>NZ_CP130043.1:0-220000 GCF_030505375.1 Pseudomonas kielensis
AGCCAACGTTCTGCACGAGCCCAAAGACTGCGCCGGGGCGCCAGGCGAAAGATTGATAATGGTCAACAATTTCGACACTGGACCAGGCCCGGACAACCGTGCGTCGGGCAACACCCTCCTTTGCCCTCCCTTTGACAAAGATCAAACCCGCTACCCTGAACAGCGGCAGGCTAAGGGCAAGACTGCACGGCCCCAAAACACCGCAACCATTGGGGCGAGCGATTGCACGATCACCTCACCGGAGAGTTGTCATGACTGATCAATCACGTTTCATGCTGGTCGTCTCGCCGCTGATGGAGCACAGCCCCGCCTTCGACCGGGCCGCTGCCTTGGCCAAAGCTGCGGGCGCCGCCCTGCATATCGTGGCGTTCGATTACCTTGAAGGGCTGGCAACCGCCAGCTTGGTCAACGAGCAGGCGATGGAGCAGATGCGACTGGGCTATGTCGAGCGGCACCGTCAGTGGCTCGAAGACCAGGCGCGTCCCTTGCGCAAGATCGGTGTGCAGGTGACCACGGAAGTCGTCTGGGTAGAGAGGCCGCTGCAGGAGATCCTCATTCACCTCAAAGAGCAGCCGATGAGCGTATTGATCAAGGCCCTGGAGCACGAGTCGCTGCTGTCACGCCTGATGTTTACGCCACTGGATATCCATCTGCTGCGCGAATGCCCGGTGCCTCTGCATTTCGTCAGTCAGTTGCACAATGTCTTGCCGCGCAGGATCGTCGCCGCCGTCGATCCGTTTCATTCCGATGACCAATACAAGGGCCTGAACGACCGGATTCTGCGTGAGGCCTCCAAACTGGCGAGCACCTGTGATGCAGAACTGGATGTGATCTACGCCCATGACCTTTCCGGCATCAGCGCGGACGAATTCGGCTTCAGCAATGGCTCGGCGTTTTTCTCCTCGGCAAAAGCCAAGGTCCTGTTCGACGCGCAGGCGGATGCATTTCGCGACCTTGCCGAGCGCAACGGGATCGCGCCGGAGCGCCAGCACATGATCATGGGCAATCCTGCCAAGGTGCTTTCCAGCTATGCGGACGCCTATAACATCGATGTGATTGTCATGGGTCGTGTGGGTCACCGCGGCATGGGCCGGTTGATCGGCAGCACGGTGGAGCATCTGCTGTACAAGATGCCCTGCAGCGTGTGGGTGGTGTCTCCAGAAAACATCTGACGGTCGATGGCTCCCGCCGCACTCATCCGCGCTTGCTTCAGATTTCCAGCCACGTGGGTGACAATGCCACCCACGTGGCTGCCATGAGCCGCATTGCTCAGCGCGGCATTGGCCGTGACCCAACCCCTGTCTGAACCTGTGTGCCGGAGAAGCTTCGTGAATATCGATTGGCTCAATTTCACTCCCTGGTCATCCCTTGCCGGTGGCGCATTGATTGGCCTGGCGGCCAGTCTGTTCGTCGTTGCCAACGGGCGCATCGCAGGCATCAGCGGCCTGATGGGCAGTCTGTTACAGCGCCGCAGCGAAGGGGCAATCGAGAAAGCGCTGTTTCTCCTGGGCCTGCTCATCGCGCCGCTGGTATGGGGACTGTTTGCCACCCTGCCCAAAATTGAGTTCCAGAGTGGCTGGCTCGGACTCACGGTTGCGGGCTTACTGGTGGGCATCGGCACCCGTTACGGCTCGGGTTGCACCAGTGGGCATGGGGTGTGCGGCATATCGCGCCTTTCGCCGCGATCGATGGTCGCCACGGCGTGCTTCATGTTCAGTGGTTTCGCCACGGTGTTCGTCTTGCGTCATCTGCTGGGGGGCTGAACATGATCAAGCTGAGTGCGTTCATTTCTGGCCTGCTGTTCGGCCTGGGTCTGCTTCTGGCAGGCATGGCCAACCCGACAAAAGTGTTGGCTTTCCTGGATGTGGCCGGTGCCTGGGACCCTTCCTTGGCGTTGGTCATGGTCGCCGCCATTGGCGTAGCCGTTGGCCCGCTCACCTGGGCGCGGCAACAATCCAGCTCGCTGCTGGGAAGGCCAATGCAGCTACCGAGCAAACGTGAGCTGGACCCGCGTTTGGTGGGCGGCAGCCTGTTGTTCGGCATCGGCTGGGGGATAGCGGGCATCTGTCCTGGCCCCGCAGTGGCCATTGTGTTCACCGGACATTGGCAAGTGATTGTGTTCATGTTGGCCATGCTGGCCGGCATGTTGTTGTTTACTGCGCTGGAGACTCGGCGAAACCATTGAAAGGCAGAGCGCCGGGAAAACGAACACGCGGTGGTGGGTGGCACCTGCGAATGGCGGCAATCACTTCAGTATCTGATGTATGTCAAAGGCGCTTGCGACGGCTCTGCTATTTGTTCAAGGGTCATGCTGAGGCTTTCAATTTTGGCAACTCGGCATTTGCTTCAGCTCACCCCTACCCAGGCAGCCTGACATGAAAAACAGCAGATTGGCCGTGCTCTTCCTCACCGCTTCGTTAGTCCCCTTGTGGGCATTGGCAGCAGAGCCATCCCAAGTGACGCAGGCGCAACAACAGGCCCCGAATGTGGCCGAGTTCGATAAGCAGATGGTTCAGGCGCAAGACATCTTCAAGAAGATGCAGGCTCAGATGGAGCAAATTCAGCAAACCCAGGATCCCCAACAGCGCCAGAAGCTCCTTCAGGAGCATTGGAACACCATGCAAAATGGAATGAGCATGATGAACGGTATGTGGGGGCCGGGAATGATGGGCAAAGGGCACATGATGGGAGGTAGCCACATGATGGGGTGGCAGGACTACTCGAACATGACCCCGGAGCAGAAGAATCAACACCAGTACATGATGGACAGGTACACGGGGATGCAACAGATGATGATGGACAACATGATGCGCCATCAGCACTTCATGCAGGGGCCGCCACCGGCCAAGCCTGGGCAGTAGGCCAGCGCCGAGTCTGACCCGACGGGAAAGCCGCTCACGTAACGCCGTCGAGAACGCGGCAACCCGTTTCAATGCGTGCTGGGAGTATGGGCAAGCGAGGGCCGGAACAGGCCCTCGCTGTTTGCAGTCACACTCAGCGCTTGAGTTTGCGCTTGTTGCGGTATTGGTCGATGACCACCGCGACCACGATGATCAAGCCTTTGATGATGTCCTGAATGTAGGCATCGACTCCGACGAAGGTGAATCCGCTGGCCATCACCCCAAGGATCAGTGCGCCGATGACGGTGCCGGTGATGCGCCCCACCCCGCCCGCCAGGCTCGTGCCGCCGATGACCGCGGCGGCAATCGCATCCAGTTCATAGGACATGCCCATCCCGGCCTGCCCGGTGGCGGCACGAGCCGAAGCGACCACACCCGCCAGTCCCGCCAGCAACCCGGCGATGCTGTAGACGATGACCAGATGGCGTTTGACGTTGATACCGGACGTGCGCGCCGCCTGCATGTTGCCGCCGATGGCGTAGGTGTATTTACCGTACTTGGTGTAGCGCAGTGCGATGTGAAAGATCACCGCCACCACCAGAAAAATGATCACCGGCATCGCACCGTGACCAATGGCCGTGTAGGAGTCCGATAGCATGCTCACCGGCTGGCCTTCGGTGTAGTAACGCGCCAGGCCACGGGCCGAGACCATCATGCCCAAGGTGGCAATGAACGGTGGTATCCCGGTGATCGCAATGATGCTGCCGTTGATTGCCCCCGCCAACAGCCCGACACCGAGCCCGACAATCACTGGAATCCATACCGGCAAGTCCGTCAGTGACGGGAATACCGCCCGTGCGAAGTCCGAGGTCTGCGCCAGGCTGGCGGCGATCATCGCCGACAATGCCAGCACTGAGCCTGATGAGAGGTCAATGCCGGTGGTGATGATGACCTGGGTCACGCCAATGGCCAGCAGGCCTATGATCGACACTTGCAGGATCATCAGCACCAGGCGTTGGGAGTTCATCAGGAAGCTCTGGTCGCGCACGATCCAGCCGAACACCTCGAACACCAGGCCGATGCCGATCAGCACCAGGAAGATGCTCAGTTCAGTCGGAAAGCGTCGGCGACTCTTGACCGGTACCGTTGCTGGTTTGTTTTCCAGTATCGCATTCATAACCACTCACCCTTCTATCGCATCGTCGACGCTGGCCGAGCCAGCGCCGGCCCATTAGTGAACCGCGGACATGCCCGAGGCCAGTTGCATCACTCGCTCCTGAGTCGCTTCGCTGCGGTCGAGCGTGCCCATCAGGTCGCCTTCGTGCATGACCATGACCCGATCGCTCATGCCGAGCACTTCCGGCAGTTCCGAGGAAATCATGATCACCGCCATGCCTTCGCTGGCGAGGTAGGAGATAAGCCGGTAAATCTCGGCCTTGGCGCCGACATCGATGCCGCGGGTCGGCTCGTCGAGAATCAGGACTCGTGGATTGGTCATCAGCCAGCGCGCCAGCAAGGCCTTCTGCTGATTACCGCCGGACAAGGTGTCGATGCATTGCTCAAGCGACGGCGTTTTCACCCGCAGCTTCTTGCACATGTCCTCGCACAGGGCGCGCAGGGCTTTTTGCTGGATGAAACCGCGACCGGTGAAGTGCGGCAGCACCGCCATTTCCATGTTTTCCAGGACTGACAGGCACGGGAACAGGCCGCTGAGCTTGCGATCCTCAGTCAACAGGGCAAAGCCCTTCTCGATGGCCATGTGCGGATCGGTAATGCGCACCACTTCACCGTCAAGGCGAATCTCGCCACCGTCGCTGGGGGTGATGCCAAAGATCGCCTCGGCAACGTTGGTCCGCCCCGAACCCATCAACCCGGCAATGCCGAGGATCTCGCCGGCATGCAGATCGAAGGACACCTCCTTGAAGATGCCATCGAGCTTGAGGTCGCGCACCGACAACAACAGATTGCCAATCGGCTTTTCACGCACCGGGAACAGCTGGCTCAGTTCTCGCCCGACCATCATCGAAATCAGGCTGTCGCCGTCCATGCTGTCGGCCCGTTGCAGGCCGATGTAGGCGCCGTCGCGGAACACGGCCACTTCGTCGGCGATGCTGAACACTTCATTCATTTTGTGGGTGATATAGATGATGCCTTTGCCCTGGCTCTTGAGGTCGGCAATGATCGAAAACAGGTGGGCGACTTCCTTGTCGGTGATGGCCGAAGTCGGTTCGTCCATGATCAGGATGTCGGAGTCGTAGGACACCGCCTTGGCGATCTCGACCATCTGCCGTTCGGCGATGCTCAGGTTGCCGACCTGCTCTTCCGGATCAAGATTGATGCGCAGGCGCTCCAGCAGCTTCGCCGTGCAACGGTGCATTTCCCGGTGGTCGATCATGTGGAAACCGTTGAGCTGCTCACGGCCGATCCAGATGTTCTCGGCGATGCTCATGTGCGGCATCAGGTTGAGCTCCTGATGGATCATCGCGATCCCGGCCTGCAGCGCTGCCAGGGGCGTTTCGAAGACCACCGGCTTGCCCCGCAGGCGCAGTTCGCCGGCGTCTGGCTGGTAGATGCCGGCGATGATTTTCATCAAGGTGGATTTGCCCGCGCCGTTCTCGCCCATCAGGGCCAACACGGAACCGGGGCGTACCCGCAACTGGACGTCGGACAAGGCCACCACCCCGGGGAAACCCTTGCTGACGTTGACGATCTCCAACAGGTACGGCTCATCGACAGGTATTGCGGTTGGCTGGACACCCGGCAACGGGGTGCTCTTAGCAGTCGCTGAAGCGAACATGATCAGGTACTCCATCAGCAAGGTCGCGGTTGCCACCTTGCGTGTTTATTGTTGTTATTGAGCGGACGGACTATTTGAACTGGTCAACGTTCTGCAGGGTGATCAAGCGATACGGCACCCATACGGCAGGCTCTACCGGCTCGTTTTTGGCCATTTTCACGGCTGTCTCGATCGAACCGTCTGCCTGCCCCTTGGCGTCCTGAAACACCGACACGACCAGAGAGCCCTTCTTCACCGCGTTCAAACCGTCAGGCGTACCGTCGACCCCGGCGATCAGGATGCTGCCCTTTTCGACTCCGGCCTGCTGCAGGGCCATCGCGGCACCGATGGCCATCTCGTCGTTGTTGGAGACAACCGCGTCGAACTTGCGGCCCTGGGTCAGCCAGTCGTTGACCAGGGTCATGCCCTTGTCCCGCAACCAGATGCCGGTTTGCTCTTGCTCGATCTTGATGTTCGGGTACTTGGCCAGCACCTCTTTGACACCCTTGGTACGGTTGGTGGTGGAGTTGTTCGCCAGGTCGCCCAGCAGGATCACGATGTCACCCTTGCCGCCCATTCTGTCGGCCAGGTATTGCATCTGCATCTGACCGGCCTCCATATCGTTGGAGGCGACAGTGACCACGCCTTTGGGCAGGTTCAGGTCATCGGGACGCCGATTGACGTACACCAGCGGAATGCCGGCCTTGACCGCCGCTTCGGTGATTTTTTTGGTGGCGGCGGTATCCACGGGGTTGACCACAATGGCGTCGACTTTCTGACTGATGAAGCTTTCTACCTGGCTCAACTGCCGGACCACGTCGCTGCGTGCGTCTTCGAACTGCAGCTTGACGCCATCGGGATAGGACTTGGCTTTGGTGTCCATGGATTCACGCAGATAGGTCAGCCAGGTGTCATCGAACTGCGACATGCTGACACCGATCTTCATGTCAGCGAGGGCAGCGCCACTGGCGAACATCAGTGACAAGGCAAGTGAGGCGAAACGGATCTTGGTCTTCATGAAAGGTCTTTCTCCACATTCTTGTTGGTTTTATGGATAAGGCGTGACGATTTCAGTAAGCGGGCAAGCGGGAAAAGTGTTGGAGCCGGGTGCGAGGCAGTTCGCTGGAAATGACTTTATTGGAAAATATTTTCCATATCAACTCATTTTAGAATTTTATTCTAATTTTGTTCAGCGACGCTCGAAGGGGCTCAATTGCACCACCTGATGGCGCTCGAAACTCAGCCGCGCAGCGTCTAGCACACGGGTGGTCGCCAGTGCATCGCGGGCGTCCACAGGCAGTGGGCCACCGCCCTGCAATGCGGCTTGCAGTTGTAAATAGAACTGATTCCAGCAACCTCGTTCGGAGGGAACCCTTTCGCGCACTTCGCCCTGTTCGAACCAGCCCCAGCGGCGATGCTCTTCGACGCCCCAGCGCTCGCCTTCGGATTTGGGCGTGAGCCCGGCAAGGGCCGACGCCTCCTGCCCATCCAGACCGTCGACGCTGTAGCAGCCCTGAGTGCCGGTCACGCGAAAGCGCGGGCCGGGGGTGTTTTGCAAGCAACTGCCGCCCAGGTGCGAGATCACACCGCTAGCGTGAGTCAGGGACATAAAGAAGCCGTTATCGAACGTCTGGTCTTTCTCCAGATAATCCAGCTCGGCATAAACCTGGGAGACCGGGCCAAACAGCAGCAGTGCCTGATCCACCAGATGACTGCCCAGATCACGCAGGAAACCGCCACCACTGCCGTTGTTCACCGACTGCGGCGAGTAACGTTCGATCCGCGATTCAAAACGGCTGACCTGGCCCAGCGCACCGGACTCAATGAGTTTGCGCACGGTCAGAAAGTCCGAGTCCCAGCGCCGGTTCTGGTAGACGCTCAGTTGCACGCCCTGACGCTCGGCCATGGTGATCAGGGTTTGCGCTTGTTGCGCATCAGCGGCGAACGGCTTGTCGCTGACCACCGCCACGTTGTGTTCGATGGCGTCGAGTACCAGCGCCGGGCGGCCTTTGAGCGGTGTCGACACGACCAGCACATCGACCCCGATTTCGACCAGTTGACCGATGTTGTCGAAGGCCGGCACGCCGGGGTGTTCTGCCCCCAGCAAGCGGCGCCGTTCCGTTGAACGGGTCACCACACCGACGAAGGTGGCACCCGGCAAACTGCTGATCAGTGGAGCATGGAAAAATCGGCCGCCATGGCCGTATCCGACAAGTCCGATGCGCATGAATGTATTTTCCTTATGAACGCGGCCCCTGAGGGGGCGAGCTTGTTCCGGGCGGCGTTGCGACGATGACGACAGCACCCTCGACAACGGGGTGACTGTTGGATCGCAACCGCGAGCCAGCTCGCTCTCACAGGGGAACATTGTTAGTCGTAGAAAGACGGGCGCTCTGGCAGGCCGACCTTTACGATCTGCCCGCTGCTCTGCGCCTCGATGCACGCATCCGCCGCCACCGCCGCCGCAAAGCCATCCCACGCCGAAGGACCGCCAACCTGCCCGGCCCGTACGCCATCGATGAACGCCTGCAACTCGACGTCATACGCGGCGATGAACCGGTCCTTCCAGTCCATCAGAATCGCATTGGACAGTTTCGCCCCGCTGCGCAATTGAACCTGCGACGGTTCCGGCAGTTTGGCGATGCCTGTCTCCCCCACCACTTCGCACTGGATGTCGTAGCCGTACTGGCAGTTGACGAACACTTCCACATCGATGCGCGTGCCCTTGGCGGTTTCCAGCAGCACGATCTGCGGGTCTTTCAAATGAGCGTGGGCCTTGCTGGTCTTGCGAGGGAATACCACCTGTACCGACACGTAGTCGTCATCGAGCAACCAGCGCAGCACATCCAGCTCATGGATCAGGGTGTCGGTGATCGCCATGTCGGTCTTGTAGTTCTCGCCCACGGTCGGGTTGCGGTGGGCGCAATGCAACATCAACGGCTCGCCGATCTGGCCGCTGTCGATCACCGATTTCAGCGCCCGATACCCCTCGTCGTACGGCCGCATGAAACCGACCTGTACCAGCCGCTTGCCGTGCGCCACTTCCGCCTCGACGATCTTGCGGCAGCCTTCGGCAGTGACGGCCAGCGGTTTCTCACAGAACACCGGCTTGCCGGCGGCAATCGCGGCCAGCACGAACGCTTCGTGGCTCGGCCCCCAGGAGGTCACGAGGATCGCCTCGACGTCTGGCGCCTCGATCAGGGCGTGACCGTCGGGATAAACCTCGGCGGTCAGCTTGAGGTCGGAAACGACCTTGGCCGCTTGTTGCAGGTTGATGTCGGTGACCGCCACAACCTGGCTATTGAGCAAGGTCTGACTGCAACGCCGGATGTGGTCCTGGCCGATGGCCCCGGTGCCGATGACGCCAAGCTTCAAAGACATATAAAACTCCTGTTTGTTCGTTTCAGGGCAATCAGTATTGACGGGCCTTGGCCAGCCGTTCGTTGAGGGTCTTGGCCACCGTATCGGTGCGGGCGCTGGTGGAAACCTGCGCCACGCCGACCCGCCACCACGACAGGTAGCCGTGAATCATGGTCTTGGGCAAAACCTTGATGTCGATCAGTGTCGAAACCGTCTGCAAGCGCGCATCCGCCAGCGCGGCTTTCAGCGCTTCAACACTGGTCACTGTGTACGTCTTGCAGCCATAGGCCGCCGCGCTCATGGCGAAATCCACCGGCACAAAGCCGCCATCGAGCTTGCCGGTTTGCGGGTCGCGGAAGCGGAACTCGGTGCCGAAGCTGTCCATGCCGTTGCCCATCTGCAAGTTGTTGATGCAGCCGAAGGTCATGTTGTCCAGCAGCACCACGTTGATCTTGCGCCGCTCCTGAATCGAGGTCGCCAGTTCCGAGTGCAGCATCATGTAAGAGCCGTCGCCCACCAGCGCGTAGACCTCACGATCTGGCTCGGCAAGTTTCACACCCAACGCAGCATTCACCTCGTACCCCATGCAGGAATAGCCGTACTCGACGTGGTAAGTGTTCACGCCCTTGCTGCGCCAACTGCGCTGCAAGTCGCCAGGCAGGCTACCGGCGGCGGCCACAATCACGGCGTCGTCCGCCAGGGTTTCGTTGAGCACGCCGAGCACACGGCTCTGGGTCAGGCAGGAGCCGGTCAGCTCGATGAATTCGCGCAGCACCGCCGGGTCCATGTGGTCGTTGATTTCCGGGACGAAATCCTTGGCCTGGAATTCCACCTGATAGAGGCGATCGACTTCCTCATCCAGTTGCGCCTTGGCCTGACGGGGTTGATCGCCCCAACTCGAGCGATAGTCACCCAGCGCTTGGGCCAACGCCGACAAACCGGTTCTGGCATCCGCCAGCAATTGCACGCCGTCGAGTTTCAGGGCGTCGCAGGGGCTGATATTGAGGTTGAGAAATTGCACCTGCGGGTGCTGGAACAATGACTTGGACGCGGTGGTGAAGTCGCTGTAACGGGTGCCAATGCCGATGATCAGGTCCGCGTCCCTGGCCAGCAGGTTCGCCGCCAGGCAACCGGTTTCCCCGATGCCGCCGACGTTCAGCGGATGGCTGGACACCACCGCGCTCTTGCCGGCCTGGGTTTCGGCGAAAGGAATGTCAAAGCGCTCGGCAAACGCCTGCAATGCGGCGTTGGCACCGGAATAACGAACCCCGCCACCGCAAATGATCAACGGTTTACGCTTGCCTTTGAACAACGCCAGTGCATCGCCGAGCATGGCTTCGGTGGCTGGACGACGCTCGATGCGGTGCACGCGTTTTTGCAGGAAATAATCGGGATAGTCGTATGCCTCGGCCTGCACGTCTTGCGGCAAGGCCAGGGTCACGGCGCCGGTTTGCGCAGGATCTGTGAGCACACGCATCGCGTGGATTGCTGCGGTCATCAACTGCTCGGGACGGTTGATGCGATCCCAGTATTTACTGACCGCCTTGAACGCGTCGTTGGTGCTGATGCTCAGGTCATGGAACTGCTCGATCTGTTGCAGCACCGGGTCCGGTTGACGGCAGGCGTAGACATCGCCTGGCAACAGTAGCAAGGGAATACGGTTGGCCGTCGCGGTGGCGGCCGCGGTCAGCATGTTCGCCGCGCCTGGCCCCACCGACGAGGTGCAAGCGTAGATCTTGCGCCGCAGGTGCTGCTTGGCGAAACCGATCGCGGCGTGGGCCATGCCTTGCTCGTTGCGGCCCTGATGGACGATCAGGTCGCCGCTGTCCTGCTCAAGTGCCTGCCCCAGACCCAGCACATTGCCGTGGCCGAAAATGGTAAAGATCCCGGCGACGAATTTGCTCTGAACGCCATCGACCTCGATGTACTGGTTGTCGAGGAATTTCACCAGGGCCTGGGCCATGGTCAATCTTGTTGTGGTCATGCTTGCACCTTCCTTTGAAGCTAAATCCGGTGTGCGTTGTGGAATGCGATCAACTGTGGGAGCGGGCAAGCCCGCTCCCACAGGGATCTCCATTAACCTAGGGATTTGTGCAGGTGATCCATGCTCGCGCCGATCGCCTGTTCGATATTCTTCAGCCCATGCACGCAGTCAGCAAAGGGTTCGAACGACAGGTAGCCGCTGTAGCCGCTACTGAGCAACGTGTCGATCTGCGCGGCGTTGCCGAGAGTGTCGCCCTCGCCCACCAACACCCGATGCCCGTCACGAAGGGTGGCCAACGGCGCCTCGGCATCTTCGACGCCGGAGATGTGTACCAGCCCGGTCAGCTCAGGGAAGAACTCATGCTCGCCGGCCAGGTGATGGTGAAAGGTGTCGTGGACCAACCGGAACACATCCAGCCCGCCGATGGACTTGATCGCCTCCACCGCCGTGCGTTTACGGCGCAGCGAGCACTCTTCGAAACCCAGCGGCTCGATGAAGCCGAGAATGCCGTGATCACGCAGGATCGGCGCCAGCTGACTCAATGCCGTGCGCAGGCCTGAAGCGCGTTCGGCTTCACTGCGCGGGTCGTCACGGTCGTTCAAGGGACACATGACCAGCCCTTGCGCGCCGCAATCCCGGGCATAGGCTGCGAGCTTCAAGGCTTGCTCACGGCGTTGGTCGTTCCACACATCAAACGGGTACAGCGCGTTGATCGACAGCACGGTGATGCCTTTGGCCGCGCATAACTCACGCACGCGTTCGGGTGCCGTGCCGTCTTCGATCTCGATGCCTTCGAGGTCATTGCGAATCTCGATGGCGTCGGCCTTGAGGGTCACCGCCAGCTCGATGAAATCTGGCAGCGACAAGCGGGGGGCGACCATACGGTTCAAGGCGAAACGCAGGGGCTTGCTCATTATTGTTGTTCTCCGCGCAGTGAACTATTTAGCCGTCGGCATGCTGAATTCGGGGCCCTTGGCGATGCTGTCGGGCCAACGCTGCATCACGCTTTTGTAGCGGCTGTAGAAGCGGATGCCTTCTTCGCCGTAGGCATGGTGGTCGCCGAACAGCGAGCGTTTCCAGCCACCGAACGAATGCCAGGCCATGGGTACCGGAATCGGCACGTTGATGCCGACCATGCCGACCTTGATGCTGCGGGCGAAGGCTCGGGCAACCCCACCGTCGCTGGTGAAACACGACACGCCGTTGCCGAATTCGTGGGCGTTGATCAGGGCCACGGCGCTGGCGAAATCCGGAACCCGCACGATGCCCAGCACCGGACCGAAGATTTCCTGCTGATAGATGCTCATCTCGGTGGTGACGTTATCGAACAGGGTCGCGCCGACAAAGAAGCCATTCTCGGCCCCCGGCACCTTGAAGTTTCGACCGTCGACAATCAGCTGTGCGCCCTGGGCGACACCTTCATCGATGAACCCTTCGACCTTGGCCTTGTGCTCGGCGGTGACCAGTGGCCCCATGTCGGTGTCGCCCTGCAGGCCGTTACCGACCTTGAGTTGATCAATGCGCGGCAGCAGTTTGGCAATCAACTGATCGCCCACATCACCGACCGCCACGGCAATCGAGATCGCCATGCAACGCTCACCGGCCGAGCCGTAAGCCGCACCAATCAAGGCATCCGCCGCTTGGTCCAGGTCCGCATCGGGCATGACGATCATGTGGTTTTTCGCCCCGCCCAGGGCCTGTACGCGCTTGCCGCGAGAGGTGGCTTGCTGGTGGATGTATTGGGCAATCGGCGTCGAGCCGACAAAGGAAATCGCCTCGATGTCCGGGTGCTGCAGCAGGGCGTCGACCGCGGTCTTGTCGCCCTGGACCACGTTGAACACCCCGTCCGGCAAACCCGCTTCGGTCAGCAGGCGAGCCATCAGCAAACTGGCGGACGGATCGCGCTCGGAGGGCTTGAGGATGAAGCAGTTACCGGTGACCAGCGCCAGCGGGATCATCCACAGCGGCACCATCACGGGAAAGTTGAACGGCGTAACCCCGGCGCAAACGCCGAGTGGCTGGCGCAGGTTCCAGTTGTCGATACCGCCGCCGATGTTGTCGCTGAATTCGGTTTTCAACAGGTTCGGCGCACCGCAGGCGTATTCGACGATTTCGATGCCACGGGTGACTTCGCCCTTGGCGTCGGAGAACACCTTGCCGTGTTCGCGGCTGATGATTTCTGCCAGTTCATCGTGATGGCGGTCGAGCAATTCCTTGAACTTGAACATCACCCGCGAACGCCGTAGGGAAGATTGCTCGGACCAGGCTGGAAAGGCTTTGAGGGCGGATGCTACAGCCTCGTCTACCGTCTTCTCGCTGGCCAGCCCGACCCGGGCCTGCACGCTGCCGGTCGCCGGGTTAAAGACATTGCTGAACCGCTCACTGCCGCTGTCTTGCACCTGACCGTCTATGTAATGGCCTACAACCTGGGCGTCGCTCATCGTTATTGTTCTCCGTGCAGATAGTGGAATTCAGACGTTGGAATTCAGAGATCCAGCAGCCAGCTGTGCTGCGGATCGTTATGGAACTGCCAGACGCGTTTCGGGCCAGCCATCACATTCAGGTAATAGGACTCGTAGCCGTACGGCACACTGACCGGGTGATAGCCCTTGGGCACGACCACCAGGTCGCTGTTTTCCACGGCCATGGCCTGGTCGATGCTGCGATCGTCGGTGTACACCCGCTGGAACACGAAGCCCTGGGGCGGGTTGATCTGGTGGTAATAGGTTTCTTCGAGAAAGCTCTGGTGCGGCAGGTCGTCGGTGTCGTGCTTGTGCGGTGGATAGCTCGAGGAATGCCCGGACGGTGTGCGCACTTCGACCACCAGCAGTGAATGGGCGGGCGCGGTGTCCGGCAGGATGTCGCAGACGTAACGGGTGTTGGCGCCCTTGCCGCGCACACTGCGCTTCATCGTGTCTGGTTTGATCAACCGTGGGCCAAGGGCTTCGGTGGTCGAACCAGGCGCAGCGCACACGGCAATTTGCACATCACTGAGGGCGACCACCTGGGCTTGACTGCCAGGCGGCAAGTACGCGGCGAACGGAGACTTGTCTTCGAACACTGACTGCCGATCGCCAATGTTGTCCCAGTCGAACGCGCCCTGCCCCGGCGCTTCGCCCTTGATGCTGACCCGGCCGCTGAGTAGCACCAGGCATAATTCTTTACCACCTGCCGAGACCGGCAGGGTTTCACCCAGGCCCAAGCGATAAGCCGCGAAGCCGACGTATTGCAGCTCACCGTCGCCCAACTCGACCATGGTGCGGCCGCGGGCGTTGCTTTTGACCAGCAGGCTCATGACGCAACCCTCGCGTCGAGCAACGCCCGCAAGGTGTCGTAGCCTTTTTTCGCGTAGACATAACTCGGCGCCACCGCCGGGTCCTGCTCGGCTTCGACCACCAGCCAGCCGTGGTAATCGGCGGCCAGCAGCACGTCGAGCAATGAGCCGAAGTCGATATCTCCATCACCGGGCACGGTGAAGGTGCCGTTGATGATGCAGTCCGGGAAGCTCCACAGGTTGTTGCGCGCCAGCTGCACCACCGGTTTGCGCACGTCCTTGAAATGCACATGACAGATACGGTCGATGTGCTTGCGCAGGACCTGCAAGGGTTCGCCGCCGCCCATGTAGCAATGGCCCGAATCGAACAGCAGGCCAACTTCACTGCCGGTCAACGCCATCAGCTTGTCGATGTCCGCCGGGGATTCGACGTAAGCGCCCATGTGGTGGTGATAGGCCAGACGTACGCCCTGGGACAGGGTGAAACGCGCCAGTTCGGTGAGCTTGTCGGCGTATTCCTGCCAGGCCTGTTCGGTGTGCAAACGTGGGCGTTCAACCAGCGGAATGCGCTGGCCTTGAATGGAGTCGGCGACTTCACCGTAAACCAGCACCTTGGCGCCGTTCTTCGCCAACAGCTCGAGATGGCTGCCGATGGCGTCGATTTCCTCCGCCACCGAGCGGCGGGCCAGACGGCTGGAGTACCAGCCGGACACCAGCGCCAGGTCGTAGGGCCGCAGCACGTCGCCGACGCCTTTGGCGTCCTTGGGGAATTTGCCGTTGAGTTCGAAACCTTCGTAGCCGATTTCCTTTCCTTCGCTCAGGGCGGTGCTCAACGGCGTCTCGCCACCGAGGGACGGCAGGTCGTCGTTGCTCCAGGAGATCGGGTTGATGCCAATTCGGATAGCGGGCATGGCTGCACCTTTTATTGTTTTACACACATCAGTAAGAACGACGCTGAATCCTTGTGGGAGCGGGCTTGCCCGCGATTACGGCGGCACATTCAACATTAATGTGTCGGCTAGATCGCTATCGCGGGCAAGCCCGCTCCCACAGGGGTATTACGGTGTTTCATCAAGCGCGGGACGCACGCCAGGCATCGATCAATTCGACAAAGGTGCCTTGCACCTGCTCAATCAGCACTTCATCGTCGATTTCCCCGGCCAGCCACGCGCGGCTCGGTTCCTGGAAAATGGTCCGGCCGACGGCGAACCCGCGACAGGTCTGGCTCTTACTGGCCTGCTGAAAGCCTTCGGCCAACGCTGATGCCGGAGCATTCAAGCCCAGCAACACCACCCCTCGGCAGTACGGATCGCGCTCCTGGATCAGCGCGTCGAGTTGCTGCCACTCCTCGGCGCTTTGCGCTTCGATCTTCCACCACGCCGGGTAGATGCCCAGGTTGTAGAGGCGTTTGAGGGCGCGATACAACACGTCAGGGTGGGCCGAGGGGTGATCCTTGGGCGGGATGATTTCCAGCAACAGTTCATGACCGCTGACCTGGGACGCCTGATACAAGCCCTTGATCTGCGCTTCCTGTTCCAGACGCAGCAGAGGCTCGTCATCGGGATGAAATTGCACCAGGCACTTGATGATCTGTTCCTGTGGCCAGGCAATCAGGTTGCTGCCGATAGAGCGGCCGTGTTCGAAGGCCAATGGCCGCGAACCCTGGACTTCCACCGGCCGCGCCACCCACCAGCCGCGACCGGTGGCGGCGTTCAGTGAGTCCTGGCCGAAACGTTGATCGGCCAGCAGCCCAACATCGGCGTCGATGCCTTGCTCGCGCAAATCGGCTTCGACACGTTCCACGGCCTGGATGAACAGTTGCTTGAGTTCGCTGATGGCGTTGAGGTCACGGCAGCCCTTTTGCGCCAGCTCCACCAGTTGCCAGCGATGGTCGAAGGCAAAGATGAACAGTTGCCTCCACTGTTTGCGCGGCACGCTGACCTGGTGCAGGCGCTGCAACACGGCGTCCTGGTCCGGACGGGTAATCGGCACCGGGCTGTTGAACAGGTAATCCAGTTCGGCGCGGGTCGGCATCGCCGGGGCGCAAGCATGGCGCGACACCACCAGGCCGCCGCAGGCGTTGGCCAACTGGCAGCAGCGCTCATCGCTGGCGTCCTCCAGCCAGCCACTGAGGAAGCCCGACATAAAGGCATCACCGGCACCCAGCACATTGAGCACTTGTACTTGCACGCCAGGATAAATCACGCCGTCTTCAAGTCGTGCCGCAATCGCGCCGTGAATCACCGTGCAGCCTTGCGGGCCGAGCTTGACCACCAAGGTTGCAGCACTCAAGCGCCGGACGTTACGTAGCGCCGTGAGCAAATCCTCGGCGCCACCGGCAATCAGAAACTCTTCTTCAGTGCCGACGATCAGGTCGAAACGCGAAAGGATTGTCTGCACATGCTGGCTGACGTTCTGGCTGGCGACGAAACGGGTTTCACCGTCCGCCTTGCCGGCCACCCCCCAGAGCACCGGGCGGTAGTCGATGTCCAGCACCCGTTTGACATTGTGTTTCTCGGCATAGTCCAGCGCCTGAATGCTCGCCTTGTACACGCCGTCGGTAGAGAAATGCGTTCCGGTGATCAGCAAGGCTTTGCTGGAGGCGATATAGGTTTCGCTGATGTCTTCGGCCAGCAGCGCCATGTCGGCACAGTTTTCGCGGTAGAAGACCAGGGGAAAGGTTTCGCGGTCCTTGAGACCCAGCAGCACCATGGCGGTCAGGCGCTCAGGATCGACCTTGATGCCACTGGTATCGCAGCCTTCACGGGCCAGGGATTCAACGAGGAAGCGGCCCATGTGGTCGTCCCCTACCCGGCTCAGCATCGACGACTTGAGCCCCAGCCGGGCGGTGCCGAACGCGATGTTGGCGGACGAACCGCCCAGGTATTTGGCGAAGCTGCTCACATCCTCCAGCCGCGCCCCGACTTGCTGCGCATAGAGGTCGACGCCAAGGCGTCCGAGGCAAATCAGATCCAATTGACGCCCACTGGCAAAACGAGTCTGGCCCATGCTGGCTCCTGTTATTTTTATCAGCCTGCGTTCGGGGCGATGAAGGCGCCGAACACTCTTGGTGGGATGCAGACTAAAACGACCCGGACCGAACAATCAATAATTATTCCAATTATTTTTTACATGGAATATTTTTTCCAATAAGCTTTGGTACAAGCGCTCCAGACGCGGTACATCGTTTCAGCAAGCATCGCACCGCTGCAAGGCTCAAGATTTTATTCAGGCCGACCCTGTAGACTGCGCAGAGTCAACCTATTGTCAGGGGGCGAGGTGAAAATCGTCCCTATAAGTACAAGCCAGAAGGATTCCCCAATGTCCCCCACCGATCAGCCGGCTACGACCGAGAGCACGTCCGAGAGCCCTCTTGTCAGCCCCCCGATCAATGCCGAGCGTCTGCTGCAACTGATCACCAATGAATACGAAAGCCTGCCGCGCCAGCTCAAACGCATCGCCAGTTACATGAGCCAGCAAAGCGACCGGATCATGGTCGATCGCATCAGTGACATCGCTCGCGAGTGCGAAGTGCACCCGTCGGCCATCGTGCGGTTTTCCCAGCGTTTTGGCTTCAGCGGCTTCAGCGAAATGCAGGCGCTTTTCCGCGAGGCGTATACCCACAAGACCACGCCGGTGCAGAACTACCAGCAACGCATTCGCAGCATGATCGCCAACAAGTCGCAGAAGGCCAGCGGCGGCGATCTGGCGCGCGAGTGCATCAATGCCACGCTGTCGGGCATCGAACGACTGGGGCTGGAACTCGATGACCAGGCCTTCGACAAGGCCGTGGACCTGGTGGTGAATGCCGACAATATCTACGTGGTCGGCGTGCGCCGTTCGTTCGCGGTGGCCGATTACCTGGTCTACAACCTGCAACACACCAACAAGCGTATCCATCTGGTCTCGGGGCTCGGCGGAAGCTACCGCGAGCAGATGCGCAGTGTGCGTGCCAATGACCTGGTGATCGCCATCAGCTTCACGCCGTACGGCAAGGAAACCCAGCACTGCCTGCGCATCGCCCAGCATCATCAGGCGAAAACCCTGATCATCACCGACAGTAACCTTTCGCCTTTGGCCAAGCGCGCCAATACCGTGCTGCTGGTCAACGAAGGCAGCTCGTTTGCCTTCCGCTCGTTGAGTGCGACCTTGTGCCTGTGTCAGGCGTTGTTTATCGCCGTGGCTTATCGACTGGAATTGAAAGTCGATGAGATTCACGAGCAGGTCGGGTTCGAAGACTGATCGAGGCACTGGCGCCCGATGCCAAGCGCAGCGAAGAACAGCCACCTTTGCAGGGGAGCGCTCAGCGGCGGCATTTAAATATTTATTCTAAAATTGATAGAAAGGAATTTTTATTCTATAAACAGGCTTCCTGAAAACAAAAACCAAAGGATCCTGTCATGCGCGAACTCGGAATCGGACTTATCGGCACAGGTTTCATGGGCCGTGCCCATGCCCTGGCCTTTCGCAACGTCAGCGCAGCATTCGAACTGCCCTTTACGCTGCGCCTCGCCGCCCTGGCCGACGCCGATCCCGTTCGTGCCCAGGCATGTGCCACCGCTTGGGACTTTGAACAGGCCTATGGCGACTGGCAGCAATTGATCGATGACACCAAGGTCCACCTGGTCGCCATCACCACCCCCAACCACCTGCACTACCCGATGGCCATGGCCGCGCTGTCGGCTGGCAAAGCGGTGTACTGCGAAAAACCGCTGGCGGTGAACCTTGAACAGGCCAATGCCATGCACCTGGCCGCCAAGGATGCGGGCGTGGTCACCCGAGTCGGCTACAGCTACCAGCACAACCCCATCATCGGCCTGGCGCGGGAGTTGATTCAGAGCGGCAGACTCGGTGAGATCATCAGCTTTCAAGGCGAATTCAGCGAAGACTTCATGGCCGATCCGGCGTCCCCCTGGTCGTGGCGCTGTGAGGCCGAACATGCCGGTGGCGCACTGGCGGACCTGGGCAGCCACTTGCTGGGCATGGCGCGCTATCTGCTCGGCAATGTCGAAGCGGTATGCGCCGACTCCCAGACCGTGCACCGCCAGCGCCCGGCCACAGCCGGTAGCCAGGAACAACGCACCATTGCCGTCGACGATCAGGCCCATGCCTTACTGCGCTTTGCCAGCGGCGCGCGTGGCACCTTCAGCAGCAGTTGGCTCAAGCACGGCTACAAGAACCACCTGAGTTTCGAGATCAGTGGCACCCAAGGGACCCTGTCATTCGATCAGGAGCGTTTGAATGAGTTACGCCTGTACCGTATCGGCCAGGACGGCTTCCAGCGTTTACTGGCCGGGCCGAGCCTGCCCGGATATGCAGCGTTCAGCCCAGCGCCGGGGCATCAGCTCGGCTACAACGAGTTGAAGACGCTGGAAGTGCATGAGCTGATCATGGCCTTGGCCGGGCAAGGACAAGCCGGCACCGATTTCGAGCAAGCCCTGGAAGTGGAGCGGCTGGCGACGGCGATTCGATTAGCGGCACGGGAACAGCGCTGGGTCAGTATCCGCGAGGTCTGATCGCGGTCGGCGTAATTTTCAACAGAGTCGGCCAAAAACGCAGTCAGAAAAATCAAAAACCATATTCGCCACGCATATGGCCTGCGAAGCGATCTGGCTGCACCTTTGTCATATTCATTATCGTATTAAAAAAACTAGAACGCGGCAGGTGCCCGTTCGAGCTCACACTTCCAAATAGTGTTACTCGCCTGACACTCACTCCCTCGCCCTCACATCATCACACCTCGGTAAACAACTCCTCCAACCAATCAACAAACACCCGAACCCGCGGCGACATGTGGCGGTTGTGCGGATACAACACGGAGACCGGCATCGACGGCGGTGGTGTGTCGGCGAGGATTTCCTGCACCAGCCCCTGGGCGATCTGCGCGTCCATCCGGTAGCGCGGGCATTGAATGATGCCGAGCCCGGCAATCGCCGAGGCCGCGTAAATTTCCGCGCCGAACACCGATAGCGCGCCCTGGAGGACCACTTCCTTCAGTTCGCCGTCGACCATGAACTCAAATGGAAACAGCTTGGCCGTAGTGCGCGAAACGTAGTTCACCGCGCGGTGATGACTGAGGTCGGCGAGACTTTGCGGCTCACCGTATTCGCGCAGGTACGCTGGGCTGGCACAGGTGATCTGGCGCAGGTTGGCCACGCGTTTGCCGATCAACGCCGAGTCGCCGAGGGTGCCGGCGCGCAACACGCAATCGACGCCTTCGGCGATCAAGTCGACAAAGCGGTCGGCCTCGCTGAGCGACAGTTCGATGTCCGGATAACGGGTCATGAATTGCGGCAGCGCAGGGATCACAAAGTGCTTGGCCAAAGTGCCGTGCAAATCCACACGCAATCGCCCTTTCGGCGCCACGCCGCGAAACGCCAGTTCGGCGTCTTCCAGCTCCGCCAGCAACTGCACACAACGCTGGTAATACGTCTCGCCGTCCAGAGTTGGGCGCACCTTGCGCGTGCTGCGTTCCAACAAACGCGTGCCGAGCCAGGCTTCGAACTGATTCAGCGTGTGGGTCAGCGTGGCCCGCGGTTGGTTCAGGTCTTCCGCCGCCAGGGTGAAGCTGCTGCGCTCGTAAATCCGCACAAACACCTTCATTGCTTTGACTTGATCCACCGTCAACTCCTGGCGTTCGATTGTTGGTGTTTTTTGAACAGTGAAGCCAACTCTGGTGCATTTATCACCATGAGTAAACATGTGAATCTGGCTTCACCCCAAACAAGCCACTACTCAGGAATCACCATCATGACGGCTCAAACGTCGAAAGTTGCAATCGTCACCGGAGCCTCCCGCGGCATCGGTGCGGTAATCGCCAAACAGCTGGCCCGCGAAGGTTTCGCTGTCGTCGTCAACTACGCCAACAGCGCCACCGAGGCATCGAAACTTGTAGTCGAATTGCGTCAGGCCGGGCATCAAGCTATTGCAGTCAAGGCCGACGTGGCAAGTGCCGATGACGTATGCCGGCTGTTCGACGAAACCGAGGCTCAACTGGGCAAGGTCGATGTGCTGGTGAACAACGCCGGCATCCTCAAGGTCATGCCGCTGGCGCAACACACGGACGAACTGTTCGACCAGAACTTCAACATTCACACGCGCGGCACCTTCAATACCCTGCGCGAAGCAGCGACCCGCTTGAATGCCGGTGGGCGAATCATCAACTTTTCCAGCAGCACCGTCGGCATGAACCTGCCGGGCTACGCGGTGTACATCGCGAGCAAGGCGGCGGTGGAATCACTGACCCAAGTCTTCGCCAAGGAAATGCGCGGTCGCAACATCACCGTCAACGCCGTGGCACCAGGCCCGGTCGCTACGGACCTGTTCCTGCAAGGCAAGAGCAAAGAACAAATCCAGACGTTCGCCAAGATGTCTCCGCTTGAGCGTCTGGCTCAGCCAGAAGACATTTCCCGGGTGGTTTCCTTCTTGGCTGGCCCTGATTCGGCCTGGGTCAATGGGCAAATCCTGCGCGTCAACGGCGGCCTCGTTTGAGCCGCTCCCTCCACCTTGAAAGGAGTGATGATCATGAGCCACCCAGGCAACACCACCGCTCGCACTGGGCAATCGAAATTGATGTTCACGCTATTTACCGCTGTCGCTGCCGCCACCGCCGCACTGGCGGCAGGTTCCAGCTTGCTGCTGAGCCTGCCGGTCTGGGCGATGTTCGTCGGTTGGGTCGCATTCTTCAGCCGCGGGTTGACCTTGCGCGATGGCTTGGTGAACCTCGGTTGTGTGCTGATGGGCATCGTTTTCGGCATGGGCGCGGCGCTGAGCATCGGTGCCCTGTCCCCCACCTTCGGCCTGTTTGCTCTGCCGATCGTGGTGTTTGTCGTGGCGATGGTCGTGGTGTCACTGCGGGCCACCCGGACGATGAACAACGTCGTCGCCTACTTCCTTGGCCTGATCGCTTACTTCGCCGCGCACCTGGAACCGTCCCTGGAAAGTTTTTTTGAGCTGGGCGGCGCGGCCGGCCTCGGCTCCTTCGCCGGCTGGTTGTCCCATGCCGTACAACGACGTCTTCCCCGTAACGCCTGACGCTCCCCTCACTTTGCAGAGATCAATACCATGAAATCCGTCATTCTGATTACCGGTGCCTCAAGCGGTTTCGGTGCACTGACTGCCCGCGCACTCGCCGACGCCGGCCATACCGTCTACGCCAGCATGCGTGAAACCCTGGGCCGCAACGCGCCACAAGTGGCTCAAGTACAGCAGTACGCCGACCAGCATCAGGTCGACCTGCGCAGCGTCGAACTGGACGTCGCTTCAAGTACATCGGTCGAGGCCGGCGTTGCGAAAATCATTGCAGATTGCGGTCGGCTGGACGTGATCATCCATAACGCCGGGCATATGTCCTTCGGTCCCGCCGAGGCTTTTACGCCCGAGCAATACGCCCAGCTTTACGACATCAATGTGCTGAGCACGCAGCGGGTTAACCGCGCCGCGCTGCCGCAATTGCGCAAGCAGGGTCGAGGGCTGGTGCTGTGGGTGTCATCCAGCAGTGCACGCGGTGGTACTCCGCCTTATCTGGCACCGTATTTCGCGGCCAAGGCAGCGATGGATTCGTTGGCGGTATCCTACGCCAGTGAGTTGGCGCGCTGGGGCGTGGAGACCTCGATCATCGTGCCGGGCGCCTTCACCAAGGGCACCAATCACTTCGTGCATTCCGGCTCGCCCGCCGATCAGGCCCGCGCCGCCGAATACAACGAAGGCCCGTACGCCGGTGTACCGGATCAGGCCCTCAAAGGCCTGGCGGCCCTGGAGCCGGCAGACGCGGATGTCGGCGAGGTGGCGAACGCCATCGTCGAAATCGTCGACATGCCCTCCGGCACTCGCCCGTTCCGTCGTCATATCGACCCGTCGCAGGACGGTGCCGAAATCGTCAATGCCATGGCCGACCGGGTGCGGGCCGAAATGTTCCGCCGCATCGGCCTGGAAGACCTGCTCAAGCCTACAATTCGCTGAAGCAGCCTGACCTATGAAGCAGCTCAAGGAACTCCTTGGGCCGTCACCGTTCCAGAAAAATTGATGAGTTTAAGATGGCTGCTTGTTCCACTTCGTTTGAATCTTCACTGTTTCAAGAACATCAGTGCCCACGCTCAAACTCCGCGGGGTTGGCGAAGAGGTGCAGCGGGAGGATATAGCGCAGGAATTCAAGGCCGTATTGCAGTAGCTGATCGGCGGCAATGTGTAGTGGTCAACTAATCCCGGACACGACGTTAAGTTTTTTCTCGGCCTGAGCCGGTGGCAGCCCACCATTAAATTGGTGCGGCCTAATCCAGTTGTAGCGATGCATCAAAAAATGGCTGATATCGCGCTGGGCTTCCTGCGCAGTTTGATAGCCAACGGTCGGTATCCATTCTGTTTTCAAGCTGCGAAATACGCGCTCCATCGGTGCGTTGACGCTCCTATGTCAACAAGATCGAGCTGAATCGGCTAAATCTGCCAGGATCAAAGGGTATAGCTCCCTGACGATATAGCGTTTTAAACAGCGCTGGATTTCTTTGGAAGACAAACCTTCAGCACTACGACGGGCGACGTAGCTTTGGGTTTTGGGATCACCTCGCATGCGTACCATCGCAATGGTCCATAGGGCGTTGTTCGCAGACCGATTCCCACCTCTGTTTAAACGATGTCGCACCGTTTTACCCGAGGATGCCGGTAAAGGACTGACCCCACAGAGGGCGGCGAGAGCTGCTTCACTTTTTAACCGCTCCGGGTTATCACCTGCTGTCGAAAGCAGCACGGCCGCCGTTTGAGGGCCGACGCCGAATTGTTCACGTAAACGGCGAGCATGTTGGCGAGTCAGGTTTTCTAGAATGACATCGAGCTTTTCAACTTCCTCTGCCAATGCCAGCCAGCGCTTGCCCAATAGACACAGGGAGGTCGTTAAGATGTTCAGGAATTCAGTCGCGCTCCGTGAGCGAAGACGTGCACATCCCTTGGCGCAGTCGCCAGGTTTGGTTTTCCAGAGCCGTTCACGAATGTCTTGCGGGGCACTGACGAGCAAGGCTCTCAATTGATTGATCGCTTGGGTTTTCGCTCTGACTGCGCTGCGCCGAGCAACCGAAACCACCCGCATCGCCTCGGCCACACCCGATTGGGTCTTGGCGATCGCCGTGGCGTTTCCCGAAAGAACGGATCGAGCCGCGCTCTCGGCGTCGGTGGGATCGGATTTCCCCTGGAGCCGGCGTTTGGAGCGATCAGGGCGGTTAACCTCCAGCACCTCGATGCCATGATCACGCAGGACACGGGCTAAACCCGCGCCATAAGTTCCGGTGCCTTCCACGCCGGCACGCTTCAACATACCGAAGGAGTTGGCCCAGGTAACGAGCTTGAGATATCCGCTGGTATCGGTTGTTACCGCCAAGCAGCCAAGCAGGTTTCCATTCGTGTTGATCAAGACCCCTACGTGGGTATCCAGATGTGTATCAACTCCCAAGATGACTTCGTTTTCGTCCATGGGGCTGTTCATGACTAATGCCTCCGATGAGAACACATTACCAACCCCATACGCAGGACAGGACACTCAAGATGCAGGACAAGGCTCCTATCAGGTCACAGACGCTGGGCCCGGCAATGCCAGGGAACGTCAGCGTCCAATCGACAGGTCAACGCAAAGGCACTCTATTGGCCAATCCCAGCACGGGTCAGATTGGGCCGACGCTCTTGAGCATAGTGAACTGAGTATCCCAACAGTTTCCACGACGGCTCATGCTTTGGCGCATGCGGTAACGCCAGAGCCGTTGGCGAAACTGGCGGCCGCCCAGTACAGCAGCTCCGATTGGCGCAGTTTTTTGAAGGCAAACAATTTGGTTGCCAGCATGAGCCGCCGAGGCAATTGTCATGGCAACGCCGTGGCTGAGAGCTTTTTCCAGCTTCTGAAACGGGAACGAATCAAGCGGAAAATCTACACCTCACGGCAAGATGCTCTGAGTGATGTGTTCGATTACATCGAGATGTTCTACAACCCAAAACGCCGCCATGGTTTCAACAATCAGCTGTCACCGGTAGAGTTTGAAAAACGTTACGCAATGAGCTTGCAAGGTGTCTAGAGAATCCGGGGCGATTCAGGATATGTTCGACTCGGCAGAACCTGAGGTTCGTGAAGAACCGTCAGAAAGCGCTCTCGGAATTTCAAATTCCACTTCGGACAACCCTGGCCAGGCATTCCTAAATTGGGTCAAGGAAGGCATCCTAAGCCACAAGCTGATCATCAACGACAGCAAGGCCAAGGTGCACATCGTGAGCGGTTTGGTGTTTCTGGTAACACCTGGCCTCTTCCAACGCTACGCCCAGGAGTTTCCCGGTGTCTCACAGGGTGCCAATCAAAAGATTGAAGAATGGCGCTGGGTGCAGAAGCAGTTCGAGAAACTGAATGTTCACAGGAAGCGTGAAAATGGCTTGAACATCTGGGCTTGCCAAATCGAAGGTCCGCGAAAGAGAGCGACACTCAAAGGCTATTTACTTGAAGAATCAAAACTGCTGTTCGAATCGATACCATCCGATAATCCCTTTCTTAAAATCGAAAAACTTCCAATGGCATAGCGCCAAATAATCCAGACGCATAGTTCGGTGGGGCACCGCGACGTACCTGGGCACGGACGGGGCCCTCACATATATCGTCTTACTAAGCTCATTGTTGGCGAAGGGCAGTGGCAGATACATTGACAGCGTTATGTCTTTTAGCCACTAATACAAATACATGGAAATCATCAATGGCCACCGGCTCTGCGATCAAGAAGATCACAAGGGAACACACATGACATCGCTTACCAAGGTAAAGGCCCCCAAGGGTTCACTTAAGACTCTACTGGAGCAATGGACGGCGATGGTGGAGCGTTACGCGGCGATCCATAAGTATGTCGATAACTGCTGGTGGTACAACGAGCGTGCCACTCTTAGCTCGCTGGCCGGCGCCGCCTGGTCCATGGAAAACTGGGTGGCCTTGGAGGAGTTCTCCACGGGCAAGCGCCACAAAGTTAAAGCAGATGGCGTGGAATCGGGCGACCTGCGCCCGGGACGATGTGATCTCTATGTCACCAATCGCAAGGTTTGCTTCGGTTTCGAGGCCAAGCAAGCTTGGCAACGGGTTGGGCCACGCTCCAACCCGACACGCAATGTGCACAAGGGCTTGCAGGCTGCCTGGGAGGACAGCGGACATCTGGCTAACGATACAGACCAACGTTTCGCCGCCACCTTCATCGTGCCTTCGCTGCCACTAAACGCCGTCACCGACGAATTAGGGAATATGGACCCGGAACAAGTCATGGCGCTGCTAAATACCTGGCTAGAGGGGCAGCGGGGATTTGTACGCCCCGGAGGCAAAGAAACCAGTTATGCCTACACCTTTCCACACCTCGGTCATGAAGGCTTCATTTCCGGTCCCAGGTATTACCCCGGTGTGGTGCTGGTGCTCGAAGAGAGGTTCAGGGCGGCTAAGTTGTTGGATGGGGAGAACTGAGTTTCGGTGCAATGCAACGTTGCCGGATTAGCACCTTTGGTACGGGATCGCCTGACACCATGACCTGCCTTGCTCATTCGATACATACGCCTTGATCAGCGCCCAAACATTACTCCACCTCAGTATCTAATTGTATCGACACGACTAACGCTCGACGATAATGTAAAGGCGATGCATGAAAATCAACGACCCGCATGTGAGGTGCAACGGACACCAATGTCTTTATCCGTTCCACAGGAACTGAGACGTAAACCGAGAGCAATCGACCATTTGCGCTCATCGAGCCAATACTTGGAGTAACAGACTCTTTGGCGATGAAGGCAATCCCTTCCACCAATTGAATCTCTATCTCCGGATACCTAAATTCCTCTGGATAAACCACAGCACCTTTGAAAGTGAGGACAGCGAATTCTTGGATAGCGTCCTCCCCAGACGATACTTCGCGTCGGGTAGCCATTCGAAATGACCACGAAAAGTCCCAAGAAGTAATCTTCGCCTGGTACCATTTAAGAGAATATGGTGAAAGAGTCTGAGCACGTCTAGCACTTTTACCTCGACCGTTGTTAGGCTTTACCATATCCACCTCCCTACAGGGCCGAGTGTCGAGCCAGACAAGAAAACTATCACTAAACTCGACAATAAAAGCCTAGACCTACCCAGTAAACTACACACTACGCATAGTTCTACTTTCTTTACACGAGAGTGGTTATACCTCCGGCCCTCTATAAATACATCCACTTGTACATGTCTCGTGAATACGTATTGCGGATAGCTCTGGAAGCAATGGCTTTAGCTCCTGCCAAACCCAAACGGCTAAAACCTCGCTTGTCGGATTTTCCAGTCCGGGAATTTCATTAAGATAATTGTGATCTAAGCGTTCATACAGAGGCGCGAAAATTTCCTTTATCTCGGAAAAATCCCTGACCCAACCCGACGCTCTATCAACAGGGCCATCAATATGAATTGCAATACGAAAGGAATGACCATGCAGACGCCCACATTTGTGCCCTTCTGGAACATTGGGCAGTCGATGAGCGGCCTCAAAAACGAACTCTTTAAAAATCTCCACTGATTCCTCCCGTATCTCACGCGACAAAAAACCAAACAGCTAGACTAAACCTTCCAAGACTCAAGATCGACGCATAACGTTTCAAACAAAAACTCTACAACTTTGGCTCGCCCCTCACCCAGCGCTGATGCAATGGTGATCACGGAAACCAAAATGGAGTTAACAGTGTGCAAATCGGCGACATCACTCAGGCAATTTAATATTTCTTCAAATTTCCCCAACATAGCAGTTTGGGAAAAGTTTAATGCCTGCACCACATGGGTAGATGGCGTCAGGTAGAGAATATTCGCACGCGTCCGCAAACCGTAGGCTTCAGTCAGCATGCCATACCCTTCAGAAGGGAAAGCTTCGTCCTGCCCTGCAAGCCTCCTCAATGCCTCCTGAAAAGCCATTGATAGATGAAGAATTACTTCTGAGAACTCTTTTACACTGGCGTCACTGGCCAGGGCTGGAGACAGATCCGATGAAACCAAAGTAGGCATATTGCCTCCTAAATAATAGTAATTAACCCTGTTAGCTAGGTACGAGTTCCGAACTTCGAACCACCCTGGTCAAATGATCAGTCAAAAGATGAATATCACCATGTAAATTCTGAACTCCATTCCATGGCCGATTGCCTGTTTTAAAGGACCACTCTCCCGAATCGAGCGTCCAAGCTGTATATCCTTGTAGCTTTCTAAGGCCTAACTTGAATACTGGGGCCAGTGGCGCTCCTGTAGCACACAACTGCTCCATGACGAACCCCATGGAAATAATCCCCGCGCTATGGACGAGACGAGAGCTTTTAGGTGTGTGACCATGCCAAGCATTTCCAAACACCTCCTGGACCGCCTGGAAAAACTCACTGATGGCCAAGAAACACCGATCCTCACCTCCCGACAACTCAATCACCTCCCGACAGTAACCGTCAGATAGGGAATTCATTACCAGTTTCTGGAGCGACGTATCACCGATGACCCCTGAGGGATTGGTATGCTGCTTAATCTGTCCTTGCAAAGAAGATCGATCGTCATAATTCAGCATTTCCACGATGCGGGCTGCGCGGGCGCGGGAAGTCATTCTGAATGGAAGGCCGCTGACAGACGGGAGCAGTTCATATACCAGCGACTTCGGTAATGGACTGGTGTTGTTGACGAGAATGAATTGCCGGCGAAGCTCTTCCTGATTTTCACACACAAGAGCAGACACCAGTAACTGGAACGAACTCCCCTCGAGCCCAGCTAACGCAGATAGGCGCTGCTGACCATCCACAACGAACCCAGGAGGGCCGGATGAAATATCCACCTCAATTTCTGCATAGGCTCCATTTCCTTCCACCACCCGGACTCCACTGGTAAACGCTAACACCACAGCATTAGGCATTACCGCATCGGGACGGGAGAGGTAGTCGCGGATCTCTCGTATGTGCTTGGACACCTGTGGCCGCTGAAAGCCATGAAGGGCGCCACGATCATCACGCTTGACTCGGTCGATGCTAGCGATCGCCAAAATCTGCTCAACGGTAGCCGCAAACGATACCACTTGGTGGGTTGGGCTCTGTAACGCCTTGATTGCGCTGAACTTAAGCAATGAGTCTCTTCCTTCATCGAACGGCCCCCCAGAAAGAGGGGTAGCAGCAGTATTGAGGCTCTTATACCAACCCTTCCGCATAAAAACTAGCCTAAGCGCATTGGCCCATACAGTTATTAAATGGTAAATTGTCAGCCTCAGATAAATGCAACACCCGTCAAAACAGGCCTACAGTTTTCCCATGAGAACCGTCATCATCACCAACTGCACCAATCGAAAACGTCTCGACGGCCTGCCGCCGGTGGTACTGAACGACGAGTGTTATTCATCGATTGCAGCCATGGCAAAGGCGTGGAAGGGGCAAATAGACGAACGTCCCACCACTCTGATGGCATCTTCACTTTACGTGGGCAGAAGCGTTTCTGACGCGAGGCGCGTAGCAACGAAGTTGAACGCGAAGCTAATGTTTGCGTCGACCGGCTTAGGGTTGATTGAAGGCGATCAGAGATGTCCACCGTACAACCTGACGGTGGCTCAGGATCCGAATTCTATCATCCCACGTCTCGAAAAATTGGGTGTGCGCGCATCAGATTGGTGGGAAGCCGTGAATGTCACCCAATCAAAGGGAAGCGCCCTAGCGGACCTCGTCAGCCAACCCGACATCGACTTGGTGCTCATTGCCCTCTCTTCAAACTATGTCCAGTTGATAGGCGAAGACCTTGGAAAAATCAGGGACACGCAGATCGACAAGCTCAGAATATTCACTTCGCGCCCAGGCATCGAGATGCTTCCCAGCCATTTACGACCCATCGCGATGCCGTATGACGAACGCCTTGAAACCTCAACACTACCAGGCACTCGCAACGATTTCCCTCAGAGAGCCCTGCGTCATTTCATTGAGATTCTTGAACTGTCGAGTGCTCCTGCTGAGATCGCTCGAAAGAGCGTCAGCGCGGCGATGGATCTTTTATCCCTAGCAAAAACGACCATCCGGCGGCGCGCATCGGACAGTGAAATTGCCTACATGCTTGAGTGTGTGTGGGCTGACTACCAAGGCAGTTCGACCCGATTGTTACGCTACTTAAGGGACGAGGCCCTTGTGTCGTGCGAGCAATCGCGCTTTCGGAGGATCTGGCAGGACATCAAAGGTCAAGACAGCATAGAGAGCAAAGCATGACGAGCGAAGATGCGATTGTGGTGCGTGCACTACGCACCACGCAAGGCGACAACCTTGATGTGTATGCATTATTCATCAGGGGATCTGACCTGGTCCGAATTGCCGACATCAGCCGCCTGTCGCGCGAAGACAGCAGTCCCCTCAAGGGTTTTCAGCGCCCCGAGATTAAGAGTCATGTCAAAGGGATCACTGAGTACCTCAATCAGGGAAATGTACTTTTTCCCAATGCAATTATCTTAGCGCTGTCTCCTGACCTGCGTTTTGTTGCAGCACGCGGAAGTAAGCCGACAGGCGATGCGGGGCTTTCGCAAGCGGGTACGCTGACGATCCCTATCAGGGAGGAAGGAATGAGGTCTGCCTGGATCGTGGACGGGCAACAGCGCTCATTGGCGTTGGCGAAAGCGGCCAATTCGGATCTTCCTGTGCCAGTGATCGGTTTTGTATCCGACAGCCTGACCACCCAGCGCGAGCAATTTATTTTGGTCAACAAGGCCAAACCCTTGCCCACTCGACTGATCAACGAACTACTGCCGGAGACAGGCAGCATCCTTTTGCCCCGCGAACTGAGTGCTCGCAAGGCACCAGCTGAGTTGTGCGGGCTTCTTAGCCGCGATCCCAACTCCCCTTTCCACAAACTCATAAAGCGGTCGTCCGAGCAAAATAACAAAGCGGTGATCACTGACACCGCTGTAATAACGATGATCCGCAATAGCATCAGTAATCCGCTGGGGGCGTTGGCTCCCTACACCTCCAGCATCGACGGTGCGGCGAACGTTGAGTCCATGTACCACCTACTGACGACCTTTTGGCGAGCGGTGCGTGATACGTTTCCAGAGGCGTGGGCACTTGAATCGAAGAACAGTCGACTTATGCACTCAGCGGGAATCATCGCCATGGGCGTGCTCATGGATCGGATCTACGCCAAGATCGGTGGTCAGCGCGAAACCTACGAAGCCGTGTTACAAGAACTGGCCAGAGTAGCCCCTTACTGTGCATGGACATCAGGTCAGTGGCCGATGATTAATGTCCAGTGGAATGAAATCCAAAGCACCCCTCAAGATATCAAGGCGCTGCAAGAAACCTTGATCCGCCTCTATATGACCAGCGCTCACCAATGAAATTTTTATACGCCGACACCCAAGACTACGTAGACCCGGACTACGATTTCATCAACGATCGAAATGCGCCGGGCCGGAAGAGATACTGGGATGACCAGTATGCGCACGAAATGATGACCCCCGTCCCTTATGATGGGCTCTTGGTCTCGATGAGCGCAGTGCGACCTGCAAATGGCGTCGCTAATTCAAAGGTTCGGTACTCGACTTCCGAGCAGCAGCGCTTCCTCAGAGAAGGCGCGCGCAAATTTCTACGACTCGATGGCATTCAGTTCAAAGATACGATGGTCCTAGGTGACTGCGGGGCTTTTGCCTATGTAGAGCACCCTACCCCTGCGTATAGCCCAAGCGAAGTAGTAGAGTTCTACTCAGATGCGGGATTCACCCACGGTTGCTCGCCGGACCACATCATATTCAACTGCGACTCCAGCAATCCGCCAGCGCTGAGCCAGTCGGAAGATGTGCTGTTTCGGTACGAAATTACGCTCAAAAATGCGCAAGAGTTTCTGCGTTTAGTGAAGGAGGCGGAATGGCCTTTCGAACCTCTTGGAGCGGTACAGGGTTGGTCTCCTCAAAGCATGGCGAACGCGGCAAAACAACTCGAAGACATGGGTTATCGCTACTTGGCGATCGGAGGTTTAGTACCTTTGAAAGTCGATCAAATCCATGAGGTTCTAAAAGAGCTTCGAGCGGTCCTTAAGCCCGAGACAAATATTCATCTGCTGGGTTTTGCTAAAGCTGAGAACATCCATGAATTCACCGGATATGGCATTACCAGTTTTGACTCAACCTCCCCCCTTATACGCGCATTTAAAGATGCGAAGTGTAATTACTACATGGGCAACAATACAAGCAAACTGGATTACTACACTGCTATCCGCATTCCTCAGGCGATTGAAAATCCACGCCTGATGCAAGGAATAAAAAAAGGCACTCTGAGCGCAGAAGAGTTACAAATCAAAGAAAAAGCAGCGTTGCTAGCGATCCGCGACTACGACAAAAATCTGCTCGACTTTGATTCAACTTTAGCCGTACTAGTAGACTATCTCCGACTGACTCTTTCCGGATCGATATCATCATCAATAGAAATGGAAAAAGAAATCGCCAAGCATGTCCGACTAATCTCACCCACGCTGAGAGATAAACCGTGGCAAAAATGCCAATGTTCGATTTGTCAGTCAGCGGGTATCGAAACTATTATCTTTCGAGCCAGCAATCGAAACAAAAGACGTGGATTTCATAACTTAGGCGTGTACCACCGCCACCTTCAGAAAACTCTGGAACTTTCGAAACAATGATCTATCGATTTAAGGGTGTGCGCGCCCAACAGGCCTCCGGGCATGATGTATTTTCGTTTGCGGCCACTCCAAATGAAATTTTAGAGTTCTCTGAAATTGAGAGAGTCGGCCGCGATGAAGAAGGTCACCTCAAAGGCTTTCAGCGCCATCAAGTCGCGTCGCACATCAGAGATATTCGTGACTATCTTCAGCGCGACGATGCATTGCTTCCTAACGCAATTATCTTGGCCTTTCTGGATGGGGTAACGGTTAAAGACCTCGGCGAGGGTATTGTAGAAATCGTTATTGATACTGCCGAATCCAAGCCAGGCTTCGTGGTCGATGGACAACAACGACTCAGTGCCCTTGCCACGATGGAGAAACCTGGATTCCAGGTATTCGTATCGGCATTAATTTGTAAAGATTACAACGAGTTGCGGCAACAATTTGTGCTCGTCAACAATACGCGACCGCTGCCAAAATCGCTGATCTATGAGCTTTTACCGACAGTTGACGGCCTGCCAGAACGGTTCACCAGTCGTAAATTTGCTGCTCGCATTATTGATTTGTTGAATTTTCTGCCTAACTCCTCTCTATTTGGCGAGATCAAGCAACATACGAATCCCAAAGGAGTACTAAGCGACATGGCGATGCAGAAGTTCGTGATGAACTCTGCGAATGATGGCGCGATTCGTAGTTTCATGAAGTTTGATGACTTTGAGGGGCGCAGCATCGAACTCATCAACAACTTCTTCCATGCAGTGCGTGTAGTTTTCAAATCAGAATGGGAAGGACTAGCGCCTAGGAATTCACGTTTGAAGCACGGGGCGGGCCTGGTTTCTTTGAGTTTCGTTATGGAGTTGCTTTACTCCGATCAAGGCACAACCTGCAAGGAAGGTTTTATCAAAGGTCTAAAACTTTTGAAACCTCATACAGCGTGGACAAGTGGCGATTGGCACATTTCTGAAACCGACCGCCGCCCCTGGAACGGTATCCAAAACACGCCCACTGATATCGGATTGCTCACCAAGTATCTGACCGAAAAACTCAAGCAAGAACTGAAACGGCGCTAAATGCAAACCCAGTTCCGAGGAGAGCAGCATGCACACCAAAGCCTTAGTTTTATTCTCAGGCGGACAAGACTCAACCACTTGCCTTGCCTGGGCGCTGGAACGTTACGACCACGTCGAGACCATTGGCTTCGACTATGGTCAAAGACATCGAATCGAACTCGAATGTCGGCTGAATATCCTGCAGGAGATACGTAACAGATTTCCGAACTGGGCCAAGCGACTCGGTGAGGACCACGTACTCGATCTCAAATTACTCGGCCAGATCAGCGATACGGCGATGACCGCTGAGAAAACCATAGAGTTTGAAAAGAATGGACTTCCCAATACGTTTGTTCCCGGGAGAAATCTGCTGTTCTTGACGTTCGCAGCCACGATTGCCTACCGACGGGACCTCACAGTGCTGGTCGGGGGAATGTGCGAAACCGACTACTCAGGCTACCCAGACTGCCGGGACAACACCCTCAAAGCCACCCAGGTGGCCTTGAGCCTCGGGATGGACGTTCCAGTGATAATTGAAACGCCCTTGATGTGGCTCAACAAAGCTCAGACCTGGCGCTTGGCTGAAGACCTAGGTAATCGAGATCTTGTCAGCCTGATTCAAGAAGAGTCCCACACCTGCTACCTCGGGACTCGACAGCAGAAACATGAGTGGGGCTACGGGTGCGGAACGTGCCCGGCTTGCGAGTTGCGCAAGTCTGGATACGAGCAATATGCTAAAAAAATATAAAATTAATCGCCACACCAAAATTCAAACTGATTATATCTAAATGCATGTAATACCATTTAGGCGAATCGCGAGATTCGCCTAAATCAAATAAGCCACGATATTAAATCAAACCTCTTCTTGATTTCCTGTTTGATAGAGCGGATTGTCTTTTCGCCAATCGAAATCATCGCCTTGGTTTTTCGCTATTTGTTTTTTCAACTCTCGAATGCTCACACTGATGATATCGCGACCGGCAGAAGTATCCAAACTCTTGAGTGCCCAATCATCCTGCCAGAATTCAACCGGAATCATAGCAATCAATTTGTCTGCGGCATCGCCAGCTCTCCGAGCATCGCCCGACATAATACTACCGGTTGAAAACGCTGGATCCAATTCCTGCACGAGGAAATCTACAACCATCTCTGTGACCCGTTGTACTACTGCTTTTTTTGTCAAATTTGGAAACTGCTCGATATTCGCGAGACTTATTCCATACTGATTAAATATCCGCATCCAGATAGCCGACATAACAGTTATAGCATCAGCAGGATCAGATTTAGTCTCTGGAAATCCGCTATTAATAGACTTAAGTCCATTTTCTATAGCACTTGGCGAAATAATTTCTTTACGATCATCATATCGATTATTAACCCAAGCAACCATTTTGTGAAATGGACTGTCTGAGTTCTCATTCATTACGTCAACATGTGTTGCAAATTTTGGCGCAGTGATGGAAGCCTGAGTGAGTCGCGAACGAAGCCCATCCTCGATCTCATCGAAATTAGTAATAAGCGCCTTTAAATTGTTGGTAGGGACTTTGTGCGATTTGTTATTGATTGTTATAAATTGAAATGCCCTCTCTAACTGTGATAGGGAAGGAAACAAGCAAATAGGAACCCAGATATCTTGCCCAACTTCGGCCATACCCTTGAGACGATGCTGACCATCAATAATAAAAGAAAAACTCTTAACCGCATTTGTAAAGGTAAGCTCTACCATATCACTTTCGGGCTGCCCCAAAAAATAAGACGGTATCGTTTCTGAAAGCTCTTCTTTTGAGTTCACTCTAGTTAGATTTTCATCGAAAGCAATCGTAACACTTGTGGGTATGACATTTCGAGAAGAAGCGTTAAAAAACTTTCTAACTTGCCTCCACCTTGATTCAACCAACTCGCGCTGAACATTCCCTCTATCCAAACGGATATCATCTGCCTGAGTCCACTGAACTACATCAATAGCGTTCGCAACAAAAAGAACAAATTCAATCTCAGTTGTATCACGCTGGCGAACCAAAAAGCCACGATAGCTATGCACTTAGATTTACTCCATCCCGAAAATGATTTTCATTACAATCTAGACATACTAACATCATATTAAAAAAATGATATGGTTGCGTACGCTCTCGCTTTACCAGGAGCAAATCTTCCGTATCGACATCATGAAATTTTCTTGAACAAAAGAAGCATTTACCTTGCTGTCGCCAGATGAGCGCAAAGCGAAACTCAGCACTCATTGAATACCGTACACTTTCAGGTTCAACTGCAGTGGTCATTATTTGTTCCACAGCAATATCAGTAAAATTAACTAAATGTTTTTTTAGCTTATTGCAAACACTGCAACTCGCTGCCAAATTATCACGTCCTCGACCACCCCCTCTAGCCTGACTCCATATATGTTCAATTTCAAATGCCCGTTTTTGGCGTTTTTCTTTTATAAACGCATCATCATCAGAGCCAAAGGGACTATCATTATAATGCAAAGCCTTACCACACAGATAGCATCGATGCCTGTTCTCTATGGCCAATTTTTTTATACTATTTTTTTGTCCTCGTGTGGGATCGGCCTCCTTTTTCTTTATACGCCATGCGATGCGATCAAGATACCAAACTATTCGATCCCTAATATCAGGTTCCACATCTAAAATAGTTTCCACCGAAGCCGAAAGACTTTCATATGATTCTTCCTCATCTAGCTCGGCCGTATCTATTAAATTGGCTGCATGAACAGCACCAAGAATTAGACGAGAAAAGACATAGTTTACGAATCGATCATGCAGAACCTCTTGAAAGCCAGGCTCACGTAGTGATTCAAAAGAGACTGAGAAGGGGACCTGCGCCTTAACAAAAGCCCAAAGTTGCGGCCCCCAGTCTTCGGCACGAGACTCGTGTGCTTCCTTTATAGCGTATGTTTTTTCTAGCTGCACGCGATTGGAGTAAAGTGTATCTTCCGAGATCTGCATGTTAAGTCTTCCGTATTTAACACTGTTAAATATTATATCTAATCTGACACTCAGTAAAACTCCGTTAAATCCGAATCCTTCTCCATTTTTTTTGCAGAAGAGCGGCTTAAAATACCCTCCCCCGGCGACGATTCATAGTAATTCCGGTATCATTGGGACCTCCCAGAGCAACAGCACATGCTGCGGCGACGGCGACCGGCCAGTCCCGCACCAGGGCACCACCTCTGTGGGTTCCATCACATTCCCGTTCCGACCCTGCGATCATTATGAATTACACCGTCAAAGAGATTTTTTATACCTTGCAAGGAGAAGGCCACCAAGCTGGACGCCCTGCCGTGTTCTGCCGTTTCACCGGTTGCAATCTCTGGACGGGGCGGGAACAGGATAGATTGAAATCAATTTGTCGATTCTGTGATACCGATTTTTTAGGAACCGATGGCAACGGTGGAGGGAGATTCACAAGTTCGGAACAGCTTTCGCAATCAATCAATGAGAAATGGCCAAATGTCGATGCCGAGTATAAATATGTCGTTCTTACTGGCGGCGAACCATTGCTTCAAGTTGATGAATCGCTAATTAATGCTCTACACGCATGTGGATTCACTATCGCCGTTGAAACCAATGGAACAATTAAACCTCCTACCGGCATAGATTGGACTTGTGTAAGTCCGAAGTCGACCACTCAATTAAAAATAACTAAAGGCGACGAATTAAAACTCGTATTCCCTCAACATGATTCAATGCCCGGCCAATATGAGCATCTAGACTTTAAACACTTTTACCTCCAACCGATGGATGGTCCACAAGCCCGCCAAAACACCATAGCGACCATTAACTATTGCAAAGCTCATCCAAAGTGGAGATTAGGCTTACAGCAGCACAAAGTATTGATGATCCCATAACCTTTCCTGAGTTTAAATTTCAGTATGTCGATAGAATGCATAAACACTAAAATTGACTAATTCTCAATCGACTCACAAACTCACGAATGATACTTGAAGCACCTTTTCCTAACGGAAAAATAATATCACTTCTTATCGCCGTCACTGGATAAAACGCTTGATGTTTTGAACTTCTAGAGGAGAACACAAAATAATCGGCCGTTTTGGCCAGATGGCACAAGGCTGGAGTAGCGGTATGATCACTGTTGATCTCGACCGTGAGTCCAGTGAAAATTACTTCTAGTACGTCCCGTGCGCGGCGAGCGGCACCTTCTGTGAGAGTATAAATACCCAACAATTTTCCTTGTAAATTAGGGGTTAATTCTATCAATGAATCGCTATCTGATTCAGAATCCTTGTTATTGCTAAAATCTGGGAGTGGTTCACCAACCTCAAGAATTTCCTGCATTAATACAAAGGTCAGTTCGCGTATCGCTGGATCTTTAATTTGTCTCCAGTGCTTTGTCGCGAAATCCTGTAGTGATTGCCAAACTTGACGACGCAATGGCTCTGCCGGGCAAGGTGCGTCCAGCAGCACATCCATCAACTCAAGCATGCCGGTATACGCTTCAGGCCCTTTATTGACCTCCCAGAGCATCAATATAGAGTCGACCAACCGCGTATACTCATCGACTGCGAACGGTTGCTCCAACATCAACTGCGTCAATTGTGCAGCCAGCGACAGCAGTGCTGGATTGACTATAGAATCAAGAGCAAGTAATTCTAATAATTCTAACCAAACAACCCCTTGGCAAACCACATCGCGCTCATCCAACCAATCTAGCAACAACGGTAGCGTGTTACGAAGAATCGTCTGCCCCACAGGAGACCCAGACTTAATGCACTTAAGCAATCTGTCTGAATGAAATGACTCAACTGTCCAATTTTCGCAATACTCTTGTGCATCTCTCTCCAGTACACCAGTCGGTAGATCGGTATCAAACAAGCGCTGAAACCAACTATCCCAACCACCCAACTGTTCTTTAGAATAGCGTTTTTGCAAATCTTGCAAAATCGCAGTCATCATAGGCAATGATTTCAACGGCTCAAACCACGACGCAGGCATAGCCTGTAATTGCTGCCACAATTGCTGCAACTCAACTAATGGCGCGCCCAACGAGCGTTGCAGTAACGCTTGCACCGCCCCTGGCCCTTCCTTCTGATCTTTTGACTCACAAACAACCGATTCTACTTCAGCCTCAGATTGATTTACCGCAACCAAATCCGCCCAATGTAGCAATTTTCGAAACCAATCCGAGTCGATAAAGTCAGGTAACTGCTGCTGAATCTGTGCACACCTTAAAGTAACAGCGCCGGCAACCCACAACTGCCAATCTTGTTTAAAGCTTTCGTGACATTCAAACAACGGAACAGTCATAAAAAGTGGGCTTAATGGGCGGCACAAATCGGCCAATTCGTCCCTCGACTCCTCACCGATGGCCTCATTAATTAGTAGTCGATTAAGTCCCAACTGACCAAGTGCTCGAAGCAATACGCGAACTAATCGTAAAGGAATACGGCCACCGAGCAGACTGGGCAACCGCGGATGATTAACGATGTCCTGCCAACGATCCGCTGAAGCTAAGGCCTGCAACTCCAATGACAGCAGATTAGGTGGAGTGAAACCTCCCGAGTTCTTAAGCTCTCCGTAAAAACGCCAAGCATCCTCACCATCATTTAATCGGTAGGCCAGCATAAAATCACGCAGCACTCGACCTATTGGTCGTTTGGCTAACGAGGTAAGCGCAGGACGTTGTTGATACAGCTTCAGCACGTTAGCTAGTACTGTAAAAACCCGATTTTTTTGCTGCTCATTCACCTCGCCAAGTAAATCAATACGCAATAATCCTGCTGGGGCATGCGCTAGCAATGCTCTCTGCCCCTCAGTACTTGGATTGATGATCAACCCATAATCAAAACAAGTATCCGCTGTCCCCAAAAACGCCGCTAACACCTGGCGTAACTCCTCCAGAGCGCGGCCATCCTCCGCAGTCTGCGTAGAACCATAATTCCGGCGGGCGACTGTATGGCAACAGTAAAGGCCACCGCCCCGCACAGGCACTTTGCACCAAAGGCTCCAACAAATTTTGATACGGCTGCGGGTATTTCCCAGCAAGCACTTTGCCCGGATCGATCTGGTTATCGACCGCAAAAAAAGGATGCAACCATGTCGGTATAGTGTTCATGAATGTGCCTCGAAGCGGTAATGCTCTTCAAACTCTAGTAATGCTTCAGAAATTATCTGAGAATTACTGGTCAGCATGACATGTTCGTCATTACGGTTTGTTCCACTCCAGGTGTAATTCATTGAGCCCTTCAAAAAACAACTGTTAGTAAGTAGGCCTTTGGTATGAACTTGTTCACTGAACTGGCAAGAAAAATCATGACCGGAAATTAGGCGACCGCTCAATTGCTGAACAAACCGACGACTGTACGTATCGTCACGGGTCACTACCCGTAAACGGCACCCGCAATTAACTGCCTTCGCTAGCACTTCATTAAAACTAACCTCTCTACTGCCCCAACCTGGTTCTAATGTGTCCCACTGCCCTGAACAGTTGTCCAATAGGGGAAAGTCGCTCAGCCAGGGCGATACCAACCAGATAGGCTCAGGGTTAAGCAACAAGCCGGACATCAGTCCACCCAGTACTTCGCGAAATTGTCGACGACCTAGGGGGCCGTGTAGAAAAATTTGCCGCTGTTCATTCATAGCAAAAACTCTTATTGAATGGCCTCGGCCAGTTCGATCCTCAATACCATGCTATCTTGTAACCGCCTCATAGCCCCAATGCGGGGATATAACCATAACCCGGAGTGATCAACAGGATTTAGCTGAATCTCGGCTATTAGTTTTGAGATTGAGGCGATATGGGTACGCGGTATTAAAAGGTCCACTCGTCCTACTCGCTTTAACACGTGATGTAATTCAGCCAAATAATCAACTGTTAGCTGGACATACAACTCTTGCTCAGCAAAGAGGAGGCTACCTAGCAGCCGTTCAGTTGTGGCGACGCCCGTTTGGAAAGGGTTATAGTAGTTCATTTCAGACTGACGGATGGCGTTACCACGCGGCCACAATAACCCCTGATTACGACAAAGTCCCTGGAACACTTCAACAGCAGACGCCTGAGCACCAAGATTTTTGGCGGATAAGGCATGGGCGGCGATATTTAAACCCCACTCCAAGCCACTAAAGCTTTCTAAATTTCGCCACTGCTCCAGCAAGTTGAGAAGGTACTTGTCGGTGCTGGTATTGCTACCTGGCCTGAGGGCCCTTGAATGCAAAACACTTAAAAAACTGTGGCTAAGGGCAAAGCCTTCACGGAGCAGAACACGGTGCAACTCTTCGTTGGCATCACGCCGTTGTTGTAAATTACTGCAGCCACGCACCTCAGCAAGCGAGCTAGCTAAATCCCCCCCTTTCACTACCAGGCCAAGCAACTGGAAGAGATCAAAGTCGATTTGCTCATAGTCACTTGGCTGCAGGCTGCGTGCGAAGACATTAAGTACGCGCAACGGATCCTGAAAATATGCCAGTTCTAAACGAGTGATGATGCCATTACCTCCCGCCTCGGCCTCACTCAACCAGATCTCTAAGTAGCCCTCACTCCACAACGCATCAGCCAACACAACCCGTTCGTCAACATCGGGCAGCAACACACACATGGATTGCTGGGCTGCCGCGGCCAGAGTATTGGCCAACAAGGCGCGCGCCCATTGGCCCAATTCCGGTAATACGTGCACATCAGACCAGAGGGCATTTGCGCACACTTTTAGACTGCAAAGTAAATCATCTCGGTCTAGTAACTCCCGTAGAGCCACCTGTAACTTCTGCTCTTGCACTGAATCAAGTTGCTCATCAGGCTGAAATAGACTCTGTGGAATGCTGCGCAATCGCTCAATACCCGCACTCGAGTGCAACCGAATCAACGCACTGATTAGTGGTTGCGGATCGTTTGGATTCAAATCTAGCAATTCACCCGCGACTGCAGCCAGATAGCACTCTGCGATCCAATTAGCTTTAAATTGGTCACCACCAAAGATATCCAGTTGATCCACAAGATGCCGGAAGTAGATCGGGCGCAATCCTCGTAATACCTGTGGATTTGCTAACATATCAGCTATTACCTGATCATTGATAGCAAAGCGTAATCGCATGCCATCAACCCATTGGCGGGCACCAATGGCAACGGGTTCGCCATTACGCTGCCAATCAAATCGAATTTTAGTAGTTGCTCCCTTGCTAAATCTTAAAGTGGCATCTGCGGCGGTACTAAAACGCAGCACCTCCAGAGGAGTCATTTGCTGATGCAAACAGAACGTTACATCGACCAAATGCTGACCCCAACTGCCAACTGGGGGTTTGTGCAATTCAGTTAGTGCTGGAACGCGAAATTCAGACTGCCATATCAGTCGCGCGTTACTTTTCTCAGATAGGCCTAACTTTGGATCTAAACGCCGGGTATATATGGAGTTAGGGCGCAGTACCGTCAAAGTTTTATCCGCATCACCAGCAACCAAGCCTTCATCTCGTAACTGCTCGCCAAAAGCCTCACCGACTTCAAACCCGCGCTGCTGAATGGTTTCCTGTTCAGGTACAAAATCTACGGGCACTAACCAGTCTGAATCGAGGTTGCTGTCAATCGCATATCGCTTAGAAATTCGCCCTGGGGCAAACTCTCGCAGGGCTTGAAAAATTGGTAGATCCGTCCACTCGATATGCTCCTCCGCCCCCCGCACCAAAGCAACAAACACACTCGGCAAACTAAGTTCGGCAAATAGCGCCTCAGGAATAAACTCCGAGAGCGGTGAACTTCCTCTTACCACATCCGCCCAAGGTTGGCCGTTGGCACTCCAATCTGTCACCAGTTTGCGCTGCAACGTAGGTAACACTTCAAGCATCACCGAACGCGGCGGCGCCCAGAGAATGCGCTTCGCCGTATCGTCATCGACCTGCAGGGCATCTTTCAAATAGGTTTTGAAGTGCTCTTGCTGACTACCTGGTCGTAGCAACTGCTCGACTAAAATGAGCAGTTTCTTGCAACTGCTCTTATTCATTTGCGGTTTGCGTAGAATCGTCCACACGGAACCACTACCTAACTGCGCACTGAGCCAGTCAAGCAGCGCCATAGTTGCTTGCATTTTTTGAATATGGCTGTTGTGCAGTGGCAGACCTTGCCGCTTAATTTCGGGGCTAAGCAACTCTTCATAGCGTTGAAATGCGACTCGATCACGACCGAACTCTGAGAGAACTACAAGCATCCACGGACGCATGGTGCGTGAGCGACCGGCACGGCCCTTGCGCTGCAAATAGGATGCAACATCACGCGGCGCCTTGTGTTGCAGCACAGCCCCCACTGCCGGATCATTGAAGCCCACCTCAAGAGACGCTGTGGCAACAACAATCTCTGCGTCAGCATCCACCCCGACATCCTGGCTTGAGGTGCGCCCGATTACCGCACGATCATCCTCATCCAGCGAATGGCCTATATCGGTAGCCGCTCGCCAATCTTGGCCCAGACGTATACGTTCGAGCGGATTGACTGTGTCTTGCCCGCCATCATCCCGCCCGTCCCTTGGACCACGCAGACTAGCAAGCGAGGGATGATGAGGCTTAAGCCCCCATTTACTAGTGCGCCAACCTTCTGCATCTGCTAATTGATGATAAAGACGATTATTGGCATCCAAATCGTCAGTAAAGACAAAGGTTTTACTACCCCAAGTGCCTAGTGAGCGGCTCTTGCGGACATCCAGAATACGCCTAGTTAGCATGCACGCTTGAATGGTGGTCGACAGCAACGCAGTCTGGGAAACTGGGTCGCCGCGAAGCACCAGTAGGTACTCCGCACCCTCGTCAATCATTTCATCAGGCAGCGCTTCGACCAATACCACATGCTCTTGGCGTGCGCCGACCAACTCGCCAAAAAAACGCTCAGCATCTGTCAGTGTTGCAGACAGCCCTACAAAGTGCGGACGGCATTGAGCGCGCTTCATCCAGCGCCTAAGTAAGTAAGCAACTTGAGTTCCGCTGCTACCACCGTACGTGTGCACTTCATCGAGTAGCACCAACATCGGACCTGCCTGCTGGCCTACACCAAATAGGTGGTTACAACTGAAGTCACCAAGTCTACGATTGAGCATCTCGGTGGTGGTAAACAGAATATCCGGAGGTAAGTCCGTCTGACAACTACGGGTCAGCGCCACCTCATCATCCGTAACACGGTGACCACAGCGACTACACTTAACCTCTTTAAGATTAGAATTCCACTCCATCTGACCAGTACAACTGTCGGTGGTGCAGCGTAGTAGATCAAACTCAGTTTTTTGTTTCCCCGTTTTATAGTCCTTCCCGGCCATACCCCAGTTGTAAGGTGTATCACCATACAGAGCACCAATGCGAATTTTTCGACCGACCCCTGACTGCATCAGTCCATCGAGTTTTCGGCACTGCCCCCAAGCCTCCATGAACTGGTCTTTGAGCAGTTCATTACGCGGGTAGATTGCAAGAATTCGTACTCGAGGAGAGGGATTAAGTAATAGATCCGCTGCTAGTGAAGCGAGTCCCGGCAAATAAAACGACAGTGTTTTGCCGCTGCCTGTTCCGGCACAGACAATGGTGCCAGAGGCTTGGCTACTACCGCAGTGCTGCTCGCTGTAGGCCTGTAAGATGCGCAATGTTGCTCGCGCCTGAAAACCAGCCAAATGCAGGTTACTGTTTGGGTCAAGCAATAATTCAATTGCCGTTTTCAACTGCTGAGTATTACTAAGTTTCGGTACTTGTAACCACTGAGGCAGTAACTTTTCTATAAACTGATCACGCATAGGGTAACTGCGTGGGCGTCGAATAAAGCGAAAGTCTGATACGAGTGTACGAGACCGATCCAGCGATTGGCCTAAGAACCATTGACGCAAATTACGGTACAGGTACGCCGACTCGCCCATCCGTGTGCGATACACATTTGTCAGTCCTTCAGGGTGCGGCGCCTCTATGAGCATTGCATGCCTGGTTAATTCCATCAGTACATCGTAAGGATCATGATCGGGAAGCACACCTTCCAAGATTGTGATTACCTCATCTGCACTAAAAAATCCGCCAGTATCACCCCAAACCAGCAACTTTGTTTCTTGCTCTTCTAACCTATCTAAACAAGCATGCAAATGCGCCAATGTAATGATCATCAGGTAATTTTCCGGCTAATAATATATTGTCCAAGCTGATCATTTTCTTGTAGCCACTGAAAAGCACTCAAAGTCATCATCGACAACGGTGCCTTACCTTGATTGCCAGGGTGATTAAGCTGCTTAAAGAAACGGGTAACATCTTCTGGCAAGTCGAAAACCATTTGATCACGCATTTGCTGCATACTCGCAGCCAATTTCTCTAATCCTTGTATTACCCAAACATTTTCTGGCAATTGTTTCGTTCCAGCCAAAAACTGTTTACGTAGAGCGACATACTCCGTATAGAATTGATCAACAACTGGAATACCACGCTGGGTATCCAGCATTACTTGTTCGACTCGGCAAGAATTGTCCAATTGCGCAGTCCAGGATCTCCAACATGATTCCACTTTCGCCTCTAATTGAGTGGCCAGATCCCGAAGTGCCACGTGTGCATTATCAAGTGCGTCATCTTGGAGGGCAGCCGATCTTTTCTGCTGCCAAATACTAGTAAACGTTTTCAGACTTACAATTGCTTTACTGCACTGCTGCTGTATTTCAGAACTCAACTGCATCGACTCAGGCGCATCTTCCGGTAGTGCTTTTAGCACATCCGCACTTGCCTCCATAGCCTTTAGGTTCTTGACGATAGCTTGGAAGCGTTCATAAATATGTTCACAGTCCTTAATAGCCTCGCGAGCCTGCCCAGCAGACTGACTTAGTAGTTGCTCACTTCGAAGAGCTTCGATCTGCTGTTCAAGCGGACTCATTGCTAGCCTCCAGCAAGTTATCCACCGTCATGGTGAGTTCATCAAGTAGACGGGTCACACTATTTTGAGATTGCTTCAAAATATCTCCCCCCAGCGCTTATTTTCCGATTCTAAGCGCGGCTTCACGTATTGGTAAAGGCCATCCCAATCCATCAGCACCTTTATAAGTGTCTCGAGGCGAGGACCATCGATGAGGTTAAACTGTTGCAATCGCTTAACCACATCAGTTTCACCATCCAGTGATAATAGGCGTTTGATCAGCGACCAGTTTTCGCTGTCAGACCTCAATGCAAGCAAAGAACTCTCCATTTTTTTTGCACTTGGAAAGTTTGATTGTGCTGGATAATGTAGCCCACCCACACTAATATCTCGCACTAAATCAGCCATATTCTTCAGCAAATTAAAAAATTCATCTTGCAGAGAACAACCTTCTAGAACAGCAATAACTTTTATCGCTGGCTGCAAAGCATTAGTTACAACGTTGGCCAACCGCACCACTGCCAGATCAGGATTAACTCTTACCACTTTAAGTCCTTTAGCGGCAATATCGCCATCCATCCCATGCTCATTTACAGAAACCAATTTCAACCAAGCATCACGCTCAGCATCCCAACCTTTAAGCACTAATTCGCGCGCCTGCTTTAACTCTGGAACAATTGCGGCTATTTCACGTTCGCGAATACTCTCAGCGGGCCGGAGCAATTCATTTAAGCGCTGTCGATCATTATTAGCACCTACCATCAATCCAAGTATAATCGCAGATTGAACTTGCTTACCGAGCAAATCTGACAAGCTTTCCCGGGACTGCGCAGCTAATGTCCTCAAAGCATCAGGCACCCAATCCGCAGCAAAGTTTTGATATATTAGATAGTCTTCAAAACCACCGGCATAACCCCAACCAACATCATAAGTAAATTTTGGATTAAAATACTCATAGCGAAGCAGTGCGAGGGCTATGCCTTGTAGAAAAGCTGCCCTCTGCGTATTTTTGAAGTCCTTCTCTAAACAAAAAGACACTTTATTTACGGTACGATTACCGACAGCATAAGGAAGTTCTATATTTACAAAAACGCCGCTCTTCAGCGAAGGCTTTTCACCAAGGCCGAACCAATCTGCGTGCGCATACTGCTCATACATATAAAGAAGACCCGCCCGCAAAGCGCGACTCTCCTCCTGCCCAAGTTCTATTTTACGTTGAAACCATAATGTTACCGCTTCTTCCAACTTCTGCAATTTATCCTGACGAGAATCAGTTGCTGCCTCATTATCTCCTTCAGAAGTTTGAGTTTTGGTTTGCACTGTAATTACGCGTGCGTCCGGCGTGGCGACCACCCCATCCTTGAGCATCGCTGCTAGCCCACCTAAACCAAAGGCACTGGCAACTCCTCTATCCAAATTACTTTGAATATCCTCTATTTTACGACCACCGTACCCCCAGATTGCCGCAACAGTTTTGCTTCGCTCCGGATTTTCAAGTCTCTGCAAAACCCCCTGCAATCCTGACCAAACACTAATCCCCGCAAACCCTGCGGGCGGGAACTCGTGTACCTCGAACGTTTTTCTATAATCACGGAGTGTGCGCAATAAAATTTCATTCAATATTTGACGCGGATTAAATTTAAGCTCTTCGTCGCCCTTACGACAAAAATGGTCTGCAGAGAGCTGTAATAGCATTTCGATTAAAAGGGAATAAAGGGGCGCCAGAGGGCGAATAACCAAATGCCCTAATTTCTTCTCCATCATTGGGATCAGACCAAATCTGCGGCCACCCTCCTTCACCTCGAGACAACCATGAGGTTTTCAACGCCGCACTGCCATATCGGGCGGCATTTAAATAGCGACCACAAAAATCGATAATTCGCTCTAAGGTTTGCACGCGGTCCAAGCCATAGTCACGAATGTTCCACTCGTATTGTGCGCGGGTTTTAATCGTATCCTGGCGACGCAAATAACCTTGATAACCGTCAGTCACAGCAATAGCCGAGCGCAGAGTGCATAGCTCCTGCTCACCATCGCGCACTGACTCTTCCAACAAACTATCAATCAGTACATCTTCGATGGCGGAAATAGCCGCCATATCTTCGACTAACACCACCAGAGTACGTCTTTCCACCTTTAACGAGCGACGAATACTCTTAAATAGATCTTGAAAACTGCCGCCATTAAACTGAAACAGATGCCGAAAAACCGTACGGGTTGACTCTCCAAGCACTTCGTTCAACACCCGTGCCGCACCCTCTCTAGCATCTAATTCAGTGGTCAATCGAGTCTTGCTAACACACTGACGCGCGCTGAGCGATAAATCGTCCAAATTAAAGCTAAAATCAAGATCCTTGGCCTTAATTTCGTAATTGTTATCGCCCAACTCATCATCACTTGCACCCTGCGTCAACCGACTCGCAGATTGATAAATGCAATGCTTTGGACTAAGCAAGTTTTTCTTAAAGTTAGGATCAGTGATTAGTTCAGAAAGCCCTTGACCGGGAAGCGTGTATTTTTGAATATCTCGCAAACGTTCTTTCTGAAAATCAGTCAACTGAGCACGAAGTTCGGGACGCTCACGAAGTTCATCCATTGTTAGAGACGCGCCTTGGTACATGCGCTGGAGTTGCTGCGACATAAATGTCAATAATAAATCCGCAACCTCCTCAGTTTTTAACTGTTCACCTACGGAGTGAATCCGCTTACGCGCTTCGTCAAAGTCATCACCTTGAAGCCCGTCTAACAATATTTCAAGTGCCTGACGCAAACTGGAATTTTTCGGTATCCTCACTACGTGCCATTTGGCGTAATCCGCGTGCAATTTTAATTTGGCGTCCATCCAACGAATAAGATGAGACTTACCAACTCCAGACTTTCCGATTATGGGAATCGGCCTTTCTACAGATAGAAAGTGTTCAAGCAAATCTTCTTCACTGCACCACTGGTCTTCGCCAGCACCTACACGCAGCAACTGCATAGGTTCATGGACTGCCAACAGGACATGCTCTGCAAGTTCCTCTGCCTCGGTACGTATGCACTCGTTTATATATTCAGGTCGAGGCCAATAATTAATCAAACTCACGACTTCACCTCCGAAACATAAAAAACTTCGCCTACATAACTAATCTTTTTATTCGGCAACTGTAACTGCATACTGTCTTTGTCATCGGAGGCTTTATCAAAGCGTAAGCGAAAGGCACTTTCCAATCGAACAAGCGCATGGCTTAGAGCCGGACTGACCTGATTATTCTCCCGAGGATACCAACCCAATTCCTGCATTAGTGGTTCGAGCAAAACACGAAAACGCCCGCCATCTAACAGGGGGACTTTTTCGGACAACTTTTCAATAAACACTTTTAGCGACAACTTTACTTCATCAGCAAACAAGCCTTCCAAATAAGGTTCGATCGATCGCGTCGGATCGACAATATAACCAGCACCAAAGGGCTCAAGAAACCCTAAAAACTCCCCAAACTGTAGGAAAGTAGTTAACTCGTTAGTTAAGTTAAGCCCTCGATCCCCTGGCAACCACCTATTGACCGCCTCTTCCGCGTTACCGTTCTTACCGGGTTCTACTGGACTACCACCCATAAATGTATAAGTTTGCTGCGCTAACAGGCAGGTCATCGCACGAAGAAAAGGCTCTACCCGCGTATCATCCAGAATGGATTGATCAGTAGTTTCCTTTGCATTAGCGATTATTAACGCTAAAACTCTATGCGGTAGATTTTTCTCCGTAGATCCTTCAGAGACCGAAATCATTCCACTTTCATCTTGCGCCCACAATCCTTCCTTTATCCAAAAATCTAAATTCCCCTCAAAACGCCATTTTGCACCATCTGATTTCGGTAACCAATCAGGTCTTAAAAGCTCAAAAATCTCAGTACGCGATATAGGCTTCCCCTTCCGCAGGAGCACCCTATCAATTAGGTTCAGTAAACTCAAACTGCTACCGGCATGCGCATTATTTACCATCGACATTACTGAAATCCCCTTACAAAACTTTCCAATTCTCTACTGCCTGGGCGGGTCTCCCACCAATTGCGATTAGGCATAAGCGGATCTGGCACTCCCTCCGAAGCGACTATCACCCGGGGAGGCGCATCGAATTCCGGCACAGGCAAATGAGTATCTCCAGGCATTAGCAGCACCAACTCAAGCCAACTTCCAGCACTATCTTTTGGTTCTAGTGAGCACCAGAACGGTAGGGCTTTTAGTGCCTCGTTTTTGAACATCTCATCTAGTACTGCTTGGCTAGCGCGCACAGCCTGAACCTGTCTAGCACGCAGCAAACTTTGTAACCAATAACGCCACTCATGTAGCATTGCCTTGACCGTAACTCTAGGGTACAACTCGGGCTTATATCGAACACGCAACAACTGCGAAGAAGGCATCCAACTAGGCACTTGAGGTAGTTCAACTCCACGTAATTCGAAAGATGCTCCAAGAGTCGGTTTAAAAGCCGTACGCCCTAGATCACGACAACCTGGACAACCACCACAACTGTATTCAGGTACAACTCCACTAGGCCGATAGAACTCGCTCAATAGCAAACACAATCGTTGCTCCGGATTCTTTAACCATCCGATTAAACGAGCAAAACCCGCGGCTCTTGCTTGTTTTTCCTGATCGCGCCTTTGCTCTACTTGCTGCCACGCTTCAATTGACAGATGGGTGCTAATCAGGATCTGAACGCCGAGTCGATCGTAATACTCCTCAAAATACTCTGTCTGTAGTTGCTCATCTTCAGGCAATAAATCGCCTTCGAATTGCGGCGGTTCGGGTGGTACAAAAAATAGACGAATCAACCCTGCCCGCTGCATCAATTGTAGGGTTTGCAAATTCCATTTTTCGTTGCTCTCGCTATGCCGGTGCACACCACGACGAAGAGCCGAAAGTGAAACCGTTAACAAATCGCCGCTAATTTTTTTGGTTTGCAATAACGTCTTCCAACGCTCCAAGCCAAGACCCGCAGAAATTAATTTCTCCAGCGATAGGCCTTTCGCTAGGTGCAACTGACCAGGGTGATAAATCATCCAAGACCAGCATGCGTTACCATCACGCCCCCCCCGACCTGCCTCCTGATAAAACCGATCCAAACTTTCGGGCACTGATGCATGCAACACCGAACGCACTCCGGATTTGTCCATACCCACACCGAAAGCAGAAGTCGCAACCATGATATCCAGTTCGTCATCACCCCATTGTCGGATCAGGTCGTCACGTTGATTCGCAGGGGTTCCGCCATGGAACAAACCGACTCTTACAAACCCTTGGGCGAGTAGCAAATCCCTCCATAACTCTGCTTCTTTTTGCTTAGTTGTATACAAAATCAACGGTCTAGGTAGACGCATAATCGCTTCCAACACCGCGACTTGATGTTCCTCAGAATCAACAGTTTTAAGCAGGTTAAAATTCAGTTCTGGGCGTAAAAAACTGCCGTGAACTTCAATCGCCTGTTCTCCTTCACGAAGAAACGAATCCTTCAACAATTGCAGGGTCGACTCGCTGAATGTTGCCGACATCAGCACAGTTTTTATGCTTTTTTTCGAATGCTCCTTGAGCGAGCGAAACAGTGGTGCCAACAATTGAAATTCTGGGCGAAACTCAGATCCCCATTGATCGATAATATGTGCTTCATCGACAATCAAAGCCTCTAACCGCCCTTGTTCTGCTAGCCGGAAAAGGGCCGGGCGCAACTTGCCGATCGCTGATTCTGGCGAACAAAACAAAATACGCTGGCTACCCTCTTTCAACCGATCAAGAACTTGCTGAGTCTCAGTTTCAGACTGGCCGCTATACAAAGCATAACTGCCACCATGGCAACATCCAGCACGGTCAAGCACTTCAGCAGCACGGCTTGCTTGTTCCAGCGCCAATCCCACCGTTGGCACAATGACTAGCACCAGCTTATTCTTGCCGGCGAACAGGCTCAACGCATGAATAACCAGGGTCTTTCCACTACCGGTTGGCAGATTAATGATCAACGTGCTGTCCGTAGGGGACGTTAAAACAGTGCGTATGGCGGCTTGCTGCCCAAGCCCTTGATATGAAGTGAATTTCTCATTTTTAAGCCTTTGTCGCAGAGACACATCCATTGGCACGGGCATTAGATGTCGACGAGCGTGATGTCCGTAGACAGCAAGTGCCTCTTCATTCAGAACATCCTCCATGCGCACGTAACTAGTCATGACATTCCGGGCAAGCCCCGTGAGTGAAAGATACTTATCGCCCACTAAACCTTCAGGTAGCAGTAATACAGGATCGTTAATTTTGTTTGCCAGTGCACACCCCAAGGCATCCCGACACACGGCCGCGCGATCAGCCGAGCCTGATCTTGGGTCGCGAAAAACCGTGAGTAACCGAACAAAAAATGACTCAGTCAGGGCCCCAACCTCGCTAACGAGATTGGGTGTCAATAATGCAGTTTTTAGTGCATTCCACTGCGCTTGCATCAGGCCTCCTTTAGCATCTTTTCGTTGCACACAATTACCGCATGCATGGATAGCAAATGCAGTTGGGGAGCAGATAACAAAAGCTGAGTCCGGGGAGAGTCAGTTAGAATCCTCTCTCGACTCTTTGATGCGATCGTCAAAACCATTTGTTTCCACTCGGCTGCTGGTAGAAATGACTCCAACTCAGGCCAAACGTTATTACGCAGATTGATATCTTGAAAGGCGGGATTAGGTTTATTGTAAGGCCACTCCATTGACTTCAACGTGTTCTCAGAAACCACCAAACTGCCATCCTGAGCCAGCCAATGGCTCAGTACTGAAGGCAACATCAACTCATCGCCTCTGAGTTGCTCTAGGCGCCCAGCCCCCAACTTTGTAGCGGTCACCAACCAGGTGAGACGGAAGAATATTTTTGGCTCCCTTAGGTCGCTTTTTTTTAGCACGCGCAGAAAGGCACTGGTTGCTCCGCGCGAATCAACCGTAATCAAGTTATAAATTGAGTCTACAAACGGCTGACCATAGCGAAATGGGTACACCCCGGACTGACCAGCCACCTGGGCTCTCGAAACACTCATTGGTGCAGTTGCTGGGGGATTACCACTTTCGGGATCGATACCGGTTAAACAGTTAGAAACAAAGGTTTGGACGTCCACTAACGTCTTGCTACCCTCACGTGACCCCTCTACCGCGAACCGGAGTCGAAATGGACTCTGCAAATCACCCTCAAAATTGAAGGACAGCCCCTTAGTCATCCATGCGCACATCCGCTTCGCTTGCTCTTCAGCTGAGTCGTCTGCGTCGGCGATTTGTTCGGCGAAGTCCTTAGCCTCGCTAACCTCATCATCTAGTGCCAACAATTCTTCCTGCACCTTCACGCGACGTCGCTCACGCACAAGTAAGCCATCATCGCCACTCAAGCCTGCGGCGCTCCGGAGCAACGCCTCATCACCCGACGAGGCCACTGTGTTCCAGCTGCTCTCAAGATGCTCCTCCAGTACATATTGCAGGCTGGCTACCGTGTTGTTAAACAAGCCTACTGACAGATCCAGCACATCAATCCAGCGGCGGATTAATCCGTCATGCGCAGGAAGTAGTGCCAAACTTTCTACTGGTCGCACCCCCACCAGGTTGGCGCTGTAACGATTAAGTCGACCAAGTCGCTGCTCAATACGGCTGAATGAGCGCGGTAAACTGTAGTGCACAGCAATTCGCTGACCACCGTGCAAGTTAAGGCCGTCCTCACCATGTTGGTCACACACCAACACCCTGATTGAACTCATGGGACGGATGAATCGCAACTCTCGCCCGGGGATATAACGTTCGATTGCCACATCCAGTTCGCAAGCCAGCAAAGTGAATATATGTTGTGCCACCTCATCAACACTACAAAATACCACTGCCTTACCATTTTTATGTTCAGCAAGCCAATTGCGCAGGTTTTCAACTAAGCAAATGTCTTTTTCTATCTGTTCATGAATAGCTTGCTGAGAGATATTATCAAGTAACTCCTGTTCAGCTTGCTTCAGTGAACCAGACAGACGTTGAATGGCCTGATTAGCGCGCCGTCCGACTAGCAAGGGGCTAACCAATAGATCATCTACCCATCGTAAATACACTTCTGCGCTCATCGCTTGGAAATCATCAGGGTCGCGACTTGCTTGACTGCGATATTCCTCCAGCAACAAATCCAAAGACGGCATTTGCTCCGTCAATGGCCAAAAACTGCGCTTCAAGCCAGCGAGACCAGGGAACAGCCATGCCAATTGCTGTGACTCGCGACGGTTACGCAACATGCGTTGGTGCAGTCGGTAATGTTCGCCGATATAACGCCTTAAGGTTTGGACTGCCTGCATTCTCAGATCACCACTTTGCTCAGCAAAAAAATCTACTAGCGGAAGGGTCTTATCAACTAAAGAATGCAAAGACTGATCATCAGGGAATTTACTCACCAGATTTTGAAGTATTTGCTCCAAAGCTGCGTTGGAGTTGCTTGGCGTTAGGGCGCTGTACCAACCGCCGACTAATTCTCGCTCAGCGATCTGGGTAGTAAAGCGACGTACACCCTCCTCTGACAATTCATAGGCCTCAGGGCTAAGGCAGTGCAGCATTGCCAAAAAATTTTTCTCATTACCGTTTAGGGGAGTACCAGAAAGAAGCAGTACAACCGAGGCCACCTGACAGCCTGCTGCCAAGGCTTGAAAACGCTCACGCACATCAGACTGTAGATCCCATGCCCAAGGTGCAATTTGGTGAGCCTCATCGACCACCAACAAGGTAGGTAACCACCCCTTAAGGACACTATTTATGTGTTCATGTGAGCAGATTCGAATCAATCGTTGTGGCTCTGATTGACTTGCCAACAATTCACTAAGGTGAAAGCGCCCGGACAACTCATCTCGCCATTGCTCGATTAGTGCCGCAGGCACGGTGATTAGCACTCTTGAGTCGTGTTTTTTCTCTAGCACATGCTCACGAATGATCATGCCCGCCTCAATCGTTTTGCCGAGGCCTACTTCATCTGCCAAGAGGTATTTAGGTATTGGATCTCGCAAAACCCGACGCACTACAGCAATCTGATGCGGCTCCAACTCAACACTACTGCTGGGAATTGATGAAATTGAACGACAGGCGGCGCGCTGCTCGATATAAGCATTTAAAAAATCATGCCGTAAGGAGCAAAAAAAAGGTGCGTCATTTGACCGTGCAGCCAAAAACGCCGCCGGGTCCAGCAGTTCTCCCGGCCCTATATTCAGGCAATTAAGTTGATCAATGTCGACCTCTTGTTGATCTCCATCAGCCCGAAATATCACTAGATGCCTGTTACCAGGGCGAGGACCAGCGTACCTACCCCTCCTCCAAATACCGCTTGCACGATCCTGACAATACACAATCGACTCTTCGTACAACTGCGCGCTCTCAAGCAAAGCAACATCTACGGCTTTCAGTCGACACTCAGAACTAATGGGCGACTCAAAGAATCCCACCACACCCTCATTGCTCTTGTGATCTATGCTCAGTAATTTTCCGATACCGGAAAAGCCACTGGAACACACGAGATCGCCAACCATCAATCCACTCATTCCATTCCCTAAATGTTCGTCATATAGCGATATTCGGGTGCAACAAAACTACAACCACTATGGGCACGGATAAATAGCAACAAAGAGAGATGATCCAGATCAGGCATGTCGATTATTTTGAACCGCTTCTGGAGGGCGATCCTTGGAGAACCGTGACCTGCCTTGCATGAGCTAAACGGTACATTACCCACGTCACCAACAGGTGGTAAAGCAAACCAGGTAAGCCAACAGTAATTTTTCGTATTGCTAGTCAACTTATCCATCCCACTACCCATCCTTGTCTTCGTAGCAATCCGCATCGCCACAATCCTGACCCCAACTGCCTTCATTATCGAGATCACGATCTGTGCCGCTTTTGTTCTGGCCCGCATTGGCTATCGTTACCCAGATCGCATTCAGGCGCCATCTCATTGTAGTCCCACTGACCATCGTTGTTCAGGTCACTTTTCTCAGTATGAATGCTGACTTATGCCGGCAGGACTAGCGAAGTCAAAATAAAGCCTCAGAGCCGCAAGGCAATTCCTTTGCCTTGGTTTAAATTCTGTATTGATTGCATCGCGGCCTTCTCGCACCACTCAAAAACTCACTGCCACGCCAGCCAGGTAATCGGTGAGCAAGCCTTGGATCAACACCACTTTGCGCTGCAACTGCTCGACATGCGCACGCTCCGCTCGTAGTGCCGAGTACACCTTCCGATTTTCTTGCGCCAGTTTCTTGTTGACTGCCTGTTGGTGAGTCAGGGCGTCGGCCAGTTGCGCGTGAGTCCCCTGTATAGCACTTAGGTGCAACGCTTGAATCAATAACGCAATCATCAACGTGATGATGACGGCGTTTTTCAAGGTAGTTGTCGCGTCAACCATCCAGCTATGCGGCTTGCTTCGCGTGCTGTTGATCCCGATCAGGGTTCAACAGCACCGTACCAATTGGCTCCCAGTTACGAGTGCGTCCTGACCATCGCTCTGGATTCCTGCTTCGAGCTTGTTCATACAGCTCATGGCGCAGGGCAAGGATTTGCCTATCCTGACCACGATGACGCTCTGCCGGTGTGACGAAGCGGATCCCGCTATGTCGGTGTTCGTGGTTGTACCAGCGGATAAAATCACGCACCCAGCATCTTGCAGCATCCAAGGTCTCGAAACCCTTGGTCGGCCATTGCGGACAGTACTTCAGCGTTCTGAAAAGAGCCTCCGAATACGGATTGTCATTGCTGACACGCGGTCTGCCCCTTGATGGCGTAATGCCTAACTCATACATCTTGCTCAGCAACGTGGTCGACTTCATCGGCGCGCCGTTGTCCGAGTGTAGTACCAGAGGCTCTCTCAGGCATTGTTCGCTGATCACGCTCCTTTGCAGCAACACTGCGGCCTTGGCGCCGTCCTCATCCTCATGCACCTCCCAGCCGACGCTCTTGCGGCTGTAAATATCCTCGATCAGGTACAGGTAGTAGTACTTTCCACGCACCGAAGACGGCAAGTACGTGATGTCCCACGACCACACACGATTTGGTGCATGAGCCGCATGCGTGGTTGGCTCGGCATTACGTCCAGGGCGCTGAGCGCGTCCTCGGTGTTGCCTCTGCCCGGCAGCTCGAAGCACACGATAGAACGTTGACTCCGAGCCTACGTAGATCTGCTTATCGGCCAGCCTCGGCACGATCTGGCTGGGTGGCAAGTGAGCATACTCAGCGCTGTTGCACAGGTTGAGAATCGCTATTCGCTCATGCTCATTCAGCGCATTGGGCGGGGTTGTGCGAACTGTAGTAGTACGCGCATCCGCCACCACCTCTTCCGTTTGAGTCCAACGCTGCAACGTTCTGAGCGTCAATCCAACTTCTTGGCACGCCATCGATTTTCGAGCGCCGGTATTGATCGCCTCTGTCAGCCACGCCACCAGCAGTTGCCGTTCCGGCAGAGCGGTCAATTGTCCTCGTCGTCTACTCCCCAGTAGTCGTTGAGCTTTTTTCGCAGCACCAGTAACGCGGCTGTTTCAGCCAGCGCCTTATCCTTACGGCGCAGTTCGCGCTCAAGCTGTTTAATACGTTTCTGATCCTGACGGGCCTGCTCCCGATCAACCTTGGGCTGCGCTTTTTGAGGGGCCATCCCACTCAGGAAGGCTTGCCGCCAGGCAGCAATCTGCTCGGGATACAAGCCTTTGCGACGGCAGTATTCACCCAGTTCAATCTCGGACAAGCTGGCACATTCGGCGACAGCCGCGAATTTCATTTCTGCCGACCAACTCTCGGTCGGGTGTTTGGGATCGGTCACCACCACACATCCTTCGGCACTGGCTCGTTTGCGCCAGGTATACAGCGACATTTCAGTAACGCCCTCGCGCCTGGCGACTTCGGCCATCGTCAGGTTGAGTGGAGGGCCCAGCATCTTGAGCAGTTCGGCTTTGCGCTCAGAGGAATAGTACGGCACAACGGCTCTCTTTCCGCCCCCGGGGTCTGGTTTCAGGTAAGTCTGGCGAGGCGACAACTATCCTGACACCGGGGGATGACCAAGCTTGAGCCTCCCAAAATTGCCCACACCAACTCCATACATTCCATCTCTTTCCCCCGACACTCGCGACCAATCTTGAACCGCAATCGCAGGGTATGTAACCTTTGACGACAGGTCTATGATGTAGGCATATACAGGTAAAGTTTCTGCACAGATGGAGACGTCATGAAACGCAAGCAGTCGGTTGAGCAAGTACGCTGGGATCTAGCCTTACGCTATCGCCTGATCGAGACCATTGTCTGGTGGGAGGGCCGCCTGACCACAGGGCACCTGATGCAGAGCTTTGGCATCAGTCGGCAGCAGGCATCGAAGGATATTAACGGCTACATCAATGAACATGCGCCTAAAAACCTTACATATAGCAAATCGCTGAAGGGCTATGTGCCGAGCAAAACTTTCAAGCCACTGTTCATCGATGACAGTGCCAGCGCCTATCTACATCTGCTCAACCAGAATCACGAACGCGCGCCGCACATCGACGGCCTAGCTCTGGCCTATGCCCATACTGAAGTACTGCATGTACCGGACCGCTCGATCCGCCCAGAGGTGCTGCGACCGCTACTTAAGGCCTGCCGTGAAGGCCTCCGACTGGAAACCGAGTACGTATCATTTACCACGCCGATTTCAGAAATCCGACTGATTGCTCCGCACACGCTCATCTACACCGGCATGCGCTGGCATGCACGCGCTTACTGCGAGAAGAATGGAGCATACCGCGACTTCGTTCTTAGTCGCTTGCGGGGTGAACCGGAAGTATTGGACACCTCGGCATTTAGCCGCGAGGCAGATACAGCTTGGAACACCCTGGTTGATGTAATCATCGAACCTGACCAACGCCTGACACCCGAACAAAAGAACATCATTGAGATCGACTACGGCATGCAAAACGGCCAACTCATCCTCCCTAGCCGCGGAGCTCTGGTGCAGTACGTATTGCAGCGTTTTCAAATTGACGCGAACAAAGTGGAATCCAAGGCCAGCGCACAGCAAATCGTGGTAACAAATCTCGACGCGCTACAGTCCTGGCTGTATCACTGAGGACAGGAGACGACGACATATACGGGTGAGCGGTGGGTGCGGCGGCGTAAGCTGCTTCGATTCTCCTGGCGACCATAGGCTGAAACAACTGCCAACTGCATACGTTTGTGGCTGCCAAGCAGCGCTATTTGCCCCCCCAGAGTTCCCCCGAGCAGTACATATACGATGATGGCGAGTACCAGATACGTTGTTCTGAAGACTGGCGATTACCTGCGGCACAGAACCGACCTATTCGCATCCGGATTGGGGGGGGGCGCAGAGATATGTTCAGTCGAGCTTACACAACGAAGATCGATGAGTTTCAGGGTGGTAGTTGCCTAATAGATCCTGTCAGAGAGTGACGAAAATCGAGCGTTTGCAGACGCTGACTGACCGAAAACGGCTAGTTTACAGAAAGGTGCGAGGGGAATTCTTAACACCAAAGACCCTGCAAAACTCGCTAGTCAGAAGCATTCTTGCCAGCACCAAATATCTCGCGCGCTTACAACGAGGCAGCATCACGACAAATGGTCGAAAATTCTGTGGGGGTAAATGTGGGGGTATTTTATCGGGCATGAAAAAGCCCAACCTGCAAAGATTGGGCTAACTCATTGAAAAATATGGTCGGGACGGAGTGATTCGAACACTCGACCCCTAGCACCCCATGCTTGCTGGGGCGCTGAAATGCTTTAAATAACAGTCCTTTACGTAAGCGCCCACTGCAATCGACGCTCTACGGTGTTCAGCTTGGTTTCACGTTTCCCCGCAAAAGTCCCTACAGGCTTTCGACAAGAAAGCCCCTACCCCACGGCGTCCTGCCGAACGAACACCAGTCCCAATCCCCCTGCTACGCTGAAAACTCCACGGAGGATTCGCGATGCCTAACACTGACCTGCTCCCTTCCCTGCTGCTCAAGATCAACGAAAACCAGCTCGCCCTGGAAGCCGCCATCATGGAGCTCTCCAACTGGGTGGAGGCTCGGGGATCGGCAGACGTCGCCGACAACATCCGCGGCGCCCTGGACACGATCGACCGCAACGAGGAGTTCATCAAGTTGACGCTGGCGGTGCTGATGGCACCGGAGTGAGTATCCAGTCGTTCAACAGCTGGACCCGACCACACCCAAGGAACAGGCGGAGCAAACGGCGCTCAGCCTGGGCAAGCCTTAGGGTGTCCTTGAGTGATACCAAGTGAATGCATCTATCAGTAATGTACACAATTAAAGGTCGGAGATGATCCAGCCGATTGGGTGAGGGCCTTACCATCACTGCCAAGCGCTCGCCGCTGGCACTCCTGCACAGCTTCCATCAGCGATTCAGTAGCCATCAATGACTATTGAACTTAGTGGCGCCGACGTATTGGGCTCCTCGCCTGCGGCATCAATGGCTCGCTTAAGCTCTTGCCAATCCCCCAATACCCGCGCTATTCGACGAAGACTGCTCGAGTCGCGCGCCCATTCAGGCGATGGTGCTTTCTAGTGATGAACAGTTAAGGAGTACCCATCGGAAAATAACCGGCATGAAGCCTGATATTTTTTATAATTACCTTCTTTGGTTTTCCGTCCGCCGCCAGATTGACCCTCACGAAAACTGAATCTTTATGATTAGTATTTATAGATAAAAACTGCTGTGTAACGAATATTTTCTCCCATGAGCCAACAGTATTGGTAGGAGAGTTACGATGATGATATCCGGAATCGCCATACCCGCCAAGTGTCAAGTAAATCTTCCCATCACTTGTATAAACATCAGCGGATAATGTCAGATACTTACCCAAAAGTGACTCATATTGCTTTTTACTTACTTTCAATGCTGAGCTGAGATAGATATTTTTGGTGTTCGCAGTCGAGAGATCTATTTCAAGGCACTCAAGGCTGCCATTTACAATCAGATCTGACTCCGCTTCATTCCTGACCCACCAGAATTCATTTATATTCTGATTGTTTTGTTTAGCGCTGAGATCCCCAGTGGTCTTTAGATGATTGACAGATATTAAATCATCACCGATAGTTGGAATCGGAGTGCAAAGTCTCCAGCGCTCACCGTCAAAAAAGCAGGTGCCGCCAGTTAATTTTCCTTCCGTGTAAAATCCAATATTCGAGAAGAATACTTCTTTACCAGCCTGCTGATAAAGGTAACGATTCTGCCATGATATGGCATTCCCGGAGTGATCAATCGCCCTGTATGGATCATGAATCTTAGAAAGCTTGCGCTCTGCTCGGAGCTGGCGCTTATTAGTTTTGTCTTCCGGGACCAGATCCAAAAGGAGCTTCTTTAGGTCAAGCTCTTTCCTGAATGAGGCCAGCAGATCCATAACGGCATAAACATATCCAACTTCTTTACCAAAAAACATTACATGAGAGTCCACATCCAGAGTCTGAACTATCAGCTTCTTATTTGGAGGGGACGACCTTGTCAATAGCTCAACATTTATTGTATCAATCTCATCATGACCATGAATTAGATATACAGCCGAGTCACCCCATTCCGCATCTGAGATCTCATCTAAATTTACGTGATTTCCGCCGATATCATTGATGTGTTCAATAAGCTCAGGCCAAGCATAATCTTTTGTCACATCTAAATTTATCTGTGGATTGGAGGCAATAGCGTTAGCATTTAGTTTGAACGCGTGAAATATCGCACCATAACCAGACATCGAAGAACCGAAAAGAAATATTGACTTCGGATCATAATTCTTCACAAATACATTCAAAACACTTCCAAATGAAGAGCCTAAATCGTCATCCAAATACCAAGAGTTCTTGGGGTCTGAAATAAAAAGCAAATCGCACTTTTGATCTTCCAAAAAAGAACGAAGAGCCATATATTTCCCACCTTGGTTGTGAGCGCTCATCACAACAAGCAGTCTTTCAGACCTGAGGCCTGCCTCAGCTGGAACAAACAGAACTTTCTTCCCTAGAACAATCTGTTCGTGATCTGCAACTAGCTTTGCGATGTCTAACGTTTTACTCATAACCTGCTCTCTAAATTTGGCACAAACCACATCCATGATAAAGTCAACTACTGCGGCAAGCTTTTAGCCTTAGTAGAAATTCAATGCGCACTTCGATTAAAGCTGAGTATTTTGCTTAATCTAGGAAGCACAAAAAATGACCAATTTACTACGAGATGTTCGGTGTATTGGCAATTTTGTGATGACTGATCTTGGTTCTCAGTTTTCGCCTACCTTAACACGTAATGAAGGCTTGCTTGAATCGGTAAGCTGTTGACTTTCCGGTCGAAACACGAAAAAGACAAATTCGCCTCATGTGACCCGCCTCCTCCATTCCTTTCGTGGAGTGAGGAAGGACTTCACCACTCTGATAGGCTGATAGGCACGCCTGGCCTGCTATTCGACTTCGCTCAAACACTTCTGCGAGGCTACACGCCATTCGGTCAACTTCCTAAATCAGTCTCCCGAGCACTATGACGGCGGACTCTCCTGCCTGGCGCTGTTGGTTAGCGATGGCATCGTAGATAGCTGAATGACCTGCGCGCAGCCGGTTGATTTCCCCACGCAGCCCACCAGCAGCGGCGCGACCATTGGCCAGTTCGAGCTGTTCCCTCGCATTGCTCTCTTCCTTATCTACCACCTCCTGCCGGCAAAGCTCTTCTTTTCTGGGCCCGCTGTTCAGCTATGGCCCAGGCCTGCTTGTCGCTGACATCGCGCGCAGCCCACCTGCCCTGCCACTCGGCATCCATCGTCGCCTGGCCGTGCTGGTACGCTCCCCAATACGACGCTACCGCCAGCAGCAAGGCCCTTGCGCGCCTGGGTCAACCGCTCAAGCCAGCCTCCCTCCGGCCGCGATATAGTGCGCCAGTAGATCGTCCAACTTGCGCTCATACTGCCCGTATCCGGCGCGTGGCAGACTGGCCCAGATTTTCCGCCCCTTCGTGATCGCGGCCTGGATTCGCCCGGCGTGCACGTCTGCCAAGGCGCCCCGCTCCTTCACAAGGCGCAAGGCCAGCTTGTCCTGGCTGATAGGTCCGAAGTCCGGCAGATTTAGCAGGTCGCGGTAGTGCTGGAGTTGCTGGTAGCGGCCGTGGACCTCAAGCCTTTATTGTTCACGGTCACCAGCACGCCAGGATGGGTGCTGTAGCTCTTGAATGTGTTCGGGCTGTCGATGCCGCCCACCACCACGTCATAGCCGTCGTCTCGGGTGTGCTTGCTGGTCGACGTGCCCTCAGACCAGGCAAGCATGTCGAGGAATGCGAGCGCATTCTTGCTGCCCGCCAGAGAACCAGAAATTCGAGCCATGGTTTCTCCAGGCAATACAAAACCCGCTGAAGGCTGGTATTGGTGTTGTGGGGCGGCTCAGGCCGGAACGCGGGCAATGAACTCCGCAGTACGCAGGCAACTGTTGATCTTGAAGCGAGCCATCGCACGGTTAGGTGCAGGCAAAAAAATGCCCGCGACTGAGCGGGCATTGGGGAGGATATACAGCAGTTGCTGCTCTGTGATTGACATAGTTTCACCTAAAGTGTGCTTCGATTAATGCTGGACATTGCCTCAAGTGCAGCAATGCGATGCTCTTGCTTGGCAAGCATCGCTCGAAGAAATGCTGTCTCAAAAATCAGACATTGCTCATACCGCAGTCCAAGCCTAGATCCAGACTGCTCAAAATCCTCATACTCCTCTTCAAATTCCTCCATAACCGGCACCGGGTAAAGTTCAGGGGTACCGGAAGCATCCAGCACCACAGCCCCCTGCTCATCAATGATCTGCACCATATCCACTGCCGGAACCTCGACCATCTGCTGGCGCACCACCATTACGGGGATACCCTCGACAAGTTCCACCGATCGAGTTTCATGCGGTACCAGTTCAATTTTCTGGCGAGTCGCAGAGCGAAGTTTCGTTACCGACTTGCGAACAGGATCTTCGCACCAGAGGGCGTACTTCGAGGCGTCCAGGCCATGGACGGCGAACGCGCCCTGAACCTCTTGAGCAATAAAGCCGACGTTCAAGCGCGCCTTATCCATGCCCTTGTCTTGGATGGAGTCGTTCCATTTGAAAACTGTGTGCCGGACACTCCCCCATGCAGCAAGCTCCACCTCAGTGAAGTTACTGCCTAACTCCCTCATGCCTCCCTCCAGAACACGTTTGGTTTTTAAGTTGCCATCGGAGGTGTTGATGACGTTGTTAGCGCCGAAGAACTCCTTGATGCGGAAAGAACCCGATCCCACCTGGTTGGTATTGTCCATACCTGGACGCAGGAACATGTCTGTCTGAATGTCCCACGCCTTCACCCCTGCGATGGCAATCGCGATGGTGTCAGCTGCAGTTCGGTAGAAACCGGTGGTTGGGTCAGAACCGGACAGGCGAACAGACGGATCTGCCGCCGAGCTGCTGCCGGTCACAACCGCAACAAGTCGGTTGGCAGTGAGTGTCCCCGCCGACGTGAGTGTCATTGCCTGGGCGTTGTCGAAACGAGCCTCCAGGCGCTTACCGCTGGACTGATTCGCCAGCAAGGCCCAGTCCTTGGTCGCGCCGTTGATATCAGCAGTTAGCTGCAGGGCTGGGTTACCACCGTTTGCACGGAGGAAAGCACCAACACCACCATAGGCAAGGCCCAAGTTCCCGTGCCTCGGGTCGGAGTGGATGAACACGCCGCCAATGTTGTTGGCGAACTGGTAGATGCCATCAATACCCACCGGGTTCAAATGCCGGCAATCATCAAACACCACACCAAACGTGTTCGCTGAGCCCACCGGAAGCGCCTTGGTCGCCCCGACCGACCCAACACGATTGGGCCATTCGAAAACGGCCTTATCGAAAACGACGGTGTTGGCGTGATCAAGGATGAATGGGTTGTTGCAGTAGGTGCGAATTGACCCACCCATGTAGTGGCCACCGATTGAGTTCTGTGGCGCAGACGCAGAAGGAATATAGCCGTCGATGTACAGCGCGCAAGTACCCCACTGATTATCAACGTTTGACCGACTATGGTGATCGTTCGCGTATTTTTCTCCGTAATGCCTGGTACCCGATAGACCATTCACCCCGTTGCCGCAGATGGCCAAACCGATGTCGCCGGATGTGGTGCAGTTCTCATCGAAGGTGATGTAGTCGATGTCGGCACCGTGAACAAATGTGCCGGCCTTTGCCGGGTAGCCGAACACCACGTGGTCTTCGTGATTCGTCCATCCCGTTGTTGCGTAATACAGAACATCAACTGGGGATCTGTTATCGGCAGCTACGCTAGTTAAATTCCCAGCAGCATCGAAAACATCCATGTTCTGAATGAATGCTACCCCTTTGATGTGTGGTGTACCGCAGGCTGGATCATCCATGAGGGCGCAAGTGAATGAAGCGAATCGATCAGGGCGCACTGTTGTCTGCACCTCTATGTATGGACCGTCCATCCAAATCGAACAGCCCGGCATCAAGTGCTTGTACCCTGGCCGCATGTAGATCTTGTCATCGCCTAAAACAGGGAAGGTTCCTAACGTTGGGGCGAAATCCCCCATCCACCTGGATTTACGTTTGAAAAATCGGGTGAGGCGGTAATTTCCACTCCCAAGATCCAAGGCTTTCCCAGTCGCGAAACAATGGTTATCAGCTCTTTCAAGGGCGTCCGTATCGTCGGTATAGAAATCACCTTTTGTACCAAAGTCCTTGGGGCTAACGGTGTCGCGCATTTTGTCCTGGAACGTGCGGTAGACGGCGCCCACGCCGGACTGGAGAAACCAGCCAAAACCACCCACAACGCCCGACACCGCAGCATCTACATAGCTGCGCATGGTCCGAACGTTGACTGCGTCCTGGTCCGCTGCACCATCCCCAAGGTTTTTGATCAACCTGCCTTCGGCGTCGTAGTAGTTCTTCCCGACAGGCCGCACCAAAGCCCGGCGCAACCACGAAAAGCTCTGCTGAATGAGCATCGTCAGCCGGTCAAACACATCCTCATGCGTCTCGGCCAGGAACTTGCCCTGGTTGCGCAGGGACGTTTGCTGGTAGGCGTCCATATCGCGCGACACATTGAGCTTGCCCGGCGCCAGGATTGAGGTCGTGGTGATGCTGCCGCCTTCCTCGGTACCGGCGCCGCTGACCGAGTAGTGGGTACCAAGCGTCAGGACCGTGCTGACACCAAGCGAATTGATGTAGGTAACGAGCAGATCGTCGTTCGCCAGAAATTTAAAGAAGAACGGGAAATTGACGGTGGCCCCGTTCGTATCAAAGTCCGCAGAGCTTTCGATTGTGTTGACGGTCACTGTCGTGACTCCTTTTCTATGGACGAAAAAAAGCCCGCACTGGGCGGGCTTCGGTTGGGGCGTTGGGTTAGCGGGCTATACCCAGCGGGTCGGAGTAGCTCTGCGATGGCCGAATCAGGAACTGCTGGCCGTTCTCTTTCTGGATGCGCTGCTCTGTTCGGCGCAGCGATCCGGGGTTCAAGGCTTCCTGGACGGAGTAGAGAAACAGGTGGTCCATGGCAATGCGGGTGTAGAACAGGTTCAGGAATGGCGTGTTGTTCTGTGCCAGGCGGATTGCCGAAGACGCTGCGTCATCGCCAGAGCGAACCCTGCTCCAGAGGTCGATGGCGCTCGCGGCGGTGCCCAGCGTTGGGCCTACAGCAGTTTCAAGAGGCTTGTTGCCGAAGCGGCTCACCTCACCGAACATGAAATCGCCAAAGATCCCGAAGCCACCACCTTGGACCATCGCCGCTATCCAGGTCTTGGGGTCATCTGCCGGCCGAGGCTCGCGGCCTTTAACCAGGTCCTTGGATGCCATCGACAGATACCCAAAGGCGGTGGTCCACAATAGGAGCTGGGCGAGCCCCAACCTTTCCCCATTCCCGTTGCGCAGGGCGGCGATCAGATCCTTGCTGCCGCGATACCCTTCGCCCAGCGGAGTCGGCGCATACCCACGGCCGTACAGCTCCCGGCCAAGGGTCTTCTGCATATATGCAGCCGGAAAGCTCTTGAACTGGGTCAGGAAGCGGTTGAGATCGCCCATCGGCGTGCCCGGGCGGGTGCCCTGGTTCAGGATCGATCGGGTTCGAGCGTCCGGCTCCAGCACCGCATAGCTGACCCGGTCATTGACGTAGGCGCGCAGGCTGCGGTCTAGGCCCTCGCGGGTTTCGCGTATGGCTGAGTCAGAGACCTTGCGGCCCTGCTCAGCCAGGTAAGCCCCGATACGCTCAGACGGGATATCCCCGATACCGTCGGCGGTTAGATAGTCCCGGCCGTCAGCCATGCGAGTGTCCATGCTGCGCAACAGATCCCACTTTCCGGCGTCCAGGTCGTACAGCTTCAGCGTGCGGCGCAACTCCGGGTCCATGTTGGCCCAGGCCCTTCCTTTGTTCTGCGCCAGGTTGTGGGACATCATCAGGCCGGCGCTTGCCTTGTTGGCGTCAGTCCACCAGGACAGGCCATTCAACTTGAAGAACAGCGACATACCCCTGCTCATCTTGCCACCCACCGAGTCATCGGCGGAGAAGCGACGCATGATTTCACCGCGCATCGAGTCGGCATAAACACCGAAGCTCGACAAGATTTCGCGCTGCTCCAGACTGCCACGCCCCTTCGCCAGGCCCGCGGTCATTTCGGCCAATGAGCCGAGGAACGTTTTGCCCTGGTACTTCATTTCACTAGCGGCCACCGGTAGGTCCGTGAAGCTGGAAAGCAGCGCCCCGCCCAGCTTCGACAAGGATTGCCACGCACGAACGTTAGCGGCGACGCGTGCCTGGGTAGCATTGCCCGGGATACGGGTCTGTCCGCTGATCTCCGCAAATCTATTCTTCAGCTTGCCATCACGCGCGGTGTTGAAGTTGGCCAGCGCTGCAGGGTCACCGGATTTGCGGACGTCCTCCGCAATGATGTCCATCGCCATGTTCAAGTTGGCTTCTGGGTTGGTGCCAAGGCGGCGCATCAGCGCGGTGTTCTGGCCAGACAGGTCGAGCCCGCGCAAGACAGCTTCGCGCAGGTTGCCGGTGCCGTAAGTCTGGTTGTATTCGTGCCAGGCCACGCCATCCTTGAAGTGCAGGACTCGCTCCTGGCTCATCTTCTTCGCGATGTTGGCCGGCCCACGGAAGCCATTGGGCTTGGCGCCGTCACTTGATTTGAGGTGGTCACCACTGGCGAGCCCGTCGTAGACCCCCTTGAGAAAGCTGGTTTCGTCGGCGACACCGTCGAACGTCTTGGGATCAAGGCGTGGCAGGATGTCGGCGACCCACTTATCAAACCCGGCTGAACCAATTATCTCGCTGTCATGGCTCTGGCGGGCGATGTAGCCAGGCAGCTTGCCGATGTTGGCGCCGGCTCGGTTCGCATCGATGCGGGCGGCTTCCTGGTACTTCTGGATGACCCGGGCAATCTCTACCACCTGGTCGTTGAGCTTCGAGGTGTCCAGGTCGTTGCCGATCTTCCACAGAGCATCGGCGATATCCACATCCGAGCCGCCGTTGGCCAGCACGGCGGTCAGGTCTTTGCGCTCCAGGTCGTGGATCAGACCACCGATGTAGGCGTCTCCTAACGACTTCTGTTCGGCGGCCACTGATAAGCGCGAACCCTGGCGCGCCAGGTTGGTACCGACCAACAGTGATTCAATACCTAGGTCTGGCCGGTCGGCGAAATTGCCGCGCACAAAAGCAACAACCTCCCCTCGACGACGCAGGTTGATCAGTGCGTTACGGCGCTCGATCAATGCCGCCTGCTGCGCCTGATTGCCCAGCTCATCAGCAGCCCGCAACGTCGCCTGCTCCATGCCCAAAGCGCCCTCCCTGGCCATGATCTCTTTTGCGCGTCCGCGCAGCAGTTCGAAAATCTCCGATATTTCCTGATCTTCAAGGTCACCAGCGGCGGCCCGTACAGCGTCTATGCAAGGAGTCATTGCCCATTCCTTATGTCGCATACGGCGGCAGCGCGGTATGCCTGTGAGTACTGTTCTGCGCGTTCGGCTTGCGCCATTGCGGCATCAGCCTCTTCCCGGCCGGCAGCCAACACCGCCAGCCGATCCTGTTCCGGCAACTGGTCGAGCATTTCCTTGACCAGCGCTTCGTCCTCTTCGAACGCCTGGCGGGTAGCGTCCAGTTCGTCTTGAGCCGGGGTGGTTTTGCCTTCGCTATCGATGCGCAGGCTTTCGGCCTGGCCCTGCGGATCCACGCGGCGGGTGAGCGGGCGCTTCACGTGTTCCAACGCAGAGGCTGACTTGCCTGGTGCTTCCAGGTCGAACAGTGCATTGACGTCGATATCCCGGCCGCTGACTGCCTGGGCTACGGCGGTACGCAGGGCGCTGTCACGCACGGTCCAGTCGGCAGACTCGGCAGTTTCCCTGGCAGTGCGCACGGCGGCGCCGAGCGGACGTTGCTGGTAGCCCTGCATGATCTGTTTGGCCCGGGCCTCGATCTGCGGGCGCAGGCGCTCCGGGACTTCGCCCCGCTCAATCAGCCCCAGGTCACGGCGGTCGAACTCGCCCGCACGGTTACGCTCGAGCACGGTGTTGATTTCCGCCTGGCGGGCGCCGATCTGCTCCCGCTGACCTGCAATGGTTTCACGGGCTGCGCGCTCGGCCTGCTTGCGGCTCATTCGCTGGCCCTGGAACTGCTTGGCCAAGTCCTTGAACGTGCCATCCAGGTTCATCGCCTGCTGGGTGAGTGCCAGGCGCTCGGTGTACAGGTCCGCGACATTGCCCACGCGCTCACCGGTCAGCGTTGGGCGTATTTCATCAATAGCCTGCCGCTGGGCATTGCGGTAAAGCGTGCCGCTGTCTTCATCGAGCTGGCGAGCCAGTGCGGTACGCAGAGCAGTTTCCGGATCCTGGTCGAACACCCTTTCGAAGTCAGCAGCCCGCAGCGATTGAGTGGGAGCAGCCGATGGGGCCTGTCGATCGGCAGCATTCAGGACCGTATCGACTACCGGCGTCTCAGTGGATATCCGCCGGCGAAGGGCATCCGACACGGCGCCGCCAACGGTGTGCAGGCCACCGCCGAGAACCCCGCCCAATGCAATGTTGGCAAGGGAGTCGGAAAGGCCGTATTCGGTTTGATCGAGGCCAGCAGCAAGCAATGGCAGCGGTTCGATGATCGCCGCTCCCACAGTACCCTCAACCGCGCCGACACCGGCACGAACGCCAGCACGGCCCAGGGGCGTTGCGGCACGCTCAAGCATCGCCGCATATCGCGCCTCCCCCACCACGGGCACGAATGCCGACGCAATGTTTAGCGGATCGATCAAGGAAGCCGCCAATCCCGCAGCCAGTTGCGTGCCCATTGATCCGCCACCAGCGCGGGCCAGGATCTGCTGGCGGGCAGCCTGCTCCCGGTGACGATTGATGAGCACGTCAAGCGCACCCTCACGGATGCCCTGATCTGGGATCTTGATTTCGAGCCCCATACCCGACAAGCGATCACGCGCCACCTGGGCATCGAGCATGGGCGTATCAGGTGCCAAGCGTTGCGACGGCAAGCGCCCGAGGCCGGCGCCAACCTGCGGCCGGCCCACCTCTTCATCTTCCAGCGCCTGCAAACGGGTTATAGAAGACGTTGGGTTGGTGGCATATGCGCTGTCGAATGAGGCTTCGAACACTTCGCCAGCATCTGCCGGGATATCCAGCATCGAGCGCCGATCAAGCGCCGGCGCGTCACCTGCGAAGATGGTCAATTGTAAATCCCCATAGCTGGCGCCCTGGTCCGTGGCGGTGTAGTGAGACCCTGTTGCTGCAGCTCTTCCCAAGACTTCACGATTGGCTGGCCGTCCTTGCCGCGCACGCGGTACCCGTTCAAGGTAAGCGCCAAGCCGCTTTCATCGTTTGTTGGTACCCACTGCCCTGCGCCCAGCAAGGCGTCGTGTAGCTGCGCGGCGTTCTGCTCGTCGGTTACTCCGGCCAAACCAGGCAGCGGCATCAACTCATCAGGCTTGATTCCACGCAGTGCAACTTCGGCACCGCGGCTAACAGCATTCGTGTCCAGGCTCTTCGGAACGCGGTACGTTTTGAAGAAATCGTATTTGTCGTTAACCATTCCATCTGCAACGCGCTTTGCTGCTTTGGTTGTATCCATGCCTTGCAGGACGTATGACTTCGCTGTTTTAACGGCTGCGTCAAACATGGTCGTGTAGGTTTGGATTCCACCAGACTGACCACTAAGCGAGGCGGCAAAGGACGCCAATTCCGTGGCGACTGCACTGCTAACCAAATCCGCGTCGCCTTTTTTAAGGGCTGAATTAAGGTCAGCGTCTTTGAGATTGGCCACACTGGCCATGCGCTCGGCCAGATCCTTCGGCAGGCCCGTGGCGATTACCTGGGCTTCTGCCGGCAGCTTGTTGCCAACCTGCTGCAGTACTGCCGGGAAGTCTTTACCCCACAGGGCCTGCTGCTCTTCGATCATCGTTGCCGCGTTTTCACCGCCACCAACCTTCAGATTAAAGTTCGCCGCAAGCTGGTCAGCAGCTGCATCAGGTAACAGCTTCGGCTGGGCCACGCCAAGGCGCTGCTGCTCGGCAACGGTGGCGTTGGCATACGCGCGATAGGCCTCGGGGGTGCCTTCTTCCTGCGCAACCGCAAAGGCCTTCTGCACAACAGGGCTGTACTTGACCGTGTACGCAGCCGGGTCATCCTGCTGCTGTTTCATCAGGCTCACACCAACGCTGGTCAGGTGCTGATAGAGCTGGTTGTCCTCCTTGAACCCCTCGCCAACTGTCGGCGTTCCACCGGCGCCGTACTGCCGTGCCTGTTGATCGTGCAGGGACTCAGCGTAAGCAGTGGCATCTTCAGGGTTATCGAATTTCCCCAGGTGCTTGCCGGTCTTCTGATAGGCCTTGATTGCATCCTCGTCACTGAGAATTTTTCCGTCATCACTGACAGTTGGAATCAACACCTCCAGCCCGTCGAAATTCGCCGATATCGAACGCACGGTGCTGATTGAACCGTCGGAGTTTTTGACGGTAGGTCGCGCGTTCAGGTCAATGTTTCCTTGCTCAAGCATGCCAGCGGCCTGGGCACCGAAGAAAGCCCCGGTCTCTTTCCTGACTGGATTGAATTTGTTGAGGATGGCTTGCCGCTCCTGCGGGTCGGCGGTGGCGAACTCCCGGATGGCCGGAGCAATGGCCTGGACCTTCGCGAACGACTTGTACTGATCGTCGGCCTTGTCGCCGTATGCCGCCCTGAAGTCGGCCAGGCTCGGCGGATTGTCATACTCCAGGCCCTGCGAATAGGCAGCGCTCGCATCCTGAACCCGGCTGCTGAGCTCCATCCGGTTGATTGCCTGGATCTGTCGGGCTTCAACCTGGCGCTGACGGGCCTCGGCCTCAAGCCGGCGAAAGCCCTGGTCAATGCCATTGCTCGCCCGGATCTGGTCTTCTGCAGTCATCGTCCCCTTAAACGAATCGAAATAGCTCTTGGCCTTCTGCGGGGAGTCCACCAGCATCCGCTGAATAACGGCCGTGGACATGCCGCTGTTCGTCGACAAGCGTTCAGCATCGGCAGCCTCAGGCGACAGGCCCAGGCGCTCTGCCCTGCTGGCCAGCACCGCGTCGATCTTCTGCCGGTAGCCCTGAACCTTGGCCGGGTCCTGGTAATCCAGCGCCGCGCCCTGCATCGATGTTTCGAGCTGGGCCTTTTCAACCTCGCCGTAATAGTTCTGGCGCTCGCCATACTCATAACGGTTCAGGTCATTGGACAGGCTGTTTCGCCGGCGGCTGACAATCTCGGCGTACCGTGCGCGCTGCCGGTCGTTGGTCAGGCTCTTAGCGATTTCGGCCTGCGTCTGATCGAACTGCCCCAGTGTCTGGTTGGTGACATCGAGCGCGTTCTTGCCTTTGCGGTTGAGCACGCCGCCCTGCTCGTCATACATCGCCTTCTGCTGCCACTGGGTCAGCTGGTTATCAGCGTCCATCAGCAGCGCGGTGTCGGCCCTCTCCCGCTCTTTGGCCGCTAGGATCTCAGCACCACGCTGGAAGCTCCCAATGCCCTGGGCAATGGAATCGGTGTCAGGCGCCAAGGCCTGAAGCCGGATCGGCCCGGTCGGCTGCTGCTGGACCTGGGCGGTGTCGTAGCTCGGAACCCTTGGCATTACCGTGCCCCCGCGAATGACCCGAAGGCGTTACCGAAGCCACCGAGAATTGAGCCTGTAGCGCCGGCCTTGGCATTGGTCAGCGCCTGGCGAGCATTTTTCATGTCCTGGCCAGCCTGGACTCGGTACCCATACGCCTCGCGCGCCGCGTTGTTCTGGATGGTCAGGGCGTCCAGCTCGCCGAGCATTGAAGTGTCGTCCTGCAGCTGCGCCGCGCTACCGCTGTTCACGTCGATGCCATTCGCCGCCTGGGCGGTGCGCTGGGTGCCTACCGCCTGGCCAGTTCGAACACGCTGCCAATCGGCGGCCGTGTCGCCGGCCATTTCGGTTTCAGTGGCTGCCTGGTTCTTGAAGGCGGCATTCTGGGTCAACAAGCCGGACTGGAAATCCCCCTGCTGATTGGCGCTCTGCGCACCCATCATGCCGCCGACCAAGGCCATGCCTATCGGAATTGCCGCCATCCAGCACATAGTTACTCCTAGCGATTCAATGTGAATTGGTGAAACGGGAAGCGCCTGGCGCCGTAGGGCGCTGCGGGGGCGAAGTTGAAGCCGAGCCACTTCAGCCAGCGAATGGCGGCAGTGTTGCGAGCGTCGACGTAATTCAGCAGGTACTGGTGGCGGGTGAGCATGCCCTGCACTTCCGGCTTGCAGACCCTGAGGAAGGCCCGGGCGTGACGCTCGACATGGATGGTGCTGATCAGCCAGGGAACGCCAATCGATCCAAGGATGCTGTAGACGGCATCGCCAAATACCGCGACCACGTCACCATCAACAACGATCTTCCTGGCGTTCAGGCTGCCGGTGATGGCATCAAGCAACGCCTCTTCCATGGGAACGCCCAGGGCTTCGGTGATTTCGTCGATATCGGCCTGGCGGACGATCTGCAGGATGGCCGAGACATCCTCAATTGATACCGGCAAGACTTCAGCGGCCACCAATGGTTACCTCTGGAATAACCGCCAGTACCGTCAGCGGCAGCGGATCTGATTGACGGATGAACACCCGCCCCTTGCCCTGCCAGTCGTTCGAGATCGAAAGCTCGACCTGCCCGGTGAGCAGTGACAGCGGGTCTTCGTAGGTGAAACGGTCGGTTTTAGCGGCATACAGGGAGTTTTTGTCCTTGCCGGCAAACACCCCGCGCGACTCTTCGACGAACACCGTCAGCGACGTAACGGCCATCTTCTTGTCGAGAACGGTCTCGTTGGCGTTTTTCAGCTCAAGGTCCAGGGTTTCCATGTCCGAATCGTATGGCAGACCGATATGGGCAACGCCGGCGGCCTCCTGAAGGGAGATCGCGCCAGCCGTGACGACCCGTTGCGGGTGCACACTGCCGTCGGCCAGGATCGAAACCGTCTTCCCTTCCAGGTGACCCAGGCCGGAAATAGTCTTGGCCTGGCGCGCCCACTTGGAAACGGCCACTGCGCGCAATGATTCCGGGCAGATGATCAGCAACTTGACCGTGACAACGCTGGTGCTGGCGTACCCAACGACCTGCACGCGGACAATGTCGGCGGCGGCATCACCGTTCGCATCGATGATCGACCTGGTCAGCGAGTACTCAACGCCGACACTCGCGCCCGTGAAGGGGGCGTGGCCCACGGCGGTCATGGTCACGACCTCTGGGAACTGCCAGGTAGTGCCACCGGTGAGGGTCATGGTCTTGGCGCCGTCGGCGTTTCTTCCGTCGTAAGTCAGGCCGCAGTCAACAAAGAACGCATCCTCGATCGACAACACCTGGCGGGTCGCCATCCGTTCGACATAGCGCTTTTGCACACCGTTGATTGTCCGGCGCACAACCATGTACAGCGCGTCTTCCTGGCCCTCAGGGATACAGGCAATCGACTCAATGAACCCATCTGTGTCGTGCCAATGCCAGCCCACCAGCTGCTGCTCCGGCAGGTATGTCATGCCGAGCAGCTTCCCGTCGTTCCGGACGTACCAGACAATCGAATCAGGGATCTTTTGATAGGCCACGTCGGTCAGCTGGTAGCCGCGGAACAGGTGCGCACTGAACAACGTCAGGTCGCCGGCGACGAACCCATCCGCCTCAAGCGAATACCCGAACGACGACACTCGGTTGCCGCGTGCCTGGAGATACACAGCGTTGTTGCCCACTACCACTGGCGGTACCAGAGACGACCCGTCATAGCCCTTCTGGCTGGCCTGAATGGTCTTGGCTGTGAGGCCAGAGTCTGCCCCAGAGAATGCCCACTCGCCCCCCGAGGTCAGGCCCAGCAGCTTATCCAGCCCTACCAAGTGGCGCATGCGGTTCACCTGGCGACTGGCAATGGTGAACGTGATCGAGTCGTCATCCTTGTTCGGGATGGAATAGCCGAAGTTCTTGAACAGCCCGGTTTTGCTCATCCACACCGTTTGCGGGCTGCTGTTGCTGCCGGCGAAGACCAGGCGCTGCTGGTAATAGCCGACCGCACCGGGGTAATTGTTCGCTCCCACAAACGGATCATTGCCGTTCGGCGGGGTGTCCGCCTTCACCGCAGTGATGTTCCGGTCAGTGAAGGTAAGTTCAGTGGCGCGGCCAATGAAGCCGTAGATGCCGGCGCCGGCGTTGTCCTTGTAAACGATGTAATAGGTGGCCCCGACCACTGCCGGCCACACGATGGTGGCCGCAGCGGTGTCGGCGTGAATGGTGACCGTGTTAGAGGTGACCGGCAGCGACTCGTCGAGCGTGTTGCCGTCGTCCAGCACTGCTGTGACCTGGTAGCGCCACTCCTGCGTCACTCCGGAACCCGCCACCGGCGTTGCAGTTGCCGAGGCTGGTGCCGCGATACGCGGTGCAAGGTTGATTTCAGCCGTGACCCAGTTGTCGTGGGCCAGCCTGCTCAGCTCGCGGGGTTTATAGCTTGGGTGGGCAAACGTCATGACGTCTGCCGACTGCGTGTAATTCAGCTGCGACAAGTCGAATTGCGTGTAAGGAACCTCGATTTGATACGGCAACCCCAGGAAGGGACCGCTGCTGAACAGAACCTGGCCACCGTCCTTGATCACACGCATCAGTTGGTCACCGAACTGCAGAATGTAGGTCTGCTGGTCGTTGAACTGAAAAGGAATGAGGCGATTAATATCCGCCGAGTCGGCAACCTCGCAGACGAACTTCGTTCCCGGGCGGTTTCGCACACCACCGTAGGGCATCACCATGAAGTTCCGGCAAAGCTTGAGGCCGGTGTAATAGCGGGCGATATCGGTGCGCGCGCTGGCCGATGGCGAGAGTTCGCCGGCGGCGAAGGTCGGCTGCAGTACGCTGCTCATTGGCGCACCGTGATGAATTCTGATTCAGGCTCTGGATCGTCCTGGGACTCTTCGAAGGCAGAGCCCTGCGCTTCAGTGAGTGCCTGGCGGTACTGCTGCTGGCAATACTGCTGAATGTCAGCCTTCGAACTCAGCGGCAGGGCCAGGTCCATGGCGAGACGCCAGGCCAAGGCATCAGCAAACAGGGCGTCAAAGAACGTTGGGTCTTCAACATTGAATGTGAAGCGCACGCCTGCCTGGGTTTGGTCCGTGTGAATGACCCGACCACTAGTGTCGAAGCCGACCTTGTAAGGGATCTGCATGTCGCTGGTGAGTGGCCGGCGCTGCCCCGGCATGATGATTTCCCGAACTTTTAGGCAGTCGGCCGGGTACCGGTACCGGAATGCCCAACCAGGTGCAGGGCTCCCGATATCAGCCAGGACTACATTCGACTCCGCGAACGGCCAAGGAAAGTCGGTGAGCACCAGCTTTCGCAGCGACGCATAGAACACGCTGCACAGCTCTGCCTCCTTGCTGCGCTCGCTGAACGACACAATGGGCTGAGTGTGAGCAACCCGCGAAAGCGCGATGTTGCAGATCTCGATATCGCTAGCCATTCGGGAACCTCAGAAATGAAAAAGGGCCCCGAAGGGCCCTGGAGGGAGTTGCTGTTGATCAGGCGTCTGGCAGCCCCTTGGTGGTGCCGGTGCCGTCGTCAGCGTTGGGCTTGCCGGCAGGCGGTGCAATCTCGCCGCCAGCATTCAGCCGAGCAGCTTCCGCTTCCGCTTCATCCTTGGTGCCCGTGAACTCGCCAACACGGTCGCTGCCCTTGCTGACGATGACGAAACGCCCACCACCGTTGTGCTTGGCGCTGTACTCATGAAGGTCGGCGTTGGGCTTGCCGGCGGGTGCGGGTGCTGACGCCTTAGCGGCGCCAACGATTTTCAGGTTGCTACCTGGGCTGTCGATTTCCAGCACCACGGTTTCACCTGGCTCATAGAGCCGACCGTTGATGAATGACCGCTCCAGCACTTCATAGCGCTTAGACATTGGTCTGCACTCCAGCAACGATGCCGGCGGTTACTTTGCCCAGTGTTGGGGCGGCGCCAGTCACGGTGTAGTTGAGGCGCAGAAAGCGTTCAGTCTTCTGCGGCAGGGTGATAACTGGAGTTTGGTAACCCAGCTTCAAGTCAGCCAGCGGCACTACCGCCTGGTACAGGGAGCGTGGCGAACTGAACGCCGAGTTGTCATCGGTCTGCAACTCGATGGTGAGGCTGGTCAGGGTGTTGAATGCTTCAACTACCTGGATCACCAGCGGAATGTCACCGGCGCGGCCCACATCCTTGTTGTCGCCACGGTCAATAACGTCGGTCGAGGCTGCCGAGGCGGTGATTGCCTGGGCATTCGACATGAGCAGCTTTGCGTCGAAAAGCATGATGGTCTCTCCGTAGTAGGGGAAAACCACGCAGTCGTTAGACTACGCGGGCTTCGGTGTTGAGGATCGCGTCGTTGCGCTTGATCGGGATGCCCAAGAATTCCGGGATTTTCTTGCCGCCGTATTCACCGATGGTGAGGTTGACGTTCTTGGAATTCATGGCCTGCTTGTGCAGCCAGGATTGAATGGTGCGGTTGGCGTAGATGATGGTCCGGCCTTCACCCTGCTCCGGGTTATCGATGCGGTACAGAGCATCAATCATCAGATCGATGATGTTCGCGCCGGTCGCGCCATCACGGGTCAACTGGGTGACATCGATATTCGCGATGCGGGCGTTTGCGCGCCAGTCACGAACCGACATGCCAATGTCCCACTTGAAGTGGTCACGGTATGCCTCGAAATCACCGCCGTTCTCCGCACGCGCGGTTTGCTGACCCAGGAATTTGTGCTGGAAGCCAGCAACGCTGCCCTTCGGATACAGCAGGTGGGTGGTCATCTCGCCCCAGGTAACAAACCAGATCGAAGTGTTGGTCGAACCCGTGCCACCGGCGTCGACGATGTTGGCACCCGATTCGGCTGACTTGTCGTTGTAGCGCGGCGCCAGCCCCAAGAAAGCCTGCGGCTCTGCCTGGGTGTTGCCGTAGATCATGTAGCGCGCGGCCTTGTTGTTGAAGCCCTGGAGCTTCGCCATGTTTTCGGAAGTGCGGAAAGCATCGGCGTTGCCGCTCAAATCAGCCAGCGCCTTATCGACCAGACCGTAGTCTTCCATCATGCCGGTGGTATCCAGCACAGGAACGGTCTGGGATTTGGAAGGCTGAATGCCTTGATTGAACATGCGCCAGGTTGGTTCAGGGATACCCGAGCGCATGGTGGTTTTGTGTTTGGAGCCGTCGTTGCACTCCTGATACTCGGCGTCCATGAGGATGTCGTTTCGCTTGGCCATCAGCTCGACGATCTTCATGATTTTCTTGGTGCTGTCTTCCCTGCTGAACTTATCGATCAGGGTCGGCATGGTGGAAGTCAAAATGCCCATCGTTGTTTCTCCTACGCGTTAAAAAGTGTCTTAGCGGAAGGCGTCGACAATTGTGATTTCTTTGGGCGCGTCGGCCTGGTTGCCCGGCAGGACAAACTTGTCTTCCGAAATGGCCTGGCTGATGCGGTGGCAGAACTTGAACAGTGCCGGGTGATTACCCAGGCCTGTGCCGTTCAGCAGCTCGGTTAGGGCTGGATCGCCGAAGGACTGAATGACCTTGATTGCGCTGGCCACGCTCTTGTCGTAGTTCGCGCCGCCAAGCTCGGGATCGTTCTTGACCTCGGCCGCCCAGTCCTGGCCCTGCTTGATGGCCGCTGCCTGGTACTCGTCAGCCTGTTTCTGGGCCAATGCGCTTTGCAGGTCGATCAGCTTCTGCGCAGCGGCTTGCGGAATGTTCAGCTCCTTGGCCAACCCCTTGAACGTGTCCAAGGTGCCGGCATCCATTTCAATGCCTTCCGGCAGGGTGAAGTCGGTGTAGGCCTCAGGCGCGCCCTGTTGCTCATCCTTGCCCGTTTCCTTGGGCTTTCCGTCTTCAGGCTTTGCGGGGTCTGCCGGCTTGGCCGGGTCACCACCTTCGGGTTTAGGGTCGGTGGTTGCTGGCGTTGCTGGCGGGGTCAACGTGGTGGATTCAGTTGCCGGAGCAGCTGCAGGTGCAGCAGCAGGGGTTGCAGGTGTTGCGCCGCCCGCTGGAGTGCCATCGGCCGACGCTTCGTTCATAAAAACGCGTCCCATCAGTTTCATCATCAGGCTGCTCAATTGGATTCATCCTCTACAGGCTTGGGGGCGTGCTCAGCAGCCATGACCGGGAACTGCCCGGGGCACAGCTGATTCACTTCGCCCAAAAGAAAAAGGCCAACATTTCGTTGGCCTTCGTTGAAGTTCATGATTCCCCCGTGGGGGTTGAATGAGGGTTCGAACACTTTGCAATGCCCCATCAGGCGCCACATGAGGCGGCGCCCGCGCGGATCGTTCATCAGCCAACGGAAGTCCGCGGCCTCCTGGTCACGGATTGCCTTCTTGGCTTGCTTGTCGGCTTCACCCAGTGCGTCAAGATCATCAAGATCAGTCATCACAGAGCCCCGGCGAGCTGGGTCAGCGCGTTATCGCCGCTGGTGTCCGTCTGGCTGAGCATCTGTGCGCCTTCAATCACGCTGCCGAGCTGCTGCTGCATCTGCGCTTGCTGCTCGGCCTGGGCCCGTTGTTGGCGGATCTGAACGACCATGTCGTCAGCACGGACAAGCGTCGGCGGTACCCCAATCAGTTCGAAGTACTGACGCATGGCTTCGTCGGCGTTCAACAGGTCCAGCGGGTCAAGGCTCTGCGTGGTCGTGGCAACCTGACCAGCGAACCCGATAGCGCGCTCAATGCTGGAAACACCAATGGCTTTCTGGGCCTGGGCCAGGATGCTGGTGAACTCAACCCGCAGATCCATGTCCGCCAGTTCTTTCGGCGGTGGTGGAATCAGCGGTGCACCAGGTAACAGGCCCATCCAGCGCGGAATTGATTGCTCGAGCATCTGGTTGAAGACCATGTCTACCAGGGGATCGAGCAGGTCATCAGTCTGGCGTTCGAGGACTGGGCCGAGCATCAGCAACTTTTCTTCCTTGCGCGTGGCGATCTCGTAGGCCGTCCGGACGCTGTCCATCTGGCTGATCATCAAGAACAGATCGACGAAAAAAGCGGTGTCGATAATCTCGCCGTCAGCCTGTATCTCTGGCCGGAGCTGGCCAAGCCATGCAGGATTGACCGTGTAGAGCGGTTCAAACTTGGCGCCAAGCTGCATGTCGTTTAGATAGGTGATGCTGCCGGGAAGGATGGAGGCGCGTTGATTCTTCAGGCTCGACGGTGCCCCCATAGGTGGCCGCACCCCCTTCTCCAGCAGCTCAGCTTTACGGCGCTCCATCAACTGCACCGCCTTGACTGAGCCGATGCACATCGAGCCCGGGCCGGTGCCGTAAACATCCTCGCCGAGAACATCCCAGCGCGGCGCCATGCAGGGAAATGTCTTGAACCCGGACTTGCGCAGCACGCTGTCTTTGTCGCTGCCGCTTTCCCAGTAAACAGAACGGAAGGCCATGTTCTGGTTGTCCTGACGCCCAGGCTCACGCATGTCGTTCGGCTCAATCGCGTGCACAACATCAACCCACGCTTCTGGATTGTTGTCCGCGAGTGTCCGCGCGGTTTGGCTCATGGAGGCCTTACCGAACTGTTGCTCCAACTGGCGGGCAGTCATTCGGAAGTCGCGGTAGATGGTGTCCACCTGGTTGCGGCTGTTGTTGGCCAGCATGTACCCGCCCACCGGCATCGGATAACAGCGAAACAAATCGTCGTCATCCGGCAACACGATCATGGGCGCGGTACCGAATACGCCCTCTTCGGCATACCGGTTCGGCAACACGCTGTACAGATTGGAGCGAGCCATGACTTCGCGCATGGACTTCTCGACCGCGAACAGCCAAGCCTTGACCGGTGCAAACTCCATCAGTCCTGGATCAGGTGTTCCGAACTTCACCCATGGCGCGGCTGGGTTGGTCATGCCTGTGTGCATACCTGCGCCCAGGGTGCGTGCCGCAAAGGACGCTCGCGGGTTGATAATCTTCTGGTCCCGGCGCTTCCCGCTGTTGGTATCAGTAATGTTCCAGCGTCCAGAGCGCGGACTGATGAAGTCCCCCAGCTCCTTCCACTCAGTCAGCCAGTTGCTGTCGCGCTCGTTCTTCAGGCGGGAGTGGCGCTTTTCGAGGCGTTCGCGCAGGGAGTCGGCCAACTTACACCCCCAACAGCGTTTTCTGGCTGGTGTTGGCGTTGCCGAGCAGGCCAGACGAACCAGTCAGTAGCGTTGAGTTTTGGCCGGACTGGGCCAGGCGGCGCCGGCGCTCAGCCTCTACGGCAGCCTGCACCGAGTCGCTGCTGGTGGTCGGTGCAGTTGAAGGTGCGGTTGTGCCAGAGCCTGTCATGGCTTCAGCCGCGGCCTTCTCACGATCCGCTTTGTTGAGCATGCCGGTGTTCTCACCGGTCAGGTTCGGCATCCCCATGCCCTCAAGGAGCACGTCCCCGCCGCGCAATGGGTCGAGGTCAACCACCTTGTTGACCAATTTTTTAAGCTTCTTGGCGCACATGTTCATCACTCCGAATAGGGGTCGTAATCCGATTGGTACTGGCCTGCCTGGGCAGATTCGAGCTGCCAGCGCTGCACGGCGAAGCGCCGCATCATGTAGGCGTAACGGGAGGCGGAAAGGATGTCGTCGTTGAGCTTGACGATCTTTCCTTTCTCGTCGCGGTGGTAATTCATCTTCTCGTCGAAGAAGTCCGAAAGGTGCGAGAAGACCTTGAAGCGGCCGGTTGTCATGCGCTCGTATAGCTCAACAACACCCGCCTCGACCCCCACACCACCCGCAGGCCAAGTGGCATGGACACCCAACATTTGCCAGCCGGCGTCGACGTAAGCCGACTTCTGCTGCTCACCTGAGGACTTCTCAGACTGCAGGCCATCAGATGGCCAGGCGGTTGGTACGCCTTTCGCCCATGACTTCACGGATCCCCAAGCGGTTACTGGCGTTACGTTCTTTTTCTTCCAGGCATGCGCGACGTAAATTACATCCGCCTCAATGTCGATCCAGAGCTGAATGTGGGCCTGCGGGTGATCCCAGCCGAAGTCCATGCCGTTGATGACAAAGAAGTGCGGCGGGCAAGGAAACGGCGCGCACTTGATGTCGTCGTCGCCGAAATCGAAAATCAAACCGGCACCGAGCAAAGGCATGCCCTGTGTCCTCATTGGCCGTTGCCAGGATGGGTAAGCCGCCAGCAGTTCACGGCGGATTTTCTCGCTGAGGTGCGGAGCGTCGTCCCAAGTGGCCCGCTGCATGTGCTGCCCCTCGGCGGGGTCATCCATGAACTTGACTACCAGTTCGGTGCGACCATTCTCCGGTGTGAACGTCAGGATCCCGCGACCGCCGCGACCACGATCCCCCGTAGCTGTACGAGTCAGAACCTGCGGATAAATCTCCTTGTCCTGGGGCTCTTCGTCGATGTGATACCAGTCGACGCTGTCACCCATGATTGCGTGCTGGCCCTGGCTGTAGGACCAGAACTGGACAGTGGCAACCCTTCCCGAACTGTGTTGAACGCGGATTTCCCGCATCGCACCAGGTGTTCCAGACGCTGATAGATGCCCGAGGATGCGGTCAGCCGGAATAAGTCCCCCCGTCCACGCACCGTTCTCGTAGGTCCCGAACAGTGGCTTTTGCAGCAAGTCCCGGGTTTTCTCCATGGAGTACCCGAGCAACCAGCAGAGCGGAGCAAAATCGAACTTGTGTCCTTCCCAGTCGTCCGGGTAGTCGCCGAGCAAGTGAGCTGCATCGATCGTTAAGCCCGTACGCGTTTTGCCGACACGGTTGGCCGCCATCAGCATGCAGGCTGAGTACTCGGCTGTGGCCCGGATGAACTTGTGCTGCCACTCATACAACGATTCGAACTGAAGCTTGAACTGCCGCTGCTTGTTACGGCGTGCTCTCTCTTCAAGCAGTTCGATCAGCTCCAGCTTTGCCGCCCTATCAGTCGGAAAGCTGGGCGATTTGGCGGTCAAGTTCTTCGTCCGTCAGGTTGGTGAGGTTAATACGTCCGCTGTGCTGGACCTGGTCACGGAAGGCATTGACGTTGACGTGCTTGCCGAGCAGCTCCAGGTTCTTGACCTTGTCCGGCCATTTGATTTTCTTCATGAGGCCGACCATCGAGCGATCCTTTCCCGCCCCCTCGAACATCTCGGCGATATCGAAACCCGCCAGGTACTGGCGCCATGGCTTGGGCCACTTGGAAAGCGGTTTGAACGACATGTCGTCTTCCAGGATGTCGATGACGTCGAGCTGGTCGATCTCAGTCAGCCGCTGCAGCACGTAGTCAGCGTCCACCTGGGCGCGCTTGTTGCGGGCTTCCATGGCCTCTTTGATCGCCGCCGCAATCTCGGGGCGCTGCATGAGCTGCCAAGCCTGGTCCTTGGCGCCGCGCTTGCTGTACCCGGCCCGGATTGCCGATTGGGTGGCGTTCAGGTCAACCAGGTACTCGATGACGAACAGTTGTTGCTTCGCGGTCAGGGCCATGAATTACCGCCCCTGTTGAGTGGTACCGCCCAGGCAGACGGTGTTGATGTAGTCCTGTGCTGCGCGCAGAGCGATCAGTCCCTGGTCGCCGTCGTCGGTGATGGCGACAATTCGTTCACCAGCCGCTGGGTCAAGTTCGGCTCGCGCTTCTGCATCACCCACGCTGGCGGCGCCGGCGGTGGTTCGCACAGCGGGACACTTGGCGAGGACTGACAGCCGGCGAGCGCCAGAAGCGACATCAGCACGCAGCTGGGTATTAGTGGCTTGAGCATCGGTCAGGGCCTTTGTGTGTTCGGTGTCGAGCTCGGCCAGCAGGCGCTGTGTGTTGCGCCGCGACTCGGCGGCTTTGTTCAGTGTGTTGACCTGAGCGTTGGCGGTGGCCAGATCCTTGGCCTGAGACTCGATGTGCTGCCAGCCGAGCAGAATCGCCACCGCGCAAGCAGCAAGGGCAGCGAGCAGGTAGCGGTTCATGGTGGCTTACTCAGTCGGTGGTTGCGCTGGTTGGCTTTGCTGATGCAGGCGCTCTTTCAGCTCGTAGCCCATCAGTGGCCACAGTTCGGCGCGGGCGTTATCAATCGCGACCTTCTCGCCGATCTCCTGATTGTCGTTCGCCGGCGACACGGAGGCGCTCGGGCGGCCAGTGACGGAAAAGCCGTTCTTGGTGGTGAGGATCGCCCAACGCAGAATGCCGCCGCCGTGCGTGGTGTGCTTTACGATCTCGGTGTGGATGATGTTGGCGTCGAAGGCGGCCAGGGTGATGCGTGGCGCGGTTAGTCCCTTGGCCTGAATTTGTTGCTCAATCGTCTTGTCGTTCACAGTGGTTGCCTCTGGTGGCTGGTGGTGACGGGATTAGGCGAACTTGGCAGCGCGGGTGTTGAGGATCCCCATGTACAGGACCATGGCGTCGGCCTGCATCTTCAATAGCTGACGTTCATCGTCTGGCAGGCCGGCATACAGCGGCGTGGCCAGGAACGCTTCCAGTTTCTGGACGCGGTCGACCAACTGCTCCAGCTCGGCAACAACACGCTGCTGATGCGGCGGCAGGTGGCCAACTGCACCAACGGACACATAGCCCGCATCAAACTGCGCCTTTGGCGACCAGCTGATGTACCCGGTGTGGTCCGGATGATTGGCCGCGCCACCGTCGGTGTACTCGACCAGGTAGCCTTCGTCGGCGCCGTTCTCGTCTTCCGGCAGGGTCCAGCCGCGATACTCGTTGTAGGCGAGACGAGTCATTGCCAGCGCCAGGACGATCTTCGTGCCGATGTAGTGCTTGATCATGGATACAGCCTCTCGGGTTGGGTGATTCATCGTGCGTACCAGGTCAGCTGGTAGCACCTCGCGTCATCGGGGATCTGGGCCATAGGCCAACGCAAACAATCCATGTGCTTGCGCTCGGGCTTGGTACGGCTCACCCGGAGCGTCTGGACCAGGTAGGCAGACCCGGCAGCGGTGGTGATGTAGTCGCCGACCTGAATGCCTTCGGCGCCGTCCACGTACAGCTTGCACGGCGTGTATGGCTGTTTGCGGCCTGCCATGGGATTACTGCGCAGCCATGCACTTGGCATACCGCTCAAGTTGCCGCTTCCAGACGCCAGGGCACCGCTTGTTGCCCGGTTTCGAGCAGTCGAAGCCGGCGGCATAGCGGTACTTGAGTAGGTCGGTGCAAGCCTGGGGGTAGTTGCCGGCCAGCAGGTCGCGTCGCATCGATGACGCGCGCCAGGTGCCAATGCCGTACTGGCCGACGAAGTCCATGTACAGATCGAACTCGACCTGGTGCAGGCCAACCCCAGGCAACGACGCAGCAAAGCGCTTTTCGTCCTGGGTCAGCAGGTTGCGGGCCAACAGCTCGGCGCGGGGCGGCGTGATCCGATCGCCCATCCTGACGGGCGTGCCGTCTTCGTAGCGGGTCGAGCCGTGGCCGATAGTTGGCACGTCCCCCTTGGTGGGGATGATTGCGCGGTCTGTGTACCCTTCGTTGACCTTCCATGCGCCAAAGCCTGCAAGGCTCACGCTCAGCATGGTCACGGCAATGCGCTGGCGAGTGGCGTTCATCGCTGGCACTGATCGCGCAGGGCCTGGATGCGGGCGGCGCTCTCGGCGTGTTCGCGGCGGTCGCGGCGAATCTGGAAGTAAGTGCTGATGATCAGACCCAGCACCGCAACCACGACGCCAGACATGCCGATCCAGTTCACTTGGGATAGCCACCCGGCAAAGCCAGCAGCACCGCCAACGATCATGCCCTTGTTGGCAACGGAGACACCCACCGCTTCGATGATCCCTTCTGGCGCCGGGTTTGCCATTTGTGAACTCCTGACTGGGGCTTTCATGTGGGCCTCCAGAAACGAAAAAGCCCCGCGCAATGGCAGGGCTCAGGATTGAATTTCAGGCAACAAAAAACCCGCACTCGGCGGGTTTCTGGGAGCTGGACGTAACTTTGCAACGTGATGAAAAGGTATCAAAACACTCGCCAAATGGTCAAGCCTGTAGTTTTCAGGCTACTGGGATTTGCCAATCTCAGCAGCAACACGGACGATTGCGAGCCGATAGCTGCTGGAGTGCCATGGCTCTTTCGCTTTGATGTCGAATTCATTGCTATAGGCCACAAGCGTGTCCCCAGACGGCTCCGGATAATCCAACTTAATTCGCAGGGCGATCATGAGCAGGAAGCAGTCTGCGTCATCCTCCAGCGGATTCCAGACTCGCATTTCTCCACCACCAGGGTGACTATGCGCCAACAAGTCGCCACCCGGGCTGACGGTGAATTCAATCAAAGCCGTCTTAGCCGCCAGTTCCAGCAGTTTTCGTTCTTCATTGGTCACTTGAAACCCTCCTGTTCGTGCGGCCGGATACTACGCGACACGCCGTGCTACGTCGCCAACACGCTGGCGCTGGTTCCAGTATTCGGCAACACGGTCTAGGTAGATCAGGTGACGCCCTGGGTTCTCGACCACATCACTGCCCCACTCGGCCCGATACGCATCGCCGTACACGCGCATACGACTGATCCAGCGGCGCAGCTGCTGGTCGTCCATCGCGCTCAGGCGTTCGCGCAGCGCAAGTACCGAAGCCTCTCGGCGCAGCTGGTACCGCGCCGAACGATCCTCGGCAACGTGTTCACGGTCGTGCACACCCCAACGGCACAGCCCACCACCAACCCGCTCTGCCATTCGAACAATGACCGCTGCAACAGGCTTCAGCGCCTTCGCGTCCAATTTGTCGACGGTGCTGGCGATGGCCCCCCAGATCGCAGCCCAGTCCCTGGCCCAGTGGCTAACGCTGACGGTTGTGCCGTACCAATCACGCACAAAATCACTCACCCGGCCGGGGCCCCACGATTCGCGACCGTTCACGGCAGCCTGGTGGCTCTTGATCGCAGCCAGGGCCATCCAGTAGGCGACCTCCTTGCGCTTGGCGGTGCAGTCACCCAGGTCCACGGTCAACCACACCAGAGCATGTGCCACGTTGATGTCCTGGCCGTTGGCGATTGGGGAATACAGCGCGTGCCCGAAGTGCTGCAGGGGCTTGGGCAGCGTCCCGATGGCCGATTGCACCAGGCCGGCCGCCAGCATGTGAGCGCACCGCCCGTTGCTGTCGCGCATCGAAGGCATTGTCTCGCCCACCACCCTGCCCTTTTTGCCCAGCTTCACCCGCTCAGAGGCTGCCGCCAGCACGGAATCGCGGCTTTCGTGCAACGCCTCACGCCACGCCTGCCGAGCACTGATCAATTTCATAAATCCCCCTTGTTGCGTAGTTCTGCGTAGTTCAGTAGCACTGCGTGGGCAGGCCAAGCAGGTAGAGCGTTGTTCCAAGCACTGCCAGAGCGACGAACGCAATGAAGGCTATGGCGGCATATGGGTTCACGGTGAACACCCCTCAAAACTTCTCAAAGGCCCATCCGCCACCGGACTTTTTGGTCTTTGCAGTGACTGCAACGATCTGGAACGGGTACAGGCTCGCCGCGACTTTTGTTTTTACCCGGGCATCGTCAGTCCAGAAGCCCTTGACCTCATGCAACTCCATTGCGCCGTCGGCGAGCATTACCGCGAAATCTGGCGTGTAGAACGTGTTGTCCGCGAGGCGCAGCTTGATCCCTTCGAACTTGAACCAGGCAATATGCCCAACGAACTGACGATCTTTCAGGTACTCCTGGTAGGCCGCTTCGGTCTTGTTCATTTCCCCGGTTTTGAGGCGCCCAAGGGCTTGCAGCGAACGGCTCATACCGCCACGTCTCTGGTTATGCATGGTCATCCCTCCGGATGTTGAGCTTGGCCAGCAGCATGGCGCGGCAGGATTTGGGGTCTTTGGGGATTTCGAGGATGGCGACCAGTTCGTCAGCCTGCTTGCGGCTGTGCTCGAGCTGGACCTGCTCGCGTGGCCGTGTGCTGTCGTGGCCCAGGCCGTGGGCAATCCGCCCTTCGAGTGGCTGGCCGGTCTGTGCACGGCGCGTGACGATGGCGTAGTTACGTTCGAAGCGTTGGCGGAGGGCCTTGTCGTTGTTCTTTGCTGCGTGCAGGTCGAACGTGCTGGTGGCTTCTGCTGCGATGCGCACGGCCGCGTGGCTGTACTTCCCCGACCGGGCTTCATCCCAGGCCTGGGCCTCGCTTGGCAGGCCTGGCACTTGCAGGCACATGGCGCGAAAAACGTTCGCAGGCGGTGGCCAGTCGAACTCATCGCCCTTCTCGACCAGCGTGTTCAGGCCGTTGGCGATCTGCTGACCGGTCAAGCCTTTGAGAACGGTTGCCCACGAATGGCCTGGATCAGCTGATACGCCGAAATTCGACGTCCAGCGGTGGCCGTACATCTCGCTCATCTTGATCCACAGGCTGTCCATCAGCTTCTGCGGCAGCTTCTCGGGCTTCTCGCTCAGCAATGGCTGCTCGGACCTGGTCTGGAACTGAGCCTGCGCTTTTCCGGACATTCCGCTGACTTGGATTTGTTTGGGAACTACGGCCGGCTTGGCCTTGGGCATTGTTTTCAGGTCGAGCGTGTCCATTGGCGGAGCTCCCGCTGGCTTTGGCGTATTGGATTTGGGTGTTCAGGTAGGCGACCAGTTGGTATTCCCACTGGGCCTGGGTCTGCTCTTTCTCTGGCCTGACGTGCCAGTAGGAGCAAAAGGCGTCGAGCACCTCAGTGGTGGCGGCGCTGACCGGGACTTTGTTTTTGAAGCAGATGGCTTTGAACGTCTTGGGATCAGGAACCCAGCCGTCGAGCGGCATCGGGAAGTACGTCCCGCGCTCTAAATAATTAATAGGATTAACGGATATCGGAGGTAGGTTGCTGATCAGGGGTTCGCCTGATTCTGATCCGGTTGCTGAACCGTCGCCAGAATCCGCGAAAGCCCCATATTCATTGGGCTCTATAGAATCTTCTTGTGGTTGTTGATCTGGTTGCTGATCGGGTTGTTCATCGGTTGCTGATGTTTTGGACGGACTATCCCTATCCGCATTCGGCAGCTGATAAACAAGGGGTCCAATGGGGGTTATTGCACCAATGGTGATCAGGCGATCAACCAGCGATCTGACCTTTTGCCTGGTAGGGGATCCAGACTCATGACGGCCGCGCGTGGGGGCAATATACAACTCTTCGCGAAACATTTGTTCGCTGAGTCTTCGCCTTTCACCAGACACGCCCGTCCTGTAGTCCATAAACCGGCGTATGGCGCAGTAAAGCTTGAAGACGTCCGCGGGCTCATCAGCCAGGGCACTCCACTCCGCGTCATTGATCTGGAAGGAAGGCACAGTCAGTCCTCTTCCAACTGGTCGACGTGCTGGATGTGCTCCATCCAGCGCTTGGCCTGGTACAGGATTGCCTCGATGTCGCGCTCGTTGAAGCAACGCATGTGCGTCGGAACAATCTTGAGGTCGAGCACTGCAAGGATCTGCGCGAACTGCTCGAACTTCTCCGGCTTCATGCGGCTGATCGTCGCTTCATCGCAACCCACTGCAAGCGCAACCGGTGCATTGCCGACGGATGCAAGACGCTGCATGAGAACGGCGTTGTTCTTGCGGGCCCTTACGGTTTGCTCTTGGCTTAATGGGCTCGTCGACATGGTCAGGCCGCCGACTGTGAGCCTGCATCCGGGTACAAATCCGGACGCAGTTCATGCCTTGAGATTCCACAGGCAGCCTCGACCGACAGTACACGCTCGGCCGGGATTTTCCCGGTAGCGCACCAATGCTGAACGGCTTGGGGCTTGATATTCAAAGCTCGAGCCAGTGAAGACTGGCCCCCTGCGGCCTTTGCCGCTCGGGTTGGTGCGTTATCACTCATGACAACCTCAATCGCGTAATTTGCAGGAAGACTACAAATTGAAAGAGATTTCTACAAGTAATATTTGCAATGATGATTGTAGCGAGTCCCGGTATTTTCAGCCGATGACTACTATCGCCACTCGAATTGCAAACGCCAGGAAGGAACTGAACCTAAATCAGTCCGAACTCGCACGCCTCTTATCTGTGACACCACAAGCCGTTCAAAGCTGGGAGTCTGGTAAAGCCAGGCCCAAAGGTGCCCGCCTCGAAAACCTCGCTAAGGCTCTCGGAAAAAGCGTGCAATGGCTTATGGTCGGGGAGATCCCCGGGCGCAGTGCAGAGATGTCCGAAAGCATTACTACCGCTGCTTTGGAAGTCAGGCAAAGGATCCGGAATACCAGTGCCACTGAGGAAATCTTTAGGGAGCGCACCAGGAGCGTCGCTAACTACCTGATCATGGAGGAGCAGCTCGAAAACCTGGAGCGCCAAGTTATCGAGTCTTTTAAGGATGAAATGGCAAAGGCTGCATGGTTCGATAAAATCAAAAATCCACAACTGCTGTCGGCTTTATTCTGGATCACCAAAGGCGCCGCCGAAGAGGTGCTCACCAAAGAGGAAATCATGGTGATCAATACCGTTGCTGACCGGTTACGTAGCCGCGAGATCGAAAACCAAGAAAGCTAAAGCCGATAAGCCCTGCCAAACGCCCGGTGTTTCCGGGCTTTTTTGTGCCTTTTTTTTGATCCCTTCTCGAAAAACAACCAAATTACAAATTACCAGAGCCAAAGAATTGAAAATAATTACAAATGTCGCTTGCAGAGAAACAAGAAACGATTGTAGATTTGCCGCCAACACCAGCCACAACTGGCCGAAAACCGGCGAAAGCCACCGCTCTTTAGCTCCACCGCATCACCCTGCCGGATCACCACCGGCCCGCAACACGGCAGCAATGGTCCGGCCTCAACGGACCAGATGGGGGGCCTCCACCCAAGGCGCGAAGCGTAAAGCGCCAAGACTGGAGAGATCGCAGCCACATGGCGTGGCGATCTGTTGAGGCCTCAGGCCTCCCGAGCAAGTCATCGCCCAGTCCGCAGGTGGCGTGTAACAGCGGCCAGCAATACGGAACCTTTCACTGATGCGCCTGGGCGACCGGGTGCATTGGGAAAACAACCGCACTACCGCCCAATTGGAGGCGACCATGATTTACGAAGTGATTGTTGAAGGGTTCGTCCTCCAGGTGGAGGTGACCCACTGCGAGAACACACCGCCCAGCCCCGGCAGCTGGAACAGCGACTGGGATTGCCAAGGCACCCGCGAAGTGGAGTTCAAAGTGCTGTCCGGAATCACCTACGACGATGACGGCATCCGCATGGATGTCTGGCCCGTCGAGCTGCGCGCTGTGTCACTGGAGCACGCCAAGCCAATTGAAACGGCGCTGTGGTTTGAGATTGACGCCCGGCAGCGCCGGCAACGGTGGGCAGCATGAACCGCGCCCATGACGTTGCCGTGGGCATGATCGATTCCCGGTTCGAGCAGTTGGTGGCCGGGAACACCTCGGCGCAGCTGCACGCTGAAACCAGCATGGCCGTCGAAATGGCCCACGCGCTGGGAGCGATCGACATCAGCGAACACCAGCACTACGTGGCCCGGCAAGACCGGATCCTCGAGCGTCAGCACCAAGACCTGATGCAGAAATTGGAGGCAATGCGCCCATGACCATCATCGCCAGAACCTGCAAGGAACTCGCCGAAGCCCTGAATAGTCAGGGCTTTTTTCTGGTCGCGGACTTGCCAGCCCGCACCCGCATTGAAATACGACGCGGAATGATCGTAGTGCGCATGCCATGACCGCCCGCCAACGAGCCCGCCGCCTGCTGATCTGGCGCGGCTCTCTCCCCGTCCTCCTCTTCTTCGCTTTCATGATGCTGCTCGGCGCCCTCGCTGATCGCATCACCCAATAACTCCAACCACTTCAATGCTGCGCGCGCCGCGGCAAGGAACCTCTTATGTCCAAACAAAGCTTGGCGCCGGTGGCGCACGAACAAACCATGCGCGTCCTTCCCCATGCCGCGACCAGCACCAGCGCATTGGTGCTGGACGGTGACAGCCTCGACAAGATGATGCGTCTGGCTGAAATCATGGCTACCGGTCGCGCAACGTTGCCGAAGCACTTCAACGGTAATCCGGCCGACTGCCTCGCAGTGGTCATGCAATCGATGCAATGGGAGATGAACCCCTTCGCCGTGGCGCAGAAAACGCACCTAGTGAACGGCGTGCTGGGCTATGAGGCCCAACTCGTTAACGCAGTCATCACCAATCGCGCGCCGACCCTGGATCGCCTGCACTACGAGTGGTACGGCGACTGGGAAAAGGTCATCGGCAAATTCACCATCAAGAATGGCGACAAGGGCGAGTACCGCGTCCCTGGCTGGAAGATGACCGACGAGGAGGGTCTCGGCGTCAAAGTCTGGGCCACCTTCCGTGGCGAAGAAGAACCGCGCGTCCTTGAGTTGCTGCTCGCTCAGGCCCGCACCAGGAACAGCACGCTGTGGGCTGATGATCCGCGCCAGCAACTGGCCTACCTGGCCACCAAGCGTTGGTCCCGCCTGTTCTGTCCAGACGTAATCATGGGCGTGTACAGCCCGGATGAACTGGAAGAAACCAGCCAGCCGATGCGCAACCTAACTCCGATGCGCAACGCGGACGAGCCGAAAGAGTTACCCCCCTACCCGGACAGCAAACTCGACGAAAACGCGGACAAGTGGCGCGGAATGATTGCCGCCGGCCGCACCAGCCCCGAGCACCTGCTGGCGAACCTGTCCAGTAAGTACACGGTCACCCCGGAGCAAATCGAGCGCATCCACGCCTTGGCTCCAATCGAAGGAGAAGCCACCCATGCAAGTGCATAACGTCCAGCAAGGCACGCCCGAGTGGCACGCCCTTCGCTCCAGCTACTTCACCGCTTCTGAGGCACCCGCGATGATGGGTGCTTCGAAGTTCCAGTCCCGCAACGATCTGCTGGCCATGAAGAAGACCGGCATTGTTCCGGACGTCACTCCGCAGCAGCAGGCCGCATTCGATCGCGGCCACGCCACTGAGGAAATGGCGCGCCCCCTGGTCGAGGAAATGCTTGGCGAAGAGCTCTACCCCATCGTCGGCACCAGCGGCAATCTGCTCGCCTCCATGGACGGCGCCACGATGCTGGGCGACGTCCTGTTCGAGCACAAGCTGTGGAACGAGAAGGTGGTTGCACAGATCCGCGCCGGCCAGCTGGAGCCGCACTACTTCTGGCAGCTCGAGCAGCAGCTGTTAGTGAGCGGCGCCGAACGCGTCATTTTCGTTTGCTCGGACGGCACCAAAGACAAGTTCTCCCACCTGGAGTACAGCCCGGTACCCGGGCGCCGTGAGGAACTGGTTGCAGGCTGGGCCCAGTTCGAAGAAGACCTGGGCAACTTCGAGGTGAAGGAAGTCAAAGCCGAGGTCATCGGCGCCGCACCGGATCAACTGCCGGCGCTGCGCATCGAAGTCACCGGCATGGTGACCGAGAGCAACCTGGGCGCCTTCAAGTCTCACGCCATGACGGTGTTCGGCGGGATCAACACCGAGCTGGCCACCGACCAGGACTTCGCCGACGCCGAGACCACCGTCAAGTGGTGCGGTGACGTCGAGGACCGCCTCAAGGCTGCCAAAGAGCACGCGCTGAGCCAGACCGAAAGCATTGACGCGCTGTTTAAGGCCATCGACGACATTGCCGCCGAGGCTCGCCGCAAACGCCTGGAACTGGAAAAGCTGGTCAAGGCGCGCAAGGACACCATTCGCAATGACATCGTGATCGATGCGGCCAAGGCCTTACAGGTGCACATCGACCAGATAAACGGGACGTTTAACGGCCGCATCCGCATGCCGAAGGTGGTGGCGGACTTCGCCGGCGTCATCAAGGGCAAACGCACCATTGCCAGCCTGAAAGAAGCCGCCGACAGCGAACTGGCCCGCGCCAAGATCGAGGCCAGCCGCATTGCTGACCTGATCCGGCTGAACCTGAATAGCCTCAACGAACTGGCGGCGGACCATAAATTCCTGTTCCACGATGCGCAGGACCTGGTGCAGAAAGCCAACGATGACCTGGTTGCGCTGGTCAAGGTTCGCATCAATGAGCATGAGCTGGCAGAGCAGAAGAAGCGCGAGCTCGAGCAGCAGCGCCAGCAAGCAGCGCAACAGGCGGCGGTTCAGCAGCAAGCAGAACCCGCTCAGGTCGCTGAGCCTCAGCCAAAAGCGGTCGAGCCTGCGCCAGTCACCACGACTGCAGCTGTTGCGCCGATCACCCAAACCCAAGCAGACGATGGCCGACGCTTCAAACTGGGCGACTTGAGCGACCGCCTGGGCTTCACCGTGTCGGCAGACTTCCTGCGCTCTTTGGGCTTTGAGGTCGTGGCGCGCGAGCGCGGCGCATCGCTGTATCGCGAAAGCGACTTCCCTCGCATCTGCGGCGCGCTGGTCCAGCACATCCAATCCGTGCAGCACAACCTGGCTGCGGCCTGACATGGCCGCACAGTCCATCCTCGACATCTACGACAGTGTCGAGGAGTTCGCCGGAATCCTCGCCTCCGCTGAGCTACATGCCAGCGGGGGCTGGGAACTGGAATTCGTCGAGAACATCCGCGCCAGCTTCAAGCGCTACGGCGCCCACACCAACCTGAGCCCCGCTCAACAATCGAAGCTTGAGCGCATCGCCAAGAACTGAGGGTCACCCATGAACATGGAACACAAGGCAATCATTGAACGCGCCAAGCTGGCGGGTATGCCTCCGTCGTACATCGCGCACGAACTGCTGGTGCATGACCTGGTTGAGGCTGGGCTGTTTGAGCTGAAGAACCTGCACTCGCCCTACGGCAAGCTGAATGAGGGCCAGCAGCAGGAAGTGATCGAGCGCCTGACCGAAGCTGCTGAAAAAGCCGCACACAACGCCATCGGCATCATCGCTTCGCGCGGCGCCACCACAATTGAACTGACCATGAAAGAGGTCAAGTTCAACTCCAAGCAGCTGACCTTGACCTCGATCGTCGACGCCAAGAACCCGAACCGGCATGACTTGATCGACAGCGCCGGCCACCTTTGCCTGCTGGTGATGGCGCCGGATGACTACAGCGAAGGGATTGACTTCATCCAGCCAGATCGGGATCAGCGCGAAATGCCGCTGCATGTCAGTGAAGTGACCGGCAGCCTGTTTGATGCCGGCGGAACCGGCGCTGACGATCCCGAAAGTTATGACGACAACGTCCCAGAAGGAGAGGAACCGCTGTATAGCGAAGCCGTGCTGTTCGTCATCGAATCCCGCCGCCCCAGTATTTCGGCGATTCAACGCAAGCTTAAGATCGGCTACAACCGCGCCGCCCGGATGCTTGAAGGCATGGAACAGGCCGGAATCGTCTCAGCGATGAACTCCAACGGTGCACGTGAGGTGCTGCGCCCGGTGCTGACAACCACAACCGGGCCAGATGAACCAGATGGCCAGGACCACCCACTCGGTACCGCCGAGGAACTGGCCGAACGCACCGCAACCAGCACTCAGCGCCCGGCGCCGGAATTGGCCGAGGGCAAAGAGTTCGGTGAGTTCAGCTACGAAGACGCTGCCCAACTGATCGTTGTCAAAGCTGGGACCAAGCCGTTCAAAGGTCACTGGGTGCAAAGCCGCCTGGCCATCGACAGCGACCAGGCCGCCACACTGCTGCTGCGCCTGCTCGACAACGAAGTGATTCAGCTCGAAACCGAGGGAGCGAGCGCACTGGATCACAGTTTCAAGGTCATCGCCACCCTGGCAGACGTCGTCTGACCCCACTCACCGTAATACCACAGGCGCCTACGGGCGCCTTCTTTTCGCCTAAAGGAAAGTGCCCCTATGAACCTGCTCACCCCATACGACACTGAAACCACCGGCCTGCCGCTGTTCAAAGAGCCGAGTGACGACCCACGCCAGCCCCACCTGGTGGACCTGTGCATCCTGGCCTACGCGTCTGACGGCACCTTGGTCGATTCCTTCGAAGCGATGGTGCGCCCTGACGGCTGGGTGATCCCCAACGAAGTGGCGGTGATCCACGGCATCACCACCGAAATGGCCATGGACATGGGTATCTCCGAGGCCGAAGCGCTGGACGGTTTCATGGCCATCCACGAACGCGCAGGCCTGCGCATCGCACACAACATCCAGTTCGATGACCGGATCATGCGCATCGCGCTATCGCGCTATCGCGGCAAAGAGGCAGCCGACGCCTTCAAGACCACGCCCGGCTACTGCACCTGCCAGTCGAGCAAGAATATCGTCAAATGCCCGCCCACCGAGAAGATGATCCGCGCCGGCTTCGGCAAGCAGTTCAAGGTCCCGACCGTGGCCGAGGCGCTACTGCACTTCACCGGTGAAGAGTTGGTCGGTGGTCACCGCGCGCGCGCTGATGCAGAAGGCTGCGCCCGCATCTACTTCGCCATGAACCCGCCTGCTCAGGCGGCTTGAATTATCTCTTTAAAACGCCGGCTTTCGCTGGCGTCGGGGGGGGAAAAGGAAAACGTAAACAATCTTCTAATACTGTTTCAAAATCACCTTATGCAATCGACCTAGTGGACCTTTACGATCATTTATGGCTTCCGCAAGCTTCGCCAGCGCCTCCCTGCGTTCGCCATAAACCTCCTCAAGGAGAAACTCAGTAATCTCTAACGCATGCAGAGCATCATCGACTTCTATCTCATTTCCCGGATGACTTCCGTGATTCCCTAGCCAGCGAAGCGCACTGAATAGCTCTTTAATCGATTTCTGATCCTCCGGCAGCTGTTTGATACGGTTTCCAAAAGAAATGAACGAATCACCGTCCTTCTCGGGAATGCCAAGTTGGCTCAATATCTGCTCAGCGGCGATTCTGACATTGTTGCAGCAGGATGCTGGGCTCGAAAAAAACAAAGCACCAGCAACGTTAAGGGGGGAGGTAACCTCCGATGGAGCGCGCGCGGGGTAGTCAATAAGCTGTAACGCTGGATGGAAAAAAGTTGGCGTGAAGTATTCAACATAGTCGCGATACCATTCACCGGTGTCATCGACACCGACTTCCTCCTCTACGAATCCATTCCCCACAACAAAAACAAGCTCTTGGCATGTTGTACATTTGAGAGTCAGATTGAACATCAATCTGATCATCTCAGGCTCCCACCCGTCCTCCTGGTGCTCAGTTTGAGATGCCTGCGTCTCCTCTGATCTAAAATCACCATCCAAACGAAGCAACCCGGAATGGCAGTGCGGGCACCTGTATTCAAATATTTTTTCCTTAACAAAAGCTCCGCTCAGAATTTCTTTATTCATCCCGTTCTCCTTGGGTTGTCGGCATTTAAGACCCGATCATATCTGCGTTGCCGTCCTAGGCCAAAAGAATCCAAAGCGGTGCGCTTTAATTCATACCAATCGCATGATTCGTTTCTGTGCCTGTTTGCGCGGCGCGTTCAAAACAATGAATAAACGCCTGTTTTCTGCGCCCCCCTTCAGCCATTCGAACGACACCAACCGCATAGCCGACGAAGCAAAAGTGAACTCGCTCGGAGCATGGGCCAGTCCTTGAAGTAACCCCGAGGCCCATTCAGATCTAACTCGCTCATATTTTTCCTTTCCGGATTCATACAGCTCCGAACATCAACACCCCCGCACTCCAACGAATCGCGCCAGCCGGCGCCTCGTCGCCGAACCAGAAACAAATTGCCCTTTTCCGGAAAAACTTTCCGACTCCCGCCGAGGTAACCATGAACAGCATTGCCCTGAAAGCGCTGGAGCGCGCCCAGTTCCAGCAGATGTCCCGCGACATGGCCATGAAGGCCGGTCGGCCCAAGCCGGTCGAGGTTCCTCCAATCACCTCTAACGAGCCGCTGCCCTACCTGGTAATCACCGGCCCCATCAACCGAGTCATGGAGCTGGAGGGAAAGCGGTACACCCTGGAGTTTGTGCGCGCGCTCGGCGCATCGGTACGCCGGCAACCGATCAGAGACAAGGCCATTGCCGACGTGACCAGGTACGCCCTGCAGCAGCCAGACAGCGTGGCCAGCGGGATCAAGATCGTCATCGATGTGTTGAAGGGGGCGTGATGAAGGAACGTCCGATTTTGTTCAGCGTGCCGATGGTGCGTGGAGTACTGACGGGCCAGAAGACCACTGTCCGGCGTCCAATGAAGAATCAGCCATGCCGCCCGCCAAAGCTCGTTGAGAATGGCGGCAGCCACTTCTGGTCAAACCCCCTCTACATCCAGGGCGCATCAATAGGCAGCCAGAATCACGGTTGTCCTTACGGGCAACCAGGGGACAGGCTTTGGATTCGCGAGCCTTTCGGCGAGGTCTACGAGTACTGCGATCATCCTGAAATGCCTGGGTGCCCCACCGAGTATTGGCATATCGAATGGAAATACCGCGCTGACGGGGAGACGCCTGAGATTGAGGACGGCGTTTTCACAGGATGGAAGCCGAACATCCACATGCGCCGCGACGCCAGCCGAATCCTGCTGGAAATAACTGACGTTCGAGTCGAGCGCCTGCGCGACTCTGCTGATCTGGACCTTCTGGACGAGCTCGGCGACATGCTTGAGGACTGCGACAGCGTGGCCGGCAAGGAATTCTCACGGATCGAGCACTTGCAATCGGCAGGCGCGCCGCTCCGGATGATCCCTGAAATGTACGGTTTCCAAGCCTGGTGGGACAAAACAAACGGCCAGGGCAGCTTTGATGTAAACCCCTGGGTCTGGGTCGTCGAGTTCAAGCGGATGACGCCATGAAGGTCCTTCTCATGCTGTACCTGTGCGCCGACGCCTCCCACGTGGAGTGCCGTGCCATCCCGGTTCAGGGCTGGGCCAAGCCAGACGGTTACGCGCAATGCACTGCCCTGGTGCCGGCGCTGACGGACGCGCTCACCGAGGCGAACCGCCAGCGCACCTACTTCAGCTGCGAGCAGCAAAGTGATGCCGCCCTTGTGCAGCAGGCCGGGGCCCAGCTCATCCATCAATCATTTCGGTTTTAACCAGGAGCATCAGTGATGAACAAGGTGAAGTATTACCACGTGACCGAAACAGGCTTGGTTGAGGGCACATCCCTGGGCCGTCTTGCTGTCGTCCTGTCAGCTGATTTCGACCGCCTCACCGCCGAGCGTGACGCCCTGCAGCTGCGCCTGAACACGGCAGACCAGCGCGCCGACGATCTGGAGCAGCTGCTATCCGCAATGACCTCCGGCTATGCCAGCCTTGTGAGCGCTGGATATGATCGGATCACTGCGCTGGGTGGCGACTGCGACGGCGTCCAGAAGATGCTGAGCGACTTCCCCGAGTACGGCAGGTCGCTAGCGATCCTCAGGCCAGCCGCTGAGGCCTGCCAATTCCCTCAGTCCTGCACCACTCGCTGCGACTGCGACATCCCAGATTTCAGCCCTGGCAATGGCAACAAGGCCCGGCGCCGGGCTGAATCGATCTTGGGCTTCAAGATCGTCGAGGATCCAACGCTTGCGCCTGGCGAGATTCGGTTGACGTCTCCCAAACCCAAGTGCCCCAACTGCCTGGGCGACTCGATGTTTGGGTGCGCGACTTGCGCACCTGAATCTCCGGACAGTTAAAGCCCCGCCAGCACCACTACCCGCAACCCTTTCCCCATTCAATCAACCCGGCCGGCAACGGCATGGCGAGGTATCCCTATGGCCAACACAAGAGCGGCGGCGGTCGTAGAGACCCCGCCACGCTTCATCCGCGCGATGAAAGCTCCCGCTTATCTCGGCATGTGCCGCAAGGAGTTCAAAGAAAGCGTTCGACCCCACCTAACCGAAATTCGCATAGGTAAACAGGGTGTTGCGTTCGACCGGCAAGAGCTAGACGCCTGGGCAGATGCGTGCATTCAGGCCGTCGCGATTGAAAAAGCGAGCAATGAGGACAACAATCCGCCCCGCAGTGGGCGCCAAGGAGTCAATAAATGGCGCGAAAAACAATGTCCGGCCTCTACGAGAGGAATGGGATTTGGCACATCGACAAAGTCGTCAGAGGTAGCCGACTTCAAGAAAGCACTGGAACAAGCGAGAGGGAAGAAGCGGAGCAGTACCTGATTCACCGGCTCGAAAAGCTCAGGCAGGAAAAGGTTTATGGCGTGCGCCAGGTGCGAACCTGGCGTGAAGCCGCCACCCGGTTCCTGGTCGAGTTCAAGGACCAACCGTCAATTGCCCTCTCCGCGCTGCACATTGAACAGCTCGACCCGTACATCGGTGATCTGCCCATAACGCACATCGATGACGGCACCCTGGCTGAGTTCATCAAGGACCGGCAGACGCCTGGCAAAACCGCAACAGGGAAGGTGAAGCAGGGGGTTGCGAACAGGACGGTGAACATTGCCCTGCAACGAGTCGTCCGGATCCTGAACCTTTGCCACAGGAAATGGCGGGACGCGGAGAAAAGACCGTGGCTGGAGTCGGTGCCGATGATCCGGATGCTCGACGAAAAGGTCAGCAGCCGGAAGCCCTACCCGCTTTCATGGGAAGAGCAGTCGGTGCTGTTCGCTGAGTTGCCGGCCCACCTGCAGCGGATGGCTCTGTTCAAGGTGAACACCGGCTGCCGGGAACAGGAAGTCTGCAAGTTGCGCTGGGATTGGGAGATTTACGTGCCAGAGCTTGAAACCAGCGTTTTCCTGATACCGGCCAGCTTTGGCGGCAGGAATGCTTCGTCGGGCGTAAAGAATGGCGAGGATCGCCTGGTGGTGCTGAACGGCGTTGCGAAGTCGGTCATCGACAAACAGCGTGGCCAGAGCAAGGAATGGGTATTTCCTTATGACGACACGGCAATGCACAGGATGAATGATTCGGCTTGGAAGAAGGCCCGGGCACGTGCCGGGAAGATGTGGCAGGAGAAGTACCTCCGGCCGGCGCTGCCTGGGTTCGTATCGATCCGGGTTCACGACCTGAAGCACACCTTTGGCAGAAGGCTACGTGCAGCAGGCGTGACACTGGAAGATCGAAAGGCATTGCTTGGACACAAGAACGGTAGCATTACGAGCCACTATTCTACCGCAGAGCTGGGGCAACTGATCGAAGCGGCAAACAAAGCGTCGACGACCGATTCGCGAGGACCGGCATTGACCATACTCAGGAGGAAAACGGGATGAACCCCCGCAAAAGTCCCTACGCATGAAAAAGCCCAACTCGCGAAAGTTGGGCTAAGTCATTGAAATATATGGTCGGGACGGAGTGATTCGAACACTCGACCCCTAGCACCCCATGCTAGTGCGCTACCGGACTGCGCTACGCCCCGACTAGGCGTGTTACCTGTTGCTGTTCTCGACGAACGCTCAAGAATATATCGCAAGCTTCTGAAAACTGGAAGTATTTAAAAGTAGAAATTTACTTCTTGAGGACCACCAGCACATCTTCGAGCTCGGAGATCATCTGGCGGATCATCTGTTTGTACTGGGTGGTATCGTCTTTGGCTTCATCGCCGGACAAACGCAAGCGTGCGCCGCCGATGGTGAACCCCTGATCGTAAAGCAACGCGCGGATCTGCCGGATCATCAGCACGTCTTGTCGCTGATAATACCGGCGGTTTCCGCGGCGTTTGACGGGGTTGAGTTGAGGAAACTCCTGCTCCCAATAGCGCAGTACGTGCGGCTTTACCGCACACAGCTCGCTAACTTCACCAATGGTGAAGTAGCGTTTGCCTGGGATGACGGGAAGCTCGTCGTTATGACTTGGTTCCAGCATAAGCCTCAACTCGGGCCTTCAACTTCTGCCCTGGACGAAAGGTGACCACACGGCGAGCCGTGATCGGGATTTCTTCTCCCGTTTTCGGATTGCGGCCAGGCCGCTGGCGTTTGTCCCGAAGGTCGAAGTTGCCAAAACCGGACAACTTCACCTGTTCGTTGTCTTCAAGAGCGTGCCTGATTTCTTCAAAAAACAGTTCGACCAATTCCTTGGCCTCCCGTTTGTTCAGGCCCAGCTCTTCATACAGACGTTCCGCCATTTCAGCTTTCGTCAGAGCCCCCATACGTCACTTCCTTAACGTGGCGTTCAACCTTTGTTCGAGCGAGGTGAGGATGTTTTGCGTCGTGGTATTCACCTCATCGTCATTAAGAGTGCGCGATGGATGCTGCCAGGTCAAGCCAACTGCAAGGCTTTTTCTATGAGGATCAATGCCTTTACCCTGATAAACGTCAAAGAGCCTGAGGTCTGTCAGCCATTCGCCTGCATTTTCACGGATTACATCCATGACAGCACTGGCGGCAACGCCTGCATCGGCCAGCAACGCGAGGTCACGCCGCACTTCAGGAAAGCGCGATAACTCGTGGAATTTAGGCATTTTGCCCAAGGCCACTTCGCCCAATACCAGCTCAAAGACGAATACCGGACGGTCAAGACCGAGGGTTTTTGTCAGTTCGGGGTGCAGTGCGCCGATGAAACCGACTTCGCGACCTTCACGCTCGATGCGCGCGGTTTGACCCGGGTGCAATGCCGGGTGGCTGCCTGGGGAGAAGGTGAACGAACCCAGTGCACCGGCGAAGCCCAGCACCGCTTCCACGTCAGCTTTGACGTCGAAGAAATCCACCACGTCGCGGCCCTGCGCCCAGCCTTCGGGCAGACGGCTGCCGCAGACCACACCGGCGAGCATCGGCTCTTGCTTGAGGCCTTCAAGCTGCCCGACAAAACGCAGGCCGCTTTCGAACAGACGCACGCGATCCTGCTGACGGTTCAGGTTGTGCTGCAAGGCCTTGACCAGACCAGGCCACAAGGAGGAGCGCATGGCCGCCATGTCGTTGGAAATCGGGTTGGCCAGCAGCAGCGGTTCAACGCCCGGATTGAACAGTTCGAACTGTTTCGGGTCGATGAAGCTGTAGGTGATCGCTTCCTGGTAGCCACGGGCTACCAGCAGACGACGCAATTCAGGCAGGTCGCTGCGGGCTTCGGCCTTGGCTTGTGGTGCCAGGCGCGCTTGCGGGTAACGGACCGGCAGACGGTTGTAACCGTACAGGCGGGCCAGTTCCTCGATCAGGTCGACTTCCAGGCTGATATCAAAGCGATGGCTTGGCACTTCAACGCGCCACTGCCCTGCCCCGTCCGCCGAGATGGTCAGGCCCAAGGCGCTGAGCAAACGCTCGACCTGGACAGGGTCCATTTCCATGCCCAACATCTGGGTGATGCGCTGGGCACGCAGGGTGATTGGCGCGATCGACGGCAGGTACTGCGCGTTGACGGTCTCGATGATCGGGCCAGCTTCGCCGCCAGTGATGTCCAGCAGCAGGCCAGTGGCGCGCTCCATGGCTTCACGGGCCAGTTGCCAGTCCACTCCACGCTCGTAGCGGTGCGAGGCGTCGGTGTGCAGACCGTAGGAACGAGCCTTGCCAGCGACTGCGATTTGGTCGAAGAACGCGCTTTCCAGGAAAATGTCGCGCGTCGTGGCGGATACGCCACTGTGCTCGCCACCCATGACGCCGGCGATCGCCAGGGCACGGGTATGGTCGGCGATGACCAGGGTGTCGGCGCGCAGGCTGACTTCCTGACCGTCGAGCAGGACCAGCTTTTCGCCTTCTTCAGCCATGCGCACGCGGATGCCGCCGTTGATTTCGGCAAGGTCGAAGGCGTGCAGCGGTTGGCCCAGCTCGAGCATCACGTAGTTGGTGATGTCGACGGCAGCATCGATGCTGCGTACATCGGCGCGGCGCAGACGCTCGACCATCCACAGCGGTGTCGGCTTGGACAGGTCGACGTTGCGGATTACCCGGCCCAGGTAACGTGGGCAGGCGGCAGGGGCCAGCACTTCTACCGAGCGCACTTCGTCATGCGCGGCAGGCACGGCAGCCACCACCGGACGAGTGACGGGAGCGGCGTACAGCGCACCCACTTCACGGGCCAGGCCAGCCAGGGACAGACAGTCGCCGCGGTTCGGGGTCAGGTCGACCTCGATGCTGGCGTCTTCCAGGCCCAGGTAGACGCGGAAGTCTTCGCCCACCGGCGCATCAGCCGGCAGCTCCATCAGGCCGTCATTGCCCTCACCCACCTGCAGTTCGGCTTGCGAGCACAACATGCCGTTGGACTCGACGCCACGCAGCTTGGCTTTCTTGATTTTGAAGTCGCCTGGCAGTTCGGCGCCGATCATGGCGAATGGAATCTTCAGGCCCGGGCGCACGTTTGGCGCTCCGCACACGACCTGGAAGGTTTCGGCACCATTGCTGACCTGGCACACGCGCAGCTTGTCAGCATCCGGGTGCTGCTCGGTGCTCAGCACCTCGCCCACCACGACGCCATTAAACACACCGGCGGCCGGGGTAACGCTATCGACCTCAAGACCGGCCATCGACAGACGGGCAACCAGCTCGTCGCGACTTACCTGCGGGCTTACCCAGCCGCGCAGCCATTGTTCACTGAATTTCATCCTGCTCTCCTAAAAATTCGTTACGACTAGCGAAATTGCGCGAGGAACCGCAAGTCGTTGTCGAAGAACAGACGCAAGTCGTTCACGCCGTAACGCAGCATGGCCAGACGCTCCACACCCATGCCGAAGGCAAAGCCGGAGAACTCTTCCGGATCAATGCCGGACATCCGCAGCACGTTCGGGTGCACCATGCCGCAGCCCATCACTTCCAGCCAGCCGGTCTGCTTGCAGACGCGGCAGCCTTTACCGCTGCACATCACGCATTCCATGTCGACTTCAGCGGATGGCTCGGTGAACGGGAAGTACGAAGGACGGAAACGCACGGCCAGTTCTTTTTCGAAGAACACCCGCAGGAACTCTTCGATGGTGCCTTTGAGGTCGGCGAAGTTGATATCGCGATCGACCAGCAGGCCTTCGACCTGGTGGAACATCGGCGAGTGGGTGATATCCGAGTCGCTACGGTACACACGGCCTGGGCAGACGATGCGGATCGGCGGCTGTTTCGACTCCATGGTGCGGACCTGTACCGGCGAGGTATGGGTGCGCAACAGCATGTTGGCGTTGAAATAGAAGGTGTCGTGCATCGACCGGGCCGGGTGGTGGCCTGGGATGTTGAGCGCCTCGAAGTTGTGATAATCGTCTTCGACCTCAGGGCCTTCGGCAATGCCGTAGCCGATATGGGTGAAGAACTGTTCGATACGTTCCAGAGTCCGGGTAACCGGGTGCAGACCGCCCGAGGTCTGGCCGCGACCAGGCAGGGTCACGTCAATGGACTCGGCGGACAGTTTGGCAGCCAGGTCGGCGGCTTCAAACAGCGCCTTGCGCGCATTGAGAACCTCTGTGACACGCTCCTTGGCAACGTTGATCAGGGCGCCGACTTGCGGACGCTCTTCTGCTGGCAAATTCCCCAGGGTCTTCATCACCTGAGTCAATTCGCCCTTTTTACCAAGGTAGTGAACCCGGATTTGCTCCAGGGCATTGATATCTTCAGCGCTTTGCACAGCCTCTAGTGCTTGAGAGACCAGCGCATCCAGGTTTTCCATGTACAGACTCCAGATACAAAATAGGGGAAGAGCTTGAAGGCTCTTCCCCTATTTATGACGTTTAACACCTGGCCCCACAGAGGTGAGGCCGGGTGACTGTCGGGGGTACTTAAGCCAAGGTGGCTTTAGCTTTCTCGACAATCGCAGCAAACGCCGCTTTTTCGTTCACTGCCAGATCAGCCAGAACCTTACGGTCGATCTCGATGGACGCTTTTTTCAGGCCGGCGATGAAACGGCTGTAGGACAGACCGTTGATACGAGCACCAGCGTTGATACGAGCGATCCACAGAGCGCGGAACTGACGTTTTTTCTGACGACGGTCACGGTAGGCGTATTGGCCTGCCTTGATTACCGCTTGCTTGGCAACACGGAATACGCGCGAGCGAGCGCCGTAGTAGCCTTTAGCAAGTTTCAGAATTTTTTTGTGACGTTTACGGGCAATGACGCCACGCTTTACACGAGCCATGAGTTACTTCCTCTATTCTTGACTAAAATTAACGAAGGCGCAGCATGCGCTCGACTTTTGCCACGTCAGACGGATGCAGCAAGCTGCTACCGCGCAGTTGACGCTTACGCTTGGTCGACATTTTAGTCAGGATGTGGCTCTTGAAAGCGTGCTTGTGCTTGATACCGTTAGCAGTTTTCAGAAACCGCTTAGCAGCACCACTTTTCGTTTTCATTTTTGGCATGTTCGGATACTCCGCATTCAGTTGATAAACATAATCAGAAGGCCTGCCGTGCCCTGATGATTACTTCTTCTTTTTCGGGGCGATGACCATGATCAGTTGGCGTCCTTCCATCTTAGGATGCTGTTCGACCGAACCGTACTCGAGCAAGTCACCTTCAACTCGCTTGAGGAGTTCCATCCCCAGCTCCTGGTGGGCCATCTCACGGCCGCGGAATCGCAAGGATACCTTGGCCCTGTCCCCATCACTCAGGAAACGTACCAGGTTGCGCAGTTTTACCTGGTAATCCCCTTCCTCCGTCCCTGGACGAAACTTGATTTCTTTAACCTGGATCTGCTTCTGGTTCTTCTTGGCCGCAGCAATCTGCTTCTTCTTTTCGAAGATCGATTTGCCGTAGTCCATCAGCTTGCAGACAGGAGGTACTGCATCGGCGGAAATTTCCACCAAATCGAGCTTGGCTTCTTCAGCCTTAAGAAGCGCGTCTTCAATTGACACAATCCCAAGCTGCTCGCCTTCAGCCCCAATTAACCGAACCTCGCGTGCCGAGATATTCTCGTTGATCGGGGCTTTCGGTGCAGCTCGTTTATCTTGTCTCATTTCACGCTTAATAATAATTACTCCGAATCTGGGCGACCACGCCGGGAAACCGCTTGCGCGAGAAACTCAGCGAACTGGGCGACGGGCATCGAGCCCAGGTCAGCACCTTCACGAGTACGCACAGCGACAGTCTGCATCTCGACTTCCCGATCCCCGATAACCAAGAGATAGGGAACCTTGAGCAAAGTATGCTCGCGGATTTTAAAGCCGATCTTTTCATTTCTCAAGTCGGACTTGGCACGAAAACCGCTTTGATTGAGAGTTTTTTCAACTTCAGCGGCAAAATCTGCCTGTTTATCAGTGATATTCATGATCACTGCCTGGGTCGGAGCCAGCCACGCAGGGAACGCGCCCTCGTAATGCTCGATCAGAATCCCGACAAAACGCTCGAAGGAACCCAGGATCGCCCGGTGCAGCATGACCGGGTGCTTGCGACTGTTGTCTTCGGAGACGTATTCGGCTCCCAGACGGATCGGCAGGTTAAAATCGAGCTGCAAGGTACCACATTGCCAGACGCGACCGAGGCAATCTTTTAGCGAGAACTCGATTTTCGGACCGTAGAACGCACCCTCACCCGGCTGCAGATCGTACGCAAGGCCCGCACTGTCTAGCGCTGCGGCCAGTGCTGACTCGGCGCGATCCCACAGCTCGTCGGAACCGACGCGTTTTTCCGGACGAGTGGACAGCTTCATCTCGACTTCGGTAAAGCCGAAATCGCGATAAACGTCCATGGTCAGCTTGATGAATGCAGCGGATTCGGCCTGCATCTGCTCTTCGGTGCAGAAGATGTGGGCATCGTCCTGAGTGAAGCCGCGCACACGCATGATGCCGTGCAGCGCACCCGATGGCTCGTTACGGTGGCAGGCACCGAACTCGGCCAGGCGCATCGGCAACTCGCGGTAGCTCTTCAAGCCCTGGTTGAATACCTGCACGTGGCAGGGGCAATTCATCGGCTTGATGGCGTAGTCGCGGTTTTCCGACTGGGTGGTGAACATGTTGTCGGCGTAGTTGGCCCAGTGCCCGGATTTCTCCCACAGGCTACGATCAACGACCTGTGGAGTTTTGATCTCCAGGTAACCGTTGTCACGCTGCACCTGGCGCATGTACTGCTCGAGTACCTGGTACAGGGTCCAGCCGTTCGGGTGCCAGAACACCATGCCCGGCGCTTCTTCCTGGAGATGGAACAGGTTCAGGCGCTTGCCGATCTTGCGGTGGTCGCGTTTCTCGGCTTCTTCAATGCGCTGGATGTAGGCCGCCAGTTGCTTCTTGTCGGCCCAGGCGGTGCCATAGACGCGCTGTAACTGCTCGTTCTTGGCATCACCGCGCCAGTAGGCGCCAGACAGCTTGGTCAGCTTGAAGGATTTCAGGAAGCGGGTGTTCGGCACGTGCGGACCGCGGCACATGTCGACGTATTCTTCGTGATAGTACAGGCCCATGGCCTGTTCGTTCGGCATGTCCTCGACCAGACGCAGCTTGTAGTCCTCGCCACGCTGGGTGAACACGTCGATCACACCGGCGCGCGGGGTGACTTTCTTGATCACGTCGTAATCTTTCTCGATCAGCTGGTGCATGCGCTGTTCGATGGCCGCCAGGTCGTCCGGAGTAAAAGGACGCTCGTAGGCGATGTCGTAATAGAAACCTTCGTCGATGACCGGACCGATCACCATTTTCGCCGTCGGGTACAGCTGCTTGACCGCGTGGCCAATCAGGTGTGCGCAAGAGTGGCGAATGATCTCCAGCCCCTCTTCGTCTTTAGGCGTGATGATTTGCAGGGTGGCGTCGCTGTCGATGACATCGCAGGCGTCGACCAGCTTGCCGTTGACCTTGCCGGCCAGGGTGGCCTTGGCCAGGCCAGCACCAATGGATGCGGCGACTTCGGCTACGGATACCGGATGATCGAACGAACGTTGACTACCGTCGGGAAGAGTAATAGTGGGCATGGCGCCTCCTCTCCTAGTGGTGACCCCTACCAAAGGTCACGTGGGTTGGGATGAGCAGCCAGTACGCGATTCAGTCCAGGCCATTCAATGATGAACGCCTGCCTTACAGCGGCAGGAGACTTGCGGCCAACCGGGAACCGAACCAGAGTGACTGGAGATCAAATCAGGGTTCTTCGGGCATCAACCGCACCTGGCGAATAGATCGTCCAGGGCCTGAAAATTCCCAAGCGTGGGATGCTAGCACAGATGAACGGTCATCGCCGCGCGCTTGTTGCGTTGCCGCGAATTTGCCGCCACAAGTGAACTTGAGATGTACGAACCCCCTCAAACACCCTGAGAATCGCGACACCTTATTGACCCACAGGAGTTTCCGTCATGCGCCTTATCCGTCTTTTTGCCCTTGCCGCGCCATTGGCCATGCTGCTGCCGCTCAGCGCCCAAGCAGCCTGGCCTGCAGGCGCGCGTGATGCCTTCATGAAGGATTGCACCGAGGCTGCCGCCCAAACCATTGGCGAGGCAAACGCCACGAAACATTGCGCCTGTGGTGCCGACGAACTGAACAAGAAGTTCACCACCCAGGAAATCACCCAACTGATGAGCAAGCAGACCCCGCCCTCACCTGAACTGGTGAAAAAGGCGCAAGGCGCAATTGCCGCCTGCAAGGCCCAGTAAACAGCGTTTTGAGCGGGGATTTTTACCCCGAAAAGTGGCCTGAAACGGCGAAAAAACTGCCAGAACCAACAATTTATGCAGGTTTTACAGCTTTTTTTATCGCTTTTATTTTTGGCTGAAACCCTTGTAAACCGGGGCTTCCAGGCAATTTCAGCGAGAAAGAAAGCGCGACAGCAGAGCAAACCGTGCTGCTGGGGGGGTTCCAAGTCGAACATTTCGACTATGATACCCCGGTGTGCCCAGTTGGCCTGAGCAGCACAGTACTACTGAAAATATATGTTTCTTGGAGATACACCATGTCTAATCGCCAAACCGGCACCGTTAAATGGTTCAACGATGAAAAAGGCTTCGGCTTCATCACTCCTCAAGGTGGCGGTGACGACCTGTTCGTACACTTCAAAGCTATCGAAAGCGACGGTTTCAAAAGCCTGAAAGAAGGCCAAACCGTTTCCTTCGTGGCTGAGAAAGGCCAAAAGGGTATGCAAGCTGCACAAGTTCGCCCAGAGTAATTTCCAGGCGCACTAAAAAAACCCCGTCCATGTGACGGGGTTTTTTATGGGCGTTATTCCAGCCGCTTAACTATCAGCCGCAGTTGACCCGGGTAATCACCAGGCCAGCATCCGTGTTCAGGTTCAAGCGATCGGAACGGTATTCCAAGGTAATCATGTCGTTCGGCCGCAAGATCCGGGCACTCTGTGAGCCGGAACGGGTGCGAGCCTCTTCCAGCAATTGTGGCGAAGCTTTCTTGCCGATGGTGAATTCGGCGGCTTTGGCATCACAGCGACCACTGCCCGCCTCTGCCACTACGGGGTCTTTTGCCGACTCGGCGGTGCTGCTGCAACCGGCCAACGTGACCACGGCCAACACAGTACCCAATGACGCGAGCTTCCAAGGCATGAAGCCTCCTTACAATAATTAAGCTGAATTCGTGCGACAACCGACCACCATTGAGGCGTTTGGTTCATGGTCGCGGCCATCACCTTGCCCTCAAACGCGTCGAGCGCGCAAGTTTGCCTGAGCCATCGCACCCTGTTCAGCGCACAATCGTCACTGAATATGAACAGGGCTCAATAGACGTCGATGTAGTCGTAAGGAGGATTGGGCCAGTTCTCCTTCAGCGCATTGAAGATCTGCATGACCCACACTTCATCGCTGGCGGCGATTCGTCCGACGTAACCAGAGCCCTTGGCCCAGGTCTCCAGGCGAAACAGCAGGCCGTCGATCTCGCTACCACCGACAACGCCCGAGGAAATGTAGGCAATACCGCCCTTGGTCACGCGCAATTGGGTGTGCTCATCGTCGCTGGCAGCCGCGAGTAACTGGCGTACCGCCTCCAGGCTCAAGCCGTCCGGGGTGTTCAAATCAATCTGCACAGCAGGGTCCTTGGACAGTAATCAAAGACCAAGTGTCGCATAGCCCTCCTTTGATGCCTAAGTCGGAGTGCCAAATGCGCGGCAAAATGGTTAACTCCTCTCTCAGACTTTTCCGACTTCACGAGCGCCATCATGACCACCGTAAGTATCGACGCCGACATCAAAGCCAAATGGCCACAGGGCCATAGCTCCTACAGCCCTGGTAGTCCGGAAGAGCTTGCAATCATCAGTATCGATCTACTGGTCAAGGAACTGGGAGCCGATGCGGCCCACACCTTCATCGCGCAGATTTTCGAGAAGTACCCTTCCGAGCACAAAGCCACCAGCGCTTTGGAGCGCGAATAACCCCCGCAGGCTGGCACCCACGGGGACACGCCTTACTTCAGCCGCGCCAGGCGCGCGGTCAGCAGGTCGAAGAAGCCCTGGGCATCGCCGCTTTCCACCCAGAAGGCATTTTTCGGCGCCTTGAGGCCGTCATACCAGTCGACAATCGTCTGGCCGAAGGTCGGGCCTTCGCGACTGTCGACCACGACGTTCACGGCACGCCCACTGAACAGTTCAGGCTTGAGTAGGTAAGCGATCACGGTAGCGTCGTGCACCGGGCCGCCCGTCATGCCGTAATGTTCCATGTCGCCTTTGACGTATTCATTGAGAATATCGCCCACCAGCTTGCTCGCCTTATTGTTCAGCGCGGCAATCTGCTGCAGGCGCGCCTCGCTGGTGAGAATCTTGTGGGTCACGTCCAGCGGCAGGTACGTCAGCTTCACCCCACTCTTTTGCACCACCTCGGCTGCCTGCGGGTCGGCGAACAGGTTGAACTCGGCCACCGGGGTGATGTTGCCGCCATTGAAGTGGGCACCGCCCATCACCACCACTTCCTTGATGCCCTGGGTGATGTCCGGAGCCTGGATCAGCGCCAGCGCCAGGTTGGTCTGCGGCCCTAGCCTGGCGATGGTGATGCTGTGGGGCTTGGCTGCACGCAGGGTGTCGATCAGGTAGTTGACCGCATGACCTTCGGTCAGCCCGGCCTTGGGCTCATGCACTGCCACCCCGGACAAACCTTCCTTGCCGTGAATATTCTCGGCATAGATCGGCGTGCGCAGCAGCGGCTTCGGCGCGCCGGCATACACCGGTACCTCCTCGCGCCCTGCCCACTCCCGGGCCAGCCGCGCATTGCGCGAGGTCTTGTCCAAGCGAACGTTGCCGGCAACGGTGGTCAGGGCGCGAATGTTCAGCTCCTCGGGCGACGCCAGGGCAAACAGCAGCGCCACCACGTCGTCAGCACCCGGGTCGGTGTCGATGATCAGATCAATCCTGGGCGCCGCGTGAGCGCTGGTAGCGGTTAGCAGGGACAAAAGCAGCAGGCTCCTGAATAGATGATGAATCTGTTGAGCATAGCGACGCATGGCGCACTCCTTGTGCGTGAATGAAACGAATCAGGTTCAGAACGTCACTCCGGCCACCAGCACGATGTTGCTGTAGGGCTGGCATTCGCCGGTACGCACAATCGCCCGGGCCTGGCGGCTCAGTTGCTTGAAAGCCTCGTGACTGAGCAAGCGCCGCTCGCCGATCGCCCCCCGGGCCGTCAGCGCCTCGAGTTCCGGCAGTGCCGGCGGCCGCTTGAGCAGGATTTCTTCGGCCAGCACGTGGCTTTCGACCTGCATCTCACTGAGCACCACCTTCAAGGTGCTGACAAAATCAGGAATGCCCTGGGTCAGGGCCAGGTCGATCAATTCGACGCCAGGCGGCACCGGCAGTCCGGCATCACCGATCACCAGCATGTCGCCATGCCCCAGTGAGGCGATCAGCCGCGACAGGGCGACGTTGAGCAATGGGGTCTTTTTCATGGGGCGCTGAATCCTTGAACGTCGGACAGGCGAGGAATCGAAGGTTGCGCGCCGGCACGGGTCACCGACAGCGCGGCCGCCACCTGACCAAAACGAATGGCCTCGACCTCGTTGCTGCCGCCGGCCAATGCCGCGGCAAAACCACCGACAAAGGTATCGCCGGCCGCCGTGGTGTCGACCGCCGTCACCCGGGGCGCGGGGAAGTGCTGAAAGCCCTGGCCATTGGCAAACAACGAACCTTCGGCACCGAGGGTGATGATCACCTTGCCAGCGCCCATGGCGATCAACTGGCTCGCCGCGGCTTTGGCCGTCTCCAGGGATTCCACGGGCAGCCCGCTGAGCGCCGCGGCTTCACTTTCGTTGGGAATCAGGTAGTCGATGCTCCCATACCAATCCACTGGCAGCGCACCGCTGGCCGGTGCCGGGTTGAGGATCACGGTCTTGCCCAGCTCGCGGCCACGGCGCAGCACATGCCCCACTGTGTCGTACGGCACTTCCAACTGACAGATCAGCACATCGGCCGCCTGCAGGACCGCGTCGAACTGATCGACCACGGGCGGGGTCAACGCGCCGTTGGCACCGGCCACTATCACGATCGCGTTCTGGCTGTGGTCGTCGACCACAATCAGCGCCACGCCACTGCTGCCCTCGACAGTGCTGAGTGCCTGGCAATCGATCTGCTCGGCCAGCAGCGCCTCGCGCAGCTCCCTGCCATAGGCATCGCTGCCGACACAGCCGACCATCGCCACCTGTGCGCCCAGGCGTGCCGCGGCCACCGCCTGGTTGGCGCCCTTGCCGCCCGAGACCGTGGCAAACGATTGGCCGATCAGGGTTTCTCCGCCACGGGGCAAGCGCGGCGCGCGAGTCACAAGGTCCATGTTCAAACTGCCTACAACCACTACTTTCGCTGGCATGTATCGATACTCATCAAGTCGCTTCAGCGCAACGAGTCGAAGACGCCGGACAACGGCGCTGTCGACTCTCGCAAGACAATGCTGGGCGTCACGATCTGCTGATCGGTCGCCAATTGGGGAGCCGCGATCCGGCGCAACAGCACTTGCGCCGCCATCTCTCCCAGTTGCAGGATCGACTGGCCGACCGTGGTCAGCGCCGGGTAGACGTAGCGGCTCATTTGAATGTCGTCAAAACCGATCACCGACAGCTCGCTCGGCACCCGGATGTTGCGTTCAGCGGCCGCGCGCAGCGCGCCGATGCCCATCATGTCGTTGCCGGCGAAAATCGCCGTCGGTGGGTTACTCGCCAGCAGCACCGCCGCCGCGTTGTAACCGCCGGTGCTGGTGAAGTCACTTTCAATCATACGCTCGGTCGGCACCTGCACCCCCGCCTCTTTCAGCGCCCGGCAGAAACCGGCCAGGCGCATCTGGGCCACGCTGGTGTGGGCCGGACCGCCGATGCTGGCGATGTCGCGATGCCCCAATTGCAGCAGGTGTCGGGTCGCCAGGTAGGCGCCGTACTCGTGGTCGATACGAACCAGGTCCGCATCCAGCCCTTCCAGCCCGCGGTCGACAATCACCATCGGCGTGCGCACGCCCGCCAGGCCCTGGGCCAGCCCGCTGTCACCACCGGCGGAGGCGACGATCAGGCCATCGATGCGCTTTTCCAGAAGCACCCGCAGGTAGCTGCGCTGCTTGTCCGGGTTATCGTCGGAATTGCACAGAATCACGCAGTAGCCATTACGCTCGCAGTAGTCCTCGATGCCCCGGGCCAACTCTGCGAAGTACGGGTTTAGGCTGTTGGGCACCAGCAGGCCGATGGTCGCGGTGGTCTTGGCCTTGAGCGAGCGGGCCACGGCGCTGGGCACGTAGTCCAGGCGCTGGATTGCCGCCTCGACTTTAAGCCGCACCTCCTCGCTCACCGGTCGGGTCTTGTTCAGCACATGCGACACCGTGGTGTAGGAAATCCCCGCGAGTGCCGCCACATCCTTGATCGTTGCCATGGTTAGCTCCGGCGCCGGGCGCGTTGGCTGCGATAGGTGTCCAGCACCACTGCAATCACAATCACGGCACCGGTAATGATGCGTTTGGTCGGCTCAGTGGCGCCAATTTGCGCAAGCCCTGCCGCCAGCACGGAAATGATCAGCACACCGAAGAAGGTACTGATCACCGAGCCGCGCCCACCCATCAGGCTGGTCCCGCCGATCACCACGGCCGCGATGACTTGCAGCTCCAGGCCGGAACCGGCATTGGGGTCCGCCGCCTCCAGGCGCGAGATCTGGAACAGTGCCGCGACGCCTGCCAGCAGGCCCATCAGGCTGAACACCAGAATCTTGTACGGCTTGGGATTGATCCCCGCCAGGCGCACCGCCTCTTCGTTGGTGCCGATGCCGATCAGATAGCGCCCAAACACGGTGCGGGTCAGCACTGCCTGGGCGATGAAGATGATCAGCAGCGCAATGATGAACGACGGCGAGATGCCAAAGGCAATGGGGTTGGACAGCCAGGCGAAGGCATCGCCGATGTAGGCGGTGCGCGAGCCTGTCATCTGGTAGGCCACGCCGCGGGCCATTTCCAGCACCCCCAGGGACACGATGAACGAGGGAATGCGCCAGGCCACGGTGATCGAGCCGGTAATAGTCCCGGCCAGCGCCGCAGCGGCCATGCCCAGCAACGCTGCCGGCAGGACGCTCCAGCCCCAGCCGAGGATCGCCACGCTGACCGTGGACGCCGACAGGGCCAGCACCGAACCCACCGACAGGTCGATCCCGCCGATGATCAGCACAAACGTCATGCCGACCGCCAGCACCATCAGGTCGGGAATCTGGTTGGCCAGGGTGCTGAAGGTGTCGTACGACAGGAAATGACTGCTCAACACCGAGAACAGCGCAATCATCGCCAGCAAGGCACCGGCCAGGCCCAGGTAGGTACCCAGGCCGTAAAAGTTGCCACTACGTTTGCCAGCGGACACTGCAGTTTTCATGGAAGATCCCTAGGCGCTGCTTCATTGAGCAACGCATCACGTTTTTGGTAGCCGGCAAAAGCGGCAGCAAGCAAATCATCCTGGCTCCAGCTGTCGCGCTCGAAGGTCTCGACCAGCCGCCCCGCCGACAACACGCCAATTCGGTCACAAATCAACATCAGTTCACGCAGGTCACTGGACACCACCACCAACGCCTTGCCTTGGCGCGTCAGGTCGCCGAGCAAGGCGTAGATATCAAACTTGGCCCCCACGTCGATGCCGCGAGTCGGCTCATCGAACATCAACACCGAACACTCGCGTTCGAGCCAGCGGCCGATCACCACCTTTTGCTGATTACCGCCGGACAGCTCGCCCACCAGCTGGGTCGGACTGGAGCTGCGAATGCGCATGGCGTCGATCTGCCGCTGCGCCAACGCGGTCTCCGCACTCGGGTTGACCACCCCGCCCCTGGAAATCTCCGGCATGTTACCCAAGGCGATGTTGGCGCTGATCGACTGCGTCAGCAGCAGGCCCTCACCCTTGCGGTCCTCGGTGATCAGCGCGATCCCGTGGGCCACCGCATCGGCCGGCGAGCGGATGCTCACCACCTGCGCGGGAAAACCCAAGGCCACCGTGCCACTGTCCGCCGCGTCGGCGCCGAAGATCAGGCGCAGCAACTCGGTACGCCCGGCGCCGATCAAGCCGGAAATCCCGAAGATTTCCCCGGCGCGCACCGTGAAGGACACATCCAGCACCTTGTCCGCCCGACTCAAACCGCTGACCGTGAGCGCCGCAGCCCCTATCTGCCGCGGCCCCAGGTCAATGTGCTCGCCCAACTCGCGGCCGACCATCAGGTTGACCAGTTGCTCGCTGTTGTAGTTGGCCATCGGCTCGACGCAGACCAAGTGGCCGTCGCGCAACACCGCAATGCGCTGGGCCACACGCGCCAGTTCTTCGAGCCGATGGGAGATATAAATGATCGCCACGCCCCGGGCTTGCAGGCGGCTGATTTGCTCGAACAGCATCTCGACTTCACGGGCCGTCAGCATGGCTGTCGGCTCGTCGAGAATCAGCACATGGCAGTCGCCGATCAGGTTGCGGGCGATTTCGACCATTTGCTGATGACCGATACCCAGCTCGCCCACCAGCGTGTCCGGGTCGATTGCATCGAGGCCGACCTGAGCCATGGCCTCGATCGCGGCACTGCGCAGACGCTTGCGGCTGATCCAGCCGCCGTTGCTGGGCAGGTTGTCGAGAAACAGGTTTTCCGCCACCGACAAGGTCGGCAGCAGGTTGAGCTCCTGCATGACCATGCGGATCCCCAGGGCTTCGGCCTGGGCACGACTGCCCGGACGGTACTCCTGCCCGTGGAACTGCATATGCCCGGTCGTCGGGGTGACCAGCCCGCCGATAATCTTCGACAGCGTGCTTTTGCCGGCACCGTTCTCACCGGTCAGCGCCAGCACTTCGCCGCGCATCAGCGTCAGGTCAATGCCGGTCAACACCGGCTGCGCATACGTCTTGCCGATACCGCTGACCGCAAGGACCGCGCTCGAGGCACTCACTGACATAACAAACTCTCCATGCACCCGCCCGCACGGGCGAGCGCCATTGTGATGCCAGACGGGTTATTGGGTGACCAGCTCAACCGGCGTTTCGATCACGCCTTGTGGACCACTGTCGACCTTTTCGCCCTTGAGGATTTTCAGCGCGGTTTCGATGCCAAACACCGCTTGCTTCGCTGCGAACTGGTCGGCGGTGGCCAGGACTCGACCATCCTTGAGCATCGGCTTGATGGCATTGATGTTGTCATAACCCACCACCTGCACCTTGCCCGCCTTGCCTGCCGCTCGCACTGCGGAAACGGCGCCTACCGCCATGCTGTCGTTACCGGCCAGCAGGGCCTTGATCTGTGGGTATTCGCTGAGCATCGAGGAGGCGACCTGATTGCCCTTATTGATCTCCCAGTCACCGGACTGCAGCGATACCACCTTGATCTGCGCCGCCTCCATCGCATCCTTGAAGCCCGCGGTACGTGCCTGGGCGTTGGTGGTGGTGGAAACCCCTTCGATGATGCCGACTTCGTCACCGGCCTTGAGTTGCTTGGCCAGGTACTCCCCAACCAGGCGTGCGCCCTTGCGGTTGTCCGGGCCGACAAAAGGCACGCTGATGTTCTTGCTCTTGAGCACATCCGGGTCGAGTTGGTTATCAATGTTGATCACTGTGATGCCGGCGTCGACGGCCTTCTTGATCACCGGCACCATCGCCTTGGAGTCGGCGGGTGCGATCACCAGCGCGTTGACCTTGGAAACGATCATCTGCTCGACAATACGAATCTGGTTGGCGGTGTCGGTTTCGTCCTTGATCCCGTTGGAGACCAGGTCAAAATCGCCAGGATGTTCTTTCTGGTAGGCCTTGGCGCCATCTTCCATGGTCAGGAAGAACTCGTTGGCCAGGGATTTCATGACCAGGGCGACCTTGGGTTTTTCAGGGGTATCGGCGAAAGCCGAAGAGAGAGGCACAGCGGTGGCGGCGGCAGCCAGCATAGCGACAGCAAGAAGACGTCCAGCGAATGGCAGCTTCATGGGTTCACTCCGATCTTATGATTATTGTGAGCAACGCCTGCAGTGCCACAGCCATGGCTGTTCTTCACGGGCACCACTGCGCAAACGTTTGCGTAGACCGAACTATGGGAACCCTGCCGCTATTTGTCAACGACTGGCCAAAGCCTGGATGCTCAAGCGGTGGTATTGACCAAACCGCCCGACGAACCTTTGCCCAACTCCTTGGCCAGGGCCGCCGCGGTTTGCATCAGCGCCGCGCTGGTCGAGGCAATCTGCCCTTGAATGCCCGCCACCACCGTCGTCTTGGCTTCAGGCGTCGGATAGGACGCCGCCTGTGCAGCAGCCAACTGCGCCTGTTGCTTTTGCAACAACGCCTGCAATTCCCTCATGCGCTCTTGCAAGGCTTGCACCAGGACACTGCCGCCGGACTCTTCGGCGGACGGGCTGTCCTCGGCCTGTAGCCTGGAACTGACCACCGGCTTGCCTGCGCCTTCCTCCTCGACCGCCAACACTTCGCCCGAGGCATTTGCCAGTGTCTTGTCGGACGCCTGGACAACCACCAGGGGTTTGTCGCTGACACGAACCGTCAGGCCTGAGGTTGAACCGATTGCAGTGGTCATCTGAGCTCCTTGAAATAGTGATCCTTCAAGAAGCATCGGCCGGGGCAGCGTTTACTTGAGTGCCAAACTTTCCCAATCACGTAGGGCGTATCCATTCAGATCGTAGGAGCTTTCGGACAACCGAACACTTTCCGCAGATTTCGTCGGAATCCCGGACATGCTTTGTTACACCAGCCTCACACAACAGAATTTAATCTTTATAAATCAACAACTTAAAAGTTATCTGCACCTCCTTCCCGACTGGTACAAATCCTGCTCTAACCCCCTACCCCCGGCATACAGATCGGCCTGGGGGAATCTAGATGAACCTGCATCAGCACCGTCATCACTATTAGAGAGAAAATAATGAAATCTGCCTTCAACACCCTTGTTCCGGGCGCCTTGGCCCTCCTGCTGCTTCTGCCGACAGCCCTGCAGGCAAAAGAAGTCGCCAACCAGCAAAAACTGGCGAATGTGGTGATCCTCGCTACCGGCGGCACCATTGCCGGCGCCGGCGCCAGCGCCGCCAACAGCGCAACCTACCAGGCCGCCAAAGTCGGGATCGAGCAACTGATCGCCGGCGTACCCGAACTGAGCCAGGTGGCCAATGTTCGCGGTGAGCAAGTGATGCAAATTGCCTCCGAAAGCATCACCAACGAAAACCTCCTGCAACTGGGCCGCCGCGTGGCCGAGCTGGCTGACAGCAAGGACGTCGACGGCATCGTCATCACCCACGGCACCGACACCCTGGAAGAGACCGCCTATTTCCTCAACCTGGTGGAAAAGACCGACAAGCCAATCGTCGTGGTCGGCTCGATGCGCCCAGGCACTGCCATGTCGGCAGACGGCATGCTCAACCTGTACAACGCCGTCGCGGTAGCCGGCAGCAAGGACGCACGCGGCAAAGGCGTGCTGGTGACCATGAACGACGAGATCCAGTCGGGTCGTGATGTCAGCAAAATGGTCAACATCAAGACTGAAGCGTTCAAGAGCCCATGGGGCCCGATGGGCATGGTCGTCGAAGGCAAATCCTACTGGTTCCGCCTGCCAGCCAAGCGCCACACCATGGATTCGGAATTCGATATCAAGACCATCAAGAGCCTGCCTGACGTAGAGATCGCCTACTCCTACGGCAATGTCAGCGACACCGCGTACAAGGCCCTGGCCCAGTCCGGTGCCAAGGCAATCATCCACGCCGGTACCGGCAATGGCTCGGTGTCCTCGCGCGTCGTGCCTTCCCTGCAGGCCCTGCGCAAGGATGGCGTGCAGATCATCCGCTCTTCCCACGTCAATGCCGGCGGTTTTGTCCTGCGCAACGCAGAACAGCCAGACGACAAGTACGACTGGGTCGTGGCGCATGACCTGAACCCGCAAAAAGCCCGGATCCTGGCCATGGTTGCCCTGACCAAGACATCCGACAGCAAAGAGCTGCAACGGATGTTCTGGGAATACTGATCGAGTGCGTGCGGCCCGCCCGGGTCGCACGCTTGCCCTCCTGACTCGCCCGCCCGGGCGAGTCAGCGCCACCCTGGCGCAAGCACTGCAAAAAAAACCTGCCGACACACACCAAAATGCAAAACCTGTGGTCTGAAAGATCTTCTTGAATTTTAAGCAGTTGCGAAAATGCTTACAGTTAAATACTGTATACACGTACAGCTTAATAAGGACTCTCCCGTGGCCACTTCCCAAGCAAACAGCAACCCACCCGGCTCTTACGAACGCATGGGTTTACGCATTCAAAAAATCATCAACTCGCCGAACGCGCAAAAAGCCAAAGCCGCACTGATCTTCCGCCTCCCCGATGAGCCGGTCGATGAGTGGGAACGTCTGCTGGAGGAAATCGCCGAGAACGACAACGTCACCCTCGCCCATCGCGACGACGGTGGCGTGCAGATTTTCTGGGTAGTGCCGAAGGAAGACTGAGTCGATGATGGTTCGTTGTTTTGCGTTGCTGCTACTCCTGGTGGCGGCCAGCGCACACGCGCAGGCGCCACGTACGTTTAACGAAGCGAAAAAGATCGCCTGGACGCTCTACGCGCCGCAGTCCACCGAGTTCTACTGCGGCTGCAAGTACACTGGCAATCGGGTCGACCTTGTGGGCTGTGGCTACGTGCCACGGAAAAACGCCAACCGCGCAGCACGTATCGAATGGGAACACATCGTGCCGGCCTGGCAGATCGGCCATCAGCGTCAGTGCTGGCAGGAAGGTGGGCGGCAGAACTGCACCCGCCATGACCCGACCTACCAGCGCGCCGAGGCCGACTTGCACAACCTGGTGCCCAGCATCGGCGAGGTGAACGGCGACCGCAGCAATTTCAGTTTCGGCTGGCTGCCGGTACAAAGCGGACAATATGGTTCGTGCCTGACCCAGGTCGACTTCAAGGCCAAGAAGGTCATGCCGCGCCCCTCCATCCGCGGCATGATCGCGCGTACCTACTTCTACATGAGCAAGCAGTACGGCCTGCGCCTGTCCAAGCAGGATCGGCAATTGTACGAAGCCTGGAACAAGACCTACCCGGTGCAAGTCTGGGAGCGCCAGCGTAACCAGAAGGTCGCTTGCGTCATGGGTCGCGCCAATGAGTTTGTCGGTCCGGTCGACATGAAACTCTGCAGCTAAGACAAGGCCCGGGGTATAACGCCCCGGGCCTTTGACGAGCAGCTAGCTTCCAGCCTTGTCGTACCGCCACGACCCCATAAGGTTGAGCAACTGCCGAGGAATCTGACGCTCAGCCGGTCACCATGGAGCCGGCCAGCGTTACGCGCATCAGATATGGGCTCAGCACCTGCTTTCGTTGCAGGACGGCGTCGAACACAGAGTAAGGGGCCGCGCGAGCCATGGGCGCCTTTCTGAAAGTGATGAGTCGTTACCCCATAGACGGATAACCAGGCAGGTTTTACTTAACGCTATTGTGCTCGATGATCAGGGTCTCGATATTCTGCTTCTTCGCCTTGACCAGAGCAGCGGCCACCTGAGCCTGGCGGGTTTCGGCCTCAGCCTTGGAATTGAATGGCCCTACCAACACACGTTGTTTGCCGTCTTGCGTGACGACGTAGGAAACAAAGCTATGCTCGATCAACCACCCGGTCAGATCGCTGACAGCCTGCGGAGTCGAACCTTGCACCAACACATCCCACTGCGGCACAGCGACCTCTGCCGGATTGGCCACAACCGGCGCCTGGGGCTTCTTCGACCCTTGCCCGGCCTGCTCACCGCACCCGGTCAGCGCCAATACCGCGATCACCCACATCAATTTGCGCACAGCTTTTCCCTCTGAATGCCAAAGGCGCTGATCTTATCACTCAAAAATGCCTCTCAACCCAAGCAAACAGGGGATAAAACAACGAGAATGATGATTGCAGCCTCTGTATAGTCGCACCCCGGGAATTAATGCAGCGTCTACGCGTCAGAAAGAAGCACCCAAACCGTGACACTTCGCACTAATCTATACGTATTACCGACATCTGTACGTGAGTCAGGTGCCCTACAAAGCTATCAAGGAGAAGATCATGCTGATACTCACCCGCAAAGTCGGTGAAAGCATAAACATCGGTGACGACATTACCATCACCATTCTGGGCGTTAGCGGCCAGCAGGTCAGAATCGGCATCAATGCCCCGAAAGACGTTGCGGTGCATCGAGAAGAAATCTACCAGCGCATCCAGGCAGGCCTGACTGCCCCGGAAAAACCGCAAACCTGAGCTTGAACAGCAATCAGTAGCCAGCCTGCTTTTTAGAGTAATGGCTGGCTAAAGATTCTGTGCCCCCCAACAACGTCGATACTAACGGGATAACCCCAGACGACGCTGTCAGCCGATTCTCTTTTCTCCCGTCGAAAGCGACGCCCTTGCGGGCCGTCAGCCGAACGCCACTGCGCGCGCCATGCCCGTGGCGGCCACCACCATCAGCACAATCAACAACGCCTCGACATGACAGATCCTGGCGAACAGCGCTGTGCGCCCGACATCGATCGGGGCCTGCCGCCCCAATGCGATCCGCCATTTGATCAACGCCCGCATGGGCGCAATTTCCAACAGCAGAATGAGGATGAACACGCCCATTTTCAGGTGGAACAGCGGCTGGTGCAGATAGTAGTCCGTACCCTTTTCGTAGCCACCAAAGGCCCGCATCACACCCGTCAGCAACAGGATGATCGCCGAAACACCCCAAACGTTGTCGGCCAGCAACACACTGCGGGCACCGCCGCCATCGGCCGTCACTCGTCGAAAAGCCGAAGCACGGGCCAGCACCGCCCACAACGCGAGGGCATAGGCCAATAGATGAACCGCCGCAAGCAACCAGTGAGCAGCCATGGCTTTAGCCCCCTTCAAGACGGAAAAAACACCTGCCTCAGTAGTAGTTCATCGCGCGGGACTTCGCCTGCCACGCACCAATCGCCGCACCATTAACATCAGCACTCAGAGTCAGAGTCAGAGTCAGATTCTCCCTACATCATTACCGGCGTGACAGGCCTACGCTTGTAGGACTAGTCCCACGAGGCTTTACGACACTTGTGATCATCTACGCGGCCATCGCACTTCTCACCCTGGTCATCATCACGCTCGGCATGGCCGTTTGTGGCTGGTACCGCCATCTACGCCATGACGAAAACGAGCGACTGCCTCCCAACATCGAACCGGTAGACCCTTCGGTAAAAACGGTTGCCCATCGGAATTCCAGCCCACGCCCTTGAACTAGTGGCAAGTTGCCGCTAATGCTTAAGCTCACGGCCACGCGGATCAGAGGAGGCGAGCATGGTTCCAAGATTTGTTGTAGTACCGGCGATTCCTGCCCAGACCCAATCCTTGCGCGGAGGGAAGCGCTCCTACTGCAAGGCATCCGCCAGCGGATTTAACCTCTACGACAACGAGGACAAGCTGCGCTTGCAACAAGCCTACCCAAGCCGTCCGGAGGCCGAGGCCGCGTGCCAGCAACTGAACGCCGAACGCGTATGCCCCCTGACCTTGGTGCCCCTCAACGGCGACAAAGGCTGTCCGCCAAACGCCTGACCTGCTCAGTCGCAGCCTCGCGAGCCGGTAAATCCTGCGCCTCGCCCAGAATGGTTTTCTCGATAATCACCGCGTGGGAATCAGTGATCCCGATAAATTGCAGCCAGGCCGCCACGTAAGGCTCCTGGAAGTCGAAATATTGCGCCGGCGTGCTCGACTGCGGCGAAAAATCCAGACCGCGGGCGTAGACCACCACCGCCTTCTTGTTGTGCAGCAAGCCATACAAGCCACGCTCCGGGTCGAACCCGAACAACAGGTCTTTCTGCGACACCAGGTCGATGAAGTGCTTGAGCTTGTAAGGGATACTGAAATTCCACAACGGCACGGACAACACCAGCAGGTCCGCACGATGCAGCGGCTCGGCCAACGCCCTCAAGGTGCTCCAGGCGGCTTGCTGCGCGGGCGTCAAGGCTGTGCCTGCAAGCCCGGCGTACTTGGCGTCCATGGCATGCTGATCAAACTCCGGAAGCGCCATGCCCCACAAGTCGAGGGTGACGATTTCGGTGTCCGGGTGATGCTCCTGATAACGCGCGATGAAACTGCGAGCCACCTGCAGAGATGCCGAACGCTGTTTACGGGGGGAACATTCAATATGCACAAGCCTAGTCATGGATGACCTCGAGAGCGGGAATCTGGAGGGCATTGCAACATAGCGTAGATTGAAATATAAATTGTGATTAACCACTCAATTAATCACGATTATAACTATGTTCGACATCCTGCTACTCAAGACTTTTGTCACCGTGGTCGATGAAGCCGGCTTCAGCCGCGCCGCCGACAAACTGAGCCTGACCCAATCCGCCGTCAGCGGGCATTTGCGACGCCTGGAAGAGCAGATCGGCAAACCGCTGCTCAAACGCACCACCCGCTCCCAGCAACTGACACCCGACGGCGAACGCCTGATTGCCTATGCCCGCACGATCCTCGCGCTGAACCGGGATGCCTGGGCGCAACTGACTCGCACGCCCTTTCACGGGCGACTGCGAATCGGACTGTCCGAGGATTTTGTCGAGGCGCGGCTGTTGCGCGCGCTGCAGGCGTTTGCCGCGCAGTACCCGGGCCTGGAAATCGACATCCAGGTGGGCATCCCTGGCACCTTGCTGAACCAGATGAAACACGGCCATCTGGAGCTGGTGATCGGTTCGATCTGCGAAACCGACGAGCCAGGTCAACTGCTGTGGCAGGAACCCCTGGTGTGGGCAGGCCCAGCACAGCCTGTGACCTCGCTACCCAGCCCCCTGCCCCTGGCGCTCTTCCCGGAGCCGTGCCCTTACCGCGAGGTGGCGCTGACACGCCTGGCCCAGGCGGGCATCGCCCAACGCACGGCAATGTCCTGCACCAGCACTGCCGGATTGCGGGCTGCGGCGCTGTCCGGCTTTGCCCTGGCACCGATGGCGGCCAGCCAATTGGGCCAGGGTCTGGCGGCGCTGGGTGCCGAGCATGGCTTGCCGGACTTGCCTGATGCGCAGTTCCGACTGTTTACCGCGCCTGAAGCGGACCAACTGATCGTGGCGGCGATTTCGGCACTGATTGTCGAGTATTGCGCGACGCGCAGGGAGCCGTAACAGCCCGGGCTTGCCCCCCCTACAGGGTGATAGACGTTGCCGGATAAAACAGCGTATTGAGCACCAACAGGATCATCCAGAAACCGATTTCCAGGGTTTCCGTAATCGGCTGGATACGTTTCACCGCACCATACACATGCACCACGAACATCAGCGCGAACACCACAAAGAGCATGTCAAAGGCGTAGCTGAAGCTGGTACCGGTGGTTGCAGAACGCAACATTGCCACTTCCACCACCAGGATGAACGCCCCCAGGCAGCGGCCAAAATAGATCGCCAGGTGCCGATGTTCGGGAATCGTCCAACGCATCGCCCGGGCCCAGGCAATGGGCGCGATAAAGATCGGCAGGGCAAAAAACAGCGTGGTGACGATCATCAAGGTGGTGATGTAGTACTGACTGTATTGCGCGTAGTAACCGAGCATGGCGGACTCCTTTTCCTTGAGGGCAGCCTCTGCGGGCTGAAACGCAGAATTGCAGCCGCCAGGATGGGCGTCCAATGCAAAGCGGTCGCTCAAGACCAAAGAGAATGGGCTTGGGCAGAAGGGATTAGAACCGAAGTCGCCCGACAACAATCCGCGCGATGGAGCACCTTGCACTTGTAATCATGTGGTGCTCCCGGTATTGGTCAGCATCAACCCAATGCAGGAAGCAGGCAGTGATCACCATTCGAGAAGCCACCAGGGAAGACATCCACCGACTTCGCAACCTAGGTATCGAGACGTACCGCGAGCACTTTTCTGATCTGTGGAGCGCCGCAGGAATGCAGCACTTTCTCAACGAAGACTTCTCAATCTGCGAACTTGAGAAATCCATCGAAGCCCCCGCCCACCACAACTGGCTCCTGGTATTCAACGAGGAAGGTCGAGCCATAGGCTTTTCCAAGGTCAACTGGTCCAGATCAATCCCCGTGTCTGGCGAGGTTGGCGCTGAACTGCAGAAAATCTACTTCCTCAAGTCTCAGGCGGGTAAAGGCTACGGCAAGCAACTTCTGCAGTTCATTCAGCAGTCAGCAAAAACCCGCAAGGAAAGCGCCCTATGGCTGGATGTGCTGAAGTCCAACAGCGCTGCCCAGCGCTTCTATGAAAGCTGCGGCTTTCAGGTACTGGGCGAAATACCCTTTCGTACTGACAAGGCTGACATCGGGATGGTTGTGATGCGCTGCGAGCTTTCCCAGTCGGAGTGACTAGCTGTCAACGTTCGTCCCTTGCGCGTCTTGCCCCTGAAGGTTTCCGCCTATGCTCTGGAGAACACAGGGAGAAGACTCATGAAGAAACTGGCATCCATTGCTTTGATCACCACCTTCATTGGCGGATACACGACTGCCCCCCCGTAGTCACTTCCACTTCGCTCGAACAATGGCATTCAGGGTGATGGATCGTTACCCGATACCTCGACAACCTCAGCAACAACGCTAGACCATGTTTCGAATGGCGGGCGCCCCACGCTAAACGAGATCCTTGCTTTAGAGGCGTCAGAAATTCCTCCAGAAATACATCCACGCGCTGATGGGCATAACTATCAGGTGGGGCACGGCGAGAAGAAGATTGAATATGTGGTGGTAGGCGCCGATTTGGCGCTCTGAGGTGGGAGTTTTGCAAAAGTTTTGCAAATCGTAGACAACAAAAAAGGGCCCACCTTTCGGTGAGCCCTTCTAGACCGCCCAGCAGAGCGGATTTTGTTTGGTAGGCGCGATTGGACTCGAACCAACGACCCCCACCATGTCAAGGTGGTGCTCTAACCAACTGAGCTACGTGCCTGCTGTGAGGCGGCATTCTACGGAATTGCGCAGGGGTGTCAACACCTTTTTTTCACCTAACCCTATGAATATGCAAAATATTTAATTTTGCTGCGGCAAACCGGGTTTTGCGCCCGCTGGCAGTGGATTTTTAACTCAGGTAGGATCGCTGCATTCGTAAAATATATTAAACAGAGGCTTCGGGATGGCGAACACTCCTTATCCGCAATCCTATTACGCCGCGTCGGCCAACACCGTGCCGGCGCGCCCTGCGCTGCAGGAAGAGGTGGAAACCGACGTCTGCGTGATTGGCGCGGGCTACACCGGATTGTCCAGTGCACTGTTCCTGCTGGAGAACGGGTTTCGGGTGACGGTGCTGGAGGCTGCCAAGGTCGGCTTTGGCGCCTCGGGGCGCAATGGCGGGCAGATCGTCAACAGCTATAGCCGCGACATCGATGTGATCGAGCGCAGTGTCGGCCCCAAGCAGGCGCAGTTGCTGGGGCAGATGGCCTTTGAAGGTGGGCGGATCATCCGTGACCGTGTCGCCCGGTACCAGATCCAGTGCGACCTGAAGGACGGCGGTGTGTTTGCCGCCATCACCGGCAAGCAGATGGGGCACCTGGAGGCGCAGAAACGTCTATGGGAGCGCTACGGCCACAGCCAACTCGAACTGCTCGACAAAACCCGCATCCGTGAAGTCGTGGCCTGCGAGCAGTACGTGGGCGGTATGCTCGACATGAGCGGCGGCCACATCCACCCGCTCAACCTGGCGCTGGGCGAAGCCGCTGCCGTCGAATCCCTGGGCGGCACGATATATGAGCAGTCGCCGGCGGTGCGCATCGAACGCGGTGCCAACCCGGTGGTGAACACGCCGACGGGCAAGGTGCGCGCCAAGTTCATCATCGTGGCCGGCAATGCCTACCTGGGCAACCTGGTCCCGGAGCTCGCCGCCAAGTCGATGCCCTGCGGCACCCAAGTGATCACCACCGAGCCCTTGGGCGAAGCCCTGGCCAACAGCCTGTTGCCCCAGGACTACTGCGTCGAAGACTGCAACTACCTGCTCGACTACTACCGCCTCTCCGGGGACAAGCGCCTGATTTTCGGCGGCGGCGTGGTGTATGGCGCCCGGGATCCGGCGAACATCGAGGCGATCATCCGGCCGAAAATGCTCAAGGCCTTCCCTCAAGCTCAAGGACGTGAAGATCGACTACGCCTGGACCGGTAATTTCCTGCTGACCCTGTCACGCCTGCCCCAGGTCGGGCGCCTGGGCGACAACATCTACTACTCCCAAGGCTGCAGCGGCCACGGTGTCACCTACACCCACCTGGCCGGCAAAGTGCTGGCCGAAGCCTTGCGTGGCCAGGCCGAGCGGTTTGATGCCTTCGCCGAACTGCCCCACTACCCCTTCCCCGGCGGCCAGTTGCTGCGCACCCCGTTCGCCGCGCTGGGGGCGTGGTACTACGGCCTGCGGGACAAGTTCGACTTCTGATCCCACCCTACGGGCGCGGCTTTATCGCTGCGCCCGGGAAGTCAGGTATAGACCGGCCAGGTCTCGACGATCTGGCCGCCACGTACCGCCAGCAAATCGCCAAACTGCAGCAACACCGACTCGGTCTGGGTCGGCCGCAGAAACACCTGGTCATCCACCGCCAGGCCCACCGCCTGCGAGCCGTTGACCATTTCCTGGTTGGAACTGCGACCGTAGAGCCCGTTGCTCTGCAACCCGGCCGGCGATTCGAACTCGGCCATCCAGTTCCCGCCATAGATGAAGTAGGTCTCACGCTGGTTGATGTCCCACCATGACAACAGCCTGGACTTGCCATCCAGCGCCGGAATCTGCACCGCCCCCGTGCGCTTCAACACGGGAGTAGCGATCCAGGTGGCCGGCACGTGTTCGACCAGCGAGGGCAAGTCGTAATGGGTCGGCTTGAGCATGGCCGTACCCACCGACACTTCGCTGCTCAGCGACTCCCGCTCATGCAGGCGATAGCTGGGGCTGCCCGCGGTATTGAGCGTCAGGTCCGGGCGCCAGAGGTCGGCAAACTGTTGCCGAGTGAAGTCGACATAGCCGTTGTACTGAGCCATGACCTTGGCAAACAGCTCATCGGCACTCCCGAGGAGGCCCGGCACCCCCATGCCGACAAAGGGGTCGTAGCCCATGAACCCGGCAAACTGCAGGTGCTGCGCGTTGGCACGGATCAGCCCCAGCATCTGCCCCAGGGTGGCCGTGTCTGCCACGCCGCCGCGATGCAGGCCGACATCCAGTTCGATATTGACCCGCAACTGAGTGCCCAGGCCCCGGGCCAATGCCAGGTACTGCTGCAGATGCGCCGGCGTATCGAGCAGCCATTGCAACTGCCGCGCCGGGTCGAACACGCCTTTGTGGGTTTGATAGAACAACTGGGCCGAACGCACCGGCAGCGGCTTGCCCAGGAGGATGTCGGACTCGGGGAAAACCAATGCATCATGATTGAGAAACGGCTGATGAAACGACATCAGTCGCTGGGTTCCCGCGCGCTTGCAGATGTAGGCCAACAGCCCTGGTGATGGCAGGGATTTCTCCACCAGGCGCAGGTGCTTGCCACCGCGCCTGACCGACTGCATCACCACATCGATGTTGTGGTCCAGTCGATCCAGATCGATCAACAACACCGGGCGCATAGGGCCGTGGTCCTTCAGTTGCTGATTCAGGGCACTGAAATACTCGGAATAGGCGCTGCCCCGATCACCGGGGCGCAGCAGCGCGCCCACGCCCAACAGCAACACGCCAAGCCCTACGGCCCCAGCGAGGAAATTGCGTCGGTCGATGCTCATCCGCTGACTCCCAGGATCGATGACAAATGGGCGTTGAGGAACTTGCCGCCCGGGTCCAGCGCTTGGCGAACCTCACGAAACGCCTGCCAGCGCGGGTACAGCGCTTGCAGGTTACGGGCGTTCAAGGTGTGCAATTTGCCCCAATGCGGTCGGCCGGCGTACTTCCAGAAAATCGGCTCGATGGCCGCGAAGAAGTTGTGATGGTCCATCTGGTAATGCTGATGCACCGAGATCGAACAGCTGTCACGCCCCTCGAACATGCTCAGGGGGATGTCATCGGCCTTGACGTAGCGGTACTCGATGGGAAACCAGGTACGCAGGTCCTTGTCGGTGATCAGCTTGATGATCTCGCGCAGGCACGCCGGGCCATGTTCGGCCGGCACCGAGTACTCCATTTCGTTGAAACGTACCGTGCGCACATTGGCATAGATGTCGAAGGAGTCGCCGACCCGATCATCAAAACTGGCAATGTGCCGCAGGCTGTTGAGCAAGGTACGACGGGCATCAGGGAAATCACTGACGTATTTGTCGAACGTCTCGATGAGGTTGACGAACTCATTGCCCCCCTCCTCCTCGGCACTGATCGGCGGTGTCGCCGGGTCGGTGGTTTCGTTGAGGGCCATCGACAAGGCGTAGTCCGAATGGGTGACCACCAGCATTTCCCAGTGCTGGTTGTCGCGGGTGTGTTTCTCCACGTCCTCCAGCAGTTCTTCGGTCTTGGCGATCCACTGGTGTTCGCGCAGGCGGTACGCGGGACGATTCTGCATGCGGATCTTGCTGACCACCCCCAGCGCCCCCAACGACACCCGCGCCGCGTTGAACACCTGCGGGTTGTGGTTGCTGTCGCACTCGATCACCTCCCCGGCGGCCGTGACCAGTTGCAAACCGGTGACATAGGCCGAATAGGAGGGAAACTGTTTGCCGGTGCCATGGGTCGAGGTGGCGATTGCTCCCGCCAGGGTCTGGTAGTCGATATCGGCCATGTTGCTCAGGCCCTGGCCGACCTCCTTCAAGGCCTGGCCCATGCGCGACATGGGCATGCCAGCGCCAAATTCGGCCTGCAGGGTCTGTGGATCATGACTGAGCAACCCAGTGAAGTTGCTCAACGACAGCAGCGTGCCATCGGTGGGTACCAGAGCGCTGAACGAGTGCGCCGAACCCACCGGGCGAATCTTGCCCGGGGCGCGACCAATCACCTGTACCAGTTCATCCAGATCCTTCGGCGCCAGGCGGGCCTCAGGCAGGCAGCTCTGGGCACCCGACCAGTTGCGCCAGGGAATCAGGCGTGGCGCGCGCACCAACTGTGCCAGCACCGGGTTGCTGCTCAAGGCCGTCAGGGCGCCGACCAGGCTGGCGCGCTGCAGAAGCTGGCGTCGTGTGAGGTCCATCGTCATCAATCCCACCTTGTGCTTTTATTGGAGGTGTTGGCCGGACATGAAGCTAATCAGCGCCAGAAAATCGTCTTCGCTGCATTGCATGCACATACCCATGGGGGGCATGCCGTTGTGTCCGTTGATGGTGTGGTCCAGCAGGCTGTCCATGCCTTGTTGCAGGCGCGGCCGCCAGGCCACTTGGTCACCGGTCAACGGCGCGCCCGAGGCCGGGTTGGCGTGGCACAGCTTGCAACTGGTGTCGTAAGTGCGCGCCAACCCGGCATCGGCGGGCATGCTCGCGGCAGCGGCCGCGCGATCAGGCCCGTCCTTGGGCTCCTCGCCGCAGCCACCCAACACGCCGAGTACCAGCGCCAGCGCCGCCCCACGGCAGGAAAACCGCCACCCGGCTCGAATCAGTGCCCACATAAGCATCCTCACTTGTACTGCGCCGCGGCCTGGCGCTTTTTTTGTAGTCAAGACCGGCCACTGAACACTAAGGCAGTCGCTGCCCGTGGTTGAGGGCATTGGGGGTCAACAAGGGGGCTTTCGAGGCCAGGCGCGTCGACCCGCCCCCTGCCACGGTGTGACGGTTTGTTACATCCGCGGTGCGCCAAATCGACTACTCTTGGGCCAGACACTCACAAAGAAACCGCTCTAGAATGCCCTTCAGCGGGCAGGTTGCCGATCTTGTAGCCGCTGGCGAAGCCTGCAATCCACAAGGCCTATCCGGGTCTGGTTGGGCGACGGCTGCGCCACCGAACGCCGCCTCGCGCAGCGGCTACACATCGTGCGAGACCTGGATTGATCAACACCTGCTTTCAAAGCGTATAACCCATAGAGCGATATCTTGCCTGCACGCCACCTGCCGACGGCGTTGCCCACATCCAGCACGGGGTAGTTTCATGAGCACACAAAACATTCTCAGCACACTGTTTCCTGCCCTCGCCGACATCCCCGAGCCCTACCGCCCGGGCGAACCAATCGAACAACGCGAGTACCTGGTGGAGGGCACCCTGCGCACGTGGAACGGCCCCCTGGCAGCCGTTCGCAGCCCGGTGTACCTGGACGTCGACGGGGTCGACGAACAAGTCATTCTCGGCAGCACCCCGCTGCTCGATGCCGAAACCGCACTCACTGCCCTCGACGCCGCCGTCCGCGCCTATGATCGGGGCCAGGGCAGTTGGCCGACAATGCGCGTGGCCGAGCGGATCCAGCACGTGGAGGCTTTCCTGGGGCGCATGCGCGAACAGCGCACCGCCGTGGTCAAGCTGCTGATGTGGGAAATCGGCAAGAACCTCAAGGACTCGGAAAAAGAGTTCGACCGCACCTGCGACTACATCGTCGACACCATCAATGCCCTCAAGGAACTGGACCGTCGCTCCAGCCGATTTGAGCTGGAACAGGACACCCTCGGCCAGATCCGCCGCGTCCCCCTGGGCGTCGCCCTGTGCATGGGGCCTTACAACTACCCACTCAACGAGACCTTCACCACCCTGATCCCGGCGTTGATCATGGGCAATACCGTGGTGTTCAAGCCCGCCAAGCTGGGGGTACTGCTGATTCGCCCATTGCTCGAAGCCTTCCGCGACAGCTTCCCGGCCGGGGTGATCAACGTGATCTACGGCAGCGGCCGTGAGACCGTCAGCGCGCTGATGGCCAGCGGCAAGATCGATATCTTTGCCTTTATCGGCACCAACAAGGCCGCCAGCGACCTGAAGAAGCTGCACCCCAAACCCCACCGCTTGCGCGCGGCCCTGGGGCTGGATGCCAAGAACCCTGGCATCGTGCTGCCCGAGGTCGACCTGGACAACGCGGTCAACGAAGCCGTCACCGGCTCGCTGTCGTTCAACGGCCAGCGCTGCACCGCGCTGAAAATCCTGTTTGTGCATGAAGAGGTGGTCGATCGCTTCATCGAGAAGTTCAACCACAAGCTCGCCACCCTCAAGCCCGGCATGCCGTGGGAAAACGGCGTGGCACTGACCCCACTGCCGGAGTCGGGCAAGGTCGACTACCTGCACGGCCTGATGGATGACGCCGTACGCAAAGGCGCCAAGGTGATCAACACCCACGGCGGCCAGGCCCGCGGTTCATTCTTCTACCCGGCAGTGCTGTACCCGGTGACCACCGACATGCGCGTCTATCAGGAAGAACAGTTCGGCCCGGTGGTGCCTATCGTGCCTTATCGTGACCTGGATACGGTGATCGACTACGTCCTGGAGTCAGACTTCGGTCAACAGCTGAGCCTGTTCGGCACCAACGCCGCCGAAGTGGGGCGCCTGGTGGACACCTTTGCCAATCAGGTCGGCCGCATTAATATCAACGCCCAGTGCCAGCGTGGCCCGGACACCTTCCCGTTCAACGGCCGGAAGAATTCGGCAGAAGGCACGCTGTCGGTGCACGACGCCTTGCGCACGTTCTCGATTCGCACCCTGGTGGCGACCAAGTTCCAGGAGAGCAACAAAACCTTGATCAGCGACATCATCCGCGGCCGGGAGTCGAGCTTCCTGACAACCGACTACATTTTCTAGCACACGGCTCAAGGACACCCCGGCAACCCGATGACTGCCTTTCGCTCACTGCGCCTGCCACCCGTGTTGCGGCGCCTGCTACGGCCCTTGCTGGACCCGTACCGGCGCTACCGCAACGCCCGGGTGATCCACGCCATCCGGGTATCATTGGGCCTGCTGGCGACCATCCTGCTGACCACGGGGATCAACCTGCCCCATGGCGAGTGGGCATCCGTCACCATGCTGGTGGTGATCGGCGGCCTGCAACACCACGGCAACATCGGTAAAAAAGCCGCCGAGCGCGCCTATGGCACGTTGATCGGGGCCGCCGTGGGGTTGCTGCTGGTGCTGCAGCAGGCCTGGCTTGGCCTGCCGTGGCTGACCTACTTCGGCATGTCGGTGGTCTGCGGCTTCTTCTCCTACCACGCCATCGGCAAGGGCGGTTACACCGCGCTGCTGTCGGCGATCACCGTGTTCATCGTCGCCGGCCATGGCGACAACCCCGTCACCGATGGGCTGTGGCGCACCGTGGATATCCTGATCGGCATCGTCCTGGCCCTGGCGTTTTCCTTCGCCCTGCCGCTGTATGCGGTGTATTCCTGGCGCTACAAACTGGCCGGGGCGCTGCGTGACTGCGCAAGCATCTACAGCCGGATCATCAGCGGGCAGTCGGTGACCGACGACCACTACCTCAAACTCCTCGGGCGCTTGAACGCGGTGATGGTGCAACTGCGCTCGCTGATGCCCTCGGTGTCCAAGGAGGTGCGCATTTCCATCACCGAACTGGACGCCGTGCAACGCAACCTGCGGCTGTGCATCAGCACCCTGGAAATCCTCGCCAACACCCGCCCCGACACCCGCGATGAACAGGCCATGGCGCAGATGCAACTGGCGCTCAAAGCCGAACATCGCGAAATTCGCCGGCTGCTGATCGGCATGGCGCGCGCCCTGCAATCCGGTACCACCCAACGCCTTGAGCGCAACAGCAGCGAGCCGCTGCTGCAAAACGCGATGGAGACGCCGGTGTACAGCGCACTGGACGGTTACCGGTTGTTGACCCGGCAACTGGCAAGCAACCTTAACGAGATGCGCCAGCGCCTGGTCAAGTCGGCCCCCCACTGGAAGATCTGAACAGCACTCAGGACGTCACGGTTTTGCGCGTAGCGCTGCCCCAACCTTGTTGCATGCCGGCAGCCGCCAGCAGAATCGCCGCCACACCGATCCATTGCAGCAGTCCCAGGCGATGACCAAAAGCCAGCCAGTCCACCAGAATCGCCGCGATCGGATAGATGAACGACAGCGCTCCGGTCAATGCGGTCGGCAGCTTCTGGATCGCACCGTACAACAGCACGTACATCACCCCGGTATGGACAATGCCCAGGGTCAGCAGGCTGGCCCAGGCCGTCGACGTTTGGGGCAGCGCCGACCAATTGGCCCAGGGTGCCAGCAACAGCACACCGGTGCAGACCTGGATCAGCGCAATCAAGTGCGGTGGCGTGCCGGTCAGGCGCTTGATGATCAGCGCGGCAAAGGCGTACAGCAGCGCCGCGCCCAAGGCCAGGGCAATCCCCAGTAGGTACTGATCGCCACCCACGCCCTGCTCGCCATGAGCACTGACGATCGCCAGCATCCCGAGAAACGCCAGCCCCAGCCAGGACAGCTTTTGCACGCTGATCTTCTCACCGAGGAACAATGCCGCCAGCCCCACCAGCATGAACGGCTGGACGTTGTACACCGCCGTGCCGATGGCAATCGAAGCCCGCGAGTAGGAGGCAAACAGCAGCACCCAGTTGCCGACAATCGCCACCCCGCTGAGCACGGCCAGCAGGAACGTGGTGCGACTCAAGAGGCCCGGGCGCAGGAAGCCGAACAGCCCGCAAATCAGCAACAGGGTCGCCGCGCCGAACACGCAGCGCCAGAACACTACATCCAGTACCGGCTGGCCGCTGACCAGCACGAACCAGCCAATGGTTCCGGAAATCAGCATGGCGGCGGTCATTTCCAGCGAGCCGCGACGAAGGATGTTGTCCATGATCAGGTTCCTCGTTGTGAGCGCAAAGTATGGCGCTGCGGCACCCGCCACCTCCATGGCCAAATGCAGGCTAAACTACGAATTCACCTTTTTTATCAAGGCAATTCCAGGTTATTGCCTAAGAGGTTTCAGATGACTGACGACATCGATCAACTGCTGATCAGCGCCCTGATGCAGGACTCGCGACGCTCGCTCAAGGCCCTGGCGCAGATCAGCGGCCTGTCTTCCCCCAGCGTTGCCGAGCGCCTGCGCCGCCTCGAAGAGCGCGGCGTGCTCACGGGCTACACCGTCGAAATCGACCCCAAGTGTTTTGGCTACCAGTTGCAGGCCATCGTGCGCATCCGCCCGCTACCGGGCCAGTTGCAGCATGTTGAACGGCAGATCCAGGCCATCCCCGAGTTCACTGAATGTGACAAGGTCACCGGCGACGACTGCTTCATCGCGCGCCTGCACGTGCGCTCGATGGAACAGCTCGACACCCTGCTCGACCGCCTCAACAGCTACGCTGAGACCAACACCGCGATCGTCAAGAAAACCCCGGTCAAGCGCCGCCTGCCGCCGATGGCGTGAGTGTGGTCTGACGCACAACGGCGTACAGTGCAATTTTTCCGGCGAAGGATTGGCGGCATGAAAATTCACGGTGTGCTCCTGGCAGCGATGCTGCTGTCAGGCTGCGGGACGCTACAGACGGTGGTGCGCAGCGACGATGCGGCGGCAGCCAGCCTCAAGGAACAGAAAAGTTACTGCGGCGCCGTACCCCGCATCTACAGCGGAGTGACTTATGACTTCTGCACCCTCTACGCACCGCTGAAGGAAGGCATCGACGCGCAAAAATACGACAACGGCACCATCGTGGTGTTGATCGATGCGCTGATTTCCGGGGTGCTGGACACCGCCCTGCTGCCGTACACCATCTACCGGCAACAGGCCGACGGCAGCATCATCGTCACCGAGTGAAGCCGGGGCGAATGGCAGGCCAAAAAAAACCCGCCGAGGCGGGTTTTTTAGTGTCAAAGGCGTCGATCAGTCATCGCGGCCCATGATGCCGAACAGCTGCAGCAAGCTGACGAACAGGTTGTAGATCGATACATACAGGCTGATGGTCGCCATGATGTAGTTACGCTCGCCGCCATGGATGATGGCGCTGGTCTGGAACAGAATGCAGACCGAGGAAAACAGTACGAAACCAGCGCTGATCGCCAGTTGCAGGCCGCTGATCTGGAAGAACATGCTCGCCAGCACTGCACCCAGCAGGACGAAGAAGCCCGCCGTGATGAAACCACCGAGGAAGCTCATGTCCTTGCGGGTGATCAGCACATAGGCCGACAGGCCGCCGAACACCAGCGCGGTCATGGCAAAGGCCGAGCTGACCACTTCAGCGCCGCCCTGCATGCCCAGGTAACGGTTGAGGATCGGGCCAAGCAGAAAGCCCATGAAGCCGGTCAGGGCAAAAGCCGACACCAGGCCCCAGGCCGAATCACGGAGTTTGTTGGTGAGGAAGAACAGGCCATAGAAGCCGATCAGCACCACAAAGATATTCGGGTAACCGACCCGCATCTGCTGCGCCACGAACGCCATCACACCGCTGAAGGCCAGGGTAAGGGCGAGCAAGCCGTACGTGTTGCGCAGGACGCGGCTAACCTCTAGCTGCTCAGCCTGCACGCTGTTATTAACTGCGTAATCCTGTTCGCGCATGGCGACACTCCTGTAGGTTTGAAACGTTCAGTCGCAAAGATCATAACAGACGCTCTGTAACTAGCTATGCAGAGAGTTTGACAGTGTGTTTCATTCGGGTATTATGGCGCCCGCAAAGCAGTTTGGAAGCGTGGCCGAGTGGTTTAAGGCAACGGTCTTGAAAACCGTCGATGGGCAACTATCCTAGAGTTCGAATCTCTACGCTTCCGCCACATTTATACGACAAAGCCCTGATTATTCAGGGCTTTGTCGTTTCTGCAGCACACGATTCCTGACGCACCCTGTCGCTATCGTTTCCGCGTCTTTATCGGCCATTTCCGCCCCCCTACCCTACGACGGCATCTATCGGCTGCACCAGCGCGTGACGAATACATCCGAGGGTATTTCGACTGACCGCTTCAGCCAGAAACGGTCAGTCACTCAAAACACTTAACAACCACAGATTGCCAAAGTCATCAGAGTCCGAGACTGGCTCACTCGGTCGAAGGGACGGAGGCTTTGCTGCCCAAGCGGATCAGTTCGTTGGAGAAACACAGGCCGACGATGATCAATGCCGCTCCCGCGTACAGGCTTTCGCGCGGTACTTCATTGAGCGCCACAAACGCCAGCAGCGCGGCGAACAGTGGCTCGGTCAGTTCCAGCGCTTGCACTTGGGATGGCTTGAGATACTCGATGGCCTTGGTGGTGCAGAAAAAGCCCAGGATTGTCGGCAGTGTGGCCAGCGCCAGCAGCGCGGCGATCGCCAGCGGCGACAGCTCGCCTATCGCGAAACCATCGGCCGCAGCCGGCATCAGCAGGTACAGGCTGCCAAAGAACAACAATTGCCGGGTGAAGTGCAGCCCTCCCGACACCCCCATACGCTTCATGGCAACCGAAAAGGCCCCATAGCCGCAGCCCGCCACGCAGGCGAGCGCAGCACCTTGCAGGGTGAAGCCCTGCTGCAGGTCGCCGCCGAAGATCACCGAGATCCCAGCGATAGCCAGTGCGGCGCCGACGGTAGCATTCGCGGTGATGGCATCCTTGAGGAAAATGCGCCCCAGAATGATCGAGGAGATTGAGGCACTGGCCATCAGCATCACCACCACACCTGCCGCAGCGTAGTGTCGATAGGCGGACGTTTCGAAATGGAACAGCACAAAGATGCCAAGGAATGCGCAGATAGCCGCTTGAGTCCATTTGATCGACGCCGTCGGGCGTTTGAGAAAAAACAGTAAGACCGAGAGAAGCACGCAACCCAGTACGGTCTTGATGACAGCGACACTGCTGGCGGTGAATCCATTACTCATGAGCACTTTGCTGAGTACACCGATCGTTGCGTTCAGTGCCGCAGCACTGAGTGCAAACATGACGCCTTTGCTGAAAGTAGATTGCATTGTTGACGATCCCTGTCGCTGAATGGTCGTTCGATAGAATGCCGCCCTGCATCGACGGCACAAAGTTTGAGGCTGCTCCCAAGGGAGAAGTCAGAGGGCCTAGCCCTTGGCTATGCAATATGAGTTGACGAACCTTGCCGTGAGTTGCAAAGACTGACGTATATCCGGCTTGGCTATTCCATGCCTATTGGCAAATTGCTCGACCACCGCGGTATCAAAACGAGTGGTCTGGATAAAGTCCAGGGCTTCGGGTTTTGAATTCAAAAACCGCGCAACGGGAGGAATACTCAGCAGCAACTTAAGCAATCGGAGCGAAATATAATGCTTGGGAGACTTTAAGCCCAAAGGTTTTGCCGCCTGTACCAGCAATTCTCGCAAGTTGGGCGTTTGGTCATCCAGCGCCAGCAGTTCCTGGCCCACCATGGCAGGATCAAAAGCACACACCGCCATCAGTTCCACCAGGTAATCCACGGTAACCAGTGGCAACCAGTGCTCGGCGGTACCAGGCACCGCAGTCAGCTTTCCCTGCACAAGGTTGCGTATCAGCTCCACCAGCGGCTGACCGTCAAGGATATGCCCCGTACGGCTGTGGCCACAAACCGTCGCGGGGTGGACAACGGTCATCTCCCCGCCCTTGGTAAACATCACCTCCAGGGTCGCAAAATGCGCCTCCAGCTTGCTCCCCTCGTAACCACCGACACGTCGATAGACAGCAGGCCAATTCGTCAGCTCCGGATAACGAGGATCAATTCCGATGCGCTGCAGATGTTCATGATTTTTCAGCATGTAGCCGCCGATCATCACTAGCCGGCTCTTTTGCTCAGCCGCCAACAGCGCCACGCGCTTTGCCCCTTCCACATTCACCGCACGAGCATGCTCCACTGAAAGCCCCCATGCGAAGTGGGCACCCAGGTGGAACATGACTCTGGCGCGCCTCAGCACTTCTCGGTCAGCAAGACTCAGCCCCAGATTGTCCCGTTCCAGATCGCCAGCTACGGCAAATACCCGGGCTGCGCAGCCTCCCAAGTTGTCGACTTGCTCGCGCAGTGCAGCCAGTCGATCCGGGCGCCGCATCAACACCCGAACGGTGTGACCTTTTGCACTCAGGTGCGCCACCAAATGTTGACCGATAAAGCCGGTACCCCCCGTGACAAAGCACTCCACGCTCATTTCCCTGTTCCTTGTTTAAGGTGAGAAACCAAGCGTAAACTATCGACCCAACTCTACAGTCAAGCGGTGTTTTCATGAAAATCGGCGAACTCGAAGCCCGCAGCGGCGCCAGCCGCCATACGCTGCGTTACTACGAACAAATCGGCCTGATCTCACCGCTGCGGCAAACGAACAACTATCGCGTTTACACCACGCAAACGCTGCAGGACCTGGACTTTATCCAGCGCGCGCAAAGCATGGGGTTCTCCCTGGGGGAAATAGGCGAGATTCTGGATGCGCAGCGCAACAAGCTGATCGATTGTGCTGAAGGGGCCAAGCTAATTGAAAGGAAGATGGCAGAAATCAAACAGAAAATCGCCAGCTTCCAAAGCATCTATCAGTACCTGGATCAAGAGCGTGCAAACCTCGAAGCCAGTGCTGCCAAGCAACTTGAACTTCAGCAACTAAGCAACTCTTGCACCTGAACTGTCAGCTTCTGGAAAACGCTGGCTGCATTCAGCCGGTCATGACTGACCGGACCAGGTTGATGTAGACATCTGGCGCGGTGGATACTTGCAGTTCTCGCTGCATCACATCACGACAAGGAATTCAGATGACCGACATTCACGATGAGTTCGAGCGAAGCAAGTACTTCAATCGTTCGAGGATCGACAGGCGCTCAGTCTGACGCACTCGTTGGCTTGGCAGCAGGACTCGCCGCAGACGGTGTCGTGTCGACCGCCGAAGGGCTGTTCCTCAGGGATTGGCTGGAGACGAATCTGGCCCACCTGGATGATCCGGTCATCAACCTGCTTTATTCACGCCTCTCCAATATGCTCTTGGACGGGGTGCTGGATGCAGACGAATCCCTTGAGCTTATCGGTCTGCTCCAAGGGTTTTCTGGCCTGAGCACCGAAAAACCCAAGGCTGGCGATCACACCTTCACCCCGCCCAATGACCTCCCCTTCAATCACCCTGAACCCGCTATCACCTGGGATGGCAGTTTGTTTGTGTTCACTGGAATCATGGCCTATGGACCTCGCAAAGACTGTCAGGTCCTGGTGGAGGAACGTGGTGGCATCATTGGCGGCGGGGTCAGCAAGAACATTCATTACCTGGTGGTGGGCAGCATTGGCAATGACCAATGGCGCCACAGCACCTATGGAACAAAGATAATCAAAGCGGTCGAACTCAGAGAGGCCGGCGCCCCTATCGCCATCATCGGTGAGCAGCAATGGCAACGCGCCCTTTTTGGTTGAGTTGATGAGCTGGAGAGTCCGCCGCGCTCTGCTGCAACACGATGCCCAGCAAGGGTTACTGAATGCCAAACAAACCGCCGGAAAACAAAGTGACCGCCACCGCTGCCGACATTGAACGATCTATCCAGGCCCTGAACAAAATGGCCGAACGGCTTTGGGGAGACGGCAGGGAGGCCGAGGCCAAAGCCCTTCTGGATGCATTGGACGCACTGAACCGGGCCCTGGATCGAATACGGATCGGCGAAAGTCGCAGGGTACTTCATTGAGACCGCCACAGACTCAGTGCCAGTGCCGCCCCACGCGCCATGACCCAAAACGGCCTTGGATAAGCACTTCCTCGATGAATCTCGTTCTTGAAATGCCCAAGACAGCCCTTAAGCTAATAACTAAAAAGTATTTATTTGTAATTTTTTAGATCATTTACATTCGACCTATGAGCGGCGCGATGCTGCCCACACCGACCTTCTACTCATAGGCCCGACCATGCAACTACTCACGCTGCCGCCCTCTCCTGCCCTGGCCACCTCCATACGCGCCACCGCGCAAGTGTTCGAAGACCCCAAATCCCAGGCGCTACTGGCGCACCTGCAACAAGTCGCCCCCAGCGATGCCAGCGTGTTGATCATCGGCGAGACCGGGACCGGCAAGGAACTGGTAGCCCGTCACCTGCACAACCTCAGCGCCCGGCGCAACAAGCCGTTCATCGCGGTCAACTGCGGCGCGTTCTCCGAAAACCTGGTGGAAGCCGAACTGTTCGGCCATGAAAAAGGCGCCTTCACCGGCGCGCTCAGCGCCAAGGCCGGCTGGTTCGAGGAGGCCAACGGCGGCACCCTGTTCCTCGACGAAATCGGCGATTTGCCGCTGCCGATCCAGGTCAAGTTGCTGCGGGTGCTGCAGGAGCGTGAAGTGGTGCGCCTGGGCTCTCGTAAAAGCATCCCGATCGATGTGCGGGTGCTGGCGGCGACCAACGTGCAGCTGGAAAAAGCCATCAACGCCGGGCACTTTCGCGAGGACCTGTACTACCGGCTGAACGTGGTCAGCCTGCAGCTGAGCCCATTGCGCGAGCGACCCGGGGACATCCTGCCGCTGATCCGTCACTTCATCGCCGAGTACAGCCGCCGCCTGGGTTACGGCGACGTGGCGCTGGACAACGCGGCCGAGCAGAAACTGGTGAGCTACGCCTGGCCGGGTAACATCCGCGAACTGGAAAACGTCATTCACCACACCCTGCTGATCTGCCGCAACCACCTGATCCGGGTCCACGACCTGCACCTGTCCAACCTGCGTATCGAGCGCCAGGACGCCAGCAACAGCGCCGTCGACGACAGCGCCGACGCCTTGTTGGAGCAAGCCTTCCAGCGCCTGTTCGCGGAAGAAAGCGGCGCCCTTCATGAGCGCGTCGAGCACGCGTTGCTGCGCGCAGCCTATCGCTTCAGCCACTACAACCAGGTGCACACCGCGAGCCTGCTGGGGCTGAGTCGCAACATCACCCGGGCGATGCTGATCAAGGTCGGCGAGCTGGTGGTCAACAAGCGCCGCCCAACCCGGGATGGACAGGCGGTGAACGTCGCCAACCTGTCGATCTGAGCACGGCCACCACGCTCATTCGGGCAAGACAATGCCGGCGCTTGTGTCCTTTACGCCAGCGCCGGGGATTTGGCCGCGAGCGCCTCGCGCTCCAACTCACGCACCAGCGGCAACACCTTGCGACCGAAATACTCCACCTCTTCGTGAAAGTGCAGGAAACCACTGAGCACCAGGTCCACGCCCACGGCCTTGAGGGCGACAATGCGCTCGGCAATCTGCTGCGGCGTACCGATCAGGTTGGTCTTGAAGCCATCGTTGTACTGCACCAGGTCTTCGAAGGTCGACTTGGCCCAGTTGCCCTCGCCTTCGGGGCTGGAGGCCCCCGCGTTCTTCGCCTCGCCACCAAACCCGTTGACCGCTTCCGGATCGGCCTTGGCGATGATCTCCTGCAATACCGCGTGCGCCTGCGCTTCGGTTTCACGGGCGATGACAAAAGCATTCACGCCGATTTTCACCGAATGGCCATTGATCGCCGCCTTGGCGCGGATATCGTCGACCTGGGCCTTGATCCCTTCCACCGTGTTGCCATTGGTGAAGTACCAGTCGGAGACACGCGAAGCCATGTCCCGCGCCGCGCGCGAACTGCCGCCCTGGAAAATTTCCGGGTGCGGTTGCTGCAGCGGTTTGGGGTTGAGTGTGTAGTGGTGGAAGCGGTAGAAATCACCGTGAAAACTGAAGTTGTCCTGGGTCCAGATACCCTTCAGTGCCTGGATGAATTCTTCGGAACGACGATAGCGCTCATCATGATCCAACCACGGCTCGCCAATCGCGCGGAACTCGCCCTTGAACCAGCCGGAGACAATATTGACCGCCACCCGGCCATTCGTGAACTGGTCGATGGTCGCCAGCTGTTTGGCCGCCAACACCGGACTCCAGGGACCCGGCAGAATCGCGGCGATGACCTTGAGCTTTTCGGTGGCGGCCAACAGCGCGTGGCTGATGGTCACCGACTCGTGCTGGTTTTGCGCGCCATAACCGGCGGTGAAGCGGATCTGCGACAAGGCGTATTCGAAGCCGGCCCGTTCGGCGATCTGCGCCAGCTTGCGGTTGTAGTCGATATCCCAACTGGTGCGCTGTTCGATCTTGCTGACCACCAGTCCGCCGCTGACGTTGGGCACCCAATAGGCAAACTTGATGTTGTCCTGGCTCATTGCATGTACTCCTGCTGGCAGAGGCCACCGTGGCACCTGTCACAGGCCTGGAGCAGCAACCGTGCCACTTCAATAAATCATTAATAATCAATGAGTTATTGATTTACTCAAATAATCCAAGTGTCGCCCGGCGCACAGGCTGTTGATCAACTGTTGCCTGCGCAACACCGGCGTGCGAGCCCTTTTTCCGCGACGCGCCCTGGCCGCTGTTGCCGGACGGTCAGCACTTCAACAAGTTGCTCGCCAGGCGACAGCCGTGTGCAGCACACATCCCGGCGCGAGCCCCGGGATTACGGGGTTTTGCGCACCAGGCACGACCTGTGCACTGGCAGCAGCACGCAACAGCCGCACTGCGCTGTCGCGTCTCTCGCCTTCGATTAAGGAACTGCCCCCATGACTATCCAGCAGCAGCACCTGCCCCTTGCCAGTGGCGCCGACTACCCAGCCCTGGCCGAGCGCTTCCGACCCATCTTCGCGCGCATCGCTGCCGGCGCCCTGCAACGCGAGCACAGTCGCAGCCTGCCGTACGAACCCGTGCAATGGCTCAAGGAAGCCGGCTTTGGCGCCGTGCGCGTACCGCTGCAGTACGGTGGCGCAGGCGCGACCTTGCCGCAATTGTTCGAACTGCTGATCGAACTGGCCACCGCCGACTCCAACCTGCCCCAGGCCTTGCGCGGACACTTCGCGTTTGTCGAAGACCGGCTCAACGCCCAGGCCGACGCGCCACAAGACCTCTGGTTCCAGCGTTTCGTCCAGGGTGAACTGGTAGGCAACGCCTGGACCGAAGTCGGCAGCGTGAAGATCGGCGAGGTCGGCACCCGCGTCTCGCGCCTGGGCGAACAGTGGGTGGTCAATGGCACCAAGTACTACAGCACCGGCAGTATCTTTGCCGACTGGATCGACCTCTACGCCCAGCGCGATGACAACGGTGCCGACGTGATCGCCGCCGTGCGTGTGCAACAGCCAGGCATCAGCCAGAGCGACGATTGGGATGGTTTCGGCCAGCGCACCACCGGCAGCGGCACCTCGGTGTTCGTCAACGCCGTGGTGGAGCCCGAGAACCTCCTGGACTTCAGCACCCGCTTCAAATACCAGACGGCCTTCTATCAACTGGTGCTGCTGGCGGTCCAGACCGGTGCCGGACGCGCCGCGGTGCTCGACATCAGTGAAGAAGTGCGCACCCGCAAACGCGTCTTCAGTACTGGCAATGCCAGCCACGTCAGTCAGGACGTCCAAGTGCAGCAAGTGCTGGGCAAGGCCTCGGCGCAGGTCTACGCCGCCCACGCCACCACCCTGCGCGCGGCGACGGCGTTGCAGTTGGCGTACGAAAGCCGCTTCGCCCAGGACCCGGTCGCCGAGCGCACAGCCAACATCGCCGCCGAACTGGAATCGGCCCAGGCCCAAGTGGTGATCGCCGACCTGGTATTGCGCGCCACCAGCGACCTGTTCAACGCCCTCAGCGCCTCGGCCACCAGCACCACCAAGGCCTTCGACCGACACTGGCGCAACGCGCGCACCGCCGCCTCGCACAATCCGCTGATCTACAAGGAGCGGATCATCGGCGACTGGGAAATCAATGGCACCGAACCGCCATACGTCTGGCAGATCGGCGCCGGGCCAAAGTGAAGCGGGGCTGACAGCGCAGGTGGGTGGACGCCCGGGTCGAGGCTGGCCCTGGAATTGCAGTGACTGTCATCGTTATGACCCACTGCCCGGTCAAGATCGGGCAGTGGGTCTGCTTCGGGCAGCGAGTATCCGACGGGCAGGTGAACGATGGATGGGCATTTTGTTCAGCACGAAGGTATGGCGGCCTTCATCGCAGCGTTAAACCCCAAAGGCGAGGTGCCTGCCGGCTATCAGAGCCAGTCGCTGCGACCGCTCAACGTCGCGCCAGCCAAGTGCGCGCAGGTCCTGCACGGATGCGAGGACGGGCTTCATATTGATGCCGTGCGCTGGGGTTGGGCACCTTTTGGGGCACGGGGCAAGCAACCTGATTCCATGCAAATGCCGGTGGAAACCGTTTCAACGCAGACTGATTTCAGGTTGCTCTGGCCCAACGGCCGAGCTGTAGTGCCTAGCGATGGCTGGTACGAGTGGGTGGATGATGCGCACGCGCCCCATACCCCTCACCTGTACTTCATGCGCCTGCGCAGTCGTCAGCCGATGTTTTTTGCCGCATTGGCCCACGTACAGCGTGGCGTCGCACCGCGCCAGGGAGGCGGCTTTGTGATCCTGACCACCGCCGATGATACGCGCATCACCCGCCTTCACCGGCGCAGGCCACTGGTGCTGGCGCCCAACCATGCCAACGAATGGCTCGACCCCATGCTCTCGCCCCGGCGCGCCGAAGAGATCGCCAGGCACCACAGCCTGCCTTGTGCAGATTTCGAGTGGTTCAAGGTCAACCTGGCCCTGGACAACACCGCCAGCCAATTGCCTCGCTCCGCTTGAACAACCCGGCGTCAGGCCCGGGGTCGGCGTTTTTCATACCGCACATCCTGGGCATCCACCCTGGCCACCACCGTCCAGCCCAGGCGCTGATAAAAGCCATTGGCACGGATTTCCTGGCGGCCATCGGTCACCAGGAAAATCCGCTCATGTGCCTGGAACAGCTCGGCTTCGGCGGCGGCCATCAACAGGCGCCCCAGGCCTCTGTTCTCAAAGGCCGGGCGCACGAACATGGCAAACACCTCGCCTTCGTCCCGGTCAATCATGGAAAACGCCACCGGCCGCTCATCGACTTCCGCGATCCACACACAAGGGCCCTCGTTGATCGCTGATCTCAACACCTGTGGGGTGATGCCCAGCGCGTCCATCTGCTCCCGGCTCAGGTGGTTCTGCGTCACTGAGGTGCGAATCTCGAACAGGCTTTCGACATCCTCCACCGTGGCCATTCGCGTGCGCACACTCATCAACTCATCTCCTGAAGATCGTGCGCCATTGTAGAAAAGCGCCAGGGGCCTGATAAACAGATTGATTGTTGGAGATCTGTAACCCGGTCCAGAACTCTGCGCTCCCCCTTGGACTAAGCTCAAAGCTCCAGCGGAGGGCTCTCCAATGTGCGGAAGACTTTCACAGTACCGAGGCATTCACGACTTTGTCGCGGCCCTCGGCATGCCCAACGCCCTGGTCAATACCCTGGGCGACGATGCTCTGGCGCAGTACAACGTCGCGCCCACCACCCAGGTCGCCCTGATTCACCTCGAGGGGGAAACCCTGCACGCCGATCGGGTGCGCTGGGGATGGCGCCCCCATTGGTCCACCGACCACGCCTTGCCGATCAACGCGCGGGTCGAAAAAGTGGCCCACGGCTCGTTCTTCCGGGCGATCTGGCCGCATCGCGCCATCACCCCCATCGACAACTGGTTCGAGTGGGTCTACGAAGGCGGCCCGACTAAACAGCCCTACCTGATACGCCGCCGCGACCGGGCGCCGATCCTTTGCGCTGCCATTGGCCAATACCCGGCCGGTGGGCGCGATCCGCGAGCCGATGACGGCTTTGTGATCATCACCGCCGACAGCGTCGGCGGCCTGGTCGATCTGCATGACCGACGCCCCCTGGTGCTGTCGCCGGAACTGGCCCGGGAATGGCTCAACCTGGGGATGCCCAAGGAACGTGCCGAGCAAATGGTGCTGCACGAAGCGGAGCCAGCCGAGACCTTTGAATGGTTCAAGGTCGACAGTGCCGTTGGCAACGTGCGCAACCACCATCCGGGGTTGATCACACCCATCGGCAAAGTCCTCAGGGGCGGCGATGAAAAGGGCAATGGCTGACCCGCCAGCGCCTGGCAAGTGATGGGTTTCTCGACTAGCCTGTGCGCGGTGCCCTTCTCGTGAACCCTCTTGGCTGGGAGATGAAGATGAACCCGATTCAACAGGCCGAGCGGACCTATCGCACTTGGTCCAACCCGATTCTGCTTGAACTCAAGGAACGCCAGCATCAACTGGCTCCCACCGACCGTCAGGCCCTGCAGAACGTGCTTCTAGAGCGCCGACTGCTCGACACCGGCAACCCGACCGGCCCTGACCGGCGAAAATCATGAGGGTGCAATAGCTGGCTGGTTCGCGATGGACGCCAGCACGCCGCGTGGAGAGAACACGCCTGTGGGATGCTTGAGCTCCATCGCGAACCAGTGGGTGCCTAACGGTTAGTGGTCGGTGCCGTGCGGGGCTTGTAGCCCGGCAGCGAGGCCGCGAATGCCAGCGCCTCTTCCCGGGTGGCAAAGGTGCCGATCCGGTCACGTTGCGTGCAGACCCGCCAGGGGCCGCTGTTGACGCTCACCAGTTCATAACCGTTCATGTGCATTTTGCTCAGCATGGGAATACTCATAGCCACCTCCATTGAAGTCGACAAGCCCGCACTCAACTTACACCCGCAGCTTCTCGTCGTGGCCACCCGCGGGTGAACGGTCGAGAGGCCAACGCACGAGCCATACCGCTTTGAAAGGGCCAGCCCGCCAAGGTGCCGGCCAGCGGACGAACGGCCAGCTACATGACAAATTCTTCACCCCGCCCGCCCGGCGCGCCCCTTATAGTCAGCGCGCACATCCAAGGAACATTCAGCCCGCACACCCCATGCGGGCTTTTTTTTGCGCTCGACACGTCCCTGCGACTTTCCCCTACCCCGCCACACAAGCTAGGCTGCGTCTGCATCCCCTTCCCCCCGACACAAGGACGTCGACCATGCCCGTGCGCATCGAATTCACCCAAGACCCGCAACCTGCAGAACGCCAGGCCATTCTCGACCCGCTGCGCGCCCACAACATTGCCCATGCCGGTGACGGCCACTATCAGGAAATCGCCTTGCTGGTTCGCGATGAACACAGCGAAGCAATCCTTGGTGGGCTCTACGGGAAAATGTTCTACCAATGGCTGTTCATCGACCTGCTGTCCGTGCAGGAACAGCTACGGGGCCAGGGTATTGGCGCCCGGCTGATGCACATGGCCGAGGAACTGGCGCGGGAGAAAGGCTGCATTGGCATGTACCTCGACACCTTCGAATTCCAGGCACCGGGCTTCTACCGCTCGCTGGGCTTCACCGAAGTCGGGCAGATTGTCGACTACCCGCTGGGGAGCAAGCGCTACTTCTTCCAGAAGCGCCTGATCGACTGAGCCTCGTGGTGAGCTTGCTCGCGATGGCGGTGTCTCAGGCGCCATAAATGCTGGCTGTGCCGGCCTCATCGCTGCATAGGTATCTATACAACTGTGTTGCGACGTTGCAGCTGTGGGCCGCTACAAAGTTGCGTAGATACCCATGCTCATCGCTGGCAAGCCATGCTCCTACAATGGCAAGCCGCTCAATGCCCGCTCGCTTCGGGTCCAGCCTTCGCCGAGAACGGTGGTTTAGCCAGCCATACCAACAGGATCAAGCCGACAAAACCCCAGCCCAGCAGCGTGAAATAGTCCACGGTGGACAGCATGTAGGCTTGGCTGGTCAGGACCTGGTCAAGTTGGGCATAAGCCGCGTTGCCCGCGCCCCCCAGGGTATTGAGGGCGTCCCGGGTGGCCGGGTCGAAAGTGCTCAGGTGTTCGCTCAGGTAAGCGTGATGCTGATCGGCGCGGCGGATCCAGATCCAGGTGGTCAGGGAGGCCGCGAAGCTGCCGCCCAGGGTCCGCAGGAAGGTGGCGAGCCCGGCACCATCGGCGATCTGCTGGGGTGGCAGGTCCGACATCAGGATGCTTAGGGTCGGCATGAAGAACAGCGCCACACCAATGCCCATGAACAGTTGCACCAGCGCCACGTGCTGGAAGTCCACCTCATTGGTAAACCCGGCGCGCATGAAGCAGCTCAGGCCAATCGCGAGGAACGCCAGCCCGGCCAGCAGACGCAGGTCGAACTTGTGCGCGTACTTGCCGACAAATGGCGACATCAGCACCGGCAGGATACCGATCGGTGCCACCGCCAGGCCGGCCCAGGTCGCGGTATAGCCCATCTGAGTCTGCAGCCACTGCGGCAGGATCAGGTTGATGCCAAAGAACCCGGCATAACCCAAGACCAGAACAAGGGTGCCAATGCGAAAGTTGCGATGGGCAAACAGCCGCAGATTGACCACCGGGTGCTGGTCTGTCATTTCCCAGATCACGAACACCGCCAGGGCAATCACCGAAATGGCCGCGCCAATCAGGATGAAATTCGACTCGAACCAGTCCAGGTCATTGCCCTTGTCGAGGATGATCTGCAATGCCCCCACGCCGACGATCAGGCTGATCAACCCCACGTAGTCCATCGGCTGGTGACTGGTGACCACAGGACGGGCCTTGAGCTGCTGACGGACCACCGTCACCGCGAAGACCCCGATGGGCACGTTGATGAAAAAGATCCAGGGCCAGCTGTAGCTGTCGGTGATCCAGCCCCCGAGGATCGGCCCGGCAATCGGCGCCACCACCGTGACCATCGCCAGCAACGCCAGGGCCATGCCGCGCCTGGCCGGCGGATAGACCGCGATCAGCAGCGTCTGGGTCATCGGGTACAGCGGACCGGCTACCAGCCCTTGCAATACACGAAAGCCGATCAACTCCGGCATCGAGGTGGAAATACCGCACAGGAACGAGGCCAGCACAAACAGGATGGTCGCCCACAGGAACAACTTGACCTCGCCAAAGCGCCGGCTCAGCCAGCCGGTCAGCGGCAAGGCAATCGCGTTGCTCACGGCAAACGAGGTAATCACCCAGGTGCCCTGCTCCGAGCTCACCCCCAGGTTGCCGGAAATAGTCGGCAACGCCACGTTGGCGATGGTGGTATCGAGCACCTGCATGAAGGTCGCCAGTGACAGGCCAATGGTGGCGAGCAGCAGGCTGGGCGGGCTGAAAGACGCGTTATTGCTCATCGCGAATCCTTTGAATCGAGGCAGGTGCTGCGCCCTTGGGGCGGCGCAGCGGTCGGATGGGCGAAATCAGCGCTGCGCGGTTTTGCTCGCCACTGAACTGTTGTCATGGATCAGGCGGCTGATCAGCGCGTCGGCGTCGGTCAACTGACGGTCGTAGATGGAGGTACTGAACGAAGCCTTTTGCGGTGGCTGCTGCGCCAGCACCGGGCCGCTCTGGTCGCGCAGGTCGACCTTGACCAGAGTCGACAGGCCGACGCGCAACGGATGTTCGGCCAGTTGTTCGGCGTTGATGTGGATACGCACCGGCACCCGCTGCACGATCTTGATCCAGTTACCGGTGGCGTTCTGCGCCGGCAGCAAGGCAAACGCGCTGCCGGTGCCCGCACCGAGGCTGTCGATGGTGCCGCTGAACTTCACATCGCTGCCATACAGGTCGGCTTCGATGTCCACCGTTTGGCCGATGCGCATGTCGCGTAGCTGGGTTTCCTTGAAATTGGCGTCGATCCACAACTGGTCGAGGGGGATCACCGCCATCAAGGCCGTGCCCGGCTGCACCCGTTGTCCCAGTTGCACGGTGCGCTTGGCCACGTAGCCGGTGACCGGGGCGATCAGGGTGCTGCGGGCCTTCGTCAGGTAGGCCTGGCGCAATTGCGCGGCAGCCGCCTGCACGTCCGGATGGGAGGACACCACGGTGTCGTCCACCAGCGCGCTGCTGGTCTGTAATTGTTGCTGGGCATTGGCCAGGGCGTTTTGCGCCGAGGTCAGGTCATCCCGGGCATGGGACAGTTCTTCCTGGGAAATCGCCCCGCCGGCGGCCAGACTCTTGCGTCGGTTGTAGTTTTCCTGGGCCTTCTGAACTTCCGCCTTCTGCGCATTGACCTGGGCCTTCATGCCATCGACATTGCTGTACAAGCCACGTACCTGGCGCACCGTGCGCGCCAGGTTGGCCTGGGCACTTTGCAGGCCGACTTCGGCGTCGTTGGGGTCGAAGTTGACGAGCACCTGACCTTCATGGACCAGGTCGCCATCGTCCGCGCCAATGCTGATCACGGTGCCGGTGACCAGCGGGGTAATTGCCACCACGTTGCCGTTCACATAGGCGTCATCAGTGCTTTCGTTCCAGCGCCCGTAGAGGTGGTGCCAGCCCCAGACGCCGAGGCAGCCCATGACCACCAGCAGTGTCAGCACCAGCAGCATGAACTTGCGTTTGCCGGGGTTGCCCGTGTCTGGGGCGGTTTCAGGAATCGGAGTGTTCTGCACGTTGGCCATGACGAGTACCTTGAATTATTGATTTCGCGTGGCAGGCGCCGGAGATGGGCCGGCCGCAGCCAGGGTTTCGCCCTGAAAGCCGCCACCCAGGGCCTGCATCAGTTGAATCGACAGATCGATCTGTTCGGCATTGAGGTTCGCCAACTGACGTTGGGCGCCGAGCAGTACGGCAGGCAGCACCAGGCCCAGGCGAGCACCCAGGGTTTTATGGCTCACGTGTCACCTAAGCGCAGCACGGTGATGGGATCACCGGCGGCCAGCAAAATTTTCTTGAGGATGGCTTCCAGGGTCTGCAACTCCTCGGCGTCAAGGGCGCCGGCCAACTGATTCATCGCGTTGACGCCAATGCCCGGCAACTGGTCGGCCAGCACCTGGCCTTCCTCGGTCAGGGCCAGGCGCACCAGGCGCCGGTCGTCTGCGCAGCGTTGGCGGGCCAGCAGGCCTTTGTGCTCCAGACGGTCGAGCATGCGGGTCATCGAGCCGCTGTCCAGGGACAGGTGGCGGCACAGCTCGGCCGGGGTGTCGACGCCGTATTGGGCCATGATGATCAACACCTTGAACTGCGCGGCAGTGATGCCGTGGGGTTCCATGTGGGTGTCGATGATCCGGTCCTTGAGCAAGGCGGCGCGCCCCAGCAGTAGACCGAGGTGGCAATTGCGAAAGTTTTCCGGGGAGAAATGCTTCATCTGACGACCTATTGGCTGCCTAGGCAGTGAATATGTGTCGAGATATTACTGCCTAGGCAGTGAATGTCAAATTAAATCGTTAGCAAGCTTTGCAATTTATAAAACAGGCAATCGCCAGACCACTATCGCGAGCAAACGAAGCGCCGCCCGGCTCTCCCACAGGGAATGCGACACCAGAAAAAGCCAGGCCTACTTTGGATTTTGATCCACCTGCACCGTCGGCAGGATCAGTGAAGGTTTAAATAAGGGAAATCGGTGCGTTGAAGGGCGGCGAGGACTGCGTCCTCGAACGCAGCCTCGCGGGCTCGACAGCTGCTACGGGGGATTGGGGGATTGCCGAGATCTGTGGTTTGGCGGAGATCGTCATCGCGGGCAAGCCCGCTCCCACAATAGAGATATCCCACAGAGATATCCCAGCCAAGAAAAGCAGGTCGGCCGATAGGCCGCCTCGTCCGCTCTTAGCACTCAGGCCGACTCACAGGTCGCCGTGCTCTGGCTTTTGATCTTGATCCACCTGCCCCTTCGGCAGGCTGAGCGAAGGTGTCCATCAGGGGGAGGCGCGTAGCGCCATGCGGCGAAGCCGCATACATCGAGAGGAGGTGCAGTTTCGGACCCAGGCATTAAATCAATAGCGTCCCCTGTCCAACTTTCGGGGGGCAGTTCACGTAAGGGCGGAACCCTAAGCCGCCGTTACCGCAGCAACGGATATACCCACAAGACCAAGACCAAGACCAAACGACAGCAGCTCCTATCGGCTCAACAAGGCCGGGCCCTTAGAAATCCCGCTTGTAGAAGATGTCCAGCGAGCTGGCGATGCCACTGGCGGCTTCCAGGTAAACCTTTTTGCTCAGCTTGTAGCGCAAGGCGATGGTGTTGGCCGGTTCGAACACGCCGACACCGTAGCGCAGGCTGAGCTTCTCGGTAATGTCACCACTGGCCACCACGCTGGTGGCGGTGCCGCTGCCCTCGGTGTCGAGCTGGAAATCGTCGATGCCCAGGTTCTTCGCCAGGCTGCCAGTGAGGTCCGAGCTGCCCATCAACCCCAGCCCCAGCGCCGCTTGCGCGAGCATGTTGTTGTCTTCACCGTTGGAACTCAGGGGACGGCCGAGCACCAGGTAGGACAATGCTTGCTCCTGGCTCATCGCCGGCTCCGAGAAGATCTGGGTGGTCGGCTGCTCGGCGCTACCGCTCAGGCGGATACCGGCAATGATGTCGTCGGTCTGGCGAATCGCTTCGATGTCCAGGTACGGCTGGTCGATGGGCCCGGCGAACAGTAGCCGCGCGCGGCGTACCGTCAGGCGCTGGCCATAGGCGCGGTAACGCCCGTCGTTGAGCCACAGCTCACCCCGGGTGTCGAGGTTGTCGCCGATATGCACATGCCCCTTGACGTTGGCGGTCAGGCCAAAACCGGCAAAGCTGAGCCGGTCTTCGCCCACGATCACTTCGACATCCATGGCCATGGCCAGCGGTGCCTTGCCCTCTTCGGTCTGGTACCCAACGATCACCGTGTCATCGGAGACCTTGACCGTCGATGGCGGCAACTCGCGCACGGTGATCTCGCCCTTGGGCACGTGCACCTTGCCGGTGATCGCCAGCTTGTCGTCCTTGATCGAGATCTTAAGGTCCGGCGCCACTTCCAAGGCCGCGTAGGGTTCGACGCTCACCGGCAGTTGGCTGCCCCGCACGCTGAGGTCGACCACCAGCGCCTGCCCCCAGTCCACCTGGCCCATGAGGCTGCCCTGCCCGCTTTTGCCGCTTTTCCAGTTGCCGTTGAGTTGCACGCTTTCACCGGCAATCTGTGCCTGCAACTGCAAGGCCTCGAACCCGGTCGGCAGCTGCGGCCCGGAAATCTCACCCTCGCTCAAGGCCAGGTTGCCGTTGACCTGGGGCGCCAGCAGCCCGCCGGACAACGTGCCGCTGCCGTTCAGGCGGCCGGCCAGTTTCTCGACCATTGGCACGAACGGCCGCGCCACCGAGAGGTCCAGCCCACTGAGGCGAAAGGACCCACTCAGGGGTTTGTTTTTAGGCAGCGGGTTGATCTGCGCCTGCACCATCAGCTCGCCCAGCTTGCCACCCACAAAATTCAGTTGGGTGTCGATGCGCTTGGGGTTGAGGGTGCTGGTGAGTTTCAGCGTCTGGTAGGGGAAATCCAGCCATTGATCCTTGTCCTTCATGCGCAAAGTGCCGCCGCTGGCATCCACCAGCACCTGGCCTTTCGGCCCGCTGGCCGGCAGGTCCAGTTGCACATCGGCGTTGAGCGTGCCCTGCCAGGCGAAATCCTTGGGCAGCCATTGCGCCAGGCTGTCGATTGGGAATTGCTTGAGGTGATAGCGCAGTTTCGGCTCGGGCATCAGGCGCTGATCCTCGCCACACAAACTGGCAGGGCCGGACATCCAGCAGTGGGCGCCGAAGGTCAGCTTGCCATCGGCCAGGCGTTCGATCTTCGCCGGACTCTGCAGCTTCCAGTCCTGGCCACCGGCCTGAATGTCGCCGCTGGCCAAGCGTCCACGCCAGTTGCCTTGATCCAGGTTGCCGTCCAGGCCCAGCGCCAGTTTCACCAATGGGCCTTGCAGGTCCAGTTCTAGCTTCTGCTGCTTGAGGGTGCCCGCGCCAGTGGCCGTCAGGGTGCCCAACTGGTTGTCGCCGACCGCAATGCCGCTGCCCTTGAGGTCGATCTGCGCCCGTTGTGCGCTGTCGAGGGTGGCGTCGAGGTTGAGGCTTTTCAGGCGATTGTCAGCCAGGGCCAACTGCACGCCCTGCAGGGCGAGCTTGCCCTGGGGCGCCTGCAATGTGCCTGCGACGTCGAGCCGGCCATTGAGCTGGCCGCGCAACTGCGGCCACAACTGGGCCAGGCGCGGAGCCTTGATGTCGAGCTGGCCGCTGAGTGTTTGCTGCAGGCTGGCGCTGCCATCGATGCGGTTTTCACCCAGGCGGATCTGCAAGGCGCTGAGGTTCCAGCGCTCGCCCGCGCCGTCGGCCTTGGCTTGCAGCACCGCAGGCTGGCCACGCAGTTTGCCCTTGAGGTCGAGGTCGGCACTCAGGCTCAGTTGTTCATTGCGCATCTCGCCCTTGCTGCGCAACGGCCCGGCCAGGGTGCCCGGCAGCTCCGCCAGCCAGTACGCCGGGTTGATCGCCGACAGGTCCAGCGCGGTGTCCCAGGCAATGCCGTCGGCAAACTTCAGGTTCAAATGCCCGGCGGCCTTGCCCTGCCCGGCGACCAACTGCAGTTGCGGCAGGAAGATTTGCGTCAGGTCGCCACTGAACGGGCTGCTCAGGCTGAAGGCCCCGGCGGGGCCGTCCAGTGCTGCCTTGAAGTTACCCAGGTAGTTACCGTCGCGGTACGCCACCTCACCGTTGAAGCTGCGCAGCGCCACGTCGGGCTCGTCGATCAGCGGATACAAACGGTGCCAGGGGAAGTCCAGCCAGTCGATCTTCGCCTCGGCCACCAGACCGTCAGACCAATCGACCTGGCCAGTCAGCTTGAGACTTTGCTGATCGTTGGCGTTGAGGTCCAGCCCGGCGATCTGCGCCCCCTTGGCATCGACCTTGCCTTGCAACAGCAAGGCCACCGGCCCGTCCTCGGCTGGCAAGCTGGCCTTGCCCAACAGTTGGTAGCCGCTCTTCAGGTCACCGCTACCGCTGAGTTCAAGCTGATTGAGTTGCAGGGTGTCCGGCAGGTCGGCACTGGCTTTGAAACCATCGGCGGTGATGCGCACCTTGGCCGGCAGGTTGTCGGCCAGCGGTTGCAGCTCGCCGCTCAAGTGGCCCTGCAGATAACCACTGCTGTCGGCCTTCAGGTTGAGGGTTTGCAGCAGGTCGCCATCGACTTTCAGCGTCAGTGCCAAGGGCGTGTTACCGGGTATCGGCACGCTGAGATTGCCGCTGGCACTCAGCGGCCAGTTGCCGTTCGGCTGCAGCAGCCCGGACAGTTCCAGACGCAGGTCATCACGTTGCAGGTGTAACGAATCGATCTGCAACCCTTGCGCCGTCCAGTACGCCACCAGTTGCAGGTCCTTGAGCTGCTCGCTGCCGTCCAGCAGCAGGCTGCCGATTCGCACCTCGCCCAGCTCGATCGCCAGCGGCAGTTTCAACTCCGGCAAGCTGATCGGCCCGCTGCTTGGCTCTGTACTCGGCGCAAACTGCAGGACCACCTGCTCGGCCTTCAATTGCTCGATGCACAGGGTCATGCGCGTCAGGCACAGCGGCGACCAGGCCAACACTGGCTTGATCAGCTCGACCCGGTCCTCGCCCTGCTGCCACAGCAGGTGATCGGCACTCCACTGGCCGGCCAGGCGGCCCTGAAAATTCTCCAGGGTCAAACCCGGTACCTGACTCAGCGCCCAACGGCTACCGGCCTGTGTGCCCAACAGGCTCACTACCGCCAGCAGCACCAGCACCACCAGTGACAGCACTGCCAGCAACGCTATTTTCAAACCACGCTTCACAGCTCAGGCCCCATGGAAAAGTGCAGACGAATACCGCCGGGGTCATCCAGCGCATGGGCCAGGTCGAGACGGATCGGGCCGACTGGCGACACCCAGCGCACGCCCATACCGACCCCGGTCTTGAGGTTCGGCAGTTCGAAGTCGTTGAACGAGTTGCCCTGGTCGACAAACGTCGCGACCCGCCATTTTTCGGCAACCGAGTATTGATACTCCACGCTACCGGAGACCATGTAGCGTCCACCCACGCGGTCGCCATCGGAGTTTTCCGGCGACAGGCTCTGGTAGTCATAACCGCGCACGCTCTGGTCACCACCGGCAAAGAAGCGCAGCGAGGGCGGAATGGATTTGTAGCCATTGGTGGCCGAACCACCGATCTGCGCACGCGCCAGGAACCGGTGGTTGTCCAGCACCGTGGTCAGGCCCTTGACCAGGGCAGTGCCGTACAACAGGTTGTTGTCCGAGCCCAGCCCTTCCTTGGCCACCTTGCTGTCGAATTGCAGGCGATAGCCGTTGTGGGGATCGATCCGGTTGTCACTGCGCAGGTAGGAATAGCTCACACCCGGCATCAACAGGTTACTGATCCCCGAGTCATCACCCAGGCGATATTCCTCGTGCTGCCATTTCAACGAAATCACCCGTTGCCAGCCGCTGGGTAGCTTGCTGTGCCATTCCGGGCCCAGGGTCAGCAGTTTGCTCAAGCTGTCGGTGTTGGCCAGTTCTTCATATTGGTAACCCCCGGCAAACCGCAGTTTATCGGTCAGCGGTGGGTCCAGCGGCACGTCGTACCACAGGCCGACGTTTTGCCGTGGTTCGGAGAGTTCGGCCTCCCAACCATAACTGTGGCCTTCGGGGTTGACCCAGTGCCGGGTCCAGTTGGCCTTGGCCCGCGGCCCGACGTCCGTGGAATAACCCAAGCCCAGGCCCATGGTCCGGGGTTTGCGGGTGTCGAGGGTGACAGCCACGGGAATCACGTCGTTGGCGGCGGTGGTCGGCGTGGCATCCACCCGCACTGACTCGAAATAGCCCGACGACTGCAGGGCCTGGTTGAGCTCGGCGATCAACTCGGAATCATAGGGGGCGCCACTGTTGAACGGCACCATGCGTTGCAGCAGGTCTTCGTCGAAGGGCGTATCGCCGGTAAAGCTGACCTTGCCCAACGCATAACGCGGGCCGCTGTCATAGACCAGCTCGATGTCGGCGACGCCGGCCCGAGGGTCCACGGCGAGTTTCTGGCTGGTAAAGCGACCACTGAAAAAACCGAAGCGCGAGGCCTGGTTCTGGATCAGCCGCTTGGCGTCTTCGTAGTGGCCGTGGTTGAGCACAGCACCGGGCTTGAGCACGTCGCTCTGGGGCACACGAAAGGACTTGAGGGACGCGGCCGGCCCCAGGATCTGAATGGTCACATAGCGCAGGCGCACCGGTTCGCCGGGGTCGATGTTCAACACCAGCCGGGGTGACTTGCCGTCTTTGACTTCGCTTTCGATCTGCGGCTGGTAGTAACCCAAGGCCTGGGCAGCCTTGCGCGCCTGCTCCTCGGCCCCGCGACTGAAGCGCAACAGCGCTTCTTCATCGCGTTCACCGAGATCGCCGATATAGCCTTCGATGTTGGCCTTCAGCTGGTCATTGGACGGTTTGATCCTGACGTCCAATTCACTTTGCGCCAGGGCGGCTGCGCTGCTGATCAGCATGAGCACGCTACTGGTAAATCTTCCTGGAAACTTCATAGGCGCGGATGCTATCACGAGCTTGGGAGCGTGATAGAGCGAACATTCTGAACAAAAGTTCGCCCTCAGGCTGTTGCGCTATGTAACACCTGAGGATTGGCGTGGAAAAACACGTGCTCCAGAACAGGCCCTACAGCCACCTCTCCAATCTCCTCATAACCCTGACGCTTATAGAACTCCAGATAACGCGGGTTCCCCGTGTCGAGCACCACCCCCTGGGAATGCTCGTCCACCGCGCACCAATTATGAACAGCCTGCAGCAGTTGCTCGCCGAAATGCTGGCCCTGGAATTGCGGATGAATCCCCAGCAACGGCAGCACGTGCACCGAGTCCGAGGGCACACAGGCGGCGACGGCCGCGTGATAGTCCAGATAGCGCCGGGTACAGCGAAAACCGGTGCTCAGCACCATGCGCAGGCGCCAGGCCCAGCTTTCGGTAATGCCCAGGCGCCGCTGCGGCGGGGCAATCAGCGCGATGCCGATCAGACGGTCGTTGACCAGCAGGCCGATGGCGGGCAGGTCCTGGAGAAAGTGCTGCTTGACCAGTTCGCGCACCGTCGCCCGTACCCGTTGCTCATAGCCCGGGCGCTCGGCCTCAAAAAGAAACTTGAAGGTGGGTTCGTGGCGGTAGGCCTGGTACAGCAATGAACGCGCTTCACGCGAGTAGCCGCTGTCGAGCCGATGGATGTCCGCGATGGCGGTCGATGTTTCAGGCATGACGGTTTATCTCCCCTGGGCTCGGCGCAAATGACCTCGCCCTTGTAAGTACGAGCCCTGCAATGCTGTGTTCGTTCCCACGCCAACAGACATTAGCAGCGCATAGGAACTACCGCCACGCTGGCTCCGATCCTACATGTCAGCTAGCATCGCAGTTTTGCCAGGACTGCCGACCATGAAGATCGTCTCGTTCAACATCAACGGCCTGCGCGCCCGCCCCCATCAATTGGAGGCACTGATCGAGAAGCACCAGCCGGACGTCATCGGCCTGCAGGAAACCAAGGTCCACGACGACCAGTTCCCGCTCGCCGAAGTCCAGGCGCTGGGCTACCACGTGTATTACCACGGGCAGAAAGGTCACTACGGCGTCGCCCTGCTCTCGCGCCAGGAACCACTGGCGGTCCACAAGGGTTTTGCCAGCGATGAAGAAGATGCCCAGCGCCGCTTCATCTGGGGCACCTTCGCCGACGCCAACGGGACGCCGGTGACCATCATGAACGGCTATTTCCCACAGGGTGAAAGCCGCGACCACCCGACCAAATTCCCCGCCAAGGCGCGGTTCTACAGCGACCTGCAAACCCTGCTGGAAACCCAGTTCAGTAACGATCAGGCGCTGGTGGTGATGGGCGATGTGAACATATCCCCGGAAGACTGCGACATCGGTATCGGCCCGGACAACATGAAGCGCTGGCTGAAGACCGGCAAGTGCAGCTTCCTGCCGGAGGAGCGCGAGTGGATGGCCCGCCTGAAGAATTGGGGCCTGGTGGACAGCTTCCGTCACCTCAACCCGGACGTTGCCGACCGCTTCAGCTGGTTCGACTACCGCAGCCGCGGCTTTGAAGACGAGCCCAAGCGTGGCCTGCGCATCGACCTGATCATGGCGTCCCAAGGCTTGCTGCCACGGATCAAGGCTGCCGGCGTCGACTACGACCTGCGCGCCATGGAAAAGCCTTCGGACCACGCGCCGATCTGGCTGGAGCTGAGCTAGGCCGCCCACTGTCACATATGCGTAACCTGAATGTCTTAATGTCCCGGCACCTCCCTCGCCCGCCAAAGGTGCCGGCTCCATGTTGCGTGCCCTGTTGCCGCTGCTGTTATGCAGCCTGCTCTCCCCACCTGCCCTGGCCACCGCGCTGCCGCTAACCGCCAACGGCGTGGTGTTGCGTATCCAGGGGTCCAACACCATAGGGGCGGCGCTGGGGCCGGCACTGGCCAAGGGCTTGATGGAAGAGCAAGGCTTGCTCAAGGTGCGCAGCGAACCCCGGGACAACGTCAACGAACAACGACTGGTGGGCCAGACGGCCCAAGGGCAACCGGTGATCATCGACATCGCCGCCCACGGCTCCAGCACCGGCTTCCTCGCCCTGAACCATTCCAGCGCCGATCTGGCGGCGTCTTCGCGCCCGATCAAGGACAGCGAACGGTTGGCACTGAAGGCCCTTGGCGAGCTGAAAAGTCCTGCGGCCGAACAGGTGATCGCCATCGACGGCCTGGCAATTATCCTGCACCCGCACAACCCGTTGAATCAGTTGAACACCGAGCAACTGGCACGGATTTTCAGCGGCGAGATCCACACCTGGGAAGAACTCGGCGGTGTCGGCGGCCCGATTCATCTCTACGCGCGCGATGATCAGTCGGGCACCTACGACACCTTCAAGGACCTGGTACTCAGCAGCCGCGGTAAGACCCTCGCAGGCTCGGCAAGCCGCTTCGAATCCAGTGAGCAACTGTCCGACGCCGTCAGCCAGGACCGCCAAGGCATCGGTTTCATCGGCCTGCCCTATGTGCGCCAGGCCAAGGCGCTGGCGATCGTCGACGGTGACTCGCAGCCCATGCTGCCACTCACCAGCCTGATCGCCACCGAGGACTATCCACTGTCGCGACGGCTGTACTTGTATGTGCCACCGACCGCGCGAAATCCCTGGGCCGAGGCACTGGTGCATTTTGCCCAAAGTCGCCAGGGCCAGGCGCTGGTGGCCGCCAACGGGTTTGTCGCGCAGACCGTGCAAGCCATGGATGTCACGGCCAGCCGACAGATGCCCGAGGGATATCAGGCGCTGGCCGCCAAGGCGCAACGGCTGACGGTCAACTTTCGATTCGAGGAAGGCAGCGCCAGCCTCGACAACAAGGCACGCCAGGATCTGTCCCGGGTACTCGACTACCTCCGGCAGCACGGCAAACTCGACAGGCAGGTGAGCCTGGTGGGATTCGGCGACGCCAAGGCCGATCCGCAGCGCGCCGCCCTGCTCTCCAGGCTGCGGGCCATGGCGGTGCGCCGTGAACTGGTGAAAAGCGGCGTGGTACTGCGCGACATTCGCGGTTTTGGTGCGCAGATGCCGGTGGCCGCCAACAGTGACGACGAAGGCCGGATCAAGAATCGCCGGGTCGAAGTCTGGGTCTACTGACGTCCTGGCCGGGGCGCGCGAACTAGTCGGGTTTGCGGATCAGGTAGGTGTCCATGATCCAGCCGTTAGCGTGTCGCGCCGCCTTCCTGACGCGCTCGATCTGGTCGGCGACGTCCTTGAGTTTACCGGCGATGAGGATCTCATCCGCGGTGCCCAGGTAGGCGCCCCAGTAAATCTGCAGCTCCCGATCGGCCACCTGCTGGTAGGCATCTTGCGCGTCCAGCATCACCACCTGACTGTCGGCCGTACTCACCTGCTCCGCGGCCAGGCGCCGCCCGGTGGTGATCTCAACGGCGCCGCCGATACGGTTCAAGGGCACTTTGTGCCGCGCGGCCAGGGCCTGGACGCTGCTGATGCCAGGGATCACCTCGTAGTCGAAGGTGCAGCGACCCGCATCGAGAATGGCCTGCAGGATCCGCAGGGTGCTGTCGTACAAACTCGGATCGCCCCACACCAGAAACCCCGCGCATTCATCGTCGGCCATGTGCTCGTTGATCAGGCGCTCGAACACCTGCTGTTTGTCTTGATTGAGCGCCTGGACACTGGCGGTGTAGTCGAGATCATCGGACCTGCGTTGCGGGCTGTGGGCCTCGACGAAACGGTAACCCGGCTGACTGATATAGCGGGCACAGATTTCCCGCCGCAGGTCGATCAGGCTGTCCTTGCTCGGGCCCTTGTCCATCAGGAAAAACACATCGACCCGGTTCAATGCCTTGACCGCCTGCATCGTGATGTAGTCAGGGTCGCCGGCACCCACGCCGATCACCAGCAGTCGCTTCATGCCAGGGGTTCCTCAAGAGGGGCGCCACTGTCCATCAGGCGCAGGCGCCAGCGGCCGTTGAAGCGCAGTTCAGTGGCAGACAAGGGTTCGACATCGATGATGTGCAAGGCGGTGGGCGGGCACTGCAGCACATGGATCATGGCGGCGCGAATCACCCATGGGTGGGTAACGGCCAGGTAATGCCCGGGGCAACTGCTCAGGTCGTCGAGCCAGCGCCCGACCCGCTGGCACAGCTGCACCAGCGATTCGCCGCCATGGGGCGCCGAGTGCGGATCGTCGAGCCAGGCCTGCAATGCCAGTGGCTCGTGCTGTTGCAGGTGGTCGATGGACAAGCCGTGCCAACGACCAAAATCATAGTCATCCAGCGCCGGCACATGCTGCAGGTCATTGCCGAACAAGGCGCCTGTCTGCCGTACTCGCGTCTCGCCACCGCCGAGCAATTGCGGGGCCCGCTTGAAGGCACCGGCGCGACTCCCCCGGGCGGCCTGCCAGTCCATTTCCAACGGTTCGTCCAGGGGCAATCGCGCCCGCTTCTGGGCGACGGTACGGGCGTGGCAAATCAGGGTCAAACGGGTTACCGACACGCAGGTTCACTCCCAGGCTGGGACAGGAAAGACTCGCCGAACGGCTAGCATCATGCTGCGCCACTTGGGGAGGATCAACTAGTATGGCCCGCGCGCAGCGTGACGGCAGTCAGTTGCAGATGGATCGACCGCCCGCCGCTTGCAATTGCAACCGAGTGCGCGCGGTAGCCGGTTCGCGAGCATTGCAAGATCAGCAGGTTTATCCGGTCAGCACGCGGCATCATCGACGAGCATTGCGCTACAGTGACGCTCACTAAAAAAGGAGCCTGTATGGGATTTTCAACGGAAGAAAAACAAACCCTTTTAAGCGTCAAGGGAGTCGGCCCGACGGTGGTCCAGCGCCTTGAACAACTGGGGTTCACCACCTTGCTGCAACTGAGCCAGGCCAATGCCCGCGAGATCGTGGTTCAGGCCTCGGCGGTGGTCGGCTCCACCTGCTGGAAGAACAGCCCGCAGGCACGGGCCGCGATTGAGGCGGCGATCGCCAGGGCTCGTCAAAGCAGTGAGGCAAGCCAGGCCTGAATGCTGGCAGATTGACAACAAAAAGCCCGCATCTGGCGGGCTTTCTGTCTATGGGGTCAAATCCTTTTGTGTGTTCAATCTGCACCTGCGAATGTCAGAATTTCGTGAAAAAAAGTCCCCTCGCAGGAAAAAAAGACAGACGGCCTTCCCCCTTTACGACCGCTCGCTGGAACTCCGCATCAGCGCTTGCGGCAGTTGCGGTTCAGCCTCATCCACCACGGCGTTGGCCAGCGGATCATGCACTTGCAGCATCGGTTTGCGGCCATCACCGCCTGGGCAACTGCTAAGCCCCAGGGGGTTGACCCACGCCGTTGGATTCACCGCGTACTGATAGGCATTGAGGCCAGCGGCCAGGCGGTTCGGGGCCGGTGTCAGGTAACGCCCCAGGTGCGGGCAGTAGTAGCGATGGCGGTTGTAATGCAGGCCCGTTTCCTCGTCGCAGTACTGCCCCTGAAAACGCAGCGGCTGCTCCACCGGCTCGTGCCCCAGATGCCGGAGACTGGCGATCTGGCCGCCGGCCTGATAAGTCGCCGCCCAGACAATTTCGCCCCTGCTGTCCGTCAATTCCTGGGGGGTGCCCAGATGATCGAGCTGGTAGTAGAACCGGCCGGTATCCCCCGCAGCGCCACCCTCGACCAGGGCCAACGGGCGAAAGGTATCGGGCTCGTAAAGATAGTCGCGATGATGATCAGCGCTGATTTCGCCGACCAGCCGTGGCCCCTGCCAGACGAACTCGACGGTACTGCCATCGACGGTCTTGGCACTGCGCCGGCCAAACGGGTCATAGCGATAGCTGGCCCGGCTGCCATCGGGCAGGACCACCGCGCTCAAGCGATGCTGGCAGTCATAGTGATAATGGGTCACGTGCGGGAGGTGACCGTCGCGGCGCACGCGGATCAGGTTGCCAAAGGCATCGTAGTCGTAGCGGCAGTGGCCGGGGTCCGGCAGGCGATTGCCGCACGGGTCGTACGCGAATTGCTGCCCTTGCTCGCCACGCGAGTGCCGTACCCGAACCAGGCGGTTGCCGGCGTCGTAGTAAAAACTGCGCTGCCCGTGGCGGCTGTCGGCGATGCTCGCCAGGTTACCGTTGACCCCATAGCTGTAGTGCCGCAGGTACAGCGGACGCTGTGGCTGGTTGACGGTGTGGACCTGCAGGCGGCCCTGTGCGTCGTAGTGATACTGGCTGAGCAACCGGCCCTGTTCGCGCTGCTGCTCCTGGCCGTGCTCGAAGCGATGGCTGGACAGGCGCTCGCCGTTGTAATCGACGGCAGCGAGGCTGCCATCGAGGGCAAAGTGATAATCCAGCCAGCGGTTGTCTGGCAACTGCATGCGCTCAAGCTGGCCACTGGCGTTGTAGACATAGTGCAGGCAGACCCAGCCCTGCTGCTCGCTGAGCAGCCGTCCCGACAGATCGTAGGTGAAGGTCAGTGGCCAGTCGCTGTCATCGTCGACTCGTGCCAGGCGTCCCTGTGAATCGTATTGATAGGCCACCCGGCCGGCGTCGGGCAATGTCTTGAGCAACAGCCGCCCTGTCCTGTCACGCTGGTACGCCGTGACCAGGGCAGAGCCATCAGTCGCCCATTGGGTTTTCTGCAGCAGATGGCCCTGGTGATCGTAGGCGAATGTGAAGCGCCGTCCGTCAAACGTCCGCTCCTGCTCGATCCGCCCATCGGCGCCCCGTTCCAGCCGATACACCTCGCCGACCTGATTTTCGATTTCCGACAACAACCCACTGCTGCGGTCATGGCGAAAGCACAACTGGCTGCCATCTGGATCGATCCGCCGGCTGATCAGGTGCAAGTGCCGGTCGTACTCATAGCGTGTGACCTGGCCCAGTTCATCCTGCTCGGCACTGACCTTGCCATAGTCGTTGTAGCTGAAGGTGCGGGTGGCACCATCGGCCGCCAGCACTTGCCGCAACCGGCCCGCAGTGTCGTGTCGGTAGCGGGTGACCTGACCGTGGGGGTCGATCTGTTCGCAGATATCGCCGCGGGCATTGCGCCGGTAGGTCCAGCGCCGGCCGTCGATGGTCAAGATAAAGCAGGGTTCATGGGCAGGTATGAGCATCCGTTGTCTCTCTGCAGAACGAGGGTCAGTGATTCTGCGCGAGCGTCGGGGAGTGTTGAACGGGTCGTGGAAAAATCAGAATTTCCCTGGAGGATTCAAAGACCCATCGCGCAGGCATCAAGGCCAGAGGACTACAGACGCACTTCGCCCTTGAGGATGTCGAACAGCGCCTGGGCGGCCGCCGACAATTCGTGACCGGGCTTGGTCAGGATACCGATCGCGCGCTCGACCACCGGCTCACCCAGGGTGATGCAATGGGCGCCCAGTTCGCGCATTTGCTCGGCACACAAGGCTGGCACAGCGCTGACCCCCAGGCCGCTGGCGACCATGCGCCCGACCGTCGCCAGTTGGTGGCTTTCAAAGGCCACCGGGAGGCGGGTCTGGCGTGCCTGCAGGTGTTCTTCGAGCATCACCCGCACTGTCGACGGGCGCTGCAAGGTAATGAAGGGCTGCTCCAGCAGGGTGTTCCAATCGATTTCGCTGAGGCCGGCCAGTGGCGAATCACTCGGTACCACCGCGACAAAACGGTCGACGTAGAGCGCAGTGAACTGCAGCGATGAACTCTGCATTGGCTCGAACGCCACGCCCAGTTCCACCTGGCGGTCGCGCACCATCTCCAGCACTTGCTCGTTGATCACATCATTGACCGTGACGTTGACTTTCGGGTAGCGCGCGCGGAAGGTCTTGAGGATCGGCGGCAGCAGGTTGCCGGCAAACGAAGGCATGGCGGCCAGGGTCACCCGTCCACGCTGCAGGGTAAAGCGCTGGCGCATCTCGTCCTCGGCGTTGTCCCAGTCGGCAATCAGGCGCCGGGCCAACGGCAGCAGGGATTCGCCTTCAGGGGTCAGCGCGACATTGCGCGTGGTGCGGCTGAACAACCGCCCACCGAGGCTTTCTTCCAGGGCCTTGATGGTCAGGCTCAACGCCGACTGCGACAGGTGCAGCCGCTCACAGGCCACGGCGAAGCTCAAACTCTGCGCCACGGCCAGAAACGCGCGGATCTGCTTGACGGTCATCTGGGTTCCCTATTATGAAATACGCCACGGATTAACGAGTTTTATCTATTAATCAACCTTAAAAATCAACTTATCAAATGAATCGGATGGCGCAACACTCAACCCCATACGGCTAGCCAGCCGCCCACAAAGAATAAAAGAGGTGCATATGGCAGGTTTCGACAAGCGCGTGAGTTCCTATGAAGAGGCCCTCGCCGGCCTTGAAGACGGCATGACCGTGATCGCTGGCGGCTTCGGCTTGTGCGGCATTCCGGAAAACCTGATTGCCGAAATCAAACGCAAGGGCACGCGCGACCTGACCGTGGTTTCCAATAACTGCGGCGTCGACGGTTTTGGCCTCGGCGTGCTGCTCGAAGACCGCCAGATCAGCAAGGTCGTGGCGTCCTACGTGGGTGAAAACGCCCTGTTCGAGAAGCAACTGCTGAGCGGCGAAATCGAAGTGGTGCTGACCCCCCAAGGCACCCTGGCGGAAAAAATGCGCGCTGGCGGCGCGGGCATTCCTGCGTTCTTCACCGCCACCGGCGTCGGCACGCCCGTGGCCGAAGGCAAGGAAGTGCGTGAGTTCCACGGCCGCCCGTACTTGATGGAAGAGTCCATCACCGGCGACTTCGCCATCGTCAAAGGCTGGAAAGCCGACCACTTCGGCAACGTGATCTATCGCCACACCGCCCAGAACTTCAACCCACTGGCCGCCACCGCCGGCAAGATCACCGTGGTCGAAGTCGAAGAGATCGTCGAGCCCGGCGAGCTGGACCCTGCGCACATCCATACCCCTGGCATCTACGTTGACCGGGTGATCTGCGGCACGTTCGAAAAACGCATCGAACAGCGCACCGTGCGCAAGTGATCCACGCCCCCTGCCCGACGAACAACGGAGAATAAAAATGGCTCTTACCCGCGAACAAATGGCTCAGCGCGTCGCCCGCGAAATGCAGGACGGCTACTACGTGAACCTGGGCATCGGCATTCCGACCCTGGTCGCCAACTACATTCCCGAAGGCATGGAAGTGATGCTGCAGTCGGAAAACGGCCTGCTTGGCATGGGCGCTTTCCCGACGGATGATCAGGTCGACGCCGACATGATCAACGCCGGCAAACAAACAGTGACCGCGCGCATCGGCGCATCGATTTTCTCTTCCGCCGAATCCTTCGCGATGATCCGCGGCGGCCACATCGACCTGACCGTGCTCGGCGCGTTCGAAGTCGACGTACAAGGCAACATCGCCTCCTGGATGATCCCGGGCAAACTGGTCAAGGGCATGGGCGGCGCAATGGACCTGGTAGCCGGTGCCGACAACATCATCGTCACCATGACCCACGCCTCCAAGGATGGTGAGTCCAAGCTGCTGAACCATTGCAGCCTGCCACTGACCGGCGCCCACTGCATCAAGCGCGTCCTGACCGACCTGGCCTACCTGGAAATCGAAAACGGCGCCTTCATTCTCAAGGAGCGCGCTCCGGGTGTCAGCGTCGAGGAAATCGTCAGCAAGACCGCCGGTAAACTGATCGTTCCGGACCACGTTCCGGAAATGCAGTTCGCCTGAGCCCCACCCCCTTTGAGGAGAAATTCGATGCAAGAAGTCGTGATTGTCGCCGCCACCCGGACTGCCATCGGCAGCTTCCAGGGTTCGCTGGCCAGCATCCCGGCGCCGGAACTCGGTGCCGCGGTGATTCGCCAGTTGCTGGCACAGACCGGTCTGGCCGCCGACCAGGTGGATGAAGTGATCCTGGGTCAGGTCCTGACCGCTGGCTCGGGCCAGAACCCGGCGCGCCAGGCCTCGATTCTCGCCGGCCTGCCTCACGCGGTGCCGGCGCTGACCCTGAACAAGGTCTGCGGTTCGGGCCTCAAGGCCCTGCACCTGGGCGCCCAGGCGATCCGCTGCGGCGACGCCGACGTGATCATCGCCGGCGGCATGGAAAACATGAGCCTGGCCCCGTACGTGTTGCCGGCCGCCCGCACCGGCCTGCGCATGGGCCACGCGAAGATGGTCGACAGCATGATCAGCGACGGCCTGTGGGATGCGTTCAACGATTACCACATGGGCATCACCGCCGAGAACCTGGTCGACAAGTACCACCTCAGCCGTGAGGAACAGGACGCCTTCGCCGCCGCTTCCCAGCAGAAGGCCACGGCCGCCATCGAAGCCGGGCGATTTGCCGACGAGATCACGCCGATCCTGATCCCTCAGCGCAAAGGCGATCCGCTGTCCTTCGCGGTCGACGAACAACCGCGCGCCGAGACCACCGCCGCCTCCCTGGCCAAGCTCAAACCGGCGTTCAAGAAAGACGGCAGCGTCACCGCCGGCAACGCCTCTTCGCTCAACGACGGTGCCGCTGCCGTGCTGCTGATGAGCGCTGAAAAAGCCAAACAACTGGGCCTGCCGGTACTGGCGAAGATCGCCGCCTACGCCAATGCCGGTGTCGACCCGGCGATCATGGGCATCGGCCCGGTATCGGCTACTCGCCGCTGCCTGGACAAGGCCGGCTGGAACCTGGCGCAACTGGACCTGATCGAAGCCAACGAAGCATTCGCCGCGCAGTCCCTGGCGGTAGGCAAAGAGCTGCAGTGGGATGCGAGCAAGGTCAACGTCAACGGTGGCGCGATTGCCCTCGGCCACCCGATCGGCGCCTCGGGCTGCCGCGTACTGGTGTCGTTGCTGCACGAAATGATCAAGCGCGACGCCAAGAAAGGCCTGGCTACCCTGTGCATCGGTGGCGGCCAAGGCGTGGCACTGGCCATCTCGCGGGACTGATTTCACCGCGCACCTGCGGGAGCGGGCAGGCCCATTCAACATCGAGGGTGCCTGACACGCTGCCATCGCGAGCAGGCTCGCGCCTACACGCTGGCAGTGGCAAATTCTTCCTGCAGCATCGCAACGAACGCTTCCCGGGCCGGGTGATGCCGGGAGTGTTCGTGCCAATAGAACAGGTTGTCGATGGCCGTCAGTTCCGGGAACTCGTAGCTGGCCCAGCCGGCCCCCGGTCCGTACTGTTCGAATATCCCCCTGGGCACCAGCGCCACGCCGGCCCCCGCACTGACACAGCCGACAATGCTGCCGTAACTGGCAATGCTGATGATCGGCAAGGCTTCCCCCTGCCCTAGCAGCCAGCGCTCCAGCGTTGCCCGGTACGGGCACCCCGAAGGCCACATGAAGATCGACTTGCCGCGCAGGTCCGCGGCCTCGCGCAACGGCCCCAAGGAAGGCGAAGCAATCAGCACCAGGTCTTCGCGGTACAGGAACTTGCGCTTGAGCAGCGGTCGCTCGACGTCGACCGCCACAATCACCCCGTCGAGCTTGTGCAGGAGCGTGTCCTCGAGCAACTGCGCCCAGGGCCCGGTTGTCAGCTCCAGGGCCACCGCCGGATAACGCCGATGGAATCGGGCCAACAGCCTGGGCAGGCGGCCGCTGGCCGATGACTCGATCGCGCCGATGCGCAGCGGCCCGGACGGCGGCGCTCCGGGATCCACGGCGCGCTTGGCTTCCTCGGACAGTGCCAGGATCTGCGCTGCGTAGGCCAGGAAGATTTCGCCGGCCGGGCTGATCTGCAACCCCCGCCCCGCCCGGTAAAACAGCTCGACGCCCAGCTCGCTTTCCAGCGACTTGAGGCGCGCAGTGATGTTCGAGGGCACGCAATGCAGCACCTGCGCGGCACGGGCAATGCTGCCGGTCTCGAAAACCGTCTTGAACATGCGAATCTGTGCCAGCTCCATACATCACCCAAAGTGAACATTCGCCTCATGTTAAGTCAGTTGTAGTGAACAGGTAAGGCTCCAATACTCAAGGGGCAGAAGCCGTCACCTCGTCGCGGTCTTCGTTGCGCACCTGACCTGGCAGGCCGACCTGATGCCCACACGTTCCCCCCTGAAAATTCTCCTGGCCGTGCTGTTTGTGATCGTCTGCTGGGGTTACTCGCCGACCGGCATCCGCATCGGCCTGAGCGCCTATGAACCCGGACACCTGGCGTTGCTGCGGTTTCTCGTGGCCTCGCTGTTCATGGCGTTGATCGCCGTCTGCAAGGGCATCGAGCGGCCTCGCCTGCGCGACCTGCCACTGTTGCTCATGCTGGGATTGTTTGCCGTGAGCCTGCACCACATTGCGCTGAACTTCGGCCAACGCGGGGTCAGTGCCGGTGCCGCCAGTGTGCTGGCGCAGTCGACTCCGCTGTTCAGCGCGTTGCTGGCACATTTCATCTTCAACGACCGTGTCAGCGCCTGGCGCTGGGGATGCGTGGTGGTGGGTATGTGTGGCGCCGGCATCGTGGTCGCCGGTGATCGCGGCCTGGGCAGTGTCGACCCCCACGGCCTGTTGATCCTGCTGGCGGCGCTGTCGTGGAGCCTGTACTTCGCCCTGCACAAACGCCATTGCCAGCGTTACAGCGGCCTGACCATGGTCTGCTATACGGTGTGGTCCGGCACCCTGCTGTTGCTGGTGTTCCTTCCGGGCCTGGGGGCTGCGGTGGCCAGGGCGCCGACGCAGGTTCACCTGGCGGTGGCGATTCTCGGGGTGTTCCCCAGTGCCCTGGCCTATCTGGCCTGGGCCTTTGTCTTGCGCCAGGTCGAGGCCAGCCGCGCCGCCATGGCGCTGTACCTGACACCGCCCACCGCCATGCTGATTGCCGCCGCCCTGCTGGGAGAACGACCGGGGTTGATGGTGATGGTGGGAGCGCTGGTGGTGTTGATCAGCGTGCTGGCCATGAACCTGGAACAACGCTGGGGGATGGCCTGGTCAAATCGATGACCAGCCCCCCGCTCGCGTTTCAATCGTCCAGCGGCTGAGGTGGTTTCACCGGCTTGGCAGGCTTGGCGGCCTTGCTGCCTTTGGCGGGCGTTTCGGCGACCGCAGGTGCCGGTGGCGTCGCTTCTTTCTCGGCGGCAGGCAACTGGTCGACCGTCTCGAACAGCGCCTTGGCGTCTATCGGACCCAGGTGCTCGAGCTTCTTCTCGCCGTCCTTGCCCACCAGGATGACCTTGGTCTCACCGCTGACCCCCAGTTTCAGTTCGCGAATCAGCGCCATGGTGGTTTGCGCATCCAAATCCTTGCCATCGCGCTGGCCCATCAACTGGACCACGGTGTAAAGCACCATGTTGCGGTCCTGGAAGGCTTTTTTGGTGGCCGGGTCGTCGAGGGATTTTTTCAGGTTGACCAGCGTCGGGTCGATGCTGCTGGGGGCAATGACAATCAGCGGGCGGCTCTTGCCGCGTTCCTGGGCCAGAGGCGTGTCGTTGTCGGCGGCGAACAAGGGGCCCGCGACAGCCAGCAGCGTAGCGAGGGTCAGTGACCGAATGAGCATGCGCATCTCCTTTTGATTTCCACGCTTATGATTGCGCATCAAGGCGAAAGATCCAGTTTTGATGTCGGAAATTTCTATCACCATGTTGCCAAGCTTAGGCCAGCAGGGTTAATCCGCCACTGGCTGCCCGCCTCATTGAAACGGGCAAAGTGTGCAAAGCACCGGGCAAGACCAACGGCCAGGCGCTCCACTACAACCCGTACTACACTGACAGTGTTCCCGATAGGGGGACGTAGCCAAATCCGCGTCCATCAGCAGCGTGCCTGCCCATTACCACGCTCATGACGCTGGAACCAATGGCCAATTCGTAAGCGTCCTGTGGGGCACTGCCCCACAGCGACAACTCTGCAGGACGACGACGTCGCGTCCAACACGCCCGGACATGATCCATGCCCGGGCATTCGCGTGGCAGACAGTTCGCCCACGGTCGTCCCGGTCATCCATCCGACTACCGCCTGACAGGCTGCTGTCGCTGCATCGTATGCCTCGTTCAGCGGTGACCTTTTTCAGGAGGCGCAGTTATGGACGAAGGCAAACTGCAGGACTTCATGGGCAAGCTGGTGACCGACATGGGTGGCGCCGCGATGCTCGCCAATGTGATCCTCGGCGAAGAGCTGGGCCTGTACCGGGCCATGGCGGACAGCCTGCCGTTGACCCCCGAGGCACTGGCCGCCAAGACCGGCTGCAATGCCCGGCTGCTGCGCGAATGGCTCAGCGCCCATGCGGCCTCAGGCTATATGGAGCATGCCGGCGGGATGTTCCGCCTGCCGGAAGAACAGGCCATGGCGCTCGCCCACGAGGACTCGCCGGTGTATGTCGCCGGTGGTGCTGGGGTCATCGCCGCCCTCTACCACGACAAGGACAAACTGCTGGCGGCCATGCGCGGCGATGGGGCGTTGGCCTGGGGCGATCACCACCCGTGCATGTTCAGTGGCACCGAACGTTTCTTCCGACCCGGCTACCGCGCCCACCTGGTGGATGAATGGCTGCCCGCCCTGGAAGGCGTGGTCGACAAGCTCAAAGCCGGCGCCAAGGTGGCGGATATCGGCTGCGGCCACGGGGCTTCCACCGTGGTCATGGCCAAGGCCTTCCCAGCGTCGACCTTTGTGGGTTTCGACTACCACGCCCCTTCCATCACTATCGCCAACCAACGCGCCGAAGAAGGCGGCGTGGCCGACCGCGCGCAGTTCATCCAGGGCACCGCGAAAAACTACCCAGGCCACGACTACGATCTGGTGTGCTATTTCGACTGCCTGCACGACATGGGCGACCCGGTGGGCGCGGCCAAGCATGCCTATCGGTCACTCAAGGACGATGGCAGCGTGCTGTTGGTGGAGCCTTACGCCAGCGATCAACTGGACCAGAACAACACCCCGGTAGGCCGCTTGTTCTACGCCGCCTCGACCTTCATCTGCACGCCCAATTCGCTGTCCCAGGAAGTGGGCCTGGGGCTGGGGGCGCAAGCGGGTGAGGCACGGTTGCGGGACGTGTTCAGCGAGGCGGGGTTCAAGCACTTTCGCCGGGCGGCGCAAACCCCGTTCAACCTGATTCTGGAGGCGCGCAAATAACTGAGCAATGGCCGGGCACTGCGCCAACAGTGCCCGGCCGGGCGCTGGATCAGAACGCCAGCTTGTAGCCGATGAACACCAGCATGGCCGCCAGGCACGGACGCAGCACGCCATCGGAGACTTTCCCGGTCAGGTGACTGCCGATGTAGATCCCGGGCAGCGACCCCATCAGCAGGAACCCCAGCAGGTGCCAGTCCATGTTGCCCATGCTCGCGTGGCCAAGGCCGGCGACCAGGGTCAAGGGCACGGCGTGGGCGATTTCGGTGCCCACCAAACGTTTAGTGGCCAGGAACGGGTACAGCAGAAACAGCGCCACCGTGCCCAGGGCCCCGGCGCCAATCGAGGTCAGCGCCACCATCACCCCGAGCAACGCGCCGGTGCCGATGGTCAGCAGATTGAGATTGCGCTCGCTCAGGTGATAGTGGTCGCCCGCGTGTTTATGGGCGAAGGCCAGCAACTGCTTCTTGAAGAAGATCGCCAGCGCGGTCAACAACAGCACAAAGCCCAGGGCCTGCTTGATGATCGCGTTGGTCGCCTGGGCGTCGTTGTTGAAGAAGGTGAGAAACAGCAAGGTCAGAGCCACCGCCGGGACACTGCCAGCGGTCAGCCAGCCGGTGATTTTCCAGTCGATGTTCTTGTTCTTCTGATGAACCAGCACCCCACCGGACTTGGTGATCGCCGCGTACAGCAGGTCAGTGCCGACCGCGGTGGCCGGGTTGATACCGAACCACAGCAGAATCGGGGTCATCAACGAGCCGCCACCAATACCGGTCATGCCGACAATGAATCCGACAACCAAGCCTGCAACCACAAAACCCCAATTACCGAAATCCATTGCCATACCTTACAGAACCAGCGTGACGAGCAAAAACTGGCTGGCAGCATAGCGATATTTCTTATAACCACTTATACCAATGTGATCTGACTTTATAACCACGCGTATCGACCCTCCCCCCGTCCCTATGCAGGAGCGAGCTTGCTCGCGATAACCTTGAGAGCGCCGCCCGGCTGCTCCTACAGGGAGGGGCTCGTGTTCAGACGCCGGCTTGCTGTTCCAGGTGCACCTGCAACTGCGGATCGAGGTTCAACGCGGCGGCCAACTCGTCGAGGTAGGCGCGCTCGGCGTCCTGCTGGTGATCGACCAGCATCACGCTGGCCAGGTACATTTCCGCGGCGATGGCCGGGTCGGTGGCCGATTGCGCGACCTCCTGGGCGTCCAGTGGCTTGGCGACTTCAGCATCGAGCCACTGTTGCAGGTCCGGGTCGTTGGTGTGGCGGCCGATTTCGGTGCTGATCATCTGCTTCTCGTTGTCGTCGATGCGCCCGTCGGCCTTGGCAGCGGCAATCAGAGCCCGCAACACTGCGTGGCTATGGGCCTCGATCTGTGGCCCGGCGAGCAACTGGTCAACGGTCTGCGGCGCCTGCTGCGGGGCTGAGGCCTGGTTGCGTTGCCAGGCTTGATAGGCCTGGAACGCCATCATCCCCAGGGACGCCAGTGCGGCGTAGTTGGTGCCACTGGAGCGACCCTGGGTCGTCCCGCCACCACCCCCCGCGCCCCCCAGCAATCCCCCCAACCCGCCCAGCAGGCCACCCAAGCCGCCGAGGCCGCCAGCGCCGGCAGCGGCACCACCACCGCCTGCGCCCAGCAAACCGCCAAGCAACCCACCCAGGTCACCCAGGCCGCCTTGCCCGCCCGCGGCACCACCGCCGTGTTGGCCCTGCGGGCCCTGACCGGCGCGCAGCAATTGTTCAAGTAGATCGCTGGTATTCATGACATTGCCCTCTTCGATGGCAGGAGTTCAGTCAGGCAACTCTAGACCCGGGCAGCCATTGCGCCATGACCGTCTGGCTGAGATTGAACGGCAGACTGACATTTTTATTTTCACTGTATTGATTAATGAATTATTTCATGTCAATCATAGACCCATAAGAAGGGCATCCGCCCCCTACTCACGGAGTCAACACGATGAACACGACCGGACTTCTGGCAACTCTGGCCTTCTGTGCCGCCAGCACCCTCGCCCACGCCGACGACAGCACCTTGCGCATTGGCATTGAAGCCGCCTACCCGCCGTTTTCTTTCAAGACCCCGGAAGGTGAGATCAGCGGATTCGACTACGACATCGGCAATGCCCTGTGTGATGAGATGAAGATCAAGTGCCAGTGGGTAGTGCTGGCCTTCGACGGGATGATCCCGTCGCTCAAGGTGCGCAAGGTCGATGCGATTCTGTCATCGATGTCGATCACCCCCGATCGCCTGAAGTCCGTCGACTTCACCAAAAAGTACTACCACACGCCCGGCAAGCTCGCGATGAAGGACGACGTGGTAATCAACGACCCGTTGCTGGATCTCAAGGGCAAGAAAGTCGGCGTGCAACGCGCCTCGACCTACGACCGTTTCGCCACCGAGCAACTGGCCCCGGCCGGGGTCGAGGTGGTGCGTTACTCCTCGCAAAGCGAAGCCTCGCTGGACCTGGCCTCAGGTCGCCTGGACGCGACCCTGGCCGATATCGTCAACACCGACGAAGCCTTTATCAAAACCCCGGCCGGCAAGGGTTTTGCCCTGGTGGGCCCGGACATCAACGACCCCAGTTACTTCGGCCGGGGTGCCGGGATTGCCCTGCGCAAAGGTGACACGGCCAACGCCGTGCGCCTGAACGCGGCGATCGATACCCTGCGCACCAACGGCAAGTACCAGCAAATCATGGGCAAGTACTTCGCCTATGACATCTACGGCTCGACCGCCGAGTAAAGGTGGGTCAATCAACTTCTGTGTTGTGGGTACTGGCCTCATCGCGAGCCGGCCCGCTCCCACGGGGGGAATGGGTGGAATACCGATGGGTGTTCGCCCCCCAATCCAATGTGGGAGCGGGCTCGCCCGCGATGGCGGTGGACCTGCCGACATCGATGTTGAAGGTGCCGGCCTCATCGCGAGCAAGCTCGCGCCCACAGGTTTTACCTCTTGTCTGATCGTCATCAACCCCTGTCGTCCCGCACGCCTGGCGCGTGTCGGGTGAGGACTTCATCATGCTGCACGGCTACGGATCGAGCATTCTCGATGGCGCCTGGCTGTCGATCAACCTGGCCCTGAGTGCCATGGCGCTGGCCATCACCCTGGGCCTGCTCGGTGCGGCGTTTCGCTTGTCGCCGGTCAAATGGCTGGCGAATCTGGGCGAAGCCTATACCACGGTGATTCGTGGCATTCCCGACCTGGTGCTGATCCTGCTGATTTTCTACGGCGGTCAGGACCTGGTGAACCGCATTGCCCAGGGCGTCGGCTACGAGCAGTACATCGACATCAACCCGTTTGTCGCGGGGGTCTGTACCATGGGGTTCATCTTCGGTGCCTACCTGTCGGAAACCTTTCGCGGCGCCTTCATGGCCATTCCCGCTGGCCAGGGCGAAGCCGGCCGGGCCTATGGCATGAGCGGCTGGCAGGTGTTCTGGCGGATCCTGGTGCCACAGATGATCCGTTTCGCCATTCCCGGTTTCACCAACAACTGGCTGGTGCTGACCAAGTCCACCGCGCTGATTTCGGTGATCGGCCTGCAGGACATGATGTTCAAGGCCAAGAACGCCGCCGATGCGACCCATGAACCCTTCACGTTTTACCTCGCGGTCGCGGCGCTGTACCTGGTGATCACCAGTGTCTCGCTGGTGCTGCTGCGCACCCTGGAAAAACGTTACTCGGTCGGCATCAAAGCCGCCGACCTGTGATCGGGAGACCCTGACCATGCTCGACTACACCTTGATCTGGGACAGCCTGCCGTTGTACTTCAGCGGCGCCCTGCTGACCCTCAAGCTGCTGCTGATTTCCCTGGCCCTGGGCCTGATACTGGCGGTGCCCCTGGCCCTGATGCGTGTCTCGCGGGCGCCCTGGCTCAACGCACCGGCCTGGGCCTACACCTACGTCATTCGTGGCACCCCGATGCTGGTGCAGTTGTTCCTGATCTACTACGGCCTGGCGCAGTTCGAGGCGGTGCGCCACAGCGTGCTCTGGCCGTACCTGTCCAGCGCGACCTTCTGCGCCTGCCTGGCCTTCGCCCTCAACACCAGTGCCTACAGCGCCGAACTGCTGGCGGGCAGCCTGCGGTCCACCCCCGGCGGCGAGATCGAAGCCGCCAAGGCCATGGGCATGTCACGCCTGACCCTGTACCGGCGCATCCTGCTGCCCTCGGCGCTGCGCCGGGTGCTGCCGCAGTACAGCAACGAGGTGCTGATGATGCTGCAAACCACCAGCCTGGCCTCCATCGTCACGCTGGTGGACATCACAGGCGCGGCCCGCACGATCAGTTCGCGCTACTACATGCCATTCGAAGCCTTCATCACCGCCGCCCTGATGTACCTGGCCCTGACGTTCATCCTCGTGCGCCTGTTCAAGCTCGCCGAGCGCCACTGGCTGGCGCACCTGGCCCCACGCAAACATTAAGGAATTGCCATGCAGCACATTCAACACGTCCTGCCCTGGAGCGCCAGCGGCACGGAGCGCACCCTCTCGGTGTTCCGCTTCGGCGCCGGCCCGCGCAAGGCCTACATCCAGGCGTCCCTGCACGCCGACGAACTACCCGGCATGCGCGTCGCGGTCGAACTCAAGCGGCGCCTGCGCGAGCTCGAAGCACAAGGGCGCCTGGACGGGGTCATCGAACTGGTGCCAATGGCCAACCCGATTGGCATCGGCCAGATGTTCCAGGCCACCCACCAGGGGCGCTTCGAGTTCAACAGTGGCAAGAACTTCAACCGCGACTTCCCGGCGCTCGGCGCTGCCGTGGCCGAGCGCGTGGCCGGACAACTGGGCAGCGATGCCGAGGCCAACGTGACGCTGATTCGCGAGGCCATGGTCGAGGCACTCAACCACCTGCCAGATCCCGCGTCGGAACTCGACGGCCTGCGCGTGCTGCTGATGCAGCACGCCTGCACCGCCGACGTGGTGCTGGACCTGCACTGTGACTTCGAGTCGATCATGCTGCTCTACGCCCTGCCCCAGAACTGGCCACGGGTGCGCTCGTTGGCCGCGCGCCTGGCGGCCGGCGCCGTGCTGCTGGCCGAGGACGCTGGCGGCAATGCCTTCGATGAAGCCTGCGCGGTGCCGTGGCTGCACCTGGCCGAACGTTTTCCGCAGGCCAACATTCCCCTGGCCTGCGTGGCGACCACCGTGGAACTGCGGGGCATGCTCGACACCGAGGGTGATACCTGCGCGCTGAATGCCGAACAGATCCTCGGCTACCTGGCCGAAGTCGGCCTGATCAGCGGTGACTGGCCAGCAGCGCCGGCCGAATGCTGTGAAGCGACGCCCTTTGCCGGAGCCCAATACGCCTATGCCCCGCACCCGGGCGTGGTGAGCTTCCTGCAACCGGTGGGCGCCCGCGTCAAGGTCGGCGACCCGTTGTTCGAGGTGCTCGACCCCCTGACCGACCGCCACAGCGTGGTCAGCGCCAGCACCGATGGCATTCTCTACGCCCGCGAGCGCCTGCGTTTTGCCCAGCCCGGGCTATGGCTGGCCAAGGTCGCAGGCAGCACCCCCATTCGCCAGGGTCGCCTGCTCAGCGACTGACTCCCGAGACCAAGACCATGAACACACTGGAAATTCGCAACCTGCACAAATCCTATGGCAGCGTCGAGGTACTCAAGGGCGTTTCGCTCCAGGCCAAAGCCGGCGATGTGATCAGCATCATCGGCTCCAGCGGCTCGGGCAAAAGCACCTTCCTGCGTTGCATCAACCTGCTGGAGCAACCCAACGCCGGCGAGATCGTGCTCAACGGCGAACCGCTCAAGCTGTTGGCCGACAAAGCCGGCGGGCTCAAGGCTGCCGACCCCCGGCAGCTGCAGCGCATGCGTTCGCGCCTGGCCATGGTGTTCCAGCACTTCAACCTGTGGTCGCACATGAGCGCCCTGGAAAACGTCATGGAAGCCCCGGTGCATGTCCTGGGGATGGACAAGAAGGCGGCGCGGGAAAAGGCCGAGCACTACCTGGACAAAGTCGGCGTCTCCCATCGCCGGGGCGCCTACCCGGCCCATATGTCCGGGGGCGAACAGCAACGCGTGGCGATCGCCCGGGCCCTGGCCATGGAGCCTGAGGTGATGCTGTTCGATGAGCCGACGTCGGCCCTCGACCCGGAGCTGGTGGGCGAAGTGCTCAAGGTCATGCAGGACCTGGCCCTGGAAGGTCGGACCATGGTGGTGGTGACCCACGAAATGGGTTTTGCCCGCGAAGTGTCGAACCAGTTGGTGTTCCTGCACAAAGGCGTGGTCGAGGAACGGGGCGTGCCCCGTGACGTGCTGGCCAACCCGCAGTCCGAGCGCCTGCAACAGTTCCTGGCCGGCAGCTTGAAGTAACACGCTGAGCGGTGCTGGCCGTCGCGAACGCAGTGCCGATGCGCTTCGGCTACACTGGCGCCCACTTATGTCGAGGGGGCGTTGTCGACCCCTTGAACCCTTTGGTAGATGGCGAGCCGGTTATGTCTGATTCCCCGAAAAACACCACGGTCTATGCCTCCCCAGTGATGCGCAAGCTGGCGCAGATCCTCGCGGACCTGCCGCCGTCACTGCGCAAGGTGGCTGACTTCATCCTGCGCCACCCGCTCAAGGCCGCGACCCTGACCATCGAGGAAATGGCCGCCGAGACCGCCACCTCGCCCGCGGCGGTCAATCGCCTGGCCAAGGTCCTGGATGTCGGCGGCTACAGCGGCATGAAGGCCGAACTGGTGGCCACCTTGCAGCAGATGGTCTCGCCCGTGGACAAGCTGCGCAATGAACTGGCGCAACGTCCCGGTGGCGCATTCGGCCTGCACGAGCAGATCCAGAGCGCCACCAGCAACCTGGACACCGCCGGCAGCAACAATCACCCCGACACGTTCGAGGCCGTGGTCACGTGCCTGATCCAGGCGCGCAAGATCTACATCCTCGGTTTTGGCAACAGCGTCTACCTGGCCGGCCTGGCCGCCTCGACACTGATGCCGTTCTGCGCCGACGCCACGGCCATCAGCATGGAAGGCGGTAACGAAAACGCCGCCTACCGCCTGGCCGCCATCACCCAGGACGACGTGCTGCTGGCGATCTCCCTACCCCGCTATTCCCTGGACACCCTGCAGCTGTCGCGTTTTGCCCACGAGCGTGGCGCCACGGTGCTGGCGATCACTGACTCCCCCGCCTCCCCCCTGACCCACATCGCCCGGCATGTGCTGTTCGCCCCGGCCGATCATCCGGTGTTGACCAGTTCCTATATCGCCGTGCTGGCGCTGATCGAAGGGCTGGTCGCCGGGGTCATGGCGCGCAACAAGGAAGCGGTGAAACTGGCCACAGAGCTCACCGAAAGCGTGATGAGCTACCTGCACATCCCCGGCAGCAGCAAACCTGGCAAGCCTTAGAGCCACCAGCGCAGCAGGAAAAAGAACGCCATGCTCAGCAGCATGCTGATCAGGGTGCTGCGGGTGTAGAGCACCAGGCCAATGGCGACCAGCGAACTGAGCAGGTAGGGGTTATCCCATTGCAGGTTCAGTTGTTGCTCGGGCATGAACACGATCGGCCCGCAAATCGCGGTGAGCATGCCGGGCACGGCGAAGCCGAGGAACTGCCGCGCGTTGCTGCTCAGGCGCACCGGCAGACGGGGTTCGAGGAACAGGTAGCGGTTGAGAAACACCAGCAGGCCCATGCCGACTATGACTGCCCAGACCATCATGTGCGTGCTCCCTGGAACTTGTTGCAGACAAAACCGGCGGTCATCCCCAGCAACCCGGCCAGTACCAGCGCCGAGCCCACTTGCCAGTAGGCGAACAGCACCGAGCAGAACAGCGAGACCGCCACGCAGACCACGGTCGGCACATTGCGCACCACCGGGGTGATCAAGGCGATGAAGGTGGCGGCGATCGAGAAGTCCAGCCCCAGGTGTTCAAGCCCCGGGATGCTGCTGCCCAGCACGATGCCGGCCAGGGTGAACAGGTTCCAGGCGATATAGAACGTCAACCCCACCCCCAGCGCGTACCACCGGTTGAACTGCTGGCGGTCAAACTGGCTGGTCAGGGCGAACAACTCATCGGTGAGCAAAAAGCCCAGGCCCACCCGCCAGCGCGCCGGCATGGGTGACACCACTGGCCGCAGGCTCATGCCGTACAGCAGGTGTTGCGAGGTCAGCAGCAAGGTGGTCAGCAGAATCGAGAAAATACCCGCACCGCCCTTGAGCATGCCGATCGCCACCAGTTGCGCGGCGCCGGCAAAGACAATGCTCGACAGGCCTTGGCCTTGCAGGGGTGTGAGATTGGCCTCGATGGCCATGGAGCCGGCCAGCAGCCCCCACGGCGCTGTCGCCAGGGACAACGGCATCACGGCCGCAGCACCACGCAGGAAAGCACTGCGCGGCAGGAGAGTGTCAGACATAGCGCTCTACAACAAAAAGAGGGGATCGGAATGTGCCAGCCAGACAGTGGGCTGTCTTGAACAATCTTGCGCAATTCGCGGCACGACCCGCTGACGCTATCGTGGGCCGGCCTGCTCCCACAAACATCCGGGATAAACGCGGCACTCGGCAGGAGCAAAGCTTGCTCCTGCCGCCCTCGGGGCTCTACAACCATGGGCACGGCTAGGACTTTGTGGGGTTAATGTCCCTGCGCTGTCTACAAGGTCACGCCCAGTGCGTTCAACAGCACCGGGTCACGGCTGTAGATGTCCGGTGCGTACAACAGACGACCGTGACTGTCGGCCTGTACGGTCCAGTACGTCAGCAGGATCGGTACGGGCGTCGCCAACCTGAACTCATGGGTCAGCCCGGTGGCCAGCAATTCGTTGGTGCGCAAGCGCTCCGCCGGACTGAGCAGCATGTCGCGCAACTGCAAGGCATGCTCGACCCGCACGCACCCCGAACTGAACGCCCGCGGGCCCTTCTGGAACAGGGCCTGGCTCGGGGTGTCGTGCAGGTACACCGAGAACGGGTTGGGGAAACGCACCGCCATCTGCCCCAGGGGGTTTCGCGGGCCGGCGCCCTGGCGCAGGAGGATGTTGCCCGGGTTGTCCCAGTCGATATCGTCCACCGCCAGGGGATTGCCGTTGCGGTCCAGCACCTGCAGGTCCTGACGGCTGAGGAACGACTGGTCGCGGCGGATCTGCGGCAACTTGTCCTCACGCATGATGGTCGGCGGGACGGTCCAGGTCGGGTTCAGGGTCAGCCGCGTGACCCGGGATTTCAACAACGGGGTCTGCCGTTCGGCACGGCCGACCTGGGTGCGCGTCTGCCACACCGCCACCCCGCCCTGGAACAGGGTCAACTGGGCCGCGGCAATGTTCACCAGCAGGCTGTCGGGTTCCATGTCCTGGGCCAGCCAGCGAAAACGTTCGAGGTTGATCCGCAGTTGCTCACGGCGCAATGCCGGGCTGATGTTGAGTTCCGCCAGGGTGCCGGCACCGATGACTCCATCAGCCTGCAGTGAATGGTCGAGCTGGAAGTTTTTCACCGCGCTGGCCAACTGCGCACTGTAGTCGGTGCCGACATGGCCCGGCACGCTGGGCAGGTAACCCTCGCTGACCAGGCGCTGGGCCAACCCGGGGACCCTGGCGTCCTGCATGCCCGGGCGCAACAAGGCGCCGGCGGGCAATTGTGGCCAGTGCGGCAATGGCTGTTGGCGCTGCGCCGCATACACCTGACGCAGGCTGCGGTACTGCTCAAGTGCCGGGCGGGCGGCTTCGAAGGCGGCCTCCAGGTCATGCAGGCCGGGGCCGGCAATCGCCAGCATCTGGGCCGTGCGGTCATCTGTTGGCGGCTGCGCGTGCCACAGCGGTTCGAAGCGGCTTTGCTGCAGGCGCCCGTAATGCAGCTCACGCAGGGCCTGCAGGTACCTCAAGCTGATGCCGATGTCAGTGCACAACGGGCCACCGACCACGTCCGTCGGCGGCAGGCTGTAGCGATTGGGGTCCAGGCCATCATCGACCAGCAACTGGAACTGCGCCAGCAAGGCCGTGACCCGAGCCTCGTCGGTCCACACCGGCAGGTAGTTTTGCTGTTGGTAGAAAGCCTGCAGCAATGCCTGCGCCGAGGCGTCCGGGCGCAGCTTCAGGCCCGGGCAATCCACCGCGACCTGGGTCACGGCCAATTGCATCGGCCCGGGATGGTCTGCCAACTCGTTCTGGGCAGTCGCGACCAATGGCACTGCGAGCAGGCAAAGGCTCAAGTAAGATGCGTGCTTTTTGAACAACTGCTTTACTCCAATCCATGGCCGTCACGATTTGACGGTCGACCTCTGCAGCAGGTGCGGCAAGCAATCAGGCGAGCCCAACATGGGCCTGCCAGGGGCACGACAGGATGTCGGGAGCCAACAATAGCATTGAGGACTCTCTTCGCATGTTTACCCTTTTGCGCCGGCTTGGCCTGGCACTGATCACCCTGGGCGCCATCAGTACTCCGGCGTTCGCCGCCAATACCACTCAACAGGCGTTGTACAACAGCCTCGCCCACGCCGCCCCGGAACTCAATCCCCAAGCGCTAAAAAGCGCCCTGAGCGCCATGCAATGTGCGGTCAGCAGTGGTGCCCAGCGCGCCGAACACCTGGCGGTGATCGACTATTCCCAGCCTTCGACCGCGCGTCGCCTGTGGATTTTCGACCTGCGCAAAAAATCCCTGGTGCTGCGCGACCTGGTGGCACACGGGCAAATGTCCGGGGAAAACTTCGCCACCCAATTCTCCAATCGCGTGGGTAGCTACCAGTCGAGCCTGGGCCTGTTCCGTACCCAGGAAAGCTATCAGGGCGCCCACGGCTACTCGTTGCGCATGGACGGCCTGGAGCCGGGCTTCAACGACCTGGCCCGCGATCGCGCGATCGTGATCCATGCCGCCGATTACGTGAATCCGTTATGGAGTGAACGTCAGGGACGGATTGGCCGCAGCCAGGGTTGCCCGGCGGTACGCCCGCAGGTGGCGCGCCAGGTGATCGATAAACTCAAGGATGGTCAGTTCATGTTTTCCTGGTACCCGGACCAGCGCTGGCTGAAGTCATCGCCCTACCTCAACTGCCAGCCGCGCCAGGTGGCCAGCATCCTGAGTGCCAACAAGGGGTAGCCGGTCACCGCCAGGACAAGCAAAAGCACGCGCATCTGGCTATGCTGCAAGCCATGACCGCCTCATTGCCGATTCGCCAACCCTGCCCCCCCGGCGCCTGCGATTGCGGGCGTGAGGCCTTGCTCGACCTGCCCGGCGCCGACCCGCGCATCCTCTACCTGACCCGCCAGGAAGAAAAGCGCCTGCTCGAGCGCCTGGAAAACCTCAAGAGCCTGGCCGACCTCGAGCATCTGCAGCAACGGATGTTCGAGCAGTTGGGCATCGGTGTGGAAATCAGCCCCAGCTTCCACGAGGTGCGCAGCATGCGCGGCATCGGCATTCGCCTGCGCGACCAGCCGGGGCTGTGCCGCAAGACCCGGCAGGCGATCCCGGCGGCGATTCGCCGGGGCCTGGAAAACCATCCGCAAATCGCCTACGAACTGCTCAACGCCAACGACCTGCTGCGGGATGCCTGAGGCTCAACTGCCCGTCTTGACCTTGCTCCAGACCCGGGTACGCACCCGTTCCATCTTCAGCGGCAAGGGTTCCAGCGGGTACAAGGTGGCCATGGTCTGCGGGCTCGGGTAGACACCCGGGTTCTCGCGCACCTTCTGCTCCACCAGGGCCGTCGCGTCCTTGTTGGCATTCGGGTAGCCCAGGTAGTTGGAGGTTGCCGCGATCACGTCGGGGCGCAGCATGTAGTTGATGAAACTCAGGCCCTGTCGCGGGTGCGGCGCGTCGTTGAGCAGCACCAGGTTCTCGACCCAGACCGGAGCGCCCTCGCGCGGGATGCGGTACACCAGGTTGCGCCCATTGCCGGCCTTGGCCGATGCCAGTTGCGCGTCATACACCCCGCCCGACCAGCCGAGCACCACACAGACATTGCCATTGGCCAGGTCCGAGATAAAACGCGAAGAGTCGAAGTAGCGAATGTACGGCCGGATCTTGAGCAACAGCGCCTCGGCCTTGCGGTAGTCCTCAGGGTTCTGGCTGTTGTAGGGCAGCCCGAGGTAATGCAGGGCAATCGGGATGATCTCGCCGGGTGAATCGAGCATGGCCACCCCGCACTGGCTGAGCTTGGCGATGTTCTCCGGCTTGAAGATCAGGTCCCAGGAATCCACCGGGGCCTCGGCGCCCAGCAGCGCCTTGACCTGGTCCGCATCGTAGCCAACCCCGGTGGTGCCCCACAGGTAGGGCGCGGCGTAACGGTTGCCCGGATCATTGTGCTGGACCTTGGCGAGGATCTCCGGGTCCAGGTGGGGCAGGTTCGGCAGCTGGCTGCGGTCCAGTTCCTGGAGCACTCCGGCCTTGATCAGGTTGGGCAGCAGCTCGCTGCTGGCGACCACCACGTCATACCCGCTGCGCCCGGCCATGAGTTTGCTCTGCATCACATCGCCGTTGTCGAACACATCGTAGACGGTGGCGACCCCGGTTTCGCGCTGGAAGTTTTTTGTCGCATCGGGGGCAATGTAGTCGTACCAGTTGTAGATCGAGACGCTGGGCTCGGCGGCGCTGACGCCGCTCATGGCCAGGCCGAGCACGGCGGCCGCGGCCAGTTGCAGACTGCACAGAGGTTTCATCGCAAGACTCCAGAACGACGGCATGCGGACGCTGCCGGCTGCCTGTGAAGGGTAAGGAACGCGCCGTCTGCGGCGCTAAAAACTCAGGCAATCAGCAATTCGCGGCGCCCATCGGCGTGGTCGATCTGCCGGCAGGCCAGCGGCATGCGCCGGTCCTGGAGGTAGTCGTAGTCCTTGCGTGAGCGCTGCAACTCGCTGAAATCCAGCTCCACCACCTGCCGGCATTCCTCGCGCCCGGCTTCGAACAGCAGCCGTCCCGAGGGATCGACCACCGAACTGGCACCGGCGAAGACCAGACCGTCATCGCCCGCCCCGCAACGATTGACCAGCACCGCAAACGCCTGGTTTTCCTGGGCGCGAGCGAGGATCGCGGTACGGTGCACCGGGCCGAAGGGGTCCATGTTGGCGTTGCAGACCAGCATCAGGTCGCACCCCAGTTGCGCCAGCGCACGGGCCGGCTCTGGAAACTCGATGTCGTAGCAGATCAGCAGCCCGACCCGCACGCCTTTGTACAGGGTCGTGGCAAAACGATCGCCGGGTTGCATCAGGCCACGCTCCGACGGCCACAGGTGGGTCTTGCGGTAGCGCAAGGCGATCCCCTGGGGAGTCAGCAGCAACGAGGTGTTGTAGAAATCGTCGCCATCACGCTCGGCGATGCCCACGACCGCTGCCACATCCCGCTCGCGCAAGGCCTGCAGCACCGCCTGAACCCCAGGCCCATCGGCAGCCTCGGCCACCTCCCCCAGTTGCGAGGCGCTGGCAAAACCCATCAATTGGGTTTCGGGGAACACCAGCACGTCGGTGTCCGGGGCGCAGGTGGCAATGGCGTGCAGCGTGCGTTGCAGGTTGTACGCCGTGTCGCCATCGCGACCGGCCAGTTGTACCAGTTCAATCTTCATGGGTTGTCCTTCGACCTATCCGACCAGGCAGCCCGTTTTCAGGCTGCGGCCGAGTATGGGGCGCCCGTGCGCGCCGGCGTAATCCCGTCGAAGGGGTACCCCGGAAGGGGTAGAGGCAGCCACTGTGAGTCAGGCGCGGGAAATGTCCGACGGCGCTATCAGACAAATTGCGATCACCTGCACCCAGGTTCCATGGATATTTGCATTCATCGGCGCTCGCCTAGAAGATGGCGGCAGCACGATCGCTTCGGCGCTGACTATCCTGATGTAATTGAGCCCGTCGGGCTCGCGACCATCGTTCTCAGGGAATTTAGAATGACAGCAAGACAAGTAATCAATGCGTCGGTGAGCCCAAAAGGCAGCCTGGAAACACTGTCCCAACGCGAAGTACAACAACTGAGCGCAGCGGGTACGGGCAGCATCTATTCTCTTTTTCGCCAGTGCGCCCTGGCCATTCTCAATACCGGCGCCCATGTCGACAACGCCAAGACCATCCTCGAAGCCTACCGCGACTTCGAGATCCGCATTCACCAGCAGGACCGTGGCGTACGCCTCGAACTGCTGAACGCCCCGGCCGACGCCTTCGTCGACGGCGAGATGATCGCCAGCACCCGCGAGATGCTGTTCAGCGCCCTGCGCGACATCGTCTACACCGAGAATGAGCTGGACAGCCAGCGCATCGACCTCAGCACTTCGCAAGGCATCAGCGACTACGTCTTCCACCTGCTGCGCAACGCCCGCACCCTGCGTCCCGGCGTCGAACCGAAGATCGTCGTATGCTGGGGCGGTCACTCCATCAGTACCGAGGAATACCAGTACACCAAGAAAGTCGGCCACGAGCTGGGCCTGCGCAGCCTGGACGTCTGCACCGGTTGCGGACCGGGCGTGATGAAAGGCCCGATGAAGGGCGCGACCATTTCCCACGCCAAACAGCGAATCACCAACGGCCGTTACCTGGGCCTGACGGAGCCGGGGATCATTGCCGCCGAGGCACCGAACCCGATCGTCAACGAACTGGTGATCCTGCCGGACATCGAGAAACGCCTGGAAGCCTTCGTCCGCGTCGGCCACGGCATCATCATTTTCCCAGGCGGCGCCGGCACGGCCGAGGAGTTCCTGTACCTGCTGGGGATCCTGATGCACCCGGACAACCGCGACCTGCCCTTCCCGGTGATCCTGACGGGCCCGCGCAGTGCCGAGCCGTACTTCCAGCAACTGCATGCCTTCATCGGCGCCACCCTGGGCGAGGAAGCGCAAAGCCACTACGAGATCATCATCGACGACCCGGCCCAGGTGGCCCGGCAGATGGTCCAGGGGCTCAAGGCCGTCAAGCAGTTCCGCCGCGAGCGCAATGACGCCTTCCACTTCAACTGGCTGCTGAAGATCGACGAGGGCTTCCAGCGTCCGTTCGACCCGACCCACGAAAACATGGCCAGCCTGCAACTGCGCCTCGACCTGCCGGCCCATGAACGGGCGGCCAACCTGCGCCGGGCGTTCTCCGGGATCGTTGCCGGCAACGTCAAGGACATGGGTATTCGCTTGATCGAGGAACATGGCCCTTACGAGATCCATGGCGATGCGGCAATCATGCAACCGCTGGACAAACTGTTGCAGGCCTTTGTCGCCCAGCACCGGATGAAGCTGCCCGGCGGCGCCGCGTACGTGCCGTGCTACCGCGTCATCAGTTAGCCACCGCTGTAGCCGCTGGCGCCGCTCACGGCTCCAGCGGCCACTGCGCCAAGGCTCGATAGCGTCCCTTGTGGGATTCGAACAACACGACGCGCCGGGCATCGAGCGTAAAGTCCGGGGCAATGTCGGCTTCAGGCACCGGTGCGTGAAAGTCGCGGACCAGGCTCAGGTGCGCCCGGTACTCCCGGGGCACATCGGCAAAACCCAGCGCCAGCATCGCCTGATGCAAGGCATACACCCGTTGCAGCAAGGCTGGCGCAGGCGCGCCAGGCACCAGCACCAACATCCCGGCGCGGTGCCAGGCCTGCAATTGGTCGAGCCTGATCCGCAACGGCTCACCGGGCACGCATACCCGAGCGGCCGCGGCGTAAATACCGGGTAGCTCGCTCACGGCGACCTCGCCCAGAAACATCAAGGTCAGGTGAAAGTTCTCCCCGGCAATCGGCCGCCCCTCTAGGTGCCCCAGGGTATTGCGCCATTGGGCGATGGCCCGGCGCTGCGCCGGTTCACAGGGCAAGGCGAAAAACAGCCGCTTGCTGGGCAGGTCCGGTTGCTTGTGCATCGTCCACCTCGACACTTACTGCTCGGGCGCCACCACCCGAAAACGGATGTTGATTTCGTTGGAGACCACACCGTAGTCCGCCCACTCGCCATCACCAATATTGAAGTCGCCACGCTTGAGAATGAAGGTGCCGTCAAAAATGCCGATGCCGCTTTCCGGCTTCAGGGCGATCCGCGCGCCGACCTCGCGGGTCAGGCCCTTGAGCGTCAGTTGGCCGTCGACCTGGTACAGGTTATCGCCCAGGGCGGTGACGTTGTTGGACTCGAACCGGGCCTGGGGATAGACCGCCGTGTCGAACCAGCCAGGTTTTTGCAGTTCGCTGTTGGCGTCGGGGTTGCCGGCGTCAATGCTGGTCAGCTCGATGATGATCCCGGCACGGGCCGCCGCGGGGTTGGCGGAGTCAAAATCGATGGTCGCCTCGAACTGGCTGAAAGTGCCATAGACCCGGGCGCCCATCTGGTTGTAGGTGAAGCTGATCTGGCTGGCGCTCGGGTTGACTTGCCGGTACTGCGCCGCACTCGGCGAGCCACACGCGAGCATGGTGAGCACCAGGGTGACGGTCGCTAGTCGATGGCTCATGACAGTCTCCAGCCGGTGGTCAGGGGCGAGGTTTTTGGCGAAACGCGAGCATGCGGCGCAGCACTTCATCGCGGTCGACGAAGTGATGCTTGAGCGCCGCGCCAGTGTGCAGCAGCACCAGTGCCAGCAGACAGTAATTCAGGCTTTGGTGCAGTGTCAGTAGCCGCTCGCCCAGGGCTTCGTCCTTGGCCAACAGGTCCGGCAGGGGCAAGATGCCGAACCAGGCGGTCTGGAAACCCTTGGCCGAACTCATCAGCCAGCCGCTCAGGGGGATGATCAACATCAGCCCATACATCAGGCCGTGGGTCAGCCGCGAGACCCGCCGCAACAACACCGGCACGCTGGCGGGTAGCGGAGGCGCGGCATGGCTCAAGCGCCAGCCGAGGCGAATCAGCACCAGCAGGAACAGGCTGACCCCGGCCCACTTGTGCCACGCATACAGCTTGAGTTTGGTCGGCGACAGGGCCAGGTCCGGCATGTAGAGACCCAGGGCAAAGGTGCCGACCAGTCCCAGCGCGACCAGCCAGTGCAGGTACACCGCCGTGCGGGTGTAGCTATCGTTCATGAGTGCTCCGTGCCGATCACTACAGTGTTGATCCACCCTGGCGCTTGCGCAAATGCGCGCACGACCCTTGGTCCTTTAGTGCTGGCATTCCTGGCGCTGGCGACCATAGTTAGACGTCCCGGGCTTGCTGGCCTGGGGCTTATCCACGTCAATCAGAGGTCACGATGAACATCCTGATGGTACTGACTTCCCACGACCGGCTCGGCAACACCGGCGAGAAGACCGGGTTCTGGCTGGAAGAATTCGCCGCACCCTACTACGTGTTCAAGGATGCCGGGGTCAACGTGACCCTGGCTTCGCCCAAGGGTGGGCAACCGCCGCTCGACCCGAAGAGCGACGCCCCCGACGCACAGACCGAGGCCACCCAGCGCTTTCGTGAGGACCCGGTGGCCTACCAGGCGCTGGCCCACACCGAGCCGCTGGCCCAGATCAAGGCGAGTGACTTTGACGCAGTGTTCTACCCAGGCGGTCATGGCCCGCTGTGGGACCTGGCCGAAGACCGCGACTCCATCGCCCTGATCGAAGCCCTGTATGGCGCCGGCAAACCGGTGGCCGCGGTGTGCCATGCCCCAGGGGTGTTGCGCCACACCCAGGCTCAGGGACAGCCGCTGGTCAAAGGCAAGTCGGTGACCGGCTTCACCAATTCCGAGGAAGCGGCGGTCGGCCTGACCGAGGTGGTGCCGTTCCTGGTCGAGGACATGCTCAAGGCCCACGGCGCTCACTACTCCAAGGGCGAGGACTGGCAGTCCTATGTGGTGGCCGACGGCAACCTGATCACCGGGCAGAACCCCGCGTCATCGGCAGCGACGGCCGAGGCGACCTTGCAGCACCTGGGACTCTGAGCCCGATGGCTGGCGGGATTTGTGGCCAATGCTGCGAGTCCCGGCGGCGCATTTAGGTATAAAATGCCGCCCCTTTTGACTTGCCGGCCCCTGCTCGATGACCCCTGACGCCCTCGCCACCCTGCACGCCCATCTGTTGACGGCCCTGGCAACCCCGCCCGAAGAAACCCGCCGCCTGTTTCACGGGCGCGGGCGTTGCTGGCCGGGCCTGGAGCAACTGACCGTGGACTGGCTGCAGGGCATCGTGCTGGTCGCGCTGTTCAAGGAACCCGAGCCGCAGCAGTTGCAGGCCTTGCAGCAGATGCTGCTGCAGATCACCCAGGCGCCCCAGTGGCAGGCGAGCACCGCCCACACGTTGCTGCTGCAACACCGCTACCTGCCACAAAGCACCACCGAATGGTTGCTGGGGCCGGAAATCGACGAGTGGACGCTGACCGAAGGCGGCCTGCGCTATCGCATCGACCTGGGCAAAAAGCAGAACGCCGGCCTGTTCCTCGACATGCGCTACGGACGCAACTGGGTCAAGGCTCATGCCCAAGGCAAACGGGTGTTGAACCTGTTCGCCTACACCTGCGGCTTCTCGGTGGCGGCCATCGAGGGCGGCGCCGAGCACGTGGTCAACCTCGACATGTCCCGCGCCGCCCTGAGTCGCGGGCGCGACAACCACCGTCTGAACGGCCACGACCTGAGCCAGGTAAGTTTCCTCGGCCACGACCTGTTCAAGTCCTGGGGCAAGGTGATCAATAACGGGCCCTACGACCTGGTGATCATCGACCCGCCGTCGTTCCAGAAAGGCAGCTTTCTGCTGACCAAGGACTATCAACGGGTGCTGCGCCGCCTGCCGGAACTGCTCGCGCCGCAGGGCACGGTGCTGGCCTGCATGAACGACCCGGCCTTCGGTGCGGACTTCCTGATTGACGGCGTCACCCGCGAAGCCCCGAGCCTGCATTTCGTCGAACGCCTGGACAACCCGCCGGAGTTTCCGGATATCGATCTGCAGAGCGGCTTGAAGGCGTTGGTCTTCACCCTTGCGGACGGCACAGCGTAGCCCTGGGCACTAATCCAGCGCCGCCAACGGGCTTTCGTGGCTCACGGGAGGAACCATGCCCTGGCACGCCAGCAACCATTGCCTGAACGCCTCCGAGGGTAGCGGCACCGAGAAGAAAAAGCCCTGCCCGACTTCGTAGCCTTGCGCCTTGAGGATATCGCGCTGGGCCGCGTGCTCGATGCCTTCGGCCACCACCAGCAAGGACAGGCCCCTGCCGATGCCAATCACTGACTCGCTGAGGGCACGGCAGGAGGCATCGCGCTCCAGGTCATCGACAAAACTCTTGTCCAGCTTCAACTCACTGATCGGCAAGTGGCGCAAGTAACCCAGGCTGGAGTACCCGGTGCCAAAGTCATCGATGGCCAGGCGCACCCCCAGGGCATGCAGACTCTTTCAAGGTCTGCTCGGTACCGGGGCTGTTGGACAGCAGCACCCCCTCCGTGACCTCCACGCACAAATCCGCCGCCTGCAATTCGTAGCGTTGCAACTGCTGGGTAATCTGCGCCGCCAGATTGAGATTGTGAAAGTTGATCGGCGACAGGTTGATCGACAGCGACGGCACCGTCAGGCCCTGCTCGCGCCACTGCGCCAGTTGACCGCAGGCGGCTTGCAGCACCCACTGGCTCAGCTCATTGATCAGCCCGCACTCCTCGGCCAGGGGGATGAAACGCTCCGGCGAGACAATGCCCAGGGTTGGATGGACCCAACGCGCCAACGCCTCAACGCCCACCAAGGTCCCGCTGTGCAGATTGATCTGCGGCTGATACTCCAGCTCCAGGCCTTCGCCAGCCAGGGCCAAGCGCAGCGCCGTCTCCAGAATCAGGCGACTCTGGGCGATCCGGTTCATCTCTTCGAGGAAAAAACTGAAGCTGCCGCGTTCGGCGCGCTTGGCCTGGTACATCGCGATGTCGGCGCACTGCAGCAGGCTTTCCATGTCCTGGCCGTCACCGGGAAAGAGGCTGATGCCGATGCTGGCCGACAACACCACCGAGGTCCCGGCAATGCTCGCCGGAAAACTCAGCACGCGCTTGAGCCGTTCCAGAAACCGCGTGACTTGGGTTGCGCTGCGTCGCGGCAGGACCAGCACGAACTCATCCCCGGACAAGCGCCCGACGATGTCCGACTCACGCAGCACACTGCTCAGGCGCTGGGCCATGACTTGCAGCAGTTCGTCGCCGGCGGCATGGCCCAAGGCATCATTGACCTGCTTGAAACGATCCAGGTCGACAAACAGCACCGCCAGTTCGGCCTGCTCACTGGCCACTTCGGCAATGGTCCGTTGCGCCCTGGCCAGGAGCAGGTTGCGGTTGGGCAAGCCGGTCAAGCCATCGTAATAGGCCATCCGGCGAATGGCCTGGCGCGCTTCCTCGCGCTCCAGCGCCAGCATGCACAGGTGCGTACCGGCGGTCACCAGGTGCGCATGCAGGGTGTCGGGCCCGCGGCATTCGCGAAAGTACAGGGCGAAGGTCGCCGCCACCCGGCCGCAGCTGTTGCGCACCGGAATCGACCAGCACGCGCGCAAACCCGCGTTCCCGGCCAGCTCCTTGTAGTCCGCCCACAGCGGGTCGTGATTGATGTCCGTGACCAGCACCGGTTTGCCCCGGTAGGCCGCCGTGCCGCAGGAGCCGGTTAGCGGCCCGATCGACAGGCCTTCGATCGCCCGCGAGTACTCCACTGGCAAGCCAGGGCTGGCCAGCGGGTGCAGGATGCCGTCGGCGTCGACGCCGAGGATCGAGACGATGACTTCCGGGGCGATGCGTTCGATTTCCTGGCACATCAGGGTCAGCACGTTTTCCAGCGACTCCTCCTTGAGCAGCGCGCCGACCACCTTGTCCTGCAGCACCTCATGCAATTTGAAGCGGGTGATGTCGGTGAGCACGATCACCGTGTTGTCGACCTGCCCCCAGGCATCGAACACCGGGGTCGAGGACACATGCACCCACAGCCGTTGGTCGTTGCGCTTGCTGATCAGGGCGCTGACTTCATGGGGCTCGCCACCGAACATCCGCTCCAGTTCAGGCAACACCGGCTGCTCGACCTCGGTGTCGAGCACAAAAAACCTCAGCGGCGACAGCCCAAGGACTTCTTCGCGGCTGTAGCCCAGCAGTTGCAGCAGCCCATCGTTGACGTAGACCAGGCGCGCAGCCGCGTCGACGATGCAGGTGGCCGAGCGGGTGGCATTGACCGAGAGCGACAGCAGGCGGTGTTCGATGTCTTGGAGGCGCGTCTGGGTGATGTCCTTGAGAAAGGCCACATGGAGGGGGCGGCCCTTCTGGGTGATCCGGGAAACGGACAGCGTCGCCCAGCGCATCTGCCCATCCTTGCCCAGGATACTCAGGTCGCGGCTGGAACCGGGATCATCGGCTGTGCGCAGGGTCTCGGGAAACAGGGTGTCGACGTGACTGCCCACTACGTCCTGTCGGGGACAACCCCAGAACCGTTCGGCCGCGGCATTGATAAACAGCACCCGGCTCTGGTCGTCGATGACCACTACTGCATCGGCCCATTGCTCCAGGGTCTGCACGAAGAGGTCTTGCGCATCAATGCGCCTGGCCCGCCTGACTCTCGTGTCCATTGCAGTCACTTGCCCACTGCCACCACCGCCCGGCATCCTGGCTGCGTGTGGGGCGCCAATAAGAACCCTCGTAACCGGAAGGAACCCATCTTCGAAAACGCTACATATTCTTGATTGATCGTGAATGACGGCAGTTATTCACTTTAGTGCTGCAAGGACTGCGCGACGCTCGCGGCTTGAAATCACAGGATAGCCGTGATGTGACGACCCGATGAAAAATACATCGGTTGCACACCCTCAGCGGTCAGCCACAGGCGACTAATGGTACTTGAGCGCACCCTGCCACCTTCCTAGGATGGAACCACGCCACTGCTTGTCTTGTGCGGCAGCGGCGTGAGTGGCGAGTGCTCTGAACCCCAATCAAGCTTGCCACTGGTTCCACGTGCGACTTGAGCCTCGGGGCTCTACTTTCTCCCCATCAAAGAGCTTTGAGGCTCTTTTTTGACCGAACGATACGGGCTCGGTGGTTCGCTACCCGATGTCGTTCGCCAACCGTTCCTGCACAAACACTCGCGCCTTGGCCGTCATTTGATCCAGATGACGGTCGCGCTGTTTTTCCGCGTCGAGCATCGCCCGCTTGCCGTTCTTCTGCAGCAGGTAGGTGTGGATCTGCCGCACTTCGGTGGAGCGGTAGATGGGGGCGATATCCAGTACCGCGATCAGGCCATCTGTCACTCGGTCGTGGGTGTTCATCAGCACCTGCGGTCCGCGCACGCCCAGCACCTGGAAGCCCATTGCCTCGAAGTACGGCACCTTGGCCACGGCACAGGTCAGTTCGGCATGGGGGTAGCGGCCGAGCATGTCCTGGACCATGGCGCGCGCAATGCCATGGCGACGGTGGCTGGCGTGCACGGCCATGAAGGCCACGCCGCAGGCATGGGGATCATCCTTGACCGGCAGGTACAGCAAAAAGCCGACAACCCTGGAGGGGGCCTCGGCGTCCAGCGCGACGATCAATTCGACGGTTATGCCCTGGGTACCACTCAGGGCCTGCAGGTAGAGGTGGACTTCGTAGCCCACGGCGTATTGATAGATGGCAAACAGCGGGTTGCTCGGCGGCAAGGCGATGCTGCTGATGTCGGTCAGGTTGTCGACCACCAGTTGCAGGATCTGGTCGGTCACGTGCTCGGAGCACGGGGTAGCGAAATGACTAAGGGTAAACATCAAACTGTGGCTCCGAGGGAAATTCCTGGAAAAAGGCAAACAATGATCAGGCCTGGGTTTTCAGTGCCGCCAGCCACTCGGGGTGCAGGCGGGTCTGTTCGGTCTCAAGCCCCAGCGCTTGCATGGCTGCCTTGTGCTGGTCCATTTCACGTACCAGTTGCGCGTGGCTGCTGGAGTTGGCGTCCAGCTCGTGCATCTGCGACAGCCCCAGGTGGTAAAAGCGCAGCAGCTTCATCGCGCTCGGGTTGCCGGCTGCGACCGCATCGGTGACCTGGTGCATGACGTTGGTGACGCGCATCAGGCTGCGCTTGAGCTGCCAGCCGTAGACGGCAGCGGCCATCCAGGGTTGCGACCAGAACTTGAGTTTCATCAGTGCCGCGCTGAGCACCACCGCCGCGATCACCCCGCCGAGGTTGTAGCGAAAGTTATCGCCACCCGGCTCGCCCAGCACCATCACCGCCAGCGTCGACAGGGCCATCGCCAGCACAATGAACAGTACGGCAATGATCAGGGTGCTGCGGCGCGTCTGCTGGCGAAAGGTTTCGGGGTTCCACGGCTTGATCTCAAACATCAGGGGGCTGCGCTCTTTGGCAAGGTGAAGGGAGAATTGCCCGGCATTATCGCCCGTAGTGCCGGCAACAGACACGTTTAATCCACATTGCGTCCGGCCCTTGCTGGATCTGCGGAACTCCTGAGCCGTACCGCGCATCCTATGGGTATGTGACACACCCGTTGGCTTCACGCTTTTGGAGGACTCACCATGCGCCGTTTACTGCTCGTTCCAACGCTTGCGCTCTGCCTGCCCTTCGGATCGGCCCTGGCCGGTGTGGACGCCAAGGATGTCGCCACCTCGGCCGGGGTCTCCGCGTCGCTGTACTCGACCTTCAAGGACGACAAGATCGTCGTTCCCGCCCGCGATGACCTCTCCAGCTTCGTCGCCAGCGGCGGCACCATCCGCGGGGCCTACCTGGAATCGGTGCTCAAGCAGATGCGCCAGGACCATCCCGGCCTCAATGCCACGGACGAAGAACTGGCCCAGGCGCTGCTGACGCAGACCCCGCCCTCTCCCGGTCAGTAACCCACTGAGGTGGGAGCGAGTTCGCGATCAGCGCGCGTTACCCAAGCGGGCGCGCGCTGATTGTGATTTCCCAGCAAACATTTAATCAACCTCCGGCCTCCCCCCGCACCCGTAACCCGTAACCCGTAACCCGTAACACCCGTAGCAGCTACGGGGAATAGTTCAGGCCAGCAGTTGGTTGATCCAGCGTACCTGGCGGGTGATGTCCTGCACTTTTTCCGCGGGCACCGCGGCGCCGGCCTGGGTGAAGTGGGCCAGGGTCTGCTGTTTGTGACGCAGCAGGCGCTGCCACTTGAGCAGGAAGGCCGGGGTACGCGCCTGCATCTGCAGGGGGCCGAAGTACAGTTGCTCGGGGCTGTAGCTCACCGGACCGGCGCGCTCGGCGACGATGATTTCGTAATCGAAGCGGTTCTCGCGCAGCACTTCCTCACTGAGGATGGAATAACCATTGTCCATCAGCCATTGCCGCAGGGGCTGCTCGCCGCCGTTGGGTTGCAGGATCAGCCGTTCCTGGCCACTGAGGCGAGCCTTGCCACTGTCGAGAATGTCGCGGATGGTTTCGCCGCCCATGCCGCAGATTGTCAGCGCGCTGATCTCGTCAGCCGCCTCGATCGCCGCCAGGCCATTGGCCAGGCGCACGCTGATGCGTGTCTCCAGGCCGTTGTCGCGCACCGTCCGCTGGGCCGAGTGAAACGGCGTCGCGGCCAGCTCGCCGGCCACCGCCGCCGTGATGGCGCCACGGCGCATCAACGCCACCGGCAGGTAGCCGTGGTCCGAGCCGATGTCGGCCAGGCGCGCACCGGCTGGCACATGGGCCGCCACGCGCTCCAGGCGCAGGGACAAGGTGTGTTCGTTCAATGTTCGGCGCCTTGCGATCAGAAGTTGGCGGGCGTGTTCGCACTGATGATTTCCGCCTCGTCCGCGCCGATGTTGCGAAACCGGTGCGGCAGTGTGGTCGGAAAGTAATAACCATCCCCGGCGTTCAATACGCTGACCTGGCCGTCCACGGTGAGCTCCACGGTACCCCGCGTCACCAGCCCGCACTCCTCGCCTTCGGCGTGCACGATCGGCTCTTCGCCCGAGCTGGCGCCCGGTGCGTATTGCTCGCGCAGCAGGCGCATCTGGCGGCTGGGCACGGAGGCACCGATCAGCAGCAGGCGCAGGCCGTGGCGGCCGAGGTCGGGCTGTTCGTTGGCGCGGAAGATGTATTGGTGTTCGCGGGGTGGCTGGTCGAAGGTGAAAAAGTCCGCCAGGGACATGGGGATGCCCTCCAGCAGTTTTTTCAGTGAGCTGACGGAAGGACTGACCCGATTCTGTTCGATCAGGGAGATGGTGGCATTGGTGACGCCGCTACGCCGGGCCAGCTCGCGCTGGGACAGCTTGTAGCTTTCGCGTACTAATTTGAGTCGAGAGCCCGTGTCCATGACAGCCTTATGTGAGAAAAACTTAAGGGTAGTGTGGGGGGATGGCGGGCGACTTGTGTCGCGAAAATCGCCGTTCCTCTGTCCCGAAGACGTGAAAGGCGGCTATTAAATCACGTTTTCCGCCCACCGCTCAGCAGCTTGGATAAAGGCCGGATAAAAAACCGACGACCTTCCTCAAGACGGCCGTCGGCGAGCGTCAGACTAGATGCCGAAACGGTCCCGCATCGCGTAGTACACCGCGCCCATGGCGGTCAGTGGGGCCTGGAAGGTGCGGCCGCCGAACATCGGCATGTGAGGCAGAGAGGCGAAGGCGTCGAAGCGTTCGGCGTCACCGCGGATCATTTCCGCGATCAGCTTGCCGGCCAGGTGCGAACAGGTCACCCCGTGGCCGCTGTAGCCCTGCATGTAATAGGCGTTCTTCTCGATGCGGCCGAATTGCGGCATGCGGGACATGGTCAGCAGGAAGTTGCCGGTCCAGCGGTAGTCGATCTTCACGTCCTTGAGCTGGGGGAAGGTCTTGAGGATTTTCGGCCGGATCAGTTGCTCGATGTCATCCGGTTCGCGCGCACCGTAAACCACACCGCCACCATAGAGCAGACGGTTGTCGGCGGTGAGGCGGTAGTAGTCGAGCAGGTAGTTGCAGTCTTCTACGCAGTAGTCGTTGCTGATCAGGCTCCTGGCGACTTTTTCCGACAGCGGCTCGGTGACCACGATCTGCGAACCGCAGGGCATGCTCTTGCGGGTGACACGGTTGTCGAGGTCTTGCGGCAGGTAGGCGTTGCCGGCGATCAGCAGGTACTTGGCGCGCACCACGCCCTTGGCCGTGCGTACGACTATGGGTTCGCCGTAGGTGATTTCCACCGCGGCCGACTGCTCGAAGATTTTTCCGCCAAGGCTGAGGATGGCAGCCGCTTCGCCCAGGGCCAGGTTCAGCGGATGAACGTGGCCACCCTGCATGTCCAGCAGGCCACCGACGTAGTTACGGGACCCGACTTCCTTGGCGATCTCTTGCGCGTCGAGCATGCGCAGGTTGTGGTTGCCGTAACGTTCCCAACCGCTCTTCTGCTCGGCCAGGCCCTTGAGTTGTTTCTTGTTCAGCGCGGCGAAAATGCCACCGGGCTTGTAGTCGCACCGGATGTCGTACTGCTTGATGCGCGAGCGGATGATGTCCGCGCCTTCGAAGATCATGCTGCCCAGCACCTGGGCCGTCTTTTCGCCGTAGCGCTGCTCGATCACATCGACGTCGCGGCTGTAGGAATTGACCAGTTGCCCGCCGTTGCGCCCGCTGGCGCCGTAGCCGACTTTGGCGGCTTCAAGCACGGTGACGCTGTAGCCCGCTTCGCTGAGGAACAGCGCCGAGGACAGGCCAGTGTAGCCGGCGCCGATGACACAGACGTCGCACTCCACCAACTCTTCGAGTACCGGGAAGTCGATGATCTCGTTGCGGGTGGCGGCGTAGTAGCTGTTTACATGTTTTTGCATGATTGAGTTCCCGCGCGGTGACACGCCAAAGGCCCGTCACCGCGACTGTCTGATAGGTCAGAGCTTGATCCAGGTGGCTTTGAGCTCGGTGTACTTGTCGAAGGCGTGCAGGGATTTGTCGCGACCGTTGCCCGATTGCTTGAACCCACCGAACGGCGCGGTCATGTCACCGCCGTCGTACTGGTTGACCCACACGCTGCCGGCGCGCAGGCCCCGGGCGAAGGTGTGGGCCTTGCTCAGGTCGCGGGTCCAGACCCCGGCGGCCAGGCCGAAGATGCTGTCGTTGGCGATCTGCAATGCTTCCTCTGCGGTGTCGAAGGTGATCAGCGACAGCACCGGGCCGAAGATTTCTTCCCGGGCGATGGTCATGGCGTTGCTCACGCCGTCGAAAATCGTCGGCTCCACGTACTGGCCACCGCTGCCCTCCAGGGTGCGGTTGCCACCGGCGATCAGCTCGGCACCTTGCTCGCGGCCAATGGCGATGTAGCGCAGGATGTTATCCAACTGACGTTGATCGACCACCGCGCCGACCCGGGTTGCCGGGTCCAGCGCGTGCCCGGGTTGCCAGGCTTGCAGCGCTTCCAGCAGCAGCGGGATGAACTGCTCGCGGATCGAGCGCTCCACCAGCAGGCGCGAGCCGGCGGTGCAGACTTCGCCCTGGTTGAAGGCGATGGCGCTGGCCGCCGCCTGGGCCGCTGCGCGCAGATCCGGGGCATCGGCAAACACCACGTTCGGGCTCTTGCCGCCGGCTTCGAGCCAGACGCGCTTGAGGTTGCTTTGCCCGGCGTAGATCAGCAACTGCTTGGCAACTGCGGTCGAGCCGGTGAAGGCCAGGACGTCGACGTCCATGTGCAGCGCCAGCGCCTTGCCGACGGTGTGGCCGTAGCCCGGCAGGACGTTGAACACGCCCTTGGGGATGCCAGCCTCCAGCGCCAATTGGGCGATGCGGATGGCCGTCAGCGGAGACTTTTCCGAAGGCTTGAGGATGAACGAGTTGCCCGCCGCCAGGGCCGGGGCGAACTTCCAGCTGGCCATGATCAGCGGGAAGTTCCACGGCACGATGGCCGCCACCACGCCGGACGCTTCGCGGGTCACCAGGCCTAGCTGATCGTGAGGCGTGGCGGCGACTTCGTCGTAGAGTTTGTCGATGGCTTCGGCGCTCCAGCGGATCGCGTTGGCGGTCGCTGGAATGTCGATGGCCATGGAATCGCTGATGGGTTTGCCCATGTCCAGGGTTTCCAGCAGCGCCAGTTCTTCCTGGTTCGCCAGGATCAGGTCGGCGAAGCGGATCAGGACGCGCTTGCGCTCGGCGGGGGCCCGTTTGCACCAGACCCCGGATTCGAACGCCTGGCGAGCGACGAGCACGGCGGCATTGGCGTCGGCTTCATCGGTGCTGGCGACGTTGGCCAGCAGGCGCCCGTCAACCGGGCTGATGCATTCGAAGGTGGCGCCGCTGAGTGCCGGACGGTATTGGCCATCGATGAAGGCGCGGCCTTCGATGCTTAAGGACTGGAAGCGTTGCTCCCAGTCGCTGCGAGTGTTTGTCATGGGTGTGACTCGACGCAGGGGAATAGGCTGTGATCGGACTGAATGCCAGTCTCTTGAGGATGTGCCATGCAATCCTTGTGGGAGCGGGCTCGCCCGCGCTTGCGATATCGCGGGCAAGCCCGCTCCCACAGGCACACCAACCCTCAGACCGTATGCAGGTACCAGTTGTACTCAAGGTCGGAGATGGAGTTCTCGAACTCGGCCAGCTCGCTTTCCTTGCACGCCACGAACACGTCGATGTACAGCGGGTCGATGTACCTGGCCATGACTTCGCTGTCGTCCAGCTCACGCAGGGCATCGCGCAGGTTGTTCGGCAGGCTCTGCTCGTTCTGCTCGTAGCTGTTGCCTTCCACCGGCGCACCCGGCTCGATCTGGTTGGTCAGGCCGTGGTGAATACCGGCCAGCACCGAAGCCATCAGCAGGTACGGGTTGGCGTCGGCACCGGCCACCCGGTGCTCGATGCGCACGGCATCCGGCGAGCCTGTCGGCACGCGCACGGCCACGGTGCGGTTGTCGATGCCCCAGCTCGGCGAGTTCGGCACGTAGAACTGTGCGCCGAACCGGCGGTAGGAGTTGACGTTCGGGCAGAGGAAGGCCATCTGCGCGGGCAGGGTCTCCAGCACACCGCCGATGGCATGACGCAATGCGGCGTTCTGCTCGGGATCCTCGCTGGCGAAGATGTTGTTGCCGGCCTTGTCGAGGATCGAGATGTGCACGTGCAGACCGTTGCCGGCCTGGCCCGGATACGGCTTGGCCATGAAGGTGGTGTCCATCTCATGGTCGTAGGCGATGTTCTTCACCAGACGCTTGAGCAGGACTGCATAGTCGCAGGCCTTGATCGGGTCGGACACGTGATGCAGGTTGACTTCGAATTGCGCCGGGGCACTTTCCTTGACGATGGCGTCAGCCGGGATGCCCTGCTCTTTCGCGCCTTCGAGGATGTCCTGCAGGCAGTCGACGTATTCGTCGAGGTCATCGATCAGGTAGACCTGGGTCGACACCGGGCGCTTGCCGGAAACCGGTGAACGTGGCGACTGCGGACGGCCGTTCACGTTGTCCTGGTCGATCAGGTAGAACTCCAGTTCAAACGCTGCGCAGATGGTCAGGCCGAGGTCGTCGAACTTGCGCACCACGTTGGCCAGTACTTCACGCGGGTCAGCGAAGAACGGCTGGCCTTCGATCTCGTGCATGGTCATTAACAGTTGCGCGGTTGGGCGCTTCTGCCATGGCTCGATGCTCAGAGTGCCGGGAATCGGGTAGCAGATGCGGTCGGCGTCGCCGATGTCCAGACCCAGGCCGGTGCTTTCCACCGTGGAACCATTGATGTCGAGGGCGAACAGCGAGGCCGGCAGGTTGATGCCTTTCTCGTAGACCTTATGAAGACTGGTGCGCTCGATGCGCTTGCCGCGCACCACACCGTTCATATCCGCAATCAGAAGGTCGACGTACAAAACCTCAGGATATTTCTTAAGGAATGCGTTTGCTTCGTTGAGTTGAACGGTACGCAGGGGGACCGACATGATGCACCTATTAGCTGTTAATTATTATGTTCACTGCACTTTCGCGACCTCAGTCAATCCGAAAGGCAAAGTGAAGTCAATAGCGGACAAATGGGCTTTTTTGTTGATTTTATTGGTCACCCGCGTTGGGCGAGACCGAACAAACACCAGCAAACCCACAGCCAATCTGAGTTCCAGCGACCTAGCCGTTTAGAATTATTTACATGAGAGTTGTTAAAAAAAATCAACGAGGCTAAGCTCTGGAAAAGCTCGTTCAAGTGTGAAACTTCGAGGTGATAAAAATGGCATTCAAGCCATTGATCGGCGTTACTGCGTGCGTCAAACAGATTGGCCCGCACCCCTACCACGTCAGCAGTGACAAGTACTTGCGTGCTGTCAGCGTCGCGGCACTGGGACTGCCCGTGGTCATTCCTTCCCTGGGCAACCTGACTGAAATCGACGACCTGCTCGGTCAACTCGACGGTCTGTTGCTGACCGGCTCGCCGTCGAACGTGGAGCCTTTCCACTATCAGGGCCCGGCCAGCGCTCCCGGCACGGATCACGATCCGGCGCGGGACGCCACTACCCTTCCTCTATTGCGTGCAGCCATCGCGGCAGGCGTTCCGGTGCTCGGTATCTGCCGCGGCTTCCAGGAAATGAACGTCGCGTTTGGCGGCAGCCTGCACCAGAAGGTGCATGAGTTGCCGGGCATGCTCGATCACCGCGAAGCGGATCACCCGGACCTGGCGGTGCAGTACGCTCCGGCCCATGCGGTCAGCGTGCAGCCAGGCGGTGTATTCGCGGCGCTGGAGCTGCCCGGGACGTTCCAGGTCAACTCGATTCACAGCCAGGGCATCGACCGATTGGCGCCAGGCCTGCGTGCCGAGGCCATCGCGCCGGACGGTCTGATCGAGGCGGTCTCGGTGGAGCACAGCAAGGCTTTCGCCCTCGGCGTGCAATGGCACCCGGAATGGCAAGTGCTGGACAACCCTGCGTACCTGACGATTTTCCAGGCGTTCGGTGCCGCTTGCCGGCAACGGGCGGCGTTGCGTCACGCACGCTGAGCTGAACCACACCCCTTTATTTCTACCCCCGCGAGTCTGGCGGGCGTGCCTTCGCGCGCCCGTTTCTCGCGATAGCCACACACCGCAATAACAACAAGCACGACCAGGCAGCCAGGACGGCGGTGCCGAACAAGCCGAAGCGCCATGAGCACCTCCAGGTGGGACCTGGCGCTTGGCAATCAACTATTAAGTCAGGCCGTATTGGCCCGGCGACTGAAACCTGTTGGGAGTTTCACATGGCAAACGCCTCCAGCATTTACAGGAAGGCTCTTGAGGGTCATCAGCAACCGAAAAAGGTGCTGGTACGAGTCGATCGCGTCACCAAGAAGTTCGACGAAACCACGGCGGTGGACGATGTGTCCCTGGACATCCATCAAGGCGAAATCTTCGCCCTGCTCGGTGGCTCCGGGTCCGGCAAGTCGACCCTGCTGCGCATGCTCGCCGGATTCGAGCGCCCCACGGAAGGACGGATCCTGCTCGATGGCGTCGACATCACTGACATGCCGCCCTACGAGCGGCCGATCAACATGATGTTCCAGTCCTATGCCCTGTTCCCGCACATGACGGTGGCGCAGAACATCGCCTTTGGCCTCAAGCAGGACCGTTTGCCCACCAGCGAGATCGACGCCCGTGTCGCGGAGATGCTGCGCCTGGTGCACATGACTCAATACGCCAAGCGCAAGCCGCACCAACTGTCCGGTGGCCAGCGCCAGCGGGTCGCCCTGGCCCGCTCCCTGGCCAAGCGGCCCAAGCTGTTGCTGCTCGATGAGCCGATGGGCGCGCTGGATAAGAAACTGCGCTCGCAGATGCAGTTGGAACTGGTGGAAATCATCGAGCGCGTCGGCGTGACCTGCGTGATGGTGACGCACGATCAGGAAGAGGCCATGACCATGGCCGAACGCATCGCCATCATGCACCTGGGCTGGATCGCCCAGATCGGCAGCCCGGTGGACATCTACGAAGCCCCGGTGAGCCGCATGGTCTGCGAGTTCATCGGCAACGTGAACGCCTTCGACGGCACCGTGGTGGAAGACCTGGAAGGCCACGCGATCATTCACTGCCCGGACCTGGAGCAGCCGATCTACGTCGGCCATGGCGTCAGCACTTCGGTGCAGGACAAGTCGATCACCTACGCCATTCGCCCGGAAAAAATGCTGGTCAGCACCGATAAGCCCGAGGGCCGCTACAACTGGTCCCGGGGCAAGGTGCAGGACATTGCCTACCTCGGCGGGCACTCGGTGTTCTATGTCGAGCTGCCGGGCGGCAAGGTCGTCCAGTCGTTCATGGCCAACGCCGAGCGCCGCGGCGCCCGACCGACCTGGGACGATCAGGTCTACGTCTGGTGGGAAGACGACAGCGGCGTGGTACTGCGCGCATGAACACACTCACTCAGCAGTTCCAGCGGTTTCTGCCCAGTGGGCGCAAAGTCGTGATCGGCCTGCCGTTCCTGTGGCTGTTCCTGTTCTTCATGCTGCCGTTCTTCCTGGTAATGAAGATCAGTTTTTCCGAAGCCGCACTGGCCATTCCGCCGTACTCGGAGATCTACAGCTTCGCCGAGCAGAAGTTCGAACTGATGCTCAACCTGGGCAACTACACGATGCTCGCCGCCGATGAGCTGTATCTCTCGGCGTACCTGGGCTCGTTGAAAGTCGCCTTGCTCAGCACCCTGATGTGCCTGGTGCTGGGCTTCCCGATGGCCTACGCGATTTCCAAGGCCAACAAGGAAGCGCAGAACGTCCTGTTGTTGCTGATCATGATGCCGACCTGGACGGCAATCCTGATTCGCGTCTATGCGTGGATGGGCATTCTCAGCAACAACGGCCTGCTCAATGGCTTCCTGATGTGGACCGGCCTGACCTCGCACCCGATCGAGATCCTCAACACCAACACCGCGGTGTACATCGGCGTGGTCTACGCCTACCTGCCGTTCATGGTGCTGCCGCTGTACGCCAACCTGGTCAAGCATGACCAGAGCCTGCTGGAAGCGGCGTCCGACCTGGGTTCGAGCACCTTCAACAGTTTCTGGAAAATCACCGTACCGCTGGCCAAAAACGGCATCATCGCAGGCTGCATGCTGGTGTTCATTCCAGTGGTGGGCGAGTTCGTGATTCCGGAACTGCTCGGCGGCCCGGAAACCCTGATGATCGGTCGCGTGCTGTGGCAAGAGTTCTTCAACAACCGTGACTGGCCGGTGGCATCCGCCCTGGCGGTGGTGATGCTGGCGATCCTGATCGTGCCGATCATTCTGTTCAACCGCAGCCAGGCCAAAGAGATGGAGGGACGGGCATGAAGCGTTTCGGATTTTCCCGATTGATGCTGGTACTGGGCCTGTTGTTCATCTACCTGCCCATGCTGATTCTGGTGATTTACTCGTTCAACGCCTCCAAGCTGGTGACGGTCTGGGGCGGCTGGTCCGTGAAGTGGTACGTCGGCCTGCTGGACAACAGCCAACTGATGGGCTCGGTGCTGCGCTCCCTGGAAATCGCCTGCTACACCGCGATTGCCGCGGTAGCGCTGGGAACACTGGCGGCGTTCGTGCTGACCCGGGTCACCCGCTTCAAGGGTCGCACCCTGTTTGGCGGCCTGGTCACCGCGCCGCTGGTGATGCCGGAAGTGATCACCGGTCTGTCGTTGCTGCTGCTGTTCGTGGCCATGGCACAGATGATCGGCTGGCCGATGGAACGTGGCATCGTCACTATCTGGATCGCCCACACCACATTTTGTGCCGCTTATGTGGCAGTGGTAGTCTCCGCCCGCTTGCGCGAACTGGACCTGTCGATCGAAGAAGCGGCGATGGACCTGGGGGCGCGGCCGTTGAAGGTGTTCTTCCTGATCACCATCCCGATGATCGCGCCCTCGCTGGCGGCCGGCGGCATGATGTCGTTCGCCTTGTCGCTGGATGACCTGGTACTGGCCAGCTTCGTCTCGGGCCCGGGGTCGACGACCCTGCCGATGGAAGTGTTCTCGGCGGTGCGCCTGGGGGTCAAACCCGAGATCAATGCGGTGGCCAGCCTGATTCTGTTGGCGGTGTCGCTGGTGACCTTCCTGGTCTGGTACTTCAGCCGCAAGGCCGAAGCCAATCGCAAACGAGCGATCCAGGACGCCATGGACCAGACCGCCAGTGAATCCTGGCAGCCCGCCACCAAGCCGATGGCCGGCGCTACGGCCTGATGCCCGCTGGCGAGTGAGCACGCTTGCTCGCCAGCGGTTTTACCCACGCTTTACGTCATTCGTATAAGAAGAAAATGGAGTTGTACCGATGAATATGTTTGGCAGGACTCTGCTGACACTGTCCTTATTGGGCGCGATCGCCACGGGCGCCCAGGCCAATGACAAGGTTCTGCGCGTTTACAACTGGTCCGACTATATCGCCCCGGACACCGTCAAGAAGTTCGAGGACGAGACGGGCATCCGCGTGACCTACGACGTCTTCGACAGCAACGAAACCCTTGAGGCACGCCTGCTGGCCGGTAAATCCGGGTACGACATCGTGGTGCCGTCCAACAGCTTCCTGGCCAAGCAGATCAAGGCCGGGGTGTACCAGGCGTTGGACAAGTCAAAACTGTCGAACTGGAAAAACCTCAACCCGGTGCTGCTCAAGAACGCCTCGGCCAGCGACCCGGACAATGGCCACGCCTTCCCCTACATGTGGGGATCGATCGGCATCGGCTTCAACCCGGACAAGGTGCGCGAAGTCCTCGGCGCCGACGCCCCGGTGAACTCCTGGGACCTGTTGTTCAAGCCCGAGAACGCGGCCAAGCTCAAGGCCTGCGGCATCAGTTTTCTCGATTCGCCCACGGAAATGCTCCCCGCCGCCCTGCACTACCTGGGCTACCCGGTGAACACCCAGGACAAGCAGCAGATCAGTGAGGCCGAAGCGCTGTTCATGAAGATTCGCCCGTCGGTGGCGTACTTCCATTCGTCCAAGTACATCTCTGACCTGGCCAACGGCAATATCTGCGTGGCGGTCGGTTACTCCGGCGACGTGCTGCAAGCCAAGGCTCGCGCCGAGGAAGCCGGGGGCAATGTCAAGGTCGACTACAGCATTCCCAAGGAAGGCGCTGGCAGTTTCTATGACATGGTCGCCATCCCCCGGGATGCGGCCAACGTCGACAATGCCTACCTGTTCATGAACTTCCTGATGCGCCCGGAGATCATGGCCGAGATCACCAACAGCGTCGGCTACAGCAACGCCAACGCGGCCGCGACTCCACTGGTGGACGAGGCGATTCGCAACGACCCGGGTTCGTATCCCTCGCAAGCGGTGATGGCGACCCTGTATGCCGTGCCGGACATGCCCATCGCCACGCAACGGATCATGACCCGCGGCTGGACCCGGGTAAAACTCGGCAAGTAAGTTTGCCGCGCCCGTCGGGGGCGCGGCGTGCAACACCGTTCAGGGAGCGGCGTACCAGCGCTGTTGCCACATGAACGGACTCACCGGGCTCCCTCGGTCACGGTGATTCAGGCGCCCCTAGGGGCGCTTTTTTACGCCCGCAGATTTGCCTAGAACAAGCCCAACTGTCCGCCAATCAGGGTGCTGAAGTCGTCATCGACAAACGGCAGGATCGCATCCGCCACCGGCTGCAGTTGGCGGCTGACGTAATGCTCGTAGTCGATCGGCGCGCTGCGGGTTTCCAGGGGTTCGGGACCGGCGACGGTGATCAGGTAGCTGATCCAGCCACCGCGCTGGTACTGGCGTGGTCGACCTTGCTGAGCGTTGTACTCGTCGGCGATGCGCGCCGCCCGCACATGGGGCGGCACGTTGCGCTCGTAGTCGTCCAGGGGTCGACGCAGGCGCTTGCGGTAGATCAGCAATTGATCCTGCTCGCCAGCGACGGTGGCGCGGACGAACTCGCGCACGTAGTCCTGATAGGGCCGGCGGTGGAAAATGCGTGAGTAGAGTTCCTGCTGGAACTGTCGGGCCAGCGGCGACCAGTCGGTGCGTACCGTCTCCAGGCCTTTGTAGACCATTTGCTCGCTGCCGTCGGCATGCACCACCAACCCGGCGTAGCGCTTCTTGCTGCCCTCCTCGGCCCCTCGGATGGTTGGCATCAGGAAGCGTCGGAAATGGGTTTCGTATTGCAACTCCAGCACACTGTGCAAGCCGAACTCAGTCAGCAGGTGTTCGCGCCACCACTGGTTGACGTGGGCCACCAGGGCATGACCGATCTGTGCCGCTTCTTCCTGGCCGTGGGCCCGGCGCAGCCAGACGAATGTGGAGTCGGTGTCGCCATAGATCACCGTATGGCCCTGGGCTTCGATCAGTTGCCGGGTGCGCTGCATGATCTCGTGCCCACGCAGGGTGATCGAGGAGGCCAGGCGGGTGTCGAAGAAACGGCAGCCGCTGGAGCCCAGCACGCCGTAGAAGGCGTTCATGATGATCTTCAGCGCCTGGGACAGCGGCGCGTTGTGTTCGCGCTTGGCTACTTCCCGGCCTTCGGAAACGCGAGCGACGATGGCCGGCAGGCAATGCCGGGTCCGCGAGAAACGCGCCCCCCGAAAGCCCGGCACCGACTCACTGTCGTCGGGATGGCGCAGGCCCTCGATCAGGCCCACGGGGTCGATCAGGAAGGTGCGGATGATCGAGGGGTACAGGCTCTTGTAGTCAAGCACCAGCACCGACTCGTACAGGCCCGGCTGCGAATCCATGACAAATCCGCCGGGGCTGGCCTGGGGTGGGCGCTCGCCCTGGTTCGGCGCCACAAAGCCCTGGCGATGCATCAGTGGCATGTACAGGTGGGTGAAGGCCGCCACCGAGCCGCCACTGCGGTCGGCGGGCAGCCCGGTGACACTGGCGCGCTCCAGCAGGAAGGTCAGCAGTTCGGTCTTGTCGAAGATGCGCGTCACCAGCTCGCAGTCCTTGAGGTTGTAGCGTGCCAAGGCCGGCTTGTCCTCGGCGAACATGCGGTTGATTTCGTCCATGCGCTGGTAGGGGTTGTCGATGGACTTGCCTTCACCGAGCAGGGTCTGCGCGACGTTCTCCAGGCTGAACGAGGGGAAACTCCAGGTCGCCGAACGCAGCGACTCGATGCCGTCGATGATCAACCGACCCGCCGCCGCGGCAAAATAGTGATTGTTGCCCGAGCCGTGTTCACGCCACTGCATCTCCTCGCCGCCACGCCCCAGGCGCAAGGGCACCGCCAGGCGCCGGGCATGCTCGTGCAGCACCCGCAGGTCGAACTGCACCAGGTTCCAGCCGATGATCGCGTCAGGATCGTGCTGGGCGAACCACTGGTTGAGTTTCTTCAACAGCGTGGCCCGCGAGTCGCAGTACTCCAGGTCGAAGTCGAGGGTGCCAGGATCGCCGTTGGGGGCGCCGAGCATGTAGACCTGGCGCTGCCCGCAACCTTCAAGGGCAATCGAGTACAACTCGGCTTGCTCGGTGGTCTCGATGTCCAGTGACACCAACTTCAGTCGCGGACGGTAATCCGGCGCCGGTTTGAGGTGGGTTTCGAGCAACAGGTCGCCCTCGCCGGCCGCGCCGCTGAACGACACGGGGGCGGTGATGAAACGCTCCATCAGGTAACGCTCCGGCGGCCGGATATCCGCTTCGAAGACTTCGACCCCGGCCCGGCGCAGCACCGACTCCAGGTGCATCAACTGGCGATGTTGCGGGCAGTACAGGCCGAACACCGGGCGGTGCTGGAAGTCCTGCAACCCCAGAGGCCGCAGTTCCACACCCGGTTCGCCGCGCACCAGTTGCTGGGTGCGTTCACGGTACAGCTCGGGGATAAACGCCACTGAGGTCTGCACGGGCAGGCGCACCTGGCGCGGCCCGGCATCGGTCGCCAGCCAGAACTCCACGTGGGTGCCGGTCGGGGTGTCGCGCCAATGCCGGGTCAGGACAAAGCCCTGCTGTAAATCCACCGCAACAACCTCGAAGATGATTGGTCCTCGATTCTACGCGTCATTGCGGCTTCACGTGATCTTTGCATGAGTGACGCAAGGGATTGTAGGACAAGGTTAAATCCCTCCTCGCAGGCCTCGAAATTATTTTTGTAGTGAATGAAATATTTCACTACAAAACCGTTGACGAGGCGTTTTTCCCCTTGCATGATGCAGACACCTCCCCGATCGGGAGTACAGGCAAAAGTGTTGTGAAAAGGCTCGACTGACCGCCGAGCTGTTCCCGGATGTGTACTGCCCACAAGGCAGATTGATGAAGCTGACCTGGCATGTGCGTCCACTACACGGACGAGAAACGCCGGCGATCAATCCTCAAGATGCTTGTGGCCGAGTGAGTGGTATCGGTAGCAACTTCCAGGCAATCGTCGTTTCTCCCCCGCTGTGCCGCAAGTGCGTAGCAGTTTCTCGGCAAGACTACATGCATCCTGCTCAAGGCCCTGCCGATATTCGGCAGACAACCACTGTCGCCCTGGTTTCGGTACCAGATATCCACTTACCGAAGTAGAGAAGTGCATTAGCGAATCAACTAGACAGATCAAACATTGGTCAAGGGGCTTTAACATGAATCTGAACAATCAACCGACTATTGATGAACTGGCTCGTATGTTCGCAGCGCATAAAGACAGCCACGACAGCCATATCCTGTGGATTGCCAAATCTGGCCAGGTGCATATTGATTGCCTGTCGCCCCACGCCCATGAAGACGAGTTCGAGAAGAACAACCATGACTTGCGTGCCCGACTGAAGATGTACCGTCGCGGCCAGGGTTATGTCGGCAAGAAAGCCGCGGCCGACAAAGACTTTGTCGGTCGCGTTCTGGCCACACTGACCCAGGAGTGGCAGCAGCTGCAGGCCGAACCTGAAGTGTGTGTCATCGACCGCTACTGCTGAGTTGTTCTGCACAGCCGCTGATGACGTTGACACGTTGTCAGCGGCTTTTTTGTCGCTGCTTTTCACCAGCCAGGCCTGATGCCGCGCCTCGATGACGCAGACAGAGCAGGTAAATGCCGCTTTGCCTACTTGCTCCAGAGGCTGGCGTCTATGATTCTGTAAGGGTGTCCGGGCGCAAGGCGCCTGCCAACCATTTCCACCTCGCAGAGGCTCCTCCATGAAGACAGTCGCGCAACTGCTCAAGCTCAAGGCCCAGCAGAACCAGCAGGTCCATACCATCAATTCCCATCAGATGGTGCTGGAAGCGCTGATGGTGATGGCGGCGAAAAACGTCGGCGCCCTACCCGTGCTCCAGGACGGCAATATTGTCGGGGTAATCAGTGAGCGGGACTATGCGCGCAAGTTGGTGCTCAAGGGACGATCCTCGGTCGGCACTCCGGTCAGTGAGATCATGAACTCGCCGGTGATCACCGTGGACTCCCACCAAAGCGTGCAGACCTGCATGAACATCATGACCGACAAGCACCTGCGCCACTTGCCGGTGGTCGAAGGTGGCCAGTTGCTGGGGTTGCTGTCCATCGGCGACCTGGTCAAGGAAGCCATTGCCGAGCAGGCCGAGCTGATCCAGCAGTTGGAACAGTACATTCGCGGCGAATAACTCCCCCTTCTCTATTGACTGCACGCCCTCCTGGCGAGGGCGCGCAGTTTTTCGTTTCGGCCAGGTACCAGCCTCAGCAAACTTTATATTTGCTCTATGGCGAGGCACTTCTATATTCATTTAACGCCCCTGAAGCTTCTGCCTCCCCTTGAGTGCTAACCATGGCCAGGACTGACACACTGATCATCTGTGAGCACTGCGATGGCGTGTATGAAAAAGTCACGCTCGCCAAACACCAGACCGCCCTGTGCCAGCGCTGTGGCGGTGTGCTGCAGCGCTACAACGGCCTGTCGGTGCAACAGCGCCTGGCGCTGACCCTGACAGCCGCGGTGCTGTGGGTGTTCGCCAATTTCTATCCGGTGATGAGCATCAGCCTGCAGGGCCTGAAGAACAGCGCCACGCTCTGGGACTCGGTGGTGGCCCTGAGTGATGGCCCGATTACGTTCGTCGCCCTGGTGGCCGCCATCTCCATCATCATTGCTCCAGTGTTCCAGCTGTTGCTGTTGATTTGGGTCTTGAGTTTTGCCCTGGCGTCCCGGCGCTCGCCGGCCTTCAAGCTGTGCATGCGCTGGCTGGAAACCCTGCGCCCCTGGAGCATGCTCGAGGTCTGCCTGCTGGGAGCCATGGTGGCAGTGTTCAAACTCGCCGGCCTGCTGGATGTGGTGCCAGGCCTGGGCCTGTTTGCCCTGGCCCTGCTGAGCCTGCTGTTGATCCGCATCGCCGGGCGCGATGTGCGTGAGCTGTGGGACATCCTATGAACACTCTGCCCGAGGCACGCGACCTCAATCTGTGCCTGTGCCACAGCTGTGGCCTGGCTTGCGACATGAGCAACGAACCCCATACGTGTGAGCGCTGTGACGCACCGCTGCACCGACGCAAAACCAACTCCCTGACCCGCACGTGGGCCTATCTGCTGGCAGCCCTGGTGTTCTACATCCCGGCCAACCTGCTGCCAGTGATGAACACCAGCATGTTCGGCAGCGGTGCCGACAGCACCATCATCGGCGGGGTGCTGGAGTTCTGGGAACACGGGGCCTGGGACATCGCATTGATTATTTTCATCGCCAGTATCGCCGTCCCGGGGGTCAAGTTTGTTGCCCTCAGCCTGCTCCTGGTGACGGCACAGCGTGGCAGCCTCTGGGCGCGCAAAGAACGCTCGCAGCTGTACCGCTTCGTCGAGCTGATCGGTTACTGGTCCATGCTCGACGTGATCGTCGTGGCACTGGTGGCCGCACTGGTGAAATTCCAGGCGCTGGGGGATATCGAGCCACGGGCGGGCATTCTGTTCTTTGGCATGGTGGTGGTGCTCACCATGCTGTCAGCCATGAGCTTCGACCCGCGCCTGATCTGGGACAACCGACAAACCGAGGAGGTCATGGATGCAATCGCGAGCCACTGAGGGGCAACAAACGCCCGGCACAGCCAACATCAAGACCCGACGTTGGAGCGTTTCGCTGGTGTGGATCGTGCCGATCGTGGCCGTGCTGGTGGGGATTTCCCTGGTGATCCACAACGTGATGCAACAAGGGCCGGTGATCGTTCTCAACTTCAAGACCGGACAAGGACTGACCGCCAACAAGACCGAGGTCAAATACCGCAATGTGGTGATTGGCCATGTCTCTGAGGTCGAGCTCAGTGCCGACCAGAAGAGCGTCAATGCCACGGTGAAACTGGCCAAGCAGGCCGAGTCCTTCACCCGCAAGGACTCGAAGTTCTGGGTGGTGCGCCCGCGCATTGGCGCCGGCGGGGTATCGGGTATCGACACCCTGCTGTCCGGCGACTTTATCGGTGCCGACGCCGGCCAGTCGAATGATCGCGCCAAGACCTTTATCGGCCTCGAAGCACCGCCCCCCATCACCTATGGCGAGCCTGGCAAGCGCTTCATGCTGCGCACCCAGGACCTTGGCTCGCTGGATATTGGCTCGCCGGTCTACTACCGCAAGATTCCCGTGGGCCAGGTGGTGTCCTATGCCCTGGACGCCGATGGCAAAGGGGTGAACATCGAGGTGTTCGTCACCTCGCCGAACGATGTCTATGTCACCAATAACACCCGCTTCTGGAACGCCAGTGGCATCGATGTCGAAGTGGGCGCCAATGGTTTCGCGGTCAAGACTGAGTCGCTGTCCGCGCTGTTGTTGGGGGGTATTACCTTCCGCGCGCCCGACTACAGCCCCGACGACAAGCCGGCCGCCGAAGACACCCGCTACGAGCTGTTCGAAGACCAGAAAACCGCACTCGCTCCGCCCAACGGCAAGCCGCAATTCCTCGCCCTGCGCTTCGATCAGGCCTTGCGGGGGCTGAAGGTCGACGCGCCCGTTGAGTTCCAGGGTCTGGAAATTGGCAAGGTGGTGGCCGTCAACCTGGATTTCGATGAGAAGACCCGCAGCTTCCCGATCAATGTCGGCATCGTCATCTATCCGCAACGCCTGGGCCGTGCGCACCTGAAAATGCTCGCGGCACTCAAGCATGATCCCAATGACGAACAGGCCGGGATCCGGCTCATGGGCACCTTCGTCGAGAACGGCCTGCGCGCCCAGGCCCGTAGCGGCAACCTGCTGACCGGACAGCTGTACATCGCCCTGGAGTTCTTCCCGAAAGCGCCAAAAGTCACCTTCGATGACAATGCACGTCCAGTCATGATCCCGACCGTGCCCGCCAGTCTTGAACAGTTACAGGAACAATTGCAGTCCATGATGGAGAAGATCAACAGACTGCCGATCGAGCGTATTGCCAATAACCTGGACGCCAACCTGACGGAGGTGCGCAAAGGCATCAAGCAGTTCAACGGCCGGACCCTGCCAGGGGTGCAGGACACCTTGCAAGAGGTGAGCAAAACCCTGCAGTCGGCCAACTCGACCCTTGCCGAAGACTCGCCGCAACGTGAGCAACTGACCCAGACCCTGGATGAATTGGGACGTATGTCACGCTCGCTGCGTGAATTGTCCGACTACTTGAGCAGAAATCCGGAATCCTTGCTACGTGGCCGTCCGAAAGACGCCCCGGCGCAAAATCTGCAACCGTCTTCGAGCCGCTGACCACAGGAGCAGGTCCATGTCTTTGTCGTTGAGAGTGTCGTTGCTCAGTGCGCTGTTGCTGCTGGCGGCGTGCCGCAGTGACCCGATTCATTACCACACGCTGCTCCCGGCACAACCAGCTCCGGGTGCCCATGGGGCAGCGAGCATCCAATTCGAGCAGATCAGCGTGCCGCCCCAGGTCGACCGCCCGCAAATGGTGATTCGCCAGGGCGGCAGCGGCCTGGCGATCCTGGAGACTGAGTGGTGGGGGGCGACCCTGGTGGATGAGTTGCGCAATGCCCTGGTCGACCAGCTTTCCAGCCCCGTTGCTGAGCGCAGGTTGTCCTTGCGCCTGGACGTGCAGCGCTTCGATTCAGTCCCCGGGCAGTACGCGCTGATCGATGCGCAATGGCGCCTGCGCATCACCGAGGAGGAAAACAGCAAGGCCTTCCTGAGTTGCCGTACCACCGTGCAGACACCTTCGGGCGCGAGTATCGACGATCTGGTGGTCGCCCATCAGAACAATGTGAAACGCCTGGCCGCAGCCATCAGCCAGGCGGCCACTACGACTCGCTGCCCCACCTCCCCATGAGCAGCCGGCTCATGGGACTGCGCTACCGGGGGTGTCAGGGCTGAACACTTCACCCTGTTTGGGCGATACCAACGGGCCTGCTCTCAGGCCACCTTCGATTTGCCGGGAGATGTAGTTGACCCCGGCCATCACCCCGTTGGTCTCGTTTTCCATCAGGCCCAGCCATGCCTTGTCAAAAGCGGCATTCAGGCTTCTGCGCATTTGCGCTTGCGCCTCGGGCCGGTCGCTTTCATTGGACATGGCACCGATGCCCAGCGAAACCACCGATATCACCGCACCAGCGACCCGGCCGACGGCTGCCGCTACCGCACTGGCGACGCTGCGCGAGGCAATCTGCGCCTCGAGCCGCTCACTGGCGCGCTTGGCCACTGACGAGATCCCGGCGTCCGACAACCCGGCCCCTGCCCCACTGTTGGAACCGCGCACCTGCTCGATCAGGGCCAAATAAGCCGGCAGGTGGTTGACCGGCTCGGCGTGGACGATCTGATACAACGAAGCATTGCGCGCCGGTGGCGGTGCCAGGGTGATGGCGGGAATCCGGTTGAGGCGCTGGTCGAATTGATCCCGGGGCACGGCGTAATGCTCCTGAATCTCCCCAAGATGGGCACTGAGCATCTGCAGGTACAGGGTGACGGCGTCGCCCATGATCACGTTAGGGTCAGTGACCTTGGCCACCGGATCGAGCACGCGTTCGTGGTACTGCTCCTGCAGGTAGAGGGCCAAGCGGTTGACCACCGAATCCTTCTCATTCTTGGCGCTGAGCTTGTACCAGCCCACCTTCATGCCCAGCCATTGCTGGGTCCAGTAGCCGGTAAACCAGGGAATGAAGTCGCTCTCGGTGCGCCGGAACACCTGCTCACGCCACCGTTCCATAGCTTTGCGCGTGTACTGGCGGACCGTTTCTCTGGAGGACAATGAGGCGGTTTCGATGTCTTTATCGATCTGCTGCCAGGTCGCGTCCGTGATTACTACCTGCACCGTCGGCCCGACGCGACCCGCAGTCGAGCATCCAGCCAGCAATATGACCAGTAGGGCAAGAAACAGGACACGTCGACTCAAGATCGCAGTCCCCCCGCAGATGACACGACAGCCGTAGCCACGCATCAATGCGAATCGAACGCCTGGCATTTTGGGTCACGGTACGGTGAGTATAGGTGGTGAAAGACCTGCTCAATCAACGACAGGAGGCACCATGCTCTATCGACTGACGGCTGACGGGCTGTTGCTCGTGCATTTGCTGTTCATTCTATTCGTGCTGTTCGGCGCCCTGCTCGCGTTCAAATGGCGTCCGGTGATCTGGTGGCACCTGCCAGCGGTACTGTGGGGGACGCTGGTTGAAGTCTGCCACTGGAACTGTCCCCTGACCCGCTGGGAGAACCTCATGCGCCGCAGTGCCGGCCAGGCTGGGTATGAGGAGAGCTTCATCGAACATTACCTGTGGCCCCTGATCTACCCCAGCGGGCTGACACCGAACATCCAACTGAGCCTCGGTGGCTTGGTGGTGCTGATCAATGGGCTGATCTACCTGCGCCTGGCCAGGCGCTGAGTTCTTTTGGGGGGACAAAAACAAAACCCCAACTGCTTTCGCAATTGGGGTTTTGGAATTTAATCTTGACGATGACCTACTCTCACATGGGGAAACCCCACACTACCATCGGCGATGCATCGTTTCACTGCTGAGTTCGGGATGGGATCAGGTGGTTCCAATGCTCTATGGTCGTCAAGAAATTCGGGTACTGAGTCGTGGCCAGTCGGCCTCGCTTCAGCAAATTGGGTATGTGATAGCTTTCGGTGTTTTGTGAGTTTTTCGAACTTTCGGTTCGTTTCGTCTTCACACACCGCAATCAGATGCCTCTTTCGAAGTCACAAGATTGCTTGGGTGTTATATGGTCAAGCCTCACGGGCAATTAGTATTGGTTAGCTCAACGCCTCACAGCGCTTACACACCCAACCTATCAACGTCGTAGTCTTCGACGGCCCTTCAGGGAACTCAAGGTTCCAGTGAGATCTCATCTTGAGGCTAGTTTCCCGCTTAGATGCTTTCAGCGGTTATCTATTCCGAACATAGCTACCCGGCAATGCCACTGGCGTGACAACCGGAACACCAGAGGTTCGTCCACTCCGGTCCTCTCGTACTAGGAGCAGCCCCTCTCAAATCTCAAACGTCCACGGCAGATAGGGACCGAACTGTCTCACGACGTTCTAAACCCAGCTCGCGTACCACTTTAAATGGCGAACAGCCATACCCTTGGGACCGGCTTCAGCCCCAGGATGTGATGAGCCGACATCGAGGTGCCAAACACCGCCGTCGATATGAACTCTTGGGCGGTATCAGCCTGTTATCCCCGGAGTACCTTTTATCCGTTGAGCGATGGCCCTTCCATACAGAACCACCGGATCACTAAGACCTACTTTCGTACCTGCTCGACGTGTCTGTCTCGCAGTCAAGCGCGCTTTTGCCTTTATACTCTACGACCGATTTCCGACCGGTCTGAGCGCACCTTCGTACTCCTCCGTTACTCTTTAGGAGGAGACCGCCCCAGTCAAACTACCCACCATACACTGTCCTCGATCCGGATAACGGACCTGAGTTAGAACCTCAAAGTTGCCAGGGTGGTATTTCAAGGTTGGCTCCACGCAGACTGGCGTCCACGCTTCAAAGCCTCCCACCTATCCTACACAAGCAAATTCAAAGTCCAGTGCAAAGCTATAGTAAAGGTTCACGGGGTCTTTCCGTCTAGCCGCGGATACACTGCATCTTCACAGCGATTTCAATTTCACTGAGTCTCGGGTGGAGACAGCGCCGCCATCGTTACGCCATTCGTGCAGGTCGGAACTTACCCGACAAGGAATTTCGCTACCTTAGGACCGTTATAGTTACGGCCGCCGTTTACCGGGGCTTCGATCAAGAGCTTCGCGTTAGCTAACCCCATCAATTAACCTTCCGGCACCGGGCAGGCGTCACACCCTATACGTCCACTTTCGTGTTTGCAGAGTGCTGTGTTTTTAATAAACAGTCGCAGCGGCCTGGTATCTTCGACCGGCGTGGGCTTACGGAGCAAGTCCTTCACCCTCACCGGCGCACCTTCTCCCGAAGTTACGGTGCCATTTTGCCTAGTTCCTTCACCCGAGTTCTCTCAAGCGCCTTGGTATTCTCTACCCAACCACCTGTGTCGGTTTGGGGTACGGTTCCTGGTTACCTGAAGCTTAGAAGCTTTTCTTGGAAGCATGGCATCAACCACTTCGTGTTCTAAAAGAACACTCGTCATCAGCTCTCGGCCTTAGAATCCCGGATTTACCTAAGATTCCAGCCTACCACCTTAAACTTGGACAACCAACGCCAAGCTGGCCTAGCCTTCTCCGTCCCTCCATCGCAATAACCAGAAGTACAGGAATATTAACCTGTTTTCCATCGACTACGCTTTTCAGCCTCGCCTTAGGGACCGACTAACCCTGCGTCGATTAACGTTGCGCAGGAAACCTTGGTCTTTCGGCGTGGGTGTTTTTCACACCCATTGTCGTTACTCATGTCAGCATTCGCACTTCTGATACCTCCAGCAAGCTTCTCAACTCACCTTCACAGGCTTACAGAACGCTCCTCTACCGCATCATCCTAAGATGATACCCGTAGCTTCGGTGTATGGTTTGAGCCCCGTTACATCTTCCGCGCAGGCCGACTCGACTAGTG
>NZ_CP130043.1:222500-1412500 GCF_030505375.1 Pseudomonas kielensis
GCAGTTCCCAGGTTGAGCCCGGGGATTTCACATCCAACTTAACAAACCACCTACGCGCGCTTTACGCCCAGTAATTCCGATTAACGCTTGCACCCTCTGTATTACCGCGGCTGCTGGCACAGAGTTAGCCGGTGCTTATTCTGTCGGTAACGTCAAGACAGCAACGTATTAGGTTACTGCCCTTCCTCCCAACTTAAAGTGCTTTACAATCCGAAGACCTTCTTCACACACGCGGCATGGCTGGATCAGGCTTTCGCCCATTGTCCAATATTCCCCACTGCTGCCTCCCGTAGGAGTCTGGACCGTGTCTCAGTTCCAGTGTGACTGATCATCCTCTCAGACCAGTTACGGATCGTCGCCTTGGTGAGCCATTACCCCACCAACTAGCTAATCCGACCTAGGCTCATCTGATAGCGCAAGGCCCGAAGGTCCCCTGCTTTCTCCCGTAGGACGTATGCGGTATTAGCGTCCGTTTCCGAGCGTTATCCCCCACTACCAGGCAGATTCCTAGGCATTACTCACCCGTCCGCCGCTCTCAAGAGAAGCAAGCTTCTCTCTACCGCTCGACTTGCATGTGTTAGGCCTGCCGCCAGCGTTCAATCTGAGCCATGATCAAACTCTTCAGTTCAAACATCTTTGGGTTTTTAAGAAACCCTAAACTTGGCTCAGCAATCGTTGGTTACATCTTTGATTTCTCGCGGAGTAACTTGTGATGCTGATAATCTTTTTGACTATCAGTCTGACAGCACAAGCACCCACACGAATTGCTTGATTCAGTTGTTAAAGAGCGGTTGGTTAAGATCTTTCGTCTCAACCGAGGCGCGCATTCTACAGCAGCCTCATTTGCTGTCAAGTGGTATTTTTCAGAAGCTTTCGAAGATTTCTTCAACAACTTCAACCACTTGCGCTTCCGATCACTCGGTAGCGGGAGGCGAATTCTACAGCGTTACACGCTGCTGTCAACACCTCTTTTTCAACTCCTTTCGCGCTTCGATGAACTGAAGCAACCTGCTGCCGAAAACTGCGTAACTCGTTGTTTACCAAGGAGTTTTCCGTTTCGACTGCGCCGGAAGTGGGGCGAATTATAGACATATAGAATCTGCCGTCAACTGCTAATTTGGTTTTTCTATCAAAAGCCCCAGAACCGCCCTCAATCCCGACTCTCTATATAGAAGAGCAATGTCTTGCCCTGCCCCCATCAGTTCCTGGTCCTGCTTGTCCGCGCCATCACCGCCATCGATGTTCACCATCGACCCAATGAAATTCTCTTAAAAATCCTGACGCGTAACATTGGCTCCATACCAACCACGACACCCCCGGAGCACACCCTCATGAAGCGCCACATCATCCTCAGCCTCGCTTTCTCCGTACTGGCCACCAGTGCATTCGCCACCGACCTGACACCCCCCGTCAGCGCCACACAACAACCCGCCGTGATCGCCGAAGGTGGCTCCGACCGTCTGCAACAGAACCGTGTCGCCGAAGGTGGCTCCGACCGCCTGCAACAGAACCGTGTTGCCGAAGGTGGCTCCGATCGTCTGCAACAGAACCGTGTCGCCGAAGGTGGCTCCGACCGCCTGCAACAGAACCGCGTTGCCGAAGGTGGCTCCGATCGCCTGACCCAGAACCGTGCATGAATTGCCGGTCCGCACACCTCAACAAAAAGCCCGGCACACTCTGCCGGGCTTTTTTCGCCCTCCGTCGGCCCTAACCCGCGGCTGCGCGCTTCATGCAACGCTGATAACGCTCATCGACACGCTTGGCAAACCAGGCCGTGGTGAGCTTACGGGTGATTTTCGGGCTCTTTAGCTCAATCCCCGGCAACACCGCCCTGGGCAACGCCTGGCCTTGAGGCTTTTCGGCCAGCGCGAATACCCGCTTGTAGAGTTTGCTGTCTTCGAAAGCCAGACTATCCCCCAACTCCAGTTGATCGCGGATCGTGCTGTTGCGCATATCCAGGCGTTTACCCAGGCTGCGCACTGCCAGTTCAGTGGAACCCGGCAGTAGCGAACCGTAGCGGATCAAGTCGCCATCCAGCGCCAGGGAACCACCGGTCGCGCGGTTCAGTGCAGCCTGGAATGCCGCATTGCGGCTGGCGTACCAGCCGGCATTGAAGTCGGCGAAGCGATACAGCGGCTGGCTATAGCTCACCGGGTAACCGAGCAGGTGGGCGATGCCGAAGTACATGCCGCCCCGCCGAGTGAACACCTCACGGCGGATCGAGCCGTCCACCGGGTACGGATAGTTGCGCGCCTGCTTTTCGGCAAACGCGATGCTGACCTGCATCGGCCCACCGGTGTGCACCGGGTTGAACCCGCCGAACAGGGTCTTGCCCATGGGCACCCGGCCGATGAAGTCATCGAAGATCGCGCTGAGCTCTTTTTCGCTACGCGCCGCATTCAACCGGTCACTGTAACTTTTGCCATTGGTCGAACTAACCTGCAGGGCCCCCCGCACCAGGAGACTGGGGATATGCGCCCTGGCAGCACGGCGGTCGATCTCGTCCCGGGCAATCTTGCCCAGCCCCGGCACTTTCGGGTCAGCCTGAAAGGTCGACTCCTGCTCGGTCACTGCCAGCACCGAACAGAGATTCTGCGAGGTCGCGGGAATCGCCTGCGCGGCAAAGGCACTATAGATGTCGTTAGCCCAACCTTGCCGGTCCACCGTACTGGCGGGCAACAAGCGTACGATCTGCGCTTTGACCTGGTCCGGCTTGGGCGCTGCATCGCGGCTACCCTGACTCGCACACCCGGCCAGCAATAGCAGCGTAGCGAGGCTGATGATCAATTGATTGGCTTGCATGGTGTGGCTCAAGGGTCCTTTTGACCGACCGGGCGAATGACTCGCACTACACTTCGGTGTTTTCCTCTGGAAAAGCAACCCGCATTGCACTTCAATGAACGATTGCTTGCGGGTGCTCTGACACCCGATCACCGACTGGAGTTCGCTGGCATGCTGACAATGGATTTTCTGCTGACCTCACTGATCGTCGTGTTGATCCCCGGCACTGGCGTGGTATTTACCCTCTCCACGGCGCTGGCCGCTGGCAAACGGGCCAGTGTCTACGCTGCGCTGGGCTGCACGGGCGGGATAGTGCCGCACCTGATGGCCTCGATGCTGGGCCTCTCGGCAATCCTGCATACCAGCGCGCTGGCATTCCAGGGGCTGAAGTTTGCCGGGGTCGCCTACCTGTTGTACCTGGCCTATGCCACCTGGCGCGACCGCTCGGCATTTGCCGTCAGCGATACACCGCTCAACCTGAGTGGCGGCACCATCATGCTGCGCGCTGGCCTGCTCAATCTGCTCAACCCCAAGCTGACGATATTCTTCCTGGCGTTTCTGCCGCAGTTCATCACGCCCAACGGGCCGTCGGCCACGGTGCAGATGCTCACCCTAAGCACAGTGTTCATGTTGATGACCTTTGCGGTATTTGTGATCTATGGCTTACTGGCGAACTTTTTTCGCACGGCCGTCATCGAGTCACCCACCGTTCAGAACTGGCTGCGCCGCGGATTTGCCGCATCGTTCGCCGCACTGGGCCTGAACCTGGCGTTTGCCCAGCGCTGAGCCTCCCCATGGGGCGATGATAAAGACACCACCCACTACCAGAACGGCAGATCACAGGTTGCTCGACAGCTATGCCATCGAACGCATGGCCTTTGCTCGCAAACTGGTGAGCACCACCGATCGGGTATTCAGCTTCATCACAGCCGAAGGCGCCATCGCCGACCTGTTGCGCACCCGCGTGGCACCGTTGCTGTTACCCAAAATGGCGGCACTGGAGCGGGCTCGCGAGTGGTTGTTCCGCACCGTGTCGCAAATCACCCTGAACTACCGCGCGATGCCACTCAGTGCGGGCCATGCCGGCACGGTGTTCGGTGGCGATCGCCTGCCGTGGGTACAGGATGCTGAGCGCGACAACTTTTCCAGCCTCGCCCTCCCCGCCTGGCAGGTGCATGTGTACGGCGACACCAGCGACGAAATGCGCGCCTGGTGCAGCGATCATCACCTGGCGCTGCAGGTGTTCGCCTACACGCCCGACCATGCAAAAGCCGGCCTGGCGTGCAATGGGTTCTACCTGTTGCGGCCTGACAGCTACGTAGCGCTCGCCGACCCGGGCGCTGACCCGAAAGTCATCGAGCGCTACTTTCACGCTCATGGGATCAAGCCGTTCATGAGCTGAGCGCGCGCCCGTAGCGGGTCAGATTCCGCTAAGCGCCAGGTCCATGGCGAAGTAGGTGAAGATCAGGTCCGCACCGGCGCGCTTGATCGCACCCAGGCTCTCGCGCACCACCCGCTCTTCGTCGATCGCCCCGGCGGCCGCGCCGAACTTGATCATCGCGTACTCGCCACTGACCTGATACGCCGCCAGCGGCAACCGCGAGGCTTCGCGGATATCGCGGATGATGTCCAGATAGGCGCCGGCGGGCTTGACCATCAGCGCATCGGCACCCTCCTGCTCATCCAGCAGCGATTCGCGCACGGCTTCGCGGCGATTCATCGGGTTCATCTGGTAGCTCTTGCGATCGCCCTTGAGCGCACTGCCACCGGCCTCGCGGAACGGGCCGTAGAGGGCCGAGGCAAACTTGGTCGAATAGGCCATGATCGACGTCTGGTGGAAGCCAGCAGCGTCCAGGGCGCGGCGAATGGCCTGCACCTGCCCGTCCATGGCCGCCGAGGGTGCAATCACATCCGCCCCGGCACGCGCGGCGGCGACGGCTTGCTGGCCAAGGTTGAACAGCGTCAGGTCGTTGTCGACTTCGGCGCCATGCATCACCCCGCAGTGGCCATGATCGGTGTACTCGCAGAAGCAGGTGTCGGACATGACGATCATTTCCGGCACCGCGTCCTTGCAGATCCGCGCCATGCGCGACACCAGACCGTTTTCCCGCCAGGTGTCGCTGCCATTGCCATCCAGGTGGTGCGACACCCCAAAGGTCATCACCGACTGGATACCGGCCCGGGCGTAACGCTCGATTTCACCGGCCAGTTTCGACTCGGGAATCCGCCGCACACCCGGCATGCTGGTGATCGGTACGAAATCGTCGATTTCTTCCTCGACAAAGATCGGCAACACCAGGTCATTGAGGCTGAACTCGGTTTCCTGGAACAGCTTGCGCAGTTGCGGGGTGCGCCGCAAACGGCGTGGACGGGCTTCGGGGAACTGGCTGGACATGAAATTTCCTGGCAGGAGGCCAAAGGCCTGAACAAGACAAAAAGTGCTGGAGGCGCGAGCTTATGCCCCTCGCCCCTGCTGGCACAAATGCAGGTGAGGCAAGAGTTTATTGCGAAAACAGTAACAATAGAACCCGAGGGGCCCCATCCCCTGACAGTGACTCACAGTTCAACTAATCTGCCTAACGCACCCACGGTGGGTGACAAACCCCGAAGGATACGGAGTGAGCCCAGATGTTTGAGATACACAACTACGGCAGTTTCATCGCGGCGATCGTGATTTTCCAACTGATCCCCGGCCCTGGCACCTTTGCCATCCTCAATGCCACCGCCCGCAACGGCATCGGCGCCGGTTTTGGCGCGGTGCTGGGGACCCTGCTGGGGGATGCGACCTACATGATTGCCGCTGCGGCCGGCCTGGCAGCGCTGATGAGCGCCAACCCGCTGCTGTTCCAGGGGCTGCAGTGGTTCGGTGCAGCGTACCTGTGCTGGATGGGCATACAAATGTTGCGCACCCCGGTGGCGCAACATGACGCGGCCCTGGAACCGCGACGCTCGGCGCGCACCTATTTGCGCAACGCCCTGGTCATCAGCCTGACCAACCCGAAGGTCATGCTGTTTTTCGTGGCGTTCTTCCCGCTGTTCATCAGCCCGGGGTCGTCGACGGTGACCCTGGTGGCGATGATGGTCCACGTGACCCTGATCAGCCTGCTGTACCAGGGCGCCCTGGTGCTGATCGGCAACGCTGCGGCGATCCGCTTGAAGGCCCTGCCCCTGGCCCGGACCATTGCCACCCGGGTGGCAGCCATCGCGCTGATCGGCTTTGGCCTCAAGCTGGCGGCCAGCAACCGCTAACCCAGCGCCCAGGTACGCCACTGCACCAGGCAGTGGCGGACCGGTTCAAGACTTGGGAATTTCCAGCCCGCGCACTACCGCCGGGCGCGCCAGGAAGCGCTCCAGTACCCGCAGCACATTGGGGAAGTTTTTGATCCCCACCAGATCGCCGGCCTCATAAAATCCGATCAGGTTGCGTACCCACGGGAAGATCGCGATGTCGGCGATGGTGTAGCGCTCACCCATGATCCAGTCACGCCCTTGCAGGCGTTCGTCGAGTACCTTCAGCAAGCGGGTGCTCTCGGCGACATAACGGTCCCGCGGACGTTTGTCCTCGTACTCCTTGCCGGCGAATTTATTGAAAAAGCCCAACTGGCCGAACATCGGGCCGATACCGCCCATCTGGAACATCAGCCACTGAATCGTCTCGTAACGTGCCGCCGACTCCTGGGCCAGCAATTGCCCGCTCTTGTCGGCGAGGTAAATCAGGATCGCTCCGGACTCGAACAGCGCCATCGGCTTGTCGTCGGGGCCGTGAGGGTCGAGGATCGCCGGAATCTTGTTGTTGGGATTGAGCGACAGGAACGCCGGGGACATCTGGTCGTTGGTCTCGAAACTCACGCGATGGGCCTCGTACGGCAAGCCGATCTCTTCGAGCATGATCGAGACTTTGACCCCGTTTGGCGTAGGCAACGAGTAGAGTTGAAGCCACTCGGGGAACTGGGCAGGCCATTTTTCAGTAATCGGGAACGCTGACAAATCGGTCATAGTGAACATCCAGTGACAATTCAACGGCTGAGTTTTGGCCTAACACGCGGCACACGGCCGGCCTGTACGCGGGCTAGCTTATAGCGAGCCTGCCGGCGCCGGCATCTTAAATCGGAAACATTATGTCGCTAACCTTCCCCCATTCTCAGCGTTACCCCGGATAAAGTGCGCGCCCGCAGATTCCAATCGAACCAATAGCCCTCAGCGGACTCTGAAGGCAGCGCGCGCGCAAGATGACTCGCCCAACGACATGGAAAACCATCCGAAGCCGGGAGCTTGCGGTGGAAAGGTTTGTCAGCCTTAACCTGAATGTGCTGAAGAACTAATACTTGATGAGAAACCCACTGCAGATCACCCAACGCCTGAAACAGCGCGCCTTCGTGTTCCTCCCTGCACTGCTGACTACCTGCGCCCTGCTGCTGTCGCTGGAGTCGAGCGAAAGCCGCGCCCAGCCGGTTGATGGCACCCAGACCCTGGTGTTTTTGCGGCATGCGGAAAAACCGGCCGGCGGTCTCGGACAACTCAATTGCCAGGGCCTGAACCGCGCCATCGATCTGGCACAGCTGCTGCCCGAAAAATTCGGCAAAGCCGATTTCGTGTTTGCCGCCAACCCGACCCGCAATGTCGAGGAAGGCGAGCTCGACAACTCCTACAGCTACATCCGTCCCCTGATGACCATCAGCCCGAGCGCGATCAAGCTGGGCCTGCCGGTGAACATCGAGTTTTCCGCCAACGACACCAGTGAACTGGCGGACGAACTGCTCCACGACAAGTACCACAACTCGATCATCTACACCGCCTGGTCCCATGGCTACTTGCCAGAGCTGATCAACAAGGTGGCGCGCGAAGCGGTGGGCAGCAAGCAGTCGATCACCGAGGACTGGGAGTCCGGCGACTTCGACTCGATGTACGTCCTGACCCTGACCTGGCACAACGGCAAGGCCACCTTGCAGAGCCAGCATTACAAACAGGGCCTGGACAATGGCCAGGAGAGCTGCCCGACCTGACAGGGCGGCCGCACCAGCGCATGGCCCGGGGTGAGGTATGATGCGCGACCTGTCCCCCTGTACCCGGAACCCCTGTATGTCCAACTCCTTAACCACCCCCAACCGGGGCTGGTCGTTCTGGTGCAAGCCGGCCCTGTTCCTGTTGGTGGCCTGCATTGGCCTCTACTACGTCAAGTGGTCCCCGTACTACTTCAAGGCCTTTACCGCTGCCGACAGCCACAGCATTGGCGCCTCGATTCTCAACGACGCGCAAACCGCCCCCCTGGCCGCCGCATTGACGTACGCCAAGGTGTACTTCCTGGCAATCTGGAAGGCCGCCGTCCTGGCGGTAATCCTCGGTTCCCTGCTGCAAGTCCTGATCCCGCGGGACTGGCTGCTGCGGCTGTTCGGCCGCGCGGGCTTCGCCTCCACCCTGCGCGGGGGCCTGTTCGCCCTGCCCGGCATGATGTGCAGCTGTTGTGCAGCGCCGGTAGCCGCCGGCATGCGCCGGCAAAACGTATCCGTGGGTGCGGCGCTTGCATTCTGGATCGGCAACCCGGTGCTGAACCCGGCCACCCTGGTATTCATGGGTTTTGTCCTGGGGTGGGGCTTTACCGCCCTGCGACTGGTCGCCGGCATCGTGTTGGTGCTGGGGGTTTCGCTGGTGGCCCAGCGCATTTCGCGACCCGAGCAAGTGCCACAAGCCGCCCTGCAAGCCGTGGAAAACGTCAGCACCACGGATTCGCAACCCTTCCTCGGCCGCTGGATCCGCACCCTGTGGCAATTGTTCTGGAGCACCATTCCGGTCTACATCCTGGCCGTATTGGTGCTGGGCGCCGCGCGGGTCTGGCTGTTTCCCCACGTTGACGGGGCGATGGCAGACAGCTTGTGGTGGCTGGTACCGCTGGCCATCGTTGGCACCCTGTTCGTGATCCCCACCGCGGCGGAAATCCCGATCGTGCAGACCATGATGGCCCTGGGCATGGGCACCGGCCCGGCGGTTGCGCTGTTGATGACCCTGCCCAGCATCAGCCTGCCGTCGCTGCTGATGCTGCGCAAAGACTTCGACACCCGGGTGCTGGTGACCGTGGCCCTGCTGACCATGCTGGTCGGCGTGCTGTGCGGGCTGATCGGCGCGCTGATACTGTAAGGCACGTGGCAAGGCGCTGAACGGTCGGCGCCTTGTTCTCAAGCTTGCCGGCGGCTGCGTTCGCGCAGGTATTCAAGCACCGCGGCCTGCTCACCCGCGAACTCGATTCGATCGCCCTTCTTCTCGCGCTGAAAGGCGTACATCGGGTCGTAGTACTCGTTCAACAACCCTTCGATCCAATCGCGATGCAGGTCCACCGCACCGCTGCGTGCCTGTTCAGCCAACGCCGCTTCCATCAAGCCGAACAGCCGTTGGTGGCGCTCGCCCCCCAGACGTTTGCGAATGTTGTTCAGGCTGTCCAGCAAGCGCTCGGAAAACTGTACAAAGCCCTGATCGCCATACACCGCGACAAACTCGGCGCACAGGTCCACCACATAATCACGCAGGATGCGCTCTACCCGCCCCTGCACGCTGTCCTCCAGCCAGACCATCGCAAAACGCTGCATGCCCTGATACAGCGGCAACGGCAAGGCGCAACTGCCCACCATGCGGCTTTCGTCCTCGAGCACAAACTGCTCGATGCCCCTGGCGCGCTTTTTCAGTACGTCGACTGCCAGGCGGTTCTCGAAGTCGATATTGGACGGTTGCCCGCTCGCCCGCTTGCCGAAGCTGGAGCCACGGTGATTGGCATGCCCTTCCAGGTCCAGGCCATTGTTCAATCGCGTGAGGACATCGGTCTTGCCGGTACCGGTCATGCCACCAAGCAAAACGAAATCGCACTGGCCGACAGCCTGGTCGAGCGTATCCAGCAGGAAGGTACGCATTGCCTTGTAGCCACCGCCGACTCGAGGGTAGTCGATGCCCGCTTCGTCCTTGAGCCATTGCTGGACGATCTGCGAGCGCAGGCCTCCACGAAAGCAATACAGATAACCCTCGGGATGGGCCTGCGCGAAATCGGCCCAGGCCTGGATCCGCTCGGCCTTGATAGCCCCCGAGACCAACTGGTGCCCCAGGACAATGGCCGCCTGCTGGCCTTGCTGCTTATAACAGGTGCCGACACGCTGACGTTCGTTGTCAGTCATCAGCGGCAGGTTGACCACCCCGGGAAACGCACCCTTGGTGAATTCGATCGGCGCACGGGTGTCCATCATCGGGCGATCGTTGAGAAAGATGTCGCGGTAATCGGTGATATCGACAGGCATCAAATCACCTCGACCGCGTTGCTCTGTCGCTCGACCAGTTCACCGATAGGCGCCAGGTCCAACCCCAACTCGGCGGCCACCGCCAGGAATTGCGCGTTGCCCTGCGGTGTCACGGCAACCAGCAAGCCGCCACTGGTCTGCGGGTCGCACAACACACGCTTGTGCAACTCCTGGACACGCCCCAGCTTACTGGCGTAGCTGTCGAAATTGCGCAGGGTGCCACCCGGCACACACCCTTGGTCCAGGTAGTACTCGACACCCGGCAGGCGCGGCACGCGGTCGTAGTAGACCCGAGCCGTCAGCGCACTGCCGTCGGCCATTTCCACCAGATGCCCGAGCAAGCCAAAACCGGTGACATCAGTCATGGCGGTCACGCCGTCGAGCTTGCCGAATCGGCTCCCAGGCTTGTTCAAGGTGCACATCCAGTCCCGAGCCAGGCCCACGTCGCTGTCACGCAGCTTGCCCTTCTTCTCGGCGGTGGTGAGGATGCCGATCCCCAACGGTTTGGTCAGGTACAACAGGCAACCAACGGTCGCCGTGTCATTGCGCTTCATATGACGTTTTTGCACCAGCCCTGTGACCGCCAGGCCGAAAATCGGCTCCGGGGCATCAATCGAGTGCCCACCGGCCAAGGGGATTCCCGCCTCATCGCAGATCGACCGACCGCCGCGAATCACTTCCCGGGCAATCTCCGGCGCCAGCACATTGACCGGCCAGCCGAGAATGGCAATCGCCATCAACGGATCGCCCCCCATGGCGTAGATATCGCTGATGGCATTGGTCGCGGCGATGCGCCCGAAGTCGTAGGGATCATCGACAATCGGCATGAAAAAGTCGGTGGTCGAGACCACGCCGCGCTCGTCATCAATGGCATACACCGCCGCATCATCGCGCGAAGCGTTGCCCACCCAGAGTTTCGGGTCGAGGTTCTGGGCGCCGCTGCCAGCCAGGATCACTTCCAGCACCTGGGGCGAAATCTTGCAACCACAGCCTGCACCGTGACTGTATTGAGTCAGGCGAATGGGCTCGCTCATGGGGGGCACCTCGGCAAAAAAGATCGCCCAGTCTAACAGAGCCCATTGGCCGCCCCCCAGAAGCCAGTCGATTGAGGCCCGCCGAGCAATTGGAATGAATTTTTTCAGCGACGGGGGATCACTCTAGTACGACAGGGAGGAATAGCGGCACATGATCAACGCAAAATTGTTCGTCATCGAATACACCCTTCACGGTGTGCCCAAGTCTTTCATCATCCGTCAGGAAAAGATGGACAACGCCGAGGCCTGGCACTGGGCCAGTTGCGACGCCGGGGTTGGGCGCATCGGCCGCTTTGGCCGAGAGAAAGTGAAGAAGACCAGCAAGCCGGCAGCGGAGAAATTCGGCATCGAAAACGTCACGTGGCGGCCCACCAGCTGAAGCGTGCATGACCTTGCCGTGGGCGCCATCCCGGCGTCAACGGCAAGGTCATACCCACTAGCCATGAGTCCCTTTGGCGCACTGGCAGCCCGCCGTCGTGCAGGCTTCGCCGTGCTCGTGATGCTTGGCGCACCCCTCGCAGCAGTAGTGCTTGCCATGCCGGACTATCGAATGCTCGCCCAGTTTGCACGAGCAGTTGGGACAAGCGCAGGTGTCTGCTTTCATCAGTCTGACTCCATTGGTGTGGTCGTCCAGAGGCGACGCCAATGTCACCTCTCAAGCAGTGACCGCACCCACCGACATACCCACGCGGCCCCTCGCTCCTGATACAGGTTAGTCGATAAACCTCAGGCCACTTGCCGGCGACTGCTGCGGTACATCAACACCAGCGCCAGCCCCAGGCAGACCATGGCCAGAATGCGATGGCTGGACAACTCTATGGACGGATTGCCCAGCCAGCCGAAATGGTCGATCAGCATGCCCATGCCCAACTGGCCGAGGATCACCGCCACCGTCGCCACCGCCGTGCCAACCCGGGGCACGGCACCGACCATCACCAGCATGTAAACCACGCCAAACAGGGCTCCGCTGAGCTGCCACTTCGGCACCTCCAGCAGGCTGACGGCATGGGCTGGTTCGAAGAACAGAATCAGCAAGGCGGTCGTGATGGCCCCCACCACAAAGGTCAACAGGCTACTGCGCAACACGCCGACCGCCTGGCCCAAACGGCCATTGATCGCCGCCTGCACACTCAACACCGCACCGGCCGCGACAACCAACAGCAACAACACCAACAGATTCATGTTCAACCCCGCGCAATCAGGACAAGAGCAGCGACGATCAGCAGCAAGGCCAGCCAACGCTCCCGGTTGACCGGCTTGCGCGCCGCGCCGAACCAGCCGAAATGGTCGATCAGCACACTCTTGCCGACCTGACCGGAGAGGATCGCAATCATCGTCATGGCAATCCCGATGACCGGGGTCGCCAGGGTCAACACCACCACGTACATCGGCCCGAGCAAACCGCCAATCAATTGCCAGCGCGGCAAAGTGCTGAATGCCGGCCCCGGTTGCGGCCCGCTGAACAGCAACAGCAGAAACAGGATCGCCGAGCCGACACCGAAAATGCTCAGGGTCGCCCACAGATGCCCCACCTGGGCGCCCAAAGGCCCCAGCAAACCCGCCTCCACCGACAGGCCCATGCCCGCCAGGATCACCAGCGGTAGCAACAACAAGCGGGTGAGCGGGTTGGGCCGGGGCGTGACAGCGGCCCCGAGGGCCTCACGGGTAGAAACTGAAGACATGACAACTCCTGCACAAAGGTGAAAAGAATGACGGGCATTATCAATTGCCCAACCTTTGCGATAAATGCGACTCTGTCGACAACACTTTTGCGTAACTCGCACAGCAGGCTGTTTCATGCAGGGTCTCAATGAACTCAGTTTCAAGGCGCTACGGTTGTTCGTAGCGGTTCTCGATCACGGCAGCTTTTCCGAGGTCGCCCGCCGCGAAGGCCTGGCGCCTTCATCGATCTCGCGGCAGATCCAATTGATGGAACAGGCCCTCAGCCAGCAATTGCTCTACCGCCACACGCGGGCTGTGACGCCGACCGAGGCCGGGCGCCTGCTCGGCCAGCATGCCCGGGTGATGCTGGTGCAACTGGAAGAAGCCGAACAGGCCTTGCAGGAACAGGCCAGCGAACCCAGTGGCCTGGTGCGCATCAACGCGCCGGTGGTGTTCGGCCAGTTGCACCTGTCGCCCTGGATCGCCGAGCTGTGCCAGCGTTATCCCAGGCTGCAGCTGGACATCCAGCAAACCGATCGTTACGTCGACCCACTGCAGGAAGGCTGCGACCTGCTGTTTCGTATCGGCGCCCTGCACGACTCCAGCATGCAGGGCCGCGTGGTCGCGCCGCAGCGCTATCACGTCGCCGCCAGCCCGGCGTACCTGGCACACCATGGCACCCCGCAGCATCCCGTGGAGCTGGCGCGGCACCAGTGCCTGGCCTACAAGGGCGACTCCGGTCTGCAACGCTGGTTCTTCCGCCAGGACCCGGGCGAGTGGACCCCCTACTCGGTCAGGGGTCCGCTCACCGGCAACCACGCCGACACCCTGACCCAGGCTGCCGAACAGGGCATGGGGCTGGTGATGTTTCCTTCCTGGCTGATCGGCGAGGCCCTGAGCCGGGGCAAGCTGGTGCAGGTGCTCGGTGATTTCCAGGCCTCCAACAGCCTCGAACCCCAGCAGATCGCCATTCTCTGGCCAGGCAGTCGACGCTTGTCAGTGAAAGTGCGCGCAGTGATCGACTTTTTCGTCGAACGTTTTGGCGCAGTGCCCTACTGGGATCAGTAAGCCGGCTGGGGGTACAACCCAGCCCTTGCACGATCAGCCACCTGTTCGCCGCGCGGATCATCACACACAGCCCCAGACCGATCGACGACGCAGCCCTCTTGAAGTGACGGGGATGTTGCAACCAGAGGGTTCAGGCGCCACGGCGAAGCCTTGTATGCTGTGTGCCCCGCCATCGAACAAGGAACGCTCCGTGCTGCTGTTGAAACTCGTGCTGATCCCCGGTTTTCTCCTGTTGATTTCCCTGGCTGGCAAACGCTGGGGACCGAGCGTCGCAGGATGGCTATCGGGGTTGCCGGTGGTGGTCGGGCCGATCCTGTTTTTCCTCGCGGTCGAACAAGGCCCGGCATTTGCGACCCAGTCGGCGATCGCGGCGCTGTCGGCCATGTCGGCGATGATCACCTTCTGCGTGGTCTACGCCCAGGCCGCGCAACGCTGCAACTGGCCGGCGGCGCTGCTGATCGCCCTGTTAAGTTGGAGCCTGGTGGCCTGGGTGCTGTCAGTGATGCCCGCGTCGCTGCTGTTGTCGGTGATCGCCGCGGCGACCGCCCTGCTCGCGGCTCCCTACCTGTTCCCCGCCGCACAACCCTTGCTCGCAGGCCCCGCGCCAAAGTCCGACAGACTGTTGCTGCGCATGCTGGCCGGGGCGTTGCTGACGCTGGCGGTGACCTGGTTCGCCAGCACCCTGGGTGAGCGCTGGAGCGGTTTGCTTGCGGTCTTCCCGGTGCTTGGCAGCGTGATGGCAGTGTTCTCCCAGCAAACCCGGGGGCCAGCATTCACCGCCGCGTTGCTGCGCGCCACCGCGACCGGCATGTACGCCTTCGCAGCCTTTTGCCTGACCCTGGCCTTGACCTTGCCGCGTTGGGGCGGCTGGGCCTTTGTGCTCGGGGTGGCGGTGTCGCTGGTGATGCTGCTGATGACCAAGCGGCGGGCCGCACCCTCGCCCCTGCGCACCGGGACAGCGCCGCCGGTCAAGCTTGAAGACTGACCCACCGGCAAGTTCGTGCTGGAGTGAGTGAGGGGCCCCGTGGGATGATCGCCACCCCGCGCGATCACACCCGGAGACTCGCATGTCGCTGCTGAAAAAAATCATCGCCAGTAAACACGCCGCTGTTCTGTTGCTGACAGCGCTCACCACCTTCGGCGCCGCCAGCGTCTACGCCGCCAGCCAGCCGACGACCAAGACCGCCGCGGCAGAAAAAGTCGCGGTGCTGGGCAACAAGTTCACCTTCAGCCTGCCCAAGGGTTTCATTGCCAACCCATTGCCCGGCGGTGACGCGGCCAACGGCACGTCCGGCGCCAAGGGCACCATGTACACCAATCAGCAAAGCAAAACCGTGCTGATCATCGCCGAAAACACCTTGCCCGAAGGCCTCAGCGTCAAGGACAACGACGCGGTATTCCTCGACGAGTCCATCTCCGGTTTCGCCAGCCAGCAACGCGAAGCCCTGGCCGACTTCAACAAACAAAGCGAAAAAAGCCTGACCCTCAAAGGCCTGGGACTGCGCCAGATCGACTTCACCGCCACCCAGGGCGGCGGCCCGACCCTCAACACCAGCCTGCTGGCCGGCTCGGGCACTCGGATGATGCTGATCCAGATCATCTCCCGCGCCGACGACAAGGCCGGGCACGCGGCCCTGGTGAAAAACATCCTTGGCGAAAAGTAAACCGGCGAGCTACTGATTGATCCGTAACAACCAGGCATCGAGGTCCTTGATCTCCGACTCGCTGATACTGTGACCGAGCCCCGGATAGGCATGAAACTGCGGCACCAGGCCCAGCCCCGACAACAGGCTGTTGGCGTCAGTGCCATCGCTGAAGGGCAAGCGCTGGTCGTCCGTGCCATGGCCGATGAAAATCGCCAGGGAACCCAGCGCCGGGTCCGCCTTGAGCTGACCACGCAACACCGGCAGCACCTTGCCACTCAACGCCGCTATCCCACGCACCGCCGTGGGATGGCGTAGCGCGACTTCATACGACATGATCGCCCCCTGGCTGAAGCCCACCAGGAACACCCGATCGGCCGTGGTGTGATACTTGCTCGCCGCCTTCGCGACAAAATCCATCAGCAACGCGGCACTGCGCTGCAAGTCATCACTGTCCCCGTCGTACGCCCCGTCCCCCTTCTTGTTAAACCACTGATAACTGCCCTGCTCCAGCACCTGCGGCGCACGTACCGCCAAATAGGTATACGACGCCGGCAACCCCTCCTTGAGATTAAACAGATCCGCCTCGTTGCTGCCGTAGCCATGAAGAAAAATCACCAGCGGCTGATTGGCCGGGCCGGGGATCGATTGTTCGAGGTACTGCAGCGGCAAATCGTCATGCAACACCGATTGGGCCTGCACGACCGGGGATGCCAGCAACAGGCATACGGCAAACAACTTGAGCATGGACCTTCCTTCAATGGGGCGGATTCGCGGGGCAGCGTAGCATGCGAGGGAAAACGGGGAATGAAACAGGCCGGGCACGCCGACCTTGATCAAGGGCTGCGAGGATTGGGGTATTGCCGAAACATACGGTGCGGCGGATCTGCCCCCCCAAAAACTCAGCGCCTACCCAAATGAACACGAACGGACTCCCCCTCCAGGCATAAAAAAAGTGGCCACCGCGTCAACGGTGGCCACTTTTTCCAACGGTGAAATTACTCGCCGTAAACGTCGAAATTGAAGTACTTGTCCTGCACTTGCTTGTACTTGCCATTGGCGCGGATTTCAGTGATGGCAGTGTTGAACTTGTCCGCCAGCTCCTTATCGCCCTTGCGCACGGCAATGCCTGCACCGCCACCGAAGTACTTGGCGTCTTCATAGGTCGGGCCAACAAACGCAAAACCTTTACCGGCGTCGGTTTTCAGGAAGCCGTCGTCCAGGGTGACCGAGTCGGCCAGCATCGCGTCGAGGCGGCCAGAGACCATGTCCAGGTTGACTTCCTGCTGGGAGCCGTAGCGCACCAGCACGATACCGGCCGGCTGCAGCACTTCGGTGGCGAAACGGTCGTGGGTACTGGCACGCAGAACCCCGACTTTCTTGCCCTTGAGCTCGGTCAGCGGATCCTTGATGTCGGAACCGGCCTTCATCACGAAACGTGCCGGGGTGTGGTAGTACTTGATGCTGAAGTCGACGTTCTTCTTGCGGTCGTCAGTGATGGTCATGGACGACAGGATCGCGTCGATTTTCTTGACCTTGAGCGCGGGAATCAGGCCATCGAACTCCTGCTCGACCCAGGTGCACTTGACTTGCATCTGCGCGCACAGCGCGTCGCCGATGTCCACGTCGAAACCGGTCAGCTTGCCGTCTGGGGTTTTCATCGAGAACGGCGGGTAACCGGCTTCGATACCGATACGGATCGGCTTGGCGTCTGCGGCCACGGCCGAGAGGGACAACACGGACAGTGCCAGAGCACCGAACATCACTAGCTTCTTCATTTATAACTCCTGTGTGCGGAGACTCTTGTTGGCGACCTCGACGGTAGCTTGTGGCTAGTATTTATCGAAGTGGCCGGCAGTCTAGAGCTGCACCCAGCGAGCAAATTGTGCATATGCGACAAATAGTTATAGAAAAGTGGCAAAGGTGTGAGCACAGATGACCCCTTGCCTCGACCTACCGAAATGGCCTACAGAAGCATCACGCTTTGCGTCATGATGCCCGCGCAGTCCGACATTCACCTGCGACGGTTCCCGCCCATGCTCGCACCTTCAAATTCAGTGCAGTTGATTCAGCACCACCCTGCCGAAGGCCCCGGCGCCATTGCCACCTGGGCGCAATCCAGGGGCCTGACCCTGGCGGTATTCCGCGCTGACCTCGGGCACTTGCCAGCGGTGAGTGCCGCTCCGGTGATTATTCTGGGAGGGCCATACGAATCCAACGCCGGCCCCGCGTGGCTGGCGCAAGAACGCCAGTGGCTGGCCGCCAGCCTGGCGCAGGGGGCACCGGTGTTCGCCATCTGCCTGGGCGCACAATTGCTGGCCCTGAGCCTGGGCGGCCAAGTGCGCCGCATGGCCACGACTGAAACCGGCTGGACCACCGTCAACTTTGCCGACGGCTCGGCATTGAAGGTACTTGAATGGCACGAAGACGCGATTGACCTGCCGCCTGGCGCGCAGTTGCTGGCCAGCAGTGCGCTGTGCGAGCAACAGATGTATGCCGTCGGCTCGACCCGTATCGGCTTGCAATTCCACCCGGAATGGAACGCCGAGTCGGTTGCCCAACTCAACGCCCATTTCGCCGATGAATCGCCCCTGCCCCGCCACCAGGACCACAGCGCCGCTTACCGCCAGGTGTACGACTGGCTGCAGGTGACACTGGATCAATGGCACCTGGCCGCAACCGCCGCCTCGCGGTAACGGACGCTCAGCACTCGCAGCCAATTGCCACATCGGCCCGCGCTGCACCTGCGGCACTTAATACAAATCCCTCATCCAGCCACCCGGTCACTCCACCGATCATTTCCTTGACCGAGTACTCCAGCGCCGCCAGTTTCACCGCGGCCTTGTTGGCGCCATTGCAATGGGGGCCGGCGCAATACACCACGAACAAGGTGTCCTTGGGGTAACCCGCCAACAACCCGGCCGTGATCAGGCGCCCGGGAATGTTGATCGCCCCCGGCAGATGACCGCGCTGGTAAGCCAAAGGCCCACGCACATCCACCAGGACAAAATCCACTGCACCGGCCTCCTGGCTGCTGAAGACGTCGGAACAATCGGTTTCAAAGGTCAGGCGGTTGCTGAAATGCATCAAGGCAACGGCGCTAGGGGCTGCAGGAATCGCGCGAACCAGGCTGGTCATGGGTGTTCTCCAAAGCATGTGTGGGCTTGCCAGCACTGTATCGAACCGACCTGAAGCGCTACAGTGGCGCACAAGACACTCACTGGGAACTTTCCGCCAAATGCACAGCACACCCGGTTCTGTAGCGATCCTGGCCTACGACGGCCTCTGTACCTTTGAGTTTGGCATTGCGGTGGAGATCTTCGGCCTGGCACGGCCCGAGTTCGACTTCCCTTGGTACCAGCACCGGATCGTCGCCGTCGATCAGGGCCCGATGCGGGCTACCGGCGGCATTCAGGTGTTGGCCGATGGCGGCATGGAACTGCTGGAGACCGCCCGCACCATCATCATTCCCGGCTGGCGCAGCCGCAGCGATCCGGTGCCCGCCACTCTGTTGGCGGCATTGCGCCGGGCCCACGGGCGCGGAGCACGCCTGGTGTCGATCTGTTCCGGGGTGTTTGTGCTGGCGGCCAGTGGCCTGCTCGACGGCTTGCGCGCCACCACCCACTGGCGCTACACCGACGAACTGAGCGCACGCTACCCCAACATCCTGGTGGACCCGGACGTGCTGTACGTGGACGCGGGCCAGTTGCTCACCTCGGCTGGCAGCGCCGCCGGCATCGATGCCTGCCTGCACCTGGTGGCGCGGGACTTTGGCACCCAGGTGGCCAATTCGGTGGCGCGCCGGCTGGTGATGTCACCGCAACGCACCGGCGGCCAGGCGCAGTTCATCCCCGCCCCGGTCAGCCGCACACCCCGCAGCGACCTGTCACGGGTAATGCAATGGGCTCGCGAGCGCTTGCACGAACCACTGGAAGTACGCGACCTGGCCAGCCAGGCGGCAATGAGCGAGCGCACCTTCCTGCGCCGTTTCAGCGAAGCCACCGGGGCTTCGCCCAAGTCCTGGCTGCAACAGCAACGCCTGGCCCGCGCCCGTGAACTGCTGGAAAGCAGCCGGCACACGACCGAGCAGATTGCGCAGCAGTGCGGCTATCGCAGTGTGGAGAGTTTTCGCGTGGCCTTTCGCACGGTGGTCGGGTTGGCACCGTCGGTGTATCGCGAGCGGTTTGGTCGCGGCGAGCAGGCGCTGCCGGCCTAGGACCGAAACGTCAGCACCCGCCAACGCCAAAGGCGCGGGCGGGTGTCAGGTGAGGCGCGGTTTAATGGCCGCTACGGAGCATTTCCTTGGGCACATACTTGCCGATTTCGAACTTGCCGATCGCCGCACGGTGCACCTCGTCCGGGCCATCGGCCAGGCGCAAGGTGCGTTGCATGGCGTACATGTAGGCCAGCGGGAAATCGTTGGAAACCCCGGCACCGCCATGGATCTGGATCGCCCGGTCAATGACCCGCAAGGCCACGTTCGGGGCGACCACCTTGATCTGGGCGATCTCGCTTTTCGCCACTTTGTTACCCACGGTGTCCATCATGTAGGCAGCCTTGAGGGTCAGCAGGCGCGCCATGTCGATTTCCATCCGCGAGTCGGCAATCTTGTCGATGTTACCGCCCAGGCGTGCCAGCGGTTTGCCGAAGGCCGTGCGATTGACCGAGCGCTTGCACATCAATTCCAGCGCGCGCTCGGCCATACCGACCGAACGCATGCAGTGGTGAATGCGGCCCGGGCCGAGGCGACCCTGGGCGATCTCGAAACCACGTCCCTCGCCCAACAGTACGTTTTCGTAGGGCACACGGACGTTTTCGAACAGCACTTCGGCGTGACCGTGGGGCGCGTCGTCGTAGCCGAATACCGGCAGCGGACGCAGAATTTTTACCCCAGGAGTGTCCACCGGCACCAGGATCATCGAGTGCTGCGCATGGCGTGGCGCATCCGGGTTGCTCAGGCCCATGAAGATCAGAATCTTGCAGCGCGGGTCGCAGGCCCCGGAGGTCCACCATTTCTTGCCATTGATCACCCACTGATCGCCATCGCGCTCGGCACGGGCCGCCATGTTGGTGGCATCGGATGAGGCCACATCCGGCTCGGTCATGGCGAACGCCGAACGGATCTCGCCGCGCAGCAGGGGTTCAAGCCAGCGCTGTTTCTGCTCTTCGTTGGCGTAGCGCACCAGCACTTCCATGTTGCCGGTGTCCGGCGCCGAGCAGTTGAAGGGTTCCGGCCCCAGCAAGGAGCGCCCCATGATCTCCGCCAGCGGTGCGTATTCGAGGTTGGTCAGGCCGGCACCGAGTTCCGATTCCGGCAGGAACAGGTTCCACAGGCCTTCGGCCTTGGCCTTGCTTTTGAGTTCTTCCATGATCGCGGTGGGCTGCCAGCGATCACCTTCGGCGACCTGGCGCTCAAACACGGCTTCGGCTGGATAGACGTAAGCATCCATGAACGCAGTCACGCGTTCACGCAGTTCCTGAACCTTGGGCGAATAAGCGAAATCCATGGGCGGCTACCTTTTTTGACGAGGTGATGAAGTCGTTATTGAGGGCATGAATTGATGCTAGATCAGCGTTGATAATTTACCTAGCCTATTCTCGGCGTGTATTAACATTCATCACCGATATATGATCGACTGATCGAGCCCACCTACAACAAGAGCGTAGTGACATGAATCTGAGCAAGGTCGACCTCAACCTTTTCATCGTCTTCGATGCCATCTATACCGAAGCCAACCTGACCCGCGCCGGGCAGATCGTCGGCATTACCCAGCCCGCAGTGTCCAACGCTCTGGCCCGCCTGCGCGAGACCTTCAACGACCCGCTGTTCGTGCGCACCGCCCAGGGCATGGTGCCGACACCGATGGCGCAGAACATCATCGGCCCGGTGCGCAATGCGCTCTCGCTGTTGCGGGTCTCGGTCCAGGAAAGCCGCATCTTCAACCCGTTGCAGGCGGTCAAGACTTACCGCATCAGCATGACCGACCTCACGGAAGCGGTGATCCTGCCGCCGTTGTTCCAGCGCCTGCGCCGCCTGGCCCCGGGCGTGGTCATCGAAAGCTTCCTGTCCAAGCGCCGCGAGACCACCAAGGAACTGGCCGCCGGACGCCTGGACTTCGCCGTCGATGCGCCGCTCAACACCGACCCGCAAGTGCGCCACGTCAAGCTGATGGAAGACCGGTACGTCTGCGCCATGCGCAAGGGGCACCCCATGGCCGGCAAGGAAAAGTTCAGCCTCGACGATTACCTGTCCCTGACCCACATCCATATTTCCAGCCGTCGCAGCGGCCTGGGCCATGTCGACCTGGCACTGGGCAAGATGGGCATCCAGCGCAAGATCGCCCTGCGGTCGCAGCATTACCTGATGGCCTCTCAGGTCCTGCAGCAAACCGACATGGTGATGACCGTGCCGGAACGTTTTGCCCGCCGCCATGAACTGCAATCATTCCTGCTGCCGGTCAACGATGTGCCCCCGGTGGCAACCCACCTGTACTGGCACGAAAGCACCGACCAGGACCCGGCCAACCGCTGGATGCGCGAGCAGATGATCGAGTTGTGCCAGCAGGTCACGGCGCACGAGAAGAAGCTGGATAAGCAGCAGGCTTGAGGGCGGGTATCGGACAATGGGGTCTGGTGCAGCGCTTGCTGCTTGACGTTTACGTCAACCTGACATTAGCTTAGCGCCAAGCCCCTTTTTCGAGCGTGCCATGAGCAGCCAGACCTACAGCATTTCCGACCTCGCCCGCGAGCTCGACATCACCACCCGCGCCATCCGTTTTTATGAAGAGCAAGGACTGCTCAGCCCCGAGCGGCGCGGGCAGGAGCGGATCTACTCGCCTCGGGACAAGGTCAGCCTGAAGCTGATCCTGCGGGGCAAGCGCATTGGCTTTTCCCTGGCCGAATGCCGCGAGCTGATCGAACTCTACGACCCCACCAGCGGTAACACCAAGCAGTTGAACAGCATGCTGGCGAAAATCAGCGAACGCCGGGAACAGCTGGAACAGCAACTGCTGGACATCGAACAGATGAAGCTGGAGCTCGACACCGCCGAAGAGCGCTGTGTCCAGGCGCTGGAACAGACCCTCAAGAGCCAGCAGGCCGCGCCTTCACACTCCTAACCACAGGTGAACCTGATATGTCCCTCCCCTCCCATGTACGCCTGATCGAAGTCGGCCCACGCGATGGCCTGCAAAACGAAGCCCAACCCATCAGCGTCGCCGACAAGGTGCGGCTGGTCGACGCGTTGACGGCCGCCGGCCTGGGTTACATCGAAGTCGGCAGCTTCGTTTCGCCCAAGTGGGTACCGCAAATGGCCGGCTCCGCCGAAGTGTTCGCGCAGATCCAGCGCAAGCCCGGGGTTACCTACGGTGCGCTGGCGCCGAACCTGCGTGGGTTCGAAGACGCCATGGCCGCCGGGGTCAAGGAAGTCGCGGTGTTTGCCGCCGCCTCCGAAGCCTTCTCGCAACGCAACATCAATTGCTCGATCAGCGAAAGCCTGGAGCGATTTGTGCCGATCATGGACGCCGCCCGCCAGCACGGTGTCAGTGTGCGCGGTTACGTGTCCTGTGTGCTGGGCTGCCCGTACGAAGGTGACGTGGCCCCGGAGCAAGTGGCCCTGGTTGCTCGCGAGCTGTATGCCATGGGCTGTTATGAGGTGTCCCTGGGGGACACCATCGGCACCGGCACCGCCGGCGCTACCCGGCGGATGTTCGAGGTGGTGGGCGCCCAGGTGCCACGGGACAAACTCGCCGGCCACTTCCATGACACCTACGGCCAGGCCATGGCCAACGTCTACGCCAGCCTGCTCGAAGGCATCGCGGTGTTCGACAGCTCCATCGCCGGCCTGGGCGGCTGCCCGTACGCCAAGGGTGCCAGCGGTAACGTGGCCACCGAAGACGTGCTGTACCTGCTCAACGGCCTGGGGATCGAGACGGGGGTGGATATGCCGCAATTGCTGGTGGCCGGCCAGCAGATCTGCGACGTCCTGGGGCGAGTAACGGGTTCGCGCGTGGCCAAGGCCCGCAGCGCCCAGTAAATGTGTGCCGGGGTGTTACCGCCCCGCACCAAAACGAGTAACACGGAAACAACCTGAGGGAATTTTTAGCCTGGGCTTGTTCGACAAAATATTAAGTCATTGATTTTAAAGGACTTTTAAAAGTTGGCACGGGTTCTGCTATCTCTATGGCATAACAAGAACAAAAAAAGCGGCAAACCTAATAAAAATAAGACGTAACGACTCTGACATAACAAAAACAACACGGCAGAGACGCAGCTAACAGATTTTTTTGGAGAAGGTGTGCTTTCAGGGTGCTGCTTGCAGTGACCCGCAACCGGGCAGAGAACAATAAAACTACCTTCAGGTAGCTCCCGAACTGGTTGGATCGCTTGGCGAAAAAGCAGATCAGCGCTCAAAAAAATACGTTTGCTCTTGACCCCGCATGGGGGTCGCACAAAACAGCGGTAAAGGGCCACGGTTGCCAAAAACAACAACAGACCGCCCCTTAATAATAAAAATAGAGCACGCAACGACAAATTAAAGGGGAGCCTCGGCTCCCCTTTGTGCTGTCTGGGGTTTAAGGTCCCCGCCACCCCCATTTGCAGAAGCAGCGGATCAACCCATCACCCACTGTGGGAGCGAGCGTGCTCACGATAGCGGTGGCTCATCCGACATCCATGCTGGACATACCATCGCCATCGCGAGCAAGCCGCGTGCGGCTTGCTCGCCCCTGCAGTCAGCCCTTGACCTCCCGCAGCTCCTCGATGGAGATCTCGCGCATCTTGAACTTCTGGATCTTGCCAGTCACGGTCATCGGGAACTCCTCGACGAACTTGAAGTGACGTGGCGTCTTGAAGTGGGCGATGCGCTCCTTGCACCAGGCTTGCAGCTCCAGTTCGTTGGCGCTGTGACCGGGGTGGAATTTGATCCAGGCGACAATCTCCTCGCCATATTTCTCGCAGGGAATGCCGATTACCTGTACATCCGCCACCGCCGGGTGGGTGAAGAAAAATTCTTCCAGCTCGCGCGGATAAATATTCTCGCCGCCACGAATGATCATGTCCTTGTTACGCCCGGCGATGCAGACGTAGCCCTCTTCGTTCATGGTCGCCAGGTCGCCGGTGTGCATCCACCCGGCCTGATCGATGGCTTCGGCGGTGCCCTCAGGGTTGTTCCAGTAGCCGAGCATCACGCTGTAGCCGCGGGTGCACAGTTCACCAATGGTGCCGCGGGGCACGAGGTTGCCGGCTTCATCGATAATCTTGCTTTCCAGTTGCGGCTGGGTGCGGCCGACGGTCGTCACCCGCAGCTCCAGATTGTCCGCAGGACCGGTCTGCAACGACACCGGGCTGGTTTCCGTCATGCCGTAGGCAATCTGCACTTCGTTCATGTGCATTTCGCTGATGACCCGGCGCATCACCTCAATCGGGCAGGTCGCCCCGGCCATGATGCCGGTGCGCAGGGACGACAGGCCAAACTCCTTGCGCCGCGGGTGATCGAGCATGGCGATGAACATGGTCGGCACGCCATACAAGCCGGTGGCCTTTTCCTGGGCCACGGTTTCCAGGGTCAACAGGGGATCGAAGGCGTCGTTGGGGTAAATCATGGTGGTGCCATGGGTGATACACCCCAGGTTGCCCATCACCATGCCGAAGCAGTGGTACAGCGGCACCGGGATCACCAGGCGATCGTCGGCCGTCAGCCCGAGGCTTTCGCCCACCATGTAGCCATTGTTGAGGATGTTGTAGTGACTGAGGGTGGCTCCCTTGGGGAAACCGGTGGTGCCGGAGGTGTACTGAATGTTCACGGCCTGGTCGAAATGCAAGCTGTTCTGCCGCGCCTTGAGCTGCTCGGGCGGCACCCCTGCCCCCAGCTCTGTCAGTTGCGACCAGGGCAGGAAGCCTGCGGGCGGCTGCGGGTCGAGGCTGATGACGCCGCGCAGTTGCGGCAGGCGCTCGCACTGCAATTGGCCGACCGGGTGTTGCGCCAACTCCGGCGCCAGGCCTTGCAGCATGGCGTGGTAATCGGAGGTCTTGAAGGAGCCGGCACATACCAGCCACTGGCAACCGGACTGCTTGAGCACGTACTCCAGCTCCGAGCTGCGATAGGCCGGGTTGATGTTGACCAGAATCACCCCGATCTTCGCGCTGGCGAACTGGCTGATGCACCACTGGGCACAATTGGGCGCCCAGACGCCGAGGCGATCCCCGGCCTGCAGGCCCAGCGCCAGCAGCGCCCTGGCGTGCAACTCCACCGCCTCGGCCAGTTGCGTCCAGCTGTAGCGCAACTGCTGGTGGCGGACCACCAACGCTTCGCCCTGCGGGTAACGGGCGACCGTGTTGTCGAATGCCTGGCCAATGGTCATCGCCAGCAAGGCTTTGTCCTGTGAGCCACGGGTGTAGCTGTGCTGTGGGTGAGCACTGTGTTGATCCATGACGACCCCTATTGTCTTTATTAGCGGGTGTGTGGAAGCCCGGCATCATGCCGCCGGACCCGACCTGAACTGCCTCTACTCTCGCTCAAGTTGACGTTAACGTAAAGGGCGATTGACAGCCATTCGTCTCAGGTTTACGTTAACGTAAAGGTGACAGTCGACTCGGCGCGCATCGCAGGCCGATTCTCCATTGATAAAAACAAGTTTGAAGGTGCCCCATGAGCTATCCGTCTCTGAACTTTGCCCTCGGCGAAACCATCGACATGCTGCGTGACCAGGTCCGCGCATTCGTCAGCAAAGAGATCGCGCCCCGCGCCGCCCAGATCGACATCGACAACCTGTTCCCCGCGGACCTGTGGCGCAAGTTCGGCGACATGGGGCTGTTGGGCATCACCGTCGCGGAAGAGTACGGCGGTGCCGGCCTGGGCTACCTGGCCCACGTGGTCGCGATGGAAGAAATCAGCCGCGGCTCGGCCTCGGTCGCCCTGTCCTACGGCGCTCATTCCAATCTGTGCGTCAATCAGATCAACCGTAACGGCAACCACGAGCAGAAAACCAAGTACCTGCCCAAGCTGATCAGCGGCGAGCACATCGGCGCGCTGGCCATGAGCGAGCCGAATGCCGGTTCCGACGTGGTCTCGATGAAGCTGCGCGCCGATAAACGTGGCGACCACTATGTGCTTAACGGCAGCAAGACCTGGATCACCAACGGTCCGGACGCCAATACCTACGTGATCTACGCCAAGACCGACCTGGAAAAGGGTCCGCACGGGATCACCGCGTTCATCGTCGAGCGTGACTGGAAAGGCTTCAGCCGCAGCAACAAGTTCGACAAGCTGGGCATGCGTGGCTCCAACACTTGCGAGCTGTTCTTTGACGACGTCGAAGTCCCGCAAGAGAACATCCTCGGCGTGCTCAACGGCGGCGTCAAAGTCCTGATGAGCGGCCTGGACTATGAGCGCGTGGTCCTGTCCGGCGGTCCTACCGGGATCATGCAAGCCTGCATGGACCTGATCGTGCCTTACATCCACGACCGCAAGCAGTTCGGCCAGAGCATCGGCGAATTCCAGCTGATCCAGGGCAAGGTCGCCGACATGTACACCCAGCTCAACGCCAGCCGCGCCTACCTGTATGCGGTGGCCCAGGCCTGCGAGCGTGGCGAAACCACCCGCAAGGACGCCGCCGGGGTGATCCTCTACAGCGCCGAACGCGCCACCCAGATGGCCCTCGACGCGATCCAGATCCTGGGGGGCAACGGCTACATCAACGAATTCCCGGCCGGTCGCCTGCTGCGCGACGCCAAGCTGTACGAAATCGGTGCCGGCACCAGTGAGATCCGTCGCATGCTGATCGGTCGCGAACTGTTTAACGAAACCCGCTAACGGAGCTGTCCATGGCCATCCTGCACACCCAGCTCAACCCCCGTTCGGCGGAGTTCGCCAGTAACAGCGCGGCGATGCTCGCTCAGGTCGACGCACTGCACACCCTGCTCGCCCAGGTCCAGCAAGGCGGCGGCGCCAAAGCCCAGGAGCGGCATACCTCGCGGGGTAAACTGCTGCCCCGCGAGCGGATCAACCGCTTGCTCGATCCTGGCTCGCCCTTCCTGGAAATCAGCCAGTTGGCGGCGTACCAAGTCTATGGCGAAGACGTCCCGGCAGCGGGTGTGATTGCCGGCATCGGCCGGGTCGAAGGCGTTGAATGCATGATCGTCGCCAACGATGCCACGGTCAAAGGCGGCTCCTACTACCCACTGACGGTGAAAAAACACCTGCGGGCCCAGACCATTGCCCAGCAGAATCGCCTGCCGTGCATCTACCTGGTGGACTCCGGCGGTGCCAACCTGCCACGCCAGGATGAGGTGTTCCCGGACCGTGAGCACTTCGGCCGGATCTTCTTCAACCAGGCCAACATGAGTGCCATGGGCATTCCCCAGATCGCCGTGGTCATGGGCTCCTGCACCGCCGGTGGGGCCTATGTGCCGGCCATGGCCGACGAAGCCATCATGGTGCGTGAGCAGGCGACGATCTTCCTCGCCGGCCCCCCGCTGGTGAAAGCCGCGACCGGCGAAGTGGTGAGTGCCGAAGACCTTGGCGGGGCCGATGTGCACTGCAAGATTTCCGGGGTCGCCGACCACTACGCCGACAGCGACGAACATGCCCTGGCCCTGGCCCGACGCAGCGTCGCCAACCTCAACTGGCGCAAGCTGGGCGAGCTGCAACAGCGCACGCCGATTGCTCCGCTGTTTGCCAGCGACGAGCTGTATGGCGTGGTTCCGGCTGACGCCAAGCAACCGTTTGATGTCCGCGAAGTGATCGCGCGCCTGGTCGACGGCTCGGTGTTCGATGAGTTCAAGGCGCTGTTCGGCACCACCCTGGTGTGCGGTTTTGCCCACCTGCACGGTTACCCGATCGCGATCCTCGCCAACAACGGGATCCTCTTCGCCGAAGCCGCACAGAAAGGCGCGCACTTCATCGAACTGGCCTGCCAGCGCGGGATTCCCCTGCTGTTCCTGCAAAACATCACCGGCTTCATGGTCGGCCAGAAGTACGAAGCCGGCGGCATCGCCAAGCACGGCGCCAAGCTGGTGACCGCGGTGGCCTGTGCCAAGGTGCCGAAGTTCACCGTGATCATTGGCGGCAGTTTCGGCGCCGGCAACTACGGCATGTGCGGGCGCGCCTACGATCCGCGGTTCCTGTGGATGTGGCCCAACGCGCGCATCGGCGTGATGGGGGCCGAGCAGGCCGCTGGCGTGCTGGTGCAGGTCAAGCGCGAGCAGGCCGAACGCAGCGGCCAGGACTTCAGCGCCGCCCAGGAAGCCGAAATCAAGCAGCCGATCCTCGATCAGTACGAAGAACAGGGCCACCCCTACTACTCCAGTGCGCGGTTGTGGGACGACGGGGTCATTGACCCGGCGCAAACCCGTGACGTGCTGGCGCTGGCGTTGTCCGCTTCGCTGAACGCAGCGGTCGAACCGACTCGCTTTGGCGTGTTCCGGATGTGATCCCGCAGGCGTCAGGCTGCCCGCGAAAAGAGCGCTTGAGACAGGCGCAATGACGTTCGCCGGCAAGCCCGAGGCCTGCATCGAAGAGTTGTGCAGAGGTTAGACATGAGCGACTTCAATACCCTGGAACTGCTGACCGATCCCCGTGGTTTCGCCACGCTCTGGCTCAGCCGCGAAGCCAAGAACAACGCGTTCAACGCCGAAATGATTCGTGAGCTGATCCTGGCGCTGGACAAGGTCCAGGCCGATCCGAGCCTGCGTTTTCTGCTGGTGCGCGGGCGTGGCAAACATTTCAGTGCCGGCGCCGACCTGGCCTGGATGCAGCAATCGGCCGAGCTCGACTATCACACCAACCTGGACGATGCCCGCGAGCTCGCCGAGTTGATGTACAACCTGGCCAAGCTGAAGCTCCCGACCCTGGCCGTGGTGCAAGGCGCGGCCTTTGGCGGCGCGGTGGGCCTGGTCAGTTGCTGCGACCTGGCGATCGGCACCGATGACGCGCAGTTCTGTCTGTCGGAAGTGCGCATCGGCCTGGCGCCCGCGGTGATCAGCCCCTTCGTCGTGCAAGCCATCGGCGAGCGTGCGGCCCGTCGTTATGCCCTGACAGCCGAGCGCTTCAGTGGCCAGCGGGCCCGGGAGCTGGGCCTGCTCAGCGAAAGCTATCCGGCCAGCGAGCTGGAGTCACAGGTCGAAAGCTGGATCAGCAACCTGCTGCTCAACAGCCCGCAAGCCATGCGCTCGAGCAAAGAGTTGCTGCGTGAAGTCGGCAGCGGTGCGCTGAACCCAGCCCTGCGCCGCTACTGCGAAAACGCCATTGCCCGGATCCGGGTCAGCCCCGAAGGCCAGGAAGGCTTACGGGCCTTCCTGCACAAACGTCCGCCGAGCTGGCAGGCACCCTCCACCCCCCAGGAGCCACGTTGATGAGCGCACCTGTACTCACCACCCTGCTGGTGGCCAACCGCGGCGAAATCGCTTGCCGCGTCATGCGCACCGCCAAGGCCCTGGGCCTGACGACCGTGGCCGTGCACAGCGCCACTGACCGCGACGCCCGCCACAGCCGCGAAGCGGATATCCGCGTGGACCTGGGCGGCAGCAAAGCGGCCGACAGTTACCTGCAGATCGACAAGTTGCTGGCCGCGGCCAAGGCCAGTGGCGCCCAGGCGATTCACCCCGGCTACGGCTTCCTTTCGGAAAACGCCGGCTTTGCCCGCGCCATCGAAAACGCTGGGCTGATTTTCCTCGGCCCACCGGCCTCGGCCATTGACGCCATGGGCAGCAAGTCTGCCGCCAAGGCCTTGATGGAAACCGCCGGCGTACCGCTGGTCCCGGGGTATCACGGGCAAGCCCAGGACCTGGAGACCTTCCGCATCGCCGCCGAGCGCATCGGCTACCCGGTGCTGCTCAAGGCCACGGCCGGGGGCGGCGGCAAGGGCATGAAAGTGGTCGAGGACACCAGCCAGTTGGCCGAGGCCCTGGCCTCGGCCCAACGCGAAGCCCTGTCATCGTTCGGCGACTCGCGGATGCTGGTGGAAAAATACCTGCTCAAGCCGCGCCACGTGGAAATCCAGGTGTTTGCCGACCAGCACGGCAACTGCCTGTACCTCAACGAACGGGATTGCTCGATTCAACGTCGCCACCAGAAAGTGGTGGAAGAAGCCCCGGCCCCCGGCCTCAGCGCCGAGCTGCGCAAAGCCATGGGCGAGGCGGCGGTACGCGCTGCCCAGGCCATCGGTTATGTCGGTGCCGGCACTGTGGAGTTCCTGCTGGACTCGCGTGGCGAGTTCTTCTTCATGGAAATGAACACCCGCCTGCAGGTCGAACACCCTGTCACCGAAGCCATCACCGGCCTGGACCTGGTGGCCTGGCAGATTCGCGTCGCCCAGGGCGAGCCACTGCCGATGACCCAGGCGCAGGTGCCGCTGATCGGCCATGCGATTGAAGTGCGTCTGTACGCCGAAGACCCGAGCAATGACTTCCTGCCGGCCACCGGGCACCTGGCGCTGTACCGCGAATCCACCCCGGGCCCGGGGCGTCGAGTGGACAGTGGCGTCGAGGAAGGCGACGTTGTTTCGCCATACTATGACCCGATGCTCGGCAAGCTGATTGCCTGGGGCGAGGACCGCGAACAGGCGCGCCTGCGCTTGCTGAGCATGCTCGATGAGTTTGCCATTGGCGGTTTGAAGACCAACATCAGCTTCTTGCGCAGAATCGTCGCCCACCCGGCATTCGCCGCAGCCGAACTGGATACCGGATTTATCCCACGCTACCAGGAGCAATTGCTGCCGGCACCCCAGGCACTCAGCGATGAGTTCTGGCACGTTGCCGCCCAGGCCTTCGCCCAAAGCCGACGCCCCAGCGTGCGCGGCGACGACCCGAGCTCACCGTGGGCCAACGGCAACGGTTTCCGTGCCGGCTTGCCGGCTGAAACCACCCTGCACCTGAGCTGTGAAGGCCAGGACCGGGCCATTACCCTGGCACCGGCCAACGCCCACACTGCTGAGCTCAAGGGCGAGCAGCTGCAGGTCGAGCATCAGGGACTGCGCCGCCAGTTGCGGGCGATTCGCCAGGACCGGCAGCTGTACCTGCAATGGGCAGGCGAGTTGCGCTGCATCAGCGAGTACGACCCGATTGCCGCCGTGGAAGCCAGCCACAGCCATCAAGGCGGCCTGACTGCTCCAATGAACGGCAGCATTGTCCGGGTGTTGGTCGAAATCGGGCAGACGGTGGAAGCCGGTGCGCCACTGGTGGTGCTCGAAGCGATGAAAATGGAGCACAGCATTCGGGCGCCCCAGGATGGCGTGATCAAGGCTTTGTATTGCCAGGAGGGCGAGATGGTCACCGAAGGCAGCGCGCTGGTCGAGCTGGAGTAACCGGGAGTCACCGGCAGGTCCTGTGAGCCAGGACCTGCCGGGTTAAAACCGCGCGGTGGCCTGCACCACCACGCCGATGATCCGACACTGGTCGGTAAACAGGGCCTTGGGGTAGGTCGGATTCAAGGGCACCAGATACCGTTGCCCGCCCTCCTCGATCAACTTGCGAAAGGTCGCTTCGGCGCTGTCGGCCCATTGCGCGATCACCAGCTTGCCCGGCACCGCTTCCACCGCCGGGTCGACCAGGATCAGCATGTCCTGGGCAATGCTGATGCCCGTGGGGGCGGTCATCGCGTCCCCCACCACCACCAACCAGAAGGCTGCACCCTGGGCACGGTAATCCGACATCTCGGAGCGCCCGTTGCCGTAGGCCGGCACCTGGACTTCGCGCACTTGCGACACTAGCCGCCAGTCGCTCACCGGGTAACGAAAGTACGGGTTGTACTTTTGCGCCAGCGACCCCGACTGCTCATCGCCAGCGTCCTGCGCCTGCTCGACCTCCCTGAGCACCATGGCCACTTCGAGAAAACCCAATCCGAGTTCCCGCAGCACCCGGTTCATGTCATCGAGGCTGGGCTGCCGGCGTTTGTTCAGCCAATGCCCGACACCGCCCTGTGACATGGCGAGACGCTCTGCGAGTTTTTCCTGAGTGATCCGCAGTTCACTCATCTTGGCCTTGACCAATTCAATCCATTTATCCATGGGCGGAACAATACTTCGCGTTGGCTGACCCTCAACACACACATTGTAGTATTTAATTTTTGGTCATGAATACAGTTGGTACTATTCTCTAGCAACACCAACGGCACCACCCACGGAGTAAGTACTCACCATGGATAACACCGACAACACGTTGCCCGCGCCGCAAACCACCGGCGACTTCACCGCGCTCAACAACTGCGCCGCCGCCCAGCGCGCATTGGACTATTACTTGAAACCCGCTGTTTCAGAGCCTCAGGTCATCGAACAACTCTTCGATGTCAGCCGCCACGTCAGCCGCGAGGAGGCCCTGGTGCATGCCTCGGACCTGCTGCGCTGTGCAGCCGCCTGCGCCCATGAATCGGCGGACAGCCTGCAGGGCGCAAGCCGCGACCTGGCGTTTTCGGTGGTGCACATGATCGACATGGCAAAAGCCATGGTGGACAGGTCACTGGACGCAGAACAGATCTATTGAGAAAAGCCGGTTGAAACCGAGGAAAACGTGCGGATCAGGATCAGATCGGCAGCGTCTGGCAAAGCGACGGGAAAGATTTTTCCCAGGTGAGGGGTAAAAATAGTTGACTTGCAAATGATAATGATTATTATTGCACGCAACTGGTCGCGAGATCAGTCGATAGACCAAGGGACCTTAGGTCGGACTCTTGGAATATCTCCTCATCAGGCTAATCACGGTTTTTGACCCGGCTTTTTGCCGGGTCTTTTTTTTGCCAGTTATTCTGGCTTTGGCTTCAGGCTAATGAAGATGGGTACTGCTGAATTCGATGGCGCGAATGATATCAAAAGACCATCTTTTTGCAACACGACTCACAAAAACCCGAATTAAACACTGATAAATAGCACTTGAGAATCAATCGCATAGCCACTAAGCTGCTGCAGCGTCAAGGACGACGCCCCCCCGCCTTTCCCGGTAAATTGCCCTCGGCTTTGCCCCCCGCACGTGTAAAGTAACGCCATAAAAATCATATCCAGGATGAGATTATGACCGTGGCTCAACGCTCCTTTGATATCACTGCCAACTTCGACAGCGGCAACATCGAAGTGCTGGACCTCAGCAACCCGCTACAGGCCCTGCTGGCCATCAGACCCGACACCCACAGCCCACATTTCCAGTGGTTCCACTTCAAGGCCAGCGGCCTGCATGTGGGCGAAGAACACTGGTTTCGCCTGAGCAACGCCAGTAAGTCTTCCTACAATAAGGCCTGGGACGGTTACCAGGCCGTGGCCTCCTACGACCACGTCAACTGGTTCCGGGTGCCGACCATTTTTGAAGGCGACTGCCTGCGCTTCAGCCTGGAAGCCAGCGAGACTCACGCCTGGTTCGCCTACTTCGAGCCCTACAGCCGCGGCCGCCATGACTGGCTGATCGAGCAGGCGCTGGGCAAGGCGGGTACCGAGCTGTTGGCGACCGGCAAGAGCGTCGAAGGCCGTGACATTCAACTGTTGCGCAAGGGCAGTGGTGCCGAAGGCCAGCGCAAGGTCTGGATCATCGCCCAGCAGCACCCTGGTGAACACATGGCCGAATGGTTCATGGAGGGGGTGATCGAACGCCTGCAGCAGCACAATGATCCAGAGCTCAACAGCCTGCTGGCCAGTGCCGACCTGTACCTGGTGCCTAACATGAACCCGGACGGGGCTTTCCACGGCCACCTGCGCACCAACGCCATGGGCCAGGACCTCAACCGTGCCTGGCAGAGCGCAAGCCAGGAGATCAGCCCGGAAGTGTTGTTCGTGCAGCAGCACATGGACCAATACGGGGTTGACCTGTTCCTGGATATCCATGGCGACGAAGAAATCCCCTACGTGTTCACGGCTGGCTGCGAAGGCAACCCTGGCTACACGCCACGCCTGGCCGCGCTGGAGGAGCACTTCCGCAGCCATCTGAAACACAAGACCCGCGACTTCCAGACCACCCACGGCTACACCCGCGACCTGCCGGGCCAAGCCAACATGACCCTGGCCTGCAACAGCGTCGGGCAGAAGTTCGACTGCCTGTCTCTGACCCTGGAGATGCCGTTCAAGGACCACAACGACGCCCCGAACGCCCTCACCGGCTGGTCCGGCAAGCGCTCGATGCAATTGGGCAAAGATGTGTTGTCGACCGTCGCCGAACTGGTGAAAACCCTGCGCTGATCGCTCAACTGGCCGCATGCCTTAGCGCATGCGGCCCTCAGGCCTCGCCGGCAGGCAGCCGCCGGCAATCTTCTGGCCCCAGCAAGCGGCCGTCCTCGGCGCGCAGTTCCAGTGGCCTGATTGGCTGCCCCGTCTGGCGATCCACCAGCCGCGAATGGGCCTCGCCCTGGGTAAAGAAAAACGCCTCGCCCCACTGGCGCAAGCCAATGATCAACGGAAACAGCCCGCGGCCTTTCTCGGTCAATCGGTATTGCTGGTAGGCGCTGCCATCGGCTGCCGGCAGCAGTTCGAAAATCCCATGTTCGACCAGCGCCCGCAGGCGCGCCGAGAGGATGTTCCTGGCCATGCCCAGGTTGCGCTGGAACTCACCGAAACGGCAGATGCCATCGAAGGCATCCCGCACGATCAGCAACGACCAGACATCACCGATGGCGTCCAGTGAACGGGCGACGGGGCATTCGGCGTCGGCAAAGGCAGTGCGTTTGACCATGGGTAAGCTCACAGGCAGGCCATCGAAAATGTAGTTGCAATATAAATCCACATACGAGATCGACTATGAAGCCTAGTGTGCCCCTAACCGGGTTGCTCGCGGTGGTGACCCAGGTATTGGTGGCCTATGCCGCCACGCTGGCCATGCCGCAGCAACGGGGTCGGGTGGTCGGCGTGGTCACCAGCGGCATCGTCGTCGGCATCCTGCTGGCCCGTACCGTGTCCGGGGCCATGGCCGACCTGGCCGGGTGGCGCTCGATCTATTGGCTGTCGGCCGCGCTGACCTTGCTGATGGCCCTGCTGCTGCTTTACGTGCTGCCCAAACAGGAGGCCGCGCAGCCCCAGCAACGCTACTGGCGCCTGATCGGCTCGGTGTTTGTGCTGTTCAAGGAAGAACCCGTGCTGCGCCAGCGGGCGGTGTTGGCCTCGCTCTCGTTCGCCAGCGCCATGGTGCTGTGGACGCCCATGGTGTTGCCGCTGAGCGCGCCGCCCTTGTCGCTGTCCCATAGTCAGATCGGCCTGTTCGGGCTGGCGGGTGCCGCCGGGGCCCTGGCCGCTGCCCGCGCCGGGCATCTGGCCGACCGTGGCCTGGGCCACTGGGTCAGCGGCCTGTCCCTGCTGCTGATGCTTGCCTCGTGGTTGCCGATCGGCCTGGCCCAGTCGTCGCTCTGGGCCTTGCTCCTGGGGGTGATCACCTTCGACCTCGGCCTGCAGGCCATGCACGTGACCAGCCAGAGCCTGATTTACGGCGTACGGCCCGAGGCGCAAAGCCGGCTGACCGCCGGGTACATGCTGTTCTACTCGATTGGCAGTGCCCTGGGTTCACTCGCCTCGACCGCCGTCTACGCCTGGGCCGACTGGTTCGGCGTGTGCCTGCTGGGTGCCGGGATCAATGCCCTGGCGCTGGTCTACTGGCTGTCGACCCGAAGAAGCGCTGCCCACCAACGCGGCAGCGCCCTGCCCGATCAGCGATCCTTGCCGGACAGCATGCTCTGCAACACGCCGTCACGCCGGACCCAGCCGTGGAACAGTGCCGCGGCCAGGTGCAGCAATACCGTGAGGAACAGCAGGTAGGCCAGGTAACCATGAGCTTTGCGCAAAAAGGCAAACAGCGTGGCATTGGCCGGTACGATTGCCGGCAGTTGCACGCCAATCCCCAGCGTCACCGGATCGCCCGCGGCCGAAATCATCGCCCAGCCGAGCACTGGCAAGATCAGCATCAGGGCGTACAGCAACCCATGGGACGCCTTGGCCGCGAGCACCTGCCAGCCGGGCAAGTCCGCCGGCAAGGGCGGCTGGCGCGTCGAGAAACGCACAAACAGGCGCACGATCACCAGCAACAGGATCGCCACGCCCAACGGCTTGTGCAGGTGGATCAGCCATTCATGGCGCTCGGACACCGAGGCGACCATGCCGGCACCGATGAACAGCATGGCGATCACCAGCAACGCCATCAGCCAGTGCAGCAGCCGCGCCAGGGGCGCGAAGTGATTCGGTTGCGCGCTCATTGGGCGGCCTCCTGTTTAGCGCCAGGCAACTGGCCGACTTCGCTGGTCCGGCGCAGGTAAGAGCTGGCGTAGGCGGCCGAGCGCGCCGCCAGCAAAGGGTCGTTCGAGGGCTCGATGCCACTGGGCAGAATCAGCGGGTCATAGTTGATATCCCGGCACTCGCCGCTGTTTTGCGCCTGGCTGCTTTGCAGCACCAGCGTCCCGGCGTTCAACACCTTGCGTGCGGCCGGCCAGGCTTGACTGGCGTCATCCGTGGGGTCCGTCGGCTCGGCCAGGGTAATCAGCAACTGCCAGCGCAGCGGCCCGGCCTGCAGGCGCTCGCGCAAGTCCTGTTCGAGAAAATCAGCGCCTTGCGTGGCGCCGGTGGATGCACCGTCCTGGGCCAGCGGGACTACCCCCCAACGCACGGCCTGGCGTTGACCCGCCGAATTCACCAGATAAAACGCATTGATGCCGTTATAAGTCTCGGTGGCGTAGCTGGCCGAGGGTTTGGCGCTCTTGACCCAGCGCAGGAACGGCGCGGTTTCCGGGTGTGCGGCAAAAAATGCCGGGGCCGCCGCCGGATCCGGCTTGCCCGTTGCAGGGTCCGGGCTCTGCGCCTGCTGCAACTGATAGAACGCCTGCGGCGTACCGACCGGGAACACCGGCATGCTGTTCATCCCGGTGCGCCATTGCTGTCCGTTAGCCTGGGTGAAACGCAACGCCAGGCTACGGATCGGCACGCTGCTATCCGGCGCGTAGGGATTGCCGCTGGGCAAGGCAAACCGCCCCACCACCGGGGTTCGTGCCGCATTGAACACCTGCGCGGTGGAATAGGCACGCACCTCGTTACTGCTCTCGAAATAGCCGATCACGCACACGCCCTTGGCGTGATTGCGGCGAAATCCTGGATGAACACCGTTGTTGGTTTCGAGCACGTTGACCAGTGCCTTGGGGGTCAGGCGCTGTGGGTCGAGAGAACCGTTGACGTAGGCAAGGGCCACAGCCATAGCGCCAACCACCAGGCCAATCGCGGCCAGGCGCAGGGCCAGGCTGACGGGACTCAAAGGGGGCCTGTCGGGGGTCGGGGAACGATCTACCATGTAACACTCCAGGGCCGGGAACGGCTTGTGGCAAGGATCAGGCAGACGTTGCCCGCCGAGGTTTATTCCATGGCCCGGTGTTTATTTCTGCGCCACGGGAATAACCTCCACTGCCAAGCGTCTCTCTGGTCCCAAGCGTAGTGACTGGCCCGCCCACCATGAATAATCTCGACGAACAGTTACGTGACCTGATCCCCAGGCTGCGCCGCTTTGCCGTCTCGCTGACCCGCAATGGCAGCAGCGCCGACGACCTGGTGCAGTCCTGCCTGGAGCGCGCGCTGTCGAGTTGGGGCAGCAAACACCCGGAGGGCGATCTGCGGGCCTGGCTGTTTGCGATTCTGTACCGGCAGTTTCTCGACGCCCATCGCCGCTCCCGGCGTTATGCGCGGATGCTCGAGTTTTTCACCGGCCGCGACGAGCCGCAGCCTTCGCTGGAGCGTACGGTGATCGCGCAGACCACCCTGCAAGCCTTCGACCGGTTGCCCACTGAGCAACGGGCGCTGTTGCTCTGGGTGTCGGTGGAGGGCTTGAGTTATAAAGAGGTCGCCGAGATCCTCGGTGTCCCTACCGGCACCGTGATGTCTCGTCTGTCCCGGGCGCGCCAGGCCTTGCGCCAACTGAGCGACGGTGAAATCAGCAGCCCTTCCCTGCGGAGACTCAAATGATCAGCATGCCTCCCAGCGTCAATGACCTGCACGCCTACGTCGACCATCAGCTCAACGATGCCGACCGGCGCCTGGTGGAGACGTACCTGGCGGCCAACCCGCAGATGGCCGAGCAGGTCCGCGCCTGGCAGCAGGATGCCCAGCAACTGCGGGCAGCCCTGGGCGGCGCCTTGCAACAGCCGAACAACCCGGACCTCGACCCGAGCCTGATTCGCCAACGCCGCAAGCGCCAGTCCCGGCGTCACCTGGCCAATGCTGCCCTGCTGCTGATCGCGGTCAGCGTCGGCGGCCTGGGCGGCTGGCAGGCACGGCAAATGACCTTTGGCAGTGGCACCCTGCCGATGACGGACGCGATGCAGGCGTACCGGATGTTCGCCCAGCAAGGCCTGCTGCCGGCCGACTATCGGGTCCGTGACGACGGCGACATGCAGGGCTGGCTCGACCAGTATTTTGCCCACGCCAACCGCCTGCCGGACCTCGCCAACTCGGGTTTCCAACCGGTCAGTGCACGGTTGCTGAGCACCGACCAGGGCCCGGCAGCCATGGTGATGTATGAAGATCAAGGCGGGCGCAAGATCAGCTTCTACATCCGTCCGCCCGGCCCGCGGAACTACCTGCTACCCAAAGGCAGTCGCAGCGACGGTGAATTGCAGGCGCAATACTGGTCGGGGGCCGGCTACAACTATGCGATGGTCAGCGAAGCCCGCGATCCGGCCACCCAGATCATCCGGCAGACCCTGAAGTTCTAGCCGCCCACCCCGGACGTTTACCGCTATCATTCCCACGTTTGCAGGCTCGACGCCGCCCCCTCTTCCCTTGACTGGATGTGTTCATGCATACCCTTGCACAACTGCGATCCGGCGAGTTGGCCGGGATCAAACGACTGGACCTGTCGTGCGGCCTGGAGGAATTTCCCGAGGAAATTTTCAGCCTGGCGGACTCGCTCGAGGTGCTCAACCTCAGCGGCAACGCCTTGCGCCAATTGCCGGACGACCTGCACCGACTGCGCCACTTGCGGGTGCTGTTCTGCTCGAACAATCGCTTGCGCGAACTACCGGCCGGCCTGGGCCAGTGCCAACAATTGAGCATGATCGGTTTCAAGAGCAATCGCCTGCAGCGGGTCCCGGGCGAGGCGCTGCCGCCACAGTTGCGCTGGTTGATCCTGACCGACAATGAACTGGAGGAGTTGCCCAGCGAACTGGGGCAGCGCCCCCTGCTGCAAAAACTCATGCTCGCCGGCAACCGCCTGCGCAGCCTGCCCGCCAGCCTGAGCCAGTGCCATCGGCTGGAGCTGATCCGCATTGCCGAAAATCGCCTCAGCGAACTGCCCCAGTGGTTACTGAATCTGCCGGCCCTGGCCTGGCTGGCGTATGCCGGCAACCCGCTGGAAACCGAGGCCGATGCCAGCGCGCTGGCCGCCACCGCGCACATTCCCTGGGCGCAACTGCAGCTGCAGCAGCGCCTGGGCGAAGGGGCTTCGGGGGTGATTCATCAGGCGCTGTGGCAGCCGCCATCAGCGCCGGCGCGCGAGGTCGCGGTGAAACTCTACAAAGGGCCGATGACCAGCGACGGCTCGCCCCTGCATGAAATGAACGCCTGCCTCAGCGCCGGCAGTCATGCGCAACTGATCAGTGTGCTGGGGCGCATCGTCGACCATCCGCAGCAGCAGGCCGGCCTGGTGATGGGGCTGATCGACCGCAGTTATCGCAACCTGGCCGATTTACCCAGCCTGGATTCCTGCAGCCGCGACGTGTATCAGCCTGACACGCGCTTTACCGCCGAAGTGGCGTTGAACATCGCCCGCGGCATCGCCTCGGCCGCTGCGCACCTGCATCAACAGGGCATCACCCACGGCGACCTCTATGGCCACAACACCTTGTATAACGATCAGGGCGACTGCCTGCTGGGGGACTTCGGCGCGGCGTCCTTCCATACCCGCGCCGAAACCCTGGAAACCCGCGCGCTGCAACGCATCGAAGTGCGAGCCTTCGGGATTCTGCTGGGGGAGTTGCTGGCGCGGATCGACTCCGGCCTGAGCGCGACACGGCGCGAGGTATGGGAGGAGTTGCAGCGGCAATGCTGTCAGCCCCAGGTGCTGGCACGTCCCGGGTTCAACCAGATCCTGGCCGCTTTGCACCAGGCCTGAATGGCACGCGGGCAAGCCTTGCTCCTACACAGTGCTCGGTATGCCCGTGATTTGTCGGGACCAGAGAGGTAGGAGCCGGCTTGCCGGCGATGGTGCGCTGTTCGCCTGGCTTAGCCGGCCAACCCGACAAACATGTCCTGCACGTCGTCGTGGTTGTCCAGGCCCTCGAGGAACGCTTCGACTTCTTCCATTTGCGCGTCAGTCAAGCCGCTGACAGGGTTCTTCGGCTTGTAGCCCAGTTTCGCCGACAACACGGTGAAGCCCTGCTCCGGCAAAGCTTTCTGTACCGAGTCGAGGTCGGTGGCTTCGGTGATGAACAGGGTCGCGCCGTCTTCGGCTGGTTCGAAATCCTGGGCACCGGCTTCGATCGCCGCCATTTCCGGGTCAGCGTCCGGGGTGTCCGGCGATGCCTCGATCATGCCCACGTGGTCGAAGTCCCAGGCCACGGAGCCGGAAGCCCCCAATTGCCCCTTACGGAACGCCACGCGGATTTCCGCCACGGTGCGGTTGATGTTGTCGGTCACGCACTCAACGATCAGCGGCACCTGGTGCGGGGCAAAACCTTCGTAGGTCACACGGTGGTACTGCACGGTCTCGCCCAGTTGACCCGAACCTTTCTTGATCGCACGTTCCAGGGTTTCACGGGGCATCGAAGCCTTCTTGGCCTGTTCCACCACCAGGCGCAAATGTGCGTTGGTTGCGGTATCGGCACCGTTACGCGCAGCAATGGTGATTTCCTTCACCAGCTTGCCGAAGATTTTCCCCTTGGCGTTGGCTGCCGCTTCTTTGTGTTTAACCTTCCACTGTGCGCCCATAACTCACTCTCTTGATCTGTGGCGCCGAGACATCTATTGGCCGACGCGTTGCGCAAGTTTATACGGCAAAAAGTTGGCAATCGACCAAAAAGTGCAGCGGATGAGCGACATCATCACAAGCACTTGTAGGGTCTTTCTGAAATGCGCTGATGGGCTGACTATTGACCCTCAGTGTTTCGTACCCTCGATGCCCCGAACTTCATGGCAGAAGAGTGTGTGATGCACAACGACATGGAAAGCCCCCTGGGCCTGAACCCAACCCTGACCCTCCCTGAGCTCGCCTTGAGTTTTGCGGTACGTCAGTTCAAGGGGCACGAAGCCCTCAACCAACTCTACCAACTGGACATCGAACTGCTCGGCCCGGCACCGGCGATTCGGCTTGAGCAGTGGCTGCACCAGCCGGCCTACCTTTGCCTGGGGCCGCGTATCGGCCGCCACGGGATCGTCCAGCGCGCCGGGCTGATCGATGCCAACGCCCAGCAGATCACGTACCGCCTGACGCTCGCCCCCCGCCTGCTCGCCCTGGAGCAACCGCCACGGCGGCGTATACGGCGTGAGTTGAGCGTGCCGCAACTGCTGCACCAGTTGCTCGAGGAGCGCGGCCTGCCCGCCGACAGTTACCGCTTCGAACTGCACCATGGCGAGTACCCACCGCGGGCGCTGTGCATCCAGTACGACGAAACCGACCTGCACCTGCTGCATCGGCTGTGCGAAGAGGAAGGCATCCACTTTCATTTTGAACACCACGACGACCGACACGTACTGGTATTTGCCGAGGACAGTGCCAGCTTCACCCAGCACCCGCTCGAGACCGCCTTTGCGCCCGGTGCCGACCACGCGGTGATCAGCCAGTTGTTTCAATGTCACAACCCACCCTGCTCCGCGCCGCGCCACAGCGTTCAGCCACGGGGCGAACCACAGGAGTCGGGCCCCGCGCCGGCAGACGCCGCCAATCAAGTCGCCCAGGCCACCGCCCGGGCAACCCCGACCCAGCAGCACCAGCGCCAGTTGAGCCGGCGCGAGCTCGAACGCCTGCGGTGCCTGCACCGGCAAGTCCAGGGCCACAGCACGCAGCCCGGTCTACGCAGCGGGGGCATCCTGCAAGTCAGTGGCCATCCTGTCGCGGCATTCAATGACCAGTGGTTGCTCTGCGAGGTGGAGCATGAAGGCACCGCGAGCCACTACCGCAATCAATTCACCGCCATCCCCTGGTCCAGCGAGTTCCGCCCAGCGCACACGCACCTCAAGCCGCGCATCCCTGGCCAGCACATCGGGCGGGTGGCAGAGCCGCCGGTGCTCGACGCTCAAGGCCGGGTACAGGTCTGGTTGTGGCCTGCGCAAGCCACCGATGACGCGCCCTCGGGGCTCTGGTTGCCAAGGGTCCAGGTGGCCACGGACGCCGGGCAGTTGCCCGCAGGCGGCAGCGAAGTCCCGGTCAGTTTCCTGGATGGTGATCCCGATCGACCGGTGCTCTATGCCTGCGACCTTGGCGCCGCGCGCAATGACCAAGCCTGGCAGGATAAAGAACAGCCCATCAGCCTCTCGGCCAATGGCAACGTGCTGCACCTGACGGCAGACAGCATCACCTTGTCCGGCCCGCTGTTCAGCCCCACCCCTGCCCCTGACGTGGCCCCGCTCGAACATCCCGGACGGCCTCAGCCCCAGCACAGCGGCTGGAGCGGTGAGATCTATCTGTTCGAACATCCGCCCGCCACCACCGACTGTTTGGCCCACGCCAACTGGTACATCGTGCGTATGCCGCAGCCCGGGCTCATGGAGCTGACCGGCCTGGATCGCAGCGACGTGGTCATGCAGGGCACCAGCCTGGCGTCGGGTAACCTGGCGCTTTCGCCCGCGCAGAAAAAACAGCTGGCCTGCGAGTTCGCCCGCACCCCGGAACAACTGTGCTTGCTGTATCCGGGGCAATGCGTGGCGCTGGCCGAATACTTCCAGCAACACTGGAACAGCGCGCAACGCCTGAGCTTCATTGAGAGCGCCCGGCCCACCAGCCCGCCTGCGCACACGGGGCACAACCAACTGTTATTCGACTGGCTGCTGCCCCACGCCGGCAAGGCGCCTTGAACCGCCGCTAGCCTTTATCGGCCTTGCCGGCCGCCGCCGCAAATTTCGCCAGGCGCACGTCCAGATGCCGTGGACGCCGGCCGTGATCCTCGGCGCGCTCCTTGCGCCGGATCGCGTTACGCACCAGCAGCGAGCCCAGGTAGCGAATCGGCTCCGGCGGGAAATACCCCAGCGGGCCGTTGACCAGGGGTGAGCGGGTCCAGGGGTTGTCCAGCCCCAGCACCAGCGACGAGAGGATCTGCCCACCCATGTGACAGGGGCCGACGCCACTGCCGGAATAGCCAAACCCATAAAACACATTGCCACTGGCGCTCATCTGGCCAAAAAACGGCAGGCCGGTCACCGAGCGATCCGACGGCCCGTTCCAGGTCGCCGCCACCGGCACCTGGGCAAAGGCCGGGAAAAACTGCGCCAGGCTTTTTTGCAGCAGGCCCGCATAGGGCGATGGCTGATCGAACACCGGCAGCATGCGTCCGCCATAGGCGAAGGTATTGCCGCCCTTGCCGAGCATGATTCGACCGTCGGGGGTATTGTGGTAGTAATGCACGAAGATCCGCGAGTCGAGCACGGTCACACCGGTGGTCAGGCCGATGGTCTTGAGCAACTCCGGGCGCGGCTCGGTGATCAGCATGTCGCTGGAAACAATCGCCACGCTGCGCTCGAACTGGGGAAAGGCACGGGCCATCCAGGCATTCATCGCCAGCACCACCCGCTTGGCACGGATGCGTCCATGGGGCGTGCGGATCACCGCCGGCCGGCCTTCCTCCAGGCCAGTCATCGCGGTGTTTTCATGCATTCGCACGCCCAATTGCAAGGCCACTCGCCGCAGGCCGCGCACCAGCTTGCCCGGTTGCATGCTGGCGGCGGCCGGCGAGAACCAGCCTTCCAGGTGTTTGCTGGAGCCCGCCATGCGCTGCACGTCGGCCACCGGACGCTTGCTGAACGAGTTGATGCCATTGCGCTCCAGCGCGGCGATCACGCTGTCGGTGGCGCCGCACTGGGCACGGTTGGTCGCGGTGTACAGCGTGCCATCAAGGCGGTAGTCGGCGTCCACCCCGTACTGCTCGCAAAACGCGCCGATGGCCTGGATGCTGTGCTCCGACTCCTTGACCAGGCGCACCGCCTCCTCGACACCGAACAGGCGCTCCAGGGTGAAGTACTTGGCCGACCAGGACAGCGCACACCCACCATTGCGCCCACTGGCGCCGGCGCCGCAGACATCGGCTTCGATCAGCAGCACATCCAGCCCGGGGTCCTGCTGCTTGAGCATGACGGCGGTCCACAGCCCGGTGTAGCCGCCACCGACAATACACACATCGGCATCGGTGTCCTGCGCCAGGGGCACACAAGGAGCGCTGGTGTCGGCTTCCAGTGCCTGGGCCAGCCAAAAGGGTCTCATGGGCAAATCTCCATATCGAGGGGGCACGGCCCCGCCGCCGATCAGGCCATGAGCGTCGGCGAGGTCGCGGGGGTAGAGTTATCAGCTGCGCAGTGGCTTGATCGCCATGGGCACATTGGGCACAAACGCACGCTCTGGTTGCAGGCTTGCCGGGCGGCTGTTCCAGTGGGGGACCAGCACCAGGGCCGAAAACAACGCGCAACCGGCAAACACGATGAACACCGTGACCGTGTCGAAGTAGCCCGGCAACAGGCCGCCGAGGATGGCGCCGACCGAACCGCAGCCGTTGACGAAACCGGCGGCGGTGGCGCCGGCCTTGGCGGTGCCGAAGTCAATCGCGGCCGCACCGCTGATCATCGAGTCAGGTCCGTACAGGGTCAGGCCCATGACAAACAACAAGGCCACCACCAGCAACACGCTGCCGGTTTGCAAGGCGCCCATGAACAGCGCCAGCGAGACCGTCAGGGCCAGCAGGCTCAAGACACAGGCCGGCAAGCGCCGCGCTCCGAACAGTTTGTCCGAGGCCAGGCCAATCATGATCGGCCCCAGCAACCCCGCCAGCTCGAACGCGGTGGGGATGATCGCAGCGCCCACCTTGCCCACCGAGGGCATTTGCTCGAAGACGATCACCGGGCCCCACAACAGAATTGCGTAACGCGCCGGCTTGAGCATGAAGTACGCCAGGCCCAGGGTCAGCACCGTGCGATTGCGCAGGATTTCACGCAGCGGCGCCCACATGCTGATCCGGCTTTGCGCATCCGCCTCGGCGGCGGTCAGTTGCGGCGCAGGCTCCACCGCCGGCAAGCCGACGTCTTCAGGCTTGTTGCGCTGAAAGATAAAAAACAGCAGCGCCACCACCGCCACCACCGCGGCACTGGAAATGAACGCCGCATGCCAGCTGCCCACCAGGGTGTAGGCCCACCAACCGGCAAAAGGCGAGGCCACCAGGCCGCCAAAGGCGTAGCACGAACTCCACAGGCCCAGTACCCGACCGCGTTGTTCGGCAGGGTAGAAACTGCCCAGGTTCTTGCACAGGCCCGACCACCCCGTGGACTGCGCCAGGCCCTGGATCACCATGCAGGTGGCAAAGATCGGCAAGGTGGCAAAGGTGCCCATCACCAGCGCCGCCAGGGCTGAGATCAACAACCCACCGAACACCACCACCCGCGGTCCGTAGCGGTCGGCGAGGATGCCCCAGGTGAACTGGCCAATGGCATAGGCGGCCAGGTAGAGCCCGTCGAGGTTGGCCATGGCCATTTTGTCGAGGTGGAAGGTAGGGTCTTCGCCGATCCCCAGTTTGGCCACGGAGAACGCTTTGCGAGTGAAGTAGAAGGCCGCGTAGGCGAGCCAGGTGATGGCGAAGATTTGCACGCGCCAACGCTTGATAGTGCCGATGTGCTTATTCATGGTGGATCTGACCTCAGGGTGTGAGTGTGCCGGCAGATTCAGAAAACTAAACGCCTGTGTTTTTTATTGTTGAGCACTGCGGCAAGGCCCCTAGGAGGGCGGGCGTTGCCGGTCAGATGAGTCCTGTTCCATCCCTGTCTCGAGATTTTCCATGCGCGCCAGGATCATGGCCACCGCCGCGGGTCGACTGACCAGTCAGCGGGGCTAGGGGCGATAAAAACAATTACTGATTAATAAGTGAAATCGATTTATCGTATTTCAAATATAAGCTCAGCTTGTAAGAGGTCATGCGATGTCGGTATCCCACGCCCAGCTCAAGGCTTTCCATGCCGTGGCCCAGCACGGCAGCTTCACCAAAGCGGCCGAACGCCTGTTCCTGACCCAGCCAGCCATCTCCGACCAGGTGCGCAAACTCGAAGAACGGTTTGGGGTGTTGTTGTTTCATCGCAACAAGCGCTCTGTGCGCCTGACCGACCTGGGCGAACGCCTGTTGAGCATCACCCAGCGCCTGTTCGTGATCGAAGCCCAGGCCCAGGAACTGCTGCAGGACTCCCAGGCCCTGCAGACCGGCAGCCTGATCCTGGCGGTGGATGCCCCGGTCCACGTGCTGCCGCAAATCGCCCGGTTCTGCGAGCGTTATCCGGGCATCAGCGTGAAGATCGAAACCGGCAACACCGACGAATCGCTGTTTCGCCTGTTCAACTATCAGGCCGACCTGGCCTTGCTCGGACGGGACGTCAACGATGCGCGCCTGCTGACACTGCCGTTGCGCAACGACCCGATGGTGGCCTTCGTTTCCCGCAACCACCCCTGGGCCGACCGCGAGTCGATCCGCCTGGCGGACCTGGACGACACCCCGCTGGTATTGCGTGAAGTCGGGTCGGTGACCCGCCAGACCCTGGAAGAAGAAATGGCCCGGGCCGGCTTGCGCATTCGACCGGCGATCCAGGTGGAAGGCCGCGAGGCCGCACGGGAAGCCGTGGTGGTCGGGATTGGCGTGGGCGTGGTCTCGGCCGCCGAGTTTGGCGCCGATTCACGGGTTTGCGCACTGCCGATTATCGATTGCACCCGGCGCCTGACCGAAACCCTGGTGTGTCTGCGCGAGCAGAGTTCACGGCGCGTGGTGGCGACATTTCTGCAGATGGTGCGTGAGAGCCTGGAGTAAGCAGGTCCGGCCCTATCGCGGGTAGGCCGCAAGCGGGCACAGCTCCCACAGTTCCACAACCCTACACCAGCCAAGTGGAAGCGAGCCTGCTAGCGATAGCCGCGCCACACGTCATCAGACAGGCGCCAGGGCGAAAAACGCCTGGATCAGGCGCAGGTCCCGGCGCCGCTCCATGCAGCCAATCAGGTGTCGATTGACCAACCCCTTACCGATGATCGGCACCGCCCGCACCCGCGGATCGTGACTGACCTCGACTGACGACACCACCCCCACCCCCAGCTCCGCCGCCACCGCCTCGGTCACCGCCTCGCGGCTGTCCAGCTCCAGCAGCACCCGCGGGGTGATGCGCGCCTGGCTGCAGGCCTCATCGAACGTGCGCCGGGTGATGGAGCTCGGCTCACGCAGGACCATGATCACCTGGTCCAGCGCCTCGAGGCTGACGCCCTGGTCCAGGCTCGACCAGGGGTGACCGGCGGGCACCAACGCGCAGATCCGCGACTCGCTCAGTGCTTGCAGGTGCAGGCCCTTGCGCGGCTCGACTTCGGTCAGGACCGCCACGTCGGCGTGTTCGGACAGCAGCGCCGCGAGGGTTTCCTGGGCATTGCCCAAGCGCAGGTTGACCGTGATGCCCGGGTAGCGCGCCCGCAGGCTGGCGAGCATCGGCATGACCATGTGCGGCCCGTCCGCCGCCACTTCCAGGCGCCCGGTCAGTAACTGCCGGTTGGCCTCGAGCATGACCTGGGCTTCTTCGGCCAGGCCAAACATCGCCCGGGTGATCGCCGCCAGCTTGATGCCCTCCTCCGTCAGTTCGACCCGCCGTGCGGTGCGCCGCAACAGCGTGATCTGGTAGTGCTCCTCCAGCGCCTTGATGTGCCCGGTCACTGCCGGCTGGCTGATGAACAGACGGGCAGCGGCCCGGGTAAAGCTGCCCTCACGGGCCACCGCATCGAATGCGCGCAACTGGAACAGGTTCATGAATAAGCCTTACTGATGATTGGCATAACAACAAACAATTTGATTGATGGCGCGGCAAATTGCAATTTATCTCCCGTAGCTTCATCCCATCGATAACGAGGACACGCGAATGAGCACTGCCGAACCCATCCTGCTCACCCCCGGCCCATTGACGACTTCGGCCCGCACCCGCCAGGCGATGATGGTCGACTGGGGTTCATGGGATGACCGCTTCAATCAACTGACGGCCAGCCTCTGTGAACAACTGCTGAGCATCGTCAACGGCGCCGACAGCCACCACTGCGTCCCCCTGCAAGGCAGCGGGACCTTCGCCGTCGAAGCGGCGATCGGCACCCTGGTGCCCCGCGACGGTAAAGTGCTGGTGCTGATCAACGGCGCATATGGCAAGCGCCTGGCGAAAATCTGTGAGTACCTGGGCCGCTCGTTCAGCACCTTTGAAACCGCTGAAGACGAGCCGACCACTGCCGCCGATGTCGACCGCCTGCTGCGGGCCGACGCCAGCATCACCCACGTTGCGCTGATCCACTGCGAAACCAGCACCGGGATTCTCAACCCACTGGCGGACATCGCCCAGGTCATTGCCCAGCACGGCAAACGCCTGATCATTGACGCCATGAGTTCCTTTGGCGCGCTACCGATCGATGCCCGGCAAGTCCCCTTCGACGCGCTGATCGCCGCCAGCGGCAAGTGCCTGGAAGGTGTGCCCGGCATGGGTTTTGTCTTCGCCAACAAGCAGGCCCTGGCCACTGCGGCCGGCAACTCCCATTCGCTGGCCATGGACTTGTTCGACCAGCACAGCTACATGGCCAAGACCGGCCAGTGGCGCTTCACCCCGCCGACCCACGTGGTCGCGGCGCTGCACGAGGCCCTGCTGCAATACAACGAAGAAGGCGGCTTGCCGGTACGCCACCAGCGCTACGCCGACAACTGCCAGGTGCTGCTCGAGGAAATGGCCAGGCTTGGCTTGCGCAGCTTCCTGCCGGCGGCCATCCAGGCGCCGATCATCGTCACCTTTCACGCCCCCCGGGACCCGCGCTATCAATTCAAAGCGTTCTACGAACGGGTAAAGGCCAAGGGTTTCATCCTCTACCCAGGCAAGTTGACCCAGGTCGAAACCTTCCGCGTCGGCTGCATCGGCCACGTCAACCAGGCCGAGATGCGTGCAGCGGTGGCCGCTGTGGCCGAGGTCTTGCGCGAGATGGAAGTACTCGAGATCTGACTTTTCAGCGATCAGCCGGCCGCTGGGTACGCCAGCGGCTACAGGGTTCATCATTCTCCAAATACAGGATTCGCACACTATGAACTACACCAACCCAACAAAGCTGCAAGCCGCCATCCTCGACTGGGCCGGCACCGTGGTCGACTTCGGCTCGTTCGCGCCGACCCAGATCTTTGTCGAGGCCTTCGCCGAATTCGACGTGCAGGTGTCCATCGAGGAAGCCCGGGGCCCGATGGGGATGGGCAAGTGGGACCACATCCGCACCCTGTGTGACCAGCCACAAGTGGCTGAGCGCTATCGCCAGGTGTTTGGCCGCACCCCGACCGACGATGACGTGACCGCCATCTACCAACGTTTCATGCCGCTGCAGATCGAAAAGATCGCCGAGCACTCGGCGTTGATCCCCGGTGCCCTGGAGACCATTGCCAACCTGCGCCAGCAAGGCATCAAGATCGGTTCGTGCTCTGGGTATCCGAAGCAGGTGATGGACAAGGTGGTCGAACTGGCCGCCACCAACGGCTACATCGCCGATCACGTGGTCGCCACCGACGAAGTGCCCAACGGCCGCCCATGGCCGGCCCAGGCCCTGGCCAACGTCATCGCCCTGGGCATCGACGACGTCGCCGCCTGCGTGAAGATCGACGACACCGTGCCCGGCATCCTCGAAGGCCGGCGCGCCGGGATGTGGACCGTGGCCCTGATCTGCTCCGGCAACGCGCTGGGCCTGACGTACGAGGGCTATCGCGCCCTGGGCAGCGACACCCTGGCCAACGAGCGCCAACGCATTCATGGCCTGTTCGAAGGTTCGCGCCCGCATTACATGATCGACACCATCACCGACCTGCCCCAGGTGATCGCCGACATCAACAAACGCCTGGCCCAGGGTGAGATGCCACAAAGCAGCTGATAGCTCACGCGCCCGACAAAGCGCCAGCCCTTGACCGGGGCTGGCGCTTTTTTTTGCACAAAAGCCTGTGGCAGAGCGCTGGACGTAGGACAAGAGCCTGACTTGGCTCAGGCAATTTCCCCCTAACAGGATTACAGTTAGCGCACTCCGTCGCACAAGAATGGAGATTTATGACCTGAATACTGAGGAATGGACCCTATGCCCTGGAAGAACTCTGTCTCACGCTACAGCACCGTATCGATCGCGCTGCACTGGTTGATGCTGGTGCTGCTGGCCGTGGTGTATGCCACCATCGAACTGCGTGGGATCTTTCCCAAAGGCAGTGGCGGTCGGACCCTGATCAAGGAAGCGCACTTCATGCTCGGCCTGACCGTGTTCGTCCTGGTCTGGCTCCGCCTGTTCGCCCGCAGCCTGGGAGTGGCACCGAAAATCGTACCGACTCCACCCCGCTGGCAAAGCCTGCTGGCGACCCTGATGCACGTCGCGCTGTATGTGTTCATGATCGGCATGCCGATCCTCGGCTGGCTGATCACCAGCGCCGCCGGCCATCAAGTGATGTTCTATGGCATCGACCTGCCGCTGTTGATCGGCGAAGACAAGGAGCTGGCCAAGCAGATCGAAGGCTGGCATGTGCTGGGCGGCACCATCGGTTACTGGCTGATCGGCCTGCACGCCGTGGCCGGACTGGCGCACCATTATTACTACCGCGACAACACCCTGCTGCGGATGATGCCCAAACGCGGTTAAACCTGCGCCTGGGTGGCAAAACCCCGGCGGCCCTGCAAGCCGCCGGTGTGCACAAAGATCCAGCGCGTACCGGACGCCACCTGCCCCGCCTCGACCTGCTGCTTGAGCGCCAGCAAGGCCTTGCCGGTGTACAGCGGTTCCAGCGGCAGGCCACTGGCCTGCTCGGTGGCCTCGATGAACGCCAGCAGCACCGGGTCGACCTTGGCAAAACCGCCGCGGCTGCCATCGATGAGCCCATAGTCGCCCACTGAGCACCCGCCCTGCGCCAGGATCGCTGCGACCTGCTCTGCCACGCCATGGTCGTGCGGTACCGCCAACACCCCCTGCACCGGATGCCTGCCCGCCTCGGCCAGCACCAGACCCGCCAGCGTGGTACCCGTCCCGCAGGCCAGCCACCAACCGTGATGATCGGTCCAGCCCAGGCCAGGCAGCTGTTCAGCGACCAGGCCCAGCAGTTGCCCGCAACCACGCGCCCCCGCCAAGCCGCCACCGCCCTCGGGAATGGGCTCAAACCCCGGGTACTGCGCCAGCCACGGCTGCCAGAACCCAGGCTCATGCCGGGCTCGATAGCCGCCGTAACCCAGCCAGTGCAGGTGCATGCCGAACGCCTGCAGGTCCTGCACCGTGGCGTTGGACTGGGGATGCCCACGCAACAGGCCGACGGTGGCAAAACCAAAGCGCTTGCCGGCCGCCGCCAGGGCGTGCAGGTGATTGGACCAGGCACCGCCCAGGCTGATGACACCCTGCGCCCCCGCCTCGCCGGCAAGCCGCAGGTGATCCATCAGTTTGAACCACTTGTTGCCACAGATCAGCGGGTCGATCAGGTCCAGACGCAGCACCGCGACCTCGACACCGGCACGGTCGAGCCAGTCCAGGTGCAGGGGTTCGAGGGGGGCTTGGGGAGACCAATCGGCAGGTAGGCAAAGCATCGGCAACATCGTTCACAAGACGTGGAACGCCAGTCTACCAGCCATGCACCTCATAGCAGCTGCCGAGCCTGCGACGCTGCGTTCGGCTGCGAAGCGGGCGCCAAGGACCCACGCCAACCCGGCGAGGACTGCGTCCTCGAACACAGCCTCGCGCGCTCGGCAGCTGCTACCAATACTGATCGAAGTGAAAGCACCGCGATTGCTTTGCACAATCGCGGTGTCGGGTGACGGCTGTTCCGGCCGGACCCAGGTTGACTTAGAGCTCAGCCGCCAGGCGCGATCCCTGATTGATCGCGCGCTTGGCATCCAGCTCCGCCGCCACGTCTGCACCACCGATCAGGTGCACGTTCTGCCCAGCGGCCAGCAGGCCGTCGTACAGTTCGCGCAGCGGATCCTGGCCGGCGCAGATCACAATGTTGTCCACCGGCAACAGTTGCGGCTCGCCCGTCTCGCCGATGCGGATGTGCAAGCCGGCGTCGTCGATCTTCAGGTACTCGACGCTGTTGAGCATCTGCACCTGCTTGTTCTTAAGACCGGTGCGGTGAATCCAGCCGGTGGTCTTGCCCAAGCCGTCCCCGACCTTGGATTTCTTGCGTTGCAGCAGGAACACTTCACGGGCCGGGGCATGGGGCTCGGCCTTGATGCCCGCCACGCCACCGCGCGCTTGCAGGTGAGTGTCGATGCCCCACTCCTTCCAGAAGGCTTCACGGTCCTGGCTGGTGGCCACGCCCTGATGCACGAGGAATTCCGACACGTCGAAACCGATACCGCCGGCGCCAATCACCGCGACTTTTTTACCCACCGGCTTGCGCTGCAGAATCACGTCCAGGTAGCTCAGCACCTTGGCATGGTCGATACCGGGGATCGCTGGCAGCCGTGGTGCGATGCCGGTGGCCAGGATCACTTCGTCGTAGCCGCCGGCGACCAGTTGTGGCACATCGACCCGAGTGTTCAGGCACAGCTCGACATGGCTGGTCTGCAACTTGCGATTGAAGTAGCGCAGGGTTTCGAAGAACTCTTCCTTGCCCGGCACACGTTTGGCGACGTTGAACTGACCGCCGATTTCGCTGGCCGAATCGAACAGCGTCACTTGATGGCCGCGCTCGGCGGCAACGGTGGCGGCCGCCAGCCCCGCAGGCCCGGCACCGACCACCGCGATCTTCTTGATCTGCTGCACCGGCAGGTAGTTGAGTTCGGTTTCGTGGCAGGCACGCGGGTTGACCAGGCAGGAGGTCAACTTGCCGCCAAAGGTGTGGTCCAGGCAGGCCTGGTTGCAGCCGATGCAGGTGTTGATTTCATCACCCCGCCCGGCAGCGGCCTTGTTGACGAACTCCGGATCGGCGAGGAACGGCCGGGCCATCGAGACCATGTCGGCATCGCCTTCGGCGAGGATCTGCTCGGCGACTTCCGGGGTGTTGATACGGTTGGTGGTGATCAGCGGAATACCCACCGAACCGCGCAATTTGGCGGTGACCTTGCTGAATGCCGCACGCGGCACCTTGGTGGCGATGGTTGGAATCCGCGCTTCGTGCCAGCCGATCCCGGTGTTGATGATCGTTGCACCGGCCTGCTCGATGGCCTTGGCCAACTGCACGATTTCTTCCCAACTGCTGCCGCCTTCCACCAGGTCGAGCATCGACAGGCGGAAGATGATGATGAAGTTCGGGCCCACCGCTTCGCGCACGCGACGCACGATTTCCACCGGCAGGCGCATGCGGTTTTCGTAGGCACCGCCCCAGCGGTCGGTGCGATGGTTGGTGTGGGCGGCGAGGAACTGGTTAATGAAATAACCTTCCGAGCCCATGATCTCGACGCCGTCGTACTCGGCGGTTTGCGCCAGGGTGGAGCAGGTGACGAAATCGCTGATCTGTTTCTCGATCCCTTCCTCGTCCAGCTCTTTGGGCTTGAACGGGTTGATCGGCGCCTGGATAGCGCTCGGTGCCACCTGTTTCGGGCTGTAGGCATAACGCCCGGCGTGGAGGATCTGCATGCAGATCTTGCCACCGGCTTCATGCACCGCACGGGTGACAATCTGGTGTTTCAGCGCTTCTTCAAGGGTGGTCAACTTGGCCGCGCCAGCGTACACGCCGCCCTCTTCGTTCGGGCCGATACCGCCGGTGACCATCAGGCCAACGCCGCCACGGGCACGCTCGGCAAAGTAGGCCGCCATGCGCTCGAAACCGCCCGGCTTCTCTTCCAGCCCGGTGTGCATCGAGCCCATCAGGGTGCGGTTGCGCAACGTGGTAAAGCCCAGGTCCAGCGGGGCCAGCAGGTGCGGGTAGTGAACGGCGGCCATCGGTAACTCCACAACGAGTAATCACGGAAAAAGTGCGGACGCTCTTGGGCGTCCATCGGTTATGGGTCACAGACTAAGAGCAGGCCCGCCCGCACTCAATGACCGTAACTGACAAGTTATTGATCCAAATGTGCAGCACCCCTTGGCATTCGCCGGCATGGCGCCTACCCTAGTCGGCGAACCCTGCACACGGCTGATCCTTAGTTTTCTCATGCGCAAACTTCTTTACCTGACATTCGCCATGGCCTTGCTCGCCGCCCTCACCACCTACGCCATGTGGACCGCCGAACGCCCGGTGGGGCATTACCTGTCCGACCTGCGCATCCAGCTCGCGGTGGATCAGGGCGTACCCGGTGACCGGGGCAACCTGCTGGGGATCCAGCCAGAACTGTTCCCCACCGACTACCAAAGTCCCGAACGCCTGCATCGCAAACTCGCGGCCTACTTGCAGCAAGCCCGCGACCAGGGCCTGCTCAACGCCAAGACCATCGTCGTGCTGCCTGAACATATCGGCACCTGGTTGATGGTCAGCGGCGAGAAGGACGAGCTGTACCAGGCCAGCACGTTCGACGAAGCCATGAACTGGCTGGCGGTGAGCAATCCCCTGCCTTTCCTGCGGGCGCTGATCGGCGCCCAGGGTGACAGCCGCCTGGAGGATGCCCACCTGCGCATGAAGGCCAAGAGCATGGCCGGCCAGTACCAGGCGCTGTTCGGCGGCCTGGCCCGGGAATTCGACATCACCCTGGTGGCGGGCAGCATCGTGCTGCCGGAGCCGAGCGTCAAAGACGGCGCCCTGAGTATTGGCAAGGGTCCGTTGTACAACACCAGCCTGGTGTTTGGCCGGGACGGTGCGCCCATCGGCCAGCCGCAACGGCAGTTGAGCCCGAGCCTCGCCGAGCAAGGGTTTATCCGGCCCAGTGGCGACCGGGCGATCAACGTGATCCAGACCCCCGCCGGGCGCCTTGGGGTGCTGATCGGCAACGACAGCTGGTACCCGGACAACTACCGCAAGCTCAACGACCAGGGTGCCGAATTGATCGCCGTGCCGGCCTTCGTCACCGGCCGCAGTACCTGGGATCAACCCTGGCGCGGTTACCAGGGGCCCTTCACCCCAAGTGAAATCAGCCTCAAGCCGGGTGAGCTCAGCGAAGGCCAGGCCTGGCATCGCCTGACCCTGACCGCACAGCCGCCCAGCAGCCTGGCCAATGCCGGGGTCAGCGTGTTCCTGCGTGGCCAGTTCTGGAACCAGGGCAGCGCTGGTCAGAGTTTCCTCAGCAGCAATGGGCAGCACTTCGCCGATGGCGAAGCCCGCGGCGCCCGTTTGTTGAATATCTGGTTGTAACCCATGAAACCGCTGCCGATGCGCCTGGGGGACCTGTCCGTCGGCTTTGTCCATAGTCTGGCGGATGCCGTGCGCAGCCACGGCTGTGACCCGCAACCCCTGCTGGAGCAATACGGCCTGGACGTCGCGCGTCTGGCCGAGGCCGGTGCCCGGCTGTCGATTCCGCGCTACATGCGCCTGGGCCACGCCGCCATCCAACTGACCGGGGACCCGGCCCTGGGCCTGCGCATGGGCCAGCTCAGTCGGCTGAGTCAGGTCGGGCTGGCCGGGGTGACGGCTGCCCAGGCGCCGACGGTGCGCGAAGCGGCGCGTTGCCTGATTCGCTTCGAGGCCTTGTACGGCTCCAACTATCGCGGCCAGTCGAGCTTCCATGAGGACACCCAGGGGGCCTGGCTGCGGTTCTACTCCATCAGTCCATACAACGCCTATAACCGTTTTGTGGTGGACTCGATCATCGCCGGCTGGTTACAGCAGCTGTCCAGCCTCTGCCCCGAGCCACTGCGGGCCGAGCGCATCGAGATTGAATTCCAGGCACCCGACTACTCAGAACGCTATGCCGTGCTGGGGGACTGCGCCCTGCAGTTTGGCGCCGAGCACAATCAGTTGCGCCTGAGCCAGGCCAGCCTGGCGCAACGCAACCCCGAGCACTGCCCCAGCACCTGGCGCCTGCTGCTCAAGCTGTGTGAACGGGAACTGGAGCAGTTGACCCGCACCCGTAGCCTGCGCGAACGCATCACGCAGCTATTGGGGCCGTTGCTCAATGGCGGTCGTGAACCCGACCTGGAAGAAGTGGCGGCACGCTTGAAGCTGCCAACCTGGACCTTGCGCCGCAAGCTCGCTGAAGAGGGTACGCAGTTTCGCGCGATTCTCAACGACACCCGCCGCGACCTGGCCATGACCTACATCCGCGACACGGAACTGGCCTTTGGCGAAATCGCCTACCTGTTGGGATTTGCCTCGGCCGAAGCCTTTCAACGCGCCTTCAAACGCTGGAACGGCCAGACGCCCGGCGAGTTTCGCCGCAGCCATCGGCAATCGGCGTGAAGCCAACGTAACTGGTAGCAGCGCCACTACAACTCTGTAGCGTCGTCCGCCGGCTCCAGCGGGTCGAGTTCGAATGCCTGATATTCCAGCAGCTCTTCTTGATAATCGTCCATTGCCAATTCCTTTTTTAGTCGTGTCGAAAACCGTTGCCCAAATGACCTGCGCCATCAGCATAAAGTGCCCGCATGAAAGAAAAATGACGCGGGTACACGGTGGCTCCTGCTCATAAAACGTAGCAGACACTTCAAAATTTATCATGGGCGCCGGTGAGCGCAGCTTGATGCAGGTCAAGCGCCCGGCTGCGTTACCCCAAGAGGGGCCGCAGCACTGGCGGACGGGTTACTGGCCGGAGGACGGCATGGGCGTGATCGGCTCGCTCGGGGCAGGCAGCGAATCAGGGTTGGCCGGGGGTGGGGTCACTGTAGGCGCGGTTTCTGGCACAGGTTCCGGTACCGGCTGCGGCGAAGGTTGCGGGGCGGCCTGAGGGGCGGCTTCGATGGCCTTCTCGGGCGTGATCGGTGCGGCTTCGGGCGGCGGTGCTACCGGCTCGGAGGCGGCCTGTGCAGCCGGTGCCGGCTCAGGCATGGCGGGGACCACAGGTTCGGCGGCAGGCATTGGCGCAGGTTCTGCGGCAGGCGTCGGCGCGACCGGCGCGAGCTTGGCTTCCGGCACACCGAGGTCAGTCTTGGGCTTCTCGGTGATATGGGCGGCTTTCTTCACATCCGGTGGCAGGAACAATTCCACCAGGGCAAAAAAGCGCTCATAGAACTTGCCCGAGGTGACCGTCTCGCTCGCAACCTTGACCATCGAATCATCGGAGGAGCCGATCGGCATCGACACCGACCCCAACACGCCGACGCCGAGGCTGGCGGAGTTGTTGGTCTTCTTCAACGCATAGCGGTCCTGCAAGGCGTTGGCAAACATGGTCGCGTGATGGCTGCTGTCTTCGGCGCACACCACGCTGAAGCTGATCTCCATGTGGGTGTCGCCGGTCTGCTGGAAGCTTTTGTGACCGCTGATCAGTTTCGGGTCGGAACTGGTGATGATATAGCCCTGGCTCAGCAACGCCCGGCGGGCGGCTTCACAGGACGCGGTGTCGGTCACCGGGTATTTGCGCGAGAAGGTTCCGGAGTCGTCGAAGTTCTCATGCTCATAAATGGCTTGGTCCTTCGCGCAACCGGCTGCGGCAGCCAGCACCAGCGCCAGTCCCGCGGTACGCATAGGGAATGATGTGAACATTGAACATCCTGAGGAAATCGGTACGGGGCGTATTGTGCAACAGTTCACCCTGTGACGGCGCATGGATTAGTGACTTGTACACCTGACCCCTCTACTGACCATCGTTTGCCGGAAAAGTCGCGCACTCAGGTGACCGATGAACAGATGAACAATAAAAAACCCCGGCCTGGTGGCCGGGGTTTTTGTTTGCAGCTGTACGCGTCAGTCCGTTATCAGTAACGCTTGACGTCGGCCTCGCTTTCCAACTGCTTGCGGTAGGCAGCAAAGTCTTGCTGGCCGACACGCGAAGCGAGGAAGCGGCGGTACTCGGCCTTCTCCTCGTCAGTTGGCGCTGCAGCTTCGTTCACCCCATTGAGGCGCACGATCACCAGGCTGCCGTCAGGCAGGGTCACGCTATCGAAGCTCGGCTTGTCCTTGGCAGCAGGCTTGGGCATGCGGAACAAGGCTTGCAGCACGGCAGGTTCGACACCTTCCTGACCACGGGTGGCCGCTTCGGTGACTTTCCAGCCCAGGCTGTCGATCGCCGTCTTGCCGTCGCGAAGGCTGGTTACCAGCTCCTCGGCCTTGGTCTTGGCCGCAGCACTGGCGTGCTCCTTGACCAGTTGCGCACGAATCGCTGTTTCAACGCTGGCCAGAGGCAGTTGCTCAGGTTTGCGATGCTCTTTGGCGCGCAGCACGATCACGGTTTCCGGATCCAGTTCGATGGCGGTGCTGTTGGCACCCTCATCCAGCACTTCCGGACTGAACGCTGCAGTGATCACGGCACGGTTGGCCGCAACACCTTCGCCACCTTCACGGCCAAACGGCGCGGAAGTGTGTACGGTCAACTTCAGATCGGCCGCTGGCTGGGCCAGGTCGGAGGATTCGAACGAGGAGTCTTCCAGTTGCTTGGTCGCCTCGACGAACAGCTGTTCCACTTGCTGGGTTTTCAGGTCGCGGGTCAGCTTGTCCTTGAGGCTGGCAAAGCTCGGCACTTCTGGCGCTTCGACGCCCAGCAACTTGATCAGGTGGTAACCAAAGCTGGAGCGAACCGGCGCCGAGACCTGGTCTTTGTCAAGCGCGTACAGCGCTGTTTCAAAGTCCGGGTCATAGACGCCTGGGCCTGCGTAACCCAGGTCACCGCCATTGGCAGCCGAACCTGGATCCTGGGAGAACTCCTTGGCCAAGGCCTCGAAGCTTTCACCCTTGGCCAGGCGCGCTTGCAGCTCTTCGATCTTGGCCTTGGCTTGCGCCTCGGTCACCTTGTCGTTGACTTCGATCAGAATGTGCGCAGCCCGGCGTTGTTCGGCCAGGTTGGCGATTTCTTTCTGATAGGCGTCCTGCAGCGCTTCGTCTTTCACGGTGACCTGGTCGAAGAAGGAGGACTTCTTCAGTTCCAGATAGTCGATGACTACCTGATCAGGGGTCATGAATTCCTTGGCGTGCTCGTCGTAGTAAGCCTTGACCTCGGCATCGGTCAGCTTGACCGAGGCAGGATCAGCCTTGACGGTCAGGGTCGCGAAATCACGGGTCTGTTTTTCCAGACGGGCGAAGGCCAGTACCTGGGCATCGGTGACAAAACCGCTGCCTGCCAGGCCGGCACGCAATTGACCGATCAGCATTTCCTGAGCCAGCATCTCGCGGAACTGCAGGCGGCTGTAGCCCAACTGACGAACTACCTGGTCAAATCGCTCGGCACTGAACTTGCCGTCGACCTGGAATTCAGGTGTCAGCAGGATCACCTGGTCCAGAGCCGCTTCGGAGAAAGCGAACTTCGAATCATGGGCGCCTTGCAGCAGCAGTTTGCGATCGATCAGGCCCTTGAGGGCCGATTCGCGCAGCATTTTTTCATCCAGCAAGGAGGCGTCGAAGTCCTTGCCCAGCTGTTGCATGAGTTGGCGGCGTTGCATATCAACCGCCTGGCTCAGCTCGTTCTGGCTGATTTCTTCACCATTGACCTTGGCCACTTCGTTCTTCGAAGAGGAGGCCTGGAAAATGGCATCGACACCGGTCAAGGCCATCAGTGCAACGATGACCCCGATAATAGTCTTGGCAATCCAGCCTTGTGAATTGTCCCTGATATTTTGCAGCATGCGTCCCCCAGAAACGGTTGAACTTCAAAATTAGGCAACCGTGGAGCGTGGGTAGAATCCGGATAGAAGAAAGGCGCATCCGAGGATGCGCCTTCTCGTAACTGGCGGAGCGGTCGGGGCTCGAACCCGCGATCCCCGGCGTGCCAGGCAATATTCCCATCGCCCGTACTACCGCCCCGCTGCCAGGTCAGGCATGACCCCGACCCGGATAGGCAAAAAACCGAGTGAGGCTTAGTTGACAGCTTCTTTCAGTGCTTTACCGGCTTTGAAGCCTGGCTTTTTGGCAGCAGCGATTTCCAGAGTCTTACCGGTCTGTGGGTTGCGACCGATACGAGCTGGACGGTCAGTCACGGAGAAAGTACCGAAACCTACCAGAACTACAGAGTCGCCGGCCTTGAGGGCACCAGTGACGGATTCGATTACAGCGTCCAGCGCACGGCCAGCAGCAGCTTTCGGGATATCAGCGGATGCAGCGATAGCATCAATCAGTTCCGACTTGTTCACTCTAAGTCCCCTTATATCTATTTGAGATGATTCTAAGTTTTTTGGTGAAAGCAAAAACGAGTGCTGAATGGCCTACAGACACTTAAGAGCCGCTTTATAACAAGGGCTCTAAAAAGCTGTCAAGGAAGCCCCCCAGGCTAATACGTACTAATGCGTGCTAATTCTTTCCTTAGAGTCAGACTCGCGTTTTTCATCCTTTGCAACTATCTCGGGAGCCACATCGGGCAAGGGCTCCGGCGCGTATTGCAGCGCAATTTGCAGGACCTCGTCAATCCATTTAACCGGTTTAATCTGAAGATCTTGCTTGATGTTGTCGGGAATTTCCTTCAAATCGCGTACGTTCTCTTCAGGAATGATCACCGTCTTGATCCCGCCGCGATGTGCCGCCAGCAGTTTTTCCTTCAGGCCGCCGATAGCCAGGACTTGACCGCGCAGGGTGATTTCGCCGGTCATGGCGACATCCGCCCGCACCGGGATCCCGGTCAGTGCCGACACCAGTGCCGTGCACATGCCTACACCCGCACTAGGACCGTCTTTGGGCGTAGCCCCTTCCGGCATGTGGATGTGGGTGTCGCGCTTCTCATGGAAGTCCAGGGGAATCCCCAGGCTCTTGGCCCGACTGCGTACGACCGTCAGCGCAGCGGTGATCGATTCGACCATCACATCGCCCAGCGAACCGGTCTTGATCAATTGACCCTTGCCCGGCACCACGGCCGCTTCGATAGTCAGCAATTCACCGCCCACCTGGGTCCACGCCAGGCCCGTCACTTGGCCCACCTGATCCTGCTGCTCGGCCAGGCCGTAGCGGAATTTGCGCACGCCCAGGAAGTGCTCGAGCATGTCGGCCGTGACCTTCACCGAGAAGCGTTTTTCCAACGCGTGCTCTTTGACAGTCTTGCGGCAGACCTTGGCAATCTGGCGCTCCAGCCCACGCACACCGGCTTCGCGGGTGTAGTAACGGATGATGTCGCGGATCGCTTCAGCTTCGAATTCCAGCTCGCCCTTTTTCAGGCCGTTGGCCTGGATCTGTTTCGGCGAGAGGTATTTGACCGCGATGTTGATCTTCTCGTCTTCGGTGTAACCCGGCAGGCGGATCACTTCCATACGGTCGAGCAGCGCCGCGGGAATGTTCATCGAGTTCGAGGTGCACAGGAACATCACATCCGAGAGGTCGTAATCGACTTCCAGGTAGTGATCGTTGAAATTGTGGTTCTGCTCGGGGTCGAGCACTTCCAGCAAAGCCGATGCCGGATCGCCTCGCATGTCGCTGCCCATCTTGTCGATTTCATCGAGCAGGAACAGCGGGTTGCGCACGCCCACTTTGGTCATCTTTTGAATCAATCTTCCTGGCATCGAACCGATGTAAGTACGGCGATGACCACGAATTTCCGCTTCGTCACGCACGCCACCCAGGGCCATACGAACAAATTTACGGTTGGTGGCGTGGGCAATCGACTCCGCCAGGGAAGTTTTACCTACCCCAGGAGGACCGACCAGGCACAGTACCGGACCACGAATTTTCTTCACGCGCTTTTGCACGGCGAGGTATTCGAGGATCCGTTCTTTGACTTCTTCCAGACCATAGTGGTCGGCGTCGAGAATGTCTTCGGCACGGGCCAGGTCCAGGCGGACTTTGCTCTGCGCTTTCCACGGCACCTGGACCAGCCAGTCGATGTAGGTGCGCACCACGGTCGCTTCTGCCGACATTGGCGACATTTGCTTGAGCTTGTTCAGCTCAGCCAAGGCCTTGGCCAGAGCATCTTTTGGCAGGCCGGCGGCATCAATGCGTTTTTTCAGCTCTTCGACTTCGTTGTGGCCCTCTTCGCTGTCGCCGAGCTCTTTCTGAATGGCCTTCATCTGCTCATTCAGGTAGTACTCGCGCTGACTGCGCTCCATTTGTTTCTTGACCCGGCCACGAATACGTTTTTCGACCTGCAGCAGGTCGATTTCCGCATCCAGCAACGCCAGCACGTGTTCGACACGGGCCGACAGGTCGAGGATCTCGAGGATTTCCTGCTTCTGCTCGATTTTCAGCGCCATGTGCGCGGCCATCGTATCGACCAGGCGGCCTGGCTCGTCGATGCTGTTGAGCGACGACAGGACTTCGGCAGGGACTTTCTTGCCCAGTTGAACGTACTGTTCGAACTGCGACAGCAAACTGCGAACGAACACTTCCGACTCGCGCTCTGGCGCGTCGACTTCGTCGATCAGGGAAACTTCGGCACGGCAGTGGCCGTCCACTTCAATGAAACGCTCGACAGCACCACGTTGCTCACCCTCGACCAGCACCTTGACGGTGCCATCAGGCAGCTTGAGCAGTTGCAGCACGGTGGCGATGGTCCCGACGCGGTACAGCGCGTCTTCTCCGGGATCGTCGTCGGCAGGGTTTCTCTGGGCCAGCAGCAGAATCTGCTTGTCGCCCGTCATCGCGGCCTCGAGGGCTTCGATAGATTTCTCGCGCCCCACGAACAGCGGGATAACCATGTGCGGATAAACCACGACATCACGCAATGGCAGGAGAGGCAATTCGATGGTTGTCTTCATGATTTCGCCTCTACGGCGGCCATAAGGCCGTAAACAGATGGAAGTAAGCTTGAAACCAAGATGGGGGCTGCCTTGCAAAAAAACAAGCTGATTAGCAGAGCTCGATAAAGATCGCAGCCGGCAACAGCCCGTACAAAAGCAAAGGGGCCCGAAGGCCCCTTCTTTATCCAGCAGTGCGACGCTTACGCGTCTGGCGCTGCCTTGGCAGCCGGCTCACTGTTTTCGTAGATATACAGTGGCTTGGACTTGCCTTCTATAACGCTTTCATCGATCACTACTTTACTCACCTCGGACTGCGAGGGGATTTCGTACATAGTGTCGAGCAGCACACCTTCGAGGATCGAGCGCAATCCACGGGCACCGGTCTTGCGTTCCAGTGCACGTTTGGCGACCGATTTCAGGGCGTCGGAGCGGAACTCCAGATCAACGCCTTCCATCTCGAACAGCTTGGCATACTGTTTGGTCAGAGCATTTTTTGGCTCGGTGAGGATCTGCATCAGCGCAGCCTCGTCGAGCTCGTCCAGCGTCGCCAGCACCGGCAGACGGCCAACGAATTCCGGGATCAGACCGAACTTGACCAGATCGTCAGGTTCGACTTCACGCAGGGATTCACCGACTTTCTTGCCTTCTTCCTTGCTGCGAACTTCTGCGTTGAAACCGATGCCGCCCTTGGTGGAACGGTTTTGAATAACCTTTTCCAGACCGGAGAATGCACCACCGCAGATGAACAGGATGTTACGGGTGTCGACCTGCAGGAATTCCTGCTGCGGATGCTTGCGACCACCTTGAGGTGGAACGGAAGCGACCGTGCCTTCGATCAACTTGAGCAAGGCTTGCTGCACGCCCTCACCGGAAACATCCCGGGTGATGGACGGGTTGTCAGACTTGCGCGAAATCTTGTCGATTTCATCGATGTAGACGATGCCCATTTGAGCTTTCTCTACGTCGTAATCGCACTTCTGCAACAGCTTCTGAATGATGTTCTCGACATCTTCGCCCACGTAACCCGCCTCGGTGAGGGTGGTCGCGTCAGCGATGGTGAACGGCACATTCAGCAGACGAGCCAGGGTTTCGGCAAGCAGGGTTTTACCCGAGCCTGTCGGGCCGATCAGCAAGATGTTGCTCTTGCCGAGCTCGACGTCGTCATTCTTCTTGTCACGCTGGTTCAGGCGCTTGTAGTGGTTGTATACCGCTACGGCCAGAACCTTTTTCGCACGTTCTTGACCAATCACATATTGATCAAGGATGCCGCTGATTTCTTTAGGCGAAGGCAATTTATGCGCGCTGCTCTCGGCCTGGGCTTCCTGCACCTCCTCACGGATGATGTCATTGCACAGGTCGACGCACTCGTCGCAGATAAAGACCGAGGGGCCGGCAATCAATTTGCGCACTTCATGCTGGCTTTTGCCACAGAAGGAGCAATAGAGCAGCTTGCCGTTGTCCTCGCCGTTGCGGGTGTCAGTCATTCGTTCGATCCAAATCCGATAGGCTTGCAACACAAGATGAAGGCTATTGCGGGCTTTTTCAAGCCCGCCGGTGATCAGACCAGCCCACCAAGCCTATTTTGAGCTGCTTATTTTTAAGCTGGGCGCTGGGCAATCACTTCGTCGATCAGGCCGTACTCACGTGCGGCTTCTGCACTCATGAAGTTATCGCGGTTGGTGTCACGCTCGATTTCTTCCAGCGTGTGCCCGCTATGCTTGGCCATCAGCGTATTGAGACGCTCACGGATGAAGAGGATTTCCTTGGCATGGATTTCGATATCCGAGGCCTGGCCCTGGAAACCACCCAGTGGCTGGTGAATCATCACACGCGAGTTCGGCAGGCAATAACGCTTGCCGGCAGCACCGGCCGTCAGCAGGAATGCACCCATGCTGCACGCTTGACCGATACAGGTAGTCGACACGTTTGGCTTGATGAACTGCATGGTGTCGTAGATCGACATGCCCGCTGTCACCGAACCGCCCGGGGAGTTGATATAGAGATGGATGTCCTTGTCCGGGTTTTCCGCTTCAAGGAACAGCAGCTGCGCACAGATCAGGTTGGCCATGTAGTCCTCTACCGGACCAACCAGAAAGATCACCCGCTCCTTGAGGAGGCGCGAGTAGATGTCATAGGCGCGTTCGCCACGAGCAGACTGCTCGACAACCATCGGGACCAGGCCGCCTGCGGCCTGGATATCAGAGTTCTGCTGAATATACGAATTACGGAACATGCTCTGCAGTCACTCCCAAATAGTTATGTCTTGAATACGCATAAGCCAGCTCGAAGGCTGGCTTATGTGTGTGCTTCTAACGCAAAAACAATCAGTCGGCTTTTGGAGCTTCTACCGGCTTGACCGCTTCTTCGTAAGAGACCGATTTGTCGGTCACGCTAGCTTTCTGCAGAACAGTATCCACAACTTGCTCTTCCAGCACAACCGAACGAACTTCGTTCAGCTGCTCGTCGTTTTTGTAGTACCAGGACACTACTGCTTCTGGCTCCTGGTAGGCCGAAGCCATTTCCTGGATCAGTTCACGTACGCGGTTTTCGTCAGGCTTGAGGTCGAATTGCTTGACCACTTCAGCCACGACCAGACCCAGCACAACGCGACGCTTGGCTTGTTCTTCGAACAGCTCGGCAGGCAGTTGATCAGGCTTGATGTTGCCACCGAACTGCTGAACAGCCTGCACGCGCAGACGGTTCACTTCGTTCTCCAGCAGGGCCTTTGGCACTTCGATCGGGTTGGCAGCCAGCAGACCGTCCATTACCTGATTCTTGACCTTGGATTTGATCGCCTGACGCAGCTCGCGCTCCATGTTCTTACGAACTTCGGCGCGGAAACCGTCGATGCCAGACTCTTTGATACCGAACTGGGCGAAGAATTCTTCGGTCAGTTCAGGCAGTTTCGGCTCGGAAACGGTGTTCACGGTCACGGTGAACTCGGCTGCTTTGTTAGCCAGGTCCAGGTTCTGGTAGTTTTCCGGGAAGGTCAGGTTCAGAACGCGCTCTTCGCCTGCCTTGGCGCCGACCAGGCCTTCTTCGAAGCCCGGGATCATGCGGCCGGAACCCAGCACCAGCTGAGTACCCTTGGCGGAACCACCGGCGAACACTTCACCGTCAACCTTGCCAACGAAATCGATGTTCAGTTGGTCGTCGTTCTGCGCAGCGCGATCGACTGCTTCGAAACGCACGTTCTGCTTGCGCAGGATGTCCAGCATCTTGTCCAGATCGGCGTCTGCCACGTCAGCGCTCAGGCGCTCGACTGCGATGGACTCGAAACCGGCAACGGTGAACTCAGGGAACACTTCGAACACAGCAACGTATTCCAGGTCTTTGCCAGCTTCGAGCGATTTTGGCTCGATCGATGGCGAACCTGCCGGGTTCAGCTTCTGCTCAACCACAGCTTCGTAGAAGGAGGACTGGATCACGTCGCCTACAGCTTCCTGGCGAGCATCAGCACCGAAACGGCGCTTGATTTCGCTCATTGGCACTTTGCCTGGACGGAAGCCAGCAATCTTGGCCTTTTGGGCAGTCTGCTGCAGACGCTTGTTGACCTGAGTCTCGATGCGCTCAGCCGGCACGGTGACGCTCATGCGGCGCTCAAGAGCAGAAGTATTTTCAACAGAAACTTGCATGGATATTCCTCGTTGCACAGACGTTAGCCGGCCGTTTCCGACCCCAGAATCAAGGGCATGCATTCTAGTGGGTCAAACTCAAGAAGTCACCCTACTGAGAACGGGTAAAAAAGCAGCAGGCAATTTATAAGGGCGGATACACCAAAGCACCTCGCCCCAATGGCAAATACAGCCAATCACGCCAGGGCTCTGCGCCAACCCCTCCTTATATAGAAGAGGCAACGGGCCACAACCCCGACAGCCAATCCCGCGAGCAGGACCGGCGGGCAGCGCAGCATCATCGAGAAACATAAATACGACAAAACGCCCTGCCCCAGCAGCCCAAAACCCGCAGCCGCTGAACTTTCTAGCCAGCAAAAACAAAAAAGGCGCCAGACTGTTAAATCTGGCGCCTTTCGAAATATGGGGTGGACGATGGGGATCGAACCCACGACAACGGGAGTCACAATCCCGTGCTCTACCAACTGAGCTACGCCCACCATATTGCGTAACAAAGAAGCCAAATCACTTCTTCGTTGAGCCCCGCCCATGCCAACCGGCATGAATGAAGCTTTATTTGGTGCGGATGAAGAGACTCGAACTCTTACGCCTCGCGGCGCTGGAACCTAAATCCAGTGTGTCTACCAATTCCACCACATCCGCGAGTTGAAGCCTTTAAAGCAAAGGCGCCAGACTGTTAATCTGGCGCCTTTCGAAATATGGGGTGGACGATGGGGATCGAACCCACGACAACGGGAGTCACAATCCCGTGCTCTACCAACTGAGCTACGCCCACCATATCGCGTTACTTGTGCCAAAGCTGCCTAATGGCGCACCCGGCAGGACTCGAACCTGCGACCATCCGCTTAGAAGGCGGATGCTCTATCCAGCTGAGCTACGGGCGCCTTATTAATCTGTACTCATGGAGGACTACAAACTAAGTGCTTTCCAGTCTTGCAGAATGTTGATTCCGCTTGACCTTCTTAACCAGTGCTAGGCTGTGCCCGACAAGTGCGACGAATAGTATAGAGCCACCTACAGGTCGTCAAATGATTTTTGAGAAAAATTCATTTAATTAAAGGGCTTAGGGGAATTTGCAGACCAAGCGCCTTTGCCCTCACGTCCTGGCATGCGAGAATGCGCTCTCTTTTCTTCCCCCTCTCGATGGTTAATCACGCGCAATGACTGCACAACTAATCGACGGCAAATCGATCGCCGCCAGCCTGCGCCAGCAGATCGCCAAACGTGTTGCCGAGCGTCGCCAGCAAGGTCTGCGCACGCCAGGCCTCGCGGTGATCCTGGTCGGCAGCGATCCCGCCTCTCAGGTTTATGTCTCGCACAAGCGTAAAGACTGTGAAGAGGTCGGCTTCCTCTCCCAAGCCTACGACCTGCCCGCTGACACCACCCAGCAAGCCCTGACCGACCTGATCGACCGTCTCAATGAAGACCCGAACATCGACGGCGTGCTACTGCAACTGCCTCTGCCCGAACACCTGGACGCCTCCAAACTGCTGGAGCGCATTCGTCCGGACAAAGACGTCGACGGTTTCCACCCTTATAACGTCGGTCGCCTGGCCCAGCGCATCCCCCTGCTGCGCCCGTGCACCCCTAAAGGCATCATGACCCTGCTGGAAAGCACCGGGGCCGATCTCTACGGGATGGACGCAGTGATTGTCGGCGCATCCAACATTGTCGGTCGCCCGATGGCGATGGAACTGTTGCTGGCCGGCTGCACCGTGACCGTGACCCACCGCTTCACCAAGGACCTAGCCGGCCACGTCGGCCGCGCCGACCTGGTGGTAGTGGCCGCCGGCAAGCCGGGCCTGGTCAAGGGCGAATGGATCAAGGAAGGCGCGATCGTGATCGACGTCGGCATCAACCGCCAGGACGACGGCAAACTGGTCGGCGACGTGATCTACGAAACCGCCCTGCCCCGCGCTGGCTGGATCACCCCAGTACCAGGCGGCGTCGGCCCGATGACCCGTGCCTGCCTGCTGGAAAACACCCTGTATGCCGCGGAAACCCTGCACGGCTGAGTCAGGGCTCAAACGAGTGCCTTAAAACGCAAACCCCGCCCTTTGGCGGGGTTTGTCGTTTCCGGCCCCGCCAGCGGCTACTCGTCGAATAACCCTGTTTTTTGCTCCAAAACAAGGGCTTTGCGCTGCCCAGCGAAGAACATTCGACAGTTCCTCAGCTACGCTCATAAAATGTAACGCTTTTCTGAAAAAAGCCCGTTGCACAACGGCATCCCCACATTTATCGAGTCCACTCGCGTGAAAATCCGTCTTTCTATCCTGAGTCTCTTCTTGGCATTTTCAGGCACTGTCATGACGCCAAGCGTCAGCGCGGCAGAAACCACAGCGGTACCTCGCGACACCTCGAAACTGCATATCGCCTCCGGCAGCGCCATGCTGATCGACCTGCAGACCAACAAGCTGATCTACGCCAGCAACCCGGACGTGGTGGTGCCCATCGCCTCGGTTACCAAATTGATGACCGGCATGGTGGTGCTGGAAGCCAAACAGAACATGGAGGAATACATTTCCGTGTCGATCAGCGACACCCCGGAAATGAAAGGCGTGTTCTCGCGGGTCAAGATTGGTAGCGAGCTGCCACGCCGGGAAATGCTACTGATCACCCTGATGTCCTCGGAAAACCGTGCCGCCGCGAGCCTGGCCCACCACTACCCGGGCGGCTATGCGGCCTTTATCGCGGCCATGAACGCCAAGGCCAAGGCGCTGGGCATGACCAGCACCCACTATGTCGAACCCACCGGTCTGTCGACCAGCAACGTCTCCACCGCCCGCGACCTGAGCAAACTGGTGCAAGCGGCACGCAAGTACCCACTGCTGAGCGAACTGAGCACCACCAAGGAAAAGACCGTGGCGTTCCGCAAGCCCAACTACACCCTGGGCTTTCACAACACCGATCACCTGGTGCGCAAAGATAATTGGGACATCAAGTTGACCAAGACCGGGTTTACCAACCAAGCGGGCCATTGCCTGGTGCTGATTACCCAGATGGGGGGGCGCCCGGTATCGCTGGTGATCCTCGATGCCTTCGGCAAATACACGCACTTCGCCGACGCCAGCCGGATCCGCCAATGGGTCGAAACCGGCAAGAGCAGCACGGTGCCTGCGGTGGCCTTGCAGTACAAGGCCGACAAGAACCTCAAGAGCCGCCAGAGCGGCGTGGCACAAACGGCGGATTGATCCGCCCCACAGCAAAACGCCGCCAAGGGCGCCGTTTTTCATTTCTGGCTATTCAATGCCTGGATCGCCTGGGCTGCCGCCTCTTCCCGTCCTGCCTGGCTCAGCTCATTGGCCGCCTGCAACCAGCGCTGGCGATCGACCTTGGCCGGTATCTGCGTCGGCGCCTGTACCAGCACGGCCCACCCCCCTGCGCTTTGAAAAGCCGACTCAAAGGACCTGAAGTCCATCAACAGGCGCTTTTCCAAGCCCGAGCGCAACAGTACCGTTTGCTTCTGCCGGTTGTAGCCGGCCAGCAAGGCATACCTCGGCGCCTTCCAGAATGCCGAACCCTCGGTGTAGCGCAGCCACACCGGGTAACCCGCGGCCACCTGGGTCAACAGTGCTGGCAGATTGCTGTCCAGCGGATAGACCACCATCCCGTATTCGCGGGCCAGTTCCTGCATGTTGTGTTGCAACTGCGCCTCGGCGCCGGGCAAATGCAGGGGTTTTTCCAGCAATCCCGGGGTAATCGTCACGCCTTGCTGCGACAGCAGGCTGGCCAACGTCTGCGGGCCACCCTGGTAGGCGTCGCCCCGGTAGAAGCGGCCGCTGAGCTCGACACGCTCGGGCAGACGCTTGATTTCCGGTTGCACAGTGCCGGCACACCCGGCCAGGCTCAAGACGCAGGCCGTAGCCAGCAAGGCAAAGCGAAATCGAGGAAGTACCGGCAACATCATCACTCACTTGTTCAGGTGCCGGGCGGTCAGCGTCCCGGCTTCGCCGCTGATCATAGCAGCGGTATAGCCTTAAACGGCAGTCGGCTGCGGCTGATAGAGCAAACTGGTTGGAGACTCACGACCATTGGTCAATAGCCTGCAACATCACAGCAGCTAGACTGACACCTGCGACAAGCATGTGCCCGATGCAGGGCAACAAGGAGGCACTGATGAGCCTGACCACCACCGTTGTGCTGCTGATCATTGGCTGGCTGGCCGTAGCGGCGGCCATGCTGTGGGGCGTATTGCGCATAACCCGCCGGCATCACCACGCCTACCGTACGCCACAAGCCCCGGCGCCAGAGCACAAACCCGAGCAACCCCACGCCTCTGCCCACTGAACGGTACTTCCCCCCACAAAACAAAACGGCCGCCTGCACCCTGGGTGCAGACGACCGTTGATCACTGCCTTCAGACGTTACGCCTGTTCGGCCGCCTTCTTCTGCCGGGCCCGACGCGACAGCATGTTCAGCACCTCGATTGCCGCCGAGAACGCCATCGCCGCATAGACGTAACCTTTTGGTACGTGGGCGCCAAAACCTTCGGCGATCAGGGTCATGCCGATCATGATCAAGAAGCCCAGGGCCAGCATTACCACGGTCGGGTTTTCATTGATGAACTTGGCCAGAGGCTCAGCCGCCAACAACATCACCAACACCGACACCAGCACCGCGATGATCATGATCGGCAAATGCTCGGTCATGCCGACGGCGGTGATGATGCTGTCGATGGAGAACACCAGGTCGAGCATCAGGATCTGGCCGATAGCCGCGGCAAAACCCAAGGTCACGCCAGAGGTTTTCGACATCGGATCATCCGGCGCCGGGTCCATACTGTGGTGGATTTCCGTGGTGGCCTTCCACAACAGGAACAGACCACCGGCGATCAGGATCATGTCTTTCCAGGAGAACGCGTGGCCTAGCACCTCGATCACCGGCGTCGTCAACTGCACGATGAAGGCGATGGTGCTCAACAGGCCCAGGCGCAGCACCAGGGCCATGCTGATACCGATCCGGCGCGCCTTGGCCCGATGCTGCTCCGGCAGTTTGTTGGTCAGGATCGAAATGAAGATCAGGTTATCGATGCCGAGCACGATTTCCATGACGATCAGGGTAGCCAGGGCGACCCAGGCGGTGGGGCTTGCAGCGAGTTGTAAAAGGTATTCCATGGGTCAGTCCTGACTCGGTGTTAGACGGATTAGATTTCCTGCGACGAACTTTCTTCTTTATCGCTATCGGCCGGGCTGTCTTTTTTGCCAATAATATTACCGGTGGCATCGCTCAGTGCCTGTTCCGCCGCCTTGTGGGTCTCATCAATCGCCAGCTTGGCCGATTCGGCCGCCTTGCCCATCAATTGCTGGGCACTTTTCTCGGCCTGGTCACAGCCCGTCAACAGCAGTGCGGAAACGGCCAGCACGGACGCTGCCGTCAGGGTCTTGAATGTCATCATGGTTTTCCTCGTTAGAACAGAGACGGCCGTATCAGCGGCCCGTCGATAGCGAGGCATTCTAAGCAGACTAACACTTCAGGAAAATTCGTATTTTTAGCGGCTATACTTCGGTTTTTACGAATCGGCACCCTCCATGCTCAACTATCGTCAATTGCACTACTTCTGGGTCGTGGCCAAGACCGGCAGCATCGTGCGCGCATGCGAACAACTGAACCTGACACCACAGACCATCAGCGGTCAGATCAGCCTGCTCGAACAGACCTACGGCATCGAGCTGTTTCGTCGGGTCGGGCGTCAACTGGAGTTGACCGAGGCCGGACGCCAGGCCCTGCCCTACGCCGAGCAGATGTTTCAGTTGGGGGGTGAACTGGAAGCCCTGCTGCGAGCCCAGCCCAATGAGCAGCAGATCGTGTTTCGGGTCGGGGTCGCGGACGTGGTGCCCAAATCCATCGTCTATCGCCTGATCGCGCCCACCATGGAATTGACCGAGCCGCTGCGCATCACTTGTCGCGAGGACAAGCTGGAGCGGTTGCTGGCCGACCTGGCGATCCAGCGCCTGGACCTGGTGATTTCCGACAGCCCCATGCCCTCGCACCTGGACATCAAGGGCTACAGCCAGAAGCTCGGCGAATGTGGCATCAGCTTTTTTGCCACCCAGGAACTCGCGCAACGCTACGGCAGCGACTTCCCCCACTGCCTGCACGGCGCCCCACTGCTGATTCCCGGCCAGGAAACCGTGGTGCGCAGCCGTTTGCAACGCTGGTTCGCCGAGCAGAAAATCCAGCCGCGGATTGTCGGCGAGTTCGATGACAGCGCCCTGATGCAGGCATTTGGCCAATCCGGCAGCGGGATTTTCATCGGCCCCAGCGTGATCGCCGATGAAGTCCGGCGCCAGTACGGCGTGCAACTGATCGGCCAGACCGACGCGGTGACAGAGTCGTTTTACGCCATTTCAGTGGAGCGCAAGGTCAAGCACCCGGGCATCGTCGCCATTACCGAAGGGGGGCGCGAGCTGTTCACCAGTATCTAAGGCTTCAGGCGCAGGCCACTGGGGCCTTGAACTTCATCAGCACCAGGGCCAGCACGATCGACAGCAGGATGAACCCGGCCGCGGCAAAACCCAGGCTACCCAGCCCCAGGGTGTCGATCACCCGTCCGCCCACCAGGGCACCCAGGCCAATCCCCAGGTTGGCCCCGGCGATGTTCAATGACGCGGCAAAGGCCGGCGCCTGAGGTGCGGCCTTCATCAGGCGCACATGGCTGACCAGGAACAGCGCCGCCTGCGTCACGCCCCAGACGCCCATCGCCGCCGCCAGCCCGAGTGTCGAATGGATACTCGGCACCAGCGCCACCATGCCGCCGATCATGAAGCCACAAAACACCATCGAGGCGATCAGCGGATGACGGTCGACCATGCGTCCGCCCAGCGAATTGCCGATCAGGCCGACTGCGCCAAAGCCCATCAGGCACCACCCCACCAGCGTGCCGTTGAAACCGGCCAGGCGCTCAAGGATGTCGGCCAGGTAGGTGTAGGCAGTGAACATGCCGCTGAACACCAGGATCGACAACAGCACATGGCCTTGCATCAGCGGACTGCGCAGGATCTTGAACTGGGCGCGCAAGCTCACCTGTTGCAGGTGCAGATCGGTGCGGGGCAAGTAGATAAACAGCAGCAAGGCCTTGGCGAAGGCAATCACCGCGAGGATGGCGAACGCACTGCGCCAGCCAAATGCATCCGAGATCAGCGTGCCCACGGGGATGCCGAACACCGTGGCGCAGACAATCCCGAAGCCGATCTTGGCAATCGCCCGGCCGGCGTACTGCGGCCCGACAATGTCCACTGCCGTTTCGCTGGCCAGTGCCCAGAACACCGGCAACCCCAGGGCGGGTATCAGCCGAGCCAGGGCCATCACCCCGATATTGGGTGCCAGCGCCGCCAGGGTATTGGCCAGGCCGAACAGAATCAGCACGCTGATAAACAGCCGGCGACGTTCGAACCGAGCACAGTACGCGGTCAGGAACGGACCAAAGGCGGCGACGGTAAACGCGAACAGGGTCACCAACAGCCCCGCCTGGGAAACACTGACCTCAAGATCGCGGGCAATCGAGGGCAACAGCCCGACAATGACAAATTCCGTGGTCAGCACGGTAAATCCGGCGGCTGACAACAGCAGGATGGGCAACAGCATGGAAAACTCCAGAAAACGACAACGCCAGCGACAGCCCGGGGGCTCACTGCACAGAGATGAAAAAAAGGATGGCGAATCTTAACAGAATGCGTCCCCGTACCGCAGCAACACGCACCGAACCGCGGAACCTGCTGGCGTCAGATCGTCACACGCCTGCAGGATACGGCCTACGCTGTGCTAAAGTCCGCGCCCGCGAAAGACTGGACAGTTCGCGTTGCCTGCCGGTTCCGCTAGCCTGCCCCCGTGTTGCTGGCGGCCCCCATGGATTCACGGCACCCTAAAAAAATCAGAGATACCGTTATGACTGCTGCCCCGCCTACTCTCTTGCAAAGACTCAAACGCACCAGCCTGGTCACCCAGATCGTCATCGGCCTGATCGCCGGGATTGCCCTGGCCCTGCTTGCGCCTGACGCGGCGAAGTCCACCGCGCTCATCGGCAAGCTCTTTGTCTCGGCACTCAAGGCCGTCGCACCGATCCTGGTGTTCGTGCTGGTCATGGCCTCGATCGCCAACCACAAGCACGGTCAGGAAACCCACATCCGCCCGATCCTGTTCCTGTATCTGCTGGGCACCTTTGCCGCGGCAGCAGTCGCGGTGGTGGCCAGTACCCTGTTCCCATCGAACCTGGTGCTGGCGACCCACGAGGCGACGATCAGCGCACCGGGCGGGATCAGCGAAGTCCTGCAGAGCCTGCTGCTGAGCGTGGTCGACAACCCGGTCAGCGCGCTGATGAACGCCAACTTCATCGGCATCCTGGCCTGGGCCATCGGCATGGGCGTGGCCATCCGCCATGCCGGCGAAACCACCCGCACCGTACTGGGCGACCTGTCCAACGGGGTGACCCTGATCGTGCGCCTGGTGATCCGTTTTGCGCCGCTGGGTATCTTTGGCCTGGTGGCCTCGACCCTGGCCACCTCGGGCTTTGGTGCGCTGGTCGGCTACCTGCACCTGCTGGCCGTGCTGCTGGGCTGCATGCTGTTCGTGGCACTGGTGATGAACCCGGCCATCGTCTACTGGAAACTGCGCCGCAACCCCTACCCGCTGGTGCTGACCTGCCTGCGCGAAAGCGGGATCACCGCCTTCTTTACCCGCAGCTCGGCAGCCAACATCCCGGTCAACCTGGAGTTGAGCAAGCGCCTGGGCCTGCATGAAGACACCTACTCGGTTTCCATCCCGCTGGGCGCCACCATCAACATGGCCGGCGCGGCGATCACCATCACCGTGCTGACCCTGGCGGCCGTGCACACCCTGGGTATTGCCGTGGACATCCCCACCGCCATCCTGCTGAGCATTGTCGCGGCCATCTGCGCCTGTGGCGCCTCGGGTGTCGCCGGCGGCTCGCTGCTGCTGATTCCCCTGGCCTGCAGCCTGTTCGGCATCCCCAGCGATATCGCCATGCAAGTGGTGGCCGTCGGTTTCATCATCGGCGTGTTGCAGGACTCGGCGGAAACTGCCCTGAACTCCTCCACCGATGTGCTCTTCACCGCCGCAGCCTGCATGGCCGAAGAACCCAACCGCGAACAAACCGCCTAAAACCCGCCGCAACAAAAAGCCCGCCCCGGTTCTCACCAGGGCGGGCTTTTTTGTCGCGCGGGGGTTTAGAACGCGCCCATGTAATCGCGCTTGCCGACTTCCACACCGTTGTGACGCAGGATCGCGTACGTGGTGGTGACGTGGAAGAAGAACTGCGGCAGGCCGTAGGTCAGCAGGTACGACTGGCCACTGAAGCGCTTTTCCTTCGGCGTGCCCGGACGGGTAACGATCTCGATACCTTCCTTGCCATCGATCTGCGCAGGCTGGATGCCGTCGATGAACGCCAGGACCTTGGCGATCAGCGCTTGCAGCTCGGCGAAAGTCACTTCGCTGTCGTCGTACTTCGGCAACTCGACTTCAGCCAGGCGGGCCGAAACGCCCTTGGCAAAATCCACGGCGATCTGCACCTGACGCACCAGCGGGAACATGTCCGGGAACAGGCGCGCCTGCAGCAGGGCATTTGGGTCGATGTTTTTGGCCGTGGCATGGGCCTCGGCCTTGTTCAGCACATCGCTCAGGGCATTGAGCATTTGCTTGAAGACCGGAACGGATGCAGCGTACAGAGAAATAGTCATGGCAGTCTCGCTGGAGAGTGGGGCTGTGAAGGATGGCGCGATTATAGCCATGCCTGAGGCGCGGTGCGGCTTGTCTTTTACTGTGCAAGGATTAGGCTAGACGGCTTCGACTGCATAGGGAAAGCGCGATGAGCACAGAACCAGAGACGTCCACCGAAGATTTGCGCCTGAGCAGCACCGAGCTGCGCATCCTCGGCTCCTTGATCGAGAAACAGGCCACCAGCCCGGAAACCTACCCGCTGACCCTCAATGCGCTGGTCATCGCCTGCAACCAGAAAACCAGCCGCGAACCGGTGATGAACCTGAGCCAGGGCCAGGTCGGCCAGAGCCTGCGCGCCCTCGAAGGGCGCGGCTTCACCCGACTGGTGATGGGCAGCCGTGCCGATCGCTGGGAGCACAAGGTCGACAAGGCACTGGAACTGGTGCCCGCGCAGGTGATTCTGACTGGGCTGTTGTTTTTGAGGGGACCGCAGACGGTCAACGAACTGCTGACCCGTAGCGGGCGCATGCACGACTTCGAAGATGCCGAGCAAGTCGTGCATCAACTTGAACGCCTGATCGCCCGGGGTCTGGCGATGCTCATCCCGCGCCAGGCGGGCCAGCGCGAAGACCGCTACATGCACGCCTTGGGCGACCCGGCGGACATCGAAGCGATCCTCGAAGCGCGCCAGAACCCGGCGGAACGTGGCAGTGCCAGCGGCGTGTCGCTGGAGCGCCTTGAAGAACTGGAAGCGCGAATAGCCGCGTTAGAGGAGCGCCTGGCCCGGCTCGAGTAGCCCCGCCAGGCCTGTCTAGCCTGCCCCGCTGCCTGGTCAGGCGCGGGCAAACGCTACCGCTTGCTGGAATTGCGCTTCGCTGGGGCGAACGCCGGTGTACAGCACAAACTGCTCCAGCGCCTGGATGGCGATGACTTCAAGGCCGGTGATTACCTGCTTGCCAGCCGCCCGAGCCTGCACGATCAGCGGCGTTTCCGACGGGATCGCCACCACATCGAACACGGTCTGCGCCCCCTCGATCACCTCGGCCGGGAACGCCAACTGCTCGGCCTCGCTGCCACCGGCCATGCCGATGGGCGTGACATTGATCAGCATCTGCGGGCGCTCCTCGCCCAGTTCCGCTTGCCAGCGATACCCCAGCGCGTCGGCCAGGGCGCGCCCGGCGTGTTCGTTGCGGGCCAGGATCAGGCCGTTGCGATAGCCACCATCGCGCAGGGCACTGGCAACCGCCTTGGCCATGCCACCGCTGCCGCGCAAGGCAAAGCTCGATGCCTGGGGCACCGCGTGGCTCTTGAGCAGTTGTGCGATCGCGATGTAGTCGGTGTTGTAGGCCTTGAGATGACCGTTGGTGTTGACGATGGTGTTGATCGAGGCGATGGCCGCCGCCGACGCATCCAGCTCATCGACCAGGGCAATGCAGGCTTCCTTGAACGGCATCGACACCCCACAGCCGCGAATACCCAAGGCCCGAATCCCGGCCACCGCCCCCGGCAGGTCCTGGCTGCTGAACGCTTTGTAGTAGAAGTTCAGGCCCAGTTGCTCGTACAGATGGTTGTGGAAACGCAGGCCGAAATTTCCGGGGCGCCCCGACAATGACATGCACAGTTGGGTGTCTTTGTTCGGGTTCATCAGCATGTGGAACTCCTTCGCTAAACACTTTCAGACCAACGGGATTAGCCAGTCCGCAAGCGTTGATCAATCATGACGAGGTACCCGGCCCTGTTGGCGTAGCCGGGTCCGGACGGCGCTACAGACCTTACACAAAATTTACCCAGGCGCCTCGTGAATTCGCCAAAAAACGTTGTCTGAGAGGTATCCCCGCGACACTTGCTGGCTCTATCGCAGAACCAGGCGCCGGGGAGACACAACGAGGAACCATCATGCTCCGTAAACTCCCTGCAATTGCCATGCTGATCGGAGCCTTCGCTGTCGCAGGACAGGCTCAGGCCCACGGTGGTGGTTACCACGGATGGGGCGCGCCGGCGGCAGTCGGCGCGGTAGTGGGTGCCGTGGTCGCAGGCTCGGTGATCGCCAACTCGCAACGCCCGGTGTATGTCCAGCAACCGGTCTACGTCCAGCCGCAACCGGTGTACATCCAGCAACCGCCGCCGGTCTACTACCAGCCGCAGCCGGTGTATGTGCAACAACCGATCTACTACCGCCCGGCGCCGGTGTACTACGGACCACCCCATGGTTACTACGGCCCACCCCGGTACTACGGTCCGCGCTGGTAATCGCTGGCGGATAAAACCCACAGGCCTCGCATCGCAACGGGGCCTGTTGTCGTTTTGCAGCCGATTCCATGTCTGAATAAATCTCGCCAAGGTCGCTGCCGGGACAATGCCTGCGGCAAGATGGCGCATGATGGATCCGACGAATACCCTGGCTTGCGTCGCCCAGGTGTCATATTTATGTCATGGCAGAACCGCAAGCTCTGTTCTGTCCGTCACAAACGGTTAATAAAAACAAGGACGACCCTCTATGCCCACGCAAAACCCGCACCGCGTTGTCGGACTCTGCACCTCCAGCAAGGTCTATAGCGCGCTGACCGAACTCAAGCACCTTGAGGGCCATCGCAGTGCCAAGTTTCTCTCCCTACTGGCCGAGAACCTGGTGCGCAAAGGCCTGCTCAATGAACACGAAGTGATGAACATGCTCGACCAGGTCGTCGACTGACCGCCCCAACGCCGTCAATGTCCACTATCGAGCGCGTTGATTGTCCGCAGAATCAGCGCACCGGTAAGGTACCTCCATCGATTGATGGAGGTACTTATGCCCAAGGTTCAGATCATGTCCGTAATTGGTAGCGCCGTGCCCGCGCCCCTAAGGGAGCTGGGATTGCTCGCCTGTTGGTACCTGGTGCAGGACGGCGAGGCCATCAGTGGTCCGCTGACCTCGCTTCCCGCCGCCCAGGCCCTGTCGCAACGCATCACCCTGAGTGCTTAAGGCAACTGCACCCGCGGCTTGGTTTCGACGTACAGCGCCCAGCTGGAGATAAACAGCGCGGCGATCAACGGACCAATGACAAAACCATTGAGCCCGAAAACCGCCAGGCCGCCCAGGGTCGAGATCAGGATCAGGTAATCCGGCATCTTGGTGTCCTTGCCCACCAGAATCGGGCGCAGCACGTTATCCACCAGGCCGATCACGAACACCCCGAACAACCCCAGGACCACCCCCTGCCAGACCGCACCGCTGAGCAGGAACCAGGCCGCCACGGGCGCCCAGACAATCCCCGCCCCCACCGCTGGCAACAGCGACAGAAACGCCATCAACACTGCCCAGAGCAACGCACTGGGAATGTCCAGGAACCAGAAGATCAGCCCACCCAGCGCGCCCTGCGTGACGGCCACCAGCAGGTTGCCCTTCACCGTGGCCCGCACCACGCGGTTGAACTTGAGTTGCAGGCGGCGTTTCTGATGCTCCTCAAGGGGCACCGCCGTGCGCAGCTTGCGCGCCAGCTCCGGGCCGTCGCGTAAAAAGAAGAACAGCAGGTACAGCATGATGAAAAAACTCACCACGAACTCAAACGTGCCCTGACCGAAGCTGAACGCCTGGGTGGCAAAGAACTCGCTGCCCTGCATCGCACCCTTGACGATTTTTTCCCGCAGGCCACTCAGGTCGCCCATGCCGAACCGATCCAACAGGTGCTGGAAGTACGGCGGCAGGCTGTGCTTGAACTGCGCCAGATAGCCGGCAATGTCCAATTCGCCGCTCTCGATATTCTTGTAGAGCGTGGACCCCTCCTGCACCAGCAAGGCGCTGATGATGATCACCGGCAAGATCGCAATCACCAGGCACACGCTGAGGGTAAACAGCGAGACCAGGTTGCGTTGCCAGCCAAATTTCAACTGCAGCCGATGCTGCAACGGGGCAAACACAATGCCCAGGATTACCGCCCAGAACACCGCGCCGTAGAACGGCAGGAGAATCCAGATAAACGCCAGGGTGACCAGGACCAACAGGACCATCAGGGATTTGTTCTGTATCGAGGAGTGGTTCATGTCCGATCCATGTCTGATAGACGCCGACTGCGCCTTACAGGTTAGTCAGCCACGAAACGCCCGAGTGCCGTGATTTCTTCAGCGAACATAGATCCAGATCAATAAACGCCCGGCGCACCTGCCCTACCCTCGCGCCCTTTTGCGATCGACGCCACCATGACTCTCGCCACACCCGAACTGCTCGCCCCCGCCGGCACCCTGAAAAACATGCGTTACGCCTTCGCCTATGGCGCCGATGCGGTGTATGCCGGTCAGCCGCGCTACAGCCTGCGGGTGCGCAACAACGAGTTCGATCACGCCAACCTGGCCCTCGGGATCAGCGAAGCCCAGGCCCAGGGCAAGCGCTTCTACGTGGTGGTCAACATCGCCCCGCACAACGCCAAGCTCAAGACCTTTCTCAAGGACCTCGAACCAGTGATTGCCATGGCCCCGGACGCGCTGATCATGTCCGACCCGGGCTTGATCATGCTGGTGCGCCGGCATTTCCCGCAGATGCCGATCCACCTTTCGGTGCAAGCCAATACCGTGAACTGGGCCAGTGTCGAGTTCTGGCAGCAACAGGGGCTGAGCCGGATCATCCTCTCGCGTGAGTTGTCCCTGGAGGAAATCGCCGAGATCCGTCAGCAGGTACCGGCCATGGAGCTGGAAGTGTTTGTCCACGGCGCGCTGTGCATGGCCTATTCCGGGCGCTGCCTGCTGTCGGGCTACCTGAACAAGCGCGATGCCAACCAGGGCACCTGCACCAATGCCTGCCGCTGGAAGTATTCAGCCCAGCCGGCGACGGAAAACAACGTGGGCGAGATCGTCCAGCAGTTTGCGCCGGAACCGACCCTGGGCCTCGGCACACCGACCGACCAGGTGTTCCTGTTGCAGGAAGCCAATCGCCCGGACGAACTGCTGCCGGCCTTCGAAGATGAACACGGCACCTACATCATGAACGCCAAGGACCTGCGCGCCGTGCAGCACGTGGAGCGCCTGACGCACATGGGCGTGCATTCGCTGAAGATCGAAGGCCGGACCAAGTCGCACTTCTATTGCGCACGTACCACCCAGGTCTACCGACGCGCGATCGACGACGCCGTGGCCGGCCGCCCGTTCGACCGCAGCCTGATGACGGACCTGGAGTCCCTGGCCCAGCGCGGCTACACCGAAGGTTTCCTGCGCCGCCACGTCCACGACGAATACCAGAACTACCAGAACGGCAGCTCGGTCTGCGACCGCCAGCAGTTCGTCGGCGAACTGACCGGCGAGCGCCGTGAGCGCCTGGCCGAGGTCAAGGTGAAAAACCGCTTTGCCCTGGGCGACCACATGGAACTGATGACCCCCAAGGGCAATTTCCACTTCGACCTGCAGCAGCTGCAGAGCGCCAAGGGCGAGCCGCTGGAAGTGGCGCCGGGAGACGGCCACATCGTCTACCTGCCGATTCCGGATGCGGTGGACTTGCAATATGGACTGCTGATGCGGGATGTGAACAAGGGCTGACCGTGGCCCTCGCGCCTACACAATCCCTCTAGGCACACACCCAGGACCTTGTAGGAGCGAGCCCTGCTCGCGATGGACGTCAACGATGACGCGGGTTTCCTGAATAAATGCGGCGCGCTCAGGTTTTTCGCGAGCACGCCGCAAGCGCCTCCAGAAGGTGTGTTCGAAGGTTTACAGCACCATCGCTGCCACCCAGCCAAACGCCAGCAACGGCAGGTTGTAATGCAGGAAAGTCGGGACCACGGTGTCCCAGATATGGTGATGCTGGCCGTCGATGTTCAGGCCCGACGTCGGGCCCAGGGTCGAGTCCGAGGCCGGTGAACCGGCGTCGCCCAGGGCCCCGGCGGTGCCGACGATGCAGACGATGGCCAATGGACTGAAGCCCAACTGCACGCACAGCGGCACAAAGATCGCCGCCAGGATCGGCACCGTGGAAAAGGACGAGCCGATGCCCATGGTCACCAGCAGCCCAACCAGTAGCATCAACAACGCGCCGACGCCCTTGCTGTGGCCGATCCACGCCGCCGACGTCTCAACCAGGGTCTGCACTTCGCCGGTGGCCTTCATGACCTCGGCGAACCCGGAGGCGGCGATCATGATGAAACCAATCATCGCCATCATCTTCATGCCTTCGGTGAACAGGTCGTCGGTCTCGCGCCAGCGCACCACCCCCGATACCGAGAAGATCAGGAACCCGGCCAACGCGCCGATAATCATCGAGTCCAGCAGCAACTGGATGATGAAGGCGGCGGCAATCGCCAGCCCTGCCACCATCAACGTCAGCGGGTTGTACTGGACAGCCACCTGCTCGACCCGCTCGATCTTCTCCAGGTCATACACGCGCTTCTTGCGGTAGCTGACAAACGCCAGCAACAACCCGAAGACCATGCCCAACGCCGGAATACCCATGGCGTGGGTGACGTTGACGCCACTGATGTCGACGCCACTCTTGGCCACGTTGGCCAGCAGAATCTCATTGAGGAAGATATTGCCGAAACCCACCGGCAGGAACATGTATGGCGTGATCAAGCCGAAGGTCATGACGCAGGCGATCAAGCGGCGATCCAGTTGCAGCTTGGTCAGCACGTACAGCAGCGGCGGCACCAGCAGGGGAATAAAAGCAATGTGAATCGGCAGGATGTTCTGCGAGGCGATCGCCACCGCCCAGAGCAAACCGATCAGCACCCATTTGATCTGGCCACCGCCGTTGGCGTCCTGGCGATCCACCAGGGCCAGGGCTTTGTCCGCCAGGGCGTGGGCCAGGCCGGACTTGGCAATTGCCACCGCAAAGGCGCCGAGCAAGGCGTAGGACAACGCCACGGTCGCCCCGCCGCCCAGGCCACTGTTGAAGGCCTTGAGCGTCGCTTCCATACCCAGGCCGCCGGTCAGGCCACCCACCAGCGCGCCAACGATCAGCGCGATCACCACATGCACGCGGGACAGGCTGAGCACCAGCATGACGCCAACCGCGGCAATTACTGCATTAATCATCGTTACCTCAAGGCACAGTCGCCGCTGAACGCGGCGCAAACGGGATGAGTCCGGCCTGCCAGCTGCAAGGGCCGACACCGGGTGGAATAGAGGTTTTATTAGAGGGCGCGCACTGTGCCGCAGCCCGCCGCGCTTGTCAAAAGCTACGCGGCCTCAAGAAAGCGCTGATGAGGCCGTTACAGGTCCAGGTCTTGGATATTTATCGATTAAGGGCGCCTCCATGTCACTCAGACAGCTGTCGATTCAATGGAAAATCACCCTGCTGGCCGGGCTGTGCCTGGCCGGCGTCGTGACCTTGCTGGTGGGTCTGTCGTTGTATCGCATGGAGCACAGTTCCGAACTGGTCAAGGCATCGAGCATGAGCATGCTCAATGAAGCGGCTCAATCGCGCATCGAAGCCCAGGGCGAAGTCCAGGCGCTGGGGATTCGCCAGCAGTTCATGGACGCCTATCAATATGGCCATGGCTTCTCGCGCCAGGTGCTGTTCCTGCGCGAACAGGCCGAGAAACGGTTCCTCGACGCCTTCGACCTGCGCGAAGACCTGACCCGCCAGGTCAAGTCGGCGCTGCTGGCCAACCCGCAACTGCTCGGGCTGTCGCTGGTGTTCGAAGCCAACGCCCTGGATGGCAAGGATGAGCTGTTTGCCGGCCAGGAGGAACTGGGCAGCAATGACAAGGGCCGCTTTGCCCTGTACTGGTCGCAGCCGACCGCCGGCAAGCTGAACTCGATGGCGCTGCCCGAAAGCGACATGGCCGACACCCGCACCGGCCCCAGCGGCGAACCGGCCAATGCCTGGTTCACTTGCCCGCGCGCAACCCTCAAGCCCTGCGTGATCGAACCCTATTTCTATGTGATCGACGGCCAGAACGTGCTGATGACCAGCATCGTCTTCCCCCTGCTGGTGGACGGCAAGGTCATCGCCTCGCTGTCGGTGGACATCAACCTTAACAGCCTGCAGGCCGTCAGCCAGCAGGCGAGCCGCGAGCTCTACGACGGCCAGACAAGCGTCAGCATCCTCAGCCCGGTCGGCCTGCTCGCCGGCTATAGCCCGGACGCCAGCAAACTCAGCCAGCGCCTGGACGCGGTGGACCCGGACGGCGCCGAACTGCTGCGCATGCTGGGCGCCGCCCACCAGACCCAGAGCCTGCGCAGCCAGCAGCAACTCAAGGTGCTGTCGCCATTCGAACCGATTCCCGGCGGCAAGGCCTGGGGGGTGTTGCTCGACGTGCCGCAACAGGTCGTGGTCGGCCCGGCGCAGGCCCTGCAGGCCGAACTCGACGCCACCAACACCACCGGCACCCTGATCGAGTTGGCCCTTGGCCTGATCGCCGCGGTCATCGGCCTGCTGCTGGTGTGGCTGATGGCCCGCAGCGTGACCCGGCCGATTCTCGGCGTGGCCCGGATGCTCGAAGACATCGCCAGCGGCGAAGGCGACCTGACGCGGCGCCTGGCCTACGACAAGCAGGACGAACTCGGGCAACTGGCCGGCTGGTTCAACCGCTTCCTCGACAAGCTGCAACCGATCATTGCCGAGGTCAAACGTTCGGTGCAGGACGCCCGCAGTACCGCCGACCAGTCCTCGGCCATCGCCACCCAGACCAGCGCCGGGATGGAGCAGCAGTACCGCCAGGTCGATCAAGTGGCCACTGCCTCCCACGAAATGAGCGCCACCGCCCAGGACGTCGCCCGCAGCGCGGCGCAGGCGGCACAAGCGGCGCGCGACGCGGACCAGGCCACCCGCCAGGGCCTGACCGTGATCGACCGCACCACCGCCAGCATCGACAGCCTGGCCGCCGACATGAGCACCGCCATGGGCCAGGTCGAAGGCCTGGCGGCCAACAGCGAGAAAATCGGTTCGGTGCTGGAAGTGATCCGCGCCATCGCCGAGCAGACCAACCTGCTGGCGCTCAACGCCGCCATTGAAGCGGCGCGCGCCGGGGAAGCCGGGCGCGGCTTTGCGGTGGTGGCCGACGAGGTGCGCAACCTCGCCCGCCGCACACAAGAGTCGGTGGAGGAAACCCGCCAGGTGATCGAGCAACTGCAAAGCGGCACCCAGCAAGTGGTCGGCGCCATGGGCAACAGCCACCGCCAGGCCCAGGGTAGCGTCGAGCAGGTTGGCCAGGCCGTGACCGCGCTGCGCCAGATCGGCGACGCGGTGACGGTGATTACCGACATGAACCTGCAGATCGCCAGTGCCGCCGAAGAACAGAGCGCGGTGGCCGAAGAGATCAACAACAACGTGGCCACCATCCGCGACGTGACCGAGTCGCTGTCGGGCCAGGCCAATGAATCGGCGCGAGTCAGCCAGTCGCTCAACAGCCTGGCCAACCAGCAGCAGAGCCTGATGGATCAGTTCCGGGTGTAAACCACCGCCGGTGGGGCGACCAGATGCGCCCCACCGGCCTGATCGGCCATCAGATCCTGGGTAACTCGATCACTACCCGCAACCCGCCCCACTGGCTTTCTTCCAAACGCAATTGCCCACCCCACGCCTCGACGATATCGCGCACGATGCCCAACCCCAGGCCATGCCCGTCGGTCTGTTCATCCAGGCGCGTACCCCGGCTCAATACCTGGTCGCGCTGGGTTTCGGGAATCCCCGGGCCATCGTCTTCGACCGCCAGCACAAACCCCTCGGGCGTCTGCGCCACGCTCAGGCGCACCTCGGCATCAGCCCATTTGCAGGCGTTGTCCAGCAGGTTGCCGAGCAATTCCAGCAGGTCCTCGCGATCCCATGGCAGGTGCAGGCCGGCCGGCGCGACGTAACTGAGGTCCAGGTGCTCGCCGTGAATCATGTTCAGGGTTGCCAGCAGCCCCGGCAGCTCGGCATCACAATCAAACAACGCGCCGGGCAAGGCGTCACCGGCCAGTCGCGCGCGGTTCAGTTCACGGTTCAGGCGCTGCTGCACCTGCTCCAGTTGCGCCTGCAGGACTTTGCGCAGCTCGGGATGGGCATCGAGCTTGTCGCTGGAAGCCAGGCTCAGCAACACCGCCAACGGGGTCTTCAGTGCATGGCCGAGGTTGCCCAGGGCGTTGCGCGAGCGCTTGAGGCTGTCTTCGGTGTGCGCCAGCAGGTGGTTGATCTGCGCCACCAGGGGTTCCAGTTCTTCGGGGACCTGGGCGTCCAGTTGCGAGCGCTGCCCCTGTTGCAATTGAGCGATCTGCTCACGGGCGTTTTCCAGCGGCCGCAGGGCGCGGCGTACAGTGACCCGCTGCAACAACAGAATCAGGAGCAGGCCGGCCAGGCCCAGGCCCAGGCCGATCTGGCGCATACGCCGAAAGCTCTCCTGCACCGGGGTGTAGTCCTGGGCCACGCTGATGGAGATCGACTGGCCCAGGCGCCGGTAGTCCGAGCGCAGCACCAGCAGATGTTGACCCTCCGGCCCTAATTGCGGGTTGCTGTGCAGGCCGGGCTGCTCGAGCAACGGCAGCTCCTTGTCCCACAACGAACGCGAACGCCAGTGGGTGTCGGCAAAGTCGATGCGGAAATAATGCCCGGAGAACGGCCGCTGATAGGCCGGCGACAGGCGGCGCTCATCCAGTTGGATCCCCTGTGGGCCACGCACCAGGGCCACCAGCAGATTTTCACTGTCGTTGCGCAGGCCCGCTTCAAGGTAACGTTGCAGCCCCTGTTCGAACAGCCACAGGCTGGTCTGCACCAGCACCAGGCCGACAATCAGCAGCACACTGACCAGGCCCAGGCTCAAACGCCGCTGGATCGACCTCACTGCGCCTGCCCGCCGAACAGGTAGCCCTGGCCTCGACGGGTTTCGATCACGCTGCGCCCCAGCTTGCGCCGCAGGTGGTTGACGTGGACTTCGAGGACATTGGAGTCGCGCTCGGTTTCGCCGTCGTAGAGGTGCTCGGCCAGGTGGCTCTTGGAGAGGATCTGCTGCGGGTGCAGCATGAAGTAGCGCAACAGGCGGAACTCGGCGGAGGTCAGCTGGATATCGGCACCATCGCGCACCACGCACTGCCGGCCTTCGTCCAGATGCAGGCCGGCGGACTTGAGCGTCGGCTGATTGGCCTGGCCGTGGGAACGGCGCAGCAGTGCTTGAATCCGCAGGTGCAGCTCTTCGGGGTGAAAGGGTTTGGTCAGGTAGTCGTCGGCGCCCGCCTTGAGCCCCTCGATGCGTTCGGCCCAGGAGTCGCGCGCGGTCAGCACCAGCACCGGCGTGGCCAGGCCACCCGCACGCCATTGGCTGAGCACTTCCAGGCCCGGCATCCCCGGCAGGCCGAGGTCAAGGACGATCAGGTCATAGGGTTCGCTGCTGCCCTGGTACACGGCATCGCGTCCATCGGCCAGCCAGTCCACCGCGTAACCCTGGCGATTGAGTCCGGCCAGCAACTCGTCGGCCAGCGGCACGTGGTCTTCCACCAGAAGCAAACGCATCGATCAATCTTCCTTGTCTTTGAGTAAACGGCCGGTCCTGGCGTCCAGGTCCAGCTCACGCACCACGCCCTGGGGGGTCAGCAGTTCGACTTCATAAATGTAGACGTCATGTTTCTCTTCCAGCTCCGCCTCCAGGAGCTTGGCGCCGGGGTAGCGGTCCAGCGCCTGCTGCAGCAGTTGCTCCAGCGGCAGGATCACGCCTTGCTGGCGCAGGCGCAGGGCTTCGTCCTGATCGAGATCGCGGGCCACTGCCAGTGAACAGACCGCCAGTAGCGCCAGGGCAGCCAGCCCATAAGCGCGCAGATTTACCTTCATTACGTATCCTGATGATCCTTGAGTAGCTGCCCGGTGACAGCGTCCAATTCCAGGTCCCACTCAATGCCTTGTTGGTCACGCAACTCGATCTGATAGATGTACTTGCCGTACTCTTCTTCCAGTTCGGTTTCGGTAATGGTCGCGCCGGGGTGTTTGGCCAGTGCGCTGGCATTGAGCTTCTCGAAAGACACAATGGTACCAGCGTCACGCAATCTCAGGGCTTCATCCGGGCCCAGGTCGCGGGCGTGGGCCAGGTTGGCCGTCAGGGCGACAAGGCTGGCGGTGAACAGGGTGATCAGGGTTTTCATCGGCGGTCTCCAGATCCGTAGGGACCCAGACTACCGGCAACAACTTAATTGAAACTGAATCGTCATCATCGATGGACGGCGTACACCCACCCCGCAAGCCAGGCTTGCACAACGCGAGAGCTGCATGAGCGCTATCCACATCAAATTCCCGGCCCTGACCCTCAAGGCCGGACCGCGGGCTTTCACGCGGATTCGTCAACAGGGCCTGAACGCGATGCAGGTGGGCACGCTGCCCGGTGCCGCCGGCGGCCCGAAAGCCCTGGGTATCCAGGGCCTGGACCTGGCGCTGTTCGGTGAGTGGCTGCCGACCGCACCCCGTGAGCGCTCGCTGATTGGCGCTTCGGTGGGTTCCTGGCGCTTCGCCAGTGCTTGCTTGCCGGACGCCGCCGAAGGCATCCGGCGCCTGGGCCAGCTCTACACCGAACAGCACTTCAGCAAGGGCGTGAGCATGGCGCAGATCAGCCAGAGCTCGCGGCGCATGCTCGATGAACTGCTCGACGGCCGCGATGCGCGGATCCTCGACAACCCCCATTACCGCTTGAACATCATGGTGGTCAAAAGCCACGGCCTGCTGGCGGATGATCACCGCGGCCGCCTGGGCCTGGGGCTGTCGTCGGTGATCGCCGACAACCTGCGGGGACGCGCGCGCTTGTCGCGGCATTTCGAACGGCTGATCATCCACGACCCGCGCCTGGCGCCTCCGCTCAATGCCCTGCATGACTTCCCCTCGCGCTATGTCGCGCTGAATGCCGGTAACCTGCGCCAGGCCTTGCTCGCGTCGGGCTCGATCCCGATGGTCATGGAAGGCGTGCGCGATCTGCCAGGGGCCGGGCCCGGTACCTTCCGCGACGGTGGCCTGCTGGACTATCACCTCGACCTGCCCTACAGCGGCGACGACATCGTGCTCTACCCGCACTTCACCGACCGGGTGATCCCCGGCTGGTTCGACAAGACCCTGCCCTGGCGTCGCGCCTGCCCCCAACGCCTGCAGGATGTGCTGTTGCTGGCGCCGTCCAAGGACTACCTGGCCCGCCTGCCCTACGGCAAACTCCCGGACCGCAACGACTTCAAGCGTTTCATGGACGATGCAGCAGGCCGCCAGAAGTACTGGCGCACCACCATGCAGGAAAGCCAGCGCCTGGGCGACGAGTTCCTCGAACTGGCCACCAACGGCCGCCTGGGCGAGCACTTGCTGACCCTTTAGTCAGTGTTTTCCCGCAAGCGTTATTTCAAGCTGTTAAACTCGCCCCCTGCCCCCATCGCCGCGGGCGATAGCCACCTGACAGAGCTCAAACCACTGTGGAAATTTTCAAAGATTCCACGGTGGGATCCCGCCAAAAACCTCTCCGTACCAAAATCTCCCCGTAGCGCCGGCCTTTCGGCCAATTCCCGTATCACCCAGTACCGCGCAGTACCTTCCCAATGCAACCCTGTTAGTACATCATCCAGTACATCGAGAACTGAAAGCATAGGATGTACTAGTGGCCCTCACGGATACGGCAGCCAGGCAGGCGAAGCCAAAAGAAAAAGCGTACACCCTCCCCGACGCACTGGGGCTTTCGCTCTACGTGGCCACCAGTGGCATCAAGAGCTGGCATTTCAGATTTACTTGGCTTGGAAAGCAGGCGCGAATTTCATTCGGGACGTACCCGGATACCGGCCTAAAGGACGCGCGCTCACGCAGAGATGAAGCGCGGGAAGATATCGCGAAAGGGATTGACCCACGCGAATCGAGAAAGGAGAAAAAAGAGGGATTGATCGATGCCAGCGGTCGCACCTTTCGCAAGGTGTACGAAGAGTGGCTCGCCTTCAGAAAAAGCAGTATCTCCCCTGGCACCCATCGAATCATCAGCAACTTGATGGATCTGGACGTACTGCCAACATTCGGGCCCAGGCAAATTGACTCGATAAAGCGAGCTGACGTCATCAGCCTGATTCGCCGAATCGAAAAGCGGGGATCGGTAGTCACGGCCGTGAAGGTCCGCCAGCGGATGGGCCAGGTGTTCAGCTATGCCATCGCCACCGGAATTATCGAAGCCAACCCAACCGCTGAAATGCATGCGGTCACCGAGAAAGGCGCCCAGAGCAGGCCGCACCCGTTCCTGCCGTTCAGCGAACTGCCCAAGACGATGGCGGCCATAAAGGAGTGCGTTGCGGGCCACCAGTTGCGGTCGGCGATCATGTTGATGATCTATACCGCATCACGCCCGGGCGAAGTCAGGCATGCAGAGTGGTCTGAAATCGACCTGGAAGCGGCCACCTGGACAACGCCGGCATCCAAGATGAAGATGCGCCGCGATCATTCGGTACCACTCCCCGCCCAGGCTATCGACCTTCTGAAGAGCATGCTGCCGATCACTGGCGGGTTGCGCTACGTGTTCACGAACCGAAGCGACCCAACCATGCCAATCGGCACCAACTATGCGAACAGCGTCATGGAAATCTGCGGCCTGACCGGCAAACAGTCCCCCCACGGGTTCCGCCACTTGTTTTCCACCGAGATGAACGGGCGCGGCTATAACCGGGACTGGATCGAGCGGCAGCTGGCTCACGCCGACAGCAGCTTCATTCGTGACGTGTACAATCATGCGGCCTATCTCGAGCAGCGCCGAGAAATGATGCAGCAATGGGCCGATTTAGTTTCCCCTACATAAAAAAATGGAGGCCACATGCCAGTCCCAAAAAACGTATGGAAATCGATACAAGCAGATATGCGTGCAGTTACTGCGCTTACGAAGAACCAGTGCGACATTCATGCCCTCGCCGCCATGTTCAGCTCAGTCGATAAAATGGCATGGTTATCCAGCAGCAACATCGATCATGGCGGCAAAGAATTCAAGAAATGGGTTGACGACTACTTTTTGGTCAATACCAACTTCGCATTAAACGCTGAAGATCTATGGGCTGCGCGATGCGGACTTCTTCACGCGGGCTCTGCAGAATCAAAACTTTACCGTCATGGCAAAGCTAAACAAATTTTCTATGCCGTAGGGCAGCGCCGATCAGATGCAGAGGTAAAAGCAGAGCTTGATTCAAAGCTACCTCAAATTGGCCTGACTGCTGATGAAGTGGTTGCAGTTCATTGTATGGATCTTTTTGACCTATGGATCGCTTCGGCAGAGCGATTCACTAACGCCATAGAGAGTGATCCGGCGCTGGAGGCAAGAACCGAGATGCGCGCAGCAAAGCAGTTGGCCATCTTCCCTTTTTGATAATTAGCTTTGCCTGGCGCCGATCGCTTCGGCGTCACTTCCGAACACCCACCCCTGCGCCTGCTACGCTTTCCTCTTCCACGGAGGAACACCATGCCCAATTCTGACCTACTCCCTTCCCTGCTGTTCAAGATCAATGAAAACCAGCTCGCCCTGGAAGCCGCCATCATGGAACTCACGAACTGGGTCGAGCAGCGAGGCGCGCCCGAAATCGCCGATAACGTGCGTGGCGCCCTGGACACGATCGACAAAAATGAAGAATTCATCAAGTTGACGCTTGCGGTCTTGATGGCACCTGTATGAACAGAGGCTCGCCGCAATTTTCCGATGGTGTTCACGTAACTTGCCTGGGGGGCAAGCTACTTCCAAAAAAAAACGGGCCCGCCCCATGGCCAGCCCGTTTTTAAATCAACACCTGAGTCAGGTCAGGCGGCTTTCTGCTTTACAATAAAATCGATTTCCAGATCGGCGTTGGTCAACAAATTTACCAGAGCATCAAGGGAAAATTTCTCAATTTTTCCATTGAGCAAGTCGCTCAGTCGCGGCTGTGTTACGTGCAGCTGTCGCGCCGCGTCCTTCTGCGGAATGTCCCAAGACTTGACGGTCCGGGTCAGTACGCGCATCAGTTTGGAGCGCAGCCGAAGGTTTTCGGCTTCTTCTGGCGAATCAACCAACGCATCCCACACGGAGGTAGAGCGTTCGTTTGCCATTCAAGAGTTCCTCTCTTTACTAGTATAACGGTGAGTTTTTCACAGTACTCGAACAATAAATTACGATTGAGTTGCGCTGCAGGTGAAGGCCTACCCCTTCAACCGGAGGGTGAAGAGGTTAGTGCCGCCCTCCTTCACCCGTTAGGGTGAAGGGTTGGGTATAGCTGTCAGCCCAGCGACTTGAACCGAGCTTTCGCCAGGTCAATGTCGTGCTTTTCCGTCTTTTCAGTAGTCTTCCTGAACGCATGCAGGACATAGATTGCGTCCGGCAGGTTGACCACATAAAACACGCGAAAAGCCCCATCTTTGCATTTGATACGGATTTCCCGTACTCCCGGCCCTACGCTATCCATTGGTTTCCAGTCGGCGGGGTCATCGCCATCCTGAATTAACTCAAGCTGATATCCGGCCCGCTGTCTTGCCACAGGCGGAAATTCCCGCAGGTCTTCCTTACTACTGCCAACCCATTCGATCGGTTTTTGCTGGTCCTGCATGTTTGGATCTCCATAAATTTTGTCGTCGCCTACGCGGAAACATTGGTCCAGTCTTGGTCATGGTCTACATCCTGTGGTTGTTGATTGGCTGCGTACCCGTTGCCTCACTTTTGTGGCGTTAAACGGGGTTTGCGACTGCAGCGAAGAAAATATTATATCCGTTTCGAGATAACGTCAAGCAAACGGCTGAATATTATCTCGATATAGATATACGTCAAAATTCCATCATAATGTTGACCGCAATAGTGAGGGTTTTTGTCACGATGCCTCACAGCTTGTCGAATTCACCTCGTCTGGTGCGCCCAGCTCGATTACTGTATGTACAGACAGTATTCATAAGGCATGACCGTGAATTCCTACGAAATCGAAGACACCTCCGACTGGCTCGGCTCGCCAACCGAGCTAGAAACCTGCCAGCAGTACATGCTCATGCTGGAGAACGAAGTCCAGGAGCTTACCCTGCAACTGCGCAAAGCCCGGGAGGACATCTTCGGCTTGGTTCAGATGAACGGCCAGCTTTCCAATGAGAAGTCGAAACTCAAGATCGAGCTCGGCACCGCCAACACGCAGATCGAGCGCCTTCACACCAAAACTTCAGAGATGGACATTCAAGTCAGGAGCCTCCTCCTCATCAAAGACCAGCGCGACCACTTGCTCCGGCAGATGGGAATCCACAACGACATCAAGACAAGCGAGCATCATCCCTCGACGTAGCCTTCCAGGCTGCCTCGAGCTTGCGCTTCAATGGCGTGGTGGAGGGCTTTTCGATGCGGGCCAGCTCTCGGTACATGCTCACCCCCTGATAGATCGCCCAGCGCTTCCACTCTGGCACTCCAAGCACTCCCATGGACTCGCAGAAGATCTCATCGCAGCGCACACGCGTGATGCTCACCAGCTCGCCGGCGACCACGATCGCCAGGTACTCGCACAGCAGGTCGTGCACAACGGCAGCCTGGCCGTAGCTCCCCCACGGTGGAATCAGGTTCCATAGCAACTGCGGCACGCTGGCCCCGTCGGTGAGATAGCCCGCCGGGACAGTGACCCACTGCTCGCTGTACTTGCTGCTCAGGTAGTAGCGGAACGACGTGATCACCCGCCAGTGATCGGCGCCGAGGATCTTGCTGGCCTCGGCGTCGTAACGGATATCCAGCGGGGCGGTAAATGAGTGCATCCCTACCCCTCACGACAACGTGCCGCCCGCCAGGCGGAACTGCTTGATCAAGTCCTCGAGGCGGTGCTCCCGCTGGCCGTAGTTGGCCCCGGGCAGACTGGCCCAGATGTTCCGGCACTTGCTGATGGCCGTCTCGATCCGGCCGGCGTGCACGTCGGGCAGAGCTCGGCATTCGCGTATGTGCTGTAGGGCCACCAGGTCCTGGCTGATCGGACTGAAGTCCGGAAGCTTCAGCAGTGCCCGGTAATGCGGCCAGTCCTTGAGCATCTGCTGGTAGCGGCCGGAGGCGTTCGAGGTCAGGCCCTTGCTGTTGATGACCTTGGACTTCCGGCCCCTAGCAAAGGGATGATCGGTGAAGTCCTTGAACACCTCCGGCTTTCCGTCGATGCCGGTGACGATCACGTCGTAGCCATTCATGGCCGTGGCCGGCGATGTGCCGGTACCCTCTGCCCAAGCCAGCATATCGAGGAAGGCGAGTGCGTTGCGGCTCCCTGCCCTGCTCTCTGAAAGTCTTGCCATCGCTTTTCTCCAAGCCAAAAAAACCCGCACTCGGCGGGCTATCAAATTTCGGGCACAAAAAAACCGCTCAAGGCGGCCGCGTTGAAACGGGGCGTTGGTTCAGACAATGATGCCCTTGCGTGCCGCGTAGGCACGGAGGTCGGCGACGGTCTTCGCCAACTCGTCGGCGGTCAGTGCCACGCTGTGATGCTGGAACACGGCAACATCGTTCACCCCGTTGTGTGAACTCAGGTAGCCCGAGCCAATTCGAATGGTTCGTGGCGCTAGACGACGAGGGACAAGCTGCGTGTTGGTGTTGGTCAGGTTCGCAGTGTGCGACTTGGTCGTAACACCAGCTGCCGAGATGGTGACCGAATACAGGCCAAATGCCGCCAGATTGACCGGGGTGATAGAGGTCACGACGTTGCTGTTACCGGCTTCGTCTATACCAAAGCCAGCCGTACCAGAGAGGCGATCACCCATAACGATCGGGCAATACATGCTGACGCCACTCAGGGCTCCGCTTAGGTATGAACCGCAAAACATGGCAATCCCCGCTGGGTTTGCCGGGTCGGAGACTTGCCGGGCAATAACCAGCATGGTCAGCTCGGTGGTTTCCGGGATCTGCGTCTGAATGTAGTTCGTGGCTCCTTTCAGGCTGACATATCCAGGGAAGGGTGCTGGATTGCCAACAATGCTGCCTTGCAACTTACCCGGGGCGTAGTTGCGGGCGCACTTCTCCAGCGAGGTATTCAGAAAAAAAATCCCCTCCAGGCCGCGTCGAACCGGGGCGGCATACTCGGTTGCGTATTGTTCGGCATCAACGCCTTTGGCTACTACTTGAACACCACTCATCAATAAATCCTCTTTTTAGAAACCAGCCTTGCGGTCGTACTGAAACATCACGCAAGGATTGTGAAGGGCAAAGGTGTTACCCAGTGGCGATACCGCGGTGTCGTAAAGGCCGTGAGTGTCACGCAAGTTTCCCCGCGCACCGGATACAGGACCGGAATGTGCCGCGTCGCCAGGACGGCCTCGCGCATAACTCAACGTCGCATCGGCGGCGGCCGGTCGTGACAATGCGAGACGAACTGAACCTGGCGCATTGATGGATACGCCAGTGATAAGGTCCGGCACCACGACCCCTCCCTCTCTAATGTCAAAGCCAAAGTTATGCGTTAGCGCGGCCAGTTCGGCATCCAGCACCAACTCACCGCGCGGAACGTGGAACTGAATGTCGACGTGCTCATCACTCCAATCCACGGCGGTGGGCTCCAGAGGGCGCCACTTGCCACCGCGCCGAATCATGGTTTCGTAAATCGCACGGCTCTTGTACTCGCCCAACAACCAGCTCGCTTCATTGGTCAAGTGCAGGTTGTCCGACGCTACCGGGAACATGTAGACCGGAACGGCAAGGGCCACGTCATCACGCTGGCGACTGATGCGCCACTGGGTCAGTGCGATCGGCATATCATCGCGGCTGTAGCGACGGTGAGCGCCCACCTGGTACGAGAAGAGGTAAGGGCGAAACTTCTGCCCGGTAATCCCAACGATTTTTTCCGTCAGCGTGTCGAACAGGTACAGCTGATATTGCATGTACTGGTAAGGCGAGTCGTCGAACTGAGCGCTGATATAGTTGCTTTCTCCCTGCGTCCAGGAGTAGGCCCAGACGGAGTACGACTTGCCCTCAAGGTCGGCCAAGCGCTTGCAGTCGGCGATGCTCTGCACCATGTTTTCGAAGTCGTTGCTGATACCCATCGGCAGCGGCGACAGCTGCTCCACCGATCGACCGGAGCGGCCAGGCGACATTCCAGCCATAACCCAGCGATCTACAGCCTCACCTGCCGCCACTGCGCGGCGAGTGACACCGTTGCAAATGCCGGTCACAGGCGTTTCACCTTCGCTGGTACCGGTGCTTTCAACCAGAGGAGCAAAAGCAGACGGATCGTACGCCCCCTCCCCCGCGCGCACCTTGACGCCGCTTGCCAGCATGACGTTTTGAAAAGGCTGAGTCAGGGAGATAGCCGGCAGCGCCTGGACGCCTCTAGCCAGCGATTGACCGTACTCAATGATTTGCTTGATGTCGGTCCTCAGCTGCTGATCGAGCAACGCGAACGGCGGCAATGCGTGCGCCGCTGGCCCTGACGACGGACCAAAAAACGCCCTGGCGCTGTTGAGTCCACCGATCACAAAACCATGGCCGTCAACAAACTCGATCCCAGGGTGCTCAGTAGGTTTGGTGAACAGGCCGTTGACCCCCCCCCCGGCGGCGCCCAATCGAGCGATCATGAACCCGTTTGAGTCCGTGAGCTCCATGCCGTCACCCGCATTGCGCAGCTTCGCTCCCAGCATATCCAGCGCGCCATCTGCCATGAGCTTCAACAGGGTGAAGCGGTTGGCATCCAGGAATGAGCAGGCGACGGTACCATCCCCACCACTGTTAAAGTCGATCAGTTCGCGCATTGCCGTCAGTGCAGTAGCGTTCGGGTATGTGTCGAGTTCTTGGGGCACCCCTGCCTCATTACGATAGACCGTCACATACTCGTCGGCGGCACTGGAAAGGACACTGAAATTCGTTCCCGGTGCGGTTCCAGTCAACCCCCGCTCTACGGTCGTGTAGGGCATCGCCCCGCCCAGCAGCGTTGCCAGGTTGGTCATAACCATAGCGAGGGTCGGCCTCATCACGCCGCCAACGTCCATCATTTTGATTTGCTCGGACAGCAGCAGTTCGTTCGCTGTATCGATTGTCACGGCAAGCCGGGCGAGATCCGATGGTCCGCTCATATTTACTCCAGGCGAAAAAAAGCCCACTCAGTGGCGGGCTACAAAATTGAAAACTGATTGGGGGCCTATGTCGCGCCAGGCCATGACTTCGTGTACCACCGCTTCAGCTCTCCACGCAGAAGGGAGTTCATGACGCCAAGATCCATTCCAGCCATCATCTCGGTCAGCTCGGCCTCACTGATGACGGGCATTTCGAAGAGGGACAAAACAGCCGTGTATCGCCAGTGATCGACACCTACGAGCTCCGGACCTTTGTAAATCCCAGTGAACTGGGCTTGAGTTGGCATGAGGCCAAGCGGGCTTCTGAGTGGGCACATGAACCAATCGGCCCAGCCAATCCCCCACTTGCACCAACCTTCAAATAGACGAGCCTGTTCGGCATTGCACAGCCACGTCACCGACACTTCAGTTGGCACGCTGCGGTACCGGCGGCGATTGCGCGCCCGCCCAGTCAAAAATGGCGTTCGCGCAATCGGATCGGTAGGCGTGAAGCCGTAGCCATCACGCAATGGAAGCGGAACTCCATCAGGCATTGTCAGCATTTTCCGCAGTCCTTATGTGGGGGCGAAGTTATCGTCATCCGCATAAACACGCGGGTCGTAGTTGACGGCCTCCACGTCCGCCGAGTGGTCGCCTGGTTCAATTGAGGTGATGAGTACCGGGTAGCACCACCGCGTGGTCTCGCCGAACAGCAAATGGGGCGGGTCAATGTCCCATGACAGGTCAGGAACAAAATCGAGGGCCGGAATGGCCAAACGGAAGTCATCAACCCTCGATGCCGCCCAAGGACCGCTGAGCGACCCATCCGGCCGGCGTAACGCCACAACATGAGAAGACCCGGCGGTCCAGTTGAACTGCTCCGTGCTCTCGAGAATTACCGGTCCTATACCATCTGTGTAGTCAACAAGGATGGCTGACTGCCCATAGCCAGGAATGTCATCGGCCACGGCGTCGTAGCTGAGATAGCCGCTGTTGAGTGCATCAAGCTCAGTGCCCCAACTGTAGGTCTTGTTGCGGTAGACCTGGGCCCGTCGCAAGCGCATGCCGTAGCGCCAAGCTCTGTCTCGGTTGGTTATCCCCTTTACCGTGACCGTTTGAACTGTGTGGCCAGCATCCCCCGGCAGCCGGCACTCGACCACTTCTGTCGCCCGAGTCACCTCGTCGACGTACTTGATGTCCACGCCGTCGTAAGCATCAGGCTCGATCAGCGTAAAGTTGCGCTTGAGCTCTTGGGTCATGTTCTGCGGCGTGTACATGTGGCCGATCTGGCTCCGCGGCTCGTCCCGAACTGGGGTAACCCGACCGCGCTCAAGAGTTAACTCGGCGAAGCCGGCCAGCAGCGCGTCGTTGAGGCACTCCTTGACCGTGCTGTCGTCTTCGACCCGGTAGTCGAAGTGATCGCCTCGACCGCTCCAGATCGCGCCATAGCGCGCCAGCTCTTCGACATCCATGTCGTCATCGGTACCGCCGACAGACTTCAGCACGTAGTTGACCCACGGCACGATGTCACGCGTCGGCGTCGGCACGCTCCAGGCACCCTCAACCAGCACCGGAAGCTTGCGGGTTGCTACCACGGAGACCTGGCTCTGTGATTGCGCAGACAGTTTGTCGCCGCCACGCACGTACAAGGCCATGACTGTGCAGCCCTCGTACTTGGTCGGGGCCTTGTCGATACGGCCACGCAGGCCATACCACTGGACCCGGTTGAACTTGAAGTTTTCTGGTGACTCCTCGCCGATGCGTCGAAGCCGGACTTCAGGGCGGATGTACGTCGGAGCTGTGATGGCCCTGGTGTGCCCCTGCTGATCCGAACTCATTGCTTCAAAGCGATAAGGAACACTGGTCCAAGCCCCTGCCGTCGCTGCATCGCGATACTGAACCTCGGCGCGAGCCCAGTGGGAGCGCTTGTTGCCGTTCTTTTCCGTGTAACGAACCAAGCCTTGCGGGAAGAAGAAGTCGACCTCAAAACGCCGGATGGTCTCCCCCTCTGGGCAGGCGTAGAACGGCCCTGCCCAGTCACCCTCGGTGGTCGAGCCGTCGAGCGCGATCGAGGCGGTGTTGGTCTCAATGTCGTCGAAGCCCAGCCAATCCTCATCCTCGGCGCCGGTATCGGTCAGGCGAATGACGGTGATTGCCGAAGGACCGTGGCTCTCATCAATGTCCTCCGTGGCTTCGTCATCATCTACCGCGTCGTCCGAGACAGAGCTGATCCGGTACCGCAGATCGCGATAACCGATGCAGGACCAAAGGGTGCCGGGTTGCAGGCCGATAACCGGCGCGCCGCCATCGTAGGCAAGCGTGATCTTTGCCGGTACCGCATCAACTGCAGCAACCGTCTGCACGCCCGTGACGAATACTGGCGATGAACCAAATACTGTTGACGTCGAACCGCCCAGGGACAGCGCGCTGCCGCTGTAAGGCGAGGCCGATTCAGCGATCCGCAAGAATCCGCCCGAAGCGCTGGCAACCAAGCCCGACCCAATCAGCTCAGCATTCACGGCCACCACCAGCCCCGCGAGGTCCGTCGCGGCCACGTCGAGATCCACGGTGAAAGTACTGGCCCCGCGGCTCACGGTGAAAGTCAGCGGGGTGACGTCGAAGTCATACCGGGCAGGAGCAGAGTTACCGGTCACCCGGGATGCGCTCCCCGCGACAGCCGGCAAACCTGGCACGTACGGGTCATAGGTGGCCACCACGTACTCACCCGCATTGGCGCCCGTAATTTCTATCTTCATGCCCACGAATGGGTTGAGCATCGGGACATAGTCACCGGTGATCACCGTCGCAGAACCGTCCGCCGGCGCAATGAAGAGGTATGGGTACATAACCTCAATGCGGGCAATCAGTCCGGCGTCCCAGCCGTGTGGGAACCAGCCGGCCGACGGTGGTACCGAGACCACGAACTCGCTGAACTGCACTGTTTCGGCAGCCAACTGCTGGTCGATGTCCGTGGTGGTAGTCAGGGTCAGGCCGGCGCTGCCGGTCGAGGTCGAACCGACTTCGTCCGAGTTATGCCACCACAATCGTGCAGGTTCGGCTGCTACCGATTCGCCAGGACCATAAATCGTGTAGCTGGCCGTGCTACCCAGCGAAGCGATTGGTGTTCCGCCGATACGCACCTGCCCGGGCGGTATATCGAACTCACCCACTCCTACGCACAACAGCATCTCGACCCACTGTACCTTTGGATCGCTGCCAAAGTACCGGCGAGTCGGGGTCAGGTAATCGGGAAAAATTTCGTTCTTGCCCGAACACTCACGAATCACGTCGCCCAGTTTCACTTGGTTGGCTGTGGTCTTGGCCAACCCCAACCCCTTGCCGGCTGGATTGTTCGCTGAGATTGGTGCTGCCAACGGCATCTGGGTCAGCATGACCAAGGTGACCGCCACCATGGCGGCCACGATCGCCCAGGCTGCGATCTCCAGGCCCGTACCCTTTGGCTCTGGGTAGATGCGAACGGTATCAGTTGGACCAAACTCAACCTTGCACCAGCTCACAGGGTCGATGAACAGCCCGTTGACTTCAATACTGATCGGTGGCGACTCCAGTACCTGGTAAGTTCTCACGTTTTCAAACAGCCATGCTTCGATGGTCATTACGCGATCAGTCTTGTAGCGCTCCAACGGCTGGCCTTCCAGCTTGCTCGGGTAGAGTTCGATCACGGTGATAACTCACTGTCAGATATTGGTCTTGAAATTTGCGCAACGGCTTGATGGTTGCGCCGGAGGACTTCATCTCCATGCCATGAAGACGGCCGTCGACCTCGACGATGACGGCGACATGGAAGCAAATGCGCCCACGCCAGACGCAGGCGATCGCGCCGATCTGCGGTTCGCAGCGCTCCATGGCGGCGGCGCCCTCATTCACCGCCCGGGTGAACTCCTTCGGCATGGTGTTGCGGACGTAGCCCCAGCTCGGCAGCAGGGGCAGGCCGTAGACCTCATGCCGGACTAGCCGGACCAAGCCCCAGCAATCAAGCCGCGCAGGGCTTCGCCCGCCATCCTCGTAGGAAGCGCTCAGGTATTTGTCGAACATTTAGATGTACCGAAGGCAGGGCGCGAAGGCCAAGTTGTACTTGCGACGGGGCCAGCCGAGGTTGATCAAGTCGAAATAGCCAGCGTTAAGTTGGACACTCGCCCCTTGCATGAACCCGTTCAGCACCGTCATCCGGTAGGGCTTCTCTGCTGGAGCGCTCAGGTCGGAGGAAATGAACACCCTGAATACCAGGCTGATCCTCGCCCGGGCATTGAGCGCCTTATCAATCAGCTGCTGGGCCTCCCCTGTGACGTTGTCGATAGCGAAGGTCAGCGTCTGATTGCCGCTGTTGTCCCGCTTGGGCAGCGCCGCAGCAAAGCCAGAAGCGGTGAACTTCACTGTCGCACCTGCTTCGGTGGTCGCCGTGGTGTCATCAAACCCATGGCAGAGGTAGATCGGCGCGGCCCACGCCGGGCAGCTCAGCTCCAGCGTGGGAATGATCACGGCCTTGCCGCCAGAGGCGTAAAGCGTTTCAAGTGCAGTCATCGACCTACCCTCTTCAGCCCGTACATTTGCTCAAAGGCTTTTGCAGGACCCGTTTGCCCTTTGAAGTTCGAGACGAAGATTTCCATCATCTGCTTACCGTCTGGTCCTGTGCTGGTTTGCACTTGGCCGGCGCGACTCGCATCCTCGTGGATGCTGAGCTCAACCTTTGGCGGTGGCGTATTGGGCACTTCTATGCCACTACCCTCCATGACAGGCATGGAGAAACTAGGCGCAACAGGCGAAGCGGCGGAACCGACATAGCCGCCGGCGGAATACCCTCGCTTGTTCACACCCTCAAGGTAATCTCGCATGCCTGGCAGTTGCACCACCTCCTTGCGCAGTACGAACTCGCCGCCATGCACCACCCCCTTCGGCTCAAACTTGCCACCATCGCCGGTGTAGCCACCGGACGAGAAACCGGCGAGCGCCATGCCGCCAACCATTGCCGCGTTGGCATAGCCCGCCGCGAGCAAGGCCGCACCAACTGGAATACCGCCCAAGATGGTCAGCTCAGCCGGCGCCTTCGCTGCAGCAATTTGTGCGTTCATGATGATCGAGGCGACCGCAAAAGCCTTCTGAGCTACAAACAGAGCCTTGTACGCGCCGGACTGCTCGCCGGCGATCTTGCCAACCATGTCGGCGGCCTGACCGGAAAGCTCACTGAAGGTGCCCATCACGGCCACCTTGTAGGCGCCCTGGATATCCGAGAGCTTGGCCTGGTTGGTCTGGTTGATCTCGACTACGCGGTCCAGGTACTGCTGCTCTGCCGCAAGCTTCTGCTCGTTGGTTGATTGCTGATCGGCCAAAATCTGATCACGCAGTTCGCCCTGCATTGAAATTTGTTTGTCGTGCCATTTTTTGAGCGCAGATTCCGCCTCGGCGATCTTGACCAGTTCGCCTGATGGTCCGCCCACCGAGGAATCTATGCCGCCAAACTCCGGGGCTTCGGTTACGGTGGCCTTCGAAATAGCATCAGCACCAGCGCGATAGTCGTCGGAGCTCAGTTTCCCGGCACGGTTGGCAGTTTCCAGCACCTGCATCCGCTCTTTGGTCGTTGCCAGCAGTGCCTGCTCTTTCGTTTGCAGGCCAGACATCAATCCGTCGTAAGCCTTCCTGGCGTTGAGCGCATCCAGCTCAATAGCCTTTCCTTCGAGCATCACCTTGTTTCGGTCGGTCAGCTTGGAAAGCTCGCCAACCGTCAGGTCATACCGTAGCCGGCCCAACTCTGTGGTTTCACCATAAAGTGCAACCTGTTGGGTGAGGTTCGCCAGTGTTTGCTGGTATGCATTGGTGATCTGTTCCGCCTGGCGCTGGATGTCCTCAGATGCTTTTTTCGCCTTCTGCTGTGCCTCCTCCGATGCCTTGGCTGCAGCCTCTGACCCTTTGATAGCGCCCGCAAGAATGCGCCAACCTTCGGCGGTGCTTGGGTCAACACCTTCTCGCTCAATGCGTCGGTTGACCTCGCCAACCAAGTCGCCGCCATCCCTGACAGAGTTCAGGCGCTCGACGAGAGTCTTGGAATAGCTGGTCCAGCCATCAATGGTTTTCTGATCCGGCCCCTCAATCGTCTTGAGGCCAGCGCCAGCCTGACCTGCAGCAAGAGCCACATCATTCAGTCGTGCGGAGAGCATGTTTGCAACATCGCCATACTCACCGGATGCTTTCACTGCTTCGCCATAAGCGGCAGAGGAAGCGTTGATAGCCTTGGTCATCTCCTCATTGGGGCCAATGGCCGCAACGAGTTCCTGGCTTGCCGAATCGATGCTCTGACCGCTGGCAATACGCCGATTGAAATCCGTTACCGCGCGATCACGCTGAAATGGATTGGCCTTGTAGGTCTCGCCCCACTTGTCATTACCCTGGGCAGCAGCGCGGATTTCGCGAAGCGCTTTCTGCGCTTCCACCTGCGCATCAGCCTGCTGCTGGATAACTCCGTCCAGCTTGTAGCGGGCCTGCTCTTTACCCAGTTCAGCGAACTCTTTGCGCAACTCTTCGATGGGACGCTTCAAGTCAACAGTGGCCTTCCTGGCCTTTTCGCTGTTGTCGCTGAACAAAAGATAGCTGGCAGCCACTGCGCCAGCCGTGACCGCGAGCCCTACAGGACCGCCAAGAACTCCCAGAAGCCCAGCGCCAGCTCGACCCGCCAGCGAGGTCGCAGCCGTCTGAGCGGTCTGGGCAGACGTCTGCGCCATGGTCGCCTGCGTATCGGCAAGCCTTGCCAAGCGCAAACGGCTGAGCGCGGCCGCATGCGCGTCGGTGAACTTTGTTGCCGCGACTTCTGCTTCCGCGGCTACAACCTCGGCGGCCGCGCGGCGCGCAGCGGCAGTCGCTGCGTCAAACTGAGCTTTGGCTCGGCCGATCTCTGCCGATTGCGCATCACGCAATGCGTAGGCTTGATCCTTCAACCCCTTGGCCAACTCGCCTACCTTCAGACCACCATATGCTGCACCGGCAATCAAAACAGAAGCAGCAAGGGCATCCATGTGTTTGGTGACAAAGTCTACTGATCCTGCCAGAACAGCAGTGCTTCCCGTGGCCGCGTCCGCACCGCCAATCCAAGATTGGAAGGCGTTAGTCAGTGCTGTCGTTGATCGACTCACCGAAGGAGGCATCTTATCGAACTCATCGTTCAGCGCACCAAGCTGGCTGATTAACGCAGGAACAAGCTTATCAATAGTCAGAAGTCCATCATCCGCCATAGCCTTGAGGTCTTTTCGAGCAACTCCCATTCCAGCAGCAAGAGCGCGGATCACTCTGTCGCCGTTCTCATTTACTGAATTGAACTCTTCTCCCCTTAGAACCCCTTGCCCGAGAGCTTGGGAAAACTGGGTAATGACCGATGACGTCTCGGCTGCTCCAGCTCCGGATAGCTGAAGCCCAACAGCAAGCGCTTCAGTAACCCCCAGCACATCAGAGGTAGAAAATCCGAACTCACGCATTGAGGACGCGGAGCGACTGTAAAGTCCCGCGTTATCCGCGAAAGCGGTCCCAGTTTTTTGACTCAACTCAAACAATGACTTCTGACTGATCGCGAAGTCCTCGCTTCCTGTCGTGGCTTGCTTCAGTCGAGCATTGACCTGGTTCCAAGCATCAGCTTGATGGATGACATTACCGACTGCCAATGCACCAGCCATGGCCGCTGCATAACTACCAACCGTGGACGTAAGCGACTGCATTGCAGCACCCTGAGCGCGCACGGCAGCCTCCTGAGATCGCCACGAACTTGTCGCATCTCGGTTGCCCGAAGTAATTGTCCGCAGGTAGCTCTGCCCCATTCGACCTGCTCTGGCCATCTCACGCTGATAGGCGCTTGTTTCCGCCGACACACTGACAATCAGTGAACGTAGGGTCTGTCCTGCCATACTTTTCTCCGGGCATTAAAAAGCCCGGCACATAGCCGGGCGCTTACATACTGGTGCCTTTTAGAAAACCAACTTCAAGTCTTCGACTGATGCGTCTAAGACGATCTCTCTGACATCCCCGCCCGGCGATCTAACGACGATCTTGTGGCCGGCAGAATCCTTTTCTACTGCCTGCAAGCCCTGCTTGACACTTAGAGGACCGCCGACGGTCGTGCCATTCACTGACAAAATGTAATAGCCAGCCCCAATGTAAGGGGCAATTACCGAGTCATCGGCGACATCCTTGACCAGTGCACCTGGGCCTTCTGCGGGGAGAGGCACGTGATGCGCGGCAGCCATTTTATAAACATCCCTAAGCATCGCAATCACAACACCCAGTACAACTGTGAAAGCAAGACTCAGCAACCCACCAAAAATAAGTGGCCAGTTATATGCAGTTTTGTAAAGCCCGTAGCCTGCGCCGACTTTAAACGTTCCGAAGTTGAAGACAAACAAAGCTGACAATGCAATTGCCACAAAAAGAACAAGCCAGCAAAAAACAATCCATCCGTCCCACTTATCCCTATTCACTTTCTTCATCCTCGATTACAAAAGCGAACCTTACCATCAGATTGACTTTGCCTTCCATGGCACCAGATTCAAACCTCATTGGCCTTACCCATCAAGAAAGCTTTAAAGGACTCTGCTCCCTCATCGGCCAGAGCGGCCTCATCAATAATTTGTTCAGGTTCGACTTTCCACTTCGGAAGTAAATCAACAGCGGAAACCTTCGCGCCCTGAGCCTGAAAAACCGAGGCCGCGATGATCGACGCCTGAACATCGCCCCTGGCATCGCCGAGCGGTGACTCCTGGTTGTAGGCCATCCAAAGAAATAGCTCTTCTGCGCTCATTCCTTCGCGCAGCTCCTTGAGCGTCATCCCTAACCGGAGGGCCAGAGTCAGCATGAACACGAGCTCCGGCTCCTCCTTTAAGCGTTTCCCGCTGCGTCCACCGGGTCTTCTGCACCGGCGGCAGCTACGCCGCTCAACGAGAAGACCTTTCCTACAAGACGGTCATGTACGGGGCTGAACGCCTCTGCGACGGCTGGCACATCGTCATCCGTGAACACTCGTACGTTGTTCTCGTCTAGCAATGCGCGCACCAGGACAAACGCATACAGCGGCGAAGAGTGGACTTCTACAAGCTGCTCTACCGGCGCGTCTTCGTCATCGGCGGACGCCATGTGTCTAGCTGGCAGGCCGGCGTCATTCCGAGCCTCTGCAACAGCTAGCGCGGCTCGGCGGCGGTATTCAATCCAGTCACCCGCGCTCAACGCACGGACTGCTACCTGCGCGCCCTCCCACTCTTCGATGGTCAGGCGCTCGTGCTTGAAGTTGCGCATCGGGTCCAGCGCCATGGATCGAAGGTCCACGGGGCCGCCAGTCTTTACGCGAGCCATTACGGTGTCACCGGCAGGTCGAAGGAAACAGCACCGGTGATTCGCACGTTAAACGTGCCGTTCACAGTGCCGTTCGGCGCGGCGTCCCATGTGAACTGAGTGACCAGGCCGAGGAACGCCGAAGAGGTGCCGTCCTTGAACGCCGACTTGAAGGCCCGCGGCTCACCATCAGCACGGGCAGTACGGAGCACTGTCTGGGCCTCGTCGTCAGCCTTCCAGTTGCCGGACATGCTGAAGGTGCCGTTATCAGCCAGGCCCACAGCGAACTCTTTGGCCTCGCTGGCCAGGGTGGTCACGTCAATTTCATCAGACTGACCGCCCTGGAACTGGGGCTGCTTGATGGTGACGGAGAGATCAGCCCAGGTCAGGTCTGGATCTTTCGGGTCAATGGTGGTGAGTTTTGAAACGCTGAGAGCCGTGCCCTGCGTTTTGACGAACTTCGCTTTCGTTGGGTTTTGAGCGGCCATGAGGCCTCCTATGGTTGCAGGGTGTATTCCCAGCTCACGCTGAAAAGTTTGGTGTCGCTCTCAAAAGAATCCGGCAGTCGATCAGCGCTGCCGGTAGTGAAGTCGGCACCGTCGGTGGTCATGACGGCGAACGCTTGGCCGGCCAGTGCCAGCGCCTGGAGGAAGCTCTCGCCCCAGGCGTCGAGCTGGATCGTCAAATCGCTGGAACCATCCCACCCAGCAAGCGTAAAACCGGCGATGCTGCTGACCGTCTGAATCACCAAGCGCGGCTGAGTTGCATCCTCCGGCGCAACGCCGAAGTACACTCGCCCGTCGACAAGAGGCGAGAGCCTGTCGATTAGAGATTTCTCAATCATTGGGTTTACCGGGTGATGGCGTTGTCTATGCCTTCGGCCAGTTTGTCAGCGACGGCCTTCTCAATCTGAGGCAGGCTGCCGTCCCAGGCGGGGCGAATAAATGGGTGGGCCTGCATCTTTGAAGTGCCCAGCTCAAGAAACTTCCAGTAGAACGGCGCGTCATAATCCATTTTTGAGGTGCGCCCCTTTTTGCCGGGACGCTTGAGCGCCTTGGCCTGCTTGCCGGCGGGTTTCTTCACGCGGATGCCTGCGGTCGCCCCGCCGGGTGTATCTGCCTGCTTCACGCTCACGGCAATGATGTTCTTCTTTAGTTTTCCGGTGCGAACCGGGGCAGTGTTACGTGCCTTATCTCTGGCAACCCGGGCGCCAGCCATAACCGCATCCCTGGCAATCTTGTTGCCGACGGACCTGGCCAGTCGCTCGAAGTCAGCCTGCAACTCACCAAGGCCCAGCACAGTCAGCGAACCGTTGCTCATTTTGGTTTCACCGTTTTGCACATGAGTTTCAGCATGTCCCGTTGGTTGGTGGCCAGCGGGGCTATGATTTCGTAGGCAATGCCGTCGTGCACCAGGTGCTGTCCGGCCATCACGCCCTTGCGGTAACGGATATTGATCTCGGCGGTGACCGTGACCTGCATCTGTGACGCGGCTTCGTACATGCGGCCGGAGGGGATGTTGATCTCTGCCCAGAGCTTGCCGAGATCGCCCCACACCTTGGATGGCTGACCTAGGGCATCCTTGCCTTCGATGTAGCCTCGGCGCGTACACAGATGTCGCAGCACTCCCGCTCTCATAGATTCACCCAGCGGTGCGGCTTCCAAAGAGCATTGGTCGCCATTGGTAATTCAGCAGTAATGGTGCCCACCACTACCGACTCTCGGCTGTTATACCAAGTGCCAACCAATAGGAGCGCACCCTGCTTGATGGCCTTGCTCATCAAGAGCGCATTGCCGACAGGATCAGGCAAAGACTCGCTCGGATCGACAAGCGTCCGATTGGTCCAGGTCTCAAACGCACTGAGGGCCGCATCCATATAGCCTTGAATCAGCGCATCGTCATCGTCATGGTCGACCCGCAAGTGAGCCTTGACGATAGGAAGATCAATCACCCTTCGGTACCAGCGCCTGAAGTGCCTCTTTGTTGGCGGACGGATCGAACTCGACCCCTTTGCCGATGAGCCAGGCCTTCAGATCGGGAACCTTCATCTTGAGCGGGTCAGTTTCTTTCTGCGTCTCGATCGCCGCGTCGATTTCTTCCTGCGAGCTGCGCGCCGCGTAACTCTCAGGTGGGTAATTCACCGCCAGGTAGCCGGCTTCAACAAACTCAGCAATGGTAGGGCCATCCAGTTTCAGACCATTGGCGTCCAGTTGATTGAGGTAAGACGCCACGCCTAGGTGCTCAACAGCCACCAGAGCGCAACGCTCAGAAACATCCTGCTCGCCGGCAGGAACCTCAACTACATGGTTCCCATCCGCAGAGAATGGGAACGGCTTTTTCACAATAATGATCGGCATAAATCCTCCGGCAGGCTGGGCGCCCGTAGGCGCCCGCCCATTTAGGCAGCGGCGCTCAGGGTGAGAATTTTCACCGCCTGGGAGTCGACCAGCATGCCGCCGACGCGCTTGGTGGTGTAGAAGCCAACAAACGGCTTGTTGGTGTAGGGATCGCGCAGCACGCGGGTGCCGATACGGTCGACAACGGTGTAAGCGCGCTTGAAGTCGCCAAACGCAATAGCATTGGCATCGGCGGCGACATCCGGCATGTCTTCGTTTTCGGTGATGCCGTAGCCCAGAAGTACAGACGGGGCGCCCGCTTCCAGGCCTGGGCGCCACAGGTAGTTACCCTCGCTGTCCTTCAGCTTGCGGACATAAGCAACGGTCAGGTTGCCCATCATCCAGGTCCCGTTGGCACGGTAGCCCGCCTTGAGGGCGTGAATCAGGTTGATCAGGCTGTCGCCAGTGATCGCGCCGGCGGCACCAGAAACGAGCTTTTGCAGAACACCGAAAGCACGTTCGTCGTCGCCCTTCAAATCCAGGCCGTAAGCCAGCAGGCCTTTCGGCTTGTTAACGCCATCACCCTTCAGGAAAGCACTGCCTTCTTTCTCGGAGAAGTCGCGGGCAACCTCACCATTCAACCAGCCCTCGGCATCGAAGTAGATGTCGTCAAGACTGGTCTGAGTGGCTTGTGGGTTGGCGTACAGCTCGCCCATAAAGGCAGAGATGTTACCCAGCTTCGGAGTATTGGTTGCCGGGCGCGGATCGGTTTCGCCAACCCAGCCAGCACCGTTACCACCGAGATTCACCAGTCGCTTGTAGTCTGGACTGCCGACAGTGATCTGGTTGCACACCTGGCGCATCGGCGAAGAGTCGCGCAGCAGCTCAATGATGCTGCGGTCCAGCTCTTCTGGAACCGCGAAACCACCATCAGCATCAACACCAACCTGCAGTGCCTTGGCTTGGAGCTCGCCCAGACCGGTTTCGATCCCCTTGCGCACGAATTGCATGAACGCGGTCTTGTGCTCACTGGCGGCCTTGGTGCCAGTGCCGTCTGGGCGCTTCAAGGACAGCAGCTCTTTTTCCAGATTGCTTTTCAGCTCGTCCAGCTCGCTCAGCTTTTCATTGAGTGTATCGACCTGGCCGGACAGCTTGCCCTTTTCGGCTTCCAGGCCGTCGATACGCTTATCGTTCGACTTCTTGAACTCGTCGAACTTGGCGCCCAAGGCTTCAGCGACGTCTTCGATGTCTTTCTTTTCAACAGCCATGAGAGGCTCCTTACATTCGATTCAAAAGTGATTTAAGGGATTGCAGTGCTTCGTCGGCACCCGCCTCTCGCGGTGAAACTGCGCCGTAGCCTTTGGCCATGAAAGCCTTGGCTTGGGAGCCAGAAAACCCAACCTCACGAAGGGCTCGCTCCACTTTGCTGGGGGGCGGTGTTTCGCCTCGTTCCAGCAGAGATTTCACATCGGTGACATAGGCCGCCTCGTTCATGGCGAACGTGACCACCGACACCTCCCACAGGGTGATCTTCTTGAGCAGGTAGGCGCCCTTGACGCTGTCCCACTCCCAATCATCGAGCGTGTAGCCGATCGATAGCCCAGTCACGCTGCCAGCCTTCATGTGGGCATGGGCGCGGCGAGCGAGCGGATCGTCATCGATCAGTAGTTGGCCTTTCACATACAGGCCCTTCTCATCCTCCTTCATGTCGGTGTGAGGGCCGATGGGCTCGTGGGTCTTGTGTTGCCAAAGAACCGGCGGCAATTTGTTCTTGCCCTTCCACTCAATCAGCGAGTCGGTAAAGGCGCCTGGCATGACGATATCGGAGCCATGATCCTTGACCCCGAACACGGAGCCATACCCCTCGAACTCACCGGCCTCGGACAGCGCTTTGAGCTCGAAAGGGACGCGCATTTTCTTAAGCACGGTTGTTATCCTCTGGCTTGGTGGTCATGTTCATCGGAGTCAGATAGATATCGCCGCCTTCACGGGGGTTCTCGTCTTCGAGTTCGCGGCAATCGTTGGGGCTCAAGATCCCCCACTGGATGCCCTTACCGTATGACTCGTACCGCCCTTTCAGGTCGCCGCGCATCAGCGCGCCGGCGTTGAACTTGGCGTAATGAGTTAGGCGGTCTTTCTCACTGAGCAGGCCGACTTGGATGCGGTGTTCAATGCGGGTCATGAGTGGAACAAGCGAGTAGTTCACGAAGCTCATGCCCATGTGCTCGATGTTGTTGAGCGTCATCTTTTCCATGCTGGCCACCAAGTGCGGCGGCACACGGAACAGGCCGCAGATCTGCGACTCGGTCATCTTCTTGGATTCGATGAACTGGGTGTCTTGAGCGCTGAGACTGATCGGCTTCCAATCAAGCCCCATCTCTAGAATCATGGGCTTGTAGGCGTTCGCAACGCCCATGTGCTCGCCTTGGAACTCAGCCTTCAGCCGGCCAAATGCTTCTGGGCTGAGCTCCTGCTCTGTCCGAAGCACGCCGCTTGTAACTGCACCGTTAGTGAAAAGCTTGGCTGCATGAGCATCCATAGCTTGACCAAGACCCAGCGCCTGGCGGGCGTAAGCAATCGGATTCAGACCATTCAGGCCGTCCAGCGTGAACAGCCGGACATGCCAAATTTCATCCTGCGTCAGAACCTTGGTGCCTGACTTGAAGTTAACGGTGTACTCCACCGTCCAGTCGTCTTTGAGCTTGGGTGTGACGATGTCCGGGTTCAGTGGCAACAGCTCTCCCACATTCCCAAGCGCCGATACCTTGTAGGCATAGAAGTTACCGCGCAGACACAGGCACGCCACCAGCAGCTCCCAAAACTCCTGGGCAGTCATGTAGCTGTTGGGCGCCATGGTGATTAGTGGATAAAGCCGGTGAGCCGTTGCGGGCAATCTCACCCGACCAGTTTGCTTCAGCAGGCGGCAAGGGAGCATTCCCATCGACTCAGCCAAAACCCGGACGCAGTTGAAGACAACCAACTGCTGCATTGCGCTATTCGTGGTGACTCGCTGCCCGGAGTTGGTTTCGTATCCTGCACCAAGGGCCTGAGCGAGCTTCTCCGACGTATCGATAGCCTGGGAGGCGCTCTTTCTTCCAAGAAGTGATCGAAGCATTACCGACCACCCCGCACTATCGAGACAACAGACAGGGTGACCAGGAGAGCGCCGCAAACAGTCAGGGCCAGAGGTTCGCCCATCCATGCCCACAACCCCCGAGTCAGCAGGCCAAGCCCAAGTATCCCGATAACGTCAGGCAAGGCTTCCTTCAGCGCGGCAAGCTTTGGCGCCTTAATTTCATCGGTCATAGGGTTCTTAGTCCGTGTTTCATGATGTGGTCAGAAAGGGTGCCTTCCACTTTCGGGTTCGTTGCCATTATCGAAACCGCGCAGAACAGAGCCATGAGCGGATCGATCTTTGCCGAGCCGCTGGCCTGCTTTGTAATCAAGATTGAGTTGCCTTTAGGCTCGACCCTTGCGTTACCGCAACACCAATTCATCAAGGGCTGGTCGGCATGAATGAGCCCGCCCTCGGCAAGCTTTCGCTCAGTCGTTTTTATCGCGCCACCGAGTCGCCAACCCTGACTGACACCGACCACCTTCTCCTGGCTGACGCCGCGAGCGGTGATCGCTTCGAGAATTGCGCCGATGCCAGCCGGATCGAGCCCCACTTGATGCAGGAGACCGGAGGAGTCAACCTGATCCACGATGTCCGCCACTTCATCCACGTCATCGCCAATGTGCTTAACCAGCACCAGGTCACCACTTCGGGCGTAGTCGTGGAGGTTTGCAGCGATATCCTTGCGCCTCTCAAGTACCGATGGATGCGCCCAGGCCCGGCACCAGGCAAGCCACTCTCGGGTTTCCCGATCACGACCAAGCACTGCCAGACCAAGCAAGTCGTCAAGGCCTCCCCCATCAACACCAATCGTCACTACCTCGCTGCGTTCGAGGATGTAGTCCAACGTGACGCACTGGCGGATCTGAGACTCCCAGAACTCCGCGCCGGCCCAGCGGCTCGACATCAACGCCAGGCCGATCTCAACATTGAGGAATTTTGAGAGGAAGCCGCGCAGCGACTCCTCACCTGACTCTTCGGCCTTCGCCAATTCGCGCTCAAGGTACTCGCGATCGACTGAGTACCCGAGGTTCGGGTTTACGACATGAAAGTTCTCTGGCTTGCGATGCTCGCCGGCCTCGATCATCGAGCGAGGGAACTCGTAAATCACCGCCAAGAAGCGGTGATCTTTAATCTTTCCGTCCCGGACGCCGCGGGCGTACTGCAGCTTTTGCAAGAAAACCCCGGCCGGAGGCTTGTCCGACTGAGTTGTCAGATAAATTATGCAGCCCTCTGGCCGCGAGGCTAGACCGCCAGTGGCCTCGCGCAGCATGTTCTCTGCATTGTGATTACTGCCGAACAGGTGAATCTCGTCCACCAGAATGAAGCTGGCCTTCTTGCCGCCGACCGTGTTCGAGTCAGCCGCTACAACCTTCAGCGTTGCGCCCGTCTCTCGATGGGTAATAGTCCTGATGTGCTCTTGAACATGGAGCAGATCTGCCAGCTCCTCATCGTGCTTGACCATGTCTCTGGCCGGAGCAAAGGCGTTTTGCGCAACCTCAATCGTTGGCGCCAGAATGATCAGCTCCGCCGATTGCCGCCAGTTGCGGATCAGCAGCGTCAACATGATCGCTGCGGCGATAGTGGACTTTGAGTTCTTCTTCGGGATGACCAGGGCGAATTCCTTGATCTCGCGCCGACCTGTGTCTGGGTTATAGGAGCCGAACACGGAGCCGGCGAAATCTGACACCCAGGGCGCGCATGCTTCGCCAATAGTTGGGCTACCGGGGGCGTCCACGATGCGCAGTTGCTGCATGACCTCAAGGCCGGCTGATGCCTCCTCCGGGAAGAGCGGCTTGATAGGCACCAGTGACTGGCCGGCAATGATCCTTGCTTCCCAGTCAAGGCAAGCGGTTGACCACTCCATTCAAATCACCGTGTGTTATCGACCGCTAGTCTTGGTGGCGCACCTTGGCCGAATCTGCCTGCCGAAGCTTTCTTGGCCGCACTGGCCTTCTGATCTTTCTTACCTTGCTCCGCCACCTTCCCGTGGGTGTAGGGGAGCAGCGCTTTTGCGGCGTCGATCCGAAGCTTGGGGTCTGCCACCAAGTCCTTCATGACCCCTTTTAGAAAGTCGATAGGGTCATCCGCTGCCGCTGGAATGTAGGGGTTGGGGTCGGCTGCTGGCTGAGCAAGTTTTTGGGTGGAGTTAACAACCACCGCCCGACCCATTGCAGCCTGAACTTCAGGATCTTTTTCGAGCCGTGATGCCGCCTGCGATGCAGTCTTTTCGGGGCACCCAGCAGATATTGCCGCCTGTTTTTTGCCTTCACCGGACAGCCGCGCTTCGGCGTACCGGCGCTTTTGTTCGGTTAACGCCATAGTTAACGGATCCTGTTAACGGGGAAAAAATCTACGAATGGGAGAGGGTGAGGTTTCCGAACAAAAGAGGTCTGAGGTTTTACCCCCTCCCCTACCCTTGTGGCACGCCATCGCCCCGATATCGCACCGTTTCGGTGCGCCGAGACATATCAGGATCCGGGCGCCTCTTTCGCCGTCTTGGAGGCATGGCAACCCGTCTTGATCCGTCGACCCTCGATCACCTCAACGCGAACGCACAGCACCTGGCAGTTCGCCTCAATGTCTTCGCCACCCATAAAGAGTGGCACCTTATGATCAAGCTCAAAGCCTTGTGGGTAGTCGACTACTCGGCCGCACATCGAGCAAACCGGGTCACGCTTCCAGACCGCAAGGCGGCGGGCCTGCAGCCGGCGCCCAGTAATACGTCTATCCGCAATGGCCAACACCTTTACGACCTGGGTTTGAGCCATCTTCAGTGCTGATTTGTGCATTCTCAGCTTCGTCATCAATCAGGGCTCCTACCCGGGAACTTAAGGCCCGTGACCCGATCAGCAAAGGCGCGGACCTTGTCCACACCCAGCAACCCGACCATGCCGCCGATCAGGCTGGCCGCTGACTGCGGGATGCCGATCAGCTCAAGGCCGGACAGCATCGACAGTGTGATGCAGCCACACAACAGGCTCTCGAAGAACGCAGCCTTGCGTGTGCCACCGCCGTAGATGATCCGCAGCGCGGAGATCGATATCGCAAAGCCTGCGGCGTAAAAGGCCGGGGCGTGCTGACTCAGCCACGCGAGTACAAGAACCCAGGTGTCTGGCTTATCGGGCATGTTAGGCATCCGCTGTCCTCCCCGATCTGGGGGGCGATTAAGTCCGGCTCCAGCAGCACTCCCAGCTCAGAGCGATGGGTGTGGTGGAGCCGAAAACGAAAAAGCCCCGGCAAATACCGAGGCTCGATGTAGGTGGAGATGGAGACCCTGGCAGGTCTCTGTCGTGGCGTTTCGCTCCAGTCCCCACGCTGACTGTTACCCCTGCACGTTTCCGTCGGGCTTTGCTCATCTCCAGAATGCAAAAAGCCCCGCAGATAGCGGGGCCCAGTGAAATCTCAGCTCAATTAATGTCTGTGAAATCGAAATATTCAGTAGGACCGTGCTCGTCGAGGAAGTTATGCCCTTCCCACGTCAACTCGAAGTTATCGTGATCCCTGTCCCCCTGTTCCTGGGAAGGAGTTTGAACAACGAAGCCGGCGGTCTCAAGCAAGTGCAGGTGATAGTCCGCGACGACCCAAGACTCCTCTTTCGCATCGTCGCTCACTTCTGGGTCATTCTCGAACAACTGGCGAATCTCAGACCTATAAAGCCCGATACCCTCATGATCCTGGTTTTGAATGTAACCAAGAAGGCTTATCGACCAATCCATATTTCTTCGCATTACCTTCCTCCACTGAAGTAGCCGGCTCACGGCAAAATGACATCTAAAAGACGAGTCTACTAGAGAAATGCGAAAACAAAAAAGCCCGACTCAATGGCCGGGCTTTTCTGAGTCAATCCACTGCAACGCGCAAGAATGACAGGATGGGTATAATTTCGCTCAATCGCTCACTCTCTGTCAAATACTTTCTCGTGCGGTGTAGTACGCCCCACAGTTGTCCGCCATGGGGCACCTAAATCCCTCGGCCTCTTCGAACCATTGCAAAGATACGCAGCGGCCAGAGTGGAAATCGAGCGGCCTCTGAAGTGGCAGCTTTCGAAGATATGCTCTTCCAAAGAAAAATCCACATAGATGATCGACCTCAGTAGGTTGCAATTGTCCATTGAGGAAATTGAAAACCCCGCCCAGAAAGCTATTAATTTCTGCGGCTAGCTCATCAATCCGACCCATAACATTATTAACTATCAGCGCAGACCCGTTTGCTCGCACCCCTGTATGCATATAGGTCACAAACTCAGTTCCCCTTTCTAGGCTGCAGTGGCCGATATCTGCATGAGTGAGCTCGTCCCTTATTATCCTTAGTTCTTCATACCAGTCGCAGGACTCAATCAGCATCCTAAGCTCAGATGGAAAAGACGCACCAACTTCTCCGTTCTTAAACCTCTCAAAAAATTTTCGTGTCGAATCAGTCGGCAGCTTGGGGACACCACGATAAATATCAGTGATGACTTTTCGAGCACACTCAACCGAAGAATAAAGCTCCGTAAACACCTCCTCCACGACGGCGGTGAATTCGGCGCCATTTCTGGCAGCCGTATGGCCTTTCTCGTTCAGCTCTTGCTCGTCAATCTGTAAATTTGGCAGCAACTTCATCGCCAAGCCATACAGAATTTCAGCTTTCGAAAAGTGACTAGACGCGCCTCCTAAAGCCTTCTGCGCGTCTCGCTTTAAATTATGTGTACCTTTATGAAAGATCTTAAAAAAATCGATCTCCCCCCATTGCTCTGGAGCAAACGTTCTCACGTGTGCATTGATACTTTCCATGTTACCTGCCCGGCTCTAAGGTCAAGCAGCATTGTCTGCAAGCAGCTCCTCGTAACGCAATAGCTCTTCGACATGTACCAGAGCATCAGCAATCAGATCATCCAGTTTCCTGTTGATTTCAGCCCTCCATCGGCGTCGCGTAGACTCGGGCGCAGCATCCAAATCCCAGGTGTTCATGTCATAGAAACTGTCCTTCAACACAATCATGCCTGCGGATCGGAATGCATCCTTTTTTGCCTTCGCCTTCCCGGCAGCTATAGCCGCATTCACCGTGGCTTCGCGTCGCCATGCCGGAGCATCGAGCGGAATCTCGACAGATACTGAACTCACTGTTTTTGGACGAGCGCCCTTCAACTGTGGAATCGCCCAGGCGGTGACTGCCTTATAGAGGAACAACTTCGGCGCCGGGGTGATGATGATGGTTTGCAGCGCCGCCAGAGCCTGCACCTTCCTACCCTTGTGCGTGCTGTACTTGGCGACCAGAGCATCCCAATGCTTTGGCTTCAACCCGTGGTGCAGCCTGGCCGAAACCCAGCAATCCACCTGCTTTCGGTCAACGTTGCAGGCACCGCGGGAGCGAACTAATGTTGCCAGATCACCACCCTCTTCCTCGTCGGCAGAGTTGTATAGCTTCTGCCAAGCCTGCTTGCTGGTGTTGTCGATGGCCTCCGCCGCCAAGGCCGAAACAACTGCATGCAAAACGCCTGGATAAATCATTGTTCAATCCCCCTTGAACGACGAGCCGCACGGCCCGCGACGATTAATGTCTTGGTATTGCGCGACAACCCCACCAACCGCTGGTGAACATTGCCGCTCCCAGCGAACCATCCGACCAACTGGACCACTAGGTCTTCGATCAACAGCGGCTCCATGGTCTGGGCATGGGCGAAGCCAGATGCATGACAGCCGATGCAGTCGAGCTCATGAAGCAGCCCCTTGATCACGCCCTTTCCGCCACATGACGGGCACTCGGTCATAGGTATCAAACTGCGCACAAGGGCGGGGCCATGCTGCTTTTTCATCATTTTTAAACCTCGCCCTTAACAAATTGCGGAATCGACTCGCAGGCCGTGCCGTTCAAGGCGTCTACGAGGTTTTGCGAATCTTCATATCTAGCGCCTGTCTGCGTGTGGATCGCCTTGAAGCCGCGTTCATCTAACCAGTTGTGCCACTTCACCAGTGCCAGCCGACGCTGCTCCTTGGCCTGGGTGTTGATGTAGGTCGAGGCGATCTTGCCCAGCGAGTGATTGAGCAGCATCTCGCCGATGTGCCCATCCACACCGAGGTCGGTCCAGGCAGTGCGGGCCACCTTGCGTAGGTCGTGACTGGTCCAGGCGCCCTGCCCCAACCGGGTGAACACGGCACTGGCCTGGTGATCGCTCAGCGGCTTGCCGCGGCGGGACGGGAACAGGAACGGCCCCTCGTAACCCTGGGCGGCCTGCTGATTGCGGTAACGGCGCAGCAGCGCACATACCTGGTCGGTCAGCGGCACCCGCAGCTCGGTCTTGGTTTTGGTGTGCTCAGCCGGCAGAAACCACTCACGCTCCGGCAGTGCGATGTCGGCCCAGCGCGCCTGCCGGGTTTCGCCAATGCGCGTACCGTGGCACAGCATCATTAAGGCCAGCATGGCGTCACCGGGCGCACGCTCGAAGCGCTCGGCCAGCAGTTGCACCAACTCGGGCACCTGGACATCACGCAGGCGTGCCGGCTTGGGCAGGATGCGCGCCGTGGTGAAGTTGACGAACTTCAGTTCCGCCATCGGATTGGCCGGGATCAGGTCCAACTTGCGGGCCTGACGAAAGGCCACTGCGAGCAGTCGGTACAGCTGCTGGACATACGACAGCGATAGCTCCTCCTGGGCTGGCCACATCAGCAGCTTGTCCAGGGTCTGGGCGTTCACATCACGGATGAGCAGGTCGCCCAGCCGCGGCCTGAGCTGGCAACTGATGGCCGACTTGCCGGCGGACCGGCGCTTCTCGGACAGCGCACGCGAGCGGGCCATGCGATCGCCAAACCAGTCCAACAGCTCACCCACCGTCACCCAGCCCGACACGCTGGCAGCGCCATCCGCCGCCACGCGCAAACGCACGGCCGGCAGGGCCGCGATCACCTGCTTGGTGGACAGGTCGGGGAACGCGCCGATCCGGTGCCACCGGCGCTTGTTGAGCAAGAACCAGGAACCGCGGGTGCGATTCTTGGCAAATCGGAAGTGCAACGCTGGGTGACCGGCATCACGCAGGTCGCGCACATGCTCGAGCTTCGCGTTGCGCTGGATCTCGGCGTCCGACAGCTTCACCGTCAGGGTTTTGATTAGAGCGATCATGCTTGGGTACCTGTTGGGGCATGAAGGTCAACAACTTCGAAGGTGCTTGGCCACATCGACGCGCCATAACGCTCAGCCATGCCCTGGTCAACGAACAGCGCCAAGGCATGATCGGGAGTACTGCCCAGCTCCCACTTGAACGAGCAGCAAAACACCGCGAATCGGTAGTTTTCGGGAACAGGAACAGCAAGAAGGCGATCAGCCACGGGAACCTCCGAGCTGGGCACGAAGACGGGCCAACGCGCCGTTGCCGACTTCAGGTGTCATGCAGCGCCCGGGAGCCGCGAGTTGCGCGACTGGAACGGGCGGCAACGTCTCACCCCGCCAAATCTTTCGGCACTGATCGAGATACTTCTGCTCGAAGCGGACAATGCCCAGCTCCCGGCTGAGCGACTGCAAGCTATGAAACCCGGCCGCGGCAGTGGCGTGATAGATGGCCGGGTGAAACCATTTGCCCCTGCCCTCCATGCCAGGATGGGAGTTGCGCAGCGCCTGCAGGTAGGCCGTCTCCACCCCAGGGAGACCGAGCCCTTCAGGCGCAAAACACCAACTGACGAAAACACCGGGAGCCGGTACAAACGCTGACTTACTCGCACTCACCAGGCGCATCCCGTGCCGGATCTGATCCATGGAGGTGATCCCGGAGCGCATGAACTCGGCGAGCCATTCGAGCTTCGACGCGTCCATGACTTTCTGGTTAGGCCACGACTGGCGCCAGGCACCGCATGCACCCTGCAGCCGTAGAAAAAGGTCATCAATCACCTGCTGGGTAGCCGGGTCAATTTCGATCACCGCAGGGGCATCAGGTGCGTAGGCGTAGGCCGGATCTGTTCTCCGATTGACAGCCAGGTACCCGGCTCTTACTGGACCGCTCAAAGCATCACCCCCTTGGCTGCCCAGTTGTCACCGGCAGCTTGTTGTTCACCGGCCACGGCGCCGGCTGTGGTTGTCTTGTCCCGCTTCACCCACTTCACCAGTTCGAAACACCAGCCCGCAGCACTGTGAACCGACGCCGGACGGGCGACGTAAAAACCCAGGAACGTCTCCAGCAGTTGCTCGGTGACGGCTTCAGCGGGGAGCCTGGCGATTGCGAGCTGGTCGGACAGCGCCTTTTCGTTCGGGATCCAGGTTGCGAACATCGCGAAGCGTTGACGTTCATCCAGAGCATCAATCGCGGCTTGATCCTGTTCAGCAATCACATCGGCAATCGCGTGCGGCTGCTGCTGTTCGGTTCCTTGATGGTTAATTGATGTATTGGGTGCAGTGGCTGCACCCCGTTCTGTCGTAGGCTGCACCCCGTTCTGACCAAGGCTGCACCCCGTTACATCTTCACGGGGTGCAACTACTGCACCCCGCTTGATCATCAGGTCATACACCACCGGACGGCGGTCATGACGGTCGATGTACACGGCGGCCAGTGCCTGGTTGCCGCGAACGATGAACCCAAGTTCCTCCAGAAGATCGAGCTTTGTCCGCACGGTACGTTCGGAAAGCCCCGTGTCATCGGTAAGTGTTTTGGCTGATGGGAAAGCCCCTGCACCACTTGAGCCGGCGTAGTTGGCCAGGCACAGCAGGACGTGCCGAGCGCTAGAGTCTTTCAGTGACCGGATGGGCAGAGAGAGCGCCCAGGACATTGCTTGGACACTCACAACGAATTTCCTTGGTATTTTTTGGTAGGGGCAAGACGCGGTGATGCACTACGCCCTACGCTGAGTCGCTCATTGGATCGAGGGGTATTGCCGGGGGTAGCTATCGTGTTCATAATGGCCCCACAGTGTTTTACAAGTTGTTGGAAGAACCGCCCTGCCAGGCGGTTTTTTTATGCCTGCGATTCAGGCGACCTTTACTGACGCTTCCATCACATCCAGGCTTTGCCGAACATGCCCGAGCTCTTTGCGGATCGACGCTTTCTCCAGTGGGGAAACATGGTTGTCATCTAGGGCCTCATGCACCGCAATGGTCAGATCCGCCACCTCTTTGCCCAGGCTGATCAAGGAGGTCGTAAGCGCTTTCGGAGCAGGCGCAGTCTTGGCAACCAGGTCGAAGCCAAACTCATTGGCGAGTACCTTCAGCGGCCTCATGTCACCGGTGTGCAGCAAAACCCCGAACAGATGCTCGATGGTCAGGTGGTGCTTGTCGTTGTCCGGGTTCGAGCGCTGCAGCAGACTCACGTGCGCCAGGCACATTTTTCCCGCCAACTCTTCTGCCCCGCTTTCCTTGATGGTGGTGTGGCAAGCCCTCAAGAAATCTTCCATTCGTAAAACCTCATGTTTGTTTCAGTGGCGCGGTGCTAGTACTGATTGCAAAATCAGTTTCGTGGAGGCTATGCAGTCTTCTTCAATGCTTGGGCGGGATCGTCTTCGCGCTTGGCAATCAAAGCTCCGCGCGACTCTTTTTCAAGAACGCACTGCATCGGGTAAGAAAAACCACCAGTCGTACGGCATTGGGATACGCGGCTTCCGCTCACCCCAAGGGCATCACCGATAGCGCGGCCGGTGCCGAAGTGTTTCAGGGCTTCGTTGTAGGTCATGGGGTCTGTCTCCATTGTCTGCGCCGAGTTTAGAGTTCTTAACAATACAAGGCAAGTTATCTAAACTGTAAAATGTTTAGAATCCTAAATATGGAATTTAAAGACCGCGTTACCGCGCGCATGAGAGAGCTGAGCCTCAGCGCAACGGACATCAGCAAATTGACTGGCGTATCGAAAGCGACGGTCAGCTTTTGGGTATCCGGCACCAATGGGGCCAAAGGGAAAAACCTGCTCGCGTTGGCGAAGGCCCTGGAGTGCTCACCCGATTGGCTGTCTGAGGGAACTGGACTACCGGGTGATGTATCGTCTGTGGATGGCCCAAAGGCAGGGTCAACGAGTGCGGAGTTGGTGGCGCATATGCTCGCAACCAAGGCGGGCAAAAATCTGTCTGAGAAAGCACGTGAGATGATGCTTGCAGCGGCAGCTGAGGCGGATAGTCCTGCCGCAAATAGTCAGCAACATCTGCCCGGTAACTACGCAGCGCTACGCCCCACCAATGACGAGATTCTGATTCCGCAGTACGACATCAGGGCAGCCATGGGTCATGGTCAGGTTCCACCTGATTACACGGAAGTGGTTCGGAACCTGGTGGTGCGCGAAGATATCCTGCGAGAGAAAGGCGTCACCTATACCTCCACCGCGGCATTGGCGATGATCAATGGTTGGGGTCAAAGCATGGAAGGCACAATCAATGACAAGGATTTGGTCATTGTTGACAAGGGCATCAAGGATTTTGTCGGAGACGGGATTTACGTGCTGACCTGGCACCAGGAGCTCTACATCAAGCGAATGATGCGTCTGGATGAAGAGCACTACCGACTTATTTCAGACAATCAGCATTACGAGAATCAGACGGCCAGAATCGACGACGTGACGATCCACGCCAAAGTCCTGTTCATATGGAATGGGCGCAAGGCCTGATCCATTGATCGCGACTACGAAGCCCGGCCAAGCGCCGGGCTTTTCTTTGTCTGTCAGAATGGGGCGACCTCCTCCACTGCCAGGAACTCGTCATGGACCTCCACTTGATGGTCGTTCTCTGATGACGCTTCCCACTTCAGTGTGACCGACTCATCCTCATCGTTGAACGTCATTTCTATCCCGTCCGTTTCGGACAGCAATCCCATAACCTCGTCCCACTCCCTGTCGCCGTCTGTATCTAATCGATGGATTTTGACCCACCGCTGGTCCTGTGCGATCGGGTGATTGATCATCGATGAAACCCTTAGACCAAGCCTTTCGATGCCGCTCATTTCCTGACGCACTGCCTGTTTAGCCTGTTTCTTAGCCATGCCCTGCCCTCTCCTCATATACTGTATATACGTACAGTAAAAGCGCAGCATAACCTGTAGTTTCGTAAACCGTAAGTCTTGACGTGGCGATTCCATATCGGTACACGGCCGACTCTTTTGTTAAGTTATCTAAAATTATTGTTGACTCTTTTTGTTTAGTTTTCTAAATTGCATCCATCGCAGCGACACACAGCCACTGCAAAGCATTACCGCTCTTTAACAACCAGAAGACAGACCCTGATTGCGATCAGGGAACAACAACGCAACACAGCCTGCTTCCGTGTCCGGTCATTCGGCACGCAAGGTTTGCTGAGTAGTAGGACAGCATCACTGAGCAACCTTCTCGCGAGGGTTGCTTGGGATGACAACCGACAGGTAATCAACCATGAAGCACGCAACCGCAATCGCCCAGCTCGAAATCCACGCCTCCAACTGCGAGAACAACGCAGTGATCCAGGAGGCTGAAGGTCAGTACGAAGACGCCGCGAACAACCGCACGAACGCCGCCGACTACCGGCAGGCAATCGAAGCCCTTTAAGCTCAATGAGCATCACTTCTGCCCATTCATTGAGTGGGCAGCGGGATGACAACCGACAAGGAAAAACCATGAGCGCCGAACAGAAGAACGTAATTGTCCCAGTAATCGGCGCAATCTGGCCAAGCCAAGGCGGTATCTACGCCGGCGTTTATCAAGATGGCGGCGAGATGTACCACCTGATATTCGCGGAGAAGGATGCTGGCAAGCATGCCTGGGGCGAGTACGGCGTCGGCACTGACGCCACCAGCGAGACCAACGGATTCCAGAACACGGCAATCCTTCTGAGCGGCAACGGATTGTTTCCAGCGGCTCAGGCGGCCCACGGCTACTCAGCAGACGGTCATCACGACTTTTACCTGCCATGCATTGGCGAGCTGAGCCAAGCGTGGCAGAGCATTGCCGCAAGCCTCGATAGCGGCTGGTACTGGAGTAGCACGCAGCGATCAGCCCATAACGCTTTCTTCATGGACTTTGATGACGGCACACAAAGCCCTTACGGCGAGGGAGCAGCTTTCTTCGTGCGCCCCGCCAGGAGGTTTCCTGCTCACTAGTGCGGACGAACACCCGGCCCAGCGCCGGCCACCTGCATATCACCCACCCAGCACGGAGGATTGGCAATGAAATAGCGCATACCGAAGCCCGCCCAACGGCGGCAAAAGCTTTCACATCGGGAGGCCTGTGTGGAGCACAACGAAAAGCCCGGGAACCCTCGGGCTTTTTTACGCCTGCCTTTATCCGTCAGCACTCCCCTCTGCGCCCAACGGCAGCAAGCAGGCGGCCAGAGTGCTGACGAATACACGCAACCAAACACCGAGGGATCAGCCATGCACCCATCCTTTCAAGAGCGCATCGACGAACTCGGTGCGCTACTGCGTCAGACACATGCCGCCCGGCTCGAGTTCTTCGAGCGCGTCGACCGCGTCATGCCTCCAAAGAAAGTGCGCTTTCAGGTTTCCGGCAAGGGCCATGGCATGTACCAGGTGGTCGATCGGAGCACAGGGAAACCCCGCGCTTTCCGCGAAACCTTCAAAGCGGCCTACGACCTCGCCATGCAGTTCGAAGAGCAGGCCAACCGCCGATCAGGAGGTGCGCAATGATCGGCGTCCCAATGCCTAACCCGCGTGACTCGATCATCGCGGACCTGAACCAGAAGCTGGATCAGTTCTTCGGCGCCGGCAAGACGGTGCAGGAGATCGACAGCGGCGTCAGCGCGGAAATGGTCGGCTATGGCGCATCTACCCATCAGGACCGGCTCAAGGCCGAGCGCGCCAAGCTGGCTCCCATGGTCAAGGCCCAGGCCGACGCAGGCAAGACCGTTGCCGCCGCCGCGGCAGAGCTGAAGATGCGACCCGGCCGGGTGAAACTCATTGCGCGTGAAAACGGCTTCACGTTTTCCGAAACCGCATGAGGCGGATAAACAACCAGGTGCGCCAGCGCCTTCGCCAGTCGCAATTCAACCTTCCACCCAGCGGCCTGTTGGCCACCCCGGAGAAACAGCCATGTCCACCCCTACCGATACCGCAGAGTTCCTCGAAGAGCTGAACGGCGGCGCTTTCGCCAGCCAGATCGGCCACGCCCTTTCCGAAGTGGCCGCCGGAGTAGTTGACCACGGCAAGGCCGGCAAGCTGGTAATCACCCTGGACTTCAGCCAAATCGGGGAATCGAGCCAGGTGAAGATCAAGCACAAGCTCGATTACAAGGTGCCGACCAAGCGCGGCACACGCAGTGAAAACACCAGCCTGGATACCCCCATGCACGTCGGCTCCGGCGGCAAGATCACCCTCTTCGCGGAAAAGCACGACCAGCTCTTCAGTCGTGAGCAAGCCCCAATCACCCCACGCACCTGAACACCTGACCATCAAGGAACTGACCAATGTCTCTGACCAAAGAAGCGATCCAGCTCATCACCGACACCGCGCTCGAAGCGAGCGGCAAAACTCTGGCTACCCAAACACCAGCCATCGTGCTGCCTGAAGGCTGCCAAGTCGTCACGCTGGAAAAATGGCAGGCCGGTCGCAGCCGATTCCGCGGTATCTACTCCACCCACTCCCTGGCCGACTTCAGCGCCTACGTGGCCGACCGCGCAATCGCAACCGCAAAGGGCTTCATCGACCAGGACGAAATGACCTGCACGCTGCTGTTCAACCTGGGCACTGACGAAAATCCGGGCCACGCAGATGACCGCGCAGTACTGAAGCTGAAGGCATCGGCCGGCTACAAGGCAGCCCAGGCAATCGGTGGCCGTGCGATGTCGCAGAAAGAACTCAGCGACTGGATCGAGGACTGGAATCAGTTCCTCACTGCCGCCGATGAGGGCGGCCAGTCGATGACAATCGCCAAGGCCATCGCCGCAGTGCGCACCATCACCATCAAGGCCGCGTCCGAATCGGATCACACCGTCGGTGAAACCAGCGCCAGCCGCAGCACGCTGGACCAGATCGAGGCCCGCAGCAAAGAGACGCTGCCGACCACCTTGCTGTTCAATGTGATTCCATTCGAAGGCCTGACCGAACAGCAGATCATGCTCCGCGTATCGGTAATCACTAGCGGCGCGCAGCCGGTGCTGAAACTTCGCTGGGTCGGCGAGGAAGTTCAGCGCGAGGACATCGCACAGGAATTCAAGACGGTTCTGCAGGACAGGATCGGTGATGCAGCAGCCCTGTCTTTGGGCGCATTCGATCCGAAGTAAGCAACACTCCCGGGCAACCAGCTTGCTCTCTGTGGCACCCCGTCATGGAGGGTCGCGGCCTCTCAAATTAAGGCAGCAAGCAAAATTGTTAGCGGATGGGATCATTGACTTGACAGCCCATCATCGAACGAAGCAATCTGCAGTAGCACATTGCCTTTGCTAGCACTGGCTAGTGAGGTTACCCCGTCGCAGAAAATGGAGCTGCTATGAAAGAACGATGAAGAGCAAGGGATTTTTAAGCTCGAATTATTGGGGTACGCCACCGCGAAAGGCGGTGGCACCCGCAACAGTTACCCTTCTTGTGCGTCCTCTGCAGCAGCAGCCTGTGTACTCGCAACCAGTTCCGAAAGCTTAGCCAAGTACTTCACTCCAAACACTTGTTCGTAACCTTCTAAAAACTGTTCACTTTCCCGAAACTGCTTAAATAATGGCCAGTCATGATAGGCGTCTTCGAATACTAAATCGCTCGACTGCCCAATTTTCAGCATATGCTCTTTAGCTGAATCAAAATCATCTAACAACACAGCCCTTGCCAATTTGAAATCATATATTGTCGCGGACCAGTCCTTTTTATCCAAAATTTTCTTAGCGGCAGCGAGCCCGCTCACATTTTTAACAGCAATCGCATAATTAATTGTAAACATCCTCGCCATAACCTCATTGGAGATCTTGGGAAGTCCATTTGCAAACTTACACAATGAAATAACCTTCTCAAAATCTCCATTTTGCAAGTAGTCATATATCAAAGTGTTTAACGCTGAATCCGCCTCTTTAATTTCATCCGGAAGCATTTTTCGCCATATCGTCTGACCAAGCATAACGCCAACTTCTGCAACGACGAGACAAGTCTTGAAGAAATACTCGCTATTTATTTTAAGCTGATGACCAACCACAGCGTCATCCGGAACCTTGTAACCAACTTCAACACACGCCTTCAAGTACTGCTGGCTAATTACTCCATCACAGTGCGTAAACAGGTTCCGGCGCTGAGCCGACTCGATAAATCGCGGCCAATTTTCAAACTTCGTAAGAGTCTCAAAACTAAACCTTCTCTCAAACTCCTTAAATTGCTCCGAATAACTTTTCCGCCTGACGGTTTCAATTTCCTTATCAAGGACCGCTTCACGCAGTTCATCCAGTGACGGATAACCGAGTATCTCCGACACCGTTAACTGACAATTAAGGCCCTTATATAAATCAGGAGAAACCTGATATACAGCGAACATAAGCTCGCCAACGAACTTATCAAAACAAGAAAAAAGACCGATAAACAAACTGCGCTCAAGAGTGAACACACTCGTATCCAACTCAAACCTTTTCGCCCTTCGAAGGGCCTGCCTTAATTCACGAGCAGCGACCAATTTTTCTTCGCGAGATTCCTTACCCTCTAGTATTGCCTGATTCTTCTTAAACGCAGTATTTATCGACCTAGCACGTTTCTTATAAACCTGTATTGCTTGTGGTATGCAGCTTTTTGCACACTCTTCGATATCTAAAACCTTATGTACAAAACGATTCACTGCGTTAGAAATAGGATTGATTTTCTGCACAGGCTCACTTCCAACCTCTTCGCCCGGTTCCTCGTTACTCACAACGGTATCGTTCACAGCCACATTCCTTGTTTTCGGAGACTTTGCGATATGGTGGCACAACGCCGTGGAGGATTCACTTTTTGTACTGCGTCGCAAAAATCTCCTAGTGATCAAGGTACGCCATCTTTCACTGGGGCTCCTCTTCCAACTCCATCGTCAGCAAACTGGGCATGCCCCGGCATAGGACGCTCCATGCCTACAGCAATCGATTTGTTCGCCGGTCTCGGCGGATGGTCTACCGGTGCCCGCAATGCCGGTATCGACGTTCTTTGGGCCGCTAACCACTGGCCGGAAGCGGTTGAGTGGCACAGCGCCAACCACCCGGATGCAATTCACATCTGCCAGGACCTGCACCAGGCGGATTGGTCGAAGGTTCCAGCCCACGACATCATGCTTGCCTCGCCTTGTTGCCAGGGGCATTCGAAGGCGCGAGGCAAGAAGTCCGGCAACGCTCAGCACGATGCATCGCGGTCCACAGCCTGGGCAGTGGTGTCGGCTGCCGAGTTCCACCGGCCGGAAGTGGTGCTGGTCGAGAACGTCGAAGAATTCACGGCCTGGGCCTTGTACCCTGCCTGGTCGCAGGCAATGGCAGCGCTGGGCTACATGATCGCACCGCATGTCGTTGATTGCGCAGATCTCGGTGTGCCGCAACACCGCGTGCGACTGTTTCTGGTCTGCACCCGAAGCAAGGCACCGCTCAACCTTCAGCTTCACCTGCGCCGGCATGTGCCAGCCTCATCCTTCATCGACTTCGAAGCGGGCAAGTGGAGCCCGGTTGTGAAGCCGGGCCGGGCTGAATCGACCCTGCTCCGCGTGAAGAATGGCCGGGAGCGCTTCGGTGATCGCTTCATCATGCCCTATTACGGGTCCGGCTCCGGTCTGACTGGCCGCTGCCTTGAGCGTCCAATTGGAACCATCACCACTCTGGATCGTTGGGCCCTGGTGCGCGGGGATGAGATGCGGATGCTCTCGGCCAACGAGGCGCTTGCAGCCATGTCGTTTCCGGCCGACACGAAACGCCCGGACAATCATCGGCTGACTATGCATATGGCAGGTAACGCGGTACCGCCGCTGGCCGGGCAACGAATTATCGAAGCGATGATGGAGGCAGCTTGAGTGACCAAGCCCACCCCACGCATCAAACGTGTTGATTTAGTTTCGCAGCGGAAAGTTGGATTTGGTCTATAGCTGCCTTTCCTGCCTGTCGCTGAGAGTCATCACAGTCATGTTCGCCGTGCCACTTGATGACTGCTCGCTGAAAGTCTTTGATCCCACGACACGCTTTCGACAGTTCAGACTTCAACTCTGAAGCTGTAGCGCGCAGCTCAATCGCTTGAATTATCTCTAAATGCTCCCCAGCCCTACTCGCTAGAGCCTGCCTCTCTTCTTTCCCTGCGCTGTTGGCCGCCTCTGCCAGCAACAATAACTCTGATGCTGCGTCTTCGACCGCTATGGCACCGTTCAAAGCTGCTTCTTTGGTCGCGGCGATTCCGATCCGGTGCGCCTTTCGCTGACTAGCTCCGCGAGAATAAGCTCGGATGAACCATCCAGCCGCCCCTAGAGCTAAACCACCGATGAATGTAAACCACGCTGCCAAGCCTGGGTGGCTCTCAAGCCAAGTCAATACGACGTCTAATGACATATTCATCCCTTCCTGAAAGCCGAGACTATATACCGGCGAGGTATCCCCATGCCCACAGAAAACAAACCGGCCGAGCCGATGCAGGTTGAGCGCTTGACTGTCACGAAGCTCGTAATCACCGGTGCCCCGCGACTTGATCCGATCACCGTGTTCCTCGAGGACTTCGGCCGGCGTGATTGCCCAACCGAATCCAATCCGCACTATCAGACCGCCCAGGGCAAGATCACCATCAATTGCTGGGACAACAGCTGGAACGCTTACTGGGGCGGCATGGGGCCACGCACCGTTGCCGAGTTTGTCGCCGACTGTGACTGGCACTACATTCTGAATTGCCTGGATCGAGGGATCAGCCCCACCGTCTTCAGCGGTGACGCGCTGCACAACTTGGCCAAGAAGTGCATCGTCCAGCGCCGACGGCAACAGACCGGTCGCCACGAATGGGAACTGGGCGAGCTGAGCAAAGATGAAGCCTGCGAGCTTTGGCATGGCATCGACGTGCTGCGCAGCATCGAGAGCCCGAGCGAATGCTGGCACCAAAGCGCGCTGCTGACCGAGTTGTTCGGCGATGAATGGCATTATCCACTCGACGGTAAGGCCGTCGAAGAGAACCACAAATTCACGTACCTGCGCCGAGTTGTCGAGGCCGTCCAGGCAGCGCTTGGCCAGGAACAGCAGAAGACTTCCTGATAGGAGTACATCTGTACTCCACCCGCAAAACCTGTAACCCCTCCCCCTTCAAAGTCAGCCGCTATAGCGGCAAGGACGAAGTCATGCCTGAAGAAATTGTTTTTATCCAGCCGCTGCCGATTCATCGAGACGCTACTGGGTGCTGGACTCACCCGGCTTGGCCATCCACCGATGACGAACTGATCCCTTACGCATGGTTCACCGAGCGGGGACTGGAGGTTCGTGAGCGAAATTTCGAGGGTGACGCCCCGGAGGAACTGCAGGCGGCCTGGTTCGCCAGCGGGATTGCAAATTGCTCGGCCTGGGAGCCAACTCCGCCCGCCGGCGAAGGCTGGTTCATCTTCTCGATCCACGACACTGATGATGGCCCGATCTGCGTTTGGGTCCGGTATGTGCCGAGCTTGCAGCGTGAAGTCGATGCAGTAGCCGCCGGTAAAGAGTTCTGCGGCGCCTGCGATGATGGTTGCGGGTCGTGCAATGTCGCAGAAGAAAGTCCGCAGGTGACGCCATGATCGCCCTTGCCTGGTTCGCCTACGTGTACTGCTACAAGGGGCCGCGGTGATGAATACCTACCGACACACCTTAGCAGCCGTCTGCCCGTCGGACTGCGAACTGATCATCTATCGGCTTGAAGTTCGGTCGCCGGCGATGATCTACGTCGAGCACATCAAGGCCGCGACCGCGATCATCAAAAAAGGCTGGCACGAACAGATCGCCGATCGCCTGTCCGAAGCACTGGGTGGTGATCAGACGATCATTGCCACACACCAGGGCGTCGAGATCGAAACAGTGAGGCTCAGCGGATGATTCATTACCACGGCACGCCTGTCGGCGGTAAGCGCGAGGACGCCGCTAAGTTCCTGGCCGGCCGGCACGCGCTGGTGCCGTTCCCACGCAAGGACGATCTCGGGATTGTCGCCGATGTATGCAAATCGTTTGTTTTCGATAACGGCGCATTCACAGTGTGGAAGAAAGGCGGCCAGGTAGACGTCGAAGGCTACACACGCTGGGTCGAAGACTGGCACCGTCACCCTGGATTCACTTGGGCGCTTATTCCGGACGTCATCGACGGCGACGAAAAGGCCAACGACGACCTTGTTCGGCAGTGGCCAGAGGAGCTTCGCGGCGTGCCTGTCTGGCACTTGCACGAATCGCTTGAGCGGTTGGAGCGGCTGGCGAGGTGTTGGCGAACGGTTGCCCTGGGCAGTTCTGGGCAATGGGCTACACCGGGCACTGGATCATGGTGGAAGCGGATGGGCGCCGCGATGGACGCCATCTGCGACGACCAAGGCCGCCCAGCTTGCAGGCTTCACGGCCTACGAATGCTCGACCCTGCGATCTTCCAGCATCTGCCATTCGCCTCCGCCGACTCCACGAACGCAGCAGTGAACGGCGGGAGCATCAGCCGTTTCGGCATGTATGCCCCACCGACCGCCGGCCAGCGCGCCAACGTCATCGCTGACCGCATCGAATCGCACAACAGTTCGCCCATCTGGCAACGAGAGACCCAGGCCGAGATGGCCATCTAATCCACCACCTTCTGCCGCCACGCGCGGCCCGGAGCATCATCATGGCAGTAGCAGAAAAAATTGATCGCTTCCTGCGCCTCGACGAGGTGCTTCACACCACCGGCCTGGGCCGTAACACTGTTTATCGTCGCATCAGGGAAGGCACCTTCCCAAAACAGGTTAGAATAGGCCCCAACTCGGTCGCTTGGCGCCAGTCGGCAATCTCGCAATGGATGACCGCTGTGACCCCCAGCAACGACCAATCAGTACATTGATCAGTACACCAGCGACTGACCAAACTCCAGAACCCCCGTATATCAAGCCCTACAGGTCCAACCGTGGAAATTTTCAAAGAATTCACCTTCGAGTCCGCCCACCGCCTGCCCCACGTTCCGGACGGCCACAAGTGTGGGCGCCTGCACGGCCACTCGTTCAAAGTGGCGATTCACCTGAGCGGTGACCTCGACCCGCACACGGGCTGGATCCGTGACTTCTCGGAAATCAAGGCGATCTTCAAGCCACTGTACGAGCGCCTGGACCATAACTACCTGAACGACATCCCAGGCCTGGAAAACCCGACCAGTGAAGTGCTGGCCAAGTTCATCTGGAATGAACTCAAGCCGCTGCTGCCGGAACTCAGTGCAATCCGCATCCACGAGACCTGCACCAGCGGTTGCATCTACCGCGGCGAATAAGCCAGGCCGTCAAAAAAACCACCGTCCCCCCGGTGGTTTTTTTGTGCCTGTGCCTTGGGGGTTCTCATGACCTTGCAGACTCGCCCCCACTTGGGTCTCGTGTTTCCTCAGACGCACTGCTTTCGTGCCCGCCTTGGGCCAAATACCCGCGCTCGACTATAAGTAACAGGGCCAATCGCTGCTTTGGCACGCGCACTGCTACATCCCCGTGTCCTCCTCTCCCGCAAGGAACGCCACATGACGCAGAACGATCCGGGCAATGACTACCCCTTGAGTGAAGTGCCGATGCATGCCCGCAAGGGCCTGATGTCGACAGCCATGGTGCTGCTGGGCTTCACCTTTTTTACCGCGACCATGTTTGCCGGGGGCAAGCTCGGGGTGGCGTTCAGTTTTAGCGAGATGCTCGCGGTGATTGCCCTCGGCAACCTGCTGCTGGGCATGTATGCCGCGGGCCTGGGTTACATCGCCTTCAAGAGCGGCCTCAATTCGGTGCTGATGGGGCGTTTCTGCTTTGGTGAGCTGGGCAGCAAACTCAGCGACCTGATCCTCGGTTTCACCCAGATTGGCTGGTATGCCTGGGGCACGGCCACGGCTGCCGTGGTGCTGGGCAAATACTTGCAGTTGAGCGACGACACGGTGCTGGGGCTGATGGTGCTGTTCGGCCTGATGTTCTGCGCCACGGCCTATGTCGGCTATCGCGGCCTGGAAATCCTCTCCTACATCGCGGTGCCGGCCATGATGCTGTTGTTGATGCTGTCGATGTGGGTCGCCACGCTCAAGATCGGTGGCCTCGACGCGCTGCTGGCAGTGGTGCCAAGCACCCACCTGGACTGGTCGACCGCCATCACCCTGGTGTTCGGCACCTTCGTCAGCGGCGCGACCCAGGCCACCAACTGGACCCGCTTCTCGCGCTCCGCCAAGGTCGCGGTGCTGGCGAGCCTGATCGGGTTTTTCCTTGGCAACGGCCTGATGGTCCTGATCGGCGCCTACGGGGCCATCGTCTATCAGCAGCCGGACGTGGTCGAGGTCCTGCTGTTGCAAGGGTTCGCCATGGCCGCGATGGCCATGCTGTTGCTCAACATCTGGAGCACCCAGGACAACACCATCTACAACTTCGCCGTCGCCGGCTGCAACCTGCTGCGCACCCGGCGTCGCAAAACCGTGACCCTGGCCGGCGCCGTGATCGGCACCCTGCTGGCGCTGCTGGGCATGTACGACATGCTGGTGCCTTACCTGATCCTGTTGGGCACGGTGATTCCGCCGATTGGCGGGGTGATCATGGCGGACTTCTTCTACCGTTATCGTGGTCACTATCCGCGCCTGGCCGATACCCGGCTGCCAGCCTTCAACTGGGCCGGACTCGCCGCCTATGGGGTGGGCACCGTCGCCGCGTTCGGCTCGCCGTGGGTCGCGCCGCTGGTCGGCATAGGCGCTGCCGCGCTAACGTATGTGGCATTGACCTGCGTCCTGGGGACCCGTACCTCCAGCGCAGCACTACCCGATCTATAAAGGGATTCGCCTGATGCACATCATCAACGCCCGCCTGCGCAACCGTGAAGGTTTGCACGAACTGCACCTGGAAAACGGCATTATTTCCGGGATCGCCCGCCAGACCGAAGCGCCGACCCTGGGCCCCGAAGACCTCGACGCGGGTGGCAACCTGGTGGTGCCGCCCTTCGTCGAGCCGCACATTCACCTCGACGCCACGCTGACCGCCGGTGAGCCGCGCTGGAACATGAGCGGCACGCTGTTCGAAGGCATCGAATGCTGGGGCGAGCGCAAGGCGACCATTACCCAGGAAGACACCAAGACCCGGGCGAAAAAGACCATCGACGCCCTCGCCGCCCATGGTATCCAGCATGTGCGCACCCACGTCGATGTCACCGACCCGCAACTGACCGCGCTCAAGGCCATGCTCGAAGTGCGCGAAGAGAGTCGGCACCTGATCGACCTGCAGATCGTCGCCTTTCCCCAGGAGGGCATCGAGTCCTACCGCAACGGCCGCGAGCTCATGGAGGAAGCGATTCGCCTGGGGGCCGACGTGGTGGGCGGGATCCCGCACTTTGAATACACCCGCGACCAGGGCGTCAGTTCGGTGAAGTTCCTGATGGACCTGGCCGAGCGCACCGGCTGCCTGGTGGACGTGCATTGCGACGAAACCGACGACCCGCACTCGCGCTTTCTTGAAGTGCTGGCCGAAGAAGCCCGCAGCCGCGACATGGGTGCGCGGGTGACCGCCAGCCACACCACGGCCATGGGTTCGTACGACAACGCTTACTGCGCCAAGTTATTTCGCCTGCTGGGGCACTCGGGGATCAGTTTTGTCTCCTGCCCGACCGAGAGCATTCACTTGCAAGGGCGCTTCGACAATTTCCCGAAACGCCGGGGCGTGACCCGGGTCAACGAATTGCTCGAAGCCGGCATGAACGTGTGTTTTGGCCAGGACTCGATCGTCGACCCCTGGTACCCGCTGGGCAACGGCAACATCCTGCGGGTCCTGGAAGCCGGCCTGCACATCTGCCACATGCTCGGCTACCGCAACCTGCAAAGCTCGCTGGACCTGGTGACGGACAACAGCGCCAAGGCCATGGCCCTGGGTGACCGCTACGGGCTGGAACCGGGACGGCCGGCCAACCTGCTGATCCTCTCGGCCGACAGCGACTACGAAGTGATCCGCAGCCAGGGCCTGCCGTTGTACTCGATCCGCGGTGGCAAGGTGTTGATGAAACGGCAGATGCCGGTGATCGAGATGTTTGGCTCGGCTTTGTAGGGGATATTGAGCAGGCTCGCACAGGGGGCCACGCATCGCGCAAATCTGCGTCGCGGTTGTCGAGACTGGGTTTGTGGGCTTAGCCGTTGCTGCGGTGATGGTGGATGTGAATTCAACGCATCAAGCGCGCCGTCCCGAACAAGCTGACCCGGCTCAACTCACCGCCCTGCTCTTCGAGCAACACCGGGGCCGTGCCGCCGGGCATCACCACCGCCACCGTGCCTGCGCTCACCCAGCCGACACTCCACGCCGCACAGGCCACCGCGCTGGCACTGGTGCCCGAGGACGCGGTCGGGCCTTCGCCGCGCTCGAACACCCGGGCGCTGAGGCGATTGGCCGATTCGCGCATTGCCCATTGCAGATTGACCCCGGCGGCACACGGCTGGCCCCCGCCGCTGGGCGGGGCAAAAGCGATGCGGGTCAGGTCGTCAGCCAGGCCGGGAGCGGCCATCTGCGGGTTGCTCGGCAGCTCGTGCGCCTGGGCCACCAGCGTCACGCAATGGGGGTTGCCGATGCGCACGAATTGACTGTGTGACCACTGCCGATTGACCCGGGCCAGTTGCGGCACATGGCTCAATGGTCGTTGATTGAGCTGCGCCGCTGACACCCCCTGAGCCGTCACCGCTGGCGGGCCGAACGCAGGCTTGCCCAGGTCCAGCCAGAACCCTTGCACACCCTCGACCTCGGCCGCCTGCACCGAGGTGTGCACGGGCGACCGGGCGTTGCCCTGGTCATGATGGACCTTGAGCAAACAGCCGCCCTTGGCCGGCATCAAGCCCTGCTCGGTCAGCGCCTGGGCGAAGATGGTCAAGCCGTTGCCGCTGCGCTCGGCCAGGGTCCCGTCGGTGTTGACGATCAACAGGTCAAACGGCGCGGTCTGCTGAAACGGGCCGACCAGCAAACCATCGCTGCGATGTGCCTTGGCCCCAGCGGGTCGCGTGCCCGGCGCCCAACTGCAGCAGGCCTGGATCGCCCGTGTTGTCCAGGCCATTGCTTGTTGCGCCGCCTCGGCGGCGGCGTCGGGCAGGTCGATCCCCAGTTCGCGCAATTGCACGGGGCTGACCACGGCATAGATATTCCCGCGTGCATCAAACAACGACGTCATGAACAGCTCCTGGGTTGAGTCTGGAATGATTGCCTACTGTAGGCGATTTCCTCGGATCAACGAACCGCCTGGTGACGAACCCCGAGGTCGTCTGACGGTCGTTGATGTGCAAGGATGTGCCCCTGTTTGCCGCTTCCATTGAAAGACCAAGGATGTTCCATGACCGCCATCACATCACCCGCCCAGGTAGTCCCTGGGCGCCTCGAGCAGATGTCGACCCGCATCGCGTTCTTCATCGCCGGTTTTGGCATTGCCGCGTGGGCGCCGCTGGTGCCCTACGCCAAGGCACGGGCCGGGCTGGATGAAGGGACCCTCGGCTTGCTGCTGTTGAGCCTGGGGGTGGGCTCGATCCTGGCGATGCCGCTGGCCGGCGTGCTGGCGACGCGCTTCGGCTGTCGGCGGGTGCTGAGCGGCGGCACGCTGCTGATCTGCCTGGCGCTGCCGTTGCTGGCCACGGTGTCCACGGTGCCCTTGCTGATCGCCGCGCTGTTCCTGTTCGGTGCCGGCCTGGGCACGGTGGACTCGACGACCAACCTGCAGGCGGTGATTGTCGAGCGCGCCAGCGGCAAGACCATGATGTCGGGGTTTCATGGCATGTTCAGCCTCGGCGGGATTGTCGGCGCGGGCGGGGTCAGCGCCCTGCTGGGCCTGGGGATTTCCCCGCTGGGGGCGATGGCCGTGGTGATCGTCATGCTGCTGGCTGCGCTGTTCAAGGCCGCGCCCCACCTGCTGACCTACGGCAGCGAAAGCACCGGGCCGGCGTTCGCGGTGCCCCACGGGATCGTGCTGTTCATCGGCGGCATGTGCTTCATCGTGTTCCTCGCCGAAGGCGCGGCACTGGACTGGAGCGCGGTGTTCCTGGCCCAGGAGCGCGGGATCGACACGGCCTATGCGGGATTGGGGTATGCGGCGTTCGCCCTGACCATGACCATCGGACGCCTGACCGGCGACCGGATTGTCCGCCGGCTGGGCGCTACCCGGGTCATCGTGTTCGGTGGTTTGACCGCCGCTGCGGGCTTGTTCCTGGCGACCTTCGCCCCGAGCTGGGAAGCGGCCCTGGTGGGCTATGCCCTGCTGGGCGTGGGCTGCTCGAACATCGTGCCGGTGCTGTACACCGCGGTGGGCAAACAGACGGTGATGCCCGAAAGCATCGCCGTCCCGGCCATCACCACCCTGGGTTATGCCGGCATTCTCGCCGGGCCGGCAGTGATCGGATTTGTCGCCCACGCCAGCAGCCTGAGTTTCGCCTTCGGCTTGATGGCGGTGTTGCTGGTGGCGGTGGCCATTGGCGGGAAAGTGTTAAAGGTGTGATCGCCTTGCAAGCACTGCGCGCGGTCAGAAACCGACGCTGGCCTGGACGAAAAAGGTCCGTGGCGCACCGACGTACATGCCCGCATTGTTGTCGCTGGAGCGGGTGAAGTACTGCTTGTCGAAGAGGTTTTTCACCCCGGCGCCAAGCTTCAGGTTCGACAGTTGCGCGCCAAAGTCATAGCCGCCACGCACGTTCCAGGTCACGTAACCCGGAATGTCGCCGTACTGTCCGTCGGCAGTGCCTTCGGTGATGTAGTCGCCACTGAAACTGCCATCGGCATTCACCGCAGTGCCCGGTGAGTGCTGCTTGGACTGGGCGAACGCGTCGACGTTGTAGGTCCAGCGGTTGACGTCGTAACGCAAGCCGACGGTGGCCACCTGCCGGGAATAAAACGGCAGGTCACGGCCCTTGAAGCCCGGGATCTCGCCTTCATACACGGCACGGGTGTAGGTAACGCCGGCATTGGCGGTCAGGCCATCGAGCCGAGGGTCGAGCGCGGCCATGTCGTAGTGCACCGAAGCTTCAATGCCCTGGTGGGTGGTGGCGCCGAGGTTGGTCCAGCCGGCATCGTTGCTGATGTATTGCAGTTCTTCATCGAAGTCGATGTAGAACAGCGTCACTTCACCGCCCCACACATCATCGTTGTAGCGCGTACCGATTTCGTAGGTCTTGGCCTTTTCCGGATTCAGGCCGCTGGCGGTCTCGTCACCCGAACCGCCCTGGCCGAGCTGGAAATACTGCAGGGCGCCGAACGAAGTTTCGTAGTTGGCGAACAGCTTCCAGGCATCGGACAGGTGATACATCACGCTCAAGGCCGGCAGCGGTTCATGGCTGTCGATGCTGCGGCGTTTCTCCTGCACCGGCTTGCCCGACGTATCGAGCACCGGGCGGTCGTGCCACTCGGTGCGGATGTCTTCAAAACGAATGCCCGGGGTCACGGTCCAGTTGCCGACATCGATTTTGTTGTCGACGTAGACAGCGTTGGCTTCGGTGCCGCCGGTGCGGTCCTGGTACACGTGGCCGTCGGCGGTCGGGGTCTGCACCGGCTGGTTGTTCACCAGCGCCAGGCGGCTGGCCTGCTCGTGCATGCCCTCCTTGAGGTAGCGATAACCCACGCTGACTTCCTGGGACGTCGGGCCGACATCGAACACATGGGACACCCGTGGCTCGATGCCGAAGGTGTAGTAGGTCCGCGGGTAGGCGCTCAGGGTCTTCTGGTCACGGGCGGCGATGGTGCTACCGCGAAAACTGTCGGAGTAGTAGGTCAGCACTTCGGCCTGGGTGCGGTCGTCGATCATCCGCACCCACTTGAAGGACACGTCCTTGCGTCGACCGCTGAAGCTGTCGTAGTCCCGCACCGACTGGTAGGGATTTTCGTCGTACTGCTGCTGGGTCAGCCCGCCGGGCATGTCGGCCTTGGCGTCGTAGTAGTGGAAGTTCAGCGAGAAATCGTCGACATCGGTGGGCGCCCAGTGCGTCTTGAGGATCACGTCGTCAATGTCGTTGCCGTTGTTGCTCGCCCGGTAGCCGTTGCCGTTGACCCCGGAGTACAACAGCGCCACGCCCATGCCATTGTCCGCGGTGCCGCCGAGAAACGCCGTGTCGATGTGCTTCCAGCCACCGCGCTGGGAGGTCTCCAGGGTGCTGCCGATTTCCCCGGTGGCTTTCTCCGGGATAGCCCGGGTAACAAAGTTGATCACCCCGCCGACGTTCTGTGGGCCATAACGAACCGAACCGGCGCCTCGCACCACGTCGATGCTGTCGAGGTTGCCGGAGGAAATCGGCGCCATCGACAGCTTGCGGCTGGCCGTAGGGGGCGAAGGCAGCCGGGACACCATCGATCAACACCGTGGAGCGCGGTGACAGGCGCGAGGTCAGGCCTCGCACGCCGACGTTCAGGGAGATGTCACTGCCGCCCGTGCCGTTGGCGTCCTGGACCTGCACCCCGGGTACGCGCTTGAGCACGTCGCCGACGGTCATCGCGCCCTGCTCGACCATGGCTTCGCGACGGATCACCGTGCGCGCACCGGGGTGGTTCTGCACCACGGCTGCATTGGCATCAGCCAGCCAGTCGCCGACCACGGTGATGGCGGTCACCCCCAGTTCCAGCGGGCCCGATCCAGACGCCGACGTGGCGGCCGGGCTCAAAGTGACCGAGCCCTGGTCAATCGAATACTCCAGGCCGCTGCCCTGCAACAACTGGCCCAAGGCTTGCTCCGGCGACAGGTTGCCGTCCACCGCCGGCGCCTGCTTGCCGGCCACCAGTTGCGGATCGAAAAAAACCTGCAGGGAGGTTTGCTGGCCCAGTTGGCTCAGGGCCGCCCCCAGGGGTTGTGCTTGAATGTGGATATTGCCGCCAGCCGCCTCGGCAGACGCCAGCGGTATGCCCGCATTGACGACCAGTGCCAGCGCCAGGGGCAGCCAACGGGAAGAAAGCATGGCGGGATTGTTGTTTTTCGCGCGGGAGTTTTTCACGTCGAACCTTGTCCTGTTGATCGCAAATAGATGCGGCCGTTAATGCAAACCAGTTGCAGTTGGACAAGAAGACGAAGAACTCGAAAAAAACCTGAATCTATCGCGCAATTATTTCCTGGCTGCCGTCTTCGCGGGTACGGATCGCCACGGGCAGGATGCTCGGCAAGGCCTTGAGCAAGGCCTCGGTGTCGTCGGACTTGAACACGCTGGTCAGACGCAGATTGCCCACCGCTGCGCTGCCCACGGTCAACGGCCGCTCCCGATAACGCGAGACCTCGGCCGCCACTTCACTGAGGCTGGCATCGTTGAACACCAGCTTGCCGCTGCGCCAGGCGGTCAGCGCCTGGGCATCGACCGCCTGGGCCCGGGCAACCCGCCCCTGAGCGTCAATCCGGGTCGCCAGCCCTGCCGTGAGGCTGACCCACTCACTGTCGCGCCCCTGCACCTTGACCCTGCCCTGCTCCACCACGACCCGCGTTTGCTGAGCGTCGCGGCGTACATCAAAGCGAGTGCCGGTCACCGTCACCTTGCCCGTACCCGCCACCACCACGAACGGCCGATGGCTGTCGTGCGCGACGTTGAACATGGCTTCGCCCTGGGTCAGCTCGATGCCCCGGTGGTCGCCCTGGAAATTCACCCGGACCTGACTGCGACTGTTGAGCTCGATCAGCGAGCCGTCCGGCAAGTTCACCTGGCGGCGCTCGCCCAACACGGTGGAAAACTGCGCCTGGTAGCTGGTCGGGCCAGCCAGGCCATTGAACAGGCCGACACCCACCGCCACCGCCAGCACACTGGCCGCCACCGCATACTGCAGCAGAGGCCGGCGCTTGATCCGCGTGGACGGGGTGGCGCACAGGGCTTGCAGGCGCGCCTTGGGCACCAGCTCGGTGGCACTCCACAGGCCTTGCAGCAGTTGATACTCATCGCGGTGCTGAGGGTGTTGCGCCAGCCAGGCGCTAAACCGTTGCTGGTCGCCAGGGTTCAGCGGTGCGTCCTGCACACGGGTAAACCACAGCGCCGCCTCGTCGCGAACCGTGGCCTGTCCGCACGCGCAATCACGGTTATCCATCATGGAAGGTCCTGTCGGGCGGTGGCTTGGAATGGCGGGGGATTCATGGCGCAGCCCCGTCTAGGCGCTCACGTAGATGCCGCAGGGTGCGGATCATATACTTTTCCACCATGTTTTTAGACAGTCCCAGGCGTTCGGCGATTTCCGCCTGGGTCAGCCCTTCGAGCTTCTGCCAGATGAACACCGTGCGACAGTTGACGGGCAACTCGGACAGCGCCCGCTCGATGCAGTCAGCCAGTTGGATCGCGTGCATGTAGTGCTCCGGGTCATCGCTCGACGATCCACAAAGATCCAGCGCCTCGGACTCCATGGCCCCCCGACGGTCCTCACGCCGGTAACCATCCACCGCGATATTGCGCGCCGTCTGGTGCAAATAGGCCCGTGGTTGCTGCACCTGGCTCGAGTCGGATTCCAGCACCCGCACGAAGGTGTCGTGGGCCAGGTCCTCGGCTGACGCCCGGTTGCGTAACCGGCGTGTCCAAGTACCGACCAACTCTTCGTAGTGCTCGAAAAATCCGGGTCTGCGGGGCAGCTTGGGGGTCATTGCGGAGCGCTGTGTTGGCGATGGCGTGAATAGTAATGCTTCCTATTAATGCCGGCAATGCAGCGCCTGGCCACCCGTCCTCTCAACCCTCGCCTACGTTAGCTGTGCCCGATCTCACGGCATGATCAGGGTGATCAGGTAATTGCCCGAGCGGACCGGCTTGCCCGTTTCGTCCAGCAACTGATACTGCCGATCGAAATACCGACTGTCCCGGCCCGTCTCGGCCAGCAACTTGACCTTGACCTTGACCGTCGAAGCGTCGAGGGCCGTGACCTGGCTGACCGGAACCAGGCGTTGCGCCTCGATAGTCGTCCCGCGGCTCTGTGCCGAGCACCCCGTCAGCGCCACGACGGCACCCTCGCCCGCACTCGAGGTGCAGGCGGGTTCGACAATCGCACCCTGAAAGTGGATAACGCCCTGGGAGGGCGCGCTGGCCGCCACACACAGGCCATTGAATGCAGCGTACAAACTGATTCCGAGCAACAGTTGCTTGCGGTTCATGATCAACGCTCCTTGGGGGGTCAAGGACTGCATCGGCAAGTCTGGCTGAAATCTTGAGTTTTTAAAGCGACGGCGGTTTTGGGGGATGCCAGAAGGGATATTTCACGGTGCTTGCCAGCCAGGCCAACGGCAAATATGATAATCATTATCATTTGTAACTTTCCCGCCTCTCACGCCGTGCGAATCCCCATGCCCTCGACCTCTCCCGCCAGCCATCACGGACTCGCCACCCTGTACCGCGAGCAGCACTCCTGGCTGCAACGCTGGTTACGCTGTCGGCTCGGCTGCTCCCACAGTGCCGCGGATCTGGCGCAGGACGTGTTCGTGCGCTTGCTGGCCAAGACCGAACTGATCGAGGTCCAGGCCCCACGCAGTTTCCTGGCGACGGTGGCGCAGAGTGTGCTGTCCAACCACTACCGCCGGCAGAAACTCGAAAAGGCTTACCTGCAAGCCCTGGCCACCCTGCCTGAGGCAGTGATACCTGACCTCGAAACCCAAGCCATTCTCCTGGAGACCCTGCTCGAACTGAATGCCGTGCTGGAACGTCTGGAGATGCCCGTGCGCAAGGCCTTCCTCTGGTCGCAACTGGACGGCTTGAGCCATGGCGAGATTGCCGAGCGCCTGCAGGTGTCGATTGCCACGGTCAAACGCTACATCATCAAGGCCGGTGCCCAGTGCATCCTGCTGGATGGGGGCTGGAGCTGATGGAGTCGCGGGGCGCGTCATCCACCCAAGCGCCGATTCCCCTGCCCGTCGCCGAGCAGGCCATGCACTGGCTGCTGGAGTTGCAGGCCCCCCACGTCAGCGAACAAACCCGCGCACACTGGCTGCAGTGGCGCCAGGCCGACGCCCTGCATGAAATGGCCTGGCAACGGGCCCAGGCGTTTTCTTCGCGCATGAGCAGCCTGCGATCACCGGGCCAGCGCCCACTCGCCAACGCCGCGCTGGCGCCCATGCTGTCGCGGCGCAGCGCCTTGAAAAACCTTGCCCTGTTGCTGGCCGCCGGCGGTACCGCGTGGAGCGCCCGCGACAGCGCGCTGGTACAGGACTGGCGCAGCGACTTCAGCAGTGCGGTCGGTGAGCACCATACCGTTCAACTGGCTGACCAGATACAGGTGCAACTCAACACCGACAGCGCCATCGAAATGCGCTTCGATCCGCAGCAGCGGGTGATACGTCTGTTGCGCGGCGAAATGCTGCTCAACTCGGCCACGGCCCTTCCCTTATGGGTAGAAACCACCGAAGGTCGAGTGCAGATGTTCGGTCAGCAACTGGCCGTGCGCCAACGCCAGGGGTTCACCCAGGCCAGCAGCCAGAGCGGCGGCCTGGGTATTTACCCGCAGGCGCGAGGCAATCCGTCGATCAGCGTGGCCCCCGGGCAAGTGGTCAGCTTCGATCGGCACAGCCTGCTCGCCCAACGCCCCCTGCGTGCGGGCGAGTTGGCCTGGAGCCACGGCATGATCGTCGCCCAGGGCCAGCGCCTGGCCGACTTCCTCGCGGAGCTGGCACGCTACCGGCGAGGCCATCTGGGCTGCGATCCGAGCCTGGGCGACTTACGGGTCTCGGGGACGTTTCCGCTGCACGACACCGACCAGGTGCTGCTCGCCCTGAGTGAAACCTTCAACCTCGACGTGCAGCACCTGACCCGCTACTGGGTCACCCTCAAAGCCAGGCCTAACCTGGCCTGACGTTTTTTTGCACACGGGTGAGCCGTTTCCGTTTCTGGCGAGACTCGTATCCCCAAAGATCACTTTTATTGGGGAATCACCTATGCAGCACGCGCATCCAACACGCCACGGGCGGCCACACTTGATCAAGCAACAGCTGGCCGCCGCCGTGCTGCAAGGCCTGGCCTGCATGAGCCTCGCCAGCCCGTTACTGCTGGCCGCGAGCGCAGTGCAGGCAACGCAGCAGCAACTGGACTTTGCCATTCCCGCAGGTGCCCTGGGCAACGCCCTGGCACAGTTTGGCGAAACCGCGCACTTGCTGCTCAGCTATCCCGCCGAGCTTACCGAGGGCCGCACCACCCAGGGCCTGAACGGTCGCTTCGAGGTCGATAACGGCCTCGCCACCCTGTTGGCCGGCACCGACCTGGAGGCCCTGCGCAGCACTAACGGTGGATACCAGATCGCCCGGCGGCAGCACACCGATGCGTTGCAGCTGGACGTCCTGAGCATTTCCGGCAAGGCGCCCGGCTCGACCACCGAAGGCAGCGGCTCCTACACCACGCTGTCGTCCAGCAGTTCGACACGGCTGAACCTGACCCCCAAGGAGACCCCGCAATCGCTGACCGTGATGACCCGCCAGCGCCTGGATGACCAGCGCCTGACCACCCTCAGCGACACCATGGACGCGACCCCGGGGATCATCGTGCTGCGCGACGGCCTGGGCGCAGAAAGCGACAGTTTCTGGTCCCGGGGTTTCGAGATCCAGAACTTCGAGATCGACGGCGTGCCGACCGTCACGCGCATGGACAACTACGCCCAGAGCATGGCCCAGTACGACCGCGTGGAAGTGGTGCGAGGCGCCACCGGCCTGATCAGTGGCATGGGCAACCCGTCCGCCACCATCAACCTGATCCGCAAGCGCCCGACCGCCGAGGCCCAGGCCAGCGTGACGGGCGAAGCCGGTAACTGGGATCGTTACGGTAGCGGTTTTGACGTGTCCGGCCCGCTGACCGAGAGCGGCAACGTGCGCGGTCGAGTGGTGGCGGACTACAAGACCGGCGGTGCCTGGGTCGACCGCTTCAAGCAGGACTCACAACTGCTGTATGGCATCAGCGAATTCGACCTCACTGAGGAAACCTTGTTGACCCTGGGCTTCAGCTACCTGCGCACCGATGTCGATTCGCCACTGCGCTCCGGCCTGCCGACACGTTTCCCCAATGGCCAGCGCACCGATCTCAGCCGCTCGACCAACGCCTCGCCGGACTGGTCGCACAATGACCACGAGCAGACCAGTTACTTCACCTCCATCGAGCAGCAACTGGGCAACGGCTGGAGCGGCAAGGTCGAGTTCACCCACACCGAGAATAAATTCGACGAGGTCTTCACCTACCTCAACGGTACCCTGCAGACCGATGGCAGCGGCACCAGCCTGTTGCCGGTCAAGTTTGCCGGCACACCGCGCCAGGACAACCTCGACCTTTACCTGACCGGCCCCTTGAGCCTGCTGGGTCGCGAACACGAAATCATCGGTGGCCTGACCCTGTCCAAGTACAACGAGAACGTCCCCAGCTACGGTGGCTGGCGCTATGACTATTCCGGCTCACCGGCGGGCGCCATCGACAACCTGTTCGACTACCACGGCAACAACCCCAAGCCGGACTTCCCGGTCACCGGCAAGTCGTCCATCGACGAGACCCAGTATGCCGCCTACCTCACCGGACGCTTCCACGTCAGCGACGACCTGAGCCTGATCCTCGGCGGGCGCCTGGTGGACTGGAAACGCGACACCGAAGATCGCCCCTATGGCGCGCAGGCCAGCGAAACCCAGTCCCGCGAGACCGGGGTTTTCATTCCCTACACCGGGGTGGTCTACGACCTGAACGAGGTCTGGTCGCTGTATGCCAGCTATACCAAAATCTTCAACCCGCAAGCCTCCTGGGTTCGGGATGAAAACAACAAGCCGCTGGACCCGATGGAGGGCACCGGGTATGAAGTCGGGATCAAAGGCAGCCATTACGATGGCCAGTTAAACTCCAGCCTGGCGCTGTTCAAGCTGGAACAGGACAACCTCGCGGTGTGGCAAGCCGAGTACCCCGGCAGCAACGTCTACAAGTCCGAGCAGGACACCACTTCCCAAGGCATGGAGATGCAACTGGATGGGCAATTGCTCGACGGCTGGCAGGTCGGCGCGGGCTACGCCTACACCGTCACCACCGATGCCGACGACCAGCGTATCAACACCACCCTGCCCCGCCATAGCCTCAAGACCTTCAGCACCTACCGCCTGGGCGGCGACCTCGACAAGCTGACCGTCGGCGGTGGTGTCAATTGGCAGAGCAAGGTCGGCAGCGACTTGCATACCTTCACTCAGGGCAGCTACGCGATCACCAACCTGCTGGCGCGCTACGACATCAGCAAGAACCTCAGTGCCTCGGTCAATCTCAACAACCTCTTCGACCGCGAGTACTACAGCTACGCCGGCTATTACGGCAACTACGGCGCACCGCGCAACCTGATGACCAGCTTCAAGTACAACTTCTGAAGCCGGACGCTGGCCTGCCAGGTCGCAGGCCAGCGTTGTCTCGTGCTAGATTCGCCCGCCAACCGGCACAACAAGGAGTGTCCACCGATGAAGTTCGGCTACCTGATCATCTACGTCCCCGACGTTCGCGCGTCCCTCGAATTCTTCTCCTCGGCCTTCGGCCTGGCCACCCGTTTCCTCCATGAATCGGGCACCTACGGCGAACTGGAAACCGGCGAAACCGCCCTGGCCTTTGCCGCCGATGAGCTGGCCGGCATGAATTTCAGCACGGGCCACGTCTCGGCCCATGCCTCGGCCAAGCCACTGGGCATGGAAGTGGCCCTGGTCACCGACGACGTGGTGGCGGCCCACGCTCGCGCATTGCAGGCTGGCGCCCGGGAAATCGCCGCCCCCACCCACAAACCCTGGGGGCAGACCGTGTCCTACGTGCGCTGCCCGGACGGCACGCTGGTGGAACTCTGCTCGCCGATTGCCTGACATCTCTCTGATTGACCGAGCGCTAGGGCCGACGACGCAACCACTGTAGAAAGCCTTTTTTCGCCAGCACTTTCGGCACTTCCTGGCTCAGGGTCTGGGCGCTGTGCAGACGGTAGTCGAGCAAGGCGTGGATGGCTTCGCTGATGTCATGGCGGGCGTCGAGGCAGGGTTTGAGGTAGGCCTTTTCGATGCGGTACAGGCTGCAGAAGGTCTTGGCCGAGAAGTCCGCCGGCAGCGAAGCATCGGAGAGGATGCCGGCTTCACCGATCACCTCCCCCGGCCCCATGCGCCCGGCTTCCAACGGGCTGCCGTCGCGGCTGAGGGTCACCGAGACCACTCCCGACTCGATGATGAACAGGTAATCGCTGACGTCGCCCGCCGCCAGGATCGTCTCGCCGGCACGCAAGGTTACGAGTTGCATGTTCTGGCTGAAGGTGTCTTTTTCGTCCGGGCGCAGGGTGGAGAAAATACTCGAGCTTTCCAGCAGTGCCCGCGGCCGCGAGAAGCCTTCTGGTGCCTGGTTTTCCGCGCTGGACAACAGGCTCACACCCGAGGCCTGCAAGTGTCGGAAGGCCAGGTCGAACAGGGCATTGCGCGCTTCGCGCTTGTGCAGCATGGCGCTGACAAAGGCGCTGATCTCGTATTCCACGCCACTGCTGCTGGCACTTTTCAATGCCACGCTGGGGGCCGGTTTCGCGAGCAATTGCCGGCAACCTTGCATCGCCCGCTCCAGTGCTTCGATCACCGTTTGCGGGCGCGCATGGGGGCTGACCTGCACGCTGACCGCGATGCCGAAAATGTCGCTGGGGCGACTGAAGTTGATGATTTTGGCCTTGGCCGCCAGCGAGTTGGGAATCACCGCCATGCTGCCCTGGGCGGTCTGCAGGCGGGTGGCACGCCAGTCGATGTCGATGACCCGGCCCTCCATGCCGTCGATGGAGATCCAGTCGTCGAGTTGATAGGGTTTGGTGGTGTTGAGCACGATCCCCGAGAACACGTCACTGAGGGTACTTTGCAACGCCAGGCCGACAATGATCGCCACTGCCCCGGAGGTGGCCAGCACGCCCTTGACCGGCAGGTCGAGGACATAGGCCAGCGCGGCAATCACCGCAATCAGGAAAATCACCGCGCCCAGCAGGTCCTGCAACAACCGCCCGGTATGCCCGACGCGCTGCATCATCAGCGCGCCGATCAGCACCGTCAGGGTTCTCGCAGCGAACAGCCACCAGCCGATCTGCAGGCCGGTCGCCGCCAGGTGCAACGGCACATTGTCCGGCCAGGGCGCAGTCTGCAGCGGGTTCAGGCCTTCGTTGAACAGCACCACGCTGAACAACGCGAAAATCAGTACCCGCACCAGCAGCTTCCAGTAACTGCTGGTGGCGCTGAGCAACCGCCACAACAGCATGTCGAGGAGAATCAGGGCCAAGGCGCAGATCAGCGGGTGATCAGTGAAAAAAGACAGCATCGAACCACTCCAGCCATGCCAATGCCGTGACGATTGCACGGACTGCGACACAGTGTAGGAGCAATTGATGGCAGGCAAAGAAGGGACCACAGAAAAACCTGCAGGAGCACAACTTTGCTCCTGCAGGGGATGAGGGATGGCGTACCGAATCGGCGTACGCCACCCGGGCAAGTGTTACTTGCTGTTGGTCAGGGTGTTGTAGCTGGTCATCAGGTTGCGGTAGTCCGGGATGTGGTTGGAGAACAAGGTGCCCAGCCCTTCCACATCGTTGCGCCAGTCGCGGTGCAGCTCGCAGGCCAGGCCGAACCAGGTCATCAATTGGGCGCCCGAGGACGACATGCGGTCCCAGGCCGATTGGCGGGTCAGTTCGTTGAAGGTGCCGGACGCGTCGGTCACCACGAACACTTCAAAACCTTCGGCCAGGGCCGAGAGGGCCGGGAATGCCACGCAGACCTCGGTCACGACACCGGCGATGATCAGTTGCTTCTTGCCGGTGGCCTTGATTGCCTTGACGAAGTCTTCGTTGTCCCAGGCGTTGATCTGGCCAGGCCGGGCAATGTAAGGCGCATCCGGGAACATCGCCTTGAGCTCGGGCACCAGCGGACCGTTGGGGCCGGTTTCAAAACTGGTGGTCAGGATGGTCGGCAATTTGAAGTACTTGGCCAGGTCGGCCAGGGCCAGCACGTTGTTCTTGAAACGGTCGGGGTCGATGTCGCGCACCAGCGACAGCAGGCCTGCCTGGTGATCCACCAACAGAACGGCGGCATTATCCTTGTCCAGACGCTTGTAAGAAGTAGTCATTGCAGTAGTCCTCGCGTGTTATCGATGCCGAGTGAACGTCGGCGTTGGGGGTACCCGGCCGATGCTGGACGTCCAGCACCGGCTGTTCGTTCGCCACCTGTGAGCCCTTACAGCTCAAGGAGCGTAGTCATGATTTGAAGCGGCAGGGGTCAACCCTGCATCTGGCCGAAGCGCCCGGACTGGAAGTCGGCGAACGCCTGGTGAATCTCTTGCTCGCTGTTCATCACAAACGGGCCGTGGCCGACGATGGGTTCGTCAATCGGTTCGCCGCTGAGCAGCAACACCACGGCATCGCCATTGGCTTCCAGGCTCAGTTGATCGCCCTTGCGCTCCAACAGGGCCAACTGCCCTTGACGCACCAGCTCCCACGCCGTTGACCTGCACCGTGCCGCGCAATACCACCAGCGCCGTGTTGCGGCCATCGTGCAGGTCGAGGTTGAGCAACTTGTCGCCTTTGAGGCGCAGGTCCCAGACGTCGATCGGGGTGAAGGTACGTGCCGGCCCCCGCTGGCCGGCGAACTCACCGGCGATCAGGCGCAGGCTGCCGGCCTGGTCCGGCAAGGCGATGTTCGGGATGTCGGCGTCGAGCAGCGTCTGGTAGCCGGCGTCGGCCATTTTGTCCTTGGCCGGCAGGTTGACCCACAACTGCACCATTTCCAGGGTGCCGCCGCGCTTGGCGAATGCCTGGGAGTGGAACTCCTCATGGAGAATGCCGGAGGCCGCGGTCATCCATTGCACATCGCCAGGGCCAATCTTGCCGCCGCTGCCGGTGGAGTCACGGTGCTCCACTTCGCCGTCGTAGACGATGGTCACGGTTTCGAAACCGCGGTGCGGGTGCTGGCCAACGCCCCGCCGGGCATTGGTGGGGGTAAATTCAGCAGGACCGGCATGGTCGAGCAGCAGGAACGGGCTGATGTGTTTGCCCAGGTTGTCGTAGGAAAACAGCGTGCGAACCGGGAAACCATCGCCCACCCAGTGCATTTTTGGGCTGGTGTAGATACCGATGATGTTTTTCATGGTGCCTCCGAATGGGCTGAGTCAGAACATGGACAAAGCTTAAATCCGCCACCATTGATGGGATAGACTGCAAAAATCGCTCTTAGCGTTCTATTTGAGGAACGATAGTGGAAGACCTGAACACCCTGTATTACTTCACCGAGGTGGTCGAACACGGCGGATTTGCCGCGGCCGGGCGTGCCCTGGACATGCCGAAATCCAAGCTCAGCCGGCGTATTGCCCAGCTCGAGGAACGCCTGGGCGTGCGCCTGATCCACCGCACCAGCCGGCATTGCTCGCTCACCGAAATCGGCCAGGCCTATTACCAACGCTGCCTGGCAATGCGCGTGGAAGCGGAAAGCGCCGCCGAACTGATCGAGCGCAATCGCTCCGAACCCCAGGGCCTGGTGCGCATCAGCTGCCCGACCGCGCTGCTCAATTCCTGGGTCGGGCCGATGCTGACGCGCTACATGCTCAAGTACCCTCTGGTGGAGTTGTTCATCGAGAGCACCAACCGCCGCGTCGACTTGATCCACGAGGGGTTTGATATCGCCCTGCGGGTACGGTTTCCGCCCCTGGAAAACACCGACCTGGTGATGAAAGTGCTAGGCAACAGCACCCAGGTGCTGGTGGGCAGCCCGGCGTTCGCCCAGCGCTTGTCGACGCCCGCCCTGCCCGCCGACCTGAGCGGCCTGCCCAGCCTGCACTGGGGGGCGGCGCAACGGGAATACCAGTGGGAACTGTTCGGCCCGCAGGGCGCCACGGCGCTGATCCGCCATCATCCACGCCTGGTCACCGACGACTTGATCGCCCTGCGCACCGCCGTGCTGCAAGGCCTGGGAATCGCCCACTTGCCGGCCGTGGTGGTGCGCGACGACCTGGCCGCCGGGCGCCTGATCGAACTGGTGCCGGGCTGGGCGCCCAAGTGCGGGATTGTCCATGCGATCTTCCCGTCACGCCGCGGCTTGCTGCCGTCGGTGCGCACGCTGATCGATTTCCTGGGAGAAGAGTTCAGCCACAGCGATATTGCCTAGGGGCAAGCGTGGAGCTTCCAGCGGCTGGTCCCATTCGTGATTTTCAGTAAACAATGCTTTGCCGGGACAGCGGTTTTTCTAAAGGCAGGGGCACGGGATACTCAGGGTCATTCCCGTCATCACCTCCTGGAGTCACCCATGTCTGTTCCCGCCTTCGGCCTCGGTACGTTTCGCCTGCAGGGCCAGGTGCTCATCGATTCGGTCAGCACGGCCCTGGAGCTGGGTTATAGGGCCATCGACACCGCACAGATCTACGACAACGAAGCCGATGTCGGCGAAGCCATCGCCGCCAGCGGTATCAACCGGCAAGCGTTGTTCATCACCAGCAAGATCTGGATCGCCAACTTCGCCAGGGACAACCTGATCGCCAGCCTCAAGGACAGCCTGCGCAAGCTCAAGACCGATTACCTGGACCTGACCTTGATCCATTGGCCGTCCCCGGAAAACCAGGTACCGGTGGAGGAATTCATGGCGGCCCTGCAACAAGCCCGGGAGCTGGGCCTGACCCGGCAGATCGGGGTTTCCAACTTCACCGTCGAGCTGATGCAGCAAGCCATCGACGCAGTGGGTGCGCAGAACATCGCGACCAACCAGATCGAGCTGCACCCCTATCTGCAGAACCGCAAGGTGGTGGAATTTGCCCAACGCCACGGTATTCAGATCACCTCCTACATGACCCTGGCCTATGGCGAAATCCTCAACGACCCCGTCATCAAGCAGATTGCCCAGCAGCATCAGGCGACGGCCGCGCAAGTGACCCTGGCCTGGGCCATGCAGCTGGGTTACGCAGTGATTCCGTCATCGACCCGGAGGGCCAACCTGCAAAGTAACCTGGGTGCGGTCGGGCTGACCCTCAGTGACGCCGAGATGGCACTGATCGCCGGACTGGAGCGCGGTCAGCGCCTGACCAGCCCCAAGGGCATCGCACCGAACTGGGATTGACCCACGCGGCTCAGCCTTTGAGGTACTGATCCAGCTCTCGCATGGCTGACCCCAGGCCTTGCACCGCCTGCTCCAGGGCCGCACTGTCGGCGGACTCCTGGCAGGCGGCCTCAAGCAACTCGCAACCGTGAATCAGCTGCCGGGCCCTGACCATTTTCGCCCCACCCTTGATGCGGTGAGCCAGCTCAAGCAAGCCCGGCACATGGCCTTCTGCATGCAGCGCCTGCAGCCGTGCCATGTCCTCGGCATTGCTGGCCGCCAGTTGCACCAGCAGATCATCGATCATCGCTGGATCATCCCCACTCATCTGCCGCAGCCCACTAAGGTCAATGGCCGCATCGACCACGGACGCAGGGGGCGGCGGCTCATGGGTGTTCAGTGTGCCCCGCGTAACGGCGGTACTGAGGTCGTGCAGGCCAATGGGCTTGAACAGGCAATCATCCATCCCCGCCTCCAGGCAGCGGGTCTTCTCCTCGGGCTGGGCATTGGCGGTAAAGCCCAGGATCAGGCAGGAAGACAAGCCCTGGCGGCGTTCTTCGTCGCGGATCGCGACCGCCAACTCATACCCGTTGAGCGCGGGCATGTTGACGTCGCTGATGACCACGTCAAACACCTGCTCGCGCCAGAATTGAAACCCCTCTATTCCGTCTTTGGCCAACTGCACCCGATGCCCCAGATGGCTCAATTGCTGGGCGAGCAACTGGCGATTGGCCGGGTAGTCATCCACCACCAGCACATTCAACGAACGCCCTGGCTTCGTCGTCGGGGGTTCGCTGGCGGGTGGCGACTCGCTCAAGGGGGGCAGTGTTGGCAGATCGAGGGAAATTTCAATCTGGGTCCCGCGGCCCAGCACACTGTTCAGTTGCAGACGTCCTGCCATCATCTCGCACAAGGTGCGGCTGATCACCAGGCCCAGGCCCGAGCCACTGCGCCCATCCTGTGAGCCCTGGCCCGCCTGCACAAAGGGGCTGAACAGGCGCTGCTGGTCGGCGTGGCTGATGCCAATCCCGCTGTCCTCGATCACCACCTTGACCGCCACATGCCCGGCCATGGTGCCAGGCACCACCCGCAGCATCAGGCGAATGTGCCCGGTGTGGGTGAACTTGATGGCGTTGCTCAACAGGTTGGACAGGACCTGTTTGAAGCGCATCGGGTCGATCAACACATCGCGCTGGCAGCGCACGTCCAGCTCCACCTGCCACGCCAGTTTTTTCTGCCGCGCCAGGCCTTCGAATACCGCACTCACCGATGTCACCAACAGCGGCAGGTTGGTCCGCTCCGGCACCAGGGCCAAATGCCCGGACTCGATCCGCGAGATATCGAGGATGTCGCCAATCAGCTCCAGTAGGTGCTGCGCGGCATTCGATGCGACTTCAATCGCGACGCGGTCGGTCACCCCCTGCTCGGCACGTTTGCTCGCCAGTTCCAACATGCCGATCAGCGCGTTCATCGGCGTGCGGATTTCATGGCTCATGGTCGCCAGGAAGGTGGTCTTGGCGCGGTTGGCGTCGTCGGCGGCGGCCCTGGCCTGCTGCACTTGATCCAGCAGCACTTGGCGTTTGCGGATCAACTGCCGCTGATAGGTGATCCAGCCCAGCGCCAGCAGCAACAGCAGGCTGGCGGCCACAAAGCCTTGGATGATCGGGGTGCGGTAGCGCGCCCAATAACTGTCGTCGACCGGCAGTCCCGTGCGCCAGCGATTGGCCAATTCGTCCATTTCTTCCGGCGCAATACTGAGCAACGCCTTGTTCAGGATCGACTGCAGCTCGACGGCCCCACGCTGCGTGGCAAAGCTGATGTGCACCGGTTCGGCGCCCACGGTACTGGCCACCTGGAGCTTGTCGCGGTATTGCCGGGCAATGATGTAGCGCGCGCTGATCAACGTATTCAATGCCGCCTCGGCGTCGCCGCTGGCCACCAGCGCCATCGCCTGGGCGGGACTGTCCACCTCGATGAAGCGCACGTTGGGGGCATGGCTGCGGATCAGATCGCGTTGCGGGTTGCGGCTGACCACCGCCACCCGCTTGCCGGCCAGATCCTTGAGGGTGACTGGGGCCTTGTTGCCGATCGCGCAGACCAGCACATACGGGTTGATCAGGTAGGGTCGGGTGAACCGCAGGATGGCCTGGCGTTCGAGGGTCGGGGTGATCCCGGCCAGTACGTCCAGCTCGCCGGCCTTGAGCCGGGCGATCTGGCCATCGAGGGAGTCACCCGCCAGTGCCTGGAATTTCAACCCGGTGCGCAGGCTGATGCGGTCCAGGACCTGGGCGCCGAGCCCGGAAAACTGTGCATTTTCGTCTTCATACGACAGCGGTGCGAAGTTGCGCAGGAAGCCAACCTTGACCTGGGGGTGGTGCTCCAGCCAACGCTGCTCGCTCGCGCTCAATTGCACCTGTTGGCTGCCGCCAAAACTGCTGCCGGTGCTCCAGCGGCGCAGTATGGTGGTGCGCTCCTGCTCCGGAATTGCCGCCAGCGCGGCGTCGATGATGCGCCGCAAGCGCCGGTTGTCGACACTCAGGGCAAAGCCGAACGGGTTGACTTCCAGCCGCGCGAATTGGGCCAGTTGCACGTTGCTCAGGTAGTGGTTGTTGATCAGGTAGCTGGCGCTGATGGAGTCACCCAGGTAGACATCCGCACCGCCGAACGCCACCGCGCCGACGGCGTTCAGGGTCGAGCTATACAGCTGCAGGTGCGCCTTGGGATAAGCCGCCCTGATAGTCTGCGGCGGCAGGTAATGGTCGAGCATCGCCACCCGCAGGTTCGCCAGGTCCGGCACCAGGCGCGCACTGTCGCCCCGGCGGGTCACCAGGATGGGCGCATCCTCGGCATAGGCCTGGGACATCACCAACTGCGGATCGGCCGCTTCAAAACCATTGGCCGCCCCCAGCAGATCGATCTCACCCTGCTTCAGCGCGGCGATCACGGCCTGACGCGAGTCGTAGCGCTGGACCTCCACCCGGATATGCAGCAACTGACCGATCAACTCCGCAAAGTCGGCGGTGATGCCCTCGAAATTGTCCCCGTTGATCGTGTTTTCAAAAGGCGGGTAATCCGGCGCCGAGGCCCCCAACCGCAAACGGCCCTGGTTCCTCAGCCAGTGCCAGTCGGTTGCCGCGAGCTCGACCCGATAGCCTTCGACACTCGAGCGCCCCATCAACTGCAAGGGTTGCGGCCCGGCAGCAGGACTGCTCGGCGACCAGCACAGGTTGAGCAACGTCAACAGCAGCAGCCAGGCACGCATGTCGATGGCCCTTCAGATCAGATGATTGCGCTTGGCAAAATCCCTCAAGTGGACCAGGGATTCCACGTTGAGTTTTATGATCAGCCGGGTCTTGTAGGTGCTGACCGTCTTGTGGCTCAGGTGCAGGCGCTCGGCGATTTCCTGGTTGGTGATACCTTGGGCAAGTGCCTGGAAGATGCTCAGCTCGCGGTCCGAGAGCGTGTCGATCATCTGCTGCTCGTCGATTTGCACGCTGCTGAGATTGACCGTGCTGGTCTCCAGCCGGGGGAAATAGGTGTAGCCACTGAGCAACGCTTGAACGGCTTTGCACAGCTCCTGCAGGTCGTTGGTTTTTTCGACGAAGCCCATGGCCCCGGCCCGGGTGCAGCGCTCCATGTAAAACCGCGGTTCATTGGCGGTGAACACCACCGCCCGCGTGGAGATTCGCTCACGCTGCAGGCGGCTGAGAAAATCCAGCCCGCTGAGCCCTGGCATATTGAGGTCGAGCACCACCAGAGTGGGCGCGTGCTGACGAATCATCTGCAGGCCTTCAATCCCGTCGGAGGCCTCCATGATGGTTTGGAAGACCGTCCGATTGCGGGCGTCCTTGAGGGCTCCCAGCACCATTTTCAGAGCGGCACGAATAACTGGATGATCATCGATGATCAACAGTGAACTCATGGGTAGTTCCTGATGTAGAAGGCGTACGCCAACGCAGACACGACGGCTGCGCCAAGACTATTGCACGGGGATAAGGCCCGGACTACCTGTCAGATCTGATAGTTCCGACGAACGGTAGTCCGGTTCAAGGCTATTCAGGCACGCAAACTGTCACGCGGCCAGCCGTGTCCACGCTCGGACAGTGGGATGGGTGTATCGACACGCCGCATCAGGCTCTCCAGGGTTTCCTGGTCGGGTAGACGGGCCTGATGGAGCCGCACCTTGCGCTGTGCAGCGGGATACAGGGCAGGCAGCCCGGCTTGCTCGGCATCGTAGATCAAGGCATGACGGATCTGCAGGTTGTCCTGGCACAAGCCCAGCGGGTCCAGCCCGCCGCCGGCGGCCAGGTTGGCATCGAGGATGACCAGGTCAAAGGGTTCGCAGCCGTACTCCACCACCGTCAGCAGCTCTTCGAGCGAGTGCACGGGGGCAATCCGGTAGTAACCGAGCTGGTTCAGGCCACGTTCGATTTTCATGCGATGAAAATGCTGCTCATCGGCGATAAGGATGCGTAAGGCTTTATTTGGCATGGTTGACTAACTCTGCAAAGACAATGCGACCGGTCTTTAACCAGCCCTTTCAAGAGGCTGTAAGACTAAGGGCAACACCGCGACGTTTCTGTAGGACTATTCCTAAAGAAACAGTTCCATGCTCGATCAAGTTTTTTGTTGCGCGACTGCAGACACCTGCAGCCAATGCAACAGATCGGGACCGCTCATGGGGCGGGCAAACAGGTAGCCCTGAGCCTGGGTGCAGCCCAAAGCAAGCAACTGCTGGCGCTGCTGCTCGGTCTCGACCCCTTCGATGACCACCGACATGCCCAAGGCATCCCCCAGGGCCAGGGTGCTGCTGATCACGGCCCGGCAACGTGGTTGATCCTCAAAGGTGCGGACGAACTCAGCGTCCAGCTTGATCTCGTTGAACGGCAGCTGGCACAGGCGCTGCAACGAGGAAAAGCCGGCACCGAAGTCATCGATCGACAGCTGGCAGCCCATCATGCGCAGGCGCACCAGGCTCTCAAGGCTGGTAGCCGGGGCTTCAAGCAGGCCGCTTTCGGTCAGTTCGAAGGTCAGGCTCGAGCCTGGCGTACCCTGCAGCGCAAGAATGCCGCGGATGGTGGAGACCAGCAGCGGATTGGCCAGTTGCTGGGCGTGCAGGTTAAACGCAACGTTGATCGCAAAGCCCTGCTCGCGCGCCTGGCGTTGCAGGGTCAGGGCCTGGTCGATCTGGGTGAACAACAGCGAGTCCAACAAGCCGGCACGCTCAAGTTCCGGCAGGAACGCCACGGGCGACAGCACCCCACGAAACGGGTGATGCCAGCGCACCAGCACTTCCACACCACAAACCGCACTGCTCATCAGGTCGACTTTAGGCTGGTAGTAGGGTTGGAACTGGCCATCGTGCAGGGCGTGGCGCACTTCGTTGGCACAGGCTGGTGGCGGCGGTGCTGGCGGCGGCACTCGCTCTTCCCGGGGACTGATCAGGTGTTTTTCCAGTAACTGGCCCAGCGCCCGTGGATGCAGGGGTTTGCCGACATCCCCCAGCAGCCTGAGCCCCGACAACGCCACGATCTGCCGCACCGCGCGGCGCAGATCCGCCGACAGCGAGCTGCTGATGATGATTGAGCCGACCAACCCGCACTGCCCGACCTGGCGGAAGAACTCCAGGCCATCCATGCCCTCCATGCACAGGTCACACAGCGCGATGTCCACGGCACCGACTTCTTCCAGGACTGCCAGCGCCTGCGCGCCGTCACTGGCCTGGAATACCGCCTCACAGCCCAATTGCGTGAGCATCTTGACGGCTACAGCGCGGACAAAGGGGTGATCCTCAAGTACCAGAACCCTGATCGGCAGTATCATTTGGGCGGCCCGTTATGTAAAAAAGATGCCTGATTATCTCCGCCCACTTCCTGAACTTAATTAGGAAACGTCCTAAAACTTGTAGGAAATTTCCCAGAGTTACCCATACCTATTGACCCCGCACAGTCGGCTCCCCCTCGCCCCTTAGCCCACCTGTTGTTCCAGGGTTTCGCCCAGGCGCTCCATGGCCTGCTGCAATTGATCCACCGCCGCCGTCAGTTGCGCCTCATCGAACCCCTCGCAGGCGGCCTCCAAGCGTTCACAACAGTGAATCAGGGCTTGCGCCTTGATGATCCGCGCGCCGCCCTTTACCCGGTGCGCCAGGTCTGCCAAACCGTTGACATCATGGCGGGTGAACAACTTCAGTAGCCGCGACATGTCCTCTTCGTTGCTGCTGGCCAGGTCGCCCAACAGGCTCCGGAGCACCGCGCGGTCACCACGGGTCAGTTGTTCGAGGTTGTCCAGGTCGATGGCATCGGTGGGCTCGCGACGCTCCTCGAGGGTCGGGACCGGCACGGTGTCGGGGGCCACGGATGCCAGGCACGCACTCAAGTCCTGCAGGCTGATGGGCTTGAACAGGCAGCCATCCATCCCGGCCTCGCGGCAACGGACTTTTTCCTCCGGCTGCGCGTTGGCCGTGAAGCCCAGGATCAGACCGGGTTCAATGCCCCAGGTGCGCTCTTCGGCGCGAATCGCCTGGGTCAGTTCATAGCCGTTCATCAGAGGCATGTTGCAGTCGGTGATGACCACATCGAAATGCTGGCTGCGCCAGACACACAAACCGTGAGCGCCGTCCTGGGCTTCCTTGACCCGATGCCCCAGGTAAGTCAGTTGCTGGGACAACAACAGACGATTGGCCGGATAGTCATCAATCACCAGGATGCTCAGCACCTGGCCCTGCACTGGGGGCGCCTCCTTGTGCACAAGGGCGGTGGCCAGGGACTCGAGAACCGGCAAGTGCAAGCCCACTTCAATCTGCGTGCCCTGCCCCAGCATGCTGGACAGTTGCAGCGTGCCGCCCATCATCTCGCACAGCGTGCGACTGATCATCAAGCCCAAACCGGAGCCGCTGCGCGCCGACTGCTGGTTGTTGCTGGCCTGGCTGAAGGGGTTGAACAGCCGTTGCTGGTCCGCCAGGCAAATCCCGCTGCCGGAATCTTCCACCCGTAGGCGCACCGTCAGCCCCTGGCCGTCACCGTCCGGCGTGGCCTGTACACGCAGGCGCACCTGACCCTGTTCAGTGAACTTGATGGCATTGCTCAACAGGTTGGAAATGATTTGCTTGAAGCGCAACGGGTCGATCAAAACGTCCTGGTTGGCGGCGGCATCCACCTCCAGGTGCAGGTGCAACTGCTTCTGGCGGGCCAGGCCTTCGAAAATCCGTGCGGCCGACTCCACCAGGGCGCGCAGATTGGCGCGCTCGGGCGCCAGCGACAGGTGCCCGGACTCGATACGCGAGATGTCGAGGATGTCGCCGATCAACTCCAGCAGGCCGCGCGCCGCCCCTGAGGCCACCTCGACGGCAAAGCGGTCCATGACCCCCTGCTCGGCCTTTTTCATCGCCAGCTCGAGCATGCCGATCACCGCATTCATCGGGGTGCGGATCTCGTGGCTCATGGTCGCCAGGAAGGTGGTCTTGGCCCGATTCGCCGCGTCGGCCTCGTTCTTGGCTTCGCGCAACTGTTCCAGCAACTGCTGGCGTTCGCTGACGTCGATCCAGCCACCGATGATGCCTTTGACCCGACCATCGCTGCACCGGTAGGGCAACATCCAGTGATAGATGGTGCGCACATCCGTAGCCGACAGGGTCAACTGCCGATCGAGCACACGCGGCAGTCCCTGCGCCATCACCTGCAGATACTCTTCGTGGAAAACCCTGGCCTCGACCACGCTCTTGAGCTTGCCGGTGATCACCGTCTTGCCGATGACCGACTCGCGCTCAACCCCGAACACCTGCAAATAGGCGTTGTTGCAGACCATCAGGCAGCCCTGGCGATCGCGCACATAGATCGGGTGCGGAGTGCCGTCGATCAACACGCGCATGAACTCCAGTTGATCGCCGAGCGCCCGTTCGGCCTGTTCGCGCTTGCGGATCAGTTGGCGCAAATAGCCGATCCAGACCAGCGCCACCACCAACAACAGGCCGGCAATGGCAAACCCCTGGATGATCGTCGAACGGTAGCGCAGCCAGTAACTGTCATCGACCACCACCTCGCTGCGCCAGCGATTGGTCAGTTCGTCCATTTCTTCCGGGGGGATGCTGAACATCGTCTTGTCCAGGATCGAATGCAGTTCCCGCGCCTCGAGCCCGGTGGCAAAGGCCATATAGGCCGCAGACGTGCCGACGGTGCTGGTGATCTGCAATTGATCGCGGTACTGCCAGGAAATCATGTAGCGCGCGGTGATCAGCGAGCTGACCGCCGCATCCACCTCGCCGCTGGCCACCATGGCCATGGCCTCCAGGGCGTTGCCCGCCTCGCGCAATTGAATGCCCGGATAGCGCGTGGCGATCATGTCCTTGACGGCGCTGCCCTGGGTCAGGACCAGGCGCCGCCCGTCCAGTTGATCGAGGGTCGCCGCCGCGTTGTCGCCCGCGCGGCTGACCAGCACGTAGGGGGTATTGAGATAAGGGCGGGTGAAGCGCAACTTGCCGACTCGATCGGCACTGGGGGTCAGGGACACCAGCAGATCGGCCTGGCCCGACTCGATCCGATCAACCAGTTCAGGCACGGCGAAACCTTGTTGGACGTCGAATTTCAAGCCGCTGCGCAGGCTGATCTTGGCCAGCAGATCGGCCGTCACGCCGCGAAACTCACCCTCGCTGCTGTAGAACGACAGCGGTACAAAGCTGCTGTCGACGGCCACCCGAACCCGGGGATGAGCGTCCATCCAGCGCTGTTCGCTGGCCGTGAACTGCACACGGTTTTTCCCCGAGAGGCTGGCGCTGCCGGCATGCCAGCGCCGCAGGATAGTCTGCCGTTCTTCCGCGGGAATCGCGGCCAACGCGGCATTGATTATGTGCAGCAAGCGCGGGTTGTTTCGGGCCAGGGCGAAGGAAAAATCCTTGACCTCCATGCGCGAGAAATCGACCAGTTGAACGTTGTTCAGGTAGTTTTTCAGAATCAGATAGTTGGCACCGATGGCGTCGCCGATGTAGACATCCGCCTGACCAAACGCGACCGCACCGATCGCACTCAGGGTCGAGGGGTACAGTTGCAACTGCGCCTTGGGGTAGAACGCCTGCACCTGTTCGGGAGGCAGGTAGTAATAGACCATGGCCAGGCGCTTGCCCGCCAGGTCCGGCGTGACCTCCTGGGGAGCATCGATTCGGCTGACCAGGGTCGGCTGGTCATCGGCATAGGCGCTGGACAGCACCACCTGCGGATCGGCTACTTCGAAGCTGTTGGAGGTGCCGAGAAAATCGATCTGGCGCGCCTTGAGTGCCGCGATCACTTCGCCCCGCGAGCCGTAGCTGCGAACTTTGACCTCAACGCCCAGCAGTTGCCCGAGCAGGTGCGCAAAGTCGGCGGTGATGCCTTCATAGTCACGGCCATTGCTGGTGATGCCGAACGGTGGGTACTCCGGCTCCGATGCCCCGAGCACCAGAGTGCCCTGGCTGCGCAACCACTGCCGGTCGCTGTCGTCGAGTTCGACCTGATACCCCTCGACCGTGGAGCGCCCCAACAGCTTGTAGGTCAATGGCTCGGCCGCCAGCACGCTGCTCGCAAGCAACAGGAGTACGACACCGAGGGCGCCCAGGTACCTTCCCATGGACCTCATCTACAGCAGGTTATTACGTTTGGCGAAGTCCGCCAGGTACACCACCGACTTGACGTTGAGCTTCTCGATCAGGCGGGTCTTGTAGGTGCTCACGGTCTTGCTGCTCAGCAGCATTGCCTCGGCGATCTGCTTGTTGCTCAAGCCGTTGGACAGTTGCTGGAGGATGCTCAGTTCCCGGTCAGTCAGGCTCTGGATCAGCTCCAGCTCGCTGGTCTGGCCGTCGCTGCGGCGTACCGAACTGTCGGCCAGGTTGGGGAAAAACGTGTAGCCGTGCATCACCGCGGCAATCGCCTTGCGCAATTCGCCCACGTCATCGGTCTTGCACAGGTAGCCGGCAGCACCGGCCTTCATGCACCGCATGGCATAGAATTGCGGCGCCTGGGAGGTCAGCACCAGGATTCTGATGGGCAGGCGCAAGGCGCTGATCCGGCTGATGACCTCCAGGCCGTCCAGCTTGGGCATGGTGATGTCCAGCAGCACCAGGTCGGGCACGTGTTCGCGCGCCAGTTGCACGGCATCGGCACCGTTGCCCGCCTCGGCCACCACGGCAAACTGCTCCTGTTCCAGCAGCACCCTGACTGAAGACCGAATGAACGGGTGATCGTCCACGATCAATGCCTTGTACATGGAGACCCCTGCAGACCAAGCAAAACGCCATGATATCCCGTCTGGCCGCAACATTCCCCGCCCAGTGCGCGGGGCGGGGCCATCACTCGGTGGTGCTCGGGCTCCAGAAGGCTTGTTGCACCAGCGGCGACTGGCTCAAGCGCGCCACCAGGGCGTCCAGTTCGTCGCCGTCCACCGAGGTGGTGGCCAGGGTCGCTTCGATCTCCACTTCATCGCTGCCAAAGGCATGCACATCGACATCACTGGCCGGGTAGTTGCTGCGCTCCAACTCGGCTTCGAGCAAGGCAAACACGGCTTTTTGCCGGGAGCGCTGGGTAATGACATAGACGATGTTGGTCACTTCCGCCGAGATCACATCCAGCGGTTGGCGGTTGATGTTATTGACGATCGGCCGCAGCAAGGTATTGGCCGCCAACACGAACAAGGTACCCAGCAGCGCTTCGAGCACCAGGTCGGCGCCGGCACAGGCGCCGACGGCCGCCGAGGCCCAGAGCGTCGCGGCGGTATTCAGGCCGCGGACATGGCCCTCTTCGCGCATGATCACCCCGGCGCCGAGAAAACCGATGCCGGAGACCACATAGGCCACCACCCGCACGGCCCCCTCGGCGCCGGCCAGGCGGTTGGCCATGTCGACAAATATGGCCGCGCCGACGGCCACCAGCACGTTGGTGCGCAGGCCTGCCGTGCGTTGGCGGTACTGGCGCTCGTAGCCGATCAGCCCACCCAGGATGAACGCGGCGCTGAGGCTGACCAGGGTGTCGACCAGTGAATCGAGATTGATGTTGTTGAGTGCTTGCATCGGTAGATTTCCTGACTGAATTGCCAAGTGCAGGAAGACCATCAAGCCGGTACGACCGAACGCTGCCCCGGTAAACAACCAGGCCGGGGGTGACGCGCCGGACAATAGACTGGCGTGTCGACAGCCGGTCACGTCCACCCCAGGTGGCCAGAACAGGCTGTTCAGTGTCGATGAGAGAGGTGTCACACGTCAGCCAGGACTGGCCGTGACCGGAGGAAACCGCTGCTCGCTGTTTATCGGCGAGACAACGGCACAAGCGGGGTGCGCGTTATCTTGCCGAGAAGGTGCCGGTTATCGAAACCGGCCGACGACTGTCGCTCGAACAAGTACCCACTGTGGGTCTCCGTAAAGGTTGAAAACGCGCGCAGCTTACGCAGCGCCTGGCGCTGCGTAAACCTTGCTGTTTGCCTGCGCCGGGGCAATCACCCTGGCGTTCAGCATCGGTTCAGATTGAGGGCGCGAGCCCGCCACGATAACCCCTGGGATCAGGACGCCTGGGTGTCAGGCTTGTGCGCGACAAAGCGCATCATCCACTCGGCCACGGTGCTGCCGTGGTGGTCCTTGTCCAGGCTGGCAACACCCTGCTGGTAGATCTGCTCGCCGAGAAACTGCTGGCGAATGTCGAGCAACGCCCGCGAATAGTCATGGATGAACTCGGGATGCCCCTGGAAACACAACACCTGATCGTTGATGTGATACGCGGCATAGGGGCAGAAATCGCTGGAGGCGATCACCGTGGCGTTCTCCGGCAGTGCGGTGACCTGGTCCTGGTGGCTGATCAGCAGCGTCAGCTCCTCGCGCACGGGGCTCATCCAGGGGGCCTTGGCCGCCATTTTGTAGTTGTGGGTCCCCACGCCCCAGCCCTGGGTCGCGCGCTCGCTCTTGCCACCCAGCAACAACGCCAGCAATTGATGGCCGAAGCACACGCCCAGCAGCTTGTCGCCGCGCTCGTAGCGCGTCAGCAGGTAAGTCCTGAGGGTTTCGATCCAGGGGTCGGTACCGAACGAATCGGCCTTGCTGCCGGTGACCAGGTAGGCGTCGAATGTCAGGTCATCGCTGGGATACTCGCCCTGCATCACGTTGTACACGGTGAACTCGGCGGCAATCGGTTGCTGGGAAAACAGGCGCTGGAACATCTGCCCGTAACCCTGGTATTGATCGACCAGTTCTGGACGCAGGATGTCGGTTTCCAGAATGCAGATGCGTAGCGACATAAAAAATACCTGACACGATGATGGGAATAATTGACACCCCAGAGCCTGCCTTGAAACACCCTGGCAAGGCAAGCCCCGAGATGCCCCCTCACCGCCTCAGAACAGTTCGCCCGTGGCGGCTTTTTCCAGCAACAGCGCCGGCGGCGCAAAGCGCTCACCGTATTGCTCGGCAAGGTAGCGGGCACGGGCGACAAAGTCCTTGATCCCGTACTGGTTGATGAACTGCAGTGCCCCGCCCGTCCATGGGGCAAAGCCGATGCCGAAGATCGAACCGATGTTGGCGTCGGCCGTCGACATCAGCACGCCCTCCTCCACACAGCGCACGGTCTCGATGGCCTGCACGAACAACAGGCGGTCACGCACGTCCTGCGGCGATATCTGCCCGTCAGCCTGCTCGAAGCGGGTTTTCAGTTGCGCCCACAGATGTTTTGGCGCGCCGGCCGGGTAGTCGTAGAACCCCCCACCAGCAGCCTTGCCCGCCCGTTTGTATTCATTGAGCAGCAAGTCGATCACGGCAAACGCCGGGTGTTCTGGCAGTGGTTTGCCTTCGGCTTGCAAGTCCTTGGCGGTCTGCTGGCGGATATGGCTCATCAGGCTCAGGGAGACCTCGTCGGAGATCGCCAGGGGGCCAATCGGCATCCCGGCCTTGCGGGCCTCGGTTTCGATCATGGGCGCGGCAATACCCTCGCCGAGCATGGCAATGCCTTCGTTGGTAAAGGTGCCAAATACCCGCGAAGTGAAGAAGCCCCGGCTGTCGTTGACCACAATCGGGGTCTTGTTGATTTGCAGGACAAAATCGAAGCCCCGGGCCAGGGTCTCATCGCGGGTGTGGGCACCCTTGATGATTTCCACCAGGGGCATTTTTTCCACCGGACTGAAGAAGTGCAGGCCGATGAATTTGCCCTGGTCCGGCACTGCCCGCGCCAGGCCGCCGATGGGCAGGGTCGAGGTGTTGGAGGCGATCACCGCATCGGCACCGACCACCGCCTGGGCGGCCGCCGAGACTCGGGCCTTGAGTTCGCGGTCTTCGAACACCGCTTCGATCACCAGGTCGCAGCCAGCCAGGTCGGCATCCTGCTCGGTAGGCGTGATCCGCGCCAGCGTGGCGTCGCGCTGCTCGGCACTCAACTGGCCACGGGCGACCTTCTGCTCAAGCAACGCCGCCGAATGGGCCTTGCCCTTCTCGGCCGCCGCCAGGTTGATGTCCTTGAGCACCACCTCGATGCCCGCCACCGCGCTGACGTAGGCAATGCCGGCGCCCATCATGCCTGCACCGAGCACCCCGACCTTGCGTGTCTGGTACGGCGCAAAACCCGCCGGCCGCGAACCGCCGGCATTGATCTGGTTGAGCTGGAACCAGAAGGTGCCGATCATGTTCTTCGCCACCTGGCCGGTGGTGAGTTCGGTGAAGTAGCGGGTTTCGATCAACTGTGCCGTGGCGAAATCGACCTGGGCGCCCTCAACGGCCGCGCAGAGGATTTTCTCCGGCGCCGGCAGGCAACCCTGGGTCTTGCTGCGCAGGATCGACGGGGCGATGGCCAGCATCTGCGCGACTTTGGGATGGGCCGGCGTGCCACCGGGAATCTGGTAACCCTTGACGTCCCAGCGCTGCACCGCCGCCGGATTGGCCAGGATCCAGGCCCGGGCCTTGGCCAGCAAGTCAGCGTGATCCACCGCCAGCTCATCGATCAGTCCGGCTTGCTGTGCTTGCCGGGCGCGGACCTTCTTGCCTTCAAGCAGGTACGGCAAGGCCTTCTCCAGGCCCAGCAGGCGCACCATGCGCACCACACCGCCACCGCCCGGCAACAGGCCGAGGGTCACTTCCGGCAGGCCGATCTGTACTGCGCTGTGGTCCAGGGCGACCCGGTAATGGCAGGCCAGGCAGATCTCCCAGCCACCGCCCAGCGCTGCGCCGTTGATCGCCGCGACCACCGGTTTACCCAAGGTTTCCAGGCTGCGCAGCTGGCTTTTGAGCTCCAGGACCATGGCGTAGAACGCCTTGGCCTCGGGCTTGCCGACCTTGATCAATTCGTTGAGGTCGCCGCCGGCAAAAAAGGTTTTCTTGGCCGAGGTGATGATCACTCCGGCGATGCTGTCCTGCTCGGCCAGCAGCCGCGCGACACAGGCCGCCATGGCCTCGCGGTACAGCGCATTCATGGTGTTGGCGCTCTGGCCCGGCATATCGATGGTCAGTACCACGATGTGGTCCTGACCTTTTTCGTAGCGAATGGCATCAGTCATGAACAGGTTTCCTTGAAGTCAGGGGGCTCAGAGGCGCTCGATGATGGTGGCAATACCCATGCCGCCACCGACACAGAGCGTGGCCAGGCCGTAACGCTGCTGGCGCGCTTCCAGTTCATCGAGCAAGGTGCCGAGAATCGCGCAGCCGGTGGCGCCCAGCGGGTGGCCCATGGCAATCGAGCCGCCGTTGACGTTGACCCTGGCCGGATCGATGGCCATGTCCTTGATGAACTTGAGCACCACGGAGGCGAAGGCTTCGTTGACCTCGAACAGGTCGATGTCCTCGACCCGCAACCCGGCCTTGGCCAAGGCCTTGCGGGTGGCCGGGGCAGGACCGGTAAGCATGATGGTCGGATCGGTGCTGGTGACCGCGGTGGCGACGATCCGCGCCCGTGGTTGCAGGCCCAGCGCCTTGCCCTTGGCTTCGGAGCCGATCAGCATCAGTGCCGCGCCGTCGACAATTCCGGAACTGTTGCCCGGGGTATGCACGTGGCGGATCCGCTCCACATGGCTGTAGACCCGCAACGCGGTGGCGTCGAAGCCCATCTGCCCGATCATCTCGAAACTCGGCTTGAGTTTGCCCAGGCCTTCGAGGGTGGTGTCGGCGCGGATGAATTCGTCCTGCTCGAGCAGCACGATGCCATTCTGGTCCTGCACCGCTATCAGCGACTTGTTGAACGCGCCCGCGGCCCGCGCCCGGGCGGCCTTGAGTTGTGACTGCAGGGCGAACGTGTCGACGTCCTCGCGACTGAAGCCTTCGAGCGTGGCAATCAGGTCAGCACCCACGCCCTGCGGGGTGAAGTGAGTGTGCAGGTTGGTTTGTGGGTCCAGCGCCCAGGCGCCTCCGTCGCTGCCCATCGGCACGCGCGACATGGACTCGACACCGCCGACCACCACCAGGTCCTCGAACCCGGAGCGCACTTTCATGGCCCCCAGGTTCACCGCCTCCAGACCCGAGGCGCAGAAGCGATTGATCTGCACCCCAGCAACGCTGACATCCCAATCGGCCACCAGCGCGGCGGTCTTGGCGATGTCGGCGCCCTGGTCGCCGACCGGCGTCACACACCCCAGCACGATGTCGTCGACCTGGCTGGTGTCGAGCTGGGTACGCTGTTGCAGCGCCCCCAGCAGGCCCGCCAACAGGTTCACCGGCTTGACGCTGTGCAAGGCGCCATCCGCCTTGCCGCGGCCACGGGGCGTGCGTATCGCATCGAAAATCAAAGCTTGGGTCATGACATCCTCGGACTGCCGGGCAGGTAAAAGATCAATGAGTGTCCACCTTAGGCTGCCGGGCGTGGGATTCAATGACCGATACGCTCAACGGCCTTGACGCTCATGCTCAGACGAACGGTCGCCAGCAATCGGGTTAACCGTTTCAGGTCGGCGAACTGTCTAGCAAAAGGGCGACCAAGCAGGTGGCAATAGGCCTCATGCTTTTTTAGATGCCTTTGGCGCTTAGCTGATATGAAATGGATCTAAGCCACAGCCCGCGTGGCCCCTAAGGTAAAGCTTACGAGGTTGCCGTCGGGTTTTGCCGAGGTGCCCGTTAGCTTGACCCTACAGCGCTTTGCCGATGGAGATGTGCAGGCAAGCATTCGACGCTCAGGAAATAACAAAAAAGGCGGTCAGCCATGTTCAAACAATCGAAAGTGCGTCAAGCCGGGCTCATTCTATTCGCCACCACCCTGCTGCTGATTCTGCCGAACCTGACCAAGGTGATTGGCTGATCCAGCGCCTGGGGTTTGCTCAACCTGACTGTTCGCACTCGTGTGCTTGTGCCAACCTTGGCGGCACGACCACGACCGGATGGCAATCACGTGAAAGCTTTGATTCTGCTTGGAGCCCTGCTACTGGGCATGCCTTTGCATGCCGCACAACTGGTGCTGGACCTGGGTGCCGACAGCCGCACCTGGCAGACAGAAGAGCTGCTGCAGCATCGGCTGGCACAGACCATTCATGTGACTGACGACGTTTCCTACAAGCGCGACATGGACTACCGTGCGGTGCCCCTGGCGGCGCTGCTGATGGGCGTCGAGGCCGACCATCACCTGCAGGCCGTGGCCCTGGATGGTTTTGCCGCCGAACTGGCGGCGGCCCCCTTGCTCGCGACACAGGGCGCCCAGGCCTGGCTGGCCATTGAAGACCCGGCGCACCCCTGGCCGGCGCTGGCGCCTGGCAAACCGAGCGCCGGTCCGTTCTACCTGGTGTGGACTCACCCCCAGGCCGCGGGGATCAGCCCGGAGCAATGGCCATTCCAGGTCGCGACCATCAAGCGCCTGGCCGCCGTCGCCGAGCGCTTCCCGGCCCTGCTGCCGGACCCCGCCCTCCCCGCCCATGACCCGATCAACCTGGGTTTTGCCCTGTTCCAGAAAAACTGCCTGGCCTGTCACCGCCTCAACGGCGCAGGTGACGCGCAGTTCGCACCGGACCTGAACATCCCCTTCAACCCCACCGAATATTTTGGTGCACCGTTTCTCGAACGTTACATCCGCGACCCGCAAAGCCTGCGCCAATGGCCCCAGGCGAAGATGCCGGGGTTCTCCCAAGCGGTGCTGAAGGATGAGGAGTTGACGCAATTGTTGGCGTATTTGCGCCATATGGCGGGACGCAAGGTGAAGCCCTGACGGGTCGCTGGATGCGGCGCCCGGGCGGGCGCCATCGCGAGCAGGCTCGCTCCCACAGGAAAATTCATACACCTGGAATAAAGCAGGCCGCCTCGCCGGCCCTTACCACTCAACAGGCCGAGCGTTAGCTCGCCTGCAGCTCTTGATCCACCCGCCCCATCGGCAGGCTGAGCGAAGGTGTCCATCCGGGGGGAGGCGCCTAGCGCCGTGGGGCGAAGCCGCATACATCGGCAGGAGGTGCAGCGCAGCAAACCGGAGGCGATGCCCCCGGACTGAGCATCCGTTCACGTGGGAGCGAGCGATGGGCTATCGCCGCCTACTGCTGTTGCACCGACATCACCGGGGCCGGCAGCGGCGAGACGAACACCTTGGCGTGCATCTGCTCAAAGCCACCACCGCGACGCATGCCGCGTACCGGGCAGGCGTCGAGGTAGTCCAGGCCCACTGCCAGCTTCAGGTGGCGTTCGGGACGGGCCAGTTGGTTGGTCACGTCAAAGCTGTACCAGGCGTCGTCCAGCCAGGCTTCGGCCCAGGCGTGGCTGGCCAGGTGTTCGCTGCTTTCGCTGTACAGGTAGCCCGACACATAACGCGCCGGGATCCCCAGGCTGCGGGCACAAGCGATAAAGGTGTGGGCGTGGTCCTGGCAGACCCCGGCACGGCCGGCGAAGGCTTGCGCGGCGCTGGTTTGCACTTCGGTGGCGCCCGGGGTGTAGGTGATGTGCTGGTTCAGGCCATGCATCAGGTCGATCAGCGCGCTGCGGTCGCGACGTTGCCGACATTGCTGTAAGGCAAAAGCCTGCAGGGCCTCGTCGGCTTCGGTCAGGCGGGTAAAGCGCAGGAATGGCAGGGCCGATTGGCTCTCGTGTTCGGCCTCGCGCAACTCATCGATGTCCACCTGCCCTCGCGCTCCAATGATGATGGCTTCATGGGGCTCGTCCAGGGTCAGCACATGCAGGATGTTGCCGAACGGGTCGAGCTGCGCACGCACCGGTCGCGGCAGCTCCAGTTGCCAGCTGAGTACGTGCTGGCGCTCGCTGTCGTGGGGGGTCAACCGCACATACTGGATGCTCGCCCGCACCTGATCCTCATAGTGATAGGTGGTCTCGTGGCTTATGGAAAGTCTCATGCAGCCTCCAGGTAGGAACTGTGTATGGCATTGCCCAACTGGCGTACCAGCGGGATGAACTCGGTCAACCAGGCATGCAGGCCTTCGTCGAGGATTTCCTGGATGCCGGTGTAGCGCAGGCGCGCGTCTATTTCCGCCGCCAGGCGTTGGGCCGGACGGCCGTTGGCGCCCGGCAGCTGGGCGAGGATCTGGTCGATTTCCTCGGTGCAGGCGCGCAACGAACGGGGGACATCGGCGCGCAAAAGCAACAGCTCGGCGACCTGACGGGCACCGGGCGCATCACGGTAGATTTCGGTGTAGGCCTCGAATGAGGACAGGGCCCGCAACAACGCACTCCACTGGTAGTAGGCGTGGGCGGTGCCATCGCTGACCGCCTCGCCCTGGTCGCCGGCCATTTCGTAGCGCGCATCCAGCAGGCGCAAGGTGTTGTCCGCCCGCTCGATGAAGGTGCCCAGACGAATGAAGCGAAACGCATCGTTGCGCATGATGGTGCCGTAGGAAGCCCCGCGAAACAGGTGGGAACGTTCCTTGATCCACTCACAGAACCGGCTCATGCCATAACGCCCAAGGCCTTGTTCGGCAATGCCGCGAATTTCCAGCCAGGTGGCGTTGATGTTTTCCCACATGTCGGCGGTGATCCGGCCACGCACCGCATGGGCGCTGGCCCGCGCGGCCCCGAGACAGCTGTAGATGCTGGCCGGGTTGGCGGCGTCCAGGGCGAAGAAGTGCAGCAGGCGCTCGGCGTGCAACGCGCCATGGCGCTCCAGGTAGTCTTCCAGCGTGCCGGTGATCAACAACGGCATCGCCAGTTCGTGCAGGCCATCGCCGCGGCCATCCTGTGGCATCAACGACAGCGAATAACTGATGTCGAGCATCCGTGCGAGGTTTTCCGCCCGCTCCAGGTAACGCGACATCCAGTACAGATCCGAGGCAGTTCTACTCAACATGGCAAGCTTCCTTTAATCCTCGACAATCCAAGTGTCCTTGGTACCGCCACCCTGGGAGGAGTTGACCACCAGGGAGCCCTCGCGCAGGGCGACGCGGGTCAGGCCGCCAGGCACCACCCGGGTTTCGCGCCCCGACAGGACGAACGGGCGCAGGTCGATATGCCGCGGGGCGATGCCGTTTTCGACGAAGGTCGGGCAGGTCGACAGGGACAACGTCGGCTGGGCGATATAGGCATGGGGCTTGGCCTTGATCCGTGCGCGGAACTGTTCGATCTCGGCCGCCGTCGCCGCTGGCCCGACCAACATGCCGTAGCCGCCGGAGCCCTGGGTTTCCTTGACCACCAGATCGGGCAGGTTGGCCAACACGTGGGACAGTTCCGCGGGGTTGCGACACTGCCAGGTCGGTACGTTTTTCAGAATCGGCTCCTCGTCGAGGTAGAAACGGATCATCTCGGTGACGAATGGATACACCGACTTGTCATCCGCCACCCCCGTGCCGATGGCGTTGGCCAACACCACGTTGCCGCTGCGATAGGACGCCAGCAGGCCGGGAACCCCGAGCATCGAGTCCGGGTTGAATGCCAGCGGATCGAGGAAGGCGTCATCGAGCCGCCGGTAAATCACATCGACGGCCTTGGGGCCATCGGTGGTACGCATGAAGACTTTGTCGTCACGCACGAACAGGTCCGCACCTTCCACCAGCTCCACGCCCATTTCCCGGGCCAGGAAAGCGTGCTCGAAGAACGCGCTGTTGAAGCGTCCCGGGGTCAGCACCACCACGCTGGGGTTATCGATGGGACTCGAGCTTTTCAGGGTGTCGAGCAAAAGGTTCGGGTAGTGATCGATGGGCGCGATGCGCTGGGCCGCGAACAGCTCAGGGAACAGGCGCATCATCATCTTGCGGTCTTCGAGCATGTAGCTCACGCCGCTGGGGGTGCGCAGGTTGTCTTCCAGCACGTAGTAGCTGCCGTCGCCATCGCGCACCAGGTCGACCCCGGAGATGTGCGAATAGATGTCGCGGTGCAGGTCCAGGCCCTGCATGGCCAATTGGTACTGTTCGTTGGCCAGCACCTGCTCGGCCGGGATGATGCCGGCCTTGATGATGCGTTGCTCGTGATAGAGGTCGGCGAGGAACATGTTCAGCGCCTTGACCCGCTGGATGCAGCCACGCTCGACAATCCGCCACTCACTGGCGGGGATGCTGCGCGGAATGGTGTCGAAGGGAATCAGGCGCTCGGTGCCCTGCTCATCGCCATAGAGCGTGAAGGTAATCCCGGCGCGATGAAACAACAGATCGGCCTCGCGTCGGCGTTGAGCCAGAAGCTCGTCAGGCGTTTCTGCCAGCCAACGGGCGAATTCTCGATAATGCGCGCGGACCTGGCCGCTGGCATCGTACATCTCATCAAAATAGGTGCGGATCATGCCGTACTCCTTGTCACCCGGACACCTTGGCATCGCAAGGCCCGTGCCAGCGGCATAAACCCTTTAATATCAATCAGTTGGATTTTCACCCCGAAGGCTTCGCACCAATCCCGTGCAGCAAACACCCTCACCTGATCACTCGCGCTTCATTGCGAAGCAATGCTTATGGCTATTAGCAGCATAGCCATAGTTCATTTCACTGCCCGCCCGGGCACGCGGATAATTGGCCCATCACGCAGCAAGCGGCACCGTTCGCTTGCTGGCTACCCCTCTTCCCTTTTGGCCACCTGCTCAGGTGGCTTTTTTTTGCCTGGCATTTGCCCCGGCCCAAATGAAAACGGCCGACCCCAAGGGTCAGCCGTCGCTGAGTGTTGTCGCTATTCATAGTGTTATGCGAGTTGCCCTCGTACCTCCTGCTTGACGCCCCAACCTTCGATGATTCCCCCCAAAGGCTCGACCACCGCCTCGAAGTCCTGCTCAAAATCGCCAATGCCGCCGTAGGTGGCGTACATCACCTTGCTCAGTTCCAGGTACCAGGCACCGTCGTCGCGCACACTGATCTGTGCATTCAAGGATTCACCGCGAAATTGCCCTGCCGCCCTGCGTGCCCCCTCCTCGTCGGGGAAAATGGCGTAGAACTCGATGGGATGGAACCGTGAAAAATCAAAACCGCCTTCTTTCATGCGGCGCAGCACGCTGCTGCTGATGTCTTCTTGATAGGCTGTGCTCATGAAACGTCCTCCTACTTCCAATGGATAGACTTTCCGTACTCCCCGCGCCTGCAACCGAATGGTGCAGGCGCTACGACAATCAGATTGCCGCCGGGAAACAAGCATGTAGCTGACAAGACCAGACCTTAGCGATCCATTCGCTGATCTCGTTTGCAGAGTAGCCCTAACTCGGAGCGCGTGCCAAGGCCTTGTTACAGGTGGGATTATGGAATCGGGGAGATGCTGAGGATTTGAATGCTGTTCTGATCTTTGAGGCTCTTGAGCGTCGGGTCGTTGGTGCGACCTTCCAGGTCATTGAGATCCAGCTCCGCCGGGACCGGGAGAAGTTTGGCGCGAATCAGTTGCGCAGCCTTTTCCATGTCAGGTTGGTGCTCGCAGTCGAAGCGTTCGATGCTTTGCACACCATGATCATCCACAAAGGTGATTTCCCACTTTTGCATCGGTGCCTCCTCGATAAAACCCGTAGATGGGCTTACTTCCATCTCGACCCGGGTCGGCGGGCATTCGTTCCCCGCCCCTCGAAGATTTGCCCTGGCAACAGGGTTGCTATCACCAACCCTGTTGTTCCGATGACCAGGAACAGGCGTGCTTACTTCTCGGCACGCTCCTTGAGGGCCTTGAGGGTATTGAAAGGTGCATCGACCACAAACTTGTTGGCGACCATCGCCGGCACACTGCCACCTGGCTCGGTGTGCACTTGATACGTCACTTCGACCTGATCGCCCTTGGGCACAAACTTCCAGAAGCCTTTGACCTCGGTCACCCGGACAAAACCCTTTTCTTCCGGAACGTATTTCGGCACGCCTTCCAGGTTGCGGGTCAGGCTGCCGTCGGCGCCATTGACGACGGTGATATGCATCACCGAATCACGCGCAGTCACGGGCCAAGGCGTATTGAACTGGGTGTAGGTCCAGATCTGGTCACCTTCTTGCTTGAGCAGCTTCTGGCTCTTGCAATCGTGGATCCAGGCACAGGCCCCGACCACGTCATCCTGCAGCGCCCGCAGCTTGGCGACAGTGGTCTTCATCAAGGTCACGCCCTGATAGGACTTGTAGTCGGAGCCTGGCACTTCACTCAGGGAGATCTTGATCCCGTCTTCGTTCTTGGCAACTTTCCAGTCTTCGGCCTGAACCCCCGTGGAGGCCAGAACAGCGCTCAACCCACACAACACAGCGATACGATGCAGCGAACCCATAGTCTTGTTCCTTCTTGTTGAAGTTCCGTTCGTTGAACACACTACGCCGCGGTCATTTGCTCCCACCAGCCGATCAGCGTGATGGCTTGTTCCTGGCTGCTGCCGCAGACCTCGATATCCGCCTGGAACGCGCCACAGACGGCAGGACGCTCGGGCTGGCCGAAGATACTGCACAGATTATCGACAGACAGTTGCACACAACGTTCGCCCGCAGGCTTGCCATGGGGCATGCCGGGAATCGGTGTGCTGATGGAAGGGGCAATGCAGCAGGCGCCACAGCCTTCTCGGCATTTCATGACGACAAGCTCCTCGGGAGTGTGGAATGACGGGGACTAGAGTACCCGCTTAAACAGCCGTTTGAAATTGGCCGCCCAGGGGTTTTTCGCGCAAATACGCGTGACTGATCAGTCTTGCGACAAAGCGTCAGGTCGCCAGGTCACACCTGCCGTCGGTTTTTACTGATTGAACTGGAATTCCAGGGCCGCCCCTTCGATTTCCCGACGATCTTCATTGCGCAGCTGCAATTGCATTTCGTTGGTAATCAGCCGGCCGTTGAGCTGGAACTTGCTTTCTTCCTTGGGCTTTTCCTCGAACAGTGGCGGCAGCAAGGGCGCGCGCTTGACGATCGGGACGGTGCCAATGGGTTGCAACTGACGGACCATTTCCGGTGGCAGGCTCAGGTCGATATTGGTGGATGGCAACTCAGTGGTGCGCACCACTTCGCTCGCTGCCCTGGATTTCGAGGCAATCGGCGGTCGTTGCTTGTGGGCAGCGGGATTTTTCGCGGTGTCTGGCTTTTTCACAGGCGCGACTTTTTTGACCGCAGTGGTGGTTGCCACCTTAGTCGTTGACGTACTGGAAACCGCTTGATCCGGAGTCGTCGCCGCCATCGCGCGCGCCCCATTGAACATACTCAGCAGGCAGACCAACACCACACCAGCAGGAAAAATCGCTTTCATAACCCCTACAGCACTAACGGCAGAGGGCCATATGCTCGCCTGTTGAAGGGACGCTGACAAGCGCCCATCTCGATCAGCCCCGTCGACGCCTCAAAATCCGCTGGCGGTTTCCTGGCACAGCTGGGTCGCGAGCATGCCCAGGGTCATCAAGGCGCGCTCGGCCTCACGGTTCCAGGGAATGCCGCAATTCAAGCGAATGCAGTGGTTGAACTGCTCGGTGTTACTGAAAATCAGTCCTGGAGCGATGCTGATCCCCTGTTGCAGGGCCCGCACATGCAGTTCCTGGGTATTGACCCGTCCCGGCAAACTGACCCACAGGATAAAACCGCCAGTGGGCCGGGTCATCTGGGTGCCTTCGGGGAAATACTGCTGCACTGCCAGCTGGAACGCACTGAGGTTCTTGCGGTATTCCTGGCGGATGTAGCGCAGGTGTCGATCGTAACCGCCATTCTCCAGGTAGGCCGCGATGCCCATCTGGGTGACGCTGCAGGCCGAGTGGGTACTGAAGGTCTGCAGGCGCTGGATTTCCTGCTGGTATTTGCCGGCGATCATCCAGCCGATGCGCACCCCGGGGGACAGGGTCTTGGAAAAACTCGAACAGTAGATCACCCGGTCCAGGCGGTCATAGGCCTTGAGGGACTTGGTGCGCCCCTGCTCGAACATCAATTCGCCGTAGATATCGTCTTCGACCACCTGGATATCAAAGTCCGAGGCCAGGCGCAGCAGTTGTTTCTGCCGGTCTTCCGGCATGGTGCCACCCAGGGGGTTGCTCAGACGCGTGGTCAGCACCAAGGCCTTGATCGACCATTGGTTGGCGGCCAGTTGCAAGGCTTCCAGGCTCATGCCGGTGGACGGATCACTGGGAATCTCGATGACTTTGAGGCCGAGCAGATCGGCCAGTTGCAACAGGCCATAGTAGGTCGGCGACTCCGCGGCAATCAGATCACCGGGACGGGTCAATACGCGCAAGGACATCTGCAGGGCGTCGACACAGCCGTGGGTGATCACCACTTCGGATGGGTCGACCACCACCCCGGCATCGCGCATGCGAATTGCTACCTGGCGGCGCAAGGGTTCGAAACCGGGACTGAACATGTAGCTGAACGCCCGCGGACTGTGAAAGCGCGTGACCTTGGCCAATTGCTGATGCAGCGCCCGCACCGGCAGATAGTCGACACTGGGCACGGCTGCGCCCAGCGGGAACACCCCTTCGCGGCGTGACTCCACCAGTACTTGCTGGATGATGCTGCTGCGGGTCACTAGGCCAGGGCGCTCGACCCGGGCGATATCCGGGGTCGGCGCGGTCAGGGCCGGGGTCTGATGGACGTAGTAACCCGACTGAGGACGTGCGCGAATCAGGCCCTGGTCTTCCAGGTTGGCATAGGCCTGGAGCACCGTCGCGTGGCTGACATTGAGCTGCGAGCTCATCTTGCGCACTGAAGGCACACGCTCGCCAGGCTGATAGACGCCGCGCCGGATATCCTCAGCCAGTTGCTGAGCGATACGTTGATAGAGCAAAAGATTGGTCATGACGCAGCACTCGATTTCACGGGCATATTATTTTTGTAGAGAACTATACCGGCACAGTTTAGAAGTGTACGGGGACAGTTGCCACAATAGTCGACCGTACAGTCCAGTGTCAGTAAAAACTGTACTGTTTTGTGCGCCGATTGGCAGGCCAAAAAAAACCCGGCACCTCTACAGGTGCCGGGCTTTCCAGTAACGCTGACCTTAGCGGGCAGCGCCGAGCTGGCCTTTTTCGTCGGAGAACACAATTTCCACCCGGCGGTTCTGCGCCCGGCCCCGTTCGGAAGCGTTGGCCTCGACCGGGTATTCGTCGCCATATCCTTCGACGTGAATACGTTTGTCGTCAATCCCCAGGTCCATCAGCATGTCGGCCACGGCCTGGGCGCGGTCCCGGGACAGTTTGCGGTTTTCCTGCTTGCCACCCGTGCTGTCGGTGTAACCCTCGATGCGCACGACACGCTTGGGGTTGAGCTGCAGGAACTGGACAATTTTCAGCACCGTGCGGTTGGCCGAACTCTTGAGCTCCGCCTCGCCGGTGTCGAACAGCACATCGCCCAGGGTCATCACCAGGCCACGATCGGTCTGGGTGGTAGCCAGGCTGATGATCTGCTCTTCCAGCCATTTGCCCTGCTGCTGCACGCTCAGCAACTTGGCTTCGCGCAACGCCAGCTGCAGGCGTTGGCGCTCCAGCTCGAGCTTGGCTGCGCGTTCTTCGTTGAGCACTTTCTCACTATGTTGCCGGGCGATCTCACTGTAACGCTGGCTCAGGTAGGCGTAGTGCTGCACATCGGCGCCACTGCCCCAATAGCTGGACAGACGATCGGCCCGGGCCAGGGATTCACCGGCCCGGATCACGTCCTTGGGCGCGATGCGCAGTACGTTGGAGTCTTCCTTGACCTTCTGGAAGTCGTTGTAGGCTTGTTGCAGTGCCACATCACTGTGTTGGCCCGCACAGCCGTACAGGCTGGCCAGCAGCAGGCCGCCGAGGACGCCATTCTTGAGTTTCATTGGGCGTCTCCCAACTGCTTGCGCAGGCGCGCGATGCGGGTGTTGAGAACGTTCAGTTGCTCCTGGCTTTTAAGCGTCAGGACCTTGGCTTCGGCCAGGCGTGCATCCAGCTCGGCCTGCTCGGCCTGGACGCGGGCATCCTTGAATGACTGGTCGGCCATGTCGGCCTTGGCCTGGCTGTATTTGCCTTCCGCCAGTTTCAGTTCCGGCACGTCCTCCACGGTGGCTCCCACCGCGGTCGCCTGCTCCAGGGCTTGCCCGGTCAAACGCATTTGTTCATTCGGCGCCGGATCGGCTGCACAACCCGCCAGAGCCGTGACGGCCAGGGCAGCGAAAAGAGGTCGAATAGTCACTAAAAATCCCTACTGTTTTGGGGTGCTGACGGGCTGTTTCAATTGTGCCTTCCAGCGCTCCAGATTGCGCTGTAGCACGGCCTCAGTCAGACCGGACGCGGGCAATTCTGTCATCTTTTTGGCCAACTGTCCGCGCAACCATGGATCGTTGCACGCCGAGTTGTGGGAAATAGCCAGGAATAGCCCGGGTTTATCCACCGGCTGGGCGTAAGCCTGCACGTCGTTGGCGATGCTCAGGGTCTGGGTCATGGCCATCCCGGCGTACCGCCCAGCCAACACAAACTCCACCTCGCCCAGCAACAGCTTCTGAAACGCCTGGGTCAGGTTCGGCGTACTGACCAGGGTCAGCTGCGATTGGGCGAATGCTGCGAAATCCTGGGTCAACCGTGCCTGCTGCGACACCGCGCCGACATGCCCGCTCAAATCCTTGGCCTCGCTGTAGTCCAGCGTCGAACCATTGCGAGTCCATACCAGGTAGTCATTGCTGGCCAGCGCCGGGTGTATGTAGTCCAGCGCCTCCAGTTGCTCGGTTGTCAGCGAAGCATCCGCCAGCATGTCGATACGCCCGCTGCGCACCTCCTCCAGCGCCTGGGAGCGCTTGCCGGCATACCGCAACTCGACCTTGATCCCCATCTGCGCCGCCACCTGCTGCAGCACGTCGGCATTGGCGCCGATCAGGTGCACGGGGTCCTGCGGGTCTTGCCACAGATAGGGCGGCGCATCGGGGCTGCCGGTCACCACCAGGCGTTCGCATTTGCCGGCAGCGTTCGATACAAGGGGCAATAGCGCCAGGCCGAGGAACATCGACCAACCGCTCAAGCGACGCAAATCCATGGCGTATGTCTCCACTCTCAACTCGCGGACAAAAAAAAGCCCGGCCAAAAGGCCGGGCTCTTTATAAGTGAAGCCGCTGGATTAGACCAGCTTCTCCAGCTCAGGGATGGCTTCGAACAAGTCCGCCACCAGGCCGTAATCGGCCACCTGGAAGATCGGCGCTTCTTCGTCCTTGTTGATCGCAACGATCACTTTGGAGTCTTTCATGCCGGCCAGGTGCTGGATCGCGCCGGAAATACCGACGGCGATGTACAGCTGTGGAGCAACGATCTTGCCGGTCTGACCGACCTGCATGTCGTTAGGTACAAAACCTGCGTCGACCGCGGCACGGGAAGCGCCGACAGCAGCGCCCAGCTTGTCGGCCAGGGCGTACAGGTGTTTGAAGTTGTCGCCGTTCTGCATCCCGCGACCGCCGGAAACGACGATCTTGGCAGCAGTCAGTTCCGGACGATCGGACTTGGCCAGCTCTTCGCCAACGAAGCTGGAGGTGCCAGCGTCGTGAGTCTGCAGCCACCGCTTCAACAGCAGCCGAACCACCTTCGGCTGCAACCGGGTCGAAACCGGTGGCACGCACGGTGATCACTTTTACCGCGGCGTTCGATTGCACGGTGGCGATCGCGTTACCGGCGTAGATCGGGCGCTTGAAGGTGTCAGCGCTTTCGACCGAGATAATCTCGGAGATCTGGTCAACGTCCAGTTGCGCGGCAACGCGCGGCAGGATGTTTTTGCCGTTGGAAGTGGCAGCGGCCAGGATGTGGCTGTAGCCCTTGCCCAATTCGGCAACCAGCGGCGCAACGTTTTCCGGCAGTTGGTGTGCGTAGGCGGCGTTATCAGCGACCAATACTTTGCTCACGCCAGCCACTTGCGCAGCGGCTTCAGCCACGGCGCCAGCGCCCTGGCCTGCAACCAGAACGTGGATGTCACCGCCAATCTTGGCAGCGGCAGCAACGGTGTTCAGTGTGGCCGGGGCCAGCACTTTGTTGTCGTGTTCAGCAATAACCAAGATAGTCATTTAGATTACCTTCGCTTCGTTTTTCAGTTTCTCGACCAGTTCAGCCACCGACTTGACCTTGATACCCGCGCTGCGTGCAGCAGGCGCTTCGACTTTCAGGGTCTTGTTGGTGGAGGCGGTGGAAACGCCCAAAGCATCCGGAGTCAGCACTTCAAGCGGCTTCTTCTTGGCTTTCATGATGTTTGGCAGGGACGCATAACGCGGCTCGTTCAAACGCAGGTCGGTGGTGACGATGGCTGGCAGTTTCAGGGAAACTGTCTGCGCGCCGCCGTCGATTTCACGCGTCACGGCAACGCTGTCGCCGGACACTTCAACTTTCGAAGCGAAGGTGCCCTGACCGTAGCCGCTCAATGCAGCGAGCATCTGGCCAGTCTGGTTGTTGTCGCTGTCGATCGCTTGTTTGCCCAGGATCACCAACTGAGGCTGTTCCTTGTCGACAACAGCTTTCAACAACTTGGCAACGGCCAGGGAAGTCAGGTCTTCGGCGGATTCGACGAGGATGGCGCGGTCGGCACCCAGAGCCAGCGCGGTGCGCAGTTGCTCTTGAGCGGTGGACGGGCCGATGGAGACGACGACGATTTCAGTCGCAACGCCTTTCTCTTTCAGGCGTACGGCTTCTTCCACTGCGATTTCGCAGAAAGGGTTCATCGACATCTTGACGTTTGCGAGATCGACGCCGGAGTTATCCGCTTTGACGCGGACCTTGACGTTATAGTCGACCACTCGTTTGACAGCTACAAGAACCTTCATGGATTCCTCGTTACTCTCCGGTGAAAAGAAAGTCGCCTAGGCGAACCTGGCGGTTGATGCTCATCGGGCACAAGGGCACCTCTAAAAACGCCGGCCTGGGTATCGGGTAATCCTGCTCGGGAGGTAAATGACCGTTCATCAGTGGTGACTGACAAGTCATTCGTTTTCACAGCGTGTAGACTTCGCCGCGAACCCACGTTGCGCATCACCTTATACTGCCTTCGCCCTGTCTTTAGAGGTGCTCTTGAAACCAACAGTCAGCCTACGGCGAGCGCAAAACCGCCCGTATCTTGACCGGAACGCCTATTCCGGTCAATACGGCAAAATGGCCAGTTATAAGCCGCGCTTCTTTGATTTATCTGGCTTCCAGCAATTTCAAACAAACGTTTGTATTGGACGCTGAGAGTGGTGTAGATATAATGCGCCACCTAGAGAGAAAGGTGGGCCTCGATTGTCCTCCTGCCCACAGGGCAGCGTAATTGATCGGGGCGACACCAAACCTCCAATTAGAAAAAAAACTGTTGAGCCTTGAGTAGGAGATAACCTGTGGAACGCGAATACATGGAATTCGACGTGGTCATCGTCGGTGCCGGCCCCGCTGGTCTTTCCGCCGCCTGCCGATTGAAGCAGAAGGCCGCCGAAGCCGGTAAGGAAATTAGCGTCTGCGTGGTCGAAAAAGGCTCCGAAGTCGGTGCTCATATCCTCTCCGGCGCGGTGTTCGAACCTCGGGCCCTGAACGAACTGTTCCCGGACTGGAAAGAGCTCGGCGCCCCGCTCAACACCCCGGTCGTGCGCGATGATATCTATGTGCTGCGCAACACCGAGGCATCCATCAAGGTTCCTGACTTCTTTGTGCCCAAGACCATGCACAACGAAGGCAACTACATCATCTCCCTGGGCAACCTGTGCCGCTGGCTCGCCCAGCAGGCCGAGAACCTGGGCGTGGAAATCTACCCTGGCTTCGCCGCACAGGAAGCCCTGTTCGACGAAAATGGCGTGGTCCGCGGGATCATCACCGGTGACCTGGGCGTCGACCGCGAAGGCAATCCGAAAGAAGGCCTGTACACCCCTGGCATGGAACTGCGTGGCAAGTACACGCTGTTCGCCGAAGGTTGCCGTGGCCACATCGGCAAACAACTGATCAAGCGCTTCAACCTGGACAGCGATGCCGACGCCCAGCACTACGGCATCGGCCTCAAGGAAATCTGGGAAATCGACCCGGCCAAGCACCAGCCTGGCCTGGTGGTCCACACCGCCGGTTGGCCGCTGGACATCCTGGGCAAAGAGAACACGGGCGGTTCGTTCCTTTATCACCTGGAAAACAATCAGGTGGTCGTGGGCCTCATCGTCGACCTGTCCTACAGCAACACTTACCTGTCGCCGTTCGACGAATTCCAGCGCCTCAAGCATCACCCGGTGCTCAAGCAGTACCTGGAAGGCGGCAAGCGCATCAGCTACGGCGCTCGGGCAATCTGCAAAGGTGGCCTGAACTCGTTGCCGAAAATGGTCTTCAAAGGCGGCGCGCTGATCGGTTGCGACCTGGGCACCCTGAACTTCGCCAAGATCAAAGGCAGCCATACGGCGATGAAATCCGGCATGCTCGCCGCTGAAGCGGTGGCCGATCGCCTGTTCGCCGAATCCGAAGGCGGCGACGAGTTGACTGCCTATGTCGACAGCTTCAAGAGCAGCTGGCTGTACGAAGAACTGTTCGCCAGCCGTAACTTCGGTCCGGCGATCCACAAGTACGGCGCGATCATCGGCGGTGGGGTCAACTGGCTAGACCAGAACATCTTCGGCGGCAAACTGCCGTTCACCCTGCACGACACCAAGCCAGACTACGCGTGCCTGAAGCTGGCGGCCGATTGCAAGAAGATCGACTACCCGAAACCAGACGGCAAACTCAGCTTCGACAAGCTCAGCTCGGTGTTCATCTCCGGTACCAACCACGAAGAAGAGCAACCGTGCCACCTCAAGCTGGCCGACGCGAGCGTCCCGATCAGCAAGAACCTGCCGCTCTACGATGAGCCTGCGCAGCGCTACTGCCCGGCCGGCGTGTATGAAGTGATCACCAAGGAAGACGGCGAGAAACGCTTCCAGATCAACGCCCAGAACTGCGTGCACTGCAAGACCTGTGACATCAAGGACCCTGCGCAGAACATCACCTGGGTGACGCCGGAAGGCGCGGGCGGACCGACTTACCCGAACATGTAAGCCGTATGCCTGAACAGTGAGGCTCCCGAATGGGGGCCTTTTTGTTGCCCGCAATAAAACACTTCGGAGTCGCGCAAGGCGGCGTCAGGCGGCGCGCTCATCCCCCGGATTGCGCTCGAAGTAGCGCTTGTACTCGCGACTGAACTGCGACGTGCTCTGATAACCCACCCGATGCGCCACCTGCGCCACGCCCAGGCCTTCGGCCACCAGCAAGGTCTGCGCCTTGAGCAGGCGCAGGCGCTTCAAATACTGCACCGGCGACAACAGGGTGCTGCGCTTGAAGTGTTCATGAAAGGTCGAGGCGCTCATGTTGGCGCAACTGGCCAGGGTTTCGACGTTCAATGGCTCGTTGTAGTGCGCATGCAGATGGCTGATCGACGCTGCAACACGGGCGAACTGGCCTTGCTGCTCCACCAGCGCCCGCAGCACATCGGCCTGGGGCCCGCGCAAAGCGGTGAACAACAATTCACGCAGGCGCGCCGGGCCCATGATCCGGCTTTCCAGCGGATCGTGCAGGCACGACAACAGCCGCTCGACACAACCACGCATGCCGTCATCGAGCACCACCGAGGTCATCGACTCGGGCGTCTGCGCGGCGCCTCCGCGCCCCGGCGCCAGCCCCATGGCCAGCACCAACTCCCCCAGCAGCACCCGGTCAATCGCCACCGAGACACCAAGCAAGGGGGCGTTGGGCAAGGCAAAGGTTTCGCACTCGAAGGGCACCGGCAACGCCTGGATCAGGTAGTGCCCGGCCCCGTACTCCATGGTCCGCGGTCCCAGGTAGGCCAGTTTGCTGCCCTGGGCGATGATCATCAGGCTCGGCTCATAGATATGCGGGCCGCGGGCAACGTCGCAACTGGCGCGCAGCACCTGCACGCCGGGCAACGCGGTCGGGGTGAAACCATCGCCGGCGGCCAGCGGCTCGATCAGCGCCACCAGGTTGGCATTGGCGTCGAGATGACGGGTCAGCAACATAGAAAAAACTTCGCAAAAATGGGATGAAAGCATCATCGCAGGTCTGCTCGCCAATGCGAGCCTTTGCCGGCCGATGCCGGAGGATTAGGCATGACACCCGGAGGAATCGCCATGGCCGCTGGCCGATCGGACGCCCAGAATGCGCCGCCTCACCTGTCACTGCTTTTGCGAGGTTCACCATGTACACCGCCATCGGTTACGCCGCCCAGTCGGCCACCACTCCCCTCGCCCCTGTGCAATTCCAACGCCGCAGCCCCCGGGCTGACGACGTGGCGATCGAGATCCTCTACTGCGGCGTCTGTCACTCGGACATCCACCAGGCACGCAATGAATGGGGGATTGCCGTTTACCCGTTGATGCCGGGCCACGAGATTGTCGGCCGGGTCACGGCCATCGGCTCCCACGTCAGCCAGCATAAAGTCGGCGACCTGGTCGGCGTCGGCTGCATGGTCGACTCGTGCCGCCACTGCGAAGCCTGCCAGGCCGACCTGGAGCAGTACTGCCTCGAAGGCCCGACCATGACCTACGCCACCCCGGACCGGGTCGACGGCAGCAACACCATGGGCGGCTACTCCGACAGCATCGTGGTCAGTGAACACTTTGTGGTGCGCATCCCGCCGCAACTGGACCCGGCCAGCGCCGCACCCATTCTCTGCGCCGGTATCACCACCTATTCGCCGCTCAAGCACTACGGCGTGAAGGCAGGCGACAAGGTCGGCATTCTCGGCATGGGTGGCCTGGGCCACATGGGGATCAAGTTCGCCAAGGCCATGGGCGCCGAAGTGACGCTGTTCACCCGATCGGCCAGCAAGGCTGAAGAAGGTCGTCGCCAGGGCGCCGACCATGTGATCGTCAGCACCGACGCCGCGCAAATGGAAGCGGCGGCCGGACAGTTCGACTTCCTGCTCGACACCATTCCGGTGCAGCACGACCTCAACCCCTACCTCGACACGCTGCGCTTTGACGGTGTGCACATCCTGGTGGGCTTGATTGAACCCGTCGATCCGCCGGTCCACGCCGGCAAACTGGTGATGAGCCGCCGGGTCCTCGCCGGCTCATTGATTGGCGGCATTGCCGAAACCCAGGAAGTGCTGGATTTCTGCGCCGAGCACGCAATCACCTGTGACATCGAAATGCTCGATATCCGCCAGATCAACGAGGCTTACGCGCGCATGATCGCCGGTGACGTGAAGTATCGCTTTGTGATCGACATGGCGACCCTCAAGGCCTGAGCACGGCGTCAGCGCCCCTCGGCGAAATCACGCAGGACATTGCCGTCCATGCGATAGCGCACCCACTCTTCCTGGGGCTGGGCGCCGAGGGATTTGTAGAACTCGATGGCCGGGGTGTTCCACTCCAGCACACTCCACTCAAAGCGCCCGCAGTCGTTGGCGCACGCAATCTTCGCCAAGTGGCGCAGCAAGTATTTGCCTGCGCCACCACCGCGCTGCTCGGGCGTGATGTACAGGTCTTCAAGGTACAGGCAGTTACTGCCCAGCCAGGTTGAATAGCTGAAGAAAAACACCGCAAACCCGATCGGCAGGCCATCGCGCAGGCAGATCAGGCCGTGGGCGGTGGCACCTTCGCTGAACAGGCTGCGCTCGATGTCAGCCACACTGGCGATGACTTCATGTCGGGCGCGCTCGTAATCCGCCAGCTCGGTGATGAAGGCGAGAATTTGGGGTGCATCGCTGGGTGTGGCCGGGCGGATCTCGATCGACATGGACGTCCCTTGAGAACGAATTAAAACGCCATACTATGTCGCCAATCGCCGTTCGTCACATAGCACTGTCAATCTTTGTGCAGGCCACGCTGTTGCTGAGCAAAGGGGTTACTCCGCTCTTCACTAACCCTGAAACCGCCAACCACAGAACAAACGCCCGGGCCGGCCGTGGTAGATAGGGGCTCGACAACCTACCGGTCACGAGATCTGTCCATGCCCCGTCGCCCTACTCCGGACTCCGCCGTCGCGGGAAAACTGTTTGCTCTGTTCTGCCTCGCCAGCTACCTGCTGTCGTTGTCCTACGGCTCAACCTTTTTACTGTCCCTGCTGATCAGCTCACGGGGCGGCAACGAGCACGATGCCGGCAGCGTGATTTCTGCGGCGATACTCAGCACTTTCGCCGCGGTGCTTGTTTCCGGGCACTTGTCGGACGTGTTCGGCGCAGCGCGTTCGATTGCCCTGTTCGGCGGCCTGCTGGTGCTGGCCAGCCTGGGGTTTGCCCTGACGCCGGGATTTGGCAGTGCCTTGCTGTTTTTCGGCCTGACCCTGGGCCTGGGCTGGGGCGTGTTTTACACCCTGGGGCCGATCATCGTGGCCATGCTGGTCACCCCGGCGCAACGGGCCAGGTATTTCGCCCTGCTGTCGGGCAGCATGATGACCGGCATCGGGTCCGGGCCCTTGCTGGGGCGCGCCGCCAGCGCCCTGGGTTATCCGCTGAGCAGCGCATTTTTCCTCGCCGCCCTCGCCAGCCTGATCGGCGCACTGCTGTTCTGGCGCCTGGGTACGGTGCTTGCACAACGACCCAACCAGTTGGGCAACGCCTCGCTATCGCGCATCACTTGGGCGGCGACGGTTCGGGTAATGTCCTCCAGGGCGCTGTTCCCGATCATTATGGTGGGCCTCGGTGGTTGCGTATTCGGCGGTCTGTCGAGCTTCCAGACCAGCTACGCCGCTGAGCGCGCGCTGGATTACTCGCTGTTTTTTCTTGGTTTCATGAGCGCGGCGATTACCAGTCGCATGTTGATTGCCAGCTTCGTGGTCAGGCGCGACCCTTACTGGGCATCCTGCCTACTGTCGGGGTTGATGGTGATGTCGGTGCTGATGTTCAGTTTCGTCGTCGACGATGCCTTGAGCTACCTGCTCGCCGCCGTGGTGCTGGGTATCGGCTACGGCCTGACCTACTCGGTGATCAATGGCCTGGCGGCCAACGAAGCGCCGCCCGGCAGCACCCCACAAGCCCTGCTGCTGTTCAGCCTGGGCTATTTTGTCGGGGTGTTCGGCTTTCCCTGGCTGGCGGGCAGGATCATCGTCGAGCAAGGGCTGCCGACGATGCTGCTGGTGGTGCTGGGCGTGGCGCTGTTGAACTGGTTGATTACGGTCGGGCGGTTGTTGTGGCGCTGGCGGCTCGCGAGCCAGGCATTGCAGGAGGCTTAGGGGCGCTGGCCTGCTCGCGGGCAAGCCATGCTCCTACAGGAGATAGGGGGGTGTTCGTGCCAGTCGCGATCAGGGTTCGAGCCCGATGGGGAAAAACTCGCCACCGCTGTAAACCCCCAGCCAACGCTGACCGTCGAGTTCGCGGGTGACGGCCAGCTCGACCAGTTGGTAGAACACATTGCGATGGATCAAGGCTTCGAGGTTGGTCCGTACGTGCACATAGGGGGCGGGTTCCTGGGTCTGCGGGTCGATGACCACTCGCAAGGGGTGCTCAGGCCCGGCTTCGGTGACGTCCTCGACGTTGGTGGTGAAACGCAGCACCTGGGCTTCGCCCTCGCCTTGCACCTCCAGAGTCACGGCCACGAAGGGCGCGTCATCAACTGTGATCCCGACCTTCTCCACCGGCGTGATCAGGAAATAATCGTCACCATCTCGGCGCATGATGGTGGAGAACAGCTTGACCATCGGCTTGCGCCCGATCGGCGTACCCAGGTAGTACCAGGTGCCGTCGCGGGCGATGCGCATGTCGATGTCGCCACAGAAGTCGGGATTCCACAGATGAACCGGCGGCAAGCCTTTGGACTTGGGGATTTGCCCCAGCAGATCGTTAGCTTTCTGCGCACCACTCATGTTGTTCTCCCGTTGAACTATTGATCACCCAGGCCCAGCAGGCTACGCGCATATTGCGCCAGCGGCGGGCCCAGCAGATCTTCTGGCCTGGTGTCGTGGAACGTCAGTAAACCGCCACGACTCTTGATCCGTGCAGTATCAATCAAATACTGGGTGCTGGTCTCGATCAACATCAGTTGAATCACCCCTTTGTCGATGCCCAGGCGATCTACCGCCTCTTGATCGAGCCACTCATCGGAGTTGCCGATGCGGTCGTCAGCGCTGGCAAAGCGGGTGTAGAGCAGGTAATGGGCGCCGGCGGCCCGAGCCTCACCCATGGCGGCATCCAGCCCCTCGGGCGCGCGGGCGCGACGGACCATCGGGAAATACTCGATAAAACCGTTGAAGGCTTGTTCGGCAACCACGTTGGGGCGCGGCTCGGCACTGCCCGGCGGGGCGAACGGCCCCTGGGCAATGTAGATGAACGAGTCTGGCTGAATACGCAGGTTGTTCACTCGACGGCTGTCGCTGTGATCGAGAAAACCGGCGTCGCTCATCTGATAGCGAACCCCTTCGCCCATGTCGCTGACAGTCATGCAGCCGCCAAGCGTGACAACCGCCAGCAGCAAAACCAGGCTACGCATCCTTACCCTCCAGAAGCCGGTGACGGAAAACCGGCGAATCCGGGCAAGATGCAGCTTCCGCGCCAGCTCAGCCGCCGATGATTTTCATCACGGTCGCGCCACCGGAAAATGCCACTTCCTGCTTGTCCCCCAGCGCCTTGACCAACAGCCGTTGCAACGCCGGCAAGGCCTGGTGACGGGGCTTGTCCAGCAGGTCGCCGACATAGTGCCGATTGCTCGATGACAGGCAGCCATGCAACCAGCCCGTGGACGACAGGCGCAGGCGCGAGCAAGTCCGACAGAACGGAACGCTTTCATTGGCGATCACGCCGAAATGGCCGAGTTCGGGGATTTCATAGCGCACCGCCGTGGCATCCACCGGCGCATCGGCTTGCAGGTATTCGTAGCGCTCGCCAATCAGGCTGAGCAACTGCTGGAGGCTGACGAACTGTTGCAGGAAGGCATTCGAGTCAGACGCCAGGTGGCCCATGCGCATCAATTCGATAAAGCGCAGCTCATAGCCGCGCTCCAGGCAGTAATCGAGCAAGGGCATCACCTGATCCAGGTTCTGCCCGCGCAGCGGTACCATGTTGACCTTGATCTTGATGCCCGCGGCACGGGCCTGCTGCATGCCATCAAGCACCGTCGGCAGATCGCCACCCCGGGCGATACTGCGAAAGGCTGCCGGGTCGAGGGTATCGAGGGAAACGTTGATTCGGCGAATGCCGGCATCCACCAGCAAAGGCAGCTTTTTGCCCAGCAACTGACCGTTGGTGGTCAGGCTGATGTCGGCCAGGCCCATTTGCCCGACCGCCTGCATGAAGGTTTCCAGCTTCGGGCTCACCAGCGGTTCACCGCCAGTAATGCGCAGCCGCTCGATGCCAGCCGCCTCGATCAGGTACGCGACCCCGCGCGCCATGGCTTCGGCCGACAATTCGTCCTGCGCAGCCACCAGTCGCTTGCCGTTAGGCACGCAGTAGGTACAGGCATAGTTGCAGGCGGAGGTCAGGCTGACTCGCAAATTGCGGAAGCGCCTGCCTTGTCGGTCAACAATCATGGATTACTCCGGCGGAAGTCGGTGCGGAAAAGCTAAAACTTGACTCACAAATCAAGTTTTAGCAATACCTAAGCCTGAGTATATTCCTGGGGCACTGCGCCATACAGGGAAAACATGGCGCAATAAGGCCGCTGAATGAGTCAGCTGCCTGGGGTGTCGGTATCGCGCTTGCGCTTGTTGCCCATGCGCACGCCGATATCCATCAGAAACTGGAAGAAGCCTTCCTGGTCTTCCAGCACATTGCTCCAGAACGGCGAGTGATACAGCGCCACCGCGCCGTGCACCAGCGCCCAGGATGCGCAGTAGTGGAAATACGGCGGCACGTCTTCGAGCTTGCCTTCGCTGATGCGGCCCTTGATCAACAGGGTCAGGCGCTCGAAGTTGGAGGCGCGGATCTTGTGCAGCTCCTCGACCATCTCCGGCACCTGGTTGCCCTTGACCACCTTCTCTTCCAGGCGATCGAACAACCGGTAGCGTTGTGGGTCGCGCATGCGGAATTCGAAGTAGGCCCGGGACAGGGCTTCCTTATCCTTATCGACATCGGCAGAGTGCAGCAGCTCGTTCAGGTCACGCTCGTAATCGAGCATCAGGCGCAGATAGATCTCCGCCTTGGACTTGAAGTGCTTATAGATGGTGCCTTTGCCGATACCCACGGCATCAGCGATCATCTCGACGGTGACACTGTCTTCACCTTGTTCGAGGAACAGCTTGAGCGCGGTGTCGAGAATTTCTTGCTCGCGGCGACGAAACTCACGGACCTTACGAGGTTCTTTGTGCATAAGAAAAAGGTCTGTAGGGGTCAAAATTCGAAGCCGCGTATTATGCCTAACTTGCGCCAAATTGCACGGATCATCCGACCATGACTACGTTTCTTGATGAATTTGTACAGGCTCCAGGGCTTCGCTATTTGAATCATGCGGCCGTCGCGCCGTGGCCAAATCGAGCGGCCAGCGCCGTGGCGCGCTTCGCCCAGGAGAACGTTTTGCTGGGCGCGCGGGACTATTCGGACTGGATGGCGCTGGAGCAACGCCTGCGTGAACGCCTGATGCGCCTGCTAAACGCGCCATCGACGGACGATATCGCCCTGGTCAAAAATACTTCTGAAGCGCTGTCTTTTGTCGCCTTCGGACTGCCCTGGCAGAGCGGTGACCAGATCGTCATCAGTGACGAGGAGTTCCCATCCAACCGCATCGTCTGGGAAGCCCTGGCGGCGCAAGGCGTCGAAGTGATCCAGGCCAGCCTCAAGGGCGATGACCCGGAAGGCGCGCTGCTGGCTGCCTGCGGCCCCCGCACGCGCTTGATGTCGGTCAGCGCCGTACAATTTGCCAGCGGCCTGCGCCTGGACCTGCAGCGCCTGGGAGCCGGCTGCAAGCAGCAAAACGTGCTGTTTTGCATCGATGCCATCCAGCAACTCGGCGCCCTGCCCTTCGATGTCCAGAGCTATCAATGCGACTTTGCCATGGCCGACGGCCACAAATGGTTGCTGGGCCCGGAGGGCTTAGGGGTGTTCTACGTGCGTAGCGAACTGCGCGAACAACTCAAGCTGCACGAGTTCGGCTGGCACATGCTTGAACACATGGGCGACTACAGCCGCACCACCTGGGAGCCGGCCAAGAGTGCCCGGCGTTTCGAGTGCGGCAGCCCGAACATGCTCGGCGCGATGGCCCTGGAGGCGAGTCTGTCGTTATTGGAAGAAGTCGGCATGCCAACCGTGGCCGCCCTGATCGCCGAACGCGTGCAGTGGCTGCAGGACGGTTTGGGCGCAATCGCCGGGATCACCCTGCACAGCCCGCTCAATCCGGCCCGGCGCGGGGGGATTCTGTCCTTCAGCATCGACGGCATCGATAACCAGGTCGTGCACAAGGCCCTCACCGCCCAGCAGGTGGTGTGTATTCCGCGCGGGCCCGGCGTGCGCTTTTCCCCGCATTTCTATACTGAAAAACGCGTGATCGACGAAACTATCGCCATCGTCTCGGTCATCGCCAAGCAGTGAGAACTCAAGCGAAGCGCCGGTATTCCAAATATGTTTAAGAAACCGGGGGAGCAGACTGGACTCGGCGCAATACTGATCAATACTTGAAATGTCGGCGCGTCATCTCCCCCAAGTGGCGCGTGGATATAGGTACCAACGGACCGCGTGCCTTTGTTTTACTCCTAATGGTCTTAACCCGGATTCACCCCCCAGAACCCGGGTTTTTTTTGCCTGCGATTTGCCCCCTCCCCAGGGCCGTCGCTCACGCCGACTTGACGTGGGCCAGGGGGAACAGCCGCTTGAAGTTTTCGGTGGTCTGCTCGGCAAACCGCTCGTAGGATTCACCGCGCAGCATCGCCAGGAACTCCGCCACTTCGCGCACGTATTGCGGCAGGTTCGGCTTGCCACGGTAGGGAATCGGCGCCAGGTAGGGGGAATCGGTTTCCACCAACAGGCGATCGGCCGGCACCTTGCTCGCGACGTCGCGCAGGGCATCGGCATTGCGGAAGGTGACGATGCCGGACAACGAGATGTAGAAGCCCAGGTCCAGCGCCGCCTTGGCCATGTCCCAATCTTCGGTGAAGCAATGCAGCACGCCCGCCTGAGGCAAGGCGGCCTCACGCAGCAAGGCCAGGGTGTCGGCGCGCGCACCACGGGTGTGGACGATCACCGGCTTGCCCGTTTGCTGGGCGGCTTGCAGGTGCAGGCGGAAGGATTGCTGCTGCAGTTCGGCCGCCTCTGGCTCGTAATGGTAGTCCAGGCCAGTCTCGCCAATGGCCACCACCCGCGGGTGGTTGAGTTCCTGCAACAGCCAGTCCAGCGCCGGCGCCGCGCCCGGCTGGACGTCCAGCGGGTGCACGCCCACTGAACAGTCGACGTCGTCATAACGCTCGGCGAGCGCCTTGACGTCGGCCGCGTTGTCGGCACTGACGCCGATACACAGGAAATGCCCGACCCCACGCTGGCGCGCCGCTTCCAGGGCAGCGTCCAGGGAGCCGTCGTGGGCGGCAAGGTCGAGACGGTCGAGATGGCAATGGGAATCTACAAGCATAGTGAGGCTGCAACTAAATCGTATGGGTGGGGCACCCGGACAACGTCCGGGCAGCGCGGTTTAACGTTGAGCCGGCAACCCGGCCCACTGCACCAGCAGGGCTTCGAGCAGCAGCACACGGTTGAGGTTAGCCTTGCTCAGGACCTTCTGCCGCTGGGCGAGAATCCAGTCCTGGATGTTCAGCACTTTGTCCTGGGAGGACTTCTGCGCCAGGTACTGCACCACTTTGCGCATATCCACCAGGCCCAGGCCGGCTTCATCCTGGGTCAGCTGATAACGCAGGATCAGGCTCGACCAGTCGCAGAACCAGTCGAACAACAACAGCAGCGGGATCGCATTCCAGCCTTCGGCCAGTTGGGTGGGTGACTGCTGTTGCTTGAGCAGTTTCTTGACCCCGTCGACCACCAGCGCCCGCTGTTCGCGTACGCCCTGGGCCTGCAGGGTGACGGCTGCCAACGGCGAGCCGGCCGCCAGGGTCAGCAACTCGACGCGCTCCTCTTCAGAGCAATCAGGCAAGGCCTGGGCCAGCCACGCCAGGCTCATGGCCTCGCTGGGCAAGGGACAGGCCTGCTGCACACAGCGACTCTTGATGGTCGGCAACAGGCGGCTGGTCTGGTGGCTGACCAGCAACAGCACGGTGTCACCGGACGGCTCTTCGAGACTTTTGAGCAAGGCGTTGGCGGCGTTGGTGTTCATCGACTCCACCGGCTCGATCAGCACCACCTTGCGCCCGCCCAACTGCGCGGTCTGGACCACGAAACTGACCAGCTCACGGACCTGGTCGACCTTGATCGCCTTGTCCGCCTCCTCCGGTTCGAGGATGTAATTGTCCGGGTGACTGCCGGCCTTGAGCAGCAGGCAGGATTTGCATTGCCCGCAAGCGTCCAGGCCCTCTGGCCGCTGGCACAGCAGGCGCGCCATCAGGCGCTCGGCCAGGGCGCGCTTGCCAATGCCCTTGGGGCCATGGAGCAGATAGGCGTGGGCGTGCTGCCCGCGGCCGGCCAGTTGCTGCCAGAGGCTGTCCTGCCACGGATAGGCTTCAGCCACGGTGACGCTCCAGCAACTGTGGCAGCAAGACGTCCAGCGCCTGCTGCACCTGCGTCAATGGCTGGGCGGCGTCGACCAACAGGTAACGCCCCGGATCTGCCGCGGCACGCTGCAGGAAAGCCGCGCGCACGGCCTCGAAGAACACACGGCCTTCCTGCTCGAACCGATCCAGTCGGCCACGGGCACTGGCGCGGGCCATGCCAATCTCAATCGGCAAATCGAACACCAGGGTCAGGTCCGGGCGCAAATCGCCCTGGACGAAGGTCTCCAGCGCGGCGATACGCTCCAGCGACAACCCGCGGCCGGCGCCCTGATAGGCGTAGGTCGAATCGGTAAACCGGTCACAGAGCACCACCGCACCGCGCGCCAGCGCCGGGCGGATGACCTCGGCCAGGTGCTGGGCGCGGGCCGCGAACACCAGCAACAGCTCGGTGTCAGGGTGCATGACTTCCTCGACCGGCGCCAACAGTACTTCGCGGATGCGCTCGGCCAAAGGGGTCCCCCCCGGCTCGCGCGTCAGCACCACCTCGATACCGGCGTCACGCAGGCGTTCGGCCAGGTATTCGCGATTGGTGCTTTTGCCGGCGCCTTCTGGGCCTTCCAGGGTAATAAACAAGCCAGTCACAGGCAGTCCTTAGTCAGAGTCATTGCGGGCCTTGCGGTGCCTGGGTGTCAGGCGCCGACGCCGGTGCGGGTGCCTGCGGGGCCGCCTCAGGCGATTCCGGTACCGCTGGCACCTCGGGCACGACCGGCACCGGCTCCTCGGGCGTCACCGCACCATTGGCCGGCGCAGGGCTGGAACGATAGTCGGCGCGGCGCTTGAGCTGATACTCGCGCACGGCGTTGTTGTGGGCATCCAGGTCATCGGAGAACACATGGCTGCCATCGCCACGCGCCACGAAGTACAGGCTGCTGCCCGCCACCGGGTTGAGGGCCGCGTGAATTGCTTCACGACCGACCATGGCAATCGGCGTCGGCGGCAGGCCGAAAATCACATAAGTGTTGTAGGGGGTCGGCTCGCGCAGGGACGCGCGGGTCAATTTGCCGTTGTAGCGCTCACCCAGGCCATAGATCACGGTCGGATCGGTCTGCAGCATCATGCCGATCTGCATGCGCCGTACAAACACTCCGGCAATCTGCCCGCGCTCCTGCGGCACGCCGGTTTCCTTCTCCACCAGGGACGCCATGATCAGCGCCTGGTAGGGCTCGGAGTACGGCACATCCGGGGAGCGCTTGCTCCACTCCTTGGCTAGCACTTCTTCCAGTCGATCGTAGGCCTTTTCCAGCACTTCGGCGTCGGTCATGCCGCGAACGAAACGGTAGGTGTCCGGAAAGAACCGGCCCTCGGGGAACACGCCGGCATGGCCGAGCTTTTCCATCAGTTCGCTGTCGCTGAGGCCGGCGAGGGTCTGTTCGAGCTTGTCGTTTTTCGCCAGCGCTGCACGCACCTGGCGGAAGTTCCAGCCTTCCACCAGCGTCAGGCTGTACTGGACCACTTCGCCGCGCTGCCACAGGCCGATCAGGCCTTGGGCGCTCATGCCCGGCAACATGCGGTACTCGCCGCTGTGCAGGGGCTGGGTGGCCAGGTTGAAGCGCCAGTACAGGCGCAGCCAGAAAGCGTCCTCGAGCACGCCGTCGGCTTCCAGGCGATTGAAGGTCCCGGACGGTGTCGAGCCAGTGGGTACGTCGAGTAACTCTTCCTGAGTAATGTTGAGCGGCTGTTCCAGCGCCGAATTGATTTTCCAGGCCGAAGCGCCCAGCAGCAGCCCCGCCAGAACCAATCCGGTTTCCAGCAGTAGCAAGAGTTTACGTCTCACGAATCAAGCATCCAGTAGCGCGCGGGCAATTCCCTGCAGTTTACGGGTGAGCGGCCCAACCGGCCAGCTCAGCGCAGCATACGCGTTCACCGGCCAGATGCCGTAGACGCTGTTGCAGACGAAAACCTCATCAGCCTGTTGCAGTTGTTCGAGGCTGATGTCAGTGATTTCAGTGGGGATCCCCAGTGACTTGGCTTGAAACAATAATTCGCCACGCATCACGCCGGCGACGCCACAACGGCGCAAATCGGCGGTTACCAGCACACCTTCATGCACGATGAACAGATTACTGAAGACGCCCTCGATGACGCGGGCGTCCAGATCCAGCATCAGCCCTTCTGCGTACTCAGGCCCCTGCCACTCGGCGCGAGCAAGGACTTGCTCAAGGCGATTGAGGTGCTTGAGGCCGGCCAGCAGCGGCTGGCTGGACAAACGTGTAGCGCAGGGGAACAGGCGCACACCGTGCTCGGCATGAACATCCGGATAACGTGCGGGGGGATTGCCTTGCAGGATACGCCGCGGCGCGGCAGCAAGGTCGAAGGCATAACCGCGCTGGCTGTCGCCGCGGGTCAGGATCAGCTTGAGCACGCCGTCGCCAAGCGCAGCGGCATACGCCACCAGCTCGGCGCGAATCAACCCGTGATCCGCCGCCAGCGCTAGCCGTGAGCACCCCTCGGCCAAGCGTTGCAGGTGGCGCTCCAACAAGACGGGCTGGCCGCCCCTGACGGCGATGGTCTCGAACAAGCCATCGCCGTAGGCCAGGCCGCGGTCTTTTAGCGACAGTGCGTCAGCCGGCTGACCGTCGACCCAGCTTTCCATCAGTCGGCGAACCGACGGAACACCAGGGAGCCGTTGGTGCCACCAAACCCGAAGGAGTTGGACAGCACCACGTCGATATCCATATTGCGCGCGGTGTGCGGCACAAAATCGAGATCGCAGCCTTCGTCAGGCTCGTCCAGGTTGATGGTTGGCGGCGCCACCTGGCCATTGATTGCCAGCACGCTGAAGATCGCCTCGACGGCGCCCGCGGCACCCAGCAGGTGGCCAGTCATGGACTTGGTCGAGCTGACGGCCAGCTTGTAGGCGTGATCGCCGAACACGGTCTTGATCGCCTGGGCTTCGGCGAGGTCGCCGGCCGAGGTCGAGGTGCCGTGGGCATTGATGTACTGCACCTGATCGCCATTGATCCGCGCATCGCGCAGGGCGTTGGCGATGCAGCGCGCAGCACCGGCACCGTCCGCCGGAGGCGAGGTCATGTGATAGGCATCGCCGCTGGTACCAAAACCAATCAGCTCGGCGTAGATGGTCGCCCCGCGCGCCTTGGCGTGCTCCAGCTCTTCGAGAACCAGGGCCCCGGCACCGTCGGACAGTACAAAACCATCACGGCCCTTGTCCCATGGACGGCTGGCGCGAGTCGGTTCGTCATTGCGCGTGGAGAGTGCACGGGCAGCCCCAAAGCCGCCCATACCCAGGCCACAGGCTGCCATTTCGGCACCACCGGCAATCATCACGTCGGCTTCGCCGTAGGCAATGTTGCGCGCAGCCATGCCGATACAGTGGGTACCGGTGGTGCAGGCGGTGGCGATGGCGTAGTTAGGCCCCTGTATACCCAGGTGGATCGACAGGAAACCGGAAATCATATTGATGATCGAGCCCGGCACGAAAAACGGAGAAATCCGTCGCGGCCCGGAATCATGCAGCGTGCGGCTGGTTTCCTCGATATTGGTCAGACCGCCAATACCCGAGCCCATGGCCACGCCGATACGCTCACGGTTGGCATCGGTGACTTCCAGGCCGGCATTACGCACTGCCTGAAACCCGGCCGCCAGACCGTATTGAATGAACAGGTCGAGTTTGCGAGCTTCCTTGACCGACAGGTACTCCTCGACATTGAAGCCCTTTACCGAGCCGCCAAAACGAGTGGAATAGGCAGAAAGGTCAGTGTGCTCGATCAGACCAATGCCACTGCGGCCAGCCAGAATGCCCTGCCAGCTGCTCGGCACATCCGTGCCCAGTGGCGACAACATACCCATACCGGTGACTACGACGCGTCTACGCGACACAGCACTCTCCTTTTTTCAAATGACGACTTTGCATCAGACCTAAAGAAAAAACCGCACGCCATGATGGCAGTGCGGTTTTTCCATGACAGCGAACAACGATTACAAACTATTACGCCTGGTGGCTAGTAACGTAATCGATGGCAGCTTGTACAGTAGTGATCTTCTCAGCTTCTTCGTCAGGGATTTCGGTCTCGAATTCCTCTTCCAGAGCCATCACCAGCTCAACGGTGTCAAGGGAGTCGGCACCCAGGTCTTCAACGAAGGAAGCAGTGTTCACCACTTCTTCTTCTTTAACGCCCAGTTGCTCAGCAACGATTTTCTTGACGCGCTCTTCGATGGTGCTCATACCTTGTTTTCACTCCTAATGGACAAATTCAGGCAGCTGGCCAGTGGGTAAGTGTATAGAAAGGCTTTTCAGTTTTTCAACTGAAAGCTTCACTCCTCAAACCCTGACGACCGGCTGCCTATAAATAGATTGCAGCTTTATAACGGATTTTAGACAGCTCGTATGACATTTTTTTGAAGCGATCCGTCACATTTAACTCATGTACATCCCGCCGTTCACCGGGATTGTAGCCCCAGTAACGTAAGCCGCACCGTCCGACGCAAGAAAAGCGACCACAGACGCGATCTCTTGAGCTTGCCCCAGACGACCCAGCGGAATTTGTGTCTGCAGGGCTTCACGCTGCGCTTCAGGCAGTTCGCGGGTCATATCGGTGTCGATGAACCCAGGGGCCACCGAGTTGACCGTAATCGAGCGCGAACCCACTTCACGGGCCAAAGCGCGACTGAAACCTTCCAGACCTGCCTTGGCGGCTGCATAGTTTACTTGGCCTGCGTTGCCCATGGCACCCACAACCGAACCAATACTGATAATTCGACCCCATCGCGCCTTGGTCATGCCGCGCAAAACGCCCTTGGACAGGCGGAACAGACTGTTCAGGTTGGTATCGACGACGTCATGCCATTCGTCATCTTTCATCCGCATCATCAGGTTATCGCGGGTGATACCGGCGTTATTGACCAGGATCGCTGGCGCACCGAACTGCTCCTGGATGCTTGCCAGAACACTGGCCACGGACTCGTCGCTAGTGACGTTGAGTTCCAGGCCCGTGCCCTGAATACCATTTTCCTTCAGGGTGGCGGCAATGCGCTCGGCACCCGAGGCGGAAGTCGCGGTGCCAACCACGATGGCACCCTGACGACCCAATTCCAGGGCGATAGCCTGGCCAATGCCACGGCTCGCACCAGTGACCAGTGCAACTTTACCTTGCAGACTCATGCAAGCTTCTCCTGATTCAGGCCAACGCTGCACGGGTGGCAGCGAAAGCGTCTGGGGTATTGAGGTTGGATGTCGACACGCCTTCGGCGCAGCGCTTGTTCAAGCCGGCCAGGACTTTGCCCGGGCCGCACTCGACCAGATTGGTCGCGCCCTTGGCCGCCAGCGCCTGTACGGACTCGACCCAGCGCACTGGCTTGTACAGTTGCTCGAGCAGATCACGCTTGAGGGTCTGCAGATCGGCCGGCACTTGCGCGCTGACGTTCTGCACCAGCGGAATCTGCGGGGCCTGCCAGTCAATCGCAGCGACGGACTCGGCAAACTGCTCGGCCGCCGGACGCATCAGCTCACAGTGAGACGGCACGCTGACCGGCAACGGCATGGCGCGCTTGGCACCCCGCGCCTTGCAGCCTTCGATGGCACGCTCGACTGCCGCCTTGGCACCGGCGATCACCACCTGGCCCGGGGAGTTGAAGTTGACGGCACTGACCACCTCGCCCCGCGCCGCTTCGCTACAGGCCGCCAGCACGTCAGCATCGTCCAGGCCGAGAATCGCCGCCATGGCGCCCTGCCCGGCCGGAACGGCTTGTTGCATCAGTTGGCCACGACGCTCCACCAGCTTCACGGCGTCGCCCAGGCTCAGGCTGCCTGCCGCGACCAGGGCGCTGTATTCGCCCAGGCTGTGACCGGCCACATAAGCCGGACGCGCACCACCTTCAGCCAGCCACAGGCGCCACAGGGCGATAGAGGCGGTCAGGATGGCCGGCTGGGTCTTGTCGGTTTGATTGAGCTGCTCTTCCGGCCCTTGCTGGGTCAGTGCCCACAGGTCGTAACCCAGAGCATCGGAAGCTTCTTTGAATGTTTCGAGGATCAGCGGATATTGCGCGCCCAACTCGGCCAGCATGCCGAGGGACTGCGAACCCTGTCCTGGAAAGACGAATGCGAGGGAAGCAGACATGTAACAAGCCCCTAATGATCTTGTCGTCGGAGAGTTGACGCCCCGCTGTGGGGACGCAAGAAACTGACAGTTGGATGGCCAATTGAACCGAGCGGTCACATTTAAGCATTGTCCGACGAAAATGCCTAAAGCAGCAAATCCTCGAGACGCCCATGGAGTCGCTGCGGCAGATTCTCCTGAATCTCGATCAAGGCTCGCTGGATCGCACTCTGAAAGCCCTGCACGCCAGCCGAACCGTGGCTCTTGACCACAATCCCCTGCAACCCGAGGAAGCTCGCGCCGTTGTGCCGCGCAGGCGCCAGGTCGGCCTGCAAGCGCTTCATCAAGGGCAATGCCAGGGCCCCGACCAGCCTTGATGCAAGATTTTGCTTGAACAAGGCTTCGATACGCCCGGCAATCATGGTCGCCAGGCCTTCGCTGGACTTGAGCAGGATGTTGCCGACAAAACCGTCACAGACCACCACATCCGCCTCGCCCCGGTACAGGCCATCACCCTCGACAAAACCGATGTAGTTCAAGCCCCGGGCACCTTGCAACAGGGTCGCCGCAAGCTTGACCTGCTGATTGCCCTTGATGTCCTCGGTGCCGATATTCAACAACGCCACCCTGGGCCGGGTGATCCCCAGCGTCTCGGCCGCCACCGACCCCATCACCGCGAACTGGAACAGGTGCTCGGCACTGCAATCGACGTTGGCCCCCAGATCCAGCAACTGGCAATAACCCTTTTGTGTCGGGATCGCCGCAACCATCGCTGGACGATCGATTCCCGGCAACGTCTTGAGCACGAACCGCGACAACGCCATCAGCGCGCCGGTGTTGCCAGCACTGACACAGGCCTGGACCTTGCCGTCACGCAGCAACTCGAGCGCCACGCGCATCGACGAATCGGGCTTGCCACGCAGGGCCTGGGCGGGTTTTTCGTCCATGGTGATGACTTCGGATGCCGGAGCAATCGACAGGCGCGCGCGATCCACAGCCGATTGGCCAGCGATCAATTCTTCAAGAAGGGAGGGTTGACCGACGAGGGTCAGGTGCAGCGAGGGCGTAGCAGACAGACAAGCAAGGCTGGCCTGAACAATGCTGCGGGGACCGAAGTCCCCGCCCATTGCGTCAATCGCGATGACTTGAGCGGACAAGGATTACTCGTCAGCGCCCTTGTCGATCACTTTACGGCCACGGTATACGCCTTCTGGCGATACGTGGTGACGCAGGTGAACTTCACCAGTGGTCTTTTCTACGGACAGAGTGCTTGCCTCGAGAGCGTCGTGCGAACGACGCATGTCACGGGCGGAGCGGGATTTTTTGTTCTGCTGAACAGCCATAATTGATTAACTCCTAAACGTTTGGGTCACGCTTTAACTGCGCCAATACACTGAACGGGTTGGACCGCGTTACCTCGTCCTCGCTCGGTTCGGGCTCATCGAGACCCGCCGGCTGCTGGCATTCTTCCGGATGATGAGCAGGCACAATGGGCAAGGCGAGCAAAAGCTCCTCCTCGATCAGTGACTGCAGATCCAAAGGATCTTCGCCCAGTTCCAGCACGTCATAACCTTTCGGCAACGACTGGGTATTCGCACCCTCCTTTACCACAGCATAACTGCATTCGCTGTGAATCGGCAGGGTGACCAGCTCAAGACAACGCTGGCAAACCATTTTGACCTCGGTGTCGATAAAACTGTGGATCACCACAGATTTACGTTCATCTCGTTCAAAAACGAATTTAGCCTGCACCGTACCGACAGTGTCGGAAAGCGGGTCGCAGAGTCTCTCCAAATCGGCCAGCAGCATTTCACCTTGGAGGGTGGTGCCACGATCAGCCAATTTGCGCGGGTCAACGTGAGGTGGAATCGGGTCATTCAACATAGGCGCAGCATTATAGGGATGCACCCGCCCTTGTCAAAGGAAATTCAGTCCTGTCCGTCACTTGCAGCCCCCGCTAGAATTTGCGACTGACTTCTGGAGAGCCCTATGCTGCCTTTATTACTCGCTTCAAGCTCGGTTTATCGCCGTGAATTACTGGCTCGCTTGCAGCTGCCTTTTACCTGCAGCTCCCCGGATATCGACGAAAGCCCATTGGCAGGCGAGTCCGCCATCGAGCTGGTCAGACGCCTGGCACAGGCCAAGGCCCAGGCACTGGCTGCCAGCCATCCGGGGCATCTGATCATCGGCTCGGACCAGGTCGCGGTACTCGACGGCAAGATCATCGGCAAGCCCCACACCTTCGACAAGGCTCGCGAACAGCTGCTGGCCGCCAGCGGTGCCAGCGTGACCTTCCTCACCGGCCTGGCCCTGCTCAACAGCCAGAGCGGCCACTGCCAGCTCGACTGCATCCCCTTCACCGTCCATATGCGCACACTCGACCCCGCGCGCGTGGAGCACTACCTGCGCGCCGAGCAGCCCTACGACTGCGCTGGCAGCTTCAAGGCCGAAGGACTGGGGGTGAGCCTGTTCCAGCGCACCGAAGGCCCGGACGCCACCAGCCTGGTCGGCCTGCCGCTCATTCGCCTGGTGGACATGCTATTGGCCGAAGGCATCCAGATCCCGTAGCCACTGCCGAGCCGCGCGAGACAACACCAACGACCGCAGGACGTTCGCTCGGCCCGACAATGTGCACAGGGTCACTACGCCACCCAACACAGGCTGCGCCAGCGGCTACAGACCATAAAAAAACCGGCCACGCAGGCCGGTTTTTCATGTCGTGCAGTAATCAGCGCAAGGCCGGGCCGTGAAAGCCCATCCACATGGCCAATTGCTCAGCCACACTGGCGCCAAGTTTTTTCGAGAAGCGATCGAACGGCGATTCCTGGATGGTGAAGTCCACCAACTCCTTCTCGCCGATCACGTCCCGCGCCACCGAACTGGCACTGCCCAGGCCATCGATCAAGCCCAGCGGCAAAGCCTGCTCGCCAGACCAGACCAGCCCGGAGAACAGCTCCGGATGCTCCTTGTCCTTCAGCCGGTCACCACGCCCCTTCTTCACACTGGCAATGAACTGCTGATGAGTGGTGTCCAGCACGCTCTGCCAGAATTGGGTTTCTTCCGGTTTTTGTGGCTGGAACGGATCGAGGAACGATTTGTGCTCACCCGAGGTGTAGGTACGCCGCTCGACACCCAGCTTCTCCATGGTGCCAACAAAGCCATAGCCGGCCGCTGTGACACCGATGGAGCCCACCAGACTGGCCTTGTCGGCATAGATCTGGTCCGCGGCACTGGCAATATAGTAGGCACCCGAGGCACCCAGATCGGAAATTACCGCATAAACCTTGATCTGCGGGTGCAAGGCGCGCAACCGCACGATCTCGTCATAGACGTAACCGGACTGCACCGGACTGCCGCCCGGACTGTTGATCCGCAGCACGATACCCTTGACCTTGGTATCCTCGAACGCCGCACGCAGACTGCCAACGATATTGTCGGCGCTGGCCGGCTCCTTGTCGGCAATCATCCCGGTGATCTCGATCAACGCGGTGTAGCCCGGACCACGCGTCGCGCTCTTTTCAATATCCATCAGCGGCGTGAACAGGATCAGCGCGACAAACAGGTACACAAAGGTCAGCAGCTTGAAGAAAATCCCCCAACGCCGCGAGCGCCGCTGCTCCTGCACACCGGCCAGCAGGGTTTTTTCCAGCAGTTTCCAGCTCTTGTCTTCGCCATCTGCAGCACTGGCTTTGACAGGCGCCTTCCATTCGTCAGTCATTGCATCTACCCCAACCCGAACTTAATTGGCCCGCTGACCCAGCCAGGCACGCAATTGCGAAAAATGATCAATAGCCAGGCACGGCTCGTACGCGCGCAGCGCCTCTATGGATTGGGCGCCATAGCTGACGGCGACAGACGCCATCCCGGCATTGCGAGCCATCTGCAGATCAAACGAGGAATCCCCCACCATCAGCGCCTGCTCAGGCCTGACCGCGCAATGCGCCAGGATCTGCTCGAGCATCAAGGGGTGCGGCTTACTGGCGGTTTCGTCGGCGGCGCGGGTGATATCAAAATAATCTTCCCAGCCATGGGACTTCAGCACCCGATCCAGGCCGCGACGCGCCTTGCCGGTGGCCACGGCCAACTGATAACCCTCGTCACGAAATGCCTCAAGCGACTCGAGCACACCCTCGAACAACGGCGAAGGCTCGGCCTCCAACGCGATGTAGTGATCGGCATAATGCTGACGAAACGCCACCAACTCTGCATCACCGATCTGCGGGTACAAGGTGCGAATCGCCTCTGGCAGACCCAGCCCGATAATGCCTTTGACTGCCAGATCGCTGCACAGCGCAAAACCTGAGCGCTCGGACGCGACATGCATCGCCTCGACGATCCGGCCAATGGAATCGGCCAGCGTCCCATCCCAATCGAAAATCAGTAGTTTGCAATCAGAGGGGTGCACTCAGGCGCTCCACGGTCTTGGCCCACATTTCATCCACTGGCGCCTGCAACTTCAACTCACTGCCGTCCGGCAGCGGCACAGTCAGCATGTAGGCATGGAGGAACAATCGCTTGCCACCCAGATCGCGAATCTCCTTGGAGAACCCCTCCTCGCCGTACTTGGTATCGCCAGCAATGCAGTGCCCGGCGTGCAAGGTATGGACACGGATCTGGTGAGTCCGACCGGTAATCGGCTTGGCTTCGATCAAGGTGGCAAAGTCGCCAAAGCGACGCAGGACCTTGAACACGGTCACGGACTCCTTGCCCTCCTCCTCGTCGACCTCGACCATGCGCTCGCCGGAGCGCAGATTGCTCTTTCCGAGCGGAGCCCGGACTTGCTTGATCGAACTCGCCCAGTTGCCGCGTACCAGCGCCATGTAGCGCTTGTCCACGCCATCGCCGCGCAATGCCGTGTGCAAGTGACGCAGCATGCTGCGCTTCTTGGCAATCATCAGCAGGCCGGAGGTGTCACGGTCGAGACGGTGAACCAGTTCCAGCTCCTTGCAATCGGGACGCAACTGACGAAAAGCCTCAATCACCCCGAAGGTCAAGCCGCTGCCACCGTGAACGGCAATGCCGCACGGCTTGTTGATCACGATCAGCGCCTTGTCTTCAAAGACTATCGAGGCTTCCAGGCGTTGCAACAACCCCTGGGCCAAGGGCACCGGCTCGTCACGCTCCGGCACACGCACCGGCGGCACGCGCACGATGTCGCCCGCCTGCAGTTTGTACTCGGGCTTGATCCGACCTTTGTTCACTCGCACTTCGCCTTTACGCAAAATGCGGTAAATCAAGGTCTTGGGCACGCCTTTGAGCCGAGCAAGAAGGAAGTTGTCAATTCGTTGGCCGGCATATTCCGGCGAGACCTCCAGCAGTTGTACGGCTGGGGTCGGGGGGGTAGTCGTCGTCATGTCGCGAATGATAACAATTTTTTATGGAATTGAAGCACTTAATCATTGCTGCTATAGTCGCGAACGCCGCCAAAAGCGGCTGGACAGAGGACAAACGGCAAGCTGCCGGCCCTGACCAACGCAATTCATCAGGACGCGAGGCCGTCCTACGGGGCTTTCGCATCTTCTGGAAGGTTCGTGATTGTAACAAGCGCAGGTGACATGAGGCCTGAAGCGAGTGCAACAAACAGAGTACCACTCGTCTGTTGCGCCGATATTTACGGCCAGTTCACAAAGTGCAGTCAGTCCCGAATCACACCTGGGTCGAGAGTTTCGGAAACAACGCCTGTTACAAGCTGGGAGCCAGCCAAACAGCTTTCACCCAGTCTTGTGTAGCCATGAGCGTGGACTCCCCATTGGAGAACACGGTAAATGCCAACCCGCTGCGGATTCTGCGCGCGGCAGCACCCGAATTATCAGGGATACGTGTAGGGTGGAGATGCACAACCGTCGGACCGTGTAGCACTAGGCTTATATTTAGACGCTTCATCTCGTCCACAGTCGCCGGTTGATTCCTCCTCCTGACTGAGTGCTTAAGTAGCCACAGCAAGCAGGACGCGTACGTCGCGATGAAGGCCCACATTGGCCGGACTTCGCTGGACACGGGAATGGCCAACCACTCCTGACGCACCTGACACCGACCGTGAGAAGTCGTGTGTGCCGAACGCCGTTTCCGGCAGCCCGGAAACCGACGGTACTACATGAAAAGAATGCTGATTAACGCAACTCAACCCGAAGAGTTGCGTGTTGCACTGGTAGATGGCCAGCGCCTCTACGACCTGGACATCGAATCCGGTGCACGCGAGCAGAAGAAGGCCAACATCTATAAAGGCCGGATTACTCGCATCGAACCAAGCCTTGAGGCTGCCTTTGTCGATTTCGGCTCTGAGCGCCACGGCTTCCTGCCCCTCAAAGAAATCTCCCGCGAATACTTCAAGAAAGCTCCTGAAGGTCGCGTCAACATCAAGGACGTCCTGAGCGAAGGCCAGGAAGTCATCGTTCAGGTCGAAAAAGAAGAACGTGGCAACAAGGGCGCCGCCCTGACCACCTTCATCAGCCTGGCCGGTCGTTACCTGGTGCTGATGCCAAACAACCCACGTGCTGGCGGTATCTCCCGTCGCATCGAGGGTGAAGAGCGCAACGAACTGCGTGAAGCCCTGAACGGCCTGGTTGCCCCGGCTGACATGGGTCTGATCGTGCGCACTGCCGGCCTTGGCCGCAGCAGCGAAGAAATGCAGTGGGACCTCGACTACCTGCTGCAACTGTGGACCGCCATCAAAGAAGCCTCGCTGGATCGCTCCGCGCCATTCCTGATCTACCAGGAAAGCAACGTGATCATCCGCGCGATCCGCGACTACCTGCGCCAGGACATCGGCGAAGTGCTGATCGACAGCGTTGAAGCCCAGGACGAAGCCCTGACCTTCATCCGCCAGGTGATGCCGCAGTACGCCAGCAAGATCAAGCTGTACGAAGACAGCGTGCCGCTGTTCAACCGTTTCCAGATCGAAAGCCAGATCGAGACCGCTTTCCAGCGCGTCGTTGAACTGCCTTCCGGCGGCTCCATCGTCATCGATCCAACCGAAGCCCTGGTGTCCATCGACATCAACTCGGCGCGCGCCACCAAAGGCAGCGACATCGAAGAAACCGCCCTGCAGACCAACCTTGAAGCCGCCGAAGAAATCGCCCGTCAGTTGCGCCTGCGCGACATCGGCGGCCTGATCGTCATCGACTTCATCGACATGACCCCTGCCAAGAACCAGCGCGCCGTGGAAGAAAAAGTCCGCGAATGCCTGGAAGCCGACCGCGCTCGCGTGCAAGTCGGTCGCATCTCGCGCTTCGGCCTGCTGGAAATGTCCCGTCAGCGCCTGCGTCCATCGCTCGGCGAAAGCAGCGGCATCGTCTGCCCGCGTTGCAACGGCACCGGCATCATCCGTGACGTTGAATCGCTGTCGCTGGCGATCCTGCGCCTGATCGAAGAAGAAGCCCTGAAAGACCGCACTGCCGAAGTTCGCGCCCAGGTGCCGATCCCGGTGGCAGCGTTCCTGCTCAACGAAAAACGCAACTCGATCACCAAGATCGAACTGCGCACCCGCGCCCGCATCGTCATCCTGCCGAACGATCACCTCGAGACACCGCACTTCGAAGTGCAGCGCCTGCGCGATGACAGCCCGGAAGCCCACACCAACCAGTCCAGCTACGAAATCGCAGCTGCCGCGGCTGAAGTGGAAGAAGTGCAACCGGCCGCCGCCACCCGCACCCTGGTTCGCCAGGAAGCCGCGGTGAAGACTGCCCCAGCCCGTGCCAACGCACCGGTGCCGGTTGAAGTCGCAGCAGCTCCGGTAGCCGCTCCGGCTGCCGTGCCAGAGCCAAGCCTGTTCAAGGGCCTGGTGAAGTCGCTGGTCAGCCTGTTCGCCACCAAGGAAGAGCCAGCCGCTCCGGTAGTGGTTGAAAAACCTGCCGCCGAGCGTCCAGCCCGCAATGAAGAGCGTCGCAACGGCCGTCAGCAGAGCCGCAACCGTAACGGTCGCCGCGATGAAGAACGCAAGCCACGCGAAGAACGTGCACCGCGTGAAGAACGCGCTCCACGTGAGCCGCGCGAAGAGCGCCAACCACGCGAAGCCCGTGAAGAGACCCCGACCGTTGCTCGCGAAGAGCGCGCACCTCGCGCCCCACGTGAAGAGCGTGCTCCACGCCCACCCCGTGAAGAGCGCAAGCCACGTGGCGATCGTGAAGACCGTCCGGTACGTGAACTGCGTGAGCCTCTGGATGCCGCCCCCGCCGCTGCTACTGCCGCTGTTGCTGCTACCGCCGTCGCTGAAGAGCGCCCAGCTCGTCAGCCACGCGAAGAGCGTGCACCGCGTCCGCCGCGTGAAGAGCGTCAACCACGTGCCGAACAGGCTGCTGCCCCGGTTGCCGAAGAAGAACTGGTAACCAGCGAAGAGCAACTGTCGGAAGATGGTCAGGACAACGCCGAAGGCGATCGTCCACGTCGCCGCTCCCGTGGCCAGCGTCGCCGCAGCAACCGTCGCGAGCGTCAACGTGATGCCAACGGCAACGTGATCGAAGGCTCGGAAGAGTCCGAAGGCAACGAAGAGCCTACGGGCGCTGAACTGGCTGCCGGCCTGGCCGTGACCGCAGCGGTTGCCAGCAGCGTGATCAGTGCTCCAGCCGAAGCCGAGGCTCATCAGCAAGCTGAGCGCGCTACCGCCGCCGTGACTGAAGACGTTGCTCAGCCAACCGCTGAGGTTGAAGCACCCGCCGTGGAAGCCACCACCCCAGTCGAAGCGCCAGCCGCTCCTGCTGTAGAAGTGGCGCCCGTGGTTGAAGCCCAGGTTGTTGAAGCACAACCGCAAGTAGTGGCTGAAGCCGAAGCCGTGGTGCACACACCTGTCGCTGTAGAAGCGGTAGTCGAAGCCCCTGTGGTGGTTGAAGCACCTGCTGTCGAAGCGCCGGTAGCCGAACAGGCACCTGAAGCCCGCGAAGAGCAGACCGCCTTCAACTGGGTAGCCGAGCCAGCCGTGGTTGAAGCCGTAGTCACCGAGGTTGTGGCACCGGTTGCCCCTGTGGTTGCCGAGCCAGCGCCAGTTGAAGCGCCAGTCGTGGCCGAAGCGGCTGCCCCGGTTGTCGAAACTGCACCCGTTGTCGAAGCTGCACCAGCCGTGGTCCTGACCGAAAACGGTCGCGCACCGAACGACCCACGTGAAGTGCGTCGCCGCAAGCGTGAAGCCGAGCGCCTGCAGAAGGAAGCCGAACTGGCTGCCGCTGCTGCACCGGTCGCTGAAGTCGCTGCCGAGCCTGCTGCCCCTGCCATCGACGAAAACCTGCGTTCCGTCGAAGAAGTGGTAGAGCAACACCCTGAGGCCCTGGAAAAAGAGCACGAGCCTAAACCCCTCGCCTGATTCCATCGGCCACTAAAAAGCCCCGCCTGAGCAATCAGGCGGGGCTTTTTTTATATTCGGGTTGCGCCCTCGCACCCATCGCGAGCAAACCGCAAGCGCCTACAGGTATCCCCCGGCGGACTGATCAAAGACCAGCGCCTGTGGCACATCCACATCCCACAAAACGCCCCCATCGTCCACCACCACCTCGACCACCCTGGCCTTGGCAAACAACGGCTTGGCCCCACGGTCTCCGGACAACGCCATCAACGCCGGGCCAAACGACGCGCCAAACCCCACAGGGTGGCCGAACTCGCCGGCCCGCACCGGCACACTGATGGCATCGGCCGTCACCTGTGCCACGACCTCATCGATACTCGCCGGCAAGATAAACGGCATGTCCCCCAGCACCACCAGCCAGCCGCCCAGTCCCGGGCAGGCCGCCACTGCCGCAGCAATGCTGTCGCCCATCCCCGTGGAGGCCAGCCACAGCACTTCGCAGCCGTAGGCACGGGCCAGTCGGGCAACCTCGGGGCGGTCCGGCGTGGTCACCAGCCAGCGCGGTTGGACGCTGTCCGGCAAATTGCGCAGGCTGTGTTCGAGCACCGGCCGGACAACACCGTCGCGACCTTTACACCGCGCCAGCAGCTTGTCCTGGTCGGCGCCGGCCACTTGCCGATAACGACTGCCCTGCCCTGCCGCGAGAATGATCGCGCCGACATTACACTGCACGCGCCTCATCACGCCTTTTCCTGCTGCCAGCCTTGCAACTGATAACGCACGGGCAAACTGCGGATGCGCTTGCCCGTCGCGGCAAAGATCGCATTGCACAAGGCCGGTGCAATCGGAGGCACGCCCGGCTCACCAACCCCGCCCAGCGGCACATTGCCGGGGGGCGTGACCAGATGCACCGCCAGTACCTTTGGCGCCAGGGACATGCGCGCCACCTCGTACATATGGAAGTTGTCCTGCTGGACCTTACCGTCCTTGAAGCTGATCTCCCCCAGCACGGCGTTGCCCAGGCCCATCACGCAAGCCCCCTCGAACTGCGAGCGAATACGCTCGGGGTTGATCTGCGGACCACAATCGACGGCGATGTCCGCCTTGTGCACCAGCAACGTACCGTCGCCGCTGACCTCCACTTCGATGACTGCCGCCACATAGGTGACAAAGCTGTAGTGCACCGCCAGCCCCAGGCCACGCCCCCGGGGCAACTCGCGCCCCCAGCCGGCGGCCTGGGCGGCGGTTTCCAGCACAGCACGCAAACGCGCGGTGTCGATCGGGTAACGTTCCGGGGATTCGCCGTAGTTCCACTCCTCGCTCAAGGTCCGTGGATCGATCTGCCGATCGGGCCCCAATAGCTTGATCTGGTACTTGAGCGGATCCTGGCCGGCCTTGTGCGCCAGCTCGTCGACAAAACTCTGGATGGCGAAGCCATGGGGAATGTTCGACACCGAGCGATACCAGCCGACCCGGGTATGGGCAGCGGCTTCAGGGTTTTCCAGGCGCACATTGGGAATCGCATAGGCCATGTTGGTAAAGCCCATGCCCAGCTCAAAAGCGGCTTCATGATTCATCCCCGGCGCGAACAACGCGGTGATGCTTGGCGCTACGGTGCGGTGCAGCCAACCGGAGGGCATGCCGTCCTGGTTGAGACTGGCCTTGAGGTATTCGGCCGAAACCGTGTGAAAGTAGGAGTTGTGGATATCGTCTTCACGGGTCCACTGCACCCGCACTGCCTTGCCAGGGAGCGCCTGGGCCAGGATAGCCGCCTCAAGGATGAAGTCCGGCTTGGACTTGCGCCCGAAACCACCACCGAGCAAGGTGACGTTCACCCTGACCTTGTCGAAAGGTATGCCCAGGCGTTCGGCGATACGCTCACGGGTGACCTGAGGGGCCTGGCTCGGCGCCCAAGCCTCGCACTGACCGTCCTGGAAGCGTGCGACGGCAACCATCGGTTCCATCGGCGACTGCGCCAGGTGAGGCAAGTAATAGGTCGCCTCCAGGCTGCTGTCGGCACTGTTCAGCGCCTCGTCGATATTACCGGTGCTGCGCACCACCTTGCCCGGCTTGAGCGCCGCAGCTTCCAGCACCTTGCGGTAGGCGATCGAGTCATAACCGGCATTGGCGCCGTCGTCCCAGACAATCTTCAGTGCCTCGCTCCCCTTGATCGCCGCCCAGGTATTGCTCGCAATCACCGCCACACCGCCCAACGGCTGGAACTCGGAGGGAATCGGCCGGCTGTCGATCTGCATCACCTTGACCACCCCCGGCACCTTCAGCGCCGCACTGGCATCAAAGGACTTGACCGTGCCGCCATACACCGCCGGCCGCGCCACGGTGGCAAAGAGCATGCCTTCGAAGTGCACATCGGCACCATAGACCGCCCGCCCAGTGACAATGTCTTCGCCATCGATGGCACGCACCGACTCCTTGCCGATATAACGAAACTGCGAAGGCTGCTTGAGCCGCAGGCTTTCTCGCGCCGGCACCGGCAAGGCAGCGGCCGCCTCGGCCAGCGCGCCATAACCCAACTGACGCCCACTGGGCTGGTGCAGGACGGTGTGCAATTGCGCCCGGCATTCGCCGACCGGCACTTGCCACTGATTGGCCGCCGCCAGTTCCAGCATGCTCCGCGCCGCGGCCCCACACCGGCGCATCGGCTCATACCAGTGGCGCATGCTGCGCGAGCCGTCGGTGTCCTGGTTACCGAAACGCACTTCATCGCCCGGCGCCTGGCGAACCTTGACCATGGCCCAGTCGGCGTCCAGCTCATCGGCCACCACCATGCTCAGGCTGGTGCGCACGCCCTGGCCCATTTCCGAGCGGTTGCACAGCACCGTCACGGTGCCATCGGCGGCGATGCTGACGTACACCGTGGGGTCATCGACCCAGCCGTTGGGCATGCCGTCGGCACCGAACTTCTTGTCCTCGGCGAACGCGTCCTGCCAGCCCCAACTGGCCGCCAGCACCAGCGCTCCCGTGGCCCCTACGCCCTTGAGGAAGCCGCGTCGGCTGAGGTTACTCAGGACAAAATCCATTGGTAAGCGGCTCATGCCTTGGCCTCCTGCAGATGGGTCGCCACCTGGCGGATCGCGGTCTTGATCCGGTTATAGGTACCGCAGCGGCAGATATTGCCGACCATCGCAGTCTCGATCTGCTCATCGCTGGGATTGGGATGGGTCTTGAGCAATGCCGTGGCCGACATGATCTGGCCACCCTGGCAGAACCCGCACTGCGCGACGGCGGTATCGAGCCAGGCTTGCTGGACCAGTTGACCGAGCGGATCGCGGTGCAGATTGTCGATAGTGCTGACAGCCTGGCCGACCACCGAGCCGATCGGGGTGATGCAACTGCGTGCCGGGGCACCGTCGATATGGATAGTGCATGCACCACACAGGCCCATACCGCAGCCAAACTTGGTGCCGCGGTAACCGGCAACGTCGCGGATCGCCCAGAGCAGCGGCATGTCCTCGGTGACATCCAGTTGATGGTCTTGACCATTGAGCTTCAGGGTAATCATGGGCACGCCCGCATATGCATGAGGTTATGGGGTCGAGTTATCTGCCGCGCTGTAGCGAGGGTTCGGAACACGCAGATCGACTCAGGCTGATGGGCTCTCTTGTGAAGATGGGTCTTCACCGGGCCTTTGTTGGAGCAAAGGAAAACATCGTCAGAAGATCACGTTAACTGATCATTAACAAAAAAGCCCTGCAACCATTAGGGCGTGCAGGGCTCTGGGTTCAGCGTTCAAGCGTAGCTCAATAGCGATTCGGTTCCATTTCCAGCTCGACATTAAAACGCTCGAGTATGTCTTTCTGGATCCGCTGCGCCAGTTCGAGCAGTTCAAGCCCGGTGGCGCCGCCGTAGTTGACCAGCACCAGCGATTGCAAGCGGTGCACCCCGGCGTCGCCTTCGCGAAAGCCTTTCCAGCCCGCTTGCTCGATCAACCAGCCAGCCGCCAGCTTGACCTGGCCATCAGCTTGCGGATAACCGACCAGGCCCGGGTGCGCGAGGCGGATGTGTGCAGCGAGCTGGGCGCCGACCACCGGATTCTTGAAAAAGCTGCCGGCGTTGCCGAGCACCGCCGGGTCAGGCAACTTCTCACTGCGAATGCTGCAAATCGCCTGACTGACATCACTGGCGCTTGGCTGCTCGATGCCCTGCTCGGTCAGGCGCTGGCGCACCGGGCCGTACTCCAGGTGCAAATGCTCGACCCGGTCCAGGGCAAACCGCACCCGCAGGATCAACCAGCGGCCAACCTGTTGTTTGAACAGGCTGTCGCGGTAAGCGAAGTTGCATTCGGCCAGGGTGAAATCCCGCAGCTCGCCGGTCTGGCGATCGAGGGCCGTCAACCCGGCGAACACGTCCTTGATCTCCACCCCATAGGCCCCGATGTTCTGCATCGGCGCCGCCCCTACCGTACCGGGAATCAGGCTGAGGTTTTCAAGGCCCGACAAGCCCTGCGCCAGCGTCCACTGTACAAAGGGGTGCCAGGCTTCGCCGGCCTCGGCCTCGATCACCACCCGCGTGCCGTCGTCGCTCAACTGGCGAATACCGCGAGTGGCCATGCGCAGCACCAGCGCCTGGATATCCGCCGTCAGCAGCAGATTGCTGCCCGCCCCAATCACCAACAATGGCAGCCCGTGCTCGTCGGCATACGCCAGCGCCTGGCGAACGTCGGCATCGCTACGGGCCTCGGCGAACAGTTGCGCACGCACGTCCACGCCAAAGCTGTTGAATGGTTTGAGCGAAACCTGCGACTGCAGGTGCAAAGTCATAAGCGTCCCTTCAATTCAATCACCAGCAAATCGCAGGCCTGCTCGATCAGGTCCAGTACCTGTTCGAAGCCATGCTCACCGTCGTAATAAGGATCCGGCACGTCATCGACACTCGACTGATAACGACGCAGGAACAGGTCCAGCTCGGCCTTGCCCTGGGCCGGCTGCAGGGCCTTGAGGTTGCGCAGGTTGCTCTGGTCCATGGCCAGGATCAGGTCGTAGCTGGAGAAGTCGGCCCGCGTCACCTGTTGCGCCCGCTGCGCCGACAGGTCGTAGCCACGGCGCAACGCCGCGGCCTGGCTGCGCTTGTCCGGCGGATTGCCGACATGCCAGTCGCCGGTGCCGGCAGAAGCCACGTCGACCTGCCCGGTCAATCCGGCGGTACGTAATTTATGCCGCAGTACGCCCTCGGCCGTCGGCGAACGGCAGATATTGCCCAGGCAGACAAACAGAACCCGCATCAGGCCTCCAGCAGGCGACGGACGCGCTCGAGGTCTTCAAGGGTGTCGACCCCCGCTGGCGGGGCAATGAGGGCATCGGCGACATGGATTCGCACGCCATGCCAGAGTGCGCGCAGTTGCTCCAGGCACTCGGTGTCTTCCAGCCAGCAGGGGCCCCAGCTGACGAAGTCATGCAGGAAGCCGGCACGGTAGGCGTAGATCCCGATATGACGGCGGTACGGCACACCCTCGGGCATTTGCGTCTGGCTCTTGGCGAACTGGTCGCGCGCCCACGGCAGGGTCGCCCGGCTGAAGGTCAACGCCAGGCCATTGAGGTCGCTGACGACCTTGACCACATTGGTGTTGAACAGGGTTTCAAGGTCTTCGATCGGTTCGGCCAGGGTCGCCATGCCCGCTTCGGCATGGGCTGCCAGGTTGGCGGCGACCTGGTCGATCACGCTCGGCGGAATCAATGGCTCGTCGCCCTGGACATTGACCACAATGGCATCTGGCGCCAGACCCAGTTGGCTGGCGACCTCGGCCAGGCGGTCAGTGCCGGAGTTGTGGTCGACCCGGGTCATCACCACTTCACCCCCAAAGGCCTGGCAGGCCTCGACAATGCGCGCGTCGTCAGTGGCGATCACCACTCGCTGGGCGGCACTTTTGCGCGCCTGTTCCCAGACATGCTGGACCATCGGCTTGCCGGCAATCATCTGCAGGGGCTTGCCTGGCAGGCGCGTGGAGGCAAATCGCGCCGGAATCACCACCGTGAACGCGTGACTCATTTGTCCAGGCGCTCTTCGGTGGTCAGGGTACGGGCTTCGGTTTCCAGCATGACCGGAATGCCATCACGAATCGGAAATGCCAGGCCAGCACCCTTGCTGATCAGTTCGGTCTTGTCGGCGCTGAGCTTGAGCGGACCTTTGCAGATCGGGCAGGCGAGGATGTCGAGCAATTTGGTGTCCATGAAAACTCCCTGGAAAAAGCGTTTTAAGGCAAAAGACGTGCGGGCAACAGCCGCATCAACTGCGTATCGAACCAGGCCACGAAAGCCGGTGAAGGCGCAGCATCGACCGCCAGGTACCACCAGTCGGCAGCAGCAAAGGCTCGGCATTTCACCGCATCCTTTTCCGTCATGACCAGTGGCAGCGATGGCGTGAAATTCAAGGCCGCCGCGCTGTATTGCGCGTGGTCGGCAAACGCATGTGACACAGGCTGCCAGTGTAGCGTTTCAAGGGTAGTGAAGAAACGTTGCGGATTGCCGATCCCGGCCACTGCGTGCAACGCCTGCCCCGCGGGGAAATACTCGAGGCCGCGGCGTTCACCGGTCAGCAGGTTGACCAGCGCTGTGGGTTGCAAGCGGAATGCAAAACCCTCGTCGGCATCGGCCAGGGCGCCGTTGAACAGCACCGCATCGACGCTTTGCAGACGCTCCACCGGCTCGCGCAACGGCCCCGCCGGCAGGCAACGACGATTGCCCAGGCCGCGCGCCGCATCGATCAGCACCAGTTCCAGGTCGCGCGCCAGGCGGTAATGCTGCATGCCGTCGTCAGAAAGAATCAGGTCCAGCGGCTCGGTGGCCAGCAACGCCTGGACGGCACGGCTGCGGTCCGGGTCGATCATCAAAGGCACGCCGGTACGCTGGACGATCAGCAGCGGCTCATCGCCGGCCACTGCGGCAGTCTGTTGCGCCTCTACCCGCCAGGGCAATTGGGGCGGCGTCGCCCCGTAGCCGCGACTGACCACCCCGACCCGCAGGCCGGCGCGCTGGCAGTGTTCGATCATCCACAGAATCAATGGTGTCTTGCCGGTACCCCCGACGGTGATATTGCCGACCACGATCAGCGGCACCGGGGGCTGGTAGATCTCGCCTTCGCCCGCCAGGAACCGCTGGCGCTTGGCCGTGACCACGCGCCGGTACAACCACTCCAGTGGCCACAAGACTTTGAGCGCCGGATGACCGGCGTACCACGCAGTGAGCAATCGATCGGACATGGCCATCAGGGTGCCGGAGCCGCCTCAACAGTGGTCATGCGCAAATGGGTGAACCCCAGCTTGCCGGCGGCGTCCATGGCGGTGATGACCGCCTGGTGCTGGGTCTTGCCATCGGCGCTGATGGACAGCGGCAGGTTGGTGTCGCCATTGGACTCTTTTTTCAGCGCATCGATCACGCTGGCCAGGTCGTTCTTGGGCAGCACCTGGTTGTTCACCGAGAACGTCCCGTCGGCGCTGATGGCGACGTCCAGTTGCTTGGCCTGCTGGTCTTCGGCCGGCGAGCCGCTGACCGCTTCCGGCAAGTCGACCCGCAGCTGGGTTTCCCGGGTGAAAGTGGTGGTCACGACGAAAAACAGCAGCAGGATAAACACCACGTCGATCAGCGACGCCAGGTTGATGTCCACATTCTCCCGTGGTTTGCGGCGGAATTTCACGCTTTGCCCTCGGTCAGGTCAACGTCACGGTCGCCCTGCACCACTTCAACCAGCTTGATCGCCTCCTGCTCCATGCCAACCACCAGTTCATCGATGCGGCGCTGCAGGAACCGGTGGAAGAATACCGACGGAATCCCCACCATCAGGCCTGCGGCGGTGGTGATCAAGGCTTTGGAGATACCACCGGCCAGCACCGCGGCGTTGGTGGTCATGCCCGAGCCCATAAACGAGCTGAAGATATCGATCATGCCCAGCACCGTACCCAGCAGCCCCAGCAATGGCGCCATGGCAGCTATGGTGCCGAGTGCATTGATATAGCGCTCCAGCTCATGAATGACCCGGGCGGCAGCCTCTTCGATGCACTCCTTCATGATCTCGCGACCATGCTTGGAGTTGGCCAGGCCCGCGGCGAGGATTTCCCCCAGCGGCGAGTTGGCGCGCAGTTCCTTGAGTTTTTCCTTATTGAGTTGCTTGTCCTTGATCCACACCCAGACCTGCCCGAGCAAATGCTCCGGGGTCACACGGCTGGCCCGCAGGGTCCACAGGCGCTCGGCAACAATGCCCAATGCAGCGATCGAACTCAAAATGATCGGCAACATCATCCAGCCGCCGGATTTGACCAATTCCCACACAGTGACAGTCCCCTCGAAAAAGTGCGCCACTTTAGCATACAGACAGGCCGTAGAGACCGGGCCCGCCGACGACCGTGCCCGGCCATGACACCAGTCCGGGCCGCCTCAGGGCGCAGGGCTGACAGACGGCGCACTGCGCCAGAAACGCGCGGCGCGACGCATCGCCTGCGGCGCCGTGAACTCCCCCAGAAGCAGGCGCACCGCGCCGTGCTCGGCACTGTCATAGATCTGCACACCCAGGCGTTGATAGCGCTCGACCACCTGGGGATGGGGATGACCGAAGCTGTTGCCGTGCCCCCGGGAAATCAGCACCCCCTGGGGCGCCAGCGCACGGACAAACGCCTCGGACGAGGAGCTGCGGCTACCGTGGTGCGGCGCTTGCAGCCAATGGCTGCTGACCGCCAGCGGCGAATCGAGCAACACCCGCTCGGCACGGGCGTCAATATCGCCGGTCAGCAGCAAGCGCTCACCGTTGGCCTCAATCTGCAACACGCAGGAATTCTGATTGCTGTCAGTCGCCCCAGACCAATGCCACAGGGTAAAACGCACACCGTCCCACTCCCACTGCTTGCCACTGGCACAGGGCAACGCACGCAATTCATTCGGCAGATCCTGCGGTTCGCCGCTGATGACTTGCCTGACCGGCAGGCCACGCCAGATTGAGCGTGCGCCCCCGGCATGATCGGCATGGGCGTGACTGATCAACATCAGGTCCAGGTGGCGGACACCGAACTTGCGCAACGCCGGCAGGACCACTTGCGCGCCGAGGTCAAACCCGCGAAAACCCGGCCCCGTGTCATAGAGCAAGGTGTGTTGCCGGGTACGCACCACAATCGCCAGGCCCTGGCCGACATCCAGCTGCCAGACTTCGGCCCGGCCCTCGGGCACCACCCGGGGCGGCGCGAACACCAGCAGCAGCAACATCGGCCAACCAAGTGGCCGCAACGGCACCCCCTTGGGCAGCAACAGCAATACCGCGCCCAGCACAGCGATCGCCCAGGCCCACAAAGGCACTGCTGGCGCCACCCAGGCCGGCAGTTTCCCTGCCACCCAGCTCAGTGCACTGAACAACCCATCGAGCAAGCCGCCAGCCAGCCACAACAGCCCCTCCCCGACATAGGGCACCGGCAGCAACAACGTCCCCAGCAAGGCGGGTGGCAGGACCAGCAGGCTGATCCAGGGCACGGCCAGCAGATTGACCAAGGGACCGGTGAGGCTGATGGGCAGGTTGAGGATCAACAGCACCGGACCTAAGCCAAGCGCAATCAGCCACTGGGCGCGGGTCCAGGTTTGCCACCAGCGCCACGGCCCCAGTCGCCCGCCAAAGGTGAAGATCAGCACCGCCACCGCGGCAAACGACAGCCAGAACCCCGGGCGCAGACTGGCCAATGGGTCCAGCAGCAGCACCGCATTCAGCGCCAGCAGCCAGGGCCACCAGGCCGCCAGATGGCGAAAGCGCAGGCGCCATAACAACACCAGGCCGATCATCACGCAGGCCCTGCGCACGGGCACCTCGAATCCGGCCAGCAGCCCATAGCCCAGCGCTGCGGCGAACGCCAGGCCACAGGCCCAGGGCAACCACGCCAGGCGCTGCGGCCACAGGCCATACCGCGCGAGGCCCGCAACCAGCAGATAGACCATCCCCGCCAGCAAACCCACGTGCTGTCCGGATATCACCAGCAAGTGCACGGTGCCGGTGTCCTGCAAGACCTGCCAGTCGGCACGGCTCAACCCAGAGCTGTCGCCCAGCACCAACGCCGCCAGCGCCCCCTCCCGGCCTTGGGCGTCGACGGCCAGCAAGCGCTGGCGAACCGCGTCGCGCCAGGCCCATTGCGCAGACTGCAGACGGTGTCCGTCCTTGACGGTGGCCGTGGCACCGATGCGTTGCGCCAACAGCCAGGCCTCGTAATCAAAAGCATGGGGGTTGAGCAGGCCCACTGGCCGCTTGAGCGTCACGGCCAGCCGCCAGCGTTCGCCGCTGTTGACCCGTGGCCCGTCATACCAGGCCAGCCGGAGCAACGTCGGCACCTCGGTACGCCGCGCCCGGGCATCGGCCAATTCAAAACGCACTACCCCTGGCGAGTATTGGGGCAAGCCGACGACCCGGCCTTCAATCCAGCGAGTCTGGCCGTCGAGCTCCGGCGCCAGACGGTCATCGAGTGCCCACTGCGCACTGATACAGGCCCACACCAGGCCCAACAGAAAAAACGCCAGCGGATAGGTGCGAAACGGCAACAGCATCAACGCCAGCAACACCATCGCCAGCAACACCATCGCCAGCAACATCCCGACCGGTGGTAAGGCCGGCAAAAAAACCAGGGTCAACAGACCCAGCGCGAGCGCCAACATCCCTGTGCGCATAAGCCCGTCCTTGAGAGTTCCCTCTCTTGGATTAGCCGAGTCACGATGCCGCGCATTTATTAATTGTCACAAAGTCTGAATGGGCGTTTCCTCGAATCCGGGCATACTTGCCGCCTGAACTGACCGAGAAGCCCTATGCCCCGGCGCTTATTCAAACGTTACATGCCAGACCCGAGCAGCATCAGGGAACACAAGTCCTTACGCTTTCTCGGCACCCTGCTGCATGACCCGAACCTCTGGCACCTCAACCGCCACTCTGTAGCCCGAGCCATGGCCGTGGGCCTGTTTGCCGCCTTTTTGCCGATCCCCATGCAGATGCTGGTGGCCGCGGCACTGGCAATTTCGGTGCGCGGAAACATTCCGATCGCGGTGAGCCTGGTCTGGCTGACCAACCCGATCACCATGCCGGTGGTGTTTTTCTGTACCTACCAGACTGGCGCCTGGCTGATGAATGTCCCCGCCCGCAGCCTGCCGGAGGAGCTGACCTGGGAATGGATCAGCGGCGAACTGTCAACGCTGTGGCAACCGTTCCTGCTGGGTTCGGTGGTGGCCGGCCTGGTGCTCGGCGCCCTGGCTTACTGCATGACCATGACCTACTGGCGTTGGTGGGTCGGCCGGCAGTGGACGCGACGCAAGAAAGCCCGACGGACCAAATGAAAAACGGCACCTCCTGAGGTGCCGTTTTTTGTTGTCACCGAGTGACGGTATCAGGTGCGCATCCCGCGACCACTGACAAGCAACCGTGCACAACCGACATACAGCACCACGGTGGCCACCAGCATGAAGGTGATGGCGATGCTGATCTTGATGTCCGACACGCCAAGAATGCCGTAGCGGAAGGCGTTGACCATGTGCAGCACCGGGTTGGCCAGCGACACCGTCTGCCAGAATGGCGGCAGCAGGCTGATGGAGTAGAACACCCCGCCCAGGTAAGTCAGGGGAGTCAGCACAAAGGTCGGGATAATCGAGATATCGTCGAAGTTACGTGCAAACACCGCGTTGATGAACCCCAACAACGAGAAAATAGTGGCTGTCAGCACCACCACCAGGACAGTCACGCCCAGGTGATGCACCTGCAAGTCGGTGAAGAACAACGACAGCAAAGTCACGATGACCCCGACCATCAAGCCACGCAGCACGCCGCCCAGGGTGTAGCCGATCAGAATGGTGTGCGGGGACACCGGTGACACCATCAGCTCTTCAATGGAGCGCTGGAATTTGCTGCCGAAGAAACTCGACACCACGTTGCCGTAGGAGTTGGTGATCACCGACATCATGATCAATCCCGGCACGATGTACTCCATGTAGGTGAAGCCACCCATGTCACCGATCTGCCGGCCGATCAGATTACCGAAAATCACGAAGTACAGAACCATGGTGATCGCCGGCGGCAGCAGGGTCTGCGGCCAGATCCGGGTAAACCGGCGGACTTCACGGTAAACGATGGTGTTGAGGGCAACGAGGTTGGGTTGCAGTTCGGAACTCATACGGCCACCTTCGCCAGATTTTTCTCCACCAGGGACACGAACAGCTCCTCGAGGCGATTGGTTTTATTGCGTAGGCTCAACACTTCGATGTTCTGCGTCGCCAACTGAGCGAACAACGCAGTGATGCCCACCGCTTTATCCACCTGGACTTCCAGGGTATGACTGTCGATCAGCCGGCTCGGGTAGCCGATCAACTGCGGGGCCACCTGCATGTCGTGCTTGAGGTCGAGCAGGAACGTCTCGACATGCAACTGGCCGAGCAGATTACGCATGCTGGTGTTTTCGACAATGGTGCCGTGGTCGATGATGCCGATGTTGCGGCACAGTTGCTCAGCCTCCTCCAGGTAGTGGGTGGTGAGGATGATGGTGATGCCCTTCTGGTTCAGCTCGGTGAGAAAGCTCCACATCGAGCGACGCAGTTCGATATCAACGCCGGCAGTGGGCTCGTCAAGGATCAGCAGGCGCGGCTCGTGAACCAGCGCCCGGGCGATCATCAGCCGGCGCTTCATGCCGCCAGACAGTGAGCGCGACGGTACATCGCGTTTGTCCCACAGGCCAAGCTGGGTCAGGTACTGCTCGGCCCGCTCCTTGGCCACCTTGGACGGAATCCCGTAGTAACCGGCCTGGGTCACCACGATGTCGAAGGTCTTTTCGAACTGGTTGAAGTTGAACTCCTGGGGCACCACGCCGATACAGCGCTTGAGCCCGGCCGGGTCGCGGTCCAGGTCGTGACCGAAGATATTCACGCTGCCACTGGTCTTGTTCACCAGGGTCGAGAGAATGCCGATGGTGGTGGATTTGCCGGCACCGTTGGGGCCGAGCAAAGCGAAGAAGTCACCTTCAGCGACATCCAGATCGATACCACTCAGGGCCTGGAAACCGTTGCCGTAGGTTTTGGTTAGCTGCCGGATGGACAGAGCAGAACTCATATCGGATTTACGCACCAAGAAGGGAAGTGAGGAATACGTTGGGGCTCGCGGCGAGCAAAACCACCGCGGCGCATGAGCGTTATGGTGCTTGGCGACGCCGCACAAGTACAGTCATGCGTATTGATAGTCAGTATTAAGTCAACGCGGTCATGACCGCCTGCTGATAGGCCGGGCGCTGTTTCAGGCGCGCGTACCAGGCTTGCAGATGGGGCTGATGGGTGCGCTCGATAGGCATCTCGAACCAGGCATAGATGAAACTGCCCAGGGGAATGTCGCCCATGCCGATCTCGGCACCGGACAGATAGGGCTGGCTGGCCAATGCCTGATCCGCCATCGCCAGCAAGGCTTCGCACTCCTTGATCGCGGCCTTGATCGCCGACCAGTCCTGCTGCGCGGGCGGGGTGCGCAACACCCCCCAGAACACAGTGCGGAACGGACCGGCGAAACTGGAAGTGGTCCAGTCCATCCACTTTTCGGCACTGGCACGGGCCTGGACATCGGCCGGATACCAAGGGGTCCCATTGGCATGACGGGCCATCAGGTAACGCACGATGGTGTTGGACTCCCAAAGGACAAACCCGTCATCTTCGATCACCGGCACTCGGCCGTTGGGGTTCATGGCCCGGTACTCGGGCGTATCGACCAGCCCAAACGCGCCGCCGGCGTCGATGGCCTCGTAGGCCAGGCCAAGTTCCTGCGCCGCCCACAGGGGTTTCCTGACGTTCGACGAGTTTTTCCGACCCCAGATCTTCAGCATGATCTTCCCTCAATGGATGAATGCCGCAGCAGTCTACGCCGGATCAGGCGTCAGACAAATCGCTCTGCATGTCACCCAACAGGGCCGGCATTTGCTCGCTGAACAAATGGGGGTAGCACTGCTGCAGGTGCTCGAAAAAGAACACCTCGGGGACATCGGCAAACTGGCCATGATCCACCAGGTACTCCATGGACTGCTGCCCCTGCCGGTTGAAGGCATGGAATACGCTGTCGTTGACCCCGTCGAACTCCAACGCCGGCACATCGAACACTTCACACAGCCGCGCATTGAACGCCGGCGTCGCCTTGACCCAGCGCCCCTGCAGATACAACTCGGTGTAGCCGTGCATGGCGAATACATCGCTCTTGAGCAAGGCGATCAGGCGCGGAGTCGACAGATGATTGCGCACGTCCGCCAGGCCGATGCGTGCGGCTATCCCGCAATGCCGGGCACAGCCGGCCAGCAAAGTGGCCTTGGGCACGCAGTAGCTTTCACCGGTGGCCAGGGCATAGCTGCCGCGCAGTGTCTCGGGATCACGACTGAAGGTGTAGGGGTTGTAGCGCACGGCCTCGCGCACCGCGTAATAGAGATTGACCGCCTGCGCGATCGGGTCACGACTGCTGCCCCGATGTTTTTCGGCGAACTCCACCACCGAGGGGTGGTCACTATCGATGAAGCGGCCGGGACTTAGATACTCGTGCATGAGAACGCTCTCCTGGGGAAGCCCCGAGTCTAGCGATACCCTCAGCACAGAGATAACGACATTTCGGCCAAACATGAGCGCTTGTCGCACACCCCACGCAGGGTTTACTCAGCTTGCCGCCCGGTTTCACAAGCGAAATACACCCCCTGTTTCCTACACATTCAAACACATAGTACCAACCGCCCCCTTTGGCAGATGCCGACTAAGCTCTTGGGGTGGTTTTGACCCTGGTTTCACGGAGGATTGAATATGTTGCTGTTGTGGATACTGGTTCTGGTGTTCGGAATTGCCTATCTGGCTCACCGCCGCACCGCGCCCCTGCCCGCCCTGGGCATCGTCGCCGTCTACCTGCTGGCGATGGGCATCCTGAGTCATGCACCAGGCTGGTTGCTGCTGATTTTCTGGATTGCGCTGGCGGCCGTGGCCGCCCCCCTGCTCCTGCCAGACCTGCGGCGCAAATTCTTCAGCGCCCCGCTGTTCAGCTGGTTCCAGAAAACCCTGCCGCCCATGTCGCAGACCGAACGCGACGCCATCGATGCGGGCACTGTCTGGTGGGATGGCGAACTGTTCAGCGGCCGGCCGGACTGGAACAAGCTGCTGGCCTATCCCAAGGCGCAGTTGAGCGACGAGGAGCAAGCCTTTCTCGACGGCCCGACCGAAGAACTCTGCGCCATGGTCAGCGACTGGCAGATCGGCCAGACCATGGACCTGCCAGCCGAAGCCTGGGCACATATCAAGGCCAACGGCTTTTTTGCCCTGATCATTCCCCGGGAATACGGCGGCAAGGGGTTCTCCTCCTACGCCAACTCGCAGGTGGCGATGAAACTGGCGACCCGCAGTGGCGACCTGGCCTCCACCGTGATGGTCCCCAACTCACTGGGGCCGGCCGAGCTGCTGCTGCACTACGGCACCGAAGAACAACGCAACCACTACCTGCCGCGCCTGGCCCGTGGCGATGACATCCCGTGCTTCGCCCTGACCGGCCCGCTGGCAGGTTCCGACGCTGGCGCGATGCCCGACACCGGGGTGATCTGCAAAGGCCAATGGCAAGGCGAGGAAACCCTGGGTCTGCGCCTGAACTGGGAAAAGCGCTACATCACCCTGGGCCCCGTCGCCACCCTGCTCGGCCTGGCGTTCAAGGCTTATGACCCGGACCATCTGCTGGGCGACGAGGAAGACCTGGGCATCAGCCTGGCCTTGATTCCCACCGATACCGCCGGGGTGGAAATCGGGCGTCGCCACCTGCCCCTCGGCGCGTCGTTCATGAACGGCCCCAACTCCGGCAAGGACGTGTTCGTGCCGCTGGACTTCCTCATTGGCGGCCAGGAGATGCTCGGCAAGGGCTGGATGATGCTGATGAACTGCCTGTCGGTGGGGCGTTCGATTTCGTTGCCGGCCGTAGGCACGGGCGCCGCCAAGTTCACAAGCCTGGTCACCGGCCAATATGCCCAGGTGCGCGAACAGTTCAACGTGCCGCTCTCGGCCTTCGAAGGCATTCAAGAAGCCATGGCGCGCATCGGTGGCAATGCCTGGATGATGGACGCGGCACGCATGCTCACCGCCAGCGCCCTGGACCTAGGCGAAAAACCCTCGGTGCTTTCGGCAGTGCTCAAATATCACCTCACCGAACGGGGTCGCGAGTGCATCAGCCACGCAATGGATGTGCACGGCGGCAAGGCCATCATCATGGGGCCGAACAACTACCTGGGACGCAGTTGGCAAGGTGCGCCGATCTTCATCACCGTGGAAGGCGCGAACATTCTCTCGCGCAACCTGATGATCTTCGGCCAGGGCGCGATCCGCTGCCACCCGTTCGTCCTGAAGGAAATGGCCCTCGCCGGTCGCGAAGACAAAGAGCAGGCACTGAAAGAGTTCGACGGCCTGCTGCTCAAGCACATCGGCTTTGCCGTGAGCAACGCGGCCAGCACCCTGGTACTCAACCTCGGTCTTGGTCATCTGGAACACAGTCCCGGTGACAAACTCAGCCAGGGTTACTTCCGCGCGCTCAACCGTCAGGCGGCTGCCTTCGCCATGCTCGCCGACCTGAGCATGATGTTGCTGGGCGGCGAACTGAAACGCCGTGAACGCTTGTCGGCCCGTCTAGGCGATGTGCTGAGCAACATGTACCTGGCCTCCGCGGCGCTCAAGCGTTATCACGACCTCGACTCGCCTGAACACATGCGGCCGCTGTTCACCTGGGCAATGGAGGAAAGCCTGGGGCAGTCCGAGCGGGCGCTGGACGAGTTGCTGAGCAACTTCCCGAGCAAGGTGCTGGGCTGCCTGTTGCGGGTCATCGTGTTTCCGTTCGGACGCCGCCACAAAGGCCCGGACGATCGACTCGGTGCCGAAGTGGCAGGCGTGATCGGCCGGCCCAAGGGCGACCCGACCCTCGAAGAACTGCTGGGCGGCTGCTACCGTCCGCAAGCCGTCGACGATCCGGTGGGCGCCCTGCAACACGCCTGCGACCTGCTCAATGCAGTCCATCCACTGCAGAAAAAAGTCCACCTGGCCCTCAAGAGCGGGCAGTTCAAGCCCGCTGCCGGGGAGAACCTCATCGACGCGGCACTCGAGGCCGGGGTGCTGCAAGCCGTGGAAGCGCAAAACCTGCGCGAAGCCGAAGTAGCGCGCCGCAAGGTGATCGACGTCGATGACTTTTCCAAGGAGCAACTGCAACTGGCCGAGGGCAAAGTCCGCTAATACCCGGGCCCGTCCAGCGCGGTACAGATGAAAAACGGGCGCCAGGGCTATATACTCCGGCGCCCGTTTTGCTTTAGTTCTAGAGGACTCCCGTTATGCTCGACCAAACTCTCGTCCAGCTCGACCTCCTGCGCAGTATCCTGGTCGCTGTCGGTGAAGCCGAGCAGGTTCCGGAAGAAAGCCATGCGCTGTTCCTGGAACGCTTCGACGAACTGCGTGCCGCCCTGCCGATCGATCCGATCGAAAGCCAGTACCTGGGCCAGGACCTGATGTGCCAGATCATCCAGCGCTACCCGCAAATCGCCCATATGGTCCCGCGCGACCTGCTGTGGTACTTCGCCGGTGACTGCCTGCACTACATGCCCGACGATGAAATCGACCTGTACCAGGCCCTGGAAGAACGTCGCTTTGAAGCCGAACAGAACGACGAACCCTTCGACTGGAACCAGGAAAAACAACTGCTGGCCCTGTCGAACCAGGACAGCAAGCACTGATCAACAGCCCTGCAATGGCTTGCGGCCCTGTTCGCTGGCAAGCCAGCTTCTTCAAAATTCCCGTGTAAGCCAGGGACACTGTAGGAGCGAGCTTGCTCGCGATGGACGTTGACGACCACGCGTACAGCCTGAATCACCCCGCCGCCCCTCAGAACAGCCCCTCACTCTCCGGCAACTCATAGTGCGCAACGAGCGCGCCAGCCCCAGCGGATTTCCCCGGCTTACTCAGCGTTGGCTCTTTCTCCAGGCACTCCACCAGATAATCGATGAACACCCGCAGTTTGGGTGGCAAGTAGCGGGTTGGCGAGTGCAGTAACCAGGCACCACCACTGTAGGAAGCAAGAAAGCTCCAGTCCGCTAGCACCTGCACAATCAACCCCTGCTCAAGCGCATGCCGGGCGGTGAAGTACGGCAGGCTGCCAATGCCGATGTGCTGCAACACGGCCCCCAGGCGCACCCCGGTGTGATTGGCGGCATAACGCCCGCGCACCCCGACGGTCACCGCCTTGCTGCCCTGCTTGAACTTCCAGCGCGCGTCGCTCGGCGTTTCGCCCAGGTAGATACAACTGTGATTCAGCAGGTCGTGGGGATGGCTCGGCGTGCCGTGCTCCGCCAGGTACTGCGGCGTCGCGCACAGCAGGTGGTCGATGGTCAGCAACTGGCGCCCTACCAGCCCCACTGGCGGGCGGTCGGTGATGCGAATCGCCAGGTCGACATGGTCGTCGATCAGGTCAACCTCACGGTCCTCCAGGAGCAACTCGACATCGACCTTGGGGTAGCGCCGCAGAAACTCCGGCATATGTGGATGGATCACAAACCGTCCCACGGCCTTGGGCACGCTGACCCGCACCAGCCCTTCGGCCTCCTGGGTGAACTGGCCACTGATTTCCATGACCGAACGGGCCGCGCTGACCATCTCCTGGCAGCGCTTGAACACCTCTTCGCCACCATCGCTCAGGCGCAACTTGCGCGTAGTGCGTTGCAGCAAGCGGGTGGCCAGGGCTTTTTCCAGGCGCGAGATACTCCGGCTCACCGCCGAGGGAGAAGAGCCCAGTTGGCGCGCAGCTTCCGAGAAGCTGCCGGTCTCGACCACCTTGACGAAAATTGCCATTTCACCCAACAGCGGTAACGGGAGATTTATGCTCACAGCGCAACAGTCCTTTGATGTTTGAACGGATTATCACGCTATTGCGCCATCCATATAATAAAAAATGGAAATTTTGATAAGAGCCTGGAATATGACGCTTCGCCTGTTCTTCCACAGCGATGAACACAGTGCCAACGTGGAAGTCCTGGAATGCACGCCCTACGAGAGCGAATTTGCCGTCGTACTGCGCGCCACGCTGTTCCACCCTCAAGGTGGCGGCCAACTCTGCGACACCGGCTGGATCGGTGAAAGCCAGGTCCTGCGGGTGGTTCAGGAGCCCGAGCGCATCGTGCACTACGTCGATCGCCCCATCAGCCCCGGCATGACCCGCATCCGCCTCGACGAGCAACGTCGCCAACTCAATACCCGGCTGCATACGGCCGGGCACTTGATCGGGCACTTTGCCGAAACCCTCGGCTGGATTCCGATCAAGGCCCATCACTGGCCAGGCGAAGGGCGGGTGACGTTCAAGCCGGGTGAGACGCCCACGGAGTTCGATGCCAGCGCACTGCAAGATGCCCTGGCCCAGTGGATTGAAGAAGACTTGCCGCGCCTGACCTCGCTGCGCGAAGGCGCACGGGAAATCAGTTTTGGTGAACTGCCCGCCTACGGTTGCGGCGGCACCCATGTACAGCGTCTGCAGGAACTGGGCACGGTGACCATCGCCAGCCTCTCGCAGAAGAAGGGCACGCTGTCCGTGCGCTACGACGTCAGCTGAGTCCCGGCCTGCCCCGCCCCCCCGAAAGCACACGTTACCGGCATGCTCGCCAGAGCATGCTCCCCTTATCAGCTGGAGTTGAAATGCTTTCGAATTATCTGGGTGAGTTCCTGGCGTTGGCGACCATTCACTTTCTCGCCGTGGTGGCCCCGGGGCCGGACTTTGCAGTGACGATCCGCCAGAGCGTGAGGTTTGGCCGCTGGGTGGGAATCTGCACTGCACTGGGCATTGGCGCGGGCATTTCGGTGCATGTGCTTTACACGGTGCTGGGCGTCGGCGCACTGATGCACACCACACCCTGGCTGCTGACAGTGGCCAAGGTGCTGGGGGGCGGCTATATCGTTTATCTGGGCGTCAGCCTGCTGCGCAGCAAACCCAAGTCGACGCTTGACAGCGAACCGGCCGCCGCCGCACCCGATGCCCCGCAGAGCCTGGGCAAAGCCTTCACCACCGGTTTCCTGACCAACGCCACCAATCCCAAGGCAACGCTGTTCTTTCTGGCGATCTTCACCACGCTCATCAGCGCCACCACGCCGCTAGGGGTGCAGGCGTTGTACGGTCTGTGGATGTGCCTGGTCAACGCCCTGTGGTTTGTCCTGGTGGCGCTGTTCTTTTCCAGCAATCGGGTGCGCTTGCAGTTCATGCGCATGGGCCACTGGTTCGAACGGACCATGGGCGTGATCCTGATTCTGTTTGCCGGACGCCTGTTGCTCTCGCTATAAAAAGCTACGCGCGTCCAGCCCCAAGGCCAAACGCGCGCGCACTTACTTCAGGTTACCGCTGAGAAACTGTTGCAGACGCTCACTCTTCGGATTACCCAGCACCTCTTCCGGCGCGCCCTGCTCTTCGACTCGCCCCTGGTGCAGGAACAAGACCTGGTTGGAGACCTTGCGCGCAAAGCTCATTTCATGGGTGACCATGATCATGGTCCGGCCTTCTTCGGCCAGCCCCTGGATCACCTTGAGCACCTCACCCACCAACTCCGGGTCCAGGGCCGAAGTGGGTTCGTCGAACAGCATGACTTCCGGTTCCATCGCCAGCGCACGGGCGATCGCCACCCGCTGCTGCTGGCCACCGGAAAGAAACGCCGGATACTGCTCCGCCACACGAGCCGGCAGGCCGACCTTTTCCAGGTAACGGCGGGCCCGCTCTTCAGCGTCTTTCTTGCTGACACCCAGCACCCGGCGTGGCGCCATGCTGATGTTTTCCAGCACCGTCATGTGGCCCCACAGGTTGAAGTGCTGGAACACCATCGCCAGGCGCGTGCGCAGGCGCTGCAACTCGGCGTCGTCGGCCACGCGCATGCCATGGTGATCCTTGACCATGCGAATCGACTTGCCGTCCAGGCTCATGGCGCCGTCGTTGGGGGTTTCGAGAAAGTTGATGCAACGCAAAAAGGTGCTCTTGCCCGAACCACTGGCACCGATCAGGCTGATCACATCCCCGGTCTTGGCTTTGAGGGACACACCCTTGAGCACTTCGTGGCTACCGTAACTCTTGTGCAACTCTTCAATGGTCAGTTTGTACATGGGCGCAAACATCCAGAAAGAAAAAGGGTTCGCTGCGACGCGCAGGCCGCAAACGGTGACTGCCGTCCTTAATGGGCCGGTCCGAGAAATGCCAGCCAGCGGCGTTCGGCAACCCGGAACAGGCCGACCAGGGCAAAGGTCACGGCCAGGTAGATCAACGCGGCGATGCCGAACGACTGGAACGTCAGGAAGGTCGCCGAGTTGGCGTCCCGTGCGACTTTCAGGATGTCCGGGATGGTCGCGGTGAAGGCCACGGTGGTGGAGTGCAGCATGAGGATCACTTCGTTGCTGTAGTAGGGCAACGAACGGCGCAGGGCCGAAGGCATGATCACGTAGGCATACAGCTTCCAGCCTGTCAGGCCGTAGGCCTTGGCCGCCTCGACTTCGCCGTGGTTCATGCTGCGAATCGCCCCGGCGAAAATCTCCGTGGTGTAGGCGCAGGTGTTCAGGGCAAAGGCCAAAATGGTGCAGTTCATGGCGTCGCGAAAGAACGCGTCGAGCACCGGTTGCGCGCGGATGGCGGCCAGGCTGTAGATCCCGGTGTAGCAGATCAGCAACTGGATATACAGCGGCGTGCCGCGGAACAGGTAGGTGTAGAACTGCACCGGCCAGCGGATATAGAAGTGCGGGGAAACCCGGGCAATCGCCAGCGGGATCGACACCAGGAAGCCGATGCAGATCGAGGCGCTGAGCAGCCACATCGTCATCGCCAGGCCGGTGATGTGGTAGCCGTCGCTGTAGAAGAACGGCTTCCAGTACTCCTGCAAGAGCTCAATCATCGTACTGCCTCCCGGGAACCTGCCGCGTAATGCTGCTCAAGCCAGCGCAGGACGACGTTCGACGCGCTGGTGATCATCAGGTAGATCAGCGCCGCCAACACCAGGAAAAAGAACAACTGATAGGTACTTTTTCCGGCGTCCTGGGCGGCCTTGACCAGGTCGGCCAGGCCGATGATCGACACCAGCGCGGTGGCCTTGAGAATCACCATCCAGTTGTTGCCGATACCCGGCAAGGCGAACCGCATCATCTGCGGGAAGACCACGAAGCGAAAGCGCTGGGCGCGACTCAGGCCGTAGGCGGTGGCAGCTTCCATCTGCCCACGGGGCACGGCGAGGATCGCGCCACGGAAGGTCTCGGTGAAATAGGCGCCATAGATAAAGCCCAGGGTGATGACCCCAGCGCCAAATGGATTGATCTCGATATATTCCCACTCCATGGCCACCGTGAAACTGGTCAACCAGGTTTGCAGGCTGTAGAAAATCAGCAGCATCAGCACCAGGTCCGGCACCCCACGAATCAAGGTGGTGTAGCACTGGGCGGGAATGCGCAACAGTTTGAGGCTCGACAGCTTGGCGCTGGCGCCGAGCAGACCGAGCAGCACACTGAGCAGCAGGGACAAAATCGATAACTTGACGGTCATCCAGGCGCCTTCCAGCAACAGAGGGCCAAAACCCTGCAAGCTGAATGCGGAAAGCCCGAGCGTCTGTAAGAGAGCTTCGAACATAATTCACAGGACCTATAGCAATAAAGAAGCGCCCTCACCCATGAGGGCGCGGGACGTTATTTGCCGCTGTAGAGATTCAGATCACCGAAGTGTTTTTTCTGGATCGCCGCGTAGGTGCCGTCATCGTGTAGCGCCTGAATGCCTTTATTGATCAGGGCCTTGAGTTCGCTGTTGCCCTTGGCGATACCCACCGCGGTCTTGGCCGGCAACAGCGGGCTGTCGACGGGCGGACTGACTTCGTAGTCGACACCTTGTGGCGACTTCAAGAAGCCCAGTTCGGCTTGCAGCATGTCCTGGATCGAGGCGTCGAGACGGCCGGAAATCAGGTCGGCGTAGACCTGATCCTGGTTGGCATAGGCCTGGGTTTCCACACCGGCCTTGTCCAGTACCTGCTTGGCATAGGCTTCTTGAATGGTGCCCTGCTCGTAGCCGACTTTTTTGCCCTTGAGCGAAGCCAGGTCGATACCCACTGTGGAACCTTTCTTGTAGACCAGGGCTGTGGGGCCGGAGAACAGCTCGCTGGAGAAATCGATGACTTTTTCCCGAGCCGGGGTCACGGTCATCGAGGAAATCACACCGTCGAACTTGTTGGCCTTGAGGCCGGGAATCGTGCCGTCGAAATCACTTTCCACCCACCGGCATTTGACCTTCAACTCGACGCAGATCGCGTTGCCCAGGTCGATATCGAAGCCCACCAGGCTGCCATCGGCGGCCTTGGACTCGAAGGGTGCATAAGAAGGATCGACGCCAAAACGCAGCTCCTTATAGTCCTTGGCCAGGGCAGCACCAGCAGCCAGGCAGAGGGTCAGCGCAGAAAGGGTCAGCAATGTTCTTTTCATTATTATCAATTCCTAAAACCACGACGGGCGCTTGTGACGCATGGGTACGGTCAGGAGACTGGGTGCAAGGCGCTAAACCTGATCCCGCACCTCAAGCGCTAGCTTCAAAAGCAATCCGGTGCTTTGGCGTTCGACCTCAACACTTACGCACATAGACTTACTTGTACGTACAAGCATATGCAATCACTCAGCCAACTCCCCCGGCCAAGGCAAAACCGGCCCTGGCGAAAGGCACACAAGCCCACAGGCACGGGGTTTCGCCGCACATGGATAGCGTGTTGAGGATCGGGCCGATCATGGGTCAGGCTGTTACCCGGAGCAGGTTTTGCCCGGTATCGGTGCGTCAGGTAACAATTTGAGAGGTTTACCGGTGAAGGGAAACACCCTGGCAGGCAGCAGGGGCGGCTAGTGGAGTGGGCAGGCAACAAAAAACACACGCACACAAAAACGCCGCTCAATGAGCGGCGTTCTTGATGAATATGGAGCGGGAAACGAGACTCGAACTCGCGACCCCGACCTTGGCAAGGTCGTGCTCTACCAACTGAGCTATTCCCGCAATGGCGTCCCCTAGGGGACTCGAACCCCTGTTACCGCCGTGAAAGGGCGGTGTCCTAGGCCACTAGACGAAGGGGACACAGCAACTACTACCCGCAACACATGGCGTGCGCTGCGGTGACCAACAAAAACGCCACTCACTGAGTGGCGCTCTCGTTAAATTTGGAGCGGGAAACGAGACTCGAACTCGCGACCCCGACCTTGGCAAGGTCGTGCTCTACCAACTGAGCTATTCCCGCAAATGGCGTCCCCTAGGGGACTCGAACCCCTGTTACCGCCGTGAAAGGGCGGTGTCCTAGGCCACTAGACGAAGGGGACACGCTACCCGGAACACATGGTGTGTGTTTCGGTGTCCAGAGCCGCATCCTGAGACTTGGTTCTGGTTTCACTCAGCACCGCCCGAAAGCACTGCTGTTTAAAATTGGAGCGGGAAACGAGACTCGAACTCGCGACCCCGACCTTGGCAAGGTCGTGCTCTACCAACTGAGCTATTCCCGCATTGGCGTCCCCTAGGGGACTCGAACCCCTGTTACCGCCGTGAAAGGGCGGTGTCCTAGGCCACTAGACGAAGGGGACACAGCTACAACTTCACTCCCTACCGCGTTTCGCTGTTCGCTTTACGCTGTAAGTGGCGCGCATTCTATGGATGGATTGAGGGGTCGTCAACCCCCCGATATAAATTTATTTAAATCAATGACTTCGCTGTCCTTTGCGGGGCGTTTCGGGGATTTCGGCCGACCGGCGTTTGACGCCTATATTCTGGCACTCGCCAAGGCGCTATAGTCCTTGGCACACCGATAATGGCATTGTGCATCCATCGACCACCTGCCCCTATCGACCGCTGCAGGGCCCGTCTCAACTCGTCGCACCGCCCTATCCGCCCCCAGGCTTAGCCACTACACTCGCACGCAAACCCAATAAAGAGGTCTTCACGGTGACACCACTCATGATCACCCTGCTAGTAATAGTCGGGATCGCACTACTGATCGCTATTGGCTACATGAACAATGTGGTGGAAAACAATAAGCTGCAAAAGGCCCGCACCAAGGTTGAACTCAATGACCGCCTGCGCCGCTGCGGTGAAATCACCGAGACCTTCCCCGGCCAGTTGATGACACCGGCCCTCAAGCTGCTGCTGGCACGCCTGGAACTCAACGTCTGCCAGCGCATGCTCAACCTGGAGAAATCCAGTACGGCGCTGAAAAGCCGCATCGAAGAGTTGAAGGCTTTGATTGCCCAGGGCGAATCGATTCCGGTGAACAACCCACCGGCGCCGATCCTGACCGAGGCCAAGGCCAAGGATGTACGCTTCCTGCTCGAAGCCTTGCATGGCCAGGTCACCCGCGCCGCCCACGATGGTTTCCTGCCCACCAACGAGGCAAAAAGCTGGATTCGTGAAATCCGCCACATCCTGGTGCTGCTGCACATCGAGTTTTTCAGCAACCTGGGCCAGCACGCCCTGCAACAGGAACAACCTGGTCAGGCGCGCCTGGCCTTCGAACGTGGCGTGCAGTACTTGCGCAAACAACCCGATCCGCAGGCCTACAACGAACAACTCAAGTTCCTGGAAAAACTCCTGGCCCGCGCCAACTCCATGGTGCTGACCAACATTGCCCCGGTTGAAGGTGACGTGAACGAGTTGACCGAAGGCCTCAAGGAAGTCGAGGCCGATGCAGACTGGAAGAAGAAGGTCATCTACGACTGATGCCGCCTTCGAGGATCGCGGGTCAGAATTGGCCTGCGACCCTCCTGCCCCCCCGCCTTACAGCCTGAAATGCCCCACCATCGCCTTCAGCTCCACACCCAACTGCGCCAGTTCAATGCTCGACGCGGCATTGCCCTGCATGGCCAGCGAGGACTGATCGGCACTGGCGCGGATACTGGTAACGCTGCGATTGATCTCTTCGGCCACCGAACTCTGCTGCTCGGCCGCGGCGGCGATCTGCTGGTTCATCTGCTGAATCAGGGAAACAGCGGCGGCGATACTGCCCAGCGCGCTTTCGGTCTGCAGCGCATCGCTGACGGCCAGCTTGACCAACTCACCACTGCTCTGGATTTGCTGCACTGAAGACTGCGCGGCGCCGCGCAGGGTCGTCACCAGCCGCTCGATTTCCTCGGTCGACTGCTGGGTGCGCTTAGCCAGGGCGCGGACCTCATCGGCCACCACAGCAAAGCCCCTGCCCTGCTCCCCCGCACGCGCCGCCTCAATGGCGGCATTGAGCGCCAGCAGATTGGTTTGCTCGGCCACGCTTTTGATCACGCTGAGGACACTGCCAATGTTCTGAATCTCGACGCTCAAGCTCTCGATGCTGGAACTGGCCGCCGTCGCCGAGTCCGCCAGCAGCTCGATACGCTGCATGCTTTGACGCACCACCTGCTGGCCGGATTCCACCTTGCCGTCGGCGGTTTGGGCGGCCTGCGCTGCTTCCTCGGCATTACGCGCCACATCGTGCACCGTGGCCGTCATCTGATTCATGGCGGTGGCCACTTGTTCGGTTTCTTCTTTCTGGCTGCTGACTTCCAGGTTGGTCTGCTCGGTCCCCGCCGACAGCGACTGCGCGGAGCTGGCCAATTGCTCGATGCCTGCCTGCAGGCCACTGACAATCCGGCTCAATCCCGCGCCCATCTGCTGCATGGCCTGCATCAGTTGGCCGATTTCGTCACGCCGGGTCACCACCACACTGGCACTCAAGTCGCCGGCGGCAATTTGCTCGGCCAGTCGGATCACGCTGCGCAGCGGTGTCACAATCAGTCGAGTGATCAGCCAGGCGGCGATCAAGCCGACCACCAACGCCAGGACCGACGACACAATGATCAGCAGCGAGTTGTGCTGCAACTCTGTCTGCATCGCCTGGTCTTGCGCTGCATAAGCCTGATCCACCCGCTGTACCACTTCGCCGGCGCGCGCATGCAACTGCTGATAGACCTGTTGTTCGCGAGCCAGGAGCCCGGTGTACTCCGCCAATTTGTCAGTGAAGCTGGCGATGTGCCCAGCCACCTCGCGGAGTACCGTCTGGTAACCCGCATCCTTGACCACCTCCATCAGCGCTTGCGCCTGGCGCAACGCCTGGTCAGCCTGCTCGATCCTTCCCTGCGCTGTATCCTGCGTGGCGGCCTTGCGGCTCTGGTCCAGGCGTACCCGCGCCTCGTTCATCGCCTGCAGCATCAGCTTCGACACCTGACTGACCTGGCTGGCTTGTTCGATAAACTCTCCCCCCTCCTTGCCGGCAGACTCCTTGAGTGTGTAGGCGCCATCGTCAGCCAGCCCTGCCTGCAATACATCCAGGTTGTTGGCGACGCTTGCGACCGACCAACTGGCCATTTCCAGCGCCAGGTCCTTGGCCGACGTCAGCTCGACAAATTCATCGAAGGCCTTGCGATAGGCGCCCAGTGACTGTTCGACCTCATTCATCACCGGGGCATTGGTCGCCGACCGGGCCTTGAGCTCGGCGACCTGGGCGATCAAGGTATCCAGGCCCTGGCGCAAGGCGTCGACGGTTTTTTCATCTGCGTGCAAGGCATACTCCTGCTCCAGCAGGCGCACCTTGAGCAGGCCACTGTTGAGCGCCGACATCTGCTTGAGCCCGTCGAAACGCTGGCTGATGCTGTGCAGCGACCAGACCCCAATGGCCGCTACCAGGGCCGTCAACAGCAAGACCAGGATAAAGCCAAGCCCCAGTTTTTTCGCCATGCCGAAGTTGGCAAAATGTCCTTGCACACCTGAAATCATTGCTCGTCACCTTCTTCCAGTGGCCAATGGCAATGGCGGCCATTTTCTCTCCCCGCAGAGTCGCAACGGGGGCCCCTCAAGTACAAGTCTCAGTTGCGGCAATCATGGCAAAAAGCTATGCGTGCGTCGTTTTCAGAACACTTGAGGTCGATCCGGCAGTGCGCAGGCCCGAAAGAACGCCAGAGCCTGTGCATCACCGGCATAGGCCACATTGATGCGCAACCAATCGCCGGCCTCGCCGGAGGGACTGAATTCAGCGCTGCCAGCCAGGGCGATGCCGTGCTGCTGTGCGAGGGCGCTGGCTTGTTCCGCGTTACAGGCCTTGGGCCGGGCCCAGATGTACAAGCCCCCTGACGGCCTGCCAAAGACTTCCCAGTCCGCGTCCTCCAGCACCTGCAGAGAGGCGTTCATCTCGCGCTTCAAGCGCAGCCGCTGGCGTTGCACCAGCTTGCGATACGCCCCATTGGCCAACAGGGTGTTGAGCACCGCTTCACTGAAACAGGACACGCCCAGACTGGTGATTCGCTTGACTTGCGCCAGGCGCTCCACCAGCGCCTGATTGGCCACGACATAGCCGACCCGCAACGAGCTGCTGAGGGTCTTGGAAAAACTGCCGAGGTAGATCACACAGCCGGCGTTATCCAGCGCGGCCAGACGGGTCGCACTGCGCCCCTGAAAATCGGCGTAGACATCGTCTTCGACAATGCTCAGCCCATATTGCCCGGCCAGTTCCAGTATTCGTTGCGCCACAGCCGGGGCCAGGCAACTGCCGGTAGGATTGTGTAACTGGCTGTTGATGAACAGCGCGCGCGGCTGATGGGCCGCCAAGAGCGACTCTAGCACCTGGATGTCCGGCCCACGCGGGGTGCGCGGCACCTCGAGCATCCGCACGCCCAGCAACTGCAATTGCTCGAACAGGTTCGAATGACCGGGCGTTTCCACCACCACACAATCACCGGGTTTGAGCAGGGTGCGGATGATCAGGTCCAGCCCGTGGGTGGCACCGGCGGTGGTGAGCACCTGGGACGGCTCGGCAACGATCGCAATCTGTTTCAGGCGCTTGAGAATCTGCAGGCGCAGAGCCGGCAAGCCATACCCCGAGCTGTAGCTGAACAGCCCCTGCATGTCGGTGCGTGACACCTGGCGGATGGCGTACCCAAGGTCATCACTCTCGCGCCAGCTTTGCGGCATGCCGGCACTTCCCAGAGGCAACCGGCTTGCCTCGCCGGTGAGCACGTCTTCAGGGCTGCGCGGGAGCGCTGGCGTGACAACGAAATAGCTTGAACCGTGACGCGATGCAAGCACCCCCTGAGCCACCATGCGCTCGTAGGCTTCTATCACGCAGGATTGGCTGAGCAGGTTGTCCCGGGCCAGTTGGCGAATAGAGGGTAAACGTGTGCCAGGCTCGATGGCACCCTGACGAATTCTGCCGGCAAGCGCATCAACCACCTGCTGCACGACGGGGACCAGCGCCTGACGATCGATTCTCAATTCCATGAGAGATCAGCTCCAACTGTTTTAGATTATTTCCATGAGCAGTTAAGCACAGGCTGACTGTCCGATTAGTACGGCAGTAGGTTAAAACCCCGTGGCTCTAACCCCTTGAAACACATTCCCCGGAGGCACAAAAAAGCCCACACGAATGCGGGCTTGGTCTGACATAAGTTCCAGTGATTGCACTGAGAAAAAATCAGGTTTCCTCAGTCGATCAAAAAGCCGTTACCCCACCGTCCACGGCTAACGAATGACCGGTAGTGAACGCCGCCCCATCGCTGCACAGGTACAGCACCGCACTGGCAATTTCATCCACCTTGCCAATACGCCCCACCGGGTGCATGGCCGCCGCGAAGTCGGCCTTTTTCGGATCGGCCTCGTAGGCCCGACGAAACATATCGGTATCAATCACCGCAGGACACACCGCATTGACCCGGATCTTTTTCTTCGCATATTCGATGGCGGCCGACTTGGTCAGGCCGATCACCGCGTGCTTGGACGCAGCGTAGATGCTCATCTTCGGTGCCGCCCCCAGACCGGCCACCGAGGCGGTATTGACGATGGCACCGCCGCCCTGGGCCAGCATCAACGGCAGTTGGTGTTTCATGCACAGCCAGACACCTTTGACATTGACCCCCATGATCGCGTCGAACTCATCGAGCGTGCCCTCGGCCAGCTTGCCCTTTTCGATCTCGATTCCGGCGTTGTTGAAGGCGTAATCAACTCGGCCATAGGCACTCACGGCTTGCGCCATCAGGTTTTGCACATCGCTTTCCTGGGTCACGTTGCAACGCACAAACACTGCCTCACCACCGGCCGCACGGATCAGTTCGACCGTGCCCTCGCCCCCCGCCACATCGAGGTCCGCCACCACCACTTGCAAGCCCTCGGCGGCGAATGCCTGGGCAGTCGCACGGCCGATACCGGCAGCCGCACCGGTCACCAACGCTACCCGGCCAGAAAACGTCATGCTCATTGTTGTGTCCTCGAATGATGGGAGTTAACGCGTTTCGCCAGTCTAGACACCCACCCCTGTCGCACGTCAGCACTATCAGAAGCCCGGTTGATCGCTCATGAGTCGCAGTGATGAATCCACCCAGCCAACTATCACTGTATTGGATCGAGCCGTATTCGCTGGATCAGCAAACCTTGCGACATCGACCGTGAGGGTCTATCAATCAGACTTCCTTCACCCTTGAGTACCCGCCATGACTGCCCAGACCAATCGTCAATTCCTGCTCGCCAAACGCCCGGTGGGGGCGGCAAACCGCGAGACGTTCACCTTTCAGCAAGTACCGGTCGGCGAGCCAGCGGCGGGCCAGATCCTGGTCAAGAATGAGTACCTGTCGCTGGACCCGGCCATGCGCGGCTGGATGAACGAAGGCAAGTCCTACATCGCGCCGGTGGGCATCGGCGAAGTCATGCGCGCCCTGGGCGTGGGCCAGGTCATCGCCTCCAATAACCCGGGATTTGCCGTGGGTGATTACGTCAACGGGGCTCTGGGGGTGCAGGACTACTTCCTCGGTGAGCCGCGCGGGTTCTACAAGGTCGATCCGAAACTGGCTCCACTGCCACGTTACCTGTCGGCACTCGGCATGACCGGCATGACCGCCTACTTCGCGCTGCTCGACGTCGGCGCACCCAAGGCCGGTGACACCGTGGTGCTGTCTGGCGCCGCCGGGGCGGTTGGCAGCATCGCCGGGCAGATTGCCAAGATCAAAGGCTGCCGCGTGGTGGGCATTGCCGGGGGAGCCGACAAGTGCCGGTTCCTGATCGACGAACTGGGGTTCGACGGGGCCATCGACTACAAGAGTGAGGACGTGGTGGCCGGTCTCAAGCGCGAATGCCCGAAAGGCGTGGACGTGTACTTCGACAACGTCGGCGGCGACATCCTCGACGCTGTACTCAGCCGCCTGAACTTCAAGGCCCGTGTGGTGATCTGCGGCGCCATCAGCCAGTACAACAACAAAGAAGCAGTCAAGGGGCCGGCCAACTACTTGTCACTGCTGGTCAACCGGGCACGCATGGAAGGCTTCGTGGTGATGGACTACGCCGCACAATTCGCGGCTGCCGGACAGGAAATGGCCGGATGGATGGCCAAGGGTCAGCTCAAGAGCAAGGAAGATATCGTTGACGGACTGGAGACGTTCCCGGAAACCCTGATGAAATTATTCAGCGGCGAAAACTTCGGGAAACTGGTGTTGAAGGTTTAACCCACGTCAGCTTTGCTGGCTTGTCGCGCCTTCGCCGACAAGCCAGCCTCTACAGAATCCGACACCACTCAACAGGTCGAGTGTTAGCTCGGTAGCTGCTACAGGAAACCAGAGAAAGCAGGCCGGCCGGTAGGCCGCCGTGCTTTTGCTCTTGATCCAACCGCCCCATCGGAGGGATACCGTAGCGAGGGGGCGAGCGTTTTTTGGGTGGGCCTGCCCGCTGACAGCCCCTACAGAGCCAACTCAGCCACAACAGCCGCCAACGCCTTGGCCGGATCAGCCGCCTGACTGATCGGACGACCAATTACCAGGTAGTCAGACCCCGCATCCAGAGCCTGGCGCGGAGTAAGGATCCGGCGCTGATCGTCCTGGGCGCTGCCCGCCGGACGAATCCCCGGGGTCACCAGTTGCAGCGACGGATGCGCCGCCTTCAGGGCCTGAGCTTCCAGCGCCGAACATACCAGGCCATCCATCCCGGCTTTCTCTGCCAGTGCCGCAAGACGCAGCACCTGCTCTTGCGGTTCGATGTCCAGGCCGATCCCGGCCAGGTCCTCACGCTCCATGCTGGTCAGCACGGTCACGCCGATCAACAGCGGCTTGGGACCGCTACGCTGGTCGAGCACTTCACGGCAGGCCGCCATCATGCGCAGGCCACCGGAACAATGCACGTTGACCATCCACACGCCCATTTCCGCAGCGGCCTTGACGGCCATCGCGGTGGTGTTGGGAATGTCGTGGAACTTGAGGTCGAGAAATACTTCAAAACCCTTGTCGCGCAAGGTCCCGACGATTTCCGCAGCACAGCTGGTGAACAGCTCTTTGCCGACCTTGACCCGGCACAGCTTGGGGTCCAACTGGTCAGCCAGCTTCAGTGCGGCGTCACGGGTAGGGAAATCCAGGGCGACGATGATAGGAGTCTGGCAGGCGGACATGAGTGGGCTCTCAGGCAAGTCGAAATCGGCGCGCATTGTAGCGGAACGCGAGCCCGTCCGGGACCCGATGATCGGTAAATCATCATCAAGGGGTCCAATGAGCAAAAAAACAGCTTCAATAAGCTGACGCGCCCGATACCCGCCGCGTCAGCCCGGCGCCCTTCAGCGCTTGTCTTCCACCCGTGCCTGGCTGTTGCTCCAGTCGATCAGCAGACTATAGGCCACCGCCAGCAAGGTCGGGCCGATGAACAGACCGATAAAGCCAAAGGCAATCAAGCCGCCAAAGACCCCGAGCAATACGATCACCAGCGGCAGGTTGCCGCCACGGCTGATCAGGTAGGGTTTGAGCACGTTGTCGACACCACTGATGATGAACATCCCCCAGATGCCGAGGAACACCGCAAACCCGTAGTCGCCCTTCCACGCCAGCCAGGCCGTGGCCGGAATCCATACCAGGGGCGGGCCCATGGGAATCAGGCTGAGCAGGAAGGTGACGATGCCCAGCACCAGCGCCCCCGGCACACCGGCGATCAGGAAGCCAATCAGGGCCAGTACCGCCTGGGCTGCCGCCGTGCCGATGACCCCGTTGACCACCCGCTGCACAGTGCCAGCCACCAGCTCGATGTAGTAACTGGCCCGGTCACCAATCAGCCGCTCCAGCAGACGGTGGACAAAACCCGCCAGCCGCGGGCCATCCCGGTAGAAGAAGAACACGAAGACGATACTCAGTGTCAGCTCCAGGATACCGCCACCGATCTGCGCACTGCGTGCCAGCAACCAGTTGCCGACCTGCCCCAGGTAGGGCTTGACCGTCACCATCAGTGCCGCGCCCTGCTGGTCGATGCTGTTCCAGATCCCCACCAGCCGTCCCCCGACCAAGGGAATGGAGCCCAGCCAGACAGGGGCTTCGGGCAGGCCATCGACCTGGACATCCTTGATGAAGACCGTGGCATCGCGCACATGGTCCGCCAGGTTGAACCCTAGCCACACCAATGGCGCCGCCACCAGCACCATCCAGCCGAGGGTCAGCATGGCGGCGGCCAGGGATTCGCGACCATTGAGCCAGCGGGTCAGCAGGCGCATCAATGGCCAACTGGCGAACGCCAGCACCGCGCCCCAGAACATCGCCGACCAGAACGGCGCCATCACCCATAAGCTGGCACCGAACAACACCAGAAGCAGGATCTGCACCAACAGGCGATCATTATTGAGCATGGATAGTCTCGAACAGGGTTAATCAACAAAAGCGCAAGCGAGCGGCACAAGGCACGCTCGCTGCACAGAGCTTAACGCAAGAGTTCGAAATGCAGGCCAGGGTCTTTCACTTCACCCAGGTCCAAGCGTGCACTGCGCACACCCTGGGCCACCAGCGCCTGACGCCAGGCCTCGGCCTGGGCCCCGGAAACACTGACCCGCAATGTGGTATCGAGGTTCAAGCCACGCGACAGCAACGTCACCCAAGGTGCCTGGGGCTCCCCGGTCAGGCGGGGCAGATCCAGGGTTCCGGTGTCCTTGAGTTGCCGTAACAGGGTGGCAGAGGTCGGCAGCAGTTCGCCCAGGGGGGCGTTGGCGTCGAATTGCTCGACATGCAGGTACGCCCGGCGATTGCCCCGAGTGATGCTGTACAGCGCCACCAATGAGTTGTCCTGGGGGGCCGCCAGGCGTAGCAGCAGGTAGGCCTGGCCGTTGTCGGCACCATAGAGCTTGGCGTTGCCGAAGACTTCGTTGGCCCACAGGCTGCTTTCGCCGCAATCACGGGCCTGGCACCAGAACAACAGTTCGGCGCCCTGCTTCTGCAAGGCTTCGCGGGCTGCGGTGAAGGCGGCGGTGGCGGAATGCTCCGGCGGCAACTCATAGGTCACCGAGGTCATCTGGCCCCGCGCAGTGACTTGTCCGTCAAACCGCAACTGGCCACTGATCTTGCGGATAGAACCCATGGGGTAAATCCGCTCAAGCTCGGCAGGCGGACGATAATCGACGATTTGCGCATCGACCATGCGCGGCACCAGCGGCAGATCCTGGCTGCCCGGCACGTCGGCCGCCGACGCCAACGAACTGCTACAGGCGAGTACGAACAAACTGATAAAACGCATGCGCTTCAACCTTGAAGAGACTCTCATCGGATCAGCATGGCCTGGGCGCCCTTGATGACATTGGCGTCGTCGATGCGTTGCGGCACCAGCAACCCGCGCTGCACAGCCGGACGCTCGGCCATTGCCGCCATCCAGCGCTGCAAGGCTGGCAAGCCGTCAACCGAGACCCCGGACCACTCATGGCCACGCACCCACGGATAGGTCGCAATGTCGGCAATGCTGTAGGTGTCAGCGAGGTATTCAACGGTTTGCAGACGGCTGTCGAGCACCTCGTACAGGCGGCGGGTTTCGTGCTGGTAACGGTCAATGGCGCCCTGCAGTTTTTCCGGGAAGTAGCGGAAAAACACGTTCGCCTGGCCCTGCATCGGGCCGATGCCGCCCATCTGGAACATCAACCACTGGATGACCCGCGAACGGCCTTGCGGGTCCGTGGGCAGCAGTTGCCCGCTCAGTTCAGCGAGGTAGAGCAGAATCGCGCCGGATTCGAACACGGCAAAATCGCCGTTGGCGCGGTCGACAATCGCCGGGATCCGGCCATTGGGATTGATCTTGAGAAACGCGGGTGCCTTTTGTTCCTTCTTGTCGAAACTCAGGGCATGCACCGTGTAGGGCATACCGAGTTCTTCGAGCACGATAGAGACCTTGTGGCCATTAGGGGTCGCAGCGGTGTAGAGATCTATCATGGTTGTCTCCCATTTCAACCCGCCCAGCCTCGACAGTTGCCCGCTGCAAGTCAAGGAATGGCGAAAAAGCGATTGAAACAGTCTGCAACAAGGGCTGCACCCTCCTCGTCGTTCAGGTGCAAGTGATGCCCGCCTGGCAGCTGTTCGCGACTAAAGGGTAGACGCTCCAGCAACTCTGGATGTTTGCCGAGCATACCGTCGGCCGCGACCACCAGGTGCGCCGGACAGCTGACGCGTCGGGCAAAGGACAATGCCTGCTCACTGGACAGGCGCAGAGGCGAAGGCAGCGTCAGGCGACTGTCGGTGCGCCAGGTGTAACCGCCCGGCACCGGCATCAGCCCGCGCTCGGCCAGCAATTCGGCCGCTTCACGACTGACCGCCACCAAGCCTTTCATTCGCACTTGCACGGCCTGGTCAATGCTGCCGTAGACCGGTTTGCGCTTGCCTTGCAGGTCCAGTTGCGCCTGCAACGCCATGCCCATGCGCTCGGCAGCGTTCTCATGTTCCGCCGTGGGGGGAATCACCCCGTCAATCAACGCCAGGTGCGTCACACGCTCGGGCATGGCGCCCGCCAGCACCACCGAGACAATCGCCCCCATGGAGTGGCCAAGCAGGGCAAACCGTTGCCAGCCCATCTGCTCGGCAACGTGCAGCACGTCATGGGCGTAGTCCCACAGGGCATAACCGGCCCCCAGGGGGCGATGCCCGGAATGACCATGCCCGGCCATGTCCAGGGCCAGCACGCGCAAGCCCTTGAGCCGGGGGGCCAGTCGGGCGAAGCTGTTGGCGTTGTCGAGCCAGCCATGCAAGGCGATCACTGGCAGGCCGTCTTCAGGCCCGAACAGGTGGGCCGCCAACTCAATGTGCGGCAGGTTCAGGCGCACCTCGGTGACGCTGCTCACGCGCATTCCCGGTCACTGCGACCGGCCCAGCGCTGGAACAGCTCCTTGAGCAGTGCAGCGGTGTCCTGCGGGCGCTCGAGGGGAAACATGTGGCCGCCGGGCACGGTCACAGATTCGCCTTGTGGCATACGGGCCACCGCGCTGGCGTGATGGCGCATGACCACCCGGCTCTGGCGCCCACGCACCACTGCCAGCGGCACCTGCAACTGACGTGTGCGCCCCGGACTGGTGTGCGGCACCCCCCGGTAGATACTGATCTCGGTGGCCGGGTCAAAACGCAACCGCAAGCGATCACCCACCTTGTGCAAGCCATGTTGCAGGTAGGCGTCGAAACACTCCGGGTCGAAACCGCGAAACAGACTCTTGCCGGCAAAGTAATGCCGGGCTGCCTCGAGGTCGGCGAATTCTTCACGGCGCCCCAGGGTGCGGCCAGCGGGCGTCAGGCGATCGATAAAGCCAAAACGCTTGGCCGCGCGGATCACCCACTGATCGGTACGGGTCAGTACGGGCGAATCAAGCATCACCACCCCGCGGTAGAGCTGCGGGCAACGCAGTGCGGCGTGCAGGTGCAGGACCCCGCCAAAGGAATGCCCCACCCCCCACACCGGGCCCGGTTGCTGTTCCAGGTGGTGGATCAACTCGTCCACCAGGTTGAACCAGTTGTCGTCCGCCGGAAACCGTGGGTCATGGGCATGCTGCTGCAGATGCGCGACCTGATACTCCGGCGCCAGCGCGGCAAACAACTTGCCGTAGGTGCCTGAAGGAAAGCCATTGGCATGGGCGAAAAAAATCTGCTGCGGCATAACGGCGTGTCCATAAACAAAATCAGGGGTTGATTGTCCGCAAGACCCACGCCCACGGCAATGACCGTAACTGCCAGGAATGATGACAGTCAGGCCATGCCTATGCAGATCGCCCACCCTCCGTGCAACAACGCGTCAGTGTGCGGCAGGTGCCTCACCCAGCGGCACCACCGCCATGGTCAGGCGCGACACGCAGCTGGCTTTGCCTTCATCGCTGCAAAGGCGAATGTCCCAGACGTGGGTGGTACGCCCGATATGGATCGGCCTGGCCACCGCCGTGACCCGCCCGCTGCGCAGTCCGCGCAGGTGGTTGGCATTGATCTCCAGGCCCACGCAATAGAACTTGCTGGCATCGATACACAGGTAACTGGCCATCGAGCCCACGGTTTCGGCCAGCACCACAGAGGCGCCGCCATGCAACAAGCCGTAGGGCTGATGGGTGCGATGATCGATGACCATGCTGGCGGTCAGCGATTGCTCGTCAAACGACTCGAATCGAATATCCAGCACTTCGCCGATGGTGTTTTTCTGAATCCCATTCAACTGTTCAATGTTCGGAGCAGTACGCCACAGACTCATCTCTTGATCCCTTATTGCTGTTGTTGTTCTTCAATCCTGCCACAGCACCGCTTCGCTGCGCGCACTCCATTCCTCGAAGCGGGCACCGTAGGTGGCCTCGATCACGTTGCGCTTGATCTTCAGGGTCGGGGTCAGAAAACCGTTCTCCACGGCCCAACTGTCCTTGACCACCACCAACTGGCGCAGGCGCTCATGCTTGTCGAGGGCCCCATTGACCTCCTCAAGCAGGCTTTCCAGGCTCGCGTGCAGGGCATTGCGCGCCGTGCTGGCGGCATCCTGCAGCCCCACCGCCGACAACACGCACAGGCCCAACGGCGCACTCAGGCCATCGCCGACCACACACACCTGCTCGATGCGCGAGTGCACCGCCAGGCGGTTCTCGATCGGCGCCGGGGCCACGTACTTGCCCTTGCTGGTCTTGAAGATTTCCTTGAGGCGACCGGTGAGGCGCAAATAGCCCTCGGCGTCCTGCTCGCCCTTGTCGCCGGTGCGCAGAAAGCCGTCTTCGGTGATGGTCTCGGCAGTTTTCTGCGGCTCCTTGAAATAGCCTTGCATGGTGGCGCCGCTGCGTACCTGCACCTCGCCGGTGGTGTCGATGCGCACTTGCACCTCTGGACACGGCTTGCCGATCCAGCCGGGCCGCTGCTGGCCGGGCAGGGAGATATGGGAATAACCGCAGCTTTCGGTCATGCCGTAGACCTCCAGCACATCCAGTCCCAGGCGTTTGTACCAGTGCAGCAAGGCCAGGGGCACCGGTGCGGCGCCGGACAGGGCAATGCGCAAGGCATCCAGGCCCAGGCCGGCCAGCACCTTGTGCCCGACGCGCTTGCCGATGATCGGCAGGCCCAGCAAAAAGTCCAGGCGTCGGGCCGGGATCTTGCTGTAGACCCCCATCTGGAACTTGGTCCAGATCCGCGGCACGCCAAACAACGCCGTGGGCCGGGCGCGCTGCAAATCGACCAGAAAGGTGTCGAGGCTCTCGGCAAAAAACACCGTTTGCCCGGTATAAATCGATGCCATTTCGACAAACATGCGTTCAGCGACATGGCACAGCGGCAGGTACGACAACAGTCGATCCGACTCGTTGAGGTTGAACAATTGGGTGCCATGGGTGGCGGCAAAACCGAGGTTGGCAAAGCTGTGCATCACCCCTTTGGGCAGGCCCGTGGTGCCGGAGGTATAGATGATGGTTGCCAGTTCATCGCCACCCGGGGTCGGGTTGTCCTGGATCGGTGAACTGCGCTGCAGGTCGGCCCAACTGTAGTCAAAGGTCGCCGCGGGACACAGTGGCAGGCTGATGGTGGGCAGGTCGGCGCTGACGCCTCGGGACATGCTCGGCCAGTCATCCAGCTTCCCGATGAATGCCAGGGCCGCCTGCGAATGCTCCAGCACCTGAGCCACCGACTCGGCTGTCAGGTTGGGGTACAGCGGCACTGAGACATGGCCGGCCATCCAGATCGCCAGGTCGGCAATGATCCAGTGGGCACAGTTTTTCGAGATCAGGGCAATGTGGCTGCCCTGAGGCAACTCCCGGGCCCGCAGCCAGTGCGCGGCACAACGAGCCTGGTGGCCGACGTCGGCCCAGGTCAGCGTTTCGACCTGGCCGCCTCCGGTCGGCTGAACCATGAACCGCTGGCGCGGGTGGCGGGCTTCACGCTCGTAGAACACTTGCAGCGGCAAACGAAAAGCGGCGGGCATGGAATGCGCTCCTGTTTTTGTTCGGTGTCGCCGCAAGCGTAGACCAACCAAGCGATTGCTTGGTTGTCTATTGCAAACAAAAATCCCCGCCCCTCTGAACGCCCAAGTATTACGGGTGTTGGAGGCTGTTGAGCTTCATCAGCCCGGCCAGCGGCCACTCCCCTTCGAGCTCCGCCAGGCCCGCCGTGCGCACGGCCACAGGCTCCTGCACATGACCGTGCTGCAAAAACCCCAGCAGATTGCCCACCAACGGGTTGTGGCTGACCAGCAGTACGTTGTCCACCGAGGCCAGTTGCTCGGCCACCGCTTGCGGGCGGCTGTCGGGCGTCAACCATTCGACCGTGCGGATCTCTGGCACGAAACCCAGGGCCTCGCGCACCAGTTGTGCGGTTTGCTGGGCGCGCAAATAGGGGCTGGCGTAGATCGCGGTCAGCGGCTTGCCGATCAACCGGGCGGCGCTGCGCAAGGCTTCCTCGCAGCCGTGGGGCGTCAACGCCCGCTCCGAATCCGGGCGCGAACCATAGGGTTCGGCTTCACCATGGCGCAACACCCAGACTTTCATAGTTTCGGCTCCTCATCGCGGACCGGATGCGGCGCCGGCGCGACTGTGTGTGGCGCCTCGCCTTCCGGGGTACGCGGGGTCGGCCAGTCGGCAAACGGCCAGGGTTTCTGGTCGCTGTGGAAGCTGCCGAAACGGCCGATCTGCGCCAGGAACTGGCTGAGGCTGTCACCGAAGTTCATCAGCCCGGCACTCGGGGCACCATAAATCAGTCGGTAGATCAGTTGCACCAGCACTACCGCGCCGAGAATGAACTGCGCCACCTGCCACACCAGGACAAACACCAGCATCCACAGCACTCGCAGAAGGATGGACTCGTACCTGGCTTCTACTTTGGGTTCGTTCATGTCTTGCTCCCTGCCCCTGTCAGTCGAGGGCTCAGTTGAAACCGCTGGTGGAGATAAAGTCGACATCGGTTTTCGGCTCGCCACGCATCAGCAGCTCGATCACCTGCTCCAGCGTGCGCCCTTCAAACAGAATGGCGTGCAGGCCGGCGACCAACGGCATATAGACCCCGACTTCCTGGGCCTTGGCCTTCAGCACTTTGAGGGTGTTGACGCCCTCGGCGACCTCGCCCAGGCGGTTCACCGCGTCTTCCAGGCTCAAGCCCTGGCCCAGGGCAAAGCCCACTTGATAGTTGCGGCTCTTGGGCGAGGAGCAGGTGACGATCAGGTCGCCGACCCCGGCCAGACCGAGGAACGTCATCGGGTTGGCACCCCGATTCACCGCAAAACGGGTCATTTCCGCCAGCGCCCGGGTGATCAACATGCTTTTGGTGTTTTCCCCCATGCCCAGGGCCACGGCCATGCCGGCGATGATCGCGTAGACGTTTTTCAGCGCGCCACCCAACTCGACCCCAAAACGGTCAGCACTGGCGTAGACACGAAAGGTCCGGCCGTGCAGCGCGGCTTGTACGCGCTGGCACAGTTCTTCATCTTCACTGGCCACCACTGTGGCCGTCAGGGCGTGCTCGGCGACTTCACGGGCCAGGTTCGGCCCGGAGAGCACACCGATACGCGCTTGCGGAGCGATTTCCTGGAGGATTTCACTCATCAGCATGAAGGTGTGCGCCTCGATGCCTTTGGTCAGGCTCACCAGGAACTTGCCGGTCAGGCGCTCGGCATGGGGCGCCAGCACCGAACGCAGGGCGCTGGACGGCAGTGCGACGAAACTCAGTTCACAATCGTTGAGGGTGGCCAGCAGATCAGTGACCGGCTCCACGGCCGGATGCACCTTGATACCTTTGAGGTAGCGTGGATTCTCGCGATTGACTCGAATCGCCTCGGCCTGCTCGGGGTCACGCATCCACAGCCGAACCGCATGACCGTTCTCAGCCAGCAGATTTGCCACCGCGGTACCGAAACTCCCGCCCCCCAGGACCGCAATCGGGCGCTGTTCAGTCATATGTAATCCATTAATCCATTCCAGTGGCGATGGCAGCATTATACGGGGCGGTCGTGCATCGGCCAGCCCCCCGAACAATTACCGACATCTGTAGGAAGCTAGACAACAAAACGAAGGAAAATGCCGACATCGTGAATGGAAAACTCTACTAGCTCGGTTAACATGCGTCCCCATCCAAACGGTATCAAGGCTGTTCCGTGTTTGCCGGTCCCTCCCCCCTTCGTTCTTCGCTGGCCCTGGCGCTGCTGTTCAGCGACACACTGCTGGCCGATGACCTGTTCCTGGAAAACCTGCCGCTGCCGCAAGTGCTGACCGCCACCCGGCTTAAACAGTCGCCCGCCGCCGTGCCGGGCAGCATGACTGTGCTCGACAGCGAACTGATCAAGGCCAGCGGGTCGCGGGACATCAGTGAGCTGTTGCGCCTGGTGCCGGGGATGATGGTGGGCAACATCAACGGCAACCAGGCGGTGGTCAACTACCACGGCAGCAATGCCAGCCAGGCGCGGCGCATGCAGGTGCTGATCGATGGGCGCTCGGTGTACCGCGCCGGCCTGGCAACGGTGGACTGGAGCGACATTGCGGTAGCGATGGAAGACATCGAGCGCATCGAGGTGTTTCGCGGCCCCAATACCGTCAGCTACGGCGCCAATGCACTGATGGCCGTGGTCAACATCATTACCCGCGCCCCGGCCAACAGCCACGGCACACGGATCAAAGTCAGCCGCGGCCAGCGTGGGATCAATGACTGGTACGCCAGCCACGGCACCGGCTGGGACAGTGGCGACCTGCGCCTGTCCTTGTCGGGCCAGGAAGACGACGGCTTCGACTCCGACCAGCGGGGTGCGGACTACCACGACAGCCGGCGGCTGAACCGGATCAACCTGGCCATCAGCCAGGCACTCGACGAACAGCAGAGTATCGACTGGCAGCTCAACGCCAAGGACGGCAGCAACCAGCGTCCCTATACCTACCGTCCGGTATTCCCCGGGATTACCGCTGCCGGCGACAACTCCGACGTGACCGCCAAGAATTACTCCTCCTCCCTGCGCTGGAACCTCGACCTGAACCCCGAGCACAGCCTCTATATACAGGGCACGGCACAGCACTGGGATCGCCAGCAAACCTGGCGTGCCTGTGATGCCGAAATATCGTTCAGCCCGCAACTGGCGGCACTCTGGCAACTGGACCCCAACTACACCGAGCGCCTGGCGCGCAACATGGACAGTTTCACCGCCAGTGGTGCCCCGCGCTCGACGCCAGAGCAGGAAGCACTGGCCAACAAGGCCCTGGCGCAGTGGCGAGGCGGCGCCAACCGGACCGTCTGCGGCAACATCGACCAAAGCACCCGGGAAACGCGCTACGACCTTGAACTGCAGGACACCCTGAGCCTGTCCGATAGTCTGCGCCTGGTCAGCGGCTTGAACTATCGTTACGACCGGGCCGACTCCGAGACCTACTTCAATGGCACTCTCGATGACACCACCACGCGCCTGTTCGGCCAGTTGGAGTGGCGCGCCACCGAGCACTGGCTTGTGCAGGGCGGTGCAATGTACGAAAAGACCCGTTTGATCGGCGACTCACTGACCCCGCGCTTCGCGATCAACTACCTGATCACCCCGCGTCATGGCCTGCGCGCGGTGTACTCCGAAGCCGTGCGCTCGCCCGACATGTTCGAGAACAACGTCAACTGGAGCTATCGGGTGACCGGGCTCAACCCCACGGCCTACGGCAGGCCCAGCGCCCGCTATTTCGTCAAGACCCGCGGCCCCGGCGATCTCGAGCAGGAACACATGCGCTCGCGCGAACTCGGCTACAACGGCAGCTTCACCCACTTGGGCCTGAACCTCGACGTCAAGCTGTTCCACGATGAAATCACCGGAATGATCAGCGAGTCGCTGCGCAACAATCAGTTCATTGCCAGCAACTCCAACACCGCTCGCTTTCAAGGTGCGGAAACCCAGCTCGACTGGCGCCTGAGTGCTGCCGACCGGTTGCGCCTGACCTATGCCTATGTCGATGCCGAGGCCAGCAGCCCCCAGGACCAGCAATTGACCGCGCACAACAGTGGCTCCGCCGGCTGGCTGCGCGATTGGGGCAGCGGCTGGAACAGCGCACTGTTCTACTACGGCGACGATGCCCTCAATGGCTACCGTTTCGAACGGCTCGACTCGCGCCTGGCCAAACGTATCGCCCTGGGCAAGACCAGCCTGGAGCTGGCCGGCACCCTGCAACAACGCCTGGACAATCAGCCCAACACCTTCGCCGACAATTACTACGACTCACGCCACGTGCTGTACTTCAGCGCCGAGCTTGGTGTTCTGAGATGACTCTTGCGCGGATGTCGACCAGCCTGCTTAACCACCTGCGTCATTGCCTGGGGCTGCTGCTCGTTTGCCTGGCCGCCCTGCCCGTGCACGCAGCCGATGTCCTGCTGACGGGAGTCGAGGACAGCCCCGGAGTGCAGGCCTTTACCCAGGCCCTGGCCCAGCAGCGACCCAAAGACAACGTGCGCTTCCTGCCATTGCGCGAGTTGCCGCCGCCCTCGCGCATTCCCTGTACGACCCGCCTGATTCTGCTGGACCTGGCCAGCCTCGACTGGCGCCTACAGGACCACCAGGGCCCTCCCACCCTGGTGCTGCGGATCAGTCGCCTGCAAGCCAACCAACGGGTGGGCGACACCCGCCCGCTGCACCTGAGCCTGCTGTGGAGTGACCCACCGCTCAGCCGCCAACTGCGCCTGACCCGCAGCCTGCTGCCGCAAGCCAGGCGCATTGGCGTATTGTTCGGCAAGGACAGCGAGTTCCTGCTCAAGGAGCTGCACGGCGCCGCCCATCGCCTGGGCATGGAAGTCGTCGCCGAGCGCTGGGACAACACCAGTGACAGCCGGCCCCTGCAAGCGCTGCTGAAAAACAGCGATGTGTTGCTGGGTCTCGACGACCCGCACCTGTACAACCCGAAGACCGCAAAAAACCTGTTGCTCAGCAGCTACGGCCAGCAACGGGCACTGATCGGCCCCAATGCCGGGTTCGTCAAGGCTGGCAGCCTGGCCAGCAGCTACAGCGACCAGAGTGACTGGCTGGCGATTCTCGACGAGTTGCTCGACCGCCCGCCGGCCAGTTGGCCCCGCAGCCTCTATCCCACGCGCTTCAAAGTCGCCACCAACCCGCAAGTGGCACGCTCCCTGGGCCTCGAACAGATCGACCCCGTGGCGCTGGCTATCCAGTTGGCCGAAGGAGATACCTGGCCATGACCTTCCGTCGCCACTGGGGGATCAATACCCGCACCCAGGCCATCAGCCTCGGCCCGGCCCTGCTGCTGACCCTGCTGCTGATCAGCTTCTTTACCTTCGTGCGCATCCAGGACTTGCGCCAGGAACTCAATCACACCGGTCAACTGGTGGCCAATCAACTGGCCCCGGCCACCGAGTACGGAGTGATTTCCGGCAACAAGGAGGTGCTCGAAAGCCTGATGAAGGCCACACTGGCCACGCCTCACGTGCGCTTCCTGCAAGTCCAGGACAGTGCCAACAACGTCCTGGTGTACGTCGAGCAACCGTCCCTCTCCCGCGGGCAGCCACAGCAGATCGAGGTATTCCAGGCACCGGTGCGCCTGCAACGCATCCAGCTCAACGACGACTTCCTGCAGGCCGTGCCCCCGCCCAGCGGCATTACGGAAGACTATCTGGGGCGAGTGATCGTCGGCATGTCCAACGATGCCTTCAGTCAGCGCCAACAGGAGATCGTTCTCAAGGCGGGCATCCTGGCGCTGTTCGCCCTGCTCTTTACCTTCCTCCTGGCCCGGCGTCTGGCCGCCAGCCTGTCGGAACCGATCAGCGCCATGGGCAACGCGGTGAAGGCCATCCAGCAAGGCGACTACAGCACCCCGCTGCCGATCGTCGACGATGCCGAGCTGGGCAACCTGTCGCGGCATATCAACAACCTGGCCGATGGCCTGGAGCAGGCCAGCCGCGAACAGCAGCAGGCCATGGCGCAACTGATCCAGACCCGTGAAGAGGCGGAAAAGGCCAACAGCGCCAAGTCCGATTTCCTGGCGATGATGAGCCACGAACTGCGCACCCCCATGAATGGCGTGCTGGGCATGTTGCAGCTCCTGGAAACCACCCAGATGACCGATGAGCAGGTCGAGTACGCGGCACTGGCGTCGGAGTCCACCGAGCACTTGCTCAAGGTGATCAACGACATTCTCGATTTCTCGCGCATCGAACGGGCGCCCCTGGAACTGGAGCACATCCCGTTCAACCTCGCCGAGCTGATCAACAGTTGCGCCCAGGCGTTTGCCCACAGTGCGCAGCAACGTGGCCTGAACCTGCAGCTGCAATTGGCCGATGGCATGCCAGCCCTGTACGTCCAGGGCGACCCGACGCGCATCCGGCAGATCCTGGTCAACCTGATCGGCAACGCCCTGAAATTCACCGAGCACGGCCAGGTGGCCATCCAGGCGCAGTGGCAATCGCTGGACCACGAACTGCTGTGGTTCACCTGCACGGTGCGCGACAGCGGAATCGGCATCTCCCCGGACAACCTGGAGCAGATGTTCAACGCATTCCAGCAGGCCGACAGTTCGATTTCCCGGCGCTATGGCGGCACCGGCCTGGGACTGCCGATCGCCCGCACCCTGGCCGAGCGCATGGGCGGCACCCTGCGCGCGCAAAGCGTGGAAGGCCAGGGTTCGGTCTTTACCCTGGAAATGCCCCTGGCCTTGTCGCGCCAGACCCTGCCCACACCCGTCCCTGCCGCACGCGCGGCGAGCAGCAATGGCGAGGGGCGCACTGTGTTGCTGGTGGAGGACAACCCGGTCAACCAGACCGTGATCGAGGCCATGCTGCGCAGCCTTGGCTTTACCGTCAGCGTCGCCAACGACGGTGCACAGGCGGTACGCAGTGCCGAGAGCCTGATTTTCGAGGCGATCCTGATGGATTGCCGGCTGCCCATCATCGATGGCTACGAAGCCACGCGGCAGATCCGTCAACTGCCCGGCTGCAGCGAAGTACCGATCATCGCCCTGACGGCCAACGCCTTGCAGGGCGACCGCGAGGCCTGCCTGGCAGCGGGAATGAACGATTACCTGGCCAAGCCTTTCAAACGCACTGATCTGCAGCAAATTCTCCAGCGTTGGCTGCAGTAGTACCGCCTAATCGAGCATCTGCGACTGGCGCGAAAACCGAAAGTGCGGCAGTCTTAGTCACCTCGACAGGCTCGATTTTGGGCTTGAATAATAATTTCAGTGCACAAGTGTACATTCATGTCCCTTGTCCTGTGACTTTCACCACAACGCAATAGTCTATGAGTAGGCTGCCGGTTCAAGGCATGAATGCTTTGATCGGCCGGGAAGATTTGCCCCACCTGCCGCATGGGACTATTGAGGAGCTCGCATGACCAAACAAAACGCCTTTACTCGGGAAGACCTGCTGCGCTGCAGTCGCGGTGAGCTGTTCGGCCCAGGTAACGCGCAACTGCCCGCCCCGAACATGTTGATGGTGGATCGCATCACCCATATCAGCGAAGAGGGTGGCAAGTACGGCAAAGGTGAATTGGTCGCAGAGCTGGATATCACTCCGGACCTGTGGTTCTTCGCCTGCCACTTCGAAGGTGATCCGGTGATGCCGGGCTGCCTGGGCCTCGACGCCATGTGGCAACTGGTCGGCTTCTTCCTCGGCTGGCAAGGTCTGCCAGGCCGCGGCCGTGCCCTGGGTTCGGGCGAAGTGAAATTCTTTGGCCAGGTCCTGCCGACCGCCAAGAAAGTCACCTACAACATTCAGATCAAGCGTGTACTCAAAGGCAAACTGAACCTGGCCATCGCCGATGGTTCGGTCAGCGTTGACGGCCGCGAGATCTACACCGCCGAAGGCCTTCGGGTCGGCGTTTTCACCTCCACTGACAACTTCTAAGGGTTATCCGCATGCGCCGCGTCGTTATCACTGGTCTGGGCATCGTTTCGTGCCTGGGCAATGACAAAGAGACCGTCTCCGCTAACCTGCGTGCAAGCCGCCCTGGCATCCGGTTCAACCCGGAATATGCCGAAATGGGTCTGCGTAGCCAGGTTTCCGGCTCCATTGACCTGCCCCTCGAAGAACTGATCGATCGCAAGATCTATCGCTTCGTCGGCCACGCGGCGGCTTACGCCTACCTGGCCATGAAAGACGCCATCACTGACTCCGGCCTGACCGAAGAGCAAGTGTCCAACCCGCGTACCGGCCTGATCGCCGGCTCCGGTGGCGCATCGACCCTGAACCAGATGGAAGCGCTGGACATCCTGCGCGAGAAAGGCGTCAAGCGCGTCGGCCCATACCGCGTGACGCGGACCATGAGCAGCACCGTTTCCGCGTGCCTGGCCACTCCATTCAAGATCAAGGGCCTGAACTACTCCATCGCTTCTGCCTGCGCCACCAGTGCTCACTGCATCGGTAACGCCATGGAGCAGATCCAGATGGGCAAGCAGGACATCGTGTTCGCCGGCGGCGGTGAAGAAGAGCATTGGAGCCAATCATTCCTGTTCGACGCCATGGGCGCACTGTCCAGCCAGTACAACGAAACCCCGGAAAAAGCCTCCCGCGCCTACGACGCCAAGCGTGACGGTTTCGTCATCGCTGGCGGTGGCGGCATGGTCGTGGTGGAAGAGCTGGAACACGCTCTGGCCCGTGGCGCGAAGATCTACGCGGAAATCGTCGGCTACGGCGCGACGTCCGACGGCTACGACATGGTCGCGCCAAGCGGCGAAGGCGCCATCCGCTGCATGCAGATGGCGATGTCCACCGTTGATGCACCGATCGACTACCTCAACACCCACGGCACCTCGACTCCGGTCGGCGACGTCATGGAAATGAAAGGCGTGCGTGAAGTGTTCGGCGCCAAGGCTCCGGCCATCAGCTCCACCAAGAGCCTGTCGGGTCACTCCCTGGGCGCCGCCGGCGTTCATGAAGCGATCTACTGCATGCTGATGATGGAAGGCAACTTCATGGCCGGTTCGGCCAACATCGACGAGCTGGACCCGGAAGTGGCCGACATGCCAATTCTGACCAAGACCCGCGAAGACGTAGCCTTCAACACCGTGATGAGCAACAGCTTCGGCTTCGGTGGCACCAACGCCACCCTGGTCCTGCAGCGCTGGCAGGGTAAGTAACACCCCGCCGCACCGCCGCACAAAAAAACGCCCCGACTGGTTCGGGGCGTTTTTTTGTCTGCGATTCCTGTTCAGCGCACGGTGAAGCTTTTCTGCGTCAGCAAACGATCGCCCTGGAACACCATGAAGCGCCACTCGCCCGGCACCACCTCGTGGCTTTCAGTGAACTCATAGGCCATCACATCCTGCGGGGCACCCGGCAGCAGCTTCTGGACCACCTCCAGCTTGTCCTGACGCTCGCCGTCGGGGGTGCGAATGCCCGGCGTGAAGTACAGCAATGTCAGGGGCTGCCCCTCGACGGCCTTGCCGGTCAACTGATAACGGATACCGAACTTGGTACCCAGCTTGGCCGGCACCGTTTCGGTCTGGCGGATCGACTCGTTGCTGCGCCGCAACACCCGCTCCCCCGATTGCAGATCGGCCTTGGCCCCTTCGAACACACCATATTCCACCGGACCTTGCACGCTGACCTCGGCGCTGGCCAGGCCGCTGAGCAACATCAGCGTCGCCAATGCAGATAAACGAGTGAGGGACATTTCGCGCTCCTTGATTGAGATGGGCGCGAGGGTATGACACCCGGGTGACAGGCTGATGACAAACCGCCACTCAGCGTGCCCCTTGCGTCACCGCACGCGGCAGGACCGCCAGGAAGTTGTCCCGTGCAACCTGACGCGCGACCTCGGGTGGCAAGGCATCGAGAAAGGGGGTAAAGCCGTGCATTTGTTTACCCAGGGTCTTGAAGCGTCCGACCACATCGGAACCCAGCATGAAACGCTCTGGAAAGCGCGTGACCAGGCTTACCCACTCCGGGCGAGGCTGACCCGCCTCATCCAGCAGATAGGGCGTGAGCACGCTCCAGGACAGGTCGATGAACAGGTTGGGGTAGGCTTCGAGTAAACGCGTCAGGGTCGGCAGCAGGAAATCCAGCTGAGTTTGATGCCGATGGATCTCCAGGCTGGTGCCGGCGTGCGCCCAGATGAACCGCGTGTGGGGATGATTGCGCAGCGGCTCTTCAATTTCGGCCAGGTACAGCGGGTTTTTCTCACGCTTGGAAGTGATATTGGAATGCACCAGCACCGGCAAGTCGTTCTCTGCCGCCAGGTGGTAGATCCGCGTCATGGCCTCATTGTTCGCTCGCGGCGTGTCGCCGGAGGTCAGTGCGGTCAGGTCGTCATGCCGGGTAAATACCTCGCCTATGCCCTGCCACAAGCCGGGATTGAGGTCGAGCATGCGCTGGATATGTGCTGCAGAGTTCTTGTCGTTGGGGTTGAAGCCTGAGAGAAACGGATGAAAGTGCTGACGCTGTTCGGGAGTCAGCTTGTTCACCGCAGCGGCGACAATGACATCGGTGGCGCTGTACCAGTAGGCATCGGCATCATCCCCGGCGTAATAACGCGGGCGCTTGGGCTCGTCTTCATGCCACTTCTTCGCCACCGGGACGCCGGAAATCATCACATGCTCGATGCGATTATCCGCCATCGCCTTGAGCAGCTTCGGCATGCCGGCGGTTTCCTGGAAAAAATCCACATAGTGCAGGTGTGCATCGCTGTAGGCGTATTCACGGGCGTCCACCAGCCCGCTGATCAACACCAATAACCAGGCCGCATTCCAGGGCTTCAAAGACACGCGCGCACTCCGCCGACAGATGAACAGGGTAGACCCCGCACCGCGCCCAAGGGTTCAGCCCTAAAGAAAGTGGAACGCCTGATTGCGCGGATGCTCTATAACTGCAAGGTGTCTTTTCCGTCGTCTCCCACTGCCAGAGAGGTTAACCATGACCATTACCGTCAATACCGAATCCAGTGAAGGTTTTCGCCACAGCGTGCAGATCGATGAACATGAACTGTTTGCCGATGTCCCGGTGTCCGCCGGTGGTGAAGGTTCGGCACCAGAGCCCCACGACTACTTCGACGCCGCCCTCGGGGCGTGCAAGGCACTGACCCTGAAGCTATACGCGCAGAAAAAAGGCATCCCGCTGACCGGCGTCACAGTCGAGGTCAAGCACGACAATAGCCAGGAGCCAAAAGGCAAATACGCGCTGCACGTCAAGCTGACCCTCAAGGGCGTGCTCACCGATGCCCAGCGTGACGAACTGCACCGGGTAGCCGATCGCTGCCCGATCCACAAGCTGATGACCAGCAGTGAAGTGAGCATTGAAACCCACCTGTCTGAAGGCGCCTTCAGCCAATAGCGGCAAGTGCTGGCTGTGCGGGTTATGCTCAACGGCATCTTTCGTACAGCCTGGATTGCCCCATGAACGCTCCGCTCGTGATCCGCCCGCGCCCTGAAGAGGTCGAAGGCCAACCGATCCTGCGCCCGCTGCCCTCGGCCAAATGCCGCAGCGTCGGGCCTTTCGTGTTTTTCGACCACATGCTCCACACCCGCTACCCGGCCGGCCATGGCATGAACATCCGCCAACACCCGCACATCGGCCTCTCGACCCTGACCTACCTGTTCGAAGGCGAACTCCTGCACAAGGACAGCCTCGGCTCCGAACAAGTCGTCAAGGCCGGCGACGTCAGTTGGATGACCGCCGGCAGCGCCATAGCCCACGTCGAACGCACGCCCGCCGAACTGTGGGACCAGGACTTCACCATGCACGGCCTGCAAATCTGGCTGGCCTCGCCCAAGGAACACGAACAAGGCCCAGGCCTCTACAGCCACCACCCGGCCGCCAGCCTGCCGGTCAGCGATAACCTGGGAGTCACCATCCGCATGATCGCCGGTACCGGCTTCTGCCTGGAGTCTCCGGTGCCGGTGCTGTCCCCGACCCTGTACGCGGAACTGCAACTGCAAACCGCGACCACCCTGCTGATCCCCACCGAACACACAGAACGCGCCCTCTACATCCTCAGCGGCGACGCCCTGCTCAACGACCAACCCATCGAAGCACACGCGCTGGTGATCCTGCCAAGCGGCGAAGCAATGACCCTGTTCGCCGACAGCGACTGTCACGCCATCCTCTTCGGCGGCGCCCCCATGGACGGCCCACGCCGGATCAACTGGAACTTCGTCGCCAGCGACCCGACAGCCATCGAAGACGCACGCCGGCGCTGGGCAGCAGGCGACTGGCCAAGTGTTCCGGGGGAAAGCGAGAGAATTGAATTACCCAAAGGCAGAGGCTGAAACGCAGCCTCGCGGGCTCGACAGCTGTGGGGATTGGGGTATACCCGAAATCCATGGCATAGCGGAGATTGCCATCGCTAGCAGGCTAGCTCCCCCAGGGGAGATTCGGACACCAGAAAAAGCAGGCCGGCCGGTAGCTCGCCTGCAGCCCTTGATCCACCCGCTCCCCCCCGGATGGATACCGTAGCGAAGGAACCCCGAGCCTAGGCGAGGGGCCGTACGCCAGGGGTAAGAGCCCTTGGTTACTTGGGGTCGGGCGGCGTTCCGATTTTCCAAGTGACCCGCCGTTGAACTGCCCCCCTAAAGCTAAAGCCCAAACACCTCCCCCAACAAATCATGCATCGACCTAAACGCGCGACCCGCCACCTTGGCGTCATACATCATCATCCCCGGCACATTCGCATGAGGATCGGTAAACGAGTGAAAGGCCCCGCCATAACTCAACAACTGCCAATCCACACCCGCCGCATTCATCTCCGCTTCGAAAGCCGGCAACTGTTCCTTGGGCACCAGCGGGTCAGACGCCCCGTGCAACACCAGCACAGCCCCCTTGATGTGATTGGCATCACTGGCATCCGGTGTATCCAGGGTGCCGTGGAATGACACCGCCGCCTTCACCGGCGCCCCCGTGCGGGCAAACTCCAACGCACAGCAGCCACCAAAGCAGAAGCCAAACGTCGCCAGTTTAGAGGCATCGACCGCCGCCTCAGCCTGGCCCTGCAACTGTTCGAACGCCACCTGCATGCGCTTGCGCAACAACGCTCGGTCATTCTTCAGCGGCATCATCGCCGCGCCCGCCTGATCGTTGTTCTGCGGTCGAAGCGACTGACCATAAAGGTCGGCAATCAGCACCACATAACCCTTGGCCGCGACCGCCTTGGCAATCTCCTCGGCACCCGCGCCCACGCCCATCCAGTTCGGCGCCATCAACAGGCCCGGACGCGGACCTGAGTGAGCAGCATCGAACGCCAGGCGACTTTCATATGGCTGGCCATCAATCTGATAGACCACGGAACGCACAGTGATTTGACTCATGACTCACTCCCGTCAATAAACGCCAGAATGAAAAAACCCGCCGAAGCGGGTTTTTCTACAACCTGTTTACACCGACAGCTCAACCAGCAGCTTGTTCAGCCGGCGCACATACGCCGCCGGGTCCTTGAGACTGTCGCCAGCCGCCAGGGCCGCCTGATCGAACAGGATGTGCGACAGATCACCAAACCGCTCGTCACTCTGCTCCGCGTCGAGCTTCTCGATCAGCGGGTGAGCCGGGTTGAATTCGAAGATCGGCTTGGAGTCCGGAACCTTCTGCCCGCTGGCTTCAAGGATCTGGCGCATCTGCAGGCCGAGGTCCTGCTCACCGATGGCCAGGATCGCCGGCGAATCGGTCAGGCGGTGGGAAACCCGCACTTGCGCAACAGAGTCGCCCAGCGCGGTTTTCAGACGCTCGACCAGGCCTTCCTTGGACTTGGCAACTTCTTCCGCCGCCTGCTTGTCCTCTGCCGAGTCCAGGTTGCCCAGGTCCAGGTCACCCCGCGCCACGTCGACAAAGCTCTTGCCGTCGAAATCGCTGAGGTAGCTCATCAGCCACTCGTCGATGCGATCGGTCAGCAGCAGCACTTCGATGCCTTTCTTGCGGAAGACTTCCAGGTGCGGGCTGTTCTTGACCTGCGCGTAGGTTTCGCCGGTCAGGTAGTAGATCTTGTCTTGACCTTCCTTGGCACGCGCCAGGTACTCGGCCAGGGAAACCACTTGCTCGCCTTCTTCGCCTTGGGTAGAGGCAAAGCGCAGCAGGCCCGCGATCTTCTCTTTGTTGGCGAAATCTTCGGCTGGGCCTTCTTTCATCACCTGGCCGAAGTTTTTCCAGAAGCCTTTGTATTGCTCAGGATCGTTCTTCGCCAGTTTTTCCAGCATGTCCAGCACGCGCTTGGTCAGCGCCGACTTCATCGAATCGATGATCGGGTCTTTCTGCAGGATTTCCCGCGACACGTTCAGCGACAGATCGTTGGAATCGACCACACCCTTGATGAAACGCAGGTACAGCGGCAGGAACGACTCCGCCTGGTCCATGACGAACACCCGTTGCACGTACAGCTTCAGGCCTTTAGGCGCTTCACGCTGGTACAGGTCGAACGGAGCACGGGCCGGCACGTAGAGCAACGAGCTGTATTCCAGCTTGCCTTCGACCTTGTTGTGGCTCCAGCTCAGCGGATTCTCGAAATCGTGGGCGATGTGTTTGTAGAACTCCTGGTATTCCGAATCCGCAATCTCGGTACGCGGACGCGTCCACAGCGCGCTGGCACGGTTGACGGTTTCCCATTCAACGGCCGGCGCCTCTTCACCTTCGGCGGCCGTGACTTCTTTCGGCAGCTCGATCGGCAGTGCGATGTGGTCGGAGTACTTCTTGATGATGTTGCGCAGGCGCCAGCCGTCGGCAAACTCGTCTTCACCGGATTTCAGGTGCAGGACGATGCGGGTACCGCGCTCGGCTTTTTCAATGGTCGCGACTTCGAAATCGCCTTCGCCCTTGGACGACCAGTGCACGCCTTCGCTCGCGGCGAGGCCGGCACGGCGGCTGAACACTTCAACCTGGTCGGCAACGATGAACGCGGAGTAGAAACCTACGCCGAATTGACCGATCAGGTGCGAATCTTTCTTCTGATCACCGGTCAGGTGTTTCATGAAATCGGCGGTGCCGGACTTGGCGATGGTGCCCAGATGCGTGATCGCATCTTCGCGGCTCATACCGATACCGTTGTCTTCGAGGGTGACGGTTTTGGCGTCTTTGTCGAAGCTCACACGGATTTTCAGTTCCGCGCCGCCTTCCAGCAACTCAGGCTTGGACAGGGCTTCGAAACGTAATTTGTCGACAGCGTCAGAGGCGTTGGAGATGAGTTCGCGAAGGAAAATTTCCTTGTTGGAGTACAGCGAATGGATCATCAGGTGCAGCAGTTGCTTTACCTCGGTCTGGAAGCCCAGGGTTTCCTTTTGAGTTTCCACGCTCATGGTCATCAAACTCCGATTGGATGGCAGTGGCCGCGCCCTGAAGGGTGGCGGCGGGATGTCATTCAAAGTGGGGGCGTCACCGAGGATTTCAAGGGCTGGGTGTTTCCTCGATCTTGAAATGCGCACGCGCCGTGGCAATCGGTTCAGCTTCAGTGCTCTGCCACGCGGTTATCGCCACGTTGGCGACGCGCCGCCCCTGCCGGCACACCTGGCATTTGGCGTAGGTGTCGCGAAACTGCCCGGCCCGCAGATAGTCGAGGGAAAAGTCGATGATCTTCGGTACTCCCGGCGAGCCGGTAAACACCACCAGGTGCAGGGCAGCGGCCAGCTCCATGAAACCCGCAATCACCCCGCCGTGAATCGCCGGCAACAAAGGATTGCCGATGTTGTCTTTGTTCGCCGGCAAGCGAAACAGCAGCTCATCGCCCAGGCGCGAGCATTCGATGCCGATCAACTTGGCGTAAGGGATCAGGTGCAGCAGCGAGGCATAGTCGCCACGCTCATGGGCCTGTTGCAGTTGTGTCTTGAAGTCATCGTTCATTGTTGCCCACCCGTGATCGAACCGCCGAAGCCCTTGGTGCCCTTGATCCCTTTGCCCATGCGCATGAAGGTTCCGACCACATGGGCGATGGGCTGCTGCGGATCGTCCTGATAGGCAAAGCCGCGGGTAAAGATCACGTCGGTGGTGACCCGGTAGCACTGGGCAAAGCCGTACACATCCTTGTGGGGTTCAGCCGGGTGCATGTAATCGATGCGCAGGTCCAGGGTCGGACACACTTCGAACTCCGGCAGCACACACAGGGTGGCCATGCCACAGGCGGTGTCCATCAGGGAGGTAATGGCTCCACCATGAATCACCCCGGTCTGCGGATTACCGACAATCTGCGGGCTGTAGGGCAAGGTGATGGTCATGCCGTCCTGGCTGGCGCTGTGCACATGCAAGCCGAGGACCTGGCAATGACGCAGGGCCGACAAAAAGCGCATCGCGCGCTCAAAAATGGGGTTATCCGACATTCGCTATAGGCTCTGATTAGTGTTGGTGCTTAGCGGTTATGGGCCTAAGAAAAAGTTCCCACAAGAATAAACTTATATATCTGTGAGAAACATGGAACTTAACCCATCAGGCCGTGCTCGAAAGGCCAAGTAGATATTTTCCATAAGGAGAAACACCCCATGCGTAAGACTTTAGCTATTGCCTTGATGTTGACCGCTTCCCTCGGTCTCGCTGCCTGCGATAAAAAATCCGAGGACAAAGCTCAAGATGCTGCCAAACATGCCGAGCAAGCTCAGCAGGACATGAACAAAGCTCAGGATAAAGTGAACGACGCTGCGAAAGAAAACGCCGAAGCTGCCAAAGCTCAGGCTGAATCGAACAAAGCCGCTGCCGAAGAAGCCGCTCCAAAAACCAATTAATGGTTTTAGCGCTGCACAATAAAGCCCGCCAAGTGCGGGCTTTATTGTGCGCGTTGTAAACGTACTAGAGCAGCACGCTGCGAAATGTCGGGCTGAGCATCAGCAACAATGAACAGACCAGGCCGATACACCACACCAGGCTCCGCTGCCAGGCCAGGTCGGCCCAGTAGCACAGCAAATAGATCACCCGGGCAACCACGAAGACCACCGCCAACCCGTCGATCAGCCACCCCGCCGTCTGCGTGGTGTGCGCCATCAACACCCCCACCGCAAACAGGATGAACGCCTCGAAACTGTTCTGATGGGCCGCCAACGCGCGGGCACCCAATCCGCTCAACTGCGCCTGTTGCTGGCGCGGCAGGTGATTGTTGTAACCGCCCTGCTCTTTCATGGCCTTGGTCACGGGCACACGCGCCACAAAAATCAGCAAGGCGCAGATCAATACGCACCAGAACGGAATACTCATCAGCTCACCTCTTTGTTGACCTCGGGCATTGGCGCCTCAGTAGGGGTATAGACCATTACTTCGAGGACGTCGGAATGAAACTCCCGGCGATACAACACAAACACCACCCCGGCACTCATCGACATGAACAACCAGGGACTGACAAACCAGGCCAGCATGGTCATGCCGAAGTAATAAGAACGCAGGCCAAAGTTGAACTGGTTGGCGGCCATCGAAATCACTCGGGCCGCCCGCGCAGCAAATGCCTTGCGCTCCTGCTCGGAAACATGGCGCTCACCGACCATGGGCGCCGAGCCCACCAGGATCGCGGCGAAGTTGTACTGGCGCATGCACCAACTGAACGTGAAGAAGGCATAGACAAACACCAGCGCCAGGCACAGCAGCTTGATTTCCGACATGCCCTGGGACGCCTGCTGCACCATCGGAATGTCTGCCAGCAACGACACCGCGCGCTCGGAAGCACCGAGTACCGTGAGAATACCGGCGAGAATAATCAGGGTACTGGAGGCAAAGAAGGACGCGTTGCGCTCCAGGTTGCCAATCACGCTGGCGTCGGCAATGCGGTTGTCGCGCAGCAGCATGCGGCGCATCCAGTCTTCACGGTACAGGTGCAATACGCTGGCCAGGCAGGCCGTGTCGCGCCCCTTCCAGTCTGGCATAACGGGTGTAGCCGCCCCAGCAGATGACAAACCAGAGCGCGGCGATAAGGTGGATCAGATTGGCATGGATGAACGACATGTAATTCCCTGTGAAGTTTGAGCGCAGAACCCGTGAGAGCGATCCTTGCATGCTTCGACGTTAGCTCAGGGAAAAAGGCACGGCCATGCGCCCATAAAAAATGCCCCGTATCAGTCGATACGGGGCATTTCGGTTTTCGCTCAAGCCCGCTTGTGGCGGTCGGCGTCAGTTACGCCAAGGCTTCGCTGCGCTTGCCCAGCAGGCGGTCGCAGGCCACTGCCACCACCAGGGTGAAGACGCATGGCACCAGCCACGCCAGGCCTTGTTCGGCCAGCGGCAAGTGGGTCAGTTGAGTCGGCATCCAGTCAGCCAGGCCAGCGCCCTTGAGCGCGTCGATCAGGCCAAACAGGAACGACACCAGCATCACCGGACCGACAATCCGCCCCTGCTCCAGCCAGAAGTCTTTGCAGAAGCTCAGGGCCACCAGCACGATGCACGGCGGGTAGATGGCGGTCAGGACCGGGATCGAGAACGCAATCAGCTTGGTCAGGCCCAGGTTGGACACCACCAGGGAGAACAGCGCCAGGATCACCACCAGGGTCTTGTAGGACAGTGGCAGCACACGGCTGAAGTATTCGGCACAGGCACAGGTCAGGCCGACTGCCGTTACCAGGCAAGCCAGGGAAATCAGTACCGCCAGGAAACCGCTGCCCAGCGAACCGAAGGTGTGCTGCACGTAGGCATGCAGGACGGCAGCGCCGTTGGTTGCGCCCACTGCCACTTCATGGCTGCCGGAACCGAGGCGGAACAGGCTGACATACACCAGCGCCAGGCCCACGCCGGCAATCAGCCCGGCAATGATCGCGTAGCGGGTAATCAGCGCTGGCGACTCGACGCCACGGGAACGAATGGCATTGACGATAACGATCCCGAACACCAAGGCGCCCAGGGTATCCATGGTCAGGTAACCATTGATGAAGCCCTGGGAGAACGGTGCCGCCACGTATTCCGGCGTACCCTGCCCGATATCCCCGGCCGGCAACGCGAACGCGGCGATCCCGAGCACTGCCAGGGCAATGATCTTCAGGGGCGCGAGGAAGCGACCCACGGTGTCCAGCAGACGGCCCGGGTACAGGGAAATGAAGAACACCAGCAGGAAGTACACCGCGCTGTAGAGCAACAGCGCCGCCGGGCTTTCGCCGGTCAGTGGTGCCAGGCCCACTTCGAAGGACACGGTGGCGGTACGTGGGGTAGCGAACAGCGGGCCCACGGCGAGGTAGCAAGCAGCCGCCAGGATGCCACCGGCGATTTTACCGATCGGACTGCTCAGGGCATCCATCGCCCCCCCGACCTTGGCCAGCGCAACGACGGTGATCACCGGCAAACCCACCGCCGTGATCAGAAAACCCAGCGCCGCCATCCAGACATGAGGCCCGGACTGCAAACCGACGATAGGCGGGAAGATGATGTTGCCAGCCCCGACGAACAGGGCAAACGTCATAAAACCAAGTGCCAGAATGTCCTGGCCTTTCAACACTTTCATTAAGGAAATACCACACTACTGAATCGGAATTTAGAGAGGGATTTCCCTGAAGGGTGAGGGAAATGCTGTCGGTCCGTATGGGACTGACCCGTTTAGCGCGCAGCAACCTTGTGGGTCGCAGACGCAAAAATGGCGAGTAGCCTAACGAATTTAAGCGGATAACGCACTGTTAAAGGGCGAACTATCCGATATGCGACATTTCGATGTCGCGTTTTTGCATATAAAGGGTTGGCGCATGTAATTGCGCCTTCGCGAGCAAGCTCGCTCCCACATTGGAATGCGTCCACCTGTGGGAGCGGGCTTGCCCGCGAAGAGGCCAGCACAGCCAACACAAATGCCGGAAACGACAAAGGCCACCCGAAGGTGGCCTTTGTTTGGTGAAGCGTCAGCTAAGCGCGAGGCTTACTTGACAGCCCAACCGGTCAGCTCGGACAAAGCCTTGCCGATGTCTGCCAGCGAACGCACGGTTTTCACGCCTGCGTCTTCCAGGGCAGCAAACTTCTCGTCTGCAGTGCCTTTGCCGCCAGAGATGATTGCGCCAGCATGACCCATGCGCTTGCCCGGAGGAGCAGTCACACCAGCGATGTAGGAAACAACCGGCTTGGTCACGTGTGCCTTGATGTAGGCAGCCGCTTCTTCTTCAGCCGAACCGCCGATCTCACCGATCATCACGATCGCTTCGGTCTTCGGGTCTTCCTGGAACAGCTTCAGGATGTCGATGAAGTTCGAACCCGGGATCGGGTCACCACCGATGCCGACGCAAGTCGACTGACCGAAACCGGCGTCAGTAGTCTGCTTGACAGCTTCGTAGGTCAGGGTGCCGGAACGCGAAACGATACCGACCTTGCCTGGCAAGTGAATGTGACCTGGCATGATGCCGATCTTGCATTCGCCTGGGGTGATCACGCCTGGGCAGTTAGGGCCGATCAGGACTACGCCCAGCTCGTCGCACTTAACTTTAGCGTCCAGCATGTCCAGGGTAGGAATGCCTTCGGTGATGCACACGATCAGCTTGATGCCACCGAAAGCAGCTTCCAGGATCGAGTCTTTGCAGAAAGGAGCCGGAACGTAGATCACGCTGGCGGTAGCGCCAGTGGCGGCTACTGCGTCTTTAACGGTGTTGAACACTGGCAGGCCCAGGTGCTCGGTGCCGCCTTTGCCCGGAGTTACGCCACCCACCATCTTGGTGCCGTACTCGATGGCTTGCTGGGTGTGGAAACTACCTTGCGAACCGGTAATACCCTGGCAGATAACTTTGGTGTCTTTATTGATCAGGACGCTCATTATTTGCCCTCCGCAGCTTTGACAACTTGTTGAGCAGCGTCGGTCAGGCTGGTAGCAGCGATGATGTTCAAACCGCTTTCTGCCAGTACTTTAGCGCCCAGCTCAGCGTTGTTGCCTTCAAGGCGAACAACAACCGGGATTTTCACGCCGACTTCTTTCACAGCGCCAATGATGCCTTCGGCAATCATGTCGCAGCGAACGATGCCGCCGAAGATGTTGACCAGTACGGCCGCGACGTTAGTGTCGGACAGGATGATCTTGAACGCTTCGGTAACGCGTTCTTTGGTAGCACCGCCGCCCACGTCGAGGAAGTTGGCTGGTTTGCCGCCATGCAGGTTGACGATGTCCATGGTACCCATGGCCAGGCCAGCACCGTTGACCATGCAACCGATGTTGCCTTCCAGCGCTACGTAGTTCAGTTCGAACTTGGCAGCGTGCGCTTCGCGCGGATCGTCTTGCGACGGATCGTGGAAAGTCTTCAGCTTAGGCTGACGGTACATGGCGTTGGCGTCGATGTTGATCTTCGCGTCCAGGCAGTGCAGATCGCCGTCAGCCTTGATCACCAGCGGGTTCACTTCCAGCAGAGCCAGGTCGTGATCCTTGAACAGCTTGGCCAGACCTACGAAGATCTTGGCGAACTGAGCAACTTGCTTGCCTTCCAGACCCAGCTGGAATGCCAGCTCGCGACCCTGGAATGGCTGAGCGCCAACCAGTGGATCGATAGTGGCCTTGAGAATTTTTTCTGGAGTGTCGTGAGCGATTTTCTCGATGTCCACGCCACCTTCGGTGGAAGCCATGAACACGATGCGACGGCTCGAACGGTCAACGACAGCGCCCAGGTACAGCTCTTTAGCGATATCAGTGCACGATTCAACCAGGATCTTGGTGACTGGCTGACCATTGGCATCAGTCTGGTAAGTCACCAGACGCTTGCCCAACCACTGTTGAGCGAATGCTTTAGCGTCTTCTTTGCTGCGAACCAGCTTGACGCCGCCCGCTTTACCGCGACCACCGGCGTGAACCTGGGCTTTGACAACCCACTCGCTGCCGCCGATTTTGTCGCAAGCTTCTGCTGCTGCTTCCGGGGTGTCTACCGCGTAACCGGTGGATACTGGCAGGCCGTACTCAGCGAACAGCTGCTTACCCTGATACTCGTGAAGATTCATGCTTATTACCGTCTTCGTTAGGTACTGCGCATTCGGTGCTGCACTGTGGAGTGCCGCACCACCTGTGACTGCTGCTTGCGTAGCCTAAGCTACGCAAGACTGCGTCCAGCGGATATTCCGCGGTGAGTCTTGCATGCAAGGCTCACGACGGGCCATACCGCCGTGGTTTCTTATTGTCTTAACGCTTCTTGCGGTTGGCGATGTGAATGGCGCCGCCATTCACTGCCAGAGCTGCTTCGTGCAAGGCTTCGGACAGGGTCGGATGGGAGAAGACCATCATGCCCAGGTCTTCGGCGCTGGTGCCGAATTCCATGCCGATTGCGCCCTGTTGAACCAGTTCTGCAGCGCTCGGGCCAATCACGTGGACGCCCAATACGCGGTCAGTCTTGGCATCGGCGATCACTTTGACGAAACCGCCGGTATCGTTGGCTGCCATGGCACGGCCACTGGCTGCGAACGGGAAAGTGCCGACGTTAACTTCAACGCCTTCAGCTTTCAAGGCCTGCTCGGTTTTACCGACCCATGCAATTTCCGGGTGAGTATAAATAACCGAAGGGATCAGGTCATAGTTCATCTGGGCCTTGTGGCCCTTGATGCGCTCGACAACCATGATGCCCTCTTCCGAGGCCTTGTGCGCCAGCATCATGCCGCGAACCACGTCGCCGATGGCGTAGACACCCGGCACGGTCGTTGCGCAGTGATCGTCAACATGCACAAAACCGCGCTCGTCGAGGGTCACGCCGCAATCAGCGGAAAGCAGATCAGTGGTCACTGGACGGCGACCAACGGCTACGATCAGCTTGTCGAAGGTGATGGTCTGTTCGCCGTTGGCGTCGGTGTAGGTCACGACCACTTCTTCGCCGTTGACCTTGGAGCCGGTGACGCGAGCGCCCAGCTTGATGTCCAGACCTTGTTTGGTCAGGGTTTTCAGTGCTTCCTTGGAAACGGCGGTGTCGGCAGCCATCAGGAAGGTGTCCAGGGCTTCCAGGACAGTCACTTCAGCGCCCAGACGGGACCATACCGAACCCAGTTCCAGGCCGATCACGCCAGCGCCGATCACGCCCAGACGTTTTGGCACAGCCTGGAATTCCAGGGCGCCAGTCGAATCGACGATCACGTTCTGGTCAACCGGAGCCGGAGGAATGTCGATCGGACGCGAACCTGGCGCCAGGATCACGTTCTCGGCTTCGATGATTTCTACCGAACCGTCAGGCTTGGTGACTTCGACTTTCTTGCCAGCCAGCAGTTTGCCGTGGCCCTGGATCGAGGTCACGCCGTTGGCCTTGAACAGGGTGGCAACACCCGAAGTCAGGCCTTTGACGATGTTGGCTTTACGGCCGACCATCGCTGGAACGTCCATGGTCACGCCAGCGTGGTTGATACCGTGGATCGCGAAGCCGTCTTGTGCTTCGTGGAACTTCCAGGAGCTGTCCAGCAGCGCCTTGGATGGAATGCAGCCGACGTTCAGGCAAGTACCGCCCAGAGCCAGTTTGCCTTCCTTGTCGGTGTACTTCTCGATGCAGGCTGTCGAAAGACCCAGTTGGGCGGCCTTGATGGCTGCTACATAGCCGCCAGGGCCGGCACCGATCACTACTACGTCAAATTTCTGCGACATTGAAAAAAATCCTCTTTAGCGAAAAGCCTGAAGCCGCGAGCCACAAGCCAGACTGCCTTTACCAGCAGCCTGAGGCCTGCAGCTCGCGGCTGCTTCTATCAGATATCCAGCAACAGACGAGCCGGGTCTTCCAGCAGGTTCTTGATGGTCACCAGGAAAGTCACAGCTTCTTTGCCATCGATCAGACGGTGATCGTAGGACAGAGCCAGGTACATCATCGGACGGATTACCACTTGACCGTTGATCGCCATAGGACGCTGCAGAATGTTGTGCATGCCCAGGATCGCTGCTTGTGGCGGGTTGACGATCGGAGTCGACATCATCGAACCGAAAGTACCACCGTTGGTGATGGTGAACGTACCACCGGTCATTTCGTCCATCGACAGTTTGCCGTCGCGGGCTTTCTTGCCGAAGGTGGCGATGCCGCCTTCGATTTCAGCCAGGCTCATCAGTTCGGCGTTACGCAGAACCGGAACCACCAGGCCGCGGTCGCTGGAAACAGCAACACCAACGTCGGCGTAGCCGTGGTAAACGATGTCTGCACCGTCGATCGAAGCGTTGACAGCCGGGAAGCGTTTCAGCGCTTCGGTAGCCGCTTTCACGAAGAACGACATGAAGCCCAGGCGTACGCCGTTGTGGGACTTCTCGAACAGATCCTTGTACTTGGAACGCAGCGCCATGACTTCGGTCATGTCGACTTCGTTGAAAGTAGTCAGCATCGCCATGTTCGACTGAGCTTCAACCAGACGCTTGGCCACGGTGGCACGTACGCGGGTCATCGGAACGCGCTTCTCGATGCGATCGCCAGCAGCGAACACAGGAGCAGCGGCAGCCGGAGCAGCAGCCTTGGCAGGCGCGGCAGCCGGAGCGGCTTTCTTGGCAGCAACGGCTGCAACCACATCTTCCTTGGTCACACGACCGCCTTTGCCAGTACCGGCAACGGAAGCGATGTTGATGCCGTTCTCTTCAGCCAGCTTGCGCGCGGCTGGAGCAGCAACCGGATCGTCTTCGCCAGCAGCAGCCGGAGCAGCGGCTTGTGCGGCAGCAGCAGGTGCCGCGGCCGGAGCGGCAGCAACGCCGCCCGCTTCGATGGAGCCCAGGACTTCGTCGGACAGAACGGTGTCGCCTTCGTTCTTAACGATAGCGCCCAGCACGCCGTCAGCAGTAGCCAACACTTCCAGTACGACTTTATCGGTTTCGATGTCGACGATCAGTTCGTCGCGCTTGACCGCGTCGCCCGGTTGTTTGTGCCAGGTGGCAACGGTGCCATCGGCAACCGATTCCGGGAAAGTGGGGGCTTTGATCTCGATAGCCATTGTCTGTGGTTCCTTAAATTCGGTTTCAGGTGCGCGAAGGCGTTAAACAGTAAAGGCGTCTTGCAGCAGTTTTTCCTGCTGCTCAGCGTGCATCGATGCATAACCACAAGCCGGTGCAGCGGAAGCTTCACGACCGGCGTACTCGAGGACGAGGGCCTTGTTGTGATTGCCAACGATGCGACGCATGTGGTGCTGGCTGCAGTACCAGGCACCCTGGTTCATCGGCTCTTCCTGACACCAAACGATATGCTTGAGGTTGGTGTAAGGCGCCAGGACTTCATTCAAGTCGTCCTCAGGGAATGGATACAGCTGCTCGATACGCACGACGGCGATATCGTCACGGCCTTCGGCACGGCGTTTTTCCAGCAGGTCGTAGTAGACCTTGCCGCTACACAGAACAATGCGCTCGACCTTTTTCGGGTCTTGGGCATCGATTTCCGGAATAACGGTCTGGAACGAACCTTCGGCCAGGTCTTCCAGGGTCGAGATGGCCAGCTTGTGACGCAGCAACGACTTCGGCGTCAGGACTACCAGTGGCTTGCGCAGCGGGCGAATCACCTGACGGCGCAGCAAGTGGTAGATCTGTGCCGGCGTCGTTGGCATGCACACCTGAATGTTGTGCTCGGCGCACAACTGCAGGTAACGCTCCAGACGCGCCGAGGAGTGCTCAGGGCCCTGACCTTCATAACCGTGCGGCAGCAGCATGGTCAGACCGCAGAGACGGCCCCACTTGTGCTCGCCACTGGTGATGAACTGGTCGATAACCACTTGGGCACCGTTGGCGAAGTCGCCGAACTGGGCTTCCCAGATCACCAGCGCGTTCGGCGTGGTGGTCGAGTAACCGTATTCGAACGCCAGTACGGCTTCTTCGGACAGGAACGAATCGTACAGGTCGAAACGTGGCTGGCCTTCGTACAGGTTCTGCAGCGGGATGTAGGTCCCCGCGTCTTTCTGGTTGTGCAGCACAGCATGACGGTGCGAGAACGTACCGCGGCCGATGTCCTGGCCGGTCATGCGGATCGGGTGACCTTCGAACGCCAGGGTCGCGTACGCCATGGTTTCGGCGTAACCCCAGTTGATCGGCAGGCCGCCGGCTTGCATCTTCTGACGGTCTTCGTAGATCTTCGCAACCTGGCGCTGAACCACGAAGCCTTCTGGAATTTCCAGCAGCTTGGCGGACAGTTCCTGCAGGGTCTTGAGATCGAACGTGGTGTCGTGACGCGCAGTCCAGGCGTGGCCCAGGTACGGACGCCAGTCCACGAACAACTCTTTGTTCGGCTCTTTGACCAGGCTTTTCACTACGTGCAGGCCGTTGTCCAACGCGTTGCGGTATTCGTCGACTTTCGCCTGAACACGCTCTGCGTCCATCACACCGCCCTGGGTCAGACGATCGGCATACAGCTCACGGGTGGTGCGCTGTTTGGTGATCTGCTGATACATCAGAGGCTGAGTGCCGCTTGGCTCGTCAGCTTCGTTGTGACCGCGACGACGGTAGCAGACCAGGTCGATCACCACGTCACGCTTGAACTGCATGCGGTAGTCGATGGCCAACTGGGTCACGAACAATACGGCTTCCGGATCATCACCATTCACATGGAGGATCGGCGCCTGGATCATTTTCGCAACGTCGGTGGCGTACTCGGTGGAGCGCGAGTCCAGCGGGTTGCTGATGGTGAAACCAACCTGGTTGTTGATCACGATGTGCACGGTGCCGCCGGTCTTGAAACCGCGGGTCTGCGACATCTGGAAGGTTTCCATGACCACGCCTTGACCGGCGAATGCCGCGTCACCGTGGATGGAGATCGGCAGAACCTTCTCACCGGTAGGGTCGTTGCGACGATCCTGACGGGCGCGAACCGAACCCTCGACCACCGGGGAAACGATTTCCAGGTGGGACGGGTTGAACGCCATGGCCAGGTGAACTTCACCGCCGGCGGTCATTACGTTGGACGAGAAGCCCTGGTGATACTTGACGTCACCGGAACCCAACTCGACCTTCTTCTTGCCTTCGAACTCGTCGAACAGCTCGCGCGGGTTCTTGCCGAAGGTGTTGACCAGCACGTTCAGACGGCCACGGTGGGCCATGCCGATGACGATTTCCTTGGTGCCGTAGGAACCGGAACGCTGGATCAGCTCGTCGAGCATCGGGATCAGGCTTTCGCCGCCTTCCAGACCGAAACGCTTGGTGCCCGGGTATTTGGTGCCCAGGTATTTTTCCAGGCCTTCACCGGCAGTCACGCGCTCGAGCAGGTGGCCCTTGATGTCCGCGGAGTACGTCGGACGGCCACGCACGCTTTCCAGACGCTGCTGGAACCACTGGCGCTGCTCGGAATCGGTGATGTGCGTAAATTCAGCGCCGATGGTGCGGCAATATGTCTGCTGCAACGCTTCGTGAATTTCGCGTAGGCTCGCTTCCTCTTTGCCGATGAACAGGTCGCCGGCACGGAAGGTCGTATCAAGATCGGCATTGGTCAAGCCGTAATGATTGATCGACAGGTCTGCAGGTGCAGGACGCTGCCACAGCCCCAGCGGGTCAAGCTGGGCTGCCTGGTGGCCACGCATACGGTAGGCCTGGATCAATCGCAGCACTTCAACTTGCTTCTTCTCGTGCTCACTGCTCACGCTGCCGGCGGAAACCGGTTGGGCGCGGCGCTGGTTCTTTGCCAGCAGCACAAAATGGTCGCGAATTGTGGAGTGCGAAACATCGATGGCAGAGTTGCCGTCTGTCGGCAACTTCTGAAAGTAGGTGCGCCACTCTTCTGGCACAGCGTTAGGGTCGTGCAGGTAGAGCTCGTAGAGCTCTTCCACATAGGCAGCGTTACTACCGGATAGGTAGGCGCTGTTCCACATGCGCTGCATCACGCTTTCTTGCATGCTTGGTCACCCTCGGTTAGGGGAACACCATCGGCGAAGACACCGAGCGAGCTTGCAGAAGTCCGAGTGCAGCGACCAAAACAAGCCACTTAGGATCACGCTGATAGTCCGGGTACCAGCCCGGATGCCCCTGCTTGTCTCATTTCTTCAAAATAAGAGCTGCAGCTTTATGGGCTACTGCTCTGGTTATAGCCATGGCGCGGGTTGAAGCCCGCGCCTTGGCCTCTACGGGTACAGCGGTCCTACATTTGCTACAGCTGAATCACACGCCGCTTTGCAGAAGCATGTTACGAATGTGACCGATGGCCTTAGTCGGGTTCAGGCCTTTCGGACAAACGTTGACGCAGTTCATGATGCCGCGGCAGCGGAATACGCTGAACGGATCATCCAGGGACGCCAGACGCTCGGACGTCTTGGTGTCACGGCTGTCTGCCAGGAAGCGGTACGCTTGCAGCAGGGCAGCTGGACCCAGGAACTTGTCCGGGTTCCACCAGAAGGACGGGCAGGAGGTCGAGCAGCAAGCGCACAGGATGCACTCGTACAGACCGTCGAGCTTTTCACGCTCTTCAGGGGACTGCAGACGCTCGATGGCCGGAGCCGGCGTATCGTTCTGCAGGTAAGGCTTAACCTTTTCGTATTGCTTGTAGAAGATGCTCATATCGACGACCAGGTCACGGATAACCGGCAAACCTGGCAGAGGACGAACGATCAACTTGTTACCTTTTACGACGGCGGACAGCGGCGTAACGCACGCCAGGCCGTTTTTGCCGTTGATGTTCATGCCGTCGGAACCGCAAACACCTTCACGGCAAGAGCGACGATAAGAGAAACCCTCATCCTGCTCTTTGATCAGGGCCAGCACATCCAGCACCATCAGGTCTTTACCACCGGTATCGACCGAGAATTCCTGCATGAACGGCGCAGCGTCCTGATCAGGGTTGTAACGATAAACGCTGACTTTCAACATGGCGGCCACCCTTAATAAGTCCGAATCTTAGGTTCAAAAGTCGGAACAGTCTTCGGCGAGAAGTTCACAGCACGCTTGGTCACGCGCTTGTCACCCGGGAAGTAGAGGGTGTGGCACAGCCAGTTTTCGTCGTCACGGTCTTCGAAGTCTTCACGGGCGTGAGCACCACGGGACTCTTTACGTACTTCGGCAGCGATGGCGGTAGCTTCAGCCACTTCCAGCAGGTTCTGCAGCTCAAGGGCTTCGATCCGCGCAGTGTTGAACGCCTGCGACTTGTCGTTGATCTTGACGTTGGCGATGCGCACGCGCAGGTCGGCCAACTGGGCAATACCCTTCTGCATGTATTCGCCGGTACGGAATACACCGAAGTAGTTCTGCATGCAGCTTTGCAGTTCGCGACGCAGGGTTGCCACGTCTTCACCGTCAGTACGCTCGTTCAGAGCGGACAGGCGCGCCAGGGCAGCTTCGATATTGGCGTCGGTGGCGTCGTCGTATTCGATACCGTCGGTCAGCGCCTTTTCCAGGTGCAGGCCAGCAGCGCGGCCGAATACCACCAGGTCGAGCAGCGAGTTGCCGCCCAAGCGGTTGGCACCGTGAACCGATACGCAAGCCACTTCACCAACAGCGAACAGACCAGGAATGATCTGATCCACGCCTTCGTCGTTCTGGGTGATCGCCTGGCCGTGAATGTTGGTGGCAACGCCGCCCATCATATAGTGGCAAGTCGGAACAACCGGAACCGGCGCAACAACCGGGTCAACGTGGGCAAACGTCTTCGACAGTTCGCAGATGCCTGGCAGACGACTGTGCAGCACTTCCTCGCCCAGGTGGTCGAGTTTGAGCATTACGTGGTCGCCATTCGGACCGCAACCGTTGCCAGCGATGATTTCTTTAACCATCGAGCGAGCAACCACGTCACGACCGGCAAGGTCCTTGGCGTTCGGAGCATAACGCTCCATGAAACGCTCGCCGTGCTTGTTGATCAGGTAACCACCTTCACCACGGCAACCTTCGGTCACCAGTACACCGGCGCCGGCGATGCCGGTTGGGTGGAACTGCCACATTTCGATATCTTGTACCGGAACGCCAGCACGCAGAGCCATGCCAACGCCGTCACCGGTGTTGATCAGGGCGTTGGTGGTGGAGGCGTAGATACGACCCGCACCGCCGGTAGCCAGAACGGTAGCCTTGGCACGGATGTAGGTGGTTTCGCCGGTTTCGATGCAGATAGCGATAACGCCGACGAACTCGCCTTGAGCGTTTTTCACCAGATCAACAGCGTAGTACTCGTTCAGGAAAGTAGTACCGGCTTTCAGGTTGCCCTGATAAAGGGTGTGCAGCAGCGCGTGACCGGTACGGTCGGAAGCGGCGCACGTACGGGCAGCCTGCCCGCCTTTGCCGTAATCCTTGGACTGACCGCCGAATGGACGCTGGTAGATACGACCTTGTTCGGTACGGGAGAACGGCAGACCCATGTGGTCCAGTTCGAACACCGCGGCCGGGCCTTCCTGACACATGTATTCGATAGCGTCCTGGTCACCGATGTAGTCGGAACCCTTGACGGTATCGTACATGTGCCAGCGCCAGTCATCGTTCGGATCCGCAGAAGCGATGGCGCAGGTGATGCCACCCTGGGCCGATACAGTGTGCGAACGCGTCGGGAAAACCTTGGTGATCACGGCAGTCTTGTGACCGCCTTGTGCCAGTTGCAGCGCTGCGCGCATGCCAGCACCGCCGCCACCAATAATGATGGCGTCGAAAGAAATCGTTGGAATGTTAGCCATGAATCAGATACCCCAGAGAATCTGCACACCCCAGACGAAGTAAGCGAACATCGCAACGCCGCATACTGCCTGGAAAAGGAAACGTACTGCAGTCGCGGACTTGCCCAGCGCCATTGGCGTCAGGTAGTCGGTCGCGATGGTCCACATGCCGACCCAGGCGTGAGCGCCCAGGGCCACCAGGGCCAACAGACTGAAGATACGCATCCAGTTGCTTGCGAACAGCTCATGCCATTGGGCGTAGCCAATGCCTGGGTTCGCAACGAGGTACCCGATCAGGAAAATGAAATAAGCCGCGAGAACGACCGCAGACACACGTTGTGCCATCCAGTCATAGAGGCCCGAACGCGAAAGGTTCGTAACGCTGGTTACCATATCCAAACTCCTGCCAGAACGATCAACACCACGGAAACGGCGATGATAATTTTCGAGCCCAGGCGGCCGCCTTCCAGCGTCTCACCGATGCCCATATCCATGATCAAGTGGCGCACACCGGCTACCAGGTGATACAGCAGAGCGGACAGGAGGCCCCATGCTACGAACTTGGCCAGCGGGCTGGTCAAGCATGCCTTCACCTCGGCGAAACCTTCCTCGGAACCCAGGGATTTGCCCAATGCATACAGCATGAAGCCAAGGCCCAGGAAGAGAATGATGCCGGAAACACGGTGAAGAAACGACGTAACGCCGGTGATGGGGAGTTTGATGGTCCTTAGGTCTAGGTTTACAGGTCGTTGGCTATTCACGGCTTTTTTTTCACACTGAAGAGCCCCTAACAATCAGGGCAAAGTTGTTGGGGAGTGCACTGGTCAGGTAACCACCACCCAGGGATGCGACCCCCATCAAAACAGGCCCAAAAGCCCTTGGCGGTCGGCTGCCGAGTATAGACAGTTAGGTTACTAATGACAACGCAAACACCTTCCCCTAATAGCTGATTGCACAAGCGGGATAAAAGGCGTAAACGGCAGGCAATTTCGAGGAAAAAGTGTGGTTAAAGCCTTCTGGGGCAAGACTTTAGGCAAATTGACATTCGAATTTATCTCACTATAGTGGTGCGGGCCCTGCGTGGGGGGTCTGTCTGATGATTTCAAGCATAAATAGGAGGCCACATGGCTGACAAAAAAGCGCAGTTGATCATCGAGGGCGCAGCCCCCGTCGAGCTGCCCATTTTAACCGGCACCGTTGGTCCCGATGTTATCGACGTCCGGGGCCTGACCGCCACGGGCCGCTTCACCTTTGACCCGGGTTTCATGTCGACCGCTTCCTGCGAGTCGAAGATTACCTATATTGACGGCGATAACGGCATCCTGCTGCACCGCGGCTACCCGATCGAACAACTGGCTGAAAAGTCGGACTACCTGGAAACCTGCTACCTGCTGCTTAACGGCGAACTGCCGACCGCAGAGCAAAAGGCCCAGTTCGTCGGCACCGTGAAGAACCACACCATGGTTCACGAGCAGCTGAAGACCTTCTTCAACGGCTTCCGCCGCGACGCCCACCCGATGGCGGTCATGTGCGGCGTAGTCGGCGCTCTCTCGGCCTTCTACCACGACTCCCTGGACATCAATAACCCGCAGCATCGCGAAATCTCCGCGATTCGCCTGGTTGCCAAGATGCCAACCCTGGCAGCGATGGTTTACAAGTACTCCATGGGCCAACCCATGATGTACCCGCGCAACGACCTGTCGTACGCGGAAAACTTCCTGCACATGATGTTCAACACCCCGTGCGAGATCAAACCGATCAGCCCGGTACTCGCCAAGGCCATGGACCGGATCTTCATCCTCCACGCCGACCACGAGCAGAACGCCTCGACTTCCACCGTTCGCCTGGCAGGCTCCTCGGGTGCCAACCCGTTCGCCTGTATCGCTGCCGGCATTGCCGCACTCTGGGGCCCGGCTCACGGCGGCGCCAACGAAGCGGTACTGACCATGCTCGACGAAATTGGCGATGTCTCGAACATCGACAAGTTCATCGCCAAGGCCAAGGACAAGAACGATCCGTTCAAACTGATGGGCTTCGGCCACCGCGTTTATAAAAACCGCGACCCGCGCGCCACCGTCATGAAACAGACCTGCGACGAAGTGTTGAAGGAACTGGGCATCCAGAACGATCCGCAACTCGAACTGGCCATGCGCCTGGAAGAGATCGCCCTGACCGACCCGTACTTCATCGAACGCTCGCTGTACCCGAACGTCGACTTCTACTCGGGGATCATCCTCAAGGCAATCGGCATTCCAACCAGCATGTTCACCGTGATCTTCGCCCTGGCGCGGACCGTAGGCTGGATTTCCCACTGGAAAGAAATGCTCTCCAGCCCGTACAAGATTGGCCGCCCGCGCCAGCTGTACACCGGCTACGAGTCGCGTGACATTACCAAGCTGGAAGACCGCAAATAAGACCCGTCTTGCGATGACGTCTTAAGTTGCACTGGAAACGGCCTCTATGTGAATGGAGGCCGTTTTTGTTTGTGCGGGGTTTGGGGTTGGGTGTGTATCCATCGTTGCGGTAGCGGCTTATTACGGTTGCGCCCTGACGGCGGGTCACTAAGCAGCCATTACCGCAGCAACGGACATCCCCCCAAGCCCAACAAAAAAAATGCCCCAGTCTCTCGACCAGGGCATTTCAGTGACGCATTACCACTTACACATAAGCCTCAGGCAATCAGTGCGAAACCGCCCCGCTCGCCCCCAGCCCAGTCTGCGACCGAACAAACTGCGGGAAGAACAGCGCCCGCTCATTGTCCGCCGCTGCCGACTTGTCAGTGATCGAGAAGAACCAGATCCCGACAAACGCAATAATCATCGAGAACAACGCCGGGTATTCGTAAGGGAAGATCGCCTTCTCATGATGCAGAATCTGCACCCAGATGGTCGGCCCAAGCACCATCAGCCCCACCGCACTGACCAGTCCCAACCAACCACCAATCATCGCCCCACGAGTCGTCAGCTTCTTCCAGTACATGGAGAGCAGCAACACCGGGAAGTTACAGCTGGCTGCAATGGAGAAGGCCAGGCCCACCATGAACGCAATGTTCTGGCTTTCGAACAGAATACCCAGGCCAATCGCCAACACCGCCAGAGCGATAGTGGTGATCTTCGAGACACGAATCTCATCCTTCTCGTTGGCCTTGCCCTTCTTGATCACACTGGCATACAGGTCATGGGACACCGCCGAAGCACCCGCCAGCGTCAGACCCGCTACCACCGCCAGAATGGTCGCGAACGCCACTGCCGAGATGAAGCCGAGGAAGATGCTGCCACCCACTGCATTGGCCAGGTGCACCGCCGCCATGTTGTTGCCGCCCAGCAGAGCGCCGGCAGCGTCCTTGAATGCAGGGTTGGTGCTCACGAGCAGAATCGCGCCAAAGCCGATGATGAAGGTCAGGATGTAGAAGTAACCAATGAAGCCAGTCGCGTACAGCACGCTCTTGCGCGCTTCTTTGGCGTCACTCACGGTGAAGAAGCGCATCAGGATGTGCGGCAGGCCCGCAGTACCGAACATCAGCGCCAACCCCAGGGAGAATGCCGAGATCGGATCTTTCACCAGGCCGCCCGGGCTCATGATCGCCTCACCTTTAGGGTGAACCTTGATCGCCTCGGAGAACAGCATGTTGAAGTCGAAGTTGACGTGCTTCATCACCATCAGCGCCATGAACGAGGCACCGGACAGCAGCAGCACCGCCTTGATGATCTGCACCCAGGTAGTCGCCAGCATGCCGCCGAACAGCACGTACATGCACATCAGCACACCGACCAGAATCACCGCAACGTGGTAGTCCAGGCCGAACAGCAGCTGGATCAACTTGCCCGCACCGACCATCTGCGCAATCAGGTAGAACGCCACCACCACCAGCGAACCGCAGGCAGACAGGGTGCGGATCTGGGTTTGCCCAAGGCGGTAGGACGCCACGTCGGCAAATGTGTACTTACCCAGGTTACGCAGACGCTCGGCGATCAGGAACAGAATGATTGGCCAGCCCACCAGGAAGCCGATCGAGTAGATCAGGCCATCGTAGCCGGAGGTGAACACCAGCGCGGAAATCCCCAGGAAGGACGCTGCCGACATGTAGTCGCCGGCAATCGCCAGACCGTTCTGAAAACCGGTGATCTTGCCGCCCGCCGCATAGTAGTCGGCCGCCGAGTTGTTTTTCTTCGAGGCCCAGTAAGTGATGCACAACGTCGCGCCGACAAAGGCCACGAACATCAGGATTGCTGGAATGTTCAGCGGCTGTTTGGCCACGGCACCGGTCAGGGCATCAGCCGCCCAGGCACCCGGCGCGAACGCTGCAACGCTCAATAGAGCAAATAGACGCCGGATCATTGCTTGGCCTCCTTCAGAATTGCATTGTTCAGATCGTCGAACTCGCCGTTGGCGCGTCGCACATAGATAGCGGTCAGGATGAAGGCCGACACAATCAGCCCCACACCAATCGGAATGCCCCAGGTAATCGACGACTCAGGGCTGATTTTTGCCCCCAGTACGTGCGGCCCGTAAGCGATCAGAAGAATGAATCCGGAGTACAGCCCAAGCATGATCGCCGAGAGAATCCAGGCGAACTTTTCTCGTTTGCGAACCAGCTCCTTGAAGCGCGGGCTGTTTTGAATCGAGAGGTAAATGCTGTCGTTCATTGTTTTTATCCTCGCAGCACAGCTATTAGTTGGAACGTTATCCACTCTATGCGGCTCAAGGAGAGGTTCCAGACGACCTTAGTCTTAGAGGCAGGTGTCGCTTTCGCCAATGTGCCCCGGACAGAAAAACCACTGCTTTGGCACCAGAAACACAAAGGCCCGCTTGGCAAAAATGCCAAACGGGCCTGGAAGATGCTGACTAGACGCGTCGAATCAAATCACTTGATCCACTCTGCGACGCGCTCGGGGTGTTTGGCGACCCAATCCTTGGCCGCTGCGTCAGGCTTGGCACCATCCTGAATCGCCAACATTACTTCACCAATTTCGTCCTTCGACGCCCATTGGAAGTTGTGCAGGAACTTGGCCACTTCCGGCGCCTTGGCTTCCAGGCCTTTGCTGCCGATGCTGTTGACGGTTTCCGCCGCGCCATACACGCCTTTTGGATCTTCAAGGAAACGCAGTTTCCACTTGGCGAACATCCAGTGCGGCACCCAGCCGGTCACGGCAATGGAGTCTTTCTTGTCTTCGGCGCGGGTCAGTTCGGCAATCATCGCGGCGCCCGAACTGGCCTGCAGTTTGTAATCGAGGCCGTAGTCCTTGATCGCCTGGTCGGTCTTGAGCATTACCCCTGAACCGGCATCGATGCCAACGATCTTGTTCTTGAAGGTGGTGTCGGTCTTGAGGTCGGCAATCGAGACAGCCTTGACGTACTCCGGCACGATCAGGCCGATTTTCGCGTCCTTGAAGTTGGGGCCGTAGTCGACCACCTTGTCCTTGTTCTTGGCCCAGTACTCACCGTGGGTCACTGGCAACCAGGCCGAGAGCATGGCGTCGAGCTTGCCGGTGGCCACACCCTGCCACATGATCCCGGTCGCCACGGCCTGCAGTTTCACGTCATAGCCCAGCTTCTGCTTGATGACTTCCGCCGCCACATGGGTGGTCGCCACGCTGTCGGACCAACCGTCGACATAGCCGATGCTCAGGGTTTTGCTGTCGGCGGTAGCCAGAGTAGAGCCCATCGCCAGTGCCAGAACGGCACCGGCGCCTAAGAGTCGTCGCATCTTCATCGTTACTTCCCCGAAAGTGCTGCGCCCGACGGATGCCGAGCGGCGTCAACGTATTGTTATGGTGCACAGCGCCCCCATCACGCTTCACCGCAAACTCGTTCGAACATCAGCGGAGTACTGATGCTTCGATCATCAACCTCACGCCCAAGGGGACCTGCTCTGTCAGCGACCTCAAGGCAGCGAGAAACGACATCAGAAAGCCAGTAACGACAGCCGTCAGTAAAACCCCGGCCGATCCCGCCCGAACCTTGCATGGCAAAACCACGCAACACCCAGACCGCCGGCAAATGCAGGTAAGATGCGCGGCTTTGCTCTCAGACGGTCTGACCATGCCCGCCACCGCGCGTTTTCCTTTATTAGCTTATGCATTTGCCTGCCTGCTCGGCCTGTTTGCCCTCGGCGGCTACTGGTACGGCCTCGGCCAACCGGTGGTGCTGCCGGATGTCGCCAGCGCCACGCACAAACTGCAGTGCGCCTCCTATACCCCCTTCGACAAGGACCAGTCGCCGTTCGACCAGCCATTCAACCTGCGCCCCGAGCGCATGGACGCCGACCTGGCCCTGCTGGCAACCCGCTTCGAATGCATTCGCACCTACTCGGTCACCGGCCTTGAAGCGTTGCCGGCACTGGCGCGCAAACATGGCCTGAAGCTGATGATCGGCGCCTGGGTCAACAGCAACCCAGTGGACACCGCCAAGGAAATCGAGCTGTTGATTGCCGAGGCCAATGCCAACCCGGATGTCGTCTCGGCGGTGATCGTCGGTAACGAGGCACTGCTGCGCAAGGAAGTCACCGGCCCGCAACTGGCCAAGCTGATCAAGCAGGTCAAGCAGAGCGTCAAGCAACCAGTGACCTACGCCGACGTCTGGGAGTTCTGGCTCCAGCACCCGCAAATCGCCCCCGAAGTGGACTTCCTGACCATCCACCTGCTGCCGTATTGGGAAGACGAGCCGTCCAACATCGATGCCGCCTTGCAGCATGTTGCCCAAGTGCGCCAGGTGTTCGGCAACCGCTTCGCTCCCAAGGACGTGATGATCGGCGAAACCGGCTGGCCCAGCGAAGGCCGCCAGCGTGAAACCGCCCTGCCCAGCCGGGTCAACGAAGCGCGATTCATTCGTGGTTTTGTCGCCATGGCCGAACAGGAAGGCTGGCACTACAACCTGATCGAAGCCTTCGACCAGCCGTGGAAACGCGGCAGCGAAGGCGCGGTGGGCGGTTATTGGGGCCTGTTCGATGCCGATCGCCAGGACAAGAACATCCTCGCCGGCCCGGTCAGCAACCTGCCACTCTGGCCTCAATGGCTGGCCGTAGGCGGGCTGGTTTTCCTCGGTGCGTTGCTGCTGGGTGGTCGCGTACGCAGCACCCGCGCCGCCTTGGTGCTGCCGCTGCTGGGCGCCGTCGCGGCCTGCTCTATCGGTACCTGGGGGGAACTGGCGCGGGTCACCAGCCGCTCGCTCGATGAATGGCTGTGGGCCGCGTTGCTGATGGCGCTGAACCTGCTGGTGCTGGCCCACGCAGCGCTGAGCCTGAGCGCCCGTACCGGTTGGCGTGAGCGCGCGTTTGATGCACTGCAACGACGTGCCGGCTGGTTGCTGGCCGCGGCCGGCTTTGCAGGCGCGGTCATGATGCTGGGGCTGGTGTTCGAACCCCGCTATCGCAGTTTCCCCAGCGCCGCCCTGCTGTTGCCGGCGCTGGTCTACCTGATTCGCCCAGTGAGCGCACCGCGCCGCGAAATCGCCCTGCTGGCGTTCATCATCGGTGCCGGCATCGCCCCGCAGCTGTACCGTGAAGGCTTATTCAACCAGCAGGCCTGGGGCTGGGCGCTGGTCAGCGGACTGCTGGTGGCTGCACTGTGGCGCAGCCTGAGGGTGCGCCACGGCTAAGGGCATCATCGCGAGCAGCGCAGCGAGCCTGCTCGCGATCAGGCCTGTCAGGCGCCACGCGGCGCCCTGACCAACCGCAGCCCCGCAATCACCACCGCAAACACCGCCAGGCCGGTGTTGTACAACGCCAGTGCGGGAAAGCCGAACACCAGCGCCAACACCGCCAGCCACCAACCCGCACGCCCCGGCAGCACAAACCCCAGCACAGCCGCCGCCAATGCCCCCCAGCCCATGACCTTGAAGTGAATCAGCAGCCCCAGGTTTGCACGCAACTGGCATTGCCAGCGGTTCGCCTCGTCGACGCAAATCCCCACCCACTGGGCATCCTCCATGAAGCCATAACGCGCGCCATAACTGGCGGCCAGCCACAACGGCAGGACGATGAGCAGTAAAATCACGGGGAAACGGCTGGACATGAAACACTCCGATAGGCAAAAACGGCGCCCAGCTTAATCCCCCCGCGAAACGACGCAAGGAAGATCAACAGATAACTGGTCATCAATTACCGGCAAAGTGTATCGTCCAGCTACTATTACCCACCATAAGGCCTGTTTGGTGCCGATTCATGGCACTTTGGCGCATAACCTGTGGTCATAGCCTGCGAACTTCATTAGGCACCTTCCTCTAAGGGATTTAGTCATGCTCCGTTCCTTGCGCTTTGCTGCCGTTTTCGGCGGCCTTATCTTGAGTGCGTCCGCACTGGGGGCAGATATCGATGCCACCAGTTATGGCTACCCGCTTACCAACCCGTTTGAAGCGACTATTGCCACGACGCCTCCGGACCTGAGGCCAGAGCTGCCCCTGGACGAAGACATCAACCAATCGGATCACAGCCTGACCCTGCGCCCGGAACGTCAGTTCGAACTGCCGGACAACTTCTGGGCCGTGAAGAAGCTCACCTATCGCATGGCCACCCAGGATCACGCAGCACCGCTGATCTTTCTGATCGCCGGCACTGGCGCCCGCTACGACAGCAGCCACAACCAATACCTCAAGCGCCTGTACTACAAGGCCGGCTACCACGTCGTCCAACTGTCCTCGCCCACCAGCTTCGACTTCATCAGTGCAGCGTCGCGCTTCGCCACCCCAGGCATATCCAAGGAAGACGCCGAAGACCTGTACCGCGTGATGCAAGCGGTGCGTGCGCAGAACCCGAAACTGCCGGTGACCGACTACTACCTCACCGGCTACAGCCTGGGCGCCCTGGACGCGGCCTTCGTGGCCCACCTGGACGAAACCCGGCGCAGCTTCAACTTCAAGAAAGTCCTGCTGCTCAATCCGCCGGTCAACCTCTACACCTCCATCACCAACCTGGACAAGTTGGTGCAAACCGAGGTCAAGGGCATCAGCAACAGCACCACCTTCTATGAACTGGTGCTCAACAAGTTGACCCGCTACTTCCAGCAGAAAGGCTACATCGACCTCAACGACGCCCTGCTCTACGACTTCCAGCAATCCAAACAGCACCTGACCAACGAACAGATGGCCATGCTGATCGGCACCTCGTTCCGCTTCTCCGCGGCCGACATCGCCTACACCTCGGACCTGGTCAACCGTCGCGGCCTGATCACTCCGCCCAAGTACCCGATCACCGAAGGCACCAGCCTCACGCCATTCCTCAAGCGTGCACTGCAATGCGACTTCGACTGCTACCTCACCGAGCAGGTGATTCCGATGTGGCGCGCCCGCACCGACGGTGGCAGCCTGCTGCAACTGATCGACCAGGTCAGCCTCTACGCGCTCAAGGACTACCTGCAAGCCAGCCCGAAAATCGCTGTCATGCACAACGCCGACGACGTGATCCTCGGCCCAGGCGACCTCGGTTTCCTGCGCAAGACTTTTGGTGACCGCCTGACGGTCTACCCTCACGGCGGCCATTGCGGCAACCTCAACTACCGCGTCAACGCCGACGCCATGCTGGAGTTTTTCCGTGGCTAAATCTCTCCTGCTTCTCGCCGCGTTGCTGTGCGCAGGCTATGCCAATGCCGACAACAGCAAGGCCAACGAGCCCACAGTGGTCGACCCGGACGGCTTTACCGAGCCATTGACCAAACTCAAGTTCAACCCGGGGCTGGACCAGCGCGAATTCGAGCGCTCGACCCTCAGTGCGCTGAACGTCTATGACCCGCTGGAGTCGTGGAACCGTCGGGTCTACCACTTCAACTACCGCTTCGATCAGTGGGTATTCCTGCCCGTGGTCGACGGCTACCGCTACATCACCCCAAGCTTCCTGCGCACCGGCGTCAGCAACTTCTTCAACAACCTGGGTGACGTGCCCAACCTGATGAACAGCCTGCTGCAACTCAAGGGCCAGCGCTCACTGGAAACCACCGGCCGCCTGCTGCTCAACACCACCATCGGCATCGCCGGCCTGTGGGACCCGGCAACCGCCATGGGCCTGCCGCGCCAGAGCGAAGACTTCGGCCAGACCCTGGGCTTCTACGGTGTTCCCGGTGGCGCCTACTTCATGTTGCCGATCCTCGGTCCTTCCAACCTGCGCGACACCGGCGGGCTGGTGGTGGACTACAGCGCAGAGTCGGCGGTCAACTTCCTCAACGTCTCGAAAGTCAGCGAGAACCACCCGGAAATCTGGGTCCTGCGCGGCGTCGACAAACGCTACCAGACCAACTTCCGCTACGGTCAGATGAACTCGCCGTTCGAGTATGAAAAGGTCCGCTACGTGTACACCGAAGCACGCAAGCTGCAGATCGCCGAATAACTATTACGGTGATAAAAAAAGGCCATTCGATGCAGATCGAATGGCCTTTTTTGTGGGAACTGGCGCCCGCTTGGGGCTGTCCAGCGAAAACCGCGATCGTCAGCCTTTGACCGAACGCCAGATCTTGCTCACCAGCATCACCCCCGCCAACACCACCGCTCCCGCGACAATTCCGGCCACCGCATTGAGCAGGCTCGGTACGACCCACGACCAGCCGCCAATGCTCTGGCTAACGCCTTCGATCCAGTGATGCACGGCCGGTACGCCGTGAGTCAGGATCCCGCCACCGACCAGGAACATCGCGGCAGTGCCGATCACCGACAGGCTTTTCATCATGTAGGGCGCGGCCCGCAGGATCGCACCGCCAATGCCCTTGGCAATCTGCGAAGGCTTCTGGGTCAGCCACAGGCCGAGGTCGTCGAGCTTGACGATACCCGCCACCAGGCCATAGACCCCAATGGTCATGACAATGGCAATGCCCGACAGCACGATCACCTGCTGGGTCAGCGGTGCATCCGCCACGGTGCCCAGGGTGATGGCGATGATTTCCGCCGAGAGAATGAAGTCGGTGCGCACGGCGCCCTTGATCTTGTCCTTCTCGAACGCCACCAGGTCGACCGCCGGGTCCGCGACCGCCTCGACCAACTGCGCATGCTCGGCCCGATCCTGCGCCGGGCTGTGGAGAAACTTGTGCGCCAGCTTTTCAAAGCCCTCGAAACACAGGTAGGCACCGCCAAGCATCAACAGCGGCGTTACCAGCCAGGGCACGAACGCACTGATGGCCAGCGCCGAGGGCACCAGGATCAACTTATTGATGAACGAACCCTTGGCCACCGCCCAGACCACCGGAATTTCCCGCTCGGCCCGCACGCCGGAGACCTGCTGGGCATTGAGCGCCAGGTCGTCGCCCAGCACGCCCGCGGTCTTTTTCGCGGCCATCTTGGTCATCAGCGCGACGTCATCGAGCACGGCTGCGATATCGTCGATCAGCACCAGCAAACTACTTCCTGCCATGGCTCAGGGTTTCCTTGGGAAATGGATGTTGCGCAGCATAGCCTGCCATCGGGCCAATGGGCATTCTTGAGCGCTGCGCAAGGCCGGTGCTACCATGCGCCACCGCCAGTACCGGCAAGGAACACCTTGGTTTATGAGCACTATCCGCGAGCGCAATAAAGAACTGATCCTGCGTGCCGCCAGTGAGGAGTTTGCCGACAAAGGCTTCGCTGCGACCAAAACCAGTGACATCGCGGCCAAGGCGGGCTTGCCCAAGCCCAACGTCTACTACTACTTCAAGTCCAAGGAAAACCTCTACCGCGAGGTCCTGGAAAGCATCATCGAGCCGATCCTGCAGGCCTCGACGCCATTCAACGCCGATGGCGTACCCAGCGAAGTGCTCAGCGGCTACATCCGCTCCAAGATCCGCATCTCCCGCGACCTGCCGTTTGCCTCCAAGGTGTTTGCCAGCGAGATCATGCACGGCGCACCGCACCTGAGCGCCGACCTGGTCGAACAGCTCAACGGCCAGGCCAAGCACAATATCGAATGCATCCAGACCTGGATCGACCGCGGCCAGATCGCCCCGATCGACCCCAACCACCTGATGTTCAGCATCTGGGCCGCAACCCAGACCTACGCCGACTTCGACTGGCAGATCTCCGCCGTCACCGGCAAGGCCAAGCTCGACGAAAACGACTACGAAGCCGCCGCACAGACCATCATCCGCCTGGTGCTCAAGGGCTGCGAGCCGGACAGGTAGATCGCTGCGCGGCCTTCGCGAGCAAGCCAGCTCCCACAGGTTTCCCTGTAGAATTCATATTCTGTGAGCCACACATATCCCTGTGGGAGCGGGCTTGCCCGCGATGGCGGCAACTGGGAGTGGATCAGACCCAAATCGCATCCCACAAAGGATAGTCGCCAAGACGCTTTACAAGCCCAGCGCGCAACGGGTTGGCAACAACATACCGCGCCATCTTCACCAGATCCTCATCTCGCCTCAGTGCTCGATCGTGATAGCCCTGCTGCCAGAGTGGTCCGTGCCTGGCTGTGGAAAGGTTCACCTCCCGCGTAGTCAGTGATTTGGTTTGCCGCATCAGACTACTGAGTGAGCATTTCTCCAATTCCACCAACCAGTGGAAATGGTCAGGCATGACAACCCAAGCCAATGAGTTTGCCAATCCCAGGCTTTGCGCCTTCCGAAATTGATGCACTACCAATCTGCCCAAAGCGTAATCGGCGAAAACCGGTTCTCGGCCAAGCGTATTGGTGGTCAGTAAATAGATTCGATTGGGTTCGGCATAGCGACCCGTGCGTAGACGATGTGAAGCAGGTGAATCCGGCATTCCTTTGCCACTCTCATGATGAAGTCATGAGAAGGCTAGCCCCGGAAGCGCTGGATGATCATGCGGACCTTTAGCTGGATGTGTCCCGTCGATAGCCATCGCGGGCAAGCCCGCTCCCACAGGGTCTGATGGTGTACATAAAATATGTGGGCACCTTCGATCATTGTGGGAGCGGGCTTGCCCGCGATGGCATTAGATCAGCCGCCGCAGATCAAGCCGCTACCCCCGCATCCGCCCGCAACCCCAGCGCCTCGATGGCATTGATCGCGCATTGCTCGTCGATATCCGACAGATCCCCACTGATCCCCACGGCGCCCAGCACAGTGCCCTGCTGATCGCGAATCAGCACCCCGCCCGGCGCCGGCACCACACTGCCCTGCCCCAGGCTATTGAGCGCGGCGATGAAGGCGGGACGTTGCTGGGCGTCCAGCGCCAACAGGCGCGAGCCCTTGCCCAGTGCGATCGCCCCCCAGGCCTTGCCGATGGCGATCTGCGGGCGCAGCAGGCTGGCGCCGTCTTCACGTTGCAGGGTGATCAGATGCCCACCGGCATCCAGTACCGCGATGGTCAGGGGCGCTGCCGCTATGGCACGTCCCGCGGCGATGGCCTGACTGGCCAGGTTGACTGCGACTTTCAAGGTTATAGCGCTCATGGTGCCGTCCTCATTTTGTTTTTCACAAAGCCGTGGGACGCGGGTGGGTGCCGCAGTCCGATGCAACAAATAGAACACAATGAAGTATTTTTTTGTATACAATAATTTTCGAAATGCGCCTCGTGCGACGAAACGCCACAGTGTTTATGGGCTTTTGCCGAATGAAACGAGCGCTTGAGAAAATGGATTGACCTGCGCCATCCGCCGTGAATACACTCTGCGCAAAGCCACTTGTATACAATTACAAAACGTAAAGAGGCACAAAACCATGAGCAAAATGAGAGCAATCGAAGCCGCCGTTCTGGTGATGCGCCGTGAAGGGGTTGATACCGCTTTTGGCATCCCGGGAGCCGCGATCAACCCGCTGTACTCCGCCTTGCAAAAGGTCGGCGGCATCGATCACGTCCTCGCTCGCCACGTTGAAGGCGCCTCGCACATGGCCGAGGGCTACACCCGCACCAAGGCCGGCAACATCGGCGTGTGCATCGGTACGTCCGGCCCTGCCGGCACCGACATGGTCACCGGGCTCTACAGCGCCTCGGCCGACTCGATCCCGATCCTGTGCATCACCGGGCAAGCACCCCGCGCCCGTATGCACAAGGAAGACTTCCAGGCTGTCGACATCACCACCATCGTCAAGCCGGTGACCAAGTGGTCGACCACAGTCATGGAACCGGGCCAGGTGCCTTACGCGTTCCAGAAGGCCTTTTATGAAATGCGCTCCGGCCGTCCAGGCCCAGTGCTGATCGACCTGCCGTTCGACGTGCAGATGGCCGAGATCGAATTCGACATCGACGCCTACCAACCGCTGCCATTGGCCAAGCCGAGCGCGACCCGCGTGCAGGTGGAAAAAGCCCTGGCCATGCTCGATCAGGCTGAACGTCCGTTGTTGGTGGCCGGTGGTGGCATCATCAATGCCGACGCCAGCGAGCTGCTGGTAGAGTTCGCCGAACTGACCGGTATTCCAGTCATTCCGACCCTGATGGGCTGGGGCACGATCCCCGACGATCACCCGTTGATGGTCGGCATGGTTGGCCTGCAGACTTCGCACCGCTACGGCAACGCCACCCTGCTCAAGTCCGACGTGGTGCTGGGCGTCGGTAACCGTTGGGCCAACCGCCACACCGGTTCGGTCGACGTGTACACCGAAGGTCGCAAGTTCATTCACGTCGACATCGAACCGACCCAGATCGGCCGTGTGTTCACCCCGGACCTGGGCATCGTCTCCGACGCCGCCGCCGCGCTGACCGTGTTCATCGAGGTTGCTCGCGAGTGGCACGCAGCCGGCAAACTGAAAAACCGCAGCGCCTGGCTGCAGGACTGCCAGCAGCGCAAGGCCAGCCTGCACCGCAAGACTCACTTCGACAACGTGCCGGTCAAGCCACAGCGCGTCTACGAAGAGATGAACCAGGTGTTCGGCAAAGACACCTGCTACGTCAGCACCATTGGCCTGTCGCAGATCGCCGGCGCGCAGTTCCTGCACGTCTACAAACCGCGCCACTGGATCAACTGCGGCCAGGCCGGCCCACTGGGCTGGACCATTCCGGCCGCACTGGGGGTGGTCAAGGCTGACCCGAGCCGCAAGGTTGTGGCACTCTCGGGCGACTACGACTTCCAGTTCATGATCGAAGAGCTGGCGGTGGGCGCGCAGTTCAAGCTGCCGTACATCCACGTGGTAGTGAACAACTCATACCTGGGCCTGATCCGTCAGGCGCAGCGCGGCTTCGACATGGACTACTGCGTGCAGCTGTCCTTCGACAACCTCAACGCACCGGAGCTCAACGGCTACGGCGTGGACCACGTCGCGGTTGCCGAAGGCCTGGGTTGCAAGGCCCTGCGGGTCTTCGAACCGGCCGAAATCGCCCCTGCCCTGCGCAAGGCCCAGGAGCTGATCGAAGAGTTCAAGGTACCGGTGATCGTCGAGATTATCCTGGAACGCGTGACCAACATATCCATGGGCACCGAGATCAACGCGGTCAACGAATTCGAAGACCTGGCACTGGTCGGCAACGACGCGCCAACCGCGATTTCGATGCTCGATTAATTTGTAGGAGCGTTCTCGCATCCTGCGGGATCCGGGAACGCTCACCAGAGATTTACAGGAGTCCACCATGCCGCGTTTTGCAGCCAACCTGTCCATGCTGTTCACCGAACAGGATTTTCTTGCCCGCTTCGAAGCGGCCGCCAAGGCCGGTTTCAGTGGCGTCGAATACCTGTTCCCGTACGACTTCAGCTCCGCCGAAATCAAGGCCCAGCTGGAGGCCCACGGCCTGACCCAAGTACTGTTCAACCTGCCGGCCGGTGACTGGGCCAAGGGTGAACGCGGGATCGCCTGCCACCCCGATCGCGTGGAAGAGTTCCGCGCCGGTGTCGACCTGGCCATCGCCTACGCCAAAGTGCTGGGCAACACTCAGGTCAACTGCCTGGCCGGCATTCGCCCACAAGGCGTCGACGATGCCACGGTGCAAGCAACCTTCGTCGCCAACCTCAAGTTCGCCGCCGACAAGCTGCAAGCGGCCGGCCTCAAGTTGGTGATGGAAGCCATCAACACCCGCGACATCCCGGGTTTCTACCTGAACAACACCGCGCAGGCGCTGTCGATTCGCGAACAGGTGGGCAGTGCCAACCTGTTCCTGCAATACGACATCTACCACATGCAAATCATGGAGGGCGACCTGGCCCGCACCATGGCGGCGCACCTGGGCGAGATCAACCACATCCAACTGGCCGACAACCCGGGCCGCAACGAGCCGGGCACCGGTGAGATCAACTACCGCTTCCTGTTCGAACACCTGGACCGCATCGGCTACCAGGGTTGGGTTGGCTGTGAATACAAGCCGCTGACCACCACTGAAGCAGGCCTGGGTTGGCTGAAAACCCACAACGCAATCTAACGCTGCCCCCCATGTAGGAGCGAGTGCCCGCTTGCGGCTTGCTCGCGATGACGCCGGCTCATCGCACATCGATGCTGCCTGGCACACCGCTATCGCGAGCCAGTTCGCTCCCTCCTAAAAGCAGCAGTTGCCCATTTGCTTGAAGCAGCAATAAAAACAAGAGGATTTTCTCATGGCTAAAATCGGATTTATCGGCACCGGCATCATGGGCCACCCAATGGCGGCAAACCTGCAGAAAGCCGGGCACAGCCTGTTCCTTTCGCAACACCACGACGCTGCCCCTGCCGATCTGATCGCCGCTGGCGCCGTCGCCCTGGCGAACCCGAAGGAAGTCGCCCAGGAAGCCGAATTCATCATCGTCATGGTCCCCGATACCCCCCAGGTCGAGGACGTGCTGTTCCGCGCCGATGGCGTTGCCGCCGGCGTTGGCAAAGGCAAGGTCGTGATCGACATGAGCTCGATCTCGCCAACCGCGACCAAAGCCTTCGCCGCCCGGATCAACGAAAAAGGCGCGCAGTACCTCGACGCCCCGGTGTCCGGCGGTGAAGTGGGCGCCAAGGCGGCAACCCTGAGCATCATGGTCGGCGGCGATGCCGATGCCTTCGAACGCGCCCTGGCGCTGTTCCAGGCCATGGGCAAGAACATCACCCTGGTGGGTGGCAATGGCGACGGTCAAACCGCCAAGGTAGCGAACCAGATCATCGTGGCGCTGAACATCCAGGCGGTGGCCGAAGCCCTGCTGTTCGCCTCGAAAAACGGCGCCGACCCGGCCAAGGTGCGTGAAGCACTGATGGGCGGCTTTGCCTCCTCGAAGATCCTGGAAGTCCACGGCGAGCGCATGATCAAGGGCACCTTCGATCCTGGCTTCCGCATCAGCCTGCACCAGAAGGACCTGAACCTGGCCCTGCAAGGCGCCAAGGAACTGAACATCAACCTGCCCAACACCGCCAATACCCAGCAAGTGTTCAGCACCTGCGCGGCCATCGGTGGCAGCAACTGGGACCACTCGGCGCTGATCAAGGGCCTGGAGCACATGGCGAATTTCTCGATTCGCGATAAGTAAATCTTTGGGGCCACCCGCTCTCCCTGTGGGAGCGGGCTTGCCCGCGATGGAATCGCCGCGGTGTACCTGATAAATCGCGTCGTCTGAATCGCAGGCAAGCCAGCTCCCACAAGAGCCCGAGCTGCCCGCAAGTGTTCGCTCTATCCCAATAACAAGAATTCCGGGAGCCCGCCATGTCGGTCGATCCGCAACAATTCCTGCGCGACCTGTTCGCCACCGCCATCGACGCGGCCCATCCGCAACAGGTCCTCGAAGCCCATCTACCCAAAGACCGCAGCGGTCGGGTCATCGTCATCGGCGCCGGCAAGGCCGCGGCCGCCATGGCCCAGGTGGTCGAACGCTGCTGGCAGGGTGAAGTGTCCGGGCTGGTCGTCACCCGCTACGGTCACGGCGCACCCTGCGAAAAAATCGAAGTGGTCGAAGCCGCCCACCCGGTACCCGACGCCGCCGGCCTGGCCGTGGCCAAGCGCGTACTCGAACTGGTCAGCAACCTCAATGAAGACGACCGAGTGATCTTCCTGCTCTCCGGTGGCGGTTCGGCCTTGCTGGCCTTGCCCGCAGCCGGCATCACCCTGGCCGACAAGCAGGCGATCAACAAGGCCCTGCTCAAGTCCGGCGCGACCATCGGCGAGATGAACTGCGTGCGCAAGCACCTCTCCGCCATCAAGGGCGGCCGCCTGGGCAAAGCCTGCTGGCCGGCCACGGTGTACACCTATGCCATTTCCGATGTGCCGGGCGACCTCGCCACCGTGATCGCCTCCGGCCCGACCGTGGCCGACCCGAGCACGTCGGGCCAGGCCCTGGACATTCTCAAGCGGTACGCCATCGAAGTTCCGGCTTCGGTGCGCAACTGGCTGCAAAGCCCCGAATCGGAAACGGTAAAACCCGGTGATCCGAGCCTGGCCCGCAGCCATTTCCAACTGATCGCCCGTCCCCAGCAATCCCTGGAAGCCGCGGCAGTGAAAGCCCGCCAGGCCGGTTTCAGCCCACTGATCCTGGGGGACCTGGAAGGCGAATCCCGCGAGGTGGCAAAGGTCCACGCCGGCATCGCCCGCCAAGTGGTGCTGCATGGCCAGCCGCTGGCCGCGCCCTGCGTGATCCTGTCCGGTGGCGAAACCACCGTGACCGTGCGCGGCAATGGCCGTGGCGGACGCAACGCCGAGTTCCTGCTGAGCCTGACCGACAGCCTCAAGGGCCTGCCAGGCGTCTACGCGCTGGCCGGCGATACCGACGGCATCGACGGCTCCGAAGACAACGCCGGCGCCCTGATGACCCCGGACAGCTACGCCCGCGCCACCGCCCTGGGCCTGAGCGCCAGCGACGAGCTGGACAACAACAATGGCTACGGTTACTTCGCAGCGCTCGACGCCCTGATCGTCACCGAACCGACGCGCACCAACGTCAACGACTTCCGCGCCATCCTGATCCTCGAGAGCCCAAAACATGACGCCTGACAAAAAGGTCAAAATCCTCGCCACCCTGGGGCCTGCCACCGACGGCATCGAAGACATCCGCGAACTGGTGCAGGCCGGGGTCAACATCTTTCGCCTGAACTTCAGCCACGGCGATCATGCCGATCACGCCCAGCGCTACCAGTGGATCCGCGAAGTCGAGCGCCAGCTCAATTACCCACTGGGGATTCTGATGGACCTGCAAGGGCCGAAGCTGCGGGTCGGCAAGTTCGCCGAAGGCAAGGTGCAACTGGTGCGCGGCCAGGCCCTGCGCCTGGACCTCGACCCCACGCCGGGCGACGCACGCCGGGTCAACCTGCCCCACCCGGAAATCATCGCGGCGCTGGAACCGGGCATGGACCTGCTGCTGGACGACGGCAAGCTGCGCCTGCGGGTAGTCAGCAAATATGCCGACGCCATCGACACCACGGTGCTCAATGGCGGCGAGCTGTCGGATCGCAAAGGCGTCAACGTGCCGCAAGCGGTGCTCGATCTCAGTCCGCTGACCGCCAAGGACCGCCGTGACCTGAGCTTCGGCCTGGAACTGGGGGTGGACTGGGTGGCCCTGTCGTTTGTCCAGCGTCCCGAGGACATCCGCGAAGCCCGCGCCCTGATCGGCGACAAGGCGTTCCTGATGGCGAAAATCGAGAAGCCTTCGGCAGTCGAGCAACTGCGCGAAATCGCCGAGCTGAGTGACGCGATCATGGTGGCCCGGGGCGACTTGGGGGTGGAAGTGCCGGCCGAAAGCGTGCCGCAGATCCAGAAAGACATCATCAGCACCTGCCGCCAACTGGGCAAGCCGGTGGTAGTGGCGACCCAGATGCTCGAGTCCATGCGCTTCTCCCCGGCACCGACCCGCGCCGAGGTCACCGATGTCGCCACCGCCGTGGCCGAAGGCACCGACGCGGTGATGCTGTCGGCGGAAACCGCCTCCGGTGAATACCCGCTCGAAGCCGTGCAGATGATGAGCAAGATCATCCGCCAGGTCGAAAGCGGCCCGGACTATCAGGCGCAACTCGACGTCAGCCGACCGAAAGCCGAAGCCACCACCTCCGACGCCATCAGTTGTGCAATCCGCCGCATCAGCAACATCCTGCCGGTGGCGGTCCTGGTCAACTACAGCGAGTCGGGCAGCTCGAGCTTGCGTGCGGCGCGGGAGCGACCGGCGGTGCCGATCCTCAACCTGACCCCGAACCTCTCGACTGCGCGACGCCTGAGCGTGGCCTGGGGCGTGCACTCGGTGGTCAACGACCGCTTGCGCCAGGTCGACGAGGTCTGCTCTACCGCCCTGGAAATTGCCCAGGCCCAAGGCATGGCCCAGCGCGGCGACACCTTGCTGATCACCGCCGGTGTGCCTTTCGGCCAGCCGGGATCGACTAACTCGTTGCGCATCGAGACGTTGATCTAGAGCGCCCATACCGGCCTCATCGCGAGCCGGCTCGCTCCCACAGGGGTTCTGTGTTGATCACACAATCCCGACTGAACAGAGATTCAGTGTGGCAGCCAGCCTGCTGGCGATCAGCCGGGGTCGCGCTCGACCGACTCGCTCCCTTTGCCCTTTCAGAACTGCCATGCCTGCCAACCACTTCAACACCCACTGCCCCGACTGGGCGACTGCCCTGCTCAACGGCTTCAGCCAGATCTTCCTCCAGCGTAACCCGCTGTGCGGCCTGCTGTGCCTGTGTGCCATCTTGTTTACCGCGCCTGCCTTGCTGGGCGGCGCGCTGCTGGGCGGTGTCGCGGGGCTGCTCACCGCGCAACGCCGCAACTATGCCAAGGCCGATCGCCAGGCTGGGCTTTTCAGCTACAACGGCGTCCTGCTCGGCTTGCTGCTGAGCCTGTATTTCCCCTGGTCGGCGCTGCTGCCACCGCTGATCCTGGCCGCCGGCGGCCTGAGCGCAATGATCACGCAACAGTGGCTCAAACGCGCGCGGGTCAGCCAATACCTGCCGGCCTACACCACCCCCTTCGTCGTGCTGAGCTGGCTGCTGTTGTGTTTCGCCACGCCCCCGACAACCGCGCATTTGATCGAAGTCAGCACACTGAACATGCTCGCCGCGCCCCTCAAAGGTATCGGCCAGGTCATGTTCCTGGGGCATCCGCTGGCCGGTGCGATGATTGCCGGCGGACTGCTGATCGCCGACCGCCGCGCCTTCTGCTGGGCGTTGCTGGCCTCGGTCGCGGGCATGGGCTGGAGCATGCTGCATCACGACTTCTACAGCGCATTGCTCGGCCTCGGTGGCTACAACGCCGTGCTCGCCGCCCTCGCCCTCAGCGCGCAACGCCAGCAACCGTGGCTGCCGCTGGTAGGCATCACCCTGGCACTGTTGCTGACGCCGCTGTTTGCCGCCATCGGCCTGCCCACGCTGACCGCACCGTTCATTCTCGCCTGCTGGCTGGTACGCAGCACCGTGCAAATGTTCGTGAAGGCCACTGTCAGCCATACACCTTGCACTCTGGAGGAGAATCAACCTAGGCTGCGCTGATCATTGATTCAGGCGTTTTCCATGGACAGCAGCAAAAACTGGCGTGAAGAACTTCACGTCATCGTATTCCAGAGCGACACCCAGGCCGGACGGCGCTTCGATGGCATCCTGCTGTTGATCATCCTCGCCAGCCTGGTGATCGTGATGCTCGACAGCATCAACAGCATTCACCGCGACTATGCCGACGTGCTGGCCTACATCGAGTGGGGTTTCACCTTCATCTTCGCCATCGAATACGGGTTGCGCCTGTACTGCTCGCCCAAGCCGTTGCGCTATGCCTTCAGCTTCTATGGATTGGTCGACCTGCTGGCGATCGTGCCGGGAATACTCGCCCTGTACTACAGCGACGCCCAATACCTGCTGATCATCCGCATCATCCGTATGCTGCGCATCTTTCGCGTGCTCAAGCTCAGCCCCTACCTCAAGCAAGCCAACTACCTGATGTCGGCGCTGCGCGGCAGCAAGCAGAAGATCGTGGTGTTCCTGGTCAGCGTGTGCACCCTGGTGACTGTGTTCGGCACCCTGATGTACGTGATCGAAGGCCCGCAGAACGGCTTCACCAGCATTCCCAAGGGCATTTACTGGGCGATCGTCACCCTGACCACCGTGGGCTTCGGCGACATCGTGCCCAAGACCCCCCTGGGCCAGGTGGTTTCATCGCTGGTGATGATCACCGGTTACTCGATCATCGCAGTGCCGACGGGCATCTTCACCGCGGAACTGGCCAACGCCATGCGCGGTGAGCAGCTGCAACACGACTGCCCGGTGTGCAAGAAAAACGGCCATGAGCACGGCGCAGCATTCTGCTCACGCTGCGGCAATGCGCTATTTAAGAAAATCGAATAAGCAAAGTACTTTTTAATCTTTAAAGAGCTATAGAGGCCCGGCTATAGTCGACGGCAAAATGCCTTCACTCTCTCGAACAAAAGGAATGTGCAGTGAAAAAGATCTTTGGCGCCTCACTCCTGGCCGCAGGCCTGACCCTCGCTAGCGTGGCTCAAGCCGCACCGACCCTGCTTAACGTTTCCTACGACGTGATGCGCGATTTCTACAAGGACTACAACACTGCCTTCCAGAAACACTGGCAAGCCGAGCACAACGAAACCATCACCCTGCAGATGTCTTTCGGCGGTTCCAGCAAACAGGCACGCTCAGTGATCGACGGCCTGCCGGCTGACGTCATTACCATGAACATGGCCACCGATATCAATGCCCTGGCCGACAACGGCAAACTGATCCCGGACAACTGGGTCACCCGCCTGCCGAACAACAGCGCACCGTTCACCTCGGCCACCGTGTTCATCGTCCGCAAGGGCAACCCCAAGGCCCTGAAAGACTGGCCCGACCTGCTCAAGGACGGCGTACAGGTGATTGTGCCCAACCCGAAAACCTCGGGTAACGGCCGCTACACCTACCTGTCTGCCTGGGGCTACGTGCTGAAGAACGGCGGCGATGAGAACAAGGCCAAGGACTTCGTTGGCAAACTGTTCAAACAAGCCCCTGTGCTCGACACCGGCGGCCGTGCGGCCACCACCACCTTCATGACCAACCAGATCGGCGACGTGCTGGTGACCTTCGAGAACGAAGCGGAAATGATTGCCCGCGAATTCGGTCGCGACCAGTTCGAAGTGATCTACCCAAGCGTCTCCGCCGAAGCCGAGCCACCGGTCAGCGTGGTCGACAAAGTCGTCGACAGAAAAGGCAGCCGTGCCGCGGCCGAGGAATACCTGAAGTACCTGTGGTCCCCGGAAGGTCAGGAAATCGCAGCTGCCAACTACCTGCGCCCACGTGACCCGGCCGTGCTGGCCAAGTACACCGACCGTTTCCCGAAAGTCGATTTCCTGTCGGTGGAAAAAACCTTCGGTGACTGGCGCACCGTGCAGAAGACCCACTTCAACGACGGCGGGATTTTCGACAAGATCTACAGCGGCCAATAAGCGGCGCTGAAACGAACAAAGGCGACCTGCGGGTCGCCTTTTTTGTCGCTGCCCGTTCTAGGGCAACATCGCTTCCACTTCCACTTCGATCAGCCACTGCGGCAAGGAAAGCCCACTGACAATCAGCCACGAAGACGCTGGCGGATTGGCCGGGAAGCGCTCCAGCAACACCTGGGTGACCTGCTCTTGCTCATCGCGCGCGGCCTCGGCAATGTAAATCCGCATCACCACCACATGGGAGAGATCCCCGCCCGCCTCGCGCAGAATCGCCTCGATATTGTCGAACGCCTTGTCGGTCTGCTCGCGCAAGCCAGGCGCTACCGTGCGCTCATGCTCATCGACACCGACCTGACCGGACAACAGCACACGACGCCCACCACTGACCTCAACCGCCTGGCTGAATCCGTACTGCAGCGAATTGAAAACACTGGAGGGATTTAACACCGACTTGTGCATGAAGACTCCTGACTCCCTGGAATGACCGGGAAATCTAAATCAACCGGCATCAGGGTTCCAGTGGCTGCAACATTCGGAAACTCACCGATCAAGCCCAAGGCGCTGGTGTTTTTACTGCCCGAACTGCCTGCCCAACCCCGAAGGCACACCGTGGATATCGGTCTCTTCCCACGGCCCTTGCGGGCTGATGCTGCGGCTCCAGCCGTTGTTCCAGCGGTAGTAGGTGCGCTGGCGGTAGAAGACGTTGCTCTGGTCGTCGAGGACGTAGACCCCCAGTTTCGCGTCCCAGTGGCTGTTGCCGCCTGGGGGTGGGGCGAAGCTGGCGGAGGTCCGCGGCAGGGGTTTGGCCGGTTTGCTCGGCGTCACCGGCTTGCCGGGTGCCGTCGAAGGCTTGGGCTTGGTGGTCGGGCCCGACGGCGGGATCGGCGGTAGCGGGCTGGTGTCCGGAGTGGGCTGCTGGACCGTACAGGCGCTTAACCCTAGAACCAGGCTGAGCAGGGTAATTCGAGCGAGTACGGTCATAGCGGCGTTTCCTGATTATTGGTCCGGGCTGTCGATGGTCAACGATTGCGGCGCGGTGGTGCTGCTGGCCATTGGCTGGCTGCGCCCGACCCACTCGCCCGCAGTCGGCTGACCGGCACGGGATACCCGTGCAACCAGTTGGACTTCAGGGAAGTTCGACAGTTTCAACTGCGGCATCATTGCATCCGCGTCACCCAGTTCCACGGTCACCGGCAGGTCGGCAACGGTCAAGCGCTTGGCTGCCAGGGGGGCCGGCGGGCCGGAAACGGCACGGGCGAAGATAAACACGCTGTCGCCTGGCAGGACCTTGGCCTTGACCTCGGCCGACAGGTCAACCGACACCTTGAGCAGGGCCACCGGCTTGCTCACGACGGCTGGCGCCTTGGCGACAGTCGCGCCGCTTTCCTGGAGTTTTTCCGTGGCGCGCTGAATGCCGCCTTGCAGCGCAGCGCGGGAAGCGTCCTCGGTCGGCAGCTGGGCCAACAGGCGGTTCCAGTAGTCGATAGCGTCCTGGTAGCGCTCGCTTTCGAAGGCGGCGATACCCAGCAGGCCCAGGCTGGTGACTTCCTTTGGATCGGCCTTGAGTGCTTCGTCGGTCAGCGCCTGGACCTTGTCCGACCATTTCTTGTTGTCGGCAAAGTACTGGGCCTGGGCCCATTGACCCAGCAGTTCGGGCTGGCGACCCGCCAGGGCCACGGTCCGCTCGAAGATCTTCGCCGCGTCGGCCGGACGGTCCTGGGCCATGTAGGTACGACCCAGGAAGTACAGGCCCTCGGCAGAGTCCGGTTGTGCCGCCACGGCACGCTCCAGGCGCAGGGTCATTTCTTCCATCGACTGCGGCGCCTGGGCGAACTCGCGGGTCAGCTCAACCTTGTCGCTGGCACCAAAATGCAGGTACAGGCCCAGGCCCAGCACCGGCACCAGGATCGCCGCCAGCAGTGGCAGCGGCTTGCCCAGACGGGACACCCGGCCAACGTCGGCACCCTCGGTGTCGGCCAGCAGTTCACGGGCGGCTTCGTCACGCCCGGCGGTCATTTGTGTGGCATCGAGCACACCTTCGACCTGCTGCGCCTGCAACTCGGCCACCCGCTCTTGATAAAGCGCCACGTTCAGCGCGGTACGATCCTCTTCACGTTGGGCGCGACGGCCACGCAGAACCGGGATCAACAGAAAACTCAGGGCAACCAGTAGCAGCAGACCTGCGGCAAGCCAGAAATCAATCATCAGTGTTTTTGTCCAGCAGTTGGTCGAGGCGCTCGCGCTCCTCGGCAGAAAGCGTGTCCTTGCCAGCCGCGCGTTCAACGCGACGACGACGGACGATCAGGGCAATCACCACCACGCCACCAAGCAACAGCCCGGCCGGGCCAAACCACAACAGCGCGGTCTTGCTGGTCAGGGCGGGCTTGTAGCGGACGAAGTCGCCATAGCGGTCGACCATGAAGTCGATGATCTGCTGATTGTCCTTGCCCTCGCCGAGCATGCGGAAAATCTCTTTGCGCAGGTCAGCGGCAATCGGCGCATTGGAGTCGGCAATGTCCTGATTCTGGCACTTGGGGCAACGCAGTTCCTTGGTCAGTTCGCGAAAACGCTCGCGATCCCCGTCCTTGGCGAACTCGTAGGTGTCGATGGCGGCGTGCGCCACGCCGGCCAGACTCAAGCCCAGGACCACAGCGGCAAACCAGCGCTTCATGGCTTGGCCTCATCCACCAGCGCCTGATACTTGGCCGCCAGTTGTTCACGCCAGACCACCTCGTCGATCACCCCCACGTACTTGTCGCGGATGATGCCCTTGGCGTCGATAAAGAAGGTTTCCGGCGCACCGTAGACGCCCAGGTTCAGGCCCAGGGTGCCCTCCTCGTCACGGATGTCCAGCAGGTACGGATTATGGAACTCGGCCAGCCACTTCAAGGCATCGGCATTGACGTCCTTGTAGTTCACCCCGTAGATCACCACGCCCTGCTCGGCCAGCTTGTTCAACACCGGGTGCTCGACCCGGCAGGAAATGCACCAGGTGCCCCAGACGTTGACCAGCGCCGGCTTGCCCAGCAGATCGGCGCGGGTCAGGGTCTTGTCACCCTGCACGTTGACCAGGCTGAACTCCGGGAACGGCTTGCCGATCATCGCCGACGGCAACTCGGACGGATTGAGGTACAACCCGCGGTACAGAAACACCGCCACCACCAGAAAAAGCGCCAGTGGCAACACCATCAACCAACGTCTCATGCAGTCGCTCCCGACATGCCCAGCGCTTCACGCACCCGGCTCTTCACCTTGACCCGATAACGCCGGTCCATCGCCGCCAGCAACCCGCCGAAGCCGGTCAGCAGGCCACCGAACCAGATCCAGCGCACGAATGGCTTGACGTGCACCCGCACGGCCCAGGCGCCTTCGCCCAATGGCTCGCCCAGGGCGACGTAGATGTCACGGGTGAAACCGGCGTCGATCCCGGCCTCGGTCATCACCGAGTTCTGCACGGTGTACAGGCGTTTTTCCGGGTGCAGTACGCTGACTTCCTTGCCGTTGCGGATCACCCGCACGGTGCCCTTGTCGGAGGTGAAGTTCGGCCCTTCGTAATGCTTGGCCCCCTCGAACACAAAGTGATAGCCGGCCAGTTCCATCGACTCGCCCGGCTCCAGGCGCAGGTCGCGCTCGGCGCTGTTCTGGCTGGAAAGGACCACGCCCAAGGCGCATATGGCGATCCCCAGGTGCGCGACCTGCATGCCCCAGTAACTGCGGGTCAGGGTCGGCAGGCCCTTGATCAGGCCTTTGTGGCGGGTCTTGTCGAGGATGTCGCGGACCCCGGCCAACAGCACCCAGGCGGCGAGCATGAAGGTTGCCAGCACGGCCCAGTTGAAGTCGCCATAGGCGATACCGGCCACCACTGCCAGCGCAGCGCTGCCCAGCAAGACCGGAGTGAGCATGCCCACCAGCCACTTCACCGGGGTGTCCTTCCAGCGCACCAATACGCCGACGGCCATCACCACCATCAACAACGCCATCAACGGAATGAACAAGGCGTTGAAGTACGGCGGACCGACCGACAGCTTGGCGCCGGTCATGGCGTCCAGGATCAGCGGATACAGGGTACCGAGCAGGATCATCGAGGCCGCTACCACCAGCACCAGGTTGTTGCCCAGCAGCAGGGTTTCGCGCGACCACAGGTTGAAGCCCACATGACTCTTGACCACCGGCGCGCGCAGAGCGAACAGGGTCAGAGAGCCACCCACCACAAACAGCAGGAAGATCAGGATGAACACGCCACGCTCAGGGTCCGAGGCAAAGGCGTGGACCGACGTCAGGACCCCGGAACGCACGAGGAAGGTCCCCAACAGGCTCAGGGAGAAGGCCGCGATGGCCAGCAGTACGGTCCAGCTTTTGAACACGCCACGTTTTTCGGTCACGGCCAGGGAGTGAATCAGCGCCGTGCCGACCAACCAAGGCATGAACGAGGCGTTTTCCACCGGGTCCCAGAACCACCAGCCGCCCCAGCCGAGTTCGTAGTAGGCCCACCACGAACCCAGGGTGATACCGATGCCCAGGAATGCCCAGGCGACGATGGTCCACGGACGTGACCAACGGGCCCATGCAGCATCCAGGCGACCGCCCATCAAGGCGGCGATGGCGAAGGCGAACGCCACCGAGAAGCCGACGTAGCCCATGTACAGCATCGGCGGGTGGACGATCAGGCCGATGTCCTGCAGCAACGGGTTAAGGTCGGCGCCATCGGTAGGCATCTGCGGCAAGATGCGCTCGAACGGGTTCGAGGTGAGGATCAGGAACAGCAGGAAGCCGATGCTGATCATGCCCATCACCGACAGCACCCGCGCCAGCATGACCTGCGGCAATTGCCGCGAGAACACCGACACGGCGAAGGTCCAGCCGCCAAGAATCATCGCCCACAGCAGCAGCGAACCTTCGTGGGCGCCCCACACGGCGCTGAACTTGTAGTACCACGGCAAGGCCGTGTTGGAGTTGTTGGCCACATAGGCGACGGAGAAATCGTCGACCATGAAGGCATAGGTCAGGCAGCCGAAGGAGAACGCCAGGAAGGCGAACTGCCCCCAGGCGGCTGGCTGGGCCAGGCCCATCCACATGCGGTCACCGCGCCAGGCGCCGAGCAACGGCACGATGGCCTGGACGACGGCAAAACACAGGGCGAGGATCATCGCCAGGTGGCCCAACTCGGGAATAAAGATGCCGGATGTCATGGATCAACCCTCCTTCACGGGTGTCGGGGCGGATTGACCACTGTCTTTGAGCGCCTTGGTCACTTCCGGCGGCATGTACTTCTCGTCGTGCTTGGCCAGCACTTCGTCAGCCACCACCACGCCCTCGGCATTCAACTTGCCCAGGGCGACGATGCCCTGCCCTTCGCGGAACAGGTCCGGGAGGATGCCGCGGTAGGTGATGGTCACGGATTTATTGAAGTCGGTGACGACGAATCTCACGTCCAGCGAATCGCCGGAGCGTTTCAGGGAACCGGCCTCGACCATGCCACCGGCGCGGATGCGCGTGTCTTGCGGCGCTTCGCCATTGGCGATCTGGGTCGGGGTGTAGAACAGGTTGATGTTTTGCTGCAAGGCACTCAAGGCCAGGCCGACAGCAGCGCCAACCCCCACCAGGATCGCGAGAATGATGAGCAGACGTTTTTTACGCAGCGGATTCACTTGCTGTTCTCCCGGCGCAGACGACGCGCCTCTTGTTGCAGATAACGCTTGCGGGCCAGGATCGGCGCGACCACGTTGAGGGCCAGTACTGCCAGGCAGATGCCATAGGCCGACCAGACATATAGACCGTGATGGCCCATGGCGAGGAAGTCGCTCAAAGAAGCAAAACTCATGAACTGACCTCCAGGCTGTTTTGCACTTCGGCTTTGACCCAACTGGCCCGGGCTTCGCGCTTGAGCACTTCAAGGCGCATGCGCAGCAACAGCACCGCACCGAAGAAACAGTAGAAACCCAGCACCGTCAGCAGCAACGGCAGCCACATCTCCACCGGCATGGCCGGTTTTTCGGTGAGGGTGAAGGTCGCGCCCTGGTGCAGGGTGTTCCACCACTCCACCGAATACTTGATGATCGGGATGTTGATCACCCCGACAATCGCCAGCACCGCGCACGCCTTGGCGGCGCTGTCACGATTGCTGATGGCGTTGCCCAGCGCAATGAGACCGAAGTACAGGAACAGCAGGATCAGCATCGACGTTAGTCGCGCATCCCAGACCCACCACGAACCCCAGGTCGGCTTGCCCCAGATCGCCCCGGTGACCAGCGCCACGGCGGTCATCCAGGCACCAATGGGGGCCGCGCATTGCAGGGCGACGTCGGCCAGCTTCATCTTCCAGACCAGCCCGACAATGCCGCAGACCGCCAGCATCACATACACCGACTGCGCCAGCATGGCCGCCGGCACGTGAATGTAGATGATCCTGAAGCTGTTGCCTTGCTGGTAGTCCGGCGGTGCGAACGCCAGGCCCCAGACCACTCCAATGCCGATCAGCAACACGGCGGCGATACTCAGCCAGGGCAGCATTTTGCCGCTGATGCCGTAAAACCACTTGGGCGAGCCGAGCTTGTGAAACCAGGTCCAGTTCATTGCTGTTTCCATCACGGTTGCTTTTCGTCAACACGAAAAGCCAGGGTCTTTACTGGTCGTTTTTTGACCAGACCTCATTATTCGCTGACGCTGATCTTCAGGCCAGCAGCTATTGCAAAGGGTGTCAGGGTAACTGCCAGGGCGGTCAGGCTCCCAAGCCACAGCAGATACCCGGTCGCCGGCATGCCCTGAAGTGCCGCCTGCAAGGCGCCACTGCCCAGGATCAACACCGGGATATACAACGGCAGAATCAACAGCGCCAGCAGCAAGCCACCACGCTTCAAACCCACCGTCAGCGCCGCGCCGACCGCACCGAGCAGGCTCAGCACCGGTGTACCCAGCAACAGCGACAAGAGCAAAACCGGCAGACAGGCGGCAGGCAAACCGAGCATCAATGCCAGCAACGGCGCAAGCAATACCAGTGCCAGGCCGGAAAACACCCAGTGTGCCAGTACCTTGGCCAAAACCAGAAGAGCCAGGGGGTGCGACGAAAGGACCCACTGCTCAAGGGATCCGTCCTCGAAATCACTGCGGAAAAGCCCGTCCAGCGAGAGCAAAACCGATAAAAGGGCCGCTACCCAGACCAGGCCTGGAGACAAGGTTTGCAACAATTGAGTCTCAGGTCCCACCGCCAATGGAAACAATGCGACAACTATTGCGAAAAATACCAAGGGGTTGGCCAGCTCCGCCGGACGGCGACACAACAAACGGGCCTCGCGGGCCACCAACAGCGCAAAAACACTCATACGGCCCACTGCCCCAGGTCGATGTCACGGTAACCGGCCGGCATCCGGGTCATGGTGTGGTGGGTGGTCAGGATCACCATGCCACCCTGCTCACAATGGGCGGCCAGGTGCTCTTCCAGCTGTGCCACACCTTGTTTGTCCAACGCGGTGAACGGCTCGTCGAGGATCCACAGCGCCGGGCTGTCGAGGTACAACCGCGCCAGGGCGACCCGGCGTTGCTGGCCGGCGGACAGGGTATGGCACGGCACGTCTTCAAAACCGCGCAGCCCGACGGCCGCCAGCGCCTGCCAGATGGCCTCGCGGCTGGCCGGCTGGTGCAGGGCGCAGAGCCAACTGAGGTTCTCTTCGGCGCTCAGCAGGTCCTTGATGCCGGCGGCATGGCCGATCCACAACACGTTGTGGGCCAGCTCCGTGCGCTGGCTGTGCAGCGGCTCGCCATTGAGCAACACCTGGCCGCTGGTCGGCTGCATCAGCCCGGCCAGCAGGCGCAGCAGACTGGTCTTGCCGCTGCCGTTGGGGCCGCTGATCTGCAGCATGTCACCGCGATCCAGACGCAATCCGAGGTTTTCGAAGAGCATCCGCCAGTCTCGCTCACAGGCGAGCGCTACGGCTTCTAGAAGAGGGATGGTCAAGAGATCGCGGGCCTTTACGGTTCAAGTCGGCAGTGGATCGGCCGTTAAAGTGGTGCAGCATAGATTCATTGACGGCCTGTTCCAGAGAGCTGGGTCAACATTTATGGTGTTTCGCCACGCGTCCTTGGAGACGGGCGGCATTATACATGTCATGTCCTACTCTCAAGAGGGCAATTTCGACAGGGTGTGACCGATGACCGCTGAGATCAACCTTCCTCCCCTGCCCCCCGCGGCACCTGCCACGGCGCGCCCGCAGGCCAGCGGCGAGTTGCTCAAGCTGCTGACCCCGGTGGACGGCCTGATCGGTGCCGGGCAGAGCGCCAAGGCCGAAGTCCTGTCACTCAAGCAGGACCAGCAGATTTTCCAGCTGCTGCTCAAGATCACCCTGGCGGGCGGACGCCAGACCACCGTATCGGCCACCAGCAGCCTGCCCTTGGCCCTGGGTGCCAGCCTGGCCATCACCCAGCCCTCGGCCGGCAGCCTGGCGATCAGCCCGCAATCCAGCCTGGCGGGCAACGCCGCCGCCCTGTCGCGCATTGACACCACACAACTGCCGGTGGGCACGCTGTTGCAGGGCAAGGTGCTGACCACCCAGTTACAGCCACAGACACCGGGGCAACCGGCGGTGTACCGCTCGATGGTCAGCCTGCTCAACAGCGCGCTCAGCGGCAGCACCCTGAACATCGACAGCCCGCAGCCACTGCGCATCGGCACCCTGCTCAGTGCCCAGGTCCAGGATGCACACACCCTCAGCTTCGTGCCCCTGAGCAACCGCCAGGAACAACTGGCGATCAGCCAACAGTTGCACACCCAGCAGAGTCGCCAAGGTTCACTGGACGCGCTGTTCAAGGCCTTGCAGAACCTGCCGGCCGATGGGCAATCCTCTGAGGTTCGCGCCAGCGTCGACAAACTGCTTGCCAGCCTGCCCGAGGTCCAGCACCTGAGCAGCGCCAAGGGGCTGGCGCAAGCGCTGGCCAACAGCGGGCTGTTTCTCGAAAGCCGACTCCTGGCCGGGCAGACTCCGGCGCCGGCAGACGACCTCAAGGGCAACCTGTTGCGCCTGATCGCCCAACTGGCCCCCGGCCTGCCGGCCAACCCCAGCTTCAATGCCGCCTTGGCCGCCAACACCCTGGCCCAGGCCCTGCCCAGCTTCGTGCGCAACGCCCTCGGCACCCTCGGCCAAGTCAGCGCCAAACCTGCCCCGGGTGGCTTTCCCCTGCCCTCGCGGCTGCTGCAGAACCTGACCGAAGAAGGCGACCTGGAACACCTGCTGCGCCTGGCCGCCGCCGCGATCTCGCGCCTGCAAAGCCACCAATTGTCGAGCCTGGAGCAGACCGGCATGACCGAGGACGGCCGCCTGCAAACCACCTGGCAACTGGAAATCCCCATGCGCAACCTGCAAGACATCGTGCCGCTGCAAGTCAAGGTGCAGCGCGAAGACCCACCGCCCAGGGATCCCAAGGAAAAACCCGCCGAACGCGAAGCCCGCCAGCACATATGGCGCATTGACCTGGCGTTTGACCTCGCCCCCCTGGGCCCATTGCAGGTGCAGGCGCAACTGGTGCGCGGCAGCCTGTCCAGCCAACTCTGGGCCGAACACCCCTACACCGCCAGCCTGATTGAACAGCACCTGGACCACCTGCGTGCGCAACTGTATGCCTGCGGCCTGAACGTCGGCGACCTCGACTGCCACCTCGGCATCCCCCCCCAAGGCCCGCAAACCCGACTCGAACAACGCTGGGTGGACGACACCGCATGAACCACAACACCCCTCCCCGCCAGGCCATTGCCCTCAAGTACGACGGCCAGCACGCCCCCACGCTCACCGGCAAAGGCGACGACGCCCTGGCCGAAGCCATCCTGAAAATCGCTCGCGAGCATGAAGTTCCGATCTACGAGAACGCTGAACTGGTGCGATTACTGGCGCGGATGGAACTGGGCGACAGCATCCCCGAAGAGCTGTATCGCACCATTGCCGAGATCATTGCGTTTGCCTGGAATCTGAAGGGCAAGTTTCCTCAAGGACATGATCTGGACTCGACGCAGCTTGAGAAAGACATCAGCCATCGCGGGGATGACTACTGAAGTGTCAGCGCCCACAGATTGAATGGGCGCTGGTACAGCCGACAAATGTGGCGCCTGACACACCGCCATCGCGGGCAAGCCCGCTCCCACAAGTTCGATGGCCGCATGCAAGATCTGCAAGCACCGCAAAATACTGTGGGAGCGGGCTTGCCCGCGATGAGGCCGGTAGGTTCAACAGCGATGGCGCCTGACACTCAGCCCTTGTGCATCTTGCTCATCAACTCGGCCTCGGCCTGGGTCAAGCCGCAGGAGTGGGTCAGTTCGTCGACGCTGGCGCCCATGCCCACCAGGCGCGCGGCCTGGGCGAATGACAGGCTGGTGGGGTCGCGCTGTTCGATCCGGGTCAGTTTGTCCGGCAACGGCTCGACCAGCACCCGCAATTCTTGCAGTTCTTCACCCATGCGCACCGTACCGTCCTGGTAATGATCGACGCGCCGAGCCAGCTCCTTGAGCCGCTGGTCACGCAGCGCATCGGCCTGGGCCGCAGCCGCGCTCAGAGCCCGCTGCTTGCGGGTATAGGCGAGGAAAATCGCCAGGGTACCGATCCACAGCAACCCCAGGACAATAACAGCCACTTCGAGAATCAATCAGATACTCTCCAGGTCCGACCACTCTTCCTCGCTCATCATCTTGTCCAGCTCGACCAGGATCAGCAGTTCGTTGTTCTTGTTGCACACGCCCTGGATGAACTTGGCCGACTCGTCGTTGCCGACGTTGGGTGCGGTCTCGATTTCCGACTGACGCAGGTAAACCACTTCCGCCACGCTGTCGACCATGATCCCGACCACTTGCTTGTCGGCCTCGATGATCACGATCCGGGTGTTGTCGCTGATCTCGGTGTTCATCAGGCCAAAACGCTGGCGGGTGTCGATCACAGTCACCACGTTGCCGCGCAGGTTGATGATGCCCAGCACGTAGCTGGGCGCACCCGGCACCGGCGCGATCTCGGTGTAGCGCAGGACTTCCTGGACACGCATCACGTTGATGCCGTAGGTCTCATTGTCCAGCTTGAAGGTTACCCATTGCAGGATCGGATCTTCGGAACCCTTTGCAGACGACGCCTTATCATTCATACCCTGACCCCTTAAAAAAACCGCCGATGGCGGTGTGTGTTCTGCCTGGCCGCCACGATGGACGGCCAGCGGCTTGTTATGTCAGTGAGTGCAGCGGCTTGCGCGCGCCCATGTGTTTGGCCCCGCCACTGGCGATCAACTCGGCCAGTTGCGCGACATCGAGCAAGGCGCACATGTGTTCGATCACGGTGCCCGCCAGCCATGGCCGTTGCCCGCGATGACTGCGCCATTTGATTTCGTTGGGGTTCAGGCGCAACGAGCGGCTGACTTGATGCACCGCCAGCCCCCACTCGTAGCCCTGCACCGAGATCACGTATTGCAAGCCCTGGCGAAAGTCGTCGCGGTAGCGATCGGGCATCACCCAGCGCGCGGTGTCGAGCACCTTGAGGTTGCCGGCCTGGCTCGGCAGGATCCCCAGGAACCACTCCGGCTGGCCGAACAGGGGCGTCAGCTCATGCCCGGCCAGGGGATAGATCGAACCCAGGCACACCAGCGGAACCGCCAGGGTCAAACCTGCGACGTCGAACAGCAGGCATTCGAATGGTTCGGCGGCCCAGCTCGGCCGGCCATCGCTGTCCACCGGTGGTGGCGTGGCGCTCGGCGGCAGGTGCACGTCGGCCACCGGCTCGACCAGCGTGTGCAGCAACGGCAGCATCGGGGCGCACGGTTCGGCAACCAGGGTCACCCGCGGTGCCTCGACCACCGATGGCTGGGCATCCCGTGCCTGCTCTTGCAGCACCGCCGCCTGGAACTCGTCCAACGCGCCTTGAGCCTCGATCACCTCAAGCACGTCGATGACTTCGGCCACTTCCACAGGCAGCTCTTCGGTGGCGTCCTGCAGCAAGGCGTCGAGGTAGGATTGCAGCGCCAGTTGCGGGCGCGAGGTGGTTTTCAGCGGCCGATTCATCTCAAGCCACCTGCGCGACAAGTTGCTGCGCCAGCAGGTGCTTGAGCAACGAGCGATAGGCCAGCACGCCACGGCTCTTGCCGTCGAACTGTGAAGGCGTGAGGCCGGCACGGCTGGCATCGCGCAGCCGGGTGTCGACCGGGATATAGCCCTGCCAGATGTCTTCCGGGTACATATCGCGCAGCACCCGCAGAGTGCTCAGGGAGGCCTGGGTACGGCGATCGAACAGGGTCGGCACGATGCTGAACGGCAGCGCCTGCTTGCGCGAGCGATTGATCATCGCCAGGGTGTTGACCATGCGCTCCAGGCCCTTGACCGCCAGGTGCTCGGTCTGCACCGGGATCACCAGTTGCTGGCTGGCCGCCAAGGCATTGACCATCAACACACCGAGCAACGGCGGGCTGTCGATCAGGGCGTAATCGAAATCCTGCCACAACTGCGCCAGGCTCTTGGCAATCACCAGGCCCAGGCCGCTCTTGCCCGGCGACTGGCGCTCCAGGGTGGCCAGCGCGGTGCTCGACGGCAACAGGGAAATACGTTCGTCGCTGGTGGGCAACAACAACTGCCCGGGCAGGCCTTGCGGCACGCTGCCACCATGCAGGAACAGGTCGTAACAGCTGTGTTCCAGGCTGTCCGGGTCGTAACCGAAGTAACTGGTCATGGAGCCGTGGGGGTCGAGATCGACCACGACCACGCGCTTGCCCGCCTCTGCCAGCAAACCGGCTAAAGCGATGGAGGAAGTGGTTTTACCAACACCACCCTTTTGATTGGCAACTGCCCAGACTCTCATTCAGTTCGTTCCTCCCGGTCGTATGGGGCAACCGAGAAATAGCTCAACGTGGCAAGCCGGGTGACGGAGAATTGACGGCGCTCGGCGCTCCCGGCGACTTGACCTGGGTTGGTGCAGTTTGTGTGCCAGCCCGCTTCAATGCCGCATCCGGTTGTGCATGAGCGGTACCGGTACCGGTCAAGCTGCGTCGCACATCGAGGTTGCGCGAGATCACCAGCACCACCCGCCGGTTGCGTGCGCGGCCTTCGGCGGTGGCATTGTTGGCCACCGGCTGGAACTCGCCATACCCCACCGACGCCAGGCGCTGGGGGTTGACGCCCTGCATGGCGAGCATGCGCACGATACTCGCCGAGCGGGCCGAGGACAGCTCCCAGTTGGTCGGGTATTGCGCGGTGCGGATCGGCAAGTCGTCGGTGAAACCTTCGACGTGAATCGGGTTATCGAACGGCTTGAGGATGGCCCCGACCTTATCGATGATGTTGAACGCGATATCGCTGGGCATGGCATCGCCGCTGCCGAACAACAGGCTGGAGTTGAGCTCGATCTCGACCCACAACTCGTTACCGCGGATCGTCATCTGGTTGGCACTGAGCAGGTCGCCGAAGGCCGCGCTGATGTCATCGGCGATGCGCTTGAGCGGGTCGTCAGCGGCCTGGGCAATGCCAGCGTCGAGCTGCTCGCTGTCCTTGACCAGGGGCTTGGCCGGGGTCACGGTCTGCGGTCGTTCGTCGCCGATGGGGATCGGCTTGAGGGCCCGATCGGCGTCGGTGAACACGCCGATCAGCGCCTCGGAGATCACCTTGTACTTGCCTTCGTTGATCGAGGAAATGGAATACATCACCACAAAAAAGGCGAACAGCAAGGTAATGAAGTCGGCGTAGGACACCAGCCAGCGTTCATGGTTGACGGGTTCTTCAGTGTAGCGCCGACGTGCCATGCTCCATGCCCCCCATCAGTCCATGAAGCCCTGTAGCTTGAGTTCGATGGAGCGAGGGTTTTCACCTTCGGCGATCGACAGGATGCCTTCGAGCAACATTTCCCGGTACCGCGACTGACGCAAGGCGATGGCCTTGAGTTTGGCGGCGATGGGCAGCAGCACCAGGTTGGCACTGGCCACCCCGTAGATGGTCGCGACGAAGGCCACGGCAATGCCGCTGCCCAGTTGCGACGGATCGGCCAGGTTGCCCATGACATGGATCAGGCCCATTACCGCGCCGATGATGCCGATGGTCGGGGCGTAGCCACCCATGCTTTCAAAGACCTTGGCGGCTTCGATGTCGCGGCTTTCCTGGGTGTAGAAATCCACTTCCAGGATGCTGCGGATCGCCTCCGGCTCGGCGCCATCGACCAGCAATTGCAGGCCCTTGCGCGAATAGCTGTCGGGCTCCGCATCCGCCACGCCTTCGAGGCCCAGCAGGCCTTCCTTGCGCGCGGTCAGGCTCCAGTTGACCACCCGGTCTATCCCGCCCGCCAGGTCGACCCGTGGCGGAAACAGAATCCACACCAGGATCTGCATGGCCCGCTTGAAGGCGCTCATCGGCGACTGCAGCAGCGCCGCGCCGATGGTTCCGCCGAGTACGATCAGGGCGGCCGGGCCGTTGGCCAGCGCCCCCAGGTGGCCGCCTTCCAGGTAGTTGCCGCCGATGATGGCGACAAACGCCATGATGATCCCGATCAGGCTCAGCACATCCATCAGAGGCACGCCTCGGCCAGGTGCTTGCCGATCTCGTCGAGGTCGTAGATGGCATCGGCCAGGTTGGCTTTGACAATCGCCATCGGCATGCCGTAGATCACGCAGCTGGCTTCATCCTGGGCCCAGATGGCGCTGCCGCTCTGCTTGAGCAGGCGCGCGCCTTCCCGACCGTCGGCGCCCATGCCAGTGAGGACCACCGCCAGAACTTTGTCGCCGTAGGATTTAGCCGCTGAGCCGAAGGTGATATCCACACACGGCTTGTAGTTCAAACGCTCGTCACCCGGGAGGATTTTCACCGCGCCACGGCCGTCGATCATCATCTGTTTGCCACCAGGCGCCAGCAAGGCCAGGCCCGGACGCAGGATGTCGCCGTCCTCGGCCTCCTTGACGCTGATCCGGCACAGCTTGTCCAGGCGCTCGGCGAATGCCTTGGTAAAGGCCGCCGGCATGTGCTGGACCAGCACAATGGGCGCCGGGAAGTTGGCCGGCAATTGGCTCAGCACGCGCTGCAGGGCCACCGGGCCGCCCGTGGAGGTACCGATGGCGACCAGCTTGTAGGCCTTGCGCTTGGGCGCGGGCGACGACGGCACGGATGCCGCGGCGCGGCTTGGCACCGGAGCCGCTGCCGGACGCGGTGTCGGGCTGCTGCCGGCAAAACTATTGACCGGTGCAGGGGCTGGGGTTGGGGTCGGGGTCGGGGTCGGGGTTGGCGCCGCTACCGGTGCAGGTGCCCGATAGGCACTGAAACGCCGGTTACTGCGCGAAATGCTGTGGACCTTCTCGCACAGCAGTTGCTTGACCTTCTCCGGGTTGCGCGAGATGTCTTCGAAATTCTTCGGCAGGAAATCCACCGCGCCGGCATCCAGCGCGTCGAGGGTGACCCGCGCGCCTTCATGGGTCAGCGAGGAGAACATCAACACCGGGGTCGGGCAGCGCTGCATGATATGCCGCACCGCCGTGATGCCATCCATCATCGGCATCTCGTAGTCCATGGTGATCACGTCGGGCTTGAGGGCCAGCGCCTGATCAATCGCCTCTTTGCCATTGGTCGCGGTCCCGACCACCTGGATATTCGGATCCGCCGAAAGGATTTCCGAGACGCGGCGGCGGAAAAAACCGGAATCATCCACCACCAGGACTTTGACTGCCATAAACACTCCATATAGGCGCAGCAGGGCGCCAGGCGCCCCGCTCCACCAGAATCAAATACGCCGTGTGGCGTAACGCTTGAGCATGCTCGGGACATCGAGAATCAACGCGATGCGACCGTCACCGGTAATGGTGGCGCCCGACATGCCCGGCGTTCCCTGGAGCATTTTGCCCAATGGCTTGATGACCACTTCTTCCTGGCCGACCAGTTGATCGACGACAAAGCCGATCCGCTGGGTGCCCACCGAAAGAATCACCACATGGCCCTCGCGCTGCTCTTCATGAGCGGCAGAGGCAACCAGCCAGCGCTTGAGGTAAAACAGTGGCAAGGCCTTGTCCCGCACGATCACCACTTCCTGGCCGTCGACCACATTGGTGCGCGACAGGTCGAGGTGGAAGATCTCGTTGACGTTGACCAGCGGGAACGCAAAGGCCTGGTTGCCCAGCATCACCATCAGGGTCGGCATGATCGCCAGGGTCAACGGCACCTTGATCACGATCTTCGAGCCCTGGCCCTTGGTCGAGTAGATATTGATCGAGCCATTGAGCTGGGAAATCTTGGTTTTCACCACGTCCATGCCCACGCCACGCCCGGACACATCGGAGATCTCGGTCTTGGTCGAGAACCCCGGGGCGAAGATCAGGTTGTAGCATTCGGTGTCGCTCAGGCGCTCGGCCGCATCCTTGTCCATCACCCCGCGTTTCACCGCGATGGCGCGCAGGACGTTGGGGTCCATGCCTTTGCCGTCGTCGGAGATCGACAGCAGGATGTGATCACCCTCCTGTTCGGCCGCCAGCACCACTTTGCCGCCCCGGGACTTGCCCGCGTCTTCACGTTCCTGCGGCGATTCGATGCCGTGGTCGACCGCGTTGCGCACCAAGTGCACCAGCGGGTCGGCCAGGGCCTCGACAAGGTTCTTGTCCAGATCGGTTTCTTCGCCGACCAGCTCCAGGTTGATCTCTTTCTTGAGCTGGCGGGCCAGGTCACGAACCAGGCGCGGGAAGCGCCCGAAGACCTTCTTGATCGGCTGCATGCGGGTCTTCATGACCGCCGTCTGCAGGTCCGCGGTGACCACGTCGAGGTTCGACACAGCCTTGGACATGGCTTCGTCACCGCTGTTGAGCCCCAGGCGCACCAGGCGGTTACGCACCAGTACCAGTTCGCCCACCATGTTCATGATTTCGTCCAGGCGCGCGGTGTCCACCCGTACCGTGGTCTCGGCTTCGCTGGCTGGTTTTTCCGCCGGCGGCGCAGACTGGGCACGAGCCGGGGCCGGCTTGGCGACAGGGGCCTTGGCGGCCGGGGCCGGGGCCACGACGTTGGCCGCCGCGGCCGCGACTGGCGCGGCGCTGACCGCAGCGGTCTCGGCATTGCCCGCAACGTGGCTGAACTTGCCCTTGCCGTGCAACTCATCGAGCAGGGATTCGAACTCGTGATCGGAGATCAGGTCACTGCCGACCGCCGCCGCTTCGGGCACTGCGGCTGCCGGGACCGAGGCGAGCGCCGACTCCAGCGCTTCAACGGCAAAGTTGCCCTTGCCGTGCAACTGGTCGAGCAAGGCTTCGAACTCGTCGTCGGTAATGTCACTGCTTTCAGATGCGACCACCGGGGCGACCGGCTCGGCCGCTGCCGGCAGATTGTCCACGGCGAACTGGCCTTTGCCGTGCAACTGATCGAGCAACGACTCGAACTCGGCGTCGCTGATTTCATCACTGCCGGTCGCCGCCACCGGGGCCTGGACCACTGGTGCCTCGGCTTGCGCCTTGACCGCATTCAGCGAGTCGAGCAGTTGTTCAAATTCGTTGTCGGTGATATCGCCGCTGTCGCTGGCAACAACCGGCGCCTCGGGAGCTGGCGCAAGCGCTGCCACCTCGTCGGCCGATTGCGGTTCCGCCAGGCGCGCCAGGGCCGCCAGCAGCTCGGCCGTGGCGGCCGTGACCGGTGCACGCTCGCGCACTTCGCTGAACATGCCGTTGACTGCGTCCAACGCTTCGAGCACCACGTCCATCAGCTCCGAGTCGACGCGTCGCTCACCCTTGCGCAGGATGTCGAAGACGTTCTCGGCGATGTGGCAGCACTCCACCAGTTCGTTGAGCTGGAGGAAGCCGGCGCCCCCTTTTACAGTGTGAAAACCGCGAAAAATTGCATTGAGCAGGTCCGCATCATCCGGTCGGCTTTCCAGCTCGACCAGTTGTTCGGACAGTTGCTCCAGAATCTCGCCGGCCTCAACCAGAAAATCCTGAAGGATCTCTTCATCGGCGCCGAAGCTCATGTGTAGGGGTGCTCCTAGAATCCAAGGCTGGAAAGCAAATCGTCGACATCGTCCTGACCGGACATCACGTCATCACGTTTATCGGCATGAATCTGCGGACCTTCACCCTGCGCCAGATGTTTTTGCGGATTTTTTTCCGCGAGGATCGCTGCACGGTCATGTTCGATACCGGCAAAGCGGTCGACCTGGCTGGCCATCAGCACCAGTTTGAGCAGATTGCTTTCCACTTCCGTGACCAGTTGCGTCACGCGTTTGATCACCTGACCGGTCAGGTCCTGGTAATCCTGGGCCAGCAGAATGTCGTTGAGGTTGCCCGCCACGACCTGGCTGTGGTTGGCGCTGCGACTCAGGAAGCCATCGACGCGCCGGGCCAACTCGCGGAACTCTTCAGCCCCGACTTCACGGCGCATGAAACGCCCCCAGTCCGCGCTCAACGCCTGGGCATCGGTGCCCAGGGCATTGACCAGCGGCGTGCTGTTCTCCACCAGGTCCATGGTGCGGTTGGCCGCCGCCTCAGTCAGTTTGACCACATACCCCAGGCGCTCGGTGGCGTCGGTGATCTGCGAGACTTCCTCGGCTTGCGGCATGTTCGGGTCAATCTGGAAATTGACGATCGCGCTATGCAGCTCACGGGTGAGCTTGCCCACTTCCTGGTACAGGCCACGGTCGCGGGTCTGGTTGAGCTCATGGATCAGTTGCACGGCGTCGCCGAACTTGCCTTTTTCCAGGCTTTCGACCAATTCGACCGCGTGTTTTTTCAGGGTCGATTCAAAATCGCCCTGTGAAATCTCTCGTTGTTCCATAGCTCCCCCGTAGCGCCAGTCATCAACCGATGCGTTCGAAGATCTTCTCGATCTTCTCTTTCAACGCCTGGGCAGTGAACGGTTTGACCACATAGCCGTTTACACCGGCCTGGGCCGCTTCGATGATCTGCTCGCGCTTGGCTTCGGCGGTCACCATCAACACTGGCAAATGCTTGAGCTTTTCGTTGGCGCGCACGTGACGCAGCAGATCGATACCGGTCATGCCCGGCATGTTCCAGTCCGTGACCAGAAAATCGATGCTGCCGCTGTTGAGCATAGGGATGGCGGTAGTGCCGTCGTCTGCCTCGACCGTGTTGGTGAACCCGAGGTCACGCAACAGGTTTTTAATGATCCGCCGCATCGTTGAGAAGTCATCAACGATGAGGATTTTCATGTTCTTGTCCAATTCGACCTCCAAGCAGTCTTAAACGCGCCCAGCACCTGGGCACGCCATTCAATCAACAGGCAGAGCACTCAACGACGGTTTGGAGCACAACGGATGATGACCGCGCCAGCGTGAAGCTGTAGCAGTGTCTTTCGCAGTGTCCCCACACTGCTGTCAGCGCGCTCGCCACTCTCCCAAACGCCCCCGCAAACGGGCTGCGCACTGGCTGTGTAACTGGCTGACCCGCGATTCGCTGACCCCCAGGACCTCACCGATTTCCTTGAGGTTCAGCTCCTCGTCGTAGTACAGCGCCAAGACCAGTCGCTCACGCTCCGGCAAATTGGCAATCGCGTCCGCCAGCGCCGCCTGGAAGCGTTCATCCTCCAGGTCGCGCGACGGCTCGAGATGAGCACTCGCGCCATCCTCATGCAGCCCTTCATGCTCGCCGTCCTGCAACAGGTCGTCGAAACTGAACAGGCGACTGCCCAAGGTGTCATTCAAAATCCCGTAATAATCGTCGAGACTCAATTGGAGTTCGGCCGCAACCTCGTGATCTTTAGCGTCACGTCCGGTTTTAGCTTCAATTGAGCGAATCGCGTCACTGACCATGCGGGTATTGCGGTGCACCGAGCGTGGCGCCCAGTCACCTTTACGGACCTCGTCGAGCATCGCCCCGCGGATGCGGATCCCGGCGTAGGTCTCGAAACTCGCGCCTTTGCTGGCGTCGTACTTGGTCGACACTTCAAGCAGGCCGATCATCCCGGCCTGGATCAGGTCTTCGACCTGCACACTGGCCGGCAGACGCGCCAGCAAGTGATAGGCAATGCGTTTTACCAGTGGCGCGTAACGCTCGATCAGCTCGTACTGCGCGTCACGCGCCGACTGCTTGTACAGGTTGTAGCCGCTAGCTGTCATAGCACCGGACCCGCAGTCTGTTGCACCAGGCGCTCCACAAAAAACTCCAGATGCCCACGCGGATTGGCGGGCAATGGCCAGGTATCGACTTTCTGCGCAATGGCCCGGAAAGCCAGGGCACATTTGGAGCGAGGAAAGGCTTCGTACACCGCGCGCTGCTTCTGCACCGCCTTGCGCACACTTTCGTCGTAGGGCACCGCGCCGACGTATTGTAGGGCGACATCCAGGAAGCGGTCCGTGACCTTGGTCAACTTGGCGAACAGGTTGCGCCCTTCCTGCGGGCTTTGCGCCATGTTGGCCAGCACGCGGAAGCGGTTCATGCCGTAGTCACGGTTCAGCAGCTTGATCAGGGCATAGGCGTCGGTGATCGAGGTCGGCTCGTCGCAGACCACCAGCAGCACTTCCTGGGCGGCGCGAACAAAGCTGACCACCGATTCGCCGATCCCTGCCGCGGTGTCGATCACCAACACATCGAGGTTGTCGCCCACATCGCTGAACGCCTGGATCAGGCCCGCGTGCTGGGCCGGGCTCAGGTGCACCATGCTCTGGGTTCCGGAGGCAGCCGGGACGATACGAATCCCGCCGGGCCCCTGCAGCAGCACGTCGCGCAGTTCGCAGCGGCCCTCGATCACGTCGGCCAGGGTGCGCTTGGGCGTCAGCCCCAGCAACACATCGACGTTCGCCAGCCCCAGATCGGCGTCCAGCAACATGACGCGCCGACCGAGCTCTGCCAGAGCCAGGGACAAGTTCACTGAAACGTTAGTCTTACCGACGCCACCCTTGCCGCCGGTCACCGCGATCACCTGTACGGGATGCATGCTGCCCATGTGCTTTCTATACCTTGTCTTGCTTAGACGCGGGCTACATGACTGGCTGCGCGTTCCCTGGGGAACAATGCATGGCAGGCCATCGATGTAGATACAAATCTAGTCATTAATACCTCAGCCAACCCGTTTGGTCGGGCTGTGGTAGAGATCAGCGAACATATCAGCCATGGCTTCTTCGCTGGGTTCTTCCTGCATTTGTACACTCACGGCGCGACTGACCAACTGATGGCGGCGCGGCAGATGCAGGTCATCCGGAATACGCGGACCATCAGTCAGATAAGCCACCGGTAATTCGTGACTGATCGCCAAGCTCAAGACCTCGCCCAGGCTTGCCGTTTCGTCCAGTTTAGTCAGGATGCAGCCGGCCAGCCCGCAGCGTTTGTAACTGTGGTAGGCGGCCGTCAGCACCTGCTTCTGGCTGGTCGTGGCCAGCACCAGATAATTCTTCGATTTGATGCCACGACCGGCCAGGCTTTCCAACTGCATGCGCAACGCCGGGTCACTGGCCTGCAGGCCCGCGGTGTCGATCAACACCACGCGCTTGCGCAGCAGCGGGTCCAGCGCCTGGGCCAGGGACTGGCCCGGATCCAGGTGCGTCACCGAGACGTTGAGGATGCGCCCCAGGGTCTTGAGCTGTTCCTGGGCGCCAATGCGGTAACTGTCCATGCTCACCAGGGCGATGTGCTGCGCGCCGTACTTGAGCACATAACGCGCCGCCAGCTTGGCCAGGGTGGTGGTCTTGCCCATGCCGGCCGGGCCGACCATGGCAATCACTCCGCCCTCTTCCAGGGGCTCGATCTCGGGGGTGACGATCATCCGCGCCAGGTGGGCCAGCAGCATGCGCCAGGCCTGGCGGGGTTCTTCAATACTGGCGGTCAGCTCCAGCAGGTCGCGGGACAACGGACCGGACAGGCCGATGCGTTGCAGCCGGCGCCAGAGGTTGGCCTGCTGCGGATGACGGCCTTGCAGCTGGTTCCAGGCCAGGGAGCCGAGTTGCACTTCGAGCAATTCGCGCAAGCCATTGAGCTCCGAACGCATCGAGTCATAGGCCCGCGGGTCGATGGCGGCCGCCGGCGCTGGTGTCGGGGCAGGACGGGGTGGCTCGGACAGGGTCGGCTCGATCAAGGGTTCGGCGGCGGTCAGCGGCAACCCGGCAAACAGCTGGCGACTGGCGTGCTCGCCCGCCTCGCCTTCGCCACGCAAGCTCAGTTCGGCCTGAGCCGTGACAATGCGCGACTGGGTCTTGCGCAGCTCGTCCTCGAGCTCGATGTTCGGCACCCGCGGCGCCAGGGCCGACAGCTTGTAATCCAGGGCCGCCATCAGCTCGACACCGCCGGCAATGCGGCGGTTGCCGATGATCGCGGCATCAGCGCCCAGCTCATCACGAACCAGTTTCATGGCCTGACGCATATCGGCGGCGAAAAAACGCTTAACTTGCATAAACCACTACCTCAGCCGTTGGGCCCTACTGTCGCAACGATGGTCACTTGCTTGTTGTCAGGAATTTCCTGATAGGCCAACACATGCAACCCCGGGACTGCCAGGCGTCCAAACCGCGAGAGCATCGCGCGGACCGGACTTGCGACCAACAGAATCACCGGGTGACCTTGCATTTCCTGACGCTGGGCCGCGTCGATCAACGAACGCTGCAGCTTTTCGGCCATGCTTGGCTCCAGCAAGACACCCTCGTCGGCGCCCTGCCCTGCCTTTTGAATACTATTGAGCAATATTTGTTCCAACCTTGGCTCCAAGGTGATCACAGGCAGCTCGGACTCAGTGCCTACAATGCTTTGCACGATAGCGCGGGACAGACCGACACGCACGGCCGCGACCAAAGCGGCGGTATCTTGACTCTTGGTGGCATTGTTGGCGATCGCCTCGGCGATGCTGCGGATGTCGCGTACCGGCACCTGTTCGGCCAACAGCGCCTGCAGCACCTTGAGCAGTTGCGACAGCGACAGGACACCTGGCACCAGCTCCTCGGCCAGTTTTGGCGAGCTTTTGGCCAGCAATTGCAGGAGTTGCTGGACTTCCTCGTGACCGATCAGCTCGCTGGAGTGCTTGTACAGAATCTGGTTCAGGTGCGTGGCCACAACCGTACTGGCATCGACCACGGTGTAACCCAGCGATTGCGCCTGGGAACGCTGGCTGACTTCGATCCACACCGCCTCCAGGCCAAAGGCCGGATCTTTGGCGGTAATCCCGTTGAGGGTACCGAACACCTGCCCCGGGTTGATCGCCAGCTCGCGGTCCGGGTAAATCTCCGCCTCGGCCAGGATCACCCCCATCAACGTCAGGCGATAGGCGCTGGGTGCCAGGTCGAGGTTGTCGCGGATGTGCACCGTGGGCATCAGGAAGCCCAGGTCCTGGGACAGCTTCTTGCGCACGCCCTTGATCCGCGCCAGCAATTGCCCGCCCTGGTTGCGATCCACCAGGGGGATCAGGCGGTAGCCGACCTCCAGGCCAATCATGTCGATCGGCGTCACGTCGTCCCAGCCCAACTCCTTGGTTTCCATGGCCCGCGCGGGCGAAGGCAGCAGTTCCTGCTGGCGCTGGACCTCTTCCAGGGCCTTGACCTTGATGGTGTTCTGCTTCTTCCAGAACAGGTAGGCACCGCCTGCCGCAAGGGCCGCCATGCTGAGGAAGGCGAAGTGTGGCATGCCCGGGACAATCCCCATCACCGCCATCAGGCCCGCCGAAACGGCCAGGGCCTTGGGCGAGGCGAACATCTGCCGATTGATCTGCTTGCCCATGTCTTCGGAGCCCGAGGCACGGGTCACCATGATGGCCGCCGCGGTGGACAACAGCAGTGATGGCAATTGCGCCACCAAACCGTCACCGATGGTCAGCAAGGCATACACCCGGCCGGCATCGCCAAAGGTCATGCCGTGCTGGAAGATCCCCACCGCCATGCCGCCAATCAGGTTGATGAACAGGATCAACAGGCCGGCAATGGCGTCGCCGCGCACGAACTTGCTGGCACCGTCCATCGAGCCATAGAACTCGGCTTCCTGGGCGACTTCAGTACGACGGGTCTTGGCCTGGCCCTGATCGATCAGGCCGGCGTTGAGGTCGGCGTCGATCGCCATCTGCTTGCCGGGCATCGCATCGAGGGTGAAACGCGCGCTGACCTCGGAAATCCGCCCGGCGCCCTTGGTCACCACCACGAAGTTGATGATCATCAGGATCGCAAACACCACGATACCGACCACGTAGTTACCGCCAATCACCACCTCGCCGAAGGCCTGGATCACCTTACCGGCGGCGGCGTGGCCGTCCTGGCCGTGCAGCATCACCACCCGCGTCGACGCCACGTTGAGCGCCAGGCGCAGCAGCGTCGCCACCAGCAAAATGGTCGGGAACACCGCAAAATCGAGGGGCCGCAAGGCGTACACACAGACCAGCAGCACCACGATCGACAGGGCAATGTTGAAGGTAAAGAACACGTCGAGCAGGAACGGCGGGATCGGCAACATCATCATTGCCAGCATGACCAACAACAACAGCGGCACACCCAGATTGCCTCGTGTGAGGTCTGCCATGTTGCTGCGGGCATTGTTGATTAGTTGAGAGCGATCCACCGGTATTCCCCGTTCCTTGAAGCAAACTTTTGACGCCAGAAGCGGGCGCAGGGCGGCTACTGCAAGAAGCTTTCCAACTTTGAAAAAGATTGAAACACGACAGCGCCCGCGGGCGGATTGGCGAGGACGTCGCCCTCGAGCGCAGCCATGCAAGCCCGGCAACGGCCAATGAGCGGGGCAATCATTGGCGACGAGGTGAATGCGCTGAAAGTTTATGTAACAAAACGGCTGCAGGACTCACCAGATCAAGCGCTCGGGTTAATTCTCGGTTAACGCACCCCCAAGAGCATTGCCGGCGATAAACAAACCCGGCAAGTAGCTTTATCTAACCCTCGCCCCCCCAAGCGCTGAGTGACGCCCCATTACCCGGCATAGAAATTTTGAGCGAATGAAAAAGCCCACTTAACCGTTTGATTATTTTTTTGCGCGCAGTCCTGACACCCAGGCGCACATCAAATTTCATTCAACAAAAAGAGGGAAATACCAATGCTGGAAAAGGAAAACACGGGATACACCCGTATTGCCAAGTGGTTGCATTGGAGCATGGCATTCATTTGGATGGTGAGTTGGGGGCTTGGCATCTTGGCTACCCACTGGCGCGACACGCTGAACCCCCAGCATGAACTCACGTTCTTGCACAAAGCACTGGCCAGTACGCTACTGCTCCTGATCGTTGCGCGAGTCACCTGGCGATTGAAGAATCCCCCGCCAGCCTTGCCTGAAAGCATGTCCGCACTTGCGAAGCGTGGAGCGATGATCGGACATATCTTGCTCTACGCCATTGCCCTGATTGCCTTGCCCTTATCAGGTTGGTATTGGAGTCTCGGTTGCAGACAAACCCATTCTTGTGGCGGGCCTGTTCCTTTTACCTCCGCTGGTCGATCCCGCCCCCGATCTCTACGACCTGGCCAAGTACATTCATACCTGGACATCGTGGTTCTGTGGCGCGTTGATCGGCGGGCACTTATTGGTTGCGCTGAAGCATCACTTTGTCGACAAGGACAACATCCTGGCCGGAATGCTGCCCAGTAAGAAGCGTCGAGTGAAGTAGAGGGTTTTCGCAGGAAAAAGATCGGAGCCGCCTCACCCCCCACATGGAACATGCACGCCCGTGGGGTTTGCCATGGCTTCGATCTTTTGCTTTTCAGCGGATCAGGAATCGCGCCGCAAATCCTCTGGGATCGGCACGTCGTCCTTGAACGGCTCCGGCCGCTTGCCTTTGCCGGCGCGGAACTGACGGATCTGGTAGACGTAGGCCAGCACCTGGGCCACCGCCAGGTACAGCCCGCCCGGGATCTCCTGGTCCATTTCGGTGGAGTAGTAGATCGAGCGCGCCAGGGCCGGCGACTCGAGCAATAGCACATTGTTGCTGACCGCGATTTCGCGGATCTTCAGGGCCAGGAAGTCGCTGCCCTTGGCGACCAGCATCGGCGCGCCGCCTTTGTCCGGATCGTATTTGAGCGCCACCGCATAGTGGGTCGGGTTAGTGATGACCACGTCGGCGTCGGGAATGGCCGCCATCATCCGCCGCTGGGACATATCGTGCTGCAGTTGCCGAATGCGCTGCTTGACCTCGGGACGCCCTTCCTGGTCCTTGTGCTCGTCGCGGATTTCCTGCTTGGTCATCAGCAGCTTCTTATGGCTCTGGTACAACTGCACCGGCACGTCGACGGCGGCAATCAGGATCAGCCCGCAGGCCATCCACAGCGTGCTCCAGCCCACCAGTTGCACACTGTGGATAATCGCCTGCTCCAATGGTTCATGGGCGATGCGCAGCAGGTCGTCGATGTCGGACTTCAACACGGTCAACGCGACGAACAGGATCAACAGGAACTTGGCCAGCGCCTTGAGCAGTTCGATCACCGCGGTCGAGGAGAACATGCGCTTGAGGCCATTGGCCGGGTTCATCCGGCTGAATTTGGGCGCCAGGCTGCTGCCGGCGAACAACCAGCCCCCCAGGGAAATCGGGCCGATCAGCGCGGCCAGGAGCAAGGTAATCAACACCGGCTGCACGGCGATGATCGCGATCTTGCCCGAGTGCAGCAGGTACTGGCCCATGGCACCGGGGCTGAGCAGCACATCGCGGGGCAAGCTGAAGTTCAGGCGCATGATTTCAAGTAAATCCAGGGCCAGGCCACCGCCGTAGATCAGCAGGCCTCCGGCACCGGCGAGCATCACCGCCAGGGTATTGAGCTCCTTGGAGCGGGCAATCTCCCCCTTCTCCCGGGCGTCCTTTTTCTTTTTGTCCGTGGGCTCTTCGGTCTTGTCCTGGCCACTCTCGCTCTCGGCCATGGCTTAGCGCGCCTGAGCCATATCGCGCAGCAACTGCAAAGCCTCGGTGGCCAGCGGTTGATACTGATTGAGAATGTCGCCCAGGCTGATCCAGAAGATCACCAGGCCCAGCACCAGGGTCAGCGGAAAGCCGATGGAGAAGATGTTCAACTGCGGCGCCGCGCGGGTCATGATGCCGAAGGCAATGTTGACCACCAGCAACGCGGTGATCGCCGGCAGTACCAGCAGCATGGCCGCACCCAGCACCCAGCCGAGCTTGTTGGCGATATCCCAGAAGTGATTGACCAGCATGGCGCTGCCCACCGGCAAGGTGGTGAAGCTCTCGGTGACCACTTCGAACACCACCAGATGGCCATTCATGCCGAGAAACAGCAGGGTCACCAGCATGGTCAGGAACTGCCCGATCACCGCCGCCGACACGCCGTTGGTGGGATCGACCATGGACGCGAAGCCCATGCCCATCTGGATCGAGATGATCTGGCCGGCAATCACGAAAGCCTGGAAAAACAGCTGCAGGGAGAACCCCAGCAGCCCGCCAATCAGGATCTGTTCGGCAATCAGCAACAGGCCGCTCAAGTCCAGCGCATTGACCGTGGGCATCGGCGGCAGGCTGGGGGTGATCACCACGGTGATCGCCAGGGCGAAGTACAGGCGGATGCGCTTGGACACCAGGGTGGTGCCGATGATCGGCATGGTCATCAGCAGTGCCGTCACCCGGAACAGTGGCAGCATGAAACTGGCCACCCAGGTACTGATCTGCGCGTCGGTCAGCGCCAGCAGCGACATAGCCTAGCCGATCAACTGCGGAATACTGCCGTACAGGCGCAGGATGTATTCCATGAAGGTTTGCACCAGCCACGGGCCGGCAACGATCAGCGTGACCAGCATCACCAAAAGGCGCGGCAGGAAGCTGAGGGTCTGTTCGTTGATCTGGGTCGCCGCCTGGAACATCGCCACCAGCAGGCCCACCAACAGGCTGGGCACCACCAGCACCGCGACCATCACGGTGGTCAGCCAGAGCGCTTCCCGGAACAGGTCTACCGCTACTTCAGGCGTCATATCGGGCCACTCGCTCGCACCAGGCTAAACACCGCCGAAACTGCCGGCCAGGGTGCCGATGATCAGCGCCCAGCCGTCCACCAGCACAAACAGCATGATCTTGAACGGCAGCGAAATGATCAGCGGCGAGAGCATCATCATACCCATCGCCATCAGCACACTCGCCACCACCAGGTCGATGATCAGGAACGGGATGAAGATCATGAAACCGATCTGGAACGCCGTCTTGAGCTCCGAGGTGACGAAGGCCGGTACCAGGATGGTCAGCGGCGCCTGATCCGGCGACGCGATGTCGGTGCGCTTGGACAGGCGCATGAACAACTCGAGGTCGCTGCTGCGGGTCTGGGCCAGCATGAAATCCTTGATCGGCACCTGGGCCTTGGCCACGGCATCCTGGGCGGTCATTTTTTCCGCCAGATACGGCTGCAAGGCGTCCTGGTTCACTCGGTCGAAGACCGGCGCCATGATGAACAAGGTCAGGAACAGCGCCATGCCGGTGAGAATCTGGTTCGACGGCGTCTGCTGCAGGCCCAGGGCCTGACGCAGGATCGAGAAGACGATGATGATCCGGGTGAAGCTGGTCATCAGCATGACAAACGCCGGGATGAAACTCAGCGCGGTCATGATCAGCAGGATCTGCAGGCTGACCGAATATTCCTGGGCACCGTCGGCATTGGTGCCCAGGGTGATCGCCGGGATCGACAGCGGATCGGCGGCCAGCGCCAGGGGCGCGGTCAGCAACAGGAGCAGCGTCAGGAGGAAACGCAACGGCATTACTTCTTATCCTTGTCTTTACCCAGCAACTCCATCAGGCGCTGGGCAAACTCGGGGGTGGCCTGCTCGGTGCCGGGCACCTGCACTGGCTCTTTGAGGACATGCAGCGCGCTGATGGTGCCCGGCGTCAGGCCCAGCAGAATCTGCTCGTTGCCGACCTGCACCAGGACCAGCCGGTCCCGCGGGCCGAGGGCGCGCGAACCGATCAGCTCGATCACCTGACCCTTGCCCGCCGGCCCTGCCTGCTGCACCCGGCGCAATAGCCAGGCGAGGAAAAAGATCAGGCCCAGCACCAGCAGCAGACCCAGCACCAGCTGCGTCAACTGCCCGGCCACCCCGCCGCCGACCGCTGGCGCAGCCACGGCCGCCACCGGCTCGGCCGCCATCACGCAACCAGGCAAGGCCAGCAACCCACCGAGTAACCTGTTCACTCAGCGCAGCTTCTTGATGCGTTCGCTTGGGCTGATCACGTCCGTCAGGCGGATGCCGAACTTCTCGTTGACCACCACCACTTCGCCATGGGCGATCAGCGTGCCATTGACCAGCACGTCGAGAGGTTCACCCGCCAGGCGATCGAGTTCGATCACCGACCCCTGGTTGAGCTGCAACAGGTTACGGATGTTGATGTCGGTACTGCCGACTTCCATCGAGATCGATACCGGGATGTCCAGGATCACGTCCAGGTTCGGACCGTCCAGCGTCACCGGGCCGTTGTTTTTCGGCACGCTGCCGAACTCTTCCATCGGCAGACGGTTGGACGGCGAACTGGCCGCATCGGCCGCCAGCAGGGCATCGATATCGTCCTGTCCGACATCACCGGCTTCTTCCAGCGCGGCGGCCCATTCATCAGCCAGGGCCTGGTCGTCCTGGGCATTCATATCGTTAACCATCATTTGTCCTCGGCGGGCAGCAAGCATTTAAAAACGAGTGGAGAGCAACGCCGCTCAGCGGCGCTCGATGGGTTCGATCACTTGCAACGCCAGGTTGCCCTTGTGGGACCCCATCTTGACCTTGAAAGCCGGCACGCCGTTGGCGCGCATGATCATGTCTTCGGGCATATCCACCGGGATCACGTCGCCCGGCTGCATGTGCAGAATGTCGCGCAGGCGCAACTGGCGGCGCGCGACGGTGGCACTCAAGGGCACATCGACGTCCAACACGTCCTGGCGCAGGGCGTTGACCCAGCGCTCGTCCTGGTCGTCGAGGTCGGACTGGAAACCGGCATCGAGCATTTCCCGGACCGGCTCGATCATCGAGTACGGCATGGTCACGTGCAGGTCGCCGCCGCCCCCATCGAGCTCGATATGGAAGGTGGAAACCACCACCGCTTCACTGGGCCCGACGATGTTGGCCATGGCCGGATTCACTTCCGAGTTGATGTACTCGAAATTGACTTCCATGATCGCCTGCCAGGCTTCCTTCAAGTCGATGAAGGCCTGCTCCAGCACCATGCGCACCACGCGCAATTCGGTGGGGGTGAATTCACGCCCTTCGATCTTGGCGTGACGTCCGTCGCCGCCGAAGAAGTTATCCACCAGCTTGAACACCAGCTTGGCATCGAGAATGAACAGGGCCGTGCCGCGCAGGGGTTTGATCTTGACCAGGTTGAGACTGGTGGGCACGTACAGCGAATGCACGTACTCGCCGAATTTCATCACCTGCACCCCGCCCACGGCCACATCGGCCGAGCGCCTAAGCATGTTGAACATGCTGATGCGGGTGTAGCGGGCGAAACGTTCGTTGATCATTTCCAGGGTCGGCATGCGCCCCCGGACGATCCGGTCCTGACTGGTCAGGTCATAGCTTTTGACGCTGCCCGGCTCGGCAGCGGCGTCGGTCTCAACCAGACCATCGTCGACGCCATGCAACAGCGCGTCGATCTCATCTTGGGACAGCAGGTCTTGCACGGCCATGTCGTGTTCCTACTGCAGTACGAAATTAGTAAAGAGCAACTGCTCGACCACCACTTTGCCGACTTCTTTCTGCGCCACTTCCTGCACGCTGGCAGTGGCTTTCTGGCGCAGCATTTCCTGGCCGACCGGGGTGGCCAGGTTGTCGAAACTCTGCCCGGAGAACAGCATCACCAGGTTGTTGCGGATCACCGGCATGTGCACCTTCAGGGCGTCCAGATCGGCCTGGTTACGGGCCTGCAGGGTAATGCTCACCTGCATGTAGCGCTGGCGGCCGTTCTGGTTGTAGTTGGCGATGAAGGCCGGCGCCATGGCTTCGTAGATGGCCGCAGGCTTGGCATTGCCGGCCGCATCGGCTGCAGGCTCAGGCTTGCTCTGGGCACCGTGCATGAAGTACCAGGTCGCGCCCACGGACAAACCGATCGCCAGCAACAAGGCCGCGGCAATCACCAGGATCAGCTTGAGTTTGCCTTTGCCGGCGGGATCTTTTACTGCTGCGTCGCTCTTCGCCATGCCAATAATCCGTCACTATTCGGGTTTTCACAGTCGCACGGCAAGGCAAGAGCAAGTGTTATGCCAGAAGTGTCGGGGGACCCGGATTGCATAGATCCTGTAGGCGCGCGAGCGCACTTGCGGACTTCGCCAGCAGGCTCACACAGTGGAAATTTGCACACCGGTAAAAACCGGCAGGTCGCCGTGCTCTGGCTGTTGATCTTGATCCACCGGCCCCATCGGCAGGCTGAGCGAAGGTGCCCATCTGGGGGAGGCGTGGAGCGCCGTGCGGCGAAGCCGCATACATCCAGAGGAGGTGCAGCGAAGCAAACCGGAGGCGATGCCCCGGGATGGATACCGTAGCGAGGGGCCGTACGCCTGGGGCAAGCGTTTTTTTGCTGGGCCTGTCTCCTGGCAGCGGACGCCAAGAAGCTGGTTATCCAGCCTTCTGCCTCAAGCCTTCGGCAACCCCCACAAGGGTCAATCAAGCGTAATAGTCGACCACACTGGAGCCCATCACACGGGTGGCGCTGGCGGCGACTTCAGCGATGCCGGCCGGCGATTCATCCGCCATCGGCTCCAGTCGGTTGGCAGTGGCCGAGGTGCGGGCACCCTGCCCCTGCTGCGCCTGCTCCTGAGAGCCACGGGACTGGTCGGAGACATTGACGTCGACCTGCCCCATGCCCTGCTGCGCGAACATCTCGCGCAGGCGATGCATCTGCCCGTCCAGCGCTTCGCGCACGCCAACGTGGGCGCTCATGAAGGTGACCTGGGTCTGCTGGTCGGGAATCATATTGACGCGGATGTCCAGGCGCCCCAGCTCGGCGGGCTGCAACTGGATGTCCGCCGCCTTGAGGTTAGCGCTCGACAGGTACATGACCCGGTTGACCACCTCTTCGGTCCAGCCGCTCTGGTGCATGGCAATCGGCTGATTGACCGGCAGCGCATTGGCGGTTTTCGCCGTGGCGGCCTGGGTCAGCGCAGCCAGGCGGTCGGCAAAACCTTCCACCCGGGTGTCGCTGCTGGCGGCCTTGAGGTCCTTGAGGCCTTCGTCGATCAGGCCGCTGAAGGCCTTTTCGCCGCCCTCGCCCGCACCGTCCTGCTCCGCTTGCAGGCCGAGCATACTGGCCATGCCTGCGGCGAAGGTCTGCGTCGTGGTCGGCTCGCCGTCGAGCTGGGCGGTCGCAGGCGGGGTCTTGGCTTGAGCCTGGCTGGAGGCGGACAGATGACCGCTCTGCTCCATCGCCAGGCGCACTGCCGGCAAGCTATCCAGCGGATCGGCCTCAGGATCGAACGCCGGACCGCTGACCGCCTGCGTGGTGGCCAGCAGCGCCGCCTCGATGGCCGGGTCTACGGTGGCAGGGGTCTCGACTACGGGGACAGGGACGGGGACCGGCGCCGGGGTTGCGGCCTGGGCCTGCGCCGGATCTACCGCAGCGTCTCCAACCACTGCACCAGGCTCGGTGTCGGAGGCCTCTTCAGGCGCCACTTTTTCGGCGGGCAAGGTTTTGCCGCTAGCGGCAACCGCTGGGGCCGAGGCGGCAGGTTTGTCCCCACGGCCCGGGTGGTCCGGGACCTTGTCACGCAGTGGTTTAGCCCCCACATCGGCCGCCGCCAAGGACTTGCCCGCCCCCTGGCCGGCAAACACCCGGGCGAAGCCGGACGCCTTGTCCACAGGCGTCGCCGGGGCATTGGCCGAGGCCGACTGAGACTTGGCCTGCGTGCCAGCCTGAAGCAGGATGTTGGGGGAAAGGGGCATAGCGGTCTCCGCTGCACTGGAATCGTAGATACAGTTGAGCAAGAAGACTGCAAGGGTCGAGCCAGATTGCCCGGAAAAATGCTAACAGCAGCGATTGGACGAATCAGACGCCAGCGAGCGCTGCCGTTCGGCTTCATACAGAGGGCGCACCAAGGCGAACTCGCCATCGATTTCACCCACCAGCTTGGCCAGGCCCTCGGGGGCTTTTTCCTGGGCGCGCTGTTCCAGCTCATGGCACAGCCTGGCCAGGCGCAACGCGCCCATGTTGCTGCTGCTGCCTTTGAAACTATGGGCCGCGCTGACCAGCTGCGCCGCATCGTGCGCCTCGCGCAGCACTTGCAGACGCTCTTCGGAGTCCGCCAGGAAGGTGTCCAGCAACACCGGGTAATCCTCTTCCATGACTTCCTGTAACGCACTGAGTACGTCACGGTCCAGATGGGTATCGGTCACTTGCTCGCTCCTTGATCAAGAATGGAGGGGATTATGCCTGAGCCCCCCAGGAAAACTCCACGCGCGCCCGCCGGCCGTCGTCGGACCAACTGGCATTGCGGCTCAACTGGCGGATCAGGCTGACGCCACGACCCGATAAACGACCGATGTCCAGCGGCCGGTCCATCACGCGCTGCACATCAAAGCCATGCCCACTGTCTTCCACTTCAATCACCAGGCAACCGCCCGTGCCTTGCGGCGCGACCTGCACGTGTACCCGCAGGTAGCCCTCTTCCAGTTGCTCCAGGCGGGCGTTGCGCAACTGATAGTAGCGCGCAAACCCGTGGACATCGCGCTTGAGGCTTGAATCCAGGCCCAGCACACCATGCTCCAGGGCATTGGAGTACAGCTCGGCCAGCACACTGTGCAGCGCCGCACTTTGCACCCGCAGGCCATGCACCTCCAGCAGCAACTGCAACAGATAGGGCAACGGGTCGAAGCGCTTGAGGGACTCGGCACGAAACTCGAAGCTCAACGACCAGTCCAGCGGGCTGGACTGGCCACTGTCGGAGTAGACCAGGGCTGGCGGCGTAAGCTGGGCCGGCTCCACCAGACTGATTTCCAGCATGCTCACGTCATCCCGGGCCTGGCCGCCAAAATCGCGCAGCGCTTGTTCGATTTCCTCGAACAACTGCCCGGGCTCAAGGTTATCGGCAAACACCTGCATCAAACGCTCGACGCCAAACAGCTGCTCGGTGCTGTCACAGGTATCGATCACTCCATCCGTCAACAGCAACACGCGATCGCCCAGGGCCATCGGGAACACTTCCGTGCGGTCGTCGAACGCCTGGGCACTCAACACGCCCAGCGGCAAATGCCGTGACTTCAGCGGCCGGCGCTCGCCACTGGCGATGTCATGCAGGTAGCCGTCGGGCATCCCACCGTTCCAGACCTCGGCCGAACGGCGCTGGAAACTCAGGGACAACAGGGTGGCGCAGCAAAACATGTCCACCGGCAGGATGCGCTTGAGCTTGGCATTCATCTCTCGCAGGATCTGCGCCAAGCCGAAACCCTTGGCCGTCATCCCGTAGAACACCTCGGCCAGGGGCATGGCGCCCACGGCCGCCGGCAACCCGTGACCGGTGAAGTCACCGAGCAGCACGTGCATGTCCCCAGCCGGGGTGAACGCCGCCAGCAGCAGATCACCGTTGAACAGCGCATAAGGCGATTGCCGGTAGCGGATGTTCGGGGCGCTCAGGCAACCCGAGTGGGCGATTTTGTCGAACACCGCCTTGGCCACACGCTGTTCATTGAGCAAGTACTGATGGTGGCGGACGATCTGGTCGCGCTGCTCCAGCACCGTGGCCTGCAAACGCCGCAAGCGATCCATGGCTTTGATCTTGGCCGCCAGCACCACCTGGTTATAGGGCTTGGCCAGAAAGTCGTCACCGCCCGCCTCCAGGCAGCGGGCCAGGCCTTCGTCCTCGCTAAGCGACGTGAGGAAGATGATCGGCACCAGGGTTTGCCCGGCCAATTGCTTGATCTGGCGCGCCGCGTCAAAGCCGTCCATCACCGGCATCAGTGCGTCCATCAGCACCAGGTGCGGGCGCGCCTGGCGGTACAGATCCACCGCTTCGGCGCCGTTCGCCGCCAGCAGCACCGCGTGGCCCTGCCGCCGGACGATACCCGACAGCAGCAGGCGATCAGCCGCGCTGTCTTCGACGATCAGCACCGTCAGGGGCTCGAACGGCGGGGCCAGGTCGCTCAAGTGATGTCGAACAGCTTGTCGAAATTGGAGATGGCGAGGATTTTTCGCACGTCGGAACTGCTGTTGATCAGCCGCACATCGGATTCGTCACCGCCGGCATGATCGCGCAGCAACAGCAGCATGCCCAACGCCGAACTGTCGAGATAAGTGGCTTCCTTGAGGTCGACCACCACCGCGTTGGGCCGCTGATTGTCGATCTGCCCGAAGGAGTCGCGAAATTCCTGATGCTTGGCAAAATCGAAGCGACCCTTGATCGAGATCGTCAGCTTTTGCCCGTCCTCGGAGACTTTCGTATTGACTGACATGCTAGAGCTTCCTTGTCTTTGGCAATCGTATACAAGGTTTAGCACTTGTACAGGGCATGAGCAAGGCAGCCCATCGGCCCGCGTCACTCAACGATACGGACTCTCCCGGGGCAGGCGCTGGGACAGTTCATCGAGCAGCTTCTGCTCGCGCTTGTCTTCCAGTTGCCGGGCCTCGTCGATGTAGCGCTGCACCAGCTTGCGCAAGCCTTCGACCCGGGCGTAGGCCTGTTGCCAGCCGTCGCGCGCCTTGTCGAGGTTGTTCTGGTGCCAGGCCAGGCTTTGCCGCTGCTGGTCGATGGCGGTGCCCAGTTGCGCGAGGAAGCCCTGGTAACCCAGCAGCCATTGCCCGGACACCCCTTCACGGCCGCGCTCGACCCAGCGTTCCAGGTATTCGAGGCGAAATCCGTCGAGGTCGGCCAGCTTGTTTTCCGCCAGCCGCACCTGGCCCTGGAAGTAGCCCAGGCGCTGGGCGGCGGTCTTCTCGGCTTTTTCCGCCATGTCGACCACCGGCGCCAGGCGCGCTGCTCGGCTCTGGGCCATGGCCGATTAGCCTCCGGCTGCCGGAGCGAAGATGGTTTCCAGGTGAGCGTGGCTTTCGCCCAGGCTGATGTTGTCGTTGAGGCCCTGGCGCAGGTAGCTGACCATGGTCGGCTGCAGGGCAATGGCGGTGTCGGTCTCGCGATCGCCACCGGCCACATAGGCACCGACGCTGATCAGGTCACGGCTCTGTTGATAACGCGACCAGAGCTGCTTGAAATATTGGGCGCGACGCATGTGCTCGGGCGAGACCACCGAGGGCATGACCCGGCTGATGGACGCTTCGATGTCGATGGCCGGGTAGTGCCCCTCTTCGGCCAGGCGCCGGGACAACACGATGTGGCCGTCGAGCACACCCCGCGCCGAGTCGGCGATCGGGTCCTGCTGGTCGTCGCCTTCCGACAGTACGGTATAGAACGCCGTGATCGAGCCACCGCCCGCCTCGGCATTGCCCGCGCGTTCCACCAGTTTCGGCAGCTTGGCGAACACCGAAGGCGGATAGCCCTTGGTCGCTGGCGGCTCGCCGATGGCCAGGGCGATTTCCCGCTGGGCCTGGGCAAAACGGGTCAGCGAGTCCATCAGCAACAGGACGTTCTTGCCCTTGTCGCGAAAATATTCGGCGATGCGCGTGCAGTACATCGCCGCGCGCATCCGCATCAGCGGCGCATCGTCGGCCGGCGAAGCCACCACCACCGAACGCTTGAGGCCTTCTTCGCCGAGGATGTGCTCGATGAACTCCTTGACCTCCCGGCCCCGCTCACCGATCAGCCCGACCACAATGATGTCGGCTTCGGTAAAGCGGGTCATCATGCCCAGCAGCACACTCTTGCCCACGCCGGTACCGGCGAACAGGCCCAGGCGCTGGCCGCGACCGACCGTGAGCAAGCCGTTGATCGACCGAATGCCGACGTCCAGCGGCACGCTGATGGGGTCGCGGTTGAGCGGGTTGATGGTCGGGCCGTCCATCGGCACCCAGTCCTCGGCCTTCATCCCGCCCTTGCCGTCCAGCGCCCGACCGGCACCGTCGAGCACCCGCCCGAGCATGCTCATGCCCATCGGCAGGCGGCCATTGTCAGCCAGTGGCACGACCCGCGCGCCCGGGGCGATCCCGGCGACGCTGCCCACCGGCATCAGGAATACTTTGTTGCCGGAAAACCCCATGACCTCGGCTTCGACTTCGACCGGGTGATAGCTGTCGTCGTTGATCACCCGGCAGCGGCTGCCCATGGCGGCGCGCAAACCTTCAGCCTCGAGCGTCAGGCCGACCATGCGCAACAGGCGCCCTTCAAGGACCGGCTGGCCTGGCAACTCAACCGCGGCGGCGTAGCTGCCCAGGCGCTTGGCAAAACTGGTGCGATCAAGGCGCATCTGGGCTGACCGGCGGAGCTACGGCAGACAGGTCCAGGTGCAAATCCGCGGGCGCCGGGTGCAGCGCCTGCTCGTGCAACTGGTCAAGCAACTGGGCCATGGCCTGGGTGATGCGGGTTTCCACCGTCGCATCGATCCGGCTGTGCTCGGTCTCGACCCGGCAACCACCGGGCAACAGCGCCTCGTCCTCGACGATGCGCCAGGTTTCCTCATGGCGTTCGCGCAGCGCTTTGACCTGGGCAAAATCCTGCGGGTTGACGTACAGGCGCACGTTCGCAACCCCCAGCGGCAGCAGCTTGAGGGCTTCGCGCATGACGTGTTCCAGCTGGCTCGAGTCGATGGCCAGCTCGCGTTGGATCACCTGCCGGGCAACGTGCTGAACCAGCGTCACCAGGCCCTTTTCAATCTGTGTGTCCTGCTCGGCGATGGGCTCGAACAGATTGGCCATCAGCCGCTCCAGGCTGGCCAGCTTGCCATTGAGGGCCACTTCGGCTTCCTGGCGAACCTTGAGGGTGGTGCTGTGAAAACCTTCTTTCTCGCCGGTGGCAAACCCTTCGTTCCAGGCTTCCTGGCGAATGCTCTCGAGTTCTTCCAGGGTCAGTGGCTGGACTTCCTCCAGCGGCACTTCTTCCATCTGCGGTGGTTCTGGCTCGGGCTCAGGCTCGGGTTCCGGGACGTACGGGTCAAAACTGGGCAGCGCCCAGATGTCGAGCCCGCTGACATCACGCGCACGAATCAGGTCGCTGGGCGACTCATCACTCTTGGCTGCCATAGGGTCAGATCATTTCTTCGCCGCCCTTCCCGCCGAGAACGATTTCTCCGGCTTCGGCCATACGGCGGGCAATGGTGAGGATTTCCTTTTGTGCCGTCTCGACGTCGCTGACGCGCACCGGGCCCTTGGCCTCGAGGTCGTCGCGCAGCAGTTCGGCGGCGCGCTTGGACATGTTCTTGAAGATCTTCTCCTTGACCCCTTCGTCCGAGCCCTTGAGGGCCAGCACCAGTACGTCGGAGGAGACTTCGCGCAGCAACGCCTGGATCCCGCGGTCGTCGACATCGGCCAGGTTGTTGAACACGAACATCAGGTCTTCGATCTGACCGGACAGGTCTTCGTCGACTTCGCGGATCGAATCCATGAGCTGGCCTTCGATCGAACTGTCGAGGAAGTTCATGATGTCGGCGGCACGCTTGATCCCGCCCAGGGTGGTGCGCGAGGCGTTGGAATTGCCGGAGAACTGTTTCTCGAGAATCTGGTTGAGTTCCTTGAGCGCCGCCGGCTGCACGGTATTGAGCGAGGACACGCGCAAGATGATGTCCAGGCGCACCTTGTGGTCAAAGTTGCCCAGCACTTCACCGGCCTGGTCGGGGTCCAGGTACGCCACCACAATGGCCTGGATCTGCGGGTGCTCGTAGCGGATCACGTCCGCCACCGCGCGCGGCTCCATCCACTTGAGGCTGTCCAGGCCGCTGGTGTTGCCACCCAGCAGGATCCGGTCGATCAGGCCATTGGCCTTGTCTTCACCCAGGGCCTGGGTCAGCATTTTGCGGATGTAGCCATCGGAGCCTACGCCCAGGCTGGTCTGGTCGCCGACGATGTCGACGAACTCGCTCATCACCTGTTCGACCTGCTCGCGGTGCACGTTGCCCATCTGCGCCATGGCCACGCCGACGCGCTGGACCTCTTTGGGCCCCATGTGACGCAGCACTTGCGCGGCGTCGGTTTCGCCCAGGGACAGCAGCAGGATCGCGGCTTTGTCGACCCGGCTGAGTTTGGCGATCGAGGCTCGGTTATCACTCATCTGCGTTAATCCACTCTTTCACGACCTGCGCCACACGGCCCGGGTCTTCGGCCACCAGGCTCTTGATTGCGTTCAACTGGGCGTCATAGCCTTCGCTCGGGCTTGGCAGCAGGATGCTTTGCGGGCCGCCCAGGCTGACCCGGTCATTGCCCAGCTCGCCATCCAGCCCACCCATGCCTCCGAGCTCGGCATCGCTGCCGATCCCTGCCAGTTGCCGCCCCTTGCCGCCACCGGTGATGTTGTTGAGCACCGGACGCAGCACGCCGAAGACCAGCACCAGGATGAACAGCACGCCGACCACTTGTTTGACCACATCCCAGAACCAGGGCTGGGAATAGAACGGGATCTCGGCAATCACTTCGCCGCGATCGGCCGAGAACGGCACGTTGATCACGCTGACGCTGTCGCCACGGCTGGCGTCGAAGCCGACCGCGTCCTGCACCAGGCGGGTGAAGCGCGCCAATTCATCGGCGGTCCACGGTGCACGGGAGGTTTCGCCATTGGCGGGATTGACCTTGACCTGGTCATCGACCACCACCGCCACCGACAACCGGTTCAAGCGGCCTTGTTGCTGCTTGGTGTGGCTGATGGAGCGGTCGAGCTCGAAGTTCTTGGTCGATTGCTGACGCTTGTCCGCCGGGTACGGGGCGAGCATCGGCTGGCCGGTGGCCGGGTCCATGATCTGCTGGCCGTTGGCATCGAGCAGCGGCTGGCCGGGCTGCACCATGCCGCCTGCGGCGGCAGCGCCACCGGTGGCTTGCGGCGCGGAAGCCGGTGCCGGCGGCTGGTTGCTCAGGGCACCCGGTACGCCTTGCGGGCCATTGCTGGCGGTCCGCTGTTCGGAGGTCGATTGCTCGCTGCGCAGGGCCGGTTGATCGGGGTTGAACTGCTCGGAAGTGGACTCGACCGCACTGAAGTCGACGTCGGCGGACACTTCGGCCTTGTAGCGGTCATTGCCCAGCACCGGCTGCAGGATGTTGTGCACGCGCTGGGTGAGCATGCTTTCCATGCGGCGGCTGTAGTCGAACTGCTTGCCGGCCATGGTCAGTGCGGAGTTCTCCGCCTGATCGGACAGCAGGGTGCCCTTCTGGTCGACCACGGTAATCTGCGACTTGCTCAGTTCCGGGACACTGGTCGCCACCAGATTGACGATGGCCACCACCTGGCTCGGCTCCAGCGAACGGCCGGAGTACAGCTCCACCAGCACCGAGGCGCTGGGCTTGCGCTCGTCGCGCACGAACACCGAGCTTTTCGGAATGGCCAGGTGCACGCGGGCACCCTTGACGTTGTTCAGGCTGGCAATGGTGCGCGCCAGCTCGCCTTCCAGGCCGCGACGGTAACGGGTCGCTTCCATGAACTGACTGGTGCCCAGGCCCTGGTCCTTGTCGAGGATTTCAAAACCGATGTTGCCGTCGGTCGGGGTCACCCCGGCGGCGGCCAGCTTGAGCCGCGCACGCGGCAAGTCATCGGCCTTGACCAGCAAGGCGCCGGAATTGGGTTCGACGGTGTAGGGAATGTCGGCGGTGGCCAGGGTCTCCATCACCTGCTTGGCATCCATCCCGGCCAGGCTGCCGTACAACGGCCGGTAGTCCGGTTGCTGCGACCAGAGGACCACGGCAAAACCAATCGCCACACTCGCAGCCAGGCCAACCAGCAGGCCCACCTGCCGCAGCATGGTCATCTCGGAGAGGTTTTCCAGGAAGGACAGGCCGAACAGCGGCGGTTTGCCATCTGCAGCGGCGGCCTTGGCCGGAACGTTATTGGCGACTGCTTCTGCCATGACTCAATGTGTCCTTAAACCGGCATCTGCATGATGTCTTGGTAAGCCTGAACCAGCTTGTTGCGCACCTGGGTCAGTGCCTGGAAGGAGACGCCGGCTTTTTCCTTGGCGATCATCACGTCGGTCAGGTCGACACCGCTCTTGCCGATTTCGAACGCGGTGGACAGCTGGCTCGACGCCTGCTGGGTGTCGTTGACCTTGTTCACGGCCTGGCCCAGCATGTCGGCAAAGCTGCTACCGGCTTCTTGCGGCGCGGCAACGGCCTTGGGTGCGGCCATGGCGTCCATTTGCATGGCGCGCATGTCCAGCATCAACCGGTTAAATTCAATTCCTTGGCTCATGACTGCTCTCTCTGACGGCCCGCAATTTTTTGACGCTCACTCGGCGGATAGACTGGTGTTAGCAACAAGGGTGCCAGCTCCGCCCGGGGCCACTGATAAAAGCCCTTGTAGCAGCTGCCGAGGCTGCGTTCGGCCGCGAAGCGGTGGTATTCCATTTGTCGCAGGTAGCGCTGGCTCGACAGCTGCCACGGGGTTACGGGAATCATCGGCATTGCTCAGGTGGCGAACAGGTGCCCTTCCACGTCCATCCCGGCATCGCGCATTTGCGCCAGCTTGTAACGCAGGGTGCGCGGGCTGATGCCCAGGCGTTCGGCGGCTTCCTTGCGGCGACCGCGCTCGGCGCGCAGGGTGTCGATGATCATCTGGAATTCCCGGCGACGCAGGTCGTCACCCAGGGCGCCGGCCGATTCGCCGGGCGCGGTCTCGGCCTCCAGCGTGCGCACAGTCGCAGCCTTTGGCGCCAGGCTCGGCAGCGGCGCACAGGCCACCGGCCCCGACAGGCAGAAGTCCTGCGGCTCGATGACCCCACCCTGCTGCAGGATCAGCGCACGCTGGATCGCGTTGTCCAGCTCGCGCACGTTGCCCGGCCACGGATACCCCACCAGGCAGGCTTGGGCCTGGGGCGATAACCGCGCCGCCGCGTGGTGCATTTTATTGACGTGCTTGGCCAGCAGGCGCTCGGCCAGCGGCAGAATATCGGCAGTGCGTTCGCGCAGCGGACGCCAGGCCAGGGGAAACACCGACAGGCGATAGTACAGGTCTTCGCGAAACCGCCCCGCCGCCACTTCCGCGGCCAGGTCGCGGTTGGTGGTGGCCACCACCCGGATGTCCAGCACGATCGGCTTGCGCGCGCCGACCCGCTCGACTTCACGCTCCTGCAGCACCCGCAGCAGCTTGGCTTGCAGGCCCAGGGGCATTTCGGAAATCTCGTCGAGCAGGATGGTGCCGCCATCCGCTTGCTCGAACTTGCCCGCCTGGGCGGCAATTGCCCCGGTGAAGGCGCCCTTCTCATGACCGAACAGCGTGGCCTCGAGCATGTTGTCCGGGATCGCCGCGCAATTGATCGCAATGAACGGCTGGCTGGCACGCCGCGAGTGCTGATGGATGTAGCGCGCCAGCACTTCCTTGCCGGTGCCCGATTCGCCGGAAATCAGCACGGTCGAATCACTGCGCGCCACCCGCGCCGCCAGCTCCAGCAACTGGGCACTGGCCGGCTCGAACGCCACCGGCCCCTCACCTTCGCCGGCGTCCAGGCACCCCTGGGCGTGGCGTGCCACCAGATCCAGCAGGGCCTTGGGCTCGAATGGCTTGACCAGGTAGTCCGCCGCCCCCTGGCGCATCGCATCCACGGCGCGCTCCACCGCCCCGTGGGCCGTCATCAGCAACACCGGCAACTGGGGATGACGCACCCGCAACAGACTCAACAACTGATGACCGTCCATGCCGGGCATATTGACGTCGCTGACCACCAGGTTGAACGGCTCGCGCGCCGCCGCCTCCAGCGCCTCTTCGGCACTACCGACGGCACGGTAGTCGTGACCGGCCAGCAGCAACGTATCGGCCAGCGCTTCGCGCAGGGCACGGTCGTCTTCGACCAGCAGAACCTTGATTAGCATTGACCTCACTCCGTTTCCTGCACGCTGCCAAACAATGGCAGCTCGAGCACCGCGCACGTGCCACGGCCCGGCCGCGAGCGCAGTTGCAAGTGTCCCTGATGAGCCCGTGCCACCGCCTTGACCACGGTCAGGCCCAGGCCAGTCCCATTGGTCTTGGTGGTGAAAAAGGGTTCGCCCAGGCGCTCCAGCACTGCGGGATCGATCCCGGCACCGCTGTCACTGACACACAGGCGCAAGGTGTTCTGCCGGGCATACAGGTGCACCTTCAGGCGCACCGCGCCAGCACTGGCCTGGATCGCGTTTTCAATCAGGTTCAGCAGCGCGCCCACCAGGGTGTCGCGGTTGCACAGCAACTCACCGGCATGGGCATCGCACTGCCAGCGGATCGGCACGTCCTGGACATGGGTCTGCGCCGCCGCTTGCAACGATTGCAGCAACTGCCTGGGGCTGACCCGATCGGTCAGGGGCAACTCGCCACGGGCGAACACCAGCATGTCGCGCACCTGATGCTCAAGTTCGTGCAGGCGCTCCTTCAGGCGCCCGGCAAACCGCTGCTGGGTCGCCACCGGCAACGCCTGCTCAGTCAGGTGACTGGCGTAGAGCAGAGCTGCGGACAAGGGGGTGCGAATCTGATGGGCCAGGGACGCGACCATCCGCCCCAGGGACGACAAGCGTTCGTGGCGCGCCAGTTGATCCTGCAGGTGGCGGGTTTCGGTCAGATCGTTGAGCAGCACCAACTGCCCCGGCTCGGCGTCCAGCGAACGGGTGGCAATCGACAGGCGTCGACCATCTTTCAGGGAGATTTCATGACCGTCGTCTTCACGGGGCGCAAAGCAGCGACCAATGACCTGGCGCCACAGCTCACCTTGCAGGGGCAGCCCCAGCAACTCGCACGCCGCCGGGTTGGCTTCGCTGACGATGCCCTGGGCGTCGATGACGATGACGCCGCCTGGCAACAGGTCGAGCAGGTTCTGCAGGCGATTGGCCAAGCGTTCTTTTTCTGCCAGTTCTTGCAGGCGCTGGGCACTGACTACTTCCAGCTCACCCTTGAGTTCGGACACTCGGGCTTCGAGTCGGCTGTAGGAGTCAGTAAGTTGGCTCGACATCTGATTGAACAGGGCGAACGCCTGTTCCAGACCAGGCCGGTTTGCCGGCTCTACGCCGGGCGCATCGGGGGCTGGAGACATCTGGGCGGCGTGGGGCATCGTGCACTCTCGCTTGGCTGACCGTCAGTGAAACGGAACGTTGCGAGGGATGTAGCAATACCCGTGCCTAAAAAAAACCGCCCATTATTCAAGAACTTGAAAAACAGGCGTCAATCGTCCGCCTGTTCGTCCCCTTCCCGCCGACTCATGCCGTACTTGCGCATCTTCTCCACCAGGGTGGTGCGGCGGATGCGCAGGCGTTCGGCCGCACGGGCGACGATGCCATTGGCATCGTCCAGGGCCTGCTGGATCAAGCCCTGCTCCAGGCCACCGAGGTAGTCCTTGAGGTCCAGGCCTTCAGGTGGCAGCAAGGCATTGGCGTTGAAGTCCGGGGCATGGCCGTTGATGGCCACCCGCTCTTCAAGGTCACTGCGCAGGCTGTCGACCAACTGCTCGTCTTCGTCGTCGACGTAGCGGAATTTCTTCGGCAACTCGACCACGCCGATCACCCCGTACGGGTGCATGATCGCCATGCGCTCCACCAGGTTGGCCAGCTCGCGGACGTTGCCCGGCCAGCCGTGGCGACACAGCGACATGATCGCCGCCGAGTTGAAGCGGATCGAGCCGCGTTTTTCGTGCTCCATGCGCGAGATCAACTCGTTCATCAGCAACGGGATGTCTTCGACCCGCTCACGCAGGGGGGCCATTTCGATCGGGAAGACGTTCAAGCGGTAGTACAGGTCTTCGCGGAAGCTGCCGACCTCGATCATGCTTTCGAGGTTCTTGTGGGTCGCGGCAATGATCCGCACGTCGACGCTCTGGGTCTTGTTGCTGCCCACGCGTTCGAAGGTGCGCTCCTGCAATACCCGCAGCAGCTTGACCTGCATCGGCAGCGGCATGTCGCCGATCTCGTCGAGGAACAGGGTACCGCCGTTGGCCAGCTCAAAACGCCCGGCACGGCTGGTGATCGCCCCGGTAAAGGCGCCCTTCTCGTGGCCGAACAATTCGCTTTCCAGCAACTCGGCCGGGATCGCGCCACAGTTGACCGGCACGAACGGTGCGTCACGGCGCTTGGAGTGATAGTGCAGGTTGCGCGCGACCACTTCCTTGCCGGTGCCCGACTCGCCGAGGATCAGCACGCTGGCGTCGGTGTCGGCCACTTGCTGCATCATCTGACGCACGTGCTGGATCGCCCGGCTGGTGCCGACGAGGCTGCGAAACAGGTTGGGTTCACGATGGCGACCGCGTTCGCGGGCCTGGTCGTACATCTCGCGATAGACCTGGGCGCGGTGCAGCGAATCAAGCAACTTGCTGTAGCTGGGAGGCATTTCCAGGGTCGACAACACCCGACGACGCTGGTCGTCGGGCAAGTCCTGGGCACAATTATCGCCCATCAGCAAAACAGGAAGGAACTCATCCCAGGTTGCGAGTGTCTTTAACAGAGCCGACAACGAACCAGGTGCATTGACCGTCCCGATCAGGACACAGATGACTTCACGACTAGACGACAAAGAGCCGACAGCCTGCTGCCAGTCATAGCTTGCGCAGGGTAAGTTTTCTTCACCGAGAAAATTTAAAATCACCGCCAGGTCGCGGCGGCGGACGCTATCGTCATCAATCAGCAGAATTTTGGTTTCACGCCACATGCAATAGCAACTTCCCTAGTCAACTCAATGCCCGAAATAAGAAGGCAAGCTAGACGCCTGCAGGCACGTTAAGCCTTGTAGACGTCTGAAATCTGCAAACAGCCACTAGTTAAGTCAAAAAACCGTGCATAGTCAAATTTATGGCGCATATGCCCGGACAAGCTGATTAACCAAAGCGTTAACCGAACAGATGGTAAACCTTTGCCGCGCCCTTAGCTTGTCTGATCTGAGACATCTCGTTGACTATCGCCTGACGCTCGTCCATCGCCACATCCAGCAGCCGCTTGTAGACCACCAGCAGGCTCTGCAGGTTCTCGCGCAGCGCCTGCTCATCCACCGGCGCCTCGCTCAGTACGTCGTCAACGCAACTGCGACAGGCGACGTCGAGCTCACCGATGGCCTGCCAGTCGCGCTCAGCCAGCGCCTCGACCAGGGCCTCGCGGGTTTGCTCAATGCGTTGCAGGGCTTGGCTCATGACATCATCCTCAGGCCCACGGGCCTATTGCGCTATCTCTTGTGAGGCGATCCCGTCCCAGCCGCTTTTCAGGGTGATCAGCAGGCGGGCGACTTCGTCGATGACTTCCGGGTCATTACTAATGTTGGCCTGCAACAGCTGGGCACTCATGTAGTCGTAGAGACTGGCCAGTTGCTGGATTGATGCCGGGTCCTCGGCCTTCTCTTCATCCAGGCCCTGGCGCAGACCAGTAATGATGTCGATGGCCTTGGTGAGCATCAGGCACTTCTGCGGGATATCGCCACGCGCCAGCGCGCCCTTGGCCTGGGCCAGGCGATCGAGGCCACCCTCGTACAACATCTGGATCAGGCGATGGGGGCTGGCTTCGGAGATCTGCGCGTGGGAATTGACCTTCTGGTACGCACGCAGGGCTTTCATAGGGTTCATGTTGCTACCTCGGTACAGGCCACAGGCGAATAGGTTTTATCTAACCAGTTTCTCGACTGCCGCCAGGAAAACTTTAATCGCGCCCACCGTCACGGGGGCGCTTGCGCGCCACAGGCTATCAGTCCGACTTCGGATTGTTCAGCGAATTGAGGGTGGTCATGATGCTGGAGCTGCTGGCGTTGATCTGGGCGATCATGGTGTCCATGGCCGTGTACTTGGCACTCAGGGTTTTCTGCAAGCTCTCCATGCGCCGATCCAGGTCCGCCTGCTGGGTGGTGAGGTCGGTCAACTTGGTGTTGAGGTCGGTCACCCGGCTCGCCAGCGTCCCGGTACTGCCTACGTAGGACTCGGTGGCCTTGGTCATGCGCGCCACCAGGCCGGTATCGCCGGTAAACATCTTGGCGATATCCCCCGCACCCTTGACCACGGCCTTGTCCCAGGTCTTGTCATCCAGACTCAGCAAACCGGTTTTCTGGTCAGTGGTGATGCCCATCTGCGCCAGGCTGCTCATCGAGCCCGAGCCGGAACTGTTGACCAGTTCGTTACGCAGATTGTTGACCAGTTGCCGCATCGAGGCGTCGCCGGTCAGTGCGCCTGCGGTTGTGGTCGCCGAATCGCCAGTGGCAGTGACCTTGGTCTGGGTATTGATGCTGGTCATCAACGCGTTGTAGGCGGTGACAAAGGACTGCACCGAGGTCTTCAGGGTGTCGGTGTTGCTCGCCACATTGACGGTGACCGGCTTGTCCTTGTCCTTGGCCAGCAGCTCCAGGGTCACGCCGCTGATGGCGGACGTCACCTTGTTGCTGGTGGACTCCATCGCGATGCCGTCGATGCTGTACTTGGCATTCTGCGCGGGCTGCCCCTTGTCATAGCCCTGGACCAGGTCCGAGTCGCCGCTGAGGGTGATGTCGGTATCGATGCCGGTGGTATTCGAACCGATCACCAGACGCCCGCCATTCACGTCGGTCAAGACGTTGGCACTGATGCCCTGGGCCGAGAGCTGGGTGTTGATCGACTCACGCACCTGCTGCAGGGTCGCGCCGCCCGGCACCAATACGTCGTAGCTTTTGTCACCCTGGTTGATGGTCAGGGTCTGGGTTTCATCAGTGGCATTGGCCTTGCCCGTTGCTCCACCTTCGAACACCTTGCTGGTGACTTTCGAAGCGGTTGCCAGTTCGCTGACCACCACCACGTACTTGCCGCTGGAGGCGCCATCACCGAGGGTGACCTTGATGTTCTTGTCTTCGGACGAGGTAGCAGCGATACCGTTGAACGCGGCCACGTTGTTCAACTTGGAGATGGCCGACCGATAGGACTCCAGCGAGCTCTTCACCGTGCCGACCGCCGACAATTTGATGGTCGTGTCTTTTTGCTGATCGGTGATCTGGGCTTGCTTGGGCGCCTTCTCGGCCCCCACCAACGCCTTGACGATGGCCTGGGTGTCGTAGCCCGAACCCGGGCCGGAAATCGTTGAACTCGCCATTGCTATTCTCCTTGTCCTGTGGCTGCCGCTTTATTGGCACAGATACCCCTAAGCAGCAGTCAGAAACACATTTCGTGCCAGCTCACACCTGGGTCTGGAATAGCAGGCTGCCGGCATCGCTTAAATTCTGCGCCAGCTTCAGCGCGGTTTCCGATGGAATCTGTCGAATCACTTCACCACTGTCGGTGGCGATCACCTTGACCACTACCTGGCCGGTAGAGTCGTCGATGGAAAAATTCAGGTTACGTTGGGTTGCCTGTACAAACTCGCGGATATCCGTAACGGCCTTTTCCAGGGCCACGCGCTGTGGCTCCTCGCTGGCTGCCGGGGTAGCCGCTGGCGCAGGTGCGACCTGATGGGCAGGCACACTGCCGGCCTGGGCGAGGCCATTGGGATAAGACGTGTTCAGCTTGATGCTCATGTCCATGTCATCACCTCAAAACTGAAAAAACGGAAGGGCACATAGACGCGCCCTTCCGTTGATTAACCGCTAGCTGAGATTACTGAAGCAGCTTCAGTACAGCGGATGGCAGTTGGTTGGCCTGGGACAGGATCGCAGTGGAAGCCTGTTGCAGGGTTTGTTGCTTGGTCAGCTCAGCGGCTTCGGAAGCGAAGTCAGCGTCTTCTACACGGCCTTTAGCGGCGGTGGAGTTCTGCGAAATGCTTTGCAGGTTGGCTACGGTGCTGGCAAAACGGTTTTGTACCGCACCCAGCTGGGAGCGCTGGCTGTCGATCTGCTGAAGGGCGCCGTCCAGTGCCTGAATGGCCTGCTGCGAAGAGGCGGCACTCAGGATGTTCAGGTCCGAAACGCTGGTTTCCATGGTGGTGGCTTTCTTGGTGCCGTTGGTAGCAACAGTATTCAGACCCAGCGCAGCCAGACCAGTACCGGCGCTGCCGTCTTTGACAGTGATGTCTTTGTCGGCGAACAGGTTGAGGGTGCCGTCAGCGTTTTTGCTAGCCATTACGCCGGTGCTGGCGCTGTTGATCGAAGCAACGATCGCGTCAGAGGTGTCACCTTTCTTGAACTTGACTTCAACGCCGTTCAGATCAATCGAGGTGTCTGCGGTCAGTTTGGCTTGAGTGGTACCAGCAGAAAGACCCAGTTGCGAGAGCGAACCGCTGGAAGTGTTAGCCAGCTTGATATCTGCGCCGTCACCCGAGGTCAGCTTTACACGACCGTCAGTCAACTCAGCCTTAGCACCGTTAACAGTGCCGCCCGCAGCGGTTTCGAGGGCGGTCAGAACGGTCGCCAAGGTGTCAGCGGCAGCCCAACTCACAGCATTGCCATTGACAGTGATGCTACCGGCTGCGTCCATGGTGCTGGTGGTGGCGGTCGGTGCAGCTGAGGTAGTAGCAGCGGTCAGACCGAGCGTGGTCAAGCCGTTAGTGGCTGGCCCAGGATTGGCAGTGGCCGCAAGAGTAATGTCGCCCTTCGACGTCAGAGTCAGTTTACCAGTAGCATCGGCGCGAGCAGTAACACCGGTCTGACTTGTCACTTTGTTGATCTGAGTTACAGCATCATTCGCAGCAGCAGTACCGGCGGCACCACCAGCCAGCTTAACCGTAACGCCATTGATAACAAGCTCATCGGTAGCTGCAGTAGCGCCGGCAGCAGCAGCAGTCGATACAGTAGCTCTATCGCCAAGTACCGAACCGGTAGCAGTAGCTGCCAGGCCTTTCATCGCAGTACTGTCAACCGAAGCTTCGTTGTAGTTACCTTTCAGCGCAGTCGAGCTGATGTCGGTCATGCCGAACGAAATTGTTTCGTTGGCGTTGGCGCCGATCTGGAAGCCTACGTTGCTGAACGAACCGTCCAGCAGGTTACGACCACCGAAGGTGGTGGTGCTGGCGATACGGTTCAGTTCGCCGACTTTAGCGGTGAATTCTTGTTGCAGAGAAACGCGGTCAGCGTCGGATTTATCACCGTTCGCCGCTTGCAGGGCGAGTTCACGTAGACGCTGCAGGGTGTTGGTGGATTCCTGCATGGCGCCTTCAGCGGTCTGGGCGATCGAAACACCGTTGTTGGCGTTAGCGATGGCAACGTTCAGGCCTTTGACCTGGTTGTTCAGACGGTTGGCGATCTGCATGCCAGCAGCGTCGTCCTTGGCGCTGTTGATTTTCAGGCCCGAGGACAGACGGTTCATCGAGTTGCTCAAAGCGTCGGAAGCCTTGTTCAGGTTTTTCTGAACGCCCAGGGAGGTGATGTTGGTGTTTACAGATAAAGCCATGACGAATTCCTCGTTGGTTGGGTGCTGCGGCTTCCGGCCCTGGCAACCGCCGGGTGTGGCCTAGAGAACCTTCGTAATAGTTATCGTCGTCAATGCAGGTTGCTTGAGGGCTTTTTTCAAATTTTTTACTAGCAACGTGCCACCCCCCAATGTTTCAAGGCCTTAGGCCGCCTGGCGCGAGTCATAGCTGGGATTGAGCCGGGCCTCGACAGCGGCAAACCCCAGGCAATAAAAAACGCCCATGACCTCGCGGCCATGGGCGTTTTTTTAGCGGATTTTAGCGGGTCACGGGCGGTGGATGATCGCCGAGCCCCAGGACAGGCCGACGCCAAAACCACTGATTGCCACACGCTTCCAGGTGGAGTCGAGCATGTGTTTTTCCAGCAGCAGCGGGATGCTCGAAGACACGGTGTTGCCGGTCTCGACCATGTCCTTGATGAACTTCTCCGGCTCGCCTTCGAAACGCCGCGCCACGGCATCGACGATCGCCGCGCTGCCCTGGTGAATGCAGAAAGCGTCGATGTCTTCGGACTTGAGGCCCGAGTCATCCAGCAGTTCGTGCAAGTGCGCCGGAACCTTGAGCAAGGCGAAGTTGAACACCTGGCGACCGTTCATGTAGAACACGCCGTCGCTGACCTTCAGGTGCGGCGCGCCGGAACCGTCGGTGCCGAACTTGGCCTTGCCCAGTTGCCAGGCAGCGTCTTCGCCCATCCAGGTGGCGGTGGCCGCATCACCGAACAGCATGGTGGTGTTGCGGTCTTCCGGGTCGACGATCTTCGAATAAGGATCAGCGGTAATCAGCAAACCGTTCTTCAGGCCCGCCGCCTCCATGAACCCCTTGATGGCATACAGGCCGTAGACGTAGCCGGAGCAGCCCAGGGAGACGTCGAACGCGGCAACCCGGGTCGACAGGCCCAGTTTGTCCTGGACGATGGCCGAGGTATGGGGCAAACCTTCTTCGTCGCCGTTCTGCGTGACCACAATCAGCACGTCGATGGCTTGACGGTCCAGTTGCGGGTTGTTGGCGAACAACGCATTGGCAGCCTCCACGCACAGATCGGAGGTTTCCTGGCCGGCATCCATGCGCGGCAGAAAGGCCGAGCCAATCTTGCCTAAAATGAACTCTTCATCCTTGGCGAATTTCGCGCCCTGAGCGTAGTTATCAAGCCCGCTCACTGGCACGTAACTGGCGATGCTTTTAATGCCAATCATTGTGGCTTCCCAAAACAGAATAACTGGAGATCACCGCTCGCAGGATCGAGAGGCACTGATAACAAAGGGGGTTGGCCCACAAAACTGCGCCAGACACGGGTGCCAAAATCATGAAAATCAACCCAGCGAACAGCGGGCACCCATCCCACCCTTTTCACACGATACAGTGAAGATGCGCTTTATGACTCATAGGTCACTCTATTTTGTGTGCAGGGGCCAAAACAATCCGCCACGCAAACAGCCGCGCGCAGAGCGTCAGCCAGGCGAACGCCGGCAAACAGGCGGGGATTAGGCGGGAAAAGCACGGATTTGAAGCAGCACCGGCCCACTCCCGAGATCAGGGTGGGCCGGCATTCAGGCAGGGATCAAAGTTTGTTGAACAGGCTCAACTGGGAGATTTTCACAAAGGCCAGCTGGGAGGCTTCGAGCATGGCTTTCTGGAAGCTCAGCTCGATCGAGGCACTGGCCATGTCGGTGTTGCCAATAGCGGCCATGGTCGAGTCGTTGGCCAGGCCCATGCTGACGTTTTCGCTGGCCTGGATGTCGATCGCCTTCAGGCGCGCGCCGATGGAGCCGCGGGCGTTGTCGATCCCGGCACTGGCGTTCTGCAGGTTGCCAATGGCCGAGTTGATCGCATTCTTCTGCTTTTGCTGGGCAACCAGGTCACCATCGCTCGGCGTTGCCAGGGCCTGGCGCAACTGACTGATGGTATCCAGCGCGCTCTGGGTCTGATGGTTGTTGGCGCCGACCACGAACTGATCGCCGGACTTCACCGCACCACTGAGATCGAACTTGACCCCCACCGCCGTCAGCGAGTCGCCAGCAGCGCTCAGGCTGCCCTTGCCGATGGCCTTGCTGTTGGCACTCAGCGGCTGGGCATAGACCTCATACTCGGTGTCGCTGGTGAACTTGATCACCGCGCCATTGCCCGGGAAGCTGTCGCCGTAGGCCTTGGCATCGGTCACGGTGGCGCCGGTGACCTGGGCCGTCGACGGGTTGCCGGGGCTGCGGGAGGCATTGAAGCTGTCCGGCTTGGCTTCCAGGGTGAATACGTGACCCTTGACTGCCGCATCCAGGTCGGCCGCAGGCACGTCCGCCAGATTCAGGTTGATGTCGAACTTCACCCCGCGCAGGTTGACGCTGTGGGCGCCCTCCTTCGTCGAGTCGAATTGGCCATTGCCCGGCACTTCTGCGGTCACATCCTTGCCGGTTGCGTCCTTGAGGATGTACTGGGTGCTGCTGGTGAACTCCAGCGTGTACGGCTGGCCTTCGGCGAAGCTTTTGTTGAAGGTCTGGTTGGAGCTGATCAGGCCATCGGAGACCGCGACCTTGCCGTCGTTGACCGACGGTGGCTGCAGGACCGCCTGGGTGCGACCGGTATTCACCGAACCTTCCATGATGCTCTTGGCGGTGTTGCTGGCCGCCAGGCTCAGGGTGTCCGAGACCTGCAGGTTGAGCTGGGTATCGTCACCCTGATAGGTGTAGGTGCCGTCGTTGTTGCGCACATAAGGCGCGACGTCGGTCTTGGAACCGGAAAACATGTAGTTGCCCGACTCATCCTTGCTGTTGAGCAGGCTGAACACTTGTTCTTCGATGTTGCCCAGCTCGTCGGCGATCGACTTGCGGTCCGCATCGCTGATCACCCCGCCACCCGACTGCAAGGCCAACTCGCTGACCTTCTGCAAGGCGGTGTTGATGCTGTCGAGCACGCTTTCCTGATTGGTCAGCGACGACTTGATGCTGTTCATGTTGCCGGCGTACTGCAGCAGCATGTCTTTCTGCTGCTGCAATTGCAGCAAGCGGCCAGCCCCCACCGGATCATCCGCGGCGGTCTGGATCCGCACACCGGAGTCGATCTGCTCCTGGGTCTTGACCACCGAGGAGAAGTTGTTCTGGTACTTGGTCGTGCTGGTCTCAAAGAACTGAGCGGTAGAAATACGCATCGTCAAGGACTCCCTTAAAGACTGTTGATCAGTGTCGAGAACGTGTCCTGCGCGACCTTGATGATCTGCGACGACGCGGTGTAGTACTGCTGGAACTTGATCAGGTCGCTGGCTTCTTCATCCAGGTTGACCTGCGAAACCGAGCTGCGGCTGGACTTGGCGTAGGCCAGCGCGGCGTTGTTGGCCGTGCCGTCGACACTGGCCTGGCTGGCCTTGCCCCCGACGGTGGACACCAACTGGCTGTAGGCCTGCCCCATGCTGACACCGGCATTGCCGCCGCTGGCGCCAACGGTGGCCTTGGTCTGCAGGGCGAGCATTTCGTTGGCATTGCGGTTGTCCGCCTTGCCGTCCTTGTTGAACTTGATGTCAAAGCTGTCGCCCTTGCCCGGCGAGCCGCTGACCGTGGTATCGAAGCCAATGGTCTTGGCCGTGCCATCGGCGTTCTTCAGCGGATTGCCGGCCGCATCGAGCACCGGCACATTGATCGTCAGCTTGTTGTCCTGGCCGGGCACAATGCTGCCCTTGCCGATTTCGGTGCCCGCCTCGTTCAGCACGCGATAGGTCTGGGTGCCATCCTTCGCCTCGTCGAAGGCGATCCGCACCGGCATCGCCCCTTCGATCTGGCTCTGCAACTGGCCCAGGTCCGCGCCGCCGTAGATATCCAGCATCGACGACAGGTTCGGGCTGCTCAAGGCACCCGTGCCGGAGTTGGAGCTGCCTTTGTCCGCCAGCAACGGCCCGGCGAACGCCAGTTTGTTGGGGTCTTTCAACTGCACGCTGAGGTCGCTGGCGCCAGTGCGGGTCGGGCTGACCTTGAAGCTGTCGCCGGCACTCAAGCCGCCGCCATTGAGCGTGAGGGTGAAGCCGTCAATCATGTCCGGCGGAGTCTTGGTGACATCGAAGGGCCCCAGGGTGGTGCCGTCGGAACGCTTGACGCTGTAGTTCTTGTCGCTGGTGAACGTCACCTGGTAGTCATAGGCGGTCAACGCGCTGCTGTCGCCGATGGTCACGTCCAGGTTGCCGGAGCCGGCGCTGTTACCGGTGGTGGCCAGGCTGCGCTGGCTGATCGCCTGCGGGCTGTTGATGTTGTTGAACAACGAGGAGCCGAACTCGCCATTGGCATCCAGGCCCTGGCCCAGTTGCTTGTTGAACGCATCGGAGACCACCAGCGCGGTGCGCCCCAGGTCGTTGATGGCCGACGTCAGCACGTCGTTGCGGTAGCGGATCAGACCGCCCATCTTGCCGCCCGTGACGACCGAGGTCACCTCGAGGCTCGATTGCGGGTAGTCGATCTGCAGGCTGTACTGGCTTTTGTCGGTCTTGCCCGGCACCGCCGACAAGGTGTTGGAGGTATTGCCCGTGACCAGCGTCTGGCCCGTGCCCAGCGAGATGTCGTAGACCCCGTCGTGCTCCTGCACCTTGACCCCCACCAGCTCGTTCAACGAGCGAACCGCTTCGTTGCGCGCATCCAGCAGGTTGTTCGGAGTGCTGCCGGAGGTGCTGGCCTGGGTAATCTGCTGGTTGAGCGAGGCAATGGTCGCGGTGTGCTGGTTGACCATCGAGGCCAGGGTGGTCAGTTGGCTGTTGATGCCGTCATTCTGTTGCGTGAGCTGGCTGGAGATCGCATTGAAGCGGTTGCTCAAGGTCTGCGCGTTGGTCAGCAGCAACTGCCGCGCCGACATGTCGCCGGGGGCGCCGGCTGCAGTTTGCAGCGAGGCAAAGAAGCTGCCGAGGGCGGCAGAAACCCCAGTGTTTTTATCCGACAGCAACTTGTCGACCGCGCCGATCTGATCGAGATAGGCCTGGGCATCACCATTGAGCGAGGTGGTGGTCTGCAACTGCGCATCGATGTAGGCGTTGTACACCCGGCGCACATCCGCCAGGGTCGTGCCGGTCCCGATGAACACGCCACCGACCTGTTGCGAGCCTGCACTACCCTGGACGATTTGTTGACGCGAGTAGCCCGCAGCATTGGCGTTGGCAATATTATTGCCGACTGTGGCCAACGCCGCCTGGCTCGCATTCAGACCCGACATCCCGATATTGATCAAGCTCATGGTTCAGACCTTATAAATTCGTGGAAGAGCCCGCCGAGGCGTAGTGCTCATAGCTCTTCATTTGTTTGGCAATCTGCGAAATCTTGCTGGCGTAGTTCGGGTCGGTGGCGTACCCGGCCTTTTGCAGCTCACGCACAAACTGTTCGGGGTTATCGGCCGACTTCAGCACTTCTTGATAACGATTGTTGCTCTGCAGCAGGGTCACCAGGTCATGGAAACTGTCCTGGTAGGACGCGTAGGAACGGAACTCGGCCGTCTCCTTGACCATCTCGCCATTGCGGAATTCGCTGGTGATGGCCCGGGCCTGCGCCCCCTTCCAGGTGCTGCCGGTCTTGATCCCGAACAGGTTGTGACTGCTGGTGCCGTCGGCGGTGCGCATCACTGATTTGCCGTAGCCGGTTTCCAGGGCGGCCTGGGCCACCAGGTAACGCGGATCGATGCCGATACGGTCGGCCGCCTGCTGCGCCATCGGCAACATGGTGGTGATGAACTGGTCCGGCGAGTTGAAGGCTTTGGGCGCCGGAGCCAGCGGTGGCTGCGCCATCGCGCGACCATAGACCTGCAGGCGCCCGCGCTCGGCGGAATAGCTCTGCGCTGGCTGCCAGTCACCCTTGACCAGCGCATTGCCGTCACGGGTCGCACGGTTGGGCAAGGTGGTGGTGGCGGTCGTGGCCGCCGTCCCACTGGCCGACGGCACCAACCCCGCCAACAGACGATCCGCCAGCTTCGGCGGCAGGGCCAGGCGCCGCTGGTTGATCAGCGCCATGTCATTGCCGTGCACGCCCTGCTCTGCGGCTTGGGGTGGATTGATCGCGCGCGAGGCCCACAACGGGCGTTGGCCATTGAGGCGCGACAGCGGCCCGTCAGTGGCCACCGTACCGGCGGCAATCGGCGTCTGCACCGCCGCCTTGGCGGCTTCCTGCTTGGCCGCCGACAACGCGGCTGCCTCGCCGGGGGCCAGCGGCTTGTTCTTCGACATCTGGCGCATCAACACATCGGCCAGGCCAATGCCACCGCCCTCGCGGGACATGGAAACCGCCAGTTGCTGGTCGTACATTTCCTGATACTGCTTGGCCGCTGCAGTGTTCAGTGGGTTGTCCTGGCCCAGCGCGTCGGTGGCCGAGCGCATGGACTTGAGCATTTCGTTGAGGAACAGCGATTCGAACTCCTGCGCCACCTTGCGCATGTTGCCGTCGCTGTTCTTGTCGCCAACCTTGAGCTGGTTCAGCCGGTTGAGATCGGAATAGGCCGCCGAATCGCTGCTGCTGACCAGGCCGCTCTTGCGCATGTCCATGTTCGTCACCTTAGATCACGATCAGGTCGGCTTGCAGCGCGCCGGCCTGTTTCAAGGCTTCGAGGATGGCCATCAAGTCACCCGGTGCTGCGCCGACCTGGTTCACCGCTCGCACGATTTCGTCGAGGGTGGTGCCCGGGCCGAACTTGAACATCGGCTTGGCTTCCTGCTGCGCGTTGACATTGGAGCGCGGCACCACCGCCGTCTGGCCGTTGGAGAACGCCCCCGGCTGGCTGACAATCGGGTCTTCGGTGATGGTCACGGTCAGGCTGCCGTGGGTCACGGCCGCCGGCGACACCTTGACGTTCTGGCCAATCACGATGGTGCCGGTGCGCGAGTTGATGATGACCTTGGCCACGGCCTGGCCGGGGTCGACTTCGAGGTTTTCCAGGATCGACAGGTAGTCGACCCGCTGGCTCGGATCCAGTGGCGCGCTGACGCGAATCGAACCGCCATCGATGGCCCGGGCAACGCCCGGGCCGAGCAGGCCGTTGATCTTGTCGACGATGCGCTTGGCCGTGGTGAAGTCCGAACGGTTGAGGTTGAGGGTCAGGCTGTTGCCCTGGTTGAACCCACTCGGCACCGCGCGCTCCACCGAGGCGCCACCAGGGATGCGACCGGCCGAGGGCACGTTGACGGTGATCTTCGAACCGTCACGACCTTCGGCGTCAAAACCACCCACCACCAGGTTGCCCTGGGCCACCGCATAGACGTTGCCGTCGATCCCCTTGAGCGGGGTCAGCAGCAAGGTGCCGCCACGCAGGCTCTTGGAGTTGCCGATGGAGGACACGGTGATGTCGACCTGCTGCCCAGGCTTGGCGAACGCTGGCAAATCGGCACTGATCGACACCGCGGCGACGTTCTTCAACTGCACGTTGCCCGAACCCGGCGGCACCTTGATGCCGAACTGCGAGAGCATGTTGTTGAAGGTCTGCAGGGTGAACGGGGTCTGGGTGGTCTGGTCACCCGTGCCATTGAGGCCAACGACCAGGCCATAGCCGATCAACTGGTTGGAACGCACGCCGGAGATACTGGCGATGTCCTTCAACCGCTCGGCCTGCACGCCCAGGGAAGTGCCCAGCAACAACGCGGCCGCCAGCAGGTGCTTGAAGTTCAGCATGGAGAGAGTCATCACCTAGAAAGGGAACAGCGGGCTTAGGAAAAAACGGTCGAACCAGCCTGGCTGACTCGCATCGGCAAACGAGCCGGTGCCCGAGTAGGTGATGCGCGCGTCGGCGACCCGGGTCGAGGACACGGTGTTATCGGTGGAAATATCGTCGGCGCGCACCAGGCCGGCAATGCGCACCAGCTCGTCGCCGGTGTTGAGGGTCATCCACTTCTCGCCGCGCACGGCAATGATGCCGTTGGGCAACACGTCGGCCACGGTCACCGTGATCGAACCGGTCAGGCTGTTGCCCTGCCCGGCCTTGCTGTCGCCCTTGGTCGCGCGGTCACCGCTGTAGCCGGCGTCCAGGCTCAGGTCGCCACTGCCGAACGGGTTGTTGGTGTTGGGCACCGAGCCGAACAACGAGGTCAGGCCGATGTTGGCCTTGCTGGTCTTGCCCACTTGCGAGTTGGCGTTCTTGCTGGCCTGGGTTTTCTCGTTGAGGGTGATGGTGATGATGTCACCGACCCGGAACGCCTTGCGGTCGCTGTACAGGTTCTGCTCGAAGCCGGCCTGGTAGATCGAGCCATTGTTGGCCGCCGCCGGCAAAGGCGTGCGCGGCAACACCGGGGCGTAGTAAGGGTCATTGGGTTTCGGCGTCGGCCCGACGCAGCCCGCGAGCACGGCGATCCCACTCAATGCGAGAACAGATACAAAGCGATTCATGACCCTAACCTCACGGTGTTGCAGGCGGCCTCAGGCCGCCCCATAGACTTGATTACAGATTCTGCGTGACGAACGAAAGCATCTGGTCGGCGGTGGAGATGACTTTGGAGTTCATCTCGTAGGCACGTTGCGTGGTGATCATGTTGACCATCTCTTCCACGGTGCTGACGTTGGAGGTTTCCAGGGTGCTTTGCAGGGTGGTACCAAAACCGTTCAGGCCTGGGGTGCCGATCTGTGGCGCACCGCTGGCGGCAGTTTCCAGGAACAGGTTGTTGCCGGTGGCCTGCAGGCCGGCCGGGTTGATGAAGTCGGCGGTTTGCAGGTTGCCGATCACCTGGGCGGCCGGGTTGCCGGCGATGGTGATCGACACGGTGCCGTCGCGGCCCACGGTGAAGGTCTGGGCTTCGGCGGGGATGACAATGGCCGGCTCCAGGGCATAGCCGCTGGCGGTCACGATCTGGCCGTTGGAGTCCAGGTGAAAGGTCCCGTCACGGGTGTAGGAGGTCGTCCCGTCCGGCTGCAGGACCTGGAAAAAGCCACGACCGTCGATGGCCATGTCCAGCGGCTGCTCGGTGGTTTGCAGGCTGCCGGCGGTGAAGTTTTTCTGGGTGCCGACGATGCGCACACCGGTACCCAATTGCAGGCCCGACGGCAGTTCGCTGTCCTGGGTCGACTGGGCACCCGGCTGGCGCTTGATCTGGTACAGCAGGTCCTGGAACTCGGCACGGTCACGCTTGAAGCCCGTGGTCGAGACGTTGGCCAGGTTGTTGGAAATGGTCGTCAGGTTGGTGTCCTGGGCGGACAGGCCTGTTTTGGCAACCCATAGAGCCGGAAGCATTCGATTCTCCTCGTGCGCCTGTTTTACGGCGCGACGTTCTGATAATTAGCTGATCTGCAAGACCCGAGCCATGGCCTGGTCGTCTTCTTTGGCGGTGTTCATCATTTTGACGTGCAGCTCAAACTGCTTGGCCAGGGCCAGCACCGAGGTCATTTCTTCCACCGCGTTGACGTTGCTCGACTCCAGGAAACCCGACACCAGCTGCACGTTGGCATCGGCCGGCGCGGGCTGGCCGTCCTTGGTGTGGATCGAACCGTCGAGGCCCTTGGTCATGTTCTTCAGGTCCGGGTTGACCAGCTTGATGCGGTCGACTTCGGCCATCACGCGCGGGCCTTCACCCATGGCGCGGATACTGATGGTGCCGTCCTGGCCGACTTCGATCTTCTGCTCGGGCGGCACGGCAATCGGCCCGCCATTGCCCATCACCGGCATGCCGTTGCCGGCACGCAGCACACCCAGGGCATCGACATTCAGGCTGCCGGTGCGCACATAACTTTCGTTGCCGTCGGGGTTCTGCACGGCAATCCAGCCGTTGCCGCTGACCGCCACGTCGAGGTCACGCCCGGTTTCCACCAGCGAGCCCGGACTGAAGTCGGTGGCCGGACGTTCGGACAGGGCAAAGGCCCGCGCCGGAAAGCTGTCGCCAAACACCGGCATCGACCGCGCCTGCTCCAGGTCTTTCTGGAAACCGTTGGTGGAGATGTTGGCCAGGTTGTTGGCATGGGCCTTTTGCGCCAGCGCGTTCTGGCTGGCGCCGGTCATGGCCACATAAAGGTACTTGTCCACAGTCTTTCCTCTGCATGCCGGACGTTTGCCGCCCACTGCTGTACTGGCAAGGCTTTAGCAATTTGCAGACCAACTTGCGCGCAGAGGCCCCAGGTCCTTTAAACACAGGACTTGGGTCGATCCAGAGGAAGAAGATGGCAGACGGCAGAGACGAAAAACCGGCGCGCTTATGCCGCTTTACGGCAATGCGCCGGACAGGAGGGCTACCAACCCTTGACGCCGCTCATGTCGGGCAGCTTGTGGGCGATGCCTTTGTGGCAGTCGATGCAGGTCGCCTCGCCGCTGGCCAGGGACGTGGAGTGCATGTTGGCGGCGCGCTTGCCCTGGCGGGTGAAATCCATGAACTCGAAGTTGTGACAATTGCGGCACTCGCGAGAGTCGTTGGCCTTGAGGCGGGCCCACTCGTGCTCGGCCAGTTCGCGGCGCATGCCGAGAAACTTCTCGCGGGTGTTGATGGTGCCGAACACCTTGCCCCAGACCTCTTTTGACGCCTGCATCTTGCGCGCGATCTTGTGGGTCCACTCGTGCGGTACGTGGCAGTCGGGACAGGTGGCGCGCACCCCTGAGCGGTTGGTGTAGTGAATGGTTTCCTGCAGCTCGACAAACACGTTGTCGCGCATTTCATGGCAGGAGATGCAGAACTTCTCGGTATTGGTCGCCTCCAGCGCGGTGTTGAATCCGCCCCAGAAAATCACCCCGGCAATAAACCCGCCGAGTGTCAGGAACCCCAGGCTGTAGTGAACGCTGGGGCGACGCAGGATCTGCCAGTAGTCTTTGAACAGTACCCACAATGACTTCATGACCACTCCTCAGGGTTTCTGCTTGCGGTTGATTTCGTCTTGCAGCACCTGGTCAATGTTCTTGAAGCTGTTGTTGATCAACGGCTTCACGTCTTGCTGCGGCACGTGGCACTGGTTGCAGAAGTAGCGCCGCGGCGAAACGGCAGCCAGCGCCTGGCCGTCGCGGTCCATGTAGTGGGTGATGCTGATCATCGGCGCCTGGGTCAGCGCGCTGTTGGCCCGACTGTGGCAGGACAGGCATTTGTTGCTGTTCTTGTCGATGTGATAACCGCGAATGCTGTGGGGAATGGTCGGCGGCTGTTCGGGGTAATTGCGCTCACGCTTGAGGTCCTTGTTCTCCTCCTCGGCGATGGGCGGAGCCGGCAGCTCCTGGGTCAGGGTACCGCCGGCACGCCTGCCATCGGGGGCTGGCGCATCCAGTGGATACCCAGGCTCCGTGGCGTAGGCCGCGGACACGCCCAGCAGCAGTGCAACCAGCAAGGACAGCGTACGAGCAGTCATCAAAGCTCTCCTCAGGCAGTCTTGATCAGCTCGATCCTGACCGCGCACTTTTTATAGTCCGTCTGCTTGGAGATCGGGTCCGTCGCATCGAGGGTGACCTTGTTGATCAAACGGTTGGCGTCGAAGAACGGCACGAACACCAGTCCCTGGGGTGGCTTGTTGCGCCCACGGGTTTCGATGCGCGCACGCATTTCCCCGCGTCGGCTGATCACCTTGACCTCACTGCCTCGCCTGGCATTGAGCGCCTTGGCATCGGCCGGGTGCATGAACACCAGGGCATCGGGCACCGCCTTGTAGAGTTCTTCGACGCGCTGGGTCATGGTTCCGGTGTGCCAGTGCTCGAGCACCCGCCCGGTGCTCAGCCAGAACGGGAACTCCTGGTCAGGGGATTCCGCCGGCGGCTCGTAGGGCAGCGCGAAGATGATCGCCTTCTTGTCGGGGTAGCCATAGAACTGCACGCCACTGCCCTTCTCCACGTAGGGATCATGGCCCTCGCGGAAGCGCCAGCGGGTTTCCTTGCCGTCCACCACCGGCCAGCGCAGGCCGCGTTCGGTGTGATAACGATCGAACGGCGCCAGGTCATGACCGTGGCCCCGGCCGAACTGGGCGTACTCTTCGAACAGGCCTTTTTGCAGGTAGAACCCGAAATCCTTGGCTTCGTCGTTTTGAAAGGCCGAGTCCATCTGCTCGATCGGGAACTGGTCGACGTTGCCGTTCTTGAACAGCACCTCGTACAGGGTCTTGCCTTTGTACTCTGGAGCACTGTCCAGCAACTGCGCGGACCAGACCTCATCGGTGGTGAAGCGCTTGGAGAATTCCACCAATTGCCAGAGATCGGACTTGGCCTCCCCCGGGGCGGATACCAGTTGATGCCAGAACTGGGTACGCCGCTCGGCATTGCCGTAGGCCCCCTCCTTTTCCACCCACATGGCGGTGGGCAGGATCAGGTCGGCGGCCTGCGCGGAGACCGTGGGGTACACGTCGGAAACGATCACGAAGTTCTGCGGGTTACGCCAGCCCGGCAAGACTTCCTGCATGATGTTGGGCCCGGCCTGCATGTTGTTGCTGGCCATGGTCCAGTACACGTTGACCACGCTGTCCTTGAGCATGCGGCTCTGTTGCACTGCGTGGAAACCCACCTTGGGATTGATGGTACCGGCCGGCAGTTTCCAGATTTTCTCGGCGGTGGCGCGGTGTGCCGGGTTGGTGACCAGCATGTCTGCCGGCAGGCGGTGGGAAAAGGTCCCCACTTCCCGCGCCGTGCCACAGGCCGAAGGCTGGCCGGTCAGGGAGAACGGGCTGTTGCCCGGCTCGCTGATCTTGCCGGTCAGCAAATGGATGTTGTAGATCAGGTTGTTGGCCCACACCCCGCGTGTGTGCTGGTTGAAGCCCATGGTCCAGAAAGACACCACCTTGCGTTTCGGGTCGGCATACAACTGCGCCAGCGCCTTGAGCCGCTCGGCCGGAACCCCGGTCTCCTTGGCGGTGCGCTCCAGGGTGTAGGGTTTGACGAAGGCGGCAAACTGCTCGAAGTCGATGTCGGTCCAGGTGTTCGCCTTGTCGGCATTTTTGGCCTGTTGTTCCAGCGGATGATCGCTGCGCAGGCCGTAGCCGATGTCATCGACCCCCTTGGCGAAGCGGGTGTGCCGGCTGACAAATTCCTTGTTCACCGAGCCGCTTTCAATGATGTAGTTGGCGATGTAGTTGAGGATCAACAAGTCCGTCTGCGGCTTGAACACCATGGAAATATCGGCCAACTCGAAGCTGCGGTGCTCGAAGGTCGACAGCACCACCACCTTGACCTCGGGCTGGCTCAAGCGCCGGTCCGTGACCCGACTCCAGAGAATCGGGTGCATCTCCGCCATGTTCGAGCCCCACAACACAAACGCGTCAGTGACCTCGATGTCGTCATAGCAGCCCATGGGCTCATCGATGCCGAAGGTGCGCATGAACCCCATGACCGCCGAGGCCATGCAATGCCGGGCATTGGGGTCGAGGTTGTTGCTGCGGAATCCGGCCTTCATCAACTTGTTGGCGGCGTAGCCTTCCCACACGGTCCATTGTCCGGAGCCGAACATGGCGATCGACTCTGCGCCTTTGTTTTTCAGCGCCTCCTTGAACTTCAACTCCATGACATCAAACGCCTGTTCCCAGGACACCGGCTGGAACTCACCCTGCTTGTCGTATTGCCCGTTGGTCATGCGCAACAGCGGCTGGGTCAGGCGGTCCACGCCGTACATGATCTTGGACAGGAAGTAGCCCTTGACGCAGTTCAGGCCACGGTTGACCTCGGCTTTGACGTCGCCGTGGGTCGCCACCACCCGGTTGTCCTTGGTCGCCACCATCACGCTGCAACCGGTGCCGCAAAACCGGCACGGCGCCTTGTTCCAGGTCAGGGCGACCATGTCCTGCTCGGTGATCAGGTTGCTGGCCGAGGTGAACACCGGCAGCCCGGCAGCCGCCGCGGCAATCCCGGCCGCCTGGGCCTTGACGAATTCACGACGGGTCATGGGCATGGGTGTTCTCCGCTCGGATCGAGGATCTCGTGGTAAACCAGGGAGGCGTTGAGCACGCCGGGCAGGCGGCCAATCTGTTCAATGCGCTGGAGAATCTGCGGCTCGCCGTGCATTTCCAGGACCACCACCACTTTGCCCTCGGGGCTTTCCTGGTGCAGTTCAACGCCCTGGAGCAGGCGCAAGTTGGCCTTCACCGCGCTGAACATCTCGACACGGGCCTGCACGATCAAACTGGCGATGTGTAGTTTTTGTTCCATGGCCAACACTCCTTGCCTGTAAACGCACGTGGACAAGCAATCAGTGCGGTGCCCCGGGAGGACCGAGGAGCATTTGCAGGAACCAGACGAAAAAGCCGTAGCCGCCCACTATCACCACCGACAGCAGGGGAAAAAGAAACACAACCAGGAACAGCAACAGCCGCCTTTCCTTGCGCGCACGTAGAGCGGACTCATCAACCGTCGTCATGGCCAGGGCTCCTGCCAGAAAGTGAACTGAGACTAGATGCCCGCCCTGCTAATTTCCATGATTCAGATCAGCGGAAGTTCAAACAGGATTAACCCGCATTCAACAATGATGAACATTAATCGCGCGGCACCTCGCCCACTAAGGCCCGCGCATGCAAGGGCGACTTAGTTAGCGCTCAAGTTTGCCGATTTCATACTCGCGCAACTTGTTGGCAATAGTGGTGTGGGAAACCCCCAGGCGTTTACCGAGCAATCGACTGCTGGAATGTTCGGAATACAAACGCTCCAGCACGGCTTTTTCAAAACGCCCGACAATGTCATCCAGTCCGCCATCCAGGGAAAAATCCCCCAGCGGCTGGCGCACACCGTAGTCCGGCAGGCGAATGTGCTCGGCCTTGACCGTGCCGCCTTCGCACAGCGACACCGCCTGGAACAGCACGTTCTCCAATTGCCGGACATTGCCCGGCCAGTGGTAGTGACTGAGCCGGTCCATGGCAGCGGGCGCCAGTTTCGGCAAAGGGCAACCGATTTGCCGGCTGGCCTGGTCGAGGAAGTGTTCCACCAGCGGTGTCAGGCCGTCGAGGCATTCGCGCAACGGTGGGATGTGCAGCGACAGGACATTCAAACGGTGGTACAGGTCCTGGCGGAACTCACCGCTGGCGCACAGTTCGGAGAGGTCGACCTGAGTCGCACAGATGACCCGCACATCCAGGTAGACCTCTTCATCGCTGCCCACGCGGCGGAAGCAACCGTCTTGCAGGAACCGCAGCAATTTCACCTGCAAGCGTGGGCTCATTTCGCCGACGCCATCGAGAAACAGCGTACCGCCTGCGGTCAGCTCCAGCAGCCCGAGCTTGCCTTCGGCCCGTGCGCCTTCGAACGCGCCGGGGCCGTAGCCGAACAACTCAGTCTCGGCCATCGACTCCGGCAGCCCGGCGCAGTTCAGCGCCATCAACGGCGACTGACCACGCGGGCTGGCCAGGTGGCAGGCGCGCGCCAGCAGTTCCTTGCCGGTGCCGGTCTCGCCCTCGATCAACAGCGGCGCATCCAGGGGCGCCATGCGTCGCGCCTCCCGGACCACCGCGGCCATCACTTTGGAGCTTTGGAAAATGCTGTCGAAGCCGCGCAACTCCTGCTTGCGCACGTTGTAGATGCGCTCACCGACCCGGTCCGCCCGGTGCAGGGTCAGCACCGCGCCGGCCATGGCCTCGCTGTCGTCATGCTCCGACTGCAGGGGGGCGATATCGGCCAGGAATACGTCGCCCTTGACCTTGACCCGCAGGCCGTTGATCCGCGACTTGTTGGCGCGCACCAGTTCCGGCAGGTCGAAATCCTCGGCGTAGCGTGACAGTGGGATCCCCGGCACTTCGTCGACCCGCACCCCGAGCAATTGCGCCGCCGCACGGTTGGCCGCGACGATCGAGCCGCCCATGTCGATCGACAGCACCGGGAACTCCAGTGCCCCCAGCAAGGCATTGAGCTCCATGTGCCGACGTTCGCTGGGCATCAGCCCTACCCGCTTGACTCCGAATACCCCGGCAATCGCCTCGAACTTCGCCCGCAGCGCCTGGAACTGGATATTGATCAGGTTCGGGCAATGCAGGTAGATCGCGTTGCCGTGCTCCCCGCCGACCTCCCCGCGAGCGACGTTGATCCCGTACTCCACCAGCAGGTTGAGGATGTCGCGCAGGATGCCGATGCGGTTCTGGCAATGGACTTTGATACGCATAAAAAGGCCCGGACAAGGAGATGGACAGCGGGTGGCGAGGATTTTTCTGCCGCCACCCAAAGTTAGTCGTCAAGATTATGTGACAGCTTCAGGGCTTTTCAAACCGGGAAATCGCAATAGGCGCGCCATAGGCGGTCTCGCGTAACGAAAACTTTACGAAAAGCAGCGATTTTTCCTACCCGCTCGTCCAGGACCCTGCTGCACGGGCGCACGCTTCGGGGTATTTCTAGGTCCATAGGCAAGACATAACAAGAACGTATCCCTTTGCAGGAGAGCAGCATGAAGCAGACGCAATACGTGGCCCGCGAGCCCGATGCGCAAGGGTTTATCCACTACACCGCTGAAGAACACGCGGTGTGGAACACGCTGATCACTCGCCAGCTGAAAGTGCTCGAGGGCCGTGCGTGCCCGGAGTACATGGAAGGTATCGACAAGCTCGGCCTGCCCCATGACCGCATTCCCCAGCTCGACGAAATCAACAAAGTCCTGGGCGAAACCACCGGCTGGCAAGTTGCCCGGGTTCCGGCACTGATTCCGTTCCAGACCTTTTTCGAATTGCTGGCCAGCAAGCAGTTTCCTGTCGCGACCTTTATTCGTACCCGCGAAGAACTGGATTACCTGCAAGAGCCGGACATTTTCCACGAGATCTTCGGCCACTGCCCGCTGCTGACCAACCCCTGGTTCGCCGAATTCACCCACACCTACGGCAAGCTCGGCCTGCAGGCAACCAAGGAAGAACGGGTGTACCTGGCGCGCCTGTACTGGATGACCATCGAGTTCGGCCTGGTCGACACCCCTGAAGGCCAGCGCATCTACGGCGGCGGCATTCTCTCCTCGCCTAAGGAAACCGTGTACAGCCTGTCCGGCGAGCCCGAGCACCAGGCCTTCGATCCGCTGGAAGCAATGCGCACGCCATACCGCATCGATATCCTGCAACCGCTGTACTTTGTCCTGCCCAACCTCAAGCGCCTGTTCGACCTGGCCCACGAAGACATCATGGGCATGGTCCACCAGGGCATGCAGCTGGGTCTGCACGCGCCGAAATTTCCGCCAAAACCCAAGGCAGCCTGAGGACGCCGCAGTCGCGGCGCCTCACAAAAAATAGTAACGTCTAACAAGAATCGAAATCAGGAACCCCCCATGACCGCTCTCAACCAAGCCCATTGCGAAGCCTGCCGCGCCGATGCTCCACAAGTCAGCGACGAAGAATTGCCGGTATTGATCAAGCAGATCCCTGACTGGAACATCGAAGTTCGCGACGGCGTCATGCAGCTGGAAAAAGTTTTCCTGTTCAAGAACTTCAAGTTCGCCCTGGCGTTCACCAACACCATGGGTGAAATCTCCGAGGCCGAAGGTCACCACCCAGGCCTGCTCACCGAGTGGGGCAAAGTCACCGTGACCTGGTGGAGCCACTCGATCAAGGGCCTGCACCGCAACGACTTCATCATGGCCGCGCGCACTGACGAAGTGGCCAAGGACGCCGAGGGCCGCAAGTAATGTTTTTCGACGCCATCGGCCGGGTGCCCGGCGACCCGATCCTCGGCCTGATGGAGGCCTATGCGCAGGACCCCAATCCGCGCAAATTCGACCTCGGCGTGGGTGTCTATAAAGACGCCCAGGGCCTGACGCCCATCCCGCAGTCGGTGAAACTCGCCGAACAGCGCCTGGTGGACGGCCAGGGCACCAAGACCTACATCGGTGGTCATGGTGACCCGGCGTTCGGCAAGGTGATCAACGAGCTGGTGCTGGGCGCCGATTCGGCGCTGATCGCCGAGCAGCGGGCCGGCGCTACCCAGACTCCGGGTGGCACCGGGGCCTTGCGCCTGAGTGCCGATTTCATCGCACATTGCCTGCCCGGGCGCGGCATCTGGTTGAGCAACCCGACCTGGCCGATCCACGAAACCATCTACGCCACCGCCGGCCTCAAGGTCAGCCACTACCCCTACGTGGGCAGTGACAACCGCCTGGACGTCGAGGCCATGCTGGCCACCCTGAACCAGATCCCCAAGGGCGACGTGGTGTTGCTGCACGCCTGCTGCCATAACCCGACCGGTTTCGACCTGTCCCAGGATGACTGGCGCCGGGTGCTGGACGTGGTGCGCAGCCGCGAACTGTTGCCGCTGATCGACTTCGCCTACCAGGGCTTTGGCGATGGCCTGGAGCAGGACGCCTGGGCCGTGCGCTTGTTCGCCCAGGAGCTGCCTGAGCTGTTGATCACCAGTTCCTGCTCGAAGAACTTCGGCCTGTACCGCGATCGCACCGGGGCGCTGATTGTCTGCGCCAAGGATGCCGAGAAGCTGACCGATGTCCGCAGCCAACTGGCCCACATCGCCCGTAACCTGTGGTCGACGCCACCGGATCACGGTGCGGCCGTGGTGGCGACCATCCTCGGCGACCCGCAGCTGAAACAGCGCTGGGCCGACGAAGTGGAAGCCATGCGCCAGCGTATCGCCCAACTGCGTTCGGGCCTGGTGGAAGCGCTGGAACCCCACGGTCTGCGCGAGCGTTTCGCCCACATTGGTGTGCAGCGCGGGATGTTTTCCTACACGGGCTTGACGCCAGAGCAGGTGAAAAAGCTGCGCGAGCAACACAGCGTGTACATGGTCAGCTCGGGACGCGCCAACGTGGCCGGGATCGACGCCACGCGCCTCGACCTGCTGGCCGAGGCGATCGCTGACATCTGCCGTGACTAAACGCTACCTCGTGTAGCTGCACAAGCCCGTAGCAGTTGCGATGGGGTTGTGCAGCTACAGTGCGGCCATCTGTCGCAGAAATCCGAGATAAAAGTCTATTTGTCATTTCTCCTGCTGTATCCTGCCAAGGCTTTTTGAAAGCGTGGTTCTACACAGCGATTTACAAACAGACTTTGCGAGGAGCAAGCAACATGCACGAGATTCCGAATCTCCCCTTCCCAAGCCTGCACGAAACTGAGCAGACAACCCCGCAACAAGCCGGTGCCCAACAGCCCGAGCCGAAAGAAGCCACTGGTAGCCGCAAGGCCGACAGCGAAGACTAAGCGCACTACCCAGACCGTGTGGAAAGCGCTGACTGATGCGCTTTCCACACAGCCTGAAACCTGAGCCCCCCGCCATGACCGACACCTTCGACGAATCCCAGGCCAGCGTGCTGATCGATGCCGCGCAACAGATGATCGACGTCTGGAACCGCCTGACGCCCGAGAAGCAAGCCCTGCTCCTGGACCGTTTCGGCAGCCAGGAAAACGCCCTCGCCGCCCTGGTCACCACCCAATTGGTCGCGCCCAGCAAAACCTGATCGAGCACCGCCGCCCAACCCGGCAAATTCTCCCCCTCCACAGCGCCAACCACCGGTATCATAAGCAGCCTATCTATCCCGCTGTCCCGTGGACTCTCCCCATGCCAGATCCCCAGCGCCCCATGGCGGTCACGCTGCAAGTCGTTTCCATCGTCCTATTTACCTTCATCGGCTACCTGAACATCGGCATCCCCCTGGCCGTATTGCCCGGCTATGTGCACAGCGACCTGGGGTTTGGCGCGGTGATCGCGGGCCTGGTGATCAGCGTGCAATACCTCGCCACCCTGCTCAGCCGCCCCTATGCCGGACGCATCATCGACAACAAGGGCAGCAAGCTGGCGGTGATGTACGGCCTGGCCGGCTGCGGCCTGAGCGGTGTGTTCATGCTGCTCTCGGCGTGGACCCAGAGCCTGCCGATGGTGAGCCTGATCAGCCTGTTGATCGGTCGCCTGGTCCTGGGCAGCGCGGAAAGCCTGGTGGGGTCGGGCTCGATCGGCTGGGGCATCGGTCGAGTCGGCGCGTCGAACACTGCCAAGGTGATTTCCTGGAACGGCATCGCCAGCTACGGCGCGCTGGCGGTGGGTGCCCCGCTGGGCGTCCTGCTGGTGCGCCAGTTCGGGCTATGGAGCATGGGCATCAGCATCATTTTACTGGCGCTGGTCGGCCTGCTGCTGGCCTGGCCAAAAACCGCTGCGCCGATCGTCGCCGGCGAACGCCTGCCCTTCCTGCATGTGCTGGGACGGGTGCTGCCACACGGTTGCGGGCTGGCGCTGGGGTCCATCGGGTTTGGCACCATCGCCACCTTCATCACCCTGTACTACGCCACGCAGCACTGGGATAACGCCGTGCTGTGCCTGAGCCTGTTCGGCGCCAGCTTCATTGGCGCGCGCCTGCTGTTCGGCAACCTGATCAACCGCCTGGGCGGTTTTCGGGTGGCGATTGCCTGCCTGTCGGTGGAAACCCTTGGCCTGCTGCTGTTGTGGCTGGCTCCGGACGCGAACTGGGCATTGGCCGGGGCGGCGTTGAGCGGGTTCGGTTTTTCGCTGGTGTTCCCCGCCCTGGGCGTGGAAGCGGTCAACCTGGTGCCCGCCTCCAGCCGTGGCGCGGCCGTCGGCGCCTACTCGCTGTTCATCGACTTGTCCCTGGGCATTACCGGCCCCTTGGCCGGCGCAATCGCCGCAGGCTTCGGCTTCGCCTCGATCTTCCTGTTCGCCGCCCTCGCGGCCCTCAGCGGCCTGGCACTGAGCGTCTACCTCTACCGCCAGGCGCCGAGGCTGCGGGAAAACCGCTAGAAATCCACCTTGCCACGCCCGGCCTTGATCGAACCCCGCTTGGTCTTGGACTCCAACCGGCGCTTTTTCGAGCCCAGGGTCGGCTTGGTCGGGCGGCGCTTCTTTTCGACCTTGGTGGCGGCCAGGATCAACTCGGTCAATCGCTCCAGGGCATCCGCCCGATTCTGTTCCTGGGTGCGGTATTGCTGGGCCTTGATGATGATCACGCCATCGCTGGTGATCCGGCTGTCGCGCAGCGCGAGCAGGCGCTCCTTGTAGAACTCGGGCAAGGACGAGGCCGGAATGTCGAAACGCAGGTGCACGGCACTGGAGACCTTGTTGACGTTCTGCCCACCGGCGCCTTGCGCGCGAATGGCCGTCAACTCGATCTCGGCATCCGGCAGATGCACGTTGTTGGAAATCACCAGCATGGAAAGCGGTCCGTAATCGGGGGGGGTCAGGATACGCGATTGTGCGCGCTTGATTGGGGGCATATCCGTTTCTGCGGTAGCGGCCGCTGACGATTGCGGCCTGACGGCGGACCCCATACCAGCCTCAACCGCAGCAACGGATCTACCCCCCAGAAACAACAAACCCGGCACAGGGCCGGGTTCGCTGCAACAGCACGACCTACTCACTTAACAGCAGGCACCCCATTCAAAGCCTGTTGCGCACTGCGCTTGTTCTTGATGCCATAGCAGACCCACATGAACAGGATCCACACTGGAATCGCAAACACCGAGATCTGAATGCCCGGGATCATCAACATGATGCCAAGGATAAACACCACGAACGCCAGGCAAACGTAGTTCCCGTAGGGGTACCACAAGGCCTTGAACAGCGGCGTCTGGCGGGTGCGGTTCATGTGCTGGCGGAATTTGAAGTGCGAGAAGCTGATCATCGCCCAGTTGATCACCAGCGTGGCAACCACCAACGACATCAGCAGTTCCAGCGCGTGTTGCGGGATCAGGTAGTTGAGCAGCACCGCCACCAGGGTCACTGCGGCCGACGCGAGGATCGAGCGTACCGGCACGCCGCGCTTGTCGATCTTGGCCAGGCCTTTGGGCGCATCACCCTGCTCGGCCATGCCCAGCAGCATGCGGCTGTTGCAGTAGGTACCGCTGTTGTACACCGACAAGGCCGCGGTCAGGACCACGAAGTTGAGGATGTGCGCGGCGGTGTTGCTGCCCAGCATCGAGAACACCTGGACGAACGGGCTACCGCTGTAGGAGTCGCCCGAAGCGTTCAGGGTGCTCAGCAGACTGTCCCATGGGGTCAACGACAACAGGATCACCAGGGCGCCGATGTAGAAAATCAGGATCCGGTAGATCACCTGGTTGATGGCCTTGGGGATCACGGTTTTTGGCTGGTCGGCTTCTGCGGCGGTGAAACCGAGCATTTCCAGGCCGCCAAAGGAGAACATGATGATCGCCATCGCCATCACCAGGCCGCTGACGCCGTTGGGGAAGAAACCACCGTGTTCCCACAGGTTGCTCACCGAGGCTTGCGGGCCGCCGTTGCCGCTGACCAGCAGGTAGCTGCCCAGGGCAATCATGCCGACAATCGCCACCACCTTGATGATCGCAAACCAGAACTCGGCCTCGCCAAAGACTTTGACGTTGGCCAGGTTGATCGCGTTGATCATCAGGAAGAATACCGCCGCCGAGGCCCAGGTCGGGATCTCCGGCCACCAGTAGTGCACGTATTTACCGACTGCGGTCAGTTCCGACATGCCCACCAGGATGTACAGGATCCAGCAGTTCCAACCCGACAGGAAGCCAGCGAACCCGCCCCAGTATTTGTGCGCGAAGTGACTGAAGGAACCGGCTACCGGCTCTTCGACGATCATCTCGCCCAGTTGGCGCATGATCATGAAGGCAATGAAGCCGCAGATGGCGTAGCCGAGGATCATCGACGGACCGGCCGACTTCAGTACGCCGGCAGAGCCCAGGAACAATCCGGTACCAATCGCGCCACCGAGGGCGATCAGTTGAATATGGCGATTTTTCAGGCCGCGTTTCAGCTCGCCTGAATGCGAGGTTTGTCCACTCATGAAAGGGTCTCACGCAAGGTTTGATGATGTTCGTTAAGACGTTGCCGTCCGGATCAGGATCCGGCAGCGCCGATCAAACCCCAGCGCAAGCACCAGGAGTTCAGCGTATTTACAACGGTCATGCGTCACCTGTTTGTTTTTATCTGTGACGAAATCGAACCCGACACGCTCGTGACGCGGCGGAGTGAACAAGGCGGGTAGCCTTGAGAATCGCGTGGTTACGCAGAGGGTCACAGGTAAAACGCGGCGCATTGTACACCGCTAACCCCCTGCTGCCAGACCTCGCTGGTTCAGCGTGTCGTTGGCCGGGATTGCCTGTGTCCGCCTCGAAGATCGCGGGCGGCTGCAAAAATAGGTTCAGACCTTTGCGGGTCCGTGGCGGGGGTGACGGAAAAATCGCCCCTCGAAGAGAGATGAAGATGACTCACGGCGTACATTGCGCCTCCTTCTTGTTATGCACCTGCACGACAGGCATGGGGCGCATGACACCGCGCAATGACCCGCGAAACAAGCGGGCCAGAGCCTTGGAAGACAGTTGTGGCGAGCGTTTTCGGAACATTTTCCTTACAGCATTGCGGGTGGGACGATTCCACAAGGGTAATCCGGGGTTTTCGTCAGGTTTTCGTTACATGCCGTAACGCCGATTTTCCAGCCGGGACCCTCCCCCCACAGCACAGCAGTTTCAAGCGGGCAAAAAAAACGCCAACCCGAAGGTTGGCGTTTTCACGTGCGGCTTAGCGCTTGAAGCTCAGCGCTGCTTCAAACTCACTCCGGCTTGCGACGGCCAAAGCCAGGACGCTGACCGGAACCGGCCGGTGCGCCGCGACGCTTGCCCGATGGCGCGTCACGGTCGACCAGGACGATGCCTGGACGCTTTTTCGGCGCAGGCTTGGCCGGGCGGTTGGTGTCGGCCGGACGGTCTGCCACTGGCGTACCACGACCTGCCGGAGCGCCACGGCCTTCGCCGCGCTCAGTGCGACCGTTGGCCGGACGTGGCGAACGCGGACCGCGCTCGCCGTCCTGACGGGCTGCCGGCTTGCGGCTCGGACGCTCGCCTTCGATATGCGGCTCACGTGCTGGACGCGGCGTGGTAGCCGGGGCACCGGCGGCTGGACGCAAGGTGCGTACACGCTCGGTCTTGCCCATTGGGCGCGACGATTTACGCTGCATGCGGTCAAGCTTGTCTTTGCTCTTGGCATTCATCTGCGGCATCGCGACCGGCGTCAGGCCAACCTCGGCACTCAGAATGTCGACTTCGTACTGGCTCATTTCGCGCCAGCGGCCCATCGGCAGGTCGGAGTTGAGGAACACCGGACCGAAACGCACGCGCTTCAGACGGCTGACCACCAGGCCCTGGGATTCCCACAGGCGACGCACTTCGCGGTTGCGACCTTCCATCACCACGCAGTGATACCAATGGTTGAAACCTTCACCACCGGGCGCCTGCTTGATGTCGGTGAACTTGGCCGGGCCGTCTTCGAGGACCACGCCCGCCTTCAGGCGCTCGATCATCTCGTCGTCGACTTCGCCACGCACACGTACCGCGTACTCACGGTCCATTTCGTAGGAAGGGTGCATCAGGCGGTTGGCCAGTTCACCGTCGGTGGTGAACATCAGCAGGCCAGTGGTGTTGATGTCCAGGCGGCCGATGTTGATCCAGCGTCCTTCTTTGGGACGCGGCATCTTGTCGAACACGGTCGGGCGGCCTTCCGGATCGACACGGGTGCAGATTTCGCCGTCGGGCTTGTTGTACATGATCACGCGGCGGACCGATTCGGCCGCTTCTTCACGCTTGATCACCTTGCCATCGATGGTGATGGCGTCGTGCATGTCGACACGCTGACCGAGCGTGGCGTCTTTGCCATTGACCTTGATTCGGCCGTGGCTGATCCAGGCTTCTACGTCACGGCGCGAGCCGACGCCGATACGGGCGAGGACTTTCTGCAGTTTTTCGCCTGCTGGGCCGATTTCCTGGTCGTCTTTCTGGTCGTTGATACTCATCTGGGCACCTCCCGGTGTGGTCTGTTCAGGCGTGGCCTGAAGTCGTAAAAGCGGGTCGTTTGGCGAAGGGATCGCCAAAGGGTCGCGAATCATACGCTCATGGCGCGGCTCGCGCATCAGAGACTAGCTGATAAACGGTCGACTATCGGTTTTTTCCGCCGATCGGTGTCAGTCGTCGAACTGACGGCGTTCGGCTTCGATGGCCTGGGCCAGCGCCAGGGCTTCGGCTTCCTCGTCGCTCAACTGGGGTGGCGGCGGCTCCAGGGCGGCGACCGCGGCCAGGAGTTTTTCCCGGGCCTGGGCGACCCCCAAAATGTCGGGTTCTGGTTCTGGTTCTGGTTCTGGCTCGGCTTGAGCCTCGACCTCGACTTCAGGCACTGCCTCGTCCGTCTCCGGTTGCTCGCCGGGCTCGCCATCGCGCAGCAGGTCGTCGAAGTCGGTCTTGATCCCCTCCTCCATCGAGTCCAGCTCCAGCAACAGGCTATGGAAGCTGGTTTCGTCCTTCGGCTCTTCCGGCTCGGCACTGGCGTCGGCCAGCGCTTGCAGGCTGGGCGGAACCGGGGCGTCGTCGAACTCGAGCATCGGCTCAGGCTCCAGCTCGCGCAGCTCGGCCAGCGGCGGCAGGTCGTCTAGGTTCTGCAGGTTGAAGTGGTCGAGGAAGGCCTTGGTGGTGGCGAACATCGCCGGTCGCCCCGGGACTTCGCGGTAGCCGACGATCCTGATCCACTCGCGCTCCAGCAGGGTCTTGACGATGTTGCTGTTGACCGCCACACCCCGCACGTCCTCGATCTCGCCACGGGTGATCGGCTGGCGATAGGCAATCAGCGCCATGGTCTCCAGCATGGCCCGCGAGTAGCGCTGCGGGCGTTCTTCCCACAGGCGTCCGACCCAGGGCGAGAACTTTTCGCGAATTTGCAGGCGGTAGCCCGAGGCGACTTCCTTCAACTCAAAGGCCCGGCCCTCGCAGGATTTTTCCAGGATCGCCAGGGCTTTCTTGAAGACCGGCGGCTCCGGACGCTCGCCCTCCTCGAAGAGCTCGAACAGGCGCTCCATCGATTGCGGTTTTCCCGAGGCCAACAGAAAGGCTTCAAGCAGTGGCGCCAGCTCGCGGGGTTCACTCAGATTCATGGATTTTGCTCGTTATTCGGCTCGCGCCCGCACATGGATAGCCGCAAAGGGCTCATTCTGCACCAGCTCGACCAGGGATTCCTTGACCAGTTCGAGGATCGCCATAAAGGTCACGACCACACCCAGGCGTCCTTCTTCTGCGGTGAACAGCTCGACAAAGGGCACAAAACCGCCACCCTTGAGCCGCTCCAGCACATCACTCATGCGCTCGCGGGTCGACAATGCCTCGCGGCTGACCTGATGGCTTTCAAACATGTCGCCACGGCGCAAAACCTCGGCCATGGACAGCAGCAACTCGCTGAGCCGGACTTCCGGCAACAGCTTGCGCGCCCGCGCCTCGGGGGCGTCCAGCTTGGGCACCACCACGTCACGGCCGACCCGACTCAGGCCATCGATGCCTTCGGCCGCGGCCTTGAAGCGTTCGTATTCCTGCAGGCGACGGATCAGTTCGGCGCGCGGATCGTCTTCTTCCGCTTCGATCTCTGCCGAACGCGGGAGCAGCATGCGCGACTTGATCTCGGCCAGCATCGCCGCCATCACCAGGTACTCGGCGGCCAACTCCAGGCGCACCGACTGCATCAACTCGACGTACCCCATGTACTGCCGGGTAATTTCCGCCACCGGAATGTCGAGGATGTTGATGTTCTGTTTGCGGATCAGGTACAGCAACAGGTCGAGCGGACCTTCGAAGGCCTCGAGAAAAACCTCGAGGGCGTCCGGGGGAATGTACAGGTCCTGCGGCATTTCCATGACCGCCTGGCCGTAGACCATGGCAAACGGCAGTTCCTGCTGCGCGCCCGCCTGGCTGTCGACGGTTTCCACCACCGACATTCAGGCCTCGGCCATGAACGGGGCCGGGTCGCCGCAGCCGACGCGGATCACTTCTGGCTCGCCGTCGGCCAGGTTGATCACCGTGGAGGCCTTGATGCCGCCAAAACCGCCGTCGATGATCAGGTCGACCTGATGTTCGAGCAACTGGCGCATTTCGTAGGGATCGCTCAAGGGATCCGTGTCACCGGGCATGATCAGGGTCACGCTCATCAGCGGCTCGCCCAGTTGTTCGAGCAGGGCCAGGGCGATCGGATGACTCGGCACCCGCAGGCCGATGGTGCGTTTTTTCGGGTGCAGCAGCAGGCGCGGCACCTCGCGGGTGGCGTTGAGAATGAAGGTGTACGGGCCCGGCAGGTGGGCCTTGAGGATGCGGAAGGTGCCGGTGTCGATCTTGGCGAACACCCCCAATTGCGACAGGTCGCTGCAAATCAGCGCAAAGTTGTGCTTTTCGTCCAACTGCCGCAAGCGTCGCACGCGCTCTACGGCATTCTTGTCACCGATCTGGCAACCAATGGCGTAGGACGAGTCGGTGGGATAGATCACCACCCCGCCGGCGCGGATGATTTCGACAGCCTGTTTAATCAGGCGCGCTTGTGGGTTTTCCGGATGAATCTGGAAAAATTGACTCACATTTTCTACCTGTTCAGACGGCGGCAATAATTGGGTCATGTTTGAATCGACACCAAAGCGGTGGCAGATCCTCCGGAAGCGGGCGGTACTCGCCGATCTCGGACCAACCTCCGGGGCCATGGAAATCACTGCCGGCACTGACCAGCAGACCGAACTCACGCGCCAGAATGGCCAGGCTGCCGACCTGCTCGGCCGGTTGATGCCCGTTGACCACTTCGATAGCGTGACCACCTGCTTGAATATAGTCGCCAATCAGGCGCCGGCGTTTGCTGCGAGTGAAATCGTAGTGCCACGGATGGGCCAGGCTGACCCAGGCACCGGCGGCGCGTAGGGTGGCGACGGTTTCCTCGAGGGTCGGCCAGTGCTGTTTGACGTCCCCCAGCTTGCCGGCGCCCAGCCATTTGCGGAACGCTTCGGCGCGGTCCTTGACGTAGCCGGCGCGCACCAGATAGTCGGCGAAGTGCGGGCGGGCCGGGGCGTTGCCGCTGTCGCCGAGTTCCTGCTGGATCGCCCGCGCGCCTTCCAGCGCCCCGGGCATGCCCTTGAGCTCCAGCTTGCGGCTGATTTCTTCCGAGCGCAGCCAGCGCCCGTCATGCAACCGGGCGATCGCCTCGACCAGCGCCGGGGCGTTGACGTCGAAGCCGTAGCCCAGCACGTGAATGGTGGCGCCCCCCCAGGTGCAGGACAACTCGACACCGTTGACCAACTGCATGCCCAGGGCCTGCGCGGCGACGCGGGCCTCATCGAGACCTTCGAGGGTGTCGTGGTCGGTCAGGGCCAGGACTCGCACGCCTTTCTCAAACGCCCGCGCCACCAGTACCGCAGGCGCCAGGGCGCCATCGGAGGCCGTGCTATGGCAGTGCAAATCAACATTCACAGGATGTGTAACCTCAAATCAGCTGGCGCTATCGCGACCCAATATGTTTGTTATTATGCCGCCACATCCTGCTTCTGGCTGCCACTGTGAAACAATTCATCGACTTCATCCCGCTCCTGCTGTTTTTCATCGTCTTCAAAATCGACCCCCGGGTCGTCGACATCGCCGGCTATCCATTGACTGTAGGCGGTATTTATAGCGCCACCGCGATGCTCATCGTCAGCTCCCTGGTGGTCTATGGCACCTTGTTCATCACCCAGCGCAAACTGGAAAAAAGCCAATGGCTGACCCTCGTCGCCTGCCTGGTGTTCGGTAGCCTGACCCTGGCCTTCCACAGCGAAACCTTCCTCAAGTGGAAGGCGCCGGTGGTCAACTGGCTGTTCGCCCTGGGGTTTATCGGCAGTCACTTCATCGGCGAGCAACTGCTGATCAAGCGCATCATGGGTCACGCGCTGACCCTGCCGGATGCGGTATGGACCCGCCTGAACATCGCCTGGATTGGCTTCTTCCTGTTTTGCGGGGCCGCTAACCTGTTCGTCGCGTTTACCTTCCAGAGCATCTGGGTCGACTTCAAGGTCTTCGGCAGCCTGGGCATGACCCTGCTGTTCCTGGTGGCCCAGGGTATCTACCTGTCCCGCCACCTGCACGACGCCGATCCCACTACGCCAAAAACCGAGGACTGACATGCTTTACGCAATTATTGCCACAGACGTCGCCAACTCCCTGGAAGCTCGCCTGGCCGCCCGCCCTGCGCACCTTGAGCGCCTGCAACAGCTCAAGGCCGAAGGCCGCGTGGTCCTGGCCGGTCCGCACCCGGCAGTGGACAGCAATGACCCGGGCGCCGCAGGTTTCACCGGCAGCCTGATCGTCGCCGAATTCGCCTCCCTCGAAGCTGCCCAGGCCTGGGCCGATGCCGACCCGTACATCGACGCCGGTGTCTACGCCAACGTCCTGGTCAAGCCGTTCAAGCAAGTCCTGCCTTAAGCCTGGCGGCGCGGTGAACCTTGTGTTCATCGCGCACTCCATAGTGCTCGCGATCGTTGCTTCAACCCACCCGTCTCAGGTTTTTCACCCGCCCCTGCCGCGCTGACCACTCAGCCGCACGGGTTCGTCGTGGCATGCCAGTCGCGCGCCCGGCCCTGCATTGCGATATCGTTGCCAGGGATGGACACCCCCCACATCGACAATGGCTAAATTGAGTAAGTCATGAGCGAGCTGTTACTGATTGATGATGACCAGGAGCTGTGTGAGCTTCTCGGTAGCTGGCTGAGCCAGGAAGGCTTTGTAGTGCGCGCCTGCCACGACGGCCTGAGCGCCCGCCGCGCCCTGGCCGAGTCCGCGCCGGCGGCCGTGGTGCTGGACGTGATGCTGCCCGACGGCAGTGGCCTGGAGCTGCTCAAGCAACTGCGCAGCGACCATCCCGAACTGCCGGTGCTGATGCTGTCGGCCCGCGGCGAACCGCTGGACCGGATCCTCGGCCTGGAGCTGGGGGCCGACGACTACCTGGCCAAGCCCTGCGATCCCCGGGAACTGACCGCCCGCCTACGCGCCGTACTGCGCCGCAGTCACCCGGCGGCCGTGTCCAGCCAGGTGGAACTCGGCGACCTGTGCTTCAGCCCCGCGCGGGGCGTGGTCAACATTGACCAGCAGGAATACACCTTGACCGTCTCCGAAAGCCGCCTGCTCGAAGCCCTGCTCAAGCAGCCTGGCGAGCCGCTGGACAAGCAGGAACTGGCGCAGATCGCCTTGGGCCGCAAGCTGACCCTCTACGACCGCAGCCTGGACATGCACGTCAGCAACCTGCGCAAGAAGATCGGCCCCCACCCTGATGGCCGCCCGCGCATCGTGGCCCTGCGCAGCCGGGGTTACTACTACAGCCTCTGAGTGCACACGGCCGGCGCCAATGTCAGGAGCGCGTGCGACCGTCTTTACCCAAGCTTTACGCTTCGCTGACCGCCGCTGACCTTGATCTGCGTAATCTGCACTCATCCGGAACACACCGGGAACGAGACAAGGAGATACACCATGCGCAAGACTCTTATCGCTCTGCTGTTCGCTGCCGCCCTGCCCACCGTTGCCATGGCCATGCCAGAAGGCCAGGGGCCGATGGGCCCGATGGACGGCCCACGCCATGGCGCTCAGATGCACGATCACGGCAAGGGCCCTTACAGCCAGCTGGACCTGAGCCGCGAACAACGCGAGCAGATCCGCAAGATCATGGGCGAGCAGATGCACGAGCGTAAGCAGCTCGTCGATAAGTACCTGGAAAAGCTGTCGCCAGCCGACCAGAAAGCCATGAAAGACGAAATGGCCGCCCGTCACCAGAAAGCCGAAGCCGAGGTCCGTGCGCTGCTCAAGCCTGACCAGCAGCAGAAGTTCGACGCCATCCAGAAAAAACAGGCCGAACGCAAGGCTGAATGGGCCGAGTTCAAGGCATGGAAAGCGCAACAACCGCAAAAAGCGCAATAATGCTCTAGCGCTCCTCCCCCAGCCCAATGGTCCCCGCCATTGGGCTTTCCTTGTTTGAGGGTTTCCCGTGCGTTCATTGTTCTGGCGCATTCTCGCCAGTTTCTGGTTGGCCATCGCCCTGGTTGCAGGGCTGTCGATACTGCTTGGGCACATGCTGAACCAGGACGCCTGGATTCTCAGTCGGCATCCGGGCCTCAATACTCTGGCGCAGCAGTGGACCCAGCTGTACGAGGAAAACGGCGAGGACGCCGCGCAAACGCTGCTGGAAAAACGTAAACGGCGCTATCACATCGACGTCCAGGTGCTCAACGAAAGCGGGGACCCGGTGGTGCGCGGAACCTTCCCGCGTCGCGCGGCGGCGTTCGAGGCCCGGCAGAACGACAGTAACGACCGGCACCTGCCCTGGCGGCGCCTGACCGCCGAGTACACCAGCCCAAAAACCGGTGAAACCTACCTGCTGATCTACCGCATCCCCCACCCGGAGCTCGACAGCTGGCACCGCGAAAGCCTGCTTTGGCCCCTGAGCGCGCTGGGTATTGCGCTGGTGGTGCTGACCCTGTTCAGCCTGCTGGTGACGCTGTCCATCACCCGCCCCCTGAGCCGCTTGCGCGGCGCGGTGCATGACCTGGGCCAGACCACGTACCAACAGAACAGCCTGGCGCGCCTGGCCAACCGACGCGACGAGTTCGGGGTGCTGGCCAACGACTTCAACCGCATGGGCGCACGGCTGCAGAGCCTGATCGGCAGCCAGCGGCAATTGCTGCGTGACGTGTCCCACGAACTGCGCTCACCCCTGGCACGCTTGCGCATCGCCCTGGCCCTGGCCGAGCGGGCAGGCCCCGAAGAACGGGAAAAACTCTGGCCCCGCCTGACCCGCGAATGCGACCGCCTGGAGGCCTTGATCAGTGAAATCCTGGTATTGGCGCGGGTCGATGCCGATAACGCCAGTGCCGAGGCGGTGGACCTCAACCTGCTGCTGGGCAGCGCGCAGCGCGATGCCCAACTCGCCTCGCCGGACCAGCAGATCAGGGTCGAAGCCGAACCGAACCTGCAGCTCAAGGGCTGGCCGACCATGATTGAGCGTGCCCTGGACAACCTGTTGCGTAACGCCCAGCGCTTCAACCCGAGCGGACGGCCGATCGAAGTCCTGGCCCGGCACCAGGGTGAACGTATTGTGCTCAGCGTGCGCGACCACGGCCCCGGGGTCGACGCCGAGCATCTGGCGCAGTTGGGTGAACCCTTTTACCGTGCCCCCGGCCAGACCGCCCCCGGCCATGGCCTGGGCCTGGCCATCGCCCGCCGCGCCGCCGAACGCCACGGCGGCAGCCTGACCCTGGCCAATCACCCGGAAGGTGGATTCATCGCCAGCCTGGAGTTGCCACTGGAGCCGGGAGCCAGCACCTGAGCCCGGCTCCGCCTTTTTGGGGAGCTGACGCCCGCTTTTGGCTCGCCAGCGATGGTCATAGGTATCTACACAACTGTGGTGCGACGTTGCACCTGTGGAGAGAGAACCTGCTTGGGTCGTGACCTCTGGGCCTCTGGGGTGTTGGATTAGACCGAGTACATATCCATTTCTTCGGTAACGGCCTCCTATGGTTCCGCCTGACGGCGGCTCACTTTTGAGAAGCGCAAAAGTAAGCAAAACGCTCTTACCCGGTATGACTCACCCACATGGGTTACAAATCAGTTCACGCACATAGGTAACAGTTATTAACTGGCATGGTCGATTTCGTGAGGATCTGACCATGCCCTGGAGAGAGCTGAAACCTATGGATCGAAAAGTGATGTTCATCGCTGCTTATCTGGCGGACAAACACACCTTCAGCAAGCTGTGCAGTGACTACGAGATCAGTCGAAAGACTGGCTATAAATGGGTCGAGCGATACAAAGCTGAAGGGCCTAGTGGGCTTGAGGAACGCAGCCGTTGCCGGCACAACCAGAGCTACGTGGTGCCTGTCGCTGTTAGGCAGGCAATCATCGAGCTTCGGTCTATCGGAGAAACAACTCCAGGGCCTAAGAAGATCCAAAATGACTTGCTCAAGCGCTTTCCCGATCAGGATCCGCCGTCAAAAACGACCATCTACAACATCCTTAAAGCAGCCGACTTAATTACGCCGCAGTGTGTACGACGGCGTGTCGCGGTCTATCCCAAACCTTTGAGCAAGGCAGAAATACCTAATCAGCTCTTTAGCGCGGACTACAAGGGCCAGTTTCTGACGGGCGCCGGAGTTTGGTGCTATCCACTGACGATCATGGATCACGCCAGCCGTTTTCTACTGGCCTGCCAGAGTATGTCCAGTACCAATCTGAAGGAGACCCAACAGACCTTTGAGCGAGTTTTTCGCGAGTACGGGTTGCCGGAGCGTATTCGGACTGACAATGGTGTGCCATTTGCCAGTACCGGCCGTACCGGGCTGTCGCAGCTGTCGATATGGTGGCTGCGACTAGGGATTATTCCTGAGCGAATTGAGCCTGGCCGTCCGGACCAGAATGGGCGTCACGAACGCATGCACCGAACGCTGAAAAGTACCTTGCCTCAACCGCCTGCCATTCCTTGGGAGGCTCAGCAGAGACAGTTTGACCGCTTTGTGCAGCACTACAATTATGAGCGGGGGCACGAGGCGCTTGACCAGAAAACGCCTGCTTCCTGCTATTCACCCTCGACTCGGACTTACCCGGAAAAGTTGCCTGAAATGGGGTATGCGAGCCACGTGGAGTGTTACCTGGCTGATAGTAATGGAATCATTAATCGAGCAGGTCTGCGGATTTATATAGCCAATGTGCTTAAGCATCAGACCATTGGAATGGAGATGATCAGTGATGATGTGTGGGAGGTGATATTCGGTCCGGTAATCCTAGGCCGGGTCTATGCTAGAGAGGCAAAGAACGGGTACGTGTCGATAAAAGTGTTACCTATGTAAAGGTACTTTTTTGTAACCCATGTGGTTGTCCCGTACATACCCCACCACTCGGTGCCTCGCTTAGGCTCGGCATGCCCGTACTCCGACATTGATTTGGGGGGCCGCCGCAATGGGCCATCCCTGGCCCAGTGCGGCTAAACCGGCGTCCTGCCGGTTTACCCCCCAAATCAATATCGGACTCCGGCCAGCGTGGTTAACGGGGCGCCCAGGATCAAAAACAAAGCGAGGCGGCCTTAGAGCCGACCTGATCGCTAGGGCATGTGCGGTGTGGCTTCTACTTCCTAAGACGCTGACGAAGTCAGCAATCTTTTGATCTGGCTTTTGCTTTCGCTTTCGCTTTGGCTTTGGCTCTGGCTTTTGATCCTGGGGCCCCGTTAACCACGCTGGCCGAACGCAGGCTTGAAGCCGTGGGTAACCCGGCAGGACGCCGGGTTAGCCGCCCCGCGCCATGGATGGCGCGTGGCGGCGGCCCACGGATTCAAGCCTGCGTGAGGGCACACCGAGCCTAAGCGAGGTGCCGAGTGGTGGGGCAAGAGCCTTTTGCTTACTTTTGGGCTCCTCCAAAAGTGAGCCGCTGTAAAAGCGGAACCATAGGAGGCCGTTACCGCAAAAATGGATATGTACTCGGCCTAATCCAACACCCCGACTGCCCGCTCCCACAGGGGCTTGGCTAGCGGCGTTGTTCAGCCCTGGGCCGACCAGGCGCTGACAAACTGCGTCAGGTCGACCTTCTCGGCAACCCGGGGTTCTTTCTGCGGGGTGCCCAGGTACAGGAAGGCAATCACCTGTTCCCCCTCGCCCAGGCCCAGGCCCTTGGCCACGTGCGCCGAATACGCCAGCTCGCCGGTGCGCCATACCGCGCCGATTCCCTGGGCATAGGCCGCCAGCAAAATCCCGTGGGCCGCGCAGCCCGCTGCCAGCAACTGTTCGGATTTTGGATACTTGAGGTGATCCTGCAAGCGCGCGACCACCACGACCACCAGCGGCGCGCGCAGGGGTCCGTTGCGGGCCTTGTCCACCACCGCTTGCGGGGCCTCGGCGTCCTGCAACAGCGCGGCCTGGGCCAGGATCTCGCCCAATTGCTCGCGCGCCTCACCTTCGACCGTCAAGAAACGCCACGGCTGCAGATGCCCGTGATCCGGCGCGCGCATGGCGGCGCCAAACAACACTTCGCGTTGCTCGGCAGTCGGTGCCGGATCAAGCAAACGCGGAACGGAAACACGGTTGAGCAAAGCGTCGAGAGCCTGCATCGGCCACCTCCTGAAAAAAAGTTTGGCTATTCTAGCGGTAACTGCCCACCGGATGCCGGTTTACATGCCCCGCCCCGCAGGTAGAATGGCGCCCTCCCACATCAGCCCGAGCGGACTTCATGGCGTTGCCGACCTTACGGATCATTGGTTTCATCATCGGCATCTTCCTGATCACTCTGTCTATCAGCATGGTTGTGCCGATGGCGACGCTGGTGATTTACGAACGCACCAGCGACCTGCCCTCGTTCCTGTGGTCGAGCATGATCACCTTTCTTGCCGGCCTGGCCCTGGTCATCCCCGGACGTCCCGAGCATGTGCACTTGCGCCCGCGCGACATGTACTTGCTGACCGTCTCCAGCTGGGTGGTGGTATGCATCTTTGCGGCGCTGCCGTTCCTGTTGACCCAGCACATCAGCTACACCGATTCGTTTTTCGAAAGCATGTCCGGCATCACCGCCACCGGCGCCACCGTGCTCAGTGGCCTGGACACCATGTCTCCGGGCATCCTGATGTGGCGCTCGCTGTTGCACTGGCTCGGCGGGATCGGCTTTATCGGCATGGCGGTGGCGATTCTGCCACTGCTGCGCATTGGTGGCATGCGGCTGTTTCAGACCGAGTCCTCGGACCGCTCGGAAAAGGTCATGCCGCGCTCGCACATGGTGGCGCGACTGATCGTGGCGGCCTATGTCGGCATCACCATCCTCGGTAGCCTGGCGTTCTGGTGGGCTGGCATGACGCCGTTCGATGCAATCAACCACGCGATGTCGGCGATTTCCACCGGTGGTTTCTCCACCTCCGACCAGTCCCTGGCGAAATGGACCGCACCGGCGGTGCACTGGGTCGCGGTGGTGGTCATGATTCTCGGCAGCCTGCCGTTTGCCCTGTATGTGGCGACCTTGCGCGGCAATCGCCGGGCGCTGATCAAGGACCAACAGGTCCAGGGGCTGCTGGGCATGTTGCTGGTCACGTGGCTGGTACTGGGGACCTGGTATTGGTGGACCACCAACCTGCACTGGCTCGACGCCTTGCGTCACGTGGCGCTGAACGTCACGTCCGTGGTCACTACCACCGGCTTTGCGCTGGGGGACTACAGCCTGTGGGGCAACTTCTCGCTGATGCTGTTCTTCTACCTGGGTTTTGTCGGCGGCTGCTCGGGTTCAACCGCCGGCGGGATCAAGATCTTTCGCTTCCAGGTCGCCTATATCCTGCTCAAGGCCAACCTTAACCAATTGATTCACCCGCGCGCGGTGATCAAACAGAAGTACAACGGTCACCGTCTCGACGAAGAGATCGTGCGTTCGATCCTGACCTTCTCGTTCTTTTTCGCCATCACCATCTGCGTCATTGCCCTGCTGCTGTCGCTGCTCGGCGTCGACTGGATGACCGCCCTGACCGGCGCCGCCAGCACTGTTTCCGGAGTCGGCCCAGGCCTGGGCGAAACCATTGGCCCGGCCGGCAACTTCGCCACCCTGCCCGACGCCGCCAAGTGGATTCTCTCGGTGGGCATGCTGCTTGGGCGGCTGGAGATCATCACCGTGTTTGTGCTGTGTATTCCGGCGTTCTGGCGTCACTGAGGGCGTTGGGCGAGTCGACCAGGCGCAGCCGGTACTCACCGGGTGTGCTGTCGAACCAGCGGCGGAAAGCACGGAAGAAGTTGCTCGGGTCGGCAAACCCCAGCAGGTAGGCAATTTCCAGCAAGGTCATGCTCGGTTGCGCCAGGTACTGCTCGGCCAATTCGCGGCGGGTGTCGTCGAGCAACGTTTGAAAGCTCGTGCCCTCTTCCTGCAGGCGTCGCTGCAAGGTGCGCTGGGACAGATGCAGGGTTTGCGCCACGGTGTCGCGCTTGGGTTCGCCCTGGGGCAACAGGCGACAGAGCACCTGGCGGGCCTTGTGGGTCACCCGGCTTTCGGAAAAACGCGCCAGGTATTCACCGGCAAACCGGTCATGCAGCAACGCCATGGCCTCATTGGCGGTGGGCAGCGGCGCCTCCATGTCCGCCCGTTCGAAGATCAACGCATCGTAGGGCGCATCAAACTCCAGCGGGGCATGAAAGGCTTCCTTGTAAGGCGCAAGATTGAGCGGCAGCGCACCCTGGAACAACACCTTGCGCGGTTGCAGGGTGCGTCCGGTCAGCCAGCCGCACAGGCCCAGGGCACAGGCCAGCGAGGCTTCGGCGCTTTGCCGGGTCGGCGGCAGATGGTCGCCATGTACCGTCAGAATCAGCGCATAACCTTCGGGTAACAGGCGAAAGCTCAGGTCGGCGCTTTCGGCAATGATCCGCTGATAACGCACCAGGCGCTGAAACCCCTCGGCCAGGGTCTGGCTGGACATCAATGCATAGCCGGCGACATGAAAGGACGCCGGGCGCACCACCTTGCCCATGTTCAGGCCAATCGCCGGATTGCCCGACAGCTCGACCGCCAGCTGCCAGAGCCGGGTCATGGAGTCCTGTGGAAAACGCGCGTCGGGATCGTCCAGCGCTGCAAAGTCCAGCCCCAACTGTTGGAACAGGGCCCGACAATCCAGACCGTCCATTTCCAGTGCCTTGACAATCCCCATCGCCCAGCTGGCAGAAGTCGTTCGTTCGCTCATGGCGTTTTCTTACTTGATAAGTCGCGTTTCACAGCCGATTTCCCAAGGATAGTAAAGTGGCGCCTATTGTCACTGGCCGTTGCCAATGATCACTCTAGACTCAAATAAGCTGCCCGTTGCACATCCGCTTGGCCAAACCGTCCTTCACAGAGATTGCAGTCGTGGAAAACGTCAGACGATTCAATAGCTTCGCCGAGTTTTACCCCTATTACCTCGACGAGCACAGCAACAGCACTTGCCGACGACTGCACTTTATCGGGACCACGCTGGTGATATTCATTTTTGCCCTGGCCATTGCCAAGGGCACTTTCCTGTTATTGCTGGCCCTGCCCCTGGCGGGCTACAGCTTTGCCTGGGCGGGCCATTTCTTCTATGAGAAGAACCGGCCGGCCACCTTCCAGCACCCGCTTTACAGCCTGCTCGGCGATTTTGTCATGTACCGCGACATGATCGTCGGCAAGGTGCCGTTCTAGGCTCACCGGGCCATCAAGCCGTCCTGCGCGGCCACTGTGCGCCCGCAGCCAGGCCTTACACTCAGACTCATCGCGCCAAGAGCACAAGAGGATAGCCGATGAATGCCCACGCCCGTTTCACCCACATGAAAGACGGTACGCAGGAAGACTGGAACATCATCGCGGCCGACTTCAGCGCCTACGCCAAGCAGTTGCCAGGCCGGATCGTGGCGCACCTGAAATTGCTCGAGGGTGATTTTGGCGGCTTTCCCGTGGACCGCTTGACCCACTCCCTGCAAACCGCCAGCCGGGCCTGGCGTGACGGGCGGGACGAGGAGTACGTGGTGTGCGCGTTGTTGCACGACATTGGCGACACCCTTGGCAGCTACAACCACCCGGACATTGCCGCCGCTATCCTCAAGCCCTTTGTCAGTGCCCAGAACCTGTGGATGGTGGAACAGCACGGGATCTTCCAGGGCTATTACTTCTTCCATCACCTGGGCATGGACCGGCACCTGCGCGAGCAATTCAGCGAACACCCGCAGTACCGCCAGACCATCGAGTTCTGCGCCAAGTACGACGCCGCGGCGTTTGACCCCGGCTATGACACCCTGCCCCTGAACTTCTTCGAGCCGATGCTGGAGCGCCTGTTCGCACGGCCGAAAAACTCCATCTACAGCGCGGCGATGGTGTAGGCGCGGGCTTGCTCCGGGCGGCGTTCCGACGATAGCGGTGTGTCAGGCCCCCTCGGTGGTGAATGTGCCGAGCCCATCGCGGTCAGGCCCGTTGCCACAGTGGCTGGGTTGTTTACAGTCAACGAGCGGGCTCAGGCCGGTTCGGCAACCTTGACGGCATTGAGTTGTGCCTCGCGCGCCTGGGCGTCGGCCAGGCGGTACAGTTCGATGGTGCCATCCCAGTGTTCGATCAGCGCGGTGCAGGACTCGACCCAATCACCGCAGTTGAGGTAATCCACCTCGCCCACCTTGCGGATTTCGGCATGGTGGATATGCCCGCACACCACCCCGTGCAGCCCGCGCTTGACGCATTCGTGGGCGATCGCCTGTTCAAAGTCGCTGATGAAGCTGACCGCCGTCTTGACCTTGTGCTTGAGGTACGCCGACAACGACCAGTACCCGTAGCCATACCGGGCGCGCCAGTGGTTGAGCCAGCGGTTGAGGGTCAGGGTGAGTTCGTAGGCCCAGTCTCCGAGGAACGCCAGCCAACGGTGGTAACGGGTGATCACGTCGAACTGATCGCCATGGATCACCAACAGGTGCCGCCCATCAGCCGTGACGTGGATGGCCTCGTCCACCAACTGGATATTGCCCAGGATCAACCGAGAGTAGCGCCGCAGGAATTCGTCGTGGTTGCCGGTGACATAGATCACCTCGGTGCCGCGCTTGCTCATGGTCAGCAGGCGGCGGATCACGTTGGTGTGCGCCTGGGGCCAGTACATGCCGCTGCGCAGCTTCCAGCCATCGATGATATCGCCGACCAGATACACCTTGTCGGCGTGATACCCCTTGAGAAACTGCGACAGATGCTCGGCCTGACAATCCCGGGTGCCCAGGTGCACATCGGAAATCCATAAGGTGCGCACGCGTTGTTTACGGCTGGGCTTGGCGAGTTCGGCACGGGTCATGGGCAACCTCTGCGAGAGTTTTCGCAAGCTTGCGCCGCAGCGATTAATGGCCCATGACACAAATACGGCAATCCGATGACAGCCCGGATCGAGGCCGAGCCGGTGTAGACTGCGGCTCTGCCCAGGAGACCGCGATGAGACCGATCCTCACGCTACGCCAATACAGCCACGACCTGATCGTCCACAGCCACGACCACGCGCAACTGGTGTTCGGCCTGTCGGGAGCGCTGGATTTCGAAGTCGGCGGCCAGGGCAGCCAAGTGATGCAGCAGAGTTTTGTGGTGATCCCCCAAGGTGCCCATCATGCCTGTGGCAGCCCGAAAGGCAGCCGCTGCCTGGTGCTCGATGTGCCGAGCGAGCAATGGCTGGCGCAATCGCTGGGCGAGCACGCCGAGGCCAGTCGGCGCCTGCTCGACACCCCAGGTCGGCTGCCGTTGAACGCCGGGCAGAGTCAACTGGTGAACTGGCTGGCCAGCAGTCCGGTGCAGGATCCGTTGATTGCCCAGCAGGGCGCGGTCTTGCTGCTGGCCAGTCTCAACAGCGCCGCGCCACGCCAGGTTGCCGGTAAACGCTTGCCCTACGCAGCCCTCAATGCGCACATCGACCAGTACGCCGCCTACCCGCTGCAAGTCGCTGATCTGGCCCGCGTCGCGGGGTTGTCCAGCGCCCGCCTGCATGCCCGGTTCGTCGCCGAGTGCGGGCAGACCCCAATGGACTATATCCGCAGCCGGCGCCTGCATAGCGCGGTGAAGTTGCTGCGCGAAACCGCGCTGCCCATCGGTGAGGTGGCCTGCCGGGTCGGCTATGCCTCGCAAAGCGCGTTCGCCGCTGCGGTGCTGCGCGAATTCGGCGCCTCCCCCGGCGCGCTGCGACGCGCGGTGAACGAACGCTAGGCTGGCGCTAGAAAACGCGAGTCTGGCGACAGACAGACCCGCGCCTGGCACGCTTCAATAGTGCGACTGCGTTCTTCTGTTTAAGGATTGAAATGACTCCCCGTTCCGCCCTTGGCGCCCTGCACATCGGTGCACTGATGTTTGGCCTGACCGGTGTCCTCGGCAAACTCGCCGCCGCCTCCCCCGCCATCATCGTCTTCGGCCGCGCGACCTTTGCCGTGCTCGCCCTGGCATTTTTCGCCCGCTTCGCCAGCAGCACCGGCTGGCGCCCGCTGCAGGCCCGGGACCTGCGCCGCCTGCTACTCAGCGGCCTGTTGCTGGCCGGGCACTGGGTGAGCTTTTTCATTGCGGTCAAAGTTGCCGGCGTGGCGATTGCCACCTTGGGTTTTGCCAGCTTCCCGGCGTTCACCGTGATCCTCGAAGGGCTGATTTTCCGCGAGCGGATTCGTCTCAACGAAATTTTCCTGGTGCTGCTGGTGAGCATCGGCCTGGTGTTGGTCACCCCGGATTTCGACCTGGCCAGCCAAGCCACCAGCGGACTGCTCTGGTCCATGGCGTCCGGCCTGTTGTTTTCCTTGCTGTCGCTGACCAACCGCGCCAGCGCCGGACGCGTCCCGCCGGTACAGGCGGCCCTGTGCCAGAACGTGGTGGTCGCGTTGTGCCTGTTGCCGGAGGCCGCGCCGGGACTGAGTGAGGTGCGTGCCCTGGACTGGCTGTGGATCGGCCTGCTCGGGGTGTTCTGCACGGGCCTGGCCCATAGCCTGTTCGTCGCCAGCCTGGCGGTGATCAAGGCGCGCACGGCGGCGGTGGTGTTTGCCCTGGAACCGGTCTACGGGATCAGCGTGGCCTGGCTGCTGTTCAACGAAAACCCCAGCCTGCGCATGCTGCTGGGAGGCGCGCTGATCATTGTCGCCATCGTCGCCTCCAGCCTCCTGGGCAGCCGCAGCACCGAGCCCAAGCCCTGCCAGGCGGCGAGTGCCCAGTGAGGGTCACGATCAAGGGCGGTCGTTGTGGCCCAGGTCGCGCTGCGGATCGATCTGGTCGCGCAGCCGCTGCTTGAGCACCTTGGCTTCGGGGAAACCGCCGTCAGCCTTGCGCTCCCAGATCTGCACGTCGTCACAGGTAATCTGAAACACCCCGCCGGTGCCGGGCACCAACGACACTTTGCCCAGCTCGTCACTGAAGGTGCTGAGCAGTTCCTGGGCCAGCCAGGCGGCGCGCAGCAGCCATTGGCATTGCGTGCAATAGGTGATGACCACTTCCGGTTTACGGGCAGACATGGTGTGCAAGACTCCTGAGTTCGATGGCGTCGCTATAATAGCCGCCTTTACCGCTCACCCGAGATACCCGATGCGCCGCCTGCTGTCCTGCCTGCTCCTGTGTTTACTGCCTTTGTGTGTCGTGGCGGCTGAAAGCCCACGACCGAAAATCGGCCTGGTACTGTCCGGCGGCGCTGCCCGCGGGTTGGCGCACATTGGTGTGCTCAAGGCGCTGGAAGAACAAGGCATTCAGATCGATGCCATCGCCGGCACCAGCATGGGCGCGGTGATCGGCGGGCTGTACGCCTCGGGGTACAAGGTCGACGAGCTGGAGAAACTGGCCCTGGGGATCGACTGGCAACAGGCGTTGTCCGACGCCCCGCCGCGGGCCGACGTGCCGTTTCGACGCAAACAGGACGACCGTGATTTCCTGGTCAAGCAGAAACTGAGTTTTCGCGACGACGGCAGCCTCGGCCTGCCCCTGGGGGTCATCCAGGGGCAGAACCTGGCACTGCTGCTGGAAAGCCTGCTGGCCCACGCCAGTGATACCCGGGACTTCGACAAGCTGCCGATCCCGTTCCGCGCCGTGGCCACCGACATCGCCAGTGGTGAAAAGGTGGTGTTTCGCAAGGGCCACTTGCCTCAGGTGATCCGCGCCAGCATGTCGATCCCGGCGGTGTTCGCCCCGGTCGAACTGGACGGCCGGCTGCTGGTGGACGGCGGCATGACCGATAATATCCCGCTGGACGTGGCCCGCGAGATGGGCGTGGACATCGCCATCGTGGTCGACATCGGCACGCCCCTGCGCACTCGTAAACAACTGACGACCGTGGTCGATGTGCTGAACCAGTCGATCACCCTGATGACCCGCAGCAACTCCGAAGAACAACTGGCCACCCTGCACCCCGATGACGTGCTGGTCCAGCCGGCCCTGGCCAGCTTCGGCGTGACCGACTTCGGCAAGGCCCAGGAAATGATCGACGCCGGGTACCGCGCCACGCGTATCCTCGATGCCCGCCTGGGCCGCCTGCGCCCCGCCGAGCCCGTGGATGCCGAACTGACGGCCGCCCGCGCGCCCGGCCAGCGCACTCCGATCATCACCGCGATCAAGGTCGAGAACGATTCGAAAGTTGGCGACGACGTGATCCGCTATTACATCCGTCAGCACATCGGCGAACCGCTGGACATGGGTCGGCTGCAGACCGACATGGGCACCCTGTATGGCCTGGACTACTTCGAGCAGGTGCAGTACCGGGTGGTCCACAAGGGCGCGGACAACACCCTGGTGATCCGGGCGCGGGGCAAGCGCACCGGCACCGACTACCTGCGCCTGGGGCTGAACCTGTCCGACGACATGGAAGGCGACAGCGCCTTCAACATCGGCGCCAGTTACCGCATGAACGGCATCAACCGCCTCGGCGCCGAGTGGCTGACCCGGGTGCAGATCGGCGACCAGCAAGAACTGTACAGCGAGTTCTACCAGCCCCTGGACGTCGGCTCGCGCTACTTCATTGCGCCTTATGCGGCGATCGAGTCGCAGAACGTCGATGCCATCCTCGACAACGACCCGGTCGCCGAGTATCGCCTGGAGCGCTACGGCTTTGGCCTGAACGTGGGAAGGCAGATCGGCAACAGTGGCGAAATCCGCCTGGGGGTCGGCGAAGCCTGGGGCAAGGCGGACGTGCGCATCGGCGACCAGAACCTGCCCAGCGAAAGCTTCAATGAAGGGTTCTATGAGCTCAAGTACTCGTTCGACTCACTGGATAACGTCTACTTCCCCCACGCGGGTGAAGACATCGGCCTGTCATTCCGTGAGTTCGAGCCGGAATTGGGGTCGGACCAGCGCTATCGCCAGTGGGAGTTCAAACTGGACAAGGCCTTGAGCTTCGGCCCGGACACCTACATCCTCGGCGGTCGCTACGGACGCACCCTGGACCAGGCCAATGTGGTGACCTCCAGCTTCCTGCTGGGTGGCGCACGACAACTCTCGGGCTTTCGCGAGGACTCGATCTCCGGCCAGAACGTCAGCCTGGCCCGAGCCGTCTATTACCGGCGCCTGACCCCGCGCGCCTACCTGCCACTGGACTTCCCGCTGTACGCCGGCGGCTCGCTGGAACGCGGCCGGGCGTGGAACAACGACAACGAGTTCGACAGCGGCTACATCAACGCCGTCAGCATATTCCTGGGTTTTGATACGCCACTGGGGCCGCTGAACTTCAGCTACGGGTTCAACGACGATGACGAACAGGCGATCTACATGAACCTGGGGCAGACGTTCTAATCAGGTGCGGATGCCCTGGGCCTCAGGGTTTTTCCAGATTTGCCAGGATATGCCCGTGGACGCGCATGCACACCGCCAGATCGGCTTCGTCCACGCCTTCGAACAGCTCCTGGCGCAGTGCGTTGGCGATGGTTTCGATTTGTTCGATCAGCGGGCGGGCCGTGTCACACAGGACGATTTTTTTCGCCCGGCGGTCTTCCACCACGGCCTGGCGTTGCACCAGCCCCTGGCTTTCCAGACTGTCGAGCAGCCGGGCCAGGGTGGGACCTTCAACACCCACGCTTTGCGCCAGTTCCCGCTGGGTCGGAGCTTCCTCGAAACGGGCCAGGTGCAGCAGCACCAACCAGCGCGCCTGGGACAGACCAAGCCCGGCAAGGCGGCGATCCAGTTCGGCGCGCCAGCCACGAGACATTTGCGCCAACTGCATGCCAAAACGGTGTTGTTCGGTTAACGACATAAAGAACTCATGATTAGACTGAAATAGAGTGAAACTAATTATTAGTCAGCTAAGCATGACCCTTGTTACGAAGCAAGGGTGACTATGTACTGAATCGTTACATCTTGCGGAGTGCTGCTCAGATCTCGAACTCTGACTGCAAGGCCGCGCGGACGCAGTACAGGACGCCTTCGGGCACACGACCGGCAAACAATGGTGCGATCTCTGCCACTGGCGGCAATTCGCCCTCGCCGTCGAGGAACGCGTCCTGGACTTCGCCCAACAGGTCTTCGGGCAGATCCAGCGCCTGCTCCAGGGACAACTGCTGTTTGCCAATGGCTTCTGCCAGCAGAGTATAGACGTTTTTCTCCGAGCACTGCAGTTGGCCGGCAATCTGCAGCGGGGTCATGCCCGCGCGTGCCAGGGTGATCAGACTCGTGGCGCAGGTCGGCCACCACTTTCGGCGCCTCGGCCTGGCCGCCCAGCACTTCGAGGAACGCCTCGCCATAACGCTCGAGCTTGCGGGCACCGACCCCGCTGACCCGGGCCATTTCCGCCAGGGTGCCGGGCTGGCTGCGAAGCATTTCCAGCAGGGTCGAGTCGGGGAAAATGACATAGGGCGGCACGCCATGCTCTTCGGCGAGTTTGCGCCGCAGGGCACGCAGGGCTTCCCATTGCTCGCGCTCTTCGCCGCGGACCAGTTGGCTGGCCTGGCTGGTGCTGCTCTTGGCGGTGGTCTGGGGTTTCAGGTCGCGGCGCAGTTCCAGGGTCACTTCGCCCTTGAGCAGCGGTCGGCAACTGTCGCTCAGGCGCAGGCCGCCGTAGCCTTCAAGGTCAATGTCGGCCAGGCCACGGGCCACCAACTGGCGGAACAATGAGCGCCATTCGCCTTCCGCCCGCCCCTTGCCGACACCAAACACCGACAGGTGCTGATGCCCGGCGGCGCGGACCTTCTCGTTGTCCTTGCCCAGCAGCACTTCCACCAGATGGCCGACGCCATAACGCTGGCCGGTGCGGTAGATGGCCGACAGCGCCTGGCGCGCCGGTTCGGTGGCGTCCCAGGTCTGCACGCCGTCGACGCAGTTGTCGCAGTGGCCGCAGGGTTGCGGCATGTCTTCGTCGAAATAGGCCAGCAGGGTCTGCCGGCGGCAGCGGGTTTCTTCACACAGCGACAGCATGGCATCGAGCTTGTGCTGCTCCAGGCGCTTGTGACGCTCGTCGCCCTCGGAGTTCTGCAGCATCTGCTTGAGCATCACCACGTCCTGCAGGCCGTAGGCCATCCAGGCATCTGCCGGCAGGCCATCCCGGCCGCCACGCCCGGTTTCCTGGTAGTACGCCTCGAGGGACTTGGGCAAGTCCAGGTGCGCGACGAACCGCACGTTGGGCTTGTCGATGCCCATGCCGAACGCCACGGTCGCGACCATGATCAGGCCTTCCTCGTTGAGGAAGCGTTTCTGGTTATGGGCTCGGGTTTCGTTGGGCAGGCCGGCGTGGTACGGCAGTGCCGGGAAGCCCTGCTCGCTGAGGAACACCGCCACTTCGTCGACTTTCTTGCGCGACAGGCAGTAGACGATGCCGGCATCGCTGCGGCGTTCGGCGAGGAACGCCAGCAACTGCTTGCGCGGCTGCTCCTTGGGGACGATGCGGTAGAAAATGTTCGGCCGGTCGAAGCTCGACAGGAATCGTTCGGCGTCCTGCAAATGCAGGCGATCGACGATTTCTTCGCGGGTCCGCTTGTCGGCGGTGGCCGTCAGGGCGATACGCGGGACGTTGGGGAACAGCTCCGCCAACTGGCCCAGTTGCAGGTATTCGCGGCGGAAGTCGTGACCCCATTGCGACACACAGTGGGCTTCGTCGATGGCAAACAGGGCAATTTCCAGGCTCTGCAGGAAGGCCAACATGCGCGGCTGGACCAGGCGTTCTGGCGCCAGGTACAGCATTTTCACTTCACCACGCTTGATTCGCGCCGCCAGATCACGCTGCTGCTCGGCACTCAAGGTGGAATTGAGTGACGCTGCGGCCACCCCCAGCTCTTCCAGGGTAGCGACCTGATCGTCCATCAGGGCGATCAACGGCGAAACCACCACCGCCAGCCCTTCGCGCAACAGGGCGGGAACCTGGAAACACAAGGACTTGCCGCCCCCCGTAGGCATCAGGACCAGGGCGTCGCCGCCGCTGGCCACGCGCTCAATAATGGCACCCTGACGGCCACGGAAACTGTCGTAGCCGAAGATGTCCTTGAGGACGCGTTGAGCCTGTTCGAGCATGGAAAACTCCGATGGGTGCTGAATATCCCTGGATGCAGGCTGGATCAAAACACCGAGTAGTTCACGGACAGATCCGTTAGCGGATTTGTCCGCAGTGCGCGGGCAGCTGCAGGGCATGCAAAACGCGCGAGTATACCCGAGCCCTGCCCGGCAATGGACACCACTGACGAATAGCCGCCTTCGATCGCCCCGTATCCATATGCAGCAGCTGCCGATTGTGGGCAAATCCGCTGCGCGGCTGGCCTGAGCGCTCAAGAACGCCTAGAATTGTTCATCGTATATTCCCAAGGTAGCCCCCCCAATGTCCTTCGCTGAGCAACTAACCCGCCTGCAAGCCTTCCTCGACGCCGACGAGCTGCATGACGAGGCGCTGGACTACGTGGCCGCCCATGGCTATCTGACCGCCCTGTCGATCTGTTCGGAAACCGTGCCGGACCGCGAGTGGATCGACGCCCTGTTTGCGGAAGAACCGCACTACAGCAGCGACGCCCAGCGCGAAGAAATCGAAGCAACCCTGCTGGCCCTCAAGGCCCACATCGCTCGCCAACTGGCCTCCGATGAGGAATTCGAGCTGCCGTGCGACCTCGACCTCGGCGAAGAGCCGGACGACTCCGACCTGCGCGGCTGGTGCATCGGTTTCATGGAAGGGGTGTTCCTGCGCGAAGAAGCCTGGTTCGAAACCGCCGAAGACGAAGTCAGCGAAATGCTCCTGCCGATCATGGTCGGTTCGGGTCTGTTCGACGAGCAGCCGGAGTTCTCCGACATCGCCGCCGACGCCAACCTGATGGACGACATGATCGTACAGATCCCGGAAGCCCTGACCGCGCTGTACCTGCTGTGCAACGCCCCCGACGAAAAACCGGCGATCCTCAAGCCTCGTCACCACTGAGTCCCTGCCTGTGGCTGATCCCATAGGCAACCGCTCCCTGATGCTGCGCTACGTACTCCTGGCCATCGGCTGGTTGAGCGTAGCGTTGGGAGTGATCGGCATCTTCCTGCCCGTCCTGCCCACCACCCCGTTCCTGCTCCTGGCGGCCGCCTGTTTTGCCCGCAGCTCGCCACGCTTCTACCAATGGCTGGTGCAGCACCCACGCCTCGGCCCCTGGATTCGCGACTATCTGGACGGCAACGGCATTCCCCTCAAGGGCAAGGTCTACGCCATTGGCCTGATGTGGCTGAGCATCGGCCTCTCGTGCTACCTGGTCCCCCTGCCCTGGGCCCGCGGCTTCATGCTGACCAGCGCGGTGGTGGTGACGGTGTACATCCTGCGCCAGAAAACCCTGCACAAAACCTGAGCCGGCCCCTCGGAAAATTTCGCCTAGACTTCACCCATCTGCATTTGAGCAGCCAGACATGTCCTGCAGTCGGCGTCGCCCAGGATGGTCAACGCTCCGACTTTGGCTCGGCGGATGGCTGCTGTTGAGCGTTTTTTGGCTGGTGGGGCCAGGCAACGTCCGGGCGAACTGGAATTTCGCCCAGATCCTGCAAACGGCCGAGCAACGCTACGGCCCCCTGGGCAGCGCCCAGGGGCGGATCGAGGCATGGAACCAGATGCTGCAAGGCGAAACCAGACAACCCGAACGCGAGCAACTGACCGCCGTCAATCGCTTCTTCAACCAGCAATTGAGCTTTCGCGACGACACTCGCATCTGGCGCCAGACCGACTATTGGGCAACCCCCGTCGAATCCCTGGTCAAGGGTGCCGGCGACTGCGAAGACTACGCCCTGGCCAAGTATTTCAGCCTGCGCAACCTCGGTGTGCCCAGTGAAAAACTGCGCATTACCTACGTCAAGGCCCTGACCCGCAATCAGGCGCACATGGTGCTGACCTACTACGCCACCCCCAGCGCCGATCCGCTGGTGCTGGACAACCTGATCAGCGACATCCGCCCCGCCTCGAACCGCAAGGACCTGCTGCCGGTGTACGCCTTCAATGCCGAAGGCCTGTACATGCCGGGGGCGGACGGCGGTAAACGCAAAGGCGACGCCAAGCGCCTGTCACGCTGGCAGGATGTGCTGCAGAAGATGCAGGCCGAAGGTTTTGCCGTGGGCGACGGCTGACACCGCCGATCAACAAGGAGCGCCCTATGTCGCTACTCAAACAGTTGTTCCTGGCCATCTGCCTATTCTTGCTGGTGGCCTTCAGCGGCAGTTTTTTTGTCAGCCTGGAGAGCTCGCGCGAGCAGATGCTCGGTCAATTGCGCTCCCACGCCCAGGACGCCGCCACGGCGCTCGGGCTATCGCTGACCAGCCAGGTGGACGACCCGGCGATGATCGAACTGATGGTCAGCTCGATTTTTGACAGCGGCTACTTCGCCAGCATCCGGGTCGTCAACATCGAGGACGAACAGCTGCTTGTCGAGCGCACCACGGCGGCCACAGCGCAAGGGGTGCCCCACTGGTTCGTCAGGCTGGTCGACCTGCGCCCCCAGGGCGGTGACGCGCTGATCATGCGCGGCTGGGAACAGGTGGCCCGGGTCGAAGTGCAGAGCAACCCGCAGTTTGCCCTGGCCAAACTCTGGGACAGCAGCCTCGGCAGCCTGCTCTGGTTGCTGTTGTGCGGCTTGCTCAGTGCCGTGTTCGGCGGTTGGATGCTGCGCCGCCAACTGCGTCCGCTCGACACCCTGGTGACCCAGGCACAGGCCATCAGCAACCGGGAATTCCTCAGCACGTCCAGACTGCCCAGGACCCCGGAGCTCAAGCGCGTCATGCTGGCGATGAACCAGATGGTCGAGAAACTCAAGGGCCTGTTTGCCGAAGAAGCCGCGCGCAGTGAAAAACTGCGCGCCGAGTCCTATCAGGACAACCTCACAGGGCTGGCCAACCGACGCTTGCTCGACGAACAACTGGCCGAGCGCCTGCTGGTCACCGAGCAAAACACCGCCGGTCACCTGCTGATGTTCCGGATCAATGACCTGGCCGGTCTCAACCAACGCCTGGGCGGCCAGCACACCGATGCGCTGATCACAGCCATCGGTCAACTGCTCAAACGCCTGACCCAGTCACCCGAACGCCGGACCTGGCTGGCCGCGCGCAACCGTGGCGGCGAATTCAGCCTGCTGACCCCAGGCCTGGACAGCCAGGAAGCAACACGCCTGGCCGGGGAAATCAGTGCCACCCTGGAAAACCTGCGCCTTACGGGTGCCAGCGACTGCATGCCCGTCGCGCACCTGGGCGTGGTGCCCTTTGTCCCCGGCGAGCCTTCCAGCAGCGTGCTGATGCGCCTTGATCAGGCGCTGACCCAGGCCCAACTGCAACCGGAGCGGCCCTGGGTGTACCTGGCCCAGTCCACGGCCCCGCAGAACCAGACCCAGCATGATTGGCGCAGCTGGATCGACGACGCCCTGAGCCATGGCAAGCTGCAGCTGTACTTTCAACCGGTGGTGCAATGCGCCGACACCCGCCAGGTGTTGCACCACAAAGTCCTCGCACGCCTGCTCGACCCGCAAGGCGAAGCCATTGCCGCCGGGCACTTCCTGCCCTGGATCGAACGCCTGGGCTGGGCGGCGCGCTTTGACCTGGCTATGCTCGAACACACCCTCGAGCACCTCGCCGAACATCGCCAGCCGCTGGCCCTGAGCCTGTCCGGCAGCACCCTGCGCGATCCCGCTCAGCTGCGCATCATCCAGGACACCCTCAATGCCTTGCCAGAACTGGCGCCGTTGCTGACCCTGGAAATCGACGAACACCAACTGCCACCGCCCGACGCCCTGCGCCAGTTGTGCCTGAGCCTGCGCGACACGGGCTATCGCATCGGCCTGCAACACTTCGGAGGCAGCTTCAGCCAGATCGGCAACCTGACTCAACTGGGCCTGGCCTACCTGAAGATCGACGGCAGCTACATCCGCGCCATCGATGAGCAAAACGACAAGCGCCTGTTCATCGAAGCCATCTACCGCGCCACCCACAGCATCGACCTGCCGCTGATCGCCGAACGAGTCGAGACCCAAGGCGAACTGCACGTGCTCAACGAGCTTGGGCTGTTCGGCGCGATGGGCCGATTGATCGGGCACCCACAGCCGTTGTGAAGCAGACCTGGGGTCCAGGAGCGCTCACTCCCGGACCCTCGCTTGCGCTCAGACCGTATCGACCTTCAACGAATGATCGTTGAGCATGCCGTTGATGATGGTCGCCGTATCATGCCCACTGGCAATCACCCCACCGGCCCCCGGCGTGACGCCGTAATGCTCGGCCAGGTTGACCCCGGCCAGGTCGATGGTCTGGGTCGAAGGCGCACCGATCGTGGCCTTGACGTCGATGCTGGTGAGCAGTGACGCACCGCTGCCGGTGACGCTGAAGTGCAGGTAGTCATCCAGCGAAGACGCGGTGGCAGCTTCACCCTGCAGCAGTTGCGACAGGTCGAGCTTGTCGGTGCCGGGGGTGAAGTCGGTGACCAGGTCGTGCCCACTGTTGCCGTGTAGCCACTGGAAGGTGTCGGCCCCACCGCCGCCGGTCAGGGTGTTGTTGCCCAGGCCGCCAGTCAGGGTATTGGCGTTGTTGTTGCCGATCAGGGTGTCGTCGAACGTCGAGCCAATCAGGTTCTCGATCCCCGTCAGGGTATCCATGCCCGCGCCCCCCGTGTTCTGCGCCCCGAGCAAACCGAGGTTGACCACCACCCCGGCGTTGGCATGGGCGTAGCTGGCGGTGTCGATGCCATCACCGCCATCCAGCAGGTCGCTGCCCAGGCCACTGAACAACAGGTCGTTGCCGGCCCCGCCATGCAACTGGTTATTGCCGTTGCCGGCGGTGAGCACATCGTTGCCGTCGCCGGCATTGAGCAGGTTGTCACCGCCACCGGCCAACAGCACGTCGTCGCCCGCGGTCCCGGTCAGGGTATGCCCTGCCTGGTAGGTGATGCTGACGGCGGCCGAGTCACTGCCACCGTGGTTGTCGCTGGCGGTGTAGCTGCCGACAAAGTCCGGCGAACTTTCATGGGCGCCGGCGTAGTTGACCGTCAGGTTCAACTGGTAGTTTTCCGCGGCATTGACTTGGCTGCCGCTGCTATTGCTGAGGTTGCTCACGTGAATGCGGTAGGTGCCATCCTCGGCGGCGCTGAGGGTGCTGTGATTGTCGATGCCCAGGAACCCGCCACCGTTGAGTGAGTACTCGAGGCTGATGTGGCCGGCGGCAAGGTTGTGGTCCAGGTTGAGGGTCTCGCCTTTTTTCAGGGTGACGGTGATGAAGTCCTCATCGTTGGCATTGGCGTTGGTGACCCGGCCCAGGTAACCGCTGATCACCAGCAGCGCGGTCATGGCGGCGGTGTCCGCCGCAAAGGCACTGCGCACATCCGCCAGGTTACGGTTGCCGAAGTTGTTCTGGGTGCCGGAGAAGTTGATCGCGCCACTGCCGATAAAGTCCTCGCCCTTGGCAATCCAGCCCGTATTGAACGTGGTGGGCGTGGCGCTCAGGTGGTCGCCATTGGCGTCCGTGTCATTGGCCAGCAAGCCTTCGGCCGGGACCGCAATGTGTTTCGACAGAACGTTGGTGATCACCTGGTCGTCCACCGCCACCGGCGCTGCGTTCGGCAGGATGTTGATGGTCAGGGTGCGGCTGGCCAGGTCACCTTCGTAGTCACTGGCGGTAAAGGCGATCTGCTCGGTGAGCACCACCGAGGTGGTGGTCTGCGAGGTGTAGGTGAACTCGCCCGTGTCGAGGTTGATCACCAGGGTGCCGCCCTTGGTGGTGGCAATGGTCAGGCTGTTGTCCAGGGTGTTGAAGGTGCCGCGGTTGAAGCCTTCGAGCACCGTCAGCGCGCCCTTGTGGTTGTCGCCGTTGGGATCGAAGCTGTAGGTGGTGCCCTCGATGATAATGGTTTTGATAAAGCCGCCATCGGCACCAAAACTACCGCCCTCGCCCATCAGCAACCCGCTGATCGGCGCGCCCCCCACGGTGCCGGACAGCACCGCGTTGAGCTGGTTGAGGTCAGTGACCACTTGCGCATTGGTGTTGACATGATTGCTGCCGTCATACGCCAGCGGGTTGAGGTTGCCACTGCTGACGCCGTCGCCCAGGCCGATCGCATAGTTCTTGATCCCGTTGGCCTCGAGGAACGCCTTCCAGGCCGCCTCGTCCGACGGGCCGGTTTCCCAGCCATCATTGGGTTTACCGTCGGAGAAGAAGTAGCCGACGTTTTGTGCCCCCGCCAGTTTGCCTTCGGTCATGAACGCCTGCTTGGCCGCAGCCAGGGCGTCGTCGTAGTTGGTCCCGCCGTCGGCATACAGGGTGGAAATGATCCACTTGGCGGTGGTCACGTCGACCCAGATCGAAGTCTGCTCGGTAGCACTGCTGCTGAAGGTGACGATCTGCACTTTCACGTCACCCATGGCATCGTACTTGTCGAGCAAGGCGCTGATGGCCTGCTTGGCCAGGTCCATGCGCGACAGCCCCGAAACACCGGAGTGGTCGGCCATGCTGCCGGACACATCGATCACCAGCAGCAGGTTGGAGTCGATCCCCACCGCGGTGACTGAACGCTCGGAATGCTGGGCCCGGGGTACGTCATCGACGATGTTGACCACCACGCTGCTGGTGGCGGTATTGCCCAGGGCGTCGGTGACCTTGTAGGTGAAGCTCTCGGTGAGGATGTTCGGCCCGTCGTTGCCCCCTGCGGTTTTCGGTGCCGAGGTCAGGGTGTACGTGTAGGTGCCATCGGGGTTGAGCAGGATTTGCCCGTAGGTGCCGGTGGCGCTGCCCACCAAAGTGTAAGTGAGCGCCCCGCTACCGCCGCTGACCGAACCGACCAATGAACCGTGGGCGGTTTCGCCGGTGGACGTCGGGTCGCTGCCGATGACCAGGCCGGGGGCCAGGTCCTGGCCATCCTGGCTGAGGTCCAGGGCTTTTTCGTAGACCGTCAGGCAGGCGTCGACGCAAGCGATCAGCCCGCTGTCGGTGACATTGATGGTGATGGTGGTGGTGCTTTCGTCGCCATCGCCATCGCGGATGGTGTAGGTAAACACGTCCGTTGCCCCGGGTGGGCTGACCCCGTTGGCGGTGCTGTGGTAGACCGCATTGCCGGCGGCATCCAGCGTCAGGTAGCCGTAGGTGCCCTGGATCTGATCGCCCAGGCCGCCGAGGGCCGAGGTCGCCGTATTGCCCCCTGCCCGCACGCCGACCACTGCGCCGCCCGTGGCCGCCCCGTCGGCGCCATTGACGTCGTTGCCGAGCACCGAAATATTCACTGTCGCGCCCTCGCCCACCGTGGCGCTATCGGGGCTGGCGGTTGGCAGGTCATCGACGATGTTCACATCCAGCGTATCGCTGGCGGTGGTGCCATTGCTGTCGGTCACGGTCACCGTGAAGTGTTCGCTGAGGCTGTTGGCACCGTTGGCCGTCGGGTGGTCCTCGTTGTCGTTGAGGGTGTAGCTGTAACTCACCACCCCGCTCGCCGCGTCGTAGCCGGTGATGGTCAGGGTGTTGCCCAGTGCGGTGGTGAAGGTTTGCGGGAAGCCGGCGGTGACGCCCGCGGTCACCACGTTGATCCCGCCTACTGTCAGGGTCTGCACCCCATCCAGTGCGGTGACGGTGAAGGTGCCGCTTTGGGTCAGTGCCGGGGTGCCTGGGGTCGAGCCGTCGCTGAGGGCTCGTTCATAGACCGTGAGCTCACCGCCGCAGACGTTTAGGCCGTCGATCAGTACTGGATCGTCGTTGTTGTGCACGGTCAGGGTCAGGGTTGCGGTGCTGGTGTCGCCATCCGCATCGGTCAGGGTGTAGGTGAAGGTTTCGTTGGCATCGGCCTTGAGCGCCAGGAAGGCGGGGTTGGTCGGGTCGACGGTGTAGGTATAGGAACCGTCCGCCGCCAGCACCAGTTGGCCATAAGCACCCGCCAGTGTCCCGGCCGTCACCGGCCCGCTGATCACCCGGTCGGCACCCTGCACGTCGTTGTCCAGCACATTGCCGGTGAGGACGGTGTGCAGTTCAGTGGCGGTCACGGCGTTGCCGTCGTCCTTGGCCTGCGGCACGTCGTCGACGATGTTGACGTCCAGCGAGTCGCTGGCGGTGGTGCCGTTGCTGTCGGTGACCGTGACGCTGAACGACTCGCTGAGGCTGTTGATGCCGTTGGCGGTGGGATGGGCTTCGTTGTCGTTGAGGGTGTAGCTGTAACTCACCACCCCAGTCGCCGCATCGTAGCCGGTGATGGTCAGGGTGTTGCCCAGCGCAGTGGTGAAGGTTTGTGGGAAGCCGGCGGTGACGCCCGCGGTCACCACGTTGATTCCGCCCACCGTCAGGGTCTGCACCCCATCCAGTGCGGTGACGGTGAAGGTGCCGCTTTGGGTCAGTGCCGGGGTGCCTGGGGTCGAGCCGTCGCTGAGGGCTCGTTCATAGACCGTGAGCTCACCGCCGCAGACGTTTAGGCCGTCGATCAGTACTGGATCGTCGTTGTTGTGCACGGTCAGGGTCAGGGTTGCGGTGCTGGTGTCGCCATCCGCATCGGTCAGGGTGTAGGTGAAGGTTTCGTTGGCATCGGCCTTGAGCGCCAGGAAGGCGGGGTTGGTCGGGTCGACGGTGTAGGTATAGGAACCGTCCGCCGCCAGAACCAGTTGGCCATAAGCACCCGCCAGTGTCCCGGCCGTCACCGGCCCGCTGATCACTCGGTCGGCACCCTGCACGTCGTTGTCGAGCACATTGCCGGTGAGGACGGTGTGCAGTTCAGTGGCGGTCACGGCGTTGCCGTCGTCCTTGGCCTGCGGCACGTCGTCGACGATGTTGACGTCCAGCGAGTCGCTGGCGGTGGTGCCGTTGCTGTCGGTGACCGTGACGCTGAACGACTCGCTGAGGCTGTTGATGCCGTTGGCGGTGGGATGGGCTTCGTTGTCGTTGAGGGTGTAGCTGTAACTCACCACCCCAGTCGCCGCATCGTAGCCGGTGATGGTCAGGGTGTTGCCCAGCGCAGTGGTGAAGGTTTGTGGGAAGCCGGCGGTGACGCCCGCGGTCACCACGTTGATTCCGCCCACCGTCAGGGTCTGCACCCCATCCAGTGCGGTGACGGTGAAGGTGCCGCTTTGGGTCAGTGCCGGGGTGCCTGGGGTCGAGCCGTCGCTGAGGGCTCGTTCATAGACCGTGAGCTCACCGCCGCAGACGTTTAGGCCGTCGATCAGTACTGGATCGTCGTTGTTGTGCACGGTCAGGGTCAGGGTCGCGGTGCTGGTGTCGCCATCCGCATCGGTGAGGGTGTAGGTGAAGGTTTCGTGGGCATCGGCCTTGAGTGCCAGGAAAGCCGGGTTGGTCGGGTCGACGGTGTAGGTATAGGAACCGTCCGCCGCCAGCACCAGTTGGCCATAAGCACCCGCCAGTGTCCCGGCCGTCACCGGCCCGCTGATCACCCGGTCGGCACCCTGCACGTCGTTGTCGAGCACATTGCCGGTGAGGACGGTGTGCAGTTCAGTGGCGGTCACGGCGTTGCCGTCGTCCTTGGCTTGCGGCACGTCGTCGACGATGTTGACGTCCAGCGAGTCGCTGGCGGTGGTGCCGTTGCTGTCGGTGACCGTGACGCTGAACGACTCGCTGAGGCTGTTGATGCCGTTGGCGGTGGGATGGGCTTCGTTGTCGTTGAGGGTGTAGCTGTAGCTCACCACGCCGCTCGCCGCATCGTAGCCGGTGATGGTCAGGGTGTTGCCCAGCGCAGTGGTGAAGGTTTGTGGGAAGCCGGCGGTGACGCCCGCGGTCACCACGTTGATTCCGCCCACCGTCAGGGTCTGCACCCCATCCAGTGCGGTGACGGTGAAGGTGCCGCTTTGGGTCAGTGCCGGGGTGCCTGGGGTCGAGCCGTCGCTGAGGGCTCGTTCGTAGACCGTCAGTTCACCGCCTTGGACCTTGAGGCCGTCGATCAGCACTGGATCGTCGTTGTTGTGCACGGTCAGGGTCAGGGTTGCGGTGCTGGTGTCGCCATCCGCATCGGTCAGGGTGTAGGTGAAGGTTTCTTGGGCATCGGCCTTGAGTGCCAGGAAGGCGGGGTTGGTCGGGTCGACGGTGTAGGTATAGGAACCGTCCGCCGCCAGCACCAGTTGGCCATAAGCACCCGCCAGTGTGCCGGCCGTCACCGGCCCGCTGATCACCCGGTCGGCGCCTTGCACGTCGTTGTCCAGCACATTGCCGGTGAGGACGGTGTGCAACTCAGTGGCGGTCACGGCGTTGCCGTCGTCCTTGGCCTGCGGCACGTCGTCGACGATGTTGACGTCCAGCGAGTCGCTGGCGGTGGTGCCGTTGCTGTCGGTGACCGTGACGCTGAACGACTCGCTGAGGCTGTTGATGCCGTTGGCGGTGGGATGAGCCTCGTTGTCGTTGAGGGTGTAGCTGTAGCTCACCACGCCACTCGCCGCGTCGTAGCCGGTGATGGTCAGGGTGTTGCCCAGCGCAGTGGTAAAAGTTTGCGGGAAGCCGGCGGTGACGCCAGCGGTCACCACGTTGATCCCGCCCACGGTCAGGGTCTGCACCCCATCCAGCGCGGTGACGGTGAAAGTGCCGCTTTGGGTCAATGCCGGGGTGCCCGGGGTCGAGCCGTCGCTGAGGGCTCGTTCGTAAACGGTCAGTTCACCGCCTTGGACCTTGAGGCCGTCGATCAGCACTGGATCGTCGTTGTTGTGCACGGTCAGGGTCAAGGTCGCGGTGCTGGTATCGCCATCGGCGTCGGTGAGGGTGTAGGTGAAGGTTTCGTGGGCATCGGCCTTGAGTGCCAGGAAGGCGGGGTTGGTCGGGTCGACGGTGTAGGTATAGGAACCGTCCGCCGCCAGCACCAGTTGGCCATAAGCACCCGCCAGTGTCCCGGCCGTCACCGGCCCGCTGATCACCCGGTCGGCACCCTGCACGTCGTTGTCGAGCACATTGCCGGTGAGGACGGTGTGCAACTCAGTGGCGGTCACGGCGTTGCCGTCGTCCTTGGCCTGCGGCACGTCGTCAACGATGTTGACGTCCAGCGAGTCGCTGGCGGTGGTGCCATTGCTGTCGGTGACCGTGACGCTGAACGACTCGCTGAGGCTGTTGATGCCGTTGGCGGTGGGATGAGCCTCGTTGTCGTTGAGGGTGTAGCTGTAGCTCACCACGCCGCTCGCCGCATCGTAGCCGGTGATGGTCAGGGTGTTGCCCAGCGCGGTGGTGAAGGTTTGCGGGAAGCCGGCGGTGACGCCAGCAGTCACCACATTGATCCCGCCCACGGTCAGGGTCTGCACGCCATCCAGTGCGGTGACGGTGAAGGTGCCGCTTTGGGTCAGTGCCGGGGTGCCTGGGGTCGAGCCGTCGCTGAGGGCTCGTTCGTAAACGGTCAATTCCCCGCCCTGGACCTTGAGGCCGTCGATCAGCACTGGATCGTCGTTGTTGTGGACGTTGAGCACCAGGTTGGCGCTGCTGCTGTCGCCGTCAGCGTCGGTCAGGGTGTAGGTGAAGGTCTCGGTGACGTCGTCCTTGAGCGCGAGAAACGCCGGATCGCTGCTGTGCAGGGTGTAGGTGTAGCTGCCGTCGGCGGCCAGCACCAGAGTGCCGTAAGTACCGGTGAAGGTCCCGGGAGTGATCGGCCCGGTAACGACCCGGTCGGCACCCTGCACGTCGTTGTCCAGCACATTGCCGGACAGGATCGAATGCGTTTCGGATGCGGCAACGCCATTGCCGTCGTCGAACGCGTGGGGCACATCGTCGGTGATGTTGATGTCCAGGGTATTGCTGGCCGTATCACCATTGACGTCGCTGGCGACCACGGTGAAATGCTCACTGAGGTTGTTGCTGCCATCCCCGGCCGAGTGGGTTTCATTCCCCACCAGGGTGTAGCTGTAGCTGACCACGCCGGTTGCCGGGTCATAGCCGATGATGGTCAGGGTATTGCCCAGGGCCGAGGTGATCGTCTGTGGGAAACTCACCGCCACGCCGCCACTGATGATGCTGACGCCACCAATGCTCAGGCTTTGCAAGCCATCCGGCGCGGAAATGCTGAAGGTCCCGTTCTGGGTCAAGGCCCCCGGGTTGCTGGCCGAGCCCTTGGCCAGGTTGGCCTCATACAGGGTCAACTCACCGCCCGCCACCGACAGGCCGGACAAGGTGACCGGGTGGTTCACCGGCAGTTCCGGGGTCACCGGCAATTCGGGATTGATGGGCGTGACGGGGGCCAGCGGGTTGACCGACGGACCCGTGCCCGTGTCATCGCCACCGTCCTCAGGCGAACCCGCCAGGCGTTCCGGGACAAATTCGGGAATGCCGTTGAAACCGGCTGTCGGGAAACCGATGACCGGGTCGACCCGCCCCGCCACTTCTTCGAGCAGGACAAACGAGTGACCGCCGCCGGCAGTCCCGGGGGCCCCTGTGCTGCCCGGCCCGGCGGCGGTGGCTTCAGCGACCTGGGTCGGGTCGGCACCGGCAGCAATGGCCTGCTGCACTTGCTCGACATCGCTCAATTGCGCCTGGCTGGGCGTCAGCGCTTCGGTGGAGTCGACATGCGCCGGTTGGTTGGCCAGCAGTTGCGCGCTCAGGTGCAAGCTGCTGCCGCGTCCCAGTGTCAGCTCCTGACCGTTCTGCAGGTGCGCCGCCACCGCGCCCTCGGCCCCGGTGACCAGTTGTTCACCGGCAAACAGCCGATCCCCTTCGACCAGGGCGCGTCGGGTTCCATCACCCGCCACAGCGAACACCTGACCTACGACCTTGCTGACGATTGCGATGAGCGTTGCCATGAGACTTCCTCCGCAGCCGACGTCCATCGGCATCTGGGTTGTGCAGAGAAAGCATGCAGGGCCTTGCCGGGGTACGGACGGACCTTCTGCCCGGCAGCACTTGCACTTCAAGGTGCAAGCCCTTGCCTGACGTTGATCTCGCCTCGCGTGCCTACGCAGGCGGGCTGGTGATTGCGGAACAAAACTGAATGAAATCATTCACTCAGCGCCGCCTAGCCGTTCTACGAGGGTGGCTGACGATGAACTCCAGGTAATGTGACAATATTTTGTCGCCCGAAAACCGTTCAGCCTCCATCCCCTCCAGCGCTTCTCCACCCTATGTTGCAAAAGTGTTGGAACCTTTCCCAGCCTCGCCAAGCTCCCTAGAGCTCATAAATACAAGGCCTGTGCAGGGAACAATGTGCCGGTTTTTTGGAGGCGCATAAGTTTTTTTCGGCATAGGCGTTATGAGAAATCCTTCTTAGCTTCTGCCTAGGATGTTCTTAGCTCTGTTGTTACAAGCCTGATACGGTTTTCAGCGAAAAAAACGCCAAATTATTGGCGACAGCCAAGCACCATCAGTCACAGGGAGAGGCACCCCATGCGCGTATTTACCCCGATCTGCAGTGCGATTCTCATCGCCATGGCCTGCGCACAACAGGCCCAGGCCATGTCGCTGACCGAGGCGATTCAAAGCACCCTGGACAACCACCCGGAGCTGCACGCCAGTGAGAACAATCGCCTGTCTGCGGATGAGGACGTAAAAGTCGCCAAGGGCGGTTTTTATCCTTCCCTCGACCTGAACGCCGGTTATGGCCGGGGCTACAGCGACAACACCAACACCCGCGCCCAGGGCAATCACAACACAGAGACCGATTGGTACACCCAGTCGGAGCTGCGCCTGCGGCAAATGTTGTTTGACGGGTTCAACACCGCCAACGAAGTCGGACGCACCCAGGCCATCGTCAACTCCCGGGCCTACTACACCCGCGGCACCGCCGAGAGCCTGGCCCTGCGCACCATCGAGGTGTACCTGGAAGTGCTCAAGCGTCGGGAACTGGTGACCCTGGCCACCAATAACCTGCAGGCGCACTTGCGGGTCAACGACCAGATCGGCCTGCGCACCGAGCGCGGCGTCGGTAGCAATGCCGACCTCGATCAATCCAAGGCGCGTCGCGCCCTGGCGGAAAACAACCTGGACACCGCCCAGGTCGATCTCGCCGATGCCGAAGCCAACTTCTTCAGCGCCGTGGGCCGCATGCCCGACGAGCTGGAAAGCCTGCCCTCGATTCGTGGCGAGGTCCCGCAGAGCCTGCCGGATGCCCGTCAGGCAATGATGGAAAACAACCCCTACCTCAAATCCGCCCAGGCCGACGTGAACTCCGCCGAGAGCCAGTACGAAGTCGCCAAGTCGCCGTTCTACCCGCGCTTCGACGCAGAGGCGGCGGTGGGTGCCAACAACAATATCCAGGGTGACCAGGGCCACGACAACGAGTGGCGCGTGGGCGTGATCATGAATTACAACCTGTTCCGCGGCGGCAGCGACAAGGCCCGCCTGCAATCGGATGCGCACAAGATCAACCAGGCCATGGACATCCGCAACAACGCCCTGCGCATGCTCAACGAGAACATCACCCTGGCCTGGAACGCCATGGTCAACGCCAAGAAACAAACCCCCACCGCCCGCGAATACGCCGACACCACCCTGCGCGTGCGCGCCGCCTACCAGGATCAGTTCGGCCTCGGCCAGCGCACCCTGCTCGACCTGCTGGACAGCGAAAACGAGTTGTACAACGCCAATCGCCGCTACACCGAAGTGCGCTACACCGAGGAGTTCTCCATGTACCGGATCCTGGCGAACATGGGCGAACTGTTGAGCAAAGCCAAGGTGGTGGTGCCGGCCGAAGCGATTGCGCAAAGCGAAGTGAAAAGCCAGGCCCGTCTGCCAGAGATGCGCTAGCGAACCGGGGTACCCGAATTGACCAGCATGCAACCCGGCAACACCGGCGCCGACCCACGCCTGAGCTTTGATGATCCGCTGCTCGATGGCTTGCTGATCCTCTGCAAGCTGCACGGCTGCAATGTCAGCAGGGCCAGCCTGAGCGCCGGATTGCCGCTGGACAAGCAACGCCTGAGCCTCGACCTGCTGCCTCGCGCCGCCGCCCGGGCCAGCCTGCAAGCGCGCCTGCTGCGCCGTGAACTGGGGTCGTTGTCGGCGCTCAACCTGCCAGTGCTGCTGATTCTCAAGGACCGCCGCTGCGCGGTCCTGCGCCGCTGGGGCGAGGATGGCCAGGCACTGATCCTGCCCAGCGAGGCCGAAGGTGGCGAGCAATGGGTCAGCCGCGAAGAACTGGCCGAAGCCTACAGTGGCCAGGCGCTGTTCGCGCGCCCCCGGCATGAACTCGAAGAGCTGCGTTCACCCCTGGTGCCACGGGTCGACGCCTGGTTTCGCGACACCCTCAAGCTGTCCCGCTGGCTGTACAGCGATGCGATCCTGGCGAGCTTCCTGATCAACCTGCTGGGCTTGATGGTGCCGTTGTTCGTCATGCAGACCTACGACCGGGTGGTGCCGAACCAGGCCACCTCGACCCTGTGGGTGTTGGCCATCGGCCTGCTGATCGGCACCGGTTTCGAACTGGTGCTGCGGCTGGTGCGCGCGCACCTGCTCGATACCGCAGGGCGCAAGACCGACGTGATCCTGTCCGCGACCCTGTTCGAGCGCATCACCGGCATGGCGATGAAAGCCCGGCCGGCGACCATCGGCGGCTTTGCCCAGAGCATCCACGACTTCCAGGGCCTGCGTGAATTTCTCACGGCGGTGACCCTCACCAGCCTGATCGACCTGCCGTTCGCCGTACTGATGCTGGTGGTGATCGGCCTGCTCGGTGGCTGGCTGGTAGTGATCCCCATGCTCGCCTTCCCCATCACCATCCTCTTCGCCCTGCTGATCCAGTCCCGCCTGCGCGACACCGTGCACAAGAGCCTGGCCCTGGGCGCCGAACGCCAGGCGCTGCTGATCGAAACCCTCGGCGGCCTGGAAACCCTCAAGGCCTGTAGCGCCGAGAGCGAGCGCCAGCACCGCTGGGAAAGCACCCACGGCGCCCTGACCCGCCTCGACAGCCACGCGCGCAACCTCGCGGCGCTGGCCACCAACGGCACCCTGTTCATCCAGCAATTCGCCGGCATGGCGACCATCGTCGCCGGGGTCTACAGCATCATCGCCGGCAACCTCAGCGTCGGCGCACTGGTGGCGACCTACATGCTCGGCAGCCGAGTGCTGGCGCCGCTGGGACAGATTGCCGGGTTGATCACCCGCTACCAGCAAGCTCAACTGACGATGAAAAGCACCGATGCCCTGATGTCCCTGCCCCAGGAACGCGACGCCGGGCAGCGGCCCCTGGAGCGTACGCAACTGCAAGGGGCGCTGGACGTCAGCGGCGTGACCTTCCACTACCAGGGACAAAGCGCCCCGGCGCTGGCCACGGTCAGTTTCAGCCTCAAGCCTGGCGAGCGAATCGGCATCATCGGCCGCAGCGGATCGGGCAAAAGCACCCTGGCGCGCCTGGTGATGGGCTTTTATGCCCCGGACGAAGGCCAGTTGCTGCTCGATGGCCTGGACCTGCGGCAACTGGATGTCGCCGACCTGCGCCAGCAGATCGGCTATGTCGCACACGACCTGCCGCTGCTGGCCGGCAGCCTGCGCGACAACCTGACCCTCGGCGCACGCTACATCAGCGATGCGCGCATGCTCGAGGTCGCCGAACTGACCGGCGTCACCGAGCTGGCCCGCCAGCACCCCCAGGGTTTTGACCGCCCCGTGGGTGAACGCGGCCAACTGCTGTCCGGCGGCCAACGCCAGGCGGTGCTGCTGGCCCGGGCCCTGCTGCTCGACCCGCCGATCCTGGTGCTCGACGAACCCACCAGTGCCATGGACAACAGCAGCGAAGACGTCCTGCGCCAGAAACTGCAGGCCCAGGTCCTGGGCAAAACCTTGCTGCTGGTCACCCATCGCACCTCGATGCTCAGCCTGGTGGACCGGCTGCTGGTGCTGGACAACGGGCGCATCGTCGCCGACGGTCCGAAAGAAGCGGTTATCGATGCACTGCGCAAGGGCCGTGTCGGCTCTGCGGCCGTCTAGGAGAGGCACATGTCCGGGCCTACAGGTAATCGCGGCTACTTTGGCAGCTTCGGTAAAAGCGCCGAAAACGAGTTCATGCCGGAAACCGCCAGCGCCTCGCTGCAGGATTCGCCGCGCTGGTCGCGGGTCACCGTGTGGCTCGCCGCCGCGCTGATCATCAGTGCCGTGGTCTGGGCCAAGTTCGCCGTGTTGCAGGAAGTCACCATGGGCGAAGGCAAGGCGATTCCCTCAAGCAAAGTGCAGGTGATCCAGAACCTCGAAGGCGGGATCGTCACCGAAATCTTTGTGCGCGAAGGCCAGATGGTGAACAAGGGCGACACCTTGCTGCGCCTCGATGACACGCGATTCCTGTCGAACAAGGGCGAAAGCGAAGCCGATCGGTATGCCTTGACCGCCCAGGTCGAGCGCCTGTCCGCCGAAGCCGAGGGACGGCCGTTCAAACTTTCCGACGAGGTGATCGCCAAGGCTCCCCAAGTCGCCGAAGACGAGCGCTCGCTGTTCGAACAACGGCAACGTCGTCTGGCCAGCGAACAACGGACCCTCAGCGAACAACTTCGGCAAAAGACCCAGGAACTGGCGGAGTTTCGCTCGAAACAGGGGCAATACAGCTCAAGCCTGGCACTGCTCAACCAGGAAATGAATATGTCCGCGCCGCTGGTGGGCACCGGCGCGGTGTCGCCGGTGGAGATCCTGCGGCTCAAACGCAGCGCAGTGGAAGTTCGTGGCTCGCTGAATGCCACCACCCTGGCCATTCCCCGCGCCGAGTCAGCCATCGACGAGATCAAGAGCAAGCTCGACGAATCGGTGCAGAGCTTTCGGTCGGACGCGGCCAAGGAGCTCAACGAGAAGCGCACCGAGCTGTCGAAAATCACCGCCACCAGCATCGCCATCGACGATCGGGTCACGCGCACCACCGTGGTCTCGCCGGTGCACGGGATCATCAAGGTGCTCAAGGTCAACACCATCGGCGGCGTGGTCCAGCCCGGCAGCGACATGCTGGAAATCGTGCCCCTGGAAGACAACCTGCTGATCGAGGCCAAGGTCCGTCCGCAAGACGTGGCCTTCCTGCATCCGGGACAGAAAGCCATGGTCAAGTTCAGCGCCTATGACTACACCATCTACGGCGGCCTGAGCGCCAAGCTCGAACTGATCGGCGCCGACACCATCACCGACGACAAGGGCAACAGCTTCTACCTGATCCAGGTACGCACCGACAAAAACCACCTGGGGGGCGACGTCAAGCCGCTGCTGATCATCCCGGGGATGGTGGCAACCGTGGACATCATTACCGGCGAGAAGAGCGTGCTGGACTACCTGCTCAAACCGGTGCTCAAAGCCCGCACCGAGGCGATGCGCGAACGCTGAATGCGCCGCTGGTCGCCAATCCTTTGTGGAAGCGAGCCTGCTCGCGATGTCGGTAGCCCTAAGCGACCCTTAAAACGCCCTCTACCTCGAACCATGATTCCTCTGGTAAACGGCCTGCCCCATCGCCGCAATCTGCCCCTCGATCAACGCGTCGAAGGGTTTTAGCAGCGGCTCGAACGAAGTCGGGGCCTCCAGCACCTGCAACGCCTGGACAATCGCCTCCACTGTCGACAAGGCCCCCGGCCCCGGGGCTTTGCGCAGGCGATAACGGGACACCCCACCCTCGGCCAGGGTCACGCGCGGCAAGGCCGCCAGCAGCGGATTGAGGTGGAGCATTTTGCGCGCCTTGCGCCAGGTGCCATCCGGCACCACCAGCAACATTGGCTGCTGCAAAGGCGCATAGGCCTGCAGCGGCTGCGCGTCGTCCGCCGGAAACAACAGGCGCGCACAATAGCCCGGCTGATTAAGCAACTCGGGTAAATCCTCGAACACTTCGCCGACCACCAACTGCGCGTTGTTCAAGCCCAACGCCGCCAACCGCGCGGTATTCAAGGCGTGGTTGACCTCGCTGGGATGCTGCAACAGCAGCACCCGGGTGCGGCTGTCGAGGCTGGGGATCAGCGGGCACAAGCAGTGGGTGGCCGGACGCAGGCAGCGCGGGCATTGGCTTCTGGACATGAACGTCTCCCGATCAGGCCTGGTTGAGTTGGGCTTTGAGCAAGTCACGGAAGGTCTGGATCAAGGGCTCGCGGCTGCGGCCACGGCGCACGATCATCGAGAACGGCGCCTGGTAGCCGAAGGTGGCCGGCAGCAGCACCCGCAGATCGCCCTTGTCGGCCCAGGCCTGGGCGTAGTGCTCCGGCAGGTAGCCGATGTAGGCGCCGGACAGCACCAGAATCAACTGCGCCTCCATACTGTCCACGGTCGCGGCGCTGTGCTTGAAGCCGTGGCGGGCCAGTTCGGCCTGGCTCCAGTAGCCACGTCCGACCATGCGTTGCTGGGTAATCAACTGCTCGGGGATACGCCGCTCGGTGAACAACGGGTGGCGATTGCTGCAATACAGCCAGTGCTGCTCACGATAGAGCGGCATGTAGACCAGGCCGCTCATGCGCGTCGAGAACGCCCCGATGGCCAGGTCCAGGCGGTTGTCCTGCACCCCCAGTTGCAGTTCGTAGGGGCTCATTACCGACAGGTGCAGATGCACCGCCGGGTGCTCCAGCGTGTAGGCACCGATGGCTTCGGCGAACGGCAAGGCCTTGTCGCTGACCGTGGAGTCGATCACCCCCAGGTTGAGCGTACCGCGCAACTCGCCCTTGAGCGCGGCGGCGTATTGCTCGAAGCCTTCGAGCTCGCCGAGCAGGCGCAGGGTCTCCTGGTGAAACAGTTCGCCCTTGCTGGTCAGGCTGAACCCGCCCCGGCCGCGATGGCAGAGCACCAGGCCCAACCCGGCTTCGAGCTGGCTCATGTAAGTGCTGATGGCCGAGGTCGACAGGTTGAGCTCGTGCTGGGCATTGGCGAACCCCTGGTGACGGACCACGCTGACGAAGATGCGCAGTAGTTTCAGGTCGGGTAAAGCGTTGGCCATGGGGGAGCTCCGAGTGACGTCGCGACACAGTCCCTGTAGCAGCCTGCGTTCGGCTGCGAAGCGGCCGCCATCCAGGCGACCGTTTTATCCTGAAGAATGAAATATCCCATGCTCGACTGCTTCGCAGCCGAACGCAGCCTCGAGGGCTCGGCAGCTGCTACGAGATATTTCAGTTTGCGTTAGGCGCGAAGTCTATCGCCCCCGTCAGCATTAGTTTAGAAAAATCTGAACTAAGTATTTGCCGGTAGCGATTCTTCTGCGCCACTCCATTTCGCAGAATCCGCCCAACAGGTGCCCGTGCATTCCCGATGCGCTGGGTAACCCCATAAATAAAACAAAGACGATGAGGCCATACCCGTGGACAAAATTCTTCACCAACCACTGGGCGGCAACGAAATGCCGCGCTTCGGCGGCATCGCCACCATGATGCGACTCCCCCACTTGCAATCCGCTGCCGGCCTGGACGCTGCCTTCATTGGCATCCCGCTGGACATCGGCACCTCGCTGCGCGCCGGCACCCGCTTCGGGCCACGGGAAATCCGCGCCGAATCGGTGATGATCCGCCCGTACAACATGGCCACCGGTGCCGCACCGTTCGACTCGCTGTCGGTCGCCGACATCGGCGACGTGGCAATCAACACCTTCAACCTGCTGGATGCCGTGCGCATCATCGAAGAGTCCTACGACGAGATCCTCGAACACGACGTGATCCCGCTGACCCTCGGTGGCGACCACACCATCACCCTGCCGATCCTGCGGGCCATCCACAAGAAGCACGGCAAGGTCGGCCTGGTGCACATCGACGCCCACGCCGATGTCAACGATCACATGTTCGGCGAGAAGATCGCCCACGGCACCACCTTCCGTCGCGCCGTCGAAGAAGGCCTGCTGGACTGCGACCGTGTGGTGCAGATCGGCCTGCGCGCCCAGGGCTATACCGCGGAAGACTTCAACTGGAGCCGCAAACAGGGGTTCCGTGTGGTCCAGGCCGAAGAGTGCTGGCACCAGTCCCTGGCGCCGCTGATGGCCGAAGTCCGGGAAAAGGTTGGCGGTGGTCCGGTGTACCTGAGCTTCGACATCGACGGCATCGATCCGGCCTGGGCCCCTGGTACCGGCACCCCGGAAATCGGTGGCCTGACCACCATCCAGGCGATTGAAATCGTCCGCGGCTGCCAGGGCCTCGACCTGATCGGCTGCGATCTGGTAGAAGTCTCGCCGCCGTACGACACCACCGGCAATACCTCGCTGCTGGGCGCCAACCTGCTGTACGAAATGCTCTGCGTACTGCCGGGCGTGGCCCATCGCTGAGGATCGGACCAAGCCCCCACGGGATCAGGCTTTCAAGGCTGCCGCCGACCCGGTGGCAGCCTTTGCCTGAACCGCTCGCGCGGCCTATCAGCTGCGGTGGGACAGGGGCGCCGGGAGCGACGCGTTAACCAGAAGGCCATTGGCTGGCCTGCCATGAAGATTTATCCGCCATGCCGCAAGGGCATGGCGATGCGGGGTACACCGGTCATGCAGCAAATCGCCTGACTCACGCACAGCCTTGCGCCAACACATTGATTTTTGCCTCACCATAAAAAAGACAATCGGAGACACGCCATCATGGCTTTAGATTTATTCGTCGTACTCATCTACGCCGCCGCGATGCTGATACTGGGCTACTACGGCATGCGCAAAGCCAAGACCAACGAGGACTTCCTGGTCGCCGGCCGCAACCTCGGTCCGAGCCTGTACATGGGCACCATGGCTGCCACCGTCCTGGGCGGCGCGTCCACCGTGGGCACCGTGCGCCTGGGTTATGTGCACGGCATCTCCGGCTTCTGGCTGTGCGCGGCACTGGGCTGCGGGATCGTGGCGCTGAACCTGTTCCTCGCCAAGCCGCTGCTCAAGCTGAAGATCTATACCGTTACCCAGGTCCTGGAAAAACGCTACAACCCGATGGCCCGCACCGCGAGCGCGGTGATCATGCTGGCGTACGCACTGATGATCGGCGTGACCTCGATCCTGGCGATCGGCACCGTGCTGCAAGTGCTGTTCGACCTGCCGTTCTGGGTTTCGGTGCTGCTCGGCGGTGGTGTGGTGGTGGTCTACTCGGCCATCGGCGGCATGTGGTCGCTGACCCTGACCGACATCGTCCAGTTCATCATCAAGACCGTGGGCCTGATGTTCATCCTGTTGCCGATCTGCCTGTACCGCGTCGGCGGCTGGGACGAGCTGGTGATGAAACTGCCGGCGTCGAACTTCAGCTTCACGACCATCGGCTGGGACACGATCATCACCTACTTCATGATCTACTTCTTCGGCATCCTGATCGGTCAGGACATCTGGCAGCGCGTGTTCACCGTGCGCACCGCCAAAGTCGCCCAATACGCCGGGACCCTGGCCGGGTTCTACTGCATCCTCTACGGCCTGGCCTGCGCCCTGATCGGCATGGCGGCACACGTACTGATTCCGGACCTGGACAACGTCAACAACGCCTTCGCCGCCATCGTCAAACTGTCGCTGCCTGACGGTATCCGTGGCCTGGTGATTGCCGCAGCCCTGGCCGCCATGATGTCCACCGCCAGCGCCGGCCTGCTTGCCGCCGCCACGACCCTGACCGAGGACCTGCTGCCGAAATTGCGTGGTGGCAAACAGTCGAGCCTGAAGATGAACCGCCTGTTCACGGCGCTGACCGGGATTGCCGTCCTGGGCATCGCCCTGGTGGTGAATGACGTGATCAGCGCCCTGACCCTGGCCTACAACCTGCTGGTGGGCGGCATGCTGGTCCCGCTGATCGGGGCGATTTTCTGGAAACGCGCTACCACCGCCGGCGCCATCGCCAGCATGGGCTTGGGCTTCGTCACTGCCCTGGTGTTCATGTTCAAGGATGGCCTGGATGCCAACACGCCGATCTACTACAGCCTGGCGGTCGGCCTGGTGAGCTTCGTGGTGGTCAGCCTGGCGTCCCGTCGCCCGGCCACCCTGGCCAACGCGATCTGACCTCAGGTCAGACGCCGTACACCTTTCTTCGGCGGGTGCAGCGTCGGTCGCTGCATCCGTTTTTTTTCGTCTGGAGGAAAGTGTTGTCGAGAGAGGTAGCGGGTATCGGGAGAGGAGTTTGTAATCAGCTGCCGGCGTGCGTGCAGGGGATGGGGCCGCAGACGCGGGATCTGCGGCGGACAGCTTGCACCAGCGACGCAGGCGAATGCAGCCTGCGGCAGCTGCTACAACATGCGCTTTACCGGCGGCGCGGTTGGCGACGGCGTTGTTCGTCGTCAGTGCGAATAGGCACGGGTTGCAGAGGTGGTTCGATCAAACCTAGCGCGACACCGAGGTCATGGAGCCAGTTTTGCAATTTCTCTTTCATGGTGCCCCCCTTCAGGGTAATGCCGAGCGACCGGGTTCTGTAGACGCTTCATACAGATAGTAGTCCGAACTCCTACGCAATGCTCGTCTCAGTTCGCAAAGATCTGTTACCGAATTGATCCAAATCAACCCCATCGCCCGCCTTTGCACCTTAGCCCCCACTGCATCTGCCAGCCAGGCAGTCGCGCTGCGGGGGACGCCGGCTCAGTCTTGCCCAAGGGCTTTGCGCAAACGCCTACGAACCCATTGTTCGGCGCTGACAAAGGTGATGCCCAGCAACACCAGCACCGCGCCGATGACAAAGTTGAGGGTCAGTTGTTCGCCGAGCAACAGCACGCCGAACGTGACGCCGAACAACGGCGTCATGAACGAAAACACCGCCAGATTGGCCGCCAGGTAGCGGCGCAACAACCAGAACCAGATCAGGTAACTGCAGAAAGACACCACCAGCCCCTGGAACAGCACGCTGGTGATTGCCACACCCGTCAGGCTGACGTGGGTCACCTGGCCACTGAGCACGGCGATCAGCAGCAGGCCGAAGAAACCGACGATCAATTGATAGAACAGGGTCAGGGTCACCGGCGCTTCCGACAGGCGAGAAGCCCGCACCACCACCGTGGTCGCGCCCCAGGCGGCGCCGGCCAATACACCGAGCGCATCGCCCAGCAGCATGCGCCGGTCCAGGTTGTCCCAGGACACGCCCCCGGCAAACGCCACGCCGATCCCGATGAAGGCCAGCAGGATCCCCAGCCATTGCACCGCCCGCAGGCGCTCGCTGGGCAACAGCCAGTGCACGCCCAGCGCGGTAAAGATCGGCGCGGTGTAGAGGAACACCGACATGTGGGCGGCGGTGGTCAGTTGCAGGCCTTCGGAGATGAACAGGAACTCCAGGCCGAACAGGCTGCCGGCCAGCAAGCCGCCGCGCCAGGTCGCACTGACCTGATCCCAGCCGCCTTTCCAGCAGATCAGCAACCCCACCAGCAGCGCCGAGATCCCCGAGCGACCGGCCGCCTGCATCACTGGCGCGATATCCGCGGCCGCCCACTTGATCATCACCTGCTGGATGCCCCACACCAGGCACAGGCCAAACATCACTTGCAGGGCAAAGCCATCGACGCTGCGCCGAGTGGCAATCATCAGGCAATCTCACACAGGGTCGAGGACATGACGGTTACTCGATATCCAATGAATTGATGGACACATGTGGGAGCGAGCCTGCTCGCGATGATCGTCAACGAATACGCAATACTTCCTGAAACTACGCGCAATATTTGAGTTCATCGCGAGCAAGCTCGCTCCTAGATCATCAAGCCATCACCCGGTTTGAGGGTCAGCTCAGTTCAATACGGTCCGGGTGAATGACAATCTGGCCGTTCTTGTAGAGCGCGCCGATCGCCTTCTTGAAGTTGCCCTTGCTGACACCGAACAGGCTGCTGATCAGTGCCGGGTCGCTCTTGTCGCTGACCGGCAAGGTGCCGTTGTTGTCACGCAACTTGGCGAGGATCTTCGAGTTCAGGCTGGTGGCAGCCTCTTCACCGACCGGCTGCAGGCTCAGGCTGATCTTGCCATCGGCCCGCACTTCCTTGATGAAACCCTTCTCTTCCTTGCCGGCGCGCATGAACTTGAAGATTTCGTTCTTGTGGATCAGGCCCCAGTGCTTGTTGTTGATGATCGCCTTGAAGCCCATGTCGGTCGCCTCGGCCACCAACAGATCAACTTCCTGGCCGGGCGTGTAGTTGGCCGGGGTTTTGTCCAGGTAGCGATCCAGGCGCGCGGTCGCGGTGATACGACGGGTGTGCTTGTCGAGGTAGACATGCACCACGCAGTACTCACCGGCGGTCATCTGGCGTTTTTCTTCGGAATACGGCAGCAACAGGTCCTTGGGCAGGCCCCAGTCGAGAAACACGCCGATGCTGTTGACCTCAACCACTTTCAGACTGGCAAATTCACCGACCTGAACTTTCGGTTTTTCTGTGGTGGCAATGAGTTTGTCATCGCTGTCCAGATAAACAAATACGTTGAGCCAGTCTTCATCTTCGCTGGGAATATCTTTTGGAATATAACGATTGGGCAACAGGATTTCGCCATCCGCGCCGCCGTCCAGATATAAACCGAAGTTAGTGTGTTTAACCACTTGCAAACTGTTGTAGCGCCCGACTAAAGCCATTTCCAATACCCTCATTGCGTGGGCGGCATTCTACCCGTTTTTGCCGTCGCCGTTGGGTGGCCGCAGGACCGGCTGTGAAATTTCCGCTGCAAGGTGCGATTTTCCTGGGGTTGAGCGGACCGTTCGGCCCCGCTCGTCAGGCCGGTTAGGCCTCCGTCACGGTCGACAAACGGTCAGGCGGGCGCTCTTGATCACTCAGGTTGTTATTTAAAACAGTGACTTAGGGGAATATTCACAACTGCAACTTTGTATTCACCGAGCGTGCGCCCTGGTTATTCCAGAGGATATTTACCAAGCAATTGTCAAGTATTTCCTGTACGATGCCTGGCCAAGTTAATTTTCTACAGGTTAATGGCCGCCATGCGCGTAAAAGCATCCAACAGCAAAGCAAAGCCAGCTCCAGCCGTTGAAACCAGCGAATCGATCAACGACCAGATTGCTGCCTTCCTCAAGTCCGGTGGCGAGATCCAGCAAATTGCCAAAGGCGTCAGCGGCCAGACGTTCGGCCCGTCCAAGCAGATCACCCTGGGCAAAAAATAATACCCCGCGCGTCACCCTGGTCCCTAAGCGCTTTGGATATCGAAGCGCTAGGACTGGAACACTCCCCGCAGTACCCGTAACCTCCCCCCTATGTTCAAACCGACGATTTTCCTGATCAGCCTGCTGGCTTGCATGCGCGCCGACGCGCAGATATTCCAGCGCGAACTCGGAGACTACGACCTCAAGCTGGGTACCAGCCCGAGCCGCAGCATGGCCCAGGGCCTGGTCAAGCCGTCCAGCAGCGGGTCCTTCCATGGCGGCCTGGACCTGAGCCACGACAGTGGCTGGTATGTCGGCCAATGGACACCGAGCATGGGCCTGTCGCCGAGCAGCAACCTGGAAGTCGACTCCTACCTGGGCTTCAAGCAACCCTTCGACCAGACCCTGGGTTATGAAGTGGGCATGATCCACTACAGCTACCCGCAACTGGACACCCTCGACAGCCAGGAGTTTTTCGGTGGCCTGACCCTGCTCGGCAGCCGCTTCGGCGCGGCCTTCAGCAACGACCCCGACCGGCGCAACAGCACACTGTTTGCCAACCTCAGCGGTAACGAACCCTTCGGCATCGGGCTCAGCCTCAAGTACACCAGCCACCGGCTCAACAGCCCGGTGTCGATCGCCGATGGCGCTTACATCTCCACCTTCAACGACTGGTCGGTCAAGCTGTCGCGGCCGTGGTTGGGCATCGACCTGAACCTGATCTACAGTGATTCAAACCTCAATGGCAGCGCGTGCAGCGCCTATTCCGGGCACAACAGCCAATGCGACGGCCTGCTGACCTTCAAGGCCGAACGCTCGTTCTATTGATGAGCTGAACTGCCGCCCGGTTTGTGCGTTCAGATACCAGGACAACACCTTCGCAAGGATTGGCCCATGACGCGCTGGTTGCACCACCTGAGTCTGCTCCTGAGCCTGTGCCTGGCACTGACGGCCTGCAACCGCGTAGACCTGGCCTATCGCAACCTCGACATGCTGATTCCCTGGACGCTCGACGACTACCTGGACATGAACAGCCAGCAGAAGGACTGGCTCGACGAACGCCTCAAGCAACACCTGAGCTGGCACTGCTCGACCCAATTGCCGGGTTACCTCGATTGGTTGAGTGGGCTGCAGCAGATGATCGCCAGTAATGAGGTCAGCGAAGATGCCTTGCAACGTCGCACCCTGGAGGCCAGGCAGGCCATCGCCCAGACCGCCCGGCAAATCACCCCCTCGGCCGTTGAGCTGTTGCAGGGCATGAGTGATCAACAGGTCAAGGGGATGAACCAGGTCTTCGCCAAAGACTTGCGCGAACACCGGGACAAATACCTCAAACCACCACTGGCCCAGCAGATCCGCCAACGCGGCGAACGCATGGACAAGCGCCTGAGCGACTGGCTGGGGCCCCTCAATCCAGCACAGAAAGAACGCGTGACGGCCTGGTCCACCGCGCTCGGCGAGCAGAACCAGCAATGGATCGCCAACCGCGCCCATTGGCAGGCGCAATTCAGCGCTGCCATGGCGCAACGCCAGAGCACAGATTTTGCCCCGCGGATCGAAGCCCTGCTGGTGGACCGCGAAAGCCTGTGGACCCCCGCTTACCGCCAGGCCTTCAGCGACACCGAAGCCCAGGCCCGCAGCCTGCTTGTCGACCTGATGGACCAGAGCAGCGCCAATCAGCGTCAGCGTCTGGTGCAGAAGATCGACAAGCTGCGCAGCAACCTCCAGGCCCTGAAGTGTCTAAGGACCTGAGGTAGGGTTGCCCCTGCGCCAACGGCTCGTCAGGCGATCTGCGCTTTACCGGCCACCTCATCAAAGGTCGCCGGATCCAGTGCATCGGCCTGCTCATCCAACACCTGTCGAGGGTGATCGTTGCCCGGGATGCTGCTGTCGAGCAGGCTCAGCAAGCTCGAACCGCGGGGCGTCAGGATGAAGTTCTCACCATTGCCCCCCTGATCCTCGGGGCGCGATTCGATGAAGCCACGGTCCAGCAGCAGCTTTTCATACTCGGTGGCCGTGACCTTCAACTCGTCCAGATTGCCGGTCGACTCACCTTCGGCGGCCTTGGCCACGGCGTGCTGTTCGGCGTAGGGGCGCGGGGTAAAGCTGTGGCCAGCGCTGTTCTGCGCTTCGTGCAACAGCCGTTCGATCAAGTCCCAGTTGTAAGTCGTCATCCTGATTCAACCTCCAAAACTACCAGTGAGAGGGTCTGCATAGGTTGTGACCGGTGCGATCGGTAGCCGTTCAGCCGAGTTTTTTGCCACTCCCGACCGACGGTATGTCGAATCGCCCGCGACCAGACGACTAGATGATGCAGGACGGTGCAACCGCGCAGCGCGGATCGACTTTCGCCCCAGCAGGCAGGAGAACACAGCATGCACATTCACGATCACCCGGTGGTGAACCGGGAGCAATGGCTGGCCGCCCGCCGCCAGCACCTGGCCCACGAAAAGGCCTTCACCCGCGAACGGGACAAGCTCAGCGCCGAGCGACGCGCCCTGCCCTGGGTGAAAATCGACAAGGGTTATCGCTTCCAGGGCGCAACCGGCGAACTGAGCCTGGCCGACCTGTTTGGCGGTCGCAGCCAACTGGTCATCTACCACTTCATGTTCGGCGACGGCTGGGACGAAGGTTGCCCGGGCTGCTCCTTCCTTGCGGACCACATCGGCGGCGCCAACCAACACCTGGCCCACCATGACGTGGCCCTGGTGGCGGTGTCCCACGCGCCGCTGGCACAGTTCCAAGCCTTCAAGCGGCGCATGGGCTGGAAGTTCGACTGGCTGTCATCAGAAGGTTGCGATTTTAACTACGACTTCGGCGTCTCGGCCCGCGCGGAGGAACTAGCGACCGGCACCGCAACCTACAACTACGAAAAGTCCGACAGCGCCGAAGAAGAACTCCCCGGCCTAAGCGTGTTTTATCGCAATCAAGCCGGTGAGATTTTCCACACCTACTCCACCTACGCCCGTGGCCTGGACTTATTGGTAGGCGCCTACAACTACCTGGACCTGACGCCCAAGGGACGCAATGAGGACCCGATCATGGATTGGGTGCGCCATCACGATCGCTATGAGGAGAAAGCTGGCACCAGCTGTTGCCACTCATGACAACAGGCTGAACTTTTCCCTGGCGCAGGCCCTCAACCGGGTAACCGTATAACGGCAACCAGAGGCCACTGCCATGAACCGCCTGCTGAAAATGACCTTGATCGCCACACTGTGCAGCGCCCTGCCCGCCTGGGCCTGCACGCCTGAAGAAGCCACGGCCAAACGAGAGCAACTGGCCCAGCGAGTGGCCACGCTCACCGAGCAGAACCCGACCAAGGCCAAGGAGATCAACGACGAGTTACAGAAAATGGACCTGGGCACCGCCGCCGCGGACCTGCCGGACAAGTGCCAGTTGATTGACCAGCGGCTCAAGGAGCTGGATACGGCAGAGAAAAAGGTCGACGGTTGATCCCGCAAGCCGTTGCGACAGTGCAAAAAAAACCCGGACCAGGTCCGGGTTTTGGCGATCAGCGCAGCGCGTTATTCCGCCGCTGGCGCTTCCGGCTTGCGGCGCTTGAGCGGGGCCATGCCGTCCTTGCTGACCAGCGACAGGGCGTCGGTCTTCGGCCGGTTGGCGATCTTGCGCTTGGTCGGCGCCTTGGCGGCTGACTTCTTCTTGTCACCCTTGGCGTCGGTCTTTTTCTTCTTCACGCCAACGGCCTTGCCCGAAGCCTTGACCTTTTTCGGTCCGCCGTAGGTGCCTTTGACTTCCTTGATGGTGCGGCGCTCGAAGCTCTGCTTGAGGTAGCGCTCGATGCTCGACATCAGGTTCCAGTCGCCGTGGCAGATCAGCGAGATCGCCAGGCCATCGTTACCGGCACGCCCGGTACGGCCGATACGGTGCACGTACTCGTCGCCGCTGCGTGGCATGTCGAAGTTGATCACCAGGTCCAGGCCATCCACGTCCAGGCCGCGAGCGGCTACGTCGGTGGCCACCAGGATCTTCACCCCGCCCTGCTTCAGACGGTCGATCGCCAGCTTGCGGTCCTTCTGGTCTTTCTCACCGTGCAAGACAAACGCCTTGTACTCCTGCGCCACCAGGCGGCCGTAAATACGGTCGGCCATGGCCCGGGTGTTGGTGAAGACGATGGCCTTCTGATAGGTCTCGTTAGCCAGCAGCCAGTTGACGATCTGCTCTTTGTGCTGGTTGTGGTCAGCGGTGATGATCTGCTGACGGGTGGTGGCGTTCAACTGGCTGACCGCATTGAGCTGCAGGTGCTCAGGGTTGTTCAGCACCTTGGCGATCATCTCGCGCAGGCCCGAACCGCCGGTGGTGGCCGAGAACAGCATGGTCTGCTGACGGTTGGTGCACTCGTCGACCAGGCGCTGGACGTCTTCGGAAAAGCCCATGTCGAGCATGCGGTCGGCTTCGTCGAGCACCAGCACTTCAACTTCTTTCAAGTCGAGGTTGCCGGCGTTCAGTTGCTCGATCATCCGCCCTGGCGTACCGATCAGGATGTCCGGCACCTTGCGCAACATGGCGGCCTGGACCTTGAAGTCCTCACCGCCGGTGATCAGGCCAGACTTGATGAAGGTGAACTGCGAAAAGCGTTCCACTTCTTTGAGGGTCTGCTGGGCCAGCTCACGGGTCGGCAGCAGGATCAGGGTCTTGATGCTGACACGGACTTTCGCCGGGCCGATCAAGCGGTTGAGGATCGGCAGGACAAATGCAGCGGTCTTGCCGCTACCGGTTTGCGCCGTCACCCGCAGGTCACGCCCTTGCAGCGCGAGCGGGATAGCCGCTGCCTGCACAGGCGTTGGCTCGACAAATTTAAGCTCGGCCACGGCTTTGAGCAGGCGTTCGTGCAGGGCGAATTGGGAAAACACGGGTGCTACCTCGAAGAAATGCAAAAAAACAGCTGCATAGGGTACCGGTTTCGAGCGCTCAGGCCGAGTTTCTTTATGCAAACGGTCGCAAACAGTGGGTATTTTGTTAGCTGTTTTGTCGCAAAACCAAACCCGACACCGCTTAAATGCTCTAATCGGCCCCGTCCTGTCCTACAGAAGAATCGTTTTAGCTTATGGATCTCACACAGCTCTGGCTCAATACCCAAGAACTCTGGACCGCGCTGGAGCAACACCCGCGCGTGTACTCCGCCCTGGCGTTGCTGATATTGCTGGCGGTAGCGCTGGTCGTCGGACGAGTGGCGCGCTACCTGATCCTGCACGCCGTCAAATTGCTCGGTCGGCAACCGGCCATGCATTGGCTCAATGACTTGCTCAACAACAAGGTGTTCCACCGCCTGGCCCAGATGACGCCGTCACTGGTGGTTCAGTTCGGCCTCAACCTGATTCCTGAACTGAACAAGATCACCCGCAATTTTCTCGACAACGTGGCCCTGGCGTTCACCATCCTGTTCCTGGTGCTGGCCATCAGCGCCCTGCTCAATGCCCTGCTGGACATCTACGCGCGCACCGAACACGCCCGGACCCGCTCGATCAAAGGCTATGTGCAACTGGCGAAAATGGTGCTGTTCATCTTCGGCGCGATCATCATCGTCGCGACCCTGATCGACCGCTCGCCATTGCTGCTGCTGTCGGGCCTGGGCGCCATGTCGGCGGTGATTTTGTTGGTCTACAAGGACACCCTGCTGTCGTTCGTCGCCAGCGTGCAACTGACCAGCAACGACATGCTGCGGGTCGGCGACTGGATTGAAATGCCTCAGGTGGGGGCCGATGGCGATGTGGTGGACATCACCCTGCACACGGTCAAGGTGCAGAACTTCGACAAGACCATCGTCTCGATCCCGACCTGGCGCCTGATGTCCGAGTCATTCAAGAACTGGCGCGGCATGCAGGCCGCCGGCGGGCGTAGGATCAAGCGCAGCCTGTTCATCGATGCCAGCGGCGTGCGTTTCATCACCGATGACGAAGAGCAGCGCTTGAGCAATATCCACCTGCTCACCGACTACATGACGCGCAAGCAGGCCGAACTCAAGGCCTGGAACGAGGCCCAGGGCAACGTCGCGGTGATGTCAGCCAACCGCCGGCGGATGACCAACATCGGCACCTTCCGCGCCTACGCGCTGGCCTACCTGAAGAGCCATGCGCATATCCAGCCGAACATGACCTGCATGGTCCGCCAGATGCAGACCACTGCCCAAGGCGTGCCGCTGGAAATCTATTGCTTTACCAGCACCACCGCCTGGGCCGATTACGAGCGCATCCAGGGCGACATCTTCGACTACCTGCTGGCAGTGCTGCCGGATTTTGGCCTGAGCCTGTACCAGCAACCCAGCGGCAACGACCTGCGGGCCGGGATCCTGCCGGCGGTGCTGGGGGCCAGTCACATCGCGCCGCTGGAACAACAGCGGGGGTAATGCCCAACCTCAGGTGGTGGTGGCCGGTGGGCGAATGCCCAACCGGCTGATCCACACCGCCGCCACGATCACCAGGCCGCCCAACAGCAGCCGCCCCAGTTCTTCATGCTGGTTCCAGATCAGCAGGTTGAGCAGCAAGCCCACCGGCACGTGCAGGTTGTTCATGACCGCCAGGGTCCCGCCGTTGACCAGGCAGGCGCCCTTGTTCCACCAGTACAGGCCCAGCGCCGTGGACACCAGGCCAAGAAACAGCAGCACCGCCCATTGCAGCGGGGCTTCGGGCAGGAAGTTGCTTTTGCCGAACAACAGGAACGCCGGCAACACCACCAGCAAGGCCCCCAGGTAGAAGTAGCCAAACCGTCGGTAGTGCGGCAGGTCGCTGGGGTACCTCGCCACCAGGTGCTTGTACATCACCTGCCCCGCGGCGAAGGTGAAGTTGGCCAGTTGCAGCAGCAAGAAGCCCATGAGGAAGTCCGGGCTGATGCGGTCGTAGCGGATCACGGCGGCACCCAGCACCGCCACCAGCGCTGCCACCAGTGCCCAGGGGTTGAAGCGGCGATTCAGCGCGTCTTCGATCAAGGTCACGTGCAGGGGGGTGAGGACGGTGAACAGCAGCACTTCCGGCACCGTCAGCACACGAAAGCTCAGGTACAGGCAGACGTAGGTCACGCCGAACTGCAAGGCGCCGATCACCAGCATCCCGCGCATGAACGCCGGTTCTACCGAGCGCCAGCGGGTCAGCGGAATGAACACCAGCCCGGCCAGGACCACCCGCACCAGCACCGCAAAGTAGCTGTCGACATGACCGGCCAGGTATTCGCCGATCAGGCTGAAGGAAAACGCCTGGATCAGCGTGACAAAAAGTAGATAGCCCATGCTCGCCTCATTTTTCAATGGCGGCGACGATAGCGGTTTTTAGGGCTGATCGCGAACACCCAACCAACACAAATTTTGTGGAACCAGCAGCCCCCCACAACCGCTACACACTGGCCAGCGGGCAAATGGCGGGCAAAAAAAAGCCCGATCTCGCTAAAGCGTGCAATCGGGCGGGAGCACTCAGGAGCAACAAGTGCAAAGGGAGGTTCGATACGCATGCAACCTTGAAGGGGTACGCCAGCTCACTAGACCACCCAGCGATTATCTGGCGATTAACATATCAAGCGACCTTAGCCAGTTTGGCGTTGGCCTGGTCCAGGCCCTTGGCCTGGAAGTCGCCACCCAGGTTCATGCCTTCGGCATGGATGAAGGTGACATCGTGAATACCGATGAACGCCATGACCTGGCGCAGGTAGGGTTCCTGGTGATCGCTGCTGCTGCCGGCGTAGATCCCGCCGCGAGCGGTCAGCACATAGGCGCGCTTGCCGCTGAGCAAGCCTTGCGGGCCGGTTGCGGTGTACTTGAAGGTGACCCCGGCGCGCAGCACGTGATCGAGCCAGGCCTTGAGGGTGCTGGGGATCGTGAAGTTGTACATCGGCGCGGCCAGCACCAGGACATCGGCGGCCAGCAGTTCGTCGGTCAGCAGGTTGGAACGTTCCAGCGAAGCCTGTTCGATGTCAGTGCGCTGCTCGGCGGGCTTCATCCAGCCACCCAGCAGATTGCCATCCAGGTGCGGGACCGGCTGGCTCGCCAGGTCGCGGACGCTGATCGAGTCGGCCGGATGTGCGGCCTGCCACTGCTCGATAAAGGTCTGGGTCAGTTGACGGGATACCGAGTCTTGCTGGCGGGCACTGCTTTCGATGATCAGAACGCGGGACATGGGATGTAGCCTCCATCGGTGAATGCTGTAAGTCGATGGAGTGGAGAGTAAACAGAGTCATATCGATGAAAAAGCGCAAATAACTGCTACAACCCATCAATAAATTCGTTTATAAGCGAAGCATGCCCAACCGCCTCGTCCCGCAGCCGATCATTTCGGGGTGCAAGTTACCGTGAGGTAGAGCTTGATGATCTTGCGGCTGAACTTGGCCGACAGCTCGGCGCTGCGCCCCGGCTCGATACTGACCCGGCGGGTGCGCGGAGACTCCGGACCGTTGCGAAAGATCACCTTGCAGTCGGCGGCTTTATCGCCGTAGTTGTTCAGGGTGATGGAGCCCATGTCGTAGTCAGTGGCGTAGGTGGTGTAGTCAATCTTCAGGCCATTGAGTTGTTTCTCGACATCGATGGGATAGGCAAACGCACTCAACGGCAACATCGCCAGCAGCACACAACAGATTTTTTTCATTCGGCAGCCTCCAATGGAAGGCGCCAGCTTAGGACAAGAGGAGCCCATCATGAAAGCGCCCCGCGTGACCCTTGATCAATGGCGCACGCTGCAGGCCGTGGTCGACCACGGCGGATTCGCCCAGGCGGCCGAAGTGCTGCACCGCTCGCAATCGTCCGTCAGCTATACCGTGGCGCGCATGCAGGACCAGCTCGGCGTGCCGCTGCTGCGCATCGACGGGCGCAAGGCCGTGCTGACCGAGGCCGGTGGCGTGCTGCTGCGGCGCTCGCGGCAACTGGTCAAACAGGCCAGCCAACTGGAAGACCTGGCCCACCACATGGAGCAAGGCTGGGAGGCTGAGGTGCGGTTGGTGGTCGACGCCGCCTACCCCAGTGCCCGGCTGGTCCGCGCGCTCACCGCGTTCATGCCGCAAAGCCGGGGTTGCCGCGTGCGCCTGCGCGAAGAAGTACTGTCCGGGGTCGAGGAGGTGCTGCTCGAAGGCGTGGCCGACCTGGCCATCTGTGGGTTCAGCATTCCCGGCTACCTTGGGGCGGAGCTCAGTGATGTCGAATTTGTCGCCGTGGCCCACCCCGAGCACTCCTTGCACCGGCTCAACCGCGAGTTGAACTTCCAGGACCTGGAAAGCCAGTTGCAAGTGGTGATCCGCGACTCCGGCCGGCAGCAACCGCGCGACGTCGGCTGGTTGGGTGCCGAGCAGCGCTGGACCGTCGGCAGCCTGGCCACCGCCGCGACCTTCGTCAGCAGCGGCCTGGGTTTTGCCTGGCTGCCCCGGCACCTGATCGAGCGTGAACTCAAGGAAGGCGTGCTCAAGCTGCTACCGTTGGACCAGGGTGGCAGCCGCAACCCTAGCTTCTATCTCTATTCGAACAAGGACAAACCCTTGGGCCCGGCCACGCAGATCCTCATCGAACTGCTGCGCACCTTCGACACCGCGCCGCTGGATGCCCCGTTCGCCGCCCCAGAACAAGCCTGACAAGGAGTTGCGCCATGGCCTATTTCGAGCATGAAGGTTGCACCCTGCACTACGAGGAGTATGGCCACGGCACACCGTTGCTGCTGGTGCACGGACTGGGCTCGAGCACCCTGGACTGGGAGCAGCAGATTCCCCAGCTCGCGGCACATTACCGAGTGATCGTCCCCGACGTGCGCGGCCATGGCCGTTCCGACAAGCCCCGCGAGCGCTACAGCATTGCCGGCTTCAGCGCCGACCTGGTGGCCTTGATCGAGCACCTCAACCTTGGCCCGGCCCACCTGGTGGGGTTGTCCATGGGCGGGATGATCGGCTTTCAGCTGGCAGTGGATCAACCGGCGCTGCTCAAGAGCCTGTGCATCGTCAACAGCGCCCCCCAGGTCAAGCTACGCAGCGCCGATGATTATTGGCAATGGTTCAAGCGCTGGAGCCTGATGCACGTGCTGAGCCTGGGCACCATTGGCAAAGCCCTGGGTGCCAAGCTGTTCCCCAAGCCGGACCAGGCCGGGCTGCGGCAAAAGATGGCCGAGCGCTGGGCAAAAAACGACAAACGTGCTTATCTCGCCAGCTTCAATGCCATTGTTGGCTGGGGGGTCGAGGAACGACTGTCCCGAGTGACCTGTCCAACCCTGGTCATCAGCGCCGACCGCGACTACACCCCGGTGGCACTCAAGGCGGCCTATGTCAAACTGCTGCCCGATGCGCGCCTGGTGGTGATCGACGATTCCCGCCACGCCACCCCGCTGGACCAGCCACACCGCTTCAACCAAACCCTGCTTGAGTTTTTAACCACAGTCGACACCACTATCCAGGATCACTGACCCATGCTGAAAAAAATCGCCCTCGTGGCCGGCACCGTACTGTTCGCCGCCAACCTGATGGCCGCCGAAGCGACCAAGGCTCCCCACGTACTGCTGGAGACCACCAACGGCCAGATCGAAATCGAACTGGACCCGGTCAAGGCACCGATCAGTACCAAGAACTTCCTTGAGTACGTCGACAGCGGCTTCTACAACAACACCATTTTCCACCGGGTGATCCCGGGCTTCATGGTCCAGGGCGGTGGTTTCACCCAACAGATGGCGCAGAAAGACACCAAGGCACCGATCAAGAACGAAGCCAGCAACGGCCTGCACAACGTACGTGGCACCCTGTCGATGGCCCGCACGTCCAATCCGAACTCGGCCACCAGCCAGTTTTTCATCAACGTTGCCGACAACGACTTCCTCAACCCGGGCCGCGATGCCGGCTACGCGGTCTTCGCCAAAGTGGTCAAGGGCATGGACGTCGTCGACATCATCGTCAACTCGCAAACCACCACCAAACAAGGCATGCAGAACGTGCCGATCGACCCGGTGCTGATCAAGTCGGCCAAGCGCATCGACTAAGCTGTACAGGGCGTCCCGAGCGGCAGCGGATGGTTGATCGCGCCGCTCGCATCAAAACAGGAGAGCCCGCACGCGGGCGTTTGACTGATGCTCTATCGCCGCTTCGAAAAACTCATCGACATCTTCCGTGAAGCCCCGACAGCGGCCCCGCCCGACCGGGTGCTGCCCTTCTATACCTATTACCTGCGCCAAGTCTGGCCCAGCTTCGTCGCGTTGCTGGTGGTGGGCCTGTTTGCCGCGTTGGTCGAGGTGGCGCTGTTCAGCTACCTGAGCCGGATCATCGACCTCGCCCAGGGCACGCCGAATGCCGACTTTTTCAAGGTGCACGGTGCCGAGCTGGCCTGGATGGCCGTGGTGGCCCTGATTCTGCGGCCGGTGTTTGTCGGCCTGCACGACCTGCTGGTGCACCAGACCCTGAGCCCCGGCATGACCAGCATGATCCGCTGGCAGAACCACAGCTACGTGCTCAAGCAGAGCCTGAATTTTTTCCAGAACGACTTCGCCGGACGCATCGCCCAGCGCATCATGCAAACCGGCAACTCATTGCGCGACTCTGCAGTGCAGGCCGTGGATGCGCTGTGGCATGTGCTGATCTATGCCATCAGCTCGCTGGTGCTGTTCGCCGAGGCCGACTGGCGCCTGATGATCCCGTTGCTGACCTGGATCGCCGCCTACATCGCCGCGCTCTGTTACTTCGTCCCCAGGGTCAAGGAGCGCTCGGTGGTGTCGTCCGATGCCCGCTCCAAACTCATGGGGCGGATCGTCGACGGCTACACCAACATCACCACCCTCAAGCTGTTTGCCCACACCAACTTCGAACAGCAGTACGCCCGCGAGGCCATCGCGGAACAGACCGAAAAATCCCAGTTGGCCGGCCGTGTGGTCACCAGCATGGACGTCGTCATCACCACCATGAACGGCCTGTTGATCGTCGGCACCACCGGCCTGGCGTTGTGGCTGTGGACCCAGTCGCTGATCTCGGTGGGAGCGATTGCCCTGGCCACCGGCCTGGTGATCCGCATCGTCAACATGTCGGGCTGGATCATGTGGGTGGTCAACGGCATTTTCGAAAACATCGGCATGGTCCAGGACGGCCTGCAGACCATCGCCCAGCCAATCAGCGTGACCGACCGCGAACCGGCGCCCCGCCTGGAAGTGACGCGTGGCGAAGTGCGCTTCGAGCATGTGGCGTTCCACTACGGCAAAAAAAGCGGAATCATCAGCGACCTCAACCTGGTCATCAAGCCCGGTGAGAAGATCGGCCTGATCGGCCCTTCGGGCGCGGGTAAATCGACCCTGGTCAACCTGCTGCTGCGCCTGTACGACGTGCAGGGCGGACAGATCCTGATCGACGGCCAGAACATCGCCCACGTCGCCCAGGAAAGCCTGCGCGAGCGCATTGGCATGATCACCCAGGACACCTCGCTGCTGCACCGCTCGATCCGCGACAACCTGCTCTACGGCAAACCCGACGCCACCGACGCCGAACTCTGGGAAGCGGCGCACAAGGCCCGGGCCGATGAATTCATCCCGCTGCTGTCCGACGCCGAAGGGCGCACCGGCTTCGATGCCCACGTCGGTGAACGCGGGGTGAAACTGTCCGGCGGCCAGCGCCAGCGGATCGCCATCGCCCGGGTGCTGCTCAAGGACGCCCCGATCCTGATCATGGACGAAGCGACCTCAGCCCTGGACTCGGAAGTCGAAGCCGCGATCCAGGAAAGCCTGGAAACCCTGATGCAGGGCAAGACCGTGATCGCCATCGCCCACCGCCTCTCCACCATCGCCCGCATGGACCGCCTGGTGGTCCTGGAAAACGGCCAGATCGCCGAAAGCGGCAGCCACGCCGAACTGCTCGCCCACGGCGGCTTGTATGCACGGCTTTGGCAGCACCAGACCGGAGGGTTTGTCGGCATCGATTGAAATCGTAGCGAGCGGAGTCTGCTCGCGATGGTCATCAATGATGACGCCCGTGGCCTGACACCCCGTCGTGCTCTCTGGCTTTTCGCGAGCAGGCTCGCTCCCACAAAGGCTGCTCGATATGCCCCCACGAGCCCCCAGAGCCCCTCGCTCAGGGCCTCTGACGCTCCCCGAACTGGCATTCCAGAAAAATCCTGCTTCACTCAGCAAAGGTTCTGGAGATGGTTCTGTAGTCCATCTGCAGAGGCACACGGCAGCGTTAACTCGAAAGGGCACACTCTCATGTCTCTGTTAAAAAGATCGGCTACAGAGTTGGTAGGTACGTTCTGGCTGGTGTTGGGCGGTTGCGGCAGTGCGGTGCTGGCGGCGGGTTTTCCCGAGGTGGGCATCGGCCTGCTGGGGGTGGCCCTGGCGTTTGGCCTGACGGTGCTGACCATGGCCTTCGCCATCGGCCACATCTCCGGTTGCCACCTCAACCCGGCGGTATCCCTCGGGCTGGTGGTCGGCGGGCGCTTCCCGGCCAAGGAACTGCCGGCCTACGTCATCGCCCAGGTGCTCGGCGGCATCATCGCCGCGGCCCTGCTCTACTTCATCGCCAGTGGCAAACCCGGCTTCGAGCTGGCCAGCGGCCTGGCTTCCAACGGTTACGGTGAGCACTCCCCCGGCGGCTACTCGATGGCCGCAGGGTTTGTCACGGAACTGGTGATGACCGCGATGTTCATCCTGATCATCCTCGGTGCCACCGACAAACGTGCCCCCGCAGGCTTTGCCCCGATCGCCATCGGCCTGGCACTGACCCTGATTCACCTGATCTCGATCCCGGTCACCAACACCTCAGTCAACCCGGCACGCAGCACCGGACCAGCGCTGATTGTCGGCGGCTGGGCGATCCAGCAACTGTGGCTGTTCTGGCTGGCGCCGCTGCTGGGCGCGGTGATTGGCGGCGTGGTCTATCGCTGGCTGGGCAAAGAAGACAACTGAGCGGCGTGCGGCGCGAAGATCAGCCTTGTCGATAAGGCAAGGCGCTCTTCGCTTCCTCGGCATACCCCAGGACCCCGACGCGCTCGCGCGCCAGGAAGTCCTGCACCGCGGACTTGAGCCCAGGGTGACGCAAGTAATGCCAGGAGTGGGTGATCACCGGTTCAAAACCACGAATCAGCTTGTGTTCGCCCTGGGCACCGGCATCAAAGCGCTGGAAACCGTTGGCAATCGCATAGTCCATGCCCTGATAGAAGCAGGTCTCGAAGTGCAAACGGTCGAACTCCGCCAGGCAGCCCCAATAGCGGCCATAAAAACGATCGCCGCCCACCAGGCTGAACGCCATGGCCACCGGCCGCGAACCTTGCTTGGCCAACACCACACGAATCGCTTGCGGCATACGCTCGGCCAGCAGGCTGAAAAACGCCCGGGTCAGGTAGGGTGACTGCCGGCGCACCGCGTAGGTATTGGCGTAGCAGGCATAGACAAAATCCCACTGTGCCTGGTCCAGTTGCTGACCCTCCAGCCATTCAAACTCGATGCCCTGCCCCGCCACCTGCTCGCGCTCCTTGCGCATCTGCTTGCGCTTGCGCGAACTGAGCACATCGAGAAAATCCTGGAAGTCCCGGTAACCGCGGTTCTGCCAGTGATACTGACAGCCAACGCGCTGCAACCAGCCCGGCTGCTGGGCCAGGGCGGCGTCGGTAAAGGCATCGGTGAAATTGATATGGGCGCTGGAGAGTTCTTCGATCTCCAGATAGCCCGGCAAGCTCTTGAGCAACTCAACACCGTCCTGCCCATCGGCCACGAGCAAACGCGGACCGCTGACCGGACTGAACGGCACGGCGCTCAACAGTTTGGGGTAATAGGTGATTCCCGCACGCTCACAGGCATCGGCCCAGGCATGGTCGAACACGTACTCGCCATAGGAATGCCATTTGCGGTAACTGGGCAACGCCGCCAGCAGGCGACCGTCTTCGATGTGCAACAGGTGTTCCGGCTGCCAGCCCGAGTGCGGGCCGAGGCTGCCACTGTCTTCCAGGCTGCTGAGAAAAGCATGGCGCAGGAACGGCTGAGTGTCAGGCACTAGCGCGTCCCACTCTGGCGGCGCAATGGCGGACAGACTGTCCAAAACATGTAACGGCATTCTGTTCCCCACAGGCACGACCTCAAGACCTGCCGAGTATCGCCCATCCCCGAGGCTTGCCGGAATAAAAAAAACCCCGCCGAGGCGGGGTGAAACGAAAGGAGCTTTAACGGATGAAGTAGAGCTCATGCTGCGGGTATTGCGATTTAGAACACGTATTGCGCGCGGACTACAAAACCGTCGCCGCTGTCATCGCCAGTGCGTTGTGCCGGGGTCGAACCGCTGGCTGCAGTGGCGTTGGTGACCTTCTCGGTCTTGGCGTTGAGGTAGGCCGCGGAGATTTTCACCGCTTCGTTGGCGTACCAGTTGACGCCCAGGGTGTGCACCTTGGCTTCGGCATCGCCGACGTCACGGGTCAGGGTGGCGGTGGTGATGTTGTCGTCTTCGACGGTCAGGCTGTCGTAGCGATAGAACACTTCCCAGGCACCCACCGACTTGTTGGCCGGCTTGATCGCGTCGAACTTGCCGACTTTATAGCCGCGGGACTCGCCCGTCAGGGTGTAGGCGCCCTGTACGTAGAAGCCGTGGCCCTTGATGTCTTCATAAGCGCTGCTGTCAGCCTTGGTCTTGCGGGTGATGTATTCACCCTGGATCGAGGCTGGGCCCATGGCGAACGCGGCTTCCAGGCCCAATGCGTCGTCACGGTCGAAGGAACCGGCTGGCGAAGAGGAACTGCCACCCAGCACCGGACGGTTGCCGTTGCTGCCCGCATCGTTGCCGCCCAGGGTTTCCACGCCACGCATGCCCATCCGGGTGCGATAACGGGAGTCGAAGGCTGTATCCGAGACATCGCGGGATGCCAGGTTCAGACCGAAGTGCAGGACATTGCCGGCTTCGTGCATTGGGGCGAAGACGAAGCGCCCGTTGACCTGCTTGACGCTGTTGCCATCGGTGTCGTCGGTGTCCTTGCTGAACACGCCGGCGGAGGCGTAGAACGACTCGGCAAAGGTGCTGGAGGCTTGCAGGCCCAGGCCATTCTGGTGACCGTTGGCCCAGTCGACCATGTCATAGGCCATGTTGCGCTCTGGCGCGGTAACCCACTTGGAGCTGGTGGCTTTTTCCAGGCCGAAGTCCGGGTCAAAGCGGCCGACCTTGATCGACACCGGCTTGAAGCCGTTGTAGGCCAGGGACGCTTCGTCGAAGTAACCGTTGTCGGAGTCGCCGGCGTTATGGGAGAAGTCGTAGCTGATGGTGTAGGCCCAATCGGTGTAGAGCACACCGGACAGCTCCAGGAAGGCGCGACGGAAGTAGGCCGCATCCGCCGTGTCACCATTTTTGGTGTAGATGCCGTCGAACTGGCTGTAGTCCGCTTGCAGGCGGCCACCCAGTTTGAAGCTGAATTCTTTATCGGTGGTTGCGACCTCGAGGCCGCCCTTGGTCTTGACTACGATATCAGCGCCGTCAGAGGTGACGGTGCCAGCGAAAGCCTGGGCGGTCACTGCCATGGCCAGTGCGCTGGCAGCAAAACCGGCGAAGTGCTTACGGATCATCGAAGAGTTCCCCTAATTGGTGGTCTAAAGCTGGAAACACGCGGTTCAGGCCCGCTTGTGTTGGGAGGGAATCTTGGCGAGGGCGTATTGCAGGCAAGTTGCCATTAGATAAAGATTTGATGACAACGGAACTTTTTTACTTCGAATCGAAATAAATCTGCTACGCATCGTCGAGCGGGCTGAAAGCCGCGAGATAGAGGGATTACGAGGGAGGAAAAGCGACAGCCTGCGGCGCAACCGCAGGCTGTGAGGGGTGTTTTGCTAACGCAGGATCAGCGTTTGCGCAGGATCACGCTGCCAATCGAGTAACCGGCGCCGAAGGAGCTGAGCACCGCCAGGGAGCCGGCAGGCAGATCATCCTGATGCTTGTGAAAAGCAATCACCGAACCGGCCGAACTGGTGTTGGCATAGGTGTCGAGGATCACCGGTGCCTCTTCTTCCGTGGCTTCACGGCCCAGCAGTTTCTTGACGATCAGGTGGTTCATGCTGAGGTTGGCCTGGTGCAGCCAGAAACGCTTGACGTCGCTGACGTTCAGGCTGTTCTCCTGCAGGTGAGTGCCCACCAGTTCCGCGACCATCGGGCACACGTCACGGAACACCTTGCGGCCTTCCTGGACGAACAGCTTGTCGCGGGCACCGATGCCCTCTTCCGCGGCGCGGTTGAGAAAACCGAAATTGTTGCGGATGTTGTTGGAGAACTTGGTCAACAGCTTGGTGCTGACCACGTCGAACTGGTACGGGGAGGTCGCCAGGTCAGCACGCTCGATGATCACCGCCGTCGCGGCATCGCCGAAGATGAAGTGGCTGTCGCGGTCACGGAAGTTCAGGTGACCGGTGCAGACTTCCGGGTTGACCATCAGGATGGCCCGGGCCTGGCCCAGTTGCACACTGTTGGCGGCAGCCTGGATGCCAAAGGTGGCCGAGGAGCAGGCCACGTTCATGTCAAAACCGAACCCCTGGATGCCGAGGGCTTCCTGGACTTCGATGGCGATGGCCGGGTAGGCGCGCTGCAGGTTGGAGCAGGCGACGATCACCCCGTCGATGTCCGCGGCGGTCTTGCCGGCACGCTGCAGGGCTTGTTCGGCAGCGCCGATGGCCATCTGGCAGAGCACCGACCATTCGTCGTTGGAGCGCTCAGGCAGGCGTGGTGCCATGCGCGCGGGGTCGAGAATGCCTTCCTTGTCCATGACAAAGCGGCTCTTGATCCCGGAAGCTTTTTCGATAAAGGCAGCGCTGGACTCGGTCAGCGCCTCGACTTCGCCACGCTCGATGGCCTGGGCGTTGTCGGCATTGAACTGGGCGACGTAAGTATTGAAAGACTGCACCAGCTCTTCGTTGGAGATGCTGTTGGCCGGGGTGTACAGGCCGGTGCCGCTGATGACGACGTTATGCATGCTCGTTTCTCTAATCTGTTCAGGCAGAAAGCATTGGCACCGACGTACCAATACATAAAGGGTCTATTCCCATCCGGGGGACGCAAACCTGGCATCGCTTTATTCGACCTGCCCGCAGCGCGAAGGCTCAAAACCGCGGGGCCGATGTTTATAGCGGCGAAGTTTGCCATAAACCCAGGGTTTTGGCCCATTTTTGCTGGATAACGCCCCTACAACAGGCACCACAGCAACCTCGCTCCCACAGTTTTTTGCACAAGCCTGGGGTCTACGGTTCGACCTGGGTCCACTGCTTGTTCAGGCGCTTGTCGGAGATCGGCACCTTGGTCCCCAGTTGCTGGGCAAACAACGACACCCGGTACTCTTCCAGCCACCAGCGGTACAGCTCCAGTTGCGGATCGCGCTTGCCTTCCTGGGCATGTTTGCTGGCGCGGGCCTGGTATTGCGCCCAGAGCGCCGACAATTCGCCGCTCCAGACCCGGTCCTTCTGAACCTGTGCGCCGAGTTTCTCGAAGCGCTGTTCGACGGCCTTGAGGTAGCGCGGCAGCTCCTTGAGCCACACCATCGGGGTTTCGCGGACAAACCCTGGGTACACCAGGTGACTCAACTGTTGCTTGATGTCATTCAAGGCCACCGCTTGTGCCAGGTCGATCTTGCCCTTGAAGCGTTTTTGCAGGCCGTGCCAGAGCTTGAGAATCTCCAGCGTCAGCTTCGCCAGGCGTTCGGCATGCTCGGTCCAGCCGCCGCGCTTGCGTTCGGCCAGCGCCGCCAGCCCGGCACCGTCGCGGGGCAGGCTCGGTTCACCGTCGAGAATGCAGCTGTCCAGGCTCGCCAGCAGGATGTCTTCCACCAGCGCGTCGATCCGCCCCAGTTCGCGGTACATCAAGCCCAGTTCGGTGAGCCCCGGCAATTTGCCCCTCAGGAACTTCGCCGGCTCCGCCAGTTGCTGCATCAGCAAGCGCTGCAAGGCACGGCGGTGCTGGAACTCGGCCTCGGCCGGGGTCGAGAAACGCCCCTCCTTGACCGTGCCCGCCTCTTCCACCAAGGCCGGGTAGACCGTCATCGACAGCCCGGCGATCTTCTGTTGGGTCTGCTGGGCCACGGCGGCGAAAACCTTGGCCTCCACCGGCTGTTGGCTTTTCGCAGTCTGTGGCACCGCCAGGGCCGCCTGGCTGGCTTCGGCAAACCGGGCCGTCAGTTCGGCCAGGTCGCGGCCTTCGCCGAGGAACTTGCCCTGGCCGTCGACAATTTCCAGGTTCATCCGCAAGTGGCTTTCCACCTGCTGCGCGGCTTCGGCCCAGGCCTCGTCGCTGACCCGGGCACCGGTCATGCGCAACAACTCCCGACCCAGGGCCTGGGGCAACGAGCCGTCGCCAAAGGTGATGCGTTGCAAGGCTGCCTTGACGAAGTCCGGCACCGGTACAAAGTTCTTGCGCAAGGCCTTGGGCAGGTTGCGCACCAGGGCAATGCACTTGGCCTCGATCACCCCCGGCACCAGCCACTCCAGGCGCTCCGGGGGCAACATCGGCAACAGCGGGGCCGGTACGCGCAGGGTCACGCCATCACGCGGATGGTTGGGTTCGAAGTGATAACTCAACGGCAGGGTCAGGTCGCCCAGGCGCAGGGTGTCCGGGTAATGCGCCGCGGTGATTTCGTTGGCCTCGCGCGCCAGCACATCTTCCTCGCGCATGATCAACAGCTGCGGGTCTTTCTGGCTGTTGACCCGGTACCAGCTGTCGAAGGTCGCGGTCTGGTGAATCTCTGCCGGCAAGCGCGCGTCGTAGAAGGCGAACAGGGTTTCTTCGTCCGCCAGGATGTCGCGCCGGCGTGCCTTGGCTTCCAGCTCATCGAGCTGTTCGAGCAGTTGCGCGTTAGCGGTGAGGCACTTGGCCTTGGACTGGATCTCGCCACGCACCAGGGCTTCGCGGATGAACAGCTCGCGCGATACCAGTGGATCGATCGGCCCGTAATGCACCGGACGGCGACCGACGATAATCAGCCCGAACAAGGTGATCTGCTCGTACGCCACCACCTGCCCACGCTTCTTCTCCCAATGGGGTTCGAAGTGGTTCTTCTTGATCAGGTGCCCGGCCAGCGGTTCGATCCAGTCGGCATCGATCTTGGCCACCATGCGCGCGTAGAGCTTGGTGGTCTCCACCAGCTCGGCGGTCATCAGCCATTGCGGGCGCTTCTTGCCCAGGCCCGATGAGGGGTGAATCCAGAACCGCCGCTGGCGGGCACCGAGGTAGTCGCCGTCCTCGGTTTTCTGGCCAATCTGGCTGAGCAAGCCGGACAACACCGCTTTGTGCAACCTGGGGTAATCCGCCGGTTCCTTGTTGAGCGACAGCTGCATGTCGCGGCAGATCAGGCTCAACTGGCGATGAGAGTCACGCCATTCGCGCAGGCGCAGGTAGTTCAGGAAATTCTTGCGACACCAGTTGCGCAAGGGGCTGGCAGTCAGCGCCTGGCGCTGCTCTTCAAAGCCGCGCCACAGATTGACCAGCCCGGCGAAGTCCGAGTCGACGTCCTTCCATTGCGCGTGGGCCTGATCGGCGGCCTGCTGACGCTCCGGCGGCCGCTCGCGCGGGTCCTGGATCGACATGGCACTGGCGACGATCAACACTTCCTGGAGGCTGCCCAACCGGGCCGCCTCCAGCAGCATGCGGCCCATGCGCGGGTCTACCGGCAGGCGCGCCAGTTGCCGGCCCAGCGGCGTCAGCTGACTGTTGCGGTCTACTGCCGAGAGTTCCTGCAGCAGGTTGAAGCCATCGCTGATGGCCTTGCCATCCGGCGGTTCGATAAACGGGAAGTCGGTGATCTCGCCCAGGCGCAGATGGAGCATCTGCAGGATCACCGCCGCCAGGTTGGTGCGCAGGATTTCCGGGTCGGTAAATTCCGGCCGGCCGATAAAGTCTTCTTCACTGTACAGACGAATGCAGATGCCCGGCTCGACCCGGCCGCAGCGCCCTTTACGCTGGTTGGCGCTGGCCTGGGAGATGGCCTCGATCGGCAGGCGCTGGACCTTGGCCCGGTAGCTGTAGCGACTGATGCGCGCGGTGCCGCTGTCAATCACGTAGCGAATCCCCGGCACCGTCAACGAGGTTTCCGCGACGTTGGTCGCCAGGACCACGCGCCGCCCCGGGTGCGACTGGAAGATCCGCTGCTGCTCGGCCGGTGACAGGCGAGCATACAGCGGCAGGATTTCGGTGTGCTTGAGCTGGGCCTTGCGCAACATGTCGGCGGCGTCGCGAATCTCCCGCTCGCCCGGCAGGAACACCAGCACGTCACCTGGGCTGCGGCGCTCGCTGCGTTCATGGGCGGCGATTTCATCGAGGGTGGCGAGGATCGCCTGGTCCACCGTCAGGTCGTCTTCGACCCGGTTGCCTTCCTCGTCCTGCTCAAGCGTCAGCGGCCGGTACCAGGTGTCCACCGGGAAGGTACGCCCCGAGACTTCGACAATCGGCGCGTCGTCGAAGTGCTTGGAGAAGCGCTCCAGGTCGATGGTCGCCGAGGTGATGATGACTTTGAGGTCGGGACGGCGCGGCAGCAGGGTTTTCAGGTAACCGAGCAGGAAATCGATGTTCAGGCTGCGTTCGTGGGCTTCGTCGACGATGATCGTGTCGTAGCGCTCGAGGTAGCGGTCGTTCTGGGTTTCCGCCAGCAGGATGCCGTCGGTCATCAGCTTGATCAGGGTATTGGAGTCGCTCTGATCCTCGAACCGCACCTGATAGCCGACCAGCGCCCCCAGCGGCGTGGCCAGTTCCTCGGCGACCCGGCTGGCGACGCTGCGCGCGGCAATCCGCCGTGGCTGGGTGTGCCCGATCAGCCCGTGCTGGCCGCGGCCGATTTCCAGGCAGATCTTCGGCAACTGGGTGGTTTTACCCGAGCCGGTTTCCCCGGCGATGATCAACACCTGGTGCTTTAGCAGCGCTTCCTTGATTTCGTCGCGCTTGGCGGCAATCGGCAAACTGTCGTCGTAACGAATCACCGGCAGGCTGGCACGCCGCGCCAGCACCTGGTCGCAGGACGCTTGCAGGCGCGTGACCCACTGGGCCAACTTGGCCTCGTCGGGTTTCTTGCGCAGCTCGAGCAATTGGCGCCGCAGCCGGTGGCGGTCGGCGAGCATGGCGTGATCGAGGTTGTTCAACAGTTTGTCGATGGAAGGCGATTCGTCAGTCATCAGGTACGCAAAAGTCGTCTAGTGGCGCAGGGGGGCGATTGTCGCAGATTTGGCGGGATAAATGATGGTGCGGTGCATGACCCCACCCTGTGCGGCCTTTTCGCGGGCAAGCGGAGCGCCGCCCGCGAAGGCGTCGGTAGGCGCTACTCGTTATCCAACCCCTTGCGCCGATACGGAAACACATCGATCACCTTGCCCGCGCGAATCGCCTCTTGCAGGCTTTTCCAGTAATCGGCGTTGTACAACTCGCCGTGCAGTTGGTCGAACAGCTTGCGTTGCCCCGCGTCAGCGAACAGGAACGGCGGGAATTCTTCGGGGAACACGTCCAGCGGGCCGATGGAGTACCAGGGCTCGGAGGCCATTTCGTCTTCCGGGGTGCGCGGCTGCGGGATATGGCGGAAGTTGGCTTCGGTCAGGAAGCAGATTTCGTCGTAGTCATAGAACACCACACGGCCGTGGCGGGTGACGCCGAAGTTCTTCAGCAGCATGTCCCCGGGGAAGATGTTCGCCGCCGCCAGTTGCTTGATCGCCAGCCCGTAGTCTTCCAGCGCTTCGCGCACCTGGGCGGGGTTGGCGTTTTCCAGGTACAGGTTCAATGGCGTCATGCGCCGCTCGGTCCAGCAGTGGCGGATCAGTACCGTGTCGCCTTCCACGGCCACGGTCGAGGCCGCGACCTCGAGCAACTCTTCCAGGCACGCCGGATCAAACTTGCTCAACGGAAAACGGAAGTCGGCGAATTCCTGGGTATCGGCCATGCGCCCGACCCGGTCGACACTTTTCACCAGCCGGTACTTTTCGATCACCGTGGCCCGGTCGACGTTTTTTGACGGCGAGAAGCGGTCCTTGATGATCTTGAACACGGTGTTGAACCCGGGCAGGGTGAATACGCTCATCACCATCCCGCGCACCCCGGGAGCCATGATGAACTGGTCATCGGTGTTGGCCAGGTGGTTGATCAGCGCCCGGTAGAACTCGGACTTGCCGTGTTTGTAGAAGCCGATCGAGGTGTACAGCTCGGCGATGTGCTTGCCCGGCAGGATGCGCTTGAGAAAGCCGATGAACTCCGCCGGCACCGGCACGTCGACCATGAAGTAGGAGCGGGTAAAGGAGAAGATGATCGACACGTCGGCTTCGTCGGTGATCAAGGCATCGATCTGGATCCCCCGGCCCTCGCGATGCAGCAACGGGATCACCAGCGGCCATTGCTCATCGGCGGTGTAGATGCGCCCCACCAGGTAGGCCCCCTTGTTGCGGTACAGCACCGAGGAAAACAGCTCGACCGCAAGGTTGGGGTCCTTGCACACCCAGTCGGGCAGGTTCTCGCGCAACTGTGCTTCGAGCCGACGCAGGTCACCGTCGAGGTCGGCGTAGTCTTCGCTGAAGCGGTAGTCGCTGAAGATGCTCGCCAGCATTCCCGACAACTGCCCCTGGGGCTTGTAGGTGCGGGTTTGCGCCGCCCGGGCCCGACGCAGGCTTGGGCGGGTGGTGTGGATAAACATGCTGCCGTCGCTGATCAGGTCGTGGCTGAACAGCCCGCAGAAGGTCGAGTTGTACCAGGTCTCGGACAGTTCATCGTCGAACCGCAAGTCGATCAGGCTGATGTAGGCGCTCTTGACCAGCGGCCAGCAACTGACTTCGAGCAAGGTATCAGCGGCAAAGGTCGCGTGCAGGCGCCCCACCACTTCATTGACCTTTTCTTCGTAGAGGTTGATCCGTGCCGCCGAAGCGACCTGCGCCTCCTGCCATGCCGCCTGCTCGAAACGCGCCCGGGCGCCATCGGTGATCTGGCGAAAATGCTCGCGGTAATCGTCAAAGCCGTCGAGGATCATCTGGGCGATATCGGCGGCGGGCCATGGCTGCGGCATGTGAAGACCTCTGCGAGATGGTGCTTATCGTTGGAGCCTGAGCTTAGAGGCCAATTGTCAGGCAACGCAACCATTGCCTTGCCCCCGGCGCGCAGCGACACTGGCGCGCTGATTAATGAAGGAACGAGCTGTGAACCCCGTCGATATTCTGCGTTTGTTGGCCCTGGCTGCCATTTGGGGTGCGAGCTTTCTGTTCATGCGCATCATCGCCCCGGTCATCGGCACTGTGCCCACGGCCTTTTTCCGGGTGTCGATTGCCGCCGCCGGCTTGCTGCTGATCCTGGCGCTGATGCGCACCCACTGGGATTTTCGCGGCAAGTTCAAGACCGTATTACTGCTGGGGGTGATCAACTCAGGCATCCCGGCGACCATGTATTCGGTGGCCGCCCAAGTGCTGCCTGCCGGCTACTCGGCGATTTTCAACGCCACCACGCCGTTGATGGGGGTGCTGATCGGCGGCCTGTTTTTCAGCGAACGCCTGAGCCTGTCGAAGATGGCCGGGGTGGCCCTGGGCTTGTTTGGCGTGGCGATCCTGACCCGTGCCGGCCCCGTGGCCTTTGACCTGGAACTGCTGATGGGCGCCCTCGCCTGCCTGGTGGCGACCACCTGTTATGGCTTTGCCGGGTTCCTCGCACGGCGCTGGCTCGACCAGCAAGGCGGCCTCGACAGCCGTCTCTCGGCCCTGGGCAGCATGCTCGGCGCCACCCTGTTCCTGCTGCCGTTGTTTGGCTACAGCGTAATCAGTCAGCCGCCCGTGAGCTGGGGCGGCTGGAGTGTCTGGTTGTCGTTGCTGGGCCTGGGCCTGGGTTGCACGGCCTTCGCCTACATCCTGTACTTCCGCCTGCTGACGTCCATTGGCCCGGTCAAATCAATGACCGTGACCTTCATGATCCCGCCGTTCGGCGTGCTCTGGGGCGCGCTGTTTCTCGACGAACCGCTGTCGATGGCGCACCTGTATGGCGGCTTGCTGATCACGGCGGCGTTGTGGATGGTGCTGCGCCCGGCCAGGCGGGCGATTCGTCCGTGAATCGCCGCACCTGGCACTCAGGCATTACCTCGACTGGCGAAACACAAACACCAGGCCCACGATGATCAACGCCATGCCCAGCAGGCTCAGCATCGCCAGTCGATTACCAAAAATCAGGTAATCCATCACCGCCGTCACCGCCGGTACCAGGTAAAACAGGCTGGTGACGTTGACCAGGTTGCCCCGGGCAATCAGGCGGTACAGCAACAGGGTCGCCAGTACCGACACCACCAGCCCCATCCACAGCACCGGCACAAAGAACCCGCTGCTGTGCTCGAAGTGGAACGGTTGGAAGGGCACGAACAGCGCACACAACAACAGTCCCGCCAGGTACTGCACCGGCAGCGTGCCGAGCGGGTCCTGGGTGATGTGCTTTTGCATGATGGAGCCGACCGTCATGCTCACCAGCGCCAGCAGGCCAAAAAACATCCCGGTCAGTGACATCCCGGCCAGGCCAATCCCCTGGTACACCACCATGATCAGCCCCGCCAGGCCCAGCGCCAGGCCGAACATCCGGCGCCTACTACGCTGGCGTTCCATCAGGACCACGGTGAGGATCGGCTGCACCCCCATGATCGTTGCCATCACCCCTGGGGTGACCTTCAGGTCCAGGGCCAGCAGATAAAAAATCTGATAGGCCCCCAACAGCACCAGCCCGGTGGCCGCGGCATACCAGGTCGCCTTGCGCCCTCGGGGCAGCTTGAGCTTGAGCAGCGGCACCAACAGCACCAGCCCGCACAAGGCAATGGCAAAGCGGATCAGGAGAAACGCAAAGGGCGAGGCATGGGCCAACCCCCACTTGGAGAAAATCGCCCCGCTACTCCAGAGCAGGACGAACACGCTCGTGGAAGCCGCCGCGAGCGCGGTTTTTTTTGAAATGAGCAACATCTGGACCACCTGTCATCAGGCAATAAGCCAATTCAGCCAAAAACTGAAATTCGTTTTTTTGTGTTCAGGTATGACGCAGGGCACCGCAGCGAATGCTGATCAGGCCGAGCAACCGACACCTGGCGGCGAGACCACCGCGCACACTGGCGTGCAACAGACAGGAGGGGGGTAGTGACTGATCTGCGCAGGCTGCAGATTCCCGCACGGCACGACGCCAGCGTTGACCGCTGAATCGACTACCGCGTTGAGGTGGGATGCAGGCATGGGCTGATCTTTTTCAGGAGGGAAAGCGCCGGGCTTCAAACCCGTCGAGCGCTGACTATAACCAGCGCTCGACATGGTTTGCAACAACCTGTTGCAGGTGGGACGTGCCTCGGTTTTGCGGGTTGCGGATCAACCGAACAGCCAGTAACCGAGCAAGGTCAACACCAGCACCGCCAACACCGGGCGCAGGATGCGGTACAGCTTGGGGTTGCGACGCTTCCATTGCTTGAAGTGCGCACTGAACCGGTCGCTGGAGTTCTTGCTCCAGGCATACACCTGGTTGATCCCGCCCACTCGCTCGCTATCCACGTTCTGCGGCGCGGTAGCGCGGCCCAGCAGGCCACTGATCCAGCGGTTGAGGCGGGTCATCAGGCGGTTGCTCAAGGGGCGCTCGATGTCACAGAACAGAATCACCCGGGTCTGCTCGGTTTCGTTCTTGACCCAGTGCACGTAGGTTTCATCGAACATCACGTCTTCGCCATCGCGCCAGGCGTAGGCCTGGCCGTCGACAAAAATGCGGCAGGCGTCGGAGTTCGGCGTGGACAGCCCCAGGTGATAGCGCAGGGAGCCGGCAAACGGATCGCGGTGGGGGTTGAGGTGGCTGCCACCGGGCAACAGGGCGAACATCGCACCCTTGACGTTGGGGATGCTATTGACCAGCGCGACGGTCCTGGGGCACAGGGCCTCGGCCGACGGCAGCGCCTTGTCGTACCACTTGAGGTAAAAACGCTTCCAGCCTTTCTTGAAGAACGAACCGAACCCGGCATCGTTATTGTGCTCGGCGGCGCGAATATAGCCTTCGTCGAACAAGTGCATGGCCTCGTCGCGAATGACTTGCCAGTTGTCCTTGAGCACATCCAGTTCGGCAAACTTGCTGCGGTCCAGGTAGGGCTTGGAAGGCACCGCGGAAAACAGGTACATCAAGGCGTTGTAGGGGGCGAACAAAGCCGAATGGTTGACGAATTGCCGCAGGACCGGCAACCGCGCCTTGCCGCGCAAGTGCACATAGAGGGTGCTGCCGACAAATAGCAGCAACAGCGAAGCCTTGGCGGCGAAAGAAAAACTCATGCAACAACTCCTTGAAGAATAACGTCACTGCGCAGCGCCATTTACCCGACGTGGCAGGCGGCCATGATACTCACTGCCGACCTTGCAAAAAACCGCACTTCCTAACATTCAGTATTGAGGTTTGCGCAACAAACCTAAGTAACACAAGGTTACTGAACCCTGACTGACCGGGATCAAACCCAACGCCCTTCATTCCTCTGCTGTCGGGGCGGGTGCCCGCTTGCGGCGCCCGCCCCGACCCGCATGCCTTACTGCTGATTCTCCTGCTCGGTGAACAGATCACTGAACAGCATGCTCGACAGATAACGCTCACCGGAGTCAGGCAGGATCACCACGATGGTCTTGCCCTGCATTTCCGGGGTCTCGGCCAGGCGCACGGCCACTGCCATCGCCGCACCACAGGAAATCCCGCAGAGAATCCCCTCCTCCTGCATCAAGCGCAGGGCCATGGCCTTGGACTCCTCGTCACTGACCAGCTCGACCCGGTCGACGATCGACAGATCAAGGTTCTTCGGCACAAAACCGGCACCAATGCCCTGGATCTTGTGCGGGCTTGGCTTGATTTCTTCACCGGCCATCAATTGAGTGATCACGGGCGAGACCACAGGTTCCACCGCCACTGAAAGAATCGGCTTGCCCTGGGTGTGCTTGATATAGCGCGAGATGCCGGTAATGGTGCCGCCAGTGCCTACGCCGGCCACCAGCACATCCACCGCACCGTCGGTGTCGTTCCAGATTTCCGGACCGGTGGTCTTTTCGTGAATGGCCGGGTTGGCCGGGTTATCGAACTGCTGCGGCATGAAGTATTGGGTTGGATCGCTGGCAAGGATTTCTGCGGCCTTCTCGATCGCGCCCTTCATGCCCTTGGCCGGCTCGGTCAGGACCAGTTCGGCACCCAGGGCCTTGAGCACCTTGCGCCGCTCGATGCTCATCGAGGCCGGCATGGTCAGCATCAGCTTGTAGCCACGCGCGGCCGCGACGAAGGCCAGGCCGATGCCGGTATTGCCCGAGGTCGGCTCGACGATGGTCATGCCCGGCTTGAGCTTGCCGGTGCTTTCAGCGTCCCAGATCATGTTCGCGCCGATCCGGCATTTGACCGAATAACCCGGGTTTCGCCCTTCGATCTTGGCCAGGATGGTGACACCACGTGGCGCGATACGGTTGATCTGCACCAACGGCGTATTGCCGATGGAGTGGGCGTTGTCAGCAAAAATACGGCTCATGGCTGGGTCCTTGTACAGCGTTGAAGAAGCCTTCAAGGGTATGCCTCGCACCCTTGGGCGTCCAGTCGAGACGAACGTCTGCGCGCCCACGCAGTCCATCGTCTTATACCCCCTGAGCGAGACGCCATGAAACGTCGATACCGTTGGCCCCTCTGGTCGCTGGCCGGCATAACGTTGCTGCTGGTGGCCCTGCACGTCGCCCTGCCCTACCTGGTGCGCGACTACCTGAACGACAAGCTGGCGGAGATGGGCGACTACCGCGGGCAGATCAGCGATGTCGACCTGGCGTTGTGGCGCGGCGCCTACCGGATCAACGGGCTGCAGATCGTCAAGGTCCAGGGCAAGGTCCCGGTACCGTTCGTCAAGGCGCCACTGATCGACCTGTCCGTCAGTTGGCACTCACTGTGGTACGACCACGCCGTGGTGGCCAAGGTGCTGTTCGTCAAACCCGAGCTGAACTTCGTCGACGGCGGCAACCAGCAGGCCTCCCAGACCGGTCGTGGCACCGACTGGCGGGAACAGCTGGGCAAACTGCTGCCCATCACCCTGGACGAAGTGCGCATCGATAACGGGCGCATCACCTTTCACAACTTCAATTCCAAACCGCCGGTCGACATGCAAGCCACCCAGGTCGATGCCAGTGTGTTCAACCTGACCAACGTGGTGGACGTCAAGGGCCGGCGCGACGCGCGCTTCGAGGGCAAGGCCCTGCTGCTGGGGCACGCACCGCTGGAAGCCAGTGCCACCTTCGACCCCTTGAGCAATTTCGAGGAGTTCGAGTTCCGCCTGCGGGTCAAGGACATCGAACTCAAGCGCATGAATGACTTCGCCGCGGCCTATGGCAAGTTCGACTTCAATGCCGGCCACGGCGACGTGGTCATCGAAGCCCAGGCCAACAAAGGCCAGCTCAAGGGCTACATCAAGCCGCTGTTGCGCGATGTCGATGTGTTCAACTGGCAGCAGGATGTGGCCAATGAAAAGAAAGGCATCCTGCGTTCGGTCTGGGAGGCCTTGGTGGGCACCACTGAAACCGTGCTCAAGAACCAGCCGAAAAACCAGTTCGCCACCCGGGTCGAACTCAGTGGCAGCGTGCATAAACAGGACATCAGTGCTTTCCAGGCTTTCCTGCAGATTCTGCGCAACGGCTTCATCCAGGCTTTTAATGCACGATACGAGCAGCCCAAGCCGTCAGCTGACTGAGTCACCATGTGACGCCCCATTCAGAGACTGAATAAGCCGTCTGCGTTCACAGTCGACCGGGCGCCGCGTTATAGTCGGGCATGTGATCTCTTTCCCCCGCCCTGCCCGGCGCAGGTCGGCGCTACTGTTCGAGGAATTACCGATGAAGTTCGAAGGCACCCGCGCATACGTCGCCACCGATGACCTGAAGCTGGCGGTCAACGCCGCCATCACCCTGGAGCGGCCACTGCTGGTCAAGGGTGAGCCGGGCACCGGCAAGACCATGCTTGCCGAGCAACTGGCCGAATCCTTCGGCGCGCGCCTGATCACCTGGCACATCAAGTCCACCACCAAGGCGCACCAGGGCCTGTACGAGTACGACGCGGTCAGCCGCCTGCGCGATTCGCAACTGGGCGTGGACAAGGTCCACGACATCCGCAACTACCTGAAAAAGGGCAAGCTGTGGGAGGCCTTCGAGTCGGAGGAACGGGTGATCCTGCTGATCGACGAAATCGACAAGGCCGACATCGAGTTCCCCAACGACCTGCTGCAAGAACTCGACAAGATGGAGTTCTACGTCTACGAAATCGACGAGACCATCAAGGCCAAGCAACGTCCGATCATCATCATTACCTCCAACAACGAGAAAGAGCTGCCGGACGCCTTCCTGCGCCGCTGCTTCTTCCACTACATCGCCTTCCCGGACCGCACCACCCTGCAGAAGATCGTCGACGTGCACTACCCGGACATCAAGAAAGACCTGGTCAGCGAAGCGCTGGACGTGTTCTTCGATGTGCGCAAAGTGCCCGGGCTAAAGAAAAAGCCGTCGACCTCGGAACTGGTGGACTGGCTCAAGCTGCTGATGGCCGACAACATCGGCGAAGCGGTACTGCGCGAGCGCGATCCGACCAAGGCCATCCCGCCACTGGCCGGGGCCCTGGTGAAGAACGAGCAGGACGTGCAGTTGCTCGAGCGCCTGGCGTTCATGAGCCGTCGCGGCACCCGCTAAGAGGCTGCTGCCATGCTGCTCAACCTGTTCAATGAAATGCGCGCGGCCAAGGTTCCGGTCTCGGTGCGCGAACTGCTGGACCTGATCAACGCGCTGAAACAGCGCGTGACCTTCGCCGACATGGACGAGTTCTACTACCTGGCGCGGGCCATCCTGGTCAAGGATGAACGGCATTTCGACAAGTTCGACCGGGCGTTCGGTGCCTACTTCAATGGCCTGGAAAAACTCGACGACCACCTTCAGGCGCTGATTCCCGAAGACTGGTTGCGCAAGGAATTCGAGCGTTCCCTCAGCGATGAGGAGCGCGCGCAGATCCAGTCCCTGGGTGGCCTGGACAAGCTGATCGAAGAGTTCAAGAAGCGCCTTGAAGAGCAGAAGGAACGCCACGCCGGCGGCAACAAATGGATCGGCACCGGTGGCACCAGCCCGTTCGGCTCCGGCGGCTTCAACCCGGAAGGCATCCGGGTCGGTGATGCCGGCAAGCGCCAGGGCAAGGCGGTAAAAGTCTGGGATCAACGCGAGTACAAGAACCTCGACGACTCGGTGGAACTGGGCACCCGCAACATCAAGGTCGCCCTGCGCCGGCTGCGTAAATTTGCGCGCCAGGGTGCCGCGGAAGAGCTGGACATCGATGGCACCATCGACCACACCGCCCGCGATGCCGGGCTGCTGAACATTCAGATGCGGCCGGAGCGACGCAACACGGTCAAGCTGTTGCTGCTGTTCGACATCGGCGGCTCGATGGACGCCCACGTGAAGACTTGCGAGGAGCTGTTCTCGGCCTGCAAGACCGAGTTCAAGCACCTGGAGTACTACTACTTCCACAACTTCGTTTATGAGTCGGTGTGGAAGAACAACATGCGCCGCACCTCCGAGCGCACCTCGACCCAGGACCTGCTGCACAAGTACGGCGCCGACTACAAAGTGATCTTCATCGGCGACGCCGCCATGGCGCCGTATGAAATCACCCAGGCCGGCGGCAGTGTCGAGCACTGGAACGAAGAGCCGGGCTACGTGTGGATGCAGCGCTTCATGGAGAAGTACAAGAAGCTCATCTGGATCAACCCCTACCCGAAAGACACGTGGGGCTATACCTCCTCGACCAAGATCGTGCGCGACTTGATCGAGGACCAGATGTATCCCCTGACCTTGCGTGGGCTGGAAGAAGGGATGCGGTTTCTCTCCAAATGACCGTTTAACACCCGGACAGATCGCAGCCTGCTCCGGGGCGCCGTTCCGACGATGGCGGGGGGTCAGGCACCCGCGATATTGAATGTTCTGGCCTCATCGCGGGCAAGCCTGCGATCACCTGAACCGCTGCAGCAATTCCCGGTGCTGGCGATGCGCGGTCTCTTGCACCACCGGGGCCAGTCGCACTGTCTGCCCCGGCAGGCACTGCGCCAGGCGGGCCAGGGCCAGTGGCGTCAGCGCCCCCAACCGTGGATAACCGCCAATGGTCTGCCGGTCATTGAGCAACACGATCGGCTGCCCGTCTGGCGGCACCTGCACTGCTCCCAGCGGAATGCCTTCGGAGATCATCGGTCGGCCCTGATACTGCAAGGCCGGGCCCAGCAAGCGCATGCCCATGCGGTCGGCGCGGGTGTCCAGGGTCCAGGTGCTGTTGAAGGCATCGAACAGGCTTTGCCCACTGAACTCGCCATGTTGCGCCCCCAGCACCAGATCCAGCACAGGCGCGCGACGGAAGTCGGGGCGCTGCTCGCCCGGTACTTCGCGCAACGTCGTTGCCGGCCCGGCGTAACTCAGTTCCGCACCTTTGGCCAATGGCTGACCGAAGCCGTCCAGCCCCCCCAGTTCCTCGCGTACCACGGTGGCGCAACTGCCCAACACCTGCGGCGCAGTGAAGCCGCCGGGCGCCGCCAGATAGGCCCGGGCCCCCAGCAACGGTTGCGTGAACTGCAAGCGCTGGCCCTTGCGCAGGGTAAAACTGCGCCACGGGGCCAGGGGCTGGCCGTCCAGCAACGCGCCGAGATCGGCACCCGCCAGCGCCAGGCAACAATCGTCCTGGGCCTGCAGGGTCAAGCCGCCGAGGGTGACCTCGATCACCGCCGCCTCCAGCGGGTTGCCCAGCAGGCTGTTGGCCCAGGACATCGACAACCAGTCCGCCGCCCCGCCCTGGGTCACGCCCAGGTGGCGCACGCCGAAGCGCCCGGCGTCCTGCAACAGGCACAGCGCGGTGCTGGCCTCAATGCTCAAGCGGCTCATGCCGATACCTCCAGCGGGGTGTCATCGCCACCCAGGTTGACGAACTCGGCGTGGCTGACCGCGGCGAAGCGCACGGTATCGCCCGGCTGCATCAGGCTGTAGCCATCGCGCCCACGGTCGAACAGTCTGGCCGGGGTGCGGCCAATCAGGTTCCAGCCCCCCGGCGACACCACCGGGTAGGCCGCCGTCTGGCGCTCGGCAATCCCGACGCTGCCGGCCGCCACCCGCTTGCGTGGGGTATTGAGACGCGGCGCGGCCAGCACTTCTTCCACCAGGCCCATGAAGGCAAAACCCGGGGCAAACCCGAGGGCGAACACCTGATACTCGCGCTCACTGTGCCGACGGATCACCTCATCCACTGCCAAGCCACTGCGTTGCGCCAGCAGGCTCAGCTCCGGGCCGACACTGGGGTGGTACCAGACCGGCAGCACATGACACTGACCACTGGCCTGGGCATCCGGCGTCAGACCGTTCAAGGCCTGGGCAATCAGCTCCCGAGCCTGGGCCGGGTTCAGGGCGAGCAGGTCGTAATGCACCATCAAGGTGGTGTAGGACGGCACCAGGTCAATCAGGTGAACGCCAAAGTTTTCCCGCAGCCGCACGCAGGCGGCGAGCATCCACGGCATGTTGCTTTCGGCGATCTCATCGAACAGACGGACCATCAGGCAATCGATCGCCACCACTTCAACCCGTGGCTTCATGATGGGCTCTGCTGATTCAAGGCCTCGCGGATACGCTGCACGGCCGCCACCGAACTGGCGTTGTCACCGTGCACGCACAGGGTGTTGGCCTGCAGCACCAAAGGGCTGCCGTCGCTGGCGAGCAATTCGCCGCCACGGGCAATGATCAGCGCCTGCTCGATGATTTTTTCGGCATCGTGATGCACCGCCCCCGGCAACTGCCGCGACACCAGGTGCCCGGCGCTGTCATAGGCACGGTCGGCGAAGGCTTCGAACCACAGCGTCACCCCGTATTCATCGCCCAACGCCTGGGCAGCGCGGTTGTCACGGGTGGCCATTAGCATCAGCGGCAGTTGCCGGTCGTAGGCCGCGACGGCCTGGATCACTGCGCGCAACTGCGCCGGGTTGGCCATCATGTCGTTGTACATCGCCCCGTGGGGTTTGACGTAACTCACGCGCCCGCCCTGGGCACGGCAGATGCCGTCCAGCGCGCCGATCTGATAGTGCAACAGGTCCTGGATTTCCTGGGCGCTGTAGGCCATGGACCGGCGGCCAAACCCTTGCAGGTCCTGATAGGCCGGATGGGCGCCGATCCGCACGCCATGGCTCAGGGCCAGGCTGACGGTCTTGCGCATGATGCTGGGGTCACCGGCATGGAAACCGCAGGCGATGTTGGCGCAATCAATGAACGGCATCACCTCGGCATCCAGACCCATCGTCCAGTTGCCAAAGCTTTCGCCGATATCGCAGTTCAGTAACAGGCGGCTCACGGTCAGTGCTCCTGTGAATTTTTATCGTTTTGACCACGGGGCTTCGAGCAGCCCCGCAGATTAGCAGTTACTGCGCGTCAAGTTGCTTGCCACGGGTTTCCGGCAGGCTCAGGGCCGCCAGGATTACCACACCGTAGGACACGGCCGCGAACGCACCGATCCCCACACTCAGCGGCACGGTCTGGCTGAGCAGGCCGATCAGCAGCGGGAACAACGCCGCCAGCGCACGGCCCACGTTGTAGCAAAAGCCCTGGCCCGAACCCCGGATGCGGGTCGGGAACAGCTCGGTGAGAAAGGCCCCCATGCCACTGAAGATGCCCGAGGCAAAGAACCCCAGGGGAAAGCCCAGCCACAACATCACGCCATTGCTGACCGGCAACTGGGTGTAGAGCAGGACAATGGTGAACGAACCGACCGCGAACAGAATGAAGTTTTTCTTGCGCCCCAGAATATCGGTCAGGTAGGCGCTGATCACGTAGCCGACGTAGGAGCCGACAATCACCATGGCCAGGTACCCGCCGGTGCCGAGCACGCTCAAGCCACGTTCGTTCTTCAGGAAGGTCGGCAACCAGGACGTGATTGCGTAGTACCCGCCGAGGGCTCCGGTGGTCAGCAACGAGGCGCGAATCGTGGTGCTGAGCATGCCGGGGGCGAAGATCTCGTAGAACTTCGACGGGTTGCTCGGCTCCTGGCGGGCCTTGGCTTCACGGTAGATTTCCGGGTCCTTGACCAGACGACGGACGAAGATCACGAACACGGCGGGCACGATGCCCAGCAGGAACAGTGCGCGCCAGGCGTCTTCAGGCGGCAGCAGGGAAAACAGAATCGCGTAGAGGATCGCCGTCAGGCCCCAACCCAGGGCCCAGCCGGATTGCACCATGCCCACTGCCTTGCCACGGTCCTTGGCGCGAATCACTTCGCCGATCAGCACCGCGCCAGCGGTCCATTCACCACCGAAACCAAAGCCCATCAGGGTCCGGGCGATCAGCAGTTGTTCGTAGTTTTGCGCGAAGCCGCAGAGGAAAGTGAAGAAGGCGAACCACAGTACGGTGAGTTGCAGGGTGCGCACCCGACCGATGCGGTCGGAGAGGATCCCCGCGACCCAGCCACCGATGGCCGAGGCGATCAGGGTGCTGGTGTGGATCAAGCCCGCTTCGCCCGTGGTGATGCCCCACATCGCGATGAGCGTCGGCACCACGAAGCTGAGCATCTGGGTGTCCATGCCATCCAGGCCATAACCAATCTTGCAGCTCCAGAAGGTCCGGCGCTCTTGCTGGTTGATGTTGCGATACCAGTCAAAGGGACCGGGGCGGCTGCCGACCGGGGTCTGGACGGCGTCGGTCGTGTCGGGCGCACTCATGGCGAATCTCCGCGTAATTTTTATTGGTATTGTTCTGAGCCGCTACGACGCATATCGTGGGCTCTGGCGCATTTTTCGACGACGGCGCCCTGCCCGTCCAACTAATAAAACCCCTGCCAAGACATAAGAAAAAGTTGATCTCATGAACCTCAAGTTCCTCGAAACCTTCGTCTGGGTCGCCCGGCTGAAAAGTTTTCGCCTCACCGCCGACAAGCTGTTCACCACCCAGGCCTCGATTTCCAGCCGCATCGCCGTGCTCGAAGGCGAGCTGGGGGTGAAGCTGTTCCTGCGCGATTCACGGGGTGTGAAGCTGACGCCCGAGGGCTTGAAAGTGCTCGACTATGCCGAGCAGATGATCGACACCATGCAGGCGCTCAAGCAGTCCCTGGAAACCCGTTCGAGCAAGGCCGGACGGGTGCGCATCGGGGTGATGGACACGGTGATCCACACCTGGCTCAGCCCGTTGGTGGCGCAGATCACCGATCACTATCCGTTGCTGGAAATCGAGCTGGTCGCCGATACCTCGCTCAACCTCTGCGATCAACTGCAAAAAGGCTTTCTCGATCTGATCCTGCAAACCGACCTGCTGCGCCAGGAAAGCGTGCGCAGCCTGGAGCTGGCCAGCCACCCGATCGGCTGGATCGTCGCCAGCAACTCGATCTACAACCGCGAGTACGCGAGCCTCGCCGAACTGGCCCGCGAACGGATCATCACCTACTCGAAAAACTCCCACCCGCACCAGGAAGTGCTCAGCCTGATGCAGGCCAACGGTGTGCTCGCGCCGCGCCTGAACTGCGTGAACTCGGTGTCGGCGATCACCCGCCTGCTGCGTGACGGCTTCGGCATTGGCGCCCTGCCGCCGGTGCTGGTGAGCGAAGAACTGGCGCGCGGCGAGTTGACCCTGCTGGCCATCGACCAGCGCCCACCCAACCTGCAGGTGGTGGTGTCGTGGCGAGTGGGGGCCGAATGGGTCGAAGAAATCGTGACCTTGTGCCAGCACGTGGTGGAGCGCTATGCACAGCAAGTAGGCGAGCAGTACATGGTGCTGAGCAAACCGTTGGACAGGGTCTGAACGAACAGGCACTCAAATAGCAATCCATATCATTTGCATTAGTCTTTTTAATTGGTATTCTCAGCGCGCTTTCAGTCAACCTCAGCCTCAAGGAACAGGGCCTGATGCGCGCCTATACGCAAAAACAACAGCAGTTGCTCTCTCGCTGGAGCGAAGCCCTCAGCACCGAGGCGTTCCAGTCCCACCGCATCACCCTCGATCATTTATGCAATGCCCTGGCTCCCGCGGCCCAACGCAGTTTCCAGCGCCTGATCCAGGCGCTGTTTCGCGAAGGCCTGATTACCCCCGACGCTTGCACGTTCGACGGCAACAACCACTGCTGGCTAACACTTGGCGACGGAGCGCAACTCCACTTCGATCACCTCTGCGGCACGCGGATGAACAGTTGGGATGTACGTGGCAGCATCGTCCTGCACACCCCCGACCGCCAACCGCACAAGATCCAGTTGCCCAGCGAGCTGCTCGAGCACCTCAGCACGTTGCTCAACCCACCGGCTTCTGCACAGGTCCTGGAACGTCTGGCACTGGAGCTGGATGACAGCTTCAGCAACGACACACTGTGCCTGGCGTTCCACCATGGCTGGACCGAGCGCCTGAGGGAGCAAATCGGCGCCGAGTACGACAACAACCTGCTGGCTTGGCTCCACGCCAGTCCCGGGCACCCGAACCCGACATCGCTGCTGGAACAGTGGGGCACGCTCGGCCATCCATGGCACCCGAACTACAAGACCAAGCTGGGCTTGAGTGCCGCTCAGGTCATCGCGTTCTCGCCCGAGTTCGAAGCGAGTTTTCCGATCGTGTTGTGTGCCCTGCACCGCCAGTACGCCCACGTCGAAGCACTGGCCGGCACCGCAGATTACTGGGACTGGTGGCAGGGCCACTTCCCCCAGGCCGCCGAACAATTGCAGCGCCACTTGCACCAGCGGGGCCTGGACGCAGCGGACTACCTACCGCTGCCATCGCACCCCTGGCAAGCCCATGAGGAACTGCCACATTCGTTCGCCAACGAGATCGCGGACAACCTGCTGATCATCACTGACATCGTCGCCTTCACCGGTCACCCAACCATGTCCTTGCGCACGGTTTTACCCCAGGCCAGCCGTGTTGCGCCGATGGTCAAGCTGCCCGTGGCATTGCGCCTGACCAGCGTGCAACGCACGGTGTCACCACGCTCGGCCCGGATGGGCCCGCGCATCAGCCAGTTGATGCTGCAGATTCTCGACCAGGAGCCACAGATTCAGCGCCTGCTGAACATCGTGCCGGAGCGCATCGGCGTGCACTACGCCGCACAACCGGTAGACGAGGATCGCTCCCGGCATGCCGGCGTGTTGTACCGCGGCAACCCTCTGACGTTGCTGCAAGCAGGCGAGTTGGCGGTACCGGTCGGCAGCCTGTTCGCCGTCAACGAATTCGAACAACCGCTACTGCGCGATTGGGTCCAACTGGCTCAGGGTCGTGATGACAGCGAGGCCATGCTGGCGTTCTTCGATGATTACCTGTCGATTGCCGTGCCGGCGCTGCTGGGCATCTACCTGATGTATGGCGTGGCGTTCGAAGCGCACCAGCAAAACAGCTTCATGGTCATGGGTGCTGACGGTCAGTTGAATCGCCTGTTGCTGCGTGACTTTGGTGACATTCGCATCGACCGTAAAACCCTGCATGCACAGGGCCTGGATATCCAGTTGCACGATCCGAAAATGACCCTGTACGACGACACGGGTTTTGTCCGCGACAAACTCCTGCACACCACGTTCATGTGCCACTTGGGCGAGCTGACATTGCTCTGTGCCCGCCACTGGAGTGTGCCGCAAGACATCCTTTGGGATCGCCTGGCAACGCAGGTTGCACAGTGTTTTGACAGCGTGCGCGAGCGCGTCGAGCCGGCACGCTGGGAAAGCGAACGCCAGGCCTTGCTGGAGCAAGACTGGCCGGCAAAGTCGTTCATGCGCATGCGCTTGCTCGACAGTCATGCCGACATTGTCGGACGCCTCGGCAACCCACTGCGAGCCAGCGCCGATGCTCGCTGACGGGCGCGCATTGCGACTGCTGATCGTCATCCAGTTTGTCTCCATGGGCGCCATGGAAATGAGCGGCCCGTTCTGGCCCTTGCAGATCCAGCATCTGCTTGGGCCAGAGGGTGCCGGCTACACCGCGATGCTATCGGCACTGGTCTATGCCGGCCCGATGCTCGCGGCCATGCTCCTGACGCCTGTGTGGGGTCGCCTGGGCGACCGCACCGGACACAAGCCGATGATCATTCGTGCGCTGCTGGCGCTGGCGCTCTGCCAAGGGCTCGCGGCGATCACCAATGATCCCTGGCTGCTGGTGGCCATTCGCGTGATGCAAGGCGCGCTGGCCGGTTTCCTCGCAGCGGCCCAAGCCTATGCCCTGGCCTGCTGCGACAGTTCCCGGCGGGGCCATACCCTGGCCCGCCTGCAATCGGCGACCGCCGTCGGCTCGCTGATCGGCCCGGTACTGGGCGGCTGGCTGATGGACATCTCGGGCTTCGCCTTGCTCTGTTACGGCGCAACGGCGATTTGCCTGTTATGCGCGCTGGGCAGTTTTTTCCTGCCGGCCGACAGGGCGCGGGCCTCACCGAAAAAAAACGCCGCGCCAGTGGCCCTGCCCAAAGGCTGGCTGAATGCAATCTTGTTGGTGATCGTGTTGATCCAGGCCGCGAAGATGATCCCGCAGCCGTTCTACGCCCTGTACGTCGCCAACATCCTGCACGCTCCGGGCTGGCTGATCGGCGCCACCTACGCCGCGAGTGCCGCGACCCTGGCGATTTCCGCACCGCTGTGGGGACGTTTGTTCGACCGCTGGCAACCGGCCTACACCTTGCGCGTCATCGAGGGTGTCGCCTGGCTGTGTGCCCTGACGCTGGCCGCCACGGCACTGGCCAACGAATGGCTGGGGTTTCTCGCCAGCCGGCTGGTCTGGGGCATCTGGCAAGGCGCCCTGCTTCCCGTTGCCTATGCATTGATCGCCAATACCGTGTGCGCCAGCCAGCAGGGTTTTGCCCTCGGCCTGGGCAACAGCGCGGCCAAGGCCGGTGCCTTGCTCGGCACTGTGCTCGGCGGAGTCGGCATGGGTGTGATCGGCCTGGCCCACAGCTTCTGGCTGGTGGCCCTGACCTACGCACTGGCGGCCCTCGGAATCCGTTGGGTGCGGGCATTCACCGTGACACCCGCTCCCACACCTTTATCTACCCACGCTAATCAAAACTAGAAAAAGACGACCTCATGACCCGAACCAAACTCTCCCTGTTGATTCCATTGCTCGGTGGCTTCAGTGCCTACAGCTGGGCCGATGACACCGAACAGCAGTCCGACGCCCTGAACATCCAGGCCACGGTCGTTTCCGCGACCCGCAGTGAAGCGAGCATTGCCTCGATCCCGGGCTCGGTCCAGGTGATCGACGAACAGCAAATCCGTGAGCAGAGCGGCGCGGGTCGTCGGGTCTCCGACATTCTTGGGCAATTGGTTCCCGGCCTTGCACCGTCTACCGGCGGGATGAGCAACTACGGCCAGACCCTGCGCGGGCGCAGCGTGCTGGTATTGATCGACGGTGTGTCGCAGAACGCCACGCGCGACAATTTCCGCCAGCTCAACAGCATCTCCCCAGCCAGCATCGAACGCATCGAAGTGGTCTCCGGTGCCAGCAGTGTCTACGGTGCCGGCGCTTCAGGCGGCATCATCAACATCATCACCAAGCGTAACCAGGGCCAGGAAGCGGCCTACAGCAGCAAACTGGGCATGACCACAGGCAACAACTTCAACCGCAAAGGCTTCGCCTACGAGGCCTTCCAGAGTGCCACCGGGCGCAAGGATGCCCTGGACTGGTATGTGTCCGCCGACCTGACGCAACGCAACGATCAGTTTGACGGCAACGGTCACCGTATCCCTCAGGACACCTCCCAGGGCAGCAGCATGGACACCGAGACCTATGACCTGCAAGGTCGTTTCGGTTACGAGCTGGACGAGAACAAGAAAGTCAGCCTGTCGCTGCAGGACTACAAGGACGAACAGGACACCGGCTACACCAAGGACCCGAAAAACAAGCAAGAAGCCGTCGCAATCAAAGGGCTGCGCCTCGACGATCAACCCTATACCCATAACCAGGCGGTCAACCTCAATTACACCGACAAGGACTTCCACGGTCAGGGCCTGCAACTGGAAAGCTACTGGCGCCGCGCCGACGCGCTGTTTTTCCCTGACGTGTCGCGAGGCTTCGCGGGCATCTCCGACAACAATAGCGTGCAGAATGTCTATGGCCTGCGCGCGGCCATCGACACACCGCTACCAGCCATCGGCAGTGCCACGGGCAACCTGGTCTGGGGGGCCGACTACGATAACGAGCGCTCCACTCAACGAGGCGACCAGTACAGCGTCAAGGGCCTGGACTACACCAAGACCGGCACCACCTTCGAACTGGGCCCGGATACCGAGACCACCACCAAGGCCATCTACGGGCAAATGTCCTGGGACATCGCCGACTGGACAGTGCGCGGCGGTATTCGCCGTGAATGGATCGAAAGCGACGTCTCCGACAGCATCGCTTATGGGGAGATCGTCCAGACCGGCAATTATGCGACCCTGCCCGGCGAAACCCTTAAATACGACGCCACCCTGTACAACCTGGGGGCGGTCTATCACCTGAGCGAGAACCAGGATGTTTTCGTCAACTACAGCCAGGGGTTTTCACTGCCGGACATCCAGCGCTTCCTGCGTGATGTGAACAGCTCCTTTAACATCCAGACCCTCGACGCCCAAGCCATCAAGGTCGACAGCTACGAGCTGGGCTGGCGTGGCGACTGGGACCAATGGCAAGCCGATGTCACTGTGTATGAAAACACCTCGGACGTGACCCAGTTCTACGATGCCAATGAGCGCGTGTTGCGCCTGATCGATCAGAAGGAACGGGTTCGCGGCATCGAAAACAGCCTGACCTATCGCGCAACCGATCGCTGGTCGGTGGGGGGCACTTATGCCTGGGCCAAGGGCGAGACTCAGCAGAACGGCAAATGGATCGACCTGCCAGCCACGCGTATCTCACCAGCAAAAACCACCCTGTTCGTCGGTTATACCGAGGACGATTACACACTACGCCTGCAAGGCATGCAGTTGGCCAGCTACGACGCGGCCCTCAAGGATGACAACGGACGCGACATCAATGGCTACACCCTGGTGGACCTGCTCGGCTCCGTGGAACTGCCGGTCGGCCGGCTTGAAGGTGGGGTGTTCAACCTGACCGATCGTAACTACCAGAACCTGTTCGCCCAGTCCAACGCCAAGGCCCCCTATGCCAACGCCGAAGGCCGTACGTTCAGCATGAGCTACTCGCTCGACTGGTAAACCTTCGCCCGCACAGGAACGGTTTCCTGCGCGGGCGATCGGTTTGACTTCGGCATTACAGCCCGCGCAAATCCCGCTCTTCGATCGGCCGGCTCTGGCGCAGGCGCTTGCCGCCCAGCACCACCCAGTCGATCAGGCGGAACAGGCATTCCAGGCCGAACGACAGCAACATCGCCCCGCCCAGGCCCCAGGCCATGGCTTCGGGGGTCAGCAGGATCTGGTAGCTGTAGCCGTTCCAGGTTTCCTTGCGAATGTCCGGGTCGGCCGCCAGCGCCACTTGCAGGACGCGGATGTACCACGGGCCTTGCATGGCCTGGAATTGCTTGTCCAACGCCACCTGGCGGGTGAGCAAGGTGTTCAGGCTGTCGGCGTCGCTGCGAAAGATCGGGTCTTCGCTGGCGCGGTAGTGGGCCACCAGCGCTTGCAGGTCACCCTTGAAGAACTGCTCGGCAGTGTTCTGGAACCCCTGCAGGCCGGTCTGCGACTCGATCAGGTGGGCTTCGACCCGCTTGGCGTAATCATTGATGAAACCTGGCACCTGGACGCCCACCAACAGGCCGATGGCAAACAACACCAGACGCACATAACTGAGCAACATAGCGGCGGATCCCTATTCGGTCTGGCCGTGGCTGACGCATTCGCCGCGCCGCCACAGGCTCCATTGGCCCGGTTCGTAGCGGGTCCAGGTTTCGTTTTCGGTCAACGGTTCGGTGGCGATCACGGTCACCACATCATTGGGGGTGGTCTCGGCCTGGAAGTCGACGATCACGTCCACGTCCTTCAGGCGCGCCGGGCCAAAAGGGGCGCGGCGGGTGATCTGTGCCAGCTTGGTGGAGCAATAGCAGAACAGCCAGTCACCGTCGCTCAGCAGGCAGTTGAACACGCCCTTGCTGCGGTACTCGGCGCAAGCGGCCACCAGGCTGGGCAGCAACTGCTCGACCTCCACCGGCTCGGGGAAGGCCTCGCGCACGCGGTTGAGCAAATCGCAGAACGCCGCTTCGCTGTCGGTATCGCCCACCGGCCGATAAAAACTGGCCGTCGGCTGGAACTCGGCGAGCTGGCCGTTATGGGCAAAACACCAGTTGCGCCCCCACAACTCACGCACGAACGGGTGGGTGTTGGACAGGCAGACCTTGCCGACGTTGGCCTGGCGGATATGGCCGATCACCACTTCGCTCTTGATCGGATAACGCTGCACCAGTTGCGCGACCTGCGAATCACAACTCGCCGCCGGGTCCTGGAACAGACGCAGGCCACGGCCTTCGTAAAAGGCGATGCCCCAGCCATCGCGGTGCGGACCGGTGCGCCCGCCGCGCTGCATCAGCCCGGTGAAGCTGAACACGATATCGGTCGGGACATTGGCGCTCATGCCCAATAACTCACACATGCCGGGACTCTCGCTTCAATGCAGGGCTGTCAGAGACGGGGTTCGACTCGCGAACGCTGGGGGTTGCTCGGCACAGGGGGGCGACCATAACGATCATCACCCGCCCCGCCGAAGGGTTGGTCGTCATCGGGATCAGCCGCCTGGGCCGCGGCCTGGGCGGCAGCGGACTGCTGCTTGCGCGCCTTGGCGGCACGTTCGATCGGCAGGCGGATCAGCACGAACACCAGGTACAACCCGAGGGCGATGATGCCGTACATGAACAGGTCGGAGATCGCGCGCCAGGCGTTGTTGCCGACCTTGAACAGCAGGTCCAGGGCGGTAATGGCGATGGCCGGGGCGAATTTTTCCTTTACCGGGTCGATGATGGTCGGGCTGAACAGCAGCACCGCCACGATCAGGCGCAGCGGCTCACGCAGGTAGCGCCACATCCAGCGGGTCATGCGCATCCACACCAACAGGCAGCCCAAAGCGGCAAAGGCGTAAAGGCCCCAAGCGATCAGATAGTCGTTCTCGGTCATGGTGTCCATGGCATGGCAGGCAAAGAGGCGCTTATGATAACGGCTTTTCACTGATCAGGCTGCAACGCTGTCCGTGAAGCCCTTTTTGCACACTCGTCGAGAACCGCCCATGCCCCAATCCGCCCACGCCAGCAGCGCCCCGATTGCCCACAAGGCCGACGGGAATGACCCATACGCCTGGCTGCAGGAACGGGACACGGCGCCCGTGCTCGACTACCTCAAGGCCGAAAACGCCTACCAGGAGGCCATGCTGGCCGACCAGGCTGAGCTGCGGGAAAACCTGTTCAACGAAATCAAGGGACGGATTCTGGAAACCGACCTGTCGCTGCCCTCCCCTTGGGGTCCGTACCTGTACTACACCCGCACCACCGCCGGTGACGAGTACGCCCGGCATTACCGCTGCCCGCGCCCGGCCGATGACGGCCTGCAGGTAGATGAAAGCGCCGAAGAGTTGCTGCTGGACCCCAACGTGCTGGCCAATGGCGGCTTTTTCTCCCTGGGCGCCTTCAGCATCAGCCCCGACCACCAGCGCCTGGCCTACAGCCTGGACACCACGGGCGAGGAGGTTTACACCCTGTTCGTCAAGGAACTGGCCAGCGGCAAGGTCAGCGAGCTTGCGTTCGAGGACTGCGACGGCAGCATGACCTGGGCCAACGACAGCCTGACGCTGTTTTTCGCCGAGCTCGACGACACCCATCGCCCGCACAAGCTGTACCGCTACCGCCTGGACGGCACCGCCGCCGAAGAAGTGTTCCATGAGCCGGACGGGCGTTTTTTCCTGCACTGCTACCGCGCCAGCTCCGAGCGCCAGTTGCTGCTGTCGCTGGGCAGCAAGACCACCAGTGAAGTCTGGGCACTCGACGCCTCCCAGCCGCAGCAAGCCTTCAGCTGCCTGGCGCCGCGGGTCGAAGACCATGAATACGACGTCGACCATGGCCTGCTCGACGGCCAATGGAGCTGGCTGATCCGCACCAACCGCGATGGCATCAACTTCGCCCTGTACCAGGCCCCGGACACCGGGCGGGTGCCGAGCGAGTCCCAGTGGCAGAACCTGATCCCCCACAGTGACGAGGTGATGTTCGAAGGCCTGAGCCTGAATGCCAGCGCCATGACCCTGAGCCTGCGGATCGGCGGCTTGCCGATAATCGAGGTGCACCCACAGGGCCTGCCGACGTATCGCGTGCAACTGCCGGACGCGGCCTACAGCCTGTATGTGCAGAACAGCCTGGAGTTTGTCAGCGACAGAATCCGCCTGCGTTATGAAGCGCTGAATCGTCCGGCCCAGGTCCGGCAGCTGGAACTGGCCAGCGGCGCGCAGCAAGTCCTCAAGGAAACCCCGGTGCTCGGCCCATTCGATGCCGACGCCTACGTCAGCCAGCGCCTGTGGGCGACGGCCCCGGATGGCACCCAGGTGCCGATCAGTCTGGTGGTCAAGCGGGAGATGCTCGGTCAGCCGACCCCGCTCTACCTCTATGGCTACGGTGCCTACGGTGAAAGCCTCGACCCGTGGTTCTCCCATGCGCGCCTGAGCCTGCTCGACCGTGGCGTGGCCTTTGCCATCGCCCATGTGCGCGGCGGCGGTGAGCTGGGCGAGGCCTGGTACCGCGCCGGCAAGCAGGAACACAAGCAGAACAGCTTCGATGACTTCATCGCCTGCGCCGAACACCTGATCGCCCACGGTTTCACCAGCGCGGCGCAACTGGCGATCAGCGGTGGCAGCGCCGGCGGCCTGCTGATCGGCGCGGTGCTCAACCAGCGCCCGGAGCTGTTCGCCGCGGCCATTGCCGAAGTGCCCTTTGTCGACGTGCTCAACACCATGCTCGACCCGGACCTGCCGCTGACCGTCACCGAATACGACGAGTGGGGCAACCCGCAGGAGCCCGAGGTCCATGCACGGATCAAGGCCTACGCCCCTTACGAAAACGTCCGCGCGCAAGCCTACCCGGCGACCCTGGTGATCGCCGGCTACAACGACAGCCGCGTGCAGTATTGGGAAGCGGCCAAGTGGGTAGCGAAACTGCGGGTGACCAAGACCGACGACAACCTGTTGCTGCTCAAGACCGAACTGGGTGCCGGGCACGGCGGCATGAGCGGGCGCTACCAGGGCCTGCGCGACGTGGCCCTGGAATACGCCTTTGTGTTCAAGGTATTGGGGATCGCCTGAGACGCCCTATCGGCGTTTCAACCGCCCGGGGTCTTGCTCTTTGCCGGGGTTGGTTCCAGCCCCGGCAAGGTCTGGTCCTTGGGTGGATTGGGCTTTTCGATAGGCGGCAGCAGTAGCTCACGGCTGCTGCCACTGCCGGCCTTGGGCACTGGCGTGGGGGTGATCTGTGGGTAGGGCGTGGGGGTTGCGGTGCCGGGTGAGCCGGGAGCCGCCGAAGGTGTGACCGGGATTGCCTGCAACTCTTGCGCGTGACCCGCACTAATCGAGAGCGCGGCCAGCACAATGACCGTTAGAATGGTGCGCTTCATCAATGGCTCCATTGCCCTTGCTTGATGCTTCAAGGCTACTCCCAACCGCGCAAGAATGCCCTGATCAATGCCAGTTTTCCCAATGAGATTCCCATGAAACGTTTCGTTCTGCTCGACACCACCCCAATCCCCGAAAACGGCGGAGCCCTGTGCCTGTTCGAGTACGGCGAAGATTTCGTCATCAAGATCCAGGGCGGCGATGGCGGGCAACTGATGAACACCCGCATGCACGGCTCTGAAGATGCCCTGGCAGAGATTCCCTGCCGCAAAGTCGCCGGTCGACCGAACTCACGTGTGCTGATCGGCGGCCTGGGCATGGGCTTCACCCTCGCCTCGGCGCTCAAGCACCTGGGCAAGAGTGCGCAAGTGGTGGTCGCCGAGCTGGTGCCGGGGGTGGTGGAGTGGAACCGTGGCCCGCTGGGCGAGAAAGCCGGCAAGCCGCTACTGGACCCGCGCACAGTGATCCGCATGGAAGACGTGGCCAAGGTCCTGCAGGCCGAACCCCAGGGCTTCGACGCGATCATGCTCGACGTCGACAACGGCCCCGAAGGCCTGACCCAGAAAGCCAACAGCTGGCTGTACTCCGCCGGTGGCCTGGCCGCCTGCGCCAAGGCCCTGCGCCCCAAGGGCGTGCTGGCCGTGTGGTCGGCCAGTGCCGACCGGCAGTTTTCCGACAAACTGAAAAAAGCCGGCTTCAAGGCCGAAGAGGTGCAGGTGTTCGCCCATGGCAACAAGGGCACCCGCCACACCATCTGGATTGCCGAGAAGCTCAAGGGCTGAGCTAAACTCTGCTGATAACCGTCATTCGTCTTCTACAAAGGTGAACCCATGAGTTCGTCCACCCCAACCAACACCTCGAAACTGGACCGAATCCTCGCTGACAACCAGCGCGACAAGGAAATGGGTTACCGCGACAAGGCCCTCAAGATGTATCCGCACGTCTGCGGGCGCTGCACCCGCGAGTTCTCTGGCAAGCGCCTGAGCGAGCTGACCGTGCACCACCGCGACCACAACCACGACAACAACCCGCAGGACGGTTCCAACTGGGAGCTGTTGTGCCTGTATTGCCACGACAACGAACACTCGCGCTACACCGACCAGCAGTACTTCAGCGAAGGCTCCCTGAGCACCCCGAAAATCGCCAAGGCGACCCACAACCCGTTTGCCGCGCTGGCTGGGTTGATGAAAAAAGACGATTGAAAAGGTTGCTTCATCGCGAGCAGCGCTCCGTCTGCTCGCGATGGTGATGCCGCAAACACCAGCAATCCGCAAATCAGACACCCTCCCCCATTCCCCGTATAATCGCCCTCTTTTTCCCGAAGGCACCCCGCTCGTGGCAGACAAACGGTACAGCTGCATTGGTTTGTATAACCCCAAATCACCGGAGAACGTTGGCTCGGTGATGCGCGCCGCTGGCTGTTATGGCGTGGCGTCGGTGTTCTACACCGGCAAGCGCTATGAACGCGCCGCCGACTTCGTCACCGACACCAAGCGCGTGCACTACGACATTCCGCTGATCGGCATCGACGACCTGAAAAAAATCCTCCCGCTGGGCTGCGTCCCGGTTGCGGTCGAACTGGTGGAAGGCGCCCGCTCGCTGCCCGAGTACACCCACCCGGACCGCGCGCTGTACATCTTCGGCCCCGAAGACGGGTCGCTGGACAAAGAGATCCGCGACTGGTGCGAAGACGTGGTCTACATTCCCACCACCGGCTGCATGAACCTGGCTGCCACCGTCAACGTGGTGCTGTACGACCGCATGGCCAAGGGCCTGAATACCCGCTCCGGACCAAAATTCCGCTGATCGGCCCCACGCCCGACGGAACGACTCGAGCCCTGGCGCAGTCAGTTTTGTATCCATTGCCCCTTGAGGAGACAGATGATGAACGAACTCAAACGCGTAGAACGTATCAACTCCACTCCCTTCCAGACCCAGCCGACCCAAAATGTGCAAGGCTGGGAGCGTATCGGCTCGCTGGCGGGTGGCGTGGTAATGGTGGGCAAGGGCCTGCGCCGTGGCGGCGTGTTCGGCCTGATCCAGGTGGCGCTCGGTGGCGTCGCCCTGGCGCGGGGCATCACCGGCCATAGCTCGGCAAAAAGCTTCCTGGAAAAAAGCCGCCAGGACCTGGACAACGTCCGCGCGAAAATCGAACGGGCCGGTGAAGACCTGAAAACCCTCAAGGCCAATGCCGAGGCCGCGACCCACACCGCGACCGCTAACGACTCGTTGAAGTCACCCAAGGCCGGGGCGTAGAACCCCGCGACCCATGCGCTAGTGCAACAACTCGCTCCCCAGGACCTTCGAGGGCTCGCCGATGATGCTTTCGGCCAGTGCCACGAACTCCTGGGTGCTGACCCGCTCCAGGTGCATGGCGCCGCGGAGCATGTCGTCGAGTGAGCGCTTGTTGCGGGTTTTCAGGCGAATCTCGCGATCCAACTCCTGCATCAGCAATACCGCCCTGGCCACCTGGGCCGGGTTGGCCTGTTCGCCCCGCAGGCTGCTGACCCCATGGCCGGCCTTGGCCAGGTTGTTTCCCAGCATCTGATAGCGCTCATCACTCATGCCGCCAGCCCGGCGCAGCAGTTCGATGGCGTAGTACTCGGCAAATCCTTCGCTGATCCAGTCACTGCGCTCTTCGTCGCTGATCCGCGCAAACATCTGCGCCAGCTCACGCAGCAACGGACTGTTGCCGCTTTCGCTGATCAACGGCAGACGGCTGTGCAGGTAGATTGACTCGTGCCCGGCGGTGCTGCCGCGCCACATCGGGTCGGTGGCGCCGACGATCAGCAGCTTGCCCGGGTGCCGAGGGTACAGCGCCTGTACCTGCGGCCAGACGAACGTCAGCAGGGTCAGCACGTCCATGCGGCGCATGCCCTGCCCGCGTGGCGAGGCAACCGTGACTTGGGTCTCGCCCAGGCGGGTCCGGCGCGTTCCCAGGTTGCCGGCGAGCATCCAGCCGGTGGGCCGGTCAAACAGTCGGGAAACGTTGTCGATGCGAAAGCGGTTCTTGCCGATGCGCGGCCAGGCCGTCTCGATGCTTTTCCAGCCCGCCGGCAATTCGAACGCCAGGCGCGACACCAGCTCGATGCCATCCTGTTGATCCAGGCGCGCTGCCGGCACCAGGTCATCACCGCGCATCAAGGCCCAGCTCGGCGTCATGCGAGTCTCGAAGGTGGTGTTCTTGCGCGCCTGGCTGATACGCACTCGGTAGGTCAGGCTGGCTTTGTCGGCCGAAGGTCGCCAGACCCCGCGCACAGCTTTGCCCGGGGTCAGTTGCCACTGGCCGTCGGCCTTGAAATCGCTGTATCGGCTGCCGTCCGCCAGATCGAAATCCAGGCTGCGCACCGCCGAGCCCTGGGCCAGGGTCAGGCGCACTTCGGCCTGGTCGCTTTGCGGTAACAGGCGCACGTGGTAGTCCAGATCGACCTTCTTGGCCGCCCACACCGATGAACTCAGCACCAGCAGCGACAATGCCAATGGCAAGCGCACAGCCATACACACTCCTTCGTGATTCACTTGGACAACGCGCGGCGCTTAACCTGCGCGGAAAATCAGATGATCTTCCCAATCATCCTCGGCCACACTGCCCTCGGCGAGCATGCGCCCGGACTGGGAGATTCGCTCATGGTGCACCGCGTCGCGATCGCCGCACACCAGGTGATGCCAGAGCGGCAAGTCCTTGCCTTCACTGACCAGGCGATAACCGCAGGTAGGCGGCAACCACTTGAACTCATCGGCCTTGCCCGGCGTCAGCTGGATGCAGTCTGGCACCGATTCGCGGCGGTTCGGGTAGTCGGTGCACTGACAGGTCTTGAGGTCCAGCAATTTGCAGGCGATCCGCGTGTAATAGACGCTGTTGTCGTCTTCATCCTCAAGCTTTTGCAGGCAGCACAGGCCACAGCCATCGCACAACGACTCCCACTCCTGCTGGTCGAGTTGGGCGAGGGTCTTGCGTATCCAGAACGGTTCAACTTTGGCGGCCATGGTTCGAGCATCTGCATCAGCGGTAGAAAAGGCCGCCAGTCTAGTGCCCCAGCCCCCGCGGGCCAAGCGCTGGCGACTGCCGGTACGCCAGTGCTTGTCAGTTTTCCCGGGGCGCAGTAGTTTTGCAGGTCGCAAAAACTCCACTGCCCAGCCAACTGTGCGCCCCCGGTTTTTGTTGCTGTGCTCCCTCATCGACCTTGCCAGGAATCTCTTTCATGAGCGCCAACCCCCGCGTTGCCGAATATGCCATCCACCCACAGTTCACCGAGCGCTGGTCGCCACGGGCGTTTACCGGTGAAGCCATCCCGGAATCCACCCTGCTGAGTTTCTTTGAAGCGGCACGCTGGGCGCCCTCGGCCTACAACTCGCAACCCTGGCGGTTTCTATACGCCCGCCGGGACACGCCGAACTGGGAGCGTTTCCTTGGCCTGCTGAATGAGTTCAACCGGGGTTGGGCCCAGCACGCTTCGGCGCTGGTCATCGTGATCTCGAAAACCACCTTTACCGCGCCAGGTGCCGATGCCGAAACCCCGGCCTTGTGGCACACCTTCGACACCGGCTCGGCCTGGGGCCACCTGGCCCTGCAAGCGTCCATCAGCGGCTGGCACACCCACGGCATGGCCGGCTTCGATCAGGAGCTGACTCGCAAGGAACTGAATATTCCAGAAGGCTACGCACTGCATGCCGCCGTGGCGATCGGCAAGCTGGGCGACAAGGCCACCCTGGCCGAATACCTGCAAGCCCGGGAAGTCCCAAGCCCACGCCGGCCGCTGAGCGAACTGGCAGCCGAGGGTGATTTCACCCTGTAAGCACAGTCATTCCGGGGGGGTGCTAATCCCCCACATACCCACAAAACCCGTGTGGGAGCGAGCGCCTACAGTGATTCTGGGTGTTCGCCTGGTGCTGCGCACACCCACAGTGGGGGTTGGGGTTACTGGGGTTGTCTCAATAGCCGCGGTTGAAATCCACTTCGCCGCGCAGCGCTTGGCCGGTCTGAAAGGCGCGCATGTTGTCGAGAAACAGTTGTGCCATCAGCACCGGTGAAGTCGGTGCCGAGCTGTGGCCGGTCAAGAGCAGGCCCCAGGCGGTCCAGAATGGGTGGCGCTGGGGCAGCGGTTCCTGGCGGCAGACATCGATGACCGCGCCGGCCAGGTGCCCTTCTTTCAAGGCCTCCACCAGGTCGGCATCGACCACCGCCACACCGCGCCCGGCGTTGATCAGCAGGCCCGTTGGCTTGAACTGCTTGAACAGCGCGGCGTCGTACAGATCATGGGTGCTCGGGGTGTTGGGCAGCAGGTTGACCACGTAGTCGACTTCACCCACCAGGCGCCCGAGGTCCTGCAACCCGGCCACTTCGATGAACGGCGCCTGCTCACGGGGCGTGCTGGCGATGCCGTACAACTGCACACCAAAGGGCTTGAGGAACTCGGCAACGCTCTGGCCGATGTCCCCGGTGCCGACGATCAGCACCTTGCGCCCTACCAGGCTCTGGCCCTGGCGGCTGTCCCACTTGCGCTCGACCTGGCTGACCAGGCGCGGCAACACTTCGCGCTCATGCCCGAGCATGTAGGTCAGGACGTACTCGGCCATCACCTGGCCAAAAATCCCCACGGCGCGCGTCAGGCGATAATGCCGTGGCAGTCCTTCGACCAGCAGCGGCGTGATGCCGGCCCAGGTCGACTGCAGCCACTGGGGCTTATGGCCTTGGCGCAACAGGGTCGCCAGCAGGTCGGGCTGCCCCAGCCACACCGGGCAATCGGCCGCCAGGCTGGCCAGCTCGGCGGAGTCGCCGCTGGTCATGACCTGCAGCTCGGGCGCCAGCTGACCCAGGAGTTGTGCATACACAGCGTGGTCGTGTTCGGCAATCAGAACGCGCATGGTTCAAACCTTAAAAAACAGTGCACAAGGCCGCCGAGGGAGTGCGCTCCCCCGTTTGCGGCCACCGCCAGAAAATCCATCGTGGTGGGCCGGCAGGCCCGGGACCGAGCCTGAACCGGTCGCCGTCAGATCGGATCGTTACGTCGCAGCAACTCTTCGGGCAAGTGCTCGATGTACTCGTCTTCGGCTGGCGGCATTTGCAGGTGGTAGCCCTGCTTGTCGAGGTTTTCCAGGACCTGGGTAATGTCTTCGCGCGAGAGCTTGCGCTCCGGGGTCAGCACCAGGTCGAAGGCGTGATGGGGTTTGCCGAAGGCCAGCAACAGGCTTTCCGGTACGCGCTCCAGAGCATCGCTCTTGAGCACGTAGAGGTACATTTCGTTTTTCTTCAGGCTTCGGTAGATCGAGCAGATACGTTTCAAGGCTGTTCTCCGGCAGTGGCCAGGCTGTCGAGCAAGGCCTGGCCCATCAATTCGCGGCGCCAGCCACGCAGCGATTCAGGCAATTGGTAAGGACCGTCCGGGAAGCCGCTCTTGAGCAAGGCCTCCAGGGTCTTCTTGCGCAACATCAGTTCGGGGGCGATGTTCAAGCGCTCCGCTTCGGCCTGGCCCAGTGCGCGCAGGCGCTTGACCAGGGCGGCGGCTTCGATCGGCAACGGCTCGGGCACCGCCGCTGGCCATTGCTCCGGCGGTACGCTGGCGGCCCGTTTGATCAGGTCCAGCAGGAACTCGCCGTCCTGGCGCACGGTGCGCGGGTGCATGTCTTCGATTTTCGCCAGCGCGGCGAGATTGTCCGGCTGGGTCCGGGCCAACGGCCACAACGAATGCTCACGCACGATACGGTTGCGCGGCAGGTCACGGGCCCGGGCTTCAAGCTCACGCCAAGCGCACAGCTCGCGCAGCACGGCCAGTTGGGCGCGGGACAGTTTCCAGGCCAGCTTGGCCTCGCGGTAGACCTCGTATGGGTCGGTTTCGCGGCGCAGGTTGGCCACCAGTTCGGCGCCATCCTCCAGGACCCAGGCGAACTTGTCGTCCGACAACTTGGGCCGCAGGCGCACGAACACTTCTGCCAGGTGCAGGGCGTCTTCGGCGGCGTAGCTGATCTGGGTCTCCGACAGCGGACGCTGCAGCCAGTCCGAGCGGGTTTCCCCCTTGGGCAGGTCGATGTCCAGCACTTGCGAGACCAGACGCGAGTACCCCATGGAGAAGCCCAGGTTCAGGTAGGCGGCGGCCAGCTGGGTATCGAACAGCGGCGCCGGCAGGCTGCCGGTCAGGCGCAACAGGACTTCGAGGTCTTCGCTGCAGGCATGCAGCACCTTGAGCACGGCCGGGTTTTCCAGCAATGCGGCCAGGGGCTGCCAGTTGTCGATGGTCAAAGGGTCAATCAGGTAAGCGCGCACGCCATCACCGATCTGCAGCAAGCCTGCAATCGGATAGAAGGTGTCGACCCGCATGAATTCTGTGTCGAGGGCGACGAACGGCAACTGCTGCCATTGGGCGCAAAACTGACCGAGGCTATCGTTGTCGCGAATCCAGTGAATATCGATGGCCACACGGCTCTCCCTTGAAGAATGGCGCGCAGTATATATCGCCCCCGGCGATTTCCGCGCATCCACGGAGCAAGAGCGTAGGCGAAATGATCTACGGCACGCGGCCAGGCGCTCGCCGGATCAGTCCTGGTTGAGTTTGCGCAGCACGTACACCCGGGTTGCCGCAATGCCCGGCAACACATCCTGGTGCATGAGGACCTCGAAGCCGGCCGCCTTGAACTCGGCCTCCAGCTGGCTTTTGCCTACCCCGGGTTCCACTTGCGCCGTCAGGGCGGCCGTCCAGTTGCCGCGACCCGCCAGGCGCACGACCACAATCAGGGTGTCCCGGCTCACCCGCTGGAACTCCTGGAGCAGCGCCATGCGGTGCTCGGCGCTCGGCAGCTGCTGGAACAGCGTCGAACAGACGATGCAATCCACCGCGTTGGCCGACAGGCCGATGGAGAAGGCCGAACTCTGGAAGGTCCGGATACGCGCCAGCAGGCTCGCCGACTGGTGCGTACGGCCATGCTTGAGCGTGTCCGGGGACGGGTCGGCCGCCAGGATCACCCGGTTACTGTGTTCCCCCAGTACCGGCCAGTAACGCCCGACGCCACAGGCCACATCCAACACCAGGCCAGGCTCCCCGGCCTTGTTGAGCGCGTTGCGCAGCAACTGCTCGCGGCGCCACTGCGCCAGGCGCTGGCGCCAGCCCGGTGGCTGGGGCTCGACACAGGCACAGGCGTACTGCTGGCCATGGCGCTCAGCGGATTCGCGCTCGATGGAAGATGGGGGGTGGGCGGACATGGGGGCGACTCTTATAAGGTGTCAGCTGGGGCCAGCCTGGGGGCTGGCGTAGTGATCAGGTGGCTGGCGTTCAATCCTTGGCCAGAACGCCGTCGACCACGGCCCCTCGGCAGCCGGTGAACAAGTCCAGGTCAGGGTTGTAGACCTTGCTGTTGACCTCCAGCAACCCCAGCATCGAATGAAACAGGTTGTCCTGGCTCAAGGGTTTTTCCCGACTCAGTTGCAAGCAGTGGGTGTCGACCGAGAAGGCCTTCTGATAGCTGTCGGAGAACCAGGCGAGCATCGCCACATGCTTTTGCTGATCGGGGGCAAGCATGTAGGGCGTGCCATGCAGGAACAGGTTGTACTCGCCCAGGGATTCGCCGTGGTCCGACAGGTACAGCATGGCCGTGTCGACTTTGTCCTGGTTGTTGCGCAACAGGTCGATCAGGGTCGACAGCACATGGTCGGTGTAGACCAGGGTGTTGTCGTAGCCATTGACGATGCTTTCCCGGCTGCACGTGTTCAGCGCGTTGCTCTCGCACACCGGGGTGAAGCGCTCGTATTCCTTGGGATAACGCTTGAAGTACTCGGGACCGTGGCTGCCCATCTGGTGCAGGACCAGCACGGTGTCCTTGTCCAGGGTGTCGATGAAGTGCTGCAGGCCCTGCAGGAGGATTTCATCGCGGCACTCACTGTTGGCGCAGAGCACCGGGTCCTTGAAGTTGCTGACATCTTCCAGGGTCACCCGGTCGCAGGTGCCCTTGCAGCCCGACTGGTTGTCCCGCCAGATCACGTCCAGCCCGGCATGCTTGAGCACATCCAGCAGGCCTTCTTCATTCTTCGCCTTGCTGGCGTCGTAGTCCTTGCGGCCCATGTTGGAGAACATGCAAGGCACCGAGACCGCGGTTTCCGTGCCGCAGGAATGCACGTCGGTGAAGGCGATCAGCCCCGCTTCCTTGTCCAGTTTTGGCGTGGTGTCACGCCCATAGCCAAGAATGCCGAAGTTCTCGGCGCGGGCACTTTCGCCCACCACCAGTACGGTCAGGGATTTGCGCCCGTGGGTTTGCCAGCTCGGATTACGCTGGGCATCTTCGCCGAGTTTGGCGAACGGTTGCTGCGCCGACTTCACTTGTTCGCGCACATAACCGAAGGAGGCGCCGATGTAATTGCTCGGCACCACCATCAAGCGCAATTCGTGGTGATTGCGAAACAACGAAGACAGGCCTTGATAGTTAAGCAGTGCCACGCCACCGATCACCACGGCAGAGGCGCCAACAACCAACACTTTGCTGAACAACTCACGGTGCCAGCGACGATAACTAATTGGGGTTTTCCACAGAATAAACGACGGCAGTACACCCAATAACAAGTTGTACGCCAGTAACTTCAGCGACAATAGATCGCGCACTTCGGTGGCATTGGTCTCGGCGAAGTTGCGTAACATGGCGGCATCGATCAGCACACCATACTGACTCATGAAATACGCGACACCGGCACTGATCATGAAGATCAGGGTCAGCAAGGGTTTGAACAAAGGACGGAAGGCCAGCAGGGTCAGGATCAAGTTGAAAGCACAGGCAATCATTACGCCGAACGCCACCCGCATGCCGATACCCCGGGCATCGCTGGCGGTAATGTCGAACAGGTGTTGCCAGAGGACAGCGTTGTAGCCCGCCAACAGCAATACACTGGCAATCAACGTCACCCATTCCGGGCGCACGGCTTTAATTTTAAACATGGGAGGTCTGCTTGTTCCTGAAGTCAGTGCCGCCAGCAAAGAACGAACTATTCTTTCCTGAACACAGCACAAACTCTAAGCAGCCCGGCATCAATGTTTCGTGAAAAAGACGCCAACAAATAGTGGATTAACCACTATTTGTTGGCGTCCTGTTTGTTAATTATTCCTATCTCACGCCTGATGCAAATACCAGCGCCAGTCCTGCTCGCCAACTTCGCCCATGAACTGGCGGTACTCGGCGCGCTTGACTGCCAGGTAGACCCCGAGGAACGGCGCGCCAAAGGCATCCCGGGCCCAGGCCGAACTTTCCAGTGCACGCAGGGTGGTCAGCCAGTCGGTGGGCAGCAATTCCTTGGCCTGGGCGTAACCGTTGCCCTCGACCGGCGCTCCCGGGTCGCGCTGCTCGCGAATGCCGCGATGAATGCCCGCCAGGATCGCCGCAGCGGCGAGATAGGGGTTGGCATCGGCGCCGCAGATGCGGTGCTCGATATGCCGCGAGAACGCCGGCCCACCGGGCACCCGCAGGCTCACGGTGCGGTTGTCGACGCCCCAGGTGGCGGCCAGCGGCGCGTAGCTGTTGGTCTGGAAGCGGCGATAGGAGTTGGCGTTGGGGCAGAACAACAGCAGGGAGTCGAGCAAGGTGCTGAGCATGCCACCGACCGCCTGGCGCAGCAGCGGCGTGCCATCGGGGGCCTCACTGGCAAACAGGTTGTTGCCGTCCTTGTCGGCGATGCTGACGTGCATGTGCATGCCCGTGCCGGCCAGGTCATCGAATGGCTTGGCCATGAAACACGCACTCATCCCATGCTTGTGGGCCACGCCCTTGACCAGGCGCTTGTAGCGCACCGCCTCGTCCATGGCCTGCAGGGCATCTGCGCGATGCTCCAGGGTGATCTCGACCTGGCCCGGCGCGTATTCGGAAATCGCCGTGCGCGCCGGAATCCCCTGCAGCTTGCAGGCGGCGTAGAGGTCGGCGAGAAATGGCTCGATCTGCTCCAGCTCGCGCAAACCGTAGACCTGGGTCGAACGTGGACGCCCGCCGTCGACGTCCCGCGCCGGTTGCGGGCGACCCTGGCTGTCACGCTGCTGGTCGAGCAAGTAGAACTCCAGCTCCGCGGCCATCACCGGGTAATAACCATCGGCCTTGAGTCCGTCGATCACGTTGGCGAGCAAATGCCGGGGATCGGCCACGGTCGCCGGCATGCCTTCTTGCGGATGCATGCTGACCTGCACCGCCGCCGTCGGAATCTGGCGCCATGGCATGCGCTGCAAACTGCCACTGACCGGGTAAGCGCGGCAGTCGATGTCGCCGACTTCCCAGACCAGCCCGGAGTTTTCCACGTCGTCGCCATTGATGGTCAGGCCCAAAATGGTGCTCGGCAGCGGCCGCCCGCTCTGGTAGACCGCCAGCAACTCATCGCGGTGCAACAACTTGCCCCGGGGCACACCGTTGTTGTCGACAATGAACAGCTCGAACATCTCGATATCCGGGTTGGCTTGCAGAAAATCGCTGGCTTCTTGCAGAGAGGCAAAGGGGCTCGTGGCAACACTCATGGGAACGCTCGTATGTCCGGGTCAGGCGGCGCGCAGGCACCACCAGTCAGGCCCCGGCGCAACACCAGGGCCGTTGAAATGCTTCAACGGGAAATACGCACATCCGGTGGGCGCGCATGGCGGCAGTGCCATAGCGCCCAAAAGGCCAATTCCGAAGGCAGGGCAGACAGGTTCAATGCGCTGGCGGGCAAGAATCGACGCCGAGGCTGACGGCATGACGCACTAGCGCCAGGCACAGCCGCGGGGTGAGTGTCGATCGAGCAACCGTCCATAAGGTAAACCGCAGAACACAGAGGGCGAACAGCGTCACACGGGGCAATAAGTCGTTAAATCCACACTTGAAGAACCTTGGTTGCAGACTGGCTAAACATTCCCTCACTGCAATCCTGCGAGGACTGCGTCCTCGAACGCAGCCTCGCAGGCTCGACAGCTGCTACGGGAGATTGGGGTATTGCTGAGATCTGTGGTGTGGCGCAGATCGCCATCGCGGGCAAGCCCGCTCCCACAGAATTTGTGCAGGGGCACGCCGAACCTGTGGGAGCTGGCGCCCGCTTGCGGCCTGCCAGCGATTATCTTTAGGGCGGCGCATTCTTCCAGGTACGGCAGGCTGAGCGAAGATATGCACCTGGGGGGAGGCGCAGCGAAGCAACGAACTGCCCCCCCCCAACACATTTAATTTCTAAATCCCCCCCCAGACTTTCTGATTTGCCGCCGCCCACCCCCTACCCGCCTAATCCAACCCACGCCCCCCCAAAGGTCCGATTATGCAAACCGTACGCGCCACCTCCCGCCCCGCCATCTGGCTGATACTCGCCGTCGTCCTGGTCGCCCTGAACCTGCGCCCGTCCATGGCCGCCATCGGCCCGCTGCTGACCGGCATCCGCAGCGACATCCCCCTGAGCTTCAGCCTCGCCGCCCTGCTCACCATGCTGCCCGTCATGGCCATGGGGCTGGCAATGTTCTTCGGCATGCGCATCAGCCACCACCTGGGTGAACATCGCACCGTGGTCCTGTCGCTGATCATCATCGGCCTGGCCACCGCCTCGAGGCTGTTCCTCGACTCGGCCGCCGAACTGATCTTGAGCGCCGTCCTGGCCGGCATCGGCATCGCCCTGATCCAGGCACTGCTGCCGGCACTGATCAAGTCCCGCTTCAGCGATAACGTCTCGCTGTTCATGGGCCTGTACGTCACCTCGATCATGGCCGGTGCAGCCATTGCCGCGTCATTCGCGCCCCTGGTGATGGTGCGCACCGGCAGTTGGCGCATCGGCCTGGCGATCTGGGCGGCACTGGCGGTGGTCGCCTTGCTGTTCTGGTACGCGCAACGTTCAGCCATCGCCCCCCAGGCCCGCCCAACCGTCAACAACCCAGCTTTTGCCGGCAATCCCCGCGCCTGGTTGCTGGCCATTTTCTTCGGCCTGGGCACGGCCTCCTACACCTGCGTGCTGGCATGGCTGGCACCGTATTACGTGGAGAAAGGCTGGAGCGAACAGAACGCCGGCCTGCTGCTGGGGTTCCTGACGGCCATGGAGGTGATCTCCGGCCTGCTGGCCCCGGCCCTGGCCAACCGCAGCCGCGACAAACGCCTGGTGCTGATGGTGTTGCTGGGCCTGATCGTCGCCGGTTTCTGCGGGTTGATCCTTAGCCCCGAGTCCCTGAGCCTGCTCTGGCCGTGCCTGTTGGGACTGGGCATCGGCGGGCTGTTTCCAATGAGCCTGATCGTCTCGCTGGACCACCTCGACCATCCCCAGCGCGCCGGCGGCCTGACGGCCTTCGTACAAGGTATCGGCTACCTGATTGCCGGTGTTTCGCCGCTGATTGCCGGGATGATCCGCGACCAACTGGGCAGTTTCGAATGGGCCTGGTGGGCGCTGACGGCGGTGGTGCTGGTCATGATGGTGATGGTCCTGCGCTTTGACCCGCGCCACTACGCCAGGCACATCGACTGAGCAAGCGGATCCGCGGCGCATGGTCCTGAGCGGCGCCTTCCGTTAGCATTCCCGGTTCAGGCGTGTGCGCAACCTGCGCACGCCGCTGAACGGATCCGATGGATGCTCAACAGTAACTTGCTGCGCAAGCTCGATATGCAGGACCTCATGGTGTTCATCGCGGTGTATGAACAGTGCAATGTCAGTGGCGTGTCCGACGCCCTGTGCGTCAGCCAATCCACCGTGAGTTACTGCCTGAAGAAACTGCGCACCAGCTTCGAGGACGAGTTGTTCATCAACACCCGGACCGGCATGCGGGCGACCGACAGGGCCAGCAGCATGTACCCCCATGTGCTGCAGATCATCGAGAGCATCAACCTGTGCCATGCCGGGGTCCAGGCGTTCGACCCGACTCGCCGGGCCGTGACCTTCAACCTCTGCGCCCCGGAGTATTTCGAACAGTTGATCCTGCCGCGCCTGCTGCAACGCTTCGCCCAGGTCGACCTGCCGGTGACCATCAATGTGCACAAACTCGAAAGTGACATTCCCGCCGAGGACCTGCACGCCGGGCGCATCGACCTGGTGATCGGCTTCGGCCCGAACTTTCATCAGAACCACCGTGACTTCAAGTCCCGGGTGCTGCTCACCGATGACCTGGTGTGCGTGGTCGACCACCACGCGCCCCACCCGACGCCGCGCTTCAGCCTGCAGGATTTCGCCCAGCGCCGGCATGTCTTTCCCACGCCCTGGACGTCCAGTACCAACATGGTCGATGGCTGGCTCGCGCAACAGGCCCATAAACGGCAGGTTGTCGCGCGGGCCAATAGCTACAGTGCGGCGCTGAAGTTGATTGTCGGCACCGATTACCTGCTGGCCATGCCACGGCGTATCCAGCAGTTGCTGGCCAATGAACCCGGCTTCAGCCATTACGAGGCGCCCCAGGGGTTGCCGGGGTTCAGCCTGGATATGCTGTGGAGCGAGGCCAGCGATTTGGACAGCGCCAATACCTGGCTGCGCGAGCAGGTGACCAAGGCATGCGCCGCGCAAGCGCTGGATTGAGGTGTGCGGCGGGTCTCAGCGACCGATGGCGGTCTTGGTGTAGGACTCGCGGTCGATGTCCAGGACCTCGACGCACAGCTGCACCTCGACCCCGGCCGGCCATTCGCACACGTCCTGCAGGACCGCCAGCAGGCTATCGGACAATTGCTTCTTGATCGCCGGTGAACGGCCGCTGAGTATCGCCAGCCGCACCGCCACAAAGCCCCGCTCACCCATGCCGGTCCCCACGCGGAATGCGCCCACCTGCACGGCCCGACTCTTGATGTCGAACTCGTCGGCAAACTGCCCGGAACCGGCCAGCGCGTGGTTGAAACGCAGCAGCGCCACGTCCGCGTTGAGCCCTGGCAGGTTGTCGGTGTATTCCATGTGCAGGTGAGGCATTACTGTGCTCCTTGGGGTGTCGATCAAAGTGCCTACATGTAGCACAGACCGCTCCTGCCACTCTCTGCGACATAAGCCTAGATCTGCGGTGCGCCGCGGTCACTCATGAAGGTTTCCAGGCGCGAGCGCAGCCACCGTTCGGCCGGGTCGGTGTCGACGTGGCTGAGCCAGACCATGGACAGGTCCAGGGTCGGGGTGTGGAACGGGAACGGCTCCTTGAACAATTGCCCCGAGGCGGCCATGGCTGCGGCGGTGTAGTCCGGCAGGCTGGCGATCAGGTCGGTGCCCGCCAGCAAGGCCGGCAAGGCACTGTATTGCGGCACCGACAACACCACCTGGCGGGTCCGGCCAATCTCGGCCAGCCACTCATCGGCAAAGCCGCTGACGTTGGCTGTGTGCGAGACCAGCACGTGGGGCCGGGCGCAGTATTCGTCGAGGGTCAACGGCGTGTCCGAGGCGTCGGCGCGTAGGATGCTGGGCTGGATGTGGCGCAGTAATTTGCGCTTGGCGTTGGCCGGCAGGCCACGGGTCTGGCTGATGCCCACGGTGATATCGCCTGAGGCGAGCAAGTCGGGAATCCGCCAGTAGTCGACATGCTGGACCACGAACACCACCTGCGGCGCTTCCTGGCGCAAGGCGCGCAACAGCGGGGGCAGCAGGCCAAACTCGACGTCATCGGACAGGCCGATGCGAAAGGTCATGGTGCTGCTGGCGGGATCGAACTCGCGGGTCAGGCTCAGGGCCGACGACAAGGCGTCGAGCGCCGGAGACAGGTGCAGGATCAGCTCTTCGGCCCGCGCCGTGGGTTCCATGCGGTGACCGACCCGGATAAACAGCGGGTCGTTGAGCATGGTTCGCAGGCGGTTGAGGGCCGAGCTGATTGTGGGCTGGCCGAGAAACAGCTTTTCCGCCGCGCGTGTCACGTTGCGTTCGAGCATCAGCGTTTCAAACACCACCATCAGGTTGATGTCGGCCTTGCGCAGTTCATTGCGATTCATCTACCGCCCCCAGTCCCCAAGCCTGGCGACAGTTTATGAAGCCGTGGGGAGCGCCGTCCATCGGCATCGACGATTGATTGCACACCCGCGTTTAATAAATCGCGCGAGTCCACCCACGTCGTACAGCCTTTTCCTTTTTCGCCAGCAGGGCTGGTCCACGGAAAAAACCTGGTTACCCTCAAGGGAGTTTCGCCGCCTCTGCGCGAAACCGACATCCATCAAGGAGCTACCCGTGGCCAGAGACAAAGCCAAAGACGACCTGTACTTCAACTGCACCCAGGACCATGAAGCCGAGTATGTGGCAGGGCTTTACCCCGCGACCGCGAAGAAAGAAGTCAAAGATTTCCTGGAACGGGCTTGCCGCACCAAGCTGCTGAACAACGCCACCCACCAGCAGGTGTATGACCTGATCGACAAGCAGTTGGGCTACAAACAGGCTTGAGACGAATGACGCCCGGCGGCCCCTTCACTCGGGGCGCCGGGTGCCATGAGCCACCGTCAGTTGCGGGCTTGAAGCCCTTCGATAAAGCCGGCGATTCGCCCACAGGCGTCGCTCAACGCGGCATCTGAGACAGTGAAGGAAATGCGCACGAAGCCGGCGGTGCTGGCCCCGAAGGCGCTGGCATCGAGGACCGAGACACCGGTGGCGCGGAACAGCTGCCAGGCGAAATCGGTGCTCGACAGGCCGGTATCCCGCACATCCACCAGCATGAACATGCCAGCCTCGGGCACCTTGCACTTGAGCAGCGGCACGTTGCGCAACCCGGCGACCACCAGGTCACGCCGACGGCGATACAACTCACGTGCCTGGCCGACCACCTGCTCATCCAGTTCCAGCGCCTTCAACGCGGCGGCCTGGATGAAGCCCGGCAAGCCATAGAGCATGCACAGCAGCAGGTTATCCAGGTGGCCGATCAGTTCCTGTGGCCCCACCACCCAGCCGACCCGCCAACCGGTCATGGCATGGGATTTGGACAGGCTGTTGAGCACCACGGTGCGCTCGCCCATGCCTTCCAGGGTCGCCACGCTCTGGTGTTCTCGATCGTAGGTGAGCTGGCCGTAGACCTCATCACTGATCACCCACAGGTTGTGCCGCTGGGCGACCAGGGCCACCGCCTCCAGTTCCTCGCGGGTGTAGACGTTGCCGGTGGGGTTGTTGGGCGTGGCCAGGGCGATGCCGCGGGTCTTGTCGGTCACCACCGCCTCGATGGCGGCCAGGGTCAAGCGGAAATCGTTTTCCGCCGGCTGGGCAATCGGCACCAGGCGGGCACCGCTGGCCTGGATGCTGGCCTCGTAGGTCAGGTACATCGGCGCCGGCACCAGCACTTCATCGCCGGTTTCGAACAGGCACATGGCGGTGGCGTACAAACCATTCTGCGCACCGGCCACCAGGGCCACGTTGGCGGCGGACACCGGCTGGCCGAGCAAGGCCGTCTGCTTGGCGGCAATCGCCTCGCGCAGGGCCGGGCGGCCGATCACGTGGCAGTAGTGGGTGTCGCCTTCGTTCAAGGCCTGGATCGCCGCCGCGCAGATCTCGTCGGCGGTGGCGAAGTCCGGATCGCCGATACTCAGGACGATGGCATCTTCACCCCGGGCCTGCGCATCACACGCGGCGTAGTGAATGTCCCAGGCACTGACCGTCTCACCGCTGATGCGCTGGACCATGGACGAATATTTCATGAATAACTCCTTGTGAGCCCTCGGGCCGACGTATCAACACAGTGTGAAGTCAGGCCTGTCGTTGGGGCGTTTTGCCGATACGGGCAAAGCCTTGTTCGATCAAGATCGCCAGAATGATGTAAATCACCGCTACCACCAGCAGCGGCTCATAGACCCGCAACGTTTGCGCACGCACCAGGTTGGCTGCACCGAGCAAGTCGGTGACCGCGACGGTGGAGGCCAGCGCCGTGGCCTTGAGCAGCATCACGCTCTCCCCCGCCAGGGTCGGGCGCAGCATCTGCAAGGCACGCGGCATCCACACTCGCCGCAGTACCAGCCAGGGCCGCATGCCATAGGCCCGCCCCGCTTCCAGCTCGCCACGCGGAACCGCGCGCAAGCCACCGCGCAGCACTTCGCCGACATAGGCCGAAACGCTCAGGGTCAGGGCGAACGCAACGTACCAGAAACCTTCACGCAAGTACGGCCAGAACATGCTGCCGCGAATCAACGGGAAGGTGGCGAACAGGCTACCCACGCCGTAGTAAAGCACGTAGATCTGCACCAGCAAGGGCGTGCCCCGCAGGACGCTGGTGTAGAACCGCAGGCCGTTGGCCAGGAAGCGGTTCTTCGACAAGCGCCCCAGGGCCACGCCCACCGCCATCAGGAACCCGAAAAAACCCGAGATCAGCAACAGTTGCAGGGTCAGCCCTGCCCCCTTGACCAACTCGTTGTAAAAACTGCTCAACCACTGAAAGTCCATGCCTGCCCTTCCCTATGAGTGCCGTGGCATCCAGCGTTCGAAGCGAACTTCGACCTGCCGGAACACCGAACTGGAAACCAGCGTGATCAGGTAATAGAACGCCGCGACCGCGAGGTAGAACAGCAAGTAGTGTTTGGTCGAGGCCGCGGCCTGGCGCCCGGCAGTCAGCAGTTCGCTGTAGCCGACCACGCTGATCAGCGCGCTTTCCTTGACCAGCACCAGCCACAGGTTGGACAGGCCGGCGATGGCGAACGGCAGCATGCTCGGCAGGATCACCCGGCGTACCAGCATCAAGCGGTTGATGCCATAGGAGCGCGCGGCTTCGATCTGGCCGTGGGGAATCGACTCGATCGCCCCGCGGATGATCTCCCCCGAGTACGCGCCCTGCACAATGCCCAGCACCACCACGGCGGCCATGAAGCCATTGATTTCGACACTCGGTTGACCGAGCGCCGCCATCGTCAGGTTGATCAGGTCGGCACCGGCGTAATACAGCAGCAGGATCAGCAACAGCTCCGGCACCGCGCGGTACAGGGTGGTGTAGCAATTGGCGCAGACCACCATCCAGCGTGGTCCCTTGAGTTTGACCATGGCCACGATCAAGCCGATCGACAGGCCCAGGACAAAGGCGCCCAGGGAAATACCCAGGGTTTTCACCATGCCCTGCGCCAGGGCCTGGAGCCAGCCGTCGGTAAAAAACAGCCGGGAAATTTCAGAAACAGTCATGAGCACACCTTCGCTGGGTTTGCTTGAAGTACCGGCTTACTCGAGGGCCGAGATGTCGGTCTTGAAGTAGCGCTCACGAATTTTTTCGTAGCTGCCGTCGGTACGCAGCGCTTGCAGGGCGACGTTCAGGCGCTCACGCAGCGCATCGTTGCCCTTGCGCACACCCGCCCCCACGCCGTCACCGAACAAGGGGTCGAGCGGAGCCACGCCTTTGCTCGCGAGCATGGCGTTGTCCGGCAGTTCGAGCAGCGGCTCGACCACCAACTGGTCGGCCAGCATGATATCGACACGCCCGCTGCGCAGGTCGGCGAGCAGGTCGTCCTGGTCGTTGTAGTAACGGATGGTCGAGTCCTCGGCGTAGTACTTCTTGACGAAGGCGGCGTGGGTGGTGGAACCCTGTACGCCGATGATCTTGCCCTTGAGGCCGGCCGGGGTTGGGTCCAGTTCCAGGTTGCGCTCGCCGATCCACAGGGCGCGGGTGAAGAAGTACGGCTGGGTGAAGTCGATCACCTGCTGGCGCTCGGGGGTGATCGACAGGGAGTTGAGCACCACGTCGACCTGCTGCGACTTGAGCGCCGGGATCAGACCGTCCCAGGACATTTCATTGAGGGTGCATTCGGCCTGCATACGGGCGCAGACGGCGGTGATCATCTCCGGCTCGAAGCCGCTCCAGTCGCCCTTGCCGCTCTTGAACGAGAACGGCGGATAGGGTTCCAGGGCGATGCCGAACACCAGTTTGTCCGCGGCCATCGCGCTGCTCGCGATGCCGGCCAGCAAGCAGGCTTGCAGGGTAACCAACAGAGTTTTTTTCATGCAGGGTGCCTCTTTCAGGTTGTTGTTATCGAGGTTGAAAAAACCGAGGTGATTACCCGCGGTTGTCCTGGGCCATGACAAATTGCCGGCAGCGTTCGCTGCGCGGATCCAGCAGTACCTGTTGGGGCGGGCCTTCTTCCTCGACCCGGCCCTGGTGCAGGTAAATCACCTTGCTCGACACATCACGGGCAAAGGCCATTTCGTGGGTCACCAGAATCATCGTGCGGCCTTCCTCGGCGATGCCCTGGATCACCCGCAACACTTCGCCCACCAGTTCCGGGTCGAGGGCCGAGGTCGGCTCATCGAACAGCATCACTTGCGGGCGCATGGCCAGGGCCCGGGCGATGGCCACGCGCTGTTGCTGGCCACCGGACAAAAACGCCGGGTAGACATTGCGCTTGTCGATCAGGCCGACTTTTTCCAGCAGTTGCTCGGCGTGGGCGGTGGCTTCCTTGCGGTCCTCGCCGAGCACATAGACCGGGGCTTCGATGACGTTCTCCAGCACCGTGCGGTGGGGCCACAGGTTGAAGCTCTGGAACACCATGCTCAGGCGGGTGCGCAGGCGCTCGACCTGACGCGGATCGGCGACCTGCGCGACCCCGTGGCGCCCGGTCTTGAGGCGCACTTCCTCGCCATTGATGCGCAGGCTGCCACTGCAGGGGATTTCCAGCAGGTTGATGCAGCGCAGCAGCGTGCTCTTGCCCGAGCCGCTGGAGCCGATCAGCGAGACCACCTCGCCCTCCTTGGCGCGCATCGAAATGCCCTTGAGCACGTGGTGGTCGGCGTAGCTTTTATGCAGGTCGTCAATGGCGACGACCGAGGTGTCTGCTGCCGGCTGCGGGATGTTCACGTTGGTGAGTGCTTGCACGTCTGGCTCCTCGAAGACTGGGGGTTGCGGTACGCAGGGCGGCGGGGCATTACTCGTCCTCGCGCGCCGGGATCCACCACTCCTCGCCGCGCACGGTGGTGATGTACTCCGGCCAGCGGAAACGGTGCGGCGCCTGGAAGTCGGCGGGCAGCAGGGGCGCCTGCCAGTGTTCGCCACCGATGCCACCGCCGGTGCGCTGGTCGAACTCGGCCTTGGCCGCCGCCAGCAGGTCGTCGTTGCAGAACAGGTCGAGCAAAGTGCTGGCGATGGTTTTGGCCGCCACGTCGATCATCGGGTCGATGGTCTGCGGGATGCCGCCCAGGGCGTTCGAGACCCAGTCCGGGTAGACATGGCCGGCGGGTGCGGCGAGCATCGGCCGCGCGACGAGCAGGCGCACGGTCGGGCAATGCCAGGTGTATTCGGGGTAGTCGTCGGAGGTCAGGTACTTCTGCCAGGCCGGCATTTGCAGGCGCATCTGACGTTCGCATTCCTGCGGCTCGATCAATTGTTCGATGGCCGGCAGGAAGGGTTCGGCCATCGGTTCCAGGCCCAGGTTGCGCTGGATTTCCCGGGCGATCTCGCAGGCTTCCAGGCCCCATTGCGGCGCGCCGATGGCGGCCAGGTTGTCGTAGGTGGCCTGGGCCAGTACATGGTTGGCCAGGCCACCACGGGACTTGCACACCCAGGTCTTTTTCCACTGGCAACCGGTGGCCATCGCAGCGGCGGCGGCATTGTTGTCCATCACCGAGGAGATGGTTTCGGCCTGCTCGATCGAATCGCAGCGCAGCAGGTACTGGATCTGCGACAGATGCGGCGGCAGGTTATCGGCGGTGGCCTGGCCGGCGGTGAGGATGGCTTCGTTGTAGCTCCACAGGCCGGTGAACGGCAGGGTCGAACGACGCAGGCTTTCGTTGAGGTTGTAGAAGTGCATCAGCGCATCGTTGGCCCCGGGCGCGCGGGCGGCCAGGTGGTTCTGCGGGATGGGGCTGTAGCGGTCGGCGGCGATCCAGTTCTCGGGATCTTCGCAGGTGAAGCTGTAGATGTAGGCGTAGGCGATCCCGCAATGGGTATCCCAGGTGGTGGTGTTGTTCAGCGGCAACATATAGGTGGGGTGAAAGCTGATGGCCGCATCCAGGTTGTCGTAGTACCCCTTGGCGGCGTGCACCGGCTTGGAGGCGCGCAGCTTTTCGGCCGGCTCGCCGAAGAAGCGGATGGTGCCCTGGATGCCGAACTCGAGCATCGCCGCCTTGGCCGCCAGCACCCCACCCAGGGCACTGATGCCCAGCGCCGAATGCGGATCGGTGTGCCCGGGGGCAAACCGCGACAGACCCTCACGCGGCATCTTGCGGGTGGTCGCCGCCTGGCAATTGCCGGGGACCGCGTCGTACTCGGCGTAGGTCGCCAACACCGGGCCATTGCCGTTGCTGAAGGTGGCGCAGAAGGCGGTCGGCATGCCGCCACTGCCCTCTTCCACGGTGAAGCCTTCCTTGCGCAGCAGCTCTACATACCAGGCGCAGGACTTGTACTCGCGAAACGCCGGTTCCGCGTAGTGCCAGATGATCTGGTGCCAATCGGACAACTGCTGGCGGTGCTGGTCGATCCATTTACGGGCAAATCGTTTCTGCAATTCCATGCGGCTCTCTCCCAAGGGATTCGGCAAAGGGGTGCTCAGGCAGACAGGAAGGCTGCGGCGTCCAGTTCCAGCAGGACCGGCTGGCGGGTGTCGGCCAGGCGGATCAGTGCTTCGCGCAACTGCTCGCGGCTGCTCACCGACTGGTGCTGGACGTGGCAGGACTTGGCCAGCGCGGCGAAGTCCGGCGGCAGGATGTCGACACCCAGCGGCGGGATTTCGCGGGCGGTCATGTAGTCGCGGATCTCGGCGTAGCAATGGTTGTTCCACAGCACCACGATCACCCCCGCCTCGGCCTCACGCGCAGCGATCAGCTCGGCGCTGGAGAACTGCACCCCGCCGTCCCCCACCACCGCCAGCACCGGGCGCTCGGGCATCGCCAGCTTGGCGCCGATCGCCGCCGGCAAGCCGTAGCCCAGGGTGCCGAAACCGGTGCCGGCGTTGAACCAGCTGTTGGCTTGCGGCGCCCGGTAGCCGAGCGCGCCCTGGTACACCGGCTGGGTCGAGTCGCCGACCACAATCGGTGCCGGCAGGCTGTCGCGCAGGGTGTCGAGCATGTGCTGCATAACGTTTTGCTTGGGGCTCCAGCTCGCCCGCTCGGCGGCATTGACCCGCGCCACGCTGAGGCCGGCCCAGTCGCAGGCGGAGCGTTCAGGCACGGCATTGAGGAGCGCCTGCAGACCTTGCCCGGCGTCGCCCAGCAAACCGACATCGGCACGGGCCGCGCCGAGAATCTGCAGCGGGTCGATGTCCAGGCGAATCAGCGGCGCATTCAAGACCAGCGGCCCGAGGCCAAAGAAGTCGTAGTCGGTTTCGCCCAGCTCGGTGCCGACCGCCAGGACCACATCGGCCTCGGCAAACAACGCCCGGCCATGGGCCGACGACTGCACGCCATCGAGCAGCAACGGATGCTCCGGCGCCAGCAGGCCACGGGCATTGGTGGTCAGGGCGACGGGGGCCTGCAGCCGCTCGGCCAGCGCTTGCAGCACCGGGCCGGCACGTCGGGCGCCGCCACCTGCGAGGATCAATGGCTTGCGCGCGGCGGCCAGCAGTTGCACCGCCGCGTCGATATTCACCGCGGCCGGAGCCGGGGCTTGCGGCAAGGTGCGCGGGCGCAGGTCGAGGCCATCAGCTGGCATCTCCAGCACGTCGAGGGGGATTTCGATGTGCACCGGCCGCGGCCGCGCACAACTGAACAGCGCAAAGGCGCGGGCCAGCAGTTCGGGCAATTCCTGTGGGCGCTGCAGGGTATGGCTGAAGGCGCAGACCCCGGAGACGACGGCACGCTGGTCGGGCATTTCATGCAGGTAGCCGTGGCCCAGGCGCTGGTGCTCGCGGCGGCTGGTGGTGGAGATCACCAGCATCGGCACCGAGTCGGCGTAGGCCTGGCCCATGGCGGTGAGGATATTGGTCATGCCGGGGCCGGTAATGATGAAGCACACTCCCGGCTTGCCGCTGGCGCGGGCATAACCGTCGGCCATGAACCCGGCACCCTGCTCGTGCCGTGGGCTGATGTGGCGCAGCGAACTGCCGTGCAATCCGCGATACAGCTCGACCGTGTGCACGCCGGGAATGCCGAACACCGACTCCACGCCGTAGCCTTCGAGTAACTGGACGAGCGCCTGGGCACAACTGGTCATGCGAGCACCTCTGTATTGTTATGGTTATGTCAGGCATGCGCGGCCTGATTCGAGGGCTCTAGTATTGGTGACAAAACAATTACATCAATCGAAATAAATTTGCGTCTTTGTCCAATTTAATTGAACAGAGCGGCCGTCGATGACGGGGCGAAAGGATCATATTGCTCACCAGTGGCGGGCAAATTATTCGATTGTGGGGGTCGGTGTTTTTCATAAAGATGCTGCGACGGCCCCCATAAGGAAGACCCCATGCACGTCCGGCACCACCCCCTCTTGACCCGCAATCCCTGCACCCAGCGCCAGCTGATCAGCCTGCATTACGGTCAGCCCGGGGGCGCCGGCAAGGTGTACCTGCAAGCCAGCCTGCACGCCGACGAGTTGCCCGGCATGCTGGCGCTGCATCATTTGCGTTTGCTGCTGGACGAGGCTGAGGCCCGTGGCGAGGTCCTCGGGGAAATCGTGCTGGTGCCGATCGCCAACCCGATCGGCCTGGAACAGACCCTGATGCACGATGCCATGGGTCGTTTTGACTTCAACAGCGGCGAGAACTTCAACCGGCGTTACCCGGACCTGGCGCAGATGATCCAGGCGCAGCTTGGCGCTGAGCTGAACGACGACCCGCAACACAACCAGCAGCTCATTCGCCGCGCCATGGCCGCAGCCTTGAAGCGAATGTTGCCGGGCAGCGAGCTCGACTCCCTGCGCCAGGCCCAACTGCTGCTGGCCCACGACGCCGATTTCGTCCTCGACCTGCATTGCGACGCCCAGGCGGTGGTCCACCTGTACGGCGAAACCCCCTATCAGGCCCAACTCGAACCGCTAGCCCGCTACATCGGCGCCCAGGCCACCCTGCTGGCCAGCGGCACCGGTGCCGGCTCGTTCGACGAAGCCTGCGGTCAACCCTGGTGGCGTCTGGCACAACAGTTCGCCGGCCGCATCCCGATCCCCTCCGGCTGCGTCGCCGCCACCGTCGAGTTGCGCGGCGAAGCACAAGTCGAACACCCACTGGCCCGCCAGGACGCCGCCGCGCTCTACGCCTTCCTTCAACACCGGGGCCTGCTCGCCGGCACCCCGCCGCCACTACCCGCCCTGCTCCAGCCCATCACCCCCTTCGACGGCTCCCTGACCCTGCGCGCCCCGTGCGCCGGGCTGGTGGTGTTCCTGCACAGCCCGGGCGCCTGGATCGAGCGCGATCAACCGTTGGTCCACATCATTGACCCCATCAGCGGCACGACCCAGGTGGTGTGCAGCACCACGAGTGGGGTGATGTACATGCGCAGCGCCATCCGCTTTGCCGCGGCGGGAGTGGAGTTGTGCAAGGTGGCGGGAGCGGTGCCGTTGGCGGGTGGGGTGGTGGTTTCGGCGTGATCGGTATGCCAAGAAAGCACTGAGTCACCTCGAGTCTTATGTGAGAGCCGTCTGCTTGCTATGGCCGCGAGCATAACCCCCTGCTCACCGGTGAAACGTGGCGCTCTTGGGACCATCGCGAGCAAGCTCGCTCATTCAGTGATGAGTAGTCCTTAACTACGCTGGCAGCGTCCCGAAGATAAAAAAACACAGAACGAAAAAGCCCCCGTGCTTTTCAGCGACGGGGGCTTTTTCTATGTAATGGCGGAGAGATAGGGATTCGAACCCTAGGTACCGGTGAAGGTACAACGGATTTCGAATCCGTCCCATTCGGCCACTCTGGCATCTCTCCAACGGCGCGCATCATAACAGCCGCTTCACCGAATGCAAACCCTAAAGTGAATTTTTTTCCGTGCTATCAGATGCTTGCGTCGATTACAGCGGTACGCCAAGGCGGTTGGCGACTTCTTCGTAGGCTTCGATGACGTCGCCCAGACCCTGGCGGAAGCGGTCCTTGTCCATTTTCTTGCCGGTGGCTTTGTCCCACAGGCGGCAGCCGTCCGGGCTGAATTCGTCGCCCAGGACGATGCTGCCGTCATGGAATACGCCGAATTCGAGCTTGAAGTCGACCAGCAGCAGGCCGGCGTCGTCGAACAGTTTGCTCAGCACTTCGTTGACCTTGAGCGACAGTTCTTTCATGCGAACCAGTTGCTCGGCGGTGCCCCAACCGAACGCCACGACGTGGGATTCGTTGATGAACGGGTCGCCCTTGGCGTCGTCCTTGAGGAACAGTTCGAAGGTGTAAGGGTTGAGCTTCATGCCCTCCTCCACACCCAGGCGCTTGACCAGGCTGCCGGCGGCGTAGTTACGCACGACGCATTCAACCGGGATCATGTCCAGCTTCTTCACCAGGCACTCGTTGTCGCCCAGCAGTTTGTCGAATTGGGTCGGCACGCCGGCGGCTTCGAGTTTCTGCATGATGAAGGCGTTGAACTTGTTGTTCACCATGCCTTTGCGGTCGAGCTGTTCGATGCGCTTGCCGTCGAACGCCGAGGTGTCGTTGCGAAACAGCAGGATCAAACGGTTAGCGTCGTCGGTCTGGTAAACCGACTTGGCTTTGCCGCGGTAGAGTTCTTCACGTTTTTCCATGATGGGCTCCGCTTGCTAAGTAGATGGGCTAGGCGATATGTCGCCAGTCGAGCCCTGAATCTTGATCGGCCAGTTGCAGCCAGTCCGGGTCGCACCCGAGGGTGTCGACAAAACATTGCCGGGCCAGCTGCGGCAGGTTGTTCTTGCTGCTCAGATGGGCCAGTACCAGGTGTTGCAGGTCTTTCCAGCCCAACTCGGACACCAGGAATGCCGCCTGGTGGTTGTTCAAATGTCCCAGTTCACCCCCCACCCGCTGCTTGAGAAAGGTCGGGTAGTGACCACGAGCCAAACGGTCGCGGCAGTGGTTGGACTCGATCATCAACGCATCGAGGTCCTTGTAGCCATCCAGCACGGTGGCGCAGTACGAACCCAGGTCGGTCAGCAGACCAAAACGCCGGGTGCCGTCACTGAAGACGTACTGCGTCGGCTCCTGCGCGTCGTGGGCCACGGCGATCACGCCAATGTCCAGCCCGCCGATCTGCAGATGGTCTCCCCCGGCCACGAACCCTGCCGGATCAACCGGCTTGCGCATCCCGCGCAAGGTGCCACGACTGAGGTAAACCGGAATATTGTAGCGCCGAGACAGCAAACCCACGCCATGCACGTGGTCGGCATGTTCGTGGGTCACCAGTATCGCGCTCAGTTGCGCCGGGTTTATCCCCAGGCGCAGCAGGCGTTTTTCGGTTTCTCGCAGGGAGAAACCACAATCGACCAGCACGACGGTGTCGTCACTGGCTATCAGCGTGCCGTTCCCTTGGCTACCGCTGCCGAGAACGGCAAAACGCATCAGATCAGCCCAGGTTGTCCTGAATCACGCCCAACACTTTGCGCGCCACTTCAGCCGGCGCAACGGTGTTGATGTCTTTCTCGACGGTCACCTGGACGTTCTCGCCGACCTTGCTCAGGCGCACCTGGTAACGCTCGGCGCGGGCCTCGACTTCTTCCTTGACCGGAGAGCTGCCGAACAGGCTGGCGAAGAAGCCAGGCTTCTCGTCTTTGCGCTCGGCTTTTTCGGCCAGGTTGATGTAGTACAGGCCCAGGCTGCGGTTGATGTCTTCGACGCGCCATTCGCCTTGCTCCAGCGCGCGACCCACGCTCGACCAGGCACGGTCCAGATCGTTGCCGACGTTGAGCACCGGGTTGCCGCTGCCGTCTTCGATCAGGCTGACACGGCTTGGGGTATCGAAATCACGGGAAGCGAGCATCGACACCGAACCGCCCTTCTCGGAGATGCGGCTCATGCTGACCAGCATGTCGTCGACCAGCGCAGCGTCCAGGCCAGTGTTGACCGAACGGTTGGTGAAGGCCACGTCGTCGCTGCTGCCGGCAGGACGCTCGGCGCTGACCACGTAGACTTCACTGGTGTTGCGCTGCACGCCTGGCTCGATGCGCACCCGTACGCGGGTTTCGGCATCGGAGGCCACGCCGGCGCTGGCCAGGCGTTTGGTCATGGTTGCCGACAGTTCGTCGGAACGCTGCCAGGTGGTGGTGAATTCGCCGGTTTGCGGACGCTGTTGGTCCAGGCGGAAACCGTTGTCCTGGAAGAACTGCACCGCCACTGGCCAGACTTCGGCCGGTGGACGCTGCGCCATCACCCAGCGCGAGTCGCCGCTTTTCTGCAGGCTGTAGTCGCTGGCCTCGGCAATTGCCGTCAACGGCTGCGGACGTGGCACCACGTACTCGCCCTTGACGGTGTCGTCGGCCACGTTGCGCGGGATCGGCAGCAGTGGGTCCAGGCGCTTGGCGGTCTGGACATCCGGCGGCAGTTGCATCGGGGCAGTCTGTTGCGCTTCGAGGTAATCGCTACCACGGTCACGGAAATAACCTTCCGGGCCCCAGACCCATCCACAGCCACTGGTGCTGGAGATAATCAAGGCAAGTGCGGAAAGTCCGGCCAGTCGCTTCATGCGTATTACTTCCTCAATTAAACCAATACGCCGGACTGGCGCAGGGCCTGTCGCAGCGGTTCGTGACAGGCTTCGCTGAGCCAGGTGAGCGGCAGACGGATACCGTCCGGCATCAGGCCCATCTCATGCAGCGCCCATTTCACGGGGATAGGGTTGGACTCGATAAACAGGGTTTTATTGAGTGGCATCAGTTTTTCGTGGATCGCCCGTGCGGTCACGGCGTCACCCTTGAGGGCGGCGTTGCACAGGTCGGCCATGTCGCGCGGGGCAACGTTGGCGGTTACCGAGATGTTGCCTTTGCCGCCCAGCAGGATCAGTTCCACGGCAGTGGCGTCGTCACCGGAGAACACCAGGAAGTCCTCGCTCACGCCATCGAGGATGGCCTTGGCGCGGGACAGGTCGCCTGTGGCTTCCTTGATCCCGATGATGTTGTTCACGGTCGACAGGCGGATCACGGTCTCGGCCTGCATGTCGCACGCCGTGCGGCCCGGTACGTTGTAGAGGATCTGCGGGATGTCGACGGCTTCGGCGATGGCCTTGAAGTGCTGGTACAGGCCTTCTTGCGTCGGCTTGTTGTAGTACGGCGTCACCAGCAGGCAGGCATCGGCGCCGGCGGTCTTGGCATTGGAGGTCAGCTCGATCGCTTCACGCGTCGAGTTGGCGCCGGTACCGGCGATCACCGGGATACGCCCGGCTACCTGCTTGACCACATAACGAATCACTTCGATATGTTCGTTTACGTCGAGGGTTGCCGACTCACCCGTGGTACCGACGGCCACGATGGCGTGGGTGCCGTTTTGCAGGTGAAAGTCTACCAGTTTGCTGAGGCTGTCCCAGTCCAGACGACCCTGTGCATCCATGGGTGTGACCAGTGCCACCATACTGCCCGCAATCATGCAACCGCTCCTGCCGGAAAAAGAGAGCGGTAATGGTACTGGCGCCAAGATGCTTGCACAAGCGAAGTACTGCGCTCATGCCATTCCCCTTGGCGCCGCTTTTCGCTACCCTTCAGACTTTGATCAGTACCGACAGGCTCGTGCGCCGGGTTCAAGCCTCCATTTTCGGCTCCACAAGCCCCGCCCCTGCGTTGCCATCTACCCGAACTCACCTTGTTTGAGCTCGAAGCAACCCTCTGGCTCAGGCTTTGTTGATAGCGCATCCGGACCCACACCCGACGAATCAGCCTATAAACGTACCGACCGCTCATCGCTTTAGGAATGCTGCATGTCCACCCCCACAGTTCGCGAACAATTCCTTGTCATCAGTGCCCTCGGCGCCAACCCCATGGAGCTGACTAACGTCCTGTGCCGCGCCAGCCATGAAAATCGCTGCGCCGTGGTCACCTCCCGCCTGACTCGCCATGGCGAGTGCAGTGCACTCATTCTGGAGATTTCCGGTTCCTGGGACGCCCTGGCGCGCCTGGAAGCCGGTCTTCCGAGCCTGGCCAAGAAACACGCCTTCACCGTCAACGTGGTGCGCAGCGCAGCGCTGGAAAACCGCCCGCAGGCCCTGCCGTATGTGGCCTACGTCAGTTCCGCCTACCGCTCGGACATCGTCAATGAGCTGTGCCAGTTCTTCATCGACCATAACGTCGAGCTGGAAAACCTGACCTGCGACACCTATCAGGCCCCCCAGACTGGCGGCACCATGCTCAACGCCACCTTCACCGTGACCCTGCCGGCCGGTGTGCAGATCAGTTGGTTGCGCGATCAGTTCCTCGATTTCGCCGACGCGCTGAACCTGGACGCGCTGATCGAACCGTGGCGCCCACAGAACCCAATGTAAGGAAGCTTTCATGGCCGTCGCTATCGACCAACCGGTCGCCGACTTCGAAGTCCCCGCCACCAGCGGGCAGACCGTCAGCCTGGCCGCCCTCAAGGGCAAGCAGGTGGTGATCTACTTCTACCCCAAGGACAGCACGCCGGGCTGCACCACCGAGGGCCAGGGTTTTCGTGACCAGTACCCGCAGTTTGTCGCGGCCAACACCGAAGTGTTCGGCGTTTCCCGCGACAGCCTGAAGTCCCACGAGAACTTCAAGTGCAAGCAGCAGTTCCCCTTCGAGCTGATCAGCGACAAGGACGAAGCCCTGTGCCAGCTGTTCGACGTGATCAAGCTGAAGAAGCTGTATGGCAAGGAGTACATGGGGGTTGATCGCAGCACCTTCCTGATCGACCAGCACGGCGTGCTGCGTCAGGAATGGCGCGGGGTGAAAGTGCCGGGGCATGTGGATGCCGTATTGGCGGCGGCCCAGGCGCTGGCCAAGGGCTGATTTGTTCGGCGCCTGGGATGACGCCATTGCGAGCAGGATCGGTGTAAACCCTGCTCGCGATGGGCCCGGCACTACAACAGCGGCGAAACCACCGGTTCCTTGCGCGGCCAGGCATCCAGCACGGCCTTGAACAGCGTCGCCAGGGGAATCGCGAAGAACACGCCCCAGAACCCCCACAGCCCACCGAACAGCAGCACCGCGCAGATAATCGCCACCGGGTGCAGGTTGACCGCTTCGGAGAACAGCAACGGCACCAGCACGTTGCCATCCAGGATCTGGATGATCCCGTAGACCGCCATCAGGTAGATGAACTGATCGCTCCAGCCCCACTGGAACAAGGCAATCAGCATCACCGGCACGGTCACCACCACCGCGCCGACATAGGGCACCACCACGGACACCCCGACCAACAGCGCCAGCAGCGCCGAGTAGTTGAGGCCCATGGCGACAAAACCGATGTAGGTCACCCCGCCGCAGATGGCCATTTCCATGACCTTGCCGCGAATGTAGTTGGCGATCTGCCGGTTCATTTCCTGACCGACCCGAGTCATCAGCGCCCGCTCACGCGGCAGGTAGCCGAGTACCCAGCGGCCGATCATGGCCCGGTCCTTGAGGAAGAAGAACACCAGGATCGGCACCAGCACCAGGTAGATCATGATGTTGACCAGCAGGGGCAGGCTCGACAGCGAGAAGGTCAACGCCCACTGGCCGAACTTGCCGATTTCGCTGCGCGCCACTTCGATGGCCCGCAGCACCTGCTCGTCCGACACCAGGTGCGGATATCGCTCAGGCAGCAACAGCAGCAACGACTGCCATTTGGCGAGCATCCCGGGCAGTTCGTTGAACAGGGTGGTGAGCTGATGCCAGAGCAAGGGCACCACCACCACGATGAACACCAGCAACACCCCCATGAACAGCGCGAACACCAGCCCCACCGCGACCCCGCCAGGCAGGCGCAGGCGCTCCAGGGTGCTGACCAGGCCCTGCATCAGGTACGCCAGGACCATGCCCGCCAACACGGGCGCAAGCATGCCGCCCAGGGTCAGCACGGCGGTGAAGGCCAGGATCAGGAGGACGGCCAGTACCACCGCTTCTTCGTCGGAGAAGTAGCGCTGAATCCAGTCGCGTAGCACTTTGAACATCAATGATCCTTAAGGGTAGGCAGCCAGTCAGGCTTTTTTCAGCCAGTAGCGATAGACACCGGCTTGGTCTTCTTCGCGCAGCAGGGTATGACCGGCCAAACGGGCAAAGGTGCGAAAGTCGCGCTGCGAGCCGGCATCGGTGGCGATCACCTTGAGCACGGCGCCACTGGGCAGGCCATTGAGCGCCATCTTGGCCTTGAGCAGCGGCAACGGGCAATTGAGCCCACTGGCGTCCAGTTCGGCATCATGGGCTACAGCGTCGGTCATGACTTCACTCCGCACAGGTGATTGAGCCGCCTAGAATATCTGGTCCCGAGGCAAGTGTCCGGCTACAGTAAGCTCTTTGTCGACTAAGGCTTTGTGCATGAATTTTCTGCGCCCCACGCTGCTGACGCTCGCTTGCCTGCTTGCCTCACCAGGCTTCGCCGACGACTTGCCGTCACTTGGCGACGCCAGTTCTGCCATCGTCTCGCCCCAGCAGGAGCATGACCTGGGGCGCGCCTGGCTGGCCATGCTGCGCAGCCAGGTGTCACAACTCAATGACCCCCAACTGAAAAACTACGTGGAAACCAGTGTCTATCGCCTGGTGGAAACCAGTCAGTTGAACGACCGGCGTCTTGAGTTCATCCTGATCAACAGCCCGCAGCTCAACGCCTTCGCTGCGCCAGGCGGGATTGTCGGGGTCAACGGTGGCCTGTTTCTCAACGCCCAGACCGAAGGCGAGTACGCCTCGGTACTGGCCCACGAATTGGCGCACTTGTCGCAACGCCACTTCGCCCGCGGCGTAGAAGCCCAGCAACGCATGCAAGTGCCGATGATGGCCGCCCTGCTCGCCGGGATCATCGTGGCCGCGGCTGGCGCCGGTGACGCCGGGATCGCGGCAATTGCCGGGACCCAGGCTGCCGCGATCCAGGAGCAACGGCGCTTCTCCCGGCAGAACGAGCAGGAGGCCGACCGCATCGGTATCGTCAACCTGGAGAAAGCCGGCTACGACCCGCGCTCGATGCCGAGCATGTTCGAACGGCTGGGGCGCCAGTACCGCTTCGATGCCAAGCCGCCAGAATTCCTCCTGACGCACCCGGTGACCGAATCGCGGATCGCCGACACCCGCAACCGCGCTGAACAGGCTCCCATCGGTGGCAAGGAAGACACCCAGACCTATCAGCTGATTCGCGCCCGCGTACAGTTGCACTACGAAGAAACCCCGGGCCTGGCCGCCAAGCGTTTTCGCGCGCAGCTGGACGAAAACCCGAAAAACGACGTGGCGCGTTACGGCCTGGCCATTGCCCAGATCAAGGCCGGCCAGCTCAGCGATGCCCGCGAGAGCCTGAAACCGCTCCTGGCCAAGGCACCGAACGAAATCATCTACAACCTGGCCCAGGTCGACCTGGACATGGCCAGCAATCGCCTGCCCGACGCGCAAAGCCGGGTCGACCGGATGCTCAGCCAGTTCCCGCGCAACTACCCGCTCAACCAGGTGCGGGTTGACCTGCTGCTCAAGCAGAATCGCCCAGCCGATGCCGAAAAGGCCCTGGAAGCCCTGCTCAAGACGCGGCCGGACGACCCGGATGTCTGGTACATGGTTGCCGAAACCCGCGGCCTGTCCGGCAACATCATTGGCCTGCACCAGGCACGCGCCGAGTATTTCGCGCTGGTCGGCGACTACCGCCAGGCCATTCAGCAACTGGACTTCGCCAAGCGGCGCGCCGGCAGCAATTTCCCGCTGTCGTCGCGGATCGATGCGCGGCAACGCGAGCTCATGGAACAGGAGCGGATGATCAAGGACATGATGGGCTGACCCTTCCCGCCCCCACGAAAAAGCCCCTCGATGAGGGGCTTTTTTGTACCGCAGGTTTAACCCACCGGCATCAGGCCATCTGAATGATGGTCTGCATGATGGTGCTCTGGGTGGAGATGGTCTTGGCGTTGGCCTGGTAGTTGCTCTGGCCCTTGATCAGGTCCACCAGCTCATTGGTCAGGTTGACGTTGGAGTCTTCCAGGGAGTTGGACACCACCGAGCCCAGGGTGCCCGTCTGGCCGGCGTCGTATGCGGCGAAACCGGACAGGTAGGTCTCCTTCCAGCTCGTGCCGCCGGCGGCCTGCAAGCCCTGCTCGTTGTTGAAGCTGGCCAGGGTGACCTGGCCGATCGCCTTGGACTTGCTGTTGCTGAAGTTGGCGAACAGCGTACCGGTACCGTCGATGGTCAGGTTGGTGATCTGGCCGGTGGCGTAGCCGTCCTGGGTTGGCAGGTTGCGGATGGTCGCCGAGTTGTACTGGGTGGTCAGGGCCAGGTCGTTGGTGACGCCCGTGGCATTGCCCACCGCACCGTTGGCCGTCCACACGCCATCCTTGACCGTACCCGGGGTCCAGACGCCCGCACCCATGACAATCGAGTTGCCGCTGACGGTGTACGGGCTGCCGCTGGCCGGTGCGTCGATGTCCAGCAGCTTGCCGTCGGAACCGAAGTTCATGGTCATGGCCGCCTGGTTGCTCGGCGTTGCCGGCGAACCGAGGCTGGCCGGGACGAAGGCCGAGCCGTCCGGGTTGCGTCCCCCTACCAGGGTGTAGGTCTGCCAGGTGTTGGCGCCGGTCTTGACCACGTACTGGTCCAGGTTGTGCTGGTTGCCCTGGCTGTCGTAGATCGGGGTGGTGAACATGTCGGTGTAGGTGTCGATCTTGGTCGGGTCGAACGGGGTGACCGCCGGATCGATGATCGGCTTGCTGGAGTTCAGGTTGATGCTCGAGGAAATGTTGCCGGTGGTTTTCGGCTGCAGGTTCGACTGGTCGATTTTCAGGTCGCCGATCACATCCTTGAGGATTTTGCCGTTCTCATCGACCGCATAACCCTGCAAGCGCGCGGTGCCGGCACTGTTGGTGATGAAGCCGTCCTTGTCGACATTGAAGGTACCGGCGCGGGTGTAGGTCAGCGAGCCGCCGTCATTGAGCACGAAGAAGCCCGAACCGCGGATGGCCATGTCCAGCACGTTGCCGGTGTTGGTCACATCACCCTGGCGAAATTGCTGGGAGACGTTGGCCAGGCTCACGCCGCTGCCGATGGACTTGTTGCCGTTACCCAGCTTGCTTGCCGCGTACACGTCTTCGAACTCCACCCGGGAGGATTTGAAGCCGGTGGTGGCGACGTTGGCAATGTTGTTGCCGGTAACGTCGAGTTGTTTGTTGGCCGCATAGAGACCGCTAAGGCCGATATTAAAAGACATATTCCACTCCTTGTTGCCGCGCTAGCCGGCTCTATAGACCAATGGTCTGTACTTTGGACAGGGCGATGGAGCCCATGTTGGCGAGGTTCAACATCATCTCGCCGCCGGTCTGGCTCAGGGTCACGCTGTTGACGGTCGCCGGCAGGTAGGTGATCAGGTCAGTGGCCTTGCCGTCGATCTGCGCACTGGCCTTGAAGGTGTAGGTACCCGGGTCGACTTTCTCGCCCGCGGTGTTGGTGCCGTCCCAGACGAAACTGGCATTGCCCTGGCCCTGGCTGCCCAGCTCGATGGTTTTCACCGCCTTGCCGTCCTTGTCGCTGATGGTCACCGTGGTGCCGGCCACCGAGGCCGGAATGACCACCGAGCCGGTCATGCTCTTGGTGCTGTCGACATAGGCCGAGCCGGTCTGGACCACCACCGAACGGCCCACCAGCGAGGACGCCTGCAGGGCCTGGGACGATTTGAACGAGCTCGATATGTTGTTCACCGAGGAGTTCAGGGTGGTGATGCCTTCCAGGCTGCTGAACTGCGCCAACTGGGCAACGAACTCGCTGTTGTCCTGCGGGTCGAGGGGGTTCTGGTTCTTCAGTTGAGTCACCAGCAGTTGCAGGAACGCGTCCTTGCCCAGCTCGTTCTTGCCAGTCTTGCTGCCAGCAGCGGCCGCCAGGCCATCATTGCTGGTCTTGGTGACGGTGGTCTTGGAGTTCGCAAGAATGTCGTTGAGACTCGGGCCACTGGTGGAATCGGTAACACTCATCGAAGCTGCCCCTTATCACTGACCGAGGGTCAGGACCTTCTGCATCATGGTCTTGGCGGTGTTCATCATTTCCGCGTTGGTCTGGAACGAACGGCTGGCGGAAATCATGTCGGCCATCTCTTCAACCACGTTGACGTTGGGGTAGTAGACGTACCCCTTGGCGTCAGCTGCCGGGTGGTTGGGCAAGTAGCGGGCTTCCAGATTGCTCTGGTCCTCGACCACGCCCAGCACTTGCACGCCCTGGCCGGCCGCATCCTGATTCTGGAACAGCGAGTCGCCGCCGCCCGCCTGGCCGCCCTGGAACATGGTGGCAAACACCGGGTGCCGGGCACGGTAGGTCTGGTCGATGCTCGAGGAGACGGTCTCGGCGTTGGCGATGTTACTGGCCACGGTATTCAGGCGCGTGGTCTGGGCACTCATGCCACTACCGGCAATATTAAAAACACTCGACAGGGACATGGATTATTCTCCGCGCAGGGCTGCTACCAGCCCTTTGAATTTGCTATTGAGCAAGGTGAAGCTGGCCTGGAAGTTCACCGAGTTCTCGGCGTAGCTGGCCTGTTCCAGCTGGGCGTCCACGGTGTTCTGGTCGATCGAGGGCTGCATCGGCGTGCGGTACAGCAACGACTCGTCAGCACTGCTCAGGCCCTGGGCTTCGATATGACGGCTATTGGTCTTGTTCAAGGCGAAGCTGCCGTTCTTGCTCTTGTCGGCCTGGGCGGCCAGGACCGCCGAGAAATCCAGGTCCCGCGCCTTGTAGTTCGGGGTGTCGGCGTTGGTGATGTTGTTGGCCAGCACTTCGGCGCGCTGGGCGCGGAAGCTGAGGGCTTGTTGGTGGATACCGAGCGCTTTATCGAAGCTGATGCTCATGTCGGAAACCTTTGGGTGACCTGATTTTTCGTAACAGGCTCAAAGCAAGCCCCGTGCCAGCTTGCCAGACCCCGCAAACAGGGGCCCTGGCCGGAAGCGGCAAGGCGGCAATGCCAGAAAAGCGGCAAGCGTCTTCCGGCACCTGCCGCTTTTCTGCCGCCCTGGGCGGCTCGACAGGCTTGCTACAAGGATTGCGCAGCACGATAAAAAACGGGAGCCCCTGAGGACTCCCGCTTTGTTACCACCTGACCATCACTTGGCCTGGTAGATGATCCCCGGACTGCACTGGACCATCTGGTAGTGATCCGGCAGGCCGTTGAGGGCTTCGGATGCACCGAGGAACAAGTAACCGCCCGGCTTGAGCGTACTGTGAATGCGCAACAGGATGTCCTTCTTCACTTCGGCAGAGAAGTAGATCAGCACGTTGCGGCAGAACACGATGTCGAATTTGCCCAGGCTGGCATAGCTGTCCAGCAGGTTGAACGAGCGGAACTCCACCCGGCTCTTGATCGGCGCCTTGACCGCCCAGCGCCCCGGCCCTTTCGGGTCGAAGTAACGCTGCAGGCGCTCGGGCGAAAGACCACGACCGATCGCCAGGCTGTCGTACTCGCCTGACTTGCAGTTGGTCAGCATGGTCCCGGAAAGGTCGGTGGCAACAATCTGCACCCCCATCCGCAACTGGCCCATGTTGCTCCGCTCGAACTCGTCGATCGACATCGACAGCGAATAGGGTTCCTGCCCCGACGAACAGGCCGCCGACCAGATCCGCAGGCGCTGGCCGGGACTGGCCTTGATCGCCTCGGGCAAGACCTTGTTCTTCAGCACTTCAAACGGGTAGGTGTCACGAAACCAGAGGGTTTCGTTGGTGGTCATCGCATCCACAACCATCTCGCGCAACCCACCGCGCGGCTGGACCTGGATGCGCTGGACCAGTTCACCCAACGACTTGATGCCTTGCTGTTCCATCAGTTTGTTGAGACGGCTCGAGACCAGATACTGTTTGTTTTCACCGAGCAAAATGCCACAGGCTTTTTCCAGGAAGACCCGGAACTGTTCGAAATCCAAATTACCCGTAGACAAAGATGCCGCCTCTTAAATCGTGTTGATCGCCAGGGGCAAAGGCCACCTAGCTGATATCTGCTGCTTTGATCCGGTCGACTACCCGGGATGCCAGGTCATCAGGACGGAACTTGGCCAGGAAGTCATCGGCACCGACTTTCTTGACCATCGCCTGATTGAACACGCCTGACAACGAAGTATGCAGGATGATGTGCAGCTTTTGCATGCGCGGGTCGTTGCGGATCTCGGCCGTGAGGGTGTAGCCGTCCATTTCCGGCATCTCGATGTCGGAAATCATCATCAGGAATTCCTCTTCCGGCTTCTTGCCCTCGTCCACCAGCTTGCGCAGGTAGTCCAGCGCTTGCCGGCCGTCGTTCAACGCCACGACCTCGACCCCCACCGTCTGCAGGCAACGAGAAACCTGCTTGCGCGCCACCGACGAGTCATCGACCGTCAGCACCCGCAACGACAGCGCCTTGTGCTGCGTCTCGTCATCCACCACCCCGGCGGAAATCGCTTCCGGTGCCGGCGCCACTTCGGCCAGGACCTTCTCGACGTCGATGATTTCCACCAACTGATTGTCGACCCGCGTCACCGCCGTCAGGTAGTGATCGTGGCCGGTGCCCTTGGGTGGCGGATGGATCTCCTCCCAGTTCATGTTGACGATCCGCTCGACCGAGCGCACCAGGAACCCTTGGGTCTTGGTGTTGTACTCGGTGATGATCACAAAGGGATTGCTCTGGTCCTGCAACCCGCCCGACCCCGTGGCCATTGCCAGGTCCATGATCGGAATGGTTGCGCCCCGAATACTTGCCACACCGCACACGACAGGATTGGATTTGGGCATCAGCGTCAGTTTCGGGCATTGCAGCACCTCCCGAACCTTGAACACATTGATGCCATAGAGCTGCGGACCGTCTAGACGGAACAACAACAGCTCCAGGCGATTCTGCCCTACCAGTTGTGTGCGCTGGTTTACCGAATCCATTACACCAGCCATGCCCAGCCCCCTACACCAACGCTAAGTGTGTTGCGACGCACATTCATCACTAAACGGCACGGCGCTTGCTTTTTAACCGCTATGAACGCGAACACGACATTTTTCCGACGCCTGACCTCAACCTGCCGCCGATTGCTCGGCGCGGCTGCGGCGGCGTGCCTTTTCAACGCTGGCAGCCCTGCCCTTGCAGATCCGCTTACCTTGCCTGATCTACTTATCGGCGTCACTCAGGGCTTTCTTGAATTCACTGTTGAAGACTATTTGGCCTCCAGCCAAACCGAAGGCCGTTATGAGATCGAGGTCAAGCAGCTCGATCCCCGCCTGCGCCTGCCGACGTGCGACAAGGAATTGACAGCGTCCCTCGAGAGCCCGGCCAGGCCGGTGGGCCGGGTGACGGTGAAGGTCCGTTGCGACGGCACCTCGCCCTGGACCGTGTTCGTGCCCGCGCAAGTCCGGCTGTTCCGCGAAGTCGTGACCAGCACCCGCCCGCTCAAGCGTGCCGGAATCATTGAGCCGGCTGACGTGATCCTGCGTGAGCGCGACATCAGCTTGATCAACCAGGGTTACCTGACCAGTGTCGACCAGGCGATCGGGCAAAAAATTGTCCGACCAATGGTCAACGACCAGGTCATTACCCTGGTGCACCTGGAGCAGGCCGAAGTGGTGCGCAAGGGCGACCAGGTGGTGATCACTGCCCGCAGCGGCACGCTCAGCGTGCGGATGCCCGGGGAAGCCCTGGCCAATGGCGGTCTCAATCAACAGATCCGGGTCAAGAACCTCAACTCCCAACGGGTGATCAAGGCCCAGGTGATGGCCCCCGGTCAGGTTGAAGTGGCCATGTAGATAACTGGCGCAGCTGCCAGCCATTCCCTAAACTGTGCCTCACGCAGGGCAAATGCCGACGCGCCCGTGCTCATCGAGAAATGAGCCTAAAGTTTTTCGCCATTTGGCCGAAAACATGGCAAGCGTCCAAATTCCCAGAGGTTTTTTGCATCATGGTTATCGATTTCAGCCGTTTGAACAGCGCCCCCACGCTCACCAGCACGCGCACCAGTGCCAGCCAGGAATCTGCTGACGCCGCGCAAAACGCGCCGCTGTCGACCGAGACCCAACAGGTCGCGGCCAGCCAGAGCGGGGAATCGGTTCACTTCAGCAACGAGGCTCAGCAGTTGCAGAAGATCAGCGACACGCTGCGCGATCAGCCCGCAGTCGACAAGGCCCGTGTGGCCGAGTTGAAAGCCGCGATTGCCGATGGCAGCTATAAAGTCGACAGCAACCGCGTCGCCAGCAAACTGCTCAACTTCGAAGCCCAGCGCTAGCCCCAGGCTTGCGCCAGGCTTTTGGACGCTTAAAACCCAAGGCCAGCCATGCACGATAACAATTTACTGCAACTGATTACCGACGACCTTGAGCCAGCTCAACAGTTGCTCGATTTGCTGGGGCAAGAATCCCTGGCATTGCACGGTCGCGACATGCAACGGCTGGAGCAGATCCTGGCCAGCAAGCAAGGCCTGATCGTCCTGCTGGATCAGCATGGTCGCCGGCGCAGCGAAATACTCGCCAGCCTCAACCTGCCCACCGACAGCAGCGGCCTGCAACAGCTCGCCGCGCAGTCCAGCCTGGGCGAGCAACTGCTGGCCCAGAGCGAGGCGCTGAATCAGTTGCTGAACGAGTGCCAGAGCGCCAACGCGCACAACGGCCGTTCGATTCAGGTGCAACAAGCCTCCACTGCCCATCAATTGAGAATCCTCAATGGCGGCGAGTCTCCCACCCTTTATGACGCACGCGGCTCAACCGCGATGCTCGTGAAGCCGCGCCCACTCAGCCAGGCTTGACCTCGACCCTCAGCGCGCTCTATCAAGGCGCGAAACATGCTGGCAGAATGCCGGCTCTTGCGTGTGACCGTATTCTGTCTGGAGAGTGATAAACCGTGTTCAATGCCTCAAGCGCGGAAGATGCTCCGCAGCCACCGAAAGTGCTCACGACACCTCTGGAAATCGTCAGCACCCTGCGCATGCTGCAAGAGAGCCATGATCCCCTGATCATCACGTTCCATGAGCGCAGCCAGCGTTTCCAGAGCTACCTGGTGGACATCGATCGGGAAAGCAACATGATTGCCCTCGACGAGATGATCCCGCGCGATGGCGAGCGTTTCCTGCTGGCCGGCGAACCGTTCCGGATCGAAGGCTTTCACGAAGGCGTGCGCATCGCCTGGGAGAGCAACGGCACCCTGGCCATCGACGAATCCAACGGTGGCCGCTGCTACCGCGGCACGCTGCCCGACGAGGTGGTCTACCACCAGCGTCGCAATGCCTTTCGCGCGGCCCTGAAGCTGGCGCAGCTGGTCAATATCGAACTGGCGGGCGAGAAGCTCAAGGTGCCCCTGAGCGGCAAGCTGCTGGACATCTCCGCCACCGGCTGCAAACTGCGCTTTGACGGCGACATCACCAGCGGGCTGCAATTGGGCCAGGTCTACGACCGCTTCCTGGCCGCCCTGCCCTTCGGCAGCATGACCACCTCGGTGGAGCTGCGTTACCTGCATCACGAAGAGCGGATCGACACCACCTTCGCCGGCGTGCGGTTTCACAACATGAGCGGCCTGGTACAACGTCAGGTCGAGCGCTTTGTCTACCAACTGCAGCGTGAAGCCCGGCGTTTCGACAAAGACGATTTCTGATTCGCCAGGCAAAAAAACGGGCAGCCCCTTGCGGTGACTGCCCGTTTTTTTTTGCCTTCAGATCAAGGCCTGGCCCCAGTGAAGGTGTGGGGATGCTCATCGTCCGGCGGCGGGTCGGTAGGGGTCTGTTCGGCCTCGGTATCCGCTGCGGTCTCCTCTGGCTCGGGTTCCGGGCTGGCACCGTTCTGCATCTGGTCCTGCACCACCTGCTCGTCGACCCGTGGATCGAGCGCCGCCACCAGTGGCGAACTGGACATGCTGTCCGGCATTGCCACGTGGTGCAGCGGCGCGTCATCGACCTGATGCAGGTTGGTCACCGCTTTGGGCCGGATGCGCCAGACCAGGACCAGGGCAAAGAAGCTGAAAAACGCGTAGAGCATCTGGCTGCCGAAAAACTTCATCAGCACACCCGCCACCAACGGCCCGATGCTTGCCCCGACTCCGTACGTCACCAGCAACATCGCGGTCAGTGACACCCGCCGATCGCTCTCGACGTGGTCGTTGGAGAACGCTACCGCCAGCGGGTACAGGCAGAACTGCACCAGCGAACAGGCAAATCCGGCGATGAACAATACTTCCAACGGCACCTTGGGCATGATCGCCAGAGGCAGCGCGGCCAACGCCAGGCAAATGGCGAAGCTGCGGATCAGCACTGCCCGGTCATAGCGGTCCGATAGCCAGCCCAACGGCCACTGCACCACCAGGCCGGCAAAGATGCAGCTACCCATGAACAGACCGACCTGCTCGGTGGACAGCCCTTGCTGGGAGGCATACAGCGGCGCCAGGCCATAGAACGAGCCGACGATCAGCCCCGCCCCCAGCACCGTGCTGAGGGACTGTGGCACCCGCTTCATGAAGAAGCGTGGCTCCATCGGGGCCGGATGCAAGGGGGCCGGGTGAATGCGCCGGGTCAGGGTCACGGGCACCAGGCACAGGGCAAAGCACAAGGCCACCAGCATCAGCAATTCAGGCCCCAGGGACGGGTGCATGACCAGAATCAACTGGCCGAGCACCAGGCCCAGGTAGGAGGCGATCATGTAGCCGCTGAACACCAGGCCCCGCTGCTTGGCGTCGGCCTGTTCGTTGAGCCAGCTCTCGATGACCATGTACTGGCACATCATGCCCAGGCCCACCACCATCCGCAGAATCAGCCAGGCGGGCAGCCAGTCCACCAGTCCATGCCCGAGCACGGCGGCCCCGACTATCCCGGCACAGGCGGAATAGGCCCGGATATGCCCGACCCGGGCAATCAACCGGTGACCGATCTTGCCGCCCAGGACCAGGCCGAAATAGTTGGCTGCCATCAACGCACCGACCCACAGGCCGTCGACCTGGTCGGCGGCCAGGCGCAGGGCCAGGTAGGTGCTGAGCAAGCCCGAGCCGATCAACATCATCAGCGAGGCAAAATACAGCGCTCGAAAGGATTTCCAGATTTGGCGCATCGGCGTTCCGAGCGGCTCCTTGCGGTGAGGATCGGGCTACCTTCAACGATAGCCCGACAGCGGCGGGTCGGTTAGGCCTGGGCAGCTAAAACGCGCCGTTCCCAGGGAGTGATTTCATCTAAGAAGCTGGTCAACTCCATGGACTTCGAAGCGATGTAGCCTTCGATGAATTCCATGCCGAACAGTTCCTTCGCCAATTGGCTACGTTTCAGACGTTCCAGAGCCGCATGCAAGGTACATGGCAAAGACAAACTTTCCGGCACGCTGAATTCGCCCTGGATGGCCGGTGTCGGCTCCAGTTGCTGCTCGATGCCGTGCAGCCCCGCGGCCAGGCTGGCGGCGATCGCCAGGTAGGGGTTGGCGTCGGCGCCCGGCAGACGATTTTCGACCCGGCGCGCCGCTGGCGAACTGGCGGGAATACGCAATCCGGCGGCGCGGTTGTCATGGGACCAGCAGGCATTGTTGGGGGATGCGTAGGGATGGCACAGGCGCTGGTAGGAATTGACGTTCGGCGCGAACAGCGCGGTGAAGTCGGCCATGCCGGCCTGCTGGCCGCCGATGAAGTGACGGAACGTCGCCGTAGGCTCGCCAGACTCGTCACTGAACACGTTGCGACCGGTACCGAGCTCGACCACGCTCTGGTGAATGTGCATCGAGCTGCCAGCCGTGTGGGCCAGAGGCTTGGCCATGCAGACCACGGTCAAGCCGTGCTTGAGTGCCACTTCCTTGAGCAGGTGCTTGAACAGGAAGGTCTGGTCAGCCAGCAACAGGGGATCGCCGTGCAGCAGGTTGATCTCGAACTGGCTGACGCCCATTTCGTGCATGAAGGTGTCCCGCGGCAACCCCAACGCCGCCATAGAGGCGTAGACCTCATTGAAGAACGGGCGCAAGCCATTGTTGGAACTGATACTGAACGCCGAAAGGCCGTCTTCGCGGCGCCCGTCCAGGCCAATGGGCGGCAGGAAGGGTTGGGTCGGGTCGGTATTGGGGGCGAAGACAAAAAACTCCATCTCGGTCGCCACCACGGGCGCCAGGCCCTGCGCAGCATAACGGGCGATCACGGCCTTGAGCTGGCCGCGGGTGGACAGCCGGGAATTTTCGCCGCTCAATTCGTCGGCATCACAGATCGCCAACGCGCGAGGTTGGGCACTCCAGGGCAAACGATGGATCTGTTGCGGATCGGCGTTGAGCGCGAGGTCACCGTCGTCGCTGCCGTAAAAACGCGCCGGTGGATAACCGCCCATGATGCATTGCAGCAACACCCCCCGAGCCATTTGCAGCCGTCGCCCCTCGAGAAATCCTTCGGCAGTCATCACCTTGCCGCGCGGCACCCCATTGATGTCCGGGGTGACACATTCAACTTCATCAATGCCGGTCAATCGCTGTGCGAGAGAACCCAGGCCATCGGTCATCATGACGCTATCCTTGGTAGTGTGAGGGCCGTTAACGGCGGTCCGCACAAAATAGGCATCAGCCGTTCGGAATATCAAGCACAACCGCTGAAAAGCTCTGTCAGACGTTGTGCACGCTGGCTCTGACAGGCCTCACGGCAGATAAAGACGGAACAAGCCGCCACCCAAGGGCCCGCCATTACTGATTTCGGTCCGCCCGGGCACGCCGTTGCGCTGGTGCAACTGGGCGATGCGCGCGGCAAAGTACAGACCCAGGCCGGTACTGCCGCTGGCCGGGTTGATGCCCTGCACATACTGCTCCTGGCGCTCGATCATCTGGGCCGGGTAGCCTTCGCCGTCGTCATTGATGGTCAGCACCAACTGCCCGGTTTCTTCACCGACACTGATCAGCAGCGACTGACGGGCATAACGGATTGCGTTGTTGATGGCATTGGCCAGCACCGTGCCGATCAACTCTCGGTCGAAAAAGCCCAGCGGGCTCAAGGGATCGACTTCGTAGGTGACGAGAATCCCCCGGCTCTTGAACACCTCTTGATGCGCGGCCAACTGGGCCTCGATGAAATCGTCCAGTTCATGGTAGTCCGGGCGTACCGGCAACTGGTTGACGCCGAGTTTGTACAGTCCCAGTAACTGGACCAGCATGCCGTTCAGGTGGGCGAATTCGAAGTCGATCACGCCCTGCTCGTCGGTTTGCTGTTGGGCGCTGGGCAGCCGGGCAAGCCACTGGCCGTGCGCTTGCATCAGCACCGTCAGGGAATTCTTCATGTCGTGTACGGTGGAGGCAATCACCGTGGAGAAATCCAGCCCCTGATCAATCTCACTCATTGCTCAAACGCCTTGTTCTGCAGCTTCTGATAACGCGGATACCGCGAGTCGCTCTCTGGCATCAAGCCGACCATCTTCAAACACTTGCGACACTCCTCGAGCAATCCCGGATCGAGGTCGGCCGTGGCCCCGTGCAACAGCGCCTGCGCCATGTTCAGGGCGATGCTGATGTTTTTCGGTTGCAGTAACAGGGCACCGCGGAACAGCTCGCGGGCTTCGGTCAGGGCGCCGGCCTTGTAGCTGCGCACGCCTTGGCGGTTGAGGTCTGCGGCGGCCGTGCCCGAATTGAGAATCGCCGGATCATCGGTCTGCTTGGCGATCCCGCGCATTACCGCCGGGTCATCGCCGTAGATTTCCGCACAGTTCTTGAGCATCGAGTCGCTGGCCTGGGCCTGCCCCAGCATCTTCAACTGCTTGGCCACCAGCAAGGCCGCATCGGCGCTCATGAACTGCTCCATGCCGTCGAGGCGAGTCAGGGCCTGCTCGGTGAGTTTGTCAGCCGTTTCCGCATCGTTGATCAGCAAACTGGTGGCTTTCATCAGCCGCGCGCGAATCTGCAGACCGGGGTCGCTGGGGTTTTCCTTGGCGACCGCGCTCAAGGTCTGGTTGATCTCCAGGCGGGCACGGGTGTCCAGGCCTCTTTCGCTGCCCTTGCTGATCAGCGCATGGGCCAGGCCAAGGTTGCTCTCCGGATCCTTGAAGCGCGACTGCGCACCTTGCGAGACAGCCTGGCGATAGGCTTTGGCAGCGGTGTCGAAGTCTTCGTTGCTCATGGCCAACTTGCCCAGCAACGATTGTCGACGGACCGCCAGGGGGGAAAGACGCACCGCCTCTTCAAGCACCCGTTGTGCCGACTTGCTGTTGCCTTGCGCCACCAGCACGTCAGCCAGCCCGTCGTACAGGCCCGGCATCATCGGGAAGACCTTCAGTGCCTTTTCGTACAGCGCCTTGGCCTGGGCGACCTGGCCGCGCTTGAACAGCAGGCGCCCCAGCCCCACATAGGCCCAGGGCAGCGGACGGTCGGCGAGGATGCTGTTGTACAACCGTTCGAGCACTTCGTTCTGATTCATGTCGCGCAGGGCGTCGGCGCGGTAGCGCAGGCATAGCGGCGAGTAACGCGGGTCCTGCCTGCACAGGGCGATGCAGGCGTTGAGGACCTCCACCGGTTTGCCGCGATCCAGCGCCTGCATGATTGGCTTGAGCAAGGTCTTGCGCTGCTGCAACCGCTCCAGGCGCTGGGCCAGGCCGGCGCGGTTGAATGGTTTGGTCAGGTAGGCATCCGGCTCATGTTCCAGGGCACTTAGCACCATGGCCTGGCTGCTCTCGGCAGTGACCATGACGAAGATACTTTCGTGGCTGATCAGCTTTTCGATCATCAGGTCTTCGAGTACCTGTTGGCCGTTCTTCTTGCCGTCGCCCAGGTGGTAGTCCTGCAGGATGAAGTCGTAGCGCTTCTGCGAGCACATGCGCAGCGCGACCTCGCCCGTGTCGGCCGTATCGACTTCTTTCACACCCAACTCGCGCAACATCGACCGGACCGAACTACGGAAATCCGAAAAATCATCGACGATCAAAAAGCTCTTTTGGTGGTACGCCAGCATCGAAGATTCCAGGCAATTAAAAAGATGAACCACTGGGGCGCGCTCGACTTCGCTACCCGGTTTGGCATCGCACGAGACTACCGTCCATCGGGTTATCGGCCGGATAGGGCGATCCCTTGAAGGGATCGGTGAAGTTTCTCGGGTTTATCTGAACAAAGATCGCGCGGGAGTGAGGGGGCTGGTTTTTTCGCGCGGAAAAACAAAACCCCAACTGCTTTCGCAATTGGGGTTTCGGAATTTAATCTTGACGATGACCTACTCTCACATGGGGAAACCCCACACTACCATCGGCGATGCATCGTTTCACTGCTGAGTTCGGGATGGGATCAGGTGGTTCCAATGCTCTATGGTCGTCAAGAAATTCGGGTACTGAGTCGTGGCCAGTCGGCCTCGCTTCAGCAAATTGGGTATGTGATAGCTTTCGGTGTTTTGTGAGTTTTTCGAACTTTCGGTTCGTTTCGTCTTCACACACCGCAATCAGATGCCTCTTTCGAAGTCACAAGATTGCTTGGGTGTTATATGGTCAAGCCTCACGGGCAATTAGTATTGGTTAGCTCAACGCCTCACAGCGCTTACACACCCAACCTATCAACGTCGTAGTCTTCGACGGCCCTTCAGGGAACTCAAGGTTCCAGTGAGATCTCATCTTGAGGCTAGTTTCCCGCTTAGATGCTTTCAGCGGTTATCTATTCCGAACATAGCTACCCGGCAATGCCACTGGCGTGACAACCGGAACACCAGAGGTTCGTCCACTCCGGTCCTCTCGTACTAGGAGCAGCCCCTCTCAAATCTCAAACGTCCACGGCAGATAGGGACCGAACTGTCTCACGACGTTCTAAACCCAGCTCGCGTACCACTTTAAATGGCGAACAGCCATACCCTTGGGACCGGCTTCAGCCCCAGGATGTGATGAGCCGACATCGAGGTGCCAAACACCGCCGTCGATATGAACTCTTGGGCGGTATCAGCCTGTTATCCCCGGAGTACCTTTTATCCGTTGAGCGATGGCCCTTCCATACAGAACCACCGGATCACTAAGACCTACTTTCGTACCTGCTCGACGTGTCTGTCTCGCAGTCAAGCGCGCTTTTGCCTTTATACTCTACGACCGATTTCCGACCGGTCTGAGCGCACCTTCGTACTCCTCCGTTACTCTTTAGGAGGAGACCGCCCCAGTCAAACTACCCACCATACACTGTCCTCGATCCGGATAACGGACCTGAGTTAGAACCTCAAAGTTGCCAGGGTGGTATTTCAAGGTTGGCTCCACGCAGACTGGCGTCCACGCTTCAAAGCCTCCCACCTATCCTACACAAGCAAATTCAAAGTCCAGTGCAAAGCTATAGTAAAGGTTCACGGGGTCTTTCCGTCTAGCCGCGGATACACTGCATCTTCACAGCGATTTCAATTTCACTGAGTCTCGGGTGGAGACAGCGCCGCCATCGTTACGCCATTCGTGCAGGTCGGAACTTACCCGACAAGGAATTTCGCTACCTTAGGACCGTTATAGTTACGGCCGCCGTTTACCGGGGCTTCGATCAAGAGCTTCGCGTTAGCTAACCCCATCAATTAACCTTCCGGCACCGGGCAGGCGTCACACCCTATACGTCCACTTTCGTGTTTGCAGAGTGCTGTGTTTTTAATAAACAGTCGCAGCGGCCTGGTATCTTCGACCGGCGTGGGCTTACGGAGCAAGTCCTTCACCCTCACCGGCGCACCTTCTCCCGAAGTTACGGTGCCATTTTGCCTAGTTCCTTCACCCGAGTTCTCTCAAGCGCCTTGGTATTCTCTACCCAACCACCTGTGTCGGTTTGGGGTACGGTTCCTGGTTACCTGAAGCTTAGAAGCTTTTCTTGGAAGCATGGCATCAACCACTTCGTGTTCTAAAAGAACACTCGTCATCAGCTCTCGGCCTTAAGATCCCGGATTTACCTAAGATCTCAGCCTACCACCTTAAACTTGGACAACCAACGCCAAGCTGGCCTAGCCTTCTCCGTCCCTCCATCGCAATAACCAGAAGTACAGGAATATTAACCTGTTTTCCATCGACTACGCTTTTCAGCCTCGCCTTAGGGACCGACTAACCCTGCGTCGATTAACGTTGCGCAGGAAACCTTGGTCTTTCGGCGTGGGTGTTTTTCACACCCATTGTCGTTACTCATGTCAGCATTCGCACTTCTGATACCTCCAGCAAGCTTCTCAACTCACCTTCACAGGCTTACAGAACGCTCCTCTACCGCATCACCTAAGTGATACCCGTAGCTTCGGTGTATGGTTTGAGCCCCGTTACATCTTCCGCGCAGGCCGACTCGACTAGTGAGCTATTACGCTTTCTTTAAAGGGTGGCTGCTTCTAAGCCAACCTCCTAGCTGTCTAAGCCTTCCCACATCGTTTCCCACTTAACCATAACTTTGGGACCTTAGCTGACGGTCTGGGTTGTTTCCCTTTTCACGACGGACGTTAGCACCCGCCGTGTGTCTCCCATGCTCGGCACTTGTAGGTATTCGGAGTTTGCATCGGTTTGGTAAGTCGGGATGACCCCCTAGCCGAAACAGTGCTCTACCCCCTACAGTGATACATGAGGCGCTACCTAAATAGCTTTCGAGGAGAACCAGCTATCTCCGAGCTTGATTAGCCTTTCACTCCGATCCACAGGTCATCCGCTAACTTTTCAACGGTAGTCGGTTCGGTCCTCCAGTTAGTGTTACCCAACCTTCAACCTGCCCATGGATAGATCGCCCGGTTTCGGGTCTATTCCCAGCGACTAGACGCCCTATTAAGACTCGCTTTCGCTACGCCTCCCCTATTCGGTTAAGCTCGCCACTGAAAATAAGTCGCTGACCCATTATACAAAAGGTACGCAGTCACCCAACAAAGTGGGCTCCCACTGCTTGTACGCATACGGTTTCAGGATCTATTTCACTCCCCTCTCCGGGGTTCTTTTCGCCTTTCCCTCACGGTACTAGTTCACTATCGGTCAGTCAGTAGTATTTAGCCTTGGAGGATGGTCCCCCCATATTCAGACAAAGTTTCTCGTGCTCCGTCCTACTCGATTTCATGACTAAGAGATTTTCGCGTACAGGGCTATCACCCACTATGGCCGTACTTTCCAGAACGTTCCGCTAATCTCAAAGCCACTTAAGGGCTAGTCCCCGTTCGCTCGCCACTACTAAGGGAATCTCGGTTGATTTCTTTTCCTCAGGGTACTTAGATGTTTCAGTTCCCCTGGTTCGCCTCTTAAGCCTATGTATTCAGCTTAAGATAACCATCTTATGATGGCTGGGTTCCCCCATTCAGACATCTCCGGATCAAAGTCTGTTTGCCGACTCCCCGAAGCTTTTCGCAGGCTACCACGTCTTTCATCGCCTCTGACTGCCAAGGCATCCACCGTATGCGCTTCTTCACTTGACCATATAACCCCAAGCAATCTGGTTATACTATGAAGACGACATTCGCCGAAAATTCGCAATTACTCACAAATTTTACCTTAGCCTGATCCGTTACCAGTGAAAGTAACGTTCAGTCTATTTTTCTATCACATACCCAAATTTTTAAAGAACGATCTAATCAAAGACTAGAAATCAACATTCACCATCGCAGTGATGGAATGCTCATTTCTAAGCTTTCAACAAACAGAAGCAGTAGTGGTGGAGCCAAACGGGATCGAACCGTTGACCTCCTGCGTGCAAGGCAGGCGCTCTCCCAGCTGAGCTATGGCCCCGTATTTCTACAGGTTCTTCCCACACAAAATTGGTGGGTCTGGGCAGATTCGAACTGCCGACCTCACCCTTATCAGGGGTGCGCTCTAACCAACTGAGCTACAGACCCAATTTCGGGCTGCTTCTTATCGTCTTCTTCAATGAATCAAGCAATTCGTGTGGGAGCTTATGCAGCAGCCTGATGTCGTCGATTAAGGAGGTGATCCAGCCGCAGGTTCCCCTACGGCTACCTTGTTACGACTTCACCCCAGTCATGAATCACACCGTGGTAACCGTCCTCCCGAAGGTTAGACTAGCTACTTCTGGTGCAACCCACTCCCATGGTGTGACGGGCGGTGTGTACAAGGCCCGGGAACGTATTCACCGCGACATTCTGATTCGCGATTACTAGCGATTCCGACTTCACGCAGTCGAGTTGCAGACTGCGATCCGGACTACGATCGGTTTTGTGGGATTAGCTCCACCTCGCGGCTTGGCAACCCTCTGTACCGACCATTGTAGCACGTGTGTAGCCCAGGCCGTAAGGGCCATGATGACTTGACGTCATCCCCACCTTCCTCCGGTTTGTCACCGGCAGTCTCCTTAGAGTGCCCACCATTACGTGCTGGTAACTAAGGACAAGGGTTGCGCTCGTTACGGGACTTAACCCAACATCTCACGACACGAGCTGACGACAGCCATGCAGCACCTGTCTCAATGTTCCCGAAGGCACCAATCCATCTCTGGAAAGTTCATTGGATGTCAAGGCCTGGTAAGGTTCTTCGCGTTGCTTCGAATTAAACCACATGCTCCACCGCTTGTGCGGGCCCCCGTCAATTCATTTGAGTTTTAACCTTGCGGCCGTACTCCCCAGGCGGTCAACTTAATGCGTTAGCTGCGCCACTAAGAGCTCAAGGCTCCCAACGGCTAGTTGACATCGTTTACGGCGTGGACTACCAGGGTATCTAATCCTGTTTGCTCCCCACGCTTTCGCACCTCAGTGTCAGTATCAGTCCAGGTGGTCGCCTTCGCCACTGGTGTTCCTTCCTATATCTACGCATTTCACCGCTACACAGGAAATTCCACCACCCTCTACCATACTCTAGCTTGTCAGTTTTGAATGCAGTTCCCAGGTTGAGCCCGGGGATTTCACATCCAACTTAACAAACCACCTACGCGCGCTTTACGCCCAGTAATTCCGATTAACGCTTGCACCCTCTGTATTACCGCGGCTGCTGGCACAGAGTTAGCCGGTGCTTATTCTGTCGGTAACGTCAAGACAGCAACGTATTAGGTTACTGCCCTTCCTCCCAACTTAAAGTGCTTTACAATCCGAAGACCTTCTTCACACACGCGGCATGGCTGGATCAGGCTTTCGCCCATTGTCCAATATTCCCCACTGCTGCCTCCCGTAGGAGTCTGGACCGTGTCTCAGTTCCAGTGTGACTGATCATCCTCTCAGACCAGTTACGGATCGTCGCCTTGGTGAGCCATTACCCCACCAACTAGCTAATCCGACCTAGGCTCATCTGATAGCGCAAGGCCCGAAGGTCCCCTGCTTTCTCCCGTAGGACGTATGCGGTATTAGCGTCCGTTTCCGAGCGTTATCCCCCACTACCAGGCAGATTCCTAGGCATTACTCACCCGTCCGCCGCTCTCAAGAGAAGCAAGCTTCTCTCTACCGCTCGACTTGCATGTGTTAGGCCTGCCGCCAGCGTTCAATCTGAGCCATGATCAAACTCTTCAGTTCAAACATCTTTGGGTTTTTAAGAAACCCTAAACTTGGCTCAGCAATCGTTGGTTACATCTTTGATTTCTCGCGGAGTAACTTGTGATGCTGATAATCTTTTTGACTATCAGTCTGACAGCACAAGCACCCACACGAATTGCTTGATTCAGTTGTTAAAGAGCGGTTGGTTAAGATCTTTCGTCTCAACCGAGGCGCGAATTCTACAGCAGCCTCATTTGCTGTCAAGTGGTATTTTTCAGAAGCTTTTGAAGATTTCTTCAACAACTTCAACCACTTGCGCTTCCGATCACTCGGTAGCGGGAGGCGAATTCTACAGCGTTACACGCTGCTGTCAACACCTCTTTTTCAACTCCTTTCGCGCTTCGATGAACTGAAGCAACCTGCTGCCGAAAACTGCGTAACTCGTTGTTTACCAAGGAGTTTTCAGTTTCGACTGCGCCGGAAGTGGGGCGAATTATAGACATATAGAATCTGCCGTCAACTGCTAATTTGGTTTTTCTATCAAAACGCCGAAAACAGTCTGGATAACCCCTGAAATCGGGGACCTAGCCGCGCTTTGCTTTCAAAACCTCCTCTATATAGAGAAGATGCGGCATCTCCTCCCGCAGGACAGTTCATGCTTATTGTATTCAGCGGCCTACCCGGCACAGGAAAAACCACGATCGCCAAGTCCCTGGCTAGCCGACTGCAAGCGGTCTACTTGCGGATCGACACCATCGAACAAGCCATCCGCAACGCCGCAGTCCTCGCACAGGACGTAGGCACTAGCGGCTACCGGGTAGCCAACGAGCTTGCCCTGAGCAATCTGCGTCTTGGCCACACCGTCATCGTCGACTGTGTCAATCCGGTATCAGCAAGCCGTAACGCCTGGCGCGACACCGCAACCAGCGCCGGCGCAGCGCTGCTGGATATAGAAGTGATCTGCTCCGACACTGAAGAACATCGTCGACGCATCGAAACGCGCACGTCCGACATCCCCGGCCTGACACCCCCGACCTGGGCGTCAGTACTGGCACATGACTATGAAACGTGGAACACACCGCCCTTCTATATAGATACGGCACAGCTCTCACCGGACGACGCCGTATGCCAAATCATCAGCCACCTGCACTCCATCTGAAACGAAAAAAGCCCCACCAGGCATGGCCTGAGCAGGGCTTTTCAGCATCAGCAGCATGATTGCCTTGCCCCATGGACAAGGAATGATCGCGCAAGCGATATCAGCTGAGGATATTCAATGTGAGTGGTGTCCCAGGGCAGGTTCGAACTGCCAACCTTCCCCTTAGGAGGGGGATGCTCTATCCAATTGAGCTACTGAGACACAGACGCCCGCAAGGAACTGCGGCGCGATGGACGGCGAGCATGTTAACGGGCAGCCCAGCGTTTGTCATGTCGTCTGTATGGCTTATTAAGTGTAGGCAACGACCCGCTCACGCCGAACGGGGTTTTTCCACGATCCCTTCATTACCAAGCAACGCCAGCAAGCGAGCCAGGGTAGTCGACAGCTCGGCGGAATTATCCAGCAGGAAAATACCGCCAGATTCGTCCTCCACCGCACCGCCAGCAAACAAGGTATTACGCGCCAGCCTGGCCTCGATCTCCTCGCGACTTTCGCGACCCCTGCGATGAAGGCGCTCACGCAGGACATCGGGATCCACCGACAACAGAATGGGCAGCAACTGCGGATAGCGCTCTTTCGCTAGAGACAAATGAGCTCTGGAACCGTTGACCAGCACATGCAGCCCTTGCGCCAGCCACTGATCGATCTGCACCGGGATTCCGTAATCCAGCCCGTTGGCGCGCCAACTCAGGGCAAAACCGCCCTCACGCGCCAGTTCGGCAAAGGCCAGGGGTGTAAGTCCCTGGGCAGCCTCCCCCACAGATTCCGCCGAGCGGGTAATCACCCGACGCGCCACCACGCAGTCAAGTTGCGCCAGAGCATCGCGGGCCGCATCGATCAGGCTGTCCTTGCCAGAGCCGGACGGCCCCATGAGATAAACCAGTCTGCCACTCACCCGCAATATCCCCTCACGATCTAATCCCCCTAGTAAATCGGCCATTTGCCACTACTCTGTATAAGTAGAGGAGTGGCGTACGAGCGTACACGGCTTGCACACAAGGACGCGCAGCCCCCTGTCCGTCGGGTAAAAGGGCAAGGCCAGGCATCCGGAGCGGATTTAAGTTTTCAAACCAGTCCGCATTTCTGATAATTGGTGCTGGCATAACGCCTGCCTCAGGCTCAATATTTGTCACAGAATTGGCGCCAAGGATCTGGCATTTTTGAGGCATGATGCGGGCCTCTTATCAATTCAGGTTGAACATTTGGCTGCCTTGCTTGTCCTACAGACATCCTGCGGCCAATTCCGAGAACCGCTCCCCTGAACTAACCGGTTAAATATATGCGCCCATTGAAACAGGCAATTTATTCCAGCCGTACGGCTGACAAGTTCGTCGTACGCCTGCCAGACGGAATGCGTGAACGCATTGCCGAGGTGGCACGCAACCATCACCGCAGCATGAACTCCGAAATCATCGCGCGCCTGGAGCAGAGTCTTATTCAGGAAGGCGCACTGGGCGAAGACCTGAACATGCGCCTGGACAGCCCCGAACTGTCGCTGCACGAACGTGAACTGCTGCAACGCTTCCGCCAGTTCTCCCACCGCCAGCAAAATGCACTGGTGTCGTTGATTGCCCATGATGCAGAGATGGCCGCAAACCCGTCCTGATTACATCCCGAAAGCTCAAGCCAGCCTCGCGCTGGCTTTTTTTTGCCCTAAACAAATCCGCCCAGGCAGCATCGAGATGATTAGCACGCAGATCATCGACTTCAGAAAGTTTGATTATTCCGGGGTGCGCGACGCGGCCATTGGGCCAGGTCGCGCAGTAAAGACCTAGAGCAGGAAGATCGTGGCAAGGCCGAGGAAGATGAAGAAACCGCCACTATCGGTCACGGCCGTGATCATCACGCTCGCGCCCATCGCCGGATCACGCCCGACGCGCGCCAGGGTCATTGGGATCAACACCCCCATCAGCGCCGCCAGCAGCAGGTTCAGAGTCATGGCGGCCGTCATCACCACACCAAGCGACCAACTGCCATACAACAGGAAGGCGACTACGCCAATCACCCCACCCCAGACCAGGCCATTGATCAGGCCCACCGCCAACTCCTTGCGCATCAGGCGCGAGGTATTGCCAGTACTGACCTGGTCCAGCGCCATGGCGCGCACGATCATGGTGATGGTCTGGTTGCCGGAGTTGCCACCAATGCCGGCAACAATCGGCATCAGCGCGGCCAGGGCCACCAGCTTCTCGATAGAGCCCTCGAACAGGCCGATCACCCGCGAGGCAACGAAGGCGGTAATCAGGTTGATCGCCAGCCACGCCCAACGGTTACGCAGGGACTTCCACACCGAAGCGAAAATATCTTCCTCTTCACGCAGACCCGCCATGTTGAGGACTTCGTTTTCACTCTCTTCACGAATCAGGTCGACCATCTCGTCGATGGTCAGGCGGCCAATGAGCTTGTCGTTCTTGTCGACCACCGGGGCCGAGATCAAGTCATAACGTTCGAACGCCTGGGCCGCGTCATAAGCATCCTCGTCCGGGTGAAAGCTCACCGGGTCACTGGCCATGACTTCCGAGACCTGCTTGTCCGGATCGTTGACCAACAGACGCTTGATCGGCAGGACGCCCTTGAGCACACCGTCGTAGTCGACCACGAACAATTTGTCGGTATGGCCTGGCAACTCCTTGAGACGACGCAGGTAGCGCAGAACCACCTCAAGACTGACATCCTCACGGATCGTCACCATCTCGAAGTCCATCAACGCACCGACCTGCTCCTCGTCATAGGACAACGCAGAGCGCACACGCTCACGCTGCTGGCCATCGAGGGTCTCCATCAGCTCATGGACGACGTCTCGCGGCAGCTCCGGGGCCAGGTCAGCAAGTTCATCGGCGTCCATCTCCTTGGCGGCTGCCAGGAGCTCGTGATCATCCATGTCGGCGATCAGGGTTTCGCGGACAGAGTCAGACACTTCAAGGAGGATATCGCCGTCACGCTCGGCCTTGACCAGTTGCCAGACCGTCAGGCGATCGTCCAGTGGCAAGGCTTCAAGGATATAGGCAACGTCGGCGGAGTGCAGGTCATCGAGCTTGCGTTGCAATTCGACGAGGTTCTGCCGGTGGACCAGATTCTCGACCCGGTCGTGATGAGGACCTTCCTGACGGTGAGTCAGGTCTTCGACCACCCGCTGGCGCTGCAGCAGCTCAACGACTTGAGCAAGGCGGTCCTGCAAGCTTTCTTGAGTCTTTTTTACTTCTACTTCAGTCATAGGCGAACTCCACTCCCAGCAGCGGGGCACGCCGGAAGGATCAATCAGTCAATTCATGATTGGAAAAATGGGGTACTGAATAACTACTGGGTAAGTCCATGGAGGTATTCCACAAGCCCCGGCGGGGCTGACGGGCGCAATGATACACCGCCTGACGGTTTTAAACGTTAAAAAATCGTGGCTGAAACAAGCGCTTGCACAACAAACCTGAGCACTGTCCTGATCCATGAGAGTGCGACGACTTATCCCGAAAAGAAAACACAGGGTCATCGCAAAATGTCCGGCTAACCTTGAAATGGATCGCCAGGGAGGGCGTTGAATGCCATCGTGGATACGCTGTTTGTCACTGATAGCCCTGCTCTGCCCCACGGCCAGCGCACAAGTAATGACTGTGCAGCGCTGCGAAGCCGCCGACGGCCGCATCACATTCACCAGCACGGCCTGCAAGACGGGGGAGCGACTGAGCCTGCAGCAGGTCCGCACCTACCTGCCCGGCAGCACCACTGAGGTTTACCCCGAGACGGCTGTCCTGCCCGAGGCTGAACACCTGCAAGCAGCCGACCGAGCTAACAAGGCAAAGGATGGGCAAAGCGCACAGAGCAGATTTGCCGAGCAAGGATGGGTTCGGCAGAAAGCCAAATCCCAGACAGCAAAAAGCCCGCGTTAGACGCAGGCTTTTTGGTGTTTGGTGCACTCGACAGGATTCGAACCTGTGACCGCTCGGTTCGTAGCCGAGTACTCTATCCAGCTGAGCTACGAGTGCAATTGTACTTTTAGACCAGATCACAACTGGTTGAAGCCAGGTTACCTGCATGACTGCAAACAACCCTTAAATGGTGCACTCGACAGGATTCGAACCTGTGACCGCTCGGTTCGTAGCCGAGTACTCTATCCAGCTGAGCTACGAGTGCAATGTGTGCTTTTAAACCAGATCACAACTGATTGAAACAAGGTTGCTTGAATGACTTCAAACAACCTTTAATTGGTGCACTCGACAGGATTCGAACCTGTGACCGCTCGGTTCGTAGCCGAGTACTCTATCCAGCTGAGCTACGAGTGCATTTGTTGCCGCGCATTATAGTTCGTCGAATCTTTTTTCCAAGCACTTTTTCTAGTAATTTCAACAACTTACCGAAAAAGCCTGATTACAACGCTCTACACAAATAATGGCGGAGAACGGGGGATTCGAACCCCCGACACCCTTTTGAGGTGTACTCCCTTAGCAGGGGAGCGCCTTCGGCCACTCGGCCAGCTCTCCGCAACACGGGGCGTATCTTAACCAACCTTTTCCCCGTTTGCAAACATAAAAAGCGATAAAAATTAATGGCTTGGTTCTTCGTCCTTCTCTTTCTTTATACGCAGGTAGATTTCCTCACGGTGTACAGCTACCTCCTTGGGTGCGTTAACGCCTATACGCACCTGATTTCCTTTGACGCCGAGCACGGTCACGGTGATTTCGCCATCACCGATAATCAGGCTTTCTGCACACCGACGAGTCAGAATCAGCATACCTTTCTCCTCACGCATTTCAGTTCAGGGACAACAGTCTGCAAAAAAAAAGCGCTCGAGCTGCAAGCGGAACGATCGCAGCTCTACACGCTTAAGTATTGACCAGCGCATGCAAAAGAACAGCCTTGCCCACGCCACTCAAAAAATAAAGGGCGCGGTCAAACCGCGCCCCAGGGACCACCTCACTCGCCTTGACGAGCCGGCGCGTCCAGTTCGAACGCCGTGTGCAGTGCGCGCACAGCCAGTTCCAGGTACTTCTCTTCGATCACCACCGACACCTTGATCTCCGAAGTGGAGATCATCTGGATATTGATGGTTTCCTTGGCCAGGGCTTCGAACATGCGGCTGGCCACACCTGCGTGAGAACGCATGCCAACGCCGACGATCGAGACCTTGGCGATCTTGGTGTCACCCACCACCTCACGGGCACCGATCTCGCGAGCGGTGTTTTCCAGCACGGTCTGAGCCGCCTGGTAGTCGTTGCGGTGCACGGTGAAGGTGAAGTCGGTGGTGTTATCGTGCGCAACGTTCTGCACGATCATGTCGACTTCGATGTTGCCGGCACTGATCGGGCCGAGAATCTTGAATGCCACGCCCGGGGTGTCTGGCACGCCACGGATGGTCAGCTTGGCTTCATCGCGATTGAAAGCGATGCCGGAAATGATCGGCTGTTCCATGGTTTCCTCTTCATCAATAGTAATGAGGGTGCCTGGCCCCTCCTTGAAGCTGTGCAGTACGCGCAGCGGGACGTTGTACTTGCCGGCGAACTCGACCGCACGGATCTGCAACACCTTGGAACCGAGACTGGCCATTTCCAGCATCTCTTCAAAGGTAATCTTGTCCAGGCGCTGAGCCACGGACACCACACGTGGATCGGTGGTGTACACCCCATCAACGTCGGTATAGATCTGGCATTCATCAGCCTTCAGGGCCGCTGCCAGCGCCACGCCAGTGGTGTCGGAACCGCCACGCCCCAGGGTGGTGATATTGCCGTGCTCGTCGACGCCCTGGAAACCAGCCACCACAACCACGCGGCCAGCCTTCAGGTCACCACGAATCTTCTGGTCATCGATCTGCAAGATACGCGCTTTATTGTGCGCGCTGTCCGTCAGGATCCGCACCTGATTGCCGGTGTACGACACCGCTGGCACGCCGCGCTTGATCAGCGCCATGGCCAGCAAGGCAATCGTCACCTGCTCGCCGGTGGAGACAATCACATCCAGCTCACGGGGAACCGGCTGCCCATCGCCACTGATTTGCTTGGCCAGATCGATCAGACGGTTGGTTTCGCCGCTCATTGCAGACAGCACAACCACCAGGTCATCGCCAGCATCGCGGAATTTCTTAACCTTGTCGGCGACCTGCTCGATTCTCTCGACAGTGCCGACCGAGGTGCCTCCAAATTTCTGTACGATCAAAGCCATTTCAAAGCCGCCTCTGCCCATGAAGGGCGCCCATTAGTCACTCAAACAGCAGCCGGACCCACCACTAGACGAGAGGCCCGGCATACAGCCTTAAATACCCTGTTCGACAAACGGTACGATCAGGGCCAGGGCCGCGTCCAGTGCGTCAGCGTCAGTACCACCGCCTTGCGCCATGTCCGGACGACCACCACCCTTCCCGCCCACTGCCGCAGCGGCTTGCTTCATCAAATCACCGGCTTTGAGTTGGCCAGTCAGGTCTTTGGTCACACCGGCAACCAGTACGACCTTTTCCTCATGGACACTGCCGAGCAGGATCACTGCGCGGCCGAGTTTGTTCTTCAACTGATCGACCAGCGCCAGCAGCGCCTTGCCATCCTGACCGTCGAGACGCACGGCCAGCACCTTCACACCCTTGACGTCCTGGGCCTGGGCCGACAGGTCGTCACCCGCCGCACTGGCGGCCTTGGCTTGCAACTGCTCGAGTTGCTTTTCCAGCAGACGGTTGCGCTCAAGCACAGCCGACAGCTTGTCGATCAGGTTGTCGCGGCTACCCTTGACCAGGTTGGCCGCTTCCTTGAGTTGCTCTTCCGCAGCGTTCAGGTAGGCCAGCGCAGCGGCGCCAGTCACTGCCTCGATACGCCGTACGCCCGAAGCCACACCGCCTTCGCTGATGATCTTCAGCAGGCCGATGTCGCCAGTACGATTGGCGTGGATACCGCCGCACAGCTCAACGGAGAAATCGCCGCCCATGCTCAGTACACGCACGCTGTCGCCGTACTTCTCGCCGAACAGCGCCATGGCGCCTTTTTGCTTGGCGGTGTCGATGTCGGTTTCTTCGGTCTCTACCGCCGAGTTCTGGCGAATCTGGGCGTTGACGATTTCTTCCAGCGCCTTGATCTGCTCAGGCTTGATGGCCTCGAAGTGGCTGAAGTCAAAGCGCAGGCGCTGACTGTCAACCAACGAACCCTTCTGCTGTACGTGCTCGCCCAGCACCTGGCGCAAGGCTGCGTGCAGCAAGTGAGTCGCCGAGTGGTTCAACGCGGTGGCATGACGCACCTCGGCATCCACATGGGCTTCAACCGGTGCACCGACGATCAGACTACCCGATGCCAGCACGCCGTGGTGCAGGAAGGCACCACCGGTCTTGGTGGTATCGCGCACGTCGAAACGTGCAGTACCGGCCTGCAGGTAACCGCAGTCACCGACCTGGCCACCGGACTCGGCGTAGAACGGGGTCTGGTTGAGAACGATCACGCCCTCGTCGCCTTCGCTCAATACGTCGACCGACTGGCCGTTCTTGTACAGGGCAACGATTTTGGCCGAACCGCGGGTATCGGAGTAGCCGGTGAACTCGGTGGCCACGTCGACCTTGACCAGGGTGTTGTAGTCCAGGCCGAACGAACTGGCCGAACGTGCACGCACACGCTGGGCTTCCATCTCACGCTCAAAACCGGCTTCGTCGATAGTCAGCTCGCGCTCGCGGGCGATATCGGCGGTCAGGTCCATCGGGAAACCGTAGGTGTCATACAGCTTGAACACCACGTCGCCCGGCACCACGGTGCCTTTGAGTTCGGCCAGGTCCTGCTCGAGAATCTTCAGGCCGTGCTCCAGGGTCTTGGAGAACTGCTCTTCCTCGGCCTTGAGCACGCGCTCGATGTTGGCCTGCTGTTGCTTGAGCTCCGGGAAGGCTTCGCCCATCTCGGCCACCAGGGCCGCGACGATCTTGTAGAAAAAGCTGCCGGTGGCGCCCAGCTTGTTACCGTGACGGCAGGCGCGACGGATGATCCGGCGCAGTACATAGCCACGGCCTTCGTTGGACGGCAGCACGCCGTCGGCAATCAGGAAACCGCAGGAACGGATGTGGTCCGAAACCACTTTGAGCGAAGACTGATCGCCATTTTCGCAGCCAATGGCTTGCGCCGAGGCCTTGAGCAGGTTCTTGAACAGGTCAATGTCATAGTTGGAATTGACGTGCTGCATCACCGCACTGATCCGCTCCAGGCCCATGCCGGTATCCACCGACGGCGCTGGCAACGGATGCAACACGCCATCGGCGGTGCGGTTGAACTGCATGAACACGTTGTTCCAGATCTCGATGTAACGGTCGCCGTCTTCTTCCGGCGAACCCGGTGGGCCACCCCAGATGTGGTCGCCGTGATCGTAGAAAATCTCGGTGCACGGACCGCACGGGCCGGTATCGCCCATGGTCCAGAAGTTGTCGGAGGCGTAAGGCGCGCCCTTGTTGTCGCCGATGCGGATCATGCGCTCGACCGGCACACCGATCTGCTGGGTCCAGATGTCATACGCTTCATCGTCGGAGGCGTAGACAGTGACCCAGAGCTTTTCCTTGGGCAGCTTCAGGACACCGGTCAGGAAGGTCCAGGCGAAGGTAATCGCGTCGTGCTTGAAATAGTCGCCGAAGCTGAAGTTACCCAGCATCTCGAAGAAAGTGTGGTGACGGGCGGTATAACCGACGTTTTCCAGGTCGCTGTTCTTGCCGCCGGCGCGTACGCACTTCTGGCTGCTGGTGGCGCGGGTATACGCGCGCTTTTCCTGGCCCAGGAAGCAGTCCTTGAACTGGTTCATCCCCGCGTTAGTGAACAGCAGGGTTGGGTCGTTGCCCGGAATCAAAGAGCTGGAGGCTACACGGGTGTGGCCTTGCTCTTCGAAGAAGCGAAGGAAGGCTTCACGGATTTCTGCGCTTTTCATTAGGTTCTTCCACGGAGGCTGCGGCCAAAGGCCTGTGCGATTCGTCAACGGACGAAGCGACGGCAAAGGGCCGCATTATATCGGCCCTGCGCGCGCGGTACAGCGTGTTTATACGATAGAAACCGTCAATTGGACGGCCTGCAAGATCATTTAGCGCAAAACTCGACGAATGTCGCGATCACCCGATCGATCTGGGCCCGGCTGACATCCATGTGGGTGACCATGCGCAGACGGGCCGCCGCACTGAGCTTGATCCCCCGCTCTGCGGCAAAAGCCTTGATTGCGTCGGCTTTGTCGCCGATCTGCAGGTAAACCATATTGGTATGCACCGGCTCGACAGTAAAGCCTGCCGCTCGCAGGCCCTGTGCCAGGTACTCGGCATTGGCATGGTCTTCGGCCAGGCGCTGCACGTGGTGATCCAGCGCATACAGACCGGCCGCCGCCAGGTAGCCGGCCTGGCGCATGCCGCCGCCGACCATCTTGCGCAGGCGCCGCGCCCTGGCGATCAATTCCAGCGAACCACAAAGCACCGAACCCACTGGCGCGCCCAGGCCTTTGGACAGGCACACCGACACCGAGTCGAAATGCTGGGTGATCTCCCGTGCATCCACCCCCAACTTGACCGCCGCGTTGTACAGCCGCGCGCCGTCCAGGTGCAACTGCAAGCCATGCTCCCGGGTAAAGCTTCGCGCCTGGGCCAGGTACTCCATCGGCAGCACTTTGCCTTGCATGGTGTTTTCCAGCGCCAGCAAGCGAGTGCGGGCGAAGTGGAAGTCGTCCGGCTTGATCGCCGCCGCCACCTGCGCCAGATCCAGCGAACCGTCGGCCTGGACCTCCAGCGGCTGCGGCTGGATCGAGCCCAGTACCGCGGCGCCACCACCTTCGTATTTGTAAGTGTGCGCCTGCTGACCGACGATGTACTCCTCACCGCGCTCGCAGTGAGCCATCAAGCCCAGCAGGTTGCTCATGGTGCCCGTCGGCACGAACAGCGCGGCGGCAAATCCCAGGCGCCCGGCCAGTTCGGCCTCAAGCCGATTGACCGTAGGATCCTCGCCATAGACATCGTCACCAGTGGCCGTCCTGGCCATTGCGTCGAGCATCCCTGCGGTCGGTTGGGTGACGGTGTCGCTGCGAAGATCGATAACACTCATGAATCTGGCCTCGGTAGACAGGGGGAATCCCTTACAGGTTTGAATTACAGCGGGCATGCCGGGCAATAATCAACCCTTGCACCAGGAAAAGGCAGCAGGCACCTCGTAAAAAGTCGATAGCAATCATCAGATAGCAGCAATGCATGAGTGGGAAATATGTGTTAAAAACGCTGCGCCGCCAGACAATCTGTCGGCAAAACGTTCTCAGGGCGGGGTGCAACTCCCCACCGGCGGTAATTGCGCGCAATGCGCATAGCCCGCGAGCGCTTGGTATCACCGCAGCCGCAGGCTGTGAATGATGGCAAGGTCAGCAGACCCGGTGTGATCCCGGGGCCGACGGTCATAGTCCGGATGAAGAGAGAACGGGATTGGCGCCAAAGGGCCGTCCACGGGAAAGGTGCAGTCACTGCACGTGTAACCGTTGCGCACCCTTAAATCCCATTCGATTCATAACGCCCTGTTTTTCACACAAACAGGAGTCAGAACAGATGCAACCCACCGCAATCGACAGCAAAAGCAAAAACCATCAGGGCGAGCGCGTCGCATTTATCCAGGCCTGCTGGCACAAGGATATTGTTGACCAGAGCCGTAAGGGCTTCGTCAGCGAGATGATTGCCCAGGGCTATCAGGAATCGGAGATCGACTTTTTTGAAGTGGGCGGTGCCTTTGAAATCCCGCTGCACGCCAAGCTGCTGGCCAAGTCTGGCCGTTATGCCGGCATCGTTGCTGCAGGCCTGGTGGTCGATGGCGGCATCTACCGGCACGAGTTCGTCGCCCAGTCGGTCATCAGCGGCCTGATGCAGGTTCAACTGGAAACCGAAGTCCCGGTATTCTCGGTCGTACTGACCCCGCACCACTTCCATGCCGGCGAAGAACACCAGAAGTTCTTCTTCGAGCACTTTGTGCACAAGGGCCAGGAAGCGGCGAAGACCTGTGCCGATACCCTGCACAAGATCCGCGCACTGCGTCGTAACGAACCTCGCGCGGTAGCCGTTTAAGGCTGGCAGAAACCTGTGGGAGCGGCTGCGCCCCCACAGGTTCTAGAGGCTCGATCAGGCCAGGTGTTCACCCGCGGTTGGCACAACCAGAATGCCGGCCCGCAAACCATTCTTCACCTTGGGGTTGGGAAAGATGATCCGGGCGCCCTGCTCCTCGATGATCCAGCGCGTCTGTGCGATGTCCTCAGCCAGCACATAACCCACCTCCAGCGGTGAGAAGTTCTCGATGTCCGCCGGCAGGTTCAGCGTGAAGCTGTCGCTGTGCTTGATGATTTCCCGCGCCACGCTGAACAGCTGCAGGCCGTCCAGGCCCGCGTCTGACAATGGCGGCTCGCTGCCTTCGATGATCTGCTTCAGGCGGGTTTCCAGGCGCGAAACATTGACCCCCTCGTTCTGCCCAAATGGCCGGGCCTTGCCCAGTTCCAGGGTGAAGGCTTCAGCGCCCAGCTTGTCGTAAGTGTAGGAACTGAACACGATCGACGGTTTGTTCTGCAGCAGCACCGCCTCCATGCCCGCCGCCCGCAGCCGGGCCAGTTCGCGACGCGAATGCTGGCGGCCGTCTTTCCAAGGGTAGAGGGCAAACTGTTCGATCTTCGAGCCACGGATGGCGGTGTGCAGGTCGTAGTGCAGGCGCTCGCGGTCCGGCAAGCTGAAAAAACTCGCCGCCAGGCGCTCCAGCTCACAGGCGCGCAGCGCCTCCGAGCCACTGCTCAATTCATGCCGGCCGTTGAACAGCCGATTGACGTCCTGCTCGACAAAACGCTCGCCGCGGCGCATGGCCTCGGGGTTGCCGAACAGGAACAGAATGCGTGCGCACGGTTTCAACTCACCGCGAGCAATGTCGTGCAACAGGCGATCGAGCAACTCGATCGGCGCTGTTTCGTTGCCGTGGATGCCGGCCGACAACAGCAAGTCCAGGCCGTTGTCGCGAGCTTGCGGTGGCCGGACTTCCAGCGCACCTTCACTCAGCCAGCGCATCCGCACGCCTTCGACAGTCAGTTGAGTCTTCTCCGCCGGTTCACGGCCGGCGAGGGTCAGTTCAAGCAGTTTGCCGAGGGCGAGCATAGAGCGATTTCCTTAATGGTCGTGATTGCAATCCGGGCCATGCACGTGGTCTTCATCGCCGACTTCAGCCGGTTCCATTTCCAGTTGCAGGCTTACCAGATTAGTCGCCAATGGGCGCAGCAGCAGGTTGGCGTATTCCGCATCGCCTTCTTCGACGTCAACGCCGATCAGCAGTTGGCCGCGGCCGTCCTGCTGGATCCACAGTTCCTTGCCCTGCCAGATCACCGCCACGCGGGTGCAGGAGGTTTCCAGTTGAGTGCCGTCGGTGTCTTCAAGGATCAGCTGCAGGGTATCGCTCATTTTTTCGCTCTCATCTGGAGATAAAGCAGCGCGCCCGACTCATCAGGAGCCGGCCGCGGGCTTTCAATTGATCTGGAATGGATAAACCGCGCCCAGTTTAAGGATTTGCGTCAGTTCATCCAGTGCCGTCCGGCACTCAAGCAACAATTGTGGGTCCGCCAGATCGTTTTCGGTCATGCGGTCACGGTAGTGCTTTTCGACCCACTGGGTCAGCGTGCCATACAACGGCGCGGTCATGATAACCCCTGGGTTGACGGCCGCCAGCTCGGTTTCATTCAACGCCACGCGCAAGCGCAGGCAAGCCGGGCCACCGCCATTCTGCATGCTCTGCTTGAGGTCGAAGACTTTCACCTCACGGATCAGCCCACCGGAGCTGGTCAGGGTCTGCAGGTACTGCCAGACGCGTTCGTTGTTCTGGCACTCCTGCGGCACGATCAGCAACATCGAACCGTCCGCCTGCGACAGCAGCTGGCTGTTGAACAGGTAGGAACGCACGGCGTCCTCGACCGAAACCTGCGCACGCGGCACACAGATCGCCTTGAACTGCCCCCCACGCTTGGCGAGCTTGGCCGACAGTTCAGCCAGCATCTGCTCAGTATCGAGAAACGCGTCCTCGTGATAGAACAGCGCCTCGCCGTTACCCACCGCAATCACGTCGTTGTGGAACACGCCCTGATCGATCACCGCCGGGTTTTGCTGAGCATAGACCACACCGTCATCACTCAGGCCGTGCAAGCGTGCGACCGCTTGCGAGGCTTCCAGCGTCTGGCGCGCCGGGTACTTCTGGGGCGCCGGGTAACGGGGGTCGAACGCACTGCGACCGAACACGAAGAACTCGACGCCGGCTTCGCCGTAGTCACGGCAGAAACGGGTGTGGTTGGCCGCGCCTTCGTCACCGAACTGCGCCACGGCCGGCAAGGCCGCGTGATGAGCGAAGTGCTTCGGGTCGGCGAACATCGCCCCCAGCACGCGGCTGGTGGTCGGGTGCTCGATGCTGCGGTGGTACTTGCAATTGAGGTTGGCGGCGGTGAAGTGCACGCGGCCGTCGGCGGTGTCGGCGCTCGGGCTGACAGTCGCGGCGTTGGCCACCCACATGCTCGATGCCGAGCAACTGGCGACCAGCAAGGGCATGGCCTCTTTGGCGGCCTGCTCGATCACCTGGGCATCGGTGCCGCTAAAGCCCAGGTTGCGCAATGCGCCAACATCCGGACGTTCCTGCGGCGCCAGCACACCCTGGACAAACCCCATGTCCATCAGCGCTTTCATTTTCGCCAGGCCCTGCAGCGCCGCTTCCTTGGGGTTGGAAGACTGCTGGCTGTTGCTCTGGGACGCAACGTTGCCGAAGGACAGACCGCCGTAGTTATGGGTCGGCCCCACTAGACCGTCGAAATTGACTTCATAGGATTTCATCAGCGAGGCTCCACGAGAATCTGTTGTTATAGGCTTCAGTAACTAAATTTGAGACCGAGGCGCGGCCATCGCCAGCAGGCTGGCTCCCACAGCGATTGCGTCGTACACGTAATGTGAGAACACCACCGAAACTGTGGGAGCCAGCCTGCTGGCGATAGGCATCACGCCATCTTCACGCCAGGCGTCAGGGTCGCCGGCATCATCAGGCTCGGCGTTTCCAGCGAGGCCACTGGATACGCGCAGTAATCCGCGGAGTAGTAAGCGCTGGCGCGGTGGTTGCCCGATGCGCCGACGCCGCCGAACGGCGCGCTGCTCGCAGCACCTGTCAGTTGCTTGTTCCAGTTGACGATACCGGCCCGGCTCTGCAGCCAGAACTGCTGGTAGCGCGCTTCGGAGTCCGACAGCAGACCGGCGGCCAGGCCGTACTGAGTGTTGTTGGCCTCGCGGATCGCCGACTCGAAATCGGTGTAGCGAATCACTTGCAGCAGCGGCCCGAACAGCTCTTCGTCAGGACGATCCGCCACGGCGCTCACATCCAGGATGCCCGGAGTCAGCAAAGCGGCGTTGGCTTGTGGCTGGGTCATTTCCAGCAAGCTCACCGCGCCATTGGCCAGCAGGTGTTCCTGGGCGTCCATCAAGGCCTTGGCGGCGGCCAGGGAAACCACCGAGCCCATGAACGGTGCCGGCTGTTGATCGAACGCGCCGACATCGATGGTTGCGCTGACCGCCACCAGGCGCGCCAGCAGCGTGTCGCCCCAGGCGCCTTGTGGCACCAGCAGGCGGCGCGCGCAGGTGCAGCGCTGGCCGGCAGAAATGAAGGCCGACTGGATAATGGTGTAGACCGCCGCATCGAGGTCAGCGACCTGATCGACCACCAACGGGTTGTTGCCGCCCATTTCCAGCGCAAGAATCTTGTCCGGACGCCCGGAGAACTGCGCATGCAGGTGGTTGCCGGTGCGACTGGAACCGGTGAAGAACAGACCGTCGATCCCAGGGTTCGCGGCCAGCGCGATCCCGGTTTCACGGGCACCTTGCAGCAGGTTCAACACACCCGCCGGCAAGCCGGCTTCGATCCAGCAACGGACCGTCAGTTCGGCCACTTTCGGCGTCAGTTCGCTAGGCTTGAACAGCACGCTGTTACCGGCCAGCAGGGCAGGAACAATGTGCCCATTGGGCAGGTGACCCGGGAAGTTGTAAGGCCCGAAGACCGCAACCACACCATGGGGCTTGTGCCGCAGCACGGCGGTGGCGTCACCCAGTGGGCCGCTCTTCTCGCCGGTACGTTCGCGGTAGCTCTGCACTGAGATCGCGATCTTGTTGACCATGCTGGTCACTTCAGTCGCCGCTTCCCACAGCGGTTTGCCGGTTTCCTCACCAATGCAGTGCGCCAGCTCGTCGGCGTGGGACTTCAGGCTGGCGGCGAAGGCCTCCAGCACGCTGATGCGCTCTTGCAGGGTGCGCTGGGCCCAGGCCGGAAACGCCTGGCGCGCGGCCTGCACGGCGCTTTCAACCTGAGCGGCGGTGGCGCCCTGCCCCGACCACAGCACGTGCTGGGTCACCGGGTTCAGCGATTCAAAGGCTTCGCCCTGACCCGCCAGCCACTCACCTGCGATGTATAGCGAATTCATTATTTCGACTCCCGAGCAGCAGACAACGGCACGGCGCGCACTTGATCGCCGGCATTGAGTTGAAGACGTTTGGCGGTCAGTGGATCGACCACCAGGGTACCGGCCGCAAACCGTGCAGGCGCGGCAGTGATGCGGCAGTCTTCGCGCTTGCGGTTGTGAATCAGGAACGGCGTGGCGTCATCCCCCGGGGTGCCGATGGCCAGCACCAGTGCCTGGCTGTCACGCACCGCGCGGATCTTGCCGGTTTCGCATTCCACTGCCGGGCCGGCGTCGAAAATATCGACGTAACCCTGGTAGCTGAAACCCTCGCTCTTGAGCATCGCCAGCGCCGGCTCGGTGTCCGGGTGAACCTGGCCGATGACATTGCGCGCGTCTTCGGAAAGGAAGCAGGTGTAGAGCGGAAACTTGGGCATCAGCTCGGCAATGAACGCCTTGTTGCCCACGCCAGTCAGGTAATCGGCCTGGCTGAACTCCATCTTGAAAAAGTGCCGGCCCAGGCTTTCCCAGAAAGGCGAACGACCTGCCGCGTCGGAGACGCCCCGCATCTCGGCGATGATCTTGTTGCCAAACAACTGCGGGAACTCGGCGATGAACAACATCCGCGCCTTGGCCAGCATGCGGCCGTTGAGGCCAGTGCGGTAATCGGCGTGCAGGAACAACGAGCACAGCTCGGAGTTGCCGGTCAGGTCGTTGGCCAGGAACAGCGTCGGGATCTCGCGGTAGATGTTCAGCTCTTGCGAAGCGCTGACCGTCAGGCCAACCCGGAAGTTGTACCAAGGCTCACGCAGCCCCACGGCGCCGGCAATCGCGCTGATCCCCACCACGCGGCCGTCGTCATCCTCGAGCACGAACAGGTAATCGGCGTCGCCGCGCCCCGCTTCGCCACGGAAGGTCTTTTCGGCCCAGCCAACCCGGTGCGACAGGCGCTCTTCGTTGGCCGGCAAGGTTGTCAGGCCGGTGCCAGTGCTGCGGGCCAGCTCGATCAGAGCGGGTAAATCGCTGCTGCGTACGGGACGAACGATCATGCTATCTCCTCAAGCGGACGGCCGGTAACGGCCACCCGCAAAACTCGCTGCTCTGAAGCCTTTATCAGGCGTTTAAGCGTTAAACCGCCACCAGGCGCACGCTGGCACCCTCGCCGACACCCAGGGCCTCGGCGGCTTCCAGGTCCAGGATCACCGGCTTGCCCGGCGCGTAGTCCAGCTCGAGCATGACTGCGCGGTAATCCTGCAACTGGGCATTGGCCACCAGGTACTGCCGGCCAGCGCCCTTGACCGGCTCGCCGATCTTCACCGGCACCACACGGCTCTGGGCGATCGAGCGGATCCCCGAGACACGTGCATGCAGGGTCGGGCCACCATCGAAGATGTCGATGTAATGATCGGTCTCGAAGCCTTCGCGCATCAGGATGTCGAACGTGATCTGCGCCCGCGGGTGCACCTGGCCCATCGCTTCTTGAGCGGAGTCCGGCAGCAGGGGCACGTAGATCGGGTAGTGCGGCATCAGTTCGGCCAGGAACGTGCGGCTCTTGAGCCCGCACAGGCGTTCGGCGGCGGCGTAGTTGAGGTCAAAGAAATTGCGGCCGATGGCGTCCCAGAACGGTGAGTCGCCCTGTTCATCGCTGTAGCCGACGATCTCGGTCACCACCGAATCGGCGAACCGCTCCGGGTGGCTGGCCACGAACAGCAGGCGCCCGCGGGAGTTGAGCTCCGACCAGGCCGAACCCACCAACTCAGGCAGCACGTAGAAGCTGGTCAGCAGGCTGTTGCCGGTCAGGTCATGGCACTGGGAGAGCACGTGGATCTTGTTATGAATCTTCAGCTCGCGGGAGGCGTGCACGAAGGTTTCATTACGAAAGCTGTAGAAAGGTTCCGAATAACCGGCCGAGGCAACGATGGCCGAGCAGCCCACCAGCTTGCCGGTGGTGCTGTCTTCGAGCACGAAGAAATAACTCTCTTCGCCGTTGAAGCTGACCTCGGCGGCGAACGACGCTTCGCTCGCGGCGATCTTGTCGCTCAGGCGTTCAACGTCATCCGGCAGGGAAGTGACACCAATCGGGCTGTCCGCAGCCAGACGCTGTACCTCGCCCAGATCAGCCATTTGCGCAGGGCGCATCACCAGCATGGTGTCACTCCTTTTTCTAAAACTCTTTGAGGAAAATAAACCGGCCCCTTGTAGGAGCGAGCAAGCTCGCTCCTACAGAAAAGCGGGTCCGGCATAAAAATCAGGTTCGACGCCTGAATGATCAGGCGCCGAAGGGTCTATCAGGCTTGTGTCAATTTGGCGGCAGCGCGTTCGAAGCGGTCCAGACCGGCATCGATATCAGCGTCTTCAACCACCAGGCTCGGCGCAAAACGAATCACGTCCGGGCCGGCTTGCAGGATCATCAGGCCTTCTTTTTCAGCCGCATTGAAGATGTCCTTGGCCTTGCCTTTCCAGGCATCGCTCAGCACACAACCGAGCAGCAGGCCCAAGCCACGGACCTGAGTGAACAAACCGTACTTTTCACCGATCTGCTCCAGGCGCGCCTTGAACTTGTCGTGCTTGGCATTCACCCCATTGAGCACTTCAGGGGTGTTGATCACGTCGATCACCGCCTCGGCCACCGCACAGGCCAGCGGGTTGCCACCGTAAGTGGTGCCGTGGGTGCCGACGACCAGGTGCTTGGCCAGGTCTTCGGTGGTCAGCATGGCGGCGATCGGGAAACCACCGCCCAGGCTCTTGGCGCTGGTCAGGATGTCCGGCGTCACACCGTAGTGCTGGTAGGCGAACAGCTTGCCGCTGCGGCCCATACCGGTTTGCACTTCGTCGAACACCAACAGGGCGTTGTGCGCGTTGCACAGCTCACGAGCCCCTTGCAGATAAGCCAGCTCGGCCGGCAATACACCGCCCTCGCCCTGGATCGGCTCCAGCACGACCGCGCAGGTCTTGTCGGAAATGGCGGCTTTCAGCGCGGCCAGGTCGTTGTACGGCACGTGGCTGATGCCCGTGATCTTCGGACCAAAACCATCGGAGTACTTGGACTGGCCACCGACGTTGACGGTGAACAGCGTACGGCCGTGGAAGCTGTTGAGCGCGGCGATGATTTCGTACTTCTCAGGACCGAAACGATCGTGGGCGACCCGACGGGCCAGCTTGAAGGCGGCCTCGTTGGCTTCAGCGCCGGAGTTGCAGAAGAACACGCGCTCGGCAAAGGTCGCGTCGATCAGCTTGTGGGCCAGGCGCAGGGCCGGCTCGTTGGTGAACACGTTGGACACGTGCCACAGCTTGTTCGCTTGCTCGGTCAAGGCACTGACCAGCGCCGGATGGGCGTGACCCAATACGTTGACGGCGATCCCGCCGGCGAAGTCGATCAACTCGCGACCGGACTGGTCCCAAACGCGGGAACCTTCACCACGCACAGGAATGAAAGCGGCAGGCGCATAGTTGGGAACCATAACCTGGTCAAAATCAGCGCGTTGTACCGCAGCGTGCTCAACGGACATCGGAGTCTCCTGATGAGAAACACCCGCCTGAAACTGGCGAGCGATGAGGGGATTGTAAGGACAGTTTCTGGCTTGGCCTTGCCGCCAAGCGACAACTTCTTATAGCGCAAAACCCGCTTTTGACCGGGTTTACGGCAATGCGACAAATAGCGTCGCAAAGGCGCAGTTTAAACTGCCTGCGCCGGTTTGCGGCAGGCATGACGGAATCTGCTGCAGGCGCTTTAAAGAACCGCGCCGACGTGGGAGTCGATACGGTGAGAATGGTATGGAGATTGGGTGCGCAACGTCGCAAGGCTCCGAGGTCGACGAGTAACAACCCTCAGGCCCAACAGCCGCCCGATGCCTTAGCCGCGTTCCGAAGGCACGGACGACAGTTCGAACGGGCTGCTGCTGCGCCGCTGGTTACGGTCTTCACGCGGCGTGGCGCCGAAGAAGTTGCGGTAGGCGCTGGAGAAGTGCGGGCCCGAGGAGAAACCACAGGACAGGCCGATCTGGATGATCGACTTGCTGGTCTGCATCAACATCTGCCGCGCCTTGTTCAGGCGCAGCTCGAGGTAATACTGGCTCGGCACACGATTGAGGTACTGCTTGAAAATCCGCTCCAACTGCCGACGGGACACGCATACATGCTGGGCGATTTCGTCGGTAGTCAGCGGCTCTTCGATGTTGGCTTCCATCAGCAACACCGCCTGGGTGAGTTTCGGATGGCTGGAGCCGAGGCGATTCTGCAAGGGAATGCGTTGACGCTCACCCCCTTCGCGAATCCGCTCGACCACCAACTCTTCCGACACCGCACCGGCCAGTTCTGCCCCGTGATCACGTGCCAAAACCGCGAGCAACAGGTCAAGCACCGACATCCCGCCACACGCCGTCAGGCGATCACGATCCCAGTCGAACAGATGACTGGTGGCAATCACCTTGGGAAAACGCTCGGCAAAATCGTCCTGCCAGCGCCAGTGCACCGCAGCGCGATAACCGTCGAGCAAGCCCAGTTGCGCCAAGGGATAGACACCGGCCGACAGACCGCCAATCACACAACCGGCACGCACCAGTTGCTTGAGCGAACTGCTCAGGGCCGGCGCCAGTGCGGTGGGCGGCTCATCGGCGAGCAGGAACAGCTTCTGGAAGTTTTCCAGCTTGCCGCTCCAGGCCTCACCGGGCAGTTGCCAGGCACCCTCGCTCGGAGGCTCGGCGTGCAGGAACACCAGTTCGTAAACCACTTCCGGATGCACGCGCTGAGCAACACGCAAGGCCTCCTCGGCCAGCGCCAGCGTCAAGGCTTTAGTGCTGGGCCAAATCAGGAAACCAATTCGATGGGCAGTCATGGCGGGCAATCCGAAAACAAGAACGTGTTAAAGCCGAAGGCGGCAGCAACCAAATTAGACCATCTGGCGCGCGGTGCGCAGCATGACCTAATTTGGTGCGTAACGGCAGCGATTACTTGAGGCTGCCGGAGAGGAATTGCTGCAGGCGTTCGGACTGTGGATTGACCAGCACTTCGCGCGGGTTGCCACTTTCCTCGACCACACCTTTGTGCAGGAACACCAACTGGTTCGACACTTCCCGGGCAAAGCCCATTTCGTGAGTCACCACCACCATGGTCCGGCCTTCCTGGGCCAGGGCCTGCATGACCTTGAGCACGTCACCGACCAGCTCCGGGTCGAGGGCCGAGGTCGGTTCGTCGAACAGCATCACCTCAGGTTCCATCGCCAGCGCCCGGGCAATCGCCACACGCTGCTGCTCGCCACCGGACATATGGCCCGGGTAGGCGTCCTTGCGATGGGACACGCCCACCTTGGCCAGGTACATCTCGGCCTTTTCCCGCGCCTCGGCCTTGGACATGCCCAGCACGTGCACGGGTGCTTCCATGATGTTTTCCAGCGCGGTCATGTGCGACCACAGGTTGAAATGCTGGAACACCATCGACAGGCGCGAACGCATGCGTTGCAGTTGCTTGGGGTCGGCCGCCTTCATCGCGCCGTCCTTGCCGGCCACCAGCTTCAACTCTTCGTTGTTGAGCAGGATCTTGCCGGCGTGCGGCTGCTCCAGCAGGTTGATGCAGCGCAGGAAAGTACTTTTGCCGGAGCCACTGGAGCCGATGATGCTGATCACATCACCTGCCGCTGCCTTCAGGGACACGCCCTTGAGCACTTCGTGACTGCCATAGCGTTTATGCAGGTCTTGGACTTCAAGTTTGTACATGCTGTCGGTTCTCACAAAAACAGTCAGTCGTTGAGCAAGCGCCCGTGACGCAGCGCTTCGCGCCCCGCCACCTTGGCCAGCCAGAAACCGGGTTGGGCATACCGCAGCCGTTCGACGGCAAACAGCACGCCGGCCGTACCAGCACACACGGTGCTGACCCGATCAGCCAAAGGATCGATCACTTCAAAAATCTCATCACCGGCCTCGACCCACTCGCCCGGCTCACGCAGGAAGCTGACCACGCCCGGATGGGGCGCAAACAGCAACTCGGTGCCTTCGAACGGCAGCCCTTCACAGGCCTCGTGCAACGGGGCCGGCCATTGACCCTGGATCAGGCCCTGCTCGGCAAGGAACGCCAGGATGCCCTCGGCGTGAGCCTCGGCCTGGGCGCGCCCGGTGTCTGCCTGACCGCCCAGCTCGATGGTGGTCGCCAGGCACGCCAGGGGAATCTGCGCCTGGGGAAACTGCCGGGCCAACCGCAGCCACGGCAACGAGCAGGCCTCATCAAAGGAGCTGCCACCGGAGTCTTCCGCCAGCAACCCGACCCGCACATTCAAGTGCGCAGCCAGCGAACGCCACTGCGGCCAATGCTGGGGCAACGCATACATGTGCAGCGCGGCTTCGGCATCGCAATGCAGGTCCAGCACCACGTCGGCGGTGCAGGCATGGCTCAGCAAGATCCGCTGCATGCCCTGCAATTGACTGCCGGGCGCGGGCAATGCGGCCAGCGCATCACTCATGGCCCGGCGGATCAACTGGACATTGGCGTGGGGATCATCGCCGAGGCGACCTTCAAGCTGCGCGGCCACCGGCGCACTCAGCTCGACGAAATCGCGGTTGAAGTTCTTGCCGCTGCCCGCCTCGAAACGACCTTGATGGTTGCCCTGGAGCAACTGCCCAAGACCCAGCGGGTTGGCCACCGGCACCAGTTCGATCACCCCGTTGAGGGCGCCCTGGGCTTCGAGTTCGCCCAAGCGCTTTTTCAGCTCCCAGGCCGTGCGCATCCCCGGCAACTCGTCGGCGTGCAGGCTGGCCTGGATATAGGCCTTGCGCTCGCCAGCGCCGAAGCGGAACACCGAAATATGGCGCTCGCTGCCCAAATGGCTCCACGGTAACGCATGGTCGATACGTTCCATATCAGTGCTTCCGCGGGGCCATGTAGCCCAACCAGCGGCGCTCGGCCATCTTGAACAGGCGCACCAGGATGAACGTCAGGCACAGGTAGAACGCACCGGCGGTGATGTACGCCTCGAACGGCAGGTAGTACTGGGCGTTGACGGTACGCGCGGCGCCGGTGATGTCGATCAGGGTCACGATGGACGCCAGACTGGTGGTCTGCAGCATCATGATCACTTCGTTGCTGTACTGCGGCAGCGCCCGGCGCAGGGCCGATGGCAGCAGGATGCGCTTGTACATCTTGAAGCGCGACATACCCATGGCCTTGGCCGCTTCGATCTCGCCATTGGGCGTGGCCCGCAGGCTGCCGGCGATGATTTCGGCGGTGTAGGCACTGGTATTGACGGCAAAGGCCAGGCACGCGCAGAAGGTTGCGCTCGACAGCCATGGCCAGAGGAAGCTCTCACGCACGGCTTCGAACTGGGCCAGCCCGTAGTAGATCAGGAACAGCTGGACCAGCATCGGCGTGCCACGGATCACGTAGGTGTAGAGCCAGGCGGTCATGTTGACGACCGGCTGCTTGGACACCCGCATCAAGCCCAGGGGCAAGGCACACAACAGGCCGAAGAACAGCGACAGCCCGAGCAGTTTCAAAGTGGTCAGCAGGCCGCCGAAGTACAGCGGCAGTGCCTCCCAGATGACGTTGTAGTCGAAGATCATAGATCAGCCGCCCTTACGCCTACCGAGTAGCGCTTCTCAAGGTGACGCAATGCCAGCAACGAGACACTGGTGATCACCAGGTACATTGCCGCCACCGCGAGGAAGAAGGTGAAAGGCTCGCGGGTGGCATCTGCCGCCTGCTTGGCCTTGAACATCATGTCTTGCAGACCCACCACCGAAATCAGCGCGGTGGCCTTGGTCAATACCAGCCAGTTGTTGGTGAAGCCGGGAATCGCCAGGCGAATCATCTGTGGCACCAGGACCCGGAAGAACACCTGGAAGCTGCTCATGCCGTAGGCCATGCCCGCTTCGGCCTGCCCCTTGGGGATCGCCATGAAGGCACCGCGGAAGGTTTCCGACAGGTACGCACCGAAGATGAAGCCCAGGGTGCCGATACCGGCGACCAGCGGGTTCAGGTCGATGTAGTCGTCATAGCCGAGCAGCGGCGCGACGCGGTTGAGCAGGTCCTGACCACCGTAGAAAATCAGCAGGATCAATACCAGATCGGGAATACCGCGGATCACCGTGGAATACAGATCGCCCAGCCAGGCCAGCCAGCGTACCGGCGACAGGCGCAACGCGACCCCGATCAGACCCAGAACAATGGCCAGGGCCATGGACGACAAGGCGAGCTGAAGCGTCAGCCATGCGCCATCGAGGATGACAGCCCCGTAGCCTTTCAACATGATTCAGGTCCTCGAAAATTGGGATGAAAAAATGGCGCAAACCTCAGAGATCCTGTTGCTTGCGCCATTTCGGACTTGTCGCTGCGACGATTTACTGGCCGTAAATGTCGAAGTCGAAGTACTTGTCCTGGATTTGCTTGTACTTGCCATTCTCGCGAATGCCAGTGATCGCGGTGTTGATCTTGTCTTTCAACGCATCACCCTTGCGCACTGCGATACCCACGCCGTCGCCGAAGTATTTGACGTCGGTGAAGGCCGGGCCAACAAACGCAAAGCCCTTGCCAGCGTCGGTTTTCAGGAAGCCGTCATTCAACAGGGTAGCGTCTGCCACGGTGCCGTCGAGGCGACCGGCAGCCACGTCCAGGTAGATCTCGTTCTGCGAACCGTATGGCTTGATTTCTGCACCCAGCGGGGCCAGGACTTCACGGGCGAAACGCTCGTGGATCGAACCGCGCTGCACACCGATGTTCTTGCCTTTGAGCTCAACCAGGTTGTCACCCACCTGAGTGCCGGCCTTCATCACCAGACGTGCCGGGGTGTTGTAGTACTTGTTGGTGAAGTCCACGGACTTCTTGCGATCGTCGGTGATCGACATGGACGACAGGATGGCGTCGATCTTGCGCACCTTGAGTGCCGGGATCAGACCGTCGAACTCTTGCTCGACCCACACGCACTTGACCTTCATCTCTTCGCACAAGGCGTTGCCGATGTCGTAGTCGAAACCAACGATGCTGCCGTCCGGCGCCTTGGAAGCGAACGGAGGGTAAGCCGCCTCGATACCAATTTTCAGAGGCTTTTCATCGGCGAACGTTGGCAGGGACAGCACGGACAGTGCCAGGGCGCCAAGAAGCACGAGTTTCTTCATCTTAGGACTCCATCGGTAAAGGGCGAAAACGGCAGAGTGAGCATCAGCCCAATATGCGAATGGGTTAAACGTAAAAAACGTTGCTGCGTCCTGGTCGGCGCGCGTTGCTTTCAACGCGGACAACGACGAGCGAGTGATCGGCATTCTAACGACAGGCCCGAAGTCGATATTTCTTCAATGCGACAACAAATTACAGAAGCACCGAGAAACAGGTTCGAGCACATTGACAGCCCTTGAAGTTTATGCAAGAGCAAAAGAGATAGAACCGATCTATGTTGCAAATTGCGGGCCTATTATTGGCAAACCCTTCTAATCCGGCAAGCACAGCGTAATGTCATCTTTTTCATACCCGCTTCAAGGGCCCTAAAACGGGGCCTCACGTTTCCCAACGCCCCGAAATGCTGCCAGCGGTTACACATTTCAACGCCGGGGTAACGCTCGGAAACGCCCCACAGGCAGGCCGATATTTATTCGCCCGGTGTTTGCACAGGCGCTGATCGGTCGAGCGCTCCGTGCTCACAACACAAATGTATGAACGTCCGACTCCCCCACAGGGAATGCGACACCAGAACAAGCCAGCCCTCCCCCTCACGGAGTTTCATACTTCCCGGCAGCTCGAGCACTACGAAAAAGCCCCGCTCGGCGCAAGGCCGGCGGGGCTTTGGTGACTCAAGAACCGCGCTTAAGCGGCGTTCATGGTCTTGTGAGTATCGATCAAATGCTGCACCACACCCGGGTCAGCCAGGGTCGAAATGTCACCCAACCCGTCGTACTCGGCCGTGGCAATCTTGCGCAGGATACGGCGCATGATTTTCCCCGAACGGGTTTTCGGCAGCCCCGGCGCCCACTGGATGACATCCGGCGAGGCGATCGGACCAATCTCCTTGCGCACCCAGTTCTTCAGCTCCAGGCGCAGCGCTTCATTCGGCTCTTCACCACCGTTGAGGGTGACGTAGACATAAATGCCCTGCCCCTTGATGTCGTGCGGCACACCGACCACGGCGGCCTCGGCGACTTTCGGGTGGGCAACCATCGCGCTCTCGATCTCGGCGGTCCCCATACGGTGGCCGGAAACGTTGAGCACGTCATCCACGCGGCCGGTGATCCACCAGTAGCCATCTTCATCGCGACGCGCACCGTCACCGGTGAAGTACATGCCACGGAAGGTCTTGAAATAAGTGTCGACGAAACGGTCATGGTCGCCGTACAGGGTACGGGCCTGGCCCGGCCACGAATCGAGGATCACCAGGTTGCCTTCGGCGGCGCCCTCGATGATGTTGCCCAGGTTGTCCACCAACGCTGGCACCACGCCGAAGAACGGACGTGCCGCCGAACCCGGCTTGAGCGCATGGGCGCCCGGCAACGGGCTCATCAGGGTCGCACCGGTTTCGGTCTGCCACCAAGTGTCGACGATCGGGCAACGGGATTGGCCGACGTTCTTGTAGTACCAGTCCCACGCTTCCGGGTTGATCGGCTCACCCACCGAACCCAGCAGGCGCAGGCTGCTGCCATCGGCGCCTTCACAGGCCGCCGTGCCCGACGCCATCATTGCGCGGATCGCAGTCGGTGCGGTGTAGAGGATGTTGACCTTGTGCTTGTCGACGATCTTCGCCACGCGGGTGATATCCGGGTAGTTCGGCACGCCTTCGAACAGCAGAGTGGTCGCGCCATTGGCCAGCGGGCCATAGACGATGTAGGTGTGGCCAGTGACCCAACCGACGTCGGCGGTGCACCAGTAGATTTCGCCCGGACGGTAGTCGAACACGCGCTCATGGGTCAGCGCCGCGTACAGCAGGTAGCCGCCGGTGGTGTGCTGCACGCCCTTTGGCTTGCCGGTGGAGCCGGAGGTGTAGAGGATGAACAGCGCTTCCTCGGCGCCCATTTCTTTCGGTGCGCAGACGGTGCCCGCGACTTTCATCAGGTCTTCGTACCAGATGTCGCGATGCTGGTTCCACTTGATGTCGCCACCCGTGCGCTTGCACACGATGACCTTCTGGATGCTGCTGGTTTCCGGGTTGGTCAGCGCGTCATCGACGTTGGCCTTGAGGGGGATTTTCTTGCCGGCACGCAGGCCTTCGTCCGCCGTAATCACCACTTTGGATTTGCAGTCAATGATTCGGCCGGCCAGGGCTTCCGGCGAGAAACCGCCGAACACCACCGAGTGAATCGCGCCGATCCGGGTGCAGGCCAGCATGGCGACCACGGCTTCGGGGATCATCGGCATGTAGATGGTCACCACGTCGCCGCGGTGCACGTCCTGGCCACGCAGGGCGTTGGCAAACTTGCAGACTTGTTCGTGCAACTCGCGGTAGGTGATGTTGCGGCTCTCGGCAGGGTCATCGCCTTCCCAGATGATCGCGATCTGATCGCCGCGCTCGGCCAAGTGACGGTCGAGGCAGTTGTAGGAAACGTTCAGGGTGCCGTCGGCGAACCACTTGATGTCGACGTGGTGGTCGTCGAACGAGGTCTGCTTCACCGTGGTGAAAGGCTTGATCCAGTCGAGGCGCTTGGCTTGTTCGCGCCAGAAGCCGTCCGGGTTGACGACCGACTGCTGGTACATGGCCTTGTAGGTCGCCTCGTCAGTCAGGGTATTGGCCGCAACCTCGGGACGAACGGGATACAGAGAAGCCGCACTCATCTTTCTTTACCTCGGTGAAATAGTTGTTTTTGTATGACCCCGTTGTAGCCCGAGGCGGGCCTATAGAACCATTCGACGATGGTAGTAACAAGCCCCTACAAATCGTCCAGATTTCCCCGTGCATTGCAGCACGGACGTCCCAGGTAGCCCGATGTTTCGATGATTGTTACAAGATCTGTCAACAGTGTTTATCAAAAGCGCGGCTATATGAATCCGCCCCCCACGCCTAAAATCCGCCTCGCCAACCCGGCAATGTGATTAACCCAGTTACAGCCCCCACGAAGGCAGTTAATTCACAGTCATTAAATACAGATGTACACGCAGCCCTACAAAGGCTGCGTGACCCCTCTCGACCTCGAAAAGGTAAATTTCAAATGAAAGCTCTATTGGTTCTGGCCCTCAGCAGTCTGTGCGTAACCGCCATGGCAGACGAGGTCCCGACTGATGTTGCAGGCAATACAGTAGCGGTAGAGGAATACACTTACTCCACCCACCTGGACATCGCCAAAGTTATCTCGATGAGCGAAATACCGAGTGTTTGTGAAGTTGTGCCAGCGCGCATGGAATATGAAGACTCGAGCGGTCAACGGCATATTCTGCGTTACAGCGTTATGGGCAATGGTTGCTCTAACGGCTGACCCACCCCTGCACTTCAAAGTGCTTTCGAACACCGGCCGCAGGAAATCGTTCTTGCGGCAAGCACCCGATCTGGAGCCCGCGGGTCCACCCCCTATACGCCTGTCGTGATTGGCCAGGCCTGAGGATAAACACATCTAATTATTAGATTTATTTAAGCATTTATTTGCGCTTTTTAATCAAATTCATCCGAGTAGTATCAGCTTCAACCCCACACAACATCCTCAACACCTCGGAGTCACCACCATGAAAACTCGACTGATCCTTGCCCTGACCCTCTCCGTCCTGGCCGCCAACACCTTCGCCGCCGACGGTTATGACCGCACGATTGCCGCTGATGGCTTCGATCGCACCGGCACCGCCACCCTCGCCGCTGATGGCTTCGATCGCACCGGCTCCGCCACCCTCGCCGCTGATGGCTTCGATCGCACCGGTTCCGCCACCCTCGCCGCTGATGGCTTCGATCGCACCGGCTCCGCCACCCTTGCCGCTGATGGCTTCGATCGCACCGGCTCCGCCACCCTCGCCGCTGATGGCTTCGATCGCACCGGTTCGGCCAACCTCAGCTAAGTGCTGAATCTCTGCTCACAGCCCGGCCTCGGCCGGGCTTAGTTGTTTTTAGCCCGCGATAAAACTGACCCGGACCTTCAGCCCCGCCTGTGCACCGTCGTGCAGGGTGATGTGGGCCAGGTGTGCGCGGCAGATTTCCCCGACAATCGCCAACCCCAGGCCAGACCCTGCGACCTGCTGGTTGCGACGGTAGAAACGCTCGAACACTCGGTCACGCTCCTCCAGCGGAATTCCCGGCCCGTCATCTTCAACCTCCAGCACCGCCGGCGCGCTGACGCGCAAGATCACGTTGCCACCGGCTGGCGTGTGAGCCAGGGCGTTGTCCACCAGGTTACTCAGTAACTCGTTGAGCAGGGTCGGTTCACCGCGTAACCACACCGGTTCGTCAGCTTCCAGCGCCAGGGCCACGCCTCGGGCATGGGCCAGAGGTGCCATGGCCATACCGAGTTCGCGCGCCAGTTGGCTCAGGTCGAGCAACTGCGCCCCGCCCTCGGCTATCGCCCGCGCGCCATTCTCGACGCGGGCCAGCGACAGCAGTTGATTGGCCAGGTGCGTCAGGCGGTCGGTGCCTTGGGCGGCGCTTTCCAGGGTGCTGCGCCAGGTCTGCGGCTCAGTGGCGCGCAAGCCCAGCTCAAGACGCGCCTTGAGCGCTGCCAGCGGGGTGCGCAACTCATGGGCCGCGTCGGCTATGAACTGCGCCTGGCGCTCGAACTGTCCACGCAGGCGCTCGGTGAAATGGTTGAGGGCGCGCACCAACGGCCACAACTCGCGCTGCACCTGGACCAACGGCAGCGGCCGCAAGTCATCCGGCTGGCGTTCTTCCACCGCGGTGCGCAAGCGCTCCAGCGGACGCAAGGCGGCACTCACGGCAAACCACACCAGAAGCAAGGCGCCCCCGGCGAGCATGCCCAGGCGCAGCAAGGTATCGGCCATCAGGCTACGGGCCATGCTGACCCGCGCCTCGTCGGTTTCGGCCACGCGGATTTCCGCCATGCCATTCATGTTCGGTTCGCTCACCGCCTTGAGCAGGCTGACTACCCGCACGTTCTGGCCCAGGTAAGTGGCGTTGTAGAAGCGCGCCAGCGCCGGGTAGTCGTCGGTGCGCGGGGTGCCGGGCGGCGGCCCCGGGAGGTTTTCGTAACCGGAAATCAGCTTCTGGTGGATGTCGTTGACCTGGTAGTAGATGCGCCCGGCACTGTCGTAGGCGAAGGTGTCCAGCGCCACATACGGCACATCGGCGCTGAGGCTGCCGTCGCGCTGGGACAGGCCGGCGGCAATGGTCCGCGCCGAGGCCAGCAAGGTCCGGTCATACGCGGTGTCCGCCGCTGCCCGGCCATTCCAGTAGGCGCTCAGGCCGCTGGCGATCATCAGCACCACCAGCAACAGTGCGAGGTTGCCCAGCAACCCCCAGCGCAGACTCCTGGGCTTATGCATCACGGCTTTCCAACAGGTAGCCCAACCCCCTGAACGTGACGATGGCCACGGAGTGCCCGTCGAGTTTCTTGCGCAGGCGGTGCACGTAGATTTCGATGGCGTCGGGGCTGGCCTCCTCGTCGAGGCCGAACACCTGGGAGGCCAGTTGCTCCTTGCTCATCACCCGGCCAGGGCGGGCAATCAGCGCCTCGAGCACGGCCTGCTCGCGGGAGGTCAGGGTCAGCAGTTCGTCACCGAGGCTGAAGCGCCGGGTGTCCAGGTCATACACCAGCCCCCCGCAACGCTGCTGGCGTTCGCCACCCAACACGCTGCGGCGCAGCAGGGCCTTGACCCGCGCTTCAAGCTCGGTCAATTCGAAGGGTTTGGCCAGGTAATCGTCGGCGCCGAGGTTGAGCCCGTGGACCCGGTCCTTGACGTCACTGCGGGCGGTCAGCATCAGCACCGGGAGGTTTTTGCCACGGCTGCGCAAGCGCGCCAGCACTTCAAAACCATCCATGCGCGGCAGGCCTACATCGAGGATCGCCACCGCATAGTCCTCACTGCTCAAGGCCAGGTCGGCAGCCACCCCATCGTGCAGCACATCCACGGTCAGCCCTGTGCTCTTGAGCGCCTGGGCGACACTTTCAGCCAGCTGCAGATGGTCTTCGACGAGAAGCACGCGCATGGATCTTTACCTCGGATGGGGATGGTCGACGCCATTCTTCGGCGCGGAGTTTACAGCCGCATCCGCCGCTGTGAAGCCCGCAATCGGTGAAAGTATTCTGAAAGGTTAGCGAAAGGTTGGCCCGTTAGAGTCCAGCCACGGACAGTTTCGACTGCCGTGTCCTTGAGAGTAGTGAACGAAAAACGCCCCGATGCGTTTTCGCCCTAATAAGAACAATAAATGGAGTGCTTCACGATGCTGTCTACGCAGCCTCAGGCTTACCTGCCTGTTCGTTTCTCCCGCCTTGGTACCACCGCCCTCGCCAGTGCCGCCGCCCTTGCCGGCTTTACGCCTGCCAGCCATGCCGCCTTCTTCGAAGACAGCAGCGCGACCCTGGAAACTCGCAACATGTACTTCAACCGCGACTTTCGCAGTGGCACCAGCGCCCAGCAATCCAAGCGCGACGAGTGGGCCCAGGGCTTCATGCTCAACCTCGAATCGGGCTACACCGACGGCACCGTCGGGTTCGGGGTTGACGCACTGGGCATGCTCGGGATCAAGCTCGACTCCAGCCCCGACCGCACCGGCACGGGCCTGCTGCCGACCCATGACGACGGGCGTGCCGCCGATGAATATTCCAAGCTCGGCCTTACCGGCAAGGTGAAGATCTCCGCCACTGAACTGAAAGTCGGCAGCCTGATTCCCGAGTTGCCGATCCTCAAGGCCAACGACGGTCGCATCCTGCCCCAGACCTTCGAAGGCGGCCTGCTGACCTCCAGGGAGATCAAGAACCTGACCTTCACCGGCGGGCGCCTGGACAAAGCCAAGGACCGCGACAGCACCAACTTCGAAGACGTCGCCCTGAATAACAAGAACGGCCGCTTCGCCGGCACCGTCGCCGGCAGCCATTTCGACTTCGGCGGCCTGGACTACAAATTCACGGACAAGATCACCGGCAGCTACCACTTCGCCCAATTGGGTGAAGTCTATAACCAGCACTTCCTCGGTTTGCTGGCGTCACAGCCCGCAGGCCCGGGGACGTTCGCCGCCGACCTGCGCCTGGCGGTCAGCGACGATTCCGGCCAGGCCCGCGGCGGCAAGATCGACAACACCTCCCTCAACGGCCTGTTGAGTTACGCCCTGAGCGGTCATAAATTCAGCGCCGGTTACCAACACATGTCGGGCGACAGCGCCTTCCCCTATGTCGACGGCTCCGATCCCTACCTGGTCAACTTCGTGCAGATCAACGACTTCGCCGGCGCGCAGGAACGCTCCTGGCAAGCCCGTTACGACTACGACTTCGCCAAGCTGGGGGTGCCGGGCCTGAGCTTCATGAGCCGCTACCTGAGCGGTGACAACATCAAGCTCAACAACGGCGAGACCGGCAAGGAATGGGAACGCAACACCGAGATCAAGTACGTCGTGCAAAGCGGCGCCCTCAAGGACGTTGCCCTGCGCCTGCGCAATGCCACCTATCGTTCGAACTATTCGGCCCGCGACGCTGATGAAGTGCGGGTGCTGGTCAGCTACAGCGTTGCCCTCTGGTAATGAATTCAAGCCACAACCGTGCCACTCCAATAACAACTCCTGTGGAGACGACCGATGACTTTTTCGCTGCGTAACCTTGCTCTCGCCGCCAGTTGCCTGCTGGTGACCCCCCCTCTGCTCGCCGCCGACAGCACTGAGCCCAAGCGACCGGAATGCATTGCCCCAGCGTCGCCAGGCGGTGGTTTCGACCTGACCTGCAAACTGGTGCAGAGCGCGCTGGTCAACGAAAAACTGCTGTCCAAACCGATGCGCGTGACCTACATGCCCGGCGGTGTCGGCGCCGTGGCGTACAACGCGGTGGTCGCCCAGCGCCCCGCCGATGCCGGGACCCTGGTGGCCTGGTCCAGCGGCTCGCTGCTGAACCTGGCCCAGGGCAAGTTCGGGCGTTTTGATGAAAACGCCGTGCGTTGGTTGGCGGCCGTGGGCACCAGCTATGGCGCCATTGCCGTGAAGAACGATTCGCCCTACAAGAACCTCGACGACCTGGTACAAGCGCTGAAGAAAGACCCGAGCAAAGTGGTGATCGGTTCCGGCGGCACCGTGGGCAGCCAGGATTGGATGCAAACCGCCCTGATCGCCAAGGCCGCCGGGATCAACCCCCGTGACCTGCGGTACGTGGCACTCGAAGGCGGTGGCGAAATTGCCACGGCCCTGCTCGGCGGCCACATCCAGGTGGGCAGTACCGACATCTCCGACTCCATGCCACACATCCAGAGCGGTGACATGCGCTTGCTCGCGGTGTTCGCCAACGAGCGCCTGGACGAGCCGGAAATGAAGGACATCCCCACCGCCAAGGAGCAAGGCTACGACATCGTCTGGCCGGTGGTGCGCGGCTTCTACCTCGGGCCAAAGGTCAGCGATGCCGAATACGCCTGGTGGAAAGACGCCTTCGACAAACTGCTGGCTTCCGAAGAGTTCGCCAAGTTGCGTGACCAGCGCGAACTGTTCCCGTTCGCCATGACCGGGGTCGAGCTGGACACCTACGTGAAAAAACAGGTAGCGGACTACAAGCTGCTGGCCAAAGAGTTCGGCCTGATCCAGTAATCGCCTCGTTCTCACGGCCACCCCCCTGGCACTGACCAGGGCGTGGCCCAGGAGTTTGTCATGCTGTTACAACGCATTTTTGCAGCCGTGCTGTTGCTGGCCTGTGCCTGCCTGGCGCTGATGGCCTGGCCCTATCAGGCATCGTTTTCCTACGAGCCCGTCGGGCCGCGGGCGTACCCCCTGCTGATGCTCGGGCTGATGGGCCTGGCGCTGATCTACATGCTGTTTCGTCCACAGCCGACCCGGCACAGCGAAGAAGAACCGCCGCTGGACCGCCAGACGCTGGTCAAGATTGGCGCCTGCGTGGCGCTGCTGCTGGTGTTTGCCGGCACTTTCGAACCCTTGGGTTTCATCCTCAGCAGCATCCTGATCGGGGTGCCGATGGCGCGCCTGTATGGCGGCCGCTGGCGGCCCTCGGCGGTGATCATCAGTTTGATGAGCGTCGGCCTGTATCTGCTGTTCGATATAGCCATGGACGTACCGCTGCCCCTCGGCCTGCTCGACGTCTTGGAGAACTGATATGGATACTTTTGGTTATTTGAGCCAGGGATTCGGCGTCGCGCTGAGCCCGTACAACCTGGTGACCGCACTGTGCGGCACGCTGATCGGAACAGTGGTCGGCCTGCTGCCGGGCCTGGGGCCGATCAACGGTGTGGCACTGTTGATCCCCATCGCCTTCGCCCTCGGCCTGCCACCGGAGTCAGCCCTGATTCTTTTGGCCGCGGTCTACCTGGGTTGCGAATATGGTGGGCGCATCAGTTCGATCCTGCTCAACATCCCAGGCGAAGCGTCCACCGTCATGACCACCCTGGACGGCTACCCGATGGCCCGCAAAGGCCAGGCAGGCGTCGCGTTGTCGCTGTCGGCCTGGAGTTCGTTCATCGGAGCGTTTATCGCCACCTGCGGCATGGTGCTGTTCGCCCCGCTGCTGGCCAAGTGGGCAATCGCCTTTGGCCCGGCGGAATACTTCGTGCTGATGGTGTTCGCCATTGTCTGCCTCGGCGGCATGGCCGGTGACAAACCCCTGAAGACCTTTGTCGCGGCTTTGATCGGCCTGTTTCTGTCGGCGGTCGGGATCGACGCCAACAGCGGCGTGTACCGTTTCACCGGCGACAACATCCACCTGACCGATGGCATCCAGTTTGTCGTGCTGGTGCTGGGCCTGTTTTCCATCAGCGAGATTCTCCTGCTGCTGGAAAAAACCCACCGAGGCCAGGAAGCGGTGAAAGCCACCGGCCGCATGATGTTCAACCTCAAGGAAGCCGCCTCGGTGTTTACGGTAAACATCCGTTGCGGCCTGCTGGGCTTCATCATGGGGGTCTTGCCGGGCGCCGGAGCGACACTGGCATCCGCCGTCGCCTACATGACCGAAAAGCGCATCGCGGGCGCCAGCGGCAAGTTTGGTCAAGGTGACATGCGCGGCCTCGCCGCCCCGGAAACCGCGATTGGCGCCTCGGCCTGCGGCGCCCTGGTTCCGATGCTGACGCTGGGCGTTCCGGGGTCGGGGACCACGGCGGTAATGATCGGCGCCCTGTCGCTGTACAACATCACTCCGGGCCCATTGCTGTTCCAACAGCAACCGGACATCGTCTGGGGCCTGATCGCCTCGTTGTTTATCGCCAACATTATGTTGGTGATCCTCAATATCCCGATGATCCGCCTGTTCACCCGCATCCTTGCGGTGCCGAACTGGGCACTGGTGCCGGTAATCGCCATCATCACCGCGATTGGGGTCTACGCCGTACACGCCACCACCTTCGACCTGTTCCTGATGATCGGCATCGGCATCTTCGGCTACATCCTGCGCAAGCTGGACTTCCCGTTGTCGCCAGTACTGCTGGGCTTCATCCTCGGCGGCCTGATGGAGCAGAACCTGCGCCGCGCGCTCTCGATCTCCAATGGCGCGCTGGACATCCTCTGGTCGAGCCCGATCACCTTCGGGGTCTGGGTGCTGACCGCCGTGATGTTGCTGCTGCCGCTCCTGCGCATCTGGCGCAAGCGCGCCGTGGCCCGTCGCGCGATTGCCGATGTCTGATCGCCGGTCCTGGAAAACCTGGTGGGGAACACCGCTGGTCGGTCTGCTGGGCGGTTACCTCGCCAGTCAGATCGGCTGGCCACTGCCGTGGATGGTCGGCTCGTTGCTGGCGATCATCCTGGTGCGTTGCCTGACCCCCTGGCAATTGGCCGAGATCCCGGGCGGACGCAAGTGCGGCCAGTGGATCGTCGGCATCGGCATTGGCCTGCACTTCACCCCGGTGGTGATGGAACAGGTCATGAGTCACTTCGGGCTGATCTTCTTCGGTGCGCTGGTGACCAGTCTTTCGGCCGTGGTCGGGGTCTGGTTGCTGCGGCGCACCGGTGAGGATCGCGCCACCGCCTTTTTCTCCAGCATGCCGGGCGGTTCCGGTGAAATGGTCAACCTCGGCGCCCGCAACGGCGCCGTGCTCAGCCGAGTGGCGGCCGGGCAAAGCCTGCGGGTGCTGGTGGTGGTGCTGTGTGTGCCGGCCGCCTTCAAGTACCTGCTGGGCGAAGGCGTGCCTGTGTTGCATCCAGCCAGCGTCGACTGGCGCTGGCTGGCCCTGCTGTTCCCGGCGGGCGCACTGTGTGCCTGGCTCTGGCAGCGTTTGCGCCAACCCAATCCCTGGCTGTTCGGGCCGTTGCTGGTGAGTGCCTCCCTGAGTATCAGCCTGGACCTGCACATCGGCCTGCCCGATGGCGGCAGCCAGGTCGGTCAATGGCTGATAGGCAGTGGCCTGGGCTGTCATTTCAACCGGCAGTTCTTCCGCCGCGCGCCGTCCTTCATGGGTCGCACCCTGATCGGCACGGCACTGACCATGCTGATCGCTACCCTGGCCGCGCTGGGCTTGAGTGCCCTGACCCACCTGGACCTGCGCTCATTGACCCTGGGCATGATGCCTGGCGGCATCGCCGAAATGAGCCTGACCGCCGAAACCCTGCAGCTGTCGGTGCCGCTGGTGACGGCGATGCAGGTGATGCGCTTGCTGTTTGTGCTGTTTCTGGCCGAGCCCTTGTTCAGGCACTGGGACCGGCAACCGGATTCAGCGCAATAGACCTGTCACGTCCTGGCGCGCTGGGTCATGGCGTCAGACGGGCGGCAACCGCCACTCGATCGGCGTCTCGCCATTCTGTTCCAGGTACTTGTTGGTGCGACTGAAGTGCCCGCAGCCGAGGAAACCCCGGTAGGCAGACAGCGGCGAGGGGTGTACCGAGGTCAGCACCAGGTGCTTGGTGGCGTCGATCAGTTTCTGTTTGCTCTGCGCGTGGGCGCCCCACAGCAGAAACACCAGGTGCGGCTGATGCTCGCTCACCACTTCGATGATCCGATCAGTGAAGAACTGCCAGCCTTTGCCCGCATGGGCGTTGGCATTGGCCCGCTCCACGGTCATGGTGGTGTTGATCATCAGCACGCCCTGGTCAGCCCAGCTTTGCAGGCAGCCGTGACTGGGAATGTCGATGTTCAGGTCGCGTTTCAATTCCTTATAGATGTTGACCAGCGACGGCGGTGCCGGCACGCCCGGCTGCACCGAGAAACACAGGCCATGGGCCTGGCCCGGGCCGTGATAGGGGTCCTGGCCGAGGATCACCACCTTGACCTTGTCCAGCGGCGTGGAGTTGAGCGCGTTGAAAATCATCGGGCCGGGGGGATAGATCTCCTTGCCTGCCGCACGTTCCTGTTGCAGGAAGTTGCGCAACTCTGCCATGTAGGGCTGGTCGAATTCGGCACGCAGTGCCTCCTTCCAGCTCGGTTCGAGTTTGATACGGTCGTCAGCAGTCATGGTTACATCCGGCAAAAACAATGGGGCGAACCCTAGGAAAGCCCATCACGCTTGTCAATTGATCTGACGCAGATCCGGCACTTTCCTGCACAACGCTCATAATGAACCCTTGAATCCGCAATCGAGGTCACGATGAATCTGCACTTCGAAGAACTCACTGGCACAGATGGCGCACGCATCGGCATTGCCAGCCTGGACGCCGAAAACACCCTCAATGCCCTGTCCCTGCCGATGATCCGCGCCCTGACCGAGCAGTTGGACAACTGGGCCAAAGAGCCTCAGGTGGTCTGCGTCCTGCTGCGTGGCAACGGAGCCAAGGCATTTTGCGCCGGCGGCGAAGTGCGCAGCCTGGCCCAGGCCTGTCGCGCCCAACCCGACGAAGTCCCGCCCCTGGCCGCACAATTCTTTGCGGCGGAGTACCGCCTGGATTTCCGCCTGCACACCTACCCCAAGCCGCTGATCTGTTGGGGCCATGGCTATGTGCTCGGGGGTGGCATGGGCTTGCTGCAAGGCGCGAGCACCCGCATCGTCACCCCCAGCAGCCGCCTGGCCATGCCTGAGATCAGCATCGGCCTGTACCCGGATGTGGGCGCCAGTTGGTTCCTTTCACGCCTGCCCGGCAAGCTCGGGCTGTTCCTCGGTTTGACCGGCGCCCAGATGAACGCCCGCGATGCCCTCGACCTGGGCCTGGCTGACCGTTTCCTGCTCGAGGACCAACAGGAGCAATTGCTCGAAGGCCTGCTGCAGCTCAATTGGCAGGAGCAGACCGCGATGCAGCTCAACAGCCTGCTCAAGGCTTTGCAGCAAGAGGCCATCGAGCAACTGCCCGAGGCGCAATGGCTGCCACGCCGCCAGCAGATCGATGAACGGCTGGATGTCAGCGATGTGCGCTGTGCCTGGCGCGCCATCAGCCTGTTGCGTGACCATCCCGACCTGCTGCTGGCCCGCGCCGCGAAAAACCTGCACGACGGCTGCCCATTGACCGCCCACCTGGTGTGGGAGCAGATCCAGCGCGCCCGCCACCTGTCATTGGCCGAAGTGTTCCAGATGGAATACACCCTGAGCCTCAATTGCTGCCGGCATCCGGAGTTCAGCGAGGGCGTCAGGGCCCGGCTGATCGACAAGGACAACAAGCCGCACTGGCACTGGCCGGACGTCAACACGATCCCCCAGGCGGTGGTCAACGCTCACTTTCACAAGGCCTGGGAAGGCCGGCATCCGCTGGCGGACCTATCGGACTACTGAACCCTGGGCATAAAAAAGCGGCGCTGGATGCGCCGCTTGCCGGTTGCCTGATCTAACGGTTGCGCCCGCCGCGCTCACCACGACCATTGTGCTCGCCATGCCGATCGCCACGCCGGTCAGCGTGGTCGCGCCCGCCCCGCCCGCCCTGTTGTTCCCAGCGCTGGTTGCTCTGGCCATAGTTATTGCCCCACCCCTGATTGCGATGACCGTCCCAGCCATGGCTGGGGGCCGGGCGATAGGCCCGGGGCGGGGCCTGGTAATAACGGGGCGAAGGTTGGTAGTAACGCGGCTGCGCCTGGTAATACCGTGCCGAGGGGTAATACCGCGGGGACTGCGAGTAATAACTGCGCGGGTAGGAATAATAAGAGCCGCCCCCGTAGTAGACCGGCGCCGGCGAAGAATAGATTTCTGAGCGGTAGTAGCTGGAACCTCCGTCGTTGTAAGGGACGCACGCGGCAAGACTCAAACTCATCGAAGTCATCAGAACAAGTCGGCGATACATGGCGGCCTCCTGGACCGCTGAAGAGCCACACCAGCGACGCGGGCGGGCATCAGCCAAATAATTTGCCTGACGAAACATCTGACAACGAATTGGCAATCTGGTGCGCAGCGGCAACAGATTGATACATGTCATCCGTCGACTTACTGGCTGTACACCGGCGCAAATGCCCGCGTCATTTTCTCCAAGTCCCACTAGAATGCTGTGACTCAATCGACCAACGGACTCGTCATGCCGCTTCGCTCTGCGCTGTTTTCGCAACGTTCGTTGGTCCTCACCTTGATCGCCCTGCTGGGCGCCGGCTTCCTGGCCACCTCCCTGCTCAGTTACTACGCCTCGCGCGCTTCGATTCGCGACAGTATCGTCAACACCGAGCTGCCCTTGACCTCCGACACCGTCTACTCGGAGATCCAGAAAGACCTGGTCCGCCCGATCCTGATTTCCTCGATGATGTCGCGCGACACCTTCCTGCGCGACTGGGTGGTGGCCGGTGAGCGCGATCCCGGGCAAATGACCCGCTACCTCAACGAGGTCATGACCCACTACGGCGCCTACACCGCTTTCTTCGTGTCCAACAACAGCCTGACCTACTACCAGGCCAAGGGCGTGCTGAAAAAAGTCAGCCTGAGCGAACCGCGCGACATCTGGTACTTCCGCGTCCGCGACATGGCCCCGCCCTACGAGATCAACGTGGACGTGGACATGGCCAACCAGGACAGCCTGACCTTCTTCATCAACTACAAGGTCTACGACTACCAGGACAACTTCATTGGCGCGGCAGGCGTCGGTCTGACGGTCGATGCCGTGATCAAACTGATCGACACCTACCAGCAGCGTTACCAGCGCAGCGTGTACTTCGTCGACACCGAGGGGCGCATTGTGCTTACCGGTGCCGACGGCGGCCCGCAAGGCGCGCGGGTCGGCACGGCGCTGAGCGAGTTGGACAGCATGCGCGATCTTCTGGCCAAGCTGCCCAAACCCCACAGCGGCAGCTACGAGTACACGACCCAGGGCCAGGGGCATTTCCTCAACGTACGGTTTATCCCGGAGCTGAACTGGTACCTGTTCGTCGACAAACGCGAAGGCAGTGCCCTGCACGAGGTGCGCCAGTCGCTGTACCTGAACCTGCTGATCTGCCTGATCGTCACCCTGAGCGTACTGGCCCTGCTCCATCGGGTGATCACCCGCTTCCAGGGCCGCATCGAAGCCCAGGCCACCCTCGACAGCCTCACCGGCCTGCCCAACCGCCGCGGCTTCGACCTGCTGGCGGCGCAAGCCCTGCAGGAGGCCCAGCGCGAACCCAAGCCGCTGACCGCCTTGCTGCTGGACCTGGACCATTTCAAGCGCCTGAACGACAGCCATGGCCACCTCGCCGGCGACCTGGTGCTGGCCGGTTTCGCCCGTGACCTGGAAAGCTGCCTGCGCCAGTCCGACATCGTCTGTCGCTGGGGCGGCGAGGAGTTCATCGTCTTGCTCAAAGACACCGACGCCAGCACCGGCCTGAAGATCGCTGAGAAAATTCGCCAGATGATCGAGCACAAGCACTACCGCTATGAAGGCAAATCCCTGCAGGTTACCCTGAGCATCGGCTTGACCACCCTGCAGGCGGATGACACTTTGCACAACCTGCTGTCCCGCGCCGACCAGGCGATGTATCGAGCCAAACAACATGGCCGCAACCGGACCTGTACCCAGATGCCTCACTCCAGCTATGCATAAACCCGACCTCTGCCCGGCCTGCGGCGCCAGCAATGCTTGCAGCCTCGCCGACCCGCGCACCGCCCAGCACCGTTGCTGGTGCTACACCGTGACCATCGACCCGGCGGTGCTGGCGGCCTTGCCCGCCGAACTGCGCGACCTGGCGTGCCTGTGCCCCGGCTGCGCCCAGGTCGAGGCACAATTGCAGGCAGCGGGCGTCAGCGTCGCGTAAGATGCGCGCCCCTTGCCGACCTGCCGACTCCCATGCGCGTTGACCGTTTCCTCAGCAACTTGCCGCGTTTCAACCGCCAACAGGTGCGCCTGGCGCTGGTCGAGCGGCGGATCAAGGTCGATGGGCAGATTGTCAGCGACCCGCACACCGAAGTGCGCGAATTCAGCCGCGTCGAATGCGACGACGAGGTGCTGCAAGCCGGCAAGGCCGCGCGCTATTTCATGCTGCACAAGCCCGCCGGTTGCGTCAGTGCCACCCGTGACCCCGAGCACCCGACCGTCCTCGACCTGATCCATGAACCGGACAAGCACGACCTGCACATCGCCGGCCGCCTGGATTTCAACACCACCGGCTTGATGCTGATCACCAACGACGGCAGTTGGTCTCGCCGCCTGACCCAACCGCAGACCAAGCTGGCGAAGATCTACTACGTCGAAACCGAACAATTGATTACGCCCGAGTACGCCGAAACCTTTGCCCGTGGCCTGTATTTCGCCTTCGAAGACCTCACCACCCAACCCGCCGACCTGCAGTTGCTGGCCCCCCGGGCTGCACGCCTGGCCATCATCGAAGGCCGCTACCACCAGGTGAAACGGATGTTCGGCCACTTCGACAACAAGGTCATGCGCCTGCATCGCGAACAGATGGGCCCGTTGACGCTGGACAGCGCGTTGAAACCGGGCGAATACCGCCCACTGAGCGCTGCCGAGATCGCCTTGATCTGATGGCGCGACCGCCGGGCAGACATTGTCGAACAATTCACCAACGGCACTTGCGCGATAGCCATCACCCTGCTTGAATCAAACCGTCGGCCGAAATGTGACCGCCAAGTCATACCATACCTCTAAGAAACTTTTTGTCGGTCGAGCGCCTCCCGTCTCTACCTCACCCGACAGACTGCCCGCCTATAACAACACCCGTCGACCAGACATTAACGGATCGACATGGGCCCTCACCTTCCAGGCGTATGCCTACCTGTCATAAAGCCCGTGCACACTCAGTTGCGCGCCCACACGCTTGCCAGGAGTCTTACGACATGAGGCCAGAAATCGCTGTGCTGGACATACAAGGTCAGTATCGGGTCTACACGGAGTTCTATCGCGCAGATGCCGCAGAGAAGACCATCATTTTGGTCAACGGCTCGATGGCCACCACTGCGTCGTTTGCACAGACCGTGAAAAACCTCCATCCACAGTTCAACGTGGTGCTCTACGACCAACCCTACGCGGGCCGGTCAAAAGCCCACAATCAACATGAGAAAATGCTCACCAAGGAAGTGGAGGGGCAGATCCTCCTGGAGCTGATCGACCATTTCGCCGCCGAGCACGTGATGTCATTTTCGTGGGGCGGTGCCGCCACGATGATCGCCCTCGCGCATCGCCCGCGGCGGATCGAAAAGGCCGTGATCAGCTCGTTCTCGCCGGTGATCAACGAACCGATGCGCGACTACCTGGAGCGGGGTGTCGACTACCTCGGCAACCTCGATCGCGACCGCGTCGGCCACCTGGTCAACGACACCATCGGCAAGCACTTGCCGTCGTTGTTCAAACGCTTCAACTATCGCCACGTCAGCACCCTGGCCGAACATGAATACGGGCAGATGCACTTTCACATCAGCCACGTGCTCAACAGCGACCGCCTGTGCTACCTCAAGGCCGCCAAGCAAATCGATGTGCCCGTACTGTTCATGAACGGTGAATGGGACGAGTACACCGCCGCCAGCGATGCCCGGTTGTTTGGCAACCATGTGCAACACAGCACCTTCAGCACCATCCAGGCCACCGGGCACTTCCTCGACATGGAGCACAAAGCTGCCTGCCGAGACAGCCGCCAGGTATTGCTGGGTTTCCTGAAACCGGCGCCCCACGAAGGCCGGACGCGTTCCCACTTCACCCAGGACCACCATGCACTGGCTATTTGAAACAGCGTCCTCGCGAGCAACCTCGCCACCTTAGGTAACCCCTACCTGTAGGAGCAAGGCTTGCCCGCGACAGACCGCACCGTGCGTGCTGTCGCCGCCGACAATCCTTCGCCCTGCCCGCAAAAAACTGCGTAAATGCAGATCCAGCAAAGAAAAACTTCAAATCCGTCGCCACATCTGGTACAAAGTCAGCCGTTCCGAGCGGGTGTCGTATAATGGCATTACTCCAGCTTCCCAAGCTGATAACGAGGGTTCGATTCCCTTCACCCGCTCCACGTCATTTCAGTCTTGCGTCAGGTAGCTTTCTGACGGGGGACAACAAAAAACCGGTCCGCAGTGACCGGTTTTTTTATGTCTGCGATTCCGTAGGGCACCGTTCAAGAGCCTCCTGCACCCTCACGCAATACTTTCACCGGTAACGTGCCTCCCTGTTCCAACGCGGGTTTCTACACTGATTCCAACCATTCATCATCTGCCCATCCGAATTGGTGGTTATGGTGTTGATAGGATCATTTCGGTAGGTATAGCAACCACCGACACAGCACAGGGACGTGATGTGAACGGTCGATATCTGATCAGCCAAATCGTTGCAGACGGCTGGTACCTGGTGCGGGTCCGGGGTATTCACCATCATTTCAAACATCCAACCAAACCTGGATGGGTGACGGTTCCCCACCCGAAAAAGGATCTGCTGACCAAGACGGCAGTGAGCATCCTGCAACAGGCCCTGTAGTCATGAGTTGGCGCACTTAAACCCGAGGACAATCAACATGCTTTATCCAATTGCCATTTCAGTAGGCGATGACCAGCACGCCTGGGGCGTGGAAGTGCTGGATATTCCGGGGGTGCTTCTCGGCCGGTGATGACCTGGACGACGCCATCGCCATGGCACGTGAAGCCATCGAGGGGCACTTCGAGATCCTGGCCGAGGACGGTTCGGCGATTCCGCCGGCCAGCAAGGTGACCCATCATGCGCGCAACCCGCAATATGCCGGCGTGACCTTGGCCTTGGTCGACATCGACGTCAGCAAATACCTGGGCAAGGCGCAGAAACTCAACATCACCCTGCCCGCCTATCTGCTGACCCGCATCGACGAATACGTGCGGCACCACCCGGAAGAAAAAAGCCGCTCCGGCTTTCTGGCCTCGGCGGCGTTGAAGGTGTTGCAGCAGGCTTGATCCCCTCAGCGAGTGGCGACGATGAACAGCCGCGGGAATGGCAATAGCACCGAGCCGTCGGCCAGTACCGGGAAGTAGGGTTCGATCGCCTCCAGGTACTGCGCCAGATACTGGGTTTTCTCCAACTCGTTCAGTGGCTGCAGGAACGGCCGCAGGCCGCTGCCCTTGAACCACTCGACCACCGCCGCCGGACCACCCGCCAGCGGGTGATGGTAGGTGGTGCGCCACACATCCACCCGCGCGCTGCAGGTACAGAGCATCTGGTAATAGCGGTTGGCGTCATCCAGAGTCGTGCGCTGCCCGGCGACTTCGGCCAGCTTGTCGGCCCAAGGGCCATTGGCCGCGACTTCGCGCATCATGCGATGGGGCGGCTGTTCGAGGTTGTCCGGCATCTGGATCGCCAGGCTGCCGCCCACCGTGAGCTTGCCGACTAGCGCAGGCAACAGCGTGGCATGCTCGGGCAACCACTGCAGCACCGCATTGGCGAAGATCACGTCGAACGGCCCGGGCTCGTCCCAGGTGGCAATATCGCTGGTGTCGAAACGTACGCCCGGCAGGCGTTTGCGGGCGGCATCGATCATGTCGGCGGAGCTGTCGATCCCCCGTACCGCAGCGTCGGCAAAACGCTGTACCAACAACTCGGTGGAGTTGCCCGGGCCACAGCCGATGTCGATCACCGAACGGGCATCAACCCTGGGGATCGCGGCCAGCAAGTCACGCGCCGGGCGGGTGCGCTCATCTTCGAACGCCACATACTGTTGGGCAGACCAGCTCATCACATACTCCTCTAACCGACCAGGATGTGAGCGCCACGCTAGACTGTGCGTTTCGCTCGTGGGGCGCCAGTAAGCGACGAGCCTGGGGACTGCGTCAAGAAGCGGTCACGGGTTGAAACATCTGCCCCACCGCCACCCACCGGCATAGGTTGATCGAGCAGAGATGCCCGAAAGCGCTGCGCCCCTGCTTGGCGCAAGCCCATTTGCATCAGTTAATATCTGTCACTTCCCTGAACCTACCGGCATGAAGGCCATCCAAAAGAGCAGAACGACCAGCCACACACCATTTGCCCCTCATTGAACTTCCCGTTTAACACGATCGCTCTGACAGTGAGTTCTTCAGCATTCCGTCAGTCTCGGCCATGGAAACTACACCAGCCTCTGACTGCGTCCTACCTGATACGCGGAAACCACCCCATGCACGTGTCATCTGCAGCTTTACGTCCGTTGGTTTTATTGGCCTGTCTCTTCGGATTTTCCATTACCGCATCGGCCTCTGCGCCAATGGCAGTCACCCCAAGCGATATTGCCTGGCTACGCCGTGACGGCTTTGGCCTGGATACCGCCAACCTCGAGCGCTTGCGTACCATGGGCCGCGAAGGCCTGCTCAATGCTCAGTTGGCTGACCGGATCAACGATCCCCTGCCGCCTGCGATCAACGCACTGCTGCAAAGCTACCCCGCGCTGAACACGCCACCGCAATCCTTGCTGTTGAGCTTGAAAAGCAAACAGGAACAGTTCAGGGCCATGCCGGAAGGTGAGGCCAAAAATGCTTTCAGAAAAGACATCCAGCAATATCTCTACGACCACGCCGAGCAGTCGCGCCAAGCCGTGTTGCTGCACGCGGTGTATGGCCCCAATCAACTCAAGGAACAGCTGGTGGTGTTCTGGCTCAATCACTTCAGCGTCTTTCAGGGCAAGGGGCGTGTGCGAGTGTTAACGGCCGACTACGCCGAACACTCGATTCGTCCTCACGCGCTGGGCAAATTCAAGGACCTGGTGATGGCCACCCTCAAGAGTCCGGCGATGCTTGAGTACCTGGACAATGCACAAAATGCCCGGGGCAAGGTCAACGAAAACTACGCTCGCGAACTCATGGAGCTGCACACCCTCGGCGTAGGATCGGGTTATACCCAACAGGACGTGCAGCAGCTGGCGCTGATTCTGACGGGCGCCGGGCTAACGCCACTCGATGGCCGGCTACAGAAATTCGGGCCCCGACAACAAGGCAGCCTGGTGCGCGAGGGGATGTTCGAGTTCAACCCCGCACGCCACGATTTCACCGACAAAATGCTCCTCGGACATCCGATCAAAGGCAGTGGCTTTGAGGAAATTCGCCAAGCAGTAGAACTGATTACCCGCCAGGAAGCGTGTGCACAGTTTATCTCGCGGCGCCTGGCCCAATATTTCGTCGCCGATCAACCGTCACCTGCCCTAGTGGCGAGAATGACCAAGACCTTCCTGGACAGCGATGGTGATATCGCCCAGGTAATGCGCACCCTGTTCGAGTCCAGCGAGCTGCTGCAAAACGCCGGGACCCGCTTCAAGGACCCGATGCAATTTGTGGTTTCGGCCGTGCGCCTGGCCTACGACGGCAAACCGCTCGCCAATGTCCAGCCCATGAGTAACTGGCTGAACCAACTGGGTCAGCCCCTGTTCGGGCGTGTGACACCCGATGGCTGGCCACTGGCCTCGAGTGCCTGGTCGAGCTCAGGGCAGATGGTCAAACGCTTCGAAATCGCCCGTGCAATCGGGCGGGGTGACAATCGCCTGTTCACACCGCCAGGTAGCAAGCAGCCCGGCCCCGGGTTCCCCTTGATCACCACCCCATTATTCTACGAAGCCATCTCGCCCTACCTGTCAGCCGTGACCCGAACCGCGCTGGACAAGGCAGTTTCACCGCAGGAATGGAATACTTTTCTACTAGCCTCGCCTGACTTCAATAACCGATAAGTCATGCGATGAGGAGCTGTCATGAATCGTCGAGAACTGCTGATCGCTGCTACGGCAGCCATCGCCCTGCCCTCCTTGCCGTTTTCCGCAAAACTGTTTGCCGCACCTCGTTCGGCACCACGCTTTTTGATTGTCTTTCTGCGTGGCGGCTACGATTGCAACAACCTGCTAGTGCCATATGCCAGCGATTTTTATCATGAGTCACGCCCCACACTGGCGATTGCCCGACCCGACGCTCACAACCCACTCAGCGCAATTGCGCTGGACGGTCAGTGGGGACTGAATCCGGTGTTACGCGACTCGATCTACCCATTGTGGCAGCGCAAAGAGATCGCTTTTGTCCCCTTCGCGGGTACTGATGACTTGTCCCGCAGCCACTTCGAAACACAGGACAACATCGAATCGGGCGAGGCAACTCATCAGCGCAGCCGCTATGACTCAGGCTTCCTGGCACGCCTCTCGCTCCAGTTGCCCAACAGCGCCCCGATTGCGTTTACCGATGCCTTGCCGCTCAGTTTTCAAGGCGCGGGAAGCATTCCCAACCTCTCGCTGCGCGGGGCCAACAAGCCGGCATTCGACGACCGGCAGTCGGAGATTCTCTCCGCCATGTATAAAAACACCCCCTATGCTGCCTCGGCAGCCGAAGGCTTGGAGTTGCGCCAACAAGTGTCCAGGGAGTTGCAAGACGAAATGCTCATGGCTAATCGTGGCGCACCCAACGCCCAGAGTTTTGCCGCACAGACCCAGCGCATGGCGAAACTGATGCGCAACGAGTACCGACTGGGTTTTGTCGACATCGGTGGCTGGGACACACACGTCAACCAGGGCAGCACCAGCGGCCCACTGGCCAGCAGCCTCGCGAACTTGGGTGAAGGGCTCGTAGCCTACGCCCAAGCCTTGGGGGATGAGTGGAAGAACACCACTGTTGTGGTGGTGTCCGAGTTTGGCCGCACCTTTCGCGAGAACGGCGCCAAGGGTACCGACCATGGACATGGCACAGTGTATTGGGTACTCGGTGGTAGCGTACGTGGTGGACGTATCGTGGGTGAACAGGTGGCAGTCGACCAACAGAGCCTGCTGCAAAATCGCGATTATCCGGTACTCAACAACTATCGAAACCTGCTGGGAGGATTGCTCAGCCAAACCTGGGGCCTATCGAAGTCACAACTGCAGGCGGTGTTCCCCGGCGCTCGCCCGGACGCATTGCAGTTGCTTTGACCTCTTTCGAATGCGGACTTGGCCTACCGGTTCGCAACACTAAAAACGCAATTCCTGCGTGCCTTCGCGGTCTGGACTTCAGGTCCATCCCTAAGAAGGTACACGGCAATGAAACTCGCGAAGGTGTCACAGAAACTGGCGTTGTCGGCTGATAGCCCGCGGACGCTCCTGCTGGCCATTGTGCTGATTGTTGCCTGGGCACTGACCGGGCCATTGTTTGATTTCAACGATACCTGGCAGTTGATCGTCAACACCTCGACCACCATCCTCACCTTCCTGATCCAGAACACGCAGAACCGTTGCTGCGGGTGACCCAGGATGCGCAAAACGCCATGCTCGGCCTCGAAGCGCTCGACCTCAAGCAGCTCGAAGCCCTGAGAAAGCAGTACCGCAGCCTGGGTGAAGGTGAGTCGGTTGCGCTGGAGGGGACGCCTGCTGCCGGCGGGCAGCAGGACTTGAATCAATGCTGAAACCGGTCAACGGCTGGCTTGCAGGGCCCTGGCCATTTGCAGGTGTTGCTCGAGCTTGGGCAGGGTCTCTTCGGCGAATGCCTTGAGCTCGGGCACATCGGTGGTCCGGGCCTCCTGCTGCAGTTGCTCGATGGCCTGCTCGGTGGTTTTTACCTGGCTGGCGGCATAGGCCGAGTCGAAGGACTCGCCGTCCGCCACGGCGGGGATCAGGGTCTTGGCCTTGTTCATCACCTCTTCCCGAGGGGCGACAGGCAGGTCGAGTTTCTTGGCGATTTTCGCCAGATGCTGGTTGGCCGTGGTGCGGTCGTTGATCACCACGATGGTGTAGTCCTTGACCGCCTTGGACTCGGTCTTCTGGTGCGCCAGGCGGCTGGCTTCGATGTCCGCCATGCCTTTGGCCGAGGCGTCGTTGATGAAGTCGGCCGGTGACTGGGCAAAAGCGTTGCTGGCGCCAAGGCTCAGCAACACGGCAAAGCTGATGGTCGATAATCGGCTGGCCACAGGTTTCATGGTCGCGCCCTCCTTGAACAGACAAATGAATGCAGCGGTACATCCCGCCTGTCATTTGAAGGCCAAAGCGCACAAAGGTTTAAAAAACCTGCCCAAGCCTCGACGAGTGGTGCCCCGGCTCACACCCGGTCCAGGCGTCCACTCAGGCGCTTGGCGGCATACATGGCCTCGTCGGCGTGCTTGAACAGCTGCTTTTCCTCAAGGCCGTGCTCAGGGTACAAGGCCACGCCAATGCTCGGCAGAATGTTCAGGTTGTGGCTGTCCAGTCGGATGGGCTGGCCCAGCACCTGGCGGATCTTCAATGCCACGCGCGCCGCGTCTTCAGCAGCCTGGACACTGTCGAGCAACACCACAAACTCATCGCCCCCAATGCGCGCGACGGTGTCACTCTCGCGCACGCAGCCCTGTAGCCGATTGGCCACGGCTTGCAGCAGCATGTCGCCGATGCCGTGGCCATAGGTGTCGTTGACCTGCTTGAAATGGTCCAGGTCCACGTACAGCAGGGCCATGCGCCCGTTGTCCCGACGGGCCTTGAGCAAGGCGGCGCTCAGGCGCTCACGGAGCAGTTCGCGATTGGGCAGGCGGGTCAGGTAGTCATGCTGCGCCATGTACTGCAGGCGACTGTGCAATTGCCGGCGCTCGATCGCTGCCGCCACCTGGGCGCAGACGTACTGCAGCAGCTCTTTGTCGCGCTCGGTGTAGCGCTCGCCGCCGGGCATGCTCTTGACGATCAGCGCGCCGATGGTCCCCCGTTGTGAATTGAGCGGCACCCCCAGCCAGCAGGGGCAATCCTCTGCGTCGATCAGCCCGACAACCCCCGGCAAGGCAAACGGCTGGTCGGGGGTCAGCAGCACTGGCTGCCCGCTGCGGACCACTTCGGCGCACAGCCGGCCGGTCACGCTGAACTCGGGATCACGCTCATGATCGTCGACGTGGTAAGGAAAGTTCAGTTGCTCGCAGTGCTCATCGTACAGCGCCACCGAGAAATTCAGCGCCGGCAGCCATTCGCCGATCAGTTGGTGAATGCGCTTGAACAAGGCCAGCAGATCCTCGGCGGCATGGGCCGCTTCGCTAATCGCATAGAGCGCAGCCTGGCGCGATTCGGCCTGCTTGCGTTCGGTGATGTCGCGGGCCACGGCGATGCGCAACTGGTCGACCTCGGACCAGCGCGCCGACCAGAGGATATGCACCACCTGGCCGTCCTTGCGCAGGTAGCGATTCTCGAAGTTCGGGTTGGGCTTGCCACGCATGATTTCCCGGGCGGCGTCCAGGGTCCGCTCGCGGTCGGCCGGGTGCACCATGTCGATCATCGGCTGGCCAATCAGCTCATCCGGGGTGTAGCCGAACACTTGCTCGCAGGACGCGCTGACAAACACAAAGCGCCCCTGACCGTCGACGGCACAGACGACGTCGAGCAACAGATCGATGTAGCTGGCCAATGGCGCGGAGTTTGCGGTGCTCATCGTGGATGGATACTGCCCAATAGTGCAACTGTGAGTAGCCATACATGGACGTGGCCTGCGCGCTACACCGCGCGAGCCTCAAGTCGCTGCTGCAACCCTGCAAGCAACCTCAACTCTTGTTGGCCAGCAACCCCGGCACCGCGTGCAGCAAGGCGTTGATGGCGAAACCGATGAACATTACCCCGCAAATCCGGGTAATAGCCAGCTCATGGCGCTGATACAACGTGCGCACCCGACGAGCGCCCACAATGCCAATTAGAATAGCGTATGCCAAAACGCCACCAAGGAAACTCAGAAAAATTAACCAGGGCAGCATCGACCACTGCAACAGCTCGGCGCGGCTGGACAACAGGGCGGTAAAGGTCGCCACCGCCACCGGATAAGCCTTGGGGTTGGTCAGGCCAAACATGATCCCGTGCCAGAATGGTTGCCGCGCCGCGCCCTGGGGCGCATCGCCACTGCTGCGACGGCTACGGATCGCCCGCATGCCCAGCCAGAACAGATACAGGCCGCTGAGTACGCCGAGCACGTCAAAGGCACTGCTGCCGATTTCCCGTGCGCCGACAATGGCAATCAACGCAGTGCTGCACCAGACCACATCCCCCAGCAGGTGCCCACACAGAAAGCCCGCCCCGGCCCGCCGCCCGCGAGCCGCACCAATGCCAAACACCGCGAGCACACCAGGGCCCGGGGTGATGCCGTAGATAAAGCCGGAGGCAAGGACGGCCAGCAATAAAGATGAAGTCATGCGGTAAAGCTCCCTGTCGAGCTGCCAGGCCCAGTCGTCGAATGGCAGTGGGCTTTTGTATCACAAGGTTTTGCCATGGCTGTAGCCATAAATTTGCACAGCGGCATGACCGTGGGTCATGCCGGCCGTTGGCCCGATTTACAGGCCCTGCAGCTCTTTGGGCACCACATACTGGCGCCCGTCATAACGCAATGTCGTCGACACCGTATTGCCAATGACTTCCTTGGACTGGCAATCCTCTTTGCCCACGCTGTTCTGCGTGTCGGTGGTCACCGATCTGACGATCAGGTCAGCGAAGCCATGGCTGCTGGTCTTGGCCAGGTCCAGGGTGCGTTTGGTGTGGCTGAATTCGCCGGTGCAGTTGGTATCCCATTCGCCATTGCTGGATTCGATCACCAATTGCTCGAGGACCGGACGCAGGGTGTTGCCTTCGCGCACGTACAGCGACAGCACCGCCTGTTCGAACGGATTGGCGCGCGATGAACCTGTGAAGCCGGCACGCACACCGAATGCGCGCAGGTCGGAGGTGAGTTTGTAGCGGGCGGTGTCGATGCTCAGGCCATCGAAGCGCACCGCGTCGGAGCTGTACACCGAGGCCTGGGCATAACGGGCCAGGGGCTTGCCGTCGATGTTGGAAACCACCGCCAACTTCAGGTCGTACATGCCGGTGCCGTCGGGGGCATCGCTCAAGGTCGGGTCCGGCTCGATCTGCGACAGCGCGGTAATGCTCTGGCCATCGTAGGCCGGCCAGTCCTTGCACACCGAGTAACCCGGCACGCCCTCGGGCAGCGGCGGCTGCGCGCACGCGCCATAGGCTTGGGTCGCGCCCAGCGCGCCACTCATTGCCACACATCCCAACCAGCGGTATTTCAAGGTCATTCCGTGTTCCTTGTGTCCATCGAAGTGAAAAACTCAGCCGTGCACTATCACCTGAGCGATCTGCCGATTCAACCAGTTCAATGCCTGGTCACCACCGCGACGCACATGCCAGGCCAGGACGAAGCTGAACGAGGGGATCGGAAATGGCGGTGGCACCACGCTTAACTGCGGTTGATCGACACCCTGCAAGCCCCGGGCAGCCACGGTGAGAATCAGGTCGGTACCGGCGATCAACTGCGGGGCCACGCTCCAGTGCGGCAGGCTGACCGCCACGTGGCGACGCTGACCAATGGCGGTCAGCGCCCGCTCGATCTCCGGGGTACCGCTGCCACGCATCTCCAGCAACACGTGGGGCCGGGCCAGGTAAGTCGGCAAATCCAGTACGCCACTGGCCGGCAGGCGCCGGGCGTCCACCAGGCACACGAACTGCTCTTCGAACAGCGGCGTGCAGCGCAGCTCGTGGGGCAGCTCGGGAAAGACCCCGGCTGCCAGGTCGATGTCGCCATTGAGCACGCCATCCAGCATGCCTTCGCGGCTCGCGTGGCTGATCTGCAGGTCGATCCCCGGCGCCTCCTGGCGCAAACGCGCGATCAAGCCGGGCAGGACAATGGCCGCGCCGTAGTCGGACATCGCCAGGCGGAACCGGCGCTTGGCCGAGGCAGGGTCGAAGGTGTTGGGCGCCAGCAAGGCCTGGACGCTGGCCAGTGCCTCACGCAGCGGCGCCATCAGCTCCAGGGCACGTGGGGTGGCGACCAGGCCGGCCCCGGCGCGCACCAGCAGCGGATCGCCGAGCATCTCGCGCAGGCGCGCCAGGGCATGGCTGACGGCCGGTTGGCTGAGGTGCAGACGCTCCGCCGCACGGGTCACGTGTTGCTCGCTGAGCAAGGCGTCGAGAATCACCAGCAGGTTCAAGTCGATACGGCGCAGATCATTCATCTGATGCATGTTCTGGATGATTAAACGGAATTTCAATCTGCGCGACGAATGACCTAGAGTCCAGTAAAACCTCCAGGAGACATACGTATGAGTACCTTGCAGTGGGCCGGCCTGTCGGTGCTGGCCGTGATCGCCGGCGCCGTGGTGCCCTTTCAGAGCGCAATCAACGCCAACCTCAGCCGCGGCCTCGGTCACCCATTGTGGGCCACCCTCGCCTCGTTGCTGGTGAGCGTACTGGTTTTGCTGCCGGTGATTATCAGCCTGCGCTTGCCGCTGCCGTCGCTGGGATTTATCAGCAAGGCACCGCTGTGGATGTGGGCCGGGGGCGCGTTTGGCGTGTGTTTTATTGCCCTGGCCTTGATGCTGCTGCCCAAACTCGGGGCCTCAGGCTTTATCGCCCTGGCCCTGGCCGGGCAAGTAGTGGCATCGCTGGTGCTAGACCACTTCGGGCTGTTCGGGCTGGTGGAGCGGCACCTGACGTTGCCGCGCCTGCTGGGTGCCGTGCTGCTGATAGCCGGGGTGGCGCTGATTCAGTTCAGCGCCACCCCGGGCCGCTCCCTGGTGACTTCCGGCTGAGGGCGCGCGGGATCAGAACGCGTTACGAAAGATCTCCTCGATCTGCCGCTGGTCCGCCGCCCGCGGGTTGGTCAGGCCACACGCATCCTTGAGGGCGTTGGCGGCGAGGATCGGGATGTCTTGCAGCTTGGCCCCCAGGTCACGCAAACCGGCGGGGATTTCCACGTCCCCGGCCAATGTGCGGATCGCCGCGATCGCGGCCTCGGCCCCTTCCTCCGGGCTGCACCCCTGGATGTCCACGCCCATCGCCTGCGCCACCACCGCCAGGCGTTCGGCACAGACCTTGGCGTTGAAGCTTTGCACATGGGGCAGCAGCACCGCATTGCACACGCCGTGGGGCAAGTCGTAGAAACCACCCAACTGGTGCGCCATGGCATGCACAAACCCCAGGGACGCGTTGTTGAACGCCATGCCCGCCAGGAACTGCGCATAGGCCATGTTCTCCCGCGCCGGCAGGTCATTGCCGTCACGCACCGCCACGCGCAGGTTAAGACTGATCAGCTCGATGGCTTTCAAGGCGCAGGCGTCGGTGATCGGGTTAGCGGCGGTGGAGACGTAGGCCTCGATGGCATGGGTCAGGGCGTCCATGCCGGTGGCGGCGGTCAGCGACTTGGGCATGGCCACCATCAAGGCCGGATCGTTGACCGACAACAGCGGCGTGACGTTACGGTCGACAATGGCCATTTTCACGTGACGCGCTTCGTCGGTGATGATGCAGAAGCGGGTCATCTCACTGGCAGTACCGGCCGTGGTATTGATCGCGATCAGCGGCAGTTGTGGCTTGGGCGACTGGTCGACGCCTTCGTAGTCGCCAATCTGCCCGCCATTGGTGGCGCACAGGGCAATGCCCTTGGCGCAGTCATGGGGCGAACCACCGCCCAGGGACACCACGAAGTCACACCCGCTACCCTGCAACAAGGCCAGGCCGGCCTGCACGTTGGCGATGCTGGGGTTGGGCTTGGCCCCGTCGAAAATCACCGAGTCGATGTCCTGCAGCGCCAGCTTCTGCGCGATCATCGACGCCACGCCGGCCTTGGCCAACCCGCTGTCCGTGACGATCAACGCCTTGGCAAATCCGTATTTGCCGATAGCGTCCATGGCCTCGTCGAGACAGCCGATGCCCATGATGTTGACGGCGGGAATGAAGAATGTGCTGGTCATTGCGAGTCCTCTGCAATTGGGTCGGACCGCCCCTTGGCGTCGGCGGATCCCACAAGGATCGACCCATCGCGCCGCGTGCATCTTGATCTGGCTCAACAGCCGGTCGTGATAAAGTCTGCGCCCTGTACCCCACCTGCTTGAGATGACTGACGCAATGAGCGATTTCCAGGATGTTGATGCCCACTTAGAAGACTGGAACGCGTTGCGCGCAACCACCCCGTTTGGCGCCCTGCTGGTGGGTAACGGCGCCAGCCGTGCGGTGTGGGATGACTTCGGCTACGACTCGCTGTTCGAAAATGCCCGCAGCGTCGAAGAAAAACCCCTGAGCCAGTCTGAGCTGAGTGTGTTCGACGCCCTGCACACCCGCAGTTTCGAGCAGGTGCTCAGCGCCCTGAAAACCACCAGCCGGGTCAACAAGGCCCTGGCGGTGAGCTCGGCAGCACCGCGCAATCGCTACTACGCAATCAAGGAGGCGTTGATCAACACCGTACACGCGGTGCACATCCCCTGGCGCCTGGTGCAAGCCACGAGCCTGGCGAACATCAGCCAGGAGCTGGGCCGTTATCGGACGGTCTTCACCAGTAACTACGACCTGCTCAACTACTGGGCGATCCAGCACCAGGGCGCGGCCATCGACGACCTGTTCCAGGGCAGCGATCCGCGCTTCGAGCTGAGCGCCAGTACCACCGAAAAAACCCGCCTGTTGTACCTGCACGGTGGCCTGCACTTGGTGCGCAACCAGGATGGCACCGCGCGCAAACTGACCTCCACCGAAGGCACGCTGCTGGGCAGTTTTGCCATCAACAACACGCTCAAGACCCTGGATGACGTGCCGTTGTTCGTCAACGAAGGCAGCAGCGAGGACAAGCTCAAGACCATCCGCAGCTCGGACTACCTGTCGTTCTGCTACGACCAGTTACTGCAGCAGCACGACGCCCTGTGCATCTTCGGCCACAGCCTCGGCAAGCAGGATGTACACCTGGTCCACGCCTTGCGCCAGGCCAAGCCAAAGACCCTGGCGATCTCGATCTATCCGCGCAGTGCGGCGTTCATCCAGAGCCAGAAGCGCCACTACGCAAAGCTGTTTGCAGACACCGGGGTGGCACTGCGCTTTTTTGATTCCAAGACCCATGCCTTGGGCAGTCCGAGCCTGTCGGTGCCGGTCGAGGTCTAGGTTTGGGCTGAAAGCATCGCGATGCTGGCTCGCTCCCACAGGGGCGGTTTCGGTAGACCTTGCTCGCGATGCTCTGGCGCCGACTCATTCCTCGCTGCTGTGCACCACCACCAGCAACTGCGCCTGCACCTCGCCCACCGAGCGCAGGCGGTGGGGTTTCTGGGCGTTGAAGTGCAGCGCATCCCCGCGATCGAGGATCACCCGCTCGTTCATGAAATCGACCTCGACCTGGCCTTCGTGGACGAACAGGAACTCCTCCCCCAGGTGTTCCTTGAAGGTCTTGTCGCTGAACTCCCTGGGCGGGTAAATGATGAACGGCAGCAGGCTGCGCTCACTGACCTGATGGGCCAGCACCGCGTAGCCGGGGGCCTGGTCGTTGGCGGCCAGTGACTGGCGCTCATGGGCGCGCACCAGGCTGTAGCTGTCCAGGCTGATCGCGTCCTCGGCAAACAGCTCCTCGACCTTGACGTTCAGCGCCTTGGCCAGTTTCAGCGCCGCCGCGATCGACGGGGTGTTCAGGCCGCGTTCGACTTTCGACAGATAGCTCTTGGTCATGCCGGATTTCTCGGCCAGGGCCTCAAGCGTCACGCCAAGTTTTTTTCTCAGTAATTTCAAACGGATAGACATGTGCAGCGGTTAACCCATCAAGGAGGCAACGATTAGCCCTTGCTAATGACACAAAGTGTCATATAGGCTCTTAAGTGTCATGTGATTTCCCCCAACGACCTTGCGAGCAGCGGGAGAACCACATCCGACGTCCATTGAGCTTTACAGGGACACCGATATGGCCAAGACATTAGCACTACCCAAAGACCAACTCATCAAGCAGGCGCTGACGCAGATGCAAAGCAGCCTGACGGATAATACGTGGACTGACCGGCAAAAGCTGGCGTTGACCTGCCGCATCCTGTTCGAGAACGGCCACGACTCAGGCCTGGCCGGGCAAATTACCGCCCGCGGCCCGCAGCCCGGCACCTATTACACCCAGCAACTGGGCCTGGGCTTCGACGAAATCAGCGCGAGCAATCTGCTGCTGGTCAACGAAGACCTGGAAGTCCTGGAAGGCCACGGCATGGCCAATCCGGCCAACCGCTTCCACAGTTGGGTATACCGTGCCCGGCCAGACGTGAACTGCATCATCCACACCCATCCGACTCACGTCGCGGCGCTGTCGATGCTCGAGGTGCCGCTGGAAATTTCCCACATGGACCTTTGCCCGCTGTACGAAGACTGCGCGTTTCTCGAAGCCTGGCCGGGGGTACCGGTGGGTAACGAAGAAGGCGAGATCATCGCCGGGGCCCTGGGCGACAAGCGCGCCATCCTGCTGTCCCACCACGGCCAGCTGTCGACCGGGCGGAGCATCGAGGAAGCCTGCGTGATCGCCCAACTGATCGAACGCGCTGCCAAGCTGCAGCTGCTGGCGATGGCTGCCGGTACCCTCAAGCCGATTCTGCCGGCGCTCGGCCGCGAGGCCCATGACTGGATCTCCAAGCCCAAGCGCCACGGCGCTGCATTCAACTACTACGCTCGGCAGATCCTGCGCCAACACGCCGATTGCCTGAACTGAAGCGACTTTTTGCCTAATTGGAGAGACCGCATGTCCAGCCCGAACATTCACGGCATCATCGGCTACACCATTACTCCCTTCACCGCCAACGGCGAAGCCGTCGACCTGCCTGCCCTGGGGCGCTCCATCGACCGCCTGATCGATGGCGGTGTCCACGCGATCGCCCCGCTCGGCAGCACCGGAGAAGGTGCTTACCTGAGCGACGCAGAATGGGATCAGGTCAGTGAGTTCAGCATCCAGCATGTGGCCAAGCGCGTGCCGACCGTGGTCAGCGTCTCCGACCTGACCACCGCCAAGGCCGTGCGCCGCGCGCGTTTTGCCGAGGCCCATGGCGCCGACGTGGTGATGGTGCTGCCGGCGTCGTACTGGAAACTCAGCGAAGCGGAAATCCTCGCCCACTACCGCGCCATTGGCGACAGCATCGGCGTGCCGATCATGCTCTACAACAACCCGGCCACCAGCGGCACCGACATGTCCGTGGAGTTGATCCTGCGGATCTTCCATGCCGTGGACAACGTGACCATGGTCAAGGAGAGCACCGGCGACATTCAGCGCATGCACAAGCTGCACGTGCTGGGTGAAGGCCAGGTGCCGTTCTACAACGGCTGCAATCCACTGGCGCTGGAGGCGTTTGCCGCCGGGGCCAAAGGCTGGTGCACGGCGGCGCCGAACTTGATCGCGCAACTCAACGGCGCGCTGTATCAGGCGGTGCTGGCCAATGACCTGGACCAGGCACGGCAACTGTTCTATCGCCAGTTACCGCTACTGGACTTCATCCTCAAGGGCGGACTGCCGGCGACCATCAAGGCCGGTCTGCGCATGACCGGCCTGGAAGTGGGCGACCCACGCCTGCCAGTTTTCCCCTTGGCTGAGGCGGGATGCAGTCAGTTGCAGGGGTTGATCGATAGGCTGCGCTGACAGGGTCAACAATCGGCTGTGTGGGTCAATGTGCAGGAGCAGGCTTGAGCGCGTGCTGCGTTCGGCCTGGCAGGACGCGTTTTCGTTGACGTCCATCGCGAGCAAGCTTGCTCCTACAGTCGGTTTCACAGCACTGGCAGGGTCTTGTCCTTGATGACCGTGGTCGGGCCATTGGTCTTGACGCTGCTGATGCCCTTGTCCCGCGCCGCCTCGGAGGAATAGGCCTCGCTGCTGCCGATGATCTGATGGTTGGCAGCCTTGAGGTTGAAGTAAGGATGCCCGTCCTTGGTGGACTTTTTCTCGTAGCGCTCATCCAGCGGGCTATTGCTCTGGACCGAGGCAATGCCACCCTCGGCGGCCGCCCGAGTGGTGTAGAGCTCGCTGCTGAGAATGGTTTCGGCGTTGGCCGCTTTCAGCACAAAGCGGAACTGGCCACTGCTGCTTTTACTCAACTCGTACCATCCGGACATGCTCGTACTCCTTGGCGATTAAACGATTACGCGCTTCAGAGTAAAGACCACGCCGCCCTACTTCACCACTGCGCGCACCACCGATAACTCCGGCGAACCGCTGCGCCGCTGGCTCAGGTAACGGGTGCAACTGACCCGCAGGAACGAGGCGAAGTTGACCACCTCGCCGCGGTAATCCATCACCTCTTCATAGAGCTTGGCGATCAACTGGTTGGTGGTCATGCCGTCGACCTCGGCGATTTCGCTGAGGATGTCCCAGAACTGGTTCTCCAGGCGAAGGGTCGTGACCACCCCACAGATGCGCAGCGAGCGCGAGCGTGATTCGTACAAAATCGGGTCGGCTTTGACGTACAGCTCGCACATGGGCAGGTCTCCGCTTACAAGGTGATGGTCGTGCCCAGCAGGCCGAGAAAACCGGCCAGCCAGCTTGGATGGGCTGGCCAGGCAGGCGCCGTGGCCAGATTGCCCTGAACGTGCCCCTGCGTCACGGGGATATCGATAAACGTGCCACCGGCCAGCCGCACTTCCGGGGCGCAGGCCGGGTAGGCACTGCATTCACGCCCTTCCAGGATGCCCGCCGCCGCCAGCAACTGCGCACCATGACAGACCGCGGCAATCGGCTTGCCGGCCTGGTCGAAGGCACGTACCAGCTGCAGGACTTTTTCATTCAGGCGCAGGTACTCCGGCGCACGCCCACCCGGTACCAGCAGAGCATCGTAATCGGCGGCTTCGACCTGGGCGAAGTCGAAGTTCAGGGCAAACAGGTGCCCGGGTTTTTCGCTGTAGGTCTGGTCGCCTTCGAAGTCATGAATCGCCGTGCGCACGGTCTGCCCGGCAGTCTTGTCGGGGCAGACCGCATGCACCGTGTGGCCGACCATCAGCAAGGCCTGGAACGGCACCATCACTTCGTAGTCTTCGACGTAATCGCCAACCAGCATCAGAATCTTTTTCGCAGCCATGGGGAGGACTCCTCTGGGTACAACGGGGGCAGAAAGGAGTATTCAAGGTAGTCCTATTCCCAGGCCCTGGGTAACAACCCGCTACTACGGTGCGTGCAACTGTACGGATAAGTCCGTGCGTATCTGTTACAGCGCGATCGGCCGGCTTTGTGGCTAGATGAAGACACTTCCCGCCACCTTCGACCCTGGTTGCCGTTATGTCCTCGCGCGAAAACACCGGCATGGCCCTGGGCCTGCTGGGCGTCATCATCTTCAGCCTGACCCTGCCCTTCACCCGGATCGTGGTGCAAGAGCTGCACCCGTTGCTCAACGGCCTGGGACGGGCCCTGTTCGCCGCCATCCCGGCCGCGGCGCTGCTGCTCTGGCGCCGAGAGCGCTGGCCAACCTGGAAGCAGGTCAAGGGCCTGAGCCTGGTGATTGCCGGGGTGATTCTCGGTTTTCCGGTGCTCTCGGCCTGGGCCATGCAAACCTTGCCGGCGTCCCATGGGGCGCTGGTCAACGGCTTGCAGCCCCTGTGCGTGGCGCTGTACGCGGCGTGGTTGTCCCACGAGCGCCCCTCCAAAGCGTTCTGGGCCTGCGCCGCCCTGGGCAGTGCGCTGGTCTTGGGCTACGCGCTGATCAGCGGCGCAGGCAGTATTCAGGCGGGCGACTTACTGATGCTCGGGGCCATTGCCGTCGGCGGCTTGGGGTACGCCGAGGGCGGCCGGCTGGCCAAGGAGATGGGCGGCTGGCAAGTGATCTGCTGGGCCCTGGTGCTGTCGACGCCGCTGCTGATCGGTCCGGTGCTGTACCTGGCCCTGCAGCATCAAGGTGCGGTCAGCGCCAGGACCTGGTGGGCCTTTGGCTACGTCTCGCTGTTCTCGCAGTTCCTGGGCTTTTTTGCCTGGTACGCCGGGCTGGCCATGGGCGGGATTGCCCGGGTCAGTCAGATCCAGTTGCTGCAGATCTTCTTCACCATCGCGTTTTCAGCGCTGTTCTTCGGTGAGCACATCGAGCCCATTACCTGGCTGTTTGCCGCCGGGGTCATCATCACGGTGATGCTGGGCCGCAAGACCGCGATCAAACCGAGTGTAGGAGCGAGCTTGCTGGCGAAGGGGCCGTAACAACCGACATCAACACTGAATGTCAGCCCGCCATGGCGACTCTCTCCCACAGAATCACGGGGTCACAGGTAGCCATCAGCCCGCAACAAGGTTTCCAGGCAATGTTCGCTGATGTGGTAGAACGCCTTGAGTTCCTCGATCTTTTGCAGCAACTGGGCCGGGTCCACCGGCTCGGCGCGCTTGACTGCCAGGATCATCTTGTTCTTGTTGGTGTGGTCCAGTGAGATGAATTCGAACACCTTGGTCTCATAACCGCAGGCTTCGAGGAACAACGCGCGCAAGCTGTCGGTGACCATTTCCGCCTGCTGGCCCAGGTGCAGGCCGTATTGCAGCATCGGCTTGAGCAGCGCCGGGCTCTGGATCTGCAGGCGAATCTGTTTGTGGCAGCACGGCGAGCACATGATGATCGAGGCCCCGGAACGGATGCCGGTGTGGATCGCGTAGTCGGTGGCAATGTCGCAGGCGTGCAAGGCAATCATCACCTCCAGCTCGCTCGGCGCCACGCTGCGCACATCACCGCACTTGAACACCAGCCCCGGGTGCTGCAGCTTGGCCGCGGCGGCGTTGCACAGGTTGACCATTTCCTCGCGCAGTTCGACACCGGTGACTTCGCCCTCGGCCTTGAGGGTGTTGCGCAGGTAATCGTGAATGGCAAACGTCAGGTAGCCCTTGCCCGAGCCGAAATCCGCCACGCGTACCGGCTTGTCCAGCGCCAATGGCGAGGACGTCAGGGCATGGCTGAAGACCTCGATGAACTTGTTGATCTGCTTCCACTTGCGCGACATCGCCGGGATCAGCTCGTGCCTGGCATTGGTCACGCCCAGGTCGGCGAGAAACGGTCGGCTCAGGTCGAGGAAGCGGTGCTTCTCGCGGTTGTGCTCGGCGGACGGTGCCTCGCGCAATTGCTGCGGTTTGCTTTTGAACAGCGAGCTTTTGTTCTTCTTGCTGTATTCCAGCTGGGCTTCGTCGGTCACCGAGAGCAAGTGCGCATTCTTGAACGACACCGGCAACAGCTCGGCAATCGCCGCTACGCCATCGGCCAGGGAGAAGTTCTTGGTGATATCGCGGGTCTTGTAGCGGTAGACGAAGGACAGGCAGGGCTGGTCCTTGACCGTCGTCGGCTTGATGATCAGCCGTTGCAGGTCCGCTTCCGTGCCGACGTACTTGGCCAGCACCAGCTTGATAAAGGCGTTTTGCTCAAGGCTGGCAGTCAGCAGCTCAAGAAACTGTGCATGGTGATCCGGCGCGGGACTGACAGGTTTAGCGGTGACAGACATGAACAAAAACGCCTCGGGCAGGGAATGCCGGGCATTTTAGGGGGGATGGGGCTTGAGGGCACGGAGTTATTTGATCAACGGTCACGGTGGGAGCTGCGCCGCTCCCACCGCCGGGCGCTAATCGAGTACCACCAACCGATTCGGCAACTCATTGCGGGTTTGCGTCAGCGGCACATGCACCTTGAGCAATTCCCCGCAGGCTTCAATGCAGGCGATAAACCCGGCCAATGTCTGTCCCTGTTTCACCTGCTGGGTGAAGGCCTTGACGATGGCATCCCAACAGCTGTTGTCCAGGCGCTTGGAGATGCCGTCGTCCACCAGGATTTCGACATAACGCTCCGCTTCACTGACAAAAATCAGCACACCGGTACTGCCCACCGTGTGGTGCAGGTTCTGCTCCAGGAACTGCCGACGCGCCAGGTTCGACGCTCGCCAGTGCCGCACGGAACGCGGAATCAGGCGGGTGGTGATCTTCGGCAGACGAAACAGCAGGCAGAACACAATGAAGGTCGCCCACTGCGCCAGCAGCAAGGTGTACATGCTCATCCAGCCGAACAGGTAATGAATGACCCCCGGCACCACCAACGCCAACAGGCTGGCCCACAGCAAAGGGATGTAGGCGTAGTCGTCGGCCCGGGCCGCCAGCACAGTCACCAGCTCCGCGTCGGTCTGTTGCTCGACCTTGGCGATCGCTTCGGCGACCTGGCGTTGTTCGTGTTCGCTCAGTAAAGCCATGGTTGCAGATGCTCTTTAGTTATTGTCATTACCAGCCGCCCGAGGCCCCGCCGCCGCCGAAACCACCACCGCCACCTCTGAAGCCACCGCCACCGCCTCCCCCGCCGCCACGTCCACTGCTGCTGAGAATGGCGAGAAGAATCGCGCCCACCGGTAACCCCATGCGATTGCACAACCACAACACGATCAACAGCAGCACGAACAAGCCGATGGAGAACGCCGGATTATCCTTGGCGAAATTGGCGTCCGCGACATGGGCCGGTACCGCCAGCGGGTCACCGCCCACTACCTGCAACATCGCCGCGACACCGTCGCTGATGCCCTTGCTGTAATTGCCAGCCTTGAATGCCGGTGCGATCACCTGGTTGATGATCACCCAGGACTGCGCATCGGTCAGCACGCCTTCCAGGCCATAGCCGACTTCGATGCGCAATTTGCGCTCATCCCGGGCGACGATCAGCAGCGCGCCATTGTCCTTGCCCTTCTGACCGATACCCCAGTGGCGCCCCAATTGATAACCGAAGTCCTCGATGGGCAGGCCTTGCAGGTCGGGGACGGTGACCACCACGATCTGGTCGCCGCTGGTCTGTTCAAGCGCCTGCAACTGTTGAGTCAGTTGCTCACGTACAGCGGGGTCGATCATCTGGGCGGTGTCTACCACCCGCCCCGTCAGCGCGGGAAACGTCAGCGCTGCCTGGACGGTGGTCACACATGCCAGGAGCCACAGCGCCAGGCCTATCCGTAATAAACGCATCGACACCTCATTGAAGCCTGATCAGAACTTCACTTGCGGTGCTTTATCGGCGTCGGGGCTGGTGGCCTCGAAGGTTTCGCGAATCGGCAGGTCGCTGTACATCACGCTATGCCACAGGCGACCCGGGAAGGTGCGAATCTCGGTGTTGTACTTCTGCACCGCGAGGATGAAATCGCGACGTGCCACGGCGATGCGGTTCTCGGTGCCTTCAAGTTGCGATTGCAGGGCCAGGAAATTCTGGTTGGCCTTGAGGTCCGGGTAGCGCTCGGACACCACCATCAGGCGGCTGAGCGCGCCGCTGAGCTGGTCCTGGGCCTGCTGGAACTGCTTGAGTTTTTCCGGGTTGTCCAGGGTGCTGGCATCGACCTGGATCGAGGTGGCCTTGGCCCGTGCCTCGATCACCGCGGTCAGGGTGTCCTGTTCATGCGCGGCATACCCCTTGACCGTTTCCACCAGGTTGGGGATCAGGTCGGCGCGCCGCTGGTACTGGTTCTGCACTTGCGACCAGGCCGCCTTGGCCTGCTCGTCGAGGGTGGGAATGGTGTTGATGCCGCAGCCGGCCAGAACCGTGGTCAGCAGCATGAGAACCGTGACTTGCCAGGCCGAGCGAGAGTGTTGTTGTACATTCATGTTTGTGATGCTCCTGATGGAAATAGACCGGCAGCCTTCAATTGATGCTCTGGGGACTTAATCTGCCCCCGCCACTGGATTGCATCTCGCCAATCGGCTAAAAGATGCCCAGCGCGAATAAAGAGTTCCAAAGTGTGCTGCATTTACCCACACAACAATAGTCGCTCCCTAAATTTTGGCTGACCCGATGCGTATTGCTGAGCGTCGTTTTAGCGTTTGAGAAAACTATTCATGAAGAAGCTGTGTTTGCTGAGCCTGGCCATCGGCCTGGCCAGTCACTCGGTAATGGCCGATGCCACGCCTGCCCCCATTGAGAACAAGGACGCGTTCGTCAGCAACCTGATGAAGCAGATGACCCTGGACGAAAAGATCGGCCAATTGCGCCTGATCAGCATCGGTCCGGAAATGCCGCGCGAGATGATCCGCAAGGAAATCGCCGCCGGTAACATCGGTGGCACGTTCAACTCGATCACACGCCCGGAAAACCGGCCGATGCAGGACGCGGCCATGCGCAGCCGGCTGAAGATCCCGATGTTCTTCGCCTATGACGTGATCCACGGCCACCGCACGATTTTCCCGATTCCCCTGGCCCTGGCCTCGAGCTGGGACATGGACGCCATTGGCCTGAGCGGGCGCATTGCCGCCAAGGAAGCCGCCGCCGACAGCCTCGACATCACCTTTGCGCCGATGGTCGATATCTCCCGCGATCCGCGCTGGGGCCGCACCTCCGAAGGGTTCGGCGAAGACACCTACCTGGTGTCGCGCATTGCCCAGGTGATGGTCAAGGCCTACCAGGGTACCGGCCTGATCGGTGCCGACAACATCATGGCCAGCGTCAAGCACTTCGCCCTGTACGGCGCGGTCGAAGGCGGGCGTGACTACAACACCGTCGACATGAGTCCGGTGAAGATGTACCAGGACTACCTGCCACCGTACCGCGCGGCCATCGACGCCGGTGCGGGCGGGGTGATGGTGGCACTGAACTCGATCAACGGCATTCCGGCCACGGCCAACCTGTGGCTGATGCAGGACCTGCTGCGCAAGGAATGGGGGTTCAAGGGCCTGGCGGTGAGTGACCACGGGGCGATTTTCGAGCTGATCAAGCACGGCGTGGCCCGTGACGGTCGCGAAGCGGCGAAGCTGGCGATCAAGGCCGGCATCGCTATGAGCATGAACGACACCCTGTACGCCAAGGAACTGCCGGGGTTGCTCAAGTCCGGCGAGATCGAGCAGAGCGACATCGACAACGCCGTGCGTGAAGTGCTGGGCGCCAAGTACGACATGGGCCTGTTCCGGGACCCGTACCTGCGCATTGGCAAGGCCGAGGATGACCCGGTCGACACCTATGCCGACAGCCGCCTGCACCGCGCCGAAGCCCGTGACGTGGCGCGCCGCAGCCTGGTATTGCTGAAGAACCACAACGAAACCCTGCCGCTGAAGAAATCCGCGAACATCGTCCTGGTCGGTCCGCTGGCCAAGGCGCCGATCGACATGATGGGCAGTTGGGCCGCCGCCGGGCGTCCGGCACAATCGGTGACCCTGTTCGACGGCATGACCCGCGCCCTCGGCGACCAGGCCACCCTGCACTATGCCCGAGGCGCCAACATCACCTCGGACAAGAAAGTCGTCGACTACCTGAACTTCCTCAACTTCGATGCCCCGGAAGTGGTCGATGACCCACGCCCGGCGCAAGCGCTGATTGACGAAGCGATGAAAGCGGCGCAGCAGGCCGATGTGATCGTTGCCGCCGTGGGCGAGTCCCGGGGCATGTCCCACGAATCCTCGAGCCGCACCGACCTCAACCTGCCTGCCAACCAGCGCGAACTGATCAAGGCGCTCAAGGCCACCGGCAAACCCTTGGTGCTGGTGCTGATGAACGGCCGGCCGTTGACCATTCTCGAGGAGAACGAACAAGCCGACGCGATCCTCGAAACCTGGTTCAGTGGCACCGAAGGCGGCAATGCCATCGCCGACGTCCTGTTCGGCGACTACAACCCGTCCGGCAAGCTGCCCATCAGCTTCCCGCGTTCGGTTGGGCAGATTCCGACCTACTACAACCACCTGACCATCGGCCGCCCGTTCACCCCGGGCAAGCCTGGCAACTACACCTCCCAGTACTTCGATGACACCACCGGCCCGCTCTACCCGTTCGGTTATGGCCTGAGCTACACCCAGTTCAGCCTGTCGGAAATGGCGCTGTCGTCGACCACGCTGAACAAGACCGGCAAGATCGACGCCAGTGTGACGGTCAAGAACACCGGCAAGCGTGACGGCGAAACCGTGGTGCAGTTGTACATCCAGGACGAGACCGGGTCGATGATCCGCCCGATCAAGGAGCTCAAGGGCTTCCAGAAAGTGCTGCTCAAGGCCGGCGAACAGAAAGTCGTGCATTTCAGCATCGAAGAAGACGACCTGAAGTTCTACAACACCCAGCTCAAGTACGCAGCCGAACCTGGCAAGTTCAACGTGCAGATCGGCCTGGACTCCGAGGCGGTGACGCAGCAGAGCTTCGAGTTGCTCTAACCACAAATGCCACACCAGTACCCTGTAGGAGCGAGCCTGCTCCCACAGGGGCTTGGATACAGTGCAGATCCCACATCCCCCCACCCGATTTGTGGGCGCTGGCGCCCGCTTGCGGCTTGCCAGCGATAGCGGTGTGTCAGGCACCATCGATGCTGAATGTGCTGGCCCCATCGCGGCATAGGTATCTACACAACTGTGTAGCGGCCTGTGGCGAGGGCGCTTGCTACCGTGGCGGCCCCTGGGCTTCTGGCGTGTTGGATTAGACCGAGTACATATCCATTTCTGCGGTAACGGCCACCTATGGTTCCGCTTTTACAGCGGCTCACTTTTGACAAGCCGGAATGCCGGCCCAGGCAAAAGTAAGCAAAACGCTCTTGCCCCACCACTCGGCACCTCGCCTGGGCTCGGTGTTCCCTCACTCCGGCTTGAATCCGTGGGCCGCCGCCACGCGCCATCCATGGCGCGGGGCGGCTAACCCGGCGTCCTGCCGGGTTACCCACGGCTTCAAGCCTGCGTTCGGCCAGCGTGGTACAACGTCGCACCACAGTTGTGTAGATACCTATGCCCATGGCGGGCAAGCCCGCCCCCACAGTGCAGACACCCTCAGCGGGTTTGGGTGTTTGCAAGGCTGGGCTTCAGCCCCGCCGATCCAGCAGGTTCACCACCACCCGATCCACCCATCCCCACACCCGCTGTTTGATTCGCCGCCACAACGGCCGGCGCTGCCATTGCTCCAGACTGACCTGCTGGCTCAGGCCGAAGTCCCGCTCGAAGCTCGCCACCACCGCCTGGGTCAGGCTGGTATCGAGGGCCTCGAGGTTGGCTTCCAGATTGAACCGCAGGTTCCAGTGATCGAAGTTGCACGAGCCAATGCTCACCCAGTCATCCACCAGGACCATTTTCAGGTGCAGGAAACACGGCTGGTACTCGAAGATTTTCACCCCGGCCTTGAGCAACCGCGGGTAGTAACGATGCCCGGCATACCGCACCGAAGGGTGGTCGGTGCGCGGCCCGGTCAGCAGCAGGCGCACATCGATGCCCCGGGCGGCAGCCTTGCGCAGGGAGCGACGGATTTTCCAGGTCGGCAAGAAATACGGGGTCGCCAGCCAGATGCGCTGCTGGCCGCTGTTGAGGGCGCGGAACAGCGATTGCAGGATGTCCCGGTGCTGGCCGGCGTCGGCATAGGCCACCCGCCCCATCCCATCCCCCATCGGCGGCACCCGGGGCAGGCGCGGCAGACCGAAATCCGAGGACGGCTTCCAGGCACGGCGGTGGCGGTTGGCAAGCCATTGCCGATCGAACAGCAACTGCCAGTCGCGCACCAGCGGGCCGCTGATTTCCACCATCACCTCATGCCATTCGCTGCTGTCGTGACCCGGTGTCCAGAATTCATCCGTGACCCCGGTGCCGCCGACCACCGCCAACGCCTGGTCGACCAGCAGCAGCTTGCGGTGGTCGCGGTACAGGTTGCGCACCCAGCGCCGCCAGCTCAGGCGATTGTACAAACGCAGCTCGACACCCGCCTCGCTCAGGCGGCGCCGCAAGCTCAGGGTAAAGGCCAGGCTGCCGTAGTCATCGAACAGGCAACGCACCCGCACGCCGCGCTCGGCGGCCTGCACCAGCGCTTGCACCATGGCCTCGGCACAGGCACCCGCCTCCACCAGGTAGAGTTCCAGTTCGACCTGCTCCCGGGCATTGGCAATCGCCTGCAGCATGCGTGGAAAGAACTGCGGGCCGTCGACCAGCAACTCAAAGCGGTTGCCGTCACGCCATGGGAACACCGCGCCGGCCATCTCAGCGCGCCGTGAAAATCAGTACCGCGCCCACCGGTACCGACAGACTGATCGCCGACAGGTCAGCCAGTTTGCGCAACCGTTCCAGCCCCGGCACCAGGTCAAAATCCGCGGCGCTGATCACCACCGGTTCCAGGGTCACCACCTGGAATCGCCGGTCATCCAGACGGGTCGCCAGCAGCTCGGCGTCGTAGCGGTGTTGCTTGCCGTGCAGGCTGACGGTCAATGGCAGGCGCAACTCCAGCTGCGCGCCGGGGGCCAGGTCGTTGATCGGCCGCAGGTCGATCTGGGTGGTAATCAACGCCTCAGGAAACGACTCGATCTCGAACAATTCCTTGCGCATGCGCTCATCACGCAGCGGCACGCCACTGTTGACCGAGTCCAGCTCGACTTCGACTTGCGCCAGGCCCTTGGGATCGACCTTGCCGTGCAGCACCAGGAAGCGCTGGACCTCGGCGGTATGGGTGTTCTTGGTGGAGATAAACGACAAGCGTGAGGACTCGCCGTCCAGGTACCAGTTGGCCTGGGCCGACGCGGCACAGCCGGCCAGCAGCGAGAACGCGACTGCTTTAGAGAGGGAGCGGTTGAACATAGAGACTCGTGGGGACGATAAACCTGAACGAACCTTAACTGGCCCGCTGCCGATTGCAAACCTAGAAGATCACGGAAGCAGGCGACAACCCTCGCGTACGCCCAACCACTGGGCGATATGGGTGCGTCCCAGGCCGCTGGCCGTGACCTGCTTGTGCTCGGTGTCATCGACAAAACCGCTGATGGGCAGGTACTGCTTGACGTACCCCTGGCAATACGGCGCCGACAGGCCGGCCACGTAGCGACAGGAGCAATACTCCTTGGCGGTGTAGGCGCTGAGGATGTCGGGGAACGCCGATAAGGCCACCCGCTGCTGCCAGCCCCACCCCAGCAACAAGACCAGTAACACCAGCAACAGGCTGAGCAGCGGTCGGCGCCGCACAAAATGACGGGTCATGGCAGCACCTGCGGTGGGAAAGCGGCCTGGACACGCTTGAGCAGTTCGTTGTGACGGTAACTGCCATCACGGTCATCGGCATAACGCACGATCACCAGCTTCTCGGCAGGCAGCACGTACAGCGCCTGCCCCCAGTGGCCCAAGGCGGCGAAGCTGTCTGGCGGCGCATCGGGCCAGGGCCGCGGCGCGCCAGCCACCGAGCGATTGAGCCACCAGTGACCACCCGGCACGGCGGCATCCTGATTAGCCTGATAGTGGGCGAAAGGCTGGAGATTGAACGCGACCCAATCGGCAGGCAGCAACTGGCGCTCACCCCAACGACCCTGGCGCTGCATCAGCAGACCAATGCGCGCCAGGTCGCGGGCAGTCATGTAGGCGTAGGAAGACGCGACAAAGGTGCCCGTGGCGTCGCGTTCCCACACGGCGCTGCGAATGCCCAGGGGGTCGAACAGTGCGGTCCAGGGATAGTCGGCGTAACGCTGCGCACCCAGGATGTTTTTCAGCGCCGCAGACAACAGGTTGCTGTCGCCGCTGGAATACCGAAAGTGTTGCCCGGGTGCGCCGAATGCCGGATGGGCGGCGGTGAAGCCCGCCATATCGGTATGCCCACGGGTATACAGCATGGCCACCACCGATGAGTTCAAGGGGGCGTACTCATAGTCTTCCTGCCAATCCAACCCTGACGCCCAGTGCAGCAGATCGGCGAAACTGATCTCGGGATGAGGCACCATGGCAGGCAGGAACTTCGCCACCTTGTCCTGCAAGGAGAACCGGCCTTCGCCATAGGCCACGCCCAGCACGGCGGCCATCAGGCTTTTGCTGACCGACCAGGTCAGGTGCGGGGTGTCGGCCGTCGTGCCGCCGGCGTAACGTTCATAGACCAGTTGCCCGTCACGGATCACCAACAAGGCATCGGTGCGGATACCCTTGCGGGTGGCCTCGTCACGGCTGGCAAAGGCGTAGTCCTCCAGCGCTGCCAGCGCCGGGCCACTGCCGGGTGGACCGGGCGCCCACTGCTCGGCGGGCCAGTTTTGTGCAGCCACCGCGCAACTGCACAACAACATCAACAGCAGGGAAACGCCTTTGAACATGGGCTGGGGCTCGGCAGGAGGACCTGCTGAGCCTAGTCCAGATAGGTGACAATTCTACAAGGGCGCCGCCAACGCCTTGGCCAACCGTTTGGCCCGTGCGCCTGCCGCCAGGTCGAGTACCCCTCGATCGCGCGTCCACAAGGCCGCCCACTGTGGCGGGCCATCGGCAAAGGCTTGATCCAGCAAGCCTCGCAAACCGTCGAACTGGGCGAACAGACCACCGAGCAGGACATGCCCGGCGCTGCTGTTGGGCGGTTGCCGGCTGACCTCGGCGCACCCGGCCAGCAGCGCTAGCAACTTCAGTTGCAGCGCTTGCGGCCAGTCGCTGTCCTGGCCGACGCCATACAACCAGGCACACAGGGCGCTGAGCACATACAGGTCTTCCAGGGTGCGGAAGGGTTTGACGTAGGCATCCCAGCCATCGCCGGCCAGCAGTTCGCACAAGGCGCCGTCGAGAAACAGCCGGCCGTGGCTGATGTCCGGCATCAAGGGGATGGCGGGCAGTTTCTCCAGGCGCACCCCCGGCTCACCGGGATAGACCACCGCCAGGCTCAAGCGTGGGGACTGGCCCGGATCTTCGCTGCGTGCGGCAATCAGCAACCAGTCCGCCGCGTCGCCAGCGGTGACGAAGTCCTTGCGCCCGCTCAGGCGCAGGTCGCTCAAGCGGGTTTGCATGTCCGCCGGGCGCAGGCTGCGCTGTTCGGTCGCACACAACGCCCCGAGGCTCAGGGGGGCGCTGGGCCACAACATGCGCAAGGCGGCCTGGTAACCCACCAGAAATGCCCAGCCGGGTGTGGCCATCAAGCGCGCGCCTCGCACGGCCAACTCGAACGGTGTTACCGCGCCCAAGGTTTCCAGCAATTGGGCGTAACCCTCGGCCAGGTCGGGGTTTGCGGGCAATCGTGTGCGGCAGTTCAGCAGGGCTTGCCAAGGCATATACGGCTCCTCAAGGGCTGTCATACAAGCATCACCAAAGCTTCATGGCGATGACACCGGGGCTACATAGCCTGACTTTGCACAACAAAGTCGATCGACTGCAACCCACGACGGGTGAGCAGCCCGTACGGAGATTCGCCATGACCCAGATCGCCTGCATCCGCGACACCGGCACTGAACGCCGCCTGCAAGCCGAACGCCTGATCGGTGCCGAGGCCCTGCAGCAAGCCCAGGCCCTGCGCTTCAATGTCTTTAGCGGCGAATTCAACGCCAAACTCAAAGGCGCTGACCTGGGTCTGGACATGGACGACTACGATGCGCATTGCAGCCACATCGGCGTGCGGGACCTGAACACCGGACGCCTGGTGGCAACCACCCGCCTGCTCGACCACACCGCGGCCAGCAGCCTGGGGCGTTTCTACAGTGAAGAGGAATTCAGCCTGCACGGCCTGGTGCACCTGCAAGGACCGATCCTGGAAATCGGCCGCACCTGCGTCGACCCGGCATACCGCAACGGCGGCACCATCGCCGTGCTGTGGGGGGAGTTGGCCGAGGTCCTGAACCAGGGTGGCTACAGCTACCTGATGGGCTGCGCGAGCATTCCGATGCAGGACGGCGGGATCCAGGCCCACGCGATCATGCAGCGCCTGCGCGAGCGTTACCTGTGCACCGAGCACCTGCGCGCCGAACCGAAAAAACCGCTGCCCAGCCTCGACATCCCGTCCAACGTGATTGCCGAAATGCCGCCATTGCTCAAGGCTTACATGCGCCTGGGCGCGAAGATCTGTGGCGAGCCGTGCTGGGACGAAGATTTCCAGGTCGCCGATGTGTTCATCCTGCTCAAGCGCGATGAACTCTGCCCGCGTTACGCCAAGCATTTCAAGGCGGCTGTGTAATGAGCCGCTTGCGGGTGTACGCGCGGGTGGCCAGGGTGTTGCTGGTGGTGGCGCTCGGCTTGAGCATGGCCTTGGTGTTTGGCCTGTTCGAGCGTCTGGGGGTGGCCAACTCGATGGTGCGGCGCCAACGCTGGTCGCGTTTTTTCATGAAGCGCTTGAGCCGCGCCCTGCCCTTTCGCGTGACGGTGCACGGACAATTGCCGCAACAACCGATGCTCTGGGTCAGCAACCACGTGTCATGGACCGACATTCCCCTGCTGGGCATGCTCACTCCACTGTCGTTCCTGTCCAAGGCCGAAGTGCGCACCTGGCCGGTCGCCGGCTGGCTCGCGGCCAAGGCCGGTAGCCTGTTCATCCGCCGTGGCGCGGGCGACAGCCAGTTGATTCGCAAGCAGATGGGCCGCCACCTGCAGCAGCAACATCCGCTGCTGATGTTCCCCGAAGGCACCACCACCGATGGTCGCTCGCTGCGCACCTTCCACGGCCGCCTGCTCTCGGCCGCCATCGACGCCGATGTCGCCCTGCAACCGGTGGCGATCCGTTACCTGCGCGACGGGCAGATCGACCCTCTGGCCCCCTTCATCGGGGATGACGACCTGCTGTCGCACCTGATGCGCCTGTTCGCCAATGATCAGGGCGACGTGCACATCCACCTGCTCAAGCCCATAAGCTGTCACGGTCAGGAACGCGCCGCCCTGGCGTTTGCCGCCCAGCAAGCGGTGCACAACGCCTTGTTCGGTGACGTGGCACAACCGGCCCGACCAAGGCCTGCCGGTGAGTTGATCGCGGCCTGAGCCTCAAGGGGTACGCAGGTGCTGCGCGGCAAACCGCTGCAGTTCTGGATAGAACAAACGAAAGTCCTCGCTCAGCGGTTCATACAGACGCTCCAGCTCCTGCATCGCGGCGGCCAGTTCTTCGGGACGTGACAGGCGCCGCGAGATCCCCCGCAGCACTTGGTCGAGCACCGCAAACTCGCGATACGAACCCAGCCAGTCATCCGCCGCCATGTAGGGCGCGATCCGCGCCAGGCGTTCAGGTAGCTGCGGTTCAGCGGCGAGCACCCGGTACACGTCCGCGGTGAAGACCGGCAATGACGAATCGGCATACAGCGCCCAATCCCGTGCCAGGCAATGGTCGAAAAACACGTCGAGCACGATCCCGGCATATCGCCGCCGGGTCAGGCTGAAACGCGACAACGCGATGTCCACCAAGCCATGACGGTCGGTAAACACATCGATTTGTCGATGCAGGGTGATGGCGTCCTCGATTTCCGCAGGAAATTGCCCTTGCAGGCGGCCTTTGACGAAATCGCCGTACAAACTGCCGAGCAATTGGCCGGGACGCTGGCCACCGAGGTGAAGATGTGCGAGATAGTTCATAGCGCGTAGCTTAGCACCGCGCCTCACATATCGTTATAACCCGATATACCGATTTAAGCTGACCTCAGATCAAAATCATATTGGTATATCGCGAAGTACCGATTTAAAGTTCGCTTCATCGCGATATAACGTTTTACCCAATTCGAGCACTGCCATGTCCACCATCGACCTCGACGAAATAATAAAAGCCCTGGCACACCCCGTACGACGAGACATCCTCAACTGGCTGAAAGACCCCGCGACCGAGTTCCCCGATCAGGAACACAGCACCGACTTCGGCGTTTGCTGCGGGCAAATCGATCAACGCTGCGGCCTGTCGCAATCGACCGTCTCTGCACACTTGGCGACCCTGCACCGGGCCGGCCTGATCCGCAGCCAGAAAGTCGGCCAATGGCATTTCTACAAACGTAACGAGGAAACCATCCAGGCGTTCCTCGACACCTTAGGCAAAGAGCTCTAACCGGCTCGACAAGGATTCCACCCATGCCCCTCTCGCTCCTCATCCTGGCCTTGAGCGCCTTCGCCATCGGTACCACCGAGTTCGTCATCATGGGCCTGCTGCCCGATGTGGCGGCCGACCTCGGCGTGTCGATTCCCGGCGCCGGCTGGCTGGTGACCGGCTACGCCCTGGGCGTGGCCATCGGTGCACCATTCATGGCCCTGGCCACCGCCAAACTGCCACGCAAGGCGGCGCTGGTGGCGTTGATGGGGATTTTCATCGTTGGCAACCTGCTCTGCGCCCTGGCCACCGACTACAACGTGCTGATGTTTGCCCGGGTGGTCACCGCGCTCTGCCACGGTGCGTTTTTCGGCATCGGCTCGGTGGTGGCGGCAGGCCTGGTGCCGGCCAACAAGCGTGCTTCGGCCGTGGCCTTGATGTTCACCGGCCTGACCCTGGCCAACGTGCTCGGCGTGCCGCTGGGCACCGCGCTCGGTCAGCAGGCCGGCTGGCGCTCGACTTTCTGGGCGGTGACCGTGATTGGCGTGATCGCCCTGATCGGCCTGATCCGCTTCCTGCCGGCCAAGCGCGATGAAGAAAAACTCGACATGCGCGCAGAACTGCGAGCCCTCAAGGGCGCCGGGATCTGGCTGTCCCTGAGCATGACCGCACTGTTCGCGGCTTCAGTATTCACTCTGTTCACGTATGTCGCGCCGCTGCTGGGCGAAGTCACCGGCGTCTCGCCCCGGGGTGTGACCTGGACCCTGATGCTGATCGGCCTGGGCCTGACGGTTGGCAACATCATCGGCGGCAAGCTGGCGGACAAAGGCATGGCCGCCACACTGATCGGCGTATTCATTTCGATGGCCGTGATCTCCACCGCGCTGACCTGGACCAGCATTGCGCTGATCCCCACCGAAATCACCCTGTTCCTCTGGGCCACGGCCTGTTTTGCCGCCGTGCCGGCCCTGCAAGTCAACGTGGTGACCTACGGCAAGGCCGCACCCAACCTGGTGTCGACCCTGAACATCGGTGCTTTCAACATCGGCAACGCCCTCGGCGCCTGGGTCGGCGGCAGTGTGATCGCCCACGGTTTCGGCCTGACCAGCGTGCCACTCGCGGCCGCAGCACTGGCGGTCCTCGCCCTGCTGGTGACCCTGATTACCTTCCGCCAGGGCGGCGACGCCGAACTGGCCCCTGCGACCAACTGATCTGCAAACGAGCGCTATTACATGACGACTATTTTCGATCCGATCAAACTGGGCGACCTCGAGTTGGCCAACCGCATCATCATGGCCCCCCTGACCCGCTGCCGCGCAGACGAAGGCCGGGTGCCCAACGCGCTGATGGCCGAGTACTACGTACAGCGCGCCTCGGCCGGGCTGATCCTCAGCGAAGCCACTTCGGTCACGCCCATGGGTGTGGGCTACCCGGACACCCCGGGCATCTGGTCCAACGATCAGGTGCGTGGCTGGAGCAACGTGACCAAGGCCATCCACGGCGCTGGCGGCAAGATTTTCCTGCAACTGTGGCACGTGGGGCGGATTTCCCACCCCTCCTACCTCAACGGTGAAGCTCCGGTCGCGCCGAGTGCGTTGCAGCCCAAAGGCCATGTCAGCCTGGTTCGCCCACTCGCCGACTTCCCGACCCCGCGCGCCCTGGAAATCGCCGAGATCGCCGATGTCGTCGATGCTTACCGGGTGGGCGCCGAAAACGCCAAGGCCGCAGGCTTTGATGGTGTGGAGATCCACGGTGCCAACGGCTACCTGCTCGACCAGTTCCTGCAAAGCAGCACCAACCAGCGCACCGACCACTACGGTGGCTCGCTGGAAAACCGCGCGCGCCTGCTGCTGGAAGTGACGGACGCCGCGATTGAAGTCTGGGGCCCCGGCCGCGTGGGTGTGCACCTGTCACCCCGTGCCGACCTGCATGACATGGGCGACGACAACCTGGCCGAAACCTTCACCTACGTGGCACGTGAACTGGGCAAGCGTGGTATCGCGTTCATCTGCTCGCGGGAAAAAGAAGCCGGCGACAGCCTCGGGCCACAACTCAAGGCCGCTTTCGGTGGCCCGTACATCGTCAACGAGCGTTTCACCAAGGACAGCGCCAACGCTTGGCTGGCCAGCGGCAAGGCCGATGCAGTGGCATTCGGCGTGCCATTCATTGCCAACCCGGACCTGCCTGCTCGCCTGAAAGCCGATGCACCGCTCAATGAAGCACGTCCGGAACTGTTCTACGCCAAGGGGCCGGTCGGCTACATCGACTACCCGACGCTGTAAGCCGTCAGCCAGAATAAAAAAGCCCCGGTTCGTACCGGGGCTTCTTTATTTCCGGGGTTTCTTCAGCGTTTGCGCTGGCCGAAGGCGACCGCCAGGCCACTCAGGCAAATGACCGCGATCCCGACGATGGCGTAGCCGTCCGGGGTATGGTCGAAGATCAGGTAGCCGTACATCCCGGCAAACAGGATCTGCCCATAGCTGAACGGCGCCAGCATTGCCGGCGCCGCATGTCGGAAGGCCTGGGTCAGCAGCATGTGCCCCAGCATGCCGCAAGTGCCCAGGCCAACCATGAACACCGCATGGGACCAGGTTGGGGTACTCCAGAAAAACGGCAGCAACGCACTCATGATCAGGCTGTTGATAATGCCGGTGAGAAAGTTGCTGGTGGTCGGGCTGTCGATGCCGGTGAGCTTGCGGGTCAATAACTGGTAAAAGCCGAAACACAGCGCCGAGCACAGTGGCAATACGATGGTGGGGGTAAACAGCGCCCCGCCTGGGCGGATCACGATCAGCACTCCGACAAAACCGCCGAGCACCGCCAGCCACTGGCGGCGGGTCACGTGCTCGCCCAGCAGCGGTACCGACAGCGCGGTCACCAGTAGCGGCGCAAGGAAGTTCACGGCGGTGGCTTCGGCCAACGGGATATAGCGCAACCCGGTCGTGAAAAACAGGCTGGTGCCGATCAGGCACATGGCCCGCAAAAATTGCAGCCCGGGACGCTTGGTGCGCACCACCGCGGATAAACCGCTGCGCGGGACAAACACCACCAGCATCAATAGGGTGTGCACCACGTAGCGCGCCCACACCACCATGACTATCGGATAAAAACCGGAGAGGTATTTGGACAGGGTGTCATGGCTGGCGAACAACAGCACAGCCAGGCAAATCAGGAGAATGCCCTTGACGGGTTGTTCGGCGGTCTTGAACAGCGGATGGCTCACACTCATTCACACACTCGACACAATTTCCCTACAAAATACGTAGCCCGCTATCTATCAAGCAGGCGAGTGTCCGTATATAAAAGCACCCCATCGCCAATAGGCGAATGCAGTCGGGACCGTGTTCACCTTAAGTGTTGACACTGACAGACTCAATTACGCATGTTGTCCGGCAGTCGCAGGCTGGGGCTCAAGCGCAGCATTTCCAGCCCGGTGTCGACCCAGCGTTCGGCTTCCAGGTGCAACTCAAAGCTTTCGGGGGCCAGCAGCCATTGATAAAGCATGCCGTCGATGTAGGCATGAATACTCACCGCCGCACGCTCGGTGTCGAGGTTTTCCGGCAACTGTCCACGATTCACTGCATTACGCAATGCCAGCGCGATACGCACGTTGCAATCCAGACTGACCGTGCGACGTTGTTGGCGCAGATCACACATTTCATCTGTGAACTCACATTTGTGAAACAGAATCTCATTGATGCGGCGGGTCTTCGGGTCCAAGGCAACTTGATGAAACAAATGAATCAGCAGCTTGCGCATGCAGCCCAGCGGATCTTCTTCGTCTGCACTTTCGCTCGCCCGCGCCATCTCATCCAGCGGCTCGCGCAGACTGTCGAGCATGGCCTGGACCAGGTCCGCCTTGTTGCTGAAATGCCAGTAGATAGCACCCCGAGTCACTCCGGCCAGGGTGGCGATGTCCGCCAGCGTAGTACGCGCCACGCCCCGCTCGTAAAAAGCCTGCTCGGCGGCTTCCAGTATCTGGTTGCGGGTCTCTTGCGCTTCCTCTTTTGTGCGACGAACCATGGCAGTAAAACCTCAATCAGGAATGCTTCAGCGATGCCTGAACATCTTCTGAACAATTGTGGGGATCACCTCTTACGGGCTGGGTCCCCGGCCTACAATTCACACCTTGAAACAGCTCTTGTAACCGGGTGTGTACGCGGTCAAAGGTGTTTACAAACAACCATGAACGTAAGTATATTCCTTAGCAAGCTACTTATCCACTTACCGCGACTTTTTCATCTTTCCACTTTTCTAGTGCGCATTGTGCGCGCCTGACCCGAGGATCTTCATGCAATTCAAGCCAGCTGTTACCGCTCTGGTCACTGCCGTCGCCCTGGCATCGCTGCTCAGCGGATGTAAAGAGGAAGAGGCGGCCCCTGCTGCACAAGCCCCTCAGGTCGGCGTCGTAACCCTGCAAGCCCAAGCCTTTACCCTGACCTCAGAACTGCCGGGCCGCACCACGGCCTACCGCATCGCGGAAGTTCGCCCACAGGTCAACGGCATCATCCTCAAGCGCCTGTTCAAAGAAGGCGCTGAAGTCAAGGAAGGCCAGCAGCTCTACCAGATCGATCCTGCGGTCTACCAGGCCACCCTGAAAAGCGCCGAAGCCAATCTGCAATCGACCAAGTCGATTTCCGATCGCTACAAACAACTGGTCACCGAACAAGCCGTCAGCCGCCAGGAGTACGACACTGCCCTGGCCAACCGCCTGCAATCGGAAGCCTCGCTGCAGACCGCCCAGATCAACGTGCGCTACACCAAGGTACTGGCGCCGCTGACCGGACGAATCGGTCGCTCCAACGTCACCGAAGGGGCCCTGGTCAACAATGGCCAGGTCGACGCCATGGCCGTGATCCAGCAACTGGACCCGATCTACGTCGACGTAACGCAATCCTCGGTGGAACTGCTGGAATTGCGCCGTGAACTGGAAAGTGGTCGCCTGCAGAAAGCCGGTGAAAACGCCGCGATGGTCAAGCTGACCCTCGAGGACGGCAGTGAGTACAAGCGCCAGGGCAAGCTGGAGTTCTCCGAAGTCTCGGTCGATGAAGCCACCGGTTCCGTGACCTTGCGCGCCGTATTCCCCAACCCCGACCACACCCTGCTGCCAGGCATGTTCGTCCACGCCCAACTGCAAGCCGGGGTCAACGCTGCCGCCATCCTGGCACCGCAACAAGGCGTGACCCGTGACCTCAAAGGATCGCCGACCGCACTGGTCGTAGGCCCTGACAACAAGGTCGAACTGCGCCAGCTCAAGGCCAGCCGCACCGTGGGCAGCCAGTGGCTGATCGAAGACGGCCTCAAGGCAGGCGATCGCCTGATCACCGAAGGCCTGCAGTACGTCAAGCCCGGCGTTGAAGTCAAAGTCAGCGAAGCGACCAACGTAGCCGCGAAAAACCCGGCCCCTGCACAGGCAACAGACAAAGCTGCAGGCGGCAAAGGGGAGTAAACCATGTCGAAATTTTTTATCGACCGTCCGATTTTCGCCTGGGTAATTGCCCTGGTGATCATGTTGGTCGGGGCTCTATCGATCCTCAAGCTGCCAATCAACCAATACCCGAGCATCGCACCACCAGCGATCGCCATCTCCGTGACCTACCCAGGTGCATCTGCACAGACTGTGCAGGACACCGTGGTCCAGGTGATCGAGCAGCAGCTCAACGGTATCGACAACCTGCGTTATGTGTCCTCGGAAAGTAACTCCGACGGCACCATGACCATCACCGCGACCTTCGAGCAAGGCACCAACTCCGACACCGCGCAGGTCCAGGTCCAGAACAAACTGAACCTGGCCACCCCGCTGCTGCCGCAAGAAGTGCAGCAACAGGGGATCCGCGTTACCAAGGCAGTGAAGAACTTCCTGCTGGTGATCGGTGTGGTGTCGCGTGACGGCAGCATGACCAAGGACGACCTGTCCAACTACATCGTGTCCAACATGCAGGACCCGATTTCCCGGACCGCCGGCGTCGGCGACTTCCAGGTGTTCGGTGCCCAGTACGCCATGCGTATCTGGCTGGACCCGGCCAAGTTGAACAACTTCAACCTGACACCGGTGGACGTCAAGGCCGCCGTTGCGGCACAAAACGTCCAGGTCTCGTCCGGTCAGCTCGGCGGCTTGCCTGCCCTGCCCGGCACCCAGCTGAACGCCACGATCATCGGCAAGACCCGCCTGCAGACTGCCGAGCAGTTCAAGGAAATCCTGCTCAAGGTCAACAAGGACGGCTCCCAGGTTCGCCTCAAGGATGTCGCCGATGTCGCCCTGGGCGGCGAGAACTACAGTATCAACGCCCAGTTCAACGGCGCACCGGCCTCCGGCCTTGCGGTGAAACTGGCCACCGGCGCCAACGCGCTGGATACTGCCAAAGCCCTGCGCACCACCATCGAAAGCCTCAAGCCGTTCTTCCCTGAAGGCATGGAAGTGGTCTTCCCGTACGACACCACCCCGGTGGTGACCGAATCGATCAAGGGCGTAGTACACACCCTGGTCGAAGCGATCGTGCTGGTGTTCCTGGTGATGTTCCTGTTCCTGCAAAACTTCCGCGCCACCGTCATCACCACCATGACCGTGCCCGTGGTATTGCTGGGTACCTTCGGCATCCTCGCGGCGTTCGGGTTCAGCATCAACACCCTGACCATGTTCGGCATGGTCCTGGCCATCGGCTTGCTGGTGGACGACGCCATCGTCGTGGTGGAAAACGTCGAACGGGTGATGAGCGAAGAAGGCCTGTCGCCCAAGGAAGCCACCAAGAAATCCATGGGCCAGATCCAGGGCGCACTGGTGGGCATTGCCCTGGTACTGTCGGCGGTACTGCTGCCGATGGCGTTCTTCAGCGGCTCCACCGGGGTGATCTACAAGCAGTTCTCGATCACCATCGTGTCGGCCATGGCCCTCTCGGTGCTGGTCGCCCTGATCTTCACCCCAGCCCTCTGCGCCACCATGCTCAAGGCCATTCCCAAGGGCGAGCACGGCACACCCAAGCGTGGTTTCTTTGGCTGGTTCAACCGCAACTTCGATCGCGGCGTACGCAGCTACGAGCGTGGCGTGGGCAACATCCTCACGCACAAGGCGCCGTACCTGCTGGCCTACCTGATCATCATCGTCGGCATGATCTGGCTGTTCACCCGCATCCCGACCGCGTTCCTGCCGGAAGAAGACCAGGGCGTTCTGTTCGCCCAGGTCCAGACCCCGGCCGGCTCCAGTGCCCAGCGCACCCAGGTGGTGGTCGATGAAATGCGCGAGTACCTCCTGCGTTCCGGCAAGGACGGCGGTGAAGGTGATGCGGTTGCCTCCGTGTTCACGGTCAACGGCTTCAACTTTGCCGGCCGTGGCCAAAGCTCGGGCATGGCGTTCATCATGCTCAAGCCGTGGGACGAGCGTAACGCCGACAACAGCGTGTTCAAGGTCGCGGCACGGGCCCAGCAGCACTTCTTCACCTTCCGTGATGCCATGGTGTTCGCCTTCGCCCCGCCAGCGGTACTGGAGTTGGGTAACGCCACCGGTTTCGACGTGTTCCTGCAGGACCGCGCCGGTATCGGGCACGAGAAGCTGATGCAAGCACGCAACCAGTTCCTCGGCATGGCGGCACAGAGCAAGGTGCTGTCCCAGGTACGTCCTAACGGCCTGAACGACGAACCGCAGTTCCAGCTGGAAATCGATGACGAGAAAGCCAGCGCCCTGGGCGTAACGCTGACCGACATCAACAGCACCCTGTCGATTGCCCTGGGCAGTAGCTACGTCAACGACTTCATCGACCGTGGTCGGGTGAAGAAGGTCTACATTCAGGGCGTGCCGGGTTCGCGGATGACCCCTGAAGACCTGAAGAAGTGGTACGTACGCAACAGCCAGGGGACCATGGTGCCGTTCTCGGCCTTCGCCAAGGGCACCTGGATCTACGGCTCGCCGAAGCTGGCGCGTTACAACGGCGTGGAAGCCATGGAAATCCTCGGTGCTCCGGCCCCGGGCTACTCCACCGGTGAAGCCATGGCTGAAGTCGAAGCCCTGGCCAAGAAGTTGCCGGCCGGGGTAGGTATTTCCTGGACGGGCCTGTCCTATGAGGAACGCCTGTCGGGTTCCCAGGCACCGGCCCTGTACGCCCTCTCGCTGCTGATGGTGTTCCTGTGTCTGGCGGCGTTGTACGAAAGCTGGTCGATTCCGATCGCGGTGATGTTGGTGGTGCCGCTGGGGATCATCGGTGCCCTGCTCGCCACCAGCCTGCGCGGCCTGTCCAACGACGTGTACTTCCAGGTAGGCCTGTTGACAACCATCGGTCTGGCGGCGAAAAACGCCATTCTGATTGTCGAATTCGCCAAGGAACTGCATGAACAGGGACGCACCCTGCGCGATGCAGCCATCGAAGCCTGCCGGATGCGTCTGCGACCGATCATCATGACCTCGCTCGCGTTCGTCCTGGGTGTGGTGCCACTGGCCATTTCCACTGGCGCCGGGTCGGGCAGCCAGCACGCCATCGGTACCGGGGTGATCGGCGGTATGATCACCGCTACCGTACTGGCCGTGTTCTGGGTACCCCTGTTCTTTGTCACCGTGTCATCCATGGGGCAGCGCAAGACTGCCAAGCAGGATGACGCCATAGAAACTCCTAAAGAGGCTGGCCAATGAGCAAGTCGCTACTCTCCCTAGCCGTCGCCGCGTTCGTGCTCGGTGGCTGCTCGCTGATACCCGATTATCAGCAGCCCGAGGCCCCTGTGGCCGGGCAGTACCCGCAAGGGCCGGCTTACTCGCCGGCCCAGGCGCCGAACCAGGCCGCCGCCGAGCAAGGCTGGAAGCAGTTTTTCCATGACCCGGCCCTGCAGCAACTGATCCAGACCGCGCTGGAAAACAACCGTGACCTGCGCGTCGCGGCGCTGAACATCGACGCTTATGCGGCCCAGTACCGCATTTCCCGCGCCGACCTGTTCCCCGCCGTTTCGGCCAATGGCAGCGGCAGCCGCCAACGCCTCCCGGCGGACGCCTCGCAAACCGGCGAAGCCGGGATCAGCAGCTCCTACTCGGCGACCCTGGGTGTCAGCGCCTATGAGCTGGACCTGTTCGGGCGTATTCGCAGCCTCAACGAGCAAGCGCTGCAGACCTACTTCGCCACTGAAGAAGCGCGGCGCAGCACCCAGCTCAGCCTGGTGGCCAACGTGGCCAACGCCTACCTGACCTGGCAGGCCGACAAGGAACTGCTGAAGCTGACGCAGGACACCCTCGCCACCTTCGAAGAAAGCTACCGCCTCACCGCGCGCAGCAACGAAGTCGGCGTGGCCTCGGCACTGGACCTGAGCCAGTCGCGGACCTCGGTGGAAAACGCCAAGGTGCAACTGGCCAAGTACACCCGCCTGGTCGCCCAGGACGAAAACAGCCTGACCCTGCTGCTGGGTACCGGTGTGCCCGCCAACCTGACCACTGCCAAGCCATTGGCTGACGATCTGCTCAGCGAAGTGCCGGCCGGCCTGCCTTCGGACCTGCTGCAACGACGCCCGGACATCCTGGCCGCCGAGCACAACCTCAAGGCTGCCAACGCCAACATCGGCGCGGCACGGGCAGCGTTCTTCCCGAGCATCAGCCTGACGGCCAACGCCGGCACGCTCAGCCCGGACCTGTCCGGCCTGTTCAAGGGCGGTTCGGGGACCTGGTTGTTCCAGCCCCAGATCAACCTGCCGATCTTCAACGCCGGCGCCCTGAGTGCCAGCCTGGATTACTCGAAAATCCAGAAAGACATCACGGTTGCGCAGTACGAGAAATCGATCCAGACCGCCTTCCAGGAAGTCTCCGACGGCCTCGCCGCACGCCAGACCTTCAACCAGCAGTTGCAGGCCCAGCGTGACTTCGTCCAGGCCAACCAGGATTACTACCGCCTGGCCGAGCGTCGCTACCGCATTGGTGTCGACAGCAACCTGACCTTCCTCGACGCCCAGCGTCAGTTGTTCAGCGCGCAACAATCGCTGATAACCGATCGCCTGTCGCAACTGGTCAGCGAAGTGAACCTGTACAAAGCCCTGGGTGGCGGCTGGAACGCCCAGACCGCGAAGAATGAGCCCGTGCCAGAAGTCGCACCGAAGCTGAAGATGTTCTGATCAGCCCGATGCGCACCCGGCTGATCGACTGATCCCCGGGCCTCACGACAATCCGCAATCCCCTCAAGGGTTGCGGATTTTTTTATGCCTGCTGCCCGCGTGGCGGGCGGGATCAGGCTTTCCACCCCGCCCCCTCCACAGCCGGTCGGTCGATAACATTGCGATCCGTACAACAAGTACCCAACCGGAAAAACATGAGCTGATGGAAGAACAAACATTGACGACTAAAACATTCTGATCTGGCAATACGAAAAAACCCACGCCATTGAGCTATATGTGCTCCATGACGCGGGCCTTTATTACCACCAGGCTTGACCAACCCATACACTGACTTATATCAACCTCGCAAATTCAACATGCCGAACAAATCACAACCCACACTTCCACACGATTATTTATACCGGAACTTTAAACGAGAAAGACTGACACGAAAATTCTACCTGCCGCTCAAACCCCACACCGATTTCTTTATAGCCAAAACTGAAATACCCGTCGATTCTCTCAAAATCACCTTCCGGAGTAATGAAGAGGACATTGAGCCCCCCGATCTTGTCCGACTGAGAATGTCCCGTAGAGCCAGCCCATGAGAACTGTGCCTCGACCTGATCAGCCTCCATACCAATTTCGTACCTTTTGCCAGCCTCAAGCTTGTCACCGATGAGAATCAACTCCATCCCGATTTTTTCGTCCTTTGCGAGCAGAAAAAAATAGGGGTGTTCCTTCACCCAGTAAAACTGCAAACTCGTCGCTGTAACAGCAATGGTGTCTTCATCTTGCACGTTAAGAGTTCCAAGTAACCTCCCCGGCACCTCCGGTACTTCTTTCCCATCAACAACTGGCACTCCGTTCTCCGCCCTTGAAAACTTCATGACAACCTCCTGCTACTTAAAGCGTTAGTTAACCCCCTAGACAACACGATAAAAATCTAATGCATAAAGCTCATCACAACCACTAGCAGGTCTGATAGTTGACAACTGCCCACGCACAACGCTGGAAACGTCGAAACAAATACTAATCCGCACTCACACGCTTTCACCGCCCGGTGAAGCATGACAGTCTGATCCTGATGAACCGCTCCATTAGCGACGACAACGAGTTCGACAAAAATCGGTTGATCGCCTGCTATCCGGTCAACCTGCTCTAATTCGATACACTTGTCCCGGCCTGCTGAACCCTTCAGTGTCGTGACGCTCCTATGGGGACTTCCCCGGGAGCGATCGCCTTGGCGTGTGTTGAATGACAACACGCCAACAGGTTGCCCCTCTGCTGATTTGTCGCCGGTCACCTCAACGCCATGAAATTGATCCTCACCTTAGCCTCTGTGCTCGCAATTACGCTTGGCCTCAGCGGTTGCATCGGCCCGCCGATTGCACTGACGCCGCAGACCGAGCAACGCTTGCAGGCCTCCGCGCCCATTCGCTTTCTGCTGACCTTCGACGATGGTCCCAGCGCCTCCGGCTGGGCCAATCCGAGCCGGGCGGTCATGGAAGTGTTGGCCAACAACCCGATTCAGCCGGGCATCAAGGCGGTGTTCTTTGTCCAGACCCGCGCGCCACGGGCCGGTGGCAGTGAACGGGGCCGCAAAACCATGCTGCGTGAACACGCGGCCGGCCATATCCTGGGCTTCCACACCGCCACGCCGTGGCACAGCAATCATCGCGCCCTTGATCCGCAAGCACTCGAACAGGCGCTCACCTGGGGCACCGACGACATCACCGCGATCACCGGCGCAGCACCGACCCTGGTGCGTCCGCCGTTCTGGAGTTACGACGCGCGCACCTTCGCCGCCTATCAACGGCATGGCCTGCATGTTTTGCTGACGGACTTGAGCGCCAATGACGGCAAAGTCTGGGGCATCACCGCCAGCCCACGCCGGCGGGCCAACCTGCTCAGGCAGTTGTCAGAGACCCGCGAGCGAATTGCCAAGGGTGAGTTGCCGACAGTGGATGGCGTGATTCCGGTGGTGGTGACCTTTCACGACCTCAATCGCTACACCGCCCGGCACATGGCCGAATACCTGCAGATCCTGCTCGACAGCGCCCGAGAGACCCACGTGCCCCTGGCAGCCAAGCCGTTCTACGACGATTCGGCCGCCTTGCAGCGTGCAGCCATGGCTCGTACCCTGCACGATGCCGATGAGCCTGCACGCTTGCCCGGGGCGTGGAACTGGATCTGGGGTCACGACAAACCCTGAACCCGCCGCAGGTTCCAGCGCCTCAGTGGGCCCGCAGGAAGTTCAGCACACAGTGGCTGAACGCGTCGCCAGCCTGCACGTTGGACAGGTGCGCGCCGTAGAACTCGGCATAGTGCGCACCTGCCACCCGCTGCTCGATGAAGTGTCCACCGGCCGGCGGCGTAACCGCATCTTCAGTGCCGGCAATCACCAGCGTCGGCACCTGGATCGCCGCCAGTTGCTCGCGAAAATCGGCATCCCGAACCGCCGCGCAATTGGCCGCGTAACCTTGTGGCGACGTTGCGGCCAGCATATCGGTGATTCGCTTGGTCGCCGCCGGGTTGGCCGCAGCGAAATCCGCGGTGAACCAGCGGGCAATGGAGGCATCGCCCAGGGCCACCATTGCAGCGGCCCCCTCGCGCAGGACCATTTCAATACGTGGGTCCCAGATCGCCGGCTCGCCAATCTTCGCCGCGGTGTTGCACACCACCAGTGACAACAGACGCTTGCCGGCATTGATCGCCAGCCACTGGCCGATCAACCCGCCCATGGACAGGCCGCAGAAATGCGCGCGCTCGATGTGCAAGGCGTCCAGCAGGGCCAACACGTCACGGCCCAGTTGCTCGATGTTGTACGGCCCGGGCGTCACCAGCGAACGACCATGACCACGGGTGTCGAAACGCAATACCCGAAAATGCTCGGCAAACAGCGGGATCTGCCCATCCCACATGTGCAGGTCAGTGCCCAGTGAGTTGGACAGTACCAGCACCGGGGCGTGTTCGGGACCGTCGAGTTGGTAGTGCAGTTCGCCGTCGGCCAATTGTACAAATGCCACAGATTTCTCCTTGAGACCGCCAGGGCCAGGTGTGCGGACAGCGCGCGCCCGATTCAGGCGCGCGCCAGCCGGTCAAAGGTCGTGATGCAGATACGCCGCCTGCTTGGGCAAGCGCAGACTGAACAGGAACGCGACGGCCATCATCACCGTCACGTACCAGTAGAACGAGTTTTCCATGCCCACCGACTTCAAGCTCAGGGCCACGAACTCCGCCGAACCGCCGAAGATGGCGTTGGCCACCGCGTAGGCCAGGCCCACGCCCAGGGCGCGCACTTGCGGCGGGAACATTTCGGCTTTCACCAGACCGCTGATGGAGGTGTAGAAACTCACGATTGCCAGCGCCAGGGTAATCAGCACGAAGGCCAGGAACGGGCTGGTGACTGACTTCAGGCTCAGCAGGATCGGCACCGTGCACAGCGTGCCCAGGGCACCGAACCAGAGCATCGAATTACGCCGACCGATCTTGTCGGCCAGCATGCCGAAAAACGGCTGCATGCACATATAAAGGAACAGCGCGCCGGTCATGATGTAGCTGGCGGTCTTGGCGTGCATCCCGGCGGTGTTCACCAGGTACTTCTGCATATAGGTGGTGAAGGTGTAGAAAATCAGCGAGCCACCGGCGGTGTAGCCCAGCACGGTGATGAACGCCGTCTTGTGATCGCGGAACAACGCGCGGATGCTGCCGGCGTCCTTGTCTTCGCGCATTTCCTTGCTGGTGGTTTCCTTGAGCGAGCGACGCAGCAGCAACGAAATCACCGCGGCAACCGCCCCCACGACAAACGGAATCCGCCAGCCCCAGGCGCGCAATTCATCCTCAGACAGGAACTGCTGCAGGATCACCACCAGCAATACCGCCAGCAGTTGCCCGCCAATCAGGGTCACGTACTGGAACGAGGCGAAAAACCCGCGCTGGCCCTTGAGCGCCACTTCACTCATGTAGGTCGCGGTGGTGCCGTACTCGCCACCCACCGACAGGCCCTGGAACAACCGGGCGACCAACAACAGGATCGGCGCCCAGACGCCAATGTCCTTGTAGGTGGGCAGGCAGGCGATGAGCAAGGAGCCGGCGCACATCATCAGCACCGAGATCATCATGGAATTCTTGCGCCCGTGCTTGTCGGCCACCCGACCGAACAGCCAGCCACCGATGGGGCGCATCAGGAACCCGGCCGCGAATACACCGGCGGTGTTGACCAACTGCACCGTGGGGTTGTCGGAGGGGAAGAAAGCGGGCGCGAAGTAGATCGCGCAGAATGCATAGACGTAGAAGTCGAACCATTCGACCAGGTTGCCGGAGGAAGCCCCGACAATCGCAAAAATTCTCTTACCCCGCTCTTCAGCGGTGTAGTGGCTTGTCATGGATGTCATGGTTTTTACACTCGGTGGGGACAGTAAACGTCTAGACATACTTTGCAACAATCCCGTTCCCTGGAATGACTCATACAGGCATTTGCACGTCAGTCATGACGCCTTCGCGGGCAAGCCTGGCTCCCAGGGGAGCAGGGCTTACCCGCGGTACAACGAAGCGCTGCGGTCAGACCCGCTCGATCGCCAGCGCCAGGCCTTGGCCAACGCCCACGCACATGGTCGCCAAGGCTTTTTTGCCGCCGGTTTTTTCCAGTTGATGCAGGGCCGTCAACACCAATCGCGCCCCACTCATGCCCAACGGGTGCCCCAGGGCAATGGCGCCGCCGTTGGGATTGACCTGCGCCGCGTCATCGGCCAGGCCCAGCTCACGCAGCACCGCCAAGCCCTGGCTGGCGAAGGCTTCATTGAGCTCGATCACGTCGAAATCACTGATCGCCACGCCGAGACGCTCGATCAGCTTGCGCACTGCCGGCACCGGGCCGATGCCCATAACCCGAGGGGCCACGCCGGCACTGGCCATGCCGAGCACTTTGGCGCGCGCCGTCAGGCCGTGTTTCTTCACCGCCTCGGCAGATGCCAGGATCAGCGCCGCCGCGCCATCGTTGACGCCCGACGCGTTGCCGGCCGTCACGGTTTTATCCGGGCCATTGACCGGTTTGAGCTTGCTGAGGGTTTCCAGGGTGGTGTCGGCCCGGGGATGCTCGTCCTGCTCGACCAGGCTTTCGCCTTTCTTGTGGGCAACACGCACCGGGACGATTTCTTCGGCGAAGAAACCTGCTGCCTGCGCCGCCGCAGTGCGCTGTTGACTGCGCAGGGCAAAGGCATCCTGATCCGCGCGTGACACCCCATAGTCGTCCGCCACGTTGTCGGCGGTCTGTGGCATCGCATCCACGCCGTACTGGGCTTTCATCAAGGGGTTGATGAAGCGCCAGCCAATGGTGGTGTCTTCCAGTTTCATGCCCCGCGAGAACGCCGCGTCGGCCTTGCCCATGACAAAGGGTGCGCGGGACATCGATTCGACGCCACCGGCAATCGCCAGCTCCATTTCGCCGCTGGCAATCGCCCGGAAGGCGGTGCCAATGGCATCCATGCCCGAGGCACAGAGGCGGTTGAGGGTCACCCCGGGAATGCTCTGCGGCAACCCGGCCAGCAGCAAAGCCATGCGCGCGACGTTCCGGTTGTCTTCACCGGCCTGGTTGGCGCAACCGAGGAACACCTCGTCCACCGCATTCCAGTCAACGCCCGGGTTACGTTCGATCAAGGCCTTGATCGGCACCGCGGCCAGATCATCAGCGCGCACGCTGGACAAGCCGCCACCAAAGCGGCCGATGGGGGTGCGAATCGCATCGCAGATATACACCTCGCGCATCATGCTTCTCCTGGTGCCTGGCCGTGGGCGGCTGCGGTCCGCGCTTCCAGATCGCGCAGGGCCGCCAGCTCGACGGCTGTCGGCTCGGCGGTCTGCTGCACCTGCTCGGCGAAACGGACGGCCCAACCGGTGGCCGCCACCACTTGCTCGCGGGTTACCCCCGGGTGCAGCGCCGTGACCACGAACTCATGGGTGCCGGCTTCCGGCTCCATGATGCACAGGTCGGTGATGATGCCCACCGGCCCTGCACCTGGCAGGCCGAGACGCTGGCGCGAGTCGCCGCCTTCGCCATGACCGACCGAGGTAATGAAGTCCAGCTTGTCGACGAACGAACGCGCCGACTGCTTGAGAATGATCAGCACACTTTTCGCCGAACCGGCGATCTCCGGTGCGCCGCCGGCACCTGGCAAGCGAACCTTGGGCTGATGGTAGTCACCAACCACCGTGGTGTTGATGTTGCCGAACCGGTCGACCTGCGCCGCGCCAAGGAAGCCGACGTCAATCCGCCCGCCTTGCAGCCAATAGCGGAAAATTTCACCGGTAGGCACCACCGTGTCAGCGGTTTCCGCCAGTTCGCCATCACCGATGGACAGCGGCAGCACGCTGGGCTTGGCGCCAATCGGACCCGACTCGTAGATCAGCACCACGTCCGGCGAGGATGTCAGGCGCGCGAGGTTGGCGGCTTTGGAGGGCAAACCGATGCCGACGAAGCACACCGAACCGTTTTTCAGACGGCGGGCGGCCGCCACGGTCATCATTTCATTGGTGGAGTAAGTCATTATTTGGCCTCCGAAGCACGAGCCAACTTGGCCTGGAATTCACTGAAGTCAGCGCTGCCGTGGATGTACTCGTTGATCCACGCGGTGAAGGTTTCACGGTCGCGGGCAATCGGGTCCCAGGCTTGGTAGAAGCGGTTGTCACGCTCGGTGTAACCGTGGGCGTAGGACGGATGCGCACCGCCTGGCACATGACAGACCGCGCTCAGGGCCCAGGTCGGCAGCACGCAGGCATTCATCGGGGCCTTGAGGTCATCGACGATTTCTTCGACGGTGACGATGCAACGCTTGGCGGCCAATGCCGCTTCTTTTTGCACGCCAAGAATGCCCCAGAGCAGCACGTTGCCCTTGCGGTCGGCCTTTTGCGCATGGATCACCGTCACATCCGGGCGCACCGACGGCACCGCCGCCAGCACTTCACCGGTGAAGGGGCAGGTCACGGTCTTGATCAGTGGGTTGACCTTGGGCAGGTCGGAACCGGCGTAGGCGCGCAATACCGCGAACGGCAGGCCAGAGGCGCCCGCGACGTAGGCATTGGCCAGGTCAGCGTGGCTGTGTTCTTCGATTTCCAGCGCGTGGGGCCATTGCTTCTCAACGGCATCGCGCAGACGGTGCAGCGAACCCACGCCCGGGTTACCGCCCCAGGAGAAAATCAGCTTGCGTGCGCAACCGGCACCGATCAACTGGTCGTACACCAGGTCGGGGGTCATGCGTACCAGGGTCAGATCTTTCTTCCCCTGACGAATGATTTCATGACCTGCTGCGGTTGGAATCAGGTGAGTGAAGCCTTCGAGGGCGACGGTGTCGCCGTCATTCACGAATTGCTTCACGGCATCGTGCAGCGAAAGGATTTCTGCCATGGGGGTGGACTCCCGAGTTTCAGTAAACCGACATGGAGGACGGGGCGCGATGTGCGGCGCCGGATTGACTGAAGAGTAAGCCGCTAAAAAACCCCAAACAATCCGATAATCGACTAAGTGTTCGTTTATCGAACAGATTGTTGTCAGCCTATCGATCCATTCGGGACACCTGGCGTCGGGATGGGTTTATCGAGCAGCTCAGGCGAACAACTGGGCACTCAGTTCACGACTGGCACTCAGCAGGCCCGGGAGAAACCGCTGCTCCAGCTCGTTGCGCCCGACGCGCCCGGCATGGGTGCTGACGTTCAGTGCCGCCAACACCTGGCCCGAGGCGTCGTACACCGGCACGGCGATCGAGCGCAGGCCCTGCTCCAGTTCCTGGTCGACAATGCACCAACCCTGCTGGCGGACTTCCTGCAGGCACTCGAGCAATGCTTCGGGGGTATGCAGGGTGCGGCTGGTCTTGGCCTGCAGGTCGGCGTGATCGAGGTACTCACGCAATGACGCATCATCCAGCGCCGCCAACAGGATCCGCCCCATGGACGTGCAGTAGGCCGGCAAGCGCCCGCCGACCGAGAGGTCGACCGAGATCAGGCGCTGGGTCGTTGCCGAGCGGGCGATATACAGAATGTCATTCCCTTCGAGCGTGGCCATATTGCAGGCCTCGTGCAATTGCTCGCTCATGCGGTCCAGGTAAGGTTGGGCCGAGACCGCCAGGGGCGTCGAAGACAGGTAGGCATGGCCCAGGGTCAGCACCTTGGGCAACAGCGAATAGGTTCGCCCGTCGGTGGTGGCGTAGCCGAGCTTGATCAGGGTATGCAGGCAGCGGCGCACCGCAGCCCGGGGAATTTCGGTGCGATGGCTGATCTGGGCAATGGTCAGGTGGCGCTTGCGCTCCTGGAAGGCTTGCACCACGGCCAGGCCTCGGGCCAGGGACGTCATGAAGTCCGGGTCCCCGGTCAGTGCCTGGATCCGCTTGGCGGGGGAAGCGACAATTGGCGGCGCGGCTGAAGTGAAGGAGTTGCGCAATTGATCGTTCATTTCAGGTCGTTCCCCTGGGTTCGTCGGCTATTACAGGCTGCCCCCAAGCGTGCGCACAAGCCGTGGGCAGTCAACTTTGGGCGATTATCGAACCGCCAGCCGATAATCGCAATGCGTACGCCTATCGCCAAAGGCCTTGTCGACTGTGGGCTGCCCCAATAAGAGGGGGTGACTTTAGAGCATGTGTCCTTATCAGACTTTCGTACTTGTCCTTGGATTAGCGAGTGAGTGCCCCCAGATACAAACTTCAGCTGGGTTAATGACGCCAGGAAACAAGCGTCTGTTGTATGGCGTCAAAATCAACCAGGTAACAAAACGTTTTTACAGGGGACAGGAACATTTAACTTGTTGGCGATAGTCAGCGCTCGATTGAACGCTATAATGGCCACAGTGATGCCCTCCGTATCTCCTCGACAACGGATCCAATCACCCAGGCAGCGCAAGGCTTTGGCCCCGCTGCCTGCTGGCAAGCGCTAGACACGCATCTCGAATGCCCGGCCCATGCGCTTGCAGGAAACAAGAAGACTGATGCTACATCAGTGATTCTTCTCTGGTGCTGTGGCCGCCTGCAACAACGGTGCTGTCAGCGCAGTGCGCTCATGACTCAAGCAGCCTGTGGCTACTTGCATGATGACGCCAGCGATCAACAGACCCCGTGTAGTGCGTTTCACCAGAGTTTATTTCAACTTAATTAGGTAACACTGTGACGAAAGACGAACTGCGCGCCGAACTTGAGCGCCAGGAACAACGTTACAAGGAAGTGTACGGTGGTGAAGTCACCACCTACGCCGCCCAACCCGAACCGGAACGCAAACCGTGGCGTAAGCGCGCCAGCGTTCAGGACCAGGCCTTCAGCCAAGAGCTGCAAAAGATGGAAAAAGACCTTAAGGCCGAAGAGCCCTAGGGCCAAGGCTTGAGTGGTCCCCAGAACCTGCCCTTTGCCCAGGGGCAGGTTGCGCTGTCATAGCGCTTGCTGACGGCAGCTGCGCGCCACCGTTGCCTCCAGGACGAGGTCATTAGCTGTAAATCTGACCCCTATCTCAGAAATTTCATACAGCCCTACCCCTCCTTTGCCGAAGGGACGAAAAGCCCTGTTTCCGGCACCGCACCCAATAAAATCAATGGGTTAAAAACCCTACGCCCAGACTGCGACTTAGGGTCTTGTTACAAACTAAATGAATGAAACATGTAGCCGATCGGCACCTGATGCATCGATTAACCATCTTTTCTGGCATAATCGCGCCCCCTTATGACCGGGTCAGAAAACCTTCATGATCGATTTATTCAGCGGACTAGATGCTTGGGTGCTTGTGAGCCTCTTGCTCGCCCTGGCCTTTGTCCTCGCCTTCGAGTTCATCAACGGCTTTCATGACACCGCTAACGCGGTAGCCACTGTTATCTACACCAAGGCGATGCCGCCCCACCTGGCGGTGTTCTTCTCCGGTGTATTCAACTTCCTTGGCGTGTTGCTGGGCGGTGTGGGTGTGGCATATGCCATTGTCCATTTGCTGCCAGTAGAACTGTTGATTAATGTGAACACCGGCCACGGGCTGGCAATGGTGTTCTCGCTGCTCGCGGCGGCCATCACCTGGAACCTGGGCACCTGGTACTTCGGTATCCCAGCCTCCAGCTCCCATACCCTGATCGGTTCGATCCTCGGTGTCGGCCTGGCGAACGCCCTGATCAACGATATTCCACTGGTTGACGGCGTTAACTGGCAGAAGGCTATCGACATCGGCGCCTCGCTGGTGCTCTCGCCGATGGCCGGCTTCGCGGTGGCCGCCCTGGTACTGCTTGGCCTCAAATGGTGGCGCCCGCTGTCCAAGATGCACAAGACCCCGGACCAGCGTCGCAAGATCGATGACAAGAAGCACCCGCCGTTCTGGAACCGTCTGGTCCTGGTGATCTCGGCGATGGCGGTGAGCTTCGTGCACGGCTCCAACGATGGCCAGAAAGGCATCGGCCTGATCATGCTGGTGTTGATCGGTATCGTCCCGGCACAGTTCGTCCTCGACCTGAACAGCACCACTTACCAGATCGAGCGGACTCGCGATGCGACCTTGCACCTGAGCCAGTTCTATCAGCGTAACGAAGCCACCCTGGGCGAGTTCCTGGCCCTGGGCAAAAGCGTGAAGGAAGACCTGCCGGAGAAATTCCGTTGCAACCCGCAACAGACCGAACCGACCATCAGCGCGCTGCTGGGCACCCTCAAGGGGGTAGCCGACTACCACTCGCTGCCGCATGAAAGCCGCATCGAAGTACGTCGCTACCTGCTCTGCCTGGACGACACCGCGAAGAAAGTCGGCAAGCTGCCTGGCCTGGACGCCCGTGAAAAGGCCGACCTCGACAAGCTGCGCAAAGACCTGACGGCCACCACTGAATACGCACCATTCTGGGTGATCCTGGCCGTTGCCCTGGCGCTCGGCCTGGGCACCATGGTGGGCTGGAAACGTGTGGTACTGACCATCGGTGAGAAGATCGGCAAACAAGGCATGACCTACGCACAGGGCATGTCGGCTCAGATCACCGCTGCGTGCATGATCGGCATGGCGAACATCTTCAGCCTGCCGGTATCGACCACCCACGTTCTGTCCTCGGGTGTCGCCGGTACCATGGTTGCCAATAAAAGCGGCCTGCAAGGCGGAACCGTGAGGACCATCCTGCTGGCCTGGGTCCTGACCCTGCCAGCCACAGTGGCCCTCTCCGCCGGCCTGTTCTGGCTGGCCTCCAAGGCCCTGGGTAACTGATTCACAGCGGCACAAAAAAAGGCGCGCCCTCCTGGAGGTCGCGCCTTTTTTATTGGGAAAAATCCATCGAAGCTACGTAGGGGGCGGAACCATTAGCCGCAACAACCACAGCAACGGATATGCCCCCGCCCCAAAAAATCCAAGCCAAAAAAAAGGGCAACCGAAGTTGCCCAAAATGCCTTGCGTGCTCGTGCTCCCAGAAAGACCTAAGGCTTCTTGCGCTTATGCGAGTCTTTCCAGATAAAAAATCCAAACCCAGCGAAAAACAGAATCATGAGGCTGACAGTCAGCACTCCGGCGATCACCACATTGTCGAAAAACATGACTAGCCTCCCGTGCTTGCTTCGTTGCGATGGGTCTAAGTTAACCAATCAGGCACAGGAGAAAATTGACCGGGATCAATGTCGCCCACGACAGGGCGTAAAGGAGGGGAAATAACTGACCTGCATCAACAGATGCAGGGGGGTTCAACGCTTTTTCGGCTTGTTCTTCGGCTTTTTCTTCGCTTTACCCAGCGGCATGGCCTGCTCGAATGCCTGGCGCACTTCGTTCAGGCGCTTTTCATTGAGGTCATGCACACGCTTGGCGCGCTCGGTGTTGAGATCGATCAGCTTGTCGTCTTGGCTCATGGCGTGGCTTACGTCTTCCAGTTCAATACAGGCGCGGCACAGCGACCCACGTCACCCTGCCCGCTCAAGGTTGAGCAATAATGCGGCCTCTGGCCAACGAAGACCAGTCACCGGCGACACCACAAAGGCGGCTCGCCGTTCAAACCTCGATATCGACCCACAACCCCTGGCGCGGCTGATCGTCCATCACCGCCACCACGGGCACAGTGTTATCGGCATTCAACTCGTCGCCCGGCACCGCCAGGGGCGCTTGCGGATCGTCGTCAGCTTCGCGGCGGCGTTTATCGCGGGCCATCTGACGCCGCTGCTGTTCGCGCAGCCCCATCGCCGCTTCCTCGGGATCGCGCTGCTGCAGGTCGATCGTGCTGTCGCTGGAGCTGGGCTGCACCGGCGCCACCGGCATAATGTCCGGGCGCGGCCGGACCGGGTCCTGCTGGGAGGTAATCGGCACAGCGCTCAAGGGGAGCATGGGTGGCAGCATGATAAGGGTCTCCTGTCGGCAGGCTGTCGGCTGTTTGACCAGTGACTTGAGCCATCGGTCGTAAACTTGTGAGCCAGTTGACACTCCCAATCGCCAATCGGCTCGATGCGCTACCGTAAGACTAGTAGTTTTTATGAGAGTCCTTTGGCTCTGAAGGCAGCGATCCGTTAAGATAGTCGGCTTTTTCAAGGCGGGAGTCAGGCAGCATGGCGCAGCAGTATCAACCGGGGCAACGCTGGATTAGTGACAGCGAAGCAGAGCTAGGTTTAGGCACCGTTCTGGCACAGGACGGTCGCTTGCTGACCGTGCTCTACCCGGCCACTGGCGACACCCGCCAGTATGCGCTACGGAGTGCGCCCCTCACCCGCGTGAGGTTTTCGCCGGGCGACACCATTACGCACTTCGAAGGCTGGAAAATGACCGTGCGCGAAGTCGACGACGTCGACGGCCTGCTGGTCTACCACGGGCTCAACGCAGAGAACGAGTCGGTCACCCTGCCGGAAACCCAGCTGTCGAACTTCATCCAGTTCCGCCTGGCCAGCGACCGTCTGTTCGCCGGCCAGATCGACCCGCTGGCCTGGTTCTCGCTGCGTTACCACACGCTGGAGCACACCAGCCGTCAATTGCAGTCCTCGCTCTGGGGCCTGGGTGGCGTGCGCGCACAACCGATCGCTCACCAGTTGCACATTGCCCGTGAAGTGGCCGACCGAATCGCGCCGCGGGTTCTGCTGGCGGACGAAGTGGGCTTGGGTAAAACCATCGAAGCTGGCCTGGTGATCCATCGCCAACTGCTCTCCGGTCGTGCCAACCGCGTGCTGATCCTGGTGCCGGAAAACCTCCAGCATCAATGGCTGGTGGAAATGCGCCGGCGCTTCAACCTGCAGGTTGCGCTGTTCGACGAAGAGCGCTTTATCGAAAGCGATGCCAGTAACCCGTTCGAAGACACCCAGCTCGCGCTGGTAGCCCTGGAGTGGCTGGTCGACGACGAGAAAGCCCAGGACGCCCTGTTCGCTGCGGGCTGGGACCTGCTGGTGGTCGACGAAGCTCACCACCTGGTGTGGCACGAAGACCAGATCAGCCCCGAGTACTCGCTGGTCGAGCAACTCGCCGAGACCATTCCCGGCGTCCTGCTGCTGACCGCCACCCCGGAACAACTGGGCCAGGACAGCCACTTCGCCCGTCTGCGCCTGCTTGATCCGAACCGTTTCCATGACCTCAAGGCCTTCCGCGCCGAGAGCGAGAACTATCGCCCGGTAGCCGAAGCCGTTCAGGAACTGATGGACCAGGGCCGTTTGTCCCCAGCCGCCCACAAGACCATCCAGGGCTTCCTCGGCGACGAGGGCGAAGCCCTGCTGACCGCGGTCAACGATGGCGACATCGAAGCCAGCGCCCGCCTGGTCCGCGAGTTGCTGGATCGCCACGGCACCGGCCGCGTGCTGTTCCGCAACACCCGCGCCGCCGTGCAGGGTTTCCCTGAGCGCAAGCTGCACCCATACCCGCTGCCGTGCCCGGACGAATACCTCGAACTGCCGCTGGGCGATCACGCCGAGCTGTACCCGGAAGTCAGCTTCCAGGCCCAGCCGGACGCCGACGAAGACCAGCGCTGGTGGAAGTTCGACCCACGCGTGGAGTGGCTGATCGACCAGCTCAAGATGCTCAAGCGCACCAAGGTCCTGGTGATCTGTGCCCACGCCGAAACCGCGATGGACCTGGAAGACGCCCTGCGCGTGCGCTCCGGCATCCCGGCCACGGTGTTCCATGAAGGCATGAACATCCTTGAGCGTGACCGCGCAGCGGCCTACTTTGCCGATGAAGAGTTCGGCGCCCAGGTACTGATCTGCTCGGAAATCGGCAGTGAAGGTCGCAACTTCCAGTTCTCCCACCACCTGGTGCTGTTCGACCTGCCGTCCCACCCGGACCTGCTGGAACAGCGCATCGGCCGTCTGGACCGGATCGGCCAGAAGCATGTCATCGAGCTGCACGTGCCGTATCTGGAAACCAGCCCGCAAGAGCGCCTGTTCCAGTGGTACCACGAAGCGCTGAACGCGTTCCTCAACACATGCCCGACCGGCAACGCCCTGCAGCACCAGTTCGGCCCACGCCTGCTGCCGTTGCTGGAAGAAGCCGATGACGGCGAGTGGCAAGCGCTGATCGACGAAGCCCGCGGCACCCGCGAAGCCCTGGAAGCCGAGCTGCACAGCGGTCGCGACCGCTTGTTGGAACTCAACTCCGGCGGGGCTGGCGAAGGCGATGCCCTGGTGGAAGCAATCCTTGAGCAGGACGATCAGTTCGCCCTGCCGATCTACATGGAAACCCTGTTCGACGCCTTCGGCATCGACAGCGAAGACCATTCGGAAAACGCCCTGATCCTCAAGCCGAGCGAAAAAATGCTCGACGCCAGCTTCCCGCTGGGCGACGACGAAGGCGTGACCATTACCTACGATCGCAACCAGGCGCTGTCCCGCGAGGACATGCAGTTCATCACCTGGGAGCACCCGATGGTCCAGGGTGGCATGGACCTGGTGCTGTCCGGCTCGATGGGCAACACCGCAGTCGCGCTGATCAAGAACAAGGCGCTCAAGCCCGGTACCGTGTTGCTGGAACTGCTCTACGTCAGCGAAGTGGTCGCCCCACGCTCGCTGCAACTGGGCCGCTACCTGCCGCCGGCAGCCCTGCGCTGCCTGCTGGACACCAACGGCAACGACCTGTCGAGCCGGGTGTCGTTCGAGACCCTCAACGACCAGCTCGAAAGCGTGCCCCGCGCCAGCGCCAACAAGTTCATCCAGGCCCAGCGTGATCAACTGACACCGCGCATCAACGCCGGCGAAGAGAAGATCACCCCGCGCCACGCTGAACGGGTAGCCGAAGCTCAACGCCGCCTGGCAGCCGACACCGATGAAGAACTGGCGCGCCTGACCGCCCTGCAAGCCGTCAACCCGACGGTACGTGACAGCGAACTGGTTGCCCTGCGCCACCAGCGCGAGCAAGGCCTGGCTATGCTCGACAAAGCCGCGCTGCGCCTGGAAGCGATCCGGGTGCTGGTGGCGGGTTAATCCCCCACCTGACACTGCAATAAAAAAGGCCCGCAGCGATGCGGGCCTTTTACTTTTCTGCGGGAGCTGCTGCCCCCCATGATTGCTCTTAACCTGCCGACACCACACCCACCCCAGGCTCAACCACCGTCCCCATTCCCTCCTTCATGCGCTTGGCATCGCGGACAAAACAGCGCGCTGCCAGGAACAGGAACACCATGGTCAGCAACAGCGCGACCGGAATCAGGTACATGGCATCGTGCAGGCCGACGGCCTTGAACGCCTCGGTCATCTGCTCGGCACCCGCCGCCTGCATCGCCGTGTGTGCGAAGTGATCGGACAGCCCGCCGACCACCACTGGCCCCAGGCCGCCCCCCAACAGATACAGCCCGGCGAAGAACAGCGCCATGGCCGTCGCCCGCAGGCGAGGTTCCACCACGTCCTGGATCGCCGTGTACACGCAGGTGTAGAAGTTGTAGGCAAACAGCCAGCCCAGGCTGAACACCGCCACAAACACCCCGATTTCAATTCGCCCAGCATGCAACGCCCACGCTGTGCACAGGGTCGAGATAATCAGGCTGAAGCCCGCGAACAACAGCCGACCATTGGCCACCCGCTGGTGAATCTTGTCGGCCACCCAACCGCCCAGCGTCAAGCCAAACAACCCGGTCACCCCGACGATCACCCCGGTGGCCACTGCTGCATCCTGCAGTGGCAACAGGAAATAACGCTGCAGCATGGGCACCAGGAACGAGTTGCAGGCATAGGTGGCGAAGTTGAAGCACAGGCCGGCCATCACCAACCAGAGAAAGGTCGGAATCGCCAGGACCCGGCGAATCGGCCGGTCGACCCGCTCCTGGGATATCTGCACGGCTTCCGCCGCACCACGCTTGGGCTCTTTAATGAAGAACATGAAGACCGCCAGGATCAACCCTGGCACTGCCGCAATGAAAAAGGGTGCGCGCCAGCTATCGAAGGCCTTGACCATGGCGCCGATGGTGAAAAACGCCAGCAACAGGCCCAGGGGCAGGCCGAGCATGAAGATGCCCATCGCCCGCGCCCGACGATGGGCAGGAAACAGATCGCCGATCAACGAGTTGGCGGCCGGGGCATAACTGGCCTCACCGATGCCCACCCCCATGCGCACGATCAGGAAACTCCAGAAACTGCCCACCAGCCCGTTGACTGCCGTCAGCCCGCTCCACACTGCCAGCCCCCAGCCCATCAACTTGCTGCGCGACCCCGTGTCAGCCATCCGCCCCAGCGGCAGTCCGGCAATCGCATAAACGATGGTGAACGCCGTTCCGATGATCCCCAGCTGAAAGTCGCTCAAGTGCCACTCCATGCGGATCGGCTCGATGATGATCGCCGGAATGGTGCGGTCGAAGAAGTTGAACAAATTGGCCAGGAACAGCAGGAACAGAATGCGCCAGGCATTCGCCGCTTGGGTCGAGTTCTGCATGGGTCCGTCTCTTTTACTTATTGTTATGGGCGCGGTACTGCCAACCCGGAACCTGCAATCTAGTCAGGCTCCTGTGTGCTGTCTGTCATTATTCGTCAGGCTGATGTCGGCTTATCGAACGCCACGGACCCCGACTCTTAGATATATCCCTAAACGCTATATAGGTTATTCCAAAATAATAAGAGGCAATGCGCCACCACCGCTTTCACTCCGCTACTGGCTTCTATACTTCCACCATTCGCCAGTGTTCATGGCGCCTGCGAGACGTTTTTCACAGACGGGGCATGCGATGGCCTGGCTAGGATGGCATTTGAGCAGCGAACTGCCCGCAAGCGGCGGTCAGGTCATACTCAACTGTAGCCACGACCCGGTGCTGGTGCTGCTGGCCTACCTGGTCGCCTGCGCAGCCAGTTTTGCCACGCTGGACATAGCCGAGCGGGTCGGCTACGCCGAAGACCCACGTTCCCAAAGGCGTTGGCGCTGGGTCGGAGCCGGCTGCCTGGCCGGCGGGATCTGGGCCATGCATTTCATCGGCATGCTGGCGTTCCAGGCGCCGATTCCCCTCCACTACGACTTGTCGATTACCCTGCTTTCGCTGCTGATTGCCTTTGTCGCCGCCTTCCTGGCCATGGACACCCTGAGCCATGCCGAGCCGCGTCCCTGGCAGTACGTCAGCGCCTCGATCGGTGTCGGAATAGGTATCGCCACCATGCATTACGTGGGCATGGCCGCCATGAGCTCCAGCGCCCACACCTACTTCGCGCCAGGACCGTTCGCCGTATCGGTCATCATCGCCATTCTCGCCAGCGCCGTCGCCTTGCTGCTCTCCCACTGCCTGCGCACTGGCAGTGGGATGTTGCACCAACTGCTCAAGTACGCGACCAGCCTGCTGCTGGGGGGCGGGATTGTCAGCATGCACCTCACCGGCATGTGGGCGATGACGCTGGTGCTACCGGAGGGCGTGCCGGCCTCGCTCTCGGAGCCCAACAACCCGCTGCAACTGGGCGTGACCATCACCGTGATCACCTTGCTGGTGATCGGCAGCAGCGTCAGCGCAGCGCTGGCGGACCGCAAGCTGCAACACAAGGAGCGTGACCTGTGCCGGGTCAATGCCCTGCTCTGCCAACTGGACCAGGCCCGGCAGTCGTTGCAGCAGGTGGCGCATTACGACCCCCTGACCAACCTGATCAACCGTCGCGGCTTCAACCAGATCTTTGCCGAGAAGCTCGCAGAGAAAACCGCCCAGGGCGGCAAGCTGGCGATCATGTTCCTGGATATCGACCACTTCAAGCGCATCAACGATAGCCTTGGCCATGATGCCGGGGACAACCTGTTGAGGGTGATTGCCGGGCATATCAAAAGCTCGATCCGCAGCCATGACGACGTGGTCGCACGGTTTGGCGGCGATGAGTTCTGCGTGCTGGTCAATCTGCTGGACCGCGACGAGGCCCAGCAAGTGGCTGAGCGCATCATGCAGAAAATGAAAGCACCGATCGAGCTGGCCGGGCGGCGTATGGTCATGACCACCAGTATTGGCATCAGCGTGTTCCCCGAAGATGGCCAGCACTGCGAAGAACTGCTCAAGCATGCCGACCTGGCGCTGTACCAGGCCAAGGCCAATGGCCGTAACGGCCTGCACTTTTTCAACGAACAATTGAAAACCCAGGCAACGGTGGCCCTGCAACTCGAAGAAGAACTGCGCAACGCTCTGCGCGACAACAGCGGGTTGCTGCTGTATTACCAGCCGATCTACGACCTGCGGACCGGCCAGGTGACCAAGCTGGAGGCCCTGATCCGCTGGCAGCATCCGACCCACGGCGTGCTGGCACCAGACCGTTTCATCGCCATTGCCGAGGCCAACGGCCTGATTGCCGAACTCGACAATTGGGTGCTGCGCAAAGCCTGTGCAGACCTCGCAGAACTGTCCCAACAAGGCTGCGACTCACTGAAAATCGCGGTCAACTGCTCCCCGCTCAACCTGGCGCGCCCGGAGTTGTCCGACGAAATCGAACAGGCCTTGCGCTCGGCCGGGGTAGCGGCACAGCGACTGGAGTTGGAGGTCACTGAAAACGCGCTGATGGGCAACCTCACCAACACCCTGGTGCTGCTCAAGCAAATCCGTGCCCTTGGGGTGTCCCTGTCCATCGATGACTTTGGCACCGGCTACTCGTCCCTCGCCTACCTCAAGCGCCTGCCCTTGAACACACTGAAGATCGACCGTTCATTCAGCCAGGACATCCCGGATTCAACGCAAGACATGGAAATCGTCCAGGCCATTATTGTCATGGCCCACACCCTGCAGTTGCAGGTGGTCACCGAGGGCGTCGAAACCTTCGAGCAGTACCGTTTCCTCGAACGTCTTGGCTGCGATTTCATCCAGGGTTACCTGATGAGCTGCCCGGTGCCGCTGGCTGAGCTGCGGCCGACGCTCAATGAGCTCAACCAGCGCCATCTCTCACACCCGGTCAGCCCTTTGTCGCTGGTGCGCGATACAGATGAATCAAGGTTGCCGGGTCCTTTTCCAGGAAGCCCTGGCCACCGTGCAAGCGCATCAGTTGTGCGGCCAGGCCACTGATCGGCGTTGCCGAACCCTGTTCGCGAGAAAACTGCACCGCGCCGTCCAGGTCCTTGAGCAGGGTCCGCACGTGCCATTTCACCGGTTCAAAGGAGCTCGCAGCCATCTGCGGAGCCAGAATCTGCAGCGGCTTTGAGTCGGCAAAACCACCGCTCAAGGCGTCCGCCAGCCGGCTCGCGTCCACACCGGAACGCTCGGCCAGCGCCACCACTTCGGCAATCACCAGGGCGTTGCAGGCCACGATCATCTGATTGCAGGCCTTGGTCACCTGCCCGGCCCCCACCGCGCCCATGTGCGTGACTCGCTGGCCGAGGTTGAGCAACACTGGGCGAACCCGCTCCAGATCAGCCGCCTCCCCTCCGACCATGATCGCCAGGCTCCCGGCCTCGGCACCGGGCACGCCACCGGACACCGGCGCATCGAGCCAGCCCATGGCGCAGTCGCTGGCCAGTTGCGCAGCCATGTGCCGGGTAGCGGTCGGTTCCAGGCTGGAAAAATCCACCAGCAACTGGCCAGCTCTGGCGCCACTGGCCACGCCTGCCGGACCAAACACCACCTCGCGCACCACCTCGGTATTGGCCAGGCACAACATCACCAGGTCAGCGTGATCACAGAGTTCAGCCGGGCTTGCCACCTGCCTAGCGCCCGCCTCGACCAGGGCCGCGCACTTTTCAGGATGACGATTCCACACCGTCAGCGGATAACCCGCGGCCAGCAGGCGGCGACACATCGGCAAGCCCATCAAGCCGATGCCGGCGAACGCAAGTGAAGGTAACGATGCCATTGATCTGCCTCTGCACGATTGAAAGTCTGCGAATAATCGCTGATTCACCGAGACTTGGGAAAGCCGCTCGCACCATCGTGCCTGAGCGGTCGAACAAGGGTCCATCAGGTACATCCAGAAACAATTGAGCAGCCATTTGGCTGCTCAATAAACTGTTCCCATTACGCGAACGTCACCCTCGATCAGGCCTGGCTGTGGCCTTTCTCTACGGCAACGTGCCATCACGCTACTCCGCTACACACTTTACGTCGCGCAGCCTTCGCACCAAACGAGTGCGCCGTATTAAACCGACGCCCTTTCCTGGATCAGAATCCAGGGTGAAACCACCACGGCCCACAGCTCTGGATCACGCTCGAAAAGATCCAGCGCCCGCGTTTCAGACAGCTTCGCGAGTTCGTCGGCGGCCAGCCAGGCAGCCACTTTCTCGCCTTCGTCCTGCGCCACCGCCTCGGCAGCAGCGATCAAATCCAGACCCGGATCGACCCACAATAGGGCGCCCTTGGCAAAGAACGGTTCCAGTTCCTTCCAGGTAATAGATGCAGTTTCACCAAGCAGCTTGGCATAGAGGGTGCTAGGTTCTTGAGTCATGGGTCCTGTCCGCAAATGAAATCGACGCAATCATAACGTTGGTGCCTTGACAGAAAAACCCGGATTCAAATGCGTCATCGAACGAAAAGCACCGGAACGCCAGGCAATGCTGCTGATTCAGCTATAAGCCGGCCAAAGCCATGGCGCCATTCTGTCTTTTTCTTTCAATTAAGCGACATCACCAGGATTTGCCCCCAGCAGCCAGCTTTTCAAGCGAACAACCGGCGCTCTACACTGTACCGGTACAGTTGCCAGGGGCATTTCCGCAGAAGACTTAGGTCATCTACCGGTTCTGCGCCTCAGGCCGCCAGGACTATAAAAATTACAACAGTAAGAGTGGAGCACTATGAATAAGGCTACTAAGCAGATTTCCAAACTGTTTGCCGCTATGGTTCTGGCCGGGGTTGCCAGCCATTCGTTCGCAGCTGACACCATCAAGATCGGCATTGCCGGCCCTAAAACCGGCCCTGTAGCCCAATACGGCGACATGCAGTTCAGTGGCGCCAAAATGGCCATCGAACAAATCAACGCCAAAGGCGGCGTCAACGGCAAGAAACTCGAAGCGGTTGAATACGACGACGCCTGTGATCCGAAACAAGCCGTGGCCGTTGCCAACAAAGTCGTCAACGACGGCATCAAGTTCGTGGTCGGTCACCTGTGCTCCAGCTCCACTCAACCGGCTTCGGATATCTACGAAGACGAAGGCGTGATCATGATCACCCCGGCTGCCACCAGCCCGGACATCACCGCCCGTGGTTACAAAATGGTCTTCCGTACCATCGGCCTGGACAGCGCCCAGGGCCCTGCCGCCGGTAACTACATTGCCGACCACGTCAAACCGAAAATCGTTGCCGTACTGCACGACAAACAGCAATACGGTGAAGGCATCGCCACCGCCGTCAAGCAAACCCTCGAGAAGAAAGGCGTCAAGGTTGCCGTGTTCGAAGGCATCAACGCCGGCGACAAAGACTTCTCCTCGATGATCGCCAAGCTCAAGCAAGCCAACGTCGACTTCGTCTACTACGGCGGCTACCACCCAGAGCTGGGCCTGATCCTGCGTCAATCCCAGGAAAAAGGCCTGAAAGCCAAGTTCATGGGTCCGGAAGGCGTGGGTAACGATTCCATCTCGCAGATCGCCAAGGACGCTTCCGAAGGCCTGCTGGTAACCCTGCCGAAATCCTTCGACCAGGATCCGGCCAACGTTGCCCTGGCTGATGCCTTCAAGGCCAAGAAAGAAGACCCGAGCGGCCCGTTCGTGTTCCCGGCCTACTCGGCTGTTGAAGTCATCGCCGGCGGCATCACTGCAGCCAAGAGCGAAGACTCGGCCAAGGTGGCAGAAGCCATCCACGCCGGGACTTTCAAAACCCCGACTGGCGACCTGAGCTTCGACGCCAAGGGCGACCTGAAAGACTTCAAGTTCGTGGTTTACGAGTGGCACTTCGGCAAACCTAAAACCGAAGCTTCGCCTCAGTAAGGCCTTGCCTGACTGACTGCCAACAAAGCCCACGGCGTGCCGTGGGCTTTGTTTTACGAATGTATGGGCCGCGCCTGCGTGATCCGCAAGCCTCCCCACCTGAAAATCTCAAAACCGTCATCAGCGGTTCGCTGGCAAACCTCACGCCCGAAGTGGATGCAGATCCTCGGGGCTTGAGCGGGAAAATGACTCCACCAGTGAAATGCGTATCAGGTTTTTAGGAGCGTTGTAATGCCTGAGATCTATCACTTTTTCCAACAGCTGGTTAACGGTCTGACCGTTGGCAGCACGTATGCCCTGATCGCCATCGGCTATACGATGGTTTACGGCATCATTGGAATGATCAACTTCGCCCACGGCGAGGTCTACATGATCGGCTCCTACGTGGCGTTCATCGCCATTGCCGGACTGGCCATGATGGGACTCGATAGCGTCCCGTTGTTGATGACCGCAGCCTTCATCGCGAGCATCGTCGTAACCAGTGCCTATGGCTACAGCATCGAACGGATCGCCTACCGCCCATTGCGTGGCAGTAATCGCCTGATTCCGCTGATTTCCGCCATTGGCATGTCGATCTTCCTGCAGAACACGGTTCTGCTGTCGCAAGACTCCAAGGACAAATCCATTCCCAACCTGATCCCGGGCAACATCTCCTTCGGGCCAGGCGGAGCATCGGAAGTTCTGATTTCCTACATGCAAATCGTGGTGTTCGTGGTGACGCTCGTGGCCATGCTTGGCCTGACGATGTTCATCTCCCGTTCGCGCCTGGGTCGTGCCTGCCGCGCCTGCGCCGAAGACATCAAGATGGCCAACCTGCTGGGTATCAACACCAACAACATCATTGCCCTGACCTTCATCATCGGTGCTGCCCTGGCGGCGGTCGCGGCCGTTCTGCTGAGCATGCAATACGGTGTGATCAACCCGAACGCCGGCTTCCTGGTCGGGCTCAAGGCCTTCACCGCTGCGGTACTGGGCGGCATCGGCAGTATTCCGGGCGCCATGCTTGGCGGTCTGGTACTGGGTGTGGCTGAAGCATTCGGTGCTGACATCTTCGGCGACCAGTACAAGGACGTCGTGGCATTCGGCTTGTTGGTTCTGGTGCTGTTGTTCCGTCCGACCGGCATTCTGGGCCGTCCGGAGGTTGAGAAAGTATGACTAGGAATCTTAAATCGGCGCTGTTCAGCGCCTTGCTGGTGTGGGCCGTGGCCTACCCGGTATTGGGTCTGAAGCTGACCATCGTCGGCATCAACCTGGAAGTCCACAACACCAGCCCGGCCATCCTGGCGACCATCGCCCTGTGTTCGGTCCTGATGTTCTTGCGGGTCCTGTTCAGCCACCAAATCAGCGCGGCGTGGAAATCCTCGCCAAACATGCCGCTGATCCCGGCCAAGGCCAGCAACTTCCTGACCCTGCCCACCACTCAGCGCTGGATCATCCTGGCCCTGATCGTCGGCGCTCTGGTCTGGCCGTTCTTCGGCTCGCGTGGGGCGGTAGATATCGCCACCCTGATCCTGATCTACGTGATGCTCGGCCTGGGCCTGAACATCGTGGTCGGCCTGGCCGGCCTGCTCGACCTGGGTTACGTCGGCTTCTATGCCGTCGGCGCCTACAGTTATGCGCTGCTGTCGCATTACTACGGCCTGAGCTTCTGGATCTGCCTGCCTATCGCCGGGTTGATGGCGGCCACCTTCGGCTTCCTGCTCGGTTTCCCGGTACTGCGCTTGCGCGGTGACTACCTGGCGATCGTGACCCTGGGTTTTGGCGAGATCATCCGCCTGTTCCTGCGTAACCTGACCGACCTCACCGGGGGTCCGAACGGCATCAGCAACATCGAGAAGCCAACGTTCTTCGGCCTGACCTTCGAACGCAAGGCCGCCGAAGGGCTGCAGACGTTCCACGAGTACTTCGGCCTGCCGTACAACTCGATCAACAAGGTGATCTTCCTCTACCTGGTTGCCCTGTTGCTGGCCCTCGGTGCACTGTTCGTGATCAACCGCTTGCTGCGCATGCCGATCGGCCGTGCCTGGGAAGCCCTGCGTGAAGACGAAATCGCCTGCCGTGCCCTGGGTCTCAACCCCACGGTCATCAAGCTGTCGGCCTTTACCCTGGGTGCCAGCTTCGCCGGTTTCGCCGGGAGCTTCTTTGCTGCCCGTCAGGGCCTGGTCACACCGGAGTCCTTCACCTTCATCGAGTCGGCGATCATCCTCGCCATCGTCGTATTGGGTGGCATGGGCTCGCAACTGGGGGTGATTCTTGCCGCCGTGGTGATGATCCTGCTGCCGGAAATGATGCGTGAGTTCAGCGAGTACCGCATGTTGATGTTCGGCGCCTTGATGGTGCTGATGATGATCTGGCGTCCTCAAGGCCTGCTGCCCATGCAACGTCCTCACATGGAGCTGCGAAAATGAGCCGTGAGATCCTCAAAGTCGAAAATCTGAGCATGCGCTTCGGCGGCTTGCTGGCGGTCAACGGCGTGGCCCTGACCGTCAAGGAAAAACAGGTCGTGGCCCTGATCGGTCCCAACGGCGCTGGCAAGACCACCGTGTTCAACTGCCTCACCGGTTTCTACAAACCCAGTGGCGGCAGCATCCTGCTGGATGGCGAGCCGATCGAAGGCCTGCCCGGCCACAAGATCGCGCTCAAGGGCGTGGTACGGACCTTCCAGAACGTGCGGTTGTTCAAGGACATGACCGCGGTCGAGAACCTCTTGATCGCCCAGCACCGTCACCTGAACACCAACTTCCTGGCCGGCCTGTTCAAGACCCCGTCGTTCCGCAAAAGCGAGCGCGAGGCCATGGAGTTTGCCGAGTACTGGCTGGAAAAGGTCAACCTCAAGGAGTTCGCCAACCGTACCGCCGGCACCCTGGCCTACGGTCAGCAACGGCGCCTGGAAATCGCCCGATGCATGATGACCCGTCCGCGGATCCTCATGCTCGACGAACCGGCGGCCGGCCTGAACCCCAAGGAAACCGAAGACCTCAAGGCGCTGATCAGCGTCCTGCGTGAAGAGCACAACGTCACGGTGTTGCTGATCGAGCACGACATGAAGCTGGTCATGAGCATTTCCGACCACATCGTCGTGATCAACCAGGGCACACCGCTGGCCGATGGCACGCCGGAACAGATCCGTGACAATCCTGAAGTGATCAAAGCCTACCTGGGGGAAGCGTAAATGCTGCAATTCGAAAACGTTTCCACCTTCTACGGCAAGATCCAGGCCCTGCACAGCGTCAACGTGGAAATCCGACAGGGCGAAATCGTCACCCTGATCGGCGCCAACGGTGCCGGCAAGTCGACCCTGCTGATGACCCTCTGCGGCTCGCCGCAGGCTCACAGTGGCAGCATCCGCTACATGGGTGAAGAACTGGTCGGCCAGACCTCGGCGCAGATCATGCGCAAGAGCATTGCCGTGGTGCCGGAAGGTCGTCGGGTGTTTTCCCGCCTGACAGTGGAAGAGAACCTCGCCATGGGTGGTTTCTTCACCGACAAGGGCGATTACCAGGAGCAAATGGACAAAGTCCTAGGGCTTTTCCCACGCCTCAAGGAGCGCTTTGCCCAGCGCGGCGGCACCATGTCGGGTGGCGAGCAGCAAATGCTCGCCATCGGCCGGGCGCTGATGAGCAAACCCAAGCTACTGCTGCTCGACGAGCCGTCGCTGGGTCTGGCCCCGATCATCATCCAGCAGATCTTCGACATCATCGAACAGCTGCGCAAGGATGGTGTGACGGTGTTCCTGGTGGAGCAGAACGCCAACCAGGCCTTGAAAATCGCCGACCGCGCCTACGTTCTGGAGAACGGCCGGGTGGTGATGCAAGGCACGGGTGAAGCCCTGCTGACCGACCCCAAGGTGCGCGAAGCGTATCTGGGCGGCTAAGCCCTGGCAGTCAAGAAAAACGGCCTTCGGGCCGTTTTTTTTGTGCGCCCGGAAACTGCTTACAGCCGGTCCAGCGCCTCCCCACTGCGTTTGAACCAGCCGATCAGGTAGTCGGCCAGGACCTGGGTGCGTCTGGGCAAGCCGCCTTGATACGGGTGCACCAGGTACATCGGCATGCTGCGGGTCTGGTAGTCACGCAGCAACCAGCGCAAACGGCCGTCAGCCAATTCCGCCTGCAACAGGTAAGACGGCAGGCGCGCAATGCCAGCGCCGGCCAATGCGGCTTTTTTCAACAGGTTGTAGTGGTTGCTGGCGAACGGCCCGGATACCCGGACCCGCAGCAATTCGTGCTGCTGGTGATACAGCCATTCTTCGCGGCCGCTGTAGTGGCTGTTGAGCAGGCAGCGGTGCTCGGCCAGCGCCTGGGGGGCCAGGGGTTCACCGAACTGTTCGAGATAGGCCGGGCTGGCGCAGGTCATTTCGTGCCAGGCCAGCAGCGGCCTGGCCACCAGTCGCTCGTCGTTGGCGACCTCGGAGCGGATCGCCAGGTCGAAGCCGTCACGAGACAGGTCGCGGTAGCTGTTATTGAGTTCCAGCTCGATCTGCACCTGGGGATACTGGCGGGAAAACTCCAGCAGCAAGCCATCAAAAAACGTCTCCCCCAACGAGACAGGTACGGTGATCCGCACTGGGCCGGCCATCTCGTCCTTCAGGCGTGCCAGCGCCTGGCGTGCGCGCTCAACCTGCACCACCAGTGCCTGGGCCTGGGGCAACAAGGCCGCACCCGCCGCGGTCAGACTCAGCCGGCGCGTGGTGCGCTGCAGCAACACCACGCCGAATCGAGCTTCCAACTGGCTGATGCGCTTGGACAGCTGGCCCTTGCTGCAGCCCAGGCGCTGCGCTGCCAACGTAAAGCTAGCGGCTTCAATCAGCACGGCGAACGCCGCCAGGTCATCCATTTCGCTCATGGATTGTTTCCATTAGAAAACCAAAGGTTGCCTATTAGCACGCTTATCCGAAGAAAAAACCACTCTAGACTGAAACCTCGTTCACCCCTTGAGGAAACAGTACGATGAAAATTCTATTGATTGGCGCCAGCGGCACCGTGGGTTCGGCAGTCGACAAGGAGCTGTCGGCGCGTCACGAGATCATTCGCATCGGCCGCACCCGTGGCGATTTCCAGGTCGACATCAGCGACAGCGCCTCGATTCGCGCGCTGTTCGGCAAAACCGGAAAGTTCGATGCACTGGTCTGCGCCGCTGGCAACGTGACCTTCGCGCCCCTGGCCGAGATGGACGCGCAGAGTTTTGCCCTGGGCCTGCAAGACAAACTGATGGGCCAGGTCAATCTGCTGCTGATCGGCCGTGAGTTTGCCAATGACGGCGCTTCGTTCACCTTCACCAGCGGCGTCCTCAGTCACGACCCGATCCGCAGCGGCGCATCGGCGGCATTGGTCAACGGTGCCCTGGACAGTTTCGTGCGGGCCGCCGCCATCGAACTGCCCCGTGGCATGCGCGTCAATTCGGTGAGCCCCACCGTGCTGGTGGAGGCCATGGGCAGCTACGCTCCCTACTTCCGCGGCTACAAACCGGTGGCCGGGGCCGATGTCGGGCTGGCTTATGCCAAGAGCGTGGAAGGCTTGCAGACCGGGCAGACGTTCCACGTCGGTTGACCGCGACGGGTCACTCCAGGAGGCTCGGTAGCAACTCCCGGGCAATGGCGCGCGACATTGTGACCCGAAACTGCGCCCCCAGTACTGACTGTACGGTGGCCGTGCTGATCGGCTGGCCATTGATCAACAGGGTCAACGGCTGTCCGATCGATTGCGTACTGACCTTGCGCATACGCTCCGTGGCCTCGGGGGAAAGTGTGACACTCAAGACTACGATCTCGGGGTTGGGGGAGTCGATGTCCTTCAACACCAGCTCCGTTTTGGTGAAGTCCAGGGCCGATGAGAAATCGATCTCGGCAGCCTGAGTGGATGTGCCGATCACCATTGCCAAAAACACCATCCAAACCTTGCAACGCATGAGCATCTTCCTGATCCAGTGAAAAAAACGGCTCCTAGAGTAGCCGATCCCGATCGGCGTCCACCCGCAGGAACCCCGTACACAATGTTGCAGGGGCGCGCTTGAGCGTGCCCGGGCAACACTGGCCTTGTGATCGACGGCGTGCCTGCGTAACGTGGCGGCACCTGTCTGGAGACCCAACGATGCGTGCTGCCCGTTCCCTGATGTTTGTCGCCCTGCTGCCGTTGTTTGCCGGTTGCCAATTGCTCGAGAGTTCGCCCCAGGCGCCCTCCACGGCCGGCCTGACCCGCATGCAAGGTGAGCTCGGCATGGCCAACGGCAAGCTGGTGTTCAAGCCCTGCCAGGGCAACACCCTGTATGCCGTGCATGACAGCGGCGGCACCAGCGTCATGCAAGAGGCCGCCACGCTGGCCGGGACCCAGCACCAGGTATTCGCCGATCTGCGTGGCCGGGTGCCCTCGGCAAAAGTCGCGGACGGCCAGGCGCAACTCGATGTCCAGCAACTGTATCGCCTGGAACGCTCCACGAGCGCCTGCAATAGCCCGGACTTCCAGAAACTGATTCTGCAAGCTGGCGGCAATACGCCCAACTGGAGCGTCAAGGTCAGTGGCAAGGGCATGGTGGTCGAGCGCGCCGGACAACCGGCCCTGGCCCTGCCCTATCTGGAGGAACAACTGGGTGACGGGCGCTTTCACCTCAGCAGTGAAGCCAACAACCAGCGCGTCGAACTGTGGATCGCCCCCCAGCGCTGCGTCGACCCTAGCCGCCCCAGCGTCCAGTTCATGAGCGCCGAGTTGCGGGTCAACGATCAGGTACAACGTGGTTGCGCCTATTTTGGCGGCGCACGCAGCGACTGATGCGACGAGCTGTTGTTTTAGCCTCACTGGAAATCCCGGTTGAGGCTTATAATCTGCGGTTTGCAACGCCTTGGCGCATTGGTGCGCCCGCGAACCGGATACCGACATGTTACGAATCACCGAACTCAAGCTGCCAATCGACCATCCCGAAGAAGACCTGCGCCCTGCCATCGTGCAGCGCCTGGGCATCGCCAGTGATGACCTGCTCGATTTCACCTTGTTCAAGCGCAGCTACGATGCGCGCAAAAAGTCCTCCGAACTGTGCTTCATCTACACCATTGACCTGAGCCTGCGGGACGAGGCCAAGGTGCTGCAGGCGTTCGCCGATGACCGTAACGTCAACCCTGCCCCGGATGTCAGCTACAAGGTCGTGGGCCAGGCCCCACAAGACCTGAGCGAACGCCCGGTGGTGGTCGGTTTTGGTCCCTGCGGGATTTTCGCCGGGCTGTTGCTGGCCCAGATGGGCTTCAAGCCGATCATCCTCGAGCGCGGCACCGAAGTCCGCCAGCGCACCAAGGACACCTGGGGCCTGTGGCGCAAAAGCGTGCTCAACCCCGAGTCCAACGTACAGTTCGGCGAAGGCGGTGCCGGCACGTTCTCCGACGGCAAGCTGTACAGCCAGATCAAGGACCCCAAGCACCACGGCCGCAAAGTCCTGCACGAGTTCGTCAAGGCCGGCGCGCCGGATGAAATCCTCTACGTCAGCAAGCCGCACATCGGCACGTTCCGCCTGACGGGCGTCGTGGAAAACATGCGTGAGCAGATTCGTGCCCTGGGTGGCGAAGTGCGTTTCCAGCAACGGGTCACCGACGTGCTGATCGAAGACGGCCAACTGACCGGCGTCGAACTGGCGAGCGGCGAGCAGATTCACTCCCGCCACGTAATCCTGGCCCTGGGCCACAGTGCCCGCGACACCTTCCGCATGCTCCACGGCCGCGGCGTGTACATGGAGGCCAAGCCGTTCTCCGTGGGTTTCCGCATCGAACACCCGCAATCGCTGATCGACAATGCGCGCCTGGGCAAGTACGCCGGTCACCCGAAACTCGGCGCTGCCGACTACAAACTGGTGCACCACGCCAAGAACGGTCGTTCGGTCTACAGCTTCTGCATGTGCCCTGGCGGTACGGTGGTGGCGGCGACCTCCGAGCCCAATCGCGTGGTCACCAACGGCATGAGCCAGTACTCGCGTAACGAGCGTAACGCCAACTCCGGGATTGTCGTGGGCATTACCCCGGAAGTGGACTACCCGGGTGGCCCGCTGGCCGGTATCGAGTTGCAGGAGCAACTGGAGTCCCACGCCTTTGTGCTCGGCGGCAGCAACTACGAGGCTCCGGCGCAACTGGTCGGCGACTTCATTGCCGGCAAGCCATCGACCGCGCTGGGCAGCGTCGAACCGTCCTACAAACCTGGGGTGGCCCTGGGTGACCTGGCGCTGGCATTGCCGGCCTTTGCCATCGAAGCCATCCGCGAAGCCCTGCCAGCGTTCGAGAAGCAGATTCGCGGCTACTCGCTGCATGACGCGGTGCTGACCGGGATCGAAACCCGTACCTCTTCACCGCTGCGCATCACTCGTAACGAGTCGATGCAGAGCCTGAACGTCAAGGGGCTGTTCCCGGCCGGTGAAGGCGCCGGTTACGCCGGTGGGATTCTCTCGGCGGGGGTCGACGGGATTCGCATCGCCGAGGCCGTGGCGCGGGATATCCTGGGCATCGACGCTTAAACACTCGGCGGGAGCGAGCCGGACGACGTTCCGTATGCTCGCTCCCGCCTTGGTTGTTATCTCAGATATTGGCGCGCAGCACCGAGGCAGGCAGTGCCTCACCGCGTTCGACGCTGGCCGCAACGGCCGCGATCAAGCCACTCAACTCGTAGCCCTGAGCCTTCAGCCAGTCCTGGTTGTAGTAGGTGGTTGCATAACGCTCGCCGCCGTCACACAGAATAGCCACGATCGATCCCCGCTCTCCTGCCGCGACCATCTGCTGGGCCGCCATCAACGCGCCGATCAGGTTGGTCCCGCTGGAACCGCCGACGTTGCGACCCAGGCGTTGTGCCAGGTAATGCATGGCCGCCAGCGACAAGGCGTCCGGCACCTTGACCATCGCATCGATCACCTTCGGCAGGAACGACGCCTCGACCCGCGGCCGACCGATGCCTTCGATACGCGAACCACACTCCAGTCGCAGGCTCGCATCGCCACTCTGGTAATAGTCAAAGAACACCGAACGCTCCGCATCGGCGCACAGCACCCGAGTGGTGTGCTGCCGGTAACGCACGTAGCGCCCCAGGGTCGCGGTGGTGCCACCGGTGCCGGGGCTGGAAATGAGCCAGCTGGGTTGCGGATAGCGCTCGAAACGCATCTGCTGAAAGATCGACTCGGCGATGTTGTTGTTGGCCCGCCAGTCGGTGGCGCGCTCGGCGTAGGTGAACTGATCGATGAAGTGCCCATCGTGCTCACGGGCCAGGCGCTCGGACTCGGCGTAGATCTGCGTCGGGTCCTGCACCAGGTGGCTCTTGCCGCCGTAGAACTCGATTTGCGCGATCTTCTCCCGGGAAGTGGTGGCCGGCATCACCGCGATGAACGGCAGTCCCAGCAAGCGGGCGAAGTAGGCCTCGGAAATTGCCGTCGAACCGCTGGATGCCTCGATCACCGGGGCACCCGGCTTGAGCCAGCCATTACACAGCGCATAGAGAAACAGGGAGCGGGCCAACCGATGCTTGAGGCTGCCGGTGGGATGGCTGGACTCATCCTTGAAGTACAGCTCGATGCCCGGCAACCCTGCCAGCGGCAACGGAATCAGGTGGGTATCGGCACTGCGCTGGAAGTCGGCTTCGATGATACGGATGGCTTCGCGGGCCCATTGGCGGCTGTCGCTCATGGTGGGGGTCTCGTGGAATCGGTGGCGGCGGAGGGCAAACCTGAGGGTGACAACAGGCCAGACCCTAAGCTTAGGAAAAAACCTACATAACGCACAGGTACAGCTAGGGTTCAATACACCAGTCAACTGCTAGGCTCTGCGGAACGCAGGTTGTAACGGTATATAACAAAAAAGAATATAACTTTTGTTTTAACAACTAACCGCACAGGTTAGGGTGTGCCACCTTTTGAATCTATAGATGGAGAGCGACCTTGCCTCTGCGTAGCACTTTCACTCGTTTCTTTCAGTTGGAAGCTGCCAGCGGTCTGTTATTGATTGCCGCTGCAGTACTGGCCCTGATCATCAACAACTCACCGCTGTCTTGGCTCTACACCGGCTTGCTGGACACCCCCGTGGTGGCCCAGATCGGTGCCTTGAAAATCGCCAAGCCCTTGTTGCTGTGGATCAACGACGGCCTGATGGCCCTGTTTTTCCTTCTGATCGGCCTTGAGGTCAAGCGTGAAGTCCTGGATGGTCACCTGTCCAAGCCTTCGCAGATCGTCCTGCCGGGTGCCGCCGCCGTCGGTGGCATGCTGGTGCCAGCGCTGATCTACTGGTTCCTCAACCGCGACAACCCACCCGCACTCAATGGCTGGGCGATTCCGACCGCCACCGACATTGCCTTCGCCCTGGGCGTACTGGCCTTGCTGGGCAAGCGTGTACCGGTGTCGCTGAAGCTGTTCCTGATGACCCTGGCCATCATCGATGACCTGGGCGCGATCATCATCATTGCGATCTTCTACTCCGGCGCGCTCTCGACCCTGTCGTTGATGCTGGCGGGCGCTTGTATTGCGGCGCTGGTGGCGATGAATCGCCTGGGGGTGGTCAAGCTGGGCCCGTACATGATCATCGGCCTGATCCTCTGGGTCTGCGTGCTCAAGAGCGGTGTCCACGCCACGCTGGCCGGGGTGACACTGGCGTTCTGCATCCCGCTGCGCACCAAAAATGCCGAGCCCTCGCCGTCACTGAGCCTGGAACATGCGCTGCATCCCTGGGTCGCCTACGGCATCCTGCCGCTGTTCGCGTTCGCCAACGCCGGCCTGTCGCTGAGCGGCGTGACCCTCGAGAGTTTCACCCACGACGTGCCTATGGGCATTGCCGTCGGCCTGCTGCTCGGAAAAACCCTGGGCGTGTTCGGCCTGACCTGGCTGGCCGTGAAAATCGGCATCGCTGCCCTGCCCCAGGGTGCCAATTGGGGCCAGGTGCTGGGCGTGGCGATTCTCTGCGGGATCGGCTTCACCATGAGCCTGTTCGTCGGTTCCCTGGCCTTTGAGGCGGGCAGCAGCGAATACGCCGGCATGGACCGCATGGGCATCCTCACCGGCTCGCTGTTCTCCGCCCTGATCGGTTATGCCGTGATGGTGGTAGCGAGCCGCAAGAACCCGGTACACGCGGCCTGATCAGTCGATTAAATGCGAGAAAAACAAAACCCCGATCAGTTGCCTGATCGGGGTTTTGTTTTAACTGTTGGAACTTAGTGCGATACGCGGCTGGTGCCGTCCACGGTGGAGATGCGTACGCGCTCACCCACACGGAACACTTCGTTTTCCTGAACCTGCTGCACATAGGCACGCATGCTGCCGTCGTCTTCACGCACGGTGATTTCCACGCCCTGGGTACGGGTCAGGCCTTCTTCAGTGGCCGAACCGATCAAACCACCTGCCACCGCACCGATGACTGCAGCAACGATACTGCCTTTGCCGCCACCAATGGCGCTACCACCGACACCACCCACCGCCGCGCCAGCCAGGCCGCCAATCGGGGTCTTGGTGCCTTCGATTTTCACCGGACGCAGGGACTCGATGGTGCCCATGCGCACGGTCTGCACACGACGCGCTTCGTCACGGGAGTAGGAGTCACCGGTCAGGCTGGACTGGCAGCCTGTGAGTAACATCGCCATCGTGGAAAAGGTAGCAACCAGCAGAACAGACTTACGCATAACATCAACTCCAAAGGACAGGTATTCATTAAACTCCGCAGCTTGACGCCTGTCACGGCGCCGCCCGGATAAAATTGGTTTCATTCAGGCGCAGTACAGCGGCGTCTGCGAGCTCAACACACAGTAGCGGCCATTTCGAAAAATTGCGCCATCGCCCAAGGATTTCCATGGATTACTTCATCATTGTCGTCACCACCGTCGCCGGCCTGTACTTCCACTGGTGGCTGTACGTGCGAATCAAGCGCTGGATGGACCGTGACCTGGCGCTGTCACTGGCGGGTAATGACGAACAGAAAAAGCAGTTCATGCTGCAGCAACTGGAACGTGCCCGGCAGCAACGCATCAAACGCCGGGACCTGGCGCAGTGGCTGGAGGCGGCCGCAGCCACCTATCCTGCCCGGTAGACTGCTCAGGGCGCCAGACGTTCACGGCTCCAACTACCGTCTTGCAGACGGTAGTTCAAGCGGTCGTGAAGACGACTGGCACGTCCCTGCCAGAACTCGATGCGCTCGGGCAGCAGGCGATAGCCGCCCCAATGCTCCGGACAATCGGGCTGGCTATCGCTGAAGCGCTGCTCGGTAGCCTTGAGCAGCCCTTCAAGCTCGGCACGATCGGCAATCACCTGACTCTGTGGGGAAGCCCACGCCCCCAGGCGACTGCCCAATGGCCGCACCTGGTAATAAGCATCGGACTCTTGCGGCGTGACCTTGACCACCCGCCCCTCGATGCGCACCTGGCGCTCCAGGGTCGGCCAGAAGAAGGTCATGGCGGCACAGGGGTTGGCCGCCAACTGCTGGCCCTTGGCACTCTCATAGTTGGTGAAGAAGGTAAAACCTTGCTCATCCAGGCCCTTGAGCAACAGGATCCGGCAATGCGGGCGACCCTGCTCATCAACAGTGGCCAAGGTCATGGCATTGGCTTCGACCGGAGGTTGTTCGGTTTTCACCGCCTCGGCAAACCACTGGTGAAACAGGACGAAAGGTTCGGCCGGGGCCTGGGCCTCGGTCAAACCATCGCGGGTGTAGTCGCGGCGCATATCAGCCAGAGCCTGGGTCACGGCGTTTTCCTTGTGCGGGGTCGATCAGTTTGCAGCAGCTTTGACCGGTACCGGTTTTTTCGCCGGGGTCGGGGTCTTGGCTGGCTGTTTTTTCGCTGGTGCGGCTTTTTTGGCCGTGGTGGCCTTTTTCGCCGGTGCGGCTTTTTTCGCTGGCGTGGCTTTCTTATCGGCCAGGGCAACGCTGGCAGGCTTGGCATCCTGGATCGCAACCATCTCGGCCGCCGGTGGGGTCGGCGAGCTGTACTTGCTCAGCAGGGCCAGCATGGTGGTGCGTTGGGTCAGCACGATCTCGACACGACGGTTCAAGGCACGCCCCTGGACACTGTCGTTCGCTGCACGCGGCATCAGGTCACCCATGCCACGCAACATCAGGCGATCACGCTTCATGCCACCGAGGCTGAAGATCGAGGCTACCGAAGTCGCACGCTCCTTGCTCAGGGTCTGGGTTGCCGGGGCAGCGCCAGAGGAGTCGCCGTGGCCAAGCACCAGTACCGAAGTCTTGGTGTCGGATTCCACCAGCTTGGCAATCCGAGTGAACGGGCCGAGGGTCGAAGGCAACAGCATGGCCGGGCGTTTCGGGTTAAATGCCTCATCCACCGGCACGATGACCACCAGGATGTTCTCGCGACGCTCGACCTGCAGGCGCTTGTCCTGAATGGCACTGCGCAGGCGCGGCTCGTAGTCGTCCAGCCAGGCCTGGGTGATTTTCGGATCAGGCATCGGGACATCCTTGATGTCCGCCTTGGTCACTGCCTTGGGCTGGTTGCTGAACGGCCACCACCATTTGCTCTCGGAGTCGGCCTTGGCCGCTGCGGCGGCAGCGCTGGTCGTCGCGATCGGCGCCACAGGCGCGGCGGCTTTGCTATCGGCTACGGCGGCTTTGGGGGCGCTCTCCTTGGAGGAGAACGGCCACCAGCTGCTGCCGCTGTCCTGTGCCTTGGCCACAGGCGCCGGGGTTGCCGGGGCGGCGGCGGTCTTGTCGGCAGGAGCTGCCGGCGCCTTGGCGTCGGCCTTGACGTCCGGCTTGGCGGTGCCTTTGTCCGCAACCTTGTCGGAACCGGAACCGAATGACCACCAAGGGCCACCGTCTGCGTCACTTTGTGGGGTTTGTGCACAACCGGTGATGCTGAGACACAGGGCCAAGGCTAAGAATTTGTTCGGTGACATGGGATATCCACAAAATGAGATAAAAAGCTGTGGGTCTGCGACCCGTATAAACAGACGCTGTGCAACATGAAAAGCCACAGGGTTCCATTCCATGACTTTGTGGCATCTTTTATCAGAAAAATGCCTGGCAACCACCCTTTTACAGGCAATCGCCGAGAACCCGCACCAGCTTCTGCGCACGCGGGTCCATCAACACGTAGGGACCCAGGGTATTGGTGACAAAACCGAAGGCCACATCGTGTTCGGGATCAGCAAACCCGACGGATCCCCCCGCCCCAGGATGACCAAAAGCCCGAGGGCCGAGGCCGAAGGTGGCGTTGGGTACGTCCGGCTGATCCAGCATACAACCCAGGCCAAAACGCGTCCGGGTCAGTAGAGTCTTGTCCTCGCCCAGGCTGTGCTCGCGCGTCAGCTCCTGGAGCATGTCACTTTCCAGCAGGCTGCCATCCAGCAGGCCGCTGTAGAAGCCGGCGAGGCTACGGGCATTGCCGTGGCCATTGGCCGCCGGCTGCTGCATCCGTCGCCACTCTGGCTTGTTGGTGCTGGTCATGATCGAGGGCGGGTTGGTGAACGCCCGAGTGCTCATGGCTGTCGGCTCGCGCAAAGTGACCTGTAGCAGGCGCTGGGCGGCCGCATCACCAACGTTGCCTTTGCCCCGTGCGATATGCGCCACGCGGTGGAACTCTTCATCGGCCAGGCCAACATGGAAATCCAGCCCCAGGGGACGTGCCACCCGCGCGACGATCGATTCACCCGGACCACGGCCATCGGCCCGACGCAACAGTTCACCCACCAGCCAGCCATAGGTGATTGCCGCATACCCATGGCCTTCGCCCGGGGTCCACCAAGGCGCTTCTGCCGCCAGGGCATCCACCATGGTCTGCCAGTCGTAGAGCGCTTCGGGTGCCAGCAACTCACGCAGTGCCGGCAGGCCTGCCTGATGACACAATAACTGACGCAAGGTCACCGTTTCCTTGCCGGCAGCGGCGAACTCGGGCCAGTAGCGGGCCACCGGAGCATCAAGTTGCAGCTTGCCCTCGGCAACCAGCTGCAGGGCGGTCACGGCGGTAAAGGTCTTGGTGCAGGAAAACAGGTTGGCGATGGTATCGCTGTGCCATGCCTCAGCGCCATCCTTGTCGGCCGTGCCCGCCCACAGGTCGAGGACGGTCTCGCCACCGATCTGGATGCACAAGGCCGCGCCGCGTTCCTGGGAGTTATCGAACAGTGCCGCGAAGGCTTCGCGGACTGCTTCGAATTGAAGCTCGTAATGACCTTGAATCTGCACCCACCACTCCCCGGAGAAACATCTCGAATCGATAGCGCATTGTTCCAGCCCTTGAGGGTTTTGGGAACCCGCTAGGGCTGGGCGGTCACGGGTTTAAACGTGCCGTTTCAACGATTAGTGACCGTTGGCCGAATGTCCATCCGTGTGGCTGCCCTGCCCCGCGCCCTGCGGCGCGTGGCCGGTTTTTTCGCCCTCGGCTTTTTCACTGGTTTTGCCGGCTTTCTCGGCGGCGAGCCGGGCTTGTTCGCCCGCCTTGGCGAACTGATCGACGACCTGCAGGTTGGCCTTGCGCACGCTGTCGACAAAACCCTGGAACGGGATATCGGTGATCCCCACCAGGCCAAAATGTCCGTTCTCGCCATCCAGCAGGCGACCGGTTACCGGTTGATCGAGGTACTGGAACCAGTGCACCCCGACAATCGACGGCTCGCTGAGCGCCTGTTTGACGAAATTGGCGTAGGCCGGGCCCCGGTCCTCCTCCTTCGCCAACTCCGTTACCCCACCCCAGAAGGGGCCGCGATCCCGCGAACCGAAGTTGAACTCAGTGATCAGCACCGGTTTGTCCAGCGCCTGCAACTGGCTGAAGTCATAGCCATCCTGGGGCTTGAGCGTGTAGAGGTTGAAGCTCAGCACATCGCAGTACTGCGCGCAGGACGCCACGGCTTCGGGCGTGCTGACGGCAAACCGGCCGCCGAGCAGCAGGTGGTTCGGCGCATGCCATTTCAACGAATCGGAAATGGTCTTGAAGTAGGTATCGGCGAAGACTTTCTGGAAGTATTTGAAGTCGGCTTCGATTTCCGGATGCTCCGGATTGGGTACCGGCGGCACGAACCCCGGGTCTTCCATCAACTCCCAGGCCGGCAGGTCGATGCCCCAGGCCTTCGACAGGCCTGCCTGATTGCGGTACTTGTCACGCAACTGCTTGAGGAAGGCCCGTTTGGCCGGTACGTCGGTGGTCATTTTCAACGTGCCATACGCCAGGGCATAACGCGCCTTGGGGTCGTCACCGGGACCGGCCCAGGCCAGCTCGTTATCCGCAAAGTAGCCGATCAACCAGGGATCATCCCGGTGGTCGCGGGCGGCAATGGCCACTGCACGCTCGGTGGCCATGGCAAAACGCGGGTCGAACGGGTCGGGCATACCGCCCCACCAGTCGTTGCCCGTGCTGATGCTGGTGTAATCGCCAACGATCGACAATGGCAAGGTGTAGGGCATCCGCTCGCTGTGGCCCAAGGCCGGCTCGCTCCAGTTACCCAGGGTGTTGAAGCCCCAGGCCTGCAGGCGATCGAGGGTGTGGCCGGCCCAGCGTTTTTCATCAAAGGCATAGGGCGCACATGGCGCGACGGGCGCTTCGGCACCGGTTTCGGCCTCCGTCGCCGGGGCGGTGGCGGTGGCGGTGGCGACACAGGGCTGACCGTAGGTGCGTTGCAGGTTGGCGCCGTAAAAGTCATACCAGCGACCGCTATTGAAGGCGCGCCCGCGATCGACACCATTGCCGCCACGGTTGTCGCCTTCACCGTAATGGACAGCCAGGGGCTGGTCGTTACCCGGCAATACTTCGAACATGCCTTCGCGACCGGCGACATACGTCTGGCTGGCGTCTGCGGTGACCGTATTGACCCCCAGGGAGTAGAACGGGTGACCTAGCGGCGTCACCAGGTACCAGCGCCCGTCGCGCTTCTCGGTGCGAAAAAAGCCGCTGGCCTTGAACGCCGCGGCCGTGTTCAAGCCGCCGTAGGCGTCCAGGGCCGAGCGTTGGCGCTGGGCCAGCCAGCCGCTCAATTGTTGCTGTTCCTTGACGGCGGCCGCCTTGAGCTGCTCGTCAGTGGCGATCTTTTCCGGCCATTTCGCCCGGCTCGACTGCCCATAGGCATCCACCAGAGAACCGTAGACTGCCTGGGTGACCGCCGCGCCGTCCTGCACGCCAAAGCGCTCGACCAGGATGCTCTGGGCCACTTTCGGCTGATCCATCGACAGCGTGACCGACACCACCTGGGCAGGGTCTAGCTCACCCTCGCTGCTGGCCAGCAGGATTCGCTGGCCATCGACGGTCATCGGCATCGGCGGGCCGGCCTTCATGCCCTGGCTCAGGGGCGAGCTAGGCTTGAGCGGCACCAACAGGGTCTGCGCCGGGCCGGCAGGCAAGTCGACGCGGCTGACCAGGGTTTTCCCGTCGTTGCTCTGGATCTTTACGTACAGCGTCACAGCCCAGTTCATCGCGCTCTGCAGGCGCAGGCTCATGACCTCGGATTGCGACCAGTCCCAGGCCCCGGTTTGCGGGGTCAGGCGCAGGCTCGGTTGCGCCGTCGGGTTGAACGTCACACGCCGCAGCACTTCGCCCTCGGCCGTCTGCTCCGCATTGGATTGCGGCAAGCTGGCATCCTGTGTCGTCACCTGGACCACATCGGCAGGCCGGACAAAGTTGAACAGCGTCTGCTGCCCGGTGGGTGCCGCCAGCAGGGGCGCAGCGAACATCAGGGCAAAAACAGCGGGTAACGAGCGGCGAATCATATGAACCAGGTTCTCCCTAGGGCCAGTGTGAAATCGGTGATAGGAGATAGACAACGAAGTGGGCGTTTTCGCCCACCCTGTCTCAAGATATTTCGCGACGGAACGGTGGCAAGGCGTTGAGGATCGCCTTTCCGTAACGCTGCGTGACCAGGCGCCGGTCAAGCAAGGTGATGGTGCCGCGGTCTTCTTCGGTGCGCAGCAGGCGACCGCAAGCCTGAACCAGCTTGAGCGAGGCGTCCGGCACCGAGATTTCCATGAACGGGTTGCCGCCTCGCGCTTCGATCCACTCGGCCAGCGCGGCTTCCACCGGGTCATCGGGCACCGAGAACGGGATCTTGGCGATCACCACGTGCTCGCAATAGGCACCCGGCAAATCGACACCTTCGGCAAAACTGGCCAGGCCGAACAGCACGCTGGAATCCCCCCATCGACCCGCGCCTTGTGCTTGTTCAGGGTTTCCTGTTTCGACAGGTTGCCTTGAATGAACACTTGCTTGCGCCAGTCGCGGTCGAGGCCATCGAACACGTCCTGCATCTGTTTGCGCGAGGAAAACAGCACCAGGGTGCCACGCGAGCCTTCCACCAGTTCCGGCAGGTCGCGGATGATCGCCGCCGTGTGCGCCGCGGCGTCACGCGGGTCGGCGCGCAGGTCGGGGACCCGCAGCACACCCGCGTCGGCATGATGGAACGGGCTGGGCACGACCGCCGTCACGGCTTTTTTCGGCAGGCCGGCACGCATGCGGAAGCGATCGAAAGTGCCGAGGGCAGTCAGGGTGGCCGAGGTCACCAAGGCACCGTAGGCGATATTCCACAGGTTACGCCGCAGCATCTCCGCAGCCAGGATCGGGCTGGCATTGACCTCGATATCGAACAGCGAACCGCTTTCGGCCAGGGTCAGCCAGCGCGCCATGGGCGGGTTGTCTTCCGGGTCTTCGGCGGTAAAGGCGGTCCACAACTCCCAGTTGCCCTGGGAGCGCGACAGCAGGCTGCCAAACAGCGGATACCACTCTTCGGCCTGGTTGCTGGCGATACCAATGTTGACCTCGCCGTCCATGCCTTCCTTGAGCAACTCAGTAAGCCGGGTGAAGACATCGGTCAGGCGGGCAAAGCCCTTCTTCAGCTCGACGCCCATCTCGCGCATGTGCTCGGGAATCACTCCACCGACAAAGCGATGACGCGGGCGCTCACGGCCTTCTACATCTTCGCCGGGCTTGAAGTCGGCCACCTGCTCGCAGGCACTGAACATGAACTGCTGCTGGGTCTTGATCTCGCGCGCCAGTTCCGGCACTTGCTCGATCAGCTTGCCCAGGTCGCCGGGCAGCGGGTGCTGGGCGAGCAACTTGGTGAGGTTCTTGGCGGTGGTCTCCAGCCAGTCGGCGGTGGAGCGCAGGCGCGTGTAATGGGCGAAGTGGCCGATGGCCTTGTCCGGCAGGTGGTGACCTTCGTCGAACACATAGATGGTGTCACGCGGGTCCGGCAGCACGGCACCGCCCCCCAGGGCCAGGTCGGCGAGGACCATGTCATGGTTGGTGACGATCACATCGACCTTGCCCATGCCTTCGCGGGCCTTGTAAAAGGCGCACTGGCCAAAATTGGGGCAATGGCGGTTGGTGCACTGGCTGTGGTCGGTGGTCAGGCGCGCCCAGTCAGCGTCTTCCAGGGCGGTGGACCAACTGTCGCGGTCGCCGTCCCACTTATTGCCGGCGAGCTTCTCGATCATGCTGGTGAACAGCTTCTGACTGGCCTCATCGACCTCGATCTTGAAGCCTTCTTCCTCGAACAGCTGGGCCGTGGCGGTTTGCGCATGGCCTTCTTGCAGCAGCATGTCGAGCTTGGACAGGCACATATAGCGACCCCGGCCCTTGGCCAGGGCAAAGCTGAAATTCAGCCCGCTGTTGCGCATCAGGTCCGGCAGGTCCTTGTAGACGATCTGCTCTTGCAGGGCGACGGTGGCAGTGGCAATCACCAGCCGTTTGCCGGCGGCCTTGGCCGTGGGAATCGCCGCCAGGCTGTAGGCCACGGTCTTACCGGTACCGGTGCCGGCTTCCACCGCGACAATCGCGGGGTCGCCACTGCGCCGGCCTTCGTCGTCGGTGTCGATGTCACCCAGGACTTTGGCGATTTCGGCGATCATCAGGCGCTGGCCGTAGCGGGGCTTAAGGCTCTTGGCTTCGAGAAAACGCGAATAAGCGCCCTGGATCGTGGTTTTGAGTTCAGTGCTGATCATGGATTGTCGGGCGCAAAAAACGCTGGATAAATTTTCAGTGGTTCGGATCGGCCGCTATCATACCCCGCTAATTAATCCCGCGCAGAACGGAGTACCTCAATGACACTTTTCGCCTTCATTTATAGCCTGCATACACTGGCGGCCCTGGTCTGGGTCGGCGGCATGTTTTTCGCCTGGATGGTCCTGCGCCCCGCCGCCGTAAAGGCCCTCGAGGGCCCGGCCCGCCTTAAACTGTGGCTGGAAGTGTTCCCACGCTTTTTTCTCTGGGTCTGGATGGCGGTGCTGATCCTGCCGATCAGCGGCGTCGGCCTGATCCACCTGCGCTTCAACGGCTTCGAGACCGCGCCACGCTACGTGCAGATCATGATGGGCCTGTACCTGGTGATGACCGCACTGTTCATTCGCATTCAAGCACTGCAACTGCCCGAGCTACGCAAGGCCGTCCTGGCCGAAGACTGGCCGACCGGCGCCGCCACCCTGGGTGGGATACGCCGCCTGGTGGGTATCAATTTGATGGTGGGATTGGTGCTGGTCGCCATTGCGGCGGCGCGCCCGACATTCTAAAGACACGGAACCTGCCGTTGATCTGGAGCGAGCCGCAGATTGCCATCGCGAGCGGGCTCGCTCCTAGAGGGCGATTCGCACAGCGGTAAAAACAGGCCGGCCGCAAGGCCGCCTCGCCTTTACCACTCACGCCCTACAAACGCTGCAAACTGACAGCCCCAGCCGCCCCCTCTGCCCCCGGCTGCCCCGCCATCCCGGGCCGCCCACTCTTGCCACCATCGGCACGGTAAACAAGGCACCCCTTGGCCTTCCCTCCCGCACCAGGCTTGCCACCCGCCCCCGGCACTCCTCCGGCGCCCCCCTCAACCTGCACCTTGATCTGCTGCTGCGGATAATCACGCGGCAATTCCAGACGCACCAAAGCCCCTGGCGCCCCTGCACGACCATCCCCCCCGTTATCCCCATCGGCACCACGTCCGGCCTGACCCCAGGTGCAACCGGGCTCCTGACCATTGGCCCCATCGAGCCCCACATAGCCCGGCGCACCAGCGCCACCACGGGCATCCACGGACAACTCGGGGGCATTCAACGAAGCAATGCGCAAATTCAGGTTACGCCCGCCGCGAGCGGCCTTGAGGTAAGTACCCGGCGCACCACGGGACGTAATCTGGCTGCCACTGGCAAGCTGGGCATGCCCGACATTCAACTGCAGGACCTGCTCACTGGGAACAATCGCAATCCGCGCCTCGCGCCCCAGGTGCAACTGGCCGACGTCCAACTCAGTGACGTTCGAAGGAATCAGCAAGGTGCCATAGTCCGCCACGTCCAGACGCTCCAACTGCAAGGTGCTGGTGGTATTGGGCAGGCGCATCAGCGAATGACTTTCCACACTGACCACCTGCGCCGTGGCCAGTGGGCTGACCAGCGCGGCAAGCAAACAGAGCTTACGCATGGCGGGCCTCCCCAGCGGTAGGGGCAGACAGGGTCCGCAGGTGAAAAATGCCAAACAGGAGGATTTGCAGGCGATCACGCCACGGGTGAGGACGGCCCTTGAGGTTGCGGTGCACCAGCAACACTTCCAACAGGTGGGTCAGCAGCAACAGGCTGGCCGCCAGATTGACCAGCAAATCAATCGGATTGATCAGCGGTTCCACCAGGTTGACCAGCGCCACCAGCCAGAACATCAGGGTCAAAACTTTACCCAGCCCCCAAAACACTTTCATACGCTCCCCCGTGGTTCATTATTCTTTGCGCGCACAGTAACGACTTCCACGAGGGATGCGCCAGCGGTCAGTGAAAATTCTTGCGCACGAGGCTGTTTAGCTGCCGGATCGACGAGGATCGCCCATCCGGCAGCCGCCGATCAGCGGCCGATCACCAGTTCCACGCGACGGTTTTTCGCCCGCCCTTCTTCGCTGGCGTTGTCGGCAACAGGCTGGCTTTCGCCCATGCCCTGACTGGTGAGTTTGTCCGGTGCCAGCCCCTGCTCCAGCAGGAAGGCGGCGACACTGCTGGCGCGGCGTTCGGAGAGCGCCTGGTTGTAGGCGTCTGTGCCCTGGCTGTCGGTATGCCCGACCACCTTGATACTCAGTACGTCGGCGTTTTTCAGTTTATCCATCAACCCCACCAGTTGTTCCTGGGCCGCCGGCGTCAATTGCGCGGAGTCGAAGGCGAACAACACCTCCCCCTGGTCACTCAGGGTGATCACTTCACTTTGCGGTTCGACCGGCTTGACGGTGGCCGGGTACTGGGGAATCGGACAACCCCTGTTGTCGACCGGGGTATTGGCCGGGGTATCCGGGCAATGATCACGACGATCAAAGACCCCATCCTCGTCCTCATCGCCATCCTGCGCGTAACAGATCAAGCCTCCCGTCAACAAACCGAGTGCCGCACCACCTGCCGCCCAACCACCACTTTCTATCGCGCCCAGGCCTCCGCCCACCAGGCCGCCGATAAGGCTGCAAATGGGCCAGGTACGTTGATTGAGGGGGGCAGTGCCGTCGCTGTGGGTGGCGCAACCTGTCAACAGGCTGCCAAACAGTAGTACCGGTATCACGGTCCGCGCACGAAGACTCATGGTGATTGCTCCTGTATTACCGGCCCATACCGGTCACACAGGAGTAAAGACCCGCATCCGCGACTGCACAAGCCGCGGATGCGAGAGGGGCTAGCGGTTGATTTTGATTTCGGTACGACGGTTCATGGCCCGCCCGTCAGCGGTTTTGTTGTCGGCCACTGGCTGGCTTTCACCGGCACCTTGTACCGACACGAAGCTGGCACGTGGCACGCCTTCTTCGATCAGGTACTCGACCACCGAATGCGCACGTTTATCCGAGAGTTTCTCGTTATAGGCATCGCTGCCAACGCTGTCGGTATGCCCGGTGACGCTCAGTTGCGCAGTCGTTGCTTCCTGTTTCAGTCGGGAAGCAATGGTTTCCAGCTTGGTTTTGTCGGCTTCGGTCAACTTGGCCGAGTCGAACTGGAAGTGCACATCACGAATGACGATGGTTTCTTCTTTGACCACCACCACTTCTTCAACCACCGGCACCGGTGGTGGGCAGCCATTGGCATCGACCTGCACGCCTTTTGGTGTGCCCGGGCACTTGTCGAGACTGTCCAGAACACCGTCGCCATCTTCATCGCCGTCGCCATGCACCCAGCAATAGGCGGCTGCCAAGCCACCTACGAACAGCGCGCCACCGCCGGCCCATGCCGAACTTTTCGTCGCGCCGAGACCCGCACCGACCACGCCGCCCACCGCCGCACAGGTCGGCCAGTCGGTTTTCTGCAAACCTGCGCAACCAGTCAACACACTGGTTAGCAGAACCAAGGGTAATGCTGTCCGAACTATGCTCATCGAGTTTTCTCCTGAGGGATCGGCATACGACCGATTCAAGCAGTAAAGACCCGAGTTTTAATATCCGCCAGCAATAGGCCAGCCTTGCTGCATCGCGTATTTACGGGCGCTCGTAGCATCCCGTGCAAACCCGCTCTAGGCCCGAGCCTTCGGGCAGGCTAGTCTTGGCAGTTCTGATTGAGGATCCTCGATGACCGCCGCTATTTCTTTGCGTACTCCCCAGCAGGCGCTCGCCGCCCTGCTCGATCGTTATGCACCAAAACGGTTGCTGCTGATCGGTGCCAGCGACTTTCCGGCGCTGCAGGCGTTCAAGCTGGCGCACCCCGACACCGTCGTTGCCCAGATCGCCCCCGGCCCACTGCCAGCAGAACTGGCAGCGCAACGATTCGACCTGGCCCTGGCCCTCGACTGCCTGGAGCATTTGCCCAAGCGCGACGGCCTGAACCTGCTCGGCGGGATCCGCAACCTCAACGCCAGTCGCATCGCGGTCCTCGCCGACCTGAGTGCCTGCGGCTGGCAGGACACCGACTTCTTCTCCCTGGCCCTGCAAGCCAGTGAACGTTTCCAGCGCGACGAACAAGTATTGACCCTGTTCACCTATGATCTGCTTGACTACAAACAAGTACCTGACTGGCTCAACTCACGGTTCTGGGCCAATCCAGAGAATTTCGGAAAATACTGGTGGTAACACAATGAGTACATCCATCTGCCCTTGCGGCAGCGGCACGCCACTCGATGCCTGCTGCGGGCACTACCATGCCGGGCACCCCGCGCCCTGCGCCGAAGCCTTGATGCGCTCGCGCTACAGCGCCTACGTGCTGGGCCTGATCGACTACCTGGTGGCGACCACCCTGCCCGCCCAGCAAGCCGGCCTGGACCGCCAGTCGATCAGCGCCTGGAGCGCCCAGAGCACCTGGCTCGGCCTGGAGGTGGAAAGCTCGGAAGTGTTCGGCGGCCAACCTGAACACGCCTTCGTCACCTTTACTGCGCGCTGGCATGACAGCGACGGCGAACATAGCCACCGTGAACGTTCTTCTTTCGTACAGAACGCCGGGCACTGGTACTTCATTGACCCAACCGTACCGCTCAAGGCCGGGCGCAATGACGCCTGCCCCTGCGCCAGCGGGCAGAAGTTCAAGAAGTGCTGTGCCGGGTATTTCGCCTAAAGGACTGAACCTGTACTGCGGGTAAAGGGAGCCAGACCATGCTCAACCAGCGCCGCGCCCTGCACTGCATCAGCCTGCTGTTGCTGCTGAGTCTCAGTGGTTGCGTGTCCTGGTTCAGCGACGATGAGCTTGAGCCTCAGGTCCACCTGCTCAAGGTCGAGGTGATCCGGGCCCGGTTGCTCGACCAGAAGTTCATGCTGTACTTTCGGGTCGACAACCCCAATGACTCCAGCCTGACGGTCCGCGGCCTGGAATACCGCATTCACTTGAGCCAGTTCCTGCTGAGCGAGGGCGAGAGTGATCAGTGGTTCAGTGTCGACCCCAAGAGCAGTGGGTATTTTCAGGTACCGATCCGCACGAACCTGTGGCAACACCTGCGCGAAGTGGTCAAGTTGTTGAAGAAACCCGAGCAGCCCATCCCCTACCGCCTGGAGGGCGTCCTGCAAACCGGATTATTCTTCGGCAAAGACGTGCACCTGTCGCGTTATGGCGAGATAATTCCCGGCGATTTTATTCCGGAGTAAACCTGATGACCCAGCAACCCCACGTCCATGGCCCTGACTGCAACCACGATCATGACCATCACGAGCACCATGATCACGACCATGGTCATGTGCACGGCCCAAACTGCGGCCACGCTCACCAGGAGCCGGTGCGTAACGCCTTGAAAGACGTTGGCCGCAACGACCCTTGCCCATGCGGCAACGGCAAGAAATTCAAGAAGTGCCACGGCGCTTGATGCACTAGCCCCAAGGCGTGTGGGAGCCAGCCGAACGGCGCTCCCACCATTACCCGGCGCGGCCCGCCATCAGGACGTCGCGGGTAGTCACCACCGTTGCGTACTCGCCCTGCAAATTACCCAGCGCCATGGCGTGCACCTGCTGCGCGCAATGCCATTGGCCAAAATAATCCTGCTTGTCGAAGGTGTAGCAGGCGTCCTCCACGACCCAGGTCTCATACCCCAGATTGCCGGCCGTACGCGCCGTGGCCTCCACCGAGTTGTGCGTTGCCACGCCAACGATAATCAACTGGCCGACTCCCCCTCGTTGTAAATCCGCGGCCAGCCCGGTTGCGCAGAACGCATCCGGCACCTGTTTCTGGATCACCGGTTCACCGGCCAAGGGCATGAACCGCTGCTGAAACTCCACACCTAACTGTTGCGGCCAGAACACCGATTCCGGCGAGCGAGATAGATGTTGCACGTGAATCACGGGCCACGATCTGGCGCGCCAGTGCTCGAGCAACTCGGCAATGCGCTCCTCGGCCTGAGGGTTGTTGCGCGGTCCGAGCCGGGGTTCATGGATTCCTTTTTGCTGATCGATCAGGATCAACGTGGCATTTACCTGCAATTGCATGGCGCTATATCCCTCTGCCAATAACCAAGTACCCGCTTCCAATACCGTGATTTACGGTAGGCAAACAGGCCCGTGGTCGAAAATTCCGTAATTTATCCGACAAACCCTCAAATAAGCTCGGCCCCTGCTTGCGCGGCCCTCGGTCGCTCACTAACGTAGCGCCTTTCTTGGTACGGAGCTTTGCCATGGCCTCGCCAGCCTTTACTTCTTTTCTTCCCCGGTTCGGCGTTGCCGCAGCAGTCACCAGTGTGCTCAGCCTTGGCGGATGCCAGACCTGGAATGCCCAGGACACGCTACCGCCGACCTCCGGTGTGCAACCGCTCAAAGGACTGGCGCAAAACGTCTCCGTGCGACGCAATGCCATGGGTATGCCGCTGATCGAAAGCAGCACCTTCCACGATGCCTTGTTCACCCTCGGCTATGTGCACGCCACTGATCGCATTTACCAGATGGTCAGCATGCGCTTGCTGGCCCAGGGCCGCCTGGCACAAATGTCGGGACCACAGATGCTCGACGCCGACCGTTACATGCGCGCCGTGAACCTGAAGAAAAGCGCCGACGAACTCTATAAAGCCTCCTCGCCTCGCCTCAAGCGCTTCTTTGAAGTCTATGCCCGCGGGGTCAACGCTTACCTGTTCCGCTATCGCGACAAGCTGCCGGCGGACCTGGCTGCCACCGGTTACCAACCGGAATACTGGAAGCCGGAAGACTCGGCGCTGATTTTCTGCCTGCTGAACTTCAGCCAGTCGGCCAACCTGCCGCAGGAAATTTCCGCTCTGGTCATGGCGCAAACCGTCACCCAGGACAAACTGGCGTGGCTGTCGCCGTCGTACCCAGACGAAAAACTGCCGCTGGCGGAAGCCGACAAGCTTCAGGGCATCAAGCTCAACGGCACCCTCCCGGGCCTTGCCGAGGTGGCGAACGCTGGCGAGCAACTGGGCGCGTTGAACATGCTCGGCGGCACGGCATCGAACAACTGGGCGATCGCCCCACAACGCAGCCGCAGCGGTAAAAGCCTGCTGGCCAGCGACAGCCAGCTGCCGATCGGCGTGCCGTCGCTGTGGAGCTTCGTGCAGATTCGCGCGCCGAAATACCAGGCGGCGGGCGTTTCCATCGCCGGCTTGCCGCTGGTCCTGGCCGGCTTCAACGGCCAAGTGGCCTGGAGCATGACGGCGGTGTTGGGCGACAACCAGGACCTGTTCCTGGAAAAACTCAAGCGCCAGGGCAACGGCCTGAGCTACGAGGTCGGGGGTAAATGGCAGCCAGTGATGGTGCGTAACGAAACCTACTTCATCAAAGGCCAGCGACCGATTCGCGAAGCCGTGTACGAAACCCGCCACGGCGCCTTGCTCAACAGCGCCCAGGGTACTGCGCTGGGCAACGGCTTCGGCCTGGCCTTGCAGCAACCGAACTTGACCGACGACAAGAGCCTGGATGCGTTTTTCGACCTGACCCGCGCGCAGAATGTGGAAAAAGCCTCGGATGCCAGCCGGGAAATCCGCGCGATTGCCCTGAACATGGTATTTGCCGACGCCCGCAACATCGGCTGGCAGGTTACCGGTCGCTTCCCCAACCGTCGCGAAGGCGAAGGCTTGCTGCCATCCCCCGGCTGGGAAGGCCGCTACGACTGGGACGGCTACGCCGACCCGATGCTCCATCCGTATGATCAGGACCCGGCGCAAGGCTGGCTCGGCACCGCCAACCAACGGGTAATTCCTCACGGTTACGGGATGCAGTTGTCCAATTCGTGGGCCGCCCCCGAGCGTGGCGAACGCATCGCCGAACTGGCAGGGAGCGGCAAGCAGGACACTCGCAGCACGATTGCCATGCAATACGACCAGACCAGCCTGTTCGCCAGCAAATTGAAGAAGATGTTCGAGGCGCCCGGCATGTCCGCGCCGCTCAAACAAGCCATCGCCGCCCTGCCCGCCGCCGAGGCGGGCAAGGCACGCGAGGCTTACAGCCGCCTGATGGCCTTCGACGGCAAGCTCAGTGCGACCTCGACTGACGCGGCGATCTACGCGTTGTTCCTGCAGGCCAGCATGCAGCAGATCTTCCTCGACGAATTGGGGCCGCAGAACAGCCCGGCCTGGAAAGCGTTTGTCGCCAGCGGCAAGTTGTCCTACTCGGCCCAGGCTGACCATTTGCTCGGCCGCGAAGACAGCCCGTTCTGGGATGACGCCCGCACCCCGCAGAAGGAAGACAAGCCGGCGATCCTTGCACGCAGCCTGGCCGCCGCGATTTCTGCTGGCGAAAGCCAGATGGGCGGCGACCGCAAAGCCTGGCAATGGGGAAAACTGCATCACTACGAATGGAAGGACGTGCGTGGCCAGACCGTGCGCGCGCCGATGTCCGCCGGTGGCGATCACACCACCCTGAACATGGCGGCCTACACCTGGGGCCAGGACTTCAACGTCACCCTGGCACCGGCGATGCGCTTTATCGTCGACTTCGGGCAGACCGAACCGTTGCTGGCGCAGAACGGCAGCGGCCAGTCCGGCAACCCGGCTAGCCCCAACTACCTGAACGGTATCGAGCCGTGGCTCAAGGGCCAGTACCAGAGCCTGCCGATGCAGCCGCAGAACTTCGACAAGGTGTACGGCAAGACGCGCCTGACCCTGGTACCCGGCAAATAAAACCGCCGAAACCGGTGCTTGGGGTGCACCGGTTCCACCAGCCCAGGCGCCATGCTGGTGCACTCAATCATTCGCGCCCGTTTTTGGGCGCGAATGGGTCGCAGACTTTTGTTGAATCATCTTTTAAAACGCTTGTTCGGGACTCTGGTTCGGAAATTGCTACTTTCATAAGGTCTTACGCTTTCCAGTAACAATAATTCTGCGCCACAAGCGCTCATATTGGTTCTTAGGGATTGAATAATGAAAAAAGCATTGCTGACCCTTTCTGCACTGGCGTTGTGCATGGCCGCGGGTTCCGCGCTGGCCAAAGAATACAAAGAGTTGCGTTTTGGTGTTGACCCCTCCTACGCGCCGTTCGAATCCAAAGCAGCAGACGGCAGCCTGGTGGGCTTCGATATCGATCTGGGCAATGCGATCTGCGCCGAATTGAAGGTCAAGTGCAAATGGGTCGAAAGCGATTTCGACGGCATGATCCCGGGCCTCAAGGCCAATAAATTCGACGGTGTCATCTCTTCGATGACCGTTACCGAAGCCCGCGAGAAGGTCATCGACTTCTCCAGCGAACTGTTCTCCGGCCCCACCTCTTTCGTGTTCAAGAAGGGTTCCGGGCTGACCGCCGATACCGCATCGCTCAAGGACAAGGCCGTCGGCTACGAGCAGGGCACCATCCAGGAAGCCTATGCCAAGGCCGTGCTGGACAAGGCTGGAGTCAAGACCAAGGCCTACGCCAACCAGGACCAGGTCTACGCCGACCTGATTTCCGGGCGTCTGGACGCGTCGATCCAGGACATGCTGCAAGCCGAACTGGGCTTTTTGAAGTCGCCACAAGGCGCCGGCTATGAAGTCAGTCAGCCCGTCGACAGCCCACTGTTGCCAGCCAAGACAGCTATCGGTATCTCTAAAGGTAACAAAGAGCTGAAGGCCCTTCTCGATAAAGGTATCAAAGCGTTACACGATGATGGCACCTACGCCACCATTCAAAAGAAACACTTTGGTGATCTGAATCTGTACAGCGGCAAATAATGCCCGGCGCCCATCCTCGTGATGGGCGCCTTTTTTTCGCTATCAGGTTGCTGACTTCATGTTTGAACAACTCCTACAAAACCTGGGGCTCTCGGCCTTCAGCTTGAAAGGCTTCGGCCCCCTGCTGATGCAAGGCACCTGGATGACCATCCAATTATCGGTACTGTCGCTGCTGGTGGCCGTGTTACTCGGCCTCCTGGGCGCCAGCGCCAAACTCTCAGCCTCCAGGCTGCTGCGCATTCCGGCGCAGTGCTACACCACCTTGATTCGTGGGGTGCCGGACCTGGTGCTGATGCTGCTGATTTTCTACAGCCTGCAAACCTGGCTGACGTCCCTGACCGACCTGCTGGAATGGGAATACATCGAGATCAACCCGTTCAGCGCCGGGGTCATCACCCTGGGCTTTATCTACGGCGCCTATTTCACCGAGACCTTCCGTGGCGCGATCCTCGCCGTGCCCCGTGGCCAGGTTGAAGCCGCCACCGCTTACGGCCTCAAGCGCGGCCAGCGCTTTCGCTACGTGGTCTTCCCGCAGATGATGCGGTTCGCCTTGCCGGGAATCGGCAACAACTGGATGGTGATGCTCAAGGCTACCGCCCTGGTCTCGATCATCGGCCTCGCCGACCTGGTCAAGGCCGCCCAGGACGCCGGCAAAAGTACCTACCAGCTGTTTTACTTCCTGGTGCTGGCGGCACTGATCTACCTGGTGATCACCAGCGCATCGAACGTCGTCCTGCGCTGGCTGGAGCGGCGTTATGCCGCCGGTGCCCGGGAGGCCGTACGATGATCGAACTTCTGCAAGAGTACTGGCGCCCGTTCCTGTACAGCGACGGCTACCACATCACCGGCCTGGCGATGACGATGTGGCTGCTCAGTGCCTCGATCTGCATCGGCTTCCTGGTGTCGATCCCGCTGTCGATTGCCCGGGTTTCCCCGCACTTCTATATCCGCTGGCCGGTGCAGTTCTACACCTACCTGTTCCGCGGCACGCCGCTGTATATCCAGTTGCTGATCTGCTACACCGGGATCTACAGCCTGGCCGCCATCCGCGCGCAACCGGTGCTCGACGCGTTCTTTCGCGACGCCATGAACTGCACCATCCTGGCCTTTGCCCTGAACACCTGCGCCTACACCACGGAGATTTTCGCCGGGGCGATTCGCAGCATGAACCACGGCGAAGTCGAGGCGGCCAAGGCCTACGGCCTGACAGGCTGGAAGCTGTATGCCTACGTGATCATGCCTTCGGCCCTGCGCCGTTCGTTGCCCTACTACAGCAACGAAGTGATCCTCATGCTGCACTCCACCACCGTGGCCTTCACCGCGACCATCCCGGACATCCTGAAAGTCGCACGGGACGCCAACTCGGCGACCTTCCTGACGTTCCAGTCGTTCGGCATCGCCGCGTTGATCTACCTGGCCGTGACCTTTGCCCTGGTCGGCCTGTTCCGGGTTGCCGAACGCCGCTGGCTGGCATTTCTCGGACCGACCCACTAGCCCTCACGTAGTAGGACACTCACGCACATGCGCCACCAGATTCATGACTTGCTTGCCCCGCTACCGGGCACCGCACGCCAGATCCACAGCTTCCATTTCGGCCCGACGCAGGCCCGGGGCAAGGTCTACATCCAGTCCTCGCTGCATGCCGACGAACTGCCGGGCATGCTGGTGGCCTGGCACCTCAAGCAACGCCTGGCCCAACTCGAAGCCGAGGGCCGACTGCTGAGCGAGATCGTGCTGGTGCCGGTGGCTAATCCGATTGGCCTGGAACAGGTGTTGATGGACGTCCCCCTGGGCCGCTACGAGCTGGAAAGCGGGCAGAACTTCAACCGTTGGTTTGTCGACCTCGGCGAAACGATCGGTCAGGAGATCGAAGGCCAGCTCACCCAGGATCCGCAGCACAACCTGGCCCTGGTACGCCGTACTTTGCGTCATGCACTGCTGCGCCAGAGCGCCGCCACACAACTGCAATCCCAGCGCCTGGTGCTGCAGACCCTGGCCTGCGATGCCGACATGGTGCTGGACCTGCACTGTGACTTCGAAGCCGTCACCCACCTGTACACCACGCCCCAGGCCTGGCCCCAGGTCGAACCGCTGGCGCGCTACATCGGCGCCGAGTCCAGCCTGCTGGCCACCGACTCCGGTGGCCAGTCCTTCGACGAGTGCTTCACCCTGGTGTGGTGGCAGTTGCAAGAGCGCTTCGGCGAGCAGTTCCCCATACCGTCGGGCAGTTTCTCGGTGACCCTGGAGCTGCGCGGCCAGGGCGACGTCAATCATCCCCTGGCCAGCCTCGACTGCCAGGCCTTGATCGACTACCTGACGCACTTTGGCGCCATCGAAGGCCAGATCCAGCCACTGCCGGAACTGCCCTACCCCGCCACGCCACTGGCGGCGGTGGAGCCGGTCGCCACTCCGGTCGGCGGCCTGCTGGTATACAGCGCGCTACCGGGCGAATACCTGCAGGCCGGGCAACTGATCGCCGAGATCATCGACCCGATCAGCGACCGGGTCACGCCGGTCCATTGCACCAACGAGGGCCTGCTGTATGCCCGCTCGACCCGCCGCATGGCCACCGCGGGCATGGTGATCGCCCATGTGGCGGGCCTTGAAGCCTATCGAACCGGCTACCTACTTTCGCCTTGAGGATGTTCACCCCATGTACAAATTGACCATCGAAGGCCTGCACAAAAGCTACGGCAGCCATGAAGTCCTCAAGGGGGTGTCGCTCAAGGCCAGGACGGGCGATGTGATCAGCCTGATCGGCGCCAGCGGCTCGGGCAAGAGCACCTTTTTGCGCTGCATCAACTTTCTCGAAACCCCCAACGACGGCGCGATGAGCCTGGACGGCCAGGCAATCCGCATGATCAAGGACCACCACGGCATGCGGGTTGCCGACGAAGCCGAGCTGCAGCGCATCCGTACCCGCCTGGCCATGGTGTTCCAGCACTTCAACCTGTGGAGCCACATGACCGTGCTGGAAAACATCAGCATGGCGCCGCGCCGGGTGCTGGGGGTGAGTAAAAAGGACGCTGAGGATCGCGCGCGCCGCTACCTCGACAAGGTCGGCCTGGCTGCCCGCGTGGCGGACCAGTACCCGGCCTTCCTCTCCGGCGGTCAGCAGCAGCGGGTGGCCATTGCCCGCGCACTGGCGATGGAACCGGAAGTCATGCTGTTCGATGAACCGACCTCCGCCCTGGACCCGGAGTTGGTGGGTGAGGTGCTCAGGGTGATCCAGGGGCTGGCCGAAGAAGGCCGGACCATGATCATGGTCACCCATGAGATGAGCTTTGCGCGCAAGGTCTCCAACCAGGTGCTGTTCCTGCACCAGGGCCTGGTGGAAGAACATGGCACGCCCGAGGATGTACTGGGCAATCCCCGCAGTGAACGGCTCAAGCAGTTCCTCAGTGGCAACCTGAAGTAGTGGTCAACAGGAGCCTGGGGACGGGCTCCTGCTGCACAGGGCATTGCCCCCGGCGGATGTCGTCTGGCAGATGCCGGTAGAAGCTCTCACGTCCATCGTTGACCGCCTTGAGCCTATGCACGCCGTGCGCAGGTAGCGCCCCCGCGTTAAAACACGCCAGGCCTGACCCTAGGCCTCAAAGCTGAACTCAGGTATTGCCAGGCACGAACGCCCCGTGAACAGCGGCCACCCTGGTCGCTGTTCACGGGGCACGCACGGGGTCAGGCCCACTCAAGCGACAGGCGCGGGAGGCGGCTCGTCCGGCAGGGTCGGTTCACCGGGTTCGGTGGGTTGTTCGTTGGGGGAATCGGGGTCGGGCTGACCGGGGATCCCGCCAGCCTGGGCGACGGACGGATGGGCTAACAACGACCAGGCCAGTACACCTACCTGATTGGGCTCAAGCCTTGCCAGTTCGGCACTTACGCGTGGATCGATCTTCATTGGGCACTCCTGGGCGATGGCCCGACCCGCCTTGCGCGGATCCGGGCAGTACACTCCATAGAGTCTACGCTCGCCCAGGAATTCCCACGGTCTGTCCGGACGACTGACTCAGGTGCGCGGCAGGGTCACGCCACGTTGGCCCTGGTACTTGCCGCCACGGTCTTTGTAGGAGACTTCGCACTCTTCGTCGGATTCGAAGAACAGCATCTGCGCCACGCCTTCGTTGGCGTAGATCTTGGCCGGCAGCGTGGTGGTGTTGGAGAACTCCAGGGTCACGTGGCCTTCCCACTCCGGTTCCAGCGGCGTGACGTTGACGATGATGCCGCAGCGCGCGTAGGTGCTCTTGCCCAGGCAGATGGTCAGGACATTGCGCGGAATACGGAAAAACTCAACGGTACGGGCCAGGGCGAAGGAGTTCGGTGGAATGATGCAGACATCGCTCTTGACGTCGACGAAGCTCTTCTCATCGAAGTTTTTCGGATCGACGGTGGCCGAGTTGATGTTGGTGAACACCTTGAACTCATCGGCGCAGCGCACATCGTAGCCGTAGCTCGACACCCCGAAGGAAATCAGTCGTTCGGCGCCTTCGCCACGCATCTGGCGCTCGACGAAGGGCTCGATCATGCCGTGCTCTTGCGCCATGCGGCGAATCCACTTGTCCGATTTGATGCTCATGGCGGGTGTCCTGAATAGCGAGGTGGAAAAATTCTGTCCGGCATCTTACCGGGGCGCGCCGCCGGGTTCAAAGTCCGCTACGCATTAATCGCCGATCCCCTTTAATATCGGATACCGCGCGTCGATCACGCACACCGTCAGTCACGAAAACCAATAAACCTTCGCAAAGACCATTGGCACGTTCCGGAAAAAGGGTTAAGGTGGCGCCACTGTGCTGCTTGTGTCACTGAGAATCTCTACACGATATGTTGAATTTCGATCCAACCATCTACAAGAATTTTTCCTGCTCTTTGCACTCAGTCTCGGCCAGGGTTCTTCCTGAGTCGCAGTTATCTTTGTTCAAGGAGTTACACCATGTCTAATCGCCAAACCGGTACCGTTAAGTGGTTCAACGATGAAAAAGGCTTCGGCTTCATCACTCCACAATCCGGTGACGACCTGTTCGTTCACTTCAAAGCTATCCAATCCGACGGCTTCAAAAGCCTGAAAGAAGGCCAACAGGTTTCTTTCATCGCTACCCGCGGTCAGAAAGGCATGCAAGCTGAAGAAGTTCAAGTTATCTAACTTGTACTGATTTAGTAAAAAAGCCCCGCCCTCAAAAGCGGGGCTTTTTTGTGCCCGTGTGTTTTGTGCCTCCTTGCAGAGGTGGGGGGCCACCCCTACAAGGAGGCAGCCGCTCCCAGCCAGGCGACTGGCGTTACCAGGTCACCCCGAAGCCTGCGGTGTAGCGCGTCTTGCTGAAGTCAGCATCATCGGAACCGCTGATGATGTCGCGCTCGGCCTTGAGGTTGAGCGACGCCCAGTCCGTGACCTTGTAGCGCAGGCCGAGCTCGGCATCGAGGGCAAAGTCAGCGACGCCCGACAGCGGCTTGCCGACTTCACCATTGGTGAAGAACTCCACTGACTTGCCGATCAGGTAGCGGTTGTAATCCCACTTCATCGCCAGCGAATAGAAATTGTCTTTGCCACCGTCCGAGTATTCGTAGTCGGTGCGGTTCAGCAGTGAGCCGAGGGAGAACGCGCCCAGCTCGTCATCCCAGAATTGATAGCCCGGACCGGTACCGACGGTGCGCTGGCGGGAGAGCTCCTCGACCTTGTCGCGCTTGTAGGTCAAACGCCCCTGCCAGAACCATTGATCGGTAATGAAGCGGTCAAGGGCGTACTCGGCCCGCCAGTTGTCGGTGGTCACCACCTCATCCTGGAACTCGCGGTTGTATTCACCTTCCGCGATATGACGCCATTTGCCATGCCGAGCGGAAGTCTTGAAGTCCACGTCATAGTCATCGGTGTCATTTTCGGCGCGCTGGTAATCCAGAGCGACATCGACATTGCCTCTCCACACCAGATCCTCGACCACCGGCTTGGGCTTGAGGATCTGCTGGATACTCGCCAACTCCACGGTCTTGGGGGTTTCGCCATTGGCCAAGGTGACTTTGCCCTCATCGGCAGCTTGCAGGGACTTGGCTTTTTCACCGGTGTAGGCATCCTGCTTGACCAGCAACTCCTGGTCACTTTCCAGGGTCTTGACCTGTTTCCAGTCGATCGGGATGGCCCCGGCGTATTCGGTCTGGATCAGCAGTTTGCCACCGTCAAAGAGCTTGATCTTGCCACTCAGACGATCGCCATTCTTTAACCAGACGGTGTCGCCGAGTGCAGGAGCGCAGGCACTGATGGCGGCGAGGCAGAGCAGGATTCGGGACGGCATAAACAAGGACAGGCCTCAGGTTAGCGAAAAAAAAGGCGGCATTATCCCTATAGAGAAAGCCTGAGCAAGGACTGACCGGGGTATTTGTAATGAGTTCATTTATCATTGAGTGATCGGCGCTTTACGCTACCACCGGTAATGGACCTGCCCCTCAAGGAACCCAACACGTGAGCGACTGCGAGCACCCGCCCCAGGACCCGGCACAAATCCGCCGAACGGCACTCTACCTTACCCTGGCCCAAGTGCCCGAAGGCAAGGTCGTGAGCTACGGCCAGCTCGCCGAACTGGCCGGCCTGGGTCGGGCCGCGCGCTGGGTCGGGCGCACCCTGAGCCAGTTGCCCGGCGACAGCAAACTGCCCTGGCACCGCGTGCTCGGCGCAGGCGGACGCATCAGCCTCGCTGCCGGCACCCCCTCGGGCGACGAACAACGCGCGCGCTTGCGGACTGAGGGCATCAGTATCCAGAACAATCGTGTTGATATTCAGCGCCATGGCTGGCGCCCGGTAGAGCACAGCGGTTAGAGTGCGCGCTTTGTTTCCGCAATTTTGAGGCAGACTCCAGCCCATGCCCCGTAAAACCTGGCGCGCCGCGCTCGCCGCTTATGCCAGCCCCTCGACGCTCGTGCTGTTGTTGCTGGGTTTCGCCGCCGGCCTGCCGTACATGCTGGTGTTTTCGACGCTTTCCGTCTGGCTGCGCGAGGCCGGTGTGGCCCGCGAAACCATTGGCTATGCCAGCCTGATCGGTCTGGCCTACGCCTTCAAATGGGTGTGGTCGCCGCTGCTCGACCAATGGCGCCTGCCCTTGCTCGGCAAGCTCGGCCGGCGACGCTCCTGGCTGGTGCTGTCCCAAGCACTGGTGATCCTCGGCCTGATCGGCATGGGCTTCTGCGACCCGCAAAAACACCTGTCGTGGCTGATCGCAATCGCGGTGGTGGTGGCCTTCGCCTCGGCCACCCAGGATATTGCCGTCGACGCCTACCGCCTGGAAATTGCCGACGACACACGCCAGGCCGCCCTCGCCGCCAGCTACATGTCCGGCTATCGGGTGGCGGCCCTGCTGGCAACGGCCGGCGCGCTGTTCTTTGCCGAAGGTTTTGGCTCCACCGGCTTCAACTACAAGCACTCGGCCTGGACCGGCACCTACGTGTTGTTTGGCCTGCTGATGGTCCCGGCGCTGCTGACCAGCCTGTTCATGCGCGAACCGCCCGTGCCCCTGCGCACCCAGTTGTCCGCCGGACGCTACAGCTTTGTCCACCAACTGGCGTCCGTGTTCGTGCTGATTGTGTTGCTGGTCTCGGTGCCGGCGATGTGTACCCAGCTCTACAACACCGACTTTGCCAGCGTGCTGTTCGGCGACACCAGCCTGCTCGACTTGCTGCTCGAAGACCGCGCCTTCCTGCGCGCGATTCTCTACATCACCCTCACCGGCATGTGCCTGTCGACCATGGGCCGCCGCGGCCTGGCGCCAGTGCTGACGCCGATCAACGATTTTGTCATGCGCTATCGCTGGCAGGCCTTCCTGCTGCTGGGGCTGATTGCCACCTATCGGATGTCCGATACGGTGATGGGCGTCATGGCCAACGTGTTCTACATCGACCTGGGCTTCACCAAGGACCAGATCGCCGGGGTCAGCAAGATTTTCGGCCTGATCATGACCCTGGTGGGCGCCGGCATGGGCGGCCTGCTGATCGTGCGCTTCGGCATCCTGCCCATACTGTTCATCGGAGGCGCGGCCTCGGCCGGCACCAACATCCTGTTCGTGATGCTCGCCGACATGGGGGCGAACCTGCAGATGCTGATTGCCACCATTTCACTCGACAACTTCAGCTCCGGCCTGGCGACGTCGGCCTTCGTGGCCTACCTGTCGAGCCTGACCAACCTGAAGTTTTCCGCTACGCAGTACGCCCTGCTGAGCTCAATCATGCTCCTGCTACCGCGCCTGATCGGCGGTTACACCGGGGTCATGGTGGAAAAGTTCGGCTATCACGACTTCTTCATCATTACCGCCCTGCTCGGTGTGCCGACGCTGATCCTGATCGCCATTCACTGGTTCCAGGAAAGCCGGCGCGAAGGCCCGACCCCCGAGCCTGTGGCGAGCACCAGCACCGTCGAAGAAACCTGACAAACGCCCGGGGTGCGGGGCTTTCCCCGGCCTCGGGCGACACCACGGACCGCACGCCTGTACGCCAGCACATCTCGCCCGTACAATGCTCCGTCATTTCTAGTCTTCAGCAACCGACAACGGCCTACCATGCGCACCAGTCAATTTTTGCTCGCCACACAGAAAGAAACGCCTTCCGATGCGGTCGTCATCAGCCACCAGCTGATGCTGCGCGCCGGCATGATCCGCAAACTCGCCTCGGGCCTGTACACCTGGCTCCCCATGGGCCTGCGGGTAATGCGCAAGGTTGAGGCCGTCGTTCGCGAAGAAATGAACGCCGCCGGCTCTCTCGAAGTGTTGATGCCGAGCACTCAACCGGCTGAGCTGTGGCAGGAATCCGGGCGCTGGGAAGAGTACGGCCCTGAGCTGCTGCGCTTCAAGGATCGACATGGCCGTGATTTCTGCGCCGGCCCGACCCACGAAGAAGTGATCACCGATCTGATGCGCAACGAGTTGAGCAGCTATAAACAGCTGCCCATCAACCTGTTCCAGATCCAGACCAAATTCCGTGACGAAATCCGCCCACGCTTCGGTTTGATGCGCGGCCGCGAATTCATCATGAAGGACGCTTACTCCTTCCACGCCGACCAGCCTTCGCTGCAGATCACCTATGACCGCATGCACCAGGCTTACTGCAACGTGTTCACGCGCCTGGGCCTGAAATTCCGCCCAGTGGAAGCGGACAATGGCTCGATCGGCGGTGCCGGCTCCCACGAATTCCACGTTCTGGCCGAATCCGGCGAAGACGACATCGTCTTCAGTAACGGTTCCGACTACGCAGCCAACATCGAAAAAGCCGAAGCCGTGCCACGGGAAACCTCCCGTCCTGCGCCAAGCGAAGCGCTGCGCCTGGTGGATACACCAGAGACCAAGACCATTGCGGCACTGGTGGAAAAATTCAATCTGCCGATTGAAAAGACCATCAAGACCCTGATCGTGCACGCCGAAGAAGCCGGCAAGCTGATCGCCCTGGTGATTCGCGGCGACCACGAACTCAACGAAATCAAGGCCGCCAACCAGCCTGGCGTTGCCAGCCCGCTGGTCATGGCCAGCGACGCCGAACTGCGTGACGCGATTGGCGCCGGTGCTGGCTCCCTGGGCCCGTTGAACCTGCCGCTGCCGATCATCATCGACCGCTCGGTGGAGCTGATGAGCGACTTCGGGATCGGTGCCAACATCGACGACAAGCATTACTTCGGCGTCAACTGGGAACGCGACCTGCCGGTCCCGACCGTGGCCGACCTGCGTAACGTGGTGGCCGGCGATCCAAGCCCAGACGGCAAGGGCACCCTGGAAATCAAGCGCGGCATCGAAGTCGGGCACATCTTCCAGCTCGGCAACAAGTACAGCAAAGCGATGAAGTGCGAAGTGCTGGGCGAGAACGGCAAGCCGGTGACCCTGGAAATGGGTTGCTACGGCATTGGCGTGTCCCGCGTGGTCGCGGCGGCCATCGAGCAGGGCAACGACGAAAAAGGCATCATCTGGAGCGACACCCTCGCGCCCTTCCAGATTGCCCTGGTACCGCTGCGCTACGAAACCGAGCTGGTACGCGAAGCCACCGACAAGCTCTACGCAGAATTGACTGCGGCCGGCTTTGAAGTGCTGCTGGACGATCGGGACAAGAAAACCAGCCCGGGCATCAAGTTCGCGGACATGGAGCTGATCGGCATTCCTCACCGGATCGTGGTCAGTGACCGCGGCCTCGCCGAAGGCAACCTGGAATACAAGAGCCGTACCGAGGCCGAGCCGCAAGCGCTGCCGGTCGCTGACGTACTGTCGTTCCTTCAGGCTCGTATCCGCCGCTGACACCAGATAGAGAAGTCATGTTCAAGCGAAACACCTTAAGCCTCGGTGGTGCTGCCCTGTGCAGCACCCTGCTGCTCAGCGGCTGTGCCAATCAAATGTCACAGCGCAGCGAGCACGAGGAGCGTATCGAGCGCAAACTGCTCGATCACAGCCTGCAGATCGATGTCGGTGAGCCTAAGGTGCTTGAGCTGCCGCAACGCCGGGTGCGGATTCATGAACAGAAGACCTTCGAAGTCACCGAGTTCGAGGTCACCCGTCGCTACGACCGCTACACGCCTTACCAACCTTGGCGGGAGGCCTATGAGATCCCGCTGGGCGCGGTTGCAGTGGTGGCCGGCGTCGGTGCCAACGTGGTCAACGTGTTTGCCCTCGGCAGCCTGCCGGACAGCGTCACCAAGGACTGGATCAGTTACGGTTTTGCCGGACTCAACCCGTTCATGAACGTGCAGTCCCACGGTCGCGCGCAACAGAACCTGGCGGGCATTGATGAAGTCGAGCGAGAAAAACGCACGGAATACTCAAGCCTGCCCTGGAGCGAACGCCCGGTAGAGGTCAAGACCGGCAAGCAGACCTTCGAGCTCACCACTGACCGCAATGGCGTGTTGCGCTTGAACCTGCTGGACAGCCCGTTTTCCGAACATGACCTGAGCCACATCAGCAAGCTGCAAATCTCTGTCGCAGACGCCCAGGATGACGTGCACACCGACTCCTCGCTGGCCATCAGCGGCAATTTGCGTGGCAAGCTGCTGGAAGCCCACGAACTGATTTACGACGACCTCGAAGATGACGAAGTGAGCCAGTGGGTGCACCGGGTCAAGCGCCTGTCGGAACTGGGCCTGGAAGAAGAAGCCAGCGAACTGGAGCAGAGCCTGATCGAACTGACCCGCAACGATCCCGAGTTGCAGAGTGAGTTCCTCAAGTCGCTGACCAAGGATGCCGGGCGCCTGGTGGCAGATCCGGGCGTCAATTAGTATCAGCAATGTTCGCGGGCAACCTTGCCCGCGACTACGTTCTAGCGCCCGAACAGGTCCAACTGTTCGAACCCACCGCGCAAATCCTGCAATCGCACGCCAATCCCCAGCAACCGCACCGGCTTGCCACCCCGATTGAACGCTTGGGTCAGCAACAGCTGATAACTGCCCAGGTCACGCCCTGCCCCAGCCTGTTCCAGGGTGGTCTGGGTAAAGTCATGGAACTTGACCTTCACGAACGGCTTGCCCGGACGATAACTGCTGTCGATGCGCGCCATGCGACCATTCAGGCTTTCCAGTAGCTCGGGCAACTTGTCCAGGCAACTGACCAGGTCGGGCAGGTCGACATCGTAGGTATTCTCTACGCTCACCGATTGCCGGCGACTGTCGTTTTGCACTGCCCGCTCATCGATCCCACGGGCCAGACTCCATAAGCGCTCGCCAAAACTGCCAAATTCGCGCACCAATGCCAGCTTGTTCCACTCGCGCAGTTGCAGGCAGTCGACGATACCCAGGCGCGCCAGCTTGTCCGCCGTGACCTTGCCGACGCCGTGCAACTTACTCACCGGCAACTGCGAGACAAAATCCTCGACCTGATCCGGCGTGATGACGAACAGCCCGTTGGGTTTTTTCCAGTCGCTGGCGATTTTTGCCAGAAACTTGTTCGGCGCCACGCCGGCCGACACCGTGATATGCAACTGATTGGAGACTCGCCGGCGGATATCCTGGGCAATCCGGGTGGCACTGCCGGAAAAATGCCCACAGTCGGACACATCCAGGTAGGCCTCATCCAGCGACAACGGCTCGATCAGGTCGGTGTAATCGCGAAAGATCGTCTGGATTTCCTTGGATGCGTCGCGGTAAGCGTCCATGCGCGGCTTGACGATGACCAGGTCGGGGCACAGCTTCAGCGCATGGCGGGAAGACATCGCCGACCGTACGCCATAGGCCCGGGCTTCATAGTTGCAGGTCGCAATCACCCCCCGCCGATCTGCGGAGCCACCCACCGCCAGCGGTTTACTGGCCAGCGTCGGGTCGTCACGCATCTCGATGGCTGCATAAAAGCAGTCACAGTCGACGTGAATGATTTTGCGTTGAGTCATAAAAGGCGGTGTTCGCTGAAGGAAAAAGGACAAATATCAGTCAGATCACCAGTATCTCACTGACACCTGTATATAGCACCAGTGCTTTTAATCTTCTCTTGGGCGGACTAAAAGCTCGACGATGGATTTATTTTATTAATCGAGATCAGACCATCAATAGAGCTGAAACCCTTATGGAGCAAGCCCTGCAGCCCTTCACAGCCCTTGCGTAAACACGCTAAGCGATTGAACAGGAACAGATTTTTCTCAGTTAGCGGTTGACACCCCAGCGTTCCTCTGTAGAATGCCGACACACAGACGCGGGATGGAGCAGTCTGGTAGCTCGTCGGGCTCATAACCCGAAGGTCGTCGGTTCAAATCCGGCTCCCGCAACCAAACATCAAAAAAGGCTACTCGAAAGAGTGGCCTTTTTTGTGCGTGGGTGTTTTTGCCCGCCGCCTTGAAGCCACCACACAGACGCGACGAATTCTCGTTGTGCTTCTGACACTTAAGTGCGGTCACCAGCCCTTTGCGCGGCAATTTACGTTTATTTGACCCAATCCACTATTAACGGTTGACACCCCGGCGTTCCTCTGTAGAATGCCGCCACACAGACGCGGGATGGAGCAGTCTGGTAGCTCGTCGGGCTCATAACCCGAAGGTCGTCGGTTCAAATCCGGCTCCCGCAACCAAACATCAAAAAAGGCTACTCGAAAGAGTGGCCTTTTTTGTATCTGCAGAAAAAGTCCTTTCGCAACAATGGTCTGCCAAGGTACTGCGAACCCTTGCCGCTACCCTCCTGGCCCATCAGATCAGGCTATGCTAAATCGCAGGCGACCCTTCCAGCATTGAATCGCGCCCATGCGCCATGGCTCAATGACAGGCGTCAGTATTTGTAACTATTTTTTACAACAGGGATTGGTAACTTGGCTGGATACCCCCATCCTGTCGCGCACAATCCAAGAGGTGATTGATGCGCGCCAACTCGTCTGATTCACAAGACCCCGTCACTGCGATCCAACCGATCAAAGCTTCCCGCCTGCATTGGCTGGATCTGCTCAGCAAATACCGCCAGCCCATCGGCCTGGCCGTGACCTTGCTGCTGTTTGCCATTGCCTTGATTGCCTGTCGCCATCTATTAAGCGAACTGGATCTCTACGCCCTGCATGACTCCATCTTGCAAGTGCCACAATCGGCCTTGCTCGGCGCCCTGGGTGCAACGATCGTCGGCTTCATCATCCTGCTCGGCTATGAGTGGTCGGCATCGCGTTATGCCGGCGTGAGCCTGCCGCCACGCAGCCTGATGTTCGGCGGCTTCACCGCGTTTGCGATTGGCAACGCCATCGGCCTGTCCCTGCTCTCGGGGGGCTCGGTGCGATACCGGCTCTACGCGCGTCACGGCCTCGGGGCTTCGGAAGTTGCGCACATGACCCTGTTTGCCAGCCTGTCCCTGGGGTGCGCCCTGCCCCCGCTGGCAGCCCTGGCGACCCTGAGCAACCTGCCGGCCGCCTCTGCCGCCCTGCACCTGTCCGAGGCCCTGCTGGGCGGCATCGCGATTGCCGTGCTGCTGCTCTGTGCGGTCCTGGCGATCGGCATCTATCGCCGCCGCCTGCCCGAACAACCCTACCCGGACAACCTGCTGGTGCGCGCCGGGCGCCGCACCCTGCGCCTGCCGGGCCGGCGCCTGACCTTCCTGCAGTTGATCATCACCGCGCTCGACGTCGCCGCCGCTGCCACCGTGTTGTATCTGCTGCTACCGGAAACCCCGCCATTCGGGGCGTTCCTGCTGGTCTACCTGCTGGCCCTGGCGGCGGGCGTGCTCAGCCACGTGCCCGGTGGCGTCGGCGTGTTCGAAGCCATTCTGCTGGCGGCCTTTGCCGACAAGCTCGGTGCCGCGCCGCTGGCCGCCGCCCTGCTCCTGTATCGCCTGATCTACGTGATCCTGCCCATGCTGGTGGCCTGCCTGCTGCTGTTGATCAATGAGGCCCAACGCCTGTTCAACAGCCGTGAAGCGCTGCGCACCGCTTCCGGCCTCGCCGCGCCGGTGCTCGCGGTGCTGGTGTTCCTGTCCGGGGTGGTCCTGCTGTTCTCCGGCGCCACTCCAGAGATCGATACCCGCCTGGAACACATCGGCTTTCTGATCCCCCATCGCCTGATCGACGCCTCGCACTTCGGCGCCAGCCTGATCGGCGTACTGTGCCTGTTGCTGGCCCAGGGCCTGCGCCGGCGACTGTCGGCCGCCTGGATGCTCACCACCGTGTTGCTGCTGGCCGGTGCCTTGTTGTCACTGCTCAAGGGCTTTGACTGGGAGGAAGCCAGCCTGCTGATCCTGACGGCCAGCCTGCTGGCGATCTTCCGCCGTTCGTTCTATCGCCCCAGCCGCCTGACCGAGCTGCCCTTCTCGCCGCTGTACCTGGTGGCCAGCGTCTGCGTGCTGGCTGCGTCGATCTGGCTGCTGCTGTTCGCCTACCAGGATGTGCCGTACAGCCACCAGCTGTGGTGGCAGTTCACCCTGGACTCCGATGCGCCGCGCGGCTTGCGCTCGCTGCTCGGTGCCGCAGTGCTGCTGGTGGTGGTGTCGCTGACCTGGCTGCTGCGCACGGCCCGCCCGGCCATTGACCTGCCGGACGCCACTGACCTGGCAAAAGCACAAAAGATCCTGATGGCCTCGGCCCAACCGGATGGCGGCCTGGCACTGACCGGTGACAAGGCGCTGCTGTTCCACCCCAACGGCGACGCTTTCTTGATGTATGCCCGTCGTGGCCGCAGCCTGGTTGCCCTGTATGACCCGATCGGCCAGGCGCAGCAACGCGCCGAGATGATCTGGCAGTTCCGCGACCTCTGCGACCTGCACCACGCCCGCCCGGTGTTTTATCAGGTGCGCGCCGAAAACCTGCCCTACTACATGGACATCGGCCTGACCGCCATCAAGCTGGGCGAAGAGGCCCGGGTCGACCTGCTGCGCTTTGACCTGGAAGCCAAGGGCAAGGAGATGAAGGACCTGCGCTACACCTGGAACCGTGGCACCCGTGACGGCCTGTCGCTGGAAATCCACGAGCCCGGCCAGGCGCCGATGGACGAACTGAAGGTGATTTCCGATGCCTGGCTCACCGGCAAGAACGTGCGCGAGAAAGGCTTCTCCCTGGGCCGCTTCAGCGATGACTACCTGAAGCACTTTCGCATCGCGATCATTCGCTTTGAAGGTCGCCCGGTGGCATTTGCCAACCTGCTCGAGACCTACAGCCACGACCTGGCCAGCCTCGACCTGATGCGCGCCCACCCGGACGCTCCCAAGTTGACCATGGAATTCATGATGGTCGGCCTGATTCAGCATTATAAGAACCACGGCTATGCACGCTTCAGCCTGGGCATGGTGCCATTGTCGGGCTTGCAACCCCGGCGGGGCGCACCACTGACCCAGCGCCTCGGCTCGATGGTGTTCCGCCGGGGCGAGCAGCTCTACAATTTCCAGGGGCTGCGCCGCTTCAAAGACAAGTTCCAGCCTGACTGGGAACCTCGTTACATGGCCGTGCCCGCCGGACTTGATCCGCTGGTGGCGCTGGCCGATACCGCCGCCCTGATTGCGGGCGGCTTGACTGGATTGGTGAAACGCTGATGATTCAACGCTCCTGGCGGTATGTATTGGCCACCCTGGTGGCACTGGCTGTGATCCTCGGCGGTGGTTACTGGTACTGGAACCGTCCAGCGCCACAACCCACCGTGGAACTGTTGACGCCGGCTGACGGCGCGCCCATGACCCGGGTCATTCCGGGCACCCAGCCGCGCGCCCAGGTGGTCATTGCGGTCAACGAAGAGCAAAAGCTCAGCGACACCCAGCTGATCACCCTCAGCCGTGGCGGCGCAGCACAAATCGTCCAGGTGATCCTGCCCAAGGACTGCATGCGGCAAGGCCGCGCCCTGCAGGCGGCGCTCAAGCAGCTCAATGGCCCGGCCACCCTGGTCAGCGGTATCGGCCCGGGTGCGGTGCTGGCATGGCGCTGGCTGGCCGAGCAGAAGGACGACAAGTCCCAGGCGGTCTCGGTCGACCTGGCCCTGGAGAAACCCGGTTGCACCCACCTGCTGCCAAAAAGCGCCGCCCACGGCCACTGGCTGGTGGCGTGGAACGATAACCCGGACGACACCAGTGCCGGTTTCGTAAGGGACCAGGCCAATGCGCAAACCAGCATCAGCGACTACGACATCAACCTGCCGCAGGTGCTGAACAACGAGCTGCGCAAGCTGCTGATCGGTGCCGACAAGGGCAATGGCGGCCTGAACATTCCGGTGGTCGAAGTGCCCGCCGGCCAGGCCAAGGACACCGTCACCCTATTCCTCTCCGGCGACGGCGGCTGGCGCGACCTGGACCGCGACGTGGCCGGTGAAATGGCCAAGATCGGCTACCCGGTGGTTGGCATCGACACCCTGCGCTACTACTGGCAGCACAAAAGCCCCGAGCAGAGTGCAATCGACCTCGCCGAGCTGATGCAGCACTACCGGCAGAAATGGGGCACCAAGCGCTTCATTCTCACCGGCTACTCGTTTGGCGCCGACGTCCTGCCCGCCATCTACAACCGCCTGGCGGAGTCGGAGCAACAACGGGTCGACGCGATCATCCTGCTGGCCTTCGCCCGCACCGGCAGCTTCGAGATCGAAGTCGAAGGCTGGCTCGGCAACGCCGGCAAGGAAGCCGCCACCGGCCCGGAAATGGCCAAGCTGCCGGCCGCCAAAGTGGTGTGTATCTATGGCGAGGAAGAAGCCGACGAGAGTGGCTGCACCGACAAGACAGCCGTCGGCCAAGCCATGAAGCTCCCAGGCGGGCACCACTTCGACGAAAACTACCCGGCCCTGGCCCAGCGCCTGGTGGACATCATCGAAAAGCGCCAGGGCGCTGCCAAGGTGGCTGAAGACTGAGTGGGTGATCCAACAAAAAAGCCCCCGCTATCGCACGATAGCGGGGGCTTTTTGTTACAGCGCAACGACCTCGCCGCTGACCCGCGAACTACATCTCCACCTGCGTCCCCAACTCAATCACCCGGTTCAGCGGCAGATTGAAGAAGCGCAGGTTGCCGTTGGCGTTTTTCAACATGAAGGCGAACAGCGCCTCGCGCCAGCGGGCCATGCCTTCGAGCTTGGAGGCGATCACCGTCTCGCGGCTGAGGAAGTAGGTGGTGCGCATCGGGCTGAAATCCAGCTCATCGAGATGACACAGTTTCAGCGCCTCTGGCACGTCCGGCTCGTCGACAAAGCCAAAGTGCAGGATTACCCGGAAGAAGCCTTCGCCGTGGGCCTCGACCTCAAAACGCCGCGCCGGCGGTACCCGTGGAATATCTTCGTAGACCACGGTCAGCAGCACGACCTGCTCGTGCAACACCTGGTTATGCAGCAGGTTGTGCAACAACGCGTGGGGCACGGCGTCCGGACGTGCGGTGAGGAACACCGCCGTGCCCTGGACCCGATGGGGTGGCTGCACACGGATGCTGCTGATGAAGATCGGCAGAGGCAGGCCGCCCTCGTCCATCCGCTCGACCAACAGTTGTTTACCGCGCTTCCAGGTGGTCATCAGCACGAACAGCGCCAGACCGGCGATCACCGGAAAGGCCCCGCCCTGGATGATTTTCGGCACGTTGGCGGCGAAATACAGACCGTCCACCAGCAGGAAGCCCAACAACACCGGAACCGCGAGCAGCGGAGGCCACTTCCACAGCAACAGTATGACCGCCGACACCAGGATGGTGGTCATCAGCATGGTGCCCGTCACCGCCACCCCGTACGCCGAGGCCAACGCCCCGGAGGATTCAAACCCGAGCACCAGCAGGATCACCCCGACCATCAGCGACCAGTTCACCGCGCCAATGTAGATCTGACCCTGTTCGGCACTGGAGGTGTGCTGGATGTGCATGCGCGGAATGTAGCCGAGCTGGATGGCCTGGCGGGTCAGGGAGAACGCCCCGGAAATCACCGCCTGGGAGGCAATCACCGTGGCCAGGGTCGACAGGCCGACCAACGGAATCAAGGCCCAGTTGGGCGCCAGCAGATAGAACGGGTTGCGGGCCGCAGTGGGATCGCCGAGCAGCAACGCACCCTGGCCGAAGTAGTTCAGCACCAGCGCCGGCAGCACCAGGATGAACCAGGCACGAGCAATGGGCTTGCGGCCGAAGTGGCCCATGTCGGCGTACAGCGCCTCGGCACCGGTCAATGCCAGCACCACCGCACCGAGGATCGCCACGCCCATGCCCGGGTGGACAATGAAGAAGCGCACACCCCAGACCGGGTTCATCGCCTGCAACACTTCCGGGTGCTGCAGGATGCCGTGGACACCCAGCGCGCCCAGCACCAGGAACCACGTGACCATGATCGGCCCGAACAGAATGCCGATGCGCGCAGTACCGTGGCGTTGAATCAGGAACAGCGCCACCAGCACCACCAGTGATATCGGCACCACCCAATGGTCGATGCCGTCGAATGCCAGGCCCAGGCCTTCAATCGCCGAGAGCACGGAAATCGCCGGGGTAATCATGCTGTCGCCATAAAACAGCGCCGCGCCGATCAGCCCGCAGACCACCAGCAAGGTGCGCAATCGGGCATGCCCGGCCGCCGCACGCCGCGCCAACGCGGTCAGGGCCATGATCCCGCCTTCGCCCTGGTTGTCGGCACGCAGGACAAACATCATGTACTTGATCGACACCACCCAGATCAACGACCAGAAGATCAGCGCCAGAATCCCCAGTACGCCGTCGTGGTTGACCGGTACGCCATAGCCCCCTGAGAAGACCTCCTTGAGGGTGTACAGCGGGCTGGTGCCGATATCGCCGTACACCACCCCCACCGCCGCCACCAGCATGCCGATCGGCTTGGCCGCCGAATGCTCGGCACCTGCCGCCTGACTACTTGCCTGACCCATCCACCACCCCTACTGCCCAGACCCGGACTGCCTTGGAAAAGCACGACGTTTGATCGTGCAGCATGCGCTGTTTTACTTCCCGTTACAGACGTATTGTTGACTGTAAAAAATCGGTAAAGCCCAACGGCGCGAAGCATAGCGCAGCACTCGTCGTATTTCCCTGCATAAAGCTGGTCAAGAGGGCCGACCATCGCTAGAATTGCGCACTTTTTGATCAGAGGCTAAGCGTCCTGCCTCGCGAATACTGCTGTTTTTTGACGGCGCCTGTTGTTGCCATGCTGCGTTGCCGCTTCTCGCCATAGCCCGCTATGACTCGGCGCGGCGTCTTGCCCGACAACAACAGTCACTCGTCAAAAAGCAGCGTAATCACGAGGCAGGACGCCAAGCGCCCGTCTGTCGCCTTGCCGTTCCCGGCTGGAGGCGTCACAAATACCGAGGTTAGACATGTCCACCACTCCTGCGTCGGCCAACCCCAAGGTTGGCTTCGTATCCCTGGGTTGCCCAAAAGCGTTGGTCGACTCCGAACGCATCCTTACCCAACTGCGTATGGAAGGCTATGACGTCGTGTCCACCTATCAGGACGCGGACGTCGTGGTGGTGAACACCTGTGGCTTCATCGACTCGGCCAAGGCCGAATCCCTGGAAGTGATCGGCGAAGCCATCAAGGAAAACGGCAAGGTCATCGTGACCGGCTGCATGGGCGTCGAAGAAGGCAACATCCGCAACGTGCACCCAAGCGTGCTGGCCGTCACCGGCCCGCAGCAGTACGAGCAAGTGGTCAATGCCGTGCACGAAGTCGTGCCGCCGCGCCAGGATCACAACCCGCTGATCGACCTGGTGCCGCCACAAGGCATCAAGTTGACCCCGCGTCACTACGCCTACCTGAAGATTTCCGAAGGCTGCAACCACAGCTGCAGCTTCTGCATCATCCCGTCGATGCGCGGCAAGCTGGTCAGCCGCCCGGTGGGCGACGTGCTGGACGAGGCCCAGCGCCTGGTCAAATCCGGCGTCAAGGAACTGCTGGTGATCTCCCAGGACACCAGCGCCTACGGCGTTGACGTCAAGTACCGCACCGGGTTCTGGAATGGCGCGCCGGTGAAGACCCGCATGACCGAACTCTGCGAAGCCCTCAGCACCCTGGGTGTCTGGGTGCGCCTGCACTACGTTTACCCGTACCCACACGTCGACGAGCTGATCCCGCTGATGGCCGCTGGCAAGATCCTGCCGTACCTGGACATCCCGTTCCAGCACGCCAGCCCGAAAGTCCTCAAGTCGATGAAACGCCCGGCCTTCGAAGACAAGACCCTGGCGCGCATCAAGAACTGGCGCGAAATCTGCCCGGACCTGATCATCCGTTCGACCTTCATCGTCGGCTTCCCCGGCGAAACCGAAGAAGACTTCCAGTACCTGCTGAACTGGCTGACCGACGCCCAACTCGACCGCGTGGGCTGCTTCCAGTACTCGCCGGTAGAAGGCGCACCGGCCAACGACCTGGACCTGGACGTGGTCCCGGACGACGTCAAGCAGGACCGTTGGGAGCGCTTCATGGCGCACCAGCAGGCCATCAGTTCGGCGCGCCTGCAAATGCGCATCGGCCGTGAAATCGAAGTGCTGGTCGATGAAGTCGACGAGCAAGGCGCGGTCGGCCGCTGCTTCTTCGATGCCCCGGAAATCGACGGCAACGTATTCATCGACAACGGCAGCAACCTCAAGCCCGGCGATAAAGTCTGGTGCAAGGTCACCGATGCCGACGAGTACGACCTGTGGGCTGAACAGATCTAAGGCAGGGCATCCCTACCAATTGCACTGAACCCAAAAAGCCCCGCTCTTTTTCACCAGATGCGGGGCTTTTTTACGGCTATCGTTTGCTTATCCACTCACAAGAGGCAGACGGGCATGCGTCAGCATTCGGTCATCCACACGCCGACACTCAGCGATTATCAGGAACTGACTCAGGTCTGGGAGGCATCCGTGCGTGCGACCCACGACTTTCTGCCGGACAGCTACATCGAGTTGCTGCGCAATCTGGTGCTCACCCGCTACCTCGATGCGGTGATGCTGATCTGCACCCGCGACAAGCAGCAACACATCAGCGGGTTCGCCGGGGTTGCCGCCGGCAAGATCGAAATGCTCTTCATCGCCCCCCAGCACCGTGGCGAAGGCCTGGGCAAACAGCTGCTGCAGTACGCCATGGAACACCTGAATGCCGATGAACTGGACGTCAACGAGCAGAACCCGCAGGCCCTGGGCTTCTATTACAAGCAAGGGTTTGAAGTGATCGGACGCTCGGAAGTCGATGGCATGGGCCAGCCCTATCCGTTGCTGCACATGCGTTTGAAGCAGTCCGGGGCGCAGGCCCTGCGCGGCTAAAAGCCACACAAGGCAAATGGACCCGCGATTAACCGGCGCGAGGCAGGTACAATACCTGCCCCCTTTTTGTTACGGCCCTGTCATGACTGACCCGATTCGTCTTTCCAAACGCCTCATCGAACTCGTCGGCTGTTCCCGTCGGGAGGCTGAGCTGTTCATTGAAGGCGGCTGGGTCACCGTGGACGGCGAAGTCATCGACGAACCGCAGTTCAAGGTCGACACCCAGAAAGTCGAGCTGGACCCTGAGGCCAAGGCCACCGCGCCGGAGCCGGTGACCATCCTGCTGCATGCCCCCGCGGGCATGGACGTCGAGAGCGCCCAGCAATTGATCAGCGCCGAGACCCTGAGCGAAGAGCACCGTTTCAGCAAGCGCCCGCTCAAGGGCCATTTCCTGCGCCTGACCGCCAGTGCCGACCTGCAGGCCAACGCCAGCGGCCTGCTGGTGTTCACCCAGGACTGGAAGATCCTGCGCAAGCTCACGGCCGATGCGAGCAAGATCGAACAAGAGTATGTGGTCGAAGTCGAAGGCGACATGGTCGCCCACGGCCTCAACCGCCTGAACCACGGCCTGACCTACAAGGGCAAGGAGTTGCCAGCGGTCAAAGCCAGCTGGCAGAACGAAAACCGCCTGCGCTTCGCGATGAAGAACCCGCAACCGGGAATCATCGCCCTGCTCTGCCAGGCGGTCGGCCTCAAGGTCATCGCCATCCGCCGCATTCGTATCGGCGGCGTATCCATCGGCAAGGTTCCGGTGGGCCAATGGCGCTATCTGTCCGCCAAAGAGAAATTCTGAGGCTGCCACTCATTTTGGTGTCGCCGGTACCGGCAACGCCCACAGCTGAATGATCAGGACTGCACACATGATTCATAACGACGTACTGCGCAGCGTGCGCTACATGCTCGACATCAGCGACAACAAGGTCGTCGAGATCATCAAACTCGGCGGCATGGATGTCACCAAGGAAGACCTCGTTACCTACCTCAAGAAAGACGAGGAAGAAGGTTTCGTGTTCTGCCCCGACGACGTCATGGCGCACTTCCTCGATGGCCTGGTGATCTTCAAGCGCGGCAAGGACGAAAGCCGTCCGCCACAGCCGATCGAAACACCGGTGACCAACAACATCATCCTGAAGAAACTGCGCGTGGCCTTCGAACTGAAGGAAGACGACATGCACGCCATCCTCAAGGCCTCCGAGTTCCCGGTGTCCAAGCCAGAGCTGAGCGCGCTGTTTCGCAAGTTCGGCCACACCAACTACCGCCCGTGTGGCGACCAGTTGCTGCGCAACTTCCTCAAGGGTCTGACCCTGCGCGTCCGCCCGCAGTAAGAGCCCGCTTGCGGCGATGGCGACCTTCAAAACGCCATCGCCCGCAGCTCGACCCGCCCGTATGGCTGCACATTCCCGGCAAAAATAGTGGCTCCGCTTCCCGCGGCTGACGACTAGGGTGTAATGACCCTCAGTGATCAGGATTCGCCATGCACCCCTACTTCTCCCTGCAAGGCCGCACCGCTCTGGTGACCGGCGGCACCCGTGGTATCGGCAAAATGATCGCCCAAGCCTTCGTCGAGGCAGGAGCGACGGTGTTTGTCTGCGCGCGCGACGCCGAGGCCTGCCAACAGACCGCCGATGAACTCGGCGCCCTGGGGCACTGCCACGCGATCGCAGCCAACCTCGCCACAGAAGAAGGCGTCGCCCAATTGGCCAGCCGTCTCGGCGAGCGCGTGAGCCACCTGGACATCCTGGTGAACAATGCCGGCACCACCTGGGGAGCGCCATTGGAGAGCTACCCGGTCAAGGGCTGGGAAAAAGTCATGCAGTTGAACGTAACTTCAGTGTTCAACTGCATCCAGCAGTTCCTGCCGCTGCTGCGCAAGGCCGGTTCGGCCGCCAATCCGGCCCGGATCATCAACATCGGCTCGGTCGCCGGAATCTCCTCCTTCGGTGAACAGGCCTACGCCTACGGCCCGAGCAAGGCCGCCCTGCACCAACTGTCGCGGATTCTCGCCCGGGAACTGGTCAGCCAGCACATCAATGTCAACGTGATTGCCCCGGGGCGCTTCCCGAGCAAGATGACCCAGCACATCGGCAACGATGCCCAGGCCCTGGCCGAAGACACGGCCTTGATCCCCATGAAACGCTGGGGTCGCGAGGAGGAAATGGCGGCTCTGGCCATCAGCTTGGCGAGTACCGCCGGGGCGTACATGACCGGCAACATCATTCCGCTGGATGGCGGGTTCAGCCTCTGAGATCGGCGCGAAGACGGGATCAGGGCCCCGTGAGTTATCATGCTCGCCCTAACCCCGCCTCGACCCGCCACCATGACCTACAGCGTTTCCCCCATCGGCTTTGTGCACTCCTGCTTCAAGGAGAAGTTCGCCATTCCCCGCCAGCCCCAACTGGCCCCTGCTGCGCGGGGCATCCTGGAGCTGGTGGCGCCGTTCGACCAGGGTGATGCGGTGCAGGGGCTGGAGCAGGTCAGCCACGTCTGGCTGCTGTTCCTGTTTCACCAGGCTCTGGAAGACAAGCCACGGCTCAAGGTGCGTCCGCCGCGCCTGGGCGGCAACAAGTCCATGGGGGTGTTTGCCACCCGCGCCACCCATCGCCCCAACGGCATCGGTCAGTCGGTGGTCAAGCTGGACCGGGTCGAAGCCAATCGCCTGTGGATCTCGGGGATCGACCTGCTCGATGGCACGCCGGTACTGGACATCAAACCCTATGTGCCCTACGCCGACATTATCGACAGCGCTGCCAACAGCATCGCCAGCGCCGCGCCGCAACTGATCCCTGTGCAGTGGGCGGAGAGTGCCCTGCAGCAGGCTCACGAGCACGCTCAGCGCCTTGCAGAGCCACTGGTGGCGTTGATCGAGCAGTGCTTGGCACAAGACCCACGCCCGGCCTACCAGATTCCTACACCCGAGCGGGAATATGGCGCGCAGTTCTGGGACTTGGATGTGCGTTGGCATTATCCCGAGGCCGGGGTGATTCGCGTCCTCGAAGTTATTCCGACATAAAAAAGCCCCCACTGCCTGCACAGGCAATGGGGGCTTTTCAGTGATGCGGGGGCTTACTTCTCGACGAACGCGCGTTCGATCAGGTAGTCACCCGGCTCACGCATGCGTGGCGAGACTTTCAGGCCGAAGCTGTTGAGCACTTCGCTGGTCTCGTCGAGCATGCTCGGGCTGCCGCACAGCATGGCGCGGTCGTCCTGCGGGTTGATCGGGGGCAGGCCGATGTCGCTGAACAGCTTGCCGCTGCGCATCAGGTCGGTCAGGCGGCCTTCGTTTTCGAATGGCTCACGGGTCACGGTCGGGTAGTAGATCAACTTGTCACGCAGGGCTTCGCCGAAGAACTCGTTCTGCGGCAGGTGCTCGGTGATGAACTCGCGGTATGCGACTTCGTTGACGTAACGCACGCCGTGGCACAGGATCACTTTTTCGAAACGCTCGTAGGTTTCCGGATCCTGGATCACGCTCATAAAGGGCGCCAGGCCGGTACCGGTGCTGAGCAGGTACAGGTGTTTGCCAGGTTTCAGGTCGTCCAGCACCAGCGTGCCCGTAGGCTTCTTGCTGATGATGATCTCGTCGCCTTCCTTCAGGTGCTGCAACTGGGAAGTCAGCGGGCCATCAGGCACCTTGATGCTGAAGAACTCCAGATGCTCTTCCCAGTTCGGGCTGGCAATCGAGTAAGCACGCATAAGCGGGCGGCCGTTGGGCTGTTGCAGGCCGATCATCACGAACTGACCGTTCTCGAAGCGCAGGCCCGGATCGCGGGTGCACTTGAAGCTGAACAGAGTGTCGTTCCAGTGGTGAACACTGAGGACACGCTCGTGGTTCATGTTGCTCATGTACGTGGGACTCCTGGAGATTTTGCCTGCGCCGCTGTGCGCAATTGCATCGCATTCTAATGGCAGCGACAATATCTGTTAAATGGATTATTAAGATAAGGGTTATCGGTTATATAGATATGCGATTTACTCTACGTCAACTTCAAGTCTTCGTCGCCGTTGCCCAGCAGGAAAGCGTATCCCGTGCTGCGGGTCTGCTCAACCTCTCGCAATCGGCGGCCAGCACCTCGATCACTGAACTGGAGCGCCAATGCAGCTGCCAGTTGTTCGATCGCGCCGGCAAACGGCTGAGCCTCAACGCCCTGGGTAAACAGCTGTTGCCACAAGCGGTGGCCCTGCTCGACCAGGCCAAGGAAATCGAGGACCTGCTCAACGGCAAGTCCGGTTTTGGCTCCCTGGCGGTCGGCGCCACACTGACCATCGGCAATTACCTGGCGACGCTCCTGATCGGCAGCTTCATGCAGCGCCACCCGGAGAGCCAGGTGAAGCTGCATGTACAGAACACCGCCAATATCGTGCAACAGGTCGCGCACTATGAAATTGATCTGGGTCTAATCGAAGGCGACTGCAGCCATCCGGACATTGAAGTGCAGAGCTGGGTCGAAGATGAACTGGTGGTGTTCTGCGCCCCCCAGCATCCGCTGGCCCAACGCGGCATCGCCAGCATGGAGGAGCTCAGTCAGGAGGCGTGGATTCTGCGCGAACAGGGCTCCGGCACTCGCCTGACCTTCGACCAGGCCATGCGCCATCACCGCAGCGCCTTGAATATCCGCCTGGAGCTGGAGCACACCGAAGCGATCAAGCGGGCGGTGGAATCGGGCCTGGGCATCGGCTGCATTTCCCGCCTGGCGCTGCGCGACGCCTTCCGGCGCGGCAGCCTGGTGGCGGTGGAAACCCCGGACCTGGACCTGGCGCGGCAGTTCTACTTCATCTGGCACAAACAGAAATACCAGACCTCCGCCATGCGCGAATTCCTCGAACTGTGCCGCGCCTTCACCGCCGGGGTTCAGCGCAGCGACGAGATCGTGCTGCCGAGCATCGCCTGAGGGTCAGATCAGGATCACTGCCCACACCAGGGCAATCATGCTCAAGGCCACGAACTGAGCGGCGCTGCCCATGTCCTTGGCATTTTTCGACAGCGGGTGCAGGTCGAGGGAGATGCGGTCGATGGCCGCTTCTACCGCGGAGTTGAGCAACTCCACGATCAGCGCCAGCAGGCAGACGGCAATCAGCACGGCCTGTTCGACCCGGCTGACATTCAGAAAGAAGGTCAGCGGAATCAGAATCACGTTGAGCAACACCAGTTGCCGAAAAGCCGCTTCGCCGGTGAAAGCGGCGCGCAGGCCGTCCAGGGAGTAGCCCGAAGCGTTGAGGATGCGTTTGAGGCCGGTCTGGCCTTTGAAAGGTGACATAAGAGTAGGCAACTGAAAAAAGGAGAGGGAAAGCTAGATCAACAAAAGTCAAAAAAGCGTGAATGAGCCGGCTTTATTGCGGCGAAATTGACTCGAGTTGTTGCAACAGTAGCGCCGCCTGAGTCCGGGTGCGCACACCCAGCTTGCGGAAAATCGCCGTTACGTGGGCCTTGATGGTGGCCTCCGACACACTCAGCTCGTAGGCAATCTGCTTGTTCAGCAAACCTTCGCAGACCATGGTCAGCACACGGAACTGCTGCGGGGTCAAACTCGCCAGGCCCTCGCTCGCGGCCTTGGCTTCCGGCGAGACGCTGACCGCCTCGAACGCTTGTGGTGGCCAGAACACATCGCCATCCAGCACCGCACGCACCGCCTGCTGGATCACTTCCAGCGAGCTGGATTTGGGAATGAAGCCACTGGCCCCGAACTCCCGGGACTTGACCATGATCGACGCTTCTTCCTGTGCCGAGACCATCACCACCGGAATCTGCGGGTACTGGCCGCGCAACAGCACCAGCCCGGAGAATCCATATGCGCCCGGCATGTTCAGGTCCAGGAGCACCAGGTCCCAGTCGGCCTTCTCGGTCAGGCGGGTTTCCAGCTCGGCGATGCTCGCCACTTCCACCAGGCGCACGTCCGGGCCCAGGCCCAGGGTGACGGCCTGGTGCAGTGCGCTACGAAAGAGGGGGTGGTCATCGGCAATCAGGATTTCGTATGTGGCCATTGTTCAAATGATCCTGTTTTTATGGCAGGCCTGATGCATTCAGGCCTCACCAAAACAACTCAAGGTAGCACCTGCAGGTGCAACCAACAGGGTACGTTCAACGCCAAGAGCCCATAAAACCGGCGTTTCAATCTTCGGCCGCACCCTAATCGGCGCCAAGGATGCCCAGCGAAATCGGGGTGGTCAAGCCGCATCCTTTACGGCATCTTAGCTGGCTAACTAATAAGAGTGCCATCATGCAGACCAAAGCCCTGCGTGCCGATGTCCTGATGTTGATCACCGCAATGATTTGGGGATCAGGATTTGTCGCACAAACCTCCGGTATGGATCACATCGGTCCTTTCCTCTATTCCGGCCTGCGCTTCGCGCTTGGTTCGTTGTGTCTGTTACCGCTGGTCCTACGTGGCAACCGCCAGAATAGCCACCACGAACCCTTCCTGACCCGTGGTTTGTTGATCGGTGGCGGCCTGATGGGCCTCGCCCTGGCCCTGGGGATCAACCTGCAACAGGTCGGCCTGCTGTTCACCAGCGTGACCAATGCCGGTTTCATCACCGGGCTCTACGTCATCGTCGTGCCGCTGCTGGGGCTGTTGATCGGGCACAAGACCGGGCTCGGCACCTGGTTCGGGGCGACTCTGGCGGTGGTCGGGATGTTCCTGCTCAGCGTCGGCGATCAGTTCCAGGTGGCGTCCGGCGACTGGTTGCAGTTGATCGGCGCCTTTGTCTGGGGCGGGCACGTGGTGCTGGTGGGCGTTTTCGCCAGCCGCCACGACCCGATTCGTCTGGCATTCCTGCAGTTCACCACCTGCTCGGTGGTCAGCCTGGTCCTGGCCCTGTGCCTGGAGAATTTCGACCTCAACGCGATCATCGCCGCCGGCCCGGCCATTCTCTATGGCGGCCTGATTGCGGTCGGCATCGGCTACACCTTGCAGGTCATCGCCCAGAAAGACGCGATTGCCTCCCATGCCGCGATTATTTTTTCCCTGGAGGCCGTGTTTGCCGCCATCGCCGGTGCCTGGCTACTGGGTGAAGAACTGAGCCTGCGGGGCTACATCGGCTGTGGGCTGATGCTGGCCGGGATGCTGGCCGCCCAGCTCTGGCCGAAAAACCCGGCGCTGGCCCGCAGCACCGCCTAGAGGTAGGGCTTGAGGCGAGTGTGGACGTCATCGTCCGGATCGATCGCCTGCTGAAACTTGGCCGACAGGTAATGGGTGCTGAAGACGTCCAGGTAGGCGTCCAGCACTTCGCTGGCGGCTTGATCGTCGGCCAGTTCCAGGCAGAGCGCGGCCACCTCGGCGGTGCAGAAGTGGTCATCGCGCTTGGAGCGGCGCAACTTGTAGCGCGACAGTTGTTCGGGCTGCAGGCTCAACACCGGCAAATGCTCGAGATAAGGGCTCTTGCGGAACATCTTGCGCGCCTCGCTCCAGGTCGCGTCCAGCAGAATGAACAGCGGGCGCTTGCCCGGCTCCAGCCGGACCTCGCTCACCACCCGCTGCGGCGCGACAAACTCTCCCGGAAACACGATGTACGGCTGCCACTGAGGATCGGCGATCAGGGCCAGCAAGCCCGGCTCGACCTCGGTACGCGACCAGGGAAACGCACTGGTCTGCTCGATCACGTCGGCAATCAGCCAGCCGGTATTGCTCGGTTTCATCGGCTCGACGTCATGCATCACCAGGCACATGGCCGATTTGGCCGCAACGGTCGGGCGCCACGCACACAGGCAATGGCTGGGGATTACCCGGCAGCCGGCGCACCGCTCAGCCCGCGAGCCCCGCGCAACAAAGGGGCGGACGGCTCGGGCCAGGCGCTGGGCGCGCAAACGGGAAACGGCGTGGCTCATGGCAGGTTTCGACGGCAGGAGGATTGAATCGACACAAAAAGCGCTCGGCAGGGCAATAAAGTGCCAGCAGTTTACCAGAGCAACCTGCGCAAGCCTGTACCGCCCGCCCCCCGCACCCTATAATTTGCCGCCACTGAACGCTCAGCCCTGTGACGGGTCGAAGCACCAGTCACTGAATCAGGAGAGTTTCATGCTGCGCCTCATCGTTCCCACCGCCGCCCTTGTGCTGGCTTTGCCCTTCTGCGCCCAGGCCGCGTCCCTGAAAGAGATGAACCTGAGCAAGATGCTGGAGAAGGTAGCCGCGGAAAGTAACGTTGGCCTGCCTCGCGAAGTCAGCGACAACATTCTGGACCAGGGCTACACGGTCGAAGGCAAGGAGCTGGTTGATCACCTCAGTGTGCAATCGGTGTATGCCGAAGAAATGCGCGCCAACCCGAAAGCCGTGTACCTGCAACTGGGTGCCAGCGTTTGCCGCAACCCCAACTACCGCAAGCTGATGGCCCAGGGCGCGATCTTGCGTTACGAATTCACCGAGAACAAAACCAACCGTCCGGTGGCCTCGGCCCGATTCCAGGAATCGGACTGCCCGGCAGAGCCTGCGAAAAAGAAGAAGTAACGCCCCCGAACCCGCGCGCCGTTGCTCTTCATCGGCGTGCAGTTCCACCACCTGCGCCAGCAGATAAGGCGAGCGCTACTCGTTGCCCCCCAGCCGCCGTCGACATGCCTCCCCAAGGCTCACCTGATGGTCCTCGGCTGCCGACTTGAGCATCGGATACCGCTGCGTATCGATCTACAGCATCACCCGCGCCATAACCCGCCTCCGAGCCCAAGAATCGCCCTTGGGAGCTTGCGTCTTGCCCGGGGTGTACGACAAATGTGTGGCGTGCCTGTGTTTCGGTCAGTCAGCGCGTAGCGTCTAGGGGGGGCTTCAGGCGGGCGGTGAAAGTCGATCACCTATCGCCAACAAGCTATTGCCAGCACAGACTTTTCAGGACCATGATCAAGCCAGCGCAACTGACGCCGAGCGTCTAGATTCAATGTGTGGATATTCAAGGTTCACGGCAGAAAAGGGGCTGCCATCCAGAACGGCGTCTTGCGAACATTTTCTTTCATCCAAGGGATAAACAGAGCCCGTCTGGATGACTCGACGGCCGTGCGCGGTGGGTCGGGTTGGCTGTAATGCCCAGGCGACACAAGGCGTGTCGCGGCCCCGACGAATCTTTCGGTCGGGCCGAAGGTTCTGTGTAGAAGGAGAAGCTGAATGCCTTACCAACCGAATGACCTTCTGATACGTCATTTCCAGAGCAACGGTGTCGATCTCACGAGCAAGATCGAAGAACAACTCAACCTGGTTTCCCCCAACAGTCCGAATATTCCGATCTACCGCGACATGATGCTGACAGTCCTGCGCATGGCCCAGGACGACCACAACCGCTGGAATGCCAAGATCACCCTTCAAGCCCTGCGCGAGCTGGAGCACGCATTTCGTGTGCTGGAACAGTTCAAGGGAAGGCGCAAGGTGACCGTGTTCGGTTCAGCGCGCACGCCGGTGGAACACCCGCTGTACGCCCTGGCCCGTGAACTGGGAGAAAAACTCGCGCAATCGGACCTGATGGTGATCACCGGTGCCGGTGGCGGGATTATGGCCGCCGCTCACGAGGGCGCGGGTCGCGATCACAGCCTTGGGTTCAACATCACCCTGCCCTTCGAACAGCATGCCAACCCCACCGTCGGTGGCACCGCCAACTTGCTGCCCTTCCACTTTTTCTTCACCCGCAAACTGTTCTTCGTCAAGGAAGCCGACGCGCTGGTGCTGTGCCCGGGTGGCTTCGGCACGCTGGACGAAGCCCTGGAAGTACTGACTCTGATCCAGACCGGCAAAAGCCCACTGGTGCCCGTGGTGCTGCTGGATGCACCGGGTGGCAAGTTCTGGGAAAGCGCGCTGGATTTCATCCGCAATCAATTGGAGGCCAATCGCTACATCCTGCCCAACGACCTGAAACTGGTGCGCCTGGTGGATAACGCTGAAGAAGCGGTGGCGCAAATCAATCAGTTCTACAGCAACTTCCACTCCAGCCGCTGGCTGAAAAACCAGTTTGTGATCCGCATGAATCATGCACTCAACGAGCAAGCGCTGGCACACCTACAAGTGGCGTTCGCCGACCTGTGCCTGAGCGATCACTTTCACCAGCACGCCTACAGTGGCGAGGAGCATGACGACGCACAGTTCAGCCACCTGGCGCGCCTGGCGTTCACCTTCAATGCCCGGGATCATGGGCGCCTGCGTGAACTGGTGGACTACCTCAACCTGCCGGAAAACTGGGCCACCTCCCAGCCTGCAACTCCCCAGCGCCAACGGGAACCCAGCAAAGTGACATGAATAAAAAAGCCCGACTATTTTTTAGTCGGGCTTTTTTAGTCGTCCATTGCTCGGCCACTGAACAGCCGGCCGATCATCTCCATGGAGTAACCGCGATAAGCGAGGAAGCGCCCTTGCTTGGCACGCTCGCGGGCATCGATCGGTAAATGCCCGGCAAATTTACGGCGCCAGGTGTCTTCCAATTGTGCCTGCCAACTGATTCCACACTCACGCAAGGCGAGTTCGATATCGGTGCGCTGCAAACCACGCTGGCTCAGCTCTTCACGAATGCGTAAAGGACCATAGCCTGAACGGGCCCGGTAGGAGACGAAACTTTCGAGGTAACGGGATTCGGACAGCAACCCCTCTTCCGTCAGTCGGTCGAGGGCAGTGTCGATCATGTCATCGGGGGCGCCGCGCTGACGCAGTTTACGCGTCAGCTCGACTCGACCATGCTCGCGTCGCGCGAGCAGGTCCATTGCGGTTCGCCGCACCGCGACGAGGGTATCGAGTACGGCGGTCATTGGATCAATCAGATATCAGCGTCGGCCAGGTCATCTTCGGTCTCTTTGACCGGCGCAGCGTTCAGGTCCACCGGCGTCAGCAGCTTGTCGCGAATCTGCTTCTCGAGCTTGGCTGCGATGTCTGGGTTGTCCTGCAGGAACTTGGCCGAGTTGGCTTTGCCCTGACCGATCTTGCTGCCGTTGTAGGCATACCAGGCACCGGATTTCTCAACAAAACCGTGCAGCACGCCCAGGTCGATCATCTCGCCATTGAGGTAGATGCCCTTGCCGTAAAGAATCTGGAACTCGGCCTGACGGAACGGTGCCGCCACCTTGTTCTTGACGACTTTGACGCGGGTTTCGCTGCCGACCACTTCGTCGCCTTCTTTCACCGCGCCAGTACGGCGGATGTCCAGGCGAACCGAAGCGTAGAACTTCAGCGCGTTACCACCGGTGGTGGTTTCCGGGCTGCCGAACATCACGCCGATTTTCATCCGGATCTGGTTGATGAAGATCACCAGGCAGTTGGCGTTCTTGATGTTACCGGTGATTTTACGCAGCGCCTGGGACATCAGGCGGGCTTGCAGGCCCACGTGCATGTCGCCCATCTCGCCTTCGATTTCCGCCTTCGGTACCAGCGCAGCCACGGAGTCGACGATGATCACGTCAACCGCGTTGGAACGCACCAGCATGTCGGTGATTTCCAGAGCTTGCTCGCCAGTGTCCGGCTGGGAAACCAGCAGGTCGTCGACGTTAACCCCCAGTTTGCCAGCGTATTCCGGGTCCAGGGCGTGCTCGGCGTCGACGAACGCGCAGGTCGCGCCGGCTTTTTGTGCCTGGGCAATCACCGACAGGGTCAGGGTGGTTTTACCGGAGGATTCAGGACCGTAGATTTCAACGATACGGCCTTTGGGCAGGCCGCCGATGCCGAGTGCGATGTCCAGCCCCAGAGAGCCAGTGGAGATAGCCGGGATCGCCTGACGGTCCTGATCGCCCATACGCATTACGGCACCCTTGCCGAATTGACGTTCGATCTGACCCAGGGCCGCAGCCAAGGCTTTCTTCTTGTTGTCGTCCATTAAAGTCCTCACGTAATCAATAAGGCCTGACGGCCAACACCTGTATAAGTAGACAGTATTATTCCACAGCGATTGTGGATCGCCTACCCCTGATTTGAGATTTCTCCGGCGGCATGCTGCAGCAAGCCCTCTAGCGCGGCCTTCACCGTTTGTCGGCGGACCTCATCACGGTTCCCGGGAAAGTGCCGGCACTCGCTAAACACGGCCTCGCCCACCCCCCAGGCCAACCAGACAGTCCCCACCGGCTTGGCCGGCGAACCGCCGTCAGGCCCGGCGATCCCACTGACCGCCACGGCAAACCGCGCATGGCTGTTGCGCTGCGCCCCGCGGACCATGGCCTCCACTACCTCGCGACTCACTGCTCCGACCTGCTCGAACAATTCGCCCGGCACCTTCAGTTGCTGGGTTTTCTGGCGATTGGAATAAGTGACATACCCCGCCTCGAACCAGGCCGAACTGCCGGCAATCCGGGTGATCGCCTCGGCGATACCGCCCCCGGTGCAGGATTCGGCCGTGCTGACGTGGGCATTGAGAACCTGTAGACGCCGGCCCAGCTCCGCGGCCAACTGTGTGATTTCATTCACGACTCTCTCTCCTGATCAGACGGGCGTGAGCACTACCCTACATGAGCAGGTTGCGCTTGCAAGGCGCTGGGTGGATCAAAATATGAGGCGTGCCGTGCCCGCGCACTACCGGTGATCCTCCGGGGCCTGGGTTTCCACCACGCCGATTCGCCTGGCTGCCCAGCGCTGATATAAGCCAATGGCGAAATCCGCACCGGCCATCGCCGTCAAACAGCCAAACGCGGCAGCCGTCCAGACCGAGATGTTGGCGGCGTACAACAACATCACCACCGAAACACCGCAGATCATGCTCGACCCGGAGCGCAGGCTCAGGCGCCGGACCAACGACCAACCGCGGGCACCCTCCTTGTCCGCGCGCCACATTTCACCCGACAAGCCACCCAGCAGCGTGAGTGCAATGACCAGCCAGACAGGGATCTCCAGCAAGGCGTGCTGTTCAATTGTCATTTCAGTACTCCTGAGTGGCGAGCCAAAAGATTATGCATCAATGCATAATCAGTCAATCAAAAACCACCCTCACCCCATCAAATCCATGCATTGACGCATCAACAGAACTCGGACCACACGCCCAAGAAATTCTCATGCACAAAAAAACCCGCCATCGGACGGGTTTGTATTGGCGCAGAAGGCAATCAGCGGGCGTACATACCCCACCAGAACACATGCCCCAGGATTACGATCTGCCCGGTCTGGATATCCTGAAAGCCATAATCCTCATCCGGATGCTCATCGCGATTAAAGCTGCGCAAGCGAATCCCGGTGGGCAGGCGGTACAGCTGTTTCACCCGCAACTGGCCGTTGTGGTTGATGGCGTAGAGATCGCCATCGACGATATCGCCGATCCCGCACTTGCCGGCATTCACCCCGACCGTGGCGCCATCACGCAGCACCGGCAACATGCTGTTGCCGCGCACGGTCACGCACTTGGCCTGATCGAACTGAACGCCGTTGTGGCGCAGGCTGCGCTTGCCGAAACGCAGGCTGGCGCGCTCGCTTTCTTCAATGACGAATCGTCCTGATCCAGCAGCCAATTCAACCTCGCGCAGAAAGGGTACCGAGACCTCGTCGTCTTCGATGGGCGTATCGTCATCCCACAGGCTGATGTCCTTGAGTTCCGTGTGCGCGGGATCCCGTGCAGGCGGGTAACCCGGCGTGACATCGACGCGGCCACGCAACTGGTCGGTGCTCACCCGAAAATATTCGGCAATCTTCGAGATGTGTTTATCCGACGGATCGGCGATCTTGCCGCCGAGTATCCGCGAGAGGGTGGATTGCGGCACGCCGGTACGACGGTGAAGCTCCGTAGGGGAGATCCCGTGTTGATCGAGCAGTGCCCTGAGGACGGTAGAAACATTGCGTTTTTGCATATTTCCCATAATGAGGGTTCTGTTTAGCGATGACAAATGCTGTTTTGCATAAATTGCCCTTCAGACCCGCAAAACACCCCCACACGGCGTTCATCCCTGGGTCGGGCGCAGCCGCCCATGGTAACCTTGCGCCCATCGCGCAAAGGCCTGGGCAACGCCCTCCTTTACCCACCCCTTTGAATGAATCCGCCTGATTACCCGATGAATAAAGCACTTTCCGACCTGTCCTCCCACACGCCGATGATGCAGCAGTACTGGCGCCTGAAGAACCAGCACCCAGACCAGTTGATGTTCTATCGCATGGGTGACTTCTACGAGATCTTCTACGAAGACGCGAAGAAAGCCGCCAAGCTGCTGGACATTACCCTGACGGCGCGTGGGCAGTCGGCTGGTCAGGCGATTCCGATGTGCGGGATTCCTTACCATGCCGCCGAAGGTTACCTGGCCAAGCTGGTCAAGCTGGGCGAGTCGGTGGTGATCTGTGAGCAGGTAGGTGACCCGGCGACCAGCAAGGGCCCGGTGGATCGCCAGGTGGTGCGCATCATCACCCCCGGCACCGTCAGCGACGAGGCGTTGCTGGACGAGCGACGCGACAACCTGATCGCCGCGGTGCTGGGCGATGAGCGTCTGTTCGGCCTCGCCGTACTGGATATCACCAGCGGCAACTTCACGGTGCTGGAAATCAAAGGCTGGGAAAACCTGCTGGCGGAGCTGGAGCGGGTCAACCCGGTGGAGCTGATGATCCCGGATGACTGGCCCAAAGACCTGCCGGCCGAAAAACGTCGTGGCGTTCGTCGCCGCGCGCCGTGGGATTTCGAGCGAGATTCGGCGTTCAAGAGCCTGTGCCAGCAATTTTCCACCCAGGACCTCAAGGGTTTTGGCTGCGAGAACCTGAGCCTGGCGATCGGCGCTGCCGGTTGCCTGTTGAGCTATGCCAAGGAAACCCAGCGTACCGCCCTGCCGCACTTGCGCAGCCTGCGGCACGAGCGCCTGGACGACACCGTGGTGCTGGACGGCGCGAGCCGGCGCAACCTGGAACTGGACACCAACCTGGCCGGTGGCCGCGACAACACCCTGCAATCGGTGGTCGATCGCTGCCAGACCGCCATGGGCAGCCGCCTGCTGACCCGCTGGCTGAACCGTCCGCTGCGCGACCTGCAGGTACTGGAGGCGCGGCAGAGTTCGATCACCTGCCTGCTGGATGGCTATCGCTTCGAGAAGCTGCAACCGCAGCTCAAGGAGATCGGCGACATTGAGCGGATCCTGGCGCGGATCGGCCTGCGCAACGCTCGCCCACGCGACCTGGCGCGCCTGCGTGACGCCCTCGGCGCCCTGCCGCAACTGCAGGTGGCGATGAGTGAACTGGAAGCGCCCCACCTGAACCAGTTGGCCGTGACCACCAGCACCTATCCCGAGCTGGCGGCGCTGCTGGAAAAAGCCATCATCGACAACCCTCCCGCGGTGATCCGTGACGGTGGGGTGTTGAAAACCGGGTACGACGCCGAGCTCGACGAGCTGCAATCGCTGAGCGAGAACGCCGGCCAGTTCCTGATCGACCTGGAAGCCCGGGAAAAGGCCCGCACCGGCCTGTCCCACCTGAAGGTCGGTTACAACCGGATTCACGGCTACTTCATCGAACTGCCCAGCAAGCAGGCCGAACAGGCCCCCGCCGACTATATCCGGCGCCAGACACTCAAAGGTGCCGAGCGTTTCATTACCCCGGAACTCAAGGCGTTCGAAGACAAGGCACTGTCGGCCAAGAGCCGTGCGCTGGCCCGCGAGAAAATGCTTTACGAAGCCCTGCTCGAAGACTTGATCAACCAACTGCCCCCCTTGCAGGACACTGCCGCGGCACTGGCCGAGCTGGATGTGTTGAGCAACCTGGCCGAACGCGCGTTGAACCTCGATCTGAACTGCCCGCGCTTCGTCAGCGAGCCGTGCATGCGCATCAGCCAGGGCCGTCATCCGGTGGTCGAGCAAGTGCTGAGCACCCCGTTCGTGGCCAACGACCTGAGCCTGGACGACAACACGCGGATGCTGGTGATTACCGGGCCGAACATGGGCGGTAAATCCACCTATATGCGCCAGACTGCACTGATCGTGTTGCTGGCCCATATCGGCAGCTTCGTGCCGGCGGCCAGCTGTGAGTTGTCGCTGGTGGACCGGATCTTCACCCGGATCGGCTCCAGTGATGACCTCGCAGGCGGGCGTTCGACCTTTATGGTGGAAATGAGCGAAACCGCGAACATTTTGCACAACGCCACCGAACGCAGCCTGGTGCTGATGGACGAAGTGGGCCGTGGCACCAGCACTTTCGACGGCTTGTCCCTGGCTTGGGCCGCGGCCGAACGCCTGGCCCAGCTGCGCGCCTATACGCTGTTCGCCACTCACTACTTCGAGTTGACGGTGCTGCCGGAAAGCCAGCCATTAGTGGCCAACGTGCATCTCAACGCCACCGAACACAATGAGCGCATCGTTTTCCTCCACCACGTGCTGCCTGGCCCCGCCAGCCAGAGTTACGGCCTGGCGGTGGCACAACTGGCGGGCGTGCCAACAGAGGTCATCCTGCGCGCCCGAGAACACTTGAGCCGCCTGGAAACCACCAGCCTGCCCCATGAAATCCCGGCTCCGGCCAAAGGCAAACCGGCGGCGCCGCAGCAGAGCGACATGTTCGCCAGCCTGCCTCACCCGGTGCTGGATGAACTGGCAAAACTCGATCTGGATGACCTGACACCACGTCGTGCACTCGAAATGCTCTATACACTGAAGACACGGATCTAACGCTGTTGCCTGCAAGCTGTTAGAATCTCGCGCGGTTTGGGGTGCTGCAGGCTATTAGCCTGGTCTGCAGGCGAGCGCTCCCAAACCTGGCGACCCCACCGTGAAGGGGCGCAGCACGCCGCCTGAGGAGAGAATTAGAAATGACCTTCGTCGTCACCGACAACTGCATCAAGTGCAAGTACACCGACTGCGTAGAAGTCTGTCCGGTGGACTGCTTTTACGAAGGCCCGAACTTCCTGGTGATTCACCCGGATGAGTGCATCGACTGCGCCCTGTGCGAGCCGGAATGCCCTGCTGTGGCCATCTTCTCCGAGGACGAAGTTCCGGACGAGATGCAAGAATTCATTCAGCTGAACGTTGAACTGGCCGAAATCTGGCCCAACATCACTGAGAAGAAAGATTCGCTGCCAGACGCAGCGGAGTTTGATGGCGTCAAAGGCAAGATCAAAGACCTGATTCGCTGATCTTTTCTGCACGCTCAAAAAAGGCCCTTCGCGGGCCTTTTTGCATATTAGGGCGCCGTACTTTTCAGCAGGCAAAAAAAGGGGCGGTGTGACCCGCCCACATTTTTTCCCTAGTCCCTGTGTTCCTTTTCATCGTCCTGATGAATCACGTCCTTGCGATGTTCCATGACCATCATCCTTGATGGTTGTGTCTGTCCGTCGACACAGGGCTGATAATAAAGGCTTGGCCAGCAATCACAATCACCGCTTAGGCTTAAACAGTAGGTGTAGAAGTGTCTGCGCCAGCAATTAATTCCATATAAAACAACATGTTAAAAAATGTATTACTGAGCAACGGCATTCATCCAGCAAGCATAAAAACCGAACACGTACGAAAGAGTAAGCCACGGCTTACAGCAACAAAGGAAAGCACCCGAGTCAGTCTCCCAGCTAAACAACGGGTGAAATCGCAGGCACAAAAAACCCCGAGATACCGGGGTTTTTGCTGATCGAGTACCGGGGTTCCTGCTACTGGAACAAAGACTCGCTCGACAATCCATTTTTCTCGAGAATTTCACGCAGACGTTTCAGTCCCTCAACCTGGATCTGTCGGACCCGTTCGCGGGTCAGTCCGATCTCCAGGCCAACGTCCTCCAGCGTGCTACTCTCATGGCCGCGCAAACCGAAGCGGCGAATCACCACCTCACGTTGCTTATCGGTCAATTCGCACAGCCACTGATCGATGCTCTGTGACAAGTCATCATCCTGAAGCAGCTCACAGGGATCGGTAGGGCGGTCGTCAGTCAGGGTGTCCAGGAGGGTTTTATCCGAATCCGGCCCCAGCGAGACGTCTACCGAAGAAACCCGTTCATTCAGGCCGAGCATTCGCTTGACCTCTCCCACCGGTTTTTCCAGCAGGTTGGCGATTTCTTCGGGTGAAGGTTCATGATCGAGCTTTTGTGTCAGCTCTCGGGCGGCGCGCAGGTAGACATTCAGCTCTTTGACCACGTGAATCGGCAACCGGATGGTCCGGGTCTGATTCATGATCGCGCGCTCGATGGTCTGACGAATCCACCAGGTTGCGTAGGTCGAGAAGCGGAAGCCACGCTCCGGATCAAACTTTTCCACAGCCCTGATCAACCCGAGATTGCCCTCTTCGATCAGGTCGAGCAATGACAGCCCACGATTGACGTAGCGCCGGGCGATTTTCACCACCAGTCGCAAGTTGCTTTCAATCATGCGTTTACGCCCAGCCGGATCTCCACTTTGCGACAGTCGCGCAAAATGAACTTCTTCTTCCGGGGACAACAGGGGGGAAAAGCCGATTTCATTGAGATACAGCTGGGTAGCGTCTAGCGCCCGTGTGTAGTCAATGTACTTGTGTTGCTTGAGTGAGGCGGAGTGTTTGGATTTTGCGCGAACTGAAGGTGTAGCAACCCCCTCATTCGACGTCTGATCCGATGCGACGTCGGTCTCCATCAGGAGAACCTCATCGTCGATGTCAAACTCCGGCACTTCTTTACTGAGAGCCATTGTTATAGTCCTTTGGTGAGTTCGACCTCAAGCTCAAGCGGCGCCTTTATCCTTGGCAACGCTGGAGCCTGTTCCTCTACGTGAAGGAACAGGCTGGTAACAAATCAACGACGTGGCAGGAATTGCAGCGGATCTACTGGCTTACCTTGTCGGCGAATCTCAAAATGCAGTTTCACCCGGTCCGTACCCGTTGACCCCATTTCGGCAATTGTCTGTCCGACCTTGACCTGCTGCCCCTCCCGAACCAACAGCCTGCGGTTGTGACCGTAGGCACTGACGTAGGTATCGCTGTGTTTGATGATGACCAATTCACCGTAGCCCCGCAAGCCACTCCCGGCGTAAACGACAGTCCCATCAGACGCAGCTAAAACAGGCTGTCCCAAATCTCCGGCGATATCAATTCCTTTATTCAAACTACCGTTTGAAGAGAATTTTCCAATAAGAATGCCATTAGATGGCCAACCCCATCCTGTGGGAGCGGGCCCCGCTGGGGGCAATGGCGCCGGGGCGGGCTTGCTGGCCGTAGACGGCGCAGCAGTGCTCGTAGTGGTGCCGGCCGCCGAAGCTGGGCGGCGGGTAACCGTGAATTTCCCGGAAGACGAAGAGCTGGTGGTGGACGACGTCACGGCCTGGGTCGGCGTTGAACCGGAGCGCCCGTCGAAGCGAATCGTCTGACCTGGATGTATCGTGTAAGGCGCAGGAATGTTGTTGCGTGCGGCGAGGGCTTTGTAGTCCCAGCCGTAGCGGAAAGCGATGGAAAACAAGGTATCGCCGCGACGGACTACATACTGGCCGGTGGTGACGGCAGGACGCTGGGCGGCCGTGCTGTTGCGATCGACAACCCGCACGTCACTCGACTTGGTGCTGGAGCAACCGACCAGCAATGAGCTCAAGACAAGGCCAGTCACCAGGCACTGAAAGCTTTTTGTACCAATACGCTGCGCAATGACTTTGAGACTCACCCGCCGCTCCCTTTCTGGTGGCTGAAAAAAGTAGATGCCTGGTTCAGGCATGAAGTGTCGCAAGTATAACTGGCCGCTGGCGCATTACCGTCGGCAAAACGAAATCGATACAGGCCCGCGTTTACTGGCTGTAGTACAACGACGTTGAAGCCATCCTTGCCGCTGTAAGACCAAGGTAATCGAAGAGAATTCAGCGCCGCAGAACAAATGCTCAGGCCAATGGCCCGTTAAGCAACGGGACGAAGCGCACCGAGCCCAGGACACGCCTGGAAAACCCCTGTTCTTCCCGGATGATCAATAGCAATTGTTGAACCTCCCCTGACCCGACCGGTATCACCAGACGCCCTCCTGGCGCCAACTGATCCAGCAGGGCCTGGGGCACGTCGGTCGCCACCGCCGTGACGATGATGCCATTGTAAGGTGCCAGTGCCGGCCAGCCTTCCCAACCATCGCCCCAGCGAAACACCACGTTGCGCAGGTTCAATTCCACCAGGCGTTCTTTCGCCCGATCCTGCAGGACCTTGATCCGCTCGACCGAAAACACCCGCTCCACCAGTTGCGACAACACCGCCGTCTGATAACCGGAACCGGTACCGATCTCCATCACCTTGTCCAAAGGCCCTGCCTCTAACAGCAGCTCGCTCATGCGTGCCACCATATAAGGCTGGGAAATGGTCTGGTTGTGGCCAATCGGCAAGGCCGTGTCTTCGTAGGCACGGTGGGCCAGCGCTTCATCGACAAACAGATGGCGCGGCGTGCGGCGGATCACTTCCAGGACCTGGGCGTTACTCACGCCTTCTTCATAAAGTCGCTGGATCAAACGCTCACGGGTACGCTGGGAAGTCATCCCGATCCCGCGGCGCAGTATATCGTCTTGCTCGCGAGCCATCAGCGCAGCCCCTCCAGCCAGCCATCGAGACTGGCAAAGGCAACATTGAAGGTGCGATCGAGCTGCAGCGGGGTGATGGAGACATACCCCTGCATGACGGCATGGAAATCCGTACCCGGGCCACCATCTTCCGCGTCGCCGGCCGCGGCAATCCAGTAGCCGGACTTGCCGCGTGGGTCGACCACTTTGGTCGGTGCCGCAGCACGTGCCCGGTGCCCCAGGCGGGTCAGCTGAATGCCACGGATGTGGTCCAGCGGCAGGTTCGGAATGTTCACGTTCAACACCGTGCGCGGCGGTAGGTTCAGCTCGGCATGAGCTTCCACCAGTTTGCGCGCAAAGTAGGCCGCTGTCGGCAAGTTATCCACTTGCCGCGAGACCAGGGAAAACGCAAAGGACGGCTTGGCGAGGAAGCGCCCTTCCAAGGCCGCGGCCACCGTACCGGAATACAGCACGTCGTCCCCCAGGTTGGCACCCAGGTTGATCCCGGAAACCACCATGTCCGGTTCGCGTTCGAGCAAGCCGTTGAGCCCCAGGTGCACACAATCGGTCGGCGTACCATTAAGACTGATAAAGCCGTTGACCAGGGTTTGCGGGTGCAACGGACGGTCCAGCGTCAGCGAACTGCTGGCGCCGCTTTTGTCCTGGTCCGGGGCGATAACCACGCACTCGGTGTAATCCGCCAGCGCAGCATGAAGCGCGGCGAGACCGGGTGCGGTTACCCCATCGTCGTTAGAGATCAGAATACGCATGGGCTGTCCGTCTGCCCCACCGGCACCAGATCAACGAGTTCACGCACCAATACGGTGGCGAAGCATCCGGCCGGCAGGACGAATTCCAGTTGCAGAATGTCCAGCGAAGGATAATGCCACGTCAACCCGCCAATGGGCAGCCGCAGGATGCGTCGTTCATGGCTCATTCCGGCGTTTACCAGCCAGTCGCGCAGATCCGCTTCGCCCATGGCGATCCGCTGCTCCAGCTCATGGGTCGCACCCGCGGCAGGCGAGTCGCCCTCGCCCCATTGCGGCCCAGTCGGATGCAGGTCGAGGATCGCCAGGCGCGGGTCGCTGCACTCTGCTTCGCCAGCCGGGAAAAAGCTGCGGCTGTCGGTGAAAGCCAGCAAATCACCCACCTGCGCGCGCTGCCAACTGCCGTCGGCAACACGTGCCGCCAACACCTGATTGAACATAAAGCTACGGGCGGTGGACAGCAACCGCGAACGCACATTGCGCTGCTCCGGCAAAGCCTTGCGCGCCGCCCAGGCACGCGCGTCCACCACATTGCCGCCGTCATGGCCGAAACGTTGCGCACCGAAGTAATTGGGAATGCCCTGCTTGGCGATCAACTGCAGACGCGCTTCGAGTGCCTCTTTGTCGCCGGCGAACTGGGTCAGGCGCAAGGTAAAACCATTGGCCGAATGTGCGCCCCGCTGCAGCTTGCGCTTGTGCCGGGCGGTCTTGAGAATTTTCAGGGTGTCGTTTTCAGCCGCGGACAAATCCGGGTCGGCCTTGCCGGGCAATTGCACGCTGAACCACTGACGGGTCAACGCCTGGCGATCCTTCAGGCCGGCATAGCTGACGGTGCGCAAGGGCACGCCGGCGGCCTTGGCGATACGCCGTGCCGCTTCCTCGGTGTTCAGGCCACGTTTTTCCACCCAGATCCACAGGTGCTCTCCGTCGCCAGTCAGCGGAATGTCGAGCACTTCATCGACCTGGAAATCTTCCGCGATGGCTTTCAGTACGGCGGTGCCGAGAGGTTCGCCGTAGGCTCGCGGGCCGAGCAGTTGCGCCTCGTTCATGGGCGCAGCAACAAGGCAACGGAATGCACGGCAATGCCTTCTTCGCGACCGACAAAGCCAAGTTTTTCGGTGGTGGTAGCTTTCACGTTCACTTGATCCAGTTCAACTTGAAGATCGGCGGCAATCAGCGCGCGCATCGATTCGATATGGGGGGCCATTTTCGGCGCCTGGGCGACGATGGTGTTGTCGACGTTGCCCACTTTCCAGCCTTTGGCATGAATCAGCGCAACCACATGACGCAACAGCGCACGGCTGTCAGCACCTTTGAACTGGGGGTCGGTATCGGGGAAGTGCTTACCGATATCGCCCAGTGCCGCAGCACCCAGCAAGGCATCGCTCAACGCATGCAACAACACGTCGCCGTCGGAGTGGGCGAGCAGCCCGAAGCTGTGTGCAATCCGCACGCCGCCCAGAGTGATGAAATCGCCTTCAGCAAAACGGTGCACATCGTAGCCGTGGCCAATACGCATAAAAAAACGCCCTGATTGAGTCAGGGCGTGATTCTACCTGCTTTAGGCGCCTAGGGCGTGCGCGTGATGCCGTAAGTGATCATCGATAAAGCTGGCGATGAAGAAATAGCTGTGGTCGTAGCCCGGTTGCAAGCGCAAGGTCAGCGGATGGCCGGCGAGTTTGGCGGCCTGCTGCAAGGCTTCAGGCTTGAGCTGCGTGGCGAGGAAATCATCCCGATCGCCCTGGTCGACCAACAGTGGCAGCTGTTCGCTGGCTTCGCTGATCAGCACCGTGGCATCCCACTCACGCCACTTCGAACGCTCTTCACCCAGATAGCGGGAAAACGCTTTCTGGCCCCACGGGCAATCCATTGGATTGTTGATCGGCGCGAACGCCGAGACCGACTGGTAACGCCCCGGGTTACGCAGTGCGCACACCAGTGCGCCATGGCCACCCATGGAGTGACCGCTGACGCCGCGTTTGTCCGAGGCCGGGAAATGCGCCTCGACCAATGCCGGCAATTCCTGCACCACGTAATCGTGCATCCGATAGTGCTTGGCCCAGGGTTCCTGGGTGGCGTTCAGGTAAAACCCGGCCCCCAGACCGAAGTCCCAGGCCCCTTCCGGGTCCCCCGGCACATCGGCACCGCGCGGGCTGGTGTCCGGCGCCACGATGATCAAGCCAAGCTCGGCCGCCAAGCGCATGGCACCGGCTTTGTGCATGAAGTTCTCATCGGTGCAGGTCAAACCCGACAACCAATACAGCACCGGCAACTTGCCACCCTGCTCCGCCTGGGGCGGCAGGTACACGGCAAACACCATGTCGCAACCCAGCACTTGGGAGTGATGCCTGTAGCGTTTATGCCAGCCACCGAAGCTCTTCTGGCACGAGATATTTTCCAGACTCATGGGAGTACTCCCAGCTTCAAGCCGCAAGCTGCGAGCGGCAAGAGAGGGGCATCCGCTCGCCGCTTACAGCGTGTAGCTTGCCGCCGCTCTTAAAAGTGGATGACGGTGCGAATGCTCTTGCCTTCATGCATCAGGTCAAAAGCCTTGTTGATGTCTTCCAGACCCATGGTGTGGGTGATGAAGGTATCCAGCGGGATCTCGCCGGTCTGGGCCATTTCCACATAGCTTGGCAATTCGCTGCGACCACGCACCCCACCAAAGGCCGAACCGCGCCAGACGCGCCCGGTGACCAGTTGGAACGGACGGGTCGCGATTTCCTGGCCGGCACCGGCCACGCCGATGATCACCGACTCGCCCCAACCTTTATGGCAGCACTCCAGTGCCGCACGCATCAGTTGGACGTTGCCGATGCACTCAAAGGAAAAGTCCACGCCGCCATCGGTCATGTCGACAATGACGTCCTGGATCGGACGATCAAAGTCTTTCGGGTTCACACAGTCGGTGGCCCCCAACTGCTTGGCGATCTCGAACTTGCCCGGGTTGATGTCGATGGCAATGATGCGCGCGGCCTTGGCCTTGACCGCACCGATCACGGCCGACAGGCCGATGCCGCCCAGACCGAAGATCGCCACGGTATCGCCCGGCTTGACCTTGGCAGTGTTGATCACCGCACCAATCCCGGTGGTCACGCCGCAGCCCAGCAGGCAGACTTTTTCCAGCGGAGCCTCTTTAGGAATCTTGGCCACGGAAATTTCCGGCAGCACGGTGTACTCGGAGAAAGTCGAGGTCCCCATGTAGTGGAAAATCGGCTGGCCTTTGTAGGAGAAGCGAGTAGTGCCGTCCGGCATCAGGCCTTTGCCTTGGGTCGCGCGGATAGCCTGGCAGAGGTTGGTCTTGCCCGACTTACAGAATTTGCACTGGCCGCATTCCGGGGTGTAGAGCGGAATCACATGATCGCCCACAGCCACCGAGGTCACGCCCTCGCCAATGGCTTCGACCACCGCGCCACCTTCGTGGCCGAGGATCGACGGGAAGATGCCTTCCGGATCGGCACCCGACAAGGTGTAGGCGTCGGTGTGGCAAACGCCGGAGGCGACCACGCGCAACAGCACTTCACCGGCCTTGGGCATGGCGACATCGACTTCAACGATCTCCAGGGGTTTCTTGGCCTCGAAGGCAACGGCAGCGCGCGACTTGATCATCCTGACTCTCCAGCGAATTAAAACGAGACCGGGAGTGTAATACACGGCCATCCGATGAATAATCGAGGTAAATGCAAAATATTATTGCCATACAGGGATAATCAAAATGTCCGAGAACCGCTGGGAAGGCATCGACGAGTTCGTCGCCGTCGCCGAATGCAGCCAGTTCACCGCCGCCGCCGAACGCCTGGGGGTCTCTTCCTCCCACGTCAGTCGACAAATCGTACGCTTGGAAGAACGCCTGCAAACTCGCCTGCTCTACCGCAGTACGCGCCGCGTCACGCTCACCGAGGCCGGACAAACCTTCCTGCAACACTGCCAACGCTTGCAGGACGGACGCGAAGAGGCCCTGCGCGCCGTCGGCGACCTGACCAGCGAACCCAAGGGCATGCTGCGCATGACGTGTGCCGTGGCGTACGGCGAGCGCTTCATCGTGCCGCTGGTGACCGGTTTCATGGGGCTCTACCCGCAGTTGCGGGTCGACATCGAATTGAGCAATCGTCCCCTGGACCTGGTGCACGAAGGCCTCGACCTGGCCATCCGCCTGGGCCGACTGCAGGACTCACGCCTGGTGGCCACCCGCCTGGCACCACGGCGCATGTACCTGTGTGCCTCGCCCTCCTACCTCGAGCGCTACGGTCGACCCCATAGCCTGTCGGAACTGAGCCGGCACAACTGCCTTATCGGCAGCTCGGACCTTTGGCAACTGGCACAGAACGGCCGGGAGTTTTCCCAGCGAGTCCAAGGCAACTGGCGCTGCAACAGCGGACAAGCCGTACTGGACGCTGCACTCCAGGGCGTTGGCCTGTGCCAGCTCCCGGACTACTACGTGCTGGAACACCTGAACAGTGGCGCCCTGGTGTCGTTACTCGACGCCCACCAGCCACCGAACACCGCGGTCTGGGCGCTGTATCCACAGCAACGCCATCTGTCGCCGAAGGTGCGCAAATTGGTGGATTTTCTTAAGGAAGGGTTGGCGAAACGGCCGGAGTACAGCAGCTAGCCTGCTGCCGGTACCCATTACTCAACGGGGCGAGCGCTGCCTCTGGCAGCCCCGACACCTACAGCCCCCCGCGCTGCCCCCAACGCAAGCGTAACCACTCGAGGTCCTCAGGCCGCGTCACCTTGAGGTTATCCGCCCGCCCCTCGATCAAGCGCGGCGCCTGCCCCGCCCACTCCATCGCCGAAGCTTCATCAGTGATCGTGACATCCGCCACCAGACTATCGGCCAACGCCCGATGCAGGGCACCCAGGCGAAACATCTGCGGCGTATACGCCTGCCAGATCAAACTGCGGTCAACGGTCTCAAGTACCCGGCCGTGCTTGTCCGCCCGCTTGAGGGTGTCACGCGCCGGCACCGCCAGCAGCCCGCCCACCGGATCATCCGCCAGCTCCGACAGCAGCTTGTCGAGATCATCACGTGTGAGGTTCGGCCGTGCCGCGTCATGGACCAACACCCAATCCTCATCGCCAGCCCCCTGCGCATGCAGGTGCAACAAGGCATTGAGCACCGAGCCCGAACGCTCTTCGCCACCGTCCACCCGCTGAATGCGCGGGTCGGCAGCGCAGGCCAGGTTCGGCCAATAAGGGTCGTCGATCGCCAGACTGACCACCAGCCCCTTCAAGGCCGGGTGATCGAGGAAACAGCCAAGGCTGTGTTCAAGAATTGTGCGTCCGCCCAATTGCAGATACTGCTTGGGACGGTCGGCTGCCATACGGGCACCCACACCCGCGGCAGGAATCACGGCCCAGAAGGCCGGCAAGCTATTCATCATTGGGCCAACTGGTAAAGGGTTTCACCGTCCTTGACCATGCCCAACTCATGGCGAGCCCGCTCTTCAACGGTCTCCATGCCTTTTTTCAGCTCCATCACTTCGGCGTCCATCACCCGGTTGCGCTCCAGCAGCGTCTGGTTTTCAGCCTGCTGATCGGCAATTTGCTGAGTCAGGTCGGCCACCTGTGCCAGGCTGCCGTTTCCCACCCACAGGCGGTACTGCAACCCCCCCAGGAGCAAGAGCAAGACAAGAAACAACCAATAGGGACTGCGCATCGAATATCAGGTATCCACTGAAAAAAAACAGCCATGCCAACACTTTGAAGCGTCTGATAGCACGAAGCCTGGAAGAACCAGGCTCGTACTCTAAGGCATCAGACTAGTGGCAAAAAACCCGCTGATGCGATTTTTTCGACACAATCCGGTGTCTTTTTACTCCACCAAGCTTAGCCGCGGAATTCGCTGCGGCCGTTGTACTTGGCTTTGGCACCCAATTGCTCTTCGATACGCAGCAGTTGGTTGTACTTGGAAACGCGGTCGGAACGGCACAGCGAACCGGTTTTGATCTGGCCTGCCGAAGTGCCCACAGCCAGGTCGGCAATGGTCGAATCTTCGGTTTCGCCGGAGCGGTGCGAGATCACGGCAGTGTAACCAGCGGCCTTGGCCATCTGGATCGCTTCCAGGGTCTCGGTCAGGGTACCGATCTGGTTGAATTTGATCAGGATCGAGTTGGCGATCTTTTTATCGATGCCTTCTTTCAGGATCTTGGTGTTGGTCACGAACAGGTCGTCGCCCACCAGTTGGGTCTTCTCGCCGATCTTGTCGGTGAGGATCTTCCAGCCAGCCCAGTCGGACTCGTCCAGGCCGTCTTCGATCGAGATGATCGGATAACGCTCGGTCAGGCCTTTCAGGTAGTCGGCGAAACCTTCAGCGGTGAACACCTGGCCTTCGCCGGACAGGTTGTACTTGCCATCTTCGTAGAATTCGCTCGCCGCGCAGTCCAGCGCCAGGGTCACGTCGGTGCCCAGGGTGTAACCGGCGTTGGCTACCGCTTCGGAGATCACTTTCAACGCGTCTTCGTTGGAAGCCAGGTTAGGGGCGAAACCACCTTCGTCACCCACTGCAGTGCTCAGGCCACGGGCCTTCAGTACTGCCTTGAGGTGATGGAAAATCTCGGTGCCCATGCGCAGGCCTTCCGAGAAAGACTTGGCGCCAACCGGCTGCACCATGAATTCCTGGATGTCGACGTTGTTATCGGCGTGTTCGCCACCGTTGATGATGTTCATCATCGGCACCGGCATCGAGTAGACGCCTGGGGTACCGTTCAGGTTGGCGATGTGGGCATACAGCGGCAGGTCTTGATCGTGGGCAGCGGCCTTGGCCGCAGCCAGGGAAACGGCGAGGATCGCGTTGGCGCCCAGGCTGCCTTTGTTCTCGGTACCGTCCAGCTCGATCATGATGCGGTCGAGGGCTTTCTGGTCAACCGGGTCTTTACCCAGCAGTGCGGTGCGAATCGGGCCATTGATGTTGGCTACGGCCTTGAGCACACCTTTGCCCAGGTAACGGCTCTTGTCGCCATCACGCAGCTCGAGCGCTTCACGCGAGCCAGTGGAAGCACCGGACGGCGCGCAAGCGCTGCCGATGATGCCGTTATCGAGAAGCACGTCCGCTTCGACGGTGGGGTTACCACGGGAGTCGAGAACTTCACGACCTTTGATGTCGACGATTTTTGCCATTGTTGTAAACACTCCAAAGTTGACGAAAACGCTGTATACCGATCGATTTATAACTTGTGGGTCACATTGCTGTTGGTTGGCGCGGGCAAACCTGCACCGACAACACGGAGAAACCCAGGTAACGCGGCTTCCCCGTTGAAAAACTGTTCAGCCAATCAGCCAGAAACGTCCAGCGGCATAATCGCGGCAACCCACGGGCCTTGCCAGCCCGTGGGTCACGTCGCGAATCCACGCCTTGGCGCGTCAGGCTTTTTTCTGGTGCTGAGCCAATGCTGCCTTGACGAAACCGCTGAACAGCGGGTGGCCGTCACGCGGAGTCGAGGTGAACTCCGGGTGGAACTGGCAAGCGACGAACCATGGGTGATCCGGTGCTTCAACCACTTCAACCAGGGCGCCATCACCGGAACGACCGGAGATTTTCAGGCCGGCTTCGATCAGTTGTGGCAGCAGATTGTTGTTCACTTCATAGCGATGACGATGACGCTCGACGATCACGTCCTTGGCATAGCAGTCGTGAACCAGGGAGCCGGCTTCCAGCAGGCAATCCTGGGCACCCAGGCGCATGGTGCCGCCCAGGTCGGAGGACTCGGTGCGGGTTTCAACGGCGCCGGTGGCATCTTCCCACTCGGTGATCAGGCCCACGACCGGGTGACCGCTGGCGCGATCGAACTCGGTGGAGTTGGCGTCTTTCCAGCCCAGCACGTTACGGGCGAACTCGATGACCGCCACTTGCATGCCCAGGCAGATACCCAGGTACGGCACCTTGTTTTCACGAGCGTACTGCACGGCGGTGATCTTGCCTTCCACGCCACGCAGGCCAAAACCGCCTGGGACCAGGATCGCATCGACACCTTCGAGCAGCGCAGTGCCCTGGTTCTCGATGTCTTCGGAATCGATGTAGCGCAGGTTGACCTTGGTCCGGTTGCTGATGCCGGCGTGGCTCATCGCTTCGATCAGCGACTTGTACGCGTCCAGCAGCTCCATGTACTTGCCGACCATGGCGATGGTGACTTCGTGTTCCGGGTTCAGCTTGGCGTCGACCACCGCTTCCCACTCGGACAGGTCGGCACTATCGCACTGCAGGCCAAAACGCTCGACGACAAAATCATCCAGGCCCTGGGAGTGCAGGATGCCCGGGATCTTGTAGATGGTGTCGGCGTCTTCCAGGGCGATCACCGCACGTTCTTCAACGTTGGTGAACTGCGCGATCTTGCGACGCGAAGACAGGTCGATCGGGTGGTCGGAACGGCAGACCAGGACGTCCGGCTGCAGGCCGATGGAACGCAGTTCCTTGACCGAGTGCTGGGTCGGCTTGGTCTTGGTTTCGCCGGCGGTGGCGATGTACGGTACCAGCGTCAGGTGCATCAGCATCGCGCGCTTGGCGCCGACTTCGAAACGCAGTTGACGGATCGCTTCCAGGAACGGTTGCGACTCGATGTCACCGACGGTGCCACCGATCTCGACCATTGCCACGTCAGCGTCGCCAGCACCCTTGATGATGCGGCGCTTGATTTCGTCGGTGATGTGCGGAATCACCTGGATGGTTGCACCCAGGTAGTCACCACGGCGCTCTTTGCGCAGCACGTGCTCGTAGACACGGCCAGTGGTGAAGTTGTTGTTCTGGGTCATGGTCGTGCGGATGAACCGCTCGTAGTGGCCCAGGTCCAGGTCGGTCTCGGCGCCGTCGTGAGTGACGAACACTTCACCGTGCTGGAACGGGCTCATGGTGCCCGGGTCGACGTTGATGTACGGGTCCAGCTTGAGCATGGTGACCTTAAGTCCCCGCGCCTCCAGGATGGCCGCCAATGATGCCGATGCAATGCCTTTCCCCAATGAAGAAACAACACCGCCCGTGACGAATATGTAGCGCGTCATGAAAAACCCTAGAAGTCTGCGTTAAAGCGGTCAGTGCCGCCGGGGAAAGCGAAGGAAGGCCGAAGCCCCCGATCACCTGCATTAATTACAGTGCATCTTTCAAAAAAACCGCCGCGTTGGGACAGACCGGCAGATGAATCACCGGTAGGTTGCTCGCTACACATTTTTTGGAATCGCCCAGCAAAGACTGCTTGGTAATCGGCAACTCCTGCAATTCAGGCGAATCCACAGAAGTTGTATCAAGAAGGGAGCGTAGTCTACCGGAAAGGCCCTTTCAGCTCAAACCTTGATCGTTGATTACTGGCTGCCATCGCAAAACCAGGTTTGCCTGCGCGCTGACATCCAGCCCGGGCAGGTTGGCCACGGCAATCAATTGCTCATCGCAGTACAGCAGCGGCAATCTGCCACGGGCGAACCACGGCACCTGACGCTCATTGAGCAAGCGCTTGAGGTCGCGGTGTCCACGACCGGGCAACTGCATCACCTCCCCGCCCTGGCGGTAACGCACGCTGAGCAGGCCGTGCGGGGGCTCACCCACCAGGCTGAGCCGACCATTGCCGGGTAGTGCCAGTTCAGTTGCTGGATCAGGCCAGGGCACTGTACCCGTGAGCGCGGGCAGCCGATCGCCGGACAACCACCAGACCCGCCCATTGGCCCGATGCACTTCGCCATCCGCCAGTCGCCAGATCGGCCGGGCATCCGCCGCGGCATCCCGCAGGCTGTCCCAACCCGACCAATGGTCAGTGTCTGGCAGGCGAGTCAGCGTCGCCAGCCAATGCCCCAGGGCGTTGCGCTGGCGAGCCGCGGACAGCCCGGCAAGCGCCGCCAGGTCCAGCGATGGATGCCCCAGCCAGGCAAACTCATGGGCGGTGGCAGCCTGGGCCAGGTCCATCTGCGCCAACTCATCGAGCAAGCCCTGGGCCTCGCGCAGATGGCCGGCACTGCGCGCCAGGGTGGCGGCTGCCTGGGGCCAGCGACGACTGAGGACGGGGAAAACCTGCTGGCGCAGATAATTGCGGGAAAACTGCTGATCACCATTAGAGGGGTCCTCGACCCAGCGCAACTGGTGTTCACAGGCGTACGCCTCAAGCTCGGCCCGCGACACATCCAGCAACGGCCGCACCAGGTGCCCGGGTCCCAGGGCACGATGGGCCGGCATTGCCGACAAGCCCCTGACCCCCGCGCCCCTCAACAGACGAAACATCAGGGTCTCGGCCTGATCGTCGCGATGCTGGGCAGTCAGCAGCACTTCATCGACCTGGATCACCTGGGCAAAGGCCGCATAACGCGCCTCACGGGCGGCTCGCTCCAGGCTCGCACCGGCCTGGACCTGAACCCGCATCACCGCCAGCGGCACGCCCAGCCCGTCACACACGGCCTGACAATGCTGCGGCCACGCATCAGCCGCAGCCTGCAGGCCGTGATGCACATGGATCGCTTGAAGTTCGGGCAGGGCCTGGCTTTTAGCCAGTTGCGCCAGGAGGTGCAATAACACGGTGGAGTCGAGGCCACCGGAGAAGGCGATGCGCCAGGTCGGTGCATTGCGCCAGGGGGTCAGGGTCAACAGCAGTCTTGCAGACAGATCAGGTGTGAGCTGGCGCATATCGATCACTTCGCACACATCAGCGGTGGGAGCGAGCCTGCTCGCGAAAAAGGCCAGCCAACACGCAGGTTGACTGTAGCTTCGTCACTGCGAGCAGGCTCGCTCCCATCATGATCCGGTGTCAGATCACAGACCGTAGCTCATCAGGCGCTCGTAACGGCGGGCCAGCAGCGCGTCGTTGTCGAATTTCTTGAGCATCTGCAGTTGCGCGATCAGCTCACCACGGATCGAGGCAGCTGCAGCGGCCGGATCGCGGTGGGCGCCGCCCAATGGCTCGCCGATCACTTTATCGACGATACCCAGGCCCTTGAGGCGCTCGGCGGTGATGCCCATCGCTTCAGCGGCATCCGGGGCCTTTTCTGCGGTTTTCCACAGGATCGAGGCACACCCTTCCGGCGAAATCACCGCGTAGGTCGAATACTGCAGCATGTTCAACTGATCGCAGACACCGATAGCCAGTGCACCACCGGAACCACCCTCACCGATCACGGTGGCGATGATTGGGGTTTTCAGGCGAGCCATGACACGCAGGTTCCAGGCGATAGCCTCGCTCTGGTTGCGCTCTTCGGCGTCGATCCCCGGGTAGGCACCCGGCGTGTCGATGAAGGTCAGGATCGGCATCTTGAAGCGTTCAGCCATTTCCATCAGGCGGCACGCCTTGCGGTAGCCTTCCGGACGCGGCATACCGAAGTTGCGGCGAACCTTCTCACGCACTTCACGGCCTTTCTGGTGACCGATCACCATCACTGGCTGGTCGTCCAGGCGGGCGACACCGCCGACAATCGCGGCGTCATCGGAGAAGTGACGGTCACCGTGCAGTTCATCGAACTCGGTGAAGATGTGCTGGATGTAGTCCAGGGTGTAGGGACGACGCGGATGACGCGCCAGACGAGCGATCTGCCAGCTGGTCAGCTTGCCGAAGATGTCTTCGGTCAGCGTGCTGCTCTTGTCCTGCAGGCGCGAGATCTCATCGCCGATATTCAGCGAATTGTCATTACCGACCAAGCGCAACTCTTCGATCTTGGCTTGCAGGTCGGCGATCGGCTGTTCGAAATCTAGAAAATTCGGGTTCATAGGCGTCCGTCTTGGGTCGACGTCCAAGTGAGCTTGGGTCGGCCGGTTGTCTATTCGCGCCCTACCTTAAGGGACAGGCGCGTTCAGGTCGAGATTAAAAATTCGGGTCATGGCCAGGGCGCTTCAAGGGCCCCTGACCGTCAACGGTATTGGAGGAAGACGTTGTCTCGCCCGAACTGGTCACGCAGGGCTTGAATCAAGCTGTCTGCCGGATCGATTCGCCAGGTCTCGCCAAATTGCAGCAAGGCCTTCGCGTCGGGGCTGGTGTACTCCATCGTGATGGGGCAGGCGCCACGATGACGCTTGAACAACTCCCCCAGCCAGCGCAACTGATCGCCCTTGAGGTCCTGGGTCTGCACCTTCAGGCGCAGGCTTTCGGCCAGGTTGGTGCGCGCATCTTCCATGCTCATCACCCGTTTGACCCGCAGCCGCAGGCCACCGGAGAAGTCGTCATTGCTGACTTCGCCCTCGACCACCACCATCGCGTCGGTCTGCAGCAACGACTGCGCGGAATGGAACGCCTCGGCGAACAGCGACGCCTCGATCCGGCCCGAACGGTCGTCGAGGGTGATAAAGCCCATCTTGTCGCCCTTTTTGTTCTTCATCACCCGCAGGGCGATGATCATGCCGGCGACTGTCTGGGTGTCGCGAGCCGGCTTCAGGTCGATGATGCGCTGGCGGGCAAAACGACGGATTTCACCTTCATATTCGTCAATCGGGTGACCGGTCAGGTACAGCCCCAGGGTGTCTTTTTCACCCTTCAAGCGTTCCTTGAGCGTCAGCTCCTTGGCTTTGCGGTGATTGGCGTAGACATCCGCATCTTCTTCGACAAACAGCCCGCCAAAGAGGTCGGCGTGGCCGCTGTCGTGGGTCCGCGCGGTCTGCTCGGCCGCCTTGATCGCCTCTTCCATGGCCGTCAGCAGCACCGCACGGTTGCGGTCGATGTTGGCCTGGTAGGCTTTGGTCTCATCAAAGAAGTACGGGCCCAGGCGGTCCAGCGCACCGCTGCGGATCAGGCCGTCGAGGGTACGTTTGTTGATTCGCTTGAGGTCGACCCGCGCGCAGAAGTCGAACAGGTCCTGGAACGGCCCATCCTGACGCGCCTCGGTAATCGCCTCGACCGGCCCCTCGCCCACGCCCTTGATCGCGCCCAGGCCGTAGATGATCCGCCCCTCCTCGTTCACCGTGAACTTGAACTCCGAAGTGTTCACGTCCGGTGCGTCGAGGCGCAGCTTCATGGTTCGCACTTCTTCGATCAAGGTCACGACCTTGTCGGTGTTGTGCATATCCGCCGAAAGTACCGCCGCCATGAACGGCGCCGGGTAGTGGGCTTTCAGCCAGGCCGTCTGGTAAGACACCAGGCCGTAGGCGGCGGAGTGGGATTTGTTGAAGCCGTAACCGGCGAATTTCTCCACCAGATCGAAGATGTTACCGGCAAGGTCGGCATCAATGTTGTTGGTGGCGCAACCCTCAATGAAACCGCCGCGCTGCTTGGCCATCTCTTCGGGTTTTTTCTTACCCATGGCCCGACGCAGCATGTCCGCACCGCCGAGGGTGTAGCCGGCCATGACCTGGGCGATCTGCATCACCTGTTCCTGATACAGGATGATGCCGTAGGTCGGCGCCAGCACGGGCTTGAGGCCTTCGTACTGGTAGTCGGAGTGCGGGTACGCCAGCTCGGCGCGCCCGTGCTTACGGTTGATGAAGTCGTCCACCATGCCCGATTGCAGCGGGCCCGGACGGAACAGGGCCACCAGTGCGATCAAGTCTTCCAGGCAGTCGGGCTTGAGCTTTTTGATCAGCTCCTTCATGCCCCGCGACTCGAGCTGGAACACCGCGGTGGTCTCGGCCTTTTGCAGCAAGCTGTAGGTCGGTTTGTCGTCCAGCGGGATAAAGGCGATATCCAGCGGCGGCTCGTTAACCTTGGCGCGGTCGCGGTTGATGGTTTTCAGCGCCCAGTCAATGATCGTCAGGGTCCGCAGGCCGAGGAAGTCGAACTTCACCAGGCCGGCCGCCTCGACGTCATCCTTGTCGAACTGGGTGACCAGGCCGCCGCCCTCTTCATCGCAATAGATCGGCGAGAAGTCGGTCAGCTTGGTGGGGGCGATCACCACACCACCGGCGTGCTTGCCGACGTTACGCACAACGCCTTCGAGCTTGCGCGCCATCTCCCAGATTTCCGCCGCCTCTTCATCGACCTTGATGAAGTCCCGCAGGATCTCTTCCTGCTCGTAGGCTTTTTCCAGGGTCATGCCGACTTCGAAGGGAATCATCTTCGACAGGCGATCCGCCAGGCCATAGGACTTGCCCTGGACCCGCGCCACGTCCCGCACCACCGCCTTGGCGGCCATGGAACCGAAGGTGATGATCTGGCTAACCGCATTGCGCCCGTACTTCTCGGCCACGTACTCGATGACCCGGTCGCGACCGTCCATGCAGAAGTCGACGTCGAAGTCGGGCATGGAGACCCGTTCCGGGTTGAGGAAACGTTCGAACAGCAGGTCGTATTCCAGCGGGTCGAGGTCGGTGATCTTCTGCACATAGGCCACCAGCGAGCCGGCACCCGACCCCCGGCCCGGCCCCACCGGAACCCCGTTGCTCTTGGCCCACTGGATAAAGTCCATCACGATCAGGAAGTAACCGGGGAACCCCATCTGGATAATGATATCCAGCTCGAAATTCAGCCGGTCGACGTAGACCTGGCGCTTGGCCTCGTAGTCCTCTGTGGTGTCCTTGGGCAGCAGCACGCTCAAGCGCTCTTCAAGCCCGTCGAAGGACACCTTGCGGAAATACTCATCGATGGTCATGCCATCGGGAATTGGGAAGTTAGGCAGGAAGTGCTTGCCCAGCTTTACATCGATGTTGCAGCGCTTGGCGATTTCGACCGTGTTCTGCACGGCATCGGGCAAGTCGCTGAACAGCTCGAGCATTTCCTCGGCGCTTTTGAGGTATTGCTGGTCGCTGTAGTTCTTCGAGCGCCGTGGATCGTCGAGCGCCCGGCCTTCACCGATGCACACCCGGGTTTCGTGGGCGGCGAAGTCTTCCTGCTTGAGGAACCGCACATCGTTGGTGGCCACCAGCGGCGCGCCGATCTTGTCGGCCAGGGCCACGGCAGCGTGCAACTGCTCTTCATCGTTGGGACGGTTGGTACGCTGGATTTCCAGGTAAAAACGGTCCGGGAACACTGCCATCCACTCGCGGGCCAGGGTTTCGGCTTCGTCCGGATTGCCACCGAGCAGGGCCATGCCGATTTCGCCCTCCTTGGCCGCCGAGAGCATGATCAAGCCTTCGTTGGCCTCGGCCACCCATTCGCGCTCGATGATGATCTGGCCATTGCGCTGGCCATCGATGAAGCCGCGGGAAATCAGCTCGGTGAGGTTGCGATAACCCACCGCATTCATCGCCAGGAAGCTGATCCGGCTCAAGGCGTTGTCCGGGTCCTTGTTCGACAGCCACAGGTCGGCGCCGCAGATCGGCTTGATCCCCGCACCCATGGCGTTTTTGTAGAACTTGACCAGGGAACACATGTTGTTCTGGTCGGTGACCGCCACAGCCGGCATGTTCATGCCGACCAGGGTCTTGACCAGCGGCTTGATCCGCACCAGACCGTCGACCAGGGAGTATTCAGTGTGCAGGCGTAGGTGAACGAATGAAGCCGGCATAGTGATCCTGCTAATAACGTGGAGACAACAAGGCCCGGATTGTACCGGGCCTTGGCAAAAACATCAGCTTGGACTAGCGCTCTAGCAGCCCTTCGCGAGCCTCGTAAGCCTGCCGCACCGGCGCGAACGAACGTCGGTGAATCGGGGTCGGGCCCAGGCGCGCCAAGGCTTCCAGATGCACAGGCGTCGGATAACCTTTGTGGCCGCCGATGCCATACCCCGGGTAAATCAATTCAAAGGCCGCCATTTCACGGTCGCGACTGACTTTGGCCAGGATCGACGCCGCGGCAATCGCCGGGACCTTGCTATCGCCCTTGACCACCGCTTCCGCCGGCATGGCCAGCTTGGGGCAGCGATTACCGTCGATCATCGCCAGCTTTGGCTGAATGTGCAGGCCTTCGACAGCGCGCTGCATCGCCAGCATGGTGGCATGGAGAATGTTCAACTCGTCGATTTCTTCGATTTCAGCGCGAGCGATGCACCAGCTCAGGGCCTTTTCACAGATTTCGTCGTAGAGCTTTTCGCGCCGGGCTTCAGTGAGCTTCTTGGAGTCATTGAGGCCGAGGATCGGGCGCTGCGGATCGAGGATCACCGCCGCCGTCACCACCGCGCCACAGAGCGGACCGCGCCCTACTTCATCGACTCCGGCGACCAGCTCTTGAGCACCCGCGACGAGGTTGAAATCCAGGCCCATTTGCATCTTTACCGTACTCATTGTGGTGCGCCGATCAAGTTGAGGACCGCGTCAGCGGCCTGGTTCGAGGCATCGCGGCGCAGGGTCCGGTGGATCTGGTCAAAACCGATGGTTTGCTCTTCGCCGCCATCGATCAGCGGCGACAGGGTCAGCGCCAACGCCTCGGGCGTCGCATCATCCTGCAGCAACTCGGGCACCAGCAGACGCTGGGCCAACAAGTTCGGCAAGGAGATGTAAGGGCTTTTCACCATGCGCTTGAGAATCCAGTAGGTCAGCGGCGCCAGGCGATAGGCCACGACCATCGGCCGCTTGTACAACAACGCCTCCAGGGTCGCGGTGCCCGAAGCGATCAGGACCGCGTCGCAGGCCGCGAGCGCCTGGTGCGAGCGCCCGTCCAGCAGGGTGACCGGCAAATCACGGCCAGCCAGCAGCTCTTCGAGCTGCACCCGCCGCTCCGGACTGGCGCACGGAATGATAAACCGCACCCCGGGGCGCATGGCCCGCAGCCGCTGCGCAGCATCGAGGAACAAGCCGCCCAGGCGCCCGACTTCACCGCCCCGGCTGCCCGGCATCAACGCCACCAGCGGGCCGTCTGGCAGGCCCAGCTCGGCACGCGCCGCGGCTCGGTCGGCTTCCAGCGGAATGGCATCAGCCAGGGTGTGGCCGACAAACCGCACCGGTACGCCCTTCTCTTCGTAGAATCGGGCTTCGAACGGCAGCAGCGTCAGCATCAGGTCGCAGCCTTCACGAATCTTCAGCACACGCTTCTGCCGCCAGGCCCAGACCGAAGGGCTGACGTAGTGCACGGTCTTGATCCCGGCCTGACGCAACTTGAGTTCGATATTGAGGGTGAAGTCCGGCGCATCGATACCGATGAACACGTCCGGCTTTTCGGCGATCAAGGTCTTGATCAACTTCTTGCGTCGGGCCAGCAGCTCACGCAAGCGCCCCAGGACTTCCACCAGCCCCATGACCGACAAGCGCTCCATGGGGAAATAGGAAGTCAGGCCTTCAGCCTGCATCAGCGGACCGCCGACGCCGATGAACTCGACCGCCGGGTGGCGAGCCTTGAGGGCACGCATCAGACCCGCGCCCAGGATGTCGCCGGAAGCTTCGCCCGCCACCAGCGCTATACGCAGATTAGCCATGGTTAGCGTGTGATGCCGCGGGTCGAAGACTGGATCGAGTCACGGAACAGCGCGACTTCCGGAAACTGCGCCGAAGGCTCGGCCAGCTCAGCCAGCGCCTGCTCCACGGTCAAGCCCTGGCGGTAGACCACCTTGTAGGCACGACGCAGGGCATGGATCGCTTCTTCGCTGAACCCACGACGGCGCATGCCCTCGAAGTTCATGCTGCGCGCTTCTGCCGGGTTGCCGAACACTGTGACATAGGCCGGCACATCCTTGCCGATGGCCGTACCCATACCGGAAAAGCTGTGGGCGCCAATGTGGCAATACTGATGAACCAAGGTGAAACCGGAGAGGATCGCCCAGTCGGCCACATGGACATGCCCGGCCAACGCCGTGTTGTTGACCAGGATGCAGTGGTTGCCGATGACGCTGTCGTGGCCGATGTGGGCATAGGCCATGATCAGGTTGTGATCGCCCAGGGTAGTCTCCGAGCGGTCCTGGATGGTCCCACGGTGAATCGTCACCCCTTCACGGATAACGTTATGGTCGCCGATCACCAGGCGCGTCTCTTCACCCTTGTACTTCAGGTCAGGGGTGTCCTCACCGATCGAGGAAAACTGATAGATGCGGTTGTGCTTGCCAATCCGCGTCGGCCCCTTGAGCACTACGTGCGGGCCAATCACTGTTCCCTCGCCGATTTCCACACCTGCGCCGACGATCGACCAGGGGCCGACCTCAACGCCCTCGGCCAGTACGGCCGTCGGATCGATGATTGCGCGAGGGTCAATCAAACTCATACTTTTTGTTCCGCACAGATGATCTCGGCCGAGCATACGGGCTTGCCATCCACCGAAGCCTGGCATTCAAACTTCCAGATCTTGCGCTTGCAGCTGATGAAGGTGGCTTCGAGGATCAACTGATCGCCCGGCTTGACTGGCTGACGGAAGCGTAGCTTGTCGGAGCCGACAAAGTAGTAAAGCGTGCCATCGGCAGGCTTGACGTCGAGCATTTTGAAACCAAGGATTCCGGCAGCCTGGGCCATCGCTTCAATGATCAATACGCCCGGCATGATTGGATGCGCAGGGAAGTGACCGTTGAAGAACGGCTCGTTGATGCTGACATTCTTGTAGGCACGAATGCGCTTTTCCTCAACATTGAGGTCCACTACCCGGTCCACCAGCAGGAACGGGTAACGGTGAGGCAGGTATTCGCGAATCTCGTTGATGTCCATCATTTCGGGGGGAAGCCTATGTAAAGATTGGGAACGCGCGACTGATGCACGCTCCTCTAGCAAATCAAGGAGGCAGTCTAACGGCTGTGCACACTTGATATGGAAATGGTATCAGCCATCTGATGAAGCATTACCACCAGGGGTCACTTCACTTACCTGCTTTTCCAACTGGCGCAGACGTCGCGCGATGTCGTCGAGCTGACGGATGCGTGCCGCGCTTTTACGCCACTCGGCGGCCGGCTGCATGGCCGTACCGGAAGAGTAGGCGCCCGGCTCGGTAATCGAGTGGGTGACCATGGTCATTCCGGTGAGGAATACGTTGTCGCAGATCTCGATGTGCCCCACCAGCCCGACACCGCCGGCCAGCATGCAATGCTTGCCGATCTTGGTGCTGCCGGAAATGCCTACGCACGCCGCCATGGCGGTGTGATCACCCACCTGCACGTTGTGCGCGATCTGTATCTGGTTGTCGAGCTTCACCCCATTGCCGAGGATGGTGTCAGCCAAGGCGCCACGGTCGATAGCGGTATTCACGCCAATCTCCACGTCATCACCGACCAACACCCCACCGACCTGGGCAATTTTCTGCCAGATGCCCTTTTCGTTGGCGAAACCGAAACCCTCACCGCCGAGCACCGCACCGGACTGAATGACCACCCGCTTGCCAATGCGCACGTCGTGGTACAGCGTCACCCGCGGGGCCAGCCAGCCACCCTCACCGATCTCGCTACGAGCCCCGATGAAGCAATGCGCGCCGACCGTGACTCCGGCAGCAATACGGGCACCACTCTCGATCACCGCAAAGGCACCGATGCTCGCCGCCGGGTCAACCACCGCATCCACGGCGATGACCGCCGTCGGATGGATACCGGCAGCCGCCTTGGGCTTGGGATCGAACAGGTGAGACACCCGCGCGTACGCCGCGTAGGGATCCGGCACCACCAGCGCATCACCGGCAAAACCTTCGGCGTCAGCGGCCTTCAGCAACACGGCTGCGGCATGGCTGTCGGCCAGGTATTTGCGGTATTGGGGGTTTGCCAGAAAGCTCAACTGAGCTGGGCCAGCCTCTTGTAAAGTGGCTAGCCCAGTAATTGTCTTCTCCGGGTCGCCACACAGGGTGGCGCCCAGGAACTCGGCCAACTGGCCGAGTGTTTTAGTCGCTGTCATGGATTACTTCAGCTGATTCATGCGCTCGATGACCTGGCGGGTGATGTCGTATTGCGGCTTGACATCAATCACTGCGCCACGCTCGAAGACCAGGTCAAAAGCACCTTTCTTGATCACTTCTTCCACAGCGCTGTCCAGCTTAGGCTTGAGCTGCTTGAGCATTTCACGGTCGGCAACGGCCTTGGCTTCGTTCAATTCCTTGGACTGGAACTGGAAGTCGCGGGCCTTTTGCTTGAATTCAAGCTCCAGACGCTCACGCTCACCCTGGGCCATTTTGTCGCCACCGCTGACCAGACGGTCCTGGATGCCTTTCGCACTGCTTTCCAGGGTCTTGAGCTTGGTCAGTTGTGGGCCGAATTTCTTCTCGGCGTCCACTGCGTACTTCTTCGCTGCGTCCGACTCCAGCAACGCCATCTGGTAGTTCAGTACTGCGATCTTCATGTCGGCAAATGCCGGGGTCGCTACCAGGACAGTTGCCAGGAGAACCAATTGAGTCAACTTACGCACGATGCACTCCTACAAAATCCATTGTCGTTGTCTTGGGACAGACGCTTAGAACGTCTGGCCGAGGGAAAATTGGAACACTTGGGTTTCAGCGTTATCCGGTTCTTTCACCGGCATGGCCAGAGCAAAGCTCAAAGGACCCAATGCGGTAACCCAGGTCACACCAATACCCACGGAGCTGGCCAGGTTGCTGAGGCTGACGTCGTTGCACTGCGTGTTCGAGTACGAATCAGGCGCGGTGTTCTTGGTCTGCTCGCACTTGGAGTCAAACACGTTACCGACATCCCAGAACACGGAAGTACGCAGTGAACGTTGATCCTTGACGAATGGCAGCGGGAACAACAGCTCGGCACCACCCTGGATCAGGACGTTACCACCAAACGGCAGCGGATCCTGGTCCGGGTCGAGAGCCGTACCTTGGTTCCCCGTATCTTTTACACCACGGCTCGGAGTACTGCGCGGACCCAAGGTACTGTCCTTGAAGCCACGAACCGAGTTGAAACCACCAGCATAGTAGTTTTCGTAGAATGGCAAGCCATCCGTCGAGCCGTAGCCGTCACCGTAGCCCAGCTCAGTGTGCAGGCGCAGGGTGTAGTTATCGGTCAATGGCTGGAACAACTGGCCACGGTAGTCGAGTTTAAAGAACGACAGGTCGCTGCCCGGCACGGTGGTTTCCAGGGTCACGCTCTGGGAGTGACCACGGGTAGCCAATACGCCTTTGTTCAGGGTCGACTCCGACCAGCCGGCCGAAGCCTTGAAGTTCAGGTACTGGTCGCCTTCACGGTTAACGAAGTCGAAGATCTCGTCGACGGTGTACTGGCCGGTCTTGATCTTGTCTTGCTGTGCGTTCAGGCCAAAGGTCAGGCGCGAAGTCTCGCTGATCGGGTAACCCACGCTGACACCGGCACCCAGGCTGTCCACGGCGTAGCTGGAAACGTCGGTGTCGAGCTCATCGTAGTCAGTGGTGCGGTAGAACGCGTTGTAACCCAGGCTCACGCCATCAGCTGTCCAGTAGGGGTCCACGTAACCGAAGTTATAGCGGCTCTGGTATTCACTGCGGGTCAAACCGATGCTGACCTTGTTACCGGTACCCAGGAAGTTGTTCTGGGTAATCGAACCACCCAGGATCAGACCGGCGCTCTGGGCAAAACCGACGCTGGCGGTAATCGAGCCGGATGCTTGTTCTTCAACGCTGTAGTTGACGTCTACCTGGTCATCGACACCCGGTACAGCCGGTGTCTCGACGTTGACTTCCTTGAAGAAGCCCAGGCGTTCCAGACGGGTCTTGGACTGGTCGATCAGGTAGGTCGAAGCCCAGCCACCTTCCATCTGGCGCATTTCACGACGCAGCACTTCGTCTTCGGACTTGGTGTTGCCACGGAAGTTGATACGGTTCACGTAGGCACGCTTGCCGGGATCGACCACGAAGGTGATATCGACCGTGTGGTCTTCGTCGTGCGGCTGAGGCACGCCGTTGACGTTGGCGAAGGTGTAGCCCTCGTTACCCAGGCGACGGGTGATCAGTTCGGAAGTGGTGGTCATCAGCTTGCGCGAGAACACCTGGCCTTTCTGCACCAGCAACAGCGCCTTGACCTGGTCTTCAGGCACTTTCAGGTCGCCGCTGAGCTTCACGTCACGAACGTTGTACTTCTGGCCTTCGTTGACGTTGACAGTGATGTAGACGTGCTTCTTGTCCGGGGTGATGGACACCTGGGTCGAAGCGATATCCATGTTGATATAGCCGCGGTCCAGGTAGTAGGAGCGCAGGCGCTCGAGGTCACCGGATAGTTTTTCACGGGCGTACTTGTCATCGTTCTTGAAGAACGACAACCAGTTGGTGGTCTTGAGTTCGAACAGGTCGATCAGGTCTTCGTCGGGGAAAACCGTGTTACCCACCACGTTGATGTGCTGGATAGCGGCAACGGTGCCTTCGTTGATGTTGACCTTCAGGCCCACGCGGTTGCGCGGCTGGGGGACCACTTCGGTATCAACGGTGGCCGAGTAGCGGCCTTGAGCCACGTACTGGCGCTGCAGTTCGTTACGCACGCCTTCGAGGGTTGCACGCTGGAAGATTTCGCCTTCAGCCAGGCCGGATTGCTTGAGGCCCTTCATCAAGTCTTCAGTGGAGATCGCCTTGTTGCCTTCGATCTCGATACTGGCGACAGATGGACGCTCGACTACCGTGATGACCAGGACGTTGCCGTCGCGACCCAACTGGATGTCCTGGAAGAAACCGGTTTTGAACAGCGCACGAGTGGATTCGACCAGGCGACGATCATCCGCCTGTTCACCGACGTTCAACGGCAAGGCACCAAAGACGCTGCCGGCGGATACCCGCTGGAGGCCGTTGACGCGAATATCGGAGATAGTGAAGGACTCGGCGTGAACTTCGGCGATCATCAATACGGTGAGAACCGCAGTTAGCAGCAGACGTTTCATGAAGTCCTTTCTTATTCCAACTGGCAATAAAAACTGCCGCAAAATGCGGCAGATTCGCAATTCAGCGAAGCGTTACAGTCGACCCAGATCGTTGACCAAGGCAAGCAACATCACCCCGACCACCAAACTGATACCGATCTGTATCCCCCAACCTTGCACCCGATCCGACAAGGGACGACCACGCGCCCACTCAATCAGATAAAACAACAAATGCCCCCCATCCAGTACAGGAATGGGCAACAAATTCAGAACCCCCAGGCTAATACTCAGATAAGCAAGGAAATTCAGGAAATCAGCGACGCCCGACTGGGCAGAAGCGCCCGCCACTTTAGCAATGGTTATCGGTCCACTCAAGTTTTTTACCGAGAGCTCGCCGAACAACATTTTCTTCAGCGAATCGAGGGTCAGCACACTCATGGTCCAGGTGCGTCGCGCCCCTTCGCCAATGGCCGCTACAGGACCGAAGCTGACCTCACGAATCATCGTTGGTGGCCAATCGACAGCTTTCACCCCTGCCCCCAGGTAACCCATGGCGGCCTTAGCGTCACCCCGGGCTCCCAAAGTCACAGGGACGTCGATTCGAGCACCGTCGCGCTCGACCTGCAGCACAATTTTGGTTTCAGGACGTAAACGCACCCAATCGACCACTTGCTGCCAATCCGTCAGCGCCTGGCCATCGAGCTGCAACAGTCGGTCGCCGGTTTTCAAACCAGCCGCCTGGGCCGGCCCCTTGGGATCAAGTTCAGCCAGGACCGGCGGCAAGGCCGGACGCCACGGACGAATGCCGAGGGAGCGAATCGGATCAGGCTCATCGGCGCCCTTGAGCCACTGGTCCAGAATCAGTTCACGGGGGGTATCGGCAGTGGAGCCCTCTTCGCGCACCAACAACTGCACTGCGCCACTCTCACCCAGGCGGCGCACCAGTTGCAGATTGACGGCGGCCCAACCGGAAGTGGCCTCGCCATCGACGGCGACGATTTCCTGACCCGGGCTCAAGCCGGCCTTGGCGGCGATACTGCCGACTTCAACCCCACCAATCACCGGGCGAATCTGCTCGGTACCGAGCATGGCCAGGACCCAGAAGAACACCAGGGCCAGCAGGAAGTTGGCGATAGGGCCAGCAGCAACGATAGCGATACGCTGGCGAACCGACTTGCGATTGAAGGATTGCTCCAATTGCTCGGCCGGCACTTCGCCTTCACGCTCATCGAGCATTTTCACGTAGCCACCCAGCGGGATGGCGGCAATCACGAACTCGGTACCCTGGCGATCATGCCAGCGCAGCAACGGCATGCCGAAGCCTACGGAAAAACGCAGAACCTTGACGCCACAGCGACGCGCGACCCAGAAATGGCCGAATTCATGGAAGGTGACCAGCACGCCCAGGGCTACCAGGGTGCCGACAATCATATAGAGCGCGCTCATCTACTTTCTCCGCAATCCTATTCAGCGCTGGTGCGGGCAAACCTGCCGCAACACCTATCGCCCGTGACGGCTCAACCAATGCTGCGCCAGTACACGCGCTTTCGCGTCCGCCGTAAACACTGCCTCGAGATCCGCCACAGCCACTACCGGTTCAAGGTTCAATACTTCCTCGATGATACTCGCGATCTCCAGGTAGCGGACACGCCCATCCAGAAAGGCGGCAACCGCCACCTCATTGGCCGCATTCAACATGGCCGGCGCGCTGTTACCCGCCTCGGCCGCCTGGCGTGCCAGACGCAGGCACGGGAAACGCTCTTCATCGGGCGCCTGGAAGTCCAGGCGCGCAATGGCAAACAGATCCAGCGGCGCCACGCCGGAGTCGATCCGCTCAGGCCAGGCCAGCGCATTGGCGATGGGCGTGCGCATATCAGGGTTGCCCAACTGGGCCAGCACCGAACCGTCCACGTAGTCGACCAACGAGTGAATCACGCTCTGCGGATGGATCACCACCTCGACCTGGGACGGCTTGGCATCGAACAGCCAGCAGGCCTCGATCAGCTCCAGGCCCTTGTTCATCATGCTCGCCGAGTCGACCGAAATCTTGCGCCCCATGGACCAGTTGGGATGGGCACAGGCCTGATCCGGCGTGACATGTGCCAGCTCGGCCAGGGCGGTCTGGCGGAACGGGCCGCCAGACGCGGTCAGCAGAATCCGCCGCACCCCGACATTGCCCAGTCCGCGGGAGAAGTCCGTCGGCATGCACTGGAAGATCGCGTTGTGCTCACTGTCGATCGGCAACAATACCGAACCGCTCTTGTGCACCGCCTGCATGAACAAGGCGCCGGACATCACCAGCGCCTCTTTGTTGGCCAGCAGAATCTTCTTGCCAGCCTCCACTGCCGCCAGGGTCGGGCGCAGTCCTGCCGCACCGACTATCGCCGCCATCACCGCATCCACTTCGGGATCGGCAGCCACCTGGCACAGCCCCTCCTCCCCCACCAGCACACGGGTCGCCAGGCCAGCAGCCCGCAGATCATCCTGCAGACGGCGAGCCGCCTCTGGCTGCGGGACCACGGCAAAGCGCGGCACGTGACGGATGCACAAGGCCAGCAACTCGCTAAGGCGCGAGAAGCCGCTCAAGGCAAAGACTTGGAAACGCTCAGGGTGGCGAGCGATGACGTCCAGGGTACTCAGGCCTATGGAGCCGGTCGCACCCAGGACCGTGATCTGTTGTGGCCGGCTCACGGTGCGGCCATCCACAACAACACAGCGAACAAGGGGATTGCTGCGGTCAGGCTGTCGATTCGATCCAGCACACCGCCATGACCCGGCAACAGGTTACTGCTGTCCTTGATCCCGGACTGACGCTTGAACATACTTTCGGTCAGGTCGCCGACCACCGAGATGAACACGATGATCGCCGCGCCGATCAGCCCCATGAGCAACTGACCCACACTCCAGTCACGCACCAGGCCAACGACCAGGGTAATCACCAGGCTCAAGAGCAGGCCGCCATACACCCCTTCCCAGCTCTTGCCAGGACTGACCAGCGGCGCCAGCTTGCGCTTGCCGAAGGCCCGGCCGGAGAAGTAGGCGCCGATGTCCGCCCCCCAGACCAGCACCATGACCGCCATGATCAGCCAGTTACCCAGCGGGTATTGCTTGATCAGCACCAGGCCTTGCCAGGCCGGCAACAGAATCAGCAGGCCGATCACCAGCTTGCAGGCAGCACTCGCCCAGTGCTCGCTGGTCTTGGGATAGGTCAGCACCAGGAAAGTCGCTACGCCCCACCACAGCACGGCTGCACCCAACACCCAAGGCGCAAGCCCGGGCACCAGATGCAGGACCAGCAGCATCGCGGCCACCACAGCCCCATAGGCGACACGCATCGACTGCGCCTCGAAGCCAGCCAGGCGCGCCCACTCCCAGGCCCCCAGGGTCACCACCAGGCCGATGAACAGCGCAAAAGCGGAACCTTCGAGCAGGAAAAACCCGCACAGGGCGATTGGCAGCAGGATCAGTGCCGTGATGATTCGTTGTTTAAGCATTAAACCCGGGCTCCAGCTTCGACCTGTTCGCTCGTTTTACCGAAGCGACGTTGGCGAGAAGCGAAATCGGCCAGTGCAGTGCGCATGGCTTCGTGTTTGAAGTCCGGCCAGAACAGGTCGGAGAAGTACAACTCGGAATAGGCCATCTGCCACAACAGGAAGTTGCTGATGCGATGCTCGCCACCGGTGCGAATGCACAGGTCCGGCAACGGCAGGTCGCCGGTGGACAGGCAGGTCTGCAGCAAATCTGGCGTGATGTCGTCCGGCCGCAGGTGGCCGGCCTGAACTTCTCGCGCCAGACGCTGCGCAGCCTGGGCGATGTCCCACTGACCACCGTAGTTGGCAGCGATTTGCAGGACAAAACGATTGGCTCCGGCCGTCATCGCCTCGGCTTCACGCATGGCTGCCTGAAGTTCGGGATGAAAGCGCGAGCGGTCGCCAATGATGCGCAAGGTGATGTTGTTGTCGTTGAGGCGCTTGGCCTCGCGACGCAACGCCTTGAAGAACAGGTCCATCAAGGCACTGACTTCATCGGCCGGGCGCTGCCAGTTCTCACTGGAAAACGCGAACAGGGTCAGGACTTCCACCCCCGATTCCGCGCACACCTCAATCACGGCGCGCACAGCATCGACGCCTGCCTTGTGCCCGGCTACGCCGGGCAAGAAACGTTTTTTTGCCCAGCGATTATTGCCGTCCATGATGATCGCGACATGTCGCGGCACCATGGACAGCGCAGGCTGCTTGGTCTTTTCCATGAAGGCGTCCTGACCCCTTATACGGCCATCAGGTCCTTTTCTTTATCTTCCGTGGCCTTGGTGATCAGGGCCTCAGACTCCTTGGTCAACTTATCGATATCGGCGATTGCACGACGCTCTTCGTCTTCGCTGATTTCCTTGTCCTTGACCAGCTTCTTCAGCTCACCCAAGGCATCACGACGAATATTGCGCACGGCAACACGGGCATCTTCGGCTGCGCTGCGCGCCTGCTTGGTGAAGCCCTTGCGGGTTTCTTCAGTCAGGGCCGGCATCGAGATCAGCAGCATCTCACCCAGGTTGGTCGGGTTGAGGTTCAGGCCGGCGCTCTGGATAGCCTTGTCGACGGCAGCGAGCATGTTGCGCTCGAACGCCACGACCTGCAGGGTGCGCGAGTCTTTCACGGTAACGTTGGCCACGCCGCTCAGCGGAGTGTCGGAACCGTAGTAAGGCACCATCACGCTGCCCAGGATGCTTGGGTGGGCCTTGCCAGTACGAATCTGGCCAAACGCCAGGTTCAGAGACTCCAGGGATTTTTGCATACGCGCCTGGGCGTCTTTCTTGATGTCGTTGATCATTGTTCGCCTTCCTCGATCAGAGTCCCTTCAGCGCCGCCATGTACGATGTTCAGCAGGGCGCCGGGCTTGTTCATGTTAAATACGCGCAGCGGCATCTTGTGGTCGCGGCACAGGCAGATAGCCGTCAGGTCCATGACACCCAGCTTGCGATCCAGCACTTCATCGTAGGTCAGATGATCGAACTTCTCGGCATGCGGGTCTTTGAATGGATCTGCGGTGTACACACCGTCAACCTTGGTCGCCTTGAGCACGACGTCGGCATCGATTTCGATCGCGCGCAGGCAGGCGGCCGAATCGGTGGTGAAGAACGGGTTACCGGTACCGGCCGCGAAGATCACCACTTCCTTGGAGTTGAGGTGACGCATGGCTTTGCGGCGATCGTAGTGATCGGTCACGCCAACCATGGAAATGGCCGACATCACGATGGCCGAGATATTGGCACGTTCCAGCGCATCGCGCATGGCCAGGGCGTTCATCACAGTGGCCAGCATGCCCATGTGGTCGCCCGTGACCCGATCCATGCCAGCAGCACTCAGTGCCGCGCCGCGGAACAGGTTGCCACCACCAATCACCAGACCGACCTGGACACCGATACCGACCAGTTGGCCGACTTCCAGCGCCATGCGATCCAGGACCTTGGGGTCGATCCCGAACTCTTCGGAGCCCATCAAGGCCTCGCCGCTAAGCTTGAGTAGAATGCGTTTATAGCGAGCCTGATAACCACTGCCCTGCTGAGCCATTGCGAATCTCTCCTGCGGCGTATTTTAAAAAATTCTGTGCTGGCTGTTTGCAGCCTGCGTTTACTCTAGCTTGACGCTATCACAGCGCCATCAGAACACGGCTTTGTAAGCCAGTTCCGAAGGGAAGCCAAATAAAATCGACCTCCCATTTGAAAAGAGGCTGCGCGCGTGAGCGGGCAGCCTCTTTCGGGCGACAGTTGAAAACTGTCTTATTGCTTGGCAGCAGCCAGCTGGGCAGCAACTTCTTCAGCGAAGTTGTCGACCGGCTTCTCGATGCCTTCGCCTACTTTGAAGTAAGTGAAGGAAACGATTTCAGCACCGGCTTTCTTGGCCAGTTCGCCAACCTTGATTTCAGGGTTCTTGACGAACGCCTGCTCAACCAGGCTTGCTTCAGCCAGGAACTTGCTGATACGGCCTTTGACCATGTTCTCAACAATGTTTTCTGGCTTGCCTTTGATTTTTTCTTCGTTCAGCTGCAGGAACACGGCTTTTTCGCGCTCGATCGCTTCAGCGGAAACTTCCGATGGCAGCAGGAACTCAGGGTTGCTGGCCGCTACGTGCATAGCGATGTCCTTGGCCAGCTCAACGTCGCCGCCTTTCAGAACAACAGCTACACCGATCTTGTTGCCGTGCAGGTAGCCACCAACCACATCACCTTCAACGCGAGCCAGGCGACGGATGTTGACGTTTTCGCCAACCTTGCCGACCAGTACCAGGCGAGCAGCTTCTTGAGCTTCGATCAGCGGAGCGACGTCAGTCAGCTTGTCGGCGAACGCTTTTTCAACGCTGGCAGCAACAAATGCCTTGAAGTCGTCCTGCAGAGCCAGGAAGTCAGTCTGCGAGTTCACTTCCAGCAGGACTGCGGATTTACCGTCTTCCTTCAGAGCGATAGCGCCTTCAGCAGCAACGTTGCCTGCTTTTTTGGCAGCCTTGATGGCGCCCGAAGCACGCATGTCATCAATGGCTTTTTCGATGTCGCCGCCAGCCTTGGTCAAGGCCTTTTTGCAGTCCATCATGCCTTCGCCAGTACGCTCGCGCAGTTCTTTGACCAACGCTGCAGTAATCTCTGCCATTTTCAAATTCCTCTTGGATAGGTTTTCAACCATTCCACCCGATCGAACGGGCGATCAATTCTTCTCGATCCACCCTTTGTTAGCTGCCGCACGTTACAAAAAGGCAGTGGGCGCCGACAAATGGTTTTCGAGGTGGCAAAAAGGGGGCCAAGCCCCCTTTTTGCTTACTGAGTCAACGCCAAGGCGTCAATTACTCAGCTGCTGCTACCGGAGCTTCTTCTACGAACTGCTCGGTGCCGCCGGCAACGTGGTTGCGACCGCGGATCACAGCGTCAGCCATCGAACCCATGTACAGCTGGATAGCGCGGATTGCGTCATCGTTGCCTGGGATGATGTAGTCAACGCCTTCCGGGCTGCTGTTGGTATCGACTACGCCGATAACCGGGATGCCCAGCTTGTTGGCTTCGGTGATCGCGATGCGCTCGTGATCAACGTCGATAACGAACAGTGCGTCAGGCAGACCGCCCATGTCCTTGATACCACCCAGGGAACGATCGAGCTTTTCCAGGTCACGAGTGCGCATCAGCGCTTCTTTCTTGGTCAGCTTGGCGAAAGTACCGTCTTCGGCTTGCACTTCAAGGTCACGCAGACGCTTGATGGAAGCACGGATGGTTTTGAAGTTGGTCAGCATGCCGCCCAACCAGCGGTGATCGACGTACGGCGAACCGCAACGTGCTGCTTCTTCAGCAACGATCTTGCCAGCGGAACGCTTGGTGCCGACGAACAGAATCTTGTTTTTGCCCTGGGCCAGACGCTCTACGAAAGTCAGAGCTTCGTTGAACATTGGCAGGGTTTTTTCAAGGTTGATGATGTGGATCTTGTTACGCGCGCCGAAAATGTATTTACCCATTTTCGGGTTCCAGTAACGGGTCTGGTGACCGAAGTGCACACCGGCCTTCAGCATATCGCGCATGTTGACTTGGGACATGATAGTTCCTTAATAAGTCGGGTTTGGCCTCCACGTATCCCAATGACCAACCAGCAGCTTCAGCTGAAGGCACCCAGGTCATCGTGTCGACACGTGTGTGGATTTAAGCCTTTCGGGGCATCCCCGGAAAGCGGCGCATTTTATACCACAGCAAGGCTGAAAACGGAACCCGGTTTCTCAAAACCGGGTCAGCGCGGGTGTTCCAGCCCTTGGAATCGCTCAAGAATGCGCCATTCTATAGAGAGAAGCGATGCATGCCGCCACGGATTTGCCGCGATCGTCTGTTAGAATCGCCTTTTTCAGGCCTGCGCGCCGCATCACGCAGAGCCCATTCCGCATAGCAAGCGCCACTGAGCGTAGAGAGAGCCTGTATGACCGTCACCCTCAAAACCCCAGAGGACATCGCCAAAATGCGTATCGCCGGCAAGCTCGCCGCCGACGTGCTGGAAATGATTGCCGAACACGTCAAGCCCGGGATCACCACCGAAGAGCTCGACCGCATCTGCCACGACTACATCGTCAACGTGCAGCAGGCCATCCCTGCCCCGCTCAACTACAAAGGCTTCCCGAAGTCGATCTGCACCTCGATCAACCACGTGGTCTGCCACGGTATTCCGAACGAGAAGGCCCTGAAGGACGGCGACACCCTGAACATCGACGTCACGGTGATCAAGGACGGCTACCACGGCGACACCAGCCGCATGTTCCACGTCGGCAGCGTGCCGGTCTGGGCCGAGCGCCTGTCCCAGGTCACCCAGGAGTGCATGTACAAAGCCATCGAGATCGTCAAACCCGGCTGCCGCCTGGGCGATATCGGCGAAGTGATCCAGAAGCACGCTGAAAAGAACGGCTTTTCGGTCGTGCGCGAGTTCTGCGGCCACGGCATCGGCAAGGTGTTCCACGAAGAGCCACAGATCCTGCACTACGGCCGTGCCGGTACCGGCATGGAACTGCAAGCCGGCATGACCTTCACCATCGAGCCGATGATCAACCAGGGCAAGGCCGACACCAAGGTCCTGGGCGATGGCTGGACCGCCATCACCAAGGACCGCAAGCTCTCGGCCCAGTGGGAACACACCCTGCTGGTGACCGAAACCGGCTACGAAATCTTCACCTTGCGCAGCGATGACACCATCCCTCGCGTTTCCGCCTGACCTGCCGCTCCCAGCCTTATAGATAGAAAGGAAAGCCAATCGATGCCGCAGGTGGATCCCGAACTCTTCGACCGCGGCCAGTTCCAGGCTGAACTGGCCCTGAAGGCAAGCCCGATTGCGGCTTTCAAGAAGGCCATCCGCCAGGCCCGCGAGGTGCTGGACACGCGCTTTCGCAGTGGCCGGGACATTCGCCGGCTGATCGAGGATCGCGCCTGGTTCGTCGACAACATCCTGCAAAAGGCCTGGGACCAGTTCAACTGGAGCGAAGACGCCGACATCGCGCTGGTCGCGGTCGGCGGCTACGGCCGAGGCGAGTTGCACCCCTATTCCGATATCGACCTGCTGATCCTGCTGGACAGCGCCGATCACGAAGTTTTCCGCGACTCCATCGAGCGCTTCCTGACCCTGCTGTGGGACATCGGCCTGGAAGTGGGCCAGAGCGTGCGCTCGGTGGACGAATGCGCCGAGGAGGCCCGCGCCGACCTGACGGTTGTCACCAACCTCATGGAAAGCCGCACCATTGCCGGCCCCGAGCGCTTGCGCCAGCGCATGCTAGAGGTCACCAGTACCGCACACATGTGGCCGGCCAAGGAGTTCTTCCTGGCCAAGCGCGCCGAGCAGAAGGCCCGCCACCACAAATACAACGACACCGAATACAACCTGGAACCCAACGTCAAAGGCTCGCCCGGCGGCCTGCGGGATATCCAGACGATCTTGTGGGTGGCTCGCCGCCAATATGGCACCCTGAACCTGCGCGCCCTGGCCGGCGAAGGTTTCCTGGTGGAAAGCGAGAACGCCCTGCTGGCCTCCTCCCAGGAATTCCTGTGGAAAGTCCGTTATGCCCTGCACATGCTCGCCGGACGCTCGGAAGACCGCCTGCTGTTCGACCACCAGCGCTCGATCGCCGGCCTGCTGGGTTTTGAAGGCGAAGACGCCAAGCACGCCATCGAAAACTTCATGCAGCAGTACTATCGGGTGGTGATGAGCATTGCCCAGCTCAGCGACCTGATCATCCAGCACTTCGAGGAAATCATCCTCGCCCCGGCCGACGAAGCGCCGCCGCAGCCGATCAACTCGCGTTTCCAACTGCATGACGGCTACATCGAGGCCATCAACCCCAACGTGTTCAAGCGCACGCCGTTTGCCATGCTGGAAATCTTCGTGCTGATGGCCCAGCAGCCGGAAATCAAGGGCGTGCGCGCCGACACCATTCGCCTGCTGCGCGAACACCGGCACCTGATCGACGACGACTTCCGCCACGACATCCGCAACACCAGCCTGTTCATCGAACTGTTCAAGTGCAAGATCGGCATCCACCGCAACCTGCGGCGGATGAACCGCTACGGCATCCTCGGTCGCTACCTGCCGGAGTTCGGTTTTATTGTCGGGCAGATGCAGCACGACCTGTTCCACATCTACACGGTCGATGCCCACACCCTGAACCTGATCAAGCACCTGCGTAAGCTGCAATACACAAAGGTGTCGGAAAAATTCCCGCTGGCCAGCAAGCTCATGGCCAAGCTGCCCAAGCCGGAACTGATCTACCTGGCCGGGCTGTACCACGACATCGGCAAGGGCCGGCATGGCGACCATTCCGACATCGGCGCGGTGGACGCGGAAGCCTTCTGCCAGCGCCATCAGCTCCCCGCCTGGGACAGCCGCCTGATCGTCTGGCTGGTGCAAAACCACCTGGTGATGTCGACCACCGCCCAGCGCAAGGACCTGTCCGACCCCCAGGTGATCCACGACTTCGCCCAGACGGTCAGCGACGAGACCCGCCTCGACTACCTGTACGTACTGACCGTCGCGGACATCAACGCCACCAACCCGACCCTGTGGAACTCCTGGCGCGCCAGCCTGTTGCGCCAGCTCTACACCGAGACCAAGCGTGCCCTGCGCCGCGGCCTGGAAAACCCAGTCGACCGCGAGGAGCAGATTCGCCAGACCCAAAGCGCGGCCCTGGACATCCTGGTACGCGGCGGCACCGATCCGGACGACGTCGAGCAACTCTGGTCGCAACTGGGTGACGACTACTTCCTGCGCCACACCGCCGGCGACGTGGCCTGGCACAGTGACGCGATCCTCCAGCAACCGGCCGATGGCGGCCCGCTGGTCCTGATCAAGGAGACCACCCAGCGCGAGTTCGAAGGTGGCACCCAGATCTTCATCTACGCACCGGACCAACACGACTTCTTTGCCGTGACCGTGGCCGCGATGGACCAGCTCAACCTGAACATTCACGACGCCCGGGTCATCACCTCCACCAGCCAGTTCACCCTCGACACCTACATCGTGCTCGACACCGACGGTGACTCGATCGGCGACAACCCGGCCCGGGTCAAACAGATCCGCGACGGCCTGACCGACGCACTGCGCAACCCGGACGACTACCCAACCATCATCCAGCGCCGCGTGCCGCGCCAGCTCAAGCATTTCGCCTTCGCGCCCCAGGTGACGATCCATAACGACGCCCATCGCCCGGTGACGGTGCTCGAGCTCAGCGCCCCGGACCGTCCGGGCCTGCTCGCCCGGATCGGGGGGATATTCCTGGAGTTCGACCTGTCACTGCAAAACGCCAAGATTGCCACCCTCGGCGAACGGGTCGAAGACGTTTTTTTCATTACCGACGCCCACAACCAGCCGCTCTCGGACCCGGAGCTGTGCCGCCGGCTGCAGGATGCAATCGTCGAGCAGTTGAGCGTCACCCAGGAACCGGATATCAAGCTTTCGCGCCTGAGCATTTGACTCCCAGCTTCCCCCTGTGGGAGCGGGCTTGCCCGCGATGGCGCCGGCACATTCAAGGCCCACAGTGGCTGATCCACCGCTATCGCGGGCAAGCCCGCTCCCACGCTGGATCTGCTGCATTACACAGATTGCATTCATTTAATGACGCCATCGAGACTCACCGATGAACAACGCTCTGAACCAGCTCCAGCCCTACCCGTTCGAGAAACTGCGCGCCCTGCTCGGTGCTGTCACGCCCAACCCTGACAAGCGCCCGATCGCCCTGTCCATCGGCGAGCCAAAACATCGCTCGCCAAGCTTCGTCGCCGAAGCCCTGGCCAGCAACCTGGAGCAGATGGCCGTTTACCCGACCACCCTCGGGATCCCGGCCCTGCGCGAAGCCATCGCCGGCTGGTGCGAGCGGCGCTTCAACGTCCCCGCCGGCTGGATTGACCCGGCGCGCAACGTGTTGCCGGTCAACGGCACCCGTGAGGCCCTGTTCGCCTTCACCCAGACCGTGGTCAACCGTGGCGACGACGCGCTGGTGGTCAGCCCGAACCCGTTCTACCAGATCTACGAAGGCGCCGCGTTCCTCGCCGGGGCCAAGCCGCACTACCTGCCGTGCCTGGACGAAAATGGCTTCAACCCGGATTTCGACGCCGTGTCGCCAGACATCTGGAAACGCTGCCAGATCCTGTTCCTGTGCTCTCCAGGCAACCCAACCGGTGCGTTGATTCCGGTGGACACCCTGAAAAAGCTGATCGCCCTGGCTGACGAATACGACTTCGTGATCGCCGCCGACGAGTGCTACAGCGAGCTGTACTTCGACGAACAAACCCCGCCCCCCGGCCTGTTGAGTGCCTGCGTGGAACTGGGCCGCCAGGACTTCAAACGCTGCGTGGTGTTCCACAGCCTGTCCAAGCGCTCCAACCTGCCAGGCCTGCGCTCGGGCTTCGTGGCCGGCGATGCCGAGATCCTCAAGGGTTTCCTGCTGTATCGCACCTACCACGGCTGCGCCATGCCGGTCCAAACCCAACTGGCCAGCGTCGCCGCCTGGAACGATGAAGAGCACGTGCGCGCCAACCGCAGCCTGTACCGCGAGAAGTTCGACGCAGTGCTGGCGATCCTCAGCCCGGTGCTCGACGTCCAGCGCCCGGATGGCAGCTTCTACCTGTGGCCGAACGTCGGCGGCGACGACGCGACCTTCTGCCGCGACCTGTATGTCGAAGAGCACGTCACGGTGGTGCCGGGCTCTTACCTGTCGCGCGAAGTCGACGGCTTCAACCCGGGTGCCGGTCGCGTGCGCCTGGCCCTGGTTGCGCCCCTGGCCGAATGCGTGGAAGCCGCCGAGCGGATTCGCGCCTTTATCCAGCGCCACCAGTAACCCGGCGTTACTTCATCGGCCCCAGGTTGGCCTCGCTCAAGTCGAGGTCGGCCAGCACTTCGCGCAGCACGTCATCACCGATCTGGTGATGACGACTGAGCCGGTACAGCTCCAGACGCTGGGCCCGCAGCGCATTCAAGCGCAGGCGCCGCTCCAGCAAGTCCATCTGAAACGCCAGGGCCTGGGCTTCGGCGGAATCGTTGAAAACCTCCAGTTGATGCCGGTACTCGGACATGATCCGTGCCTTGAGCTCCACTGCCAGCGCAGCCTGTGCCGCATCCTGCGGATTGGCCTCCTCGGCCTCCAAGGCGTGAATCGCCGCCTCGGCGGTCTTGCGCCAGGCGTCGCGCACCTCTTGCCGGCGCTTGTCGTCCGGACTTTTCGGCAGACCGCGTAACAGCAGCGGCAAAGCGATGCAGGCCGTCACCAGCGACAACAGAATCACCCCGGCGGCAATGAAGATCAGCAGGTCGCGTTCTGGAAACGCCTCGCCGCCCATCAGCATCGGCACCGACATCACACCCGCCAGCGTCACCGCCCCACGCACGCCACCCACCGTCAACAGCCAGCAGGAACGGGCGGTCGGCACCTGGGTCAGCTCGCCCTTGCCGCGCCAGCGCCGCAGTAGCACCGACAAGCGCCAGATGCTCTGCACCCAGATGAACCGCAGCATCACCAGCGCCAGGAAAATCGCCACCACTTCCAGGCAACGGTAAAACAGGGTCGGCCACAACGAGCTTTCGTGACTGACCACAGCCTTGATGATGTCCGGCAGCTGCAGACCCAACAGCAGGAAAATCAGGCCATTGAAGGCAAATTCCAGCAGCGACCAGACACTGCGATTGAGCAACCGGGTGCTGGTCTGACGCGGCAGCAGGTCAAGCCAGCTCTGCATCATCCCCGCCGCCACCGCCGACAGAATCCCCGAGACACCCAGGCGCTCGGCCAGCACATAGGCGGCAAACGGCAGCAGCAACATGAACACCACGTGGGTCGCCGGATCGTCCCAGCCGCGGGCGATCATCCAGGCGCGCAACCGCCCGACCAGCCAGCTCAGGGCCACGCCGACCAGCAGCCCGCCAATGGCCACCAGGACAAAGGTCAGGCTGGCATTGGCCAGGGAAAACGCTCCGGTAATGGCCGCCGCCAGGGCAAACTTGAAGGTCACCAGGCCCGAGGCGTCATTCATCAGGGCCTCACCCTGCAGCATGTGCATCAAGGGCGTGGGCAAGCGGTTCTGGGAGATTGCCGAGACCGCCACGGCATCGGTCGGCGACAACACCGCCGCCAGCGCAAAGGCCACCGGCAACGGAATGCTCGGTACCAGCCAGTGAATGAAGTAGCCCGCCCCGACCACGGTGAACAACACCAGCCCCACCGCCAGCGTCAGGATCGGCCCGCGCAACTTCCATAGCTCGCGCTTGGGCATGCGCCAGCCATCGGAGAACAGCAGTGGGGGCAGAAACAGAAACAGGAACAGCTCGGGATCGAGCGCCACATGCAGCCCCAGCGTCGGCCACGCGAGCAGCGCCCCGGCGGCGATCTGCACCAGCGGCAACGGCAGTGGAATCACCCGGCCCACCAGGCGCGAGACGCTAACCAGCATCAGCAGGATGAGGACGGTATAAGCGGTTTGCATAAAACAACAGTTCCCGGACAGTCGACGCACAACAGCACACATCAGGCAACAAGTTGCCGTTGAAGTGCCATATTAGACGCTTAAGCTATCCTTCGACCTTTACACAAAGGTCGCACCTGACCCGGTAACCTGTCGCACAATCGTTTTATGGCCGTCGCTGCCGACGCCGAACCTCCTCGGTCATGGCATAATCCTTCACCTTTTAGTTCCAGCACCTCCAAAGGGGGGCAATTCCGTGACCGCTTCAAGCAAAACGTTGCACCTTTTCGGCATCAAAGCCTGCGACACCATGAAAAAGGCGCGCACCTGGCTCGATGAAAACGCTGTCAGCTTTGATTTCCACGATTACAAGACGGCCGGAATCGACCGTGAACACCTGACCCAGTGGTGCAACGAGCACGGCTGGCAAGTGGTGCTTAACCGTGCAGGCACGACCTTTCGCAAACTCGACGACGAACGCAAAGCCGATCTCGACCAGGCGAAAGCTATCGAACTGATGTTCGCACAACCCTCGATGATCAAGCGCCCGGTGCTCGATCTCGGTGACCGAACCCTGATTGGCTTCAAGCCAGATATCTACGCGGCCGCACTCAAGTAAGGCAGCCCGTTCAATTTTGTTAGAGGTAATTGCATGTCCACTACCCTGTTCAGCGTGGCCTTTGGTGTTGGTACCCAGAATCGTCAAGGCACATGGCTGGAAGTGTTTTACGCCCAACCCCTGCTCAACCCGTCGGCCGAATTGATCGCCGCCGTTGCCCCGATCCTCGGTTACACCGAAGGCAACCAGGCCATCGCGTTCACTACCGCCCAGGCCGCGCAACTGGCCGAAGCCGTGAAAGGCATCGACGCGACCCAGGCCGCCCTGCTGACCCGCCTGGCGGAAAGCCACAAGCCGCTGGTCGCCACCTTGCTGGCCGAAGACGCACAACTGAGCTCCACCCCTGAGGCCTACCTCAAGCTGCACCTGCTGTCCCACCGCCTGGTCAAGCCACACGGCCTGAACCTGGCCGGGATCTTCCCGCTGCTGCCTAACGTCGCCTGGACCAGCCAGGGCGCCATCGACCTCAGCGAACTGGCCGAGCATCAACTCGAAGCGCGCCTGCGTGGCGAGTGGCTGGAAGTGTTCTCGGTGGACAAGTTCCCGAAAATGACCGACTACGTGGTACCGGCCGGCGTGCGTATCGCCGACGCCTCGCGGATCCGCCTGGGTGCCTACGTGGGCGAAGGCACCACCGTGATGCACGAAGGTTTCGTCAACTTCAACGCCGGCACCGAAGGCCCGGGCATGATCGAAGGCCGCGTGTCGGCAGGTGTCTTCGTCGGCAAGGGTTCGGACCTGGGCGGCGGCTGCTCCACCATGGGCACCCTGTCGGGCGGCGGCAACATCGTGATCAAGGTCGGCGAAGGCTGCCTGATCGGCGCCAACGCCGGTATCGGCATCCCATTGGGCGACCGCAACACCGTCGAGTCGGGCCTGTACGTCACCGCCGGGACCAAAGTGGCCCTGCTGGATGAAAACAACCAACTGGTCAAAGTGGTCAAGGCCCGCGAACTGGCCGGTCAGTCCGACCTGCTGTTCCGCCGCAACTCGCAGACCGGCGCCGTGGAGTGCAAGACCCACAAGTCGGCCATCGAGCTGAACGAAGCGCTGCACGCTCACAACTAAGCGTCACACGAGTTCACCTGTAGGAACGAGCCCGCTCGCTCCTACAGGGGCCTGGCATATGCCCGCCCATGTTCACTAGGGCCCGATAGCATGATGATTTCCTCACCCTGGCGCGCCGACTTCCCGGCCATCGCCGCCCTGCAACGGCAAGACCAGACCTACCTGGACAACGCCGCCACCACCCAGAAACCCCAAGCCCTGCTCGACGCGCTGGCGCACTACTACGCCAATGGCGCGGCCAACGTCCATCGGGCGCAACACCTGCCCGGCGCCCATGCCACGCAAGCGTTCGAAGACAGCCGCAGCAAAGTCGCCCATTGGCTCAATGCCGGCAGCAGCGGGCAAATCATCTTCACCCACGGCGCGACCTCTGCGCTGAACCTCCTGGCCTATGGCCTGGAACACCTTTTCCAAGCGGGCGATGAAATTGTCATCAGCGCCCTGGAACACCACGCCAACCTGCTGCCCTGGCAACAACTGGCCAACCGTCGCGAGCTGAAGCTGGTGATACTGCCACTGGATGCCGATGGCGTGATCGACCTGCAGGCCGCCGCCGGACTGATCGGCCCCCGCACCCGGTTGCTGGCCGTCAGCCAACTGTCCAACGTGCTGGGGGCTTGGCAGCCACTGGCGCCCCTGCTGGCCCTGGCGCAAGCCCACAACGCCTTGACCCTGATCGATGGCGCCCAGGGCGTGGTCCATGGCCGGCACGACGTGCAGGCGCTGGGCTGCGACTTCTATGTTTTCTCCAGCCACAAACTCTACGGGCCTGATGGCCTGGGCGTGGTATTTGGCCGCCACGCCGCCCTGGAGCAATTGCGACCCTGGCAGTTCGGTGGCGAGATGGTGCTGGACGCCGACTACCACGACGCACGGTTCCGCCCGGCCCCCCTGGGCTTTGAAGCCGGGACCCCGCCGATTGCCAGCGTGATTGGCCTGGGCGCGACCCTCGACTACCTGGCGGGCCTGGACCAGGACGCAGTGTCGGCCCACGAAGCGGCGCTACATGAGTACCTGTTGAAGGGCCTGCGGGCGCGCAAGGGCATCCGGCTACTGGGCACCCCCCAACTGGCACTGGCCAGCTTTGTCGTCGAGGGCGTGCACAATTCCGACCTGGCCCACCTGCTCACCGAGCAAGGGATTGCCGTGCGCGCCGGTCATCACTGCGCCATGCCATTGCTCAAGAGCTACAAGCTGGCCGGGGCCATTCGTGTGTCCCTGGCGCTGTACAACGACTCCGAAGACCTTGAGCGCTTCTTCGAAGCCCTGGACCAAGCCCTGGAACTGTTGCGATGAACCTGCCCGCCGAAGCCGTCAACGCCCTGCACACCTTCCAGGCCGCCGCCGGCTGGGAACAACGGGCCCGCCTGCTGATGCAATGGGGCGACCGCCTGCCGCCCTTGAGTGAAGCCGACAAATCCGAGACCCACCGCGTGCACGGCTGTGAAAGCCAGGTGTGGCTGGTGGGCAAGTTGCACGACGGCCACTGGCAGTTTGCCGCGAGCAGCGATGCGCGCTTGATCCGCGGGCTGGTGGCATTGCTGCTGGCGCGGGTCAACGGCTTGTCCGCGCAAGACCTGCAACAGGTAGATTTACCAGACTGGTTCAACCAACTGGGCCTCAGCCGCCAACTCTCCCCGTCACGCAGCAATGGCTTGAATGCGGTGTTGCAGCGGATGAATGAGTTGGCAATAGCACTTCCTTTTTAAGAAACTTCTTCAGCACCAGAACGAAATTCTGCTGCTTTCGTCCGCCCGACACCTATTGGCGGTATGCATGGACATGTTCAGACCTAAATGGAGCCCCGAATAATTCACACCCTCAAACTTATTAAACATCGCAAGCCGCTGACACAACGCAATAAAATCAAAAACCTCAACAAAAACAAAAACAAAAACAAAAAATATAAACGTTTTACCCCCACCCACCCGTAGGAATAAACCCACACTTGCACGGGAAGTTTCGCAACACTTTTTGATTGAAAAAACATTCGGCGAAAGCATTAATAACTCACTTGCGCAAAATCAACGCAAGTGCGGGGCTTACTCACAAGCACCGCCTTTATCAAAAAGGAGTCAACATCATGGGTAAAAGACGTACCGAAATAGTCCCAGGGGATGAAATCCCACAGGCAATGGGGAGATCAGGTGGATTCCTGAAAAGCGAAGAAAAATTCTTTGCTTTCCTGATAATCTGATACTCACTGCGCGGTACCAGTAACCAGTGCCGAAAGGACACCCTTTCGGCACTCGCAGCCTCACGAGGTTACTTATGTCTGAAAGAGAATTCCCCCCCGCTATTGCGCTAGCAAAAATCAAAAAAATCATTCAATCACTGAACCTTCGCTCGAAAACACATTACACTGACGAACACAAACTAGTAGCAACCGCAGAACTCGTTGACGAGAACAACAAACACATACAATCGGGAGCTGGAAAAGGACCCGACTCACTTACTGGAGCGCTAGCTGAAAGCATTGAACACTTCAGTACATTCCAGCGAAACAAAGGCCAAGCACTCAATCAAAATTGCGAGTTAATCGCCACACAAAAAGGAGCTGAGCATGATGGACTTTTAACAGGCCTTCCATATAGAGCAGGACCAATAGAAGCGTTCAAACTTACAACCCTAGACAATGCAGAGACGCTTTACATTCCGAGTATTATTCTTTGCCCAACCATAGAGAAAGACTCATGGGACGGTGAAGATCCAAACATGCAATTCCTGTCTCGCTACTCATCCAACTCGGGGATTGCATTTGGTTGCACCAAAGCCGAGGCAATTCTGCACGGAGCCAATGAGGTCATTGAAAGACACATTCTGTCTTGCTTTTTTATGGCAGTCTGCACAATCGGTCCGTCCCTGAAATTGTATAGCCCCTCGAAGGCATTGCTCACGAAAGCGCTAGAGAGCACCCCCCACGCGCTTTCGTTAGCTGAGCAGCTACAAATAATCATCATAAAAGACGTGATGAATATTTACTTCTCTGTTGCGATACCTAAATACGGCCCTGGAGATTTTCATATTTCACCGATCGGCTCAGGTTGCTCGTTGGATATCTGCACTGCCGTTCAAAGGGCTGTCACAGAACAACATCAAGTACACACTCTATATGACGACACACAAGAGATAGTCGACCGCAGATCGTTAGACTTCCTGAGCAGATCAAAAATACTGAGACACTTAATTGACTTCGAGCCTGCAACACACCTCAGACTCCCAACACTGGATTTGCCTTCAATAAACTTCAACACAAGCGTTCCACTACAACTTAGAACATTAGAAAACAACCTGATAGCCTCTGGAAAAACTATATACCATAGAATAATTTCTCGACACTCAGACGACGGTATCGTTTGCCAAGCATATGTCCCGGGACTAGAACGCTTCAATCTAATTAGAAATGGGTCTTGGGTTGCTCCTCAAGCTATACTTCGGCAAGCACCAGCAGGCACCCTATGAAGACCCTAATTAAATCAGCCTGTAAAAATCACTCAACACTACTCACATCAACGACAATTGCAATAATAGCGTTAAAGGTCATAGCACTAATACCGCCACTATTACTAGGTAAAATTATCGACATTTTAGGCAGTGAAGCCCCATCGCCTCTAAGTACACTCCTATATCTCACTACAGCCTTTACACTAGCCGGCTGCATCCAGGCACTTATCAATCCATTACAAACAGTTTTCTTATCAAAATTGGTCCAGCAAGTAGTGAAAGACGCATCCATCCACTGGATCTCCCAATTAATGCGCAAGGAATTCCTGCAGTTCAGCGCGTGGCGTATCGGACACTTTATAAAGTCGGTCGAACGGGGAATTACCGCGCATGAACAACTGCTGACCTTCTTTGTGACCATCGGATTCCCTCTGTGTCTCGAGTTCCTGATCGTCGCAGGGGCTTTTATCTACATGGGGGGCGCAGGTATCTTTTTCGCCATGGCCAGCTTGGGCATCGTCTATCTGTTTGTCGCCCATCGGATCATCCGATGGCGCAGAAAACATATTGATGCCGTCAATGAGCAAGAGGATGAACTCAGCGCCGTGCTGTTCAATACCCTGAGCAGCGCCAAGACGATAAAGCTGGAGCGTGCCGAGCACACCGCAACTGCGCCGCTGAACCATGCGTTCAAGCGCTATGCCGGGGCGGCTGTAACCGTCGCAAGCTCAGGTGGGGTGTTGAGCGGGGTAAAAACCTTGTTTGTGAGCGTTTCCATGGGCGGATTGCTCGCCTGGGGCGTCCTCGATCAATTGTCGGGCGAGCCCAGCATCAGCGTCGGTCAGTTGGTGGCGACCTTTTCCATTGCCGGTAGTTTTTTACTCAACATCACTGCCTTGACCGAAGGTTATCGGGTCCTTGATCAGTTTCTCGCTGACCAGCGCCGCTTCCAGCACTTGCTCTCGCTGCCAAACTTCGATGACGACACTCGAGGGGCCGACCTCAATCCCCTCGCACCCTCGACACTGGTACTAGGCCCTGTAGTTGTGAGAGACAACGAGGCCGTCCGGCTGTCCATCAACAACCGTATCGCGTTCACCCAGGGCCAATCGGTTGCCATCATCGGCCCCAGTGGCGCGGGGAAATCCACCTTGCTCGAAGCACTGGCGGGTTTGAATGTACTGGCGAGGGAGCAGCTAAGCATCGACGAGGTGGCGCTTTCCCGTCTCAATGCCCAGACCCACTTGACGCTTGTGCGGTACTGCCCCCAGTCACCGCAGTTTCTTGAGGGCATCTTTGCCAGAGCGGTCCTGTTCGGTATTACCCCATCACCGGGTCTCAAGCACGCGATTCAACAACTGAAGCTTGAAGAGGTCGTATCCGAGCGTTGTCTGACGGAAAACGCATCGAACATTTCAGGAGGGGAAGCCAAACGGCTGTCACTGCTGCGCCTGATCAACCGGCCAGGGCGGTTCAATCTGTTTGACGAGCCCAGCGCGTCGATTGAGCCGAAACTGGCCACACCCGTGTGGGATTTGTTATTCGCCACCTTTACCAAGCGCGGACTGATTTGTGTCACCCATGATGTGGAGCACTTGCACCGCTTTGATCGCGTCATCGTCATGCATGACGGTTCGATCGTTGACGACGGCCCATGGTGCGATCTGTCGGACAAGGCTGTCGTCAAGGCACTGTTGAGCGACGTTGCGGCGCGCAGCGGTCTGACAGCCCCCCCGCGCTAGTCTTCGCCCCACTCTGTAAGCCTTTATACCTGTGGTTTGGCCCGATCCGCCGGCCGCCGCACACCCGCCACAATCTTGTCCACCGCCTTGGTCGCCGCCACCATGCCGAAGGTCGCGGTCACCATCATCACTGCGCCAAAGCCGCCAGCGCAGTCCAGTTTCACGCCGTCGCCGACAAAACTTTTCTGAAGGCAGATGCTGCCATCGGGTTTGGGGTAGCGCAGTTGCTCGGTGGAGAACACGCACGGCACGCTGTAGTGGCGGGTCACGGTGCGGGAGAAGTTGTAGTCGCGACGCAGGGTCGAGCGCACTTTTGAGGCCAGCGGGTCGTTGAAGGTGCGGTTCAGGTCGCAGACCTGGATCAGCGTCGGGTCGATCTGCCCGCCAGCGCCGCCGGTGGTGATGATCTGGATCTTGCGACGTTTGCACCAGGCGATCAGCGCGGCCTTGGCGTTGACGCTGTCGATGCAGTCGATCACGCAGTCGATGTCCGGGGTGATGTACTCGGCCATGGTCTCGCGGGTGACGAAGTCCGCCACCGCGTGCACCGTGCACTCGGGGTTGATCCCGCGCAGGCGCTCGGCCATGACCTCGACCTTGGGTTTGCCCACCGTGCTGTCCAGGGCGTGCAACTGCCGATTGGCGTTGCTCACACAGACGTCGTCGAGGTCGAACAGGGATATCTCGCCCACCCCGCAACGGGCGATGGCTTCTGCCGCCCAGGAACCGACGCCACCGACGCCGACTATCGCCACGTGGGCCGCGCGCAACCGGGCCAGGCCTTCAATGCCATACAAGCGGGCGATGCCAGCAAACCGCGGATCTTCTGTACTCATGACCACTACCCTAAAAACCGGCGCGCATTATAGGGCCACGGGCCGACAAGTTTTAACCTTCTGGCTACAAGTGTAAGAACTAATGTGAAAGTAGATTGCCCAATGTCCGGCATTTCCCTGTCTGCTATACGGTCAGTGAAGGCCCAGTGTAGGATGCGCGCCCTTTGGCGGTAAGCCGACCACCCCCTCGTTCCGCACCTTTTGGAACCCGAAATAGCTATGTCATCGCGTAAATTTGGACTCAACCTGGTGGTAGTGCTGGCGATCGCCGCGCTGTTCACCGGTTTCTGGGCGCTGATCAACCGCCCGGTCACGACCCCCAACTGGCCAGAGCAGATCTCCGGTTTTTCCTACTCGCCGTTCCAGCAAGGCCAGTACCCGCAGAAAAACCAGTTTCCGTCCGACGAAGAAATGCGTCGTGACCTGGAAATCATGAGCAAGCTGACCGATAACATCCGCACCTACTCCGTCGACGGCACCCTGGGCGACATTCCCAAGCTGGCGGAAGAGTTTGGCCTGCGCGTGACCCTCGGTATCTGGATCAGCCCGGACCTGGAACGCAACGAACGGGAAATCCTGCGGGCCATCGAGATTGCCAACAGCTCGCGCAGCGTGGTGCGGGTGGTGGTCGGCAACGAAGCGATTTTCCGCAAGGAAATCACCGCCGAGCAGCTCAGCGTGATCCTTGATCGAGTGCGCGCCGCAGTCAAAGTCCCGGTGACCACCTCCGAGCAATGGCACGTCTGGGAAGAAAACCCGATGCTGGCCAAGCACGTCGACCTGATCGCCGCCCACGTCCTGCCCTACTGGGAGTTCGTGCCGGTGGACCAGGCAGGCCAGTTCGTCCTGGACCGCGCCCGCGACCTGAAGAAGATGTTCCCGAAAAAACCGCTGCTGCTCTCCGAAGTGGGCTGGCCAAGCAACGGCCGCATGCGCGGCGGTGCCGATGCCACGCCGGCTGACCAGGCGATTTACCTGCGCACCCTGGTCAACAAGCTCAACCGCCAGGGCTTCAACTACTTCGTGATCGAAGCGTTTGACCAGCCGTGGAAAGCCAGCGATGAAGGCTCGGTGGGCGCCTACTGGGGCGTATTCAACGCCGCGCGCCAGCAGAAATTCAACTTTGAAGGCCCGGTCGTCGCGATCCCTCAATGGCGAGTGCTGGCCATCGGCTCCGTGGTCCTGGCGCTGCTGTCCCTGACCCTGTTGATGATCGACGGCTCGGCCCTGCGCCAGCGTGGTCGTACCTTCCTGACCTTCATCGCGTTCCTCTGCGGTTCGGTGCTGGTGTGGATCGGCTACGACTACAGCCAGCAATACAGCACCTGGTTCAGCCTGACGGTGGGTTTCCTGCTCGCCCTCGGTGCCCTGGGGGTGTTTATCGTGTTGCTCACCGAAGCCCACGAACTGGCCGAGGCGGTGTGGATCCACAAACGCCGGCGCGAGTTCCTGCCGGTGCTGGGTGATTCGAACTACCGCCCCAAAGTGTCGATTCACGTGCCCTGCTACAACGAGCCGCCGGAGATGGTCAAACAGACCCTCAATGCCCTGGCCAACCTCGATTACCCGGACTTTGAAGTCCTGATCATCGACAACAACACCAAGGACCCGGCCGTCTGGGAGCCGGTGCGGGACTACTGCGCCACCCTCGGCCCGCGCTTCAAGTTCTTCCACGTCGCGCCCCTGTCCGGTTTCAAGGGCGGCGCGCTGAATTACCTGCTGCCGCACACCGCCAAGGACGCCGAAGTGATCGCGGTGATCGACTCCGACTACTGCGTGCACCCCAACTGGCTCAAGCACATGGTGCCGCACTTCGCCGATCCGAAAATCGCCATCGTGCAATCGCCGCAAGACTACCGCGACCAGAACGAAAGCACCTTCAAGAAGCTCTGCTACGCCGAATACAAGGGCTTCTTCCATATCGGCATGGTCACGCGCAACGACCGCGATGCGATCATCCAGCACGGCACCATGACCATGACCCGCCGTACCGTGCTCGACGAACTCGGCTGGGCCGACTGGTGCATCTGCGAAGACGCCGAGCTGGGTCTGCGGGTGTTCGAGAAAGGCCTGTCGGCGGCGTACTACCACGACAGCTACGGCAAGGGCCTGATGCCCGATACCTTTATCGACTTCAAGAAACAGCGCTTCCGCTGGGCCTACGGCGCGATCCAGATTATCAAGCGTCACACCGCCAGCCTGATCCGTGGCAAGGACACCGAGCTGACCCGTGGCCAGCGCTACCACTTCCTCGCGGGCTGGCTGCCGTGGGTGGCCGACGGCATGAACATCTTCTTCACCGTGGGCGCCCTGTTGTGGTCGGCGGCGATGATCATCGTGCCGCACCGGGTCGACCCACCGCTGCTGATTTTCGCGATCCCGCCCCTGGCGTTGTTCGTGTTCAAGGTGGGCAAGATCATCTTCCTCTACCGTCGGGCGGTGGGGGTCAACCTCAAGGATGCGTTCTGCGCGGCGCTGGCTGGCCTGGCGTTGTCCCACACCATCGCCAAGGCGGTGCTGTACGGCTTCTTCACCAGCAGCATTCCGTTTATCCGCACCCCGAAAAATGCCGATAGCCACGGTTTTTGGCTGGCGATTTCCGAGGCCCGCGAGGAAATGTTCATCATGCTGCTGTTGTGGGGCGCGGCGCTGGGGATCTGCCTGGTACAAGGCCTGCCGAGCAACGACATGCGCTTCTGGGTGACCATGCTGCTGGTGCAGTCGCTGCCGTACCTGGCGGCGCTGATCATGGCCTTCCTGTCGTCGTTGCCAAAACCTGCGGCCAAGGCTGAAACTCAACCAGCGGTCTAAATCTGTACCGATGCACTAAACGGCGGCCAATGGTCGCCGTTTTGCTTTAAGATATCCGCCATTTTGCGCGCCCTGACCACAATTGCTGTGGGAGCGAGCCTGCTCGCGATGAGTCCGTCACATTCAACCTCTATGTTGAGGCTGGTTGCGCTATCGCGAGCAAGCTCGCCCCCACATTAAGATCTTCCGGAGTCTTACATGACGGCCCACGCCGACCTTTCGCCGACCCTCCAACTTGCCATCGACCTGATTCGTCGTCCGTCCGTGACGCCGCTCGATGCCGATTGCCAGAAGCAGATGATGCAGCGTCTGGGCGATGCCGGTTTTCTGCTGGAGCCGATGCGCATCGAAGATGTGGATAACTTCTGGGCCACCCACGGTCAGCAGGAAGGTCCGGTATTGTGCTTCGCCGGTCACACCGATGTTGTGCCCACCGGTCCGGTGGCGGCCTGGCAGATCGACCCATTCGACGCCTTGATCGACGAGCACGGCATGCTCTGCGGGCGTGGCGCGGCCGACATGAAAGGCAGCCTGGCGGCGATGACCGTGGCGGCCGAACGTTTTGTCACCGACTACCCGAACCACAAGGGCAAGGTTGCCTTCCTGATCACCAGCGACGAGGAAGGCCCGGCGCACCACGGCACCAAGGCTGTGGTCGAGCGCCTGGCTGCGCGCAAGGAGCGTCTGGACTGGTGCATCGTTGGCGAGCCGTCGAGCACCACCCTGGTGGGTGACGTGGTCAAGAACGGTCGCCGTGGCTCCCTCGGTGCCAAGCTGACCGTGCGCGGCGTGCAAGGCCACGTGGCCTACCCGCACCTGGCGAAGAACCCGATCCACCTCGCCGCCCCGGCCCTGGCCGAACTGGCCGCCGAGCACTGGGATCACGGCAACGATTTTTTCCCGCCGACCAGCTTCCAGATTTCCAACGTCAACTCCGGCACCGGCGCGACCAACGTGATCCCCGGCGAACTGGTGGCGGTGTTCAACTTCCGCTTCTCCACCGAGTCCACCGTTGAAGGCCTGCAACAGCGGGTCGCCGTGATCCTCGACAAGCATGGCCTGGACTGGCACATCGACTGGGCCCTGTCCGGCCTGCCGTTCCTCACCGAGCCCGGCGCCCTGCTGGATGCCGTGGCCTCGAGCATCAAGGACATCACCGGTCGCGACACCCACGCCTCCACCAGCGGCGGCACCTCGGATGGGCGTTTTATCGCCACCATGGGCACCCAGGTGGTCGAGCTCGGGCCGGTCAACGCGACGATCCACCAAGTCAACGAGCGAGTCCTGGCCAGCGACCTTGATGTGCTGACTGAAATCTACTACCAGACCCTGATCAAGTTGCTCGCCTGATGCTGGCCTGCCCTATCTGCAGCGCGCCGCTGAGCACAGTCGACAACGGTGTGACGTGCCCGGCCGGGCACCGTTTCGACCGCGCCCGCCAGGGTTACCTGAACTTGCTGCCGGTGCAGCACAAGAACAGCCGGGACCCCGGCGATAACCAGGCCATGGTCGAAGCCCGTCGCGACTTCCTCAACGCCGGGCATTACGCCCCGGTGGCCAGGCGCCTGGCCGAGCTGGCCGCCGAACGCGCGCCGCAACGCTGGCTGGATATCGGCTGTGGCGAGGGTTACTACACCGCGCAGATCGCCGCGGCCCTGCCCGCCGCCGAGGGCTATGCCCTGGACATCTCCCGCGAAGCCGTGAAGCGCGCCTGCAAGCGCAATCCACAGCTGACCTGGTTGATCGCCAGCATGGCCCGGGTGCCGTTGGCCGATGCCAGCTGCCAGTTCCTGGCCAGCGTCTTCAGCCCGCTCGACTGGCAGGAGGCCAAGCGCCTGCTCAGCCCTGGCGGCGGCCTGATGAAAGTCGGCCCGACCAGTGGTCACCTGATGGAATTGCGTGAGCGTCTGTACGACGAAGTCCGTGAGTACACCGATGACAAGCACCTGGCGCTGGTGCCGCAAGGTATGACCCTGCAACACAGCGAGACCCTGGACTTCAAACTGAACCTGGTACTCCCCCAGGATCGCGCCAACCTGCTGGCCATGACCCCCCATGGCTGGCGCGCCAGCGCTGAACGCCGGGCGGCGGTGATCGAACAGGCCGAGCCGTTCGAGGTCAGTGTGTCGATGCGCTACGATTACTTCGTGCTGCAATAACCCTTTAACTTTTGGCCCTCGCCACAGGCGTGGGCCGGCTAAATCCGCGAATGGATTTTTCGAAACCTGCCGTGAGGAATATCCATGCGCCAACCCGATATCGAGATTTACCTCAAAGACGCCGACGTCGACTACAAGGCCATCGCTGCCTGGCTCGGCGCTGCGCTGGGCCCTTGCACCGACTGGGTCCAGAAAGGCCAGACCTACAAGTGCAAGGCCGGCAACGTGCCTGTGACCTGGCTGCCAAAAGCCGTGGGCAAGTGGAACAGCCTGTACCTGGAAAGCGACCAGACCCCCTGGGACGACGACATCGCCTGCGCCCGCGCCGCGTTTGCCGCACTGAACGTCGAAGTGCGCTGCGCACCGGGGACTTGGGTCGAGGAAGAAGGTGAAGAATCGGCTGATCGCTGGATGCGCATCAGCGCTGACGGTGAAGAAGAGATCACCTGGAAAACTGCTTAATCACCTGTGGGAGCGGGCTTGCCCGCGAAGACGGTGGCACATCCAGCATTGATGTGAGTGCCAAACCGCTTTCGCGGGCAAGCCCGCTCCCACACTGGTTTTGCGTGCACTGAAGACCTGAGCTTACAGCCCTACCACGTCCTCAGCCTGCAACCCCTTCTGCCCATCCACCACGGCGTATTCCACTTGCTGGCCCTCGACCAGCGAGCGGTGGCCTTCGCCACGAATCGCGCGGTAGTGCACGAACACATCCGCCCCTCCCTCACGCTGGATGAAGCCATACCCCTTGGCGTCGTTGAACCACTTCACGTTGCCGGTCTCGCGCGTTGCCATCAATCAGTACTCCCGTTTTTTATTATTAAGTCGGCCTGCTCCAGGACAAGCCTGCAGTACGTTTGCCACGGCTCGACGATGGGTAAGCATCCGGGTCGATAGTGGCAAACGGCTGGCCGAGTATATGCCAGCCACAAAAACTCTCAACTCAACAATACTTCGCCACCTTTTTGCCGATTTTCGACGAATACGGCACACTAGCGGCCCCGAGCACCTGCTCGGTTTATCCAACTCAAAGCAGAAGCCGTATGACCCGCTCCCCGCTCCGCCGTCTAGTGTTTGGCACCTTGCGCCGACTGTTGTACCTCTGGGTCCGCTCGGAGACGATCAACCAGTCGTCCTTTACCCTCAACCTCGACCGCAGTCGCCCGGTGTTCTACGTCCTGCAAAACCCCTCACTGACCGACCTGGCCGTGCTCGACACCGAGTGCACCAAGGCCGGCTTGCCGCGTCCGGTGCTGCCGGTGTCGGTGGGTAACCTGCTGGAGCCGGCCGCGTTCTTCTACCTGACGCCGGAGCCGGACTGGCTCGGCCGCCAGGACAAGCGCGGCGCACCGCCAACCCTGACCCGCCTGGTCAGCGCCCTGAGCCAGAACGCCGCCGAAGACGCGCAGATCATTCCCGTTAGCGTGTTCTGGGGCCAGTCGCCAGACAGCGAATCGAGCCCGTGGAAATTGCTGTTCGCCGACAGCTGGGCCGTCACCGGCCGCCTGCGTCGCCTGCTGAGCATCATGATCCTGGGACGCAAGACCCGGGTGCAGTTCTCCGCACCGATTCACTTGCGCGAGCTGATCGACCACAACAAGGGCCATGAGCGCACCGTGCGCATGGCCCAGCGCATCCTGCGGGTGCACTTTCGCAACCTCAAGGCCGCGGTGATCGGCCCGGATATTTCCCACCGCCGCAACCTGGTCAAGGGCCTGCTCAACCAACCGCTGGTCAAGCAGGCGATCCTCGACGAAGCCGAGCGCGAGAACATCTCGCCGGAAAAAGCCAAGGCCCAGGCCCTGCGTTACGGCAACGAGATTGCCTCGGACTACACCTACACCGCGATCCGCTTTCTGGAAGTGGTGCTGAGCTGGTTCTGGAACAAGATCTACGACGGGATCAAGGTCAACCACATCGAAGGCGTGCAGAAGGTCGCCCAGGGTCACGAAGTGATCTACGTGCCGTGCCATCGCAGCCACATCGACTACCTGTTGCTGTCCTACCTGCTGTTTCGCAACGGCCTGACCCCGCCGCACATCGCTGCCGGGATCAACCTCAACATGCCGGTGATCGGTGGCCTGCTGCGCCGTGGCGGGGCGTTTTTCATGCGTCGTACCTTCAAGGGCAACCCGCTCTACACCTCGGTATTCAACGAATACCTGCACACCCTGTTCACCAAGGGCTTCCCGGTGGAGTACTTCGTCGAGGGCGGGCGCTCGCGCACCGGGCGCATGCTGCAACCCAAGACCGGGATGCTGGCCATTACCCTGCGCAGCTTCCTGCGTTCGTCGCGCATGCCCATCGTCTTCGTGCCGGTGTACATCGGCTATGAACGGGTGCTGGAAGGCCGCACCTACCTGGGCGAACTGCGGGGCGCGAGCAAGAAGAAAGAGTCGATCTTCGACATCTTCAAAGTCATCGGCGCGCTCAAGCAGCGCTTCGGCCAGGTCGCGGTGAACTTCGGCGAACCGATCAAACTGGCCGAGTTCCTCGACAGCGAGCAACCGGACTGGCGCAGCCAGGACCTGGGCCCGCAGTTCAAGCCCGCCTGGCTCAACGAAACCACCAACCGCCTGGGCGAACGTGTAGCGCGTCACCTCAACGAAGCAGCGGCGATCAACCCGGTCAACCTGGTGGCCCTGGCATTGCTCTCCACCAGCCGCCTGGCGCTGGACGATCGGGCGATGGCGCGGGTGCTCGACCTGTACCTGGCCCTGCTGCGCCGCGTACCCTACTCGCCGCACACCACCTTGCCCGAAGGCGACGGCCGCGCGCTGATCGAACACGTCAAGGACATGGACCTGCTGTCCGAGCAAAACGATGCGCTGGGCAAGATCCTCTATCTGGATGAGCAGAACGCCGTCCTGATGACCTACTACCGCAACAACGTGCTGCACATCTTCGCCCTGCCGGCGCTGCTCGCCAGCTTCTTCCAGAGCGCCTCGCGGATGAACCGCGAACAGATCCTGCGCTACACCCGTGCGCTGTACCCGTACCTGCAATCGGAGTTGTTCATTCGCTGGTCGCTGGACGAACTGGACGCGGTGATCGACCAGTGGCTCGAAGCCTTTGTCGAGCAAGGCCTGCTGCGCCTGGAAAACGATGTGTACCTGCGGCCGGCCCCCAGCTCGCGGCATTTCGTGTTGCTGACCCTGCTGTCCAAGAGCATCGCCCAGACCCTGCAGCGCTTCTACATGGCCATCTCGCTGCTGCTCAACAGCGGCCAGAACACCCTCAGCGCCGAAGAGCTGGAAGACCTGTGCACCGTCATGGCCCAGCGCCTGTCGATCCTGCACGGCCTCAACGCCCCCGAGTTCTTCGACAAGAGCCTGTTCCGCCACTTCATCCAGACCCTGCTCGACCTCGATGTGCTGCGGCGCGACGAAGCCGGCAAACTCAGCCATCATGAGTTATTGGGTGAGCTGGCCGAAGGCGCGGCCAAACGTGTGTTGCCTGCGGAAATTCGCCTGTCGATCCGCCAGGTCGCGCTGCATCGCAGTGAAGATGCCGCCGATCAACCGGCACCGCCACCCACCGTCTAAATCAATCAGGGCGCCAGCCGTGTGCTGGTGTCCTCGCTACGGAGAACCGTGATGAAAAAACTCACCCTGCTCGCCGCCGCCGTCTTACTCACCGCTTGCCAGACGCCCTCCTCCGAACCCAAGGCATCCCTGGACGGGGAAGTCTTCTACCTGCAGCGCATCGCATTGCCGCCGACGGCGACCTTGAGTGTCAGCCTGCAGGACGTGTCCCTCGCCGATGCACCGGCCCGGGTGATCGACGAACAGAAAGGCCCGGTTCAAGGCCAGGTCCCCCTGAAGTTCCACCTCAGCTATGACCCTCTGCAAGTTGAACCTGGCCACCGCTACTCGGTGAGCGCGCGGATCGAAAACGACGGCAAGTTGCTGTTCATCACCACCGAGCATCACGCCGTGCAGCTCGATGGCAAGGATCCACAACCGCTGCAAGTGCGCGTCGACGCCGTGCGCTGAGTCCGTTTACTCCTTCCTGACCCGAAACCACGCCGCATACAGTGCCGGCAGGAACAACAGGGTCAGGGCCGTGGCGACGATCAGACCGCCCATGATGGCCACCGCCATCGGGCCGAAGAACACGCTGCGCGACAACGGGATCATCGCCAGCACGGCGGCCAGCGCCGTCAGCACGATGGGCCGGAAACGCCGCACCGTGGCTTCGATGATCGCCTGCCAGGGCTTGAGGCCAGCCCGAATGTCCTGTTCGATCTGGTCCACCAGAATCACCGAGTTACGCATGATCATCCCCGACAGGGCGATGGTGCCCAGCATCGCCACGAACCCGAACGGCTGGCGAAACACGATCAGGAACAGGGTGACACCGATCAACCCCAGCGGTGCCGTCAGGAACACCATGATGGTGCGCGAGAAGCTGCGCAGTTGCAGCATCAGCAAGGTCAGCACCACCACGATGAACAACGGCACACCGGCCTTCACCGAGTTCTGGCCACGGGCCGAGTCTTCCACCGTGCCGCCGACATCCAGCAGATAGCCGTCAGGCAGTTCGGCACGAATCGGCTCCAGGGTCGGCAGGATCTGCTTGACCAGGGTGGCCGGCTGTTCTTTGCCATAGATGTCAGCGCGCACTGTCACGTTGGGCAAGCGGTTGCGGTGCCAGATGATCCCCTCTTCAAAGCCGTATTCCAGGGTCGCCACCTGGGACAGCGCCACGCTTTTACCGTTGTCGGTCGGTACCGCCAGGCTCGACAGCAGCGACAGTTCGCTGCGCTCCTGCAAGGTGCCGCGCAAGAGGATTTCGATCAACTCGTTGTCTTCACGGTACTGGCTGACGCTGGAGCCGGTCAGCGAGCTTTGCAAAAACTTCGACAGGTTGGCGGTGCTCACGCCCAGCGCCCGAGCCCGGTCCTGGTCGACATTGAGGTACACCACCTTGCTCGGCTCTTCCCAATCCAGGTGCACATTGACCACATGGGGGTTCTCGCGCACCTTGGCCGCCACTTTGCGGGCCAGGGCACGCACCTCCTCGATGTGCTCGCCGGTCACCCGGAACTGCACCGGGTACCCCACTGGCGGGCCGTTCTCCAGGCGCGTCACCCGTGAGCGCAATGCCGGGAACTGCTCGTTGAGGGTTTCGATCAGCCAGCTGCGCAGGTTCTCTCTCTCCTCGATGGTATTGGCCAGCACCACGAACTGGGCAAAGCTTGCCGCCGGCAATTGCTGGTCCAGCGGCAGGTAGAAGCGCGGCGAACCGGTACCGATGTAGGCCACGTAGTTCTCGATGCCGGCGTGTTCCTTGACCAATGCCTCCAGGCGCTTGACCTCGGCGGTGGTATTGCTCAGCGAGGCACCTTCGGCCAGCTTCAGATCGACCATCAGCTCCAGGCGGCCGGAGGCCGGGAAGAACTGCTGCGGGACAAACCGGAACAGCACCACCGAGGCCACGAACAGCACGACGGTCAGCGCGATCACTGTTTTACGCCGGCGCACGCACCACTCCACCAACCGCCGGACCCGTTGATAGAACGGCGTGCCGTAAGGGTCGGGCTGGCCGGCGCCGTGCTTGGCCGCGTGAAGCTTCGCCAGGTCTGGCAGCAGCTTCTCGCCCAGGTACGGCACGAACACCACCGCTGCCACCCAGGACGCCAGCAACGCAATGGTCACCACCTGGAAGATCGAGCGGGTGTATTCGCCGGTCCCCGATTGCGCCGTGGCGATCGGCAGGAAGCCGGCTGCGGTGATCAAGGTGCCGGTGAGCATCGGGAAGGCGGTGCTGGTCCAGGCATAGCTGGCGGCCTTGAAGCGGTCGTAGCCCTGCTCCATTTTGATCGCCATCATTTCCACGGCGATGATCGCGTCGTCCACCAGCAGCCCCAGGGCCAGCACCAGCGCGCCCAGGGAAATCTTGTGCAGGCCGATGCCCAGGTAATACATGCAGGCAAAAGTCATCGCCAGCACCAGGGGAATCGCCAGGGCAACCACCATGCCGGTGCGCACACCCAGCGAGAAAAAGCTCACCAGCAGGACAATCGCCAGCGCTTCGACCAACACCTGCACGAATTCACCGACACTGGTTTTCACCGCCGCCGGCTGATCCGAAACCTTGCGCAGTTGCATGCCGGCCGGCAGGTTGTTCTGGATGCGCTCGAATTCCAGTTCCAGGGCCTTGCCCAGTACCAGGATGTCGCCGCCGTCCTTCATGGCCACTGCCAGGCCGATGGCATCCTCGCCCATAAAGCGCATGCGCGGCGCCGGTGGATCGTTGAACCCGCGATGCACGTCGGCCACATCGGCAATCCGGAAAGTCCGGTCGCCGACCCGGATTGGAAACCGCTGGATCTGCTCCACCGTCTCGAAGTTGCCCGTGACCCGCAGTTGCAGGCGCTCGCTGCCGGTTTCAAAGAAGCCGGCGTTGGACAGCGCGTTCTGCTCCTCCAGCGCCTGCTGCACAGCGGCCAGGGGCAAGCCCAGGGTGGCGAGCTTGACGTTGGACAGCTCGACCCAGATCTTCTCGTCCTGCAGTCCGAGCAGCTCGACCTTGCCGACATCCTTGACCCGTTGCAGCTGGATCTGGATGCGGTCGGCATAATCCTTGAGCACCGCGTAATCAAACCCCTCGCCGGTCAGCGCATAGATATTGCCGAAGGTGGTGCCGAATTCATCGTTGAAGAATGGCCCCTGGATGCCTGGGGGCAGGGTCTGGCGAATGTCGCTGACCTTCTTGCGCACCTGGTACCACAGATCGGGAATCTGCTCGGAGTGCATCGAGTCGCGGGCAATGAACGTCACCTGGGATTCGCCGGGGCGGGAGAACGAGACAATGCGCTCGTACTCGCCGGTTTCCATCAGCTTCTTCTCGATGCGTTCGGTGACCTGGCGCGATACCTCCTGGGCGGTGGCGCCAGGCCAATTGGTCTTGATCACCATGGCCTTGAAGGTGAACGGCGGGTCCTCGCTCTGCCCCAGCTTGGTGTAGGACAGGGTGCCAACGACGGCCAGCAGGATCATCAGAAACAGTACGATCTGGCGATTGCGCAACGCCCATGCGGAAAGATTGAAACCCATTGAGTATTACTCCTTGCCCGCCAGATTGACTACGCGGTTGGAGCGATCCACCGGTCGCACCTGTTGGCCTTCAAGGAGCACATGCACCCCGGCCGCCACGACCCAGTCGTCGGGGTTCAAGCCTTCGAGCACCGGCACGGTTTTTTCGCCGAACGCGCCGACCCGCACCGGGGCTTTTTTCAGTTTATTGTCGGCACCCACGACCCAGACATAGGTGGCACCGTTCTCGGCCGTGAGCGCCGAAAGCGGCACGGTGAGCGCAACGGCATCGGCGCTCTGAATGAACACCCGGGCGCTTTGCCCAAGTTCGGCCGGGACCTTGCCGGCGGTAAAGGTGATACGCGCCGCGAAGGTCCGCGACTTGGGATCGGCGGCGGGCGACAGCTCGCGAATCGTGCCGGCGAATCGCTGGCCTTGTTGGGTCCAGAGTTCGACCGTGACCGGCTGGCCGACCTTGAACCGGCCAAAATGCTGCTCCGGCAGACTGATCAGGACCTCACGCTCGCCATCGGTGGCCAGGGTAAAGACCGTTTGCCCGGCGCCCACCACTTGCCCGACTTCCACTGCGCGCTTGGCCACGACCCCATCCTGGGGCGCGCGCAACACCGCATAGCTGGCCTGATTGCTGGCCACGTCGAACTCCGCCTTGATTTGCTTGAGGCGTGCTTCACCGGAGCGGTAGAGGTTCTCGGCATTGTCGTACTGCGAGCGGCTGACCATCTGCCGCTCCATCAGGGTCTTGTACCGGTCGCGTTCGGCGCGTACCAGGTTGAGGTTGGCCGCTGCCGCCGCGACCTGGGCCCGGGCTGCGTCCAGTTGCAGGCGCACGTCCTCGGGATCGAGCTCGGCCAGTGCCTGGTTGGCCTTGACCCGTTGCCCTTCGTCGACCAGTCGTCGGCTGACTTTGCCACCGATGCGAAAGGCCAGGTCCGGCTCATAACGCGCGCGGACTTCACCGGGGTAGCTGTCCAGCGCCTGAGCCGAAGGCTCTGGCTGGACCACCATGGCCGGGCGTACGGTGGCCTGCACCGGCTCTTCGTGACCGCATGCCGTTAATAACAGCGCCAGGCTGACTGGCAACGCGAGGGGCAAGGCATAGCGGAACATGGTGAGCGACCTTTCGCTAATGGTGCTTGGAATAATTATACTGGGCGGTATGTTATTAATAGCAAACTCACCAGTCCAGTATTAAAAGCGAAAAATGTCCGACACTCTTTCTCCCTCCAACGGCCCGGGCCGCCCAAAAGATCTCGCCAAGCGCGAAGCGATCCTCGAGGCAGCCAAGCGCCTGTTCCTGAGCAACGGTTATTCGAGCACCAGCATGGACGCGGTGGCGGCTGAGGCCGGCGTATCAAAACTGACCGTCTACAGCCACTTCAATGACAAGGAGACGCTGTTCAGTGCCGCGGTCATGGCCAAGTGCGAAGAGCAAGTGCCTAACCTGTACTTCGAATTGCCCGACGGCATGCCGGTAGAACATGTATTGCTGAACATCGCCCGGGGTTTTCATCAACTGATCAACAGCGATGAATCAGTCAACCTGCACCGCCTGATCATGGCCCTGGGCAGCCAGGACCCGAAGCTCTCGCTGATCTTCTTCAACGCCGGTCCGCAACGGATGCTCAACGGCATGGAGCGCTTGCTGGGCAAGATCGACCAACTGGGGGCCTTGCGCATCGACAAGCCGCGCAATGCCGCCGAACACTTCTTTTGCCTGCTCAAGGGCGCGGGGAATTTCCGTCTGCTCTACGGCTGCGGCGAGCCGCCCATCGGTGAGGCGGCCGAAGCCCATGTGCAGGAAGTGGTGGGGTTGTTTATGCGGGCGTACAGGCCCTAGGTGGCTACAAGCTGCAAGCCATGTAGCTTGCAGCTTACGACTTGAGGGCTTTTTTCGGGTAGATGTCATACCGGCTGGACTTGCCATCCAGCGCATGACTCGGCTTCGGCCCGGCGATGCAGGGGGCCTTGCGGGGGCGTTTGACCACGACCCGGTGGCTGGCCAGGGCCAGGGCGGCTTCCAACAGGGCCGGGGCATCCGCGTCGTCTCCCACTAACGGGCGAAACAGGCGCATCTCCTTTTTCACCAATGCGGTTTTCTCACGGTGTGGGAACATCGGATCGAGGTAGATCACCTGCGGTGGCTCGCCTTCCCAGTTGCGCATCAGCTCGATCGAATTGCCCTTGAGCAAGCGCATCCGCGCGACAATCGGCGCCACCTCGAAATCTTCTGCCGCCCGGGCCAGACCGTCCTCGAGCAAAGCGCCAATCAACGGCTGGCGCTCGATCAGACTGATTTCACAGCCCAGGCTCGCCAGCACAAAACCGTCCTTGCCCAGCCCCGCCGTGGCATCCAGCACCCTGGGGCGCACGCCCTGGGCAACGCCCACCGCCTTGGCGATCATCTGTCCACTGCCGCCACCGTACAACCGACGATGGGCCGCGCCACCTTCGACAAAGTCCACCCGCACCGGACCCGGCGCATCCGGCCCCAGTTGCTGCAACTGCAGGCCCTGCTCACCCACTTGCAGGGCGAACTCGGCATCGTCCAGTTGCAGCGGCAGGCCCAGGCACTCGGCCCAATGCAAGGCTTGCGCCTGAAAGCCATCCGCCAGGGCCTGGACTTTGATGCGGCTGGCCGCAGGTTGCTCACTCATCAGAAAACACACTCAAAAAATTAATGATCGGCAAAAACGGCCGATAACCAAACTATCGAGCATTTTGCCAGAGCTGAGCGTCGACCGAGAAAAATGTCAGACATTCAACACGTACCCGCCGGGTTTATTTCGCCTTACCGCGAATACAGCCGGCACAACACCCAAACACTGAGCGGCGTCAGTCACCTGTGGCAGGATTTTTTTGCCCAGGCCCTGGCCGATCAGTTGGGTGACCGGGTACCGGCGGCGGGCGACTACACGCCCGTTGCCATTGACGGTCCGATTGAGCCCGCAGGCGGCACCGAGCTGCTCAACGAAATCGTCTGCCAGCGCGCATGCGACGTCGTCGATACCGAGATCCGCCCGCCCGAGCCGTTGTTCCTGCCGATTGCCGAATTCGAAATGGAACTGCTGGACCCGCCAGCCCCGCCCTTCCCGGCTGACGAGATCGTCGCCCAGCAAGCGCAACAGGACTTCGACCGGGAGTGGCTGCGCCCGCTGGTGCTCACCGCCGGCCAACCCCTGCCACCCCCATCGCCAGCTCCGCAACCACGGGCGCTGTTCCTGCCGATCGCCGAGTTCGAACTGCAACTGTTGCCGCCGCCTGCCCCGCCCTATCCACCGGAAGAACTGGTCGAACAGCAGAAGCAACTGGACTTCGACACGCGCTGGGCACGACCGATCGTCCTGCACAACCTGCGCATCGCCGCCTGAGTCTCAGCGACACACCCACCAGGGCCCCGCATCCAGGTGAAAATGATTGCGATGGGCGGCGTTATAGTCCGGGCTCAGCACGACGTTGAATACCTCACAGGCGTCATCGCGCACCTGGCGCAAAAACCGCGCATCGGTGTTGTCCTGTGGCCAGTCCCGCAGCACGTTGACAGTGCGCCCATCGGCCAGGCGAAAACCGGCAATGTCCAGGGCGTTGGCCGTGGCGTGCTGGCTGCGTGCGGCTTTTTCCCGGTTGTACATATTGCGGCAGGCAAAGCTGCCCAGGTGATCGACCCGCGTCACCGCCTGGCCGTAGACCGCCTGAGCCGCCGGCTGCAGCGCGTGGCGCTGAAACAGGGCAAAGGCCACCGCCAAGGGGCAACTGGCGAGAAAGCTGCTGCTCAGCGCCACCTCGCCACCTTGCACACGCAAGGTGTTGTGCAACGGGCAGGCCGCATCGACCGGGCTGTCCGCCTGGCGGCTGAACTTAAGGCCAGAAGTGGCGAGTACCTGGTCACAGAGTGTCGGGTTATCACGCAGGCGCATCAGCTTGTAGCGCGTCAGCAGGTTCGGCGCCGCCTGCACATCCAGCGGCGCCCAGGGATTCCATGCCGCAGGCACTGCAATCCAGCCACGCCAGACGCCGAACATCACAGCCCCCACCAACAATGACAACAGTGCCAGGACTTTCAGCCACTTCACCATCACGCCCCGTCAGTCAGCCCTTGAACAGTTGATTGGCCTGCGCGTACGGCATCGAGCGCTCGGTGAAGCCAAAGGTGCCATGCTCCTGAATCTCCCGGGCGGCGCGGAAGAACTCGCCATAGGCCGCCAAGGCCATGGCCGAACCGACGCTGATGCGCCTGACCCCCATCTCGCTGAGTTGCGCCACGTTGAGCTTGAGCCCCCCGGACATCAGGACGTTGACCGGTTTGGGCGCCACCGCCTGCACCACCGCCAGCACCTCAGCGGCCGTACGCAGGCCGGGGGCATACAGCACATCGGCGCCCGCCTCGGCAAACGCCTGCAGGCGGCGGATGGTGTCGGCCAGGTCTGGGTTGCCGTGCAGGTAGTTCTCCGCGCGGGCGGTCAAGGTGAAGGGGAATGGCAGGCTGCGTGCGGTCGCCACCGCCGCTTCGATGCGCGCCACGGCATGCTCGAAGCAGTAAATGGGGCCGTCTTCGCGGCCCGTGGCGTCTTCGATGGAACCACCGACGGCCCCGGCACTGGCGGCACGCAGCAGGCTTTCGGCGCAGAGCGCAGGGTCATCGGCAAAACCGTTCTCCAGGTCCACGGCAACCGGCAAGTCACTGGCCGCGACTATCGCCCGGACGTTGGCCAGGGTGTCCTCAAGCTTCAGCGCTCCGTCGGGGCGGGCCATGGAAAACGCGTAACCGGCACTGGTGGTCGCCAACGCCTGGTAACCCAGGCTGTCCAGCATCCTGGCCGAGCCGGCATCCCAGGGGTTGGGGATCACAAAGGTCCCGGGACCTTCGTGCAAGGCTTTGAACGCTTGGGCTTTGAAGATCTGCGTTGCCATTGGCTCTCTCCTGTCGCGGGGGATTGGCCCGTCGTCAGAGCAACCCAAGCTGCTCCGCGGCGGGTTCTCTGTATAGCTCAGGCAGCGCCGGCAAGCCAGGCAAACGCGTCATCAATCGGGCATGAAAGTGCTGTGCCAAGGCGGCTGCCTGCAGGTTGTCGGCGGTGTGCAGGAAGATGTACGGCGTGCGTCCCTCTTCGATCCACTGGGCGATTTTCTCGACCCAGGGCGTCAGGAACGGATCATTGGCCAGCAGCAGCGGATGACCGATGAAGCGCACCTGCGGGCACTGGGTGAACGCTGCCGGGCGAGTCGGCACATTGGGTTTCTTCGACTGCGCATGCAGGACCCCAGGGTCGCGCGAGGTGCAACTGAACAGCGCGCGCGGGTCCAGGCAGATCCGTTCCACGCCACGCGCCAGCAGCAGGCGATTGAGCTGGCGCTCGGCGTCGCCCTTGGCAAAAAAATCCCGATGCCGCACTTCCACCGCCAGGGGCTGCTGCAAACCGTCGATGAACCCCGCCAGTTCCGACAAGCGTTGCGGGGTGAAGGCCTTCGACAGCTGCAGCCAGTACGGCGCCACCCGCTCACCCAGCGGGCTGAGCAATTGCACGAAGGACTCCGCGGCCGTCAGGTGCTCGCGCAGGTCCCCGCCGTGGCTGATATCGCTGGGGAACTTGGCGGTGAAACGAAAGTGCGCGGGCATGGTTTGCGCCCAGCGCGCCACCGTCGCCGGTGCCGGGCGCGCATAGAAGGTGGTGTTGCCTTCAACGGCGTTGAATACCTGGGAATACAGTTCGAGGAACTGGTTGGGACGGGCGTCTTGCGGATACAGGTACTGGCGCCAGGCGTTTTCGCTCCAGGACGGGCAGCCGAGGAAATACGGCAGCGACATCAGATGTGCAGGTCGAGACCCAGCACTTCCATGTCCCAATCGACGAAAGCGGCGGTACTCAGGTAGCTGGCCAGGGCCAGGGAGACATGCCGGCTCATGGCGCGGTGGTAGAGCAGGTCTTGCGGGCGCGCGGGCAGGTTGCTCTGGCGCTGTGCGGCGCGGGCGGCCAGTTGCTCTTCAGAGGGCACTTGCGGTTCATCGTCGTGGTCCAGGACGGACTCGTCCACCGTCGCACTGCCTTTGCGAGGCTTGCGGGGGATGGGATAGGACTGCGAGGAAAAACCGTCTACGCGCATAGAGATAAACTCGTTATCAATGATGGCAATTTAGCGGCACTTACTGCGACGCGCAAACTGCCAAGTGATAACTAGAACACATAAAAGGCAAAAGGTTTAAAAGCCCGGGCTGGAAACTGACGATTGGCTGCAATGACAGCCGCTGACCCAGGCTTAACGGGCCTTGGGCGTCGCCACTTTGTCGCGCAGGTAAACCGGCTGGGCGTTGTCAGCCACAATCGCTTCACCACGCTCCCAGGCGAACCGCGCCAGGCTCAGCAAGTCCTGGGCGTGGGGCAGCATGCCGGCGTCCTGGCCACTCAGGCTGACGGCTATGCGCTCGGCATACCCCCAACCGGTACCGGCGCCAAACCAGTCACCCGCAGCATCAGCGGGCAACGCCGCGACTTCCGGTGGCAACACGGCCTCGGCGCCGACCAGACGCATTTCACCGGCGGTTTCGCGGTAGCAACCCCAATAGACTTCATCCATGCGGGCATCGATGGCGGCCGCCACCTGGGTCGCGCCGTGCTCACGCAACGCGCGCTGCGCCAGCACGGCCAGGTTGGACACTGGCAACACCGGACGATCCAGGGCAAACGCCAGGCCCTGGACCACGCCAATGGCAATCCGTACGCCGGTGAACGCCCCAGGCCCACGCCCGAAGGCAATCGCATCGACCGCCTGCAAGGTGGTGCCGGCCTCGGCCAGCAATTGCTGGATCATCGGCAGCAGCTTTTGCGCATGCAGCCGCGGGATCACCTCGTAATGGCTGGTTACCTTGCCGTCATGCAGCAAGGCAACGGAGCAAGCTTCAGTCGCGGTGTCCAGGGCCAGCAAGGTACTCATCGATGTTTCCGTCAGCGTCGTAGAAAAAAGTTCGTCAGTATAAACAACAACGGCCCGCAAGCGGGCCGTTGAACGTAAAGCCAGTGAGCTTTATCAGCTCAGTGCTTCAAGCACCTTGCCGGTGATGGCTTCAACCGAACCAACGCCTGCAATGTGGCTGTACTTCGGCTTGCCTTGGGCAGCCGCGAGATTCTGGTAGAACGCTACCAAAGGCTTGGTCTGATCGTGGTAGACCGACAGGCGATGACGCACGGTTTCTTCGGTGTCGTCTTTGCGCTGCACCAGCTCTTCGCCAGTGATGTCGTCCTTGCCAGCCAGTTTTGGCGGGTTGTAGACGGTGTGGTACACGCGGCCGCTGGCTTCGTGGACACGACGACCGGCGATACGCTGGACGATTTCTTCGTCGTCGACAGCGATTTCCACTACGTGGTCCAGCTCGACGCCTTCGCTGACCAGTGCTTCAGCCTGCGGAATGGTGCGCGGGAAACCGTCGAACAGGAAACCGTTGGCGCAATCCGGCTGGGCGATACGGTCCTTGACCAGGGCGATGATCAGGTCGTCGGAGACCAGGCCACCGGCATCCATGATGCTCTTGGCCTTGATGCCCAGCTCGGTGCCAGCCTTGACCGCCGCACGCAGCATGTCGCCGGTGGAGATCTGCGGAATGGAGAATTTTTCGGTGATGAACTTAGCCTGAGTACCTTTACCGGCCCCGGGAGCTCCCAGCAGAATGACGCGCATCGATGTGCTCCTCAATTTCTTATTTATAAACGATCGGATTCGCCGCGTGGGGCCAATCTCAGAATAGGGTCGTGGGCCGCCCAAACGGCCAAAGGCTGATCAAGATACACAGCAGGCACGGCCCACACAAGCCGCCGAAAGTCGGAGGAACCCGCGCCGGCCCAGCCGTTGCGACGAGGTATTACAAGTCGCAACCCCATAACAAAGTGTCGCCTGGCAGGCGCCGGCAGCCCTCCCCTGCGACCGGTTGGCCGGACAGAGCAGGCTGCCGAGGATGCCCATCGGGCCTTAGCCGGTGTTGCGCAAACCGGCGGCAATCCCCGCTACAGACACCAGCAACGCCTGTTCCACTGGGCTGCCCTGCGCCACCTCCTGCTGCCGCGAGCGGGCCAGCAACTCGGCCTGCAATAGATGCAGGGGGTCGAGGTAGGTGTTGCGTAGCCGGATGAATTCCAGGGTGTCGGGGCTATGGGCGAGCAACTGCGACTGGCCAGTCAGCCCCAGGACCACGGCGCAGGCCTGCGACAATAGGTCGCGTAAATGCGCACCCAAAGGCAGCAAATCGGCCTCCACCAGACGCTCGTCGTAGGACCTTGCGATGTCCGCATCGGCCTTGGCCAGGACCATTTCCAACATGTCGATCCGGGTGCGGAAGAACGGCCATTGTTCGCGCATCTGCGCCAGCAGCTCACCTTCGCCACGGGCCAGCGCCTTGCTCAGCGCCGCTTCCCATCCCAGCCACGCCGGCAGCATCAGGCGCGTCTGGGTCCAGCCGAAGATCCACGGGATCGCCCGCAGGCTTTCAATGCCACCGGCCCGGCGCTTGGCCGGACGACTGCCCAGGGGCAGCCGCCCCAGTTCCTGCTCGGGAGTGGATTGGCGGAAGTATTCGACGAACTGCGGATTCTCCCGCACCACCGCGCGATAAGCGCTCACGCCATCGGCAGCCAGTTCGTCCATCAAGCCGCGCCATGCGGGTTCCGGCGGCGGTGGCGGGAGCAAGGTTGCCTCCAGCACAGCGGCCAGATAGAGGTTCAGGTTCTGCTCGGCGATGTCCGGCAGGCCGAACTTGAAGCGAATCATCTCGCCCTGCTCGGTGGTACGGAAACGCCCGGCCACCGACCCCGGTGGCTGCGACAGAATCGCCGCGTGCGCCGGGCCACCGCCACGGCCCACGGTCCCGCCGCGACCATGGAACAACAGCAATTCGACCTGCTGCTCACGGCAGATATCCACCAGCCGTTCCTGCGCCCGGTATTGCGCCCAGGCCGCCGCGGTAGTGCCGGCGTCCTTGGCCGAGTCGGAATAGCCGATCATCACTTCCTGGGGCCCTTGCAAACGCGCGCGGTAACCCGGCAGCAGCAACAGCTTTTCGATCACCGGCCCGGCGTTGTCCAGGTCGGCCAGGGTTTCGAACAGCGGCACCACGCGCATCGGCCGCAGCACCCCGGCCTCCTTGAGCAGCAGTTGCACGGCGAGCACATCGGAGGCGGCGCCAGCCATGGAGATCACATAGGAGCCCAGCGACGCCGCCGGTGCAGCGGCGACTTCCCGACAGGTCGCCAGAACCTCTGCGGTATCGGCCGAAGGCTTGAAGTGGCTGGGCAACAACGGCCGGCGGTTGTGCAGCTCAGTCATGAGGAACGCGATGCGCGCCTCCTCGTCCCAGTCTTCATAACGCCCCAGGCCGAGGTAATCGGTGATCTCGGTCATCGCCGAGCAATGCCGGGAGGAGTCCTGACGCACGTCCAGGCGCACCAGGAACAGGCCGAAGGTCACGGCCCGGCGTACGCAATCGAGCAGCGGGCCATCGGCAATCACGCCCATGCCACATTCGTGCAGCGACTGGTAGCACAGCTCCAGTGGGTCCAGCAGGTCGCGGTTGTTGTGCAGCACATCGGCCCCGGCCGGGGTGTTGCCTGCCAACGACGCCTGGGCCCAGTTGCGGGTCGCCCGCAGGCGGTCGCGCAATTGCTTGAGCACCGCCCGGTAAGGCTCGGCACTGTCACCGGCCTTGGCCTGCAGGGCCGCACTGGCCCGTTGCATCGACAGGTCGGCCGCCAGTTGATCGACGTCGCGCAGGTACAAGTCAGCCGCCATCCAGCGTGCCAGCAGCAGCACCTCACGGGTCACCGCCGCCGTCACATTGGGATTGCCGTCACGGTCGCCGCCCATCCAGGAGGCGAAGCGGATCGGCGCGGCCTCCAGCGGCAAGCGCAGGCCGGTGGCAGTCTCCAGGGCCAGGTCGGCCTTGCGCAGGTAATTGGGAATCGCCTGCCACAGCGAGTGTTCGATCACCGCGAACCCCCACTTGGCTTCGTCCACGGGCGTGGGTCGGGTGCGGCGGATTTCTTCGGTGTGCCAGGCCTCGGCAATCAAACGCTGCAAGCGCTGGTGGATCTGCTCGCGCTCGGCACTGGTGAGGTCGCGATGGTCCTGCGCGGCCAGTTGCGCGGCAATCGCGTCGTATTTCTGGATCAGGGTCCGGCGCGCCACTTCGGTAGGGTGCGCAGTGAGCACCAGCTCGATCTCCAGGCGGCCCAATTGCCGCGCCAGTGACTCGGCACTGTGGCCCTCGGCCCGCAGCCGGGCCAGCAGTTGCGGCAGGACCCGCGCCTCGAACGGCGCCGGCTGCGACTCGTCGCGGCGATGGATCAACTGGTACTGCTCGGCGATGTTCGCCAGGTTGAGGAACTGGTTGAACGCCCGCGCCACCGGCAGCAGTTCATCCTCGCTCAACTGGTTGAGGCTGGCACTCAGCTCGGCGTCCATGGAGCCACGCCGGTCAGCCTTGGCACCCTTGCGAATCTGCTCGATCTTGTCGAGAAACCCATCCCCGTACTGCTCGCGGATGGTGTTGCCCAACAGCTCACCCAAGAGGTGAACATCTTCGCGCAAGCGTGCATCGATATCGGTCATCAGCGGTTCTCCAGCGAATGGCAGTCAGCTATCAGGCGCAGTCCTGAGGCTCAAGAGTGCCGCTCGCAGCCGGTTCTTACAAGCAGGCGACGAATCGACTTTAAACCTTCGCGGTTGCGGCTAGTCTCATGAGTAAGCCATACCCAGGCTTGCGATCGGCCACCGCCGCAGACGCATCACACCCTGTCACGAGCAGGTGATTATTGAGGTCATTATGAAAATTCGTGAACTGGCCCAGCATTGGGAAGAAACCGCCAAAGGCCGTTTGACCAAGACCGGCTACAGCATTCACCTGGACGTCGAGGCCGCTGCACGCCTGGCAGCACTCAGCGAAATGTACCCCAAGCGCCACCCCGAAGAGTTGCTCGGGGAACTGATTGGCGCCGCCCTGGAGGAACTCGAAGCGAGCTTCCCCTACATCAAGGGCCAGCAAGTCATCGCCACCGACGAAGAGGGCGATCCGCTCTACGAAGACGTCGGCCCCACCCCACGCTTCCTCGCCCTGTCCCGGCAACATCTGCATGATATTTCGGCCGCAGCCGGCAAGCAGAAACACTAGCCACACCTGCGTTCCACACTTCTGAAACCGCGTATTCCTGAGCCCTTTGTGGCTCGGGAGTACTCCTGCACGACGAAAAAGTTCCCGGTTTAGAGCCTCGCGCAAGGCCTCGACGGTTTTTTGGGCGATACGCCATCTTTTCTGAACTTTGAAAAAAAGCCATGGGTCAGACCCAGTAACCATCACTGGAACAGCCGTACCACATCACGCTGTCGCAGGCGCCGCCCAACGTTCCCACGGCTCCACAACCAGGATGGATTTGACGATGTTCAGGAGTTATCCAATGGAGTTGAAGACCATGAAAACCAGCACCGCCACCACCACGTCCACATTCCCGCGCGGTCTCAAGTTGGCCGCCCTGGCACTCGGTTGCGGCTTCGTCCTGGCCGGATGCGCCGGCAACCCGCCGACCGAGCAGTACGCCGTGACCCAATCAGCGGTCAACAGCGCCGTCAGTGCCGGCGGTACCGAGTTTGCCGCAGTGGAAATGAAAGCAGCCCAGGACAAGCTCAAACAAGCGGAACTGGCCATGCACGACAAGCAGTACGACCAGGCCCGACTGCTGGCCGAACAGGCTGAGTGGGATGCCCGCGTCGCCGAACGCAAAGCCCAGGCGATGAAGGCCGAACAGTCGCTCAAGGACTCTCAGCAAGGCGTTCAGGAACTGCGCCAGGAAAGCCAGCGCAGCGTGCAATAAGCCCTGCCCCACGCCCCTGTGCACCCGCGAATCGATAGAAAGGACGAACCACTATGCGTAAGCAATTGATGATCCCAGCTCTCCTGGCCGCCAGCGTTGCCTTGGCCGCCTGCTCGACACCTCCCAATGCCAACCTGGAACAGGCCCGGACCAACTACTCGGGCCTGCAGGCCAATCCACAAGCAAGCAAAGTCGCGGCCCTGGAAACCAAGGAAGCCAGCGACTACCTGGACAAGGCCGACAAAGCCTTCCAGGAGCGCGAGAAGGCCGAGAAGGTCGATCAACTGGCCTACCTGACCAATCAACGTGTTGAAGTCGCCAAGCAGACCATCGCCCTGCGTACCGCTGAAGCCGAGCTGAAAAACGCTTCGGCACATCGGGCCCAGGCCCGCCTTGATGCCCGTGACTCGCAGATCAAGCAGTTGCAGGACAGCCTCAACGCCAAGCAGACCGATCGCGGCACCCTGGTGACCTTCGGCGATGTGCTGTTTGCCACCAACAAGGCTGAACTGAAATCCAGCGGCCTGGTGAACATCAACAAACTGGCGCATTTCCTCGCCGAGAATCCGGACCGCAAGGTGATTGTCGAGGGCTACACTGACAGCACCGGCGCTGCCAGTTACAACCAGAGCCTGTCCGAGCGTCGTGCCAACTCGGTGCGCATGGCCCTGGTGAAAATGGGCGTCGACCCAGCGCGTGTGGTTGCCCAGGGTTACGGCAAAGAGTACCCGGTGGCCGAGAACAGCAGCGTCTCGGGCCGGGCGATGAACCGTCGGGTGGAAGTGACCATTTCCAACGACAACCAGCCGGTGATCCCACGTTCGGCAGTCAGTTCGAACTAAGCGCTTAACGCAGTAACGCAAAAGCCCCGCCTGATTTGATCAGGCGGGGCTTTTTTGTGTGTGTCGGCCGGGATGCCGCCATCGCGAGCAAGCTCGCGCCTACAAGGTCTACAGGCCGAGGCGAATCAGGGCTCGAGCTTCTGCGGGGTTTCCTGGCCCATGCAGCGCACGGCTTTTTTCTTGCTGTTGATCAGCACGCCGGTCAGGCCTTTCTGTTCGGTGTCGAACAACACCAACACGCCGTCGATGCACTGCGCCACTTGCGCAGCCGGCTCCAGGGAGACTTTGTAGTCTTCGCCCGGCACGGTCTTGAGCATGGTGAACTCATTGAGCAACAAGGCGTCTTCCGGCTTGGCAAAGTGCAGGTAGCCGTACCACCACAGGGCAGCGACGGTGCCCAGGATGCTGCAGATACCGGTGATGATCAGTGGGATGGCGTTACGTTCTTCACTCATTGCGGGCTCTCTTGCGGTTGATCGGGTGAATGGCTGGGGGCCGGGTAATTGGGGATCTCTCCCAGGCGGCGCACACCATTGAAGTGCTGCGGATCGTCCAGATAGCGCAGCATGACGGTTCGCCAGACCGGGTCGGCGAATGTCTGCACATGGCCACCGCGGGTCAATTGCAGCACCTTCGGCGGGGGCGCAGCTTGATACAGTCGGATGCCGTTGGAAAGAGGCACGATGGGATCGTCGATGCTGTGGTAGATCAGCTTGGGCACCGCGTTGACCTGGGGCATGGCGCGGATTGCGCTGTCAGCGTCCGGCACCAGCCACGACAACGGCACCTGGAACGGCCAGGTCAGCCAGCTAGTGCTGAGGGCAAACTGGCCCACTTCGCGGTAACTGGCCGGCACGCCGTCGAGCACCAGCGCCTTGAGCTGCGCCTGGCGCTGTGGGTGCTCGGCCAGGTAGTGCAGCGCCATGGCCCCGCCCAGGCTCTGGCCGAGGACAATCAGCGGCGTGCCCTGCACCTGTGGCGCCTGGTCCAGCCATGTGAAGGCGGCGTCGATATCCTGATAGACCTGCGGCAAACCGGGCTCGCCTGCTGACAGGCCATAACCGCGATAGTCCAGCAGCAACACTTGATAGCCCTGCTTGGGCAACCACCAACTGCCCCCCAGGTGCGCCGCCAGGTTGCCGCCATTGCCGTGCAGATGCAGGACCGTGCCCTTGACCGCCACCCCCTCTTTTGCCGGCAGCCACCAAGCGTGCAGCTTGACTCCATCGGCCGTGGTCAGGCTGACGTCGCGGTACTGCAGGCCGGCTTTGTCCGGGGTGAACGGCAGGCCGGGCTCAGGGTAGAACAGCAGCGAACTGCAGCCGTTGAGGGTCAGGAGCAGGCAAAGGATGCCGAGGATTCTCATCCGTTTGAAGCCTCGCAATGGGTTCAGGGTGCTGCAACCCCCGGGGTTACAGAATATTTGAGTAATCCGCTTCGATCCGGTCCAGGCTCAAGTGGTTGAGGAAGTTGGAGAAGCACATCCAGGCCGACAACGCGTTCATGTCACGAAACTGCGCGGGCAGGTATTTGGGCGGTTCCACCAGGCCTTCATCGACCAACTGGCGCAGGGTTCGCATGTCTTCCAGGGTGGTCTTGCCGCAAAACAGCAACGGGATCTGCTCAAGCTTGCCTTTGCGCACGGCCAACTGAATGTAGTTGTAAACCATGATAAAGCCCTTGAGATAGGACAAGTCTTTGGTAAATGGCAGGCCATTTGGCACCGATCCACGGAATACCCGGCTGGCATTGCCATAGCTTTCGGCCATTTCGAAGCCCTGCTCACGGAAGAACTCGAAAATCTGCAGGAAATCCGCGCCCTCCTCGACCATGTGGATCGCCCGGGTACGGTTGGTCAGCTTGCGCAGGCGGCTCGGGTAGGAGGCGAAGGTGATGATCTCCATCAGGATCGCCAGGCCTTCCTGGGTCACGGTCGAGGACGGTGGGCCCTTGGACAGGAAGGTGCAGATCGGCTGATTCAGCCCGTTGAGCGTGGTGCCCACGTGCACCAGTCCTTCATGCACTTCCAGGGCGCGCACGTCACGCTCGTTGAACATCGCGTCGGTACGAATCTTGATGTAGTCGGCACCGGCCGCCGCGTCGGCGACGATCCCGTCGGACTCGAACACCCGGATGGTTTCCTCGGCCTCGCCGAACACCTTGTTCAAGCGAGTCTGCAGCAGGTGCACCGCCTCTTTGGCGGTGAGGGTCTTGGGCTCGTCCTTGAGGTCGCCGCGACCATCGATGTTGTTCAAGTAGTCGGACATCATCAGGCCCAGATCGGCCAGGGTTGGGTCACCGGCATGGAACGCATCGGACGCCGCGCCATACAGCTCCTGGGAAATCAGCCCGAAGTCTTCGGTGCCACGGGCCTCGAGCATCCGCACCACCATGCGGTACTCCTTGCACATGCGCCGCATGATCTGCCCGACCGGGTTGAACTGGCCGAGCTGGCGAGTGATGTCGCGCTCGATGTTCTGGAATTCCAGCTTCACTTTGCTGGAATCGAAGGCCAGTGGCCGATTGAGGTAATAGTCCCGGTCCACCGCCGGCATTTCCTTGCCCTTGGCCTTGAGGAACCCCTTGCGGATGCTGTCGTCCCATTTCACCGCATCAAGGACCCGGATCGGCGTTTGCGCCAGCACTATGCGATCAGACAAGGTGCGTATCGTCTGCTGGTAATCGTCCACCGGTTGCTCCCTTGGTTAACCGTTGCCTACTGCGCTGATTGAGTGGTGTGCGGCCGTTGATACCGCGCGGCCTCGACGAATACGTCGGAATTGGCCGGATCGTCGAGGTAGGCGAACACCTGGTCCATGCTGCTGCTGACCAGCACGCCGTCGCCGTCGTCGGTGCTGAAAGGCTCACCCTGGAGGTGTTGCCCAAGCGCCTGGCGGATCTGCTCGAGATCGAGGTTGTAGATCACCAGTTCCTGTTTATCGTTCAGTTCAAACCCGGCGATGGTGAAGTTGCCGCCGTACTGGGCCGGCACCTTGGCCGAGAGGTACCAGCGATTGCCGTGGCGCGCCACCGTGAATGGATAGGCCTCGCGCTCCTTGGGCTTGGCCTTGAAGTAGCTGACCGCCTGGTAGCGGTGCGGGCCGACGCGAGTCAGGTCCAGGTTCTGTGCTTCACCCCAGGCATTCTTGCTGGTCCACTTACCGAGCAAACCCGCCGGCGCAGCCTCGCTGGCGGGCATCGCCTGCTTGAATGACACCAGGCAGCCGCTGAGCAGCAGGAACGACAGGGTGATCACCACGACACGCCAGTACTTCATTCAAGACTCCCAATCAGCACACACCGACACCGCCATCTGCCCAGCCCCCAGGGTTACACCGAGGCCAGCACCAAGTGCATATACCGCGTGAGGATTCCGAGCATTTCTTCCTCCGCCAGCGGCTCTGCCTCGTTGAGCAGGCCTTGATATTCCATCCGTCCGATTATCGCCGTCAACACTTTGGCATCCTGCTGCGGTTCGGGCGAGCCCAGCACCTGGAATAGCTGGCAGGTACCCTGCAGGAGAATCTGCTGGTGGGAACGTACCAGCAACGCCAGGCGCGGGTTGAGCAAGGCTTCCTGGCGGAACGCCTGTTCGGCCATCAGGTGCTCGCGGCGGTTGAGCAATTGCCGGTGCACATAGTCGGCGGTGAACCGGGCAATGTCGTCGGCCAGCCGCGAACGCGACTCGGGGCTGCCATCCCCGCTGTCGACCATCTCGCGCAGCAGCCCCTCGTGATTGGCCCACAGCTTGGCCATGTAGGCCGCACTGCGCTCCACGTACTGGGCAAAGGTATCGGTGAGCAGGTCATCGATGTCCTTGAAATAGTAGGTCGTCGCCGACAGTGGCACGCTGGCCTCGGCGGCCACGGCGCGGTGCCGCACCGCCCGCACGCCGTCGCGCACGACAATGCGCATCGCGGCGTCGAGAATGTCCTGTCGACGCTGTTCACTGCCCTGTCGACTGGCCTTGCGGCCCTGGTACTGAACACTTTCAGCGACCGCCGTGGCGACCCCCGCTGCTCCTTCTTGAGCATTTGCACGATTCACCGGTCTTACCTCGCAGTTGGAAGCAATAAGTTGATACGTTTGTTCCATACAGGCAATAAAAAGCCGCCTGATGTAGGCGGCTTTTTCACTGCGGCATTTACGCTTGCGGTCGCATGTGCGGGAACAGGATCACATCGCGGATCGATGGCGAGTTGGTCAACAACATCACCAGGCGATCGATACCGATGCCCTCACCCGCCGTCGGCGGCATGCCGTACTCCAGTGCACGCACGAAGTCGGCGTCGTAGTGCATGGCTTCGTCGTCACCGGCGTCCTTGTCGGCCACCTGGGCCATGAAACGCTCGGCCTGGTCTTCCGCGTCGTTCAACTCGGAGTAGGCGTTGGCGATTTCGCGACCACCGATGAACAGCTCGAAGCGGTCGGTGACATTCGGGTTGTCATCGTTGCGACGGGCCAGCGGCGACACTTCAAACGGGTACTGGGTGATGAAGTGCGGCTGCTCCAGCTTGTGCTCGACCAGTTCTTCGAAAATCATCACTTGCAGCTTGCCCAGGCCTTCGAAGCCCAGCACCTTGGCCCCGGCTTTCTTGGCGATGGCGCGCGCCTTGTCGATGTCGGTCAGGTCGTCGGCGGTCAGCTCAGGGTTGTACTTGAGGATCGAGTCGAAGACCGACAGACGCACGAACGGCTCGCCGAAGTGGAACACCTTGTCGCCGTACGGCACGTCGGTGCTGCCCAGGACCAGCTGCGCCAGTTCACGGAACAGTTCTTCGGTCAGGTCCATGTTGTCTTCGTAGTCGGCGTACGCCTGGTAGAACTCCAACATGGTGAATTCAGGGTTGTGACGAGTCGAAACGCCCTCGTTACGGAAGTTGCGGTTGATCTCGAAGACTTTCTCGAAACCACCGACCACCAGGCGCTTGAGGTACAGCTCAGGCGCGATACGCAAGAACATTTCCATGTCCAGGGCGTTGTGGTGCGTCTCGAACGGCTTGGCCGCCGCACCACCGGGGATGGTTTGCAGCATCGGCGTCTCGACTTCAAGGAAGTCGCGCTTCATCAGGAAGCTACGGATATGGGCGATGACTTGCGAACGCACGCGGAACGTCTGGCGCACTTCTTCGTTGACGATCAGGTCAACGTAGCGCTGGCGATAACGCTGTTCGGTGTCGGTCAGGCCGTGGTGTTTGTCCGGCAGCGGGCGCAGCGACTTGGTCAGCAGGCGCACGCTGGTCATTTCCACGTACAGGTCACCCTTGCCGGAACGGGCCAGGGTGCCTTCGGCGGCGATGATGTCGCCCAGGTCCCAGGTTTTCACCGCGGCCAGGGTTTCTTCGGACAGGGTCTTGCGGTTGACATAGACCTGGATGCGCCCGGACATGTCCTGGATCACCATGAACGAGCCACGGTTAAGCATGATGCGACCGGCAACCTTGACCGGGATTGCAGCCTCTGCGAGCTCTTCCTTGGTCTTGTCCGCGTACTGCTTCTGCAGGGCATCGCAGTAGTTGTCGCGGCGGAAGTCGTTCGGGAAGGCGTTGCCCTTGGCGCGCTCGGCAGCAAGCTTTTCCTTGCGCAGGGCGATCAGGGTGTTTTCTTCCTGTTGCAGGGCTTGCGGGTCGAGTTCTAGGTCGCTCATGTCTTCAAAAATTCCATCACGGGTTCGTTGCCCCCAGGCCTGCGGCCTGGGGATCGCCGGCAAGCCGGCTCCTACAGAGGATCGCGGTGTGTCAGGCGATCCCGTGCTGCATGTCTTACAAGCCTTGTTTCAGGCTGGCCACCAGGTATTCGTCGATGTCGCCGTCGAGCACCTTGTCGCAGTCGCTGCGTTCGATGTTAGTGCGCAGATCCTTGATCCGCGAGGCATCGAGCACGTACGAGCGGATCTGGTGACCCCAGCCGATGTCCGACTTGGTGTCTTCCAGGGCTTGCGAAGCGGCGTTGCGTTTCTGCACTTCCTGCTCGTACAAGCGCGCCCGCAACATTTTCATCGCGGTGTCTTTGTTGGCGTGCTGGGAGCGTTCGTTCTGGCAACTGACCACGGTGTTGGACGGTACGTGGGTAATACGTACGGCCGAGTCGGTGGTGTTTACGTGCTGACCACCGGCACCGGAGGAACGGTAGGTGTCGATACGCAGGTCCGAAGGGTTGATGTCGATTTCGATGTTGTCATCGATTTCCGGCGACACGAACACGGCCGAGAACGAGGTATGGCGACGGTTGCCGGAGTCGTACGGGCTCTTGCGCACCAGGCGGTGCACGCCGATCTCGGTGCGCAGCCAGCCAAAGGCGTACTCGCCCTTGATGTGCACGGTGGCGCCCTTGATCCCGGCGACTTCACCGGCCGACAGTTCCATGATGGTCGCGTCGAAACCGCGTTTGTCCGCCCAGCGCAGGTACATGCGCAGCAGGATGTTGGCCCAGTCCTGGGCCTCGGTGCCACCGGAGCCGGCCTGGATGTCCAGGTAGGCGTTGTTGGCGTCCATCTCACCGCTGAACATGCGGCGGAACTCGAGCTTCTCGAGGGCCTCGCGCAGGCGTTCGACTTCAGCTGCAACGTCGTCGACGGCGGCCTGGTCTTCTTCCTCGGCAGACATCAACAGCAGGTCCTTGGCATCGGCCAGACCGCTGGACATCTCATCGAGGGTTTCTACGATCTGGGCCAGCAGCGAGCGCTCGCGACCCAGGTTCTGAGCGTACTCAGGGTTGTTCCAGACACTCGGATCTTCAAGCTCGCGATTGACTTCGGTCAGACGCTCATGCTTTTGATCGTAGTCAAAGATACCCCCGAATAGTTTCGGAGCGCTCGGACAGGTCCTTGATACTGTTAAGGATCGGGTTGATTTCCATGGCGGGCAGCACTCGTTGGCGAACTTTTGAAAGCCGGCGAGTATAACGTAATCAGGCCGCCACGGCAGCCCGCCTGGCGGCTATTGGGCCACCAAAACGGCTGTTTTTTACTCGATCCCCACCTGATTGCGCCCATTGTGCTTGGCCAGGTACAAGCCCTTGTCAGCCGCCGAAATCAATTGCCGGCAGTCGCTGCCCTGTTTCGGGGTGATGGTCGACAGGCCGATGCTGATGGTCAGGCTCGCGCCTTCGGCCGGGGCGATGTGGGGGATCTTCAGGGCGGCGACGGTCTGACGGAGTTTTTCCGCCACCAGTCGTGCACCGCCCGGCGAGGTGTTGGGCAGCACCAGGGCGAACTCTTCACCGCCATAACGCGCCGGCAGGTCCGAGGGACGGCTGCTGGCATCACGGATCGCCGTCGCCACCTTGCGCAGGGCTTCATCGCCCTCAAGATGGCCGAAACTGTCGTTATAGGACTTGAAGTAGTCGACATCGATCATCAACAACGACAATTGGGTCTGGTCCCGCAGCGATCGCCGCCACTCCAGTTCCAGGTACTCGTCGAAGTGCCGGCGGTTCGACAGGCCGGTCAGGCCGTCGGAGTTCATCAAGCGCTGCAGCACCAGGTTGGTGTCGAGCAACTGCTGCTGGCTGACCCGCAACGCCCGGTAGGCGGCGTCGCGCTGGATCAGCGTGGTGTAGGAGCGCGAGTGATACCGAATGCGCGCCACCAGCTCGATGTTGTCCGGCAGTTTCACCAGGTAATCGTTGGCCCCGGCGGCAAACGCCGCGCTCTTGATCAAGGGGTCTTCCTTGGTCGACAGCACAATGATCGGGATGTCCTTGGTTGCCGGGTGGTTGCGGTAGTCGCGCACCAGCGTCAGGCCGTCCAGGCCGGGCATCACCAGGTCCTGCAGAATCACCGTCGGCTTGATGCGAATCGCCTGGGCGATGGCCTGGTGCGGGTCGGCGCAGAAGTGGAAGTCGATGTTTTCTTCGTTCGCCAGCCCCCGCCGCACGGCTTCGCCGATCATGGCTTGGTCGTCGACCAGCAGCACCATCGCGGCATTTTCATCGTTCTTGAAATCGTCGAGCTGTAACTCATCCATGGGGATTCACCTGAAATACTACTTGGCCAGTACCGCTGCGGATGTCATTCATTTTGCAAAGATCTCCAGCAATCGTGGCGCTATTTTTTCCAGCGGGCGAACTTCCACCGCGGCGTCGATGGCGGCGGCGGCCTTGGGCATACCGTACACCGCACTGCTGTTCTGGTCCTGGGCGATGGTCAGGTAGCCCTGCTGGCGCATCAATTTGAGTCCCTGGGCGCCATCGCGGCCCATTCCGGTGAGCAGCACACCCACGGCATCACCGCCCCAGTAACTGGCCACACTTTCGAAGAACACATCGATCGAGGGCCGATAGATCTCGTTGACCGGCTCGGCGGTGTAGGCCAGCGTGCCGTTTTTCAACAAGCGAATATGGTGGTTGGTGCCCGCCAGCAACACCGTGCCGCTTTGCGGCGGCTCGCCTTCCTGGGCCAGGCGTACATTCAGGCCACTGACACTGGTGAGCCATTCTGCCATGCCCGCGGCGAACACCTGATCCACATGCTGCACCAGCACGATGGCCGCCGGAAAATCCCGTGGCAAGCCCTTGAGCAGCACTTCCAGCGCCGCCGGGCCGCCGGCCGAGGAGCCAATGGCGACCAGGCGCTGGCGCGAGGCCGAGCTGCGCAGCGGGCTGGGGGCCGGGCGCTCGCGATTGCCCTTCTCGCCGATCAACCAGCCGATGTTGGTGATTTTGCGCAGCAGCGGTGCGGCGGCTTCCTGGGCATTGCCAGCCCCCAGGGCCGGCGTGTCGACCACATCCAGCGCGCCGTGGCCCATGGCCTCGAACACCCGGTGCACATTCTGCTGGCGATCGACCGTGACAATGACGATGGCACACGGGGTTTCAGCCATGATCCGGCGAGTCGCCTCGACCCCGTCCATGAGCGGCATGATCAAGTCCATGAGGATCAGGTCCGGGGTCAGTTCGGCGCAACGCTGCACCGCTTCCCTGCCATTGCTGGCCACCCACACCACCTGGTGCGCCGGCTCGAACGCCAGGGCCCGGCGCAGCGCTTCCACGGCCAGGGGCATATCGTTGACGATTGCGATCTTCATGCCCGCGCTCCTCCTATGAGCTCGACCACTGCGTCGAGCAGGGCATCGTCATGAAAGCTGGCTTTGGCTAGATAATAGTCGGCTCCCGCATCCAGTCCACGGCGCCGATCCTCTTCACGGTCCTTGTAGGACACCACCATCACGGGCAGCGACTGCAGGCGATTGTCGCGGCGCAACAGCGAGACCAGTTCGATCCCATCCATGCGCGGCATGTCGATATCGGTAATCAACAGGTCGAAGTCCTCGGCACGCAGGGCGTTCCAGCCGTCCATGCCGTCGACGGCGACGGCCACGTCATAACCCCGGTTGAGCAGCAGCTTGCGCTGCAACTCGCGTACCGTCAGCGAGTCATCGACCACCAGAATCCGCTTGCGGGCCACCTGCGCGGCCTGCTGGCTGTGGCGGGCGATCCGCTCCAGGCGCCCGGTATTGAGCAGTTTCTCCACCGAACGCAGCATGTCCTCGACGTCGACGATCAGCACCACCGAACCATCATCCAGCAAGGCGCCGGCAGAAATATCCTGGATCTTGCCCAGGCGCTCATCCAGCGGCAGCACCACCAGGGTGCGCTCGCCGATAAAGCGCTCGACGGCCACGCCGTACACCGCATCGCGCTCACGAATCACCACCACCTTGAGGGTGGCCGCGCTGCTCTGGCTCACTGGCCGTTGCAGCAGTTGGTTGGCGGCCACCAGCCCGACATGCCGGCCTTCGTGCCAGAAGTGCTGACGGCCCTCCACCTGCACGATGTCCTCGGGCGCCAGGTCGCACATGCGCTCGATGTGCGCCAGCGGGAAGGCGTAGGCCTCCTCGCCGACTTCCACCACCAGGCTGCGGACCACCGACAGGGTCAGGGGCACTTCAAGGTGGAAACGACTGCCCTCGCCCGCCTTCTGCTCCAGCATCACCGCCCCACGCAACTGGCGCACCATGTGCTGCACCGCGTCGAGGCCGACGCCACGGCCGGAAACTTCAGTGACTTTGTCCCGCAGGCTGAAGCCGGGCAGAAACAGGAACGTCAGCAGTTCCTCTTCGCTCAATTGCGCCGCGGTCTCGGCCGGCGACAGCTGACGCTGGACGATGCTGCGCCGGACCTGTTCCAGGTCTACGCCATTGCCATCGTCGCTCAGCTCCAGTACCAACAGGCCGGCCTGATGGGACGCCCGCAGGCGGATCAGCCCTTCGGCCGGTTTACCAGCCAGCAAGCGCTGCTCCGGCGACTCGATGCCGTGGTCCACCGCATTGCGCAGCAGGTGGGTCAGCGGCGCTTCGAGTTTTTCCAGCACGTCGCGGTCGACCTGGGTCTTTTCGCCCTCGATCTCCAGGCGCACCTGCTTGCCCAGGCTGCGGCCCAGGTCGCGGACCATCCGTGCCTGACCGGTCAGCACGTCGGCAAACGGGCGCATGCGGCAGGCCAGCGCAGTGTCGTACAGCACCTGGGCCCGCTGGCTGGCCTGCCAGGCAAATTCGTCCAGCTCTGCGGTTTGCTCCGCCAGCAATTGCTGGGACTCGGCCAGCAGCCGCCGCGCCTCTTCCAGGGCCTCCTCGGCTTCCAGACCAAGGCTCTGTTCCTTGAGCTGGGCATTGAGGTTTTCCAGGGCGCGCAGGCCGTTGCTCTGCATACGTTTGAGGCGCTGCAGGGTCGTCAGATAGGGTTTCAGACGCTGGGTCTCGACCAGCGATTTACTCGACAGATCGAGCAGGCTGTTCAGACGCTCGGCAGTCACCCGCAGCACCCGCTCGCCGCCCTCGGTGACTCGCTTGGCGGGCCTGGCGAGCTCCGCCGAGTTCACCTGCAACGGCTCGGGCTCCGACAGCTCAAAGCGCGAGACAGGGGGTTCGAGTTGCAGCTCGGCCATCGGCAGCTCCGGCGCCGGCGGCGGCAGGCTCACCGGCGTCGGCGTCGGTGCCGACGCGGGATCGAGCAACCGTCCCATCAACGCCACATACGCGTAGATATCGCTGGGCCCGACCGCGTTGCCGGGCGTGGCGATGCGCATCAGCAGGTCGGTACCTTGCAACAACGCGTCAATGTGCTCGGGGCGCAGCAGCAGGCGGCCTTCCTGGGCGCTGACCAGGCAATCCTCCATCACATGGGACACTTCGACCCCGGCATCGACGCCAACGATGCGCGCCGCGCCCTTGAGCGAGTGGGCGGCGCGCATGCAGGCTTCCAGGTGAACGGCCTGGGTCGGATCACGTTCCAGCGCCAGCAATCCGGCGCTGAGTACCTGGGTCTGGGCTTCGGCCTCCAGGCTGAACAACTCCAGCAGCGAGGCGTCGCGCATTTGCTCGGGGGTCATGTGAGGCTCCGGGTCACGGCGGACAGCAACTGCTCTTCATCCAGCCAACGCAAACTGCGCCCATTAAAGGGCAATACGCCTCGGGTGTATTTGGCGCTGGCCTGCGGGCCCGAGCGCGAGGCCGCGTCGAGCAGCCGCTGATCGATGGCATGGATCCCGTCGACCTCGTCCACCGGCACCACCACCGGGCCGCCGTGGGCGGCAATGATCAACATGCGCGGCATGACCCGCGCACTGGATGGGCCTGCCGTCGAGGCCTCCAGCCCCAGCAACTCCACCAGCGACAGGCAGGCCACCAGCGCGCCACGCACATTGGCTACCCCCATCAACGCCCGTGAGCGCTGGTGGGGCAAGGAATGCACCGCCTGCAAAGGCGCCACTTCCACCAGGCTGCGGGTGCTCAGCGCCAGCCACTCCTCCCCCAGGCGGAACATCAGCAGCGAACGGGTGGCGACCTGCGCCTCGACCGTCGCCGAGCCATGGGCCTGGTCGTCCTGTTGCAGCGCATATCGGTCCAGCAGGCGGGTAGCCGCGGCGGAGTAGACCGCGCAGTTGCGGCAATGAATGTGCTCCGCCAGCAACCCACAGGACTTGTCACCGTGGACCCCGATGCGGTTCCAGCAGTCGTCGATGGCCTGGGCATCGGCGTGGGTCACGTTCAACGAAACTGAACCGGTCATCGTTTGCGCTCACTGTCAGCGGTACGTTCGTTGCGCGCCGCGCGTTCCTGCAGGCGCCGGCTCCCGGCCACATCGCCCTGGGACGCGAGCAACGCGGCCAGGTGCATCAGGGCTTCGGGGTGTTGCGGCTCCAGGTACAGCGCCTTGCGATAAAACCCCTGGGCTTCGAGCACACTGCCGGCCACATCGCTGAGCAGGCCTAACCAGTAGAACACCTGTGCCACCGGGCCATGGCTGCGCAGGTACGCCTCACAGGCGGCACGCGCTTCAGGACTTTTGCCTTCGTTGGCCAGGGTCGCAATGTGGGCCAGCAGCACCGCGGCATCGCCAGCGCCCGGCGGTTCTGCCCGGGGTGACACTGGGCGGGCCACGGTTGCAAAGGGCCGACTGCGCACTGGCGGCGCAGGCACGCGGCGCACCGGCAAGCTCGCCGACAGCGCTGGCGCGATATAGGCCGGCAGTGGCTGGGGTTCAGGCTCACTGTGCCGGCTGAAGGCAAACGACTGGGGAATGCCGATCGAACGCATGCCCAGGCGCCCCAGCAGACTGCCTTCGGCCGGACCGATGAACAGCACACCGTCAACGTGGGTCAGGCGCTTGAGCACTTCGAAGACCTGGGTCTGGGTCGGCAGGTCGAAATAGATCAGCAAGTTGCGGCAAAACACGAAGTCATAGGCCGGCTCATTGGCCAGCAGGGTCGGGTCCAGCAGATTGCCGACCTGCAAACGCACCTGCTCGCGAACCCGCTCGCTGAGGCGATAGCCGTCATCTTCAACACTGAAATGCCGCTCGCGAAAATCGCCCTGCTGCCCGCGAAAGGAGTTCTTGCCGTAGCGCGCCCGCTTGGCCCGCTCCACCGACAATGGGCTGACATCCAGGCCGTCGACCTTGAACTGATGGGGGGCCAACCCGGCATCGAGCAAGGCCATGGCAATCGAGTAAGGCTCCTCGCCGGTGGAGCACGGCAGGCTGAGGATGCGCAGTGCGCGCATGTTGTGGAGCTCGGCCAGGCGCTTGCTTGCCAGCCTGGCCAGCGTGGCAAAGGATTCGGGATAGCGGAAGAACCAGGTCTCGGGCACGATCACCGCTTCGATCAGCGCTTGCTGCTCGTCTCGCGAACCCAACAAGCGTTGCCAATACTGATCGGCCGTTTGCACCTGTTGCGCAGCCGTGCGCTGGCGTACCGCGCGCTCGATGATCGCCGGCCCGACGGACGTCACGTCCAGGCCGATACGCTCCTTGAGGAAGTCGAAAAAACGCTGGTCACTGCTCATGCTCGATCCTCAAGCAGCGACGGGTCCAAGGGGGGCGATGGAAACAGCAGCGCCCGCACCTGGGCATCCAGCAGGTCCGCGACCCGCACCCATTGCAGCAGTCCCTGGGCGTCTTTGCGCACCGGCCCCAGGTAAGGCGCCTGGCGGTTGTCCAGGCCGTAGGGTTGGAACTGCGCCGGATGGCAGCGCAAGGTGTCAGTGGCCTGCTCGAGAATCAGCCCCAGCAGTTGCGCGGGCAGCGTGGCATCGGGTTGATAGTGCACCAGCACCAGGCGCGTGCTGGTGCGGGCCTCGGCAGCCAGGCCGAAGGTCAGCGCGCCGACATCAATCACCGGCACCACCGTCCCGCGGTAGGCGAACACCCCGGCGACCCAGTGCGGCGCCTGGGCAATCGGTTTGAGCGGCAGGCGTGGCAGCACCTCCGCCACTTCCACGGCCTGCAAGGCATAACGCTCGCCACCGATGCGAAACACCAGGAACAGCGCTTGTTTCGGGGCCACACCCGCGCCCCGCTTGGCCACGAGTTCGCTCATCAGACTTTGAATCGCGAGACGCCGCTGCGCAGCCCGACGGCCACCTGGCTCAATTCGTCGATGGCGAAACTGGCCTGGCGCAACGACTCGACCGTCTGGCTGCTGGCATCGCCCAACTGCACCAGCGCGTGGTTGATCTGTTCGGCACCGGTGGCCTGGGCCTGCATGCCCTCGTTGACCATCAGCACGCGCGGCGCCAGCGCCTGGACCTGATGGATGATCTGCGACAGTTGTTCGCCGACCTGCTGCACTTCGGACATGCCGCGGCGCACCTCTTCGGAGAACTTGTCCATGCCCATCACACCGGCCGAGACCGCCGACTGGATCTCACGGACCATCTGCTCGATGTCATAGGTGGCAACGGCCGTCTGGTCGGCCAGGCGCCGCACTTCGGTGGCGACCACGGCAAAACCGCGACCGTACTCACCGGCCTTTTCCGCTTCGATGGCGGCGTTCAACGACAGCAGGTTGGTCTGGTCGGCGACCTTGACGATGGTCACCACCACCTGGTTGATGTTACCGGCCTTCTCATTGAGGATCGCCAGCTTGGCGTTGACCAGGTCGGCCGCGCCCATCACCGAGTGCATGGTGTCTTCCATGCGTGCCAGGCCCTGCTGACCGGAGCCGGCCAATACCGAGGCCTGGTCGGCAGCGGTGGACACTTCGGTCATGGTGCGCACCAGGTCGCGCGAGGTTGCCGCGATCTCCCGCGAGGTCGCCCCGATTTCCGTGGTGGTCGCGGCGGTTTCGGTGGCGGTGGCCTGCTGTTGCTTGGAGGTGGCGGCGATCTCGGTCACCGAGGTCGTGACCTGTACCGACGAACGCTGGGCCTGGGACACCAGCGCGGTGAGCTCGGTCATCATGTCGTTGAAGCCGCTTTCCACGGCGCCGAACTCATCCTTGCGGTCGAGGTTGAGGCGATTGCTCAAGTCTCCGGTGCGCATGATTTCGAGGATCTTCACGATGCGGTTCATCGGCGCCATGATCGCGCGCATCAGCAGCAGTCCGCAGAGCGCCGCCGCCAGCACCGCCACCAACAACGACACGCCCATACTGATTTTCGCTGCGACGACGGCGTCGTCGATGGCGGCAGTCGCGTGGTCGGCAACCGCCTTGTTCTCACGGATGATGTCGTTGAGCTTCAGGCGGCCGGTCACCCAGGCTGGCGTCAACTGCTCATTGAACAACTGGATCGCCTCCTGCTCCTGGTGGTTTTTATGCAGGTCAAGGACGGTGGCCAGGATCCGGGTGAAGTTCTGATGCGCTTTCTGGAAGGCATCGAACTCGGTGCGGTCTTCGGCACCTTGAATGGTCGTGGCGTAGTTGGCCATTTGCTCTTCGAGACGCTGCTCGAAGTCCTTGAAGTTGGCGAGGTCTTGCTCAGTGACCCCCTGCCCTTCCTCCAGGCCGAGCATTTTCTGGATCTCCAGGTAGCTGTCGACCCAGGCACTGCGAATCATCGAACTGTAATAGACCCCTGGCACGGCATCATCGCGAACGCTGGTCTCGCTGGCTTCGATCTTCAACAGACGTGAGTAAGAGACGACCACCATCAACAACATGATGGCGATAATCACCGCAAAGCTCGCCAAAATGCGTTGGCGCAACGTCCAGTTCTTCACAGTCAGTCCTCGGGGCCATTCAAATGGTGGGGAGTATAGCCGAGGGCGCGCTGGGTTTAAGCAGCGGTTGCGCACTGCGTCTCATCCCGAGCGAAAAGTCTGGATCCGCTCTGGGACGGCTACTTTCCGTCAGATGGCCCGGGAGCCGCCAGTGATATTTGTGTAGAAACAGACGGTGGATTGGCCATTGCGGGCGAGCCGGCGAGGCTGCGTTCGAAGACGCAGTCCTCGCCGCGTGTCACTTGACGATGGCTCACCTGCGACACTCGACACTCAGAGGCGCACCTGCCGCTCCAGCTCGGCTTTCAATCCCGGCTCCAGCTTGAGTTGGCGGGCCAGTTCGTCGAGATAGGATTTCTCCATGAAGTTCTCTTCGTCCACCAGCATCACGCTGGCGATGTACATCTCGGCGGCCATTTCCGGGGTGCTGGCGGCGCGGGCGACGTCGGCCGGGTCCAGCGGTTTGTTGAGTTCGGCGTGCAGCCACTGCTGCAGCTCCTGGTCGTTGTCCAGCTTGCGGAACTCGCCCTCGATCAGCTCACGCTCGCGCGCGTCGACATGGCCGTCGGCCTTGGCGGCGGCCACCAGGGCCTTGAGGATGGCCTGGCTGTGCTGCTCGACCTGCGCCGGCGGCAGGCGATCGAGGGTTTGTGGCTCGGTCTGCGGCGCCGTGCCCTGCTGGGCCTGCCAGTTGCCGTAGGCCTTGTAGGCAATCACGCCCAGTGCCGCGAGGCCGCCATAGACCGCCACCTTGCCGCCGACTTTGCGCGCCTTCTTGTTACCCAGCAGCAGGCCCATCGCGCCAGCGGCCAAGGCCCCGCCGCCCGCACCGGAGAGCAGGCTGCCCAGCCCGCCGCTGGCCGCTTTGTTCTGGGTCCCGCCGGCCTTTTTCTGCAACAGGTCCTGGCCGGACTTGAGTAACTGATCGAGCAAACCACGGGTAATCATAGATAGCCTCCAGAAAATCACGTTTAACCGATAAATAAGGCCACCAGCCTAGATCTAAAGTGCCCGAGGCCTGCGGGCGAGTGTGCTTCCAGATGTTGCCCACCCCTTGCGGTGGCCCTGCTAGCTGGGCTAGGGCATCGATAAAAAAGATATACACTGGGAAAAATCTATAAAAACCGCCCACCGGGTACTTTTCCCATGATGACCCTGCGTCAGATCCGTCACTTCATCGCCGTCGCCGAAACCGGCTCGATCTCGGCCGCCGCGCAAGCGGTGTATATCTCCCAGTCCACCCTGACCCTGGCCATCCAGCAACTGGAGCAGGAGATTGGGGTCAACCTGTTCAACCGCCACGCCAAGGGCATGACCCTGACCCACCAGGGACACCAGTTCCTGCGTCAGGCGCACTTGATTCTGGCCACCGTGGACAACGCCAAGCGCAGCCTGCAACAAAGCACCGACCAAGTGGCCGGGCAATTGACCATAGGGGTCACCAGCCTGGTCGCGGGCTACTACCTGGCGGACCTGCTGACCCGCTTTCAACGGGCCTACCCCAATGTCGAGATCCGGGTCATGGAAGATGAGCGCCCGTACATCGAGCACTTGCTGGTCAGTGGCGAAATCGATGTCGGGGTGCTGATCCTGTCCAACCTCGAGGATCGCCACGCCCTGCAAACCGAAGTGCTGACCCACTCGCCCCACCGCCTGTGGCTACCGGCCCAGCACCCGTTGCTGGAGCACGACAGCATCAACCTGGCGGACGTCGCTCGCGAGCCATTGATCCAGTTGAACGTCGACGAGATGGACCGCAACGCCCAGCGCATGTGGCGAGCCGCCTCGCTGCAACCACGCATCACCTTGCGCACCGCCTCGACCGAGGCCGTGCGTAGCCTGGTGGCAGCGGGCCTGGGGGTGTCGATCCAGCCCGACATGACCTACCGCCCATGGTCCCTGGAAGGCGACATCATCGAAGCCCGGCCCATCGCCGACCTCAGCCAGACCCTCGATGTCGGCCTGGCCTGGCGCCGTGGCACCGCCCGCCCGGCACTGGTCGACCCATTCCTGACAGTGGCCCGCGAGCAGCCGCCCGGCGGACGCAAGCCATCTATTTAATCGAACGCAGCATTCAGTATTTAGTATTTGTCGTCCTCAAGCCCCGCCACTAGTCTTTGTACATCTATAAGACGGTCGGGCCCCCAGTCACAGGGAGCACCATGGCCACACAAGAAAAGAGAACCCGAAAAATGCCCGGCGCGCAGACCCCTTTGTTCACCGCCTTACTGATCGATGGTGAATTGGTCGCCGGCCAGGGCTTTGTCGAGCCGATTCTCAACCCGGCCACCGGCGAAGTGCTGACCCACATTGCCGAAGCCAGCACCGAACAGGTCGAAGCCGCGATCCTCGCCGCCCACCGGGCCTTTGCCGGCTGGTCGCGAACCACGCCGCAACAGCGCTCGAACATCCTGCTGGACATCGCCAACGCCATCGAGAAACACGCTGACCTGCTGGCCCGCCTGGAATCGCTGAACTGCGGCAAACCACTGCACCTGGCGCGCCAGGATGACCTCAGTGCGACGGTGGACGTGTTCCGCTTCTTCGCTGGCGCCGTGCGCTGCCAGACCGGCCAGCTCAGCGGTGAATACCTGCCGGGCTACACCAGCATGGTGCGCCGCGACCCCATTGGCGTGGTGGCCTCGATTGCGCCGTGGAACTACCCGATCATGATGGCCGCCTGGAAAATCGCCCCGGCCCTCGCCGCCGGCAATACCCTGGTGTTCAAGCCCTCCGAACATACCCCGCTGTCGATCCTGGCCCTGGCGCCGGCGCTGGCCGAGATCCTGCCGCGCGGGGTGATCAACATCGTCTGCGGTGGCGGTGAAGGGGTCGGCAGCCACCTGGTCAGCCATCCCAAAGTCCGTATGGTCTCGCTCACTGGCGACATCGTCACCGGGCAGAAAATCCTCCAGGCCGCCGCCAAGACCCTCAAGCGCACCCACCTGGAACTGGGCGGCAAGGCGCCGGTGATCGTCTGCAACGATGCCGACCTGCAAGCCGTGGTCGCCGGCGTGCGCAGCTACGGTTACTACAACGCCGGACAGGACTGCACCGCGGCCTGCCGCATCTACGCCCAGGACGGGATTCACGACAAGCTGGTGGCGGAGTTGGGCGCGGCTGTCAGCAGCCTGCGGTTCGCCGGCAAGCGTGACGCCGACAACGAGATCGGCCCGCTGATCAGCACCCGCCAGCGCGACCGCGTGGCCAGCTTTGTCGAACGCGCCCTCGGCCAGCCGCACATCGAACGGGTGACCGGCGCGGCGGTGCATTCCGGCGCCGGCTTCTATTACCAGCCCACCCTGCTCGCCGGCTGCAAGCAAAGCGATGAAATCGTCCAGCGCGAAGTGTTCGGCCCGGTGGTCACCGTGACCCGCTTCGACGAGCTGGAGCAAGCGGTGGACTGGGCCAACGACTCGGAGTACGGCCTGGCCTCGTCGGTCTGGACGCAGAACCTCGACAAGGCGATGCAGGTCGCGGCGCGCTTGCAGTACGGCTGCACCTGGATCAACAGCCACTTCATGCTGGTCAGTGAAATGCCCCACGGCGGTTTGAAACGCTCCGGCTACGGCAAGGACCTGTCCAGCGATTCGCTGCAGGACTACAGCGTGGTGCGGCACATCATGGCCCGCCACGGCAATGACCTGAAATAACGCTACTAAGCTAACAACAAGCCGAAAAGGCCAGCTGCATCACGTTCAATACTGCCCCGACCATAATTTAAAGAAGAGGGAAACCCCATGTTCGTGCACAAGACCGCACTGCTCAGTGCAATCACCACCGCGCTGCTGGCCAGTGCCAGCCTCCAGGCCGCCGAACCGCTGAAAGCCGTTGGTGCCGGCGAGGGCCAACTGGACATCGTGGCCTGGCCTGGCTACATCGAACGGGGTGAAAGCGACAAAGCCTATGACTGGGTGACCGGCTTCGAGAAGGAGACCGGCTGCAAGGTCAACGTCAAGACCGCCGCCACTTCCGATGAGATGGTCAGCCTGATGGCCAAGGGCGGTTACGACCTGGTGACCGCCTCCGGCGACGCCTCGCTGCGGTTGATCGTCGGCAAGCGTGTGCAGCCGATCAATACTGCACTGATCCCCAACTGGAAGAACCTTGATCCGCGCCTCAAGGATGCCCCCTGGTACGTGGTCAACCAACAGACATACGGCACCCCCTATCAATGGGGGCCGAACGTGCTGATGTACAACACCAACGTGTTCAAGACCGCGCCCACCAGCTGGAACGTGGTGTTCGATGCGCAGAACCTGCCAGACGGCAAGCCGAACAAGGGCCGCGTGCAGGCCTATGACGGTCCGATCTACATCGCCGACGCGGCGCTGTACCTGAAATCCACCAAACCGGAACTGGGCATCCAGAGCCCCTACGAACTGACCGAAGCGCAGTACAAGGCCGTGCTCGACCTGCTGCGCGCCCAACAGCCGCTGATCCACCGCTACTGGCACGACACCACCGTGCAAATGAGTGACTTCAAGAACGAAGGTGTCGTGGCGTCCAGCGCCTGGCCCTATCAGGTCAACGGCCTGATGAACGAGAAGCAGCCCATCGCCTCGACCATCCCGAAAGAAGGCGCCACCGGCTGGGCCGATACCACCATGCTGCACGCCGAGGCCAAGCACCCGAACTGCGCCTACAAGTGGATGGACTGGTCGCTGCAACCCAAGGTCCAGGGTGATGTCGCGGCCTGGTTTGGCTCGTTGCCAGCGGTCCCGGCGGCCTGTCAGGGCAGCGAACTGCTGGGCGCCGAAGGCTGCAAGACCAACGGCTTCGACCAGTTCGAGAAGATCGCCTTCTGGAAAACCCCGCAGGCTGAAGGTGGCAAGTTCGTGCCGTACAGCCGCTGGACCCAGGACTACATCGCGATCATGGGCGGCCGCTAAAAGTCATTCAGGGAGTTGCTGCGCGTCGATTATCCGCGCCCGGGCAGTGCTCGCATCCTCACGTACTGACGTACGCTGCGGGTGCTGTGCGCTGGCCGGACACGGCTAATCGCCGCTCGCGACGCTCCCTGAACGACTTTTCCAGCTCCATCGCTTTGCCAGCAGCAGAATTGATTTTCGATTGATAGATTTTTCAGAAGTCCAGGCAGGGCCGCTGCGACGGCCCGCGCCTTTTTGGAGCACCGCACCATGACGCTTGCAGTCCAATTCACCAACGTTTCCCGTCTATTCGGCGAAGTGAAAGCCGTAGACCGGGTTTCCATCGACATCCAGGACGGCGAGTTCTTTTCCATGCTCGGCCCTTCCGGCTCGGGTAAAACCACCTGCCTGCGGCTGATCGCCGGCTTCGAACAGCCGAGCGCGGGGTCGATCCGCATTCACGGCGAAGAAGCCGCCGGACTGCCGCCCTATCAGCGTGACGTCAACACCGTCTTCCAGGATTACGCCCTGTTCCCCCACATGAATGTCCGCGACAACGTCGCCTACGGCTTGAAGGTCAAGGGCGTGGCCAAGAAAGAACGCCTGGAGCGTGCCGAAGAATCCCTCGCCATGGTGGCCCTGGGCGGCTACGGCGAGCGCAAGCCGGTGCAGTTGTCCGGCGGCCAGCGCCAGCGTGTGGCCCTGGCCCGCGCACTGGTCAATCGCCCGCGGGTGCTGTTGCTCGACGAACCCCTGGGGGCGCTGGACCTGAAACTGCGTGAACAAATGCAGAGCGAGCTGAAGAAGCTGCAGCGCCAGCTCGGCATCACCTTCATTTTCGTCACCCACGACCAGACCGAAGCCCTGTCGATGTCCGACCGCGTGGCAGTGTTCAACAAGGGTCGCATCGAGCAAGTGGACACCCCGCGCAACCTGTACATGAAACCGGCCACCACCTTCGTCGCGGAATTCGTCGGCACCTCCAACGTGATCCGCGGCGAACTGGCACAACAACTGAGCGGCAACCCGCAGCCCTTCTCGATTCGTCCGGAACACGTGCGTTTCGCCGAAGGCCCGCTGGCCAGCCATGAGATCGAAGTCAGCGGCCTGCTGCACGACATCCAGTACCAGGGCAGCGCCACCCGTTACGAGTTGAAGCTGGAAAACGGCCAGACCCTGAACATCAGCAAGGCCAACAACCAGTGGCTGGACACCAGCGCCCAGCACCAGACCGGCCAACGCATCAGCGCGCGCTGGGCCCGCGAGGCGATGACCCCGCTGCACGACACCGTCACGAGCGGGGTGTGAGATGAACACCGTGGCCATGACCCAAACACCCCCCGGGGGCTCGCCGCTGCGCCGGTTCTCCAACCTGCTGTACCGCCGGCCCAACCTGTACCTGTCGATGTTGCTGGTGCCGCCGCTGATCTGGTTCGGCGCGATCTATCTCGGCTCGCTCCTGACCCTGTTGTGGCAGGGCTTCTACACCTTTGACGACTTCACCATGGCGGTCACCCCTGACCTGACCCTGGGCAACTTCGCCGCGCTGTTCCAGCCGTCGAACTTCGACATCATCCTGCGCACCCTGAGCATGGCCATCGTGGTCTCGATCGCCAGCGCCATCGTGGCGTTTCCGATCGCCTACTACATGGCGCGCTACACCACCGGCAAGACCAAGGCGTTCTTCTACATCGCGGTGATGATGCCGATGTGGGCCAGCTACATCGTCAAGGCCTATGCCTGGACCCTGCTGCTGGCCAAGGGCGGCGTCGCACAGTGGTTCGTGCAGCACCTGGGGCTGGAGCCCGTGCTGCAGTTCATCCTGGGGATTCCCGGGGTCGGTGGCAGCACCTTGTCCACCTCGCACCTGGGCCGCTTCATGGTGTTCGTGTACATCTGGCTGCCGTTCATGATCCTGCCGATCCAGGCTTCGCTGGAGCGCCTGCCGCCGTCCCTGCTGCAAGCCTCCGCCGACCTCGGCGCCAAGCCGCGCCAGACCTTCATGCAGGTGATCCTGCCGCTGTCGGTGCCGGGCATTGCCGCAGGCTCGATCTTCACCTTCTCCCTGACCCTGGGCGACTTCATCGTGCCGCAACTGGTGGGCCCGCCGGGTTACTTCGTCGGCAGCATGGTCTACGCCCAGCAAGGCGCGATCGGCAACATGCCGATGGCCGCGGCCTTCACCCTGGTGCCCATCGTGCTGATTGCCATCTACCTGTCCATCGTCAAACGCCTGGGGGCCTTCGATGCACTCTGAAAAAGCTTCTTTAGGTCTGCGCATTGCCGCCTGGGGCGGGCTGGTGTTCCTGCACTTCCCGATCCTGATCATCTTCCTGTACGCCTTCAACACCGAAGACGCAGCGTTCAGTTTTCCGCCCAAGGGTTTCACCCTGAAGTGGATCGGCGTGGCGTTCTCACGGCCTGACGTACTGGAAGCCATCAAGCTGTCGGCCCAGATCGCCGCCATCGCGACCCTGATCGCCATGGTCCTCGGCACCCTGGCCTCGGCGGCACTGTACCGGCGTGACTTCTTCGGCAAGCAAGGCATCTCGCTGATGTTGATCCTGCCGATTGCCCTGCCGGGGATCATCACCGGTATCGCGTTGCTGGCGACCTTCAAGACCCTGGGCATCGAGCCGGGCATGTTCACCATCATCGTCGGTCACGCGACCTTCTGTGTGGTGATCGTCTACAACAACGTCATCGCCCGCCTGCGCCGCACCTCCCACAGCCTGATCGAGGCCTCGATGGACCTGGGCGCCGATGGCTGGCAGACCTTCCGCTACATCATCCTGCCGAACCTCGGCTCGGCGCTGCTGGCTGGCGGCATGCTGGCGTTTGCCCTGTCGTTCGACGAAATCATCGTCACCACCTTCACCGCCGGCCATGAACGCACCTTGCCGCTGTGGCTGCTCAACCAGCTCAGCCGCCCACGGGACGTGCCGGTGACCAACGTGGTAGCGATGCTGGTGATGATCGTGACCATGTTGCCGATTCTCGGTGCCTATTACCTGACACGCGGCGGTGAAAGCGTGGCCGGTAGCGGTGGGAAGTAACTGACGACCAACATCTGCTGTAGGAGCGAGCCTGCTCGCTCCTACAGTGATCCGGTTTCTGCAGAACAATAAAAGCGCCAAAGAGGACATGAACATGCAAACCAAACTGCTGATCAACGGCCAACTGGTGGAGGGCGAAGGCCCGGCCCAAGCCGTCTTCAACCCGTCGCTGGGCCGTGTACTGGTGCAGATCAATGAAGCCAGCGAAGCCCAGGTCGACGCCGCCGTACGCGCCGCCGATGCCGCCTTCGACAGTTGGTCGCAGACCCCGCCCAAGGACCGTTCGCTGTTGCTGCTCAAGCTGGCCGATGCCATCGAAGCCCACGGCGAAGAACTGGCCCGGCTGGAATCGGATAACTGCGGCAAACCCCTGAGCGCGGCGCTGAACGACGAGATCCCGGCGATTGCCGATGTGTTCCGCTTCTTTGCCGGCGCCAGCCGTTGCATGAGCGGCATGGCCGGGGGTGAATACCTGCCGGGCCACACCTCGATGATCCGCCGCGACCCCGTCGGTGTGATTGCCTCCATCGCGCCGTGGAACTACCCGCTGATGATGGTCGCCTGGAAAATCGCTCCCGCCCTGGCGGCCGGTAATACCGTGGTGCTCAAGCCGTCGGAACAGACTCCGCTGACCGCCTTGCGCCTAGCCGAGCTGGCGTCGGATATTTTCCCGGCCGGTGTGCTCAACCTGGTATTCGGTCGCGGGCCAACGGTGGGCAGCCCACTGGTCACCCACCCGAAAGTACGCATGGTGTCGCTGACCGGTTCGATCGCCACTGGCTCGAACATCATTTCCAGCACCGCCGACAGCGTCAAACGCATGCACATGGAGCTGGGCGGCAAGGCGCCGGTGATCATCTTCGACGACGCCGACATCGACGCGGCCGTGGAAGGCATCCGCACGTTCGGCTTCTACAACGCCGGGCAAGACTGCACCGCGGCCTGCCGTATCTATGCCCAGGCCGGGATCTACGAGCAGTTCGTGGAGAAACTGGGTGCAGCGGTCAGTAGCATCAAATACGGCCTGCAGGATGATCCGGCCACCGAACTGGGCCCGCTGATCACTGCCCAGCATCGCGACCGCGTCGCCGGCTTTGTCGAGCGCGCCGTGGCGCAACCGCACATTCGCTTGATCACCGGCGGCAAGGCCGTGGAAGGCGAGGGTTTCTTCTTCGAGCCAACGGTACTGGCCGACGCCCAGCAGGACGACGAAATCGTCCGGCGTGAAGTGTTCGGGCCAGTGGTCTCGGTGACCCGTTTCGACGATGAGGCCCAGGTACTGGGCTGGGCCAACGATTCGGACTACGGGCTGGCATCTTCGCTGTGGACGGCCGACGTCGGCCGCGCCCACCGTCTCGCCGCGCGTTTGCAGTACGGCTGCACCTGGGTCAATACCCACTTCATGCTGGTCAGTGAAATGCCCCATGGTGGTCAGAAACTGTCTGGGTATGGCAAGGACATGTCAATGTACGGGCTGGAGGACTACACCACCGTGCGGCATGTAATGTTCAAGCATTAAGGTTCTAATGGCTTCGCGGGCGGGCTCGCTTGCGAAGCCATTACCCAGGCCTCAAGGCAGAGACCGGCAGTACGCTCCACCCAGGCGTCCCCCCAGAAACACTCTCCTGCGATCCTGTTTGAGCCCCCTGCCCGCCACGGCAGGCGATGCCTGGAAAGTCAGCCGGTCACGACCACGCCCTGACCCGTGCACGCGGCTCGGGGCGACTAAAAAACCACCAAGGATTGAACATGGAAATCACCCGCCGCGACTTCCTCAACGGCGTCGCCATCAGCATTGCCGCCGGAATGACCCCGCTGCAGCTGCTCCAGGCCGCCCCTGACGGCCGCTACTACCCACCCGCCCTCACCGGCCTGCGCGGCAGCCACGTCGGCTCCTTCGAACTGGCACACCAGATGGGCTGGGAGAAAAAAGTCTTCGACACCGACCCGCTGCCCATCAGCGAAGACTACGACCTGGTGGTCGTCGGCGGTGGCCTGAGCGGGTTGTCCGCCGCCTGGTTCTACCGCGAGAAACATCCCAAGGCACGCATCCTGATCCTGGAAAACCACGACGACTTCGGCGGCCACGCCAAGCGCAACGAGTTCTCCGCCGGCGGGCGGATGATCCTCGGCTATGGCGGCAGTGAAGCCTTCCAGTCGCCCAACCACCTCTACAGCAAGGAAGTGAATGGCCTGCTGAAGAAACTCGGGGTCGACATCAAGCGCTTTGAAAGCGCGTTCGATCGCCAGTTCTACCCGGGCCTGGGCCTGTCACGCGCGGTGTTCTTCGACAAGGAAAACTTCGGCGAAGACAAACTGGTGACCGGCGACCCGACCCCCATGGTGGCCGACGACATCGCCCCGGACCAGTTGCACGCCCGCCGCATTGAAGACTTCATCAACGACTTCCCCCTACCGCAGGCCGACCGTGACGCGCTGATCGCCGTACACAGCGCCCCCAAGGACTACCTGGCAGGCCAATCCACCGAAGACAAAACCGCCCACCTGGAGCGCACCAGCTATCGCGACTTCCTGCTCAAGGACGTCGGACTTTCGGAACAGGCGGTGAAGTATTTCCAGAGTCGCACCAACGACTTCATGGCCCTGAGCATCGATGCCGTGGCAGCGTATGACGCCTACAACGTCGGCTTCCCAGGCTTCGCGGCAATGAACCTGGAGCCGATCAGCGAAGAAGCCCAGGCGGAAATGGAAGAGCCCTACATCTACCACTTCCCCGACGGCAACGCCTCGCTGGCCCGCTTGCTGGTGCGCAGCCTGATCCCGGCCGTGGCCCCCGGTCACACCATGGACGATATCGTCCTGGCCCCGTTCGACTACAGCAAACTCGACCAGGCAAAAACCCCGGTACGCATTCGCCTCAACAGCACCGCAGTCAGCGTGCGCAACGTCGGCAACGGGGTGAACATCGGTTACAGCCGTGGCGGGAAACTAAGCCAGGTGCGTGGCAAGCACTGCATCATGGCTTGCTACAACATGATGATTCCCTACCTGCTGCGCGACCTCTCGGCCGAACAATCCCACGCCCTGAGCCAGAACGTGAAATTCCCGCTGGTGTACACCAAGGTGGTGATCCGCAACTGGCAGTCGTTCCAGAAACTGGGGGTCCACGAAATCTATGCCGCGACCCAGCCCTACAGCCGGATCAAGCTCGACTACCCGGTGAGCATGGGCGGCTACGATCATCCCAAGGACCCGACACAGCCCATTGGCCTGCACATGGTTTATGTGCCCACCAGCCCCAACAGTGGCATGAACGCCCGCGACCAGGCCCGTGCCGGTCGCGGCCGGCTGTACGGACAGACGTTCGAAGTGCTCGAAGCGCAACTGCGCGATCAGTTGCAACGCATGCTCGGCCCGGGCGGCTTCAACCACCAGACCGATATCCTGGGCATCACCGTCAATCGCTGGTCACACGGCTACGCGTACTTCTCCAATAGCCTGTACGACGATTCCGACGAAAGTGAAAAGTTGATGAACCTGGCACGTCAGCCCGTGGGCAAGGTCAGCATCGCCAACTCCGACGCAGCCTGGAGTGCCTATGCCCATGCCGCGATCGATGAGGCGTACAGGGCGGTAGGTGAAGTGGGCTGAGGTCCTGCATCAGCGAACCGAGCGTCACCTGCATGGGTGACGCTCTCCCCTGCTTCAGAACCGCGACACACTGCGCATCGCCTCCACCAGATAGCGCATGGCGATCCGGTCACTCTCCGAGAGCTCGCGATAACGCTCCAGCAGTTTTATCTCCTCTGAACTCAACCGGCGCGATCGCCGCGAAAGGTTCATGCCTGCAAAACAACCCAGCCAACCGATAATGCCTTGCGCTCTAGCCATGGACGATGTCCCTCTGCATGTGATGAAACCCTGGTTACTCCATCGCCCTGCTGTTGCTTCAACCTGCGCCAACCCATGGGCAAGGGCCGGTCATGAACCTAAGAATAGAAACAAAAAATCCGTTGCGAGGTATTTTTAGAGTAATTAGTCAAAAAAATGAAAACGCTTATTTTAAACACTGCGTCGGACAGACGTTGAACCCCAACCGCGATCTCCCACGTCGCAGTTTTGCGCAAAGTGCAAGCCAATCAGTTTGCGAGTTATTTCGAACCCTTTAACTTGTTTGCCATCTGTTTAAACTCCCATGCGTTTGGCCGAAGGCTTGTCCGAACCTCTATTTCTGATCCGTAACGCAGCCAGGAACGCCGCGGGATCGTCCAAGACAGGTTGTCCTATGCACCGCAGGAATTTGCTCAAGGCCTCCATGGCCATCGCCGCCTACACCGGCCTCTCGGCCACCGGCCTGCTGGCCGCCCGTGCCTGGGCCGGCACGGCTGATGGTGAGGCGCAAGCCTTCGATTTCGAGGCGCTGAAGGTGCAGGCCAAACAACTGGCCAGCACCCGCTACGTGGACACCAAGCAAGTGCTGCCGCCGACATTGGCCAGCATGACGCCGCAGAACTTCAATGCCATTCAATACGATGCCAAGCATTCCCTGTGGAATGAACTGAACGGCCAGCTGGACGTGCAGTTTTTCCATGTCGGCATGGGCTTCAAGCAGCCAGTGCGCATGTACAGCGTCGACCCGAAAACCCGGCAGGCGCGAGAAGTGCACTTCCGCCCGGCGCTGTTCAACTACCAGAATTCCAAAGTCGATACGGCGCAGCTCAAGGGTGACCTGGGGTTCTCCGGGTTCAAGCTGTTCAAGGCCCCGGAGCTGGATCGGCACGACGTGGTGTCGTTCCTCGGCGCCAGCTACTTCCGCGCGGTGGACAACACCGGCCAGTACGGCTTGTCGGCCCGTGGCCTGGCCATCGACACCTACGGGAAAAAACGCGAAGAATTCCCTGATTTCACCAAGTTCTGGTTCGAAACCCCGGACAAGGACAGCACCCGGTTTGTGGTCTACGCCCTGCTCGACTCGCCGAGCGCCACGGGGGCCTACCGCTTCGACATCGATTGCCAGGCCACGCAGGTGGTGATGGCCGTCGATGCCCACGTCAACGCCCGCACCGCCATTGAACAACTGGGCATTGCACCGATGACCAGCATGTTCAGTTGCGGCACCCATGAGCGGCGCATGTGCGACACCATTCACCCGCAAATCCACGACTCGGACCGCCTCGCCATGTGGCGCGGCAACGGCGAGTGGATCTGCCGCCCGCTGAACAACCCGGCGACGTTGCAGTTCAACGCCTTCGCCGACAAGGACCCGAAAGGTTTCGGCCTGGTCCAGACCGACCACGAATTTGCCAGCTATCAGGACACCGTCGACTGGTACAGCAAGCGTCCAAGCCTGTGGGTCGAGCCGACCACCGCCTGGGGCGAGGGCTCCATCGACCTGCTGGAAATCCCGACCACGGGCGAAACCCTGGACAACATCGTGGCCTTCTGGACCCCGAAAAAGCCGGTGGCGGCGGGCGACTCCCTGAACTACGGGTACAAACTCTACTGGAGCGCCCTGCCCCCTGTTGGTACGCCATTGGCACGGGTCAATGCCACCCGTTCAGGCATGGGCGGTTTCACCGAAGGCTGGGCCCCGGGCGAGCATTATCCGAAGGTCTGGGCGCGGCGCTTTGCCGTCGACTTCAATGGCGGCGGACTGGATCGCCTGCCACCGGGCACCGGCATCGAGCCGGTGGTGACCGCCTCGAACGGTGAGGTCAAGGATTTCAACGTGCTGGTGCTCGACGACATCAAGGGCTACCGGATCACCTTCGACTGGTTCCCCACCAACGACAGCGTGGAGCCGGTCGAACTGCGCCTGTTCATCCGCACCCAGGACCGGACGCTGAGCGAGACCTGGCTGTACCAGTACTTCCCGCCAGCGCCGGACAAGCGCAACTATCCGGATTGGCCGGCAGCGTAAAAGCCCTGCCTTGTAGGCCAGCCCCTACGTTTTGAACGGTCCCGTGTAGGGGCAGGTCGGCAAGCCTGCCCCTACACGTCGGTCAATCCCGCAGATCCGACTCATGGATTGGCTGATCGCGGTGAGTTGCCCGTTGGTACTGTGACGGCCAGATCGCCTTGCGTCCGCCCAGGTCGTCATCGGCGTGCAGCGGCCAGTAAGGGTCACGCAGCAGTTCACGGGCCAGCAGGATGATGTCGGCCTGACAGGTACGCAAAATGTGTTCGGCCTGGGCCGGCTCGGTAATCAGGCCTACGGTGCCGGTGGCAATCCCGGACTCCTTGCGTACCCGTTCGGCAAATCGCGTCTGATAACCCGGTCCTGTGGGGATCTCGGCATTTGCCGCGGTTCCGCCCGAGGACACATCGATCAGGTCGACCCCCAAGGCTTTCAGGCGCCGCGCCAGCTCCACGGTTTCGTCCGGATTCCAGCCGTCCTCCACCCAGTCAGTAGCCGATACGCGCACGAACAACGGCAATTCCTCCGGCCATACGGCACGCACCGCCTCGGTGACTTGCAGCACCAGGCGAATGCGGTTTTCGAACGAACCACCGTACTGGTCACGCCGCTGGTTACTCAGGGGCGAAAGAAACTGGTGCAGCAGGTAACCATGGGCCGCGTGCACCTCGACCACCTTGAAACCTGCCTCCAGCGCGCGCTTGGCGGCCTCGACAAACGCCTGGATGACTTCGCTGATCTGCGATTCGCTCAGTTGGGTGGGCTGGGTATGCTCCGGATCGAAGGCGATCGGCGAAGGACCGACCGGGGTCCAGCCGCCGTCGGCCGGCTTGACGCTGCCATGTTTGCCCAACCAGGGCCGATGAGTGCTGGCCTTGCGCCCGGCGTGCGCCAACTGGATGCCGGCCACCGCCCCTTGGGCGGTAATGAAGCGGGTGATGCGTTGCAGCGGTTCGATCTGCGCGTCGTTCCACAGGCCCAGGTCCTGGGCGGTGATGCGACCATCGGCGGTCACGGCGGTGGCTTCGGTGAACACCAGGCCGGCCCCGCCCACGGCGCGACTGCCGAGGTGTACGAGGTGCCAGTCATTGGCCAGTCCATCGACGCTGGAGTATTGGCACATCGGCGACACGGCGATGCGGTTGAGCAGGGTCAATTGACGAAGGGTATAGGGTTCAAGCAGCAGACTCATGGGGCACCTCTCGAATCAGTGGGCAGGCTCCAGGGTTCTGTTTGAATAGTCGACGAGTGACAGGAAAGGATGCGGCACCCGCCCCCGCGGGCAAAAAATGGACGATACGTCACAAGGCCAATCAAGCAGTGCTTAGAGCCTAGTCGACATCGGCGCAGCCAGCAGGGTTTAACGCGGTTCGATATGGGCAATCATCAACTGCACGGTTTCCTGGCCACGAAACTCGTTCACATCGAGCTTGTAGGCCAGTTCGACCCAGCGGATGGTCGGGTTCGGCCACACTTCGCGATCGATACCAAAGGCAATGCCGTCGAGTTTTACCGAACCGCATTCACTTTTCAGGACCACTTTGAGGTGCCGCTCACCCACCACCCGCTGCTCGACCAGTTGGAACACGCCATGAAACAGCGGCTCCGGGAAATGCTGCCCCCACGGGCCGGCGTGGCGCAAGGCGCGGGCCAGTTCCAGGTGGAACTCTTCTACGGCCAGGGTGCCGTCCGACAACAGCCTTCCGGTCAGGTCTTCTTCACGCAACTGGCGGCGCACTTCGGCGTCGAACGCCTGCGCGAACAGCGGAAAATTCGCTTCTGGCAAGGTCAGGCCCGCAGCCATGGCGTGACCACCGTACTTGCTGATCAGGTCCGGGTGCTGCGCCGCGACCACGCTCAAGGCGTCGCGAATGTGGAAGCCCTGCACCGACCGCCCGGAGCCTTTGAGCATGCCGTCGCCCGCATCGGCGAAGGCAATGGTGGGACGGAAATAACGCTCTTTCATCCGCGAGGCGAGGATGCCGATCACCCCTTGGTGCCACTCCGGATCAAACAGGCACAAGCCGAACGGCATCGACTCCACCGGCAGGTCCTTGAGCTGGGCCAGTGCTTCACGCTGCATGCCCTGCTCGATGGATTTGCGGTCCTGGTTCATGCCGTCCAGTTGCGCGGCCATTTCCCGGGCCTGCTCGACGCTATCGGTGAGCAGGCACTCGATGCCCAGGCTCATGTCATCCAGGCGTCCTGCCGCGTTCAGGCGCGGGCCGAGGATGAAGCCCAGGTCGGTGGAGGTGATGCGCCCGTGGTCACGCTTGGCCACTTCGAGGATCGCCTTGATCCCAGGGCGTGCGCGCCCGGCGCGAATCCGCTCCAGGCCCTGGTGCACCAGGATCCGGTTGTTGGCATCCAGGGGCACCACGTCGGCCACGCTGCCCAGCGCTACCAGGTCCAGCAACTCACCGATGTTCGGTTGCGCCGTGCTGGCGTACCAGCCCAGGCTGCGCAGGCGTGCCCGCAATGCCATCAGCACGTAGAAAATCACCCCGACACCGGCCAGCGCCTTGCTCGGAAAGTTGCAGCCGGGCTGGTTCGGATTGACGATGGCATCAGCCAGCGGCAGTTCGTCGCCCGGCAAGTGGTGATCGGTGACCAGTACCTTGAGTCCAGCCTGTTTCGCCGCCGCCACGCCCTCGACGCTGGAAATACCGTTGTCCACGGTGATCAGCAGTTGCGGGGTGCGGGTCAACGCCACCTCGACGATTTCCGGGGTCAGGCCGTAGCCGTATTCAAAGCGGTTCGGCACCAGGTAATCGACATGGGCCGCCCCCAGCAGGCGCAACCCCAGCACCCCGACCGTGCTGGCCGTCGCGCCGTCGGCATCGAAATCGCCGACGATCAGGATCCGCTGGCGCTGCTCCAACGCCACCACCAGCAGGTCGACTGCGGCCTCAATCCCCTTGAGCTGCTGAAACGGGATCAAGCGCGCCAGACTCTTGTCCAGCTCAGCCTCCGACTGCACCCCGCGCGCCGCGTACAAGCGGGTCAGCAGCGGCGGCAGATCACCGAGAAATGGCAGGGTGGCGGGAAGCTGGCGAGGTTCTATGCGCATGGGATGACAGTGGTTTCTCTTCAATTCACAGGTTAAATGCGGTGGCTACGGGCGAAGGCTCCCCCATCGACAGTCGGCCTTAGCCGCGCTCGCCTGCCAGCCATTGCAGCTGGACTTCATGCTGGCCACGGTCGTCGGTAACGAAGATCGTGCCTTCGCTGATCATCACGTCCCACTTGATGACACGGGGCATGTCCTTGGCCAGGGTCTCCAGGACTTCCTGGGGCACGGCGGCGATGTTGACGTTTTTCAGGTTCCTGATCGCCGGGATCACTTTGCCTTCCCAGACACGCAGGCTGCCGTAGGCCAGCAGGCTGGTGCGCTCGGTGCGACGCGAGCACCAGGTCAGGCGGTCGGCGTCTGGCTGGCCGACTTCGATCCAGTGCAGCACGCGATCATCCAGGCTTTTTTCCCACAGCGCCGGCTCATCCACGTCCGACAACCCGCGACCAAAAGACAACTGCTCGTTGTACCAGAAGGCATACGCCAGCAACCGCACGGTCATGCGCTCTTCGGTTTCCGAAGGGTGACGGGCGATGGTCTGCTTGACGTTCTCGTACACGCTGCGGTCGAGGTCGGTAAGGTTCAGTTCAAACTTGTAGGTCGTGGACGGCTGGGCCATGAACGGGCTTCTTGATACGAGGAAAGGCGGCAAGTCTAACCGATGCCGGGGCCATTCAACGAATCATGACGACCATCAAGCTTGGGCGATGATCGCCCGGCTATGATAAAAGGCTGCATTGACTCCGCTTTTGTCCTACAGGATCGCCCATGCCGCTTACTGCCAAACCGCTTTCCGGCCTGAAAGTCATCGAGCTCGGCACCTTGATCGCCGGGCCATTCGCCTCGCGCATCTGTGCCGAGTTCGGCGCCGATGTGACCAAGATCGAATCTCCGGATGGCGGTGACCCGTTACGCAAGTGGCGCAAACTCTACGAAGGCACCTCGCTGTGGTGGTTCGTCCAGGCACGTAACAAGAAGTCCCTGACCCTCAACCTCAAGCACCCCGACGGCCTGGCCATTCTGAAAAAGCTGCTGAGCGAAGCCGACATCCTCATCGAAAACTTCCGTCCCGGGGTGCTGGAGAAGCTCGGCCTGGGTTGGGATGTGCTGCATGCCTTGAATCCAAAACTGGTGATGGTGCGCTTGTCCGGCTTTGGCCAGACCGGCCCGATGAAGGACCAGCCCGGCTTTGGTGCGGTGGGTGAGTCCATGGGTGGCTTGCGCTACATCACCGGCTTCGAGGACCGTCCGCCGGTACGCACCGGAATTTCCATCGGTGACTCGATTGCCGCGCTGTGGGGGGTGATCGGCGCGCTCATGGCTCTGCGCCATCGCGAAGTCAATGGCGGCCAGGGGCAAGTGGTGGACGTGGCGCTGTACGAAGCGATCTTCGCCATGATGGAAAGCATGGTGCCGGAGTTCGATGTGTTCGGCTTTATCCGCGAGCGCACCGGCAACATCATGCCCGGCATCACACCCTCCTCCATTCACACCAGTGCCGACGGCAAGCATGTGCAGATCGGCGCCAATGGCGATGCGATCTTCAAGCGGTTCATGCAGACCATCGGCCGCGACGATCTGGCCGGCGACCCGATCCTGGCCAGCAACGATGGCCGCGACAGCCGCCGTGACGAGCTGTACGGGGTGATTGATCGGTGGGTCAGCTCGCTACCGCTGGATACCGTGATCGAACGCCTGAACGCCGCTGAGGTGCCCGCCAGTCGGATCTTCAGCGCCGAAGACATGTTCAGCGACCCGCAATTCCTCGCCCGGGAGATGTTCCTCCAGGCCAAGCTGCCCGACGGCAAGGCATTCAAGATGCCGGGGATCGTGCCCAAACTCTCGCAAACCCCCGGCAGCTGCGAGTGGGTGGGTGCCGAACTGGGCGAACACAACGCTCAGGTGCTGGGTGCCCTGGGGTATGACGCGGCACAGATCACGCGCCTGCGTGAAGATGGGGCGATCTAAGCTGAACAGACTGTCTGCACTGGGCCGGCCACTCCGCCGACAGCTGCGCCTGGCGCTGGTCGGCGCGGCCATGGCTGCCCTTGGGGCAATGCCGGCCGCCGCCTATGACAAGGGCACCCTGGTCTGGCTGCTGCGCGATTTGCCGCCGCTGACGATTCTGGAGGGGACACAGAAAAACCAGGGGGCGGTCGATCAGTTCATGCCGCTGTTGATCGCCAGCATGCCCGAGTACCAGCACAGCCTGATGCGGGTCAATCGCGCGCGCGCCATGCAAATGCTCCTGGAGCCAAGCTTCACCTGCGACCCTTCGCTGCTGTGGAACCCGCAACGGGCAAAACGCCTCGTCTATTCGATCCCGGCCTTTCGCATCCTCAGTAACGGCATCACCATCCGCCACAAGGACCGTGGCGCACTGGCGCCCTACATCATCGACAACCAGGTTGACCTGGGGTTACTGCTGGCGCGCGACAACAGCAAGCTTGGCGTGGTCGCCGAACGCAGTTACGGCCAGGTGGTCGATCGCATCCTGCAACAGGCGCCCGCCAGCAGCCTGTCGGCCCACTACGGCAACGACGCCCTGGGCAGCCTTCTGCAGATGCAGCGTGCGGGGCGCCTGGTGGCATTGCTGGGCTACTGGCCAGAAGTTCGCTATCAGGCGCAGCAACAGGGCATAGCGCCCGAGGAGCTGGAGTTCTACGGGATTCGTGGCGCGGACAAGTACCAGTCGATCCATATCGCCTGTTCGGATACGGCCCAGGGGCACCAGGCCATCAAAGCGATCAACGCCACGGTACTCAGGCTGCGGGACAATCGCTTGATCGAGTTTTATACACGGTGGCTCGACCCGCAGATACGCGAGGAATACCGGGAGGACACCCGACGTTTTTTCCAGGATCAGGCACCCTGAACAAACGCCAGACAAAAGAAACCCCGAGAAGTGGGGAGACGACTCGGGGTTAAACGTGGTCAACAAGGACCCGTACCACAAGCAACAAGCACCGGAGCACAATGCCTGCTCTTGTTGGTACAGGGTCTGACTGACGGGATGCCCGGAAGGTTCCCGAAAAAACTCAATCAGTGGCCGAGCGTTACCGGCTTGTCTTGCGCGGCATTGCGCAAGGCTGCGATTACACAGGGTTGCAGCCGTCCTTCAGCAATCAGCACATCACGATGCAAGCCGTCGACCACGTCGGTGAGCTGGCGCTTGTCGCACAGTTGCGCCTGACTGAACTCACGCTCGACCACAATCGCGCCCACGGCATTCTTCAAGGTCACCAGGCACTCTCCAGAAACACCCGATGGGGTCAGCGTTACCTGGTAGGGGCTCAGTGCTTCACCCAACAATAGGCTGATACTTTCCATCTCGATCACCACTCTATAGTCCGAAACAAAGTGCCAAGGCGTGTTCACTGTAAATGACCACTGGCCCGAGAAGAAAGTTCTAGATCTCGACTGAAGGCATATCGCAACACCCTAGTTGGCAGAGCATGCCGGGAAAAGATGACAGGATAAAAACACCGCACCAAACCTCAGCGCGGCTCCTGCTGGCGCGGCCCACGGGGCGCGGTCCAGCCGCCAAGCACGCCACGCAGCACGCCGTTGGCGCTATAGAAGGGCACCGTCCACTGGTAGATGCAGCGGGTGCCGTTGTTGAACGTCAGCTGGCGTTCGATGAAACGACCTTTGCGGCTGCCCAGTTGCGCCATGAACTCAGCGTGCAGCAATTGGCCCGTGGCAGCCGGCAGCGTATCGACCTCGGTCAGGCGTTTGCCCTGGACCCGGTCAAAGCGCGTCGACAGGTACTCTTCATAGCTCTTGTTGCACTGGATCAGGCGCCCCTCCAGATCCCTGACGAACACCGGATCAGGCATGGCGTTGATCAGGCATTGTTCGAATGCCAACTGGTCGTTCAACGCCTCTTCGGCTTTGAGTCGGCACTCGACCTGGCGATTGAGCCGGCGATTCCACACCACCGAGAGCAGGCCGAACACGCCCGCGAACACGCCCCCCCAGCACGCCCATTGAATCAACCGCTGCCACGGCGATGGTGGCTGCACGGGCACCACGCCACTGAGCCACTTGGCGCGGATCGCGCGTAATTCGGCGGGAGGAAATGCCTCGAGTGCCTTGTTGAGGATGCTCAACAGTTGCGGCTGGCCCTTGCGCACGGCCAGATGGTCGGTCACCCAGTGGCCCTCGATGCTCGCACCAAGGGTCAGTCGTCCCGCCGGAAACTGATAGGTGCCATTTTCGTTCTCGATGGTGGCGTCGGCTTCGCCGCTCTCGACAAGGGCACGCGCCTCGGCGTAGGTTTTCACCGCGCGCAACTGGATCTGTGGGTAGTCGCGCCGGATAGCGGCTTCCAGGGCATGCCGGGCCGGCAATGCCAGGACCTTGCCTGAGAGCGCCTCCAGCGACTGCACAGGCTCGCCCGCTGCCAGCCCGACGAAGACCCAGCCCGACCCGCCAAAGGCGTGACTGAAGTCGAGGAAGCCCTTGCGCTCATCGTTCACTGCCAGCGTGCTGCTCATGTCCGCCTGCCCGCTTTCCAGCAAGCCCAGCAGATGCTCGGTGGAGAACGACTCCTGATGGACAAACTGCAAGCCCGTCATCCGCGAGAGTCGTCGCAGGATATCGTGGCTCAGGCCCGTCCACTGCCCCTGCTCGTCCTTGAACAGGTACAACGGATACTGCACCGAAGCGACGATCACCTGCGGGTTGCGGGCGATCCACTCCCGCTCCTGCGGGCTGAGCAGCAGCGGCCTGGCCGTCGCCACGCCCTGCGCTGCCGAGGCGTCCGGCGCCCTGGCCAGCCCTTCGCGGCCCAGCATCAGCACGCTGAACAAAACCAGCCAGCGCAAGGCTGGCGTCAACCGTCTCAAAAGCTGCATGCCCATGTCCTTCACATCCACTCACCCATCCCTGAGGGGCAGCAGTGTGACATGCAGAAATAAGAAAGCCCGTCAGGAGACGGGCTTCAAATGTGTCAGGTTTTTGCCGATCAGAGTGGCTTGCCGCGGTTGCCATGCTGACTGACAAAGGCCTGTACCGCTTTCAGGTCATTTGGCAAAACGGTGCAACGCTCATCTCGCTCAAACAAGTCAGAAAGATGGGCAGGCAGTTCAAGCGCTTTTCCTACACCGGCTTTTTCAACCGCCTCGGGGAACTTGACCGGGTGCGCCGTGCCGAGAATCACCATCGGGATATCCAGGCTGCGACGGCACTCGCGGGCCGCCTTGACGCCGATGGCGGTGTGCGGGTCCAGCAGCTCGCCGGTCTGGGCAAACACTTCGGCGATGGTCTCGCAAGTCTGCGCATCGTCCACGGCCAGGGAATCGAAGAGCTTGCGCGCTTCAGTCCAACGCTCCTGTTCGACGCTGAAACCCCCGCCCTGCTTGAAGTTGTCCATCAGGCCGGCGATTGCTGCGCCGTTACGCCCGTGCAGGTCGAACAGCAGGCGTTCGAAGTTCGACGAGACCATGATGTCCATCGACGGCGACAGGGTCGCGTGCAGGGTTTCCTTGACGTACTGATTGCCGCTCATGAAGCGGTGCAGGATGTCGTTGCGGTTGGTGGCGACGATCAACTGATTGATCGGCAGCCCCATGTTGCGGGCCAGGTAGCCGGCGAAAATATCGCCGAAGTTGCCGGTCGGCACCGAGAACGACACCGAACGCGCCGGGCCACCCAACTGCAGGGCAGCGTGGAAGTAGTAGACGATCTGGGCCATGATCCGCGCCCAGTTGATCGAGTTCACCGCGACCAGGCGCGTGCCCTTGAGGAAGCTCTGGTCAGCGAAGCTGGCCTTGACCATTTCCTGGCAGTCATCGAAGTTGCCTTCGATGGCGATGTTATGGATGTTGTCGCCAAACAGCGTGGTCATCTGCCGACGCTGGACTTCCGAGACCCGGTTGTGCGGGTGCAGGATGAAGATGTCGACGTTTTCGCAGTGCTTGCAGCCTTCGATCGCCGCCGAGCCGGTATCACCCGATGTGGCACCGACAATGACCACACGCTCGCCACGTTTTTCCAACACGTAGTCAAGCAGGCGGCCGAGCAGTTGCAGGGCAAAGTCCTTGAACGCCAGGGTCGGGCCGTGGAACAGCTCCAGCACCCATTCGTTGCCATTGAGCTGACGCAAAGGCGCTACTGCGCTGTGGGAAAACGCGCCATAAGTGGCTTCAAGAATCTTTTTGAAATCGGCATCCGGAATGCTGCCGGCGACAAACGGGCGCATCACCCGGAACGCCAGCTCGTGGTACGGCAGGCCGGCCCAGGAAGCAATTTCTTCCTGGGTGAAACGTGGCAGGTTTTCCGGCACATACAGGCCGCCGTCGCTGGCCAGACCCGCCAGCAGAACGTCTTCGAAATTCAGGGCCGGTGCCTGGCCGCGAGTACTGATATAACGCATAGGGGCAAACCTTTGGTTTGGGCTTCAAGCGCCAAGCTGCACGCTACAGGGTAAAAACACTCCGGCTTTAACCTGTAGCTTGCCGCTTGCCGCTTGCCGCTGAATTAATTCAAGTGTTCGACACGGATCCGTACCACCGGACCGTCCACACCTTGCAACGCTTCCAGGGCCGTAATGGCGTCGTTCATGTGCTGCTCCAGCACACGGTGCGTCAGCAGGATCATGGGCACCAGGCCGTCGTGTTCTTCGACTTCCTTTTGCATGATCGATTCGATGTTGATGCCCCGCTCCGACAGAATGCTCGCCACCTGGGCCAGCACGCCCGGATGGTCCTTGGCCTGGATGCGCAGGTAGTAGGCGCTCTCGCAGGCTTCGATCGGCAGGATCGGGTGGGCCGACAGAGAATCCGGCTGGAAAGCCAGGTGCGGGACGCGGTTTTCCGGGTCGCTGGTCATGGCGCGAACCACATCCACCAGGTCGGCGATTACCGACGAAGCGGTGGGCTCCATGCCGGCGCCAGCGCCGTAGAACAGGGTCGAACCGGCAGCATCGCCGTTGACCATCACCGCGTTCATCACCCCGTTGACGTTGGCCAGCAGGCGATCCGCCGGGATCAGGGTCGGGTGCACGCGCAGCTCGATGCCGCGAGAGGTGCTGCGAGCCACACCCAGGTGCTTGATCCGGTAGCCCAGGGCTTCGGCATAGTTCACGTCAGCGGTGGTCAGCTGGGTGATGCCTTCGGTGTAAGCCTTGTCGAATTGCAGCGGGATACCGAACGCAATGGACGCCAGGATGGTCAGCTTGTGCGCAGCATCGATGCCTTCGACGTCGAAAGTCGGATCGGCCTCGGCGTAACCCAGGGCCTGGGCTTCGACGAGCACGTCTTCGAAGGTACGGCCCTTCTCGCGCATTTCGGTAAGGATGAAGTTGCCGGTGCCGTTGATGATCCCCGCGACCCAGTTGATCCGGTTGGCCGACAGGCCTTCGCGGATCGCCTTGATGACCGGGATGCCACCGGCTACCGCCGCTTCGAATGCCACGATCACACCTTTCTCGCGCGCCTTGGCGAAAATCTCGTTACCGTGAACGGCGATCAGCGCCTTGTTCGCGGTAACCACATGTTTTCCGTTTTCGATCGCTTTGAGTACCAGCTCGCGGGCAACGGTATAGCCGCCCATCAGCTCTATGACGATGTCGATCTCAGGGTTCGTGGCCACTTCGAAGACATCGTTGGTAATCGTAATGCCGGTCGTCTGGAACTGAGGCTTTGGCGTGCGCATGGCAATTTGTGCCACTTCGATTCCACGCCCGGCACGACGAGCAATTTCCTCGGCGTTGCGCTGAAGTACGTTGAAGGTGCCGCCACCGACGGTACCTAACCCACAGATGCCTACTTTGACCGGATTCACTTTGAACTCCCCATAAAACGGCCGACACAAGGTCGGCCGTGAAAAACAGCCACAACCTGTGCGGCTCTCTATTAATGGAACGCCGACGGCTGTCGTCGCTCCATGATCGTCAAAGGCTTACCGTGACGACACAGGATTATTTCGCACCCAACGCCAGTTTGGCGACTTGTGGCGCCGGCTGGTAGCCCGGAATCACCTGGCCGTCGGCCAAAACGATGGCCGGCGTACCGTTCACACCGATCGACTGACCCAGGGCGAACTGTTTGGCAACCGGGTTGGCACACTTCGCCGCCTTGATTTCCTTGCCATCGACCATCTTGTCCATGGCCGCTTTCTTGTCGGTGGAGCACCACACGTTCTGCAGTTGCTCATCACCCGGCGAGCCGAGGCCCTGGCGTGGGAAAGCAACATACCGCACTTCGACCCCCATTTTGTTCAAGGCCGGCACTTCAGCGTGCAATTTATGGCAATACGGGCACGTGGTGTCGGTGAATACGGTGATGTGGGTCTTGGTTTCGCCGATGGCCGGGTAGACCACGGTCTCGGCGACCGGGATACCGTTGACCAGCTTGGCAACGCCCAGGCGCTCGGTTTTCTCGGTCAGGTTGACCGGCTTGCCGTCCTTGAGCTGAAACAGATAGCCCTGGACGATGTACTGACCGTCGGCGCTGGCGTACAGCACGCGGCTGCCCTTGAGCTTGACTTCGTAAAGACCGGCCAGCGGGCTGGCGCTGATGGTTTCGATCGGCGTGTCGAGCTGGAGGGTTTCCAGGCTCTTGCGGATGGCTTTGTCAGCCGCATCATCGGCGACGGCGAAAGTGCTGACCAACGCAATGGCTGCGGCGGCGAAAATCTGGGTCAGACGCATGAGAACTCCTGAAGGCGGACAAATGGATCGGCCAGAACGCCCGTACCGAAACACCGGGTCATAACCGTCCATCGTGCAAACCGGCAAAGCCTATCACATAAGGTCCCTGTGGCCGACTCCCGGTAACGCGAGGCAACGAAGCGCCTACCCACGGGCCTTCGATTCAGCCTCTTGGGTGGTGCTTGGCATGCAAGTCCTGCAGGCGGGCCCGGGCCACGTGGGTGTAGATCTGGGTGGTCGACAGGTCGCTATGGCCGAGCAACATCTGCACCACCCGCAGGTCAGCGCCGTGGTTGAGCAAATGGGTGGCGAAGGCGTGGCGCAAGGTGTGGGGCGACAGGGACTTGCCGATACCGGCGACCTTGGCCTGGTGCTTGATCCGGTGCCAGAACGTCTGGCGGGTCATCTGCTCACCGCGCAGGCTGGGGAACAGCACATCACTGGGTCGTCCGCCCAACAGCTCGCCACGGGCATCACGCATATAGCGTTCGACCCAGACAATCGCCTCCTCCCCCATCGGCACCAGGCGTTCCTTGCTGCCCTTGCCCATGACCCGCAGCACCCCCTGGCGCAGGTTGACCTGCTCCAGGGTCAGGCTGATCAGCTCGGTGACCCGCAGACCGCAGGCGTACAACACCTCGAGCATCGCCCGGTCCCGCTGGCCGATGGCCTCACTGAGGTCCGGCGCCGCCAGCAAGGCCTCGACGTCGGCTTCCGACAAGGATTTAGGCAACGGCCGACCCAATTGCGGCATGTCGACCTGCAGCGTTGGGTCGACGCTGATCAGCTTTTCCCGCAGCAGATAACGATAGAACCCACGCACACCCGAGAGAAATCGTGCAGTGGAGCGTGGTTTGTAATTCTGTTCCAGGCGCCAGGCCAGGTGGTCGAGGATCAGCTCGCGACCGGCGTTGAGCAACTCCAGCCCTTGCTCCTGGAGCCAGCCGTTGAACAGCGCCAGATCACTGCGGTAGGCGTCGCGCGTATTGTCCGCGAGGCCTTTTTCCAACCACAAGGCGTCGAGAAACTGGTCGATCAAAGGATGTTCGATAGCAGGCATGGATACTCAAGACACGCAGGCCAGGCGCTGCGCGTAAAAAAACAGGGAACGGTAAGGATGCCCGCTAGTCTTTCATAGCCAGCTATTTCAAGGAACAGGGAGCATCAATGAACGAGCAGCAAATTCTTTTGGCCTTCGGTGGCATTGGTGCGGCAGCTTTGGGCTGCCAATGGCTGGCCTGGCGCCTGAAGTTGCCCGCGATTTTGTTTCTGCTGCTGACCGGGATTGTGGTGGGGCCGGTACTGGGCTGGCTCGACCCGCAGGAAATGTTCGGCCCGCTGCTCATGCCCCTGGTGTCACTGGCCGTGGCGCTGATCCTGTTCGAGGGCAGCCTGACCTTGCACCTGTCCGAATGGCGCGAGATCGGCAGCGTGGTGCATCGCCTCGTGACCATCGGCGCCCTGGCGACCTGGGTGGTGATCGCGGTCGCCACCCACTGGCTACTGGGTTTCGACTGGCTGCTGGCGATTCTGTTTGGCAGCCTGACCCTGGTCACCGGCCCCACGGTCATCGTGCCCATGCTGCGGGTGGTGCGCCCGAAGGCCTCGATTGCCAATATCCTGCGCTGGGAAGGCATTGTCATTGACCCGATTGGCGCGTTGCTCGCGGTGGTTGTCTACAGCTTCATCATCGCCAGCGCCGAAGGCCACGGCATCAAGCACAGCCTGCTGACATTCGCTGGGGTCATCCTCTGCGGCAGCCTGTTCGGCATCGCCGGTGGCTGGGCGCTCGGCACCCTGATTCGGCGCCAATGGCTGCCGGAATACCTGCACAACCTGGCGTCACTGGCCGCCGTACTGGCGATCTTCATCGCCGCCAACCAGGTGATGCACGAGTCCGGGCTGCTGGCGGTGACCCTGATGGGCATGTGGCTGGCCAACATGAAGGGGGTGGATGTGCGGCACATCCTGCACTTCAAGGAAAACCTCAGCGTGCTGTTGATCTCCGGCCTGTTCATTCTGCTGGCGGCCCGCCTGGACCTGAACGCGATGATCGCCCTCGGGCCGCTGGTCCTACTGCTATTGCTGGTGATTCAGTTCATTGCCCGACCACTGAACGTGGTGCTCTCGACCCTGGGTTCCAGCCTCAACTGGCGCGAGCGCGCGCTGCTGGCCTGGATCGCACCACGGGGCATCGTCGCGGCGGCGGTGTCGGCCATCTTTGCGATCCGCCTGCATGAGGCCGGTCACGAAGGAGCGCTGCTGCTGGTGCCCCTGACCTTTGCGGTCATTATCGGCACGGTGGTGTTGCAAAGCGCCACTGCCCGCCCCCTGGCGCGCCTGCTGAAAGTCGCCGAGCCCGCCCCCAGCGGATTCCTCATCGTGGGCGCCAACGGTCCTTCACGGGCACTGGGCAAGGCCCTGCAGCAACTGGGCAGCCGCGTGCTGCTGACCGATTCGAGCTGGGAAAACATCCGTGCAGCGCGCATGGAGGGGCTGCCTACTTACTTCGGTAATCCGGCCTCGCAACACGCGGACGCTCACCTGGACCTGGTCGGCCTCGGCCACCTGCTGGCGCTCTCCCCTTCGGGGGAGCTCAATACCCTGGCCACCATGCGCTTTCGTCATGAGTTCGGGCATCAGCGCATGTTCTCCCTGGCCAGCGGCCAGGAAAGCCGGCGCACCGACAAGCACCGCGCCAGCCACGAGCACCGTGGGCAACTGCTGGGCAGCCAGGTGCTGACCTACACCAAGCTGGCCAGCCTGCTCAGCCAGGGCGCCGAACTCTATACCACTCACCTGACCGACGGTTTTGGCTGGGAGGACTATCAGGCGCTGCACGGTGATCGTGCGACGCTGCTGTTTGCCCAGGACCCCAGTGGCTGGGTCTACGTGCTGACACCCGACAGCGTGATCAAACCCGCCGCTGGCTGGACCCTGGTGGCGCTGATCCAGCCCGGGGCCAATGACGCCTGACCAGCGCCTGGGTTAAATTCCAGGCACAAAAAAGCAGCCCGTAGGCTGCTTTTTTCTGCATCGGAAGCTGGACTTAAGCCAGTTTTTCCTTGATGCGAGCTGCTTTACCCGACAGGTCACGCAGGTAGTACAGCTTGGCTTTACGTACGTCACCGCGACGCTTGACAGCCATGCTGTCGATTTGCGGGCTGTAGGTCTGGAAAGTACGCTCTACGCCAACACCGTTGGAGATCTTACGTACGGTGAAAGCACTGTTTACGCCGCGGTTACGCTTGGCGATAACAACACCTTCGAACGCTTGCAGACGCGAACGGTCGCCTTCCTTCACTTTCACCTGAACGACAATGGTGTCGCCCGGGGCAAAGGTAGGGATCTCTTTGGTCATCTGCTCTGCTTCGAGTGCAAGGATGATTTTGTTAGTCATGCTGTGCTCCTAAGGTAAATCGTCGGATCTACCATCGATACGTTGTTAACTATCGTCCCGCTCGCGGATGTATTCCTCGAGCAGCTTCTTCTCTTCTCCAGAAAGCGAGCGGCTTTCCAGAAGATCGGCGCGTCGTTCAAAGGTCCTACCAAGGGACTGCTGTAAACGCCAACGCCGGATATGCGCGTGATTGCCACTTAGCAACACGTCGGGAACACGCTGATCCGCATACACCTCCGGTCGGGTGTAGTGCGGGCAATCCAGCAGACCATCCGTAAAGGAATCTTCCTCGGCGGAGTCCGCATGCCCTAAAGCTCCAGGCAGCAGTCGCGTAACCGCGTCAATCAGGACCATCGCCGGCAGCTCGCCGCCAGACAGTACATAGTCACCAATCGACCACTCTTCATCGACATGAGCTTCAATAAATCGCTCGTCAATGCCTTCATAGCGGCCGGCAATCAGGATTAATGCTTCCTCATTCGCCAACTCGCGTACCGCCGACTGAGTCAGTTGACGGCCTTGGGGCGACAGGTAAATGACCTTCGCCGCCTCCCCGGCTGCTGCCTTGGCCTGAACCAGAGCATCTTCCAGGGGCTTGATCTTCATCACCATGCCCGGGCCACCGCCAAATGGGCGATCGTCCACAGTGTGATGTCGATCCGTCGTGTAGTCTCGCGGATTCCAACAGGTCAGCTGCAAGAGCCCCTGTTTCACCGCCCGACTGGTGATGCCGTACTCGCTGATGGCGGAGAACATCTCGGGAAACAAACTGATCACTTCTACGCGCAAGTTAGCCACGCTTAGAAGTCCGCATCCCATTCCACCTTCATCTCGCCTGCTGCCAGGTCGACTGCCAACACACATTGCTCCGTATAGGGCAAGAGGCGTTCGCGATCATCCAGGCTGCCAGCGCAAGGCTTGACCACCATTACATCATTGGCGCCGGTTTCCAGAAGATGATCGATCTTCCCGAGCAATTGCCCGAGTTGGTCAATGACCTTCAGACCTTCGAGCTGGTACCAGTAGTACTCGCCGTCGGTCAGTTCAGGGAACAGGTTGCGCGGCACGCAGATCTCATAACCGGCCAGAAGACGGGCTTCTTCACGATCATCAAGACCCTTGAGCTTTGCGACCAGGAACTTGTCGTTCCCACGTCCGCTGACCAGCTCAACCTGCTTTACGCTGCCTTCGCGCTTGAGCGTCCAGGTTTTGTACTGCAAGAGGTTTTCAGTCGGATCAGTAAAGGAATACACCTTCACTTCGCCGCGAACGCCATGAACAGAATAAATTTTGCCGATAACGATCAAATCATCAGCATTGGCTGGCGTCGCGTTCATATTGCTCAGGCCGCAGCCTTAGCAGATTCCTTCAGCAACTGAGCAACACGCTCAGAAGGTTGTGCACCAACGCTCAGCCAGTAGGCTACGCGCTCTTGGTTCACGGACAGACGGACTTCTTGACCACGAGCAACAGGGTTGAAGAAACCAACCTGTTCTTTGTGCGAACCGTCGCGCGGGTTGCGGCTGTCGGTTACGGTCAAGTGGTAGAACGGGCGCTTTTTGGAGCCGCCAAGGGCAAGACGGATTGTTAGCATGTGAACATAGTTCCTGTAGTCGGTGCTGCAAATCTAAATGCACAGCGGGCATAGGTGCCCGAAAGGCCGCATATTCTAAGGAATATCCGGACTTTTGCAAATGTCTTTTTCTGGCGCCTATCGGCGTGCCATCCAGATTTGCGGTAGAGCCGTTGTCTCCAACGGCGAGTCAGCGCCCGCCAAGGCGGGCTACTGCTGGCCCCACGTCCGTGTGGGGACCGCGCCGACAAGACTGTCGGCGCGAATTCTTTACATTTTTGGCATGCCGCCGCCGGGCAACATACCGCCCATGCCGCGCATCATTTTTGCCATGCCGCCCTTGGCGGAGAATTTCTTCATCATCTTCTGCATCTGCTTGTGCTGCTTGATCAAGCGGCCGATGTCCTGCACCTGGGTGCCGGAACCCAGGGCGATCCGACGCTTGCGCGAACCGCTGATCAGCTCAGGGTCGCGGCGCTCGGCCGGGGTCATGGAGTTGATGATGGCTTCCATCTGCTTGAACTGTTTCTCTGCCGCGCCCTGGGCATTGCCCATTTGCGCCAGGTTGACACCGCCGATATTCGGCAGCTTGTCCATCAGGCCGCCGAGGCCGCCCATGTTTTTCATCTGTTGCAGCTGATCGCGGAAGTCTTCGAGGTCGAAGCCTTTGCCCTTCTTCAGCTTTTTCGCCAGTTTGTCGGCTTTGTCCTTGTCGAGGGTCTGTTCAGCCTGTTCGATCAGGCTGAGCACGTCGCCCATGCCGAGGATGCGCGAAGCAATACGCTCGGGGTGGAACGGCTCGAGGGCTTCGGTCTTCTCGCCCATACCGATGAACTTGATCGGCTTGCCGGTGATGGAACGTACCGACAACGCGGCACCGCCACGGGCATCACCGTCGACCTTGGTCAGGATCACCCCGGTCAGCGGCAGCGCATCGCCAAAGGCCTTGGCCGTGTTGGCGGCGTCCTGGCCGGTCATGGCGTCGACCACGAACAGGGTCTCGACCGGCTTGATCGCGGCATGAAGGGCCTTGATCTCGCCCATCATCTCTTCGTCGATGTGCAGGCGACCGGCGGTATCGACGATGACCACGTCGATGAATTTCAGGCGTGCTTCTTTAATAGCGGCTTCGGCGATATCGACCGGCTTCTGGCTCAGGTCGGACGGGAAGAACGTCACGCCGATGTCGTTGGCCAGGGTTTCCAGCTGTTTAATCGCCGCCGGACGGTAGACGTCCGCGGACACCACCATCACCGACTTCTTCTTGCGCTCCTTGAGGAAGCGCGCCAGTTTGCCGGCCGTGGTGGTTTTACCGGCACCCTGCAGACCGGCCATCAGGATGACGGCTGGCGGCACGGCACTCAGGTTCAGGTCTTCGTTGGCCTCGCCCATCAGGCTTTCGAGTTCGGCCTGGACGATCTTCACGAAGGCCTGGCCCGGCGTCAGGCTGCGCGACACCTCGGTGCCGACAGCGCGCTCCTTGACCGAATTGACGAAGTCCTTGACCACCGGCAGGGCGACGTCGGCTTCGAGCAACGCCATGCGCACTTCACGCAGGGTGTCTTTGATATTGTCTTCGGTCAGCTTGGCTTTGCCGGTGACATGGCGCAGCGTCTGCGATAGACGGTCGGTTAAGTTTTCAAACATGCGCGATCCTTTCAGGCCCTAAGGAGACCGAGGTAATGGCGGCCCAGACCGTGAAAAACATGTGCTCGGCGAGCCTGCGGCGTGGGCAGGTCGCGGATTATAGCGAAGACTGCGTCTGGCGCACACCCGCCGTCTGGTTGTGCGGTCTTTCATGCGACAAGGGTTGTATGCCAAACTCATTCTCTTTCGGGCTTGCCTAACAGGATTTATGCTCCCCTTGTCACCCAGTTTGCTCACGACACTCGCCGCCGCCTGCTTATACGCCGCTGCGACTTTCTACCAAGGCTCTCGCCTGGCCACAGGCGCCAAGGCGAACAAACGCCTGCTGGTCACGCTCGGCATCTTTGCCGTCCTGGCCCACAGCGCGAGCCTGTTCACCCACCTGGTGACGCCGATCGGCCTGGGCCTGGATTTTTTCAGCGCCGCCAGCCTGATTGCCGCCGCGGTAATCGCCCTGACCCTGCTGGCGTGTTCACGCATCCCGGTGGAAAACCTGCTGTTGCTGCTGTTCCCACTGGGACTGGCCACCGTGCTGCTGGCGCAGTTCGCGCCGACGGGCACGGTGCAGGTGATCGACGAGGAGCCCGGGATTCTCGCCCATATCCTGCTGTCGATCCTGGCCTACGGCATGTTCACCATTGCCGTGTTCCAGGCGCTGCTGGTGCTGGTGCAAGACCACCAGCTCAAGCACAAGCACCCCTCGGGGCTGATCAAGAACTTCCCGCCGCTGCAAACCATGGAAAGCCTGCTGTTCGGTTTCCTCTGGGCCGGCTGGACCCTGCTGTCGCTGTCACTGATCTCTGGCTGGCTGTTCGTCGAGAACCTGTTTGCCCAGCACCTGGTACACAAGACCCTGCTGGCGTGCCTGGCCTGGATTGTCTTCAGCGTGTTGCTGTGGGGCCGCAATCGCCTCGGCTGGCGCGGGCACAAGGCCATTCGCTGGACCCTGGCCGGCTTCTGCCTGCTGATGCTGGCCTATTTCGGCAGCAAGCTGGTCCGCGAATTCATCCTGCACATCTGACGGGCATTCGTTATGGATAACCTGCCCATCGGGCCCTTGCTCGCCGTCCTGGCCCTGCTGATCCTCTGGTCGGGCCTGTTCACCGCCATCGAGGCGGCGCAACAGCAACTGCTGGCCCAACGTACGGCCTCACGTGCGAGCGACAAGCCGGTGGCCAGACTCAACTTCCCGCTCAGCAGCCTGATTCTCTGCAATACCTTGTGCCGGGCACTGGTGGTGGTTATCAGCACCCTGCTCGCGGTATTCGGCTGGGCCGACAATGGCCCCTGGCTCGCCTGCCTGAGCGCCACGGCGGCCTTGCTGATATTCGCCGATTACCTGCCGCGCACCCTCGCCAGCCGCTATCCGGATACCATCCTGGCGCTGGGCAACACCCTGCTTGGCGTGCCATTGAAGCTCCTCTACCCGCTCGCCTGGCTGCTCAGCAGCATCAGCCTGCTGCTGCTCAAGCCCCTGGCACGCAAGCCCAAGGTGGTGCAACAGAGCGAAGATGAGCCACTGCCGACACCGATAACCGACAACGAACACGAACATGCCGCTTGTCGCCCCCATGCCCTGGCCGGCATTCATGCGCTGGACAACATTACCGTCAACGACATCCTGGTACCGCGCAGTGAAGTGGACGGGATCAACCTCGACGATCCGCTGGAGGACATCATCCAACAGCTGCGCACCAACAAGCGCACGCGCCTGCCGGTGTTCCACAGCGATATCAACCAGGTCGAAGCCGTACTCAACACCCGGCAGATCCGCCACTTGCTGCCCGATGCCAGCCTGACCAAAGAAGCCCTGCTGGCCGCCTGCCACGAACCCTACTTCGTGCCGGAAAGCACTCCCCTGCAGCTGCAGCTGCTGAACTTCCACAAACAGCAGCGTCGCCTGGGCATGGTGGTCGACGAGTACGGCGAAGTGCAGGGCATCGTGACCCTGGAGGACATCCTCGAAGAAATCGTCGGCGAGTTCGAAAGCCAGCACAGCCTCGACAACCCGCACATTCACCCGCAAGCCGACGGGCGCCTGGTGATCGACGGCGCAGCTTCCATCCGCGAACTGAACAAGAGCCTGGGCTGGCACCTGCCCAGCGATGGCCCGAAAACCCTGAACGGCCTGGTCACCGAGGCCCTGGAAACCATCCCGGATTGCCCGGTGTGCCTGAAAATCGGTCGTTATCGGCTGGAAATCCTCGAAACCGAGGACAACCGCGTCAGCCAGGTGCTGATCTGGCACACCACGTCCGTGCCTGCAATTGGCTGAAAGAGCACCGCGCAGCCCCTTGTTGAATCGCTCGACCAAGCCCCGGTGCTGAGCGTCGGTGGCGTGATAGATCGCCATCGCGAGCAGGCTCGCTCCCACATTGGATTGGGCTGTACACAACCGGTGTAATCAACCGAAGATCCTGTGGGAGCGAGCCTGCTCGCGAAGGCCGCGCCTCGGTTACAGCTCTACAACCACGGCCTGAGAAGCACGGGTCGCTTTAGCCCGGGCCAACTCAATCGACTCATCCCGCGCCAGCGCCACACCCATGCGACGCTGACCGTTCACCTCTGGCTTGCCGAACAAACGCAGCGCGGTATCCGGCTCGCTCAACGCAGCTCCCAGGTTGGCGAACGCCGTCTGGGTCGACTGCCCTTCCACCAGAATCACTGCCGAAGCCGAAGGACCGAACTGACGGATCAACGGGATCGGCAGGCCGAGAATTGCCCGGGCATGCAGCGCGAACTGCGACAGATCCTGGGAAATCAGGGTCACCAGGCCGGTGTCATGGGGGCGCGGCGAGACTTCGCTGAACCACACCTGATCACCCTTGATGAACAACTCGACGCCAAACAGACCACGACCACCCAGGGCCTCGGTCACGGCCTTGGCCACCCGCTCGGATTCCGCCAGGGCAATCGGGCTCATGGCTTGTGGCTGCCAGGATTCCTGATAATCGCCCTTCTCCTGACGGTGACCGACAGGTGCACAGAAGGTGGTGCCGCCCACATGGCGCACGGTCAGCAGGGTGATTTCGTAGTCGAAATCGATGAACCCCTCGACGATCACCCGACCTTTACCGGCACGCCCGCCTTCCTGCGCGTAGTCCCAGGCGCTCTGCACGTCATCGGCGCTGCGCAGCAGGCTCTGGCCCTTGCCCGAAGAACTCATCACCGGCTTGACCACACACGGGAAGCCCAGGTCTTCGACTGCCTTGCGGTAGTCTTCGACGGTATCGGCGAAGTGGTACGGGGACGTCGGCAGGTCCAGCTCTTCGGCGGCCAGGCGACGGATGCCTTCACGGTTCATGGTCAGTTGCGCGGCACGGGCGGTAGGGATCACGGTGAAACCTTCGGCCTCCAGCTCCACCAGGGTGGCGGTGGCAATGGCTTCGATTTCCGGCACGATGAAGTGCGGCTTCTCGGCTTCGATCACGGCCCGCAGTGCAGCGCCGTCGAGCATGTTGATCACGTGGCTGCGGTGCGCCACCTGCATCGCCGGCGCGTTGGCGTAACGATCCACGGCAATCACTTCAACGCCCAGGCGTTGCAGTTCGATCACCACCTCCTTGCCCAACTCACCACAGCCACACAGCAATACGCGGGTCGCGGTTGGCGACAATGGAGTTCCGATACGAGTCATCTGAAGTTCCTCAAAGGAGCGGATCATCGAGGGATATGGCGCAGCGCGCACTTCCCATGGGGAGAAAGCGCGGCATTTTACATGAACCAGCGGCTTTGGCCTTAGCTGGCGACCGCCTGTTTGCGCAAGCGCCAGGCCATAATCAGCCACACGGCCGTCACGCCGGCGAACTTCGAGCCCAGGGCGGTCAGCAACACGCCCGGGGTCAGGGCGTCGATCATGCCGAAGAAAATGAAGGTATCCAGGGGAATGCTCAGTGCCGAACTGATCCACAACCGGTCATGCAAGGGCCGCTTGGTGATGCTGAACACCAGCCAGTCGATGCACTCCGACACCGCAAACGCGGTGGCGCTGGCCAGGGCGATGGAGGGGTCGGACGTCAGGTACGACAGCACCAGCGCCGCCAGCATGGCAATGATCGCGCCATGGCCGAAGCGGATCTGCACCATGTCACGCAGCACGAACACCAGGCCACCCCAGGCCGACCAGATGATGTCCAGGTGCGGGGCAGTAGAAAAGGCGTAGTTGATCAGCACGACGCTGCTGATGTAGGCGATCAGGAAGAGCATGGGGCGCGGGGATACCTGGCAGATTGGCGCATAGGGTACTGCAGCGGCGCGAAGCCGCCAAATCCCGATGCGGCTATCTGCTATCTGAAGGCGCGAGCGGGCTCGCGACGAACTCAAAAACAACGCGGTGACTCTGGTGACACGCGTCATCGTCAGCATCCATCGCGAGCACGCGCCTACAACGTGCTGCGCTCAGGGTGCCGGGGTTTTGCCCAGCATCCACACCAGCCCGCTGGCCTTGGCGCGCTCATGGCACAACCCCAGCACCTGGCGGCGCTCGTCGTTGTCCATTCGGCTCCAGCGGGTAATTTCCCCGACGGTACGCTGGCATCCGGTACAGATGTCCTGCTCGTCCAGCGCACAAATATTCACGCAGGGCGACAACACGGGTCTTTCAGGGGTAGTCATGGCTCCTGCTCGACCAGGTCCACGGCGTATCGCTGGGAGCGATGCACATAGTGTGCGGCAGAGGCTTCGAGCATCTTGATCTGCGGCTCGGTCAGCTCGCGCACCACTTTACCGGGCGACCCCATGACCAGCGAGCCGTCGGGGATCTGCTTGTTTTCACCAATCAGCGAGTTGGCGCCGATAATGCAGTTCTTGCCGATCTTCGCCCCATTGAGGATCACCGCATTAATCCCGATCAGGCTGTTATCGCCCACCGTGCAGCCGTGGAGCATGGCGTTGTGGCCGATGGTCACTCCGGTACCAATGGTCAACGGGTAGCCCATGTCGGTGTGCATCACGGTGCCGTCCTGCACATTGCTGTTCTTGCCGATCAGGATCAGTTCGTTGTCCCCGCGCAGGACCGCGTTGAACCAGACACTGGCGCCCTCTTCCAGCTTGACCTTGCCAATCAGCACGGCGTTCGGTGCAACCCAGCTCTGCGGGTGGGTCTCGACACGGGCGTCGCCCAGGCGGTATTTCATCGTTGTTATCCTCATGGCTCAGGCAGCCGCGGGTAAATGCCGGATGGCTTCAGGTATTGATAAAGCTCTTGGGAGGTTGGTGCAGGCTGATCTTCGCGTCATAGAGCAGATTGATCAACTCGACAACCATGATCGCGGTCAGGCCCCAAATCTTGTATTCGCCATAACGGTAGCTCGGCACATACCAGCTGCGGCCCTGATAATCGATGCGGTGCGTGTGTTCACGCGGGTCCGTGCGGAAAAACTCCAGCGGCACACTGAACACAGCGGCAATTTCCGCGTCGTTGGCGCGGTACTCGACGAAGTCCGGGATCACCGCCACATAAGGCGTGACCTTGATCCCGTGCAGCGAGATCAGCGGACTCAGGGGCCCGATCACTTCCACCAGCCCCGGCGGCAGGCCGATTTCCTCTTCGGCCTCGCGCAGGGCGGTGAACACCAGGTCCGGGTCTTCGGGGTCGCGTCGCCCACCGGGGAAGGCGACCTCACCGCCATGGGTCGAGAGCCCGCTGGCGCGCAGAGTCAGAACCAGTTCCGGTTCGTCACTGCGGGTGATGGGCACGAGCACCGCGGCTTCGGGGAAACGTCGGTCAGTTTCCAGCGTACGTGGTGTGTGATTACTTACCCGGTACAGTAGCTCGTCCAGCATGAGTGCTCTCGATCTGTTGGCTACCTTGCATCATGCACCAATCCTGGAGGCCGCCCAACCCCCGGGCTGCGGCATGTCGCTAAACGACAACTTGCCGACAGACACCGCGGCACGCGAAGATAGGCGCGGCCTATTCGGAAAACCCAGCATGAAATTCTGTAGCCAGTGCGGTAACCCGGTCACGCAACGTATTCCCGAAGGCGATTCGCGCCTGCGTTTTGTCTGCGACAGCTGTCAGACCATTCACTACCAGAACCCCAACATCGTCGCCGGCTGCCTGCCAACCTGGGGCACCCAGGTGCTGCTGTGCCGTCGCGCCATCGAACCGCGCCGGGGTTACTGGACCCTGCCAGCCGGTTTCATGGAGAACGGCGAGACCGTCGAACAGGCCGCCGTGCGTGAAACCGCCGAGGAAGCCTGCGCTCGGGTACGCAACCTGAGTATCTACACGCTGATCGATGTACCGCACATCAGCCAGGTCCACGTATTCTTTCGCGCCGAAATGGCCGACCTGGACTTTGCCGCCGGCCCGGAAAGCCTGGAAGTGCAGCTTTTCGAGGAAGCAGACATCCCTTGGTCAGAGCTGGCTTTCCGCACAGTGGGCCGTACCCTAGAATGCTTCTTCGCTGACCGCCTGCGCGGGGCTTACCCGGTGCGTAGCGAATCCATTCCTCCGCTTGCTCAGCCTGCGATCACTTAAACAACAAAAGTACGCCGTACTCTCAGGGATATCGTTTTAATGCGCTGGTTGCTCGCGTTCCTCTGTCTGTCATTCGCCGTCGTTTCCCAGGCTTCCAGCGTGGAAACCCTGGACGGCAAAATCGTCGAAAAAGTCCTGGTGCTCAAATCCGCCCGTCAGTTGCAACTGATCAATGACGGCAAGCCCATCAAGACCTACCGCATCTCACTGGGCCGCAACCCCAAGGGCCAGAAGCTCATGGAAGGCGACCGACGCACCCCCGAAGGCCTGTACTGGCTGGACTGGCGCAAGGTCAGCGAGCGCTTCAACCTGGCCATGCACATCTCCTACCCGAACATCAGCGACGCTGCGCGCTCGCGCCGCGAAGGCGTGGCCCCAGGCGGCATGATCATGATTCACGGCACCCCGGACACCGAAGAAAACCCCGAAGACCTGTTCCACACCCTGGACTGGACCGACGGCTGCATCGCCATGCGTAACGTCGACATGCGCGAAGTCTGGGGCCTGGTACCCGATGGCACGATGATCGAAATCCGGCCCTGAAGGGCCTATATGCCCACAAAGCCAAGATCAAAAAATCGCAGCCTACGGCATCTCCTGCCGGGCAACAAAAAACCCGCTGAAATCGCTTTCAGCGGGTTTTTTGTTTGAGCGACGGGAAGCTCAGAACGCCTCCAACCGCCATACCTCATAAGCCGGCGTCTCGTAGGGATGGCTCTGCTTCAGGGCCATCACCACCGAACGAATCAACTCATCCGCCACCACCAGCTCAACCTTCCATTCCTCGACCTGCTCCACCTGACCGGTCTGCCCGAGGAACGGCTGGCTGCCGTCCAACGGGCGAAACTGACCCAGGCCAAGCACCTGCCACGAGCACTGGTCATAAGTGCCGATCCGCCCGCCACCGGCAGCGAACACCGCACTCTTGACCACCTCGACGTGACTGGCCGGAACAAAAAAGCTGAGCTTGTACACGGCTGTTAGTTCACCCACACGCGAGCATTACGGAACATGCGCATCCACGGTGCGTCCTCGCTCCACTCTTCCGAGCGCCACGAGTTCTGCACTGCGCGGAAGACCCGCTCCGGGTGCGGCATCATGATGGTCACGCGACCGTCACGACTGGTCAGTCCGGTAATCCCGCGCGGCGAACCGTTCGGGTTGGCCGGGTAGCTCTCGGTCACCTTGCCGTGGTTGTCGACGAAACGCATCGCCACGCAACCCGACAGATCGGCTTCCAGCAACGCCTCTTCGCTGGAGAACTCGGCATGACCTTCGCCGTGGGCAATGGCGATCGGCATACGCGAACCGGCCATGCCCTGCAGGAAGATCGAGTTCGACTCCTGCACCTGGACCATGGCCACGCGGGCTTCGAACTGCTCGGAGCGGTTACGCACGAAGTGCGGCCAGAATTCGCTGCCCGGGATCAGCTCGTGCAGGTTGGACATCATCTGGCAACCGTTGCACACCCCGAGGGTGAAGCTGTCGTTACGCTCGAAGAAGCCCTGGAACGCATCGCGGGCACGGCTGTTGAACAGGGCCGACTTGGCCCAGCCTTCACCGGCACCCAAGACATCGCCGTAGGAGAAACCACCGCAAGCCACCAGACCCTTGAACTCGTTCAGGTCGACGCGACCCGCCAGAATGTCGCTCATGTGCACGTCGATCGCGCTGAAACCGGCACGGTCGAACGCTGCGGCCATTTCCACCTGACCGTTGACGCCCTGCTCACGCAGCACGGCAACCTGTGGGCGAATGCCTTTCTTGATGTAAGGCGCGGCGATGTCCTGGTTGACGTCGAAGCTGAGCTTGACGCTCAGGCCCGGGTTGTCTTCTTCCAGCAACACGTCGAACTCTTGCTCGGCGCAGTCGGCGTTGTCACGCAGGCGCTGGATCTGGTAGCTGGTCTCGGCCCACTGGCGTTGCAGCAGACGACGCTGGCCTTCGAACACGGTGTCACCGTTGAAGGTGATGTTGATCTCGCCGTTGTTCATTGGCTGGCCGATTACCGACACGCAGTCGCCCAGGCCCGCAGCGCTGAACTGCGCGAGGATGTCCGGGGTGGCGTCCTGGCGTACCTGGATCACTGCGCCCAGCTCTTCGTTGAACAGGATCGCGGCGATGTCGGCCGAGGTTTCCGCCAGGCCGTCGAGGTTCAGGCTCAGACCGCAGTGGCCGGCAAAAGCCATTTCCACGGTGCTGGTCAACAGACCACCGTCGGAACGGTCGTGGTAAGCCAGCAGGTGACCGTCGGCGTTGAGGCCCTGGATCACGGCGAAGAAGGCCTTCAGGTCTTCGGCGTCGTCGACGTCCGGAGCCTGGCTGCCGAGCTTGCCGTGCACCTGGGCGAGAATCGAGGCGCCCATGCGGTTCTGGCCACGACCCAGGTCGATCAGGATCAGGTCGGTGGTGCCCTTGTCCATGCGCAGTTGCGGGGTCAGGGTCTGACGGATGTCGGTCACTGGAGCAAAGCCGGTGACGATCAGCGACATCGGCGAGGTCACGGTCTTGTCGACGCCCTCGTCATTCCAGCGAGTGGCCATGGACATCGAGTCCTTGCCCACCGGGATGGTGATGCCCAGCTCAGGGCACAGTTCCATACCGACCGCTTTCACGGTGTCGTACAGACGCGCGTCTTCGCCCGGGTGACCAGCGGCCGACATCCAGTTCGCCGACAACTTGATGTCGGAGAGCTTGGCGATGCGCGAAGCGGCGATGTTGGTCAGGGTTTCGCCGATGGCCATGCGGCCCGACGCCGGAGCGTCCAGCAGGGCCAGCGGAGTACGCTCGCCCATCGCCATGGCTTCACCGGTGTAGACGTCGAAGCTGGTGGCGGTCACGGCCACGTCAGCCACGGGTACCTGCCATGGGCCAACCATCTGGTCACGGGCCACGAGGCCGGTGATGGTGCGGTCGCCGATGGTGATCAGGAAGCTCTTGCTGGCCACGGCCGGGTGATGCAGAACACGCTCGACGCAGTCGGCGATGTTCAGGGTCGACGGATCGAAGTCGTCGCCCAGTTCGTTTTCCCGAACCACGGAGCGGTGCATGCGCGGAGCCTTGCCCAGCAGCACTTCCAGCGGCATGTCCACCGGGCTGTTGCCGAAGTGGCTGTCGGTCACGGTCAGTTGTGGTTCGGCAGTGGCTTCGCCGACCACGGCAAACGGGCAGCGCTCACGTTCGCAGATCGCCTTGAAGCGCTCGAAGTCGGCCGGGCCGACTGCCAGGACGTAACGCTCCTGGGATTCGTTGCTCCAGATTTCGTGCGGGGCCATGCCCGGCTCGTCGTTTGGAATGTTACGCAGTTCGAAACGGCCACCGCGGTCGCCGTCGTTGACCAGTTCCGGGAAGGCGTTGGACAGGCCGCCCGCACCCACGTCGTGGATGAAGCTGATCGGGTTGTGTTCACCCAACTGCCAGCAACGGTCGATGACTTCCTGGCAACGGCGTTCCATTTCCGGGTTTTCGCGTTGTACCGAAGCGAAGTCCAGGTCCGCCGAGCTGGTGCCGGTGGCCATCGAGGAAGCGGCACCGCCGCCCAGGCCGATCAGCATCGCCGGGCCACCCAGCACGATCAGCTTGGAGCCGACAAGGATCTCGCCTTTTTGTACGTGCTCTTCACGAATGTTGCCCATCCCGCCGGCCAACATGATCGGCTTGTGGTAACCACGCACTTCATCACCGTGCGGCGTGGTGATGGATTGTTCGAAGGTACGGAAGTAACCGGTCAGGGCCGGGCGGCCGAATTCGTTGTTGAACGCAGCGCCGCCCAATGGGCCTTCGATCATGATGTCGAGGGCGGTGACGATGCGCTCAGGCTTGCCGTAGGGCACTTCCCACGGCTGTTCGAAGCCCGGGATCTGCAGATTGGATACGGTAAAGCCGGTCAGGCCAGCCTTCGGCTTGGCGCCGCGACCGGTTGCACCTTCGTCGCGGATCTCGCCACCGGAGCCGGTGGACGCGCCCGGGAACGGGGCAATCGCCGTCGGGTGGTTGTGCGTCTCGACTTTCATCAGGATGTGTACCGGTTCCTGCACCGCGCCGTACTGGCGGGTCTCAGGATCCGGGAAAAAACGCCCGGCAACGGAACCGACGATCACCGAGGCGTTGTCCTTGTAGGCCGACAGGACACCTTCGCTGTGCATCACGTAGGTGTTCTTGATCATGCCGAACAGGCTTTTTTCCTGGCTTTCACCGTCAATATCCCAACTGGCGTTGAAGATTTTGTGGCGGCAGTGCTCGGAGTTCGCCTGGGCGAACATCATCAGCTCGATGTCATGGGGGTTGCGCTTGAGGCCGACGAAGGCGTTGACCAGGTAGTCGATCTCGTCTTCGGCCAGGGCCAGGCCCAGCTCGACGTTGGCGGTTTCCAGCGCGGCGCGACCGCCACCCAGGACATCGATCGCCGTCAGCGGCTTAGGCTCGGAGTGACTGAACAGACCGGCAGCCTGCTCAAGGTTCTCCAGGACGATCTGGGTCATGCGGTCGTGCAGGCCGTCGGCAATCAACTGGGCCTGGGCGTCGGTGAACTCACCGGCGACATAGAAGGCGATACCGCGCTCCAGGCGCTGGATTTTCGCCAGGCCACAGTTACGGGCAATGTCGCTGGCCTTGCTCGACCAGGGAGAGATGGTGCCGAACCGCGGCAACACCAGGAACAGACGACCGGTCGGCTCTTGTACCGGAACGCTAGGACCGTACTTCAGAAGGCGCGCAAGCACCTGCTGTTCGTCGCCGGTCAGGACGCCGGTGACTTCGGCGAAGTGAGCGAATTCAGCATACAGGCCAGTGACAGCTGGAACCTTTTGGCTCAGTTGCTCAAGGAGTTTGCTGTGGCGAAAGGCAGAAAGGGCAGGAGCGCCGCGCAGGATCAACATCTTCGGGACAGCCTCGGAAGGGGGTGTGCTTTGAGGCCGTGCATTCTAGCCTAAACCGCCCGCGACAGCACCCGAAACGCTACACCCGGTATCGCCCGAACGTCGGCCAGGGCTGGCGGGCCTATAACCAATGCTCATTAAGGTCAGTACCGGCGGTTATTTTAGGGCGCTAAATCGGCTTCAAGTGCCCATTCCTGAGGGCTTGGGGCCAGTTTCCAAACATCTAGCAGACAAGCCCTTCGCTGTCGAGATATGGCGGCCGTGGTCCTTTGCGTATACTGCGCAGATGTTTTCCCCAATGGTTTTGCGTCCGCGATTGGCCAAATGGCTTCTCGCCACCGGACTCTTCCTGATGCTCAGCGGCTGTGTTGATAAACCCAACACCCTGGAGCGCGTAAAGGAGGATGGCGTGCTGCGCGTGGTCACGCGTAACAGCCCCGCCACCTACTTCCAGGATCGCAACGGTGAAACCGGCTTCGAATACGAGCTGGTGAAGCGCTTTGCCGACGATCTGGGGGTGAAACTGAAGATCGAAACCGCGGACAACCTCGACGACCTCTTTGATCAGGTGGGCAAGCCCAACGGCCCTGTGCTCGCTGCTGCCGGTCTGGTCAGCAGCGAGAAACGCAAGGCGCAGGTCCGGTTCTCCCACTCTTATCTGGAAGTCACCCCGCAAATCATCTACCGCAATGGCCAGTCACGCCCAACCAACGCGGCGGACCTGGTGGGCAAGAAGATCATGGTGCTCAAGGGCAGCACCCATGCCGAGCAATTGGCAGTTCTGAAACAGAAAAATCCGCGAATCGAGTACGAAGAGTCTGACGCAGTCGAGGTGGTCGACCTGCTGCGCATGGTCGACGAAGGGCAAATTGACCTGACCCTGGTCGACTCCAACGAAGTGGCCATGAACCAGGTGTATTTCCCCAACGTCCGGGTGGCCTTCGACCTCGGTGACGCCAGCAACCAAAGCTGGGCGGTGGCCGCCGGTGAAGACAACAGCCTGCTCAACGAGATCAATGACTTCCTCGACAAGGTCGAGAAAAACGGCACCTTGCAGCGCCTCAAGGACCGCTACTACGGGCACGTCGACGTGCTCGGCTATGTCGGCGCCTACACCTTTGCCCAGCACCTGCAGCAGCGCCTGCCCAAGTACGAACAGCACTTCAAGAACTACGCCAAGAAAGAAAAAGTCGATTGGCGCCTGCTGGCAGCGATCGGCTATCAAGAGTCACTGTGGCAGCCGACAGTCACCTCCAAGACCGGCGTGCGCGGGCTGATGATGCTGACCCAGAACACCGCCCAGGCCATGGGCGTGTCCAACCGCCTGGATGCCCGCCAGAGCATCATGGGCGGCGCCAAGTACCTGGCGTACATGAAGGAGCAACTGGACAGTTCAATCCAGGAGCCGGATCGCACCTGGTTCGCCCTCGCCGCCTACAACGTCGGCAGCGGCCACCTGGATGACGCACGCAAGCTGGCGGCCAAGGAAGGGTTGAATCCGGACAAGTGGCTGGACGTGAAGAAGATCCTGCCCCGCCTGTCGCAGAAACAGTGGTACAGCAAGACCCGCTATGGCTATGCCCGCGGCGGCGAGCCGGTGCACTTCGTGGCGAACATCCGTCGTTACTACGACATCCTGACCTGGGTCACGCAGCCGCAACTGGAAGGCGACCAGGTGGCCGAGGGCAACCTGCACGTGCCGGGCATCGACAAGACCAAGCCGCCGGAAGACAACCCACCGCTTTAAATCCCCGGGGCTGCCAAGAAATCGCAGCCCGCAGGCTGCGATTTCTGGATATCAGGCCTTTGCCGCTGCCGCCAGAATCAGCGCCTTCATCTCCGACACCGCCGACTTGAAGCCGACGAACAAGGCGTGCGCCACCAGCGCGTGGCCGATGTTCAGTTCATTGATGCCCTTGATCGCTGCCACGGCTTCGACGTTGTGGTAATGCAGGCCGTGACCGGCATTGACGATCAGGCCCTGAGCCAAGCCACAGGCTACGCCGTCGGCCACGCGCTGCAGCTCTTCGGCGACTTCGGTGGGGGTCTGGGCATCGGCATAACGGCCAGTGTGCAATTCGATGGCCGGGGCGCCCACGCGCTTGGAAGCCTCGATCTGCCGCTCATCGGCGTCGATGAACAACGACACTTCACAGCCGATCCTGGCCAGGCGCTCGACCGCAGCCTTGATCCGCGCCTCCTGCCCTGCCACGTCCAGACCGCCTTCGGTGGTCAGCTCCTGACGGGTTTCCGGAACCAGGCAGATGTGCGCCGGGCGGATGTGTTCGGCGAACGCCATCATTTCCTCGGTCACGCCCATCTCGAAGTTCATGCGGGTCTGCAGCACATCCTTGAGCAGCAGCACGTCGCGCTCCTGGATGTGCCGGCGGTCTTCGCGCAAATGCACGGTGATGCCATCGGCCCCCGCCTCTTCAGCGTCCAGCGCAGCCTTGACGGGGTCAGGGTAACGGGTGCCCCGGGCCTGACGCAGGGTGGCAACGTGGTCGATGTTCACGCCAAGAAGAATGCGGGTGCTGGTGGTCACGGAAAGCGCTCCAGAAGAAGAGAAAGTTCGGTGCACAGCATACGGGGTGATCAGGGCTTGCGAAACAGCTCGCGACTGACCAGGGGACGACCGCCCAGGTGAACGGCCAATGCCTGGCGCATCAGGCGCTTGGCAGCGGACAACGCACCGGGGGCGCTCCAGTCCGCTTCGGCCATGGCCAACAGTTCGGCGCCATTGAATAACCCCGGCTGCAACAGATACACCCGCTCCAACCCGGCATCCACCTGCAGGCGGTACAGACCGTCGGCGGCAATCGGCTCGGCGTGGACATCCTGGGTCAATGCAAAGCCATAGCCCAGGTCATCCAGCAAGCGCCATTCGAATGAACGCAGCAACGGTTCCAGCGCACGACCTTCAGCGAGGGCCAGCAAGGTCGCGGCGTAGTGTTCGAATACGGCGGGATGGGGATCTTCGGCAGGTAACAGGCGGATCAGCAACTCATTGAGGTACAGGCCGCTGAACAACGCCTCGCCACTGAGCCAGGTCGAGACGCCGGCACTTTCCATGCGCCCAACGTTCTTCAGCTCACCGCGCCCGCGAAACTCCACGTCCAGAGGCACGAATGGCCGCGCCAGTGTCCCGGCCTTGCCTCGCGCACTGCGCAACACCGCCCGCAAACGCCCTTGCGGCGTGAGGAAGTCGACCAATGCACTGTTCTCGCGGTAGGCGCGCGAATGCAGGACGTAGGCGGGTTGGCTGGGTGGCGGAGAGGACATGGGTGTCTCACTGAAGGAGTGCTGTTTTGAAATCAACACAAACCAAATGTGGGAGCGGGCTTGCCCGCGATGGCGGACTTACAGTCAACATCGCTGCTGAATGCTCCATCCTCATCGCGGGCAAGCCCGCTCCCACAGGGTTCTACGGTGCAGCGCCAACCGGGTTTACAGGTCGCCGTAACCCAGCGAACGCAGGGCGCGCTCATCGTCGGACCAGCCGCCTTTGACCTTCACCCACAGGTTGAGCATGATCTTGGAGTCGAACAGCAGCTCCATGTCCTTGCGCGCCTCGGTGCCGATGCGCTTGATCCGCTCGCCCTTGTCACCAATGATGATCTTCTTCTGACCGTCACGCTCAACGAGGATCAGGGCGTGGATGTGCAGGGTCTTGCCCTGCTGCTTGAACTCTTCGATTTCCACGGTGATCTGGTACGGCAGCTCCGCACCCATCTGGCGCATGATCTTCTCGCGCACCAGTTCAGCGGCAAGGAAGCGGCTGCTGCGGTCGGTGATCTGATCTTCCGGGAAGAAGTGATCGTTTTCCGGCAGGTAACCGGCAATCACACGCTCCAGCGCTTCGAGGTTATGCCCGTGCTGGGCCGAGATCGGCATGATCTGCGCGTTCGGCAGTTGCTCTTGCAACCAGGTCAGGTGCGGCATCAGCTCGGCTTTGTCTTCGATGCGGTCGGTCTTGTTCAGCGCCACGATCAAAGGACCGGTCACGTACTGCACACGCTCGAGGACCATCTGGTCTTCGTCGGTCCACTTGGTGCGATCGACCACGAAGATCACCACGTCGACGTCTTTCAACGCCGCCGAGGCGGTCTTGTTCATGTAACGGTTCAGGGCCTTCTCGCCGCCCTTGTGCATGCCGGGGGTGTCGACGTAGATCGCCTGCACCGCGCCTTCGGTCTTGATCCCGAGCATGTTGTGGCGAGTGGTCTGCGGTTTACGCGAGGTGATTGCCAGCTTCTGACCCAGGATGTGGTTCAGCAACGTGGATTTGCCCACGTTCGGGCGGCCGACGATGGCGACATAGCCACAGCGAGTTGCAGTTGAATCAGTCATGGCCATTCTCCACGCCCAGGGCTATCAGTGCTGCGGCGGCCGCTACCTGTTCGGCAATACGACGGCTCACACCCTGACCTCGGCTTTTTTCATTCAGTAAGGTGATTTCACATTCGACGAAGAACGTCCGGCAATGCGGCTCACCCTGGATATCCACCACTTCGTAACGCGGCAGCTCACAGGCACGCGACTGCAGGAACTCCTGCAGGCGGGTCTTTGGATCTTTATTGGTATCGACCAGCGTCAGGCTCTCGAACTCGGAAGCCAGCCAGGCCAGCACGCGCTCGCGCGCCATGTCCATGCCGGCATCCAGGTAGATCGCGCCGATCAGCGCTTCCAGGGCATCGGCCAGAATCGACTCGCGCCGGAAACCGCCGCTCTTCAACTCACCGGAGCCCAGGCGCAGGTAGTCACCCAGGTCAAAACCACGGGCCAGCACCGCCAGGGTCTCGCCTTTGACCAGGCGTGCGCGCAAACGCGACAACTGACCTTCGCGGGCCAGCGGAAAGCGATCGAACAGCGCTTCACCGGCCACGAAGTTGAGAATGGCGTCACCGAGAAATTCCAGGCGCTCGTTGTTGCGCCCGGCAAAGCTGCGGTGAGTCAGGGCCAGGACCATCAGTTCCTGATCCTTGAAGGTGTAGCCGAGCTGACGCTCGAGACGACTTAAGGAGACGCTCACGGTTTACCCACGCTGAGTTCGTGGTCGACTTCCCCCACAGCATCGCTGCGAAGGCCTGGGACAAATAACGCTGTGTTCAAAAATTACTTCCTGAATATCGTTGGCTTCAATGCAGTGCGGCAACCTTCTGCAGGCTCCAGAAATGCATTCGGCGCTGTGTTCAACAGCGCCGTGTGGGATTACTTGATCAGGCCAACCCGCGAGAAATTCGGCAGGTGGCTGAGTTTCGGTTCAGGCCAGCTCATCCAGACCGCAAAGGCCTTGCCGACGATGTTCTGGTCGGGAACCATGCCCAGCAGGTTCTTGGGAATGCTTGGGTCATCCCAGTAGCGACTGTCGTTGGAGTTGTCGCGGTTGTCGCCCATCATGAAGTAGTGGCCCGCAGGCACAGTCCATTGACGGTCCGGAGTGGCCCGGTAGCGGCTCATTTCCTTGCGGATCATGTGCTCGGCCACACCGAGTTTTTCCTTGTACAGCTCGGCGCTGCCCAAGGTACCCGGCTCGGTACCCACCAGTTGCTCGGCAATCGACTCACCGTTGACGAACAGGCGCTTGTCGGCGGTGTAGCGGATCTGGTCGCCCGGCAGGCCGACCACACGCTTGATGTAGTTGACGTTCGGGTCGCTTGGGTAGCGGAACACCATCACATCGCCGCGTTGCGGATCACCGACCTCGATGACTTTCTTGTCGAGCACTGGCAAACGGATCCCGTAGGAAAACTTGTTCACCAGAATGAAGTCGCCCACGTCCAGGGTCGGTTTCATCGAACCAGACGGAATCTGGAACGGCTCCACCAGAAACGAACGCAGCACCAGTACGATGAACAGCACCGGAAAGAACGACTTGCCGTATTCCACCAGCAACGGTTCTTTGTTCAGTTTCTCCACGACGACCATGTCGGGTTCGCTGACAGTGCCCTGATACGAGGCAATGGCAGCACGCCGACGCGGCGCCAGAAACACCAGATCGAGCAACGCCAGCAGACCGCAGACGAAGACAGCGATGACCAGCAACAGCGGGAAATTTAGTGACATAGGACCTAACTATCCAACCTGAGCACAGCAAGGAAGGCTTCCTGTGGAATTTCCACGTTGCCGACCTGCTTCATGCGTTTTTTACCGGCCTTCTGCTTTTCCAACAGCTTGCGCTTACGGCTAACGTCACCGCCGTAGCATTTGGCCAATACGTTCTTTCTGAGTGCCTTGACGGAGGTCCGCGCGATGATCTGCCCGCCAATGGCGGCCTGGATCGCAACGTCGAACATCTGGCGCGGAATCAGTTCCTTCATCTTCTCGGTCAACTGGCGACCTTTGTAGTGCGCGTTGTCCTTGTGCACGATCAGCGCCAGGGCATCGACCTTGTCGCCGTTGATCAGCACGTCCAACTTGACCAGATTAGCCGACTGGTAGCGATCGAAGTGGTAATCCAGCGAAGCATAGCCGCGACTGGTGGACTTCAGGCGATCGAAGAAGTCCAGGACCACTTCGTTCATCGGCAAATCGTAGGTCACCTGGACCTGGGTACCCAGGAACAGCATGTCGTGCTGCACGCCACGCTTTTCGATACACAGGGTAATGACGTTGCCCAGGTGCTCTTGCGGCACAAGAATATTGGCCCGCACGATCGGCTCACGCATGTCTTCGATCGAAGACAGGTCCGGGAGCTTGGACGGGTTGTCGACGTAAATCGTTTCACCGGTTTTCAGTCTGCAGCTCGAAAATTACCGTTGGCGCCGTGGTGATCAGGTCCAGGTCGTACTCGCGCTCCAGGCGCTCCTGGATGATTTCCATGTGCAGCATGCCAAGGAACCCGCAACGGAAGCCGAAGCCCAGGGCGTCGGAGCTTTCCGGGGTGTACTGCAGGGACGAGTCGTTGAGGGTGAGCTTTTGCAGGGCTTCACGGAAATCTTCGAAGTCGTCGGAGCTGACCGGGAACAGACCGGCGTACACCTGCGGCTGAATGCGCTTGAAGCCTGGCAGCACGTCGACGTCCGGGGTCGAACTCAAGGTCAGGGTGTCGCCCACTGGCGCACCGTGAATGTCCTTGATACCGGCAATGATGAAGCCTACTTCACCGGCTTTCAGATCGACGGTGGCAGTGTGTTTCGGGTTGAACACACCGACGCTGTCCACCAGGTGGATCTTGCCGGTGGATTTGACCAGGATCTTGTCGCCCTTCTTCACGCGGCCATGGCGCACGCGAACCAGGGAGACAACGCCCAGGTAGTTGTCGAACCAGGAGTCGATGATCAACGCTTGCAGCGGATCTTCGATATTGCCGGTAGGCGCGGGAATGGTCTTGACCAGGCGCTCGAGCACCTCATCGACGCCCAGGCCAGTCTTGGCACTGCACTCGACTGCATCGGTAGCGTCGATGCCGATGATTTTCTCGATTTCTTCTTTCACGCGGTCCGGATCGGCCTGCGGCAGGTCGATCTTGTTCAGCACCGGCATGACTTCCAGGCCCTGCTCGATCGCCGTGTAGCAGTTGGCAACCGACTGCGCTTCCACGCCCTGGCCAGCATCGACCACCAGCAACGCACCTTCACAGGCCGCCAACGAGCGGCTGACTTCATAGGTGAAGTCAACGTGGCCGGGGGTGTCGATGAAGTTCAGCTGGTACTTGATGCCGTCTTTGGCGGTGTAATACAGGGTAACGCTGTGGGCCTTGATGGTGATCCCGCGTTCGCGCTCAAGGTCCATGGAGTCCAGTACCTGGGCTTCCATTTCACGCTCGGCCAGGCCGCCGCACATCTGGATGAAGCGATCGGCCAGCGTCGACTTGCCATGGTCAATGTGGGCGATGATGGAGAAATTGCGGATATGACTCAAATCACTCACGGATCAACACTCAAAAAGGCTGCAGGCATAGCCCGCCGAAAAATAGCCGGGAATTGTACCTGAAACACCAGGCAAGCGTCACGTTTGCAGGTAAAGCCATCACCTGCAAAAACGCCCCGCTCTGGCGAACGGGGCGTTTTCGGGGGCAAACGCGAGTTCAAATACCGCTGATCAGCCGGCTCGACGCATCAGCCAGAGGCCTGCCAAAGCACAGACCGCAGCCGGGATCAGCACCGCAAACAGCGGCGAGAAACCGAACACCAGGCTCGATGGCCCGAGCAAATCCTGGACGATGCGGAAGGTGAAGCCCACCAGCACGCCGGTGAACACCCGCTGACCGAGGGTTACCGAACGCAGCGGACCAAAGATGAAGGAGATCGCCATCAGCACCAGGGCGGCGGTGACCAGCGGCTGCAACACTTTGACCCAAAATGCCAGCCAGTAGCGGCCGTTGTTCAGGCCCTGATCAGCCAGGTAATGGATATAACCCCACAGGCCGCTGATGGACAGCGATTCCGGGGCCATCACCACGGTGCTCAGCAGTTGCGGGCTGAGGGCCACATCCCAGCGCTCGACCGGCGCGTTCACCACTTCGGTGCTCTTGCCGTGGAACAGGGTGGTGGTGACGTCACTCAACTGCCAGTGATCGGTGTCGAACTCGGCGCGTTTGGCGAAGCTTGCGGACAGCAGGTGGTGGTCATTATCGAAGCGATAACGGGTCACGCCATACAGGCGGCCATTGGGCTGCACCGAGTTGACGTGAATGAACTCGTCCCCCTGGCGATGCCACAAGCCGTGCTTGGCGCTTTGCGAATCGCCACTGCCCTGGGCCAGCGAACGGTTGGCCTGAGCGATGTTTTCCGTGGCGGGCGCCACATACTCGCCAATCAGCACCCCGGCCACCATCAGGAACAGCATCGGCTTCATCACCGCCCAGACGATGCGCCCAATGGATACACCGGCCGCGCGCATGATGGTCAATTCGCTGTTGCTGGCCAGGCTGCCGAGGCCGATCAGGCAACCGATCAGAGCGGCCATGGGCAGCATGTCGTACAGGCGGCGCGGCGCGGTCAGGAGCACGTAGCCCAGGACATCCATCACCGTGTAGGTATCGCTGGCATCGCCCATTTCATCGATGAAGGCGAACAGGGTCGCCAGGCCGAGGATGATCCCCAGCACGGCCAGGATTGCCATGAATACACTGCTACCAATGTAGCGATCGAGCTTAACCACGGGTCACCTCCAACGCATAGCGGCGACTCGCCATCTTCAAGCGCAACGGCTCCCAGTAGAGCAACCCCAGGCCAATGGCCAGGAAAATCCCGTGGACCCACCACAGCCCCAGCGCTGGCGGCAACTTGCCCTTCTCCAGGGCACCGCGGGCAGCGATCAGGATGGTCAGGTAGGCCATGTACAGCAGGATCGCCGGCAACAGCTTGAGGAATCGGCCCTGACGCGGATTGACCCGCGACAGCGGCACGGCCATCAGGGTCACGATGAACACCAGCAACGGCAGGGACAAACGCCATTGCAGCTCGGCATGGGAACGCACGTCATCGCTGCCCATCAGATTGGCGGTACTGATGGCGTCGCGATCGGTCACTTCGTCGCTGACGTCAGGCTTGGGCAACAGCACGCCATAGGTGTCGTACTTGATGATCCGATAGTTGGCCTGCCCCGGGTTGCCGTCATAACGATAGCCATTGTCGAGAATCAGGTAGCGGTTGCCATCCGACTTGATCTCCTGGCGGCCCTTCTCGGCCACCAGCACAGAAATGCCGCGATCCTTGTTTCCCGTGGCTTCGTTCTTCTGCGAGATGAACACGCCGGCCAGGTTGACGCGATCGTCCGAAAGTTTCTCGGTGTAGGTCACCCGCGTGCCGTCGCGCAACGACTGGAAGCGTCCTGGCTCCAGGGTGTCGAACTCGGTCAGGGCATCCTGCTTGTTCAGCAGCAACTGGAACTGGTTGGCACCTTGCGGGGCCAGGCCCAGGCTCAACCAGGCCACCAGCAACGCCACCAGCGTGGCCGGGAACAAGGTGTAGACGAACAGGCGTTGCTGGCTCATGCCGGTGGCCGACAGCACGGTCATTTCGCTTTCGAGATAGAGCCGGCCATAAGCCAGCAGAATCCCCAGGAACAACCCCAGTGGCAGGATCAACTGCAAGAAGCCCGGCAGGCGGAAGCCCATGATCAGGAACAGCGAGCCCGGATCCAGTAGGCCGGCAGCGGCTTGGGCGAGGTACTTGATAAAGCGCCCACTCATGATGATGACCAGCAGCACGGCACTGACGGCGCTCAGGGTCACCAGGACTTCACGGGACAGATAACGGAAGACAATCAAACCAGACACTCCAGGGTTGTCAGGCTAAGGCGGCCAAACAAGCAAACAGGTCGGGTGACTCGTGGAACCATGAGCCACCGCAAAAGATGCGGCATTATCCTGTGATTGACCGCGCCTGTCACTGCGCATGCTCACGCCGCTATGCAATGCATTAAAGATCACTTGCGCAAGGGTTGTCAGGCGCAGCCAGCGAGGTTCAAACTGCGGCCTTTGTCGCGGGCCTGGCCCGCACCTTTTCTATATAGAAGGCAAACGTGTGCGCACAGGGTGCGGCACGCTGTACTTTGACCATTTATTCAAGGACCCGGACATGGAACTGGTTGTAAAAAGCGTTAGCCCAGAAACCTTGAAAACCGCCACGCTGGTCATCGCAGTCGGCGAAGGCCGGACACTCGGCAACGTCGCCAAGCAGGTCGATGAGCTCAGCGGCGGTGCCATCAGCGCCATCCTCAAGCGTGGCGACCTGGCCGGCAAAGTTGGCCAGAGCCTGTTGCTGCACAGCCTGCCGAACCTCAAGGCCGAGCGTGTGCTGCTGGTGGGCGTGGGCAAGGACGCCGAACTGGGCGACCGTCCGTTCCGCAAAATCGTCGCCGGCATCCTCAACACCCTCAAGGGCCTGGGTGGCAGCGATGCCGCACTGGCGCTGGACGAAGTGGTGGTCAAGGGTCGTGACAGCTATGGCAAGACCCGCTTGCTGGCCGAAACCCTGGTGGACGGCGAATACAGCTTCGACCAGTTCAAGAGCCAGAAGGCCGAACCGCGCGCCCTGAAGAAAATCACCCTGTTGACCATCAAGGCCGCCCAGGCCGAAGTGCAACGCGCGGTGGCCCACGCCAGCGCAATTGCCAATGGCATGGCTTTCACCCGCGACCTGGGCAACCTGCCGCCGAACATCTGCCACCCGACCTTCCTCGGCGAACAAGCGAAAAACCTGGGCAAAACCTTCAAGAGCCTGAAGGTCGAAGTCCTGGATGAGAAAAAGATCAAGGAACTGGGCATGGGCTCGTTCTACGCCGTCGGCCAGGGCAGCGCCCAGCCGCCGCGCCTGATCGTCATGCAATACAACGGCGGCAAGAAATCCGAGAAGCCGTACGCCCTGGTCGGCAAGGGCATCACCTTCGACACCGGCGGCATCAGCCTCAAGCCGGGCGCCGGCATGGATGAAATGAAGTACGACATGGGCGGTGCGGCCAGTGTGTTCGGCACCCTGCGCGCGGTGCTCGAGACTGAAGCTGCCGATCAACCTGGTGTGCATCCTGGCCTGCGCCGAAAACATGCCAAGCGGCAACGCTGCGCGCCCGGGCGACATCGTCACCACCATGAGCGGCCAGACCGTGGAAATCCTCAACACCGACGCCGAAGGCCGCCTGGTGCTGTGTGACGCCCTGACCTACGCCGAGCGCTTCAAGCCGCAGGCAGTGATCGACATCGCCACGCTGACTGGCGCCTGCATCGTCGCACTGGGTTCCCACACCTCCGGCCTGCTGGGCAACAACGACGAACTGATCGAACAACTGCTGAGCGCCGGCAAGGCTGCCGACGACCGCGCCTGGCAACTGCCGCTGTTCGATGAGTACCAGGAGCAACTGGACAGCCCGTTCGCCGACATCGCCAACATCGGTGGGCCGAAAGCCGGCACCATCACGGCTGCGTGCTTCCTGTCGCGCTTTACCAAGAACCTCAACTGGGCCCACCTGGACATCGCAGGTACCGCCTGGACCAGCGGCGGCAAGGACAAAGGCGCCACTGGCCGCCCGGTACCGTTGCTGACCCAATACCTGCTGGATCGCGCCAAGGCCTGAAACCGATGACCTGAGGCGGCGTCACCCTCGGTGGCGCCGCCTCAGGCTCAGGAACCGCAATGACCAAAGTCGATTTCTACATCCTGCCCAGCGCCGACCCTCAGGCGCGGCTGGATTTCGCCTGCAAGCTCAGCGAAAAGGCCTGGCGCATGGGCCACCGCATCTACCTGCATTGCAGCGATGCCGCCCAACGCGACGACCTTGATGCTCGCCTGTGGGCGTTCAAGGGCGAAAGTTTCGTGCCCCACGGCCCAGCCGAGAGCGAACCGGATGGCTTGATTGTGTTGGGCCTGGGTGATGATCCCGGTGAACACCAGGACCTGCTGGTCAACCTCGACGTCAAGGTCCCACCGTTTGCCCAACGGTTTGCCCGCGTGGCGGAAGTGGTCGTCGAAGACCCCGCTATTCGTCAGGCCGCGCGGGAGAGTTTCCGCTTCTACCGCGAACAGGGCTATCCTCTGCAAGATCACCGGCTACAGCGACTCTGAGTACAAGATGGACACGCCAAAACCGCTGCAAAAGGCCGCACACCTGCTGGATGACCTTGAGTCGATCCGCCAGTTGCTCGGCGATGACAACCTGCAACCACCACTGCTGACCGACACCGTCGAGACCGCAAGTGATGAAGGCCAGATTCCCTTGCTGTTCGACCAGGTCAGCGGTAAACCACTGGCCGAAGTCGTCGAACAACCTGCCCCTACTCCAGCGCCCGCGCCCGCACCAGCACCTGCACCTGCACCCGCCGCCACGACAACCGCCCAGCAAGCGGCCGACGTCATGCTGCATCTGGACGGCGAGTTGCGCGCCGCCGCGCAGTTGATCATGCAAGACGTGATCGATGACTTTGCTCCGCACATCGAGACGGAAATCAAGCGCCGCCTCGACGCGCGAATGGAACGGTTATTGAGTCAGTACGACAATTGAGCCGCTGTTCCTGAGCCACCGCTGAAAGAAGGATCGGTCGCCCGTGAAGTTGGCGACCGAGTATTTCGAACAACAACTCCCCATCAAGAGCAGCAACTTCAGCCACTACTCCTTACTTGGAGGGCAACACCCACCTCAACTAACCCTTACTTGGACGAGACAGCTCCTTGAAGGTGCAAGCCCCGTCGGTTTTATCTTCGCAGTAATACTGGTCATACCACGGTTCCCAGACTCCACCTGCCTGGATGCTGACAACAGTGCCTTCACGCTTGAAGCGCATGTCCAGTTTCCCACCGTCGCGCAAGCTATAGCCGCAACGCAGGAGTTCACCCACCACAACTCCCTCGACCACCTCCCCGCGAGCCTTGAATATCGCCTCATCGAACCCACCCACCGGGCCGCGCCCAGTCTGCGATGTGCCGCTCCACTCACCTTCGCCGCTGAGCGTCGCTGCGGTATAGCTACCCGTACTACCGACCTCCTTGATATCTGCAACCTTCGGACAGTGCTCCATTGTTCCGGCCCACGCGTTGGCCGACATCAATAGAGGGATCAACAACGAAATTTGTTTAATAAACATAAACACTCCATGTGGCTATATAAACTTAGAGATTACAACCGAGGTACACAACAACCAACTTCCGTGAACCTGCGCGGATACTACTTACATGCCGCCCCGACTAAAACAGGCAAGCGTGTAGGGAATTTCCTTATCTACAACGGAAACTTCTTCCTATATCTGACACTCACTGAACGCTCACTGAACACTCACGCAAAATGGCCATTAGTCTCTGCGCATGAACGCGGCGCACCTCGACCGCCCCTGGAAAAAAACGGAGATTTCTCCCTCCTGCCATCAGCTCGCTCTACGCCCCAGGCGACATCCCCGCTATACTTGCCGGCTTTTCCTGAATAAATGCCAATAGGGTCCCGCCGCGCATGGATAAGACCTACCAGCCGCACGCCATTGAAACTTCCTGGTACAACACCTGGGAGTCCGAGAACTACTTCGCCCCGCAAGGCGCGGGCGATTCCTACACCATCATGATTCCGCCGCCGAACGTCACCGGCAGCCTGCACATGGGTCACGGTTTCAACAACGCGATCATGGACGCGCTGATCCGTTTCCGCCGCATGCAGGGCCGTAACACCCTGTGGCAGCCGGGCACCGACCACGCCGGTATCGCCACCCAGATGCTGGTGGAGCGTCAGCTCGAAGCCAAAGGCCAGAGCCGCCACGACCTGGGTCGCGAGAAATTCCTGGAAAAGGTCTGGGAATGGAAAGATGAGTCCGGCGGCAATATCAGCCGTCAGATCCGTCGCCTCGGCTCGTCGGTGGACTGGAGCCGCGAGCGCTTCACCATGGACGACGGTCTCTCGGAAGCGGTCAAGGAAGCATTCGTACGCCTGCACGAAGATGGCCTGATCTACCGCGGCAAGCGCCTGGTCAACTGGGACACCAAGCTTCACACGGCGATTTCCGACCTCGAAGTGGAAAACCACGACGAGAAAGGTTTCCTGTGGAACCTTAAATACCCGCTGGCCGACGGCGCCAAGACCGCTGAAGGCAACGATTACCTGATCGTCGCGACCACTCGCCCGGAAACCATGCTCGGCGACGCCGCCGTGGCCGTTAACCCGAACGATGAACGCTACAAGGCCCTGATCGGCCAATTCGTCGAGCTGCCGCTGGTTGGCCGCCGCATCCCGATCATCGCTGACGATTACTGTGATCCCGAGTTCGGCACCGGCTGCGTGAAAATCACCCCGGCCCACGATTTCAACGACTACGAAGTCGGCAAGCGTCACAACCTGCCGCTGCTCAACATTTTCGACAAGAACGCCGCGGTGCTGCCTGCCTGCCAGGTGTTCAACCTCGACGGCACGCTCAACGAAAGCATCGACGGCAAGATCCCGGCCGAGTACGCCGGCCTCGACCGTTTTGAAGCACGCAAGCAGATCGTCGCAGCGTTCGACGCCGCCGGCCTGCTGGTCAGCGTTGACGATCACGGCCTGAAAGTACCCAAGGGCGACCGCTCCGGCACCATCATCGAACCGTGGCTGACCGACCAGTGGTACGTGTCCACCAAGCCGCTGGCCGAGCCTGCGATTGCCGCCGTGGAAGACGGCCGCATCCAGTTCGTACCCAAACAGTACGAAAACATGTACTTCTCGTGGATGCGCGACATCCAGGACTGGTGCATCAGCCGTCAGCTGTGGTGGGGCCACCGGATCCCGGCCTGGTACGACGAGTCGGGCAAAGTCTACGTCGGTCGCGACGAAGCCGAAGTGCGTGCCAAGCACAACCTGGGACCAGACGTTGCCCTGCAGCAGGACAACGACGTCCTCGATACCTGGTTCAGCTCGGGCCTGTGGACCTTCTCCACCCTCGGCTGGCCGCAACAGACCGAATTCCTCAAGAAGTTCCACTCCACCGACGTCCTGGTGACCGGCTTCGACATCATTTTCTTCTGGGTTGCCCGGATGATCATGCTCACCATGCACTTGGTGAAGAACGAAGACGGCACGCCCCAGGTACCGTTCAAGACCGTGTACGTACACGGCCTGGTGCGCGACGGCCAAGGCCAGAAGATGTCCAAGTCCAAGGGCAACGTCCTTGACCCACTGGACATCATCGACGGCATCGACCTGGAAACCCTGGTGCAAAAACGTACCAGCGGCCTGATGCAGCCGAAACTGGCGAAAAAGATCGAGAAGCAGACCCGCGACGAGTTCGCCGACGGCATTGCCAGCTACGGCACCGACGCCCTGCGCTTCACCTTCTGCTCGCTGGCGTCCACCGGCCGCGACATCAAGTTCGACATGGGCCGCGTCGAAGGCTATCGCAACTTCTGCAACAAGATCTGGAACGCTGCGCGCTACGTGCTGGACAAGGGCGAAGACTGCGGCCAGAACGGCGAAGCCTACGAGCTGTCGCTGGCCGATCGCTGGATCATCTCCCAGCTGCAGCGCACCGAAGCCGAAGTGACCCGCCAACTCGACCAGTTCCGCTTCGACCTGGCCGCCCAGGCCCTGTACGAGTTCATCTGGAACCAGTACTGCGACTGGTACCTGGAATTGTCCAAGCCCGTGCTGTGGGACGAAAACGGCCCGATCGAACGCCAGCGCGGCACCCGTCGCACCCTGGTGCGCGTACTGGAAGTGGCACTGCGCCTGGCGCACCCGTTCATGCCGTTCATCACCGAAGAAATCTGGCAGCGCATCGCACCGCTGGCGGGCATCGACGGCAAGACCATCATGCTGCAACCTTGGCCAGTGGCCAACGAAGCACGCATCGACCAGGCGGCCGAAGACGACATCGAATGGCTCAAGGGCCTGATGCTGGGTACGCGCAACATTCGCGGCGAGATGAACATCGGCCCGGGCAAACCCCTGCCGATCTTCCTCAAGAACGTCAGCGCCGAAGACCAGCGTCGCCTGAGCGAGAACGAAGTCCTGCTGAAAAAGCTGGCCAAGCTTGAGTCCATCACCGTGCTGGCAGCCGGCGAAGAAGCGCCATTGTCGGCCACCGCCCTGGTCGGCGAGATGGAAGTGCTGGTGCCAATGGCCGGCCTGATCGACAAGGGTGCGGAACTCGCCCGTCTGGACAAGGAAATCCAGCGTCTGCAAGGTGAAGTGCAGCGTGTCGGCGGCAAGCTGTCCAACGCCGGTTTCGTCGACAAGGCCCCAGCCGAAGTCATCGAGAAAGAACGCGCCAAACTGGCCGAAGCCGAACAGGCTCTGGGCAAGCTGGCCGAGCAACACGCGCGGATTGCCAGCCTGTAACGGCAAACTGCAATAACAAGGGAGGCCCGCAACGGCCTCCCTTTTTTGTGCCCGCCCCCAGAGCCCGCTCCCGCAGGGATCCTCGTTGTTGGCGAAAATGGGTTCACAGCGCCTGGATGTGGGACAATGCCCGTCTCTTTCAGCCACACCCGAATCGACTACGCCCATGACCACCCCCCGCACACCCCGCCCTGCGCGCAAAAAGCCTGATTCCGCGACCCCGGCCAAAGCCGTGGAGCCCCGCGAAAAGGCCAGCCTGCACCCGCGCAACCGCCACCAGGGCCGTTACGACTTCCCGGCGCTGATCAAGACCACGCCGGAACTGGCGCAGTTCGTGATCATCAACCCCTATGGCAAAGAGAGCATCGACTTCGCAAGCCCGGATGCGGTGCGGGTGTTCAACCGGGCATTGCTCAAGTCGTTCTATGGCATCGCCCATTGGGACATCCCGGCCGACTACCTGTGCCCACCGGTTCCGGGGCGTGCCGATTACGTGCACTTTCTGGCCGACCTGCTGGCCAGCGTCAACGACGGTGAGATCCCTCGCGGCGCACCGGTCAAGGTGCTCGACATCGGCATGGGCGCCAACTGCGTCTATCCGCTGATCGGCTACAGCGACTACCGCTGGCACTTCCTCGGCTCGGAAATCGATCCGACCGCCGTGGCGGCAGCCAAAGCCATTGTGCAGTCCAACGGCCTCAACAAAGCCATCCAGCTGCGCCAGCAAAGCAACCCCAAGCACATCCTGCTGGGCTTGCTGGAACCGGGCGAGCGTTTTGACCTGACCATGTGCAACCCGCCGTTCCATGCCTCGATGGACGAGGCGACCAAGGGCAGCGAGCGTAAATGGCGCGCCCTGGGCCGTGCCGACCCGAAACGCAAACTGCCGGTACTGAACTTTGGCGGACAATCCGCCGAGTTGTGGTGTGAAGGCGGTGAAGCGCGGTTCGTGACGCAACTGATCGCCGAAAGCGCGCACTTTCAACACAAGGTGCTGTGGTTCAGTACCCTGGTCTCGAAAGCGTCAAACCTGCCCGCCATCCAGACCGCGCTGAAAAAGGCCGGTGTGCTGGAGAGCCAGGTCGTGGAGATGTCTCAGGGGCAGAAACAAAGCCGCTTTGTCGCCTGGACCTTCCAGACCAAATCCGAGCAGCAAGTCTGGCGCGAGCGCTGGGTTCGCAAAAGCTGAGTTTCGCCTGACACCGTATTTCAGGCACAAAAAAGCCGCGCCCGGATTGCTCCGAGGCGCGGCTCTTTTTTATGCGTCTTACTTGTTAACAGCGTCGGTCAGGCCTTTAGCCACAACCAGCTTGATAACTTTCTTGGCAGCGATTTCGATGGCAGCGCCAGTCGAAGGGTTGCGGCCGGTACGGGCAGGACGCTCGGTCACTTTCAGCTTACCGATACCTGGCAGGGTGATTTCACCGCCGTTTTCCAGTTGATCAGCAACGATTTGGCCCAGTTGGTCCAGAGCGTTACGCGCAGTGGTTTTAGGCGCGTCGATAGCTTCAGCGATATCGGCGATCAGTTGGTCTTTAGTAAGAGCCATGTAGTGTTCCTTCCCTATCAAATTCATATGGATTGCAGAGTGCAGTGTCAGCCATCGAGCCCGATCTTCTGGATCTGGCACCCTCGGCTACAACACCGACGGGTCGGGGTTATAGATACCGAAATCAGGGTTTGGTTCGACCTGACAAATGCTGAATGCACGCTTAACGCAGTGACTTCGCGTAAGACCGGGCAAAACTAGCACAGAGACGGGGAAATATCCGCCTCTACCTACCCATTTGGTCAGCTTTATTGCTCTAAATCCGCAAAAAAGCGCATAAGCCCGGGATGACCTGCCTCCCAGTCCCTTCGAGCACCGCCAAAACCAGCAGGTGCGGTACACTGGGCACTTTTTCGGGGGAGCACGCCCTCCACCATTCATACAGCCGAGAAGCCCATGCCGATCCGCCATTGCATCGTCCACCTGATCGACAAAAAACCCGACGGCACACCCGCAGTTCTGCACGCCCGCGACTCGGAGCTGGCCGAATCCGCCGCCATCGAGAACATGCTCGCCGACCTCAACGAGAGCTACAACGCCAAGCAAGGCAAGGCCTGGGGTTTGTTCCACGCCGAGTCCGGCGCACATCCGTTCAGCGGCTGGCTGAAGGAGTACCTCGATGGCGGCAAGGACTTCACCGCCTTCAGCCGGATTGCCGTGGAGCACCTGCAAAAGCTGATGGAGGAGTCCAACCTGTCGACCGGCGGCCACGTCCTGTTCGCCCACTACCAGCAAGGCATGACCGACTACCTGGCCATTGCCCTGCTGCACCACAGTGAAGGGGTGGCCGTGACCGACCAGCTCGACGTGACCCCGTCCCGGCACCTGGACCTGGGCCAGTTGCACCTGGCCGCACGGATCAATCTCTCCGAGTGGCAGAACAACAAACAGTCCAAGCAGTACATTTCGTTCATCAAAGGCAAGAATGGGAAGAAGGTGTCGGAGTACTTCCGCGACTTCATCGGCTGCCAGGAAGGCGTCGACGGCCCGGGCGAAACCCGCACCCTGCTCAAGGCCTTCAGCGACTTCGTCGAAAGCGAAGACCTGCCGGAAGACTCCGCCCGCGAGAAGACCAAGACCCTGGTCGACTACGCCAGCAGCCAGGCCAAACTGGGTGAGCCCATGGGCCTGGAGGAGCTGTCGGAACTGATCGACGAAGAACGCCCGAAAGCCTTCTACGACCACATCCGCAACAAGGACTACGGCCTGTCGCCGGAGATCCCGGCGGACAAACGCACCCTCAACCAATTCCGCCGATTCACCGGTCGCGCCGAAGGCCTGTCCATCAGCTTCGAAGCGCACCTGCTGGGCTCCAAGATCGAGTATGACGAAGAAGCCGGCACCCTGGTCATCAAGGGCCTGCCGACCTCCCTCACCGACCAGCTCAAGCGTCGCAACTGATGCTCGCAGGCGCACTGAAGAAGGTCCTGCTGATTGTGCTGGTGCTGGTGGTCTATCAGAACTGGGGCAAGATCGAGCGGTTGTTCAACCCCTCGCAGGGGGTCGCCGAGCAGGTCCGGGCCAACGCCCGGGTGGTGCTCTACGCCACCGACTGGTGCGGCTACTGCAAGCTGACCCGGCGCTTCCTTGACCAGAAGGGCATACCGTTCAAGGAATACGACATCGAAAAGGATGCCGAGGCGCGCAAGGCCTATGAGGCCCTGGGCGGGCGCGGCATTCCGGTGCTGGACGTGAACGGCACGCTGATTCGCGGCTATGAGCCCGAAGCGATTCTGGCGGCGTTGAAGTAACCCCCCTCAGAAGATTGCCCCCTGCACCGCAGGCGGCGATCCTTTCCCGCGGTCAGCAAGCCTCGATGCGGAACCCGAACCGTGGGAAGTGCACATGCACCACCCCAGCACGCGGGTCTTCGCGGCGCAGGATCAGTTCTTCGCGACCGGCAAACAACAACTCACCCGCCACCGGATCAACGCCATAATCCGTGGCCGCGATCACCACCTGTTGGCCGGCCTTGAACCCGTTTGGCTCATCGAACTGCTCGTCCGGCAATGCCGCCGGAACGGACGTTCGCGCCACCTGCAGCGCTTCTTCGGCGCTCATCTCGCTTGAGGCGCCATGGCCGAAACCCAACACACGGGCATGCCACGCGGTAACCGCCGGGTAAGCATCGACCAGTGGCGCGGTGACCGGCGTCGCTTTCAGAAACCATAGCGAATGCGCCAGGGCGAAGTCGGCAATCGACGGCTCGCCGAACAGGTAATCACCCTGCTCACGCTGCAGCTGCTGCTCCAACCGCGACATGATCGTCGGCCATTGATGCCTGGCTTGCTCCGCCGACAGGCGTGTCGCACTGCCACCGCTGAACAGCCCGGCGCGGTCGGCGATAAAGGCCTTGATCGCTTCCGGCGGCAAATTGCCGAAGCGCACCGCGATCGACTCCGGCTGGAACACCAGGCTGACCGCATGCTGGAACACCACCGAGTCGGCCCAACTGGCGAAGCTGGCGGCGATCATTTCCTGGCCTTCCGGGAAGAACGCCGGCAGGGCTTTTTCCTGCTCCAGGCGACGGGCGATCAACGAAGTGTCGCAATAGATATCCGCGCCGATTTGCAGCACCGGGGTCTTGCGATAGCCACCGGTCAACGCGGTCAGATCGGGTTTTGGCATCACCGGTGAGATCTTCACCGAGCGCCAGGACAGCCCCTTGAAGCCCAGCAGCAATCGCGCCTTTTCGGCAAATGGGGACGTCGGGTAATGATGCAGGATCAACTCGGACATGCTCGGCTCCGCCGCACGAATAGGAAGTCGCAGCTTAGCGCGCAATCGGTTAGCAGCCTACAGATCTGCCTGATAGGACCTGATCAGTCAAAGTGATAAGCCTGCGGCGGCGCTGGCCACCAGGCATTCCTTGGCGCTTTTCTTGAGCTTTTTGATCAGGCGCTCCTGGCGCAATGCTTCGCTCTTGTCGCGACAGACTTCGGTATAGACCAGCGCCATGGCCGGACTGGACAGGAAGAAGCGCGCTCCTTTGCCGCTTTGATGCTTGGCGAATCGGCGCACGGGATCGTCGCTGATCCCGCAGTAGAGCGAACCATTGGCCGCGCGCACGAGATAGACGAACCAGGGTTTGCTCACCGCAATGGCAGTGTCGACAGGGTTTTCGCTGGGGGTGTTCACGGAGCGATCTGTGCTTGAAAGGGAAACAAGCCGCGATCTTATCAGCGGCTGGCCTGGAATGCCCTCAGCCCCTTCAAGGCCTGGGCACGAACAGCGTTGCTCACCAACGGCGTCCAACCGAGCAGCAGGCCTTTGAAACCCAACGCCTGACGCGACCACTTCCACAGATCGAAGCTGTCGTGATGCTCGCAAATCTTGCCGTCACGCAAGACGAAGCGCGCCTGGATATCGTTGACCACGGTGTTGCCGGTCTGGCTGAACAGGTAGCGGGCAACCCAGTGTGCGCTGCCGCTACGCTCATCGGCTTGCACGCTGTCGAAGGTCAGGGAAAAGTCCTTGGCCCGGGTGGTCAGCATGCGCCACATATCGCTGGCATCGCGGCCGCGCAACTCGCCAAACGCCGGATCGCTGAAGACCACATCATCGGTGTAGCAGGCCGCCATCGCTTCGGCATCGAGGCGTTGGAAAGCCTGATAGAAACGGGTGATCAAGGCGCTATGGGCGTCACTCATTTGCGGGTCCCCCTGGACTTGCATAATGGCTTCAAAAGATTGCCTGCACGATAGTCTGTAAATGCATCGAACACTATCTGCATTCATGACGAAAACAACGCGGGGACTGTTCACGTCATTTCAATACGTCATTGCGCTGTCGGCATTGTCAGCCTCACCGACGATCACGCATCGCCTGCTGGCGTTGATGAGTATGCGCAGCCGACACGAACGACAGAGCAGTCTGTCAGCAATTACGACTCGCACTGCGGGATACTTCCTACTTGAGGCGCAAAGGCGCGGAAAATAACGCCCTTCCTATCCATTCCACAACGCCCCGAAAAAGCCTCTGAGGTCACAACCTCACGTATTCAACGGATTAACTCTTTTGCCCACCTGAAAAACAGACGACTCCCATACTTCATCGTAAAAACTACGTCAGCGAACTTCAATCAAAGGGCTATTCGTTGGAAAACGCTACGTAGTCTGTAACACTCCTCCCTCCCACACCCGCCAGCTTTCGTACTAGTTGCATTCCTCCCTCTCCACCTGCTCGCTAAATTGCGCCTCACTCGACGAAATTCCGCCGAGTGGCTTCTGCGGCGGCGCTACATAAAACTAAATCGACGAGTTTAAGTATTGAACACGAACTCAACCTCCAAGCGCTTTTAATTGTCGCACTTACCAACTAGAGGGACCTACCATGAAAAGCTTCACCTCCAAACTCATTGCGACCCTGATCGTCACGGCTAGCACTTCTGTATCCGCAGCCAGCAGCACTGACCTGACAGTTAAGGGACTGATCACACCGAATGCATGCGATCTGACAATATCTAAAGGCGGCATCTTCGATCTAGGAAAAATTTCAGTGAACGACCTTAATGAGGACTTGCCCACCTCGGTCGGTAGAGCTGATTTTCAACTTGACGTAACCTGCGATGAAAAAAGCCTGATCGCTCTAAATGTCGTGGATAACCAGTCAGGAACATCGACCACTTCAAGAGCTCTCGGTTTGGGCTTGATAAACGGCAATCAAAAAATAGGCTACGCCAGCATGCAGTTCATCCCCCTCCATGCCGATACCGCCGCCGTTGCAGCGATCATATCCTCGAACTCTGGAGCAACTTGGAGGCCAATACCATCCAACGCATATTTGGCTCCGGATGAATATGTCTCTGCCGCATCATTGGGTGGCCCGAATCTACCTATTGAGGTCAAGGAATTGAGTGCAGAACTGAGGGTTCATGCACACATTGATGCAAAGAAAAATCTGGACCTGACTAATGAAGTAACCATTGATGGCTCCGCCACAATCGAGATGGTCTACCTGTAATTTGCAGTTTTAGCCCGCACAATCCAATTGCCGAGACCATAACAAAAACACAGATAATCCCTCGGACAGTCGCCACACCTGGCATAACGAAAGCGTCGTGGTTTGTCGTGGCTAGATTTGGTGACATTCGGCTCCCCCGGACATCTGTACCTGGGGAGCTATTACGCTCATGGGCTGCGGAAAATGGCGTTGGTTTGAATTCGCTGCGTTTCGACTCTCGAAACAGCGCAGTGGGGGCTCTGTCTCAAGTGTATCGAGCCGACTCCACCACCGGAGAGCGGGCATGGAGGCATCCCGATGCCCCACACCGAACGCTGCACGAAGTTATCCGGGTTTGACCGATGTGCCAGCCAGCACCGCAGGGCCCATTGCGATCCGGAACTTGTCCAGCCGGATCCTCCAGCAGGCGATCATCGCACCGACCTCGACGCTGGACTTGAGTCAAGACGTGTTCATTGATGGCTCGGTAATCCTGGAACTCATCTATTTAGAGATTCCAGTCATGGCTAATTCCCTCACTGCCGCCCTGCATATACAGCGCCCGCCCAGCACCGAGGCCGGCGATGATCGTACTCAGGCAATGACGCCGAAGATCCAGCCCCACAAGCCTTTGAACGGCACATACAGGCAACCGAACAAGCTGCCGATGTACCTGGATGTCGTTGACTACGATGTTGTCGGTCTGACTGAACAGCTAGGTCGCCATCCAATAGGCAGCCCTCGCGTGCGCATCGGCACGGACGCTCTCGAAACTCTGGGAGAAATTCCTGGCCCGAGTGATCAATGCGGTGAGTGGGCCATGCCGCTGTCGCGGGCATAGGCAAAAAGCCCGACGTCAGTACGGATGCCCAGGCGGAGCATGGCCATGTTTTTCTGTTTGCTGATAGTCGACACGCTGCGTTTAACCTGTTGGGCGATTTCGCTGACGGTCATGCCGTTGGCCAACATTCTGACCACCTCAAGCTCCTTGACCGACAGTGGCGATTCCCCCAGCTGGTTGTCCGCGTTGTCCAGCCGTTCGCGCAGGAACTCACTGATGTAGCGTCGCCCCTGCCTCACCGCATTGATTGCCGCCGGCAGCTCGGACGCCGAGGTGTTTTTCGCGACGATGCCCATCACCCCTTGAGCCAGCACCGCCCTCGCCGTGGCCACGCCGGTAAACATTGTCACCAAAATCACCGGCATTGCCGGGTATAGACGGTGAAGGGTGTTCAACATTTTCAGGCCATCAGCCTGCTGCCCACCCGGCATGGAAAAGTCGGTGATCAACAGATCACAGGGGGTGTTTGAAAGCACGTTCATCAGGCTGTCTACGCCATCGGCCTCTGCGACAACTTCGCATTGACTGCTGGTATTGATGAATGTTCGCATTCCTAAGCGAACAAAGGAATGATCGTCAGCGATTACGACTCGCATTGTGGGAGCTGTCCTACATGAATGTATGCCGTGAAAGTACCTCTGTTTTAACGACACCACAACAACCAGACATGCCCCTCGCCCCAAGCAAGTTCAAAGCCCTCAAGCCCTCGAGAGCACACCCGCACAAAGAATAAGATTAATCCTACGAATACAACTAAATTCCCCTACGAAACCTTGGCAAATCGCACACTTAAAAAATCGAAAACCTACGCATGCTGCAACACTTGTCTTTACACCAAGTAGTACTTTCGTATTTGTTGCATTTGCGCTCCTCACCTCGATCGATACATTGCATTTCCTTTGAGCAACCGCCACCCAACATCGCGCTGCGCATTGGACATTAACCTCAAAATACTCTTCGAGAGGAGCACACCCCCATGATCAAACAACTGACAATATTGGCTACGGCCTTGTTGCTTGGCGCCACGACTTCCGTCTTCGCCGCCTCCAGCACCGACCTCACCATCACCGGCACCATCACACCTGCTGCCTGCACGCCGACTCTTGAGAACGGCGGAGTCGTTGATTACAGGAGAATATCTGCGAAAGATTTGAACGCGACGACAAACACCCAGCTTGACGAGCAAACGCTGGAACTGACCGTGAGCTGCGGTACCGCCGCTACTCAATTTGCAATTCAACCCATTGATAATAGAAGCGATTCGCAGGGCCCAATGCCTGAGCATTTTGGCTTGGGAATAATCAATGGCAGTGAGAAGCTCGGCTTCTATACGCTGACTTTAACAAACCTGAACGCAGACGTTCCTTCGAGGCTCATTCAATCAGCAGATGGCGGAAATACCTGGTCTAACATTGTCGATAACACCGCAATTTTGCGTGAGAGCTTGATCGCTGTCGGCAGTTTGACGCCTCCCTTTAGCCCTAGTGATATTACAAGTGCAACCATGGACATCACCGTCAAGCCTTCCATCAACCCCACCGACGGCCTCACCCTGACCGACGAAGTACAACTCGACGGCTCAGCCACCCTGCAAATCGTATACCTGTAATTCAAATAAATACCGGGCAACGAACCTGGCGTGAGTTGCCCACCCAACCATTAAGAAAAGCCCACTGAACATTCACTACCCTGCCCTCGCGACAGCGCTGCTGATCGCCTGCGCGCCCCTGTTTCCACCGTTCACCGCACACACCTGGCGGTCAACGGCGTGATCAATCAACGAGGCATGTCATGAAGAAAATTTTCAAGTTCACACACCATTTGATCTACACCGGCTTCGGCGGCTTCGCGCTGTTGATGGCTGCCCAGGCCCAGGCCGACGGCATGGTCCCCGACACCTCGGTGGTGATTGTCAACGAGGCCGATGGCGAAGCCTCCGTGACCGTGACCAACACCGATACCAACCTGGCCCTGTTGCATATCACCCTGCAAGACATCCCCGAGGACACCGAGCAGCTAGTGTTCGTGACCCCACCGCTGGCCCGGGTCGAAGCCTCGAAAAGCCAGTTGATCCGTTTCATCCTGCAATCGGAAAAACCCCTGGTGACCCAGCGCCTGAAGCGGGTGATCTTTGAAGGCATCCCTCAAGGCAAAGCCCACGCCGAGACAGGCAACGCCCGCGTGGGTGTGACGGTGCGCCAGAACCTGCCGGTGATTTTGCACCCCAAGGGCCTCAAGCCCAATCGCACGCCATGGACCGACCTGCAATGGTCGTTGAACAACGGCCAACTGACCGTCAGCAACGATACGCCTTACGTCGTTCGGTTGGCCCAGGAAGTACAACTGCTGCCATCGGGCAATGCGATGTTGCCAAAAGCCTACGTGTTGCCGGGCGAAAAGCTCAGCGTCGCGGCATCGAGCCAGACCGCCCAACAGGTACGCATCCAGCCGGCCACGGTGTATGGCTTCTCAGCGCCGCCGTTCGAGGCACCACTCAAGCCCTGAACCACCTTAGAACCAGCGCCCCAGGGAAAACAGGCGTGAACTTTCGGGCTGACGGTCGCTACCGTCCCCAACGCAAGCCAGCAGCGGCAATGGATCAGGCCAGCACGGCGGCAATCACTCAGTGAACCCATGAACACCGTATCCAACTACCGTGATGGCGAAGCCATGCCTGAAAAACAGGCTGTAAACGCTCGTCTGTCGACGCTGCGTGCCAGTACCGTGGCGCTACTGAGTAACGCGCTGTTGTTGCTCGATGCACGTGCCGAAGACCTCAGCGGCGCGGCACTGCCGACCTCGTTCGACCAGAAAATGTTGACGCAACGCGGTATCGACCCGGCACTGGCAACCTCATTGCTGCAGGCACCGCGCTTCACTGCCGGCAAGTACCCGATCACCCTCGTCGTTAACGGCAAGCCCCATGGACGGGTGGATGTGGCGTTCAATCGCGAAGGTGAACTGTGCTTTGACCTTGCCCTGCTCGATGCCGCCAACCTGCTGGACCCGACTGACCCGGTCGACGGCCAGCGCTGTTTCGATGCCGTCGGCACCTGGCCACAAATGGCCATCGAACAAGACCCGGCAAACCTCAGTGTGAAGCTGATCGTCCCCACCGACGCCATACGTCCAACGGCCCGGGACTTCACGGGTTATCAAACCGGTGGCTTCGCCGCGTTGCTCAACTACGACGTCAACAGCCTGTTCAGCGATAACGCCGGCCAGTCGAGTCGCTACCTGTCGGCCAACACCGAACTGGGCTTCAACGCCGGGGACTGGATCGTGCGCAGCCGCCAGGTGCAGACCTGGCAAAACGACGTGTCGACCACCACTCATCTGGCGGCCTACGCCCAACGCACGTTTGCCAGCCAGGAAACGGTGCTGCAGGCAGGCCAGATCAGCCTCTACAACCCGGTACTGGCCGGGGCGCAGATCACTGGCCTGCAGTTGATGACCGAACAGGCGTTGCAAAGCGAAGGCCAAGGCTCGCCCATCGAAGGCATTGCCAGAAGCCAGGCTCAGGTGGAAGTCCACCAGAACGGCTCGCTGATCCACTCAACGGTGGTGCCGGCCGGTCCCTTCTCGTTAAACGACGTGCGCCGCCTCGATAGTCGTTCCGACGTTGAAGTCACGGTCAAGGAAACCGACGGCAGCGAGCAGCGTTTTACCATCCCCGCGGCCATGCTCGGCGTCGGCTTGCCGGCCCCCGGTTTTTCCCTGGCCGCCGGCCAGGCACGTAACACCGGCGACACCCAGGGTAACGCCCCTTGGGTGATCAGCGGTGGCTGGAGCGGATCACTGAGCCCGCTGATGCAATTGAGTGCCGGCGCCACCGGTGCCACCGACTACCTCGCCGCGGGTGCCGGCCTGGGCTTGCAGCCCGGCAAGCGCACGCAGATCCAGACCACCCTGCAAGCCTCCGATACCCGCGTCGGGCAACCTGCAAAAGGTGTTCAGGCAGATCTGGGCGTGTCGCAACGCCTGGGTGAACAGTGGTCGGTGAATGCCAGCACCTCGCACCGCACGTTCGGTTACAGCGATCTGTCGCAAGCCGTGACCGAAATCGAGTCCGAGCGCAGCCACTCCCGTAATCGCGACCAGCAAACGCTGGGGCTGAACTGGTCACCGCCGGGGCTGGGCGCTTTGAGCGGCAGTCTCAGCCGTTCGACCTCGTTTGACGGGCAAAGCAGCAACCGCGCGCTGCTCTCGTGGGGCACCAATGTAGGCGGCGTCTCGGTGTCGGCCTCGGCGCAATGGCAAGTCAGCGGTAACCAGAGCAGTGATGACAGCGTGTATCTGAACCTGAGTATTCCGCTGGGTGAAAACCGCCGGGGGCGTACCTGGGTGCGCAATGCCGGCGGTGAATACCGCAGCGGCGTCGGCCTGAACGAGCAGGTCAATGATCAACTGAGCTACCGGGTCGGCGTCGAACACGACACCCGTGACAAGCAAGTGCAGACCACCGCCGGTGTTTCGCTGTTGCCGCGCTACAGCCAGTTGGACCTGAACTACACCCGCACCGATGCCGAGCGTTCGAGTTATCAGGTGGGCGCGCGCGGAGGTGCCGTAGTGCACGGTGACGGCGTGACGTTCACGCCCTACCCGGTGCGCGAAACCTTTGCGCTGGTGTCGGTCGGCGATGCCGATTCGATCAAGGTCTCGACCCCCAGTGGTCCGGTCTGGACCGACAGCAAAGGCAACGCGGTAGTGTCGCAACTGACGGCCTATGGTCGCAGCGCAGTGGAAGTCGACACCCGTTCGCTGCCGCGCAACCTCGATATCCACAATGGGCTGGCAGTAGTCACCGCCGGGCGCGGCGCCGTCGACAACATCGACTTCGGCATCACCCAGACCCGCCGTGCGTTGCTCAAGGTCACCACCGCCAACGGTGCGCCACTGCCCCGTGGCGCCACGGTGAATACCGAGGACGGCGAGTTCATCACGCTCGCCCAGGAAGGCGGCGTGGTGTTCCTGCCAAACGTACTGGAAACCCCGACCCTGTGGATCACCGCGCCGGGCATGGACCGCTGCCAATTGAGCTTCGAACTGCCGGCCAAGGCCGATACCGACGCGTACTACGAAACCGCCGCCGCCCAGTGCCGAGCGATTTGAGGATCACTGCATGAAACTGTCCCACCCCTTGCTTCTGACCCTTGGCGCTCTATCGCTGAGCACAATGGCACCGCACGCCTGGGCCGACGCCAACGACTGTCAGCTCAACGTGAGCCAGCCCGTACTCGATTACGGCTTGATGAACCGTGCGATCCGCGCCGACAGCCTGCCTGAACGCACGCTAGGCGAACGCCGCGTGAGCCTGACCCTGAGCTGCTCGCACCCCACCGACATGACCCTGTTCTATCGCGCCATGGCCGCGACCGCCGAACGCTTTCGTCTGGCCGACCAGGGCAGCTACGCCGTGCGCGTGGGCTATGCGGTGCTCGATGGGCAGTCGGTCGACCTGGGACTGGTCTCCGCCACCGGTCAGACACCGGAAGCCACGGCGTCCAGCCTGCTGTGGCGACCGGAACAGGCAATCGTCCCGGTGCGGGCAGGTGCCGTTGCCAAGGGGCAGAGCTTTTCGGCACAACTTGAACTGACGGCCTGGGCCCAGGAGCAGGCATCACAAGTGCGCGACGCGGTGGTCTGGGAGGCCACAGGGCTGCTCGACGCGGTCGCGGCCGGGCGCTCCAGGGAAATCGCCTTGCGGGCCAGCTTCGCCCCCGGGGCATGCAATGTGAGCCTGTCAAACGGTGGCCTGGTGGATTTTGGCCGGATGTCGAAAAACGACCTGAACACCGATAAAAGCACGCGCCTGCCGCCCAAGGGGTTGAACCTGCAGGTCGGCTGCGATGCACCGACGCATTTCGCCCTGCGCATGCACGACAACCGCGCCGGTTCGGCGACGGTCAACAGCGAAATCTACTACGGCCTGGACGTGGACGGCCGCAACAACAAAATCGGCCTGTATTCGCTGACCCTCGACCCGGGCAGCGCCAGCGCCGACAGCTATGCGCGGCTATTTCGAACCGACTCCACCACGGGTGGCACGGCCTGGAGCACGGCCAGCACGAGCGCGATTCCACTCGCTCAAAACAGCTACTTGGGGTTCACCGACCTCGCCGGCAGCACCTCGGGGCCCGTCGCGATCCAGAACCTGAGCGCCGCCGTCACGGTCGAGGCGGTCATCGCCCCCACCGAAAGCCTGGACCTGAGCAACGCCGTCAACCTCGACGGCTCGGGCACGATCGAAATCGTTTACTTGTAACACCCAACCTGCTTGGCGCTGCCTGCACACATTGAAGTGCGTTGGGCTCGTCAAGAACACACCAGCAACTGGAGCAGTAAATTTGAACAGATACGTCGCTGCACTTTCCGCCACCGCCCTGATCAGCCTGGCACCCTATGCCCTCGCGGCATCGAGCACTGACCTGAGCGTCACCGGCACCATCACCCCGGAAGCCTGCAGGCCAATCCTGCTCGGAGGCGGTCAGATAGACCTTGGGAAAATCCAATCGCATACCCTTCACCCAACCCGCAGCACACAAGTGGGCAAAAACACGTTGCAATTGACCGTGGAGTGTGGCTCGCCGACCCTACTCGCACTGAATGCAATCGATCACATGGCGGGTACTGAACATGAGCCGAGTTACTTTGGTGTAGGACTCACCCAGGCTGGCGAAAAACTGGGTGCCATCAAGCTTGGCTTATTGAGTCCAGTGGCCGATGGGCTGTCGGTAGCCACCATTGCCTCATACGATGGCGGAGCAAGCTGGGAGGATGAGCACACCTTACTTACAAACAATCTCCTGTCGTTCGCTCATCACTCTGATCTCGGCACGCCGATCCCGATAAAAGATCTCAGCGTACCGCTTTCTGTAACGACCTTCATCGCCCCGGCAAACGGTTTGACGCTGACTGACGAGCAAAACATCAACGGAGAAATCACCCTCGAAGTGATGTACCTGTAAGCGTATGACGCCGAACCGTTCACGGCATCAGAGCGAGTGGTTCGGCATCCCCCCAGCCTCGGCGTTTTTGCCGGGGATGGAAAACAACCACTGAAAAGAAGCGCTCAATCCCATGCATAAATATTTTGCGGCACTCGCTGCCACTGCATTGATCGGCGTTGCACCCTATGCCCTCGCGGCATCGAGCACTGACCTGAGCGTCACCGGCACCATCACCCCGCACGCCTGCACGCCTGGCTTTACCGGCAGCAGTGTCGTGGACTACGGCAAGATCCTGGTCAAAGATCTGAACCCCACCGTACCCACTGAACTGAATGATCGCGCGCTGCAATTGAATGTCACCTGTGGCGAGCCAACACTGATGGCACTGAAGGTCATCGACAATCGCCCGTATCTGGACCTGGTTGACTACACCTACTTTGGAATGGCATTAACGCCCGCCGGTGAAAAGCCGGGGTACTTTTACCTCGATATCGATCAAACGCTGGTGGATGGGGTGAGCGCCCAGTCGATCTACTCCATCGATGGGGGGACAACCTGGAAAGCCACCTCAGAAATTTACCGTGATGATCTGTGGTCGGTCAGTTCCACCACTGACCACACCACACCGATCAGGGTGAACAACGCGACGCTGGATATGCGGATAAAAACCACGATCCACCCTACTGACAGCCTCACCCTGACCGACGACATCACCCTTGATGGTTCGGTAACCTTCGAATTGGCCTACCTGTAGGCCTGCAACGCCGCCCCCTTCGGTGCGCCTCCGACCGAAGGGGCGGCATCTATCGGCTCTGGATATCCACGATGCTGTCCCAGACCGTGATGGACCGATGCCCTTCACGCTCATACCTTTTCGCTTTCGACCTGCACATACAACGCCCGCCCGGCACCGAGCCCGGCAATGATCGCGCCGCCGCCGATGACCGCGAAAATCCAGCCCACGGCCGACCAGCCACCGGTCAAGTCATGCACGATCCCGACCGCGAACGGCCCCATGGACGCCAGGGTATAACCGAAGCCCTGGGCCATGCTCGACAGGTTCGCCGCCACATGGGCATCACGCGAGCGCAACACAATCAAGGTCAGCGCCAGGGCGAAGGCTGCGCCCTGGCCCAGGCCCAGCAGGATCGCCCAGCCCCACAAACCTTCAATCGGCGCGTACAGGCAACCGAACAGCCCGCCCAGGGTCATCAGCATCACCACCACGATCGCCAGGCGCTGGTCCTTGCCCCGCGTGGCCAGCCAGGGGGCGGCCAGGGAACTGGCCAATTGCACGATCACCGAACCCGACAGCACCAAACCGGCCTGGGTCGGCGTCAGGCCACGGCCAATCAGGATCGACGGCAACCAGCCAAAGACGATGTAGGCCAGCGACGATTGCAGGCCCATGTAAAGGGTCACTTGCCAGGCCAGGGGATCACGCAGCAGCCCGCGCACCCGATACGCAACATTGTGGGCGCCGTGCTTGGGCCCCACCTGCGGCAGCCAGAACAGCGCCGCCAGCAGCGCCGGAACCATCCAGAACCCCAGGCCCACGGCCCAGCTCTGCCCAAAATGTTCGCTCAAGGGCACCGACGCCCCGGCGGCCATCGCGGCACCGAGGCACAGGGCCATGGTGTAGACGCCCGTCATGGCGCCGGCGTGCTTGGCAAAATCGCGCTTGACGATCCCCGGCAGTAATACACCGATCACCCCAATACTGGCGCCGCCCAGGATGCTGCCGGCAAACAGGCCGATCTCGCCGAACGAACTGCGCAGCAGAACCCCACCCGCCAGGGTCAGGAGAATCCCCAACACCACCCGTTCGGCACCAAAACGCCGCGCCAGGATCGGCGCCAAGGGCGCGAACAGCCCCAGGCACAACACCGGCAAGGTGGTCAGCAACCCCGCCTGGGCCGCCGACAAGCCAAGGCTCTTCGACACCTCGCTGAGCAGCGGCGCCATGCTCGACAACGCCGGACGCAGGTTCAACGCCACCAGGATCAGCCCCAGCAACAACAGCCAGGGACGCCGCAACAGCGGCTGGCTCTGCTGGACTTGCTCGTCATCGGCCTCGGCATCGATCAGCAGTTCTTCGAGCTCTGCCGAGCGTTTGGGGGAGACGGTATCGCGGGTATTGGCCGGTTGGCTGGACATGGAATTCTCGGTTTCAAGGCTCATTGATCAACTGCCGGGAAAGGGCCTTGGCCCGTTCCGGATCGCGCTGCTCGACGGCATCGAGCAAATCGACATGCAAGTCGAACACGGCTTGGCGTCTGGGGACGATGTTCAAGGTCTCGCGCAACTGCGCGCCGACAATGCTGGAGAAATAGCGGTACAGCTCACTGAGGGTGGGGTTGTGCGCGGCATCCACCAGGCGGCGGTGAAACACCATGTCGCAGGCGATGTAACTGTCGAGGTCGCCGTGATAGTGAGCACCACTGACCGCCAGCGCCTCACGCAGGGCCACCAGGTCCTCATCGGTGCGACGCAACGCCGCCAGGCCAATCGCCTCGACCTCGAGAATATGCCGGGTCTCCCGGGCCTGTTCATGGGAGCAACGGGACAGGGCTTTCATCGTATCCAACGGATCGACCACCGCCCGCAGGTAACTGCCGTCACCCTGGCGAATCTCGATCAACCCGGAAAACGCCAACACACGCATGGCTTCGCGCACGGTGTTGCGGCTGATACCCAGCTCGGCGGACAACTCGGGCTCAGTAGGCAACCGCTGGCCCACGGTCCAAAAGCCTTGGTTAATACGCTGGCGCAGTTGGTCCAGGGCCTGATCGACCAGGGATCGTTTCACCAATGGAGATATTTCTGACATGAAATTCGCCCTCTCATCCAATCATAGGATGTATTTATCGGCATGCTAGTCAACATCAGCACGGAGGGCAACGGATTTACTCCTACAGGGATTCTGAACGGCGATAAATCACAGGCAAAAATAAACCCGGAACGCAGTCCGGGTTTATTTCAGTGCCTGGGCTCGATCAATGCAAAATCTGGCTCAAGAACAACTTGGTCCGCTCATTCTGCGGATTATCGAAGAAGTCATTCGGCGCCGCCTGCTCAACAATCTCCCCCTTGTCCATGAAGATCACCCGATTGGCCACCGTCCGCGCAAAGCCCATCTCATGGGTCACGCAAAGCATGGTCATGCCATCTTCGGCCAAGCCGATCATGGTATCGAGCACCTCCTTGACCATCTCCGGATCGAGCGCCGACGTCGGCTCATCGAACAGCATGATCTTGGGCTTCATGCACAGCGCCCGGGCAATCGCCACCCGCTGCTGCTGGCCACCCGACAGTTGCCCCGGAAACTTGTGCGCCTGCTCCGGAATGCGCACGCGCTCCAGGTAGTGCATGGCAATTTCCTCAGCCTTGCGCTTGGGCATCTTGCGCACCCACATCGGCGCCAGGGTGCAGTTCTGCAAAATCGTCAGGTGCGGAAACAGATTGAAGTGCTGGAACACCATGCCGACTTCACGGCGCACCGTTTCGATCTGCTTGAGGTCATTGGTCAGCTCCACGCCATCGACCACGATCCGCCCCTGCTGATGCTCTTCCAGGCGGTTGAGGCAGCGAATGGTGGTCGACTTGCCGGAACCCGAAGGCCCGCACAGGACAATCCGCTCGCCCTGCTTGACGTTGAGGTTGATGTCTTTCAACACATGGAACTGGCCGTACCACTTGTTCACGCCCTGCATCTGAATAATGCCTTCAGGGCTCACCGGCTGTTTGCTTGCTTCGCTCATTACAGAACTCCTAACGCTTGTGGCCAGTGTCGAGCTTGCGTTCCAGGTGCATGGAATAGCGCGACATACCAAAACAGAAAATCCAGAACACCAGGGCCGCGAACACGTAGCCTTCGGTGGCCATGCCCAACCATTTCGGGTCGGCGGCGGCTTGCTTGACGCTGTTGAGCAAGTCGAACAGGCCGATGATGATCACCAGGCTCGTGTCCTTGAACAGCGCAATGAAGGTGTTGACGATACCGGGGATCACCAGCTTCAAGGCTTGCGGCAGGATTACCAGGCCCATGCTGCGCCAGTACCCCAGGCCCATCGCGGCAGCCGCTTCGTACTGCCCTTTGGGAATGGCTTGCAGGCCGCCACGCACCACTTCGGCGACGTAGGCCGACTGGAACAGGATCACCCCGATCAGCGCCCGCAGCAGCTTGTCGAAGTTCATGCCTTCAGGCAGGAACAGCGGCAGCATCACCGAGGACATGAACAGCACCGTGATCAATGGCACGCCGCGCCAGAACTCGATGAAGGTCACGCAGACCACCCGAATCGCCGGCATGTTCGAGCGCCGTCCCAGGGCCAGGATGATGCCCAGCGGCAACGCTCCGGCAATCCCGACCGTGGCGATCACCAGGGTCAGCATCAGCCCGCCCCATTGGCTCGTCGCCACCTGGGTCAAGCCGAAAACCCCACCATGCAACAGGCACCAGGCAATGATCGGGTACAGCACCAGGAAGCTCAGCCCGTACACCGCTTTGCGCGGGAAGCGCGAGATGAACAGCGGTGCCACGCCGATGACCGCCAGCCACACGGTCAGGTCCACGCGCCAGCGCAAGTCCACCGGGTAGTAGCCATACATGAACTGGCCAAAGCGCTGCTGGATGAACACCCAGCAGGCGCCGTCCTTGGTGCAGTCGGCCTGGCTGGTACCGACCCAGTTGGCGTCGATGATCGCCCACTGCAGGAGCGGCGGCACCACCAGGTAAATCAGGTAAAACGCGAACAGCGTCAGCAGGGTGTTGAGCCAGCTGGAGAACATGTTGGCGCGCATCCACGCCACCACGCCGATGCTGCTGCTCGGCGGAGGCATATCCGGTTTGAAAGTATGAGTACTCATGCGCTATTCCCTACCGCTCGATCAGCGCAATGCGCTTGTTGTACCAGTTCATCAGCAAGGAAATGCTGATGCTGATCGCCAGGTACACGCTCATGGTGATGGCAATCACCTCGATCGCCTGCCCGGTCTGGTTCAGCACCGTGCCGGCAAACAGCGAGACCATTTCCGGGTAACCGATACCGGCCGCCAGCGAGGAGTTCTTCGCCAGGTTGAGGTATTGGCTGGTCAGCGGCGGAATGATCACCCGCAGCGCCTGGGGAATGATCACCTTGCGCAGGGTCGGGCCGTTGCGCAGGCCAAGGGAGTGCGCCGCTTCGGTCTGGCCGTGGCTGACTGACTTGATGCCCGAACGCACGATTTCGGCGATGAACGCCGCGGTGTAGACGGTCAAGGCCAGGGTCAGTGCCAGCAGTTCCGGGATCAGCACCCAGCCACCGACGAAGTTGAAGCCTTGCAGCTTGGGCATTTCCCAGTGCAGCGGAGTGCCGACGATCAGCGCGCAGAGCGCCGGGATCAGCAGGAACAGCGCCAGGCCCACCCAGAATTTATGAAACGGTACACCGGTCGCTTCGAAGCGTCGGGTGGCCCAGCGGTTCATCAGCACAATCGCCACAATGGCCACGCCGACGCTCGCCACAAACGGCCAGAAGCCGTCTGCCATCAACGCGGCGGGCATATTCAGGCCACGGCTGCTGACGAAGAACGTGTCGCCGAAGTTATGGCTGTTGCGTGGTCCCGGCATGGTCAGGAACACCGCGAAGTACCAGAACAGGATCTGCAGCAGCGGTGGAATGTTGCGGAAAACTTCCACGTACACGGTCGCCAGCTTGGCAATGATCCAGTTCTTCGACAGCCGCGATACGCCGACGATAAACCCCAGGATCGTCGCCAGGATCACGCCGATGAAGGTCACCAACAAGGTGTTGAGCAGGCCGATGACAAACACCCGGGCATAGCTGTCCGATTCGGTGTAGTCGATCAGGGTCTGCGCGATGCCGAAACCGGCACTGCGCTCAAGAAAGTCGAAGCCGGAGGTAATACCCCGGTGTTGCAGGTTGGTCTGCGTGTTGTCGAACAGATACCAGCCCATCGAGACCACCGCCACAATGGTGATGATCTGGAATAGCCACGCACGCACTTTGGGATCGCTGAGGCTGAGCCTCTGCTTTGGTGCGCCGATAGAGTTTTGCATGGAGTGCCCCAGAAGTAATGGTACAGAACATCACCCGGTGGTTGGCCCACCGGGTGATAGAACCATCAGCGCACGGGTGGTGCGTATTGAATGCCGCCGTTGTTCCACAGAGCGTTCAGCCCGCGGTCGATTTCCAGTGGAGTGCCCTTGCCGAGGTTTTTCTCGAACACTTCACCGTAGTTGCCGACCTGCTTGACGATCTGCACGACCCAGTCTTTGGGCAGCTTCAGGTCCTTGCCGTATTCACCGTCCGCCCCGAGCATACGAGCGACATCCGGGTTCTTGGTGGACTTGGCTTCGGCTTCGACGTTTTTCGAGGTGATGCCGGCCTCTTCAGCGTTGAGCATGGCGTAGCCTGTCCAGCGGATCACGGCCAGCCACTCGTCGTCGCCATTACGCACGACAGGGCCCAGTGGCTCCTTGGAAATGGTTTCCGGCAGAACCACGTAGTCCTTCGGTGCGGCCAGCTTGCTGCGCTGGGCGAACAGTTGGGATTTGTCCGAAGTCAGCACGTCGCAACGACCGGATTCCAGCGACTTGGCGCTTTCGTCGGAGGTGTCGAAAGTGATCGGGGTGTATTTCAGGCCGTTGCCGCGGAAGTAGTCGGAAACGTTCAGCTCGGTCGTGGTACCGGCTTGAATGCAGATGGTGGCGCCGTCCAGTTCCTTGGCACTCTTGACGCCCAGCTTGTTGTTGACCAGGAAGCCGATGCCGTCGTAGTAGGTGATGAAGCCAGGAAACTTCAGGCCCATGCCCGCATCACGGGAGCTGGTCATGGTGGTGTTGCGCGACAGGATGTCAATTTCGCCGGACTGCAGCGCGGTGAAGCGCTCCTTGGCGTTCAACTGACTGAATTTCACTTTGGTTGCGTCGCCGAATACCGCGGCGGCCACCGCGCGACAGAAGTCGGCATCAATGCCGAGGATCTTGCCGGTGGAATCCGGTACCGAGAAACCCGGCAGACCGTCACTGACGCCGCACTGTACGAAACCCTTCTTCTGCACTGCATCCAGGGTTGCACCCGCCTGAGCGAACCCGCTGACACCGAGTACTGCGGCCGCAGTCATCACTGCCAGGGTGGATTTCAACATCTTCATTCAAACCTCCAGTTTTGCTCTTGTTGTGTCGGAGCTTGAGTCCTGCCGCACCCTTATGAGGCGCTGTTGACCCGTGTTGGCTTGTTTTAGGGTCAAGCGGCGTAAGACCTTAGCTATGAGTCTAGTAGGAGAAAATCCACATCATGGAAAACTCACTGCTCACCAATCGGCCGAACGGGCTGTAGCCCTTTCTTGTTTGCCAAGCCCGTAGCGGCCATTGGCGAACGTCCATCACCGGATTTTTTGCTCTCCCGCGCCGGGCGGTTGCCTGATAGTGTTACCGCCAAGCGTAGGATCGCACGTACAGGTTTTCCCATAGCAAGGCCCGTACCACACCGGGCGCTAAAGCGATTCAGCCGCAGGTCAAGAGCAAAACTTGCAACCTTGCGACAACTTCTTAACTGATCGACCCGCCGTGCACTTTGAGCTCGCACTCAAAGCGGGCGAACGCACAACAATGGAGCAGCCATGACCGAGCCCTTGATTCTTCACCCCGCCAAACCGGAAGACGCCTGTGTCATCTGGCTCCACGGCCTGGGCGCCGACCGCTACGACTTCCTGCCCGTGGCAGAAGCCCTGCAGGAAACCCTGCAGACCACACGCTTCGTGCTGCCCCAGGCGCCGACCCGCGCGGTGACCATCAACGGTGGTTACGAGATGCCCAGCTGGTACGACATATTGGCCATGAGTCCGGCCCGGGCGATCGACCGCGAGCAACTGGAAGCGTCGGCGCAACGCATCATCGAATTGATCGAAGAGCAGCGCGCGAGCGGAATAGACCCTTCGCGAATTTTCCTCGCGGGTTTTTCCCAGGGGGGCGCGGTGGTCCTGCACAGCACCTTCCTCAAGTGGCAGGGTCCGTTGGGTGGCGTACTTGCCCTCTCGACTTATGCCCCAACCTTCACTGAAGACCTCGAGCTGTCCGCCAGCCAGCAACGGATCCCGGTGCTGTGCCTGCATGGCCAGTACGATGAGGTGGTGCAAAACGCCATGGGCCGCAGCGCCTATGAGTACCTGAAGACCCGTGGTGTCACCGTGGCATGGCAGGAATACCCAATGGGTCATGAAGTGTTACCCGAAGAAATTCGCGATATTGGCGTCTGGCTCGCCGACCGTTTGCGCTAATCCGCCCACATCTATGTAGCAGTGTGACCAACGCACTACGCCGCGCCCGATTCTTGCATTACACTGGCCGGCGTACATTCCTTAACCAATTGATGAGATGACCGTGCTCAAAGCACTCAAGAAAATGTTCGGTAAAAGCGAGGCTGAGCAGCTCGCGCCCAGCTCCAGCGCACCCTCCCCAACCGCCAGCCACCGCACCGACGGTCATCAGCCTGGTCGGACCGCAGCTGTCGCGGCACCGCAAAACGAGCCGGTGAACACACCGGCCACCGACGCTGCCCCGCCAAAAGCGCGCAGCGAGACCCCGAAGCCGCGTCGCGAACGCGCGCCAAAACCGCCGGTCGTGGCCTGGAAACTCGAAGACTTCGTCGTCGAACCCCAGGAAGGCAAGACCCGCTTCCACGACTTCAAGCTGGCCCAGGAACTGATGCACGCCATCCAGGACCTGGGTTTCCCGTACTGCACGCCGATCCAGGCGCAGGTATTGGGCTTCACCCTGGCCGGCAAAGACGCCATCGGCCGCGCCCAGACCGGCACCGGCAAGACCGCCGCGTTCCTGGTCTCGATCATCACCCAGTTGCTGCAGACCCCACCGCCGAAAGAGCGCTACATGGGTGAGCCACGGGCCCTGATCATCGCGCCGACCCGTGAACTGGTGGTGCAGATCGCCAAGGACGCAGCCGACCTGACCAAGTACACCGGCCTCAACGTCATGACCTTTGTCGGCGGCATGGACTTCGACAAGCAGCTCAAGCACCTGGAGGCGCGTCACTGCGACATCCTGGTCGCCACCCCGGGCCGCCTGCTGGACTTCAACCAGCGCGGCGACGTGCACCTGGACATGGTCGAAGTCATGGTGCTGGACGAAGCGGACCGGATGCTCGACATGGGTTTCATCCCACAAGTGCGTCAGATCATTCGCCAGACCCCACCGAAAAGCGAACGCCAGACCCTGCTGTTCTCCGCCACCTTCACCGAAGACGTGATGAACCTGGCCAAGCAATGGACCACCGACCCGTCCATCGTCGAGATCGAAGCCCTGAACGTCGCCAGCGAGAACGTCGAACAGCACATCTACGCCGTTGCCGGTGCCGATAAGTACAAGCTGCTCTACAACCTGGTGACCGACAACGGCTGGGAACGGGTGATGGTCTTCGCCAACCGCAAGGACGAAGTGCGGCGCATCGAAGAACGCCTGGTCCGCGACGGCGTCAACGCCGCCCAACTGTCGGGCGACGTGCCGCAGCACAAGCGCATCAAGACCCTGGAAGGTTTCCGCGAGGGCAAGATCCGCGTCCTGGTGGCCACCGATGTCGCCGGCCGTGGGATTCACATCGACGGCATCAGCCACGTGATCAACTTCACCCTGCCGGAAGTGCCGGACGACTACGTGCACCGCATCGGCCGGACCGGTCGTGCCGGCGCTGAAGGCGTCTCCATCAGTTTTGCCGGTGAAGACGACTCCTACCAGCTACCGTCCATCGAGGCGCTGCTGGGCCGCAAGATCAGCTGCGAAACCCCGCCGACCCATCTGTTGCGCCCGGTAGAGCGCAAGCGTCCGTAAGATCGGGTCGTCACACCCCAAGCGCAGCCGGCCACCGACTGCGCTTTTTTTACGCCTGGATATTGCCAATCAGAACAATAAGTCCACAATGGACAAATTAGTTCAATCGCACATCCACGGAGCCTGCGCATGCCCCCTTCCCCTTTTGTGATCGCCCAAGCCCAGGCTCGCGAACTGCTGGCACAGGTCGACGTGCCGCAGATCCTGCGCAAGCTGTTCCGTGACCTGGCAGCGGGCCAGGCCGTGCAGCCGGCCCAGCAACTGGTGGAGTTTCCCCAGGGCGCCGGGGACTTCATCAATTACCTCGGGGTGCTGGCCGAAGACGGCGTCTATGGGGTGAAAACCTCGCCCTACATCGTGCGCCCGCAAGGCGGCCCGCTGGTGACCGCCTGGACGCTGCTGATGTCGATGCACACCGGCCAGCCACTGCTGTTGTGCGATGCCGGCGAACTGACCACCGCGCGCACGGCCGCCACCACGGCCGTGGCGGTGGACGCCCTGGCCCGGCCGGACGCCACTCGCCTGGTGATCATCGGCAGCGGTCCGGTGGCCCAAGCGCACCTGCACTACGCCCGGCAACTGCGCGAGTGGCAGACCATCAGCCTCTATTCGCCAAGCCTGGCCAAGCGCAATCCAGAGGCACTGGCGCCCTGGATGGCCATGGACCCGCGCCTGCAGATCCAGGCCAGCCTGGAAGCGGCGCTCGAGGATGCCGATGTGATCATGCTCTGCACCTCCTCTGCCGGCCCGGTGATCGACCCACTGCGCTTGCGCAAGCCCGCCCTGATCACCTCCATCAGCACCAACGCGGTACGCGCCCACGAAGTCCCGCCGCACTGCCTCGGCCAGATGCAGGTGTATTGCGACTACCGCCGGACCACTCCGGACGCTGCCGGGGAAATGCTGATCGCCCGCGAACAACACGACTGGAACCCGACGGCGATCGTCGGCGACCTGCCCCAACTGCTCAGCGGACAGACACCACGCCCGACGTACGAGCGCCACGTGTTCTTCCGCTCCATCGGCCTGGGCCTGGAAGACATCGCGCTGGCCAATGCCATCTACCAGCGGCTCAACTGACCCACGCCGCCCCCCCCCTGTAGGCGCTTGCTCCTACAGGGGGTGGGGGTTACGCCTTTAAGGAAACACTCATGACCCAGGCAGACTTCATCATCATCGGCGGCGGTATCGCCGGGGCTTCCACCGGTTTCTGGCTGTCGCCCCACGGCCGGGTCATCGTGCTCGAGCGCGAATCCCACCCGGCCTACCATTCCACCGGACGTTCCGCGGCGCTCTACACCGCCGCGTATGGCACCCCGCAGGTGCGCGCACTGACCCAGGCCAGCCGGGAGTTCTTCGATGCCCCGCCAGCGGGTTTCTGCGAACACCCGCTGCTCACCCCCCGTGGCGAAATGACCGTGGACTTCACCGGCGACCCCGACGAGTTGCACAATCAGTACCTGAGCGCCAAGGCCACCGTGCCACAGATGCAGTTGCTCAGCGCCGACGAGGCCCTGGCGCGCCTGCCGATCCTGCGTCGGGAAAAGGTCTTTGGCGCGATCTACGACCCGACCGCCACCGACATCGACACCGATGCCCTGCACCAGGGGTACCTGCGGGGCATCCGCCGCAATCAGGGACAGGTGCACACCGATTGCGAAGTGTTGGGCCTGAGCCGCGATCCCCAGGGCCAGTGGCACGTGCAGACCGCCGGCCAGACGTTCAGCGCGCCGATCATCATCAATGCCGCCGGCGCCTGGGCCGATCACCTCGGCACCATGGCCGGCGCCCGGCCGCTGGGGTTGATTCCCAAGCGGCGCGCGGCGTTTATCTTCGAAGGTCCCAAGGACCTCGATTGCCACGCCTGGCCGATGCTGGTGAGCCTCGACGAATCCTTCTACATGAAACCCGACGCCGGGATGTTCCTCGGCTCGCCGGCCAACGCCGACCCCGTCGAGCCCCACGACGTGCAGCCCGAAGAACTGGACATCGCCATGGGCATCTACCAGATCGAGGAGGCCACCACCCTGACCATCCGCCGCCCGACCCGCACCTGGGCCGGCCTGCGCAGCTTTGTCAGCGATGGTGACCTGGTCAGCGGCTTCGACCCACAGGTACCCGGGTTGTTCTGGGTGGCCGCCCAGGGCGGCTACGGCATCCAGACTTCCCCCGCCATGGGCCAGGCCAGCGCCGCGCTGGTACGTGGGCAAGACCTGCCGCCGGCACTGCAACAGTTTGGCCTCAGCGCCAGCATGCTCTCCCCCTCGCGCCTGGGCTGAACCGGCGCCGGGGTGACGTTCGATCCCGATTGCGGCAAACTTCCAGCGCCCCGGCTCACGGGGCGCCGATTGCCTGGAGCAACACCGATGACCCCACCTCTACAAGACCCTGCACTGGATAACTTCCGGGCAATCGCCGACGCCATTGCCACGCTGTTTTTCCCCCACGCCGAGGTGGTGCTGCACGACCTGCGCACGCAAAAAATCGACTACATCGCCAACAACCTGTCCAAGCGCGAAATCGGCGGCGATGCGGCGCTCGAAGACATGCTCAGCGACGACATCAGCGAGCGCAACATCGGCCCCTACGAGAAGCTCAATTGGGATGGCCAGAAAATCCGCAGCCTGAGCAGCGTCCTGCGCGACAGCAATGGCCATCCCATGGCCGTGCTGTGCATCAACCTGAACATTTCGCTGTTCGAGAACGCCAAGGCCGCGCTGGACCTGTTCCTGTCACCCAGCAAGCTGATCCCACAGCCCGATTCGCTGTTTCGCGATGACTGGCAGGAGCGCATCAACACCTTCCTGCACAACTGGCTGCGGGAGCGACAACTGGGCTTGAGCGTCCTGACTCGCGAGCACAAGCGCGAACTGGTGCTGGCCCTGCATGCCGAAGGCGCCTTCAAGGGCAAAAGCGCCTCCAACTATGTGGCCAATGTGCTGAATATGGGACGGGCGACGGTGTACAAACACCTGAAGGAACTGAAGGGCTGAACCGACTGTGTTCGCGCACACGCCTTGCCCCTACCGGCATCAGTGAATCGGTAGGGGCAAGACGTGCCTGCGATCGCGGTTGATCAGTCGCCGTAGATGTCCGACTTGAAGTACTTCTGGGAAATCTGCTGGTACTGGCCATTGGCGCGAATGCCGTCGATGGCCTTGTTCAACTCGGCAACCAGTTCGGTGTTGCCCTTGCGCACCGCAATCCCGGCGCCTTCACCGACGTATTTCGGATCCTTGAGTTCCGGCCCGACGAACGCATAACCCTTGCCACGCGGCATCGACAGGAAGTCGCTCAGCGGAATGGTGTCGGCGAAAATGCCGTCCAGGCGTCCGGCGGCCAGGTCCATGTAGATTTCTTCGTTGTTGCTGTAGCGCTTGACCAGCACGCCCTTGGGCTCCAGCACTTCAGTGGCAAAACGATCAGTGGTGGTGGCGCGCTGAACCCCCAGGGTCTTGCCCTTGAGGCTGGCGTACTGGTCATCCACCACGGCGCCTTCCTTCATCACAAACCGCGACGAAGTGAAGTAGTACTTGTGGCTGAAATCCACCGACTTCTTGCGGTCTTCGTTGATGGTCATGGACGACAGGGCCGCGTCGATTTTCTTCACTTTCAGGGAAGGAATCAGCCCATCGAACTCACCCTCGACCCACTCGCACTTGACCTTCATCTGCGCGCACAGGGCATTGCCGATGTCGTAGTCAAAACCGGTGATCGTGCCTTCGGCGGTTTTCGAGGCGAAGGGTGGGTACGCCGCTTCAATGCCCAGGCGCAGGGTTTTCTCAGCGGCGAACAACGAGCTGCACGCCAACAGGCTGAGGGCCAGACCACTGATAAGGGGAAGCTTCTTCATGGTGATTTTCTCGCGAGTTGTTGTTGGTTTGGCAAGAGGAAGAGAAGCAATTGCGCGCTCAAGGCTTGAAGCTTCAAGCGTATTTTTATACTTATAATTCCATACTGGACTTTTATGTATTGGTCGTCAATCAGGCGAACGGAGGTAACTCGGCCATTGGTCGAGTGGGGGGATATCAAGCGTTGGAGGTTACGGTTTCCAGCGATCCGCCGCCGCATGATCGCTGTCACGCCCGTCCACCCAGCGCGGACCGTCGCTGGTCAGTTCTTTTTTCCAGAACGGCGCGCGGGTCTTGAGGTAGTCCATGACAAAGGCGCAGGCGTCGAACGCCGCCTGGCGGTGGGCGCTGGCGGCGCCGACAAACACGATCGGCTCGCCCGGCTGCAACGCCCCGATGCGATGCAGCACTTCCAGCTTGAGCAGCGGCCAGCGCTGCTCGGCTTCCTCGGCAATCTTGGCCAGGGCCTTCTGTGTCATGCCCGGGTAGTGCTCCAGGAACATCCCCGCCACATCGAGGCCGTCGTTGAAGTCGCGCACGTAGCCGACAAAACTCACCACCGCGCCCACGCCGACATTGGCGGCGTGCATCGCGTTGACTTCAGCGCCCGGATCGAAGGGCGAGCCCTGCACGCGAATCGCCATGGCTCAGCCTCCGGTCACAGTGGGGAAAAACGCCACTTCATCGCCGTCGCCGACCGGCTCATCCAGTTGGCACAGCTCTTCGTTTCGCGCGCACATCAGGTTCTGCTCGCTCAGCACCTCGGCGCCGTCACGTTGCGCCAGCAGGGCCCGGACATCGTCGACCGTGGCGAAATCGCCCTCGACCTTTACCGAATCCACCCCCAGTGCCTCGCGGTAGCGGGCAAAAAACTTCACGGTGAGGTTCATTGTCCGGCCACCTGATAGTGCCCGCTCTTGCCGCCCAGTTTCTCCAGCAGGCGCACACTTTCAATGACCATGCCCCGGTCCACGGCCTTGCACATGTCATAGATGGTCAGCGCCGCGATGCTGGCGGCGGTCAGGGCCTCCATTTCCACCCCGGTCTGCCCGGCCAGCTTGCACCGCGCGGTAATGCGCACGGCATCAACCCCTTCGGCACTGAGCTCGACCTTGACCCCGGTCAGCATCAGTGGATGGCACAGCGGGATCAGGTCGGAGGTTTTTTTCGCCGCCTGGATTCCGGCAATGCGGGCCACGGCGAACACATCCCCTTTGGGATGGCCACCGCTGACAATCATTTGCAGGGTTTCGGGAAGCATGCGCACCAGCGCTTCGGCCGTGGCCTCACGGGACGTCACGGCTTTTTCGGTGACGTCGACCATATTGGCGCGACCTTGGGAATCGAGATGAGTCAGCACGGGGTTACTCCTGATCAGGAGCGCCGATTGTAAACCCGCGGGTCAATTTTTCGCACGCAGGATTATTGGATCAGTCCGCTCCACAAACGAACACGGGCGGCACTGAGCCGCCCGTGTTTGCCGAGGAGGTTACAGATGGGATTCGGCGTATTCGGCCAGAATCGAACGAGGCACCCCTTGCAGGGTGATGTGTACACCGTTGGGGAAGTCCTTGAAGCGTTCGGTCAGGTACGTCAGCCCGGAGCTGGTCGCGGACAGGTAAGGGGTATCGATCTGCGCCAGGTTACCCAGGCACACCACTTTGGAACCGGCGCCGGCACGGGTGATGATGGTTTTCATCTGGTGCGGCGTGAGGTTCTGGCATTCGTCGATCAGGATCAGGCTCTGCTGGAAGCTGCGACCGCGGATGTAGTTCAGGGATTTGAACTGCAAAGGCACTTTGCTGAGGATGTAGTCGACGCTGCCATGGGTGCTTTCGTCATCCATGTGCAAGGCTTCGAGGTTGTCGGTGATGGCGCCAAGCCAAGGCTCCATTTTTTCTGCTTCGGTACCTGGCAGGAAGCCGATCTCCTGGTCCAGCCCCTGCACGCTGCGGGTGGCGATAATGCGCCGGTAGCGCTTGCTGACCATGGTCTGCTCGATGGCCGCGGCCAGGGCCAGGATGGTTTTACCGGAACCGGCAGCGCCCGACAGGTTGACCAGGTGGATATCCGGGTCCAGCAGCGCGTACAGCGCCAGGCTCTGGTAGATGTCGCGAGGTTTCAGGCCCCAGGCTTCCTGGTGCAACAGGGGTTCCTGATGCAGATCGAGGATCAGCAGCTTGTCGACCTGGATTTCCTTGATCCAGCCGACAAACCCCTGCTCGTCGATGATGAATTCGTTGATGTGCACCGCCGGCAGGTTGTCGATCAACTGCACCTGGTGCCAGGTGCGGCCATGGTCCTGACGGGTCTCGACCTTGCTCACGCGGTCCCAGAAGGAGCCGGTCATGGTGTGATAACCGTTGGGCAGCAACGACACGTCATCAACCAGTTGGTCGGTGCTGTAGTCCTCCGCCGCGATCCCGCAGGCGCGGGCCTTGAGGCGCATGTTGATGTCTTTGGTGACCAGCACCACGGGCAACTCCGGCTCGCGCGCGTGCAGGTCGATCAACTGGTTGATGATGATGTTGTCGTTCAGGTGCTCGGGCAGAACGATGTTCGGTTCGGCGCGCTTGCTCATCAGAATCGACAGCAGCCCCTTGGGCCCGCTTTTTCCACGCTGGATCGGCACGCCCAGTTCAACGTCTTCAGGGGACGCATCGCCCAGGGTCTTGTCGATCAGGCGAATGGCCTGGCGGCATTCGGCGGCAACGCTGTGATGACCACTCTTGAGCTTGTCCAGCTCTTCAAGGACGGTCATCGGGATGGCAACGTGATGCTCTTCAAAGTTGAGCAGCGCGTTGGGATCGTGAATCAATACGTTGGTATCGAGTACATAAAGGATTGGCTGGTTGGAGGAAGAACTACGTCCGTGATCATCCATACTCGGTCACCTTTGTGGGAGCCATTCGACGCAATACCGTGACAGTGCTGCGCCTCGAAGTGGCCACCGAATTCACTGACCGTGCGCCTACGGCACGACTCAAGTGAATTGCACACAAGGGGTCTTGGAAGACGCCACCTGTGTTGCAGGTTTCGGCGGTCTGTCTTCGTAATACTCCAAAACCCGTGACAGAAAAAAGCACTTTGATGCTTTTTTGAAGTTTATTTTTTAACCCGATAAATACCGCTTGGCGCATGGCGCCAGCACCGTTAAAGTCGGAAGTCCGCCTGCACCGAATTACCCCCCGAAATCGGCCCAAGCCCAATGATTCCGGGCTTTTGCCTTTTCAGCGAAAAGCCTGCCGACACTCCTCCCAACCGATCCCGCTTTGCGCCGTTCGCGCCAACAGCCAGGGCAGCGCCGTTTTCACCCCATCCTGCCGAGTGTTGAAATTGATCACCCCGTGGCGCCACAGCAGCATCAGGGTCAAGACCCGCTGCGCACTCTGCTCCCCCGTCAGTTGCCGGGTGCTGTCGGCCGGATCGATGTCCCACAGCGCCACCTGTAACCCCTGAGCCTCGAAAAACCCCGCGGCATCGGCGCGTCGTTGTCCATTGGGTGGGCGGAACAGCGGCACGTAGTTGTCCGGCAGCCGGTTCTTCACCAGCTCGACGCTGCGTGTCACCGAGTACTGCCAGTCCTGCCAATGGCTGTGGGAACGGAACTGCCACCCCTGGACCCCGACGCACTGGCGCGCGTAAAGCTGTTGCAACTGGGCCACCGACTGTTGCGCCAGGCGGCTCTGGATATCGCTGCCCAAGACAAAGAACACCCCGGACAGATTGGCCTTGCGCAGGTACTCGGTCAGCCATGCCGTGTGATCCGGCACCAGATTGGCACCGCTGTCGAAACTCAGGACAAACAACCGGTCATGCAGGGGCTCGCCATTGCGCTCATAGTCGCCAAACAGCTCGACTTCGCTGCTCGTCTGGGGCAGCAACGCGGCCTTGCGCAATTGTTCGTCCAGGTAGCGCTGGTGGAACTCTCGGCTCGGCTCGGCCCAGCGGGTGTAAAACGAGTCCGGCCCGAGTTCGAACTTGGCAGCCTGCTGGCGCAAGGTCTCGCGGTCCTCGACCAGGAAACAGAAGGAGGCATCCTGGTCGCAGCTTTGCTCGGCGAAGCCGTAGTTGGCCAACAGGCGCAACCACATCCGCTCACGCAGGGCATTGATCGCCTCGAGATTGATCATGCGCAAGCCCAGGCGCTGCTTGAGGGCCGTCTCGTCGAGCCCTTCACTGTCGAGCAGGGCCCGAGAGAACGCGAGGATCTCCGCCCGCGAGGCGACATCGAACAGGGTCGGGCTGCTCAGTTGCTCAGGCCAGGTGCTGCGATCGAGGGTGGCCGGTTCGTTGGGCGCGGCCAGCGCGCCCGCACTGAACAGCCAGGCGCCAAACAGTAAAGCGATACGCAAAGGGATGTCTCCGTTCCAAAACCCCGCGGCACTATAGCCCATCCGCACGTCGCCTCTCCGATCTCACGCACACCGCCCGGCGCCTATCGCCCTCATAGCTGGAGTCAAACCGCCCAACCCCCTAGAATCCCCGCACGATTAAAGGAGACGACTTCATGCTGATGGTGATTTCCCCCGCCAAGACCCTCGATTACGAAACACCGCCGGCCACCCAGCGCTTCACCCAGCCGCAATACCTCGATCATTCCCAGGCGCTGATCCAGCAGTTGCGCGAGCTGAGCCCGGCGCAGATCAGTGAACTGATGCACGTTTCCGACAAGATCGGCGGCCTCAATGCCGCACGCTTTGGCAGTTGGACCCCGGCGTTCACCCCAGAGAACGCCAAGCAGGCGCTGCTGGCCTTCAAGGGCGACGTCTACACCGGGATGAATGCCCAGACCTTCAGCGAAACCGATTTCGATTACGCCCAGCAGCACCTGCGCATGCTCTCGGGCCTGTACGGCCTGCTGCGCCCGCTGGACTTGATGCAGCCATACCGCCTGGAGATGGGCACCAAGCTGGCCAACGCCCGGGGCAAGGACCTGTACGCGTTCTGGGGCACCCAGATCAGTGAATGGCTGAACGAAGCCCTGGCCGAGCAAGGCGACGACGTGTTGCTCAACCTGGCCTCCAACGAGTACTTCTCGGCGGTCAAGCGCAGCGCCCTCAACGCCCGGATCATCAATACCGAGTTCAAGGACCTGAAGAACGGCCAGTACAAGATCATCAGTTTCTACGCGAAAAAGGCCCGCGGCATGATGAGCCGCTTCGTGATCCAGGAACGCATCAACACCCCCGCCGACCTCAAGCAGTTTGACCTGCAGGGTTACCGCTACAGCGCCGAACAGTCGAAACCCGACAACCTAGTGTTCCTGCGCGACCACGCCGAAGACTGACGCCCCCTCCTGGCGCACGGCCCGACCAGCGGTACGTGCGCCCCGCTCGACTCCCCCCCATCTCTGCGCGCCATCACGCCATTTTCATGGCGCCAAAAAACCACCCGCCCGTTGCGCTAACTTTAATTTCACTCGACAGGGGTGATTTTTTTCACTAGTGGCACCGGTTTTTTAATCCGGTAGTGGCATAAAACTATCTTCGCCAATTAACGCCCCATTAATAAAGGGCCAAACGGTAAGTGCTATCAATATGAGAGCAGTGCCATCTTTGCCAATATTTCAAGAAATTTCAGAATGAGGGATGAACGGCCATGAACTATCTGAAAATACGCCGCTCATACCACCGGTAACGATTCTCCACGCCGCTGTAGGAGATAACTTACGCCAAGTGCCAAGCCACTCACAAAGTTGTCAGCGTGAACTTGGCAGGACGCACCATTAAATCGGGATAACAGTGAACGACAGGAGACTGCCTCACCTCACTATTGCCCAATAGGCCAAGGCTGCGCCCCCACAAGCGTGCTCACACGAGCACCTAAGTGATTGAGGTTACTGGCATTTTGCCGAACCTTGGAACCACCCGGCTGTTGCACCACGGCTTCCCCCAAGGGAGCCCGGCTGCCTGTCAGGGCGAGCCAACATAATCAGGCCAAGTTACGCACAACTTGAGTGCACTTATTTAGACACTCGCCATTGAGCATGCCAGTAAAAGGCAGTGCGGTGTTCGCCTGCCGCACTTCCGCATTAATGACGACCGCTGAACACTATTAACTTCGGCCATTTAATGGCGTGATAAACACAGAGGTAAATGCGATGCGCATCAGCATATTTGGTTTGGGTTACGTCGGTGCAGTTTGTGCCGGTTGCCTGTCTGCACGGGGCCATGACGTTATCGGCGTCGATGTCGCCAAAGACAAGATCGATATGATCAATGCCGGTCGTTCGCCGATCGTTGAACCGGGCCTGGGAGCGTTGCTCGCACAAGGCATCCAGACCGGTCGCCTGCGGGGTACCACCAACTTCGCCGAGGCCATTCGCGACACCGACCTGTCGATGATCTGCGTGGGTACGCCCAGCAAGAAAAACGGCGACCTGGAACTCAACTACATCGAGGCGGTATGCCGCGAGATTGGTTTTGTCCTGCGCGACAAGACCACCCGCCACACCATCGTGGTACGCAGCACCGTGTTGCCGGGCACCGTGGCCAATGTGGTGATCCCGATTCTCGAAGACTGCTCGGGCAAGAAGGCCGGCGTCGACTTCGGCGTTGCGGTCAACCCCGAGTTCCTGCGTGAAAGCACGGCGATCAAGGACTACGACCAGCCGCCGATGACCGTCATCGGTGAATTCGACACCGCCTCGGGCGACGTTCTGCAATCACTGTACGAAGAACTCGACGCGCCGATCATCCGCAAGGACATCGCCGTGGCCGAGATGATCAAGTACACCTGCAACGTCTGGCACGCCACCAAGGTCACCTTTGCCAACGAGATCGGCAACATCGCCAAGGCCGTCGGCGTCGATGGCCGCGATGTGATGGACGTGGTCTGCCAGGACAAGACCCTCAACCTGTCCCAGTACTACATGCGCCCCGGCTTCGCCTTTGGCGGTTCCTGCCTGCCCAAGGACGTGCGCGCCCTGACCTACCGCGCCAGCTCCCTGGACGTCGAGGCGCCGCTGCTCAACTCACTGATGCGCAGTAACGAGTCCCAGGTGCAGAACGCCTTCGACATCGTCGAAAGCCACGACAAACGCAAAGTCGCCCTGCTCGGCCTGAGCTTCAAGGCCGGCACCGACGACCTGCGCGAGAGCCCGCTGGTGGACCTGGCAGAAATGCTCATCGGCAAGGGCTACGACCTGAGCATCTACGACAGCAACGTCGAGTACGCCCGGGTTCACGGCGCCAACCGCGACTATATCGAGTCGAAGATCCCCCACGTCTCGTCCCTGCTCAACTCGGACTTCGACTCGGTGATCGACAACTGCGACGTGATCATCCTCGGTAACCGCGACGAGAAATTCCGCGCCCTGGCCCTGGACGCCCCCCACGGCAAACAGGTCATCGACCTGGTGGGCTTCATGTCCAAGGCCACCAGCGTGAGCGGTCGCACCGAAGGCATCTGCTGGTAAGCACCCTGTAGGAGCGGGCACCCGCTCCTACGGGTTTGTACGCCTGCGTTAACCCGAGATCTAGACGGATGCAGCTTATGCACAGGCTAAAGCACGGCCTACTCCAGGCCGCCGGTTGGCTGTTGTTTTTATGTTTGTTGATGGGCCTGGCCTTGCTGTTGCCCGCGTCCACCTTCGACGCCGAGTCCAAGGACTTTATTTTCCTGATTGGCGCCGTGGGTATCTGGCGCTATTCGATGGGTGCCACGCACTTTCTGCGCGGCATGCTGTTTCTCTACGTGGTCTACCCGCACCTGCGGCGCAAAGTGCGCAAGCTGGGCAGCGCGGCGGACCCGTCCCATGTATTTCTGATGGTCACCAGTTTTCGCATCGACGCGTTGACCACCGCCCAGGTGTACAGCTCGGTGATCCGCGAAGCCATCGAGTGCGGCTTCCCGACCACCCTGGTCTGCTCGATCGTGGAAATGTCCGATGAGCTGCTGGTGAAAAGCCTGTGGGCAAAAATGAACCCGCCGGCCCACGTCAAACTCGACTTCGTGCGCATCCCCGGCACCGGCAAGCGAGACGGCCTGGCCTACGGCTTTCGCGCCATCTCCCGCCACCTGCCGGACAACCGCGCCGTGGTCGCCGTGATCGATGGCGACACCGTGCTCGCCGAAGGTGTCGTGCGCAAGACCGTGCCCTGGTTCCAACTGTTCGAAAACGTCGGTGGCCTGACCACCAACGAATTCTGCGAAGTGCGTGGCGGCTACATCATGAGCGAATGGCACAAGCTGCGTTTCGCCCAGCGCCACATCAACATGTGCTCGATGGCCCTGTCCAAGCGCGTGCTGACCATGACCGGGCGCATGTCGGTATTCCGCGCCACCGTGGTCACCAACCCGGACTTCATCGCCGACGTCGAAAGCGACTCGCTGCAACACTGGCGCCTGGGCCGTTTCAAGTTTCTCACCGGTGACGACAAGTCCAGCTGGTTCAGCCTGATGCGCCTGGGCTACGACACCTTCTACGTGCCCGACGCCGCCATCAACACCGTGGAACACCCGCCGGAAAAGAGCTTCATCAAGGCCAGTCGCAAGTTGATGTTCCGCTGGTACGGCAACAACCTGCGGCAGAACTCCCGGGCCCTGGGCCTGGGGATGAAACGCCTGGGCCTGTTCACCTCGGTGGTGCTGTTCGACCAGCGCGTGTCGATGTGGACCTCACTGCTGGGCCTGACCGTGGCGATCATCGCCAGCTTCAAGTACGGCACCGCCTTCATCCTGGTGTACCTGCTGTGGATCGGCATCACCCGGCTGCTCCTGACCCTGCTGCTGTCCTGCTCCGGTCACCGGATCGGCCCGGCCTACCCGGTGATTCTCTATTACAACCAGATCGTCGGCGCGCTGGTGAAGATCTACGTGTTCTTTCGCCTCGACCAGCAGTCCTGGACGCGCCAGCCCACTTCCCTGACCCGTGATCTCGCCAGCTTTCAACGTTGGTTCAACACCTGGTCGTCTCGGACCATGACCTTCTCCGCCGGCAGCATTTTCGTCGCCGTGCTGCTGATGATGGTCTGACCCGCCTTGCCTGAATTAACTAGGAAATCGCCCCTATGAATACCGCCGTGAACGTCAACGTAGTGCATGAATCCGAAGCCCAACGCCAACACGCCCGAGTCAAGATCCCGGCCAAGCTGCGCTTCTTCGGCCCGGACCGCACGCCCGTGGAGGCGCGCCTGATCGACCTGTCGGCCGGTGGCCTGAGCTTCAATGGCGGGCAGATCCCGTTCAAGGTCGGCGAGGTGAAAAAGGGGCGGCTGCAGTTTCTGATCGACAACCTTGGCCTGGCCATGGACGTCGAGTTGATGGTCCGCTCGTTCGACCGCCAGACCGGTCGCGTCGGCTGCCAGTTCCAGAACCTGGAACCCCAGGACATCTCGACCCTGCGCCACCTGATCACCTCGCACCTGTCCGGCGATATCGTGACCATGGGCGACGTGCTGGCGACCCTGCAGCGGGACAACTTCACCAAGGCGCGCAAGGTCAAGGACGGTGGCAGCGGCATGACCGCCTTCGGTCGCCTGCGCGCCGTGACCTTCAGCGCCGGGATCTTCATCGTGGGCCTGGCGGCATTCGGCTTCATCCTCAAGTCGGTGTACGGCATGTACTTCGTCAGCCACGCCCAGGCCGGGCTGGTCAGCGTGCCGGGAATGAACGTCACCATGCCCCGCGACGGCACGGTACAGAGCCTGGTGCAAACCGACGGCGTGGCCGCCAAGGGCGCGCCCCTGGCGACCTTCAGCACCAGCATGCTCGACGTACTCAAGGGCCATCTGGACCAAGACCAGTTGCAGCCGGCCAAGGTCGAGGAACTGTTCGGCAAGCAGATGACCGGCACCCTCACCTCCCCCTGCGACTGCACCGTGGCCCAGCAGATGGTTGCCGACGGCCAGTACGCCAGCAAGGGCGACGTGATCTTCCAGTTGGTGCCGCGCAACAGCCAGGCCAACGTCGAGGCACGCTTCACCTACCGCCAGTTCGCCGACGTGCGCCCAGGCACCGCCGTGAGCTTCCAGGTGGCCGGCGACGACGAGCTGCGCAGCGGCAAGATCGTCAGCAGCACCAGCCTCAACAGCGCCGACCTGTCCTCCGACATCCGCGTGCAGATCAAGCCAGACGCCCCCCTGGACAGCACCTTCGCCGGCCGCCCGGTGGAAGTCAGCAGCGACCGTGGTCCGTCCCTCAACTGGCTGATCGACAAAGCCATGGCCAAAGGTCTTTAAGCGGAGGACATGCCTGTGATCACGCCCCCATTCCAAAGAACACCGCAGCCTCTGTGGGAGCGAGCCATTGTGGGAGCGGGCTTGCCCGCGAAAGCAGCGCCTCGGTCCGCCGGGCACACCCAACCATGCCCATCGCGGGCAAGCCCGGCGCCCACAAAAGCCTATTTGCACAAGGGTTATGCGTTCTGCGCACTGGCCCTGGCCATCGGCCTCAGTGGCTGCGCCGGCCTGCCCGACCAACGCCTGGCCAATGAAGCCCTGAAGCGTGGCGACACGGCGCTGGCGCAGCAGAACTACCAGCAACTGGCAGCGCTGGGTTACAGCGAAGCCCAGGTTGGCCTGGCGGACCTGCAAGTGCAAACCCGTGACCCGGCGCAGATCAAGGCCGCCGAAGCCACTTACCGTGCCGCCGCCCAAACCTCGCCGCGTGCCCAGGCCCGCCTGGGCCGCCTGCTGGTGGCCAAGCCAGGGTCCAGCGAATCCGAGCAGCACGAAGCCGAGGGCCTGCTGAAAAAGGCCTTCGCCAACGGCGAGGTCAATACCCTGATCCCACTGGCGATGCTGTACCTGCAATATCCCCACAGCTTTCCAGACGTGAATGCACAGCAGCAGATCAGCCAATGGCGCAGCGCCGGTTACCCACAAGCCGGCTTGGCCCAGGTGCTGCTGTATCGCACCCAGGGCACCTACGACCAGCACCTGGATGACGTCGAGAAAATCTGCAATGCCGAGCTCAACAGCACCGACATCTGCTACGTCGAATTGGCCACGGTCTATCAGAAACGTGCCCAACCCGAACAGCAGGCCGAACTGCTCAAGCAACTGCAGGCCGGCTTCAGCCGCGGCACCGTGTCGGCGCAGCGCATCGACAGCGTGGCGCGGGTCCTGGCGGATGCCAGCCTCGGCACCCCGGACGAAAAAACCGCCCAGGCCATGCTGGAGCAGATCGCCCCCGCCTACCCCGCCGCCTGGGTCAGCCTGGCCCAGTTGCTCTACGACTTCCCTGAACTGGGGGATGTCGACACGCTGATGGAGTACCTGGAAAACGGCCGCGCCGCCGACCAGCCACGGGCCGAACTGCTGTTGGGCAAACTCTACTACGACGGCAAGTGGGTACCGGCAGACGCCCAGCAGGCGCAAGCGCATTTCCAGAAAGCCGTGGGCCGGGAAGTCGCCGCCGACTACTACCTCGGCCAGATCTACCGCCGTGGCTACCTGGGCCAGGTCTATTCGCAAAAAGCCCTGGAGCACCTGCTGACCGCTGCGCGCAACGGCCAGAACAGCGCCGACTTCGCCATCGCCCAGCTGTTCTCCCAAGGCAAGGGCACCCAGCCCAACCTGCTCAACGCCTATGTCTTCAGCCAACTGGCCAAGGCCCAGAACACCCCGCAAGCCACTGAGCTGGCACAGACACTCGAAGCCCAATTGCCGCCCGCACAACGGGCTGAGGCGCGGCGCCTGTTGCAACAGGAACAGGCGATCCGTGGCGCCGTCAGCCAGACCCCCTTGAACGTGCAGGCCCTGCAAGAAGATGGTGAGGAATCCCTATGAAGTTGAATCCCTTTGTAAAGGCTGGCATCGGCCTGAGCTTCGCCCTGCTGTGGTCCTGCCCGACCCTGGCGGCGATGACTGATACCCAGCACATGGGCCTGGACGTGAAGATCACCGGTCAATCCGAAGATGACCGCGACCTGGGCACCGCCCCTGGCGGCGATGTCAACGGCGTGGGCCTGGACCTGCGTCCGTGGGTCTATGGCGAAAGCGGCAACTGGAGCGCCTACGCCATGGGCCAGGCCGTTACCTCCACCGACATCATCGAGACCGACACCCTGCAGCAGTCCGACACTGAAGGCACCCAGGGCAGCAACGACGACGGTCGCAAGAGCAAGAAGAACTACCTGGCCATGCGCGAGTTCTGGGTCGCCTACGGCGGCCTGACCCCCTACCCCGGCGAGGTCCTCAAGTTCGGTCGCCAGCGCCTGCGCAACGACGACGGGCAATGGCGCGACACCAACATCGAAGCGTTGAACTGGACCTTCGACACCACCCTGCTGAAAGCCAACGTCGGGGTCGCCGAACGCTTCAGCGAATACCGCACCGACCTCACCGAACTGTCCCCCCAGGACAAGGACCGCCTGCATGTGTTCGGCGACGTCGCGACTCAATGGACACCGGGGCAATGGGTCGGCCTGCGCGCCCATCACACCCATGATGACGGCAAGCTCGATTACCCGACACCGGGCGAAGCGAGCGAGGCCACCGACAAAAAACAGAATGGCGACCTGAGCTGGGTCGGCCTGGAAGCCAACAGCGACGCCTACAACTGGCGCAATACCAACCCGGTCAACTACTGGGCCAGCATCACCGGCATGTCGGGCGACCGCGACACGGTCAACCCGCTCAACGCCGATGGCAGCCGCCCGACCGAAGCCAAGCGCAGTGGCGATGTCGACGGCTGGGCCACTGACCTTGGGGTGCGCCTGCGCCTTGATCCGAAGTGGCAGGTTGGTGCCGCCTACGCCCGCTCCAGCGCCGACTACGAGCAGAACGGCCTGCAGAGCAACCGCTCCAACTACACCGGCACCCGCGCCCGGGTCCACCGTTTCGGCGAGGCCTTCCGTGGCGAAATGAACAACATGCAAAGCGCCACCCTGTTCGGCTCCTGGATGCTCCAGGACGACTACGACGCCAGCCTGGTCTACCACAAGTTCTGGCGCGTCGACGGCAACAAGCCGGTGGGCAGCAACGGCATCAATGCCGTGGACAACAACTACGACGACGTCACCGGCGCACTGCTGTCGAGCACCTCGCTGCCCCTGGAAGACGGCAACAAGGACCTCGGCCAGGAAGTCGACCTGGTGGTCACCAAGTACTTCAAGCAAGGCTTGCTGCCAGCCAGCCTGAGCAAGTCGATCGACGAGCCGGCGGCGCTGGTGCGCTTTCGTGGCGGCGTGTTCAAGCCCGGCGATGCCTACGGCAACCAGGTCGACTCGTACATGCACCGCGCATTCGTCGACGTGATCTGGCGCTTCTGATGCGAGCCGCCAAGGGAGTGCCCCGGATGAACAACCCCGCGATCAACCTGTTGGCCGCTGCCCTGCTGCTGGCAGGCAACGCTGCGTTCGCCAGCGTCGAGCCTGGCGCAGCGGTGGGCAAAAACCCGCCGGCGACCGTGGCCAAGGAGCTGCAACAGGCCAAGACCTACACCGTCAGCAGTGCGCCGACGGCGCCCCTGGAGCTGGCCGCGCCGACGCTGCCCGACCTGTCCGGCTACACCGCGCAAGCGGTGGAGGCGAAGATCGTGCGCAGCAAGGCCGGCAAGGTCAGCGTGCGGCGGATGATGCAGGAAGACGCGTTGAAGGACTTCATCGGCGGCGACAACAAGATGGCCGAATGGGTGGTGCGCCAACACGGCATCCCCCAGGCGATCTTCATCGACGACGGCTACCTCAACCTCAAGGACCTGAGTAAGCAGCTGCCCAAACAGTACTTCAGCGAAACCTCACCCGGGGTGTTCCTGGCCCGCCTGCCGATCGTGGTCGGGGCCAAGGGCATCCTCGACATCGACAAACAGACCCAAGAATTGCGCCTGTCCGAGGAAGCCGGCTCGTTCCTGGTCAACGACGGCCAGTTGTTTGTGCGCGACAGCAAAATCACCGGCTGGCGCGAGAAAACCAACGGCCCGGCCACCTTCCGCTCACCCAAGGAATTCCGCCCGTTCCTGCTGGCCTGGGGCGGCACCCAGACCTACATCGTCAACAGCCAGATGGCCAGCTTCGGCTACGCCAACAGCAAGTCCTACGGGGTCAGTATTTCCCAGTACACGCCGAACATGGCCAAGGTGCTCAAGCGCCCTGAGCCGACCGGCTGGATCGTCGACTCCGAGTTCTCGGACATGTGGTACGGCTTCTACTGCTATGAAACCCGCGACTTCGTGGTCAAGGGCAACACCTACAAAGACAACATCGTCTACGGCATCGACCCCCATGACCGCTCCCACGGGCTGATCATTGCCGACAACACCGTGCATGGCACCAAGAAGAAGCACGGGATCATCATTTCCCGGGAAGTGAACGACAGCTTCATCTTCAACAACCGCAGCTACGACAACAAACTGTCGGGGCTGGTGATCGACCGTAACAGCGTCAACAACCTGGTGGCCTACAACGAGATCTACCGCAACCACACCGACGGCATCACCCTCTACGAGAGTGGCGACAACCTGCTGTGGGGCAACAAGGTCATCAACAACCGGCGCCACGGCATCCGCATTCGTAACAGCGTGAACATCCGCCTCTACGAAAACATCGCCATGGCCAACGGCCTGACCGGGGTCTACGGCCACATCAAGGACCTTTCCGACACCGACCGCGACATCGAACTCGACCCGTTCGACGCCCAGGTGTCGCTGATCGTGGTCGGCGGTGAACTGGCCGCCAACGGCAGCGGACCGCTGTCCATCGACTCGCCGCTGAGCGTCGAGCTGTACCGGGTGTCGATGCTTGCCCCGACCAAATCCAGTGGCATCAGCTTCTCGGGGATCCTCGGCGAACGCCAGGACGAAATCCTCGACCTGCTGGTGCGCCAGCAAAAAGCCGTGCTGATCGACCCCGTCGAACGCCAGACCGAAATGCGCGACTGAGGATGACATCCATGAAACCCCACTTGATCAAACTGCTCGGCCTCACCGGCCTGGCCGCCGCCCTGTTCAGCGTCAGTGACGCGGCCAGCGCCGATGCCGCCAAGGCGCCGAACTTCAGCGCCGAGCCGTGCTGCAACCTGTGCCCCGAAGCCCATGACGCGAAGAACTACACCACCCGCTACCAGCAGAACTTCACCACCCTGGTACAAGCCCAGGGCGACTGGCTATTCCGTACCCAGGAAGACCTGCGCACCGAATTCACCACCACGCCGGCGGGCTTTCGCCGTCTCAAGCAACTGCGCGAAGCCTTCAAGAGCAAGGGCATTGAACTGGTGGTGGTCTACCAGCCGACCCGTGGCCTGGTGAACCGCAACAAGCTCAACCCACAAGAGAAAGCCGCGTTCGATTACGACAAGGCCCTGAAAAACTACCAGGGCATGCTCGCTCGTTTTGCCGAGATGGGCTACGTGGTGCCGGACCTCTCGCCGCTGACCAACGAGGCACTGCCCGAGACCCTGCCGGCCCATGACTTCTACTTCCGTGGCGACCAGCACTGGACCCCTTATGGCGCCCAGCGCACGGCAAAAATCGTCGCCGAGAAGGTCAAGCACCTGCCCGGGTTCGCCGACATTCCCAAGCGCGAATTCGAGACCAGGAAGTCCGGGCGCATGGGCAAGACCGGCACCCTGCACAACATGGCCGGGCAACTGTGCGGCACCAGCTACGCCATCCAGTACATGGACCAGTTCACCACCGAGCCCAAGGGCGAGGCGGCGGACGGCGACCTGTTCAGCGATGCCGGCAACCCGCAGATCACCCTGGTCGGCACCAGCCACAGCGGCAAGAACTACAACTTCGCCGGTTTCCTGGAAGAGGCCATCGGCGCCGACATCCTCAACGTCGCCTTCCCCGGCGGTGGCCTGGAAGGTTCGATGCTGCAATACCTGGGCAGCGAAGAGTTCCAGAAGACCCCGCCGAAGATCCTCATCTGGGAGTTCTCGCCGCTGTATCGCCTGGACCAGGAAACCATCTACCGCCAGATGATGGCCCTGCTCGATAACGGTTGCGAAGGCAAGGACGCGCTCCTGAGCAGCCACTCGACCCTCAAGCCGGGCAAGAACGAGTTGATGGTCAACAGCCAGAACATGGACCTGCGCAACAGCAGCCATCAGATCGATATCCGCTTCGCCGACCCGTCGGTGAAAACCCTGCAAGCCACCCTCTGGTACATGAACGGTCGCCACGAGGACATCAAGATCGACAAACCGGAAACCTCCGACACCGACGGTCGCTTCGCCTTTGAACTGCGCACCGATGAAGACTGGGCCACGCAGAACCTGCTGGCCGTTGAAGTCCAGGGCCCGCAAGCGGGTGCTGCGCCACAGAAAGTCGAAGCGAAAATCTGCAAACGCAACGTGTTCCCGAGCACTGGGCAACGTACCGCCCAGGCCGGGCAATGAGGTCTGCCATGCACAACCGAAAACTGCACCGCCATCTGGCACCCGCCCTGCTCAGCCTGGCCCTGTTCGCCGGCGCCACGCAGGCCGCCGCGCCGCTGCGTCCACCCCAGGGCTATCTGGCCCCGGTGGAGAAGTTCAAGACCGGCGACAGCAACAGCCACTGCGATGCCACGCCGACGCCCTACACCGGCGCCCTGCAATTTCGCAGCAAGTACGAAGGCTCCGACAAGGCCCGCTCGACCCTCAACGTGCAATCGGAAAAAGCCTTTCGTGACGCCACCGCCGACATCACCCGCATCGAACGGGGCACCAGCAAACAGGTGATGCAGTTCATGCGTGACGGTCGCCCGCAACAGCTTGAATGCACCCTCAACCAGTTGGCCGCCTGGGCCAGCGCCGACGCCTTGATGTCCAAGGACTTCAACCACACCGGCAAGTCGATGCGCAAATGGGCGCTGGGCAGCATGGCCTCGGCCTACATTCGCCTGAAGTTCTCCAGCTCCCAGTTGCTGGCGACTCACCAACCGCAAGCGCAACAGATCGAGGCCTGGTTCAGCCGGATGGCCGACCAGGTCGTCAGCGACTGGGACAACCTGCCGCTGGACAAGACCAACAACCACTCGTACTGGGCCGCCTGGTCGGTGATGGCCACCGCCGTCGCCACCAACCGCCGCGACCTGTTCGACTGGTCCGTCAAGGAATTCAAGGTCGGCGCCCACCAGGTCGACGCCGAAGGGTTCCTGCCCAACGAACTCAAGCGCCAGCAGCGGGCATTGGCCTACCACAACTACGCCTTGCCGCCGCTGGCCATGATCGCCAGCTTCGCCCAGGTCAACGGTGTCGACCTGCGCCAGGAAAACCAGGGTGCCCTCAAGCGCCTGGGTGATCGGGTGCTCGCCGGGGTGAAAGACCCGGACGCGTTCGAGGACAAGAGCGGCAAGGAACAGGACATGACCGACCTGAAAGTCGACTCGAAATTCGCCTGGCTCGAACCGTTCTGCAGCCTCTACAGCTGCCCGGCCGACGTGCTGGAGAAGAAGCGCGAGATGCAACCGTTCAAAACCTTTCGCCTGGGAGGTGACCTGACCAGGGTCTACGACCCGGCAGGTGAAAAGGACAAAGGTTCATAACGCAAACACCAGTCCCTGTGGGAGCGAGCCTGCTCGCGATGAGGCCGGGTCAGTCGACATCGTTGATCAATGTCCGAGCGCAATCGCGAGCAGGCTCGCTCCCACAGGGTCGGTGTCAGGTTTGAATTGTGTGACTTAGCCCCCCGATTTTTCGTGGGGGGGTTTGGGGGGGGCCGTTGGCCCTTGAATGTGAGTTCAACTAGGAGAGATCGGGATGGTGTTTTCATCCAACGTGTTCCTGTTTTTGTTCTTGCCGATCTTCCTCGGCTTGTACTACCTGAGCGGGCAACGCTATCGCAACCTGCTGCTGTTGATCGCCAGCTACGTGTTCTATGCCTGGTGGCGGGTGGACTTCCTCGCGCTGTTCGCCGCCGTCACGCTGTGGAACTACTGGATCGGCCTCAAGGTCGGTGCCGCCGGCGTGCGCACCAAGCCGGCCCAGCGCTGGTTGCTGCTGGGCGTGGGCGTGGACCTGTGCATCCTCGGCTACTTCAAGTACGCCAACTTCGGCGTCGACAGCATCAACGCCATGATGACCTCGGTGGGGCTGGAGCCGTTCATCCTGACCCACGTGCTGTTGCCGATCGGGATCTCGTTCTACATCTTCGAGTCCATCAGCTACATCATCGACGTCTACCGCGGCGACACGCCGGCCACCCGCAACCTGATCGACTTTGCGGCGTTCGTGGCGATCTTCCCGCACCTGATCGCCGGTCCCGTGCTGCGCTTTCGCGACCTCGCCGACCAGTTCAACCACCGCACCCACACCCTCGATAAATTCTCCGAGGGCTGCACGCGGTTCATGCAGGGTTTCATCAAGAAGGTGTTCATCGCCGACACCCTGGCGGTGGTCGCCGACCATTGTTTCGCCCTGCAGAACCCGACCACCGGCGACGCCTGGCTGGGCGCCCTGGCGTACACCGCGCAGCTGTACTTCGACTTCTCCGGCTACAGCGACATGGCCATCGGGCTGGGCTTGATGATGGGTTTCCGCTTCATGGAAAACTTCAAGCAGCCGTACATCAGCCAGTCGATCACCGAGTTCTGGCGGCGCTGGCACATCAGCCTGTCGACCTGGCTGCGCGACTATCTGTACATCACCCTGGGCGGCAATCGCAAAGGCACCCTGACCACCTACCGCAACCTGTTCCTGACCATGTTGCTTGGCGGGCTGTGGCATGGCGCCAACATCACCTACATCGTCTGGGGCGCGTGGCACGGCATGTGGCTGGCGATCGAAAAAGCCATCGGCCTGAACACCTCGCCGCACCGCTTCAACCCGATCCGCTGGGCCCTGACGTTCCTGCTGGTGGTAATGGGTTGGGTGATCTTCCGCGCCGAAAACCTGCACGTCGCCGGGCGCATGTACGGCGCGATGTTCAGCTTCAGCGACTGGTCGCTGTCGGAGCTCAACCGCGCCAGCCTGACCGGCCTGCAAGTGGCAACCCTGGTGGTGGCCTACGCGACCCTGGCGTTCTTTGGCCTGCGGGATTTCTACCGCAACCGCCCTGCCGCCCCCCAAGGCACAGCGGCCAAGCCGCCGCGCGGTGGTGACAGCCTGGTGCTGGCCAGTGGCGCGGTGGCGGTCTGGCCACGCTACGCCATGCGCGCCCTGGTGCTGCTGCTGTTCCTCGCCTCCATCCTGAAACTCTCGGCGCAAAGCTTCTCGCCGTTCCTTTACTTCCAGTTCTGAGGGCTCTGACCATGACCCGCTCATTACGCGTGTTCTACATCGCCCTGTTCCTGGTGACCCTGATGGTCCTGGGCCTGTGGTCGGTACGCAGCTTCTTCGGTTTCAGCACCAACGCCGAGGCGACCGTGCTCAACGGCCGCTGGAGCAAGGCCGTGGAAACCCACTACGACGAGCAGTTCCCGATCAAGCGCCTGGGCACCAACCTGTGGGCCGCGCTGGACTTCAAGCTGTTCAACGAAGGCCGTCCGGGCGTGGTGCTCGGGCGCGACCAGTGGTTGTACAGCGATGAAGAATTCAACCCGATCGTCAACGAAGAGCTGAACCTGCAAGGCAACTACGCGCTGGTCGAAGGCGTGCGCCAGACGCTGAAAGAGAAAGGCGTGCAACTGGTGATGGCAGTGGTGCCGGCCAAGGTGCGCCTGTACCCGGAACACCTCGCTGAGGTGAAGCCGGCCAGCATCCACGCCAACCTCTACCAGGATTTCCACCAGCGCCTGGCGGCTGACCGGATCCCTGCACCTGATTTGCTCGGCCCCTTGCAAGCGGCCAAGCACGCCGGCAAGCAAGTGTTCCTGCGCACTGACACCCACTGGACCCCGGAGGGTGCCGAGGTCGCCGCCAACCGCCTGGCCAAGACCATTGCCGACAAGTTCCCGCTGAGCGGTGCCCCGCAAGACTTCGTCACCCAACCCGCGCAGAACGTCACGCACAAGGGCGACCTGCGCCTGTTCCTGCCGCTGGACCCGCTGTTCGAAAACCTGATGCCGGCGCAAGAACCGCTGCACAAGCGCACCACCGTTGCCGCTTCCGACCAGCCCGCCGGTGACGACGCACTGTTCGCCAACACCGAAGTGCCCGTAGCGCTGATCGGCACCAGCTACAGCGCCAACCCCAACTGGAACTTCGTCGGTGCATTGCAGCAGGCCCTGCGCAGCGACGTGGTCAATTACGCCGAGGACGGCCACGGGCCGATCCTGCCGATGCTCAGTTACCTGAAAAGCGACGACTTCAAGAACAGCCCGCCCCAGGTGCTGATCTGGGAGTTTCCTGAACGTTATCTGCCCGTGAACAACGAAATCGGCGACGCCGACCCGCAGTGGGTCGCAGAACTCAAACAAGCCGGTGCGCGCCAACAGAACGTAGCCGCAAACACTCAATCCGAGACGCCCGACCGGGCGCAAAACTGAAAAGAGGTAACTCCCATGACTTGCACTTCCACTCCTCGTCGTCTCGCCAAAACCTTCGCCCTCGTTGCCGGCATGAGCATGCTGTCGTTGTCGGCCTTCGCCGGCGATGCCGCCCTCTACGGTCCCGTTGCGCCAAAGGGCTCGAGCTTCGTGCGCATCTACAACGCCAGCAACGCCGAAGTCAGCGCCACGGTCGGCAGCACCCAGCTGAGCGAAGTTGCACCGCTGGCCAGCAGTGACTTCAGCTTCATGCCCGGCGGCGACTACAGCGCCAAGGTCGGCAGCCAGACCCTGCCGGTGAAGCTGGCCGCCGACCACTATTACACCCTGGTCAACAACGCCAGTGGCCAGCCACAACTGATCGAAGAACCGCCGTTCAAGAACAAGCAGAAGTCCCTGGTACGGGTGCAGAACCTCACCGACAAGGCCCTGACGCTGAAGACCGCCGATGGCAAGACCGAAGTGGTCAAGAGCGTCGCCGCCAAGGGCCGTGGCGAGCGGGAAATCAACCCGGTGAAAGTCAGCCTGGCGCTGTACGAGGGCGAGAAAAAAGTCGGCGACCTCAAGCCGGTCGCCCTGGAGCGCGGTGAAGCCGCGGTGCTGTACGTCACCGGCAACGGCAGCAGCCTGTCGCCTGTGTGGGTGAAGCGCCCGGTGTCGACCCGCTAATACATTTCCAGAAATGTCCTGGCTCTCTGTGGGAGCCGGCCTGCCGGCGATGCAGGCAACTCGGCTTTACCGGTGTACCGAGGTGATGCCATCGCTAGCAGGCTAGCTCCCACAAAGGCCTAATCAAACGATTGTCGAGGAGTAACACCATGATTCCAGTGATCTTGTCAGGTGGTAGCGGTTCACGTCTCTGGCCGCTTTCGCGTAAACAGTTCCCCAAGCAATTCCTCGCCCTGACCGGTGAGCACACGTTGTTCCAGCAGACCCTCGAGCGCCTGGTGTTCGAGGGCATGGACACGCCCATCGTGGTCTGCAACAAGGACCACCGTTTCATCGTCAATGAGCAACTGAGCACCCGCAAGCTGGAAGCCCAGCGCATCCTGATGGAACCCTTCGGACGCAACACCGCACCGGCCGTGGCGCTGACGGCGATGATGCTGGTCAACGAAGGGCGCGACGAGCTGATGCTGGTGCTGCCGGCCGACCACGTGCTCGAAGACCAGAAAGCCCTGCAACGCGCCCTGGCCCTGGCCACCGTGGCCGCCGAGCGTGGTGAGATGGTGCTGTTCGGCGTGCCGGCGACCAAACCGGAAACCGGCTATGGCTACATCAAGTCCTGCAACGATGCGCTGCTGCCCGAAGGCGTCAGCCGGGTTTCGCACTTCGTCGAAAAACCCGACGTCAAGCGCGCCACCGAGTTCGTCCAGGCCGGGGGCTACTTCTGGAACAGCGGCATGTTCCTGTTCCGCGCCAGCCGTTTCCTCGAAGAGCTGAAAAAACACGACCCGGACATCTACGACACCTGCCTGCTGACCCTCGAACGCAGTGAGCAGGATGCCGACACCCTGACCCTCGACGAAGCCACTTTCGCCTGCTGCCCGGACAACTCCATCGACTACGCCGTGATGGAAAAAACCCAGCGCGCCTGCGTGGTGCCGCTGACCGCCGGCTGGAGCGATGTCGGGTGCTGGTCGTCGTTGTGGGATGTGCACGAGAAAGACAGCAACGGCAACGTCAGCAAGGGCGACGTGGTGATCCAGGACAGCCGCAATTGCATGATCCACGGCAACGGCAAACTGGTGTCGGTGATCGGTCTGGACAACATCGTCGTGGTCGAGACCAAGGACGCCATGATGATCGCCCACAAGGACAAGGTCCAAGGCGTCAAGCAGATGGTCAACACCCTCAACGAACAGGGCCGCAGCGAAACCCAGAACCACTGCGAGGTTTACCGGCCGTGGGGCTCCTACGACTCGGTGGACATGGGCGGGCGTTTCCAGGTCAAGCACATCTCGGTCAAGCCGGGCGCGTGCCTGTCGTTGCAGATGCACCACCATCGCGCCGAACACTGGATCGTGGTCAGCGGCACGGCCGAGGTGACCTGCGATGAAAACGTGTTCCTGCTGACCGAAAACCAGTCGACCTACATCCCGATTGCCTCGGTGCATCGCCTGCGCAACCCGGGCAAGATCGCGCTGGAGATCATCGAGGTGCAATCGGGCAGCTACCTGGGCGAGGACGATATCGAGCGGTTCGAGGACATCTACGGACGCTCGACTCCGCTTGAGCGTGGGGTGTCGGTGAAGACCATCGCCCAGTAATCACAGGCAACAAACCAGCCCCCGTCCAGCCGACTGCGTCCCCTATCCGCAGTGGGTTGGGCGGGGGCTTTTTTGCGTCCCCAGCCAGCCTGATCGCCAACCTCCCCTACGCTTAGGTAGGATGCGGGTTCCCGCTTGCGAGGTTTGCTCCATGTTCATCGGCGTTTTGCTGGTCATTACCTGGTTGGTCCTATTGTTGCGTTACCCGGCCAAGGCCTTGCCTGTGTCATTGGCGGCGGCGCTCGGGTTGGGGTTGGTGGCTGTCTGGGTGGTGTGGCTGGACAACCGCGAGGCCAAGCAACTGGCACGCCTGGAGTTGCGCATCACCTACGCCCCCGAGCAGTGCCCGGCGGACCGTCCCTTGCTGCTGACAATGAACAACGGCAACGCTGTGCCGCTGACCGAATTGCGTTGGCGGATCGCCGCCTATGCACCGGGCGATACGGTCAACCTGGCGGACAATCAATACGCCGCACCGCGCTACCGAGGTCCCGGCGAATTGCAGGCCGGCGCCCATTGGCAAGACTGCCTGCCAATGCCGCCACTGCGCCCTGGCTATCGCCCACACACCCTGGAGTTTCGCGCCGAGCGTTTGCAGGGTAGTTTCTCCGACTGAGCCCTCCCCCCCTTTTTTTGCACAAGGACCGCGCCATGCCCGTTGCGTTGATTACCGGATGTTCAAGCGGCATCGGCCGTGCCCTGGCCGAGGTGTTCAAAGCCGCCGGCTACCAAGTCTGGGCCAGCGCCCGCAAACCCGAAGACGTGGCAACCCTGACCGCCGCCGGTTTCACCGCCGTGCAACTGGACGTCAACGATGGCCCGGCGCTGGAACAGTTGAGCGAGCGCATCAACCAGCAACATGGCGGCCTGGATGTGCTGATCAACAACGCGGGTTACGGTGCCATGGGCCCTCTGCTCGATGGAGGCGTACCGGCCATGCAGCGTCAGTTCGAAACCAATGTGTTCGCCATCGTTGGCGTCACGCGCGCAATGTTTCCCGTGCTACGCCGGACCAAAGGGCTGGTGGTGAACATCGGCAGTGTGTCCGGCGTCTTGGTCACGCCGTTCGCTGGTGCCTACTGCGCGTCCAAAGCCGCCGTGCATGCCTTGAGCGATGCCCTGCGCATGGAGCTGGCGCCGTTCGGTGTGCGGGTGATGGAAGTCCAGCCGGGGGCCATCGCCTCCAGCTTCGCCAAGAATGCCGGCCACGAAGCCGAGCGACTGATCAGCGAACAATCGCCGTGGTTCCCGCTGCGCGAAGGCATTCGCGCCCGGGCCAAGGCGTCCCAGGACAAGCCAACCGCCGCCAGCGAGTTCGCCGCCGACCTGCTCAAGGCCGTGCAGCAAGACCGACCTCCGCGCTTGCTGCGCGTGGGCAACGGCAGTCGCGCCCTGCCGCTGCTGGCGGCGTGGGTGCCCAAGGGCTTGCTGGAGTGGGTGTTGAAGAAGCGGTTTGGCTTGCGCGGGCAGCTCTGAAGGTCGAAAAGCATCGCGGGCAAGCCCGCTCCCACAGGAGAGGTGCAGGAGCAGGGCGTGCCCGCGATGGCGACCGAACAGGCACCTACCAACCTCAGCTCCATTCCTTCATGAAATCAATAAACGCCCGCACCTTCAGCGGCAGGTGCCGGGTGTCCGGGTACAAGGCATACACCCCCTGCTGGGCAAACCGGTGATCGGGCAACAAGCGTTGCAAGCGGCCCTGCTGCAGATCCTCGGCGATCAGCCATTCAGGCAGAATCGCCACCCCCTGCCCCGTCAGGGCAAATGCCCGCAGGGTGGCCGAGTTGTCGGCGATGATCGCGGTCTTTCCAGGTTGAGGTTGATAGACATGCTCAGTGCCCGCGGGGTCGGTGACCGTCAACTCGGGCACCCGCCCGTGCCCCAGGGTCGGCAGTGCCTCCAGCTCGGCCAGGCGGGTCACTGGGCCGTGGCGTTCGAGCAGCGTGCGCGTCGCCACCGGGTAAATCTCGAAGGTCGACAACTGCACGGCGCGCAGGTTGGAGTCGTGCATACGCCCCAGACGAATCGCCACGTCAAACCGCTCGGAAATCAGGTCGGCATGGGTCGAGGACGTCGATAAGTGAATGTTCAACTGCGGATGCTGCTGGCGGAACACCTCCAACGCGGCCACCACCTGGGCCAGGGCAAACTCCAGGGTGGTGGTGATCCGCAGCGTGCCCTTGAGCTGGGTGTGCTCGGAGCGCGCCTCCTCGATCGCCAGGCGTGCTTCATCCAGGGTGCGCAAGCAGCGCAGATAAAAGCGCTCACCGGCATCGGTCAGCGCCAGTTGCCGGGTGCTGCGGGTCAGCAGGGTCACCCCCAACTCGGCTTCCAGACGCTTGAGGTTGAAGCTGACCACCGCCCGGGTTTGCCCCAGCAGATCGGCTGCGGCGGTCAACGAGCCGGCCTCGACGACGGCCTTGAAGGTATCGAAACGGTCCAGGCTGACCATGGTGACGGCGTTCCTTGTCAAAATAATTTTGACAAACTAGCAGGCAAATCAGTGTTTCTCTAGCATTTGCAGCGCACTACCCTGCCCGTCTCTTGGACCGGGAAGTTGTCATGGCCTATCGCTGGAAAGTCGCATTGGTGTATCTGCTGGGGTTCGCCCTCGACCTGATGAACATGTTCGTCGCCAGCATTGCCTACCCCGACATCGCGCTGCAATTGCACGCCTCGGTGACCCAACTGGCGTGGATCAGCAACGCCTACATGCTCGGCCTGACCCTGATCATTCCACTGAGTGTGTGGCTGGCGGCGCGGTTCGGCGAGCGCCGGCTGATCCTCGCGTCACTGCTGCTGTTCGGCTGCGCGTCGCTGTTGGTGGCCGGTGCCCAGTCGATTGAAGCGCTGATCGGCTGGCGGCTGCTGCAAGGGCTCAGTGGCGGGCTGTTGATCCCCCTCGGCCAGGCCTTGGCGTTTCGCCAATTCCCGGCGCAACAACGGGCCCAACTGACCACCTGGGTGATGTCGGTGGCGTTGCTGGTGCCCGCGCTGTCGCCGGCCGCGGGTGGGCTGATCGTGCAAGCGCTGTCGTGGCGCTGGGTGTTCTACCTGAATCTGCCGCTGACCCTGCTGGCGCTGGTGCTCGCGGCCTGTTGGCTGCAGGCCGACGCGCCGCGGGCCACGCAACGTGCCCAGGATAGCGCGGGCAATCTGTCGGCCTGGCTCGATCTGCAGCTGTTGCACAGCCCGTCCCTGCGGCTGGCCATGTGGGTCTACCTGTTGATTCCCGGCGTGTTCATCGGCACCAGCCTGATCGCTGTGCTGTACCTGCACCAACAAGGTTGGGGTAACGCGCAGATCGGCGCCCTGATGCTGCCGTGGGCGCTGGGCTCGGCGCTGGCGATTGCCGTCGGCAAACGCGGGTTCAACCGCTGGGGCCCCAAGCCGTTGCTGGTGGTTGGCGCCCTGCTGCAAAGCCTGGGCATTGGCCTGCTGGTGCTGATCGAGCAACCGCAAGGCTGGCTGCCGGTGCTGGCCTATGCCCTGATGGGCCTGGGCGGCAGCCTGTGCAGCAGTTGCGCGCAGACCCTGGCCTTTATCGACATTCTTCCTGCCCGTATGAACCACGCCAGCGCCCTGTGGAACATCAATCGGCAACTGAGTTTCTGCCTCGGCGGCGCCGTGCTGAGTGGATTGCTCAGCGTCCTCGGCCCGCACTCGGCGCATGCCTTCGAGCGCTGTTTTCTGGCTGCCGCACTGCTCTCGCAGGTACCGCTGTGGGCCGTGCTGCGCTTTGATTCATCGGGCGTGAAAGCGCTCGTCACCGCCCACCCACTCCTGGAAAAAAGCTGATGAACGACTATCGCGATTACGTTACTGAAGTCACCCAGACCCTGATCGACATTGAGCAATGGTTCGCCGGCACCCCCGATCGGGGCGTACTGGACCGCCTGCTGGCGCGCTTCTCCCCGCAGTTCTCGATGATTGCTCCCAACGGCAACAGCCTGGACTTTGGGGCCTTGCAGCAACTGTTCGAAACCCTGGGCGGTGCGCGTGCGGGAATGCGCATCGAGTTAAGCGAAATGCACGGGCTCGACCAGCATGCCCACGGCGCCACCCTCAGCTACCGCGAGTTGCAGTCGGATGCCAGCGGGGTCCTCAATGATCGCCGGGCCACGGCGGTGATCGAGAAACTGCCGTCAGGCCAACTGCGGTGGCGGCATTTGCACGAAACCTTCTGCCAATGACGGGGTGCCCGTAGCCGCTGTCGAGCCCGCGATATCCATAGGTATCTACCCAACTTTGTAGCGGCCTGTGGCGAGGGAGGAGCTTGCTACCGTGGCGGCCCCTGGGCTTCTGGCGTGTTGGATTAGACCGAGTACATATCCATTTCTGCGGGAACGGCCACCTATGGTTCCGCTTTTACAGCGGCTCACTTTTGACAAGCCGGAATGCCGGCCCAGGCAAAAGTAAGCAAAACGCTCTTGCCCCACCACTCGGCACCTCGCTTGGGCTCGGTGTTCCCTCACTCCGGCTTGAATCCGTGGGCCGCCGCCACGCGCCATCCATGGCGCGGGGCGGCTAACCCGGCGTCCTGCCGGGTTACCCACGGCTTCAAGCCTGCGTTCGGCCAGCGTGGTTAACGGGGCGCCCAGGATCAAAAGCCAGAGCCAGAGCTAAAGCGAAAGCAAAAGCAAAAGCAAAAGCCAGATCAAAAGATGGCTGACTTCGTCAGCGTCTTAGGAAGTAGAAGCTACACCGCGCATGCCCCTGCGATCAGGTCGGCTCTAAGGCCGCCTCGCTTTGTTTTTGATCCTGGGCGCCCCGTTAACCACGCTGGCCGGAATCCGATATTGATTTGGGGGGTAAACCGGCAGGACGCCGGTTTAGCCGCACTGGGCCAGGGATGGCCCATTGCGGCGGCCCCCCAAATCAATGTCGGAGTACGGGCATGCCGAGCCTAAGCGAGGCACCGAGTGGTGGGGTAAGAGCGTTTTGCTTACTTTTGGCTGGGCCGGCATTCCGGCTCTCAAAAGTGAGCCGCTGTAAGAGCGGAACCATAGGTGGCCGTTACCGCAGAAATGGATATGTACCCGGTCGAATCCAACACCCCAGAGGCCCACAGGTACAACGTCGCACCACAGTTGTGTAGATACCTACGCCGCGATATCGCAAGCCAGCAACCTCACGGCGTCTGCTTGACCACCACGGTGCAGGTAATCCCCGCCGCCAGCAGCGCCCCGTCCGGGACTTCGTCGATGTGAATCCGTACCGGCACCCGTTGTGCCAGGCGCACCCAGTTGAAGGTCGGGTTGACGTCGGCGATCAGTTCACGGCTTTCGGGGTTGTCGCGGTCGTAGATGCCGCGGGAAATGCTTTCCACATGCCCCTTGAGCACTTCTCCGCTCATCAACTGCATGTCGGCCTGATCGCCGACGCGCACCCGGGGCAGTTTGGTTTCTTCGAAGAAGCCGTAGACCCAGAATGAGTTCATGTCGACCACCGCCATTTTCGGCTCGCCGATACGCGCGTAGTCGCCGCGATGCACGTTGAGGTTGGTGACATAACCGTCCACCGCCGCCAGCACTTTGGTGCGTTTGAGGTTCAGTTGCGCCGCTTCCAGCTGCGCCTGGGCGTGCTGGTAGTCTGCCAGTGCCGAGTCAGCGATGTTGCTGGCGTCGTCACGGTTCTCGCGGGAGATCACCAGGTTGTCGAGGTCGGCGCGCCGGTGGGCATTGACCTTGCGCATCTCCCAGGTGGCCTTGCGCGAGGCCACCTGCGCTTGCGCCTGCTTGACCGCGATCAGGTAGTGCTCGGGGTCGATCTGCATCAGCAGGTCCCCCCTTTTCACCAACTGGTTGTCGCGCACCGGTACGTCCACCACTTCACCGCTGACGTCGGCGGCGACGTTGATGATGTCGGCACGCACCCGGCCATCGCGGGTCCAGGGGGTGTTCATGTAATGCACCCAGAGGGTCCGGCCGATCCACATCGCAAGGGCCAGCACCAACAGGGTAGCGAGCAGGCTGAAGAGCTTTTTCATCGAAGCGGTCTCACTGGTAGACAGTCAGCGCCAGGGCGCCGAACAAGCAAATGAACAGGCTCAGGCGCAGCAGCGCCGGATGCCAGAAAAAACGGTACAGGTCGAACCCGGACAGAAACCGGTCCAGCGCCCAGGCCAGTGCCGCGGCGATGAAAAACATCAGGGTCATGGTCGGCATGTAGACGCCATGGAAAGCGATTTCACGGGGCATGGTCAGGTCCTTGCAGGGCGGCCAGCGGCGATTGCGGGTCGAGCAGCGAAGTGCGGATGAAATGCAGGTAGCTCTTCACCCGGCGCAGGGGCGAGGTATCGAAGTGCGGGGCGAAGGGTTCGTCGCTGGCCTGGACCCGGCTGATGGCATGGTCGACGGCCACCAGCGCGCGCTCCAGGTTGCTCTGCCCCGGTTGCAGGAACAGCCGCACCAGGGCGCGCCCCATGACCCGGATCGCCTGGCGCCAGGGTTGCGCTTCGGCATAGGCCGGGTGCACCGGCAGGATCGCCTGCTCCTTGCGCAATTCGATGATCGCGTGGCCGACTTCCAGCACCACGAACATCCAGCGCAGCAGATTCCGTTGCACCTGGGGCTGCCCGACCGCCAGGCCGTATGCCTGGTGCAGCAAATCCCGGGTGCTGCTTTCGAAACTCGACGCCAGGCCCTTGAGCTTGCCGCTGATGGCATACACCACTTGCCCGCGCAGGTCCTGCTCCAGGCGGCGCCACAACCAGCGGCTGTTGGGCGGCAGAATGATCGCCCCGGCGGCCGCGCACACCAGCATGCCCATGACCATGGCGATGTAGTCGTTGATGAAGGTGTAGGGGTTGTAGATCGTCAGGTTGTCCGGCACCGAGCCGGTGCTGAAGAAGATCAGCAAGCCCAGGCCAACCCCGGCGTATTGCGGGCGTGAAGAGAGGAACGAACCGAGCACGATCACCGGCGCCAGCATCACGCACAGCAGGGGGAAACCGTCGATCCAGGGGAAGATGAAAAACATTTCGACGAAGCCGATCAACGCCCCCAGCAACGTGCCGCAGGCCATCTGGAAGGCCATGCGCTTGGGGTTCGGCGTCGCGGCGGAAAGACCCACCGTGGCGGCCGCGATCAAGGTCATGGTGGCGCCGCTCGGCCAGGCCGTGGCGACCCAGTAGCTGCCCAGCACCAACAGAATGAACGCGGCCCGGATCCCCGAGGCCGCCGAGGCCAGCCAGTTGGTTTTCGGGGTGTAGGGCTCATCCCATTGCTCGCGTTCGTGGCGGTGATCGGCCAGCGAGGCGTGGGTCTGGGCGTAACTGTGCAACTCATCGACAAAGCGATAGAGCAGCTCATAGGCGGTGTGAAAATCCAGTTGGTCGGCGTCGCTTGGCGCGCTTTCCTGGAAGCTGGCGCGCAGGCTGCGTACCCGCGCCCTCAGGCCGTCCTTGTAGTCCGCCAGGTGCATCGCCAGGCGTGCCGCGTCGGCATGGGTCAGGGCCCGGCCAGAGAAGCCGTCGAGCAGTTCGGCCAGGTCCAGCAAGCCAGGCTTGATCGCCGCGATCACCTGGTCGGCGCCACTGCCGCGCAGGCGTTCGAGCAACTGGTGCAGGGCATTGAAGCGGGTGGTGATGCCCATGAACTCGCTGTTCAGGCGGCTGAGCCGGCCGTTGCGCCGACGCATGTGCGGGTCTTCGAACACCGTGACGCTGCGCAGTCCTTCCAGGCCCACGGCTTCGGCGATAAAGCCAACGTTGCGCCGCTCAAAACTGTCGGCCTGACTGCGCCCGCGCAGGCCATCGGTGACGAACAGGGCGAACACCCCGAAACGCTGGTACAAGGCATTGCGCATCGCCGCGCTGGCGGTTTGCGGGAGGATCGCGGCGCTGACCAGGGTCGCGCAGAGAATGCCCAGGGAGATTTCCAGCACCCGCCACACCGCCGCCATGAACGCCCCTTCGGGGTGCGCCAGGGCAGGCAGGCCGACCATCGCCGCGGTGTAGCCGGCGAGCACAAACCCGTAGGCGCGGAAGTTGCGATAACGCGCCGCACCCGCCGAACAGATCCCGACCCAGATCGCCAGAGCGCCGAGAAACAGCTCGGTGTTCTGCGCGAACAAGGCGATCAACGCGACCATCACTGCCGAACCCGCCAGGGTCCCGAGGAAGCGGTAGAAGCTCTTGGCGAACACCTGGCCGCTCTGCGGTTGCATGACAATGAACACGGTGATCATCGCCGTGCGCGGTTGCGGCAACTCCAGGCGCATGGCCAGCCACAGGGTCAGGAACGCGGCGATCAACACTTTGAAGATGTACACCCAGGTCACGCCGTCGCTGCGTGCCCAGTCGAAAAAACCACGGCGCCAGTCAAGGGCATACAGCCAGCGCAGCGGTGCAGGCAAGGGAGTCATGGTGTCCTGTCAGTGGTCGAGGGCAGAAAGAATGGCCGGGGTGGGCGGTGCCTGCAGCTGGTGCTCGGCGGGCCTGTCGGCGCCGGCACCGAGGCCGCCCCCCAGGGCGGTGACCAGTTCGGCGTGGGCACTCAGGCGCGCGGCCTGGACCTGCTGCTGCACCTGTTGCTGGCGCAACAGCAGGGTTTGCGCGTTGAGCACGTTGAGGTAGTCGGTCAGGCCGCGCTGGTAGGCGATCATCGCGATGTCGTAGGTTTTCTGCGCGGCCGCCACCGACTCGGTAGCGAAGGCTTGCTGCTTGTCCATGGACTCCCGACGGATCAACTGATCGGAAATGCCCTTGAGGGCATTGACCAGGGTCTGGTTGTACTTGGCCACGGCCAGGTCATAGCCGGCCGCGGCCTCGCCCAGCTCCGCCCGCAGGCGCCCACCGTCAAAGATCGGCAGGGAGATCGCCGGGCCCACGCTGTAGTTGAGTTTCTTGCCGGTCAGGAACTCCAGCGCCCCACCGCCGGTGGCCATGTAGCCGAGGCTGCCGACCAGGTCGACGTTGGGGTAGAAACCGGCGTGCGCTACTTCAATGCCGCGCGCCTGGGCCGCCACCTGCCAGCGGCTGGCCACCACGTCCGGACGTTGTCCGAGCAATTGCGCCGGCAGCGCCGACGGCAGTTTCAACGCCGTCCCCAGGGCCAGGGTCGGACGCTGCAGACGCGCGCCCTCCCCCGGGCCCTTGCCGGCCAAGGCCGCGAGCTGGTTGCGGCTCAGGGCGATGCTTTCGTCCAGGGCGTCCAGTTGGCGATGGGTCTCGGGCAACGGGGTCTGCGCCTGGCTGACTTCAAAATGGGTGCCGATGCCGCCGTCCAGGCGCTTTTGCGCCAGATCGACAATCTGTTGTTGCTGGGCCAGGGTCGCCGCAATGATGTCGCGCTGGGCGTAATGCAGGGACAGCTGGATGTAGGCCCGCACCACGTTGTTCTGCAGTTCGAGCTGGGCCATGCGCGCTTCGGCGGCGCTCATGTGGGCCAGGTCGACGGCTCGCTCGCTGGCATTGCTTTCGCGCCCCCACAGGTCCAGCGCGTAGCTGAAGCCCAGTGCGGCGTTGTTGTCCCAGGTGGTGGTGTTGGCCAATTCGCCCGGGCCGTAGAACTGATCGGTGGGCCAGTTGTGGCGCTTGAGGGTGCTGTCGGCGTTGACCTGCAACGACTCGGCGGATTCCACCACCCCGGCCATGGCCCGGGCCTGGCGCACTCGCGCCGCGGCCATGGCCATGCTCGGGCTACCCTGCAGGGCGAGATCGACCCAGGCATTGAGCTGCGGATCGCCATAGGCCTGCCACCACTTGGCGCTGGGCCAGTGCGCATTCTGGGTCGCGCTCTGGATGGCGACGTCTGTGGCCAATGTATTGGCATCGAGTGCCTTGCCTTGTGGGGCAATACCTCCGGTTCCGATGCAGCCGCTGATTGCTAACGATAAAGCCCAGACACTGAGAGTCTTCAACTCTCTGTTGATGCGACGCGGCACTGCTGCAAATTCCTGAGGAGGGGGTGATTTCCAATCGGCGCAATTCTAGGGCTGGGCCTGGGCGGCGATAAGCTGGGAATCTTGTGAATCTTTGTTACCGTTAGCGAGATAATCCCTTGGTTGAATGCCTGAACCTTGTAACTTCGTGTCACAATTTGCCATCTCCCTTGAGAGCACCCCATGGACACTTTGCAAAACATGCGCGCCTTCAGCTGTGTCGCCGAGGCCGGCAGTTTCACCGCCGCCGCTGTGCAGCTTGATACCACTACAGCCAATGTCTCGCGCGCGGTCTCCAACCTTGAGGCCCACCTGCAAACCCGCCTGCTCAACCGCACCACCCGGCGCATTGCCCTGACCGAAGCCGGCAAACGCTATTTGCTGCGCTGCGAGCAGATCCTGGCTTATGTCGAAGAAGCCGAGGCCGAAGCCAGCGACGCTCATGCGCGGCCGGCCGGGCAACTGAAAGTGCACACCATGACCGGGATCGGCCAGCACTTCGTGATCGACGCCATTGCGCGCTACCGCAAGACCCATCCCGACGTGACCTTCGACCTGACCCTGGCCAACCGCGTGCCGGACCTGCTGGACGAGGGCTACGACGTGTCCATCGTGCTCGCCAGCGAATTGCCAGACTCCGGTTTCGTCTCCCAGCGCCTGGGCATCACCTACAGCATCGTCTGTGCGTCACCGGCCTACGTCAAAGCCAACGGCTGCGCCCACAAGCCCAGCGACCTGCTGAACCACGCCTGCCTGCGCCTGGTGAGCCCGGTGATTCCCCTGGAAAAATGGCTGTTCGACGGCCCTGAAGGCCAGGAAATGGTCACCATCAACAGCTCGCCGTTCCTGGTGAACTCCGCCGACGCGATGAAAACCGCGATCACCAGCGGCATGGGGGTGGGCGTGCTGCCGGTGTACGCGGCGATTGAAGGGTTGCGCAACGGCACGCTGGTGCGAGTGATGCCCAACTACCGCTCCCAGGAGCTGAACCTGTACGCCATCTACCCGTCGCGCCAGTACCTGGACGCCAAGATCAAGACCTGGGTGGAATACCTGCGGGGCTCGCTGCCGGAAATCCTCGCGGCCCACCAGGCGGAACTGACGGCGTATGAGCTCAGTGGCAGTCTGGGTGGGGCGCGGCTCAGCACCTGATGACGCGAGCAGGCGCAGCGCTGCTCGGGGCTCGCCTAGACCCCGGCAAGAATGATAGCTTGCTTGGCATTCTCCCCCGCCTGACGAGCCTTCCTGCGATGAAAAAGACTGTCCTTGCCTTCAGCCGTGTCTCGCCTGCCATGGTCGAGTCCCTGCAACAAGACTTCAACGTGATCGTGCCCAACCCCAAGCAGGGTGATATCAGCGCCCAATTCAACGAAGCCCTGCCCCACGCCCACGGCCTGATCGGCGTCGGGCGCAAGCTGGGTCGGGCGCAACTGGAAAACGCCGGGCAGTTGCAAGTGGTCTCCAGTGTGTCGGTGGGCTACGACAACTATGACCTGGACTACTTCAACGAACGCGGGATCATGCTCACCAACACCCCGGATGTGCTGACCGAAAGCACCGCCGACCTGGCCTTTGCCCTGCTGATGAGCAGCGCTCGGCGGGTAGCCGAACTGGACGCCTGGACCAAGGCCGGACAATGGCAGGCCACTGTCGGCGCACCGCTGTTCGGTTGTGATGTACACGGCAAGACCCTGGGCATTGTCGGCATGGGCAACATCGGCGCGGCCATCGCCCGGCGCGGTCGCCTGGGCTTCAACATGCCGATCCTGTACAGCGGCAACAGCCGCAAGAACGCGCTGGAACAGGTGCTGGGCGCGCAGTTTCGCAGCCTCGACCAATTGCTGGCCGAAGCCGACTTCGTCTGCCTGGTGGTGCCGCTCAGCGACAAGACCCGACATTTGATCAGCCATCGCGAACTGGGCCTGATGAAGTCCAGCGCGATTCTGGTGAATATTTCCCGCGGCCCGGTGGTCGATGAGGCCGCACTGATCGAGGCCCTGCAGGACAACCGGATCCGCGGTGCGGGGCTGGACGTCTATGAAAAGGAACCGCTGGCGCAGTCGCCTCTGTTTGCCCTGAAAAACGCGGTGACCTTGCCGCACATCGGCTCCGCCACTCACGAAACCCGCGAGGCCATGGCCAACCGCGCCCTGGCCAATTTGCGCAGCGCCTTGCTGGGCGAACGGCCGCAAGACCTGGTCAACCCGCAGGTGTGGCAAGGATGATGGACTGGCGGCACGCCACTGGGCACGTGCCGCCCACTTCATGGGCAATACGCGGATGAGTTAGATCCGCCACTACAACTAACTGACTGCCATACAACATCAAGCGACAAAAGTTGCAACTTCGGCTCGCGACAAACTTTCGCGCGCGCGTTATAAACTTCGATCAATACAAAACAGCGCATTAAACGCGGCTCACACTCGGAGATAGCGCGCATGATAAAACTCACCACCACTTGTGCGATTCGGCGCAGCAAAGTACTCGTTGTACTAATGGCCGGCGTATTCGGGATATTTACCCTTGTCAATAACTACACCGACTATACGGCCTACTATGAATACATTGGCGACATCCTCAGCATGAGCACCACCGAAGGCAACGAATCACGACGCTACAGGGCGGTAAAGTCAAAGTTATTCCATCATCGTTTCTACTGGACGATCATCACCCTGGAAACCATCTTTACGTTATGTTGCCTGGTCGGAACCTACCAACTTTACCGAAAACTCACTGCCAGCCATAAGGAGTTCCGCGGAGCAAAAAAGATGGCCGTCGTCGGATTGACCACGGCCATTACTGTTTACTACGTCATGTACATCATCATTCTCAACGAATGGTTCGACATGGAATACTCCACTAACCGAAACGCTTTCGATTGGGCCCGTAGTAACCTCGAGTATATGTTCCCCGCGTTAATCTACCTGACGCTGGAGAATGAGAACTAACACTCTGCCCTCCTCACGCCAGACCCGCTTTGGCCGGGTTAATACGCGCAGCGGGTTTGCGAAACACCAGCAGGTTGCCCAGCATGACCAACACCAACCCGGCCAGGGCCGGCGCGGTCCACTGATAACCTTCGACGAACGCCGAGACGTTCAACGCCACCACCGGAAACAACACGGTGCAGTAAGCGGCACGCTCCGGTCCCATGCGCCCGACCAGCGTCAGGTAAGCGGTGAAGCCGATCACCGAACCCGGAATGACCAGGTACAGCAGCGACCCGATGTAGCGGCTATTCCATTCCATGTCGAAGGGAATGCCCTGGACCAGGCAGTACAGCGACAGCATTGCCGCCCCATAGGCCATGCCCCAGGCGTTGGTGGTCAGGGGCTTGAGGCCGGCTTTCTGTTGCAGGCTGGAGAGCATGTTGCCCGCCGAAAAACACAGCGTGCCAAGCAACGCCAGGCCCAGCCCCAGCAGCGTCTGCGGGCTGGCAGTGTGACCTGCCAGTTCCGGCCAGAACAGCAGCCCCAACCCGCCCAGGCCCAGCGCCCCGCCCATCAGTACGTTGCGGGCGATTTTCTGGCCGAAGAACACCCGTGCATTCAAGGCATTCCATAGCGTCGCCGTGGAGAACACCACGGCGACCAGGCCGCTGGGGATCCACTGGCTGGCATAGAGGAAGCACATGAAGTTGATGCAGAACAGGCACAGGCCCTGGGCCACGCAGATCAGGTGCCCGCGCCGGCTCATCACCTGCAGCTTGCGACTGAGCAGCAGAATCACAAACAACACCAGGGCGGCCAGGCCAAAACGATAGACAATCGACACCGGTATGGCCACGACCCCCAATTGCAGTTTCAAGGCAATCCAGGTGGTGCCCCAGATCAGCACAGTCAGCAGGTATAGCGAGAGGTTCATGACGGCAACTCCTGAAGATGGCCTCCAGTCTGTGCCGCCGTCGCATGGCGCGCTTGCATAAACTTGCGCTTTTGTCCGGTGCCGGGCTGGCACGCACAGGCCGACGGAGTAGGATGCAAGGCGTTGGAGAAACGATCATGCCCGCACTGGAAACCCTGCAAGTCTTTCAAGCCCTCAACCGCTCGCCCCATGCTCGTCTCGAGCACAGCGCCGAGCTCGGTGACGGCATGGCTGCAGCCCTGTGGAGCAACTACCACGACGCCCAGGATTACCAGGCCCCGGGGCATCACACCCTGTCCTGCTACCTGGCCGGTGGTACCGGGACCTTCCGCCGCGAACAGCCCGGCACCACCGGCGGCCCGAACAAACTCTGCGTGCTGCCCGCCGAACATCAGTCAGCCTGGGTGATCAACGGTGAAATCCGCCTGGCCCACCTGTATTTCAGCCAAGAGCAGTTCGCCCTCGGCTGCGTCACCCTGCTCGACCGCGAACCCCGTGCGCTGCACCTGCGCGAAGGCACCTTTCTCGACGACCCGTTGCAGGCCCGACGCTTTCACCAACTGATCGCCTTGAACTGGGATGAACCCGGCGAGCGCCTGCTGACCAGCAGCCTGGCCCACGAAATGCTCAGCCACACCCTGCTCAACCAAGTTGGCCTGCGTCAGGGGCTGCGACTCAAGGGCGGTCTGGCCGCCTATCAGCGACGCCTGCTGGTGGAGTACATCGACAGTCATCTGGAGCAGTCCATCAGCCTTGGCCAACTGGCGGCCCTGTGTGCGCTGTCGGAGTACCACTTCGCCCGGATGTTCCGTGAAAGCTTCGGCCTGCCACCCCATCAATACCTGCTGGCCCGCCGCCTGGCCCAGGCCCGGTATCTGCTGCGCAGCACCCGGCACCCCTTGGGCGAGATTGCCCTGGCCTGCGGTTTTGCCAGCGCCAGCCACTTCACCAACCGCTTCCGCCAGGCCATGCACGGCACGCCCGGCGACTACCGCCAGGCGTTCCAGGCTTAGCGCATCACTCAGAATTCGAGCGTGCTGGACAACGACACCTGGCGCGAATCACCCATCGAGACAAAAAAGCGGCTGGCCGCCGAGGTGTAGTAGGTGCGGTCGAAGAGGTTCTTCACGTTGAGCTGGAACTTGACCTTCTGCCCGTCGAGCCGGGTGTCGTAGGTGGCGAAGGCGTCCGCCACGGTGTAGCCCGGCAGGTCAAAGTCGTTCACCGCATTACCCGCCCGTTCGCCGACATAGCGCGCGCCAGCGCCGACGCGCAGTTGATCGCCACCGATCAGGCTGCCGAAGTCGTAGACCGCCGACAGTGATCCGCTGTTGCGGGCCACATTCTGCAATTTTTTGCCCTGGTAGGTCGGGTCTTCGATGACCTCGGCATCGGTGTAGGCATAGCTGCCGATCAGGCTCCAGTGCTCGCTCAACTGCCCGCTCAGGTCCATTTCCAGTCCCCGGGAGCGAACCTCGCCCGCCGCACTGTAAATCGTCACCGGCCCCTCGGCGTTGGCCACCAGCACGTTGCGCTTCTTGATGTCGAACAGCGCGATATTGCCGGTGATGAGCCCCGGCAGAACGAGCTTGGCCCCCAGCTCCCAGGACTTGGCCTCTTCCGGCGCCACGCTGCCATCAAGCACTGTGCTGCTGCCACTGAGCGGGGCAATGGTGGAGTTGGGTTTGAAGGATTCGGTGTAGCTGCCGTAGAACGACAGCGCATCGCTGTAGCGATACACCAGGCCGGCGCGGGGTACCCACTTCTGGCCGTTGGTGTCGGTGTTGGCCTTGAACGGACGCCCCTTGCCGGCGTACTGGTCGTACTCCTGGAAGCGCCCCCCGGCGACGAGGATCCACTGTTCGTTGAGGTGAATCGAGTCCTGCAGGAACACCGAGTCGCTGCGCAGCAGGTCGGTCTGCGCGCTGTCCGCGGCGCTGACGGTGGTACCCGCCACTTCACGGCCATAGACCGGGTCGAGGTAGCTGAACGACGGGGCCTGGCTTTTCTGTCGGATCAGGTCGGCGCGGTAGATCTTGCGGTACTCGTCATCCACCCCCAGCACCAGGTCATGTTGCATGCCGGCCAGCTCGACCTGGCCCTGCAGGCTGACGGTGGTGAAGCGGTCGGTGCTGAGGGCGCCCTGGGTGCCGTCCATGTTGCGGGTCAGCGTGCCCTTCGCCGGGTCGATCGCGGTGATGCGGACCTGGCTGGCGTCGTAGGTTTCACGGTTCCAGCTGTAGCCGAAGTGGGCGCTCCAGTTGTCGTTGAGCTGGTGATCGGCTTCAACGCGATAGAGGTCCGAGCGCCCCTCCATGTGATTGAACGGCTCGTCGAGACGGCGCTGTGCCGGAATGTCCAGCGGGTGATTGGTCAGTGGGTCGATGGCCGTGCCACGATCGAATGGCGAGAGGAATTCGCGGTGCTCGTAGGCGAATTTCAACGTGGTGCTGTCGCCGTACCAGGCCAGGGACGGCGCGATCAGGCTCTCGCGGTGGGTGCCGAAATTGCGCCAGTAATCTTCGTCTTCGTGGTCCAGCACCAACCGATAGGCCAGGCCGGACTCCCCCAGTGCGCCGGTGCTGTCCAGGCTGGCGCCGCTGCCGTTCTTGCCGGCGCCGTAGCTTGAGCCGCGCGCGGTCAGGGCGTTGTAGGCCTGCACCTGGGGTTGCTTGCTGACCATGTTCACCACGCCGCCCGGGTCCTGGATTCCGTACAGCAAGGAGGCTGGTCCCTTCAGCACCTCGACCCGATCCACCGAAGCATTCAAACCACGGCCCTGCACGATCGGCATGCCATCGCGCATGATCGAACCGTTGCGGTTGTCACCAAACCCGCGGGTCATCACCGAGTCCTGGGTGCTGCCCAGGGTATTGCCCTGGGTGATGCCGCTGACATTGGCCAGGGCATCGTCGAGGTTACGCGGCGCCTGGTCACGCAGGACCTGGGCCGCGACCACGTTGATGGTCTGGGGGATTTCCTGCAGCGTGGCCGAGGAGCGCGCAATCGAGGTGGTCGCCGGCGGCTGGTAGCTCAGCGAGGCGTCCTGCACCGAGGTGATGGTGGTCGCCCCCAGGTTCAAGACGCCAGCACTGGGCATGGGTTCCAGGACCAGGGTATGACCATCGGTCTGGCGGAACGTCATTGCCGACCCGCTCAACAGCCGCTGCATGGCTTGCTCGGCACTCATCTGCCCACTGATGGCCGGCGCCGTCACGCCGTAGGGCGCTTCATCGGTGTAGACCACGCTGATGCCGGTCACCCGGCTGAAATCGCTCAGGGCCTGAGGCAAGGGTTTGGCGGCGATATCGAAGCGAAACTGGCCTGTGTGCTGCTCACTGGGCTGCGCGGCCTGGGCCACGTTCAGCGCTGACACTGCCACCACCGCCAGGACCGAGCCTGCGAACCACTGTTTGACCGAACCGCCTGCCACCGAACTTGCCCTGGACTTCATTGCTTGGACCCATGTGTAGTAACGCAACCGATGCGAACAATTCGCACTTTCATCACTACACGGATGGCGCTCGGGTTTACCTCACCTGATCCGCAAAAATATTTGCATACCCCGCCCTCTGCTACGGACGGCTACGGAAATCGTTTGGGCCTTCAGCGCAGGATGATCAGGTTGCCCAGGTGGTTCTGCTGAAAACCCAGCACCCCTTGCAACGACGCCAGGACGGCTTGCGGGTCGTGGCTGGGAAAGCTGCCACTGATGCGACGCGCGCCCAGCTCATCGTTGAGCAGGAGGATTCGCCCCGGGTAATAACGCCGCAGGTCCTGCACCACATCCGCCAAAGGCGCCTTGTAGTAATTCAGCCAGCCCTGGCGCCAGGCCAGTTGCGCCTGCGCATCGATCGCTTGCAGGGCACGGGCATGGCCGGCGCTGTAGGCCACTTGCTGGTCGGCGCCCAGCACCTGCTGCTCGGCACCTTTGGCCGGGGTGACGCCGACCCGTCCCGAGAGCACGCTGACCTGCGCGCCCATGGGTTGCAGGCGCACTTCGAACTGAGTGCCCAGGACCCGCGCCTCGCCTCGGTTGGCATCGACCACAAAGGGTTCGCCGGTGTGGCTCACGCTGAAAAACGCCGCCCCCCGGCGTACCTCGACGTGCCGCTCACCTCCGCTGAAATCCACGGCAATGGCGCTGTCGGCATCCAGGGTAATCACCGATTGATCGGCCAGGGTCACGCTGCGCACTTGCCCCGGCGCCGAGACATAGTCGGCGCCCAGGTCATCGAACCAGCGCGACGGCTGCCAGCCCGCGCCCATCGACACCATCAGCAGCAGGCTGGCGGCCAGCGCCAGCCCACCCGACCAGCGCCGCACGCTGGAACGCCGCGCGCGGTTCATTGCATTCAAGTAGCCCTGCAAGGCCAAGGCATCTTCATCGGCCAGGGTTCGGGCGGGCACTTCGCTGAGCTCCCAGATCACCTGGGCCTGGGCATAGGCCTCGGCGTGGGCAGGGTCGGCCTGCAGCCAATGGCTGAAGGTTGCTTGATCGCCACTGCTCGGCTGATCGTGCAGCAGGCTCAGCCAGGCCAGCGCGGCCTGTTCCTGAGCGGGCGTCGGCAGGACGCGAGTGTCGTGGTTCACGGGGCTTTCCCTGGCGGACGTGATTCGGGGTCCCGCAGACTGTCCTTGCAGGCTTGGAGCGCGCGCATCATATGTTTTTCCACGGCACTCTGGGACAAGCCCATGACCTTGGCAATGTCGGCGTACTTGCGGCCGTGGATGCGGTTGAGCAAAAAGATCTGCCGGGTGCGCTCGGGCAAACTGCGCAGCGCAGCCTCGACATGGCGCAAGTCATTGCCGGCTTCGAGTGCCGCTTGGGGCTCCACGCCAAGCGTGTCTTGTTGTTCCGGCAGCCAGCCTTCGCTCAGCCGGCCCCGGGCGTCTTCGCTGCGCAGGTGATCGATGGCGATGTTGCCGGCGCAGCGCAGCAAATACGTGCTGAGTTCCTCGACCTGCACCAACGGCCGCCGCCAGAACCGCAGGAACAGGTCCTGCACCAGGTCGGCCGCCGTCGCCCGACACCCCACCCGTCGACTGACCAAGGCCTCCATCTGCGAGCGCTGGGACAAGAACACCTGGAGAAAATGTGCGCGGCCGCTCGGGCTGTCACTGCCGTCGGCTTCCTGTGGTTCAGGGGGCATGCTGATCATCCGGCTCGACTCGCCTACCCCAGCGCCAACGCGACCAGCGGGCTGAACAGCAGCCCGAGGGCCGCCATGAGCATCACCAGGCGCGGCCGATAGGGCAGCAACCAGACCAGCAGCAGGGCGCTGGCCATCAGGGCCGCGCACCACTGCACCAGGCCCAGGCTCCAGCCGGTGGCCAGGACGGCCGCCGCCAATGACAGCCCCAACAGCGACCAGCCGCACAGCTGCAACAGCCGCCGCACACGCGCCGTCGGGGTGCGGGCGAGCAGGTCGCGATGATGGCGGTCCATCGACAGGCACAATGCGGTAAATCCGCTGTAGCTCAGCAATACGGGCAGCAGCATTCAGTTCACCTCGACGTTGGATGCCACACTCGGCGCACGCACCGCACGCGCCGGGGTTTTGCCGCTGAGCTGGCCGGCACGCTGCATCTTCCACGCCGCCCAGGCGAGAAACACACCACTGCAAAGGCACGTCAGGTCAAAGCCCAGGCGAGTCCAGTCGCCTTGCGCCAGCAGCACGCGCAACGACTGCTCGCTGCTCAGGGCGTCCAGCAGCGGCACGACACAGAACAACCCGGCGGCCAGGGCCAGTTGCTCGACCCAGGCGGCGCGACCACGGCGCACCAGGGCATGGACCAGGCTCAAGCCCCAGGCGATGAAAAAGCAGTTCACCTCCCACTCGCCACGCCCGGCCAGGCTCACCGGCAACAGGCGGTTGGCGCAGAAGAACACCGCCACCGCGATCAGCAGCCCCGACATGCTGGCGATGTTGAGCACCTCCACCAGCCGCAACTCGAACGGCATCACCCCGCTCCTGGCATGTTTCAACTGGCGCTTGCCCAGCCAGATCACCAGCCCGGTGCCGATCATCGCGGTACCGGCCAAGCCACAGATGAAGTACAGCCAGCGCAGGGTCGGCCCGGCAAAATGCCCCAGGTGCAACCCGTAGAAACCACCCGCAATGACCATCGGCGCCGGGCGTGCCGGATCGGCCGTGAGAAACGCGCCGCTGACCCCGTCGAACGCCACGGCACTGCCGAACTCATGCATCACCCGGTCAGCGCTGCTGCGCATCACATTCACCGTGGCCTTGATATCGCCCGGATGGCTCACCGTCACCAGACTCACCTGACCGCCGCCCCACTGCTCGCGAGCGCGCTCGACAAAGGGCGCCAACGCCAGCAATTGCCCGGGCTGGCCCTGGGCCTTGGGCGACTCGGACGCGGGGAACAGCTCGCTGAAGAAGCCGTCGGTATCGCCCTGGTAAGCCACCAGGATGCTCGCCGGCATCACCATGTACATGAAGATCACCAGGCTGCTGTAGGTGATCATCAGGTGAAACGGCAGCACCAGTACCCCCACCGCGTTGTGCCCGTCGAGCCAGGAGCGCTGGCCCTTGCGCGGACGGAAGGTGAAGAAGTCCTTGAAGATTTTCTTGTGGGTGATGATCCCGGTGATCAACGCCACCAGCATCAGCATCGCTGCACTGGTGGATAACCAGCGCCCCCAGGGATGGGGCATCTGCAACTGGAAATGGAAGCGATAGAAGAAGTCGCCGCCGCGGGTATCGCGCACCTGCAGCACCTCGCCACTGAGCGGGTCGAGTTGGCGTTGCTCACGCGGGCCGCGTCGGCCCTCGTTACCCGGCATCTGCCAGGACACCGACAGGCCGGGGTCACGCGCGCTCGGCAGGCTGATGACCCAACGCCCGGCACCGGCGGCGTGCTGCTGCAGGTAGTGCTGCGCCAGTGTCAGGCTGGCTTCGCTGCTGACCTGACGCACCGGCACTTCCGGCCGCATCCAGTGGCTGATCTCGTCGTTGAAGTACGACAGGGTGCCGGTGAGGAAGATCGCGAACAGCATCCAGCCGAAGATCAATCCGGTCCAGGTGTGCAACCAGGCCATGGCCTGACGCAAGCCCTCTTTCATGATTGCCCCAACCAGTAACCCAGGCCACCGAACGCCGCCAGCACCACGCCGGGCAGCAACAGACCAAACCACGCCTGCCAGGCGCTACGACTGGCAAAACACCAGAGCACGGCCACCAGGTACACCAGGAAGGAGGTCATCATGCCGCTGACCACGGCTTCGGCGCGGGCCATGGGCAGCCACAGGCTCATGCAGATACTGGCCAGTGTTGCGAGGAGGTATCCGCCAAACAGCGCGGCCAGCACCCGCGAGGTGACGGCCAGACGATAGGAAACGGGGAGGCTTTTCATGTTTCGACCTTGAAACGAAGAGAAATCTGCGCGCGGTCCATGCCAACGCAGGGTCAACGGAGGCCAATAGTAATGATAAATATTCTCATGTGCAAAAGACTCTGATGAAAAAGCCTTGGCACCCCCGGTCAGCGTTGAGTGCTTGATGGCCCCCTCTGCCGACCTCGGTGGTGTTCTACACGTTGTAGCGGCTGGCGCAGGACGCGACGCAGCGGCGACACACAGGCCCCAAAACAAAACGGGCCTGCATCTGCAGGCCCGTTTTCATTGGGGTGGTAAAGGTGTATCAGGCATCAGCTATTGAGCGCGGCCTGCTCGTTCTCGAGAAATTCTTCTTCCAGCAGCGCGTCGGCGTGGGCTCCCGATTGGATTGGGGTCACCGTTGCGCGTTTTCCGCGCAGTTTGCCAAACAGATGCTCCAGCGCGTGTTCAAGCTTGGTGGCCGCCCCTTCGATTGCCTGTTCCAGTGTGTCGGCTTTATGAGTCACGGATACCGGTTGATGGCCTTTTGGCCGCGCTTCAAGCTGGCAGCGCATATCGTGTGGACCGGGTTTATCGCCGTTCTCATCCCGCAGGTGGACCTCGATGCGTGTCAGGTCTTCGTCATAACGTTCGAGCGTGCTCTCAATGGTAGTACGTACCCACTCCTCCAGTCGGATGCTGCTTTGAATATGGTTATCGCTGTTGACTTGGATTTGCATAGTTCATCCCTTATTTCAGCTAGCTCGCGAGAGGTCCGGTGTAGCGTTGATTCTTGAATGACCGTGACCTCTTACTTACAGAGTTGGGCAGACGGAGAAACAATTCAACCCCTAAAAAAAGATAAATTTTCATTGCTGAAAAAGTCGGACAACGGGCAAAAGCGCTGTTAAGGTCGGGAGTTGGGTCGCCTGGTAACACTGCAACAATTACTCACAGTTGCCCTCGCCCAAAGGGTGCATGCCGCGAAAGATCTGCGCCTCTTCCACCAGCCAGTCATGCACCGCGCGAACGCCCGGATGGCTCAGCGCACCCGGCGCATAGAGCAGCACGTAACGTTTGTAGTTGGGCACCGCGACGCCGAAGGGCACGATCAGGGTGCCACGCTCCAGCTCATCATTGAGCAGCGTGCGCCGGGCAATGGCCACGCCCATGCCGGCAATCGCCGCCTCGATGGTCAGGTGGTTGCGATTGAACGTATGCCCCCGGCGCACATCGGCTCCGTCGAAGCCGATGGCATTGAGGTAGAACTCCCATTCCGCGTATTCATAGCTGCCACGCCAGGCGGTGATGTCGTGCAACAACGGAAAATGCACCAGATCCGCCGGCCCGTGCAGCGGGGGACGCCCGCGCAACAGGCTGGGCGCGCAGACCGGAAAAATCTGCTCATCGAGCAGGGCTGTGGATAACAGTCCCGGGTAGCTGCCGTCGTTCAGGTCGATCGCCAGGTCGAAATCACCTTCGTGCAGGGCCACGCTGCTGTCCTCGGCCACCAGGCGCAACTGGATGTCCGGGTAACGCTGCTGCAAGCGCGGCAGGCGCGGGGTCAGCCATTTGCCGAGGAAAGACGGGATCGAACGCAACCGCAGGATGCCACTGATCATACCGGCGTCCAGTCGGCGCAATTCCGCGTCGATGCTGCCATAGGCTTCGCCGACGGTGATCGCCAGGCGCTGGCCTTCGGCACTCAATTCGACGCCTCGGGCGCGCCGATGGAACAGGCGGAAACCCAGGCGCTCTTCCAACTGGCGGATCTGCTGGCTGACCGCCCCGGGGGTGATGTGCAGCTCTTCGGCACAGCGGGTAAACGACAGGTGCCGCGCCGCACAGGAAAACACATGCAGCCAGACATACGTCTGGGCGTGAAATTGACGACTCATCGTTTAGTCCTGCTAAAGCCTGTCTTAGGAAGTTTCGTTGGTCACCCTGGACCGAGGTAGGCAGTATCGCCGACATTGCGCTTGGCCTACAAAAAATGGCGGCGATTCCTACTCCATTGCTTGTAAGGCTTTAGCATGGCTATCAGTGTTTTTGATCTATTCAAGGTCGGCATCGGCCCGTCCAGCTCCCACACCGTCGGCCCGATGCGCGCCGCTGCCACCTTCGTCCAGGCGCTGTTCGACCAAGGCCTGCTGGGCCAGGTCTGGCGGGTTGAAGTCCGCCTGTATGGCTCGCTTTCCGCCACCGGCGTCGGCCACGCCACCGACCGCGCCTGCGTCATGGGCCTGATGGGCGAATGGCCAGACAGCATCGACCCCACCCGTATCGGCCCACGTATCCAACAGCTGCGCGACAGTGGCGAACTGCTGCTTGGCGGCCGCCTGAACATTGCTTTCGACTGGCAGCGCGACCTGCTGCTGCTCGATGAGAGCCTGCCCTACCACCCTAACGCCATGGCGTTGAGCGCCTTTGGCGAGAACGGCCTGCTGTTGGAGCACACCTATTACTCGGTGGGCGGTGGTTTTATCGTCGAGGCGGCCGAGGTCGAGTCCGGCACACTGGCAGGCGATGACGTGCAGTTGCCGTACGATTTTTCCAGCGCCGCCGAACTGTTGTCGCTGTGCAATCAGCACGGCCTGCGGGTTTCCGAGCTGATGATGGCCAATGAACGGGCCTGGCGCAGCGATGCGGAAATTCGCCAGGGGCTGCTGCACATCTGGTCGGTCATGCGCGAATGCGTCGAGCAGGGCTTGCGCCACGAAGGCATCTTGCCCGGCGGCCTGGATGTGCCACGACGCGCGGCGAAACTGCACCGCAGCCTGCTGGAAATCGGCAAACCGAACGTCATCAGTTCGACCCTTTCGGCGATGGAATGGGTGAACCTGTTCGCCCTCGCCGTCAACGAAGAGAACGCCGCCGGCGGGCGCATGGTCACCGCACCGACCAACGGCGCGGCCGGGATCATTCCGGCGGTGCTGCATTACTACATGAAGTTCAACCCCGAGGCGTCGGATGACGATGTGGTGGCGTTTTTCCTCGCCGCCGCGGCCGTGGGCATCCTGTGCAAGAAGAACGCCTCGATCTCCGGTGCCGAAGTCGGCTGTCAGGGTGAAGTCGGCTCCGCCTGCGCGATGGCCGCTGCCGGCCTGGCCGATGTGCTGGGCGCCACGCCCGAGCAATTGGAGAACGCCGCCGAGATCGGCCTGGAGCACAACCTGGGCCTGACCTGCGACCCGGTCGGCGGGCTGGTCCAGGTGCCGTGCATCGAGCGCAATGCCATTGCGGCGGTGAAGGCGATCAACGCGACCCAAATGGCCCTGCGCGGCGACGGGAAACACTTCATCTCCCTCGACCGGGTGATCCGCACCATGCGCGATACCGGCGCCGACATGCATGACAAATACAAAGAGACTTCACGGGGCGGCCTGGCTGTCAGCTGGGTGGAATGCTGAGGAGCATTCCCTGCCGCCCGTAACACGTGAGCCCGAGCAAAAATAATAACGAGGCCAAAACGATGACCGATGTACGTACACCTGCTGCCGAAAACCCCGCTGTAGATCTGACCCACACAACGCAAACGGCCGACAAAGGCTGGAGCAAACACGACAGCACCTGGATGCTCGGCCTGTACGGCACGGCCATCGGTGCGGGCACCCTGTTCCTGCCGATCAATGCCGGCGTCGGCGGTTTCTGGCCGTTGCTGGTACTGGCGGTGCTGGCTTTCCCGATGACCTTCTTCGCCCACCGAGGCCTGACCCGCTTTGTCCTGTCCGGGCGCTCCGGTGACATCACCGAGGTGGTGGAAGAACACTTCGGCGTCGGTGCCGGCAAGCTGATCACCCTGCTGTACTTCTTCGCTATCTTCCCGATCCTGCTGGTCTACAGCGTGGCGTTGACCAACACCCTGGGCAGCTTCATGGAACACCAATTGCAGATCACCCCACCACCACGGGCGGTGTTGTCGCTGGTGCTGATTCTCGGCCTGATGGCGATCGTGCGGTGCGGCCAGGGCGTGATCGTCAAGGCCATGAGCGTGCTGGTGTACCCGTTTGTCGCCGCGCTGCTGTTGCTGGCCCTGAGCCTGATCCCGAACTGGAACGGTGCGTTCTTCGCCTCCGCCGGTGAAGGCATGCCGCTGCCGGAGTTCTTCAAGACCCTGTGGCTGGCGATCCCGGTGATGGTGTTCTCGTTCAACCACTCACCGATCATCTCGGCCTTCGCCGTCGACCAGAAGCGCCGCTACGGTGCCCAGGCCGAGGCGAAAAGCAGCGGCATTCTCGCGGTCGCCCACAGCATGATGGTGCTGACGGTGATGTTCTTCTGCTTCAGTTGCGTGCTGGCCCTGTCCCCCGCTGACCTGGCGGCTGCCAAGGCGCAGAACATCTCGATCCTGTCGTACCTGGCCAACCACTTCCAGACCCCAGTCATCGCCTACGCCGCGCCGTTGATTGCGCTGGTGGCGATCACCAAATCCTTCCTGGGCCACTACATCGGCGCCAGTGAAGGTTTCCAGGGCCTGATCGTCAAGAGCCTGCGCGGTCGTGGCCGGGTGATGTCGGCCAACTGGCTGAACCGTGCCACCGCACTGTTCATGATCCTCGAGCTGCTGGGCCGTGGCGACCTTCAACCCGAGCATCCTGGGCATGATCGAAACCCTTGGCGGGCCGGTCATCGCGTGCCTGCTGTTCCTGATGCCGATGTATGCGATCCGGCGCGTGCCCTCTCTGCGCCAGTATTCGGGCCAGGTGTCGAACGTGTTCGTGGTTTTGATCGGCCTGATTGCACTGTCTGCGATCATCTACTCCGTTCTGCCCTGAAACGGACCGCCGGAGGCTGAGCGGTGAATGCCGCTCAGCTGACTCATGTGGGCTGGCTTGCCAGCGATCGCGGAGTATCAGGCGCCGCCGATGGGGGGTGCGCCGGCTCTATCGCGGGCAAGCCCGCTCCCACAGGGTGGGGTGAGGCTCGCTGATCTGAAGGTGATCACGCCTACGGCATGCCCCTTGCTACGTCCCTGCTATCTGCCGACGGTCCGGAACTGCGAACAATTTTGGGCACAGCCGGTCAATGACTGCACGATCCAATCAAGCGGTGACGCATTATGGACAACCCCTTCCAACTGATTACCGACACCTTTGCCGACGATTATCAGATCAACCTGAGCATTCAGGGGCTGGACGGCGGGATCATGCTGACCCTGTCCAACGCCGGGCGCATTGTCGCCAAGCGGATGATCAGCCTCGCCCAGCGCAACGATCCGCAGCGTATGAAACGGCTGGTGCAAAGCATTCAGTTCGGCATCGCCATCGAGCAAGGGCACAGTGCCGTGGCCATTCTCGAAGCCATGACCGACAGCGACAACCTCAAGTTGCCGCCGCCGTTGAGCAGGTCCTCCCTGCCCCTGTCAGCCCGACCTTAAAGCTCGCCCTTCTCGACTTCCGGGTGCTCACTGGAGCCGGCTCCCACCTTGCGTTGCGGGTGCTGGATCTTCACCGAAGGGAACTGCGAAGAGGCATAACGCACCACCAGGATCGCAAACGCCAACAGCAGAATCCCGCCGCACAGGTAGATGATGCCCAGGTCCGGCGGGTTGTGGTGCGACACGTTGGAGATCAGCAGGCGGGTCAAGGCGGTGATCGCCACGTAGATCAGAAACCGCACGGGCATGTGGTTGGTCTTGAAGTAAATCCCGACCATCGCCCCCAGTTCCAGGTAGATGAACAGCAGCAAGATGTCGTCGATCTTGATGTGCCCCTCTTCGATCATGCCGAGAAACTCCATGATCGCCGCCCACGCCGTGACCGCGCCAATGGCGAACAGCGCCAGGTAGTGGAAGGTTTCGACGAACAGATTGCCCAGGGTTTCAGCCAGCTCATGCACGTTCTGGCGAAGTCGCTCCGCCCAGTTGATTTTCACGGTGATTCTTCCTTAGGTCGGTTGGACCGGATGATGCGGGTTCGACATGACTGTTGTTCTGCATGCAGAAAAAAGGCCAGCAGCTGTCAGATGAGATGACGGTGGACCGAGATGGGACACTTTGTGTGTCTAACCACAGCGCGGATCATGGCATAGCGCCACCTGACAAACCGTGAAACCGGTCTAGATTAAAAAGCGACTACCCAAAGGACCGGGATTGGCTTATCCTTTCGCTGTATATAAATACAGTAGTCGCAATAGACAACTAATGTGAAGGCATGTGAGGTGGTAAATGGCCGTCGAAGTGGTATACCGCAGCAGCCGAGATCTGGAGCGCTTGTTCATGGATAAAGCCGAAGCTGACCGTCATGACAAAATGCTCGAACTCGCCGAGTTGCTGGCAGAAGTGCTGCAAAAAGCCGTTCCGTCCCTGACCGAACAGCAAGTGGAAGAAGCCGGGATCTACATGGCGAAGAATCGCGATGTGTTCGCCAAGGCATTCAAGAGCCAGCCGGACGCCCTGACCGAATTGCTCAGCGCCCCTGCCCCAGCTGTAGCAGCGGTCGAACCTGCTGAACCCGCCGCAGACGTCGAGCCAGGCGAACCCGCCAAGGCGGCCAAACCGGCCAAGGCTGTCAAAGCCGCGAAGTAACGCCCGGCAGAATTGAACAGGCCCTGAATCACTGATCCAGGGCCTTTTTCATGCCTGTGGGATGAGAAGGCGAAGCGGGTTTCGGGCATCGCCATCAGCGACTCGGCCAGCGCCTGAGCCCGAAGGGCGGGAGATGGTTCCTCAGCGATAAAGCAGGCGCTCTGCCAATTCGTCCGCCACCCGCGCCGGCGAGCGTTTTTCCGCCTGGGCGTGGGCGAAGACTTCGGTCAGGCGCGAACTGATTTTCGACAGGTGCCCGGTAATGCTCGACAGCTCATCGCCGCGGTGCTTGAGCACCACGTAGATCAGCCCACCGGAATTGATCACATAATCGGGCGCATAGAGGATGCCACGGCCTTCCAGTTGGTCGGCGACGCTGAGGTTGGTCAATTGATTGTTGGCAGACCCGGCCACCGCCGCACACCGTAACTGCGCCACGCTGTGGCTATTGAGCACCCCGCCCAGGCCGCAGGGCGCCAGGATGTCGCAGGGGGTGCTGAGCAGGGCCTCGTTGGCAATCGGATGGGCACCCAACTGCTCCATTGCCAGTTGCACCTTGCCCGGGTCGATGTCGCTCACCAGCAGCTCGGCCCCCGCGGCATGCAGTTGCTCGGCCAGGGCGAAACCGACATTGCCCAGGCCCTGGATCGCGATGCGCAAGCCCTCCAGGTTATCGCTGCCCAGGCGCGCCATGGCGGTGGCACGAATACCGGTGAACACGCCCATGGCCGCATGGGGCGATGGGTCGCCCGCGGCAGTGGTGCTGGTGACGTGCTGGGTTTGCTGGGCGATGCAGTCCATGTCGACCACCGAGGTGCCGCTGTCGATGGCGGTGATGTAGCGACCGTCGAGTTGCTCGACACAGCGCCCGAAAGCCTCGAACAGCGCCGCGCGGTTTTCCACATGGGGCGGGCGGATGATCACCGCGACTCCACCACCTTGGGGCAGGCCGGCCAGGGCCGCTTTGTAGCTCATGCCCTGGGCCAGGCGCACGGCATCCGTCACGGCGCTTTCATCGTCGGGGTAGGCAAGGTAACGGCACCCACCCAGGGCAGGTCCCAGGCGGCTGCAATGAATGGCGATCACGGCCTTCAACCCGGTGGCCGGGTCGACGCTCAGGTGCAGCGATTCAAGGCGAGTGCTTTGCATGAGAGCGAACATCGTAGGGCTCCCGAATCACTTTCAGTAGTCGCCAGTATAGGCGCGCGGGCAAAAATTGCTGGAGCGCACCGGAATAAGCGAAGGCCCGCGCCAAGGCTTTGCGGCATAACTTGCACGCCCTCGCGCGCGGCACTGGACGAATGCTTGCGACGGGGCTAAAACGGGGCATTCGCCGGAGATTTCAATGAACCCGCGCCACGCCTTTTTCGCCTGCCTGCAACGCTCACCCCCGGCGCTTTTTGAAGCGGCGTTGTGGATCGCCGTCGAACATGATGCCGAGGTGCAACCGCAGGTCGTGCTGGAGCAGTTCAAGGACCTGGTGCAGCGGGTCAGCAGTCGCCTGCCGATGCTGCCGGTCAGCGAGTTGGGGCAACCGCTGCTGCGCCTGCTCAACGACCTGGGCTACCAGCAGGACGAAGCCACCCCGTTGCGTCCCCAGGCTGCCCTGCTCAACAAAGTCCTGGAACGGCGCCGTGGGCAGCCGCTGGCGTTGGGGCTGATCACCCTGGAACTGGCACGTCGCCTGGAGATCCCCATGGTCGGGGTCAACTTCCCCGGCCACTTCCTGCTGCGGGTGCCCGGCGCCGATCACCTGCTCGACCCCTGCGGCGGTCGACGCTTGTACCCCAACGATTGCCGGGAGCTGCTGCAGCGCCAATACGGTCCGAACATGGCCCTGAATGCCGAGCATCTGCTCACCAGCGAACCGCTGCAGATGCTCCAGCGCCTGTCACGCAACCTGCGCCAGCTGCACTTGGCCAACGACGACTACATCGGCGCGCTGATCGATGCCGAGCGGGTACTGGAGCTGGGTAACGCCAACGCCAGTGACTACCTGGCCCGCGCCAGCCTCTATCAGCGCCTGGACTGTCCCAACGCCGAACGTTTCGACCTGGAACACGCCCTGCTGCTCAGCGACGACCCGATCCAGCGCCTGCGCCTGACCGAACGCCTGAGTCATCTGCCCCCCAACTCGATTGTGCATTGAAGCGATGGATGCTCCACTGGCGTCCTGGAATTTTTTGCGCCACCACGGATGAGGCTGTCATGCACTTCCCTTCCCCTGCGGAACGTTTCCTTGAAGGCTTTCACCAGCGCCGACCCGGCACCACCAGCGCGGCGTTTGCCCACTTGTGCAGCGAACGCCAGGAATCGTCCTACGCAGCGCTGGCAGCCACCCTGCCGGATTCGTCCGCCAGCCTGAGTGTTCTGGACCTGGCCTGTGGCAACGGTTATCTGCTGCAACTGCTCGAGCAACGTCATCCACAGCGATTGCGGTTGATCGGCGTCGACCTCAGTCAGGCCGAACTGGACGAAGCCCGCACGCGGTTACCCGCCAGGGTGAGCCTGCTCAAGGAGCGGGCACAGGCGCTCTCGCTCGGCACGGCCAGCGTCGACGTGGTGGTGTCGCATCTGGCACTGATGTTGATGGACGACATCGAGCAAGTCCTGCGCGAAATCCGCCGCGTGCTGCGCAAGGACGGCAAGCTCGCCACGATCGTTGGCCGGGGGTTTCTGCTGGGCGCGGTGGGTGACGCGTATCTGCAGGTGTTTCGCCAGGTGGCGCAGCAAGATGCCTTGGCGCATTTGCCGATGGGTGATCCACGCATGCGCACCGAGGAGGGTTGGCGAGCGCTGCTCGGCACCGACTTCGAGCAGGTGACGGTGCAGGACATTGATGTGGCTTGGCAGCCAGACTTTGCCGAGCTTTGGCAATCACTCAGCGCCACCTACGACGTCGACCGGCTGACACCCGCCGCCCGCGTGCAATTGCAGGAGCGCTTCAAAACCGCAATCGAGCATCTGCCACAAGCCGACGGCACCTTCGCGACCGGCTGGGGATTGCGCCTGATCCAGGCACACCCCCGCCGGTGTTGAATACGGGTAGCCGCCGTTACGGGGTATCCGGCTGATTGGCGGGATGAGCCTTGATGAACGCCGGGTGTTGCGCTGCCAGCGCGGCGACCCGGCGAATCCGTGGATAGGCATCAAGGCTGATGTTGAAACGCTCGGCCGCATACAGCTGCGGGATCAGGTACACGTCCGCCACACCCGGTGCGCTGCCAAAGCAGTACCCCGCGTCGCCGATCAACTGCTCGACGGCCGCCAGCCCCTGGCTGATCCAGTGGCTGATCCACTCCACCACCTGTGGCTCGTCGTGCCCCCACTGACGCAGCTTGTTGAGCACGCTGACGTTGTGCAGTGGATGAATGTCGCAGCCAATCAACGCCGCCACCGCACGCTCGTGCGCACGCTGGGCGAGGTTGCCGGACAGCAGCGGCACCTGTGGATAAGCTTCTTCCAGGTACTCGATGATCGCCGGTGACTGGATCAGCAACTCGCCTTGATCGGTGCGCAAAGCCGGTACCCGACCCTGTGGGTTGAGCTGCAAGTAGGCCGGCTGCCGGTGTTCACCGCCTTGCGCGGCGATCAGGTTGACCGCCAGCGCCTGGTAATCCAGGCCCTTGAGCGCCAGGGCAATGCGCACCCGGAACGACGAGGTCGAGCGGTAGTAGGTATAGAGCTCCATGGGCCGAACCTCTCAGCGCGCTGGCAGGATCTTGCCCCGGCATTCGCCGAAGCCGATGGACGCAAAACCGTCACGGCTGCAACGCGCGCGCAGGATGATTTCGTCGCCGTCCTCAAGGAACTTGCGCACTTCGCCTGATGCCAGCTCAATGGGCTTTTTACCGCCCTCGGTGATTTCCAGCAGGCTGCCGAACTGACCGCTCTCAGGCCCCGACAGGGTGCCCGAACCGAACAGGTCGCCGGCCTGCAACTGGCAGCCGTTGACGCTGTGGTGCGCAACCATCTGCGCCACGGTCCAGTACATGTGCTGGGTGTTGCTCAGGGTCAGGCGGTGCGCCGGCAGATTCTGCTCGCGCATGGCTTCGGTCAGCAGCAGTACTTCCAGCTCGATATCAAAGGCGCCAGCGGCCTGGTCACGCGTGTCAAACAGGTACGGCAGCGGTTGCGGATCGCCTTGCGGACGCGCCGGCTGGGCACGCCGGAATGGCTCCAGGGCCTCGGCGGTGACGACCCAGGGCGAAATGCTGGTGATGAAGCTTTTCGACAGGAACGGCCCCAGTGGCTGGTATTCCCAGGCCTGGATATCCCGTGCCGACCAGTCGTTGAGCAGGCAGAAACCGGCGATGTGCTCGGCGGCGTCGCCGATGGCAATCGAGTCACCCATGGCATTGCCCTGGCCGATCCAGATCCCCAGTTCCAGCTCGTAGTCCAGGCGTGCGCACGGGCCGAAAGTCGGCTCGCTCTGGCCGGCTGGCAGGGTCTGGCCTTTGGGGCGACGCACGTCGGTGCCGGACGGACGAATGGTCGACGCGCGGCCGTGGTAGCCAATCGGCACGTACTTGTAGTTCGGCAGCAGCGGGTTATCTGGACGGAACAGTTTGCCGACATTCTGCGCGTGCTCGATGCCCACGTAGAAGTCGGTGTAGTCGTTGATGCGGGCCGGCAGGTGCATCTGGCAGTCAGCGGCCAGATGCAGCAACTGGGCGCCCTGGGCTTCGATCTTGCCGCGCAGGGGACTGCCCTCGGCCAACAGCTCCAGCAAGCGTTCGCGCAGCGCCACACGGGGGCCCCGACCGAGTTCGAAGAAGGCGTTCAACTGACCGCCACGGGTGGCTTGCACCGCCGTGCGGGCCACACCGTCAAACAGGCCGGCGTCGAGTGCCGCCTCGAGGTCGAAAATCTGCTCGCCGATCGCCACACCGCTGCGCGGCGCCGAACCCTGGGTGCTGAACACGCCCAGGGGCAGGTTCTGCAGCGGGAAATCCGCGTGGCCGTTGGCACAGGCAACCCAGCTACGAGTGGGGGTGGTCTGGGTCATGGGTTATCTCCGGTTCGGGTTGAAAGTGGCGGGCAGCGAGGCCCAGCAAGCATCGTAGGTGTTTTGCAGTTGCGGGCAATCCAGGGCGAAACGACTGGGGCGCAGCACCTGGCTGGTCTCGAACATGAAGGCCATGGTGTTGTCGATCTTGCTCGGCGCCAGTTCGGCGTTGATCGCCTTGGTGCAGGTTTCGCCGTCCGGGCCATGGGCGCTCATGCAGCTGTGCAAGGACGCGCCGCCGGGCAGGAAGCCTTCGGCCTTGGCGTCGTATTCGCCCTGGATCAGGCCCATGAATTCGTTCATCAGGTTGCGGTGGAACCACGGTGGACGGAAGGTGTTCTCGGCCACCATCCAGCGCGGCGGGAAGATCACGAAGTCGAGGTTGGCCAGGCCGTGGACGCTGGTCGGCGAGGTCAACACGGTGAAGATCGACGGGTCCGGGTGATCGAAGCTGACCGTGCCGATGGTGTTGAAGCGTCGCAGGTCGTATTTGTACGGCACGTTATTGCCGTGCCAGGCCACCACGTTCAGCGGCGAATGATCGAGCTCGCAGGCCCACAACTCGCCGAGGAATTTCTGCACCAGGGTGGTCGGTTGCTGGAGGTCTTCGTAGTGCGCGACCGGGGTCAGGAAGTCCCGTGGATTGGCCAGGCCATTGCTGCCAATCGGCCCCAGGTCCGGCAGGCGCAGAGGCGCGCCATGGTTTTCCGCCAGGTAGCCACGGGCTTGCGGATCGAGCAGCTCGATGCGGAATTTCAGGCCGCGCGGCAGCACGGCGATTTCCAACGGCGCAAGCTCCAGCACACCCAGCTCGGTGGCGATGCGCAAACGCCCCGCCTGCGGCACCAGCAACCACTCGCCATCGGCGTTGAAGAACACCCGCTCCATCGAGCGATTGGCGCCGTAGTGATAGATGCTGATGCCGCCCGGTTTCTCCGCTCCCGAGTTGGCCGCCATGCTCACCAGGCCGTCAATGAAGTCGGTCGGTTCGGTTGGAATGGCCAAGGGGTTCCAGCGCAGGCGGTTGGGCGTGACCTCGCCCAGCGGGCCACCGGCCAACTGCCGCTCCAGCTTGACGAAGGCCGGGTGATTGGCCGAGGGCTGGATACGGTACATCCAGGTCCGCCGCGCTTCGCTGCGCACCATGGTGAACGCGGTGCCGGAGAACAATTCGGTGTAGAGACCGTAAGGGGCTTTTTGTGGCGAGTTCTGGCCGACGGGCAAGGCACCGGGCAGGGCCTCACTGCAAAATTCGTTGCCGAAGCCTGACTGGTAAGCCAGCGCTGGCGCCGTTGAATCGAGGTTCATGGAGCCTCCTGAACAGGGAGTGGGCCGTGGCCATGGCTCCGCTTCAGAGTTTTGGCACGTCCTGGTTATTTTTATCGTAATTCGATTACGCATAACGTAATTTGATTGGTATTGACCGTCAAGCTATAAAGACGCCCATTCATCTCCAGATACGACTCAACCATGGAAAAGCCGCGCGCCACGAGCGACAGCAACGGTAAACAGAAAGTCCGCTCGGCCGAGGTGGGCACCGACATCCTCAAGGCCCTCGCCGAGTTGTCGCCCTCGACCTCGCTGTCGCGCCTGGCCGAACATGTGCAGATGCCGGCGAGCAAGGTGCACCGTTACCTGCAGGCGCTGATTGCCAGCGGTTTTGCCGAGCAGAACGCCGCCACCAATCACTACGGCCTGGGACGCGAAGCCCTGCGCGTCGGCCTGGCGGCCCTGAACAGTATGGACGTGCTGAAAGTCGCCGCCCTGCCCCTGTCGGAGCTGCGCGACGAACTGAACGAGACCTGCTTCCTCGCGGTCTGGGGCAATCAGGGTGCGACCGTGGTGCATATCGAGCCGGCGGTCCGGGCCGTCACCGTGGTGACCCAGCTCGGCTCGGTCCTGCCGCTACTGAGTTCGTCCACTGGCCTGGTGTTCAGCGCCTACCTGCCCCACCGCGAAACCGCCGAGTTGCGCGAGCAGGAAGTCGGCGCAGTCCAGTCCCATCCGCTGGCCAGTGAACAGGCCTACGCCAGTGTGTGCGAGCAGATTCGCGGACGCGGCCTGCACCATGTGCACGGTTTGCTGATGCCGGGGGTGGATGCGCTTTCGGCACCGGTGTTCAACGCTGTCGGGCAGATCGCCGCGGTGCTGACCATCGTCGGCCCGACTTCATTGTTCCATGCCGACGAAAACGGCCCGGCCGCCCAGCGTCTGCTGGCCGCGACCCGGGCGGTGAGCTGGCGCATGGGGCATGACGGCGGCGCGCCCCAGGCCTGAGCTCAGGCGAAAAAACCCAGTGCCTTGGCTTTCGCCACGGCCTGGGTGCGCCGCTCGACCGCCAGCTTGCCGTTGATTCGCCGGGCGTGGGTCTTGACCGTGTGCAGGGAAATGAACAACTGCTCGGCGATTTGCAGGTTGGAGTTGCCCTGGGCGATCAGGCTGAGCACTTCTATTTCGCGCTGACTCAGGGGATTGTCGCGACCGCACGCCGGTGTCGGCTGCGGCGTTGCAACCTGGGGCGGCGGCGCAACAAACAATGACGGCAGGCTAAGTTGCAATTCTGCCAGCGCCTGGCGCAGGTTGCAGCGCTCGACCAGTGCCTGCGCAGCCTGCAGCGCCGCCCTGGCCTCGACGGGCTGGCCCAACAGCCACGCCACCTGCGCCACGCTCAGTTGCAGCACTGTTTCCAGCCCCAGCATGCCGCATTGGCGTGCCCGCAGCAGTTGGGCATTGAGCTGCTCCAACGGCCGCGAGGCCTGGTGCAGATACACCTGGGTGACGACCAACAGGTATTCCAGGCGCGGAATCAATTCCAGGGTTGCCGGCGGGGCCTGTCGGGCCTGCGGGCCGTGGTAATGGCGCAGCACCCGGGTCAGGGCTTCGTGAGCCAGTTGCGGGCGTCCCTGTTGCAACCAGAAGTGACTGCTGACGTGCAGCAGGACCCCGCGGTACACCGTGTCGGGGATCTGCCGGCGCTGCATCATGCGCTCGGCGTCGCGTAAATGGAGGAACGCCTGGGCAAAATCCCCCTGGTTGGCGGCCACGTGCGCCAGGCCCAGGTACCCATACAGCACACGCTTGTCGTAACTGCGCAAACAGGCCTCGAGCCCGGACTCGAAAAACTCGCTGGCCCGTGCCTCCTGCCCCTGGCACAACGCCAACCGACCGCGCCGCAGGGCAATGCGCCCCAGCAACGGGGTGGCGAACCTGGCGTGCTGGCACAACAACTGGTGAATGCCGCTCAACAGACTTTCCGCGCGATGGGGCGCACCGCGTTGCTCGAGCAACTGCGCGTGATCGAGCTCCAGCAGGCCCTCGAACAGCAACGCCCCCTGGGCTCGCGCCAGGCACAACGCCTCGCGATTGAGCGCCTGCGCGACATCCAGTTCGCCGCGTAGCAAGGCCTGCTGGGTCAGCCCGGATAAACACAGCAGGCGGGCGGGCCAGGCGCTGGCCGGCAGGTCGACCAGGGCTTCGAGAAAATGCCCGCGTGCCGGCGCCATCCACCCCTGCAGGTGCAGCAACCAGCCCTGTTGCGCCTGCCAACGCGCCACCAGTTCGCGCTGCTGGGCAGCGCACGGTTGCGGGGCAAAACGCGCCATGTGCTCGATGCACAGGCCGGCCTCTTCAAAGCGCCCGGCAAACAACAAGGCCGCCGTGATCAACCCGACCAACTGCGCACTGCACAGCAGCAAGTCGGCGCCTTGCTGTTCATACAGACGCAGCAACAACACCACGTTGTGCTGCTGGAACAAGTGCTCGAAGCCAAAGTGCTGCAACAGGCTGATGGCCATTTCGTTTTCATCGGCCAACAGGGCCTGTTCAAACGCCGCCTGCCAGTCTTGCTCGGCGACGAACCACTGGCACGCACGCCGATGCCATGAGCGACCGGCCTCCCAGGCCTCGTCGCGCACCAGTTGCGCCACCGGTGCAAAGACTTGCAGCCAGTCCGGCGAGTCTTCCCAGGGTTCGATGAAACACCCCAGCTCCTGCAGAGTGCGCATCCAGTGCCCACCCTCGCCCGCGCCGAACAGGTGCTCACACAACCCCAGATTGAATCGCGGCAGGTGGGCCAGCACGCGCCAGGCTTCGGCCAGTTCCGGCGCCAAGCCGTTGAACAGCTCATGCTGCAGGTAATCGAGCATGATCGCCGAGCGCCCCTCCTTGAGCTCGCTGGCACTGCGGCCGTTACCATCTTGCAAAGCCACCCGCACGCTGGCGCACCAGCCACCGCTGCGCTGGAAGATCCGTTCGCAGGCATTGGCGCACAGCGAATGGGGTAGCTGGGCGATCAGTTGCTGGATTTCGCCACGACTGAACGCCAGTTCGGGGCCGGCGCTCTCGTACAGGTCGTCGTTGAGCAACAGGCGTGGCCAGTTGCAGTGCGGCCGCCGGCGCCCACCCAGCCACCAGGTCAGGGCCGGACTGCTCAGGGTCAACAGGCGATCGAGCAAGGCATCGAGCTGCGGGGCGGGCACCCGGCAGTAGTCATCCAGAAACAACCAGGTGGGTGTCTGCCAGCGAGCCAGGCAGGCCAGCAACTGCGCTTCGCTGTCTACCACCAACCCGAGGGCCTGGGCCACGGCCCGAGAAAACTCCTCAGGACTCGAGACGAGCCCATTCAACGCCAGCCAGTGCACGGTGCAGGTCGGCGGGGCCTGCAGCAGGCACTCGGCGAACAACGCGCTCTTGCCGCTGCCGGCCGGCGCGCAGAGCAACCTTACCCGGGCGGGCGAGGCCAGCAACGGCTGCGTCAGGCGCTCGCGGCGCACGTGCAGGGAAGACAAGCGGGGCACCATTCCCGGGCGATCCAGACAGTGCGTCATGGCGGTCATTGCAGCGGGCCTTTTTATCATTGTGAGCCTACCCTAGCCCTCTCCCGCGGCCTTGTTGAGAAACATTCAGAAGGCTGATTGCCAGGCATAAAAAAGACGACCCACGGATCAATGCCGAGGCATCAATCCGTGGGTCGCCCTGGGTACAGGGGCCGGTCAATTCCTTAGCGCACGCCCTCTGCGCGCAATGCCGCCGGCGTGTAGTCCGCCGCCTTGGCGTCGAAGCCAAAGACGAAGCTGTGCTTCTCTTCGTTTTTCATGCCCAGGGCGATGTAGCGGCCGGCGATGAGGTCGTACAGCGCTTCCAGGGTGTACGCCTGGGTCTGGTGATCGTAGTAGTACTGGGCATGTCCTTCGGCCACGCGCCACAGTTGGCCACGACCGTCGTAGTGGTCGACCAGCGCCACCTGCCAGCTGTCTTCATCGATGTACATGTGGCGCTTGGCGTAGATATGCCGCTCGCTGGGCTTGACCGTGCCGACCACTTCCCAGACCCGGTGCAGCTCATAACGCGTCAGGTCCTGGTTGATGTGCCCGGCCTTGATCACGTCGTCGTACTTCAGGCTCGGCGAGTCGAGCTTGTAGCTGTTGTAGGGGATGTACATTTCCTTCTTGCCGATCAGCTTCCAGTCATAACGATCCGGCGCGCCGGAGAACATGTCGAAGTTGTCCGAGGTGCGCAGGCCATCAGCGGCCGTACCCGGCCCGTCGTAGGCCACTTGCGGTGCGCGACGCACGCGACGCTGGCCGGCGTTGTAGATCCAGGCCAGGCGCGGCTCCTTGACCTGGTCGAGGGTTTCATGGACCAGCAGCACGTTCCCCGCCAGGCGCGCCGGCGCGGTCACCGACTGCTTGAAGAAGGTCAACACGTTGGCGGCTTTTTCCGGGTCCAGGTCTTTCATCAACTGGGGTACGGCGATTTCTTCTTCAAAGCGAATCGGCGTGTAGGCACCGTTGGTCTGCGGTGTCACCTGGGTGATGATGCGTTTGAGGTTGCCGCCGTGGTAACGGGTGATGTGGTTCCACAACACCTCGACCCCGCTCTTCGGAATCGGGAAGGCGTAGTAGCGATTGCCGGTAAAGTTGGCCAGGCCGTTGCCGTCGTTGATGCTGGTCACGTTCAGCGCGCTGCGCTTGGCCGACTCGTAGATTTCCGGGGGCACGGCCACGGTGCGGTGGGTCGGGTAGACCGGAATCCGGTAGGTCTCGGGGTAGCGTTTGAACATTGCCACCTGGCCATCGGAAAGCTTGGCCTTGTACTTGTCGACATTGGCCGCGGTGATGGTGAACAGCGGTTTTTCACTGGCGAACGGGTCGGCCAGGAAGCCCTTGCTGTCGACCGCACCGGCATTCTTGGGAATGCCACCGGTCCAGGCCGGGATCGAGCCGTCAGCGTTGCCGGCCTTTTCCGCGCCCAGCGGGGTGAGGGTCGTACCGAGTTTGTCGGCTTCCTGCGGCGACACCGCCGCCATCACGTTGGCCGCCAGCAGGCTCAGGGCCAGGGCACCGCATTGCAGAATCATCTTGCGCATAAGGTCATCCTTTTCAGCCAGATCAGAAGTTCACGCCGAAGCTCAGGGCCAGGAAGTCGCGGTCTTCGAGGGTGTTGTAGTCGCCCCCGAAAAAGTCGGTGTAGCTCAGGCTCGCGGTGTAGGTGTTGCGATAGTCGGCATCGACCCCGACGCTGACCGCCTTGGCGCCCTCGTTGAACAATCCGTTGGGGCCATAGCCGGCAACGTCGTGGGACCAGGACAGGTTGGGCTTGAGGTTGATCCCGCCGATCACGTTGGCGTAGTCGAGGATGGCCCGTGTGCGGTAACCCCAGGAGGTGGAGGTGACAAAACCTTCGGTATCGCCGCCAAACCCGTACTGGCCGTAGACCGAGTCCCGGCCGTAACGCAAGGTGCTGCGTGACTCCAGGCCGCCGACCCGCACCACCGCGGCCTCGCCGACGAGGGTCAGGCGCTGGGCACCGAGGACCTGGTCAAAGAAGTGGGTCAGGGTGCTCTGCACCTGGGTGACTTCCTTGCGCCGATAGCCTTTGTTGTCGGCACCTGGGGTGGTGCTGATCGGCGACAACGCGCCGCCGGCAATCGGGTTGAGCAAGGCCAGGGTCAGGTCGTTGGTACTGACCTGGACCGGTGCGTTGGGCCGATAGCTGATTTCCCCGGTCCAGGCCGTGCCGGTGGGCAAGGTGGTGGAGAAACTGGCGCCGTACAGGCGGATGTCTTCGGGGTAGTCGAGGTAGTACTGGCCGCGACCGAGCATCACGCTTTGCGCCAGCCCCGAACCGGTGCCGGGCGCGATGGCGTTGGCGGTGCCGACGATGCCCGGCAATGCCGACAGGGTCGAAAGGCCCGCCGTGACGGTGCCGACCGTGGGCGTGCGGCTGTGGTAGTTCATGAAATACAGGCCGTACTCGGTGTCATCGCCCAGCCAGCGCAACGCGGTGCCCCACTGCCCGGAATCACGGGCATCCCGGTCGCCCCCCCGGGGCACCACCACCCCTTCGCGAGTCACTTCGAAGCCTTGGCCAAATGCCGCGGCAACCGGCTGCAACGGAGCGATTGCCGGGCTGCCCACCGTGTAGTTATTCACGCAGCCATCGGCCACCACATCGTTGCCAAAGAAGGTCCCGCAGTTATCCACAACCGTCTGGTCCCACTCCAGTTGATAAAAACCTTCCACCGTCAATTGGTCGGTGAGGCTTTGGGTAGCAAACAGCATGTTGACCGGGATCAGGCCCTCTTTGATTTCGGCACCCGGGCGCCGAAATGCCGAGACGTCGAGCGGGTTGATGCTGTTGATCGAGTTGCCGATGAAGGTGCTTTCGCCCCAACTGACCACCTGTTTGCCGGCGCGCACGGTGCCGGGCAGATCGGCGATGGAGTAGTTGTGGTAGACGAAGGCATCGAGGATCTGCCCGCCGGAGGATTTGGCGCCTTCCTTGCGATTGGTGTCGCTGATGTCCTTGAACGGACGGCTTTCGTCCTTGAGCTCGAAGTCGTACCAGTATTTGCCACGGACAAATACCCCGGTATCACCGTATTTCAGACTCCAGGTCGTGGATACCCTTGAAGATCTTCGAAAAGGTCTCGCCCTTGCTGAAGTTCAAGCGCCCATCGTCGCCGGTCGATGACTGTCCGGAGCCTCCGTTGACCGTGCCCACCAACGCATCATCGGCATCGCGCATGCCCCAGCTCGCACCAATCGACAGCGACGAATCGAACGTACCCTCGATTTCGCCAAGGTTGAATTCAACCGCCTGTGCCTGGGCGCAGCAGCCCAAGGCAACCGCGACGGCCAGCGTCTGCGGCGTGAAGATGGCGCGCATTGTTGTTTTTGTCATGCGTCTTCCCCGGTGAGTGACTTGAGGCCCCACCCTACTGCTGCCCGCCAGGAGCGATAAGCGCACCAAGGAGGTATTCGCGGTGTCGCTCCAAAGGATGAATGCCCGCACAGGGCAAGGCTTTGCGCTCGGCATGGGCCGGCTGGATGAGGGGTTATCAATCAAACCGATGATCCGGGCAACTGTTGCCGACGGCGTAACAGTGCATGTCCCGAAACGCTATTTTTCCTTTACCAAGAAGGACTTATTCTAATCGGGCTTCGACGGCAACAGCCCCGAAGCCCCGCCAGCCGAGTGTGGGTTGTCCACTTGAGCGGCGAACTTTTCAGATGCTCCGAATGCCCATCATTCAGTTCATCACCCTGTGTTCACTGACGTTGATTTGTAGCTCCTTGATCTAACGTCTTACTTTGGCCGCTGCCTTTGCAGCGGCTTTTTTTATGGGGAATTTTTTACCTGGCAGATTGCTGAAAGCGGCTACAGAACAACGAGAAAACCACTACCGAATCTCCCTACAGGTACTGCTACCTTGCTGCGAATGGACGATTGAAGATCAACGCCGATTCACACAACAGGGTAGTTAAATCATGTCTCCGATAAACACCAGCTATCGAGCCAAGGCTTTCAACAACCGCATCCGCTTCTTGATCCTGCATTACACCGCCGCCAACTTTTCCAGTTCGATTGGCGCACTGACCGGACCCAATGTCAGCGCCCATTACCTCATTCCTGACATCAGCGACCCTACCTATATCAAGGCCGGTTTCACCGACCAGCAGATCTTCAGCCTGGTCGATGAAAACCATCGGGCCTGGCATGCGGGTGTCAGCCAGTGGGCTGACCGCAGTAACCTCAACGACACGGCCATCGGCATCGAGGTGGTCAACCAGGCCACCGATGACCAGGGCAAGTTCACCTTCCCGCCGTATCACCACCAGCAAATAGCCGCCATCGAGCAACTGGCAAAAGACATACTCAAGCGCTACCCGGACATCACCCCGCGTAACGTGCTGGGTCACTCCGACATTTCCATCGGCCGCAAAAGCGACCCCGGTGCGGCATTCCCCTGGCACGCGCTGTACTTGAAAGGTGTGGGGGCCTGGTTCGATGAGCCACAGCGCGACGCTTTTCTGCGCCAATACAGGGAGGGGGGAATACCGAACCGCGCGACGCTGCTGGAGCAGTTCAAGCGGTATGGCTACAACACGTCGCAAGCCACCAACGAGTCGGGATTCCAGCAACTGGTGAGGGCGTTTCAGTTGCACTTTCGTGCCGAGAACTACGACGGGGTAATGGATGTGCAGACCGCGGCCAATCTGGCGGCGCTGGTGCGTAAGTACGCGCCTTGAGCAATCCTTCCAGTCCGAGCACAAGCAGCCAGGCTTGCGCTCGCCCCCTGCCCCCTTACAACGAATACTTCTGCAGATTCCCCATCATTTCCTTCAGCGCTTCAATGTTGTCCTTCGGATGCGCCGCACCTTCGAAGTCGCAGATCTGCTGCCAATGGGCTGCCACGTCTTCCGGGGAAAAGCCCTGGCGCGGATCAAAGCCGGCGCCGAGGCTGCGCTCCCAGCGAACCTTGCCCATCCAGCCGCCGCCGACTTCAAACAGGCCCGAGGTTTCCTGGCAGTTTTCGCTGGCCAGGTACACCACCAGCGGGCTGACCAGTTCCGGCTTCAGTTGTTCGAACACTTGCGGCGGGATCAGGCCTTCGGTCATGCGGGTGCCCCCGGTGGGGGCGATGGCGTTGACCAGGATGTTGTTCTTGCGCCCTTCGATGGCCAGGGTCCGGGTCAGGCCATAGAGACCGAGCTTGGCCATGCCGTAGTTGGACTGGCCGAAGTTGCCGTAGATACCCGAGGTGGAAGCGGTGAAGATCACCCGACCGTAGTTTTGTTCACGCATGTGCGGCCAGGCGGCGCGGGTGACTTTGTAGGCACCTTCGACATGAACCCGGTACACCAGGTCCCAGTCGCTGTCGTCCATTTTATGGAAGGTCTTGTCCCGCAGGATCCCGGCGTTGTTGACCACCACATCGACACGGCCAAAGGCATCGAGGGCGTGCTGGACGATTTTTTCGCCGTCGGTCACCGAGTCATGGTTGGCCACGGCACTGCCGCCCGCCTCCCGGATCTCTGCCACCACACGGTCGGCGGCGGAGGCGTTGGCACCCTCGCCTTGCGCGGAGCCACCCAAGTCGTTGACCACCACCCGGGCGCCCTGCCTGGCGAACAACAGTGCATGGGCCCGTCCCAGGCCGCCGCCCGCACCGGTGACGATCACGACTTTATCTTCGAAACGCACAGACTCATTCATTACCCAACTCCAGCAGGCCAAGGACAGTGGAACCGAGTGTCAGGCACGGGGGCCGGGCTCACAATCAACTGGGCTGGGGCTGAATGGTGCGCGATAAGGCACGGGGATGATTGCGCGGCAGGCGCTCATCGGGTGGCAGGGTCAGGTTGGCCGACGAACACCTCAGGAGCAGGCGATCTTCAAGGCGGGAGAGTCCAGCTCTTCACGAAACGCCAGGTAGTGCTTGAGCACCTGCACCGGGGCTTCGATTTGTGGGTAATGACCAATCCCGGGCAATAGCACGGTGTCGGCATCGGCAATCAATTGCCGATAACGCTCGACCATGTGGGCACCGGAAACCGGGTCGACTTCGCCGTCGATCACGCGCAACGGCACTTCACCCGATTGCATCGCCGTGAGCCAGCGATCGCGGTGTACACGGCGCTGGGGCACGTACTGGATCAGCTTGTGCATGATCCGCGTCCCGCGGTTGTTGTCGATCAGGCTCCAGAAATCGTCCAGCTCGCTTTCGCTGGGCCGAGTCTGCGGACCGAAGATCTGCCGGAAGCTCTTGACCAGGGCATCGCGGGTGAAGGCACGACCGATCATCCAGCCCAAGGGGCTGAGCAACAGCTTTTGCATCAGTACCGGGCGATGGGTCTCGGGGAAAAGGCCGCCATTGAGGAACACACAGCTGGCGATATTGCTGCGCGCCTCCTGGTGCCTGGCGAGCAATTCCTGGGCGACGCTGTCGCCGTAGTCATGGGCCAGCAGGTGCACTGGCTGATCGATGCCCAGGTGCGCCAGCAACGCCTGTTGCAAGTCGGCCTGCTCCAACAGGCAGTACTCATGGCCCATGGGTTTGGCCGAATCGCCGAAGCCCAGCATGTCGCAGGCAATGACTCGATAGCGCTGGGCCAGGGGCTGCCATAGGTAGTGCCAATCCCAACTGGCGGTAGGAAAACCGTGGATAAGCAGTAAGGGCTCACCCTGCCCGGCCACCCAATAACGAATGGTCTGACCCCGGAATACAAAGCTCTGGCTGCGTTTGCGCCAGACGCACAGTGGAATCTCGGCGAGTGCCATTAGAGTTTATAACCCGGGTCTTGTTTATCGAGTTTACGCAGCAGCGCCGGCCAGGCCAGCGCGCCCCCCATTCCTTGAGCACTTTTGGTCACGCCGGCAATCATCGCCTTGGCCCCCGCGAGGATCTGCGGCTCGATGGCTATCAGCTCAGCGCCACCGTTCTGCGCCAGCACCTGGATATCGCAGGCCCGCTGGAAGGTAAACATCATCAGAAAGGTATCGGCGATGGTGCTGCCACAGGTCAACAGCCCATGGTTGTGCAGCATCAGAAAATGCTTGTCACCCAGGTCGGCCTGCAATCGAGCCTTTTCTTCGTGATTGAGCGCCACCCCTTCGTAGGCGTGATAACCCAGGCTGGAAAGGACAAACAAGGATTGCTGGCTGATCGGCAGCACCCCTTGTTTTTGCGCCGAAACGGCCACGCCCGCGGCGGTATGGGTATGCAGGACACAGACCACGTCGTGACGCACTTCGTGCACGGCGCTGTGGATGGTGTAGCCGGCGGGGTTGATCTCGTAGGGGCTGTCCATCAGCTTGTTGCCGGCCTGGTCGACCTTGACCAGGCTCGACGCGGTGATTTCGTGGAACATCATGCCAAACGGATTGATCAGGAAATCTTCGGTACCGGGGACCTTGGCCGAGATGTGCGTGAAGATCAAGTCATCCCAGCCATGGGCGGCCACCAGGCGATAACAGGCCGCCAGGTCGACTCGGGCCTGCCACTCGGTGGGGCTGACCTGATCTTTTACGCTCAGGCTTGACTGGACGGGGGCTACGCTCACGGCAAGGACCTCGGGTTTTTTATTATTTTGTGGGTGTGAACGCAGTCTAGTCAGCTGTCGGGATTCGGGTAGTTGCATTGGCAGCCAGCTTACTGACCCAACGAGTCAGTTGGCTTTCAAGCAAGATCCACTGTGCAGTGGATCACAGTATGTGCATCAGCAATGGCGCCGCGAACAGGTTCAACAACCCCGTCAGGACCATCACCAATCCCGCCACCGAACCTTCTTCCCCGCCCACCTCATGGGCTCGACTGACGCCAGCGCCATGGGCCCCGACCCCGAACAATGCACCACGGGCCAAGGCGCTGCGCAGTGGCAACCACTTGAGCAGGATCCCGCCGAGCATGGCGCCAAACACCCCGGTGAACATGACGAACACCGCCGTCAGCTCCGGTACGCCACCCAGGTCGTGGGCCAGCGGCATGGCGAATGGCGTGGTGATCGAGCGCGGCAGCAGCGACAGGGTTATCGAACTGTCCAGCGCCAGGAGCCGGGCCAGGCCAAACGAACTACCAATCGATGCGACGCTGCCGGCCAGCATCCCCACCAACAACGCTGACCAATGCCGCGCCAGCAACTGGCGCTGCTGCCAGATCGGCACCGCGAACGCCACGGTGACCGGTCCCAGCAACGCCATCAGCCAGTGGGTATTTTGTGCATACTCGCTATAGGCCGTGTGCAGCGGCACTGCCACCACCAGCAACAGCACGGGCACCAGAATCAGCGGCGACACCAGGTAACGTCCGCTGCGTCGATACAGCCAGCGACTCAAGACATAGGCGGCCAGGGTAAAGACCAGCCAGAACAGCGGCATCCACTCACTTCTCATGAGCCAGCCTCCAACGACAGACCCATTCGACCGTGAATGCCGTTACCAGCATGACCAGCAGGGTACTGACCGCGATCACCACGAGGATCCGCCAACCCTCATGGCGCAGCAGGCCACCGTAGTCGAGCAGGCTCATCAGGGCCGGAATGAAGAACAGCAACATCTCGGCCATCAACAGCCCGGCCCCCCTCTGCAGCGCCGCCGGCTTGACCCACCCCAGGGCAAATACCAGCAGCAACAGCGCCAGGCCCAGCACCCCGCCCGGAATCGGCCAGGCCAGCCATAGGGCCAACTGGCATCCGAGCAGATAAATAGCCGCCAACACCACCAGTTCAGCGAGCAGGCGGGCGAGTTTTTTGACGCGTGTTACGTTCATCGGTTGGCTCCTCACAGGAAGCCATTTTAAAGAGCGGGCTGTCATCACCGAAGCGAATTGTTAGACTCAAGACTATTCCAAAACGGAATCCGACAATGGAATTCAAACAGCTGCGCAGTTTCATTGAAGTCGTCCATCAGGGTGGCTTTACCCAGGCCGCCAAGACCTTGCACATCAGCCAATCGGCGGTGAGCAAACAAGTGGCACAGCTGGAGCACAGCCTGGGCGTGCTGTTGCTGGAGCGACTAGGGTCACAGGTGCGGTTGACGGCGGCCGGCACGGTCGTCCTGCAACGCGCCGAGGGCATGTTGCGCTTGCGCAATGAACTGCTGAGCGAACTCGACGACCTGAGTGACCTGCGCCGTGGCGAATTGCGCCTGGGCCTGCCGCTGCTGGGCAGCGATGCGCTGTTCGCCGGCTTGTTCGCCGAGTACCGCCGGCGTTATCCGAACATCAGCGTGCAGTTGCTGGAAGGCGGCAGCCTGAACATTGAGCAGGCCGTGCTCAGCGGAGAACTGGAACTGGGTGGCAGCCTGCTGCCTCAGGACCCGCAGTTCGCCTGGCAGCCGTTCTGCGACGAACCCCTGGATGCGCTGCTGGCGGCGGACCATCCATTGGCCGGCAAGGCCAGCGTACGCCTGGAAGAGTTGGCGGATACCCCGTTCCTGCTGTACCAGCGCAGCTTTGTGCTCAATGAACGCCTGCTGCAGGCGTGCCAGCAAGTGGGCTTTACACCCAGGGAGGGCGGGCGAAGCGGGCAGGCGGATTTTCTCGTGGCCCTGGTGGCGGCGGGACAAGGCGTAGTGCTGTTGCCGCGGGTGGTCGCGCGTGGCCTGGTTCGTCCGGGGGTGGTGCGCCTGAAGTTGCAGGCGCCCCGTGAACTGCGCTGGGACATCGCGTTTATCTGGCGTCAGGACGCCTATCTGTCGAAAGCCGCCCAGGCTTGGCTCGCGTTGTTGCGCGAGTTTCCGGTCAGCCGCGCAGAGCCGTGATCAACTCCGCCAGCCAGGGCTCGGCATCGCTTTCCGGGGTCACGCTCTCGCTGGCGTCCAGGCGCAGCATTGGCAGCACTTCGCGCACGCCCAGTTCACCGAACAGCTCACGCAGTTGTTCACCGCCGCCACAGAAAGTATCGCCGTAGCTGGCATCGCCGAGGCCGATCACCGCCCCAGGCAAGCCACGCCAGGCGCCTGGCAATTGATCACGAATCATCGAATACAGCGGCTGCAGGTTGTCCGGCAACTCACCCATGCCGGTGGTCGAGGTCACGGCCAGAAAGGCTTCGGGGCCAAACGTCTGAATATCGGCGAGGGTGGCGCGTGGGTTATGCCACGTCTGGAAACCTGCTGTCTCGAGGAGTTTCGACGCGTGCCGGGCAACTTCTTCTGCCGTGCCGTACACCGAGCCGGAAATGATGGCGACTTTCATCAATCTGATCCTGCAACTGAGTCAAAGACCGGGATCTTACCAGTTGCCGGAAATAAATCGCGATTGACTCCCATTTGGCACGATGGCAAGTGGACAGCCTTGCCTTAGAATGACAACCACTCTGTAGCCTGCAAAGGACCCGATCCGATGATCAATGCACAATTGCTGCAACTGGTGATCAATGCTTCGAACGATGGAATCGTGATTGCTGAAAGGGAAGGCGAAGATAACATTCTGATTTACGTGAACCCGGCCTTCGAAAAGCTCACCGGCTACAGCGCTGATGAAATCCTGTACCAGGACTGTCGTTTTCTCCAGTCTGGCGATCGAGACCAGGCCGCCTTGGCACGGATTCGCGAAACCCTTGAAAATGGAGGATCTTGCTGTGAGGTCCTGAAAAACTATCGCAAGGATGGCACTCCATTCTGGAATGAACTGTCACTTTCAACTGTTTTTAATGAGAGCGACAAACAGACCTACATTGTCGGAGTGCAAAAAGATGTCACCGTCCAGGTCAAGGCCTTGCAGCGTGTGGCACACCTGGAGGCGCAATTGGCGACCACTCAGGCTGAGTTGCAGGCAATGAAAACGACCAACGGTCAGAACCTGCAGGCGAATTAACGGTCACTAACTACAATCACCACTAACTTTGTAACTATATCTTTCGAGCTAGCCATGCAGCACGATGCCCTCCTCACCCAGGATGAGCTGGATTTCATCCAGACCATGCAACATAACCCGCAGCTCAACATGCGTGATGCGACGTCGAGCCTGCTGGTCAATGGGGGCTCGCAAATCCGCGATCTGCTGACGCGCCTGGCGGCCAACGAACAGGTGACTATCCAGGCACAGTTCGAGAACCAGCAGATGACCTTTCCGCTGCACCTGGTGGAAGATGAGTTCCATGCGCTGCATTTGCGCCTGGGGGTACCGAGCATTTATGAAGGCGGGCCCAAGACGGTGCGTCCTTGGCGCCTGACCCTGGAAGAACCGGTCGCCCTGGAGAATGCCAAAGGCCAGCCGGGCACCCTGTGGGTCCACGAAGTGTCGTTCAAAGGCATTTTGCTGGAAGTGCGCAACCGCACCAAACCACCGAAGAGTTTCGCGCTGTGGTTCAGCCCTTCAGGTTACGAGCGCATTGCCTTGCGCGGCACCTTCGAGCGGCAGAACGAGCAGGGTTACTACGCCTATCAGCTCAACCAAGGCAACACGGTGGAAACCGAGCGCTTGCGCCAATACATCCTGCAGCAACATCGCCTGACCCACCCCACCCTGCACGTCTGAATTTCAGGTATCCAGCGTTCCGCCAAGAAATAGCTGCAGACGCTGACGCATCAAGCCCCCGTCATTACCCAGGCAGCCGATAGACGAACCGGCCAGGCTCTCCTGCGCCAGCTGCGAAGCATCGCCGCACAACAACAGGCGACACTGCAGGGTCATCGCCAGCCGATTCAGTCGCCGGGTAAAGTCAGCTGCCGGGGCCCGATTGGACACCAGCACCAGCGCCTGGGGCCGGATTTTTTCACAGACCAGGGTCAGCTCCTCGAAAGGCTTGCCCAGCGCCAGCACCCGGACGCCCACCTCGCCACCGCTCAGGAACAATGCGCTCAGCAGCAACTCCAGTTCATGGCAATGCCCGTCGATTGCCGCCACCGCAACCCGAGCCGGCAGTGAGCCGCGCAACAGGTTCAGTCGCTGTTGCACCCGTGAGCGCAGGAAGGCGTCGAGCATGACCCATTCACTGGTTTGCCCGAAGATCTCCTTTTGCTGCAGCGCCTGCATCCACACCGGCATAAAGATGTCCTGGAACACCACATTCAATGAATAGGTGGAGAACACCTGGCCGTAGATCCGCGCCAGTTCCAGGTCATCATAATTGCTCAATGCCGTGCGGACCTGGCCCTGCCACTGGGCATAATCGGCCTGGACCAACGAGTCCGGAACAATGCTCGACAACACCTGCGCGGCCTGGCTCCTGGCCAGAAGCTGGCCGATCTTGCTGACCGCCACCCCCCGTGCGATCCAGCTCAGAATGCTGCGAATCTGCTCGATATCGGTCAGGGAATACAGCCGATGCCCGCTTTCGGTGCGCGTTGGCTGGATCAAGCCGTAGCGTCGCTCCCAGGCACGCAACGTCACTGGATTCACGCCAGTCAGGCGCGCCACTTCACGAATCGGGAACATTTGTTCCTGACTGATGGCATCAACAGCCTGCAACGGCTCGGGAGACTCAGTGATGACGGGCATCGGCGTGTAGATATCCATTGCGTATTGGATCCCATTCTATCGCGCAACCATGGGCGACATTCAAGTGGTGCCTGATCGTCGAAGGTCGCTGGTGTAATTCGTAGAATCAGGAATAATCCTTGCTTGTTGTAACTCAGCCCTCCACCCCGGGCTGTGTTCGGCGCGCCTCCTACCCGGAATCGCGCCCCGCTTTATGGAGATACATAATGTCTACCTCACCCGTTACCCTGATGGTAGCGCGCCGCGTTGCCAGCGGGCGCTATCAGGAACTGATCGCCTGGCTGCGCGAAGGCGAACAACTGGCCACCGACTTTCCCGGCTACCTGGGCTCCGGTGTGCTCGCCCCGCCGCCTGGTGATGACGAATTCCAGATCATTTTCCGCTTCGCCGACGAAAAGACCCTGCACGCCTGGGAGCATTCCGCCTCGCGCACGGCCTGGCTGGGGCGTGGCAGCGAGCTGTTCGCCCACCCTTCGGAGCATCGGGTCAGTGGCATCGATGGCTGGTTCGGCGCCGCCGGCCAGCGTCCACCGCGCTGGAAACAGGCCGTCGCCATCTGGCTGGCATTTTTTCCGGTCTCGCTGCTGTTCAACTTTGTCCTGGGCCCATTGCTCAGCGACCTCGACATGCTGCCCCGGGTGTTCATCAGCACCCTGGCCCTGACCCCGTTGATGGTCTACTTCTTCATCCCACTGTCGACCCGCCTGCTGGCCAACTGGCTGAGCAGCACGCCGGCACCGTCGTTGCCAGCCGAGGCGACTGCGCAGAACCGCTAAAAGGGGCATGGCTCGTCCAGTCGCTGGTATAGTTTTGCCATACCCGCGATGCGAGCCATTCATGACCTCTTCCCCTGCCCCGATCCTCATCACCGGCGCCAGCCAGCGCGTTGGCCTGCATTGCGCGCTGCGGTTGCTGGAAGCCGGACAGCCGGTGATCATCAGCTACCGCAGCGAACGCCCGGGCGTGCAAACCCTGCGCGACCTGGGGGCAATTGCGTTGTTTGCCGACTTCTCCACGCAGGACGGAATCCTCGCCTTCATCGCCGAGCTCAAGGGGCACACCCAACAATTGCGGGCCATCGTGCACAACGCCTCGGCATGGACTGCGGAAACGCCCGATAACGAAGTCGCGGCCTTCACCCAGATGGTCAACGTGCACATGCTTGCGCCTTACCTGATCAACCTGCAGTGTGCCGAGCTGCTAAGGCGCTCGAGCCCCGCCGATATCGTGCACATCAGCGACGACGTCACACGCAAGGGCAGCAGCCAGCACATCGCCTACTGCGCCAGCAAAGCCGGGCTCGATAGCCTGACCCTGTCGTTCGCCGCCAAGTACGCGCCACACATCAAGGTCAACGGCATTGCCCCTGCCCTGCTACTGTTCAACCCCGACGACGACGCGGCGTACCGCGCCAAGGCCCTGGCCAAGTCGGCGCTGGGCATCGAACCCGGCAGCGAAGTGGTCTACCAGAGCCTGCGCTATTTGCTGGACAACCCCTATGTCACCGGTACGACCCTGACCGTCAACGGCGGACGGCACGTCAAATAGGCCCCCCCGCGAGGATGTACCATGCCATTGTCCCTGCCCCAGAATTACCGCGAGATCCTCATCGGCCTGGGCGAAGACCCCGACCGCGAAGGCCTGCTCGATACCCCGGCCCGCGCGGCCAAGGCCATGCAGTACCTGTGTCATGGTTACGCGCAAAGCGTCGAGGAGATCGTCAACGGCGCCTTGTTTGCCTCTGACAACGATGAAATGGTGATCGTCGACAACATCGAACTGTACTCACTCTGCGAACATCACCTGCTGCCCTTCATCGGCAAGGCACATGTGGCTTATATTCCTACCGGCAAGGTGCTGGGCCTGTCGAAGATCGCCAGGATCGTCGACATGTTTGCCCGGCGCCTGCAGATCCAGGAGAGCCTCACCCGGCAGATCGCCGACGCTGTGCAGCGCGTGACGGGGGCTGCCGGCGTTGCGGTGGTGATCGAGGCCCGGCACATGTGCATGATGATGCGCGGCGTGGAAAAACAGAATTCGACCATGAACACCTCGGTCATGCTCGGCGCCTTCCGCGACTCGAGCAACACCCGCCAGGAGTTCCTGCAATTGATTGGACGGAGCAAGTAGCAATGCCACAACTTCAACCAGGAATGGCCCGCATCCGGGTCAAGGACCTGTGCCTGCGGACCTTCATCGGCATCAATGAAGACGAAATCCTCAACAAGCAGGACGTGCTGATCAACCTGACGATCCTCTACGCCGCGCAGGAAGCGGTGCGCGATAACGACATCGATCACGCGCTCAACTATCGCACCATTACCAAGGCGATCATCGCGCACGTGGAGGGCAATCGTTTTGCTCTGCTCGAACGCATGACCCAGGAATTGCTGGACCTGGTGATGGCCAACCAGAGCGTGCTGTACGCCGAGGTCGAAGTCGACAAACCCCACGCCCTGCGGTTCGCCGAGTCGGTGTCGATTACGCTCGCAGCCAGTCGGGCGACTGCGTAGTCGCTACAAGCACCCGGCGCCACGCTGTAAACTGGCAGCCACCGCCATCCAACTTGCAGCTTGAAGCGTGCCGCTTGAAGCTGTCTCGCAGAGACCGCCATGACCGAACAACAACGCCTGGAACTCGAAGCCGCCGCCTTTCGCCGGCTGGTTGCCCACCTGGACAGCCGCAAAGACGTGCAGAACATCGACCTGATGAACCTCTCGGGCTTCTGCCGTAACTGCCTGTCCAAGTGGTACAAGGCCGCGGCCGACGAACGCCAGATCGACGTCAGCCTCGATGACGCCCGCGAAGTGGTCTACGGCATGCCGTATGCCGAATGGAAAGCCCACTATCAGCAAGAAGCCAGCGCCGAGCAGCAAGCGGCGTTCGCCAAAGGAAAAACCCATGACTGACCTGAACACCCTGCGCGCCAGCCTCAAGAGCGGTGAACATGCATTTGCCGACACCCTGGCCTTCATCGGCGCGAACTACGACTACCAGCCGCAAGCCTTCAACAACGGCGGCGTGAAAAACGCCGCCGGGCAGAACGAAGGCTCGTGCAAGACCCTGGGCCTGGCCTTGCTGGAAGGCTTGAGCGATGAAGAAGCCCTGCTGGCATTCGGTGAGCATTACCGTGCCGTGCTGAACACCCCTGAAGGCAGTGACCACGGCAACATCCGTGCGCTGATGGTGCATGGTTTGGCGGGAGTTGAGCTTTCAGCACAGCCGCTGACTCGGCGCTGACGGCAGCGCTGGAGCTTTTTCAGCGCTACAAAAAAACCGGCCGAAGCCGGTTTTTTCATGCCCGAAGAATCAAGCGTTCTTCAGGTTGTCCAGGTAACGCTCTGCGTCCAGTGCGGCCATGCAGCCGGCACCGGCGGAGGTGATGGCCTGGCGGTAGACGTGGTCGGCCACGTCACCGGCGGCAAAGATACCTTCGATGCTGGTGGCAGTAGCGTTGCCGTCACGGCCGCCCTGCACGACTAGGTAGCCATCCTTGAGGGTCAACTGGCCTTCGAACAGCGAGGTGTTCGGGGTGTGGCCGATGGCGATGAACACGCCGTCGACTTTCAACTCGTCGAAGCTGCCGTCGTTGTTCTTCAGGCGCGCACCGGTCACGCCCATGTTGTCACCCAGCACTTCGTCCAGGTTGGCGTTCAACTTGAGGATGATCTTGCCTTCGGCCACACGGGCGTTCAGCTTGTCGATCAGGATCTTCTCGGCGCGGAAGGTCTCGCGACGGTGAACCAGGGTGACGGTGCTGGCGATGTTGGCCAGGTACAGGGCTTCTTCCACAGCGGTGTTACCGCCGCCAACCACTGCGACCGGCTTGTTGCGATAGAAGAAACCATCGCAGGTGGCACAGGCCGAAACGCCCTTGCCCATGAATGCCTCTTCCGACGGCAGGCCCAGGTAACGCGCACTGGCGCCGGTGGCGATGATCAGCGCGTCACAGGTGTAAGTGCCGCTGTCGCCCGTCAGGGTGTAAGGCTTGGCAGCGAAGTCGACGGCATTGATGTGGTCGAACACGATTTCGGTCTCGAAACGCTCGGCGTGCTCTTTCATACGCTCCATCAGCGCCGGGCCGGTCAGGCCATGAACGTCGCCTGGCCAGTTGTCGACTTCGGTGGTGGTGGTCAGTTGACCGCCAGCCTGCATGCCGGTGATCAGCAGCGGCTTGAGGTTGGCACGGGCGGCATAGACCGCGGCGCTGTAACCGGCAGGGCCGGAACCGAGAATAATCACTCGCGAATGACGTACATCAGACATGACTCACTCCTATCGACCGGCCGGTATGACCTGGCGCGGGTGCCGGATTGCCGGCTGGAATAAAAAAGGACCGTGCCAGCACTTGGGGAAGTGCATCGCGGGACAGCCCTGAAAAATAATGGGTGCAGCGTATCGAGGAGGCGAAGATTAAGGAAATACCGTTTAACAATCCAGCTCATAGGCGGTCTCTATCTCCAAGCGGCCGATTTAACGGCGCCTTTGTTACAGTTAATGTCGATCCGCTTGCCACGCTTTCGCCTGTGGGGCAAAGCCGGTAAGGTCGGCGCGTTTTCCCCCTTGCTCGGAGCACCTTATGCCCGCCCCCGTTCTGTCCGGCCCGCAATACCTGCGCGAAGGCCTGAAGCTGGTCTTGAGTCCCAGCCTGCGTTTGTTCGTGCTGCTGCCGCTGGCCATCAACCTGGTGCTGTTCGTCGGCTTGATCTACCTGGCTGGCCACCAATTCAGCCTGTGGGTCGACACCCTGATGCCGTCGCTGCCCGACTGGCTGAGCTTCCTCAGTTATGTGCTCTGGCCGATGTTCGTGGTGTTGGTGGCGCTGATGGTGTTTTTCTCCTTCACCCTGCTGGCCAACGTGATCGCAGCACCCTTCAATGGCTTCCTTGCCGAGAAAGTCGAAGTGGTGGTCCGCGGTACCGACGACTTCCCGGCCTTCAGTTGGGGCGAGTTGATGGCCATGGTCCCACGGACCCTGGCCCGGGAAATGCGCAAGCTGGGGTACTTCCTGCCCCGGGCGCTGGCACTGTTCATCCTGTCGTTCATTCCGGTGGTCAACCTGATCGCCGCACCGCTGTGGTTGATCTTCGGGGTGTGGATGATGGCGATCCAGTACATCGACTACCCGGCGGACAACCACAAGCTGGGCTGGAACGAGATGCTCGCCTGGCTGCGGGAAAAACGCTGGCAGAGCATGAGTTTCGGCGGGATCGTCTATCTGGCGCTGCTGATTCCGGTGGTGAACATCCTGATGATGCCGGCCGCGGTGGCAGGGGCGACCCTGTTCTGGGTCCGTGAGCGCGGCGCGGAAAACCTGGTCACTCGCCAGGGCTGAGCCGGTCATCAATTCATCATCACCCTGACACAATGACGACATGACCCCCACTGACACTGGGGTCATGACGACAACTCTGCACATCACCCTGATCACCGAAACCTTCCCTCCGGAAATCAACGGCGTGGCCAATACCCTGGGCCGCCTGTGTGATGGCCTGCGCGCCCGTGGGCATCAGGTCGAGCTGGTGCGCCCGCGCCAGGATGGCGATCAGGCCCTGGCCAGCGACGACGCCCTGCTGCTCTGCCGGGGCTGGCCGCTGCCGGGGTATCCGGGGTTGCAGTGGGGTCAGTCGTCGATGCACAAATTGCTCAGGCGCTGGAAACGCCAGCGCCCGGACGTGCTGTACATCGCCACCGAAGGCCCGCTGGGCCTGTCGGCCCTGCGCGCGGCACGGCGCCTGGGGATCTCGGTAGTGAGCGGTTTTCATACCAATTTCCAGCAATACACCAGTCAGTACGGCCTCGGTTTGCTGACCCGGATGCTGACGCATTACCTGCGCTGGTTTCACAACCGTTCGGCGCTGACACTGGTGCCGAGCGTCAGCCAGCAACTGGAGTTGGAGCGCCGGCATTTCGAGCGTCTGGCGCTGTTGTCCCGGGGGGTCGACAGCCAGTTGTTTCACCCGACCAAGCGGCTCAATGCCTTGCGTGAGCAATGGGGCCTGGCCGAGGGGGACATTGCGGTCATTCACGTCGGTCGGCTCGCACCCGAGAAAAACCTTGGCCTGCTCAAACGCTGTTTCGAACAGCTGTGCAGCACTTATCCACAGCGCAATCTGAAACTGATCGTGGTCGGCGACGGGCCGCAACGCGCGGCACTGGAAAAGGATCTGCCGCAGGCGATTTTCTGTGGATCACAGCGCGGTGAGGCCTTGGCCGCGCACTATGCGTGCGGTGATGTGTTTGTGTTTCCGAGCCTGACCGAAACCTTCGGCAATGTGGTGCTGGAAGCCCTGGCCTCTGGGCTGGGCGTAGTGGCCTATGACCAGGCCGCGGCGGCGCAGCATATTCGCCATGGTTACAACGGAGTGTTGGCGATGCCAGGCGATGAAGAGGCGTTCTGCGATGCGGCAGCGTGGTTGCTGGAGGAAGATGAAACCCTGCGCTGCGTGCGTCTGAATGCGCGGCAGCACGCCAGCCGCCAGGGCTGGGCGGCGATCATCGAGCAGTTTGAAGAGCAATTGCGCGGGGCCTGTCAGGTCCCCGCGTCAGAGAAGGTTGCGGTGGCGCTTAAACCAGCGTCATCAATGCTTCGCGACTGAACGGCAGGATCTCGCCTTCACGGCCATCCCGGACTTTCTGCGCCCAGTCCGGGTCGACCAGCAACGCACGCCCCACCGCCACCAGATCGAATTCATCGTTGTTCAGGCGTTCCAGCAGGTTTTCCAGGCTGGCCGGCTGCGCCACTTTGTCGGTGTTGACCATAAATTGCAGGAACTCACCGTCCAGGCCCACGCTGCCCACGGTGATGGTCGGTTTGCCGGTCAGCACGCGAGTCCAGCCGGCCAGGTTGAGGTCGGAACCGTCAAACTCCGGCTCCCAGAAACGTCGTGTCGAGCAATGGAAAATGTCCACACCCGCGTCAGACAACGGCTTGAGGAACGCCCCCAGCGCCTCGGGCGTCTGCACCAGGCGTGCGGTGTAATCCTGCTGCTTCCACTGGGAGAAACGGAAGATGATCGGGAAACCTTCGCCGACCGCTGCCCGCACTGCCTGGATCAACTCAATGGCAAACCGCGAGCGATTGGCCAGGCTACCGCCGTACTGATCGGTACGCTGGTTGCTGGTCTCCCAGAAGAACTGGTCCACCAGGTAGCCGTGGGCGCCGTGGATTTCCACGCCGTCCATGCCAATGCTCTGCGCGTCCTTGGCGGCCTGGGCGAAGGCGGCGATCACTTCCTGGATATCCTGCTCGGTCATGCCGTGCACCACGACCTGGCCGTCCTTGAGTTTTTCCGATGGACCATAGCCCGGAACACTGACGTCCGGCTCGGTGCCGATGCGCCGCACGCTACCCACGTGCCACAACTGCGGAACGATCTTGCCGCCTTCGGCATGCACCGCGTCCACGACCTTTTTCCAACCGGCCAAGGCCGCTTCACCATAGAACTGCGGAACGTTCGGGTAACCGTTGGCCGCCTTGTGGCCTACCGTGGTGCCCTCGGTGATGATCAGGCCCACGCCCGCCGCCGCGCGACGGCGGTAGTACTCGATGACTTTGGAGTTAGGCACACCGCCTGGGGAAAACGAACGGGTCATTGGGGCCATGACCACGCGGGTCGGCAGTTCAAGGGTGCCGAGCTGGAACGGTTTGAACAAGGCTTGTACAGGCATGCGGCACTCCACAGGGATGCGAGGTTTATGACGGGGATAATATGGAGTGAGCATCGTGTTGAACAGCACTATTGATTGCAGTGATTAAGCACCAAAAGATAGGAAATATTGTAGGAGCGAGCTCGCTCGCGATGGACTGGAGAACGCCGCGCCGTATCAGGCTCGCAGCGTTATCGTTGACGACCATCGCGAGCAAGCCGCAAGCGGGCACTCGCTCCTACAGGGGGGAGATATCAGCTCAGCGCTTTTTCGATAGCCTGGACGACCGCAGGATCATCCGGTGCCGTACGCGGCGAGAAACGCGCCAGCACACGACCGTCCTTGCCCAGCAGGAATTTTTCGAAGTTCCAGGTGATGTCGCCAGGAAACTCCGCACCCTCGCCCGCCAACAGACGGTACAACTGATGACGCTCATGGCCGTTGACTTCCAGCTTGCTGGACAACGGAAAGCTCACGCCGTAGTTGAGGCTGCAAAATGCCTTGATCTCGTCGGCAGTGCCCGGCTCCTGGCCAGCAAACTGGTTGCAAGGCAACCCCAGCACGCTGAAGCCCTGGTCTTTGTACTGCTGGTAGAGGTTTTCCAGGGCGGCATACTGTGGGGTCAAACCACACTTGGAGGCCACGTTGACCACCAGTACGACACGCCCTTTGAAAGGCGCCAGCGGAAGCGCCTGGCCGTCCAACGCTTTTAAAGTAAGGTCGTGAAAAGCACTCATGATGAACTCCAGATATCCCGTGTTTTTCTCGAAACGCCCTTCAACCGCACTCTCGCCCGGCGCCCTTTAACCGGCGCCGACTAAAAAGGCGCCCAAAGGCGCCTCTCCAGATACCTGAGCTTAGCGCAGAAATCAGTGGTGATGACCACCTTCGCCATGGACGTGACCATGGGCGACTTCTTCCTCGCTGGCGTCACGGATGGCGATGATCTTCACCTGGAAGTTCAGGCGCTGGCCAGCCAACGGGTGGTTGCCGTCAACGGTCACGTCGTCGCCGTCCAGGTCACGGATGGTCACGATCTGCATTTGGCCGTCTGGCGCGGAAGCGTGGAACTGCATGCCCACTTCCAGTTCGTCGACGCCTTCGAACATGCTGCGGCTCAGGGTGCTGACCAGCTCGGCGGCGTATTCGCCGTAAGCGTCTTCAGGTTCAACAGCTACGGTCAGTTCGTCGCCGACAGCTTTACCTTCCAGGGCTTTTTCCAGGCCTGGAATGATGTTACCTGCGCCTTGCAGGTAGACCAGCGGCGCGCCGCCGGCGGAGCTGTCGATGACCTCACCAGCGTCGTTGGTCAGGGTATAGTCGATGGAGACAGCCTTATTGGCGGCGATCAGCATGGGGCGAGACCTTTTGCAGAAGAATAAAGAATGGACAAGTTTAGCGAAGCAAACGCCCGAAAGCGAACGGAACCCGGACCAACGGCCCGCTTCGAAGGCTTCGATCATCACCGGTTTCCATCAGGACCAGGATGGGCACTGGGTGGCCGAGCTGTCCTGTGGCCATACCCAGCACCTGCGCCACCAGCCTCCCTGGCAATCCCGGGCCTGGGTCCTGGACCCATTGCAGCGCCAGGAAAAAATAGGCCAGCCCTTTGATTGCGGTTGGTGCGCTCAAGGCCCGGTTAGCGATAACCTTGGCGTCTGAAATTTCGGTAGGAGGCCAGTCATAGGCCTTCACCTTGCCATGCACCTCTAGAGAATCCGCATGCAAACTTTTTTTATCGCACCCACCGATTTTGGTGTGGGCCTGACTTCCATCAGCCTCGGGCTGGTGCGCACCCTGGAACGTGCAGGGTTGAAAGTCGGCTTCTTCAAACCGATTGCCCAACCGCACCCCGGTGATACCGGACCGGAACGCTCCACCGAACTGGTGGCCCGCACCCATGGCCTGAAACCACCCCAGCCACTGGGCCTGGCCCATGTCGAGCGGATGCTCGGCGACGGCCAACTGGACGAGTTGCTGGAAGAAATCATCACCCTGTACCAGCAAGCCGCCATCGGCAAGGACGTGCTGATCGTCGAAGGCATGGTGCCGACCCGCAGTGCCAGCTATGCCGCCCGGGTCAACCTGCACCTGGCCAAAAGCCTGGACGCCGAGGTGATCCTGGTCTCGGCGCCGGAAAACGAAGTGCTCACCGAACTGTCCGGGCGCGTCGAGTTGCAGGCACAACTGTTCGGCGGCCCGAAAGACCCGAAAGTCCTCGGTGTGATCCTCAACAAGGTCAAGACCGAGGAAAGCATGGAGGCCTTCGCCGCGCGCCTGAAAGAACACTCGCCGTTGCTGCGCAGCGGTGACTTCAGGCTGCTTGGCTGCATCCCGTTCCAGCCGGAACTCAATGCCCCGCGCACCCGCGATGTGGCTGACCTGATGGGTGCGCAAGTGCTCAATGCCGGCGACTTCGAAACCCGGCGCATGACCAAGATCATCATTTGCGCACGGACCATGCGCAACACCGTGGAGCTGCTCAAGCCCGGCGTGCTGGTGGTGACCCCGGGAGATCGCGACGACATCATCCTGGCCGTCAGCCTGGCGGCGATGAACGGCGTCCCCCTGGCCGGCCTGCTGCTGACCAGTGACACCCTGCCCGACCCGCGCATCATGGACCTGTGCCGCGGGGCGTTGCAGGCCGGCTTGCCGGTGCTGTCGGTGAGCACCGGCTCCTACGACACCGCCAACCAGTTGAACGGCCTGAACAAGGAAATCCCGATCGACGACCGCGAACGCGCGGAAATCATCACAGACTTCGTCGCCAGCCACCTGGACGCCAACTGGCTGCACCAGCGCTGCGGTACGCCGCGAGAAATGCGCCTGTCGCCCGCGGTGTTCCGCTACCAGTTGATCCAGCGCGCCCAGGCGGCCAACAAGCGCATCGTCCTGCCCGAGGGCAGCGAGCCCTTGACCGTGCAAGCGGCGGCCATCTGTCAGGCGCGCGGCATTGCCCGTTGCGTGTTGCTGGCCAAACCGGCGGACGTCGAGGCGGTGGCGCGTGCCCAGGGCATCGAGTTGCCCCCAGGCCTGGAGATTCTCGACCCGGACCTGATCCGCGACCGCTATGTCGAACCGATGGTTGCCCTGCGCAAGACCAAGAGCCTCAATGCGCCGATGGCCGAGCAGCAACTGGAAGACACCGTGGTGATTGGCACCATGATGCTGGCACTGGACGAGGTCGACGGGCTGGTGTCCGGGGTCATTCACTCCACCGCCAATACCATTCGCCCCGCCCTGCAACTGATTAAAACCGCACCGGGCTGCACCCTGGTGTCCTCGGTGTTCTTCATGCTGTTTCCAGAGGAAGTGCTGGTCTACGGCGACTGCATCATGAACCCGCACCCCAGCGCCAGCGAGCTGGCGGAAATCGCCCTGCAAAGCGCCGACTCCGCCGCCGCCTTCGGCATCACGCCACGGGTGGCGATGCTCAGCTACTCCAGCGGCGACTCGGCCAGCGGTGAAGAAGTGGAGAAGGTGCGCGAGGCCACGCTCCTGGCCCACGAAGCGCAAAACTCGCTGCTGATCGACGGACCGCTGCAGTATGACGCCGCCGCCAACGAAGCGGTCGCCCGGCAACTGGCACCCAACAGCCAGGTGGCCGGGCGTGCCACGGTGTTCATTTTCCCCGACCTCAACAGTGGCAACACCACCCACAAGGCCGTGCAGCGCAGTGCCGATTGCGTCAGCCTCGGGCCGATGCTGCAAGGCCTGCGCAAACCGGTGAACGATTTGCCGCGCGGTGCGCAGGTCGACGACATCGTCTACACCATTGCCCTGACCGCGATTCAGGCCGCCAACCGACCGATGGATCTCTAAATGCTGGATTTTCTCCCTGGCGCCGTGCGTGGCGTGATCGCCGCGCTGCTACTGGCACTCAACACCCTGTTGTTGTGTTCGTTCCTGTTCTGCGTGGCGATCTTCAAGGTCTTGCCGTTCGCCCTCACCCAGCGCTTCACCGCCTGGCTGATGAACCACACCCATGAGGCCTGGATCAGCAACAACAAGGCCTGGATGCGCTTGGTCTGCCGTACCCGCTGGCACCTCAGTGGCCTTGAAGGCCTGGACTACCAGCACTCGTACCTGATCACCAGCAACCACCAGAGCTGGGTCGACATCATGGTCCTGCAGTACCTGTTGAACCGGAAAATCCGCCCGCTGAAGTTTTTCCTCAAGCAGGAGCTGATCTGGGTCCCGGTGATTGGTCTGGCCTGGTGGGCCCTGGGCTTCCCGTTCATGAAGCGCTATTCCAAGGCCTACCTGGAAAAGCACCCGGAGAAGAAAGGCAAGGACCTGGAAACCACCCGCAAGACCTGTGCGAAGTTTCGCAACAATCCGGTGGGCATGTTCAACTTCGCCGAGGGCACACGCTTCACCGAGGCCAAGCACAAACAGCAGCAGTCGCCGTTCCGCTACCTGCTCAAGCCCAAGGCCGGCGGGATTGCCTTTGTGCTGGATGCCATGGGCGAACAACTGCAGTCGATCGTCAATGTGACCATTCACTACCCCGCCGGGCGCCCGGGTTTCTGGGACCTGCTGTGTGGCAATGTGAAGGAGGTGGTGGTGCACTTCCAGGAGCTGCCGATCCCGCCGCAATTCATCGGCAAGAACTACGAGCAGGATGGCGAGTACCGCCTGCAGTTCCAGGGCTGGATCAATCAGCTGTGGGAAGACAAGGATGCGTTGCTGGAGCAGATGCATCGGGCGTATCCAGCGAAGTAAAAAGGCGTCTGTTCCGACCTCATCGCTGGCAAGCCAGCTCCCACGGTGATTTTCAGTGGGTACAGGTGTTGTGTACGAGCGCGAAACCTGTGGGAGCTGGCTTGCCAGCGAAGGCGATTTTGAAGACACAAAAAAACCCGCCGATGATCACTCATCGGCGGGTTTCTTTTTACTGGCTAACGCTTAGATCGCACCGCGGCTACGCAGCAGATCCAGCACCTGCTTGACGCTGTCTTCCAGCGACAGCGCCTGGGTGTCGACCACCAGGTCGGCGTCCAGCGGCACGTCGTACGGGAAGGACTCGCCCGGGATGTTGTCCCCGGCCGCCGCGTACAGGCCTTGCGGGTCACGTTCGGCACAGACTGCCGGCGAGGCCTGGACGTAGACCGTCAACAGGCGGTCCTTGCCAATCAGGTCCTTGGCCTGCTCGCGACCTTCGGAACTCGGCGCAACGAACGCTGCCAGGGTCAGCAGACCGGCTTCGTTGAACTGACGCGCCACATGCGCGGCACGACGCCAGTTCTCGGTACGTCCGGCGCGATCCTGTGGCAGACCTTTGTTGAGGTCGTGACGCAGGTTCTGGCCGTCGAGGACAAACACCGCACGCCCCATGTCGAACAGCTTGCGCTCGACCGCATAGGCCAGGGTGCTCTTGCCGGCGCCCGACAGGCCGCTGAACAACACGGTGGCCGGTTGCTGGCCGAAGCGCTGAGCGCGCTCTTCGGTAGCGACGTGCGCCAGTTTGCCGTGATGGGTACTGGTGCCATGCGCCAAAGGCTGGGCGACGATCATGCCGGCGCCGACGGTGCCATTGGTCAGGCGGTCGATGATGATGAAGGCGCCGGTGGTGCGGTTGCTTTCGTAACCGTCGAGGGCGATCGGCGCATCGAGCGCGATCCTGACCTTGCCGATTTCGTTCAACTGCAACGCACTGGCCGGGCCTTCTTCCAGAGTGTTGACGTCGACCTTGTTGACGATACTGGCAATGGAGCCCGGCACGTAGCTGGTGGCGCGCTTGATGTCGTACTTCTTGCCCGGCAGCATCGGCTCTTCAGCCATCCACACCAGCATGGCTTCGAAGCTGTCGGTCACCGGCGGCACGTTGTCGGCATGTACCAACAGGTCGCCACGGGAGATGTCGATCTCGTCTTCCATGGTCAGGGTCACTGCCTGGCCAGGACCGGCGTGCTCCAGCTCACCTTCGAAGGTGACGATGGATTTGACGCGGCTGCTCTTGCCCGAAGGCAGGACCACGATTTCGTCGCCTTTCTTGACGATGCCGCTGGCCAGGGTGCCGGCGAAACCGCGGAAGTTCAGGTTGGGACGGTTGACGTACTGCACCGGGAAACGCAGGTCGGTGAAGTTGCGGTCGCCCGCCACTTCCACGGTCTCGAGGATTTCCATCAGCGACTGACCGGTGTACCACGGCGAGCGCTCGGACTTGTTCACCACGTTGTCGCCCTTGAGGGCCGACATCGGCACGAAGTGCATGCTGGTGGGCTTCATCTTCAAGCCTTCGGCGAACTGCAGGTAGTCGGCCTTGATCGACTCGAACACGCCCTGGTCGAAGTCCTTGAGGTCCATCTTGTTGATGGCCACGACGATGTGCTTGATGCCCAGCAACGAGGCGATGAAGCTGTGGCGACGGGTCTGAGTCTGCACGCCGTAGCGGGCATCGACCAGGATGATCGCCAGGTCACAGGTGGACGCACCGGTGGCCATGTTGCGGGTGTACTGCTCATGGCCCGGGGTATCGGCAATGATGAATTTGCGTTTGGCGGTGGAGAAATAGCGATACGCGACATCGATGGTGATGCCCTGTTCACGCTCGGCCTGCAGGCCGTCGACCAGCAGTGCCAGGTCGATATCGTCGCCGGTGGTGCCGACTTTTTTCGAGTCGCGGGTAATGGCTTCCAGATGGTCTTCGTAGATCATCTTGGAGTCGTGCAGCAGGCGCCCGATCAGGGTGCTCTTGCCGTCGTCGACGTTACCGCAGGTCAAAAAGCGCAGTAGCTCTTTACGCTCGTGCTGGCCCAGGTAGGCGAGGATGTCCTCGCTGATCAAATCAGATTGATGCGACATGACAGCCCCTTAGAAATAACCTTGACGTTTTTTGTCTTCCATCGAGCCGGCGCCATCGTGGTCGATGACACGGCCCTGGCGCTCGGAAGTTCGCGTCAGGAGCATTTCCTGAATGATGTCCGTGAGGCTTTCGGCCTCGGACTCCACCGCGCCCGTCAACGGGTAGCAACCAAGGGTACGGAAACGCACTTTCTTTTTGACGATGCGGGCTTTGTCTTCATCGCTCAGGTGTTCGAGGATGCGCTCGTCGTCGATCATGATCAGCGTGCCATTCTTCTCGATCACTTCGCGCTCGGCGGCGAAGTACAGCGGCACGATCGGGATGCCTTCGAGGTAGATGTACTGCCAGATGTCCAGCTCGGTCCAGTTCGACAGCGGGAAGACGCGGATCGACTCGCCCTTGTTGACCTTGCCGTTGTAGACGTTCCACAGCTCGGGGCGCTGGTTTTTCGGATCCCAGCGGTGCTTGCTGTCGCGGAACGAGTACACGCGCTCCTTGGCGCGGGACTTCTCTTCATCGCGGCGCGCACCACCGAAGGCGGCGTCGAAACCATGCTTGTCCAACGCCTGTTTCAGGCCTTCGGTCTTCATGATGTCGGTGTGCTTGGCGCTGCCGTGGGTGAACGGGTTGATGCCCTGCGCAACGCCGTCCGGGTTGACGTGGGTGATCAGGTCCAGGCCCAGTTCGGCGACCATCTTGTCGCGGAAGCTGTACATCTCCTGGAATTTCCACTGGGTGTCGACGTGCATCACCGGAAACGGCAGCTTGCCCGGGAAGAACGCCTTGCGTGCCAGGTGCAGCATCACGGCGGAGTCTTTACCGATGGAGTACAGCATCACCGGGTTATCGAACTCGGCGGCCACCTCGCGGATGATGTGGATGCTTTCCGCCTCCAGCTGTTTCAGATGCGTCAGTTTGTCGACCATGGCTACTCACGAAAACTTTCTTATGAACGGCCACCGGGCCGTGTTCGAGCGGGGATCCTAGCACAGCGTCCCCTTCTAATCAGGACGCCAACTAGATCGAAAGGGTATATCAATATACCTGCCTGTTTGGCTGTTAAATGGGGTTGGGGCAGTCGATGAAGATGTGCTCCAGGGCAAACCGGCGCGCCAGGTATTCCCCCAGCGCCTGCACGCCGTAGCGCTCGGTGGCGTGGTGACCGGCGGCGATGAAGCTGATGCCGTTTTCCCGGGCGCTGTGGAAAGTCTGCTCGGATGCTTCACCGCTCAGGTACAGGTCGACGCCGGCCTGCACGGCCTGGTCGATATAGCCCTGCCCACCCCCGGTGCACCAGCCGACTCGCCGGATCATCTGCTCGCCTTCGATCAACAGCGGCTCGCGGCCCATGACCTGCTGCACGTGGCGGGCAAAGTCGCGGGCGGTCATGGGTTCGGCGAGAGAGCCGACCAGGCCGACCACCTTGGCATTGTCCGGGTCCAGCGGACCCTCTACGGTAATCTCCAGCTGCCGGGCCAGTTGCACGTTGTTGCCCACATCCGGATGCAGGTCCAGCGGCAGGTGATAGGCCAGCAGGCTGATGTCGTGTTTGAGCAGGGTCTTGAGCCGGCGCTGCTTCATGCCGGTGATGCACGGGCTTTCGCCCTTCCAGAAGTAGCCATGGTGGACCAGGATCAGGTCGGCGCTGGCTTCGACGGCGGCATCGAGCAAGGCCTGGCTGGCAGTGACGCCGCTGACGATACGCATGACTTGGGGCCGCCCCTCGACCTGCAGGCCATTGGGGCAATAATCGGCAATCCGCGAACTGCCAAGGTAACGATCCGCTTCTGCTACCAGGGTGCTCAGGGCAACGGCCATAAAAGACTCCTAAATATCCCGTTCAGAGGCACGCGCGGCCTCGTATAATGCGCGACATTATGGGCCGTCGTTGGCCCCTCGTAACCTCCCAGGATTTGTTCAATGCTCAAGGGTCTGCGTTTTTTTGGCTGGCCGCTATTGGCCGGCGTGCTGATTGCGTTGCTGATTATCCAGCGTTACCCACAATGGGTCGGTCTTCCGAACCTGGATGTGAACCTGCAGCAGGCCCCGCAAACCACTCTGACGCAACAGGGCCCGGTGTCCTACGCGGACGCGGTCGTCATCGCCGCCCCCGCGGTGGTCAACCTCTACACCACCAAAGTGGTCAACAAGACCAGCCACCCGCTGTTCGAAGACCCACAGTTCCGACGCTTCTTCGGCGATAACGCGCCCAAGCAGAAGCGAATGGAATCGAGCCTCGGCTCGGGCGTGATCATGAGTTCGCAAGGCTATTTGCTGACCAACAACCACGTCACCTCCGGCGCCGACCAGATCGTGGTCGCGCTCAAGGACGGTCGCGAAACCCTGGCCCGGGTGATTGGCAGTGACCCGGAAACCGACCTGGCGGTACTCAAGATCGACCTGAAGAACCTGCCGTCGATTACCGTCGGCCGCTCGGAAAGCATTCGTGTCGGTGACGTGGCCCTGGCCATCGGCAACCCGTTTGGCGTCGGCCAGACCGTGACCATGGGCATCATCAGCGCCACCGGGCGCAACCAGTTGGGCCTGAACAACTACGAAGACTTCATCCAGACCGACGCCGCGATCAACCCCGGCAACTCCGGTGGCGCACTGGTGGACGCCAACGGCAACCTGACGGGCATCAACACGGCGATCTTCTCCAAGTCCGGCGGTTCCCAGGGCATCGGCTTCGCCATTCCGATCAAGCTGGCCATGGAGGTGATGAAGTCGATCATCGAGCACGGCCAGGTGATTCGTGGCTGGCTGGGCATTGAAGTGCAACCCTTGAGCCAGGAACTGGCGGAGTCGTTTGGTCTGTCCGGGCGTCCGGGCATCGTGGTGGCGGGGATTTTCCGTGACGGCCCGGCGCAGAAAGCCGGCCTGCAACTGGGGGATGTGATCCTGAGCATCGACGGTGAGCCGGCTGGCGACGGCCGGCGCTCGATGAACCAGGTGGCGCGCATCAAGCCCACCGACAAGGTCAGCATCCAGGTGATCCGCAATGGCAAGGAGCTCACGCTGACCGCAGAGATCGGCCTGCGCCCGCCTCCTGCACCGATAGTCAAAGAGCAAGAGTAACGCCTGATGTAAACCTCGGTGGGAGCGAACGCTCGCTCCCACCGAGGGCTGCGTTGCTTTAGAGGTCGCCCAAACCGTCGATCAACGCCTGGTTTTGCTCCGGCGTGCCGATGGAGATGCGCAGGAACTGGGCAATCCGTTCCTGCTTGAAGTGCCGGACAATCACCCCTTGCTCACGCAACTTCGCCGCCAACCCGGCCGCATCGTGCTGCGGGTGACGGGCGAAGATGAAGTTGGCTGCCGACGGCAGGACCTCAAAGCCTTTTTCCTGCAACTGCGCGACCACCTGCTCGCGGCTGTCGATGACCAACTGGCAAGTCCTGGTGAAATACTCCCGATCCTCGAACGCCGCCGCTGCCCCGACAATCGCCAGGCGATCCAACGGGTAGGAGTTGAAGCTGTTCTTGATCCGCTCCAACGCTTCGATCAGGTCCGGATGACCGACGGCCAGGCCGACCCGCAAGCCGGCCAGCGAGCGCGACTTGGACAGGGTCTGGGTCACCAGCAGGTTCGGATAGCGATCCACCAGGCTGATCGCCGTCTCACCGCCGAAGTCGATGTAGGCCTCATCCACCACCACCACGGAATCCGGGCTGGCCTTGAGGATCTGCTCGACGGCGTCCAGGGGCAACAGGCAGCCGGTTGGCGCGTTCGGGTTGGGGAAAATGATCCCGCCGTTCGGCCGCGCGTAGTGCGCCGGGTTGATCTGGAACTGCTCGTCCAGAGGCACTGCGTCGAACGTGATGCCATACAGGCCGCAGTAGACCGGATAGAAGCTGTAGCTGATGTCCGGGAACAACAGCGGCTTATCGTGCTGCAGCAGGCCGTGAAAGATGTGGGCCAGGACTTCGTCGGAACCGTTGCCGAGGAACACCTGATTGCCTTGCACGCCGTAGTAGCTGGCCACCGCCTGCTTGAGCAGGTCGCTGTTGGGGTCCGGGTACAGGCGCAGGTTGTCGTTGAGTTCGACCTGCATGGCGGCCAGCGCCTTGGGCGATGGGCCGTAGGGGTTTTCGTTGGTGTTGAGCTTGACCAGCTTGGTCAGCTTCGGCTGTTCGCCCGGAACGTAGGGCACCAGGTCCTTGACGAACGCACTCCAGAATTTACTCATGTTCAGTTCCCTTCCTGATCGGCAACGATGCGGTATTCGGCACTGCGGGCGTGGGCGGTCAACGACTCGCCACGGGCCAGTACCGAAGCAGTCTTGCCCAGCTCAGAAGCGCCCGCTTCGGAGCAAAAAATGATCGACGAGCGTTTCTGGAAGTCGTAGACCCCCAGCGGCGAGGAGAATCGCGCGGTGCCGGAAGTCGGCAGCACGTGGTTGGGGCCTGCGCAATAGTCGCCCAAGGCCTCGGAGGTGTGACGTCCCATGAAGATCGCGCCAGCGTGACGGATCTGCGGCAGCCAGGCTTGCGGGTCCGCCACCGACAACTCCAGGTGCTCCGGGGCAATGCGGTTGGCCACGTCGATGGCCTGTTGCATGTCACGCACCTGGATCAGCGCGCCACGACCATTGATCGAGGTCTGGATGATCTCGGCCCGCTCCATGGTCGGCATCAGCTTGTTGATGCTCGCCGCCACCCGGTCGAGGAATTCGGCGTCGGGACTGACCAGGATGGCCTGGGCGTCTTCGTCGTGCTCGGCCTGGGAGAACAGGTCCATGGCGATCCAGTCGGGATCGGTCTGGCCATCGCATACCACGAGGATTTCCGAAGGCCCGGCAATCATGTCGATACCGACCTGGCCAAACACGTGGCGCTTGGCGGTGGCGACGTAGATGTTGCCAGGGCCGACTACTTTGTCCACGCGCGGCACGCTTTCGGTGCCATAGGCCAGCGCGGCAACCGCTTGGGCGCCGCCGATGGTGAACACCCGGTCGACGCCGGCGATGCAGGCCGCAGCCAGCACCAGTTCATTGATTTCGCCCCGTGGCGTCGGCACCACCATGACCACCTCGGTCACCCCCGCGACCTTGGCTGGAATCGCGTTCATCAGTACCGAGGACGGGTAGGACGCCTTGCCGCCTGGCACGTACAGGCCCGCACGGTCCAGCGGCGTGACTTTCTGGCCCAACACCGTGCCGTCGGCTTCGGTGTAGCTCCAGGAGTCCTGCTTCTGCTTTTCGTGGTAGCTGCGCACGCGGGTCGCGGCGACCTCCAGGGCTTCGCGCTGGGCCACGGTGATGCGGGTCAAGGCCAGCTCCAGGCGCTCGCGCGGCAGGATCAGGTCGGCCATCGAGGCCACTTGCAGGCCGTCGAACTGCTGGGTGAACTCCACCAGCGCCGCATCGCCACGCTCACGCACAGCCTTGATGATGTCCAGCACCCGCTGATTGACCGAGTCGTCAGACACACTTTCCCAGCTCAGCAGATGATCCAGATGATGCGCGAAATCCGGGTCAGCAGCGTTGAGTCGGCGAATTGCAGTCGGTGCGGTCATAGCGAGAGCCTCATAGGAATGGCAAAAACTCAGGCGCCCTAAACTAGCAGTCGTTCCGCTTGGGCACCTGAGAATTCTGGCTATGAGGCGGATAGACGGGCGCGACTTAACGTCGCGCAAGCGAATCAGCCGCGGTGTCGCGACTCCACTGCCTGGCGCAGGGTGTCGATCAACGCCTGGATCCTGGCGTGTTGCATTTTCATCGAAGCCTTGTTGACGATCAGCCGGGAGCTGATGGCCGCAATGAACTCCTGTGGCTCCAGGCCGTTGGCCCGCAGCGTGTTGCCGGTATCGACCACGTCGATGATCTTGTCCGCCAGGCCGATCAGCGGCGCCAGCTCCATCGAGCCATACAGCTTGATGATGTCGACCTGGCGACCTTGCTCGGCGTAGTAGCGCTTGGCAACGTTGACGAATTTGGTGGCGATCCGCAGGCGGCCCTTGGGCTCGATGGCACCGACCTTGCCGGCGGTCATCAGCTTGCATTGGGCAATCTGCAGGTCCAGCGGCTCGTAGAGGCCCTGGCCGCCGTATTCCATCAACACATCTTTACCGGCGACGCCCAGGTCAGCGGCACCATGCTCGACGTAGGTCGGCACATCGGTGGCGCGCACGATCAGCAAGCGCACATCGGCCTGGGTCGTGGGGATGATCAGCTTGCGGCTCTTGTCCGGATTCTCGGTTGGCACAATGCCCGCTTCAGCCAGAAGCGGCAGGGTGTCGTCGAGGATGCGGCCCTTGGACAGTGCGATGGTCAACATGGGAAACGTCAGTCCTTATCAGGCTACTGATGCCCGGTCGCAAACGGCGCCGGACACACGTCGAGCCCGTAACAGGCTCGACTTCAACAAATCTGTGGGCACCTCCCTGTGCCCTTGACGCAACGACTAGCCCGGTACGCGGCGGATCTTCGCGCCGAGCATCTGCAGCTTCTCTTCGATGCACTCGTAACCACGGTCTATGTGGTAGATGCGATCGATCAGCGTGTCGCCTTCGGCTACCAGCGCCGAAATCACCAGGCTGGCCGAGGCCCGCAGGTCGGTGGCCATGACTGGCGCGCCCTTGAGCTTGTCGATACCGGTCACGATGGCCGTGTTGCCTTCGACCTGGATATGCGCGCCCATGCGGTGCAGTTCGTAGACGTGCATGAAGCGGTTTTCGAAGATCGTCTCGATCACAGCGCCCGTGCCTTCGGCAATGGCGTTGAGGGAGATGAACTGCGCCTGCATGTCGGTCGGGAACGCCGGGTACGGCGCTGTACGCACGTTGACCGCCTTGGGCCGCTTGCCGTGCATGTTCAGCTCGATCCAGTCTTCGCCCGTGGTGATTTCCGCACCTGCTTCGCGCAGTTTTTCCAGCACCGCCTCGAGGATGGTCGGATCGGTGTCCTTGACCTTCACACGGCCGCCGGTCACGGCTGCCGCTACCAGGTAGGTACCGGTTTCGATACGGTCCGGCATCACGCGGTAGGTGGCAGTGCCCAGGCGCTTCACGCCATCGATGGTGATGGTGTCGGTGCCCGCGCCCTGGACGTTGGCGCCCATGGCGTTGAGGAAGTTCGCCAGGTCGACGACTTCTGGCTCACGAGCGGCGTTCTGCAGCACGCTGCGGCCGTTGGCCAGGGCTGCGGCCATCATGATGTTCTCGGTACCGGTCACGCTGACGGTATCGAAGAAGAAGTTGGCCCCGCGCAAACCGCCTTCCGGCGCCTTGGCCTTGATGTAGCCGCCTTCCACGTCAATGGTCGCGCCCATGGCTTCAAGGCCACGGATGTGCAGGTCGACCGGACGCGAGCCGATGGCGCAACCGCCAGGCAGTGCCACTTCGGCTTCACCAAAACGGGCAACCATCGGCCCCAATACCAGGATCGAGGCACGCATGGTTTTCACCAGCTCGTACGGTGCGATCAGGGTCTTGATGGTACGCGGGTCGATTTCGACGCTGAGCTTCTCGTCGATCACCGGCTCAATGCCCATGCGACCGAACAGCTCGATCATGGTGGTGATGTCGTGCAGGTGCGGCAGGTTGGCAACCGTCACCGGGCCATCGCACAGCAGCGTTGCCGCCAGGATCGGCAGGGCAGAGTTCTTTGCCCCGGAGATGCGGATTTCGCCATCAAGACGAACGCCGCCGGTAATAATCAATTTATCCATAAGAATCTCGACGCCCTTGGGCTCAGGTGCGCTCGGCCCAGGCCGCGCTGCTGAAAAATTTCATAGTGACCGCGTGGATGCTGCCATCGGCGATCCATGGGTTCAAATGGGCATAGATGCTCTGCTGACGCTTGACCGGGCTCAAAGCCACCAGTTCATCGCTAATCACGTTCAGCTGAAAGTTGCAGCCTTCGCCTTCAACTTCTACCTGAGTTCCGGGAAGCTTTCCCTCAAGGAAGCTCTTCACTTCTACGGCCTGCATGCTCAACCTCAATCGGCGCCCTGTGCGCGCGGGTCGGACATCATACAAAAAAGCCCCGCGCCTGCGAACCCCGCATAGCAGGACTCTGACGGGGGGCTTCTTTATAGATGCTAGTTAAGGGTGCGCCAAAAGCTCGGTCAAACCTGAGACCTGAGCAATTTCACGCATATCGTCTGGCAAGGCACGAATGCTCACCGCCTTGCCGGCCGCTGCCGCATCGCGCATGAACGCCAGCAGCAAGGACAAGCCAACGCTGCTGGATTTCTCCACGCCGGCGCAATCGAGCACCACGATAGGTGCGGTGCTCGACTGGATCAAGGCCTGGCCCTGCTTGCGCAGGACTGGCCCGGAGCGGTAATCGAGGACTCCGCTGAGCAGCAGCTCACCGGCTTCACCCAAACGCACGGCCGAGTCACTCATTGGCTTTGCTTCTCGGAGGTTTCCTTGGCCTTGGCCACTTCACCGGCCCAACCATTGATGGTCTTGTCCAGGTTGTTGCCGTTGCGCTGCATGGCGTCGGCGAACTGGTCACGGAACAGCTTGCCAATGTTGATGCCATTGATGATCACGTTGCGCAGTTTCCACTCGCCATTGATCTTTTCCAGGGTGTAGGACACTGGATAGATCGCACCGTTGCTGCCCTTGACGGTCATGCCGACACTGGTGCGGTCGCCCGACTCGTCCTTGGCCGGATCAACGGTGATGCCCTGGTTGTTGTACTCAAGCAGGGCATTGCCATAGAACTGGAACAGGCCGGTCTTGAAGTTCTCTTCGAAGGCCTTCATCTGCGCTGGCGTGGCTTTGCGCGAATACTTGACGGTCATGATGCTCTTGGAAATGCCCTCGGCATCCACCACAGGCCCGACAATGCTGTTCAATGCGGCGTAGAAGTCTTTCGGGTCCTGCTTGTACTTTTCCTTGTTGGCCGCCAGATCGGCGAGCAACCGGTTGGTCGTGTCCTGCACCAGCTCGTGCGCAGAAGGCGCAGCCACAGCGTTAGCCACCAGCGGCAAGGCCGCGAGCAGTACCAACAGGCCACGTCGCAAGGTAGAGATCATGGAAAAACTCCTCATTTAGCGTCTTTACTCACAGTATTGAGCAGGAATTTACCGATCAGGTCTTCGAGTACCAGCGAGGACTGCGTGTCATGGATGGTACCGCCATCCTTGAGCAACGACTCTTCGCCGCCCACGCTGATACCGATGTACTTCTCGCCCAACAGGCCAGCGGTGAGGATAGATGCAGTGGAATCGGACGGAAGGTTATCTACCCGTTTTTCCAGCTGCAGCGTCACACGCCCGGTGAAACTGTCGCGATCCAGATCGATTGCCGTGACCTTGCCGATGGTCACACCGGCCATGGTCACTTTCGATCTGACAGTCAAACCGGCGATATTGTCGAAATACGCATAAAGTTTATAGGTGTCGGTGCCCGACACCGGGGACAGTCCACTGACCCGCAGGGCAAGCAACAGTAAAGCCAGGATGCCAGCCAGCAAGAAAAGGCCGACACCGATTTCCAGGGTGCGGTTTTGCATCAGAAATCTCCAAACATCAAGGCGGTCAGAATAAAGTCCAGGCCGAGAATGGCCAACGAGGCATACACCACTGTCTTGGTGGTGGCACGACTGATCCCCTCTGAAGTGGGCTCACAGTCATAGCCTTGGAATACGGCGATCCAGGTCACGACAAAGGCAAAGACCATGCTTTTAATGATGCCATTAAGCACATCGCCATTGAACGTCACGCTGTTTTGCATGTTCGACCAGTAAGAGCCTTCATACACGCCCAGCCAGTCGACAGCCACCCAGGAACCACCCCAGATACCCACCACGCTGAAGATCATCGCCAGCAGCGGCAGGGAAATGAAGCCGGCCCACAACCGGGGGGCAATGATGTACTTGAGCGGGTCGACGCCAATCATTTCCAGGCTGGACAACTGCTCAGTGGACTTCATGTTGCCGATTTCCGCGGTCAACGCCGAACCGGCGCGCCCGGCAAACAGCAGCGCAGTCACCACCGGCCCCAGTTCGCGCAGCAGGGTCAGCGCCACCATCTGCCCGACCGCCTGCTCCGAGCCGTAGCTGGAGAGGATGTTGAAGCCTTGCAGCGCCAGCACCATGCCGATGAAGATCCCCGAGACCACAATGATCACCAGGGACATCACGCCAACCGAGTGCAGTTGCTTGATCAGCAGGCTGAACCCGCCGCCGACGCTGCCGCGCCCGAGCAAGGCGTGAAACAGGAACAATGACGAACGGCCAAGCACCGCGACGCTGTCGATGGCCGCCTGGCCGAATCGACGCACTCTCTCTATCAGTGAAGTCTTGCGCATCAGCGCTTCCCCAGAAGATCTGCGCGGTAATCCGTCGCGGGAAAATGGAAGGGTACCGGACCGTCCGGATCACCTTTCATGAATTGGCGGATCCGCGGATTATCGGAATCCATCAGTTCGGCGGGTGTGCCCTGCCCCAGCACCTGGCCATCACCGACCACATACAGGTAGTCAGCGATGCTCGCGGTTTCGGCCAGGTCGTGGGAAACCACGATGCTGGTGATCCCCAGGGCATCGTTGAGCAGGCGGATCAGGCGAACCAATACTCCCATGGCGATGGGGTCCTGCCCGACGAAGGGCTCGTCGTACATGAGGATGCCCGGGTCCAGGGCAATCGCCCGGGCCAGCGCGACACGACGCTTCATGCCGCCGGACAGTTCGTCGGGCATCAAATCGGTGGCACCGCGCAAACCCACGGCCTGCAGCTTCATCAGGACGATGTCGCGGATCATTTCTTCGGGCAGTTGGGTATGCACGCGCAGCGGAAACGCGACGTTCTCGAACACATCGAGGTCGGTGAACAGCGCTCCGCTCTGGAACAGCACCCCCATATGCTTGCGCGCATCGAACAGATCGCTGCGCGACAGCTTGGGCAAATTCTGGCCGTTGACCCACACTTCGCCACTGGAAGGACGCAACTGCGCGCCCATCAGGCGTAGCAGCGTGGTTTTCCCGCAACCGGAAGGCCCCATGATGCCGGTGACCTTACCGCGTGGTATGCGAATATCGACATTATTGAAAATGCTGCGCGCGCCGCGCTTGAAGGACACTCCCTTAAGCTCGACCGCGTAGGCGTTATCGGCACTCATCTAAACTCCTTGCGATGCAAGCCTCACACTGGGACGCCGCACCCTCCGACGAGAGCACATATCATCCTTGGCAGGCCGGACAGGCGGCGAACTATATCACTGCCCAGTCATGGCGCCCAAGGCCGAAGACCGCCGCATTCAGCTTCAATTAAGGTGAAAGCCGGTTAATCGCAGGGTTCCCGTGACGCAGCCCGCACAAAGCGTGACGAACTAACGTGAGGGAATTGATCATTACCGCTATAATCGCCACCTTTTCCCAGGCTATTCGACTTCAGACATGAGCCAGTCCAGCGACCCGATCAAATCGGCACAACGTACGATCCGCCTCGAGCTGGAAGCCGTCAAAGGCTTGCTGGCCCATATCGACGCAGACTTCGTACGCGCTTGCGAGTTGATTCTGTCCAGCAAAGGCCGAGTGGTGGTGGTCGGCATGGGCAAGTCCGGGCACATCGGCAACAAGATTGCCGCGACCCTGGCCAGCACCGGCACCACGGCCTTTTTTGTGCACCCCGCCGAAGCCAGCCATGGCGACATGGGCATGATTACCCGCGATGACATCATCCTCGCCTTGTCCAATTCCGGCTCGACCCACGAAATCATCACCCTGCTCCCGCTGATCAAGCGCATGGGAATCCAGTTGATCAGCCTGACCGGCAACCCTGACTCGACACTGGCCAAGGCCGCTGACGTCAATCTGAACGTGCATGTCGAGCATGAAGCCTGCCCGCTGAACCTGGCGCCGACGTCATCGACCACGGCAGCGCTGGTGATGGGCGACGCCCTGGCGGTGGCCTTGCTGGAAGCCCGGGGCTTTACCGCCGAGGACTTCGCCTTCTCCCACCCGGGCGGCGCGCTGGGTCGGCGCCTGCTGCTGAAAGTCGAAGACGTCATGCACATCGGTGCCGAACTGCCACAGGTGGTGCGCGGTACATCGCTCAAAGACGCCTTGCTGGAAATGACCCGCAAGGGCCTGGGCATGACCGTGGTCCTGGAAGCCGATGGCACCCTGGCCGGGATTTTCACGGACGGCGACCTGCGGCGCACCCTGGACCGCTCGATCGACTTCCAGCAGGCCAGGATCGAAGAGGTCATGACCCTTCATGGCAAGACCGCCCGGGCCGACATGCTCGCCGCACAAGCCCTGAAGATCATGGAAGACAACAAGATCAACGCCCTGGTGGTGGTCGACAACGATGACCGCCCGATCGGCGCCCTGAACATGCACGACCTGTTGCGCGCAGGGGTGATGTAATGGCTGACGACCTGCTCGAACGCGCCAGGCCCGTCAAGCTGGCGGTCTTCGATGTCGACGGCGTACTCACCGACGGTCGCCTGAATTTCCTCGAGGATGGCAGCGAATTCAAGAGTTTCAGCACCCTCGACGGCCAGGGCATGAAAATGTTGCTGGCCAGCGGTGTGACAATGGCCATTATCAGTGGTCGAACAAGCCCGGCGGTCGAGCGTCGCGCCAAAAACCTGGGGATAAGCCACCTGTATCAAGGCCGCGAGGACAAACTTGCGGTGCTCGACGAGCTTCTCGCGCAACTGGGCCTAAGCTATGAACAGGTCGCCTATCTGGGCGACGACCTACCCGACCTGCCGGTGATTAGGCGCGTCGGCCTCGGCATGGCCGTTGCCAATGCCGCGAGTTTTGTCCGCGAACACGCCCACGGCATCACCGAGGCCCGTGGTGGCGAAGGTGCTGCTCGAGAATTCTGTGAATTGATATTACGCGCCCAAGGCAATCTGGAAGACGCCAACGCTGCGTACCTGTGAGTCATTTATGCTGAGTAAAAAGTTTCGCAATATCGTGTTTTTCGCAGCCATCGCCGCGTTGTTAGCGGCTGTCGGCTACTGGAACATCAGCCCTGAGCGCTTTCTCGACAAGCCGGTAGCCGCGGTCAACGAGAGCGAGATCGACTACTACGCCATCAACGCCCACAGCGTGCAGTTCCAGCCAGATGGCAAGTTGCAGTACGACATGACGTCCGACAAGGTCGAACACGTCAAGGCCAGCGAAGTCACCTTGCTGACCAAGCCGGACCTGCAGATGTATCGCGGCAGCGAATTCCCCTGGCATGTGCAGAGCGAGCGTGGCGAGGTCAATCCTGACGGCACCGAGGTCGAACTCATCGACTCGGTGCGCATTGCACGCACCGATGCCAAGAATCGCCCGATGGTCATCACCACCACACGCATGACGGTATTCCCCAAGCAACAATATGCGCAGACCCAGCAAGCCGTTAGAATCGACGGCGCTGGCGGTGTATCGACTGGTACCGGAATGAAGGCGTATTTGAAAGAAAGCAGGATACACCTGCTATCGAACGTAAGAGGACAGTATGAGGCTCGTTAAAACCCTCCCTATTTTGCTCAGTTTGGGCGCAGCACTGGGAAGCGTGAGCGCCTGGGCCCTGCCGACCGATAGAGATCAACCTATCCGCATCCAGGCCGACGACGCCCAACTGGACGACAAGAACGGTATCGCCACCTACAAGGGCGACGTGATCATCACCCAGGGCTCGATGAAGGTCACCGGCAACACCGTGACCATCACCCGCACCGCAGCGGGTGACATCGACGTCGTGACCTCGGTTGGCAACCTGGCCTACTTCGAGCAAGTGCAAACGGCGGGCGACTCCAAACCCGTGCAGGGCTACGGGGTGACCATCCAGTACCACGCCTCGCAAGACCGCGTCGTGCTGATCGATCGGGCCAAAGTCGTCGACAAGGACGGCAACATTACCCAGGGCGAGAAAATCGTCTACGACACCAACAAAAAGCTCGCCAGCGCCGGTCGCGCCACGGGCAGCAAGGTCACTGAGCAACGTCCGCGGATCGACATGGTCATCCAGCCGAAAAAGAAAACTGACGAGCAAAAGGCCCAGTAATGGCAACTCTGAAAGCCCAGCACCTGGCCAAGAGCTACAAGAGCCGTCAGGTCGTGCGTGACGTCAGCCTGTCCATCGACAGCGGCCAGATCGTCGGCCTGCTTGGCCCCAACGGTGCCGGCAAGACCACCTGCTTCTACATGATCGTCGGCCTGGTGCAGGCCGACCAGGGTCGCGTACTGATCGACGACCTGGATGTCAGCCACCAGCCCATGCACGGTCGCGCACGGGCAGGTATCGGCTATCTTCCACAGGAGGCGTCGATCTTCCGCAAACTGTCGGTTGCCGACAACATCATGGCCATTCTCGAAACCCGCAAGGAACTCGACAAGGCCGGTCGGCGCAAGGAACTCGAAAGCCTGTTGCAGGAGTTCCACATCAACCATATCCGCGACAACCTGGGCATGAGCCTTTCCGGTGGCGAACGACGCCGCGTGGAAATTGCCCGCGCCCTGGCCACCGCGCCGAAGTTCATCCTGCTCGACGAACCTTTCGCCGGCGTGGACCCGATTTCGGTCGGTGACATCAAGCAGATCATCCATCACCTCAAGGCCAAGGGCATTGGCGTACTGATCACGGACCACAACGTGCGTGAAACGTTGGACATCTGCGAAACCGCCTACATCGTGAACGATGGTCAACTGATCGCAGAAGGTGACGCTGAAACCATCCTGGCCAACGAACTGGTCAAGGAAGTGTACCTGGGCCACGAGTTCCGCCTTTAAGCAGCGAGGCGTCTGGCCTGCCGGTAGAGCGCATTGTCAATGAAAGCCTGAATATTTTTATTGTCATGACGCTCTAGGCAAACACTTCAGTTTCAGGCATATAATTTGCTTAAGTTTGGCGCTCCGGCGCCCTGTAGTGGATGGCGCACGTGCGCCGGCGAATAAGGTGTTAAGCCCCAGCCATGAAACCATCGCTAGTCTTGAGAATGGGCCAGCAGCTGACGATGACACCGCAGCTGCAACAGGCCATCCGCCTGCTCCAATTGTCGACCCTGGACCTGCAACAGGAAATCCAGGAAGCCTTGGAGTCAAATCCAATGCTCGAACGCCAGGAAGAAGGCGACGACTTCGATAACGCCGACCCTATGGCGGACAACATCGAGCACAAACCCAACACCGACGTCCAGGAACCCTCCTACCAGGAAACCGCCCCCACGGTGGATAACCTCGAGGAAGGTGAATGGAACGAACGCATTCCCAACGAACTGCCGGTCGACACCGCCTGGGAAGACGTCTACCAGACCAGCGCCAGCAGCCTGCCCAGCAACGATGACGACGAGTGGGATTTCACCACCCGCACCTCCGCCGGTGAAAGCCTGCAGAGCCACCTGCTCTGGCAATTGAACCTGGCCCCGATGTCCGACACCGATCGCCTGATCGGCGTGACCCTGATCGACTGCATCAACAATCAGGGCTACCTGGACGAAACCCTCGAGGAAATTCTCGAGGCATTCGACCCGGAACTGGACATCGAGCTGGACGAAATCGAAGCCGTCCTGCATCGCATCCAGCAATTCGAGCCCGCCGGCATCGGCGCCCGCAACCTGGGTGAGTGCCTGTTGCTGCAATTGCGCCAGCTGCCCGCCAAGACCCCTTGGCTGGCAGAGGCCAAGCGCCTGGTCAGTGATTACATCGATCTGCTCGGCAGCCGCGACTACAGCCAGTTGATGCGGCGCATGAAGCTCAAGGAAGACGAACTGCGCCAGGTCATCGAACTGGTCCAGAGCCTCAACCCGCGGCCCGGCTCGCAGATCGAGTCCAGCGAAGCCGAATACGTGGTGCCCGATGTGATCGTGCGCAAGGACAACGAACGCTGGCTGGTGGAACTGAACCAGGAGTCGGTACCGCGCTTGCGGGTCAACCCTCAGTACGCCGGTTTCGTGCGTCGCGCCGACACCAGCGCCGACAACACCTTCATGCGCAATCAGTTGCAAGAGGCACGCTGGTTCATCAAGAGCCTGCAAAGCCGCAACGAAACCCTGATGAAAGTGGCCACCCAGATCGTCGAGCACCAGCGCGGCTTTCTCGAATATGGCGACGAGGCGATGAAGCCGCTGGTCCTGCATGACATCGCCGAAGCGGTGGGCATGCACGAGTCGACGATTTCCCGGGTCACCACGCAAAAATTCATGCATACCCCGCGCGGTATCTATGAGCTGAAATACTTTTTCTCAAGCCACGTCAGCACCTCCGAAGGCGGCGAATGCTCGTCCACGGCGATCCGCGCGATCATCAAAAAACTGGTTGCCGCGGAAAATCAGAAAAAGCCGTTGAGTGACAGCAAGATCGCTGGTTTACTGGAGGCACAAGGTATTCAGGTAGCCCGTCGTACCGTCGCCAAGTACCGTGAATCCCTCGGGATCGCGCCTTCGAGCGAACGCAAGCGATTGATGTAACGGGCCACGCCACCGCGTTCCAGGGTGTTTTCGAAATCTTTCGCAGACACCCTAGTGGCAGGCAACTCGGCCTGCCGCCTTATGCACTGGCAACGAAGGAGAAGCTGTATGCAAGTCAACATCAGTGGACACCAACTGGAAGTTACCGAACCTCTGCGCACCTACATCGGCGAAAAACTCGACCGACTGGAGAGGCATTTCGACAAGATCACCAACGTGCAAGTCACGATGAATGTCGAGAAGCTGTTGCAGAAAATCGAAGCCACGCTGCATATCCCCGGCGGAGAAGTGGTCGCCAATGCCGAGCATACGGACATGTATGCCGCCATTGACCTGCTGACCGACAAGCTGGACCGTCAACTTAAAAAGCATAAGGAAAAGACCCAGAGCCTCCTCCAGGGCGCAACCGGTCGTTAACACCCCCATCCCATGATCCGACTTGAAAGCATCCTGACCCCCGGCCGTTCTTTGGTGAACGTGCCGGGCGGCAGTAAAAAACGCGCCCTCGAACAAATTGCCAACCTGATCGCCCGGGAAGTCCCGGATCTGGAGATGCAAGATGTCTTCGAGAGCCTGATTGCCCGTGAAAAACTCGGTTCGACCGGTTTTGGCAACGGCATCGCCATTCCTCACTGCCGCCTCAAAGGCTGCGAGGCGCCCATCAGCGCCTTGATGCACCTGGATGCGCCTATTGATTTCGACGCCATCGACGGCGCTCCGGTCGACCTGCTGTTCGTGCTGCTGGTCCCGCAAGCCGCCACCGATGCCCACCTGGAACTTCTGCGCCAGATCGCCAGCATGCTGGACCGCAAGGAAGTGCGCGACCGCCTGCGCAGTGCCAGCACCAGCGAAGCCCTGTACCAGGTCGTCCTGGACGAACAAAACGGTCACTAATCATGCGCCTGATCATCGTCAGCGGCCGCTCCGGCTCCGGTAAAAGCACAGCCCTCAATGTTCTGGAGGACAACGGCTACTACTGCATCGACAACCTGCCCGCCGGGTTGCTGCCAGAGTTGGCCGAACGCGCGTTGCTTCACGACGAGTTGGCCCAGCCGCTGGTGGCCGTATCGATCGATGCGCGCAACCTGCCGAGCCATTTGTCGCGTTTCCCTGAATTGCTCGAAGAAGTGCGCAACCGGCACATCCAATGTGATGTGCTGTTCCTCGATGCCGATGAAGAAACCCTGCTCAAGCGCTTCTCGGAAACCCGTCGCCGCCACCCGCTGAGCAGCTCGCAGCGTTCGCTGGCCGAAGCCATCCAGGACGAGACCCGCCTGCTGGAGCCGATCGCCGACCTGGCCGACCTCAAGCTCAACACCACCGACCTGAACCTCTACCAACTGCGTGACACCATCAAGTTGCGCCTGCTCAATCAACCCGAGCCGGGCACGGCATTCCTGGTCGAGTCGTTCGGGTTCAAGCGTGGCATGCCAGTGGATGCCGATTTGGTGTTCGACGTCCGCTGCCTGCCCAACCCCTACTGGAAACCGGAACTACGCGCTCAGTCCGGGCTAGACCAGCCGGTTGCCGAATACCTGGCAGCTCAGCCGGATGTCGAAGAAATGTTTGAAGACATCTCCAGCTACCTGCTCAAATGGCTGCCGCGCTTTGCCGCCAGCAATCGGGCCTACGTGACCATAGCCATTGGCTGCACGGGCGGGCATCACCGCTCCGTCTACCTGACCGAACGCCTGGGCCAGGTCCTGCAAAAATCCCTGAAGAATGTCCAGGTTCGCCACCGCGACCTTAGCTAAAGGATTCACACCGCGATGCCTGCTCTGGAAATTGAAATCATCAACAAACTGGGCCTGCACGCCCGCGCTTCAGCCAAGTTCGTCGGCGTTGCAGGCCAGTACCCATGCCAGATTCGTGCAGGACGCACCCCACAGTCGATGGTCGACGGCAAGAGCATCATGGCCATGATGATGCTGGCCGCAGGCAAAGGCACTCGCATCCACCTGAGCACCGAAGGCGAGCAGGAACAGGAAGCGCTGGATGCCCTGGTAGCACTGATCAACAACTACTTCGACGAAGGCGAGTAGGCAGCCCTACCCCAGCGCTGTATCCATCACCATCATCAGGCAAAACCCGATCAGCAAACCCAGGCTGGCAAGCTTCTCGTGGCCATTGCGGCGCGACTCGGGGATCACCTCATGCGTCACCACCAGCAGCATCGCCCCTGCAGCCAGGGCCAGGCCCAACGGCAGGATCACCTCGGCCAGGCTCACCAGCCAGGCACACAGCAGTGCAAACACCGGCTCGACCAGCCCTGATGCGGCGCCGATCAGGAAGGCCTTGACCCGCGACATCCCGGCCCCGGCCAGCACCAGCGCGATGACCAGCCCTTCCGGCACATCCTGCAAGGCAATGCCCATGGCCAGGCTGTCTGCGTCCGCCATGCCACCACCGGCCGAGACTCCCACGGCCATGCCTTCTGGAATGTTGTGGGCAATGATGGCGAATACGAACAGCCAGATGCGTGGCGGGATGACTGGGCGCTCTTGGGTGCCCACCAGCATCTCGGGGGTCGCACCGGACATCTGACGATCCACCACAAACAGCCCGAACGCCCCCAGCAGGATGCCGCAGCAGATCAGGCCGCTGGCAGCCCAGGAGGACAGCCCCAGACTTTCAGCGGCGGCGATTCCCGGCACAATCAGCGAAAAGGCCGTTGCTGCCAGCATCACCCCGGCGCCAAAACCCAGCAAGGTGTCGCTGAGCGCCACCGGCATCCGCCGGATCACCAGCACCGGCACCGCGCCCAGGGCCGTGCCCAGCGCGCAGATCGCCCCGCCCTGCAGGGCCCGCATCAACTTTGGCTCAAGGTTGAGCCACGCCAGGCCATGGGCCACCAGCAAGGCAGTACCTGCCAGCAGCAGGAGCGAACCCAGCGCATAACGAAACATTCGCCCACTGCTGATCGTCAGTGTTTCAGTGCCCATAAGTGGCCTTAGATCTTCTTACAGTGAAGGCTCAAGCCAGCGCAGCCTGATAACGCTGCGCAACTTCCGGCCAATGGATAACGTTGTAAAACGCATTGATGTATTCCGGGCGACGGTTCTGATAGCGCAGGTAATAGGCGTGCTCCCAGACATCCAGACCAAGGATTGGCGTATTGCCATTCATCAACGGGCTATCCTGGTTGCCACTGCTTTCCACCACCAGGGTCTTTTCTGGGGTCACACTCAGCCACGCCCAGCCACTGCCAAAACGGCTCAGCGCGGCCTTGGTGAAGGCCTCCTTGAAGCTGTCGAAACCACCCAGTTGAGCATCGATCGCCTTGGCCAAGTCGCCTGCTGGCAGACCACCACCGTTGGGCACCATGACCGCCCAGAACAACGAATGGTTGGCATGCCCGCCACCCTGGTTGATCACCGCTGCGCGCAGCTTTTGTGGCAATTGCTGGACACTGGCCACCAGGCGCTCCACCGGCCACTCGGCAAACTCGGTGCCCTCCACCGCAGCATTGAGGTTGTTGATGTACGTCTGGTGGTGCTTGGTGTAGTGGATCTCCATGGTCTGCGCATCGATATGCGGTTCCAGGGCATCGTAGGCGTAAGGCAGGGCCGGCAAGGTAAAAGCCATTTTAATGAGCTCCATAAAAAGCGTGCGCGGCATTGGGCTGCGCAGCGGTATCGATGTGCAGCAAACGCTGGGTACGCGGGTACTCGCCGTACTCGCTGATGAACGTGAGCAGCTCGACATAGGTCTTGCTGCTTTGACGCAGTGCCGCCTCACGTAAGGCCGGTGCCTGACGCGGGTCCTGCAGGGTCTGCAACAGCATTTGATGGATGGCGCACAGGTATTCAGCGCTCTCCTCCGGCTGGTTCAGGCGCAGATGCAGGTCGGCGAGGTTGTGATGGGAGATCACGCAGGCGGCTACCGCCTCGTCCGCGTCCGCCCAGCGGGCGAACAACACCTGGGCCAGTGCCAGGGCCTGCAGGTAGGCCTCGCGAGCATCGATCAATTCGCCCAGCATGAAGCAGCGGTTGGCCCTTTCGATCGTGCGTTTCCAGTGCTCCATGGTGAGCCTCCTAAGCGGTGACAGTGATTACACGCCGCCTGCGGTGAGCTTTTCCGGATTGAGCAGCTCTTGCAGTTGGCTTCGCGACAGGTCGGTGTGCTCCAGGGCCACATCGATCACCGGGCGACCTTGCTGGTAAGCGGTCTTGGCGATTTCGGCGGCCTTCTGATAGCCAATGATCGGGTTGAGCGCAGTGACCAGGATCGGGTTGCGCGACAGAGCTTCCTTGAGCTTGGCCTCGTTGACCTTGAAGGTAGCGATGGCTTTGTCCGCCAGCAGGCGACTGGAATTGGCCAGCAACTCGATGCTGCTCAGCAGATTCTGGGCAATGATCGGCAGCATCACGTTCAGCTCGAAGTTGCCCGACTGCCCAGCGACGGTGATCACGCTGTCATTGCCGATCACCTGCGCGGCCACCATCGCGGTCGCTTCTGGAATTACCGGATTGACTTTGCCGGGCATGATCGATGAACCCGGCTGCAACCCTTCGAGCTCGATTTCACCCAGGCCGGCCAAGGGGCCTGAGTTCATCCAGCGCAGGTCGTTGGCGATTTTCATCAGCGATACGGCAGTCGCCTTGAGCTGTCCGGACACCGCCACGGCGGTATCCTGGGAACCGATCAGGGCAAACAGGTCCTTGCCTGGAGTGAACGGCACCTTGGTCAGGGCGCTCAGTTGCTGGCAGAAACGTGCCGCGAACTGCGGGTGCGCATTGATACCGGTGCCCACCGCCGTGCCTCCCTGGGCCAGGGATTGCAGGGCCGGCAACAGATTGTGCACATGACCGATGTTGGCCCTGAGCTGCTGCGCCCAACCGTTGAGCACCTGACTCATACGCACTGGCATGGCGTCCATCAGGTGGGTACGCCCGGTCTTGATGAACGGGTGAACCTGCTCGGCCTTGCGCTCGATCACCTGCACCAGGTGCTCAAGCGCCGGCAGCAGTTGTTCATGCAGCGCCAGTGCGGCGCTGACGTGGATGGTGGTCGGAATGATGTCATTGCTGCTCTGGCCACAATTGACGTGGTCGTTTGGATTGATCGGCTCGCCCAGCAGGCGACTGGCCAGGGTGGCCAATACTTCGTTGGCGTTCATGTTGGAACTGGTGCCGGAGCCGGTCTGGAAAATATCCACCGGAAAGTGCGGCATGAAATCCCCTTCGAGCAGCCCCTGGGCCGCATCGACAATGGCCTTGCCCTGGGCTTCGCTCAACTGCTGGAGCTCCACGTTGGCCTTGGCAGCGGCCGCCTTGGCGAGGATCAGCGCACGAATGAACTGCGCCGGCATGCGCTGGCCGCTGATGGGGAAGTTGTCCACGGCGCGCTGGGTCTGTGCGCCGTACAAGGCGTTTAACGGGACTTGCAACTCACCCATGCTGTCACGTTCGATACGGGTATTACTCATCGGGAAATCCTTGCACCAGTTCAATGAGGGGAATGGAGGGCAACAACTCGCAGGTCGCCAGTTGCCAGGTGTAGCTTTGCCAGCGCTTGAGCCGGCACTTGCACAACGACAAGCGCTCCAGGTCGCGCAGTGGTCGCCAGGCCTGGTCCAGGCAGAGGCTGCGCCAATGCCAGGGCAAGGCGACATCGGCAGCGGTGTCGAGCAGCAAACGAAATGAGGTTTCAGCAACGGTCCAGGCCGAAGTGGCCGTACAACAGGACAGATACCGGCCTTCGGCCAGGTAATGTGCGATCAGGCGCGGTTCGTCAGGCTCCAGCGCACAGCGGATCTGACGACTCATCCAGCGCCAGCTTTCGAGGTAAGGCTGCTCGTGCAAGGCAGAACTCATGACCCAGACTCATTCGGTAATGAGATTTATTATTAGATGATAATGAGAACCAAAACAAGTCCGCTGCGAACGGAGGACTCATTGCGGGAGTGTCCGTTGGGTTCCTGGGGAGTGTTCGACCGCCATCGCGAGCAAGCGGAGCGCCGCCCGGCTCGCTCCCACTGGGGGCCGGGTAAGGCACATAAAAAAAGGCGCGCCATCCGATGGGATGGCGCGCCTTTTTTGCAGCGTTAAGGTTTAGCTGCCCGCCACCGTCATCCGCTCGATCAGCACCGAGCCGGTGCGAATATTGCTGCGCAGTTCCAAGTCATTACCGACGGCCACGATCTGCTTGAACATGTCGCGCATGTTGCCGGCAATCGTCACTTCCTGGACGGCAAACTGGATTTCCCCGTTCTCGACCCAGAACCCTGCCGCGCCCCGGGAGTAATCGCCGGTCACCATGTTCAGCCCATGGCCCATCAGCTCGGTCACGAGCAGGCCACGACCCATGCGCCGCAACAGCGCTGCCTGGTCTTCATCACCATGGGTGACGAACAGGTTGTGCACGCCGCCCGAGTTGGCGGTGCTCGGCATGCCGAGCTTGCGGCCGGAATAGGTACCCAGCACGTACGAGACCAACTCGCCGTTTTCGACGAATGGCTTGGCGTAGGTGGCCAGGCCATCACCGTCGAACGCCGAACTGCCCATGGCGCGCATCAAGTGCGGGCGCTCATCGATGGTCAGCCACTCAGGAAACAGTTTCTGCCCCAGCGCGCCTTCGAGGAAGGATGACTTGCGGTACAGATTGCCGCCGGAGATCGCCCCCAGGAAACTGCCAAACAGGCCGCCCGCCAGCTCGGCGGAAAACAGCACCGGCACTTCACAGGTTGGCACCGGCCGCGCGCCCAGGCGGCTGGCGGCGCGCTGCGCTGCGCGTTGGCCAATGCTCGACGGATCGGCCAGCAGGTTGCCCTGGCGATTGACGTCATACCAGTAGTCGCGCTGCATCTGGCCGTCGGCCTCGGCGATCATCACGCAACTGAGGCTGTGGCGGGTCGACGCATAACCACCAATGAAGCCATGACTGTTGCCATACACCCGGCAGCCCTGATGGGTGCTGAGGGTCGTGCCATCGGCATTCTTGATCCGGCTGTCGGCGGCAAAGGCGGCGGCTTCGCAAGCCAGAGCCTTCTCGATCGCCTGCTCAGGCGTGATGTCCCAGGCGTGGAACAGATCGAAGTCCGCCAGGTCCTTGGCCATCAGCGCGGCATCGGCCAGGCCCGAGTGTTCGTCTTCGGAGGTGTGCTTGGCGATCGCCAGTGCCGCGGCAACGGTTTCGCGAATCGCCTCGGCGCCACTGGCCGAGGTGCTGGCCGAGCCTTTGCGCTGGCCAACATACAAGGTGATGCCAAAGCCCTGGTCGCGATTGAACTCAACCGTTTCGACTTCTCGTTGGCGTACCGAAGTCGACAGGCCCTGCTCAAGAGACACAGCCACTTCGCAGGCACTGGCACCCTGGCGCTTGGCTTCGGCAATGATCTGCTCGACTTGCTCTTGCAGTGCCGGCAACGCTTGTGGGCCGACGCTTTCAACTGCACTCATGCTGTTCTCCACTCAAATTCTGCTTTCGGTTAAGGCCATCGAGCGACCGGGCCGGACAAGCGGCCCCCGACTGGTTATCATGGCGGCGTTTCTTTGCGGACGGCCACCATGGTTGATTCTTACGACGACTCCCTCGATACGGGAGAAAAAAGCAAATCCCAGGTCAAACGTGAGCTACATGCTCTGGTTGACCTTGGCGAGCGCCTTACAACACTCAAGCCTGACTTGCTGGCAAAACTGCCTTTGACCGACGCCTTGCGCCGGGCCTTGGCCGATGCGCCCAAGCACACCGCGAATATCGCGCGTAAACGGCACCTGCAGTTCATTGGCAAGCTGATGCGCGATCAGGACACCAGTGCCATTCTGGTACTGCTGGACCAACTCGACGCCTCCACTCGCCAATACAACGAACGTTTCCACGGTCTGGAACGCTGGCGTGATCGCTTGATCGCCGGCGACGACGCTGTCCTGGAAAAATTCGTCATCGAGTACCCGGACGCGGACCGCCAGCAATTGCGCTCCTTGATCCGTCAGGCTCAGCACGAGGTTGCGCAAAACAAACCTCCTGCTTCCAGCCGTAAAATCTTCAAATACATCCGCGAGCTGGACGAGACACAACGCGGCCTGCGTTGAACCTCGTCGCGGATGGGTTGCCTGGCAACCCATCCGCAGCTCCACCCCTTACGCGCCCGTGCCACCCACGGTGATCGCGTCGATTTTCAAGGTTGGCTGGCCGACACCCACCGGCACAGACTGCCCATCCTTGCCACACGTCCCCACACCGCTGTCCAGCGACAGGTCGTTACCGACCATCGACACCCGACTCATGGCTTCCGGCCCGTTGCCGATCAGGGTTGCGCCTTTGACCGGTGCGGTAATCTTGCCGTCCTCGATCAGGTACGCTTCGCTGGTGGAAAACACGAACTTGCCGCTGGTGATATCAACCTGGCCACCGCCGAGGTTTGCGCAATAGATGCCCTTCTTCACCGAGGCGATGATTTCTGCCGGATCGCTTTCGCCACCGAGCATGTAGGTGTTGGTCATGCGGGGCATCGGCAGGTGCGCATAGGATTCGCGTCGACCGTTGCCGGTACGTGCCACGCCCATCAGCCGCGCGTTGAGCTTGTCCTGCATATAGCCCTTGAGCACGCCGTTTTCGATCAGCGTGGTGCACTCGGTCGGCGTGCCTTCGTCATCGACGCTCAACGAGCCACGGCGACCGGCCAGGGTGCCGTCGTCGACAATGGTGCACAGCTTGGAAGCGACCATCTCGCCCATGCGGCCGCTATAGGCCGAACTGCCCTTGCGGTTGAAGTCGCCTTCCAGGCCGTGGCCCACCGCTTCGTGCAGCAACACCCCGGACCAGCCCGAGCCCAGCACGACGGGCAAGGTGCCGGCCGGCGCCGGGATCGCTTCCAGGTTCACCAGCGCCTGGCGCAGGGCCTCGCGGGCGTAACCCATGGCACGGTCTTCAGCCAGGAAATAGCGGTAGTCGGTCCGCCCGCCACCGCCGTGACCACCGCGCTCACGACGGCCGTTCTGCTCGACGATCACACTGACGTTGAAGCGCACCAGGGGTCGCACATCCGCCGCCAGGCCACCGTCGGTGGAGGCCACCAGGATCCGTTCCCAGACCCCGGCCATGCTCACGGTGACTTGCTGGATGCGCGGATCGAGCGCACGCGTGGCGACGTCGATGCGCTTGAGCAGCTCGACCTTTTCCGCACGGCTCAACACTTCCAGCGGGTTATCCGGCGCGTACAGCTGGGCGACGTCCTGGGTGGTAAAAGCCTGCACCGTGCCGTTCTGCCCGGCGCGGGAGATCGAACGGGCCGCACGGGCCGCCAGGCCCAGGGCTTCCAGGGTGATGGCATTGCTGTAGGCAAAACCGGTCTTCTCACCCGATTGCGCCCGCACACCCACGCCCTGGTCCAGATTGAAGCTGCCTTCCTTGACGATGCCGTCTTCCAGCGCCCAGGACTCGGAGATCTGTCCCTGGAAATACAGGTCGGCGGCATCGATGCCCGGCCCCGCCAGGTCACCCAGCACGCTTTGCAGGTTCTCGATGGTCACGCCGCCTGGCGCTAGCAGATGTTCACTGACTGAGGACAACAACTCGCTCATAGGTTTACGCCTTAATTCAACGTTCTGAGGCAGGTCGCTGTGCGCCCTGCGAGAAAAAGCGCCGGTGACTGGACACCGGCATCCGCGCCCTGATGGACGCCTGTTCGCTGCTATCACGTTCGGCCAGCAGCACGGCCTCGCCTTGGTCCTGCTGGGCCAGCACGCGCCCCCAGGGGTCGACAATCGCGGCGTGACCAAAGGTCTCGCGCGGCCCCGGGTGTGTGCCTCCCTGCGCGGCCGCCAGCACATAACACTGGGTCTCGATGGCCCGCGCCCGGATCAGCACCTCCCAATGGGCCGCACCGGTCACCGCGGTAAACGCCGCAGGGGCGGTAATCAGCTCAGCCCCGGCGGCGCGCAGTTCGCTGTACAGTTCGGGGAAGCGCAAGTCGTAACACACCGTCAGGCCAACCCGGCCTACCGGCGTCTGGGCCACCACCACCGTACTGCCATGAGCATAGTCATCGGATTCACGGTAGCGCCCCCGATTGTCCGCCACATCGACATCAAACAGGTGCAGCTTGTCGTACCGCGCCACGGTTTCGCCATGCTCGTCGACCAGCAACGAACAGGCATTGGCCTTCGCCTGGGGTTGATCGCGCGGCGGCAATGGCAGGGTGCCGGCCACTATCCATAACTTGAGGTCACGGGCGGTCTGTTTCAACCATGGCAGGATCGGGCCGTCGCCCAGCGCCTCGGCGCGGCCAAGTTCAGCGACGTCGCGCCGCCCCATGGCAGCGAAGTTTTCCGGCAGCACGGCCAAGCGTGCGCCCGCCTCGGCGGCCTGCTCGAGCAACTTGCGGGCCTGGGCAAGATTGGCCAGCACATCGCTCTGGCTGACCATTTGAATCACCGCAAGAGACATGGCGCACTCCGTTTCAGGTAAGCGGCCATGCTACTCCATAGGCCCTTGGCGTGCGTTCGGAAAAAGCGCCTCAAAAAGGTTTTTCAAAGGTGATCTTCGGCTCTTTTACCGGGCCCTTGACGGTGTACTTGACGCTGGCAAATCGCGCCACCCGATCACCGATCAGTTTGTCGATCAGGAACAACGCACCACCCACCGCCGGCGCGCCGACGATCAGCGCGGCAATCGGCAGGTTATTGGTCAACGGCAGGGTGACCAGCACCTTGGCATCGATCCGGTCAGCGACCATGTCCAGGGTGCCGTTGAGCTCCAGGTTACTCGAGGGGCCGGTCAAGGTAATCGGCTCGCGGGTGACATACACCCCGCTGCTGGCGACCAGCAAGCCCTTGACCCGGTCGTAGCTCAAGCCCTTGTCGAACAGGTCGGAGAAGTCCAGGCGCAGGCGTCGGCCAATCGAGTTGAAGTTGAGCAGGCCGAATACCCGCAGCGCCTGCGCGCCCCCTTCGACTTCAACCATCTGCCCCTTGTTCAGCGTGGCATCCAGGCTGCCGGAGTAGCGTTTCAGGCCGACCCAGGCCGGTGAACCGGGCCACCGCCCGTCGATATCCAGGTGAAAGTTCTCACTGGTTACCGTCGGTGCGAACCCCCAGCCCTTGAGCACATCCGCGAGGTTCTTGCCCTCGAGTCGGCCCTTGTACCAACTGCTGGTGGCGCCCGGCACACCTTCCCAGCCGCCCGCCCCCTGCAGCTGCATACCCTTGAGCCCCAGGTTCATGCTGTTGAACGCCAGCCCCTTGGCAATGGGCCGCACTTTCAGGGACCAGGCACCTACCAGGTCCTTGCCCTGAAACAGCTGAGCGATATTGATATCCAGGGCCGGCACTTTGGTCGGGTCGACCGAGGCCAGTGGATCCGGGGCATTTTCGTCGGCCTGCACCGCTGGGTCCGGCGCCGGCAGGCGCACATACTGCAGGTTCACAGTAATCGGAGCGCCCTTGGCATCAGGCAGCCCGACCGCGCCCTTGACCTGCTGGCTATCGAGTTGCAGCGCCCAGGCGGTCGGCTTGCGATCCAGTTGCAGCCGCGCCTGATCCAAGGTGGTGCCGAACCCCGTGAGCTTGCCGACCCGGAAGTCGGCACCGCTGAGCAGCTGTTTGGCACTGCCCCCCGGATCCTGTCCGGAATAACGATCGACCAGGGCATTCCAGGGCTCCACATCCAGCTCCGAAAGCACACCACGGATGCGCAGGCCCTTGGCGCCCGGCAATACCGCGTTGCCGCTGCCAAGGAACAACTCACCACGACCGTCGGCGAAATTGCTCGCTGGCGCGGCGAAAGTGAAGTCTGCCAGGTCGCCGTAGTCGAGCCAGTAGCGCCGCTCGGCGCCCTGCAGGGTCATGCGAAACACCGTGTCGCGGCCCTGTGCCGCCGACATGCCAAAGGGTGCCGGCAAATCAACGGCGACGCCCTTGAGGCTGGAGCTGACCATCAATTGGCTGTCGGCGCCATCAAGATTGAGCTGCAACTGATAGGGGATGTCGCCGGAAACCGGCAGCGGCTGGGTGACCTTCAGCCACTCGGTGAGTTTCTTCACCGTGACCTGGCCGGACGCGGTGACCCGGGTATTGATCTTGCCACCCTTGCCATCGGCGAAGATCCGCGCGCTCACCGGCCGGTCGAAGGCCCGCGCGGTAATGCCCTGGCCACTGAGGCCCTTGGTGCTGTCAAAGCGGAAGTCGCCCTTGAGCTGGGTCAGTTCCAGCTCCGGCTCGCTGAGTTTGAGGCGCGCCTTGGCAGTCTTGAAATCCACCAGGATCTTCGGCTCCTCACCCTGCTCCAGCGGGATGTCGAGCTTCAGCGTGCCTTGCAGGTCACCCTCGCCCTGCCAACCGGCAAAGGTCGGACCGGTGCCGATCGGCGCATCCTGCAGAATCTTCACGCCATCGCCCAGGCCACCGGCAAAGGCGCCATCGATGTACATGTGACTGTTCTTGCCCGCAGGTACGTGGGGAATGTTGACGAAGACATCGCGCACCTGGGTGTCGAGCAATTGCCCTTTGCTGGCCAGGATGCGCACGCCACTGTCCTCGACGAACACATCGCCGCTGATCTTGCTCAGGTGCGGCCAGCCGGGCTGGAATGCCAACTCCGCGTCATGCACCTTGAAGAACAGGCTGATGCTGCGTGCCGCCTCGACCGCATCGTGATTCAGCGAGCCCTGGTACTGGAAGAAACCCTCATCGACCGCCCCCTTGAGAATGGCGGTACGCAACCATTCGTCCAGCGCGGGACTGAGGACCGTGGGCAGGTACTTGGCGGTGTAGCGCCCGTCCCCCTCCAGCAGGCCGACCCGCAGGTCCATGTAGTCTTCCTGGGTCGGGTCGAAGTGCAGGCGAATCAGGAAGTCACCGGCAATCTTGCCTTCTTCTCCCAGCACTTTCAGGTACGGCGCAATCAGGGTGAAGCCTTGCTTGTCGAGCTTCCAGGTCAGCCGTGCGTTGGCCTGGATGTACTGCCATGGCTTGGCGAAGATCGGGTCCAGGTGCAGGGAGAAGTCCTTGCTGTCCATGCGCAGTTCGCCCTGTCCGAGATCACCGCTGATGCTCCCGGACACGTTACGGGCCGCGGGCGCGCCGTGATAGGCATCAAAGCCGACCTGCTGCAGATTGGCGGCGAAGCTGAATTTGCTGTCGTCGGTGGCTTCGGGGCGGATGTCGAGCAGTACATTGCGCAAGGTACCGGTGACCTTGAGTCGCTCCACTGTCGTGGCCACCCCTTCAGGCAGTGGCCCCAGGGCATTGAGGATCGGGGTGATGGGGGTCAGGTCGAGGCGGTCGGCCTGCAGGTGCCAGAGCTCCTGGGTTTTTTCCGTGCTGGAGGTCTGCTGCAATTGCAGGCGGGTTTCCCAGCGAGTCTCACCCAGGTTCAAGGCCAGCGAATCCAGGCTCAGCTTGAAGCCTTCGGCGCTGCGCTGGAAAAAACCGTTGAGCGCCAGATTGTTGATCTGCACCGGCTTGCGCTCGCCGTAGGCGCCCTTGAATTGCGGGGCATTGAGGCGGATCGCGGCGCTTTGCAAGGTGCCCTTGCCCCAGGTTGCCCACAACTCCCCTCCGGCCTTGATCTGGGAAAACTGCCATTGCTGGGTGATTCTTGCCGGGAGCCAGCGCGCCCAGTCACTTTGCGGCAGGCTCAGGTAGGCGTCGGCCTCGGCGTCTCTCCATTGGCTGGGGCGAATCCGGCTACGCAGGTTCATGGCCAGCGGTTGGCCGTCGGGCAGGGTCAACCGCACGTCGAGGCGTTGCTGGCTGCTGCCAGTCTTGAGACTCAGGCCCACGTAAGTCAGGGTCAGCGGCGGCTGGTCCAGCGGTTGCAGGGTGATCTGGCTGTCGAGCACCGACAGCTGGGCGAGCATCTGCATCTGGTTCAGCAGTTGCTCGGGGTCGAGGGGTTTGTCCTGCTGCACCGGCAGGCCTTCGAGCGACCATTGACCGTCGACCCCCTCCTTGAGGCTGATCTTCAGGCCATCGAGCTCCAGGTGCTGGACGCGCACCGCGCGTGACAACAGACTGCCCCAGACGTCGGGCACCACCCGCACCTTATCCAGGTGCAAGGCGTTGGCGCCCTCCCCGACCGTGACGTCGTGCGCCAACAGGACCGGCGACATGCCGCTCCAGCGTCCTTCCAGGGTGCCGATCTGCAGGGGCATGCCAAGCGCTTCACGGGCCTTGGTCTGGACCTCGGCCCGATACTCGGCCACCAGCGGAAACAACTCCCGCCCCAGGTTGACGTAAAGCGCGACCAGCACCAGCAACAACGCGCAAAGCCCCAGCCCCCAGCGGGTCAGCGCGCCCAGAATGCGGATCAGACGTTCCATGTCAGTGGGTCCCCATGGAAAACAGGTTTCGCGAGTGCTGACCTGTCATCAGTCGCACAACGCAGCGATTCAGAGCAACACCACGTCGTATTGTTCCTGGGAGTACATGGTCTCCACCTGGAACCGGATGGTGCGGCCGATAAAACCTTCCAGCTCGGCGACGTTGCCCGACTCTTCGTCGAGCAGCCGGTCGACCACTTTCTGGTTGGCCAGCACCCGATAACCTTCGGCCTGATAGGCCCGAGCTTCGCGCAGGATCTCGCGGAAGATCTCATAGCACACGGTTTCCGGCGTCTTGAGCTTGCCCCGGCCCTGGCAACTGCTGCAGGGCTCGCACAGGACCTGCTCGAGGCTTTCACGGGTGCGCTTGCGCGTCATCTGCACCAGGCCCAACTCGGTGATCCCGATGATGTTGGTCTTGGCGTGATCACGCTCCAGTTGTTTCTCCAGCGTGCGCAGCACCTGGCGCTGGTGCTCCTCATCTTCCATGTCGATGAAATCGATGATGATGATCCCGCCCAGGTTGCGCAGGCGCAGTTGCCGGGCAATCGCGGTCGCCGCTTCCAGGTTAGTCTTGAAGATAGTCTCTTCGAGGTTGCGGTGCCCGACGAATGCACCGGTGTTGACGTCGATGGTGCTCATCGCCTCAGCCGGGTCGACCACCAGGTAGCCGCCGGACTTGAGCGGCACCTTGCGCTCCAGGGCTTTCTGGATTTCGTCCTCGACGCCATACAGGTCGAAGATCGGCCGCTCGCCGGGGTAGTGCTCCAGGCGATCGGCAATTTCCGGCATCAATTCGGCGACGAACTGCGTGGTTTTCTGGAAGGTTTCCCGCGAGTCGATGCGGATCTTCTCGATCTTCGGGCTGACCAGGTCGCGCAGTGTCCGCAGGGCCAGGCCGAGGTCTTCGTAGATCACGTTGGGCGCACCAACGGTCTTGATCTGCGCGCCGATCTGGTCCCACAGGCGCCGCAGGTAGCGGATGTCCATCAGGATCTCATCGCCCCCCGCGCCTTCGGCGGCGGTGCGCAGGATGAAGCCGCCCGCTTCCTTGATACCTTCCTTGGCCACACAATCGGTGACCACCTGCTTGAGGCGCTCGCGCTCGGCTTCGTCCTCGATCTTCAGCGAAATTCCGACATGGGCGGTGCGCGGCATGTACACCAGGTAGCGCGAAGGAATCGACAGCTGGGTGGTCAGGCGTGCGCCTTTGGAGCCGATCGGGTCCTTGGTGACCTGCACCACCAGGCTCTGGCCTTCGTGCACCAGGGCGCTGATGCTCTCGACCGCCGGCCCCTCGCGCAGGGAAATTTCCGAGGCGTGGATGAACGCCGCACGATCCAGGCCGATGTCGACGAACGCTGCCTGCATGCCCGGCAACACTCTGACTACCTTGCCTTTATAGATGTTGCCGACGATGCCGCGCTTCTGGGTACGCTCGACATGCACCTCTTGCAGGACACCGTTTTCAACCACCGCCACGCGTGATTCCATTGGCGTGATGTTGATTAGAATCTCTTCACTCATGGCAGGATCTCGTTCAGGCATGTTCACGATTATGGCCGCATCAAGTCAGTACGGCGCAGAGCGCGCGATAAGGGTTTGCCAACAGGGTATGCCGAAATGGCCGAGCAGCTCGCAGGTTTCGCACAGGGGCAGGCCCACCACGGCCGAGTAGCTGCCATTGAGCCCGCTGACGAACACCGCACCGAGCCCTTGAATACCGTAACCGCCAGCCTTGTCATTGGGCTCGCCGCTGGCCCAGTAGGCGCTGGCCTCGGCCTGGTCGATGGGGCGAAAACGCACCAGGCTGCGCACCACGCGCGACTCGCAACGCTGGCCATCAAGCAGGGCAATGGCGGTCAACACTTCATGTTCGCGCCCGGCCAGGCCCAGCAACATCGCCTGCGCCTCGGCTTGATCCTGCGGTTTACCGAGAATCCGTCCGTCGAGCACCACGGCCGTGTCGGCGCCCAGCACACAAGCCGGGCCGGCGGATTGTTCGGCGCTCAGCGCGGCGTAACCCGCCTGGGCTTTGCCGCGCGCCAGGCGCTCGACATAGGCCGCAGGGGATTCGTCTGTCAGAGGGGTTTCATCGATGTCCGCGCTGAGGGCGGTGAATGGCACGCCGATCTGCGTCAGCAGCTCACGCCGGCGTGGCGAACCTGAGGCGAGGTAGAGCGCAATCATCAAGACATCTCCCTGTCGAGGTGCGGGCAAATGCCTGACCGAATTAATTGATTTTGTAGCGGCGGCTCAACCCACGCAATCCGAAGCTGACCCAGGGCCAGAGCAGCGCGCTGATCAGCGCAGGCAAAAGCACAGCCAGCGTCTGCCGGTTGCCGGTCAGGGCGCTGAGCCACAACTGCAGCAACTGCGCGAGCCCCAGGATCACCATGATCACCAGGCTTTGCTGCCACATCGGGAACATCCGCACCCGCTGTTGCAGGGTCAGGATCAGAAAGGTGATCAGGGTCAGGATCAGTGCGTTGTGTCCCAGCAACGTGCCAAACAGCACGTCCTGGGCAATACCCAGGCAGAAGGCCGTGAGCATCCCGACTTTCTGCGGCATTTCCAGTGCCCAGTAGGCCAGTGGCAAAGCGAGGAACATCGGACGCAAGATCTCGACATGGGGAAAAGGCACAACGCTGAGCAGCAAGCCGATGGCGAATGTCAGCCAGATCATCCAGCCATTACGGGAACGGGTACTGGCCATTATTCTCTACCCCGGGTCGTGGCTGCGGGTGTCGTCGCGGACGGCTTGACCGGCGCTGCCTGGGCCGGCGGTGTTGCGGGCTTGGCCGGCGTCACTGGCTTGGGAGCCGTTGCGGGCGCTGCCACCGGCGCTGCGGGGGCCGCCGCCGATGGAGCAGCGCCAGGTGCTGGCGCCGGCACGACGACGGCGTTGCCGACATGCTGATCCTGCACATCCTGCGCTTGTGCGGCTTCGTTGGCGCGTTCTTCCGGGGTGCGGCTGTCGCTGAACACCAACAACATGTAGCGGCTGCGATTGAGCGCCGCCGTCGGCACCGCCCGCACAATAGCGAACGGCTGGCCCGAGTCGTGAATCACTTCCTTGACCGTGGCCACCGGATACCCTGCCGGGAATCGCTGGCCCAGGCCGGAGCTGACCAACAGGTCGCCTTCCTTGATGTCGGCGGTGTCCGCCACGTGGCGCAACTCCAGGCGCTCCGGGTTGCCGGTGCCGCTGGCGATGGCGCGCAAGCCGTTACGGTTGACCTGCACCGGAATGCTGTGGGTGGTGTCGGTCAGCAGCAGCACCCGCGAGGTGTAGGGCATCAGCTCGACCACCTGGCCCATCAGGCCCCGGGCATCGAGCACCGGCTGCCCCAGCACCACGCCGTCTCGCTCACCCTTGTTGATGATGATGCGATGGGTGAACGGGTTGGGATCGACGCCGATCAACTCGGCCACTTCGACCTTTTCATTGACCAGTGCGGAGGAGTTGAGCAACTCGCGCAGCCGAACGTTCTGCTCGGTCAGGGCCGCCAGCTTCTGCATGCGCCCCTGCAACAGCAGGTTTTCGGTCTTGAGTTTCTCGTTTTCGGCGACCAGCTCGGTGCGGCTGCCAAACTGGCTGCTCACGCCTTGCCACAAACGCTCAGGCAGGTCGGTGACCCAATAGGCATCCATCAAGACCAGCGACATCTGACTGCGCGCAGGCTTGAGAACGTCAAAACGGGCATCCACCACCATCAAGGCGACCGATAGCACGGCCAGCACCAGAAAGCGCACGCCCAATGAGGGGCCTTTGGCAAAAAGCGGTTTAATAAGCCGCTCCTCCCAGGCAAATGTTCTGTTTATTCATACGGCATCAAACCGGCCTGGATGCAGACTGACAGAAGATAAACGCCAACAGGCAGCACTGCAAAGTGCTGCCTGTGCGTGAACAGCATAGAGGCGTCCGGCGAACTTACTCGCTGGAGAGCAGATCCATGGTGTGCTTATCCATCATTTCCAATGCACGGCCACCGCCGCGAGCAACGCAGGTCAGCGGATCTTCGGCAACGATCACCGGCAGCCCGGTTTCCTGGGCCAGCAGCTTGTCGAGGTCACGCAGCAAGGCACCACCACCGGTCAGCACCAGGCCACGCTCGGCGATATCGGACGCCAGCTCTGGCGGCGATTGCTCCAGCGCGCTCTTGACCGCCTGCACGATAGTCGCCAGCGACTCTTGCAGGGCTTCGAGCACTTCATTGGAGTTCAGGGTAAAGGCACGTGGAACGCCTTCAGCCAGGTTACGGCCACGAACATCGACTTCGCGTACTTCACCGCCCGGGTAGGCAGTACCGATTTCCTGCTTGATGCGCTCGGCGGTGGATTCACCGATCAGGCTGCCGTAGTTGCGGCGCACGTAGGTGATGATCGCTTCGTCGAAGCGGTCGCCGCCAACCCGTACGGATTCGGCGTAGACCACACCATTGAGGGAGATCAGCGCGATTTCAGTGGTACCGCCACCGATATCGACCACCATCGAACCGCGTGCTTCTTCAACCGGCAGGCCGGCACCGATGGCCGCGGCCATTGGCTCTTCGATCAGGAACACTTCACGAGCACCAGCCCCCAGGGCCGACTCACGGATAGCACGACGCTCAACCTGGGTGGACTTGCAAGGAACGCAGATCAACACACGAGGACTTGGCTGCAAAAAGCTGTTTTCGTGAACCTTGTTGATAAAGTACTGCAGCATCTTTTCGCAGACGCTGAAGTCGGCGATCACGCCGTCTTTCATCGGACGAATGGCAGCAATGTTGCCCGGCGTACGACCGAGCATGCGCTTGGCCTCGGTGCCGACAGCAACAACACTTTTCTGGTTACCGTGCGTCCGAATGGCCACAACCGATGGCTCATTCAGGACGATACCGCGCTCGCGCACGTAAATAAGGGTGTTGGCAGTGCCCAGGTCAATGGAAAGATCGCTGGAAAACATGCCACGCAGTTTCTTGAACATGGGAAAGGGACCCTAGGCAACGCGTGGGTAAAAAAGTGCGGCAAACTCTAACAACGACAGGGATTTTGGGCAAGGCGCCAATATGTTAAATTGGCAGCTTTTCCGTGCACCAACCCCCACAATCGCGGCCTTATGACCGTAGAAATGCGGTAGTGTTCCGACAATCTAACACACGGACGACCTCCGTTTTGTTTTCCACTGGAGAATCCCATGGCGCTTGAACGCTCCGACGTGGAAAAAATCGCTCATTTGGCCTGTCTTGGCCTCAATGAAGCCGATCTTCCACATATCACTTCGGCCCTGAACAGCATTCTCGGGCTGGTCGACGAAATGCAGGCGGTCGATACCGACGGTATCGAACCGCTGGCCCACCCCCTGGAAGCCAGCCAGCGCCTGCGTGCAGACGTTGTGACCGAGTCCAATCACCGCGAGGCCTATCAGTCCATCGCACCAGCGGTCGAAAACGGCCTGTACCTGGTTCCGAAAGTCATCGACTAAAGGGAAAGAGCCTGCAATGCATCAATTGACTCTGGCCGAGATCGCCCGCGGACTCGCCGACAAGAAGTTTTCCTCCGAAGAGCTGACCCGTGTCCTGCTGGCGCGTATCACCCAGCTCGACCCGCAGCTCAACAGCTTCATCAGCCTCACCGAAGAGCTGGCGCTGCAGCAGGCGCAAGCCGCCGACGCACGCCGCGCCAAGGGTGAGACCGGGGCCTTGCTGGGCGCGCCGATCGCCCACAAGGACCTGTTCTGCACCCAGGGTATCCGCACCAGCTGCGGCTCGAAGATGCTCGACAACTTCAAGGCCCCGTACGACGCCACGGTGGTCGCCAAGCTGGCCGCCGCCGGCGCCGTGACCCTGGGCAAGACCAACATGGACGAATTCGCCATGGGCTCGGCCAACGAGTCGAGCTACTACGGCGCCGTGAAGAACCCGTGGAACCTGGAGCACGTGCCAGGTGGCTCGTCCGGTGGTTCGGCCGCCGCGGTTGCCGCGCGCCTGCTGCCAGCGGCGACTGCCACCGACACCGGTGGATCTATCCGACAGCCGGCAGCCTTCACCAACCTCACCGGGCTGAAACCGACGTACGGTCGTGTTTCGCGCTGGGGCATGATCGCCTACGCCTCCAGCCTCGATCAGGGTGGCCCGTTGGCCCGCACCGCTGAAGACTGCGCAATTTTGTTGCAAGGCATGGCTGGCTTCGATGCGAACGACTCCACCAGCATCGACGAACCCGTGCCGGACTACAGCGCCAGCCTCAACGGCTCGCTGCAGGGCCTGCGCATCGGCGTGCCGAAAGAGTACTTCAGCGAAGGTCTCGACCCGCGCATCGCCGAACTGATCCACAACAGCGTCAAGGAGCTGCAGAAGCTCGGCGCGGTGGTCAAGGAAATCAGCCTGCCGAACATGCAGCACGCCATTCCAGCGTACTACGTGATCGCCCCGGCCGAAGCCTCGTCCAACCTGTCGCGTTTCGACGGCGTGCGGTTCGGCTACCGCTGCGAAGACCCCAAGGACCTGACCGACCTGTACAAGCGCTCGCGCGGCGAAGGTTTTGGTGCCGAAGTCCAGCGCCGGATCATGGTCGGTGCCTACGCCCTGTCCGCCGGTTACTACGACGCCTACTACCTGAAGGCGCAAAAGATCCGTCGCCTGGTCAAGAACGACTTCATGGCCGCCTTCAATGAGGTCGACATCATCCTCGGCCCAACCACGCCCAACCCGGCCTGGAAACTCGGCGCCAAGAACAGCGACCCGGTCGCTGCGTACCTGGAAGACGTCTACACCATCACCGCCAACCTCGCGGGCCTGCCTGGCCTGTCGATGCCAGCCGGTTTTGTCGATGGCTTGCCGGTCGGCGTGCAACTGCTCGCCCCGTATTTCCAGGAAGGCCGCTTGCTCAACGTTGCGCACCAGTATCAGTTGAACACTGACTGGCACACCCGCACCCCGACAGGCTTCTGAGGAGAAACACATGCAATGGGAAGTTGTGATCGGGCTGGAGATTCATACCCAGCTCGCCACCCAATCGAAGATTTTCTCCGGCAGCGCCACCACCTTCGGTTCCGAACCGAACACCCAGGCCAGCCTGGTAGACCTGGGCATGCCCGGCGTACTGCCGGTGCTGAACCAGGAAGCGGTGCGCATGGCGGTAATGTTCGGCCTGGCGATTGACGCCGAAATCGGCCAGCACAGCGTGTTCGCCCGCAAAAACTACTTCTACCCGGACCTGCCCAAGGGCTACCAGATCAGCCAGATGGAATTACCGATCGTCGGTAAGGGCTACCTGGATATCCCCCTGGAAGACGGCACCATCAAACGTGTCGGCGTGACCCGCGCGCACCTTGAAGAAGATGCTGGCAAGAGCCTGCACGAAGAATTCAACGGTGCCACCGGCATCGACCTGAACCGTGCCGGCACCCCACTGCTGGAGATCGTTTCCGAGCCGGACATGCGCAGCGCCAAGGAAGCCGTGGCCTACGTCAAGACGATCCATGCGCTGGTACGTTACCTGGGCATCTGCGACGGCAACATGGCCGAAGGCTCGCTGCGTTGCGACTGCAACGTGTCGGTGCGGCCCAAAGGCCAGGTCGAGTACGGCACCCGCTGCGAGATCAAGAACGTCAACTCGTTCCGTTTCATCGAGAAGGCGATCAACACCGAAGTGCGTCGCCAGATCGAACTGATCGAAGACGGCGGCAAGGTGATCCAGCAGACGCGCCTGTACGACCCGAACAAAGACGAAACCCGCGCCATGCGCAGCAAAGAGGAAGCCAACGACTACCGTTACTTCCCCGATCCGGACCTGTTGCCGGTGGTGCTTGAGGACTCGTTCCTCAACGATATCCGCGCCACCCTGCCGGAACTGCCGCCGCAAAAACGCGAGCGCTTCCAGGAGCAGTTCGGCCTGTCGGTCTACGATGCCAGCGTCCTGGCTTCGAGCCGCGAACAAGCCGACTACTTCGAAAAAGTGGTGAGCATTGCCGGCGACGCCAAACTGGCGGCCAACTGGGTCATGGTTGAACTGGGCAGCCTGCTGAACAAGCAAGGCCTGGAAATCGACGCAGCGCCGGTGTCGGCTGAGCAACTGGGCGGCATGCTGTTGCGGATCAAGGACAACACCATCTCCGGCAAGATCGCCAAGACCGTGTTCGAAGCCATGGCCAACGGCGAAGGCAGCAGCGACGAGATCATCGACAAGCGTGGTCTCAAGCAAGTCACCGACAGCGGCGCGATCTCGGCCGTGCTCGATGAAATGCTCGCGGCCAATGCCGAGCAGGTTGAACAGTACCGCGCGGCAGACGAAGCCAAACGCGGCAAAATGTTCGGCTTCTTCGTCGGCCAGGCCATGAAAGCCTCCAAAGGCAAGGCCAACCCGCAACAGGTCAACGAACTGCTGAAAAGCAAGCTCGAAGGCTGATGACCATGGAGCCAGCCGTCAACACTGGCTCCACTCCCTGTGGGGGCGAGCGTGCTCGCTCCCACACTTGTTGCAGGGTTCCTTTTGATGAAACGTCTGCTTAGCGCCTGCGCCCTGCTCTCCCTGCTGGCCGGCTGTGCCAGCCACGACGTCGATCCCCGGGGCTACGACGAAACCGGAACCGCCTCCTATTACGGCGCCAAACACCATGGCAAACGCACCGCCAGCGGCGAACCGTTTGACCAGTACGCCATGACCGCCGCCCACCGCCAGTTGCCCTTCGGCACACGGGTGAAGGTCACCAACCTGAAAAACGACAAGAGTGTGGTGGTCCGCATCAACGACCGCGGCCCCCATACCCGTGGCCGCCTGATCGACTTGTCACGCGGGGCCGCCGACAAGCTGGGCATGCTGCGCAGCGGCACCGCACGGGTTCGCGTGCAAGCCTTGAACAACTGACCGGGAGCCGCGACCATTTCCGGACTAGCCCAATTATCCCTGCCCAACGTGCTGCTACTGCTCTGCGCCCTGCTCCTGCTGGTGGCCGGTGCCGAACTGCTGGTGCGAGCGGCCGTGCGCCTGGCCGCTCACCTCAGGGTTCGACCGCTGATCATCGGCCTGAGCATGGTTGCCTTCGGCAGCAGCGCGCCGCAGATGGCCGTGAGCCTGCAAGCCGCCCTCGGGCAAAGCACCGACATCGCCGTCGGCAGCGTGATCGGCAGCAACATCTTCAACCTCCTGGTGACCCTCGGCCTGTCGGCGCTGATCATCCCCTTGCGGGTTGCCCGGCAACTGGTACGCCTCGATATCCCGTTGCTGATCGGCGCCAGCCTTCTGGTGCTCGTCCTGGCCTGGAACGAACAACTGACCGCCCTCGACGGTTGTGTACTACTGGCGGCACTGGCGCTGTACCTGGGCCTGCTGTGGCGCCAGTCACGACCCACGGCGCGCCCCTCTCGGCCGACCTCCGACGCGGCGCGCACGCCTTGGTTGAGCAGTGTCCTGCTGATGATCGCCGGGCTGGGCCTGCTGGTGTTCGCCGGCCACTTGCTGCTTGGCGCGACGGTGGCACTGGCCAGCGAGCTGGGCCTTTCCGAGCGCATCATCGGCCTGACGGTCGTCGCCGTCAGCACGTCCCTGCCGCAGCTCGCCACCTCGCTGATTGCCGCCCTGCGCGGCCAGCGTGACATCGCCGTGGGCAACGTGATCGGTGGCAACCTGTTCAACCTGCTGGGGGTCCTGGGAATCACCGCCCTGCTGGCGCCGGTGCCACTGTCGGTCTCCCCCAATGCCCTGGACTTCGATCTGCCGGTGATGCTCGGTGTCACCCTGCTGTGCTTGCCCGTGTTCTATTCCGGCTACCGCATCACCCGCGCCGAAGGCGTGCTGCTCCTCGCCCTCTACCTGGCATACGGGCTGCATGTGGTGTCGTTCACCACCGGCATGCCCCTGGCCGGCAAGCTGGAACAGCTGATGCTGCTTTGTGTCCTGCCGGCCCTGCTGGCATTTTTACTGTTTACATCAGTGCGCGCCTGGCGCCGCCAACACAACAAAAGAGAATCGCCATGACCGACTCCGCAAGCTCCAGCAAACCCACCGGTATCGAAGTCCGCCGCCAGGTCATGGGCGATGCGTTCGTCGACCGCTCCATGGGCAATGCCACCGACCTGACCCGACCGTTCCAGGAGTTCGTCAATGAACACGCCTGGGGCGCGGTGTGGAACCGTGGCGGCCTGGAACTGAAGACCCGCAGCCTGATCACCCTCGCCGCCCTGACCTCGCTCAAGTGCCCCCAGGAACTCAAGGGACACGTGCGCGGGGCACTGAACAACGGCTGCACGGTGGACGAGATTCGCGAAACCCTGATGCATTGCGCGGTCTACGCCGGCGTGCCAGCGGCGATGGAAGCCTTTCGCGCCGCGCAGGAAGTGATCGACAGCTACCAGAAGCCCGAGTGACCCAGTTGCATTGAAATGAACCGGCCCTTCAGATCCAGCCGCCCCACTGCAGCAGGAAGATCCCCACGTTAGTCGTCACCGCCGCCATCAAGGTGGTGATGACTATGATCGCCGCCGCCAGTTCATGATTGCCATTGGCCGCCCGGGCCATGACAAAGCTGGCGGCGGCGGTCGGGCTGCCGAAGTACAGGAACAGAATCCCCAGCTCCGCGCCGCGAAAGCCCCACAGCCAGGCACCCAGCGTGGCCAGGAGCGGCAGGCCGATCATCTTCACCAGGCTTGAGCTCAAGGCCATGTTGCCGCTTTTGCGCAGCGCTGCCATCGAGAGCGTGCCGCCAATGCAGATCAAGGCCAGCGGCAGGGTCATCTGCGCCAGGTAACTGCCGGACGTCTCCAGCCAACCGGGCAAGCCAATCTGAAAATAGGCAAACGGGGCCGCGCTGATCACGCTGAGGATCAGCGGGTTGCTGAGCACGCTTTTGCAGATGCTCCACGGATCGGACTTGATCACCGGGCTGTACACCGCCAGCACGATGGTCGACAGGGTGTTGTAGAGCAGAATCACCAACGCCGCGAGGATCGCTCCCAGGGAGATGCCGTAGTCGCCATACATACTGGCCGCCAACGCCAGGCCGATGACCCCGTTGTTGCCGCGAAACGCCCCCTGGGTGTAGATCCCCCGGTCTTCACGCGGGCACTTGAAAATCGCCCAGCCCCAGGCAAGGGCAAAGCTGGCCAGCGTGGCGAGGGAGAAGTAAATCAGCAGCGCCGGCTTTAATGCCGCGTGCAGGTCGGCATGCAGAATCCCGAGGAACAACAGCGCCGGCATGGTGACGTTGAACACCAGCGACGAGGCGACGTGGATAAAGTTGTCGTCGATCCAGCGGATACGCTTGAGCAGCACCCCCAGAAACAGCATGGCAAACACCGGCGCAGTGATGTTCAGGGTTTCGAGGAAAATTGCCAGCATGCCGGGAAGACCTTGGGGTGGGCGTCGTTAGGGGGCTAATGATAAGCCACAGAAGACTTCGCCGTCTGGTCGGCCGCCTTCGCGAGCAGGCTCGCTCCCACATGGATCCGCGCGAACAGAAAACTTGTGTAGGGCGCAGATCCACGTGGGAGCCAGCCTGCTGGCGACGAACGATAACGCGATATCAGGTAATCGGCGCCGGGTTGAACAAGGTGATGTCGTTATGCAGCTTGTGCTTTTCAGCCCACGTCTGCTGTTTGCCGCTGGCCACGTCCAGGTAGAAGTGGAACAGCTCCCAGCCCAGCTCCTCAATGGACGCCCGTCCGGTGGCGATGCGCCCGGCATCGATGTCGATCAGGTCCGGCCAGCGTTGTGCCAGCTCGGTGCGGGTCGAGACCTTGACCACCGGCGCCATGGCCAGGCCGTAGGGGGTGCCGCGCCCGGTGGTGAACACGTGCAGATTCATCCCAGCCGCCAACTGCAAGGTGCCGCAGACAAAATCGCTGGCCGGCGTGGCGCAGAAAATCAGCCCTTTGCGCTTGAACCGCTCGCCCGGGCCCAGCACGCCGTTGATTGCGCTGTTGCCGGACTTGACGATCGAGCCCAGGGATTTCTCGACAATATTCGACAGACCGCCCTTCTTGTTGCCCGGTGTGGTGTTGGCACTGCGATCGGCCTCGCCCTTGGCCAGGTACCGGTCGTACCAGTCCATCTCGCGCACCAATTCCTGTGCCACCGCTTCGGTTTCCGCCCGCGAGGTCAGCAGGTAGATGGCATCGCGCACCTCCGTCACTTCGGAAAACATCACCGTGGCCCCGGCCCGCAACAACAAGTCCGAGGCGAAACCCAGGGCCGGGTTGGCGGTGATCCCGGAAAATGCATCGCTGCCGCCACACTGCATGCCGAGGATCAACTCCGACGCCGGCACGGTTTCCCGACGCCGTTGATCGAGCTTCTTCAGGCGGGTTTCGGCCAGCGCCATGATCTGTTCGATCATCTCGGTGAAGCCGTGACTGGAGTCCTGCAGGCGGTAGAGCCATGGCTCGCTCAAGTCCACCGAGCTGTCGTTCTCGTGCATCACCTGGCCGGCCTGCAGCTTCTCGCAGCCCAGGCTGATCACCAGTGCTTCGCCGCCCAGGTTGGGATTGCGCGCCAGGTTGCGCACGGTACGAATCGGGATGTAGGCGTCAGTGGCCGTGATCGCCACGCCGCAGCCGTAGCTGTGGGTCAACGCCACCACGTCATCGACATGCGGGTACTTGGGCAGCAACTCGTCCTTGATCCGCTTGACCGCGTGATCGAGCACCCCGGTGACGCACTGCACTGTGGTGGTGATCCCGAGAATGTTGCGGGTGCCGACGGTACCGTCGGCGTTGCGAAACCCCTCGAAGGTGTAGCCTTCCAGCGGTGCCTGGGCTGCCGGCACCTCGGTGGACAGCGGTAGGCTGTCCAGCGGCGGCGCGGTCGGCATGCGCAGTTGATCTTCCTTGACCCAACTGCCACGGGGGATCGGCTGCAACGCATAGCCAATGGTCTGGCCGTAACGAATCACCTGGCCGCCTTCGGGAATGTCCTGCAGGGTCACCTTGTGGCTTTGCGGCACGAAATCCAGGGTCAGCAACCCATCGGGGAATTCGGTGCCCGCCGGTACGCCCTGGTCATTGACCACGACTACCACGTTGTCGCGCTCGTGCAAGCGGATGTAGCGCGGCGAGTCGGAATGTTCAATCAACTGCATGACGCCGCTCCTCAGGAATGCGCTTGGGATAATTTGCTGGAGGCTTGAGGCCCGTTGACCGGCGGCTCCTTGAGCACCACTCGCTTGATCGGACCTACGATCACCAGGTAGCTGAATACGGCGACCAACGCGTTGCAGCCGACAAAGACCAGGGCCCACTTGAACGAACCCGTGGAACTGATGATGTAGCCGATGACAATCGGCGTGGTGATCGAGGCAATGTTGCCGAAGGTGTTGAACAGACCGCCACTGAGACCGGCAATCTGTTTCGGCGACGTGTCGGATACCACCGCCCAACCGAGGGCGCCCACGCCTTTGCCGAAGAAGGCCAGGGCCATGAAGCCCACCACCATCCATTCAACGTCCACGTAGTTGCACGCCACGATACTGCTGGAGACCAGCAGGCCGGCAATGATCGGGGCCTTGCGGGCGAAGGTCAGGGAATGGCCCTTGCGCAGCAGGTAGTCGGAAATCACCCCGCCAAGCACGCCACCGATGAAGCCGCAAATCGCCGGCAACGAGGCAATGAAACCGGCCTTGAGGATGGTCATGCCACGCTCCTGCACCAGGTACACCGGGAACCAGGTCAGGAAGAAGTAAGTGATACCGTTGATGCAGTACTGGCCCAGGTACACGCCAAGCATCATGCGGTTGGTCAGCAACTGGCGAATGTAGTCCCACTTCGGTCCGTCGGCTTTCTTGCCCTGGCCCTTGTCGTGGTCCATGTCGACCATGCCGCCGTTGTCGGCGATGTGCTTGAACTCGGCCTCATTGATCATCGGATGCTGGCGCGGGCTGTAGATCACCTTCAGCCAGATACCGGAGAAGATGATGCCGATGACGCCCATGACGATGAACACGTGCTGCCAGCCGAAGCTGTAGACGATCCAGCCCATCAGCGGTGCAAACAGCACCGTGGCGAAATATTGCGCGGAGTTGAAGATCGCCGAGGCCGTGCCACGTTCCGCCGTCGGGAACCAGGCGGCGACGATGCGGGCGTTACCCGGGAAGGAGGGCGCTTCGGCCAGGCCCACCAGAAAACGCAGCATGAACAGCGCGACAACCGCGGTCGACATGCCAAATTCACCGACATAGCCTTGCAGCACGGTGAACAGCGACCAGGTGAAGATGCTCAGGGCGTAGATTTTTTTCGAACCGAATCGGTCCAGCAGCCAGCCACCGGGAATTTGCCCGGCCACGTAGGCCCAACCGAATGCGGAAAAGATGTAACCGAGGGTGACCGCGTCGATACCGAGGTCTTTCTGCAGGCTGGAGCCTGCGATGGCGATAGTGGCACGGTCGGCATAGTTGATCGTGGTCACCAGAAACAGCATGAGCAGGATCAAATAGCGGACGTGAGTCGGCTTGGTCGCTTGCATGTACGTGTACTCCCACTGATTATTTTTATGCGCGGGTGAATCTGTCAGTGCGGTATCCGGTGGACCCGGATACCGCGGTGCAGCGGGTTACGATCCGATGTAAGAAGTTTTTACGACCGTGTAAAACTCTTGTGCATAGCGACCTTGCTCACGAGATCCATAGGATGAACCTTTTCGCCCACCAAACGGAACGTGGTAATCCACGCCAGCGGTCGGCAGGTTGACCATCACCATTCCCGCCTGGGAGTGGCGCTTGAAGTGGTTGGCGTATTTCAGCGAGGTGGTGCAGATACCCGCCGACAAGCCGAACTCGGTGTCATTGGCCATGGCCAGCGCCGCCTCGTAGTCGGCGACCCGGACGATATTGGCCACCGGGCCGAAGATTTCTTCACGGCTGATGCGCATGCCCGCTTCGCTGTCGGCAAACAACGTCGGGGCAAGGAAGTAGCCTTCGGTGTCGCAGGTCACCAGCGATCCTCCGCTGACCAGGCGCGCACCTTCGGACTGGCCGATGTCGATGTACTTGAGGTCCTGTTCAAGCTGGGCCTGGGACACCACCGGGCCAATGTCGGTCCCGGCCTGCAACGCATGGCCAACCTTGATCGACTTCATCCGTTGGGCCATGGCCGCGACGAACCGGTCGTGAATCCCGGCGGTGACAATCAATCGGCTCGAGGCCGTGCAACGCTGGCCGGTGGAGTAGAACGCACTCTGCACCGACAGCTCGACCGCCTGCTCCAGGTCGGCGTCGTCGAGAATGATCTGCGGGTTCTTGCCGCCCATTTCCAACTGCACCTTGGCCTGGCGCGAAACACAGTTGACCGCGATCTGCCGGCCTACACCCACCGAGCCGGTAAAGCTGATGCCGTCGACTTTCGGGCTGTTGACCAGCGCCTCGCCCACCACACGACCGCTGCCCATCACCAGGTTGAATACGCCGGCCGGGAAACCGGCACGGGAGATGATTTCCGCCAGCGCCCAGGCACACCCCGGCACCAGGTCGGCCGGCTTGAGCACCACACAGTTGCCATACGCCAGGGCCGGGGCGATTTTCCACGCGGGAATGGCAATCGGGAAGTTCCATGGGGTGATCAGGCCGACCACGCCGAGGGCTTCGCGGGTGACTTCAACGTTGACTCCCGGGCGTACGGACGGCAGATAGTCGCCGGACAGGCGCAGGCATTCACCGGCGAAAAACTTGAAGATGTTGCCTGCTCGGGACACTTCGCCAATGGCCTCGGGCAGGGTCTTGCCCTCTTCACGCGCCAGCTGGGTGCCCAGTTCTTCGCGACGCGCGAGGATTTCGCTACCGACTTTGTCCAGCGCATCGCTGCGCGCCTGGATACCGGAGGTCGACCAGGCCGGGAATGCAGCGCGTGCAGCATCGATGGCGGCGTTTACCTGGGCCAGGTCGGCCTTGGCGTACTCGCCCACCACATCGGACAGGTCCGAGGGGTTGATGTTGGCCGAATACTCAGCACCGGCAACCCATTGGCCAGCGATGTAGTTGTCGAATCGTTTTACGTCTGCCACGGCAATCTCCTTACGCAAAAGGCCGCTGATTACTCAGCGGCCTTGTTTAATCGGGTTGTTACTGCGCACCTTGCTTGTCGATCAAGGCGGCCAGTGCTTCGTATTCTTCAGGCAGCAGATCGGTCAGCGGGGCACGTACCGGGCCTGCGTCGTAACCGGAGATCTTCGCGCCGGCCTTGACGATGCTCACGGCGTAACCGGCCTTGCGGTTGCGGATATCCAGGTACGGCAGGAAGAAGTCATCGATGATCTTGCCGACGGTGGCGTGATCTTCACGGGCAATGGCGCGGTAGAAATCCATCGCGGTTTTCGGGATGAAGTTGAACACCGCCGACGAGTAAACCGGAACACCCAGGGCCTTGTAGGCGGCGGCGTAGACTTCTGCGGTCGGCAGGCCGCCGAGGTAGCTGAAACGATCACCGAGGCGGCGACGGATCGACACCATCAACTCGATATCGCCCAGACCGTCCTTGTAGCCGATCAGGTTCGGGCAACGTTCGGCCAGGCGCTCGAGCAGCGGCGCGGTCAGGCGGCAAACGTTACGGTTGTAGACCACCACACCGATCTTCACCGATTTGCACACGGCTTCAACGTGGGCGGCAACGCCGTCCTGGCTGGCTTCCGTCAGGTAGTGCGGCAGCAGCAACAGGCCCTTGGCGCCCAGGCGCTCGGCTTCTTGTGCATATTCGATGGCCTGGCGGGTGGAACCACCAACACCCGCCAGGATCGGCACGCTGGTTTCACAGGTGTCGACGGCGGTCTTGATGATTTCCGAGTATTCACTGGCGGCCAGGGAGAAAAACTCGCCGGTGCCACCGGCGGCGAACAGGGCCGAGGCGCCATACGGGGCCAGCCATTCCAGGCGCTTGATGTAGCCAGCGCGGTTGAAGTCGCCCTGGGCATTAAAGTCAGTCACCGGGAAAGACAGCAGGCCGGAAGAGAGGATGGACTTCAGTTCTTGTGGATTCATTATTCGAACACCCTAAGTAGCACGTTGTGATGAAAGCCGCTCAGCGTCATGCTGATGTTGTATGTCATCGTACAACTTAAAATACAACCGTCAACTGCATTTCATCATCCACGCACCCAGCCAGCCCCCAGGACGACCTCGATTGATAGTTAAATGATTGATTTAACACTGATAAAAACGAAAACAAAAAACATCCCGGACACCGCTGATCAGCGCGACGGCTTTTTCTGTTATGGGATGTCTTACGGCTAACACCGGCAATTCCGATGCTGGCCTCACACAGTGGGCCTTGCGCCCACTGCGGGTAGCGCGGTGCGGTCTAGCCGCGCTGGGCCTGGGCCTCTTCGTGGGCATGGCGCAGCCGCTCACGGCTGTTGGTCAGGTGCAGGCGCATGGCGGCGCGGGCGGCATCCGAATCCTGGCGCGCGATGGCGTCGTAGATTTCATCGTGCTCACGGGCCAGCCGGCTCATGTAGTGCTGGTGATCATCATGGGCCAGGCGCGCCGAGTTGAGACGGGTACGCGGGATGATGCTAGTACCCAGGTGGGTCATGATGTCGGTGAAATAGCGGTTGCCGGTGGCCAGGGCAATCTGCAGGTGAAACTGGAAGTCCGAGGCCACGGCGTCACCGGCATGGGCGGCGCTTTCATTCAGGGCATCCAGCGCCTCTCGCATCAAGGCCAGTTGCTCGGGGCTGCGGCGTTGCGCGGCCAGCCCGGCAGATTCCACTTCCAGGCTGATGCGCAACTCCAGTACCGCCAGTACGTCACGCAGGGTGACCACGGTGGCCGGGTCGATGCGAAATCCGCTGGGGCTTGGCGTGTCGAGCACAAAGGTGCCGATCCCGTGGCGGGTTTCCACCTGCCCCGCAGCCTGCAAGCGCGAGATCGCTTCACGGACCACCGTCCGGCTGACGCCATGGGCCTCCATGATCGCCGACTCGGTGGGTAACTTGTCGCCACGCTTGAGCAAGCCGTCGCGAATCTGCTCGGACAGCACCGTCACCAGTTCCTGCGCGAGGCTACGGCGCTTGCGGGGCAGACGAGGGACGTCGATCGGGTTTTCCATGGTCAAGATCAATCTCAGGCAAGCAGTGATACGCACATCATAGCGCAGGGCGGTTGTACGATCACTGTTGACCTACATTTCCAATGGGATCAGGCCGTCACGGTCTGCTCTTTCAGGTGGCCATTGTCAATTCGCACATGGCGCGGATGGAACCGTTTCAGGCTGCTGCGGTGCCCAACGCTGACAATGCTCAAGCCTGGCAGTTGATCGATCAGTGCCTGGTACAGCGAGGCCTCGTCTTCTTCGTCCATCGCGGAAGTGGCTTCGTCCATGTACAACCATTGCGGTGCATAAAGCAGTGCGCGGGCGAATGCCAGGCGCTGCTGCTCACCCGGCGACAGCATGCGCTGCCAGTGGTTGGCTTCGTCCAGGCGCGGCACCAGATGGGGCAAACGACAAGTCTCCAGCACCTGCACGTAACGCTCGTGCGGGTAGGTATCGCCGGACTGTGGATAACTCAAGGCTTCACGCAGCGTGCCAATGGGCAGATAAGGTTTCTGCGGCAGGAACAGGTAGCGCGCACTTGGCAGGCGAATCGCCCCATGCCCGGCCGGCCATAACCCGCCCATGGCTCGCAGCAGGGTACTCTTGCCACTACCGGAGCGACCGCTGAGCATCAGCCTGTCGCCCTGCTCCACCGTCATATTGGCGCTGGTCAGCAGATGACGACCATCCGCCAGGTCCAGGCCCACCTGCTGCACCTGCAGCTCAGCGCCCTCCTGGCGTACCTCGATGGCCGGCGCACGCTCTTCGTTTTCGCTCATGGCCTGGCGGAAACTCAGCAACCGGTCACAGGTGGCACGCCAGGCGGCCAGGTCGGCGTAGGCGCTGATGAACCAGCTGAAGTTCTCCTGGACGTTGCCGAAAGCCGAGTTGATCTGCATCAGCTCCCCCAGTTCGATCTTGCCGGAAAAATACCGCGGTGCCGCGACGATGAACGGGAAGATGATCGCGATCTGACCATAACCCGCGGTAAAGAACGTCAGGCGCTTGGACACTTTCATGATGTCCCAGAAGTTGTGCCAGACCATGCCGAACCGCGTACTCAAGCGCTGGTTTTCATTCGCCTCACCGTTGTACAGGGCAATGCTCTCGGCATTCTCCCGGACCCGCACCATGGAGAACCGCAGGTCGGCTTCAAAGCGTTGTTGCTGGTTGTTCAGCCCGATCAGGCGACGACCGATCAGGTGCGTGATCCAACTGCCTATCAACGCGTAGACCAGGGCGCACCAGAACATATAGCCGGGAATGGTGTAGCCAAATACTTCGATACTGCCGGACACACCCCACAGGATGATCGAGAACGACACCAGGCTGACCACCGTGCGAATCAGCCCCAGGCCCAGGCTCAGGGTATTGCTGGTGAAGCTGTTGAGGTCTTCGGAGATCCGCTGGTCCGGGTTGTCGGTGTAACCGCCCTGCTCCAGCTGGTAGTAGTTCTTGTGCTCGAGCCAGCGGGTGAAATGTTTTTCGGTGAGCCAGGCGCGCCAGCGGATGGTCAGCATCTGGGTCAGGTACAAACGGTACACCGCGCCCAGGATCGCCACCGCGGCAATCCCGCAGAAATACAGAATCAGGCTCCAGAACGCGGCATCGTCCTTCTTTTGCAGGGCGTTGTAGAAGTCCTTGTACCAACTGTTGATCCACACTGAAATCGCCACGCTGAACAGCGACAGGCCGATCACCGCAATCAACAGCAACCAGGCCTTGCCCTTCTCCTCACTGCGCCAATAAGGCGTGATCATCTGCCAGACACGGCGGAAAAACTGACCGCGCACCGCATCGTTGACCGCGGAATATTCAGCGTTCTGATTCATGATTCAGGCTCGATAGGAAACACAGAGAGTACGAACCGATCATAGATGATCGGTTCATTTTGTCCCGGGGGGCTGGCGATATTCGTTCAGCGACGGTTCAGCGGCGAACCGGACGCTTCTGCAGTTTGCGCTGCAGGGTGCGCCGATGCATGCCCAGGGCGCGGGCTGTGGCGGAAATGTTGCCTTCGTGCTCGGTGAGGACGCGCTGGATGTGCTCCCACTGCAGGCGGTCCACCGACATCGGGTTTTCCGGCACCAGGGTATCCAGGTCGGCGTGCTCGGACAGCAAGGCGGCCAGCACATCATCGGCATCGGCCGGTTTGCACAGGTAATTGCAGGCACCGCGCTTGATCGCCTCGACGGCGGTGGCAATGCTCGAGTAACCGGTAAGGATCACCACGCGCATTTCCGGGTCGAGTTCCAGCAGCTTGGGCAGCAGCACCAGCCCCGAATCGCCATCCATTTTCAGGTCCAGCGCGGCGTAGTCCGGCAGGTCCTGCTGAGCGATGACCAGGCCTTCCTCGGCGGAACCGGCGGTGCTGACGCGAAAACCGCGGCGGCTCATGGCGCGGGCCATGACGCGGGTGAAAGTAGCGTCGTCGTCTACCAGCAATAAATGCGGCAGGTCTTCGCCTTCGACTTGGATCTCGTCACTCATGTTCGTCTCCTCGTGCGGCACGGGGCAGGCGCAGCTCGGTGAGCGTACCGCCTTCCTCATGACTGTAGAGTTTCACTGAGCCGCCGGCGCGTGTCACGCTGGCCTTGCTCAAAAACAGGCCCAGGCCGAAACCTTTGCCCTTGGTGGTAAAAAATGGCTTGCCGATCTGCTCGGCAATGGCCAGCGGCACACCGGCACCGTGGTCGCGAATACTGATGGTCAGCTCCACGGCGTCCCAGTCCAGCGTCACTTCCAGCCCTTCCGGGCAGGCATCGGCGGCATTGTTCAGCAGGTTGAGCAAGGCCTGGGTCAGGTCCGGCGGCGGTGCCAGGCGCGGCTCGCTGCCTTCCCCCTTCCGCTGCAGGCGGTAAGTGGCTTCGGGGCGCATCAGGTGCCAGCGGTCGAGCGCTTCGTTGAGCCAGACGCTGACGTCCTGCATGTCCACCGCCAGGCGACGATTGTTCTCGGCGGCGCGCACCAGTTGCTGCAAGGTCTGCTTGCACAGCTTCACCTGATCCTGCAGCACGCTCAAGTCCTCGCGCAGCATCGGGTCATGATGGTCTTGCAGCATCTCGTTGATCAGCACGCTCATGGTCGCCAGCGGCGTGCCCAACTCATGGGCAGCGCCAGCGGCCTGGGTGGCCACGGCCAGCAATTGTTGATCGCGCAGCCCCTCTTCCCGACGGATCGCCCGCAGCTCTTCCTGGCGGCGCAGTTCTTCGGCCATGCGCGCGGCAAAAAAGGTGATGACCGCCGCCGCCAGGGCAAAACTCAGCCACATGCCGTAGATCTGCATCTTTTCCCGGTACATCGGGAAGGTTTCCAGAGGGTAGAACTGCGCCAGCAGCAAGGTGTACATGGTCAGCGCAATGCCCGACAGGATTACCGAATAGCGCCACGGCAGGGTCACGGCAGCGATGGTCAGCGGCACCAGGTAATAAGAGACGAACGGGTTGGTCGAACCGCCCGAGAAATACAGCAGCGCACTGTGGATAAACAGGTCGCAAGCCAATTGCACCGCGTACTCAAGCTCAGTCACCGGCCATGAGGTGCGCAGCCGGATGGCCGTAAAGGCGCACAGCAGCATCGAGCAGCCGAGGGTCGCGGCCAGCTCCAGCCAGGGCAGCGGTAACAGGTCGAACCAATAGGCGAGCCCCACCGAACCGGCCTGGGCGGCCAGCACCAGGGTGCGGATGAACGTCAGTCGCCAGAGGTTCTGGCGAGTTGCGGAAAGTAGTTGTACGGGGGCGAGCATGAGCTCTCCTGATGAGCGCTCCAGGCGGATCGCGTCGAGTATAACCAAGCAGGGGGCCTGACAGGCAAAAGTGCGGCAAAGCGACACAGGGCAACGGGTCGCGCCGCGACAGCCTGCGCGCTATCTGTATAGAAGTTGTAACCGGCTGAACCGGACAATAGCAGCTAGAGTCTGATGGTTTTACGCAGGCTCGCACCGTTACCCCTGCGCACCACCCAAGGAGCTTTCATGAACACATTTCGCCGCAGTGCCGCCCTTCTCGCCCTCAGTGCCGGCACCCTGGCCAGCCTCCCGGCCCTGGCCGCGGACGAGTTGCACTACAACCAGATTTCCCTGCGCGCCGAAGTCAGCCAGGAAGTGGCCCGCGACCTGATGATCGTGACCCTCTACACCGAGGAGCAGAATGCCGACCCGGCCAAACTGGCGGCCGTGGTAAGCACCGCGATGAACAAGGCTCTGGGCCAGGCGCGGCAGGTCAAGGACGTGACCTTGCGTCAGGGCAGCCGCAACAGCTACCCGATCTACGACGACAAGGGGCAGAAGATCACCGGCTGGCGCGAGCGCGCCGAACTGCGCCTGGAAAGCTCGGACTTCGCCGCACTGTCCAAGCTCACCGGCGAACTGCTGGGCGATCTGAAGATGGCCGGCATGGACTTCGCCATCGCCACCCCGACCCGCAAGGCCAGCGAAGATGCACTGCTCAAGGAAGCGGTCAACGCCTTCAAGGCCCGCGCCCAACTGACCACCGAGGCCCTGGGCGGCAAGGGTTACAAAATCGTCAACCTGAACCTCAACAGCAACGGTTATCCGCAGCCTTACCTGCGTGCGCCAATGATGATGAAAGCCGCCGCCATGGATTCCGCCCCGGTGACCCCGGAAGTCGAAGCCGGCACCAGCCAGGTCAGCATGACCGCCGACGGCTCTATCGAAGTGTTGATGCCGTAACACGTGTAGGAGCGCGCTCGCGAAAGACCTCAACGCTGACGTGCGTAATCTTTCGACACGCGGCGTCCTTGAGTTCATCGCGAGCGAACGCGCTCCTACCGTTGCTTCCCCCTCGCCATCGCGAAAAACCCGTCTAGGCTGTACGTAGGTTCGGTAACACCTTGCTTCGGCAAGGTGCGCCAACCGTGCTTTCAGCACCCATTGGGTGCACCTATTGCACCGAAACAACCCCGCGCAAACGATCAAATGCGTCAAAGTTTATAGGAATGCGACATTAAGGTACGTTCGTACCACTGTTTAAGACTTGTAGCCGCTCTGGATCTTGCAATGGGTATAGGCCCTGCATAAGTATCCGCAGGTCGACTCACGAGGTCGTCCTCTAATTCCAAAAATGACAACAAATCATGAGGCCACCATGCTCAAACACGCGGTCATTCCGTTTTTAGTCGGCGCCAGCTTGCTCGCTAGCGCACCTTTCGCCTCCGCTGCGACTAACCTGGTGTTCTGCTCCGAAGGGAGCCCGGCCGGATTTGATCCGGGCCAGTACACCACCGGAACCGACTTCGACGCCTCGGCAGAGACCATGTTCAACCGCCTGAGCCAGTTCGAACGTGGCGGCACCGCTGTTATTCCTGGCCTGGCCACCAGCTGGGACGTGTCCCCGGATGGCCTGACCTACACCTTCCATCTGCGCGAAGGGGTCAAGTTCCACACCACGCCGTACTTCAAGCCGACCCGTGAATTCAACGCCGACGACGTGCTGTTTACCTTCAACCGCATGATCGACAAAGACATGCCGTTCCGCAAAGCCTACCCCACCGAGTTCCCGTACTTCACGGACATGGGGATGGACACCAACATCAAGCACATCGAAAAAATCGACGACAAGACCGTCAAGTTCACCCTGGGCACGGTAGACGCCGCGTTCATCCAGAACTTGGCCATGAGCTTTGCCTCGATCCAGTCTGCCGAATACGCCGACAAACTGTTGAAGGAAGGCAAGCCGGGCGACATCAACCAGAAGCCGATCGGCACTGGCCCGTTCGTGTTCAAGAGCTACCAGAAAGACTCCAACATCCGTTACACCGGCAACAAGGACTACTGGAAGCCTGAAGACGTCAAGATCGACAACCTGATCTTCGCCATCACCACCGACCCGTCGGTGCGGATCCAGAAGCTGAAGAAAAACGAATGCCAGGTCACCCTCTTCCCACGTCCGGCCGACCTCAAGGCCCTGGGTGAAGACAAGAACCTGAAACTGCCGCATCAGGCGGGCTTCAACCTCGGCTACATTGCCTACAACGTGATGCCGGTCCTCAAGGGCCGTACCGACGCCAACCCACTGGCCAAGCTGGAAGTGCGCCAGGCGCTGGACATGGCGGTGAACAAGCAGCAGATCATCGACTCGGTCTACCAGGGCGCGGGCCAACTGGCCGTCAACGCCATGCCGCCGACCCAGTGGTCCTATGACGACACCATCAAGGACACCAAGTACGACCCTGAAAAGGCCAAGGAGCTGCTGAAAAAGGCAGACATCAAGCCGGGCACCGAAATCACCCTGTGGGCCATGCCGGTCCAGCGTCCGTACAACCCGAACGCCAAGCTGATGGCAGAAATGCTGCAGTCGGACTGGGCGAAAATCGGCCTCAAGGTGAACATCGTCAGCTATGAATGGGGCGAGTACATCAAGCGTTCCAAAGGTGGCGAGAACCAGGCCATGATCATTGGCTGGAGCGGTGACAATGGTGACCCGGACAACTGGCTGAACGTACTGTTCGGCTGCGACTCCCTGAGCGGCAACAACTTCTCGAAATGGTGCGACAAGCCGTACGACACCATCATCAAGGAAGCCAAGGCCACCACCGACGTCGCCAAACGCACCGAGCTGTACAAGCAGGCGCAACACCTCCTCAAAGATGCAGTCCCGATGACACCTATCGCGCACTCGACGGTGTATCAACCCATGCGCAACACCGTGCAGGACTTCAAGATCAGCCCGTTTGGCTTGAACTCCTTCTACGGCGTCAGCGTCAGCAAATAAGGTATTGCCGCGGCGACGTTGCTGACGTCGCCGCGGCTCTATCTGCCAAGACAGCGGAACTGACCTGCTTCCCAAATCACTGCGGCCTACAGCTGCGGGTTTAGGACGCATCGCCTTTTCTTACCTGTTCTTCAGGCCTTTCGCATTTACCGCCCGACACTCGGCCCACTAACGCCGAGGCGTCCGACCGTACTGCGCCTGAACCGGCAATCGCTGAAACCCGTGGTTCTGGACCCGTGATACCCGCACGTCCCCGGACGGGACGAGGGCTCATGGTTTACATCCAATAAGAGAGGGAGCGTCATGCGCCATACCTTGGTTTTATCCGCCCTGCTGGGCACCGGTCTGTTGGCCGCCACTTCCATCAGCCAGGCCGCCAGCAACAGCCTGGTGTTTTGCTCCGAAGGCAGCCCGGCGGGCTTCGACACTGCGCAATACACCACCGCCACCGACAACGATGCCGCCGAGCCACTGTACAACCGCTTGGCCGAGTTCGAGAAAGGCGCCACCAGCGTCGTACCGGGCCTGGCGACCCGCTGGGATATTTCCGCAGACGGCCTGACCTACACCTTCCACCTGCGCGAAGGGGTGAAATTCCACACCACCAAGTACTTCACCCCGACCCGGGATTTCAACGCCGACGACGTGCTGTTCACCTTCAACCGCATGCTTCACACCGACCACCCTTTCCGTAAGGCCTACCCCACCGAGTTCCCGTACTTCAACGGGATGAGCCTGAACAAGAACATCGCCAAGGTCGAAAAAACCGCGCCCCTGACCGTGGTCATGACCCTGAACTCGGTCGACGCTGCGTTCATCCAGAACATCGCCATGAGTTTCGCCTCGATTCTCTCGGCCGAGTACGCCGACCAGTTACTGGCCACGGGCAAACCCAGCGACATCAACCAGAAGCCCGTCGGTACCGGGCCGTTCGTGTTTCAGCGTTACCAGAAAGACTCGCAGATCCGCTATGCGGGCAACAAACAGTACTGGGACCCGAGCCGGGTCAAACTCGACCAACTGATTTTTGCAATCAACACCGATGCCTCGGTACGGGTGCAGAAACTCAAGGCCGGCGAGTGCCAGGTCACCCTGCATCCGCGCCCGGCCGATGTCGAGGCGTTGAAAAAAGATCCGAAGCTGCAACTGATCGAAAAACCCGGGTTCAACCTCGGCTACATCGCCTACAACGTCCAGCACAAACCCTTCGACCAGCTCGAAGTGCGCCAGGCGCTGGACATGGCGGTGAACAAGCAAGGCATCCTCAACGCCGTGTACCAGGGCGCCGGTCAACTGGCGGTGAACGCCATGCCACCGACCCAGTGGTCCTACGACGACACCATCAAGGATGCCGCCTATGACCCGGAAAAAGCCAAGGCACTGCTCAAGGCTGCCGGCGTCAAGGAAGGCACCGAAATCACCCTGTGGGCCATGCCGGTGCAGCGCCCGTACAACCCGAACGCCAAGCTGATGGCAGAAATGCTGCAGTCGGACTGGGCGAAAATCGGCCTGAAAGTGAAGATCGTCAGCTACGAATGGGGCGAGTACATCAAGCGCACCAAGAACGGTGAACATGACATCAGCCTGATCGGCTGGACCGGCGACAATGGCGACCCGGACAACTGGCTCGGCACCCTGTACAGCTGCGACGCGATTGGCGGCAACAACTACTCCATGTGGTGCGACCCGCAATACGACAAGCTGATCAAGCAGGCCAAGATCGTCACCGACCGCGACCAGCGCACGGTGCTCTACAAACAGGCCCAGCAGTTGCTCAAGCAGCAAGTGCCGATCACCCCTATCGCCCACTCCACGGTCAACCAGCCATTAAGCGCCAAAGTCGAAGGATTCAAGGTCAGCCCCTTCGGTCGTAACGTGTTCTCGGGTGTCGGTATCGACCAATAACTGATTAGCCAGAACCTTGGGGGCGATTTTCGCCCCCGCACCAGACTGTTGCCTGAATTCGGCGATCTCGCCCCATGCAAACGTTTGCGATGCCTTGCTTGTGTTCAAAACCAAAGAGCCGGATCAGTGCAAGAGACCGGCAATAACAAGAGAAAAAAAGGAGCTTCACTGATGAAACTGAGCAACTCCGCCCTGTTGGCCCTGGCCATCAGCAGCATCACCGCAACCGCCTATGCCGAACCCCAGAGCCAGGCGTTCAACCCGGTGACGATCAACACCGGCAATGCCCAATCCGAGGCCACCGGCTTCATCGAAGGCCAGACGATCGGCGGCAGCACCCGCAACTGGTACGCCAACGAACAACTCAAGCGTGGCGGCAAGTTCGCCTACAAGAAAGACGGCGTATCGACCCCCACCGATCGCCGGATCAACTGGGTCCAGGGCACCATCGTCAAGTACAACTCCGGGTTCACCCAGGGCACCGTGGGTTTCAGCACCGAGCTGGCGGCCTACAACGCCGTTGCGCTGGAACGTGATCGGGAAAACCTGGCCTCCAACAACGGCGGCGCTCCCGGCACTCGCCCTGGCGCAGGCAACAACCGGACCCTGACCAAAGAAGGCGGCGACGCCCAGGGACAATGGAGCAAGCTGGGCCTGGCCAACGTCAAGGCCCGCATCTCCAACACCACCCTGACTGCCGGGCGCATGAACTTCAGCAGCCCGCAAGTCGACGTCATCAGCAACCGTGCCCTGCCCTCGAGCTTCCAGGGCGTGGCCTTGCACAGTGAAGAGCTGACCAACCTGGCCTTCGACGTGGCCACCTTCGATCGCAACTCGCCGCGTACCGAAGAAAGCCTGAGCAAATTCCGCTCCGAATACGGCGCCATCGATGCCGAAGCCGATCACGTCAACACCGCCGGCATCAGCTACTCGCCGTTCGCCAGCCTGACCACCAGCCTCTGGGCCACCCAGGCCGAAGACATCTGGAACCAGTACTACTTCGGCGCCACCCATGTGCTGGGCGACAGCTCGGTGCTGAGCCTGACCACCGGCCTGAACTACTACAAGACCCAGGAGGAAGGCAAAGCCAAGCTGGGCAACATCGACAACGACACCTACTCCCTGTCGTTCGGCCTGACCCACCAGGCTCACACCCTGACCTTCTCCTACCAGGAAGTGAACGGTAACGAGTACTTCGACTACCTGCACGAAACCAACGGCATCTACCTGGCCAACTCCCTGCTGTCGGACTTCAACGGCCCGAACGAGAAATCCTTCCAGGTTTCCTACGGCCTGAACATGGCCGAGTACGGCGTACCGGGCCTCAAGTTCAACATTTACCAGGCACGCGGCTGGGGCATCGACGGCACCCACTACACCGGCACCGGCTACGACGGCATCCAGTCGCAAGACGGCGAACACCACTACGAATATGGCATTGGCAGCACTTACGCCATTCAGAGCGGTCCGCTGAAAGCCACCACCGTCCGCGCCACCTACACCGCGCACCGGGCGAGCGAAAACCAGGCTGATGGCAGCATCAACGAGTTCCGCCTGGTGACAACCATTCCGTTCAACGTCCTCTAAGGCGTGACAACTGCGGGGCCGATTCGACGAATCGGTCCCAACGACTAATCTGGCTCATGGAATACGGAGGGTTTATATGAAGATGCTTCCCTTGCGTGCGGTTGTCGCAGCCACCGTGCTGATGACAGCCATCGGTGCTTCGGCCAAACCCTTGGTGGTCTGCACCGAGGCCAGCCCGGAAGGTTTCGACCCAGTGCTCTACACCACTGCCGTTACGGCCGACGCCGCGGCAGAGACGCTGTTCAACCGCCTGGTGGACTTCAAGCCCGGTACCGCGCAGATCCAGCCGGCCCTGGCCGAAAGCTGGGACATCAGCCCGGACGGCCTGCAATACACCTTCCACCTGCGCCCAGGCGTAGCGTTCCACACGACCGACTACTTCAAACCGACGCGCACGCTCAACGCCGACGACGTGGTCTGGAGCTTCCAGCGTCAACTGGACCCCAACCATCCTTGGCACAAGCAATCGGCTGTCGGCTTTCCGTACTTTGAAAGCATGGACTTCCAGAACCTGCTCAAGCGCGTCGAAAAAGTCGACGACATGAGCGTCAGGTTCACCCTGAACCGCCCTGAAGCCCCGTTCCTGCTGGACCTGGGCATGGCATTCACCTCGATTCACTCGGCCGAGTACGCCGCGCAGTTGCAAAAGGCCGACAAAATGGCCGACCTCAACAGCAAGCCGATCGGCACCGGCCCGTTCATCTTCCAGCGCTACGCCAAGGATGCCCAGGTCCGCTACAAGGCCAACCCGCACTACTTCCGTGGCAAGCCGCCGGCAGACCCACTGATCTTCGCGATCACCCCGGACAACAACACCCGCCTGCAAAAACTCAAGGCCAATGAGTGCCAGGTGGCGCTCTATCCCAAGCCCGACGACGTCCCGAGCATCCAGGCCGATCCGGCCCTGCAAATCGCCACCATCGCGGCGATGTCCACCGGCTATACCGCGATCAACACCAGCCGCCCATACCTGAGCGATGTGCGGGTGCGTCGGGCCATCGAGCTGGCCCTGGACAAACAGAACTACGTCGACACCCTGTACGGCAAGGGCAACGCGATTGCCGCGGTCAACCCCTACCCACCCGCGCTGCTGGGCTATAACACCACGCTGAAGAACCCGCCCCAGGACCTCGACCAGGCACGCGCCCTGCTCAAGGAAGCCGGTGTTCCACCCGGCACGGTGTTCACCCTGTACACCCGCAACGCCGGTGGCCCGACCAACCCGAACCCGCAATTGGGCGCGCAGTTGATCCAGGCAGACCTGGCCAAGGTGGGTATCACCATCGACATTCGGGTCATGGAGTGGGCGGAGATGCTCAAGCGTGCGAAGAAAGGCGAACACGACCTGGTGTCTGCTGGCTGGAGCGGCGACAACGGTGACCCGGATAACTTCCTCGGCCCGCTGCTGAGTTGCGAAGCCGCCAAAAACGGCGAAAACTACAGCCGCTGGTGCAACCCGCAATTCCAGGCGCTGATCACCCAGGCTCGGGCCACGACCGGTACCGCCGAGCGCGCCGCCCTCTATGAAAAAGCCCTGGTTATCCTGCACGACGAAGTGGTGTGGGTCGATCAGGCTCATCCCAAGATGTTTACCGCCATGCGCAAGAACGTAGACGGTTATTACATGAACCCGCTGACCACCAATAACTTCGCCACCACCCAGGTGAAGTAGAAAAAAACGCCGGCCACAGCCCGATCCTGGGCTGACCGGTACGCCTAACCGGCTGATGAGGTACACCAGAAGATGTTTAGTTTTATTGCCCGCCGATTGGGGTTGTTGATCCCCACGTTCTTCGGCATCACCCTGCTGACGTTCGCGTTGATTCGCATGATTCCCGGCGACCCTGTGGAAGTCATGATGGGCGAACGCCGGGTCGACCCCGAAATGCACGCTCAGGCAATGGAACGCCTTGGTCTGAACAAGCCACTGTATGCCCAGTACCTGGACTACATCGGCAAACTGGCCCAGGGCGACCTCGGTGAATCGCTGCGCACCCGTGAAAGTGTGTGGAGCGAGTTCACGTCGTTGTTCCCCGCGACCCTGGAGCTGTCCATGGCCGCCCTGCTCTTCGCCGGCATCCTCGGCCTGCTGGCCGGGGTGATCGCGGCCCTCAAGCGAGGATCGCTGTTCGACCATGGGGTCATGGGCATCTCCCTGGCCGGGTATTCGATGCCGATCTTCTGGTGGGGCCTGATCCTCATCATGTTCTTCTCGGTGTCCCTGGGCTGGACCCCGGTTTCCGGGCGGATCGACCTGCTCTACGACATCGAGCCGGTCACCGGCTTCATGCTCATCGACACCCTGCTGGCCGATGACACCGGCGCGTTCCTCGACGCCCTGCACCACCTGATCCTGCCGGCCATCGTGCTCGGCACCATCCCGCTGGCGGTGATCGCGCGCATGACCCGCTCCTCGATGCTCGAAGTGCTGCGCGAAGACTACATCCGCACCGCGCGGGCCAAAGGCCTGTCGCCGTCGCGCGTGGTGTTCGTCCACGGCCTGCGCAACGCCCTGATCCCGGTGCTGACCGTGGTCGGCCTGCAGGTCGGCACCTTGCTCGCCGGGGCGGTCCTGACCGAGACCATCTTCTCCTGGCCCGGCATCGGTAAATGGCTGATCGAAGCCATCGGCGCCCGGGACTACCCCGTGGTGCAGAACGGCATCCTGTTAATCGCCTGCCTGGTGATCCTGGTCAACTTCGTGGTGGACATCCTCTACGGCTTTGCCAACCCACGCATCCGTCATCAGCGCTGAGATCATTACCCATGAGTACGCCAACCCCCTCGGCAGCAGTCGATCAAAGCCTGCTGTATCCGTCCCCGTACAAAGAATTCTGGCACGCCTTCTCCCGCAACAAGGGCGCGGTGGCCGGCCTGATGTTCATGCTGCTGGTGATCTTCTGCGCGATCTTCGCGCCCTGGGTCGCCCCGCATAACCCCAGCGAGCAATACCGTGACTTCCTGCTGACCCCACCGGCCTGGCTCGAAGGCGGGCAACTGCAGTTCCTGCTCGGCACCGACGAACTGGGCCGCGACCTGCTGTCGCGCTTGATCCAGGGGTCGCGCCTGTCGCTGCTGATCGGCCTGTCATCGGTGGTCATGTCACTGATCCCGGGGATCCTGCTGGGCCTGTTCGCCGGGTTCTTCCCGCGCCTGCTGGGCCCTACCATCATGCGCCTGATGGACATCATGCTGGCCCTGCCGTCCCTGCTGCTGGCCGTGGCGATTGTCGCCATCCTCGGCCCTGGCCTGATCAACACCGTGATCGCCATCGCCATCGTGTCCCTGCCCTCCTACGTGCGCCTGACCCGCGCCGCGGTGATGGGCGAACTGAACCGTGACTACGTGACCGCTGCGCGCCTGGCCGGTGCCGGCCTGCCGCGCCTGATGTTCATCACCGTGCTGCCCAACTGCATGGCACCGCTGATCGTCCAGGCCACCTTGAGTTTTTCCTCGGCGATTCTCGATGCCGCCGCCCTGGGCTTCCTTGGCCTTGGCGTCCAACCGCCAACGCCGGAGTGGGGCACCATGCTGGCCTCGGCTCGCGACTACATCGAACGCGCCTGGTGGGTGGTGAGCCTGCCTGGTTTGACCATTTTGCTCAGCGTGCTGGCAATCAACCTGATGGGCGACGGCCTGCGCGACGCGCTGGACCCGAAACTCAAGAACGCCGCCTGAGGAGATTCCCATGTCACTGTTAGAAATCAAGAATCTCAACGTGCGCTTCGGCGACAAGACCGCCGTCCCCGTGGTCGACGGCCTGGACCTGAGCGTGGACAAGGGCGAAGTCCTGGCCATCGTGGGCGAATCGGGGTCGGGCAAATCCGTGACCATGATGGCGCTGATGGGCCTGATCGAGCACCCCGGCATCGTCACCGCCGACGCCCTGAACTTTGACGGCAAGAACATGCTCAAGCTGAGCAACCGTCAACGCCGGCAGATCGTCGGCAAGGACCTGGCCATGGTCTTCCAGGACCCGATGACCGCCCTGAACCCGAGCTACACCGTCGGCTTCCAGATTGAAGAAGTGCTGCGCCTGCACCTGAAAATGTCCGGCCGCGCGGCGCGCAAACGCGCCATCGAACTGCTGGAAAAAGTCGAGATCCCCGGCGCCGCCAGCCGCATGGACGCCTACCCGCACCAACTCTCCGGCGGCATGAGCCAGCGCGTGGCCATTGCCATGGCGATTGCCGGCGAACCCAAGCTGCTGATCGCCGACGAACCGACCACCGCCCTCGACGTGACCATTCAGGCGCAGATCATGGACCTGCTGCTGGCCCTGCAGAAAGAGCAGGACATGGGCCTGGTGCTGATCACCCACGACCTCGCCGTGGTCGCCGAAACCGCCCAGCGCGTGTGCGTGATGTACGCCGGTCAAGCGGTGGAAGTCGGCCAGGTGCCACAGCTGTTCGACATCCCCGCGCACCCCTACAGCGAAGCCCTGCTCAAGGCGATTCCGGAGCACAGCCTGGGCGAATCGCGCCTGGCCACGCTGCCGGGCATCGTGCCGGGCCGTTATGACCGTCCGCAGGGTTGCCTGCTGTCGCCACGCTGCCCGTACGTGCAGGACAACTGCCGCGCCCAACGCCCGGCCCTCGACCCGAAAAGCAACAGCCTCGCTCGCTGCTTCTATCCCTTGAATCAGGAGGTGGCGTAATGGCCGTCGTTCTCACCGCCCGTGACCTGACCCGTCACTACGAAGTCTCCCGCGGCCTGTTCAAGGGCCACGCCACCGTGCGCGCGCTCAACGGCGTGTCGTTCGAACTGGAAGCCGGCAAGACCCTGGCCGTGGTCGGCGAATCCGGTTGCGGCAAGTCGACCCTGGCCCGCGCCCTGACGCTGATCGAAGAGCCGTCCTCCGGCTCGCTGAAAATCGCCGGGCAGGAAGTCTCCGGGGCCAACAAGGCCGAGCGCAAACAGTTGCGCAAAGACGTGCAGATGGTGTTCCAAAGCCCCTATGCGTCGCTCAACCCACGGCAGAAAATCGGTGACCAACTGGCCGAGCCGCTGCTGATCAACACCGACCTTTCGGCCGCCGAGCGCCGTGAAAAAGTCCAGGCGATGATGAAGCAGGTCGGCCTGCGGCCCGAGCACTACCAGCGCTATCCGCACATGTTCTCCGGCGGCCAGCGCCAGCGCATCGCCCTGGCCCGGGCGATGATGCTGCAACCCAAGGTGCTGGTGGCGGACGAACCGACCTCGGCGCTGGACGTGTCGATCCAGGCCCAGGTGCTGAACCTGTTCATGGACCTGCAGCAGGAATTCAACACCGCCTACGTGTTCATCTCCCACAACCTGGCGGTGGTGCGCCACGTGGCCGACCACGTGATGGTGATGTACCTCGGCCGGCCGGTGGAAATGGGCCCCAAAGAGGACATCTACACCCGCCCCCTGCACCCCTACACCCAGGCCCTGCTGTCGGCCACACCGACCATCCACCCGGACCCGGACAAGCCGAAAATCAAGATCGTCGGCGAACTGCCCAACCCGCTCAACCCACCGTCCGGCTGCGCCTTCCACAAGCGCTGCCCGTACGCCACCGAGCGTTGCAGCAGCGAAGAGCCGGTCTTGCGTGTGCTCGACAATCGGCAGGTGGCGTGCCATTACGCCGAGCAATTTCTCGAGGGTGCGGCCTGACAAACTGCTGTAGGTGTAGGAGCGAGCTTGCTCGCTCCTACAGGGGATTGGCGCAATGGCAAACTACGTCTGGCTATCACCTTCGTCCGGGTCATCGCTGTCCGGCTCGTCGGTGGTCGAGTCATCGTCGCCCGCGCTACCGCCCTGGCCCTTGTCCCCAGGTTCCGATTCAGACTTGGCCAGCATCAAGGCGCCGTCTCCCACCTGATCGCTCGACACTTGCTCACCATGGCGAGGGCACTCGGCCCAGGCCGACGTCATACCCACCGACAGCAACAGCAACACCTTAAGCAACAGCACACTGCGTTGAAAAATGCTCATAGCCGATTCCATCCTTTCAGGGAGAGCCCGGCGGCGAAGAACCCGGTCGCCGTGGCATTGGCTGCAATCTAGTTGTGATCCATCGGGTTCTCCAGATAGGACGCCGACAAAAGCCAGGAAATGCCCCTTCCCCCCCAGATTGGTTTTGAATAAAGGTTAGAGCCAATCCGGCTAAGCTCGCGCAGCCAACAAAAAACCCCGCAGCTTTCGCAACGGGGTTTTGGATGTGACGGCTCAGCGCTTAGTGATGTTCACGGGTCGCGCGGAATTTCACGTCTGGCCAGCGCTCTTCCATCAGCGCCAGGTTGACCCGGGTCGGGGCCAGGTAGGTCAGGTGACCGCCGCCGTCGACCGCGAGGTTTTCCACGGCCTTGACGCTGAACTCTTCAAGCTTCTTCTTATCGCTGCAATCGATCCAGCGCGCGGACCACACGGTGATCGGCTCATAGGCGCACTCGACCTTGTATTCCTCTTTCAAGCGGCTGGCGACCACATCGAACTGCAGCACACCCACGGCGCCGAGGATGATGTCGTTGCTGCGCTCCGGGAAGAACACCTGGGTGGCGCCCTCTTCGGCCAATTGCTGCAGGCCCTGGCGCAGTTGCTTGGATTTGAGCGGGTCCTTCAGGCGCACGCGGCGGAACAGTTCCGGGGCGAAGTGCGGGATACCGGTGAAACCCAGGGCTTCGCCTTCGGTGAAGGTGTCGCCGATCTGGATGGTGCCGTGGTTGTGCAGGCCGATGATGTCGCCGGCAAACGCTTCTTCCAGTTGCTCACGCTCGGAGGAGAAGAAGGTCAGCGCATCGCCGATCCGCACGTCCTTGCCGGTGCGCACGTGGCGCATCTTCATGCCTTTTTCGTACTTGCCGGAGCAGATCCGCATGAAGGCGATTCGGTCGCGGTGCTTGGGGTCCATGTTCGCCTGGATCTTGAACACGAAACCGGTGAACTTCTCTTCCACCGGCTCCACGGTCCGCTCGTTGGCGACCCGTGCCAGGGGTTTTGGCGCCCAGTTGACCACGGCGTCGAGCACGTGATCGACACCGAAGTTACCCAGTGCCGTACCAAAAAACACCGGGGTCAACTGGCCGTCCAGGAACTCCTGCTGATTGAACTCGTGGCAGGCGCCTTGCACCAGCTCAAGCTGTTCGACGAAGCGATCGTACTCATCACCCAGGTGCTCGCGAGCCTCATCGGAGTCGAGCTTCTCGATGATCTTCACTTCGGTCCGCTCGTGGCCGTGGCCCGCGGTGTAGACGATGATGTAGTCGTCGGCGAGGTGATACACGCCCTTGAAGTCGCGGTAGCAACCGATCGGCCAGGTGATCGGCGCGGCCTTGATTTTCAGGACCGCTTCGATTTCGTCGAGCAGTTCGATCGGGTCGCGGATGTCACGGTCGAGTTTGTTGATGAAGCTGACGATCGGCGTGTCACGCAGTCGGCAAACGTCCATCAGGGCGATGGTCCGTGGCTCTACACCCTTACCGCCGTCGAGGACCATCAAGGCCGAGTCGACCGCCGTCAGGGTACGGTAGGTATCTTCGGAGAAGTCTTCGTGGCCCGGGGTGTCGAGCAGGTTGATCATGTGGTCGCGATACGGAAACTGCATGACCGAGGTGGTAATCGAAATACCCCGCTGCTTTTCCATTTCCATCCAGTCGGAGGTGGCATGGCGGTCGGATTTGCGAGATTTCACCGTGCCGGCAACCGCAATCGCCTTGCCCATCAGCAAGAGCTTCTCGGTGATGGTGGTCTTACCCGCATCGGGGTGGGAAATAATGGCGAAAGTGCGGCGTTTCGCGACTTCGGCGGCCTGTTTGGTCATGGGAAATCGCCTGGCAGGTGATTCAAAAAAGGGCGGCGATTATAGCCCAAGTTGAACCCAGAACCGAACCGTTGAGCACATTAAGGGTGGCCAAATGCTGCCTAAGATGGGAACCTTTTAAAGCGTAGAGACGTCCACTCCCCTGTTACGACCACTCGTCAGGGGCTGAAATATCTGCAAGTCAGCCTGACGAGGCTGCGCTCATGGCTCGACCTCATGCCGTTTTGCCGGCATTGGCGAGCTGCTTTTCGCGAACACCTTCCCGGCAGCCAGGCATGGCGTTGCCACACGGGAATGTGTCCGCCGACTGAAATAAAGGAGTCCGCCTGTGGCTATTCGCTATGGCAAAGGGCTGATAGGAGGAGCGGTTGTCGTCGCCCTCCTGGCCCTGCTGATCCACTGGATCGGCATCAACACGATCGAACTGTACCGCGACGATTTGTTGTTTTACCTGCAAGCTCACCTGATCCTCGTCCTCGCTTCCATGCTGGCCGCCCTTGTCGTGGGTATCCCTGCCGGCATCCTGCTCAGCCGCCCGACCCTGGTCGGACGCGCCGAACGCTTCATGCAAATCTTCAACATCGGCAACACCGTCCCACCCCTGGCCGTACTGGCCATCGCCCTGGGGATCCTCGGGATCGGCAGCGGCCCTGCCATCTTCGCCCTCTTCCTCGCCTCCCTCCTGCCCATCGTGCGCAACACCTACGAGGGCCTGAAAAACGTCCAGGGTTCACTCAAGGAAGCCGCCGTTGGCATCGGCATGACCCCACGCCAGGTGCTGTGGCGGGTCGAGTTGCCGAACGCCGTGCCGATCATTATCGGTGGCGTGCGCGTGGCCTTGGCGATCAACGTCGGTACCGCCCCCCTGGCGTTCCTGATCGGCGCCAACAGCCTGGGCAGCCTGATATTCCCCGGCATTGCCCTGAACAACCAGCCGCAACTGATCCTCGGCGCGGCGTGCACCGCCCTGCTGGCCTTGCTGCTGGACGGTCTGGTGACACTGAGCAGCCGTCTCTGGCTGGAACGCGGGTTACCCCAGTCCTAATCCGGCTGAGCGAAGGAATCACGATGAAATTACCAAGCTTGTTACTGGGCTGCGTCCTGCTGTGCGCAGGATTTGCCCAGGCCGCCGAAAAACCCCTGATCCGGATCGGCGCCCGGGTCTTCACCGAGCAGACGCTGCTCGCCGAAATCACCGCCCAATACCTGCGTGCCAAGGGCTACAACGCCCAGGTCACCGGCGGCCTGGGCAGCAACCTGGCCCGCAGCGCCCAGGAAACCGGGCAACTGGACATGGTCTGGGAATACACCGGGGTCTCCCTGGTGTCCTACAACCACGTCACGGAAAAGCTCGACAGCCAGCAGTCCCTGGCGCGGGTCACTGAACTGGATGCGAAGAAAGGCCTGACCTGGCTCTCGCCATCGAAATTCAGCAACACCTATGCCCTGGCGCTGCCCGAGAAAATCGCCGAGCAATTTCCCGAGGTCAACAGCATCAGCGAGCTGAACACAGTGCTGCGCAATGAAGCCGAGGACAACCCGCTGGTGGCCCTGGACACCGAGTTTGCCAACCGTTCCGACGGCCTGGCAGGCATGGTCGAGCGCTACGACATGGACCTGACCCGACGCAATATCCGCCAGATGGACGCAGGCCTGGTCTATACCGCACTGCGCAATGGCCAGGTGTTTGCCGGCCTGGTGTACACCACCGACGGGCGCCTGAGTGCGTTCAAACTCAAATTGCTCAAAGACGACAAGCATTACTTCCCCGACTACACCGCTGCCCCCGTGGTACGCCAGGTGTACCTCGACGCCCATCCGCAACTGGCTGGCCAACTCAAGCCGCTGGCCGATCTGTTCGACGACGAGACCATGCGCCAGCTCAATGCTCGGGTCGACGTCAATCATGAAAGCCCGTCGGCCGTGGCCGCAGACTTCCTGCGCCAGCACCCACAGCTTTCTAACAACTGAACCGGAGGAAAAGCCATGGACTTTTTGAACGCCTTTTCCCACCTGGACTGGCCGCTTGTCCTGCACCTGACCTGGCAGCACATCACCCTGGTCGGGATTGCCGTGACCCTGGCGATTGTCGTCGGCGTGCCCCTGGGCATCGTGATGACTCGCTTTCCGGCACTGGCCGGCCCGCTGCAGGCCAGCGCCACCGTGCTGCTGACCGTGCCCTCGATTGCCCTGTTCGGCCTGCTGTTGCCGTTCTACTCGAAGTTCGGCCAGGGCCTGGGACCGATGCCGGCGATTACCGCGGTGTTCCTGTACTCCCTGTTGCCGATCATGCGTAACACCTACCTGGCGCTGACCGGCGTCGAGCCGGGTATTCGCGAAGCCGCCCGGGGCATCGGCATGACATTCGGCCAGCGCCTGCGCATGGTCGAACTGCCGATCGCGGTGCCAGTGATCCTGGCCGGTGTGCGCACCGCCGTAGTGATGAACATCGGGGTGATGACTATCGCCGCGACCATCGGCGCCGGCGGCCTGGGCGTACTCATTCTCGCTTCCATCAGCCGCAGCGACATGTCGATGCTGATTGTCGGCGCGGTCCTGGTCAGTGTGCTGGCCATCTTCGCCGACCTGCTTTTGCAATGGCTGCAACGCTCGCTGACTCCCAAAGGACTCCTGAAATGATCGAACTTCAAAACCTCAGCAAAACCTTCCGCAGCAACGGCAAAGACGTCAAAGCCGTGGACTCGGTAAGCCTGACCGTCAATGAAGGCGAAATCTGCGTGTTCCTCGGGCCTTCGGGTTGCGGTAAAAGCACCACGCTGAAGATGATCAACCGCCTGATCAAACCGACCTCGGGCAAGATCCTGATCAATGGCGAAGACACCACCGACCTCGACGCCGTGACCCTGCGTCGCAACATCGGCTATGTGATCCAGCAGATCGGCCTGTTCCCCAACATGACCATCGAGGAAAATATCACTGTGGTCCCGCGCCTGCTCGGCTGGGACAAGCAGAAGTGCCACGATCGCGCCCGTGAATTGATGAGCATGATCAAGCTCGAGCCCAAGCAATACCTGCACCGCTACCCACGTGAACTGTCCGGTGGCCAGCAGCAGCGCATCGGCGTGATCCGCGCACTGGCCGCCGATGCCCCGTTGTTGCTGATGGACGAACCCTTCGGCGCGGTCGACCCGATCAACCGCGAGATGATCCAGAACGAGTTCTTCGAGATGCAGCGGGCGCTGAACAAGACAGTGATCATGGTCAGCCATGACATCGACGAAGCGATCAAGCTGGGTGACAAGATCGCCATCTTCCGCGCCGGCAAGCTGTTGCAGATCGACCACCCGGACACCCTGCTCGCCCACCCGGCGGACGACTTTGTCAGCAACTTCGTGGGCCAGGACAGCACCCTCAAGCGCCTGCTGCTGGTCAAGGCCGAAGACGCCGCGGACAACGCCCCGTCCGTCAGCCCGCAAACCCCGGTGGCCGAAGCACTGGAGCTGATGGACGAGCTCGACCGCCGTTATGTGGTCGTCACCTGTGCCGAGAACAAGGCCCTGGGCTACGTGCGCCGTCGCGACCTGCACCGCCAGGCCGGCGCCTGTGGCCAGTACCTGCGCGAGTTCAACGCCACTGCCGCCTACGACGAGCACCTGCGCATCCTGCTGTCGCGCATGTACGAGTTCAACCGCTCGTGGTTGCCGGTCATGGATGCGGAGCGGGTGTTCCTCGGCGAGGTGACCCAGGAATCGATTGCCGAGTACTTGAGTTCCGGCAAGTCCCGTGGCGGCAAGACCAGTATCGTTTCGCCAGCTGAGACTGCGGTGGCCTGACAAAAAAACTGTAGGAGCGAGCTTGCTCGCGATGCACTCGATGGCACCACGGGGTACCAGGCTCCATGCGTTATCGTTGACGTCCATCGCGAGCAAGCTCGCTCCTACAAGTATTCAAATCTCCCTCTTGGGGGAACATCACACTGTCATGCAGGTCGGTTACATCAGTCTCTGTCCGGGACCGCACGACGGAAGCGTGCAAAAACGCGACATTTTTTGTTGATCTCAAGCCCCTCACGCCCTAAAGTTCGCGCCGAACGTCCATGCTGGAAACGATCCATCCGGCTCAAGTACTGACGACGAGACAGCAAGGCCAAGGGCAACAACACGCCCGTGGCCTTTTTGCTTTCGGCGACATGCCTTGGGAAGTAGGCGAACCAAAGTGGGGATACGGAGGACGTTCATTTGCACCCATTGTTAATTTCAGTTTGCCAGTAGGAGTTCCCAGCATGTCGATTAACGTCGAAGACTATTTCGCGCGCGATACCTTTCAGAAAATGAAGGCCTTCGCCGACAAACAAGAAACCCCGTTCGTGGTGATCGACACCGCGATGATCAGCCAGGCCTATGACGACCTGCGCGCCGGTTTCGAATTTGCCAAGGTGTATTACGCGGTCAAGGCCAACCCGGCCGTGGAAATCATCGACCTGCTGCGCGACAAGGGTTCGAGCTTCGACATCGCCTCGATCTACGAGCTCGATAAAGTCCTCAACCAGGGCGTGACCCCGGATCGCATCAGCTACGGCAACACCATCAAGAAATCCAAGGACATCCGCTACTTCTACGACAAGGGCGTGCGCCTGTACTCCACCGACTCCGAAGCGGACCTGCGCAACATCGCCAAGGCCGCACCGGGCTCCAAAGTCTATGTGCGTATCCTCACCGAAGGCTCGACCACCGCTGACTGGCCGCTGTCGCGCAAATTCGGCTGCCAGACCGACATGGCCATGGACCTGCTGATCCTCGCCCGCGACCTGGGCCTGGTGCCTTACGGTGTGTCGTTCCACGTGGGTTCGCAGCAACGTGACATCAGCGTCTGGGATGCCGCGATCGCCAAGGTCAAAGTGATCTTCGAACGCCTGAAAGAAGAAGACGGCATCGTCCTCAAGCTGATCAACATGGGCGGTGGCTTCCCGGCCAACTACATCACCCGCACCAACAGCCTGGAAACCTACGCCGAGGAAATCATCCGCTTCCTGAAGGAAGACTTCGGTGATGACCTGCCGGAAATCATCCTGGAGCCAGGCCGCTCGTTGATCGCCAACGCCGGCATCCTGGTCAGTGAAGTGGTCCTGGTCGCGCGTAAATCCCGTACCGCGGTCGAGCGCTGGGTGTACACGGATGTGGGCAAGTTCTCCGGCCTGATCGAAACCATGGACGAAGCCATCAAGTTCCCGATCTGGACCGAGAAGAAAGGCGAGATGGAAGAAGTGGTGATCGCCGGCCCAACCTGCGACAGCGCCGACATCATGTACGAAAACTACAAATACGGCCTGCCACTGAACCTGGCCATCGGTGACCGCCTGTACTGGCTGTCCACCGGCGCCTACACCACCAGCTACAGCGCTGTTGAGTTCAATGGCTTCCCGCCGCTGAAGTCGTTCTACCTCTAAGCATCTTCAGCGAGTAAAAAAGGCCCATGAAAATGGGTCTTTTTTATTTCCTCAACCACAACTCAACATGATTCAACATACCCATAAGCTCTTCAGCATTGTCCTGGACTGTCTCCAGCTTCACTTTTAGCCTGCCGACGGTTGTCATCTCCTGTGTTTGCGTGAGATCAATTCTCGCGGCATCAAAACGGAGACTGACCTCCTCAAAAAAACCTCCCATCCACACCCCCAATGACTCCCATTGCCGAAAGAGCGTCAATACGTCGGCCTCATACTCCCTGGCCTTGACCAAAGGATCCGCAGAGGAATATTCGATATCCCAGAGAGGGGCCGTGTCATTTGCCCTAAACAACTCGGGAGCCACGATCGGCTGAGCATGACATTCACAAACGCGATGCCCCATTGCCCTGGTGAATATCGATTTCAGCCCAAACGAATGTTCGCATACATCCTGAACGATCTTTTCGACCTGAATCATATCCCCCTTGCCAGCGAAAAACAGATTGCCCAGCCCATACACCAATCCGTTGATGGTCCGGGGCAGTGACGAGTTCCAGATCGGCGAGTGAGCCAAGCTGAAGTTGCTGATATCCATCCCGTCCAGCAACTCGCTTTTGGACGTGCGTGCAATGAACAGCAAAACCTCTTGCTTGAATGTCACCAGCGCCTCTATGTAAGCACTGGCTTGGTCTCTTAAGGCTTTGACCCGCGCCCACAACCCATGCAGATTTCGCTCATCCCATACGACATTATTTAAACGTGAATCGTAGGGCAAACTTGTCGGCTGATGGCCGCTACTTGCGCGCCGGAAAAACACCAGATTGACCTTGTCATGCGTTGAGACAATCGTGGACAGGAACAGGGTATAACGATCAAGTGTACAGCGCTGTTCACTGTCAAACGTATAGATAGCCATATGTTGACCTCTTAAAGTGGAGGGTCAGCAACTAGCCCTCCACTTTTTGCATTTACAGCTTCATCGGCGTCAAATAGGTTATGTCCTCTTTAATCTCGGCAATCGCAAACTCAACCCGCGCCTCGACAGGCTCCGCCTGCGCCGGGGTAAACTTGATGGACAGATCTTCATAATACGCCAGCAACCTAGAGAACTCCGCCACATAGTCCGAGCGTTGTTCATCCACTTTATCCAGCGCTTGCAGCAACTCGATTTGTCCAGCAGCACGCAGGGCATCACTGGTAAATCTTTTCGCTTGATCCTTAAGCTCCGCCAATCGGTCTTTGAGCCTATTAAGCTGCGCGACCATATTCAGATAAGAGACGGTGGTACCGATGTCCTAGATTAACATTTTCAAGGTATCAATGGCGAACATGACAACTGCAACTTGCGGCGGAGTCATTCCCAGCTCCACCACCTTATCCTTCGACAAGTCCATTTGCTCGCCAAGCTTTTCGATGCCTGCCTTGGCGATCAAGTCAATGCCATCAGACACCGACTTGATTTTTGGTTCTAATTCATCCCGCTGCTTTTCCAGGACAGCCATGCGCTCTTCGGCGTACGCCTGCTCAGCTCGCAAGCCCTTCGCCAACTGCGCCGAACTATCCCGACTATAGGACACCAGCAACTTTTGATTACTGTTCTTCAGTTCGTCGGATGACGCTGTGAGCTGGGCAGATAATCTGTTCAGCTCCTTGTGCATATCGCTACGAACCTCGTCCGCATCGATGGGCGATGCAACCTCCCCCTGCAACAACTCCAGCTTCTTGAGTGATTGTTGCAGATTAATAATTGTCGTCCCACTGAGCACCCGCAAGCTGACAGTAGCCTGGTTCGCAGCGAGGGCCAGCCCGTTGATTTTTTCAACATTGCCGTGTTGATAATCCCAGCGTTCGAAAAGCATCTGCGCGGTAACATTGGAATCCTGGAGTTGAGCGTTACAGGCACGCAATTGAACAATATTGAATGATGGAGTATCCGATGCAGAAAACGACCTGAACATTTTCACCCCCTCTGCACCCAGCAATTGACCGGCCTCATACTCTTTATCCGCCTCTGCAAATACACCGAGCAATTGGTCTGCACTATTTTTTATTTGATTCCAAGGCTCGATGATGCTCAGCACTTGATTTTTAAACTGCCTGAGCGACAACGCATTATCGAGTAAGTCTGCGTCCTCTTTGGACGCTTTGACATAGAGCGCCAGCGAATTCCACACCAACATGAGATTCTGCGTCGCAACTTCTGCCTCAACAGTGACGTCCTTGAGCTCCTGAAGATCAGTACGTATTCTGTTCAATGAACTCAGCGTCTTGTTTTTGCTGAGCATTTGCAGATTGTCACGCTCCTGAGCTTCTTTCAGGGCATTTCGTTGCTTACGGATTTCTTCGGCTTTGACGCCGGTGTAAATACCGAGGATCAGCCCCGCGACATTGAGACTTGCCGCTGCCATTATCGCGTCCTTAACCATCTGGTCATACTGATTGCTGAGCTGCTCTATCTCTTCCGAGCGGTCATCAATTTTCTGTTGAAGGGCCTTGATATCACTCTGATAGGTGTTCTCCGATACGGCCTTCAATCGCAGCTTTACACTCGGCAAAACATCCTTGCGCATAGCGGTACCAAAACGATCGATCTCATCCCTTACCGACGTCGCCTTGGTATGGGCGCTCTGTACTTTGCTCAGCATTTCATCGAGATAGGTTCTTAGTTCATATAGATCACCCGCAGACAAATCCAGGGAAGGAATCCCAGGATTCAGAAACTGTTGAGCCAGATACTTCTCTGGAGTATCGATACCGTGTTCCTCCAGGTAACTCGATACTTTTTGGTCCTCGTAGATCTCGACGATACCATTGCCAATGCGCAGGATGCTGCCGGCAAAGATTTTCAGGTCAGTGCCCGTCAACATTATTTTTTCACGCAGTGGCGACCAACCCCTGGCATGTTCGTAGGTTTTCTTGAACGTCGCCAGGAAGTCACCCGGCGTCAGCCCCGGGCCGCCGGCATCCCCTTGACCGTAGTCCAGATACACGATGACAGCGTCAATTACCACGGGAAGAGACAAACCAAGAACTTCATATCTTCGTAAGTTTACTATTTGCTCCTTGGTTAATTGAAAACCTGGATCACGATTATATTCTTCGCCTTCACCCAGTGAAACGTCCACGAACAGCTTTGGCGCCAAGACTGCCGCCTCAAGTACTTTATCATCCATCACCGAACTCCATTTCAGTGCCACTATTGGCAATAACAAATACGATATCTTCGCCAACACTTACACATGATCAAACCCAATCAAGCTCCACGTCTGGCGCCACCTAACACTAGTACCCGACTGACATAACCTCCACACACCAAATGTTAACAATAAAGACAACGCTTATTCCTTCAGTAAAAACAGTATTGCCAACCCACACTTTTTTTGACGCACAGAAAATCCGCCCACTCACTTAAGTTGGCAGTACTGATTAATATTATTAAAGGATTGATCGCCATGAGTCTGGCGACAACCGTGCGCCCTTACACTTCGGCTAATTCACTTAGCCGCATTTGATAGGCGCGCGCCATCTCACGGATTGTTGGATGATTTGCGTCGAGCAACGATTTACTGCTGGCTCGCAGGAAGTTCACATTGCCCCCGGCCAAGGCCTTCCTCAGCCACATGACCGCCTCATCGACGTGACCGTCCTGCGCCAGCAACGTTGCATGGCTGAATTGCCCGCGAAAATCCCCACCCTCGGCTGAGCGTCGATACCAGGCGCGCGCCGCTGACGGATCGGCCGTGCAGGCCAGGCCTTCTTCCAGGTAGCGCCCCAGCAGGTTCATTGATTTGGCGTGACCGGCTTCAGCAGCGCGCCGATACCGGTTCAACGCCTGGACCTGATCCAAAGCCACTCCGCGCCCGGTTGCCAGCAGATTGGCAAGGTTGTACTGCGCCCAGTCCAGGCCCGCATCGGCGGCGATTGCATAGTGCCGCGCGGCAACCGCAGCATCCGCCACACAGCCCCAGCCGTGCTCATGGCAACGACCGAGCATGTTGCGCGCCATCAGGTGTCCGCCCCGGGCTGCGATCTCGAACCAGCGCACGGCCAGTGCCTGGTCCTTGGCGATGCCCCGCCCTTCCAGCAGGATCTGCCCCAGCAGGGCCTGGCCGTCGATGAGCCCGGCCTTGGCCGCCAGCACAATCGCCTGGGCCGCACGGGCCGGGCTTTCGCCGAGCATGGCGCTGAGTTGCTCGCCGCTCAGGACCTCTTCACGGCGCAATCGAAAGCTCATGGCTCAGACCTCGACCCAGCGACGCAGCAGGTTGTGGTAGGTGCCGGTCAGGCGGATCAGCGACGGGTGATCGGGCATGTCCTGGGTCAGTTGCTGGATCGCTTCGTCCATCTCGAACAGCAAGGCGCGCTGGCTGTCCTCGCGCACCAGGCTCTGGGTCCAGAAGAACGACGCGTAGCGCGTGCCACGCGTGACCGCATTGACCTTGTGCAGGCTGGTGCCCGGGTACAACACCAGGTCGCCCGCCGGTAACTTCACGCGCTGGGTGCCGAAGGTGTCCTGGATTTCCAGCTCGCCACCGTCGTATTCGTCCGGGTCACTGAAGAACAGGGTCGACGACAGGTCGGTGCGCACGCGCTCCACACTGCCCTTGGGCTGGCGTACGGCGTTGTCGATATGAAAGTCGAAACTGCCACCGGCGGTGTAGCAGTTGAGCAAGGGCGGGAAGACTTTGTGCGGCAGCGCGGCGGACATGAAGCGCGGGTGCTTCCACAGCCGCTCGAGCATCGCGGCGCCGATTTCCTGGGCCAGCGGGTGGCCTTCGGGCAGTTGCAGGTTGTGCTTGGCCTTGGCCGACTGGAACCCGGCGGTGATCTTGCCATCGGCCCAATCGGCCTGCTGCAGCGCCTCGCGGATGCGCTGCACCTCTTCGCGGGAGAACAAGCCGGGAATATGCAGCAGCATGGGGGCGACACCTGAAAGTCAAAGGAGCGCAATGATATTGATTCTTATTGACTATGTAAAACCGGCATGACGAACGAGAACGTATAAACCGTAAGGGCAAATTGTAAAGAATGTAAATTCAATGCAAATAGCAATGTTTCGCAATTGATACAAATACGTGTTTACTCTATATTCCGCCACCTCAAATCCTTGGGGAGGGGAATTCACCATGTCACGCCAGCCACAACAATCACCGGTCAGCTCACCACGTTTGCTCGCTTCTGCTATTGGCGTGGCGATCACCGCCAGCTCCGCCGGCCATATGGTTTTCGCCGCAGAAAAGACTGACGCGAAAACTTCCGGCAATGCGATTGCACTGGACGCCACCAGCGTGACCGGTGAACAAGATGACACCTCCTACAAGACCGATACTTCGGCCTCCAAGAAATACACGGCGCCCCTGCGCGAGACGCCAAAAAGCGTCACCGTGATTCCACAACAAGTGATTCGCGACACGGCTGCCACCAGCCTTGTGGACGCACTGCGCACCACGCCCGGTATCACTTTTGGCGCAGGCGAAGGCGGTAACCCCGCCGGTGACCGCCCGATCATTCGTGGCTTCAACGCCGAAAGCGACGTGTTCGTCGACGGCATGCGCGACCCGGCTTCCCAGAGCCGCGAAATTTTCAACGTTGAATCGATCGAGGTCAGCAAAGGGCCGGGGTCGGCCTTCACTGGCGCCGGCTCCACCGGTGGTAGCCTGAACCTGGTGAGCAAGACCGCCAAACTGGGTAACGCCTACAATGGTGGCTTCACGTGGGGGTCGGACCAGACCAAGCGCACCACCCTCGATCTGAACCAGCAAATGACGGACAGCTCGGCGTTTCGCCTGAACCTGATGAAGCATGAAGCGAACGTCGCCGGCCGCGATGCGGTGGACGTGAGCCGCTGGGGTGTAGCGCCATCCTTCGCCTTCGGCCTGGGCACCGATACACGGTTGACCGTCGGCTACTACCACGTCGAAACCGACGATATGCCCGACTACGGCATTCCGTTGGCCTCGAGCCCCAACCGCAGCAAGTACAACGTCGATAAACCGGTGCATGTCGATCGCGATAACTTCTACGGCCTCACCGGTCGTGACTATCGCCAGACCAGCAACGACAGCGGCACCATCAAGATCGAGCACGACCTGAATGACGACCTGACCGTGTCGAACAGTTTCCGCATGTCGCGCTCGACCCTGGACTACATCGTTACCAACCCTGACGACAGCAAGGGCAACGTGGTCAACGGCAGCGTGTACCGTGGCACCAAGAGCCGTAACTCGACGTCCAGTGGCTGGATCAACCAAACGGATCTGAACGCCAAATTCAATACCGGCAGCATCGAGCACAGCCTGGTTACCGGCCTTGAGTTTTCCTATCAAGACACCCACAACCGCCCTTACGCGCTGACCTCGAGCGCCAGCGGCACTAAATGCAACCCTGCCCTGTTCAACTCTGGCGACTGCACCAGCCTGTACAAGCCAACGCCTGGGGATAACTGGATCGGCACGATCACCGACAGCGCCGCCTTTACCGATACGGACACCAAAACCGCAGCGGCCTATGTGTTCGATACGTTGAAATTCAACGAGCAATGGTCCCTGAACCTGGGCTTGCGTTACGACAACTACCAGACAGAATCCAGTGGCTACGCCAACGCTGGCCGCAACACACCCGCCGGCGCCTTCTCTCGCGAGAACACCAGCGACCTGTTGAACTACCAGATCGGCGTGGTCTACAACCCGCTGCCCAACGGTAGCATCTACGCCGCCTACTCCACGTCCAGCAACCCGGCTGGCGAAACCAGCGGCAATGGCGGCCTGGAACTGACTGTGGCCAACAGCGACCTGGATCCGGAAAAGAACCGCAACTATGAAATCGGCACCAAATGGGACTTCTTTGGTGACGACCTGTCGTTGACTGCCGCACTGTTCCGTACCGAGAAAACCAACGCGCGCATTGACGATCCGGATGGCGCGACCACTCAAGTGCTGGACGGCGAGCAACGGGTCAACGGTCTGGAGCTGGGCTACAGCGGCAAGCTGACGCGTAACTGGAAAGTATTCGGCGGATACACCTACATGGAAAGCGAAGTGGTCAAAACCACCCTCGCCGCCGATGAAGGCAACCACATGCCGAGCACTCCACGTAACAACTTTACCCTGTGGTCGACTTATGACCTGGTGCCCGACAAGTTGACCGTCGGCGCGGGTGCCACCTTCGTTGATTCGCAGTTCGGCAACGTCGCCAACTCGGTAGAGATCCCGTCCTACTGGCGCTATGACGCGATGGCCAGCTATCGCCTGACGAAAAACATTGACCTGCAACTCAACGTCCAGAACCTGGCTGACAAGCGTTATTTCGACCAGGTCTTCCAGACGCACTACGCCCATGTGGCGGCGGGTCGTACCGCTCTGCTGAACGCTAACTTCCACTTCTAAAGGAAGCGTGCAGCCCAAGGCCCCGCTCATCCCGATGAGCGGGGCTTTTGTGCGTAAAGCACCTGGCTTACCGATCACACACGGCATAATGCGCGCCGTGAAAATACATCTCTGAACGAACAAGGCGGTCGACGTGTTGAAGAAAACCCTGTTCCAGCTGCACTGGTTCTTCGGTATCAGCGCGGGGCTGGTCCTGGCGCTGATGGGCTTTACCGGGGCGACGGTGTCGTTTCAGGACGAGATCCTGCGCGCACTCAACCCCCAGGTGCTGCAGGTGGAAAAACGCCCCGCCGGGGTGTTGCCGCCCGCTGACCTGGTGGCCAGAGCCGAAGCCACCGAGGGCAAAAAGGTCTCGATGCTCTGGGTCGACATCGACAGCGGTTACGCCGCCCGCCTGTCCTTCACGCCACCGCCGGGCGAACGACGCGGGCAGATGCGCTACGTCAATCCCTACACCGGCGAGTTCATGGGCGATGTGGTTGGCCAGGACTTTTTTGGCCTGATGCTGCAACTGCACCGCTTTCTGGCCATGGGTGACGTCGGCCGACAAATCACCGGTGCCTGCACCCTGATCCTGGTGTTCTTCTGCCTGTCCGGCCTGTACCTGCGCTGGCCACGCCAGTGGCGCAGCTGGCGCGCCTGGCTGACCCTGGACTGGCGCAAAAAAGGCCGAGCCTTCAACTGGGACCTGCACTCGGTGGCCGGCACCTGGTGCCTGCTGGCGTACTTGCTGGCCGCGCTGACCGGGCTGACCTGGTCCTATGAGTGGTACAACAAGGGCGTGACCCGACTCCTCTCCGACGGGCCGCAACAGGAACGCGTGCGCCCCAAGCGCGGTGCGCCGCCCCCGGCCGGCCCGGCGCTGGTGGTCGACTACAACGCCGTCTGGAGCAGCATCTACAGCGTCGCAGGCAAGGACCTGAGCGCCTACAACGTGCGCCTGCCGCCGGTGGCCGGCCAACAGGCCACGGTGTTCTACCTGCTCAAGACCTCGCCCCATGACCGCGCGCTGAACCAGATCAGCCTCGACCCGGCCACCGGGGTCATCAAGCGCCATGATCGCTACAGCGACAAGAGCCTCAAGGCGCAGCTTCTGACCAGCATCTACGCGCTGCACGTCGGCAGTTATTTCGGGCTCGCCGGGCGCATCGTCCTGATGGTCACGTCGTTGCTGATGCCGCTGTTCTTCATTACCGGCTGGCTGCTGTACCTCGATCGGCGGCGCAAGAAACGCCAGGTCCAGCAGGCTCGCAAAGACCTTGCGCCAGCCACCGGTGATGCACCGGCCTGGCTGATCGGATTTGCCAGCCAGAGTGGTTTTGCCGAGCAACTGGCCTGGCAGACCGCCAGCCAACTGCAGTCCGCTGGTTTACCGGTCAAGGTCCAACCGCTGGCCGCCCTCAGCGAACAGGACCTGCGCGACTCAAGCAATGCATTGTTTGTGGTCAGTACCTTTGGTGACGGGGAAGCACCGGACAGTGCCCGCGGCTTCGAGCGCAAGGTACTGGGCCGGGCAGCGAACCTGTCCAGCCTCAACTACGCGGTGCTGGGCCTGGGCGACCGGCAGTACCAACACTTCTGTGGCTTCGCCCGGCGCTTGCATGGCTGGCTGGCCGAGCACGGCGGCACGACCCTGTTTGCCCCGGTGGAAGTCGACAGCGCCGACCCCTACGCCTTGAGTCACTGGCAGCAGCAACTCGGCCAACTGACCGGCCAGGCCCCGGCAACCCAGTGGCAAGCCCCCAGCTACAACCATTGGACCTTGAGCAAACGTCAGCTGTTGAACCCTGACAGCAGCGGTAGCGAAGTGTATTTGCTCGGCCTGACCGCCCCCGACACCAGCAGTTGGCTGGCCGGCGACCTGGTCGAAGTGCTGCCACGCAACTGCCCGTGGGCCGTCGAACACTTCCTTGAAGGGCTGGGTATTCCGGGCGAAACGGCGGTGCAACTCGATGGTTTGCTCGAGACCCTCGAACAGGCCTTGGCCAGCCGCCAACTGCCGGACAATCGTGCCCACCTGGTGGGCTTGCATGCCCAGGCCCTGGTGGACGCCTTGGTGCCCCTGGCCATGCGTGAATACTCGATTGCCTCGATCGCCGCCGACGGCGTACTCGAACTGATCGTGCGTCAGGAACGTCGCGCCGACGGCAGCCTGGGCATCGGCTCTGGCTGGCTGACTGAACACGCGCCTGTCGGTTCGGCGATCAGCCTGCGGGTGCGGCGCAACAGCGGCTTCCATCTGCCGGCCACCCCGGTCCCGATGATTCTGTTGGGCAACGGTACCGGCCTGGCCGGCTTGCGTAGCCTGCTCAAGGCCCGGATTGCCGATGGCCAGACCCGCAACTGGTTGCTGTTTGGCGAGCGTAATCGCGCACATGACTACCTGTGCCGCGATGAGCTGGAAAGCGCGTTGATCGAGGGTGACCTGGAACGCCTGGACCTGGCCTTCTCGCGGGACCAGGCGGAGAAAATCTACGTCCAGGATCGCTTGCGTGAACACGCCGGCGTGCTCAAGCAATGGCTGGCCGACGGCGCCGTGATCTACATCTGCGGCAGCCTGCAAGGGATGGCTTCGGGAGTGGACCAGGTGCTCAACGAGGTGTTGGGCGCCGAGGTGGTGCTGCGATTGATCGAGCAAGGGCGTTATCGGCGCGACGTCTATTGAGGACATCGCCAGTGCCTGCTCGCGAGGCTGCGTTCGGCTGCGAAGCAGACGCCAAGCCCCCCGCCGACCCGGCGGGGACTGCGTCCTCGAACGTAGCCTCGCAGGCTCGGCAACTGCTACGGATCTGGAGCATCAGGCCTTGGCCGGCTCCAGCGCCAGTTCAGTGGTTTCCGGGCGCTTGAGCAGCGCATAGGTCACCGCGGTCAGCAGGCTCCCGGCGACAATCGCCAGCAGGTACAACAGCGCATGGTTGATTGCGTTGGGGATCAGCATCACGAACAGCCCACCGTGGGGCGCCATCAGTTTGCAGCCGAAATACATCGACAGCGCACCGGTCAGCGCGCCGCCAGCGATGCTGGCCGGGATCACGCGCAGCGGGTCCTTGGCGGCGAATGGAATCGCGCCTTCAGAGATGAAGCACAGCCCCAGCACCAGCGCCGCTTTACCCGCCTCGCGCTCGGTCTGCGCGAACTTGCGCCGGGCGATGAAGGTGGCAATACCCAGGCCGATCGGCGGCACCATGCCGGCGGCCATGGTGGCGGCCATCGGTGCATAACTCTGCGAGGCCAGCAGCCCCACCGAGAAGGCATAGGCGGCCTTGTTGATCGGCCCGCCGAGGTCGACGCACATCATCGCGCCCAGCAGCACGCCCAGCAGGATCGCATTGGTGGTGCCCATGCTATCGAGGAAGTGGGTGAGTCCAGAGAGCATCCCGGCCACCGGCTTGCCCACCACGTAGATCATCACCAGCCCGGTGAACAGGCTCGCCAGCAGCGGAATGATCAGGATCGGTTTCAGCGCTTCCAGGCTTTGCGGCAAGCGTGCATATCGGTTGATCGCCTGCGCGGCATAGCCTGCGATGAAACCGGCAATGATCCCGCCGATGAAACCGGCACCCAGGGTGCTCGCCAGCAAGCCGCCGATCATCCCCGGCGCCAGGCCCGGACGGTCGGCAATCGAATAGGCGATGTAACCCGCCAGCAACGGCACCATCAACTTGAACGCGGTTTCGCCGCCGATCTGCATCAAGGCCGCCGCCAGGCTGCCCTCTTCCTTGAACGCCTCGATACCGAACACGAAGGACAAGGCGATCATCAGGCCGCCCGCCACCACCATCGGCAGCATGAACGACACACCCGTCAGCAAGTGTTTGTAGACCCCGGTCTTCTGCGACTTGACTGGAGCACCCGCCGCGGCCGCCGCACTTTCCAGCTTGCCTTCGGCCAGCGCCTTGTTCAGGGTCGCCTCGGCTTGCTTGAGGGCGATGCCGGTGCCACAGCGGTAGATTTTCTTGCCGGCAAAACGCTCGGTCGGCACTTCAATATCCGCCGCCAGCAGGACCACGTCGGCCTCGCTGATCGCCTGGGCGCTCAACGGATTGCGCGCGCCCACCGAGCCCTGGGTTTCCACCTGCAGCTCGTAGCCCAGGCGCTTGGCCGCCTGTTGCAGGGCCTCGGCCGCCATGAACGTGTGGGCTACGCCCGTCGGGCAGGCGGTGACCGCTACCAGGCGCGGCGCCGATGAACCGGTGCTGACCGGCTCGGCAATGGCTTGTGGCGCGTGGTAGACCTGCGCCTCCTCGGCGCCACGGCGCAGCACCCCGTCGACATCCTGCAGGGCCTGGGACGGCGTGCTCTGATACAGACGCTTGCCGACGAACCGCGACAGGTCCACCGCCCCGGTGCTGACCAGCAACACCCACTCGGCATCATCGATGACCGCAGCCGACAGTTGACGCTCCGGGTGCGCCCCATCGTGCACTTCGACACTGGTGCTCCAGCCCTGGCGCTGCGCCGCAGCGTCCAGCAGCCGGGCGCACAGCACACTGGTGACCATGCCATTGGGGCAGGCAGTAACAATGGCTAACTTCATGACCAACCCTCTTATTGTTCTGTCAGGGGGCGAACACGCACCGCCTGTTCAAGCTGCGCCAACTGCGCCGTGTCGTGGATGCCAAAACCAATCTGGGTCACCGCCTGCGCGGCAATCGCGGTGGCGGTACGCAGCGTCTGCTCCGGGGTGTCGGCACTGAGCAGGCCGTGCAACATGCCCGCGAGCAAGGAGTCGCCCGCCCCCACCGTGCTGGCCACGCTGACCCTGGGCGGCGTGGCATGCAGCGCCGAGCCGACACTGAACCAGTTGACCCCATCGGCGCCGTGGGAAATCACCACGTGTTCGATGCCTTGCGCGTGCAAGCGGCTCGCCGCTTCGGCCTGGGCCGCCAGCGACAGCACCTCGCAATCAAGCACCTCGGCCAGTTCTTCGGTGTTGGGCTTGATCAACCACGGACCCGCCGCCAGCCCTGCGCGCAGCGCTTCACCGCTGGTATCCAGGGCGACCTTCAGGCCCTTGGCCTTGAGCCGGCGCAACAGCGCCTGCAACCACTGGGCGCTGACGCCACGGGGCAGGCTGCCGGCGATGACCACCGCCGCATGCCCGGGAGCAATCTGCTCCAGCCGATCAAGCAGGGCCTGCTGCGCCACCGCACTGATCACCGGGCCAGGACCATTGAGGTCGGTGATGCGCCCGTCGTCTTCGGCCAGCTTGATGTTGCTGCGGGTTTCCCCGGGGACGCGGACAAAGGCATCGACAAAACCGCGACGGGCGAACAACGCCTCGAACGCTTGCAGATTGTCCTCGCCGAGAAAGCCGCTGACGGTCACTTGGTGCCCCAGGTCGGCCAACACCTGCGCCACATTCACGCCTTTACCGGCGGCGTGGGTGTGCATGGCGGTGCTGCGATTGACCTGACCGGGCGCCAGCAGCGGCACCTGCACCGTGAGGTCCAGGGCCGGGTTGAGGGTCAGGGTTAAGATGCGTGCCATTACAGCGCCTCCACTAATTCACGCACGTCTTGTGCGCTGCCCACGGCCAATGCCTGTTGGGCCATTTGTTGTACCTGTACCAGGCTCAGTTCACGCACCCGCGCCTTGACCTCGGCGATGCTGCGCGCGCCGACGCTCAATTCGTCCACCCCCAGCCCGACCAGCACCGGTACCGCCAGCGGGTCCGCGGCCAGTTCGCCGCACACGCCCACCCATTTGCCATGGGCATGGGCCGCGCGCACGGTGATGTCGATCAGTTGCAGGACCGCCGGGTGCAGGCCATCGGCCTGGGCCGACAAGGTCGGGTGACCACGGTCGATGGCCAGGGTGTATTGCGTCAGGTCGTTGGTGCCGACGCTGAAGAAATCGACTTCACGGGCCAGGACCGGCGCCAGCAATGCAGCCGACGGCACCTCGATCATGATCCCCAATTGCAGGTCGGCCACCGGGATTTCCAGGCGCAGGCGCTCGGTCATCTCCCGCGCCTGCCGCCACTCGTCGACGCTGCCGACCATGGGGAACATGATCCGCAGCGGGCGGTTGTCAGCGGCGCGCAACAAGGCGCGCAGTTGCCCCTCCATGATCTGCGGGCGCTGCAGGGTCAAACGAATGCCGCGTACACCGAGGAAAGGGTTTTCTTCCTTGGCGATCGGCCAGTACGGCAACGGCTTGTCACCGCCGACATCGAGGGTGCGCACCACCAGGGGACGTCCGCCCAGGCCATCGAGCACCCGCCGGTATTCGGCTTCCTGGGTGGCTTCATCCGGGGCTTGCGGATGGGCCATGAAAATCAGCTCAGTGCGCAGCAAGCCGATGCCTTCGGCGCCCTGTTCCACGGCGCTGGCCACTCCGGCGCTTTCGCCGATGTTGGCGAACACTTCCACGGCATGCCCGTCGCGGGTCAGGGCCGGTTGGTGGCGTTGTTCGGCGGCAGCCTTGAGGCGCTGCTCACGGGTATCGCGTTCCTGGCTGGCGCGCTGCAAGGTCGCGGCATCGGCGTCGACATGCAACCGCCCGCGCTGGCCATCGAGCAGCAGCGGCGTGCCCGGAGCCAGCAGCAACACGGCCGCACCGGCGCCGACCAGCGCCGGAATCCCCAGCGCGCGGGCGACAATGGCGCTGTGGGCCGTAGCGCCGCCACGGGCGGTGAGGATGCCCGCCACGCGGGCCGGATCCAGGCGGGCCACATCCGAGGGGCCGACTTCGTCCATCACCAGGATGTAGGGTTGCTCCGGCTCGCTTGGGGTCGGGATGCCACACAGTTGCGCCAGCACCCGGCGGCCGATGTCGCGCAAGTCCGCGGCCCGTTCGGCAAGCAAGGCATCCTGCAATGACTCCTGCTGCCGGGCCGCCGCCTCGATCACAGCCATCCAGGCCGCTTCAGCGCTTTCACCCTGTTTCAGGCGCGTACCGACTTCGTCCGTCAACTCCGGGTCGTCGAGCATTTCCTGGTGGGTGATGAAAATCTCGCGAATGGCCTTGGCCTTGCTGCGCTGGATCAAGCCTTCGATGTCGCGGCGTACTTCGGCCAGTGCAGCGTGCAGACGCTCGCGCTCGATCGCCGTGGACTCGCCGCGCAATGGGTAATCAATGGTTTGCTGGACCTGGATATGAGCAGGACCGATAGCAATTCCGGGGGCCGCGGCAATTGCCTGGATCAGGCTGCCGGAAGCCGGCGCCACCAGCACCGTGGTGATATCGGCGACGACGGGCGGCTGTGCGCTGATGGCGGGCAAGGGTTCGACTTCTTCACCCAGGCCCTCTTCGATCGCCGCCAACAAGGCCGGCAGCGCGTCATTGGCAATGCTCGGCTCGGCGATCAGTTCCAGCACCTGGCCACGGCGGGCGCCCAGGCTCAACAATTTGCTCAGGCTTTTCACCGAGACGGCACTGTCCTGGCCGTCGACGATGCGCACGCGAATCTCGCCGTCAAAACTTTTCGCCAGTTGCGCCAGGACCTTCGCCGGCCGGGCATGCAGGCCGTGGGCGTTGGCCAGGGCGATGCGGGCGCTTGGCCAATCGGCTGGCAACTCGCCGCCCAGCACTTCGAGCACCGCGCGCCGGCTGGTGGCGCGGCCCAATTCGTGGCCACGACCTTCAATCAGCAATGCGCACAGGCGTTCCAGCAAGGCCTGGTGGGCCTCGCCGAGGCTGGCCAGGCAGAACAGTCCGCTCAGCGGTTGGCCGAGGTAACGGATCGGCTTGTCCGGGGTGACAAAGGCCAGGCCCGGACGCTTGACCGTTTGTTCGCTGTGCAACCACCACAGCCCATCGCCCAGCGGCAATGCCTCGACTTGTTGCAAGACCGCCGAGAAACCATTGCTCACGCAGTCGGCCTGGCGCAACAAGCGCGCGCCACGCCACACCAGCTCTTCAAAATCGTCGGCGGACACGCCCAGGCCGATCATCTGCGCATCCAGCGCCAGTTCCTGCGGCGCCCCCTGCAACAGTTTGAGCAGGGCTTCGGCGGTACTGGCGCGGCGCAAGGCCTGGCCCAGGTCGGTTTCACCGAGGGCACGGGTCAGCAGTTGCAGCAGGCGCAGATGCTCATCGGACTTGGCCGCGATACCGATCGCCAGGTAAACGATCTGCCCGTCGCCCCAGTCCACGCCGTCGGGGAACTGCAGCAGGCGCACGCCGGTGGTGTGCACCAGCTCGCGGGTATCCGGAGTGCCATGGGGGATGGCAATGCCTTGACCGAGAAAGGTCGAGCCCTGGGCCTCCCGTGCTTGCAACCCGCTGAGGTAACCCTCGGCCACCAGGCCATCGGCAACCAGTTTGTCAGCCAGCAGGTGCAATGCAGCGGCTTTATCCACAGCGCTCTGGCCCATGGATATCTGCTCTATGGTGAGCTCGAGCATGCGTTCTCCTTTTTGGTGCCTTGGGGCACCAGGTATTGTTTTGAATGAATCAGCTTAGGCGTTTATCCGTGCACTTTTTCAGGGCATTGTTTGGCGGTTTCGCGGCAGCCCGGACAAAAATAGCCAATAGTGCAGAAAATACGCCTGCTGAATCGTTTAATCTAGATCAAATGGCACGTTACTCGATAATCTCTCAGGCTTGAAGTCCAACCGGTCGATTGCGTGCGACATTGGTCGGCTGCCTTATTCAGGTAGGATTGGCGAAAATGTCGGGGCACGCTCGAAAAAACAAGGAACTCCCGAGTTGAAACTCAGTGATATCGCCCAGCTCGCCGGTGTGTCCGTGACCACCGCCAGCTACGTCATCAATGGCAAGGCCGAACAGCAGCGCATCAGCAGTGCCACCGTCGAGCGCGTACGCGCGGTGGTCGAACAGCACGGCTTCACCCCCAATCCGCAGGCGGCCGGGTTGCGCAGTCGGCACACCCGAACCCTGGGTTTCATCCTGCCGGACCTGGAAAACCCCAGTTACGCCCGCATCGCCAAGCTCCTGGAGCAAGGTGCGCGGGCCCGTGGCTACCAGTTGTTGATTGCCAGCTCCGACGACGCCCCGGACAGCGAGCGCCAGTTGCTCCAGCTGTTTCGTGCGCGCCGCTGTGATGCGCTGTTTGTCGCCAGTTGCCTGCCGGCCGGCGATGACAGTTATCGCCAGTTGCAGGCCAAGGGTTTACCCATCATTGCCATCGACCGGGTCATGGAGCCCGAGCATTTCTGTTCGGTGATCAGTGATGACCGCGAAGCCAGCCTGCAGCTCACCCGCAGCCTGTTGACACCGGCGCCCCGGCAGATCGTGCTGATCGGCGCACGACCCGAACTGAGCATCAGCCAGGAGCGTGCCGACGGGTTCAAGCAGGCGCTGGTCGATTTTCAGGGCCAGGTGCTGATCGAACACAGCGAGTCATTCAGCCGCGACGGTGGTCGGCAGTTGATGGAGGAGTTGTTGCAGCGTCTCGGGCATTTGCCGGATGCACTGGTGACCACCTCCTACGTCCTGCTGCAGGGTGTGTTTGATGCCCTGCATGACTTCCCGCTGAAGAACCGGCCGCTGCGCCTGGGGACCTTTGGTGACACCCAGTTGCTGGACTTCCTGCCCCTGCCGGTCAACGCCATGGCGCAGCAGCATCAACTGATTGCCGAAAAGGCCCTGCAACTGGCCCTCGCGGCCATCGAAGAGGCCCACTACCAGCCTGGCGTCCAGGCCATCGCGCGGACCTTCAAGCAGCGCATTCACCAGGACTGAGCCGTGGAGCTGATCGACAGCCACACCCATCTGGACTTTGCCGACTTCGACGCCGACCGCCAGGCGCTGCTGGCGCAAAGCCGCGCGCTGGGGGTCAAGCGCATGGTGGTGCTGGGGGTGTATCAGGCTAACTGGCAGCGCGTCTGGGACCTGGTGCAAAGTGACCCGGACCTGCACGCCGCATTCGGCCTGCACCCGGTCTATCTCGATCAGCATCGCCCCGCCGACCTGACTGAACTGGCGGACTGGCTGACCCGCCTGGCCGGTCATCGGCAACTGTGCGCGGTGGGCGAGATTGGCCTGGATTTTTTTCTCCCAAGCCTGGATCGCCAGCGCCAGCAGGCGCTGTTTGAAGCACAGCTGCAACTGGCCAGGGACTGTGGGCTACCGGCGCTGCTGCACGTGCGCCGCAGTCATGCGGCGGTCATCGCCACCTTGAAACGCTTCAAGCTGCCCCGCGGCGGGATCATCCACGCCTTTGCCGGCAGCCAGGAAGAAGCCCGAGAATACGTGAAGCTTGGCTTCAAGCTCGGCCTGGGCGGGGCCGCCACCTGGCCACAAGCCCTGCGCATGCACAAGGTGATCGCCGGGCTGCCGCTGGATTCGGTGGTCCTGGAAACCGATTCGCCGGACATGGCGCCCGCCATGTACCCCGGCCAACGCAATAGCCCGGCTCACCTGCCGGCGATTTGCACGGCACTGGCCGGGATCATGGCCATCAGCCCCGAACAATTGGCCGCGGCCAGCACCGCCAATGCCTGCCGGCTGTTCAATTGGTGACCGCTCAGGCGTGCGCCTTGGCGGCCTGCAGTACCAGTTTCAGGTGTTGCCGCTGCCGCGCATAGCGCATCGCCACGAAGTAGATGAACAGTGCCAACAGCGACACATTCAGTTGCTCGATGCCCGTCAACAGCCCCAGCCACTCCATCACCAGGGCCACCAGCAAGGCGCTGGCGATCATCACCCGCAGACTCGCGCGCAGCAGGGTCAGTGAATCCAGGGCCTTGAGGCGCTTGAGTTCGGCAGGACCGCTGATCTGCAGGCTTTTCTGGCAGTGATGACAGGTAAATGCTTCGTTGATTGCCATGGCATTCAGTTGCCAGGGCTTGAGCATCAGGGTGACCTGGCAATGGACACATTGCCCGGTGATTCCTGGGGAGGTAGCCGTCATGAGTGTGATCCTCGTGGCAGTGGCGCATTCGCGGGTGCAAGTAAACCCGCGAACGTCAGCTCATTGAAGACTAAAATCCCGGGCGCGCCGTGATTTCGGACTGAGGCCACAGATAAGAGAAACGTGTACTACGGAGTATTCGGAATCAGGCCGACACCGTTGGCTTGATTCCGACACTCACACTCGAAAAGCACTGATCAAGTGTTTCAACTGCACCACCTGGGCCGACAACGCACGGCTGGCGTCCTCGGTCTGGTGCGCCCCTTCGGCGGTGCGCTCGCCGGCGCGGTTGATCTCGACGATGTTGCGGTCGATATCGTGGGCCACCGCCGTCTGCTGCTCGACCGCCGCGGCAATCTGCTGGTTCTGATCGACAATCATGCCCACCGCCCCAAGGATGTTGGCCAAGGCTTTCTGCACCTTGTCCGACTGCCCCACCGTGCCACTGGCCATCTGGTGGCTGATCCCCATGGCCTTGACCGCTGCGCCCACGCCATTGTGCAGCCTGGCGATCATCTGCTCGATTTCCTCGGTCGATTGCTGAGTACGCTTGGCCAGGGTGCGAACCTCATCGGCCACCACCGCGAACCCACGCCCCTGCTCACCGGCACGGGCGGCCTCGATGGCCGCATTGAGGGCCAGCAGGTTGGTCTGCTCGGCAATGCTCTTGATCACTTCCAGCACCCGGCTGATGGACTGGCTGTCACTGGCCAACTGGTTGATCACCAGCACCGACGCGTCGATCTCATGGGCCAACTGCGCAATGCTGCCCTGCTGGGACTCCACCAGCCCACGGCCGCTGATGGTTTCGTCGTTGACGCTTTGCGCGCTGTTCACCGCTGTCGCGGCACTGCGTGCGACTTCCTGGGCGGTGGCTGACATCTGGTTCATCGCCGTGGCCACCTGCTCGATCTGCGAGCGCTGCCCGGCCACTGCCTGATTGCTGCGGGCCGACACGGTCTCTACCTGGCCGGCCTGACGCTCGACTTCGTTGACGGTTTGCCCCACCAGTTCGATCAGGTCGTGAATTTTCGCCACCGTGCCATTGAATACCTTGCCCAGTTCCCCCAGTTCGTCGCGGCTGTGGGCGGTGAAGGTGACGGTCATGTCGCCTGCAGCGACTTTGTCCATCACCGCACCGAGGCGCTTGAGGGTGGTGCGCGTGGAAACGTAGAAACCGCCGTAGAGGTAGAAAATCAGCACGAACACCACCGACAGGGCCACGGCCTGCAGGATCATGTGCGTGCGGTTCTGTTCAAGGCGTTGCTGTAACTGCACGCCGAGAAAGCTCAGGGTTGCGTCGTTGAGTTGATAGGTCTGTTGCATCAGGGCGCTGACCTGGTCGTAGAAACCCTGCCAGGGCGCATCGAGGGTATCGGCCATCACCACCTGTTCCTCGAACAGTTCGCTGGCTTGCTTGAGCGTGGCCTGGCTGGCTGTGGCGGGCGGTTCCAGCACCTGCCGCGCCGCATTGCTGGCGCCCAGCGCGTCCTGCAGCTTGAGGGCGTACTCGGCCTGGAGCTTTTCGATCTGGGCCAGCAGTTCATCGAAGCGGGTGGAGGATGCCGAATTGAGGAACCCCTGCCCCAGGGAAAACGCGCCCATGGCCCGGCCGTCGCCGAGGATCTGGGTAATGCGTGGGGTGACGTTGGTCAGCAGTTCGCTCAGTTGGCGGATATCGCTCTGGTTGTCGCGGCTCAGGCCCGCCTGGCTGCTGATGATCTGGCCAAAGATCTGCGCATTGCCCAGCAACTTGGCGATCATCGCGCTTTTGCTCTGCAGGGACTTCTCCGTTTGCTGGGCCTTGAACGCGGCAAGCATCTCATCGCGCTTGGCCTCGAACACCCGGACATGCTCCGGGTCGTCGCTCATGGCGCTCAGACCCTGCAGGCGGGCCAGGACCTGTTGCTCCAGGGCGCTGATTTTCGTTTCGATGTCGCCGGCCTTGCCCGACTGCCCCAGGGTCGAATTGATCTGCACCAGATTGTTCAGGGTCTCCAGGTCGCGCCGCAACGCCAGGCCACTGCCCAGCAGGTCGAGGCTCTGCAATTCAATGCGGGTGCCCTGAAATTCGCGATAGGAATCGCGTACCAGGTAGAAGTTGGTCACCAGCATTGGCAGCAGGAACAGCACACTGATCAGGCTGAACTTCATGCCGAAGCTCAGGCGATTCATCAGTGCCACGGCGGGATAGAGCAAACTCTTCACAAGAAGTCCCCCTTTGTATTTCTTATTTTTATCGGCAGGCACGCAGAGGAAGCAGATAGCCACTACGGCGCGCTGCTTCTGTATAGCTTAAATCGGCAGGAGTCTTTGTAACTTAAGGTTAACGAGCCGCAGGCTGGGTTGGCGACCGCCGTGCGGTCGGACGCCGCCTGCGGCCGTCGCTTCGAGATACCGTTAGACCAGGACGGTCCAGAGGGCGAACCCGGCGTACCAGACCACGGCGGCGCGCAGCAGCAATTCCCACAGTTGGTCCAGGCTGTTGATGCCCTCGGGGCCCGCGACGGGGGCGGGGATTTCACCCGCGACCTTGCCGGTTTTCTCGATCAACTGCGCGGCGCTGATGTTCCAGTTCAGCAATTCATGGAGCATCACCCGGCTGACCGCGACAAAGTTGCCCACCAGGGCAAAACTCGCGGCCAGCAGGCGCACCGGCAACCAGTCGAAGGCATGGCGCAACTGCGCCGCACGTTCGGCCAGCGCCGGCTGCTGGCTGTGCTCGGCCGCCAGGGCCAGCAAGCGATAACTCAACGCCGCGACCGGACCCAGCAGGAAGTACCAGAAAATCACCGCAAAAAAGCTCTGGTAGGCCTGCCACAACAAACGGGCTTGCACCTGTTGCAGCAATTGCTCACCGCTGTCGGCACAAATCCCCAGGTCTCGCTGGGCGACGTGGGCGGCGGCTTGCAGGTCTTCCCGGCGCCAGGCATCGCGAAACGGCCCCAGTTCACCCAGCAGGTCGCCCCGTCCCAGGCTGTAGATCACCACCAGCAAATGCACCGGCAAGGCCAGCAGACCGTAGGCGACCGGGTCGAGCACCAGTAGCAATAAGCCCAGCAGGGCCACCGGCAGCAACACCAGCAGGGCCAGCACCAGCCAGGGCTGGCGGCTGAGCCGTGGATGGCTTTCAAGCTTGGCCAACTCGCGCAGCCAACCGCTGTCGCGCTGTACCCGGTGGCGCAACGCCGAGAATTTCTCGATCCACACGGCCAGCAGTAACACCACAAAACTCATTGTCCTTCCCCTTGTGCCAGGGCAGCGCGGTAACGCGTCCAGTCGAACGCCGGCCCCGGGTCAGTCTTGCGTCCAGGCGCGATGTCGCTGTGGCCCTGGATACGTTCAGTGGAGATCGCCGCAAACGTGCCCTGCAACTCCAGGGTCAAGGCTGTCAGCGCCTGGTACTGGGCGTCGGTGAACGGCAGATCATCGGTGCCCTCCAGCTCGATGCCCAGGGAAAAATCATTACAACCTTCACGCCCCTCGAACAGCGAAACACCGGCGTGCCAGGCCCGCTCGAGACAAGAGACAAACTGGGTGACGCCGCCGTCACGCTCGATCAGAAAATGCGCTGACACGCGCAGGTGGGCGATCCCTTCAAAATAGGGGTGTTCGGTGACATCCAGGCGATTCTGGAAAAACTCCTGCACCTTGCCCGTGGCGAACTGCGCCGGCGGCAGGCTGATGTTGTGGATCACCAGCAGGGAAATTTCGCCCGTGGGGCGCGCATTGAAGTTGGGTGACGGGCAATGACGCACACCTTCAAACCAACCACTCGCGGGGTCCAACTGCATACAGGTTCCTTCAACAACGGCTTTGACAGGCTCCAGTATGCCGCGATCACCCCACAGGTGCGATCACTTGCCGCGATTGAGGCGCTGCCTGCGGCGTAATGACCCGGCCAGGCATTTGTGATCTTGGGTTCACTCCCGGCATGGCCCTATAATCGCGACACTTTGTTTGTGGAGCCCGTTATGCCGAATCTACGCCTGGCCGACCTGACCGCCGAAATCGAAGCCAATGTGCGCCGTGCGCTGCTGGAAGACATCGGTAGCGGCGACATCACTGCACAACTGATCCCGGCCGAGCGCCTGGCCAAAGCCACCATCATTACCCGTGACGCGGCTGTCATCAGTGGCACCGCCTGGGTCGATGCGGTGTTTCGCCAACTGGATCCGCGCGTGGCGGTGCACTGGCAGGTGCGCGACGGTGAGCGGGTGAACCCCAATCAACCGTTGTTTCATCTCGAAGGCCCTGCCCGTTCGCTGCTGACCGGTGAGCGCAGTGCGCTGAACTTCCTGCAGACTGCTGTCGGGGGTCGCCACTCGCGCCCAGTACCTGGCCGACTTCGTCGCCCAGACCCAGGTCAAGCTACTGGACACCCGCAAGACGCTGCCTGGGCTGCGCCTGGCGCAAAAGTATGCCGTGACCTGTGGTGGCTGCCATAACCATCGTATCGGCCTGTACGACGCCTTCCTGATCAAGGAAAACCATATCGCTGCCAGTGGCGGCATCGCCCAGGCCATTGCCGCCGCGCACAAGATCGCCCCGGGCAAACCGGTGGAGGTGGAAGTGGAAAGCCTGGCGGAGCTCAAGGAAGCGTTGGCGGCCGGTGCCGATATCATCATGCTTGATGAGCTGAGCCTGGATGATATGCGCGAAGCGGTACGCCTGAACGGCGGCAAGGCGAAACTGGAGGCCAGTGGTGGGATCAACGAAAGTACGCTGCTGCCAATCGCCGCGACCGGCGTTGACTATATTTCGATTGGTGCGCTGACCAAGGATGTGAAGGCGATCGACCTGTCGATGCGCTTGAGCCTCTGAGGAGCAGTTACAAGCGGCAAGCGACAAGGTGCAGCGGATCTGCCTTGACTTGTCGCTTGCTGCTTGAAGCGTGAATCTGCTTTCAAACCACCAGATTGTTCATCTCGCAGTACTCTTGCCACTCGACGCCCAACACTTCGGCAGCCTCCTTGTGCAGAACAAGGCGCGCAGCCTCGAACTCTTCAGGGGTTGAGGTGTACTTGAGCGTCAATTCCCACGGCTGCAAGCCCTGGGATTCTGCCTCGTCTTCGAAGGCCCACTGGATCTGGTCTTTCTGATCGTCGGCACTCAGGTCCTTGATCTCTTCCGCCAGTTGCGGCGACTCCAGCAGGTAGGACTGCAGCGCTTGTTCGTGCCTGGCTTCTTGGGTCAATGCGTTAACGGTCATGGCGTTCTCTTTGATCTGAGGAATGGAAGATGGATCTGGATCATCAAGGATCTCTCTGACGCAAATAAACCGCGTGTTGCCTGGTGTATCTGGCCTTCAGAACCATTCGGGATCATTTGAAAACAGGTACTGCCTGGTGCCCGAGACAGGAATCGAACCTGCGACCTTCGCGTTACGAGTGCGCTGCTCTACCGACTGAGCTACACGGGCGGTGGGCTAAACCTAGCACTGACTTTGGGGTCAGGCAACTTCCCCAGCGATGTCAATTTCCTGCAGGCAAAAAAATACCCCGCAGCTTCCACTGCGGGGCATTTCTCAGAACGTTGAAGCGGTCAGGCGAAGGGCGTGATTAAACGCCCGAAGCCTTGGCTGCTGCTACGTCTTTGATGGACAGCTTGATACGGCCGCGGTTGTCCACGTCCAGTACCAGTACTTCCACTTCCTGGCCTTCTTTGAGGATGTCGGTCACTTTCTCTACGCGAGCGTCGCTCAGCATCGAGATGTGAACCAGACCGTCCTTGCCTGGCAGGATGTTGACGAATGCGCCGAAGTCGACGATGCGCTCAACCTTGCCCACGTAGATCTTGCCGATCTCGGCTTCTGCGGTGATGCCCAGGACGCGCTGACGAGCAGCTTCAGCCGCTTCCTTGGTTTCGCCGAAGATCTTGATCGAACCGTCGTCTTCGATGTCGATCGAAGCCTTGGTTTCTTCACAGATCGCACGAATGGTCGCGCCGCCTTTACCGATGACATCACGGATTTTGTCGGTGTCGATTTTCATCGCGATCATGGTCGGAGCATTTTCCGACAGTTCAGTGCGGGACTGACCAATGATCTGGTTCATCTGACCGAGGATGTTCAGGCGCGCTTCCAGGGCTTGGCCCAGAGCGATCTCCATGATTTCTTCGGTGATGCCCTTGATCTTGATGTCCATCTGCAGCGCGGTCACACCTTTGGCGGTACCGGCTACCTTGAAGTCCATGTCGCCCAGGTGGTCTTCGTCACCCAGGATGTCGGTCAGGACGGCGAACTTCTCGCCTTCTTTAACCAGACCCATGGCGATACCGGCAACCGGCGCCTTCATTGGCACACCAGCGTCCATCAGGGCCAGGGAAGCGCCGCAAACGGAAGCCATGGAGCTGGAACCGTTGGATTCGGTGATTTCCGATACCACGCGGATGGTGTACGGGAACACGTCGGCAGCAGGCAGCATGGCGGCGATCGAACGACGGGCCAGGCGGCCGTGACCGATTTCGCGACGACCAGCGCCACCCATGCGACCACACTCACCTACCGAGAACGGAGGGAAGTTGTAGTGCAGCATGAACGGGTCTTTTTTCTCGCCTTCCAGGGTGTCCAGCAGTTGTGCGTCACGGGCGGTGCCCAGCGTTGCAACGACCAGGGCCTGGGTTTCGCCACGGGTGAACAGTGCCGAACCGTGGGTCTTTGGCAGAACGCCGACTTCGATGTTCAGCGGACGTACGGTCTTGGTGTCGCGACCATCGATACGTGGCTTGCCGTTGACGATGTTTTCGCGAACGGTGCGGTATTCGATTTCGCCGAAAGCGGCTTTGACTTCAGCGGAAGTCGGTTGGCCTTCTTCACCGGACAGCTTGGCGACGACCTGGTCTTTCAGTTCGCCCAGGCGAGCGTAACGGTCGGCCTTGATGGTGATGGTGTAGGCCTGGGAGATGGCTTCACCGAACTCGGCACGGATAGCGCCCAGAAGTGCGGTGGCTTCAGGCTGTGGAGCCCAGGTCCAGGTCGGTTTGGCGGCTTCGGCGGCCAGTTCCTTGACGGCGTTGATCACCACCTGGAACTCGTCGTGAGCAAACAGTACCGCGCCCAGCATCTGGTCTTCGGTCAGCTCTTTGGCTTCCGATTCAACCATCAATACCGCTTCCGAAGTACCGGCAACGACCATGTCCAGGCTCGAAGCTTTCTGTTGTTCGTAAGTCGGGTTCAGCAGGTAGCCGGTGCTTTCGTGGAACGCAACGCGGGCAGCGCCGATCGGGCCATCGAAAGGAATGCCGGAGATGGCCAGGGCGGCCGAAGTACCGATCATCGCAGCGATGTCCGGATCGGTCTTCTTGCTGGTGGAAACGACGGTGCAGACAACCTGCACTTCGTTCATGAAGCCTTCTGGGAACAGCGGACGGATCGGACGGTCGATCAGTCGGGAAGTCAGGGTTTCTTTCTCGGAAGGACGGCCTTCACGCTTGAAGAAACCGCCAGGGATCTTACCGGCAGCGTAAGTCTTTTCCTGGTAGTGAACAGACAGAGGGAAGAAGCCTTTGCCTGGATCGGCTTGCTTGGCGCCAACCACGGTCACCAATACGCTGACGTCGTCGTCAACGGTGACCAATACTGCGCCGGAGGCCTGACGGGCGATACGGCCAGTCTCGAGGGTAACGGTCGACTGACCGAACTGGAATTTTTTGATTACCGGGTTCACGGTGTCCTACCTTCTTTGTGGCTCTTGGGGGAACTGGTTTCTTGCGAAATTCTTGGGCAACGCCGGGAATCGGCCCGACTCTATTGTCCAGGTGCTACTCAGGTAATGCAGGTTCCAGATAAAACTTGAGGCTGGGAGCCTGCCATGCGCCAGCGGGGAACCCACTGGCGCACGACAGACAACCAACCTCTAGCGCAATCGCTTATTAGCGACGCAGACCCAGGCGACCGATCAGAGTCTGATAACGACTCAGATCCTTGCCTTTCAGGTAGTCCAGCAGCTTACGACGCTGGTTTACCATGCGGATCAGACCACGACGGGAGTGGTGATCTTTACCGTTGGCCTTGAAGTGACCTTGCAGCTTGTTGATGTTGTGGGTCAGCAGTGCAACTTGCACTTCTGGCGAACCAGTGTCACCAACAGCTTGCTGGTAGTCAGCTACGATTTGAGCTTTTTCTTGAACGTCGAGAGCCATGAGGCAATCCTTTTATCAGGAAACTGTTTCAGAAAAACAGTTTCAACAGGCCAGGGACAAATCCCTGTATCTAAAAATGAGTAGTGACCGTGCCTGTTAACAGCCACCCTCGTCCGGTCATTCTGACCGAATCAGTCGACGTGGCGCGATGCGCCCGTCTTCGCTCACTTCACCGATACCGATGAAGCGACCATTGTGATCCTGTACCCGTACCATGCCGAACTTCGGTGCATCCGGGGCGCGTACCGGCTGGCCGTTGAGCCAGTAGAACGAGCTGTGCTCCGAGAACTGCAGCAGTGGCCAATCCAGCAGGCCGCTGTCCGATGGCATCAGGAAACGGTCAACCGCTTCGTTGCCGCCTTCGGCATGTACCGCTTCCAACTCTTCCAGCGTGACCGTCTGGGCCAGGCTGAATGGACCGGCCTGGGTACGTCGCAGTTCTGCCACGTAAGCGCCACAGCCGAGCTGCTCACCAATATCCTCCACCAGGGTACGGATATAGGTGCCTTTGCTGCAATCTACGGCAAAGCGCGCAGTATCACCTTCAAAGGCCAGCAATTCCAAGCGCGCAATAGTAACAGATCGCGGTTCGCGCTCCACCACTTCGCCTGCTCGTGCCAGCTTGTACAACGGCTGGCCATCGCGTTTGAGGGCTGAGTACATCGGCGGTATCTGACTGATTTTCCCGCGAAAATTGGGCAATACCGCTTCGATATCGGTGCGACCAACGGTCACCGGGCGTTCCTGCAAAACTTCACCCTCGGCATCCGCCGTGGTGGTGGTCTTGCCCAATTGCGCCAGGGTTTCATAACCCTTGTCGGAATCGAGCAGGTATTGCGAGAACTTGGTGGCCTCGCCGAAGCACAGCGGCAACACGCCGGTGGCCAACGGGTCGAGACTGCCGGTGTGGCCAGCCTTTTCGGCATTGAGCAACCAGCGCACCTTCTGCAAGGCAGCGTTGGAGGTGAACCCCAACGGCTTGTCGAGCAGGATGATGCCGCTGACGTTACGACGGATACGTTTGACCTGAGCCACCGATTACTCCTTGGTGTCTTCGGTTTCTGCCGCGACCGGGTGCTGATTGTCTTCAGCCACGGCGCGTTCGATCAATGCCGACAGATGGGCACCACGTACGACACTTTCGTCATAGTGGAAGTGCAGCTGGGGAACGCTGCGCAGTTTCATCTCGCGGGCCAGCTGCATACGCAGGAAGCCTGCAGCCGAGTTCAGCACCTTGATGCTCTGTGCGATGTCCTCGGCACTGTCCTGGCCCATCACGGTGATGAAGATCTTGGCGTGACCGACGTCACGGCTGACTTCAACAGCGGTAATGGTGACCAGGCCAACACGTGGGTCTTTGACTTCACGACGGATCAGTTGTGCCAGCTCGCGCTGCATCTGATCGCCGATACGTTGGGTACGGCTGTATTCTTTTGCCATGTCTTGTTACCTGTAACTGCCTCACGGTGAAACCCGTGTGGTCTGAAAGCGGCAAACGCCCGGCCTGACAGAAGCCAGACCGGGCGTTGCGTTTAGAGTCCGGGCGATGCGCCGTGCATTTGCATGCGGCTGCCCATCACGGCTCTTGAAGTGCGCGAGTTAGAGGCTGCGAGCAACCTGAACCTTCTCGAAGACTTCGATCTTGTCACCGACTTTGACGTCGTTGTAGCTCTTCACGCCGATACCGCATTCCATGCCGGCACGTACTTCGGAAGCGTCATCCTTGAAGCGGCGCAGGGATTCCAGCTCGCCTTCGAAGATAACGATGTCTTCACGCAGTACACGGATTGGACGGTTGCGGTGCACAACACCTTCAACAACCATGCAACCGGCGATCGCGCCAAACTTCGGCGAACGGAACACGTCGCGGACTTCAGCAATACCCAGGATGTTCTCCCGGACGTCGCTGCCAAGCATGCCGGTCAGGGCTTTCTTGACGTCTTCGATGATGTCGTAGATCACGTTGTAGTAACGCATATCCAGGCCTTCCTGCTCGACGATCTTGCGCGCGCCAGCATCGGCACGCACGTTGAAGCCGAACAGTACAGCGTTGGAGGCCAGTGCCAGGTTGGCGTCGGACTCGGTGATACCACCGACACCGCCACCCACTACACGCACTTGCACTTCGTCGTTACCCAGGCCGTTCAAGGCACCGTTCAACGCTTCCAACGAACCACGAACGTCAGATTTGAGGACGATGTTAAGCGTCTTCTTCTCTTCCTGGCCCATGTTCTCGAAGATGTTTTCCAGCTTGCCTGCGTGAGCACGAGCCAGTTTGACTTCACGGAACTTGCCTTGACGGAACAGAGCCACTTCACGGGCTTTCTTCTCGTCGGCAACCACGCTCATCTCATCGCCAGCGTCCGGGGTACCGTCCAGGCCGAGGATCTCGACAGGGATGGAAGGACCGGCTTCCTTGATTGGCTTGCCGTTCTCGTCGAGCATGGCACGTACACGGCCATAGTTCGAACCGACCAGGACCATGTCGCCTTGACGCAGGGTACCGTCTTGAACCAGAACGGTTGCAACCGGGCCACGACCTTTGTCGAGACGCGATTCAACCACAACACCACGACCTGGGGCCGACGGGGTTGCTTTCAGTTCGAGAACTTCGGCTTGCAGCAGAACAGCTTCGAGCAGTTCGTCTACGCCGGTACCGACTTTCGCCGAAACCGAAACGAATGGCGTATCACCGCCCCACTCTTCCGACGTCACGCCGTGAACCGACAGTTCGCTACGGATGCGATCGAGATCGGCGCCCGGCTTGTCGATTTTGTTCACTGCAACGACCAGAGGAACACCAGCGGCCTTGGCGTGCTGGACAGCTTCAATGGTCTGCGGCATCACGCCGTCGTCCGCTGCAACGACCAGGATCACGATGTCGGTCGCCTTGGCACCACGGGCACGCATGGCGGTAAACGCGGCGTGACCTGGGGTGTCGAGGAAGGTGACCATGCCGCGTTCGGTTTCAACGTGGTAGGCACCGATGTGCTGGGTGATACCGCCGGCTTCGCCTGCAGCTACCTTGGCACGACGGATGTAGTCGAGCAGCGAGGTCTTACCATGGTCAACGTGGCCCATTACGGTCACGACTGGCGCACGGGAGAAGGTCTCGCCTTCAAACTTCAGGGACTCGGCCAGGGAATCTTCCAGGGCGGTGTCGCTGACCAGGGTCACTTTGTGGCCCAGCTCTTCAGCAACCAGTTGGGCAGTTTCCTGGTCCAGTACCTGGTTGATGGTCGCTGGGGTACCCAGTTTGAACATGAACTTGATGATTTCAGCAGCCTTGACCGACATCTGCTGGGCGAGATCGCCCACAGTGATGGTCTCGCCGATCTTCACTTCACGCACGACAGGGCCGGTTGGGCTCTGGAAACCGTGGGCGTTGCGTTTTTTCAGCTTGGCCTTGCCGCGACCACCGCGACGGAAGCTGTCGCTTTCTTCGTCGGTCGTGCGTGGCGCAACACGTGGAGCAGGCGCTTTTTCCTTGACCGAAGCACGATGCGGAGCGTTTTTGCGCTCACCATCGCCACTGCCACGACGATTGTTATCGTCTGCACGTGGTTTGTCCGGACGGCGCTGTTCGTTCTGCTTGTTACGAACGTCAGCAGACGGTGCTGGAGCAGCAGCCACCGGTGCGCTCTCACGCACTGGCTCGGCAGCTGCAGCAGGCGCTGCAACAGCGTCGGAAGCAGCGGTTTGCGCAGCAGCAGGCTGGCGACGCGCTTCTTCTTCGGCGCGACGCTTGGCTTCTTCTTCAGCCTTCTGACGTGCAGCATTTTCTACTGCGCGACGTTCTTCCAGTTCGCGTTTGCGCTCGGCTTCGATTTCTTCCGGGCTGCGCTGTACGAAGACTTTCTTCTTGCGTACTTCAACGCTGATGCTTTTGCTGCCAGCAACACGCAGGGTGCTGGTGGTTTTACGCTGCAACGTGATCTTGCGCGGTTCTTCCACTTTCGCCTTGTGGCTGCTTTTCAAGTGAGTCAGCAAAGATTGCTTCTCACTATCGGTCACATGTTCCTCGGCGGCGGTGTGCGGCAGACCTGCCTCACGCATCTGCTGCAGCAGGCGCTCTACCGGTGTTTTGACCTCATCGGCCAGTTGTTTCACCGTGACTTGCGTCATGCACTTCTCTCCTCAGGCCGCGCCTATTACTCGAACCAATGGGCTCGGGCGGCCATGATCAACTTGCCGGCACGATCATCGTCAATGCCGTCGATGTCGAGCAGGTCGTCAATAGACTGCTCGGCCAGGTCTTCGCGGGTAATTACGCCGCGCACCGCCAGTTCCATCGCCAAATCCTTGTCCATACCCTCAAGCGAGAGCAGGTCTTCGGCCGGATGGGCGTCTGCCAGCTTTTCCTCAGTAGCGATGGCTTTAGTCAACAAACGATCCTTGGCCCGAGCGCGAAGCTCGTTGACGGTGTCTTCGTCAAAGCCGTCGATGTTGAGCATTTCTTCCAACGGTACGTAGGCAATCTCTTCCAGGCTGGTGAAGCCTTCATCTACCAGCACCTGTGCCAGATCTTCGTCGACTTCCAGCTCGTCGATGAAGTTGCGCAGGATGTCGCCGGTTTCTGCTTGCTGCTTAGCCTGGATGTCCGATTCGGTCATCACGTTCAGGGTCCAGCCAGTCAGCTGGCTAGCCAGACGCACGTTCTGACCACCGCGACCGATGGCCTGAGCCAGATTGTCTGCGCCAACGGCGATGTCCATTGCATGGGCATCTTCGTCAACGATAATTGCCGCAACCTCAGCCGGGGACATGGCGTTGATTACGAACTGCGCCGGGTTGTCGTCCCACAGGACGATATCCACACGCTCACCGCCCAATTCACCGGACACTGCCTGGACACGCGAACCGCGCATACCAATGCACGCGCCCTGCGGGTCGATGCGTTTGTCTTTCGAGCGGACCGCGATCTTGGCACGCGAACCCGGGTCACGGGAGGCAGCCATTACTTCGATCAGGCCTTCAGCGATTTCCGGCACTTCAATGCGGAACAACTCGATCAGCATTTCCGGCGCGGTACGCGACAGGATCAGCTGCGGGCCGCGGTTTTCAGTGCGGATTTCCTTGAGCAGCGCACGCAGACGCACGCCCACCCGGAAGGTTTCGCGAGAAATGATGTCTTCACGGGCCAGCAACGCTTCAGCGTTGTTACCCAGATCGACGATCACGTTGTCGCGGGTGACTTTCTTCACGGTGCCGGAGATGATTTCCCCCAGGCGCTCGCGATAGGCATCAACCACTTGTGCGCGTTCTGCTTCGCGAACTTTCTGCACAATGACTTGCTTGGCAGTCTGTGCCGCGATACGGCCGAATTCGATCGACTCGATCTTCTCTTCGACGACATCGCCTACCTGGGCGCCCGGATGCGTTTGCGCAACCTTGCTCGGCCAGGTTTCGATGGCCGGGTCGTCCAGGTCTGCTTCTTCAACGACCGTCCAGCGACGGAAAGTCTCGTAAGCACCGGTGTGGCGATTGATTTCCACACGCAGATCGACTTCGTCCTCGAACCGCTTCTTGGTAGCAGTGGCCAGAGCCAGCTCCAGCGCTTCAAAAATTACGTTAGCCGGTACGCCCTTTTCATTGGATACCGACTCAACAACCAGCAGTACTTCTTTGCTCATCGTACGCCTCGCCTTTCGCAAGCCATTGGATCCGCGGGATCCGCAGTTTCTGGCACGTCTCAGTCAAAACTGGGAATAATGTTGGCCTTGTCGATCATATCGATCGGCAACAGGAACTCATGGTCTTCAACCTGCACCACGACGTCCTGCTCTTCTACGCCGCGCAGAAGGCCCTGAAAGTTGCGTCGACCTTCAAAAGGCGAGCGCAGCTTGATCTTCACTTGTTCACCGGCAAATTTTGCAAACTGCTCAATAGTGAACAGCGGGCGTTCCATGCCAGGCGAGGAAACTTCAAGGGTGTATTCAACGGCGATTGGATCTTCAACATCCAGCACACCGCTGATCTGACGGCTGACGATGGCGCAATCGTCCACCAGCACGCCGCCCTCTTTATCGATATAAACGCGCAACATTGAGTGGCGACCTTGAGCCGAAAACTCAATACCCCAGCATTCATAGCCTAGGGCCACGACCACCGGGGCCAGCAAGGCCTGCAACTGTTCTAGCTTGCTCGACACCTGAACCCCCTCGTGCATGTATGTGCATGCTTTGCAAAATAAAAAAATGGGCGAAAAGCCCATCCCTGAAACGCCGTCGAATAGCGGCGTTGAAAGTGTCCAGCTAACAAAAAGCCCCTTAAAAGGGGCTCCTGAAACTGGTTGCGGGGGCCGGATTTGAACCGACGACCTTCGGGTTATGAGCCCGACGAGCTACCAGACTGCTCCACCCCGCGACAAAGCTGGGGCGGAAGTATACGACCGATCCCTGACAGGGTCAATGTAACCTTCCACCTACAAGAAAGCCCGCAACAGCGGGCTCTCCTGATAATTGGTACCGAGAAGGGGACTCGAACCCCTACACCCTATGGGCACAACCACCTCAAGGTTGCGTGTCTACCAATTCCACCACCTCGGCAATACTACGTTTGAAACCCTTCTTACTTTTGCTCTTGAGCTGGAGGTACGTCAGTCGCATTGGTTGCCGACTTTTGCTCTTCAAGCACCGGTACATCATCAGAAGCCGGCTTTTGCACTGGTACTTCGAGAACCGCTGGGTTTGGCAAACCTACTTGAGTCAGCTGATGAGCTTTCTCTTTAGCAAAGTAACCTAACCCTAAGCTAGTTATGAAGAAACCTGCGGCAAGTATAGCAGTAAACTTACTAAGAAAGGTAGAGGAACCTTGGCTTCCGAACACAGTATTTGAAGCACCTGCTCCGAAAGACGCGCCAGCGTCCGCACCTTTACCCTGCTGCAGCAATACCAGAGCAACTACGCCCAATGCACCCAGCAGATGAAAAACGACTACGACTGTTTCCAGCATTTTCTCAGTTTCCCGCGGCACGAATAATCGCACCGAACTCATCTGCATTCAGGGAAGCTCCACCAATGAGCCCCCCATCGATATCCGGCATGCCGAACAGTTCGACCGCATTGGCCGCCTTCACGCTGCCGCCGTATAGAAGCCGCACACCTTGTGCGACCTCAGAATTCTTTGCCGCCAACTGCGCGCGAATGGCTGCATGCACATCCTGCGCTTGTTGCGGCGAAGCAGTCAGCCCGGTGCCAATGGCCCAGACCGGCTCGTAAGCAATGACTGCCTTGGCAAAGACACCAACACCCAGCTCCTCGATGATGCTGTCCAGCTGACGCCCGACAACTTCAAGAGTTTGTCCGGCTTCACGCTGCTCGAGGGTTTCCCCTACACACAACACCGGGGTCAAGCCACATGCCTGTGCCGCTGCGAACTTGCGAATGAGCATTCCGTCTCGCTCGCCCATTATCTGGCGGCGTTCGGAGTGCCCTACAAGCACCAAGGAACATCCTGCGTCCACCAACTGACTCGGCGCAACCTCACCTGTCAGCGCACCTTGCTTGGATTCCACCGCAGAATTCTGCGCGCCGACCGAAATCGACTTACCTTCCAGGCCATCAACCACTTGGTTGATAAACAAGCAGGGCGGGAATACCGCGACATCAACACCGCTTGGCAAGGCCAGATGACCAAGGCCTTCGATCAGCTCAGCGACGCTGGCGCGGGTACCGTGCATCTTCCAGTTACCAGCTACCATAGGGCGACGCATGCTTTACCTCGTCGGTCAAAGTGGGCGCAGATGTTACCCAACCACATCATTGCTGGCAAGCCGAATTCAGGCAGAAACTTCAGCAACCAGTTTTGCCAGCTCTTCAGCGTACCCACGAACCAGGCTTTCGTCCTCGCCTTCGACCATGACACGCACCAGCGGCTCAGTACCAGACTTGCGCAGCAAGACCCGGCCACGACCCGCCATTGCCTTGGTAACGCGAGCGCTGGCCTCCTTGACGGCCGCGTGCTCCACAGGATTTACCCCCCCTGCAAAACGCACATTGATCAATACCTGAGGGCATTTGCGTAGTGCCTGGCGCGCCTGGGCGAGACCTTCATCGCGATCTTTCAAGGCCATCAACACCTGCAACGCTGCAATGATCGCATCACCGGTGGTGGTGTGATTGAAGCAAACGATATGCCCGGAATTTTCACCCCCGACCTTCCAGCCGCGCTCCAACAGGTCCGCGATCACGTAACGGTCACCGACATTGGCTCGCACAAACGGGATCTTCAGCTCTTCCAGGGCCAACTCCAGCCCCAGGTTACTCATCAGCGTGCCCACCACCCCGCCCTGCAGGGTGCCACGCTCGTGCAGATCACGGGCAATGATGTACAACAGCTCATCACCGTCGACAATCGCACCGGTGTGATCGACCATCAGCACCCGATCGCCATCACCGTCGAAGGCGATGCCCAGGTCGGCATGCTCAGCCAGGACCGCAGCCTGCAACTGCCCCATATGGGTCGAGCCGCAGTTGTCGTTGATGTTCAGGCCATTGGGTTGTGCAGAGAGCACCACCACTTCAGCACCCAGCTCGCGAAAGACACTCGGCGCGACCTTGTACACCGCGCCATGGGCGCAATCGATGACAATCTTCAGCCCGGAGAAACTGGTGCCAGTGGGCACACTGCTTTTGCAGAATTCAATGTAGCGACCGGATGCATCGTTGATACGCGACACCTTGCCGATCTTGTTCGACTCGACCACGGTCATCGGGGTATCGAGCAGTTCTTCGATCATCAGCTCGATGTCGTCCGGCAGCTTGGTGCCCTGCCCGGAGAAAAACTTGATGCCGTTATCGTCATGAGGATTGTGCGAAGCACTGATCACGATGCCGGCTTCAGCATGGAAGGTACGCGTCAGGTAGGCGATGGCGGGCGTAGGCATCGGCCCCAGCAGCATCACATCTGCCCCGGCGGACGTCAGTCCTGCCTCGAGTGCCGATTCGAACATGTATCCCGAGATACGCGTGTCCTTGCCCACCAGGACTTTGCAGGCGCCCATTTTCCGGAACGCCATGCCTGCAGCCCAGCCGAGCTTGAGCATGAAGTCAGGTGTAATCGGGTAGGTACCGACCCGACCACGAATACCGTCGGTGCCAAAATATTTTTTACTCATAAGTACTCCATCATTCTTATTCGGCTGATTCTACCGCTGTGATCATCCGTACCACATCCATCGTTTCGGCGACGTCATGCACGCGCAGGATTCGCGCCCCCTTGACCATCGCCAGCGCCGCGAGGGCAAGACCGCCATGCAGTCGCTCGCCAACCGGGCGATTAAGCGCCTGCCCTATCATGCTTTTGCGAGACACCCCAACCAGCAGCGGGCGCCCCAATGCATGCAAGGCCTCCATATGCTTGAACAGGCTCAGGTTGTGCTGCAGGTTTTTGGCAAACCCAAACCCGGGATCCAGAATGATCCGCTCGGCAGGGATACCGACCGCAGCGCACTGCACCATGCGCTCGGCGAGAAAGTCTGCGACTTCCCGCGTTACATCAGCATAGTGAGGATTGTCCTGCATATCTCCCGGCTCGCCGAGCATGTGCATCAGACACACCGGCAGACCGGTAGCGGCAGCGGCATCCAGCGCGCCGTCTCGCCGCAGCGAGCGAACGTCATTGATCAACCCCGCACCCAGGCGCGCACTTTCCCGCATGACCGCAGGCGTGGAGGTATCGACCGAGATAATCACATCTAGTTCACGGTGCAGGCGCTCGACAATCGGCGCTACACGCTCGAGCTCCTCCAACGGTGAGACCGCCCGCGCACCCGGCCGAGTCGACTCACCACCGACGTCGATCAAGGTAGCGCCCGCGGACACCATCGCCTCGGCATGCTTCAGGGCAGCATCGAGCTGACTGAAACGACCGCCGTCGGAGAAAGAATCAGGAGTGACGTTGAGAATGCCCATGACATGCGTATGGGCCAAATCAAGAACCCGGTTGCCGCAAGGCAACCGGGTCGAGGACTGTACAAGAGTCATTTCAAACCTTAGACGTCAGCAGCAGGGCCGCCGATAGGGGTTTGCGGACGCTCGTCCTGGACTACAGGAGGCGTACCGGAAGTGCCGGCACCACCGGACCAGTCACGCGGCTCACGCGGCGTACGGCCCGCCATGATGTCGTCGATCTGATCGGCATCGATGGTTTCGTACTTCATCAAGGCGTCGGCCATCGCGTCGAGCTTGTCGCGATTGTCCGTCAGGATCTGCTTGGCGGTGCCGTAGCACTGGTCAATGATGCTGCGCACTTCGGAGTCGATCAGCTTCGCCGTCTCGCCCGAGAAACTGGCGTGCTGACCACCGCCGCCACGACCGAGGAATACTTCACCCTCTTCTTCGGCGTACATCAGAGGACCGAGTTTTTCCGACAGGCCCCACTTGGTCACCATGTTCCGCGCAATCTGGCTTGCACGCATGATGTCGTTCGAGGCACCAGTGGTGACGCCGTCGAAGCCTAGCGTCATCTCTTCAGCGATACGACCACCATACAGCGAGCAAATCTGACTGATCAGCGCTCGCTTGGACAGGCTGTAACGATCCTCTTCCGGCAGGAACATGGTCACACCCAGCGCACGACCACGGGGAATGATCGAGACCTTGTAGACCGGATCGTGCTCAGGCACGACCCGCCCGACAATTGCGTGACCGGCTTCGTGATAAGCAGTGTTGCGCTTCTCTTTCTCGGACATGACCATGGATTTGCGCTCGGCGCCCATCATGATCTTGTCCTTGGCCAGTTCGAATTCCTTCATCTCGACGATGCGCTTGCCGGTACGGGCAGCGAACAGCGATGCCTCGTTCACCAAGTTGGCCAGGTCGGCACCGGAGAAACCCGGGGTACCACGGGCGATCACCGCTGGAGCGACGTCGTCGCCCATTGGCACTTTACGCATGTGAACCTTGAGGATCTGCTCGCGGCCGCGGATGTCTGGCAGGCCAACCACCACCTGGCGGTCGAAACGGCCCGGACGCAGCAGCGCTGGGTCGAGCACATCAGGACGGTTGGTCGCGGCAATGACGATGATGCCGTCATTCATTTCGAAGCCATCCATCTCCACCAGCAACTGGTTGAGGGTCTGCTCACGCTCGTCGTGACCACCCCCCATGCCAGCACCACGGTGGCGACCGACAGCGTCGATTTCATCGATGAAGATGATGCAAGGTGCGTGTTTTTTAGCCTGTTCGAACATATCGCGAACACGGCTGGCACCCACACCTACGAACATTTCAACGAAATCGGAACCGGAGATAGTGAAGAACGGCACCTTGGCTTCACCAGCAATGGCCTTGGCCAGCAGGGTCTTACCGGTACCTGGCGGGCCAACCATCAGCACGCCACGGGGAATGCGGCCGCCCAGGCGCTGGAATTTGCCCGGGTCACGCAGGAACTCGACCAACTCGCCGACTTCTTCCTTGGCTTCGTCGCAACCAGCAACGTCAGCCAGGGTGGTCTTCACCTGATCTTCGGAGAGCAGGCGCGCCTTGCTCTTGCCGAAGCTCATCGGACCGCCCTTGCCACCTGCACCGCCTTGCATCTGGCGCATGAAGAACATGAACACGGCGATGATCACCAGGATCGGGAAGCTGGCAACCAGCAGTTGGGTCCAGATACTTTGCTGCTCAGGCTGCTTGCCTTCGACTACCACGTGGTTATCCACGAGGTCTCCGATCAGACCGTTGTCCTGAATGGCTGGACGAATGGTCTTGAAGCTGTCGCCATCAGTGCGCTTGCCAGTGATGACATAGCCATCCACGGCTACGCGCTCGACCTTGCCATCCTTGACCTGCTGGATGAAGTCGGAATAGTTGAGGGTCTGTGGCTCGTTAGGGCTGGAGAAGTTGTTCATCACCGTCACCAGGACAGCCGCGATGATCAACCACAGGATAAGATTCTTTGCCATATCGTTCAATTAACTACCCTCTGAAGCAAGCTCCGCAACTGGCGCGCGCTTCGCATGATATTCACCGGCCTAACTTACTACATTACCTACAGCTCTGGCAGGCGCCGTCTGTAACCCTTTGTGAAACATTGACTACACAATATTCGTTAAAGCTTGTAGGGCGAAATACTAAAAACCTATCACCCCGCAAAAAAACCTCGCTTTACTCGCTCCGACCGCGATAGCCCCAAGCCAGCATGTACTGCTCGCGGGAACTGCCACGGGAAGAGTCCGGCTTGATCATCTGGACCTTGTCGAATTTCTGACGAGCGTCCTTCACATAAGCATCGAACCCTTCGCCCTGGAAAACCTTGATCACAAAATTACCGCCGGGCTTGAGTATCCGAGCCGCCAAATCAAGAGCCAGCTCGCAAAGGAACATGGCTTTGGGCATGTCCACTTCAGGCGTACCACTCATATTGGGGGCCATATCGGAAATCACAAGGTCCACCTGCGAATTACCCACGGCCTCGAGGATCTGAGCGAGCACTTGATCCTGAGTGAAGTCACCCTGGATGAAAGTCACGTCCGGAATGCTGTCCATCTCCAGGATGTCCGAGGCAATCAGACGCCCCTGGCCACCAATCAGCCGGCTAGTGACCTGCGACCAGCCACCGGGTGCCGCACCCAAGTCGACAACGCTCATGCCCGGACGGATCAGCTTGTATTTCTCCTGGACCTCCAGAAGCTTGTAACTCGCACGCGAGCGGTAGCCATCCTTCTGCGCCTGCTTCACATAGGGGTCATTGACATGTCTTTTCAGCCAACCAAGGCTTGTCTTGGAACGCGCCATTGGGCACCTCGATGATTAGGGTCGTGATTAATTGGGCGGATCCACGCACCCTCGGGTAAAATGGCCGCCATTTTACAGAATCCAGACGAAAGGGTCAGATTATGCCGCTCACTCAAGAGCAGAAGAAACAGTACAAATCCATTGGCCACCATCTGAAACCAGTATTGACTGTGGCAGACAACGGTTTGACTGAGGGCGTGTTAGCCGAACTGGAACGCGCATTGAGCGATCACGAGCTGATCAAGATCAAGCTCAACATCCTCGATCGTGAATCGCGCCTGGCTGCCATTGCTGAGTTGTGCAAGGTCGGCAAAGCGGACCTGGTACAGGTCATCGGCAAGATGGCGCTGATTTACCGCAAGAACTTTAGCGTAAACAAGCAACTGTCGAACGTCCACCGCTTCAAGTGATGAAACGGGTCAAGGGTGTGCTTCGCGCACCCTGCCACCCCATCCTGGTACCGGCTGCAGCACCAGCAGCAAACCGGAAAAACCCAGCACCAGATAGCTGAACAACAGCCAATGCTCTGCCTCCGGCCATTGCATGCGAACCACCAGATACATCGTGCTTGCATACAGCGCCATCAACAGCAGTTGCCCGCGAATATCGCGCCATAGACTGCCCAGGCCCTTGGCCTGGACCAGCACCAAAACCTGAAAAGCCACGCACGCCGCTGAAAAACCCACCAGCAGCGTATTCAGCATGCTTGAAATTTCATTGATCAGCAGCGGCGCCAGGCCAATCCGACCCAACACCGGCAGCAGACCCAAATGCAGCAGCCACAGGCCGCCAACCCACAACATCTGGGTCAGCTGCCAAAGCATCGCGCCCGCACGCAGCGGGCGCCAGCCTTCAGATATGGCGGACTTCGACAATCTCATACTCGATCACGCCACCAGGCGTCTTGACCGCCACCACATCACCCTCTTCCTTGGCAATCAAGGCGCGGGCCAAGGGCGAACCGACGGAAATCTTACCGAGTTTGAAGTCAGCCTCGTCCTCACCCACGATGTGATAAGTGACGCGCTCATCCGTCTCGACGTTGGCGATTTCCACGGTGGTGCCGAAAATCACTTTGCCGGTGTGCGGGATGCTCGTGACATCAATGATGACCTGATTCTGAATCCGGCCTTCGATGTCACGAATACGCGCCTCGACCATACCCTGCTGCTCGCGGGCAGCATGGTATTCGGCGTTTTCCTTCAAGTCACCCAACTCGCGGGCCGTACCGATGTCCTGGCTAAGCTTTGGACGTACGACCTTGGTCAGGTGAGCGTGCTCTTCTTCCAGGGCGCGCGCGCCCTGGACGGTCATTGGGTATTTGATCATGCCTTCAATCCTGCGTGTAGATCCTGCAAGCGGCGCACGGTCTTCTCGGGACCGAACTTCAACGCTTCGCAGATGGCTTCGCCAGCAGCAATGGTAGTGGTGCAGTAGATCTTGTGCTGCAAGGCATTACGACGAATGGAATAGGAATCAGCGATCGACTGACGACCTTCGGTGGTGTTGATGATCAGCGTGACTTCGTCATTCTTGATCATGTCGACCACGTGCGGACGACCTTCGGTCACCTTGTTCACACGACGCACTTTCAGGCCAGCAGCCTCGATCAGCTTGGCAGTCCCGGCAGTGGCAACCACTTCGAAGCCCAAGTTGATCAGATCACGCGCTACGCCGGCAACCAGTGGTTTGTCGTCGTCACGCACGCTGATGAATGCGGTACCGCCGGTCGGCAGCACTTCGCTGGCGCCCATCTGGGCCTTGGCGAACGCTTCACCGAAGGTGTCGCCCACACCCATCACTTCACCGGTGGACTTCATCTCTGGGCCGAGGATAGGGTCAACGCCAGGGAATTTGGCGAATGGGAACACCGCCTCTTTCACGCTGTAGAAGTTAGGAATGATTTCCTTGGTGAAACCGATTTCCTTCAGAGTCTTACCCGCCATCACGCGAGCCGCGATCATGGCCAGGGAAACCCCGATGCACTTGGACACGAACGGCACCGTACGCGAAGCACGCGGGTTGACCTCGATCACGTAGATGTCATCGCCCTGCAGCGCCAACTGTACGTTCATCAAGCCAACCACGCCCAGCTCCAGGGCCATTTTCTTGACCTGCTCACGCATCTCGTCCTGGATGTGCGCCGGCAGCGAGTACGGCGGCAGCGAGCACGCGGAGTCACCGGAGTGAACGCCGGCCTGCTCGATGTGCTGCATGATGGCGCCGATCACCACGTCGGTGCCGTCGCAGACCGCATCCACGTCCATTTCAATGGCGCAGTTGAGGAAGTGGTCGAGCAGCACCGGGCTGTCGTTGGACACTTTCACCGCATCACGCAGGTAGCGCTTAAGCTCTTCTTCTTCGTAGACGATTTCCATCGCACGGCCGCCCAGTACGTAGGACGGACGCACTACCAGCGGGTAACCGATCTTGCCGGCGGCGCGAATGGCTTCGTCTTCGCTGCGCACAGTGGCGTTAGGCGGCTGACGCAGGTTCAGGCGCTCGACCATCTGCTGGAAGCGCTCACGGTCTTCAGCGCGGTCGATCGCGTCAGGGCTGGTGCCGATGATTGGTACGCCCGCCTCTTCAAGGGCACGCGCCAGCTTCAGCGGGGTCTGGCCGCCGTACTGAACGATCACACCTTTAGGCTTCTCAACACGGACGATTTCCAGCACGTCTTCCAGGGTCACTGGCTCGAAGTACAGGCGATCGGACGTGTCGTAATCAGTGGAAACGGTTTCCGGGTTGCAGTTGACCATGATGGTCTCGTACCCGTCGTCGCGCAGCGCCAGTGCCGCGTGAACGCAGCAGTAGTCGAACTCGATGCCCTGGCCGATACGGTTTGGACCGCCACCCAGGATCATGATCTTGTCGCGACCCGATGGCGCAGCCTCGCACTCCTCCTCGTAGGTCGAGTACAGGTAGGCGGTGTCGGTGGCGAACTCGGCCGCGCAGGTGTCCACGCGCTTGTAGACTGGGAACACCTCGAGCTTGTGGCGGTGACGGCGCAGAGCCTTCTCGGTCACACCCAGCAGCTTGGCCAGGCGCATGTCGGAGAAACCTTTGCGCTTGAGGCGGAACATCAGGTCGCGGTCGATGCTGGTCAGACCCAGGGTCTTGACCTTCTCTTCGTCCTTGATCAGATCTTCCATCTGCACCAGGAACCAACGATCGATCATGGTCATGCCGAAGATGTCATCAACACTCATGCCGGCGCGCATTGCGTCCGCCACGTACCAGATACGCTCGGCGCCCGGCACGGTCAGCTCGCGCTTGAGCACGCTCATGCTTTCCGGGTTGCTCAGGTCAACTTTCTCGTCCAGGCCGCAGACGCCGACTTCCAGACCGCGCAGGGCTTTCTGCAGGGATTCCTGGAAAGTCCGGCCGATGGCCATGACTTCACCCACCGACTTCATCTGCGTGGTCAGGCGCGCGTCAGCCTTGGCGAATTTCTCGAAGGCGAAACGTGGCAGCTTGGTGACAACGTAGTCGATGGACGGCTCGAAGGACGCCGGGGTCTTGCCGCCGGTGATGTCGTTCGACAGCTCGTCGAGGGTGTAGCCCACCGCCAGCTTGGCCGCAACCTTGGCGATCGGGAAACCGGTAGCCTTGGAAGCCAGCGCCGAGGAACGGGACACCCGCGGGTTCATCTCGATGACAACCATACGGCCTGTGTCCGGGCAGATGCCGAACTGCACGTTGGAGCCACCGGTTTCCACGCCGATCTCGCGCAGTACCGCCAGGGAGGCGTTACGCAGGATCTGATATTCCTTGTCCGTCAGGGTCTGCGCGGGCGCAACAGTGATCGAGTCACCGGTGTGCACGCCCATCGGGTCGAAGTTTTCGATCGAGCAGACGATGATGCAGTTGTCCTTCTTATCGCGGACAACCTCCATTTCGTACTCTTTCCAGCCGATCAGGGATTCATCGATCAGCAGCTCCTTGGTCGGCGACAGGTCCAGACCACGGGCGCAGATTTCTTCGAACTCTTCACGGTTGTAAGCGATACCGCCACCGGTGCCGCCCATGGTGAAGGAAGGACGGATGATGCACGGGAAGCCCAGCTTCTCGAGGACCGCATTGGCCTCTTCCATGCTATGGGCGATACCGGAACGCGGGCAGTCCAGGCCGATGGATTTCATCGCCTTGTCGAAACGCGAACGGTCTTCAGCCTTGTCGATGGTGTCGGCGTTGGCGCCGATCATTTCCACACCGAATTTTTCCAGAACGCCTTCGCGCTCCAGGTCCAGGGCGCAGTTCAGCGCAGTCTGGCCGCCCATGGTTGGCAGCAGTGCGTCAGGACGCTCTTTCTCGATGATCTTGGCAACGGTCTGCCACTTGATCGGTTCGATGTAGGTGGCGTCGGCCATGGCCGGGTCGGTCATGATGGTGGCTGGGTTGGAGTTCACCAGGATGACGCGGTAACCCTCTTCGCGCAGGGCTTTGCAGGCCTGGGCGCCGGAGTAGTCGAATTCGCAGGCCTGGCCGATAACGATCGGGCCAGCGCCGAGAATCAGGATGCTTTTAATGTCTGTACGTTTTGGCATGGGTTTGTCACTCAAATCCGCAGGTCAGTCGGCAAGCCGTCTTGTTCAATCTGTGAAGCCTTGAGGGGTCACCGCAACAGTGACCACCCCCAGGCTTTGCTGCATCTAGGCCAGCGATCAGCGACGCTTGGCCATCTCGTTGATGAAGCGATCGAACAGTGGCGCTACGTCGTTCGGGCCAGGGCTGGCTTCAGGGTGACCCTGGAAGCTGAAGGCGCTCTTGTCGGTACGCTCGATACCCTGCAGGGTGCCGTCGAACAGCGACTTGTGGGTCGCACGCACGTTGGCTGGCAGGGTCGCTTCGTCCACCGCGAAACCGTGGTTCTGGCTGGTGATCATCACCACACCGGTGTCCAGGTCCTGGACCGGGTGGTTGGCACCGTGGTGGCCGTGGCCCATTTTCACGGTCTTGGCGCCGGAGGCCAGGGCCAGCAGTTGGTGACCGAGGCAGATGCCGAACACCGGGATCTCGGTTTCAAGGACTTCCTTGATCGCCTGGATCGCGTAGTCGCAAGGCTCCGGATCACCCGGGCCGTTGGACAGGAACACGCCGTCCGGCTTCAGTGCCAGCACATCGGCCGCAGGGGTTTGTGCCGGCACCACGGTCACGCGGCAACCGCGCTCGACCAGCATGCGCAGGATGTTCAGTTTGACGCCGTAGTCGTAAGCCACCACGTGATGGGGCAACTCGCTGGCTTCGATGGTCGCGTGGCTGTCGGTTTTCAGATCCCAGACAGTCGAGCGCCATTCATATTGCTCTTGGGTGCTGACGACCTTCGCCAGGTCCATGCCCTTCAGGCCTGGGAAACCGCGCGCGGCTGCCAGAGCGGCCTCTTCGCTGATGTTGTCGCCAGCCATGATGCAGCCGTTCTGCGCGCCTTTCTCACGCAGGATGCGTGTCAGGCGGCGAGTGTCGATACCGGCGATAGCCACCACATTGTTGGCTTTCAGGTAATCGGACAGGGACATGGTGTTACGCCAGTTGCTCGCAACCAGTGGCAGGTCACGAATGACCAGGCCGGCAGACCATACGCGGTCGGACTCGGCATCTTCTGGCGTGGTGCCAGTGTTGCCGATATGCGGGTAAGTCAGGGTAACGATCTGTTGGGCGTAGGAAGGATCGGTAAGGATTTCCTGATAGCCGGTCATGGCGGTGTTAAACACCACCTCTCCAACGGTTTGACCGTCGGCTCCAATGGCTTCGCCGCGAAAAATGCTGCCATCAGCAAGGGCGAGTATGGCTGGCTTAGTCAAGAAGACCTCCCGTAAATAAAGCCTGAAGGGGCGATCGCAGGTTGTAAAAAAGCGGAGTGACGTATGGACACGTCACCCCGCTTCTTCACTGAATTATTCTGCGCGCTTTTAGTGGACACACTAAAGCTGTAGCTTACAGAAAAAGGCTTTTTTGGTCTACCGCCAATGAGCCTGAAAGGCTAGAGAATGCGACAGGGCGTCGCTTGGCGGATAAAATCGGGCTCGAACGCAAGGTTCGAACCCGATTTCGGGCGTATCTTAACGCAGATCGAGCACGTCTTGCATGTCATACAGGCCTGGCTCGCGGCCATCGAGCCATAGCGCAGCACGCACCGCGCCCTTGGCGAAGGTCATGCGACTGGAAGCCTTGTGGGTCACTTCCAGGCGCTCGCCCTCGCAGGCGAACAGCACCGTGTGATCACCCACCACATCACCACCGCGAACAGTGGCAAAGCCGATGGTCTCGCGCTCACGAGCACCGGTATGGCCTTCACGACCATAGACCGCGACCTTCTGCAGGTCACGCCCCAGCGCATCGGCAATCACCTCGCCCATGCGCAGCGCCGTGCCGGATGGCGCATCGATCTTATGCCGGTGATGAGCCTCGATGATCTCGATATCAGCATCATCACCCAGCACCCGCGCCGCCATGTCCAACAGCTTGAGCGACAGGTTGACCCCGACGCTGAAGTTGGCCGCAAACACAATCGGAATATCCTTGCCCGCCTCGGCCAACACCTGCTTCTGCGCGGCGTCCAGACCCGTCGTGCCGATGACCATGGCCTTGCCTGCCTTACGGCAGAACGCCAGGTTCTTGAGCATGACTTCCGGCAGCGTGAAGTCGATCAACACATCGAACTCTTGCGCTACGGCCTCCAGGTTGCCCACCAGGGGCACCCCGATCCGCCCCAGCGACGCCAGCTCACCGGCATCCACGCCAATCAGCGTGCTGCCAGGGCGCACGATGGCCGCCGTCAGGCCGGTGAGCGGTGCGCGTTGCTGCACCGCCTCCACCAGAATCTTGCCCATGCGCCCAGCAGCGCCCATCACAGCTATACGTCGCATACCAGATTCCTTACAGGTCGCCGAAGAAACGCTTCACGCCTTCGAACCAGCCAGTGGTTTTCGGCGAGTGGCTGTTGTCATCCGCCAGGGAGCTGCGGAACTCTTCCAGCAACTCACGCTGACGACGACTCAGGTTGACCGGCGTCTCGACCGCCACACGGCACATCAGGTCACCGGCACCGCCGCCACGCACCGGGGCAACGCCTTTGCCACGCACCCGGAACTGCTTGCCGGTTTGCGTGCCCTCAGGGATCTTCAGCTTGACCCGACCATCGAGGGTCGGAATCTCCAGCTCGCCACCCAGGGCGGCATCGACGAAGCTGATCGGCACTTCGCAGAACAGATGCTTGCCGTCACGCTGGAAGATCGAGTGCTCGCGCACGTTGATCACCACATACAGGTCGCCGGTCGGCCCACCCTGGGTCCCCGCCTCGCCCTCACCCGACAGGCGGATGCGGTCGCCGGTATCCACGCCCGCCGGCACTTTCACCGACAGAGTCTTGTACTCTTCGACACGCCCTTCGCCGTTGCAGGAGTTGCACGGATCGGAAATGATCTTGCCCTGGCCGTGGCAGCGCGGGCAGGTTTGCTGCACCGAGAAGAACCCTTGCTGCATGCGCACCTGGCCGATACCGCCGCAGGTTGGGCACGTCACGGGCGAGGAGCCCTTCTTGGCGCCCGAACCGTCGCACGGCTGGCAGTTGACCAGCGTCGGAACCCGGATATTCACGGTCGTGCCGCGCACCGCTTCTTCCAGGTTCAGCTCCAGCGTGTAGCGCAGGTCGCTGCCGCGCTGCGCGCCGCCACGGGAACCGCCACGACCACCACCAAAGAAATCACTGAACACATCACCAAAGATGTCAGAGAAATTCTGCCCGCCGAAACCGGCACCGCCGCCGCCCATGCTTGGGTCGACACCGGCATGACCATACTGGTCGTACGCCGCGCGCTTGCTGGAATCGGACAGCACTTCGTAGGCCTCGTTGGCCTCTTTGAACATCTCTTCCGACGCTTTGTCGTCAGGATTACGGTCCGGGTGGTGCTTCATCGCCAAGCGACGGTAAGCCTTCTTCAGGTCCGCTTCGCTCGTGCCACGCTCGACACCCAACACTTCGTAATAGTCACGCTTTGCCATAAGTCTTTGCACTCTTAAGGACGTCCGGCAAACCCCTCCTGAGCCTTGCCAAACTCGTTGAGCCCCAATACAGGCCCGGACCCAACTCACGTCAATTCAACGATCCTGGTCTTTGATTCGATACGGTACTTGCGGCTCGAAAAGCAGGAGCATTCCCGGCCATACCACCGGCAGGCGAACGTTGTCGCCCGCGGTAAAAATTCGTGTACTCCAGACACGCCAACGCGGGAGCAAGCTCCCGCGCGGCGACATCCTACCAGTCACCGCACAAAGGCAGTCAACCGGCCGACCAACAACTTACTTGTGGTCTTTGACTTCTTCAAACTCAGCATCGACAACGTCGTCAGCCTTTTGCGCCGACTCATCCTTCGGTGCTGCGCCTTCAGCAGGCTGAGCCTGTTCGGCGTACATCTTCTGCGCCACGGGTGCGGAGACTTTCGACAGCTCTTCAACCTTGGCGTCGATGGCAGCCTTGTCGTCGCCTTTGACGGCGGCTTCCAGGGCAACCACTGCCGCTTCGATGGCAGCCTTCTCTTCGGCAGTCACTTTGTCGCCAGCATCTGCGACCATCTTGCGAGTCGAGTGCACCAGCGCATCACCCTGGTTACGGGCGGACGCCAGCTCTTCGAACTTGCGGTCTTCGTCGGCGTTGGTTTCAGCATCACGAATCATCTGCTGAATCTCTTCCTCGGACAGACCGGAGTTGGCCTTGATCACGATCGACTGAGTCTTGCCGGTGGCCTTGTCCTTGGCGCCTACGTGCAGAATGCCGTTGGCGTCGATGTCGAAGGTCACTTCAATTTGTGGCACGCCACGTGGTGCTGGTGGAATCTCGGCCAGGTCGAACTTGCCCAGAGACTTGTTCTGGGCAGCTTGCTTACGCTCGCCTTGCAGCACGTGAATGGTCACAGCGCCCTGGTTGTCGTCGGCAGTCGAGAACACTTGCGATTTCTTGGTAGGAATCGTGGTGTTTTTCTCGATCAGCGCGGTCATCACGCCACCCATGGTTTCGATACCCAGGGTCAGCGGGCTGACGTCGAGCAGCAGCACGTCTTTCACATCACCGGCCAGTACCGCGCCCTGGATAGCAGCACCCATGGCAACCGCTTCGTCCGGGTTCACGTCTTTACGGGCTTCTTTACCGAAGAAATCGGTAACAGCCTTCTGCACCAGAGGCATACGGGTCTGACCGCCGACCAGGATCACGTCGTTGATCGCGCCAACGTCGATGCCCGAGTCTTTCAGCGCAATGCGGCAAGGCTCGATGGTGCGTTGAACCAGGTCTTCTACCAGCGCTTCCAGCTTGGCGCGGGAGATTTTCACGTTCAAGTGCTTAGGACCGGTCGCGTCTGCAGTGATGTACGGCAGGTTGACGTCGGTCTGCAGGCTCGAAGACAGCTCGATCTTGGCTTTTTCAGCGGCTTCTTTCAGGCGCTGCATGGCCAGCGGGTCACCTTTGAGGTTCATGCCGCTTTCTTTCTTGAATTCGTCGACGAGGTAGTCGATCAGACGAATGTCAAAGTCTTCACCGCCCAGGAACGTGTCACCGTTGGTAGCCAGTACTTCGAACTGGTGCTCGCCATCGACTTCAGCGATTTCGATCACCGAAACGTCGAACGTACCGCCGCCCAGGTCATAAACGATCACGGTGTGATCGCCCTTGGCCTTGTCCATACCGTAAGCCAGTGCAGTTGCGGTTGGTTCGTTGATGATACGTTTTACGTCCAGACCAGCAATACGGCCGGCGTCTTTGGTTGCCTGACGCTGGCTGTCGTTGAAGTAGGCAGGAACGGTGATTACCGCTTCAGTCACTGCCTCGCCGAGGTAGTCTTCGGCGGTTTTCTTCATTTTCTTGAGGATTTCAGCCGAGATCTGTGGCGGCGACATTTTCTGGCCGTTCACTTCAACCCAGGCGTCGGCATTGTCTGCCTTGACGATCTTGTAAGGGACCATCTGGATGTCTTTCTGAACCACTTCTTCTTCAAAGCGACGACCGATCAAACGCTTCACCGCGTACAGGGTGTTGTGCGGATTGGTCACTGCCTGACGCTTGGCCGACTGGCCAACCAGGATTTCGCCATCGTTGGCATAAGCCACGATCGACGGAGTGGTACGCGCGCCTTCGGCGTTCTCGATAACTTTTACGTTACCGTTTTCAAGGATGGAGACGCAGGAGTTGGTAGTCCCCAGGTCGATACCGATAATTTTGCCCATGTTAACTCTCCCGAAACTTTGGATTTGGTTGCCGCAGCAGTGGTGGCTAACTGCGGTAGCACTTAAACGCTTGACTTATAGATGGGGGCCTTGCGGCGGATTTCAAGCCTGCTCGTCAATCGAGGGCGAAACCGGCGCCGGGGCCTTGCTGACCACGACCATGGCCGGGCGCAGCAGGCGACCATTGAGCACGTAGCCCTTCTGGAACACCTTCAGCACGCTGTTAGGTTCCATGTCGGCGCTTTCCTGCATGGCCATCGCCTGATGGTGCTCAGCGTTGAACGGCTCACCTTCCGGATCGATTGCTTCCAGCTGATAGCGCTTGAGGGTGTCCTGGAACATTTTCAGGGTCAGTTCGATCCCTTCACGCATCGGGCGAATACTTTCGTCGTCCGGACTGGACAGCTCCAGGCCGCGTTCCAGGCTGTCGATGATCGGCAGCAGGTCGCCAGCGAATTTTTCCAGCGCGAACTTGTGAGCCTTTTCTACATCCTGCTCGGCGCGACGGCGGACGTTCTGCAGATCAGCCGCAACACGCAAAGCCTGATCCTGAGCGCCAGCCAGTTGCTCTTCGAGCACTTGTACACGAGCCACCAGGTCTTCACCCGATGCTTGGGGAGCCTGATTGGCGTCTAGATTTTGCGTATCCAGCGTCTGTTCGTCAGCCATAGATTTCTCCTTTCAAAATCGTGCGCGAACTCGACTCGCGCTTCTGTTCCGGTATATGGGGTCGCAATTTGCAGGTTCAAGGGCCTGCCGTGTGCAGAAGCGCATTACCCACACAAAAACCACTGTATTGGCCTGACGCCAGGTTTTAAAAAAACACCGACACCAAGCAAATCGAGCTAAACGAGGGCATTGTCAGGGGCAAATAAACTACTGTATAAATAACCAGACATTAAGCCTGGGAGCGGCCTTCATGCTGGTGCACCTGTCCGTACACAACTACGCCATCGTTGAACATCTCGATCTCGAACTCGATCGCGGGATGAGCGTGATCACAGGGGAAACCGGCGCCGGCAAGTCGATCATGCTCGACGCCCTGGGCCTCACCCTAGGCGATCGCGCCGACAGCGGCGTGGTACGCCCGGGCGCGGAAAAGGCCGACATCCTGGCCACCTTCGACCTGGTCGACATCCCGGAAGCCCGCACCTGGCTCGCTGAACGCGACCTGGACAACGACGGCCCGTGCATCCTGCGCCGGGTCATCACCGCCGAGGGTCGCTCGCGCGGCTACATCAATGGTACGCCCTGCCCCCTTGGCGACCTCAAGGCCCTCGGCGAACTGCTGATCGACATCCACAGCCAGCACGAGCACCAGTCACTGCTCAAAACCGATACCCATCGCCGCCTGCTCGACGAGTACGCCGGCGCCACCGACCTGGCCCGCCAGGTCCAACTCGCCGCTCAACGCTGGCGCCAGACTCGTCAGGAGCTCGAACGCCTCTCCAACTCCGGCGACGAACAACGCGCTCGCCACCAGTTGCTCACCTATCAACTCGAAGAGCTGGAAAATCTCGGCCTCGGCGACAACGAACTGGAACAGCTCGAGCAAGAGCATAAAAACCTGACCAACGCGGAAACCCTGCTGGGCATTTGTCGACAGGTGGTCGAGCAGTGCAGCGAAAGCGATTCCGGCAATGTGCTGAACGCCCTGACCGCCAGCCTTAATCGCCTGTCCAGCGTCAACAACACGGTCAATGCCCTGGGCGAAGCCACCAACCTGCTCACCAGTGCGCAGATCCAGGTCGAAGAAGCGGTCGGCGAACTGAACCGCTTCCTCGACAACTTCGACGCCGATCCGGCACGCCTGCAACAACTCGAAGAGCGCCTGGACACCATCTATACCCTGGCACGCAAACACCGGATCCAGCCCACCGAGGTCGCCGACCTCCAGCAACGGCTGCTGGACGAGCTGGAAACCCTGAATGCCAACGATGAATCCATCGAGCGCCTCAGCGAAGAACTGGGGGCTTTTGCCCGCCACTATCAAGAGAAAGCGCGGGAGCTGAGCGACCTGCGCCACCAGGCCTCCTCCAGCCTGGCCCACGCCGTCGAACAGGAAATCCAGCGCCTGGGCATGCCGGGCGGGCGCTTCAGCATCGAACTGCGCGCCAACACCAGCGCCGAGTTGCTGCCCAATGGCCTGGAACAGGTGGAGCTGCTGGTCAGCGCCAACCCCGGGCAACCGCTCAAGGCGCTGGCGAAAGTCGCCTCGGGTGGCGAGCTGTCGCGTATCAGCCTGGCGATCCAGGTGATCACCGCGCAAACCTCACGCATACCAACCCTGGTATTCGACGAAGTGGACGTGGGCATCGGTGGTCCGACTGCAGAAATTGTCGGCCAACTGCTGCGCCGCCTTGGTGAGCGCGGCCAGGTTCTGACGGTCACGCACTTGCCACAGGTGGCTTCCCAGGGGCATCAACACCTGTTTGTGCATAAGGTCCGCGGTGAGCAGGCCACACGCACGGCGGTCTCCAAGCTGAGCAAGAACGAGCGAATAGAAGAAGTGGCACGAATGCTGGGGGGCATCGACCTGACCAAGGAATCCCTGGCTCACGCGAAAAAAATGGTGGTAACGGCCAAGAGTTGAATGGGCCAGATAGCACGAAGGCGACCCTTGGGTCGCCTTCGTTCGTTTCGCGGACCTGAGTCCGCGCGACATGCTTACTTTTTGCTGCGTACGTACAGTACCAAGTTGTGATCCACCAACTCGAAACCGTGCTTTTCAACGATTGCCTTCTGAAGCTTTTCGATCTCTTCGTCGAAGAACTCGATCACTTCACCGGAATCCACGTTGACCATATGGTCGTGGTGGCCGCCGTCAGCCAGTTCGAAGACCGCGTGGCCGCCGTCGAAGTTATGACGGACCACCAGACCAGCCGCTTCGAATTGAGTCAGTACACGGTAAACCGTGGCCAGACCAACATCCTCGCCAGCTTCCATCAATGCCTTGTAGACATCCTCGGCACTCATGTGACGCTGCTCGGCGGAATCGAGCATTTGCAGAATCTTGACCCGTGGCAGGGTCACTTTAAGGCCGGCTTTGCGTAGTTCGCTATTTTCAACCATGGTCAGCTTTCTCGCGATGCTGCTTCGCAGCTTCTCTTAATGCGGGTATGATCGGCGTTTACGTTGTCCCAGCCAAGATAGTGGAAGTCGCCCACCGATGCAAAACACCAAGCTCTTGCTAACCAGTTTCACCTTCGTGGGACTGCTCGCACTCGCCGGTTGTTCATTCCCCGGGGTTTACAAAATCGACATCCAGCAGGGCAATGTCGTCACGCAGGACATGATAGACCAGTTACGCCCGGGAATGACCCGCCGGCAAGTACGGTTTATCATGGGCAACCCTCTGCTGACCGACACGTTCCATGCCAATCGCTGGGATTACCTCTACAGCCTGCAGCCTGGTGGCGGTGAACGCCAACAGGAACGCATCAGCGTTACCTTCAATCCAGACGACCAACTCGTCAGCTTGTCGGGCGACTTCATGCCTGGTGTAAGCCGTGACGAAGCCCTGCTGGGCAAGGACAGCGGCACCAACGTGACCGCCCCAGTGGAAAACGTCGAACAGCCAAAACCAGAAAAGCCGGTCAAGCCAGGCTCACTGCTGGACCAGATCCAGAAGGACGTGGACGGTGTAGAAACCGTTCCGGTGCCAACACCAGAGCCGTTGGACACCACGCAGTAACATTATGCGACACAAGAAAAAGCCCGGCATGCCGGGCTTTTTTATTGCGTAAAACCACAACAGGCCGAGCATTGGCTCGCCTGCCGCTACAGAGGGCGCTGGGTCACCGTGACCACGGCATCAAGAAGCCTTAGCCCGCGCCGCCTTCGCAGCCCGCAACCGACGAACCTCCTTGGGATCAGCCAACAACGGCCGATAAATCTCAAGACGATCCCCCGCCCGAACCAGGCAGTGCTCAGGATCAGCCACCACCTTGCCAAAAACCCCCACCGTGCAGCTCGCCAGATCCAGCTCCGGGAACCCCCCAGCGATCCCCGACAACCCCAGCGCCGCACGCACACTGCATCCCGCAGGCACCTGAACCGTCAGCAAGACCTGACGATCAACGGCGGCATACACCACCTCGATGTCCATCAACGACTCACCCATGCAGTTGCTTGGCCCGCTGACAGAACGCGTCGACCAAGGTATTGGCAGCCTGATTGAACAGCGGCCCCAGCGTCGCCCGCACAATCGGCCCGGCGTAATCGAACGTCAGGTCCAGACTGATCTTGCAGGCCTTTTCGCCCAGGGGCTTGAACACCCAGACGCCGTGCAACTGGGTAAAAGGCCCTTCCTCAAGATTCATCTCGATCGAATGCCCCGGCACCAGGGTGTTTCGCGTAACAAAATGCTGGCTCAGTCCACCCTTGGCCACCCCCACGCTGGCACGCATATGCTCGGCGGAGCTTTCCATCACCTTGGCCTCGGAACACCAGGGCAGGAACTCCGGATAACGCGCCACGTCATTGACCAGGTCATAAAGCGCTTGCGCCGGATACGGCAACAGAGCCGAACGTTGAATATGGGTCGTCATGTCAGCGTCACTTCCACAGCTGGGCGGCAAACACTACAAGAATGCCGATGGGCGCCACATAGCGCATCAAAAACAAGGTCAGGGCAAACAGCGCCGGATTGCGGATCGACAGTTCGTCGCGCACCGCTCCCCGATTCATGACCCAACCCGCAAACACCACAAAACACAATCCACCGAGCGGCAACATGATCCGCGAGGTGAAGAAATCGATCACGCCAAAGAAGTCCAGGCCGCTGTGCGCACCCCATTGGTAGAGGTGGAACCCGGCGCCGTCGTTCACAAAAAACTTGGCCTGCTTCCAGATATTGAAGGAAAACACCGTGCCCAGGCCAACAAACCAGCAACTGAAGGCCAGCCAGAACGTCACCCAGCCACGGCGGATTTTCGTCCGCTCAACCAGGTACGCGACCATGGGTTCGAGCAGGGAGATCGCCGAACTCCAGGCCGCGATGGCCACGAGGACAAAAAACACCACCCCCATCACCTGGCCGAACGCCACATTACCAAAAGCAAACGGCAGGCTGACAAACATCAGCCCCGGCCCCTCACTCGGATTCAAACCGCCGGCAAACACAATCGGAAACAACGCCAGGCCGGCCAGCAGCGAAACAAAGGTATCCAGCAGGGCAACCCCGACCACAGTGCCGGAGAGCGACGAATCCTTGGGCATATAAGCACCGTAGATCATGATCGAGCCCACGCCCACGCTCAGGGAAAAGAACGCATGCCCCATCGCGGGCAACAGGCCGCCAAGGACTTTCGCCGAATCGAAGTCGAACATGAAATGCACGCCCTCCATGAAATGCCCGGTGGTCATGCTGTAGCCCAGCAACACCAGGAGCATCACGAACAGCAGCGGCATCATGATCCGCAGGCTGCGCTCCAGCCCCGCCACCACGCCCTTGGCGATGACAGCTGCCGATAGCAGCATGAACAGGCTATGCCAGAGTGTCAGGCGCCACGGGTTGGCGATCACCCCCTCAAAGTAGGCACCGACCTGATCGGCCGCCACGCCCTGGAAGTCCCCCCGGCCCATGCTGATGATGTAATCCAGGGACCAGCCGCCCACCACGCTGTAAAAAGACAGGATCAGCAGCGCCGTGATCATCCCGGCAAATGCCCCCCAGGACCATTTCGCCGAATGCCCAGCCTCCAGCGCCAACACCTTCAAGGCATTCGCCGGACTTTGCCGGGCCCGGCGACCGATCAGGGTTTCCGCCAGCATCACCGGCAGGCCAATCAACGCGATACACGCCAGGAACACCAGGACAAACGCACCGCCGCCATAGACGCCGACCATGTAGGGGAATTTCCAGATGCTCCCCAGGCCCACGGCCGAGCCGGTTGCAGCGAGTATGAATACCCAACGGCTCGCCCAACTACCGTGGACTGAAACCTTGTCTGACGACATCGACACTACGCCCAACCACTAAAAAAGAGGGCGCATTGTCCGGGATTCACTCAATGCGCTCAAGCACGCAGGATCCCCGTAGCCGACTTGCGCGCAACTGCCTATAATGCCGCCCCTATGGCTAAACAGAAGAAACACCCAACAGGGACCATCGCGCAGAATAAAAAGGCGCGACACGATTACTTCATCGAACATCGGTTCGAGGCTGGTCTGGTCCTGGCCGGCTGGGAAGTAAAAAGTCTGCGGGCGAGCAAGCTGCAACTGGTAGACAGTTATGTGCTGCTCAAGGATGGCGAAGCCTGGCTGCTCGGCAGCCACATCACGCCCCTGATGACCGCGAGCACCCACGTCATTGCCGACCCGGTGCGCACCCGCAAACTGCTGCTCAACCGGCGCGAGCTGGAAAAGCTGGCGGCTGCCGTGCAGCAAAAAGGCTATGCGTGCGTATGCCTGTCCTGGTACTGGAGCAAGCACATGGTCAAGTGCGAGATCGCTCTGGGCAAGGGCAAGAAGGAATACGACAAGCGCGATACCGAGCGCGAACGTGATGCCGGCCGCGAGCTGCAGCGCGCGGTGCGCAACAAGGGCAAGGAAGACTAACTCCCCCCTTGAATGGATCGCTCCCACGCCCTGCGTGGGAACGATCATGCTCACATTCCCTTGCGCCGCTCCGCCCGAGCTTCGCGCTGCACTTGCTGTCGCACCTCTTCCAGCACTTCCTGCACATACAGGATATGGCGACTGGAAACTTCCCGTGCCTGCTCGGCGCGCCCTTCGATAATCGCCAGGTACAGCTCCCGGTGCTGAGTGATCAGCATGTCGCGGGTTTCCGTGCGTTGCTGGTACATGCCGCCGATGTTGGTCACCACGTTGCGCTTGAGCAGATCAAACAGCCCACGAATGGTGTGCAGCAACACGGCGTTGTGGCTGGCCTCGGCAATTGCCAAGTGAAACCTGGCGTCCGCCGCCCCCTCCTCCGCCCGACTCACCTCATCGTGACGGGTGTAGCAGTCCTGCAACGCTTCGAACGCCGCCGTCAATCGCTGACGATCGACCTCAGTCGCCCGTAACGCGGCGTAGTAGGCGCATGAAGCTTCCAGGGTGTGGCGAAATTCCAGCAAATCACGCTGGGCTTCAGGGTTGCTTTCCAGCAGGTGCAGCAGGGGGTCGCTGAAGGTCGAGCCCAGGGACTCGACCACATAGTTGCCGCCGCCCTGGCGACTGACCAGCAAGCCCTTGGCCGTCAATTTCTGGATGGCCTCACGCAGCGAAGGTCGCGACACCCCAAACTGTTCGGCCAAGGCGCGCTCTGCCGGCAACCGCTCACCGGACTTCAGCGTGCCCTCGAGAATCATCCCCTCGAGCTGCTCGACAATATCGTCAGACAAACGGCGCTGACGAACCTGATCAAACCCCATAACTCATTCTCCACCATCCCGACGGCTCGCCGGGCTCTCTATTCTGGCCTATAGACGCCGCGCCAGCACCTACCAGAGCACATTTGATCGAGCGGATCAGATGGCCCCTGCACCGCTCATTCGACAAAAGTTTTAGGGCGGCAAATTGACACACCACCCACAAGGCTTTTAACCTAGCCCACAGCGATTGTAAATTGGTCTTACCAATTATCCAAGAACGCGATCAGTGCCTGACCAACAACAATTAGGGGCCACCCCATATGCAAACCTGGCAACAGCTCTACAGCCCGCTCGGCAGTCTCGGCTTGTCCGCGCTCGCGGCCGTTATCCCCATCGTATTTTTCTTCCTGGCTCTGGCCGTGTTCCGCCTCAAAGGACACGTCGCCGGCAGCATCACCCTGGCGTTGTCGATCCTGGTGGCGATCTTTGCCTTCCAGATGCCGGTCGACATGGCGTTCGCCGCCGCCGGTTATGGTTTCGCCTACGGACTGTGGCCCATTGCCTGGATCATCGTGGCCGCCGTGTTCCTCTACAAACTCACGGTCAAGAGCGGCCAGTTCGAAGTGATCCGCAGCTCCGTGCTGTCGATTACCGATGACCAGCGCCTGCAAGTGCTGCTGATCGGCTTCTGCTTCGGTGCCTTCCTCGAAGGTGCGGCAGGCTTCGGCGCACCAGTGGCCATTACCGCCGCCCTACTGGTCGGCCTTGGCTTCAACCCGCTGTACGCCGCCGGCCTGTGCCTGATTGCCAACACCGCCCCCGTGGCGTTTGGCGCACTGGGCATCCCGATCATCGTCGCCGGCCAGGTGACAGGCATCGACGCCTTCAAGATCGGCGCCATGACTGGCCGCCAACTGCCACTGCTGTCGCTGTTCGTGCCGTTCTGGCTGGTATTCATGATGGACGGCATGCGCGGCGTGCGGGAAACCTGGCCGGCCGCCCTGGTCGCTGGCCTGAGCTTCGCTATCACCCAGTACTTCACCTCCAACTTCATCGGCCCGGAACTGCCGGACATCACCTCGGCCCTGGCCAGCCTGATTTCCCTGACCCTGTTCCTCAAGGTCTGGCAGCCTAAACGTACCGCTGGCGCGCAGATCGCCGGTGTCACCTCGGACGCCGTAGTCACCGCCAGCGCCGGTGGTTTCGGGCAGAAACGCACCAGCGTGGCTTCGCCCTACAGCCTGGGTGAAATCATCAAGGCCTGGTCGCCGTTCCTGATCCTCACCGTGCTGGTGACCATCTGGACCCTCAAGCCCTTCAAGGCGATGTTTGCCGCGGGCGGCTCGATGTACAGCTGGGTGTTCAACTTCGCCATCCCGCACCTGGACCAGATGGTGATCAAGGTCGCCCCGATCGTCACCAACCCGACGGCCATTCCTGCGGTGTTCAAGCTGGACCCGATTTCGGCGACCGGCACGGCGATCTTCTTCTCCGCACTGATCTCGATGTGGGTACTGAAGATCAACTTCAAAACTGGTCTGACCACTTTGAAGGAAACCTTCTACGAACTGCGCTGGCCGATCCTTTCGATCGGTATGGTGTTGGCCTTCGCCTTCGTCACCAACTACTCGGGCATGTCGTCGACCATGGCCCTGGTCCTGGCCGGCACCGGCGCGGCGTTCCCGTTCTTCTCGCCATTCCTCGGCTGGCTGGGCGTGTTCCTGACCGGTTCGGACACCTCCTCCAATGCCCTGTTCAGTTCGCTGCAGGCAACCACCGCGCACCAGATCGGCGTCAGCGACACCTTGCTCGTGGCCGCCAACACCAGCGGCGGCGTGACCGGCAAAATGATCTCGCCACAATCGATCGCCGTGGCCTGCGCCGCGACCGGCCTGGTGGGCAAAGAGTCGGACCTGTTCCGCTTCACCCTCAAGCACAGCCTATTCTTTGCAACCATTGTCGGCCTGATCACACTGGCCCAGGCCTATTGGTTCACTGGCATGCTGGTGCACTAAGTAACAGCGAAAGAACCGACGCCGTGGCCCGCCTGCGGCGTCTGCAACTCACAACCCGGTCTGCAAGGTTGCTGAAAGCTTGTCGCTTTACAGTCAGCAACCGCAGCGGACGGATAACCGGGACCACCCGGAGACACGCCTGATGAGCGAGCTTTTCTACAACGCCGTGCCGAACGCGACCCGCGTTGCCCCGCCACTGCCAGAACCGCGCCAGTACCCCAGCGTAAAACCGCCACGGGTCTACCTGTTCGGCACGTGTGTGGTCGATCTGTTCTATCCCGAAGCCGGGATGGACGCGATTCACCTGCTGGAGCGCGAAGGCATTCGCGTGGAGTACCCGCAAGGCCAAAGCTGCTGCGGACAACCGGCCTACACCTCGGGTTACACCGAGCAGGCACGGACCGTGGCGCGCTCGCAATTGGCGTTGTTTGCCGGGGATTACCCGGTGGTCGTGCCGTCGGGTTCCTGCGCCGGCATGCTGCGCGAACACTACGCCGACCTGTTCAAGGACGAGCCGGATACGCTGCAACAAGTCCAGGCGCTCGCCGCCCGGACGTATGAATTGGCCGAGTTCCTGCTGTTTGTCTGCAAGGTGCAGCTCAAGGACAGCGGCGCACCGGTCAAGGTGGCCCTGCACACGTCGTGCTCGGCACGCCGCGAGATGAACACCCACCTGCACGGTCGCGAGTTGTTGGCGCAACTGAGCAACGTGGAACGGGTCAATCACGATCACGAAAGCGAATGTTGTGGCTTTGGCGGGACGTTCAGCGTCCGTATGCCAGACATTTCCGGCGCGATGGTGGCGGACAAGACCCGCGCGTTGAAGGAATCCGGCGCGCACCAGGTACTCAGTGCCGACTGCGGTTGCTTGATGAACATCAACGGCTCGCTGGAGAAACAACAAGCAGCGTTGCGTGGCCAACACCTGGCCAGCTTCCTCTGGCAGCGAACCGGAGGTGCCCGATGAGCACTTCCACGATTATTCCGACGGTCAGCGTCGACGAAGATTTTCGCGCCCGGGCTCACAAGGCCTTGGACGACAAGCAACTGCGAAACAACTTTCGCACTGCGATGGATTCACTGATGACAAAACGGGCAGCGTCCTTCAGCGATGCCCACGAAAGAGAACATTTGCGCGCGCTGGGCAATGCAGTCCGCGCCCGCGCGTTATCCAAGCTGCCCGACCTGCTCGAGCAACTTGAACAGAACCTGACCCGCAACGGTGTGACCGTGCACTGGGCGGAAACGGTGGACGAGGCCAATGGCATCGTCCTCAAGATCATCCGCGCTCACGAGGCGCGGCAAGTGATCAAGGGCAAATCGATGGTCAGCGAAGAGATGGAGATGAACCATGTCCTCGCTGAACAGGGCATTGAATGCCTGGAATCGGACATGGGCGAGTTCATCGTCCAGCTCGACCACGAGAAGCCTTCACACATTATTATGCCGGCGATCCACAAGAATGCCGGTCAGGTCGCGTCCTTGTTCCACGACAAACTTGGCGTGGAGTACACCAAGGACGTTGACCAACTCATTCAGATCGGGCGCAAAGTCTTGCGCCAGAAATTCTTCGAAGCCGACATCGGCGTCTCCGGCGTCAACTTCGCCGTGGCCGAAACCGGCACCCTGCTGCTGGTGGAAAACGAAGGCAACGGCCGCATGTCGACCACCGTGCCACCGGTGCATATCGCCGTCACCGGGATCGAAAAGGTCGTCGAGAACCTGCGCGACGTCGTCCCGCTGCTGTCGCTGCTGACCCGCTCGGCCCTTGGCCAGCCGATCACCACCTACGTCAACATGATCTCCGGTCCGCGTCAGGCCCACGAACTCGACGGTCCGCAGCAAGTGCACCTGGTGCTGCTGGACAACGGCCGCAGCCAGGCCTTCGCCGACAGCGAACTGCGCCAGACCCTCAACTGCATCCGCTGCGGTGCCTGCATGAACCACTGCCCGGTCTACACCCGCATCGGCGGCCACGCCTATGGCGAGGTCTACCCTGGGCCGATCGGCAAGATCATCACCCCGCACATGGTCGGCCTGGCGAAAGTCCCGGACCACCCGAGCGCGTCCTCCCTGTGTGGCGCCTGCGGTGAAGTGTGCCCGGTGAAAATCCCGATCCCGGCCCTGCTGCGCCGCCTGCGCGAAGAGAACGTCAAGGCGCCCGACAGCCCGCACCAAGTCATGCGCGGCCAGGGCAGCAAGTACTCGCTCAAAGAGCGTTTCATCTGGAACGCCTGGGCCAGGCTCAACAGCTCGCCGACCCTGTATCGGCTGTTCGGCTTCTTCGCCACCCGCCTGCGCGCGCTCACGCCGAACAACGTTGGCCCCTGGACGCAAAACCACAGCGCGCCAAAACCGGCCGCCCGCTCACTGCACGACATGGCCCGCGAGCATCTGGGCAAACAGGGGGATCGCTGATGAGTGCCAAACAGAACATTCTCGCCAAGCTGCGCCACAGCCTGACGGGCACCACACCGGTGCCCGACAATTTCGATGAAGCGCTGGTGACCGAGCCCTACACCTACACCGCCGAACAACGCATCCCACAACTGCGCAAGCTGATGGAAGCGGTGCACACCGAAATCCACCTGACCTCGGCGGACGGCTGGCCAGCATTGCTCGCGCAGACTGCTGGCTGAGCGCCAGTTGCCCAGCCTGTTGATCGCCCCGACCACCGCCCACGGGCAACGCGTCACCCAGCACTGGGCGCAACACCCCGGGCTGCCGACGCTAAAAGCCTACGACCGGCCGGTAGAACAGTGGAAAGCCGAGTTGTTCAACGACACCCCGGCCAGCCTGACCACCACCCTCGGGGCCATCGCCGCCACCGGTAGCCTGATCCTCTGGCCGACCCGCGAAGAACCGCGCCTGATGAGCCTGGTGCCGCCGGTGCATTTCGCCCTGCTCAAGGCCAGCGAAATCCGCGATAACTTCTATCAGGTGCAACGCGAATTCAACTGGGCCCAAGGCATGCCGACCAACGCACTGTTGGTGTCCGGCCCATCGAAGACCGCCGACATCGAGCAAGTCCTGGCGTACGGCGCCCACGGTCCGAAAGACCTGGTGGTACTGATCCTGGAGGACCAATGACTCTACCGACGGCTTTCCTGCGCGATGTGCAACAACTGATCCCCCGCGAGCGACGTTTCGACGACCCGCTGTCGACCCTGGCCTTTGGCACCGATGCCAGCTTCTACCGGCTGATCCCGCAACTGGTGATCCGCGTCGAGTCCGAAGACGAAGTGGTCAGCCTGCTGCAACTGGCCCAGCGCGACCGTGTCCCGGTGACCTTCCGCGCGGCCGGCACCAGCCTGTCCGGCCAGGCCATCAGCGACTCGGTCCTGATCGTGCTGGGGGATAACTGGAACGGCCGCGAGATCCGTGGCCAGGGCACCCAGATCCGCCTGCAACCGGGTGTCATCGGCGCTCAGGCCAACGCCTGGCTGGCCCCTTTCGGACGCAAGATCGGCCCCGACCCGGCCTCGATCAATGCCTGCAAGATAGGCGGCATCGTCGCCAACAACGCCAGCGGCATGTGCTGCGGCACGGCCCAGAACACCTACCACACCCTGGCCGGGATTCGCCTGGTACTGGCCGACGGCAGTCGCCTGGACAGCGAAGACCCCGCCAGCGTCGCGGCCTTTCGCGTTAGTCATGCCGAGCTGCTGGAACGCCTGGCGACCCTGGGCCGCGAGACCCGGGCCAATGCCAGCCTGGCGGCGAAAATTCGTCATAAATACCGTCTGAAAAACACCACCGGCCTGTCACTCAATGCCCTGGTGGACTACGACGAGCCTGTGGATATCTTGAGCCACCTGTTGGTGGGCTCCGAAGGCACCCTGGGCTTCATCAGCGCGGTGACCTACGACACCGTGATCGACCATCCGCACAAAGCCTCGGCGCTGATCGTCTTCCCTGATGTGGAAACCTGCTGCACCGCCGTCACCGTGCTCAAGAGCCAGCCAGTCTCGGCGGTGGAACTGCTGGACCGTCGTAGCCTGCGCTCGGTGCAGGACAAACCCGGGATGCCGGCGTTCGTCCAGCAACTGTCGAGCCAGGCCTGTGCCTTGCTGATCGAATCCCGCGCCGCCACGTCGGCGCTGCTGGAAGAGCAACTGGCGCAGATCATGGCCTCGCTGGCGCCATTCCCGGTGGAAAAACAGGTCGACTTCACCCAGGACCCGGCGGAAAACGCCAAGCTCTGGGCGATCCGCAAGGACACCTTCCCCGCCGTCGGCGCGGTGCGCAAAACCGGGACCACGGTGATCATCGAAGACGTCACCTTCCCCGTGGAGCAACTGGCAATCGGCGTCAACCGCCTGATCGAACTGTTCGACAAACACCACTACGACGAAGCGATCCTGTTCGGCCACGCGCTGGAGGGCAACCTGCACTTCGTCTTCACCCAGGGCTTCAACAGCCCGGAAGAAGTCGCTCGCTACCAGGCGTTCATGGACGACGTGGCGCAATTGGTGGCCGTGGAATTCGGCGGCTCGCTCAAGGCCGAACACGGCACCGGGCGCAACATGGCGCCCTTCGTCGAACTGGAATGGGGCAGCGATGCCTACCAGTTGATGTGGCAGCTCAAACGCCTGCTCGACCCCAACGCCATCCTCAACCCGGACGTGGTCCTGAGCGACGACCCGCAGATCCACCTCAAGCACCTCAAGCCCTTGCCGGCCGCCGACGAGATCGTCGACAAATGCATCGAGTGCGGTTTCTGCGAGCCGGTCTGCCCCTCCAAAGGCCTGACCCTGAGCCCGCGCCAGCGCATCGTGATCTGGCGCGACATCCAGGCGAAAAAACGCGCGGGTGTCGACACCCGCGAACTGGAAGAAGCCTACCAATACCAGGGCCTCGACACCTGCGCGGCGACGGGCCTGTGTGCGCAACGCTGCCCGGTGGGCATCAACACCGGCGAACTGGTGAAAAAACTGCGCAGCCGCAGCGCCACCCATGTGAAAACCGCCAACTGGCTGGAAGGGCATTTCGCCACGGCCCTGCAAGGCGCGCGTTTCACCCTGCACGTGGCCAACGGCGCGCGGATGCTGCTGGGCGCCCCGCGCCTGAGCAAACTCTCGGCTCGCCTCAGTCAGCTGTCCAAAGGGCAGATTCCGCAGTGGAGCAACGCCATGCCCCAGCCGGAGCGGGCAATCCGCTTCAGCCCGACGGTCAGCGATGAGCGCCCGCGAGTGGTCTACCTGGCGGCCTGCGTCTCACGCGCCATGGGTCCGGCAGCGGGCGACAAGGAACAGACCTCGCTGTACGACAAAACCCGCGGCCTACTGGAAAAAGCCGGCTATCAAGTGGTGTTTCCGGACAACCTGGACAACCTCTGCTGCGGCCAGCCGTTCGCCTCCAAAGGCTATGCCGAACAAGCCGAACACAAACGCCAGGAACTGCTCGGCGCCCTGCTCCACGCCAGCCGCGGCGGGCTCGATCCGATCTACTGCGACACCAGCCCCTGCACCCTGCGCCTGATGCAGGACCTGGGCGACACACGCCTGGACCTGTACGACCCGGTGCGCTTCATCCGCAGCCACCTGCTGGAACGCCTCGACTTCACCCCGCAAGACGCCCCGATTGCCGTGCACGTAACCTGCAGCACCCAGCACCTGGGCGAAAGCCAGGCACTGATCGACCTGGTCCGGCGCTGCAGCAACAACGTGGTGATTCCCGAAGGCATCCACTGCTGCGGGTTTGCCGGCGACAAAGGCTTCACCACCCCCGAGCTGAACGCCCACTCACTGCGCACCCTCAAGGACGCCGTGCAGCATTGCAGCGAAGGCATCTCCACCAGCCGCACCTGTGAAATCGGCCTCAGCCAGCACGGCGGGATCGACTACCACGGCCTCGTCTACCTGGTAGACCGAGTGACCCAGGCCCGCCCGGCATAGGGCGTACCCGGGGTGGGTGTGTAGGTACGCGAGCGTGTGGGAGCGAGCAAGCCGCAAGCGCGCCCGCCCCTACCGCCTCGGCAAAACCGCAAAAAAAAACCGAATTCCTGCGCGCGTCTATAGTCATCTAGCTAAGCCCTGCAAAAGAGCTTACCCCCTCGGCCAGCAGCCCCATCGACCGGCAGCACCGAGCCCTCATGCACAAGGAGATACCCATGAAGCACTCTGCAATTGCTGGATTGTTCATCACCGCTGCACTGTTGGCCTCGCCGGTGTTTGCTGCGGATGAAGACCTGTGCGATGGCAATATCCAGAAACTCCAGGATGCCATCGCCACCGCGCCTGCCACCTCGGAAAACGCCATGGACAACGCCAAGGCGGCACTGAAGAAAGCACAGGACGCCAGGACTGCCGGTAACACCAAGGATTGCATTGAAGTCACCACCGGGGCCCTGACCAAAATCCAGACCCGAACCCCCGACAAGGGCTGATGCGCGTTCAAGGCCAACCTTCGGGTTGGCCTTATCGTCCGGGTTGGCGTACACTGCACAGGCTTGCCGCTCAAATTGATCCACAGAGCAGTGAGCTCGGGGCCGTTTAGGATTCGACGCCGGTTGCGAAACTTTAGGTGCATGCCGAGTTGGTAACAGAACTCGTAAATCCACTGTTGCAACTACTTATAGTTGCCAATGACGAAAACTACGGCCAGGAATTCGCTCTCGCTGCGTAAGCAGCCTTAGCCCTGAGCTTCTGGTACCTTCGGGTCCAGCAATCACCAGGGGATGTCTGTAAACCCAAAGTGATTGTCATATAGAACAGAATCGCCGTGCAGTACGTTGTGGACGAAGCGGCTAAAACTTACACAACTCGCCCAAAGCACCCTGCCCGTCGGGTCGCTGAGGGTTAACTTAATAGACACGGCTACGCATGTAGTACCGACAGCGGAGTACTGGCGGACGGGGGTTCAAATCCCCCCGGCTCCACCAAATGATCAAAAAAAGACGTCCACGGACGTCTTTTTTTGTGCCTGCGATCCAGTAAATACGTGGCCTCCAGCGCTTTTTCGGTCTTTTGAGAGTTTTTGAGTTCCAGCCATTCGGGTATTCCAGACGGTATTCCACCTCATCCGGTGCTAATCTTTGGAATACCGAATCAGTGCCTGAGGAGAATCTCATGCCTGCTCAAAACCTCCGTCTCTCCGATCGACAGCTCAAGGGAGTCAAACCCGCGTCTAAGGATTACGTCCTCACGGACGGTGACGGTTTGCAGTCTCCGCGTACGCAGCAACGGCTCGTTACTGTGGAATTTCAACTACCGCGAACCGGTGACCAAAAAGCGCATCAACATCGGCTTCGGGACCTACCCCGAACTGTCACTGGCGAACGCACGAAAGAAGGCAGTCGACGCGCGCGAGCTGCTCGCCCAGGGCATCGATCCGAAGGTGCAACGCAATACGTTGAATGAAGCCAAGCGCGCGGAAACGGAACACACCTTCGAGAACGTGGCCACCGCCTGGTTCGAGCTCAAGAAAGACTCGGTCACCCCGGCCTACGCCGAGGACATCTGGCGGTCACTCACACTGCACGTGCTCCCCGATTTGAAGACGACACCACTCGCGAACATCACCGCGCCGATGGTGATCGGATTGCTTCGTCCAATCGAAGCGAAAGGCAGCTTGGAAACGGTCAAACGTCTTAGCCAGCGACTAAACGAGATCATGACCTACGGCGTAAATTCCGGCCTGATCTTCGCCAACCCGCTCACCGGCATTCGGGCAGTATTCAAGAAGCCCAAGAAAGAGAACATGGCTGCGCTTCCGCCCGAAGAACTCCCCGAGCTCATGCTGGAGATCGCGAACGCCAGTATCAAACGCACGACCCGTTGCCTGATCGAATGGCAGTTGCACACCATGACTCGTCCTGCAGAGGCGGCGACTACTCGCTGGGCAGACATCGACTTTGAAAGGCGTGTCTGGACTATCCCACCGGAGCGGATGAAAAAGCGCCGCCCTCACAGCATCCCGTTGAGTGATCACGCTGTCGCACTGTTGGAGTCACTGAAGACCCACAGCGGCCATCGCGAGTACGTCTTCCCGGCAGACAGAAATCCGCGCACCCACGCCAATAGCCAGACCGCCAACATGGCGTTGAAGCGCATGGGTTTCCAGGATCGTTTGGTCAGCCACGGCATGCGTTCGATGGCGAGCACTATCTTGAATGAACATGGGTGGGATCCGGAGCTCATCGAAGTGGCTTTGGCGCACGTCGACAAGGATGAGGTGCGCAGCGCCTACAACAGAGCCGACTACATCGAACGCCGGCGACCGATGATGGCCTGGTGGAGTGAGTACATCCAGAAAGCCGCCACCGGCAGCTTGCTCGCCTCAGCGTACGGCCAAGTCAGAGACAAGAACGTGGTGCCGATTCGCTAGCGCGGTACAGGCGCAAGAACTGCAGAAACAACTGAACGTTCAAGATTCGGGGCAAGCAGCCTCACTTATCCGCTTCTAAGCGCGGGTCCATCCAAACAGGGCTGCAAAGCCGCCCTGTTTGGATGGACCTTACTTTGAAGAGCTAAAAGCGACCACGTTGCCCAGGATTTACCACGGAATTCCACCGGTGGATAACCGCTCTTCAAGTCCAAAGTGGCGCTGAATTTCGAACCTTGACCGGGTTTATCCACAGGCGTAGAACTGGCCGTGCAAGCGCTGTCGATGACAGCAACCCCAGGTGGCCCGAACCTTGAAGGTCACGCCGCTCTCGCGGTGGTTCCCCCCAAAAGGCGATTCGCGTCCGGCAGCTCGCCAGGTCACCTCCCCGGTGATGGATGCCTACTTCAGATCATGGCCCTCGTGCGCCAGACGACACTTCCTACTTCGCTGCCCTGCAGCAACCTATCCGCTTGGCCGAATCTTGCGCCAACCTGCGCCCGTCTCTTTCTTCTGGAAAGAGACGGGCGCTCCTACCGCTGCTGCAGCCCACCTCGTACAAGGCTTTGCGGCATTTCCTCTCGTGACAATCGGCGTGACAAACACCGAAGTCACCATCAACAGCGATGCAGATGATGGTGCCGCAGCCCACGGAATGGACTGCATCTGACTGACAGTCAGGCATGCCCCGGTCATCGCATAGCTGCCTCATCCAATTCAGGATCTCGCGGCGTCGGTCTCGTCAGCCAATGCAGCCTCCACCCGCCCACTTCCTCGGAAGTGTTCAGGAGGCCAGATCATGAGAAGCCCAAGCTCTTGGCCGTAAGGAGCCGCCAGTCCCGCGTAAGTGGACATCCCCACAGGCCGCAGGGGCCTTGATCCCTGACAACACTCAGCATTCTTGGCGGGATGACGTGGGGCGAAGACCTGGTGAATTAGGCGAGGTAACCGAAATGGTATTAGTAGGCAGGCGAGAAGGCCGCAATTTTGGCTACGGCAGGCAATTGAGCTACGCAGGGCCGCAGGCGCTGAAAGACATGTTCGGCGGAGGCCACTACGGCACGGTCAAGGCGCACTCTGATCGGTGGTTGGCATTCGTGAAGTGGTGTCGGTCTGAAGCGGGGCCCGGGGTCAATGATGCGCGGCAGATTGATCGGAAAGTGTTGGCCGACTATGCGGCGTATCTACGCGACATGGTTAGGCGCGGTGATCTCGCCGTCAGCACCGCACAAAATCGGCTATCCAGCGTTAACAGGACCATGGCAGCGCTTCGCGGTGATCAGTACGTGAAATTGCCCAGTCCGAGCAAGGCATTGGGTATGCAGCGCACCGGGGTTCGACACTCGGTGCCTCAGGGCCAAGAACGCGAACAGGTTAAGCAGATTGTCGATGTGCTTTGCAGCCATCATCAGCTGCGGGCCGCCGCGATAGTCCTATTGGCACGAGCCACCGGCATGCGCTTGCGTGAGGCTATCTTGGCGGACCTGCCACGGTTGAGCCGTGAGGCTAACGACTTAGGTAGGATCAACATTCAGGATGGCACCAAAGGAGGCCGCGCCGGAGCCTCGGCGCCGCGCTGGATTGCGGTGGACGACCATGTTCGAGATGCCCTTGGGTTTGCACGGCAGGTGTCGCCTGCGGGTAGCCGCAATCTGATTGCACCATACGAAAGCTACCTCAATCTCCTACAACAAATCATCCGCCCTGCGCGGGATATCCTGCATGCACACAACCTCAAAGGCTTCCATGAGCTACGAGCGGCGTACGCATGTGAGCGCTACGAGCAGATCACCCAATGCCCCGCGCCAATCAATGGTGGCAAATGTTACCAGGTAGATAGGAACCTTGATGGCGAGGCCCGGAGGCGAATCAGCTACGAGCTCGGGCACGGTCGGATCGACGTGGTCGCTGCCTACATTGGCGGACGGACATGAGTAAGCCATTCGATATGGAGCTGTTCTTGGCTAGCGTTCTGACCGGTTCGCACGCAACCCGGCAACGCCACGTGCGACAGGCAAAAATCATCCAGGCCGAAATTGCAGGGCGCTGGCAGCGAGAATCACCTTGGGCTTGGCAAAAAAAGCATGTGGTTTGGTTTCTTGAGCATCGCTTAAATTTACTCGGTGAAGCGACACGGTATTACTATTTGCTAACGGTGCGGTTGCTCGCTCGTCGTTTACAAAAAAAATGGGTTTTCGATCTCTGAGTGAGACCGGCTGCTATCGCGCCACATGGGTGACGTCGACACCGTCAGCGGCGTATCAGACTTTCAGCACAGGATCACAGCGAGCGTTGAGAGCCTTATCCTCTTCCTTATGTGGAAATGGGACAATAAGGTCAACTTTTGCAGTTTTTATTCAGTCGTTGATCGGAGCTTTCGCGTACCAGTACTAGCGTCAGGATTTCAGCCTAGGCCAAGCCTCGTGCTTGCAGAGAAAGCACCTCAAAATCTGGGGCCAGCGCAGGTCGGAGTTTTAGTTGTCACCAATTCGCGGGCACATAATTGGTGATCACTACGATAGTGAGCCATTCGCACGAATGCGCGTCACCCGCGCCATCATTAAGCCATCCAGTTTATAATCCTCCCCCTAAGCAGCGCCCTGCAATGGGCAATTCAAGGAGGATTCTGATGGTTGTGCTCCCACCAGTGGTTTACGAGCAACGCTGCTCTGTAGGAAAGATCCGGCATCAGCTACAGCCAGCCATCACGACCCGAGTCATCAATGAGACCTTGGTGAACGTGTCGCCCCGCATCAGAGAACGCTTGTGGCTGCTTGAATGTGGTAGCCGCGTCCTACTCACCAACCGGCCCAATGTCACTTTGCCCGACGGAGTGGATGGAATCATTCATCTGCGGGAGGACAAAGTCGTCTGGAGGACTCATCGCCTCCTTATCGATCTCAAAGCCCGAGTCCTCGAATCTGGGTGGGCCGATGTAGCCCGCGATGCGGCGCGGAGCTGGCACAATCAACTGTCATATCGAGCGGAACAACGTGACGCCAATGGGCAAGTCCCAACAGGACAGGAGGGATTGCGACCGCCCCAGTTAGGCGCTCTCTTTGCCATCGGGGCTCACTGGAGCCTCAATACACAGCCTGCAACGATTGTGATGCCCACCGGCACCGGCAAGACTGAAACGATGCTGGCTACGCTGACGGCGTACGGCCATTCGACCACACTTGTGGTCGTTCCTTGGGATCTTCTACGCCAGCAGACTGCGAACAAGTTTCAGAGCCTGGGACTGTTGCGCGCGCTGGGGGTGCTGCCAAACGAAGTGGCAAATCCAGTAGTCGGGCTGATCACATCCAAACCCAAGACGCTGGCAGATTTGGACATCTTCACCCAATGCAATGTGGTGGTTTCCACCATTAGTTCACTGGCATTCGAAGCTGGTAGCCCGCTCGCTGCTGAGATGGCTCAACGGTGTAAATCACTGATACTGGATGAAGCCCATCATGTTCCCGCCAAAACCTGGAGCGGGCTAAGATCAGCGTTTCACTCGCTGCCCATTTTGCAGTTTACTGCGACGCCTTTTCGCAGAGATGGTGAACTCGTCGACGGGAAAGTGATTTTCAACTACTCACTTGCCGCCGCGCAGCGGGACGGGTATTTCAAGCCAATACATTTCGAGCCTGTTCACCAGCCGTGCGGTGGCACCCAAGCCGACCAAGCTATCGCCGCGACAGCCCTAACTAAGCTACGACGTGACTTGAACGCGGGGTTTAATCACCTGCTCTTAGCCCGATGCAGCAGTATCGTCCGTGCAACCTACGTAGAACGTCTTTACCGACACCTCGCGCCTGAGTTTCAACCAATCCTGATTCATTCAAAGATCAACGATACTGAAGCTAAGCTGGCCGATCTGCGCTCAGGGGTGTCCCGGGTCGTGATCTGCGTCGACATGTTGGGCGAAGGGTTTGATCTGCCCGAGCTGAAAGTGGCTGCGCTCCATGACAGTCATCGGAGTTTGGCTATCACGCTCCAGTTTATCGGGCGGTTCACACGCGTGGCAGGAAGGAGCATCGGCGAGGCGACGGTGGTGGCCAACATTGGCGATCAAGATGTCGCCCAGTCACTGGAGCGCCTATACAGCGAAGACGCCGACTGGAATCAGGTACTGAGCGAGCTGAGTTCTAATGCTGTCCGGGAGCACAGGGAGTTGATTGAGTTCCTGCAAGCGTCCGAACGTCTGGATGAGGAAGGCGACTCGAAAATTTCTCTGTCACCTCAATTACTCCGCCCAGTTTTCAGCACTGCCGCTTACAGGGCTCAACAGTTTTTTCCCGAGCGGTTCCACCACGGGCTTTCCCAACAACTTCACATTGAGGGGGTCTGGCTCAACCGAGAAATGCGTACGCTTTACTTCGTCACCCGCGCCGAAGGCAGGGTTCGCTGGACTAATACCAAAGGCGTTCTCGACCGTGAGTGGACACTCTTCGTCCTCCACCACAATCCGGAGCTTGAACTGCTATTCCTGTCTTCAACTGATCATAGTTCTTTATTCCCAGAGCTAGCGGAAGAAGTCACCGGGCAAGCAGACCTTGTCCATGGCGAACAGATGTTTCGAATACTCGGCCATGTAAACCGCTTGGTGTTTCAGAACATGGGCGTCAAGAAACACGGTCGACGTAATCTGAGCTACGCCATGTACACAGGCGCCGACGTTGCGGTAGCACTCGGTGTGGCCGAGCGTAGCGGCTCCGTTAAGAACAATGTCAGTGGTACCGGATGGGAAAATGGAGAGCGCGTTTCTGTGGGCTGCTCGTACAAAGGGAGGGTCTGGTCGCGAGAGCAAGGCTCCATACCGGAGTTCGTTCACTGGTGCGCTGCGGCTGGCGCCAAACTTCTCGATGACAGTATCGTTGTCGATGACATCATTGCAAACGTCCTCATTCCTAAGGAAGTGACAGCGTTTCCAAGCGACAGGAATGTGCTTGCTGTCGAGTGGCCGGTTGAAATCATGAGTATTGCAGAAGACAGGGTCGTGCTAACCACTCGGGCGTTTCCAAACGGCCTTCCTATCACGTTCGTCGATCTGAAATACCTTGATGTGCGAGATAACAGCATGAGGTTTGCCCTGAACTGTGACGAGACCGGCCAGTTCGCAGATTTCACCTTAACGGTAGGCGGAGAGAACGGCTTCGTCGTCGCACAGACAAGCGGTGAGGCAGTCGAACTTACCATCGGGAAAGCGTCAAGGGCGCTCAGCCAATATCTGAGTTCATACCCACCGCTGGTACGGTTCGTCGACCTGAGTGAGCTGGACGGAAACATGCTGATCGAGCCTAAAGACCCCAGGCATCTTGAAATCGGAGAAGAGCGCTTCGAGGCTTGGGACTGGGCAGGGGTCGACATCACAAAAGAATCCTACTGGAAAGACGGCATTACACGTGCTGACTCTATTCAGTGGAAAGCCGCCCAGCACTTCATCCAGGGTGATTTTGACATCGTTTTCGACGACGACGGCGCCGGTGAAGCCGCGGATCTTGTCTGTCTCAAGGAGGAAGATAATCGTATACGACTTGCGCTGATCCACTGCAAATATGCCGGAGGAGACACCCCTGGCGAACGAGTGAAGGATGTCGTGGAGGTCTGCTCCCAAGCGGTCAGGTCGGCCAAATGGAAATGGCGCTTTTCTGAACTCGGTAAGCACATACAAAGACGTGAGGATCGGCTGCGCTCCCTGCACCGTCCAACGCGCTACCTTGCTGGAAATGGGTTGAGGCTCAATGACTTGATCAAGACAGCACGCTTCAAACCCATTGAAGCCGAAATACTGATTGTTCAGCCGGGTCTATCTGCTGGTAATCGTACCGCTGATCAAAACCTCGTGCTGGCCGCCGCTGTGGCATATCTCAAGGAAACGATTGGGTGTGATATGGACATCGTTTGCAGTGGGTAGGCCGCGGTGGTGGTACCCAAGGTCTCCCTCACATCAAGATAGTGCCAGGTTTTAGCAAATAGGTTCCCTTGAACACTGGAACCTATTTAACTGCGAACCACTAGTGGCGCTCAACGAAACTCAGATGACCGAGCATTCTCTTGATCTCGGCCGGATTTGCGTCAGCTGGGCAATTGTCGAGGAAGCGCGAAAACTCCGCAACCATTGCCGAATCAAATGAATCCCAACCGGCATATTTATAGTCAAACCTACTCAAATTGCACAGCGTATATGTAGCTTTTCCTTTGCCGTTATTGAGAACCCTGTAAATACGCCTTCCATCCACCACAGCAATCTCAATATGATCTTCATAAACATCAAAATGAGGATGAATGATTTTATAGCGTCCAACACCCCGCGGATAAGAGACTGACCTCACCCCAACTAAAATATCGTGATCATCTTTAGGATTATTGCACTCCTTACAAGCGATCGCGAGATTCTCAGGATAAAATAGAAACTCAGGATAAATAGACTTGGCTAGTATATGCTCGATATCCCATGTATAACCATGCTCTTCTTTTTTCTCAATCTTGCAATATGCACACCGATAGCCTTGCTGTATCAAGTAGTGATCACGAATGTACTTCCGAACTGCCAAAATTGGCCCAGCAGTGCCATTCCAGAGATCATGATCAACTTTGTCATATGCATCAACAAAGTCTTTGATCGCGCCTTCATAATTCACCTTGATCATGTTAACCAGCCATAACTTTTACTTGATCAAGAAGATGAAGCACTGGATCCGATTCATCTAGACGGCCTCTCACATATTCCAACTCCCTAAGCTTTGACCTATCCAACCTTGAAAGAGGCTGCCCCTTATTAATTTTGGACAGGATAACGAGGAGAGTCCTGATGAGATATTCGTTTTTATAGCCGGGCTCATGAAAAACTTCGCTCAGCTGATAGTCAGCTGATTTTTTTGCATAATCCTCTGGGCGCAAAAGATTACTGGTTTCTAAATCTGCGACGAACCCGTTCTCCGATGTCAAGCCCGAAACTAGTTGAGGAGAGTGTGTCGCAATAATGAAATGACACCCTCGATAGTTTGAAAACGCCCCTTGAAGGATCTCAATAAACTCAGACTGCCATTTGGGATGCAAACTTATCTCTGGTTCATCTATACAAATCAGTGAGCCATCCTTTATCAAAGAGGACATTCCCAAGAACATTAAAAACATACATTGCTGGCCTGAGCTAGCATGATCCAGCTGCACTCTATCTTTAGTTTTCTTGTCATAGAGATGTATTCGGAAAACCTTGAGCAGCCCGCTCTCAATTAGCACAGGCAAAATATGCATGTACTCGCCCACACCATCTTGACCCCACATACCTGTATCGAAATCGTACCTAACAGTCGAAGCTCGACTTGTTTTGAATCCATTAGAAAAAAACGAAATCGCTGGCAAAATTTCCTTTTCAAAATCGTATTTAGAGCCACTCTCTGTACGACGGATTGCATCTTCCAAGTACGCTTGCGAGTTCCCGTTTCTTTGTGACGAAAGCGCTGAATTGATTCTCAGCTCTAGAATAACGCGCGGAAGGAATCCAATGTAATCTAAAATATAGTCAAACCTAACAGACCGGTCCCTTTCGATTTCAAATCTTGAAATCAAATTCGCTATCGATTTTGATATCACTGAGCCAGGTGATGATCGAAAGCCTGAGAGGCCAAGATAATGATATCCCTTCAGCTCACGCTCTCTAGTAAAATATGGATTCGGCTTTGGGAATCGGTCAAACCTGCTATTCGATACAGCAATCACTTGTGATGGCTGCGAAACAGACCTAGGCGACTCGGCCACATCATGAGCTGAGTTTTCTCGTCTATCTGAAAAAATATATGCGTTTGCGATTTTACTCAACGCCCTGGTCTTACCTACCGCATTTCGACCAACCAATAAGGTGTATACATTTTGATAATTATATGTTTCAGAGCTAATCTGAACAAATTCTCCACCGACATTAACTGCCTCAACCTGGAACTTCATACTTCATCCCTTTAAATCAATGTGCTCCTGCGAGCAGAACGATCACAATTTTCTTAATTTAGTGCTGGGTTATGGGGACCGCTCGTCAGCGGAATTTTTGGTTAGCGCGACCTCGATGTCAACATGACATCACCGATTGATCATCGGCCCCTTGGATAGCGCCCAAGATTCCTCTCCTCGGCGCGCGAGGTATCTGCTCGAAACCAGGAGCAATGCAGAGCCAACCAGGACTTTGATGGGTGAGAAGCGACCGTCAGGCCAGCCAAGCGCTAACGTGGATTCACGCGCGGTTTGTGACCACGGTACCTGTACTGCACCGACAAAGAGACTGCGCAGTACTTCGAGAGTCGGCTTAGCCAACACAGCAATCACTGACGGTATCGTTTGCTAGGCCCCCCTGTACCTGCGAGTGGGGACATCGTACGCGCAGGGGCAACAATCAACAGCGCGACCATTTGCTTGATAGACTCGATCCCGATTCGTTTTTTGGGCGGAGCTCAAAAAGCACCGTCTATCGGAATCCAGACCACGCAGCGTTCCAACTGGTATTCCAGGCAAGTTGACCAATAAATTATTAATCAGAAAAAACAGATAGATACCGACTTGTTTCAAATTACCCCGGCCCAAACAGGAAGCAAACCAAAACCCGCCCCATACGGGTTTTTCTGCATCTAATGTTCCAACTCTCGTCCTCGCCAACACACCTCCCCCTCCGCAATAACTCCAGAGAATCATCACCATCACCAATCGCACTTTTACTCCGCCGCACCCGCTGATTAGCATCGCAAAGGTATCCCCTCCTCAAGCCAAGGAAGACCTGCATGCCCTACAGCCTTTCCATCGCAGCGGTGTTGGCGTTGTTGTTGATCGCCCTGTCCGTCAATGTGTCCCGATTGCGCCTGCGCTACCGGGTCAGTTTTGGTGATGCCGGCAATCCGGCGCTGACGGCGGCCATTCGCGCTCACGGCAATAGCCTTGAACAGTCCGTGCTGTTCATCTTGCTGCTCTACTTCATCGATACCGCGACCTCACTCAATTCGGCGTGGGTGTTGGGGCTGGGCGCAGGTTTTGTGGTGTTGCGCCTGACGTATTGCTGGGCACTGTTCAGCAGGCGCTTGCGGGGGCGTCAGGTGAGTCATGGCCTGAGCATGCTGATGCTGCTGCTCACTGCTGTGATGTTGCTCAGCGAGGGGGTTGGCGCATGAAGTCCGACAGCCAGAAGATTGCCCTCTACCGCAAGGTCAATGGTTTCACCGGACCGCTGGCGCGCAGTCGCTGGCACTGGCGGACGCGCTGGCTTGCACGTCTGCTGGCGCAGTGGGTCTGGTGGAAAAATGCCGGTCGCCGCCAACAACAGGTGGCGGACATCGCCCAGGAGTGGCAGCGGCTGTTTGGCTTGCCACACCTGTGGCCCATCGAGCGAATCAGTGAAGGCACGGCTTACTGCCGCATTCTCTTTCCCTGCTCCCTGGAGGGCAGCGGTGACGTTGCCGCGTGCCACCGGCTGATGGAGTACGACCGCGCCCTGCTGGAGAAGATCGGCGGGCGTTTGGTGGTGCTGCAGTCCCGTGCCGATCCGCGGGTCACTGGCGGCTGCAAGGTTGCCATTCGCCCGTTGGGCGATACGCGCGAAGATCTGATTCCCGCTCGCCTGCTCGATTGAGCTGAGCTAGCCTTGCCGACTATCGAAAACGCCGTGAAGATAAGGCTTCGCGATCCGCCAGGGAGTGCTCAGGGTGCGTTTGGAAATGAAACACTTGCACTTGGTGCACAGTATTTGCGAGACCGGCAATCTGACCCGCGCGGCAGAGCAGTTGTTTCTATCCCAGCCGGCCCTCAGCAAGCAACTGGCCGAACTGGAGGATCGCCTGGGATTTCTGTTGTTCCACCGCTCGCGCAAGGCCATGCTGCCAACCGAGGCGGGCCTGGCGTTCAACACTCATGCACAGCGCATTCTCGACGACACGGCGGCCCTCAGCGAATACCTGGCACGTTATGGCCGCGGCGATACCGGACGCCTGCGCCTGAGCATCGACCCACTGCACCGTTGCGACTGGCTACCGACCTGGCTGCAGGCCCTGCGCAGTCGTTTGCCCAATGTCCAGGTGCAGATCAGGCCAGTGCCTGACTTGCTCTGTAGCCTGCGACAGGGTGAAAGCGACCTGATCATCCTCGGCGAAACCAGCCACGCTCCCGACACTCGCTTTCAGCCACTGCACGGCGATGAACTGGTCGCCATCCTGCCTCCCGACCATGCGCTGGCCACACGTCCTTGGCTGATGCCGACAGACCTCGCCGGACAGACCCTGCTCTATCACTTCGACCTGGAACAGTCCTATCTGTATCGGCGTTACCTGCGCCCACAGCAGATTCAGCTGGGCTCGTTGCAGCACATCCAGGACGTCCCCGCCCTCATTGCCCTGGTCCGCCTGGGAGTAGGCATGAGTCTGCTGCCTCGGCGCTTGCTCAATGGCGATGAACGGAACCTGTTGGTGCGCCCAATCGGTGAGCAGGGGTTTCACTTCAACTGGTACCTGGCCACGAAGCGGGAGGACACCCGACCCACCGTGCAAGTCGCCATGGCGTTGCTGAGCGAGATGCTGCATTCACCCAACTGACGCGCCACGGCATGGGTTCGACATCCGCTGCGTCAGCGCTTTAGCACTTCTTCCCCTGTGCCTGGGCCTCGGCCCACACCCGCGCCTCCTGCTCCCGCAACTCCGGCGTAAACGCCTCCCCAAAATCCTCCATCTCAAACACCTGCCGAATCTCGATCTCAGCCTCCGTACCCGGCATCGGATTCGGGCAGCGCTTGACCCATTCAACCGCCTCCTCTTTGGACTTCACCTGCCACAACCAAAACCCGGCAATCAGCTCCTTGGTCTCGGCAAACGGCCCGTCGATGACTGTGTGCGTGTCCCCCCTGAAACGCACCCGTGCGCCTTTGCTGCTGGGGTGCAGGCCTTCGCCGGCGAGGAGGATGCCGGCGTTGAGCAGTGCTTCGTTGTAATTGCCCATCGCGGTCAGCAGTGCTTGGCTGGGCATTTTGCCGGCTTCGGAATCCTGGCTGGCTTTGATGATGATCATGAAGCGCATGGCGGTTTCTCCTTTCGATTGAGTGACCTGACAAGTAGTCGAATGGCCGCTGCCCCAATCGACGGTACGGGGCAAAAAAACTGCCGCCGTGCAGCCACCCGGGGCACTGGCCAAGCCTTGGATTCCTGCTAAGGGCTGCAGCCCCCGGTGCTGAAAATGCCGGAAGTGTGATACCTATAGCGCCCCGTCGAACCCACGCGACACCCGAGGCTCTGCATGAAGTTCACCACCATTTCCGTTGCGCGCAAGCTCAAGTTCTACCAACTGGTGGTGTTCGACCAGGTGCTGCAAAGCGGCTCCCTGGTCCGGGCTGCGCAGGCGCTGAACCTGACTCAGCCGGCGGTGACCAAGATCATTCATGAGCTGGAATCGTACTTCGATGCCCCGCTGCTGATTCGGGGCAATCGTGGGGTCAGCGCCACCGAACTGGGTGAGTTGGTGGTGCGCCGGGCCAAGTCGTTGCTGGCCGAACTGCGCTCACTGACCGACGAGGTCAACGCCTTCCAGGAGGGCACCTCGGGGCACGTGATGGTGGGGACGCTGATCTCCGCGTCCACCTCGTTGCTGCCCCGGGCCATGCAGTTGCTCAAGCAACAGGCACCGGGGGTGCTGGTGTCATTGCGGGTCGGGCAGATGGACCAGTTGTTCCCGGCACTGGCCGTGGGCGAAGTGGACCTGGTGGTGGGCCGGGTGCCTGACGACTGGCGCTGGCGCAACGAGTCGCCGATGCTCGACGTCGAGGTGCTGTATGCCGAGCAATTGAGTGTGGTGGCCGGGGCCAATCATCCCCTGCAAGGCCAGGCACCGGTCAGCCTCGCCGATCTGCACGCCTACCCATGGGTGCTGCCGACCCGCGATTCGCTGCTGCGCCGCACCGCCGACAAGCTGTTCGCCGACGCCAACCTGAGCACCCCGGGCAACGTGGTCGAGTCGCTGTCGATCCTCACCAACATCACCCTGATGCAAGACCAGCAGACCGTGGCACTGATGCCCTACGAGGCGTCGCAGCAGTTTGTCAGCGCCGGCCTGCTCAAGGCCTTCGACCTCGGCGCGCCGTTGCAGTTTGGCGATATCGGCTGCTTCTTCTCCAACACCCGCGCCCTGGGGCCGGCAGCACGGCTGTTCCGCGAATGCCTGAACCAAGCGCGTAGTGAGTCGGATCAACTCCCATAGGGGAAATTCGGAAAGATCGCAACCTTCGGCAGCTCACCTGGTATTCCAGATCGACATATCAAGGCGCGACCTTTTTATTATTCACTAATATCCACCCTCCCTACACTCCCTCCGACTACCCACGTTTTCCGGAGGTTGATGTGTCTGCACCCCTGCAGTTGCTGCGTAATTACATCTCGGGCGAATTCGTCGCCAGCGAGCAGACCTTCCCCAATGTGTCGCCCATCGACGGCCGTATCCTCAGCCAGGTCTGCGAAGCCGACGAAGCCCTGGTGGCGCGCGCCGTCGCGGCGGCCAAGGCTGCGCAGCACGGGCCCTGGGGTGACTACAGCGCGAGCCAGCGTGCCGCCGTGTTGCAGCGCATCGCCGATGCCATCGAACGCCGCTTCGAAGACTTCGTCGCCGCCGAAGTGGCCGACACCGGGCGCCCGGTCCAACAGGCGCGGACCCTGGACATCGCCCGCGGCATTCACAACTTCCGCACCTTCGCCGAACTGATCAACCAGGCCGGCAGCGAGTGCTTCGAAATGCGCGCCGCCGATGGCAACGACGTCTTCAGCTACTCGGTGCGCAAGCCCCACGGCGTGGTGGCGATCATCTCGCCGTGGAACCTGCCGATGCTGCTGATGACCTGGAAAGTCGCCCCAGCCCTGGCCTGTGGCAACTCGGTGGTGATCAAGCCCTCCGAGGACTCCCCTTCCACCGCCACCTTGCTGGCCGAGGTGATGCACGAAGTCGGACTGCCGGCAGGCGTGTTCAACCTGGTACACGGCTTCGGCCCGGGCTCGGCCGGTGAATTCCTGACCCGTCACCCGGACGTCGACGCCATCACCTTTACCGGTGAGTCGCGCACCGGCGAAACCATCATGAAAGTCGCCGCCGAAGGCATCCGGGACGTGTCGTTCGAACTGGGTGGCAAGAACGCCGCGGTGGTGTTTGCCGACTGCGACTTTGACGCGGCAGTGGCCGGCGTCCTGCGTTCGAGCTTCACCAACTCAGGCCAGGTCTGCCTGTGCTCGGAGCGGGTGTACGTGGAACGGCCGATCTACGAGCGCTTCGTCGCCGCCATGAAGGCCGGTGCCGAGGCGCTGAAGATCGGCTACCCGGATGAAGACGGGGTGAACATGGGCTCGCTGATTTCCCACAAGCACCGCGACAAGGTCCTGGGCTACTTCGAACTGGCCCGCAGCGAAGGCGCAACCCTGGTCACGGGCGGCGGCGTGCCGCACTTCGGCGATGCGCGCGACAACGGTGCCTACGTGCAACCGACCATCTGGACCGACCTCGGTGACGACGCCCGCTGCGTGCGCGAAGAAGTGTTCGGCCCGGTGTGCCATATCGCCCCGTTCGACCGCGACGAGGAAGTGGTGCAACGGGTCAACGACTCGGCCTATGGCCTCGCCACCGCCCTGTGGACCCGTGACCTGAAACGCGCGCACCGGCTTTCGCGGCGCTTCGAGGTCGGCATGGTCTGGGTCAATACCTGGTTCCTGCGCGACCTGCGCACCCCGTTTGGCGGCACTCGCCTGTCCGGGCTGGGCCGTGAAGGGGGCCGTCACTCCCTGGATTTCTACTCGCAAATCACCACCATCTGCGTCAACCCTTGAGCCCCGGAGTCTCGTCCATGCATGCAGCTCTCATCGAAGCGGCCAACCGGCTGCGCCAGGCCGAACGCGACGGGCAACCCTGCCCGCCGGTTCGCGAACTGATCACCAGTGCCCTCGCCGCAGATCCCTCGGCAGACCCGGTCGCCCTCGCCTACGCCGTGCAGCACCACAACACCCAAGCCGCCATCACGGCTGGGCAGCGTCCGGTCGGGCGCAAGATCGGCCTGACCTCCTACGCGGTCCAGCAGCAACTGGGGGTCGATCAGCCGGACTTCGGTCAACTGTTCGCCAGCATGGCCCGTGGCGACGATCAGCCGATTGCCTGGCGTGACACCCAGCAGCCCAAGGTCGAGGCGGAAATCGCCCTGGTGCTGGAACACGACCTGTGCCACGAGCGCCACACCATGGCCGACCTGATCCGCGCCACGGCCTTCGCCCTGCCGGCCATCGAAGTGGTGGGCAGCCGCATCGCCCAGTGGGACATCCGCCTGGTCGACACCATCGCCGACAACGCCTCTTCAGGCCTGTTCGTGCTCGGCAGTCGCCCGGTGCAACTGGCGCAACTGGACCTGGTGCACTGCGGCATGAGCATGACCCTGGGCGGCGAGCCGGTATCGGTGGGCGCCGGTGCGGCGTGCCTGGGCAACCCGTTGAACGCGGCGCTGTGGCTGGCCGACACCATGGTCCGGTTCGGTGCGCCCTTGCGCGCCGGCGACATCCTCCTGACCGGTGCCCTCGGGCCGATGGTCGCGGCGCAACCGGGCAACGTGTTCACCGCCCACATCCAGGGCCTGGGCAGCGTCACCGCCGCCTTCGAGCGGAGCACTGAGCATGACTGACAAACTGAAGGTCGCCATCATCGGCTCCGGCAACATCGGCACCGACCTGATGATCAAAATCCTGCGCAACGCCCGGCACCTGGAAATGGCCGTGATGGTCGGCATCGACCCGGCCTCCGACGGCCTGGCCCGTGCCGCACGCATGGGCGTGGCGATCACCCACGAAGGGGTTGAAGGCCTGGCACGGATGGACGTGTTCCAGGACATCGACTTCGTGTTCGATGCCACCTCCGCCGGCGCCCATGTCGCCAACGACGCGTTCCTGCGGACCATCAAGCCAGGCATCCGCCTGATCGACCTGACGCCGGCGGCGATTGGCCCGTACTGCGTGCCGGTGGTCAACCTGGAACAGAACCTGGACCAGCTCAACGTCAACATGGTCACCTGCGGCGGCCAAGCAACGATCCCGATGGTGGCCGCGGTGTCACGCATCGCCAAGGTGCACTACGCCGAGATCGTCGCCTCCATCGCCAGCAAGTCCGCCGGCCCCGGCACCCGGGCCAACATCGACGAATTCACCGAGACCACCTCCAAGGCCATCGAAGTCATCGGCGGCGCCGGCAAGGGCAAAGCGATCATCGTGATGAACCCGGCCGAGCCGCCCCTGATGATGCGCGACACCGTGTTCGTGCTCTCGGACGCCGCCGATCAAGCCCAGGTCCAGGCCTCCATCGAAGAGATGGCGGCTGCGGTGCAGGCCTATGTACCGGGCTATCGCCTCAAGCAAAAAATACAGTTCGACGTGATCCCCGAGCAGACACCGCTGCACATCCCGGGCCTGGGCACCTTCTCGGGGCTCAAGACCTCGGTGTTCCTCGAGGTCGAAGGGGCCGCCCATTACTTGCCCGCCTACGCCGGCAATCTCGACATCATGACCTCCGCTGCCTTGGCCACCGCCGAGCGCATGGCGCAGTCGATGCTCAACGCCTGAGGAGCCTGCGATGACCTTCAACCCCGGCAAAAAGCTCTACATCTCCGACGTGACCCTGCGTGACGGCAGCCATGCGATTCGTCACCAGTACTCGCTCCAGAACGTGCAGGACATCGCCCGCGCCCTGGACAAGGCCCGCGTCGACGCCATCGAAGTGGCCCACGGCGACGGCCTGCAAGGGTCGAGCTTCAACTATGGTTTCGCCGCCCACACCGACCTTGAGTGGATCGAAGCCGCGGCGGATGTGATCAGCCACGCCAAGATCACCACCTTGCTGTTGCCCGGGATCGGCACGGTTCACGACTTGAAAGCGGCCTACAACGCCGGGGCACGGGTGGTGCGCATCGCCACCCATTGCACCGAGGCGGACGTCGCCCGACAGCACATCGAGTACGCCCGCGCGTTGGGCATGGACACCGTGGGGTTCTTGATGATGAGCCACATGATCCCCGCCGAGCAGCTCGCCGCCCAAGCCAAACTGATGGAAAGCTACGGCGCCACGTGCGTGTACATGGCCGACTCCGGTGGCGCGATGAGCATGCAGGATGTGCGCGATCGTTTCCGTGCCTTCAAGGCGGTGCTCAAACCCGAGACCCAGACCGGCATGCACGCCCACCACAACCTTTCGCTGGGGGTGGCCAACTCGATTGTCGCGGTCGAGGAAGGCTGCGACCGCATCGACGCCAGCCTCGCGGGCATGGGCGCCGGTGCCGGCAACGCGCCTCTGGAAGTGTTCATCGCCGCCGCCGAGCGCCTGGGCTGGAACCACGGCACCGACCTCTACACCTTGATGGACGCCGCCGACGATATCGTCCGCCCGCTGCAGGACCGCCCGGTACGGGTCGACCGCGAAACCCTGGCCCTGGGGTATGCCGGCGTCTATTCCAGCTTCCTGCGCCACGCGGAAATCGCCGCGCACAAATATGGCCTCAAGGCAGTGGACATCCTCGTCGAGCTGGGCAAGCGCCGCATGGTCGGCGGCCAGGAAGACATGATCGTCGACGTCGCCCTGGACCTGCTCAAACGCTAACCCAAACAACATCCCCTTGTGGGAGCGAGCTGGCACGTTCGCCCTTGGAGCAACCCCCATGACCACCGATATTGCCTACATCGCCCAGGCCCTGGACCAGGCAGCACGCAAAGCCGAAGCCGTGGCGCAGTTCAGTACCCAGTCGCCGTTTACCCTCGATGAGGCCTACCTGATCCAGCGTGCGTCGATGCAGCACCGCTACGCGGCTGGCGAGCGCCAGATCGGCCTCAAGCTGGGCTTCACCAGCCGGGCGAAGATGATCCAGATGGGCGTCGACAGCCTGATCTGGGGCTGGCTCACCGACGCCATGCTCGAAGAAGACGGCGGCGTCGTCGACCTGCAGCGCTTCATCCATCCACGGGCCGAACCCGAGGTGTGCTTTCTCACCCGGCGCACCATCGACCGCCCCTTGACCGCCCTGGAAGCAGTCGACTACCTGGAAGCCGTGGCACCGGCGATCGAGATCATCGACTCGCGCTACCAGGCCTTCAAGTTCAGCCTCGAAGACGTGGTCGCCGACAACTGCTCCTCCGCCGGGCTGGTGGTCGGCGCCTGGTCCCGGGACTTCGCCGCCCTGGACAACGCCGGGGTGCTGATGCGCGTCAATGGCCGGGTGGTCCAGGCCGGCTCAACCGCCGCGATCCTCGGCCACCCGCTACGCAGCCTGGTGCAGGCCTCGCAGTTGCTGGCCAAGGCCGAGATCGCCCTGCCGGCCGGCAGCCTGATCATGGCCGGTGCCGCCACCGCCGCCGAAGCCTTGAGCCCGGGCGCCCATGTCAGCGTACAGATCGCCGGTTTCGGCGAATGCGGCTTCAGCGTTGCCAACCACCCAGGAGCAGGACAATGAGCCTCAATCGATCGACCGTGGTCGCCGGCAAGGCGACGCCACGGGGACGTTTCCCCCACATCAAGCGTGCCGGTGATTTCCTCTACGTGTCCGGCACCAGCTCGCGGCGCCCCGACAACAGCTTCGAGGGCGTGGAAGTCGATGCCCTGGGCACCACCCGCCTGGACATTCGCGCACAGACCCGCGCCGTGATCGAGAACATCCGCGACATCCTCAACAGCGAAGGCGCGGGCCTCGCGGACCTGGTCGAACTCAGCAGTTTTCTCGTCGACATGAACGACTTCGACGGTTACAACCAGGTCTACGCGCAATACTTCGACGAAACCGGCCCGACCCGCACCACCGTGGCCGTGCACCAACTGCCCCACCCGCACTTGCGCATCGAAATCAAAGCCGTGGCCTACGCCCCCCTCAACGCTTAAGGACAACAAGATGGACAAGCATCACTTCAGTCCACCCCTGAACTTCAATCGCTGGATCGAAGAATACGCCCACCTGCTCAAGCCCCCGGTGGGCAATCGCCAGCTGTGGAAAGACAGCGACACCATGGTCACGGTGGTCGGTGGCCCCAACCAGCGCACCGACTTCCACGATGACCCGGTGGAGGAGTTCTTCTACCAGTTCAAGGGCAACGCCTACCTGAACATCTGGGACCGTGGCCAGTACGAGCGCATCGATTTGCGCGAAGGCGACATGTACCTGATGGCCCCGCACGTGATCCACTCCCCCCAGCGTCCGGAGCCGGGCAGCCTGTGCCTGGTGATCGAAAAGTCCCGTCCGCCGGGGCAGTTCGATGCCCTGCAGTGGTCCTGTGCCCATTGCGGCACCCTGGTCAAACGCTATGAGTTGCAATTGCAAAGCATCGTCAACGACCTGCCACCGGTCTATGAACAGTTCTACGCCACCAGCGACGCCGAACGACGTTGCCAGGGTTGCGGTGAGATCCACCCCGGTCGCGATTGGCAAACCTGGCACCGCACCCTCGAAGCGGTGAAACGCCCATGAAAATCGACATGCATTCGCACTTTTTCCCCACCATCAGCCAGGCCGAGGCGGCACGACTGAGTGCCGACCGTGGGCCGTGGCTGCACACCAGCGGGCGCACCGGGCAGATCATGCTCGGCGACCAGCCGTTTCGTCCGGTGCATGACGTTCTGTGGGACATGCACCGGCGCATCGAGCACCTCGACGAACAGGGCCTGGACGTGCAGATCATGTGCGCCACGCCGGTGATGTTCGCCTACGACGCACCGATCGAGCGCGCCCTGCCCTGGGCGCAACTGATGAACGACCGCGCCCTGGAAATGACCGCCGTGGCCCCGGACCGGCTCAAGGTCCTGGCCCAGGTGCCATTGCAGGACATCGACGCCGCCTGCCGCGAGGCCAGCCGGGCCAAGGCTGCCGGTCATGTGGGCGTGCAGATTGGCAACCACGTCGGCAATCAGGACCTGGACCATGAAGGCCTGGTGAGGTTTTTCACCCACTGCGCCGAAGACGACATCCCGGTGCTGGTCCACCCCTGGGACATGATGGGCGGCGAGCGCATGCGCAAGTGGATGCTGCCGTGGCTGGTGGCGATGCCGGCGGAAACCCAACTGGGGATTCTGTCGCTGATCCTGTCTGGCGCCTTCGAACGCATTCCCACGTCACTGCGCCTGTGCTTTGCCCACGGCGGTGGCGGCTTCGCCTTCTTGCTGGGGCGCGTGGACAACGCCTGGCAACACCGCGATATCGTCCGCGAAGACTGCCCGAACCTGCCATCGAGCTACGTCAAACGCTTCTTCGTCGACTCCGCCGTGTTCGACCCGCGCTCGTTGAAATTGCTGGTGGACGTGATGGGCAGCGACCGGGTAATGCTCGGCTCCGACGCCCCGTTCCCCCTCGGGGAGCAGAACATTGGTGCCGGCGTGATCGAGCATCCGCAACTGGATCAGGCGACCAAGGCCCAGATCCTGGGAAGCAATGCCCAGGCGTTCTTCGGGCTCTGACCCATTGCTGCACCCAGCCCCGCCGCAAGCCATTGCCGCGGGGCTTTTTCATGCCCCACACAGTGTTTTGGCTACCCACAGATTTTGCATACACCCACCGAGATCTTGGCTGCCCACAGATTGTGCAGACACTCACCAGTCCAGTGTGGGAGCGGGCTTGCCCGCGATGGCAGTGTGTCAGGCACCATCAATATTGAATGTCCCGGCCCCATCGCGGACACCCACCGGGATCGTGGTCGCTCGCAGGTTTTCCAGGCACAAAAAAGGCGCCTTTCGGCGCCCGCTTTCAGCGTTGCTTAAAACTTGTAGCGCACCCCCATTTGCAGCCCCTCAGGGTTCTCGTTGCGCAACGGGCTTTCCAGGTTCCAGCTCACCGGGTAACGCACGTCCGAGTCGCGGTTGTGATGCACGTAGCCGTACACCGCGTACAGGTCGGTCTGCTTGTTGAAGTTGTAGATGTACGCCAGGTTGATGCCCGTGGCGTCGCTCAAGGCTTCGTTCTTGCGGTCGTCCTTGTAGACCAGGCTGACGGCAATGTTCTGGGTGTCCCAGAAATTGTGTCGAATACCCAACTGCAGGTCGCTGCCATTGGATTCAAAATCCACCCACGGCGCGTAGGCGTAGTAACCGACGTAACGGTGATAGACCGCCATCAGGTCCGTGGTGCCCATGGTGTAGACCACGGTGAAGTAGGCATCCGTCGCCTGCTCCATGGTGTGCTTGTCCCACAGGTTGCGCTGGTACTTGCGATCCACCGCGGCGGCAAAGTACCAGGGGCTGTCCGCCCAGTAGTCGATGCTGGTGCTGTAGACCACACCGTCGCGACTGCCATCGTTCTCGCCCAGGGTGGCCATGCCACGGAACTGATAGCCCTCGTAGCGTGGGCTGATGTACATCAGCGAGTCGTCTTCACGCCACGGTGCATAGAACACCTGGACGTTGTTGACCAGGCTGTAGTCGTTGCCATACAGGGGGTCGGCATAGCCGTAACTGTTGGCGGATGGGGTGTCCTGGCGACCGGCGCTGAGGGTCCCCCAACGCTCTGAAATCACCTGGTAATAGACTTCGCGCTTACCCGTCGAGTCATCGGAATGGGGGTTGTACATGGCTTCGTAGACGGCATTGAGCTTGATGTCGTCCGTCACTTCCTGGAAATACTTGAACTGGATGCGGTTGGAGCTCAAGCCCGCACCCGTCAGTCGATCCACGGTATCGCCTCCCGAGCGCGCCACTTCGTACGTCAGGTCAACCACCCCGGACACCTTGAACTCCGCATAGCAAGCGCCACTCATCAACGGAAGGGCGAGCAATAGTTTGCGCATGAAAAACTCCGGACACTGCAAAAGCGCTGGTCGGTGGTTCGTTGTCGAACCACCGCCAGACTTTGCTTACTTGTTGTTATGGTGAGTTGTCTGGTTTTCAGTCCCGGGCCGGCCAGATTTTGCTCGGAGCCTCGAAATTCGGCTTGCCCAGCAATGGCGTCGACAGGGCATAGAAGCCGTGGTTGGTGAAGACCCAGATCAGGTTGCGGTCGTACTCGGTGTAGGTGCCATGGGTCAGGTTGCCCATCGCATAACTGGCCACGTTCTTGGTGTCGAACGGCGGCACGAAGTAGGCGCCGATGGTCGGTTTGCCTGGCTCACGCACATCGAACACCTGGACCCCGGCGTTGTAGAACGCGTACGGCAGGATGCCCTCGCGCGAGACGCCTGGCTGGGTGTAGTAACCGGAACGCTTGGGCCCGAAGCTGCCCTTGCGCTGGCAGTAGTCGGTGAACGCAGCGTCTGCCGGTGGCGTCGGACGCGGCAGAACGTGCTGGATCGCCGGCTTCTGCGGGTTGCTGACGTCCACCGCGAAGATGTCCTTTTTCGCCTCGAAACAATCTTCCGACAGTGGGTAGCCACTGAAGTAGATGATCCCGGTCTTCTCCACTTGCGAGACGTCGATGTTGTCGCCTTCGGTACCGGCCACGCTCACCGGAAACTCCAGGTGACCGACCACTTTCATGTTGTCGGCCTGGGTGATGTCGACCACATAGAGCCCCATCCCGCCCATGGCGGCGTAGCCGTACTTGCCACCCTGCTCGACGGTTTTCGGAATGAACAGCGACATGCGCGCGCCCATCCAGGACGCACGGTTGCCGGCACGCGGGTTGGCCTTGAATACCGCTTCGTGTTGCGGGTCACCGACGATCTGGCCGGGAATGGTCAGCATGTCCAGCAGCTTGGGATTGCTCGGGTCGGACATGTCCCAGGACTGGTAGCCGGCGTTGTACAGGTCGTTGGGGTATTCGGTCAGTGCGTACTTGTCGCTGGGTGCGGCGGCCACGTACATCACATCGCCCCCGAAGTAGGCGGGAATGTCACGCACGCCGGAGCCCTGCTGTTCGCCGATCGGCGCATCCGGGTGTTCGATGTCGGTGGTGCGGGTGGCGATCAGTTTCCAGTCGTCCGGCAACGGGCCATTCATCTCGTAGACCTTGAAGCCTTTGAGGTGCTTGGACTTGCGGATGGCCTCGACTTTGTCCGGCTCGCGGTACTTGTCGCTCAACACGCCAAAACGGCGAACCTCGAAGGACTGGACCATGATGTTCTTGCCCAGTTTCTTGTTCCACTGCACCGATGCCGCGCCAAACATATCGTCTGGGGCGTAGGGGTTTTCTTCCTTGCTCGGGCCGTCCGCGCCCCAGGTCGAGCCCTTGGTGAACACCAGTTTCACGTCTTTGGGGTGGGTGATATCGAAGATCTTCAGGTTGCGGCGCACGTACTGGTAGAGGTAGCGCTTGCCGTCGAAGTCGACGATGTTCTGCCAGGTGTGAAACGGCTCGACCGTGATCGGGTAGTAGGCCTCGACGGTCATGTTCTTGATGTAGCTTTTGGTGTCCCAGTAATCCAGCTCGCCGGCGAACGGCTCACCTTCATGGCTGAACGGCGTGGCCACCGGGTGGGTGAACTTGCCCGTGGCCTTGTCCATGCCATAACTGCCCGGGGCCGGCATCGGTGGAATCTTGTCCACCGACAAGGCCGTCTGCTGTTTGACGAATGGGTCGCTGATATTGACCGGTGCCGAGCTGTCCGCCTGGACGCTGGCGCACAGGCCCAGCATCACGCAGGCGCTCAGCGCACTGGTCAAAAAAGGCGCTCGGCGAGTGTTGGGGAGTCGCATTGTTTTCATTATTCACTCCAGTGGTAGTGCCCGGGTGGGCAGTGCAGGGGGTCTACAAAATGTCGATCGGGTAATCGGTGATCAGGCGAAAGTCATCCAGGTCGCCCGAGCCCTGGTCGCGATCGGCTCGGTGCCAGGCCTGTCGGGCACGCACACTCAAGCCCTTGGCCGGGCCGGACTGGACCACGTAGCGCAGTTCCAGGTTGATTTCGTGGTGCTCGCCGTCGTCGCCATACCGCCCGGCATAGGGACTGCTGGCGGCGATGTGGCTGCCATCGATGCCCCAGCCGCGCACAAAGCGGCTCATGAAGCTCAGGCCGGGCACACCGTAAGTGGCCAGCGCGAGGTCGTAACGCAGTTGCCAGGAACGCTCCTGCGGGCCGTTGAAGTCAGAGAACTGCGCGGCGTTGGGCAACAGGATCGAGGCGCCCTGGTCGTTGCCGTTGCGGCCGTGGCGGTCCTTGTCGCCGACACCGAGGTAATCGAAGGGGGTATCGCCGTCGATCTTCTGCAGCCCCAGCAACCAGCGATGGCCACCGCTGCGCCAGAACGTCGACAGCCCCAGGCTGGTGTTATTGATCTCGCCAGCCTTGGCTTGCCCCTCGTCCAGCGTGCGGTAGGCCGTCAGCCCCAGGCCGAGCTGGTTGTGCGGATCGAGGTCAATGCGCGCGTCGAGGTTGGCGTAGTACTGGTTCCAGATGTCCTCGAAGCGTGAGCCGTACAGCGTGGCGCTCACCCCCGGCGACAGTTGGTAGGTGCCGCCCAGGTAGTCCGCTGTCGCCGTGGGAACCCCGGCCATCACCGCCCACAGGTCGCCATCGCCGTTGGTGGTCACCGGGCTGGTGCCGGAGGTGAAGTGCCCGGCCTGAACCTCAAGCGCCTCCACTTCACGGCTGACCAGCGACAGCCCCGTGGCGGTCTGCGGCACGATGCGAAAGTGACTGACGCCGAACACCGGGGTTTCCGGACGCTGTTCACCGTACTTGAGCACGCTGTCGGACAGCCGCAGCTTCAGCGCGGCACCGCCCTTGCCGTAGCTGTCGGCCGGTTCGCCGTCATCGTGTACCGGCAGGTTGCCGGTGCCGGACTTGTCCGCCGGGGCATCGAGCTTCAAGCCAAGGTAAGCGAAGGCATCCATGCCGACCCCAAGCGTGCCCTCGGTGAACCCGGAGTTGAACTGGCCCAGCACGCCTTGCGTCCAGTCGCGGGCATCGCGGCGGCCGTCTTCCTTGCTGCGGTTGAAGTAGGAGTTGCGCAGCAGCAATTGCGCGCTGCTGTCGGCGATAAAACCGCGCGCAGGCTCGGCGGCGAACGAAGTCACCGCGCAGGCGCTGGCCAACAACAGAACGGTGGTTCTGGCGTGATTCATGACAACCCCGTGTGAAAGGTGGGCCGCTCCCACAAGGGCTGTGCCTGGCCCTCATGTTTTCGGATTCAGAAAACGCCGGACCGTCCCTGGTCAGGCAGCGCCACTCACCGTTGCAGTGGCAAGGGCTTGGGAGCGTCTGTCGAGACGGCGGCCTTCTGCCGGAAGCGCAGGAAGTAGATCAACAGGATCACCGCCAGGAACGGAATGCCACACAGCAAGGTGGGGGCAAACTCTTCGGTGAACAGCGTGGTGACCATCACCGCCAGCATCAGCAGCAACCCGCCCAGGCTGGTCCATGGGTACCCCCAGAGCTTGAAGGCCAGGGGTTGACCGGCCTGGCGGCGGCGGAAGAACAGGTGCGTGAGGAAGATCCCGGCCCAGGTGAACATCGCACCGAACATGGCAATCGACATCATCAGGGTGAAGGCCTTTTCCGGGTACGCCAGGTACAACAGCGTCGCCAGACCGATCCCCACCGACGACAGCAGCAGCGCTGACAGCGGTACCCCTTTGCTGTTGAGGCGACCGAACACCGCCGGTGCCTGGCCGGCCCGCGACAGGCTGAACATCAAGCGTGTGGTGATGTACAGCTGACTGTTCATGGCCGACAGGGCGGCAATCAGAATCACCGCGTTGAACACCGCGCCGGCGTAAGGCACGCCAGTGGCTTCCATTACCGTGACGAACGGGCTCTGGCCACCGCTGTTCTGGCCCCAGGGCACAATCGCCAGGACCAGGGCGATAGTCAGCAGGTAGAACACCACCAGGCGCACCACGGTAATCCGGAACGCACGGGTCACCGCGCGCTGCGGGTCCTTGGCCTCACCGGCCGCCACCGCGATCATCTCGATACTCAGGTAGCTGAAGAACGCGACGATCACCGCCACCCAGGTGCCCCACCAGCCGTTGGGGAAAAAGCCCCGGTCGTTGCTGTAGTTGGCAAAGCCGATCGAGGAGTCGGCCGGCGCGCCGTACACCACATAGGCGCCCAGCAGGATGAACACCACAATCGCGCAGAGCTTGATCAGCGAGAACAGGTACTCAATGGCACCAAACACCTTGACGCTGAAGGCGTTGGCGACAATCAGCGCCATGGAAAACGCGACCATCCAGTAGCCACCCGGTACGTCCGGGTACCAGTACTTCATGTACATCGCCGCCGCCGTGATCTCGGTCCCGACCGCAAACACGATCGACGACCAGTAGGCGTAGCGGATCGCGAAGCCAAACCAGGGCGCCACGTAGAACTCGGCAAAGGAACCGAACGACCCCGAGGTCGGGTGGCGCACAGTCATCTCCGCCAGACAGCCCATCAGCAACAGGGCGATCAAGGCACCGATGCCATAGCTGACCAGGACGCTGGGGCCGGCAAAGCCGATGGCAAAACCGCTGCCCAGGAACAGGCCGGTGCCGATGGCGCCACCAATGGCGATCATCGACAACTGGCCGCTGGTCAGGCTCTGCTTCAAGCCTTTTTCGCGGTCTATCAAGTGTTCGAAGGTGCTGGTTGTTTTTGTCATTGCACGTTTACTCCGAATCGGTGGGAGGAACTCAGGTCACTGACTTGCGGGCCAGGAACTCCGGGCGATCCCATTCTTTTTGCTCGAGGATGGCGCGCAGGGCGACCACGCTGTCCCAGATATCGACATAGCGGATGTACAGCGGGGCAAACCCGAAGCGCAGGATGTCCGGCGCGCGGAAGTCGCCGACGATGCCCCGGGCGATCAGCGCCTGCATCACCGCGTAGGCTTGCTCATGCGCCAGCGACACCTGGCTGCCGCGCTCTTCGCCGTTGCGCGGTGAGCGCAAGTCGATGCCCAGGTCGGCCAGTTGCTCGTCGCACAGGCGGATGAACAGATCGCCCAGGGCCACGCTCTTCTCGCGCAACAGGTTCAGGTCGACGCCGTCGAACACCTCCAGGGCCGCCTCCAGCGCCAGCACGCCGAGCTGGGGCGCGGTGCCGGTGAGCATCCGGTCGATGGTCGGGTGGGGGCGGAAGTGATGGTCGAAATCGAACGGCTTGGCGTGCCCGTGCCAGCCCGTGAGCGGCTGGCGAATGTGCGGGATGTGGCGCTCGGCAACAAACACAAAGGCCGGCGCACCAGGCCCGCCATTGAGGTACTTGTAGCCACAGCCCACGGCGAAGTCGGCGTTCACCCCATTGAGTGCAATCGGCATGGCACCGGCCGAGTGGCACAGGTCCCAGACCACCAGCGCGCCAACCGCATGGGCCCGCTCGGTAATGCGCGCCATATCGTAGCGCTTGCCGGATTTGAAGTTGACGTGAGTCAGGGACACAATCGCCACGTCTTCATCCAGGGCGTCGAGGATCTCGTCCGGTTCGACGCAGCGCAGTTGGCTGCCGGTCAGTTCGGCCACGCCATCGGCGATGTACACGTCGGTGGGGAAGTTGCCCTTCTCCGCCAGGATCACGCTGCGCCCAGGTCGCAGGCGCGTCGCCGCCACCAGCACTTTGAACAGGTTGATCGAGGTGGAGTCGGCAACGATCACCTCGTGTCCCTGGGCGCCAATCAACGCCGCGATCTTCGCGCCAGTGCGCTGCGGGGCCGGGTACCACTCGGCATCGTTCCAGGAACGAATCAGGCCCTGGGCCCATTCCTGCTTGAGGACTTTCTCGATTCGCGCGGGAATGTGGGCCGGCATGGCGCCCAGCGAATTGCCGTCGAGGTAGATCTCGCCCTCCGGCAAATCGAAACGCTCACGCGAGGCGCCCAAGGCATCAAGACGGTCAAGGTACTCAAAATCCGCTCGCGTCGCGGGGCTGGACATGGACATACAGGCTCCTTCAGGATTTTCTTTTTCTAATAGGGTCGGCGGTCTGCGACTTGAGGGGGCAGTCCGCTACGAAGTGGCTTGATGCTACCCTCGCATGCCATTACCCGAAAATAGAAAAGCCTGCGTCAAGTATTCTCGACCGTTATAGCCAGCCAATCCGCACATCGGCTCAATCGCCCTGCAATGCGCCATCTGTCACACGCCGTTCACTGATTGTTCAGATTCGCCGCCCTATACTTTGCCGCCCTCCTCCCCGTCCTTTCCTTCGGTGGCCCAAAGCACATGACGCGCCCTGCTCCGTTGCTATTTCTGCTCGCCGCCCTGCTGTTTTTCTTCGCCCTGGGCAACCACCAATTGCAAGGCTCCACCGAAGCCCGGGTCGCGGGCATTGCGATGCAGATGCACCTGGACAATGACTGGGTGACCCCACGCCTGCTCGACCAACCCTTTCTGGAAAAACCCCCCCTGAGCCTGTGGCTCGATGCCGCGGCGATTCGCACATTCGGCGGCACCCCCTGGGCGGTGCGCCTGGCGTCGGCCTTTGCCGGTTTGTGCAGCGTGATGCTGCTGTATGGGGCGTTGCGCCGCTTCGGCCGACCCAAGGCGATCGCCTTCAGCGCCGGGATCATGCTGGCCACCATGGGCAGCTACTGGGGCAATGTGCGCGGCGTCGGAGAAGATGCGCTGCTGAGCCTGGGGGTCAGCCTGGCGCTGCTGGCCTTCTATCAGGCCCACAAACAACAGGCCGCGCAGCAGAGCACCAAGGCCAGCTGGAGCATGTTCGCGCTCGGGATCGCCATCGCCACGCTGAGCAAGGGCGTGCTCGGCCTGGCCATGCCGGGGGTGGTGATCTTTACCTTCCTGGTGGCCGAGAGCCTGATCGACAAGCGCTTCACCCTGGCGCGCTGGGTTCGCCCGGCACTGATGACCGCATGCGGGCTGCTTCCGCTGGTGATCTGGCTCTACATGCTCTACCAGCGCGGCGGCGCACCGGCCCTGACCGAGATCCTGCTGACCAACAGCGTCGGGCGCTTTGACGGCTCGTTTGTCGAAGCCGGCCACTACGAGCCGTTCTACTACTACCTGGGCAAACTGCCAGAAGCCTTCCTGCCGTGGAACATCCTGGTCTACCTGGGGCTGTGGCACTTTCGCAAAAGCCTGGCGAACAATCGCTACCTTCTGTTCTTCACGGTGTGGCTGCTGGCCCAGTTCCTGATGCTGACCCTGGCCTCCAGCAAACGCACGGTGTACCTGATGTCCCTGACCCCCGCCGCTGCGGTGATCGCCGCCGAATACGCCTTCGTACTGCTGGAGCGCTTGCGCCAGCGCACCACGGCCACCGGCTTGCTGGGCATGATCGCCCGTCATCGCCAGCGGATCGCGGTGGGCATCCTCGGTGTGCTGATCGCCGTCTACCTGGGCGCCGCGCACTGGGCCGCGCCGAGGGCTGATCGCAAGCTGTCGTTCCTGCCGCTGACCGAGCAGATCCAGACGCTGCAAGCCAACGGTCAGATCGTGGCCCTGTACCAGGCCAACGAACGCACCGCCGGGGCGACGGTGTTCTACATCCAGAGCCTGCTCAAGGACCTGAAAACCGAAGCCGAGTTGATGGCCTTCCTCGGCGCGTCACCGGGTAACGTCGCGCTGATCGCCAGGGCCACGCCGCCCCCGCCGCCGTTGCAGGTGCTCAAGCGCATGTCGGTGGGGAGCCAGCTCTATTACTTCGTCACGCTGTGATGCCAGTACCGTAGCTCGCCACAACAGCGATCAACGCACCTCTACCAAAGCGCCAGCTCATAGGTCAGGTACAGGCGGTTGTTGTCGCGGTCGCTGGCGTAGGTCGAGCGGTACGTTGCCTTGCGGTACTCCATGCCCACGCCCTTAAGCGCGCCGTCCTGAATCACGTAGCGCAGGTTGGTGTCGGACTCCCACTCTCGGACCTCGCGGCCTTTGAGTTCACCGTTCTCACCCTTGTAGTAGCGGGTCATGAACGTCAGGCCCGGCACCAGGGCCACCAGGTCATAGTCGTAACGCACCATCCAGGTCTGCTCGCCGGCCTGGATGAACTTGCCCACCCCGGCGTTGCTGAATGAGTAGACGGTGGACACGCTGGTGTAGGGCAGCGCGGTGGAGCCGCTGACTTTCTGGTAGCCCACGCCCAAGGCGCCAGCACCCAACTTGTAGGTGAACAAGCCACTGAACATGTCGGCGTCCACCGCACCGTTGCGGGCCTCGCCGGCATCGTTGCTGATGAAATAACGCAGGTCACTGGTCAAGGTGCCGCTGCCTACCGGCTGCTTGTGCACCAGCCCGAGGAACTGCTGACGATAGAACTCGCGCATTTCCCCGTAGTACCAAGTGCCGCTGAGCGTGGGGGTGAAGGCATAGGTGGCGCCGGCGAAGTCGAAGTCGGTGCCCTTGCCGCTGTAGCCCTGGGGATAAATATCGACGCTGTCGGTGGAATTTCGCTGTTTGAACTTGTCCAGGTGACCGGTGTGCAGGTACAGGTTGCGGATGCCGTTGTACTCGACCTGGGTGCCCTGGAAGGTTTGCGGCAACAGGCGCCCGTCGTTGGCGACCAGCACCGGGATCTTGGGCAACAGCGTGCCGCTTTTCACCACGGCTTCGCCGAGGCGCAGCTTGGCGGTGAGGCCCAGGCTGGAAAATTCATCGGCCGCATGGCCGTCATCGTGTACCGGCAACAAGCCGGTGCCGGCATGGGTCGGGCTGGAATCGAGCTTGAGCCCGGCCAGTGCCAGGGCGTCGAGGCCAAAGCCGACGGTGCCTTCGGTGTAGCCCGACTGCAGGTTGAGCAAGAAGCCCTGGGCCCACTCCCGACGGTCGTTGCCGCCATCGCGGTAGTCATCGTTGAAGTAGTAATTGCGCAAGGTCAGCTTGCCTTTTGCATCCTCGATGAAACCCTGGGCCATCAGTGCTGGCGATACCGTCGCCAGCAAGCCTGCGGACACGATGCCGCTTCTCGTGAACAGCTCACGCATGGTTGTTTCCTCATTGCCGTCTTGTCGATTTTATGGGCAGTGGCAACGCTCCCTAAGTGGGGTCTGCCTGATTCAGTGAGTGGCGCCACGCTGGACTCGGCGGCGCGTTGGGGCGGACACTAGCGGCTCGTCGGCACGCCCACAACGTTATGCGAGAAGCGCATCAGGCTATGCGTAAGTTCGTCAGACGGGGCGTCGCGCACCTGGAAAACCATGGGAATCGTCGTGTGAACCTCAAGCAACTCGAAGCCTTCAAAGCCATCATGTCCACCGGTTCGACCATCGGTGCCGCCACCCGCATGGGCCTGTCGCAGTCAGCGGTGAGCCGCCTGCTCACCCAACTGGAAGAGGCCCTGGGCTTCGCCCTGTTCCTGCGCAAGAAGGGCCGCCTGATGGCCACGCCCGAAGCCGAGGAACTGTTGGCCGAAGTCGCCGGCCTGGTCGATGGCATGCAGCGCATCCAGCGCCTGGCCGACGAGTTGCGCATCGGGCGCTCACGCAAGCGCCTGCTCAAGATCGGCGTGCCCACCAGCATGGCTTCCGAGCTGCTGCCCAGGATCGTCGCCGAGTTTCTCAATGATCACCAAGACGTGGTAATCGAGTTGCTCACCGGCTCCTACGACATGATCGAGCGCGCGGTGCTGGACCGCTCCGCCGACCTGGGGTTTGTGCGCCTGCCCACCGAGCTGCCGGACTTCGAGATCGAGTCGGTGCTGCAGACCGAAGGCGTGTGCGTGATGCCGGCCAACCACCCGCTGAGTCGCCACGCCGAAATCGACGTACGCCTGCTGCATGACGTGCCGTTGGTGCTGCTGGGGCGCCAGCGGGCACTGCGCGCCGAGCTCAATCAAGTGTTCCGCGCCGCCCACCTGACGCCACAAGTGCGCATCGAAGTGCACTCCGTGGGCGCGGCCTGCGCCTTTGTCGCCGAAGGCCTGGGGGTGTCGATTGTCAACGGACTGCTGGCCAGCCACTTCGCCCATTTGCCGATTGTCACCCGCCCCTTCCGCCCCGCGCTGCCCTACGCGTTCGGGCTGGCATTCCGTCGTGACGAGCCGCGCTCGCTGATGGTCAGTACCTTTGCCGAACACCTCAAGCAGCGCTTGAACGCCTCGCTCACGACCTCGATTTAGTCGCTGTGGCGAGCGAATGTGCTCGCCACCCACGCCACGCCAGCACATCGCACCATCGCCCGCACCAGCGGTACTTGGGTACAAAACGCATAGCCCAACCCGCCCCACGCATAACGTTGTCGCCCTCAAAGGTTTGCCCTAGTGTCTGCCCCGTCCACGCGCCGACACCCACAACAATAACTTCCCGAGGGCACGCCTCAATGCAACCACCACCGATTACCCTCTCCCCGCCGGGCGCCGATTCAGCGCCCACGCAGCCGGCGCAAGTGCGCCAGCGCAAGCAGATCAACCCGGCGATTATCCTGCTCAGCATCGTGTTGCTCGCCGTCGCGTTCACCTATGCGGTCAACTCCGGCAAGTTCCAGCGTGCCAACGGCCTGGTCGTACCCGGCTCGTACCAGGTCCTGGAAAAAGATCACTCGTTGAGCCAGTTGTTCAACGCCGAACCGCGCACCGCCAAAGACCCGATCGCCCGCCCGGTGTCGCTGATCGAAGGCTTCATGGCCATCCCCCAGGGCATCGAAAAACGCGCCGCGCTGATTTTCATGGTGCTGTTCATCGGCGGCATGTTCGGCGTACTGAACAAGGCCGGGGTGATCGACGCCGGGCTGGAGCGTTTGCTCGGCATGACCCGCGGCAACATCTACGTGCTGGTGCCGATGTTGATGCTGGTGTTCTCCGCCGGCAGTACCTTCATGGGCCTGGCCAAGGAGTTCATCCTGATCGTGCCCTTGATGGTCGCCATGGCCAACCGCCTGGGGCTGTCGAACCTGATTGGCCTGGCCATCGTCTGCATCTCGGTGAAGATCGGCTACCTGGCGTCCATCACCAACCCGGTGGCGCTGTCCGTGGCGCAACCGATGGTCGGCCTGCCAATCTTCAGCGGCATGAGCATGCGCATTGCCGCCTACGCGCTGTTCCTGGCGGTAGGCATCGCGTTTGTGCTCTGGAGCATCCGTAGGCACGGCTACGACGCGAGCGTCAAAATCACCTTCGAACACAAGCCGCTGCCGTTGCGCCACTTGCTCAATCTGCTGGTGCTGGGGTTGGGTGTCGGCTTCATGGTGTATGCCTCCAACCGCTTTGGCTGGAAGTACCACGAACTGTCGGCGTTCTACCTGCTGCTCAGCGTGGCCTTCGCCGTCATCGCCGGCCTGGGCGCCAGCGTCGCCGCCAGTGCGTTCGTCGATGGCATGAAAAAAGTGCTGATCGCCGGGGTGTTGATCGGCCTGGCCACGGCCGTGGAAATCATCCTCAGTACCGGCCAGGTGCTCGACACCATCGTCAATGGCCTGGCCAGCGTGGTCAGCGATCACGGCCCGGTCGTCTCGGCCTATGCCATGTTCTTCTCGCAGTTGGGCCTGGATGTGCTGATTCCCTCCACCTCGGGACAAGCGGCGGTGACCATGCCGATCTTCGGCCCGCTCGGCCAGCTCTCGGGCGTCAGCCCGCAGACCACGGTCTATGCGTTCCTGCTGGGTAACGGCTTGACCAACATGATCACGCCGACCTCCAGCGGCCTGCTGGTATTGCTGGCCACCGCGCAGGTCGGCTGGGGCCAATGGGCGCGCTACATCTTGCCGCTGTTCCTGATCTACACCGTGCTGGCGATGGTCTTGCTGGCGATTGCGGTGTCCACCGGCTACTGAGTTCCGCGGCGCCCACGCCCCTTGGGGCGGGCGCCGATTAGCACAAGGTTTTTTATGACGATCGCTTCCCTACCCGCCATGCAGATACTGCGCAACCAAATGATCCCGATGCGCGACGGCGTGCGCCTGGCCACCGACATCTACCTGCCGGCTGACCTGCCAGAGCCGTTTGCGGTGGTCATCGAACGCACGCCCTACGACAAGAGCAAACCCTCGCGTTCGGAGAAACAGCTCGACGGCCAACACATCAGCCGCGAGCAAATGGCCGAGCGGTTTACCGCCAAAGGCTTCGTCGCGATCTTCCAGGACTGCCGTGGGCGCTACGCCTCCGAAGGGCTGTTCACCAAGTACACCGCCGAGGGCGAGGACGGTTTCGACACCCTGGCCTGGATCGTCCAGCAGCCCTGGTGCAACGGCCGGATCGGCAGCATGGGCCTGTCCTATGCCGCCCATACCCAACTGGCAATGGCCTGCCTGCACCCACCGGGGCTGGTCAGCATGGCGCTGGACTCCGGCGGTTTCGCCAACGCCTTCCAGTGCGGTATTCGCCAGGGCGGCGCGTTCGAACTCAAGCAGGCGACCTGGGCGTTTCGCCAGGCCAAGGAAAGCCCCGCCGCGTTGGCCGACCCGCTGATCCGCGAGGCGCTGGAACAGGAAGACATCCACCAATGGTTCGCCCGCATGCCGTGGCAACCGGGGCAATCGCCGATTCGCCATGTCCCCGAATACGAAGCCTATCTGCTGGAGCAATGGGCCCAGGGCAGCTTCGGCCCGTACTGGCAAAAGCCCGGGATCTACGCCGAAGGTCACTACGAGGCGTTACCGGACATTCCGGTGTTGTTCATGTCCAGTTGGTACGACGCCTATGTCAGCTCGACGCTGGCCAACTACACCGCGTTCAAGCGCCACAACCGCGCGCCGCAGCATTTGATCATGGGCCCCTGGCTGCACGGCGATCGCAACATCACCCACAGCGGCGATGTCGAGTTCGGCCCGCAGGCTGCCTTCGATGGGCACGTGGCCGAGAACTGGCTGGCGTGCCGGCTGGACTGGTTCGAGCGCTCGCTCAACGATTCGCCAGCAGCGCCCCCGGACAATGCCTCGGTGCGCGTGTTCCTGATGGGCGGCGGCGCCGGCACCCCGGACGCCCACGGACGCCTGCAACACGGCGGTCGCTGGCTTGAAAGCACGCAATGGCCCCTGCCGGGCAGCCAGACGCTGAACCTGTACCTGGATCACCACCAGCGCCTGAGCCCGCACGCGCCCACCGCGTCCGACGCCAGCCTGAGCTATCGCGCCGATCCCGATCACCCGGTCCCGACCCTCGGCGGCGCCCTCACGTCCGGGGCACCGGTGTTTGTCGGCGGCGCCTTCGATCAGCGTGAGCGCCCGGACTTCTTCGGCACCCACGGCAACCATCAGCCGCTGACCGAGCGTGCGGATGTGTTGAGCTTCGAGACCGAGCCATTGGCCGAGGACTTGATCGTCGCAGGCCCCCTGCAGATTGAGTTGTGGATCGACAGCGACGCCCCGGACACCGACTTCACCGCCAAGCTGGTGGATGTCTACCCGCCGAGTGCCGACTACCCCGAAGGCTACGCCATGAACCTCACCGACGGCATTCGCCGCTGCCGCTACCGTGACTCGTGGGAACACCCGACGCTGCTCACGCCGGGGCAACGGGTCAAGGTGGTGATCGAGCCGTTTGCCACCTGCAACCTGTTCAAGCGCGGCCATCGCTTGCGCCTGGACATCGCCAGCAGCAACTTCCCGCGCTTCGACGTCAACCCCAACAGCGGCGAACCCGAGGGCCAGGCCCGGCACAAACGCATCGCGAACAACACCGTGCACCTAAGCCCAGGCTTTGCCTCGCGCCTGATACTCACCACGCTGGCGGCAGAGACTCTGGATAACCTGGCGTCAGCATCAACACCCGACGCCTAGATCAGCCCCCACGGTGCCTGGTCGCCAGCGATCAGGCACCGTGGACCTTTCGGCATTTGCGCCAAAGGCAGCGTTTTTGAAAGACGGCCGATCACTTAGAGAAAGAACCTACAACAACCAAAGAAACGCCCGATTTATCTTCCTTTGCCCCGCTATCTAGCGTGCGTCCTTTCGAGCCAACAAGGACGCATGTCGCATGAAGCGCTATCACATCACTGTCGGGGCCAAGACCACCGCCGACGGCGGCTATGAAGTCGAATGAGCAAAGCCGAATTTGCCCTGGGTTCTCTCGGCGGAGCCGTTCTCATACTGATATTCATCTGGATCGCCGTCGCGCTCTACCTGGCCTACACCAAGATGGATGTGATGCTGGAGCACCTGAAGAACAGTTCAGCGGTCAAGGCGCTGGCGTTCTATCGACAACTGGGAGTCTGGGGACACTTGAAGTTGATCGGGGAAATTGCTGCGCTCGTCACCTCCCCTGGCAAGAGCATTAAAAGCGGCCGCCTCAGCGCGCAAGATATCGATAACTTCCCCCCGTCACTGAAAAACAAGCTGGTGCTTCTGCGCAGGAGCGTATTCGTGCTTGTGAGCCTGCTTTTTCTAGTGGGTGGCATCGGCAAAATAGCTGGCTGGATGTAGTCACTATCGGCGTACTCATTTACCAGCGAAGTCGATCTCACGGTCGCTTTCGCTGGCAATCGCCTTTGTAGATCGGGATGTTCTCTGGCGAGCTGGTCTCAACCTGCTGCCTGGATCGGCGTCGTGGAGCCCAGCGCGTTGACCTTCTGCAGCACGGGCACATCCAGCCGTGCCCGTCCGTAGAACGCCAGCGCCGTCAGCAAGCAGGCCAGCCAGACGAAGATTCCCGCCCAGAAGGTGTGGGACATGTAGTGCCAGCCTTGCAGGACCCGTGTGGTGCCATAGATGAAGCCCAGCCACAACGAGCCCCACAGGATGGCCTTGGCGAAGCGCCACTGATGGCGCCGGGCGACGAAGTACAGGGCCAGCATGGTGAAGCCGCCGGAGGCATGGCCGCCCGGCCAGCAGCGGCCGTCGCCGGCTTCCTTGAACAGTTGAAAGTTGCTGTACCACTCGATATGCGCCAGTTTGCCGCCATAGAGGGTGGTTTCGATCGGGCAGTACACGCTGGTGTGTGCCTTGAGGAAGTGGATCACCCCGGTGCAGATGGCAAAGGCAAACACCACGAACCAGAAGTCCCGGCGGTGTTCGGTGGTAAAGCGTAGTACGGGCGCCACCTTGCTTCGCTCGAGAAAGCCACCCAGGCCCGGGTACTTCTGGCTATTGATCCGTGGCCAGAGCAACGACAACAACCCGCCAATCAGGGCGATTTCCGCCGTCCAGTTCGGCACGATCCGCGCCCATTTGTGGGTGATCTGCTCGAACAGGCGAACGTGATCAAGCGGGAAGGCCTGGCTGATCGGGTCGAACAACAGGTTGCTGAAGGCTATGTCGACCTGGGTCATGTCGAACAACAGGAACACCAGCGCCGCACAGAGCAGCGGGATCCCCAGGTTCATCCAATAGAATCGCTGGCGCGCGAACAGTTGCATCGTGGATCCCCACTCGGTATCGATCGCCGGACAGTAAAGACCGGCAGGTGGGTGGTTGGTGAAATGAATGTGAAAAAAACCTGATCTCAGGCAAGTCCTCCGACAACGCGCTGAATACCGGTGATCCGCTTGTGACAAAAATCGGTTCAGCTATCGCGACCGCGGCCGATACAGGCCACTACACCCCTTGCTGGCTCCCAACAAAAACAATCTTCCAGCCCAATGACGATAAGTAGTGCAACGTTCCTGGAGGAATTGTTTATGAATAGCTGGTTCGCCGACATCAGCGTCAACCTCAAGCTGGGCCTGGGTTTCGGCCTGGTGCTGGCCCTTACCTGCGTGCTCGCCCTGACGGGCTGGACCAGCCTGGGCGGGCTGATTGACCGCAGCAACTGGATGAGTGACATCACCCGCCTCAACGCGGGCCTGACCAAGCTGCGCATCACCCGCCTGCAATACATGCTGGCCAACGGTGACGAGGGCGTGGCGCAGACCGTGCAAAGCTCCCTCGATGACTTCAAGGCCCAGCAACAGGCCCTGCTGGCGCAGTTCAAGAGCCCGGATAACCTCAAGCTGCTCAGGGAACAAGGCGCGGTCATCGACGCCTACCAGCAGTCGCTGAACAAAATGCGCAGTGCCTACCTGGCTGCCAACAGCGCGCGCCAGACCATGGGCGACAACGCCGAAATCGCCAACAACCTGATCAACGACATCAACAGCCGTGTGCGCCAGATGCCCCTCAGCGATCAGCGTTTCGAGCAGTTCCAGGCCATCACCGAGGCCAAGGAGCAGTTCCTGCTGGCCCGTTACGAAGTGCGCGGCTACACCGCCGACAGCAACCCGGGCACTGAGCAGAAGGCCGCCGTGCAACTGGACGCCGCGATTGCCAGCCTGAAAACCCTCAACAGTCACTTTGCCGACACCCAGGGCGACGCCCTGCGCCAGCTGGAACGGGCGCTGAGCAGCTACCGCAGTGCCTTGCAGACTTACAAGGCCGCCAATAGCCAAGCCATCGCCGCACGCCAGGAAATGACGGTCCAGGGCAGCGATATCGTGACCCGCAGCGACGCGCTGTATCAGATCCAGCTCGATCGTCGCGACATCGAAAGCGCCCAGGCCCGCACCCTGCAACTGATCAGCACCTTGCTGGCCTTGCTGGTCGGCGTGCTTGCCGCAGTGCTCATCACCCGCCAGATCACCCGCCCGCTGCGCGAAACCCTGGCCGTGGTCGAGCGCATCGCCGGTGGCGACCTGACCCAGGACATCCGCGTCACCCGTCGCGACGAACTCGGCGTATTGCAGCAAGGCATCGCCCGCATGGGTGTGACCCTGCGCGACCTGATCAGCGGCATTCGCGATGGCGTGACTCAGATCGCCAGCGCCGCCGAGGAGCTTTCGGCAGTGACCGAAGAAACCAGCGCCGGGGTCAACAGCCAGAAGGTCGAGACCGATCAGGTCGCCACCGCCATGCACGAGATGACGGCCACCGTGCAGGAAGTCGCGCGCAACGCCGAACAAGCCTCGCAAGCCGCCGCGGCCGCCGATGGCGAAGCCCGTGAAGGCGATCGGGTGGTCAACGAAGCGATCACCCAGATCGAGCGCCTGGCCAGCGAGGTGGTGCGTTCCACCGAGGCCATGAGCGTGCTGCAGAAGGAAAGCGACAAGATCGGCAGCGTCATGGACGTGATCAAAGCCGTGGCCGAGCAGACCAACCTGCTGGCGCTCAACGCCGCCATTGAAGCGGCACGGGCCGGTGAAGCCGGACGTGGGTTCGCCGTGGTCGCCGACGAAGTGCGCGGCCTGGCGCAACGCACGCAAAAATCCACCGAGGAGATCGAAGGCCTGGTGGCTGCATTGCAGAACGGCACCCAGCAGGTCGCCACGGTGATGAGCAACAGCCGCAGCCTGACCGACAGCAGTGTCGAGTTGACCCGCAAGGCCGGGCTGTCGCTGGAAAACATCACCCGCACGGTGTCGAACATCCAGTCGATGAACCAGCAGATCGCCGCAGCCGCCGAGCAGCAAAGCGCGGTCGCCGAGGAAATCAGCCGCAGCATCGTCAACGTGCGCGACGTCTCGGAACAGACCGCCGCCGCCAGCGATGAAACCGCCGCCTCGAGCATTGAACTGGCACGCCTGGGCAACCAGTTGCAGATGATGGTCAGCCACTTCCGGGTGTAGGCCTGCGCGTCATCGTTGACGCGCATCGCGAGCAGGCTCGCACAGTGTTTTTGGCTGTCTGCAAATCTCGCAGACACCCAGCACATGTGTGGGAGCGAGCTTGCTCGCGATGGCGGTGGGTCAGGCACCATTGATGTTGAATGAGCCGGCCCCATCGCTAGCAGGCTAGCTCCCACAGGGGAAATTCATTCATCAGGAAAAAAGCAGGCCGGCCGGTAGGCCGCCTCGCCCGCCCTTACAGGCCAAGAGCGAATGGGTGCTTGAGAGCTTCTCCCACAGTGGCGCAAATCACTGCAGGAGCGAGCTCGGCTTTGCCTTACCGCGTACCGCGCTGGCGCAACGCCGACGGCATGAAGTAAGCGTCTTCTGGCACCGGTTGGGAAAAGTCCACGGTCTCCGACTCTTCGTTATCCAGGTTCTGCACGTAGTAACGGCGCGCCTGCAAGTCGTGGAACACGTCCAGCGCACTCCAGGTGGTGGGCAGGTCGTAGAAGTTCTTCAGGTAGCCCATCGACACCCGCCACAACTCCCCTCGCCCGTCGTACTGGTCCACCACGGCCGCGCCCCAGCTGTCCTCGTCGAGAAACAGCACGCGCTTGGAGTAGATGTGCCGCGAGCCCGGCTTCAGCGTGCCTTCCACCACCCACACCCGGTGCAGCTCATAGCGGGTGAATTTCGGGTTCAGGTGCCCTGGCGTGAGCAGGTCGGCGTACTTCACTTCAGGGCTGGTGACCTTGTAGTTGTTGTAAGGGATGTAGACCTCTTTCTTGCCCACCAGCTTCCAGTCGTAGCGGTCTGGCGAGCCGTTGAACAGGTCGGTGTCGTCCGCCGTGCGCAAGCCGTCGGAAGAGGCGATCGGGGTGTCGTACGCCAGGTTCGGTGCCCGCCGCACGCGGCGTTGCCCGGCGTCGTAGACCCAGGCCTGGCGCGGGTCCTTGATCTGGTCCAGGGTCTCGTGCACCAGCGCCGCGCCACCGGCCAGGCGCGCCGGGCTCTTCACGAAGGCCAGGTAGTAGAACAGGATGTTTTTCAGGTCGGTGAACTGCCCACCCGGACGGTAGTAGGTGAACAGCCCTTCCTGTTGCGAGGTCACCAGGGCGAAGCTGCCGTTGCGCTGCACCGGTGCTTCGGAAGCGCGCCGCACCACATAGATTCCGCGATAGCGGGTGATGTGGTTCCACAGCGCCTCGACGCCGTCCTTGGGCACGGGGAACGGGACGCCGCCATAGGCATCGCTGAAGCCGTTACCACCGTCCAGCAGCTTGGCCGAGGTGGCGTTCTTGAGGGTGTTGTCGTACAGCCACTGCGGCGCCGAGCCGGAGCGACGGCTGGGGTAGATCGGCATCTGGAAGGTGTCGGGGTAGCTGTTGAACAGCGCAATCTGACCCGCCGTCAACTGCCCCTTGTACTGCTCCAGGTTGGCCTTGGTAATGGTGTACAACGGCTTGTCGCCGGGGAATGGGTCCAGGTGATGCTTGCCCGGCACATACCCCTTGGGCGCCTGGGTGATACCACCATCCCAGGCCGGAATGGTGCCGGTGGCGTTGCCGGCCCGCTCGGCGCCCAGAGGCGTAAGGGTGGTCTTGAGCTGCTGGGCCTGTTCGGCCGAGATGGCCGCCAGCGCACTGCCGGCTGCCAGGCTCAGGACCAGTGCCAGCGAGGTCTTGAAGAGTCGCGGTGTATCAAGCATGGATGTTCTCCGAAATAAAGGTACACCCCGGTGGGTGCGAGCCTGCTCGCTCCCACCGGGGGGCGCACTCAACTGACTCTGGCACTCACAAGAAGTACTTGAGGTTGAAGCCAACGTTGTCGCGGTCACGAATGCTGTTGTTCTGGCCACCGCCGTAGAACTCGGTGTATTGCAGCTCCGCTTCCAACTTGTTCTGGTAGTTGGCCTTGATCCCGAGGGTGTAGGCCTTGCGACCTTCGATGGTGTTGCCCGCCTGGTAGCTGTTGCCCTTGAAGTCGTCTTTGTAGACCGCGTACGGCGAAACGTTGACCCCGGCGTACACGTCGTTCCAGGTGCCGTTGACCATCAGGGTGTAGCTGTAGGAGTCGCGATTGATCTGATCGTCTCGATCACCGCCCGAGACATAGGAGGTGTTGCCGGTACCGGCGTAGTAGCGGTTGCTGCCGTCGAAGGCGGTGTACTGCAGGCTGCTGCCGCGCAAGTGCTCGGAGGCCAGCTCGAATACCCCAAACATCGAATCGAACGACAGGGTCGGACCGAAGTTGTAGATGCTGCCCAGCGAGGTGTTGAACGCTTCCACGCGCTCGGCGTTGTTGATCTGGCTGTCGAGGGTGACCATCTGCCCGCCGACGTTGATCGACTGGCCGGTGACCGCAGCGGCTGCGCCGTTGGCCAGGTCGCCGATCAGGTCGTTGGTCGCCGCGATGCCAATCGGCAGGTTCGGCCGGTAGGCCAACTCACCGAAGACCGACGCCTGACCCAAGGTGGTGTTGAAGCTGAAGCCATACATGCGGATGTCTTCGGCGTAGCGACGATTGGCCTGGATGTTGCCCATCACGTCGGCGGTGGCCAGGCCATTGGCCAATGCACCGGCCTGGCTACCGGCCAGGCCGCTCAACAGGTTGGTCAGGGCGTCCATGTCGATGCCCTTGTAGCCACCCAGATTGGCGGCGATGGTCGGCTCCTTGGCGTGGTAGTTGACCATGTACAGGCCGAACTCGGTGCTGTTGAGCTCTTCGGCGATGTAGCGGAAGGCGAAGCCGAACTGGCCGTCGTTACGCGCGTTGATGTCCTTGCCGATGGACGCCACCTTGAGGGTGTTGCCGTAGGCCGGGGTCACGCCATTGGCGTACAGGCCTGTGCTGCCCAGGATCTGGTTGAGCGCCGGGTTGTTGCCCAGTGCTTCGTACAGGCCGATCACGTTGCCAAAGCCCGGCACCGGGGTGTCGAGGGCGGTGCCCGTGAAGTTGTTGTAGCCGGTGTTGCCGCCGTCGGCGAACAGGTCGCCCTGGGAATAGAAGGTGCCGACCGGATCAATGCGGGTTTCTTTCCAGTTGGTCTGGTAGAAGCTTTCCATGGTCAGGTTGTCGCTCAGGCCGATGTTGAAGCTGACCGCTTCCACCGGCATCAGCACTTCCTTGACCTCGGCACCCGGCAGGCGGTACTTGGCCGCGTCCACCGGGTTGGTGGTGTTGATCCCGCCGCGATAGAAAATGCCTTCGCCCCAGTTGAATACCTGGCGGCCCAGGCGTGCGGTCACCGGCATCTGCGCCACGTCCCAGTTGCCGTAGACGTAGGCGTCGAGCATCTCGATCCGGCTGCCGGCGATGTCGCGGGTCTGGTCGGTGAAATGGTCGTCGTTGGGGTAACTCTGGCTCGGTTGCGAGGGGCTGTTGTTGTGGTAGTAATCGTTGCGCTTGTCCATCAACTGAGTGTCGTAGAACGCGGTGCCGCGCATGAACACCCCGTAGTTCTGGTAGTTGGCTTCCAGCTCCGAGGTGATTTTGTAGACCTCGGAAACCAACCCGGTGTCGAAGTTGCGATTGCCATCGTTGGTGTTGACGTCATCGTTGGTCTTGTCACGCCCCTGGACCCGCCACAAACGACCGTAGGACAAGGTGCTGTCGAACGAGCCCGTGACCTGGTTGTCCAGCACCTTGAACTCGGCGGCCCACACACCCTCGACCGCGCACAGTTGCAGCAGCCCTGCCAGGCCTACTCCGGATATCGCCGCGCCCGAATGGCGTAATCGAATCCTCATGCGGTGTTCCTCCCTTCCCTGATCTTGTTGTTTTTGTGTCCGGGCAGCGGTTAACGCGCTGCGTTGCCTGTAACCGCTGGCGCGAGTCCGGCACCGACGTAAATCCGGCTGTGCGCACCGAAATGCCCCAGCAACTGGAACAGCTGCTGGTTGAGTAATGGGTGGTCGTAGTCTTCGCGCTGCAGCTGATTGCCGGCGCTGAAACTGCTGGTGGCCGGTGCCGTCGCCAGCCACTGGCCGATAGCCTCGTCAAACTGGGCGCCGGCCTCCGCGGACTGGGCGCTGACCACGTCGCGCAGGTAGTCCACCGAATACGGCGGGTAGCTGGCGTCTTGCGTGGTATCGGCATAGGCCTGGAGCATCGGATGCACGGGCTGCCCGCTGTGCAACAGGCTGTAGAGCCAGGCGGCCTGATACTTCTCCACTTCCATGTGGCGACTGGCGACCCGCTCGATGGCCGCGTGCTTGTCACCGTCGTAACCGGCCAGGGCCTTGCCTTCCATCAGCAGCATGCTCGCCAGCTCGACGCCCGGCAGTGGCTTGGCGTGATAGGGCTGGGTCAGGTCCTGAATGTGGTGCAAGCCCCAGCCCAGAAAGCGGTAGCCCCAGTAGGAGTGGCCCGTGGCGAACGCCAGCCGCGCCAGGCCCAGGTACTGATAGGCGCGCCAATCCGGCCAACTGCGCTGCAGGAAACCGGCGGCGGCATAGACCACTGGGCTTTCGTGGAAGAAGCCCATGTGGAACGGCGCCTGGGAGCTGTACTGGAATCGATCATCGCCGAACGGCTGCGGGCCGAAACCGTAAACCGCAGCCACCTCGCCCGGGTTGTCGCTGAACAGGTTGATGTCGTGCCCGTAGTCCGGCTCGTCGGCGGCGCTGGCCAGCACCGCCAGGGGCGCGACGTGTTCGCCGTCCGCGAGCAGGATGAAGCGCTGGCGATGCCACGGTGACAGGGTCTGCTCGACCATCACCTGCTCGGCCTTGAGGTGCGCGCGCTGGGGCTGGTCCTGCCCGGGCATCGGCTGGATCACCATGGCCAGGTGGATCTGCGGATTGACCCGCAGGGCGTTGAGGAACGCCTGGCGCACATTGTCCCCCGGCGTAGCGGGCAACTGCAGGCTGTCGGGACGTGGTGGGTACTGGGCAAAGTGCTGACGGGCGAATAGCTCCTGCTGCTCCAGCAACTCGGCGATGGCGCCATATTGCTCAGTGAGGAACTGCTCCAGCGGTTCGACCCTGACCTGGGGCGCCTCGCGCAGGGCCGGCAACGCCTGCAACGCCAGGTAGCTGCCCACCGTATGATTGGACCAACCCCACGCCGCCGGAGCCGTGCCGCAGAGCAGCAGCAGGAGAATTGTCAGCTTCATTGCTTTTGATTCTTATTGGCTGAATTCGAGGACTGAGCCTAACAACCGACCCCGGACCTGACACTGTCCAATCTGGCCAAAAAAACTCTCCGATAGCGCCATTGCGAGCAGGTTGGGTGGCGGTATGCGCAATCTGCGAGCAGCCAAAAACCATTGCGGGAGCGAGCCTGTGGGACCGGGTTTACCCGGGATGGCGATGTGTCAGGTCGATAAATGTTGGCGGTGCTGGCCCCATCGCGGCATAGGTATCTACACGACTGTGGTGCGACGTTGCATCTGTGGGCTATCGGGATGTTGGATTAGGCCGGGTACATATCCATTCTTGCAGTAATGGCCACCTATGGTTCCGCTCTTACAGCGGCTCACTTTTGAGAGCCGGAATGCCGGCCCAGCCAAAAGTAAGCAAAAGGCTCTTGCCCCACCACTCGGTGCCTCGCTTAGGCTCGGCATGCCCGTACTCCGACATTGATTTGGGGGGCCGCCGCAATGGGCCATCCCTGGCCCAGTGCGGCTAAACCGGCGTCCTGCCGGTTTACCCCCCAAATCAATATCGGAGTACGGCCAGCGTGGTTAACGGGGCGCCCAGGATCAAAAACAAAGCGAGGCGGCCTGAAAGCCGACCTGATCACTGGGGCATGCGCGGTGTAGCTTCTAGTTCCTCAGACGCTGACGAAGTCAGCCATCTTTTGATCTGGCTCTGGCTCTGGCTCTGGCTTTTGATCCTGGGCGCCCCGTTAACCACGCTGGCCGAACGCAGGCTTGAAGCCGTGGGCAACCCGGCAGGACGCCGGGTTAGCCGCCCCGCGCCAGGGATGGCGCGTGGCGGCGGCCCACGGATTCAAGCCGGAGTGAGGGAACACCGAGCCCAAGCGAGGTGCCGAGTGGTGGGGGTAAGAGCGTTTTGCTTACTTTTGGGCTCTCAAAAGTGAGCCGCTGTAAGAGCGGAACCATAAGTGGCCGTTACCGCAAGAATGGATATGTACTCGGACTAATCCAACATCCTGGTCGGCCCAGAGGCCGCCACGCGAGCAAGCCCGCTCCCACAGGGGACATTCGGACACCAGGAAAGATAGCGGAGTGCCAGGCTGCACCGGTGTTGGCTGTGCGGGCCCTATCGCGAGCAGGCTCGCTCCCACACATCAGGCGGGATAACCGGTGATCTTCCGGATGCTCTGGTACAGCGGTTTGAGCTGGCGGTACATGCGCAGGTAGACCTCTTTGTACAGCCGCTCATAGATCTGCTGCGCCTCGGGCTGTGGATAAAACACCGTACCGACCCGGGTCATGGAGGCGATCGCCGAAGGGAAGTCGGTGTGCAGGCCGAGGCCCACTGCGCAGCAGATGGCCGCCCCCAGCCCGGAGGCTTCATAGACATGCGGGCGCTCGGCCGGCAGGCCGAAAATGTCCGCCGTGAGCTGCATCGCCGCATCGCTCTGCGAGCCGCCACCGGCCACCCGCAAACGCTGGATCGGCTGCTTGGAACGCCGTTCGAGGTTCTCCTTGCCCTGGCGCAAGGCATAGGCTAGGCCTTCGAGGATCGCCCGATAGATGTGCGCCCGGGTGTGTACATCGCCAAACCCGATCATCGCGCCCTTGGCTTCCACCCCCGGCTCGCGGATGCCCGGCGACCAGTAGGGTTGCAGCATCAGGCCCATGGAGCCGGGCGGCACCGCATTGACCAGGGCGTCGAACAATTGCTCCGGCTCCAGCCCCTGTTCCTTGGCCTGCTGCATTTCCCGCAGGCCGAACTCATTCTTGAACCAGCTGACCATCCAGTAGCCGCGATAGATCATCACTTCGCAGTTGTACTGGTCCGGTACCGCAGCGGGGTACGGCGGAATCAACGGGACGATTTCCAGATAGCGCGAGCGGGTTGTGGTGATGGTGGCCGTGGTGCCGTAGGACAGGCACACCGTGGCCGGGTCGACCACGCCGGCGCCCAGCACTTCGCAGGCTTTGTCGGCACCGGCGGCAATCAGCGGCACACCCTCGGGGATACCGGTGTGCCGGCTGGCCTCGGCACTGATATGGCCCAGGGTTTCCCCGGGCTTGAGCAGGCTCGGCAACTGTTCGGGACGGACCGCCAGCGCCTGCCATTTCCAGTCGGCAGGCGCGGCCCAGCGCAGGCGCTTGAAGTCGAATGGCAGGTAGCCGACGCAGCAGCCCACCGAATCGACGAAGCGCCCGCACAGGCGATGGGTGAGAAACCCCGAAAGCAGCAGGAACTTGTCGGTTGCCGCCCACACCTGGGGTTGATGCCGGGCGATCCAGTTGGCTTCGGCCTGGGCCCGAAAGTAGTCGACGGTGGCCTGGGCGCCGACCAGCTTGAACAGCCAGCCCCAGGGTCCCTTGATCCCGCCTTCGACTTCGGTCTGGCGCTGGTCGAGCCACAGAATCGCCGGGCGCAGGGCCTGGCCCTGGGCATCGACGTTGATCAGGGTGCCGCGCTGGGTGGTCAGTGAAACCCCGGCGATCTGCGTGCGGTCGACGCCGGTCTGCTGCCACAACAACTGGCAGGCCTCGCCCAGTTTGGCCCAGTAGTAGTCCGGGTCCTGCTCGGCCCAGCCGGGCTGGCTGGAATAGTAGGCCTGCAGCTCGACCTTGCCCTTGCCCAACAGATTGCCCTGCAGGTCGAACAGCAAGGCGCGCACGCTCTGGGTGCCATTGTCGATTGCCAGCAGGTAGCGCTTGTTCTTGTCGTTATCCATGGAGCTCTCTTGAATGGGCACTGATATCTACACATCGTTGGCAACTGACGCCCCGTAACAGCCGTGACGCAAGCGTCATGGCAACCCGTGATGGCGTTGCCACAAGTCCCGATAACGCTGTTCTTCCACCTGCCAGCGGGCATCGTCCCAGCCCAGGCGGGGCTGGCACAGACGGCGAATGGCCGGCAGATACTGCGCCGCCCCCTGGGCCAGCAACAGGCCAATCCGGGTGCGACGCAGCAACAGGTCGTCCAGGTGCAGGATCAGTTCCGCGTCGCAGGCGAACGCCAGCTCCGCCCACAGGGTGTCGCTCGCGCCGACACAGCCGTAACCCAGTTGCTCCAGCAACCGCGCCAGGCGTGGCAAGTCGCGGCCATGGCGTCCGGCCAGGCGCCGCCACTGGCTGGCGCTGAGCCCGGGGATCGGCAACGTCGGCACGCTGGCAAACACCGGCGCGCCGTCATCGCTGACCTCGCGCCCGAGCATCTGCCCACAGGCCTTGAGCACCTCCAGAGCCTGCGGGCGGAACGTGGTCAGCTTGCCGCCGGCCAGGGTCACGCAGCCAGGTTCGAGCCACAACACATGCTCGCGGGTTTCATTGGACGGCTTGCCCGCCTGCTCGCCATGGGCACTGCCCACCACCGGACGCACCCCCGACCAGGTCGACAGCACATCGTCCGCCACCACCTCGGCCTGGGGAAACTGCTGGGCACAGGCGGCCAGCAGGTACTCGAGTTCTTCGCTGCTGATGCTCGCGCTCGTGTCCAGGTCGTCCTGGTGATCGAGGTCCGTGGTGCCCACCACCGTGGCGCCCTCCCAGGGGAATACAAACACCGGCCGCCGATCCCGCGCATGCAGGAAGGTGAAGGCCTGTGCCACCGGCAAGCGCCAACCCGGCAGCAACAGATGACTACCGCGCAGTGGACGCAGTTGCGACGGGGCATCACGGGGCCGCAGTCGCTCGGCCCAGGCCCCGGTGGCCACCGCCAACGCGCCACAGCGCAATTGCATTGGCTCGCCGCCCTCGCTGTCGGCCACCTGCACCCCGCAGACCCGACCGTCTTCGCGCAACAATTGTTCGACCCGCATGCCATTGAGCGCCAGCGCGCCGTCCGCCCGCGCTTCCGCGAGCACGCGCATCACCAGGCGTGCATCGTCGGTCAGCGCATCGACAAAACAGGTGCCCCCCAGCAACCGGTCTTCCTTCAGCCCGGGGGCCAGGTAGCGCAGTTGCTGGGCGTCATGAAAGTGATGGTTACGGCGCCCAGCCAGGGCGTCGTACACCGTCAACAATCCACCGAACACCCCTGGCCCGGGAAACCCGCCCCGGTAGTGCGGCATCATGAAACTCATGGGCTCCACCAGCCCCGGCGCTTCGTCGAGCAGGCGCTGGCGTTCGTGGACCGAGTCGCGGGTCAGGCGCCATTGGCCCTTGGCGATGTAGCGCAAGCCACCATGGACCATCTTCGAGGAACGGCTGGAAGTGCCCCAGGCAAAGTCGCGTTGCTCCAGCAGCAGGCAACGCCAACCGCGACGGGCCGCTTCGCGCAGGATCCCGGCCCCGCTGATGCCGCCACCGATGACGATCAGGTCCCAGGGTTGCTGCGCCAGGGTCGGCAGTACCTGCTGGCGCCACGCGGCATTCCAGTCCTGGCTCATGCCGTCACTCCTGCAGCAGGGTGCCGGGGTTCAGACGCCCGGCCGGATCGAAGTGTTGGCTCAGCGCCTGCAGGGTGTCCATGGCCAGCGCGCCCTTCTCGCGCAACAGGTAGGGGGCGTGATCCTTGCCCACGCCGTGCTGGTGGCTGATGGTGCCGTGGTGCTCGACAATGGTCTGGCTGGCCGCGTGCTTGAGCGCCTGCCAGCGCGCCAGGGTGGCCGGGTAAGTGGCCGCCGGGCGGAACACGTAGGTGGTGTAGATGCTCGAGCCTTCGCCATAGACATGGGACAGGTGGGTAAACACGTGCACCTGCTCGCCTTCGGTCGCCAGACCGTCGCGCAGGCTGGTTTCGATGCGATTGAGCAGGTTGTCGACATTGCTCCAGTCGGTGGCGGTCTCCAGGGTGTCCACCACGTAGCCGGCGTTCCACAGATTCTCGCGCAGATAAGGAAAGCGGAACCGGTTCTGGGCCCACTTCTTGCCCAGCAAGGTTCCGGTGAACACTCCGCCAAAGGCTTTGAGGTGCTGCCGCGCCTGGCTCAGGGACAGGGCATTCTGCCGTCGGTTACCGGTCACGCCGAAGGTCAGCAGGCACTTGCCGGCAGCGGCACCGCGCAGGGCCAGGTACTTCTCCAGCCAGGCGATCTGTTGCGGGTGGCCCGCCAGCGCCAGCTGGGTTTCGGTCTCCACGGCATTGGACAGGCGCAGCATCGACAGGGGCACGCGGGCCTGGGTCAACTGGCGGATGGCTTGCAGGGCCTGGCTCCAGTTCGGCAGGAACACCCCATAAAAGCGCTCGTCGGCCGGCAGCGGGCTGATCCGCACCTTGACCTCGGAAATGATCCCGAACCGTCCTTCACACCCCAGCACCACCTCACGCAGGTCGGGGCCGGCGGCCGAGGCCGGAAAGGTCGCGATCTGCAGCGGGCCGGCGAAGGTTTCCAGGGTGCCGCCGGCGAACAGTTGCTCGATCCGTCCATAACGCAGCGACTGCTGGCCGCTGGAGCGACTCGCCACCCAGCCGCCGAGGGTCGACAACTCCCACGACTGCGGGAAATGCCCCAGGGTGTAGCCCCGGGCACGCAACTGGCTTTCCACTTGTGGCCCGCTGGCGCCTGGGCCAAAGGTGGCCAGCAGGCTCTGCTCGTCGAGGTCGAGCAAACGGTTCATGTGGGCCAGGGACACGGTCAGCACCGGGCGGGTGGAGGCCGGGGGATTGATGTGCCCGGCCACCGAGGTGCCGCCCCCGTAGGGAATCAGGCACAGGTCGCGCTCCTGAGCCAACGCCAGCAACTCGCGGATCTGCTCGGCGCTCTGCGGGAAGGCCACCCCGTCGGGGTAAACGCCCAGCGCCCCCTCACGCAGTGCCAGCCAGTCCGGCAGGCTCTGGCCACGGGCGTGCATCAGCCGGTCCTGGGCCTGCACGCTGTACAGCGGGTGCTCCGCCAGGCGCGAAGCCGGGACCCGGGCCAGGGCTGTTTCCAGTGTGGCGTCGGGCAATGCCCGTCCGGTGCCCACCCGTGCGGCGAGAAACCCCGCGCCCTGGGCCGGCAATTCGACCACCGTGGTTGCATCCCCCCAGCCGTTCCAGCGTCGCATGCGTGTGTCCTTTTGCGGTTCTTATAAGTGACATTTCAGGCGCCTATACTAGCCAGCCCCCCGCGCCTGTCACGGTCGCATCCGGCCAGCGCGAGTAGCCAATTGAGCCAACACGCGAACCCGGCCCCAGGCATTTACTTTAGCTGTGCTTTCAAATTACCTTTCAGGGTCTTGACCCGCGCCAGTCTGCCTCGATCAAAGGACCCCGATCATGCAATCCCTCGGCTACACCTCGCTGCCCCCGCTGCTCAAGTACGTGCGCCATGCCGAACAGCTGGGCTTGGCCATCGAACCGGCGTTGGCGGCGGCCGGGTTGCAGGTCGAGCAATTGAGCGACAACAGCCTGCGGTTGCCGGGCGAGGCCCATGAACGGCTGCTGGACTACTTCTGCGAGCACTCCGGCGACCCGTTGTTCGGCCTGAATTCGGCGCGCTTCGTGTTGCCCAACTCCTGGAGCGTGCTGGGCTACATCACCATGAACTGCGCGACCCTGGGTGACGCCATGAATCGCATCATGCCGTTCGAGAAACTGGTGGGTGACATGGGGGTCAGCCGCGCCGAACTGCAGGGTGAGCACGTGCACCTGATCTGGAACTGCCGCCACCAGCGCCCACGCATCCGCCGCCACCTGGTGGAAAACGTGCTGGGTTCGTGGCTGCAATACGCACGCTGGATCGCCGACACCCACCTCTCGCCCGCCGCGGTGTGGTTCGAACATGCGCTGCCCAGTGACACCGATCCGGCGTCCTATCAACAATTCTTCGACTGCCCGGTACTGTTCGGCCAGCCCTACTCAGCCCTGATCGTGCCCCTGCCCTACCTGCAACTGCCGCTGCGCCAGGCCGACGCACAATTGCTGCGCACCCTGGAAGAACACGCCCTGGGCCTGATGGCCACACTGGAAGACGCCTCGCTGGAACAACGGGTGAAAAACATCCTGCGCCAACTGCTCAAGGAGGGCCTGCCGCGCAAGGAACAGGTAGCCGAACAGTTCGCCATCTCGGTAAGGACCCTGCAGCGCCAACTGCACCAGGCCGGCACCTCGTACCAACAGATCCTCGACGACCTGCGCCAGGAACTGGCCGAACACTACCTGCTGCACAGCACCCTGCCGATCCAGGACATCGCCCAGTACCTGGGCTTCACCGAACCACGCTCCTTCCACCGCACCTTCAAAAGCCGACGCGGCATGCCCCCAGGCGAGTTTCGCCAGATGCACCGTGAGGCGGATGGGGTCTGAGTCGAACGCGGCGACGCAGCCTCGCGGGCTCGGCAGCTGCTACAGGGGATTGGGGGGATTACCGAGACCTAGGGTGTGGCGCAGATCGCCATCGCGAGCAAGCCGCAAGCGGGCACTCGCTCCCACAGGAGAAATGCGAGCGCAGTAACCCGGCGACTGTGCAGCCGCCGGGTTACGCCAGGTTATTTCACGACTGTGCCAACCCCACGTCCCCGTGGGTCGGAGGCGGTTTCCAGTTGGTTGCCGTTGATACGAATGGCCTGGATGTCACCCATTTCCCAGCCTTGGTCTTCCAGGGTGTAACCCATGGCTTTCAACTCGTCGGCGACCTTGCCGGTCAGCGGCGCATAGGCGTCGTAGTAGATGGTGTCCTTGGGTAGCAGCTGGTGGTGGACGCGTTGCGCGGCCACGGCTTTTTCCAGCGGCAGGTTGTAGTCATAGAGGTTGTTCAGCACCTGGAAGATCGAGGTGAAGATCCGCGAACCGCCTGGGGTGCCCAGGACCAGGGTGACTTTGCCATCGCGGGTCACCAGGCTAGGGCTCATCGACGACAGCATGCGCTTGCCCGGAGCGATGGCATTGGCGTCGCCGCCGACCACACCAAAGGCGTTGGCCACGCCGGGCTTGGAGCTGAAGTCGTCCATTTCATCGTTGAGCAGGAAGCCCGCGCCCTTGACCACGACACCGCTGCCGTAGTCCCAGTTGAGGGTGTAGGTGTTGCTCACCGCATTGCCATCGGCATCGACGATGGAGAAGTGCGTGGTCTGATGGGGTTCCAGGCCCGGACGGACTTTTTCAGTCGGCGAGATGGCCGTAGGGTTGACCTCGGCCGCGCGTTTTTTCAGGTAGGCCGGATCGGTCAGTTGCTTGACCGGCACATCGGAAAACGCCGGGTCACCCAGGTAGTCGGCGCGATCGGCGAATACCCGTTTTTCGATCTCGGCGAGCAGGTGAATGTACTTCGCCGAATTCAGCTCAACGCCCTTGAAATCCGCGGCGCGGTCTTCCTTGATGGCGATCAGTTGCGCCAGGGCAATGCCGCCGGAGCTCGGAGGCGGCGCGGTGTACAGGGTGTTGCCACGCCAGTTGACCGTCAGCGGCTCGCGCCAGTTGACCTTGTAGTCCTGCAAGTCTTCCTTGGTGATCAGGCCTTTGTCGGCCTTCATCTGGGCGACCAGCAGGTCGGCGGTCTGGCCTTGGTAAAACTCGTTGGCGCCCTTGTCGGCGATGCGTTCCAGGGTGGCGGCCAGCTCCGGCTGGCGGAAGGTCTCGCCGGGTTTCATGCTGCCGAAGTAGTCGGCGAAGTTGGTGGTACCGTTGAACAGCTTCAGCGCATCTTCGCGGTACTGGTACTGCTTGTCGGCGACCTTGAAGCCGGTCTTGGCGTAACCGATGGCCGGGGTAATCAGCTCGCTCCAGGGCAGCTTGCCGAATTTCTGGTGCGCCTCCCACAGCCCCATCACCGTGCCCGGCACGCCCGCCGCGCGGGAACCTACCAGGCTGAGGTTCTCGATGACCTCGCCCTTGTCGTCCAGGTACATGTCACGGGTCGCCGCCTTCGGGGCGGTTTCGCGGTAGTCGAGGAAATACGGCTTGCCGTCGATGAACATCGTCATGAAGCCGCCACCGCCGATGTTGCCGGCTTCCGGGTAAGTCACGGCCAGGGTAAAGGCGGTTGCTACCGCGGCGTCGACTGCGTTGCCGCCCTTCTTCAGAACCTGTGCGGCGACGTCGGCGCCATACTGGTTCGGCGCGGCCACGGCGCCCCCTTCCAGCAGCGCGGCGAATGATGACGAACTGGCCGCAATCGCCACGGCGAGCGTCAGGGTCTTGAACAAAACATAACGCATGAGATCCATCCTTTTCTTGTTATTGAGGCAGGTGGAACCATAGGCCCTGGCACGGGTGTTGAGCAATCCCAAAACGTCAACGGCCACCCGAAGGTGGCCGTTTTGTGATGCGTTGCACTGACAGGCTCCGGGGGCGAATCAGCCGTCGAACACCTCGTTGGCGTAGCCCGCCAGCTTGCCCTGGATAAAGTCCAGGAAGCACTGGATGCGCAAGGCCAGTTGCGAGTTGCGGTAGTACACCGCGTTGATCGGCTGGCGGTAGCCGCTGTTGGCTTCGGCCAGCAGCAGCTTGAGGCGGCCGGCCTTGAGGTCGGCGATGGTCATGAAGTGCGACAGGCAGGCAATGCCCTGCCCCTCCAGCGCCAGGTGACGCAGGGTTTCGCCGCTGGAAGCGCTGATGCTCGGCTCGATCTGCCAGCGGTCGCCGTGCACATGGCGCAGCGGCCAGTGGTTGAGGGTTTCGGTCTGGGTGAACCCCAGCAGGGTGTGCCCGGCCAGTTCGGCCACGGTGCTCGGGGTACCGTGTCGCTCCAGGTAGGCGGGGCTGGCGAGGATGTGCAGCGGACTGCAGCCCAGCGAACGCGCATGCAGGGTCGAGTCGGCCAGGGCACCGATGCGGATCGCGATGTCGGTGCTCTGTTCCAGCAGGTCGATGATCAGGTCGTTGCTGTTGAGCTCCAGCTGGATATCCGGGTACAGCCGGCGGAACTCATCGATGTAGGGCACGATGGCGTGCAGCATGAAGGGTGACGCCGCGTTGATCCGCAGGCGCCCGGACGGCGTGCTGTGGCGTGACGACAGGCGTTCTTCCAGTTCCTCCATCTGATCGAGGATGCGCTTGGCCTGCTCGAAGAAATACTTGCCCTCTTCGGTCAGGTCCATGCGCCGCGTGGTGCGATTGATCAGCGTGGTGTCGAGCTTGGCCTCCAGGCGCGACAGCGTGCGGCTGACCGCCGACGGCGTCTGCCCGACCTGCTCGGCCGCCGCGGAAATCGAACCGCACTCGATCACGCAGACAAAAATCTGCAACTCATCGGATCTGGCTTTCACGTGTGTCCTCGTTCCCGGCAGCGCTTTGAGCTGCCGATACTAGCTCATGCAGCGGCCGGCAAGTTGAACACCGATTGCAGGTGCTGGGTGTAGCGGACCACGTCGGCTTCGATGTTCGGACGTTTCATCACGTCGACGCAGAGGAAGGTCGGCAAGCCGCTCATGCCCAGGAACTGGTTGGCCTTGTGGAACGGGAAGTACACCGCGTCCACACCCTTGGCCTCGAAGAAATCAGTGGGGTCGTCGAACGCTTGTTGCGGGGCGTTCCAGGTCAGCGACAGCATGTACTGCTTGCCCTGGATCAGGCCACCACTGCCGTATTTCTGCGAGGCGTCGGAGCGGGTGCGACCGTCACTGGCATAGAGACTGCCATGGCCTTGGGTGAAGACTTCGTCGATGTACTTTTTCACGGTCCAGGGCGCGCCCATCCACCAACCGGGCATCTGGTAGATGATCACATCGGCCCAGAGGAACTTCGCGACTTCTTCAGCAACGTCGTAACCCTCGTCGATGTGGGTCACCTTGATGTCGATACCGCCCCGATCCAGCACGCTCATCGCGGCCTCATGCAGGGTGGTGTTGTAGCGACCGTCGGAGTGGGCGAATTGTTTGCCACCGTTGAGCAACAGAACTTTTTTCATGGGAGCCTCGTCATCTGGGTTTGATCCACCGCTGCCTGGGACAGGTGGCGGGATCCGTAAGGTTTGATTCGATGACGGCAGGTTATAGAGCGCCCTTGGGCGGAATAAGCCCTGTTGCAGCAAAATACATTTGACCTATACGCACGAATGAATAGCAGATTGTTGCCTTAGAATTCCCCTCATCCACTCAAGAGGAGTTCTCCATGAACCAGCAACAGGGTTTTATCCTGCACGCCAAAACCCGCCCGGAGCAGGCCGAGGCCTTTGCCGCGCTGTTTCGCGCCTACGTCGAACCCAGCCGCGCGGAGCCGGGCTGCATCGAGTACCACATGCTGCGTGATCAGCAGGACCCGACGCTGTTCATCTTCTACGAGATCTGGGCATCCCAGGCTGATCTGGACCGGCACTCGAACCTGCCGCACATGCAGGCATTCTTCGCCAAGCGCATGGAGTACCTGGAGCGCGATTTCGAGATCCGCCAGATCGACATGCTCAGCCCCTCATCCGCTAGCCGTTGACCAGCAGGTGAGTGCCGAGCAAGCCCAGGCCGATGAAAAACACCCGCTTGAACAGCACGGCGCTGATCCGCTGGCGCAGCCATTGCCCCAGCCACATGCCGAGCACGGCGGGAATCAGCGCCAGCAGCGACGCACTCAACTCACCGCCGCCCAGTGCGCCGCGCCACAACAGGGCGGCGGCGAGGGCCAGGGTCGAGACGCTGAATGACAGGCCCAGGGCCTGCACCAGTTGATCCTTGCCCAAGCCCAACGCTTGCAGGTACGGCACCGCCGGAATCACAAAGACCCCGGTGGCCGCCGTGATGACCCCGGTCAGCACGCCGCACAGCGGCCCAAGCCAGCGCTCGTGGTCGCCGCCGACACGCAGGGCTGGCAGCAGCAGTCCGCTCAGGGCGTAAAGCAACAACGCGCCGCCCAACGCCCGCACCACCCACTGCCCGCCGTCGATCCCCAGCCACAGGGTGCCCGCGCCGGTGCCGAGAAAAATGGCCAGCAGCATCGGCCATAACCGCCGCACCAACGCCCGCAGGTGCCCGCCAAACGCCAGTTGCCAGAGGTTGGTCAGGGTCGCCGGAATGATCAGCAACGCCGCAGCCTGCGCTGGCGCCATAGCCAGACCCAACAAGCCCATGGCAATAGTCGGCAGGCCAAGACCGATCACCCCCTTGATCATGCCCGCCATCAGGAAGGTCACGATCACCAGCAAAGAAAGGCCCAGGCCAAGATTGTGGTAAAACGCCAGAAGTGTGTTCATGGGGGTATCCTGGCGCGTTCCGGCATCGCTGAAAATCTGCCATATACTGAGGCTGCCTCTTGTTTTAATAGAGCCAGAGACTTCATCGCGGCTGATGCCAACATCGCGAGCAAGCCGCAAGCGGGCGCCGCAAGCGGGCGCCGCAAGCGGGCGCTCGCTCCTACAGGGTGTCCCCCCATGCACTTCGATCTGATTGATCTTCGGCTGTACCTGAACATCCTCGAAGCCGGCAATATCACCGCCGGCGCCGCTTGCAGTCATTTGTCACTGGCCGCGGCGAGTGCGCGCATCCGCGGGATGGAAGCTTCGGCGGGTATCGCGTTTTTCCAGCGCGGGCGCCGGGGTGTCAGCCCGACACCCGCCGGCAAGGCACTGGCGCAACACGCGCGGCTGATGCTGCAACAGGCCCAATACCTGCAACAGGACCTGGCGGAATACGCCAAGGGCGTCAAAGGCCAGGTGCGTTTGCTGTGCAACACCACGGCGATCACCGAATACCTGCCCGAGTTGCTGGCGGATTTTCTGCGCGCACACCCCAACCTCGACATCGACCTGCAAGAGCTGCCGAGCCTGCGCATCACCCACGCCCTGCATCAAGGCACGGCCGAGTTGGGCATTGTGTCCGATGCGGTGGACACCTCGGGCCTGGACACCCGGCCGTTTCGCGACGATCCGCTGGTGCTGATCATGCCTAACGACCACCCTCTGGCCGACGTTCGAGCACCGAGCTTCAACCAGACCCTGGCCTATGAGTACGTCGGGCTCAATGCCCACAATGCACTGGCGATCTATCTGGAAGAACAGGCCTTGCACAGCGGCCAACGCATGTCGATGCGCATCCGGGCCGAAGGGTTTGACGGGGTGATGCGCATGGTCGCCCATGGCGCAGGACTGGCGATTGTGCCGCAGGCGGCGGTGCAGCGATTTGCCGCCGGGCAGGGTTGGAAATGCTGCGCCCTGGAAGAGCCCTGGGCGCAACGCAAACTGCTGCTGTGCGCCCGCTCGTTCGAGGCCTTGCCGCGGTATGCGGGTGCCTTGCTCGAGGCGCTGTCCGCCGATTGACGGAGGGCTTAGGCGCGTTCCAGATTGACGGTGGACGGCTTGGGTTTTCTGAAGAACAGCCCATACACCGCCGACAGGATCAGCAGGAACGGCACGCCGAACACCAGGGTCATCTTGAATGCATCGGTGAAGTAGGTGGTGATCATCACCGCGGCCATCAGCACCAGTCCCAGTAGCGTGCTGTAGGGAAAAAAGCGCATGCGAAAGGACAGTTTTTTCTCACCGTGGCGCTGGTGATAGCGACGGAAACAGTAGTGGGTGAGGAAGATCATGAACCAGGTGAAGATCGCCCCGAACATCGAGATCGCCATCATCAGGGTGAACGAACTTTCCGGGTACATCAGGTTCAGCAGCGTCGCCAGGGCAATGCCCGAGCTCGACAGCAGCAGGGCGTTGAGCGGGATTCCGCTCTTGCTCAGCGCGCCCATTGCCTTGGGTGCGTAACCGCCACGGGACAGGCTGAACATCATGCGCGTGGTGATGTACAACTGACTGTTCATCGCCGACAAGGCGGCAATCAGGATCACGAAGTTCATCACCCCGGTCGCCCCGGGAATGCCGATGGTCTGCATCACGGTGACAAACGGGCTCTGCGCCTGCCCGGCCTGAACCCACGGCACGATTGCCAGCATCAGGGCCAGGGTCAGCAGGTAGAACACCACCAGGCGCACGATGGTCGCGCGAAAGGCTTGTTTCACCGCACGCTCGGGGTCCTCGGCCTCGCCGGCCGCCACGGCGATCATTTCCACGCTCAGGTAGCTGAAGATCGACACGATCACCGCCACCCACATGCCCTGCAGGCCATTGGGGAAGAAGCCGCCATGGGCGGTGTAATGCTGCACCCCGTACTCCGGGTTGCCGGAGCCGAACACCACATACACCGCGAGGATGATGAAGCCGACGATTGCGCCGATCTTGATGGTCGAGAACCAGTACTCGAAGGTGCCGAAGGTCTTCACGCTGATAGCGTTGAGCACGATCAGCACGCTGGAAAACGAGACGATCCAGATCCACTCGGGCACGTGGGCGAACCAGTACTTCATGTACATCGCCACCGCCGTCACTTCCGTGCCGACCGCCAGCACAATCGCCGCCCAATAGGCGTACCGCACCAGGAACCCGGCCAGCGGGCTGACGTAGAACTCGGCATAGGCGCCGAATGAACCGGACGTGGAGTGGGCCACGGTCATTTCCGCCAGGCAGCCCATCAACAGCAGGGTAATGATCGCGCCGATCGCGTAGCTGAGCAGCACGCTGGGCCCGGCATAGCCGATGGCGTAGGCGCTGCCCATGAACAACCCGGTACCGATGGCCCCGCCAATGGCGATCATGCTCATCTGCCCCGACGTCAGTTGTCGGCGCAGGCCCTGTTCGCGCTTGGAAATCGTGTCAAAGCCGCCGGCTTCGCTCATGTGTCTGTCCTCTGGATTTTGTTTTTTTAGAGCACATCGTCGATCAGGCACCGGGGCCTGTAGGAGCGAGCAGGCTCGCTCCTACAGGGATCCGGTGAGCCTATGGGTCAGGTCACGCTATGGCGCACCTGGAACTGCGCCTGGGCCCAGGTTTTCTCATCAAGGATTTCGCCGAGGATCTGCACCGCATCGAACACCTCGGTGAAGCTGGTGTACAGCGGGGTGAAGCCGAACCGCATGATCCGCGGCTCACGGTAGTCACCGATCACGCCCCGGGCGATCAGGGCCTGGATCACCGCGTAGCCTTGCGGGTGCTCGAAGCTGACGTGGCTGCCACGCTTGGCGTGTTCACGCGGGGTGATCAGCGTCAGGTCGTGGGCGGCGCAGCGTTCCTCGACCAACTGGATGAACAGATCGGTCAGGGCCAGGGACTTGCGGCGCAGGCTGAGCATGTCGGTCTGGGCAAAGATGTCCAGGCCGCACTCGACCATGGCCAGCGAGGTGATCGGCTGGGTGCCGCACAGGTAGCGCGCGATGCCTTTGCTCGGCTCGTAGCCGGACTCCATGTCGAACTGGCGGACGTGGCCGAACCAGCCCGACAACGGCTGCGCGACCAGGTCGCAGAGCTTCGGCGAGACCCAGGCAAACGCCTGGGAACCCGGGCCGCCGTTGAGGTATTTGTAGGTGCAACCGATCGCGTAGTCGGCATCGGCCTGGCGCAGATCCACCGGCACCGCCCCTGCCGAGTGAGCCAGGTCCCAGATGGCCAGCGCACCACATTCGTGGATCAGCGCCGTCAGGGCCGCCATGTCGTGCATGTAGCCGGTCTTGTAGTTGACGTGGGTCAGCAGCACCACCGCAACGTCCTGGTCGATGGCCTGTGCCAGCGCCTCGGGGCTGTCCACCAGGCGCAGGCTGTAGCCTTGTTGCAGCAGGTCCATCAGGCCCTGGGCGATGTACAGGTCGGTGGGGAAGTTGCTCGACTCGCTGACGATCACCTTGCGCTCCGGCGCACGGCCGGCCTGCACCTTCAGCGCTGCGCCCAGTACCTTGAACAGGTTGATCGAGGTGGTGTCGGTGACCACCACTTCATCGTCGCCCGCGCCGATCAGGCTGGCCAGGCGATTGCCCAGGCGTTGTGGCAGGTCACGCCAACCGGCGCTGTTCCAGCTGCGGATCAAGCCATCACCCCACTCCTGGGCGATCACGGCCTGGGCCCGCTCGAGGGCGGCGACCGGGCGGGCGCCCAGGGAGTTGCCGTCGAGGTAGATCACCCCGGCAGGCAGGGCGAACTGTGCACGCAAAGGGGCCAGGGAGTCCTCGGCATCGAGCGCCAGGCAAGCGTTTCTTGTGGTCATTGTCGGTCCTGTTCTTTAAGTGGCATGCGGCCGGCGAGCACCGATTTTCGGGGGTTTTCGCACCTGCACGATGAGCAAATAATGAACGAAGACTTGCAGAATTTTCGTGCAAAGTGCGAGGTCATATAGTAGTTATCTCGAAGATTATTCGAATCCAACCGATAAAAACGCGGATTTATTCAAACCATGAATCTCGACTCCACAGACCTGCGGATCCTCCATCACCTGCAGCAGGATGGGCGCATCAGCAACCAGGAACTGGCGGAAAAGGTCTCCCTGTCACCCTCGGCCTGCCTGCGTCGTCTACGCCTGCTGGAAAGCGAGGGCATCATCACCGGGTATCGCGCCGAACTGAGCGCCGAGCGCCTCGGGGTGGAGCTTGAGGCCATTGTCCATGTGTCCCTGCGCCAGGACACGGAGGACTGGCACGAGACCTTCATCAAGAAGGTCCAGTCGTGGCCGGAGGTGGCCACCGCCTATGTGATCACCGGTGCCAGCAACTACGTGTTGCGGGTGCAGGCACGCAACCTCAAGCACTTCTCGGATTTCATCGTCAACAAGCTCAACCGCACGGCCGGGGTCACCGATATCCGTTCGGAGATCGTCCTGCAGAAGATCAAGGAGCGCGACGACCTGCTGGACCTGGTCGCGCGCAAGTAGCCCGGCAACGGCTCACAGCCCGCGCATGCGCCGGGCTTCGTTGCGCTGCACGGTCGCGCTGGGGGACTCGTCGAACAGTTTGCGGTACTCGGCGGAAAAACGCCCCATGTGGGTAAAGCCCCAGGCCATGGCAACCTCGGAAATATTGCGCGCCTGACCCTGTTCGAGCAGGTCCTGGCGCACCGCGTTCAAGCGGTGTTTTTTCAGGTAGGCCATGGGCGACAGGGCGAAGTATTTGCGAAACGCCTCGAACAGCTTGAACCGCGACACCCCCGCCGCGGCCTCGATGTCTTCCAGGTGCAAGGCTTCGCGGGCGTTGTCGTGAATGTACTGCTTGGCCCGCACCAGGTAGTGCGGCACCTTCACCCCCAGCACGTCGCGCAGCTCCTCCGAGTAGTTGTTGGGCTGGGCGAGGATCAGGCCCTTGATCAACGAGCTTTCGATGTCGCGGGTGAAGGTCACCTGGTCAAACAGCGAGCTGTTGTGCTCAAGCTCGGCAATGAAATAGCGCGCCATGCGCCACCACGCCGCCGACGCGCCGTCCACCGCATCCATCAATGGTTCAAAGCGCAGGGGGGCGTCGAGTGGGCGTTGCAGGATGCCTTCCAGGGACTCGCACATGGCCGCCCGGGTGATCACCACCTGGACCTTGCGACAGTCGCCGGAAATCGCCAGCACCTGGTTTTCGTTCGGTGAAATGATCACCCCCTGGTCACGATCCGAGCGCAGCAGGCTGCCGTTCTTGCGCAACTCCTGCTCACCCACCAGCGGCAGGCTGAGGCTGTAGCTGCTGAAGTGCTCGGCGTCTTCGATGTCCACCGTCACGTCGGTGCCGTACTCGATGGTTCCGAGGGTGGTGGCCATGGACTTGAAGACATTGGCACTGTGGTGAAAACGGATCCGCTCCGGGGTCGCGGTTTCCAGGCGATGGGGGCCACAGATACCGGACATCCAGGTCCTGGCCCCTTCGAGGTCATAGTGATCGATACGGATATCGCGACTCTGCGGATCGGCTTTGCTACTCATCACGGCGCACCCACGGCAATATTTTTTCAGTGCGCTCTGACGGCGCACCTCTGGTTTGGACGGAGCAAGTTCCAGACCACTCGACCCGCTCCCTGAGTCGATGGATAACAATCGCCGAATAAGCGGATAACCTGGCGTGGCAGAGCAGAACAGTTGCCCTGGCACCGTCCTGCAAACTGGGCAAAACAGTACCTCAATGCTGCCGATTGGGGCAGCCGTTCATCGTTTGGGGCGCGGCGATGGGTATTCGCTGCCCAGGTGTTACCCCTGGCCGCCGCCAGATGTTCGAGCCCGCGAATTTTGTGGATTACCTTCGTCGAGTAAGCGGATAGACCCTGCCCCGCCCTGCTCTCTCTAATGTGCGCACCGATTAGCCTGAATAAAAAAAGGGGCAGACCCATGAGTGGCGAGAAAAACGTCGAGCAGTGGAAAACGTTTATCGAAGGTTGCCTGGACTTCCGTCCGGTGGAGGGTGTGTTTCGCATTGCCCGGGAGATGTTCACCGAGCCGCAGCTGTTCGACCTGGAAATGGAACTGATCTTCGAGAAGAACTGGATCTACGCCTGCCACGAAAGCGAACTGGCCAACAACCACGACTTCGTCACGATGCGTGCCGGGCGCCAGCCGATGATCATCACCCGCGACGGTGACGGCCAGCTCAATGCGCTGATCAACGCCTGCCAGCATCGCGGCACCACCCTGACCCGGGTTGGCAAGGGTAACCAGTCCACGTTCACTTGCCCGTTCCACGCCTGGTGCTACAAAAGCGACGGCCGCCTGGTCAAGGTCAAGGCACCCGGCGAGTACCCGGAAGGCTTCGACAAGGCCACTCGCGGCCTGAAGAAGGCGCGCATCCAGAGCTACAAGGGGTTTGTGTTCATCAGCCTCGACGTGCAGGGCAGCGACAGCCTGGAAGATTTCCTCGGTGACGCCCGGGTGTTCTTCGACATGATGGTTGCGCAGTCGCCCACCGGCGAGCTGGAAGTGCTGCCCGGCAAGTCGGCGTACACCTATGACGGCAACTGGAAACTGCAGAACGAGAACGGCCTGGATGGCTACCACGTGAGCACGGTCCACTATAACTACGTGGCCACGGTGCAGCATCGCCAGCAGGTCAACAGCGAAAACGGCAGCGCCGGCGGCAGCACCCTGGACTACAGCAAGCTCGGCGCCGGCGACGCCAATACCGATGACGGCTGGTTTGCCTTCAACAACGGGCACAGCGTGCTGTTCAGTGACATGCCCAACCCCACGGTACGCTCCGGCTACGCCACCATCATGCCGCGCCTGATCGAAGAACACGGCCAGCAAAAGGCCGAATGGATGATGCATCGCCTGCGCAACCTGAACGTCTACCCGAGCCTGTTTTTCCTCGATCAGATCAGCTCGCAGCTGCGCATCATCCGCCCGGTGGCGTGGAACAAGACCGAGATCATCAGCCAGTGCCTGGGGGTGAAAAACGAGTCGGACGCCGACCGGGAAAACCGCATTCGCCAGTTCGAGGATTTCTTCAACGTCTCCGGCCTTGGCACCCCGGACGACCTGGTGGAGTTCCGTGAAGCCCAGCGCGGTTTCCAGGCCCGCCTGGAACGCTGGAGCGATATCTCCCGCGGCAGCCACCGCTGGGCCACGGGTGCCACGCCCAACAGCGAGGCCATCGGCATTGCCCCGGCCATGACCGGCACCGAGTTCACCCACGAAGGGCTGTACGTCAACCAGCACGCCAACTGGCAGAAGTTCCTGCTCGATGGCCTGGACAAAAAATCCCTGAAGCTGCGTGAGGTGTAACCATGAATGCGCAATTGCAGTATCAGATCGAACAGTTTTTCTACCGCAAGTCCGAGTTGTGCGACGCCAAGGACTGGGACGCCTACCTCCAGCTGTTCGCTGAGCAGAGCGAGTTCCACTTGCCGCAATGGGACTCAGAGCACGTCTACACCCAGGACCCCAAGCGCGAAATGTCGCTGATCTACTACGCCAACCGTTCCGGCCTGGAAGACCGGGTGTTCCGCTTGCGCACCGGCAAGGCCGCCTCGGCCACGCCCATGCCCCGCACCCTGCACCTGATCAACAACGTGCGGATCCGCGAGCTGCCCCAGGGCGAACTGGAAGTGCGCCTGAACTGGCACACCCTGTTCTACCGCCTGGCCACTTCCGAGCAGTTCTACGGCAACGCCACCTATCGCCTGACGCCGCACAACGACAGCTGGCTGATCACCCGCAAGCATGTGCTGCTGCTCAACGACACCATCAACTCGGTGCTCGACTTCTACCACTTGTGACCTGTAGCAGCTGCCGAGCCCGCGAGGCACGTCAACCCCAGGGGGCGGTCCTGCGGACACGCAACGCAGCCTCGCCGGGGCTCGACAGCTGCTACGGAAAATTTTAGGAGTTCTGAATGAACCATAAGGTCGCGTTCAGCTTTGCCGACGGCAAGACCCTGTTCTTTCCCGTGCAGGCCAACGAAATACTGCTCGATGCCGCGCTGCGCAATGGCATCAAGATTCCCCTGGATTGCCGCGAAGGGGTCTGTGGCACGTGCCAGGGCCGCTGTGAATCCGGCGATTACAGCCAGGACTATGTGGATGAGGAAGCCCTCTCCAGCCTGGACCTGCAACAGCGCAAGATGCTCACCTGCCAGACCCGGGTGAAGTCCGATGCCGCCTTCTACTTCGACTTCGCGTCCAGCCTGTGCAACGCCGCCGGACCGGGCCAGCTCAGCGGCACCGTCAGCCAGGTCACCCAGGTCTCGGCCAGCACCGCGATCCTGCACCTGGTGCTGGACCCCGACGCACCGCTGCTGGACTTTCTCCCGGGGCAATATGCGCGGTTGCTGATTCCCGGCACCAGCAGCAAACGCTCCTATTCGTTCGCCAACCGCCCCGGCGCCAGCAATCAGTTGCAGTTCCTGATTCGCCTGCTGCCCGACGGCGCCATGAGCAACTACATTCGCCAGCGTTGCCAGGTTGGCGACCGCATCGAACTGGAAGCGCCACTGGGGGCGTTTTACCTGCGCCACATCACCCGGCCGCTGGTGCTGGTGGCCGGCGGCACCGGTTTATCGGCGCTGCTGGGGATGCTCGACGAGATGGCCGAACGCGGTTGTGATCAGCCTGTGCACCTGTACTACGGGGTGCGCGATGCAGCCGATCTGTGCGAGGCCGCGCGCATCCAGGCCTACGCCGAGCGCCTGCCGGGGTTTCGCTACACCGAGGTGGTCAGCGAACCCACGCCGGCCTGGACCGGCAAGCGCGGCTACATCGCCGAGCACTTCGATGCCAGCCAATGGCGCGACAGCGCCGCCGACATGTACGTCTGCGGACCACCGCCGATGGTCGAGTCGATCAAGACCTGGCTGGCGGCGCAAAGCCTGGAAAATGTGCAGCTTTATTACGAAAAGTTCACCGAAAGCAACGTCTGACGCTCACAAACGGGCGGTAATTGAATAAGCTGTCGGGGTGCAACACAGCCGGACCAAAACAACTAGAAGGTAACCAGATGGCGGATGAAATACAGCAACAGGGCACACTCAAGCGAGGGCTGAAGAACAGACATATCCAGCTGATCGCCTTGGGTGGTGCCATTGGCACAGGGTTGTTCCTCGGCTCCGCAGGTGTACTCAAGTCAGCGGGCCCCTCGATGATTCTCGGCTATGCGATTGCCGGGTTCATCGCCTTCCTGATCATGCGCCAGCTCGGCGAGATGATTGTCGAGGAACCGGTCGCCGGTTCTTTCAGCCACTTCGCCCACAATTACTGGGGTGGGTTTGCCGGCTTCCTGTCCGGCTGGAACTATTGGGTGCTGTACGTGCTGGTGGGCATGGCGGAGCTGACCGCGGTCGGCAAGTACATCCAGTTCTGGTGGCCGGAGGTGCCGACCTGGGTCAGTGCGGCGGTGTTCTTTGTGCTGGTCAACCTGATCAACACCATGAACGTCAAGGTGTTCGGCGAGATGGAGTTCTGGTTCGCGATCATCAAGGTCGTGGCCATCATCGGCATGATCGCCCTCGGTTGCTACATGCTGTTCAGTGGTACCGGCGGCCCGCAGGCCTCGGTGAGCAACCTGTGGGAGCACGGCGGGTTCTTCCCCAATGGCACCACCGGCCTGCTGATGGCGATGGCGTTCATCATGTTCTCCTTCGGTGGCCTGGAACTGGTGGGCATCACCGCCGCCGAGGCCAGCGAGCCGCGCAAAGTGATTCCCAAGGCGATCAACCAGGTGGTTTACCGGGTACTGATCTTCTACGTCGGCGCACTCACCGTGCTGCTTTCGCTGTACCCCTGGGACCAACTGCTGCAGACCCTCGGCGCTTCCGGCGATGCCTACAGCGGCAGCCCGTTCGTGCAGATCTTCGCCTTGATCGGCAGCGACACAGCGGCGCAGATCCTCAACTTCGTGGTCCTGACCGCGGCGCTCTCGGTCTATAACAGCGGTGTCTACTGCAACAGCCGCATGCTCTACGGCCTGGCCGAACAGGGCGATGCACCCAAGCAGTTGATGAAGCTGACCAAGCAAGGCGTGCCTCTGCTGGCGTTGAGCGTTTCGGCGCTGGTCACCCTGCTGTGCGTGGTGGTCAACTACGTGGCCCCTCACGGTGCGCTGGAGCTGCTGATGGCCCTGGTGGTTGCTTCGTTGATGATCAACTGGGCGCTGATCAGCCTGACGCACCTGAAGTTCCGCAAGGCCATGCACCTCAAAGGCATCGTCCCGGGCTTCAAGGCCTTCTGGTCGCCCTACACCAACTACCTGTGCCTGGCCTTCATGTTCGTGATCATCTGCGTGATGCTGGCGATCCCGGGCATTCGGGCATCGGTGTTCGCGATTCCGGTCTGGGTTGCGATCCTGTACGTGGCCTACCGTCTGCGGGTTGCCCGCACACGAGCGTTGTCGGTCGCGCGATAACCGCCAGCCACTAAAAAAGCCCCGGCATTCGATGAATGCCGGGGCTTTTTGCTGTCTGCGTCAACCACACCCACTGTAGCCGCTGCCGAGCCGGCTCGGCAGCGGCTATAAGGCGATGTGTTTAGAGGGTGGAGCGCACGCGCCACAGCTCGGGGAACAGCACGGTGTCGAGCATCTTGCGCAGGTAACCCACGCCTTCGGTGCCGCCGGTGCCTGGCTGGAAGCCGATGATCCGCTCGACCGTGGTCACATGGCGGAAGCGCCACTGACGGAACGAGTCTTCGAGGTCGATGAACTTCTCGGCCAACTGGTACAGGTCCCAGTACTGCGTCGGGTTCTTGTAGACCACTCGCCAGGCGGCTTCGACCGAGGCGTCATGGGCGGTGGGCTGGGTGGGGTCGCAGGTCAGGCGCTGTGGGTCGATCGCCAGGCCAGCGCTGACCATCAGGCGAATCGCCTCGTCGTAGAGCGACGGCGTGGCCAGCGACTGCTGCAACTCGGCCAGCAGTTCCGGACGGTGGGCATGGGGGCGCAACAGGGTGGCGCTCTTGTTGCCGAGGATGAATTCGATCTCTCGGTACTGGAACGATTGGAAGCCCGAGGACTGCCCGAGGAATGGCCGGATCGCGTGGTATTCGGTGGGGGTCATGGTCGCCAGCACGGTCCAGGCATGCACCAGTTGGTCGAAGATCCGCGACACCCGCGCCAGCATCTTGAACGCTGGCGGCAGCTCGCCCAGGCGCACGTGTTCACGGGCGGCCTTGAGTTCGTGCAGCATCAGTTTCATCCACAGCTCGGATGTCTGGTGCTGGATGATGAACAGCATTTCGTTATGGTCTGGCGACAACGGGTGCTGGGCGCTGAGAATCCGCCCCAGGTCCAGGTAGTCGCCGTAGCTCATGGAGTCGGAGAAATTCAGCTCGGCGTTATGCCATTCGTCTGTCTGGTTGCCCGGGGAATAGGGACATTGGCTCATTGCGCAGGCTCCTCAAGTGGCGATGTGTTCAGCGGACGCAAAATCGCCCGGACCGGGCTGGCGTCAAGATTGGCAAAGCGCAGCGGCAAGGCGATCAGTTCGTAGTCACCTTCCGGCACGTCATCGAGGACGATCCCTTCGAGGATCGCCATGCCATGGCGCGCGACAGCGTTGTGCGCGTCCATGGTCTTGGATTGTTGCGGGTCGAGGGACGGCGTATCGATACCGATCAGGCGCACACCGAGGCCGGCCAGCAAGTCCACGGTGTCTTTGGCCACGGCCGTGAAGTGCGGGTCCCAGGCGGCCAGTGGTACTTGGCGGTAGGTGCGCAACAGCACCCGCTCAGGCAACTGTTGCAGGCGCCCGGTCAGTTGCTCGGGCTGCACCAGGGCGCCGCTGTCCAGGCAATGCAGGACGCGGCACGGGCCCATGTAGACCTCCAGCGACACCTCGCCGATGGGCGCGCCGTCCGGGCTGTAGTGCAGAGGCGCGTCGACGTGGGCGCCGGTGTGCGGCGACAGGGTAATGCGCCCGACGTTGACCGGACACTCGGGGCCGAACGTCCAGACCCGCTCTTCCTGAAAGGGTGTATCACCCGGCCAGGTGGGCGTCGCGGTGCTCAAGGGTGGGCTGATGTCCCACCAGGATGGTGTTTTTTTCATTGTTCAAATCTCGGCTTGCTCACGCGTGAATGATACGAGCGAAACCCCTGAACTTTCTTGCGAAAAACTTCGGCAATCGGCAAATGTTTCGCACTTAATGCTAAAAAACCGCCGTTTCGCCGATAGAAATTTCACGCCGCGCCAGCGGCATCCACCGCCGCCCTTGACTCTCCCCCATGGGGCCGACTTTATCCTCGCGCCTCGACTATCGCGGGGTAAGCACATGAGCAAACGGATACTGGTGATTCTCGGCCATCCTTCGAACCAGAGTTTCTGCGGCGCCCTCGCCGATCACTACGTGCAGGCGGCCCGGGAGGCCGGGCATGAAGTGCGCGAGCTGCGCCTGGGCACCTTGAGTTTCGACCCGATCCTGCGCGAAGGCTACCAGCAGATCCAGCCTCTGGAAGCCGACCTGCTCAAGGCCCAGGAGGACATCACCTGGGCCGAGCACCTGACGCTGGTCTACCCGATCTGGTGGGGGGCCATTCCTGCGTTGCTCAAGGGCTTTTTCGACCGGGTGCTGCTTCCCGGCTTTGCGTTCAAGTACCGCCCCGGCAAAGCCTTTCCGCAAAAGCTGCTGCAGGGGCGCACCGCCGATCTGTTGGTGACCATGGACACACCGCCCTGGTACTACCGCTGGGTGTATCGCATGCCCGGGCTGCACCAGGTGCGCAAGACCACCCTGGCGTTCTGCGGCATCCGCCCGCGCACCACCCTGACCTTCGGCCCGCTGCTGAGCTCGACCGCACGTCAGCGCCAGACCTGGCTGGCACGCGCCAAGGCTATCGCTCAGGGGTAAGTCTCAGGGATAATCCGCCGCGTTATCCGGGACATCCACGAAAAAGGGACTTTTCATGTACATCGGTAAAGCGGCGAAACTGTCCGGCACCACCATCAAGAGCATTCGCCACTACGAAGATATCGGCCTGCTGCCGCCAGCCCAGCGCCAGGGCAAATACCGCATCTACGACCAGCAGAGCGTCGAGTTGCTGAGCTTCATCAAGTGCGCCCAGCAACTGGGTTTCAAGCTCAAGGAAATGCAGGCGATGTTCGAGCCGTACCGTGGCCAGACCCCGCCCTGGGACCTGGCGCACCAGGCGATCACCGACAAGAAGCGGCAACTGACCGACACCATCAAGCAACTGACCCGCCAACACCAGCAATTGAGCGCGCTGCAGGCCAGCCTGGCCCAGGTGAAGGACCAGTGCACGCTGGAGCGGGTCTGAGGCCCTGCGCGTTTCTGGACAGCTGAGTGTCGAGCACAGACAACTGAACCTTCGCCGGGCGCTATAGGGTGCAGGTTCATTCCTGCCCAACGCTCGGAGTCAGCATGTCCCAACCCATTACCGTCCTTCGCGATACCCACCCGCTGCCAGTGCTCGATGCCTGCAAATGGGAAAAGCTCGAGGGCGACCCGCACACCGTCAACCTCAATGCCTACACCAGCGAGGATGGCAGCAAGATCATGGGCACCTGGATCTGCACGCCAGGCAAATGGCGGGTCGACTATGTGAAGTGGGAGTACTGCCATTTCCAGGAAGGCTACTGCGTGATCACCCCGGACGGCATGGCGCCGATCCATCTGCGTGCGGGTGACATCTTTGTGGTCGAGCCGGGGATGAAAGGCACCTGGGAAGTGGTGGAGACCGTGCGCAAGTACTTCGTGTTTGCCTGAACATTGCACCCGGTAATGGGTGCAAAAAAACCATTGTGGGAGCGGGCTTGCCCGCGAATGCGCCAGCACCGTCAACGTTGATATTGACTGTGCCGGCCTCTTCGCGGGCAAGCCCGCTCCCACAGGTATTTATGCGTGGCCGTGGTACTTTTACTGCGGCTTGCGGTAGCTGTTGATGATGGCCGAGAAATCCTGGCCACCTTCACCGCGCAGGCTCATGGCCTGGTACAGCTGCTGGGCCACCGCGCCCAGTACCACGGGCTGGTGCGCCTGACGGGCCGCTTCGGTCGCCAGGCCCAGGTCCTTGAGCATCAGCTCGGCACCAAAACCGCCGGTGTAGCCGCGCGACGCCGGCGCGGTTTCCACCACCCCAGGCCAGGGGTTGTACATCTCCGAACTCCAGCAACGGCCAGTCGAACTGTTGATGATCCCTGCCAACACGCCGGTGTCGATCCCCAGCGCGTCGCCCAGGGCCATGGCTTCACTGACGCCGACCATGGAAATGCCCAGCAGCAGGTTGTTGCAGATCTTGGCGATCTGCCCGGTGCCGACTTCACCGCAATGCACGATGTTGCGGCCCATCTGCGCCAGTACCGGTTGCAGGGTGGCGAACAGCTCCACCGTGGCGCCGACCATGAAGGTCAGGGTGCCGGCCGCCGCGCCGCCGGTGCCGCCGGACACCGGTGCATCGGCCATGGTCACGCCCTGCTTGGCTGCCGCTGCGGCGACATCGCGGGCGGTCTGCGGGTCGATGGTGCTGCAGTCCACCGCCGGGACCCCTTTGCCGATCCCCGCCAGTACGCCGTCTTCACCCAGCCAGACGCTGCGCACATGCACGGCGGCCGGCAGCATGGTGATCACCAGTTCGGCGCCCTGCGCGGCTTCACGGGCGGTGGCACTGATGTGCCCGCCCTGTTGCTCCAGCTCTGCCAACACCGCCTTGTTCAGATCGACCAGGTTCAACGAGTGGCCGGCCTTGATCAGGTTGCGCGCCATCGGCGCGCCCATGTTGCCCAGACCAATAAACGCAATCTTCATGATGTGGGGCTCCTTAGCGCAGGTTGATGGTGGTGTTCACACCGTCGTTGACGCTGTTGTCGTCAAACCAGCGGCTGGTGACGGTCTTGGTCTGAGTGTAGAACTGCACCACTTGCTTGCCGTACGGGCCCAGGTCGCCGAGCTTGGAGCCACGGGAACCGGTGAAGCTGAAGAACGGCACGGGTACCGGGATCGGGATGTTGATGCCCACCTGGCCGACGTCGATTTCGCTCTGGAACTTGCGCGCCGCCGCTCCGCTCTGGGTGAACAGGCCGGTGCCGTTGCCGAACGGGTTGGCGTTGACGAGGGCGATCGCCTGGTCGAGGGTGTCGACTTCGAGCACCACCAGCACCGGGCCGAAGATTTCCTGGGTGTAGATCTGCATGTCGGTGGTCACCCCGGAGAACAGGGTCGGGCCGACGAAGTTGCCTTGCTCGAAGCCCGGGACGCTGATGTCGCGGCCATCGAGTTCCAGCTTGGCGCCTTCCTTGATACCGCTTTCGATCAGGTCGAGGATCCGCGCCTTGGCGCGCTTGGAGATCACCGGACCGACGTCGGTGCCTGGCTCACTGCCGGCATTGACCTTGAGTTTTTGCGCCAGCGCCTTGAGGTCCGGCAGCCATTGCTTGGCCGCCCCCACCAGGACCACCACCGAGGTGGCCATGCAGCGCTGACCGGCCGCGCCGAAACCGGCACCGACCAGGGCATTGAGCGTTTGCTCGCGGTTGGCATCGGGCAGTACCACGGCGTGGTTCTTGGCGCCCATCATCGATTGCACGCGCTTGCCGTGTTTACCGGCCAGGTCGTAGACGTGGGTGCCGACTGCGGTCGAGCCGACGAAGGACACTGCCTTGATGTCTTTGTGGGTGCACAGTGCATCCACCACGTCCTTGCCGCCATGCACCACATTGAGCACACCGGCCGGTACGCCGGCTTCGATCGCCAGTTCCACCAGCAGCAAAGTCGACAGCGGGTCCTGTTCGGACGGCTTGAGCACGAAGGTGTTGCCGCAGGCGATGGCCATCGGGAACATCCACAGTGGAATCATCGCCGGGAAGTTGAACGGGGTGATACCGGCGCACACGCCGATTGGCTGGCGCAGGGTGTAGGTGTCGACGCCGCCAGCGACGTTCTCGGCAAACTCGCCCATTTGCAGGGTGCCGATGGAGCACGCGTGCTCGACCACTTCCAGGCCACGAAAAATGTCGCCTTCAGCGTCGGCGATGGTTTTGCCCTGCTCGGCACTGAGGACCACGGCGATGCGCTTGGAGTGTTCGCGGATCAAGGCCTGGAGCTTGAGCATGATGCGCATCCGCGCGCCGATCGGGGTCAGCTTCCAGGTCTGGAACGCACGATGGGCGGCGTCGATGGCAGCGTTGACTTCTTCAGCGGTGGCGAACGGAACCTTGGCCAGCACTTGCTGGGTCGCCGGGTTGACGATGTCGTGCCATTCGGTGGTCTTGGACTCGACCCATTGACCATCGATCAACAGCTTGGCCGTTTGCACGGTGGTTTCGTTGGGCGTGAGGGATGCGTTCATGCTGGTCTCCGGGACTTATAGTTATGCTGGGAGCCAAGGCGAACAAGCCGCCTTGAGATGAGGCGTGGACCGCGACGTGGTGGGCGGACTGTTTTTGGAGTATAGATGTGCAAACTTCTAATAAGAACCCACATAAAAGCCGGTCAAACATGCAAAAAAACATCACATCCTTGGGCTCCCTGAACTGGGATGACTTGAAGTTTTTCCTTGAAGTCGCCCGCACCCGCAAGGCCAGCACGGCCGCCAAACGCCTGGCCGTGGATTACACCACCGTGTCGCGGCGCATCAGTTCCCTGGAAGGAGCCCTGGGCACCCTGCTGTTCGAGAAGTCGCGGACCAACGGCTTTGTCCTCACTGCCGAGGGCCAGCGTCTGCTGGGTTATGCCGAGTCGATAGAAAGCACCCTGCACATGGCGTGCGAGCAGGTGTCAGGTTCGGGGGTGGCGTTGTCCGGCCATGTGCGCATGGGCTGCACCGAAGGCTTTGGCAGCTTTTTCATCACGCCGCAGTTGAGCCACTTCGTCGACGCCTACCCGGCGATCTCGGTGGACATCCTGCCGCTGCCGCACTTCATCAGCCTGTCCAAGCGCGAAGCAGACATCGTCATCGCCCTTGAGCGCCCGGAGCACGGGCCCTATGTCTGCTGCAAGCTCTGCGACTACCGTCTGCAGCTGTACGCGACCCAGGACTACCTCGACCAACACCCGCCGATACGCCGCCCGGCGGACCTGGCCCAGCATCAGTTCATCAGTTATGTCGACGACCTGGCCTTCAGTTCGGAGCTGTTGTACCTGGCCAACGTCCTGCCCGGCGCCAGTGCCAACCTGCGCAGCACCAGCGTGATCGCCCAATTCGTCGCCGCGCAGCAAGGGCGCTCGCTGGCGATCCTGCCGTGCTTCCTGGCGGCCCAGGATGCACGGCTGCTGCCGGTGCTACCGACAGAAATCAACATCACCCGGCAGTTCTGGATGTACTGCCGCGAGGACCTGCGCAAGCTCAAGCGGATTACCCTGTTGTGGGACTACATCCGTAACGTGACCGAAAAAAATCAGGGTCTGCTGATGGGCGACAGTCGCGAGACGCTGTTTGCGGACTGACAGATCCTCAAGGAATCAAGTAGCAGCATCATGAGGCAAGCAGGTCTTTGCCAAGACTTTGAAGCAGTGCTTGATACCCTGCTTGTCACACCTCGACGCCTGCATTGCCCCTCTCACTAGAGTCACCCCTTCAAAGCAACAATTGAAAATTCCTCATGAACTTAGAGAACCATCCTACAGCCACGCCATGACCACATGAGGTAGCGTCCTGCCGCATTCAAATACAGTAAGTAGGGACACTCGATGGTTACAGGACGCGACATTGGAATAGGTGACAAGACCTCCCGACATCGATTGAGGGTTGAATCATGATACGGGCAAGTGTCAACGGCTTAGGACAAGGTCTGCACGGTGATGTAACCACTACTGGCGCGATATGTATCAGCAGCCTTCCCAATGCGACACAAGGGGGTCGAGGTGTCTTGCGCCTTGGGGATAAAACCACCCCCTGCCCGCTATGCGGCGAAGAGGGCGTAATTGTCGAAAGCCTACCCGCCATGAAGTGGATGGGAGTTGCTACGGCGCTGGATGGTTCAAGAATCCACTGCGGTTGCCCCACGGGTCGCAACCGCCTGATAGCGCCGTTGCGAACAAGTGCTGCAGCGCAAGCAACTAGGGCATCCAACCCAGCGGCGACAAACTCCAATTGGGTTGATCCGACGTCAGTAGATGATACTGCTGCCTTTCCAAGCATGCCGAGCGCGAATTCCGCCACGTGCAATCATCCCCACCAGATGGAAGAGCTCGCCAGATACATTGCTGGCGAGATGAATCGCAATATCTTTCACCCCTCTGTTCTGAAGATGAAAGAACTGCTCAGCTATGACGTTGTGCAGGAAACCCGCAAGCAAATGGAGCTGCCTTGGTATGCCAAAATCGGCATGACCAATCCTCAAGCTATTGGCGCTGCAAATGGTGCGGCTGCTATGGCACTTTGGACTGAAAGAGTAGGTCAGGGTCGGGACTGGGATCACAAGGGGAAGATTCCCGAGATCATGGGAGGTGTTTGGCACAAGCAAGGTGACTACGAGTACTTTTATGACATTTGGTCGAACATCCATTATGGATATGTAGGTATGGCCGGTGGTCTTTCAGAAAGTGTGCTTTCTGATGGTGCGGGGCTTGAGCAAATTGTCTCGGACTCCCTCCGTAAGTCGGGAGAAAACTTTAAAGAACTACTGACTCAGCAAACGCCGGAAAAACCACTTCCCGGCCCACAACGCTCAGGGGATGTTGAAGGGCTACGGGCTTGGGATGATGCTCCCGACCGGATATCGATTGGCATAGGTGTACAGCTCTACAAGGAGCAACCAAGAGGAGGCATCACAATCAAAATGGTTATGGACAAAGTGTTGTCAGTCTCGCCAATAGAATGGGGAGATGGTGTACGTGTGCACAAATGTGAAACCAATTAGACGCAGGATAATCTTTACCGTACTTCTGCTGCTCTCGCCGTTTGCATTCTGGTATATCGCAACCCCAAGGGTAACCATCCAATATTCAAAGGAGGCCTCAGAAAAACTCGGAGCCGTCTGGAATACGCAGAACAGGATTTACAGAAGTGGCCGCGGAGGACTGTATCCCGGCGAAACGACGTTGGACTATGGACACATATTCCCAGATGAAGACTTCTTTATGGAGTTCTATTGGTGGGGTGAGAAGACTCGCAACCATTGCGTCAACATCACCCCAAAATGGCCAACGACCCACATTTACCTTGATGCGAACGGCGATATCGATAGAAGTGAAGGCAGTGGCACGGATACAGATCGCTTGAAGCAGTGCACCACGGATACAGCGAAACCATAAGGCGATATTTTCTAGAATCAGGGGAAGCGGGATTTGGCGCAAACAAGGACAGTACGAAAACTTCTATGACATCTGATCAAACATCCATTGCGGATATGTGGGCATGACCGGAGGTCTTTTCCGAAAGCATCCTATAAAAACGTCCCCTGATGTTATTGCTCGCTTGAAGCCGCGCAAAGGCGAATCTGACCCTTTCCGACCCTGAGCAAGTATGGCAAATACGCAGAGGAGTTCACGCGGCGATGGTGGACGAGCCTCGTGCTCGGTTTCAGGGAACAGCGAGGTTTGTAACCACAACTCGAACTTCAAGGATGCTCATAGCGGTTAGCCCCTGTATTCATTGGGTCACCTGAGTTCCTTGGAGTACTCGATGTACTGCTGCGGCTCCACCAGATCTTCTTTACCGATTAGTCAGCGCTGACGACGATGGCCACGCGGCGGTTTTCGGTGCGGCCGCTGGCGGTTTTGTTCGAGGCCACCGGTACGCTGCTGCCGAGGCCGCGCAGTTGGATGTTTTCTTCAGGCATGCCGACGCGGGTCAGTACGTTGCGCACGCTCTTGGCGCGGCGCATGGACAGTTGCTGGTTGTAGGCTTCTTTGCCGGAGGCATCGGTGTGGCCGTCGACTCGCACGTGGTCGATCCCAACCCCCAGTAGCGCCTTGCCGATGCGCTCGACAATTTCCGTGCTCTGCACGTTGAGGCTTTCCACGTCGCTGCCGAACAGCACCTTGCCCGACAGGCCAAATGCCCAACCTTCGTCTGTCAGTTCGAACCCTTGCTGTTTGAGCACGGCGATCTGCGCGGCGGTCAGGCCTTTTTGCGGCGCCGTCTGGCACCCGGTCAAGGCCAGCATGGCCATGAACAGGGTCAGGGTGAAGAATCGAAAGGATCGCTGGGTCACTGAGAACACGAGGTTAGCTCCTGGTTTTAAGATGGGCGGCAAGGTGCTCCGACCGTGCCGTGTATTGCCCGCCTCGGGAGAGGCGTTTGGCCTGGTACATCGCCGCGTCGGCGGCATGTAACAAGGTGCCGGGGGTGTCACCATGATCCGGGTACAGCGCGATCCCGACACTCAGCGAGGTCTGGACCGAGGAGCCATCCGGCAACTGCACCGGCAGTGCCATGCTGGCGATGATTTTGTCGGCAATGCGCTCGGCATCTTCGGTCTTGTGCAGGGGGGTCAGCAGCACGGCAAATTCATCGCCACCGAGCCGCGCCACCAGGTCTTCTTCGCGCAATTGCGCGCGTACCCGGGTCGCCACCGCCACCAGCACCGCATCCCCGGCCGCGTGCCCGTAGTTGTCGTTGATGCCCTTGAACCGGTCGCTGTCGAGAAACAGCACGGCCACTCGCTCGTTGTACTTGCTGGCACTGCGCACCGCCCGCGCCAGCCGTCCTTCAAAGAAGGCCCGGTTGGGCAAACCGGTGAGGCTGTCGTGATTGGCCTGGTGCGCCAGGCTTTCGTTTTCGCTCTGCAGGTGGGTCTGCCAGGACTCCAGTTCGTCGAGCAAGGCATTGAAGTCGTTGCCCAGGCTGTCCAGCTCGGCGATGCGCGCCGGCGGCACGCGCCGGTCGAAGGCCCGTTCGCTGCGGGCCGCGTGCGCCACTTGCGCCAGGCTGCGCAACGGCCCGGTAATGCCCTTGAGTTGCCGCCTGGCCAGGAACAACGCAACCCAGGCGCTGAGGGCGCTGCACAGGATAACGCCCGCCAGGCCGCTGAGCAGGAAGCGCATCAGGCTGCTGCCATGGCCGACGATCAGGATGCTGCCGACTTCCCGGTCCTGATGGACGATGGGCATGCGGATCGGCTCTTCCAGCAGGTGGCGGGCGATCTGCAGCTCCAGTGCCGAGACCAGGCCGCTTTCCCCGCGCTGCCAACGGGCCAACAACTGGCCCTGGGCATCGAACACCTGCGCGTCGGCCACCTCTTCGGTGGAGGCGATCAAGGCCAGTGCTTCGTTGGCGGCGACCTTGTCGTTGAACACCACCGCCGCTTCCACGGTGTAATTGATGGAGCGGGCGATCAGGTGCAGGTTGTGATCGGCATACACCCGCAATGCCAGCACGCCGAGCACGGTCAGGGACAAGCTGGTCATGGCCACCCCGACCAGCGCCACGATCAGGTTGCCCCGACCAATGACCGAACGCAGGGTCGGACGCCCCTCTCGGTTGAACAGGTTCATGGCGCAACCGCCTTGCGGCGCGAGAGTTGCAGCACGCTGGGGTGAATGCGCACGCCGCTGCGCGCGACCGAGTCGAGGTTGACCTCGAACGAGACCTGCTGGTCACTGACCCGCAGACAGAACAGGCTGCCCACCGCGCAGTGCTCGTCAGCCTCGCTGATGCTCAGCACCGGGTGCCCGGACAACGAGGCGAACAGTTGACTGCGTTCCTCGGCGGTCATTTCACCGATATAGACCGCATCACATTGACTGGCGATGGCCGGGTAGCTGGCCAACAGTCGGCGCACGACCACCGGACGCCCCGTGGCCTGGGTGGTGCCCTTGACCAGGTCGTCGGTGTATTGGGTGGGGCCGAGGAGGCACAGGCGCAATTGGTCGGGTTCGACGGGCCAGCGGGCGTAGCTGAGAATCCCCAGGACCACCTGGGTCACCGAGCGGGCACGCTGCTCGGCCATGCTGGCCGGCAATTGGCTCTCGGCGAACAACTGCGCGCTGAACAAACAGAGAATCCCGGCCAGCACCAAGCGCTTGCAGCTCATCATGGATTCTGTCGTCCAGACAGCCAGCTTCATGCGGGGATTCTCGTTGATTGCGACAAAATGATGCCGCAACGATAGCACAGCACCGATACCCGGGCGAGGACGCCCCGCCTGCCAGCTGGCGGGGCTATCCCGTTTATAGCCGTGCGGGGGAGACGCTCAGGAAACTGACTGGTCGATCATCTATCGCTGTCGTCCGCCAGTTCCAGCATCAGCCCGCTCAAGCGCTTGACCTTGCGCTTGACCGCTTCTTCGAACACCCCGCTGCGCGACTCGATCAGGCTGAACCAATCCTTGGCCCGGGTGATGCCGGTGTAGATCAGTTCCTTGGTCAGCACCGGATTGAGAGCGTCCGGCAGGATCAGCGCGGTGTGGGCGAATTCCGAGCCCTGGGATTTGTGCACGGTCATGGCGTACACGGTCTCTACATCGTTGAGCCGACTGGGCAGCACAAACCGTACCCCGCCCTGCCCGTCGTTGCGGGCAAAGGCCACACGCAGCACCTGCTTGCCGCCAGGCAGGGCATCACGCTCAGGCAATTTGAGGGCGATGCCGATGTCGCCGTTCATCAGGCCCAGGCCGTAATCGTTGCGCGTCATCAGCACCGGACGCCCTTCGTACCACTGCTGATCGCTGTCGATCAGCCGGGCCTTGAGCAGCGCCGCGGTGATGCGCTGATTGAGTCCCTCGACGCCCCAGGGGCCCTTGCGCACTGCGCACAGCAGCTGGAACGCGTCGAAAGCCTGCAATACCTGCCGCGCCCAATCCGTCCACACCTGATCTTCAGGCGCGGCGTCCGGGCTTGGGCGCTGGTTGCGCAACAGGCTCAGGTAGTGCCGGTAACCCTGCGGTCCGTCGCCGTGACCTTCCAGCAACAGGCGCTCCAGGGCCCGGTCCTGCTCGCCCTTGAGCGCCAGGACAAACAGGTCGGCGTGACTGCGGGCTGCCAGTAACTTGCGCGCCTCCTCGGCGTGCTGTTGGTTGACCCAGCGCGCCAACTGGCCGATGCCACTGCCTTCGCCGAAGCGCCGCGAGTGGCGCAACATCACCACTTGCTGCGCCAGCGGGTGGCTGGCGTCGAGGTCTTCCTGCAGGCCGCTGCGGCCCAGGTCTTCCGCGCTGACCGCCTCCAGCCAGGCCCGGGTCTGCGGGCTGTAATAGCCAGCTTCAGCATCCCGGCACAGGTCGCCCAGCACGGCACCGGCTTCCACCGACGCCAGTTGGTCCTTGTCGCCCAGCAGCACCAGGCGGGCATGGAGCGGCAAGGCATCGAGCAGATTGGCCATCATTTCCAGGTCGATCATCGACGCCTCATCCACCACCAGCACGTCCAGCGGCAGGCGATTGCCGGCGTGATGGCGAAAGTGCCGGGTGCCGGGACGGCTGCCCAGCAGGCGGTGGACGGTGGTCACGTCAGCGGGGATCTTGTCCCGGACCGCGTCGGCGACCTGCAGGCTGCGCACTTGCTGGCTGATGGACTCGGTCAGGCGCGCGGCCGCCTTGCCCGTCGGCGCCGCAAGGCGAATGCGCAGCGGCTTGCCCGCCTCCACGGCAGGCGCCTGGAGCAACGCCAGCAAACGCACCACGGTGGTGGTCTTGCCGGTGCCCGGCCCGCCGGTGATGATGCTGAAAGCACTGCGGGTCGCCAGGGCGCAGGCGAGCTTCTGCCAGTCGATCGGCGCCCCGGCGCGTGCCTGGCCGAACAGTCCGGCCAGGCGCTCGGGCAGGTCGGCCGGGGTCGGTTCGGCGGCCACCAGGCGTTGGCGCAGCGCCTGGTCGATGCGCCGTTCGTAGGCCCAGTAGCGACGCAAGTACAGGCGTTTGCCGGACAACACCAACGGCCGCTGCATGGCGCCTTCACACCCATCGGCGGCCAGCGCCACCAACGGACTGGAGGCCAGCACCTTGCACCAGTGTGCGCCGTCCAGGGCTTCGAGCAATTGCGAGGGCAGCAGTTGGGCACCGGTCTGCACGTCGCCTTCCGGTGGCAAGGACAGGGCGAAGTCCGGCGCCTTGAGGGTCTCGAACAGGTCGAGGCAGACGTGGCCGTGCCCCAGTTGGTGACTGGTCAAGGTCGCCGCCAGCAACACCAGTGGATCGTCGTGCGGCGCCCGCTCGTGGAGGAAGGCGACAAAGGCTTTGTCCAGCGCGCGCAGCCAGCCGCGCTCGACCCAACGTTCCAGCAACAGCAACAAATCAGTGGCGCTGCTCAGGGGTTGGAGTTGCGCCAGGCTCTCGGCCGTCAGCGGCGTGGGCAACAGGTCGGCAAAGGAACGGTTCATAGCAATACACCCTGCTCCCAGGCCGGTTCAGGCTTGGCCTCTGGTTTGCCCTGGAACAAGCGGTCCAGGCGTTCGATCAGTTCGCGCGGCGGGCGGGCGAAATAGGCGCCCTGGCTCGCCGCCCGGGTACCGCGCAAAAACAGGTACAGGGCACCGCCCATGTGCCGGTCGTAGTCGTAGTCGGCCAGGCGCGCCTTGAGTTGGCGATGCAGGGCCAGCAGGTACAGCACGTATTGCAGGTCGTAGCGATGGTCGAGCATCGACTGCTCCATGGCCTGCTCGGTGTAGGCCGAATCATCGCTGCCCAGCCAGTTGGATTTGTAGTCGGCCACGTAGTAGCGCCCGGCGTGCTCGAACGTCAGGTCGATAAAGCCCTTGAACATGCCATTGAGCAGCATCGATTCGGCCCCCACCCGGGCGACGCCGCCGTGGGTGTATTGGCGCACCAGTTCGTCGAGCTTGAGCACATCGACTTTATGGCTGGCGAACCAGAATTCCATCTCGACCCGGTACTCGCGCAGGTGTCCGAGGACTACCGGCGGTTGCTCGGCGCCCAGGCGCAGCGGGACCTGCAGCAGGTGTTGTAGCCAGTCGCTCAGCGTGACGATCCAGCCCTGCCAGCCACGACGGTTGCAGCGCCGGGCAATGGCGTCTTCAATCGCCTGCGGGTCGGCGCTGAAGCCTTCGTCACCGGCCCACTCCAGCAGGCCGTGGAGGAAGGTGCCCGGGTTGGGCCCACGCGGGAAGCGATGGATGTCACCGCCACTGGCCTGGACTTCACGGGGGGCATCGGGGTCGAGGCGTTCGTCATCGAACAGTTTTTGCGCCTGGGCACTTTCCGGGGCTTCCTCGCTGGCGGCCGAAAGGCTGTCGCCAATGCGCAGCCCGCTGTAGGAGGCGATCCACCAGTTTTCCGCGGCCTTGCGCTTGGGACTGAGCGCTGCCAACAACCGTGCGGCGTTGCGCGGCGGCTGGTACTGCTCGTCGCTGGCGGCGGGCATCGGCTGATGCTGCAACGCCGCACACCCTTGCTCCAGCGCTTGCAGCCAGGCTGACAAGCCAGCGGACTGCCCCAGCGCGGCACCGCCGCCGAGCACATAGCCCAGGGCCGAGAGGTGCAATACCGAGCTGTTGCTGTTGCCCCGCTTGAGGTCGGCGACACCGAGCCAGCACGCATGCTGGGCCCGGGTCAGGGCGACATAGAGCAGGCGCAGGTCTTCGGCCAGGCGTTCATGGTCGGCCAGGGCGATCAGCTCGGGCGTCGGGTTCAGGGTGACCTGGGGTTTGCCGCGCTCATCGTGGTAGTGCAACGGCAGGCGGCTGCCGTCCACCGGCTTGGCCGAGCAGATGAAGGGCAGGAACACCAGGGGGTATTCCAGGCCCTTGGACTTGTGGATGGTCACCACCTTGACCAGTTGCTCGTCGCTTTCCAGGCGCAGGATCTGCTCTTCACCCGCCTGCCCGGACAACGCCAGGTGTTCGGACAGGTGACGGATCAACGCCTGTTCGCCGTCGAGTTCGGCGGCGGCCTGTTGCAGCAGTTCCGAGAGGTGCAGCAGGTTGGTCAGCACCCGCTCGCCATCACTGCGGGCGATCAGCACCTGCGGCAACTGGAAGTCGTGGAGCAGGCGCCGCAACATCGGCAGCACGCCCTGCTTGCGCCAGACTTCGCGGTATTGGCGAAACTGCATGACCCGCGCCTCCCAGGCCAGTTCATCCTGGTTCAGGCGCTCCAGGTCGCTCAGCGACAGGTTCAAGGTGGTGCTGGCCAGGGCCGCCCGCAGCGGGCGCTCGACATCCGGCTCGGCGCACGCCTTGAGCCAGCTCAGCAGGTCATGGGCCTCCTGGGCGGCGAACACCGAGTCCTTGTCCGAGAGATAGACGCTGCGTACGCCGCGCGCCGATAACTCCTGGCGCACGGCCTGGGCTTCCTTGCCGTCGCGCACCAGGATCGCGATGTCGGCCGGCAACAAGCCCTTGAGGGCCTGATTGTCGCGGACAAAACCCGCCCGCCCCTGCTGGCCGCCATTGAGCAACGCGCTGATTTGACTGGCGCAGGCCGCGGCCAGTTGCTGACGATAGACCACCCCGGACAGCGCCTGCTCGCTGGGCAGATGCCAGAGGTTCAGCGCCGGCACGGCCTGGCCGTCGATCTGCAACGACTCCTTGCGCCCCTGGGACGCGACCGGGGCAAAGGGTACCGGGTTGTCACCGTTGGGCTCGCGGAACAGAAATGCGCCTCGGCCCTGTTCTCGCTGTTCGGCAGTCTGGAACACATGGTTCACCGCCGCGACCATGCCGTGGCTGGAGCGGAAGTTGGTGCCCAGGGTATGCAGGCGGCCGGTGGTGGCCTGGCGGGCGCGCAGGTAGGTGTAGATATCGGCGCCACGGAAGGCGTAGATCGCCTGCTTTGGGTCGCCGATCAGAAACAGTCCGCACGCCGGGTCGTTGTCTTCGATGCGGTAGATGCGCTCGAAGATGCGGTACTGCACCGGGTCGGTGTCCTGGAACTCGTCGATCAGCGCGACCGGGAACTGCTCGCGGATCAAGGTCGCCAGGCGCTCGCCGCCCTCGGCCTGCAAGGCCGCGCGCAGGCGCAGCAGCATGTCGTCGAAGCCCATTTCGGCACGCCGGCGTTTCTCTTCCTCAAAACGCGCGCCCACCCACTGCGCCGCATGTTTCAACACGGCGGCGTCCGGGGTCGGCAGCGCATCGAGCCGGGCCTTCAAGCCGGCCATGGCGTCCAGCCCGGGGTGGTCCGGCGCCTGGCCTTTCCAGGCTTCGGCCATGCCCTCGGGCGTCAGGCGGGTGAAGCCGGTGCCGATGTCCAGTTGCTCAAGGGATGGATCCTCGGCCCAGGCGCTGATTTTCTCGAACCAGGGCTCGAAGTAGCGTGCTTGCATCTTGCGCCCGTCGACGGCCTTGCTGGCGACGCCTTGCAGGCAGATGTCCCGCAGCTCCTGTGCCCAGACCGGCCAGGGCGCCTTGAGCGTCACCAGGGCCTCACGTCGCTGCTCAAGGCAGGCGGCGATCAACTGCTGCGGCGGCTCGCCTTCGATGCTGTCGCGCTCACTGTCGAACAAGCCGCGCACCCGCGCGAGCAACGCGGCAGGTCCACCCCAGTTGGCGCGGACCCAGTTCAGCGCATCGCCCTGCATGGGATAGCAATACAGGCGCCAGTAGTCGCGCACCACTTCGCCGAGCAGATCGCTGTGGTCGGTTTCCAGGGATTGGGTAAACAGGCTGCCACTGTCGAAGGCATGTTCGCGCAGCATGCGCTGGCACCAACTGTGGATGGTCGATACGGCAGCCTCGTCCATCCACTGCGCGGCGATGTCGAGGCGGTTGGCACAGCCGGGCCATTGCTCAGCGCTGTACTGGTCGCGCAAGTCGGCAATCAGGCTGTCGGGGGCCGGGGTCTCGTCGCGGAAGAACCGTGCGGCTTCGGCCAGGCGCGTGCGGATTCGCTCGCGCAGTTCCTTGGTGGCCGCGTCGGTGAAGGTTACGACGAGGATCTGCGGCGGCAACAGTTCGCGGCCAAAGCCGCTGGCGGCATCGCCATGGCCGAGTACCAGGCGCAGGTACAGCGCGGAGATGGTGAAGGTCTTGCCGGTACCGGCGCTGGCTTCGATCAATTGGCTGCCGCGCAGGGGAAACGCCAGGGCCAGGGGCAATGTCGCGGTCATCAATTGGACTCCTCGCCGGTGAGTGAGCGCCAGGGCGCAACGAGCAATGGCCGGTAGAGCGCTTCGCACCAGCCGTCAAAGGTCTCGTCGGCCAGCAGGGCGTTGTAGTCAGGGAACTGGCGCGCCAGGGCCGGGCTCTCGCGGCGCTCGCCCTCGGAGGTCTGGCCATCGCCTTCGTAGGCCTTGCGGGCAGCGGCATCGGCCTTGAGCGGGTCGGTCTGCCCAAGCCAGGCGAAGGCGGTCTTGACGGCGATGGGCAGGGGCTGGCGCATGCCCGCTTGCCAGGCTTGCATCAGCTCACCCAGGAGCTGCTCGGCGTGGGGCTGGTCCAGCGGGTCCAGCAGCAGGCTGTCATCACTGGCGACCAGCCCGGTGGTCATCGACAGACCGCTGGCACAGGCCACCAGGTGATTGACCCAGGGCCGGATCAGGCGATGCCATTTGCGCGTCTTGGGCGAACCGATGCTGTTGGGAATGCTGGTGACCGTCAGCAACCCGCCATCGCTGCGCTGATGCAGGCCCCCCAACCAGCCTTCCAGGCTCACGCCCTGCAGGTTCAACGACACGGGCAAGGCGCTGGTCAGCGGCGTTGGCCACAACTGCAGCAGGTGTTGATAACGCTGCAGCAGGTCCGGCAGGGGCTCGATCAATTCACGCTGCAGGCACTCGCCAAAACCGGCCATGGGCAGCAAGCCGCTGTCCTGCAGGCGCTTGGCCTGGGCCAGCAACGCAGGTTCGGGTTGATCCAGATGGCCGAGGGCGGCGGTCAGCAGGCTGTCGCTCAGGCTGTAGCGCTGCAAGGCATCGAGGACGAAGGGTTCTTCGTCGGCCAGCGGCGCTTCAGCGGCTTCGAAAAACACTTTCAGGCGCTGGCTGAAGAAGTGCCGGACCGGGTTGCGCAGGAAGTCCTGGAGCTGGCCCAGGGATAACGGTTCTTCCTGCACGTAGGGGGTCAGCAGGGTCGACGTTGGTTGGGCCGCGTGCTGTTCGTGCAGCAGTTGCCACTCCCGGGCATAGCTGAACAGGCCGTCGCCTTCATGGAAATAACGGGCGCTGAAGGGTTGCAGCGGGTGCTCCTGGGTCAGCGCGTGGAGCAGTGCATCGGGCTCGCCGGCGAGTTTCCAGCCATTGGCCAGGTGGTCACGCAACTGTCCGATCAACACGGAGGCAGGGCGCTGGCTGTTGTCGCGGATGCTGCGTCCGACCCAACTGATGTAGAGCTGGTCGCGCGCCGAGAGCAAGGCCTCGAGCAGCAGGTAGCGGTCATCTTCGCGCCGTGAACGATCGCCGGGGCGGTAGTCGCTGCCCATCAGGTCGAAGTCCAGCGGTGGCTGGGCGCGCGGGTAGTCACCGTCGTTCATGCCCAGCAGGCAGACCAGCTTGAAGGGGATGGCGCGCATCGGCATCAGGGTGCAGAAGTTCACCGCGCCGGCCAGGAACCGTTGAGACAGCCGGCCCTGGTCGAGGCCGGCCAACCAGGCTTCGCGCACCACTGTCAGGGGCAGCGGGTCGTGCAGGCCGACCGACTCGCAGGTCTCGAGCCAGGTTTCGCGCAGTAACTCCAGCTGGGCCAGCAGGTAGTCATCGTGTTCGTTGCTGGCCAGGAAAAACAACTGCATCAGCGCTTGCAAGCGGCTGCCCCATTGCTCGGGGGACGCAGCCTGGCTGAGTTCATCGTGGGCGATCTGTAAGGCATCAAGCAAGGCCACCAGGGGCCCGATCAACGCTGCATCCAGGCCGCCGATTTCATCGTAGGGTTCGATGCCGTCGCAGGCCTGACCGCTGCCCACCGCGTAGCCGAGCAGCATGCGCCGCAAGCCGAAGCGCCAACTGTTCTGCTCCAGCGCGTCGGGCAGGCCGAGGCCGGCGCGTTGCTCGGCGCTCATGCCCCAGCGGATCCCGGCGCCTTCGATCCAGCGATGCAGGGTCGGCAGGTCGCGCTCCTCCACCCCGAATCGCGCACGCAAGGCAGGCACGTCCAGCAGGTCGAGGATTTCGCTGACCGGGAAACGGCTGTCGGGCAACTTCAGCAGATGCTCCACGGCAATCAGCAGCGGATCACGGCCGCGCTGGCCCTGGTCGGTGAGGGTAAATGGAATGAAGCGCGGATCCGTGCGCTCCAGTTGCCCGAATACCGCACTGATGTGCGGCGCGTAGCTGTCGACGTCCGGCACCATCACGATCACGTCCCGCGGGCGCAACTGGGGGTCGGCACTGAAGCGGGCGAGCAACTGGTCATGGAGGATCTCGACTTCCCGTTGCGCGCTGTGGGCGATGTGAAAACGGATCGACTCATCCTGCGCCAGATCCACGGCGGGCCACAGCTCGCGAGTTTCGCTCAACGGACGTAATTCGAGGATGTCGTCCTGCAGTTGGTTGAGCAGGGTCTGCGGCTGGCTTTCGCTGAACAGGTCGATACGCCCATCGCGAAAGGCCGAGCGATAGCTGTTGGGGTCGTCATAGCTGTCGAGCAGGTTGATGTAGTCGCGGCCTTGCTTGCCCCACGCTGCCAGCAGTGGGTGAGCGTGCTGATGCAGGGTTTGCGGATCGAGCACCACCGGCATCCCGGCCTTGCGCGCCTGACGCTTGTATTGGTGCCGTAACAGGTCTTTATCGGCGACGATGTCTGCCCAATGGTGTCGGCAAGGGTTATGCACACAGAGCAGCACCTGGCTGAAACGGGCCAATCCGGCGAGGGCTTCCAGGGCCTGGGCGGGCAGTGAGGAAATACCAAAAACGATCACCCTGGACGGTAATCCGGCCGGCGCGGTGTCGAGCCGGGTGATGGTTTCAATGAAGCGCTGGTGAACTCCGGCACGGCTCTGCGCCATGCCTTGTTCTCCGACGTCGAGCAATAGCGCACGCCACAGTTCCGCCTGCCAGCAGTTGGCGGGGGTGAGCGGCTTGCTCTCGCCTCGGCCGTTGCGCAGTTGATGGCGCCCGGCGGCCCAGTCTTCCAGCCAGTCGGCTCGGTAGACCTGGTACTGGTCGAACAGGTCGGCGAGGCGCTCGGCCAGTTGGTAGCGTTTACGCAGGTCGGTGTCGTGAGTCAGGAAACGCTGCAGCGGTTCGAAATGTGGCTGGTCGATCAGTTCGGGCAACAGGCGCATCAGTCGCCAGGTCAGGGGGGCTTTGTCCAGCAGCGACTTGGCGGGAATTTCGGCGCGTCCCAGGACCAGGCGGTACAACTGCCACATGAAGCTGCCGGGCAATTGCACATCAATGGCTGCGGCAATACCGCAGCCCCCCATGTCGTCTTCTTCCGGGTCTTCGGCCAATGCCAACTTCAGCCATTGGGCAATGCCGTTGCTCTGCACCAGGGCGATTTCGTTTTCCAGGGGCGCCAGCGGATAACGCCGCATCCAACTGACCACCAGGCTACGCAGTTCATCCAGGCGGTTGCCGTGAACCACCATAAAACCAGTACTGAGTAGCGAGCCGTCCGCCATGAGTGCTTCCTTGGATAAGTGCCTGAGCCAGGGCCGAACCTTAGCATTTTGTGGCAGCCGGGTGCCGCCCGAAAGGGGCGCTGGAGGGTGCGCACTTTCTCGTGCGCAAAAACAAAACCCCAACTGCTTTCGCAATTGGGGTTTCGGAATTTAATCTTGACGATGACCTACTCTCACATGGGGAAACCCCACACTACCATCGGCGATGCATCGTTTCACTGCTGAGTTCGGGATGGGATCAGGTGGTTCCAATGCTCTATGGTCGTCAAGAAATTCGGGTACTGAGTCGTGGCCAGTCGGCCTCGCTTCAGCAAATTGGGTATGTGATAGCTTTCGGTGTTTTGTGAGTTTCTCGAACTTTCGGTTCGTTTCGTCTTCACACACCGCAATCAGATGCCTCTTTCGAAGTCACAAGATTGCTTGGGTGTTATATGGTCAAGCCTCACGGGCAATTAGTATTGGTTAGCTCAACGCCTCACAGCGCTTACACACCCAACCTATCAACGTCGTAGTCTTCGACGGCCCTTCAGGGAACTCAAGGTTCCAGTGAGATCTCATCTTGAGGCTAGTTTCCCGCTTAGATGCTTTCAGCGGTTATCTATTCCGAACATAGCTACCCGGCAATGCCACTGGCGTGACAACCGGAACACCAGAGGTTCGTCCACTCCGGTCCTCTCGTACTAGGAGCAGCCCCTCTCAAATCTCAAACGTCCACGGCAGATAGGGACCGAACTGTCTCACGACGTTCTAAACCCAGCTCGCGTACCACTTTAAATGGCGAACAGCCATACCCTTGGGACCGGCTTCAGCCCCAGGATGTGATGAGCCGACATCGAGGTGCCAAACACCGCCGTCGATATGAACTCTTGGGCGGTATCAGCCTGTTATCCCCGGAGTACCTTTTATCCGTTGAGCGATGGCCCTTCCATACAGAACCACCGGATCACTAAGACCTACTTTCGTACCTGCTCGACGTGTCTGTCTCGCAGTCAAGCGCGCTTTTGCCTTTATACTCTACGACCGATTTCCGACCGGTCTGAGCGCACCTTCGTACTCCTCCGTTACTCTTTAGGAGGAGACCGCCCCAGTCAAACTACCCACCATACACTGTCCTCGATCCGGATAACGGACCTGAGTTAGAACCTCAAAGTTGCCAGGGTGGTATTTCAAGGTTGGCTCCACGCAGACTGGCGTCCACGCTTCAAAGCCTCCCACCTATCCTACACAAGCAAATTCAAAGTCCAGTGCAAAGCTATAGTAAAGGTTCACGGGGTCTTTCCGTCTAGCCGCGGATACACTGCATCTTCACAGCGATTTCAATTTCACTGAGTCTCGGGTGGAGACAGCGCCGCCATCGTTACGCCATTCGTGCAGGTCGGAACTTACCCGACAAGGAATTTCGCTACCTTAGGACCGTTATAGTTACGGCCGCCGTTTACCGGGGCTTCGATCAAGAGCTTCGCGTTAGCTAACCCCATCAATTAACCTTCCGGCACCGGGCAGGCGTCACACCCTATACGTCCACTTTCGTGTTTGCAGAGTGCTGTGTTTTTAATAAACAGTCGCAGCGGCCTGGTATCTTCGACCGGCGTGGGCTTACGGAGCAAGTCCTTCACCCTCACCGGCGCACCTTCTCCCGAAGTTACGGTGCCATTTTGCCTAGTTCCTTCACCCGAGTTCTCTCAAGCGCCTTGGTATTCTCTACCCAACCACCTGTGTCGGTTTGGGGTACGGTTCCTGGTTACCTGAAGCTTAGAAGCTTTTCTTGGAAGCATGGCATCAACCACTTCGTGTTCTAAAAGAACACTCGTCATCAGCTCTCGGCCTTAGAATCCCGGATTTACCTAAGATTCCAGCCTACCACCTTAAACTTGGACAACCAACGCCAAGCTGGCCTAGCCTTCTCCGTCCCTCCATCGCAATAACCAGAAGTACAGGAATATTAACCTGTTTTCCATCGACTACGCTTTTCAGCCTCGCCTTAGGGACCGACTAACCCTGCGTCGATTAACGTTGCGCAGGAAACCTTGGTCTTTCGGCGTGGGTGTTTTTCACACCCATTGTCGTTACTCATGTCAGCATTCGCACTTCTGATACCTCCAGCAAGCTTCTCAACTCACCTTCACAGGCTTACAGAACGCTCCTCTACCGCATCATCCTAAGATGATACCCGTAGCTTCGGTGTATGGTTTGAGCCCCGTTACATCTTCCGCGCAGGCCGACTCGACTAGTGAGCTATTACGCTTTCTTTAAAGGGTGGCTGCTTCTAAGCCAACCTCCTAGCTGTCTAAGCCTTCCCACATCGTTTCCCACTTAACCATAACTTTGGGACCTTAGCTGACGGTCTGGGTTGTTTCCCTTTTCACGACGGACGTTAGCACCCGCCGTGTGTCTCCCATGCTCGGCACTTGTAGGTATTCGGAGTTTGCATCGGTTTGGTAAGTCGGGATGACCCCCTAGCCGAAACAGTGCTCTACCCCCTACAGTGATACATGAGGCGCTACCTAAATAGCTTTCGAGGAGAACCAGCTATCTCCGAGCTTGATTAGCCTTTCACTCCGATCCACAGGTCATCCGCTAACTTTTCAACGGTAGTCGGTTCGGTCCTCCAGTTAGTGTTAC
>NZ_CP130043.1:1417500-2065000 GCF_030505375.1 Pseudomonas kielensis
TCTTTTGGCTGGCTGTTGAACGTTGGCCCGAACTGCAGGGTATCGCCGCCGAAGCGCACGTAGAACCCGGCTTTCCACAGGGCCATGCCGGCTTCGAACGGACGCACGATGGCATCGCCGTCGCGCGGGGCAATCTGGATTGCACCGGCCAGGCCGTAGTTACGAATGTCGATGATGTTCTTCGAGCCCTTGAGACCATGCAGCGCATTTTCGAAATGCGGTGCGACTTCGGCCACGCTCTGCACCAGGTTTTCCTTCTGCAGCAGGTCGAGTGCCGCCAGACCCGCGGCGCACGCCACCGGGTGGGCCGAGTAGGTATAGCCGTGGGGGAATTCCACCGCGTATTCCGGGGTCGCCTGGTTCATGAAGGTCTGGTAGATCTCGGAGCTGGCAATCACCGCCCCCATGGGAATCGCACCGTTGGTGACTTGCTTGGCAATGCACATCAGGTCCGGGGTCACGCCAAAGCTGTCAGCACCGAACATCGAACCGGTACGACCAAAGCCGGTGATCACTTCGTCGAACACCAGCAGGATATTGTGCTGATCGCAGATTTCCCGCAGGCGCTTGAGGTAGCCCTCTGGCGGCACCAGCACCCCGGCGGAACCAGCCATGGGCTCGACGAACACCGCTGCGATGTTCGAAGCGTCATGCAGCTCGATCAACTTGAGCAGTTCATCGGCCAGGGCAATACCGCCCTCCTTGGGCATGCCACGGGAATACGCGTTGCTCGCCAGCAAGGTGTGCGGCAGGTGATCGACGTCCATCATCGCCTGGCCGAACAGCTTACGGTTACCGTTGACGCCGCCCAGGCTGGTGCCGGCGATATTCACCCCGTGGTAACCACGGGCCCGGCCGATCATTTTGGTCTTGGTCGCCTGGCCTTTCAGACGCCAGTAGGCACGCACCATTTTCACCGCGGTGTCGGCACACTCGGAACCCGAGTCAGTGAAGAACACGTGGTTCAGGTTGCCCGGGGTCAGGTCAGTGATTTTTTCGGCCAGTTGGAAAGACAGCGGATGCCCGTACTGGAAGCCCGGCGAATAGTCGAGGGTGCCCAACTGTTTGGCCACCGCCTCCTGGATTTCCTTGCGAGTGTGCCCGGCGCCGCAGGTCCACAGGCCCGACAGCGAGTCATAGACCCTGCGGCCCTTATCATCGATCAGCCAGCTGCCTTCAGCCCCCACGATCAGGCGTGGGTCACGCTGGAAATTGCGGTTGGCGGTGTACGGCATCCAGTGGGCATCAAGCTTGAGCTGGCTGGCCAGGGACGTCGGGGCGTTTTCAGGCAGGTTCATCGGCAAAACCTCGCAAGGCAATAAGCGGCGTAGGGATTAAAAAGCGTTGTTGCAGCTAAGTTGCCACGGCGATAAAGTCGGTGAAATCCAACTTTTCTAACCTTCAGTCAGGCCGTTACTAAACTATGAGCAGCCGTCGCCCCGATCCGCTGGCACAAGTCAGCGACTTTGATATCCGCCTGTTGCGGATCTTTCGCAGCGTGGTCGAGTGCGGTGGCTTCTCGGCGGCGGAAAGCGTGCTGGGAATCGGTCGCTCGGCCATCAGCCAGCAAATGAGCGATCTGGAACAACGCCTCGGCCTGCGCCTGTGCCAACGCGGCCGCGCCGGGTTCTCCCTGACGGAAGAGGGTCGCGAGGTCTACCAGTCGGCCCTGCAGCTGTTAAGTGCCCTGGAAAGCTTTCGCACCGAGGTCAATGGCCTGCACCAGCACCTGCGCGGCGAGTTGACCATCGGCCTGACCGATAACCTGGTCACCCTGCCCCACATGCGCATTACCCACGCCCTGGCGCAGTTGAAGGAGCGCGGGCCGGATGTGCAGATCCAGATCCGCATGATCGCGCCCAACGAAGTCGAACAGGGGGTGCTCGACGGCCGCCTGCACGTCGGCGTGGTGCCCCAGGCCAGCGCCTTGTCGGGCCTGGAGTACCAGCCACTGTACAGCGAGCGCTCATTGCTCTACTGCGCGGTCGGCCACCCACTGTTCTACGTCGACGATAAACAACTGGACGATGCGCGCCTCAACAGCCAGGACGCGATTGCCCCGACCTTCCGCTTGCCCGCCGACATCCAGGCCCACTACCAGGCGCTCAATTGCACCGCCAGCGCCTCCGATCGCGAAGGCATGGCGTTCCTCATCCTGACCGGGCGCTACATCGGCTACCTGCCCGATCACTACGCCAGCCTGTGGGTCCAGCAAGGTCGCCTGCGGACACTCAAGCCAGACTCACGCTTTTATGACCTGAGCCTGGCATCGGTCACACGCAAGGGCCGGCGCCCGCACTTGGTACTGGAAAGCTTTCTCGAGAGCCTGGCGGCGACGCGTTGAGCCCCTGCAAACCAGGCATTTGCCTCACCAAGGCTTGTCGGATGCCCGCGGGTGCGTTATCAACGCACTGGCGCCCCCACTGACTTGCCCGGAAACGTCCATGACCTTTGAAGTCCCAGCCCACAGCGGTAAACCAGCCAGCCGTATTCGTCAGAAAAACGAGGAGACCATCCTCAAGGCCGCCGAAGTGGAATTCGCCCGGCACGGCTTCAAAGGCACCAGCATGAACACCATTGCGCAGAATGCCGGCCTGCCCAAAGCCAACCTGCACTACTACTTCACCAACAAGCTCGGCCTGTACATCGGGGTGCTGAGCAACATCATCGAATTGTGGGACAGCACCTTCAATACCCTCACCGCCGAGGACGACCCCGCCGAAGCGCTGACCCGCTACATCCGCGCCAAGATGGAGTTCTCCCGTCGCCATCCCCAGGCTTCACGGGTGTTCGCCATGGAAGTGATCAGCGGCGGCGAATGCCTGAGCGAGTATTTCAACCAGGACTACCGCGCCTGGTTCCAGGGGCGCGCCAGCGTGTTCCAGGCCTGGATCGACGCAGGCAAGATGGACCCCGTCGATCCGGTGCACCTGATCTTCCTGCTGTGGGGCAGCACCCAGCACTATGCCGACTTCGCCACCCAGATCTGCCGCGTCACCGGCCGCAGCAAGCTGACCCGCCAGGACATCGATGACGCCGGCAACAACCTGATCCGCATCATCCTCAAGGGCTGCGGCCTCACTCCCGCCATCTAAGACAGTCACCATGCCTTTTACCCTCGCCGGCCTTTGCGAGTATCGCGAAGAGATTCGCAAAAGCCGCTTCATCGCCCTCGCAGCGCCGATCACCAGCAGCGCCGAGGCGCAAGCCTTTCTTGAACAGCACAGCGACCTGAATGCGTCACACAACTGCTGGGCCTGGAAATTCGCCGACCAATACCGCAGCAGCGACGACGGCGAGCCCGGCGGCACCGCAGGTCGGCCGATACTGGCGGCGATCGAAGCCCAGGACTGCGACCAGGTGGCGGTACTGGTGATTCGTTGGTACGGCGGCATCCAGTTGGGCACGGGCGGCCTGGCCCGCGCCTACGGTGGCAGCGCCAACAAATGCCTGCAGGGCGCTGCAAAGATAGAACTGATCAGCCGGGTGCCGCTGGGCTGCGACTGCGCCTTCAGTGAGCTGGCGCTCGTCAAGTTGCGGGTGGCCGAGTCCGGTGGGCTGGTGGTGGATGAACAGTTCACGGCCAATGGCGTGCATTTGCAGTTGGCCGTGGCCGAACCACAGATCGACACCTTGCAGGCGCAACTGGCGGGCCTGAGCCGTGGGCGGATTCTGCTGCAACGCTGAACACTGGTCACTTTATGCACAGCCAGGCTGCAATGCTTTGGGGCATGCCCTGCAGCCTGACACTTGCCCACAAGCGCTGTGCACCCGACTGTGGATAACCTGAGTACATCGCGCTGTAACCCTTCTGTCACGTGGCTTTGCGGGCATTGATCAGTTTTCATCCAATTGCCTGTTCTGCAGGTCATTTGCACCGCAAAACAATTGCTTAGAGCGGTTTAGCCGCTTTAGAACAAAGGCCCGCCGTGCTTATGCCCAAGTCTTTGGCTTGCGCACAAATACTGTGGAGCAACCTGTGGATAACCCGTTCATGGCTGGCGCAGTGGCAGAGCTGGCATAGGTCGCAGGACAATGATCATTTTTTAACCAATTAACTCCCAAGCGTTCCTGCACCATGGTCTCCAGGGCCGCCCCGAAGTGGTGCCTGCTGCGCCAGCGGCACCCGCCCAACGTTATCCACTGAGCCCGGCGCGCTGCGCCTTTCAGCACTTTCCTGACTCAATGGCCAGGAAATTGCTTTGCCACAGGCCTCTCGTTCAACGACCCGAGCCTGTGATGCCAAACCCCATCCCGATTCCCACTCCAACGCCACGCCTGCAACTGCACGGCATCAGCAAGCGATACCCCGGCTGCCTGGCCAACGATGGCATCGACCTGTGTATTCAACCCGGCGAAATCCACGCCCTGCTCGGTGAAAACGGCGCCGGCAAAAGCACCCTGATGAAGATCATCTACGGGGTCACCCACGCCGACTCGGGGGACATGCACTGGCAAGGCCAGCCCGTTAGCCTGCGCAATCCGGCCCAGGCCCGCAGCCTGGGCATTGGCATGGTGTTCCAGCATTTTTCCCTGTTTGAAACCCTCACGGTGGCGCAGAACATCGCCTTGGCCATGGGCGCGACCGCCGGTGCACCACAGGCCCTGGCGCCGAAAATCCGCGAGGTGGCGCAGCGCTACGGCCTGGTGCTGGAGCCACAACGCCTGGTCCACAGCCTGTCGATCGGCGAGCGCCAGCGGGTCGAGATCGTGCGCTGCCTGATGCAGGACATTCGCCTATTGATCCTCGACGAGCCAACCTCGGTGCTGACCCCGCAGGAGGCCGACGAACTGTTCGTCACCCTGCGCCGCCTGGCCAGCGAGGGCTGCAGCATTCTGTTCATCAGCCACAAACTCGCAGAAGTGCGCGCCCTGTGCCACAGCGCCACCGTCCTGCGCGGCGGGCGCGTGGCCGGGCATTGCCGACCCGCTGAATGCTCCGATCAACAACTGGCGCAACTGATGGTCGGCGACGCCGCCCAGTGGCTCGTCGACTACCCCAAGGCCAGTGGCGGCGCGACGTTCCTCACGGTCAGCGGCCTATCGTGGGCCAACCCGGACCCGTTCGGCTGCTCGCTGCACGACATCGACCTGCAGGTACGCAGCGGTGAGGTGGTCGGCATTGCCGGGGTGGCGGGCAATGGCCAGGACGAGTTGCTGGCCCTGCTCAGTGGCGAGCAGCGCCTGCCGCGCCAGGACGCCTCGCGCATCGCCTTCGCCGACCAAGCGGTGGCCGACTTGCCACCGGATGCGCGGCGCCGGCTGGGCCTGGCCTTCGTCCCGGCCGAACGCCTCGGGCATGCGGCGGTGCCGGAGTTGAGCCTGGCCGACAATGCCCTGCTCACAGCGTTCCAACAGGGCCTGGTGAGCCATGGGCTGATCCAGCGCGCCAAGGTCGTGGCGCTGGCCGAGACCATCATCCAGCGCTTCGCGGTCAAGGCAGCGGGTGCCCAGGCCCCGGCCCGCAGCCTGTCCGGCGGTAACCTGCAGAAATTCATCCTCGGTCGCGAGATCCTCCAGCAGCCCCGCCTGCTGGTCGCCGCCCACCCGACCTGGGGTGTGGATGTCGGCGCGGCGGCGACCATTCACCGCGCACTGATTACCCTGCGCGATGCCGGGGCGGCCATCCTGGTGATCTCCGAAGACCTCGACGAACTGCTGCACATCAGCGACCGCCTGGCCGCCCTGTGTGGCGGGCGCTTGTCGGCACAACAACCGACGGCGAGCACCACCCTGAGCGAAGTCGGCGCCTGGATGGCCGGCCAGTTCGACCGCCCTCACTCACCCGCACCTGCACTGGCTTGACGGAGTTTCCCATGCTGCTTTCCCTAGAACCCCGTGGCCAGCATTCGCGCCTGATGCTCTGGTGCTCGCCCTTGCTGGCCGCCGCCCTGACCCTGGCGTGTGGTTCGCTACTGTTCATCGCCCTGGGTCATGACCCGCTGTTGACCCTGCACACCCTGCTGATCGCGCCAATCAGCGACGGGTATGGCGTCAGCGAACTGTTGGTCAAGGCCTTGCCCATCCTGCTCTGCGCGCTGGGCCTGGCGGTGGCTTATCAAGCGCGCATCTGGAACATCGGCGCCGAAGGCCAATTGCTGCTCGGCGCCCTGGCGGGCAGCGCCGCAGCGGTGCACCTGATCGACTGGCAAAGCCGCTGGGCGCTGGTCCTGATCCTGGGCACCGGCACCCTCGCCGGCGCGCTGTGGGCGGGGCTCACCGCCTGGCTGCGCACGCGCTTCAACGCCAACGAAATCCTCACCAGCATCATGCTCAATTACATCGCCCTGAACCTGTTGCTGTTCTGCGTGCACGGCCCCTTGAAGGACCCGGCGGGCTTCAACTTTCCCGAGTCTGCGATGTTCGGCGAGGCCAGCCGCTTGCCACTGCTCACTGCAGAGGGCCGGGTGCACGCCGGGGTGTATTTCGCCCTGCTGGCACTGGTAGCGGTGTGGGTGCTGCTGCAGAAAAGTTTTATCGGTTTTCAGATCAAGGTCCTGGGCCTGGATAAACGTGCGGCAGCCTTCGTCGGTTTTCGCCACAAGCGCCTGGTCTGGCTGGCGCTGCTGATCAGTGGAGGGCTGGCCGGGTTGGCCGGGGTCTGCGAAGTCAGCGGCCCGATCGGCCAACTGGTGCCGCAAGTGTCGCCGGGCTATGGCTATGCCGCGATCACGGTGGCCTTTCTCGGCCGGCTCAACCCCCTCGGCATCCTGTTTGCCAGCCTGCTGATGGCGCTGCTGTACCTCGGCGGCGAAAGCGCGCAGATGAGCATGAACCTGCCCCCCGCCATCACCCAACTGTTCCAGGGGATGATGCTGTTTTTCCTCCTGGCCTGTGATGTGTTGATCCTCTACCGCCCCCGGCTGAACCTGCGCTGGGCGCGGCGTGCACCGGCGACCCACGTGCAAGCAGGAGCGCTGTGATGGATATCGATCTGCTGGGCAACATTCTCTATGCCATGGTCCGCTGCGGCACACCGCTGTTGCTGGTGGCGCTGGGTGAACTGATCTGTGAAAAAACCGGAGTCCTCAATCTGGGCCAGGAAGGCATGATGCTGTTTGGCGCGGTGATCGGTTTCATCGTCGCCCTGAACAGCGGCCATCTGTGGCTCGGCGTCCTGCTGGCGATGGTCGCCGGCATGCTGCTGTCGGCACTGTTTGCCGTGGTGGCACTGCTGTTCAATGCCAACCAGGTGGCGACGGGGTTGGCCCTGACGATCTTTGGCGTCGGCCTCTCGACATTCGTCGGCGCGGCGTGGGTCGGCAAACCCCTGGCCGGGTTCGAGCCGGTAGCCATTGCCTGGCTCAGCGAAATCCCGTTGATCGGGCGCATGCTGTTTACCCAGGACCTGCTGGTGTACCTGTCGTTTGCCCTGTTTGCCGTGGTGGCCTGGGTGCTGCTCAAAAGCCGGGTGGGACTGATCATCCAGGCCGTCGGCGAAAACCCCGACGCCGCCAGTGCCATGGGCATCCCGGTGCTGCGGGTACGGACCCTGGCGGTGTTGTTCGGCGGCGCCATGGCCGGGTTGGCCGGGGCTTACCTGTCGCTGGCCTACACGCCGATGTGGGCAGAAAACATGAGTGCCGGACGGGGCTGGATTGCCCTGGCGCTGGTGGTGTTCGCCAGCTGGCGTGTCTGGCGCCTGTTGCTGGGGGCCTACCTGTTCGGGCTGGCGAGCATCGTGCATCTGGTCGCCCAGGGGCTGGGCCTGGCCATCCCCTCCAGCTTGCTGGCGATGCTGCCCTATGTGGCAACCATCCTGGTACTGGTACTGCTGTCACGCGACGCCGTGCGCACACGCCTGTATGCGCCGATGTCGCTGGGGCAGCCGTGGCAGGCCGGGCATTAGCGCTCAGGCCACAGGTGCCGACGTCAGCGGGCCGGCTGGCGCTGGCTGCCTGACCGGCAACACCTGGGCAATGCCCCATGCCAGCTCAACGACCAGGAACAGCGCCAGCAACCCGGTCGCCCCGTGCAACAAGGCATAAGCCTGCCAGGTAGCAAAGAGAAACCGCCCGGCCGCGTCATAGCGGCCGTACACCGCCTGCGGATCGCGGATCCGCAGCACCGACCAGACGCAGACAATCGAGCCCAGCAGATTGGCCATCAGCATGTGCGCCGGTGCAAAGACCGGCAACTCACCGGGCAAGTCGAGCACCTGACTCAAGCCAGACAGCAGGCCGTGCAACGCGGTAAAACTCCAGGGCGTGACAAACGCCGCCATCACAATCAGGTCATACCAGGCACTTCTGCGCACCAGTCGGCGATACTGTTGAGGGGTCCACATGGCGAATACTCCGTTTATTATTCAGGGAGCCCCAAGGCTAAACCCTGGAGTATGCTCAAGGGTCAAGCCCCCAGCCAACGGCTCGGACCACGCAGTCCGCTGAACCCATAACCCTCTTTTTCAGGAAGCCACTCATGTCTACGGCAAAAACCGCGTTGATCATCGGCGCCTCCCGGGGCTTGGGCCTCGGCCTGGTGAAAACCCTGCTGGCCGACGGCTGGCAGGTCACCGCCACCGTACGCAACCCACAGAACGCCCAGGCACTGCAGGCCCTGGGCAAGGTGCAGATCGAACAACTGGACATGGACGATCAGCCCGCCGTACTCGCCCTCAGCCAGCGGCTCAAGGCTCAGGTGTTCGACCTGCTGTTCGTCAACGCCGGGGTCAAGGGCCCGGACGTGCAGACACCCGGCGGCGCGACCCTGGCCGAGGTCGGCCAATTGTTCTTCACCAATGCCGTGGCACCGATCAACCTGGCCCAGCGTTTTGTCGGGCAGATCCGTCCCGGCACCGGGGTGCTGGCGTTCATGAGTTCGGTGCTCGGCAGCGTGACCATGCCGGACGCGCCGGAGCTGGCCCTGTACAAGGCCAGCAAGGCGGCGCTGAACTCCATGACCAACAGCTTTGTCAGCCAATTGGGCGAACAGCGTCCCACCGTGCTGTCCCTGCACCCGGGCTGGGTGAAAACCGACATGGGCGGTGAAGGCGCCGACCTGGATGTCGAGACCAGCACCCGCGGCCTGGTGGACCAGGTCAATGCCTACGCCGGCCAGGGCGGGCATCACTTCATCAACTACAAGGGCGAAACCATTCCCTGGTAAGGCCATGAAGATCGCCGCCTATCGCGTCGTAACTGCCGCAGGCGGCGATCTTTTGCTACCGCGGCACAACCTGAGTAAACTCGGCACCTCGTCCCCGCGACGAACCTGGATCAGCAGACAGGGCAACACTGAGCTGGCGAACCTGAACCCAACTTTCAGAGGAGCCGGCAAATGCCTGCGACCCGTACCTGGTTAAAAAACCCTCTCGCCATCTTCACGGCCAACGAGCTCGACGCCCGTGGCGGCCTGGTGCTGCAAGACGGCGTTATCGTCGAAGTGCTCAAGCAAGGGCAGCAGCCAGCAACACCCTGTGGACAGGTTTTCGACGCTCGCGAGCATGTGATCCTGCCGGGGCTGATCAACACCCACCATCACTTCTATCAGACCCTGACCCGTGCCTGGGCCCCAGTGGTCAACCAGCCGTTGTTCCCGTGGCTGAAAACCCTGTACCCGGTCTGGGCCCGCCTGACCCCGGAAAAACTCGCGCTGGCCACCAAGGTCGCCCTGGCTGAATTGCTGCTGTCGGGTTGCACCACGGCCGCCGACCACCACTACCTGTTTCCCGACGGCCTGGAAAACGCCATTGACGTGCAGGTCGAGAGCGTCCGTGAGCTGGGCATGCGCGCCATGCTTACTCGGGGCTCGATGAGCCTTGGCGAAAAAGACGGTGGCTTGCCGCCGCAGCAGACGGTGCAGGAAGGCGAAGTGATCCTCGCCGACAGCCAGCGACTGATCGCCGAATACCACGAGCGCGGTGCCGGCGCACAGATCCAGATCGCCCTGGCGCCCTGCTCGCCATTCTCGGTAACCCCAGAGATCATGTCCGCCAGCGCCGCCCTGGCCGACCAACTGGACGTGCGCCTGCACACCCACCTGGCCGAAACCCTCGACGAAGAAGACTTCTGCCTGCAGCGCTTCGGCCTGCGCACCGTGGACTACCTGGACAGCGTCGGCTGGCTCGGCCCGCGCACGTGGCTGGCCCACGGCATTCACTTCAACCCCGATGAAATCGCCCGCCTCGGCGCGGCCGGTACCGGCATCTGCCATTGCCCAAGCTCGAACATGCGCCTGGCCTCGGGCATCTGCCCGACCCTGGACCTGATCGCCGCCGGCGCACCGGTGGGCCTGGGGGTCGACGGTTCGGCGTCCAACGATGCCTCGAACATGATCCTCGAAACCCGCCAGGCGCTGTACATCCAGCGCCTGCGCTATGGCGCCGAGAAGATCACCCCAGAGGGCGTGCTGGGCTGGGCGACCCAGGGCTCGGCAAAACTGTTGGGACGCAGTGACATTGGCGAACTGGCCGTGGGCAAACAGGCCGACCTGGCCCTGTTCAAACTCGATGAACTGCGCTTCTCCGGCAGCCATGACCCAATCTCGGCGTTGCTGCTGTGCGGTGCCGATCGGGCGGATCGGGTGATGGTCGGCGGCCAGTGGCGGGTGATCGACGGCCAGGTCGAAGGGCTGGACCTCAAAGGCTTGATTGCCGACCACAGCCAGGCGGCTCGGCAGTTGATCAGCGGGATCTGACCTGAGCGCTGCGCTGGCTCGCCAGCGCAGCCGCTAAAGCCCCAGCAGCGACAACATAATGAAGGTCGCAAACAGCACAAAGTGAGTCATCCCTTCGATGGCGTTGGTTTCGCCATCGTTGAGGTTGATCGCACTGACGATCAAGGTGATGAACACCATCACGGTCTGCACCGGCGTCATGGCCATCTGAAACGGCTGGCCGGTGTACAGCGCCATGGCTTCCATCACCGGCACCGTCAGAATCACCGTCGACAACGACGCCCCCAACGCAATGTTGACCACCGACTGCATACGGTTGGCCAAGGCTGCGCGCAAGGCCGTAAGGATCTCCGGGGCCGCGGAAATCGCCGCGACCACGATCGCCGTCAACACCGGCGGTGCGCCCGTCCCTTCCAGCCCCAGGTCGAGGGTCTTGGACATCACCTCGGCCAAGGCGCCGATCACCACCACGCCAAACACCAGGGTGCCAATGGACAGCCCAAGACTGATCGCCGGCGCCTCCTGCTCGGCCTCGTTTCTACGGCGTTTTTGCGGGTAGCTGTAGCTGAAAAAGTAACTGTGGGGACCGACCTGCATCCGCAGGAACAGGGTGTAGAGCACCACCATCGCGCCGATGGTGAAGGCCGAGTAGATCTTCCAGTCAGCCTCGGGAATGAACTCCGGCACCACCATGGACACGCCCATCGCCGTGAGGATCATCACGCTGTAAGTGCGCGCCGAGTCATCGTTGTAGGACTGCTCGCCATGCTTGATCCCGCCCATCAACGCGGCCAGGCCGAGGATGCCGTTGATGTCGAGCATCACCGCCGAGTAGATGGTATCGCGCACCAGGGTCGGCGAGGCTTCGTTGCTCATCATGATCGCCAGGATCACCACCTCCACCAGCACCGCAGCCAGGGTCAGGATCATGGTGCCGTAGGGATCACCGACCTTTTCCGCCAGCAGCTCGGCATGATGGGCGACGCTCATCGAGGCCATCACGATAAAGGCGATCAGCGCCATGCCGCCGGCCAGCGCAATCACCTGCCCGCTGTGCAGCAACCAGTGCTCGAGGGGAAAGACGACCAATGCTGCCAGCAGCGCCAGCAGGAGAAGCTTTTCTTGCTTGAGGAAGGTGAGCATAACGGTCCCTTGTACCGAAGCCAGCGACGCCTTGGCGATGAGTGACTGACTGCGATGTCACGCCCATGTTCCGTTGAACCTTAGCGCACCGTTGCATGGCAGTTGGTGCGCGGGGTGCACTTTATTGGTCTTTCCGGCACCTTGGCGGGCAGGCCTTGCTCCGCCAGGACGATCATGAACCTGTAAGAGCAAGGCTTGCCCGCGATGGATTGTGCCGGGGTCGACGGCATTAGTTGTCCTGTTGGTCAGTAATTTGCATTGACCTGGTCAACCCCAAAACATCCCGGAGTTCCCTTCATGCACAAACGTCCGTTGCATACGCTGCTTTGCGCCGTCGTCACCGCCCTTGGCCTCAGCGCCAGCCTGACCGCCAGTGCGGCCGATCCGCTGAAAGTCGGCTTCGTCTACATCGGCCCGATCGGCGATCACGGCTGGACCTATCAGCATGAGCAGGGGCGCAAGGCGCTGGTGGAGAAATTCGGCGAGCAGATCAGCAGCCACTATGTGGAGAACGTCGCCGAAGGGGCGGACGCCGAGCGGGTGATCCGCAACATGGCCAAGGAGCAATACGACCTGATCTTCACCACCTCCTTCGGCTACATGAACCCGACCCTGAAAGTCGCCCGGCAGTTTCCCCAGGTGACCTTCGAACACGCCACCGGCTACAAGCAGGACAAGAACCTGGGCACCTACCTGGCCCGTACTTATGAGGGACGTTACGTCGGCGGTTTTCTCGCCGCGAAAATGACCAAGAGCAAAAAGATCGGCTACGTCGCCTCCTTCCCGATCCCCGAGGTCATCCGCGACATCAACGCCATCCAACTGGCCCTGAACAAGTACAACCCCGGTACCGAGATCAAAGTCGTGTGGGTCAACTCCTGGTTCGACCCGGGCAAGGAAGCCGATGCCGCCAACGCGCTGATCGACCAGGGCGTCGACGTGGTGTTCCAGCACACCGACAGCCCGGCGCCGATCCAGGCCGCCGAACGCCGCGGCGTGTATGCCGTGGGCTACGCCTCGGACATGGCCCACTTCGGCCCCAAGGCAGTGCTGACCTCGATCGTCAACGACTGGGGCCCGCACTACATCCAGGCCACGCAAAGCGTCATCGATCACAGCTGGAAGTCCCAGGATTACTGGGGTGGACTGAAAGAGGGCACCGTTGAACTGCCGATCAGCGAGCTGGTGCCCGCCGCAGTGAAAAGCGAAGCCGAGCAGATCATCGCCGACATCAAGAGCGGCGCGTTCCATCCGTTCAGCGGCCCGATCAAGGACCAGGCCGGCAGCGAAAAAATCCCGGCGGGCTCAAGCGCGAGCAATGCCGAACTGGCGTCGATGAACTACTACGTCGAAGGCATGCAGGCCGAAATGCCAAAGTAACCCCCCGCCCCCTGTGGGAGCAGGCTGGCTCCCACAGCCCCCAGGCTGAACCGCTTGGTCAGGTTTTACTCAATGTTTGCACGGGCATCTGTAGAATGCCCGCCATAAGCACCTGATGAGAACCGCACATGTACGATTGGCTGAACGCCCTGCCCAAGGCTGAACTGCACCTGCACCTGGAGGGCTCGCTGGAGCCCGAGCTGCTGTTCGCCCTGGCCGAACGCAACAAAATCGCCCTGCCCTGGAGCGACGTCGAGACCCTGCGCAAGGCCTATGCCTTCAACAACCTGCAAGAGTTCCTCGACCTCTATTACCAGGGCGCCGATGTGCTGCGCACCTCGCAGGACTTCTACGACCTCACCTGGGCCTACCTGCTGCGCTGCAAGGCGCAGAACGTGATTCACACCGAACCCTTCTTCGACCCACAGACCCATACCGACCGCGGCGTACCCTTTGAAGTGGTACTGAACGGGATCGCCAGCGCGCTTAAAGACGGCGAGCAGCAACTGGGCATCACCAGCGGCCTGATCCTCAGCTTCCTGCGCCACCTGAGCGAAGAAGAAGCCGAGAAGACCCTGACCCAGGCACTGCCGTTCCGTGACGCCTTTGTCGCTGTCGGCCTCGACAGTTCCGAAATGGGCCACCCGCCGAGCAAGTTCCAGCGAGTGTTCGACCGTGCCCGTCACGAAGGTTTCCTGACCGTCGCCCATGCCGGCGAAGAAGGCCCGCCGGAATACATCTGGGAAGCCATCGACCTGCTGAAAATCCAGCGCATCGACCATGGCGTGCGCGCCATCGAAGACGAGCGCCTGATGCAGCGGATCATCGACGAGCAGATCCCGCTGACCGTCTGCCCGCTGTCCAACACCAAGCTCTGTGTGTTCGACCACATGTCCCAGCACAACATTCTCGACATGCTCGAGCGTGGGGTGAAGGTCACGGTGAACTCCGATGACCCGGCGTACTTTGGCGGTTATGTGACCGAGAACTTCCACGCGCTGTACACCGACCTGGGCATGACCCAGGACCAGGCCAAACGCCTGGCGCAGAACAGCCTGGATGCGCGCCTGGTAAAACCCTGAATGCAAAAGATCGCAGCCTGCCCGGCTGCGATCTTTTCAGACGGCTTCGGTCAACTCCTCCAGGGTCTTGCCCCGCGTCTCCATCCCGAACACCCAGACCACCACCGCGGCAATCGCGAAGCACATCGCGCCCAACGCAAAGACCCCGCCCTGCCCGGTGACAGGAAACACCAGCCCCGTCACCAACGGCCCCAGCAACGAACCCACGCGGCCAATCGCCGAGGCAAATCCGGACCCCGTGGCCCGCGCTGAAGTCGGGTACAGCTCCGGGGTGTAGGTGTAGAGCACCGCCCACATGCCGAACAGGAAGAACTGCATCAACAGCCCCGTGCCGATCAGCAGGCTGACGTTGCCGCCAAACACCGCGCTTTGCCCATACAAAAACGCCATCACCCCACCGCCCAGCAACGTGATGACGCACACCGGCTTGCGCCCCCAGCGCTCCACCAGCCAGGCCGCCATGAGGAACCCGGGAATCCCGCCGAGGGAAATCAGCACCGTGTAATACACCGACTGGGTCACGGCAAAACCGGACTGTTGCAGCAGTGCACTGAGCCAGGACGTGAGGCCGTAAAAGCCAAGCAGGGCAAAGAACCAGACACTCCAGATCATCAGGGTGCGCTGGCGATACAGCGGCGACCAGATCTGCCCCAAGGCGCTGAAGAAGTTGCCGGGACGGTGCTCGGCCCTGGGCAGGCGAATCGGTGTCGGCAGATCGGCGCGTCCCAGGGAGGCCCGGACTTTATCCTCGATCCGCAACAGCACCTTGTCGGCGGCATCAACGTGCCCCGCCTGCTCCAGCCAGCGCGGTGATTCGGGGATGAAGAAGCGGATCGCCAACACAAACACCGCCGGTACCGCCAGCACCAGGAAGATGTCGCGCCAACCGATCACGGGCAACAGGAAATACGACAACACCCCCGCCGCGACAAACCCCAGCGGCCAGAAGCCATCCATCAGGGCGATGTAACGTCCGCGACGCTTGGCCGGAATCAGCTCGGACAACATCGACTGGGCAATCGGAAACTCCATGCCCATGCCAATCCCCAGCAGAATACGGAACAAGGTCAGGGTCTCGACGGTTTGCGCCGTGGAACACAGGTAGCTGGCGATCCCCCACAACACGATGCTCCACTGGAACACCGGCTTGCGTCCGAAACGGTCGGCCAGCATGCCGGACAACGATGCTCCCAGGACCATACCGAAGAAGCTCGAGCTGGCCAGTAACCCGGCCTGTGCCGTGCTCAAGCCGAACTCGGCTTTGATCGAGCCCAAAAGGAAAGTCATCATGGCCAGGTCCATGGAGTCGAAGAAAAACGCCAGGGCAATGATGATGAAGATGACTCGGTGATACCCGCTGATGGGTAACCGTTCCAGCCGTTCCGCCGCACTGTAGCCTTGTGTATCCATGCCCTGCTCCCCAATCCGAAAGTCCCCGGATCGAGTGTGCGCGAACGCCGGGATGGAGGATTGCTGGATACGACCTGGCAACAGCCCTGAGCGACGTCTGAACCTGAGGCGCCAGACGTCGATCACAACGGCGATTAAAGGGCCATTTCCAGCTCAGGCGCCTTGCCGAACAGATCCAGCTCCCGGACACCAGTCGGGGTCACCTGCAAGGCCCGTGAATCACCGGACACACTCAGCCAACCGGACTGGATGAACAACTGCAACAACGCGGCCCCCAACGTGCCCCCCAGGTGCGGCCGACGCTCGCTCCAGTCGGGGCAGGCGCAGGCCACCTGCGTGCTGCTGTGGGCCAATGCCTGAACGAAAACCCCATGGCTGGCCAGTTGATTGGCACCTTTGTGGGTCACCAGGATGCGTTTGTCCAACTGTTCGATCCAGCCGGAATCCAGTAGACGCTGAAACAGATCAGCCGCCAGGGTGCCGCCAAAATGTTCTTCGCAGAGGCGGGCGCGCAGCAGCGACGACGGGGCTGCCTGGACCTTGGCCAGCGCGCTGGTGCGCTTGAATACCTGGGCAATGTTGCCCGGCGAACTGGCCAGGGTGGCACTGGCCAATGCCTCGACCGCCGCCCCGACTTCGGGCGCGGCCAGCCGGTAGAACCGCTTGCGTCCGCGCTCCTCGATCTTCAACAGTCCACCGCTGAACAAACGCCCGAGATGGGCGTTGGCCGAGGACGGCGACAAACCGGCCAACAATGCCAGCTCCTCCGATTGCCGGGCAATCCCATCCATCAAGGCCCACATCATCGCGCTACGCTTCGGGTCAGCCAGTAGTGTGGCGATCTGACTGATGCAAGGTGCATGTTCCATGTATTCACTCCCTGTTGAATCATTTGTCTACTGCTCGGGGGACATCTTGACCAGTAATATGATGCCGGCCAAGGCGTGATAACCGCCAAAAACCGGGCTAAACAACTAATTTAAGCGACAAACTTCTTCGAAATCCTCAAGCCAGCCCAGTGATTTTCCGCTGCGCAAACCGGGGGATCGAGCAAGGCTGCACGGGGTCGCGAACCAGGTCGCGAACTCAGGCGGGCGCTAGTATAAGCGTGATGAACGACGGTTCCTGCCCTGGGGAAACCGCCAAAGCTGATAGGTGCTGAGTGAAATTTCGCTATGTAAGGGCGATTAATGGCTCATGACAAATCTTGTCGAAAATTGACCACTCAAATGCTCACACCGACGCTTGAGCATTTCCCTTAGCAGGTTCACCGGCTTACTCAATTGGGCGCGATGGGCGCACAACAAATTCAGCGGTGCACGCTCGCCCTGCAACTCCGGCAGCAGCACCGTCAAGCGCCCGGCCTGCACGTCGGCGGCCACGTCCAGCCAGGACTTGTAGGCAATCCCGGCCCCCGCCACCGCCCACAGGCGCACCACATCGGCGTCATCACTGAAACGATCACCGCTGACCGTCAGGCTCACGTCCCGCTTGCCATCGTGAAAGCGCCAATGGTCGTGAACCCGACTGCCCAGCATGTACAGCAGGCAATTGTGCTGGGCCAGTTGTTCCAGTTGGCGCGGTACGCCACACCTCGCCAGGTATTGCGGGGCGGCACACAACACCCGGCGATTGTCCGGGGCAATGGGCAGCGCCACGAGGCTTGAGTCTTCCGGCTCGCCATACCGCAGGGCGACGTCCACCGGCTGGCGGAACAGATCGGCGATCCGGTCGCCCAGCAGCAGGCGCACCGTGAGCAGGGGATGCTCACGCTGGAACTCGTCCAGCCAGGGCAACAACAGATTGCGTCCGAAGTCCGAAGGCGCCGACAGTTGCAGGACCCCGCTGACCTGGTCCTGGCCGCGCGCCAGCAACCGCCGTCCTTCATCCAGCTGGCCCAATGCCGCGCGGGCATACACCAGGAACCCCTCGCCTTCCGCAGTCAGGCGCAGGCTACGGGTGGAACGCGCCAACAACCGCGCCCCCAGTTGCTGCTCGATCCGCTTCAGCGCCGCGCTGGCCACCGCCGGCGACATGTCCATGCCCCGTGCCGCCGCCGACAGGCTACCCAGGTCAGCCGCCCGCACAAACAGCAACAAGTCATCGAAACGCAGCATCGGCGCCCTCGCATTATCAAAAAACAATTGAAAGAGACTGTGCTTTTAGCGGGTTTTATCTTGCAGATAAATAGCCAATCATCTGCTGCATCCCATGACCACCGAGCCCAACCGCCCATGAAAGCCATCGCCTACTACCACAGCTTGCCCATCAGCGACCCGAACGCCCTGCAGGACATCGAGCTGCCAGCACCCGTCGCCGGTCCCCGTGACGTGCTGGTGGAAGTCAAAGCCATCTCCGTCAACCCGGTGGACACCAAGGTCCGCCAGAACGTCGCCCCTGAAGGTGGCGCCGCCAAAGTCCTGGGCTGGGATGTGGCCGGCGTGGTCAAGGCAGTCGGCACCGACGTGAGCCTGTTCAAGCCCGGTGACAAGGTCTACTACGCCGGTTCCATCGCCCGCGCCGGGGGCAACAGCGAGTTGCACGTGGTCGACGAACGGATTGTCGGCCACATGCCCAAGTCCCTGGGTTTTGCCGAGGCCGCAGCGCTGCCGCTGACGGCGATTACCGCCTGGGAACTGCTGTTCGAACGCCTGCAGGTGCGCGAAGGCAACACTGACGAAGGGCAAAGCCTGCTGATCGTCGGCGCTGCCGGTGGCGTCGGCTCGATCCTCACCCAACTGGCCAGCCGGCTCACGGCCCTGAAGGTCATTGGCACCGCCTCGCGCCCAGAAACCCACGCCTGGGTAGAAACCCTGGGCGCCGACCTGGTCATCGATCACCGCCTGCCGCTGAGCGAAGAGCTCAAGCGCGTCGGTCAGCCCCAGGTCACCCATGTGGCGAGCCTGACCCAGACCGACCAGCACTTCGCCCAACTGGTGGAGGCCCTGGCGCCCCAAGGCAAACTTGCACTGATCGACGATCCCAAGGCGCTGGACATCACCCAGCTCAAACGCAAGAGCCTGTCGCTGCATTGGGAGTTCATGTACACCCGCTCGCTGTTCGAGACCGCCGACATGCTGGAGCAGCACAAGCTGCTCAACCGGGTCGCCGCGCTGATCGATGACGGCACCTTGCAGACCACCGTCGGCGAGCACTTTGGCACCATCAATGCGGTCAATCTGCGACGGGCCCATGAGCTGCTGGAGAGCGGCACCGCCAAGGGCAAGATTGTCCTCGAAGGCTTCTGAATGTGAAGGGACGGACCCTGTGCGCAAGGGGAATTGCGCACAAGGCACCGTCAGTCAGAGAGTTGATCCGTGTCACAACTTTGCGTGGGTTCGAGACTACAATCGACAGCTCATGCAGTGCTTTCTTTTACGCACGGAGGTCAGCAATGAAGATCCTGATAAAAGAACTGGCAAAATCCCGGTGGCAAGTGCGCCTGGATAATCAAGCCGTAAACTTCCGCTCCGAAGCCGAAGCCCGGGCTTTTACCTCGACCCTCGAGGCCCGCTTGCACGCCCCCCATTACCTTCCCGAACCCCAGCAACGCGCGGCCGGCTGACTCACACTGGCACCTGCGCCGCACGGGCGACTTGCAGGCGACGGGTGAGCATCGCGACGCTCACCACCAATATCCCGCACAGGCTGATGACCATCGCCATCGGCATGGCCGTGCCATCGTGCAACACCCCCACCAATGCCGCTGCCCCGGCGGCGACACTGAACTGCAGGCAGCCAAGCATGGCCGAGGCACTGCCGGCGCGCGCGCCCTGCCCGCTCATCGCGCAGGCTGCGGCGTTGGGGATGATGCAGCCCAGGCTGGCGATGCAGATGAACAGCGGAATCAGCAAGGGCCAGAGTTGTTCGGTGTGCAGCGTGCTGACCGCCAGCAGGGTCAGGCCCGCCGCCAGATAGACCCACACCGCGCGCGCCAGCAGGAACGCCGGCCCGCGCTTGGACAGCAAGCGCGCATTGAGTTGCGCCACCAGAATGAAACCTGCCGCGTTGATGCCGAACAGCCAGCCGAAATGCTCCGGCGGCACGCCGTACAGCTTGATAAACACGAAGGGTGAACCGGCGATGTAGGCAAACATCCCGGCGATCGCAATGCCCCCGGTCAGGGCGTGTCCGAGGAAGACCTTGTCCGCAAGCAACCGACCGTACTGACGCAGCGCGCCGGACAATGGCTGGCGTGGCTGGTTGGCCGGCAGACTTTCCGGCAGGCCCAGGGCAACGGCCAGGGCAGACAGGGCGCTGAACGCGGTCAAGGCAATGAAGATCGACTGCCAGCCATGCAAGTTAACCAGCAACCCACCCAGCATCGGGGCGAGGATCGGGGCCAGGCCCATCACCAGCATCAATTGTGAAAAGACTTTGGCCGAGCCCACCGCATCACACTTGTCGCTGACCACCGCGCGGGAAATCACCATCCCGGCGCAACCGCCGAGGGCCTGCACAAAACGCGCGGCGATCAACCCATCCAGGCTCGGGGCGAAGGCACACGCCAGCGAAGCCAGGGTGAACAGCGTCACGCCCACCAGCAGCGGAATGCGCCGACCGAAACGATCAGCCACCGGCCCATAGGCCAACTGTCCCAGCGACAAACCGAGGAAGTACGAGGCCAGGGTCATCTGCACGTGTTTTTCGTCGGTGCCGAACGCAGCAGCCATGGCCGGGAACGCGGGCAGGTAGAAATCGATGGCCAGCGGCCCAAAAGCGCTCAAGGCGCCAAGAATCAGAATGGTACGGAAATTCATCAGGCGTCCAGCTCACATCAGTCGGCAGCCCGACAGTCTAGCCGCGCTTGGACGCCTTGAACATTCCGATAGCTCGCTAACTAACAAGTTTCATCCAGCCAACTTGACCGCATACCCTTCCTCGCTGATCGCACTGATCACCTGCTCGGCCGACAAGCTGCTTTCCACACCCACTTCCTTCGCCGCCAGGTCGATCCGCACACTGGCCGCCGGATCCTTGGCCTGCAGGGCCTGGGTAATGGTCCGGACGCAGTGACCGCACGACATACCTTGAACGTTGAATACTTGCATGGGGCATCTCCTTTGATGGGGTTGGCAGCAGTCTTGAGCTTGCCACCATGGCAAGGTCAAGTTCCGCGATAAACGGCCGGGCTGGCATTGCACCGCTTGCTCGGTCAAGCTTGGCCATCCATGACATATAAGCAGGAGACTCAGCCATGCGCTGGCACGCTTTCAGCCTACTGGGCATGCTCAGTCTTTGCGCCGCCGCCTCGCCGGCCAGTGCAGAAGACTACGCAGTACTGATCATTTCGCGCGAGCGCCTGGAAGTCGCGACCCCGTGCGAAATCGGGGTGTACATCCAGGACCAGCTGTCCGCGCGGCTGTTCCAGGAGCAGAGCACCTCGTTCAACCTGCCGCCCGGCAACTTCTCCCTGCGCCTGAAACTGCTGCCCGGCCAGGTGCCCGGCTGCAACCCCGGGATGCTTGCCCCCGGCTCACAGAACATCACCCTGCGCGCCGGTGATCTCCACAAATACCGCATCGCCATGAACGCCCAGGGCATGTACCTGAAGCAGGAGCCATTGGGTTACTGAACCCCGCCCCCACAAGGGGTGTGGCGTTTTGCACATGGCGCTTGACCTTGCCAGCATGGCAAGGTTGAACCTGTAGGTCATTTCTACAGGGAGTAAGACCGATGTCCGATTCCACCACCTTCGATCTGCCGATTGCCGGCATGACCTGCGCCAGTTGCGCCGGGCGCGTCGAGCGGGCGCTGACTAAAGTCGAGGGCGCCACCGCTGTCAGCGTCAACCTGGCGACCGAACAGGCGCGCGTCCAGGCTCCGCACGACAGCTTGCCGGCACTGATACAGGCCGTTCAGCAAGCCGGCTACAGCGTCCCCGCCCAGAGCCTGGAACTGAGCATCGGCGGCATGACCTGCGCCTCGTGCGCCGGCCGCATCGAGCGCGCGCTGCTCAAGGTGGCCGGGGTCAAAAGCGTCAGCGTCAACCTGGCGAGCGAACGGGCACACCTGGAGTTGCTCGGCCAGATTGACCCGCACGTGCTGATCAATGCCGTGACCAAGGCCGGCTACAGCGCCAGCGTCTGGCAAGCCGAGCAACGCTCCAACGACGATCAGCAACAACGCCTGCAGCGTGAACGCTGGAGCGTCCTGCTGGCCGTGCTCCTGGCGTTGCCACTGGTGCTGCCGATGCTGGTGCAACCCTTCGGCCTGCACTGGATGCTCCCGGCCTGGGTGCAGTTCATCCTGGCCACGCCGGTGCAGTTCATCTTCGGTGCGCGTTTTTATGTCGCCGCCTGGAAAGCCGTGCGCGCCGGTGCCGGCAACATGGACTTGCTGGTCGCCCTGGGCACCAGCGCCGGGTATGGCTTGAGCATCTACCTGTGGGCAACCGCCAGCGCGGGCACCGAACCCCACCTGTACTTCGAAGCCTCGGCCGTGGTCATCGCCCTGGTCTTGCTCGGCAAGTACCTGGAGAGCCGCGCCAAACGCCAGACCGCCAGCGCCATTCGGGCCCTTGAAGCCTTGCGCCCGGAGCGAGCGATCCAGGTGATCGACGGTCGCGAACAGGACGTTGCCATCAGCGCCCTGCGCCTGGGTGACCTGGTGCTGGTCAAGCCCGGCGAACGGTTCCCGGTGGACGGTGAGGTGGTCGAGGGCCAGAGCCACGCCGACGAAGCCCTGATCAGCGGTGAAAGTCTGCCGGTGCCCAAGCAGCCCGGCGACAGCGTCACCGGTGGCGCCATCAACGGCGAAGGCCGCCTGCTGGTGCGCACCCAGGCCCTCGGGGCAGAAACCGTGCTGGCGCGGATCATCCGCCTGGTCGAAGACGCCCAGGCGGGCAAGGCGCCGATTCAAAAGCTGGTGGACAAGGTCAGCCAGGTGTTCGTGCCGGTGGTGCTGCTGCTGGCCCTGGCCACCCTGATCGGTTGGTGGCTGTACGGCGCCCCTCTGGAAACCGCCGTCATCAACGCGGTGGCCGTGCTGGTGATCGCCTGTCCTTGTGCACTGGGCCTGGCCACGCCCACCGCGATCATGGCCGGAACCGGCGTCGCCGCCCGTCACGGCATTCTGATCAAGGACGCCGAAGCCCTGGAGCGCGCCCACGAAGTCAGCGTGGTGGTATTCGACAAGACCGGCACACTGACCTCCGGCACCCCGCGCATCGCCCACTTCAGCGCCGTCGACGGCAACGAAGCGACGCTGTTGCAACAAGCCGGCGCCCTGCAACGCGGTAGCGAACACCCGCTGGCCAAGGCCGTGCTGGATGCCTGTGCCGAGCGTGACCTGGCCGTGGCCGACGTCACGGCCAGCCAGTCCCTGACCGGTCGCGGCATTGCCGGCACCCTGGACGGTCGGCGATTGGCCCTGGGCAATCGCCGCCTGCTCGAGGAAAGCGGCTTGAGCGCCGGATCCCTGGCAGACTCGGCCACGGCCTGGGAAGCAGAAGGCCGGACACTGTCCTGGTTGATCGAACAAAGCCCCGAGTCGCGGGTACTGGGCCTGTTCGCCTTTGGCGACACCCTCAAGCCCGGCGCCCTGCAGGCCATCGAGGAATTGAACAGCCAGCACATCGGCAGCCACTTGCTGACAGGCGACAACCGGGGTAGCGCCAAGGTGGTCGCCCAAGCCCTGGGCATCAGCAACGTGCACGCCGAAGTGCTGCCTGCGGAAAAAGCCTCGACCGTGACCGAACTGAAGAAAACCGGGGTGGTGGCAATGGTCGGCGACGGCATCAACGACGCTCCGGCGCTGGCGGCGGCGGACATCGGCATCGCCATGGGCGGCGGCACCGACGTGGCCATGCACGCGGCCGGCATCACCCTGATGCGCGGCGACCCGCGCCTGGTACCCGCTGCGCTGGAGATCAGCCGCAAGACCTATGCGAAGATCCGCCAGAACCTGTTCTGGGCCTTCGTCTATAACCTGATCGGGATCCCGCTGGCCGCATTCGGCCTGCTCAACCCGGTCATGGCCGGTGCAGCGATGGCCCTGTCCAGCGTCAGCGTGGTCAGCAACGCCCTGCTGCTCAAGACCTGGAAACCGAAAAAACTGGAGGAGCTGGAATGAACATCGGCCAAGCCGCCCGCCAAAGTGGCCTGAGCGCCAAGATGATTCGTTATTACGAGTCGATCGGCCTGCTCAAGCCGGCACACCGCACCGACAGTGGCTACCGCCTGTATGGCGAACAAGACCTGCACAGCCTGGCCTTCATCAAGCGCTCCCGCGACCTGGGCTTCTCGTTGGAGGAAGTCGGCAAGCTGCTGGCCCTCTGGCAGGATCGCCAACGGGCCAGCGCCGACGTCAAGGCCCTGGCCCGCCAGCACATTGACGAGTTGAACCAGAAAATCCGTGAACTGGGCCAGTTGCGCGACACCCTGCAGGACCTGGTGGAGCATTGCCAGGGCGACCACCGCCCTGACTGCCCGATCCTCAAGGAACTGGCCTCGGGCTGCTGCGCCAAACCCGCTCATCGCTGACCCTGTCGGCATCCCACAAAAAACCCGGCCGAGGCCGGGTTTTTGCTGCAAGCGATTACTGCATCCAGGGCGGAGGCGGCTCTTCGGCTTTGCTCGGTGGCGCGTCGTCTGCGGCGCGGATCGCCTGGCGGCGCTCCTCGTCCAGGCGAGCAGCTTCGATCTCACGCATGATGCCGCCGACGTCCGCCAGTTCTTCCGGCTCGTCGAACTCGCCGGTCAGGATACTGGCCGGGTGCAAGGTCCCGGCTTCATACAGGGCCCACATCTCCTTGGCGTAGCGGGTGCGCTTGAGCTCCGGGGCAAAGCGCCCGAAGTACGAGGCCATGTTGCCCACATCCCGCTCGAGCATGCTGAAGGCGTGGTTGTTGCCCGCCGCATCCACCGCTTGCGGCAGGTCGATGATCACCGGACCGTCCGGCGTCAGCAGCACGTTGAACTCCGACAGGTCACCGTGCACCAGACCGGTACACAACATCAGCACGATCTGGGAAATCAGGAAAGCGTGATACTCACGGGCCTGATCGGCATCCAGCACCACGTCGTTCAGGCGTGGAGCGGCATCGCCGAACTCGTCGGCCACCAACTCCATCAGCAGCACGCCTTCCAGGAAGTCGAACGGCTTGGGCACCCGTACCCCGGCACCGGCCAGGCGGAACAACGCCGCCACTTCGGCGTTCTGCCAGGCATCCTCGGTTTCTTTTTTACCGAACTTGGAGCCCTTGGCCATGGCCCGGGCCTGTCGGCTGTTGCGCACCTTGCGGCCTTCCTGGTATTCGGCGGCCTGGCGGAAACTGCGTTTATTCGCCTCCTTGTAAACCTTGGCGCAACGTAATTCGTTGCCGCAGCGCACCACATAAACAGCTGCTTCTTTGCCACTCATGAGTGGGCGCAGCACCTCGTCGACCAGACCGTCCTCGATCAGGGGTTCAATGCGTTTTGGAGTCTTCATCAGCTTTTATTGTGGGTCCTTTATTACCAAACACGCGAAAGTCATTCGTTATACGGCAATCCACTCACGGCGGGGAGGGGTTGCCGACCTATGAACCCTGTGGATGCACTCAATGTGCCAGATTTATCCACTCAACCCTGAGGACCGAGGCAGATCATAGCCCAGACTCTGACTTAGGTTAGCAGGCCGATTAGCAGGCATTTGCGACAGATTGCGCGATCCAAAAGCCAGCCACGTGTAGGTTTTTTTCCATTAGCCCTCAATTTCCCTCTCCAGCGGCCGAAGTCATCCATGACAAAAGGATTTGTCCGACAATCGGCCAATAAGAACAAGTGTGGAGCGCGGATGAACATCAAACAAAAACTGACCTGGGCATTTGCAATCATTGCCTGCTTGCCCGTGGTCCTGGTTGCCACCCTGGTGGTGATGAACCTGCGCAGTGATGCCAAGGACACCTTTGTCGACAGCAGCGCTCGCGAGATTCGCCAGGTCAGCAACGCCATGCAAATGTTTTTCGACGGCATCAGCCAGAACGTCGACTATCTGGCCTCGCTGCCGCTGATCAAGAACACCGACGCCAGCCTCAAGACCTACATGGCCGCCAACGCGGCGGACATCCCGCAAGGCGAGATGGACAAACAAGTGTTCGCCCTCCTGCAGAACCTGGGCAACAGTCACCCCGCCTATGCCTACGCCATCGTCGGCACCAGCACCGGCGGCTACGTGTCCTGGCCCGATGACGCCAAACTGTCCAACTACGACCCGCGCCAGCGCCCCTGGTACAAGGCCGCCCAGGCCAACCCGGGCAAACCGCTGCGCACCGCGGCCTATTACTGGACCGATAACAACACCACCTACGTCAGCACCGTGCGCACCCTCGATAACCAGCTGGGGATCAATGGCGGCGTGGTCAGTATCGACGTGACGCTGACCCAGCTCACCGAACTGGTCAAACAGATCAAGCTCGGCGAAACCGGCTACCTGATGCTGATGGAAAACAACGGCACCGTGCTGGTCGACCCACAACGACCCGAGCACAACTTCAAGCCGTTGAACTCCCTGGGCGAGGGTTACGCGCAACTGGCCAAGGCCGGCAAGGGCCTGGTGGAAGTCGAACTGAACGGCGAGCGCTACATGGCCAACGTCTGGCCGTCGGAGCAACTGGGCTGGACGTTCATCGGCCTGATCAAGCAAGCCGATGTGATGAGCGAAGCGACCCAGTTGACCTGGCTGATCGCAATCATCGCCGCAGTCCTGGCGGCGGTCTTCGCCGTGGTCGGGGCCAGTTTCGCCAGCCTGATCGTGCGGCCGATCCGCAGTGTCGCCAGTGGCCTGGAAGGCATCGCGCAAGGCGAAGGCGACCTGACCCAGAACCTGCAGGTCCGTGGCAGCGACGAAACCGCGCAACTGGCCAGCTGGTTCAACCAGTTCCTGGCGGCGATTCGCAGCCTGATCCAGCACATCGGCGGCTCCGCGACCAAGATCCTCGCCAACTCCCACAACGCCACCCAGGTGTCCGGCGAGATGGCCGAAGCCGCCGGGCGCCAGCGCGAAGCGGTGGACATGGTGTCCACGGCGTTCCATGAAATGGTCGCCACCGCCAACGAGGTCGCCCGCTCGTGCAGCCAGGCCGCCGACTCGGCGGACAACGGCCAGCGCCAGGCCCACGAAGGCCAGCAACAGATCGACGCCGCCGTGAGCAGCGTTGACCGCTTGAGCCAGGAGATCGAGCAATCGGCGTTGTCCATGCAACAGCTGGAACGCGACAGCAATGACATTCAGTCGATCCTCGGCACTATCCGCTCCATTGCCGAGCAGACCAACCTGCTAGCCCTGAACGCGGCCATCGAAGCGGCGCGGGCCGGTGAACAAGGTCGCGGCTTTGCCGTGGTCGCCGACGAAGTGCGTGCCCTGGCCAAACGCACCGCCGACTCCACGGCGGAAATCGACGGCCTGCTGGGCAACCTGGCCAAACGCACCAGCCAGGTCACCCAGCAAATGCACGCCAGCCTGCAGGTTTCGCAGCAGTCAGTGAGCCGCATTGGCGAGGCACGCAACAGCTTTGGGCAAATCCGCGAATCGGTGGATGTGATCCGCGACATGAACACCCAGATCGCCACCGCCGCCGAGGAACAACACCAGGTCGCCGAAGACATCAACCGCCACATCAGCCAGATCCATGGCGACGCGCAACTGGTGGCGGAACTGGCGAACTCGGCACGCCTGGACTCCCAGAGCCTGGCCGGGTTGTCCAACGAGCTGGATGGATTGGTGCGACGGTTCCGTACCTGATCACCGGACCTGGCCTGGGCACATTCAACATCGGTGGTGCCTGACATACCGCCATCGCGAGCCGGGCGGCGCTCCGCTTGCTCGCGATGGCCTCAACAGCGCCGCATTGCTCCTGGGCCTAACGCTCGATAATCGCCGTCACCCCCTGACCACCGGCGGCGCAGATCGAGATCAGGCCTCGGCCCTGCCCCGCCACCTCCAGCAGCTTGGCCAGGTTGGCGACGATGCGCCCGCCGGTGGCGGCAAACGGGTGGCCGGCGGCCAGGGAGCTGCCCTTGACGTTGAGTCGGCTGCGGTCGATCGAGCCCAATGCCCCGTCAAGCCCCAGGCGACGCTTGCAATAGTCCTCATCTTCCCAGGCCTTCAACGTGCACAGCACTTGCGCGGCGAAGGCTTCGTGGATTTCGTAGTAGTCAAAGTCCTGCAAGGTCAGACCGTTGCGCGCCAGCAGACGCCGCACGGCATACACCGGCGCCATCAACAGCCCTTCTGCGCCGTTGACGAAGTCCACCGCCGCCGCTTCGCCATCGCGTAAATACGCCAGGATCGGCAGACCACGCGCTTGCGCCCAGGCTTCACTGCCCAACAGCACCAGGGAGGCGCCATCGGTCAGCGGCGTCGAGTTACCCGCAGTGAGTGTGCCTTGGCCACCCTTCTCGAAAGCGGGCTTGAGCGCCGCGAGTTTTTCCAGGGTCAGGTCCGCACGCAGGTTGTTGTCGCGGGTCAGGCCGAGGAACGGTGTCATCAGGTCGTTGTGCCAGCCTTCGGCATAGGCGGCGGCCATTTTCTGATGACTTTCCAGCGCCAGTTGATCCTGTTCAGCCCGGGGAATGCGCCAGGTCTGCGCCATCAACTCGCAGTGCTGGCCCATGGACAAACCGGTGCGCGGCTCACCGTTGCGCGGCAACTCCGGCAGCAAATGCCGGGGCCGCAACTGCAGGAAAGTCTTGAGCTTGTCGGCGGTGGTCTTGGCACGATTGGCCTGCAGCAGAATCTTGCGCAAGCCTTCGTTGACCCCGATCGGCGCGTCGGAGGTGGTGTCGACGCCGCCGGCAATGCCGCAGTCGATCTGTCCCAGGGCGATCTTGTTGGCCACCAGCAACGCCGCTTCCAGCCCCGTACCGCAGGCCTGCTGAATGTCGTAGGCCGGCGTGGTCGGCGACAGCCGTGAGCCGAGCACGCACTCGCGGGTCAGGTTGAAGTCCCGGGAGTGCTTGAGCACCGCCCCCGCCGCGACTTCACCCAGGCGCAAGCCGTGCAGGTTGTAGCGCTCGATCAGGCCTTCGAGCGCGGCCGTCAGCATCGCCTGGTTGCTGGCGGTAGCGTAGGGGCCATTGGAGCGGGCGAAGGGGATGCGGTTTCCACCGATGATCGCGACGCGGCGCAGCTCAGTCATGAAAAGCTCCTATTCTGTGAAAGCCATGACCCACAAGCGTAGGCCTTATCTCGCGGATCGAACGACTGATGACGATTCGTGGTCCACACTTTGAACCCCAACCGCTGGAGCGCGTTCCATGTCAGACCGCTATATCGACTTCGCCAACTCGTCCCTCGGCCACCGCGTGGTCGGCGCCCTTGGCCTGCCGTCGCCGGTCCGCCTGGAACGCTGGGAAGCCGGTCGGTTGCGGCCGGTGGACGGTGCACTGCTGCTCGGCGGCGGCCCGCTGGCCAGCAAGGTCCACGCCTTCGCCAACAAACTGACCGAGCAGATCTACAGCTACGGCGCCGAACCGCTGGTGGCCCAGGCGTGGATTCCCGGGCATGGCCCCAAGCTCAAGGCCGTGCTGTTCGATGCCAGTGATCTGCTGCACACCGACCAGCTCAAGCAACTGCGCGAGTTCTTCCAGCCCCTGCTGAAAAACCTCGACCACAGCGCCCACGTGGTGATCCTCGGGCGGGCGCCGGAAAGCCTCAGCGATCCCTTCGCCGCCAGTGCGCAGCGGGCCCTGGAAGGTTTCAGCCGCTCACTGGCCAAGGAGTTGCGCAGCGGCGGCACCTTGCAACTGCTGTACGTCGGCAGCGGTGCGGAAGATCAACTCGAAGGCGCGCTGCGGTTTTTCCTCTCGCCCAAAAGTGCCTACGTCAGCGGCCAGGTGGTGCGGCTCAACGCCTGCGCCACTCAAGTCCAGGACTGGACCCGGCCACTGGCGGGACGCCGGGCCCTGGTCACCGGTGCGGCACGCGGCATCGGTGCGGCGATTGCCGAAACCCTGGCCCGCGATGGCGCCGAAGTGGTGCTGCTGGATGTGCCGCCGGCCAAGAGCGATCTCGAAGCCCTCGCCGCTCGCCTGGGAGGCAACAGCATCACCCTGGACATCTGTGCCGAAGAGGCCGCTGCACGCCTGATCGAACAGTTGCCCCAGGGCATCGACATCGTGGTGCACAACGCCGGCATCACCCGCGACAAGACCCTGGCCAACATGACCCCGGAATTCTGGGACGCCGTGCTGGCCGTCAACCTCAATGCCCCGCAAGTGCTGACCCAGGCCTTGCTCGACAGCGGCACTCTGCAAGACAACGGCCGGGTGATCCTGCTGGCTTCGATCAGCGGCATCGCCGGTAACCGTGGCCAGACCAACTACGCCGCCAGCAAGGCCGGGCTGATCGGCCTGGCCCAGGCCTGGGCGCCGCTGCTCGGCGAACGCGGGATCAGCATCAATGCCGTGGCGCCGGGGTTCATCGAAACCCAGATGACTGCACACATTCCCTTCGCCCTGCGCGAAGCCGGGCGGCGCATGAGTTCCCTGGGCCAGGGTGGCCTGCCCCAGGATGTCGCCGAAGCCGTGGCCTGGCTGGCCCAACCCGGCAGTGGCGCGGTCAGCGGGCAAGCGCTGCGGGTCTGTGGCCAAAGTGTCCTGGGAGCCTGAGCATGACGACGAACTGGCAGGTTGTCGCGGGCGCACCGACGTTGCCCCCGCTGTATTGGCGAGCCGCGACACGACGCAAGATCACCGGCAGCGTCCTGCCCGATGATGGCCTGCGCGCCTGGCTCAACGTCGACGCCCAGGCAGTGGCGGCCTACCGCAAGGTCTGCGGATTTACCGAGAACGGCTTATTGCCGCCGACCTATCCCCATGTGCTGGCGTTCGGTCTGCAATTGCAGTTGCTCACCGCCCAGTCCTTCCCCTTCCCACTCCTGGGACTGGTACACCTGGCCAACCGCATCCGCCTGCTGCGGCCGCTGGGCGGCCTCAGCCGAGTCCAGGCCAGCGTCCATGTGCAGAACCTGCAACCCCATGCCAAGGGCGCAACGTTCGACCTGATCACCCGCCTGGACGATGCCCTGGGTCCGCTGTGGGAAGCCGAAAGCCGGATGCTGTGCAAAGGCGTGAAACTTGCGGGTGAGGCGCCTGAACCCCTCGTGCAGGATCCGCAGGATATCGACGAAGTCAGCCGCTGGTGGGCGCCGACCGAGATTGGCCGGCAGTACGCCAGGGTCTCGGGGGACTACAACCCGATTCACCTGAGCGCACTGAGTGCCCGGCTCTTCGGCTTCCCCCAGGCGATCGCCCACGGCTTGTGGATCAAGGCGCGCACCCTGGCCGCACTCAGCGGCCATCTGCCCAGCTCGAACCTGGAGATCGCGGTGCAGTTCAACAAACCGGTGCGCCTGCCCAGCGAGGTGATCCTGCTGGCCAGCGCGGCGGGTTCAAGTGGCGACTTGCAACTGAAGGGCCACCGCGCACTGCAGCATATGCACGGCCATTGGCAACCACTGGCCTGAGCGCTCAACCACGCCGGATCAGGAACACCCCCGCCAGAATCAACACCAGCCCGGCAATCTTGCCGGCGCTGATGGGGGCTTCGCGAAACCCCGCCCAACCAAAATGATCCAGCGCCAGCGCCATGCCCAGTTGCCCGGCCAGGACCAGCGCCATGAACAGCATCGCGCCAATGCGTGGCCCGGCAAACGCGGCGGTGGTGATAAAGAAAGCGCCCAGCAAACCACCGCTCCAGTGCCACCAGGTCAGGCTTTTGAGTGCCGCCAGGGTTGGGGTTTCACGCTGGATCAGCACCAGCAGCAACAGCGCCATAGTGCCGACAAAAAACGAAATCAACGCGGCAGACAGCACACTGGAAACCTGCTTGGCCAACTGGCCGTTGATCCCGGCTTGCAACGGCAGGAAGGCGCCTGCCACCAATGGCAGGCAAAGTAACCACCAGACGGGGGCCGGCATGTTGTTCTCCAAGGACTCGAATGGGTGCGCAGTATAGCGCCCGAAACCGCTGGCTTGAGCGTGTCTGGAAGTTAAGGCGCTGTCGCACTCTGGCGGCGGATTCAGCTTATGCGCACTGCGCTGGCAGGAGCCGCTTGTGGGAACAGGTTGTCCAGGGTATCCAGCAGGCGCTGGTGATAGATGGGTTTGCGGAACAGATCCAGCACTTGCAGGCGCAGCAAGTCGCTGACATCGGCCATGTCGGCATGACCCGAAATGACGATCACCGGCAGATGCTGGCGGGCAGTGTGTTCGCGCAGGCGGCGGATCAGCGACAGGCCGCTTTCTTCGGGCATGCGCAAGTCAGTGATGACCAGCGCGATATCGGGATGGCGAGTGAGCTGCTGCAAGGCCAGTTTGACCGTGGTTGCGGTGAAACAACAAAACCCCTCGAGCTCCAGCAGTTCGGCAAGCTCCAGGAGCGCATCCTCTTCATCGTCCACCAGAAGCAACTGTTGACGCGGGGAAGAAGACGCACTCATGGGTGATTCCTGTGACAGTGTTGATGACTGAAAAACACACTGCAGTTGAGCGGCTCAATCAGCTTACTAAGGAGTTGTCGGTGCTGCCGGAAGCTCTTTGGCGAGCCCCTCCGCAACCTTAGTAAAAGTACCAGTAATCGGCCCACTGATTTGCGGTACAAACACAATCACCACCAACGCCACCATCGCCACAATCAGCGCGTACTCAATCGCTGAAGCACCCTCGGTTCTACGAAAAAAACGACGTGTTTTAACCATCAGTTTCTGAAGGAACATAAGACCTCTCCTTGGCGCTCGGGGCGCTGCTGTAGCAGGGCTGCAACATGATTGCTCTCTGCCATCAGAGCATTGTCAACAAGCCCCTCCCCAGCAAGTGTAAGAAGTAACTAATCAGAAAGTATTAACACTAGTTTGTTGGAAAAAAACGCCGTATTTACAGGCACTTCCTCAGTTTATGGGCTATTTAGTTATCCGTAATGGCATTTTGGATTAGCTGCGCTACCTTCAAATAGCCAAATCGTTGAATGTTCATAGCTGCCTGATTGCGAAGTGATCTCGTTGACCTGGACGAGCAGGTATTGCAGCAGGAAAGGGAGAGCCGTCATGAACAGTCGTATCACTATGGGCCTGGCTGGGCTTCTATTGGTCGCCGCCATCATTGTCGGATATTGGGGGCTGGTCTTGAGCCGCCAATCTTCCCCCGCTGCCCCCCCGGTCAGTCCTGCCGTGGTTCTCGCCACGCCCAGCGTCATGGAACACTCCGTCGCCCAGGCGCAAGAGCAGACTCGCCAACCCGTGGTGGTGCTGGTTCGCGATGTACCGCCCTTCACTGCGCTGACTGCCGCCGACCTCGCCCTGGAGCAACTGCGCAGCGCCCCCGCCGGCAGCTTGAACAGCCTCGACCAGGCCATTGGCCGAACGCCATGGCGCCCCCTGAGTGCTGGCACCTGGTTGAGCCAGGAAAGCTTCGAGGCCGGCGGTCCGTTGGCGCGCATGATCCACCCCGATGAGCGTGCACTGGCCGTCGCCGTGGACGAAGTGGTCGGCGCTGGCGGGCAACTGCTGCCAGGCGACTATGTCGATGTCCTGCTGTACCTGCGCCAGGACCAGAGCAACGCGCAACAGTCGGCACAAATCGTGGTGCCGGCGATGCGCGTACTGGGTGTCGGCGAACAGTTCGGCCTGACCAATGACGGCAAGCCCGCCACCCCTGCCGCCAGCCCCGAGGAAAAGCTCAAGCAAGATCAACGGCGGCTTGCCGCTCGCACAATTGTGCTGGCGGTCCCCGAACAACTGCTAAGCCGCCTGATGCTGGCGACGCAAGCCGGCACCCTGCGCCTGGCCGTACGCAGCAACGAAGAACAGCGCCTGGCCAAGTACTGGGCCGGCGAACCCGACTCGGCGGCCAACCTCCAGACCAGCAACCGCCAGCTATTCCAGTTCAACCAACTGGCGCTGGGTGAAGCGCCTGTAAACCTCCCGGCCAGCAGTAAACAAACGACGATGCCTCGGCGTGCGATCGAGGTGATACGTGGCAACCAGGTGACCCAACAAACCCCCTGATCGAGCAAGGATGCATGTCTATGCATAGTCGTTCCATGCTGCTCTACCATCGCGTGATCTGTGCCTTGCTCCTGGCGGGGCTGCCGGTCGATGTCGCCCTGGCCTCTTCGGGCAATTGCAGCGCGCTGGACTCATTGCCCGCCGTGCTGGAGGTGGGGGAAGGATTGCAACAGGTCCTGCAATCGCCCGTGGCGATTACTCGCCTGGCCATCGGCGATCCGAAAATTGCCGACGTTCATCCCAGCGGCAGCAATGCCTTCCTGCTCACCGGAATGGCGCCGGGGGCTACCAGCCTGATGGTCTGGACCGCCTGCTCGAGCGCTCCGCGGCAAAGCATGGTGTTCGTCCAGGGCAAGGCCACGGCGGCCATGACCCGCGCCGCCGAGCTGCCCTCCGAAGACACCCTGCTGCCCAGCCAGGTACAGACCGACATTCGATTTGTGGAAGTCAGCCGAACCAAGCTCAAGGAAGCTTCGGCCTCGATTTTCGGGACCCGTGGCAACTTTCTGTTTGGCTCCCCCAGAACACTTCCCACCATCGACGGCGTGGTCCAGGGTCGTCTGCCGGTGAACAACGACCAGTTCAACTTCTCCTGGATCGGCGGCAAGACCATGGTGATGATCAATGCCCTGGAAGGCAGCGGGTTTGCCTACACCCTGGCCCGCCCAAGCCTGGTGGCGCTCAGTGGCCAGAGCGCGAGTTTCCTGGCCGGCGGCGAAGTCCCGATTCCGGTTCCCAGTTCCGGCAGCGACAACGTGTCCATCGAGTACAAGGAGTTCGGGATTCGCCTGACCCTGACCCCGACCATCGTCGGGCGCAATCGGATTTCCCTCAAGGTGGCACCGGAAGTCAGCGAACTGGATTTCAGCAATGCCGTGAACATCGCCGGCACCCTGGTTCCAGCCCTGACCATCCGGCGTACCGACACCAGCATTTCCCTGGCGGACGGTGAAAGCTTTGTCATCAGCGGCCTGATCAGCACCCGCAACAGCTCCCAGGTCAACAAGTTTCCCGGGCTGGGGGACATCCCGATCCTCGGCGCGTTCTTTCGCGAGACGAACATCAATCGCGAGGAGCGCGAGCTGCTGATGATCGTCACCCCGCACCTGGTGCAACCACTGGCGGCCGATGCCCAGCTGCCGTCCCTGCCGGGTGAAAAACTGCGCAACTACGACCCGAATTTCTACCGCATGTTCTTCCTGGAAAACGGCAATTTCGACAAACGCAGCGGGTTATCGCAATGAGCCAAAGCCAGAGCCTGAGCCAGACCTTTGTCGCCATCACGCGCAACAGCACCGACCTTGAGTGGCTGCAAGGAGCGCTGGCGCCTCTGGGCCAGGTGGTCAGCGCTGGCGCCGGTAGCCTTGACGAGTTGCTGGCACTGGTCGACGTGACCTTCGCCAGCCTGGTGTTTGTCGGCCTGGACCGGGAACACGTGGTGGCCCAGAGCGCCCTGATCGAGGGCGCCCTGGAAGCCAAGCCGATGCTGGCGATCGTCGCCCTGGGCGACGGCATGGACAATCAACTGGTGCTCAACGCGATGCGCGCCGGGGCGCGGGATTTTGTCGCCTATGGCTCACGCGCCAGTGAGGTGGCCGGGCTGGTGCGCCGCTTGAGCAAGCGTCTGCCGCCGGTGGTGCCCAACACCCAAATGGGAGGATTGAGCGTGTTGTTCGGCACCCAAAGCGACGCCGACGGCGCACTGCTCTCCAGTCACCTGGCGCTGGTCGTGCAAAAGAGCGGCCAGCAGACCCTGCTGCTGGACCTGGGATTACCCCGCGGCGACAGCCTGGCCTTGCTCGGGCTGGAAAGCTCGTTCCACTTCGGTGACGCGCTGCGTCATCTGCGGCGTATCGATGCAACCTTGATCGACAGTGCCTTTACCTGCACGCCAAGCGGTATGCGCATCCTCGCCTACGCCAGCAATGATGAGCCCCTGGAGCACACCAGTGCCGCCGAGCTCTACATGCTGCTCAGCGCCTTGCGCCAACACTTCCAGCACATCGTGGTGAACCTCACCGGCCAGCCTGACAGCGAAGCAGTGCGAACCTTCGTCAGCCACTGCGACAAGTTGCTGTGGTACACCGACCAAAGCGTGCTCGACTGTCGACGCAACCTGGCCGTGCTCAACGTGTGGCGTGAAAAAGGTATGAAGCTGGAACATGCCCAACTGCTGGTGGATCGCTACCTGCGCAATGTGGCGCCCGACTCGCAAACCCTGGGTAAAAGCTTTGGCCTGGAAGTCATGGCCACGCTGGCCTACAGCCCCGAGGTGCGGCTCAACGCGAAAAACCAGGGGGTCACCCTGTTCGAACTGGCCCCCCGCGAAGGCCTTACCCAAGCCCTGCGCACCCTGGGAGAACGGCTGGCCCGGCGCTCCGAACACCCGGACACACCCAAGTCCAGCTGGCTGAACCGTCTGCGAGGCAGCAAATGAGCAGCGAAAAACTGTTTGGCGCCACGGCCCGGCCGACGGTCGGCAACGGCGATCACGAAGGCCTGAAACCGGTCCTGCATCGCTACATCATCGACGCCATCGAGGAGTCCGGAAAAAACCTGCTGGAAGGCTCCCGCCAACTGCTGGCGCAGTTTGTCACCGACAAGGTCGCCGACTACATCGCGCGCCTGCACCTGGCCATATCGCGCTATGAAATGGAGCGCCTGGCGGAAGAAATCGTCGATGAGCTGACCGGTTTCGGCCCCCTGGAAGTGCTGCTGCGCGACCCCACCGTGACCGAGATTCTGGTCAACGGCCCACACCGGGTATTCATCGAGCGCGATGGGGTGTTGCACCAGAGTGACCTGCGTTTCATCGACGCGCACCACGTCGAACGGGTCATGCAACGCATCCTCGCGCCCCTGGGTCGGCGTCTGGACGAGTCCTCGCCAATGGTCGATGCACGCATGCCCGACGGCAGCCGGGTCAATGCGATCATCCCGCCGATTGCCCTGGATGGCCCCTGCCTGTCGATTCGAAAATTCCGCAAGGACATGCTCAAGAGCAGCGACCTGATGACCATGCAGACCATCGACCAGGCGATTTTCGAGTTCATCCAGGAAGCCGTCGGCCGCCGCTGCAACATCCTCATCAGTGGCGGTACCGGCACCGGCAAGACCACCTTGCTGAACATCCTCAGCCAGTTGATCAACCCCCACGAACGCCTGGTCACCATCGAAGATATTGCCGAACTGCAGTTGGGCCACCCCCATGTGGTGCGCCTGGAAACCCGCCCGCCGAATGCCGAGGGCCATGGCGAGGTCAAGGCCAGCGACCTGATCCGCAACGCCCTGCGGATGCGCCCGGACCGCATCATCCTCGGGGAGATTCGCGGCGTCGAAGTGCTCGACGTGCTGACGGCGATGAACACCGGCCACGACGGCTCGATGAGCACCGTGCACGCCAACAACGCCCAGGACGCCCTGTTGCGCCTGGAGACCCTGGTGGGCCTGACAGGCCGCCAGATCGCCGAGCGCACGCTGCGCCAGATGATCTGCGCCGCGCTCGATGTGGTGATCCAGTTGACGCGCATGCCCGACGGTCGACGCTGCGTCAGCGAGGTGGTGGAAGTGGTGGGCATTCGCGACGACATCTACGTCACCAACACCCTGTTTCGCCTCGACCGTCGCACCGGCTTCGGCTTCCTGCGCGAGGCGGTCAATCCCGCTGGCGACAAGCTGCGCCGGGAAACAGGCCTGACACTCAACTGACCTGGCGAGGCCACCACCATGCTTGCACCGCTATTGCTGAGCCTGATTTGCCTGGTATTGCTCGGCTTGTCGATCCACCTGTTCTTTCGCGGTGTGCGCCAAACCGGCATCGAGCGTGTGATGGACCGCCTGGCCCAGGGGCAACCACAGCTTGAGTTGCAAAAGACCCGCTGGAGTGGCCTGGACCGCGCTTTCCTGCGGGCAGGCATGGGGCGCCCAACCGAGCGCATGGGGCTCTGGTTGCTGCTCTGGAGCCTGTCGATACTGATCGGCTTTGCAGTGGCCGGCTGGTCGGGGCTGCTGGCTTTGTTACTGCTGCCGCCGCTGGCACTGCGACTGTACATCGCCTGGCGCTATCAACGCCGTGTACGGCGGATGATCGAGCAACTGCCGCAACTGCTCGATCACACCGTGCGCAGCCTCAAGTCCGGGAGAACCCTGGCGGACGCGGTAATGGGCAGTATCGAAGCCAGCGCCGACCCACTGAAAAACGCCTTGGCTCGCGTGCAACGCAACGTGCAACTGGGGGTCAATCTACCCGATGCCGTCCACGACTTTGCCGAGCTCTACGACCGGGATGTACTGCGCATGTTCGCCCTGGGGTTGAAGGTCAACCATCGTTATGGCGGCAATGCCAGCGAACTGCTGGAGAACCTGATCAAGCTGATTCGCGAACGCGAACAGGGGGCGCGCCAACTGCGCGCGATGACGGGCGAGACTCGCTTGACCGCTTGGGTACTGGGACTGCTGCCAACTTGCCTGGCGTGTTATTTCCTGATTACCAACCCCAATTACATGCTCAGTATGTGGCGCGACCCCAGCGGCCAGCACATGTTGATCAGCGCGGTAGTGCTGCAGAGCTGCGGTTCCCTGGCGCTGTGGCGCATGTTGCGGAGTATTTGAGATGGCGATCCTGGCCAGTGCTTTTTTGTTGCTCGCCGCCGCCATCCTGGCTCTGGGCAGCGTGCTGCAGCAACGACGGCGTGAGCGTCAGGTAGCGCAACGCCTGCAAGGCCAGATGGTGCGCGACAGCCGCCTGAGCAATTACCTGCGCGTACTGGGCGACAACAGGCTCAGCCAGCGCTCGGTAAGCACCGACAACGAGACCCTGGCCTTGCTCGCTCGCCTGGGTTGGCGTCGAGCTAGTGATCGCTCGTTATTTGCCGCGATCCAGGTCGGTACGCCCTTGCTGGTGCTGGGGCTGGCGGTGTTTTTGCGCGAGATTTTTTTCCCTGCCGCCAGTCATCCCTGGTTAGTGCCATTGCTGCTGATGGGCGTTGGCTACCTGCTGCCAAAACGGGTATTGGCCTACGCGGCCAAACGCCGGCAACAGATCATTGCCAGAGAAATCTCTACCTTTATCCCCTTGCTGCGCATCCTCTTCGAATCAGGCATGGCCGTGGAACAGGCACTTCGGGTGTTGAGCACGCAAGCGCAAAAACTGCTGCCGGAACTGACCAGCGAACTGCGCCTGGTCCTGGCTCGGGTCGACTCGGGCCTGGAGCTGGGCCAGGAGTTGAACCAGAGTGCAAAACTGTTGGCCGTGGATGAGTTCAACGACACCTGCGTGATCCTCCAGCAACTGATTCAGCAAGGTGGCGGCGCAATGAAATCGCTGCTGGCGCTCAAGCAACTGCTCGACGATCGACGCCTCACACACCAGCAGGAATACATCTCGAAAATGTCCGCGAAAATGTCGGTGGTGATGATGGTGTTTCTGTTTCCGGCCTTGCTGATCGTTCTGGGTGGCCCAGGCTTCACCGCCATTGCCCGCGCGTTTGGCTCTTAGAGAGAAGCTGATGAGAATAATGATGCTTGCAGCAAGTGTGTTGATGCTCGGCGGTTGCGCTACGGGAGGGGCTGCCCCCTGGTCGGCGCTGACTGCATCGGGCAGTTGCGCTCGGCTCAATTCCGAGCAGGAGCTGGCGGTCAACCTGGCCGACGACATGGCCAGCGACGGCAAGCTGCACGCAAGCCTGGCCAATCTGGAAAAGCTCCCCGACAACCTCAACGAAGTGCGCTTGCGCAAAGCCCGGGCCTATCGCCTGCTGGGACGCAGCGAAGCCGAGCCGCTGTACCGCAGCCTGATCGGCAGTTGTGTATCGGCTGAAGCGGAACATGGCCTGGGCCAGTTGTATGCGGCTCGCGGTGATAACGGCCAGGCCCAGGCGCATCTGCAACGGGCTGCGCGCCTGGCGCCTACCAATGAGAAAATCCGCAATGATCTGGGTGTGGTCTACCTCAACCAGTTACGCCTGGACGAGGCGCGTTTCGAATTTCTCACCGCCATTGAACTGAAGCAGAGTGACCCCTTGCCGGCGGTCAATCTGGTGACGCTGCTGATCTATCAGGACAATTGGAAGCAAGCCGCCGAAGTGGTCAGCAGTGCCGGGCTGAGCCCGGAACAATTCACCAACGCCCGGGCCCACGCGGAACGACTCAAGGTTCCGGCCACCGTCAGGACGGCTGCCAGCGACCGGGTTGCTGCGGCCGACACCCCATCGATCAGCCTCAAGTAACCCGCAGGAGAACCGCAGATGAAACTAACGACTGTTGGCTGTCTGGTCCTGCTGGGCCTGCCCCTGAGCGCCGTGGCGATTGAGTCGGGGCCCGCTTCGGCGCAACAACAGGAAACCGAAGGGTGGCTGGTGCTGCAAAGCAGCAACCAGGCCGCCTCCGCTACGCCACAGACCGCAACCGCCACCGAGCGCGAATTGGCGCTGCAGCGCTGGCTGAAGAAGTACAACTACAGCATTCCGGATTTCTACGATCAGGACAGTGCCGGCGAGATGTCGTCCGGCAACTGACCGGCGGACCGCCCTCGACTAATGCGCAGTCACTTGCCGGCGCATTCCCGAATTGCTCGGCGACAGCGCCAACGCCAATTGCGTGCGGTTATGCATGTGGGTCAAGCGCAGGACCTGGGACACATACAGCTTCACCGTGTTCTCGGTGATGCCCAGCTCACAGGCGATCTGGTAGTTGGTCTGGCCCTTGCCGACCAGGCGCGCGACGTCCAGCTGACGGGGCGAGAGCTGGTTGAACAGGGCCGGGATCTGGGCCTGGTCCGCATGACTGTCAGCGTCGGTGGCGGGGTTGTGCGAGGCCTCCACTGACGGTGTCCGGCGGACTTTGTCGATGTCCTGGTAGAGGTCGTTGATGGTTTCGGAAAGATGCTGCAGCTTCTGGTTCAAATGCCCCAGTTGCAAGTCCTTCTGCCGCTCCTGCAGGGCTGCTTCCTGGCGCTGCAGGCCTTCGAGCAGTTCGTTGAGGTTGATCGGTTTCTGGTAATAGTCCGCGATCCCGGCCCGCAGCGCCTTGATCACATCCTGCTTGTCGGCTCGCCCGGTGAGCATGATCGCTTCGAACGCTCGATGCTTGCCCGCCACCCGCTGCAGCGCATGCACCAGCTCGATGCCATCGAGGTCCGGCATGTGCAGGTCACAGAGCACCAGGCCGATGTCGGCGTCCTCGCTGAAGCACTCGATGGCCTGTTGGCCGGACCCACAGGGAATGCAGACGTAACCGCTGCTTTCCAGGAATTCGCAGAGTTCTTCAACAATCAACGTTTCGTCGTCGACCACCAATACTTTTACCGCCGATGTGGACTTGTTCACTCGCCACTCCATGTTCAGGCCAAGCGCTGATGACTGCCGTACCAATAGCCGGGAACCGTACAACTTGTGACCTGAAAATAGACGTACTTCCTGACTATGTACATAGCAAGATGGCGGCGCGGAACCTATTGAATCCAGGCGATTGTCAGAAACATGCCGAGGAAAACGAAGGGGGCAAAAGGTGGGTTTTTTGACAGCTCAGGCGCAAGAAACTCAACACGCCTCCTAAGTCCTTGAGCCATAAGTGGCCACACCGTTGGCGCCAGTAACAGCCACAGGGCACTCAGCACACCGGCACCCACAAAACTGCCCAGCAAATGGACCGGCTCGGTGGCCAGGCCGATGGCCGCCATTAATTTCACGTCGCCGGCGCCCATCCGTCCCAACGCATATCCCGGCAAGGTGAACGCCACTGCCAGAAGGAAAGCCCAGCCACCCTGCTCGGCCGGTGCGCCCAGCCAGGTAGTGCCGCTCCAGAGCAGGTAGGCCAATGCCGCGGCACCCGCGCCAAGCGTCAGGCGATTGGAAATGTGTCGCTGCTGAACATCCTGTGCCGCGCACAGCGCCAGCCAGATCATCAAGACAAGACTTTGCATCTGGAAAAATCGTCCGCGTTGGCTGAATGATTCTATGCTCAAAGCACGTTGTAACAGTCAGGGTAGACGCACTCATGAAAACAGACCTGCCACACAAACAAAAAGGCGCTGTCGCCATTGAGTTCGCCTTGGTGTTCGTGATTTTTTTTGCGGTGTTCTACGCCATCGTCAGTTACAGCGTGCCGCTGTTGCTGATGCAGTCCTTCAATGAGGCCACGGCCGAGGCAGTGCGTCGTAGCGTCGCCCTGGACCCCAATACCAGCGACTATCCGAACGCCGTGGTCAACCTGGCCAACTCCGTTCTACAGCAACAACTGTCCTGGGTGCCCAAAGCCTTCAACCTCACCTATGGCACCGGCGGCGATGCGAAAGCGGTCTACAGCGCAGGCCAGTTGACCGCCAGCGTCAGCTACCCCACCAGCAAGCTCAACCAGGTGATTCCGTTCCTGGTGTTGCCGGGAGTGGGCACGGTGCCCAGCCTGCCGACCAGCCTGAGTGCACAGTCGAGCATTCAATTTTGAGTCCCGCTGGCAAGCTGTTCGGGCTACTGCTACAGCGTTCTCCCACCCTGCCACTCGAGACCCGTGCGCGCCCGGTCGTGCCCAGCGTGGGGCTGCAATTGCAACTGGATTCACAAGGACGCGTGCTACAGATCAGCGGCCCCGTGCGCCATTCGCTCGCCCTCCCATTATCGGGCAGCACTGCCCGGCACCTGAGCGAATACCTCGTGCCGGGCAGCCGGTTAGCCGTCGAAGGCCCACCCAGCGAATGGCACGGACACAGCCTGGACCTGGACTTCACAGGTCTGGGTGCAACCACCCTGCACCTGCGCGGCTGGGCACAGCCGGCTGAGGATGGCTGGCTCCTGCAATTGCTCGACATCGGTGATTTACTGCAGGAGCGGCAACAGGCCCAGACCCGGGACACCTGCCAGGCGCTGGCCGCACGCTGCAGTGAGCAACTGCGCCTGTGCAGCCTGACGCGCCTGCCGCAGGTTTTGCGCGAACAATTGCAGGACCTGGCCCAGCACTGGCGGATCCCCTGCGTGGCCATTGCCCTGCTCGATGAGGCGCAACAGGACTGGCGGATCCACAGCCATTACCACGCCCACGATGCTCCCCGGCTCTGGCACACCGATCAGTCGCTGGGCACGGGGCTGGACAGTCTGGACGGCAGCCGTCCCCACGTTTTGCATGGCGTTCAGAGTGCCGGTCTTGATCCGCGCCTGCGGGACATCTTCGCCCATGCCGAAGGCTTGCTGGTGCCGTATTGCGACGCCCAAGGGATCGGCGCCTGGCTGCTCTGTGGTTTTTATCCGGCGGTGCAGCCTGCGCCAGCCCTCGGCGAGCGTGACTGGTTGCTGCTGCTCGCCGCGCTGGCTGGGCCGCTACTGGGGCGCTTGCGTGAACAGCAGCAACAGCAGCAACTGCAACGCCTCGACGCCCTGCAAGGGCTGCTCGGCAGCGGCTGGTGGGAACTGCACGAGGGGGTGCAACTGGCCCCGCAACTGGCCCGTAACCTGCACCTGGAACACGCGCACCTGCCTCTGAGCGAATGGCTGGCGGTGTTTCATCCGGTCGACCGCGCCGAGCTGCAGAGTCGACTGCAGGACCTGCTGCAATGCGACCGCCCCCTGCTACTCAGCGTGCGCCTGCAAGCTCGCGACGAGTGCCAGGCCCCGGTCTGGTATCGCCTGCAAGGTCAGATGTTGCAGTTGGGCGAGCAGCGCCGGCCAGTGGGTTTCATGCTCGATATCAGCGACATCAAGAATCAGCAGCAACAGGCCGCCGCCGCCCATGCCCGGCTGGATAATCTGATCGCCAGCTCACCCGCGGTGATCTACGTGCAACGCTATGAGGAAGGTGCTCTGCAGCCGTGTTTTTTCAGTGACAGCCTGCTGCCGCTGCTCGGCTGGCAACTGAGCGAACTGACGGAAACCAGCCTGATCGAGCGGATCCACCCCGACGATCGCGACCTGTACTTCGTCCGCACCCGCCAGCTGCTGCGCGAGGGCAGCGTTCGTGCGCGCTACCGCATGCGTGACCGGGCTGGCGATTACCACTGGTTACTGGATGAGGCCCGGTTGCTGCGCAATGACCTGGGTTTGCCGGTCGAGGCGGTCGGCCTGTGGCTGGACGATACCGAAGCCACCCTGGCCACCGAGCAGGTCCGCCAGAGCGAGGAGCGCTACCGGATCCTGGTTGAGGATTCGCCGGCGATGATCTGCCGTTACCGTCCCGACCTGACCCTGACCTTCGCCAACCGTCCACTGGCCAAGTACCTGGAGTACCCGCCGGAGCAACTGCCGGGCGTCGACCTGGGGAGTTGGTTGTCAGCCGAGCAGCGCGCAGCCTTCCTGCTGCGCATCCAGCAACTGACCCCGGAGTTCCCGGTCAGCACCGCCGAAATCAGCCTGCAACTGCCCGGGCGCGAACACGCCTGGTGGGTGTGGTCGGACCGCGGCGTTTTCGATGACCAGGGGCAACTGCTGGAAGTCCAGGCGGTGGGCCGCGACAACACTGAAGTACGGCGCTCCCAGCAACAGTTGATGCAGAGCGCCAAGATGGCCACCCTCGGGGAAATGGCCACGGGCCTGGCTCATGAAATCAACCAGCCGCTGAACGTCATGCGCATGGCCGTCGCCAATATGCTCAAGCGCTTGAGCAACGGCGATGTAGCGGCCGACTACCTGCAGGACAAGCTCAGCCGTATCGACACCCAGGTCCAACGCGCGGCGCGGGTGGTCGATCACATGCGGGTGTTTGGCCGGCGTTCGGAAATCGAGCAGCAGCCGTTCAATCCGACACAGGCAGTGGAAGGCACCCTGGCCCTGCTGGCCGAAGGCATGCGTGGCAAGGGCGTGGAGTTGCGCATCCATCACCTCGACATCGAGGTGCAGGTCCGCGGCCATGTCGATCAACTGGAGCAAGTGTTGATCAACCTGCTGGTCAATGCCCGCGATGCCCTGCTGAGCAAGCGTGAAGTGCAGCAGGCATTTGAACCCTGGATCACCCTGCGCGCCGAGGCCGATACGCGCGCGGTGCGCCTGTGGGTCGAAGACAACGGCGGCGGCATCGACCCGCGCCTGCTGGAGCGCATCTTCGAACCGTTCTTCACCACCAAGCCAGTGGGCGTCGGCACCGGCCTGGGGTTGTCGGTGAGCTATGGCATCGTGCAGAACATGGGCGGCCAGTTGAGCGTGCACAACGCCGAGCAGGGTGCGTGCTTCTGCATTGAGCTGCCGATTGCCGAGGCGCCTTAGATAGCCAATTGCGCTCTGCCGCCGGCATGACAACTGAGGTTGGCGCCAATCTCCGCGTTCCCCAGGCTGACCCCCAGGGCCTTGAGCAAGGTGTTGACGAGCGGGTCCAGCAACGGCCCGATGAATCCCCGCACGGCGTTGACCAGTATGCCGCTGATTTGATTCAACAATCCCGCCACCAGCGCCAATGCATTACCGGTGATATTCCCGCTGGGCGGAACATAGGAGGTCACCTGCAGACCGCTCAAGGTATCGCCCAGCCCCGTCAGGATGTTGACCGAGTCTATCGCTTGATACTGCGCAGGCAGGCCGATATTGGGGGGCAACGGATAGACCAGGCTTTGCGTGCGCTGGCCGATCGTGGATTGCGCCTTGAGCCCCAGTCCTCCGCCCTTACCCAGCGTGACCGGGCCACAGCCCAGAATCCCAGCGCAGGTTCTGACGCCGATATCAATCAGTCGCACGGGCTCAACGGCAATGGCCGCGGATGAGGAAAAGGCCTGGACCGGGTCAATCTTGCCGATACCCAGATTCGCGATGGAGGTGGTTGCCTGGACCGTCACGCTCTTGCTGGCATCGCTGGCGCAGTTGTAATCGGAAAGATAGCTTTTGGCACTGGCGGCCTCCAGGCTGATATCCAGCTTGGAAGCAATTGACAGAACGGTGTTATCGCAAGGCGCGATGACCAGGCATAAAAGCGAATTCACCACGCCCACCAGATTAAGATGCAGCAGGTTGTTCACCACCCCCGAAACCGGCGTCAGCAGGTCGGGAAGCGCCGATACCAACTGGGAAATGGTCTTGAGTATCGGCAGCTCGATGGAAACCAGGGCCCTGACCTGGGCCGTACGAACAAAAATCTGATCCTTGCCGGTGGCCAGGCCAGCCTTGGCCAGCGCCGGATTGCCGATCGTCGACAACTGTGGCGGCTCGATCACCTTGAGCTTCACACCCACTGTGCCGATCAACGGAATACTCACCTCAGTCGAGACCGCGGCGGCACTTTTGCTGTTGGCCAGTTGAGCGACCGCCTGGACCAACTGGAAAACCTGCACTGTGGAATCCAGGCCTGCCGTGGATGCCCCCGTCTGCACGTTCAACACATCCCCAAGCTTTAGTGTCTGCGCCGCACTGGAGATGGTGCTGATGGACTGCAGCGCCTGCACGGCAACCTCGGCCGTTGCACCGCCTTTGCTCAGGACCTTGATCGCCGCGTCGATCAATTGCGTGGGCGACACCGCCGTATTGAGCAGCGTTTCGTAGTCACCGGCTTTCAGCAGCACATCCACCGCCAACTGATCCAGATAACTGAGCAACTTGATGTTGGTATTGACCAACCCATCCCAACCGCCGGCGGTGAGCTGCAGTTTGCCACCCAGCATGCCGCCGACCAGCGCGTTGAGCAGTTCCGATTTGGTGCTGTCGATGATGCCCAGGGTGGTGCGGATAGTCAGCATCGCCAGCGGTGAGGGTGACGAGGCAACAGCGGTGGCGGTCAGCCAAATGCGCGATGGCAGAGGTTCCGTGGAAAACAGCGCCGCCACCCCGGAAGCGATGCTCCTGGGCACGGAATGATGGGCGACGACTCGAATGGCTTCAGACTTGTTGGCATCAACGCTGAACCGCCGCAAGTTATCGTTGCCAGTGACGAGGGTGCCGCATTCAATCGCGAGCGTTCGCTCTGCGTTGGTACTGAACCCGTTGCGCGCTGCACTTTGCGTCGCGTAGGTCATTGCCGTATTGGCAGCCTGACAATACCCACCGCGAGTCACCGCTTCCAGCGCTGCGGTGTCGACCACCCGCTGCAACTTGCGCTGTTCCAGGTACAGCCGACCGCTGTCGACCACCAACAGCGCAAACAACAGCGCCAAGCCCAGGGTCATCGCCGCGACCAGGCCAATGGCCCCACGCTGGCGATCTCGACCGCGAAAGCAAGAACGAGGAGACATCGAGCACTCCTTGCTACCTCCAGTAGTGTTCGCAGTGTAGTCAACGCGCGCGCGCGGCGCTGGCAAGTTGCCAGTGCCGCTGCCAGATGGTCGGTCAGGCGTGCTTATCTAGGCGGATAGTTACTCAAAATCCGCGTCACCGTCTCGCGTATCGCATTGCTGCGATCGCTGGGATTGGGAGAGCTGCTGAGCATCTGTTCGTCACTGCCGCGCCACACCAGCTTGCCGTCCTTGCCGTCCAGCAGGTCGATCTGGATGGTTGCGACCTTGTAGCTGACATTGCGGGTTTCGTTGTACATCGGTGCGCCCCAGTAACCGTTCCAGGGGTTGCCCCAGGCGCCGCCGTAGTTGGTGGTGATCTGTTGCTGGCGCTCTTCGATGATCAGGTAGGTCTGCACATCGAGGTCACCCTTGCTGCTCCCGGTGGCCGGGCGCAGGCCGCGTTGGTCGAGCTGATCGGCCACCGCCTGGCGAATGCGTTGCTCGGTGAGGTCGCTCTTGATCCGCGGATCATCCGGGCGGTATTGCAGGGCGGGCTCTTTCCAGGTCCAGCTGTGGTAGGCGGCGAAGTCGCGGCTGGCGTCAAAGTCGTGGTTGACCTGATTGGACTGGCAAGCACTGAGCAACACAGCGCATGCCACGAATGCGAGACGGCGGAACATGGTTTATCTCCGGTTCAGACCCGCACACGAATGGGAGTCATTAAGACGGAGGATACGCCGCTACGGCCTTTTCGACAGCTTCTCTTAATGCATCACCGCGTTCGCGTTCACTGCCGTTGACGCTGGTTTCGGCGCTGGCACTCCACACCGGCTGGCCGCTGCCCGCGTCGTACAGATCGACCCGCACCACCAGCACCTGAATCTGGTAGGTGCGCACAATGGGCACCGTGTTGTACATGCCGACACCACTGCCATAGCCGTTGCCATAACGGTTGTAGCCGCCGTAGGCGCCATAACCGTAATCATCCTGCACCTGCTGCAGGCGGGTTTCCTGGTGCAGGTCGGCACTGACCAGCAGGTCTGCCGTTTGCTGGTCGTGCAAGGGGCGCAGGCCTCGCTGGTCGAGGGCATTGCTCACGATTTCAGCGATCTGCGCCGAGTCCGCCCAGGCCGAGCCATTGGGCATCTGGCCGTCGAGCCAGGCCCAACTGCGGTAACGCGCGAAGTCTCGCGGTGCCGCGGGATAGGCGCTGCGGTCAAAGGTCTTGGCCGCTTGTGGCGGCGCCGGCGGCAAAGGCCTGGAGCTGGCGACATACGGGTTGCTGCCCTGGCAGGCACCAAGCCCCAGGCACAGGGCGATCAATCCAAGACGGCGTTTCATGATGCCCTCCACAGGTATCGGGATCAGACCGGGCGGCAGATCCAGTGCAGGTAACGTCCCAACCCGGCAAACGTCGGGTGGCGACGGTGCGCCAGTTCCATCTCCAGCAAGTCGAGCAGTTCGGCACGGGCCTGGAACTCCACGGGCATGTAGTCATGGAAAACCCGCACCCCACTCTGGGTTTCGACCGTCCACAGGCCCTGCAGTTGCGTCGCCAGTTCGCGTGGATCCAGGGGCATCTGCGGGGTCAGGCTCTGCTTCTCGCCCGCCATGTCGTTCTTGCGCATCTTGCGGAAGTGACCCTTGAGCAGGTTGCGGTAAATCAGCGCGTCGCGGTTGTAGAACGCCAGCGACAACCAACCGCCCGGCACGGTCAGTTGATGCAGCACGGGGAGAATCGCATGGGGTTCGGCCAGCCACTCCAGCACCGCATGGCACAGCACCAGGTCATAGGGCTCGGTGAGCTGGCCGAGCAGTTCCTGCCAGGGCGCCTGGATAAAGGTCGCGGTTTGTCCGGCCTCGGCGAAACGCTGGCGCGCCCCCTCGAGCATCGGTTCGGCCGGCTCGGCCAGGGTCACCTGGTGGCCGCGCTCGGCCAGCCACAGCGACATGTGGCCCAGGCCCGCGCCGATGTCCAGCACCCGCAGCGGACGGTCCGGCAAGGTTTCCGCCAGGTCCGCCTGCAACACCGCGAGGCGGATCGCGCCTTTGGCACCGCCGTAGATTTTTTCCGCGAAGCGGGTCGCCAACTGATCGAAATGACGGTCGCTCATCAGCTGAACCGCCGTTCGCTGTCGGCCAGCTTGCTGCGCACCACCTGCTCCATGTCCAACCCCAATTCGCTGCACAGCAGCAGAAGATACAGCACGATATCCCCCACTTCCTGCCCGGCGTGGGCCAGGGCGTCGGGCGGCAATTGGCGCGACTGGTCTTCGCTCAGCCACTGGAAGATTTCCACCAGTTCGGCCATTTCCACACTGGCGGCCATGGCGAGGTTTTTCGGGCTATGGAATTGCCGCCAGTCATTGCGGTCGCGGATGCTGTGCAGGCGTTCGGTCAGTTCAACAAGGTTCATCGGGCTCTCCTGAAGGCGTATAGCTTCAAGCGGATGACCGCAGGAAGCAAGCTGTCGCTGCGCGACAGATCGCGAGCAAGCGGAGCGCAATGACGGACTAATCGACAACATTGAACTCGACCCGCGCCGTCTGCCCGCCCTCATCCAGCACGCTCAATTCAACAGGTCCAAGCTGCTCGAAGGTGGCGTTGATGCTCTCCTGATTGGCGCTGTCGCCCAGCGGGGCGCCGTTGACGAACCACCAGCGCCGACCGCTGCCCCCCAATGCCGACAGCTTCAGGCGCAGCAGCTCCTGGCTGGCGGCCGGTCGCCGTAGCTGATCACCCTCACGCACGCCAACGATGGACAACGGTGAAGATGCCGCCAGCAGCGGCCCCGGGCAATCCGGGTCATTGGCCGGCAAGCGTGCTTCGCGCCGTTCGACCCGTGGCAACCAAGGCTCCAGCGGTGCCGGCCACAACGCGATGTCCCGAGCCACCGCACCAGGACACTTGGCGTCGACCCGCAGCCCACGCGCGTTAACCCAGATTTTTTCCACCAGGCCCACACCCAGTGGCTGATCCATGGCTTGCAGGGTCGGCGGCGTGGTGCCGTCCAGGGTCCAGGCGAAGCGCTGGCGGCGGCAGTTGGGGTCGGTGCGGCTCATGGGCTGTCCCAGGGGCCAGCAGATCGCAGCCACCCCGACGTTCAACGGCACCGGCTGCACCGGGGCGCTGATGCCGCGCTGGCTGTCACGGTTGATCAGTACATCGTGTACCTGGAGCATCAGCGGCGCCGCCGAGGCCAGGCCAAACTGCCCGGGTACCGGGGTGCCGTCCGGGCGGCCGATCCAGATGCCGATCAGGTAACGCGGGCCGACGCCAATCGCCCAGGCATCACGAAAGCCATAGCTGGTGCCGGTTTTCCAGGCCAGCAGCGGGCGCTGCACCAACTCGGCTCGCGGATCTCGGTCGGGGCGTGCCTGCCCGCTGAGAATGCGCCGCACGATCCACGCCGAACCCGGCGACAGCAGCGGCCGTTCACGCAGTTCGTCATCGGGCTGCAAGCGGATAGGGGCGCTCTTGCCGCCCCGGGCAAAGGCGCTGTAGCCGCTGACCAGGTCTTCCAGGCGGCTCCCCGCCCCGCCGAGGATCAGCGACAGGTTGGGCTCGGCCAGGGGCGGCAAGGCCAATGGCATGCCGCCGATGCGCATTTCGGCGGCAAACCGTTTCGGGCCGTAGGCTTCGAGCAACTGCACGGCCGGCAGGTTCAGTGAAGTGGACAACGCACTGCTGGCCGGTACCGGGCCGCTGAAGCCCATGGAGAAGTTGCCCGGGCGGTAATCGCCGTAACGCCGGGGCACATCCTGCAGCAGCGACTCGGAATGGATCAGCCCGGCGTCCATGGCCATGCCATAGAGGAACGGCTTGAGTGTCGAACCCGGCGAGCGCAGGGCGCTGATCATGTCGACATGACCAAAGCGCCGGGTATCGTTGATGTCCACCGAGCCCAGATAGGCGCGCACCGCCATGCTTTGCGCCTCGACCACCAGGATCGCCGCCGAGGTGTGCTCCGGCAAGCGCGCGCGCCAACCCAGCAACAGGTCCTCGAGACGCCGTTGCAGATTGGCGTCGAGGGTGGTGCGAATCAACGGCGGGCTGTGCGGACGGTTCAAGCGGCGCGCCAACAAGGGCGCCAGGCTGGGCTCCAGGCGGGGCGCCAGCAGCAAGGGTTCCTCCAGGGCTTCGTCGACCGCCGACTGCGGCCACACGGCAAATTCGCCGAGCCGGCGCAGCACCTTGTCCCGCGCCACTTGCGCGCGAGCCGGATGGCGATCCGGACGCAAGCGACTGGGCGCTTGTGGCAACACCGCCAGCAACGCTGCTTCGGCGTGGGTCAGGTGCTGCGGTGACTTGCCCAGATAAGCCCAACTGGCGGCGGCCACGCCTTGCAAGGTGCCACCGAACGGCGCGCGGTTGAGGTACAGGTTGAGAATCTGCTCCTTGGACAAATGCCATTCCAACTGGGCCGTGCGCCACAGTTGCCGCAACTTGCCCAACAGCGTCCGCGGATGGGGGTCGAGCAGCCGCGCCACTTGCATCGACAACGTGCTGCCGCCGGACAGCACCCGCCCCCCGCTCAGGTTCTGCCACGCCGCCCGGCCCAGCGCCAGCGGGTTGACGCCCGGATGCTGGTAGAACCAGCGGTCTTCGTAGGTCAGCAGTGCGTCGAGGTAATAGGGCGAGACTTCGCTCGTCTGCACCGGGTAGCGCCACACGCCGTTGGCATCGGCGAAGCGCCACAGCGGTGTGCCGTCTTCGGCCAGCACCACCCGCGCCAGGTCGTCCTGGGGCAGAGGCAACGGCCAGAGCCGGTCGGCCAGCCACACCAGGGCCACCAGCAGCACCACGCTGCCCAGCAGCCCACGCCACACCCGCTTGCTCCACGAACTCAGGCGCCGCGTTAGTATTGGAAAAATCAAACCCGCAAACCTCTATGCTTCAAGGGAACTCACCCACAGATTCAACAGCCAAAGCTTCAACTCTGGCACCCACGCCCACTCTTTCATCAGGATGCACACATGCAGGTAGAAAGCTTTTTCGAATGGCTCGGCCAAGCGCTGGGGTCGGTCATCCGCTTCATCGTCGACCTCCTCAGTGGCTTGTTCAACACCTTGAGCCACGCTGGCGGCAACTTTGTCGAGGGGCTGTCACAGGCGTTGGGCATGGACACTTCGATCGTCAGTATCCTTGCGCTGGTGGTCGGCCTGTTGTTGCTGTACTCGGCGATCCGCGCGTTCATGCGCGCCTCGATCATCGGCGGGATCATCTGGCTGGTACTGGGGTTGTGGGTGTTGAGTTGGGTGATTCACTGAACCCGACCCTGTAGCCGCTGCCGAAGGCTGCGTTGGGTTGCGCAGCGCGCCCCCGCAGCCTCGCGGGCTCGGCAAATGCTACAGGGGTAGCCGCTGCCGAGCCTGCATTCACCGCCCCTTGATCACCATCTCCGGCACCGTCTCACCCACCGCCTGCCAGTTCGGCCGGTACATCGACTCCACTTGCGGTGGCGGTACCCGATAGGTGCCGGGCGTGACCGCCCGCGCCAGGTACAGCAGGTGCGTGGTGCCATAGCCGTCCAGGTTCAACGCTGCCACGTAACGATCGTCACGGAACTCCTGGTGCTTGAGGCTGGCGTTCTGCATCGATTCCCGCCATTGCTTGACCTTGCTGCTGGCGTTTTCCAGGCTGGCAGCGCTTTGGGCCAGATTCTGGTTCTCCAATTCCAGGCCGGCCGGCAACAAGTCCACCACCAGGGCATCCGGCACGCGCTGCTTGGCGCTGACGGCGATGTGCACCAGCACCAAGTCACCGCTGGCCAATGCCTTGAGGTCCAGCGGCTCACCATTCATGCCCAGGTACTCACGCCGAATGCTCAGGTTCTCGCCCCCTGGCGCCGGCGCCTGCTGTGGATAACCGGAAATGGTCAGCTGTTGGTAGACCGGCTCGCTGCCGGCATTGCTCAGCGTCAGCGGCGAGGCCAGCAGCGGCCCTTGCAGCTTGAGCCCGGGCTGGGCGTTGTTGAGCTCACGGGTTTGCGTGCCACTGCTCAATTGCGCAGTCCAGCTGGCTTCAGGCTTGCCCAGCAAACTGCGGCCGGCGAGGAACAGCGAGTTGCGCTCCTGGGTCGACAGGTACGGGCTGGCAGCCAACTGATCGGACAGCTCGAACAACCGCTCTTCCCGCTGCCCCTTGTCCAGGTCGTATTCCTGCAGCAGCGCCAGAATAAGCGCCTGGTCACGCAACGGGCTGCCGTAGTCGGCCAGCCAGTCGTTGGCCTTGCGTGTCGCGGCAAGTCCCGCAACCAGTGCCTGGCCCGCGCGCGGTTGATCACCCATTAACTGCAGGGCCACCGACAACTGCACCAGTGGCAACCCGGAACGGGCATCGCTGCGCCGCTCGAACAGACTGCGCAGCGCGCCCAAAGGTGCCTGTTGGCTGCGAGCCAATACCAGGCCGGCATAGGCCTGCACCGCAAAACGCGTGTGTTCGGCGTTTTCGCTGTAGTCGACTTCGATCAGGTTGCGCTCCTGCAGGTAACGCAGCAGGCGCTCGTTGGCTTTTTTCAGGGCATCGGCCGGCACGCCGAAACCCTGGTCGCGGGCGCGCAGCAGGAAGTCGGTGACGTAGGCTGTCAGCCAGTACTCCTCCTCCCCGTCGGCACCCCACAGGCCGAAGCTGCCGTTGTAGCGCTGCATGCCCAGCAAACGCTCGATACCCAGCTCGATCTTGCGCTTGCGCTCGGCCTCCGGCTCGCCTTCCAGGCCCAGGCGCTTGAGGCTCGCCGCGTCGGCATACAGCGACGGGTACAGGCCGCTGGTGGTTTGTTCGGAACAACCGTAGGGGTAAGCCTTGAGTGCTCGGATCTGCTCGCCCAGGTTCAGCGGTGGCCGACTCGAGAGGCTGAGCAAGGCCTCGCGCCCCGCCGGTTCGAACAGGGCCAGCTCGCTGTCAGGCAAGCTCCAGGGTTGCTCCTTGAGTACCGCGCGATAGTGCTTGAGCAGCGCCGGATAGGCCGGCCGCACGCCCAGGGTCCATTCCCGGGTGAACGGCGGCAGGTTCTCGCCCGGCAAGTCCAGGCCGTTGACCAGCACCTTGACCTTGCCCTGGCCAAGCCCACCGAGGGCGCGCAGGGGAATCCGCAGGGTGGTGCGCTGGCCCGGGGTCAACGCCACGCTCTGGGCAGCCGTATCCACCAGGGCCAGTTGCCCCTCGGTGCTCAGCTGTACTTGCAGCGTCTGCGCCTTGCCCGAAAGGTTCGACAGGTCCAGCGCCAGGCTGGTCTGGTCGCCGCCGGCGAGGAAGCGTGGCGCCGAGAGTTCGGCGATCAGTGGCGCGGCGATGACCGTCTTGGCTTCAGCCATGCCGTAACGATCGTCGGTCCAGGCCTGGGCCATCAAGCGCAGTTCGCCGTTGAAGTCCGGAATATCGACACTGACCTGGCCTTCGCCCTGCTCGTTCAAGGTGACTGGCGCACTCTGCAGGGCGACGATGGTCACGCTGGTGTCCGGGCGCTTGCCGCCCTTGGCCAGCGCCGCATCACCCCCAAAGGCCAGGCTGGCCAGACGGCCTTGGCCGGCTTCGATCAACTGCCCGTAGACGTCCAGTTGGTCAGCACCGTAGGCCTTGCGCCCAAACAGGCTGGAGTAGGGATCCGGGGTCGGGTATTCGGTGATATTGAGGATGCCGACATCCACCGCCGCCAACAGCACGTGGACCTGTTTGGGCACGCTGCCGTCGGCATTCCTGGCCTGGATCTTCACGTTCAGCGGTTGTTTGGGGCGCATTTTTTCCGGTGCGCTCAGGCTCAGGCCGAGCTTGCGCTGGGTCCGGTCCAGCGGCAGGTGCAGCACGCCGACCGCACGTTTGGGGGTGACATTGGCCTTGCGCTCGCCGGGACGAATCACCAGCGCACTGACATACAGATCGTGCCGCGACCATTTCGGATCAAGCTTCACGGCAAAACTTTTGCCCTCGGCCGGCACCTCGATTGCCTGCCACCACAGCGGGCCATCGGCCGATTCCACCAGCAGGTAGCCATTGCCGGCCGCCGGTGGCGTCACCGTGACCGTGGCCGTGTCGCCATCGGCATAGGCCGGTTTATCCAGCGCCAGTTTCACCTGGTCCGGACGCACCGCTCCGCCTTCGGCGTTGTCCTGGGCACGGTAGCCGGCCCAGAAGCGCAGGCTGCTGGTGACCCCGGTCTGCGGGTCTTCGACTTCGACCCGGTAAGGGCCCCACTCCACCGGGAAGCTGACCTTGGCGGTGTCACCGGCCTTGATGCTCAGGGTCTCTTCGGCAAGGGTGAGGAACTTCTCGTTGAAGTGATAGCTCCAGCCATCGTTGTCGGAGTAGTTCCAGTAGTAGTCACGGCGCTCACGAATCAGGCGCACCTTGAGGTTGTCGGCTGCCAGCTTCTGGCCCTGGTTGTTGGCCATCAACAGTTCGAACTCGACCGGACCATCGCCGTCGGTTTCCTCGCCATCGAACAAGGCCCGCAGCCCCGGCATGCGCTCGGCCGGCCACACCGGTTGCACCACGCGCCGGGTAATCGGCCGACCACCGGACTCCTGCAGGCTGGCCTGGACGATCAGTTGCAGCGGTGACTTGGCTTCAGCCCATTTGCTGTCGAGGGAGATCAGCACTTCGCCGTCTTCGTCCAGCGCGGCTTCCTCCAACTCCAGGTCCTGGCTCAACTCCTCTTCGGTCACCGAGCCGAACTGATAACCCGGCAGGCTCTTGACGGCCTCACGCAGGGGCCGCACATAAACCTGGCCACTCAAGCGATTGCCCGCGGCCGGCGCGCCGTAGAGATAACGACCATTGACGCTGATTTGCGCGGTGTCGCCCGGTTTGATCGGTTGGTCGCTGCCCTTGAGTTCGAGGGCGAGGCGTTCGGGCAGGAAGTCTTCGACAAGAAATTCGTAGAGCTGTGGCTTGCCGTCGCCCAGGTCGAATACCAACTGCCAGCGGCCGGTCGGTGCTTCGCCGGCCAGTTGCAGCTGATATTGATACAGGCCTGAGGCGTCGGCGTCCCAGACGAACTTGCGACTGACCTGCTCGTCCGGGCGCCGCACTTCGACACTCACCGGCTGCGGCTTGACCGCGTTGCCGTCGGCGTCGCGCAGCAGGGCGTTGAGCAGCACGGTCTCGCCGGGGCGGTAGAGGTCACGCGGGCCAAATACGAAGAACTGCAACGGATGGGACTGGGGGCCGCCGATATTGAACTCGGCCAGGTCCAGCGCCGCACTGTTGAGCCGCAGCAGGCTGGTCTGCTGGCCCTGGTGGGCGAGGAGCACTTCGGCTTTTTTCGGCAGCGGCAATTGCGCATGGCCGCCCTGCCCGGTCTTGCCCTGGCCGACCACGCGACCGTCGCTGTCGAGCAGTTCCAGGCTGACATCATCCAGCGCCTTGCCGCCTTCCAGGGCTTGAGTGAACACGTCCAGGCGGTTCTGGTAGCGGTGCACCGAGAGCCCGATGTCGCTGAGGGTGAACAGGGTCGCCGGTTGCGAGTAGTTGTACGTGCCCGAGGCGCGCATTACTGCCAGGTACACGCCCGGTTGCTGCAGGGGCTTGAGGCCGGCGATCGGCAACAGCAGGGTTTCGCGGGTGTTGCGCGCCGGGTTCAGGTCAAAGCGGCCGCCATAGACCAGCTCGGCCATGGGCAGCAGTTCACGGGATTCATAGCTTTGCAGGCTATTGTTGCGCCCCCATTGGGCAAGGAACGCCGGCAGCGATTCGGATTTGATCCGGAAGAATTCGACGTCGACCTTGTCGACATTCAGGGCAATCACCGGCAGGCCTTCGGCCAGACGCGTGGGCAGCAGACTGCCACGGCTGGCAAACCCGACAGTCGCTTGCAGGTCGCGGGTTTCCAGGCGGCTGACGTATTCGCCGGCCAGCTTGGCGTCGTTGACCGCCAGCAGTCCGGCATCCACCGTCAGCACCAGCTTGCGCTGCGGCTCAAGGTGACGCAGGCGCAGTTCCATCAGGTTGTCGGAGAGCTCCCAGGCGCCATCGACCTTGCCGCTTTTGCTGTCGACCAGGTGCAGCTTGTCGGCGAATTTCTGCTGGGGGTCCAGGGGCACCGAAAAACTCACCGACAGGGTGCTGGCACCGTCGAGCTGGATTTCCGAGACATCCACCACGCTCAACTCTCGGCCGGCGTAACGCTGCTTCAGCGCCGCGAGGTCCTGCCCGGTGTGCGCCTTGGTGGTGCTGACCGTGGCCGCCGGTGCGGAACTGGCCGGGGGTTGGCCAGGGGTCGATGAATCGCAGGCGCTGAGCAGGGTCAGCGCAGCGGCCAGAAACAATCCTTTGTTAAGCATGGGGCACTCGTGGGCAGGAGTATCGAAGGGTTGAACTATAGCCCAAGCGCTTGCCGGGCTGGAGTGATTGACCAACGGTTGGGTGTTTGGTTCGCTGGCCGGGAGCCGACCGCAACGGATCCCGAAGCGCCGCCCCCGCCGATCTGCCGCTACAATGCCGCTCTCCCAAGGAGCCTGCATGTCCACCCTGATCAACGACTGGCGCGACCGCCCGACCCACCGCCGCGTCTGGGCGCTCGCCGCGCCGATGATTCTCTCCAACCTTTCGGTGCCGCTGGTGGCGCTGGTCGACAGTACCGTGATCGGCCACCTGCCCCATGCCCACCAACTGGGCGCCGTGGCCGTCGGTGCCAGCCTGTACACCTTCCTGGCCTGGGCCATGGGTTTTCTGCGCATGGGCTCCACCGGGTTCGCCGCCCAGGCCGCCGGACGCGGGGACGGCGCAGCCTTGCGCCAGGTCCTGCTGCAGGGCCTGTTGCTGGCGCTGGGGCTGGCCGTGCTGCTGGGCAGCCTGGGGGTGCCACTGAGTGGCGTGGCGCTGCACTTCATGCAGCCTTCGGCGGAACTCGAACACCTGACCCGGGAATTTTTCCACACCCGGCTGTTTGGCTTGCCCGCGGCCCTGGCCAGCTATGCGCTGGTCGGCTGGTTCCTCGGTACCCAGAACGCCCGCGCACCGCTGGCGATTCTGCTGACCACCAACCTGGTGAACATCGCCCTCAACCTGTGGTTCGTCATCGGACTGGAGTGGGGGGTGGTCGGCTCGGCCCGGGCGTCGGTGATCGCCGAGTGGACCGGCGCCCTGCTCGGCCTGGCCATGACCCGCAGCGCCCTGCGCGCGTATCCCGGGCACATGGCCTGGGCGGCCCTGGCGATCTGGCAGAGCTGGCGGCCGCTGCTGGCGGTCAACCGGGATATCTTCATTCGCAGCCTGGCGCTGCAGTCGGTGTTTTTCATGATCACGGTGCAGGGCGCCCGGCTCGGCGATGCGACGGTGGCGGCCAATGCCCTGTTGCTCAATGGCCTGCTGTTGACGGCCCACGCCCTCGATGGCCTGGCGCATGCCGTGGAGGCGCTGTGTGGCCACGCCATCGGCGCCCGTGATCGCCAGGCCCTGCGCCGCTCGCTGGTGGTGGCTTGCGGTTGGTCGTTGATCGCCAGCACCGGTTTCGCCCTGTTGTTTCTGTGTGCCGGGCACCTGTTCATTGAAATGCAGACTGACATCCAGAGCGTGCGCGACACCGCTTTCAGCTACTTGCCCTACCTGGCCGCCCTGCCCCTGATTGCGGTCTGGAGCTACCTGCTCGACGGCCTGTTCATCGGCGCCACCCGTGCGCGGGAAATGCGCAACGGCATGCTGTTGACCGTGCTCATCGTCCTGCCGTTCGCCTGGGCCCTGCAGGGCCTGGGCAACCATGGCCTGTGGCTGACATTCCTGCTGTTCATGTTGCTGCGCAGCCTGACCCTGGGCGTATTCGCCTGGCACCTGCGCAACAAGGACCAGTGGTTTAACGGCCACACGCCGTGAACCACCGCCCTGGCGCAGACCCTGGCTTCACGTCGGATCGTTGCGCCAGTGCTGACGCAGGCTGTCCAGGCGCTCCTGTTGGGTCCCTCCTGACAGAACGAGCTGCAGCGTGGCCGATGGGTATTGCAGGCGCAGGCGCAACCAGCCGTCCAGCACCGCGTGCTCGGTGAAGCCCTGCTCCAACCCTTCCTCGAGGCAGCACCAGATCACCCCGTAATCGTGCCCGGTGGCACGGCACCACGACCAGGCATGGCGCTCCAGCAAACACACCTGCAACTTGTCCTGCTGGTGCTGGCTGAGGTTGTCTTCGATCGCCAGGTCACTCACCGCCCGACGCGGATTGACCATCTGCTGCCACCCCAGGCTACCCATGGCCCGGTCGGCCCAGGTGCCGCCGTACCAGTACAACCGGTCGATGGGCCCCAGCCAGCGGCTTAACTCGCTGGCGTCGCGGGCATCGAAGAAGTAGCTGGCGGTCCAGGGGTTGTAGTAGCTCAACAGGCCCTTGTGATGCAGGCCGAAGGTCACCGTGAGCATGCGTCGCAGGTGCTCGAGCAACGCAGCGGCCGACACCGAGGTCTGGAGCAACAGCCCGGGCCAGTCTTCAGGCTGGTCGTGGACGCAGTCCGCCAGTCTTGCGTGGCTCGCCAGTTCGATCACTTGCGGCCCCTGCTCGCGCAAGCCATGCAGCTCGGTGTCGGCAAACAACGCGTGCCGTACCGCGCCGGCAAAGCCGTGTTGCAACCTGCTGCCGGCCTCCGGTGCGGCGGGTATGTCGAGCAACAGCCATTGCGCCGTGCGGGCCAGGCTCATGCCGCACCACTCAGGCCATCGCCTGCCGCCGTGCGACACACGCAGATGGACTGACGGCAATGGCTATAGCTGCCACCCCCCGGCAGCAGGCACAGCAACACCAACGGCTGACTGCTGCGCAGCAGGGCCAGCAAGTCCTGGGCCGCGACCGCGGGTACCTCCTCCGGGGTTGCAATCGGGGCCTCAACCAGGGGTGGCGCCATGGCCTTGAGGTGAAGGTTCGGGCTGGACAGGTGCAGGGTTTCTCCGACGATGCTCACTTCGCTGCAACCGACCTTGAATTGCCGTTCAGCACCGGGACCAACGACCAGTGCCGACCCGGGCGACACTTGAAGCTGTTGCTCGCGCCCCATGAATGCCGCCGCACTGATCTGCAGTTGCAACCGTGCCGCATCACTCGGTGCCGCAGTCGAGTCGCTAGCAGCCTGGTCCACCCCGGTCTGCTGTGGCGTAACGAGCACGCCGCTGATCAAGGGCTGGTCCGGATCACCCTCGGTATAGCTGACACACACCTGCACACCGGCCCTGAGACCGTTTATCGCCTGGGCAGACAAGTGGGCAGACACCGGCAACCAGCAATGACTGGGTCGACCGCCCTCGCCCTGGTACAACCACTCCATTTGCACCGCGATCCGCTGCTGCGCATCACGGTGTTGGCCGTCCACGCTCACCACCCAACCAAGTTGCAGGCTGCTCATGCGCGGTTTCTCCGGTGGCTCGGCGGGCACGTACGGCACGCCCCACGCAATGGCCCGCAGTCGATTGTGATAGCGCGGCATGTCATGCGGACTGGCGCGATGTTCGACCCGGGTGATCAGCCACGGGCCATTGCCCTCGGTGCAGGGGTGTCCGGCGCACGATAAACGCTGTCCCGCGCGCACGGTGGGCTGCTCGGTTTCAGCCTGCACGTGGATGCCGTCCGCTTGCGTATGCACTGCAAAGCGCCTGACGCCGGCGGCACCGTCACCCCCGAAGCTCAGCGTGTCGGCGACGCCGTCGTGCTGCCCGGAATCGGTAAACACCAGGCAATGGCCACGCCGGCGGTGTCGGAAGTGGTAGTCAATCGACTGTTGGCCACACAGGCGCTGGACAAACGCCAGGTCGGATTCGCAGTACTGGGTGCAGAACGCCAGTGCCGGGTACTCACTGCGCAGTTCGAATCGGCAAGCCTGCCCGTCAATGCCATGCTCGCTCAACACCTGGGCGAGGATCTGCGGCACCGACAATCCGCTGAATAGGCGCCGGGTGAAGCGCCGGGCCAGTGAGCCCAGTCGCGGGCCCAGGGTCACACGCCAGAGGCCAGGTTGTGCCTCATCGTGAAGCGGAACCAGGTCCTGGATCTGACCATGAATACCGCTGGTCGCCGTGCCGAAACACAGATAGGCCGCGCGAAACATCAGGCTGGACAGGTCCAACTGGCGCTCGTCCAGGTGCAGGTCCAGCAAGAATGCATAGGGCTGGCTGATGGCTTCGCTGCCGCTGAACGCGACCACGGCCAGGGGCTGGGATTGACCCGCTATCTCCAGACGAAATGACGGCTCGTGAAGGGGATCGAACATCGGCTTTTCTCTACAGGAGGGGCGGCCGGGGATTCTCGCTGAGAGACATGGCCGAGTAGAGTGCCGAAATACAACTTGGGAAATGGACTACATGAAATGAGGAAGCACCATCGTTGATAGTGCTACACCATTGAAAATCGCCGAAAAAAAAGGGAATCGCCTTACCAGGCCATCTGAAATTTCCGTAAGACGGGGAACATTTTCAGACAGCCTGGTCTCGGCGGTTCGCTACCTCAAGAAGACAGGTACGAAGAACGAGTCAGGCCCAGGCGCAGCGCATCGAGGAACTGGGTACGCTCGGCAGCCGTGATCCGCGCACTGGCGACTTTGTCGCGGTAGTGAGTCATCAGCTCTTCCGGCGACAAGTGCACGTAGCGCAGCATGTCTTCGATCGTGTCGTGGGTCTCGATCCCGGCGTGATAAACACTGCCATCGGCATTCTGGTAGATGTTCACCGAGTCGGTGTCACCAAACAGGTTGTGCATATCGCCGAGGATTTCCTGGTAGGCACCCACCAGGAAGATCCCCAGCAAGTAGTCTTCACCGTCTTTGAGGGCATGCACCGGCAGGCTGGTCTCGATGCTCTGCTCGTCGACGTATTGCTTGATCTTGCCGTCGGAGTCGCAGGTCAGGTCTTGCAGCACGGCGCGGCGCAGCGGCTCTTCGTCGAGACGGTGCAACGGCAGGATCGGCAGGACCTGGCCGATGGCCCAGGTGTCCGGCAGGCTCTGGAATACCGAGAAGTTGCAGATGTACTTGTCGGCCAGCTTGTCGTTGAGCTCGTCCAGCACCTGGCGGTGCGAGCGCTGACGGGCCTTCAGGGAGTTGTGCAGACGGCGGCAGACGGCGAAGTAGCATTGCTCGGCCAGGGCTTTCTCGGCCAGGGTCAGCTTGCCATCGGCGTACTGGGCCGCCACGTCGCTCATGTAGTGGGTGGCGCGCCAGTAGGTTTCGGTGACCATCTCGATGTCGGTCGGACCCAGCAGGTCCACCAGCCATTGCACGGTTTCCGGCAGCGCTTCCTTGTTTTCGATCTGCGGCACGTCGTCGTTGTGTTTCTCGACGTCGGTCACCTGCACCACCAGCATGGCATGGTGGGCGGTCAGGGAACGGCCGCTTTCGGAGAAGATGTTCGGATGCGGCAGGCTCTGCGCGTCGCAGAACTCCTTGAGCATCCCGACCACGACACCGGCGTAATCGTCCATGTCGTAGTTGATCGAACTGGCGTTACGCGAGTGCGTACCGTCGTAGTCCACGCCCAGGCCACCACCGACGTCGATGTGATCGACCGGCAGGCCGAGGTTGCGCAACTCGCCGTAGTAACGGATCGCTTCCTTGAAACCGTGCTGGTAGTCCGCCAGGTTGGCGATCTGCGAACCCATGTGGAAGTGCAGCAGGCGGATGCCCTGGTCCAGGCCGGCCGCGCGGAAACGCTCGACCACCGACAGCAGTTGTGCCGCCGACAGGCCGAACTTGGATTTCTCACCACCGGTGTCCGCCCACTTGGACGAAGCCAGGGACGACAGGCGCACCCGCAGACCGACCTGTGGCTTGACCTTGAGCGAGGCGGCTTCTTCGATCACCAGGCCCACTTCGGATTCTTTCTCGATCACGATGAACACGTTGTGGCCCAGCTTCTGCCCCATCAGCGCCAGGCGGATGAACTCACGGTCCTTGTAACCGTTGCAGACGATGGTGCCGCCCTTCGGTGCCAGGGCCAACACGGCCAGCAACTCAGGTTTGGAACCGGCTTCAAGGCCGATCGACACATCCTGGGTGGCGATGATGTTCTCGATCACCGCTTCTTGCTGGTTGACCTTGATCGGGTACAGGGCGGTGTATTTGCTCTGGTATTCCAGACGCTCGATGTTCGCATCGAAGGCGCCGGTCAGCTGACGCACGCGGTCTTGCAGGATGTCCGGGAAACGGACCAGCAATGGCAAGGACAGGCCGCTTTTGCGCAGCTGGTCGACTTGCTCGAACAGGTCGATAGGCGAGCTGTTCGGACCGTTCGGACGAACTTCGACGCGACCGGCGTCATTGATCGCGAAATACCCGGCCCCCCAATGGCGAATCCCGTAAACACTGCGGCTGTCCGCAACTGTCCATTGGCTGCCATCGTCTTTGCGTGTGCGTCGTACGGACATCGAAGTCCCCTATAAATGAAGTCAAAGAGCGCCACCCGCGTTGCGGGCTGGCGCAGCTTAAAGAATGAAAATGACGATTAGCCTGCAACGAGGGGATAGACCTCGAATGCAGCCCTGAGTTTAGAAACCGGTCAGAACAGGCTCTGTGAAAACCATGGAGACGACGCCTGCGCTATTCGGGATCAGGCCTGCGTCAAGTCGGAGTGGTCTTCACAGAGGCTGCTAGCCGCCGGATTTCTTCGCTTTGAAACCGTGCTTGATCAGCTCTGCCAAGAGTAGCTCGACATGATCGCCCTGGATTTCGATGACCCCGTCCTTCAACGCGCCGCCGGTGCCACAGCGTTTTTTCAACGTCGTGGCCAGGTCCTTGAGCGCGTCTTCGGCCAGCGGCACGCCGCTGATGGTGGTCACCGTCTTGCCGCCACGGCCCTTGCTTTCGCGGCGCACGCGCGCGATGCCATCACCGGCCGGGATAACGGTTTGTTGGCAGATGCAGGCTGCCACGGGCTGGCTACAGTCCGGGCAATGTCGACCTGCGTCGGTGGAAAATACCAAGCCACCAAGGGCGGCGAAGGATGCGGCTTTTTTGGCCACCGGCAATCCTCTTGGGAGGACAAAGACTGGTCGCAGCCACGTTGGCACGGGCTATCGACCGCGAAGCCCCACTCAGGCAGGGGCAGCGCTACTGGAACGGTACAACAAGCATTTCACTGTAGGAGCGAGTGCCCGCTTGCGAGTGCCCGCTTGCGAGTGCCCGCTTGCGGCTTGCTCGCGATGGACGTCAACGATAACGCGCGGCATCAGGCAGCACGTGTCGTCCGTGCATTTTTCGCGAGCAGGCCGCAAGCGGGCACTCGCTCCTACAAAAGGTCGCGCAGTGTAACGACAAAAAGCTCACTTGCTAAGAGCCAATCGGCGCCAATTTACGCATCTTTTGCGACGTCGATGCCGCGCGCCCGCAGATAGCGTTTCAAGGCCGCCAAAGAGTCCGGGCAGTAAGGCTTTTCGCTGATTTCCTGCATGACCTGGGCAATGGGAATAAAACGCGCTTGCAGGACTTCTTCCGGTTGCAGGATCAAGGGCCCATCCCAGACCGCCGAAAACGCCGCGCACCACAGGCGGCTACCGGTGTCCTCGAAGTAAAAATGGTCGTGGGCGGTCAGTTCCACCCCGCTCACCCCCAACTCTTCCGCAAGCTCCCGGGCCGCCGACTCGGCGTAGCTTTCATCGGCACCGACCATGCCGCCGGCCGCCACATCCCAGAACCCGGGATAGAGCGCCTTGCTGAAGGTGCGCTGATGCACGCACAGCTCACCGCTGGAGTTGAACAGCATGATGTAGGTGCCGCGCCCGATCAGCCCGCGCTCGCGCAACTCTGAGCGCACCAGTGAGCCGAGCAGGCGGTCCTGCTCGTCGACCCAGGCGATCCGCTCGGCATCCGAGGCCGCACGGTGCGCGGCCTCCCGGGCTTGATCAACCATGACTCAGCCCTGGTTGAGCAGCTGACGCAGGTCGATCACCGCTGCGTTGGCCCGCGAAATGTAGTTGGCCATGACCAGCGAGTGGTTGGCCAATGGGCCAAAACCGCTGCCGTTGAGGATCATCGGGCTCCAGACGGGCTCCTGCGAGGCTTCCAGCTCACGAATGATCTGGCGCACGCTGACCGTGGCGTTCTTCTTGGCCAGGACATCGGCAAAGTCGACTTCGATCGCCCGCAGCAAGTGGGATAGCGCCCAGGCTTGGCCGCGTGCCTCATAGAACACGTTGTCGATCTGCATCCACGGGGTTTCCACCACTTCCTCGTCGACCTGTGGCACCTGGCCCGGGGCCACGACTTCGGTTTTCAGCGAAGTGTTGAGCTTGACCCGGCCGACGCTGGCCGACAGCCGTTGCGACAGCGAACCCAGGCGGGTGCCGACATCGCCCAGCCAGTTGTTCAGGTTATCGGCACGGGCATAGAACAGCGCGTTCTTTTGCGACGGGTCCGACAGGCGCGCCTGATAGCGGGTCAGGGAGTTGATGCCTTCCTGATACTCCGACTCACTGGAAGGCAGCACCCAGCTCTTGTTGTCGAAGTTGAAGCGCGGCTCGGCCTTGGCCAGGTCAGCGTCTTCAGCCGACTGCGACTGCGAGCGGGCAAAGTCTTTGCGCAGGGCCCGGGTCAGGTCGCGGACCTGTACCAGCACCCCGTATTCCCAGCTCGGCATGTTGTCCATCCACAGGCCAGGCGGGAACCGGTCGTTGGAAATGTAGCCCCCTGGCTTGTTCAGCAAGGTGCCGGCCACCGACTTCAGGGTTTCCACCGTGGTGTAGCCGACGACCATCTGCTTGCCGTCTTTTTCGGCGGCGATCTGGGCGTTCTGCTGGACCGGGAACAGCGCCGGCTCCTCGCTCCAGTACCAGCCCAGGCCAATGGTCACCAGCAGATACAGACCGATCAGCGTAGCCAGCGCACGGCTGAACAGCAGGCCACCCAGATAGCTGCGGGTGTCCGACTTGGGTTCGGCGGCGCGGTCAGGCGCGCTGCCTGCACGGTTCTTCCAGTCCAGCATGGCGATATCCTTTCAATCACTTGAGTTCATCGGTTCGACCACAACCCTACTCCATCGTGCCTGGCCAGCAGCGGATTAATCCTGCCCTGGCACGGCGCCGCATGTCTGGCGGTCGAGCGAGCACTATAGATGAAGCAGGGCCGCGAGCCTACGAGACCAGTCGGTCATAAACTGAATGGGGTCGCTTTGCACAATATTGACTGGCGACACTCATGCAACCGGAAAGTGGTGCTAGCATAGAGCCACCAGTCGACCTCAGCATGCACCCTCACTAGTAGTCAGGATATGACCGAGCCAGAAGACCCCAGCCGTGAGCGCCTCAAGCAGCACTTTGCCCAGCGGGTAATTCATCAGGCACGTCAGATTCTTGAGATATGGCAGCGTCTGCAAGGCGGCGAGTGGTCGACAACCGACCTGGCGGAGCTCAGCGAAGCCAACCTGCGCCTGTTGCGTTTCGCCGAGCGCTTCGAGCAGCCTGAACATACCCAGTTGGCCCAAGGCATCAACCAGTCCCTGCAGGCCGTCGACGCCAATCGCGGACGCTTGAGCAGCGGCCTGATCAGCGACCTCAACCGCTTGATGCAACGTTTGTCGCGCACCGGCCTGCGCCAGGGCGACCAGCTCGAACAGACTTACCTGCCGCCCCTGCGCAAGCCGGTGTATGTGCTGCTGCAGGATCACGACCGTGCCGAACGCCTGGCCAAGCAGCTGGAATTTTTCGGCCTGAGCGCCCAGTCCCTGGACAGCGTGGCGGCGTTTCGCGCGGCGATGGTCGAGCGTCTGCCGAGTGCGATTGTCATGGACGTCGATTTCGAGGGCCCGGGCCTGGGCCTGCAATTGGCGGCCCAAGCCCAGGAAGGCCTGGAGCACAAGCTGCCGCTGCTGTTTTTCAGCCTGTTGGAAACCGACACGCCGACGCGCCTGGCGGCGGTCCGGGCTGGCGGCCAGGAGTTCCTCACCGGCACCCTCGAGGCCTCGAGCCTGCTGGAAAAGATCGAAGTGCTGACCTGCGTCGCCCAGTACGAACCCTACAAAGTGCTGATCATCGACGATTCCCGCGCCCAGGCCATGTACACCGAGCGCCTGCTCAACAGTGCCGGGATCATCACCCGCACCTTGATCGACCCGATCCAGGCCATGGCCGAGCTCGCGGACTTCCAGCCCGACCTGATCATTCTCGACATGTACATGCCGGCCTGCACCGGCACCGAGCTGGCCAAAGTGATCCGGCACAACGACCGTTATGTCAGTGTGCCGATCATTTACCTGTCAGCCGAGGACGACCAGGACAAGCAACTGGACGCCATGAGCGAAGGTGGCGACGACTTCCTGACCAAGCCGATCAAGGCACGCCACCTGATCACCACCGTGCGCAATCGCGCGGCCCGGGCCCGCAACCTCAAGGCGCGCATGGTCCGCGACAGCCTGACCGGCCTGTACAACCACACCCATATCCTGCAACTGCTCGAAGACTGCAGCTTCCGCGCCCGCCGCGAGAACAAGCCCTTGAGTTTTGCCATGCTCGACATCGACCACTTCAAGCGGGTCAACGACAGCCACGGCCACCCCATGGGCGACCGGGTGATCAAGAGCCTGGCGCTGTTTCTCAAGCAGCGCCTGCGCAAGACCGACTTCATTGGTCGTTACGGCGGCGAAGAGTTCGCCATCGTCATGCCCGACACCGATATCGAATCGGCCTACAACGTACTCGACCAGATCCGTCGGCGTTTTGCCGAGATCCATTACCCAGCCCAACCGCAAGACCTGTGGTGCACCTTCAGCGCCGGCGTGGTCGACCTGAGCGAGAACAGCGACAGCCTGATGATGGCCAGCCAGGCCGACGAAGCCCTGTATCGCGCGAAGGCGGCGGGTCGCAATCGGGTGCAGGCTGCGCGGCAATCAAGGCAAAGTGCCACTTTTTCCGCGGAAGCCACCGATTCGGTCATAACGCTGTAATACAAACGCAATAACTTCGGGCGCTTACCATTCTGTCGTCGGTAGAAACCTGATGCGCCTGAAGTGGCTGACCAATCTCAATACCCTGCTGTTAGTGGCGGTGTGCCTGGCACTCGGCGCCACTTTGTGGTGGTCGCAAAAAGCCCTGGAACGCCCCTATCTGTTGATGGAGCGTTACCTGGGACTGTCCCAGCAGTTTCAGAACCAGGTGGCACGCAAGATCGAAGACTACCTGCAAAGTGGCGACGCCTTGCGCCTGAGCAGCGCCACCCAGGCGATTGCCACGCTGCAACAAGGCCTGGATGAAATGCGACCTGAGCTGGCCCAGAGCCTGCGCCCAAGCCTGGCCAGCCTTGAGGCGTTCAGCAACACCGAGCTGCTGGCGGCGGGCAAGCTGGCTGGCGATCCACAGGCGCTGCTGCTGCAAGCGGAACGCGAGCTGGGGGCCAGCCTTGAGCAACTCGGCCAGTACGCCACCGCCAGCCCCGGCCCGGAATCCAACGCTTACCTGCCGTTGTTACTGGCGGCGGCCCAGCACCTGAGCAAGTTGTCCCTGGCCCGGGACAAACTGGTGAGCAGTGGCCGCAGTGAGCTGGCGATCGATGTCGAACGTGAAGTGAACAATATCCGCACCCAGGCCGAGCTGATCGACGCCTTGCCATTGCTCGGCGTGGCGAGCAACCAGGCCTCGAACAGCGACGATTTCGCCTCGATGATGGGCCTGCAAGGCAGTGAACAAACGGTCGCCGAAGATGCCGGCACCGGCTACAAGCGCGAATTGGCCAGCCTGCTCGCCCGCTACCCGGCGGAATTGGCCCGGACCCGCGAACAGATCCGCCAACGCGGCGAATTGAGTGCCGCCACCCACCTGAAAATTGACGCCGTGCAGCAGGCCATCGCCGGCCTGGAGCCCGTGGTGCGTGCCCAGCATGGGCAGATTCAAGGCGAAGTCCGCTTGATCCAGGGCGCGATGATCGGCCTGATCCTGTTGATCGCCCTGCTGATCGATACCCTGCAGCGACGGCTGGCGCGGGTCCTGAGCAACCTGGCACCGGCCTTGTCGACCTGGGCCGAAGGGGATTTCAGCGCCGACATCCACCTGGGAGCGACCAATCGCGAACTGCATGACATCGAGGCCTCGCTCAATCGCCTGCGCGCCTATCTGGTGGACCTGGTGGGGACCATCCGGCACAACGCCGAACAAGTCGCCGGCAGCAGCCGTGTGCTGGCCGAGCTGAGCAACGAACTGCACGGCGGTGCCGAGCATCAGGCCGGCGACACCGCGCTGATCCGCGACTCCCTGGGCGAGCTGGAAGCCACCATCGTGCAAGTGGCCGGCGATGCCAGCCAGGCGGCTGACGCCAGTCGCCATGCGGGCCTGGCGGTGGCCCACGGGCAGCAGGTGATCGGCATGAGCCTGACCGGGCTGCACGCGCTGGTCGACGAAGTCCAGGGCAATGCCCAGATGATCGAGCACCTGGCCGAGGAGTCAGCGACCATCGGTGGCGTGCTGACGGTGATCCGCTCGATTGCCGACCAGACCAACCTGCTGGCCCTGAACGCCGCCATCGAAGCCGCCCGCGCGGGGGAAATGGGCCGTGGTTTCGCAGTGGTTGCCGAGGAGGTTCGCACCCTGGCCCAACGCACCGCCGGCGCTACCGCCGAGATTCAGACCTTGATTGCCGGCTTGCAACAGGCGGCCCGCCGGTCGGTGGACGGCATGCGCGCCCAGGTCGAGCACGCCGAGGCCACCGCGAGCCAGGCGCAGGCGGCTGACGGCGCACTGGATAAAATCGTCGATGCCATCCAGACCATCGCTGACACCGCGGTGCGCATCGCCGATGTCACGGCCCAGCAAAGCGGCGCGGTCAGCGAAATCCGCGATCACAGCGAACGCATTCATCAATTGGGCGGGGATAATCTGCTGCGTATCGGTCAAGGGCGCAGCCAGGGCGAGAACCTGCTGGTGCTGGGCGGGCAGCTGCACACGGCGGTGCAGGCCTTTCGTGTTTGAGCGGTCTATCGCAAGCCGCTTCGCCTGTTGCCGGGACTTCGCCGAACGTGCTGCCAACTCGAATGACCAGATTTAACCAGTTGGTCATATACTTCGCGCAATCATCGGTCATCGTGCTGGCTATTGCAGAGAACTGGACAGTCACAATTGCTTTGCGGCATAGTCGCCGGGTTCTGATAACTGCGCATAGATCACAAGGAACAGCAGATGGCGACGCTACTGGTGCTGCACGGACCCAACCTGAACCTGCTCGGCACCCGCGAACCGGGCGTCTACGGGGCTGTCACCCTGGCCCAGATCAACCAGGACCTGGAACAGCGGGCACGCAACGCCGGCCATCATTTGCTCTACCTGCAAAGCAACGCCGAGTATGAATTGATCGATCGCATTCACGCCGCTCGTGTCGAGGGCGTGGACTTCATCCTGATCAATCCAGCAGCTTTTACGCATACAAGTGTCGCATTACGTGACGCGCTGCTGGCGGTGAGCATCCCATTCATCGAAGTGCATTTGTCTAACGTGCACAAACGCGAACCTTTCCGCCATCACTCTTACTTCTCCGACGTAGCGGTGGGAGTGATCTGCGGCCTTGGCGCCAGCGGTTATCGACTGGCCCTGGAGGCCGCCCTGGAACAGCTTGAAAGACCGGCAACGGCTTGAACAACAAGCGTTAAACGCCCCTGACCGACCCTTGGGAGTTGATGATTCATGGATATCCGTAAAGTTAAGAAACTGATCGAACTGCTGGAAGAGTCCGGCATCGACGAGCTCGAGATCAAGGAAGGCGAAGAGTCCGTACGTATCAGCCGCCACAGCAAGACTCCGGCCCAGCAGTACTACGCTCCGGCGCCAATGGCTGCACCGGCTGCCGCCCCAGTTGCTGCAGCGCCTGCTGCTGCCGCTGCACCTGCCGCTCCGGCCGCACCTGTGCTCAACGGCACCGTTGCCCGCTCGCCAATGGTAGGTACCTTCTATCGCAAGTCTTCGCCGACTTCGCCGTCCTTCGTTGAAGTAGGCCAAAGCGTGAAGAAAGGCGACACCCTGTGCATCGTCGAAGCCATGAAGATGATGAACCACATCGAAGCTGAAACCAGCGGTGTGATCGAATCCATCCTCGTTGAAGACGGCCAGCCGGTTGAGTACGACCAACCGCTGTTCACCATCGTTTGAACCGCGGAGTGCCTTTGATGACTGCGAAGTTGGAAAAAGTCCTGATCGCCAACCGCGGTGAAATTGCCCTGCGGATCCTGCGCGCCTGCAAAGAGATGGGTATCAAGACCGTCGCCGTTTACTCCAAGGCCGACAAGGAGCTGATGCACCTGGGCCTGGCAGACGAATCCGTTTGCATCGGTCCGGCATCGGCCGCGCACTCTTACCTGCACATCCCGGCAATCATCGCTGCAGCCGAAGTGACCGGCGCTACCGCCATTCACCCAGGCTACGGGTTCCTCGCGGAAAACGCCGACTTCGCCGAACAGGTGGAGAACTCCGGTTTTGCCTTCATCGGCCCGAAAGCTGAAACCATCCGCCTGATGGGCGACAAGGTTTCGGCCAAGCACGCGATGATCGCAGCCGGCGTACCGACCGTTCCAGGCTCCGACGGCCCGCTGCCCGAAGACGAAGAAACCGCTCTGCGCATCGGTCGCGAAGTGGGCTACCCGGTGATCATCAAGGCCGCTGGCGGCGGTGGTGGTCGCGGCATGCGCGTGGTGCATAAAGAAGAAGACCTGATCTCCTCGGCCAAGCTGACTCGCTCCGAAGCGGGCGCAGCGTTTGGCAACTCGATGGTCTATCTGGAAAAATTCCTGACCAACCCACGTCACGTGGAAGTCCAGGTGCTTTCCGATGGCCAGGGCCATGCCATCCACCTGGGTGACCGCGATTGCTCGCTGCAACGTCGCCACCAGAAAGTTCTCGAAGAAGCGCCGGCACCGGGCATCGACGAGAAGGCTCGCCAGGAAGTCTTCGCCCGCTGCGTCAAGGCGTGCATCGACATCGGCTACCGTGGCGCCGGCACCTTCGAGTTCCTGTACGAGAATGGCGCGTTCTATTTCATCGAAATGAACACCCGCGTTCAGGTTGAGCACCCGGTTTCGGAAATGGTCACCGGCATCGACATCGTCAAGGAGATGCTGAGCATCGCCGCTGGCAACAAGCTGTCGTTCACCCAGGATGACGTGGTCATCCGCGGTCACGCGCTGGAATGCCGGATCAACGCCGAAGACCCGAAAACCTTCATGCCGAGCCCGGGTACGGTCAAGCATTTCCACGCACCAGGCGGCAACGGCGTTCGCGTCGATTCGCACCTGTACAGTGGTTATGCCGTTCCGCCGAACTACGACTCGCTGATTGGCAAGCTGATCACTTACGGGGCAACCCGTGACGAAGCCATGGCGCGCATGCGCAATGCGCTGGAAGAAATCGTGGTTGACGGGATCAAGACCAACATCCCGCTGCACCGCGACCTGGTCCGCGATGAAGGCTTCTGCAAAGGGGGAGTGAACATTCACTACCTCGAGCACAAGCTGGCGGGCGACAAGCACTGAGTGTTTGCCTGCACCTGACAAAGCCGCCTTCGGGCGGCTTTGTTGTTTCTGCGGGTTTATTCTGCCCTCACGACCGCCATCGCGGGCACGCGCAACAGAAACCTCCCGAAAAGCCCACTCCCACAAAACCCGCTCTCTGGCGTAAACTTGCGCGCTTCTCGCAGACCGCTAGGCTGCAATCAATATTTTTCAAAGGTGCCCGCCATGCCTTGGCTGCAAGTCCGTCTCGCCATCAGCCCAGAACAAGCCGAAACCTATGAAGACGCTTTCCTTGAAGTGGGCGCCGTCTCGGTGACTTTCATGGACGCCGAGGATCAACCGATCTTCGAGCCGGAGCTGAACACCACTCCGCTGTGGTCGCACACTCACCTGCTGGCCCTGTTCGAAGGCGGCACCGAGCCTGGCCCGGTGCTGGCTCACCTTGAGCTGCTGACCGGCGGCCCGCTGCCCGAGCATCACAGCGAAGTGATCGAAGACCAGGACTGGGAACGCAGCTGGATGGATGGCTTCCAGCCGATGCAGTTCGGCCAGCGCCTGTGGATCGTGCCGAGCTGGCACGCCGCCCCCGAGCCCGACGCGGTCAACCTGCTGCTGGATCCGGGCCTGGCGTTCGGCACCGGTACTCACCCAACCACCGCACTTTGCCTGGAATGGCTCGACGGCCAAGACCTCAAGGACTGCAACGTGCTGGACTTCGGCTGCGGCTCGGGGATCCTGGCCATTGCCGCCCTGCTGCTCGGGGCGAAACAAGCTGTCGGCACCGATATCGACGTGCAAGCGCTGGAAGCATCGCGCGACAACGCCGGGCGCAACAACATTGCCGATGAACTGTTCCCGCTGTACCTGCCAGAAGATATGCCACAGGTGCAGGCCGATGTGCTGGTCGCCAACATTCTTGCCGGCCCCCTGGTTTCGCTGGCACCGCAACTGTCCAGCCTGGTCAAGTCCGGCGGGCGCCTGGCGCTGTCGGGGATCCTCGCCGAACAAGGTGATGAGGTCGCTGCCGCTTATGCCCAGGACTTCGATCTCGACCCGATCGCCAATCGCGACGGCTGGGTGCGTATTACCGGCCGTCGGCGCTAGAATGAGCGCTTGCAGACTCCGGATGGCCGCATGACCGACAGCTTCGTCACTCAATGCCCGCACTGTCAGACCAGTTTTCGCGTCAGCCACGCTCAATTGAGCGTGGCTCGCGGGGTGGTTCGTTGCGGCTCCTGCCTGCAAGTGTTCAACGCCGCCCGCCAGTTGCTCGAGCAACGCCAGGGTCAGCAAGCCGTCCCGCTCACCCCGCCGCCAACGACCGTACCGGCGCCCGAGCAACGGGCGATCAGCCAGAAGCAGTGGACCGCCGCCGAGCTTGACCTGGACCACCTCGACCTCGACGAGGAACTGGCTCGGCTGGAGCAGCGGGAAATCCAGCCGACCAAAGAGTTCGGCCAGGAGCGCAAGCCTCGGGAAGACTCACTCAGTGCCCGACGCGACAGCGGCGAAAGCGAAGAAACCTGGTCCGACAGCCTGTTCAGCGAGTCTGCTGCCGAACGCGCCTTGAGCAACGTCGACAGCCCGGTGACGGGCAACGTCTCGACCGAAGATCTCGACGACCCCCTCACGTCTTCACGCACCGAGCCGTCGCTGTCACTGGTCGATCTTGACGACGACGAACCCGAGGCGCCGCAACTGCGCCTGGAGCCGGTGGACGACGAGGAGGCCCGTCAGGACCTGCGTCACGAACGGCTGTCGGCCACCGATGACGACGAACTGGAGGATCCGCCCCAGGCCATCGAACCGCCGCGCAAGAAGCGTCCGCGCAAAGAGTCCGCCCGCCATGATGAAGTGCTGCAGGACCTGGTCGACGACCCGTTGCAACTGGACTGGCAGAAGCGCCGCTCACCCTGGGGCCGCCGCCTGTTCTGGGGCTTGATGGTGCTGTTGGCGGGCGGTGCGCTGGCCGGCCAGTACATCGCCTATCACTTCGACGAGCTGGCCCGCCAGGACCAGTACCGCCCCTGGTTCCAGCAACTGTGCCCGCAGCTTGGCTGCAATGTGCCGTCCAAGGTCGACATCGCCAAGATCAAGAGCAGCAATCTGGTGGTGCGCAGCCACCCGGACTTCAGCGGCGCCCTGGTGGTGGATGCCATCATCTATAACCGTGCGCCATTCTCCCAGCCGTTCCCGCTGCTGGAGTTGCGGTTTGCCGACCTCAACGGCCATCTGATCGCAAGCCGGCGTTTCAAGCCAAGGGAATACCTCAATGGCGACCTTGCCGACCTGGCGGAGATGCCACCACAAACGCCGATCCACATAGCCCTGGATATCCTCGACCCCGGCTCCAAGGCCGTGAACTACAGCCTCAGCTTTCACTCGCCCGAGTAAATGGGCTCAATGACCCGCCATTGACGGTGGCTTTCTGACGGCTGGCATGGCGTACCAAACTACTGGCAATAACAAAGTAACTGTTCAGATTTTATCCAATTCAGCCTTTATCCAGTCATCGAGAGCGGGTATCATGCCAACCCTTTTTCGAAGTCTCATGATCCGACCCCACAACAGGGAAGTCCTATGTCGGCGGTACGCATCGGCCCATATACATTGCCCAACGGCTTGATCCTCGCCCCAATGGCGGGTGTCACCGACCAGCCCTTTCGTCAGCTGTGCAAGCGACTGGGCGCAGGGTTGGTGGTCTCGGAAATGGTGACCAGCGACATGAGCTTGTGGAACACCCGCAAGTCACGCCTGCGCATGGTCCACGAAGGTGATCCCGAGCCTCGCTCGGTACAGATCGCCGGTGGTGATGCGCAGATGCTGGCGGATGCGGCCCGGGCCAACGTCGAGCTGGGCGCACAGATTATTGATATCAACATGGGCTGTCCGGCGAAGAAGGTCTGCAACAAGGCCGCCGGCTCCGCCCTGTTGAAAGATGAAGCGCTGGTGACCGAGATCCTGCAGGCCGTGGTGGCTGCGGTTGATGTGCCGGTCACCTTGAAGATCCGCACGGGCTGGGACCGGGCAAACAAGAACGGCCTGACCGTGGCGAAGATCGCCGAGCAGGCCGGGATCACGGCGCTGGCGGTGCATGGCCGCACCCGTGCCGACCTGTACACCGGGGACGCGGAGTACGACACCATTGCCGCGATCAAGCAGGCGGTGTCGATTCCGGTGTTCGCCAATGGCGACATCGACTCGCCCGAGAAGGCCCGGTACGTGCTTGACGCGACCGGCGCCGATGGCCTGCTGATAGGCCGGGCCGCCCAGGGGCGGCCATGGATTTTTCGTGAGATCGAGCATTTCCTGCGTACCGGCGAAAAACTGCCGGCTCCGCAATTGAGCGAAGTGGAACATATTCTGCTTGAGCATCTGGCCGCACTCCATGCTTTTTATGGAGACGTCATGGGCGTACGCATTGCGCGCAAGCATGTCGGCTGGTATCTCGCAACCTTGCCGGGCGCCAGGGAATTTCGCGCCCACTTCAATCGTTTGGATGGAACGGAAGCACAATGCGCCAACGTTCGGGAGTTTTTCACCGAACGTTATAAGAGCCTGACAGGGGACGGAGAAGGGGTGGCCGCATGACGATGATGACCGAGACTTTAGTGAGTGGAACAACACCCGTGAGCGACAACGTGAATTTGAAACAGCACCTCAATACGCCGAGCGAAGAAGGCCAGACCCTTCGCGGGAGTGTCGAGAAGGCGCTGCACAATTATTTCGCCCACCTTGAGGGCGCGGCCGTCACGGATGTGTACAACCTGGTGCTCTCCGAAGTCGAGGCTCCCCTGCTCGAAAGCGTGATGAACTACGTCAAGGGCAACCAGACCAAGGCCAGTGAGCTGCTGGGACTGAACCGCGGCACCCTGCGCAAGAAACTCAAGCAGTACGATTTGCTGTAAGCATTTAATCAAACCAGAAAGGCGCCCGCGTAAAACCGGTCGCCTTTTTTGCTGACTTCCTTTGCTTTTGATGGAAATTGAGATGACCGACCAGACTACCCGCCTGCCGATTCGCCGCGCCTTGATCAGCGTTTCCGACAAGACCGGGATCCTCGAGTTCGCCAAGGAGCTCGAAGCCCTTGGCGTTGAGATCCTCTCCACCGGCGGGACGTTCAAGCTGCTGCAGGACAATGGCGTAGCCGCTGTGGAAGTCGCGGATTACACCGGTTTTGCCGAAATGATGGACGGTCGGGTCAAGACCCTGCATCCGAAAATCCACGGCGGGATCCTCGGTCGTCGCGGTATCGACGACGCGATCATGAACGAGCACGGCATCAAGCCGATCGACCTGGTGGCGGTCAACCTGTACCCGTTCGAAGCCACCATCAACAAGCCGGGCTGTGACCTGCCGACCGCCATCGAGAACATCGACATCGGCGGGCCGACCATGGTCCGCTCGGCAGCCAAAAACCACAAAGACGTCGCGATCGTGGTCAATGCCAGCGATTACGCCAGCGTCCTGGAAAACCTCAAGGCCGGTGGCCTGACCTACGCCCAGCGTTTCGACCTGATGCTCAAGGCGTTTGAACACACCGCCGCCTACGACGGCATGATCGCCAACTACATGGGCACCGTGAACCAGGCGGCTGACACCCTCAGCACAGAAGGTCGCAGCGAGTTCCCGCGCACGTTCAACAGCCAGTTCGTCAAGGCCCAGGAAATGCGCTACGGCGAGAACCCGCACCAGAGCGCGGCGTTCTACGTGGAAGCGACGCCTGCCGAAGTCGGGATCGCCACCGCGACCCAACTGCAGGGCAAGGAACTGTCGTACAACAACGTGGCCGACACCGACGCCGCGCTGGAATGCGTGAAGAGCTTCGTCAAGCCGGCCTGCGTGATCGTCAAGCACGCCAACCCGTGCGGCGTAGCGGTAAGCCCGGACGCCGAAGGCGGTATCCGCCAGGCCTACGAACTGGCCTATGCCACCGACACCGAATCGGCCTTCGGCGGCATCATCGCGTTCAACCGCGAACTGGATGCTGAAACGGCCAAGGCCATCGTCGAGCGTCAGTTCGTCGAAGTGATCATCGCCCCGAGCGTCAGCGCCGAAGCTCGCGCCATCGTTGCGGCCAAGGCCAATGTGCGCCTGCTGGCCTGCGGCGAGTGGTCGGCTGAGCGTGCCGCTGCCTGGGACTACAAGCGCGTCAACGGCGGCCTGCTGGTACAGAGCCGCGACATCGGCATGATCGGCGCCGACGACTTGAAAGTCGTGACCCAGCGTGCACCGACCGAACAAGAGATCAACGACCTGATCTTCGCCTGGAAAGTGGCCAAGTATGTCAAGTCCAACGCCATCGTCTACGCCAAGAACCGTCAGACCATCGGGGTCGGCGCTGGCCAGATGAGCCGCGTGAACTCGGCCCGTATCGCGGCGATCAAGGCTGAACACGCCGGTTTGCAGGTCGTCGGTTCGGTGATGGCTTCCGACGCGTTCTTCCCGTTCCGCGACGGCCTGGACAATGCGGCCAAGGCCGGCGTGACTGCGGTGATCCAGCCTGGCGGCTCGATGCGTGATGCTGAAGTGATTGCAGCAGCCGATGAAGCCGGCATCGCGATGGTCTTCACCGGCATGCGCCACTTCCGTCACTAAGTACACGATCAACTGTGGGAGCGAGCTTGCTCGCTCCCACAGAAAAGCAGCTTCAACGCTGCCCACAGAATTAGCGTCATCCGAGGTTTTTGAAATGAATGTTTTGATCATTGGCAGCGGTGGCCGTGAACACGCCCTGGCCTGGAAAGTGGCTCAGGATCCGCGCGTGCAGAAAGTTTTCGTGGCACCCGGCAACGCCGGCACCGCCATTGAAGCCAAGTGCGAAAACGTCGCGATCGACGTTCTGGCCCTTGAGCAACTGGCAGACTTTGCCGAGCAGAACGTCGCCCTGACCATCGTCGGCCCGGAAGTCCCGTTGGTGGCTGGCGTGGTTGACCTGTTCCGCTCCCGTGGCCTGGATTGCTTCGGCCCAACCGCCGGCGCGGCCCAGCTGGAAGGCTCCAAGGCTTTCACCAAGGACTTCCTGGCGCGCCACAAGATCCCGACTGCCGACTACCAGAACTTCACCGAGATCGAGCCGGCCCTGGCTTACCTGCGTGAAAAAGGTGCGCCGATCGTGATCAAGGCCGACGGCCTGGCCGCCGGTAAAGGCGTGATCGTCGCCATGACCCTGCAGGAAGCCGAAGACGCGGTGCGCGACATGCTCGCCGGCAATGCCTTCGGTGACGCCGGTTCGCGCGTGGTGATCGAAGAGTTCCTCGACGGCGAAGAAGCCAGCTTCATCGTCATGGTCGACGGCAAGAACGTACTGCCGATGGCCACCAGCCAGGACCACAAGCGTGTAGGCGATGGTGACACCGGTCCGAACACCGGCGGCATGGGGGCCTACTCCCCGGCTCCTGTGGTGACCAGCGAAGTGCATCAGCGGGTCATGGACCTGGTGATCTGGCCAACCGTGAAGGGCATGGCAGCCGAAGGCAACGTCTATACCGGTTTCCTGTATGCAGGCCTGATGATCGACAAGGCCGGCAATCCGAAGGTCATTGAGTTCAACTGCCGTTTCGGCGACCCGGAAACCCAACCGGTGATGCTGCGTCTGCAATCGAGCCTGGTACTGCTGGTCGAAGCCGCGCTGGCCCAGGCGCTGGACAAAGTCGAAGCCCAGTGGGATCCACGCCCAAGCGTCGGCATCGTCCTGGCCGCGGGTGGCTATCCGGCCGACTACGCCAAGGGTGATGTCATCCAGGGGCTGGAGGCAGCCGCCGCACTGGAAGGCAAAGTCTTCCACGCTGGCACTGCACTCAAGGACGGTAACGTCGTGACTGCCGGTGGCCGGGTGCTCTGCGCCACGGCGATGGGTGCCAGCGTCGATGCCGCCCAGCAGCAAGCCTACCAACTGGCCGCCAAGATCGATTGGCCAGGCTGCTTCTATCGCAAGGACATTGGCTACCGTGCCATTGCTCGCGAACGCGGCGAAAATCAGTAATAAACCAGCCGTTCGGCCAGGCAAGGGCCGCTGGTCCTTGCCGTCCTGTTCCAGGCCCGCGCATAGTTATAATCTGGCTTCAACTTAAGAAGGGATTCCGCCGTGCGCTGGCTCAGGATTGCCATTGGCTTGACCGTCACTCTACTGACCCTGCTCTGCCTGCTCCCGGCCCACGCCGCGCAAGGCAGTGGCTGGGCAGTATTGCTCGACGAACAGGGCAGCCTGCAACTGACCGACATCCGCTCGCCCCGCTACACCAATCAATTCAGCCCGATTGAACTGGACCAGATCACCGCCGCCGACCCCGATGGCGCGCTGTGGCTGCGCTTTCGGCTCAGTCCTGGCAAACACGAACAACTGCTGCGCATCTTCGCCCCCGATCTGTTGCACCTGGACCTCTATGTGCTGGACGGCGACACGCTGATCGAGCAGACCCACAGTGGCAACGACCAGGCACTGAACTCCCGACCGCTGCCCAGCACCGATTTCATGGTGCCGCTGCCGCAGCTCCAGAAGCCCCTCGACGTGTATCTACGCCTGGTGTCCGAGCACCAGTTGCGGCCCTACATCACCCTGCAATCAGCGGTCATGTCCGCCGCCAATCAGACCCAGACGCTGATCTATGGCCTGTTGTTCGGCTGCATCGCCATGCTGATCCTGCACAACCTCACGCGCTACGCCTACACCCGCTCGCAAACCTGCCTGTGGCTCGCGGCGTGCGAAGGCCTGCTGATGCTGGGCATGCTGCTGCTGTTGAACCTGGCCGGCCCATGGCTACCCGACTGGCATGCCCTGCAAGCCCCCGACGTCTACCTGGCCCTGCTACTGACGGCGCCGTGCGGGCTGATGTTCACCTATCGGTTCTTCACCCCGCTGGGCCCGCACCCGCTGAACAAGCTGCTGATGGGCGATATCCTGTTCATCGTGCTGTGCAGCCTGCTGTTGCTGTTCGTCGAGACCTTGCCGCTGAACCTGATGACCTATGCACTGGTCGCGCTGGCCGGCCTGAGCATGCTCCTGGTCAGCGCCTACCACTGGCAGCAGGGCTACCGGCCGGCCCGCTTCTTCGTCATGGCGATGGTGGTGTTCAACCTCGGCACGCTGATCATCCTGCCTGCGTTGCTGGGCCTGACGGTGGTCGCCCCGCAAAGCCTGATCACCGCCTTGTTGGCTTTTATCTGCCTGAGCGGCCTGTTGATGGGGATTTCGCTGAGCGAGCGCCAGCGCAGCATTATCGAGAACCGCTTCAGCATCAGCCGCGACCTGGCCGCCAGCAATGCCGAAATCAACGCCAAGGCCGAGTTCCTGGCGAAGATCAGCCATGAAATCCGCACCCCGATGAATGGCGTGCTGGGCATGACTGAACTACTGCTGGGCACGCCACTGTCGGTCAAGCAGCGCGACTACGTGCAGACCATCCACAGTGCCGGCAACGAACTGCTGACACTGATCAACGAGATCCTCGACATCTCCAAGCTGGAGTCCGGGCAAATCGAACTGGATGACGTGCAGTTCGACCTCAATGCCCTGGTCGACGACTGCCTGAGCATCTTCCGCGCCAAGGCCGAGCAGCAGAACGTCGAACTCATCAGCTTCATCCAGCCCCAGGTGCCGCGCGTGATCAGCGGCGACCCGACACGCCTGCGCCAGACCCTGCTGAGCCTGTTGGAAAATGCACTGAAAAAGACTGAGGAAGGCGAGATCCTGATCGTTGTCGCCCTCGATGAACGCAGCAGCAAACCGCGCCTGCGCATCGCCGTGCAAGACAGCGGGGAGCCAATGGATGCTGAAGAACGTGAAGCCTTGATGCACGCCGAACTGCACAGCAAGAACTTCCTCTCCGCGACACGCCTGGGCGGCAACCTGGGCCTGGTGATTGCCCGCCAGTTGATCCTGTTGATGCACGGTGAGTTCGGCATCAAGTGCGGCAGCAATCAGGGCAGTACGCTGTGGCTGACCTTGCCCCTGGACCCAGACCGTCTCGAACACCCGACGTCCGACCTCGACAGTCCGCTGCAGGGCGCCCGGGTGCTGGTGGTGGACGACAACGACACCTGCCGCAAGGTCCTGGTGCAGCAATGCACGGCCTGGGGCCTGAATGTCAGTGCCGTACCTTCCGGCAAGGAAGCCCTGGCCCTGCTGCGCACCAAGGCGCACCTGCGCGATTATTTCGATGTGGTCCTGCTGGACCAGAACATGCCAGGCATGACCGGCATGCAACTGGCCGCCAAGATCAAGGAAGACCCGAGCCTGAACCACGACATCCTGCTGATCATGCTCACCGGGATCAGCAACGCCCCGAGCAAGATCATCGCGCGCAACGCCGGGATCAAGCGCATCCTGGCCAAGCCCGTCGCCGGCTACACACTCAAGACCACCCTGGCCGACGAGTTGACCCAACGCAACAAAGGCCAGGTTAGCGCGGTTCCCCTGCCCGGCAACCCACCAGCCGAGGTCAATGTGCCCAGCGACTTCCGCATCCTGGTGGCCGAAGACAACAGCATCTCGACCAAAGTGATTCGTGGCATGCTGGGCAAACTCAACCTGCAACCGGACACCGCCTGCAACGGCGAAGAAGCCTTGAAGGCGATGAAGGCCCAGCGGTATGACCTGGTGTTGATGGACTGCGAAATGCCGATCCTCGACGGTTTTTCCGCCACGCAGCAACTACGCGCCTGGGAAGTCGGCAACCAGCGCACTCGGACCCCGGTGGTCGCACTGACCGCGCACATCCTCGCCGAACATAAGGACCGCGCGCGCCAGGCCGGCATGGACGGGCACATGGCCAAGCCGGTGGAGTTGTCGCAACTGCGTGAACTGGTCGAGTACTGGGTGGCCCAGCGCGATCAACACAATCGCAGCGCATCCACCGTCTGATCACCCGCCTGGGGTGTCGCGCTCAAATCTGGAGCCCGCGAATGGCGCGCAGTGATTGGGCCAGTACGGCTTTTTTCACCTTCTCGCGAAACTGCGCGTAGTACAACGTGTTGAAGGTCAGCAACGTCATCTGTTCCCGACTCTCCTGCACCTGCTCTGGCGCGAAGAGAAACCGCGGGGCACCTCGAAACAGGCGAAACTCACGGTGGTAGAGGCCCAGTTCGACTTTGTTCGGGCCGTTGGCAACACAGGGAATCGCCTGGAAGACACCCACCTCCTGGGTCAGGCTGCTGGACTCGAACAGATCGAGCGCCGCCTGGTTGCGCTCCAGGGCTGCCATTGCAAGACTGATGGGAATGGAAAAAGACTCGCCCAGGCGCCTGGAAATCTGCTGGATGACCTGGCGCCCCATCGTGTCAGTGGACGTGGCCGGCAGGCCCGCCGGCGGTGGCACATCCCAGCCGATGAACTTGAGCGTGTTGCGGTAGTACTCGAACCAGTCACCCACCAGTCCATCGGCAACTGCCGCGCGTGTCGCCTGTTGCGCGTACAGGGTACTGAGATAAATGTCTTCCCGATGGGATTGCGGTAGATCACCGGCAAAGGCGACCAGGCTGCCACCCACCACGGCGGCCTGCTCAGTGGTATCGATCATGACCTGCCCCCCATCGCAAAGGGTGTATAGACACCATTGACGATTTCACCCAGCCGCGAAAGGTTGTCGCTCAATTTATCCCCGAGCTTCAAGTCAACCGCCTCACGAGCCTGTGCATAAAGGCATTCGGAAAGATTCGCCCGCGCCTGGCGAACGCATACAACGCCCACGACATCTTCGCCGCGGAACACCTGAGACCAGGGATTGGCGTTCAGCACCTGGCGGGTCTGGAAGCCGATATACAGGCTGATGATCGAGGTTGGCGTCAGCGCCAGGATCGCCAGCAGGCGCACTTCCTGCAGGGCTGGACTGGTATTTTCAGGCAATTCGCCAATGGCCCCCACGGAGTCATTCAAGTGCGCGAGATGGGGCAGAAAAGCGGCAAAATCCTGCCCTGGACGATCGTTGGAATTGACCATCATCCCGGCGACCCACTCCAAGGGAGAAGTGCCGTTCTGGGGCCCCAGGGAAAAATACTGCTGCGTCTTTAGTGAGCGTATCCAAAAATCATCGACCACCCGCAGATAAGCGTCGTACCAGTCGACAGCGAGCTTCATCTGCACTTTTTTACTGGCCACCAGTTGGGCCAACAGGCACGATTTGACGACATCAGAACACGTGACCAGGCCATTGGCTCCGGGCAGGGCAACAACCGCGCCCCTTACCGCATACACCATGTAATGCTGTTCCATAGCAAACCCTCAAACTTAAAAAGGGCAGCCACTGAGTGGCTCCCCTTTCAAATGTATTCCATTAAATCTCGTAATCGGCAATCTTGCTTTCTGCGTTACGACCTAACTTATTAAGAATTTCATCGCGGGTCCGCTCGACAACAGATGGTACTTTCCTGAATACCGACTCACCGCGATACAGTTTCACATCACGAGAATCCCAGTCGGCAAACAGAACTTGGGCCGACGTGTTCTTGCGAATAAACCGCACAGTCCCCAAGGCCAGAGTCACTTCTCCATTGATTTCCGAACAGGTACCGGCCGCAGTACCGCCTACGCCATTTTCGAGCACATTACGCTCATACAAGGTCAGGGCAGTTTCCCGCTTTTTCAGTGCACTGATAGCGGAGCCTGCCACTTTCAGCATTAGTTCAGAGGTGGCGCCCGGCAAGGCAATTCCGGCCACCACAGCCCCGAGGATCTCCAGGACCAATTGATCCATACGGACCGAGTTACCACCGATACTGATGTCGTTATAAAACTTCTGGGTGGGCAGCCAACCAGCATCGGTCATGACCTGGACAAACTGGTAGTACCATTCCTTACCCTGGTCCTCGCGGGGAAATGCTTTGTTCGCCACCAGTGTGGCAAAGAGAAACGCGTGCATGACATCGTCTCTATTTTGCTCGGAGAGATTACCGGTAAAAGACAAAATACCTTCCCCGACAATGGCACCTTTTTCCGGCGCCTCAACTTCCGGCGAAGTAAAACCACGAGCGCGCAGGGTGAATGAGTCTGCCACCTCATAACTTCTAATACGCTCGACACAGCCGGCCGGGGTCATACCATATATACCATCACTACTCATAACCATCTCCTTGATTATTAATCCAGCCTCTTCATGAGGCCGTAAGAACGACAATAATCAGGAACAAGCAGAACCACAAACAGCAACCTGTAACTTCTCAATAACAACAGCCACCCAACCCTTGAACAACCTATACAAAACTACTCATTACGCGCCAACAAAATAACCACTGATCTCCCGACCAACTCCCACAACCCATAAACCGACTGATAGACTCCCCTCCAACACTCTCCCGCCGCGAGCCAAAACCATGCTCCACGTGCTATTTAGCGTTTACCTGAAAATGTTGGTGCTCTATAGCCCGTTCTTCGTGCTGTCGTGCTTCATCAGCCTGACCCGCGGCTATTCCAACAAAGAGCGTCGGCGCCTGGCCTGGAAAGTCGCCCTCGCGACCCTGATTTCCAGCGTCCTGCTCTACCTGTTCGGCCGGGTGATTTTCAATGTCTTCGGCATCACCGTAGACGCCTTTCGCATCGGCGCCGGCAGCGTGCTGTTCATTTCCGCATTGGGCATGGCCCAGGGAAAATCCGCCGTGCAGACCGACAACGTGCAGCAGGATGTGACCATCGTACCGCTGACCATCCCGCTGACCGTCGGCCCCGGCACCATCGGTGCCTTGCTGGTGATGGGCGTCGGCCAACCGCACTGGGACGATAAACTCACTGCGATCATGAGTATTGCCCTGGCCAGCTTCACGGTAGGCGTGGTGCTGTACCTGTCCAACCGCATAGAACGGATTCTCGGTGACCAGGGTTTGCAGATCGTCAGCCGCCTGATGGGGCTGTTTGTCTGTGCACTGGCGGCGCAGATCATCTTTACCGGGGTCAGGGGTTACCTGGTGCCTTGAACCCCCGGCCAAAAAGGCAGCGGGAAACCCCACTGCCTTTTTGGCCGCCCCCTCAGCCGGCGCTACACCTCGTTGCCGCTCTCCACATGGTCCCACAGCGACGTAGCGACGCCCGGCTCAATCCCCGCCATCAAGTCTGCCAGAGACAGCGAGAGGCGCTCGCCAGAAAACCCCAGATCCAGTTTCAACTCACGCCTGGACGCTTCATCGTGCGCTTCGGCGCCGCGCAGCACCAAACAACGCCCGTCGCTGGAATCGATCAGCATCAGATGCCCGTCCACCAGAGTGATCAGCCAATGATCGGAGATGGAAAGCTCCATCGAGAGCAGATGCCCCCCCGGCTTCAATGAGTCGAAGTCGACGATCAGGCAATCCAGGCGCATCCAGGCCTCAGGTGAAACACGGCACTCCAGCAGCCCTTGCGCATACCCCAGCACCAGGGTGGTCACCCCATCCGGAATCAACGGCAGCAGGTCAACAATCCTGCCACGCCCCTCGATCGTCAACACCTCGTCGTCTCGCAGGGCGGCATTAACCTTGGCCCAGAAGTCGTGTTCGCGGCCCCACCAGTCACGCGCCCTGTTACTGAACATCAGGCCTCGGCGCCAATCGTGCAGCAGTGGATTAGCCCCTTTATGCACCCCCAGATACGCAGCACTGGGAACCTCCTCACTCAGGGTGGTAAAAAACCTGCGCCTGACCTGCGTGTCGTACCAACTGCAGATATCACCCACCTGCCCCGTAGTCAGAAAGCTCGCATGCGCTAGCCTGGCCAGTAACTTTGTCAGTTTCTGCTTGCGTAGCGGGGCCGCGTTGGCCTCATCGAAGAACAGCTGTTCTACGCCAGTCACACGGGCCGGCTGGCCCTCGATCAGCTCGAGTATCACACCCTCGCGGGTAACCCCCCGGAGTCCGCTGCCCTGGGCGGTCACCTCAGCGAACAGCCACTGCCGCCACCGACCTTGCCACCCATTGGAGTCGTCACGGCGCACTTGCTGTTTGCCACTGCCAAACAGCCCCCGCATCTGCTCCAGGGTCAGCATCGGCTGGCGGTAGAGGCGACCTGAGTCGGGCGCAAACAACCACAGCGCTTGTTTATCGTGGGTCAGACTCACCGCATGCATCCTGCGCCCCTGTTCAGCCCCGACCAGAAGGACTCGCCCCTCCAGGTAGCGGGCAGCCAGCGGTTGCGCCCTAACATCGGACAGGCCGAGGATATCGAAGCCACTGACAGCATATTGCCCAGCGAGCACCGACAACCCCGCCAACCAATCCTCCTGCGCGACCAGCCATTGCTCATTGACTGAGCGCAGGACCACCTGCTCCTCGCTGACCTCGAACACCAGGCCGTGGTGGGTCTGCGCCAGATACGTGTCGCCGGCAGTTACCACGCTGTCCACGTCACTGAGCAGGGTGCGCAAAACACCGTTGACGGGCCCCGGCTGCCGCACCCAGAGCGACAGGGTTCTGGCCTGCGCATCATAGAAAACCAGGCTGTTGCCATCCATTTGCCGCGCAGCAAGCAAAGTCGGACTCTTGAGGCCGAGCTCCCGATCGGTCACAAACCACTCGTCCCAGACCCGTAACCAGCCGCAAAGGGTTTGCGCGCCGTGGTGAACCTGCAGCGAAAGAAACGCCGCCGTCCAGCCCCTAATGTCCCCGCCCGTCTCAGGTGAATCGTCGTCATACACCGTGTCGGAGGGGTCAAACTGCTGCAGGAAGGCACTCCAGCCTTGCCATCCGAACCCATCCGCAACGCTGGAGATCTCCTCACTCAAGGTGTTCGTGATCGCCTTGAGATCAACCTCATCGGGATACAGCAGGTAGTCGAACTGAAAGACAACCCCATTCATATCGCTGACCTGCTGTACGACACGTATAGCCTCCCCCACGTCATGACAGGAGAGGATCGAAGAGGCCATGCGCGGGTTGAACAAACGATAGCGTCGATTGACCTTGCCGGTGATCGCATCGACCCGCCAGACCGTTGGATAATCTCGATGATAGAAATACACCTGATCATCCTTGACCGCGGCCAACTGGATCTGAGCACAGGCGCCGCCTGGCAGATCGCGGGCATACAGAATGCGTTCGCGTGCTGTTTCGTAAAACCCATTGGTGTAGGTCGGCCACTGCGGATCACTGAGCGGCACTTTGAAGTGGTATAGCGGCACATAGGGGATGACCAGACGATGCTCATGATTCAGTCGAGTCAAGTAGCGGGCCAGTTCGCTGGCATCGCTGTTGTCGGGCAGTTGCTCCTGCACCAACTCCAGCTGCTGGGCAGGCCAATTCACGCGAAACAGCCGGTCCGGCGCCAACTCCAGATACAGTGCGCTCTCGGCGGATACCTCGACCCTGATGCCATCCAGGGTCAAGCCCCGCGCATCGAACAGCACCGAGGTCTCACTGGTCCAGGCCGCACGCACCACCCACTGCACCGTTGCAGGTTCAGCGAGGGCCGCAAGCTCAACCGCCACCACACCGGGAGCCAGCGTGAGGGAGTACTGTCCTTGCACACCGCCAATGTAGTAAGACATGGTCCCGTGGTATTCGCGAGGCATTTGCGGCACATACAAAGAACGGCACTGCTCGTTCAGCAAGACCTCGACACGGGTCGCCTGGTACTTCGGATACAGTGCGTACATCACATATTCGAATGGCGTCCAGGGATCGAACCAGAAGATGCGGTTCCCGTTGCTGTCGTGCTCCAGCTCGCGCAACTCGTCAAATCCCAGATCATGGCGATGGGTGGCTCCCGGCATCAGTTGATAGTCGTAACCGTAAGCACATTGAGGCGTGCCAGGCAGGATCAAGGTCTTGATGTCATCGGGCAGCAAGGAGTGCCCCGACAGGCCCCAACGCTGGTTGATCTCGATCGCCTGCGAAACATCGCCAACCAGGGTCGGCAACCCAGGTCCGGAACGCTGTCCCCGCAACAGTAAATGACTGCCAAGACTCACCCGCGCTGCTCGCAGGTCCACCCGCCTGAAAACGACTTCAGAGGCCGGTTGGAAAACACCGGATTCCACAGTCCATCCGCCGTGCGCGACGAGCGATTTCATGCGATAGAAATACTCCCCTACCTGTTGAGCCCTATAAAGATTGATCAGGTAGTTATGGGCCAATGCTCCCACGCCATAAGCGATTCCGCCGACCACAACGGCCAAGGGGCCGGCGACACCCGCCAACGTGCCGCTTCCGGTGGCGACCAGTCCCAGTGCCAGGCCGGTGGCGTCGAAACTCAGTTGAACCGCGATGGCGGACCTGGCCGACGGATTGTCGGCGGTGACCAACTCATAGATGTCGAACCCGACATTGACCAGCGCCAGCAGGTTGCCCGCCCCCACCCCCAACAGTCGCCCGAAGGTCCGCCCCAGCAGCGTCGAGGAGGTTGCTGCAATCAGCTTTTCATCAAGCAAGGCGAGCTGCACCAGCTTGATCAGAGCATAGAGATCGGACACCACGCCATGCAGCACCTGGCTATAAATCACGTAGCTGTGCAAACGAACGCCCAGCGTCATCGGCGTACCGGCACCTTCAGCCAGAGAACCTTCGGCCTGCCGCAGGCTTTGCATGAGCGCCAGAATCGCAAAGCCGCTGTTCATCGTATTAACCGCCCCGGGCTCATGGGGCTCAACATCGTTGGGCGCGTTACCCAGCACCTCGAAGCGCTGGCGCAGCCAGTCCTTGATCTTGATCAGGTGCGGCTCATCAACCGTGACGTGCTCGACTTCTTGAGGTTGCTTGCTGTTGATCAATGAGAGGGACCATTGACCTTCCCCCGCCGGCTGCACCGTCTCGTACACCGGCACGAATCCTGGTTTCAGGGTGCGATTGGCGATCATTTTTTTCGTCACCGACTGGATGACCTGCGCCCAACGTCGCCCCTCCAACTCCGCGATGCCACGCCCCAGACGCGCGTTCTCCGACAAGGCGCGAGCCCGCAGCGCCGCGAGGTGCAGTGAGGGCTCGAGCACGCTCGCGTCCTCCCCTCCCTGGTTCCCCAGTAATTGACCAACCCTCCCCCCTGAAGGCAGGGCGCGGTTGGCAATTTTCTGGCCGTCGAGCTCAATCAGATTGAACGTGTCACTCGTCACATCGACAATCCCGTAGTGCCTGGCCAGCTCGCCATCGGCCAGGAACCGCTCGATGCCACGCTGCAAGTCCGCCACCTTATCGAAGCCGTACAGACCGAAGTTGGGATCGTAGAAGTGCCAGGTCGCGCTACCCTGCTCCACAACCTTGGCGACCAGCAGCGAATGATTGTCGGTGTTGAGCATCAGGCTAACGGAAGCGGCTTTCGCCTCCAGGGTCTGCAGCGCGCTCGCCAGGCTGACCGCCCCGCGCTTATCGCCAAACTCGGCCATCGGCACACTGCGCAACTCATCCAGGGTCAGCAGCAAGCGCTGGGTCGTGGGATCTTCCACGGCGACGTTGGCGCTGGCCAACCGGCCAATCAGGGTGCGCAGGGCGCCCCGGCCCTGCTCAAGCGCCGCAGCCATCACCAGTGCCAACGGATAACAACGTCGGCCTGGCTCCCCCCCACCGCGCACCAGCAGATTTTGCGGCAACTGCCGGGCCGACGTGGCGTTGGCCTGGAACATCACCTCGCGCATGGTATTGCCACGCTGGAGAATGGCAGAGCGATATTCATCCATGGCCCGCGCTTCGATCTGTGCAACACGTGCGCCCCACTGCCGTTCGCTCAAGGGTTCGGCAAAGGCCAGGACCTTGAGCGCCGCAGAGCGCTCCGTGAGTGACACGCCCTCGGAATGCGTATCAAGCCCGGCTTCGAAGGCTGCCGAGCGCTGCTGACGATACATGTGCTCAATTTGTTCGTAGCGCGCGACAATCCCTCGATCCTGGGTACTCTCAGCAAAGCTTTGGGCCTTGTCCCAGGCATTGGCAAAGCCCACTTCGTCGAGCGCCTGCGCGCCGAACAAACTCCCGAGCACCACACGATGCAGTGGACTCAAATGCTCCACAGGCAACTTCCCTGCGGCAATCCGGGTCAACGCCTCATTCAGATTGCCAAGCAGTTCGGCGCCGATCGACGACGGCAGTTCACTGGCCGTTTGCGCGAGGATTTGCTGACGCTCATCAAAGCCAATGGAAACCCATTTGTCGAAGATGACATCACCACTCAAGCGGTCATTCATCGCCCGGATAAAAGGCTCACCCAAATCATTGAGCAGTGATTGCAACACTGACGTCAACAACACCGGCTTACCTTCAACAACCGGCCAGCCTCGCTTGAAAGTCAGGGTTTGCTCTCTCAGCAGCTCCCCCAGGTTGGCGGCGTAACGCGACTTGAGTTTTCCGGATAGCCACTTTTCCTGCTCTTTGGCCAACCATTCACTCGGGGTGCCGTTCACCGTCCAGCCCGAGATCATCTCTTCCTCGGTGAAAACGTTATAGCCATCGGTCAACTTCAATCGGGCACGAACGGCATCCAATTGTTCGAATCCAAGGTGCGTTTCAGTGTAATCACTGAGCCCTGTGACAGCGGCACCGGGCCCAGTCAAAGTGATAGTGCCGCGAGCGCCGGTACGAATCCCATCCTGGTAGTACGTAAACATCGCAGAAAGAAGATTTTTAAAAGACATCAGCCGTGATTGTGTGAGCCTCCCTTCGGCCGTCCTTTCGTTGATGACGTTCTGAGCGACATCGAACAGGCGGTCTTCATCCCCCCACGCTATACCGGCAATGGCAAGTCGGCGCTCTACTTCCTGCAGACAGTCATAATTGAATCGGATCGTTTGCATGATGGCCTGGGTCATGCCGCTCCCGGGGTGAGCCAGAATATGAGCGTTCATTTCCCCAGAGCCTTGCGAGCCGAACGCCGTGCCCAGGCGAATGCCATCCTGCGCTACCGAACTGTCCTGTGGCGGGACAAATATTTCACGGACACCGGGTTGACCACGCGCAAAGGCAAGCAATGCTTCTTTGTATTCTGCGGGGACGGTGTCAGTTCTATCCCCATAGCGCTGCCTGTCCCGGCCCGGCATCAAGCTGTCGTCATGATTGAGTAGCAGTTGCAACACACCAATCAGGGCGCCTTTCTTGAGACTACTGATATCGACGGCCCCCAGCTTTTCGGCCAGTGGCGGCAAGTAGTCCATATCGCTGTAACGGCCACCCTCCAGATGCAGGGCCTGCAGACGTACCACGTCACTGGCCGCGGCAAAGTTGCCGCGCATACCGATTTCGCGCTGATAGACATCTCGCAGAAAGTGCTCACTGAACTCTTGAGCGGCATCACGCAGCCGCAGATCCGGCCCGACCATGGCCAGGTGAGAATCCAGGCATTGTTGGCGAAAGGCTTCGAGCACCGTGCGATCCTTGCCATAGGCCCGCACCATCAGGTCGATTCGCGCCTCGTCCGCGCGGCCAGCCCATTGCGGCTGGCTCAGATACGTCGACATTTGCCACTTCAACACCCGGGCACGGTCTTCAATCAGTCGCGACAGCGCCGCGGGATTCGTCTCTCTATCGCCCCCCGACTCCATGGCATGCACCCTGGCGCTGTCGAGAATCACCCGGTTCATCTCGAATGCCAGCAAGGCGTCGCGGTCGTACCAGAGGTTGAACGTATATCCCTGCGGAGCCAGCACTTCCCGCCAGATATTCATATAGTCACGCTGGATGTTGCCAACCTCACTGCCGCCGACCCAGACGAAGTGCATGATTTTTGGCACGGACTCTGCCACCGCCGACAGCAGGGTGGAAGTCGCGGCCAACCTGGATGTATACCGTTCGAGCCCGAGCAAGGCTTGCTCGGCGGTCGCGGAAGGGAGGGTCGCCCGCTGATGAAACAGCGCGTCAAATGAGCGCTGGAGAAGTTGGACAGGCACTAACTTATCAGCGACTTCAGACGCTTGATTGGCGGCGAGATAATAACGATCCAGCGCCTCGTAATCAGGCGCCCCCGAAAACTCGCTTAACTCCTCTTTTAGTTGCGCATAGGCTGTGGACGACAAAAATCCATCATGCCGCTCTTCGGCATTTACTATTGCATCTTCCATGATTTTTTCTTCCTGAAAACTGTAGTCAACTCGTTTTACGGGCACGCACGGACATCCACTACAAGTAGCGAAAACATATATTTAATGCCGAACGGTTGGTACCGGCCACGCCGCACTTTAATGAGTGCAGCGCTTGGCTTTACTCCACATCAACAACGCTCTTTGCGCGTTGCTCCATCCCCCAGGAGGACGAGCAGCCAATCTAACGAATAGCCCCAGGACAGACAATTTGCACTCAATACAAGTCGTGTACTGTGGCCACTGTTATTGGTCCCCATACACACTTCATGAGTCCGAAAACAAGGTAAAACAATAACGCCCCTAAGAAGGGGCGTTATTATTCAAGTGCCGGGCTTTTCACCATACCAGCGTGGCGTATAGACCCACTCACCACCGTCGCTACGGGGGAACGTGCAGGTAGTGGACGAGCCGATCAGCACCATGGTTCGCATGTCCACCTGGTCCGACGTCAACGCACCGAGCGTGGTGACACGCAGCGCCTGCCCCGGTCGACCGACATCCCGTCCCAGCACCACGGGCGTTTGTGCTGTGCGGTGCTGCGCGACAATCTCCAGCGCGCGCCCCAACTGCCACGGACGCGATCGAGAGATGGGATTGTAAAAAGCCAGGACCAGGTCCGCTTGAGCCGCCAGATCGAGGCGCTGCTCGATGATCGACCACGGCTTGAGGTTATCCGACAGCGACATCACGCAGAAGTCGTGCCCAAGTGGCGCACCGGCCAGGGCGGCGGTCGCCAGCGAAGCAGAAACCCCAGGCAGGATCTCCAGATCGACACTGTGCCAGCCGGGGTCGCTGGACTCGTGCAACGCCTCAAGCACGGCCGCCGCCATGGCGAACACACCCGGGTCTCCGGAGGACACCACGATCACCGAACGGCCTTGCGCCGCCAGTTCGAAGGCGTGTCGGGCCCGCTGCATTTCTTCGCGGTTATCGGTGCAGTGCAGCACCTGGTCGGGACGAAAGGGCCCGGCCATGCGCACGTAGGTTTCGTAACCCAGGACGTCCGTGGCACGCGCCAGTTCTGCTTTGACTGCCGGCACCATCAATTGTGCAGCACCAGGACCGAGGCCAATCACCGCCAGGCGCCCGCGCGGGCGACCGATCCGCGTCACATCCAACGGCTGCGGGGCGACGGCGATGGTCATGTTGCGCGCTGTTTCTATGAACGTCACACCCGGCAGCGCTCTGAAGTCGCTCGCCGACGCCACAAACCGTAGCGGCACGCCCAACTCCAACGCGGCCTCGCGCAACGCCGGGCAAGCCATCTGATCTGGCGCCGCCACTAGGCAAGCCAGCGCCTGCAGCGCGACGTTCGCGTGCTGCATCGCCGCGCGGATGGCGTTCGTCAGATCCGCCTCGACGGCACTCACCAGCACCACCACGCAGCGCGGATAAATCAGTAACTCGTCTGGGCTCGCCACTCGCTCGACACTGCCGACATGGATCGAACGACGCGCCTGCGGTTCTTCCGGCAACTGCGCCTGTTCCAGCCACGGTGCGGCGCCTTCGATACGCACGCTGTGCCCGGCCAGCAAATCGGAGACAAAACGTTTACCCGTCTCCAGATCGCCCAACGTATAACCGCTGGGCGGATTGAGCAGGCAGGTGCCAAAGCGCAGTTCACCGCTGGTGGTGATCGCGGGGGCCACCTCGAGCGCCGCGGCAATCTCCCGGGCCATGTCATTCACCCCGCCGAGCCCCCCCAGCAGCGGCACCACCGCGCTGCCGTCTTCAGCCACCGCCAGCACCGGCGGCTCGGCACCTTTCTCCAGCAGCAGCGGTGCCAGGGTGCGGATCACGATACCGGCCGCACACAGGGCAATGATCGGCGTGTCCTGTTGATAGAGTTCACGCAGGGTCGCACCGAACTCCTGATACACCCGGTCTGCGCCCTCGACCCGGCCGCCGAGGCCGTGGATCAAGGCAGCGGGATACACCTGCTGCAGGCGACGGGCAGTGGCCAGGCTACCCTGGCCGAGAATGACAATGGCTGGCGTGGAATGGGTCATCAGCCTTGCCACCTGACACCTGGGACGATAATCAGCGAGAAGTACGGTGAAGACATCGGTTCGACCTCATCCAGCGGCACAATCTTCTGATTGGCCATGGTCGCCCGCTCGACATACAGCGCGCGCTCGGCCAGCCCCAGTTCCTCCAGCACTTGCCGCACTTTCGGGAAGTTACGCCCCAGCTTCATGATCACCGCCGCGTCGGCATCGCCCAGGCGGCGCTTGAGGTCTTCGTGGGGCAGCACGCCAGACAGCACCGACAGGCTCTGGTTGCGATACACCAGCGGCGCGCCGAGCACCGAAGCACCACCGAGCATCGAGCAGACACCCGGTACCACTTCGGCTTCATAACGTGTGGCCAGACGGTCGTGCAGGTACATGTAGGAACCGTAGAAGAACGGGTCGCCTTCGCAGATCACCGCCACGTCGCGGCCGGCCTCCAGGTGCGCGGCCACGGCCTGGGCAGCACCGTCGTAGAAATCACTGATGATTTCTTCGTAGGACAGCGGCGCCGGCAACACTTCGGTAGTCACCGGGTACACCAGCGGCAGCAGGTTCTGCGCCTCTTGCAGGTGGGCCTCGATGATGCCGAAGGCATTGCCTTTCTTGCCCTTGGCCACGAAGTACGCCACCACGGGCGACTCACGCAGCAGGCGCAGGGCCTTGACGGTAATCAGTTCCGGGTCACCGGGGCCCACGCCCAGGCCGATCAAGCGTCCAGGTTGCTGCATCATTCAATCTCCGTGGCGAGGGCATTGACCGCTGCGGCGGCCATGGCGCTACCGCCCAGCCGGCCTTGCATGATCACGAACGGCACGCCACGGCTGTCCGCCGCGAGCATGGCCTTGGATTCGGCGGCACCGACAAACCCCACCGGGAAGCCGAGAATCAGCGCCGGCTTGGGTGCGCCGGCGTCGAGCATTTCCAGCAGGTAGAACAACGCGGTCGGGGCGTTGCCGATCACCACCACGCTGCCTTCCAGGTGCGGACGCCACAACTCCAGCGCGGCGGCGGAACGGGTGTTGCCCAGTTCGCGCGCCAACTCGGCGACGCTATCGTCGCGCAGGGTGCAGATCACTTCATTGTTGGCGGGCAAGCGGGCACGGGTCACGCCCTCGGAGACCATGCGCGCGTCACACAGAATCGGCGCACCGGCCGCCAGCGCATCACGCCCGGCCTTGCCCGCCCCGGCGGAGAACTGCAGGCCATCGATGGCCTCGACCATGCCGCAGGCGTGAATCACCCGCACCGCGAGTTTTTCCAGATCGGCCGGGATACGGTCCAGGTTCGCCTCGGCGCGAATGATCGCGAAGGAGTTGCGATAGATCTCCTGACCGTCGCGGATGTAATCAAGCATCAAGGGGGCTCCGTGGGCGGGCATCAAGCAGTGCGCCCGCCGCTTCAATAGTGAGGTTACGTGCTTGCAGGGCGCCGAAACCGGCCTGCCCCGCATCGCGAAAATAGAGGTCGTAGTGACCGGGGCTGACCGCCAGCAAGGTCACGGGCGCCGTATGGGCGGCGGCGCAGGAACGCGGGCAGCCGGATAAGTGCACCTGCAGCGGCGCGCTGGCTGATGGGCGCAGCGCGGCCAGGCGCTGGCCGTCGCGCTTGGTGTCGGCCAGGCCCTTGGCACACCCGGGCGAACCGGTGCAGGCCAGCACATGGGCCAGGGCCTGATCGGCGCTCAACAAAAACCCCAACGCTTGCAACTGTTGGCTGAGCGCGGGCGCGTCCTGCTCGCGGATGTTGGGCAACAACAGGCTCTGCCAGGGTGTCAGGCGCAGGCTGGCATCACCGTATTGCTGACACAGGAGCGCCGCGCCCTGGAGCATTGCGCAGGTCAGCCGTCCCAACGGCGGGACGGCCCCCACATGGACCAGGCCCGACTGACGCTGTGGATACGTTCCCAGGTGCTGCCCCGCCTGTGCCGGGGGACGCTGCCAGGAATCCAGTCGCCGCAGCGACAGTCGCTCACCCAGCCGCTCCAGCAGCGAGTCCAGGGAACGTTCGGCCAGCACGTGGCGCATGCGGGTCTGCTCTGGCCGCGCCAGTTCGAGAAACAGCTCCAGCACCGCCACCACCAGAGCGTGGCCGTCGTCGAGCCGCACCGCACCGGCGGCGGTGTCGGTCGGACAACCGGCCAGGCCAAAGGCCAACCAGGTCTGGCCATCCCGCTCGAACGCACTCAACCACAGGTCATGGGGATGCTCCAGCATGGCCAGCGCCTCCCCACCATCCAGTTGCACAGCGAACTTGGCGGACAGGTCATGCAGGCTCGGGTTGCTTTCCAGGGTGGCGAGAATCTGTGCCGCCAGCGCACGGGTGTCCAGCACCATGGCGCGGTCGATGCCGGCCGCCGGACTGAGCATCAGGTTGCGCACATCGTCGCCCGCCGCCGAGCGCGGACCGAGCCCGGCCGCCAGCAGGCGCTCAATCAGCCGCGAGTGCTCGCCGGTAATTCCGCGAATCTGCAGATTGGCGCGGTTGGTGGCCTCGATCACCCCACCGGCAAATTCCTCGGCAGCGGCGGCCACCGCCAGGGCCTGGGCGGCGCTGATCGAGCCGCCGCTCAGCTTGATCCGGCAGATCCCGCCATCCAGCGCCTGGACGATACGCAGCAACCCCGGACAGGCCGAGGGGCGTAAGGCAGGATGCAACGGACGTTCGTTCAAGGGGGCGACCGACTCAAGAGGTAGAAGCACTTCGCGGGCGAAGGCGCGGTATTATGCCTGCTTTGTCCGACGGCATGAAAAGCCTGCCCGTCGGAACCTTCATGTTTGAGGAATATAGATGGCCCCCTGGCTGACAGTCGTAGGCATCGGAGAAGACGGCTTCAAGGGACTGGGCAAGCAGGCCCGGCGTGCATTGCTGGGGGCCACACGGATTATCGGCGGCCAGCGCCAGCTCGATCTGCTGCCGGTGTGCATCCGTGGCGAGCGCCAACTGTGGCCCAGCCCGTTCTCCCTGGAGCCGCTGCTGGCGCAACGCGGCGCACCGGTCTGTGTGCTGGCCAGTGGGGACCCGATGTTCTATGGCGTCGGCGCCAGCCTGGCGCGCCAGGTACCCAGTGAGGAGATGCTGATCCTGCCTGCGCCGTCGTCCTGCTCCCTGGCAGCCGCCCGCCTCGGCTGGCCACTGCAGGAGGTGGTCTGCCTGTCGCTGGTGGCCCGGCCACTGGCCGCGCTCAACAGCCACTTGTTCAGCGGAGTGCGCCTGTTGGTGCTGAGCAACGACCGCCACAGTCCGGCCGCACTGGCCGCACTGCTGCGTGAGCGCGGTTTCGGCCCGAGCCGGATCAGCGTACTGGAACACCTGGGCGGCGAGCAGGAGCGGCGGGTCGACGGCCTTGCCAGCGAGTGGCACGATCCTGAGGTCGCCGACCTCAATGTCCTGGCCATCGAGTGCATCGCCGAACCGAGCACCCCGCGCCTGTCGCGCCTGGCCGGCCTGCCGGACTCGGCCTTCGCCCACGACGGCCAGTTGACCAAGCGCGACGTGCGGGCCGTCACCCTGGCCCACCTGGCACCGATACCCGGCGAGCTGCTGTGGGATGTCGGCGCGGGTTGCGGCTCGATCGGTATCGAATGGATGCGCGCCCACCCCAGTTGCCGCGCCCTGGCCATCGAGGCGGATTCAGGCCGCCAATTACTGATCGAGCGCAACCGCGACACCCTCGGCGTACCCGGCCTGCAATTGATTCGCGGCAGCGCCCCCCAAGCGCTGGCCGGACTCGAGCGCCCGGATGCGATTTTCATCGGCGGCGGCGTGACCCGTGCCGGCGTACTCGACACCTGCTGGGCGCAACTCAAGCCCGGCGGCCGCCTGGTCGCCAACGCGGTCACCCTGCAAAGCGAAATGACCCTGATGGCCTGGCGTGAACGGCACGGCGGCGAACTGACCCGGCTGCACATCGCCCAGGCCCAGCCATTGGGCGAGTTCGACACCTGGCGCCAGGCGCTGCCGATTACCTTGCTGGATCTGGTCAAACCCCTCGATGCGTGACGAAACCGCCGAACAACCCGCCCCCCTGCGCAGCGGCCTGACCACCGGCAGCTGCGCCACCGCCACCAGCCTCGCGGCGGCGCGCCTGCTGCTGGGCGGCGGCAGCAGTGATGCGGTGCAGATCGTCCTGCCCAAGGGCAAGCAGGTGCAGATGCGCCTGGAGTTCTGCCGGCTGCTGGCCGACGGCGCCGAGGCCGGCACGATCAAGGATGCCGGCGACGACCCGGACGTGACCCACGGCGCCCTGCTCTACAGCCAGGTGCGCCTGACCGCCGAGCCCGGCATTCGCTTCAGCGCCGGGCTCGGCGTCGGCACCGTGACACGCCCAGGCCTGGTGCTGGGCGTCGGCGAGCCGGCGATCAATCCGGTGCCGCGCAAGATGATCAGCGACCACCTCAGCGCCCTGGCCCTGGAGCTCGGGTATGCCGGCGGGTTTGCGGTGACGGTCAACGTCCAGGACGGTGAAGCCCTGGCGCTGAAAACCATGAACCCGCGCCTGGGCATTCTTGGTGGCCTGTCGATTCTCGGCACCAGCGGCATCGTCCGGCCGTTTTCCTGCGCGGCCTACATCGCCTCGATCCACCAAGGCATCGACGTCGCCAAGACCAACGGTTACCTGCACATCGCCGCCTGCACCGGCAACGCCAGTGAAGACACCATGCGCCGGGTCTACAACCTGCCGGAAATCGCCCTGATCGAAATGGGCGATTTTGTCGGGGCGGTGCTCAAGCACCTGCGCAAAGTGCCTGTGGATAAACTCAGCCTGTGCGGTGGCTTCGGCAAGATCAGCAAGCTCGCCGCCGGCCACATGGACCTGCACAGCCGACACTCGAGCATCGACCTTGAGCAATTGGCCGAATGGGCCGCCGCAGTGGGCGCCGACGCCGCACTGCAGCAAGAGATTCGCCAGGCCAACACCAGTCAACAGGCCCTGGCGATGGCCAGTGCCGCCGGCATTGCCCTGGGTGATGCGGTGTGTCAGCACGCCCTGGCCTTCGCCCGCAGCGTGGTACCGGCCCAGGTCCAGGTCGAAGTGTTTGCCATCGACCGCCAGGGCGGCATTGTCGGTCACGCAGGAGTATTGCCATGAAGCGGATACTGTTGCTCGGCGGTATCACCGAAGCCCTGGCGATCGCCCGCACCCTGGGCCCGCAACACCTCTACAGCCTGGCCGGGGTCGGCCGGGTACCCAGCGACCTGACGTGCCAGGTGCGCGTCGGTGGCTATGGTGGCGCCGAGGGCCTGGCCCGTTTCATCGAGGATCAAGGCATCGACCTGCTGCTCGACGCCACCCACCCCTACGCCGCACAAATCAGCCAGAACGCCGTCACCGCCGCGCGACTCAGCGCTATCCCGTGCTGGGCGCTGCGCCGTCCCGCGTGGCAGGCGCAAGCCGGCGATGACTGGCGCGAAGTCAGCGACTGGGCCGAACTCAGCACAGCCCTCAAGCCATTCCAGCGCCCGCTGTTCACCCTGGGCCGCGAGCCGTTGCAGCACCTGGACGAAATCCCCGCCGGACAGTTCTGGACCTTGCGCGCGCTGGAGGTTTATCCCGGCAACCCACGCTGCGAAGTGCTCGGGGCCCGCGGCCCGTTCCACCTCGAAGACGAACGCGCGCTGTTCGAACGTCGACAGATCGACGTGCTGATCAGCAAAAACAGCGGCAGCAGCGCCACCGAACCCAAGCTCGAAGTGGCCCGCGAGCGCGGGGTGCCCGTGCTGATTCTCAAGCGCCCGGTGTTGCCGGCGGTGGATCGGGAGTTTGCCAGCGTGGCCCAGGTGTTGAAGGCACTGTCATTGTCAGACGGTTCCTGACCAGAACCGGCAAGGCTCGCCTGCTGGATTGTGAACCTGTGGGTGAGGCTGTTGATGAAATGCGTGTCCACTACGGGCCTGGCTATCGAATGTACTTCACCCGCAAACACCACGTGGTTTACCTGTTGCGGGTGGGAGGGGACCGTGTGTTGATCCGTTGTGCGCTCAATGACATTACGCGCGCCACAGGCATGACACAGATCGCCCGCGACACCGGGCTGGGCCGTGAAAGCCTGTACAACGCACTCGGCAGCACTGGCAATCCGGAATTCGCGACTATCATGAAGGTGATGAAGGCCTTGGGCCTCAAGCTTCACGCGACAGCCGCCTGAGTACACTGCGACACCACACCGCAGGGCAGCTTTTTACTTATCCACCCCGATCAGGCTAAATACGCCGCCTGATCTCCCACATCACCGGATCTGACCATGTCCCGACAACGGCTAGCAATTGCCTGGATCGCCTGCTTCGCAGTGCTGTTCAACATGCTCGCCATGCCAATGTCCGGTGCCATGGCCCAAGCGTCCAGCCAGTCCCCGGCCGAGCAGTTGATGTGGGGCAGTTTCTGCTCCTCCAGTGGCACCCGCATGGTCGCCATCTCCCTGGGCAACCTTGAACAGAAAGCCCCCCCTGGCGAGCAACACTCCAACATGCAGCACTGCTGGTGCTGCTCGGGCTCAGCGCCCCTGGTGGCATTGCCGGGACATGCACCGCAGCTGTACTTCGCCCGGTTCGAAGCCAATCGCAGCTTGCCGGCGCCCACCCTCGACTCGCCGACACCGCGCCAGCAATGGCCCAGCCTCAACCCCCGAGCCTCGCCCCTGGTCTGATTCGATTCGCAACTAACCTGCGTTTTAATCATTCCGGAGAATTACCATGTCAAAACCATCCCTGGTGAAGCACACGTTGCTGCTCGCCGCTTTGCTGTTGCCTGCCTGCTTTGCCAATGCCCATGAATACAAGGCCGGTGAGCTGGACATCGCCCACCCCTGGTCCCAAGAGCTGCCGCCCAATGCCCCGACCGTGGCGGCCTACTTTGTCATTCACAACAATGGCAAAACCGCTGACCGCCTGCTCAGCGTGGATTCGCCTATCTCGGGCAAAGCCGAGCTGCACGAACACGTGATGCAAAAAGACCTGATGAAAATGCAGCAGGTGCCCAGCGTCGAGATCCCCGCCGGGGGCACCGTCACGTTCGCGCCGATGGCCTACCACGTGATGCTCATGGAACTGAAGGACCGCAGCCTGCTGAGCGACGGCAAGCGTTTCCCGCTGACCCTGCATTTCGAGAAGGCCGGTAACCTCACCGTGGACGTCGCGGTGCAGAAACAACCGCCCGCCGGCACCGACACGCACCAGCACGCCCAATAACCGGCAGCAGCACCGCCCGTGAACGCGCAGCGCTCACTTGGCCGCAGGCGCACAGCTCCACGCCAGACCCCCTTGACGGTCGCGCGTGGCAGCTGGGTCAGCCTGTTTGCCATGTTGATGATCTTTATCGGTCCACTGATTTCTCAGTCGATGCCGATGGGTCAGCGCGCCCCGATGTCCATGAGCATGTCCATGAGCATGTCCATGAGCATGTCGATGGACATGAGCATGGACATGGCGCCCGGTGCCCATGCCGGGCATGAGGCGCAAGCGCCTGCCGAACACTGCGCACCCCAGGCCGATCACCATGCCATCTGGGAAAAGTGCAGCTACTGCAGCCTGCTCTTCAATTGCCCGGCACTGCCAGGCAGCCAGGCACTGGCGATCTTCAACCCACCGCTGGCACAAGGTTTCATCAGCCCCCTGCCTCGCCTGGGCCATGCCCGACTGACCGTCTTCCCCGGCGCCCGCACCCGCGCCCCACCCATCAACGCGTAAACACCCACATCCCCACCGACACGGCCAACTGTTGAACACGACAGCCACAGGCTGCTGGCCGTGTGTTTACGACTGATTGATGGAACCGTTATGTCCAGGTTTTCTGCTGCCCCACGCCTGAGCGATGCCCAGGCAACTTTCGCCCCGAACGCCCCGAACGCCCTGCGCGTTCGCCTCAAGCAAGCCACCGCACTGCTGTGCGGCGCCCTGCTCGCGCCATTGGCCGGCGCCGCTGAGACGGCCACCGACCACAGCCAGCACGCCGAAGAGCTGAGCCCCACCGTGATCACCGGCATTGCCCCCAGCTCGCCCCTGACCATCGTCACCAACCCCAAGGACCCGCGCCAACCGGTGCCGGCCAGTGACGGTGGCGACTACTTGAAGACCATTCCCGGCTTCGCCCTGGTGCGCAACGGCGGCACCAACGGCGACCCGGTGCTGCGCGGCATGTTCGGTTCGCGGCTGAACATCCTCACCAACGGCAGCATGCTGCTGGGCGCCTGCCCTGGCCGCATGGATGCACCCACCTCGTACATTTCCCCGGAAACCTACGACACGCTCACGGTGATCAAGGGCCCGCAAACCGTGCTGTGGGGCCCTGGCGCCTCGGCTGGCACGATCCTCTTCGATCGCGAGCCGGAAAACTTCGGCGAACTCGGTAGCCGGGTCAACGCCAGCGTGCTGGGCGGCTCCAACGGCCGCTTCGACAAAGTGGTGGATGCCGCAGCAGGTGGCCCGCAGGGCTACGTGCGGGTGATCGGCAATACGGCCCACTCCGATGACTACAAGGACGGCAACAATGACACCGTGCCGTCGCGCTACGACAAGTGGAACGGCGACGTCGCCGTCGGCTGGACCCCAAACACCGACACCTTGCTGGAGTTGACTGCCGGCAAGGGCGACGGTGAAGCGCGTTATGCCGGACGCGGCATGGACGGCTCGCAGTTCAAGCGCGAAAGCCTGGGCCTGCGTTTCGTGCAATCGGACCTCAGCGAGGTGCTGGAAAAACTCGAGGCCCAGGTCTACTACAACTACGCCGACCACGTGATGGACAACTACACCCTGCGCACGCCCTCCGGCACCGGGATGATGGCCGGCCCCATGGCCTCCAACGTCGACCGCCGGACCCTCGGTGCGCGGGTCAAGGCGACCTGGCGCTGGGCCGACCTGCAACTGGTCAGCGGTGTCGATGCGCAGACCAACGAACACCGCCAGCGCAGCGCCATGGGCATCGACACCTACAAGGACGTGCCACGCAACAAGGATGCTGACTTCCACAACTACGGCCTGTTCGGTGAGCTGACCTGGTACGCCGCCGACCGTAATCGCCTGATCACCGGCGCCCGCCTGGACCGCGCCTCGGCCAAGGATTTTCGCCAGAGCATCGGTTCCGGGATGATGAGCAAGCCCAACCCGACGGCCGACGACACCCGCGCCGACACCTTGCCCAGCGGTTTAGTGCGCTACGAGCACGACCTGGCGGACAGCCCGACCACCCTCTACGCAGGTCTCGGCCACGCCGAACGCTTCCCGGATTACTGGGAGCTGTTTTCGCCCAAGTCCGGTCCCGTGGGGTCGCTCAACGCCTTCGACTCGATCCAGCCGGAGAAGACCACCCAGCTCGACGTCGGCCTGCAATACAAGACCCAGGACCTCGAAGCCTGGGCCTCGGCCTACATCGGCACCGTGCACGACTACATCCTGTTCGACTACACCCCCACGCCCATGGGCACCAGCTCGCGGGCCGAGAACATCAACGCACGCATCATGGGCGGTGAACTGGGCGCAGCCTACAACCTGACCGCCCACTGGAAAGCCGACGCCACCCTGGCCTACGCCTGGGGCAAAGACACCACCCACGACACCGCCCTGCCGCAGATGCCACCGCTGGATGCGCGCTTCGGCCTGACCTACAGCGAAGACAATTGGAGTGCCGGTGCCTTGTGGCGCGTGGTCGCGGCGCAAAACCGCATCGACCAGAACAAAGGCAACGTGGTGGGCAAGGACTACGACAAGAGCCCGGGCTTTGCGGTGTTCTCCCTCAATGGCGCCTACCGCATCGACCAGCACTGGAAGGTCAGCAGCGGCATCGACAACCTGTTCGGCAAAGACTACGCCGAACACTTGAACCTGGCCGGCAACGCCGGGTTCGGCTACCCGGCCAGTGATCCACAAGCAATCAACGAACCGGGTCGCACGTTCTGGACCAAGGTGGACATGAGCTTCTAAAACGCCTCGCAAGGACGCCAAGCCTGTAGCAGCGGTCGCAGCCTGCGGCAGCTGCTACAGAACCAGCAACCACACAACACCTATAAAAGATTCATCGCCGAGCGGAGTGCTATTGATGAGCCAACCCAAAGTGTCCTTCTACAACCTGGCCTGGCGCTGGCATTTTTATGCCGGGCTGTTCGTTGCCCCTTTCATGGTGATGCTGGCGCTGACCGGCACCCTCTACCTGTTCAAGCCACAACTCGATCCCCTGATGTACGGCAACCTGCTGAACGTTCCGGCCGGTCATCACAGCCTCAGTGCCGACGACCTGCTGCGCAGGGTGCAAACGGCTTATCCACAGGGCCAGGTCACCCAGTACCTGCCGCCGATCAATGCCGAGCGCAGCGCGCAATTTGTGCTGAAGAACCAGGGCAGCGAACTCAACGTGTTTGTCGATCCGTACCACGGCGACATCCTCGGCGAGCAGGATGCCACGTACAACCTGCAAGCCATCGCCCGGGCGATTCACGGCGAACTGATGATCGGCACCCTCGGCGATCGCCTGATCGAGATGGCGGCTGGCTGGGGCATCGTGCTGGTGGTGTCCGGTGTCTACCTCTGGTGGCCACGTGGCAAGGGCGGTGCAGGCATCCTCTGGCCACGCCTGAACAGTCGCGGCCGGTTGCTGTGGCGCGACCTGCACGCCGTCACCGGTTTCTGGGGCGCGGCGTTGCTGCTGGTCATGTTGCTCAGCGGTATGACCTGGACCGGTTTCTGGGGCAAGTCCTACGCCCAGGTCTGGAACCAGTTCCCGGCCGCCATGTGGAACAACGTCCCAACTTCCGATGAGCAAGCGCGCAGCCTCAATACCGCCGCGCGCCAGACCGTGCCCTGGGCCATGGAAAATACGCCGATGCCAATGTCCGGCGACCACGCCGAACACATGGCCCACAATGGCGCCAGCCACGCACCGGCCGCGCCGGGCATCAGCCTGCAGTCGGTGCAGGACATTGCCGAGCGAGGCCAGGTCGAGCCGGGCTACAGCATCACCCTGCCAACCAGCGCCAGCGGTGTGTTCACCATTGCCGTGTTCGCCGATGACCCGCGCAACGACGCCACCCTGCACGTCGATCAGTACAGCGGCAAGGTCCTGGCCGATGTGCGTTGGGAACACTATGGCAACGTCGCCCGCGCCACGGAGGTGGGCGTGATGCTGCACGAAGGCAAGATGTTTGGTGTGCTGAACCAGATCATCGTGCTCCTGATCTGCCTGATGATCCTGCTCAGTGCCGTCAGCGGCGTGGTGATCTGGTGGAAGCGCCGGCCCCAGGGCAAGGTCGGGGTACCGCCGTTGCGTCATGACCTGCCAACCTGGAAAACCGGGGTACTGATCATGTTGGCGCTGGCCGTGTTGTTCCCGTTGGTGGGCGCTTCACTGGTGGTGGTGTGGCTGCTGGACCGGTTCCTGCTCGCGCGCGTAAGCCGGCACACGGCATCGACCTCCCCTTCTTCCTGAACACCCCGAGGGACGGAGCAACGGTATTTCAAGGGTGCTTGAAATACCGTTGAACAGTTTGAAAAGTCTTGTCTTGGGTTAGTTTTTTAGCCACTCCCTGATCCTCGCCATACTCCTGCTGCCGCAACTTAAGCACCGACTCACTGAACAGTATTAGTTGCGGCAACTTCCTACTTTTCAATCCGCACAATTCCTATAAAGAATTGAAAGAGGTCAACTTGATAAAGAAAATTCTAGCCTCCCTCGCCTTCGTTTCACTGCCGGCACTGGCAGCCCCGCCGCCGTTCACCGGCACCGACTATTCAGGGCATTACCAATGCACTGGCATGGACAGTCATATAGGGGAGTTCAAAGGCACCGTCGACATGAAGCTCAACCCTGAACAAAGTACCGGCCCGTACGGCGCCTATAGTTTTACCCTGACCCTGACCGACAACTCCCTCTATAACGGTTTCGCCGCCGCCCAGGAAACATCACTGGCCATCTACTTCGCACACACGGACCCCGCCCTGAAAGACTACGGCGTGGGCATTGCACAAGTTGGAACCAGTGCCGACGGCAAGGTCTCTTTTACCAAATACTATTACGGCCCGGAGTATGAAGGCGGTGGCCACGGCATGGAAACCTGCACCCGCCAATAGCCCTTACCGGCACTCGCGTCACGATCAAGGGCGTTGCCACTCATGCCTTTGATCGTGCGCGGATACCCGCACGCTACAGCTCGTCACGGTGAAAACTGACGGGCGCCAGCGGAACCTGTTGCCGATCAGTCTTCCAGTTATGGCCCAGGCGTCCAGTCTGATTCCAGTAGTGGGCGGCTGTCAGCACCCGCAGCTCACCGATGTCGGCCAGTTGCGAGATGAAATCCGCGGTAGACAGTCGGGTGATCCACTGACCGCCCACACGCTCGGCTTGTTTGGTCCGCAGCAAGGCTTGCTCTGCCTGGGTGTACTGCGGCACATACTTGATCAAGGCACCATGGGGCGTTGAGTAGTAGTACGAACTGATCGGGAAGCCTTTGCTCTTCAGGCTGTGAGTGTGCAGATACACCAGCCAAGGCGAGGCAAAGTTGGCATAGACCTGGTCAGCATCGACCGCCAGCGTGCTGGTTCCCGACAGATACAGTTGGTGGCTGGCAATCAACTCATAGTCCGCAGGAAAGATCGGCGCCTTGTTCTTCTGGGTCGTGACGGGGTCGCCTGAGGTCTGGAAAATACGATCAAGCGCCTGGTTGGAGTCGTCGCGGCGCGCCAGCGGCTCCAGTGCACAGAAGCAATGCGTGTCCTTTTGACGCAATATCGCGCTCTCGTAAGTGGTGACCTGTTCATAGGCGCTTCCCGCCCGGCGCTGGATGTAGCGAGCCGCATCGTCGGGATGCTGGAATATCGGCCCCATTGCCAATTTCGGCATCCACGACCACAGATCCTGCTCGCTCATGCCGGCTTTATACGGCTGCCAATCCCGCGACAGGAACCCGATCCCCCAGTAAGCACTTGGCACCATGACTTGCAGGCGCCCGGCCTTCCTCATGTTTCCAATGTAAGCCGCCAGATTGAAGGTGCCGTCCAGTACGTCGCGCCAATCGGCGCTCGCCTGTGCCAGGGTCGCGAACGGCTGATGCTTGAGTGCCAACTGAGCAGCCTCGTCCGGTGGCTCGATCGGGTCGTAGTAATCCCCCTCAAAGCGCAACAGCGCTCCGTCACTGCACGATAAGTAGAGCGGTAACCGGCCCTGCGTCGTTTGCGTCTGCAAAAGTGCCCGGTGCACGTCCATCGGCGAAAAAAAGTGCCGATAGTCCTCATCCGGCAGCACATCCGGCGCTTGCGCGGCGCGCAGGTACAGGCTGTCGACGACGTAGCCCTGGGGCAACTGTCCATCGGGGAAAACCTGGTCATACGTCAGTGTCGAACCCGGGATCGGGATCGGCACAGTGGCAATGAATCGGTTGTGCCTGCGATCGCGCAGAATGTAACCGAAACTCAGCGCCGCACGATCTGCAGCCAGCTCATGGGCATGACGCGCCGCGGCAACACTGTCAGCAAATACGGGGCTGTAGCTCGGCTCACTGCGCGGCAGACCGAGCGCCGTGCCGAGACTCATTGGGCGCTCCAGGCTGAACTCGGTCACTAAACGCGGCGCCCCCCAAACAGCGCTACCCGCCACCACATACAGAAAGCCGTTTTTAGCCAGCGAATCCACCCACACCGACGGTTTCAGGTCTCCCTCGTGGATACGTTTTTTTATCCAGGCTGCGTCCAGGTCATGGGGCAGGCTGCCGAAGTCGCTCAAGGCATTGGCAAGATCGGCTCGCACTCTATTCCATGTCCCGTTGCGGTAACGAATCACCGAGCCGTCGGGCCCGAACAGGTATTCGTCCATCATCCGCGTCTCCCGCCCGAATGCGGTCAGGACCGATTTCACGGACAACATGTTGAGATACAGCTGCTTTTGCGACCCAGACAAGAGCACCGGAACCTCCCGGGCATGGCGCGAGCGATAACGGCCCACGAGGGTGCATCCTGCGGGAAACAGCCCCGCGCCCACACTTTCATCCGGGAAGATCCATTTCACATCGAAGTCTTCTTCGGGCGTGATCACAGGCTCGGTCGCAACGAACAAACCATCGGAGCGCTTCAGGATCAACCCGCCGTAGATGCTGTCAGTGGTGGGAGGGAGCTGCGCGCGAGCATAGAGCGCCGCATCATCCTGGGTCGGAAAAACCGGCCCTAAAAGGCGACGCTCGATGTTCTGGGCAGGCGTCCATTGTGGGTTGACCACGCCTTTTCTATCCCAGCACAGAGAAGTGTGCAGGACCGTCAATTCACCACTGTTCGCCACGACCCTGACAAAGCCGGTCTGGGTCAGTTTTCCATTGGTCAAGTTGGATTGGACAGCATCCAGCCCCATCTCCGGGGTGCCGTTATCGAACAACTTGGTACTCTTGCGCGCGACATACTTCAACAATGCGCCGTCCTGCGTCGCGATGTACGTGGGAATCGACTCAGGCCCTTCGACGACCGGCGGCTTCTTGGAGTCGTACACCACCACATACAGGTCTCTGGGCACAATAAAGTGCTGGGCCAACCAGAGGCGAGCAGGCCGCTGTGTCTGCATCACCCGCTGGCGCGAATAGAAATAGGAATGGCGCCGGAATGACTCCGGATACACATAGTCGATGCCTTCACCCGGCCCGGCACTGGGGAACAGGCTCCGACGAGAAAACAGTTTGTCGCGAACCCCCTCGACCGCAACCAATTCCGACGCAATGTACTCGTGCTTGCCTTGTTGCTTGAGGATGAAACCGAACCAGGTCCGCTCCGTATCATGCTGCCCAGCCCCTCGTGAGAAGCGATCCTGCGCCGCTTCGTCCGCCGACGAAAAAACCGCGCCGAAGGCCACCTGTTTCGGCACCGGCCTTGCGCCCTGTTCCGGGTGGGGTGTCCAGTCCTTGGTCACTTGGCCCCGGTACCCCCAAAGCCCATTGTCGACCAGGGTCTGCAACTTTCCTGCGCTCGCCACTGCCCGTACAAACTCGACAGGCGCGATGCTGCCATCGGCAAGCCCCAGCGCCAGTGGTCCCGGGTGACTCACGGTGCCCAAGCGCATCAGCAACTGCTGCCAGCCGCGGGAATCGGACTCGAACCACAACAGACTGTCGTCGCTGCCTGACAGATAGGCCGGAACGCCTTGCGCGACCACATGGAACAACTCGTGAACCTTGAACATCTGCAAGCTGACGCTGGCGTCTGTGCGCGTCCACCCCAAGCGCTGCACCCGATCGACATCCAGCGTCGAGAGCGCCCGGTGTGAGTAAAACACGCTATGGAGACTGGTGGTTCACCGGGTAGATTGCCCGGCCTTGGGCGTCTGCCGGGAACAGGGGGGGCGCTTCGAGCGCATCGGTGCCGGCGTCGACCGGTTCAGTCACGACGAACCGCTGGTTGCTGCGCTGGAAGATCACTGCAACAAACTCGCGGTCACGCCGCTTGCCGACCTGTTCATGAGCATGCCGCGCCGCGTCATCCGCCGACAAAAACTCACGGCTCATGCGCACAACGGCAGCGCTCGGCTTATCTCTCTCATCCATGAAAAAACTCCAACCTGTTGATGGCCTGTAATGAGCCATCAGGTTATCCAGCGTCCCCGTGCCTGTGCGGTACATACATAGGGAGCACAGGCACCACGACAGCGCATCGGCATGCCCCACACCCCGTTGCACGCCCACCCCTGGTGCGCTCGCGGATGAATCCGCCTCGGCGGCCGCATCAAACCCCGGGCTTTCGTGCTTAGGCACAGCCCTTGCTAAAGACTCTTCAGCCTTCCACCAATGCCAACCAAAAACGTTCATGGAGATCGCACAATGAAGCGTCGCAGCTTGATCAAGGCTTTCACTCTTTCAGCCAGCATTGCCGCGATGGGCATGACCTGGACGGTCCAGGCCGCCGAGACCATCAAGGTTGGCATCCTGCATTCCCTGTCCGGGACCATGGCGATCTCTGAAACCTCGCTCAAAGACATGGCGTTGATGACCATCGACGAAATCAACGCCAAGGGCGGCGTCAATGGCAAGCTGCTGGAGCCGGTGGTGGTCGACCCGGCGTCGAACTGGCCGCTGTTCGCCGAAAAAGGCCGGCAATTGCTGACCCAGGATAAGGTCGCCGTGGTGTTCGGTTGCTGGACCTCGGTGTCGCGTAAATCGGTATTGCCCGTGTTCGAAGAGCTCAATGGCCTGCTGTTCTATCCGGTGCAATACGAAGGCGAAGAGATGTCGCCGAACGTGTTCTACACCGGTGCCGCGCCGAACCAACAGGCGATCCCCGCCGTGGAATACCTGATGAGCGAAGAAGGTGGCAGCGCCAAACGCTACTTCCTGCTGGGCACCGACTACGTCTACCCGCGCACCACCAACAAGATCCTGCGCTCGTTCCTGCACGCCAAAGGCGTGGCCGACAAGGAGATCGAAGAGGTCTACACACCGTTCGGCCACAGCGATTACCAGACCATCGTCGCCAACATCAAGAAGTTCTCGGCCGGCGGCAAGACCGCCGTCATCTCCACCGTCAACGGCGACTCCAACGTGCCGTTCTACAAGGAACTGGCCAACCAGGGCCTGAAGGCCACCGACGTGCCCGTCGTCGCGTTCTCGGTGGGCGAGGAAGAACTGCGCGGCATCGACACCAAGCCACTGGTGGGCAACCTCGCGGCGTGGAACTACTTCGAGTCGGTGGATAACCCGGTGAACCAGAAGTTCGTCGCGGACTGGAAGGCCTACGCCAAGAAACACAACCTGCCGGGCGCCGACAAGGCGGTGACCAACGACCCGATGGAAGCCACCTACGTCGGCATCCACATGTGGGCGCAAGCTGCCGAGAAAGCCAAGTCCACCGACGTCGACAAGGTCCGCGAAGCCCTGGCCGGCCAGACCTTCGCCGCACCGTCGGGCTACACCCTGACCATGGACAAGACCAACCACCACCTGCACAAGCCGGTGATGATCGGCGAGATCCAGGCCGACGGTCAGTTCAACGTGGTCTGGCAGACCGAAGGGCCGATCCGCGCCGAGCCCTGGAGCCCGTTCATTGCCGGCAACGACAAGAAGCCGGATTACGCGGTCAAGAGCAACTGAGGCACTGAATGCCCCGCCGAACACACCGGTTCGGCGGGACACAAATTCCTGTGGGAGAGAGCCGCCCGGCGCTCTCCCACCTTGGTCTGCGCAAGGCGATACATCATGCCCACTGGCCTTCACCGCTTAATCCTCCTCATCGCGCTCCTGCTGCCACTGGCCAGCCAGGCCGGCGACAGCGAAGACTTCGTCGCCGCCAATCCGGCGCAGCAAGCCAGGCTGCTCGAAGCCTGGGCCGCGCAGCCCGATCCGGCGCGCGTCGAATTGATCAATGCCTTGCAGCAAGGCGTAGTGACCGTCGACGGCCAAGCCAAGACCCTGCGCCTGAACAATCGCCTGCGGGGTCTGATCGACACCGCCGTGGCCAGCCAGCAACTGCTCGCCGCCGATCCCCGGGTGCGGCTCGGTGCGGCGCAACAACTGCAGAAAAGCGCCAAGCCGGCGCAACTGAAATTCCTCGACCAGCAACTGGCGGGCGAAACGGATGAGCAGGTTCACGCGGCCCTGAGCCTGGCCCTGGCCAACCTGCAACTGGTGGACAGCGACCCTGCCGTGCGCCTGGCTGCGGTGCGCCTGCTCGGCGAAACCGGCGACCCACTGGCCCGCACTCGCCTGGAAAACCTGCTCGAACCTGGGGTCGAAGCCGACGCCGCGGTGCTCACCGCAGCGCAGACCAGCCTCGGTCAGGTCAAACGCAAACTGCTGGTGGGCGAGTTGCTCGGCCAGGCATTCAGCGGCATGTCCCTGGGTTCGATCCTGCTGCTGGCGGCCCTGGGGCTGGCCATCACCTTCGGCCTGCTGGGGGTGATCAACATGGCCCACGGCGAAATGCTGATGCTCGGCGCCTACTCCACCTACATGGTGCAAATGCTGCTCCAGCGCTTTGCCCCCAACGCCATCGAGTTCTATCCACTCCTGGCCTTGCCGGTGGCGTTTTTCGTCACCGCCGGTATCGGCATGGCGCTGGAACGCACGGTGATCCGCCACCTCTACGGGCGCCCGCTGGAAACCCTGCTCGCCACCTGGGGCATCAGCCTGATGCTGATCCAACTGGTGCGCCTGCTGTTCGGCGCGCAGAACGTCGAGGTCGCCAACCCGGCCTGGCTCTCGGGCGGGATCCAGGTCCTGCCCAACCTGGTGCTGCCGTACAACCGTATCGTGATCATCGCCTTTGCCCTGTTTGTGGTGGTGCTCACCTGGCTGCTGCTGAACAAGACCCGCCTGGGCCTGAACGTGCGCGCCGTCACCCAGAATCGCAACATGGCCGCTTGCTGTGGCGTGCCCACCGGGCGAGTGGACATGCTCGCCTTCGGCCTCGGCTCCGGGATCGCCGGGCTCGGCGGCGTGGCGCTGAGCCAGATCGGCAACGTCGGCCCGGACCTCGGCCAGAGCTACATCATCGACTCCTTCCTGGTGGTGGTGCTCGGTGGCGTCGGCCAACTGGCCGGGAGCGTGTTCGCCGCCTTCGGCCTGGGGATCGCCAACAAGATCCTGGAGCCGCAGATCGGTGCGGTGCTGGGCAAGATCCTGATCCTCGCGCTGATCATTCTGTTCATCCAGAAACGCCCGCAAGGCCTCTTCGCACTCAAAGGACGGGTAATCGACTGATGAACCAGCCCCTGCTCATTACCGCCACCCGCAAGGCCGGGCCCAAGGTGACGATTGTCGTCGGTACGCTGCTGGTGTTGTTGCTGCTGGCGCTACCGCTGCTGTCGCTGCTGCCCGCCGACAACGCCCTGCATGTCTCGGCCTATACCCTGACCCTGGTCGGCAAGATCCTCTGCTACGCCATCGTCGCCCTCGCCCTGGATCTGGTCTGGGGTTACGCCGGCCTGCTGTCCCTGGGCCACGGCCTGTTCTTCGCCCTCGGTGGCTACGCCATGGGCATGTACCTGATGCGCCAGGCCTCGGGGGACGGCTTGCCGGCGTTCATGACCTTCCTCTCCTGGACGGAGCTGCCGTGGTTCTGGACCGGCACCAGCAGTTTTCTCTGGACCCTGTGCCTGGTGGTGCTGGCCCCGGGTCTGCTGGCGCTGGTGTTCGGCTTCTTCGCCTTTCGCTCGCGGATCAAGGGCGTGTACTTCTCGATCATGACCCAGGCCCTGACCTTCGCCGGCATGCTCCTGTTTTTCCGCAACGAGACCGGGTTTGGCGGCAACAACGGCTTCACCAACTTTCGCACCATCCTCGGCTTCGGCATCACCGAACCCGGAACTCGCGCGGTACTGTTCAGCGCCACCGTGTTGTTGCTGGTGGCCAGCCTGTTCATTGGCTGGCGCCTGGCGCAGAGCAAATTCGGCCGGGTGCTGACCGCCCTGCGCGACGCGGAAAACCGCCTGATGTTCTGCGGCTACGACCCACGCGGGTTCAAGCTGTTTGTCTGGGTCTTGAGTGCGGTGCTGTGCGGCCTGGCCGGTGCGCTGTATGTGCCCCAGGTGGGCATCATCAACCCCAGCGAAATGTCCCCGACCAACTCCATCGAAGCCGCCGTCTGGGTGGCCCTGGGCGGACGCGGCACGCTGATCGGGCCACTGCTGGGCGCCGGCGTGGTCAACGGCATGAAGAGCTGGTTCACCGTGGCTTTCCCCGAATACTGGCTGTTCTTCCTCGGTGCGCTGTTCATCATCGTCACCCTGTACCTGCCCAAAGGCGTGATCGGCCTGCTGAAAAAAAGAGGTGAACAATGAGAGTCACTGCGACCGCCGATTTCATGCTCGAACCGATCCTGGAACCGAACAAGGATGCCGGCAGCAGCCGCGATGCCATCGGCCTTGGACAGCGCGCCGGAAAAGGCCTGAACACCCGCCACGGCACCCTCCTCACCCTGGAGGACATCAGTGTCAGCTTCGATGGCTTCAAGGCGCTGAACAGCCTGAACCTGTACATCGGCGTTGGTGAACTGCGCTGCATCATCGGCCCCAACGGTGCCGGCAAGACCACCCTGATGGATGTGATCACCGGCAAGACCCGGCCCAGTCACGGCAAGGCCTGGTTCGGCGAGACCCTGGACCTGACCCGGATGAGCGAAGTGCAGATTGCCCAGGCCGGGATCGGCCGCAAGTTCCAGAAACCGACAGTGTTCGAAGCCCTCAGCGTGTTCGAGAACCTCGAGCTGGCGCAAAAAACCGACAAGTCGGTATGGGCCAGTTTGCGCGCCCGGCTCAATGGCGAGCAGCGCGATCGGATCAGTGAGGTCCTGGACACCATTCGCCTGACCGCCTCGGTCAATCGCCCCGCAGGCTTGTTGTCCCACGGGCAAAAGCAGTTCCTGGAAATCGGCATGCTGCTGATGCAAGACCCGCAACTGCTGTTGCTCGATGAACCGGTGGCGGGCATGACCGATGCCGAGACCGAGTTCACCGCCGAGCTGTTCAAGCGCCTGGCCGGTCAACATTCATTGATGGTGGTGGAACACGACATGGGCTTCGTCGGTTCGATCGCCGACCACGTCACCGTATTGCACCAGGGCAGCGTGCTGGCCGAGGGGTCGCTGGCGCAGGTGCAGGACAACGAGCGGGTGATCGAGGTTTATCTCGGGCGCTGAACGCAGGTGCGGATTGCTCTCTGCAGGAGCGAGCGCCCGCTCCTACAAGGAATTGAGGAGAAGTTGAACATGCTGCAAGTCGATAAATTGCATCAGTACTACGGTGGCAGCCACATCCTGCGGGGCCTGAGCTTCGAGGTGAAGGTTGGCGAAGTCACCTGCCTGCTCGGGCGTAACGGCGTGGGCAAGACCACCCTGCTCAAATGCCTGATGGGCCTGCTGCCAGCCAAGGAAGGTGCGGTGAACTGGGAGGGCAAGACCATCAGCGGGCTCAAACCGCACCAGCGGGTTCACGCAGGCATCGCCTATGTTCCCCAGGGCCGGGAAATCTTCGCCCGGCTGAGCGTCGAGGAAAACCTGTTGATGGGGCTGTCGCGTTTCCCGGGCGCCGAAGCCCGGGAAGTGCCGGCCTTCATCTACGAGCTGTTCCCGGTGCTGCTGCAGATGAAGCAACGCCGTGGCGGTGACCTCTCAGGCGGCCAGCAGCAACAGTTGGCCATCGGCCGTGCGCTGGCCAGCCGGCCCCGCCTGCTGATCCTCGATGAACCCACCGAAGGCATCCAGCCCTCGGTGATCAAGGAGATCGGCGCGGTGATCAAGCAGCTCGCGGCACGCGGTGACATGGCGATCCTGCTGGTGGAGCAGTTCTACGACTTCGCCGCTGAGCTGGCCGATCAATACCTGGTGATGTCCCGGGGCGAGATCGTCCAGCAAGGTCGCGGCGAAAACATGGAAGCCGAGGGTGTACGCGGCCTGGTAACGATCTAGTCTCTAGCGTCCCGACGATAATCAGAAAATATGACTGCCCCTGCCCAACACATCGTATTCACACCCAGCTGGCATGCCGAGCTTGAGCTCGGCTACGCCCGCTTCGGCGACAGCACGCGGCCGACCCTGCGTCGCCACCAGGGTCCGCTGCGGGTGCAAAAACACCTGTACGCCGAAGGCCCCCAAGTGTGCCAGCACATCATCGTCCACCCGCCCGGAGGGATTGCCGGCGGTGATCGCCTGGAGGTCCGCGCCAGTGTCGGGCCCAACGCCTGGGCGCAATTGACCAGCCCCGGCGCCGCCAAGTGGTATCGCGCCGCCAGCCCCGCCTATCAGCAGCTCGACTTGCAGGTCGCCGCCGGTGCCACCCTGGAATGGCTGCCCCAGGAGACCATCGTCTTCAGCGCCGCCCAGGCCGAGCTCAAGACCTCGATCGAACTGCAGGGCGATGCCCGATTGTTTTATTGGGACGTGGTGGCGCTGGGTCGCCCGGCCAGCGGCGAACGCTTCGAGCAGGGGCACTTTCAAGCGCAACTGGAGATCCGCCGCGACGGCCAGTTGCTCTGGCACGAACGTCAGCGCATTGTCGGCGCTGACGGTTTGCTCGACTCGCCGATTGGCCTGGACGGCCAGCCGGTGTTTGCCACCTTGCTGGTGACCGGCGAGATCGACAGCGAACTGCTGCAGGCCTGTCGTTCGCTGCCCAACCCGGTACGCGGGGATCTGACCCAGCTTCCCGGGCTGCTGGTCGCCCGTTGCCTGGCCAGTGAAACCTTGCTGGCACGGGGTTGGCTGATTGATCTATGGACACTGCTGCGCCCGGCCCTGCTCGGCCGCGAGGCGCTGGCGCCGCGAATATGGAATACCTGAACACCGGCAACGGGTTCGGGTCGACCTTACGAGTGCTCTTTTTTTCTGCCCAGATGGATTTACACGATGGACCTGACCCCACGCGAAAAAGACAAGCTGTTGATCTTCACTGCCGGCCTGGTGGCTGAGCGGCGGTTGGCCCGCGGCGTCAAGCTCAATTACCCGGAGGCCATGGCGTACATCAGCGCCGCGCTGCTCGAAGGCGCGCGGGACGGCCAGAGCGTGGCCGAACTGATGCACTTGGGCACGACCCTGCTGCAGCGCGAACAGGTGATGCCCGGCATCCCGGAGATGATCCCGGAGATCCAGGTCGAAGCCACCTTTCCCGACGGCACCAAACTGGTCACCGTCCATCAACCCATCGCCTGAGGTCGCGCCATGCCGTATCACATCCGCGATGCCGTGCCCGCCGACCTGCCGGCGATTTGCGACATCTACAACGATGCCGTGCTCAACACCACCTCGATCTGGAATGAACAGGCGGTCGACCTGGCCAATCGTCAAGCCTGGTTCAGCGCCCGCCATGCCCAGGGCTACCCGGTCCTGGTCATGGCCGCTGCCGACGAGCAGGTGCTCGGCTACGCCTCCTTTGGCGACTGGCGGCCCTTCGATGGGTTTCGCCACACCGTGGAACACTCGGTGTACGTGCGCAACGACCAGCGTGGCAACGGCCTCGGTCCGCGCCTGATGGAAGCGCTGGTGGTGCGCGCCAGGGAGGCTGGCAAACATGTAATGGTGGCCGCCATCGAGAGCGGCAACGCGGCATCGATCCGCCTGCATGAGCGGGCCGGCTTCATCACCACCGGACAGATGCCGCAAGTGGGCACCAAGTTCGGTCGCTGGCTCGACCTGACGTTCATGCAATTGACCCTCAATCCAGGCTCTGAGCCACCCCTGGCCAACAAGGAGTAAGCCACGATGAACGCCGCCCAACTACGCCGGGTCAACCCGGAAAGTTTTGCCCACTACCGCCAGGGCTTGAACGACTTGCTGTTCGACGCCGTGCAGCACGGGGCCTCGATCGGTTTTCTGGCCGATATCGATGACGCCCAGGCCCGCGCCTACCTCAACGCCGTCCAGGCCGACCTGGAGAACGGCAACCTGCTCTTGTGGGTGGTGGTCCAGGAAGAAAAGGTCCTGGCCAGCGTGCAACTGGGCCTGTGCCAGAAGGCCAACGGACGTAATCGCGCCGAGGTGCAAAAACTCCAGGTCCTGCACCAGGCCCGTCGACGTGGACTCGGCCAGCAGTTGATGAATGCCCTGGAGCTTGCCGCGCGCCAGCATCAGCGTGGCCTGTTGTACCTGGATACCGAGGCCGGCTCGCCCGCGGAAACTTTCTACCAGTCACTGGGCTACACCCGCGTCGGCGAACTGCCCAACTACTGCCAAAGCCCGGACGGCCACTACGCGCCGACCGCCATCTACTTCAAGACCCTGGGACAACCTGCATGATTCCTGGCGAATACCGGATCCAGCCCGGCGAGATCGAGCTCAACGTCGGCCGGCGCACCCTGAGCCTGACCGTGGCCAACAGTGGCGACCGGCCGATCCAGGTCGGCTCGCACTATCACTTTTTCGAAACCAATGACGCCCTGACCTTCGACCGCGCCGCTACCCGCGGCATGCGCCTGAACATCCCGGCCGGTACTGCGGTGCGCTTCGAACCGGGGCAGAGCCGCGACGTGGAGTTGGTGGACCTGGCCGGGCATCGCCGGGTGTTCGGGTTTGCCGGACGGATCATGGGTGACCTTTAAATTTTACCGCGTCTGCCCTGGCCTCTTCGCGGGCAAGCCCGCTCCCACAGGTGATCGCATTCCCCTGTGGGAGCGGGCTTGCCCGCGATAGTGAGCGCAGCGAACGACTTCAAATTTTCCTGAATCTCAAGGCGAACGAATGAAAATATCCCGCCAAGCCTACGCCGACATGTTCGGCCCCACCGTCGGTGACAAAGTTCGCCTGGCCGACACCCAGTTGTGGATCGAGGTCGAGAAGGACTTCACCACCTACGGCGAAGAAGTGAAGTTCGGCGGCGGCAAAGTGATCCGCGACGGCCAGGGCCAGAGCCAGTTGCTGGCGGCCGACGTCGTCGACACGGTGATCACCAACGCGCTGATCCTCGATCACTGGGGCATCGTCAAGGCCGATGTCGGCCTCAAGGACGGGCGCATCGCTGCCATCGGCAAGGCCGGTAACCCGGATATCCAGCCCAATGTGAGCATGGCCATCGGCGCCGGGACCGAAGTGATCGCCGGCGAAGGCATGATCCTCACCGCCGGCGGCATCGACAGCCATATCCACTTCATTTGCCCGCAGCAGATCGAAGAAGCCTTGATGAGCGGCGTGACCACCATGATCGGTGGCGGCACCGGTCCTGCCACCGGCACCAACGCCACCACCTGCACCTCCGGGCCCTGGCACCTGGCGCGCATGCTCCAGGCCGCTGACGCCTTCCCGATGAACATCGGCCTCACCGGCAAGGGCAACGCCAGCCTGCCGGGACCGTTGATCGAGCAGGTCAAGGCCGGCGCCATTGGCCTCAAGCTGCACGAAGACTGGGGCACCACCCCGGCGAGCATCGACAACTGCCTGACGGTGGCCGACCAGTATGACGTGCAGGTGGCGATCCACACCGACACCCTCAATGAGTCGGGTTTCGTCGAAACCACCCTCGCCGCCTTCAAAGGCCGCACCATCCACACCTACCACACCGAAGGCGCGGGTGGCGGTCACGCCCCGGACATCATCAAGGCCTGCGGTTTTGCCAACGTGCTGCCGAGTTCGACCAATCCGACCCGGCCGTTCACCCGCAACACCATCGACGAACACCTGGACATGCTGATGGTCTGCCATCACCTGGACCCCAGCATTGCCGAGGACGTGGCCTTCGCCGAAAGCCGCATCCGCCGTGAAACCATCGCCGCCGAGGACATCCTGCACGACCTCGGGGCGTTCTCGATGATCAGTTCCGACAGCCAGGCCATGGGCCGGGTCGGCGAAGTCATCATCCGCACCTGGCAAACCGCCGACAAGATGAAGCAACAGCGTGGCCCACTGCCGGGTGATGGCCAGGACAACGACAACTTCCGCGCCAAGCGCTACCTCGCCAAGTACACCATCAACCCGGCGATCACCCACGGCATCAGCCACGAAGTGGGTTCGATCGAAGTGGGTAAATGGGCCGACCTAGTGCTCTGGCGCCCGGCGTTCTTCGGGGTCAAGCCCAGCCTGATTCTCAAGGGCGGAGCGATTGCCGCCAGCCTCATGGGCGACGCCAACGCCTCGATTCCAACGCCACAACCGGTGCACTACCGGCCGATGTTCGCAAGCTTTGGCGGCTCGTTGCACGCCACCAGCCTGACCTTCATCAGCCAGGCCGCACAGGAGGCAGGGTTGGCGCAGGCATTGGGCTTGAAGAAGACCATCGCCGTGGTCAAGGGCTGCCGCAGCGTGCGCAAGACCGACCTGATCCACAACGACTACCTGCCCAGCATCGACGTCGACCCGCAGACCTACCAGGTCAAGGCCGATGGCGAACTGTTGTGGTGTGAGCCGGCGGATGTGTTGCCGATGGCGCAGCGGTATTTCTTGTTCTGACTGCGCACAAACCCCGAAGACTGCCTCAGGCAACATTCGGGGTTCGATCTATCCGTTATGCACCATTACCGCCCTCTTCCAGGCTGAGTATTTCCTCTGGCGTCAGCAGGTCGATAAGCCTTTGTTCGACAACCCTGGCCTCAGCGGCCAGGGCCTTGGACTGAGTGTTGTAGGCATCACTGGTCATCGTGGTCCGGGCGATGTCCAGTTGCTCCAGGCGTTCAAGGATTGATTCATAGGCCAGATCGAACCGGGAACGGTATTTTTCTTTCAGATACTGTGCCCAGAAATCACGGCGCGCGATCGATTCAATCTCGGCCTTCGAGTCCTTCAGGCTGTTCACATACTGCTCTGCTGCCTGCAGCTTGGCGCGAGGCACGTATTGCAAACCCGCGTATTCAGCCTTCGTAGGCTGGCCTGGTAGGTCAAGCCGGTCCCTGAGGTTGACCCGATAAGAAAGCCGCACTTCGATTTGATCCATCAACAACAGCTGGCGACCCTTTTCGTGCGTCGTTGTATCGGAACGGACTATCGTTTTGATGCGCTCGTTAATGTCCTTGAGCGCAAACGCTTCCACCTCATCCAGACGAAACAGGCCTTTGGCCAGTTTGAGCAATTGAAGACCTGCGCCGCTATCGCCTACGCGCGCCAGGGCCTTATGAGTCAGGACCTTGATTTCCAATTGGCTGAACATCAGCGCAGCACGATCACTGCAGGTTTCCGGCTCCCCCGCCAACTGGAACAGTTCACGACGCAGCACTGCGTTTTCTTCGGCCGCATCCAGCACCGCCCAAACCCGAGCCTTGAGATCTGGATAGGCTTTTTTGTACTCGGCCGTCGCATGCAATTTTTCCAGTAACCGGAAAAACTCCTCGCTTTCACTGACCGCCCTGCCCGCGTCCCCTGCGGCGGCTTCTCTGGCGAGGGCTTCGCTGTCGAGGAGTGCCCATTGCGTCCTTCTGGTATTGCGCTCCTGCGCCGGCGTATCACGCAACCAACGCTCTACACGCTGTGTCGATGGCGCCAGAGTGCCACCGGCAGCACCACGATCATCCGGGGCATCAGGGGGAACCGGCGCCAATCCGGCCTCATCGTTGTCCAGGTAGATACGCGCCAGAATCTCCCCATATTGCGCGATGCCTTGATCGGAAAGAGGATTTCCGTTCAGTTCAGTGACCCTCAATACCCGATTGATGGCCGCCGACTGTTGCGCAGGTGGATTCACCGCCCATTCGGGAAACGAGGTGAGCTGATTATCACGCAAATCGACCATGGTCAGACGGGGTTGATCGGCCAGCCCTACTGGCCATTGACTGATCCCGGTGCCCTGCAATCGAACCACGCCCAGTTCCGTCATCTGGCTTAGATCAGGCACTCGCGCCAACGGGTTGTGGTTTAGATTCAACTCTCTGAGCCCCTTCATCCGAGCCAGTGACAGCGCTTCATCGGTGGTTAACCTGAGGTCATTATTGGACAGGTCCAAATACACAAGGCTGGGCATTTCATCCAGTTGCGCGGGTATGTCTACAAGACGGTTGGCCTGCAGTTCCAAGCGTTGAACAAAGGGAAACGATTCAAGAAACTCATTGGGCGCCGCCATGAGGCCCATGTCACTGAGGTCCAGAAAATTCACATGACCAAAGTCCACCTCCAGAGCAGGCAGCGCCCCAATGGCTCGACCTCGCAGCGTCAGTTCATACCCCCGACGGACACCATAGCGCGAGTATTTGAGTGACTGTCTTTGCCAGCAACGCTTGAGCAATTCTGCGACCACTTGTTTTTCATGCTGCTCGACAGCTACAACACTGCCATTTGGCAAAACACGCGTGGACGGGGTCGACAGCCATTGCTGCGACCAACTCTGCAAACGTTGATACTCCGCCTCGAAATTGACCAGGTACAACTCTCGCTCAGCGCCCAACAACTCCAGAAAACCGTCAACCTGACCATCCGTGAAGTTGGGAAACAGCTTGAGCACTCTTGCCTCGTCCGATACCGGCGCGGGATTCAAACCCGCCCCGCGCCCGGACAGCGGATAACCCAGGCGACTATCGATCCAGCGCTGGGGCGCCCTGAATCCGGGATTGATCGGTTGCATCCCCAGTAACGACCGCAACTCACCGCGAGTGAGCAGGTGCTGCCTGATCAACGCTTTCAACGCGGGTCCTTGCCCCACATGAGGCAAGCCTATCGCTTCGCGCTGGATATCCGGCAAGGCATGCTGAAGCGCAGCATAAAGATCATCGGCTCCGTGCAAATGCCCATCATCCTGGTCACGAGCCTCGTACCGCCCCAGGTCATTGCGCACCAGCACCTTTCGGCTATCGGCATGCTCGGGACCGACACTGGCCCGCAGCGTTCCGCTGAACGAGCCGTCTCGAACCTCAATTCGCACATCATCCGACCAGCCCGGCAGTTTTTTCAGTGAGTTGAGTACCAGCGCCTCTGCGTCCGGCCCCACCAAATCGCCCAGGTAAAGCCCCTCGTAGGCTCGTGACAGGCGCACCTCGCGCTGGATCCAGCGCAGCTCTTCCGCCAGGCGCAGGGGGATGGGCTTGGTTTGCAGCTTGTCGGCAAAGTCCCATTTGGCCATTTGCTGAAGCTCACCCGGGCGGGCGTCGGCCAACAACTGTTCAATCACCCTCGCGGGTACGCTGGAAAAGCGCGACTTGATCAGACTGAGCCGTGGATCGCGGCTGGGGGGCCTGGCGTTGTAGATATCATTGAAGAACTCAACCTTATGGCTTTCGGCCAGCCGAGCGATGCGTCCGCGCAGGATCTCGACACGCTTCTCCAGAACATCCCGAGGGGCTCCAGGCTTTTGGCCAAGCACAACATCGGTTTCACTTTCAGTGAGACTTTCCAGGATGGTTTTCAGCAGTCGCCCCCCTCGAACCTGCGCATCATGGACCTGCACGATCCGCACCTTGCCCTGTACGCCCTGCGGATTGACGTACTCCCAGAGGGTCTTCGCCTGCCCATCAATAATCCGTATCGATACCGTCTCCGGCCACGCGCCGTACCGCGTCATGACATGCAGCTGATTGATCGAGTGATCGGTTGCAGAAGTGCTGGATGAGGCGTTCTGCATGTCGGTGATAAATGCCTCGACCTGCCTGTACGCGGCAAATCGAGTCATCGTATCGGCCAACATCGGTGCCGGTGGCTCGCTCTCGACGTGCATTCGACGCAAGACCCCCTCATCGGTGCCGCTGACATGGCGAATCTGTTCAAGCTCGGCGTCGCTGAACTCACGGACACCGTGCCCTATTCGTCGCATCAATTCACGGACCTCCCAGGTCCGAGGTTGCTCCACTTCATGGCGCCAGGCGCCGAAGCCGTTGTGGTTGAGTTCGGGCGCATAGGCATTTGCCCTGGCAGGATGCACGATCCGGTACTGGCCGCTGACAGGGTCTATTTTCACCCGGTAGTGCTTGTCGCCCAGGACCAGGAACGCCTGGCCATCGTGATGCAGCAAACCCAGTTCATTGGGCTTCAGAGCGGCCGGCAATGCTTCTGGGTGCTCGTAGGGTTTTAGATCGGGTTTCCACAACCGAGTCTCTCCATTCGCCAAGGTGACCTGTTTCATACTATCGATAATCGGCGAACGCTTGAGGGGGGCAATCGGCTCGGCCCCCTCAGGACCAACGGCTGCAAGCGACGCTAGCTGAGCGATGTTTTGTGCAACATCCATCAGATAGACAAAACCCTCATTCCTGTCGCCCTGCGCCAATGCCTCGACGCCTTCTACCAACTCATCGGTCAGTTGCGTCGCCATTACCGCCATCATCGCCACACCCAGGGGCGGGACAAACAACGCAACGACATTGAGGACCGCCAGCGCCGTACCCAGATAGCCCAGCAGTTTGTCATTACGCGCCTGCGCATCGGCATCTGCCGTGGACACTGCGACAAACGCTATATCGTTGAGGAGTTTGTTCAGTTGCTGATCGAACAGAAAAACCCACAGCGCCCATCGAACCGGCGTTTCCTCCATATGGATCCTGGCGTCAGGGTCAGGCGTTCTTACATAAATGTGGCTGTTGGGCTGCTGTTCAAGTGGCGACAGCCGATCATTCAACCGTCTGAAAAAACGCGCCTTGTCTTCCTGCCTGACAAACCGACTGAAAAACGCCTGATAGGCAGGGTCACGCAATCGCTCACGCAATTCATTATAGAAATGCTGTGCCGAAGGGTATTCCTTGATTGGGCTGAACGGGTCATGAGGAATGTAGACAACCAGGCGCTGCACCGTCTCACTGCTGATGCGGTCCGGCCCAATGAGTACGACGCCGATCAACTCGGTATCCCCGAGCAGTTTCAACCCGTTGAATTGCACAGGCTTGCCATCCAGACTCAGGTCATCCGAGTGGTCCCGGACCCGGATAAGCAGACGATAAATACTTGAATCGGGAGTGACCCTGTCGATATCACCCTGCATTCGCGCAAGGTCGATGGCTGCACTGAACGCATGCTGCTGACTAAGCATGACCCTGGCCTTCAGGGCACTTTCAGACTCGGCCTCGGCGACACCCAGTGCGCTGTTGATATGCGCCTGATACTTGGCGCCCAGGTCCAACTCTCGACACAACGCGGCAAATTGTTCAACGGTAAAAGGCAACTTTCCTTGCGGTGAAACAAGCAACACACTGTTGCTACTGCGCGTTGTTCCATACGTGTCAGTTTCGTCAGCCTCGGTAAAGTTATGCAAAGCAGCATCCAGCAGACTGCTGGTTAATCGAATATCGTTGGCAAAGGGCTCGGGATTCGAGACCGCATACGATAACAGCGTGTAATCAACATCCACCGAGACGTTGAACTTTTTAGCAATTGCAGCCGTCAGCAATGGCCGGGAAAAGGCCTTGATGTCCTTGAGGTCAACCAGCATCTGATCGAGCGCATTTTGCGAAGCGTAACTCTGCCGACTACTAAGCTTAAAAGCAGCCTGGTGATCCTGGGATGCAATTTCATGCCGACGGGGCCGAGCCAGCCCGGCGTCGAGCAGCTCCCTGCGTCTTTGCGGTGTTGCCTCCAACAGCCAAGCAGGCAGTTTATTCTTTACAAAATCATAGTGAGGCCCTTTATCCTCAGCGAGCGCAACTGCCCCACCATTTGCTAACTGCTTATTTAATTCAACCATCGTTTGATTCACTCAAATTACTTTCAAGAGCATCAAACTTACTAAAAAGACGAGCAGATAAATAAACCAAATAGCCGCAAATAAGCGCGCCAAACAAAGTACTAATCTTCGACTATCCGAATACCAAAAACACTTATATACCACCCGCCCGGATGCGCCGTGCAATGAGCCGGCAGATACCATTATCAATGGCGCAATAATATTTCCTGTTCTGAGCTGATGCCCTGGCTGTATTGGCAGGTCGAGCACCATCGACGAGCGGTCCGTTTTGATCGGACGGGGGCATTTCAGTGGCAAGGGGGACGCCTTACTAGCAGTTCTGCTAGTTACCAGCGTTATACGTTATAGGTAAAGTTGATTAGCGTCGCACCTCTTCACAAGGAAGGCCGGTCATGACCCACTCTCGATCTGCCAGGAACGACGGCTCGCGCCAGGCCCGAACCCTGCTGCTGGCCGCCGACAACAAACACTCCATCATCGCTGAGATTACGCGGGATCGGACCACCCCTATCGCTTACTCCCCCTACGGCCAGCAGTCCGGACAACAGACAGTGACGACGGGGCTGGGTTTTAACGGCGAACTGCGCGAAGCGCAACTGCGCGGGTATTTGCTGGGCAATGGCTACCGCGCTTACAACCTGATTTTGATGCGTTTTCATAGTCCAGACAGTTGGAGCCCGTTTGGACGGGGCGGGTTGAATGCGTATACGTATTGCGTGGGGGACCCGGTGAATTTTTCGGATCCGACGGGGCATATTAAGTTGCCGGGACTTTTCCGCGGCCCCCGTACGTCACTGGCTAGGGCCTCCAGCACCTCTAGCGTAACCCCTTTAGTCCCCCGTACGCCTGAACCGGCTTCTACGGCTATTCCCCTCACCTCACCTGCCAACCAAATGCAAATGGGCATTAGCAATCCAAACTTCCCTGGCAGGGCGACGCGTCCAACTATGCCGCTATTGGCTAGAAAGCACTCGGGTGAAACCACTCGCAGCTTTCGTGATCACGCAATTCGGAGTGAAGCTCCTCCGCCGATTCCACCAAAGAGACAGTTACCCCGCTTTAATGATACCGGTGGGCAAGTAGGCATTCTTAGTCCCAACCAAAAACCAGGAGAACCTAGTAGTTCCCGTGAAATCTGGAAGAGCACCCCCTATGAACCTCCACTCGCACCCGTTCCGCCGCCGAGAACACTACCAAGTGGCGCCACCCGCGAATATTCCGTAACTTACGACCTCAGCGGTAACCCCACACAGCGCAGTGTGCAAAAAGCCAGTTTGTCGACGATTCAAGGCAAAATCAGAGCGCGAGGGGAATAAAACACTTACTCCACCACCAACCGCGCCAGGCGCTGCTTGAGCATCTGGTTCTCGGCGCGCAGTTGCTGCACTTCTTCGAGCAGGTCGAGCGCCAGGGCAACGCCCTCCCATTCCAGTTCCAGGTCGTGGCGCAGCTTGGCGGCGCGCTTGGCGACCGCCAGCTCATAGTCGTTGAACCGCCAGTCCTTGGGCTGTGCGCCCTGAGGTTCGAGGATGCCGTGCTCGACGATTTCGATCACGTAGACGTCCGATAGATCGGTCGCCTCACAGAATTGCGCCATGTCCAGTTGAACGATCAGGGGACTGCTCATTGTCAGTTACTCCAGGTTCTGGAACTCAAATGTTCTCGATCAGAAGTGCTCACGTGGGTTGAACGCGGCTTTTTTCGCCAGTTCCTGCCACAGCGCCTTGACCTCGTCGTCGCAGATCTTGGGCATCACGGCCTTGAGCTGCACGAACAGGTACCCGCGCTCGCCGGCCTTGTTCAGCAGGCCATGGCCCTTGGCGCGCATGCGCTGGCCGTTCTGGCTGCCGGCCGGGACCTTGAGGTTGATCTTGCCGGTCAGGGTCGGCACCGCCACCTCGGCGCCCAAGGCCAGTTCCCACGGTGCCAGCGGCAGGGTGATGATCAGGTTCTCGCCTTCGACGTCGAATTTTGGGTGCGGCGCAAAACGAATCGTCAGGTACAGGTCGCCATTGGCGCCGCCACCGATCCCTGGCGCGCCCTGGCCTTTGAGGCGGATGCGCTCGCCGTCGGTCACGCCGGCGGGGATCTTCACGTTGAGGCTCTTGGCCGTGTTGCTGACGTGCTGGCCTGCCGCGTTGTACTGCGGCACCTGGAAGCTGATCTTCTTCGACTCGTTCGACAAGGTCTCCTCGAGAAAGACCGCCAGTTCCATTTCCACGTCCTGCCCTCGCCGACCGGCGCTGCGGCCAGACTGTGCACCACCGAAGCCTGGGCCACGGTTACCGAAGATCGAACTGAAGAAGTCCGAGAAGTCGCCGCTGTCCTGGGCACCGCCAAAACCGCCACGGCTCTGCCAGCCAGGAGGTCCCTGGAAGGGCTGGCCATGCTGGCCATAGCGGCGCAGATCGTCGTACTCGGCGCGCTTGTCGGCACTTTTCAGCGCTTCATAGGCTTCCGAGGCGTCCTTGAATTTGGCTTCGGCGTCCTTTTCCTTGCTGACGTCAGGGTGATATTTACGCGCCAGCTTGCGATAGGCGGCCTTGATCGTCTTGTCGTCAGCGGTCGGTTCAACACCGAGAATCTTGTAATAGTCTTTGAAGTCCATCGCGGGGATCACCATCCGTTATCGATATCGCGCCGTCTGCCAGCATGCACCATCAGGGCGCAGCGGGCTTGACCGATCTCAAGGTTGTGACCGGACAGCGCAGCAGAAGTTTATCGGCAGCCGGGCAGATCCGTTGATCGCGCAGTGGCTGCCAAGCCATGCCTGTAAGTTTGGGGAACAAGGATAGTCTTTCAAGGCGCTTAAAGCTGAGATTTAGCGGATAGTCGGCCTTCGATTCTGCGTCGCACTGACATACACTGCGCGGCCGTTTTTTAACCGGAACCAGAAAGACATGAAAAACGCATCTCCAGCTCGTGCCTGCGGTATCGACTTCGGCACGTCCAACTCCACTGTCGGCTGGCTGCGCCCTGGCATGGAAACGCTCATCGCGCTGGAGGACGACAAGATCACCCTGCCTTCGGTGGTGTTCTTCAACATCGAGGAACGCCGCCCGGTGTACGGTCGCCTGGCGCTGCACGAGTACCTGGAAGGCTACGAAGGGCGCCTGATGCGTTCGCTCAAGAGCCTCCTGGGCTCCAAGCTGATCAAGCACGACACCAGTGTCCTGGGCACGGCGATGCCGTTCAAGGACCTGCTGGGCCTGTTCATCGGCCAGTTGAAGCAACGCGCCGAGACCGCCGCCGGTCGGGAATTCGAAGAAGTGGTGCTGGGCCGGCCGGTGTTCTTCGTCGATGACGACCCGATGGCCGACAAGGAAGCCGAAGACACCCTGGTGGATGTGGCCCGCGCCATTGGCTTCAAGGAAGTGTCGTTCCAGTACGAGCCGATCGCGGCCGCCTTCGACTACGAGTCGACCATCGAGCGTGAAGAGCTGGTGCTGATTGTCGACATCGGCGGCGGTACCTCCGACTTCTCCCTGGTGCGCCTGTCACCCGAGCGTCGCGGCCTGAGCGAGCGCCAGGACGACATCCTCGCCACGGGCGGCGTGCACGTCGGCGGGACCGATTTCGACAAGCAACTGAGCCTGCAAGGCGTGATGCCGCTGTTCGGCTACGGCAGCCGGATGAAAAGCGGCGCCTACATGCCCACCAGCCAGCACATGAACCTGGCCACCTGGCACACCATCAACTCGGTGTACTCGCAAAAATCCCAGCTGGCCTTGGGCAGCATGCGCTACGACATCGAGGACACCGGTGGCATCGACCGCCTGTTCAAGCTGATCGAGCAACGCGCCGGGCACTGGCTGGCCATGGAAGTGGAAGAAACCAAGATCCAGCTGACCCATGCCGACAGCCGCCACGTGCCGCTGGACCGCATCGAGCCGGGGTTGAGCGTGGAACTGAGCCGGGCACTGTTCGAGTCCGCCATCGACGGCCTGCTGGAGCGCGTGCGCAACAGCGTCAGCCAACTGTTGCTGGACGCCAATGTCGGCGTCGACCAGGTGGACACGGTGTTCTTCACCGGCGGTTCGAGCGGGATTCCGGCCCTGCGCAACAGCGTCTCGGCCATGCTGCCGAACGCCCGCCATGTCGAAGGCAACATCTTCGGCAGCATCGGCAGCGGTCTGGCGATTGAAGCGGCCAAGCGTTACGGTTCGATGGATTGAGGCGGCAGCCTTCGCTGGCCAGCGAAGGCATCCACACCCTAGACCATCCCCGCCTGCTTCAACTCGCTCTTGAGGTACGCGTAGTAAATCGGCCCTGCCACCACCCCCGGCAGGCCGAACGCGGCTTCGAACACCAGCATCGCCAGGAGCAGCTCCCACGACTTGGCACTGATCTGCCCGCCGACGATCCGCGCGTTGAGGAAGTATTCCAGCTTGTGGATGAAAATCAGGTAGCCCAGCGCCGCCATCGCCACCCAGATCGACAGTGACAAGCCGACGATGGTGATCAGGGTGTTGGACATCAGGTTGCCAATCACCGGCAGCAAGCCCAGCAGGAAGGTCAGCACGATCAGGGTCTTGGTCAGCGGCAGGTGAATGCCGAACATCGGCAGGATCACCGCCAGGAAGATCCCGGTGAAGAACGTGTTGAGCAGGGAAATCTTGATCTGTGCAAAAACGATGTTGCGAAAGGCCTGGACCAGCAGGTGCAGGCGGTCGAACAGCGCGGCGGCCAGGGGTTTGCGTTTGGTCAGGTCAGGCACCCGTTGCAGGGCAATGATTGCCCCCAGCACCATGCCGATCAGCAAGGTGACGAACATGTGCGCCGCGTCCTTGCCCACCAGTTGCAGGTCGCTCAAATGTTTGCTCAGCCACTCACCGATGGCCACGCGGAACTCGGCGGCACTGGCCGGCAAATAGGCGTCGACGAACGGCGGTAACTGGCCGCGCGCCTTATCGACCACGCCCATGAATTTATCCAGCGACGCCCCGGGATTTTCCGCTTCATGCAGCAGAAAGCTGAAGGCGCCAGCAAAGATCAACGCCAGCACACTGACCACCAGCGTACCCAGCAAGGCCACCGCCAACCAGCGCGCACGCCGTCCTTCGATCAGCCGTTGCAGTTGAGGGGTGAGCATGTTGACCAGTTCGTAGACCAGCAACCCGGCCAGCAGACTGGGCAACAACCGCAAGGGCAGGACCAGCAGCAAGCCACCAAAAATGATCACCCAACTGACTACCAGCAACACGTGACGCTGAGAAAACGTTGGCATACAGCCTCAAAACAAACGGCGTTAAAGGATTGGCAGTCTGCCAGCGTTCGGCCCTTGAAGCGAGCGGATGGCCGATATCGATCGGTACCGCTGGCTCCGGTACGGGTGGCTTGGAGGGTTACTTTTTCTTCAGGCAATCGCTCATGAACGTCTTGCGCGCCTCGCCGGTAAGGGCCTGGGTGGCGGCGGTGGCGTTGCAGGTTTTCATCTTCTCTTGCTGTGGGGTCAGGGCCTTGGCGTCATTGGCTGCCGGCTGCGCCTTGAGGCAATTGCTCATGAAGGCTTTGCGCTCGTCACCCTTGAGGGCCTTGGCGGTGGCGTCAGCGTTGCAGGTGGTCATTTTGTCCTGTTGCGCCGTGGCGGCAAACCCCTGGGAGCAGAGCAGCAGGCCGACCATCAACAACGGGATACGCAGCATCTTCATAGCGACTTCTCCTGGTTGCTGCGCCGGGAGGCGCAGCTTGAATGGCAGTGTAGACAACTGCTGTTACAGGTTCATCCAGGAGAAGAAAGTGTCAGGGGGCGATTAACCTGCCCTGCCCCGACTTCGTAGCTCGTTAGACAGGGCCAATCACATGTTCGTACTCCTCATGAGCCTTTACTCGGCGCTCAATAAGCTCGGCGCCATAGCGCTCGAAAGACACCGGCCGCCCGCCAGGCTCCCGATAGGTAGCACCCAGTGCCTTCAATGAGGTCCATTGGGCGTAAGACCCTTTCTGATGCAACTTCGCGACCTTGATTGCACGCAGGGTCGAGTCATCGCTGCCTCGCGCGGGTATCGCCGGGGGACCAGGTGGCGTGTCATGGATAAAGCTGTACTCGGCCACTGCCGGCCCGGGCTCCAGACTGATCACCGGATCGGGGTCAAAGTTGAAATAGCCTTCCTGGGCCAGGTGTGCCGCGGGAAGTTCGGGCCAGGAGTCAGCGACCACCAACTCGGCGGGCTTGCTCAGGTCACCGATGAGCACGTATTGATGGTCGAAGTCGCTGGCCCTGACGATATGCACCGCAGCCGTTCTGGGCTGGCTGGCCAGAATCGAAAAGGTCACCTTGGAGTTTTCCGAACAATTGCCGCCCATGATCTTGATGGCCGCCTGGGCGGCTTCGGCGATTGTCAGATCGGCGGTGGGCAGGCCGGTCTCCAGGTCGATCTTCCTGAGGTTTTTCAGCTTCGCGATGGCCGAACCACCTTTTTCCCAGATGCTTGGCCGCTGATTGCCGGAAAGGGGCAGCAGCTCCTTGCTGCGAGTGATGGTTCGTTGTGCCAACTGCAGATTGGCCAGGGTTGGCGCGCTGACTTCAATGACCTTGCCTGGCTGAGCAGGCCATTCAAACACCGGTGCGTAGCTGAACAAGTCCGCGGCGGTGTCCAACGATGCTCCCTCGGCCGTCGCCAACTGCGCCAGCGCATGGTACTCAGCTGCACGCCCGGTTTGATTCAGATAGCGCGCGGTCATGGCCAGTTCCCGCTGCGCAGCGGACAGTTCCCATTGTTGCTCGTTGAACGCATTGTCCAACAGGCTGGAAAACTGTTCAGGCGTCAACAGCTTGTTCAACTCGGGTAAAGACTCGACGCTTTGCCTGAGTCTTGCTGTGGCCAAGGGGCTTTCGCGCGCGTGGAAGAATGCCCACTCAAGCGTCACTAGCCCCCTCAACGAGTACTGTGCATCTATAACCCTCAATCCTTGATCGAAGGTGTCTGTACTCACTTGCCCGGCCTCGTCATAGGCAATACCCGCCCGCACCCTTAGACGCCCTTGAGTCCGCAGCACCGCCTCAGGCGTGTCCTCCACAGGAATGTCACCCGCCGCACCACCGCGCAGTCGCAGCAAGCGCGGGTCAATGGTCGGTGGTACGGGGACCGGATGAGCGTCCAGGATGGCGGGCAGTTGCTCACGCTGCAGCAAGTGCTGACGCACCGCTTGTTTGAGTTGCTCAGTTTCGCCCCGGCCAATGTTCAAGCCCTTGAGCTCATCATTGGGCAATGCCTGCAGAATCGAGGCATAAAAATCAGTCCCCGCATGCAGGACCTGACCCTGCTCGTCGCAGACCTGAAAACGCCCATCGGCCAACGCCACGATTGTGCGCTTGAGCTTCGCATCCTGGTTGCCGATGCTGTCCATGATCCTGCCCTCCACGTCGTAGCGGCGGACCTGCAGTTGGATATCCGCTGGCCAGCCCGGGAGGTTCTCCAGGGAGTGCAGGACCAGCTTGTCGGTATCAAAACCCTCGACCGAGGTCAGGTAGATGCCTTCATAAGCGCGAGCGACCCTGACCTCGTCCAGCGCCACCTGAGCCAACCCCTTGAGTCGGGCTGGCAACCGTCCTTCACTGAGCGCTTGCAACTCCTGCGCGCTGGCAACATTCAATAGCTCCTGAGCGACACTGCCCGGCAGCCCCGGCACTTGTCGGCGCACGCTTTGCACCTGCGCCGGCCAACCCGCTTCGCTCAGGGTGTAGCGCCGTTCGAACAACGCCATGCGTTGCTCGCTTGCACGGCGCGCGAGCTCTGCCCGGAGGAGGCGAGCATTAGCCTCCCAGGTGCTCACCGAAGCGCCGAGTTCCTGCTCCATCAGGTGCTGGGTTTGGGCTTCATCCAGGTGCGACAACAAGGTCTGGAGCAGGTCGCCGTTGATCAAGCGGTCCTCGTAGATCCGCGTAGGCGCAGCCGCAATCGAGCCGCTGTCCCAGAGCACTGTGGTGCCGTCGCGGGCAATCAACTGCAGTCGCCGCTCGCCCGTCAGCAGCCCGTCCAGCAGTTGCAGTTGCGTCAGGGGATCGGCTTGCAGGTAGTGCGCAGGCAGGTCACTGCCGATCTGTTCAATGAAGGTCTGTACCTGCTGATCAATCCGGAACCGGGTTGCCGTATCGCTGAGCAGCGGCAGTGGCGCCTCATTGTTCCGATAGGTGCGCCGCAAGGCTTCGACGGGTGAGCAACTGACCACGCGCATGTCGTCAAAGGACTCGTCCAGGCCTTCGACCAAGGGCCCCTGGCGGGCCATGAGGGTGTGTTCATCCCATTCCTGCGGACGTTCGCCCTCGATCACGAACGCCCCGGCGCCATTGCTTTGCACTGTCGGCTGATAGGCATCCGCCCGGCCCGGGTGCGCGACCCGATGGCCAGCGGTCTGTGGATCCTTGACCAACTCGAAGTGGCGCGAATCGACGCGCAGGATCGACTTGCCCTGATGCGGGTGCAGCCACAGTTCATTGGGTTTGGAGTCTGGAGGCAGGATCAGGTTCTGTTGCTGGTAGGGTTCGAGGTTCTGCCCCCACAAGCGCTTCTGACCATCAGCCAGGGTCACCTGCCGGGATCCTTCGATCATGGGCGAAAGCCTGGCATAAAATTGTCCACCGATGACACCAGCCGCCCCGAAGGCCGCCAATTGCGCCAGGTTCTGGGCAACCCCCAGCAGATGATCGGAGGCCTCCAGGTACTGCCCCTCGCTCAAATCCACGACCCCTTCGACGACTTCGCTGGTCAATTGATAGGCGGTGTACGCCAGCATCAGTTCCCCGAAAAACGGCACGAAGGGCGCCACAACCATCAGCGCGACATTGAAAATATCGCCGAGCATTCTTTCCAGGTTGTCGATCGACGCCCAACGCGCCGCGCGGTCCGATTCGGCGGTAGAAACCACCACGTCCCGTGCATCGTTGAAAAATTTGTTCACCTGCTGCTGGCACAAGTACCGCCAGACGTTACCGCCATAACGATGTTCGTTGTCGTCCTTGAACGACACGACACCATAATGCAGGCGCGGGTGGTCTACCGGCGTCTCTCGCCAACTGGGCAGATCCTCACCCGGCGCCTTGAGGTGCCAGGTGACGTGGGTCAGGCGTTGATTGAGACCGGCAAAGAAATACCCCCGTTGCCGGTGATCGACGAAGCGACTGAAAAACTGCTGATAACGTCGGTCTCGCAACTGGCGCGTCAATTCATTGAGCAGCTCCAGCGAGGAGGCATACTCCTTGACTGGGTGCTCTGGGTCATGGGGCACATAGGCAATCACCCGCTGGTCGAAGTGAGCAGGAACAATCAGCACGATGCCCCTCAAGCGCGTGTCCATCATGCTCAAGTGGTAATAATTGACGGCATTCGCGGACTGCGGTTGGTCGTTGATCAGGCCCTGAACCAAGCGATAGGCCTCAACACCCACATCACCCTTGACCCGTGCCAACTCCAGAGCAACAGACAAGGCGGCCTTCTGGCTGGCGATGACTCGGTACTCCAGTACGCCTTTGGCCAGACCGTCGGAGAGGTTCAGGTAATCATCGAGATAGGCCGCATACTTGGCCCCCAGGTCCAGCGCCCGACAAAGCGCCTGGAATTGCGCAATCGTTATCTTCTGGCGGGTGTCCTTGATGTGGAAACGCCCCCAGCTATCGGGCCGGGTTATAAAGTCGGACCCGGACAAATATTCTTGCGAACTTGAGAAGTTGTGCAGTGCCGCATCGAGCAACGAAATCGTACGACTGGTAGCCCCTTTGCCGAAGTCATAGGCCCAAGGCGAATGGCTCGCGGGTGAATACAGCTTCAGAAAAGTTTCCCTGACATTCTCTCGAACGCCGTATTGCGTGCTTAATGCCTCCATCAGCAGGGGCTCTGCAAATGCGTAGGGGTCTTTCAAGTCTGCGAACATCTTGTCGACCGCGTTCTGCGCCGACCAGTTCGCGGCCATCATGCGCTTGAGGACCAGGTGGTCGGCCGCCGAAACATCCTTTGTCCACTGCGGGAGAGGGGCGCGTGCGGCGCTCAATTCTTCCAGTCGCTGCGGCCTGGCTTTCGCCAGCCAGCCAGGGATGGCCTCTTTGATGAACGCGCGGTGCACGCTGGCCGGAGCCTCGGGCCCGGGTGAAGTCGTGGTGTGTGATGTCAGTTCCATCTGGCATTACCTGAGTTCTTGGCGTGATTGAAAGTCTGCGCTGAACAAAACAACAGGCGTGGCCGGCCAACCGGATAGCACCCGATTCACCAGAGAACCACGCAGGATTTTGTTCGTTCAGAGACTACTCAGCGCAGCGTACAACTCGTGTCGCCGGATAGATGAAGTACCGATCTTGCTTATGCGTATGAAACGTCTGGCCAAGGCGTAAAGACGGGATCTTGTCGACATGATCCCCCCACGGTTCAAAACCCTTTGTTTCGACGATAGTGTTCCGGCGTACAACCGGCCTGACGCTGAAACATCGCGGTAAAGGCTGACGCCGTGCTGTAGCCCATGTCGAAGGCGACTTCCTGAATGCTGCGTGGACTGTCCAACGCCTCGATCGAGGCCAGGAAGCGCAGGCGCTGGCGCCACTCGCCGAAACTCATGCCCAGTTCCCGCAGGCATTGGCGCGCCAGCGTCCGCTCGCTGATGTGCATGTGCGCGGCCCATTGCGTCTGCGTGCGGTTGTCACCCGGGGCCGCCTGCAACGCTTCAAGCACTCCCGACAATGCCGCGCTGCTGGCGTAGGGCAGATAGCCGCTGTGAACCGGTGCCTGCTGCAATTGGTCAATCAGCACCTGGGCCAGGCGCTTGTCGGCAGCCAGGGTGGGGATTTTCACATCGCGGGTGGCGAAGTCCTTGAGGATCGCCTTGAGAATGTCACTGATCGCCAGCGTGCAGGCCTGCGCTGGCAGATCGCGACACACCTGTGGCGCCAGGCACACGGCGCGATAGTTGATCGGCTGATGGCTGTAGAAACTATGCTCGGTCTGCGGCGGTACCCAGATCGCATAGTGCGGCGGTGACATGAAGCGGCTCCCACCCACCTCCATATGCAGTACGCCATGGGCCGAATACTCCAGCGTGCCCCATGGGTGGCGGTGAGCGGCGGCATACCGGTGCGCGTCGAAGTCGGCATAACGGAAGTACACCGGGGCCGGCAGTTCGCTGAAATCCAGCAGATCAATGTGTTTACGGCTCATGCTGTCCGGATTCAAGGGCAGGTTGTCTGGATTCAAGTATAGGCCTTGATCCGGACAGGCGGATAATCACCCCTCATTAACGTTCTGGTTGTCCTCATGCAATTCGCTTATCCCCTGCTGGCCATTTTCATCTGGGCCGGCAACACCGTAATCACCAAAATGTCGGCCGGGGCGATCTTCCCCGCCGAGATCGGCTTTTATCGCTGGCTGCTCGCCGGCCTGCTGTTCACCCCATTCATGCTCAAGCAAGTGGTGCAGCATTGGCCGCTCATCCGCCCGAACCTGGGCAAGATCTTTGTCCTCGGCGTGCTCGGCATGGCGGTGTATCAAAGCCTGGCGTACTTCGCCGCGAGCCTGACCTCGGCCACCAACATGGGCATCATCCTGTCGCTGATGCCGTTGATGTCACTGGCCATGGCAATCATCAGCCTCGGTCAGCGCCTGACCGCCGGGGCGCTGGCCGGGGCACTGCTGTCATTCGCCGGGGTGCTGGTGGTGGTGTCGTCCGGCAGCCTGGCGACACTGCTGGAGCATGGGGTCAACCTGGGTGACGCCATGATGCTGATCGCCACCCTCGCCTATGCGGTCTACAGCACCCTGTTGAAAAAGTGGCAACTGCGCCTGCCGCCCCTGGTGCTGCTCTACCTGCAAATACTGGTGGCGGTGGTGGTGCTGTTTCCGCTGTTCGTCGCTTCGCCGAAAACCGGCCTGACCCTCCACAATGTGCCGCTGGTGCTGTACGCCTGCCTGCTGGCCTCGATGGTTGCACCACTGGCCTGGATGCAGGCCGTGTTGCGCCTGGGCCCAAGCCGGACCACGCAGTTTTTCAACTTGCTGCCGTTGATTACCGCGCTGATTGCCGCCGTGGTGCTGCATGAAGAACTGGCGCTGTACCACCTGGTCGGCGGGGCGCTGACCCTGGGCGGAGTGATTGTGTGCGAACGCTGGACCCGGGTGCTGGGTCGCAGATGATCGGCTGTCGCTAGACGCCCGCCGCCTTCAACCGTCGGGCATGTTCGACAAACAGGCGCACCGGGTCCGCGCCCTTGCCCACCAGCCCGAGCGACTGGTTGACGATGTCGAAGTGATCCAGCGGAAAATCATCACCGATGACCTTGCCCAGGTGGGAGCTGTAGCGCCCGACCATGCCGTCGCAGTGCCCGGACTCGCGGACGAAGGTGCGGGCAAACAGACGGCAGCTACGGTTAGTGCCGTCGATCAGATTGCCGCCACGATCCGTGATGCCCGGCTGCAGGGTGCCGGACCAGGAGTAGTAACGCACACCATTGACCTCCTCCGGCCCGTGCCCGCCCCAATGCGCGGGCAAGCCCTGTGGATAACATTGGTTGAACCGTGCCACCCCTGCGCTGGTCAGCGAGTTGTGGGAGGCGTGCACGTCCACCGGCCATCGGCGCACGTGGTGGCCGGTTTCCAGCAGCCCCATCAGCCAGGCGACGCCTTGTAAAAAGGCACTTAGCAGCCGGCCTTTGGCGCTCTCGGGCGGGTAGTGTTGGTGCAGGTAGTCCGCCAGCTCCGAGCCGTGGTTGGGGCCGGCCACCGAGGTCACCGACGCCACTAGGTCGGGGCGTTTGGCGGCGGCGTAGCGCGCGGTCAACGAGCCTTGGCTATGGCCGATCAGGTTGACCTTGCTGGCACCGGTTTCCTGCAGGATCGCCTCGATCTGCAGCAGCAGCTCTTCGCCGCGCACCTCGTTGGAGTTGACCGGCGACACCTGCACCGCAATCACCGTGGCCCCGCCCCGACGCAGCGCCGGGATGATCCCGTACCAGTACGGGTACAGCACCAGGCGAACAAACCCGAGCATGCCCGGGACCAGCACCATGGGGTAGCGAGGGGCGGTGTCTTGCGACATGTGAAAACATCCTTGTGATCAATGGGAAGGCCCGGGAGGGGGTGCAAGACGCCAGCCATCAGTATCGCCAGCCAGGATGACGCCTGCACGACCACTCTATGACATTCCCCCGCGACCGCTTCAACCTCGTCATCGAGGCTCGCAATATCCGATAAAACTTTTCTCCCGGCTCATCACTCACACCTAGGGAGCACGCCAACAGAGTGTGATGCCCAGTGATCAGCCCGAGGAGATCGAGATGAGCGAGCAACAGTTGTCTGATATCAACACCCTGCGCCAGCGGGCGCGCACCCACGTCGAGAACGGCGCCGTGACCGAAGGCTACAGCGCCAACCGCGAGGAGGTGCTGCGTCTACTCAATGAATCCCTGGCCACCGAGTTGGTGTGTGTGCTGCGCTACAAACGCCATTACTTCATGGCCGATGGCCTGAAGGCCGCGGTGGCCGCCCAGGAATTCCTCGAACACGCCACCCAGGAAGCCGAGCACGCCGACAAACTTGCCGAGCGCATCGTGCAACTGGGGGGTGAACCGGAATTCAATCCGGACTTGCTGTCGAAGAACGCCCATGCGCAATACGTCGCCGGTAATACCCTCAAGGAAATGGTCTACGAGGACCTGGTGGCCGAACGTATCGCAATCGACAGTTATCGCGAGATCATTCAGTACATCGGTGACAAGGACCCGACTACCCGCCGGTTGTTCGAAGATATCCTGGCCCAGGAAGAAGAGCATGCCGACGACATGGCGGACTTGCTGAAGGACTTGTAGGCTCGCCTGTTCAGCCTTGTTGTGGCGATCCACAACAAGGCTCCCTCACTCGTCAAACCCGCAGATCAGCCCTTCACGGTCTTCGGCGCCTTGCCTGACTTCATCTGCTCCAGCAACGGTGCACATTGATTCGGTTCGCCACCACTGGGTGCGACCAGCGCCAGCAACCCGGCCGCCGGGCCGGCTATGACTCCCAACGCCACCATCCCCGCGCCGCGCAGCATCAACGGCACGCCCTTGACCCCGGCATCCGGCTTGATGAACTTGCCGCGCACGTACAGCGGTGAACGCAAGGAGATCAACCGCCAGCCCTTGGACTCTGGGGTAATGGTCAGGTCCAGTTGTTCGCTGGCCATGTTCGCTGTGCCGTCGATGTAGATGATCGCGTTCTCGGTGTCGAACACAAACAGGCGCGTGGTTGCCAGGCCGCTCTTGATGCCGAAGTCGGCCGCCGCGCAATTGATCTTCACTTCCTTGTCGCCAAAGATCTTGCCGACCAGGTAGTTGCCCACGTTCAACCCGGCCAGCTCCATCAGTTCCCGGCTGATCGCGCCGTCGTTGATCAGCATCTTCAAATCGCCATTGGCACTGCCCAGCAACGCCGCCACCGAGTTGCCCCGCCCGGCAATGTCGGCATCGCCATTGAGTTCGCCGAAGCTGGTTTTCATCGGCTCAAAGGTCGGGAACAGCTGCTTGAGCTTGAAGCCCCGCGCGCTCAGTTTGGCCCGGCCTTCCAGCGGCGTGGTCTGGCCGTTGAGGCGGATCTGCGCGTCCAGCTTGCCGCCCGCCACGCCAAAGCGCAGTGGCTGCAGGTTGAGCTGGCCGTCATTGAGGATCACGTGGGCATACAGGTCATTGAACGGCAGTTTCTCGCTGTGGACGATGCGCTTGCCGGTGAATTCGACATCCGCGTCCATATCGCGCCAGCGCTCCGTGCGGAACTCCTCCACCGGCAGCACCTTGTCGGCCGGCTGTTTGCTGTCGCCGCCACGGGCCTTTTGCTTGGCGTTGGAGTCGGCGCCGATCAAGGGCGCGAGGTCGACGAACAGCAGCTGATTGGAGACCAGCGCGCCACTGAGCTTGGGCCGTGGCTTGCTGGCCACATAGGCCAGGTTGCCATGGATGTCGCTGCCGCCGATGGTGCCGTTGAAATCTTCATAGCGGAACGTCGCCCCCTCCTGCGCCCGCAGGTTGGCGATCAGATGACCGTCGGTGGCGTACGGGGAGGAGTCCGGCAGGGTGATGCCGGTCAATGGGTAGAGATTGCCCAGGCTGCTGCCCGCCAGTTTCAGGCGCAGGTCCAGGGCGCCGAGGTTCAGCGGATCGGTCAGGGTGCCGGCCAGCTCGACCCGAGTGTCGGCAATCCGCACCTGGGCCTGCAGCGCAAAGGGCTTGGCGGCATCCTGCAAGGCCAGCAGGCCGCCGATCTTGCCCTGGCCGGTAAGCGCCTGGCCGTGGTACTGGCCTTTGACCTGCAGGGCAAACGCATAATCCTGAGGCGCCGCGCCCTTGTCCTGGGCTTTTTTCGCGGTCTCGTCACCGACGATATCGCTGAACGGAATCGGCTTGCCCAATGGGTCGATCAGCAGGTCGAGGCGGGTTTTCAGGCTCTGGTCGTCGAGGGTCACGTGGCCTTTGTCGAAGCCAATCGCGCCGATATCCACCGCCCAACTGGACGGTTCGGCATTCGGGTCCTTGGGGTCGAAGGTGAAGGTCCAATTGGCGCGTCCGTCCGCCAGGCGCTGCAGCTGGGCATTGGGCTCGGTCAGGTCGATGCGCGGAATCACCACGCGCTGCGCCAGCAGGGCCAGCGGCGAGATCCGCAGCTCGACCCGTTTCAGGCTGACCATCTGTGGTTGTTTGGACCAGTCGGGGTTGCCCAGGCTCAGGTCCTCGGCCACCACATGCGGCCACGGCACCCAGGCACGCCAGCCACCCTCGTCGAGTTCGCGCTGCCACACCACCGCCAGGTTGCCATTGATGGCAAAGGGCCGATGCAACTCCTGCGAGACCTTGGCATTGAGCGTTGGCTTGATCCGGTTCCAATCGAAGAACGCGATGACCAGCACCAACACGGCGATCAACAGCACCAGGCTGGCAAAGACCCAGGCGAGAATTTTACGGGTGCGCGTCATTGCACAAAGCTCCTGATGACTGCTCGGCGCCCGGACCGCGACGCTCGATAAAAATCCTAGGCCAGAAATCGACCGACTATGAAAACTACGACTGGCAAATGGCCCGCAGGTTTAACCAAAAACGCGATTCAGCGGTAAATAGCGGCTTTTTTCCTGACCCAGTCGACAGAATTCTGTTACCTGGGCGGCACTTCGAGGGCGCACAAGCGGGTCGAAAATACCCAATCCGGTGCCGAAACGCTCCCCGCAAACCCCCGCTCTAGAGGCGCCCGGCAGAACAATCAATTCTGTTGATTATTACCATTGTCTTTATGAACTTTTATATCAACTTATCGAGAGTAGCATTGGCTCCGTACCCACTTTATCGCCCCCACACGGAGCAACCGATCATGAAACGCCAATTACTGCTGAGCCTGACCCTTTCCCTCCTCGCCGCTAACGCTTTTGCCTTGCCAGCGGCCGAGCAAGCCACGCCACAATCCAAAGCCGAACATTCGGTGTTCAGCCAGACCGTTGCCGAAGGGGGTTCCGACCGCCTGCTGGAACGCAACAAAGTCGCCGCCGATGGCTACGACCGCACTCCACAAGGCCAGACCGTTGCCGAAGGCGGCCGTGATCGCCTGGAAGAAAAAGGCCTGGTTGAAGATGGCTACGACCGTACCCCACAAGGCCAGGTCGTTGCCGAAGGTGGCGGTGACCGTGTCATCGAACGCAACAGCGCAGTGAGCTGAGCCCATGGTGGCCCGGAAAAAAGCCCGATTCCCTGGAGTCGGGCTTTGACTTTGCGTCAACCGCAACGCCCCGCCACACCCTCGCTGTCACCGACCCACTGAAGTTCGACGCCAGCAAAGCCGATTTGCTAGAGTGCGCCGCTGTCCCTGATTAGAAGTCAGCCGCCTGATGCTGCCCCGCGCCGAACAGAAACAACAGACCCGCAACGCCCTGATGGACGCAGCTCGCCACCTGATGGAGTGCGGCCGCGGATTCGGCAGCCTGAGCCTGCGCGAAGTGGCGAAAACCGCCGGCATCGTCCCCACAGGCTTCTATCGGCATTTTGCCGATATGGACCAACTGGGCCTGGTGCTGGTCAGCGAAGTCGGCCAGACCTTCCGCGAGACCATTCGCCTGGTGCGCCACAACGAGTTCGTCATGGGCGGGATCATCGATGCCTCGGTGCGCATTTTCCTCGACGTGGTCGCGGCCAACCGTTCGCAGTTCCTGTTCCTCGCCCGTGAGCAATACGGCGGATCACTGCCGGTGCGCCAGGCCATTGGCCAGTTGCGCGAGAACATCAGCGCCGACCTTGCGGCAGACCTGGCATTGATGCCCAAGCTGCAACACCTGGACCTGGCGGGCCTGTCGGTGATGGCGGACCTGATCGTCAAGAGCGTGTTCGCCACCCTGCCCGACATTATCGATCCGCCCGCTGAAGCGCTGCCCGAGCATCTGACCCCGCAAGCGAAGATCACTCAGCAATTGCGCTTCATCTTTATTGGCCTCAAGCATTGGCAGGGGCTGGGCAGTACCGAGTAAGCCCTTGGACCGTCGCCGGGGCGCGCAACAAAAAGGTGCGCCCGCCCGCCTCTTCGCACCAAACCACACCACTGCATCGCCCCTTGTCCCGCACCACTTTCTAGCATTCGCGGGCTAACCGGGGAAATTTCCTACAACCTTTCCTGTTGGCAAGCCCCTTGCTCTAGCCCCTGCATCGTCCTTTGCCGGAAGCTTGCCATGCTGGTGATTCATCGCAGAATCGACCCTCAACCCCTCTGGGCCGCCGAGTTGCACCTGAACTTCGAGGCCCGCAGCAAAAGCCGCCTGCGCTGTTTCAGTGCCACGGGGGAAGACGTCGGCCTGTTTCTGGAGCGCGGCCAGCCACCGCTGTCCGACGGCGAATGCCTGGAGGCCGAGGACGGCCGCATCGTGCGGGTCTGCGCCCGCCCTGAACAACTGCTGCACGTCACCTGCGCCAACGCCTTCGAATTGACTCGCGCGGCCTATCACCTGGGCAATCGCCACGTGGCCCTGCAAGTGGGAGATGGCTGGTTGCGCCTGCTCGACGACTACGTGCTCAAGGCCATGCTCGAACAGCTGGGTGCCAGGGCCGTCAGTATCGAGGCGCCGTTCCAGCCGGAACACGGTGCCTACGGCGGCGGCCATCACCACTCGCGTCACGGCGACGAAGACTTCAACTACGCGCCCAAACTGCATCAGTTCGGCGTACGCCTGTGAATCCCGCCTGGGCGCTGCTACGCCTGGCCAGTCCACAACTGCCGATTGGCGGCTACAGCTATTCCCAGGGCCTGGAAATGGCGGTGGACAACGGCCGCGTCAGCGACCCTTCGACGGCCAGGCGCTGGATCAGCGACCAGTTGCTGCTCAACCTCGCACGCTTTGAAGCGCCCTTGCTGCTCGCCCACTGCAGTGCTGCCGCCAGCGAAGACTGGCCGCAGTTGTGGCGCCTCTGTGAACAGCACCGCGCCAGCCGGGAAACCCGCGAGCTGCATCAGGAAAGCCGGCAGATGGGCTACTCCCTGCAACAGCTGCTCAGCGGTTTGCCGGAGCTGGACCCGCCTGCCCGGGAGTTTCTGCAGCGCTGCCACGAACCCCATCTGGCCCTGGGCTGGGCGCTGGCCGCCCGGGCCTGGCACATCAGTGCTCAGGACGCCCTGGCCGCCTGGCTGTGGAGTTGGCTGGAAAACCAGCTGGCGGTACTGATGAAAACCCTGCCGCTGGGCCAGCAAGCGGCGCAGCGCCTGACCAGTGAATTGCTGCCGCTGCTGCAACAGGCGCAGCAGAACGCCAACCGAATCAACCCCGAACACCTCGGCAGCGCCGCGTTCGGTCTATCCCTGGCGTGCATGGCCCATGAGCGCCAGTACAGCCGCCTGTTCCGTTCCTAGGGCCGGTCATTTTGGAGAATCACATGAACACACAACCTTTGCGTGTCGGTATCGGCGGTCCGGTCGGTTCCGGCAAAACCGCCCTGACCCTGGCCCTGTGCCTGGCGCTGCGTGAGCGCTACAACCTGGCGGTGGTGACCAACGACATCTATACCCGCGAAGACGCCGATTTCCTGGTGCGCAACCAAGCGCTGGCACCGGAGCGGATCATTGGCGTGGAGACCGGTGGCTGCCCGCACACGGCGATTCGCGAAGACGCCTCGATCAACCTGGAGGCGGTTGATCAACTGAACCGGCGTTTTCCAGGGCTGGACCTGATCCTGGTGGAGTCCGGCGGCGACAACCTGTCGGCGACCTTCAGCCCCGAGCTGTCCGACCTGACCATCTACGTGATCGATGTCTCGGCGGGCGACAAGCTGCCGCGCAAAGGCGGGCCAGGGATCTGCAAGTCCGACCTGCTGGTGATCAACAAGATCGACCTGGCCCCGCTGGTGGGCGCCTCTCTGACCCTGATGGACAGCGATACCCAGCGCATGCGCAACGGCAAACCCTTTGTCTTCAGCAACCAGAAGACCGGCCAGGGCCTTGAACAGATCATCGCCTTCATTGAACGCCAGGGCCTGCTGACCGCGGCCTGACAGTTATCCACACGACACTCGCAAAGGAAGCCTATCCATGACACTCAAACGCCTATTCGCCGCCGCGGCCCTGCTGCTCACCCCGGCCCTGGCCTTCGCTCACCCGGGCCACGGTGACAATGGTTTGCTGGCCGGCATCAGCCACCCCATCGGCGGCCTTGATCACCTGCTGGCGATGCTCGCCGTCGGTTTGTGGGCTGCGCAACAGCAAGGTGCCGCACGCTGGGCACTGCCCTGCACGTTCGTCGGCACCATGCTGCTGGGCGGGGTGCTCGGGTTCGAGGGCTTGAGCCTGCCGGCCCTGGAGAGCGGGATTGCGGCCTCGGTGCTGGCCCTGGGCCTGGCGGTGGCGCTGGCAGTGCGCCCAGCCCTGAGCCTGGCCGTCGGCGCCACCGCCCTGTTTGCCCTGTTCCACGGCGTGGCCCACGGCCTGGAGCTACCCGAGATGTCCAGCCCCTGGACCTACGCCGGCGGCTTCGTCGTTGCCACCGCGGCCCTGCATGCTGCCGGGTACGCCCTGGTGCGCGTGTTACCGCAAGCCGCCGCGCCGTTGGTACGCCTGGCCGGTGCAGCATCGGCGGCGACCGGGGTCTGGCTGCTGGCTGGCTGATGAGGTGCCGTTGCCGGCAACAAGCTGCAAGCAGATCGGCTCTGACTTGCAGCTTGAAGCGAGCAGCTTGAAGCTTGCCTCCCTCAGGCCTGCTACCATGTCGCGCAAACACCCCTGCCGTGACGACGCCAGCCAATGCCCCATGCTCCCCGCTCTGCCTCCCAGCCTGAACTGACCGCTCTGTTTGCCACCGTGCAGCAGCATTTTCGCGGCGTGATCGTGCCTCTCTGGCAGGGTCCGGGCTGGAATGCGCAAATGGCATTGCCCTACGAAGCCCTGGATGCCCAGCACCAGCCATTGCCGCCCCAGCGCTATCGGGCGATGGCCTGCGCGCGCCAGCTGTACCTGTTCGCCAGCCTGATCGGTGAAGTGCCGGCAGCCGAGGAGCGGGCAGCGGCGCTGTTCCGTTCGTTGCAACAGCACTTTCATGATGGCGAGCATGGCGGCTGGTTCTACAGCATCGACCCTTCGGGCGCGCCGCTGGATCAGCGCAAGGACCTCTACACCCACGCCTTCATCCTCTTCGCCTGCGCCCATTACTGGGCCAAGGTGCGTGAGCCGCTGGTGGAGTCGGTGCTCAATGCCGCCCTGCAAGTGCTTGCCCAGCACTTTGCCAGTGGCAACGGCCTGTACGAAGCGAGCCTGGACCGCGACTGGTCGTCACTCGGCACAGGCCCCCTGCAAAACCCGCTGATGCACCTGGCCGAAGCCTTCCTGGCCATCCTGGCGGTGCGCGAGGACCTGGCCGTCGAGGCGGCACTCAAGGCGTTGTGCGCCGCCATGCAGCAGCACTTCATCGACCCGCAGCACGGGGTGATGATGGAGAAACCGCTGGGGGCTGTGGATAACTGGTTTGAACCGGGGCATCAGTTCGAATGGTTTTTCCTGCTGGACGCCTCGCCGACCCTGCGCGGCTCGGCGCTGCATGCCTCGCTGGACCGCGCCTTCGCCTTCACCGAACAACGGGGGGTGGAGCCGCAGACCGGGGCCGTCGCCGCCATGCTCGAACTGGCGGAGGGCGAACAGCCGCGCGACGCCACCCAGCGCATCTGGGCCCAGGCCGAATACCTGCGGGCCCTGACCTTGCGCCCCGCCAGCCAGGCGGTGCTGTTGCGCCAGTTGCACGCCTTGCAGCAACGCTTCCTGCATGCCGGCGGCTGGCACGAATGCCTGGACGCCAGCGGCACGGTCAGCCGCCAGGATATGCCGTCGACCACGCCCTATCACCTGGCGACCTGTTATCGCGGGTTGGCTGAATACCTGGGCTGAGGTGACGATCGCTGTCGCGAGCAAAACCTGCCCGCGATTGGCGCGACTCGGTCCTCAGCCAGCAATCCACTTCGGGTCTGCGGTAAAGCTGATGGTCAGCCAGCGCGCGGCATCCGGCTTGCCCAACTGCGCCGAAATCTGCTCGCGCAGGGCATCCAGCGTCGCCACGCCCTCCAGCCGGTAATCGGCCGGCAACACCACGTGAATCTCGATGAACCGCGCCCGCCCGTGTTTCTGCACATAGCTGACGTAGTCGGCAAAACCGTGCTCGGCCTTGGCCGCGTCCATGACCTGGCGCACCTTGTCATCCAGTTGGTCGGGGGCAATGCCCAGCACATCGCGCAGCGCCGGGCGCAGGATCTTCCAGGCCGGTGCCAGCATGCTCAGGGCCAGCAGGATCAGGATCAGCGGGTCGACGTACAGCGCCCACTGGCCATACCCCTGGGTCTTGAGCAGCAGCGCCGTGAGGAAACTCACCAGCAAGCCCACCGACAGCATGGCGTCCACCAGCCAACTGATGTTGTCGAACTGGATCAACGTGGACTTAAGCGTGCGATTGCGGTGGCGGATGTAGAAGAAATAGGCGAACTCGACAACGGTAAACACCGCCGCGTAGACGATCACCAGCCCCAACTCAATCTCGCGGCCACCGTTGATGATGCCGAACACACCGTTGAGAAAGGCATAGATCGCGATCAGCAGCAGGAAGCTGCCTTCGATCAACAGCACCATGGGTTCCAGGTGCCAGAAGCCGAACTGGAAGCGCTGATTGCTTTGCTTGGCGATCAGTTGGGCGGTGATCAACATCAGGACCTTGATGAAGGTCGCGATCAACGAAAAGAAACCATCAAACAGGATGGATTGGGACCCGGAAACAAAACCCGTGACGATCCCGGCGATCGCCACGGCTAACATCAGGATGGTCGATTGCTTGAGCAGTGCCTGCTCACCTCGGTTACTCACATGGCCTCCTTGTGAACCCGGACAACCGCGACTTGCGGTGGGGGTTTCAACAAGGAGTGTACCTTATGCCCTGTTTTGGCCGATTCGACGCCTCCCTCTTACCCCTTGGCGTTGCGATCAATCGCAAAGCCACCCCAGGTCTGGCTCACGGGCATCAGTTCCAGGCGGTTGATGTTGATGTGTGCCGGCGCGTTGAGCACCCAGAAGATGGTCTCGGCAATGTCCTGCGGCTGGATCGGCTCGGCGCCGGCATAGGTCGCGTCGTAGCGCGCCTGGTCGCCGGCAAAGCGCACCAGCGAGAACTCGCTTTCGCACAGGCCCGGCTCGATATTGCTGACACGCACGCCAGTGCCCTGCAGGTCGCACCGCAGGTTCAACGAGAACTGTTTGACGAAGGCCTTGCTCGCGCCATACACGTGGCTGCCCGGGTACGGGTAGTTGCCGGCAATGGAGCCCAGGTTGATGATCCCGGCGCCGCGGCCGTGGGCGATCAGGCGGGGCAACAACAGGCGCGTGCTGTACATCAGGCCCTTGATGTTGGTGTCGACCATGGTGTCCCAATCGTCGAGGTCGCACTTGGGTGCCGGGTCCACGCCCAGGGCCAGGCCGGCGTTGTTGATCAGCCCGCGCAGCGTGGCAAAGGAGGGTGGCAGGTTGGCGATGGCCGCTTCCATCGCCTGACGATCACGCACATCGAGCACCAGACCATGGACCTCGGTCTGCTTCGACAATTCGGCACACAGGGCATTCAGACGTTCTTCACGACGCCCCGTCAGCACCAGTTTCCAGCCAGCTTCGGCAAAACGACGGGCGCAGGCTTCACCAAAACCGGATGTGGCGCCGGTAATAAACAGGGTGTTGGACATCGTGACCTCCTGGAATGGGCTGATCCACAGCCTTGAAATAGATAAACAAGCGGCAGCATGCCCGGCCACGTTCCCGGGGGCAACCTCAGGTTTTCTGGACAAAAAACCACCAACTTGCCCGAGCCCTTGTGGGCCGTGGCCCGCAGCCAACTGCACGCACCTTATCCACAGCCCCGTCCACAATCTTTGGGGGCAAGTGCAAAAGCCTGGGCACCGCTATCCACAAGGCTTTGCGGGCAGATTGAAAAGTTTTTTGCTTGACCCCGGCCGCCCCACGTGTCGCCCTCCCGGGTTGAACGCGACCGGGCGGTCAAATCGGCGATGGCTCCAAGCCAGCAAATTCGCTGCTTTGCCAAGTCTTTCCAGAGTTTAACCACAGACTTATCCACAGGCTGCCCGGTCGATTTTCCGTTGCGCGCGGCGACCAATAAAAAGGTTGACAATCCAGGCTCAGGGTCATGCAAAAGCGTCTGTACAAAAAACAACCACAAGCTTGAAAGCCACGTAAACAAAGGCCTGCAGCGAGTTGCACCCACGTTACCCACAGCCAGCTCCACAGCAAACGGGGACAAGTCAAAACTGTGGAAAAACAGCTATTTGCAGCGTCTTTATGTCGCGCTTTGACAGCTGCTGAATATTGTTGTCCACATTTTCCGATTGACCGCGAAGATCCACGATCAGCCCCCCGTTAAAGCAAAAAAAACGCCCTGGGGCCGGGGCCGTCAGGGCGTTGGTTTGCGGCGTGCCGGTCTAGTGACCGCCAAGGTAAGCGTTGCGCACCTCCTCGTTGACCAGCAGCTCCTTGCCGGTGCCGGTCAGGCGGATCTGCCCGTTGACCATCACATAGGCGCGATCCGACAGGCGCAGGGCATGGTTGGCGTTCTGCTCGACCAGGAAGATGGTCATGCCGGTGCTCGCCAGCTCGCGCAAGGTGGCGAAGATCTGCTTCACCACGATCGGCGCCAGCCCCAGGCTCGGCTCATCGAGCAACAGCAGCTTGGGTCGGCTCATCAAGGCACGCGCGATGGCGAGCATCTGCTGCTCGCCACCGGACATGGTCATGGCCCGCTGGGTCCGCCGTTCCTTGAGTCGCGGGAACAGCTCGAACATGCGCTGCATGTCTTCGCTGGCGTACTTGTCGCCAATGGGAATGGTGCCCATCAGCAGGTTTTCCTCGACGGTCATGTCGGGGAATACCCGCCGCCCTTCCGGCGACTGCGCGATGCCGTTGGAGGCGATGTAGTGGGACGACTTGTGGGTGATATCCACCCCCTGGTAGATGATCTGCCCGTCAGCCGCCCGGGGCTGGCCGAAGATCGACATCAGCAGGGTCGATTTACCGGCGCCGTTGGAGCCGATCAGGCTGACGGTTTCGCCTTCGTTGATGTGCAGCGAGACTTTTTTCAGGGCCTGGATCGGCCCGTAGAACACGTCCAGCTCCTTGAGTTCGAGAATCGGTTGGCTCATACCAGCTCCTCTTCATCGGCACCCAGGTAGGCGGCGATCACTTTCGGGTCGTTGCGAATGGCTTCGGGTCCGCCCTCGGCGATCACGTTGCCGTGGTCCAGCACCACGATGTGGTCGGAAATGCTCATTACCATGCCCATGTCGTGTTCAATCAGCACCACGGTCAGATCGTGCTCGTCGCGCAGCAGCCGGATCATCGCGCTCAGTGCTTCGGTTTCCTGAGGGTTGAGGCCGGCGGCCGGCTCGTCCAGGCAGATGATCTGCGGCCGTGTGCACATGGCCCGGGCGATTTCCAGGCGGCGCTGCTGACCGTAGGACAGTTCACCGGCCAGGCGGTTGGCGCAGTCCACCAGGTCGACCACCTCCAGCCAGTAGAACGCGCAGTCCAGCGCATCGCTTTCGGCCTTGCGGTAGCCCTTGGTATTGAGGATGCCGGCCAGCAGGCTGCGGTTGACCCACATGTGCTGGGCCACCAGCAGGTTCTCCAGCACCGACATTTCCTTGAACAGGCGAATGTTCTGGAACGTACGCGCCAGGCCGGCGCGGTTCACCAGGTGGGTGCCACCGAACATTTTGTAGTACAGCCGACTGGCGAAGCTTTTCGGCGAGACGAAATCGCGGGCCTTGAAGGACTCGCCCAGCAACTGGATGACGTTGGTGTGCTGGCCACGGGTGTTGAGTTCGATCTTGCCGCCAGAGGCCTTGTAGAAACCCGTCAGGCAGTTGAACACGGTGGTCTTGCCGGCACCGTTGGGACCGATCAGGGCGAAGATCGAGTTGCGATGGACTTTGAGGCTGACGTCACTGAGGGCTTTGATACCGCCGAAGTGCATCATCAGCTTCTCGACACTGAGTACCACTTCGCTCATGGCGCTACTCCTTTACGCGGGGTCACACCGGTACGGCTGATCCGAATCAGGCCGCGCGGTCGCCAGATCATCATCAACACCATCAGGATGCCGAACAGCAGCACCCGGTACTCAGCGAAGCCGCGCAGCAGTTCCGGGGCCACGGTCAGGACGAACGCAGCGATCACCACGCCGATGGTCGAGCCCATGCCGCCGAGCACCACGATCGCCAGGATCAGTGCCGACTCGAAGAAGGTGAACGAGGTCGGGTTGACGAAGCCCTGGTAGGTGGCAAAGAACACCCCGGCCAGGCCTGCAGTCGAGGCGCCGATGGTGAATGCCGAGAGTTTCACCAGCACGTGGTTCAGGCCCATGGAGCGGCAGGCGATTTCGTCTTCGCGCAAGGCTTCCCAGGCGCGGCCGACCGGCATGCGGGTCAGGCGGTGCTTGATGTACAGCACGGCCAGCACCACCAGGAACAGCACGGCGTAGATGAAGTAGTACTTCACGTCCGGGTTGTAGGCGATCCCGAAGAACTCATGGAACGGCACCCCGCCCTCTTTGGCGCGCTTGCCGAACTCCAGGCCGAAGAAGGTTGGCAGCGGTGCGGCCATGCCGTTCGGACCGCCTGTCAGCGACAGCCAGTTGTTGAGGATCAGGCGGATGATTTCACCAAAGCCCAGGGTCACGATGGCCAGGTAGTCACCGTGCAGGCGCAACACCGGGAAACCGAGGATGCAGCCGGCCAGCGCGGCCGTGATCGCCGCCAGTGGCAACACCGTCCAGAAACCCAGCCCCAGGTATTGATAACCCAGCGCCAGGCCATAGGCACCGATGGCGTAGAACGCCACGTAGCCCAGGTCGAGCAGCCCCGCCAGGCCCACCACGATGTTCAGGCCCAGGCCCAGCAGCACGTAGATCAGGCCCAGGATCACCACGCCCAGCAAGTAGGAGTTGGAGAAGAACGGGAAGACCACGGCGATGACGATCAACAGCGGGATGATCCAGCGCAGCCGCGACTTGTAGTCCGGCGCCAGCACGTGCACGCCGGAGCCGGTGGACTCGAAGCCTTCGAGGATCCGTCGGCCCTTGGGCGACTGCAGGAACAGGCTCAGGGCGAAGCGTCCGGCCATGACCACGGCAATGATCCAGGCAACGCGCTTGGGCTCCAGGTTGAAGCTGTAGCCATCGAGCACGACCCCGACAATGGGGCCAAAGACGATCAGGGCAATCAGGCCGGCAAGAATCGCGTCGACCACACTTTCTTTGACATCAATGGATTTTTTAGTGGTTGAAGACATCGCTTACACCTTCGACACAAGAGGACGGCCGAGCAGGCCTTGGGGCCGAAAGACCAGAACAAGCACCAGCAGCGAGAAGCTGAAGACGTCTTTGTAGTCCGAGTTGACCAAGCCCGAGAACAGCGATTCGGAGATCCCGAGGATGATCCCGCCGAGCATTGCCCCTGGCAGTGAGCCGATGCCGCCCAGAACCGCTGCGGTGAAGGCCTTGATGCCGATGATGAAGCCGGCATAGAAGTCGAAGGTGCCGTAGTTCATGGTGATCAGCACGCCGGCCAGGGCCGCCATTGCCGCACCGATGATGAACACGTAGGAAATCACCCGGTCGGTATTGATCCCCAGGATCGAAGCCATCTTGCGGTCTTGCTGGGTGGCACGGCACATGCGGCCGAGCTTGGTGTACTTGATGATGTAGGTCAGCAACGCCATGCCGACGAATGCGGCAATCAGGATAAACACCTTGGTGTAGGTCAACTGCACGAAGCCGGTGCCGACTTCGACGCGCCAGGCTCCCGTCAGCAGGGTTGGAACACCTTGTTGCTTGGCGCCCTGGGCGATCTGGGCATAGTTCTGCAAGATCAGCGAAATCCCGATGGCGCTGATCAGCGGTGCCAGACGGGTGGAGTTGCGCAGGGGTTTGTAGGCGACGCGCTCGATGACCCAGCCATACACCGCCGTGACCACGATGGTGAAGATCAAGGTGCCGAGCATCAGTAGCGGGAAGGATTCAATACCGAAGTATGCCAGCAGTGCCAGACTGATTGCCGCGAGGTAAGCGGAAATCATGTAAACCTCGCCGTGGGCGAAGTTGATCATGCCAATGATGCCATAGACCATTGTGTAGCCGATGGCGATCAGGCCATAGACCGACCCGAGGGTCAGGCCGTTGACCAGTTGCTGCAGGAAAATACCATCCATAACGCAATCTCACGCAGTGAGAACCTGCACCCCTGAGGGGGTGCGGCTCTTCTAAGGAAAATACAGATTTACGTCGGAGCAATGTCAGCCACGATCAGACTGATTGACACCATCCCCTGTGGGAGCTGGCAAGCCCGCGCCCACGGGGATTGATGGCGCTCAGCCGATCGCGTCAGCCCTTACTTCTGTTTTTCCAGCTGGTGGTATTTACCGTCCTTGTCCCACTGGTAGACCACGTAGTCGGAGACTTTCAGGTCGCCCTTGGCGTCCCAGGTCTTCTCGCCCATGACGGTCTTGACCGGGTTGGCTTTCAACCATTTGGCCGCTTCTTCACCCTTGTTCGACTTGGCGCCGTTGAAGCCTGCCGCCAGGGCCTGGACCGAAGCGTAAGCGTACAGGGTGTAGCCTTCAGGCTCGGTGCCGGCCTTGCGGAAGGCATCCACCACGGCCTTGCTCTCTGGCAGCAGGCGCGGGTCGGCGCCGAAGGTCATCAGCACGCCATCGACGAATTGCGGGCCGCCAGCGGTGGTCACCAGTTCGTCGGTCACGATGCCGTCATCGGACATGAACTTGACGTCTTTGAGGCCTTGCTCACGCAATTGACGGACCAGAGGACCGGCTTCCGGGTGCAGGCCGCCGAAGTAGACGACGTCAGCACCGGCGCCGCGGATTTTGGTGACGATGGTGCTGAAGTCTTTCTCGCCGCGGGTCAGGCCTTCATACAGCACCGGCGTTACGCCGCGCTTCACCAGTTGGGCCTTGGTGGCATCCGCCAGGCCTTGGCCGTAGGTGTCCTTGTCGTGCAGCACGACGACTTTTTTGCCCTTGAGCACATCGACGATGTAGTCGCCGGCCACGATGCCCTGCTGGTCGTCACGCCCGCACATACGGAACATGGCGCTCAGTCCGCGCTCGGTGACCTGTGGGTTGGTGGAACCCGGGGTGATCGCGATGATCCCGGCTTCGTCGTAGATCTCCGAGGCTGGAATGGTCGAGGAGGAGCAGAAGTGACCGACTACGCCGGCAACCTTCTGGTTAGTGAGGTCCTTGGCGACCGTCACCGCCTGTTTTGGCTCGCAGGCGTCATCGCCCTTGACCAGCACGATCTTCTCGCCATTCACGCCGCCTGCGGCGTTCACGGCGTCGGCTGCTGCCTGTGCACCCTTCATGTACTGCTCGCCAAATGCCGCGTTGGCGCCCGTCATTGGACCCGCTACACCGATCTTGATGTCGGCCTGAGCAAACGCAGAAACGCCCAACGCAGCAGCCACTGCGAGGGCCAGAAAGCCTTTCTTGTAAAACGTCTGGGACATGAGGTGGTGCTCCAAGGTTTTTTTAGTTGGCACTGCGACTTCACTGAATGCTCAGAGCAAGGGCCGTGCCATTGGTTTTTTATTCTTGAGCAAGTCGTTGCCTTATTGTTTTTTAAACAGTTTTGGGCCCATTTTCATTGGGCGTGCAACCGTCTAAACCGCGAAAGGTGAAACCGTTATTTTTTAAGGGTGAAACCTTCGCGTGCCACTATTGCAACCGTCAGCAGAAACGACGTGCAACCAGCCTGTAACAGCCCGCGTCACCGAACTGCACACTACTGGTGCGAGACTGCTACAACCCGCACCACTACAGGCTAGTCGTTACCGCCAAAAGCGCCGCGTCCAAGCGTTAAATTCCCTTGCTTAAATCACAATCCGCAGGCACTGGCCCGCGTGATAGAGGGAGAACCCGGTTTCGTACAGGCAACTGCGCAGCCCCACCCCCAGCAGTGGCTGCATGGGTGCGAAAGGAATCGGCAAGGCTTGCGGATCGCCGTGGCACAGGTAGTCGGCGAAGGCTTTGCCGACCACGGTCCCGGTGGTCACCCCTCGTCCGTTGTAGCCGGTGACCGCGACCAGACCGGGCGCCGGTTCGAACAGGCGCATCAGGTGATCAGGGGTAAAGGCGATGCAGCCGGTCCAGGTGCATTCCCAGTCCACCGGCTTGAGATAGGGGAAATAGTGCTGCTGCACCCGGTCGGCCCAGGCCTTGAGGAACCAGGCGGGTTTGCGGTTGCCATTGCCCAGGCTGCCGAGCAACAGGCGACCGTCCTGGTCACGGCGAATGCTGCTCAGCACCTGGCGCGTGTCCCAGGAACCCTGGCCGCCCGGCAGGATCTGCTGCGCGGCTTCTTCGGTCAGTGGCGCCGAGGCGACCTGGTAGTAGTAACCCGGGAAAAAGTTGCGTCGCAGCTCGGTCCAGTCGCCCTCGGTGTAAGCGTTGGAAGCGATCACTACCTGCTCGGCAAGCACTGCACCCTCGGCGGTGTGCACCGCCCAGAGCTGGCCCTGGCGTTCCAGCCGGGTCACCGCGCTATGGTCGAACAACCGGCCACCCAGGTCGGCGGCCGCCTTGGCCAGACCACTGGTGTAGGCCATGGGATTGAGCGTGCCGGCGCGGCGATCGAGCAACGCGGCGGCGATTTTCTTGGTTCCGGTGGCTTGCTCGCACGCCGCTCCGGTCAATAATTCGACCGGGGCACCGCGGCGTTTCCATTGCGCTTCGCGGCTGCGCAGATCGGTTTCGCCAGTGCGGTTGTGGGCCATGTGCAGCGTGCCCTCGCGGCGCAGCTGGCAGTCGATGCGGTACTTGTCGATCAGGCTGAACACCAGGGCGGGAGCCGCGCCGAGCATACGATTGAGCTGGCTGCCGACGACTTCGCCAAAACCCTCTTCAATCTCGTCCGGGGGAATCCACATGCCGGCGTTCACCAGCCCGACGTTGCGCCCCGAACCGCCCTGGCCACAGCGCTGAGCCTCAAGCACACAGACGCTCTTGCCCTGTTCCAGCAAATGCACGGCCGCCGACAAGCCGGTGAAGCCGGCGCCGATCACGCAGACATCGGCCCTCACCTCGCCCTTGAGCGCCGCCCGGTCAGGCCGTTGCGGCGTCAGTTTTTCCCATAAGCATTCTTCGCGTAACGGCATTGCAAGACCCCGATCAAAAACCGAACCCACACAATTCAATGTGGGAGCGAGCAAGCTCGCGCCCACTGGGGACTACCGCTCGACTGAAGCTTCAATCAAACGTGATGCCCTGGGCCAACGGCAGTTCCAGCGAGTAGTTGACGGTGTTGGTCTGGCGCCGCATGTAACCGCGCCACGCATCGGAGCCCGACTCGCGACCGCCACCGGTTTCTTTCTCGCCGCCAAACGCGCCGCCGATTTCCGCACCGCTGGGGCCGATGTTGACGTTGGCGATCCCGCAGTCGCTGCCCACCGCCGACATGAACTGCTCGGCTTCACGCACGTCAGTGGTGAAGATGCACGAGGACAGGCCTTGCGGTACAGCGTTGTTCAGGCGCAGCGCTTCGGCGAAGTCGTTGTAGCCCACCACGTACAGGATCGGCGCGAAGGTTTCGCTGCACACCACGTCGCTTTGCTCGGGCATTTCGACGATGGCCGGCGAGACGTAGTAGGCGTTGGGGAACTGCGATTCGAGCTGGCGCTTGCCGCCGAATACCCGGCCGCCTTCACTCAGGGCCTGCTCCAGGGCGTCCTGCATGTTGTCGAAACTGTGCTTGTCGATCAGAGGACCGACCAGGTTGCCTTCCAGCGGATGGCCAATGCGCACCTTGGAATAGGCAGCCTTGAGACGGGTGACGATTTCTTCCTTGACCGATTCGTGGGCAATCAGTCGGCGCAAGGTGGTGCAGCGCTGGCCAGCAGTGCCGACGGCGCTGAACAGAATGGCGCGGACCGCCATGTCCAGGTCGGCGCTTGGGCCGAGGATCATTGCGTTGTTGCCACCGAGTTCGAGAATGCTGCGGGCGAAACGGGCAGCGATCTTCGGCGCCACTTCGCGACCCATGCGGGTACTGCCGGTGGCGCTGATCAGGGCCACGCGCGGGTCGTCCACCAGCGCTTCACCGGCATCGCGGCCACCGATGATCACTTGGCTGAGGTAGGGCGGTGCATCGCTGAAATTCTTCAGCACCCGTTCGAACAGCGCCTGGCAGGCCAGTGCGGTGAGCGGGGTTTTCTCCGACGGTTTCCAGATCACCGGGTTACCGCACACCAGCGCCAGCGTAGTGTTCCAGGCCCAGACCGCGACCGGGAAGTTGAATGCACTGATTACCCCGACCACGCCCAGCGGATGCCAGGTTTCACGCATGTGGTGGCCCGGGCGCTCGGAGGCGATGGTCAAGCCGTAGAGTTGACGGGACAGACCGACGGCGAAGTCGCAGATGTCGATCATTTCCTGCACTTCACCCAAGCCTTCCTGAGTGATCTTGCCGGCTTCCCAGGACACCAGCTCGCCCAGGTCGGCCTTGTATTCACGCAGCACTTCGCCGAACTGGCGCACCAGCTCACCACGGCGCGGTGCTGGCACCTTGCGCCACAGCTCGAACGCATGCTCGGCACGACTGACCTGCTGCTCGACTTCGGCGGCACCTTCCCAGTTGACCGAGGCAATCTGGCTGCCGTCGACAGGTGAATGCACCGGCTGTTTGCCGTTCTGGTACAGGGCCGGGTTTACCCCCAAACGATCAAGCAATGCGGCAACCATGGGTCACTCCTCAAGCAAAAAACGGAAAGTTCGCAGCCGCAGCAAGACGGCTGATCAGGCCTGTAGTTGTAGCGCTACACAGACGAGCCAACAAACGACGATTAGGCGAGATATCATTCCGTTTATTCATGCAACGCGTTGCAACAAGAACAAAGGGCCCACCCATGCTGAATAAACGCCACTTGCCATCGATCACTGCCCTGCAGTGCTTTGAAGCGGTCACCCGCCACCTGAGCTTCACCCGCGCGGCCGAAGAGTTGAACCTGACTCAGAGCGCAGTGAGCAAACAGGTGGCGCAACTGGAAGAACTGCTGCAGCACCTGCTGTTTCGTCGGGTTCGGCGGCGCCTGCAAATGACTCCGGCTGGGGATCTATACCTGGTTGAAGTCCGAAAAATCCTCACCCAGGTCGAGATGTCGACCCATTACCTGCGCTCCTACGGTGGCGAGACGGAAGTCCTGCGGGTGTCCACCCCGCCGACTTTTGGTGCCCGTTGGTTGGTGCCACGCCTCAAGGGCTGGCGCCTGCGCCATCCGCAGATTCACCTGGACCTGTGCAGCGAGCAGGAAGCCGACGACCTGCTGCAGGGCCGCGCCGACCTGGCGTTCTACTTCGGCCAGGGCTCCCGGCCGGGCACCGAGTGCCTGAAACTGTTCGGCGAAGAGCTGGTCCCCGTGTGTGCGCCCGGCAGCCTGCCAGACCATCCCTTCACCGACCCGACCCAGCTCACCGACCTGGTACTGCTGCAAAATGCCTCGCGGCCCCAGGCCTGGCACGACTGGTTCGACAGCCAGGGTTACCAGACCGAACATAGCTACCACGGGCCGCGCTTCGAGACGTTCTACATGTGCATCCGCGCCGCGCAAGTCGGCTGTGGCGTGGCCCTGTTGCCGCGTTTTCTGGTGGAGGAAGAACTGGCCGACGGCAAGCTGGTCATTCCCTGGCAGCATGCAATGCCCAGCAGCGACGCCTATTACCTGGCCTACCCGGAACACGCGGCGGAAGTGCCCAAGGTCCGGGATTTTGTGAAGTGGATGCTGGAGCAGATCGATACACCGGCGGCCAGCTGAGTGCGTCGGCCAAAAAATCACTGGCAATCACCACTGCCGATATGCGCCACTACGCCCCTTCAATGAAACAGCGTCAAAGGCTGCGGCCAGCCTGGAGATCCCCGTTATGAGCGAGAGTGTGTTTGCCGATCGCATCGTGCAGAACCTGCTCGACACCGACTTCTACAAGCTGACCATGATGCAGGCGGTGCTGCACAACTACCCCAACGTTGAAGTCGAATGGGAGTTTCGCTGCCGCAACAGCGAAGACCTGCGCCCCTACCTGGCGGAAATTCGTGTGCAGATCGAGCGCCTGGCCGAACTGAGCCTGAGCGCCGACCAGTTGGGTTTCCTGGAGCGCATCAGTTTCATGAAGCCGGACTTCCTGCGGTTTCTCGGTCTGTTCCGGTTCAATCTGCGCTACATCCACACCGGCATCGAACAGGGCGAGTTGTTCATTCGCCTGCGCGGGCCATGGCTGCATGTGATTCTGTTCGAGGTGCCGTTGCTGGCGATTGTCAGCGAGGTGCGCAGCCGCTATCGCTACCGCGAAGTGGTGCTGGAACAAGCCCGCGAGCAGCTGTATCGCAAGTTCGACTGGTTGAGTGCCAACGCCAGCAGCGAGGAGTTGTCCGAGTTGCAGGTCGCAGATTTCGGCACCCGCCGCCGATTTTCCTACCGGGTCCAGGAAGAAGTGGTCAACGTGCTCAAGCACGACTTCCCGGGGCGTTTCGTCGGCACCAGCAACGTGCACCTGTCCCGGGAAATCGACATGAAACCGCTGGGCACCATGGCTCACGAGTGGATCATGGCCCACCAGCAACTCGGCCCGAGGCTGATCGACAGCCAGATCGCCGCCCTCGATTGCTGGGTCCGTGAATACCGTGGCCTGCTCGGCATTGCCCTGACCGACTGCATCACCACCGATGCATTCCTCAACGATTTCGACCTGTACTTCGCCAAGCTGTTCGACGGCCTGCGCCACGACTCCGGAGATCCGATTCTCTGGGCGGAAAAAGCCATCGCTCATTATCACAAGCTCGGTATCGAGCCGATGAGCAAGACCCTGGTGTTCTCCGACAGCCTGACGCTGCCCCGCTCACTGGAGATCTTCCGGGCGCTGCGCGGGCGGATCAATGTCAGCTTTGGCATCGGCACCAACCTGACCTGTGACATTCCCGGTGTCGAACCCATGAGCATCGTGCTTAAAATGACCGCCTGCAACGGCCAGCCAGTCGCCAAGATTTCCGACGAGCCTGGCAAGACCCACTGCAAGGATCCGAATTTCGTCGCCTATTTGCGACATGTGTTTCAAGTACCTGCCGCCCTATCTGGCAATTCAAGCAAGGAGTGAATTCATGCAAGCCGTACAGCGTGAGATTGCTGAACAGCTCAAGGTCCAACCGCCCTTCGCCGACCAGGCTGCCCTGGAAGCGGAAATCGAGCGGCGGATCGGCTTCATCCAGGACTGCCTGGTCAATTCCGGGCTCAAGAGCCTGGTACTGGGCATCAGTGGTGGCGTCGATTCGCTGACCGCAGGCCTGCTGGCCCAACGCGCCATGCATGAACTGCGCGAGCGCAGCGGTGATATGAGCTACAAATTCATCGCCGTACGCCTGCCGTACGAAACCCAGTTCGATGAACACGAAGCCCAGGCTGCGGTGGACTTCATCGCGCCGGATGAGCGCCACACGGTCAATATCGGCCCGGCGGTCAAGGCGCTGTCCCGTGAGGTCGCGGCCTTTGAAGGCAAACACGCGGTGTCGGTGGATTTCGTGCTGGGCAATACCAAGGCGCGCATGCGCATGGTCGCCCAGTACACCATCGCCGGGGCCGCCCACGGCCTGGTGATCGGTACTGACCACGCCGCCGAAGCAGTGATGGGCTTTTTCACCAAGTTCGGCGACGGCGCCTGTGACCTGGCCCCCCTCAGCGGCCTGGTGAAACACCAGGTACGGGCCATCGCCCGGCACTTCGGCGCGCCCGAGTCACTGGTGGAAAAAGTCCCGACCGCCGACCTGGAAGACCTGTCGCCGGGTAAACCGGACGAAGCGTCCCATGGCGTCACCTACACCGAGATCGATGCCTTCCTGCACGGTGAGCCGGTGCGTGAAGAGGCCTTCAGGATCATTTGTGACACCTATAGAAAGACCCATCACAAGCGGGTAATGCCGTTTGCCCCGTGATTGACTAAAGGGGCTTTAGCGCGGCCATCGCGAGAGGCTCGCGATAAATGCCAGGCAAAAAAAAGCGTCCCACCGAGGACGCTTTTTTTATGGGCGCTACAGGCTTACTTCAGGGTAATGGTGCCTTTCATCATCGAGATGTGGCCAGGGAAGGAGCAGAAGAAACCGTATTTTTCATCGGCTTTGAGTTTCGACACGTCAAAGGTCACGGCATCTTTCTCGCCAGCACCGATGATCTTGGTGTGAGCGATCACGCGGGTATCGCCGTCCTTGAGGTAGTTCTTGTCGATGCCGGCAGCCAGGCCATCGGTGGCGATCGGCTGCATGTCAGCTTCAGTGCTGATCACCAGGTTGTGGCCCATGACGTTCTTCGGCAGGCTGCCGGAGTGGGTCAGCTCGACGGTGAAGGTCTTGCAGCTCTTGTCGATTTCGATGGCCTTGGTGTTGAAGGACATCTGGTCAGTGGAGTCAACGGTGACCTTGCATTCGGCAGCCATCAGTTGGCTGCTGGCCAGTGTCAGCAGGGATACCGCAACAAGTTTGGCAAACATGGTGAATCTCCAAGGCAGGGTTTAAAAAATCCATATCTTGTAAAGACTGCCTGAAATTTCCGGAAGTTCCTATGACCTCAGTCAAGAATTGTATACAACTTTCGGGCTATGACACCCATCGAAACAATCTACCAGCCAGACAGCCCGCACCCGCCTAAGATCGGCCCATTGTTCCCGCCAATGGAGTGTCCGTCATGTCCCTCAATAGCCTGTTGTGCAGTTTGCTCGCCGCCTACGCCTGTGGGGCCAGTGGCACCTTTGAAGAAGCCCGCGCCCCGGATTAATTCTTGGAGCAACCCGGCGCCAGCCATTACTCTGCGCTCGTCACTGATCACGGAGGAAGGCATGTCTTTAACATCTGTTTGTGTGTTTTGCGGCGCCAGCACCGGCACTCACCCGGCCTATCGAGGGGCGGCGATTGCCTTGGGCCAGGAGCTGGCCCGGCGCAAGCTGACGCTGGTGTATGGCGGCGGCGCGGTCGGTTTGATGGGGATTGTCGCCGACGCCGCATTGGCGGCCGGTGGCGAAGTGATCGGAATTATTCCCGAAAGCCTGAAAAACAAGGAAATCGGCCACAACGGCCTGACGCGCCTGGAAGTGGTCGATGGCATGCACGCCCGCAAGGCACGCATGGCAGAACTGAGCGACGCCTTTATCGCCCTGCCCGGCGGCCTGGGCACCTTCGAGGAGCTGTTCGAGGTCTGGACCTGGGGCCAGCTCGGCTACCACGGCAAACCGCTGGGGCTGCTGGAAGTGAATGGCTTTTACAGCAAACTCACTGCATTTCTTGATCATGTCGTCGGTGAAGGCTTCGTTCGCGGGCAGCACCGTGACATGCTGCAAACGAGCGAATCGCCGCAGGATCTGCTGGATGCACTGGATGCCTGGCAGCCGGTGGTCAGCCCCAAATGGGACGGGCAAAAACCCGATTAACCCTTGGCCCCGGTTTAAAGGCAGAATACGCGCCGCTCAACCTCACCTTCGACCCCAGAGGATCGCCCATGGCTAAACCTAATTACTCCTTCGCCAAGCGTCAAAGAGACTTGGCCAAAGAGCAGAAGAAAGAGGAAAAGTTGCAACGCAAGAAAGCGGCTGCCGATGAAGAGGCCGGCGCACTGAACCCGGATGCAGAAACTGAAGTGACTGCCCAAGACGCTGTAGAAGCACCGAAAGAGCAGGCGCCAGACGCCTGAGCCCCACCGGACAGTGTCCCGCCTATCTTCTGTAGGAGCTGGCCAGCCAGCTCCTACGGCGGAACGCGCTAGTCCAACGGCAAGACTGTCACCCGCACTTCCGGGTCGTGGCTGCCGCCCCCCAGAATCACCCCACGCAACGGCGACACATCAGAGAAATCCCGGCCCCAGGCCAGGCTGATGTGCTCAAGCGCCGGCTGGATATTATTGGTCGGATCAAAATCCACCCAACCCAAGACCGGACAGAACACCGACACCCAGGCATGGGACGCATCGGCGCCGATCAGTCGCGCCTGCCCGGGGGGTGGCTGCGTCAACAGGTAGCCACTGACGTAACGCGCCGCCAAGCCCCTGGAACGCACGCAGGCCAGCATCAGGTGCGCGAAGTCCTGGCACACCCCCCGCCGCCGCTCCAGCACTTCCACCAGCGGCGTTGCCACCTGCGTGGCCTCGGCGTCGAAGGTGAACTCGCTGAAGATCTTCTGCATCAATGCCTGCACGCCAAGCATCAGCGGCCGTCCCGGCGCAAAACAGCTTTCGGAGAACTCGACGAAGGAGCTTTTCAAGTGCACATAGGGCGATTCGAAGCGATAACGACACGCCTGCAGCACCTCGTCGGCGATCGGCTGGCCACTGTAGGTCAGCGCGCTGCGGGTCGCCTCCCAGGCCGGCGACTGCTGGAAGTCGGGTAATGCCCGGGCCAGCACCTCAACGGTCAGCCGGGCATTGACCTGCAACTCATCGTGGGGCCGCTCGAAGGCCAGGCGAGTCAGCGGGTTGCCGAACACGTCCAGCTCATCGCGGCGGGTCGTCGGTGACGGGCTGATCAACAACTGCTGCTCGGTGCAGCGTTGCCAGGCGCAGGGCCGCGGCCACAGATGGGCCAACTGCTGGGCCAGGGACACCGGGCTGTCATAGCGATAATGGGTGTCGTGGAGAATCTGATAGCGGGCACTGTTCACACGGACACCGTACGTTGGCTGACATCGTCGACATGGGCGAAATGCCGCAAGGCCAGGCGGTCGGACACCTGATTGCTGACATCGGCGACTTCCTGCAGCAAGTCCGCCAGGCCATCGAGGGCGGCGCGCACACTGCTGTCACCGAACAGCGGGTTCTCCAGGCAGCCAAGGTCAAACCCGGCCAGGCGCTCCACCAGCAGTGGCAAGGCGGCCTCGGCAGGTGCGCCGAAGTCATGGTTCAAGCGCTTCAGGGAACCGCTCACCAGTTTCAACTGGAACAACACCGCATGGGGGTTCTGTTCATCGAGCAGCAACAGATCCAGCACCGGGATCAACTGCGCCACGGCCAGGTAACGGGAGCGGTAGGTGATGCTGCTGTTACCCAACTCCAGCAACCATTCCAGGCCCGCCTGATCGAACGCCCCGGCCCCGCGCAGGAACCCCGCCAGGCTGCTGCTCAGGAACTGCAAGCGCTCGATGCGCCGGCCGATCATCAAGAACCGCCAGCCTTCGTCGCGGGTCATGTCGTCCAGGGCAAACCCGGACAACGCGGCCAGTGACATCACCAGGCGGTTGAGAAAGTCCAGCAGCTCGCCAAAATCGGCGGCCTCGGCCTCCGTCTCCAGCTCCATGGCTTCGCGCTGCAACTCCACCAGCGCCTGCCAGTTCTCGCGCGACAGCTTGCCGCGCACCTGGGACGCCGCCCACTGCAAGCGCTGCAGGTTGGCGCGCAGGCTGAACGACCAGTCTGCGCCGAGCAAGGCGGCCAGCAGACGCTCGGGCAACTCACCTTCCTCGGGCAGCAGCATCAGGCCTTCACCCAGTTCGACCGCCGCTTGCAGGGCTTGGGGATCATCGCCGTCGACATAACGCGCAAGCATGATCCGCAGCAACCGCGCACTGTCATCACAGCGCTCGCAGTAACGACCGAACCAGAACAGGTTTTCCACCACCCGCGACGGCAGGTACGGATCGCGTCGCACCAGGTCATGCACGCCGAGGGTTCGCTGGGCCTTCCATTGCTCGCCGACGGGGGCCCGCTCGCCCAGTACCCAGGTGTCCTTGCTCGCGCCGCCGCGCTGCATCGATACCACTTCGGCATCCGCCTCGGCGGCCACCCGGGTCAGGCCGCCGGGCAACACCCGATAGCCGTCGTGACTGGCCACCGCGTACACCCGCATGCCGATGGCCCGTGGTTGCAACTGGCCCGTCTCGGCCTGCCACACCGGCGCCTGGGACAGCTGGGGCAATTCTTGCGCAACATAGGCGTAGGGCCGCGCACGCATGCGCCGGACCAGATCATCGCGCTGCTTTTCACTCAAATCGCGCCCAAACACCGGGACAAAGCTCTGCGAAGGAAAGGCCGGCTTGATCAGCAGCTCCGGCAGTTTCTCCAGCGCTTGCTCCAGCACCGGCGGCTCCCCGCACCACCAGGTGGCAATGGACGGCAGGAGCAGTTCCTCGCCGAACAGGTAGTGATTGATCTTGGGCAGAAACCCCAACAGCCCCGGCGACTCCAGCACACCGCTGCCCAGGGCGTTGGCCACCAGCACCCGGCCCTGGCGCACCGCCTCCAACAGCCCCGGGACGCCGAGGGCCGAGTCGGTGCGCAGCTCCAGCGGGTCGCAGAAGTCATCGTCGAGCCGGCGCATGATCGCGTGGACCCGGCGCAGGCCGCTCAGGGTCTTGAGGTAGACCGTGGCATCGCGCACCGTCAGGTCACCGCCTTCGACCAGCGGATAACCGAGCTGGCGGGCCAGGTACAGGTGTTCGAAATAGCTCTCGTTGAAACGCCCGGGAGTCAACAGCACCACCAGCGGCACTTCCTCGGCGCTGGGTGCCTGACGGGCCAGGGTTTCCTGCAGGGTCCGGAAGAACCCCGCCAGGTGCTGCACTTGCAGGTCGCGGTAGAGTTCGGGAAACGCGCGCGAAACGATGGTGCGGCTCTCCAGGGCATATCCGGCACCGGACGGTGCCTGGGTGCGATCCGCGGTGACCCACCAGCGCCCGTCGGGGGTGCGCGCCAGGTCCACGGCATACAGGTGCAGGAAGGTTTCGGCGGGTGGCCGGATCCCCTGGCAAGGCCACAGGAAATTGTTATGGCCAAACACCAGCTCCGACGGCAGCAGGCCCTCGGCAATCAGGCGCTGCGGACCATACAGGTCCGCCAGCACCGCGTTGAGCAGCCGTGCACGCTGGGCGATTCCAGCCGACAGGTGCTGCCACTCATCGGCGGCAATCACGTGGGGCAACAGGTCCAGCTCCCAGGGGCGGTCGGCGCCCTTGGGGTCGGCGTAGACATTGTAAGTGACGCCATTTTCCTGGATCTGCCGCGCCAGCAAGGCCTGGCGCTGCACCAGTTGCGCAGGCGAACTGCGTTGCAACTGCTCGAACAGGCGCCGCCAATGCGCGCGCACGCCGCCGCTGTCGTCGAGCAGTTCGTGATAGGTGCCCGCCGTGAGCGGGTAATGGTCTAGCAGGTCAGGCATGGAACGCTCGGCAGGCTCAAGAAAAAGGCAGGTTAGCGCACAACTATGGCAGGTCTGTCATTGGCTGCTCTGCGCAAACTGGCGCAAATCCAGGGTCATGGGCAACTCATCACTGATCGTCAGGGTCGGGACCTGAAGGGCCCCCGGACTGTGGCCAAGCCGGAAGAACCGCGCCATGCGCCGGCTCTCGGCTTCGTTGGCGTTGACCGGCAGGCTGTCGTAGTTGCGCCCTCCGGGATGGGCAACGTGGTACTGACAGCCCCCCAGGGAGCGCTGCATCCAGGTGTCGAGCAGATCGAACACCAGGGGCGCATGCACCCCGATGGTTGGCTGCAGGCAGTTGGCGGGCTGCCAGGCGCGGAACCGCACGCCGGCGACAAACTCGCCGACCCGACCGGTAGGCTGCAGCGGCACCGCGACCCCATTGCAGGTCAGCACATAACGCTGCGGCGCCAACCCCGTGAGCTTGACCTGCAGGCGTTCCAGGGACGAATCGACATACCGCACGGTACCGCCTGCCGCGCCCTCCTCGCCCAGCACATGCCAGGGCTCCAGCGCCTGGCGCAGCTCCAGTTCGATGCCGCTGACCGCATAATCGCCGACCTTGGGAAAACGAAACTCCAGGTGGGCGGCGAACCATTCGGCGCGCAACGCATACCCGGCGGCGTTGAGGTCCACCAGCACATCGGCGAAGTCCTGCTCGATAAAGTGCGGCAGCAGGAACCGGTCATGCAGCTCCGTGCCCCAGCGCGCCAGCTTGGCGGGCGCATAGGGTTCACGCCAGAAGCGCGCCACCAATGCCCGCAGCAACAGTTGCTGGACCAGGCTCATGCGTGCGTGGGGCGGCATCTCGAAGGCCCGCAACTCCAGCAGACCCAGGCGCCCGGTGGCACCGTCCGGCGAATAGAGTTTGTCGATACAGAACTCGGCGCGGTGGGTGTTGCCGGTGACATCGATCAACAGGTTGCGTAGCAGGCGATCCACCAGCCAGGGGGCACAGGCTTCACCCGGCGCCGGCATTTGCGCGAAGGCAATTTCCAGTTCGTACAAGGCATCGTTGCGCGCCTCGTCGACCCGCGGCGCCTGGGACGTCGGGCCGATGAACAGGCCGGAAAACAGGTAGGACAAGGACGGGTGGTTGTGCCAGTAGCTGATCAGGCTGCGCAGCAGGTCCGGACGACGCAGAAAGGGCGAGTCCGCCGGGGTCGCGCCACCCAATACAAAATGGTTACCGCCGCCGGTGCCGGTGTGGCGGCCGTCGATCATGAATTTCTCGCTGGTCAGGCGGGTCTGGCGGGCCTCCTCGTAGAGGAACTCGGTGCGCTCCACCAGCTCATCCCAACTGGCGGACGGCTGCACGTTGACCTCGATCACGCCAGGGTCCGGGGTCACCCGGAAATTGCTCAGGCGCGGATCACTGGGCGGCTCATACCCCTCCAGTAACACCGGGCAATGCAGCTCCTCGGCGGTGGCCTCGATGGCGCTGACCAGTTCCAGATAATCCTCAAGCCGCTCCAGTGGCGGCATGAACAGGTACAAGCGCCCTTCCCGGGCCTCGGCGCAGAACGCGGTGCGGGTCAACCAGTCGGCGGACTCGTCGAGTGCCGGCACACGCTCCTCGGCCACTGCAGGCGTGGCATGAGCTGCCAATTGTGCGGTGTCCGGCAGCGGCGGGAAGTCCTGGTTGGGGTCCTGCGGATGGATGAACGGGTACTCCGCGGCTTTCACCCAAGGCTGGGAGCCCAGTGGCAATCGATAGCCCAGGGGGGAATCGCCGGGGACCAACCGGCAATGCTCATCGCGCAGATACCAGCGCCCGCTTTGCCACTGGTCACCCTTGGCGGTGCGCGCCAGCGGCAGGACCTGGCCGATCACCTTGTCCAGGCCCTGGCTGAACACCTTGCGCAACCGTGCACGCTCCAGCGGCTCCTCCAGGCGCGGGTCTTCGGCGCTGACGTTCAGCGGCAAGTTGCCTTCGCGCCACAGGTAATAGAAGTGATCTTCGTAAGCGGGGAACACAAAGTGTGCGGGCAGTTTCAAGCGCTCGGCGACACTCGCCAGAAAACGCCCGGCCAACGCGCCATCCGCGCCGTAGTCCTGCTGCTCATCGGCTATCAAGGCACTGTTGTGCCAGACCGGCACGCCGTCACGCCGCCAATAGCAATTGAGTGACCAGCGCGGCAGTTGCTCGCCGGGGTACCACTTGCCCTGGCCGAAATGCACCAGGCCCTTGGGCGCGTAATGCTTGCGCAGGCGCTGGAACAGCTCGGCCGACAGCCGGCGCTTGTCCGGGCCGAGTGCGGCGGTGTTCCACTCGGCGCCATCCGGATCGTCGATCGAGACGAAGGTCGGCTCGCCGCCCATGGTCAGCCGCACATCGCCAGCCTGCAGGTCGCCGTCGATCTGCCGGCCGAGGGTCTGGATGGCCTGCCACTGCTCCTCGGTGTAGGGCTTGGTGACCCGAGGCGCTTCCCAGATCCGCTCCACCGACATTTCATGGCTGAATTCACACTCACAGGGTTCGACCAGGCCGCTGATCGGCGCCGCAGAGGACGGATCGGGACTACAGGCCAACGGAATATGCCCTTCACCGGCAAACAGCCCAGAGGTGGCGTCCAGGCCGATCCAGCCTGCACCCGGCAGGTAGACTTCGCACCAGGCGTGCAGGTCGGTGAAATCCACCTCGGTGCCGGACGGCCCGTCGAGGCTCTTCACGTCCGCCGTGAGCTGGATCAAGTAGCCCGAGACAAACCGCGCCGCCAGTCCGAGGTTGCGTAGCAGTTGCACCAGCAACCAGGCCGAGTCGCGGCATGAGCCGGACGCGTGCTCCAGGGTGTATTCCGGGGTCTGGACCCCGGGCTCCATGCGGATCAGGTAACCGATGTCTTCGCTCAGGCGCTGGTTGAGGGCCACCAGGAAATCCACGGCCGGCAGCGGCGTGCGCTCGATGCCCTGGAGGTAGGCCTTGAGCCTGGGCGTCAGCGGCAGGGTTTCCAGGTACGGCGCCAGTTCCTTGCGTTCGTCCGCGGCGTAGGCGAACGGAATGGTCTCGGCATAAGGCTCGAGGAAAAAGTCGAAGGGATTGAACACTGCCATTTCCGCCAGCAAGTCGACTTCGATGCGCAGTTGCTCGGTCTTCTCCGGGAACACCAGGCGCGCCAGGTAGTTACCCTGGGGGTCTTGCTGCCAGTTGATGAAGTGCTGCTCGGGCAGCACTTTGAGCGAATAAGAGAGGATCCGCGTGCGGCTATGGGCCGCCGGGCGCAGGCGAACGATCTGCGGGCCGAGTTCGACGGCGCGGTCGTAGCGGTAATGCGTGACGTGGTGCAATGCGACATGAATCGACACGGCGTGCCTCCTGCGAGCCAAAAGCGTACCGAGCACCGCGCAAGACTTATGCCATACAGCAGCGCTGGCGCTTTCTCCGGTTGCTTGAGGCAGTACAGCACCAAAATCGAGCGATGCGGGGAATTGCTTTGATGGCGCTGCACGCAAATGTGGCGCGGGATCTTTTTTCGGCCCAATGCAAAACGCCAACCCGAAGGTTGGCGTCTTGTTCTCGGCCGTCAGCGCTTAGCGCGGCACAACCGGCTTGCGCGCGGGCTTGGGCCCCTTGCCTTTGGCCGCGTCCTTACGCTCCTTGGCCGCCTGCTGGTTGCGGGCGAACGCCGCAGCCTTGGCCTGTTCACGCTTGTCCCACGGATTGCCACCGTCACTGGCACGCGGCGGCAGGCCGGTGTGCTGGGTGAGGATCTTGGTGGTCTTTTCCGTTGCCGCCACTTTATGGCTGCCCGCCGGCGTCGAGTTCTTGCGACGGGCGCTCTGGTAGCTGTCGGTCGCCGGCTGGTGCAGCGGGATCAACTGGTTCTTGCCCGGCCCGATCAGGTCGGCACGGCCCATGCGGGTCAGCGCTTCACGCAGCATTGGCCAGCCTTTCGGGTCGTGGTAACGCAAGAACGCCTTGTGCAGGCGACGCTGCTCCTCGCTCTTGACGATGGTCACGCCGTCGCTCTTGTAGGTGACTTTGCGCAGCGGGTTCTTGCCCGAGTGGTACATGGCGGTGGCGGTGGCCATCGGCGACGGGTAGAACGCCTGCACCTGGTCGGCGCGGAAACCGTTGCCCTTGAGCCACAGGGCCAGGTTCATCATGTCTTCGTCGGTGGTGCCCGGGTGGGCCGCGATGAAGTACGGAATCAGGTACTGTTCCTTGCCCGCTTCCTTGGTGTACTTCTCGAACATGCGCTTGAACTTGTCATAGCTGCCGATGCCCGGTTTCATCATCTGGTTGAGCGGACCTTCCTCGGTGTGTTCCGGGGCGATCTTCAGGTAACCACCGACGTGGTGGGTCACCAACTCCTTGACGTACTCAGGCGACTCGACCGCCAGGTCGTAGCGCAGGCCCGACGCGATCAGGATCTTCTTCACACCCGGCAACGCACGGGCGCTGCGATACAGCTGGATCAGCGACGAGTGGTCGGTATTGAGGTTCGGGCAGATGCCCGGGAACACGCAGGATGGCTTGCGGCACGCGGATTCGATTTCCGGGCTCTTGCAGGCGATGCGGTACATGTTCGCGGTCGGCCCGCCCAGGTCGGAAATGACCCCGGTGAAGCCTGGCACCTTGTCGCGGATCTCTTCGATTTCGCGAATGATCGACTCTTCGGAACGGTTCTGGATGATCCGGCCTTCGTGCTCGGTAATCGAGCAGAAGGTACAGCCACCGAAGCAGCCGCGCATGATGTTCACCGAGAAGCGGATCATGTCGTAGGCCGGGATCTTCTCCTTGCCGTACGCCGGGTGCGGGACACGGGCGTAGGGCATGCCGAACACGTAGTCCATTTCTTCGGTAGTCATCGGAATCGGCGGCGGGTTGAACCAGACGTCGACTTCGCCATGCTTCTGCACCAACGCACGGGCGTTGCCCGGGTTGGTTTCAAGGTGCAATACCCGGTTGGCGTGGGCGTAGAGCACCGCGTCGCCGCGGACTTTTTCCACCGACGGCAGGCGAATCACGGTCTTGTCGCGGGTCATGCGCGGGCTGGCCAGGATCTGCACGACCTTGGCTTCGCTCGGGTCTTCAACCGGCCCCTTCTCCTGCTCGATGGCGCAGGCCTGGGTGTCCTGGGTGTTGACGTACGGGTTGATGATCTTGTCGACCTTGCCCGGACGGTCGATGCGCGTGGAGTCGACTTCGTACCAGCCTGCGGGCGTGTCACGACGAATGAACGCGGTACCGCGCACGTCGGTGATGTCTTCGATCTTGTGCCCGTAGGACAGGCGCTGGGCGACTTCGACAATGGCCCGCTCGGCGTTGCCGTACAGCAGGATGTCGGCGCAGGCGTCGATCAGGATCGAGTTGCGCACCCGGTCCTGCCAGTAATCGTAGTGGGCGATGCGGCGCAGGGAGGCCTCGATACCACCGAGTACGATCGGCACGTTCTTGTAGGCTTCCTTGCAGCGCTGGCTGTACACCAGGCTCGCGCGATCCGGACGTTTGCCGGCCATGCCACCTGGGGTGTAGGCGTCGTCGGAACGGATCTTCTTGTCGGCGGTGTAGCGGTTGATCATCGAGTCCATGTTGCCGGCCGCGACGCCGAAGAACAGGTTCGGTTCGCCAAGCTTCATGAAATCGTCTTTGGACTGCCAGTTCGGCTGGGCAATGATCCCGACGCGGAAGCCCTGGGACTCCAGCAGCCGGCCGATGATGGCCATGCCGAACGAGGGGTGGTCGACGTACGCATCACCGGTGACGATGATGATGTCGCACGAATCCCAGCCAAGCTGATCCATCTCCTCCCTGCTCATTGGCAGGAATGGCGCTGGACCGAAACATTCGGCCCAGTACTTGGGATAGTCAAATAACGGCTTGGCTGTTTGCATGACGGTGACCGGTGTTGAGATGAAAAATCGCGGGGGCGGAATATAGCACAAATTTTGACCAATTCCGACGGTTATGGTCGGAAATAAATGGCGTAGCCATCGCGGGCAAGCCCGCTCCCACAGGGTTCACACTCAACCTATGGCAGCGGGCTTGCCCGCGATGAGGCCCTTTCAGGAACTACACCCTTATTCGTCGTCGAAATTGTAGCTGCCCGGCGCCAGGTTTTCGAAGCGCGTGTACTTGCCGATGAACGCCAGACGCGAGGTACCAATCGGGCCGTTCCGCTGCTTGCCGATGATGATCTCGGCGATGCCCTTGTGCTCGGTTTCCGGGTGATACACCTCATCCCGGTATACGAACATGATGACGTCGGCATCCTGCTCGATCGCTCCGGATTCCCGAAGGTCGGAGTTGATTGGCCGTTTGTTCGGTCGTTGCTCCAGGGAGCGGTTGAGCTGGGACAACGCCACCACCGGGCAGTTGAATTCCTTGGCCAGGGCCTTCAAGGAACGGGAGATTTCGGAAATCTCGTTGGTCCGGTTGTCGCCACCCGACCCCGGGATCTGCATCAGCTGCAGGTAGTCGATCATGATCAGGGCGACGTCACCGTGCTCACGCACCAGTCGACGGGTCCGCGCGCGCATTTCCGAGGGGCTGATACCAGCCGTATCGTCGATGAACAGCTTGCGGTCGTTGAGCAGGTTGACCGCCGAGGTCAGGCGCGGCCAATCGTCGTCGTCCAGGCGACCGGCCCGGACCTTGGTCTGGTCGATACGGCCCAGGGACGACAGCATACGCATGATCAGCGATTCGCCTGGCATCTCGAGGGAGTAGACCAGTACGCACTTGTCGCTGCGCAACACGGCGTTTTCCACCAGGTTCATCGCAAAGGTGGTTTTACCCATGGACGGACGGCCGGCGACGATGATCAAGTCAGCCGGTTGCAGGCCGCTGGTTTTCTCGTCGAGGTCGGTGTAGCCGGTGGACAGGCCGGTGATGGCGTTGTCGGTGTTGAACAGGGTGTCGATGCGATCGATGGCCTTGGTCAGCAGGTCATTCACGCTCACCGGGCCGCCGGTTTTAGGCCGGGCCTCGGCGATCTGGAAGATCTGCCGTTCGGCTTCGTCGAGAATCTCTTCCGCGGTGCGCCCTTCGGGGTTGAAGGCGCTGTCGGCAATTTCAGTGGCGATGCCGATCAACTGCCGCAACGTCGCCCGGGCACGAACGATCTGGGCATAGGCCTTGATGTTGGCCACCGAGGGGGTGTTTTTCGCCAGCTCACCGAGATAGCCGAGGCCGCCCACCTGGGAGGTCTGGCCTTCCTTGTCGAGCTGTTCGGCGAGGGTCACTACGTCGATCGGCGAGTTCTGGTCCGCCAGCTTGGCGATCGCACGGAAAATCAGGCGGTGGTCATGACGATAGAAATCACCGTCCGAGACCTGATCGAGCACGCGTTCCCAGGCGTTGTTGTCCAGCATCAGACCACCGAGTACAGCCTGTTCGGCCTCGATGGAATGCGGCGGCACTTTCAGCGCGGCGGTTTGCAGATCGTATTGCTCAGGAGCGGAGATATCGTTCATGGCCACTTGGAATTAGGTTGTAGAAAATCAGGAACTGCAGAAAGACAAAGGGCACGACCTGTAAACAGGATCGTGCCCGATGTTACCGGCAAGCACCCGAGGGTGCCAGCCGACAAGTGCTGCTTAAGCTGCTACCACGACAACGCGTACGGTGGCTTCAACTTCAGCGTGCAGGTGCACGGCTACGTCGAATTCACCTACGTTGCGGATGGTGCCGTTCGGCAGACGAACTTCGCTTTTTGCAACTTCAACGCCAGAGGCGGTCAGTGCATCAGCGATGTCGTGAGTACCGATCGAACCGAACAGCTTGCCTTCGTCACCGGCGGTGGCAGTGATAGTCACTTCCAGCTCAGCCAGTTGGGCAGCGCGGCTTTCAGCCGAAGCTTTTTTGTCTGCAGCCAGTTTTTCCAGCTCAGCGCGACGCTCTTCGAACGCAGCCAGGTTGGCAGCGGTCGCAGCGGTAGCTTTGCCGTAAGGCAGCAGGTAGTTACGGCCGTAACCAGCCTTAACGTTCACTTTGTCGCCCAGGTTGCCCAGGTTGGCGACTTTTTCCAGAAGGATCAGTTGCATGTGAAAATCCTCTTAACTTTTAACCTTCACCGTTCGCGCTATCGACGTCTTTCGGCGTCAAACGACCGCGAAAATCAATCAGGCTGTCGACAATGGCCAGGACCACCAGCAACGGATAGATCAGCTGCATAAACAGCAACAGCGTTACGTACAACCCCACCAGCCAAAACTTGGCCAGTCGCTTTTCAGCCACCAGCCCATGAATCAGGGCCAGCCCGGCGAACACCAGCGGTACGCTGCACAACGGCGTCAACATGGCCATCTGGGTACCGAAGTTCGGCCCCAGAAGCATGCACGCCAGCAGCAACATCGCCGGCCCCAGCGGGATTCGGATGGCGCGAAACTCGCGACCAAAACCACCGGGGTTGTACAACAACGCCTGCCAGTAGCGCCCGACAATCAGGCTCAGCACACTGACGATTTGCAACAAGGCCGCTATCAGGCCAGTCAGGACCGGTGCAATCAGGGCGGCGAGACGCGCTCGCTCCTCTACCGACAATTGCTGGTAGAGGTCACCGAGGGCCAGCGGCAGGATCTTGACCAGTTCCTGTGCCAGCATCTCGATGTGAGGGCGGTAAACCGCACCCAGCACCACCGAAAACACCACTCCCATCGCTACGCTGACCAGCAGCGTGCGGTTCCAGGACTCACTTGCGCGTAAAACCAACGCAAGGCCCGAGGATCCCAGCAGCACCATGAGTGCCCGTGGATCATCGGAATACAGCCACCAAATCAAGGCTGGCAGCATCCCCAGAGCAAGGACGCCCAGGGCGTCCTTCAATCCGCGCCGCAGCAGCACCAGGCTCCCGGCGGCAGCACCCAACCAATATAACAACGGCAATGCCGCGCATCCGGCCACTACGAGAGTGGCCTGCATACGGCCGCGCATGATGAACTCAGCTATGGCACGCATGCATTCAATCCTTTGCTACGTGTCGACTGCCCGGTCTCAGCGGCCGTGGCTGTCGGTGTAGGCCAGCAGGGCCAGGAAGCGGGCGCGCTTGATAGCGGTGGCCAGCTGACGCTGATAACGTGCTTTGGTACCGGTGATGCGGCTTGGAACGATTTTGCCGGTCTCGGATACGTAGGCTTTCAGAGTGTTGAGATCTTTGTAATCGATCTCTTTCACGTCTTCAGCGGTGAAGCGGCAGAATTTACGACGACGGAAGAAACGTGCCATTTGATAGGCTCCTTAAAAGGTCCGTGGATTACTCGTCAGCGTTATCGCTGTTGTCGCTGTCATCACTATCAGCGCTTTCGGCGCCTTCGTGCTCAGGACGGTCGCGACGCTCACGGCGCTCACTGCGGTTTTCTTCAGCCTTGAGCATCTCGGATTGGCCGGTAACGGCTTCTTCGCGACGGATGACCAGGTTACGGATCACTGCATCGTTGTAGCGGAAGTTGTCTTCCAGCTCGGCCAGGGCCTTGCCAGTGCACTCAACGTTCAGCATCACGTAGTGAGCCTTGTGAACATTGTTGATTGCGTAGGCCAGTTGACGACGGCCCCAATCTTCCAGACGGTGGATTTTGCCGCCGTCTTCTTCGATCAGCTTGGTGTAACGCTCAACCATGCCGCCGACTTGCTCGCTTTGATCCGGGTGGACCAAAAAGATGATTTCGTAATGACGCATGAATGCTCCTTACGGGTTGTAGCCTGCCGCTCAAAAGCGGTCAGACAAGGAGTGAATGACACTTATGGACTTGCTTGCGATAGACACATGCGTGCCTGCCGTCACAGCAAGGGGCGCAATTGTAGAGAAGGGACAGGAGAGGTGCAAGGATATTGGTGAATATTTGAACAGTTCGTTTGCGCGCTCATTTGCGCGACACCCCAAACCCCCTGTGGAAGCGAGGTCGCTCGCGATGGGAGCTCACCTTTAACACTTTTGCTGAATGTTACTCCGTCATCGCGAGCAAGCTCGCCCCTACAAGGGATCTGCAACAGCTCAGGACTTTTTGCCGGTCCCGGCAGCTTTTACGCTGCGCTGACGCTGGGCTTCGAACAGACAGACGCCGGTGGCCACGGACACGTTGAGGCTGCTCACGCTGCCGGTCATCGGCAAGTGCACCAGGTAGTCGCACAGGTCACGGGTCAGGCGACGCATGCCACTGCCTTCGGCGCCCATGATCAGGATCGTCGGGCCGGTCATGTCCTGTTGGTACAGGCTCTGCTCGGCTTCGCCCGCCGTACCGACCACCCACAAGCCACGCTGCTTGAGTTTTTCCAGGGTGCGCGCCAGGTTGGTCACAGCCACCAACGGAATCACTTCCGCGGCGCCACAGGCTACTTTTCGCACAGTCGGGGTCAGGGTCGCTGACTTGTCCTTGGGCACGATCACCGCCAGCGCACCGGCCGCATCGGCCGAGCGCAGGCAGGCACCGAGGTTGTGCGGGTCGGTCACACCGTCGAGCACCAGCAACAGCGGCGCGCCTTCGGTACGGTCCAGCAGCTCGTCGAGCATGGCCTCACCCCAGACCTGGCTCGGACTGACGTCCGCGACCACGCCCTGGTGCACGCCCTCGACCCAGGCATCCAGCTCACGACGCTCGGCCTGGCCGACCGCAACGCGGTTTTCGCTGGCCAGTTCGATCAGCGTCTGCACCCGCGGATCGCTGCGGCCTTCGGCCAGCCAGATCTGCTTGACGCGTTTCGGGTGGTGACGCAGCAATGCTTCTACCGCATGCACGCCGTAGATTTTTTCCAACTGACTCATGACTTGGCCTTAGGTTTACGTGCCCCGCCGCTTTTGGCTGGAGCCGAGCCCGCTTTTGGCGGACCCTTACGGTGTTTACTCGGTTTGGCTGGCTTGCCGCCGGTGGCCTTTTCAGGCGCCGACCGTCCGGTCTTTCCCCCAGACGCCGCTTTACCACCGCTTTTCGCTTCGGCCAGCAACGCCTGCTTCATTTCCCGGCTCTTGCGCACTTCGGCGTTTTTCGCCGCGGCATCGCTTGGGCGGTAGGCTTCGACGGCCTTTTCCTTGGCAGGACCACGACGACCGGTTTTCGCCGGTGCCGGCTCTGCGGCGGTCTTGGCAGCCGGAGCGGCGGTTTCGCTGCCGCGCTTCTTGCGGCCGATCGGCGCGCTGATGGTTTTTTCCGCCATCTCGAAGTCGATCTTGCGCTCGTCCAGGTCAACCCGCATCACGCGCACTTCGACGGTGTCGCCGAGGCGGAAGCTGCGACCGGTACGCTCACCGGCCAGGCGGTGGTGCACGGGGTCGAAGTGGTAGTAGTCGCCCGGCAATGCGGTAACGTGGACCAGACCTTCGACATAGATATCGGTCAGCTCGACGAACAGGCCAAAACCGGTCACGGCAGTGATCACGCCCGGGAACGACTCACCTACGCGATCTTTCATGAACTCGCACTTGAGCCAGTTCACTACGTCACGAGTGGCTTCGTCGGCGCGGCGCTCGCTCATCGAGCACTGCTCGCCGAGCTGCTCCAGCGTCGCTTCGTCGTACGGATAGATACGCGCTTTCGGAATGGTCATCGCGCCAGCACGCTTGACGTGCGGGGTGTTCATTTTCGAGTGGATGACACTGCGAATCGCCCGGTGCGTGAGCAGGTCCGGGTAACGGCGGATCGGCGAGGTGAAGTGGGTATAGGCTTCGTAATTCAGGCCGAAGTGGCCCTGATTGTCCGCGCTGTACACCGCCTGGCTCAACGAGCGCAGCATGACCGTCTGGATCAGGTGGAAATCCGGGCGATCCTTGATACCGGCCAGCAAGGCCTGGTAATCCTTCGGCGATGGACCGTCCTTGCCTTTGTGCAGGGACAGGCCAAGCTCGCCGAGGAAGGCGCGCAGTTTTTCCAGGCGCTCCGGTGGCGGGCCATCGTGAACACGGTACAAGGCAGGAATCTCGTGCTTCTTGAGGAACTCGGCGGTGGCCACGTTGGCCGCCAGCATGCACTCCTCGATCAGCTTGTGCGCATCGTTACGCACAGTCGGGCGGATTTCCGCGATCTTGCGCTCGGAACCGAAGATGATTCGGGTTTCCTGGGTTTCGAAATCGATGGCGCCACGCACGTGACGAGCGGCCAGCAACACTTTGTACAGCGAGTAGAGCTGCTTGAGGTGCGGCAGGACGTCGTTGTACTCGCCGCGAAGCTGACGCGCCTCGGAGAGTTTCGGCGTTTCCAGCATCGCGCTGACTTTGTTGTAGGTCAGGCGGGCATGGGAGTGGATCACCGCTTCGTAGAAGCAGTAGTCGGTCATTTCGCCGGACTTGGAGATGGTCATCTCGCAAACCATGGCCAGGCGATCGACATGCGGGTTCAGGGAGCACAGGCCGTTGGACAGTTGCTCAGGCAGCATCGGGATCACGCGCTCGGGGAAGTACACCGAGTTGCCGCGAACCTGGGACTCGTTGTCCAGGGCCGAACCGATCTTCACGTAGCTGGAAACGTCGGCAATCGCCACGTACAACTTCCAGCCGCCGGAGAACAGACGCAGCTTGCCGGGCTTGGACTCGCAGTAGACGGCGTCATCGAAGTCGCGGGCATCTTCGCCGTCGATGGTGACGAACGGCAGATGGCGCAGGTCGATGCGCTTCTCTTTGTCCTTCTCCTCGACTTCTGGCTTGAGCTTGGCCGCTTCCTTGAGGACCGCCTCTGGCCAGACATGAGGAATGTCGTAGGTGCGCAGGGCGACATCGATTTCCATGCCCGGCGCCATGTAGTTACCCACGACCTCGACCACGTCGCCTTGCGGCTGGAAGCGTGGGGTTGGCCAGTGGGTGATCTTCACTTCAACGAATTGACCGATCTGGGCGTTGGCGTTGCGGCCCGGGGTCACCAGCACTTCCTGCTGGATCTTCGGGTTGTCGGCGACGACAAAGCCAATGCCGCCTTCTTCGAAGTAGCGGCCGACGATGGTTTCGTGAGCACGCGACACCACCTCGACGATCATGCCTTCGCGACGCCCGCGACGATCCAGGCCGGACACGCGCGCCAGGGCACGGTCGCCGTCGAACACCAGGCGCATTTGCGCCGGGCTCATGAACAGGTCGTCACTGCCGTCATCCGGTACCAGGAAGCCGAAGCCGTCACGGTGACCGCTGATGCGGCCAAGGATCAGGTCTAGCTTGTCCACCGGTGCGTAGGTGCCACGACGGGTGTAGATCAGTTGAGCGTCGCGCTCCATGGCGCGCAAGCGGCGGCGCAGGGCTTCGATCTGGTCTTCCGTGGTCAGACCAAACTCTTCGACCAGTTGCTCGCGGTTAGCAGGCGAACCTCGATCAGCAAGGTGCTGAAGGATCAGTTCGCGGCTAGGAATAGGGTTTTCATATTTTTCCGCTTCACGAGCGGCCTCGGGATCGAGGGACTGCCAATCGGCCATTAGAGAGTTTTCACCTTGTCTATATGCGGGTTAGTTTGGCATAGGCGTAATGAAACGGGAAATTTCAGGCTACTGAACGCCGTAAATGCCCTTTCCTGCCGCCGGAATCCGACCACCCGGCAGTATTCGCAAAATTTTCCCTGTTTTTTTGATATCAGGGGTTTACAGTTAAAAGGACGCTCCGTATAGTGCGCGCCATCGACGACGTACAGCGTTGCCGATACTGCCCAGATGGTGAAATTGGTAGACACGCCAGCTTCAGGTGCTGGTGACCGCAAGGTCGTGGAAGTTCGAGTCTTCTTCTGGGCACCAATTACGAGCTTGAGATTAGTTCAATTTCAAGGCTCACACAAAAACCCGCGAAAGCGGGTTTTTGCATTTTAGCGGTTTGATTTAATTTTATTAAATCAGGGGTTTACAGATCAAACAGCGCTCCGTATAGTGCGCCACATCAACAGCGGCAACGTTGTCGATACTGCCCAGATGGTGAAATTGGTAGACACGCCAGCTTCAGGTGCTGGTGACCGCAAGGTCGTGGAAGTTCGAGTCTTCTTCTGGGCACCAATTCAAATTCAAGGTCGATGATCTTGAATCTCACAAAAACCCGCGAAAGCGGGTTTTTGCGTTTCCGGCCGTTGAAAACGCCCCGCGATCTCTGCGGCAGCGACCTCAGGCCGCCCCCCCTACCAGAGCCCCCATCTCCTCGCAAGGCGCACTTGAGAAACAATATCGTTTATGATTGTTTCAAGTTTTTGCAATGCGACAGTGAGGAACCCTGCGAATGATGCTTCGAAATACCCTGCGCCGCGGCCTGACCTTCACGCTGCTGGGGCTGGCCCTGGCCTGCCCACTTACCCAGGCGGCCGATCCGGTTTCCCTGACGCTTTACAACGGCCAGCACAAGGAAGTCGGCGATGCCGTCGCCAAAGCCTTCGAAGCCAAGACCGGGATTCACGTCAACGTGCGCAAAGGCAGCAGCAACCAGCTTGCCAGCCAGGTCGTGGAAGAAGGCGACCGCTCCCCCGCCGACGTGATCTACACCGAAGAATCGCCGCCGCTGAACAAGCTGGGCGAACAAGGCCTGCTGGCCAAGGCCGACGATGCCACGCTGGCGGTACTGCCCAAGGATTACGTGGCCAGCAATGGCACCTGGATCGGCGTCACCGCCCGCGTCCGCGTGGTGGCCTACAACCCGAAACTGATCGACGAAAAAGACCTGCCAAAATCGGTGATGGCGTTCTCCGATCCGAAATGGCAAGGCAAGGTCGGGTTCGTCCCCACCAGCGGCGCGTTCCAGGAGCAGGCCGTGGCGATCATCAAAGTGCACGGCATGGATGCAGCCGAAGAATGGCTCACCGGCTTGCGCGCGTTCGGCAAGACCTACAGCAACAACATGGTTGCCCTCAAGGCCGTGGAAAACGGTGAAGTGGCCACGGTACTGGTGAACAACTACTACTGGTTCGCCCTGCAACGGGAAAAAGGCCAGCTCGACTCGAAACTGTACTACTTCAGCGACGGCGACGTGGGCGGCCTGATCACCGTTTCCAGCGCTGCCGTGCTCAAGTCCAGCAAGCATCCGCAAGAAGCCCAGCAACTGCTCGCCTACATGGCCAGCGAAGAGGGCCAGCGCGTGATCACCCAGACCACCGCCGAGTACCCGCTGCATAAAGGCATGGCGTCTGACCGCGGACTCAAACCGTTCAACGAACTGCAAGCGCCGAAAGTCACCCCGGCCGACCTGGGCAATGCCGAGGAAGCCCTGGAACTGGAACGTGAAGTTGGCTTGAACTGATGAGCGCCTCCCTGCCCGCCTCCGCCTCGCGCGCAGCCTATGTACCGCGGCGCAAACGGCCTTCGATCTGGCTGCTGCTGCCGGTGCTGCTGTTGGTCTGCCTGAGCCTGTTGCCGCTGCTGTATGTCGGCCTCAAGGCCTGGCAGGCCGGCTGGGCGCAGGCGGTGCATCTGCTCTGGCGGCCCTATGTGTTCGGGCTGCTGCGCAACACCCTGCTGCTGATGATCGGCGTCACGCTGGCCTGCGCCCTGGTCGGCCTGTCGCTGGCCTGGCTGCTGGAGCGCAGCAACCTGCGGGGGCGGCGCGTATGGGGGGTGATTCTGTGCTTGCCGTTTGCCGTCCCGGCCTTCGTCAGCAGTTTTACCTGGGTCTCCCTGAGCTCCAGCTTTGAAGGCCTGGGCGGGGCGATCCTGGTGATGAGCCTGTCCAAGTACCCGCTGATTTTCCTGCCGGTGGCCGCGACTCTGCGCAATCTCGACCCCGCCCTGGAGGAATCGGCCCGCACCCTGGGCCTGAACCGCTGGGGCGTGTTCTTCAAGATCACCCTGCCCCTGCTCTGGCCCTCACTGCTGGCGGGCTCGCTGCTGATTGCCCTGCACATGCTGGTGGAATTCGGCGCCCTGTCGATCATCGGCCTGCAAACCTTCACCACAGCGATCTATCAACAGTTCGAGCTGGAATTCAGCAACGCCAACGCAGCCATGCTCTCTGCCGTGCTGCTGGCGCTGTGCCTGGTGCTGTTGTGGCTGGAGCTGCGGGTGCGTGGCAAGGGCCGTCACGTGCGGATCGGCCAGGGCGCGGCGCGGCATGCCGAGCAGGTTCGCCTGGGCGCCTTGGCACCGCTCGGCCAGCTTTACTGCCTGTTGCTGGCGATTGTCGGCAGCGGCATTCCCCTGGGCATGCTCGGGTACTGGCTGGCGGTGGGCTCCTCGGCCGCCTTCCCGATGGCGGCCATCAGCGAAGCGCTGCTGTCATCCCTGGCCCTGTCCCTGGGCGGCGCGGCGCTGTGCCTGGTGCTGGCGGTGCCCGTGGGTTTGCTGGTGGTTCGCTACAAGGGCCGCCTGGCGCTCTGGGCAGAACGCCTGCCGTACTTGCTGCACGCGCTGCCCGGCCTGGTGATTGCCCTGACGCTGGTGTACTTCGCCTTGCACTATGTGCCGGCGCTGTACCAGACCTCGGGGTTGCTGCTGATCGCCTATGCCTTGCTGTTCCTGCCGCTGGCCCAGGCGCCGATCCGCACGGCCCTGAACAAGGCGGCTCCGCAACTCGAAGAGGCCGCCCGCACCCTAGGCGCCTCCTCATTCAGCGCCTTTGTGCGAGTGACGCTGCCGATCATCTTCCCGGCGCTGGGCGCAGCCTTTGCCCTGGTGTTCCTCGATGCGATGAAAGAGCTGACGGCGACCCTGCTGCTCAGCCCGACCGGACTCAACACCCTGGCCACCGAGGTCTGGGCCCACACTGCGAATGTCGAATTTGCGGCAGCAGCGCCCTATGCGGCGCTGCTGATTCTGGTGTCGGGGTTGCCGGTGTATCTGCTGACTACCCGGATGTATCTGAGTCGCTGAGCCTGCCCTCGCGAGCAGGCCCGTGGGAGCCAGCCGCTAGCGATAGCGGCTGCCGATACCCGGCATCAAGCCCGGAACTGCCCCAAGCTGGCTTTCAACTGCGCCGCCAACCCATCCAGCACCTTGCCACTGGCCGTGGTCTCCACCACCGCCTGGGCCGCTTTCTCGGCCTGGGCATGGATGGTCTGCACCCGCCCACGCACCGCTTGCGCGCCCTTGGCCTGGTGCGCCGCCGCCTGGGTCGCCAGGCCGATGGCCGCATGCACCTGCTCGACAGAGACCTGCACCGACTGTTGCAGCCGCGCGCTGTCGCGCAATACCAGCAACCCTTCGTTGGCCTGGCGCCCCGCCTGACCGATCGCCGCCACCGCTTCACGGGCGCCCTGCTGCAAGGCACCGATGTGCGCCTGGATGTCGCCGGTGGAGCTTTGCGTCTTGCTCGCCAGCGCCCGCACTTCATCCGCCACGACCGCGAAGCCACGCCCGGTCTCACCGGCCCGCGCCGCTTCGATCGCGGCATTGAGGGCCAGCAGGTTGGTCTGCTCGGCGATCCCGTGGATCACTTCCAGGACCACCTCGATCTGCTCGCTTTGTTGGGCCAGCCGCTCGATCACCTTGGCTCCCGTATCGACCTGCCCGGCCAGCGCCTCGATCAGGCTGCCGACCTGAGCCGAGGTTCGGGTGTTTTCATCGGTCGCCTGGCGAATGTCCACCACCTGCTGCAAGGCTGCCTGCATGGCATGACTTTCAGCCTGCGCCTCGTCCGCCATCTGTGACAGCGCCCGCAGGCTCTCCGCCACTTCATCGCGCTGGGATTTCGCCGCGGCATCGGCCCCGGCGTTACGCTGGCTCATGGCGCCGATTTCCACGCCTGTGCGCTGGGCCACGTCGCCCGCCTCGCGAACGATCGGCTGCAACTTATCCACAAACCGATTGACCGCCGACGCCATGTCGCCAATTTCGTCCTGGCTGTTGATCTGCACGCGCTTGGTCAGGTCGCCCTCACCTGCCGCCAGGTCATCCATCGCCGCAATCAGTAACTTCAGGCGATTGACGACTCGCCGCCCGAGGACCACCGCGAGCAGCAGCAACACGCCACAGCCGACCAGGGCCAACGCCATGCCGATCCGCCAGCGCAGGGTCGCCGCGGCCTCTTGTACGGTGGTGGTGGTATTGGCCTGCATTTCGCTGGCAGTGGCTTGCGCCGACTGCAGGCGCGCGCGCATCGCTGTCGCACTGTCGGCCGCGGCGCCCTTGAGGCTGTCACCGACCAGTTGATCGCTGCTGGCGATCAGCGCCGAGAAGCGCTTGTCGAGCGCCGCCAGGTCCGCCTCGACCGAGGCCGTGGAAACGCCCATCAAGACCTTGCCGATTTCCACGCCGTTGGGGTTGATCGACGCCTCGACGTAGAACACCGACGGATCGTTTTTGGCCGCATCCAGCACTTTATCCAGGGCACGCTCGCCCTGGCCCTTTTCCAAAAGGGCCTTGTTGATCGGGTTTTCCCGGTTCAGGTAGCGGGTCAGGTGCTGGCCGGTGGCATCGTCGTACACCACAAACAGCACATTGGGATTGCGCTGGGCGCGCCGGGCGAACTCGGACAAGGTCGGAACATCGCTGTCCCACATGGCGCGGGGTGCGACCGAGGCCAGGAGCTGGGCCATGTCATTGGCCGAGTCCTTGAGGTCCTTTTCCAGGGTGGCGCGCAGCTGCGCCTGCTCATCCTCGAGTCGCGAAGACAAGCCGGCCGTCAGGCGCTGGCGGGTGCTGGTGGAGAGGTTGTCCAGGCTGGAAGTAACTTCGCGCCCAGCCTGCTCCAGCTCACCCGAAAGCTTCTGGCTATCGGCACCCAGACGCACCCCCAGATCCGCCTCCAGGGCGGTCACGGTGCTCCGGGTCAGGGCAACCGCTACCAGTACCTGCACCAAAAGGGCGATACCAAGGGTAACGAATACGGGCCGCAATAAACGGCTTTGTAACAGTGAGAGAACGGCCGACACAGAAAATCCCTCTACTTGGATGCTATTAAACTGATAGCACGCTCGAAGGGATATGCACAGCAAAGGTCATGCCGCCCGGCAGGCACAAACGACAAAGGGCCCTATCGAGGGCCCTTTGCTTTTTACATCAACAGCTTATTAAGCGAACGGGTGACGCAGAACGATGGTTTCGTTGCGGTCCGGACCGGTCGAAATAATGTCGATCGGCGCGCCGATCAGCTGTTCAACGCGCTTGATGTAAGCACGGGCGTTGGCTGGCAGCTCTTCCAGGGTTTTGGCACCCACCGTCGACTCGGTCCAACCTGGCACTTCTTCGTACACAGGCTGCAGGCCCAGGTAGCTGTCGGCGTCGGTCGGAGCAATGTCGTTGCCTTCTGCATCTTTGTAGCCAACGCAGATATTGATGGTTTCCAGGCCGTCGAGTACGTCCAGCTTGGTCAGGCAGATACCCGAGATGCTGTTCACATCGATAGCGCGACGCAGGATAACGGCGTCGAACCAGCCACAACGACGGGCACGGCCGGTAGTCGCGCCGAACTCGTGACCCTGTTTGGCCAGGTGCGCACCGACTTCGTCGAACAGCTCAGTCGGGAATGGACCCGAACCCACACGCGTGGTGTAGGCCTTGGTGATGCCCAGGATGTAGTCCAGGAACATCGGACCCACGCCGGAACCGGTCGCAACGCCGCCGGCGGTGGTGTTGGAGCTGGTCACGTACGGGTAGGTGCCGTGGTCGATGTCCAGCAACGAACCCTGGGCGCCTTCGAACATGATGTCTTTGCCAGCGCGACGCAGGTCGTGCAGCTCGGCAGTCACGTCCAGCATCAGCGGGGTCAGCAGCTCAGCGTATTCCTTGCACTCGGCCAGGGTCTTGTCGAAGTCGATGGCTGGCTCTTTGTAGTAACCCACCAGCATGAAGTTGTGGTAATCCACCAGTTCACGCAGTTTGTCTGCAAAGCGCGGCATGTTGAGCAGGTCGCCCACACGCAGGCCACGACGTGCAACCTTGTCTTCGTAGGCTGGGCCGATGCCGCGACCGGTAGTACCGATCTTCAGCTCGCCACGGGCCTTTTCACGGGCCTGGTCCAGCGCTACGTGATACGACAGGATCAGCGGGCAGGAAGGGCTGACACGCAGGCGCTCGCGCACCGGTACACCTTTCTCTTCCAGCTTGGTGATCTCGCGCAGCAGGGCGTCTGGTGCAACCACCACGCCGTTGCCGATCAGGCACTGCACGCCTTCGCGCAGCACGCCCGAGGGGATCAGGTGCAAGACAGTTTTTTCGCCATCGATCACCAGCGTGTGGCCAGCGTTGTGGCCACCTTGGTAGCGCACTACGGCGGCAGCATGTTCGGTCAGCAGATCAACGATCTTGCCTTTGCCCTCATCACCCCATTGGGTGCCCAGGACTACGACATTCTTACCCATAACACTTGTCCTCATTCGCGCAAACTTGGTGCCGGCGGCGGCCGGCAGGAAAACTCAAGAAGCCAGCGGCAATACTTGCCAAAGCCCGTTCTGCTGAATCAATTGCCGGTCGCAGTCCGCGTCACGGGCGGCGGCCAATGGTTGCCCAGGCAATGCCTGGACGACACGCTGACCCTCACTGCGCAACTGGCAAACCTGCTGCCAGAGTGCCGCATCCGTACTGTCAGGCATCCAGATACCGCCAGACGGTAGCTCGATCTCAGCACGCCCCAGGGTCACCAGGGTTTTCAAATCAGTGGAGAAGCCGGTTGCCGGACGGGCGCGACCGAAGTCGGCGCCAATGTCGTCGTAACGACCGCCCTGGGCAATGGATTGGCCCACACCCGGCACGAACACCGCGAACACCATACCGGTGTGGTAGTGGTAGCCACGCAGCTCGCCCAGGTCGAAGTACAGCGGCAACTGCGGGAAACGCACGGACAGCCGCTCGGCAATCGCCAGCAGGTCGTCCAGCGCGGCCAGTACCGGCGCCGGCGCTTGGGCCAGGCGCTCACGGGCAGCCGCCAGCACTTCACGACCGCCACACAGGTCGACCAGCGCCCGCAGCATGCCCGCCAGGTCGGCAGGCAGGCCTTCGGTCAAGTTAATGACCTCGTCGATGGCCTTGCGCTGCAAAGCGTCAAACAGCTGCTGCTCGACTTCACCGGACAGACCGGCCGCACGGGCCAGGCCGCGGTAGATACCGACATGGCCCAGGTCCATGTGCACATCCGGCACGTCGGCCAGTTGCAACATGGCCAGCATCAGGCTGATGACTTCGACGTCACTGCTCGGGCTGGCATCGCCGTACAACTCGGCACCCAACTGGATCGGGCTGCGCGAAGTCGACAAGGCGCGGGGCTGCGCATGCAGCACACTGCCGGCGTAGCACAGGCGGCTCGGGCCTTCGCGACGCAGGGTGTGCGCATCGATGCGCGCCACTTGCGGCGTGATGTCGGCACGAAAGCCCATCTGCCGGCCCGACTGCGGGTCGATGACCTTGAAGGTGCGCAGATCCAGGTCCTGGCCCGCACCGGTCAGCAGGGATTCCAGGTACTCGATATGGGGAGTCACGACAAACTCGTAACCCCAGCTCTGGAACAGATCCAACACCTGACGGCGCGCCACTTCAATGCGCGCCGCCTCTGGTGGCAGTACTTCTTCGATGCCATCTGGCAGCAGCCAGCGGTCTACCGTTGCCATTACGCCATTCCCCTTTGATCCGGGCGGCCAACCCTCGGCCGGCCTTGAGTGAAGCAGAAAATGTCTGGCCCATGCGCAGAATTTCACGCGCATGGACGACGTGGCGATCGGCCTGAATCCGGCCTCGCCAAACACTTTCCTCGAAAAACCTGTCGAGTTGTTCAACCCGACTGCACGCAATCAAACGTGCAGACGCAAAAAAGCCGGGAATTTCCCGGCTGCCGCATCATACACACGTTTTCCCAAAGGATCACCCCGCGAGAGGCTTTAGCCGCCCGGCGGGGTTCCTTTTGGATCAGTGTCGGATCAAGGCTTGGCTTTTTCCAGGTAACGGAAGAAGTCGCTGCTTGGATCCAGAACCATGACGTCGGATTTGTTCGCGAAGCTTTCACGGTAGGCGCGCAGGCTACGGTAGAACGCGTAGAACTCCTGGTCCTGGCCGTAGGCCTTGGAGTAGATCGAAGCGGCCTGGGCATCACCGTCACCGCGAACCTCTTCGGATTCACGATAGGCTTCAGCCAACAGTACGCGGCGCTGACGATCGGCGTCGGCACGGATGCCTTCTGCCAGCTCGTTACCCTTGGCACGGTGCTCACGGGCTTCACGCTCACGCTCGGTGCTCATACGCTCGAACACGCTGCGGTTCACTTCCTTCGGCAGGTCGATGGTCTTGACCCGAACATCGACAACTTCGATGCCCAGCTCTTGTTCCGCCATCTTGTTCAGCGAAGCCGTGATATCCGCCATCAGCGCATCACGTTCACCCGATACCACCTCGTGCAGGGTGCGCTTACCAAACTGGTCACGCAGGCCCGACTCCAGACGGCGGGACAAACGCTCGTCGGCAATCTGCTTGAGGCCGGATGTCGCGGTGTAGAAGCGCTCGGCATCTTTGACCCGCCACTTGGCGTAGGCATCGACCATCACGGCTTTCTTTTCCAGTGTCAGGAAACGCTGTGTCGGTGCATCCAGGGTCATCAGGCGTGCGTCAAACTTACGCACCTGGTTAACGTAGGGCACTTTCACATGCAGACCTGGCTGGACATCAGCCTGGACCACGCGACCGAACTGCAGCAACACCGCACGCTCGGTCTGAGCCACGATGTAGAAGCAGTTCCAGGCAGCGATCGCCACGACAACGCCGACAATAAGGGCGATCAGCGATTTATTGCTCATCAGCGACTCTCCCTGGTACGTGCCTGTTGCTGCAGATCTGCTGCCGCACGCGCATTCGCTTCATTGCTGCTGGCCGCGGCGCCGGTCGCCGGAGCGCTGGCAGGACGGCCACTGTCGATCATCTTGTCCAGCGGCAAGTACAGCAGATTGCTCTGGCCATTCTTGTTGCCGGTCACGAGAACCTTGCTGGTGTTGCTGAAGACTTCCTGCATGGTGTCCAGGTACAGACGCTCACGCGTGACTTCCGGAGCCTTGCGGTACTCGGCCACCAGCTTGGTGAAGCGGTCGGCCTCACCCTTGGCGCGCGAGACTGTTTCGTCACGGTAACCGTTGGCGTCCTCGATGATGCGCTGGGCCTGGCCACGAGCTTCCGGCACAACGCCGTTGGCATAGGTTTCAGCCTGGTTGCGCGAACGCTGCTCGTCTTCACGGGCACGAATCACGTCATCGAAGGCTTCCTGTACTTCACGCGGTGCCGCTGCGTTCTGTACGTTGACCTGGGTCACGGTGATACCGGTGCGATAGGTATCGAGGAAGCGTTGCAGACGCTCCTTGATTTCGCTGGCCATCAATTCACGACCTTCCGTCAGTACCTGGTCCATGGCGGTAGAACCCACCACGTGGCGCAGGGCACTGTCGGTTGCGTGCTGCAGGCTGACTTCCGGCTGATCGACGTTCAGCACGAAGTCCTGCAGGTTGCTGATCTTGTACTGCACGGTCAGCGGCACTTCGACGATGTTCTCGTCTTCAGTCAGCATTTGACCCTGCTTGGTATAGGCACGCTCACGCGTGACGTTTTCCATGTACTTTTTGTCGATCGGCGGGAGGTAGATGTTCAGGCCCGGGCCAACGGTCTCGTAGTACTTGCCGAAGCGCAGCACCACGGCTTGCTCCTGCTCGTCGACCACGTACACCGCGCTGTACAGCCACACGGCCGCCAGCACCACGAGGCCGATGCCGAGCAGGCCGTAACCGCCGCCCTTGCTCGAACTACCGCCATCGTCACCACGTTTCTTACCACCACCGAACAACCCATTCAGGCTTTCCTGCAGCTTTCGGAAGGCCTCGTCGAGATCTGGTGGCCCCTTGCGGTCGCCATTATTGCGGCGCTTACCACCCCAAGGATCCTGATTATTCGAGTTGCCACCCGGCTCATTCCAAGCCATAGCGCTCTCCATCTGATAAAGCAAAGACGCACCCACGGCGCGCCGACCAATGCTACAGAATGCCTGTCATAGCGGCACAACCGCTTTTTCAGGCTTTTATTGCAAAGTGTGTTGCTCGATAAATTCCAGCGGCTGCATTCCCTCGCGGCTCACCAGTCGATTGAGCTCGACCCGTGGCAAACGAACGTCCAGCAAACAGATGCCTTCTTCGTCGTGCTCTTCTTTCTGCACTGCGCCCAGTTCAAAGAACTGTGCACGCAGTCGAGCGAATCGTTGCGGTAAACGCAATGTGCCCACAAACAAATCACTGCCCAACAACTCGGCGATGGCTTGCTCAAGCAATTCCAGGCCACTGCCATCACGCGCCGAGAGCCACACCCGTTGCGGTTTGCCATCGGCATCGCGCTGGATTTGTGGCTCAACGCCTTCAAGCAAATCGAGTTTGTTATAGACCTCGAGGATCGGCAAGTCCTGAGCCCCAATCTCACCCAGTACCACCATCACCTGCTCGATCTGCAACATGCGGTCCGGTTCGGCCGCATCGATCACGTGCAGCAGCAGGTCGGAGTTGCTCGACTCTTCGAGCGTAGACCGAAATGCCTCGACCAGCTTGTGCGGCAAGTGACGGATGAAACCCACAGTGTCCGCCAGAACAATCGGCCCCAGGTCGTCCAGTTCCAGACGGCGCAAGGTCGGGTCCAGCGTGGCAAACAACTGGTCGGCCGCGTACACGTCGGATTTCGTCACGTTGTTGAAGAGCGTGGATTTACCGGCGTTGGTATACCCCACCAGAGACACGGTCGGAATATCGGCACGCGATCGGCCCCGTCGCGATTGCTCGCGCTGGCTGCGCACTTTCTCCAGCCGCCCCTTGATCTGTCGCAGGCGAACCCGCAGCAGGCGGCGGTCGGTTTCCAGCTGGGTTTCACCCGGGCCACGCATGCCGATACCGCCACCCTGACGCTCAAGGTGAGTCCAGCCACGAACCAGGCGGGTGCTCATGTGGTCAAGCTGGGCCAGTTCGACCTGGAGCTTGCCTTCATGGGTACGGGCGCGTTGGGCGAAAATATCGAGAATCAGACCGGTACGGTCGATCACGCGACACTCGAAGACACGTTCGAGGTTACGTTCCTGACTGGGCGTGAGGATGTGATTGAAAATTACCAGATCAGCCTTTTCGGCATGGACCAGGTCGCGTAGCTCCTCGACCTTGCCGCTGCCAATCAGGAATTTGGCGGTTGGCCGATGACGCGGCACGTTAAAAAACGCAACGGTCTCGGCGCCCGCCGAATTAGCCAGTTCCTGAAACTCCTGCGGATCTTCGCGCGCCTCAGGGTCCTGTCCATCCAAGTGAACAAGGATCACTCGTTCACCACCACCGTGGCGCTCAAAGAACAAAGGAGACTCCTATCAGGCGTTACCTGGCTCAGCGTCACCTTGTTCGGATTCGGTTGCGCTAGGCAGACGAATTGGACGAACCGGTACCACTGTAGAGATAGCGTGCTTGTAGACCATCTGGCTGACGGTGTTCTTCAGCAGGATGACGAACTGGTCGAACGACTCGATCGTGCCTTGCAGTTTGATCCCGTTGACCAGGTAGATGGAAACCCCAACTTTCTCTTTACGTAAAGTATTCAAGTAAGGGTCTTGTAGCGAATGCCCTTTTGACATGTGCCGCACTCCTTTAAGGATTCAATAATAAAAAAATAGGTAAGCAGAAAGCTTTCAGCCGTCACACCCCCAAGGATAGACGGCAATTGCAAGGACTCAGCTCAATATGGAGACCGTTCCCAAGTATTTCAAGGCGCGTGGCAGATTGTCGCAATCAAGGCTGTCCAGCCAGTGTAAATCAGCCCAACTGCGCAGCCAGGTGAACTGGCGCTTCGCCAATTGGCGCGTGGCGATGATTCCACGTTCCTGCATCTCGGCTGACGTCAGCTTGCCATCCAGGTAATCCCAGACTTGTCGGTAGCCTACAGCGCGTATAGACGGCAACCCCGAATGCAGGTCACTTCTTTTACGCAGGGCTACGACCTCATCAATGAATCCCTGTTCCAACATTTGTGTGAATCTTTGTTTAATTCGCTCATGCAGCACCTGGCGATTTGCCGGGGCAATGGCCAAGTTTGCGACAGTATAGGGCAATTGTGGGCGTCCCGAAGCGCCTGCTTCAGTACTTTGCGCAGATTGTCGTGCGCGCAGCTCGGTCATGCTCTGGCCGCTGGCCCGATAGACTTCCAGCGCCCGGCTCAGACGCTGCGGATCATTGGGGTGAATGCGGGCCGCGGAAACCGGGTCGATCACCGCCAATTGATCGTGCAGGGCCTGCCAGCCAAGGTGGGCCGCCTGCGCCTCGATCTCGGCACGAATCTGCGGATCGGCGGCGGGCATCTCGGCCAGGCCGTCGATCAACGCCTTGTAATAAAGCATGGTGCCGCCCACCAGCAGCGGGATCTTGCCGCGCGCGGTGATGTCGGCCATGGCCTCAAGGGCATCGCGGCGAAAATCCGCGGCCGAATAGGCATCGGCCGGGTCGAGAATATCGATCAGGCGGTGGGGGAACTCGGCCAGCAAAGCCTTTGAGGGCTTGGCCGTGCCAATGTCCATGCCCCGGTAGACCAGCGCCGAGTCGACGCTGATCAGCTCGCAGGGCAGCACCTTGGTCAACTCGATGGCCAGGTCGGTCTTGCCCGCAGCGGTCGGGCCCATCAGGAAAATCGCTGGAGGGAGCTGGCTCATCAACGACCGCGCAAGAACAGTTTGTCCAGATCGTCCAGGCCCAATTGGGTCCAGGTCGGTCGGCCATGGTTGCATTGACCGCTGCGCTCGGTGTTTTCCATGTCACGCAGCAGACCGTTCATTTCCGGTACGGCCAGGCGCCGGTTGGCGCGGATCGCGCCGTGGCAGGCCATGGTCCCGAGCAACTCGTTGAGGTGCGCCTGGATCCGATCGCTGGTGCCGTACTCCATCAGGTCCGCCAGGACATCCTGCACCAGGCGGTTGGCCTCGGCCTGCTTGAGCAGCGCCGGGATCTGCCGGATACCCAGGGTTTCCGGACCCAGGCGCTGCAGCTCGAAGCCCAGGCGCTGGAACCAGCTGACGTGCTCTTCGGCACAATCGGCTTCGCGCTGGCTGACCGCCAGGGATTCGGGCACCAGCAACGGCTGGCCGCTCAGGCCTTCGCTGGCCATCGCCACCTTCAGACGCTCGTACATGATCCGCTCGTGGGCGGCGTGCATGTCCACCAGCACCAGGCCCTGGGCGTTTTCCGCAAGAATGTAGATGCCCTTGAGCTGCGCCAGGGCGTAGCCCAAGGGTGGAATGTCGTCCTGGCCTTCGGGCAACGCCGCGGCATTCGCCTCGGGCAAGGGCGCAAAGAACTCACGATAGGCCGCCTGGGCCTCAGCCACCGGCACGCCGGCGCCCTGGGGCCGTGGCGTGTACTGGTACTGATAACCGGCACCGGCACCCGAGCCCGGCGCAGCGCCGGTATTGAATGTCGGCTGGCCCTGGGGTTGCTCAAGCAGCGCATTGGCGGCCAGGCGCATTTCCCCTTGCGGGCCGAATTCCCCGGCCTCGATCCCGGTGGGACGCACCATGCCGGCGACCGGCGCTGGCGCTGCCAACTGGTCCTCCGGACGCACATCGCCGAGGGCCCGGTGCAGAGTGCCATACAGGAAATCGTGAACCATGCGCCCATCACGAAAGCGCACTTCGTGCTTGGTCGGGTGCACGTTAACGTCGACCGCCGCCGGATCGACTTCGAAAAACAGCGCGAACGTCGGATGGCGCCCGTTGAACAGCACGTCGCGATACGCCTGGCGCACCGCATGGGCCACCAGTTTGTCGCGCACGGCACGGCCATTGACGAAGAAATACTGCATGTCCGCCTGGCTGCGGTTGAACGTCGGCAGCCCGACCCAGCCCCACAAATGCAGGCCATTGCGCTCGATTTCGATCGGCAAGGCCTGCTCCAGGAAACCCGAGCCGCAGATGGCTGCCACCCGCCGCGCACGGGCCGCATCATCATGGGCTTCGTGCAGGCTGAGGATGGTCTTGCCGTTGTGACGCAGGTGGAAGGCCACATCAAAGCGCGCCAGTGCCAGGCGCTTGATCACTTCTTGCAGGTGATCGAATTCGGTTTTTTCAGTCTTGAGGAACTTGCGTCGCGCCGGGGTATTGAAAAACAGGTCGCGCACTTCCACCGAGGTGCCCACCGGATGGGCCGCTGGCTGGACCCGCGCGGCCATGTCGCGGCCTTCGGTCTCGACCTGCCAGGCCTGGTCGGCATCCCGGGTGCGGGATGTCAGGGTCAGGCGCGCCACGGAACTGATGGAGGCCAGGGCCTCGCCGCGGAACCCCAGGCTCATCACCTGCTCGAGATCTTCCAGGTTGCGGATCTTGCTGGTGGCGTGACGGGCCAGGGCCAGGGGCAGGTCATCGGCCGGGATCCCCCGACCATCGTCGCGAACCCGCAGCAGCTTGACCCCACCCTGCTCGACATCGACATCAATGCGCCGAGCGCCGGAGTCCAGGCTGTTCTCCAGCAACTCCTTGATGACCGAGGCCGGGCGCTCGACGACTTCACCCGCGGCAATCTGGTTCGCCAGGCGCGGGCTGAGCAGTTCGATGCGCGCGCCGCTGTTCACCGAGTCGTTCATTCCTTGGCCGCCAGTTCGGTGCCTGGAATGTTCAGGTGCTGGCCGATCTTCAGCTCATCGGATTGCAGGTTGTTGGCGCTGCGCAAGGAGGCCGCAGACACCTGGTAACGCACCGCAATCATCGCCAGTGTCTCGCCGGGGCGCACGGTATGGTCGCGCGGGCCCTGGGCGATTTTCCCGGAATCACGCAGCCAGGCAATGTAGGTGCCCGGTGGCGGGTTTTGCTGGAAGAACTGCCGCACGCCGCTGCTGATGGAGCGCGCAAGGGCCTGCTGGTGGCTCGGGGCCGCCAGTTTCGAGGCTTCATTGGCGTTGGAGATGAACCCGGTTTCCACCAGGATCGACGGAATATCCGGGGATTTGAGCACCATGAACCCGGCCTGCTCGACGCGCTGCTTGTGCAGCGGCGTCACACGGCCGATGTTGCTCAAGACCTTCTGGCCAACGTTGAGGCTGGAGGTCAGCGACGCGGTCATCGACAGATCGAGCAGCACCCCGGCAAGCATCCGGTCCTTGTCGTCGAGGCTGACGTTGCCGGCACCGCCGATCAGGTCGGAACGGTTTTCGCTGTCAGCCAGCCAGCGCGCGGTCTCGGAAGTCGCACCACGGTCGGACAGGGCAAATACCGAGGCGCCGAAGGCGGCTTTCGACGGCGCGGCGTCGGCGTGGATCGAAACGAACAGGTCGGCGCCCTTCTTGCGGGCGATTTCGGTACGTCCGCGCAACGGAATGAAATAGTCGCCGGTACGGGTCAGTTCGGCGCGGAAGCCCTTGATGCCGTTGACCTGACGCTGCAGTTCACGGGCGATGGCCAGCACCACGTCTTTCTCACGCTGGCCACGCGAACCCGAGGCGCCCGGGTCTTCACCGCCGTGACCGGCGTCGATCACCACAATGATGTCACGCTTGCCGGGTGGGGCTGGTGGTGCAGGTGGCAGCTTGATTGCCGGCGCGGTCGGCGTCACCGGCACCGCCGGAATGGTCGCAACGCTAGGCGTCGGGGCCGGCGGCGGTGCGGCGTCGGCCGGGTTGTCGAACAGATCGACTACCAGGCGGTTGCCATACTGCGCATTGGGCGGCAGTACGAAGCTTTTCGGGGTCACCGCCTTTTTCAGGTCGATGACCACCCGCAGGTCGGTCGGCGTACGCTGGGCCGAACGCATCGAGGTAATCGGGGTGTTCGCGGTGGCGACGTTGAGCGGTGCGCCGAGTACGGCACCATTGATGTCGATCACCAGGCGATCTGGGGCCGTCAGGGTAAAAACGCTGTGCTGGACGGTGCCAGACAGGTCAAACACCAGTCGCGTGTTGTCCGGTGCCCGCCACAGGCGAACACTGTTGACCTTGGTCGCGGCCACAGCGTCAACGGCCAGTGCCGTAAGCAGCATTCCTACGACAGCAACCAACGCGCGAAAGCGCATACCTAACCCCATCATTTATTTGAATTCCAATGCCAAAGCGGCACACCAGGTCTCGCCACGCGGGCCCTGGGGCAACAAACTCAGCGAACGTCCGCTGTCATGCGGGCTAATGGTAATGGTCAGGTCGGGCTTTGGCAAAAAGCCTGCACCCTTCTGGGGCCACTCGATCAAGCACAACGCATCGTCTTCGAGGTAATCACGAATACCCAGGTACTCCAACTCTTCCGGATCGACCAAGCGGTACAGGTCGAAGTGGAAAGCGCGGATCTCACCGATTTCGTAGGGTTCGACCAAGGTGAATGTAGGGCTCTTTACCGAGCCTACATGGCCCAGGCCGCGAATGATGCCCCGGGACAGGGTGGTTTTACCCGCCCCCAGGTCGCCGTCCAGAAACACGATGCCATGCCCCTGGGTCACTTGGGCAATTCGGGTACCCAGCGCCACCATGGCGTCTTCATCAGCCAGATACAGGGTTACTTCAGACACGGTGCTTGCTCCTCCAGCAACTGACGAATGGCGGGAATCAGATCACTGGCCGCCAGCCCTCGGCCCAATTTACCTTCACGCTCGCCCGCCGTGGCATGTAGCCATACCGCCAGCGCAGCGGCCTCGAACGCAGCCATCCCCTGGGCCAGCAACGCCCCCAGCAAACCGGCCAGGACATCGCCCAGGCCCGCGCTAGCCATGGCCGGGTGACCACGGTCGCAACGATAGACACGACCATCGGGGCTGGCGATCAGACTGCCCGCCCCCTTCAATACGGTGACCGCATCAAATCGCTGGCTCAACGCGCGCGCCACGCTAAGACGGTCTGCCTGAACCTCAGCTGTCGAAATCCCCAATAGTCGCGCCGCCTCGCCTGGATGCGGGGTGATCACACAGCCCTTGGGCAGGCTGACACCACCATGGGCCAACAGATTCAGCGCATCGGCATCCCAGACCTGGGGCAGCGCTGTGTTCGCGGCGGCCGACAACAGGCTGCGCCCCCAGGCGCCCTGCCCCAGCCCAGGCCCCACCACCAGCACTGACGCCTGTTCCAGCAGGCCCATCAACTGGTTCGCCGACGAGGTGCCCAGCGCCATGACTTCGGGCAACCGGGCCAGTGCCGCCGGCACATGCTCGCTACGGGTGGCCAGCGAGACCAGCCCGGCCCCACAACGCAGGGCGCTCTGGGCACTGAGCAGGATGGCGCCGCCAAACCCGCGGTCGCCGCCGATCAACAACACATGGCCAAACTGGCCTTTATGAGCGCTCGCCGAACGTGCGGCGAGCCTCGGCAAATGGCCGGGGTCCAGTGACTGAACGTCGGGTAAAGGGTGATTTGTCTGCGGCATGCGTCTTCGGGCTCCGATGTCTGGCAGAATTATACGCACCTCAGACTCCGGTTTCTCTTGTCTCATGCCCGCAATTACTACAGACCTCCCCGCACTCGCCCAATCGATCAAGGACTGGGGCCGCGAACTGGGCTTTCAACAAGTCGGCATCAGCGGTCTGGACCTGGCTGAGCATGAGCAGCACCTGGAGCGCTGGCTCGCCGCCGGCTACCACGGTGAAATGGAATACATGGGCGCCCACGGCAGCAAACGCTCCCATCCCGAGGAACTGGTGCCGGGCACCTTGCGCGTGGTCTCGCTGCGCATGGACTACCTGCCCGGCGACACCCAGATGGCGCAGTTACTGGCCCAACCGGAAAAAGCCTACGTCTCGCGCTACGCCCTGGGCCGCGATTACCACAAGCTTATCCGCAAGCGCGTGCAACAACTGGCAGAAAAGATTCAGGCGGTGATCGGCCCGTTCGGCTATCGAGCCTTCGTCGACAGCGCGCCGGTCCTGGAAAAAGCCATCGCCGAACAGGCCGGCCTGGGCTGGATAGGCAAAAATACCCTGGTACTGAACCGCAAGGCCGGCAGTTACTTCTTTTTGAGCGAACTGTTCGTCGACCTGCCGCTGCCCGTGGACCCACCCCACAGCACCGAACACTGCGGGCGCTGCACCGCCTGCCTGGACATCTGCCCGACCAACGCCTTTGTCGGCCCCTACGTGCTGGATGCGCGACGCTGCATCTCGTACCTGACCATTGAACTCAAAGGCCCGATACCCGAAGAGTTGCGTCCGCTGATCGGCAACCGGGTGTTCGGCTGCGACGACTGCCAGATCGTCTGCCCCTGGAACCGCTTCGCCCGCCCCAGCGGCGAAAGCGACTTCAAGCCCCGCCACAACCTGGACAACGCCGGACTGGCCGAACTGTTCCTGTGGGATGAAGACAAATTCCTCAGCAGCACCGAGGGCTCGCCCCTGCGCCGCGCCGGTTATGAGCGCTGGCTGCGCAACCTGGCCGTGGGCCTGGGTAACGCGCCGTCGAGCATTCCGGTGCTGGAAGCCCTGAAGGCGCGCGCGGAGCACCCTTCAGAACTGGTGCGCGAGCACGTGCAATGGGCCCTCAAGCGACATCAGGCCTCGTCGTTGTAAACGAACTTGGGCATTTCCCAATGAAAGCGGATCGCCAGCAAGCGCAGCAGGAATCCGCCGAACAGGGTGATCAGGATCGCTTGCTCCCCCGGCAACTGCAGGTACAGGCAGAACATGTAGCACCAGGCAGCCGCAAACGAGACGCTGGCGTAAAGCTCGCGACGGAAGATCAGCGGGATGTCGTTGCAGAAGATGTCGCGCAGGATGCCGCCGAATACCCCGGTGATCACCCCGCTGACAGACGCCACCAGCATGCCGTGGCCCATTTCCAGGGCGGTCATGCAACCGATCAGGGTAAAGGCCACCAGCCCTACGGCGTCCAGCACCAGGAACAGCGAGCGCAGGTGGCGCATCCAGCGCGCAGTGAACACGGTGAACATCGCCGCCACCGATGTCAGCACCAGGTACTCCGGGTGCTTGACCCACGTCAGCGGGTAATGCCCCAGCAACACATCACGCACTGAACCACCGCCCAGGGCGGTGACGCAGGCAATCAGCACCACACCGAACCAATCCATGCCCCGACGGCCGGCAGACAACGCGCCAGTCATGGCTTCAGCGGTAATGGCAATCAGGTAGAGCATCAGCAACATGGTGGCGGTCCTTGCAGGAAGGCGCGCAGTCTAGCCATTTCGGATCGGCACCAAAAGAGGGCATATGCTGATCAGCCTGCTTTGCTGGGTCAGGCTTTGATGAAGTGCTGGCGGTAGTGCTGCAACTCGGCGATGGATTCGCGAATATCGTCCAGCGCCAGGTGGGTGCTGCCCTTTTTGAAGCTGTCGCGCACCTCCGGTGCCCAGCGTGCGGCCAACTCTTTCAGCGTCGAAACATCCAGGTTGCGGTAATGGAAGTAGCTTTCCAGGGATTTCATGTGGGTATAAAGGAAGCGTCGGTCCTGGCAGATGCTGTTGCCGCAGATCGGCGACTTGCCCTTGGGCACCCACTGCTCCAGAAACGCGATCGTCTGGGCTTCGGCTTCGGCCATGCTGATGCGGCTGTCGCGCACGCGCTGGGTCAGCCCGGAACCGCCGTGTTGACGGGTGTTCCACTCGTCCATGCCGGCCAGGATCTCGTCGCTGTGGTGAATCGCGATCACCGGGCCTTCGGCCAGGGTATTGAGATTGCTGTCGGTGACAATGGTCGCCATCTCGATGATGACGTCGGTGTCCGGGTTCAGACCGGTCATTTCCAGATCGATCCAGATCAGATTCTGTGGGTTTTGCATGTGTCGGCTCCTAAGCAGTGTTGCGCAGTTTAGCCTAGGCAACCCCGTGGGCGTGCTAAACTCGCGGCCGTTTTACCTAATCGCTGCATTATCAACACGGAACACCCATGGCCAAACGCCAACTCAATCGTCGTCAAAACTGGCGCATCGAAAAGATTCAAGGCGAGCGCGCCGCCCGCGCCGCCAAACGCGAATCCAGCGCCGTGCAAGCGCTGGAAGGTGGCGACCTCGGTCCCGAGCAGACCGGCTTGGTCATCGCCCACTTTGGCGTCCAGGTCGAGGTCGAGGCTTTCGAAGGCGAACTGGCCGGCCAGGTGTTCCGCTGCCACTTGCGCGCCAACCTGCCTGCGCTGGTGACCGGCGACAAGGTCGTCTGGCGTGCCGGCAACCAGGGCATCGGGGTGATCGTCGCGCAACTGCCGCGCAACACCGAGCTGTGCCGTCCGGACAGCCGTGGCCAGCTCAAGCCGGTCGCGGCCAACGTCGACATGATCGTCATCGTCTTCGCCCCGCTCCCCGAGCCCCACGCCAACCTGATCGACCGCTACCTGGTAGCCGCCGAACACGCTGGCATCCGCCCGTTGTTGCTGCTCAACAAGTTCGACCTGATCGACGAGCACAACGCCCCGGCGCTCAACGCCCTGCTGGCGGTGTATCGCACCCTCGGCTACCCGGTGCTGGAAGTCTCGGCGCATCACGGTAACGGCATGGAAACCCTGCAACAGCAGCTGGACGGACGCATCAGTGTGTTTGTCGGCCAGTCCGGCGTCGGCAAGTCGTCGCTGGTCAACAGCCTGCTACCGGAAGTCGAAACCCGCGTCGGGCCGCTGTCCGAGCTGTCTGGCCAAGGCACGCATACCACCACCACCGCGCGGTTGTTCCACTTCCCAGGTGGCGGTGAGCTGATCGACTCCCCGGGCATTCGTGAGTTCGGCCTGGGCCACGTCAGCCGCGCCGACGTCGAAGCCGGTTTCATCGAGTTCAACGACCTGATCGGCACCTGCCGCTTCCGCGACTGCAAGCACGACCGCGAGCCTGGCTGCGCCCTGCTCAAGGCCCTGGAAGATGGCCGCGTGCAGCAGCAACGGATGAACAGCTACCGCTCGATCATCGCCAGCCTGCCCGAAACCTGCTACTAAACAGACGCGCTCGCCGCTCCAACGCTGATGGAGCGGCGGGCCGTTCGTACTGCCCGACAAATCCCCTCACCTTTTAAACATCAGAAATTTCTGTAGGGCCCGCGCACGCCTGCTTGTAGGGCACTTCTCTTTCTCTTTGCCGGCCTTGCGACCCCCATTCAAGTGCATACATTCACTCTCTCTCGCATTCAGGCGATACCGAGGGAAACCCATGCAAACCTATCATCTGTTCATCAGCCACTCGTGGAACTACGCCGACAAACACGATCGGCTGGTGGAGTTGCTGACCGCACACCCGACCTTTTCCTTCAAGAACTTCTCGGTGCCGCCGCAAAATCCGATCGTCGGCGCCTTGAACGACATGCAACTGGAACTGGCCATCGAAAACAAGATCCGCCCCTGCTCTGCGGTGTTGATCATGGCGGGCGTGTATTCGACGTACAGCAAGTGGATCAACAAGGAAATCGAGATTGCCAAACGTCTTGGCAAGGTGATCATCGCGATCAGGCCTTTCGCCGCCGAGCGCATGTCGACGGTCGTGCGTGACGCGGCGCACGCCGAATGTGCGTGGAACACCGACAGCATCGTCAACGCGATCCGCCAGCACACGGCGGTATAACCATGCGCAAGGGATTGTTCATCGGCATCAACCACTACAACCACGTCACACCACTGAGCGGCTGCAACAACGACGCCATGGCCATGGCATCCTTGCTGGAGCGCCATGCCAGCGGCCGCCCCAACTTCAGCAACAAGATCATGACCTCCGCCGAAGAAATCCTGACCGGCCGGCTGTTGAAGCAGAGCATTCAAGAGTTGTTCTCCGGGGATTGTGATGTCGCCCTGTTGTACTTCGCCGGCCACGGACAATTTGACACGAGCATTGATGAGGGATTGCTGATCCCCCAGGATTTCGAACGCAGCGATGACGGCATCCGCATCAGCGACATCCTCCTCTGGGCCAGCAATGCCACCCAGATCAAAAACAAAATCATCATTCTCGATTGCTGCGAAGCCGGCGCGGCCGCCGATGTCCGCGGTTTAAGGGGTGGAAGCAGCATGATCGGTGAGGGCTTGACCATCCTCACCGCGTGCAAGAAAGAGCAGCCCGCCATGGAAAGGGCCGGCCACGGCGTTTTTACCGGCCTGTTACTGCAGGCATTACATGGCGGTGCGGCCAACGTACTGGGCAAAGTCACACCCGGCAGCGTCTACTCGTTTGTCGACAACGCGCTGGGCGCGTGGGAGCAGCGTCCAGTCTTCAAGACCAACGTGTCGCAATTCGTCGCCTTGCGCGAAGTCGCGCCGCTGATCGCCGAGGACACACTGCGAAAACTGCCCCAATGGTTCCCCGAGGCCAGTTTTGTCTTCCCTCTGGACCCCAGCTTCGAACCCACGGAAAAGGCCTACAGCCCCGAGAACGGCGACATCTTTGCCCAACTGCAAAAGTGCAATCGCCACAGCCTGATCGAGCCCGTTGACGCCGAGCACATGTACTACGCCGCCATCCACTCCACCGGTTGCCGGCTCACCGCCCTCGGCGCCTATTACCGCGAACTCGCGATCAAGGGACACTTCTGATGCCCGTCTTTATCAGCTACCGCCACACCGACCGCCCCATAGCCATGACCATCAACGAACGGTTGAGCCAGGCTGGGATAAAAACCTATCTGGATGTACTGGATCCCGAATCGCAAACCACCGACGACATCACCGGGGTAATTACCCGCAACATTACCGAGTGCAGCCATTTGCTGGCAGTGGTGTCGGACAAAACCGCGCACTCCTGGTGGGTACCCTTCGAAATTGGCGAAGCGACCATCAGTGATCGGCGAATTTGCTCATTCAAGACCGGCGCCGGCGAACTGCCAGAGTACCTCGACAAGTGGCCAAAACTGTCGAGGATTGCCGACCTCGATTTCTTTATCGACGCCTACCGCGACGAGCAGACACACAGACGCGCAATGACGCTGGACTCGATCGTCAGCAACGAGTCGCTACGCGCGAACAACCGGACTAATGCAGATCGCTTCCATACCGAACTCAAGGCCAGGGTACGCCGCGGCTTTTAAAGCGAACGGCGAGCATAAAAAAGCCGACATCGCTGTCGGCTTTTTTGTGGGTCACTGCTTGGGCGGCTCTGCCGGCTTGGGCAGCGGATCATCAAACAGATTCAAGCGCTCGCGCAGCTCATGGGCCGGCAGCGGTTGCTGGTCTGCGGGCAAGGCGTGCGGGTCGACCGGCACCGCCGGTACTTCGCCCGGGGCGCCCTGGCCCTGGGTGGGTACCGGTGCCGGTTCGGCGCCCTGCTCGCCTTCGATGGCACGCTGGGCTTTCTTGGTCAGGACCACAATGTCGATCCGGCGGTTGATCGGGTTGAACGGGTTCTTGCGGTCGAACATGGCCGACGACGCGTAGCCCACCACCCGCGCCACCTGGGTCTCCGGATAGCTGCCCGCCACCAGCGCCCGCCGGGCGGCGTTGGCACGGTTGGACGACAGCTCCCAGTTGCCGAATTCACCGCTGCCGGTATAAGGCTTGGCATCGGTGTGGCCGCTGATGCTGATCTTGTTGGGCACCGCCTTGATGGTGTCCGCCATGGCCAGCAGGATGTCTTCGAAGTACGGCTTCAGGCGTGCACTGCCGGAGTCGAACATTGGCCGGTTTTCCGAATCGATGATCTGGATGCGCAAGCCGTCCGGGGTGATCTCGAACAGGATCTGGTCCTTGAATTTCTGCAGTTGCGGGTTTTCTTCGACCTTGTTCTGCAGTTCCTGCAGCAGCAGTTCGAGGCGCTCTTGCTCGACCTGTTCGGCCATGCCTTCGGCCTGCTCGGTATCGACCGTCACCTTGTCCGGCTGTGGCTGGAATTTGGCCTCGGGGTTGAGGGTCTTGTCCGGCGCCAGCTCCGGCGAACCGCCGAGGTCGATGACGTACGGCGTACCGCTCTCGGTGAAGCCGATCGGGTCCTTGAAATAGCCGGCGATGGCGATCTTCTGCTCCGGCGTGGCGGTGGACAGCAGCCACAGCACCAGGAAAAACGCCATCATCGCCGTCGCGAAGTCAGCGAACGCGATTTTCCAGGCGCCCCCGTGATGCCCGGCCGCGATGCGCTTGACGCGCTTGATGATTATCGGCTGATTGTTTTCCATGACTCAGCGACCGCGAACTGCTTGTTCCAGCTCGGCGAAGCTAGGACGGTGCGCCGGGTACAGCACCTTGCGCCCGAATTCCACCGCCAGCGACGGCGGCATGCCGGAAGCCGAGGCCACCAGCGAGGCCTTGATGGCTTCGTAGACGTTCAGCTCTTCCTTGGCGTCGTGGGCCAGGGAATGGGCCAGCGGACCGAAAAAACCGTAGGCGGCGAGAATACCGAAGAAGGTCCCCACCAGTGCCGCACCGACGTGCAGGCCGATAGACTTCTGGTCGCCCTCGCCGAGCGAGGCCATGGTGACCACGATCCCCAGTACCGCCGCGACGATACCAAAACCGGGCATCGCATCGGCAATGCCGTTGACGGCATGGGAGGGGTGTTCCAGGTCTTCCTTGAGGCTGTACAGCTCCATGTCGAACAGGCCTTCGAGCTCATGGGGCGCCATGTTGCCGGAGGACATGATGCGCAAGTAGTCGCAGATGAACGCGGTCATGCGTTCATCCTTGAGCACCGTCGGGTACTTGGCAAAAATCGGGCTGGCGGCGGCGTCCTCGATATCCCCTTCAATCGCCATCATGCCTTCGCGGCGGCTCTTGTTGAGGATCTCGTAGATCAGGCCCAGCACCTCCAGGTAGAAGGCATGGGTGAAGCGTGTGCTGAACATGCTCAGGGACTTCTTGAGCACGTGCATGGTCATGTAGCTGGGGTTGGCCTGGAGGAATGCACCCAGGGCTGCGCCGCCGATAATCAGCACCTCGAAGGGCTGGATCAGGGCGGCAATCTTGCCATGGGAAAGCACGTATCCGCCGAGCACGCTCGCGAATACGACGATGATGCCGATAATTTTAGCCATAGGTAGAAGGTACTTACTTAAGTCGGGTTCAAGGTCATATTCGGAAGTTAAACAATCTCTTCTTCTACTTATCGGCAAAACTGCGCCAGACTATAGCCAGTTATGGCGAAAAGCCAATTTGCCCCGCCCCGGGCGTGTTTGAAGTCAACGATGATCGCGTCCGACCATGGTTAATGAAACGAACGTCCCAACGGCAATCCCCTCTACCCTGCAGGACTGGGTCCAGCGCCTCGACGCGGTGGTCTTGCCTGTCCCGCAGGCCAGCCATGACCGCGTGAGCAAAGCCATCAACAGCAGTCGCAGCTCCCTGCGCGATATCGCCGACTTGATGCAAGGCAGCCCGGCCCTGGCCCTGAGCGTGATCCGCGAAGCCAATCGTCACGCCCGCGGCAGCCTCAGCGAACCCTGTGAAAACCTGGAAGTAGCGCTCAATCGCCTGGGCCTCAAACGCACCGCCGAACTCCTGGCGCGCCTGCCCGCCATGCCCGAGCGCGATATCCCGCCGGCACTGCGCAAACTGCAACTGATCAGCCAGCACGCCTCGCAACAGGCCAACGGTTTTTTTGCCAGCCGCCTGGCGCGCCTGTGGCAGGACATCCACTGGGGCAGCCTGTTGTTCCTGGCCCCTCTGTGGCCGCTGGCCCTGAGTCATCCGCAGTTGCTCCAGGAATGGGAACGCCGGGTGATCCACCAGGGCGAATCAGCGCGCAAAGTCGAAAAACAGCTGTTCGGGGTGCGCCTGCTGGAACTCTGCCAGGTGCTGGTAGAGCTGTGGCACCTGCCCTTCTGGGTCGCCCAGGGCTATCGCCTGCTGCTCACCGAACAACGCGAACTGGTGCAAGTGCTGCACATTGCCCGCGACGCCGACCATCCCCTGCGCCAGCAAAACCGCCTGGATGACGACCCGACCCTGCGCCGCTGGCTCAACCAGCCCGCCAACAGCGTGCTGCTGGCCAACGGCCTGGCCTTGTCGGCCCAACAGTCCTGGGTCGGCCCGCACACCCTGCGCTGGCAGTACCTGACCAGCCTTTACCTGCAGATGCCGATGGATGAGGTGCAACAGCAACAGCACCAACAGGCCGTGCAAAGCGCGCGCAACCACGGGCAGCCCGACCTCTGGCACCCGGCCGAGGCGCTGCTGTGGCCCTGGGGAGAAGGCCAGGGCCGCGGCGAACAGACTCCCACTGCCCCCTCGGCCGAAGACCTGCAGCGCTGGCGCAAGCACTGCGCCCAACTGCTGGCCGAGCCGAGCCCGTTCAGCAACGCCCTGCACCTGACCACCTGCGCCCGGGACGCCCTGGCCGCCTGTGGCATGCGCCGGGTCATGCTGCTGATGGCCGACCGCACTCAGAGCAACCTGCGTGTCCACCAGACCTGGGGCTTGCCCAAGGACAGCGCCACCCTGCAACTGGCGGTTGGCCAGAGCAGCGTGCTGCAGCGCTTGCTCGCGCAACCGGCGCAATTGCGCCTGACCCCCGCCAACCATGCCCAGTTTTGCGCCCACCTGCCGCAGAGCCTGCGCGCGCTGTTCGACGGCGAGCACCTGCTACTGCGCTCTCTGGTCAACAAGGGCAAGGTGGTCATGTTGCTCGTCGCCGACCAGGGTGGCGGCGCGTTTGCGGACATCAGCGTCCAGGCCTTCGGCAAAACCGCGCAGTGCATCGAAAAGGCTCTCAATAGCTATAGCGCGCGCTGACCCCTCGCCCATCCGTTTTTCCGCCGACGGATTTGCCAATCTGGCGAAGTGATACTAATCCTTACTCACCAGCGATCATTCTGCGCAGCCCCCCGAGCAACGGCGGGGGGCGTGATACGTCAACAGTCCCTCTCCAAGGACAGGAATTATGTCTGGCAGTCTTTCTTGGGCACGACTGGGCCGTCGTGGATATGGCGTTTTCTGGGTGATCGGCGGCCAGGCAGCGCAGAGCCTGACCAGCTTCCTCACAGGCCTGGTGCTGGGTCGCTGCGTCTCGCAAGAAGCCCTGGGCGCCTATGCCCTGGGCTTGAGCTTCTGCTTCCTGATCATCTCTTTGGGCGACACGCTGATCGCCACGCCCTACACCTATCTGCGCGCCAGCGGCGAAGGGGAGCCACACGCCCTGTTCAGCAGCGCCTTGTGGGGCAGCGCCGCGCTCGGCCTGGTCGTGGCGTTGCTCCTGACCCTGCTGCACCAGTTCGGCGCAGGCTTGCCCAGCGAGCTCTGGCCCGCCCTGCCCCTGGCCGTGATGGGCCTGGTGATGCGCGAGTTTCTGCGCCGGCATTTCTACGTGATCAACCGCTCCAGACAAGCACTGGTCCTCGACCTGACCAGTGCCGTGGGCCAGTTGGCCGCCCTCGGGGTACTGGCCTGGGCCGGATGGCTCAGTGCCGAAGCCGTGTTCTTTGCCATCGCCGGGGTGTGTGCCCTGTCCTTTGCGCTGAGCCTGCCTCAGGCCCAGGCGTCATTCTTCTGGCCACCCCTCAGGCAACTGGCGACCCAATGGCGAGCCTTCCTGGCCTACGGCGGCTGGCTGGTGGCCGGTGGGCTGTGCCATGTGGCCAGCGTGCAGCTGTATCCGTGGCTGGCGCTGCTGGGGGGCGGCCAGGCGATGGCCGGTCTCTACGCCGCCTGTATCGCGGTCACCAACCTGATCAATCCGTTGCTGATCGCCCTGACCAATCACTTCCGCCCACGCTTCATTGCGCACTATCAAGAGGCAGGCCGGGCACGTTTGCTCCCTTATATGCTGCTGCGGGCGCTGCCATTCCTGCTCCCGGCCCTGGGGTTCGTGCTGCTGGCATGGCTGGCGGGCGAGCCGTTACTGGGCTTGCTGTACGGCCCCGATTTCAGCAAGGGCGGCCCGGCGCTGGTGTACCTGGCCTTCGGCCTGTTGGCCGTAGCAGCCGCCGCACCGATACAACTCGGGCTCCTGGCCTTGCGGGCGCCGGTGAGCAACCTGTTCTACCACGGCACCAACCTGACCGTGCTGGTGGTCATGGCCCTGATCTGGCACGACCGGCTGTCGCTAGAACTGCTGGCCCAATTCTATTGTGGCGCAAATGTTGCTGGCCTTTTGATGCTAGCGACTATGTTTCTGGTAATGGCAAAAAAAACTAATCGCTGCACTGGAGAAATACAGGCGAGTGACTAAAGTGACACTTCTGCCTAATGGCTATTAAGTATCAAAACGCCACAATTTCGCTGTTATCGCTGGAACTATCTGTAACAAGAAACACTTAAGGGCCCTTGATCTGCGCAGTAGGGGCCGGCGAATGGATTGGACGTTTTATCAGACTCAGGTTTTTGGCCAAGGAGTTAACGTCATGCGCAAGATAGTAGTAACTGGCGGTGCCGGCTTTGCAGGCTCACATATTGTCGACGAAGTTTGCCGGCATTTCTCTGACGCCAAAGTTGTGGTCTTCGACAAGATGACTTACGCCGGTGATGTCCGAAATATTTCCCATCACTTGTTTCCCAACCGCGTCCAGTTGCTGGTCGGTGATGTTGCCGACCTGGATATGTGCCGCCGGGTGGTCAAGGACGCGGACCTGGTAATCCACGCCGCAGCCGAGAGCCATGTGGATAACTCGTTCGGCAACTCCCTGGAGTTCACCCGCACCAATGTGCTGGGCACCCATGCGTTGATGGAAGCCTGCCGCCAGGAGAAGGTCAGGAAGATCGTCCATGTCAGCACCGACGAGGTCTACGGCCAGGTCATGGAAGGCGCGGCCAGTGAAAACGAGGTCTTGCGCCCCACCAACCCCTACTCATCCTCCAAGGCCGCGGCCGAGATGATCCTGCAGGGTTACCTGCAGTCCTACCACGAACCCATCGTGATCATCCGGGCCAACAACCTCTATGGCATCCGCCAGTTCCCGGAAAAAATCATCCCGCGCTTTATCTGCCACATGCTGACCGGACGCAAACTGACCCTGCATGGCAATGGCACCAATCGACGGCACTACCTCAGTGCGCAGGACTTCGCCGAAGCAGTGGTATTCGTCGCTGAAAAAGGTGAAGTCGGCGAGGTCTACAACATCGGCACGACCGAGGAATATACCAACCTGCAAGTGGCCGAACTTATCAGCAAGGCCTTCGACAAACCCTCGCGCGAAGTCATTACCTATATCCCCGACCGGCCGTTCAACGACGGGCGTTACTCCGTGTCCTGGGACAAACTCATGCACATGGGTTGGAAGCCCAAAAACAACCTGAGCGACGATATCGGCATGTTAGTGGACTGGTACCGCGACAACTTCGCACGCTACCCGGAGTTGTTTGGCGAGTTGCCCGCGAGCGCTGCGGTCGAGGTCGAAGTCGCGGGCTTGCTGCCGGTGCAGGAAGTCTCCAACGGGCTCGCCAAAGGCCTTAGTTCCTGACTCAGCGTTGTTGTCACTTGCGCAGTTGAGGCGAGGATATTCCATGTCAGTTAGCGAAACGCTCCCGGGCGCAGCCCCGGACGCACAGGTGCAGGCTAGTCGCGCGAAAAAAAGGGCACGCCGTTTTGATGCCCCGGCCTTGGCTGGCCTGGAAATCCTCCTGACTCGGCTGGGCCGGGTGCTGGGAGGATTGCTCGCGATCGTACTGCTCAACGTGCATTACTGGTGGGTCATGGATCACGGGTGGGCCGATGCCGGGACGGTCGGCTTTGTGGTGGTCTGTGCCTCGGCGGTGATGCCCGTGCGGGTCTACAAAGGCTTTGCGCGCCAGGATCGCAGAGCCCTGCGCTGGGTCAGCTCGGTGCTCAACGGCGCACTGGTGACCCTGCTGGTGCTGGTCTTCATGAAGATCGGCCAGATGCCAATGCTGGCTCCCGAGTACTACCTCGCGCTATTCATCATGCTGGTGCTTTTTGCGCAAATGGCCGGTCTGTACGTGTCGCGCTATACCCGCTCCTGGGACCGCAAACTGCGCCTGGTCATCGTCGGTGCGGGCGAGCAAGGCGTGGCGATCGCGCGCTACCTGACCGCACGGGAACCGGAAATCGTCGTGATCGGTTTCATCGACGACCGCAGCTCGCGCATTGATACCTCCACCCTGCCGTTCCCCCTGCTCGCCGGCGGGACCGCGCAGTTGGACCAACTGCCACCGGACATCGACGGGGTGATCATCGCCCTGCCCAACCAGGCAGGCGACCGGGTCAGCTCGCTGGCCACCCGCCTGCGCGGGCAGATGGGCAACGTCTACCTCGCCCCCGAGGAGCCGGTGCTGGGCCATCCCTTCCTCAGCCGCCCGCACAGCGGACCCGGCAACATGTTGCTGCTGGGCATGAACCCCTTGCCCATCGAGGGACGGCTGCTCAAGCGGGTGTTCGACATCAGCTTCTCGGCGGTCGTGCTGTTGCTGTTCCTGCCCATTGGCCTGGTGCTGGGCGCCCTGATCCGCCTGGAGTCGCCTGGCCCGGCGCTGTTCACCCAAGGTCGTTATGGCCTGCGCAACCGGCTGTTCCAGATCTACAAGTTTCGCAGCATGCGCTTCGACCCCACGCCCGGCGAAATCCGCCTGAACCAGCGCCAGGATGCCCGCGTGACCCGGATCGGCAACTTCATCCGGCGCACCAGCCTCGATGAGTTCCCGCAGTTCATCAACGTGCTGCTGGGCGATATGTCGGTCATCGGCCCGCGCCCTCACCCGCCGGGCGTCAAGGCCGGCGACCGGACCTACGAAAACGTGGTGGTGGATTTTGTCGAGCGCTACAAGGTGCGCCCCGGTATTACCGGCTGGGCGCAGGTCAACGGTTCACGGGGCAATACCTTCACCGAAGAGTCGCTGACCGAGCGCTTCATCTATGACGTGCAGTACATCCAGAACTGGTCGCCAGAGTTGGACCTGTGGATCGTGATCAAGACCATCTTTGGTGGGTTGGGAGGCAAGAATGCATTTTGAGACCATGCCCGTCGCCTCCCCAAACGAGGTCGCCGATCTTGGGCTGCGCAGCAGCATCATCGTGCTGACCCTCAATGCCCAGGAACACCTCAAGGCCCTGCTGCCAGCCCTGGCGGCCCTGAAACAGGCACCTCGGGAGGTGGTGTTCATCGACTCCGCGTCCACCGACCTGACACCGCAGATGATCGAGGCCGCCGGGCACCGCCTGGTGACCATCCAGCGCAGTGAGTTCGGCCACGGCAAGACCCGCAACCTGGCGCTGCAGTTGTGCGCGGGCAGCGAGTTCCTGGTGTACCTCACTCAAGATGCCTGCCCCCAGGGCGATGATTGGCTGCAACGCTTGCTCAAACCCTTCACCGACCCACAGGTGGCCTTGGTCTATGGCCAGCAGTTACCGCGCCGGGAGGCCACCGACACCGAACGTTTCGCCCGCGAGTTCAATTACCCCGATCGGCATGAGCGCACGACCCAGGCTGACATCGCACGTATCGGGATCAAGGCGGTGTTCTGCTCCAACTCCTTTGCCGCCTATCGTCGCGACGCACTGGAGGCCGTTGGCGGTTTCCCCACACAGCTGCCCCTGGGCGAAGACATGGCCGCGGCCATACGCCTGCTCGGCAAAGGGTATGCCCGGGTCTACGAACCCGCGGCCCGGGCCGTGCACAGCCACGACTACAGCATCAGCCAGGAATTCAAGCGCTACTTCGACATCGGCACCCTGATTGCCATGGACAGCGAACTGAGCAAGGCGCGCCTGTCGACGTCCGGCGAAGGCCTGCGCTTCGTCAAGGTCGAGATCCAGGCCGCACTCAAGCGTGGCCAGCCCCTGGCCGTTTTTTCCATCCTGCTGCGCACCGCCGGCAAGTACCTGGGCTACTGGCTTGGTGAGCGCTACCACCTGGTGCCACTGACCTGGCGGCGGCGCATGAGCATGCATTCACTGTTCTGGAACCAGCCATGAGCATCGTCGTCGTCGGGGATACCAGCCTGATCGCCCAGGCCCTGCGCCAGGGCGGGCAGACCGCTGGCTGGCGTTTTATCGGCCACCGCGAAGCCCTCGCCGGCAGTGCCTGGCTCGACGGTGTCAGCCAGGTGCTGAACCTGGCGTACAACCCCGCCCTGCGCAACGGCTACGAGCACGCCCTGGACTTCGAGCTGGCGCTGGCCCGGCGCATTGAGCCGCTGGCGCAGGTGCGCTACATCATGGCCAGTTCGCGCCTGGTGTACGGCCCCGCGCTCAACGACCAGGCCTTGCACGAATCCCAGGAGCCTCAGCCGGTGGCGACCTACGGAATCGGCAAACTGATCACCGAACGGGCGATGACGCAGATGCTCGGCGAGCGCCTGACCATCGTGCGCATGAGCAATATCTTCGGCTACGAGCTTGAGCAAACCCGGCGCAATTTCTTCGCCATCGCCTTGCGCAGCCTGCTGGGCGAGCAGCGCATCGTGCTGGACATGAGCCCCTTCGTCGAACGCGACTTCCTTCCGGTGGAGATCCTGGCCAATTGGCTGGCGCGGATTGCCGAGAACCCGCAGCCCGGCATCTTCAACCTTGGCTCAGGCATAGGCACACCCACCGGACGCATTGCCCAGTGGCTGCTCGAAGGTTTTGGCCGCGGTGAGTTGCTGGTGACCAATCTGCGCGAATTCGACGCCTTCCGCCTGGATATGGACGCCGCCCGTTCCACCTATGGCATCCCGGGCCTGACCAGCAACGCGCTCAGGCAGCATTGCCTGGCCCTCGGCGCCCGCCTGCATGAAGAGAGTCGATTGCTCCAGGGGTATGCGTGATGAAGTCGCTCACGGTTTCCATCGTCAATTACCGCACGCCGCAGTTGGTGGTCGAGTGCGTGGCCTCGCTCAAGCGATTCCCGCCCAGCCGGGCGACGCTGGCCATTGCCGTGGTCGATAACGCCTCGGGTGATGACAGCGTGTCGGTGATCGCCCGGCAGTGCCCGGACATCCAATTGATTGCCTCGCCGGACAACCTGGGTTTTGGCGGCGGCAACAACCTGATCCTGCGCGGCTTGCGCAGCGACTACGTGCTGCTGCTCAACAGTGATGCCCAGGTGGAGGCCGGCACCCTCGACCGGCTGATCGAGGTCCTGGAGCAGCAACCGAAGGTGGGCGCGGTCAGTGGCCGGGTGGTCAATGCCAGCGATGGCGCCGACCAGGATTTCCCCTGCCGCTTCCCCAGCCTGACCCAGATGGTCAAGCGCATGCTGACCGGCCCGCAGTTCCCGGCCGACGGCCAGTCGGCCCCCGTCAGCCTTGAGCGCCTGCATGGTGCCTGCATGCTGATCCGCGGCGAGCTGCTGCAAAGCGTCGGGCTGTTTGACGAAGGCTTCTTCATGTACGACGAAGACGTCGACTGGTGCGTACGGGCCCGCAACGCCGGCTGGGAGCTGCTGCTGGTGCCCGACGCGCGGATTCTGCACCACGGCGGCAGCTCCTCCGGACGCGCCCCCGCGGGCCAACGCCGCCAGGCGCCGAGTGAAACCGCGCTGCGCATGCGCTATGAACTGCGCCGCAGCCGCTATCGGCTGTACCGCAAGCACCGCAGCCTGGCCGAAGTGCTGCTGCTCAAACTGTTGACCGACCTGGTGATGCTGGCCGCCAGTACCAAGACACTGTTGGCCGCCGTCCTGCAGCCGGCGCGGCGCGAGGAAGCCCGAGCGTTGCTGCGGGCCAATGCCCGGGTGATGTCGATCAACCCCCTGCGCATCGAGGTAGCAGACCATGGCGTTTGAGCCCTCACCCTACGAGCCCCTCGATGACCGGACTCAGCGCCGGGGCGTGGTGCTGGCCGGGGTCCTGGGGCTGGTGGTGGCGTTCACCACGGTCTACATGCCCCTGGCGGGCATGGCCTTGTCGCTGGCCTTCGGCGGCGTCCTGCTGCTGGCCCGCCGGCCGCAATGGTTGTTCCTGGGTTTTGTGATCAGCCTGGCTATCCCGATCCAGAAAACCGTCGGTGGTATTCCACTGAACGCCGCCGATGCGATTGTCGTGCTCTGGGCGCTGCTCTGGCTGTTCATGCTGCAACGTCCCCAGGCGCCGCACCTGGGACGAATGCGCGTACCGTTCCTGATCCTCGCCATCACGCCCTTCCTGATCGCGGTGTTCCTCGCACAACTGGGCTCCATCGCCCCCGGCGCCAGCATCAAGCAGTCATTGCGGGTCGTCGAATGGTTCGTACTGTTGCCGGTGCTGTTGATGGTATTCCGCCCGGATCAAGGCTTCTGGCGCTTCGCCGCGATCACCCTGATCTGCACGCCAGCCTTCTTTGCCATCGATGGCCTGGTGGAATATGCCACCCATGGCCACACCCTCACGGGCATGCTCGGCATCCCGGTGCCTGGCCCCAGCGGTGATGAACCGGCGATTCACCACACCTTCGATGTCTCCGGTCGGGCGGGCAGTTCCTTTGGCGGGGCGCAGGGCCTGGCCATGTACCTGGTGATGCTGCTCAGCATTTCCCTGGCCCATCTGCTGAATTCACGCAACGCTGGCCTCAGGGTCCTGGCGGGCCTGGGGATCGTCATCAGCATCGCCGGGATGATCGCCGCCCAATCCCGAGGCGGGCTGCTCGGGGGGCTGGCGTGCCTGTTGGCGATCTGCCTGATGCTGCGCCCGCAGTTGTGGAAACTCCTGGTGCTGGGGCTGATCGCGGTGGCTGTGATCGCGCCCATTGGCCTGGGCCTGTGGCCCAGCTGGGATGGCACCCTCAGTGGCCTGGTGCCGGGTCGCCCGGATGCGGTGATTGACCGCCTGACCATCTGGGGCGTGGTGCGTGACGTGTGGTTCGACAACCCGTTGATCGGGGTCGGGCTGGGCAATTTCCGCGATGAATTCTACGCCCGCGGCGTGACCCTCAACGTCGAACTCGGCTACCAGTCGACGCATGCCCACAACACTTACCTGGAACTACTCGCCGACACCGGCGCCCTGGGGCTGCTCAGCTACCTGGCCTTCATTGTCATGGTCTTTCGGCAGTTGATCCGGCGCTGGCGCCGCAGCGTTGGCGACCCTGGCGACACCTTCACCCTGGCGGCGGTGGGCACCCTGACCGCGTACTGCGTGTTTGCCATGGTCGACATGCTGCTGTTGCAAAACATGCACTTCACCCTGGTGCTGCTGCTGAGCCTGGGGCTGACCGACAGTACCGCCCGCGCCCTGGGGCTGACCGGCGTCAAGACTCAAGAGGATGCTGGATGAAGATCATGCTGCTGGTCGAGGAACTGGGCATCGGTGGCCTGCCCAACTATGTGCTGGACCTGGCCCGGGCACTGAACGCCCAGGGCGACCGCACCCTGGTGGCGCACCAGGGGCAACAGGTTCCGGCGCACCTGGATTGCACCGGGGTGCAATTGCTCGGCCTGGGGGATGCCGATTCGCCCGGCCAGGCCCTGGAACGCATCCTGGCCTGGGAGCCGGATCTGGTGCACGTGCACCTATGCAGCGACAGCGACCTGCTGGCGGCACTGACCGACAGCGGCCTGGCGCTGATGCGCTCGTTCCATGACTACACCTCGATGTGCCTGCGCCGCGGTCGTCGGCGCTTTCCGGGGGATCGTTGCCAGCGTCCGCTGGGCTGGTCCTGCGCCTTGAATGGTTGCCTGATCGGCCCGCCCAAAGCCGGTGGGCGCGTACCGCGCTTGATGGACCTGGCGGGCAAACTCAACGAACGCGGGATGTACCAGCGCTTTCGCGGGGCCGTGGTCGGCAGCCAGCACATGGGCCGGGTGCTGCGGATCAATGGTTTCAGCGAACAGCGGATCCATGTGGTGCCTTACTTCAGCCGGTTCGACCAACAGGCCCAGCAGCCCCAGGCCACCGGCAAGCCTGCGCTGCAAGGACGCCCCCTGCAGTTGCTGTTTGCCGGCCAGGCCGTCAAGGGCAAGGGCCTGGAGGTGCTGGTCAAGGCGCTGGCCGAGATCCAGGGTGACTGGCGCCTCGTCGCCGTCAGCAGCGGTCCGCGCCTGGCTTCGGCACGCGGGCTGGCGGAGAAACTGCAACTGACCTCGCGCATTACTTTCATCGACTGGCTGGCCCCCGAGGAACTGGCCGGGCACTACCGTGGCGCCGACCTGTTCGTCCTGCCTTCGGTGTGGGACGACCCCGGTCCCTTGGTGGGGATTGAAGCGATGGCCTTCGAGACGCCGGTGCTGGCATTCGCGGTCGGTGGCATTGCCGACTACGTGCGCGATGGCCAGACCGGCCTGCTGGTCACCGACGTCAGCGTCAAGGGCCTGGCCGCCGGCCTGCAGCGCGCCCTGGATGAACCCGAGCGCCTGGCGGTGCTGGGCCGCACAGCTCGTGAGTGGGTCAAGGCCCACCACAGCCGCGACGGTCACATCCGCGCCTTGCGCACGTTGTATGAGCAGTGCACCCACAACTTACAGGCCCATCCGCCCCTGGGACTGATCTGCGGGAGTGTGAATGTATGACCGTATTGCGCCAGTTTGCCGGGTTCTACAGCAAGGCGATTGCCCCTTGGGCCGTGGCCAAGGGTGAGCTGCTCAGCGTCCAGCGCCTGCGCGGTTTGGCGGTGCTGATGGTGTTGGTGGTGCACGTCGAAGACATCGGCCGCAAGCTGCCGGTGATGGCCGACTTTCACAGCACCTACGCCATGCGCGTGGGGTATTCGGCCCCCGACCTGTTCTTCGTGATCAGCGGTTTCATCATGACCTACGTCTCGGCAGGCGGCACGTTCCGGCCCAAGCGCTGGGTGCTGAGCCGGGTCTTTCGGATCGTGCCCCTGTACGTGCTGTTTACCGGGCTGGTGGTGCTGATGTGGCTGTACAGCCCGAGCATGACCATGGGCTCGGGCAGCCACGACTGGGCCAGCGCGCTGAAGTCGATGCTGATGCTGCCGCAAGCCGGCCTGCCGATCCTGTTCGTGGGCTGGACGCTGGAACATGAAATCGTGTTCTACACCATTGTCTTCCTGGTCATGCGCTTCAGCACGCTCAACGCCTTGCCATGGGTGATGGTGACCCTCTCGGTGCTGGCCCTGGCCAAGTGGGCGCTGCGGGTCTACGGCGGGATCGACTTCTGGGACTACCACCTGTTTTCGCTGTTCATCATCCAATTCACCATCGGGGTCGGCGTCTTCAAGATCTATGAGCGGGCCCGGGCCTGGGGCTTCTGGCCACCCTTCGTGGCGGGCTGTGTCCTGCTGCTGCTGGCGTCGATCTTCGCCGATTCCGGGCAACTCAACCGCGAACAACCGGTCCGGGTCCTGAGCTTTGGCCTGGCCTATGGCGCCTTCATGCTGGCCGGGCTGACCCTGGAATGGCAAAGCCGCACCAACGGCCATGTGCCCACGCGCCGGGACTGGATGGTGCAGATCGGCGATGCCTCCTACGCCATCTACCTGACACACCCGTTCGTGCTCGCCAGTTTCGGTCGGTTGTTCAAGGTGGTCAGCGTGACCCCCTTCGGCGCGGTCGGGGTGGTGATCCTGGCGGGCCTGACTACGATTGGGGTGGGGTATGCCGTGCATGTGTTGCTGGAAAAACCGGTCATCGAGATTGGCAAACGAATCACCCGAGCCATTGCATAAGCGACTAAGGAAGAATCAATCATGAATGCGATCAGTCATCCCATCGTGCCCTCAGCGGGTGTAGACGAGGCAAGACTGAGGTTTCCGATGCAGGAAATCATGGCCAGGGTCCTGCGCGACGCCACAGACGAGGCACTCACGCAACTGATGTTCATCGGTGTGGCGCGCAAGGTCGGCACGACCTTTGTCGCGCAGCAGGCCGCCAGCCACCTGGCCGCCGCCTTTGGCAGCGTGCTGGTGATCGAAGTCAGCGCCAATGTCGACGACAGCGAAATGCTCGCCGGCGACCTCAAGCGCCTGCGGGTGCCGAACCATTCGGTGGTGCGCATCAGCCTGTCGGTCAACAGCTGCCTGAAGCTGCTGGGCCACGGCGGTGAATCGCCGGCGGCACTGGCCGAGCGCCTGCGCGAGCATTTTGATCTGGTGCTCTGGGACATGCCCTCGCCGACCTTCGCCCCCGTGTCGATCGTTGCCGCTCGCCACATGAATTCGATTGTGCTGGTCGCACAGGCCAACAAGAGCCGACGCCATGCCGCCAAGTACGTTTGCGACCGCCTTGAGGACAGCGGCGGCAACATTCTGGGCGTGGTGCTCAATCGTACCCTCAACTTTATTCCGGAGTGGTTGTATCGCTGGTTGTAACCGTGGCCAAGAAAAACATGAATTTCATCTGGGGATAAGAACGGACATGGCGATCATGGACTGGTGTGGGGCGAGCGCGAAGTTTCTGCTAACCGCTGTACTGATGGGGGGCCTGCTGAGTGGTTGTACAACGATCAAGACCGAACAGATGGCTGGGTCGCAGACTTTGCCGCTGCTAGGCAAGGATGGGGTGGTGCCCGGCGGAAAATACCTGATCCGTCCCGGTGATGACCTGGACATCAAGTTCTACACCGCCAAGGACTACGACGAGGCGATCCCGGTGCGGCCCGATGGCTTCATCAGCATGCAGCGGGTCTCGGACATCAAGGCCGCCGGGTTGACGCCCGACGAACTGAGCGCGGCCATCAGCAAGGCCTACACGGGCAAGCTCAGTGATTCGAGCGTGTCGGTGATGGTCAAGTCCTTCAAGGGCTTTCGCGCATACATCGGTGGCGAAGTGGCCAAGCCCCAGGTCATCCCCATGGAGGGTGGCATCACGGTGATGCAGGCGATCTACCGTGCCGGGGGCCTGCGTTACACCGCGCACCCGGAATCCGTGGTGCTGATCCGCAAGCAGGAAAATGGCGAGCCCAAGAGCTACCACCTGGACCTGAGCGACCAGGCCATCGAACTGGGCAAGAACGACATGGCCGTGGCCTTGAACCCCTACGACGTGATCTATGTCCCGCGTTCGCCGATTGCCAATGCCAACCTGTGGGTGACGCAATACATCACCGACCTGCTGCTGTTCAAAGGCATCAACTTCGGCTTCTCGGTCAACCGCAACTACAACAGCGGGGACAGTTCGGATGGCACCTTCTAATCCACGCGTGAGGCTCTGGAGCAGCCTGCTGCTGGGGTTGCTCGCCTGTTTGCTGGTGCCCGTGGCGCAGGCCGAGATGAAATACGGGATCAACGCCAAATGGGGCGGCGGCGGCTACGATGAGCTGGTCGCACGCTTTGCCCTGGCCCGCTCCCTGGGCGTCAAGCAGGTGCGTATCGACTGGGAGTGGCGCCTGGTGGAAGGCCAGAAAGGCGTCTACGACTGGACCCCGATGGACAACCTGGTCAAGGCCGCCGCCGAGCAGGATATCGAGCTGTTGCCGATCGTCCACTACGCGCCGAACTGGGCCCTGCCCATGCTCGCCTTCAAATCCAGCGGCACCTTCGAGTTGGCGCCTTCGAGCGACTACTACGACAACTTTGCCGCCTTCGTCAAAGCCTGTATTGAACGCTACGGGCCCGCCACCCAGGCGGGAATCACCTACTGGCAAATCTGGAACGAGCCCAACACCCCGCAATTCTGGGGGCCGTCGCCCAAGCCCAAGGACTTCGTCAAGATGATGAAAGCCGTGAGTCACGCAGTGGCGGAGCAACGGGCGAGCATCAAGCTGGTACACGCCGGTATTTCGCGCAATGACATCACTTACCTGTGGATGCTCTGGGACATCGACCCTTCCTACGGCGACTACTTCGACATCCTGGCGGTGCACCCGTACCTGTTCAACAAGGATGCCAGCGGCATCAACGCCCCCCAGGACATGGACGCCGACGAAAGCAGCCTGGCCAAGATGGGGTTTGTGGGCAGCAAGGAAGACAACACCTACCTGGGCAAGCTCTTCAACCTGCAACTGTTCATGCACCTGCGCCAGTCCAGCAAGCCGATCTGGATCACCGAGCTGGGCTATGTGGTGGCAGCCCCGCCCCTGGGCGTGACCGAGGCAGAGCAGAGCGCCAAGACCAAGGCCACCCTGGACTACATCAACCAGCACCTGAGCGGCAAAAGCTTCGGCAAGGGCTTGCGCGGCGACCTGTCGGCCGATGTCGAGCGGGTCTACTGGTTTTCACTGGAGGACTACGAGTCCCCCGATGGCCTGGGGAACTTCGGCCTGATTCGTGCGGACGGTACCGAGCGGCCCGCCGCTGCCGTGTATCGCCAATACGCCCAATAAAAGGGGATGAACATGAGTATCCGCGACGTTCTTAATATTCTCTTCAAGCGGCGTTATGTCGCGATCTGCTTCTTTCTGGCGGTGTTGATCGGTGGTTTTGTCGGGCTCAAGGTGTACCCGGCAACCTACGACGCGACCGCCCGCCTCCTGGTGCGCCTGGGCCAGGAAGACATCTACATGCCGGTGCTGAGCAGCAGCCAGTTCCGCACCCCCATGATGTCGGTGGTGCGCGAAGAACAACTGCACTCCGAAGCCGAGATCATCACCAGCGAGGGCCTGTCCGAACAGGTGGTCGACAAGCTGACGCCGCAAGTGCTGTTTCCCGGCATCGACATCGACCATCCCTGGTACACCCCCAAGGGCTGGCTACAGATGGCCACCCAGGCCTACGCCGGTCTCGAGAGTTTCTTCTTCCCGCAATCAGGCAACCGCGACCTGCGCAGCAAAGCCATCTCGCGCTTGCAGAATGACCTGAGCGCAGAACCGGTCAAGAGCTCCAACATCATCGAGGTCACGCTCAAGAGCAAGTCGCCGCAGGCCGCCGCCTTGGGGGTCAACGAACTGGTCAAGCACTACCTCACCGAACGGGTCAGGGTCTACCAGCGTGAGCAGACCGGCTTTATCTCCACCCAACTGGAAGAGCTCGACGGTCAGATCAAGGGCATCGAAGCCACCCTGGAACACTTTCGCAATGACCGGCAGATCATGGATGTCGACCTGCAACGCAGCATGCAGATCGAGAAACTCAAGGACGCGCGCAAAAACATCGATACCACCTCATTGATGGTCGAGCAGACCGACAAGCAGATCGGTGTGCTGCGCAGTCAGTTGAGCGGCCTGCCCCAGGTGACCGAGCTCGACGGCCAGCAAGGCTCCAACAGCTACGCCCTGAGCGAGATGAACAAACAACTGACTGACCTCAAGCGCCAGGAGGCCGACACCATTGCACGGTTGTCGCCGAGCGATCCGAAGGTCAGTTCATTGCGTGAACAAATCACCGTGGTCGAACGCGGGATCGCCGAACAGCGCGGCCAGCGCGACACCAACTCGCGGCGCGGTATCAACCCCCTTAACGCCCGCGTGCGCGATGACCTGATGAAAAGCGAGGCGGCCATGGCCGGTTACCGCCAGGGCCTGGCCACCCTCAAGGAGCAGGAGGCCGCGGATGTCGCCCGGCTCAACGAGATCAACAACGTCGAAGCCCAGTTCAAGGAACTGGAGCAGAAACTCGGGGTGCTGCGCGACAGCCGCAAACTGTACCTGGAGAAACTCGAGGAGACCCGCTTCCTCAACGAGCAGGCCAGTTCGCAGATCGGCAACGTCTCGGTGGTGAGCTGGGCGACCGTCAATACCAAACCGGTCAGCCCGAAACTGTGGATGGTGTTGATTGGTGTGCTGGTCGGTGGCTTGCTGGGCGGGATCGGCCTGGCCTTCGTGATCGAGTTCTTCGATGACAGCCTCAAGTCCGACTCGGATGTGCGCCGCTACCTGGGCCTGCCGGTGATCGCCAAGGTGCCGAACCTGGGATGACCCCTGGGGGGCGAGCCTGCTCGCCCCCCTCCCTCATTGATCACAAGCCCTCTGTTAGTGCTTGCGCTACAATCGTCTCCCTTTGTGCTCTGGAGACCTCACATGCCTGACTTCTCTGGCTTGCCGTTGGTGATCGAGCCGGGCGACCTGCGCGCTCGCCTCGACGCCCGCGAACTGATCCTGGTGGACCTGACCAGCAGCGCCCGCTATGCGCAAGGGCATATCCCCGGCGCACGCTTCGTCGACCCCAAGCGCACCCAACTGGGCCAGCCGCCAGCACCGGGCCTGATGCCGCCACAGGCGGCACTCGAAGCCCTGTTCGGCGAGCTGGGGCATAACCCCGATGCGGTCTACGTGGTGTACGACGACGAAGGTGGCGGTTGGGCCGGGCGCTTCATCTGGCTGCTGGATGTCATCGGTCACCGCCGCTATCACTACCTCGACGGTGGGTTGCTGGCCTGGCAGGCCGAAGGCTTGCCGCTGTCTGGCGAGGTTCCGGCGGCAGTCGGCGGCCCGGTCGGGCTGACCTTGCACGAGGGCCCCACGGCCACCCGCGAGTACCTGCAAAGCCGCCTCGGCGCCGCCGACCTGGCGATCTGGGATGCACGCGGCCCGCTGGAGTATTCCGGGGAGAAAGTCCTGGCGGCCAAAGGCGGGCATATTCCCGGCGCGATCAACTTCGAGTGGACCGCGGGCATGGATCAGGCGCGTCAGCTGCGCATCCGCAGCGACATGGCGCAGATCCTCGAGCAGCTTGGCATTACCCCTGACAAAGAAGTGATTACCCACTGCCAGACCCACCACCGCTCTGGCTTCACCTACCTGGTGGCCAAGGCGCTCGGTTATCCGCGGGTCAAAGGCTACGCCGGTTCATGGGGCGAATGGGGCAACCATCCCGATACGCCCGTTGAGATTTAAGGTTTTTAAGGACAGTTAATGAAAAAGCGTTTGTTTATCCTCAGCCAGTACCTGCTGCCCCACCACCTGCTCTCGCGCCTGGCCGGCTGCATTGCCGAATGCCGCGTGCGCTGGTTCAAGAATGCCTTCACCGCCTGGTTCGCCAAGCGTTACCAGGTCGACATGTCCCAGGCGCTGGTCGAAGACCTGACCGCCTACGAGCACTTCAACGCGTTCTTCACCCGCGCCTTGAAAGACGGTGCCCGCCCCCTGGACCAGACTCCGGGCGCGATCCTCAGCCCGGCCGACGGTGCGGTCAGCCAGCTCGGCCCGATCGAGCACGGCCGGGTGTTCCAGGCCAAGGGCCACAGCTTCAGCGTGCTGGAACTGCTGGGCGGTGACGCCGCTAATGCCGCGCCGTTCATGGGCGGCGACTTCGCCACCATCTACCTGTCGCCCAAGGATTACCACCGCGTGCATATGCCGCTGGCCGGCACCCTGCGCGAAATGGTCTACATCCCGGGGCGGATCTTCTCGGTCAACCAGACCACCGCCGAAAACGTACCGGAGCTGTTTGCCCGTAACGAACGCGTCGCCTGCATTTTCGACACCGAGCGTGGCCCGATGGCCGTGGTCCTGGTGGGTGCGATGATCGTTGCCTCGATCGAGACCGTCTGGGCTGGGCTGGTCACGCCACCCAAGCGCGAACTGAAAACCTTCCGCTACGACGAAGCCGCCCGCGCACCGATCCACCTGGAAAAAGGTGCGGAGCTGGGTCGTTTCAAGCTGGGTTCGACGGCGATAGTGCTGTTTGGCCCGGATCAAGTGCAGTGGGCTGAAGAACTGGCAGCGGGTTCGCCAGTGGTGATGGGCCAGGGTCTCGGCTCACCAAAAGCCTAAAGTCCACGCTGTACCTTGTAGGAGCGGGCTTGCCCGCGAAAGCGTCAGCACAATCAACATAGATGTTGAATGTGCCGACCTCTTCGCGGGCAAGCCCGCTCCCACATTTATAGGTGGTGTATCAGAGTTGACCGTCGCGGTCGCGGAAGCCCAGCAGGTACAGCACACCATCCAGCCCCAGGGTGGAAATGGCCTGTTTGGCCGACTGCTTGACCAGCGGCTTGGCACGGAACGCCACGCCCAACCCGGCAATCGCCAGCATCGGCAGATCGTTGGCCCCGTCACCGACCGCAATGGTCTGTTCCAGACGCAATCCTTCCTTGTGTGCCAGTTCGCGCAGCAGATCCGCTTTGCGCTGGGCGTCGACAATCGGCTCGACCGCCACCCCGGTGACTTTGCCGTCGATCACTTCCAGCTCGTTGGCAAACACGTAGTCGATGCCCAGCTTGGCTTGCAGCTGCTTGGCAAAGTAGGTGAAACCGCCAGACAGGATCGCCGTCTTGTAACCCAGGCGCTTGAGCTCGGCGAACAGGGTTTCGGCACCTTCGGTCAGGCGCAGCGAGGCACCGATGGAGTCCAGCACACTGACATCCAGGCCCTTGAGCAAGGCCAGGCGCTCCTTGAAGCTGGCACGGAAATCCAGCTCGCCGGCCATGGCCCGCTCGGTGATTTCAGACACCTGCTCACCCACCCCGGCCGCCTTGGCCAGTTCATCGATGACTTCGGCTTCGATCAGCGTCGAGTCCATGTCAAACACCGCCAGGCGACGGTTGCGGCGGAACAGCGAGTCTTCCTGGAACGCGATATCGACGTTCAATTCCTGGGCCACGCTGAGGAACTCGGCCCGCAGCGCTTGTGGATCAGCCGCTTCGCCGCGCACCGAAAACTCGATGCAGCCCTTGCCCTTGTCGGCCGGAGTGTCCAGGGGCATGCGCCCGGACAGGCGGTCGATGTGGTCGATGTTCAGGCCGTACTTGGCCGTGATCGAGCTCACGCTCTGCAATTGCTCGGCCGTCACTTTGCGCGTCAGCAGGGTCACGATGTGGCGTTTTTTACCCTGGTTGCCGACCCATTGCTGGTAGTCCTCTTCGGAAACCGGGGTGAACCGCACCTGCTGATCGAGCTTGTAAGCCGTGAACAGGATGTCCTTGAGCACCGACTTGCCTTGCTCGGTGTCGGGAATTTCAACCAGGATGCCGAACGACAGGGTGTCGTGGATCACCGCCTGGCCGATGTCGAGAATGTTCACACCACCCTGGGCCAGAACACCGGTAATGGCCGCAGTCAGACCCGGACGGTCGACTCCCGTGATGTTTATCAGGACGATTTCGCGCAAGGCGCACCCCCGCAAGTGGAAAAAAACCGCATTCTACCCACATTCAGTGACCATCGGGCACAGCGAGCGCTTTGCCGGTCTGGGGGCTATCGCTATACTGCGCGTCAACTCCACGGACAAAAGAGCCGAGCTCAGTGAACCGGCCCACGCCAGTCAAACCCGATAACTTCTTCCTGCTGATCTTCCGTGCACTGCGCCACCGCCGTGTACCGATTGCATTGCGCATTGCCAGCCATAACGTGATCCTGGTCGCACTGGCCCTGGTGATCTACGCCTGTGTGATGGGTCTGCAGTTCAAGCAGGCGATGCACGAACAGGCCGATGCCCTGGGTCAGAGCCTGACCACCCAGACGGCAACCTCGGCCACCGAGCTGCTGGTGTCCAACGACATCCTCAGCCTCAACGTGCTGCTGAACAACCTGACCAAGAACCCATTGGTGGCCCACGCCGCTATTTATAGCGTGGACAACCGGATTCTGGCCGAGGCCGGGCAACGTCCCAAACAGGGCCTGCTGGGCGAAACCCAGGGCATGTACGAGAGCAAGATCACCTTCCAGGACGTGACGGCCGGGCAACTGCGCATCAGCCTGGACATGCAGCAGTTCGAACAACCGATGACCATCAGCCTGCAGAGCATGGGCATTCTCAGCGCCATTCTGCTGGCCCTGTCCTTGGCCCTGAGCCTGCGCCTGGGTCGCCACATTTCCACGCCACTGCTGCAATTGCGGGTGTGGCTGCGTGACATCGACGAACACACCCCGGCCACCCAGCGCCAGGACGAGATCGGCGACCTGGCCCGCCAGCTGCACGCCAGCTTTGCCCCTGAGCCGGTAGCGCCGGTGGCGGTTCCCGAGCCGGAAATCGACGAACTCGACGATGCCGAAGACGATGAGCCAGCCTTCGAAGTGCGCAACCTGCGGGACCCGAGCTTCGATGAAAGCGCCCCGGTGGCCAGCCTGAAAGCGGCACCCCGGCATGTCATCAGCGCCGAAGAAGACGAAACGGACGATGATGAAGACCCGTTCGCCGACGTTCGTGACAGCGCCACCAGTACCGTGGTCGTCAAGCCACAGCCCAAGGCCGCCGCCTCCAGCCAGCCGCAATTCAGCGCCGTACTCGCCGTGCAACTGGGCGCCCAGGAGCAATTGCGACGCCTGCCACGGGCGCGCCTGACCGAACTGCTGGACCGCTACCGCGACTGCCTGGACCAGGCGGCGTCGCTGTACGAAAGCGAGCTGCATACCCTCAACGATGGCAGCACCCTGATGCTGTTCCACACCCAGGACAGCGGCGAAGACTACCTGACCAATGCCATCTGCTGTGGCGAGCTGTTGCGCGCCCTCGGCCATCAGTTGCAGATCGAAGTCGCCGACAGCGGCATCACCCTGCAATTGCAGCTGGGCCTGACCCTGGGCGAAGAGCTCTTCGGCCTGAGCCAGATCGACCTGCTGTTGACCGAAACCGCCCAGGACGCCCTCGCCCTCTCCCAGCACAGCCGCAACCTGCTGCTGGTCGAGCGCAAGATCAGCGACGACACCTTGATCCGCCAGCGCGCCCGCATCCGCCCGATCGCCAGCCCTGAAGGCGCCTGTTGCGTCGAGCGCCTGATGGAGCCCTACCCTTCGATGCTGGAACGGCAACTGGCGCGCATGCACGAGACCCGCGCCTAAGCCCCAGCGCGCCACACCCAAGCCCGCAGCCGAGTGATCGCCTGCGGGCTTTTTGTTGCCCCCGCCCGTCTCCATCCCCACCATCCCCGCGAGGCTGCGTTCGAGGACGCCGTCCTCGCCCGGTCGGTCATCGTTGGATCTGGCGGCTGCTACAGGGGGGAAATGCCATTCAGGTAGGAGCGAGCTTGCTCGCGAAGAACTCAAGAGCAACCCATTGCTTCAGATAATGCACGTCATCGTTAACGCCCATCGCGTGAAACCTCGGAGCCGCTACAGGGGTTCGGGGTTGGCAGAAACAACAAAGCCCGCACTGGGCGGGCCTTGTGGGGATGGCGTGCGACTTAGAAGCGGAACACTTCCATGTCGGTGCGAATAGGCGCGGCCATCGGGATCTTCGGCTGCTTCTCGCGCTCGGCGGGGGCCGTGGGTTTTGCCGCAGCAGGCTTGCGCGGGGCTTCGACAACCGGCGGCTGATTGGCCAGCGGCTTCAGGGCCACCGACAACTGCTCGGCCAGACGCTGCAGCAGCACGCCCTGGGCCTGGACCTGCGCGGCGGTGCTGCCGGCATGTTGCTCTTGCAGGTGAATGATGCGGTTATCACGGACCTGGCCGCGACGGTCGATCAAGCGCCACTGGGCATCCAGCACCGCCGGCTGCGACTCGCCGGAGTCCAGGCGGGTAATCGACAGCAGTACCTGCACGTCCGGGGTGAAGCCCAGGGTCGCCGGTGCCAGGACGACGCGCTGGCTGTCCAGTTGACCCGCGACCTGACGCAGCAGCAATTGACTGATGTCCGAAGACAGGCTGCCCGCCCAACGACCGTCGGTCGACGCTTGCAGGCTGCCGTCCGGTTGACGCTGCAACAGGGTTTCACGCTGCAGGTAATCAGCAATCAATACCGGACCCAGCAACACCGCCATGCCCGAGCTTTGCGCAGGCTGCGCCGGGGTGCCACTGTCCAGCTGATACAGCGACACCGGCTGGTGAACGCTGCAACCCGCCAGGCCAAGAACGCCAGCGAGCAACAAAATTAGAGGAAAGCGCAGAACAGTCATCATCCCATCCAGGTGACGGCCACAAGGCCAGCCACTGTGAAAATACTCAATAATATGAAGAACGCTCGACCACGCCGGCGCTTGAAAGGCCATATCATCCGTGAATATGCACGGCGACTCCAGCGCGAAAGCATCGATCTACGCGTTAAATCGTAGATCGAGCGCTCTAGACCGCTTAATTGAGAGTTTCTACCAATAGTGCATCGACCCGCTGGAAGCCCCGCGGCAGTTTATTGCCCCGGCGTCCACGCTCACCTTTGTAGTGCTCCAGGTCATCGGCCTTGAGTGACAGTGTGCGCTTACCCGCCTGCAATACCAGCGTCGCGCCTTCCGGCAGCACCGCGATATCCGTGACATATTCCTCGCGGTTAGCCACACGTTCGCCGGGGATACCGATGATTTTGTTGCCTTTACCCTTGCCCAGCTGCGGCAGGTCGCTGATTTTGAAGATCAGCAGGCGACCTTCGGTCGTCACCGAAGCCAGCCAGTTCTCGTCACGGTCCGCAACCGGACGCGGCAGGATCACCTTGGCGTTGTTCGGCAGGCTCAACAGCGCCTTGCCCGCCTTGTTCTTGGCTTGCAGGTCCTCGCCCTTGACCACGAAGCCGTAACCCGCATCGGAGGCGATCACGTACAGGCCGTCGTCCTCTGGCATCAGGACACACTCGAAGGTCGCACCCGGTGGCGGAGTCAGGCGGCCGGTCAACGGCTCGCCCTGGCCACGGGCCGACGGCAGGGTATGGGCCGGCACCGAGTAACTGCGCCCGGTGGAGTCGATGAACACCGCAAACTGGTTGGAACGACCGGCTGCGGCGGTCTTGAAACCGTCCCCGGCCTTGTAGGAAAGGCCAGTGGCGTCGATATCGTGGCCCTTGGCCGAGCGTACCCAGCCTTTTTCCGACAGCACCACCGTAACTTTCTCGTTCGGCAGCAGATCATGCTCGGTCAGCGCCTTGGCTTCAGTGCGCTCGACAATCGGCGAGCGACGGTCGTCGCCATAGGTCTCGGCATCCTTGAGCAGCTCGGTGCGCACCAGCTTCTTGAGCTTGGCTTCGCTGCCCAGCAGGGCTTGCAGCTTGGCCTGCTCCTTGAGCAGTTCGTCCTGCTCGTCGCGCAGCTTCATCTCTTCCAGGCGCGCCAACTGACGCAGGCGTGTGTCGAGGATGTAGTCAGCCTGGATTTCGCTCAGGGCAAAACGCTCGATCAGCTTGGCCTTGGGGTGTTCCTCGGTGCGGATGATGTGGATCACTTCATCCAGGTTGAGGTAGGCAATCAACAAGCCGTCCAACAGGTGCAGGCGGCGCTCGACCTTGTCCAGGCGGAACTGCAGGCGGCGACGCACCGTACGCACCCGGAACTCCAGCCACTCGACCAGCAAGGCGCGGAGGTTCTTCAGCTGCGGCTTGCCGTCCAGGCCAATGATGTTGATGTTGACCCGGTAGGTGGATTCCAACTCCGTGCTGGCGAACAGGTGCTGCATCAGGGCTTCATGATCGACCCGGCTGTTGACCGGAATGATCACGATCCGGCACGGGTTCTCGTGGTCGGACTCATCACGCAGGTCGGCGATCTGCGGGGCCTTGGAGGGCTTGGCCTGCATCATCGCGGCAATCTGCTCCAGCACCTTGGCACCGGAAACCTGGTGCGGCAGCGCGGTGACAATGATGTCGCCGTCTTCGACGTGGTACACCGCGCGCATGCGCACCGAGCCCTTGCCGGTCTCGTACATTTTCAGCAGGTCGGCGCGCGGCGTGATGATTTCCGCCTCGGTCGGGTAGTCCGGGCCCTGGATGTGCTCACACAGCTGCTCGACCGTGGCCTTGGGCTCATCGAGCAAACGCACGCACGCCGTGGCGACTTCCCGCAGGTTGTGCGGCGGGACGTCGGTGGCCATGCCCACGGCGATGCCGGTGGTGCCGTTGAGCAGGATGTTCGGCAAGCGCGCCGGCAACACCAGCGGCTCATCGAGGGTACCGTCAAAGTTAGGCCCCCAGTCGGCCGTGCCCTGCCCCAGTTCGCTGAGCAGCACTTCGGAATAACGCGACAGCCGCGCCTCGGTGTAACGCATGGCGGCGAAGGATTTCGGATCATCCGGCGCACCCCAGTTACCCTGGCCGTCCACCAGCGTGTAGCGGTAGCTGAACGGTTGGGCCATCAGCACCATGGCTTCGTAGCAGGCGGAGTCGCCGTGGGGGTGGAACTTGCCGAGCACATCACCGACGGTACGCGCGGATTTCTTGTGCTTGGAGTCTGCGTCCAGGCCCAACTCGCTCATGGCGTAGACGATACGTCGCTGCACCGGCTTCAGGCCGTCGCCGATATGCGGCAGGGCCCGGTCCATGATCACGTACATGGAGTAGTTGAGGTAGGCATTTTCGGTGAAGTCGGCCAGTGAGCGGCGTTCTACGCCGTCCAGGCTGAGATCCAGGGAGTCGCTCATGCGGGCCTCATCATTTCGTTGTCTGGCGCAGCAGCAAGGTGCCGCCGCGCTGGGTAAATTCGAGTTGTTTCAGGGCGCTCATGCCCAGCAGCACTTGATCGCCGCTCAAGCCTGGCGCCACCAGGGCGCGCACGTCATGCAAGACAATGTCGCCCAGTTTCAGTTGTTGCAGTCGAGTCCGGTAGCCCTGGCTGCGGCCATTGGCCGTGCTCAGGGTGACCGTGGCACCTTTTTCCAGGTTCAGCCGCTGGGCCAGGCCGGCCGGGATCGACACATCGGTCGCCCCGGTATCGAGCATGAAGTTCACCGGCTGGCCGTTGATCTGGCCATCGGCAACGAAGTGTCCCTGGCCGTTGCCCACCAGCTTCACCTCGATAAACCCCTCCCCCTGCTGCGAGCTGACCTGGGTATTGGGGTTTTCCTGACGCTTTTCCCAGGCGCCGAAAAACTGCGTCGCCAGGTACAGCCCGGCACACCAGGCGAGCACCAGCAACACCCGACCGGCGCGCTTGCCCGGCGCCTGCTGACTCATGGCTTGCTGCTCCAGCCACCCTGCGGCGCTGCGAAGCGCCAGACGATCGGGCGGACTTCGCCGTCAGCGCGGGTGCCGTTGTTGTTGTCGATACCGATCCAGGCTCCCGTGGCGTCGATCACCAGCGCCTCGGCCAGGCCGTAGGCTTGTGGATAACGCCGCGGCGCCTGCAAGGCATCAGCGGCAAACGACCAGCAACGCTCGACCTTGGCCGTCACCACGTCACGGCGGCAGATTTCATAGGCGTTGCGTTCCAGGGTAAAGAGCTTGCCATCGAACCACGCCAGGTCGGCGAAGTCCCGGGAGACCGGCCGGGCATGGGGAAACTGCGCCGGCTGCATCTGCGTGCCGGCTTCGCTGAGCAGTACGCAGGCGCCGTCGCAATCCCACACGGTCTGTTGCCGCTTGAGCCGCAACAGCCCGCGCCGCTCGCGCTCGGCCGCCAGCCACAGCTGGCCACCCTCAGGGTCGACAGCCAGGCCCTCGAACAGCGCATTGAAGTGCAGCAACATGCCACTGGCCCGGGCTTCGCGCACCAGCATCGGGGAAATCTTCAGCCATTGCGCAGCGCCCGTCGGCGGCACCTGCAACACGGCCGCATGGGCCTCGCTGACGATGTAGCGATTGCCAGCCTTGTCGCAGCTGATGCCCTCGAAGTCGAGGTTGCCACCGCGCACGATAGATGACGCCCAGGTGCGCGACTTCAGGCCCCAGGGCAGGCCGCTGTCCGGCACCGGTGGCACGTCGATGGGCACCGCTTCGGCCTGCCAGACGCCCTCACCCGTGGCGAGACGATAGAGCTGCCCATCGTCGCGATCAGAAACCGTCCACAGGTCATTGCCGCATTGCGCCAACCCCGACAGATTGCCGCCGTGCATGCCTTGCACGGCATGCTCGGAGAGCATTGTCAGCTCAGGCACCGGCTGCGCAAACGCAGCCCCCGCCAGCAGCAACCATGGGAGGGCGAAACCGCTCCGCATCAGGCCAGAACCTCGGCCAGGTTGCCCTTGGACTCCAGCCAGGACTTGCGATCACCGGCACGTTTCTTCGCCAGCAGCATGTCCATCATTTCCGACGTGGCGGCAAAATCATCCAGGGTCAATTGCACCAGGCGCCGGGTGTTCGGGTCCATGGTGGTTTCGCGCAATTGCGGCGGGTTCATTTCACCCAGGCCTTTGAATCGGGTGACCTGGGGCTTGCCGCGTTTCTTCTCGGCCACCAGGCGGTCGAGGATACCGTCGCGCTCGGCTTCGTCGAGGGCGTAGTAGATTTCCTTGCCGAGGTCGATCCGGTACAGCGGCGGCATCGCCACGTAGACGTGACCGGCATCCACCAGCGGACGGAAATGCTGGACGAACAAGGCGCAGAGCAAGGTGGCGATGTGCAAGCCATCGGAGTCGGCGTCGGCGAGGATGCAGATCTTGCCGTAGCGCAGCTGGCTCATGTCCGCCGCGCCCGGATCGACACCAATGGCGACGGCAATGTTGTGCACTTCCTGGCTGGCCAGCACTTCGCTGCCGTCCACCTCCCAGGTGTTGAGGATCTTGCCGCGCAGCGGCAGGATCGCCTGGAACTCTTTGTCCCGCGCCTGTTTGGCCGAGCCGCCGGCGGAGTCACCTTCCACCAGGAACAGTTCGGAGCGCATCGGGTCCTGCCCGGCGCAGTCGGCGAGCTTGCCCGGCAGGGCCGGACCGGAGGTAATGCGTTTACGCTCGACTTTCTTGCTGGCCTTGAGGCGACGGCCGGCGTTGTTGATCGCCAGCTCCGCCAGGAGCATGCCGGTTTCCGGGTTGGCGTTGAGCCACAGGCTGAACGCGTCCTTGACCACCCCGGAAACAAACGCCGCCGCCTCGCGGGACGACAGGCGTTCCTTGGTCTGGCCGGAGAATTGCGGTTCCTGCATTTTCATCGACAGGACAAACGCGATGCGCTCCCAGACGTCTTCCGGCGCCAGCTTCACCCCACGGGGCAACAGGCTGCGGAATTCGCAGAACTCGCGCATCGCATCAAGCAGGCCCTGACGCAGGCCGTTGACGTGGGTGCCGCCCTGCGCCGTAGGGATCAGGTTGACGTAGCTTTCCTGCACGCTGTCGCCGCCTTCGGGCAACCACAGCAGCGCCCAGTCGACCGCTTCCTTGTTACCGGCCAGGCTGCCGCAGAACGGCTCGTCCGGCAGGCGCTCGAATTCGCTGACCGCGTCCACCAGGTAGGAACGCAGGCCGTCTTCGTAATGCCATTCGACTTTTTCGCCGCTGGCCTTGTCTTCAAAACTGACCAGCAACCCCGGGCACAACACGGCCTTGGCCTTGAGCACGTGCTTGAGGCGGCTGATGGAGAATTTCGGCGAATCGAAATACTTCGGATCCGGGGCAAAGAACACGCTGGTGCCGGTGTTGCGCTTGCCGACACTGCCGACCACTTCCAGCTCGGTCTTCTTGTAACCGTCGGCGAACGTCATCTGGTATTCGTTGCCGTCACGCTTGACCCGCACCCGGACCTCGGTCGACAGGGCGTTGACCACCGAAATGCCGACCCCGTGCAAACCCCCGGAGAACTGGTAGTTCTTGTTGGAGAACTTGCCGCCGGCGTGCAGCTTGGTGAGGATCAGTTCGACGCCCGAGACACCCTCTTCCGGGTGGATATCCACCGGCATGCCGCGGCCATCATCGCTGACTTCCAGCGAGTGGTCGGCGTGGAGGATGACCTGGACCGATTTGGCGTGCCCGGCCAAGGCCTCGTCGACACTGTTGTCGATGACTTCCTGGGCAAGGTGGTTCGGCCGACTGGTGTCGGTGTACATGCCGGGGCGTTTACGCACCGGGTCGAGGCCCGAGAGGACTTCGATGGCGTCTGCGTTATAAGAGCTAGCGCTGGGAGTGGCCATGGGGTCTCGTCGTCAGTCGTTCATGAAAATAGGGGCAAGGGTTCACAATGCTGTGAAATCGATCGCCTGGTACACATCTGCGCCAATGCCGGCAAAACTCAACAGGGCCGGCATCTGCCCGGCAAATCCCTGGAAACTATGGTCGCCGCCGGCCTGGATGCGCAACGCACAGGCTCGGTAATACTGTTGGGCGAGGCGATAGTCCAGCGTTTCGTCGCCGGTCTGCAGCCACACCTGGTAGCGCTGTGGGTCCCGGGGCGCCGGCACTTCCAGCTCGGCCAGGGCCGTGATGTGGTCGTGGGTCAATTCCCAGGTTTGTTCGGTATACAGGTTCTGCTGCGTCCCCAGGTAGCCGTCGAACATCCGGTGCGGGCTGACGGCAGGGTTGACCAGCAGGGCCTTGAGGCCATGGAGCTCGGCCAAGTGAGTGGCATAGTAGCCGCCGAGTGAGCTGCCGACCAGCAGTGGCCGTCCCAGCTCGGCAATCGCCTGCTGTAACTGACCGATGGCCTCACGCGGGTGATGATGCAGGGCCGGAACGCGCAATTGGTCAGCCAGCCCCAGACGTTCCATCACGCCGATCAACTGGCTGGCCTTTTTCGACGAAGGCGCGCTGTTGAAGCCATGGATGTAGAGGATCGAACCGGACATTTGAGCTCCCTGGCGGTCGGCAAAAGAAAGCGCAGTTTACAGGGAGTCGGGCATATCGCGAGCAGGCTCGCTCACACATGTGCTGGGTGTCTACAAGATGTGCGGGCCGCCAGATTTACTTTCAGAGGAAAGTTCAGTAACCGTCAGAACCGTAATCGACCGTGAAATCGAACCCGATGACCCGCTCCACACCGGTCTCCAGCCGCCCATCGGGCAACAGACGCAGCCAGCGATAGCCGGGTGCCAGGGTATCGACCCGGAAGTCTTCGCTGCCGGGTTCGAACTGGATACAGGTCGAAGGCGATGCCAGCAACCGCACGCTGTTGCGCAGTTGATCGACTTCCTGATGCACATGCCCCCATAACACGGCACGCACCTGGGGAAAGCGGTCGAGCACGGCAAACAGCGCTTCAGGATTGCGCAGGCCGATTGGTTCCATCCACGGACAGCCAATGAGCACCGGGTGATGATGGAAACACACCAGATGATGGCGTTCGGGTGCTTCGCTCAGGGCGCGGGCGAGTAATTGCAGCTGGTCGTCCTGCAGGTACCCCGGTACCGAGCCCGGCACGGCCGAGTCGAGCAAGGTGATCCGCCAGTTGCCGATGTCCAGCAATGGTTCCAGCAGCGAACTCTGCACTGCCGCCTGGGCCATGACCTGCGGCTCGTCATGGTTGCCCGGAATCCAGCGGGCAGGCGCGTCGATCTGCTCGCTCAAGTGGCGAAACAGCTGATAGGAGGCCAAGGTGCCGTCCTGGGACAGGTCACCCGTGGCGATCACCAGGTCCACCCGGGGCTGTTGCGCCCGCACCAGTTCGATCACCGCCGTCAGGCTGTCGCGGGTGTTCATGCCCAGCAGCGTGCGGTCAGCCTCGGCGTACAGATGGCTGTCGGAAAGCTGCACCAGCAGAACCGGGTCGTTGGCGGTCAGAGTCGATACGCTCGGCAAGGCGTTCTCCCAAGGCGCGATCACGCGGGTGGATAAGTGGCGCAATTATGCTGGGGCATGGGTAAAAGAGGAAAGCCGTGAACCGGACACAGTTCACATCTGCCGCTTAACGCACCACTTCGTATTCGTGCCCGCACGCCAGGCAATGGCTCAGCCATTCGCCGAGGAAGACGTTGAGCTGGGACTTTTCGTCAGGCTGGTGCATGAAGGCATTGGGGTAAGGATAGATGCCGCGAAAACGCCGCGCATGTTCGGCGCTGACCACTTCGGCCATGCGCGCATCGTGATAGACCTGCACCTCCAATTGCGGCACCGGCAGCCAGGGCAGGCTGTGTTCCTGGCGCACGCGCAGGGTGGTGGTGTAGGGACAGGTCAGCAGGACCTCGAGGGTCAGCACCCCGAGCATCTGGTCGCCCTGGGTCATGGCGATGCGCCGCGCCGCCGGCGTATTGCGCATGTCCGGCAGCAGCCGCAGCAAGCGGGCATAGTTGGCCTCGCAGGCGCTTTGCAGCCCCACCAGGTCGACCCGATAGCGGTCGCGTTGTTTGTTTACGACCATAGCCCCCTCACTTCAACGCGGTTCAAAGCCAGCCATTGCAAGGCAATAATGCTCGCCGCGTTGGAAATCCGCCCATCACGCACGGCCTGCAGGGCATCTTCAAAGTCCCAGACTGTGACGCGAATATCTTCTGCTTCCTCCAGCAACCCGTGCAGGCCGCCAGCCCCCGTGCTGTCACACCGCCCCAGGTACAGGTGCACGTATTCGGTGCTAGCGCCTGGCGACGGGAAATACTTGAGCATCGGCCACAACCCCGTGAACTCAAGCCCAGCTTCCTCCTGCGCTTCACGGTGAGCAACTTCTTCCGGTTGTTCGTCCTTGTCGATCAGACCGGCGACCAGTTCGATCAACCACGGGTTGTCGGTCTTGCTCAATGCCCCCACGCGAAATTGCTCGATCAACACCACTCGGTCGTGCTGCGGATCGTAGGGCAGGACGCAGACTGCATCGTGGCGCACGAACAGTTCGCGATTGATTTCCCGGCTCATGCCACCGGCAAACAGCTCATGGCGCAGGTGCACCCGGTCGAGCTGGTAGAAGCCCTTGTGGCAGTTCTCGGTGCGCACGATGTCAACGACAGTCGGGGTGGCATTGGCAAAATCAGTCATCTCAATCCTCGTCTACTGCAGATCCGCTACGAGGCTCCAACCTCGACTTCGCGCCATCCTAACGCGCTCGCCACCTTTGATGCAGCCCCTTTGCAGTTGCCGGGATAGACGGCAGGGGGGCAAACCTACTCTAATTGACACTATTGAGCTTAGTGGCGAACTGACCGCCCCGCTGGCAGTCGAAGCCGGTAACTTTTTGCTTACCCTTGATCCATGAAGGACGCCCATGTCACTTTTGAAAATCGCCTCCGTGGCCTGCATCGCCCTGACCCTGGGCGCCTGCCAAAGCCTGTTCGAGCCTAGCTACAAAGCGCCGCTGGAAACCTTGCGCGACACCGCCGAGACCGTCAAGCCAGGCTGCAGCGGTGCCGAGTGCCCGCTGGTCAACATCGACACCGTGCGCTTCCCCGGCGAGCCGCAACTGGATGGCATCATCGAACGACGCCTGCTGCAAATGACCCGCAGCACCGCCGATGCACCGCTGCCCGCCTCGCTGGCGGCCTATCGCGAGCAGTTCCTGCGCGATGCCGCCCCGCGCAACAGCAGCTACTTGCAGGCCAAGGTACGCGAGCAGCATGACGGACTGGTGATCATCGAGCTGTCCAGCTATCTGGACAACGGCACCGCCACGGGCAAGCCGGGACGCGGCTTCATCAACTACTCGCGCCAGGAGCACAAAGTGCTGACCCTGGCCGATATGCTCAAGCCGGGCGAGGAACAGGCGTTCTGGAAAGCCGCCCAGGTGGCGCACAACAGCTGGCTGATCAGCACCCGCCTGGATCAGGAAGCGGAATTCCTCAAGGCCTGGCCGTTCAAGCAAACCCCCAACGTGGCCCTGACCACCGCCGGGGTGATGCTCAAGTACGACGTGAACACCATTGCGCCTTACGCCCTGGGCCACGTCGAGTTGAAGATTCCGTACTCGCGCCTGGGTGGCATCCTCAAGCCCGAGCTGTTTCCCGCCCGAAAGTAACGATACGGCCCAGCACCAGCTGCAACAGCCCTGCCAGGATCAGCGCCGGCAGGGTTGCCCCAAGCTCAGGGTAAAGATTGGCCAGCAAGTGATAGGTGACCACCCCGCCCAACCAGGCGCACAGGGCCGACCCGCGCAACGCGGCTGAGGTGGCCTGGGCACCGCGCTTGCGCAGGATGAAGTGATCCACCAGTACCACGCCGAACAAGGGCGCGAACACCGAGCCGATCAGCAGCAGGAAGTTCTGGTACTGGGCCAGTGGCGCCAGCAGGGCGATCAGGGTGCAGATCACACCGATGGCCAATGCCAGGTGCTCGACCTTGAGCCGTGACAGGGTCGCGCTGGACACCGCCGCCGAGTGAATGTCGGCAAAGGCGTTTTCCGACTCGTCGAGCAGGATCAACAACAGCGGAATCCCCAGGCCGGCACCGGCCAGCGCCAACAGCAAGGCATTCACGTCACCGCTGGGGGCAAACGCCAGGGTGTAGGCCACGCCCAGGCTCATCAGCCAGAAGTTACCGATGAAAAAGCCCAGCGCCGTGCCGCCGAAGACATTCTTCGCGCGCTTGCCGAACCGCGAATAGTCCGCAATCAGCGGCAACCAGGACAGGGGCATGGCGATCGCAATGTCGAACCCCACGGCAAACGGCATCGATCCATCACCGGCCTGGGCCCACAACTCGGCCAGGTCAGCCTTGGCCAGCAGGTTCCAGGTCAGCCAGATGCACGCTGCCAGCAACAGCCAGATGCCCCACTTGCGCAGGATCTGCCGCACGAACGTCAGCGGGCCGCTCACCGCCAGCAGGGTCGCCAGGGCGCCGAAGAACAGGGTCCACATCAGCGGACTGGCCATCAGGCTGCCCTCGCTGAATCCGCGGGCGCCCAGCAAGCTGGCGGCATCGCGCATGACGATGATTTCGAACGAGCCCCAACCGATCAGTTGCAGCAGGTTGAGCAGCGCCGGCAGGCTTGCGCCCTTGCTGCCCAGGCTCAATTTGAGCGCGGCCATTGACGACAGGCCGGTGTCGCTGCCGATCACGCCGACGGCCGCCAGCAGCAGCACGCCAACCAGGGTGCCGAGGAAAATCGCCAGCAACGAACCCGACAGGCCCAGACCCGGTGCGAGCAAGGCGCCGGTCTGCAGGACCATCAGGCCGATGCCGAGGGAAAACCACAGGGAAAACAGATCACGCCCGCCGAAGACACGTTTGTCGGTCGGCACCGCGATATCGGGGGAGTACGTGCTGGGTTGAATGCTCAAGGGTGTTATCTCGAAGAGGGGCAGAAAAAAGCTACGAGCTGCAAGCTGCAAGCTGCAAGTTAGAAGCGGTACGCGGACAGCTTCTAGCTTGTAGCTTGCCGCTTGCAGCTCGTAGCTCGTAGCTAGACTTTCTTGTACAGCTGGCTGCCTTCCTGCTTGAAGCGCTCGGCCTGGTCGGCCAGGCCTTGGGCAACGTCCACGTCCACCGCGTCGATCCGCTGGTTGGCCGCATACTCGCGGACTTCCTGGGTGATTTTCATCGAGCAGAATTTCGGCCCGCACATGGAGCAGAAGTGCGCGACCTTGGCCGAGTCCTTCGGCAGGGTCTCATCGTGGTACGAACGGGCGGTGTCCGGGTCCAGGCCGAGGTTGAACTGGTCTTCCCAGCGGAACTCGAACCGCGCCTTGCTCAAGGCGTTGTCGCGGATCTGTGCGCCCGGGTGGCCCTTCGCAAGGTCGGCGGCGTGGGCGGCGATCTTGTAGGTGATGATCCCGGTCTTCACGTCATCCTTGTTCGGCAGGCCCAGGTGCTCCTTGGGCGTGACGTAGCAGAGCATGGCGCAGCCGAACCAACCGATCATGGCGGCACCGATGCCCGAGGTGATGTGGTCGTAACCCGGGGCGATGTCAGTGGTCAGCGGGCCGAGGGTGTAGAACGGCGCCTCGTCGCAGCACTCCAGCTGCTTGTCCATGTTCTCCTTGATCAACTGCATCGGCACGTGGCCCGGGCCTTCGATCATGCACTGCACGTCGTGTTTCCAGGCAATCTTGGTCAGCTCGCCGAGGGTTTCCAGCTCACCGAATTGGGCGGCGTCGTTGGCGTCGGCAATCGACCCCGGACGCAGGCCATCGCCCAGCGAGAAGCTGACGTCGTAGGCCTTCATGATTTCGCAGATGTCTTCGAAATGGGTGTAGAGGAAGTTTTCCTTGTGATGCGCCAGGCACCACTTGGCCATGATCGAGCCGCCACGGGAGACGATGCCGGTCACGCGCTTGGCGGTCAGCGGCACATAGCGCAGCAACACGCCAGCGTGGATGGTGAAGTAGTCGACGCCCTGCTCGGCCTGTTCGATCAGGGTGTCGCGGAACAGCTCCCAGGTCAGGTCTTCGGCGGCGCCGCCGACTTTCTCCAGGGCTTGGTAGATCGGCACGGTGCCGATGGGCACTGGCGAGTTGCGGATGATCCATTCACGGGTTTCGTGAATGTGCTTGCCGGTGGACAAGTCCATGACCGTGTCCGACCCCCAGCGAATGCCCCAGGTCAGTTTCGCCACTTCTTCTTCGATGGACGATCCCAGGGCGCTGTTGCCGATGTTGCCGTTGATCTTCACCAGGAAGTTACGGCCGATGATCATCGGTTCCAGTTCGGTGTGGTTGATGTTGGCCGGGATGATCGCGCGACCGCGGGCGATTTCCTCGCGCACGAATTCCGGGGTGATGATTTTCGGCACGCTGGCGCCGAAGCTGTGGCCGGCGTGTTGCTGATCCAGCAGGCCGGCGGCGCGGGCCACTTCCAGCTTCATGTTTTCGCGGATGGCGACGTATTCCATCTCGGCGGTGATGATGCCTTGGCGGGCGTAGTGCATCTGGCTGACGTTGGCCCCGGCCTTGGCGCGGCGCGGGTTGTTGACGTGGGCGAAGCGCAGCTTGGTGAGTTCGGCATCGGCCAGGCGTTCCTGGCCGAAGTTGGAGCTCAGGCCGGGCAGGCGCTCGGTGTCGCCACGGGCTTCGATCCACGGCGAACGCACGTCGGCGAGGCCTTTGCGCACGTCGATGATGACGTTCGGGTCGGTGTAGGGGCCGGAGGTGTCGTAGACCACGACAGGCGCATTGATTTCACCGCCGAAGTCGGTCGGGGTGACATCCAGGCTGATTTCGCGCATCGGCACCAGAATGTCCGGGCGAGAGCCCTGGACATAAATTTTTTGCGAGCGGGTAAAGGGCTGCACCGATTGTTGATCGACCTTGGCCGATTCACTCAGGTGGGTCGCATTTTTTAGTTTTGTGGTCATCACGGGCTCTCCAGACAGCATCCAGGCAGTGGATTGTCGGAGCAGAACCTGAAAGGCACGGAGGCACCAGGAATGGTGCTGTGCATCATCTCGCGAAGCGTTCGATTGTCGAACAATATCCCGGACGAAGCACAAGAGGACTCGCCGGGTGACGAGAAATCTTGTTCCCTACGCAGGCGCTAACCTGATCAGGTTCAACGGGATCCGAAATTATTCGATCTCAGCCTCATAGCAAGGCACCCCGACAAGAACCCGGCCAGTCTAGACATAACCACCCAAGAACGCCAACCCCGGATTAAACAGCGTGATGAATGGCGCAATTGCACGATTGTTGCTCCAGATCACCACCACTACACTCGCTACGCCCTGCCGCGCCTTGACGCTGACGGGCCCGCGCCGTAGCTTGGCGCTCTATTTCTTGTCGCATTTTCACTTCTAGGGATCGCCTCATGCTGCGCAAACTCTCACTGGCTCTCGCCGTGTCTTGTGCGTCCAATGGAATGGCCTGGGCAGCAGACACGCCCCTGTCGACCAAGACCGACCTGGTCAGCGTCTATCAGGAGGCAGTCGACAACAACGCCGACCTCGCGGCGGCCCGCGCCCAATATGGCGCGCAAAAGGAAGTCGTGCCCCAGTCGCGCGCCGGCTTGCTGCCGAACCTCTCCGGTGGTGCGGAAATCGCCAACGTGCGGACCGACATCGACACCCCGGCCGCCATCGCCAACCGCAACGCGCATTTCTACCAGGCCACCCTGGCCCAGCCGCTGTTCCGCGCCGACCGCTGGTTCCAGTTCCAGGCGGCCAAGGACGTCAACGAACAAGCCGCACTGCAGCTCTCGGCCACCGAGCAGGACCTGATCCTGCAGACCGCCCAGACCTACTTCAACGTGCTGCGTACCCAGGACAACCTGGCCTCGACCAAAGCCGAAGAAGCCGCCTTCAAGCGCCAACTGGACCAGTCCAACGAGCGCTTCGACGTGGGCCTCTCGGACAAGACCGACGTGCTGCAGTCGCAAGCCAGTTATGACACGGCCCGCGCCAACCGGATCCTCGCCCAGCAACAGGTGGATAACGCGTTCGAGGCCCTGATCACCCTGACCAACCGGCAGTACAACTCGATCCAGGGCATCGTCCACACTTTGCCGATCCTGCCGCCGACGCCCAATGACGCCAAGGCCTGGGTCGACACCGCCGCGCAGCAGAACCTCAACCTGCTGGCCAGCAACTACGCGGTCAGCGCGGCCGAGGAAACCCTCAAGCAACGCAAGGCCGGGCATGCCCCGACCGTCGATGCCGTGGCGCAGTACAAGAAAGGGGACAACGACGCCTTCGGCTTCAGCAACCCAAGTGCGTTCGGCCAGCCCTACAGTGGCGACGTCACCCAGACCACCGTCGGCCTGCAACTGAACATTCCGATCTACAGCGGCGGCCTGATCAACTCCCAGGTCCGCGAGTCGTATGCCCGCCTGGACCAGAGCGAGCAACAACGTGAATCGCTGCGCCGCCAGGTGGTGGAGAACACCCGCAACCTGCACCGCGCGGTCAACAGCGATGTCGAGCAGGTGCAAGCGCGCCGCCAGTCGATCATCTCCAACCAGAGCGCGGTGGAAGCCACTGAAATCGGTTATCAGGTGGGGACACGCAACATCGTCGACGTGCTCGACGCCCAGCGCCAGCTGTACACCTCGGTGCGCAACTACAACAACAGCCGCTACGACTACATCCTCGACAACCTGCGCCTGAAACAGGCGGCCGGCACCCTGAGCCCGGGCGACCTGCAAGACCTCAAGCGCTACCTCAAGGCCGACTACAACCCGGACAAGGACTTCCTGCCCCCGGACCTGGCCAAGGCTGCGGCCGAGCAGTTGAAAGCCCGGCCTTGAGCTAGCACTCAAACCCTTGTAGGAGCGCCGCCCGGCCCGCTCCCACAAGGGGCTCGGTGTATTCAGGACCTATCGAGCAAGCGCCCCAACCCATCCAGCAAACGCTGCAAGGCGCCCTGGTTGGCGCGCATCACGGTCAGCCCGGCCTCGGCCATTTGCTGCGCATCGCGGGGCAGTTCGAACAGGCGCTGCACGGCCACCGCCAGTCCGTGGGCGTCCTCCACTTCCTGCAGGGCCTTGGCATTGCGCATCAACGCTGCGATCTCGAGGAAGTTGAACAGGTGCGGGCCACTGAGTACCGGCTTGGCCAATGCCGCCGGCTCCAGCAGGTTATGCCCGCCGTTCGGCACCAGGCTGCCACCGACAAACGCGCTGTCCGCCAGGGCATAGAGAAACAACAGTTCACCCATGGTATCGCCGAGCAGCACCGAGGTAGCGGCGCTGACCGCTGCCCCGCTGGAGCGACGGACCGTGTTGAATCCCTGTTGCTGACACAGCTCGAACACCGAGTTGAAGCGCTCCGGATGACGTGGCACCAGAATCAGCAATGCGTCCGGATGGCTGGCGAGCAACTGCCGATGAGCTGCCAGCACGACCTCGTCTTCACCCTCGTGGGTGCTCGCGGCGATCCACACCGGCCGCTGGGTCGCCTGCCATTGCTCGCGCAAATCACTGGCACGTTGCAGCAAGCTGGGGTCGATACTCAGGTCGAATTTGATCGAACCCGTCACCTCGACCGTTTCCGCCCGCGCGCCCAGTGCCCGGAAGCGCTCGGCTTCGGCTTCGGTCTGCACCGCAAACAGGCTCATTTCGGCGAGCATCGGCTGTGTCAGGTTGCGAAAACGCCCGTAGCCCTTGGCCGAGCGTTCGGAGAGCCGGGCATTGGCCAGCGCCACGGGAATCCCGCGCTTGGCGCATTGATGGATGTGGTTGGGCCACAACTCGGTTTCCATGATCACCGCCAGCTTGGGCTGGACCCGGTCGAGAAAACGCGCGGCGGCACAGGGCAAGTCGTACGGCAGGTAGCAGTGCTGGATTCGCGGTTGATTGGCAAACAGCGCCTGGATTCGCTCCGAGCCGGTCGGCGTCATGCAGGTGACGGTAATCGGCAGCTGTGGATAACGTTCCAGCAGCGCCCGAATCATCGGCGCGGCGGCAATGCTTTCGCCCACCGACACGGCATGCACCCAGATCCCGCCGGGCGCCATCGGCGGCAGGCCAATGGAAAATCGCTCGCCGATACGCTTGGCGTAGGCTGGCGCCTTGCGCGAGCGAAGCCACAGCCGAATCGCCACCAACGGCAGCCCCAGGTAAAACAATGCGGTATAGAGGGTTCTGTTCATGGGGGCGGAGTTTATCGGCTTTTTCAGCCAATCGCCTGCAACTGCACGGCAAAACGTTCGGCCAGCCAACGTGCCGCCGGCCCCAGCGTCTCATCGCGGCGCCAGACCAGTTCCACCACCAGCGCCGGCGGGGTCCACTCGCTGACCAACTCGACCATCTGCCCCTGGTAAGCGGGGTACTGCACCACGTGCCGGGGCAACCAGCCCCAGCCCAGGCCACGCATCAGCCACTCCGCCAGCACGTAGAAGCTGTCGGCGCGCCAGACCTGCGGACTGGCCTGTTCACTGCCGGGGTAGACGCTGGAGTGGGTGGCCATCAACAGTTGCCGGTGCTGGGCCATTTGCTGGCAATTGACCTGGCCGCCCGCCGCCAGCGGGTGCCCCACGCCACACACGGTGACCATCTCGACACTGCCCAGCACTCGGCGCTCCAGCGCTTCAGGGATCTGCTCGTGATAAAACAGCAGGCCCAGGTCGGCCTGGCGCTGCACCAGTTTGCGCGCCACATCGCCCTGGGCGGCACTGGCCAGTTGCACCTCCAGGCTGGGGAATTGCTCGGCCAGCGCTTCCAGGCTGTCGAGCACCGGCTGGTAAGGCATTGCCTCGTCCTGGGCCAGGCGCAGGCGCGCCTCCTGGCCACGCATCAAGGCCTGCGCCCGACCGTTGAGGCGCTCGCACTGGCGCAACACTTCCCGCGCCTCTTCCAGCAAGGCGCTGCCGGCCTCGGTCAGCCGTGGCTGGCGGCCGCTGCTACGCTCGAACAGGCTGACACCCAAGTCCGCCTCCAGCAGCGCAATCGAACTGCTGACCGCCGACTGCGCCTTGCGCTGGTCGCGGGCCACGGCGGAAAACGAACGCTGCTCGGCGACGCTGACGAACAACTGCATCTGTTCCAGGTTCCACTGAATACTCATGCTGCAACCCATCTTCAGATCAGATAGGTAATGACTTTACCGCATCTGAGGAAACACTAGAATGCCGACCTCAGAAAGCAGCACTTCATACGAGGATTGACCCATGACCGCCTACTACTACCTGGCCATCGCCATCTGCGCCGAAGTGATTGCCACTGTTTCGATGAAAGCGGTCAAAGGCTTCAGCACGCCCCTGCCCCTGACACTGGTGATCGTCGGCTACGGCATCGCCTTCTGGATGCTGACCCTGGTGGTGCGCACCGTTCCCGTAGGCGTGGCGTATGCGGTGTGGGCCGGCATGGGCATCGTGATGGTCAGCGTCGCCGCGTTGTTCATCTACGGGCAGAAGCTCGATGTTCCGGCCATGCTGGGCATGGCGCTGATCGTGCTGGGGGTGGTGGTGATCCAGCTGTTCTCGAAAACGGCCGGGCACTGAGCCACGGCAGCGGCTACATAGCGCTCGGCATGAATCTGTATACTGCGCCCCTCGTCTTGAACTCTGAGGTCGCCGCATGCCATCCGTTATTTCCACCGACGTACTGATTGTCGGCGCTGGGGTTGCCGGGCTCTGGCTGAATGCACGCCTGCGCCGCCAGGGGTTTTCCACCGTGCTGGTGGAGAGCGCCAGCCTCGGCGGCGGGCAGAGTGTCAAATCCCAGGGCATCATCCATGGCGGCGCCAAGTACGCGCTGCATGGCGCCCTGACAGGCGCCTCGGAAGCCATCGCCGACATGCCCCGCCGCTGGCGCGAGGCCCTGGCCGGTGACGGCGAGCTGGACCTGACCGGCGTGCGCCTGCTCTCCGAAGCCCATTATCTATGGTCCCCCGGCACCCTGGCCGGCAACCTCACCAGCTTCTTCGCCAGCAAAGCCGTGCGCGGGCGGGTCGATCAGGTCAAGGGCGAGCAATTGCCGCCGGCCCTGCAAGACAAACGCTTCAAGGGCAAGGTCTATCGCCTGGCCGAACTGGTGATCGATGTACCGAGCCTGATCAGCCGCCTGGCGCAACTGGCCGGTGACGGCTTGCTGGCTGCACAGCAGATCGAGCCGTTGCTGGAGAATGACCAGTTGGTCGGCCTGCAGGTCGACGGGCGGGAAATCCGCGCGCAACGCATCGTCCTCAGCGCCGGCGCCGGCAATGCCGACCTCCTCGCCGCCCTGGGCCTCAGCCAGCCAGCCATGCAATGCCGGCCGCTGCACATGGTCCTGGTCAAAGGCCCGAGCCTCAAGCCGCTGTACGCCCATTGCCTGGGCGGCGGGCCAAAACCGCGGATTACCGTCACCACCCATCCGGCAGCTGATGGCCAATGGGTCTGGTACCTGGGCGGCGATATCGCGGAAGCCGAAGGGGTGGCACGCGAACCCGCTGCGCAAATCGCCGCCGCGCAAAAAGAACTCGGGCAGTTGCTGCCGTGGATCGACCTCAGCCAGGCCCAGTGGGCAACCTTGCGCGTCGATCGCGCCGAGCCTCAGCAGTCAGGCCTGAGCCGTCCCGACAACGCCTTCCTCGCCGAGCAGGACCGCCTGCTGGTGGGCTGGCCGACCAAGCTGGCACTGGCCCCGGACTTTGCTGACCGGGTAATCGCCGCCCTGCAGCGCGATGGTATCCAGCCGAGCCACCCGGCGCCCCTGCCCGACTTGCCCAAACCACCAATGGCAGTACCGGCCTGGGAGCAACTGCTGCCATGAGCCAGGCCACTCTGCACGATTTGCACCGCCCGCTGGGCAGCACCGGCCTGCAGGTATCGCCGCTGGGCCTGGGCACCGTAAAACTCGGTCGTGATCAAGGGGTGAAGTACCCCAACGGTTTCCAGATTCCGGACGACGACGAAGCGCGCATGCTGCTCAAGCTGACCCGCGACCTGGGCATCAACCTGATCGACACCGCCCCTGCCTATGGCCGCAGCGAAGAACGCCTCGGCCCGCTGCTGCGTGGCCAACGCCAGGACTGGGTGATTGTCAGCAAGGTCGGCGAAGAGTTCGCCGATGGCCAGTCCCGCCACGACTTCAGCGCCGCCCATACCCGTTTCTCGATCGAGCGCAGCTTGCAACGTCTGGAAACGGATTTTATTGACCTGGTGCTGGTGCACTCGGACGGCAACGACCTGGCAATCCTTAACGACAGCGAGGTCTACCAGACCCTCGCCGCGCTCAAGGCCGAGGGCAAGATTCGCGGTTTCGGCTTTTCCGGAAAAACCGTCGAAGGCGGTCTGAAGGCTCTGGAACAGGGCGATTGCGCCATGGTCACCTACAACCTCAACGAACAGGCCGAGCGACCGGTGATCGACTACGCTGCTGCCCACGGCAAAGCGATCCTGGTGAAAAAAGCCTTGGCCAGCGGTCACGTGTGCCTCAGTCCAGGGGTGGACCCGGTGCGTGCCAGCTTCGAGTTGTTGTTTGCCCAACCCGGGGTTGCCAGTGCTATTGTCGGGACCATCAATCCGCTGCACCTCGCCCACAATGTGGCGACCGTTGCTCAAGTCCTAGCCAGTCGTTGAACCGCCGCCGAGGCGGCCGACCCCGACGCAAGAAGGAGCCGACATGCCGCGAACGCTCATAAGAAAGAACCCCAGCAACTTCAAGACCCTGCCGTTGTACGTCGAAGCGACTCCCGAAGGCCTGAGCTACCAGAGCGTCGGGATGCCGCTCAACTTCTCCCAGACCCTGCAGCGTCGACGCCCGGTCACGGTGGCCAATGCCGAACACTTTGCCCTGGAGTTGGCCAACCTCGGCGTGTCAGTGCGCCTGACGCTGCACTGGCAGAATCGCGACTATTGGGTGTTGGTGCGCCAGCGCCGTCAGGACCGTGGCGATGTGGTGCTCAAGCTGATTTCCGGCTACGTGCCGGCCCACGAGCTGAATTTGCCGCTGCACACGGCGATTCAGGAGATCGCCGAAGAATGCCTGCTGGAAACCCCGGAAGGCTGGCTTGGCGGTCGGTTCAACGACACCTGGCTGCCCGCGCCCTACGCCAGCGCCCTGCATTACCGTGAAGCCATGCCGTTTCGCCTGACCCCGGAGTCGGGCGCGGCCCGTCCGGTGCGCTGCGCCAACCTGCAATTGATCGAGCGCCCACGGGCCTACGTGCACCTGCCCACGGCGTCGCTGCAGCTGATTTACGATCTGCGCCTGGATGTGCCCAAGGAAGCCAAGTCCCTGAGCCTGTTCCATGTCGACGAGCGCCTGGAAGGCGATCAGTTGGTCGCCCGCCTGGATCGCAAGCGCCCGGACCTGTACCTGATGCCCCTCAAGGACGGTCAGCCGCTGCCCGAACTCTATACCCTGAAAAAGGATCAGTTGTACCCGGCAAGCACGCGCGGCCTGTACCTGGCCGAGAGTTTTGCCCGGCAGGAAGGCTGGCTGGTACGCGATGAGCGAATCAAATGGAAGGACTGGCTCAAGCAACAAGGCTTGTGCCAGCCAGGCAAGCCGTCAGGCTTGAGCCGCCTGACCGGCAAGGCCAGGCAACTGCTGAAGAAAATCGTGCCGCGCAAGGCGACCCGATAAACGCGGGCGGGAGCGAGGGAGCAAGCCCTCGCACCGGCTCACCCTTACTCAGTCTTGCGGATCTTCTCGACGATGGCAGTGGTCGAGCTGTTTTCCACCAGCCCCAACACCTTCACCGTGCCGCCATAGGCGCTGACGATATCGGCGCCGACCACCTGGTCGATCCCGTAGTCGCCACCCTTGACCAGCACATCCGGCTTGACTTGGGTCAGCAGGTTTTCCGGGGTGCCTTCAGGGAAGCTGATCACCCAGTCCACCGCGCCCAAGCCCGCCAGTACGGCCATCCGTCGATCAACGCTGTTGATCGGGCGGCCAGGGCCCTTCAAGCGGCTCACCGAGGCGTCGTCGTTGACCGCGACGATCAAGCGATCGCCCTGGGCCCGCGCTTGTTCCAGGTAGGTCACATGGCCGGCGTGGAGAATATCGAAGCAACCGTTGGTAAACACGATCGACTCGTTGTGCGCACGCGCATCGTCGACGGCCAGCAGCAGTTGCTCGAGCCCCAGTACGCCGCGCTCCGAGCCTTCTTCACGTTGGATCGCCCGACGCAATTCCGGGGCACTGATGGCCGCCGTACCCAGCTTGCCGACCACAATGCCGGCCGCGAGGTTGGCCAGGGCCACTGCGTGAGGCAGTTCTTCGCCCGCCGCGATCGCCGCTGCCAGGGTCGAAATCACCGTATCACCGGCACCTGTCACGTCGAACACTTCCCGAGCCCGCGCCGGCAGGTGCAGCGCCGGATGATCGGGACGCAACAAGGTCATGCCGTGCTCGCCACGGGTCACCAGCAACGCGCCGAGATCCAGGTCGTGCATCAGCTTGGCACCCTTGCTCACCAGGTCGTGCTCATCGATGCAACCGCCGACGATGGTTTCGAACTCGCTGAGGTTAGGGGTGATCAGGCTGGCGCCGCGATAGATCGAGAAGTCCTTGCCCTTGGGATCGGCCAGCACCGGAATGCCACGGGCACGGGCCGCCTGGATCAGCACCTGGTGGTTCCTCAGCGCGCCCTTGCCGTAGTCGGACAGGACCAGCACCTTGATGCCTTCCAGCAAATTCTCGACCTCGGCACCGAGGGCCAGGGCGTCGGTGGCGAAGGGTTCTTCGAAATCGATGCGCAGCAGTTGCTGGTGACGACTCATGACCCGCAGCTTGACGATGGTCGGCTGGTGGGCGATACGCTGGAACAATGCCCGCACGCCTGCGCCCTTGAGGCTGTTGGTCAGGCTGTCGGCCGCCTCGTCGTCACCGGTCACACCGACCAGGGACGCTGGCGCGCCGAGCGCAGCAATGTTCAACGCAACGTTGGCGGCACCGCCCGGGCGGTCTTCGATTTGCTCGACCTTGACCACCGGCACCGGTGCCTCAGGAGAAATCCGTGAGGTACCACCATGCCAATAACGGTCGAGCATGACATCGCCGACCACCAAGACAGGGGCTTGATCGAATCGCGGCATGGACAACTTCATGGTGCAACCCACATACAAAATGAACAGGGGCGCGATATTAGCACAGGGTGAACGCTGGCTAGTTCGAGAGCTTCATCGGCTGTGATGCAGACTGTGAAATTGTTTATTTTTTAAACAATTCAGACAAATAGAGGGGCGCGCACGAGGTGAGCCAGGCTCACCCCGCTGTCGCTATCAGGCAATACCGGCCGAAGTGGGCTCATCCAGGCCCATGGCGTGCAGGCGGGAGTAGTACCCGCCCTGGGCCAGCAACTGGGTGTGGGTACCGCGCTCGACGATCTCGCCGTGATCCATGACCAGGATCAGGTCGGCTTTCTCGATGGTCGACAGGCGATGGGCAATCACCAGAGTGGTGCGGCCCTTCATGACTTTATCCAGGGCCGCCTGAATATGGCGCTCGGACTCGGTATCCAGGGCCGACGTCGCCTCGTCGAGGATCAGCAATGGCGCGTTTTTCAACAGGGCTCGGGCAATGGCCAGGCGCTGGCGCTGACCACCGGAGAGCAGCACGCCGTTTTCCCCGACTTCAGTGTCCAGGCCCTGGGGCAACTGGGAAATGAAGTCCATGGCATAGGCGTCTTCGGCGGCCCGCTCAATGTCCTCGCGAGGCGCGCCGGCCAGGTCGCCGTAGGCGATGTTGTTGGCGACCGTATCGTTGAACAGGGTCACATGCTGGGTGACCTGGGACACGTGCTTGCGCAGGTTGCGCAGGCGATAGTCTTCGATCTCGACCTCATCGAGCAGGATCTTGCCGCTTTCGTGATGGTAGAAGCGTGGGATCAGGCTAGCCAGTGTCGATTTGCCGCTGCCCGAACGCCCCACCAGCGCGATCATCTGCCCGGGGGCTGCGCTGAAGCTGATGTTTTTCAACACCTCCCGATCGGTACCCGGGTAGGTGAAGCTCAGGTTGTGCACATCCAGGCGACCGCTGATGCGCTCGCGCTCGACTGTGCCGCTGTCGACTTCAGGCTCGACGTCCAGTTGTTCAAAGATGCTTTCAGCACCGGCGACACCCTTCTGGATGGTCGAGCTGACTTCCGACAGCTGGCGGATCGGCTTGGGCAACAAACCGGCAGCCGTGATGTAGGCCACCAGGTCACCGGCGGTGGCATCACCGCGCAGGAACAGCACCAGGAACATCAGCGAGGCCATTGCGGTATAGATCACCAGTTGCAGCGCCGGGGTGTAGATGGCGCTGGTGCGGGTCATGCGCAGCTGTTTGTCGGTATTGCTCTGGCTGGCCCGGGCAAAACGCTGCTCTTCGTAGCTTTCGCCACCGAAGCTGCGGACCACGCGATAGCCTTGAATGGTTTCGGAAGCGACATGGGTCACGTCCCCCATGGCCACCTGGATTCTTTTGCTTTGCTTGCGGAATTTCTTGCTGGTGTTGCCGACCATGAAGGAAATGATCGGCAGGATCGCCAGCATCACCAGGGTCAGTTTCCAGTTCATCCACAACAGGTAGGCAAACAGGAAAATCACGGTCAGGCCTTCACGAATCACCACCTTGATGGCGTCGGTCGCTGCCCCGGTGACCATGGTCACGTTGAAGGTGATGCGGGAAATCAGATGCCCGGAGTTATGGGTATCGAAATAGCGGTTAGGCAACACCAGCAGCTTGTTGAACAGCTCGACCCGCAGGTCGTGCACCAGCCCCAGGGAAACCTTGGCCAGGTAATAGTTACTCAGGAACGAACCCAGTCCCTGCCACGCCGCGATCAGAATGATCAGCAGGGGCACGGCCACCAGCAACTGCAGGTCCTGGAGGAACGGCACATTGGGGAAGAGCACGGCTTCGGGGTTGCTCAAGCCATCGACGAAGTACTTGAGAATCCCGGCCAGCATCGGTTGAGTGGAGGCAAATATCACAAAGCCCAGGATACTCAACAGGAAAATGCCTACGTAGGGTCTTACATACCCCAGCAGTCGAAAATAGATTTTCAGGCTTGAATCCTGTTCCGCATTGGGCGGTGCTGCACTCATCGTAGAGCTCACTTCTTAGGTAGAACGCGGAATTTTATCACAGGCTTTGAACTTGGCCTGTGTCCATACCAAAACGCTGGCCAGGCCCACCGGCAACCAACTGATGAACCACTCTGCACGCGGGCTGCCACTGATGCTCGCCGCGTCGAATTGCATGGCCAGGAACGAGAACATCCAGATCCCGATGATGCCACGGCCATATACCGTATCACGTGCCCGCCACGCCTCGCGCAGCACGGCAAACCAGACCACGCACCACAGCAGCAGCCCAGGCAGCCCCAGTTCGATGGTGATGTGGGTAAACAGGTTGTGGGCGTGATCGAACTCATGGCCTTCGGTAAACACCGAGTACGCCGAACCCAGGCCCAGGCCACGCCACGGGTGCTGGGCAATCATGTCCAGGCTCGCCATCAGGATTTGCGGGCGGAATGAGGCGCCCCGAGCCATCACCAAAGGCTCCAGCAGCCAGAATGCGAACATCGCCATGGTCAGTGCGCCGACCGCGATCAGACGACTGTGGCGGTCGCGACTCCAGATCGGCATGCTGACGAACGTCAGCAACAGGGCCAATGCCGCGCCCCGACTCTGGGACAGCACGACAAACCCGCACAGGAACGCCAGCGCCACCACCCAGACCGCCTGTTTCCAGCGCTCCTGCGGAATCCAGTGCGCCAGCCACACGGCGGCCAGGCCCAGCACGTAACCGCCCAGAATCGGATGAGCCAACTGGCCCAGGCCGACCAGGCGCGCAGTCCAGAGGTTATCGTCGATCAGGTAGAACTTGATGGCCGCCAGCACCGCCGTCAAGGCCAGCCCCAGGCCGCCCCACTGCATGACGCGAATCACCCGCTCGGGGCGGGCATTGGCAAGTACCGGGAAAAACAGCAGGAAGACGATGACGTACAGCGCGCGCTTGGCACCGCGCGAAGGATCGGGGTCCTGGGTCCAGAGCAAGGTCAGCAACGCCCAGGCACCCAGCGCCAGGACTGCCAGGCACAGCAACCGCTGCGCTTGCCACAGCTCAGCTAGCCGAGCCCGCGCCGACCAGGCCAGAAACAGGGTCGGCAACCACAGAAACGCGACCAGCCCTTGCTGATAAATCTTGTTGGTCGGAGCAAATGCGATAGCCAGCAAAAACCATAGAAGACCTGTCGCCAGCCAAACCTGCGCCCAACGCGTTTCCCGCATCTACCCGCTCCCGCAAAAAATCCAACTGCCAACACGGCATGGTTAAAACAACAAGTTTTCGGCATCATTGATCGCACATACGCCCCATTTTTCTACAAGGCTTCCTACATGCAATGCTTCCGGCTTCCACACGCCGCTTTAACTCAAATGGTTGAAGGCGCCAGAGTACTAGAAGCCGACAGCTTCGGCCCGAAAGTATTCCTTCTGCCGGACGGCAACATTCTTAAACTGTTCCGCCGCAAGCGACTGCTCTCCTCGGCCCTGTTTCGCCCGTACTCGAAACGGTTTATCGATAACGCCGCCCAGCTCGAAAAACTGGGGATCCCGACCCTGCAGACGCTGAAATTCCATCAACTGGAAACGCCTGGCATGACGGCAGTCCTCTACCGTCCCTTGCCTGGCGAAACCTTGCGCCAGATTGCAGCCAAGGCCGGATTCGACTGGCAACAGGCCTTGCCCGCCTTGACCCTGTTCATTCGCCAACTGCACAGCGCCGGGGTCTACTTCCGCTCGCTGCACCTGGGCAACATCGTGGTCACGCCCGACAATCAGTACGGCTTGATTGATGTCGCCGACATGCGCTTCACCCGCGGGCCGCTGCCACCGCATCTAGTCAAGCGCAACCTGCAACATTTCGCGCGCTATATTGAGCGCGAAAAGCTGAACGAGAGCTTTCCAATGCAGACTCTCGAGCAATCCCTACTGCCGGCATGACAACAGGGTCCGGGCCGTCTGGCTGAACTCCTGCCATCCGCGGTCCGCAGACAATACCGCCGATTGCGCCTTGGCAATCTGCTCGGGAGCGACGCTGAACGTCTTGATCAGCGCCTCGCTCCAGGCTTGGGCATCCTCTGTCGCGGCGTACCACCCCGCCTCCGCCAACTGCTCGCGGAACACCGCAAGCTCGCTGCTCAATACCGGCACACCGGCCAGCACCGCCTCCTGCAGAATCAGGCCCAGGCCTTCTTCCAGCGACGGGATCGCTACCCAGTCGAATGCTCGATACAGCCTTGCCACATCGTCCAGGTGCCCTGGCAGCGAGACACTCCCCTGCAGGCCGAGCTGGTTGATCCGCTCCTGCAGGGCGGCGCGGGCATGGCCTTCCCCCACAATCACCAGGTGCAGGCGGGGACGTTCGATCCGCGCCACGGCAAACGCCTCGATCAGGCAGGCAAAGCCCTTGTTACCCACCAGACGCCCTACCGCGCCCACCACCGGGGTGTCATCGGTGGGCAGGTGCAGTCGGGTTCGAGCCTGCTCGCGAGACAGCAGGCGGGAGCGAAAGTCGACGGGATCAAGCGCACTGCGCAGCGTGACGACCGGTAGACGCAACGCACTCGCCAGTGAGTCGGCGAGGGTGTTGGAAACCGCCGCCAGGGTCAGCCGCGCCCCGTCGAACCCTGCCAGCAGTTCACGATCGGCGGCCCTGATCCGGGTCTCCCCATGAAACAGCACCACCGCACGCAGGGACGGCAATTTTTCCAGGACCGGCAACAACGCGCGGGCAGTGCCCAGGCCATCGAGCAACACCACCTGTGCATCTGTGTCTTTGAGGGCGCGGTAAAACTGCGCACGCATCCTGCCCTGCAGCAGTTTCCAGACGTGTTTTCCCTTGAGCTGGCTGGAGGACAGGCGCCATTCCCGGGTTTGCCCGATATCGGCGACACAGCCTTGCTTATCACCGCACAGCAGCCAGGTATTGACCGCGATAGTCGGGTCCACCTGGCTCAGAATCTGCCGATGAACCTTGTGGATGGAGGCAAAGGCAGAGCCACCGGACCACATGACATTGAGGATACTCATCGAGCGGGGCACCCTTTTCCACATCGGCGTGAGGCACTGTTGGACCCCAACAGTGCCGGGTCATTGCCAGTTATAGTTTCAAATCCGCTCAAACGCTTGGAATACCGAGTCAAATACCCAGCTTCAGGCGCAGTCGTTCGACCAGGCTCAAGTCGGCGCGAGGTCTTAGCGGGGGTTGGAGCTCTTCGACGATCCGCTGGCCGACCCGGGCAAAACTGAACTGGCTGACGGCCAGGTCCCGCCCATTGCGGGCAATGCTGGCGGCCAGCCCGGGATCGGCACGCAGCAGCGCGAGCTTTTCCTGCAACTGCGCGATGTCGCGGTAGAACACGATGTTGTGCATGTCCTGCAGGCCCAGCGCGCGGCTTTCGGCCTCGCCCTGATCGAAGGCCAGGAGCACGCAGCCACAGGCCATGGCTTCGAAATTCTTGATCATGAACTCGCCCATGCCGACATCGGCACTGACGAAAAAGCGGATTCGATTGAGCGTATCGCGATACTCATCACCGGACTTGGTGCGCGTCACCACCAGCGGTTCGACACTGGCCAACTCATCGAGCAATGCCTTGCGCCCACTGTAGGCAACGCTGTTGGTACTGCCGACGAAGGCCAGCTCGATGTCGCGCTCCCGGCCCTGGTCCTGCAACAGGCTCTGGTCATAGCCCTTGGGCACGAATACCGCGTCGAAGCCCTCCTGGCGCAAGCGCTCGGCGACCACGAAGCCGGAACTGATGACCCGTGCCCACGGCAGGCGGCGGTAGTGCGCGCTGAACTTGCCGGTGTATTTGCAAGGAATGTAGTTCTGGTAGGCGTCGTGCTCGAGGATCACCAGGTTGGGGATAGTGCGGATAAAACTCGCCTGGCGAATCTCCTGCTTGAACCGCAGGAAAAACACGATGCGGTCATAACGCGTCACATCCACTTCACGACGGAAGTAGCGGCGCAGGTTGCGCTGCTCGTCACTGCTCAGCCACCGCAGGTCGCATTCGCAATGATCGGCCACGCCTTCATACAAGCGGTCGAGAATCGCCCGCTGTTCTTTCTGCACCAGAAATAGAACCTTCATCGTTTTCCTTGCAGTGCCCGCCAGCCAAAAAAAGTGCAGAGATTAACCCACGATCTCAATCGAAAGATGTCACGCAATACATAATTACAAACGCCAGAACAGCTCGTGGCGACGCACTGCCTTGCGGAAAAACTCGTTCTCGCCATAAGGCGAAGCCCGGCGCCCCGCCAGCCAGCGCTGCAAGCCACGGCGCAAGCGCCGCTTGAACGGTGCGCGGGGCTGCAGGTCATGCATCATGCCAAGGGCCATGGCCTTGTCCCGCTGCTGCTCGAGCGACAGGCTCAAGCAGTACGGCTGCAGCACCTGCGTCCCGTCGAACACCGGCGGCAAGGCAATCCCGGCACCAGAGTCGCCCATGGGCCAACGATCGTTGTCATGCAGGTGATTAGCGTAGCCGAGCAGCACCGAGGGCTGCCACTCAAGCCCCTGCAACGCCTCCAGCACTGCTTGCTGGGCACAGATGTGGTCGGGATGGGGATCGAGCGAACTGTGGGGCAGCACAATCACTTCAGGGCGCGCCTTGAGCAGGACTGCGCGCAGATCGGCCAGCAGATTGTTCCAGGTCGGCAGGCCGTCGAGGTCGCCTGGCAAGGCAAACGGGTTGAGCCGGCGGAACGCGCGGATATCGCCCAGTTCGGCCTCGCGGGAGGCCACCGGCTGTTGCGGCGCTGCCTGCATGGCAGGCAACTGCAGGCAGAAATACCCCAACTGCACGCAGTGCGCCTCAGGCACACCGGCCCAACGGGGCACCGCAATACTGTCCCAGGCACGCAGACGGCCCTTGAGCCGTGATGCCTCGACCTTGTCCAGGCCCATCGCCTGATAGTGTTCGGCTTCGATTTCACCGGCCGTCAGCGTGACGATCCAGGTCTCGGCAGCCTGGCTGTACAGGCCAAATGCAGCGAGCTCGGCATCATCGGCATGGGGCGCAATCACCATGACCCGTTGCTGGCGGTAGTCCGGCTGTTCGATCGACCACAGCAGCGGCTCCCCGGCCAGCCGGCAGAAATGCCCACGCACGCGCAATTGCCCGGCAGACAGCACCTGCGCCTGGCCACTGAGGTTGAGGTAACGCAGGCCGCTGACCCCGCGCTCGAACACTTGCCGATCCGGCTGATCCCCCCCGCCAGCTCGACCACCGGGTCGAAAAAGCGCCCCAGCCAGGTGCTCTTGACCTGCACAGCCAGGACCAGCGTGGTGTCGTCCGCCAGGATCACGCCCTCGTCCAGCAACAGCCGGTCCCCGTCCAGCCGAACCTTGGGCTGCGGGGTGTACGGCGGGAAGCTGTAGTGGTAATCGTCCTTGGGCGAATAGAACAGATGGTCGGCGAACCAGGCCTCGTGGGCGACCCAGGCCAGCACCGCCAGCACCAGCGGCACCCACCAGGCCAGCAGCACGCCGACCCCGATCAACAGCACCAGGGTTATCAACAGGCCGATGCGTTTGTTGCGTCGATGACGCTTGAGCAGTTGCTGCTTGCGACTCATGGGCTGGCTCATACAGTGAAGACGGGCACGGGATTGCACCAACGGTCCTTGTATTCACGATCGGCGCGGCCAAACGAAAAGCGCAGCGGCTTGTCGAGTGCCCGCGCCTGCTCCCAGGCACTTTGCGTGTTGAGAAAGCTCAGCACACTACCGGGGCTGAATTCGCGGGTCTCGGGGTCGACCCCGCCGTTGATGTACTCGACGCTGATCCACTGCGGCGCTTGCACCCGGTACACCAACTGGATCGCAATCGGCGCATCGTTGAGGAAGATCACCGAACCGATCAACAGCTCGTGCAGCAACTCCAGCACCTCGCTCATGCGCGCCGCCCCCGTGGCCGGGAAACCCCAGCGACGCTGGAACAGATCGCAGTAGATAGCGGCCAGTTCGCCACTGGAGAACTCGCTGACCGGCCGCACCACGCCGCCGGCCTCTTCCAGCAAGCGCAGCTCACGGCGCTGGTTGTAGCGGAATTTCTTCGACAGCTCTTCGGGCGTGCGCGCCATTGCCAGTTGTTCGGTCTGCAGCTTGAGGCCGGTGAAACGCCCCTCATTGAGCGCCGACAAGTAGCGGGCACGATGGCGCAGCACGGCCTGGGCATCGGGGGCGGCCGGCAGAATCAATTCGGCATTGCCGAGGTCAAACAGACCTTTCTTGCCATGCCGCTTGAGCACGTCCTTGGACAAGGCCAGGTCGCGGCCCCAGGTCGGGATCGCTGCTTGCAACTCGCCGCCCTGTTCCCACGCCAGGTAACGCACCGGGATGCCGGCCAGGTCAGCCAGGCGCTCGACCACCAGCGGGTGAGTCGCGACGCTGCCCCCCCAACGTTGCCAGGCGTCGCTATAGGTCGACGCGTCGACAACGGACCAGCCGCGTTCGCGCCAGCCTTGGAATCGGTTGAGCATCAAGCCCTCGTCGTCAGTTCAATGACAGGCGGCAGACGCCAGAACGCCTCGCGTACCGCGCGATCGGAAAATTGCTGGCGCAGGCGCTCGAGCATCAGCTCGGCACACAACTGGCGCTCACGCTGGTCCATCCGGGCCAGGTGTTGCAGCCCTTGCGCCAGGTGTTCGGCGTCCCCCAGGGGAAACAGGATACCGACGCCTTCGACCACTTCCTTGGCCCCGCCACACGCCGTGGCCAGCAACGGCACACCGGCCGCCATGGCTTCGAGTAGCACCATGCCGAAAGGTTCATGGTCGGAGCTCAAGGCAAACACATCAAAGGCACGGAAGTAGCGACGCGCCTCGGGCACCTGGCCGAGGAACAACACCCGATCGCCGATCCCCAGTTCGCGGGCCAGCTCCTTGAGGTCCTGCTCCAGGCGACCGGTGCCGAGAATCGCCAGTTGGCTGTCGACCGGCAACCCCGGCAAGGCCTGGGCAAAGCCATGGAGCAGCGTGGCCTGGTCCTTGTCCGGGTGCAGGCGGCCAACGTTGCCGACCACCCAGGCATCCGGCGACAGGCCCAACTCGTCCCGCGCCTGGGCGAAGGACAGCTGGCTGGCCTGCAAGGCGTCGACATCGATGCGGTTGTAGAGCGTCTGGATACGTGTCGCCGGCCATGTCGGCAGGCAGCGACGCATGTCGTCGCGCACCGCGTCAGAGACCCCGAGCAGGCTCAGACGCTTGCGGAAAATCTGCGCAAACAGCTTGCGCGTGCGCCGTTGGTAGTCGCCAAAGGCGTGGTGCACACCGATCACCGGCAGCGCCGTGGCGAGCAAGGCGATGTAGATCGGCTTGAACCGGTGGGCAATACAGAAACTGAACTGGCGCGACTGGGCGATCTTGCGCAGATCGGCAATCGCCCCCAGCTTCAGGCCACGAATGGCCTTGGAGCTGTATTCCATGAACAGCACTTCGTCAGACGCGCAGCCGGCTGCCACTTCGGCATCGGCCACCCCGGTGAGGAACACCGTGGTCACGCGATAACCGGAGCCCGCAAACAGGCTGGCGTACTGTCGGGCGCAGTCCAGGAACGGCCCGTCATAGCCGTGACAGAACTGCAGGACATGGCGCTCAGCCGAGCGTGTCATAAGCGTCCGCGCCGTCTTTGACCACGAGAATGTCTTCCATGATCAAATACTGTAGATCGGAACCGAAGAACATGTTCAGCGCGTCGGTCGGCGAGCAGATCATCGGTTCGCCACGACGGTTGAGCGAGGTGTTCAGCGACACACCGTTGCCGGTCAGCACTTCCAGGGCTTTCATCATGTCGTAGTAGCGCGGGTTGTACTCGCGCTTGAGCACCTGGGCACGGGAGGTGCCGTCTTCATGGACGACTTCCGGCACGCGGGTCTTCCACTCTTCAGCCACTTCGAAGGTGAAGGTCATGAAGGGGGCCGGGTGATCGATCTTGATCATCTGTGGCGCCACGGTGTCGAGCATCGACGGGCAGAAAGGCCTCCAGCGCTCGCGGAACTTGATCTGGTGGTTGATCCGGTCAGCCACGCCAACGGCGCTCGGGCAGCCGATGATCGAACGACCACCAAGGGCACGCGGACCAAACTCCATGCGCCCCTGGAACCAGGCCACCGGGTTGCCATCGACCATGATCTTGGCGATGTTCTCCGGCATGCTCTCAAGCTTGCGCCAGGTCGGCTTGCTCGGGTGACGGGCGCAGGCGGCGATCACGTCTTCGTTGCTGTACGACGGGCCGAGGTAGACGTGTTCCATCTTCTCCACCGGCACACCACGAGCGTTGGACACGTAGGCCGCAGCCCCCACCGCAGTCCCGGCATCACCGGAGGCCGGCTGGACGAACAGTTCCTTGACGTCATCGCGGGCGATGATTTTCTGGTTGAGCTTGACGTTCAACGCACAGCCGCCGGCGTAGGCCAGCTTGCCGGTTTCCTTGAGCACGTCGCCCAGGTAGTGGTCGATCATCTGCAGCGCAATCTTTTCGAACAGCGCTTGAATGCTGGCGGCGTAGTGGATGTAAGGCTCGTCGGCGATATCGCCTTCACGCTTTGGACCCAGCCACTCGATCAGCTTCGGCGAAAAGTAGTAACCCTTGCCCTTCTCTTTGTAGCGGCGCAGGCCGATGACGTTGGCGTAGTCGGTGTTGATCACCAACTCGCCATTTTCGAACGAAGCCAGGCGCGAGAAATCGTATTTGCTGGCATCGCCATACGGCGCCATGCCCATGACCTTGAACTCACCGTCGAGCATGTCGAAACCGAGGAACTCGGTAATCGCACCGTACAGGCCGCCGAGGGAGTCCGGATCGAAGAATTCCTTGATCTTGTGGATCTTGCCGTTTTCGCCGTAGCCGAAGAAGGTCGTGGCGTACTCGCCCTTGCCGTCGATCCCCAGGATCGCGGTTTTCTCTTTGAAACCGGAGCAATGGTAAGCGCTGGAGGCGTGGGCCAGGTGATGCTCGACCGGCTCGATCTTGATTTTCTTCGGATCGAAGCCCAGTTGCTCAAGGCACCAGACAATCTTGTTGCGGTAGCGCTTGTAGCGACGGTTACCCATCAGGATCGCGTCGAGCGCGCGGTCCGGGGCATACCAGTAACGCTTGGCGTACTGCCAGCGGGCTTTGCCGAAGATACTGATCGGAGCGAACGGGATCGCGACCACGTCAACGTCGGACGGCTTGATGCCCGCCTGCTCCAGGCAGAACTTCGCCGACTCGTAAGGCATGCGGTTCTTTGCATGTTTATCGCGTACGAAGCGCTCTTCTTCAGCAGCCGCGACCAGCTTGCCGTCGATGTACAGCGCTGCGGAAGGATCATGGCTAAGGGCGCCGGACAGGCCAAGAATCGTCAATGCCACAGGGGTCTAGCCTCTTTAGTCTGCATGCAGGCGACACGCGCCTGGAAATAATGTGTCCCCGCACCAAGGCGAGAAACAGCTAAAGGGCGAGATTATAGCGTAAAGATGACGGGCGGCGAGGACTGCGTCCTCGAACGCAGCCTCGCGGGCTCGGCAGCGGCTACGGGGGTTGGGGTATTGCCGGGATCTGTGGTGTAGCGCAGATCGCCATCGCGGGCGCCCGCTCCCACAGGGGAAATTCGTACACCAGGAAAAAGCAGGCCGGCCGGTAGGCCGCTTCGCCCGCCCTTACCACTCGACAGGCCGAGCGTTAGCTCGCCTGCAGCTTTTGATCCTCCCGCCCCATCGGCAGGCGATGCCCCCGGATGGATGCCGTAGCGAGGGGCCGTACGTCAGGGCGGTACCCTAAGCCGCCATCACCGCAGCAACGGATATGCCCCCAAAAAGAGTCACTCCACCTGCCTGGGCAACCGCTGATCAATCACCCGATAAAGCGCCGACCCCTCACCCCAATTGCGCATAAACCGCGCCCGATCCCGCGCATAAGCCGGCGCAAAGCTACTGAGCGAGGCGTGTTGGCACATCGAATCCAGGTCAATCAACGACCAGCGATCCTTGTCCCAGAACAGGTTATGCCCCTTGAAATCCCCATGACTGATGCGCTCGGCAATCAACTCGGCAAACAACTGATCCAGCGCCACCAGCTCAGCCTCAGGCGCCTCGCCACTTTCCACATAGGGCGCAAAACGCTCAATGATGTCCGGCCCCGGCAGGTACTCGGTGATCAGGTAGGCCCGGCTGCGCAACCAGAAAAAACGCTTTTCCAGCAGCGCCAACGGCTTGGGTGTGGCAATGCCGAGGAACGCCAGGCGATTGCCCTCGCGCCAGGAATGCCAGGCACGGCTCGGACGCCAGAAGCGTTTGAGCCAGTGGGCAAACCCCTTGATGTTGTAGCGCTTGACCACCAGCGTCCGACCACCCACCTCGACCTTGCCCACGCTCGCCGCGCCGCCGGTCTTGTACAGGTGACCCTGGTCGAGCAAGGCATCAGCCTGCTCCAGCACCGGCAGCATGGCGGCCTCTTCGTCGCGACGAATCGCGCGCAAGCCAAAGGCCCCGCGCTGCACGGCGAACAGCGAGCACTCGCGCCCGACCTTGACCAGGTAATCCTTCAAGCGCCAGCTACGAATCTTGCGCACCTGCTTTTGCAAGGCTTCAAGCGGTAACGCGTGCTCGCCATTGCTCAGCAGGTAATGCACCAGCAACTCTTCGGTGAACGGCTCCAGCGACTTGGGCAACTGGGCAAAAAACACCCCGAGGTTTTCCAGGACCTTTTGCCGCGACAACGGTTGCCCCGCGGTTTCGGCATGGATCCCGGCGCCGTCGATCAAATACAGCCGACCACCGTGGCGCAGCAGGTTGTCCAGGTGCAGGTCCGACTGCCAAAGGCCTTTGCTGTGCATCTGGCCGATGGCGGCCAGCGCCTCGGCCAGCACTTCGATTTGCTCGTCTGCCAGGACTGGCAGGGCTTCGACCTGTTGCCAGGCGTCGCCCAGGCTCTGTGCGCCTTCGAGCAGTTCGAACAGCAGCCAGCCGCCCTCGCCTTCTTTCAGGCCGTCGGCCAGCAACAATGGGGTCGTCAGGCCTTGGGCCGCGAGCAGGCGCACACCGTCCAGCTCACGCTGAAAATGCCGCGCCGCCTTGCGGCCCACCAGCAACTTGGCCAACACCGGCCGCCCGCGCCAGACCCCGGCACCGACATAGCGCTGGCCGGGCAGCACCCGCAGCAGGCTGAGCAGTTGCAACTGCGCCGGGCCCGCGGCATCGGCCAATTCCAGGCTCAACGGCAGTTGTGGTGTGCGTCCGGCGTTTTTCAGTTCAGACAAACGCATCAACGCACTCCCTTATGGCTGCGTCGAGCGGACAAGCGCTGCAGCCAGGCATCCACCAGCGTGCTGTCGGCCGGTTGATCCAGGTAAGCCGCCAGCAAGCTGCGCACATTCTCGGTGCTCCAGATCGGTGCTCGGCGCAACAACGGCTCCAGATCCTTGACCCGGTCACGCTGGCCAAACAGCAGCGGGCGGGTTTTCTCCAGGTCGATCAATTGCGCCCGGTAGCCTTCGCCCTCGGCCTGCAAAAAGATGTGCTTGGGATAAAAACAGCCGTGCACCTGGCGCGCACCGTGCAGCCGGCGCGCCAGCAAGCCGCAGGCGCGCAGGATCGCCGCCTGTTGCACGGCACTGAGCTGTGGCCATTGCTGCAGCAGGGCATCGAGGTCGTTCCAGCCGTCCAACGCCCGCGTCAGCAGGATCGCGCGCACTTCGCCGGCGACTTTGCGCTCGCCAAAGAACACGGCCTCCAGCGCTGGAATGTCCATCTGCCGGTAACGGCTGATGTTGCGGAATTCGCGAGCAAAGCTCGGTTCGCCGAATGGCCGGTGCAGCGTGCGGGTCAGGTAGTTGCTCTGGCGCTTGAGGTAATACCCCTGGCCGTCCAGATCCAGGCGGAACACGCTGCTCCAGCCCCCACCCGAGGTGTTGGGCTCGTCCACTGCTTCCAGCTCCCGCGCCCACAGCGCGTCGAACGTGGCAAGCCCGTGGCGTTCGAACCGCTCGCGGTCCTCGGCGGCCAGAAAATCAGTCATCAGAGCGCATCCCCATAGCGCTGTTTGCGCTCGTACAGTTTGTTCGCCTTGCCCTCGAGCCAGGCCAGCAGCGAGGCTTCTTCGCGCAGGATCTGGCGCAGCGGCAGCAGGAAATAGCCCTTGAGGAAACGCAGCTTGTCGCGGCGAGTCAGGCCAATGTCCAGTGCCGAGAAATACAACGCAGCCAAGTCTTTGTTGCGCCAGCGCCGAGTGATCGCCGGGCGGGTCTGGGCCCGGTGCAGGTCGATGATCGAGAGCTTGAAGTTCTCGGCCGTGACCGGCTTGTCGGTGTGCAGCAGGAAATGGCAGATGTAGCAGTCGCGGTGATTGACGCCGGCGCGGTGCATCATCCCGGTCATGCGCGCCACTTCGGCGATCAGTGCGCGCTTGAGCCTGGGGTCCGGCGCATGCCGGGCCCAGTCGATGCTGAAGTCTTCGAGACTGACGGTCGGCGCCAGCTCTTCGGTGACGATGAACGAGTGCTGGTCAGCGGGGTTGCTGCCTTTCTCGCCATAGGCCACGGCGGTCATGGTCGGCACTGCGGCCTCGTGCAAGCGCTGGATCGCCCGCCATTCCTGGCCCGCGCCAAGCACCGGCAGCTTGGCCGTGAGCAGGTTCTTGAAGATCTCGCCCCAGCCGATACCCCGGTGAATCTTCACGAAGTAGCCGTTGCCGGCGACTTCGGTGCGCAGGGTGCGGCGCGCTTCGAGCTCACGGTAAACCTCGCCCTCCAGGCCTTCGACGGCGCTGAACGCATCGCGTCCGGCCCACAGGCTCTTGAACGGTTCGGCCAGAATCAACTTCATCAGTGTCGCTCCGCCAGAATCACATCCGCCGCGTGCTGCGGCATGCTGTAAAGGTCGGCCGTGTCAGCGAAGGCCAGGCCGTTACGGCTCCAGGCCGCACGCGCGGCATCATCGCTCAACATGGTCGTCAGGTACTGCGTGAGTTGCGCCTGCTCGAAGGGTTCGTCCAGTACCAGGCCACAGTCGGCCTCGGCGATGTAATGGGCATAACCGCACACCGCGCTGACCAGCACCGGCAACCCGGCCACCAGCGCTTCGAGCAGCACCGTACCGGTGTTTTCGTTGTACGCCGGGTGGATCAACAGGTCGGCACCGAGCAGGAACCGCGGGATATCACTGCGCCCCTTGAGGAACTGCACGCTATCACCCAAGCCCAGCGTGGCACTCTGCAATTGGAATACTTTGGGGTCATCCTGGCCAATTACAAACAGCCGCGTGCGTTTACGCAATTCGGCCGGCAGTGCGGCAAGGGCCTTGAGACTGCGGTCGACGCCCTTGGTCTTGAACCCCGAGCCGATCTGCACCACCAGCAACTCGTCGTCGCCCAGGGAGAACTCGCGGCGAAAGTCCGCGCGAATTTCAGCAGCGTTCGGCGGCGCGCGTCGGTCTTGGGCAATGCCCGGTGGCAGCAGGTGGAAGCGCTCCAGCGGCGTGTCGTAATGCTTGATGAACAGCGGCTGCTGGACTTCGGAGATCATCAGCACTTCGGTTTTCGCGTCCTTGGCGAACACCGCGCGCTCATACTCGGCGAAGTGCCGGTAGCGGCCCCAGCGCCGGTACAGCGAATTGCGCAGGTTCTGCGCCTTGTCCTCGAAGCAACCGTCGGCGGCGTAATAGACGTCCAGGCCAGGCATCTTGTTGAAACCGATCAGGCGATCCACCGGGCGCTTGGCCAGGTCCTCGGCCATCCAGGCGCTGAGCTTTTCGTTGCGCCGATGATTGAAGATCGCTTTCACCGGCGCCACCAGCACTTCAAAGCCCGGCGGCACGTCGCCCTCCCAAATCAGCGTGTAAACGCGGATCTGGTGTCCACGCTGCTGGCATTCCAGGGCAATGCGCATGAAATCACGCTGCAGGCCGCCAAACGGGAAATATTTGTACAGTACAAAAGCCAATTGCATCAGCGCAGCTCCTCAGCCATTAACAACGTGCTCAGTCGGCTCGCGACACGCTCGGGGTTCAGGCGAGTGAAGCACAGTGGCCACTCGCGCTTGAGATCAAACCGACGCTGGTCTTCAGCCGTCGGTTGGTAGGTACATTTCTTTTGCAGGCACGGCGCACAGGAAAAATCACTCGCCATGTGCACCTGGCTACGGCCATAGGCGCCCGTCAGGCCCGGGTTGGTCGGGCCGAACAGCGACACCGTCGGCACGTCCAGCGCGGCGGCCAGGTGCCCGAGGCCGGTATCCACCGCCACGCAGGCTTGCGCGCCAGCCAACACCTTGGCGACACCCGCCAGGTTCAACCTGGGCAGCACCTCGGCGTTGCGCAGGCCCTGGGCGATACGCTCGGCACGGGCTTTCTCGGCCGGACTGCCCCACGGCAACTTCACCGCCATGCCCAGGTGCCCCATGCGCTCGGCCAGTTCGCGCCAATAGGCTTCCGGCCAGTGCTTGGTGTCCCAGGTGGTGCCGTGCAGGAACAGCACATACGGATTCTTGCGCGGCAACTCCACCAGGCGCTCGACGTTCAGGCCGTAATCGCCCAGGCCCTTGGGCAAGTCGTAACCCAGGGCCACGGCGAACAACTGGCGCAAGCGCTCCACCGCATGTTGCCCACGGGCCACCGCCAGGCGCCGCGAATAGAAGTGCGCCGCCAGCGGCTCTCGCGCCGAATGTTTGTCCAGGCCAGCCACCGGGGCCCGCACGTAACGCGTCAGCAAGGCGCTTTTGAGCAGGCCCTGGGCATCGATCACCAAGTCGTACTTGGTCGCCTGCAGGTTTTGCTTGAAGCGTTTGAACTCGCCGCTCTTGATGGTCTGCCAGAGGTTCTTGCGCCAGCGCCGGATCGCCACGGGAATCACCTTGCCCACCGCCGGATGCCAGGTGGGGATTTCGGCGAAGCCTTCTTCCACTACCCAGTCGAACTGGATGCCGGGGATCGCCCGTGCAGCGTCGGTCAGCGCGGGCAGCGCATGAATCACATCGCCCAGCGACGAGGTCTTGATCAACAGTACCCGCAACTTAACGAACCTCGACCACAGAGCCCTGCAACCGCTGCAAGGCGTCGTTCACCGCTTGCGGCATCAACTGGCGCAAGCAGTTGTAATGACCGAAGCGGCAGGTGCGATCAAAACACGGGCTGCATTCGATGCCCAGGCGCACGATTTCGACGTGCTCGGCCAGCGGCGGCGTAAAGCCCGGCGAGGTCGAACCGTAGACTGCCACCAGCGGACGGTTCAGCGCCGCGGCCACGTGCATCAGCCCGGAGTCGTTGGACACCACCGAGTCGGCGCACGACAGCAAATCGATGGCCTCGGCCAGCGACGTGCCGCCACTGAGGTTCATTGCCTCTTCACGCAGCCCGGGAATCAACCGGGAGCGGATTTCTTCGCCGACCGCGTGATCATTCTTCGAACCAAACAGCCAGACCTGCCAGCCCTCGCGAATCTTCGCCTCGGCGACCTTGGCGTAATGCTCGGAAGGCCAGCGCTTGGCCTCGCCGAACTCGGCCCCCGGACACAACGCCAGCACCGGGCGATCGAGGGTCAGGCCGAACTTGGCCAATGCCGCCTCGCGGGTCACAGGATCGATTTGCAGGCTGGGCCGTGGGTAAGGGGTCGGCAGTTCGGCAGCGGGTTCATAGGCCAAGGCCATGAAACGCTCGATCATCAGCGGGTAGCGCTCTTTATCCAGCGTGCGCACATCGTTGAGCAGGCCGTAACGAAACTCGCCACGCCAGCCCGTGCGCTTCGCGATGCCAGCAAAAAACGGCACCAGCGCCGACTTCAACGAGTTGGGCAGCAGAATCGCCTGGTCGTACTGGCCGGCCAGGGACTTGCCGATCCGCCGCCGCGTTGCCAGTTCCAGCGCACCGTGGCCGAGCGGAAAGCTCAGGGCCCGGCGCACTTGGGGCATGCGCTCAAGGATCGGCCGGCTCCACTCCGGGGCCAGCACGTCGATTTCGCACTGTGGATGACGCTGCTGCAGACACATGAACAGTGTCTGCGCCATCACCATGTCACCGACCCAACTGGGCCCAACGATCAGAATTTTCATAGTTATCCACAAACGAATAGGGGAGGCACATGCCTCCCCCACTTCGGTAATTACTGTGGGAGCGAGCGAGCCCGCTCCCACAGGGGGTGTCAGGTGCTGCAAATTCCCGTGTCAGCTTAGCCCCAACTCGCGCCAGATTCGCAACACCTGCTGGCGCTCATCGACAAACTGGTTGCCTGCCACCACCCCGGCCTCGTTCTGCAAGGCCTGGCGGTGAGCGGCGGCGCGGTAGGCCTTGTAGACCTCACGCATCAGGCTGGCATCGGCCGCGGGCATCAAGCCTTCGTGCTCCAGCTCTTCCAGAATGCGGATGTTGTCCGTCCAGCGCAGCAACGGCGGATGCGTCTGGGACCACGCCAAAGCCGCGTATTGCACCATAAATTCAATATCGACGATACCACCGGCGTCCTGCTTGAGGTCGAACGGCACCGTGGCTTCGAAGGCATTGGCCGCTGTCCCGGCACCGGTAATCCTGGTTCCCAGGTTATCGCGCATCTTGGCGCGCATCTCGCTGACTTCCTGGCGCAACTTGGGCAAATCGCGGGCTCGACCCAACACCTTGGCGCGGACTTTCTCGAACGCCTGGCCGACATCCTGGCTGCCCACCAGCACACGGGCGCGTACCAGCGCCTGATGTTCCCAGGTCCACGCTTCGTTCTCTTGATAGCGCTCAAACGCCCCCAGCGAACTGACCAGCAACCCCGAGGCACCGGACGGCCGCAGGCGCATATCGACTTCGTAGAGCTGGCCGGAGTTGGTCTGGGTGGTCAGCAAATGAATAATGCGCTGGCCCAGGCGGGTGAAGAACTGCGCGCCATCGATCGGCTTGGGCCCGTCGGTTTCCGCCTGCGGGTCACCGTCGTGGATGAACACCAGGTCCAGGTCGGAGCCATGGCCGAGTTCCAGCCCACCGACCTTGCCGTAGCCCACAATCACAAAGCCTGGGTCACACAAGGTGCCGTCGGGACGCTGTGGCGAACCATACTTGGCGGCGGTCTGGCGCCAGGCCAGGGCCAGGACTTGCTCCAGGATCGCCTCGGCCAGCCAGGTCAGGTAGTCGCTGACCTTCATCAAGGGCAGGCTGCCGGCGATTTCCGAGGCCGCGACCCGCAGGCGGTGCGCCAGCTTGAAGTGCCGCAGGGCCTCCATCTGCTGCTCCAGGTCATCCTCGGGAATGCGTGTCAGGCGCTCGCGCAATTCCGCCGCCAGTTCCGGTGCCAGGGGCGGCTTGAACAGGCGCCCTTCGTTGAGCAACTCATCGAGCAACAGCGGGAAGCGGGTGATCTGTTCGGCAATCCACGGGCTGGCTGCGCACAGGGTCAACAGGCGACGCAGCGCACCCGGGTTTTCCGTGAGCAGCACCAGGTACGCCGAGCGCCGCGCCACGGCCTCGACCAACGGCAGCACCCGCTCCAACACCAGGTCCGGGTTGGCGTGCTCGACGGCCTGGGCCAGCAAGCGCGGGATAAAGGCGTCCAGGCGCTCGCGCCCCAGACGCTGCATTGCCCGCAACTGCGGACTGCCACGCAGACCGGCCAGGGCCTTCAGGGCTTTCGGCGCATCGGCAAACCCGCCTTCGTGCAACTGACGGCACGCGGCTTCTTCGTCCTGGGCTTCTTCCCACAGCGGCAACCATTCGCCACCGACCACCACTTCGCTTTCTGCCCCCTCCTCTTCGTCAGGGTCGGCGATCACTTGACGGAAATGCCAGTCGACCCGGCCCCGCCAATACATCAACTGCGCATGGAAGGCCGGCCAGTCGGCAAAACCCAGCATAAAGGCGATGCGCGCCTGATCCTGTTCGTTGTCCGGGAGCATTTGTGTCTGTCGGTCGGCAATCGCCTGGATCGCATGCTCGGTGTAACGCAGAAACTCATACCCCTCGCGCAATTCGCCAACGACCGCCGGCGGCAGGTAACCCTGCCCTTCCAGCGTACTCAGCACCTTTAATAAAGGACGCTGTTGCAGGCTCAGGTCGCGACCGCCGTGAATCAGCTGGAAGGCCTGGGCGATGAACTCCACTTCGCGGATACCACCGGAACCCAACTTGATGTTGTCGGCCATGCCCTTGCGCCGCACTTCCTGCTGGATCAACTGCTTCATGGTGCGCAGCGCTTCGATCGCCGAGAAATCCAGGTAGCGCCGGTAGACGAACGGGCGCAGCAGGTCGAGCAATTGCGCCCCTGCGACCTGGTCGCCGGCCACCACCCGCGCCTTGATCATGGCATAGCGTTCCCAGTCACGGCCCTGGTCCTGATAGTACTGCTCCAGGGCATTGAAGCTGAGCACCAGCGCGCCGGACGAGCCGTACGGACGCAGGCGCATGTCGACGCGGAATACAAAGCCGTCGACCGTCATGGGGTCCAGCGCCTTGATCAGCCGCTGGCCCAGACGAATGAAGAACTCCTGGTTATCCAGCGCACGCTTGACGCCGACGGTCTCACCGCCTTCGGGGTAGGCGAAGATCAGGTCAATGTCCGAGGACAGGTTGAGTTCCACCGCGCCGAGCTTGCCCATGCCCAGGATGACCATCTGCTGCGGCTCACCGCTGCGCCGTCCGGTAGGCGTGCCGAACTGCTGGCAGTGACGCAGGTACAGCCACTGATAGGCTTGGTCGATGCTGGCATCGGCCATGTCCGAGAGATCGCGGCAGGTCTGGATCAGGTCGGCCTGGCGGGTCAGGTCGCGCCAGATGATGCGCACCTGGTGACGGTTACGCTGGCGGCGCAGCGCCCGGGCCAGTTCGTCATCGGTGGTCGCACCCTGCGCGGCCGTGGCGATCTGCGCACAGAGCTCGCCCGCAGCGAAGGGCCGGTCCAGCTCGCCGGACTGCACCAACGCCAGCAACATCAGGGGGTCACGCACACATTGCTCAGTGACAAAGTCGCTGGCGCCCGTCACGCGGGCCCATTGCGCCCAGCGTTCAGGCGTCCAGATGGACAGGCCATGATCATCGTCAAGGGCCGCCACGGCCGCGCGCAACGATTGCTCGGCACGGCTGACAAACGGCTGGAGAATGGCGGGCAGTTGGGCAAGCGAAGGCAGGCTCATGGTCTATCCTTGATCGGCGTAGAAAGGGCGGTCTGTAGTGAACCCAGCAATTGCACTACGCAAACGACTGTCGAACAAAAGTTAGAAATAGCTGAAATTTCATTTTTTTTGGTAGCCAGCATCACGCTTGACCCTATTCTGGTTGGCTAAAGACCAAGAGTAACGATTATTCTCACAACACAGCAGGAGGCCACAAGCCGTTCTTCTGTAGTTTTACTACTCGTATATACATTCGAAAGGCTGAAATGCCCGATGATTTGTAGTAAAACTACACGCCGCCGAATCAACCTCCGGCATTCCAAGAATTTATAACGTCTGCCCACAAGGCCAGTCGCTAACTCAGGCAACCGATTCTGGTAGCCTTTCCGCCCTGGAGCAAGCCATGCAAGACCTCGATCCCGTCGAAACCCAGGAATGGCTGGACGCCCTGGAATCGGTTCTCGACAAAGAAGGCGAAGACCGTGCTCACTATCTGATGACCCGTATGGGCGAACTCGCAACCCGTAGCGGTTCGCAACTGCCTTACGCCATCACCACGCCGTACCGCAACACGATCCCCGTTACCCACGAAGCACGCATGCCTGGCGACCTGTTCATGGAACGCCGCATTCGCTCGCTGGTACGCTGGAACGCGATGGCCATGGTGATGCGTACGAACCTGAAAGATTCTGACCTGGGCGGTCACATCTCCAGCTTCGCCTCCAGCGCAACCCTGTACGACATCGGCTTCAACTATTTCTTCCAGGCCCCGACCGACGAACACGGCGGCGACCTGATCTACTTCCAGGGTCACACCTCGCCAGGCGTCTACGCCCGTGCGTTCATGGAAGGCCGCATCACCGAAGAACAAATGAACAACTTCCGCCAGGAAGTCGACGGTCAGGGCCTGTCGTCCTATCCGCACCCTTGGCTGATGCCTGACTTCTGGCAGTTCCCGACCGTTTCCATGGGTCTGGGTCCGATCCAGGCGATCTACCAGGCACGTTTCATGAAGTACCTGGAAGCCCGTGGCTTCATCCCCGAAGGCAAGCAGAAAGTCTGGTGCTTCCTGGGCGACGGCGAGTGCGACGAGCCGGAATCCCTGGGCGCAATCTCCCTGGCTGGCCGCGAGAAGCTGGACAACCTGATCTTCGTCATCAACTGCAACCTGCAGCGCCTCGACGGCCCGGTTCGCGGCAACGGCAAGATCATCCAGGAACTCGAAGGCGTGTTCCGTGGTGCTCAGTGGAACGTGACCAAAGTCATCTGGGGCCGTTTCTGGGACCCACTGCTGGCCAAGGACGTCGACGGCATCCTGCAACGCCGCATGGACGAAGTCATCGACGGCGAGTACCAGAACTACAAGGCCAAGGACGGCGCGTTCGTCCGTGAGCACTTCTTCAACACGCCAGAACTCAAGGCGATGGTTGCCGATCTGTCCGACGACGAGATCTGGAAGCTCAACCGTGGCGGCCACGACCCGTACAAGGTCTACGCGGCGTACCACGAAGCGGTCAACCACAAAGAACAACCGACCGTTATCCTGGCCAAGACCATCAAGGGTTATGGCACCGGTGCCGGCGAAGCGAAAAACACTGCGCACAACACCAAGAAAGTCGACGTCGACAGCCTGAAGTTGTTCCGTGACCGCTTCGACATCCCGGTCAAGGACGAAGAGCTGGAGAACCTGCCGTTCTTCAAGCCGGAACCCAACAGCGCCGAAGCCCGCTACCTGAGCGAGCGCCGCACCGCATTGGGCGGTTTCGTACCACAGCGTCGCGCACAGAGCTTCAACATCCCGACGCCGCCACTGGACACCCTCAAGGCGATCCTGGACGGCTCGGGCGACCGTGAAATTTCCACCACCATGGCGTTCGTGCGGATCCTCGCGCAACTGGTCAAGGACAAGGAAATCGGTTCGCGCATCGTCCCGATCATCCCGGACGAAGCCCGTACCTTCGGTATGGAAGGCATGTTCCGTCAGTTGGGCATCTACTCCTCCGTCGGCCAGCTCTACGAGCCAGTCGATAAAGACCAGGTGATGTTCTACAAGGAAGACAAGAAGGGCCAGATCCTCGAAGAAGGGATCAACGAAGCAGGTGCCATGAGCTCCTTCATCGCGGCCGGTACTTCGTACTCCAACCACAACCAGCCCATGCTGCCGTTCTACATCTTCTACTCGATGTTCGGCTTCCAGCGCATCGGCGACCTGGCCTGGGCGGCCGGCGACAGCCGTACCCGTGGCTTCCTGATCGGCGGTACCGCTGGCCGGACCACGCTGAACGGCGAAGGCCTGCAACACGAAGACGGTCACAGCCACATCCTGGCTGCCACCATCCCGAACTGCCGCACCTTTGATCCAACCTACGGCTACGAGCTGGCGGTGATCATCCAGGACGGCATGAAGAAGATGACCGAAGAGCAGCAGGACGTTTTCTACTACATCACCGTGATGAACGAGTCCTACCAGCAGCCAGCCATGCCGGCCGGTGTGGAAGAAGGCATCATCAAGGGCATGTACCTGCTCGAAGAAGACAACCGCGAAGCGGCACACCACGTACAGCTGATGGGCTCCGGCACCATCCTGCGTGAAGTCCGTGAAGCGGCGAAGATTCTGCGTGAAGAGTTCAACGTCGGCGCCGACGTCTGGAGCGTTACCAGCTTCAACGAACTGCGTCGCGATGGCCTGGCCGTGGAGCGCAGCAACCGTCTGCACCCAGGCCAGAAGCCTAAGCTGAGCTACGTCGAAGAGTGCCTGAACGGCCGTAAAGGTCCGGTGATTGCCTCTACCGACTACATGAAACTGTTCGCCGAACAGATCCGTCAGTGGGTACCGTCCAAGGAATTCAAAGTCCTGGGCACCGACGGTTTCGGTCGCAGCGACAGCCGCAAGAAACTGCGTCATTTCTTCGAAGTTGACCGTCATTTCGTGGTGTTGGCAGCCCTGGAAGCACTGGCTGACCGTGGTGACATCGAACCTAAGGTTGTGGCTGAAGCCATCGCCAAGTTCGGTATCAACCCGGAAAAACGCAACCCACTGGACTGCTGAGGAGATTTTCCGTGAGCGAACTCATTCGCGTACCTGACATCGGCAGCGGTGAAGGTGAAGTAATTGAACTGTTTGTGAAGGTCGGCGACAAAGTCGAAGCCGACCAGAGCATCCTGACCCTGGAATCGGACAAGGCGAGCATGGAAATCCCTGCTCCCAAGGCCGGCGTGGTCAAGAGCCTGAAAGTGAAGCTGGGCGACCGCCTGAAAGAAGGCGACGAACTGCTGGAGCTGGAAATCGAAGGTGCCGCTGACGCGGCCCCTGCGCCAGCCGCTCCTGCTGCGGCTCCTGCCCCTGCTGCTGAAAAGCCTGCCGCTGCTGCCCAGGCCCCTGCGGCCCCGGCGGCTGCCCCTGCCGCCGCCACTGTGCAGGACATTCATGTCCCGGACATCGGCTCGTCGGGCAAGGCCAAGATCATCGAACTGCTGGTCAAGGTCGGCGACACCGTCGAGGCTGATCAGTCGCTGATCACCCTGGAATCCGACAAGGCCAGCATGGAAATCCCTTCGCCGGCTGCCGGCGTCGTGGAAAGCATCGCGGTCAAGCTCGAAGACGAAGTCGGCACTGGCGACTTTATCCTCAAGCTCAAAGTCCAGGGCGCAGCAGCTGCAGCCCCTGCACCTGCTCCGGCGGCAGCTCCAGCGGCCAAGGCTGAAGCGGCACCTGCCGCTGCCGCCCCTGCGCCTGCTGCAAAAGCTGCGGCCGCACCGGCCCCGACGGCTGCGCCAGCGCCAAGCGGTGCCAAGGTTCACGCAGGTCCGGCGGTACGCCAACTGGCCCGTGAATTCGGCGTCGAGCTGAATGCGGTGAGCCCTAGCGGCCCGCACGGTCGTGTCCTCAAGGAAGACGTGCAGGTTTACGTCAAGGCCATGATGCAGAAGGCCAAGGAAGCCCCGGCCGCCGGTGCTACTGGCGGCGCTGGCATCCCACCGATTCCGGTCGTGGACTTCAGCCGCTTCGGTGAAACCGAAGAAGTGCCGATGACCCGCCTGATGCAAATCGGCGCGTCGAGCCTGCATCGCAGCTGGCTGAACATTCCGCACGTGACCCAATTCGACTCGGCGGATATCACCGAGCTGGAAGCGTTCCGCATCGCCCAGAAAGCTGTGGCCGAGAAGGCTGGCGTCAAGCTGACCATCCTGCCACTGCTGCTCAAGTCCTGCGCGCACCTGCTCAAGGAGCTGCCGGACTTCAACAGCTCCCTGGCGCCAAGCGGCAAAGCGATCATCCGCAAGAAATACGTGAACATCGGTTTTGCGGTTGATACCCCAGACGGCCTGCTGGTTCCTGTGATCAAGAACGTTGATCAGAAGAGCTTGCTGCAACTGGCTGGCGAAGCCGCTGCGCTGGCTGCCAAAGCCCGCGACAAGAAGCTCACGGCCGACGACATGCAAGGCGCCTGCTTCACTATCTCCAGTCTCGGCCACATTGGCGGCACCGGCTTTACGCCGATCGTCAACGCACCGGAAGTGGCGATCCTCGGCGTGTCCAAGGCAACCATCCAGCCCGTCTGGGACGGCAAAGCCTTCCAGCCGAAACTGATGCTGCCACTGTCGCTGTCCTACGACCACCGTGTGATCAACGGCGCCGCTGCGGCCCGTTTCACCAAGCGTCTGAGCGACCTGCTGGGCGACATCCGCACCATCCTGCTGTAAGACGCAGGGCCCTTCCTCCACGAAGGGCCCCGCGCGCTCCACGTTTTCCGAGCGCCACGCTCGTACCTCAACCCCGCCAATTGGCGGGGCTTTTTTTGCCTGCAAAACAGTGCCCATCGCGACTGGCACTGGGGCAAAGCTAGTAAGAATTCCTACCCGCCCTATCCCCCAAGACCACGCCAACAGTTGACCTGGACCACATCCACGGTCCGCTTCCCCGCCAATATTTAAATGCCCCCCGGCCCTACGATGAATCGCCAAACGCACATACCGTGCTGGCCGCGACTTCCCTCGCCGCACTTCGAATGGATTCGAACATGCTCAAGCCTACTGTCGGCCCGATTGTTGGCCACACCACCTTTCACGACACCCGCCTGTTTCTGCGGGGCGCCCCAGTGACCAACGCCAGGGCATTCGCCGGGCTGCGTTATCGCCGCACGGGCGATACCGACTGGTCCCAAGGGCACTTCGCCGAGCTGACGGCCGCTCGCGACATGTCGGCGGTGATCGCACTGCACGGCCTCGCCAGCGATACCGAATATGAGTACCAGGCAGGCTGGTTCAACACTCGCGATACCCGACCAGCGCTGGAAACCCTTGACCCGCTGCAACTGCAATGGCCCCTGGAAACCTACCGCTTTCGCACTGCGTCCAGTGAACCCTGTACCCCCCGCAGCTACATCGTCGGCTCGTGTCGCTACCTGCGCATGACCCTGGGTATCGCGTCATTGCCCGCCAAGGGCGACCGGATCTTCGCAGCAATCAAGCGGCTGGCGCAGACCGCCTCGCCACCGATCAGCGCCCTGGTGATGACCGGTGATCAGGTGTACGTGGACGACATGAACGCCGTCGTCCCGGACCGCGATTACCCGGATATTCTCGCCAAGTACCGCGCGGCCTTTTCTCAGCCCCATATCCAGGCGTTGATGGCCTCATTGCCGACTTACATGATTCTCGACGACCACGAAATAGAAGATAACTGGCCCGCGAACGCCAGCCGCAACGACAACAGCCTGTATCACAACGCGATGGCCGCGTACGAAATCTATCAAGCCAGCCATGGCCCGGCGCATGAACGGGGGCCGGGCGAGCAACCCGCTGACCAGCCGCCACATTACTGGTATCAGTTTGCTCAGGGGGACATCGAATGGTTTGTCATGGACACCCGAACCCGGCGCAACCTGTCGGCCGACGATCGACGCATCCTCGATGCCGATCAGGAGCACGCGGTGCTCAAGTGGCTGATCAACAGCCCGGCGCGGGTCAAATTGCTGGTCACCGGCGTCATGCTGTTCCCCGACAGCAAAAGCAATGACGGTGACACCTGGAAAGCCTTCCCCGAACAGCGCCTGCGCATCCTCGAAAGTATCCGCCTGCACAAGATCAGGAATGTGGTGATCATCTCGGGCGACGTCCACGGCTCGCTCTCCTCGCGCCTACGCCACACAGCAGACCCGGACTTCGAGGTGCAAACCATCGTCTCGTCGCCGTTTTGCAACAGCCTCTGGCTGCCCTACGCCAAGGCCTCGTCGTTCATCCTTGACCAGCCATTGGCGAAAACCGCGGCCGGTGACTATTACCTCGAATGGACAAGCAAGGTGATCAGCCAGGACAACTTCGCCCACCTGACGGTGCACACCGAGCACATTCGCGTGGAGTACCGTGACCCGAATGGCGATTACCTGTATTCGGCCAACCTGCCACTGCACCCTCCCCAGCCGTCTCTGCCATCTGCTGTGTAGGTGCTTGCTTGCGGAATCCCACAAATTACGCGCAGTTTTCCTACAGAAATTCGTATTTATGCCGATAAAGACCTATAGCACTTAGCCTTCATCCTCTATTGTCAGCCAGGGCGGCATCATGCAACCTTGCCGCTGGCAACACAGAGGGCGTGAGCCCGTCGCGTTCAGCATTTTCGAAGCGAGTTTCTTCCATGAAAAGCCATCCCGATGCCACCAGCCGAATGGTGGCCGAGGTAGTGACGCAATTGCCTGTGCCCTCGCGGCTCGGCATGCTGCGTTTCGAGCGGCTGAATGAAGCAAGCTGGGCCCTGCTGTTTCTCGACCCCAACTGCGAACGCCAGTTCGGCCTGCCCGCGGTAGAGCTTTGCGCCCTGGTCGGCTCGCCCTACGCCAGCCTGATGGAGCCTGAGGCGCGCTATCAGTTGCACGACACGATCCAGCAGCAACTGAGCCAAAGCCCCCATTACCTGATCCGCTACACCCTGCACACGGCCCAGGGCTCCCTGAGCCTGCTGGAAATGGGCGAAGCCTATAAACAACACAATCGCCACCTGCTACGCGGTTATCTGCTGGTGGTCGACGGCCTGTTCGAAGACGACCCCCTGCTGCCGGCGCTCGACCTGGAAACCCAGAATTCGCGCCTGCAGATTGCCCTGGAGCTGAACCAGCGTGCCCAGCAGGAACAGCTCCAGCACCTGGAGCGCGTGCGCGCCCAGCAAGAGTTGATCCTGCTGCTGACGCGCCAGCGCTACAGCTCCGGCAATTCGTTGCGCGAAGCGGCGGAGCTGATTACCCGCAGTGCCTGCGATATCTACCAGATCGACAGCGCCAGCCTGTGGAACCTGGAAAACCGGCAACTGCTGCCGATCTCCGCCTACCATCGCCCTTCGCAGGAACACCGGCTACCGGACGTGATCGACGCCAGCGGCTTCCCCGATTACCTGGAAGCCCTGCACTCGAGCCGGGCCATCGATGCCCACAACGCCATGCATGACCCGCGCACCCGGGAGATGGCCGAGAGCCTTCGCCCGCGGGACGTCAACGCCATGCTCGATGCCAGCATCCGCGTGGACGGCCAGGTGGTTGGCGTCCTGTGCCTGGAACAGACCGGCGTGACCCGTGCCTGGCAATCGGACGAAATCGCCTTCGCCGGCGAGCTGGCCGATCAGTTTGCCCAGGTCATCAACAACCACAACCGGCGCACCGCCACCAGCGCCCTGCACCTGTTCCAGCGTGCGGTCGAGCAAAGTGCCAATGCCTTTTTGCTGGTCAATTGCGACGGCGTGGTCGAGTACGTCAACCCCAGCTTCACGGCGATCACCCAGTACAGCACTGAAGAAGTCCACGGTCAGCGCCTGTCGGAACTGCCGGCCCTGGAAAATCTCAGCGAACTGCTGTTCGACGCGCCCTCCAGCCTGGCCAAGAGCAACAGCTGGCAAGGTGAATTCAAGAGCCGGCGCAAGAACCTGGAGCCCTACTGGGGCCAGTTGTCGATTTCCAAGGTGTATGGCGACAACCGCGAGCTGACCCACTACATCGGCATCTACGAAGACATCACCCAGACCAAGCTCGCCCAACAGCGCATCGAGCGCCTGGCCTACACCGACAATCTGACCAACCTGGGCAATCGCCCGGCGTTCATCCGTAACCTCGACGAACGTTTTGCCCGCGACAGCGACAGCCCGATCTGCCTGTTGCTGGTGGACATCGACAATTTCAAGCGGATCAACGACAGCCTCGGCCACCAGACCGGCGACAAGCTGCTGATCAGTCTGGCCCGCCGCCTGCGCAACAGCCTGAGCCCGAGCGGCAGCCTGGCGCGCTTTGCCAGCAACGAATTTGCGGTGCTGCTGGATGACGCCAGCCTGAATCTCGGCCAGCAAATGGCCAGCCAGCTGTTGATGACGCTGGACAAGCCGATGTTCGTCGATAACCAATTGATCAGCGTCACCGCCTCCGTCGGCGTGGCCTGTGCGCCGCTGCACGGGCGCGACCCGCAAACACTGATGCGCAACGCCGGGCTGGCCCTGCACAAGGCCAAGGCCAATGGCAAACATCAGGTCCAGGTGTTCACCGAGGCCTTGAACGCCGAGGCCAGCTACAAGTTGTTCGTGGAGAACAACCTGCGCCGCGCCCTCACCCAGAACGAACTGGACGTGTTCTACCAGCCCAAACTGTGCCTGCGCTCCGGGCGCTTGCTGGGGATGGAGGCGCTACTGCGCTGGAACCACCCGGAAAAGGGCATGATCCGCCCCGACCAGTTCATCAGCGTCGCCGAAGAGACCGGCCTGATCATCCCCATCGGCAAATGGATCGCCCGCCAGGCCTGCCGCATGAGCATCGAACTGAGCGCTGCCGGGCTGGGCAACCTGCAGGTGGCGATCAACCTGTCGCCCAAGCAGTTCTCCGACCCGGACCTGGTGTCCTCGATTGCCAACATCCTCAAGGAAGAAAAGCTGCCCGCCCACCTGCTGGAGCTCGAACTGACCGAAGGCCTGTTGCTGGAAGCCACCGAAGACACCCACCTGCAACTCGACCAGCTCAAGCGCCTGGGCCTGACCCTGGCCATGGACGACTTCGGCACCGGTTACTCGTCCCTTAGTTACCTGAAGAAATTCCCGATCGACATCATCAAGATCGATCGCAGCTTCATTCATGAAATCCCGGATAACCAGGACGACATGGAGATCACCTCGGCCGTGATCGCCATGGCCCACAACCTCAAACTCAAAGTGGTGGCCGAGGGCATCGAGACGGCCGAGCAACTGGCCTTCCTGCGGCGCCATCGCTGCGACGTCGGCCAGGGCTACCTGTTCGACCGGCCGATCCCGGGGGCCGAGCTGATCGACAAGCTCAAACGCTACCCACGCGGCCCAATTGCCTGACTGAGTCATCCCTGTGGGCGCTCGCTCCCACGGGGATTATTCGGCACACTGGCGGTCTGACTACTTACATACTCTGACTGAGAGGACTGATCATGGTCTTGCGCTCGGAAATTCTGGTGAACAAAAACGTGCTCCCAACTAAAGAACAAGCCCTGCCCGGCCGCGAAACGCCAATCACCGTGCCGGAGAAACACTTCGTCAACAAGGACCAGTACATGCTGGGTCCCTTCATCGGCAATGTGGAGTTCGCGATCTTCGGCCTGGGCTGCTTCTGGGGCGCAGAACGCAAGTTCTGGCAGCGTGAAGGCGTGGTCAGCACGGCGGTGGGTTATGCCGGCGGCTTCACCCCCAACCCGACCTACGAGGAAGTCTGCTCGGGCCTGACCGGCCACACCGAAGTGGTCCTGGTGGTGTATGACCAGGACAAGGTCAGCTACAAAGAACTGCTGGCGATGTTCTGGGAGCTGCATAACCCAACCCAGGGAATGCGCCAGGGCAACGACATCGGTACCCAGTACCGTTCGGTGATCTACGCGGTCAAACCTGAACAACTGGACGAAGCCAAGGCCAGCGAGAAAACGTTCCAGGCAGAACTGACCAAGGCCGGGCTGGGCACCATCACCACCGAAATCGAACAGGCCCCGACCTTCTACTACGCCGAGGCCTATCACCAGCAGTACCTGGCAAAGAACCCGGAAGGCTACTGCGGGATCGGCGGCACGGGCGTGTGCATGCCGCCGAGTCTGGCGGGGAATTAATCCTTAAAAGCATCGCGGGCAAGCCGAGCGCCGCCCGCGATGGCGTCCGATCAGACGCCGTCAAAACGGCCGATCAACTCTCGGCAATCAACCAATCCATCTGCCACCCACCCTGGGTCTGGCCAAGCTTCTGCGCCAGCCAGGGCAGCAGCTCCCGCAACTCCTCTTCCAGCCCCCACGGCGGATTGGCAATCGCCAGCCCGGAGCCGTTCAGGCTGTTGGGCGTATCCAGCGGATGCACCAGCAGTTCCACCCGCAACAACTTTGGCGCCCCCGTACCGGCCAGGTCCTGATAGAAGCGGCGCAACAGGCGCTGGTCCTTCACCGGGTACCAGATCGCAGCCACGGTTTGGCGCATGCGGCCAATCGCTTCTTTGAGCGCTGCAGCACAGCGCTGCATCTCATCGAGTTTCTCGAACGGCGGATCGATCAGCATCAAGCCGCGTTTCTCGGGCACCGGCAGCATCGCCCGGGGCACATGCCAGCCTTCGCCCAGGTGCACTTTGACCCGGCGATCACCCTTCATGTTGTCCTTGAGCAGCAAACCGTCTTCGGGGTGCTTCTCGTTGAGCAGGACCCGATCCTGTGGACGGGTCAGACGCCGCGCCAGCTCCGGCGAGCCCGGGTAATAGCGCAACTGGCCATCCGGGTTCATCTCGTGCAGCACCTGCATGTAGTCGGCCGTCAGCACCGGCAGATCCGGCTCGCCCCACAATCGCGCGATACCCTCCAGGTACTCACCGGTCCGGCTGGCCTGATCGCCCTGCAGGTCATACAGACCAATGCCGGCGTGGGTGTCGAGATAGGCAAACGGCTGCTCCTTGCGCGACATCAGGGCGATGAGGCGGGTCAAGGTCAGGTGTTTGAACACGTCGGCGTGATTGCCGGCGTGGAAGGCGTGACGATAATTCATGGCTGCTCCTGCGAAGGAGGCGAAGTTTACCTTTTACCGGCCAGCAAGTCAGGGGTTCGCCCTCCAAATCAGACAACATCCAGCTCAGCTAGCAACGCGAGACAAAGCATAACAACCAACAAAATTATACCAACCCACTGCAAAGCGATTAGTTTTTGTTTGAGAGGAACAGGTAGCTCTTTTAAATCGTCAGGATTGAGAAGTCCGTGCTTAATGTAAAAGGTAGAGAAGGCCACACAACCTGATATACGACCAATCATCATTATTCTTCCCCACACCCCGCTATATTCAAAGGCACTCCCCTCCGTAACGCCCCAGCTGTTTTTAAAACATCGCTGAAGAATATCCATTTTTGTGTTTGCTAGAAAAAGCATGTAGCCAATTCCCGCGAACAACCCTGCAATGTCAATAATTCCTACGACAAGGAATAATGTATCAGCGGTGCTCAGGGTCAATTAAGAGACTCATATATTGTTTCGGTTGCACCTTCACCAGCCTTCCCTCCGGTATAGCTTGCTGAAAGTAAAAAAATGAGGACTGATTTATTTTCACCAAAAATTCTTTTCACCAAAACCCTCTTAAACGAGTGGCATACACTGCAATTAACTGCGGCGTCATCGCGTCTTGGCCAGCTATTTGAGCGCTCCGGATTTCCATAACGCGACCAGTAAGACCATAGCAGTGAATGACACGATAACACTCCATTGCAGCACAACTAACTTCCATCTTAGCGGACGAGGAAAGCCTGCAAAGTCCTGAACACTTAGAATACCGTGCTTAATGAAAAAACTTGGAAAAGCAAGAACCATACAAGCGCTTCCCACGAGCTGAAGCCTACCCCAATAACCCTTATGTATGCGTGCAGCATTAGATATGCTTGGGGAGCTATTCTTGAAATGCCCCAATAAGAACTCTCTTTTCGTATACCCCAAGTGCAATGCGAAACAGTTGCCGACAAGTACGAATACGAACGCCAAGCCACACAAACTGCCAGCAATCATTTCTGCAGTAGTCATTTCGTCGACTCGTAAATCGCTTCGCCTATGAACTCGCCGCTCATTTCTCCCAACGTACCCCCCGCATACGAGCCAGCGCCCACAGCAACGATACTGCAAGCAAGCGTTAAAAAGCCGCCTGTTGGAACTCCCAGAGCAACGCACAGGCCTCCGACTACCGGCGCGGTTAATATCCTGCCTGTGGCCATGCCAGCAGCCACTCCTACCGTGAAACTCCCTGACTCAGTAAGCCGGATTCGTCTACACGCTTCGCTATTTCCTGCAGCACACACATCCTGAACCTTCGCAGCAGAAGCTCCTCCGCCGACGGCAGTCCCTAACCAACCGCCGTACTGGACATATTTTGAAGCCCTCGCTACTCCTTCAAGATGTGTGGCATGCCCCGGTATTTGCCCCGCTGGGCTGGCATTAGTCCAATGGTGGACCAGGCTTTGACTGGAGATACCCAGCATTTTTTTCAAATTGATGTGCTGGGGAAATCCAATGCCCTTGCGGGTCAGTGCCGTCATATGGCTGTTCAGTTGAGCGAGCAACCGCTGGCGTTCTGCAAAAAAAGCCGGCGAGCGCAGGTGCCCATCTCTTTGGAGCGTCGCCTGTTGCAACACTTCAATATCCCTCAAAGCACTGCCTACGTTATCCAGATTGCTCTTGAAAATGCTCGCGCCGACACCGATAGCGCCAGAGCCATAGCTCAGGAAGGTCTGGATTACATCCCGGTGTTGCATCATGAAATCCGCTTCTTGCGGGCTAAGCGTTTCAAGCACCTGGTTGGTCCTGGCTGCCACATCCATGAGCAGCGCTTCTTCACGGCTGCACTGGAAGTTATTGGGATCGCTCAGTACGATCATCGAGCCGGCCTTGACGTCCCGCAGATTGGGATTGAGCAGTTTGAATTTGCCCATTACCGCCGGGTCGCGCAGGGTGAACAACGAAGCCTCGAGTTGTTCGCCGGTGGTGCTCCTGGGCACGATGTAGAACCCAGGGTCTGCTGGTTGTGCGTTGTTGCCATGCATTGGCACCTGAGGATTCGGCGCAGGCATGAAGCCGGATGAACGTGGCGTTGTAGGGTGGCTGGTGGCGGATGCGACCGGCTGGACAGGGGCCATGGCGGCACGCTGTGCCGCACCTCGCGCGGGCTCGTAAGAGACGCTGGTCAATGAGGGAATCAACTCTGCTTTACAGGGGCAGCTACTGAGGCTATCCAGCGACCCCGCGACAATCCTGCCGTGGCTGGTGATGTGTGAGACGCCACCTGCAATCACGTAGGTTTCATTGTCCTTTCCGCAAGAAACCCGGTCGCCATCCCGCGCATGGGCGAAGCCAAACAGCGTGACGCGAGTATCTGCCTCCAGAACCTCGCCACCACAACTGGTCTTGTCACCTTTACGAATGAAATATCCCTTCGTCATTGCTTGAACTCCTTGTCTGCTGGCTGCGCACTTGCACGGGGCTAGCGCAAAGTACGTGGCCGCAGAGGAAACTCAAGACAGGGCATCGCGAATGGGAAATCTCCCACGAACAACCCAGAAACAGGAGACAAAAACCACCGTTGAGCCCATGACCGACTCAAACAGGGCCCACAAAAAAACGGCCCGCATCCATCAGGCTGCGGGCCGTTCTTTGATCAGCGATTGATCAGGGCATTGGCCCTGGCAATTACTTGTTCAGGTGGAAATCTTTCTCTGCTGCGGCAAAGCGCTGCAGCATGCCAGCCGTTGGTTCGCCCATCTTGCTGACCAGGAAGATCGCCAGGCTGGCGAAGATGAAGCCTGGGATGATTTCGTACAGACCCAGCAGTTCGAAATGCTTCCAGGCGATCACGGTAACCGCACCCACCACGATACCGGCCAGTGCGCCGTTACGGGTCATGCCTTTCCACAGTACCGAGATCAGCACCACCGGACCAAAGGCGGCACCGAAGCCGGCCCAGGCGTAGCTCACCAGGCCCAGTACGCGGTTTTCCGGGTTGGCTGCCATCGCGATGGCCACCAGCGCAACCGCCAGAACCATGGCGCGGCCGACCCAGACCAGCTCGACCTGGGAAGCGTTCTTACGCAGGAAAGCCTTGTAGAAGTCTTCGGTCAGGGCACTGGAGCACACCAGCAGTTGGCAGCTCAGGGTGCTCATGACCGCCGCCAGGATGGCCGACAGCAGCACGCCAGCGATCCATGGGTTGAACAGCAGCTTGGCCAGTTCGATGAACACACGCTCAGGGTTCTCAGTCACGGGACCGGCTACTTCCGGGTGCGCCGAGAAGTAGGCGATGCCGAAGAAGCCCACGGCCACGGTGCCGCCCAGGCACAGGATCATCCAGGTCATGGAGATGCGACGCGCCTTGGCGATCGACTTCACCGAATCCGCCGCCATGAAACGCGCCAGGATGTGCGGCTGGCCGAAGTAGCCCAGGCCCCAGCCCATCAGCGAGATGATGCCGATGAAGGTGGTGTTCTTCAGCATGTCGAAGTTGCTTGGATCTTGCGCTTCGATGGCCAGGAAGGTGGTGTCGACGCCGCCAGTGGCCAGCAGCACGATGATCGGCGTCAGCAACAGGGCGAAGATCATCAGTGTGGCTTGTACGGTGTCAGTCCAGCTCACTGCCAGGAAACCACCAACGAAGGTGTAGGCAATGGTCGCCGCAGCACCGGCCCACAGCGCGGTCTCGTAGGACATGCCGAAGGTGCTTTCGAACAGACGGGCACCGGCCACGATGCCGGAGGCGCAATAGATGGTGAAGAACACCAGGATCACCACGGCAGAAATGATCCGCAGCAGACCGCTCTTGTCTTCGAAACGGCTGGAGAAGTAGTCCGGCAGCGTCAGTGCATCACCGTTGTGCTCGGTCTGTACCCGCAGGCGACCGGCCACGAACAGCCAGTTCAGGTAAGCACCGATGATCAGGCCGATGGCGATCCAGCTTTCCGACAGGCCCGACATATAGATGGCGCCTGGCAGGCCCATCAACAACCAGCCACTCATGTCCGAGGCGCCAGCGGAAAGCGCGGTCACGACGCTGCCCAGGCTACGGCCACCGAGAATGTAGTCAGACAGGTTATTGGTGGAGCGATAGGCCATGAAGCCGATCAGCACCATTGCTGCGATGTAGATCACGAACGTGATCAGGGTTGGATTGCTTGCACTCATTGAGTTACGCCCTGGCTTTGTTTTTATGTAGCGGCGGTCTGTTGAACCGCCACCAAACGATTACGTTTGAAAGACGATTGGAGAATCCGCGCATTTATGACTGATGTTTCCCCAGGAAAGCCATCAGCCGATGAACCGTCTCGTGGATGGTTGCACCTTGGGCGCGAATGCTATTCAACAAAGCAAATGAGGTGCAACCTGTTTCGTCCGAATAAGTTGCACCCAGTCGGAAATTTATTTTAGAGGACAGTTTTTGCTCCTTTTCGGAGCAAGAAACTCAATGGACTGGGACAAAAAGCACCAAGCAGGAGCGACCGGCACTTGCTTGAATTTATTTCCTGACGAACTGCCGTTAATTCCGGCAAAAAAAGGGTTGCACCCGGTTGCACCTCATTCGGCGCGCGGCTAATCTTGCCGCCAGCTGATGCCACGCGGTCGTGGCAAACATGAGGATAAAAATATGGCTACCACCACCCTTGGGGTCAAACTCGACGACCCGACCCGCGAGCGCCTCAAAGCCGCCGCGACCTCGATTGATCGCACGCCGCACTGGCTGATCAAGCAGGCGATTTTCAATTACCTGGAAAAACTCGAGGGTGGTGCAACCCTGACCGAGCTCAACGGTTTGACCCGTGCCGAGGCCGACGACAGCGCTGACGTACACGTCGACCACGCGCACCAGTGCTTCCTTGAGTTCGCTGAAAGCATCCTGCCGCAATCGGTCCTGCGCGCCTCGATCACTGCCGCCTACCGTCGCCCGGAGCCGGAAGTGGTGCCGATGCTGCTGGAGCAGGCGCGCCTGCCAGCACCGATGTGCGAGGCCACCAACAAGCTGGCCGCCTCGATTGCGGAAAAACTGCGTAACCAGAAGAGCGCCGGCGGCCGTGCAGGCATCGTCCAGGGCCTGCTGCAGGAATTCTCCCTGTCGTCCCAGGAAGGCGTGGCCCTGATGTGCCTGGCCGAAGCGCTGCTGCGGATTCCCGACAAAGGTACCCGCGATGCCCTGATCCGCGACAAGATCAGCACCGGCAACTGGCAGCCGCACCTGGGCAACAGCCCGTCGTTGTTCGTGAACGCCGCGACCTGGGGCCTGCTGCTGACTGGCAAACTGGTCTCCACCCATAACGAAGCCGGCCTGACTTCGTCCCTGAGCCGCATCATCGGCAAAAGCGGCGAACCGATGATCCGCAAGGGCGTCGACATGGCCATGCGCCTGATGGGCGAGCAGTTCGTGACCGGTGAAACCATCGCCGAAGCCCTGGCCAACGCCAGCAAGTTCGAAGCCAAGGGCTTCCGCTACTCCTACGACATGCTCGGCGAAGCAGCACTGACCGAACATGACGCTCAGAAATACCTGGCGTCCTACGAGCAAGCCATCCACTCGATTGGCAAGGCTTCCCACGGCCGCGGCATTTACGAAGGCCCGGGCATCTCCATCAAGCTGTCGGCCCTGCACCCACGCTACAGCCGCGCCCAGTACGAGCGCGTGATGGACGAGCTGTACCCGCGCCTGCTGTCGCTGACCCTGCTGGCCAAGCAATACGACATCGGCCTGAACATCGACGCCGAAGAAGCCGACCGCCTGGAACTGTCGCTGGATCTGCTCGAGCGCCTGTGCTTCGAACCACAACTGACGGGCTGGAACGGCATCGGTTTTGTGATCCAGGCCTACCAGAAGCGTTGCCCGTACGTGATCGACTACGTGATCGACCTGGCTCGCCGCAGCCGTCATCGCCTGATGATCCGCCTGGTAAAAGGCGCGTACTGGGACAGCGAAATCAAGCGCGCCCAGGTCGAAGGCCTGGAAGGCTATCCGGTCTACACCCGCAAGGTGTACACCGACGTTTCCTACATCGCTTGCGCACGAAAACTGCTGTCGGTACCGGAAGTCATCTACCCGCAGTTCGCGACCCACAACGCCCACACGCTGTCGGCCATCTACCATATTGCCGGTCAGAACTACTACCCGGGCCAGTACGAGTTCCAGTGCCTGCACGGCATGGGTGAACCCCTGTACGAACAAGTCGTGGGCAAGGTTTCCGAAGGCAAGCTGAACCGTCCGTGCCGCGTGTACGCACCGGTCGGCACCCACGAAACCCTGCTGGCGTACCTGGTACGTCGCCTGCTGGAAAACGGCGCGAACACTTCGTTCGTCAACCGTATCGCCGACCAGTCGATCTCCATCCAGGAGCTGGTGGCCGATCCAGTGAACCAGATCGAGCAGATGGCGACGCTGGAAGGCGGCTTCGGCCTGCCGCACCCGCGTATCCCGCTGCCGCGTGACCTGTATGGCAGCGAACGCGCCAACTCCAGCGGCATCGACATGGCCAACGAACATCGCCTGGCTTCGCTGTCCTGCGCCCTGCTGGCGAGCGCCCATAACAACTGGAAAGCCGCGCCGATGCTCGGCTGCGCCTCCAGCAGCGAAACCCCGGCCCCGGTCCTCAACCCGTCGGATCATCGCGACGTGGTCGGTCATGTCCAGGAAGCCACCGTCGAAGACGTCGACAACGCCATCCAGTGCGCCCTCAACGCCGCACCGATCTGGCAGGCCACCCCGCCCGCCGAGCGCGCGGCGATCCTGGAACGTGCCGCCGACCTGATGGAGGGCGAGATCCAGCCGCTGATGGGCCTGCTGGCCCGCGAAGCCGGCAAGACCTTCGCCAACGCCATCGCCGAAGTGCGCGAAGCCGTGGATTTCCTGCGTTACTACGCGGTGCAGGCACGCAACGATTTCAGCAACGACGCCCACCGCCCACTGGGTCCGGTGGTGTGCATCAGCCCGTGGAACTTCCCGCTGGCAATCTTCAGTGGCCAGGTTGCCGCTGCGCTGGCCGCCGGTAACCCGGTACTGGCCAAGCCGGCCGAACAAACCCCGCTGGTCGCGGCCCAAGCCGTACGCTTGCTGCTCGAAGCCGGGATTCCGGAAGGCGTCCTGCAACTGCTGCCGGGCCGTGGTGAAACCGTGGGTGCTGGCCTGGTCGGCGACGATCGCGTCAAAGGCGTGATGTTCACCGGTTCCACCGAAGTGGCGCGCCTGCTGCAACGCAACATCGCCGGGCGCCTGGACTCCCAGGGCCGTCCGATCCCACTGATCGCCGAAACCGGTGGCCAGAACGCCATGATCGTCGACTCCTCGGCCCTCACCGAACAGGTGGTAATCGATGTGGTGTCCTCGGCCTTCGACAGCGCCGGCCAGCGTTGCTCGGCACTGCGGGTACTGTGCCTGCAGGAAGATTCGGCAGACCGCGTGATCGAAATGCTCAAGGGCGCCATGGCTGAATGCCGCCTGGGCAACCCGGAGCGCCTGTCCGTGGACATCGGCCCGGTGATCGACGCCGAAGCCAAGGCGGGCATCGAGAAGCACATCCAGGGCATGCGCGACAAAGGTCGCACCGTGTACCAGGTGGCAATCGCCGATGGCGAGGAAGTCAAACGCGGCACCTTCGTCATGCCGACCCTGATCGAGCTGGAAAGCTTCGACGAGCTGCAACGGGAGATCTTCGGCCCGGTACTGCACGTGGTGCGCTACAAGCGTAAAGACATCGACCTGCTGATCGAGCAGATCAACGCTTCCGGCTACGGCCTGACGCTGGGCGTGCACACACGCATCGACGAGACCATCGCCAAGGTGATCGACAACGTCAATGCCGGTAACGTCTACGTCAACCGCAACATCGTGGGTGCCGTGGTCGGCGTGCAACCGTTCGGCGGCGAAGGCCTGTCGGGTACTGGCCCGAAAGCCGGTGGCCCGCTGTACCTGTACCGCCTGCTGTCGACTCGCCCAAGCGACGCGATCGAGCAATCCTTCGCCCGCGCCGATGCCGAGACAGCGCCGGACGTGCGCCTGCGTGATGCCATGCGCAAACCGCTGACCGCCCTGCAAGCCTGGGCCGACAGCCAAAAGCTCAACGACCTCAGCGCCCTGTGCGTGAAGTTCGCCGAGCAATCGCAAAGCGGTATCACCCGCGTCCTGGCCGGCCCGACCGGCGAGCGCAACAGCTATGCGATCCTGCCGCGTGAACACGTGCTGTGCCTGGCAGACAGCGAAAGCGACCTGCTGACACAACTGGCTGCGGTCTTGGCCGTGGGCGGCTCGGCAGTGATGCCGGAGAACGAGCTGAGCAAGGCACTGCTGGCACGCCTGCCAAAAGAAGTGCAGGCGCGTATCCAGCGGGTTGCAGACTGGACCAAGGATGAAGTGGTGATTGATGCCGTGCTGCATCACGGTCACTCCGACCAGTTGCGTGCGGTCTGCCAGCAAGTGGCAACCCGTGCCGGCGCCATCGTCGGGGTCCACGGCCAGGCACCGGGTGAAACCGGGATTGCGCTGGAGCGCCTGGTGATCGAGCGCGCACTGAGCGTCAACACCGCCGCGGCGGGTGGCAATGCAAGCTTGATGACTATTGGCTAAAACCGATAAGCCGGGCATCTGCAACAGATGCCCGGTCAAGCAACAATCCCTGTGGGAGCTGGCTTGCCAGCGATAGCGATGTGTCAGTCACCATTAATGTTGACTGATCTGCCGCCATCGCTGGCAAGCCAGCTCCCACAGTGGTTTGTGGTACGTGTGTTAAGTCACCGCTCTTCCCCACCATCACGCTCATCAATCATCCTGTTCAGCCTCCTATTCCCACGCCTAGACTCGGTCCACTCCAATCAAAGGTAGGCCGCCATGTCCGAGACGCTGCTCAGTTCCCGCAATCTGGCTTTCGAGCTGTACGAAGTCCTCGATGCCGAGGGTTTGACCCAGCGCGAGCGTTTCGCCGAGCACAACCGCGAGACCTTTGACGCGGCCATAGGCACCGCCCGCAGCATTGCCGAGAAGCACTTTGCGCCCCATAACCGCAAGGGCGACGAGAACGAGCCGCGCTATGAAGACGGCAAGGCGATCCTGATCCCGGAAGTCAAACCCGCCGTGGACGCCTTCCTCGAGGCCGGTTTTCTCAATGCCGCCCGTCGTTTCGAGGCCGGTGGCATGCAGTTGCCGACCCTGCTGTCGCAAGCCTGCTTCGCCCACTTTCAAGCCGCCAACGCAGCCACCACCTCCTACCCGTTCCTGACCATGGGCGCGGCCAACCTGATCGAGAGCTTTGGCACCGACGAACAGAAACGACGTTTCCTGCAGCCCATGATCGACGGTCGGTTTTTCGGCACCATGGCCCTCACCGAACCCCACGCCGGCTCGTCGCTGTCGGACATCCGCACCCGCGCCGAACCGGCGCCTGACGGTACTTATCGTCTCAAGGGCAACAAGATCTTTATTTCCGGCGGCGACCACCCGCTCTCGGAAAACATCGTGCATATGGTGTTGGCCAAACTGCCGGACGCACCGGCCGGCGTGAAAGGGATTTCGCTGTTCATCGTGCCCAAGTTCCTGGTCAACGATGACGGCAGCCTCGGTAAACGCAATGACGTGCTGCTGGCCGGCCTGTTCCACAAGATGGGCTGGCGCGGCACCACTTCGACTGCGTTGAACTTCGGCGATAACGGGGAGTGTGTCGGCTATCTGGTCGGCAGGCCGCACCAGGGCCTGGGCTGCATGTTCCAGATGATGAACGAGGCGCGGATCGGCGTCGGTATGGGCGCGGTGATGCTGGGGTATGCCGGCTACCTGTACTCCCTGGAATATGCCCGCGAACGCCCGCAAGGTCGTCTGCCGGACAGCAAGGACCCGAACACCGCCCCGGTCTCGATCGTCCAGCACGCCGACGTCAAGCGCATGCTGCTGACCCAGAAAGCCTATGTGGAAGGTGCATTTGACCTGGGCCTGTATGCCGCGCGGCTGTTCGATGACACCACCACCCTGCCCGGCGAGGCCGAGCGCAAGCACGCCCATGAACTGCTGGACCTGCTGACGCCCATCGTCAAATCCTGGCCGTCGGAGTTCTGCCTCAAGGCCAACGAACTGGCGATCCAGATTCTCGGCGGCCACGGCTACACCCGCGAGTACCCGGTGGAGCAGTATTACCGCGACAACCGCCTGAACCCGATCCACGAGGGCACCCACGGCATTCAGTCGCTGGACCTGTTGGGGCGAAAATTGGCGCAAAACGGCGGCGCGGGCCTGAAACAGTTGATCCGCCTGATCGCCGACACCGCCGAACGTGCCCAGGCATATGAATCGCTGACGCCATTACGTGAACCGCTAGAAAAGCTGGTGGCGCGCCTGCAAACCGTGACCATCGGCCTGCTCACCGACCTGGGCCAAGGCAAGGTCAACAGCAGCCTGGCCAACTCGGCGCTGTACCTCAAGGCATTCGGTCACACGGTGATTGGCTGGCGCTGGCTGGAACAGGCGATCCGCGCCGAAGAAGGGTTGGCCAAGGGCAATGCCGCCGATGTCGGCTTCTACAAAGGCAAGCTGCAAGCGGCACGCTACTTCCTGACGTGGGAGGTGCCGGGTTGCCACCATGAACTGGCGATTCTTGAAGCGCGGGATGACGTGTGCCTGGGCATGCAGGATGAGTGGTTCTAAACCGCTGAAAGCTTCGCTCGCGAGCCAGCGCCTAGAGGATTCCCCCTACCGTCGTATGACGCCCCCCCAAGTAGAGCCGGCTTACCGGCAAGGCCGATCGCAGCACTCCGCTGCTTTTATCAGGTCCTACCTGCCCGCGCTAGCTGTCAACTCTGACAGCTAGCGCGGCGCACCGTTTATCAATAGGCTCGAAACGCCGAATGGTTGTTCTTGTTGTCGTTCGGACAATTCGAATGAACACATCTATCGAAGCCCGACATGACGAATACCCATTGCTCCAGCACTGCGACAAAGGAGAATACGGCATGAGCACTCAACTATTGATTCCGCGTGGCGGTTCACTCATAAACAAAGGCCATTGCATTCAAGCTGCCACTACCTCGACAGGCAATGTTGCGCGCACGGTGTTTGCCTTGCACGATAAGTGGAGAGGTGTCATAAGCAAAATTTATCACTTAGGTGAAAACGAAGTCACCCACATCAACATCATGCTGATGCCAATGAACAAAGATCAGACATACATCGAGACAGAATCCAAAGAGGGCATTGAGGAAGTAACAGCGCTCAATACATCTATTGGAGAAATGCTTGAAACCATAGCCAAAGATGCTGAAGTAAAGAGAAATGGTGTCCTCTACAGGCTTCAACGAAAAGTCTTCTACAAAAATGGCAATAACTGGACTTGTGAACTTATCGCACGCATTGAACAGGACGAAGTCATTCTCAGAAGGGACAACATCAGCCACGATCAGTTTATTTTCGCCGCGCGAACCGGGGATATCATTGCCCACTCCAACTCCCGAATCGACAAAAAAACATTCAAGCTGATCAGAGACAACACTTACAGTGTCACCCTCGAAGCTGCAGGAGAAACGTATAACAGCAGCCGTAACATCGACTTCAATCATGTATTCTTTGTCGCCGCACACGGTGATCAAATTACCACCACGAGCGCAACGCACGTCATCGACTATAAGTTCTGCGATGAAAAACCCTCCAACAGCGAAGCGTTCGACATTTATCTTGCTGTCAGTTGAAAACATGGCAATAGCCATGATGAACCAAAGAAACTTCATCATGGCTATTGCCAGGCATCGCGCACTTCAGAAAACAGCAAATCGCCTCTTCGAACAAACCCGAACCAATGCCAATCGGCTCGACGCATTCGCTACCGCACACTAAGCCCACCCATCTGCCGCGCCAGATCAGCCCAACTGCGCATTGTGGTTAATCTCTTCCATTACTGCCGACTGCTCTGCCGCGGCCGTGGCCCCACCCGCCTGAACCCAATCCAAAAGGGCATCTACAGCAATGCCGCAGATGTCGGCTTCTACAAAGGCAAGCAGCAAGCAGCACGCTGCTTCCTGACGTGGGAAGTGCCGGGTTGCCACCCTGAGTTGGCGATTCTTGAAGCGCGAAATGATGTGTGCCTGGGCATGCAGGATGAGTGGTTTTGATCAATGCCTTGTGGGGCTGGTCAAATCCAATCGTCGGATCGCCGCCCGGAGCAAGCCCGCTCCCACAAGGGTCTCTGTTGCTCACAGAGTAAGTGGGAGCGGGCTTGCCCGCGATAGCGCCGGCTGGGCCGACGCTATTTTCAGTCAGACCTGACTGATGGTCTTGGCGATAACTTCAACCGTGGCGCTGACTTGCTCTTGGTAACGGTCGAGTTCCTGTTGGTGACGCTTCTGCATTTCCAACTGCTTTGAACACAGGTTCATCGCCGTCAGCACCAGCAGTTTGTCCCCGATCAGGGTCGGGTATTTCTTCTTGGTCTCAGCCAGCACCGCCTTGAGCATGAGCGCGGCGTCGAGCAGCGTCTGCTCTTCCCCGGCCGGTGCCTTGATCGAATAGTCTTCTCCAAGAATGGAAACGACTTTTACCCCATCGGCACCGTAGTTCATGCGTTCACAGGGCCTGCGCTCACACGCTCAACCAGGGCCTGGATACGGGCCACGGTTGCGCCCTGCTTTTCTTCCTGTTCCATCAGGCTCAGTTGCAGGCTTTCGTTTTCGTCCTTGGCTTGGGCCAGCTCTGTGCTCAGGGCCTGGTTGGTGCCGAGCAGTTCCTGGTTCTGTTGCACCAGCTCGCTGACCAGTTGTTCCAATTGGCTTAGGGTTGCTTCCAACATTTTGATCTTCCGGGCATTTTCAAAGGGCGCGTACGATAAAGAAAAGTCACCACAGGCGCCAGGGTTATTCCGGCGCAGAGCCTTGATTTTGCTGGCGGCGAACTTTCCTGCGAGTGTTAAAGACTGCGATTGGCCCATCTGGTTCCTGCAGCTCGTCAGGGGCAGGCAATTGTTTGCCGCGCCCCCTTGATTGCACGGGCGTAAGCCAGGCCACTCAAAAGCTTTTTGACAGCATCACATTTCGACAGGTTAGAATCGCTGGCACGCAGACTGCATGGTCAGTTTGTGCCCGCCTTTCAGATTTCCGGAGTACTGCCTTTGAATGCGACGACCATCAACAGCCTGTTCTTGATCGGCGCGTTGCTGGTAGGTGCGAGCATTCTGGTGAGTTCACTGTCCTCACGCCTGGGCATCCCGATTCTGGTGATCATCCTGGCGGTGGGCATGGCCGCCGGCGTCGACGGCGGCGGCATCATCTTCGATAACTACCCCACCGCTTACCTGGTCGGCAACCTGGCGCTGGCCGTGATCCTGCTCGACGGTGGCTTGCGCACCAGGGTCTCGAGCTTTCGCGTGGCGTTATGGCCCGCGTTGTCGCTGGCCACCGTCGGGGTGCTGATCACCACCGGGCTGACCGGCATGGCTGCAGCCTGGCTGTTCGACCTGAACCTGATCCAGGGCCTGTTGATCGGCGCCATCGTCGGCTCCACCGATGCTGCGGCGGTGTTCTCCCTGCTCGGCGGCAAGGGCCTCAACGAGCGGGTGACGGCCACCCTGGAAATCGAGTCCGGCAGCAACGACCCGATGGCGGTGTTCCTCACCGTGACCCTGATCGACATGCTCGCCAGCGGCCAGACCGGCCTGCACTGGAGCCTGCTGACCCACCTGCTGCGTGAGTTCGGCATCGGCGGCCTGATTGGCCTGGGCGGTGGCTGGTTGATGCTGCAGATGGTCAACCGCATCAACCTGGCCACCGGCCTGTACCCGATCCTGGTGATCGCCGGCGGCCTGGTGGTCTTTGCCCTGACCAACGCCCTGCACGGCAGTGGTTTCCTCGCGGTGTACCTGTGTGGCCTGGTGATCGGCAACCGCCCGGTACGCAGCCGCCACGGCATTCTGCACATGCTCGATGGCATGGCGTGGCTGGCGCAGATCGGCATGTTCCTGGTGCTGGGCCTGCTGGTCACGCCCCACGATCTGCTGCCGATCGCCCTGCCGGCCCTCGGCCTGGCCCTGTGGATGATCCTGTTTGCCCGCCCCCTGTCGGTGATGGTCGGCCTGCTGCCGTTCAAGGCCTTCCATGGCCGGGAAAAGGTGTTCATTTCCTGGGTCGGCCTGCGCGGCGCGGTACCGATCATTCTCGCGGTGTTCCCGCTGATGGCGGGGCTGCCCAATGCCCAGCTGTATTTCAACCTGGCGTTCTTCATTGTGCTGGTGTCACTGCTGGTCCAGGGCACAAGCCTGCCGTGGGTGGCCAAGCTGCTGAAGGTGACGGTACCGCCGGAGCCCGCGCCGATCTCCCGCGCAGCCCTGGAAGTACACGTGACCAGCGAGTGGGAACTGTTCGTTTACCGCCTCGGCGCGGAGAAATGGTGCATCGGCGCAGCGCTGCGTGAGTTGAAAATGCCCGAAGGCACCCGCATCGCGGCACTGTTTCGTGGCCAGCAACTGCTCCATCCGTCGGGTAGTACGGTGCTGGAAGTCGATGACCTGCTCTGCGTGATCGGCCATGAACACAACCTCCCGGCCCTGGGAAAACTGTTCAGCCAGGCACCGCAACGGGGCCTGGACCTGCGCTTCTTCGGCGACTTCGTTCTCGAAGGCGACGCCCAGCTGGGCGCGGTTTCCGCGCTGTACGGGCTGCAACTGGAAGGGGTCGATCCGGACATGCCGCTCAGTCGCTTCATTACCCAGAAAGTCGGCGGCGCTCCGGTGGTGGGTGACCAGGTGGAATGGAACAACACCATCTGGACGGTCGCCGTCATGGACGGGAACAAGATTGCCAAAGTGGGCGTCAGATTCCCCGAAGGAAGTCGCCCGGGCCCCGGGTTGTTCCTCTAAACTCCTTTTTCCGCCACGTCTTCGATCGGTCTCTATGCCAACCCTGCGCACATTTTTAGCTATCGCCCTGCTGGGGCTGAGTCTTTCCGTCGGCACCCTGCAGGCGGCCGAACCACCCTCCGCTGACGCCGTGCAGAAGAGCCTGGACAAGATCGCCGAACGCAAACTGCCCGAGGCCGATCAAAAAGCCCTGCAAGCGGTGCTGCAACAGACCCTGGCCCAGCTGTCGAAAAAGGCCGACTACGACAAGCGCCTCACCGACCTCAAGCAACAACTGAGCACCGCGCCCAAGCAGAACATCGAGAACCAGCGCGAACTGGAACGCCTCGAGGCGACCAAGGTGATCCCGGTTGCCCAGCGCTACGCCAGCCTGAGCGTGCCGCAACTGGAGCAGATGCTCACCGATCGCAGCACCCAGCAAAGCGACCTGCAAAAGGCCCTGGCCGAAGCCAACAGCCTGATCATCACGGCCCAGACCCGCCCCGAGCGCGCCCAGGCCGAAATCAGCAGTAGCCAGACTCGCATCCTGCAGATCAACAACATCCTCAAGACCGGCAAGGACAACGGCAAGACCCTCTCCAACGAACAACGCGACCTGCTCAATGCCGAGCTCGCCGCCTTGAACGCGCTGATCCCGCTGCGCCGCCAGGAACTGGCCGGCAACAGCCAGCTGCAGGACCTGGGCAACAGCCAGCACGACCTGCTGACCGAACGCACCGCGCGCATGGAGCAGGAGATCCAGGACCTGCAGACCCTGATCAACCAGAAACGCCTGGCACAGTCCCAGGAGACGGTGACCCAGCAGTCGATCGAAGCCCAGAAAGCCGGCGGCAGCAGCCTGCTCGCCACTGAAAGCGCGGCCAACCTGAAGCTCTCCGACTACCTGCTCAAAAGCACCGACCGCCTCAACGAGCTGACCCAGCAGAACCTGCAAACCAAGCAACAGCTCGACACCGTGACCCAGAGCGACGCGGCGCTGGACGAACAGATCAGCGTCCTCAAGGGCAGCCTGCTGCTGTCCAAGATCCTCTACAAGCAGAAGCAGGCGTTACCCCGCCTGCGCCTGGACGGCGACCTGGCCGACCAGATTGCCGACATCCGCCTGTACCAGTTCGAAGTCAATCAGCAACGCGAGCTGATCAGCAATCCCACGGCCTATGTGGATAACTTGCTGGCGGCCCAACCGCCGGACCAGGTGACCCCGCAACTGCGCAAGAACCTGCTGGAGCTGGCGCTGACCCGGGCCGACCTGCTGGAGCGCCTGAACCGTGAACTGAGCGCCCTGCTCAACGAATCCATCACCCTGCAGCTGAACCAGAAGCAACTGCTGACCACCGCCCAGAACCTGCGCTCGACCCTCGACGAACAGATGTTCTGGATCCCCAGCAACAAACCGCTGGACCTGGAATGGCTGCGGACCGTGCCGACGCGCCTGGAAAAACAGATCAACACCCTGCCCTGGACCTCGACCCTGAGCGAGTTGAGTGACGGCCTGACCCAGCGACCACTGCTGTTCACCCCGCTGGCGTTGCTGTTCGGCTTTTTGCTGTGGCGCCGCAAGTACCTGTATGGCCGCTTGAACAAGGTCCACCAGGATATCGGGCACTTCAAGCGCGACAGCCAGTGGCACACGCCCCAGGCGATCCTGATCAACGTGCTGCTGGCGATGCCGGTATCCCTGGCACTGGCGCTGTGTGGCTACGCCCTGCAGATCGACGCCCGCGGGCAGAACACCAACCTCGGCGCGGCCCTGCTGCAAGTGTCCCAGGCCTGGTTGGTGTTCTACACCGCCTACCGGATCCTGGCGCCGGGCGGCGTGGCCCAGTTGCACTTCCGCTGGGAAAAACCCCAGGTCGAGTTCCTTCGCACCTGGATCCGGCGCCTGGGCGTGGTCGTGATCGCGCTGGTCGCCGTGGTGGCGGTGGCCGAGTTGCAACCGGCGGCGCTGGCCGACGACGTGCTGGGCATCGGCGTGGTGCTGACCTGCTACGCCCTGATGGCCTGGCTGCTCAGTCGCCTGCTGCTCAACAGCCCGAACCACAACAACGCCTCGCTGTTTCGCAAGGCGCTCGGGGTGCTGTTCACCGCCCTGCCCGTGGCCTTGTTCATTGCCGTGTGCTTCGGCTACTTCTACACCGCCTTGAAGCTCAGCGACCGGCTGATCAACACCCTGTACCTGTTGATGTTCTGGCTGGTGATCGAGGCCACCTTCGTGCGCGGCCTTTCCGTGGCGGCTCGGCGCCTGGCCTACCAGCGAGCGCTGACCAAGCGCCTGGCGGCCAAGGAAGCCGGCGACGGCGAAGTGGTGGTCGAAGAGCCGACGCTGGACATCGAGAAGGTCAACGAGCAATCCCTGCGCCTGATCCGCCTGGCCCTGCTGGGTGGCTTCATTGCCGCCCTGTACTGGGTCTGGGCCGACCTGATCACGGTGTTCTCGTACCTGGACAACATCACCCTCTACGAATACACCAGCGGCACCGGCGCCAACATGAGCATGGTGCCGATCAGCATCGGCGACATGCTCGGAGCCCTGATCATCATCGGCATCACCCTGGCCCTGGCGCGCAACCTGCCCGGCCTGCTGGAAGTGCTGGTACTGTCCAAGCTGAACCTGGCCCAGGGCAGCGCCTACGCCACCACCACCTTGCTGACCTACGTGATTGCCGGCATTGGCTTTGTGACCACGCTGTCGACCCTCGGGGTCAGTTGGGACAAGCTGCAATGGCTGGTGGCCGCGCTGTCGGTCGGCCTGGGTTTCGGCATGCAGGAAATCTTCGCCAACTTCATCTCCGGGATCATGATCCTGTTCGAGCGTCCGGTACGGATCGGCGACACCATCACCATCGGCAACCTGTCGGGCACGGTGAGCAAAATCCGCATCCGCGCCACCACCATCACCGACTTCGACCGCAAGGACATCATCGTCCCGAACAAGACGTTCATCACCGGGCAACTGATCAACTGGTCGCTGACCGACACGGTCACCCGCGTGACGCTCAAGCTTGGCGTGGACTATGGCTCGGACCTGGACCTGGTCAAGGAGCTGCTGCTCAAGGCCGCCCGCGAAAACCCGCGGGTGCTCAAGGAGCCGGAGCCCCTGGTGTACTTCCTGAACTTCGGCGAAAGCACCCTGGATCACGAACTGCGCGTGCACGTGCGTGACCTGGGTGACCGCAACCCGGTCCTCGACGAGATCAACCGGTTTATCAACCGTGAATTCAAGAAGCAGCACATCAACATCTCGTTCCGCCAGATGGAGATCTACCTGAAGAACCTCCACGGCCAGGAGTACAAGATGGTGCCGATCGAACCGGAAACGAAAACCATCGTTCCGGCAAAGGACCTCCCTGGCGAGCAACCGCCGTCCGCGCCGAAACTCGACTAACCGCGCAATCCCCAGCAGAATGCTCGGACATTCTGCTGGAGATGGCCGTTGAAAGCCCTCGACGAACTGACCTTCGACAACCGCTTCGCTCGCCTGGGCGACGCGTTCTCAACCCATGTCCTGCCCGAGCCCATCAGCGAGCCGCGCCTGGTCGTGGCCAGCCACGCCGCCATGGCCCTGCTGGACCTCGCCCCCGCGGTGGCCGAGACCCCGGTGTTCGCCGAGCTGTTCGGCGGTCATAAACTGTGGGCCGAGGCCGAACCCCGGGCAATGGTCTACTCCGGGCATCAGTTCGGCTCCTATAACCCGCAACTGGGCGATGGCCGCGGCCTATTGCTGGGCGAGGTCTACAACCAGGCCGGCGAGCATTGGGACCTGCATCTCAAGGGGGCCGGGCAGACGCCTTACTCCCGCATGGGCGATGGCCGAGCGGTGCTGCGCTCCTCGATCCGCGAGTTCCTCGCCTCAGAAGCGCTGCACGCATTGGGCATCCCGAGCAGCCGCGCGCTGTGCGTAATCGGCTCCAGCACACCCGTGTGGCGCGAAAAACAGGAGCGGGCGGCGATGGTCCTGCGCCTGGCGCCGAGCCACGTGCGTTTCGGTCACTTTGAATACTTCTACTACACCAAGCGTGCCGAGCAGCAGAAGGCCCTCGGCGAACACGTCCTGGCACTGCACTTCCCCGAGTGCCTGGAACAGCCGGAGCCGTACCTGGCGATGTTCCGGGCAATCGTCGAGCGCAACGCCGAACTGATTGCCAAGTGGCAGGCGTATGGGTTCTGCCATGGGGTGATGAACACCGACAACATGTCGATCCTGGGCATCACCTTCGACTTCGGGCCGTTCGCCTTTCTCGACGACTTCGATGCCCACTTCATCTGCAACCACTCCGATGACCAGGGTCGCTACTCGTTCAGCAACCAGGTCCCGATCGGTCAGTGGAACCTCAGCGCCTTGGCACAAGCCCTGACGCCATTCATCAGCGTCGAAGCCCTGCGCGAGACCCTGAGCCTGTACCTGCCGCTGTTCCAGGCCCACTACCTGGACCTGATGCGCCGGCGCCTGGGCCTGACCACCGGCGAAGACAATGACCAGGCACTGGTCGAGCAGTTGTTGCAGCTGATGCAAAACAGCGCCGTCGACTACAGCCTGTTTTTCCGCCGCCTCGGCGATGAAGCCCCCGAACAGGCCCTCGCCCGCTTGCGCGATGACTTTGTCGACATTCAGGGTTTCGATGCGTGGGGTGAGCGCTACAGGGCCCGGGTGGCCCGTGAAGGAGTGGTTGACCAGGAGCAACGCCGCACACGAATGCACGGGGTCAACCCGCTGTACATCCTGCGCAACTATCTGGCGCAAAAAGCCATCGATGCGGCAGAAAACGGCGACTACTCGGAGGTCCGCCGACTGCATGCGGTGCTGAGCAAGCCATTCGAGCAACAAGCGGGGATGGAAAGCTACGCAGAGCGACCGCCGGAATGGGGCAAGCACCTGGAGATCAGTTGCTCGTCGTGAGGTGAGTCAGATAAAGACTTCAACCGACACGCTAAAGCGCTCGGCCAACCAGCGGACTTGGCGCAGGTTGAGCTGGCGCTTGCCACTCAGGATTTCGGACACGACCGACTGAGGGCCGACGCCAGGCAGGTCGCTCTGGCTGAGGCCGTGTTCACGCATCAAGTAGCCAAGAATCTCGACCCCGCTAGGCTTGGGCATCGGGTGATGCTTATGGTCCCACTCCTCAATCCAGTCACCAATGATATCCACCAGGCTCATCAGCGGGTGGGACTCATCATCGCCCGTCATCTCGAGCAACTCGTCCAGTGCATGCGCCAGCAGGTCATAGTCATCTTCACTTTTCGGTTTTCGAAGCAGCGGTGAGACAAACTCCCAATGCTCGGCAGCTTTTTTGATCAGTACACTCATGCTTTTTCCTCCTTCCACTTGCCGCGGTCATATTCGCGATGATCCAGCACAGGCTTGATATAAAGCTTTTTCGATCGATATCTGACAAAAGCTATCAACCGCAGCTTGTTGCCACCGATATCGAAAACATGAAGCTCACCTACCTTGTCGACAGCAGAGAATGTGGCTCTCATCGCCGCAAAATCCGACGGATTGCTTCCTTTGGCTAATTGATACCAATGGTCCAGCGCATTGGCTGCCATTGGCCATCTGACCTTGGCTTCACGTACTCTTTTTTCGGTGAGAACATGCATGCAACATCCTTATCGCATTTTGCTATGGGGAGTTATTCACAGATAAGAAATATCGCAAGTTGCGATAATCCGAAGTAGACCAGCGGTCTGGCTCGGTACGACTCAGCCTGGTTTTCACGCTGATCACTGCGCGATTGAAAACATGAGCAAACGTCTCCAACTAGGTGTTATCAGCTTCCCATTGGATATCACTCATGACCGACCCACTCCTCATCCCCTGCCCCCACTGCAACGGCCTCAACCGCATTCCCGCCGAACGCCTGGGCGACCATCCGAAATGCGGGCGCTGCAAGGCCGAAGTCCTGCTGAACAAGCCGTTCGAGTTGAAACAGGGGGACTACGCCAGCCAGATCAAGGGTGACCTGCCGTTGCTGGTGGATGTGTGGGCGGATTGGTGCGGGCCGTGCAAGTCCTTTGCACCGGTGTTCGCCCAGGCTGCCGCGCAGTTGCAGGGCAAATGCCGCCTGGCCAAGCTGGACAGCGAGGCCAATCAGCAACTGTCGGCTCAGTTGGCGATTCGCTCGATTCCCAGCCTGATCCTGCTCAAGAACGGCCGGGAAGTGGCACGCCAGAGCGGGGCCATGCCGTTACCGCAATTGCTCGGCTGGCTGCGCGCCCAGGGCATCTGATGCGCGCGTGAAGGTCAGGAGTGTTCCAGCAGATTGTGCAGGTCGACGAACTGCTGGGTCAGTTTATGCCGAGGGTCGAGGTGGATCAGCGGCATGTTGGCCTGGTGCGACTCACGCATGCGCACCGAACTGCCCAGGTACACAGGCAACACCGGCAGGCCTTCGGCAATCAACTCATCGAGCATCTGCTGCGGCAGACTGGCCCGCGCCTGGAATTGGTTGACCACGATGCCTTCGACCTCCAGGCCTTCGTTGTGGTCTTCCTTCAATTCTTCGATCTCCGCCAGCAGGCCGTACAGCGCCTGACGGGAGAAACTGTCGCAATCAAAGGGAATCAACACACGATCGGCGGCGATCAACGCTGAAACCGCATAAAAGTTCAGGGCTGGCGGGGTGTCGAGGTAGATCCGGTCGTAGTCTTCGGCCAGTTCATCGAGCAATTTGCGCAGTTTGTTGATCTTGTGTTTGGCCTCAAGCTTGGGCTGCAGGTCGGCCAGTTCGGCCGTGGCCGTGATCACGTGCAGGTTGTCGAACGGGGTTTCATAGATATCCACCCGGTTCTTCTTCGAGAACGGCCCGGACGACAGGGTCTGCTTGAAGAAATCGGCAATCCCCATCGGAATGTCATCGCCGGTCAGGCCGGTGAGGTATTGAGTGGAGTTGGCCTGGGCATCGAGATCCACCAGCAGGGTGCGATAGCCCTCGCTGGCGCTGACCGCCGCCAGATTGCAGGCAATACTGGACTTACCCACGCCACCTTTCTGATTGAACACCACGCGCCGCATTGCAAAACCTCCGTGTATCAAAGAATGACCGAGTGTAGTAGGCCTCGATGCTGCTTAGCTACCTTGGCGGCAAACGGACTACAGAGTCAGCTGCAATCTCCTCGAATTAACCAGCGCGTTCCTCCATTGGCTGAAGACGTGACTGGCGGATTATCCCGACGAAAACCGCAGAATTGCCTCGCTGCCCATTACTTGAGAACGCTCACCATCTACTGAACAAAATGTAACCAGCATTTGCTACAAGCCAACAGCACCGGGATAATGCGCGACACTCGGCCGTCATGCCACGCCAGGTCAGTCCCTGATCGAAACGACTTACCGCGTCAAGCAAGCCCGCAGGGGCGGGAATAATTCAGTGATCACATTCAGCATCGCCCAATGGCGCGCCTGGGCCCCTGGGCTCGTAAGCGTGGACGACTGGCAAGCCTGGAGCCGCCGACCGGTGGTGCTCCCGGGTAGCGATGAAGCCCCCGACGTGTCCTTTCTTCCGGCCATGCAGCGCCGCCGCCTGAGCCGCCTGGCCCGCATGGCCTTCAGCGTCGGCTGGCCGCTGGCCGAAGGGCGCGAGCAACTGCCCTTGGTGTTCGTGTCCCGTCATGGCGAAACCCCGCGCACCTTCGAGATCCTCAGCGACCTGGCGGCCGAGCAACCGCTATCCCCTACCCAGTTCAGCCTGTCAGTACACAATGCGATCATCGGACTGTGGTCGATCATGCGCGGTGAAACCAGCGAAATGACCGCCCTGGCCGCCGCCGGCGACGGCCTCGAACATGGCGTGCTGGAAGCCGCCGCCCTGCTCGACGAAGGCGCACCGGCAGTGCTGCTGGTAGTGACCGAGGATCAGCCACCCCAGGCCTACTCGCCGTGGATCGACGACGTGCCGTTTCCCTACGCCGTCGGCTTGCTGCTGACCTCCGGTAAAGACTGGCAGCTGTCCCTGAACAGTGCAGCGGATCCGTTGTCCAACGCCCACTGGCCCCACGCGCTGAATCTGTTACCTGTGCTGCTCGGCCAGGAGACTTCTTGCCAACATGCCTGGAAAAATCGTGTATGGACCTGGCAACGCAATCCGTGACCGAAAAAAACCGCGACGCCTACTATTGGCGCCTGCTGGCGACGGCTGCCAGCTTTGCCCTGTTCGGGTTGGGCGGGCTGTGCCTGCGCCTGGTGGTTTTCCCGGTACTCGGTTGCCTGCCCGGGGATGCCCCGACCCACAGGCGGCGGGCTCGCGCGACGGTCAGCCGGCTGTTCTGGCTGTTTGTGCGGTTCATGGCCCGTACCGGCGTGCTGACCTATGACATCCAGGGCGCAGAACGCCTCGGTCGACCGGGGCAGATGATCATGGCCAATCACCCCTCGCTGATCGACGTGGTGTTTCTGATCGGCCTGGTGCCCCACGCCAATTGCGTGGTCAAGCAAAGCCTTTGGCAGAACCCCTTTACCCGCAGTCCGCTACGCTGCACCGAATACATCAGCAATGACGGCAGCATGGACATGCTCGATGCCGCCGCCGACGCGCTCAGGAGCGGGCAAACCCTGATCATCTTCCCGGAAGGCACACGCACCCAGCCCGGCCAACCACCGGTCTTGCACCGTGGAGGGGCGGCCATTGCCCTGCGAGGTGCGAGCATCCTCACCCCGGTGGTCATCAAGGTCAGCCCGACCACCCTGACCAAGGCCGAACCCTGGTACCGGATTCCCAAGCGCCGCGTGCATTTCAGTTTCCACGTGGGGGCCGATATAGACCCACAAGCCTTCGCCGCGATGGGGCCTGCGCCGCAGGCCTCGCGCAAGCTCAACGACTACTTGCATCATTACTTTATTAAGGAGCTCGCCCAAGATGAGCGAACTGCACCGTGAGATAAAACTGCTGATCATCGATTCCCTGGGCCTGGAGGATATCGGTGTCGATGACATTGACGATGAACAGACGCTCTTCGGCGAAGGCCTGGGCCTGGACTCCGTGGATGCCCTGGAGCTGGGCCTGGCCATCCAGAAAAAGTACGGCATCAAGATCGATGCCGACGCCAAGGACACCCGCAACCACTTCATCAATGTGGCGAGCCTTGCGGCCTTCGTCACGGCAAAACAGGCAGCTTGAGACCGGACCATGCAAACTCGTGACGATATTTTCAACACCTTGCGCGATGCCCTGGTCGAACTCTTTGAACTGGATCCGGCGCGCGTGAGCCTTGAATCCAATCTGTATCAGGACCTGGAGATCGACAGCATCGATGCCGTCGACCTGATCGACCACATCAAGCGCCAGACCGGCAAAAAGATTGCCGCCGAGGAATTCAAGTCGGTCCGCACGGTCAGTGATGTGGTCGAGGCGGTCTACCGTCTGGTTCAACCGACAGCATGAGCCCAGTGATCGGCCTAGGCCTGTTGCTCACAGGCCTGTTGTACCCCTTTGCGGTGTATTACGGCATGGCGCACTTCGCCCCTTGGCAATTCGCCCTGCTGCTGGGCAGCCTGTGGCTGGCCAGGGCCGTGACCGGCAAACGACGCCCTGGCGACGTGCTGATGGCCGCTGCGGTCCTGCTGTTTTGCCTGCTGCTGGCGCTGTTCGACAGCCCTGGCCTGCTGCGCTGGTACCCAGTGCTGATCAGCGCGCTGTTGCTGGGGCTGTTCGGCGCGAGCCTGAAGTACGGCCCGCCGATGGTCGAGCGCCTGGCGCGCCTGCGCGAGCCACAACTGCCGCAAAAAGCCATCCGCTATACCCGCCAAGTGACGATTGCCTGGTGCCTGTTTTTCCTGTGCAACGGCCTGTGTGCAGCCGCCCTGACCCTCTGGGCACCGCTGAGTTGGTGGGCGCTGTACACCGGGCTGATTTCCTACGTTTTGATCGGTCTGATGTTTGCCATCGAGTGGCTCATACGACAACGGGTACGAGACCACCCATGAACTGGATAAAACTTGAGCACCTGCTGCTCAAGACTCAAACACAACGGGCCGTGACCACCGCCCCGGCGCTCGACCATGCGCGCCTGTGCGAGCAGGCGCTGAGCCTGGCCGCCGGCCTGCAGACCCGCGGCGTTCAGCGCATTGCCGTGCACCTGGAAGACGCCGCCGACCTGGCCATCGCCCTGCTCGGCGCCTGGCGTGCCGGGGTCAGCGTATTGCTGCCCGCCGACCTGCAAGCCCAGACCCGTCAACGCTGGAGCCGCGAAGTCGAGCTGTGGCTGAGCGACCAGCCGGGTGATGCCTACCTGGCCGATCTGTGCGCCCCGCCACTGGCGGCCGCCGCCCTGGACCTTGATCGCTGCCAATTGAGCCTGTGCACCTCCGGCTCCAGTGGCGAACCCAAGCGCATCGACAAGTCCCTGCGCCAACTGGCCAACGAAGTCCAAGCCCTGGAGCAACTGTGGGGCGCGGACCTGGGCGACGCCTGCCTGATTGGCAGCGTCGCCACCCAGCACATCTACGGCCTGTTGTTTCGCGTGCTCTGGCCGCTGTGTGCCGGGCGCCCGTTCGTGCGCAAGCAACTGGCATTCCCCGAAGACCTGCAGCGTGCCAGCCGCGAACACCCGGCCTTTGCCTGGGTCGCCAGCCCGGCACTGCTCAAGCGCATGGGCGACAACCTCGACTGGCCGGCCCTGAGTGCCGTACGCCGGGTGTTTTCTTCCGGTGGTGCGTTACCCGGCGAAGCTGCGCAAACCCTGCATGACCGGCTGCAGCAATGGCCGACGGAAATTCTCGGCAGCTCGGAAACCGGTGGCATTGCCTGGCGTCAGGGGCACGAACCCTGGCAGCCCTTTACCGGCGTCCAGTTGCGCCAGGACAGCGACGGCGCCTTGCTGATCGCCTCGCCCTATCTGCCGCCCGGTCATGTCGAACACAGTGCCGATGCCGCCCGCATCGGCGCGGACGGTCGCTTCGAACTGCTGGGGCGCCTGGACCGGATCGTCAAACTGGAAGAAAAACGCATTTCCCTGCCCATGCTCGAGCAAGCCCTGGTGACCCACGACTGGGTCGCCGAAGCCCGCCTGGGCGTGGTCCAGGAAAACCGTGCCTCGCTCGGTGCCGTGCTGGTCCTCAGCGAAACGGGCCTGCATGCCTTGCGCAACATCGGTCGGCGCAACCTGACCCAGGCCCTGCGCGAACACCTCAACCAGCATTGCGAAACCCTGGCCCTGCCCCGCCGCTGGCGCTTGTTGCGACAACTGCCGATGAATGCCCAGGGCAAACTCGCGCAGAAAACCATCGATGCCCTGCTGCTGGCCCCACGCCCCAAGACTCCCGAGGTGCTGGAGCAGAGTGAAGACGAGGGTCAGTGGAGCCTGCAACTGGCCGTGCCCCCGGACCTGGCCTACTTCAGCGGCCACTTCCCCCTGGCGCCGGTGCTGCCGGGCGTGGTGCAGGTGGACTGGGCCTTGAAGCTGGGCCAGCAGTTGATGAACCTGCCGCAAAAGTTTGCCGGCATGGAAGTGCTCAAGTTCCAGCAACTGGTGCGTCCGGGCGATGAAATCCAGCTGCACCTGCGCTTCGACGCAACACGCGGCAAGCTGTACTTCACCTACCGCAATGCCACTGCCACCTGCTCCAGCGGGCGGATCCTGCTCGAGAGCGCAATTGATGCATAACCCTTGCGCGGTGATCCCGGTCTACAACCACGAAACCGCCATTGCCCGAGTGGTCGAGGCCCTGCTGGCCGCCGACTTGCCGTGCATCCTGGTGGACGATGCCAGCAGCCCGGCCTGCGCCTCAGTGCTGGATGCCCTCGGCCAACGGCCCAAGGTGTTTGTCTTGCGCCTGAGCGTCAACCAGGGCAAGGGCGGCGCGGTGATGCACGGCCTGCGCGAAGCCGCACGCCTGGGCTATAGCCATGCCCTGCAAGTGGACGCCGACGGCCAGCACGACCTGCAGGACGCCGCGCGATTCATCGCCTGCTCCAAAGCCCATCCCGAGGCGCTGGTCTGCGGTTACCCGCTGTACGACGCCAGCGTGCCCAAAGGCCGCCTGTATGCGCGCTACCTGACGCATGTGATGGTCTGGATCAACACCCTGTCGTTGCAGATCCGCGACTCCATGTGTGGCTATCGCGTCTATCCGCTGCCACCGACCCTGGCCCTGATCGACTCGGCCAACATCGGCCAGCGCATGGACTTCGACTCCGACATCCTGGTGCGCCTGGCCTGGCGCAACCAGCCCATGCTGTGGCTGCAAACCCGCGTCCACTACCCGCTGGACGGCGTTTCGCACTTTCGCCTGTTCCACGACAACGTGCTGATCACGCGCATGCACACCCGGCTGTTCTTCGGCATGCTACTGCGCTCGCCCGCACTGCTCTGGCGGCGGTGGCGCCGATGAGCGGCAACGCCGATAACAAGCACTGGGCCGACCGCGAGGAGCGCGGCAGCTTCTGGCTGATGAAATTCACCGCCGGCGCCGCCCGCTTGCTGGGCCGACGCGCATTGAGCCCGCTGCTGTATGGCATCGTCCTGTACTTTTTCCTGTTTGGACGCAATGCCCGCCAGAGCGCCTGGCAGTACCAGCAGCGCCTGGCCGACTGGAGCGGCCGCGACGACTTGCGCCCCAGTCATTGGCGGGTGTTTGGCCAGTTCATGGCCTTCGCCGACTCGATGCTCGACAAGCTCGACGTCTGGAACGGCAAGCTGAGCATCGAGCAGATAGAGATCAACGACCCGGCCCTGCTGCGCAATCAACTGCGCGGTAGCCGCGGGCAACTGCTGGTGGGCGCCCACCTGGGCAACCTTGAGGTTTGCCGCGCGCTGGCGGAGATCGGCGAGCGGGTCACCATGAACGTACTGGTGCACACCAAGCACGCAGAGCAGTTCAACCGCCTGCTGGGAGAAGCCGGAGCCACCAACCTGCGGCTGATCCAGGTCAGTGAGCTGGACCCGCTGACCATGCTGCAACTGCACGAGCGCCTGGAGCGTGGCGAATGGCTGGCAATCGCCGGTGACCGCGTGCCCCTGCACGGCGGGCGCAGCGTGACCGTGGACTTTCTCGGCCATCCGGCGGCGTTCCCCCAAGGCCCGTGGTTGCTGGCCGGCTTGCTGAAATGCCCGGTCAATCTGCTGCTGTGCCTGAAACAACCCGCGGGCCACTACCGCCTGACCCTCGAACCCTTCGCCGAGGCGATCCTGTGGAAACGCAGCGAGCGCGAGCAGGTCATTCATCAGTGGGCTTCCCGTTATGCCGAACGCCTGAGTCACTATTGCCTGCAAGCGCCCCAACAATGGTTCAACTTCTACCCTTTCTGGAAAGCCGATGACGACGCCCACGCTTGAGCCGGTAACCTTCGGCGAACTCCCCCTGCGCATCGAGGACGTGCTGGCCCTGGCCAACCGCCAGGCCCCTGCGCGGCTGCAAAGCGACAGTGCCTACCGCGAGCGCATCGCCAAGGGCGCCCGGTATCTCGACTCGTTGCTGGACAAGGAAGGCGTGATCTATGGCGTGACCACCGGTTACGGCGACTCCTGCGTGGTGGCGGTACCGCTGCACCACGTCGAGGCCCTGCCCCGTCACCTGTACACCTTTCACGGCTGCGGCCTGGGCCAACTGCTCGACGCCCAGGCCACCCGCGCCGTGCTTGCCGCACGCTTGCAGTCGCTGTGCCACGGCGTCTCCGGGGTGCGCGTGGAGTTGCTGGAGCGCCTGCAGGCGTTCCTCGACCAGGACATCCTGCCGCTGATCCCGCAGGAGGGTTCGGTGGGGGCCAGCGGCGACCTGACGCCCCTGTCCTACGTGGCCGCGACCCTGTCCGGCGAGCGTGAGGTGCTATGGCGCGGCGAGCGCCGCACCTCGGCCGAGGTCCACCGCGAGCTCGGCTGGCTACCGCTGGTGCTACGCCCCAAGGAAGCCCTGGCACTGATGAACGGCACCGCCGTGATGACCGGCCTGGCCTGCCTGGCCTTCGCCCGCGCCGACTACCTGCTGCAATTGGCCACGCGCATCACGGCGATGAACGTGGTCGCCCTGCAAGGCAACCCGGAGCACTTCGACGAGCGCCTGTTCGCCGCCAAGCCCCATCCGGGGCAGATGCAGGTCGCCGCCTGGCTGCGCAAGGACCTGGCGATCGACGCCCCCACCGCGCCCCTGCATCGCCTGCAGGACCGCTACTCGCTGCGCTGCGCGCCCCATGTGCTGGGTGTGCTGGCGGACAGCCTGAACTGGCTGCGCTCGTTCATCGAGATTGAACTCAACAGCGCCAACGACAATCCGATCATCGACGCCGAAGCCGAGCGCGTGCTGCACGGCGGGCACTTCTACGGCGGGCACATCGCCTTCGCCATGGACAGCCTGAAGAACCTGGTGGCCAACGTCGCCGACCTGCTCGACCGCCAGCTTGCCTTGCTGGTGGACGAACGCTACAACCATGGCCTGCCGAGCAACCTGTCGGGCGCCAGCACCGAGCGGGCCATGCTCAACCATGGCTTCAAGGCGGTGCAGATCGGCACCAGCGCCTGGACCGCCGAAGCGCTGAAAAACACCATGCCGGCCAGCGTGTTCTCGCGCTCCACCGAATGCCACAACCAGGACAAGGTGAGTATGGGCACCATTGCCGCCCGCGACGCGATTCGCGTGCTGGAACTGACCGAGCAGGTCGCTGCCGCCACCTTGCTCGCCGCCCAGCAAGGGGTCTGGCTACGCGGCCAGGCAGCCGACGCCCGGCCATTGCCGCCGGCACTGGCGGCCATGCACGCGGAACTGGCCAAGGACTTTGCTCCGGTGATCGAAGACCGCGCCCTGGAAGGCGAACTGCGCCTGTGCCTGCAACGGATCGGCGAACAACACTGGAGGCTGCATGCGTAGCAAAGGAGTGCTGCACCACGACACCCAGATCCTCGTGCCGTTCTTTGACGTCGACAGCATGCAGGTGGTCTGGCATGGCCACTACGTGAAGTACCTGGAAATCGCCCGCTGCGCCCTGCTCGACCGCCTGGGCCACAACTACAACGCGATGCACGATTGCGGCTACGCCTGGCCGGTGATCGACCTGCAGTTGCGCTACGTGCGCGGCGCCGTATTCGGCCAGACGCTCAACGTGCGTGCCAGCCTGGTGGAGTGGGAAAACCGCCTGAAGATCAACTACCTGATCACCGACCTCGCCAGCGGCGAGCGCCTGACCCGTGCCTGCACGGTGCAGGTCGCGGTCGACCTGGCCAGCCGCGAGATGCAACTGGCCTCGCCCAAAGTGTTTACCGACGCCGTCACGAGAGCCCTCGAATGATGCACACCCCCCCTGTAGGAGCGAGCTCGCTCGCGAAGGTCGTCAACGATAACGCTGCACGCCTGGTATTGCGACGCGTCCTCAGGTTCTTCGCGAGCAAGCTCGCTCCTACCGGAATGGGGGTATTACTGAGCTTCAGCGCACAGGCATTCGATCTGCAACAACTCAGCACTCAACTGGCCAAACCTGCGGTGATCCACGGCCAGTTCATTCAGGAAAAACACCTGCGCGCCCTGCCCCAGCCGTTGACCAGCCAGGGCACCTTCGTGCTGGCCAAGGATCACGGCTTGCTCTGGTTGCTCAAGACACCGCTGCAGCAGGACTACCGCATCAACGCCCAGGGCATCGCCCGGCGTGACGCCAACGGCTGGCACATGCTGCCGGGCAAAAGTGCCGGCGCCGAGCAGAACCGTTTGTTTCTTGCCGTGCTGCAAGGCGACAGCAGCGGCCTGCAACGGGATTTCGAACTGGCCCTCAGTGGCGATGCCCAGCGCTGGCACCTGACCCTGACCCCGCGCTCAGTGCTGCTCAAGCAAGTGTTCCAGCAAATCAACATCGAAGGCGGCGAACTGGTGCAACGCATCGAACTGCTGGAAACCCAGGGCGACAGCACCTTGCTGCGCATGCCGGACAGCACGGCCGATCAACCCCTAAGTGATGCGGAGCAACATGACTTTGCCCAGTGAACGCAGGCTGCCCTGGCTGTTCCTGGGCCTGCTGCTGGCGGTGCTCGCGCTCGGCGCCTGGCAATGGCGCGACGGCGCACCCGTGTCGGCCAACCTCATGGAGCTGGCACCCGGCACCACCCCCGACCCGCTGGAACTGCGCGCCGAACAGCGCATGCAGGAACCGCTGAATCGGGAAATCCTGGTACTGGTCGGCCACCCGCAGCGCAGCCAGGCCATCCAGATGACGCAGACCCTCGGCGCTCAATGGCAGGCCAGCGGCCTGTTCGAAAAGGTCCAGTGGGATCTGCAGGCCGACCTACCGGCCCTGCGCAGCCAACTGCTGCAAGGTCGCCTGGCCATGCTGTCGAAGACCGACCGCCAACAATTGGTGGAACAGCCCGACGCCTTTATCCAGCAACGCCTGCAAGCCCTGTTCGACCCCTTCAGCGGCTTCAGCCTGGTGCCCAGCCAGGACGACTGGCTGGGCCTGACCGGACGCATCCAGAACAGCCAACCGCAGCGTGGCGTCGTGCAACTGGACATCGGCAGCGGCGCATTGATTGCCGACGCCGACGGCAAGAGCTGGGTGTTGTTGCGGGCCCGCACCACCGGCAATGCCTTTGACATGCAACTGCCGCTGCAAGTGGCCGGGCTGCTCGAACGCAGCCGCGAACAGGCCGCCAAGGCTGACGTGCAACTGCTCGCAGCCAGCGGCCTGCTGTATGCCGCTGCCGGTCAGCAGCAAGCGACCCGGGAGATGACCTGGGTCGGCGGCGGCGCAACCCTGGGGATCCTGCTCCTGCTGTTGCTGGCTTTCCGCCGCTGGCGGGTACTGCTGGCGTTCGTCCCGGTGCTGGTGGGCATGCTGTTTGGCGCGGTGGCCTGTGTCGCGCTGTTTGGCCACATGCATGTGATGACCCTGGTGCTGGGCTCCAGCCTGATCGGCGTGGCGGTGGATTACCCACTGCATTACCTGTCCAAGAGCTGGAGCCTGAAACCCTGGCGCAGTTGGTCGGCCTTGCGCCTGACCTTGCCGGGACTGACCCTGAGCCTGATCACCAGTTGCATTGGCTACCTGGCCCTGGCCTGGACACCCTTCCCGGCCCTGACCCAGATCGCCGTGTTCTCGGCCGCCGGACTGCTCGGCGCCTACCTGTCGGCGGTGTGCCTGCTGCCGGCGCTGCTCAAGGGCCTGGAGCTGCACCCGGCGCAGTGGCCGCTGCGGGTCTGCGAAGGTTTGCTGAGCCTGCGCGAAGCCCTGCTCAGGCACCTGCGTCCCCCCGTGCTGCTCGCGCTGCTGCTTGCCTTCTGTGTCGGTGGCCTGTTGCAACTGCACACGCGCAACGACATTCGCCAATGGGTCGGAGCGCCGGCGCAACTCACCGAAGAGGCGCGGACCATCGCACAGATCACCGGCTTTCAGCCCACCAGTCAGTTTTTCCTGGTGCGGGCCGCCAACCAGGAGCAATTGCTCGAGCGCCAGAGCGCCTTGACTGAGCGCCTGGAGCAACTGGTCAACCTGGAAAGGCTCCAGGGTTTCCTGGCGCTCGATCAACTGGTCAGCGCCCCCAGCGTCCAGCAGCAGGTGCGCGAGGCGCTGGCCAAGCTGCCCCAGCACTGGCAACCCCTGCAGGCCCTCGGCGTCTCGAACGAGGCGCTGCAGGCAGAACTGGCGGCGCTGCAGGCGCTGCCGGTGCAGGACATCGACGCCGCCCTGCTGGGGCCGCTGGCAGAACCCTACCGCACCTTGTGGCTCGGCCCGAACGCCGAGGGCGTGGCGGCCATGGTCAGCCTGCAAGGTTTGAACGACCCGGCGTTGCTGCGGGTGCAGACCCAGGACTTGCCCGGTGTGGCACTGGTGGATCGCCTTGGTGACCTGAACCAGGTGTTCGCCGCCACGCAAATCAGCGCCGCCGAATTGAAGCTCGCGTCCTGCGTGCTGATCGTGCTGGTGCTGATCCTGCCTTTCGGCCTGGGCGGCGCCCTGCGCATCGTGCTCCTGCCGTTGCTGGCCGCCTTGTGCAGCCTGGCCAGCCTGGGCTGGCTGGGGCAACCCTTGACCCTGTTCAGCCTGTTCGGCCTGCTGTTGGTCACGGCGATCAGCGTCGACTACGCGATCCTGATGCGCGAACAGGTCGGTGGCGCGGCGGTGAGCCTGCTCGGCACCCTGCTGGCGGCGCTGACCACCTGGCTGTCGTTCGGCCTGCTGGCGGTGTCCAGCACCCCGGCGGTCAGCAACTTCGGCCTGGCGGTCAGCCTGGGCCTGGTGTTCAGCTTCATCCTCGCGCCGTGGGCGGGAAGCCAGGCCCACACCGCGCCACGCCGGGAGCTGGGAGCATGCTGATTGTCCTGTTCTGGCTCCTGGCCCTGGCGCTGTTCGCCGCGGCCACCTACGTCGGCCGACACCTGGGCCTGATTCCGATCGTCAGCCAATTGCTGCTGGCCACCTTCGGCCTGCCGTTGCTGATGTACTTCTGGATCGAACCGGGCTGGCAGCTCACGGGCGCCGAACTGATTGCCCCGGGGTGGCTGAAAAACCTCTACAGCCTGGGGTTTGCCTTGCTGCTGGGGCATATCCTCAGCGACGTGATCGACCTGCGCCTGGACCGCCAGAGCCTGAAAATCGCCCTGCCGAGTTTTTGCCTGCCCTTCGCCTGCGGCCTGGCCACGGCCATCTGGTTGCTGCCCGCGCAACCCTGGATCAGCTCCCTGGCTGTCGGCCTGCTGTTCGCCATCACCGCGATTCCGGTGCTGTACCTGTACCTGCGCCACATCGGTTATCCCGCAGCGGCGACCCGGCGCCTGGTGCAAACGGCGATCCTCATCGACCTGACCTGCTGGACCCTGTTCGCCGTGGCCCAGGGCAGCCTGCACCTGAGCAGCCTGTTACTGCCGTTGGCCGGGGCGTGCATGCCACTGCTCCTGCGCCTGCTCGGGCTGCGCCAGCCGCTGGTCTACAGCGCCGGCTTTTTTCTGCTGCTGGTGGCGGCCGAGCACTACAAGCTCAATGCACTGATCCTCGGCATCGGCTACCTGCTGTTGATGGCCAGTTTGAAGATCGCGCTGGTGCTGCCCCTGCCGGCGGTGTGGATGAACCGAGTGCAGACCTGGGTCGCCATCCCGCTGATCCTGACCTTCGGCATTGTGCAGATCGACGTGCACAGCGCCCTCGACAGCCTGGGCTGGCATCAGTTGCTGGCCCTGCTGCTGTTGCCGATCGCCAGCAAATTGCTCGGCAACTGGCTGGGCCTGGGCTGGGCCGGACTATCCTTTGCAGGCGCCAGCCGTTGGCGGGAATCGGTCCTGCTGAATATTCGCGGGTTGAGCGAGATCGTCTTTCTCAACCTGCTGCTGCAACAACACCTCATCAGTGGCGCGCTGTACTTCGCGCTGATGCTGATGGGTCTCGTCGCGACGCTACTGCCGGCTTTGCTCGGCATGCATCGCGCGCCCGGAAACAGCGCCGCTACGGCAAGGAGTCCACGTGCCAACCGTTGAAATCGAACAGCGTCAGGTTGTGATCATCGGTGCCGGCCCCTCGGGGGCCATTGCCGCCGCGCTGCTCAAGCGCAAGGGCCACGATGTGCTGGTCATCGAGCGCCAGCATTTCCCGCGATTCTCCATCGGCGAAAGCCTGCTGTGCCACTGCCTGGATTTCGTCGAAGAAGCCGGCATGCTTGATGCGGTCAACGCCGCCGGGTTCCAGTTGAAGAACGGCGCCGCTTTCGCCTGGGGCGAGCACTACAGCGCGTTCGATTTTGGTGACACCTTCAGCGCCGGCAAGCCGACCACCTTTCAGGTGCAGCGCGCCGACTTCGACAAGCTGCTGGCCGACCAGGCCGCCTTGCAAGGGGTGGAAATCCGCTACGGCGAGGCCATCGTCAGCGTCGATGTCGAGTGCCCGCGACCGCACCTGCAGGTACAACGCGAGGACGGCAGCCAGTACCCCGTGCAAGCCGCTTTCATCCTCGACGCCAGTGGCTATGGCCGCGTCCTGCCGCGCCTGCTCGACCTCGAAGTGGCGTCGAACTTTCCGCTGCGCCAGGCGGTGTTCACCCACGTGCAGGATCGGATCGACAGCCCGGCGTTCGAGCGCGAAAAAATCCTCATCACCACCCACCCGACCCAACGCGACATCTGGTTCTGGACCATCCCGTTCAGCAACGGCCGCTGCTCGGTCGGCGTGGTTGCGGCCGCCGAGCATTTCGTCGGGCGCAGCGACGACCTGGATGCGTGCCTGCGCGGCTTCATCGCCGAAACCCCGAGCCTGGCCGGGGTCCTGGAAAACGCTGTGTGGGACACCGAGGCCCGGACCATCGGCGGCTACTCGGCCAACGTCAAGACCCTGCACGGGCCGGGGTTTGCCCTGCTGGGCAATGCCGCGGAGTTTCTCGACCCGGTGTTTTCTTCCGGCGTGACCATCGCCATGCGCTCGGCGAGCATGGCCGCCGCCGTCCTGGATCGCCAGCTGCAAGGGCACAGCGTCGATTGGCAGCGCGAGTTCGCCGAGCCCCTCAAGCGCGGGGTCGATACCTTCCGCTGCTATGTCGAAGGCTGGTACAACGGCACCTTCCAGGATGTGATCTACCATCAGGGCGGCAACGCCGAGATCCGCCGCATGATCAGCGCGATCCTCGCCGGCTACGCCTGGGACGAACGTAATCCGTTTGTCAGCGAGGCCCGGCGCCGGCTGAAAATGATCTCGCAGCTCTGTGCCCGGGATGCCACATGAGCCAGCGTGACCTTGTCGCGCGCCTGATGCTGCTGGGCGCTGCCTTGCTGCTGAGCGCATGCGCCGGCCAGCCTCCCCTGCCCGCGGGGCAACCGACGCTGGCACTGCCGCTGCAATTGCACGTGCAACAATCCCAGGACCAGCAACGCCAGGACTGGGTGCTGGTGATCCAGCGTGAAGAACCCGGGATTCGCTGGTCGATGATGGACTTGCTGGGCATCCCCCAGGCGCGCCAGATACTGGTCAACGGCCAGTGGCAGGCTGACGGCCTGTTGCCGCCCAACCCGCAAGCCCGGGAACTGTTCGCCGCGCTGCTGTTTGCCCTGACGCCGCCAGACCAGTTGCAGGCCAACTACCCCACTGCCTGGCAGCATGGCGCACAACGTTCGCTGCCTACCCGCTGGGACGTACGTTATGACCAGCCCCTGAACTTTCAACTCAACCTGCCCCAAGGCCCGACCTATCAGGTCACGCCACTTCGCGGGGACACCCCATGACGGCCTACCTCAACACTCTCGGGCTGGTCTGCAGCCTCGGTCGCGGCCAGCAGGAGGTCGCGCGCAACCTGTTCGCCGGGGACGACTCGGGGATGCGGCTCGAGTCCGGCTGGGTGCCACAGCGCGTCCTGCCCGTGGCGGCAGTCCGGGGCGAACTGGCAGCGATTCCCGGTCACCTGCGCCAGCACGCCAGTCGCAACAACCAGTTGTTGCTGGAAGCGGCGCTGCAGATCCGTGCCGACATCGACCAGGTCATCCAGCGCTACGGAGCCCAGCGCATCGCCGTGGTCCTGGGCACCAGCACCTCGGGGATCGATGAAGCCAGCCAGGGCCTGGCCACCTACCTGCGGGACCAGCAATTCCCCGCGGACTATGACTATCGGCAGCAGGAACTCGGTGCCCCGGCGGACTTCCTCGCCGACTGGCTACAACTGCGCGGCCCGGCCTACGTGATTTCCACCGCCTGCACCTCCAGCGCCCGCGCCCTGATGAGCGCCCAGCGCCTGCTCGACCTGGACCTGTGCGACGCGGTGCTGTGCGGCGGCGTCGACAGCCTGTGCAAGCTGACGCTCAACGGTTTTTCGGCCCTGGAAGCGGTGTCCGGACAGCGCTGCAATCCGTTCTCCGTGAACCGCAATGGCATCAACATCGGCGAGGCGGCGGTGCTGTTCCTGATGACCCGTTGTGCCAATGACCAGCCGACGCTGGCCCTGCTCGGCGGCGGTGCGAGTTCCGATGCACACCATATTTCCGCCCCCGAGCCCTCCGGTCGCGGTGCCCGGCAAGCGATGCACAAGGCCCTGGCCCGTGCCGGCCTGCAGCCCGGGCAGATCAGCTACCTGAACCTGCACGGCACCGCCACCCAGCACAACGATGCGATGGAAAGCCAGGCCGTGGCCAGTCTGTTCCCGGCCGGCGTACCCTGTTCCTCGACCAAACCCCTGACCGGCCACACCCTGGGTGCCGCCGGGGCCCTGGAAGCGGCGTTCTGCTGGTTGAGCCTGAGCGCGGAAAACCCCGCCCACGCCCTGCCTCCTCACCTCTGGGACGGCCAGCCGGACCCAGGGCTGCCAGCGCTGCAGTGGGTGACCCCTGCCGATCGCCTGGCGTCCATTGGTCCGCGCTACCTGATGAGCAATTCCTTTGCCTTCGGTGGCAACAACGTCAGCCTGATTATCGGAGACGCACCATGATTGACTGGCCGCTCGCCGAACTGCTGCCCCACGCTGGCGACATGATCCTCATCGACCGGGTCCTGGGGTTCGACGAAGAACAGATTCACACCCAACTGACGGTCAAGCCCGACGGCCTGTTCAATCATCCGGACGGCAGCCTGCCGGCCTGGGTCGGTATCGAACTGATGGCCCAGAGCGTTGCCGCCTTTGCCGGTTGCCATGCCCGGCGCCGGGGCAATCCCGTGGAGCTGGGGTTCCTGCTTGGCACCCGCAAGTTCGAGTGCAACGTGGAGCACTTCCCGGCCGGCGCCGAGCTGACCATCCACGGGATCCGCTCCCTGGAAGACGACAACGGCATGGGCGTGTTCGAATGCCATATCCATGGCGCGGGCATTCACGCCAGCGCTCGCCTGAACGTGTTCCGCCCGCCCAAGGCGGCTCAATACCTCGATCAATCCAAGGAGTCCAGTGATGACTGAATTCGTACTGGTCACCGGCTCCAGCCGTGGCATCGGCCGCGCCATCGCCCTGCGCCTGGCCCAGGCCGGGCATGACATCGTGGTCCATTGCCGCAGCGGCCGCGCCGAGGCCGACGCGGTCCAGGCCGAGATCGAGGCCCTGGGCCGGCGCGCACGGGTCCTGCAATTCGACGTCGCCGACCGCGCCCGTTGCAAAGCCGTGCTGGAGGCCGATGTCGAGGCCCATGGCGCCTATTACGGCGTGGTGCTCAACGCCGGCCTGACCCGCGACGGTGCATTTCCCGCCCTGAGCGAAGAGGATTGGGACCAGGTCATGCGCACCAACCTCGACGGCTTCTACAACGTGCTGCACCCGGTGATGATGCCGATGATCCGCCGCCGCGCCGCCGGCCGGATTGTCTGCATCACGTCGGTGTCGGGCCTGATCGGCAATCGCGGGCAGGTCAACTACAGTGCGTCCAAGGCCGGCCTGATCGGTGCGGCAAAGGCATTGGCGATTGAGCTGGGCAAGCGCAAAATCACCGTCAACTGTGTCGCACCCGGCCTGATCGACACCGCCATGCTCGATGACCACGTGCCGGTGGAAGAACTGATGAAAATGATCCCCGCACAACGCCTGGGCACCCCGCAAGAGGTGGCCGGCGCGGTGAATTTCCTGATGTCGGCGGAAGCCTCGTACATCACCCGCCAGGTACTGGCCGTCAATGGAGGCCTGTGTTGATGAAGCGCGTCGTTGTCACCGGCATGGCCGGCATCACCTCCCTGGGTAACGACTGGGCAACCATCGCCGGCCACTTCAAGGCCAACCACAGCGGCATCCGGCGCATGCACGAGTGGGATCGGTTCACTGAGCTGAACACCCGGCTGGCCGGCCCCATCGATGACTTCAAGGTGCCGGCCCACTGGACCCGCAAACAGCTGCGAAGCATGGGGCGGGTGTCCCGGCTGGCGGTCGGCGCGGCCGAGCGGGCCCTGGCCGATGCCGGCTTGCTGGGTGACGAGTCGATCAAGGACGGACGCATGGGCGTGGCCTGCGGCTCATCCACCGGCAGCACCGACGAGATCAAGGCCTTCGGCAACATGCTGCTCAACTCGGTGGCCGAAGGGCTCAACGCCAACTCCTACGTGCGCATGATGCCCCACACCACGGCGGCCAATATCAGCATCTTTTTCGGCCTCACCGGACGCCTGATTCCCACGTCCAGCGCCTGCACCAGCGGCAGCCAGGGCATCGGCTACGCCTATGAAGCGATCAAGTTCGGACGCCTGCCGTTGATGCTCGCCGGCGGCGCCGAAGAGCTGTGCCCGACCGAGGCCATGGTGTTCGACGCGCTCTATGCCACCAGCCTGAAAAACGATGCCCCGCAATCCAGCCCACGGCCCTACGACACCGCGCGCGACGGCCTGGTGATCGGTGAGGGGGGTGGCATGCTGGTGCTCGAAGAGCTTGAGCACGCATTGGCCCGTGGTGCGCATATCCACGCCGAAGTCGTCGGTTTCGGCAGCAACGCCGACGGTCAACACACCACACGCCCGGAACAGAGCACCATGCGCCGGGCCATGGAGCTGGCGCTGGAAGACGCCGGCCTGGCGCCTTCGGCGATCGGCTACGTCAACGGTCATGGCACCGCCACCGAACAGGGCGATATCGCCGAGACCCTGGCCACCAGCAGCCTGTTCGGCAGCCGCATGCCCATCAGTTCGCAGAAAAGTTTCCTGGGCCACACCCTGGGCGCCTGCGGTGCCCTGGAGTCCTGGTTCAGCATTGAAATGCTCAACAGCGACGAATACGCCCACACCTTCAACCTCGACCACGTCGACCCCCAGTGCGGCGCCCTGGACTACCTGCGTGGCGAGTTCCGGCAGATGTGCAACCAGTACGTGATGAACAATAACTTTGCGTTTGGCGGGGTGAATACTTCGTTGATATTCAAGCGCTGGGCCTAGGTACTGCGCCTACAGTAGGGGGTCAGTCTTGAGGGTGAGGAGGTCGACAAACGCCTTGGCCATCGGCGACTTCTGGTCCTTGCGCTGGACCAGCCACACCGCCGACATGGCCAGGGGATCGAGCAGCGGGCGATAGACCACGCCGTCGATACGCATCCGCTGGTAGGACGCCGGCAATACCGATACACCCAGCCCCGCCGCCACCAGGCCGATGATGGTCATGGCCTCGCCGGCTTCCTGGGCAAAGTGCGGGCTGAAGCCGGCGTCACGTGCCAGGCTCAGTAACTGGGCGTACAGACCGCTGCCATAGCTGCGCGGAAAGAATACGAACGGTTCATGGGCCAGCGCCGACAGAAACAGGCCCTCCTCACTGCCCACCGACAACGGGTCCTTGGAACTGAGCACCGCCACCAGCGGCTCGCGGGTCAGTTCGACCACCTCCAGCGAGTCCGGCAGCGGCAAGGGCCGCATGATGCCGACCTGGATCGACTCGTCCACCAGGGCATCGGCGACCTGGGTGCTGCTCATTTCCCGCAGGTTCAGGTGCACGGCCGGGAAGCGCTGGCGAAAGGCAAAGATGGCTTGGGGGATGGTTGAGTTGAACGGCGCCGACGAGGTGAAGCCGATCTTCAGTTCGCCCAGTTCACCAAGCTGGGCCCGACGCGCCACGTCGGCCGCCTTGTCGACCTGGGCCAGCACCAGCCGGGCTTCTTCGAGAAACAGACGACCGGCTTCGCTGAGCTCGACCCGACGATTGGTGCGCTCGAACAGACGCGCGCCGACCTCCTGTTCCAGCACCTGGATCTGCTGGCTCAGCGGCGGCTGGGAGATGCCCAGCACCTGTGCTGCGCGGCCGAAATGCAGTTCTTCGGCGACAGCGATGAAGTAGCGCAGATGGCGCAATTCCATGAAAACTCCATTAGGTCGTAAAACCTCTTAAACAGGTCGAACAATATATTGGATAGAAACATTAGCCAGCTATATGCTTTTTTCATTGCCTGCCCGGCCGTGCACTCCTGAGGTCCCCCGTGAAAACTGCTGTTGCGCCACTTGCCCATGATCTTCCGCCTGCCCCACAGGCCCCCGGGGTCGCCCAACTGCACGAGGTGTACATCGAAAAAGGTACGCCGATGTTCCTGCGCACGGTGCTGGCGCTGTTCAGCGGCGGCTTCGCCACCTTTGCCTTGCTGTACTGCGTGCAGCCAATGATGCCGCTGTTCTCCCATGAGTTCTCGATCAACGCTGCGCAGAGCAGCCTGATCCTCTCGGTGTCCACCGGCATGCTCGCCATCGGCCTGTTGATCACCGGCCCACTCTCGGACCGCATCGGGCGCAAACCGGTGATGGTCGCAGCGTTGTTCGCCGCCGCGCTGTGCACCCTGGGCAGTGCGATGATGCCGACCTGGGAAGGCATCCTGCTGATGCGCGCGCTGACCGGCCTGGCCCTGAGCGGCCTGGCGGCGGTGGCCATGACCTACCTCAGTGAAGAGATCCATCCGCAGCACATCGGCCTGGCGATGGGCCTGTACATCGGCGGCAACGCCATTGGCGGCATGTGCGGCCGGCTGATTGTCGGGGTGCTGATCGACTTCGTCAGCTGGCACACGGCGATGCTGGTGATTGGCGGGCTGGCGTTGATCGCCGCGGCGGTGTTCTGGAAGATCCTCCCCGAATCACGCAACTTCCGCGCGCGCTCGCTGCACCCACGCAGTTTGCTCGATGGCTTCACCATGCATTTTCGCGACGCCGGCCTGCCGCTGCTGTTCCTCGAAGCCTTTGTGCTGATGGGCGCCTTCGTCACGCTGTTCAACTACATCGGCTACCGCTTGCTGGCCGCGCCGTACCACATGGACCAGGCCTTTGTCGGCCTGCTGTCGGTGGTGTACCTGTCGGGCATCTACAGCTCGGCGAAAATCGGCTCCCTGGCCGATCGCCTGGGGCGGCGCAAGGTGCTCTGGGGCACCATCGTGCTGATGCTGGGCGGATTGGCCGTGACCATGCTCAGCCCCCTGCCGCTGGTGATCATCGGCATGCTGATCTTCACCTTCGGCTTCTTCGGCGCGCATTCGGTGGCCAGCAGCTGGATCGGCCGCCGCGCCACCAAGGCCAAGGGCCAGGCATCGTCGCTGTACCTGTTCACCTACTACGCTGGGGGAAGCATCGCCGGTACGGTGGGTGGCGTGTTCTGGCACCAGGGCGGCTGGAACGGCATCGGGTTGTTCATCGGCACGCTGCTGGTGATTGCACTGCTGGTCGCATTGAAGCTGGCGAAGTTGCCGACCCTGGCGGAGAGCGCCAAGTCCTGACGCAAAAAAGGGCCGCATGGCGGCCCTTGGGTGGGAATACGGTCTTAGTTGAGGATTTCCACCTGATCGACATCGATCTCACGCTTGAGCAAGCCCTTTTCCACTTCACCGGTCAGCTTGACCTTGGTTTTGTCGTTGAAGGCGACCGCAGGCATGTCTTCATCATCGATTTCAACGGTGACCGTACCGCTGGAGTCCTTGAACTCGTATTTGTCGTCGTTGTTCAGCTTCTTCACCACAAAGCCCTGCAGGACGACAGGCGTGTCGTCAGCCGCTTCGTTGGCCGCGGCCACCGTGGTGATGGGCTCGGCACCCGGCCCGGTGTAACCGGCAGCCAGGACGGCAGTGCTGAACAGGGGGGCAACGAGCAGAGCGAGGTAGCGTGCTTTCATGGCGATGGTTCCATCTGGATTTCGATGGACCCAGCGTATACAGGCTCGCTGAATTGAAACTTAATCTGCGCGCAGGCACTGGCTTGCCTGCGAAAGCGCAATGTCTGATACGGCCCAGGCCCCATTCGCCAGCAAGCATCTGCCTACAGATCAGGCGCTGCTTGTATCCGCAGTTGAGCTTCCAGCCGCTTATCGCGTTTATCCAGTGTCAGCGACTGCACCAAGCCTCCCTCCAGTTCGGTGTGGTGAATCCAGCTCAATAGCGTTCGCGCATCACCACTCAAGGTCAGGCGCAAAACATCTTCCTGCACATCCAGTTGATGCAGGTCGAGGCCATCGGCAACGGCCCGCTCGCTGAGGCGCACCGCCAGGGGCTGCGTGTCATGGCCCCGGACATTGGGGGCCTGGGCACGGCTGACCTCGGCGGCCAGCACCAACCGCTGCTGGTACACCCGTTCGGCTATCGCCAATCGCGCCTGGGCCGGTTGCCACAATCCGACGAAAACCAGCACCGCCAGTAATACCAACCCCAGCGCACTCACGGCCTGTCGGTCGCGGGGCGCCAACCGTTGCCAGATCGATAAAACCGCCGCCGGTAATTTGGGTATCCGCACGTTCATGGCTGATGCTCCAGGGTCAGCAGTGCCTGGACCCCCTCGCGCACCTTGCTCGCGCCGCTCAGCCTGATCGGTAACTGACTGTTCTGCCCCCGCTCGCGCAGTTGCTCCAACTGAGCAAAACTGTCTGCGGTGAGTTGCAGCTTCCAGCCTTCCGTGAGGCGGTACTCAATGCGCTGCACATCCACGCTGCTGGCGCCGATGACCTGCTGGGTCAGTTTCAACAGGCGCGCAACCTGAGTGTCCTGTGTGTCCGCACGGCTGTGCTTTTGCAGGACCTTGAGCTGGGCGGACAGGTCGACGATGCGTGTTTGTTGTGGGTACAGGTCCCTGAAACGTTGCTCGCTCACGGCGTACAAACGCTGGGCCTGAGCTTCGAGAAAGCTACTGCGTGCCTGCATGAAACCCCACGCCAAGGTGAACATCATCAGGCTCGAGAATCCCGCCGCGGCCCAGGGAAACCGCCGATGCCGGCGCGCAAACTCGCCTTGCAACAGGTTGATCGGCTGTCTCTGCGTGCCCTGCCCATGCAGCGCCGGATAACCGTCCTCGAGCCAGCAGGTGATTTCGGGCAACCGCGGCCTGAGCAGCGCCAATTCAGGCGCCGACAGTGCAAGCCGCGCGGGCACCGCACCACCGATGAGCCAGCGGCCCAGCCACCACACGCCATAGGCCTGGTCATTGGGTAAGCGGTCGGCATCGACCTGTACCAAAGCCAGGGTGATCCCCAGCGGGGGCATCAACGCCAATACCTGTGCAAAGCGCTGCCGATTGACCACCCACAGCCCGTAGCGCCCCAGCCGGTCACGGGGCGCTAAACACAGGTGCAGGGTCTCGAGGTCTTCGCACAGTTGTTCTTCGATGGAGTAGGCAACGGTCCGCACATCGGGGCGGCGACGTGAGGGCCACGTTTCGGTCTGCAGCCAGCCACACATTTCCATCGGCAACACCAGGCCGACCGCCTGCCCCTGCAACTTGGGGGCGGCTTCGGCCAGCGTCAGCGCCAGTTGTTCACCCGATTCCGTGACCAGGCAGCAGGGCCATTGTGCCGAGGGTTCAGACAGGCCTTCGGCGCTGAGGTAAAGCCAGGAGGTCATCACGAGGACTCGCTTGTCAGTGGGTTCAAAAAACGTCGTTGCAGGACACTCGCCTGCCGGGTTTTGGCATCGAGTTCAACCTCGCTGACCAGGCGCAATCGAGCGGATCCGAAAGCAACGTCTACGGTGATGAGGAACCAGCGACTGCCCAGCCCCAGACCATGGCTGCCCAGCTCAAGCCCCGCAAGCAAAGGGTCTTCGACGAACGCCTGGACCGAGCGATAACCGTCCACAGGACGCTGCTGCACCAATGTGCGGGCCGTCGCGTCGTTGATGTCGGCAAGGGTCATTAGTTGCTGCATCGAGGCCGTATTGATATTCAGGCTCGCGTTCTTGGGCAGCAGTGCAATCATCGGCTGCAAATGGCGCAGCTCATCGGCCTCGACACCGGCTAGCGCCCGCAACTGACTGAGGTCGGTCAAGCCGGCGAGACCGGCCTGCGCAAGGTTTTCCAGGTGCTGATTGTGGATATTCAGTTGGGCCAGCAGGCGCATCCAGCGCGATAGCATCAAGTCGTCGACTTTGTTCGTGCTGATCAGCGACGTCAGGTTGAAACGTGCTGCCAGGTCTTCGATACGGATATGCAGCGTGCCACCGTCGAACTCAAGGGACGGTTGCGCCTTTGCCCAGTCCTGCGCCAGATTGACGTCAGGCGACGCCTGCAGGTCGGCGCTGCGCAAGCGCTGCAACGCCCAGCGTTCTGCGGCAAACCCGGCCTGACGCAACTGCACCTGGTACAGCTGTTGCGCGGTGCTTTTGACCACTAGCCGGTGGTTACGCAACATCGCACTGGTGAGCAGCAGCGCCAGGCTCATGACCAGCAGCACGCTGATCAATGCCACGCCCTGTTGCCGACTCACGATGCGCTCCCCGGTAGTAGCAGGACCCGGCGAATCTGCTCGAAACGCGCCGTCGAGAAGGTCAGCTCCAGCGCCTGTGGCCGATCCACCGGTTGTCCCGCAGCGGCCGGCCAGTCACTGCGCCAGCCGAGCTTGCCATCGTAGAGCCGCCAACGCAGTTCAAGCACGTCGTCCAACAGCTTCTGGCGCTGCGCGACAGGGTGTTCCACACCCAGACTTTCGCGCCACAACGTGCCTTGGTCGAGGCGATAGGTGACGTTCTGCAGCTCGCTACGCGGCTGATCCAACGGGTTGCGCCAGTTACCGCGTTGCAACTGCAAAACGCCTTGCTCAAGCACCAGCGGATGCACAGTCACCTGCAACACATCCCGCTCGATCACCGCGACGGCCCGGAGCAAGGTGCGCATGTACTGCTCATGGTTTGCACCGCTGCGCTCGGCACGGACCACGCCATCGAACAAGCGCCAACTGGCCAACCCCAGCACGGCGAAAATCGCCATGGCGATCACCAGCTCAAGCAAGGTGAAGCCCTGCTGCCTAGTGGTCACGGGCATCGATCCAGCCAGTGGCACGATGCACCACGCGGTTGTTGTCGGCCCGGCTGACGCTGACCTCGACCTCGAGCAATCCGGAATCGATCGCGGGCCTGACGACCTGATCCAAACGCCACTCACGCCGGTCGAAGTGCCGCCTCACATGCTCGCGCGCAGTGGCCGGTACAGCCCCCACCTGCAATTCGCTCAGATGGTTGTCCACCAGCCAAACGCCACACAACTGCTCCTCCAGCCGAGCGTTTTGTTTGAGCGCATATTGCCCGGCGGCAATGACGGCAGCCGCCAGCGTGGCAAACACCACCAGGGCGATCATGATCTCCAGCAAGGTAAAGCCACGGTGTTTTCGGCGCGTCGGGCGAGGCTTGCGCTTACTCATCCAGCACCGCCTCGTTCAAGCCATCGCTAGACAAGCTGATCAGCGATCGCTTATCGGCCCGCAGGTGCAAGGTGAAGGCTGTGCTTTCATCGCTGCTGAGCAGCAACAATTGCGGCTGTTCCCCGGCAGTGCTCAAGCTCGGAATCTGTCCTGGCAGCTCCAGGTGCAGCTCAAATCCCTGGGGCAAACGATAGACACTTCCAACCGGGCGCCAGCCCTGTCCCTCGAGGCTAAGCACCTGATAGCTGTCAGGCGCCAGGCGCAGACCGAACTCACGCCCTTCCAACACCGCCTGCTGACGCAGCGTGTGCAGCACCTGGATCAGTGTGTTGGCCTCCTGTCGGGCCAAGCGCGCGGGGGTACTACCGGTGGCCAGCCCAACCATGCCCAGCAGCACGCCCACCAGCACCATGACCACCATCAGTTCGAGCAGGGTAAAACCCCGGCATGCCTGGCGCATCCGTCAATGCCCCCAGTTGCCGATGTCCGCCGCATTCCCTTCACCACCGGGCAACCCATCCGCCCCCAGGGAGTACAGGTCATAACTGCCATCCGCCGAGTGAACACCCGGGTTGAGGTACTGGTACGGCGTCCCCCAAGGGTCCACCGGGATACTTTTGAGATAACCCTGCGCGTTCCAGTTTCGTGGCACCGGCGCGCCTTGCGGATACTTGACCAACGCCTCCAACCCTTGCTGGGTGGAGGGATAGCTGAAGTTGTCCAGCCGGTACATTTCCAGGCTCGTGGTGATCGCCTGGATATCGATCCGGGCCGCCGTGACTTTGGCCTGGTCGGGACGACTCATGAACTGTGGCACGACGATCGCACCGAGCACACCAATGATGACAACCACCACCATGATTTCGATCAAGGTAAAGCCGCGCTGCGCGCGGGGATTTGAATGGGGGACAGGGTTCATTGATCAACTCACCAATTGGTTCAGACTGAGAATGGGTAACAAAATGGCCATGACGATTAGCAGCACGACGCCACCCATCAGCACCAGCATCACGGGCTCGAACAAGCTCACGACCAGGCCGATGCGTGCCGCGAGTGTCTTTTCCTGCTGCTCGGCAGCGCGCGCCAGCATGCTGTCAAGCTCTCCAGCGCGTTCGCCACTGGCGATCATGTGCAGCATCATCGGAGGGATATCACCGCTTTGCTCCAAGGCACGGGTCAGGGTGCCGCCCTCGGTCACGGCGCGGGCGACGTCGTGCATGCGTGCGCGGATGGTCAGGTTGCCGATCACGGCCGCGGCAATGTCCAAGGCATCAACCAGCGGTACTGCACTTTTGCCGAGGATCGCCAAAGTGCTGGCAAATCGTGCAGCCTCCATGGTTCGCAGCACCTTCCCCAGCAAGGGCAGGCGCAATACCAATGCGTGCCCGCGCAGGCGCAGGGAGGGCTGAAGCAAGGCCCAGCGCGCCAGTAACCCGAGTATCGCCAGCAGCCCCAGCAAAAGCAGGCCATGGTCGCGCAGGCCGTCACTGAGCAGGATCATCCCTCGGGTCAGCAGAGGTAATGGCTGACCACTGTCGACAAAAATCTTCACAACATCCGGCACTACGTAACCCAGTAGAAAACCGACGATGGCCAGCGAAGAGACCATCAGGATCATTGGGTACACCAATGCCAGTTGGATGCGCTGACGGGACGCATGGCGAGCCTCGGTGTAGGCCGCCAGTTGTTCCAGTACAAAACCCAGATGCCCGGAGCGCTCGCCCGCCGCGACAGTGGCGCGATACAACTCGGGAAAGGCCCGGGGAAATCCACCCAGAGCGGTCGCGAGCGCGTGCCCTTCCATGACCTGCGTGCGCACCGCCGACAACAACGCACTGATCCGACGCTTTTCGCTCTGTGCGGCAACCGCACGCAAGGACTCCTCCAGCGGCAAGCCGGCCTGGATCAGCGTGGATAACTGCAACGTCAGCAACGCCAGTTCGCCAGCGGCCAATGAGGTGCCGTGGGCAAATCCGCGGGCGCGCGTCCCCTGGTGCTTTGCCGGCCCCACATGGCTTGGCAACAACCCGCGCTCGCGCAGCAATTGACGGGCGTGCCTGGGGCTGTCAGCTTCCTGAACGCCCCGGCATGAACGGCCATTGCAGTCCTGGGCACGGTAGTCGAATCCCGGCACGCCTAATCCTCCCGGCTGACGCGCAAGAGCTCATCGAGGCTGGTCAACCCTTCAAGTACCAACCGTTGCCCGTCCTGGAACAGGCTTGGTGAGTGCCTGCGTGCTTCCTGAGCCAGGTCCTGCTCACTGGCGCCCTGATGGATCAGTGCCGATAGCGCCGGCGTCATGCTGACCAATTCATACACACCGGTCCGACCGCGATAGCCTTGCTGGCAGTGGGCGCACCCACGAGCCTTGAACACGCGCGCCGGTGCCTCGACGCCCAGCCGCTGGCACTCCATGGCGTCGGCCAGGTACGGCTCCTTGCAGTGGGTGCACAGGGTGCGCAGCAGGCGCTGGGCGAGCACACCGACCAGTGATGACGCCAACAGGTAGGCATCGACGCCCATGTCCAGCAAGCGGGTGACGGCACCGACCGCACTATTGGTGTGCAGCGTCGACAACACCAGATGGCCGGTCAACGAGGCCTGCACGGCGATCTCGGCAGTTTCCCGGTCACGAATCTCACCGACCATCACCACGTCCGGGTCCTGACGCAGAATCGCCCGCAGCCCCCGGGCAAAGGTCATTTCCACCTTAGGATTGACCGGTGTCTGACCGATCCCCGGCAAGTGGTACTCAATGGGGTCTTCCACCGTGAGAATGTTGCGCGTCTGGTCGTTGAGGCTGGAAAGAGCGGCGTAGAGGCTGGTGGTCTTGCCTGAGCCGGTGGGTCCGGTCACCAGGAAAATCCCGTGGGGCCTGGAGAGAATCCGGGCGAAGTGCGTCAGTGTTTCGGGTGGCATGCCAAGGCACCTTAAATCGAGCCGTCCGGCCTGTTTATCGAGCAGGCGAAGCACCACACGCTCGCCATGGGCCGATGGCAGCGTCGAGACCCGCACATCCACCTCGTGCCCGGCCAGGCGCAAGGCCATGCGGCCATCCTGGGGCACGCGCTTTTCGGCGATATCGAGGCGCGCCATCACCTTGATCCGCGACACCAGCAAATTGGCCAGCTCGCGTCGCGGCTTGAGCACTTCACGCAATTGCCCGTCCACCCGCAAGCGCACCGACAGGTACTGTTCGAAGGTTTCCAGGTGAACATCCGAGGCCTTCTCACGCACGGCTTCACTCAGTAATGCGTTGATCAGACGGATGATTGGCGCGTCCCCCTCCTGCTCAAGCAGGTCGGCGGTCTGAGGAAGCTGGTCTGCCAGGCTCAACAGGTCCAACTCGTCGTCCAGACCCAGCGCGACCTGTTCGGCGGCGCTTTGCCCCTCGCGATAAGTGTTGGCCAGGCGTGTGGCGAACTCCGCGGGCTCAAGCACCTGCAACGGCAGATGACGGCCGATGGCCCGCCGCACTTCTGCCAGCGCGGTCAGTGGCGTGTCGGCACGAATCGACAGGCTCAATGTCTCGCCAGCACCGTCCACCAACACCCCGGAACGCCGGGCGAAGCCGAACGGCAGTTGCTCGCCGTGCTCCGGCTGTCGGGTCATGGTGTCGAGCGCTCAGGTTTGTGGTCAAACAGCTGATGCGGATCATTCGGCAATAACAACGAGTTGTTCTGTCGGTCCGTGGGCTGACTCAGTTCACGCAGGGCCTTGTAGCGGTCCTCACTGATCTCGGCGATATCCTGCCGGCTACGCAGGATGGTCGGACGCAGGAACACCATCAGGTTACTTTTGGTCTGAGTGTCTTTGGTCCAGCGGAACAACGCGCCCAGGTAAGGGATGCTGCGCAATCCTGGCACCCCGCTTTCCTGGCTCCGCACGCTGTCCTTGATCAGGCCACCGATCACGATGATCTCGCCATCATTGGCCAGGATGGTGCTTTTGAGCGCGCGCTTGTTGGTGATCAGGTCCGACGAATCGACACCGGACACCGAGGGTGCGATGTCCGAGATCTCCTGCTCGACTTCCAGACGCAGCAGCGAACCCTCGTTGATGTGCGGACGGATTTTCAGGCTGATTCCCACATCCTTGCGCTCGACCGTGGTGAACGGGTTATCCGCGCCGTTGCTGTTGGTGGTGTAGGAACCGGTCTTGAACGGGACGTTCTGGCCAACGATGATTTCCGCCTCCTGGTTATCCAGGGTCAGCAGACTCGGTGTCGACAACAGGTTGCTGCGGCTGTTACTCGCCAGGGCCGAAATCAGCGCGCTGAAACTGCCGCCACCGAGACGCAAAAACGAACCCTCGGGAGCAGGATTCTTGTCATTGAAATTCAACCCTCCCAGTACCGGCACACCGGTACCCGGGAAGTTGATGAGGCCTTTGGCATTCCCAGTGTCCAGGCCCCACTGCACACCCAGCGCCTCGACGATATCACCGGTGATCTCGACAATAGCGGCGTGAATCAGCACCTGCGCACGGGGCTGGTCCAATTCGCGGACGATGGTTTCCAAGGTACGCAGTTGACTGGGATCGGCAAATATCACCAGGGCATTCTGACGCTCGTCGGCCTTGACCATGACCGGCCTGGCCGATGACGAATCCTTGGTGTTTTTGTTGCCGTCTTGAGTGTTGAATCCTTGGCCCAGGGCATCCAGGACTTCAGCCAGTTGCTTGGCGTCACTGTGGTGCAAGCGAATGACCCGGGCACTGTCGAGCTTGGTGGTCGCAGGGACATCCAGTGACTGCGCCAACTGGACCAGGCGCTTGCGCACTGACTCCGGCCCAACGACCACCAGCCGGTTGGCCCTATTGTCCGCAATCACCAGGCTGCCAGCATCGGCACCGGACTTGCCCAGCGAAGCCTCCAGCACACTGGCGATCTCACCCGCCAGACCGTGGCGTAACGTCACGAGGCTGTGGGCGTTGCGCACTCCAGAGTCGAGTTGGCGCACCACCTGCCCGACCCGCCGGACATTGCTGGCGGTGTCAGTCACTACCAGCGCGTTGGCAGAAACCGAGGGGCCTACATAACCGTTGACCGAGACCAACGGTCGAACCAGCCCCGCCAGATCGGCGGCCGTGCTGGCGCCCAGGGCAATGACTTCGGTGACAAACTGTCCGTCACCCACTGCTTTCGAATCGCCCTGACTGGCTCGGGTCTTGGCCTCTGTCACCGGCGTGATGAGAATGCGGTCTCCTTGATCGATCACGGTGAAGTTGTGCGCATCCAGCACTGAATAGAACAACCGTCGCACCCCTTCACGGTCCAGTGCCTGCCGGGACATCACGGTGACCCGGCCTTCTACCTTGGGATCGAGGATCACCGTCGTGCCGAGAATCACCGACATTTCTTCGACGATATCCCGCAGCAGCGCATTGTTCATCGCCAGCTGCCAGCGCTCCTCTTCGGCCGCCCCCAGACTCGGGATCAACAGCGTCGCGAGCGCCAGGACACGCAGCCGTGCGCGGACGGCGCCAACTTGCATTGAAAACATCATTCAGGGACTCGGAGGTAGATCAGCACTTGGCCGAAGATGAAGAAGGGGTGGCGCAGGTCTTGGGGTTGTCGGGTTGAGCGTCAACACGCGAAGCTCAATGGCCGGTTGCAGGGTCAGCACTTCCTCGCGTCCCTTGCGCCACAACACCACTCTTGAGACCTCTACCCGACGCAACACACTGCCGCCTGGCAAACTTTCGCCCACCTGATACAAGCGTTCGCCGTCAGCCCCCGCCAACAACGCCCGCGAAATGCCGGCGCTGGAGACAAAGCTGGCGCGTAACGTCAAAGGTTCGGCGCTGCGCACATTGGCGGCGTGTTCCGCCAGGCCCAGTACCGTAGCGATGGCTTCGGGGTTGAACTCGATGGCCGGTAGCGCTTGCTGCGCGGGCGCGGCTGGCAGGACGGACCGCGCCAGCAGATGGTCGCGCGTCCGGACTTCGTTATCGAACAGATAAACTCCGTAACCCAATGGCAAGATCCACAAGACACTTGCAAGCAACTCCGGCCAGCGTGAGATAAAGACCGCCAGTGACATATAAAATCACCCTGCCCAGTCCATTACCGGCAACGACATGCCAAGTAACGAAATATGAAGTTCATTGACCCACAAAAAAAACGCTGAAAACCTGCTTGTACATCTTGCGAGTCCGTACTCGCCAGGCCTTCACCGCAATAAAACTGTTGCTCTCTTAAAATAAAAACTACCTCTTCGGACGGCCCGCTGCAGCGGACTACCCGAAGAGTTGTTACTTAAACTTACTTCTGATCCCAGGCCATATGCCAGTGAGCGCCAACTCCTGGTTCATAGCCATTCGCCGCAGGGCTGTACTGCTTGCAGTAACCCGAATAAGGGAACGGCTTGCACTCATAGACATTGCCAGTCTTTGGTTGCAGGACAGTGGTCCCAGCGGTGTATTCACCGATGTTGTTCGGGAACTCGAAGTCGTACTCATGCGCACCACCTTCACCCGTCACATTGACCGTGCGATTGTCCTGGCGAGTGGTCCGACCATCCAGGGTAGTACCCACCAGTGTCAGAGTGTGCGTGCCAGGGATACTGCGAATATCTATGGACTGCATTGTCGTGCCGCTGTCCATCTGCACCGCAGTGGAGCCGACCGACTTGTTGTTTTGGTCAAACAACGTGGCCTCAATGTTCATCGTGCGGTTAGCGATAACCCCGAAATCAACCTTGGCCTGACCTTTGTCCAGTACATATTCAGGTTGCAGTGACGCGACCATCAGACGTGCCGCCGCATCTTCCTGCATGTTCAACTGCACTTCGTAGCGGGTTACACCGCTATCCTTTTGTGCGTACAGCTTGTTTTCGCCTTCGATTGGTACGATGTTGCCTGCTTCGTCACGGACACCGGCTCGCACCAGTTTCTGGCTCTTGTTGATCTGCTCGGCCAGTGCAAACGACCATTTCTCGGGCTTGCCGGCGTCAGCCGAGGCGATGCCGATTTCGACGCTGTGCGACGGACTTTCACCGTTGGCAGTGAAGGCGCGCGCCTTGACCTTGTCACCCGGCAACAGGGTGCTGGCAGGGGTTATGTTACCGACATGGTTCCATCCACCCGGCAACGCTGCCTCGGCCAGGACGTTGACGTCGGCGACGTTGTAGAAGGCGGCATCAGTGTCGCCGACGGTCCAGATACCGAGAATTACATGCTGCCCGCTCTTGTCATTGGGGATCACGCAAGAGTGCTTGGCTCCGGAAATGGGCAGAACATTACCGCCGTCGACATAGCAAAATGGCGCGCTGTCAAAAGAGGCGCGTGCGAGTGGCTCGTTCGGATTCCAGCCATTTTTGGTAATGAAGTATTCGTGCTTGGTCGCCGGGTGCGCTGCGGTGTATGTCCAGGCGAAATCGATGTTGCGGTCGTTGATTTCAGTCAGGTGCCAACGTGTGGCGGTCTGCGCATCCACGGCGGAAAACAGGGTATGACCACCACTGGCGATCTTGCCGTCTACCGGGCCTTGCAGCGGTGCGCCGCCGACGCCGGCCGGGAAACCCTTGAAGGTCTCGCCGACACTTTGAGGTTCGTACTGGGCGCCGCCACAGTCTTTGTTCAAGCCTTTTTGGCAGAGAAAAGCTCGCGAAGGTGGGTCATTCAAAAAGCCATGGGCTGCCACACCGGGTGAGGCCAGCATGGCTGCCATCAATGTCATCGAGGATGTGCAACCCGCCAGTATCCCGCGGCTAGAAACAGTTAGTTTCATATTATTAGTTCCAGACTGGTTATTTATACTTACTCGCGAAGCGCCCAATATTGCGCAACGCAATCGGTTATTTCCCGAGCGCGACAACTTCAGCACCTTTTTAACCCCGCAAGAAAACGCTGGCCAAACCGCACCAAATAACAAAACTTATTTAAGCGCTGCACATCAAGTTCACAACGCTGCGGCGACCAGATTACGAGAGCGCCGCACTCTACCGATTAACTCACTGGTTCTATGTAGGATAAATCCTATACAGCATGAGAAATGTCATCGGTGCTATTTATCAGACAAGTCACGCAACTTTTTCTTACAATCGCCCAACCTTGTTCTACAGACAACGTCTGCGAAACAAACGTTGCAAACCCTGGTTTGCCCGCAAAGAGCAAGTCTGCCCCCCACTGCCTGGCTCGCCAACAGGGCCGCTATTTACAGCGTCACCCAAGGTGCCCACACGCATACAAAAACGCCCGGCATTTGCCGGGCGTTTTTTATCGGGTCACGATCACTCGTGATACTGCGCCGACAACTCGTGCACCGCACGCAGGAAGGCACCGGCGTGTTCCGGATCGACTTCCGGGGTGATGCCGTGGCCGAGGTTGAACACGTGGCCGCTGCCTTTGCCGTAGCTGGCGAGGATCCGCCCGACTTCGCTGCGAATGGCTTCAGGCTTGGCGTACAGCACGGTCGGGTCCATGTTGCCTTGCAGGGCTACCTTGCTGCCGACGCGGTCACGGGCGCTGCCGATGTCGCAGGTCCAGTCCAGGCCCAATGCATCAGCGCCACTGTCGGCGATGCTTTCCAGCCACAGGCCGCCGCTCTTGGTGAACAGGATCACCGGCACTTTACGGCCTTCGTGCTCACGGATCAGGCCGCTGACGATCTTGCGCATGTAGGCCAGGGAGAATTCCTGGTACGCCGCCGCCGAGAGGGCGCCGCCCCAGCTGTCGAAGATCTGCACCGCTTGCGCGCCGGCCATGATCTGGCCGTTGAGGTAGCTGGTGACTGTCTGTGCGAGCTTGTCCAGCAGCAGGTGCAGGGCTTGCGGGTTGTCATAGAGCATGGTTTTGGTCTTGCGGTAGTCTTTCGACGAGCCGCCTTCAACCATGTAGGTCGCCAGGGTCCATGGGCTGCCGGCAAAGCCGATCAGCGGCACGCGGCCGTTGAGCTCGCGGCGGATGGTGCTGACCGCGTCCATCACGTAGCCGAGGTCTTTGTGCGGATCAGGAATCGGCAGGGCTTCGATGTCGGCCAGGGTGCTGACGACTTTCTTGAAGCGCGGACCTTCGCCGGTTTCGAAGTACAGGCCCTGGCCCATGGCATCGGGAATGGTCAGGATGTCGGAGAACAGGATCGCCGCATCCAGCTGCGGGTAGCGATCGAGCGGCTGCATGGTGACTTCGCAAGCGAACTCCGGGTTCATGCACAGGCTCATGAAGTCGCCGGCCTTGGCGCGGCTGGCACGGTATTCAGGCAGGTAGCGACCGGCCTGACGCATCATCCACACGGGCGTGACGTCTACGGGTTGCTTGAGCAGGGCACGAAGGAAACGGTCGTTCTTCAGGGCAGTCATGTCGGCATCCGGAAAAAAAGTGCGGGCATTTTCTCAGAGCCGAGCACAAAAGGCACGGATGCAGGTCAGCCTTTTGTCTATCGGGTCAATTTGTCGCGGTTGGAACACGGTTTTCGCAACAATACAAAACACTGTGGGAGCTGGCTTGCCGGCGATGCAGACACCTCGGTTGGTCAGGTAGACCGAGGTGATGCTATCGCTGGCAAGCCAGCTCCCACAGGTATTGCAGTGCTGTTTCTAACGCAGCTTAGACGCCCAGGTAATCCAGGATCCCTTCAGCGGCATTGCGGCCTTCGAAGATCGCCGTCACCACCAGGTCGGAACCGCGCACCATGTCGCCACCGGCGAAGATCTTCGGGTTGCTGGTCTGGTGTTTGAACTTGCCTTGTTCCGGGGCCACGACGCGGCCCTGGCTGTCGGTCTGGATGTCGAACTGCTCGAACCAGGCGGCCGGGCTTGGACGGAAACCAAAAGCGATGACCACGGCGTCGGCCGGGATGATCTCTTCGGAACCCGGAATCGGCTCGGGGCTGCGACGGCCACGGGCGTCCGGCTCGCCGAGACGGGTCTCGACCACCTTCACGCCTTCGACCCGGTCTTCGCCGACAATGGCGATCGGCTGGCGGTTGTAGAGGAATTTCACCCCTTCTTCCTTGGCGTTCTTCACCTCTTTGCGCGAGCCCGGCATGTTCGCTTCGTCACGACGATAGGCACAGGTCACCGACTTGGCGCCCTGGCGAATCGAGGTGCGGTTGCAGTCCATGGCCGTGTCGCCGCCGCCCAGCACCACAACCTTCTTGCCTTTCATGTCGACGAAATCTTCCGGCGACTTTTCAAAGCCCAGGTTGCGATTGACGTTGGCAATCAGGAAGTCCAGTGCGTCGTAGACGCCCGGCAGGTCCTCGCCGGCAAAACCGCCCTTCATGTAGGTGTAGGTGCCCATGCCCATGAACACGGCATCGTATTCGGCGAGCAGTTGCTCGATGGTCACATCCTTGCCCACCTCGGTGTTGAGGCGGAACTCGATGCCCATGCCGGTGAAGACTTCGCGGCGATTGCTCAGCACGGTCTTTTCCAGCTTGAACTCGGGGATACCGAAGGTCAGCAGACCGCCGATTTCCGGGTTCTTGTCGAACACCACCGGGGTCACCCCGCCGCGCACCAGCACGTCGGCACACCCCAGGCCCGCCGGGCCCGCACCGATCACCGCGACACGTTTGCCGGTCGGCTTGACCTTGGACATGTCCGGGCGCCAGCCCATGGCGAACGCGGTGTCGGTGATGTACTTCTCCACCGAACCGATGGTCACCGCACCGAAGCCGTCGTTGAGGGTGCAGGCACCCTCGCACAGACGGTCTTGCGGGCACACCCGGCCGCAGACTTCCGGCAGGGTGTTGGTCTGGTGCGACAGTTCGGCGGCGGCGAGGATGTTGCCCTCGGCCACCAGCTTGAGCCAGTTGGGAATGAAGTTGTGCACCGGGCACTTCCATTCGCAATACGGGTTACCGCAACCCAGGCAGCGGTGGGCCTGGTCGGCCGACTGCTGGGGTTTGAACGGTTCGTAGATTTCCACGAACTCTTTCTTGCGTTGACGCAACAGTTTCTTCTTCGGATCCTTGCGCCCGACCTCGATGAACTGGAAGTCATTATTCAGACGTTCAGCCATGTTAAAACCTCATCAAACTCTTCAGGCGCATATCACTGCGGGTTGGCACGGGTGCTGGAAAGCAACGATTTCAGGTTGGCAGCCTTGGGCTTGACCAGCCAGAAACGACGCACGTAATCATCGAGGTTCTCGGCGAGTTCACGACCCCACTCGCTGTCGGTTTCCTCGACGTACTCGTTCAGCACACGCTGCAAATGGCTACGGTAGGCTTCCATCGCCTCGCCGCTGATCCGCTGGATTTCCACCAGTTCATGGTTGACCCGGTCAACGAAGGTGTTGTCCTGGTCGAGCACGTAGGCGAAACCGCCGGTCATGCCTGAACCGAAGTTGTAACCGGTCTTGCCCAGGACGCAGACGAAACCACCGGTCATGTATTCGCAGCAGTGATCGCCAGTGCCTTCGACCACGGTGTGGGCACCGGAGTTACGCACAGCAAATCGCTCGCCCGCGGTACCGGCGGCGAACAGCTTGCCGCCCGTGGCGCCGTACAGGCATGTGTTGCCGATAATGGCGCTGTCCTGCGTCTTGTAGAGGCTGCCCTTGGGCGGAACGATCACCAGCTTGCCGCCGGTCATGCCTTTGCCGACGTAGTCGTTGGCATCGCCTTCCAGGTACATGTTCAGGCCACCGGCGTTCCATACCCCAAAGCTCTGCCCGGCAGTGCCTTTGAAGCGGAAGGTGATCGGTGCATTGGCCATGCCCTGATTACCATGCTTGCGCGCGATTTCACCGGAGATCCGTGCACCGATCGAGCGATCGCAGTTGCAGATGTCCAGGGCGAATTCGGCGCCGCTCAGGTCATTGATGGCCGAGGTGGCCAGGTCGACCATTTTCTCGGCCAGCAGGCCCTTGTCGAACGGCGGGTTGCGCTCGACCTGGCAGAACTGTGGCTTGTCTGCCGGGATGTGATCGCTGCCCAGCAACGGCGTCAGGTCCAGGTGTTGCTGCTTGGCGGTCTGGCCCTCGAGGATTTCCAGCAGATCGGTACGCCCGATCAGCTCTTCGAGAGAGCGCACGCCCAGCTTGGCCAGCCACTCGCGGGTTTCTTCGGCGACGTAGGTGAAGAAATTCACCACCATGTCGACGGTACCGATGTAGTGATCCTTGCGCAGCTTCTCGTTCTGGGTCGCCACGCCGGTGGCGCAGTTGTTCAGGTGGCAGATGCGCAGGTATTTGCAGCCCAGGGCGATCATCGGTGCGGTGCCGAAGCCGAAGCTTTCAGCGCCGAGGATGGCCGCCTTGATCACGTCGAGGCCGGTTTTCAGGCCACCGTCGGTCTGCACCCGTACCTTGCCGCGCAGGTCGTTGCCGCGCAGGGTCTGGTGGGTTTCCGCCAGGCCCAGTTCCCACGGCGCACCGGCGTACTTGATCGAGGTCAGCGGCGAAGCACCGGTGCCGCCATCGTAGCCGGAGATGGTGATCAGGTCGGCATAGGCCTTGGCCACACCAGCGGCAATGGTGCCGACGCCCGCTTCTGCCACCAGTTTCACCGAGACCAGGGCCTTGGGGTTGACTTGCTTGAGGTCGAAAATCAGCTGCGACAAGTCTTCGATGGAATAGATGTCGTGGTGCGGCGGAGGCGAGATCAGGGTCACGCCCGGCACCGCATAACGCAGCTTGGCGATCAGGCCGTTGACCTTGCCGCCCGGCAGTTGCCCACCTTCGCCAGGCTTGGCGCCCTGGGCCACTTTGATCTGCAGCACTTCGGCGTTGACCAGGTATTCCGGGGTCACGCCAAATCGGCCAGTGGCGACCTGCTTGATTTTCGAGCTCTTGATGGTGCCGTAGCGCGCCGGGTCTTCACCACCTTCACCGGAGTTGGAACGCGCACCCAGGCGGTTCATGGCTTCGGCCAGGGCTTCGTGGGCTTCCGGCGACAGGGCACCGAGGGAGATACCGGCGGAGTCGAAGCGCTTGAGCACCGATTCCAGCGGTTCGATCTCGCTGATGTCCAGCGGCGTATCCAGGGTCTTGACCTTGAACAGGTCGCGGATCATCGACACCGGACGGTTGTCTACCAGCGCCGTGTATTCCTTGAACTTGCTGTAGTCACCCTGCTGCACAGCGGCTTGCAGGGTGTTGACCACGTCCGGGTTGTAGGCGTGATATTCGCCACCGTGGACGAACTTCAGCAGGCCGCCCTGCTGGATCGGCTTGCGCGGGCTCCAGGCTTCGGCTGCCAGGGCCTTCTGTTCGGCTTCGATGTCGACGAAACGCGCGCCTTTGATGCGGCTCGGTACGCCACGGAAGCTCAGGTCGCAGACTTCCTGGGACAGGCCGATGGCTTCGAACAACTGGGCGCCACGGTAGGACGCGATGGTGGAGATGCCCATCTTCGACAGGATCTTCAACAGGCCCTTGGTGATGCCTTTGCGGTAGTTCTTGAACACCTCATAGAGGTCGCCCAGCACTTCGCCGGTGCGGATCAGGTCGCCCAGCACTTCGTAGGCCAGGAACGGATAGACCGCCGAAGCGCCGAAGCCGATCAGTACCGCGAAGTGGTGCGGATCGCGCGCGGTGGCGGTCTCGACCAGGATGTTGGAGTCGCAGCGCAGGCCTTTTTCGGTCAGGCGGTGGTGCACCGCGCCGGTAGCCAGGGAAGCGTGGATCGGCAACTTGCCCGGGGCAATGTGACGGTCACTCAGCACGATCTGGGTGCGACCGGCACGCACGGCTTCTTCAGCCTGGTCGGCGACATTGCGCACCGCGGCTTCAAGGCCCATGGCCTCGTCGTAGTTGAGGTCGATGACCTGGCGCTCGAAGCCCGGGCGATCGAGGTTCATCAGCGAGCGCCACTTGGCCGGGGAAATGACCGGCGAGCTGAGGATCACGCGCGAGGCGTGTTCCGGCGACTCCTGGAAGATGTTGCGCTCGGCACCGAGGCAGATCTCCAGCGACATGACGATGGCTTCACGCAGCGGGTCGATCGGCGGGTTGGTCACCTGGGCGAACTGCTGGCGGAAATAGTCGTACGGCGTGCGCACGCGCTGGGACAGCACGGCCATCGGCGTATCGTCGCCCATGGAGCCAACGGCTTCGTAGCCCTGCTCACCCAGTGGGCGCAGCACCTGGTCACGCTCTTCGAACGTCACCTGGTACATCTTCATGTATTGCTTGAGCTGGTCGACGTCGTAGAAGGCCGAACCGTGGTCGTTGTCTTCCATGGTCGCCTGGATGCGCAGGGCATTCTTGCGCAGCCATTGCTTGTACGGATGACGAGACTTCAAGCGGTTGTCGATCGCATCGGTGTCGAGGATCTGGCCGGTCTCGGTGTCCACGGCAAAGATCTGGCCCGGGCCAACGCGGCCCTTGGCGATCACGTCTTCTGGCTGGTAGTTCCAGACGCCGATTTCCGAGGCCAGGGTGATGAAGCCGTTCTTGGTGGTCACCCAGCGCGCCGGACGCAGACCGTTACGGTCAAGCAGGCACACCGCGTAGCGACCGTCGGTCATGACCACGCCGGCCGGGCCGTCCCACGGCTCCATGTGCATCGAGTTGTACTCGTAGAATGCACGCAGGTCCGGGTCCATGGTCTCGACGTTCTGCCACGCTGGCGGAATGATCATCCGCACGCCACGGAACAGGTCGATGCCGCCGGTGACCATCAGCTCCAGCATGTTGTCCATGCTCGAGGAGTCGGAACCCACGCGGTTGACCAGCGGGCCGAGCTCTTCCAGGTCCATCAGGTCGTTGCTGAACTTGGTGCGACGGGCCACGGCCCAGTTGCGGTTGCCGGTGATGGTGTTGATCTCGCCGTTGTGCGCCAGGAAGCGGAACGGTTGGGCCAGCGGCCATTTCGGCAGGGTGTTGGTGGAGAAGCGCTGGTGGAACACGCAGATCGCGGTTTGCAGGCGCTGGTCGCTCAGGTCCGGATAGAAGGCGGTGAGGTCCGCCGGCATCATCAGGCCTTTGTAAATGATGGTCTTGTGGGAAAAGCTGCAGATGTAGTGGTCGGTGTCGGCGGCGTTGGCCACGGACGAACGACGACGGGAGCTGAACAGCTTGATGGCCATGTCCTGGTCGCTCAGGCCATCACCGGCGATGAACACCTGCTCGATCTGCGGCAGGCGCTCCAGGGCCAGGCGGCCAAGGACGCTGGTATCGATCGGCACTTTGCGCCAGCCGACCAACTGCAGGCCTTCGGCGAGTATCTCGCGGTTCATGTTCTCGCGCGCGGCCTCGGCTTTAACCGGGTCCTGGTTGAAGAACACCATGCCCACCGCATATTGCTTGGGCAGTTCCACACCGAAGGTTTCCTGGGCGATTGCCCGCAGGAACACGTCCGGCTTTTGAATGAGCAGACCGCAACCGTCACCGGTCTTGCCGTCGGCGTTGATCCCACCGCGGTGGGTCATGCAGGTCAGGGCCTCGATGGCCGTTTGCAAAAGGGTATGACTGGGTTCGCCCTGCATATGGGCTATCAGGCCGAAACCGCAGTTATCCTTGAATTCATCTGGTTGGTACAGACCTGCTTTCATAGACACTTTCTCACCAGGCTGCCTCTTAACGAGGCAAATTTCTTTTCAATTCAACCAGTTACCTTCCACGCCGAACGTACGCCAGCTTTGCGGGGGCAAAAGGGAGGTCATTGTACACACCGACACAGAGGCTCACAAATTTGACGACGAAATGTCGCAAATCTATGTCGCATTTATGAAAGGTTTAAAGCGATCTACTGTGCTAGTCAAAACTTTTTTTAATTCTGACCGCAACCACTCAAAGACTACTGTGACGCAGACACCACAAGGCACGCGGCCCGAGGGCAGCATGCCTTGCAGAAATTTTGAGGTGCCGGGAGAGGCGGCCTGGGTAAGGCCGCCGAATCTTCAGCGAGCTGTTGCCAGTTCTTGTTGGACGCTGGCGACAGAGCGAGGCCAAGGTTTACCAGCCTGAACCTTCGCTGGCAAGGCCTTGATGGCGGATACGGCGGCATCGCGGTTGGCGAAGTTACCGTAGGTGATGACGTAAAGCGGCTTGCCGTTGAGGACTTTCTTGAAATAACGGTACTCGCCGCCCTGCTCCTTGACGAAGCTCTGGGCCGCGGCTTCCGAGCTGGTGCCGAGGATTTGCACCACGTAGTTACCCGGCTTCTGACCGGCGTACCAGCTGCCACCGGCTGCCGGTGCCGCCTTGGCGACAGTGGCTGGTTTCTCCACCGGCTTGGTCACCGGCGCTGGCTTGGCCACAGGTGCTGGTGCTGGCTTGGCCACCGGGGTCGGGGTCGGGGCAGGCTTGGCGGTCGCAACCTGGGTTGGCGCAGGCACTGGCTTGGCCGCTGGCGTAGGCGCAGGACCGGCTGCAACGCCGCTTGGCGGGGCAATGGTGGTCACGGTCGGCGGAACGCTGCTGGAGCCCTCTAGCGGCACGCCATCATCGCCTTCCGTGATGCCACCGGCAGCTTCAGCCAAGGGGCCGCGCATCACCGGCTGCGACTGGCCGACCAACGGCAGGGGCATTGGCTGGGTATTGCCAGCGAATTCGACCGACGGCGCACCGCCATTGGCACCCTGACCCAGGGGCAGTTGCGCCTGTTCGTTGGCAGGTGCCCCGGTGGTTGGTGTCTTGTTGCGACCTGGCAGCAACCAGGCGGCAGCCACCGCGACCACGACTACGGCGGATATCGCCAATACGTGTTTCTTCGGCATGTTGAACCCCATACTTGGACGCTTGACCGCGGAGCGGCTAGCAATCATGGCTTCGATCATCGCATCGCGGGCAACCTGGTTGATGTTTCCAGGCCAGCCGTCGGAGCTTTCGTGAATCTCAGAGATCTGATTAGCGGTAAAAAGTTCGATTCCCCGGCCCGCCCCTTCAAGACGCTGGGCCAGGTATTCGCGGGTTTCTTCTTCCGCGTAGGGCTGCAGTTCGATCACGTGGAAGCGCTCTTCCTCGGTGCTCAACTGCTCAAGCCCGGCGATCAGCGAAGGCTCGCCAAACAGGAACACATGCGGACGGCCTTCCGGGGCGCCAGCAGCCAGGGCCAGCAAGGCCTCAAGCGCCGATTCGTCGAGCTGCTCGGCGTCATCCACCAGCAGATAGACTTCCTGGCCAGTCAGCGCCAGTTGCACCACTTGCTTGAGGATCGCACCGACTTCCGCCTGGGCGACGTCCAGGGACTGGGCGACCTGACGCAGCACACCCGCCGCGTCGCCGGCACCACGGGCGGAAACCACCACGCTCTGCACCGACTGCTTGTTGGTGCTGGCCACGAGCGCCTGACGCAACAGGGTCTTGCCACTGCCCAGCGGGCCAGTGACCACCAGCAACAACTGGCTGTAGCGGGCCAGGTGATGCAGTTGCCCCAGCACCGGCTTGCGCTGGGCAGGGAAAAACTTGAAGCCAGGCACCCGCGGAGCAAAAGGGTCGTGGTTCAACTGGTAGTGGCCTAGGAACGCCTCGTCGGCATGCAAACTGGTCATTGTGATCTTATTAACCTTTCAGCTGAGCCAGGGCGCGGTAATCCGCTCCCAGCGTTGCCTGTAAAATCTCTTTCGGATAATCGTCGGTCACGACTGCCTCGCCCATGCGGCGCAACAGCACCAGGCGCAGGCGCCCGTCGATTACTTTCTTGTCGATTGCCATGTGTTCGAGAAAATCGGCTTCGCTCATCTCTGGCGGCGGAACCACCGGCAACCCGGCGCGCAGGAACAGGGCAATGCCACGGTCACGCTCCTCGGGAGTGATCCAGCCCAGGCGCGAGGACATTTCCAGGGCCATTACGGTGCCAGCAGCGACTGCCTCACCATGGAGCCACACACCATAGCCCATGTGGGTTTCGATGGCGTGACCGAAGGTGTGCCCCAGGTTGAGAGTGGCGCGCACGCCGGTCTCTCGCTCGTCGGCACCGACCACCGCAGCCTTGGCTGCGCAGGAGCGCGCGATCGCATAGGTCAGGGCCTCCTGGTCCAGGGCCCGCAGCCGGTCAACGTTTTCTTCAAGCCAGGAGAGGAACGGCTCGTCGCAGATCAAGCCGTACTTGATGACTTCGGCCAGGCCCGCGGACAGCTCGCGCGCCGGCAGAGTATTGAGGGTGGCGGTATCGATCAGCACCACATTGGGCTGATAGAAGGCGCCGACCATGTTCTTGCCCAGCGGATGGTTGATACCGGTCTTGCCGCCCACCGAGGAGTCGACTTGCGACAACAGGGTGGTCGGTATCTGGATGAAGTCCACGCCACGCTGGTAACAGGCGGCAGCGAACCCGGCCATGTCGCCAATCACTCCGCCGCCCAAGGCGATCACGGTGGTGCGGCGGTCATGGCGCGCAGTCAGCAGGCCGTCAAAAATGCTTTGCAGGGTTTCCCAGTTCTTGAAGGCTTCGCCGTCGGGCAGCACCACGGAAATTACCGAGAACTGGGCCAGGCTGCGAGTCAGGCGCTCCAGGTACAGCGGGGCAACGGTCTCGTTGGAGATGATTGCCACCTGCCGTCCGGCGATGTGCGGCGCCAGCAACTCGGGCTGATCCAGCAACCCTTCGCCAATATGGATCGGGTAGCTACGCTCGCCTAGATCAACCTTAAGTGTCTGCATGTGTCCCCACAGTAAGTTGGAATCAGGCGTCCTGCCTTATGTTATCGACTGGCCACGTCTGCCTGTGTGACGTGGCGCGCTAGCCATGCGCCACACCTGACGGCCGCCATGGCGCGACGCCGAGGATAGCGCATTTCGCCCTGCGTATTAACGGGGAGGTAGCTGCTGCAAGCGTTCCAGAATATCCAGCACCACCATCCGCGGTGGCCGCTCATCGGTTTGCACCACCAGGTCGGCGATTTCCCGATACAGCGGGTCGCGCAGGGCCAGCAAGTCACGCAGGGTTTTTTCCGGATCAGCGGTACGCAGCAAGGGACGATTGCGGTCGCGCGCGGTGCGCCCGACCTGCTGCTCGACCGAGGCGTGCAAATAGACGACGCGACCGCCGGCGTGCAGTGCCCGACGATTGGCTTCGCGCATGACCGCGCCACCGCCGGTCGCCAGCACCACGCCATCGAGCTCGCAGAGTTCGGCGATCATCGCCTGCTCGCGGTCACGAAAGCCGGGCTCGCCTTCCTTATCGAAGATCCACGGGATATTGGCGCCGGTGCGCAATTCAATTTCCTTATCGGAATCCTTGAACGGCAGACGCAGCTCTTTGGCCAACAAGCGGCCGATGGTGCTTTTACCCGCACCCATTGGCCCAACAAGAATCAAATTTCGCACAGAATCAATGACTCACAGCAATCGCCTGGTTATTCATGATACGCGGAGTGAGAAATACCAGCAGCTCGGATTTTTTCTCCGACACCACGTCACGCCGGAAAAGGCGGCCAAGATACGGCACATCACCAAGAAATGGCACTTTATCTACAACCTTGCTTTGAGTATTTGAGAAAACCCCACCTATCACGATGGTTTCGCCATCGACCACCAACACCTTGGCATTGACCTCGTTTTTCTTGATCGGCGGCACATCCTGCACCTTGTTCAAGTAATCGGGCTCGTCCTTGGTGACCTTGACCTCCATGATGATGCGGTTGTCCGGGGTGATCTGCGGCGTCACCTCCAGCGACAACGAAGCCTCCTTGAACGACACCGAAGTGGCGCCGCTGGAACTGGCCTCCTGATAGGGGATTTCGGTGCCCTTGAGGATCTTCGCGGTCTCCTTGTCGGCAGTCACCACCTTGGGTTGCGAGACGACTTCGCCGTTGCCGGTCTTTTCCATGGCTGACAGCTCAAGGTCGAGCAACAGGTTGTCGGTAATGAAGGCAATGCCAAGTCCCGAGGTAGCCCCCACCGCCCCCATATCGACGAATGGCGCGCTGCCGGAGCCGAGCAGAGCCGCTTCATTGCCGCCAACCCCGGAGGCACTCCAGTTGCCCCTCCTCATCGCACCACCCCAGCGCACGCCCAGGCTCTTGTCGTAATCGACATTGGCCTCGACGATCCGCGCCTCGATCATCACCTGGCGTACCGGCACATCCAGCTGCGTGACGATCCGACGCAGTTCGTCCAGTCGATCCTGGGTCTGGAAGGCGATGAGGTGGTTGGTCCGCTCATCCACCGTCAGCGTGCCTCGCTCGTCGGGCCGGTCCTGGGCATTGGTGACTGACTGGAACAGCCGGGCTATGTCAGCGGCCTTGGCGTAGTTGACCTGCAACAGCTCACGCCGCAGCGGGGCGAGCTCGGCCAGTTGCCGCTGCGACTCCAGCGTCTGACGCTCACGGGCGGCAATTTCCTGTGCCGGGGCGATCAGCAGGACGTTGCCGACCCGACGCTGGTCCAGGCCCTTGGTCTTGAGTACCAGGTCCAGCGCCTGGTCCCAGGGCACGTTATCCAGGCGCAGCGTGATGCTGCCCTGCACCGAGTCGCTGGCCACCAGGTTGAGGCCAGTGAAGTCGGCGATCAGTTGCAGTACCGAACGCACTTCGATGTCCTGGAAATTCAACGACAGCCTTTCACCGCCATAGGCAAGACCCTCGGTGTGCTGATCGCCCGGCGGCGCGACAAGATCCAGCGCCCTGGAATTGGCCTGCAACCCCGGTGACAGCAGCGCCATCCAAAGCACCACACCGAGGGTCGAAAAAATCCTGTACATGGTTAGAGCTCCACTAGGAGTGCGTGTTCAAGGAAAGGCTGCGCGGTCGTTCCAGCCAGGCACCCTGGCCATCGGGCACCAACTCGACCACCTCGACCCGGCTCTCGCTGACCGACACCACCCGACCCTCGTTACGCCCCAGGTAGTCACCCACCTTGAGCCGATGCACCGCACCCGCACCGCGCAACAAGGCATACGCTCCCGAGGCACTGACCATGGTGCCGACCATTTCAAACTGCTCGATGCTGAAGCGTTCGAGGTACTGGCGGGGTCGTTGCCGATCCGGCTCACCCCTTTGTTCGCCCCGCACCAGCCCCTCTTCGCCCGCCGCAACCTGCGCCGAGAACGGACTGCGCAGCGACGCCGCGCCGTAACTGAACACTGGGTACGACGCCGACGTCGGCATGGTTTCCAGAGGACTGGGGGAGTAAAGGCGCACGTCGTCCATGAAGCTGTCCAGGTCACTGAAATCGCGCTCGCCGCCACAGCCAGCCAGGCCACCCAACAACAACGCCGAGCACCAGCAACGTGCCGCGCTCAAGGTTGCTGCCCCTTGTCGGCGGAGCGATAGGTTCTTGCCAGAAGATTCATGCGCAGCGTCGGCCCCTCGCTCGAATCCAGCGGGCGAATGCTGAAGTCGTGCAGGGTGACGATGCGCGGCAAGGCCGAGACAGCGCTGACGAACGTCGCCAGGTCATGGTAGGACCCCGTCGCGCGGATCTGGATAGGCAGCTCGATGTAGAACGGCTGATCGACCTCAGGCAACAGCTTGATCTCTTCGAACTCCAGACCACTGCCCAAGCCAGTGCGACTGATGTCCTCCAGCAACCCCGGCACTTCACTGTCGCCGGGCAGTTGTCGCAACAGCGTGGCGAAGTCGCTTTCCATAGCCCTCATCTGTTCGAGGTGAGCCTGCAAATGGGCTGCCTGATGCGCCTTGCTCACAAAGACCTGCTTCAGCTCGGCCTCCCCGGCACGGGCAAATACCAGGCGCGCCTGCAGTTCACGCAGGTGAAAGCTGTACCCCAGGACCAGCACCACCACCATCACCAGCACGCCCAGCAGGGTTTTACCCAGCACCGGCCAGGCCGCCACGTTGTGCATGTCCAGGCTATCGAGACTCGACCAAGACAACCGCCTCATGCCTGCGCGCCCGCTTGCGCCTGGGCCACGGTCAAGCGGAAAACACTGGCCGAGCCTTCGTCGCCAGCGCTCTGCGCCTTGACCTCCTCCAGCACAGGAACAGCCAGGTCGCCCGCGGCCGCAAGGCGACGCAGGAGCCGCGAAACCTGGTGATTGGACTCGGCCACACCGCTGATCGACAGCGTTTTGCCGCGCCTCCCCAACTCGGTGAAATACACACCATCGGGCAGCACGCGGGCCAATTGATCGAAGAGCCTGACGCTGGCCGGTCGATTGCCTTGCAGGCCCTGAATGATCTGCAGCCGCGCCAGCAACTGCTCGCGCCGGGCGTGCAGATCGTTGATCTGGCCGACCTGCTCATCCAGGTTGGCGATCCGGGTAGCGAGGTAGGCGTTGCGCGAGGTTTGCTGCTCGGTGGCGCGGTCAAGAACACGCTCGCCCAGCGCGATGAGGCCTGTCCCAACCACGGCGATCCCGACCAGTAGACACAAGAAATGTTGGTGCCGCGCCGCACGCTGCCTATCACGCCATGGCAGAAGATTGATCCCGGCCATCAGTCAAAGCTCCTTAACGCCAGACCGCAGGCGACCAGCAACCCGGGCGCGTTGTGGGCCAGCGCCGTAGCATCGACCGCACTGCCCAGCGTCATGCCGGCAAAAGGGTTGGCCACGCGGGTCGGGATGCCCAGGTGCTGTTCGAGCAGGCGATCCAGCCCGGCCACCGCACAGGCCTCTGCGGCCAGCAGGATATGCTCGACTGCGCTGTGCTGGCCCAGGGCGAAAAACGCCTGCAATGCGTGCGACAGCTGGTGCGCCAATGCCTGCGCATCGGGAAGCAGGTCCTGCCCGTCCGGCTGCGTCGCCCATCCTGCCGGCTCGAATTCGACCCCGTAGCTCGGCTCACTGACCTGGCTCAGTGGGTGCGCACCCGGCAGCAGCTCGCGGGCGTACAGGATCTGGCCATCGCCTATCACGCTGACTGTCGACAGTCCGTTGCCAATCTCGACCAGCGCCACCAACGACAGTCCCCGGACACCGCCCAGTTGCGCTGCCAGCCGATCCACGCAACGCGCCAGCGCATGCGCCTGGACATCCACCACCCGCGCCGTCAGCCCGGCCAGTTCCAACACGGCCTCAAGCAGCTCGACATGGTCCTTGCGACAGGCCGCCAGCAACACCTCGACCTGCCCCGGATTGTGCCGCGAGATTCCCTGGATCTGAAAATCCAGGGCCACGTCACCGAGGGGATAGGGGATGTACTGGTCCGCGTCCAGCTTTAGTTCGATTTCCAGGTCATCGCTGGACATGCCCGCTGGCATTTCCAGGGTCTTGGTGATGACCGTCGATCCGCAAACTGCCACCGCAACATTGCGTACCCGGGTCCCGGCTTTCAGCCACGCGCGGGCCAATGCCTGCCCCACGACCTCCACCTGGACAATGGCGGACTCGACCACCGCGTTCGCCGGCAACGCCTCTATTGCGTAGGCCTCGAGCCGATAACACGTGCCTGAGCGGCTCAATTCGACCAGCCTGACCGAGGTGGCGCCGATATCGATACCCAAGAGTGTGCTAGGTTTTTTCCTGAAGAGTCGTGACACAGTCAATTCCTTATGACTTTCCGTGAGTTACGCGTGCTTTGCCGGCCTTGCAGGCAATCGCCGCGTCTTGACAGCGCGGCCAAATGCGCTTTGAGCGGAAAAATGCTTATAATGCCCAGCGTTTTTTTCCGCTTTCTCCAAGCGCAGGCCGCTCCTTGTTTTCCCTGACTGCCCTGACGCCAAATTCATTCTTTGCCCTGGATATCCAAAAGCCTTGATTCGTCTGCTGAAATTTTTCGGGTGGTCCATCGTCGCTGTTTTCTGCGGACTGCTGCTGGGTCTGAGCGGGGCGTTTCTCTACCTTAGCCCGGGACTGCCGTCGGTGGAGGCACTGCGAAGTATCCAGTTGCAGATTCCTCTGCGGGTCTACAGCAGCGACGACAAATTGATCGCCGAATTCGGCGAAATGCGCCGCAATCCCATACGTTTCGCCGACATTCCGCCCAACTTCATCAATGCGTTACTAAGTGCTGAAGACGACAACTTCGCCAACCACTACGGCGTCGACCCGAGCAGCCTGATGCGTGCCGCCACCCAGTTGGTAAAAAGCGGACACATCCAGTCCGGCGGCAGCACCATCACCATGCAGGTGGCAAAGAACTTCTTCCTGACCAGCGAACGCAGCTTCTCGCGCAAGACCACCGAGATCCTCCTGGCCCTGCAGATCGAGCGCCAGTTGACCAAGGACGAAATCCTCGAGCTCTACGTCAACAAGATCTACCTGGGTAACCGCGCCTACGGCATCGAGGCGGCGGCACAGGTGTATTACGGCAAGTCGATCCGCGACGTCAGCCTGGCGCAGATGGCGATGATTGCCGGCCTGCCCAAGGCCCCTTCGCGCTTCAACCCGCTGGCCAACCCGGCGCGCAGCAAGGAACGTCGCGACTGGATCCTGGGGCGCATGTACAAGCTCGGTAAAATCGACGAGGCGGCGTATCAAGCGGCGGTCAATGAGCCGTTGAATGCCAGCTACCACGTGCCGACTCCGGAAGTGAACGCCCCCTACATCGCCGAAATGGCCCGCGCCGAAATGGTCGGGCGCTATGGCAGCGACGCCTACACCGAAGGCTTCCGCGTCACTACGACCGTGCCGAGCAACCTTCAGGAAATGGCCAACACGGCTGTACATGAAGGCCTGATCACCTACGACCAGCGTCACGGCTACCGCGGCCCCGAATCCCGCCTGCCTGGCAAGACGCCCGACGCCTGGGCCAGCGAACTGACCAAGCAGCGCACCATCAGCGGCCTTGAGCCGGCCATCGTGACCGAGGTCGACAAGAATGGCCTGCAGGTCCTGACCCGCACCGGCGCAGAGCACGTGGCCTGGGACAGCATGAAATGGGCCCGGCCATTCCTCAACACCAACAGCATGGGGCCTAATCCGCGCCAGCCGTCCGATGTGGCCCAGGTCGGCGACCTGATCCGCGTCCAGCGCCAGCCCGACAACAGCCTGCACTTCAAACAGATTCCGGTCGCCCAGGGCGCACTGGTGTCGCTGGACCCGCAAAACGGCGCGATCCGCGCCCTGGTCGGCGGCTTCGCCTTCGAGCAGAGCAACTACAACCGCGCCATGCAGGCCAAGCGCCAGCCGGGCTCGAGCTTCAAGCCGTTCGTCTACAGTGCCGCGCTGGATAGCGGCTACACCGCAGCGACTTTGGTCAACGATGCGCCGATCGTGTTCGTCGATGAGTACCTGGACAAGGTCTGGCGTCCGAAGAACGACACCAATACCTTCCTCGGCCCGATCCGCATGCGCGAAGCCCTGTACAAGTCGCGTAACCTGGTCTCGATCCGCCTGCTGCAAGCGATGGGCGTCAGCAAGACCATCGACTACATCAGCCGCTTCGGCTTCAACAAGCAGGATCTGCCGCCGAACCTGTCGCTGGCGCTGGGCACCGCGACCCTGACGCCAATGGAGATCGCCACCGGCTGGAGCACGTTCGCCAACGGCGGCTACAAGATCACCCCGTACATCATCGAGAAGATCGAAAGCCGTAATGGCGACACGCTGTTCGTCGCCAACCCGCCGAGCGTGCCCAAGGGCGACGTCGCCAGCAATGGCATCGCCGCGCCCACCGGTGAGAGCTTTACCGTCAACGCCGTGCCAGGCGAAGCGCCGACCGCGCCAGCACCCGAGCAGGCACCGGCGATCGCGGAACGCATCGTCGACCCGCGCACCACCTACATCCTCAACAGCATGCTGGAAGACGTGATCAAGCGCGGCACCGGGCGTCGTGCGCTGGCGCTGGGCCGCAGCGACCTCGCCGGCAAGACCGGGACCACCAACGAGTCCAAGGACGCCTGGTTCTCCGGCTACAACGCCGACTACGTGACCACCGTCTGGACCGGCTTCGACCAACCGGAAAGCCTCGGCCGTCGCGAGTTCGGCGGTACTGTCGCGCTGCCGATCTGGATGAGCTTCATGGGCGCCGCTCTCAAGGACAAGCCGCCGCACACCCAACCAGAGCCTGAGGGCATCCTCAGCCTGCGGGTAGACCCGGTCAGCGGTCGCGCCGCCTCCCCAGGCACGCCAGGCGCCTACTTCGAGCTGTTCAAGGCCGAAGACACGCCGCCGACCGGCAGCGAGCTGGGCAACGGCAGCGCGCCGGGCAGCCCGCTGCCGGCAGACGAAGTGGCGCCGATCGATCTGTTCTGATGCCACCCCCCTGAAAAAGCCCCGCCCTGGACACAAGCGCGGGGCTTTTTTTGCGCCGACTCCTACAGCGCGCCAGCACTGGCGCAGGACTCGAGGGACTCTGCGCTGCGGCGCTCCCGAGAAGCCCGCCCCCACAACGAAAAAAGCCCCGACTCGCAGGAGCCGGGGCTTTTTTGTTGAAGCGCTAAACGGGCTTAGCCGTTGAACACATCATCCACGCTCTTGAGCGGGTAGTTCTTCGGATACGGCAGGGTCGCTACGCCGGTCTCGATGGCGGCCTTGGCCACGGCATCGGAGATCACGGTGATCAGGCGGGCATCCATTGGTTTCGGGATGATGTACTCACGACCGAATTCCAGCTTGATACCGCCGTAGGCGTCGCACACTTCCTGAGGCACAGGCAGCTTGGCCAGTTCACGCAGGGCGTTGGCCGCAGCCACTTTCATTTCTTCGTTGATGCGCTTGGCGCGAACGTCCAGGGCACCACGGAAGATGAACGGGAAGCCCAGTACGTTGTTGACCTGGTTCGGGTAGTCCGAACGACCAGTGGCCATGATCACGTCGTCACGGGTGGCGTGCGCCAGTTCCGGGGCGATCTCTGGATCAGGGTTGGAGCAGGCGAACACGATCGGGTTGGCCGCCATGGACTTCAGGCCTTCAGCGCTCAGCAGGTTCGGACCGGACAGGCCAACGAACACGTCTGCGCCTTGCAGGGCGTCTGCCAGGGTGCGCTTGTCGGTCGCGTGAGCGAAGACAGCCTTGTACTGGTTCAGGTCGTCACGGCCGGAGTGGATCACGCCGGTACGGTCAACCATGTAGATGTTTTCGATGTTGGCGCCCATGCTCACCAGCAATTTCATGCAGGAGATGGCCGCAGCGCCTGCACCCAGGCAAACGATCTTGGCATCGGCAAGGGTCTTGCCAGCGATTTCCAAGGCATTGATCATGCCGGCCGCGGTCACGATCGCGGTGCCGTGCTGGTCATCGTGGAACACCGGAATGTCGCACTGCTCGATCAGAGCACGTTCGATCTCAAAGCACTCAGGGGCCTTGATGTCTTCCAGGTTGATGCCACCGAAGGTGATGGAGATGCGCTTGACGGTGTCGATGAAGGCTTGCGGGCTCTCGGAGTCGACTTCGATGTCGAACACGTCGATACCAGCGAAACGCTTGAACAGTACACCCTTGCCTTCCATGACAGGCTTGGAAGCCAATGGGCCGAGGTTACCCAGGCCGAGAATCGCGGTGCCATCGGAAATCACTGCAACCAGGTTGCCTTTACCGGTGTACTTGTAGGCCAGCTCAGGATCGCGGGCGATTTCGCGAACCGGTTCGGCTACGCCGGGGCTGTAGGCCAGCGACAGGTCGCGAGCGGTAGCGGTGGCCTTGGTGAGCTCGACACTCAGCTTCCCTGGACGAGGATGGGCATGATATTCGAGAGCGGCAGTTTTCAGATCAGACATGTGGGCATTCCGCTTTTTACTGTTGGACAGACTGGTCAGCGAGGATACGCGCCTGGCAAAGTCCCCACAAGACTGACCAGTCACCCCTGTCAAGCGCCCCGCCCTACGACTTTGGCCCAAGAGCCACGGAACACAAGGGCTCAACTGTCTACAATCGATATAAAAAATGTCTACAATTATTTATACAAATCTTCCCGCGAGTGCCTGGGCAGCACCCCGACAGACGCCCTTCAGGCCCCGCGACAAATTCCGGGCATAAAAAAAGGCGCCCACCAGGGACGCCTTTTTCATCAATCTGCAAAAGCCGCGATGGCTTTCCAGGCTGATTGGCCTTAGGCCTTTTTCGCGCCGAAAGCACCGAAGCGATCTGCGAAGCGCTGTACACGGCCGCCAGTATCCAGAGTCTTCTGCTTACCGGTGTAGAACGGGTGGCACTCGTTGCATACGTCGATCGCCAGAGGCTTGGCCAGGTTCGAACGAGTTTCGAACTTGTTGCCACAGCTGCAGGTAACTGCGGTGATTTCGTATGTTGGATGGATATCGGCTTTCATGGTGATTCCTCAGGCTAGCGTGCCGCCACTCAACACCATTGTTGAATACCGCACGTAATTAGGCCGCGGATTCTACCAGACCTTCCAAATCACGCAAGCTGTCCCTGATGCCGACCGTCTGCTAGGCTCCGGCCCTTCTTCACCGCCCGCCCTATAGAGAATCCCCCGCGTGCCCGACGCCATCCTGCGCCTCGCCCTGCCTTCGCCCTTGCGCCGCCTGTTCGACTACCGCGCCCCGGCGGGCGTGCTGCGGGCGCAGTTGCACCCGGGGATGCGCCTGCGGGTACCGTTCGGCCGTCGCGAGATGATCGGCATCCTGGTCGAAGTCACCGACCACAGCGAAGTCCCGGCAGAAAAGCTCAAGCCAGCCCTGGCGCTGCTCGATGCCACGCCACCGCTGCCGGCGTCACTGTTCAAGCTGTGCCTGTGGACCTCCCAGTACTACCAGCACAGCCTCGGCGACACCTTGAGCTGGGCCTTGCCGGTCCTGCTGCGCCAGGGCGAACTGGCCGAGGCGCGCCAGGAGCGTTTCTGGTCGATCAGCCCCGGGGCCAGGCTCGACGACCCGCGCATCGCCCGCGCCCCGCGCCAGCGCGAGGCCCTGGCGACCCTGGCCCAGCATCCCCACGGCGTGGCCCATCAGTTGCTGAGCAAGCTGATGCTGAGCAAGGACAGCCTCGACCTGCTGCTGGCCAAGGAACTGGTGCAGGTGGAAATCCGCAAGCACGCCCCCGGCGAGCGTCACGAACACTGGCTGGCCCAGCCGGAACTGCCCTTGAATCCGGAGCAGCGCGCCGCCTACGAAGCCATCAGCGCCGGCCTGGACAGTTTCCATGCCTTCCTCCTGGCCGGCGTGACCGGCAGCGGCAAGACCGAAGTGTATTTGCAATTGATCCGCAAAACCCTGGAGGCCGGTAAACAGGCGCTGGTGCTGATCCCGGAGATCAACCTCGGGCCGCAGACCCTGGCGCGCTTCGAGCAACGATTTAACGCACGGATCGCCCTGGTGCACTCGGCCGTCAACGACCGCGAGCGCCTGGAGGCCTGGCTGGCGGCCCGCGACGGCGATGCCGACATCATCATCGGCACTCGCTCGGCACTGTTCACGCCCATGAAGAACCCTGGCCTGATCATCATCGACGAGGAGCACGACGGCTCCTATAAACAGCAGGAAGGCTTGCGCTACCACGCCCGCGACCTGGCACTGGTGCGGGCCCGCCAGGAAAACATCCCGATCGTCCTCGGCTCCGCGACGCCGTCCCTGGAAAGCCTGCACAACGCCTACACCGGTCGTTACGGCCTGCTGCGCCTGAACGAGCGCGCCGGCGGCGCAAAGCAGCCGCGCTTCCTGCGCCTGGATGTGAAAAGCCGACCACTGGACAGCGGCATTTCAGGGCCGATGCAGCAAGCCATTGGCCAGACCCTCGCCGCCGGCCAGCAAGTGCTGGTCTTTCTCAATCGCCGCGGTTTTGCCCCGACCCTGCTGTGCCACGATTGTGGCTGGATGTCCGAATGCCAGCGCTGCGATGCGCGGATGACCGTGCACCAACGCTCCGGCGAGCTGCGTTGTCACCATTGCGGTTATGTCGAACGCGTCCCGCGGCATTGCCCCAAGTGCGGCAAAGTCGATTTACGCCCGGTGGGTGCTGGCACCGAACGCGCAGAGGAACGCCTGGGCATCCTGTTCCCGGACTACCCGGTGCTGCGGGTCGACCGCGACAGTACGTCGCGCAAGGACGCAATGAACCAGCTGTTCGCCACCATCCAGAAAGGCCAGCCGTGCATTCTGGTGGGCACCCAGATGCTCGCCAAGGGACACCACTTTCCCCGCGTCACCCTGGTGTCGATTCTCGATGCCGACGGCGGCCTGTTTTCCGGCGACTTCCGCGCCAGCGAGCGCATGGCCCAGTTGATAGTCCAGGTCGCGGGACGCGCCGGGCGGGCCGAAGAGCCAGGCAAGGTGATCATCCAGACCCACCTGGCGGACCACCCGCTGCTGGTGCAACTGACCGAACAGGGCTACTTCGCCTTTGCCGAACAGGCCCTGAGCGAACGTCGCGCCGCGGGGCTTCCACCTTTTGCCCACCTGGCATTGCTGCGCGCCGAAGCGCACAAGCCCGGGCAGGCCGAAGGTTTCCTCGACGAGGCGTGCAGCGAGGCGGAGCGTTTGCTGGCCGAGCAGAACCTCAGCGGCATCGAACTGCTGGGCCCGGTGCCCGCGCCGATGGAGCGCCGCGCCGGGCGCTATCGCGCGCAACTGCTGCTGCAAGCCACGGCCCGGGCGCCCCTGCATCGCCTGTTGAGCAGCTGGCTGCTGGTGCTGGAGCAAATGCCCAGTGCACGCGCGGTGCGCTGGTCACTGGATGTCGATCCTGTCGATTTGTATTGACCGCCAGGACGCCATCGCGAGCAGGCTCGCTCTTATACGGCTCTCTGTTGCCCTGTTCGCGAAGGCAGCCGAATTGTCACCACATGTCCGTAACCGGCCTGCTAAGGTTGGCAAGCCCGACTTCGCAACGGATAATGCCCAGTTTTTCCACCTGCGCATTGACGCGCCGCCGCTTTGCGGTTGAAAGAGAAGACCATGAAAGACACCATTCGCCAGTTGATCCAGCAAGCCCTCACCCAACTCGTTACCGACGGTGTGTTGCCTGAAGGCCTGACGCCGGCGATTCAGGTGGAGAACTCCCGTGACAAGACCCACGGTGACTTCGCCAGCAACATCGCCATGATGCTGGCCAAGCCTGCCGGCATGAAGCCCCGCGACCTGGCGGAAAAAATCATCGCCGCCCTGCCGGCCGACGAAAACGTCACCAAGGCAGAAATCGCCGGCCCGGGTTTCCTCAACTTCTTCCAGAACACCCAGGCCCTGGCATCGCGCCTGGACGCAGCCCTGGCCGACGCCAAGGTCGGCGTGCGCAAGGCCGGTCCCGTGCAGCGCACCGTGGTTGACCTGTCGGCCCCGAACCTGGCCAAAGAGATGCACGTCGGCCACTTGCGCTCGACCATCATTGGCGACGGCGTGGCCCGCGTACTGGAGTTCCTCGGCGACACCGTGATCCGCCAGAACCACGTAGGTGACTGGGGCACCCAGTTCGGCATGCTGATGGCCTACCTGCAGGAAAACCCGATCACCAGCGACGAACTGTCGGACCTGGAGAACTTCTACCGCGCCGCCAAGCAGCGTTTCGACGAGTCCGAAGAGTTCGCCGACCGCGCCCGTGGCCTGGTGGTCAAGCTGCAAGCCGGCGACCCGGAATGCCTGGCCCTGTGGACCAAGTTCAAGGACATCTCGCTGTCGCACTGCCAGAAAATCTACGAACAACTGAACGTCAAGCTGACCATGGCCGACGTCATGGGCGAAAGTGCCTACAACGACGACCTGATCAATGTGGTCAACGACCTCAAGGCCAAGGGCATGCTGGTCGAGAGCAACGGCGCCCAGTGCGTGTTCCTCGACGAATTCAAGAATGCCGACGGCGACCCGCTGCCGGTGATCATCGTCAAGGCCGATGGCGGCTACCTGTACGCCACCACTGACCTGGCTGCCGTGCGCTACCGCAGCGGCGTGCTCAAGGCCGACCGCGCCCTGTACTTCGTCGACCAGCGCCAGGCACTGCACTTCCAGCAGGTATTCGCCGTGGCGCGCATGGCCGGCTTCGTGACCCACCCGATGGAAATGGAACACATGGGCTTCGGCACCATGAACGGCGCTGACGGCCGTCCGTTCAAGACCCGTGATGGCGGCACCGTGAAGCTGATCGACCTGCTCAACGAAGCCAAGGAGCGCGCCTACACCCTGGTCAAGGAAAAGAACCCCGAGCTGGCCGAAGCCGACCTGCGCAACATCGCCAAGGTGGTGGGCATCGGCGCGGTGAAATACGCTGACCTGTCCAAGCACCGCACCAGCGACTACAGCTTCAACTTCGACCTGATGCTCAATTTCGAAGGCAACACCGCCCCCTACCTGCTGTACGCCTACACCCGCGTGGCTGGCGTGTTCCGCAAACTGGGCAAGGACTTCAGCGAAGTCGAAGGGCGGATCGTTCTCGAGGCCGCGCACGAACAGGAACTGGCGGCCAAGCTGGCACAGTTCGGCGAAGTGCTGAACAACGTGGCCGAGAAAGGCACACCGCATATCCTGTGCACTTACCTGTACGACGTTGCCGGGCTGTTCTCCAGCTTCTACGAGAACTGCCCGATCCTCAGCGCCGAAACCCCGGCACAGATGCAGAGCCGCTTGCGCCTCGCCGCGCTGACCGGTCGCACCCTCAAGCAAGGCCTGGAACTCTTGGGCCTGGAAACTCTGGAGCGTATGTAAGTTGGCTGCCAAGAAAAAACCTGCACCCAAGCGTGGCGCCAGCCGTTACCAAGCTCCTGCAAAACAGCCGATTCCGGGTTGGCTATGGATGGCCATCGGCCTGACCGTGGGCGCCTTCATCGTGTTCCTGATGAAGCTGGAGCCGGGCAAGGGCGATGACGTCAAGCGGGTCAAGCAGGAAGAACAGAAAGCCACGCGCATGGCCGAGGCCAACAAGACCCCGCCGAGCCCACAGCAACCGGTGAAGCCGAAGTACGACTTCTACACCTTGCTGCCGGAATCGGAAGTGATTGTGCCGCCGGATGCCGTGCCTGAAAAAACCCTGCCAACACCGCAGACCGCGCCTGTGGCACCGGTCACGCCGGCAGAAGCGGCGAAGATCGACACCGCGCGCGCCCAGGCCGCCCTGAGCGGCCTGACCCCGCCGCCGGCGCCTCCGGTGGCCAAGGCGGCCCCGGTGACCAAGTTCTTCCTGCAGGCCGGCTCGTTCCGCAAGGAGGCCGACGCCGACAAGGTCCGTGCGCAGATCATCCTGCTCGGCCAGGCGGTTTCGGTCGAGTCCGGCACGGTCAAGGACGAAACCTGGTATCGCGTGCTGGTCGGCCCGTTCAGCAACCGCGAACAACTGACCACCGCCCAGAAACAACTGGCGGGCAGCGGCTTCAGCAACCTGTTGTTACAACAACGCCAGAGCCGCTGACAGAACGATCAACTCCCCTCCTGCGGGAGCGCGTCGGGCGGCGCTGCGCCTGCTCGCGAAGGCCTGGATTCAGTCAACATTGATGGCGACTGATACAACGCTTTCGCAAGCAGGCTCGCCCCCACACGGATGATCTGCCACCCACCACCGCCCGTCCCCCGCCACACCCCGCAGTTGAAAAACGCCACAGCACCCCCATATGAGTTTGCATAAGGCATTTTCGCCCCGCTGCGTGGAGACTCTTCCCTTGACCACCATCGTTTCAGTTCGCCGCCACGGCAAAGTCGTCATGGGCGGCGACGGCCAGGTTTCCCTGGGCAACACCGTGATGAAAGGCAACGCGAAAAAAGTTCGTCGCCTGTACCACGGCCAGGTCATCGCCGGTTTCGCTGGCGCCACCGCCGACGCCTTTACCCTGTTCGAGCGTTTTGAAGGCCAACTGGAAAAACACCAGGGCCACCTGGTCCGTGCCGCCGTCGAGCTCGCCAAAGAATGGCGTACCGACCGCTCCCTGAGCCGCCTCGAAGCAATGCTGGCGGTGGCCAACAAAGACGCCTCGCTGATCATCACCGGCAACGGCGATGTGGTTGAACCCGAGAACGGCCTGATCGCCATGGGTTCCGGCGGAGGTTATGCCCAGGCGGCCGCCAGCGCCCTGCTGAAAAAAACCGACCTGTCGGCCCGGGAAATCGTCGAAACAGCCCTCGGCATCGCCGGCGACATCTGTGTCTTCACCAACCACACCCAGACCATTGAGGAGCAGGACTGCGCCGAGTAAGCGTGCGTGGCTGCGCGCCACCGCTCACTCTTGCCTGAGGTCCGCCAATTATTATGTCCATGACTCCCCGTGAAATCGTCCACGAACTCAATCGCCACATCATCGGCCAGGACGACGCCAAGCGCGCCGTCGCCATCGCCCTGCGTAACCGCTGGCGCCGGATGCAACTGCCCGAAGAGCTGCGCGTCGAAGTCACCCCCAAGAACATCCTGATGATCGGCCCGACCGGTGTCGGCAAAACCGAAATCGCCCGTCGCCTGGCCAAGCTCGCCAACGCGCCGTTCATCAAGGTCGAAGCGACCAAGTTCACCGAAGTCGGCTACGTTGGCCGCGACGTCGAGTCGATCATTCGTGATCTGGCCGATGCCGCCATCAAGCTGCTGCGCGAACAGGAAATGATCAAAGTCCGCCATCGCGCCGAAGACGCCGCCGAAGAGCGCATCCTCGATGCCCTGCTGCCACCGGCGCGCACCGGCTTCAACAGCGAAGAAGCCCCGGCCCAGGACTCCAACACCCGCCAGCTGTTCCGCAAGCGCCTGCGCGAAGGCCAGCTGGATGACAAAGAGATCGAAATCGAAGTTGCCGAAGCCTCGGGCGTCGATATCTCCGCGCCACCGGGCATGGAAGAAATGACCAATCAGCTGCAGAGCCTGTTCGCCAACATGGGCAAGGGCAAGCGCAAGAACCGCAAGCTCAAGGTCAAGGAAGCGCTCAAGCTGGTCCGCGACGAAGAAGCCGGCCGCCTGGTCAATGACGAAGAACTCAAGGCCAAGGCCCTGGAAGCGGTCGAGCAGCACGGCATCGTGTTCATCGACGAAATCGACAAAGTCGCCAAACGCGGCAATGCCGGTGGCGTCGACGTGTCCCGCGAAGGTGTACAACGCGACCTGCTGCCGCTGATCGAGGGCTGCACCGTCAACACCAAACTGGGCATGGTCAAGACCGACCACATCCTGTTCATCGCCTCCGGTGCGTTCCACCTGAGCAAGCCGAGCGACCTGGTGCCTGAACTGCAAGGCCGCCTGCCGATCCGCGTTGAACTCAAGGCCCTGTCGCCGGAAGATTTCGAGCGCATCCTCAGCGAGCCGCACGCCTCCCTGACCGAGCAGTATTGCGCCCTGCTGAAAACCGAAGGCCTGGCCATCGAATTCCAGCCGGACGGCATCAAGCGCCTGGCCGAGATCGCCTGGCAGGTCAACGAGAAGACCGAGAACATCGGTGCCCGTCGCCTGCACACCCTGCTCGAGCGCCTGCTCGAAGAGGTGTCGTTCAGTGCCGGCGACCTGGCCAGCGCCCACAGCGACCAGCCGATCCGCATCGACGCCGACTACGTCAACAGCCACCTGGGCGAATTGGCGCAGAACGAAGACCTGTCCCGTTATATCCTGTAGGTCACTTCTACTGCGATAGAGGACCTGTGGGAGCGAGCCGGCTCGCGCCCACAGGTCCCTCGCAATGACGGACGACCAGCCCCATGACGACCCCGCTTCCCACCGACATCAAACTGCACAAAGCCTCGAAAACCCTGTCGCTCAAATATGCGTCCGGCGAGGAATATCAACTGAGCGCCGAGTTCCTTCGCGTGCACTCCCCCTCCGCCGAGGTCCAGGGCCACGGCAAACCTATCCTGCAATTTGGCAAGATCGGCGTAGGCCTGAGCAAGGTCGAACCGGCCGGCCAGTACGCACTGAAACTGACATTCGACGACGGCCACGACAGCGGCCTCTTCACCTGGGATTACCTCTACCAGTTGGCACAGCGCCAGGACGCCCTCTGGGAGGATTATCTTGGTGAACTCAAAGCCGCCGGAAAGTCCCGCGATCCGAGTGAGTCCGTCGTCAAGCTGATGCTCTAGACCGGGGCTTACGCTCATTAGAAGGCATTTTCTAATTTCATCTGCTTGAATGCTCCCGCCCAGGACCCGTCATTGGCCCGCTTGCGAAAAAAATTAAACTCGGGTAACCAATGGAGCTGGCAAGTTCTGTGCAGCGCTCCCTGATGTAAAAAGTCAGCGATGTGCAATTAACGGTCACCCGAGCAGTAGTACCTGGCATTGGCTGTGTGACTACACAGCAGGCCTCAGGTACTCGTCTCAGGACAATGGAGCGTCGTAGATGAGTAACAAGAATAACGATGACCTGAAACGCCAAGCCTCGGAAAACACCTTGGGGCTCAATCCTGTCATCGGCTTGCGCCGCAAAGATCTGCTTACTTCTGCCCGCATGGTGCTGGCCCAGGCCATCAAACAACCCATCCACAGCGTCAAGCACGTGGCCCATTTCGGCCTCGAGCTGAAGAATGTGATGTTTGGCAAATCCGAGTTGCAACCCGAAGGCGATGACCGTCGCTTCAACGATCCGGCCTGGAGCCAGAACCCGCTCTACAAACGCTACCTGCAAACCTACCTGGCCTGGCGCAAGGAGCTCCACGACTGGATCGGCGACAGCAACCTGTCGGAGCAGGACATCAACCGCGGGCACTTCGTGATCAACCTGATGACCGAAGCCATGGCCCCGACCAACAGCGCGGCCAACCCCGCCGCCGTCAAACGTTTCTTCGAGACCGGTGGCAAGAGCCTGCTCGACGGCCTCTCCCACCTGGCCAAGGACCTGGTACACAACGGCGGCATGCCGAGCCAGGTCAACATGGGCGCCTTCGAAGTCGGCAAAAGCCTGGGCACCACCGAAGGTGCGGTGATTTTCCGCAACGACGTGCTGGAGCTGATCCAGTACCGGCCCATCACCGAACAGGTCCACGAGCGCCCCCTGCTGGTGGTCCCGCCACAGATCAACAAATTCTACGTATTCGACCTGAGCCCGGAAAAAAGCCTGGCGCGATTCTGCCTGCGCAACAACCTGCAGACCTTCATCGTCAGCTGGCGCAACCCGACCAAGGCGCAACGCGAATGGGGCCTGTCGACCTACATCGAGGCGCTCAAGGAAGCGGTCGACGTGGTCACCGCGATCACCGGCAGCAAAGACATCAACATGCTGGGCGCCTGCTCCGGCGGCATCACCTGCACCGCCCTGCTCGGCCACTACGCGGCGATCGGCGAGAAGAAGGTCAACGCCCTGACCCTGCTGGTCAGCGTCCTGGACACCACCCTGGACTCCCAGGTGGCGCTGTTCGTCGACGAGCAGACCCTGGAATCCGCCAAGCGCCATTCCTACCAGGCCGGTGTGCTTGAAGGTCGCGACATGGCGAAGGTCTTCGCCTGGATGCGCCCCAACGACCTGATCTGGAACTACTGGGTCAACAATTACCTGCTGGGCAACGAACCGCCGGTCTTCGACATTCTGTTCTGGAACAACGACACCACCCGCCTGCCGGCCGCGTTCCACGGCGACCTGATCGAAATGTTCAAAAGCAACCCACTGATCCGCCCCAACGCACTGGAAGTGTGCGGCACGCCCATCGACCTCAGTCAGGTCACGGCCGATGTCTATTCCCTGGCCGGCACCAACGACCACATCACCCCGTGGAAGTCCTGCTACAAGTCGGCCCAGCTGTTTGGTGGCAAGGTCGAGTTCGTGCTGTCCAGCAGCGGCCACATCCAGAGCATCCTGAACCCGCCGGGCAACCCGAAATCGCGCTACATGACCAGCACCGAGACGGCGTCGAACGCCGATCAGTGGCAAGAAAACGCCACCAAGCACACCGACTCCTGGTGGCTGCACTGGCAGGCCTGGCAGGCCGAGCGCGCGGGCAAGCTGAAAAAAGCCCCGACCGCACTCGGCAACAAGACCTTTGCCGCGGGTGAAGCCGCACCAGGGACCTACGTACACGAACGATAACTGACCCACCTCGCCCCACTGTAGGGGCGGGTTGGCCCGCGATGACGGCAGCCGCCTCAGTCAATGTGCTGACGGCTACACCGCTATCGCGGGCCCGCCCGCTCCCACAGGGAGCCGAGGATGAATTTGAGAACGTGACACACAGGGCTTGAAGCATGCCGCAACCGTTCATTTTTCGTACCGTCGACCTGGATGGCCAGACCCTCCGCACCGCGGTACGCCCCGGCAAGCCTCACTTGACGCCCTTGCTGATTTTCAACGGCATCGGCGCCAACCTGGAGCTGGTGTTTCCGTTCATCCAGGCGCTGGACCCGGACCTGGAAGTGATTGCCTTCGACGTGCCGGGTGTCGGCGGCTCATCGACGCCGCGCCGGCCCTATCGCTTTCCCGGCCTGGCCAAGCTGACCGCGCGGATGCTCGACTACCTCGACTACGGCCAGGTCAATGTGATCGGCGTGTCCTGGGGCGGCGCCCTGGCGCAGCAGTTCGCCCATGACTACCCCGAGCGCTGCAAGAAGCTGGTGCTGGCGGCCACAGCGGCCGGCGCGGTGATGGTGCCGGGCAAGCCGAAAGTGCTGTGGATGATGGCCAGCCCAAGGCGCTACATCCAACCATCCCACGTCATTCGCATTGCGCCGATGATCTATGGCGGCTCGTTTCGCCGTGACCCCAACCTGGCCGCCGACCACGCCAGCAAAGTCCGTTCGGCCGGCAAGCTGGGCTACTACTGGCAGCTCTTCGCAGGCCTGGGCTGGACCAGCATCCACTGGCTGCACACGATTCGTCAGCCCACCCTGGTGCTGGCCGGTGACGACGACCCGTTGATCCCGCTGGTCAATATGCGCCTGCTCGCCTGGCGTATTCCCAACGCCCAGCTACACATAATCGACGACGGCCATTTATTCCTGATCACCCGGGCCGAGGCTGTCGCCCCGATCATCATGAAGTTTCTTCAGGAAGAACGGCAACGGGCGGTGATGCACCCGCACCCGACGCCCCATGGCAGCACCTGAGGTGCGCTGGCGGGAATGAGGTACTAGTTCACGGCTTGACGAAGGAGTGTTGACTCATGCGAGACAAACCAGCGCCGGGCACCTTGCCCACAGCCGCTGCATTCATCAATGCCCAGAGTGCGATCACCGGTCTGCGCGGCCGGGACCTGCTCTCGACCTTGCGCAACGTCGCCGCCCACGGCTTGCGCCATCCGGTGCACAGCGCCCGGCACGCACTGGCGCTGGGTGGGCAACTGGGCCGTGTGTTGCTGGGTGAGACCCTGCACCAGCCCAACGCCGCCGACACTCGTTTTGCCGACCCCAGCTGGACCCTCAATCCGTTCTACCGACGCAGCCTGCAGGCTTACCTGAGCTGGCAGAAACAGGTCAAACGCTGGATCGACGAAAGCGACATGCCCGATGACGATCGCGCCCGCGCGCATTTTGCCTTCACCTTGCTCAACGATGCCGTATCGCCCTCCAACACCCTGCTCAACCCGCTGGCGATCAAGGAACTGTTCAACTCCGGCGGCCACAGCCTGGTCCGCGGCCTGAGCCATCTGCTCGATGACCTGATGCACAACAACGGGCTGCCCAGCCAGATCACCAAGCACGCCTTCGAGGTCGGCAAGACCGTTGCCACCACTCCCGGCGCGGTGGTGTTTCGCAACGAACTGCTGGAGCTGATGCAATACAAGCCCATGAGCGAAAAGCAGTACGCCAAGCCGTTGCTGGTGGTGCCGCCGCAGATCAACAAGTACTACATCTTTGACTTGAGCCCCAGCAACAGCTTCGTCCAGTTCGCCCTGAAAAACGGCCTGCAGGTGTTCATGATCAGTTGGCGCAACCCGGACGTGCGCCACCGTGAATGGGGCCTGTCCAGCTACGTCGAAGCCGTGGAAGAAGCCATGAACGTGTGCCGGGCGATCACCGGCAGCCGCGAGGTCAACCTGATGGGGGCCTGTGCCGGCGGCCTGACCATCGCCGCGCTGCAGGGCCACCTGCAAGCCAAACGGCAACTGCGGCGTATCTCCAGCGCCACTTACCTGGTCAGCCTGCTCGACAGCCAGCTGGACAGCCCCGCCACCCTGTTTGCCGACGAGCAGACCCTGGAAGCGGCCAAGCGACGCTCCTACCAGCAGGGTGTGCTCGAGGGCCGCGACATGGCCAAGGTGTTTGCCTGGATGCGCCCCAACGACCTGATCTGGAACTACTGGGTCAACAACTACCTGCTGGGCAAGGAGCCGCCGGCGTTCGACATCCTCTACTGGAACAACGACAACACGCGCCTGCCGGCCGCCTTTCACGGCGACCTGCTGGACTTCTTCAAGCACAACCCGCTGACCCACCCGGGTGGCCTGGAAGTGTGCGGCACGCCGATCGACCTGCAGAAGGTCAACGTCGACAGCTTCAGCGTGGCCGGGATCAACGACCACATCACCCCCTGGGACGCGGTGTACCGCTCGACGCTGCTGCTGGGCGGCAACCGCCGCTTCGTGCTGTCCAACAGCGGTCACGTGCAGAGCATCCTCAACCCGCCGGGCAACCCCAAGGCCCACTTCGTCGAAAGTGAAAAACTGACCAGCGACCCACGGGCCTGGTACTACGACGCCAGCCAGGTCGACGGCAGCTGGTGGACCCAATGGCTGACCTGGATCCAGGAACGCTCCGGCGCACAACGGGAAACCCTGATGGCCCTGGGCAATCAGCACTACCCCCCCATGGAGGCGGCACCCGGTACCTACGTGCGGGTGCGCTGATTTTTCTCGGCGCCACGGCCGGGATACAGGCCGTGGCACTCAAGGCTCGACAACTAAGAAGACTGGATGAAAACCCGCGACCGGATTCTCGAATGTGCCCTGTTGTTGTTCAACCAGAAGGGCGAACCCAATGTCTCGACCATGGAAGTTGCCAACGAAATGGGGATCAGCCCCGGCAACCTCTACTACCACTTCCACGGCAAGGAGCCGTTGATCCTGGGATTGTTCGAACGCTTCCAGTGTGAACTGACCCCGTTGCTCGACCCGCCGTCGGACGCCCGGCTGGCACCGGAAGACTACTGGCTGTTCCTGCACCTGATCATCGAGCGCCTGGCGCACTACCGCTTCCTGTTCCAGGACTTGTCGAACCTGGCCGGACGCCTGCCGAAACTGGCCAAGGGCATCCGCAACCTGCTCAACGCCCTCAAGCGCACCCTGGCCTCGCTGTTGGCCCGGCTCAAGGCCGAAGGCCAACTGGTCAGCGACACCCAGGCCCTGGGGCAACTGGTCGAACAGATCACCATGACCCTGCTGTTCTCCCTGGACTACCAGCGGATTCTCGACCGCGAGGGCGAAGTGCGCGTGGTGGTCTACCAGATCATGATGCTGGTCGCCCCTCACCTGATGCCACCGGCCAAACTCGCCACCGAACGCCTGGCGCTGCAATACCTCGAAGGCCAGGCGTAAGGGTTGACTGGCGATGTGCGCAAACAAAAACGCCCGACCTTCGCAGGCCGGGCGTTTTTGATTGTCCCGGGAAGATCAGGACTGACTGGTTGGCGCCGAAGGTGCTGGCGTGGCAGTCGGGGTAGCAGCAGGTGCTGGCGCGGCGGCGGAGTTCGCCGGGCTGACCGCAGCAGCCGGAGTGGCTGGCTTGGCAGCGGCCGCTGGTGCTTTCGGCGCGGCAGCTTTGGGGGCTGCTGGCTTCTTGGCTACCGGCTTTTTCGCGGCGGCGGGCTTGGCGGCAGGTTTCGCTGCTGCAGTTTTTGCCGCAGGTTTGGCGGCGGGCTTGGCTGCGGCTTTGGCGGCAACCGGTTTGGCCGCGGGCTTGGCTGCGGCTGGCTTGGCGGCTGCGGTTTTGGCAGCAGGCTTGGCGGCTGGCTTGGCAGCAGGTTTAGCTGCAGCCTTGGCCAGTGGCTTGGCAGCAGGCTTGGCGGCTGCCGGTTTGGCTGCGGCGGTTTTGGCCGCTACAGGGGCAACCTTGGCGCCGGTGAGTTTTTCGATTTGCTTGGTCAGGGTATCGACCTTGCTGTGCAGGGCTTTGACTTCGTTGCGGCTCGGCACACCGAGACGGGAAATTGCACTGTTCAAGCGCTTGTCGAAAGCACCTTCCAGTTCGTCCCATTTGCCCAGCGCGCGATCCTTGACCCCACTGATGCGCGACTTGGCCGAAGAAGCGGTGTCCTTGGCGGCGTCGACTTTTTTACCGACAGCGCTCTTGGTGAGCTTCTCGGCTTTCTCGCCATCCTTGACCAGTGCATCGAAGAGTTTGCTACCGTCAGTGTCGATCTTCGAGTACACGCCTAAACCAGCAAGCCAGATTTTGCGGGAGTAGTCTTCGACCTTCCCAATCCACGAGCTGCCTTCTTTTTCAGTATTCTTTTTACCAGCCATCCCGTTCTCCTTAATGTTTACGCGCGACACGTTCGAGCAATGCCGTTAGCTCATCGAGCTTAGCAGAGAGTGTCTCAACGTCATGTTTAGACGCAATGCCGACACGATTCAAGGCACTGGCGACACGCGTATCAAAAGCCTTCTCGACTTTATCAAGCTGCACTTCAACACGGTCCTTGAGACTGACTACATCGCCTTTGACGTTATCAATCTGAGTGTTAGCGGCTTCAAGTTGTTCCGTCACAACTTTTTTGCCTTTCTTTTCAACAGATTGACCAGCCTTGATCAACTCTTGAACGTATTCGCTGCCTTCCTGACCGACCTTGGCGTAGGCCCCCAGGCCTGCCAGCCAGATCTTGCGGGCATAAGATTTCACTTCATTCACCGGAGTCGGTTGAACGTCAGTTTTTTTCTTCAAAGTAACTTTGGCCATGGTGCACCTCACGCGCAGAAGGTTTGAGGAACTGCCCGCAAAAGTGTCGGGCTCAGGCACAAGGTAGGGAGAATAATTAGAAACGGCACCCTAAGAACCGACACAAACCGATGGCGGCGTGTCAGGCCGCATCGATGCTGGATACTTCACAATCAGACCAGAGCTTTATCCAAGGCTTTTTCGATTTCCGCCTTGATGGTCCCGCTCATCGCTGACATCAGCAGACCGAGCTCGACATCGACCCGGATCGAATCCTCGCCCACATGCACTGCGCCCTTGACCCCCGAGCGCTTGAGATTGAGGGTGTCGCCCGCCCACTTGGGCTCCAGGCCATATTGTGCCGCCAGCTTCTCGGCCAGTTTGTCGGCTTTCTCGCGCGCCGCTTCCTTGCCCAGGCCATGGGCACGTTCAACACTAATACGGGCCATTGATTGACTCCTGATTGATCGGGACTTGCTCAAGACATCTTGACCCCGACTGCGTCAAAAGGTCCCGGCGGTTGCCTATCTTACATTCAGCCTTGCCAAGACAAAGCAGGCCCTGGGGATTAGAATGTCGCGCATTCTCTTTTGGTGACGGCGATATGACTGATCAGCGCAAAGGCAGCGATGCCGAACCCACCACACACTTCGGCTTCAAAAACGTTCCGGAAAGCCAGAAAGCGGAAAAAGTCGCTGAGGTGTTCCACTCGGTAGCGGCCAAGTACGACTTGATGAACGACGTGCTGTCCGGCGGCATGCACCGCCTGTGGAAGCGTTTCACCATCGAACTGTCGGGTGTACGCGTTGGCAATCGGGTCCTGGATATCGCCGGCGGTACCGGTGACCTGGCGGCCAAGTTCTCCCATCTGGTCGGCCCGACCGGCCAGGTCGTGCTGGCCGACATCAACGAATCCATGCTCAAGGTCGGTCGTGACCGCCTGCTGGACAAAGGTGTGGCCGGCAACATCGAGTTCGTCCAGGCCGACGCGGAAAAGCTGCCATTCCCGGACAACCATTTCGATTGCGTGACCATCGCCTTCGGCCTGCGCAACGTCACCCACAAGGAAGACGCCCTGCGCTCGATGCTGCGTGTGCTCAAGCCTGGCGGCCGCCTGTTGGTGCTGGAGTTCTCCAAACCGACCAACGCCCTGATGTCCAAGGTCTACGACGCCTACTCGTTCGCCTTCATGCCGATGGTCGGAAAACTGATCCTCAATGACCCGGAAAGCTATCGCTACCTGGCCGAGTCGATCCGCATGCACCCGAACCAGGAAACCCTGAAGTCGATGATGGTCGAGGCCGGTTTCGACCGCGTGACCTACCACAACATGACCTCAGGCATCGTCGCCCTGCACCGCGGCATCAAGCCCTGATGTTGCTCGCCGGCCTGCTCGCCAGCGTCGAACTCGGTCTGAACCGGGTCCTGCGGCTCGACAGCACGGCGCTGCCGCGCCTGGGCCATTTGAACGGCAAGGTCATTGCCGTCGAGTGCCGCAGCCCGGCGTTGCAGCTGTTCATCCTGCCCAGCGATGAGGGCCTGATGCTGGCGTCCCATTGGGCAAGCGAAGCCGACTGCACCTTGCGCGCACCGGCGGCCAGCCTGCTCAAGCTGGCCATCAGCAAGGACAAGACCGCGGTGTTGCACAGCCCGCAAGTCGAACTGGACGGCGACAGCGGCGTGCTGCTGGAGCTGGCTGGCGTGCTGCAGGACCTGGAACTGGACTGGGAGTACGAACTCTCACGCTGGCTGGGCCCGGTGGCCACGCAACTGCTCGGCGGCCATCTGCGCAGCCGCGCACGCTGGTATCAACAAGGTTTCACCAGCCTGAACCAGAACCTGGCCGAGTACCTCGCCGAAGAGTCGCGCACCCTGGTCGGGCAACGCGAAGCCGAAGCGCGGTTCAGTGAGCTGGACCAGATCAAACTCGATCTGGAACGTCTTGAGGCGCGCTTGGAGCGTCTTTCCCGATCCCTCGACTCAAGCGATAACGCATGAAGCTGCTCGCCGTCCGCCGTCTGTTGCGCATCCAGCGCGTCGTGATCCGCTACCGCCTCGATGACCTGCTGTTCGCCCTGCCATTGCCCTGGTTCCTCCTGGCCCTGCGTTATGCCCTGCCGTGGCGCTGGTTCCCGCGCAAGACCCTGGAACTGAGCCGGGGTGCGCGCCTGCGCCTGGCCTTGCAGGACCTGGGGCCGATCTTCATCAAGTTCGGGCAGATCCTGTCCACCCGGCGCGACCTGCTGCCCGAAGACATCGCCGATGAGCTGATGCTGCTGCAGGACCGGGTACCGCCCTTCGACTCGCAACTGGCCGTCAAACTGATCGAAGAGCAACTGGGGAAAAAGATCAGCGAGGTGTTCAGCCGCTTCGACATCGAGCCGCTGGCCTCGGCGTCGGTGGCCCAGGTGCACGCCGCACAACTGAAAAGCGGCGAAGAGGTGGTGGTCAAGGTCATTCGCCCAGGCCTCAAGCCGATCATCGCGCAGGACCTGGCCTGGCTGTTCATCCTCGCCCGAACGGCGGAAAAACTCTCCGCCGATGCGCGCCTGCTGCACCCGGTGGACGTGGTCCAGGACTACGAGAAAACTATCTACGACGAGCTCGACCTGCTGCGTGAAGCGGCTAATGCCAGCCAGCTCAAGCGTAATTTCGACGGTTCGCCCCTGCTGTACGTGCCCCAGGTCTACTGGGACTGGTGCCGGCCAAAAGTGCTGGTAATGGAGCGTATCTACGGGATCCAGGTCACCGACCTGGCGACCCTGGCCGACCAGCGCACCGACATGAAAATGCTCGCCGAGCGCGGCGTGGAGATCTTCTTCACCCAGGTGTTCCGTGACAGTTTCTTCCATGCCGACATGCACCCGGGCAACATCTTCGTCAGCACGGTCAACCCGTGGAGCCCGCAGTACATTGCCATCGACTGCGGCATCGTCGGCAGCCTGACGCCCGAAGACCAGGACTACCTGGCGCGCAACCTGTTTGCCTTCTTCAAGCGCGATTACCGGCGTGTCGCCCAATTGCACATCGATTCGGGCTGGGTGCCGGCGGAAACCAAGCTCAACGAATTCGAAGCGGCAATCCGCACGGTATGCGAACCGATCTTTGAAAAACCGTTAAAAGATATTTCCTTCGGCCAGGTGCTGATGCGCCTGTTCCAGACTGCCCGGCGCTTCAATATGGAAGTCCAGCCGCAGTTGGTCCTGCTGCAAAAGACCCTGCTCAACATCGAAGGCCTGGGCCGCCAGCTGTACCCCGACCTGGACCTGTGGAACACCGCCCAGCCGTTCCTCGAACGCTGGATGCGTGAGCGCGTCAGCCCGAAAACCCTGCTGGGCAACCTGCACAACCAGGTCGAGCAACTGCCGCACCTGGCCAACATGACCCGCGACCTGCTCGAACGCATGACCCAGCCCCACGCCGCCAACCCACCCGTGGCCTGGCACCGGCGTTCGGACGACTGGTTCCTGCGCCTGCTCGGCGCCGCGCACCTGGCCGGCGGTGCGATCCTGCTGGCCGGTGGTCCACTGAACGAACTGGGTCACTGGCCGGGTGCAATTATGCTCGCGGTGGGTTTGTATCTGGTCGTTCGCCGATAGCCAGCCGGGTTGTCGGCTGGCACACTGTTTCAAATCGCCCAGGCCCAGCGAAGATGTTGGGCCCGGCTGTCGGAGTCGAAGATGAAAAACTGGCTGGACGAGATCAAATGGGACAGTGACGGCCTGGTGCCGGCGATCGCCCAGGACCACAAGACCGGGCGCGTGCTGATGATGGCCTGGATGAACCGCGAAGCCCTGGAGCTGAGCGCTGCCGAGAACCGCGCCATCTACTGGTCACGCTCGCGTGGCAAGCTATGGCGCAAGGGCGAAGAGTCCGGCCACGTGCAGACCCTGCATGAGCTGCGCCTGGACTGCGACGCCGACGTGATCATCCTGATGGTCGAGCAGATCGGCGACATCGCCTGTCATACCGGGCGCCAGAGCTGCTTCTACCGCGTCTATGAGAACGGTGACTGGAAAATCGTCGACCCGGTACTCAAGGACCCGCACGCCATTTACTCAGCAGGACACAGCCATGAGTGACACCCTGACCCGCCTGGCCCAGGTGCTGGAAGAGCGTAAAGGCGCCGCCGCCGACAGCTCCTATGTCGCCAGCCTTTACCACAAGGGCCTGAACAAGATTCTGGAGAAAGTCGGCGAAGAGTCGGTCGAGACCATCATTGCCGCCAAAGACGCCGCCGTCAGCGGAGATTGCAGCGATGTCATCTACGAAACCGCCGACCTGTGGTTCCATAGCATGGTCATGCTGGCCCAGTTAGGGCAGCATCCGCAGGCGGTACTCGACGAACTGGACCGCCGCTTCGGCCTGTCCGGGCACGACGAGAAAGCCTCGCGTCCATCCAACTGAATAACGATTAGAGAGGAGCAGCAAGATGGGCATTTTTGACTGGAAACACTGGGTCGTCATTCTGGTGGTGGTAGTGCTGGTGTTCGGCACCAAAAAACTGAAAAACCTCGGCACCGACGTCGGCGAATCGATCAAGGGCTTTCGCAAGGCCATGAACGACGACGAAAAGCCGGCCGAGCCGGTAGTGCCACCGACCGCACAGCCAGCGTCCCCCGTGCAGCCACAGGCTTCGACCCTGAACCAGCCGCACACCATTGACGTGCAGGCCCAGAAAGTCGAAGAGCCGACCCGCAAAGACTCGTGAGCACAGACTAATGTTTGGTATCAGCTTCTCTGAACTGCTGCTTGTCGGCCTCGTTGCCCTGCTGGTGCTGGGCCCCGAGCGTCTGCCGGGCGCTGCGCGCACCGCCGGCCTGTGGGTCGGGCGCCTGAAGCGCAGCTTCAACGCGATCAAACAGGAAGTTGAGCGTGAAATCGGTGCCGACGAAATCCGTCGGCAACTGCACAACGAGCACATTCTGTCGCTGGAGCAAGAGGCGCGCAAAATCCTCAATCCGCTCCAGCAGCAGCCGACGCCAGCTGAAACGCCGATCACACCGGCCACGCCTGCCCCTGCGGTGAGCACCGCGACAGTCGAGCCAACGCCTGCGACCGTCAGCGCACCTGTCACCGAGCCGGCGGCCACCGCTGCGCCTGCTCCCCACGACCCAACACCGGCGCCGCGAGCCCCATGAGCGATATTCCAGAGAACGACCAACACATGCCGCTGGTCTCGCACCTCACTGAGTTGCGCACCCGCCTGCTGCGCTGTGTCGCGGCGATCTTCCTGATCTTCGCCGGGCTGTTTGCCTTCACCCAGCAGATCTACACCTTCGTCTCGACACCGCTGCGGGCCTACCTGCCGGCCGGTGCGACGATGATCGCCACCGACGTTTCGTCGCCCTTCCTGACGCCGTTGAAGCTGACCATGATGGTCTCGCTGTTCCTGGCGATCCCGGTGATCCTGCACCAGATCTGGGGCTTCATCGCGCCGGGCCTGTACAAGCATGAGAAGCGCATCGCCGTGCCGTTGCTGGTGTCGAGCATCGTGCTGTTCTACGCCGGCATGGCGTTCGCCTACTTCCTGGTGTTCCCGCTGATCTTCAAGTTCTTCGCCGCCGCCACCCCGGCCGGCGTTGAAATGATGACCGACATCACCAGTTACCTGGATTTCGTCATGACGCTGTTCTTCGCCTTTGGCGTGGCGTTCGAGATCCCGGTGGCCGTGGTCCTGTTGGTGTGGATCGGCGTGGTCGACGTCAAGTACCTGCGCAAGATCCGCCCGTACGTGATCATCGGCTGCTTCGTGGTGGGCATGATCCTCACCCCGCCCGACATCTTCTCCCAGACCCTGCTGGCCGTGCCGATGTGGATGCTGTTCGAGATCGGCATCCTGTTCGGCAGCCTGATCAGCAAACGTGGCGAACACCCGGACGACCAGCCGGCGGACGATCACAACGACCAGCCGCCAGCGACCCAACCGTGAACCTGCTGCTCCTCGAAGAGGCCGATTTCATTGCGCCCGACCGGGTCGTGCTGCGCGATCGACGCCTGACCCACATGCAGGAAGTGCATCGGGTCGCGGTCGGCGACAGCCTGCGGGTCGGACGCATCGGCGGGCTGATGGGCGCGGCCCACGTGCTGCGCCTGGAGCCCGGCGAAGCCGAGCTGCGGGTCAGCCTCGACCAGCCACCGCCGGCCAAGCTGCCCCTGACCCTGATCCTCGCGCTCCCCCGACCGAAGATGCTGCGCCGGGTGTTCCAGACCGTGGCCACCATGGGCGTGCCCAAGGTGATCCTGGTCAACAGCTACCGGGTCGAGAAGAGCTTCTGGCAGACCCCCTTCCTTGAACCCGAGGCGATTCGCGAACAACTGATCCTCGGCCTGGAGCAGGCCCGCGACAGCGTGCTGCCGGAAATCGTCATCGAAAAACGCTTCAAGCCCTTCGTCGAGGACCGCCTGCCGGCCATCGTCGAGGGCACCCTCGGGCTGGTCGGCCACCCCGGCAACCACCCGCCCTGCCCCCGTGGGCTGGCCGAGCCGGTAACCCTGGCCATCGGTCCGGAAGGTGGCTGGATCCCCTACGAAATCGACCTGCTGGGCAAGGCCGGGCTGCAACCGGTACAGCTCGGCGAGCGTATCCTGCGGGTAGAAACCGCGGTCACCGCACTGCTCGCGCGCCTATTCTGATCCCCAGGATCGTAGGCGCACCTACAGATTCTCTTTAGTCGGCCGATAGACTCTCCATAACTCGAATCAATGGGGAGTCTGCAGCATGTACCGATGGTTAGCCGAGAACCTTGGCAATGTGAGCGTCAATCGCAAGCTGGGCATCGGCTTCGGCCTGGTCTTGCTCATGACCCTGCTGATCACCGTCAACGGCTGGTCGGGCATGAGCAGCATCATCAGCCGGGGCGACAAGCTCGGCTTCATCTCCAGCCTCAACGCACTGACCAAAGACCTGCGCATTGCCCGCCTGGACTATGAAATGCACCACGGCGAGCAAGGGCCGGCGGCCGTGAACGAGGTGTTGAACAACCTCGACCAGGGCCTCAAGAGCGCCCTGACGATGATCGAGCAGCCCGCCGACACCGCCATACTCAATGAGCAACTGGAAGCCGTCAGCGAGTACCGGCACGCCTTTGCCGACATGACCCAGGCCAGCGCCAATCGTGAGGCCGCCAGGGCCAAGCTCGGGGCGACTGCCGACGCTGCCGTGGCCCGCGTCAACGACGTGGAAAAAGCCCTGCTGCAAGGCGATAACGTGGCGCAGTTCAACAGCGTCATCGACCTCAGCAAACTGCTCCAGCAGGCGCGCTTCCAGGTCCGCGGCTACACCTACAGCGGCAAGGCCGAGGCCGAGCAACCCGCCCTGGCCGCCATCGACGCCGCCCTCAACTACCTCAAGGCCCTGCCCGCGCAACTGCCCGAGCAGCACGTCGGCAACCTGCAACAAGCCAGCGACTCGCTGATCGGCTACCGCGCGGCCGTCAGCCAGTATCGCGACTCCCAGGTGGCCAGCGCCAACGCACTCAAGGACATGGCCCACCAAGGCGACGTCCTGCTGGAACTGAGCAAAAAACTCACGCTGTCGCAGACAGTCGTCCGTGATACCGACGCCGCCCACGCCAAGAACACCCTGTTGCTGACCACGCTGCTGGCCCTGGTGTTCGGCCTGCTCGCTGCCTGGGCCATCACCCGGCAGATCATCATCCCGCTGAACCAGGCCCTCAAGGCCGCCGAGCGGGTGGCCGTCGGCGACCTGACCCACAACCTGATCTCCCAGCGCCGCGACGAACTGGGCCAACTGCAGCGCGCGATCCAGAGCATGATCGTCAGCCTGCGCGAGCTGATCGGCGGGATCAGCGATGGCGTCACGCAAATCGCCAGCGCCGCCGAAGAGCTGTCGGCGGTGACCGAGCAGACCAGCGCGGGGGTCAACAGCCAGAAGGTCGAGACCGACCAGGTCGCCACCGCCATGAACGAAATGGCCGCCACCGTGCAGGAAGTCGCGCGCAACGCCGAAGAGGCCTCCGAAGCCGCCGTCGCCGCCGACCAGCAGGCCCGCGAAGGCGACAAGGTGGTCGGCGAAGCCATCGCCCAGATCGAGCGCCTGGCCACCGAGGTCGGCCACTCCACCGAAGCCATGGGTCATTTGAAGCGCGAGAGCGACAAGATCGGCAGCGTCCTGGACGTGATCAAGTCCGTGGCCCAGCAAACCAACCTGCTGGCCCTCAACGCCGCCATCGAGGCCGCGCGGGCCGGTGAAGCCGGCCGGGGTTTTGCCGTGGTCGCCGATGAAGTGCGCAGCCTGGCGCAACGCACGCAGAAGTCCACCGAGGAGATCGAAGAGCTGATCGTTGGCCTGCAGAGCGGCACCCAACAGGTCGCCACCATCCTGGACAACAGCCGCAGCCTGACCGACAGCAGCGTCGAACTCACCCGCCGTGCAGGTGGCTCGCTGGACAACATCACCCGCACCGTTTCAGCGATTCAGGCCATGAACCAGCAGATCGCCGCGGCCGCCGAACAGCAGAGCGCGGTGGCCGAAGAGATCAACCGCAGCGTGCTCAATGTGCGTGATGTGTCCGAGCAGACCTCTGCCGCCAGCGAGGAGACCGCCGCCTCCAGCGTTGAGCTGGCGCGGTTGGGGACTCACCTGCAGATGCTGGTGGGTAAATTCAGGGTCTGATCGGTGGCACACGCGAGGCTGGCAACAGCCTCCCGATTCAGGCGTCGCATGCGCCTGTCTGACGGATGTGCTGCGCCAGGGCCGCGAGGTCATGGTTGACCTCGCCCTTGAAGTCATGGGACGAGATATAGCCTTCGTAACGCTCGAAGAATGTGTCGACGTTGGAGCTGATGGGTTTGAAGGCGCTGGAATCGCCTGTGCCATGCATGGGGAACAGCTTGGCGTGCAAGTGGTCGATGCCATAGCCTTCGAGCATCAGGCCCGTGCGCCCCACATCCGGCAGCGCCCGGTCGATCAGCAGCGCGACTTTTTTCGCGGCGATCATCAACCCCGACAACACTTCGTCAGGCTGTGCGAACGCATAGCTGCCAACGTGCTGCCTGGGTACAACCACCGAAAAACCCGGGGTATTGGGACGACTGGAGAGGAAGGCCACGTGGGCATCGTCCTCCCAGATCAGGTGCATGGGCGCCTGGCCGGCGAGCATTTTGCAAAAGATACAGTCCATGTTGTAGACCCCTTCCGTGGAATCCTTGATAAACGTTTCGACCGGCCAGTGATTTAGTACCGCCCTTAAAGTACCTGGCGCAAAAATGCCTGGGCCCGTGGATCCTTCGGTGCATCGAAGAACTCGGCTGGCGAGGCATCTTCCAGCAGCTTGCCGTGATCGAAGAACAGCACCCGGTCCGCCACTTCCCGGGCAAAGCCCATTTCGTGGGTGACGCAGACCATGGTCATACCTTCCACCGCCAGGGTCTTCATCACGTCCAGCACTTCGCCGACCATTTCCGGGTCCAGGGCCGAGGTCGGTTCATCGAACAGCATGACCTTGGGCTCCATCGCCAGCGCCCGGGCAATCGCCACCCGTTGTTGCTGACCGCCAGACAGGCGCGACGGGAACTCGTGGGCCTTCTGGGCAATACCGACCTTCTCCAGCAGCGCCATGGCCTTGGCCTCGCGCTCCTTCTTGGCACGCTTGCGCACCACCTTCTGCGCCAGGCACAGGTTCTCCAGCACGGTCATGTGCGGGAACAGGTTGAAGTGCTGGAACACCATGCCGACTTCACGCCGGTAGGCATTCACGTCGGTTTTCGGATCGGCCAGCTGCAGGCCGTCGATGCTCACCGAGCCGGAATCGAACTCTTCCAGGCCGTTGAGGCAGCGCAGGAAGGTCGACTTGCCGGAGCCAGACGGGCCGATGACCACCAGCACCTCGCCCTTGGCCACCTGGGTGGTGACGTTGTCCACCGCGCGCACCACCTGGCCACGGGTGTCGAAGACTTTTATCAGATCGCGGACTTCAATCACTTTGCGCGAGCCTCCGCTCAAGCCGGCTGGCCATTTTCGACAGCGGCAGGTTGATCAACAGGTACAGCCCGGCCACGCAGAACAGGATTTCGAACGGCGAGAACGAGGTGGTGATGACTTCACGGCCACTCTTGAGCAGCTCGGTGATGGCGATGACCGACACCAGCGAGGTGTCCTTGACCAGGCTGATGAACTGCCCGGCCAATGGCGGCAGCACACGTTTGAAGGCTTGCGGCAGGACCACATGGCGCATCGACTGGCTGGCATTCAGACCCAGGGAGCGCGCGGCTTCGTTTTGCCCACGGGCAATCGACTGCACCCCGGAACGAATGATTTCGGCCACGTAGGCGCCGGTGAACAGCGACAGCGCGGCGATCCCGGCGAACTCGCGAGAGAGGTTCAGGACCGTGCCGATGAAGAAGTAGAAAATGAAGATCTGCACCAGCAGCGGCGTTCCGCGCACCAGCTCGATGTAGACGATCGACAGGTCGCGCAGGGTCGGGTTGTTCGACAGCCGGCACAGGCCGGTTGCCAGGCCGATCAACAGCCCGAGCACACCCGAGACCAGCGACAGCCACAAGGTTGTCCACAGGCCCCACAACAGCGGTCCTGCGGCCCAATGCCGGGTGACACCAACCACATCGCCTTCGGCCACTTCGTCGCCACGGGCCACTTGCAGGCTGTTGTCGTCGACCGTCAGCACTTGCTCGGTGCCGGCGTCGTTGCGCAGGGTCACTTTAGCCTTGTCGCCCTGGCGCACCAGTTCGCTGACGGTGGAGAGATCAGCGGCGCGCTGGGCGTCTTCGGCCTGGTAGGCGAAGTACTGCGGTACGCGGTTCCAGCGCCATTCGTAGGACATCAGCGAGGTGGCGTAGTACAACGCGCCGGCCATGCCGACCAGCACCAGCACGGTCAGGACGTGCCAGGGCCATTGGGCTTTTTTATGTTTCATTGCACATTCCGGGATTTGTGTTGCCTTGGAGGCCCTCATCGCCAGCAGGCTGGCTCCCACAGGGGAATGCATTTCATTGTGGGAGCCAGCCTGTTGGCGATTGGGAACGACGCGGTCTATCTAACCGTCCTTACTCCATGTCCTTCTGCCAAGCGGTGTCTTTGAACCACTTGTCATGAATGCGATCGTAGGTGCCGTCTTCGCGGATCTGGTGCAGGAAGTTGTTGATGAAGTTCAGGCTGTCGTAGTCGCCTTTCTTCAGGCCGAAAGCCAGTGGCTCGAAGGTGAATGGCTTGTCGAGGAACACCAGCTTGCCGTTGCCGACCTTGTTCACCGCCACCACGTTGTACGGCGCGTCGTAGACAAAGGCGTCAGCCTTGCCGTTGACCACGTCGAGCACACCTTCCTGTTCGTTGTCGTAGCCGTGGTACTTGGCTTTGGACATCAGCTTCTTGGCGACCATTTCGCCCGTGGTGCCCAGCTTGGAGGTGATGCGGTATTCGGCGCTGTTCAGGTCTTTATAGGACTTGATGGTGCCTTCCAGCTCCTTGCGGATCAGCAGCGTCTGGCCGACCACGATGAAGGGTTCGCTGAAGTTCAGGCGCAGGTTGCGTTCCTGGGTCAGGGTCATGCCGCTGCCGATCATGTCGAACTTGTCGGTCAGCAAGGCCGGGATGATGCCGTCGTAACCGGTGGACACCAGTTCCAGCTTGACGCCCATGGCCTTGGTCATGGCTTTGAGCAGATCGACTTCGAAGCCGATGATTTCGCCGCGCTTGTTGGTCATTTCAAAGGGCATGTAGGTCGGGTCCATGCCGACTTTCAACGTGCCACGCTTGACCGCGTCGTCGATGGCGCCGGCCTGCGCCGCGTTGACTGCTACCAGTGCCGAGACGCCGAGCATCAGCATCGAGAGATACTTCTTCATCATCAAAGTCCCCAATCTTTTTGTAGTAAGGCGTGCAATCGAACGCTTTCTTGTGGAAAACAGCCGATACGGACACAAAGGGTGTCCGGGCACACCAAAGAAGGGAGCGATGCTAACGCACTCGGCCGTTTGCACAAGTGCTTACGAAGTTTCAGGCAAAAAAAAGCCCCGCGGATTGGCGGGGCTTTTTCATCAGGCCGGTTGGGCCTGCAAGCTCAAGGGCTTGAGCGGCAACAGCGGCGCATGGGGGTCGGCTTTCACCGAAGCCCGCCAGGCGTCCAGCCATTGCGCATGGCCTTCGCTCCAGACCTGCTCATGCAGGCGAGCCAGGGCGACCGGGTCGCTGAGCAACTGCAGCCGCTCATGGTTGTTCAAGCCGGCCGGGCCGACTTTCAACGCATGGCGCACCCGCTCGGCGCGCAACCACTCGATCGGCTCGGCCTGACCGTGACGCGACGTCGCCAGCGCACACGCCAGGGCGTTCTGCTGCGGGTCGACCACGGCACGGATGAAGCCGTCGTTCAGCGCGTGCCAACGGTTCTCGTGGGTGTACTGGTCAGTCGCCAGCAAGGCCTGTGGCGGATTGTATTCCTCAGGAATCAGGAACAGGCTCTCGTCACGGGACTTCAGGCCCAGGCCCACACGGCTGGAGATCACCGATACCGGGATCGACAGCATCAACGAACCGACGATCGGCACCAGCCACCACAGGAAGCTCGGGTTCAGCCAGATCACCAGCAAGGCCCAGAAGAAGCCCAGCAAGGTCTGCGGACCGTGGCGCTTGACTGCCTCGCTCCAGGGCGTGGAGTCATCGTCACGCTGTGGCGAGTTCCAGGTCGCGGCCCAACCGAGGAACGCGGCGAGCACAAAGCGGGTGTGGAAAATCATCCGCACCGGCGCCAGCAGCATGGAGAACAGCATCTCCAGGAGCATCGACAAGGTCACCTTGAACTTGCCGCCGAACTCTTTCGCGCCCTTGGCCCAGATCAGGATGATGCTCAGCAGCTTGGGCAGGAACAGCAGCACGATGGTGGTCGAGAACAGCGCGATGGCCTTGTCCGGGTGCCATTGTGGCCACAGCGGATACAGCTGGCGCGGCTCCAGGAAGTACTGCGGCTCCATCAGCGTGTTGACCGCCAGCAAGGCCGTCGACAGCACCAGGAAGAAGAACCACAACGGCGCCGACAGGTAGGACATCACGCCTGTCAGGAACACCGCACGGTGCACCGGGTGCATGCCCTTGACCAGGAACAGCCGGAAGTTCATCAGGTTGCCGTGACACCAGCGACGGTCACGCTTGAGTTCGTCCAGCAGGTTGGGCGGCAGTTCTTCATAGCTGCCCGGCAGGTCGTAGGCAATCCAGACGCCCCAGCCGGCACGGCGCATCAGCGCAGCTTCAACGAAGTCGTGGGAAAGGATGGCACCGGCAAACGCGCCTTTACCGGGCAACGGCGCCAGGGCGCAGTGCTCGATGAACGGCTTCATGCGGATGATCGCGTTGTGCCCCCAGTAGTGGGACTCGCCCAACTGCCAGAAGTGCAGGCCGGCGGTGAACAGCGGGCCGTACACCCGGGTGGCGAACTGCTGCATGCGCGCATACAGGGTGTCCATGCCCGACGCCCGTGGCGCGGTCTGGATAATCCCGGCGTCCGGCGTGGCTTCCATCAAGCGCACCAGACTGGTCAGGCACTCACCGCTCATTACGCTGTCGGCGTCGAGGACCACCATGTACTTGTAGTCACCCCCCCAGCGACGGCAGAAGTCGTCGAGGTTGCCGCTCTTGCGTTTGACCCGACGGCGACGGCGGCGATAGAAGATCTTGCCAAAGCCCTTGGCTTCGCGGCAGACGTCCAGCCAGGCCTGCTGCTCGGCAACACAGATATCGGTGTCGTTACTGTCGCTGAGCACGAAGAAGTCGAAACGGTCGAGGTCGCCGGTGGCGGCCACGGACTCGAAAGTGGCGCGCAAACCGGCAAACACCCGCGGCACGTCTTCGTTGCAGATCGGCATCACCAGGGCGGTGCGTGCGTCTTTCGGAATCGGCTCGTTACCGGCACTTTTACCGGAGATGCGGTATTTATCGTGGCCGGTCAGCAACTCGAGGAAGCCCATCAGCGCGGTCCAGAAACCGGCCGAGACCCAGCAGAACAGGATCCCGAACAGAATCAGGATGCTGGTCTGCAAGGCATACGGCAGCACCTGGGTAGCGGTTTGCATCAGGGGTTGATGCAGCACCTCTTCCAGGTCGACGAACGCCCAGCCCTGGTACGGCATGATGCCTTTCATGTACCAGCCAGCAACGATGGTCTGGCCCAGCATCAGCACCAGCAGGATATAGCGACGAATCGAACCGACGGTGCGCCAGCGCGCAGCCGGCAGCACACGTTCGTCCTTGGGCGGTGCCGGCGGATTGGTGCGACCGGTCAGCCGACGCCAGCCGCGCACCAGGATATTGGTGCGCCACGGCTCGGGCACGACCTTGGTCCGACGGATCGGTGGGGTGGCTTTCAGGCACACCCGGCCGCTGGCGTCGAGCACCAGCATCTCGGCCTCTTCCAGCTCTTCGGCGGAGTTGAGGGTCAGGCGGCGGCCGACCGAGGCCTGCGCGGCCTCCGTCGGTGCGTCGAAGGTCGACGAGGACAAGCGTTCATGCAGTTCGCTGAAGGATTTGCAGCCCGCCAGTTCGGCGCGCTGCTCATCGGTCATCGGCAAATGCGCCAGGTACTCGCTGAGCGACTCTGGCTGTACGTGGGAATTACTCATCGGCAGGCAACTGATAGCTCCAGGTCTCGGTCAAGACTTCTTCAGTCGGCGCCGATTCCGGTGTGGCTGGGGCCGCGTCGGCAGCAACGGGCTGCTTGGCGTCTTTGTTGTCCTTGGTCTTGCTCTCGGCAGCGGGCTTCTTGGCGTCAGCCTGTTTGGCGTCCGCTTGCTTGGCTTCTGCCTGCTTGGCTTCCTTGTCCGCTTTCTCTTGCTGCTTGGCGGCCACTTTGTCGGCCTTGGCCACCGAGGAATTGGAGCTTGGCAGCGAAGTCTTGGTCAGGTCCGCCGGCACGATGGGCTGCACCAGGGCGGCACGCATCTCGGTCGACTTGCTCGGGTCCTTGATCTTCATCCGCAGCGTCAGGCGCCAGCCCTTGGTTTCAGGGTTGTAGCGCACGCTGTTCTCGACCAGCTCGGCATTGTCACCCACGCTGACCTGGCTACGAACGTCGGCCTCCGGCGGCAGAGCTGCCAGGGATGGACCTTCGAAGTCGATCAGGTAGGCCACACTGCCGTCTGGTTGACGAATCAGGTTGGACTGCTTGACGTCGCCGGTGGAACGCAGGGTCTGGCTGACCCAGGCGCTGTCCGGGGCGTGCAGGGCTGCTTCGTCGATGGTCCAGTGCAGGCGGTAGGCTACATCCAGCGGCTGGCCAGGTTCCGGCAGTTTTTCCGGGCTCCAGAAAGCCACGATGTTGTCGTTGGTTTCATCGGCGGTAGGAATTTCCACCAGGTCGACCGAACCCTTGCCCCAATCGCCTTTTGGCTCGATCCAGGCGCTTGGGCGCTTGTCGTAGCGGTCGTCGAGGTCTTCATAGTGGCTGAAGTCGCGGCCACGTTGCAGCAGACCAAAACCACGCGGGTTCTCAACCGAGAAGTTGCTCACGGCCAGGTGTTTCGGGTTGTTCAGCGGACGCCAGATCCACTCGCCATTGCCGGCATGGATCGCCAGGCCGCTGGAGTCGTGCAGCTCGCGACGGTAGTTGAGGACCTTCGATGGCTGGTTGGCGCCGAACAGGAACATGCTGGTCAGCGGGGCGATGCCCAGCTTGCTGACCTTGTCACGCAGGAACATCTGCGCCTTGACGTCGACAATGGTGTCGCTGCCAGGACGCAGGGTCAGGCGGTAGGCACCGGTGGCACGTGGCGAATCCAGCAGGGCGAAAATCACCAGGTGCTTGTCGCCTGGCTTCGGCTGCTCGATCCAGAACTCGGTGAAACGCGGGAACTCTTCACCCGACGGCAGCGCGGTATCGATCGCCAGGCCGCGGGCCGACAGGCCATAGGTGTGGCCCTTGCCGACGACGCGGAAATAGCTCGCGCCCAGCATGGTCATGATTTCGTCTTGCTTGTCGGCCTTGTTGATCGGGTAAAGCACGCGGAAACCGGCGTAACCCAGTTGTTCGGTGGCCTTGGGATCAAACTTGACGTCGCCGAAATCGAAACGACTTGGGTCGTACTTGATCTCTTCGACGGTGTTGGCCGTGATTTCGTTGATTTTCACCGGCGTGTCGAAATGCATGCCCTGGTGATAGAACGACAGCTTGAACGGGGTCTTTTTATCGGCCCATTCGGCTTTTTCGGTCAGGAAACGAATTTTCTGGTAGTCCGCGAATTTCATTTCGCGGAATTCGTTCGGCAGATTGCTGCGCGGAGCTTCGTATTTCTGCCCCGCCAGCTCTTTTGCCTTGGCCGACACATCGTTCAGATTGAATGCCCAAAGCTGGCCGGCGCTGAGCAGGCAAAACAGGGCAGAGCCTGTCGCCAGTGCGTTTCGTAACCGTTTGGCAGACAATTTTGGTGCAGTACAGGGACTAACAATCACGAGCAACCCTCGCCGAAAACAGATCAAAAAACCAACGGCCAGCTATCTATATGCCAGGTTGGCGAGCATTGTTCCGACTCCGATGGGGCAAAATGATTCCCCAAACGGTCGCGAACAAGTCTCTACCTAAGTCAAAAATGGGCCAACGAACGCTGATCCCCGTAGCGCGGGATTATCTAGTAGCCCGCGTTACAACGCATCAGGGGTAACAAAGTATTTATTGCGAAAAACCCCTGTTTCGCCCCGAAACAGCCCTGAAAAGATGTTTCAAACACTTTCAGGTCTGCAACAGGAAGGTCACCGGGCCATCATTGACCAGATGCACCTGCATATCCGCGCCAAATCTGCCTGATGCCACATTGCCATGCAACTGTTGCGCCTTGCCTAATAGATAGTCAAAAAGCTCTTCGCCCAGTGCCGGAGGGGCAGCGGTCGAAAAGCTCGGGCGCAGGCCATTTTTGGTGTCGGCGGCCAGGGTGAACTGCGAGACCAGCAGCAACCCCCCACCGACATCGGCCAAGGACAGATTCATCTTGCCCTCAGCGTCGCTGAATACCCGATAGTTAAGCAGCTTATGCAAAAGTTTGTCGGCGCTGGCCCGGGTATCGTCGGGTTCCACGGCCACTAGCACCAGCAAGCCCTGGTCGATCGAGCCGACAACCTCCCCCGCCACCTCGACGCGCGCGCCACGCACGCGCTGCAACAGGCCCTTCATGCTTCTTCAGGCGGCAGATCGAGCAAACGCCGCGCCATCTGACTGGCCGCCCGTACCAGGGCATCGGTAATACCCGGCTCGGAGGCAGCGTGCCCGGCGTCGCGGATCACCTGCAGCTCACTGTTGGGCCAGTTCTGATGCAATTCCCAGGCATTGTCCAGCGGGCAGATCACGTCGTAGCGACCATGCACGATGACGCCAGGCAGGTGGGCGATCTTGCCCATGTCGCGAATCAGCTGGTTAGGCTCGAGGAAAGCATTGTTGGTGAAATAGTGGCATTCGATGCGGGCAATCGACAGCGCACGCTGTGGCTCGCAGAAGCGATCGACCACCAGCGGATTCGGACGCAGGGTCGCGGTGCGCCCTTCCCACAGCGACCAGGCCTTGGCCGCGTGCATCTGGGCAATCTGGTCGTTGCCGGTCAGGCGCTTGTGGAAGGCCTTGAGCAGGTCGTCGCGCTCGTCCTGTGGGATAGGCGCGATGTAGTCCTGCCAGTAGTCGGGGAACAGACGGCTGGCGCCCGCCTGGTAGAACCATTCGATTTCCTGCGGGCGGCAGAGAAAAATCCCGCGCACGATCAGGCCGTGCACGCGCTCAGGGTGGGTTTGCGCGTAGGCCAGGGCCAGGGTCGAACCCCAGGAGCCCCCGAACAGCACCCATTTGTCGATGCCCAGGTGCTGGCGAATCCGCTCAAGGTCGGCGACCAGGTCCCAGGTGGTGTTGTTTTCCAGGCTGGCGTGGGGCGTGGAGCGGCCACAACCGCGCTGGTCGAAGGTGACAATGCGGTACAGGTTCGGATCGAAGTAACGTCGGCTCATCGCGTCGCAGCCCGCCCCGGGGCCACCATGAATGAACACTACCGGCAAACCTTCCGGTGATCCGCTTTCGTCGACATACAGGGTATGGGTTTCATCGACGGCCAGATCATGCCGGGCGTAGGGTTTGATCTGCGGGTACAAAGTCTGCATTGCGCGCTCCGTAAGGGGTCGAGGTCATCCCTGGGGGGACTTCTATTATTCTGCCGTTGGGCATCATAAACCCGAATAGCGCAATGAGCATGTCCCTGAAGAAAATACGGTTTTGCGGCGCCGGCGAGGGTCCTTTCCCACGCAAACTTGCAGGGCGCATGCACAATCTGCAAACACCCCGAGTCACTGTGGGAAAGCAGGCCGGCCGGTAGACCGCCTCGCCGTGCCCTGGCTCTTGATCTTGATGCACCCGCCCCATCGGCAGGCTGAGCGAAGGCATGCATCCGGGGGGAGGCGCGTAGCGCCGTGCGGCGAAGCCGCCTACATCGAGAGGAAGTGCAGCGCAGCAAACCGGAGGCGATGCCCCCGGATCGATACCGTAGCGAAGGTACCCCGAGCCTGAGCGAGGGGCCGTACGTCAGGGGTAAACAACGGATAAACCCACAAACCCAGGATCAAACGATCTTGAGAGCTTCCCCTCAACCGTATCGCTGCCGACCCCAGGCCAACATCCCTTGCAGCAGTTGCTTGAGCACCACCTGGGTCGGGGCCGCCAGGTCGGGGCGGTAGCGGAACGGCTCGAACTCTTCCATATAGGTGCACTGCCCCAGCTCCAGTTGCACCGCATGGATGTTTTCGCCCGGGTTGCCGTAATGACGGGTGATGTGGCCGCCCTTGAAGCGCCCGTTCAACACGTGACTGTAATCGCTGTGACGCGCACAGATCGCTTCCAGCTCGGTGGCCAGCGTCGGATCGCAACTGGCGCCATTGAAGGTGCCGAGGTTGAAGTCCGGCAGCTTGCCCTCGAACAGGTGCGGGATCACCGAGCGGATCGAGTGCGCATCGAACAGCATGGCGTAGCCAAACTCGGCCTTGAGCCGCGCCAGCTCCTGTTGCAGCGTGCGGTGATACGGGGTCCAGACCTGCTCCAGATAGCGTGCGCGCTCCTCGGCAGACGGCTCCAGGCCTTCGCGGAACAACGGCACGCCATCAAACAACGTTGCCGGGTACAGGCCGGTGGTGGCGCCGACGTACAACGGCTTGTCGTCGGACGGACGGTTGAGGTCGATGACGAACCGCGAATACTCCGCCGCCAGGGTGCTGGCGCCCAGCTCCTGGGCGAACTCGTAAAGTGTCGGAATGTGCCAGTCGGTGTCCGGCAGGCTTTGCGCGGCGGGGATCAACCCGGCCTCGACAGCCGGCGTCAGGCGCAAACCGGCATGGGGCATGCTGATCAGCAGCGGCACCCGGCCTTGTTGGAAGTTCAGAACCTTATCCACAGCTGTTCTCCTAAATCTCGACTTCAACGCCGTGACGCACGACGCGTTTTTCCAGGTCACCACCCAACCAGTACGACAGGTCGGCCGGACGTTCGATCTGCCAGGCAACGAAGTCGGCCATTTTGCCCACTTCCAGCGAACCGTGGGTGTCGGCCATGCCCAGCGCCGTGGCGGCGTGGATGGTCGCGCCGGCCAAGGCTTCCTCTGGCGTCATGCGAAAGCAGGTGCAGGCCATGTTCAGCATCAGGCGCACCGACAGGGCCGGCGAAGTGCCGGGGTTGAGGTCGCTGGCGATGGCGATTTTCACCCCGTGCTTGCGCAGGGCATCCATCGGCGGCAACTGGGTTTCGCGCAGGAAGTAAAAGGCGCCGGGCAACAGCACCGCGACAGTACCGGACTTGGCCATGGCGATGGCGTCGTCTTCGGTCATGAACTCCAGGTGGTCGGCCGACAACGCCTGATACCGCGCCGCCAGGCTTGCGCCGTGCAACGACGACAACTGCTCGGCGTGCAGCTTCACCGGCAGGCCCAGCTTCTGCGCGGTGATGAACACCCGCTCCACCTGCGCGGGCGAAAACGCCAGGTATTCGCAGAACGCATCCACCGCATCCACCAGCCCTTCAGCCGCCAGGGCCGGGAGCATCTCGCTGCAGATGTGTTCGATGTAGTCATCGCTGCGATCGGCGTACTCCGGTGGCAAGGCGTGGGCCGCCAGGCAGGTGGTGCGCACGCTGACCGCAAACGCCTCACCGAGGCGCCGGGCGACCCGCAGCATCTTGCGCTCGCTGGCCAGGTCCAGACCATAGCCAGACTTGATCTCGATGCTGGTGACGCCGTCGCGCAGCAGGCTTTTCAGGCGTTTGGCGGCACTGGCGAACAGTTCGTCCTCCGTTGCGGCACGGGTGGCGCGCACGGTGCTGGCGATGCCACCGCCGGCGGCAGCGATCTCGGCATAGCTGACCCCTTGCAGGCGCTGTTCGAATTCGCCGCTGCGGTTGCCGCCGAACACGGTGTGCGTGTGGCAGTCGATCAGGCCCGGGGTCACCCAGGCCCCCGCGAGGTCATGGACTTCGGGGTAATAATCGGACGGCAGCTCGCCACGTGGGCCGATCCACTCAATGTGCGCACCAGACGTCACGATGGCGGCGTCCTCGATGATCGAGTACGTGCCTTGGGCCATGCTTGCAACGTGGCAGTGTTGCCAGAGCGTTTTCATCCCAGGCCTCCGTTAGGTTATCGATGGGACATGGAAGGTTCGCAGGTGACCTCGACCGCCGTTGGGGCAGCGGGCTTGACCCACAATTTATAGGCAATCACCAGCAGGACGATCCACACCGCACCGACCACCAGCGCTGCCTGGGTGTCCGGGAAGTAACCCAGCACACCAAAGACAAACAGCATGAACACAATCGCGGCCGCCGGCGCATAAGGCCAGAATGGTACCGGGAATTTCAGCTCGGCGACTTGCTCGCGGGTCATCGAACGGCGCATGGCCACCTGGGTAACCAGGATCATCAACCACACCCAGACGGTGGCGAAGGTCGCGATCGAGGCGATCACCAGGAACACATCCTTGGGAATCAGGTAGTTCAACACCACGCCGCCCAGCAACGCTGCGCCCATGACCACCACGGTCATCCACGGCACACCCTGTTTCGACAGCCGCGCAAACCCCTTGGGTGCGTGGCCCTGCTGCGCCAGGCCGTACATCATGCGCCCGGCGCCGAAGATGTCGCTGTTGATCGCCGACACGGCCGCCGAGATCACCACGATGTTGAGCACGGTCGCCGCCGCGCCGATGCCCAGGCTGTCGAAGATCTGCACGAACGGGCTGCCCTGGCTGCCAATCTGTGGCCATGGGTAGATCGCCATCAGCACAAACAGGGTCAGCACGTAGAACAGCAGGATCCGCAGGGGCACCGCATTGATCGCCCGTGGAATCACCCGTTGTGGGTCCTTGGCTTCACCGGCGGTGATGCCGATGATCTCGATGCCGCCGAACGCGAACATCACCACCGCCAGGGAGGCGATCAAACCGCCGACGCCATTGGGCATGAAACCACCGTGGGCCCACAGATTGCTCAGGCCGGGAGCCTGTTCAGTGCCGGCCGTGCCGATGCCGAAGAGCATGATGCCAAAACCGCCGAGGATCATCGCCACGATGGCGGCGACTTTCAGCAGCGACAGCCAGAACTCCATTTCGCCGAAGACCTTGACGTTGCACAGGTTCAGCCCGCCGATCAGCAGCACGATGCCCAGCACCCAGATCCAGCGTGCGACTTCCGGGAACCAGAAGCCCATGTAGATGCCGAAGGCGGTGACGTCGGCCAGGCAGACGATGATCATCTCGAAGGCGTAGGTCCAGCCGAGGATGAAGCCGGACATGGGGCCCAGGTAGGTGCTGGCGTAATGGCCAAAGGAGCCCGAGACCGGGTTGTGGACGGCCATCTCGCCGAGGGCGCGCATGACCATGAAGACGGCGGCACCACCAATCAGGTAGGCCAGCAGCACGGCGGGGCCGGCCATCTGGATGGCCGAGGCGGAACCGTAGAAAAGCCCGGTGCCGATCGCCGACCCCAGTGCCATGAAGCGAATATGTCGGGCGGATAGCCCGCGTTTCAAGCCTTTGTCTGGCTGTTGCATTGCTCGTCCCTAATTATTCTTATCGACGCAATAATCGCATCACCAACAAACCCACTCCCACAGGTTCAGCGCAATCCTTGTGGGAGTGGCGGTGCGACGATTCGATTTGCCCGTGATGGGTCCCTTACAGACTTGGCAGCAACTTGGCCGTCACCAGTTCATTCAGGCAGCGCGAAGCCAGCAGCTCGCTGGCCGCGTTGATGTCCGGCGCGAAGAAGCGGTCCTTCTCGTAGAACGGCACTTTGGCGCGCAGGATGGTGCGGGCTTGTTCCAGCTTCGACGAGGTTTTCAGGCCGTCGCGCAGGTCCAGGCCCTGGCAGGCAGCCAGCCACTCGACTGCGAGAACACCACGGGTGTTTTCAGCCATTTCCCACAGGCGCTTACCTGCCGCTGGGGCCATGGACACGTGGTCTTCCTGGTTGGCCGACGTCGGCAGGCTGTCTACCGAGTGCGGGTGGGCCAAGGCCTTGTTCTCGCTGGCCAGGGCCGCTGCCGTCACCTGGGCAATCATGAAGCCGGAGTTGACGCCACCGTTGGCCACCAGGAACGGCGGCAGCTGCGACATGTGCTTGTCCATCATCAACGAAATGCGGCGCTCGCTCAGGGAGCCGATTTCCGCGATGGCCAGGGCCATGTTGTCGGCGGCCATGGCCACTGGCTCGGCGTGGAAGTTACCGCCGGAGATCACATCGCCTTCGCTGGCGAAGACCAGCGGGTTATCGGACACGGCGTTGGCTTCGACGGCCAGCACTTCTGCGGCCTGACGGAACTGAGTCAGGCAGGCGCCCATGACTTGTGGCTGACAACGCAGGGAGTACGGGTCCTGGACCTTGTCGCAGTTCTGGTGCGAATCAGACACTTCACTGCGCTCGCCCAGCAGGTCGCGGTAGGCCGCGGCCGCGTCGATCTGGCCTTTCTGGCCACGGGCTGCGTGGATGCGCGCGTCGAACGGCGAGCGCGAACCCAGCACCGCTTCCACGGTCAGGCCGCCCAGGGCCAGGGCACCGGCGAACAGGTCTTCACCTTCAAACAGGCCACGCAGGGCGTAGGCCGTCGAGACCTGGGTGCCGTTCAGCAGCGCCAGGCCTTCTTTGGCGGCCAGGGTCAGCGGCGCCAGGCCGGCGACTTTCAACGCCTCGGTGGCTTCCAGCCATTCACCTTTGTAGCGGGCCTTGCCTTCGCCCAGCAGGACCAGCGACATGTGGGCCAGGGGCGCGAGGTCACCGGATGCACCAACCGAACCTTTGAGCGGGATGTGCGGGTACACCTCGGCATTGATCAGGGCGATCAAGGCGTCGATCACCACCCGGCGAATGCCGGAGAAACCACGGCTCAGGCTGTTGACCTTGAGCACCATGATCAGGCGCACCAGCGCATCGCTGATCGGCTCGCCGACACCGGCGGCGTGGGACAGCACCAGGGAGCGCTGCAGGTTTTCCAGGTCTTCGCTGGCAATGCGGGTCGAGGCCAGCAGGCCGAAACCGGTGTTGATGCCGTAGGCGGTGCGGTTTTCCGCGAGGATCTGTTCCACGCAGGCCACGCTGGCGTCGATCTGTGCCGAGGCACTGTCGTCCAGGGTCACACGCACCGGCTGTTGATACACGGCACGCAGTTGGGCAAGGCTCAGTTGGCCTGGGATAAGGTTCAGCGCAGTCACATTCATTCTCCTTTTGAGAGTTTTATTAACCAGACGCTCCGGAAGTGTCCGTTGTCCGTCGCTTCCCGCTTTTGAGGGGTGGCGCCTTGGCACGCTGGCTTTGTTAGAAATCAGTACAAATCGGCAAATGTCTTTTGCAGCAAATCCGGGTCTTTCAACAGCGCGGCGGCACTGGCGATGTCCGGCGCCAACCAACGGTCCTGGTCGTAGGCGGCAACCCGCTCGCGCAACAGGCGCCAGGCGGTATCGGTGCCAACGCCGAAGCCCTGGTCCTTGAGGAATTCAAACGCCTGGGCCGCCAGCAGGTACTCGATGGCCAGGATCTGTGTGCAGTTCTCCAGCACCCCGTGCAGTTTCAGCGCAGCGTTGGTGCCCAGGCTCAGGTGGTCTTCCTGCAGGCCCGAAGTCACGTAGTTGTCCAGTACCGCCGGTTGCGCCAACTGGCGGTTTTGCGCGCAGAGCGAAGCCGCGACGTACTGCACGATCATCATCCCCGAGTTCACCCCGGGGTTGGCCACCAGGAACGCCGGCAGGCCACTGACGTGCGGGTTGATCAGGCGGTCGAGACGGCGCTCGGCAATCGAGCCGATCTCCGCCATGGCAATCGCCAGCAGGTCGGCCGCCAGGGCCACCGACTGGCCGTGGGGGTTGGCCTGGGAAACCACGCGGTAATTGTCCGCGGTGCCCAGCACCAGCGGGTTGTCGGTGGCGCCGTTGAGTTCGGTTTCGATCTGTTTGATCGCGTGCACCAGTTGATCGCGCGCAGCACCGTGCACCTGCGGGATCGAGCGGATGCTCAGGGCATCCTGGGTGCGAATGCCTTTGCTCTGGGCGATCACTTCGCTGCCGTCGAGCAAGGCCCGCAAGTTGATCCCGACTTGCTGCATGCCCGGGTGCGACTTGAGCGCGATGATTTCTGCGTCGAATGCATCGATCTGCCCGCGCTGGGCTTCGAAGCTCATGGCGCCGATCACGTCGGCCCATTCCAGCAGGCGCGTGGCATCGGCAATCGCCAGGCAGCTCAGGCCGCTCATGCACGGCGTGCCGTTGACCAGGCACAAGCCGTCCTTGGCCCCGAGCTTGACGGGTTGCAGGCCTTCTTCGGCCAGCGCTTGCTGCGCGGAAACGATCTGCCCGCGATAGCTGACATTGCCCACGCCCAGCAGCGCGATGCCGATGTGTGCCATGTGAGTCAGGTAGCCCACGGAACCTTGTGACGGCACTTGCGGGGTGATGCCCCGGTTGAGCAGCGCCAGCAGCGCTTCGACGACCTGACGGTGCAGGCCGGATTTGCCGTGGCTGTAGTTGACGATGGCCGCGCACATGATCGAGCGGGTCTGCTCGTTCGTCAGCGGCGCACCCACGCCGCAAGCGTGGCTGAGCAAGGTGTTGCGCGACAACTGGCTGAGCTGTTCGTCTTGCAGCGATACGTTGCACAGCGCGCCCAGGCCGGTGTTGATACCGTAGGCACGTTCGCCGCTGGTGACGATGCGCTGGACGATGGCCTGCGCGTTTTCGATGCGCGCCCAGATCGGCGCCGACAGCTCGAGCGGTGCACCATCACGGGCGACAGCGACGACGTCCTGCCAAGTTACCTGCGCTTCGGTGATAACGATTTTTTCAGCCTGGGACATCTTCAACCTCGCGTGTACAACCTGAATATTGATGCAGCCCTGCCGACCCCATCGCGAGCAAGCTCGCTCCCACATTTGAAATGCATTCCCCTGTGGGAGCGAGCTTGCTCGCGATGAGACCGGCACAGTCGCCACAAACCTCTTAAACCACCGCCGCCCGCCGCTGCACGAAGCGGTCGACATACTCGTCGGCCGGCGAGTGCAGGATCTCTTTCGGCGTGCCGACCTGGATCAGGCGGCCGTCCTTGAGGATCGCGATGCGGTTGCCGATGCGCACGGCTTCGTCGAGGTCGTGGGTGATGAACACGATGGTCTTGTGCAGCGTCTTTTGCAGCTCGAGCAACTGGTCCTGCATTTCAGCGCGGATCAGCGGGTCGAGGGCACTGAAGGCTTCGTCCATCAGAATGATGTCGGTGTCTGCCGCCAGGGCACGGGCCAGGCCCACCCGCTGACGCATACCGCCGGACAGCTGGTGCGGGTATTTGTTTTCGTACCCCTTCAGGCCCACGGTGTTGATCCAGTGCAGCGCACGCTCGGAGCACATGGCTTTGCTTTCGCCACGGATTTTCAAGCCGTAGGCGACGTTGTCCAGCACGCTCTTGTGTGGCAACAGGCCGAAGCTCTGGAACACCATGCTGATCTTGCGCCGACGAAATTCGCGCAGCGCGTCCATGTCGTATTGCAGGATGTCCACGCCGTCCACCAGGATCGCGCCGCTGGTCGGGTCGATCAGGCGGTTGAAGTGGCGGACCAGGGTCGACTTGCCGGAACCCGACAGGCCCATGATCACGAAGATCTCACCGCTGCCGATACTCAGCGACAGGTCGTTGACCCCGACCACGCAGCCGGTTTCGGCCAGTACCTGGTCCTTGCTCTTGTTCTGGCGAATCATGTTCAGCGCATCGGCGGAACGATTGCCGAAAATCTTGAAGACGTTTTTGACTTCGATCTTGGCTGCGTTGCTCATTTGCTCACCTCATGCCGTGGCCGGCCGTAGGCCTGGGTAATGCGGTCGATGACCACAGCGAGAATCACGATCGCCAGACCGGCTTCAAGGCCCCGCCCAACGTTGAGAGTCTGGATACCCACCAGCACGTCCTCACCCAGGCCACGGGCACCGATCATCGAGGCGATCACCACCATCGACAGGGCCATCATGGTGGTCTGGTTGATCCCGGCCATGATGCTCGGCAGGGCCAGTGGCAGTTGCACACCAAACAGTTGTTGCCAGCGGTTGGCACCGAAGGCGTTGATGGCCTCCATAACCTCGCCGTCAACCTGGCGAATACCCAGGTCAGTCAGGCGGATCAGTGGCGGCGCGGCGTAGATCACGGTGGCGAAAATCGCCGGCACCTTGCCCAGGCCGAACAGCATCAGCACCGGGATCAGGTACACGAAGCTGGGCATGGTCTGCATGATGTCCAACAGCGGCATCAACACCGAACGCAGGCGGTTGCTGCGCGCCGAGAGAATCCCCAGCGGAATGCCGATCAGCACCGAAATGACCGTGGCCACCATCATCAGCGCCAGGGTCTGCATCAGCTTGTCCCACAGGCCAACGGCACCGACCAGGAACAGCAGGCCGACGATCACGCTCGTGGTCAGCACTTTGCGGGTGGCGTGCCAGGCCACGCCCGCGACGATGGCCAGCATCAGCCACCAGGGCGCCGCACGCAGCAGGCCTTCGAGGTTGACGATGGCCCAGAGCAGGGTGTCGGAGATGTGCCGGAACACATCGCCGTAGTTGGTCACCAGCGAATCGACCCAACTGTTGACCCAGTCGGCGATGGAAAAGGTAAAGCTTTCAGGAAACATAGGAGACTCTCAATCAAGGGGTTGTGATCAAGCGTCCGACGGCCCTTGCAGACCGCCGGAAAGGCTCGAACTACAAGGCCGCGTCGATTTTCTTGGCAGCGTCTTCACTGACCCAGGCGCGCCAGACTTCAGGATGTTCCTTGAGGAAGATCTTCGCCAGTTTTGGCGACTCGATCCGCTCTTTGGTCATGCGGGCCAGGTTCTGGTTCAGCAGGTCGATCGGCAGATTGACCTTCTCCAGCACGGCCACCAGTTCGGGTGCTTGTTCGTGGAAGGTCTTGGAAAGGCCGACCTTGATGTCCACGCTCTTGTCCACACCGGGCTTCTCTTCCAGTTTCACCAGGTCGACCTGGCCCATCAGCGGGGTTGGCGACCAGTAGTAGAACAGGATCGGCTCGCCACGCTTGTAGCTCGACAGCACCGCGGCATCCAGCGCCGGACCGGTGCCTGGGCGGAAGTTGGTGTAGCTGCTTTCCAGGCCGTAGCTCTTGAGCATCTCGCTGTTGTCCAGCTCACAGGTCCAGCCGGCCGGGCAGTTGTAGAAACGGCCTTTGCTCGGCTCTTCCTGATCCTTGAACACGCTGGCGTACTTGGCCAGGTCAGCGATGGCCTTGAGGTCCGGCGCCTTGGCTTCCAGCTTGCGCTTGGCATCGCCTTCGATCACGTAGCGCGGCACGTACCAGCCTTCAACGGCGCCGACCACCGGGGCGCCGACACCGACGACCTTGCCGGCCTTCTCGGCCTTGTTCCAGACTTCGCTGCGGCCAACCCACTCCTCAGCGAAGACTTGAATATCGTTGCTGCTCAGGGCGTTTTCCATGGTGATGGAATTGCCTGGCAGGCTGTCTGTCTTGCAGTCGTAACCTTTCTCCAGCACCACCTGCATCACGTCGGTCAGCAGCATGCCGCTTTCCCAGTTCAGCCCGGCGAATTTCACTGGTTTGCCTGATTCACACCAGCCGGCCGCCTGGGAGGCGCCAGCATTGGCCAACAGGCCTACAGCAATCAAAGTGCCCAGCAGAGTCTTGTTGATTTTCATTGTATGACGCTCCTATTCAGGAATTGGCTTACGGCAGTCAAGAGGCATCCAGGCCTGTCCACTTCCAATTGAGCTTCACTGCTGTCATGCGGTGGGCTCCACTCAGCTTTTTATTCGATGACCGCGTAAGTCCACGGTTTCAGCCTGCACAAGCAATCTCTGCCGACATAACTGATGTAGGAGCTGGCTTGCCCGCCGGCTCCTACAGGGAGTGCGTTACTGGCCGGTGATCATCGGCAGGTTCAGGCCCTGCTCTTTGGCGCAGTCGATCGCGATCTGGTAACCGGCGTCGGCGTGGCGCATGACGCCAGTGGCCGGGTCGTTGTGCAGGACACGGGCGATACGCTCAGCCGCTTCGTCGGTACCGTCGCAGACGATCACCATGCCCGAGTGCTGGGAGAAGCCCATGCCGACGCCGCCGCCGTGGTGCAGGGAAACCCAGGTCGCGCCGCTCGCGGTGTTGAGCAGAGCGTTGAGCAGTGGCCAGTCGGACACGGCATCGGAACCGTCCTGCATCGATTCGGTTTCGCGGTTCGGGCTCGATACCGAACCGGAGTCCAGGTGGTCGCGGCCGATCACGATCGGTGCCGACAGCTCGCCGCTGCGCACCATTTCGTTGAACGCCAGGCCCAGCTTGGCGCGCAGGCCCAGGCCCACCCAGCAGATACGGGCCGGCAGACCCTGGAAGCTGATGCGCTCGCGCGCCATGTCCAGCCAGTTGTGCAGGTGAGCGTCGTCCGGGATCAGTTCCTTGACCTTGGCGTCGGTCTTGTAGATGTCTTCGGCATTGCCCGACAGCGCAGCCCAACGGAACGGGCCGATACCACGGCAGAACAGCGGACGGATGTAGGCCGGTACGAAGCCTGGGAAGTCGAAGGCGTTTTCCACGCCTTCTTCCTGCGCCATCTGACGGATGTTGTTGCCGTAGTCGAAGGTCGGAATCCCCATTTTCTGGAAGTCGAGCATCGCCTTGACGTGCACGGCCATCGATTGCTTGGCGGCTTTGATCACAGCGGCGGGCTCAGTCTTGGCACGTTCGCGGTACTGATCCCAGGTCCAGCCGGCGGGCAGGTAGCCGTTGAGCGGGTCGTGGGCGCTGGTCTGGTCGGTGACCATGTCCGGGCGCACACCACGACGGACCAGTTCCGGCAGGATTTCAGCTGCGTTGCCCAGCAGGGCGATGGAAATCGCCTTGCCTTCCTTGGTGTATTTTTCGATGCGGGCCAGCGCGTCGTCGAGGTCTTTGGCTTGCTCGTCGACGTAGCGGCTTTTCAGGCGGAAATCGATACTCACTTGCTGGCATTCGATGTTCAGCGAGCAGGCGCCGGCCAGGGTTGCAGCCAGAGGCTGGGCGCCACCCATGCCGCCCAGGCCTGCGGTCAGCACCCAACGACCTTTGAGGTCATCGTTGTAGTGCTGGCGACCGGCTTCGACGAAGGTTTCGTAGGTGCCTTGGACGATGCCCTGGCTGCCGATGTAGATCCAGCTGCCGGCGGTCATCTGGCCGTACATGGCCAGGCCCTTGGCATCCAGTTCGTTGAAGTGTTCCCAGCTGGCCCAGTGTGGCACCAGGTTGGAGTTGGCGATCAGTACGCGCGGGGCGTTGGTGTGGGTCTTGAACACGCCGACCGGCTTGCCGGATTGCACCAGCAGGGTCTCATCGTCATTCAGGTTGGTCAGGCTTTCGACGATCTTGTCGTAGCATTCCCAGTTACGCGCTGCGCGACCGATACCGCCGTAAACCACCAGTTCTTTAGGGTTCTCGGCAACTTCCGGGTCGAGGTTGTTCATCAACATGCGCAGCGGCGCTTCGGTCAGCCAGCTCTTGGCGGTGAGCTTGTTACCGCGGGCAGCGCGGATTTCAACGTCACGGTATTTCGTAGGCTTATTCTCGGTCACGAACAGAACTCCTCAGCAATCAATCCAAACCAACCCAGGCGGCGGGCGAGCAAGCCGGCGAACAACGATGCGCACCAGCGAATCAGTGGACGATGGTCGAGTCTCCGTGACTCATACGCATACGTCTTTACTTGTACATACAAGCATATGCAATCGAGCGGCCAACTTGCCGGGCAGGCATTCAAGAAAAACGCTGAAAGGGCTGGAGGGCGCCTGAATCAAGGGTTCTTGCGTGGATGATTTTTTTCGCGGGGACGTTTTCGAGGGCATGCCCGTTGTTACTGCAACGTGGTTTTGCGCCACGTTGGGGCGTTCGGTAACACGCGCTGCTCAATTCAGCGCACTCCAGAAACACCCTACAACCTCATTAGAAGCGTCCGACTCTACCGCCACCGATCCTCGCCGACTTCATAACCACCCCCCCTTGAAGTCACGCCTGCGAGGAACCCGCAATGAAACAGTGGAAAGTCAGAACCCATCTCCTGCTGCTTGCCGGCACCCTGCTGACCAGCTTGATGTGCATCGGCGCACTCGGGTTGTACGGGATGCGCTCCACGGTCCAGGGACTGGAGACGGTATACCTCGACCGGGTCATCCCGCTGCAGGACTTGAAGAGAATTTCCGAGCTGTATTCCGTCCAGATCGTCGACGCCACACACAAGGCCCGGGACGGCATCTACACCGCCGCACAAGCCGCTGAACAGATCAGCCTGGCGTTACCGGAGATCGAACAACGCTGGCTCAGCTACCAGTCGACGCACTTGATTGCCGACGAAGTGCAACTGATCGGCGAAATCGCCCCACTGATGCAGGCAACCGAAGCGCCGCTACGGCACTTGCAGGCGCTACTCAACCGCAGTGATCTGTCGAACCCGAGCCTGGAGCACTTCGCCGCCCAACAGCTCTACCCCTTGATCGACCCGTTGACCTCGCTGTTTTCGCAACTGACCGACGTTCAACTGCAAGAGGCACGAAAACAGTACGAGCTCAGCCAAGCTCGCTACGAGTTCTACAGGAAGCTGGAGGTCATTGTCCTGGCGCTGACGCTGCTGTTCGCCAGCCTCTACGCCGCGATTTTCTGCGCCAGACTGGTGCGCTACCTCGGTGCCGAACCCCACGAGTTGGCCGCGATCAGCACACACATCGCCCAGGGCCAACTCTTCGAACCGCCCACCTTCAGCGCAACCACTACGGGAGTCATGCAATCCGTCGAGGCGATGCGACGCAGCCTGCGCAGCATGATCGGCAAAATCCGCGAGGCCTCGCGGCACATCGAGGCCTCGACCAGACGCCTGGGTACCTCGTCCGAGCAAGGCCTGAAACAGGCCGCCGAACAGACCAGTGCCGCGTCTTCCATCGCCGCGGCCGCTGAACAGATGTCGGCCAACATCACCCACATCGCCGAGAGTGCCGTGCAAGCACGCGATACCACGCAAAAAGCCGAACAGATCACCGTCCAGGGCATGACCGCCATGGACCGATCCATCATTGAAATGCAGCAAATCGCGCAGTTGGTGACCCAGACCTCGAGCGATCTCGATCAACTGACCGTGCACTCCAATTCCATCGGGAAAATCGTCGACGTGATCCACAGCATCGCCGAACAAACCAACCTGCTCGCGCTCAACGCCGCCATCGAGGCCGCCCGGGCCGGGGAGCAAGGCCGCGGGTTTGCCGTAGTTGCCGAAGAAGTACGGGAGCTGGCGATCCGCACGACCCGCTCCACTGCCGAGATCGTAAAGCTGGTGAGTACGATCCAGGGCGGCATGCGCAAAGCGAACAACAGCATGAGCGCCGGTCGTGAGCGGGTGCTTCAGGGCCAGCAACTGATCGACAGTGCCGGCGCATCGATGAATGATGTAAAAAACGCGCTGGATCAGTCACTCGACGCGGTCAGGCAGATTTCCCACGCCTTGCAGGAGCAACGCGTGGCCAGTGAGGACGTCGCGCGCAATGTGGAAACCGTCGCACAGCGTGTTGAGGAAAATGTCGCGGCACAACAGGACGTCGTGACCACCACGCACGCGCTCAAGCGGATGTCGAGTGAACTGGAGGAGACCGTTCGAGGCTTCATCCTCGAACGGGAATAACCGGCATTAGCGCTGCGGCGTCAACTCGATCACGCAGCACGGGCCACTGACGGAGATTTCCAGCAAACCGCGGTTACCGTCCAGTTGCAGGCAATCATGGCGACCCAGTTGCTGGGCACCTTCACTGAGCTTCACTGCAAGTTGTTCGGTGACACTGAACACCAGCACAGTGCCCGCTGAAGTAAAGAAACGCTGCTCGCCATCCAGCCACTGCAACCGCGCGCTGTAACGCTGCGGCGCATAAATCAGGTTGAAGTCACGAATCGCCCCACCCAGCAGTGTGCACGACACCTGGCTCTCGCCGCTGAAGGCAAAGGGGTCCAGCGGTAACAGTGGACGCGTGTCCTGACCATCGACGGTCAAGCGCATGCCGGCGCCTTGCAGCACGGTAATCACCCGCTGATAACCGGCGAAGGTGGAGAAGCCGCCCGACTCGCCGATATCGGCAATCGACAGGCGCCAGCCGAAACCGTCCAGGCCGGTGCCGGCATCGCGGGTAATTTCTTCAGTGCTACCGCCGCCATTCTTCCACGGCATGCGCGGATAGTCGGCCGCGCGCAAGACCTTCAACTGACTCATGGGTGCCTCGTGTCTTATTTATGAAACCGCCCTTCCAGACGATGACGGGAACCGGGGTGGATCAGGCGTGCAGCCGTCACCGGCTGGCGGCCCGACCAGGTGCGCCGACGAATCAGCAGGCACGGCTCGCCCTTTTCGATTTGCAGCAACTTGCACTCGCTGGACTCGGCCAGGATCGCCTCAACCACGTGCTCGCCCTCGGTCAGGGGCGCCACCTGGTTCAGATAGGCATACGGCGTTTGTTGGGTGAAGTCTTGCTTGAGGTAGTCCGGCGCCACCAGGGCGTTCACAAAACGATCCTCGATCTGCACCGGAATATCGTTCTCGAAATGCACGATCAGCGAATGGAAGACCTTCTGCCCTTCGCGCATGTCCAGCGCCAGCGCACGCTCGGAACCGGCAGCCTCTTCTTCCAGGGTGATCACCTTGCAGGTGTGGCGGTGGCCACGGGAGGCGATCTCATCGGCAATGTTGTGCACTTCAAACAGCGCGGACTGGCTCTTGGGTTCGGCGACAAAGGTTCCGACGCCCTGCATGCGCACCAACAGGCCGTCGGCCGTCATCTCGCGCAGGGCGCGGTTGATGGTCATGCGGCTGAAACCCAACTGGCTGACCAGCTCGCTTTCCGACGGCACACGGTAGTGCGGCGGCCAGTTTCCACTGTCGATCTGCTGGGTGATCATCTGTTTGACGCGTGCGTACAAGGGCGCCGGACTGTCGCCCAGGTTGGCACTCAGCGTCGATACTGCAGGCGGAGTCGGCACAGGAAATCCTTGTTGATGGATGAAAGTCACTAGCTTGCCGGAGTTTACCGAGCAGGCAAACGTCTGTATATGTATATACAAATAACACACGATGGGGTGCTGAACCATGTCCGCCTTCTTTGCCGAACGCGCGCTACTGCCTGACGGATGGGCCAACAATGTACGTCTTGAGGTCGGTGCCGATGGCCTGCTGACCCACATCCAGGTCGATGCCAGCGCGCAAGGCGCGGAACGGCTGAGTGGTCCGTTGCTGCCGGGCATGCCCAACCTGCACTCCCATGCGTTCCAGCGGGCGATGGCCGGCCTGGCGGAAGTGGCAGGCAATCCGAACGACAGTTTCTGGACCTGGCGCGACCTGATGTATCGCCTCGTCGGAAAAATCAGCCCGCATCAGTTGGGCGTGATTGCCCGCCAGCTGTACATCGAAATGCTCAAGTGCGGCTACACCTCGGTCGCCGAATTCCACTATGTGCACCACGATCACAATGGCCAGGCGTATGCCGACCCCGCCGAGCTGTCGCTGCAGATCAGCCACGCCGCCAGCGCCGCCGGTATCGGCCTGACCCTGCTGCCGGTGCTGTACAGCCATTCCGGTTTTGGTGGCCTGGCGCCGAACGATGGCCAGCGCCGCTTTATCAACAGCACGCAAAACTACCTCGACTTGCAGGCGCGTTTGCAGCCGATCCTGGCGCAACAGCCGGCACAGCGCCTGGGCTTGTGTTTCCACTCATTGCGCGCGGTGACACCGCAGCAGATCAGCGACGTGCTGGCCGCCAGCGACCCGCAGTGCCCGGTGCATATCCACATCGCCGAACAGCAGAAGGAAGTCGACGACTGCTTGGCCTGGAGCGGTCGCCGGCCATTGCAGTGGCTGTATGAAAACACCGAAGTCGATCAGCGCTGGTGCCTGGTGCACGCGACCCACGCCAATCCGGAAGAAGTCAGTTTGATGGCCAGAAGCCGAGCCATCGCCGGCCTGTGCCTGACCACCGAAGCCAACCTGGGCGACGGGATTTTCCCGGCCGTGGACTTCCTCGCCCAAGGCGGGCGCATGGGGATCGGCTCCGACAGCCATGTGTCGCTGAGTGTGGTCGAGGAATTACGCTGGCTGGAATACGGCCAGCGCCTGCGCGATCAACGCCGCAACCGCCTGTATGGCGCCGAGCAACCGATGGTCGGTCGCACCCTGTACGACGCCGCGCTTGATGGCGGCGCGCAGGCGCTGGGCCAGCCGATAGGCGCCCTGGCAGTGGGCAAGCGCGCCGATTGGTTGGTGCTCGATGGCAATGATCCTTACCTGGCGACCGCCAGTGGCGACGCCATTCTCAACCGCTGGCTGTTTGCCGGCGGCGACCGTCAGGTCCGCGACGTGCTGGTCAACGGCAAGTGGGTGGTGCGTGACGGCCATCATGCTGGCGAGGAAGAGAGCAGCCGGGCGTTCACCCAAGTGTTGCGCGACCTGCTGGGCTGATCGCTGCACAGGTGGTAGCAAGGCTTGCCGGCGATGGCGTCGATACATTCGCCAGCGCCGGCAAGCCTTGGGTCTGCGGTTACTTCGAGGTCTTGGCCATCCGCTCATCCGACACACGCCAGATCAGGCGAGTGGTGTCGTAGCCCTGCTGACGCGCCCTGCTCAGCAGTTCTTCACGGGTCTCGGCGTTGACTTGCGGCTTGCGCGACAACAGCCAGAGGTAGCGGCGGTTGGGGTTGCCGACGATCGCGGTCTGGTAGTCATCGCTGACGTACAGCACCCAGTAGTCGCCCTTGACCACACCTGGCAACAGGCGGGTAAACCAGTTATCGAAATTCACCCACAGCTTGTCGGTCTTGCCCGGCACCTGCGGCGTCGCCGTGCCCCGGGCTTCTTCCCAGGTCCACTCTGGCGTCAGGCAGCGGTTGAGCACGCCCATGTCGCCGTCGGGCTTGAGGGCGTAGTGGGCTTCGGACTGGGCGCAGTTGCGCTGGAAGTACATGGGCATGCGCGCCAACTCGTACCATTTACCCTGGTAACGCTTGAGGTCGACGTTATTGGCCGTTTTGGGTGCCAGCGAATCATCGCCAGAGGTGGCACAGCCGGCCAAGAACAGACCGGCTAAAAGAACGAGTACAAACCGCATCATTATTTTTCTCCCGTGGGCGCTTGGCCCCGGTTTACTTCAGGCCTTGCCCGGAAAACATCAACACTTTGTCACCGGCAAATTGCACGCTGATAAAGCTGTTCTTGTCGCCCCAGGTGCAGCTGGACATGCCCAATGCGCCGGAACAATCCGCAGGTTTGCCCAACAGGGTTTCGACCTCGGCCTTGGGCATGCCCGCCGAGAGTTTCGAGTAGTTTTCCTGGTTGACCTTGCTGCATGCGGCCAACAGCACGCAAAACGACAGCAAGGCGATAGATCGCAGCGACATGGTGAAACTCCTGGGAAGAGACGCTGGCATGGCTGCCAATCAGAAGCTTAGAAGAGAAAACCCCCATCTGGTTCCCAGCGCAGGCGGGTATTTCTTGAACGGTCAGATCGGCGCCCAAGGCTTGAATCGGACACTGTTTTGCGCCGTACGACATTTCGTCGTTTTTTGCCAAACCCGTCTCATCTTTGCCGCCGCCCTGTCGACATAGAAGCATCGCCAAGCCCTGCTGTGGCAATTTGACGCCCCCCTCGTTGACCCGTCCTCCCGCGGTAGCTCTCTTAATGACCAGAAACATGAAGTTCAGCCACAAGATCCTGCTCGCCGCTGCCCTGGTGGTGGCCGTTGCATTCGCCTGTTTCATCCTGTTCAACGACTATCGCCAGCGTCAGACCCTGCGCGCCAGCACTGAAGCCTCGATGCAGGAGCTCGGCAGCCTGACCACCAGCAACATCCAGACCTGGCTGGAAAGCCGTATCCAGCTCCTGCAATCGCTGGCCCAGCAGGTCGCGATCGATGGCCCGGCGCCGGCCACGCTCAAGCGCACGGTCGGCCTGCCGGTGTACACCAGCAACTTTCAGCTGAGCTACTTCGGTGGCACCGACGGCCTGATGTTCTCGGTACCGGCCGGCAATCGCGCCGCAGACTACGACCCCCGCAGCCGTGGCTGGTACAAGGCCGCCAACAGCGCCCAGCAGACCATCGTCACCGAACCCTACATCGCGGCGTCCTCGGGCAAACCGGTGATCACCGTGGCCACCCCGGTGCAGCACCAGAACCAGTTGATCGGCGTGGCCGGGGCAGACATCGACCTGGCCAACGTCAGCGCCATCATCAACTCCCTGGACTTCGACGGGCACGGGCACGCCTTCATTGTCAGCGGCGCCGGCAAAATCCTGATTCACCCGGACAGCAAGCTGGTGCTCAAGAGCCTGGCCGAGGCCTACCCCGCCGGAGCACCCAGCGTCAGCGCCGGAATGAAGGAAGTCGAGGTCAACGGCAAGCGCCAGTTCATCTCCTTCACCCGCGTCAACGGCGTGCCCTCGGCCGACTGGTACGTCGCCCTGGTGCTCGACCAGGACACCGCGTTCGCGATGCTCAGCGAGTTTCGCACCTCGGCGATCATTGCCATGCTGATTGCCGTGGTGATCATCATCGCGCTGCTGGGCATGTTGATCCGTGTCCTGATGCAGCCGCTGCTGGACATGGGCCGGGCGATGCATGACATCGCCGAGGGCGAAGGCGACCTGACCAAGCGCCTGACCATTCACGGCCATGACGAGTTCGGCGCCCTGGGTGTCTCGTTCAACCGTTTTGTCGAGCGTATCCACAGCTCGATCCGCGAAGTGTCCTCGGCCACCGGGCACGTCAACGAAGTCGCGATGCGAGTGGTCAGCGCTTCCAACTCGTCGATGTTCAACTCCGACCAGCAAGCCTCGCGCACCAGCAGTGTCGCAGCGGCGATCAACCAGCTCGGGGCCGCCGCCCAGGAAATCGCCCAGAACGCCGCCCTCGCCTCGCAGCACTCCAGTGATGCCCGTGGCCTGGCCGAGGAAGGTCAACAGGTGGTGGATAAAACCATCGCGGCGATGCAGCAGCTGTCGGCGAAAATCAGCGACTCGTGCGGCAATATCGAAACCCTGAACAGCAACACGGTGAACATCGGGCAGATTCTGGAGGTGATCACCAGCATCTCCCAGCAGACCAACCTGCTGGCGCTCAACGCCGCCATCGAGGCAGCGCGGGCCGGTGAAGCCGGACGGGGATTTGCCGTGGTCGCCGACGAAGTGCGCAACCTGGCCCACCGCACCCAGGATTCGGCGCAGCAAGTGCAAAAGATGATCGAAGAGCTACAGATCGGCGCCCGCGAAGCGGTGAGCATCATGACCGACAGCCAGCGCCAGAGCGAAAGCAGCGTCGGCATCGCCAACCAGGCCGGCGAACGGCTGGGCAGCGTGACCCAGCGCATCGGTGAAATCGACGGCATGAACCAGTCGGTGGCGACCGCGACCGAAGAGCAGACGGCGGTGGTCGAGTCGATCAACGTCGACATCACCGAAATCAACACCTTGAACCAGGAAGGGGTGGAAAACCTGCAGTCGACCTTGCGTGCCTGCGCCGACCTGGAACAGCAGGCAGCGCGGTTGCAGCAGTTGGTGGGGAGTTTCCGGATCTAGGGCGCTCTCACCGAGCTCATCGCGGGCAAGCCGCAAGCGGGCGCCCGCGATGGCGGCATCAGCAACAACAAAACGCTAGAACCGCGACCCCGGCTCACGCAAAAACGCGACTTCCTCTGGCGTACTCTCACGCCCCAGGATCGCATTGCGATGGGGAAAGCGGCCAAACCGCGCGATGATCTTCTGATGCCGTTCGGCGTAATCGAGGTTATCGGCAAACACCCTGCGCTGTGCCTGGGGCTGCTCGGCCAGCAAGTCGGCAAAACGCGAAACCGCCTCGTTCTGCACCGCCAGGTGCTCGCAGTGCTCGAACACCAGGTAGATAAAACGCGCTGGATCGCTGGCAACTGGCGATCGAAATCCGCGGCTATGCCTTGCGCCACAAGCGTTTGGGCACGCAGGTCACCGGAAAACGCAGCGGGGGTATCGCGATAGATCATGCGCGGCAGTTGATCGAGCAACAACACCAGGGCCAGCCAACCTTCGGGACGTTGCGTCCACTCGGTCAATCCGCCGGCCAGTGCCTGGTCCACCAGGTCCGCAAAACGCTCGCGCGCTTCACGGTCCTGGCTGTCACGCTTGCCGAACCACAGACCGCCCTGCTGCGCCGCCACTTCGTTGGGGTTATCGGCTGTACCGAACCACCATTGAAGCAACGGCAACCAGGGCGCGGTCATGGTTTATTCCTTGTGGTAAGCCGTGGCGCGTTCGACTTCTTCTTTCGAGCCGAGGAACACCGCTACGCGCTGGTGCAGGCCTTCTGGCTGGATGTCGAGGATGCGCTGGTGACCGTCGGTGGACGCGCCGCCAGCCTGCTCCACCAGGAACGACATCGGGTTGGCTTCGTACATCAGGCGCAGCTTGCCTGGCTTGGACGGCTCGCGGCTGTCGCGCGGGTACATGAACAGACCGCCACGGGTCAGGATGCGGTGTACGTCAGCGACCATCGCGGCCACCCAACGCATGTTGTAGTTCTTTTTCAGCGGGCCTTCTTCGCCAGCCAGCAACTCGTCCACGTAGCGTTGTACCGGAGCTTCCCAGTGACGCTGGTTGGACATGTTGATGGCGAATTCCTGGGTGGCCGCAGGAATGGTGATGTCTTCGTGGGTCAGCACGAAGCTGCCCATTTCACGGTCCAGGGTGAAGCCCTTGACGCCGTGGCCCAGGGTCAGCACCAGCATGGTCTGTGGACCATAGATGGCATAACCGGCAGCAACCTGCTGGGTGCCTGGCTGCAGGAAGGCTTTTTCGTTCAGGGGTTCGTTCTGGGTCAGGTACTCGTTCGGGCAACGCAGTACCGAGAAGATGGTGCCGACCGGGGCATTGATATCGATGTTCGACGAACCGTCCAGTGGGTCGAATACCAGCAGGTATGCACCTTTCGGGTATTTGCCCGGGATCTGGTAGGCGTTGTCCATTTCTTCGGACGCCATGCCGGCCAGGTGACCGCCCCATTCGTTGGCTTCGAGCAGGATCTCGTTGGAGATCACGTCGAGCTTCTTCTGCACTTCGCCTTGCACGTTTTCAGTGCCCATGCTGCCCAGAACACCGCCCAGGGCGCCTTTAGAGACGGCGTGGCTGATTTCCTTGCAAGCTCGCGCCACTACTTCGATCAGGAAACGCAGATCGGCAGGAGTGTTGTTGCTACGGGTCTGCTCGATCAAATAGCGACTCAGGGTAACGCGGGACATGTAAGGCTCCGGAGAAGTGGGGGCTAAAAACCCGCGCAGTTTAACGCGAGTCGTTACGCAATTGCTCTTATCAGACGAGATTCGCCTGACAGAGTTCATGCGCCGGGATGAGCGTAGTCGCAAAACCGCAGATTCGGATCACGGCTTGACCGCCGGTTTGCGCAACAAACTGAAGGCCATGGCCGCCAGGAACAGCACGCTGAGCAACAGTACAGCCCACAGGCCAAGCCTCTTCCAGTCGGTCCCCTGATTCAGCGGCAGCGGCGTCTGGACCGGTGAAACCACCAGCGTGCCCTCCTCGACCCGGGCCTGGCCAAGGCTCTCCAGGCGCTTGGGGCTGATGTCCGGGATCAGGGTGGCCAACGGCAGGCTCGCGGTTTTTTCGCTGCTGCTGCCCAGCGCCAGGCGGTACGGCCCGGCGCCCCGGGCGAGGAATACCAACTGGGTCGCGCGCACCGCATAACGCACGCTGGGCACCTCGGCGCCCAGGCCGCCACCGCGATCATCGACCGTCAACTTCAACTGCTGCACCACCTGCCCCGGCAACTGCAGCTGGTCCTGCACCACGTCCTGGCCATTCTGGGTCAGGCGGTAGAGCAATCCGCTGCTCACGGTCTGCCAGGGCAGGCTGCTGTCGCGACGTCCGGCAAGCGTCACCGGCGCCAGGCTGTTGGCTTCGGTCAATTGCACCTGCAGGCGCTCGACACGCAAGCCCATCGGCAACTGCCAGGTGTACTCACCGGCCTGGGTACGGTTGCCGGCCACCGGCTCGGACCACACCAGGGGCTGCACCGGGCTGCTGGTGGTCAGGCTCTGCAACTGCGCCGAGGTCAGCACCGGGGCCGCCTGCGGGGTTTGCCACAGCAGGCGCAGGTAACGCGCACGCTGGCCGGGCAGTGCGACTTCATGCTGCTCGACCCGTTCGTCGGCAAACGACAGGCGCGCCACTTGCCCTTCCCCCCAGGCCTGCCAATGCTGCAAGTCGTCACTGGCTTCGATGCTGAATCGCTGGAAACCGTCCTGCTCGCTGGACCAGTCGAGGATCAACTGCTGCAACGGCGCCTTGATTGCACTGGCGTCCAGCAGCCAACCACGGCGCACTTCCTCCCCCGCCTCCAGCTGGCTGGACGGTTGCACCTGCACCAGGGTGCCGGCGGCATTGGACTGAACACGCACGTTCGGCACCGCCGAGCCGGCATCGGCCGAGTCGTACAGCGGGAACCACTTGACCTCATGCAGCTGCAGACGCTCACCACTGGGCGCTTGCTCGCGCGTCAGCGAATAGGCCTGCGCTTCACCGGCGGCATTGAACACCCGCACATCCGCCAGGTCGGCCTGCCGGGCATGCAGTTGCACCGCCAGGGGCAAATCGAGGCGGTACCAGGGGCCTTCGCCGCTGAGGGTCAGCGGCACTTGGGTGGCGAAGTTCGCCACGCTTTCCCCGGCCTGCGCCGACAGCACCAGGCAGCATCCAAGCACCGCCAGCCAGCGAGGGCTCACCATCATGTTCAAGAGGACACTCCTTCAGATTCATTGGCCGCTTCATGCGGCTCAGGCGCAGCTTCGACACGTTTGGGCGGCAGCGGCGCGAAGTAGCCGACCACCAGCAGCAATACACCGACGCCGATGAACGACACGATGCGCGCCAACCCACCGCGGTTGCTCAGCTCGACAAAGACCAGCTTGGCCACCACCAGCGCGATCAGCGCCGCCCCCACCAGCCAGACTTCCCGACGTTTGCGCAGATGCCCGCCGATCATCAGGCTGAGGGCGATCAGGGTCCAGACCAACGACAGGCTGGCCTGCACCAGCATCGACCCGAGCAATGCATCCAGCTCGTATGGCACGCCGCCCCAATGGTGGGCACTGCGCATCACCACGGCGGTGAAGAACGCGAACAACGACAGCCCAACCACCGCTTCGCTGGCGAGCCCGGCGTGCTCGAAGCGAATCGCCAACTGGCCCTGGGCACTGCGCGACCACGCATAGACGCCGAACAAGGCAAACAGCAGGCCGATATCCAAGGGGTTGAGCAGTGGCAGGTACGGCAACGGCTCGGCGTTGCCCGCGCTGACCGTGTTGGCCAACCAGAACCAGCACAGCATCAGCACCGCCAAGGGCAGCGCGGCGTACAACCGGTACTCGCGGGCATAGGCCGAGACCGGCCACGGCCAGGCACGTGGCGCGGCCATCAGCACCAGGTACAGGCTCGGCAGAATCGCCCAGCCCAGCCAGCGCCAGGCGTTGTACTGCTCGGACAACACCAGCAGGCCATAGCGCAATTCCAGCGCCAACACGCCGATCAACAGCCAGCAGCCCAGCACATGGGCCACGCTCGCCACCGGTGGCGCGAGCATCGGCGCCAGGCGTCGCAACGAGACGAAATGCACGACGAACACCGCTGCCCACGCCAGCCAGCCAAAATCCGCCGCCGGGTGATAACGCCCATGGGACGCCGACCCCAGCAACAGGCCGGCCGCCGGGATCAACAGGGTGCACAGGATGCCCAGGGCGGGCCAGTTCAGACGCAAGGCCAGCCACGTCCACAGCGCCACACTCACCGCTGCGCAGCCCAGCAACAGCGCGCCAGACAACGACACTGGCGCAAAACGCAGCACCTCGGTCAGCAGGGCCAATGCCCACCAGGCCGCGCCCCACGCCAGCAGCAATTCGGACAGGCGCCGCAGGCTCAAGGCATCGAACGCACTGGCAGGGTTGCCCAGTTGCAAGCGCCAGGCCCCGACCATGGCCGCCAGCCCCAGCACCATCGGCGTCCAGAACCCGCCATGGGCCAGCGGTCGCAAGCCTTCGTGATCCAGAGGCCCCAACAGGTCCGGGCCGGCAATCAGGAACGCCGCGCCGCCGATCACCTGCAACACCAGGCCAAACACAAAACTCAGGCGCTGCTGCAGGTACAGGCTCAACCAGATGATCAACACCCCGCTGGCGGCCCACACCGCGCTCGCGGTTTGCCAGGGCAGGACAAACAGCACCGCCAGGTTGATCAGTGCCAGCCCCGCCAACAACACCAGCGACAAGCCGCGCAACAAGCGCAGATCGCTGCGTACCATGCTGTCGCGGGCGGCGAACAGCATCCCGCCGATCAGCGCCAGGCCAATCAAGGATGCGGCCAGCAGACCGCTCCAGCCGGCGCTGAACACTGCCGTCGAATCACTGCTGGCACCTTGCAGGCGCAGCAGGAACAGCACGCCCCCGAGCAGTTGCACGGCAAACGCGGTGAACAGGAAGGTGCGTGACTGCAGACGCAGGCCGACGAACAACGTTGCCAATCCCGCCAGGGCCCAACTGATTGCCGTGCCCTGGGTGAAGAAGAACAGCGGTGCCAGCAAATAAAGGAACGCCAGACCGGCGCAGGCCAGTACCGGCAAGCCTTGGCGTTCCCAGGCTTGGGTGTGCCCAGGCGCTGCAGCGCGCAGTTGATAGAAGGTGAACAGCAACGCCAGGCCGAGCATCAAGGCGCCCAGCGGCGCACCCTCGATCAGGCTGCTGACGCCGACATCCAGCTCGCTGAGGAATGCCAGCGCCGAGCCCAGTTGCAGCAGCAACGCAAATGCCCGTGCCAGCGGCCGCTGCTGGCGCAAGCCGAGCCAGTAGATACCCGCGCCTTCAACGGCCCAGGCAGCGGCCGTCCAGCGTGCATCCAGGCCCAGGGGAATGGCCAGGCTGGCAAAGATCACCCCCAGCGCCAGGCACGTCTCACCCAGCAACAGCGAGCGACCGCCACTGAGCACGCGGGCCAGGCCCATGTAGATAAAGCCCAGCAGCAGCGCACTGAAGGCCGCCGCGAACTCCAGGTGATGCACCAGCGCGAACTGCAAGCCAAAGCCCACCAACGGCGGGCCGAACAGCATCGTGCCGTCGACGTAGTCACCCTTGCGCGCCGACCAGTGCAGCAGTGCTTCACGATTGCCGTCCACCGGGGCGTCGCTCATCTCCAGCAGTTTGCGCCGGGCGAACAACAGGCCGATGGCCAGGTACATCAGGAAGAACAGAATCAGGAACGGCTCAGTGCTCCACAGCAGCTGCGGGGTATAGGCGCGCAAGCCCCAGGCCAGGCCAATGCCAAAGGTGCCGACGAAGCCGATCAGGTTCAGCAGGCGCCAGGCCTTGAACCAGGCGATACCGAGGATGCCGGCGTTGAGCAGGGCGAAGTAGCTGAACAGGGCGACGTGGTTACCCGCGCCAGTGGAGGTCAGGATGGGCGCGGCGAATCCGCCCAATGCCGCGGCGCAGGCCAGGGCCAGGGAGTCCTGGGTGATCGCCAGGATCGCCGAAAACACCGTCACCGCCACCAGCAGGCCGAGGGCCGCCGTCGGATCGAGCAATGGGTGCAAGCGCATGGCGGCGAACACGGTCAGGTACAACACGGCAATCCCGGTGCCCTGCAGGATCAACGCGTACTGGGTGTTGCGCAGCCGCAGCCACCACCCCAGCCCCAGCAAGACCAGAGCCGCCGCCGCAACGCCGGCATAGCGCAACTCGATCGGCACCACCATGCCCTCGGTGGCGTAACGCAGCAGAAACGCCAGGCCGAAGAACAACAGCACCACGCCCACCCGCAGCACCGTGTTGCCGCCAAACAGCCAGTCACGCGCACCGGCGATGGCGCGGTCGAACAGGTTAGGGGCGCGAGGGGGCTGGGGAACGGCGGATGGCTCAGGTTGGGGCGTCCACAGGTCGACCGGTGCCGGTTCGACACGGGCTTGGGCCATGCTGATCTCAGGCGGTAGCTCCCAGACCAGCTCGGACACGGCAGGCAGCGCCACAGGCGCTGGCGCCTGCGCCGGGACACTCTCGGCATGGGGGAGTGGATCGGCAGCAACACCGCCACCCTCCAGCAAGGCCAGGCGCTGCTCGACCGCACCCAGGGCCGTCTGGGCCAGCTTCAATTCGCGCCCCTGCTGCAATGCTTGCGCATTCAAGCGCTGCAGCACAAACGCCTGGCCGGCACCCAATCCGATCAGCGCACCGATCAAGGCGTCGCTGAACGACTCATCGAGCAGCCAGCCGAGCACCAGCCCAATCAGCATGAACATCCATTGCATGGTCGATATCCCTTCGCGTAGGCACTGCCGCAGGCTGCGATTGGCCCGCTATGCCAGTATATCGATCCCCCCCCACATGAACGACGAGACTTTTCTTGAAGGCTCCCTACTCCAGTGCCTTCCAGATATCCGTGGCGTACTCACGAATGGTCCGGTCCGAGGAGAACCAGCCCATCCGCGCGCTGTTGAGCACCGCTGAACGCCACCACTCATTGGAGTCGTGCCACAGGGCATCGACGCGCATCTGCGCGGCCCAATAGGCGTCAAAGTCGGCACAGACCAGGAAGCGGTCGTACTCGATCAAGGAGTCGATCAGGCCGGTATAGCGCGCCGGATCATCCGGCGAGAACACCCCGCTGCGAATCGCTTGCAACACGTCGTTGAGCCGGTGGGACGCGGCGATATCCGGGGCGGCGTGGAACTCGTGGTTCTGCTTGCGCGCCTCGACCTGCTGGGCACTCAGGCCAAAGATGAACATGTGCTCGGCACCGATACGCTCGCACATTTCCACGTTGGCACCGTCCAGGGTGCCGATGGTCAGGGCGCCATTGAGGCCGAATTTCATGTTGCTGGTGCCGGATGCCTCGAAGCCGGCGGTGGAGATCTGCTCCGACAGGTCGGCCGCCGGAATGATGCTTTCGGCCAGGCTGACGTTGTAGTTGGGCAGGAACACCACTTTCAGCAGGCCGCGCACAGTCGGGTCGTTGTTCACCGTGCGGGCGATGTCGTTGGTCAGTTTGATGATCAGCTTGGCCTGGTGATAACTGGCCGCCGCCTTGCCGGCGAAGATCTTCACCCGCGGCACCCAGTCGGTCTCAGGCTCGGCGCGAATCGCCTGGTACAGCGCCACGGTGTGCAGCAGGTTGAGCAGTTGGCGCTTGTACTCGTGGATCCGTTTGACCTGCACGTCGAACAGCGCCGCCGGGTTGACCGCAATCCCCAGGCGCTCGTGAATCAGATAGGCCAGGGCCTTTTTGCTGTGCAGGCGCTGCTCGGCGAACTGCTTGCGAAATGACGCTTTCTCGGCAAACGGCTCCAGGCCCTGCAACAGCTGTTCGGGGTTGTCCAGCAGCTCCGGCCCCAGGGCATCGACCATCATCGAGGTCAATTCCGGGTTGGCCTGGTACAGCCAGCGGCGGAAGGTGATGCCGTTGGTCTTGTTGTTGATCCGCTCGGGGTACAGCTTGTGCAGTTCGGAAAATACCGTGCTGCGCATCAGTTGCGTGTGCAGGCCGGACACGCCATTGACGCTGTGGGAGCCGAGGAACGCCAGGTTGCCCATGCGCACCCGACGGCCGTTGTCTTCCTCGATCAGCGACACCGCGCGCAGCACGTCGAAGTCGTGGATGCCCTTGGCCCGCAACGAGTCGATGTGCTGGGCGTTGATCAGGTAGATGATCTGCATGTGCCGCGGCAGCATCCGTTCCATCAGCCCTACCGGCCAGGTTTCCAGCGCTTCGGGCAACAGCGTGTGGTTGGTGTAGGACAGGGTGTCGACCGTGACCTGCCAGGCCGCGTCCCACTCCACGTCGTAGATGTCGACCAGTTGGCGCATCAGCTCGGCCACGGCAATCGAGGGGTGCGTGTCGTTGAGCTGGATCGCCGCGTGATCACCCAGGGTCAGCACCGAGCTGTGCATGTTGCGGTGGCGCCGGAGCAGGTCCTGCAGGGACGCGGCGACAAAGAAGTACTCCTGGCGCAGGCGCAGTTCCTGCCCTGCTTCGGTGCTGTCGGCCGGGTAAAGCACCCGAGAGATGCTTTCGGCCCGGGCCACTTCGGCCACTGCGCCCAAGTGATCACCGGCGTTGAAGCGCTCCAGGTGCAGGTCTTCCATGGCCCGTGCCCGCCACAGGCGCAAGGTGTTGACGCTGGCTCCGCGCCAGCCGACCACCGGCGTGTCGTACGCCACCGCGCGCACCGTTTCCGAAGGCGACCAGACTTGCTTGCTCTTGCCGCCGGCATCGATGACGGTCTCGACACTGCCGCCAAAACCGATCGGGTAAATCACCTCCGGCCGCTCGAACTCCCAGGGGTTGCCGAAATCCAGCCAGTGCTCGGTCTGCTCCTGCTGCCAGCCGTCGACAATCGCCTGACGGAACAGGCCGTGCTCATAGCGAATGCCGTAGCCATGCCCGGCGATCCCCAGGGTCGACATGCTTTCCATGAAGCACGCGGCCAGGCGGCCGAGGCCACCGTTGCCCAAGGCGGCGTCCGGCTCCAGCAGGCGGATACGCTCCAGGTCGACCCCCAGCTCAGTCAGGGCCTCGCGGGCCACGTCGAGCAAGCCCAGGTTGCTCAGGCTGTCGTAGAGCAGGCGGCCGATGAGGAACTCCAATGACAGGTAGTACACCCGTTTCTGGCCTTTGCGGTAGATCTGCCGGGTATGGTCCATCCAGTGCTCGACCATGTGATCGCGCGCGGCGAGCGCAATGGCTTCGAACCAGTCGTGGTCGAAGGCGTGATCCGGATCCTTGCCGACGGCGTAGGTGAGTTTGGTCAGGACGGCTTCGCGAAATGCGGCCACCTCAGCTTCGCGAACAAGTGGTTCTTGAGTCATCGATAGGGCCTCGGGCGAGCAGGGAATTGACTGAGCCTAGACGGTCTGACAAACGGTGCAGCCGCTCGTTCGGGTGTCTTGCACAATCACCTGAATTGAACGTCTCAGGGACAAAAGGATGCAGGGGGCGTGCCGGAACCTTGAAAAAGTTGTTCAAAAAACCACCAATCCCGTATCATCCCGCGCCCGGATACAACGCTACCCCTTGGAACCCTGATGAAGCCTCAACTGATCGCCGCCGCGGAACTCGACCGTCTCGAGACCTGGCAGAAATACTCCAGCCATATGTGCGGCGGCTGCGTGTCCAGCTGCTGCACACTGCCAGTGGAGGTCAAGATCAAGGATCTGATCCGCATCGGCATCGTCGATGAGTTCGAACGCGGTGATCCGCCGAAGAACATCGCCAAGCGCCTGCAAAAGGAAGGGATCGTCGAGCGTTACAACCAGAAATCGGAAATCTTCACCCTCCAGCGCATGAGCAACAACGATTGCCTGTACCTGGATCGTAAGAGCCGTTTCTGCACTATTTATGACAAGCGCCCGGATACCTGCCGCAACCACCCCAAGATCGGCCCACGGCCGGGCTACTGCGCCTACAAACCCAAGGAAGTGGTTCGCGATACCCAACGGCGGACGCTGGACAAGTTCTGATCTGGATTTGTATGGCTCCAAAGGCCCTCATTGCGGGCAAGCCCGGCTCCCACAGGGGCCGAGCTGCCTGGATGACCCCGGTAAATTGTAGGCGCTGGCTTGCCGGCGATAAGGCCCACACAGTCATCACATAATCCCAGACAAACAAAAACGCCCCCGACCTTGCGGTCGGGGGCGTTTTTTTTGCCCGCTAACTAAGTAACTTAGTTATTGGACTTCTTGGCAGCGCGGGTACGCTCGCTTTCGCCCAGGATCTTCTTACGAAGACGGATGGACTTAGGCGTAACTTCACACAGCTCGTCTTCTTGTACGAATTCCAGAGCTTGCTCCAGAGTGAAACGTACAGGCGGAACCAGAGCGATGGTTTCGTCTTTACCCGAAGCACGCATGTTGTCGAGCTTCTTGCCTTTAGTCGGGTTAACACCCAGGTCGTTGTCGCGGCTGTTCAAGCCAACGATTTGACCTTCGTAGATGTCCTGGCCGTGTTCGATGAACAGCTTGCCACGCGACTGCAGGGTTTCCAGCGAGTAGGTCAGCGCCTTACCGGTAGCAACCGATACCAGCACGCCGTTCTGACGGCCGGACATGTCGCCGGACTTCATCACGTCGTAACGGTCGAAGATCGAGGTCAGGATGCCTGCACCGGAGGTCAGGGTCAGGAACTCGTTACGGAAACCGATCAGGCCACGGGCCGGGATGTTGTACTCAAGGCGCACACGGCCCTTGCCATCCGGAACCATGTTGGTCAGGTCGCCCTTACGGATACCGATCTGTTCCATGATCGAACCTTGCGATTCTTCTGGCAGGTCGATGGTCACGTTTTCGTACGGTTCGTGCTTGACGCCGTCAACCATGCGGATGATCACTTCCGGACGACCAACACCCATTTCGAAGCCTTCGCGACGCATGGTTTCGATCAGTACCGAGAGGTGCAGCTCACCACGGCCGGAGACTTTGAACTTGTCAGCCGAGTCGCCTTCTTCAACGCGCAGAGCAACGTTGTAGAGCAGCTCTTTGTCCAGACGTTCCTTGATGTTACGGCTGGTCACGAACTTGCCTTCTTTACCGCAGAAAGGCGAGTCGTTTACCTGGAAGGTCATGGAAACGGTTGGTTCGTCAACGGTCAGCGGAGTCATCGCTTCGACGTTCAGTGGGTCGCACAGAGTGTCGGAGATGAACAGCTGGTCGAAGCCGCTGATGCAGACGATGTCGCCGGCAGCTGCTTCTTCAACGTCGATGCGGTGCAGACCGTGGTGACCCATCAGCTTCAGGATACGACCGTTACGCTTCTTGCCGTCGGCGTCGATAGCCACGACCGGAGTGTTCGGCTTGACGCGACCACGAGCGATACGGCCAACACCGATAACACCCAGGAAGCTGTTGTAGTCCAGAGCGGAGATCTGCATCTGGAACGGACCGTCACGGTCGACTTTCGGCGCAGGTACGTTGTCGACGATCGACTGGTACAGCGGGGTCATGTCTTCAGCCATGTCGGTGTGGTCCAGACCTGCAATGCCGTTCAGGGCAGAGGCGTAAACCACTTTGAAGTCCAGCTGTTCTTCGGTAGCACCCAGGTTGTCGAACAGGTCGAAGATCTGGTCCAGAACCCAGTCCGGACGCGCGCCTGGACGGTCAACCTTGTTGATCACCACGATTGGACGCAGGCCGGCTTCGAAAGCCTTCTTGGTCACGAAACGGGTTTGCGGCATAGGGCCGTCTTGGGCGTCAACCAGCAGCAGAACGGAGTCAACCATCGACATTACACGTTCAACTTCGCCGCCGAAGTCGGCGTGGCCCGGGGTGTCCACGATGTTGATGTGGTAGCCGTTCCAGTTGATGGCGGTGTTTTTCGCCAGAATGGTAATACCGCGCTCTTTCTCCTGGTCGTTGGAGTCCATCACGCGCTCGTCGTTGAGCTCGTTGCGCTCCAGGGTGCCGGATTGACGCAAGAGTTTGTCTACCAGGGTGGTCTTACCATGGTCAACGTGAGCAATGATGGCGATGTTGCGTAGATTTTCGATCACTTGTGTATCTCGATCAGAGGATTCGGTGTGCTGACAGGTCGTGGCAGCGATTTACAGTAGAGTCAGGCCTTGCCGTTACAGCTTGACGGCAGAGTCGGGGGGCCGGTGACGCAGGCCACAGGCAAACAGCCCCGGGCTCTTAGCTCGGTCGATAAACGCGCACATTGGCATGCCCCTCACTGAGCAAATGGTGGGCATGCAGGCGACTCATCACGCCTTTGTCGCAATACAGCAGGTACTGGCGAGTAGGGTCCAGTTCCTTGAAACGAGCGTTCAGTGCATAAAACGGCATCGTTTGTACCTCGACGCCAGCCAGGGCGAGCGGGTCGTCTTCAGCGGCATCCGGGTGACGGATGTCGATGACGATCTGACCTGCCAGCGCTTCGCTGACTTCTTCAATTTGCACGTCCTGGCCCAACTCGTCGATGACCCGATCGATCGGCACCAGTTTGGCGTTCTCGAGCGCACGCTCAAGGACGGCCATGTCGAATTCTTTCTCTTCATGCTCCACGCGCGGACGCTTGGCGTGGGTCTTGGGGTTCACCGAGATGACCCCACAGTACTCCGGCATGTGCTTGGCGAAGTCGGCGGTGCCGATTTCGTTGGCCAGGTCGATGATGTCCTGCTTGTGACTGGCAATCAGCGGGCGCAACACCAGCTTCTCGGTCACGCAGTCGATCACCGACAGGTTCGGCAGCGTCTGGCTGGAAACCTGGGAGATCGCCTCACCCGTCACCAGCGCCTCGATCTCCAGTCGATCGGCGATTCTCGACGCAGCGCGCAACATCATACGCTTCAATACGACGCCCATATGACTGTTATCGACTTTGCCGAGAATTTCTCCCAGCACTTCCTCGAACGGCACACTGACAAATAGCACGCGTTGCGAGCTGCCGTACTTCTTCCAGATGAAGTGCGCCACTTCCATCACGCCCAATTCGTGGGCACGCCCGCCGAGATTGAAGAAGCAGAAGTGCGCCATCAGCCCGCGGCGCATGATCTGGTAGGCCGCCACCGTGGAATCGAAACCGCCGGACATCAGTACCAGGGTCTGTTCCAGGGCGCCCAGCGGGTAACCGCCGATGCTGTTGTGCTGGTTGTGGATCACAAACAACCGTTTGTCGCGAATTTCGATGCGGACTTCGATTTGCGGGTCTTTCAGGGAAATTCCGGCGGCGCCGCACTGGCGACGCAGTTGGCTGCCGACGTATTTCTCGACATCCATGGAGCTGAATTCGTGCTTGCCGGCCCGCTTGCAGCGCACCGAAAAAATCTTCCCGGCCAGCGCCTCGCCAAAGTGCAGCTTGCACTTGGCGACCACGTCGTCGAAGTCACCCAACGGGTACTCGTCGACCTGCAGGAAATGCGCGATGCCCGGCATGCAGCTCAGGCGCTCGGTCATGTCCTTCAAGGCTTTGGGGTCAGTCAGCTGCGTTTCCAGCTCGAGATTGTCCCACACGCCGTTCACCACCACAGCCGGGTCCAGATCGCGGAGCACGGCACGGATGTTCTTGGCCAACTGACGGATGAAACGCATCCGTACCGGGCGGCTTTTGATGGTGATCTCGGGGAAGACTTTTACGATTAGTTTCATGAAAACAGCGCGCGCTGGGCCAGCCGAAAAAGGGGGGCGCGGATTATAGCGGAAATTGCTCAAGGTTTAACCAGTTAATGTGCAGAAGGTTTTCAATGCACCAAAACGGGTCATTTGTGCATTTGAGCGCTACATTAGGGGGCGCGATTTTGCCCTTTTCAGCGCTTTGCACCTTTATAAGCGTGATATTGGGGCGAAAAACCCAACTCGGGGCACTGGCATGCAATTTGCTCCCTTGTGAGGCAGGTTGCCTTGGCAGAGTATTCGCGCCGGCATCACCCACATTCTAAGGGCATCCACTACCCAAGCCCGAAGCCACCCGGAGGACACTATGTCGAAGTCGGTTCAACTCATCAAAGATCATGACGTCAAATGGATTGATCTGCGCTTCACAGATACCAAGGGCACTCAGCACCACGTGACCATGCCGGCTCGCGACGCGCTGGATGAAGCTTTCTTCGAAGAAGGCAAAATGTTCGACGGTTCCTCCATCGCTGGCTGGAAAGGCATCGAAGCTTCCGACATGATCCTGATGCCGGACGACAGCACTGCTGTCCTCGATCCGTTCACCGAAGACCCAACCCTGATCATCGTCTGCAACGTGATCGACCCTTCGACCATGCAAGGCTACGACCGCGACCCACGTGCGATCGCCAAGCGTGCCGAGGACTACCTGAAGTCCACCGCTATCGGTGACACCGTATTCGTCGGTCCAGAGCCTGAGTTCTTCATCTTCGACCAGGTCAAGTTCAAGTCCGATATCTCCGGTTCGATGTTCAAGATCTACTCCGAACAAGGTTCGTGGATGTCCGACCAGGACGTGGAAGGCGGCAACCATGGCCACCGTCCAGGGATCAAAGGCGGCTACTTCCCGGTTCCACCGTTCGACCACGACCACGAAATCCGTACCTCCATGTGCAACGCCATGGAAGAGATGGGCCTGACCATCGAAGTTCACCACCACGAAGTGGCGACTGCCGGCCAGAACGAAATCGGTGTGAAGTTCAACACCCTGGTTGCCAAGGCTGACGAAGTTCAGACCCTCAAGTACTGCGTACACAACGTGGCCGTGGCTTTCGGCCGCACCGCTACCTTCATGCCTAAGCCTCTGTACGGCGACAACGGTTCGGGTATGCACGTTCACCTGTCCATCGCCAAAGATGGCAAGAACACCTTCGCTGGCGAAGGTTATGCCGGCCTGTCCGACACTGCCCTGTACTTCATCGGCGGTATCATCAAGCACGGTAAGGCCCTGAACGGCTTCACCAACCCGGCGACCAACTCCTACAAGCGTCTGGTACCAGGTTTCGAAGCACCAGTGATGCTGGCCTACTCGGCTCGCAACCGCTCCGCCTCGATCCGTATTCCTTACGTGTCCAGCCCGCGCGCTCGCCGTATCGAAGCCCGTTTCCCGGATCCGGCTGCCAACCCATACCTGTGCTTCGCCGCACTGCTGATGGCTGGCCTGGACGGCATCCAGAACAAGATCCACCCTGGCGATGCCGCTGACAAAAACCTGTACGACCTGCCGCCTGAAGAGGCGAAAGAGATCCCACAAGTTTGCGGCAGCCTGAAAGAAGCCCTGGAAGAGCTGGACAAAGGTCGTGCGTTCCTGACCAAAGGCGGCGTTTTCAGCGACGACTTCATCGACGCTTACATCGCTCTGAAAAGCGAAGAAGAAATCAAGGTTCGTACCTTCGTACACCCACTGGAATACGAGCTGTACTACAGACTGCTAATCCGGTAGCGCTTGCGCAAGCAGCGTGATTCGAAAGAGGCCTCCTTCGGGAGGCCTTTTTTTATGGAAAATTCCGACACCACAAAACATCGACTGCTCGCTGATTCAGCGTCGCGACTGACATCCAGTCCAGGCCCTGGCATCTAGCCTTTCACAAGGCCGCACCGCAACACCCCTGCTGGCCTGGCTCATCGCCCTTGCCCTTACATCAAAAAGGAACCTGCCATGCGCTCATTGAGGTGGTGCCTGCTCATATGGCTCGCCCTGTCTGCCGCCGCGCTGAGCGCACCGCGCCCCACCTACCGCGTACTGAGCCTCAGCGAGTTGACCGACGGCCAGGCCCTGCGCGCCAATAACGGCTCATTCAGCGTCGGCGTACAGATTCAGCCACCTCTGCAGGCCACTCATCGCTTGCGCCTGCTGCTCGATGGCCAACCCTACGGCCCAGCGAGCAACACCACGCAACTGCACCTGCTAAACGTCGATCGCGGCGAGCATAGCCTCGCCGTGCAGGTGCTGGTTAGAGACGAGGTGATCCAACAGAGCCCGACCCTCAGGTTCAATGTGCTGCGAGTCCGCAAGCGCTAGGGCAGGCAAACTCATTTTGCAGTGTTTGAGGCGCTGTTCAGGTTTGCGCACTATATTGGTGCGATTGGTTGCACTCTTGTCATACAGCGACACATTTTGGTTCGAAAATACCCGTAGAAGCTGGCAAAACGCCACGCAACCGAACTTAAAACGCCCGTTCCAGGGGTTTATTGCTTCTTTTCGGAGCCTTGGTTTGGTTTTTGCATTTTCCTCGCAACAGCGCCTCCTTCTCGCGCGCGCCTGCTCCAAAAGAGGTCCTAATGACCATCAGCGACGCACTGCACCGCTTGCTACTCGACAACCTGACCACGGCCACCATTCTGCTCAATGCCGAACTGCGCCTTGAGTACATGAACCCGGCAGCCGAAATGCTCCTGGCCATCAGCGGCCAGCGCAGCCATGGGCAATTCATCAGCGAGCTGTTCACCGAGTCGACCGAAGCCCTGAACTCCTTGCGTCAGGCGGTCGAACAGGCCCACCCCTTTACCAAGCGCGAGGCGATGCTCACCGCCCTGACCGGCCAGACCCTGACCGTCGACTACGCGGTGACGCCGATCCTGAGCAACGGCGCCACCCTGCTGCTGCTTGAGGTGCACCCGCGCGACCGCCTGCTGCGCATTACCAAGGAAGAAGCGCAGTTGTCCAAGCAGGAAACCAGCAAGATGCTGGTGCGCGGCCTGGCCCACGAGATCAAGAATCCCCTGGGCGGGATTCGCGGCGCGGCCCAGTTGCTGGCCCGCGAGCTGCCGGAAGAAAGCCTCAAGGACTACACCAATGTGATCATCGAGGAAGCGGACCGTCTGCGTAACCTGGTAGATCGCATGCTCGGCTCGAACAAACTGCCATCGCTGGCCATGTGCAACATCCACGAAGTGCTGGAGCGCGTGTGCAGCCTGGTGGAAGCCGAAAGCCAAGGCTGCATCACCCTGGTACGCGACTACGACCCGAGCATTCCGGACGTGTTGATCGACCGCGAGCAGATGATCCAGGCCGTCCTCAACATCGTGCGCAACGCCATGCAGGCCATCAGCAGCCAGAACGAGCTGCGCCTGGGCCGCATCACCCTGCGCTCGCGGGCCATGCGCCAGTTCACCATCGGCCATGTGCGCCATCGCCTGGTGACCAAGATCGAGATCATCGACAACGGCCCCGGGATTCCCGCGGACCTGCAGGAAACCATCTTCTTTCCCATGGTCAGCGGCCGTCCGGACGGTACCGGGCTGGGCCTGGCCATTACCCAGAACATCATCAGCCAGCACCAGGGCCTGATCGAATGTGACAGCCACCCAGGCCACACCACCTTCTCGATCTTTCTGCCACTGGAACAAGGAGCCACATCGACATGAGCCGTAGTGAAACCGTGTGGATCGTCGATGACGACCGTTCTATCCGTTGGGTCCTGGAAAAAGCCTTGCAGCAGGAAGGCATGACCACGCAAAGCTTCGACAGCGCCGATGGGGTGATGAGCCGCCTGGCGCGCCAGCAACCGGACGTGATCATCTCTGACATCCGCATGCCGGGTGCCAGTGGCCTGGACCTGCTGGCACGGATTCGCGAACAGCACCCACGCTTGCCAGTGATCATCATGACTGCGCACTCCGACCTGGACAGCGCTGTCGCGTCCTATCAAGGCGGCGCGTTCGAGTACCTGCCCAAGCCGTTTGACGTTGACGAGGCGGTGTCACTGGTCAAGCGCGCCAACCAGCACGCCCAGGAACAACAGGGCCTGGAAGTGCCCGTCGCCCTGACCCGCACCCCGGAAATCATCGGCGAAGCGCCGGCGATGCAGGAAGTGTTTCGCGCCATCGGGCGCTTGAGCCATTCCAACATCACCGTGCTGATCAATGGCGAGTCCGGGACCGGTAAAGAGCTGGTGGCCCACGCCCTGCACCGCCACAGCCCACGGGCGGCCTCGCCGTTCATCGCCCTGAACATGGCGGCGATCCCCAAGGACTTGATGGAGTCCGAGCTGTTCGGTCACGAGAAAGGGGCATTTACCGGCGCCGCCAACCTGCGCCGCGGACGTTTTGAGCAAGCCGATGGCGGCACGCTGTTTCTCGATGAGATCGGCGACATGCCGGCCGACACCCAGACCCGCCTGCTGCGGGTCCTGGCCGATGGCGAGTTTTACCGGGTCGGCGGCCATGTGCCGGTCAAGGTTGACGTGCGCATCATCGCCGCGACCCACCAGAACCTGGAAACCCTGGTCCACGCCGGCAAGTTCCGTGAGGACTTGTTCCACCGCTTGAACGTGATCCGCATCCACATCCCACGCCTGTCGGACCGTCGCGAAGACATTCCGACCCTGGCCAAGCACTTCCTGGCCCGCGCCGCACAAGAGCTGGCGGTGGAGCCAAAGCTGCTGAAAAGCGAAACCGAGGAATACCTGAAGAACCTGCCGTGGCCGGGCAACGTGCGCCAGCTGGAGAACACTTGCCGCTGGATCACGGTGATGGCCTCGGGGCGCGAAGTGCACATCGGCGACCTGCCGCCGGAGCTGCTGAGCCTGCCGCAGGACTCGGCACCGGTGACCAACTGGGAACAGGCCCTGCGCCAATGGGCCGACCAGGCGCTGGCTCGCGGCCAGTCAAGCCTGCTGGACAGCGCAGTGCCGGCGTTCGAGCGCATCATGATCGAAACCGCCCTCAAGCACACCGCCGGCCGCCGCCGCGACGCCGCCGTGCTCCTGGGCTGGGGCCGCAACACCTTGACCCGCAAGATCAAGGAGCTGGGGATGAAGGTCGATGGCGGGGACGATGATGAAGGGGATGAGGGCTAAATCCTTCACCGACTTGTAGATCCATTCGCGGGCAAGCCCGCTCCCACTGGTTTTGCACAATGCCGTGGGAGCGGGCTTGCCCGCGATGCTTTCAGGGCCATCGTGCACCGACTGAATGCACCGTGAACCGCGATCGTGCACGGCAACAGATCCGAAATCCCACCTGCGCTCGCAATCAAACCTCTATCGAAAAAACACCAAAGCCCCGGAATACGGGGCTTTCGACGTTTCAACACAACATTTTGCTTCAACCTATTAAAACCTGGCACGCCCCCTGCAATAGTCCATTCAGTGATTCAGTTCACTACCCGGTTTCGGGGACCTTGGTACAGGCAGGCCGGGGATTCCCCTCTTTACATCGGGCTCACACCGCACAAGCGACGAGCCCAAGCAGTTTTGGGGCCCTTGATACAGGCAGGTCAGGGGTTCCTTCTTTACACCGGGCTCACGACGCAACGCGTGAGCCCATCCCGTTTTGGGGTCCTTGGTACAGGCAGGCCGGGGATTCCTCTTTTATTGCTCCTGGAGATGGATCTCCAACCGCCAGCGATCGCCCACCTCGCTGCCGGCCCAATCGCCCTTCAGCGGCCGGGCCGCCACCAGTGTCAGCAACAATCCCTTGTCACTCAAACGTACCCGCCAGTTCACGTCCTTACCGTTGAGCTTGAGCTGGCCTTTCTGCGCCTGCCCCTGGGCCTCGAACAGCAGCGCGAGGCTGCCGTCGATCAGTTCGCCATGGGTCTTGGGCGCGTTGTTGAACCACACCACCAGACCATCCCCGGTGACCTCGACCTGCTGCAACTCGGACGGCTCGGGGGTGGTCAGGCGACCGATCATCAACCCCACCATCAGGCCGACAATCGCCAGCGAGCCCATTACCCGCGGCAATAGCTTCGATCGCCGGTCCACTTCCGGCGTAGAATGCCGTCCATCTTTACCTTCGGAGCCGTGCATGTTTCACGTCATCCTTTTTCAACCAGAAATTCCGCCGAATACCGGCAACGTTATCAGGCTGTGCGCCAACAGCGGCTGCCACCTGCACTTGATCGAGCCACTGGGCTTCGAGATGGATGACAAGCGCCTGCGTCGGGCCGGCCTCGACTACCACGAGTATGCCACCTTGCAGCGGCATGCCGACCTTGCCAGCTGCCTGGAAAGCCTTGACCATCCGCGCCTGTTTGCGTTCACCACCAAAGGTTCGCGGCCGTTTCACGACGCCAGTTTCGCCGAGGGCGATGCGTTCCTGTTCGGCCCGGAAAGCCGCGGCCTACCGGCCGAGGTGCTGGACGCCCTGCCCGATGGCCAGCGCCTGCGCCTGCCGATGCGCGAAGGCTGCCGCAGCCTGAACCTGTCCAATACCGTGGCGGTGGCCGTGTACGAAGGCTGGCGGCAGTTGGGTTTCAAATAACCCACCGGCGATTTTTCGCCTGGCCAAAACAATCGCGGGCAAGCCCGCTCCCACAGGTTTTGCACAATCCTGTGGGAGCGGGCTTGCCCGCGATGTTGTCAGCCGCGCTGCTTACTGAACGGTCTGAGCGCCGTCCTGCTGCATGCGTTGCACTTCTTGCGCGTACAGCGCATCGAAGTTGACCGGGGCCAGCATCAGGGCCGGGAACGAACCACGGGTCACCAGGCTGTCCAGGGCTTCGCGAGCGTACGGGAACAGGATGTTCGGGCAGAACGCGCCCAGTGTGTGGCTCATCGAACCTTCGTCAAGGTTCTTGATCAGGAAGATACCGGCCTGCTGGACTTCGGCGATGAAGGCCACTTCGTCACCGTTCTTCACGGTCACCGACAGGGTCAGCACGACTTCGTGGAAGTTGTCTTCCAGGACTTTCTGACGGGTATTGAGGTCCAGACCGACGCTCGGCTCCCACTGCTGGCGGAAGATCGCCGGGCTTTTCGGGGCTTCGAAAGACAGGTCACGCACGTAGATGCGCTGCAAGGAGAATTGCGGTGCGGTTTCTTCTTCGCTAGCTGCAGTGTTCTGTTGGTCAGTCATCTCAGATCCTTTCTGATCTTGGGTCTTATAGGGAAGGAATTAGGCCTTGAGCAGCGCGTCGAGCTTGCCAGCGCGGTCCAGGGCAAACAAGTCATCACAACCACCGACATGGGTGCTGCCGATCCAGATCTGCGGCACGGACGTACGCCCGGCCTTGCTGGCCATTTCGGCACGCACCTGCGGCTTGCCATCGACCTTGATTTCTTCGAAGGCTACACCTTTGTTTTCGAGCAGGTACTTGGCGCGCGAGCAATAAGGGCAGTAATCGCTGGAGTAGACGACGACGCGGGCCATATCACTTCACCAGCGGCAGGTTATCGCCTTTCCAGCTGGAGATCCCGCCGGACAGCTTGGCGGCGGTGTAGCCGGCCTTGAGCAGTTCACGCGCGTGGGTACCGGCTGTCTGGCCCATGGCATCGACCAGGATGATGGTCTTGGCCTTGTGTTTTTCCAGCTCGCCGACGCGGGCAGCCAGTTTGTCGTGTGGAATGTTCAGCGCGCCAACGATGTGACCGGCGGCGAAATCCTTGGTCGAACGGATGTCGATCACCACGCCGGCGTCCTTGTTGACCAGTGCGGTCAGTTCACCGGTGCTCAGGCTGCGACCGCCGCCCTGCATTTGATAAGCGATCAGCAACGCCAGCAGTACGACGAAGATACCGACGAGCAGATAGTGGTTAGTGGCAAATTCAATCAGGTGAGCAACCATCGAAGGAGGTTCCAGGGCGTTAAAATGTCGGCCAGTATACACAGCCACTATGGTGGGCCAAACCCCGTCCGGCGGTGACGCCGCCGGAACTTCGCTTTAAACTGCCACTCCCTTTTTCCATCGCCCCTTTTTTAACTCAGCCACGAGTGGAATCTATGACTACCACGCCTAAACCTTTGGTCCTGATGATTCTCGACGGCTTCGGTCACAGTGAGAGCGAAGAATCCAACGCCGTGTTCGCGGCCCGCAAGCCTGTCCTCGACCGGTTGTGCGCCACCTTACCGAACGGCCTGATCTCGGGTTCGGGCATGGACGTCGGCCTGCCGGACGGCCAGATGGGCAACTCGGAAGTCGGCCACATGAACCTCGGCGCCGGCCGCGTGGTGTATCAGGACTTCACCCGCGTGACCAAAGCGATCCGCGACGGCGAGTTCTTCGAGAACCCGACCATCTGCGCCGCGGTGGACAAAGCCGTTGCCGCTGGCAAGGCCGTGCACTTCATGGGCCTGCTGTCCGAGGGTGGCGTACACAGCCACCAGGACCACCTGATCGCCATGGCCGAACTGGCCTTCAAGCGCGGCGCCGAGAAGATCTACCTGCACGCCTTCCTCGACGGCCGCGACACGCCGCCCAAAAGCGCCCAGTCGTCGATCGAACTGCTGGATGAAGCCTTCAAGACCCTGGGCAAAGGCCGGATCGCCAGCCTCATCGGCCGCTACTTCGCCATGGACCGCGACAACCGCTGGGATCGCGTCTCCCAGGCCTACAACCTGATCGTGGATGGCAACGGCGAGTTCAACGCCGCTACCGCCCAGGAAGGCCTGCAAGCCGCCTACGAGCGTGGCGAGAGCGACGAATTCGTCAAGGCCACCACCATTGGCGAGCCGGTCAAGGTCGAAGACGGCGATGCCATGGTGTTCATGAACTTCCGTGCCGACCGTGCGCGCGAGCTGAGCCGCGTGTTCGTCGAGGACAATTTCAGCGAGTTCGAACGTGCCCGCCAGCCGAAACTGGCCGGTTTTGTCATGCTCACCCAATACGCCGCCAGCATCCCTGCCCCGTCGGCCTTCGCCCCGGGCAGCCTGGAAAACGTGCTGGGCGACTACCTGGCGAAAAACGGCAAGACCCAACTGCGGATCGCTGAAACCGAAAAATACGCCCACGTGACCTTCTTCTTCTCCGGCGGCCGTGAAGAACCGTTCCCGGGTGAAGAGCGCATCCTGATCCCTTCGCCAAAAGTCGCCACCTACGACTTGCAGCCAGAGATGAGCGCACCGGAAGTGACCGACCGCATCGTCGAGGCCATCGAGAACCAGCGTTACGACGTGATCGTGGTCAACTACGCCAACGGCGACATGGTCGGCCACAGCGGCGTGTTTGCCGCAGCGGTCAAAGCGGTTGAGTGCCTGGACCTGTGCGTCGGCCGGATTGTCGAAGCCCTGGAAAAAGTCGGTGGCGAAGCGCTGATCACCGCCGACCACGGCAACGTCGAGCAGATGTCCGACGAATCCACCGGCCAGGCCCACACCGCCCACACCACCGAGCCGGTACCGTTCATCTATGTCGGCAAGCGTGATTTCAAGGTCCGCGAAGGCGGGGTCCTGGCCGACGTGGCGCCGACCATGCTCAAGCTGCTGGGGCTGGAGCAACCGCCCGAAATGACCGGCACTTCGATTCTGGTGTAAGCAGCCTCTTCAAACACCGCCAAACCCTGTGGGAGCGAGCCTGCTCGCGATAGCAATCTGACAGCCAACATCTTTGTTGAATGTACTGATGCCATCGCGAGCAGGCTCGCTCCCACATTGGTTTGCGGTGTTTTTCAGCCCGGTTATCACACCGCCCTAATTGGGCGTTTTTTTTGCAACGCTTGGCGGGCATACTAGGCTGTCTTTTTTCCCCCGGTGTCGCCCACCTTTATGCTCCGCGTCCTGATAGCCCTAGCTCTGACCTGCCTGCTCCAACCGGCCTTTGCTGACGAGCGCGCGCAAACCCAACAACAGTTGGACGCCACGCGTCAGGATATTGCCGAGCTGAAAAAGCTGCTGGGCAAGCTGCAGGAAGAAAAGTCCGGGGTGCAGAAAGACCTCAAGGGCACCGAGACCGAGATGGGCAAGCTCGAGAAGCAGGTCGATGCCCTGCAAAAAGAGCTGAAGAAAAGCGAATCCGAGCTGCAGCGACTCGATGCCGAGAAAAAAAAACTCCAGAGCGCGCGCACTGAACAGCAACAACTGATCGCCACCCAGGCCCGCGCGGCCTATCAGAACGGCCGCCAGGAATATCTCAAGCTGCTGCTCAACCAGCAGAACCCGGAGAAATTCGCCCGCACCCTGACCTATTACGACTACCTGAGCCAAGCTCGCATGGAGCAGTTGAAGAATTTCAACGAAACCCTGCGCCAACTGGCCAATGTCGAGCAGGACATCGCCCAGCAACAAGCCCAACTGCTGGTGCAAAAAAGCAGCCTCGACAGCCAGCGCGACGAACTGGACAAGGTCCGCAAGGAGCGCCAGCAAGTCCTGGCCAAGCTCAACACCGACTTCAAGGACCGCGACCAGAAGCTGCAGGCCCGCGAGCAGGATCAGGCCGACCTGTCCAAAGTCCTGAAAACCATTGAGGAAACCCTGGCACGCCAGGCCCGGGAGGCAGAAGAAGCGCGGCAAAAAGCGCTGATCGCCCAGCAGGAAGCGGAAAAAAAGCGTTTACGTGAGGCACAGGCCGCGGCAGATGCCCCGACCGATGCCCCACGTAAAATCGCCAAACCGACACCCGGCGCCCTGGTCTCCAGCGCTGGCGAAACCTTCGGCGGTGCCTTTTCTGCAACACGGGGAAAACTTCCTTGGCCGGTCGATGGTCGATTGCTTGCCCGCTTTGGCGAAAGCCGCGGCGACGACGCCCGCACCAAGTGGGACGGCGTGATGATCAGCGCCTCCGCCGGCAGCCAGGTACATGCCGTGCACGGCGGACGCGTGGTGTTTGCCGACTGGTTGCGTGGCGCCGGCTTGCTGGTGATTCTCGACCACGGTAACGGTTTCTTGAGCTTGTACGGCCACAATCAGACGCTGCTCAAGTCGGCGGGCGACGTGGTCAAGGCCGGCGAGTCCATCTCCACTGTCGGTAACAGTGGCGGCCAGGACACGCCAGCGCTGTATTTCGCTATTCGTCAGCAGGGTCACCCGAGTGATCCAGCACAATGGTGCCGTGCGCAAGGATAAGCGCACCATCTAACTCAGGAGTTCGTTCGACATGCTGCATTTGTCCCGCCTCACTTCGCTGGCCCTGACGATCGCCCTGGTGATCGGTGCGCCCCTGGCGTTTGCCGCTGAACCGGCCTCGTCGACCTCGGCTGCGACCACCAAGGCGCCATTGCCGCTGGATGAGTTGCGCACCTTTGCCGAGGTCATGGACCGGATCAAGGCCGCGTATGTCGAGCCGGTGGACGACAAGACCCTGCTGGAAAACGCCATCAAGGGCATGCTCAGCAACCTCGACCCGCACTCCGCCTACCTGGGGCCGGAAGACTTCGCCGAGCTGCAGGAAAGCACCAGCGGCGAGTTTGGTGGCCTGGGCATCGAAGTCGGCTCCGAAGACGGCTTCATCAAAGTGGTGTCGCCGATCGACGACACCCCTGCCTCCAAGGCAGGCATCCAGGCTGGCGACTTCATCGTCAAGATCAACGGCCAACCGACCCGAGGCCAGAGCCTGACCGAAGCCGTGGACCGCATGCGCGGCAAGATCGGCGAGAAGATCACCCTGACCCTGGTCCGCGACGGCGGCACCCCGTTCGACGTGACGCTGGCCCGTGCGACCATCCAGGTCAAGAGCGTGAAGGCGCAGTTGCTGGAGTCGGGCTACGGCTACATCCGCATCACCCAGTTCCAGGTCAAGACCGGCGAAGAGGTCTCCCAGGCCCTGGCCAAGCTGCGCAAGGAAAACGGCAAGAAGCTCAGCGGCATCGTGCTCGACCTGCGCAACAACCCGGGCGGCGTCCTGCAATCGGCGGTGGAAGTGGTCGACCACTTCATCACCAAGGGCCTGATCGTCTACACCAAGGGCCGGATCGCCAACTCCGAACTGCGCTTCTCGGCCACCGGCAAGGATGAAAGCGAAGCAGTGCCGATGGTGGTGCTGATCAACGGCGGCAGCGCCTCGGCCTCGGAAATTGTCGCCGGCGCCCTGCAGGACCAGAAACGTGCAGTCGTCATGGGCACTACCAGCTTCGGCAAGGGCTCGGTGCAAACCGTGCTGCCGCTGAACAACGACCGCGCGCTGAAGATCACCACCGCACTGTACTTCACCCCGAACGGGCGCTCGATCCAGGCCCAGGGCATCGTTCCGGACATCGAAGTGCGTCGGGCCAAGATCACCAACGAGCAGGACAGCGAGTACTTCAAGGAAGCTGACCTGCAAGGCCACCTGGGCAATGGCAACGGCGGCGCCGACAAGCCAAGCGGCTCCGGCGGCAAGGCCAAGCCGATGCCACAGGACGACGACTACCAACTGGCCCAGGCGCTGAGCCTGCTCAAGGGCCTGAGCATTACCCGCGGCCGCTGAGATGCGCCTGCGGTGGTTCCTCGGCCTGCTGTGCTGCCTGGCCGGCGTTGCCCATGCGACGCCCGGGCAGGCGCCACCCCACAAGGCCTACCTGAGCCTGATCATCGATGACCTGGGGCAGAACCTGCCCCGGGATCGCCGCGTCCTGGCGCTGCCCGGGCCGGTCACCGCGGCGATCATGCCTGACACCCCCCACGCCACCGAATTTTCCCGCGAGGCCCACCGCGCAGGCAAGATCGTCATCCTGCACATGCCCATGGACCCGGCCACCGGCCCGTTCGCCTGGCACCCCGAGCTGCCCATCGAAGAGCTGCGCAAGCGCCTGGACGCCGCGTTCAAGGCCGTCCCCTACACCGCCGGCATCAACAATCACATGGGCAGCCGCATGACCGCCCAACAACCGGCCATGGCCTGGTTGATGGCCGAGTTGCAACGCCGGCACAAGCTTTTCGTCGACAGCCGCACCAGCGCCCAGACCGTCGCCGCCGCCGAGGCGCAGAAGATCGGCCTGGCCAGCGTTTCACGGGATGTGTTTCTCGATGACGAACGCAATGAAGCCGCGATCTACAACCAACTGCAGAGCGCCATCAGCCTGGCGCGCAAACAGGGTTCGGCGGTGATGATCGGCCATCCCTACCCCCAGACCCTGGCGGTGCTCGAGCGCGAACTGCCCAAGCTCAAGGCCCAGGGCATCGACTGGATCAACATCCGGCAGATGATCAGCGTGCGCAGCAATCGCGCCATGGCCGCCCATGGCAAAGACGGGACTTATCGCCAGTAAGCAGCAGCGGGCCACTACATAGTTACCGCCAGCCGCCTCATCCAATTCTGGATATTGAAATCCGCAACCCGATCGGGTTGCCTTTCAATGACCAGGAATGACCATGAACCCACATGACGATGACGCGGCACTCGCAAGGCCAATGGAATCAATAAAAGTTGAAAACCTGCTGATCAACTTTACGACCGAGTTTCACCGGATCTGGGATAACAAAGGCTCACGCTCCAAACCCGGTGGTTTTTGGCGTCCCAGCCCCGCCCCTGATTTGCTGCCGGGCTTTTTCCCACTCGGCGACCTCGCTGTCTCCGGTCACGACAACATCAACCATCGAAGAGTGGTGGCCGTGGTTTGCGAAGGCGAGCTGCCCAGTACGGCCGCCAACCCAGGCAAGGCCCTGAGCAAGCCCGATGACTTTGAACAGGTCTGGAAAGACAAGGGTTCAGGCGCCAACACCGACTGTTCGATCTGGCGTCCCATTGCACCTGATGGCTACGTGGCACTTGGCCTGGTGTGCGCTGACGGTCTCGACAAACCTTCGGTCAACTCCGTGCGGTGCGTGCGGGCGGACCTGGTCGTGGCGTCATCCATCGACAACATGATCTGGAGCGACAAGGGCAGTCGTGCCAAGCAGGACTTCAGCGTCTGGAGCGTCCGCCCACCTGCCGCAGCGGCGGGAGAGATTCATTTTGCGCCGGGCACATTCGTGGGCGTCAACAGCTATACCAAACCCGTGATGCACACCGGCGCGTACTGCCTGCGAATGCGGCTTTCGCTCAAAGCCGAACCTGCGCCACTGCCTCCGTCCCTCACCGGATACGAACCACCCGCCTCAACGCAACCGGCCACCGTCACCCTAACGGCACGGCTCCCCTGGTTCGCAATCAAAGATCCCGACCTGAGTGCGTTCGAGCAGTTTCGTACGAGCCCCTACTACCACGTGCTAAAAAAAGAGCAGTACGTGCTGATCGGTTACGGCCATAACACCAGCTCCGCAGGGCAAACCTTCAAATGGTTTGACGAGGTACAAAATGCCGATAGCCTCGCAACATTCTCTCGCCTGACCTCTGTCGAGGTAGGCGCCGAATGGAACTCCAGGTTGCCGGAGTTTTCCATCTCGCTGCCTCCAACCTTCTCTGTCGCATTCTCGGCGAAACTGGGCAGCAGCTTCTCCCCCCTCGACGCCGACACTCAGCGCAGCAGGTTGATCGCTCCCCTGTCGGCTCACGTCGTCACCATCGTGGCGAAGAAGCGCATCGTGGCGGTTTACCGCACACAGTTCGACTACCAATTGCTACGCAGCAACGGCACACAAGTGGCACACGAGGGCAGCTACTCCGACTACGACAAACTGCATGTGAGCGAATATCCGCCGGAACAATAGCGCAGAGTCAAAAACCTACAGGTACCGCCCCATGATCTCGTCGACCCCGCCTTCCTTGCGCAACTGATCGAGCGCTGCCTGCAATTTGGCGACGGTTTCGTCAGGCACCTCGCGGTTCAACGCCAGATACAGCTGCGCACTGTTGAAACGCAGGACCGTCTTCAAGCCGGTGACCCCCTCCTGGCGCGCCAGATAGCGCCCGGCTGGGTCGCCGGTGGCCCACAGATCGATCTGGCCATTGAGCAGCTTTTTCGCGTTGTCCTGATCGCGCAGTACCACGACCGGCTTGAGCCCCTGCTTGGCCAAGGTCTCGGCAATGGCGTCGCCCTTGTAGGCGCCGATCTTGTATTGGCGCGCGTCTTCCAGGGACCGCAGGGTGATTTTGCTGTCAGCCTTGGCCAGCATGATCCAGTCGTCCGGACCAATGGGGCCGACCCACTTGAAGAGCTTTTCGCGGTCGGGCAGGCGCGCCATGACGAACACCCCGTAACCGGGATTTTCCAGGGCGAGTTTGTAGACGCGCTCCCAGGGGAAACGCAGGGTCAGGCTGTAGGTGATGTTGGCCCGCTTTGATATCTCGCGGACGATGTCCACGGCGATGCCATTGATGTTCTCGTCCTGAGCGAAGTTCTTGCCGTTCTTCGCCATGTTGTAGGGCGGGAAGTTTTCCGTCAGCAAGACCAGGTCGATATCGGTTTTTTCAGCGGCACGTAGCACGCCGCTGAACAGTAACGAAGCACTGGCAAGAACGAGGAATAGGCGTCTGAGCATGTCGGCTACCGCAGTCCATTGGCGTGCCCAAGCTTGCCTTGAGCCCGCCATGCTGTCCACTGGCCTTTATCGAACCACGATACCGCGTGCTGCCATGTAGGCCTTCGCTTCCGGCACGGTGTACTCGCCGAAGTGAAAGATACTGGCCGCCAGCACTGCGCTGGCGTGACCGTCGAGGATACCGTCAGCCAAGTGCTGCAGATTGCCGACGCCGCCGGAAGCGATCACCGGGATCCCCAGGGCATCGCTGATGGCGCGGGTCACGCCCAGGTCGAAGCCGTTTTTCATGCCGTCCTGGTCCATGCTGGTCAGGAGGATTTCCCCTGCCCCCAGGCCTTCCATCTTCTTCGCCCACTCCACCGCATCCAGCCCGGTGGGTTTGCGCCCGCCGTGGGTGAAGATTTCCCAGCGCGGGGTTTCGCCCGGCAGGGAGACTTTCTTGGCGTCGATGGCCACGACGATGCACTGCGAGCCGAAATGCTGCGCGGCTTCGCCGACGAACTCCGGGTTGAACACCGCCGCGGTGTTGATCGAGACCTTGTCCGCACCGGCATTGAGCAGGTTGCGAATGTCTTGCACGGTGCGCACACCACCGCCCACGGTCAGCGGGATGAACACCTGGCTGGCCATGCGCTCGACGGTATGCAAGGTGGTGTCGCGGCCATCGACGCTGGCGGTGATGTCGAGAAAGGTAATCTCGTCGGCACCCTGCTCGTCGTAGCGACGGGCAATTTCCACCGGGTCGCCGGCGTCACGGATATTCTCGAACTTCACACCTTTGACGACCCGGCCGTTGTCCACGTCCAGGCAAGGGATGATGCGTTTGGCCAGCGCCATGGTCAGTCCTCAGCCTTGGTACGAATCGCAGAAGGCTTGCGCCTCGGCGACGTCGAGGGTGCCTTCGTAGATCGCCCGGCCGGTGATGGCGCCGATGATGCCCGGTGCGCGAGCGTCGAGCAGCGACTTGATGTCACCCAGGTTGTGGATGCCACCGGAGGCAATCACCGGGATCCGGGTGGCCGCCGCCAGGGCAGCGGTGTACGACACGTTGCAACCCTGCATCATGCCGTCTTTGGCGATGTCGGTATAAACGATGGCAGACACGCCATCGGATTCGAATTGCTTGGCCAGGTCGATGACGTTCACGGTGCTGATTTCGGCCCAGCCGTCAGTGGCGACAAAACCGTCCTTGGCGTCCAGGCCAACAATCACCTTGCCCGGGAACGCGCGGCAGGCTTCGGCAACGAACGCCGGATCCTTCACGGCCTTGGTGCCGATGATCACGTAGCTCACGCCCGCCTTGACGTAGTGCTCGATGGTTTCCAGCGAGCGGATACCACCGCCAATCTGGATCGGCAGGTTCGGGTAGCGCTTGGCGATCGCGGTCACCACTTCGCCGTTGACCGGCTGGCCTTCGAACGCGCCGTTCAGATCGACCAGATGCAGACGACGGCAACCGCCCTCTACCCACTTGGCAGCCATGCTCACCGGGTCATCGGAGAACACTGTGGAATCTTCCATGCGGCCCTGGCGCAGACGTACACAGGCACCGTCTTTGAGATCGATAGCGGGAATAATCAGCATCTGGCAAACCTTCAAATTCGATTTTTCAGCATTGCTCGGAAATCAGTTTTTCTCGAGCGCCCACAGGTCGCTTTCGATGCTTTCAAACCTCTCTTTGAGGTGTGTCTGCACATCGAAAATCGCCCTGTTGTAATAGTGCGGAGCAATTTCGCGGGTAAACAGCTCAAGGATTTCGGCCGCTTCGAAGGAACCCAGGTCCAGTTCGAAGCGGTCCTCCATGAAGCGCTTGATCTTGTGATTGGCCTCGTTCTCCTGTTCAGGAGTAAGGGTCAGGATCGGTGGCTTCTTCTTGACGGCCATTTACCAGCGACCATCCCACGCCGCGAAGTTCTGCAGCAATTGCAGGCCATGGGTATGGCTCTTCTCGGGGTGGAACTGCACCGCGAAACGCGAGCCTTCGGCCAGCGCAGCGGCGAAGTCGACGCCGTAGTGACCGCCACCGACCACCTGCCGCGGGTTACCGGCGGCGATGTAGTAGCTGTGCACAAAATAGAAGCGCGCCAGGTCCGGAATGTTGTGCCACAGCGGGTGATCCACCACCTGCTTGACCTCGTTCCAGCCCATGTGCGGGACTTTCAGGTGTTCGCCGTCTTCATGCAGGCCCTTGCCGAAGAACTTCACCGCGCCCGGAAACAGGCCGATGCAGTCGACGCCGTCATTCTCTTCACTGTGTTCGAGCAAGGCTTGCATGCCGACACAGATGCCGAGGAAGGGACGGTCCTGGCTGACTTCGCGCACCAGCGAGTCGAAGCCCAGGCGACGGATCTCGGCCATGCAATCGCGAATCGCACCGACCCCGGGGAAAACCACCCGGTCGGCTTCGCGAATCACATTGGCATCGCTGGTGATCAGCACCTTGCCGGCACCTACGTGTTCGAGGGCCTTGGCCACCGAATGCAGGTTACCCATGCCGTAATCGATAACCGCGACCGTCTGCATTACAGGACGCCCTTGGTCGAAGGCATTTGCCCGGCCATGCGCTCATCGAGCTCGACGGCCATGCGCAGGGCGCGGCCGAAAGCCTTGAACACGGTTTCGATCTGGTGGTGGGTGTTGGTGCCACGCAGGTTGTCGATGTGCAGGCTGACGTTGGCGTGGTTGACGAAGCCCTGGAAAAATTCCTGGAACAGGTCAACGTCAAACCCACCCACGGTAGCGCGGGTATAGGGAACATGCATCTGCAGGCCAGGACGGCCGGAGAAGTCGATCACCACGCGCGACAGCGCTTCATCGAGCGGCACATAGGCGTGGCCGTAGCGACGGATGCCTTTCTTGTCGCCGATGGCTTTGCTGAAGGCTTGCCCCAGGGTGATACCGACGTCCTCCACGGTGTGGTGGTCGTCGATATGCAGGTCGCCCTTGCACTCGATATCCAGGTCGATCAGCCCGTGACGGGCGATCTGGTCCAGCATGTGCTCAAGAAAAGGTACACCGATATTAAATCGGGCCTTTCCGGTGCCATCCAGGTTGATCGAGGCTTTGATCTGGGTTTCCAGAGTGTCGCGCTCGACGGACGCCATACGTTCGGCCATCACCAGCTCCGCAAAATCATTGGGCGAAAAAGGCATCCATTATAGGCACGGCTGCGGCAAACAGAAACACGCCAAGTGATATCCCTGACGGGTTGAAGCCAACGTGGCCGGGGATATACCTGTCATGACATGTAGGAACCTGGGTGCAACCGAGCCCCTGTTGGCACGGGCTCGCCCGTGAACGCGGTGCAACCGGCACACCGCGCGAACACGATGAATCAGTGGAACAACACGGCCGTCTTCTGCAGCGTCACCCACACGCCCCACGCCAACGGAATCCCCACCACCAGCCAGGCCGCCACGGCCAACGGCACACTGGCCGACGACGCCTTCCACTCCAGCACCGTGGTGCTGTTGGCGCCCTTGTCGTGACCCAGGGCCTGTTCTGCCGCCAGCTCGGCATCGGTCATGAAGTACTTGTCTGCCACTGGACGCACCAGCAGGTTGCAGAGGAACCCCAGCACCAACAGGCCGGCGAGAATGTACAAGGTGATGTCATAGGCCGCTGCGCGCTCGACGCCGATGCTCAGCTGATACTCACGCAGGTAGTTGACCAGCACCGGGCCGAGCACCCCCGCCGCCGCCCAGGCCGTCAGCAGGCGACCGTGAATCGCCCCGACCATCTGCGTACCGAACAGGTCGGCCAGGTAAGCCGGCACCGTGGCGAAACCGCCGCCGTACATCGAAAGGATGATGCAGAAGGCCGCGACGAACAGCGAGACATTGCCCAGATGCCCGAGGTTCGGGATCAGCGCATACAGGGCAAACCCCAGGGCGAAGAACACAAAGTAAGTATTTTTGCGCCCCAGGTAGTCGGAGAACGACGCCCAGAAGAACCGCCCGCCAATGTTGAACAGACTCAGCAACCCGGTAAAACCGGCGGCAATGGCCGCAATCGAAGCCAGTTGCCCGGCATCCAACTGACCGAATGCCAGCTCGTTACCCAGCAACTTGCCGCCAAACACTTCCTGCAGCAGCGGCGAAGCCATGCCCAGAATGCCGATCCCGGCCGATACGTTGAGGCACAACACCAGCCACACCAGGCGGAACTGCGGGGTTTTCCACGCCACATTCACGTGCACGTGACGATGGGTAATCATCGCGTTGGCCAGTTTTTTCGCCGGCGGGGTCCAGCCCTCAGGCTTCCAGCCGGTCGGCGGCACGCGGTACGACAGCGCCCCGCCGATCATGAACACAAAGTAAATCGCCGCCATCACCAGGAAGCTCTGCCACACACCGACTCCGTCTGGCGAGGCGAAATGCCCCATCAACGCGGCCGCCAGTGGCGCGCCCACCATAGCCCCACCACCAAAGCCCATGATTGCCATGCCCGTGGCCATGCCGCGCTTATCCGGGAACCACTTGATCAGGGTCGACACCGGGGAGATGTAGCCCAGGCCCAGGCCGATCCCGCCGATCACCCCGGAGCCGAGCCACATCAGCCAGATCTGGTGGGTATAGATGCCCAGTGCGGAAATCAACAACCCCCCGCACCAGCACAGTGCCGACACCACGCCGGCCTTGCGCGGCCCTGCATGCTCCAGCCAGCCGCCCCAGATCGCCGCCGAGCAACCGAGGAAGATGAAAAACAGGGTGTAGATCCAGCCGAGCATCGAGATGGGCCAGTCGCACTGGGACGAGAACACTTGGGCGATAAAGCTCATGTCTGGCGCGCACGCCACGGGCGCGGTCACACCCAGGGCCTTGGACAGCGGCAACCAGAACACCGAAAAGCCATAGGCCATGCCGATGCACAGGTGGATGGCCAGTGCGGCCGGCGGCACCAGCCAGCGGTTGAAGCCGGGCCTGGCGATAATGCGCTCCTTGGACAGGAACGTCGGCGGTGGCGCAAAAATGCCCGCCTCGGTGCTCGTGCTCATGTGTTTCCCCCAATTATTAGTATGGTTCGCCCGCCCCCCCGTCACCCACAGCCTCAACTGCGCGTTGGCATGGCTGTTTTATCGAGTGAAGTTCCATTTAGCGCGACAACCGGTCGCAGCACGGCAGGCGGACGGGCGAAGATTACCATTTGCCCAGAATAGAAAAACCAGTCTGATCTGGCGTTTTGCAGGCGATCTGCTCCGATCAGGCGGCCAACGGGCTTTTGATCACTGGCCGTTTCGCTGACTGCTGCTCGGCGCAAGCCACCCACCCAGGCACCGCCAACCAAGCCGAAACCGCCACGGGACATAACCTGAAGCGATCGCTGACCAGTCGTCAGTTTCGGAGCGCTATACTCCCCGGCTAAATTTCGAATTTGACTCTCTACAAGGACTCGCCCCATGAAAGCGTTCGGCAAAATCCTGGGTCTGGTACTTCTCGGGCTGTTACTGGTCATCGTGGCCCTGGGCTTTGCCCTGACCCACTTCTTTGATCCCAATGACTACAAAGACGAGATTCGCCAGATTGCCCGCGACAAGGCCCACATTGAGCTGACGCTCAATGGCGACATCGGCTGGAGCCTGTTCCCCTGGCTCGGCCTGGAACTGCACGAAGCCAGTGTCGCGACCCTGAGCAACCCCAAGGCGCCGTTCGCCGACCTGCAAATGCTCGGCCTTTCAGTGCGAGTCCTGCCGCTGCTGCGCCGCGAAGTGCAGATGAGCGACGTCCGGGTCGAAGGCCTGAACCTGCGCCTCAACCGCGACAAGGACGGCCACGGCAACTGGGAAGACATCGGCAAGGCCGTGCCGGTCGCGGGCCAGCCCGAAGTACCGGCGACTACCCGCGACACCGATGGCAGCGCTCCTGCCCCGACAGAGAAACCCGCCCAGCCGATTCGCCTCGACATCGACAGCCTGACCGTCAATAACGCCCGGGTGGAGTACACCGACGAGCGCACCGGCAAACAATTCAGCGCCGAAAGCATCCAACTGAGCACCGGTCCCGTACACGATGCGACCAATATCGACGTCAAGTTGACCGCGTTCCTCTCCAGCAACCAGCCGGTGCTGCGAGTGCGTACCGAGCTCAATGGCGAACTGCGATTTGAACGCGCGCTGCAGCGCTATAAGTTCGAAGACATGAAGCTGTCAGGCGAACTGACCGGCGAACCGCTGCAAGGCAAGGCCGTGACCTTTGCCGCCCAAGGGCAGGTATTCCTCGATAAAGCGGCGAATGTCGCCGAATGGACCGGCATCAAGCTGTCCATCAATCAATTGCGCGCCCTCGGCGAACTGAAAGCCAATGACCTCGACAAGACCCCGCAAATCAGCGGCGCCCTGTCGATCGCCCAGTTTGACCTGGCCAAGTTTGTCGACAGCATCGGCCAGAAACTCCCAGCCATGGCCGAAGGCAGCCTGAGCAAAGTCGAACTGGCCAGCCGCCTGGCCGCGACCCCCACCAGCCTGTCGCTGGACAACATCAACCTGAAACTCGACGACAGCACCATCAGCGGCCGCATCGCCGTCGAGGACTTCGCCAAGCAGGCCCTGCGCGTGCAGCTCAAGGCCGACACCTTCAACGCTGATCGCTACCTGCCGCCCAAGTCCGCCGACGCCAACAGCGCAGCGGTGGCCCGCCAGGCGGAAGTCAGCAGCACCGAAGCCGACGCCCTGGCCGGTGCCGGCAGCACGCCCCTGCCCAACGCCCCGACCAAGGGCGCGTGGAGCAACGACAAGCTGATCCCGGCCGAACGCCTGAGCAAGCTCGACCTCGACGCCGACCTGAGCTTCGGCCAACTGACCCTCAGCAAACTGCCCATTAACAACGCAGCCCTCAAGGCCACTGGCCAGGGCGGCTTGCTGACCCTGCAAAACCTCAGTGGCGAGCTGTACAACGGCACCTTCAACACCAAGGGCACCCTCGATGTGCGCCAGCCAGTACCGGCCTTGAGCATGCAGACGGCGATCAACCGGGTGCCCGCGGAAAAAATCCTCGAGAGCCAAGGTAAAAACCCACCGGTCAAAGGCCTGATCACGCTCAACAGTCAGCTCACCGCCAGTGGCAACAGCCAGAAAACCCTGATCGACAGCCTCAACGGCAACGCCAGCTTCGTGATCAACAATGGCGTGTTGCTCAACGCCAACCTCGAACAGCAGCTGTGCAAAGGCATCGCCACCCTCAACCGCAAGACCCTCAGCGGCGAGCCTCGGGGCAAGGACACCCCGTTCCAGGAGCTCAAGGGCAACCTGACCCTGCGTAACGGCGTCGCCAGCAATCCGGACCTGAAAGTGCGCATCCCGGGGATGACCGTCAACGGCAACGGCGACGTCGACCTGCGCGTGCTGGGCATGGACTACCGCGTCGGCATCATCGTCGAAGGCGACCAGCGCGACATACCGGACCCGGCCTGCCAGGTGGGCGAGAAATTCGTCGGTATCGAGTGGCCACTGCGCTGCCGTGGCCCGCTGGAACTCGGCGCCAAGGCCTGCCGCCTGGACAACGAGCGCCTCGGCCAGGTCGCCAGCAAACTGGCCGGCGACAAGCTCAGCGAGAAAATCGATGAAAAACTCGGCGACAAAGTCAGCCCGGAACTGAAGAACGCGCTCAAGGGGCTGTTCAAGCGATGAAAGCCGAGCAATTTTCAACGGCGGTGCTGGACTGGTACGACCGCCACGGCCGCCACGACCTGCCCTGGCAACAGGGCATCACCCCCTATCGGGTGTGGGTCTCGGAAATCATGTTACAGCAGACCCAGGTCAGCACCGTGCTGAACTACTTCGACCGCTTCATGGCGTCATTGCCGACGGTCCAGGCCCTGGCCGCCGCGCCGGAAGACGAAGTGCTGCACCTGTGGACCGGGCTGGGCTACTACACCCGCGCGCGCAATCTGCAAAAGACCGCGAAGATCGTGGTTGAGCAGTACGGCGGCGAATTTCCCCAAGACGTGGAAAAACTCACCGATCTGCCGGGCATCGGCCTGTCCACCGCGGGCGCCATCGCCAGCCTGAGCATGGGCCTGCGGGCGCCGATCCTCGATGGCAACGTCAAACGGGTGCTGGCGCGCTTTACCGCGCAAGAGGGCTACCCGGGCGAGCCCAAGGTCGCCAAACAGCTGTGGGCCACCGCCGAGCGCTTCACCCCCCACGACCGCGTCAACGCCTACACCCAGGCGATGATGGACATGGGCGCCACGCTTTGCACCCGCAGCAAGCCAAGCTGCCTGCTGTGCCCGCTGGAAAAGGGCTGTGAAGCGCACATGCTGGGCCTGGAAACCCGCTACCCGATTCCCAAGCCGCGCAAAGCCGTGCCCCAGAAGCGCACACTGATGCCGCTGCTGGCCAACCGCGACGGCGCCATCCTGCTTTACCGACGCCCCTCCACGGGCCTGTGGGGCGGTTTATGGAGCCTGCCGGAGCTGGACGACCTCGGCGACCTGGAGCACCTGGCCCTGCAACACTCGCTGCAACTGGGCACCCAGACCGAGCTGCCGAACCTGATCCACACCTTCAGCCATTTCCAGTTGGCCATCGAACCCTGGCTGGTCAGGGTCCAGGAGGCCGGCCATCACGTGGCCGAGGCCGACTGGCTCTGGTATAACCTCGCCACCCCGCCGCGCCTGGGCCTCGCCGCCCCGGTGAAAAAACTGCTCAAGCGCGCGGCCGACGTATTAAACGCAGGAGAGTCGTCATGACCCGCACCATCATGTGCCGCAAGTACAACGAAGAACTGCCGGGCCTGGAGCGCGCTCCCTTCCCGGGCGCCAAAGGCCAGGACATTTTTGACCACGTTTCGCAAAAGGCCTGGGGCGACTGGCAAAAACACCAGACCCTGCTGATCAACGAAAAACGCTTGAACATGATGAACGCCGAAGACCGCAAATATCTTCAGGGCGAGATGGACAAGTTCTTCTCCGGCGAGGATTACGCCAAGGCCGAAGGCTACGTGCCGCCGGCTGAGTAATCCCTTGGATACGGGGGTTGGATCGTAAGCGACGGTAATAATTAAATATTTTTTGATAACTTGCTTGACGACCCCCTGAAAAACCAGTTTAATGCGCCCCGTTGCCCAGATAGCTCAGTCGGTAGAGCAGGGGATTGAAAATCCCCGTGTCGGCGGTTCGATTCCGTCTCTGGGCACCAAATACCGAAAACCCTGAATCGCAAGATTCAGGGTTTTTTTATGCCCGCAGGAAACCGCGGGATGCCCGAACAGCACGGCAGCTACTGGGCATCATTCCAGTGGAAGACCAGATTGCTTGCGCCGCCACTGCCGATATCCGCAACATCACGCCGCTCCTCGCCATGGCGCGTGGCGATGACCGAATACTTGCCGGCGGGCAGTTTCACGTAGACCAGGGGGCCGGCGTTATCCAGCGTCAGCACGGCCTGCCCTGGCGCCTTTTGCACCACGACATCGACGTCGGCCGTGTATTGATTTTGTGGGCCTACGGCAAAGGTCATGTGCAGGTTGTAGCCCTGGGCTTGCTCAATGGTTCGGGACTCGTCGAGGCCGATACCGCCTGACAGGTAGGTAATCCCGTTTTGCTGCTGTGGCTGGGCTTGCACCCCGGCGCTATCGATCGGCTCATAACTGGCGGCTGGCACCAGCGTTGGGAACAGCAACAAGCCGACCGCCGCGAGGGGCAACAGGAACAAACGAACAGGTTTCATGATGACAACTCCCGGGCTCTGTCGAACCCAATCGTTACCCTCTTTGGATTTCAGCCGACACCGCCAAGTTTCAGACCGATTTAAACTTGAGCCCACCACGAAAAGGACTACAGGACTCACCGGCAGGGCATCGCCCCTTCTGGCTGGATTCCAGCGCACCCACAGGTCTTTCCTGCAGACTTCCAGGCCCCGCCCTGCATCCAGCCCCACCCCACTGCTGAGAAGCTCTCCCGCCTGTTCTTCCCAACGCGGAAACCTTCATGAGCGTCATCGAACCCCAGGCTACTGAGCCACAACTTGCCTCACTGCTGGGCAACCTTGGCGACTTGATCCGCGAGGCGCGGCGCAAGGTGTTGCGCGCAGTCGATACCACCCAGGTGCAGACCTGCTGGCAGATCGGGCGGCATATCGTCGAGTACGAGCAGCAGGGCGCCAGGCGGGCGGGGTATGGCAAGCAACTGCTGGCGACGCTGGCGAGCGTGCTGACGGCAGAGTTTGGCAAAGGCTTCGACAGCTCAAACCTTCGCTACATGCGCCTGTTCTACCAGGCATTCCCAATGTGTGACGCACTGCGTCACGAATTGAGCTGGACCCATTACCGCGCCTTACTACGCGTCGAAAACGACCACGCCCGCCATTGGTACATGAACGAATCCGCCACCCAGAACTGGTCGACCCGCGCCCTGGAACGCCAGATCAGCACGCTCTACTACGAACGCCTGCTGGCCAGCCGCGATCGCCTGACCGTGAAGCAGGAAGCCACGACCCATATCCAGCAACTGCCGACCTCCCCCCGGGACTTCATCCGCGACCCGGTGGTGCTGGAATTTCTTGGCTTGCCCAATGCCGGCTCGGTACTGGAAACCGATCTGGAACAAGCCTTGATCAACCAACTGCAAGGCTTCCTGCTCGAACTGGGCAAGGGTTTCGCCTTTATTGCCCGCCAGCAACGCATCAGCACCGACAGCAAAGACTTCTACATCGACCTGGTGTTCTACAACTACCTGCTCAAGTGCTTCGTTATCTTCGACATCAAGCGCGGCGAACTGACCCACCAGGATGTGGGCCAGATGGACATGTACGTGCGCATGTACGACGACCTCAAGCGCGGTCCGGAAGACAGCCCCACCGTGGGCATCATCCTCTGCGCACAACGGGATGAGTCGGTGGTCCGCTATTCCATGCTGCAAGGTCACGAACAGCTCTTCGCCAGCAAGTACAAACTGGTGCTGCCCAGCGAGGAGGAACTGCGTGCGGAACTGGATCGCGAGCGGGTCATGCTGGAGCAACGGCCGATCAACCAAGGCCACTGACCACCGGGGCGGATTGTCGACCCGCCCCAGGCAGACTATGGTTGGCAGCTATCCGCAAAGGTTGCGCGCCAATGAATTTGCAGGAAAGCCCTTCACTGACACCGACTCAAATCGAGCTGGAACTGCCGGCCAAGCCGCTGATGACGCCCTTCCGGGAGCCTGCCGCCGACGGTTTTGCCCTGGGCGGTTTCACCTGGCGGCACGCCACTGCCGACCGGTCCCGGGCCGTGGTGATCATCAACGCCGCCACGTCGGTGCGCTGCCGCCACTATTCGCGCTTTGCCGAGTACCTGTGTACCCACGGCTTCGACGTCATCACCTATGACTACCGGGGCATCGGCGAGTCGCGACCGACCTCGATGAAAAACCTCGACGCCAGCTGGTCGGACTGGGGCCACCTGGATTTCGAGGCCATGCTCAAGCGCGCCCAACGCGAGTTTCCCGGCCAGCCCATCGATGTCGTCGGCCATAGCTTTGGCGGCTGCGCCGCGGGACTGGCGAGTTCGGGGCCGCTGATTCGACGCCTGGTGACCGTCGGTGCGCAGTTCGCTTACTGGCGCGACTACACCCCCGACCTGCGCTGGCGGATGTTCGGCAAGTGGCATGTGGTGATGCCGCTGGTGACCTGGCTCTGCGGTTATTTCCCCGGCAAACGCCTGGGCTGGCTGGAAGACACCCCGGCCGGCGTCGTCCGCGACTGGAGCCGATCCGCGCCGCGCTTCGAGCAATGCCCCAGCGGCCGCGCGCTGGCCGCCAAGGTCGGCCAGCTACCTTTCGCCGCCGTTACCGCGAAAACCCTGGCAATCAGCCTCAGCGACGATCCCTACGGCACCGTTGCTGCCATCGAGCGCCTGCTGAGCTACTTCAGCCGCAGTGCCAACACCCACCTGCGAATCGACCCGCAAGACATCGGCGAGCAACAAGTCGGACATTTCGGCTTTTTTCGCAGCCCATACCAAGCCACACTATGGCCCATTGCATTGTCCTGGCTGCAACATGGCGAACTGACCCCCGATCATCCCGGGCGGCAAGTCCCCCGTAGCTGACCGGCCTGCACCCTCTCGACGAAATACGGAACGACGCCCATGGCATCCGCGAACAAGCAGCAAAAACGCGCCACCCGCGCCAAAGCCAAGGCCAAGCAGAACCGCACCCAACGCGCAGCCGCGCCGGTGGACCTGGACCCGAACGACGATCGCATCGACTTCGAGTCAGTGGACCTGACCGAGCTGTTCAAGAAAATGATCGACGCCGAAAAGACCAGCCAGCAAGCCATGTGCAGCGCCTTCCTCGAAGACCCGCTGCTGGAACTGGTGTACGAGCAGGAAGGCGAAGAAGGCGCCATGGACTTCATCCTGGCGGCCCTGATCGAATATCGCCAATGGTCCACCGAGACCGACGAAGCCGGCGCCCTGGCGTGGATCGAATCGCCAGCCTTCCAGGCTGACTACGTGGCGGCGTCCGACGCCATCGCGGCCAACACTCAACACAAAGCGAACTGAATTACATGGCATCCCCGAACAAACAGCAAAAACGCGCCAAACGCGCCAAGGCCAAGGCCAAGCAGATCCGCATGGTTGGCCGCAAGCCGCTGGCCCTGGACGACGAGACAGGCCACCTGGACGCGCCGATCCCCGAGTACACCCTGGCAATGTTCAGCAAGATGCACGCCGCTGAGGCCATCAGCCGCAACGACATGCTGCTGACCCTGCTGTCGAACCTCAGCGAGATCATCAACGAGCACCCAGACCTGCTGGACATGGAAAACGCCGAGAACGAAGCTATGGCCGCCACCCACCTGGCCGCCGACATGCTGATCGACTACCGCATGTGGGCCGACGGCATGGACCGCGAAACCGCCCAGGCCTGGCTCACCGAGCCGCAGTTCATCAGCGACTTCGGCAACGCCCTGGACAGCTACCGCGAATCCCTGGGTGAACCGGACGACAAGGCCGAGTAAGCCGCGCAGTGCGCCAAGCAAAACGGCCGCTCGTCATCCCTGACAGCGGCCGTTTTTCATTCCCCCGGATCGACTCAACTCCATTGCCGGGCGGCGCTCCTCACGAAAACCAACCTGTCGCGTCTAATTCCGCACGAAACAATTGCGCCAAAATGTTTCCCCCCCACTTTCCGCGGCCTGCCCAAAGACCGAGCCTCAATCCTAAGTCATTGAAATCAATGGCACTTCGCCAGCGCATGAGCATGCCCCCCAGTCACCGGACGAGTCGGCGCACCAAAAACACACAGAAAAAACCACTGGTGCACAATAAACGTGCCGATCTGGAACGAATGTCCGCTTTGCGCTTCCAACACCCGGCCAAAGCTGGCACCATCGCGCCTTTTTTTACGCTCCCCCCACGCAAACATGGCTTCAAACAGATGTTCGGTTGTTGATAGCGCGACAGTCTGCTGCGTCGATGCGACAACCGCGCACCACTTCCCGTGTGCACCCCGTGGGGCTGTTGGCCGCCGTTCCAACGCTATGCTAGCTTGGCGCCTCGCCAGGTAGGCTGCCCAACAGCACAGGCACAACCGAACACAATGAGGACCGTACATGGCTGAGGCCACGCCCGCGCTTGAAATCCGCAACTTGCACAAACGCTACGGCCAGCTGGAGGTGCTCAAGGGCGTCTCGCTGACCGCACGCGACGGCGACGTGATCTCGATCCTGGGTTCCTCCGGCTCCGGCAAGTCCACGTTCCTGCGCTGCATCAACCTCCTGGAGAACCCCAACCAGGGGCAAATCCTGGTGGCTGGCGAAGAGCTCAAGCTCAAGCCGGCAAAAAACGGTGAACTGGTGGCCGCCGACGGTCGGCAGATCAACCGCCTGCGCAGCGAAATCGGTTTTGTGTTTCAAAACTTCAACCTGTGGCCGCACATGAGCGTGCTCGATAACATCATCGAAGCGCCGCGCCGCGTGCTGGGGCAGAGCAAGGCCGAGGCCATCGAAGTCGCCGAAGCCCTGCTGGCCAAGGTCGGCATCGCCGATAAACGCCACGCGTACCCGGCGCAGCTGTCCGGCGGCCAGCAACAACGCGCGGCCATTGCCCGCACCCTGGCGATGCAGCCCAAAGTGATTCTGTTCGATGAGCCCACTTCGGCACTTGACCCGGAAATGGTTCAGGAAGTACTAAACGTGATCCGCGCCCTGGCCGAAGAAGGCCGCACCATGCTGCTGGTCACCCATGAAATGGGCTTCGCCCGCCAGGTCTCCAGTGAAGTCGTGTTCCTTCACCAGGGCTTGGTAGAAGAGCAAGGATCGCCACAGCAGGTGTTTGAAAACCCGCTTTCGGCGCGCTGCAAACAATTCATGTCCAGCAACCGCTAACGGAGCTACCCGCATGCAGAACTACAAGAAATTCATCCTGGCCGCGGCCGCCACCCTGGTGTTCTCGGCCAACGCAATGGCTGCCGAAAAACTCAAGATGGGCATCGAGGCGGCCTACCCGCCGTTCAACAACAAGGATGCCAGCGGCCAGGTAGTCGGTTTCGACAAAGACATCGGCGACGCCCTGTGCGCCAAGATGAAAGTCGAGTGCGAAGTCGTCACCTCCGACTGGGACGGCATCATCCCGGCCCTCAACGCCAAGAAGTTCGACTTCCTGGTGTCTTCGCTGTCGATCACCGACGAGCGCAAGCAGGCCGTGGACTTCACTGACCGCTACTACTCCAACAAGCTGCAGTTCATCGCACCGAAAAACGTCGACTTCAAGACCGACAAGGCCTACCTCAAGGGCAAGACCATCGGTACCCAGCGCGCGACCCTGGCCGGCACCTGGCTGGAAGACACCTACGGTGACGACATCAAGGTCAGCCTCTACGACACTCAGGAAAACGCCTACCTGGACCTGACCTCCGGTCGCGTCGACGGCATCCTGGCCGACAAGTACGCCAACTACGACTGGCTGAAAAGCGATGCCGGCAAGAACTACGAGTTCAAAGGCGACCCCGTGGTGGAAAGCGACGAAATCGGCATCGCCGTGCGCAAGGGTGACAACGAGCTGCGCAACAAGCTGAACGCCGCCATCAAGGAAATCGTCGCTGACGGCACCTACAAGAAGATCAACGACAAGTACTTCCCGTTCAGCATCTACTGATCCTGACGTGCCTGACCGGCGCGCCCACCCCGGCGCGCCGGTCTTTAGCAAAGCCTGCTGCAACTTGAATAGACCTCCATGATTATCGAACTCCAAGGATTCGGCCCGGCGCTCGCCGCTGGCGCGCTGATGACCGTCAAACTGGCTCTCACGGCCTTAAGCCTGGGACTGGTGCTCGGCCTGCTCGGCGCCTTGGCCAAGACTTCCCCGTACAAGTCACTGCAGTGGCTTGGCGGCACCTACTCGACCCTGGTGCGCGGCATCCCGGAACTGCTGTGGGTGCTGCTGATCTACTTCGGCACCGTCAACCTGATGCGGGCCCTGGGCGAGTTTTTCGGCAAGCCTGACCTGGCGCTCAATGCCTTTGCCGCCGGCGTGATTGCCCTCGGCCTGTGCTTCGGCGCCTATGCCACGGAAGTGTTCCGTGGCGCGATCCTGGCCATTCCCAAGGGTCACCGCGAAGCGGGTATGGCCCTGGGCCTGTCGAAATGGCGGATCTTCACCCGGCTGATCATGCCGCAGATGTGGCGCATCGCCCTGCCGGGGCTGGGCAACCTGTTCATGATCCTGATGAAGGACACCGCCCTGGTCTCGGTGATCGGCCTGGAAGAAATCATGCGTCACGCGCAAAACGGCGTGACCATGACCAAGCAGCCCTTCACCTTCTACATGGTCGCCGCCTTCATGTACCTGGGGCTGACCATCATCGCCATGATCGGCATGCACCTGCTGGAAAAACGCGCCGCTCGCGGCTTTGCCCGGAGCACCCAATGAACTGGGAAGTGATCATCAAGTGGCTGCCGAAACTGGCCCAGGGCGCCACCCTGACCCTGGAACTGGTGGCCATCGCGGTCATCCTCGGCCTGCTGCTCGCCATTCCGCTGGGCATCGCCCGCTCGTCCAAGCTCTGGTACGTGCGCGCCCTGCCCTACGCCTACATCTTCTTCTTCCGCGGCACCCCCCTGCTGGTGCAACTGTTCCTGGTCTACTACGGCCTGGCGCAGTTCGACGCGGTGCGCAACAGCGCGATGTGGCCGTACCTGCGCGATCCGTTCTGGTGCGCCACCGCCACCATGACCCTGCACACGGCCGCCTACATCGCCGAGATCCTGCGCGGCGCGATCCAGGCCATCCCACCGGGTGAAATCGAAGCCGCCCGGGCGCTGGGCATGTCGCGGCCCAAGGCGCTGTTCTACATCATCCTGCCGCGTGCCGCGCGCATCGGCCTGCCGGCCTACAGCAACGAAGTGATCCTGATGCTCAAGGCCAGCGCCCTGGCCAGTACCGTGACCTTGCTCGAACTGACCGGCATGGCACGCACCATCATTGCCCGCACTTACTTGCCCGTGGAGATCTTCTTCGCCGCCGGCATGTTCTACCTGCTGATGGCCTACGTCCTGGTCCGCGGTTTCAAGTTGCTGGAGCGCTGGTTGCGCGTCGATGCCTGCCAGGGACGCTGAGCCGTCGGTGCTGACGGGCGAGCACCTGCTCGCCCGCTTCAACGCCCTCGACGCCTTCCTCAGCGAGCACCAGGCACTCTGGCGCCCGCGCCCGTTTACCCAGCGCCAGTTGCCGTGGGAAACCGACCACCCGCAACTGGCCCAGTGGCTACGCCAGCGCTCGCTGCAACACGCCGAAGACAGCCACAACCACCCTGAACAGCTACTCGCCCCGGCGCCCTTCCCGGCGCTGGCGGCGCAGTCCGCGGCCCTCAGCGCACTCGCACAGCCCCCTGCCCACGCCATCGATCCCGCCGCGCCGCGCCTGAACGTCGACGTTCCGGGGCGCAAATGGCAGCAGATCGAAGCCTTTGCCGCCTGCCTGCAGTTCGCCGAACACCCCCGGCACTGGCTGGACTGGTGCGCGGGCAAGGGCCATCTGGGCCGCCGCCTGCTGCAAGCCGGCCAGCACCTGACCTGCCTGGAACATGACCCGGCGTTGATCGCCAGCGGCCAGGCCCTGAGTCAGCACCATCGGTTGCCGGCCCGGCATCTGCAGCAAGACGTCCTGGCGGCCGATGCGGTGGCCCAAGTCAGCGCCGACCTGACGCCAGTGGCCTTGCACGCCTGTGGCGACCTGCACGTGCGCCTGTTGCAACTGGCCAGCGCCGCCGGCTGCCCACAACTGGCCATCGCCCCGTGCTGCTACAACCGCACCCACGCCAGCCACTACCAAGCCCTGTCCAGCGCCGGCAAAGCCTCCAGCCTGCAACTGTCCCTCGACGACCTGGCCCTGCCGCTCAGCGAGACCGTGACCGCCGGCGCCCGGGTTCGACGCCAGCGCGACAGCTCCATGGCCCGCCGCCTGGGGTTCGACCTGCTGCAACGGCAACTGCGCGGGCTGGACCAGTACCTGCCGACACCCTCGCTGCCCAGCGCCTGGCTGGACAAACCCTTCGCCGACTACTGCCGCGACCTGGCCGCGCTCAAAGACTTATCCACCGTCGGCACCCAGGACTGGCCGGCACTGGAAGCCGCCGGCTGGCAACGCCTGGCCGAGGTGCGCAACCTGGAATTGGTGCGCGGCCTTTTCCGCCGCCCTCTGGAACTGTGGCTGGTCCTCGACCGCGCCCTGTTCCTCGAATCCCAGGGCTACCAGGTTCGCCTCGGCACCTTCTGCGAAAGCACGCTGACACCGCGCAACCTGCTGCTACTAGCCGAGCGCCATTAAGGGGCGTTTTGTCGCACCACAGCCTGTGGATAACTCTGTTGATGAAAATCCATCACAGCCTTTGGATCCAAGGCTTTTAGGGCTAAAAGTCTCTTGGTCATTTTTTGTTCACATTAAAAAACGAACGAAAAAACAGCCAGTTGCGATTTGTTGAGAATTCCTGCAAAAAATCCGTCATCCAGACCGCCAAACAACTGCCCGTTGTGCATAAGCGTTAAAACCAAAGGACATAACTGCCGAATCCCGGCACCCAACCGGCCAACAATTGCGCACATCAGGTGCAGTTGCTATACACAGTCATCGGGCGCCCAGCGGGTGCCATGGATCGCCGTAGCCGACTGACAGGAAGCGCCCGTGACGTTCATTTCTTATGCACAGAACTTCGAAGACATTCGCCTGTGGCGCGCCCTGAAGCACTTCGAGAACGGCTTCTACATCGACGTCGGTGCCAATCAGCCCACCGTGGACTCGGTCACCAAGGCGTTTTATGAGCGCGGCTGGACCGGCATCAACATCGAGCCGGTGCAGGTCTACCACGACGCCCTGTGCCAGGAGCGGCCCAAAGACATCAACCTGCAATGCGTGGCCGGCGAAAACGCCGAGGCCCTGACCTTCTACGCCATCGCCGACACCGGCCTGTCGACCGTGGAAGCCAGCGTCGCCAAGCAGCACCGCGACGCCGGCATGGACGTGCGCAGCCACACCGTCCACTCCCGCACCCTGACCTCGATCTGCGAAGAACACGTCAAAGGCCCGATCCACTTCCTCAAGATCGACGTCGAAGGCCACGAAGAAACCGTGCTGCGCGGCATGGACTTCAGCCAATGGCGCCCCTGGATCATCCTCATCGAAACCCCCTGGACCCGCGACCAGAGCTGGGAACAACTGCTGCTCGACGCCGGCTACCACTCGGTGTTGTTCGACGGCCTCAACACCTTCTACCTGGCCGAAGAACACCTGCACTTCAAGGGCGCCTTCGAACTGGCCCCCTGCAACCTCGACGAATTCCAGTTCTGCTACGGCCACAGCTTCAGCTACCCCCTGACCGACCTGGAAACCGCTCTGCACCACGAACGCCAACGCGCCGACCGCGCCGAAGCCGAACTCCACGCCCTGCGCAACAGCCGCTCCTGGCGAGCGGTCGAAACGCTCAAGAAAGTGCTGCGCAGGGCCTGACCCTGAGCGCTACGCAAAAATAGTCAGAATTCAGGGGTTTACAGACGCAAAGCAATCGCTATAATCGTCGCCCAACACGCCGGTATAGCTCAGTTGGTAGAGCAACTGACTTGTAATCAGTAGGTCCCGGGTTCGACTCCTGGTGCCGGCACCATACGCAGTACCAAAAAAGGCTCACCGAAAGGTGGGCCTTTTTTGTTTCCGTGATTTGGAACACATCCCCTGCCCGTTACATTTGCATGCCAGCGCGCCGTTGACGGGCTTTTGTACCTACCTATAATGCCCCCCAACACACCCGCCAAGCCTAGGTTGACCCGGTCAGCAAGCTCAAATCGTGCGGTTTTTTTTTGCCTGGAGAAAACTACATGAGGCCCTTCGACAAGCCGGCTCTCAGCGTAGAACAGCAATTGGAACTGCTAAAGCAACGAGGCCTGCAAATGCTAAGCGAAGGTCTGACTTTGATAGTCACGACCTACCGCAATCGACCCAGCAGCAAGTCGGCAAAATCAGAAATCGGCCACAAGAGACCGGATTTGGCGAGGATACTTGAGGCGATTCATCTAGTAGCTTGCGAAGGCTGCTAGCTTAGCCATAAACACTTTCTAGCAGCTGGTAGGCGGAGAGGAGCTCGATTGACGGTGGCCAGCAATTATCGGATGCTGAGGTATGGCCATTTGCCCGCTTAAGCCGCGCTAAGCCAAAAATTGGCTTGGTCAGCCAGTCGAGCCGTTGAACGGAACCTACCACTACAGGGATTGGAATGAGCATTTTTGATAAAGGGTTAGATCCCGAAATATTTGAGGTTTACAAACGGGAAACGGCCAAGAAAATTGCACTTTTGGAAGCTGCTATCAAGGATAAAATAACCGACACAGAGCAGGCCGCCCTTGAAGTTTTAAGTAGAATTAAAACTATAGAAACTAACACTATCGCAAAAGACACCTCAATCAAGGAAGCTCTTGCGATATTAGAGGAGTGCCGCAAAGAAGCTACAGTGGGGCTTGAAAAAGTAAAAGCCGTCGGCGTTAGCGTTGAAAGCAGTCATGCCGAACAGTTGGCAATGGTTAATCAGTGTGACGAGATGAAGACCGGAGTTCTCGCGCTGAAAGCTACGGCGAGCGAACATGCAACCGAAATTGCGAATGATTATGAGACGATAAAAAAAGCGCTAGCACAGAGCGAAGAGCTACCTACACAGGTTTTGACCGTCACCAAATTATTGGAGGAGGCAAAGACCATAAACGAAAGTATAAAAAACCTGCTTACTCATTCTATGAAGCGCAAATCCGAAATAGATGATTTGCACGTAAAAACTTTTGGCGCGGACGTTAAGGATTCCGCTGGAGAAACTGCGCATATAGATGGCTTAGTGGATGAACTGGACAGAACATATGACTCTCTCGTCAGCCGATCCGAAAGTTTGGAGGTCGCACTTCAGGAGGCAGTGAAGGACATCACCGAAAATCATCATGCGCAGCTTGATAGGGATAAGGCTGATTTCGACGCCCTGCTTGTTAAGTCTACGGACAGTATTGGAGCTATAACGGATCAAATTACAGGCCTGCTCCCTGGCGCCATGGCAGAAGGGCTGAGCGCGGCTTACGAAAAGAAGAAAGAGGATGAAATTGCATCGCAATCGAAGCATGAGTTCAGCTTTCGAGTCGCTATCGGCCTAATGGTCGCGGTGTCATTAATCCCTTTTGGCGTCGATGTATATCTTCTGATTGGAAAGGGTTTCGATATCCTTCAAGTCATTAGCAACACCCCGAGTATTATCGTTTCGATTTTGCCTTTGTATTTTCCTGTCTTATGGCTTGCTTACTCATCAAACAAGAAACTAAATCTGTCTAAGCGCTTAATCGAAGAGTACACGCACAAGGCGGTCTTAGGTAAAACATTCTCTGGCTTGTCTAACCAGATTGAGTCTTTACCGCATGAAAGCTCCGTTCGTGACGACCTACGGACGAAACTGCTATTTAATCTATTGCAGGTAAGCTCGGAGAACCCTGGCAAGTTGATTACGGATTACAACAAATCGGATCATCCTTTGATGGAAGCATTGGAAAATAGCGCTAAACTATCAGACTCGATGGAGGCGCTAGCTAAAATCCCAGGTTTTTCTGCAATCAGCAAATCGGTAACAGCAAGGGTAGAGAGCGCGCTTAGTAAAGAGGCGGCGAAGGTCGAAGAAGGGTTAGAGACCATGACTAAACTTGAGAAGCCTCCCACAGACGTAGCAAAAGTATAATCTCGCAAGGACGATACGTGGCCGTTCAAGCCGGGTTTTAGTCAGGCAGGCTTTTCCCGGCGCCTAACTTAGGCGTTACACTAAAATTAGCTCTAAGTACGTTACAACCTATCTTTGTCTACCAACGATCTATGAACGGCTGACCCCAGATCTCACTGAAGCTTTCAAGAACTCCTCAGCATTAGACATACTCTCGCATAGCATCACTCAATTGGTCCCAAATATTCCCGATTCGATTCCACAGAAAGCCACAACTAGCTGATTTGCTTATAGATACTTTATGAGGTACGTCTAATAATCCATCAAATTCCAGTATCGCGAAAATCGGGGCTTCACGGCCAACAACCGTTCGTCTGGTGCCGCACCATACAAAACAAAGCCCTCGTAGAAATACGAGGGCTTTGTTGTTTCTGGGGTTTGGAAACTCCCCCTAGAACCTGTCACATTGCTGCGCGGACACTCGTCAACGTCCGTCAGGGTCGAAAGCTGCTTGCTCCGCTATTGCAGCGGAACATACACATCAGTTTGCCATTGATCCTGCGGTGTCTCGGGATAGGCGCTCAGGTAATGAAAGAACAGCGGCTGGTCACGAAGTTCCTCTCCACTGGACGGAAGCCAATCGCGGTAAATCGGATAGATCGTTTCGCCGATGTGATCCGGTGATCCCGCGTGTCGCACCACGACGCAGCGACCGCCAGGAATGACGATCTCGTGCACACCGAACTCATTCGAGGCCACGGCCTCGTGAATCTCGCCGCAGATTGCGAAGCGGAATTCTTGTGGAGGTGTCGTATCGGGGTTGCCATAGGGAATGCCAAAGGTGCGACTCGATGCCACCGGCGACTGTCCGCTCTGCATACGCCACTTGATGAACTTGCATACGCTCTCATTGACGAGCCCGGCGGGTCCGCAGTGCTCAAGCGTTGCTACCCTGACTTCAGGGAATTCCACGATTCGTACTTGCATGATGATAGTCCTGGAAAAGTGAGGGATTGCGAATACCGTACTCCAGACCTGCCAGTTCGGTTCCTTCCCGAATGCACTCGGCGTCATACCGAACGCCCGCCTGAACGCCCTGCAAAATGCCTCGGGACTTTCAAAGCCGGCACCGAGTGCGGCGTCCAGTACCGAGTGATCATCGAGGGAGGCCAGGCGATGTGCTGCGCGTCGTAGCCGCATCAGTTGCACATAACGCGAGACAGGCACTCCTACGAACGCGGTGAATTGCCGATGGAAGTGAAACGCCGAAAAGTTCGCCACATGGCTCAACGTCTTCACCGAAAAGTCACCTTCGAGATTGGCATCAATGTAGGCGAGTACGGCGTTGAAGCGTTTTGTGTAGGCGAGTTTGGTCGGCATGTCAGACACTGGGAAAAGGCTCCGGGAAGTACGGTCGGCAATAGAGTCGACTATAACGGCGTGAACGCGCCTAGCCGCGTTTGCTCAAGGTGCCTTTGGGGTTGGCCAATGTGATCTCTTCCAAGGCAATGCAAAGGTCGGGTGCATCCAGGTGTCCACTTCTGACCGTCTGCTGCCTGTCGCCACGGCAGCTTTTGGCGGATTACTGCCTATTCTCTACGGAGGGATGATCGACAACGTTCGAATTCAGGAGGATTACCATTCCGTATGCGGCTCTGAATGACTTGCAGACCGACAACGTGCTGACATCTCAAAAATCCCCAGCTCGATTCCACCGAACGCCATAACTATTTGATTTATTTATAGTTACTAGTTGGGGTACGCCGAATTTTCCAGCGAACTCCAGACGCCCGAAAAACCTAGCCCCGCAGAAACATACCGTTCGACTGGTGCCGCACCATACAAGGCTCCAGAGAAGGCTTTCAAAATCTCTGCCCCCCCCTGCGCCCTCGCCCCCCTACCCACAAAGCCTGTCAAAAGTCAGATTTGTCGTTTTTCAACATATCACAATGCCACTATTGTTCATTTTCCCACTATCATGTGCCCATTACCCTCGATCCCATGGCTGACGGCCCTGGTGTGCTAGATTTGTCGCCTCACAGCGGCACCTACGAACACGGACGTCCCGGCCTTTAACGCCTGGCACTTATACGGATATTCCCCTCCATGGGCTTTTGCCTGGGTCACTGCATCACCTGTTTGCCTGGAGTCCTGCGCACTGCACGCGGCTCGGGCTTTTGCGCGCCTGTCGTTTGTGGCCGCAGGTTTTCGAAGACGCGCACTGCGATCGATCAACAAGCCCCGCGGCGATTTTCAGTTGCCTGCGGGGCGTCACTCATTCAGCTGCTGGGCTGACAAGTATTCCCGTCTGATGGGCGGGTTAAGGAATGGGGAAAAGGACATTGGCATGCGTGTAAATGGAAGAGTGAAACCTACGGCCCTTGCGGTGGCGGTAGCGGTCGGCCTGAGTGGTTGTGCGCAGATCGACAATTACATGGGCGAGTCGTCGGGAACCACTGCCTGTATGACGGGCGCCGCCGTGGGTGCCTTGGTGGGCGTGGCTGTCGTGGTGCTGACCAAAGGTGACGGCAAGGACATGGTGGTCGCCGGGACCGCTGGCGCAGGTGCCGGTTGTGGTGTGGCCCTGCTGTACCGCGACCGGGTGCAGAAACTGCAGGCCGTGGCCAAGCAGGAAGGCCTGGTGATGCAGGTCAATGAGTTGAACGCCAATGTCGCCGCCACGCCGAGCGCCGCGCCGAAGTTGCAAGCCGTTGGGGTTGAAGCCCAGGTCCAGTCCTCGGAGATGTTTGCCGTGGGTTCGGCAGAGCTGACCCCGGCCGGTCGTCGCCAACTGACGTCGCTGGCGACGGCACTGACAGACAAGCAAGCGGACAAGGCGCCGGCCACGAAGAAAATCCTGGTGGTCGGGCATACCGATGCCACGGGCTCGGCTGATTTTAATCAGAAGCTGTCGGAGCAACGCGCGCGCGCCGTAGGCCAGATCCTTGCCGATGTCGGTATTCCCCGTCAGAACATTTACTACCAGGGCGCCGGTGCATCGCGTCCGCTGGCCAACAACGCCACCGAGCAAGGGCGCACCGAGAACCGCCGTGTCGAGTTCGTCGAAGTGCAGAGCGAGCAGTTGCTGGTGGAGCGCGTGCGCAATGAGCGCAGCAACGCCAAGTACCTCGCCCACGGCACCGCGCCTGCAACTACCGCCAAGCCGGCGACTACCAAGCCTTCGAGCAAGCCTGCGGTCGTGGCCAGCAAACCTGCGAGCAAGGCCCCCGCGCCAGTTGCAACGCCTGAGGTGAAGGCGCCTGTGGTTGTCGACAGCTCGCCGAATGTGCCGCTCAGCGGCAAGGGTGGCGTCGACTTCGGTGGCCGTCCAGTGACCGATACCCGCTCGCAGTTGGCCATGGGCATCACGCCGAAAAGCTCGCCGTTCGCCATCATCGGCACCGCCAACGCGGCGGCCCCGCTCAGCTCCTGCGTGGCCGACCTGCCGCGTGTCGAGGGTCAGGTCAAGAGTCTGGCGGACGACAAGCCGCTGAAGGAATTCGCCACCACCGAGTTTTTCCCAGGCCTGAACGGCAAGCCGTGGGCCACTGCGGTGAATGGTCACTCCGTGGCCGTGGGCCCCATTGCCGTGCTGCGTGACGGCGCCAAAGTGGCCCAGGCACCGAAGATGCAATTGATCACCGACTTTGCCGGCGCCCAGAAAAAGCAGAGCCCGAGCTACGCCTCGGTGGCCAACACCTACGAAGGCGAGAGCCAGATTCTGTACCGCGTGTTCGCACTCGATCAGCAAAAAGCCCCGTTGAGTCTGCATCGACATCGTGTTCGACAAACGCGCCGGCAATGCGGTCGCCGGTGAAATCTATTACCCGAAACAGGGTGACGCTTACGTCGCTCAGTTCACTCCCAAGCGTCGATAAGTAGAAAGGAACCCACCCATGCTCGAGATTTTCCGCGCGTTTTTTACCGCGTACTGGTATGTGATCATACCGGTCGTGTTCACCACGCTGATGGCCATTCCGGTCATTGTTTACTGGTCTTCCTTCAAATACTGGTGGATGAACCTGCGCATTCGCATGCCGGGTTTTGGCCGGATTCGCCACTGGGTCAAGAACCCAGGTGAAAAAGAAAAGGCCAGCGAAACCAACCTCAAACCCCTCGGCTTCCTGTCGTCTGAGAGGGAGTTGTGTGGGTTCTACGAGGCCTACTATCGTCAACACCAACCGTCGGAAGCCGCCTTCCGTCGCAACCAGGACTACCTGGGCAAGATCCACGAAGACGGTCGTCGCGAGAAAGGGATTGGCCTGTGGACCTTGATCGTGGTGCTGATGCTGATCGAAGCCACGGCCTTCGGTTTCGCCCTGGCGCCATTTGCCCTGACTCTTGCCACGCCTAACACGGCACTGGCCGGCGCATTCGCCATCGGCCTGGTGATTTCGATTATCGGTTTGTTCCTGTCCGAGTTTGCCGGCCGCGCGCTGTACAAAAACCGCGTCGTTGACCACATCATGTCCTACGAGAACCTGCGTCGCAGCGGTGCCGGTGGCGACATGATGAGCACTGCTGTCATCACACTCGACAACACCAACATCGATGACGCAGACGCGCAATATCAACAAATGCTCAACCGGGTCAAAGTGGACAAGGACGGCGACAAGCCGGCCAAGCGCTACACCATGCTGATCGGTTATGGGATTTTCATCGTCGGCCTGGCCATTGCTGCGTTCTGGGTCCGTACTGAAACCCTCAATGCCCAGGAAACCGACCTGATCGCCAACCCGCCAGCCGTGAGCCAGTCGGCCGACGACTTCCCGGCCAACGATGGCGTTCCGCTGCCGGACGACATGCAGGCGCTGTCCGATAGCGCTGCAGGCAAATCGGCGCAGGATCAGATCGATGCCTTGCACCGTGCATCCCTGGTGACCTTTGCCGTCTTGAGCGGGCTGTTCATCTTCATTCAGGCGAGCTCCACTTACCTGGCGTTCATCTTCGGCTTTGCCGGCACGCATTCGCGCAAGGCCTGGGAGCTGACCCACAAGTTCTCCAGCGCCAATGACTACATGCGTTATCACGCCAACAAAGCCCGCTGTGTCGCCAACGACGCGCAAGCTTCGCTGGGTACGCTGCAAGGCCTGCAATTGAAAGTGTTCCGTGTCAGCGGCACCGACCAGGAAAAACTGCGCTCCGATCTGCTGAATCGCACCTTCGAGTCTTACATCCACCAAGAAGACGAAAAGGCGGCGACCAAGGAAAAAACAGACGCCAAAAAAGAAACCGACAAACAGAATCGGCAGGTCATCGTCGACTACATGTCCAAGATCGTTAAGGAACTCAAGGCAGCCATTGATGCAGGTGACGACGACAAGATCAACGACCTGATTGCCAGAGCCAACCCGCGCTTCGAACAGATCAATGACAACGATCCGGAACTGAGCGACTACAAAAAGAGCTTCGCCGCCTTGAAGATCTTCTACGTTGCTCCCGCTCCGACACCAGTCGCCGCTCCAGCACCCGCCCCTGCCCCTGTCGTCGCCCAGGTCGTGGCCGCAACCGTGGAAGCCGCCCCGGCCCCCGAGCCAGCGCCTGCCCCCGTCGCCGCACCAGCACCAGCAGCACCTGCTCCATCGGCCACCGGCTTCGACCACAATGCCTTCGGCGACCTGACCGCTTTCGATGAAGACGACATCGATTACGTGGCCAACAAAAAAGGCGTGGACGCCGCCACTATCCGTCGTGCGCGCAAGCTGCAAATGCTCGACAAGCAGGAGGTCTGATGAAGTTCAAGAGCCTGTTGCTGGCTCTGGCATTCGTGCCCGCTGCCCTGGTGGCAGCGGAGCGCAATGATGTGCCGAGCTGCTACGCCCAAACCAAGATCGAGCAGTTTCGCAGTGCGCCTTCCGGGCGCATGTTGACGGTGGTGGTCGACCAGACCACACCGCTGACCCAGGACCTGCAGAAAACCGCCTGGGGCCACATCAAGCGCTTCCTGCAGCCGGGCGACAAGCTGCGCCTGTACTCGTTCAGCGCCTACCTCGACGGCCATTACACGCGCCTGCAGTTTGCCGGCGAACTGGAAAAGCCGATCGACCCGGCCGTGCTCGGCGATGTGCCGATGATGGCCAGCCGCAAGTTCGACAGCTGCATGAAGGGTCAATCGAGCGCCTTCTATCAGCGCTTCGGCAAGGCTTTCGCCAGCGCCATGGGCAAGTCCAGCTCGGACATCCCGCGCAGTGAAATCCTGTTCAGCCTGAAGTCCATCAGCGACGACCTCAAGAGCGCCGAAGGGGTCAATGAGAACGTCATCCTGTTGATGTCCGACATGCTCGAGTACAGCGACTTCGGCAGCTTCTACAGCAACAACGGGATCCGCGAGATAAACCCGCAGGTAGAACTGGCGAAGGTCGAAAAGCAGAACCTGCTGGCTGACTTTGGCGGGGCCCGGGTCTATGTGCATGGGGCGGCCTTCGTGCCCACCCAGATCAAGAACGGCTACCGCAGCGGCAAGATGATCCAGAACCTCGAAGGCTTCTGGAGCCAGTACTTCGCCAAGTCCAACGCAGCACTCAAAGGCTTCGGTAACCCCGAGCTGACGAGCGCTGTCGAGTGATTGATCGGCCGCCTGCAACGGGAAAACCGTGCACGATCGCAGGCGGCCTTTTCATAGGTAACGGATGAGGAATGACGCATGAGCCTGTGGAACGACCTCAAGCAGAAAGCGATCGATGCCAACCCTGAGCTGGCAGCCAAGGCCACTCAAGCCCTGAGCAAGGCCAAGGACCTGGCCGTCGAGGCTGGGCACAAAGCCGCGCCGGTGCTCAAGGAGGCGACCGAAAAGGCCGCCGCCTATGCCCAGGAAAAGACCCCGATCGTCAAGGCGCAAGCCCTCAAGGCCATCGACGACGCCAGGATTCGCCGGGCCGAACTGCAACTGCGGGCGAAAAACGACAAGGCGGCGCGGGATGAAATGATCCGCACCATGTATGACATCAGCCTTACGCCCGAAGACGATCTGTTCATCGACGAACCGTTCAACCACTACGAGCGCTCGTTCAACTTCTTCGTGGTCAGCGGCGAAGTGCTGGACAGCCAGAAACGCAACCAACTGCACCTGCAGGCCGGTCACTCCCACAGCTCGGGCGGTGGCTACATCAGCAATGGCAGTGGCTACGTCGGCGGCGGTTCGTCATCGTCCTACGTCAGCAGCCGCAACGTTCACGAGCACGAGTTCTGGGTGAAATTGCGCGACGGCAAGGAAGCCTGCTTCCAGTTGGCCGACAAGAACGTGCGGATCCGCGAAGGCCAGTCCATCAGCATGCTGTTCATGCACCCGGCCGACACCACCACCGGGGAAATGGTCGCGCTGTACAACCACAGCTCCGCGCAGAACTGCATCATCTGCTCACCGGCGCAGATCAACCGAATGTTCAACCTCTACACCGTGGAACCGGGCTTCTTCAACAAGAGCGAAGTACAGGCCACCCGCAATCGCCTGTTGCTGGCGTTGGAGCAGCGCCTTGAGCAACTGGCAGCCTATATGGCCCGGCAGGGTCGGCCTGTGGCCATGATCGAGGCGATAGAAGGCCAGCGACACGACTAGCCCTCACCGCCCATGAAAAAGCCCCGAACCAGTCGGGGCTTTTTTGTCAGCCTGGTATCAGGCCGCGATCACGCACGCTGTATCAGAACACGTTGATCGGGTAATCCACGTACACCCGCAGCTCGTTGCCGCTGACGTTGTATTCGCTGGATTTCTGCGACACACGCAGGATCGAGCTACGCAGCTTCACGCTCAGGTCTTTGGCCGGGCCGCTCTGGACCACGTACTTGAACTGGTTGAAGATTTCGCGCTCGGTGCCACCGGTGCTGGTGGAGGTGGTGATGTTGTCGCCACGCACGTAAGCCACGTTGTAGGTCAGGCCAGGCACGCCGAAAGCGCCGAAGTCGAGGCCGTAGCCCAACTGCCAGCTGCGCTCGTCTTCAGCGTTGAAGTCGGACCAGTAGGAGTTGGCCAGGTAGATGGTGTTGCCACCGTCACCGACACGACCCTGGTCTTTCTGGTAGCCGCCGTAGGCGTAGCCCAGGTTGCTGTCACCGGTGCTGCGCTGGTGCGCCAGGGTGAACGAGTGCGGGCCGGTGGCGAAGGTGGCGGCCAGGCTCCAGATCTTGTTGTCGTCGCCTGTGGCGCCGCTTTCACGAACGTAGGAGTCTTCCAGCTTGGTGCGGTAGCCGTTCAGGTCCAGGGTCAGGGACTGATCGCTGGCCAGCGGGAACACGTAGTTCAGGTTGATGTACTGCTTCTTCAGCACGTCTTCGACGTCGGAAGCGTACAGCGCGCCCTTGAACTGCTCGGTGAACTGGTAGCTACCGCCCAACACGTTGATCGACTTCAGACCACCGCTGTCACGGCCTTCCGCGCTTTTACGCGACTCGGCAGTGAAACGACCGGCGTTCAGTTCCAGGCCTTCGATCTCTTTGGAAGTGATCAGGGTACCGGTGTAGCTTTCCGGCAGCAGGCGGGAGTTGTCGTAGTTCAGCACCGGCAGGGCCGGCATCTGGTCACCGTAGGTCAGCACGGTGCTCGACAGACGGAATTTCACCGCCGCGCCAGCCTTGGACAGGTCGTTGGCCGCAGCGCCGCTGTCGCCTTGCTTGAAGAAGTCGATACCACCGGCACCGCTACGGCCTTTGCCGCCGTCCAGGCGCAGAGCGTACAGACCGAAAGCGTCCACGCCGACACCTACGGTGCCCTGGGTGAAGCCCGAGGAGAAGGTGCCAATGGCAGCCTGGCCCCATTCGGCCTTGTCGTCGTTACCATCCTTGTAATCGCGATTGATGTAAGCGTTGCGCAGCAGCACTTTCAGGCTGCTGTCTTCAACAAAACCCTTGGACTCAGCTTGGTCATTGGCCATTGCTTGAGTCGCGCTCAACATCCCCAGTGCGATCAGACTAATACGCTTATTCAACATGTTATTTTCCTTATTACGGGTTGATACGCGCTGTGACCGCTGGCTGAAATGGCTGCTTTTGCGCTCTTTTTTCATCCCTAAACAAAAGGGCCCGCCCACACAAAAGCGTGGCGGGCCCTTTTTATTGTTTTGAGTCGTGGCTACGTGCCACAGGCGTTGGCGCGAATCCTAGCCGCGCATGTAACAGTGTGTCAATTTCGTGAATCGTCTGTAATAAGACGAAAATTGTCTAAAAAATCAGTTGCCAAGCGCACTCGCAGGCCCTCCGACGAACGGCCGAGCCCACTCGATCAATGACTACAGCCGTCCAGCCCGCAAGCCGGACCCGCTGCCGCACGATCACCTTCAGGCTGTTTCAGCGACTGGCCCAGCCATTGGGCAAAGGCTTCGGGTTGGCCCAGCCAAGGGCCGATATCGATCAGGGAAAACTGGCCATCGTGCTCCAGCACCAGCGTCGGAAACCCCTGCCCGCCGACCTCTGCCAACAGCGACCGGCTGTGCTTGAAGTGGACCTGCAACTCGTTGGCCACCACCTGCTTGAACTCGGCGTCAAAGGCCTCGGCGTCCAGGCCAATAGCGGCGGCCAGTTCCCGCAGCACCGCCGCGTCGGCAATGCGCCGGCCGTGCACATAGTGCGCGCTCTGCAGGCACCCGAGCAGTTCCAGGCCCCGACCACCCAGATTCTGCGCCGCCAGCACCGCCGCGGTCGGTGGCGCAGAATCGAAAACTGCCGAGTGATCGCGCAGCAGCCCATCGAAATACGCCTGGCCAAACGGCTGCCCGCTGTACTCGGCAATTCGCCGGTCGTGGGGCATCACGTAGTCGCGCAGTTGCGCACTCACCGGCTGCCGGTTGGCGCCGGTCATCATGCCGCCGCCGTGCAGCAACACCGGCAAAACCGCCTGAGCGGCCTGCACCAGGGGTTTGGCGCCATAGCACCAGCCACACAAGGGATCGTAAATGTAGTGAAGGGTCGGGCCAGACATGCAGGGCTCCAGCAAAGGCTCAGAATGGGAGGGCAGCAGGCTATGCCTGTCGCACACCTGGAAAAACCTCACCCCCCGATTTGGTGTGTTGCGCAGAGCGGTCGAATCCCTAAGAAATAATTAGAAACAATCAATCCATGTAGCGCTTCAGGAATAATTAACGGAAGTAAATAGCAAGCATTACCATTCGCACCCTCGAATGACCCACCCCTTCGGATGCGTTTCAAATGCCTGCCCCCTTTCGTCTTACGTCCGTCACCCTGGGCCTGTGCGCCTCGTTGACCGGCGGTTTTACCTGCGCTGCCACCACTGAATTGCCCGCCACCTCGATCAGCGCCGAAGTGGGCGAAGTCGACGATCCACGGGTCAAGGAAGTCAGCACCGCGACCCGCACCGCCACCCCGGTGCGCTACGTCCCGCAGGCCATCGACTCGATCAAGACCGCCAACCTCTCCGACTACGGCACCAACGACCTGGGCACGGCCCTGGGCGGCATCCCCAACGTCAGCAGCGGCGCCGACACGCGCTTCGACAGCTTGCGCATCCGCGGCTTCGACGCCAGCAACGACTTCTACCTCGACGGCATCCGCGACGACAGCCAGTACGTGCGCGACCTGCACAACATCGAGCGCATCGAAGTGCTCAAAGGCCCGGCCGCGGTGCTGTACGGCCGTGGCAGCCAAGGCGGGATCGTCAATCGGGTCAGCAAGTTGCCAGAGTTCGGCCGCCGCTCGACCATCGAAGCCCAGGGCGGCAGCGAGGACATGCGCAGCCTGTATGCCGACCTGAGCACCGACCCGAGCGAAAACCTCAGCCTGCGCCTGAACATGGGCAACCTGGATGAAAACAGCTTTCGCGACGGCGTCAGTGGCAGCCGCCAACTGTTCGCACCGTCGATGAGCTGGCAACTGACACCGGACCTGAACTGGTTGGTGCAATACGAATACAGCCGCTACAACCGCACGCCCGATCGTGGCATCCCGGCCATCAACGGACGGCCCGCCGACGTCGGCCGCGATACCACCTACGGCACCGATAACGACTTCATCGATGACAAGTCGCAGTCCCTGCGCTCGAAACTCAGTTACGAGCTTGCCGACAACTGGCAACTGCGCCACACCCTGGGGGTGTTCAAGCTCAACAGTGATTTCGACAACACCTACGTCACCAATGTGAACACCACGACCAACCAGGTGGTTCGCCAGCATTGGCAGCAGGACCTGACCACCCGCAATGTGTTCAACAACCTGGAACTGGAAGGCGGCTTCAGCACCTTCGGCCTCGAGCATCGCCTGCTCAGCGGGCTGGAGCTGGGCAGCCAGCGCCGGGATCCGAAGCTGTACAACGCGGCCACCACGGCGCCGGGCAACAGCGCCGTGCCGACCCTGGACCTGTATCACCCCGACCGGAACATCGTGCACACCGGGCGCATGCAGGTCTTCAGCGACTCCCACACCGAAGTCGAAAGCCGCGCCATTTACCTGCAGGACCAACTGCGCCTCAACGATCAATGGCAACTGCTGGCCGGCGTGCGGTATGACACCTTCGATGTCGACTCGACCAACCAGCTCAAGAACCTCTCCGAAGACCGCGACAGCCACAGCACCAGCCCACGGCTCGGCGTGGTCTGGACCCCGCTGCAGAACCACTCGTTCTACGCCTCCTGGAGCAAGACCTTCTCGCCCGTCGGCGGCGGCCTGATCGGCATCACCCCGGGCCTGACCACCAACGTCAACGACCTGAGCCCCGAGCTGACCAAGCAAAAGGAAATCGGCGTGAAGAGTGACTGGCTCGATGACCGCCTGAGCACGACCCTGGCGATCTACGAGCTTGAGCTCTACAACCGTCGCACCAGCGACCCCAACGATCCGACCGTGACCCTGCTGACCGGTATGCAACGCTCGCGCGGCATCGAACTGACCGGCGCCGGGAAAATCACCGGCAACTGGTATCTGCGAGGGGGCATGGGCTTTCAGGACGCCACCGTCGAGAAAGACAACAACGGCTTGGAAGGCAAGCGCATCAGCAACGTCGCCAAGCGCAACGGCAGCCTGTTCATCACCTGGAAACCGGAGATGGGCTGGTACGCCGAGACTGGCCTGACCCTGGTGGGCGATCGTTACGCCGACAACCTCAACACCACGGTCCTGCCCGGTTACGGCCGCTGGGACGCCCTGGCCGGTTTCCGCCAGAAAGACTGGGACCTGCGCGCGGCGCTGAACAACATCAGCGACAAGACTTACTACGAGTCGTCGACCAGCGCCTACCAGATCCTGCCAGGGGCACCCCGCAGCCTGGTCGTCACCGGGACCTACAGTTTCTAAAGGGCAAAAAAAAGCGCTGCCATCCCGGCAGCGCTTTACCAATCCCTTGTTGTCTATCCTTGCATCACATCCCACAGCGCTTCGAGTTCCGCCTCGCTGAACAAACCAGCGGGGTATCGCTCGATCATCATCCTGCGCGGGTCAGGGTCTCTGACCTGTCGCGTTCCATTAGACTTCAACCATTGCGCCAGCACCTGCAGCGACTCGCCATTCAGTGCCAAGGGATGCGCTGGCTGCTCGCTGACCCTGTTCATTGCAGCGCTCTCTCCCGGTTCTTGAGCGGCCAACTTATCCAAGGTTTATGACAGAACAACGCCGTTCTACATTCCCGAGAATTACTCACGGGCATATACAAGAGCTATGCCAAGGCGACTGGCAGCCCGACGTGCGGCAATAAAAAGCCCGCAGGCCTTCCGGGCTGCGGGCTTGCTGGGCATGACTCGATGTCGTGGGCTAAAAAACCCGGTCATCGCTCGCCACAGGCTGTTACATCTTCACTCAACCTTTGTGCGGTGCAGGCTGCTGTTGGGTCAGGCAATGAATGTTGCCGCCACCCAGTAACAGTTCACGCCCCGGCACCATCACCACTTCATGCTGCGGGAACAGGTTCTGCAGGATTTCCTTGGCCGGGCCATCCAGCGGATCGTCGAAGCTCGGGGCAATGATGCCGCCGTTGACGATCAGGAAGTTCACGTAGGAACCGGCCAGGCGCACCGTAGGATTACGCTCCTGGGTGCCGTCTACCGGATCAACCCCGGCACACTCTTCCTCCGTGGCATACAGCGGCCCCGGAATCGGCATCTTGTGTACGACAAACGGGCGACCCTTGGCGTCGGTGCTGTTTTCCAGGACCTTCATGGCCGCCTGGCAACGTGGGTAGTTCGGGTCCTGCGGGTCGTCGGTCCAGGCCAGCAGCACTTCACCGGGACGCACGTAACAGCAGAAGTTATCCACATGGCCGTCGGTTTCGTCGTTGTACAGACCGTCCGGCAGCCAGATGATCTTATCCACAGCCAGTTGCGCGCTGAGCACCGCTTCAATTTCGCTGCGGCTCAGGTGCGCGTTGCGATTGCGGTTGAGCAGGCATTCTTCGGTGGTGATCAGCGTGCCTTCGCCGTCGACGTGGATCGAACCGCCTTCGAGCACGAAGCCCTCGGTGCGGTAACGCGGACTGCGCTCGATCTCGAGGATCTTGCCGGCAACTTGTGCGTCACGGTTCCACGGCGAGTACAGGCCGCCGTCGAAACCGCCCCAGGCATTGAAGTCCCAGTGCACGCCGCGCACTTCACCGCTGTTGTTGATGACGAACGTCGGGCCGGTGTCCCGCACCCAGGCGTCATCGCTGGACATCTCGACCAGGCGAATATTCGGTACGTCGAGGCGGGCCCGGGCGTTTTCGTATTGGCCGGCGGACACGGCAACGGTCACCGGTTCGAAGCGGGCAATCGCCTTGGCCACCGCCACGTGGGCCGCTTGAGCGGGCTTGCCGCCCAGGCGCCAGTTGTCCGGGCGCTCGGGCCAGACCATCCAGGCCTGGGTCTGGGGGGCCCATTCAGCCGGCATGTAGAAGCCGTCGGCGCGGGGGGTGCTGTGCAAAGTGGTCATAACAATCAGGACTCCAGGGAACCGTCTAGGGTTTTCAGCGGGCCATACAGGTTCGGACGCCGATCACGGAACGAACCCCAGGCGCTGCGGATGTGCTCCAGCTCATCCAGATCAAAACTGTGCACCAGTATGCCTTCTTCGGTCTGGTTGAGCTCCTCGACCTTCTCGCCGAACTGGTTGGCGATGAACGAAGAACCGTAGAAGGTGATGTCGTAGCCGTCCTGCTCTTCGTTGCCGATGCGGTTGCTGGCGATCAACGGCATCAGGTTGGCGCCGGCATGACCCTGCTGCACGCGCTGCCAGTGGTCGCGCGAGGAGATGCTCTTGTCGTGCGGTTCGCTGCCGATGGCCGTCGGGTAGAACAGGATCTCGGCGCCGAGCAGCGCCATGCTGCGGGCGCACTCCGGGAACCACTGGTCCCAGCAGATGCCCACGCCGATTTTCGCGTAGCGGGTGTTCCACACCTTGAAGCCGGTGTCGCCCGGGTTGAAGTAATACTTTTCGTGGTAGCCCGGACCATCGGGGATGTGGCTCTTGCGATAAATCCCCAGGTTGCTGCCATCGGCATCGATGATCGCGATGCTGTTGAAGCGCGCCCGGCCCGCCAGCTCGTAGAAGCTGATCGGCAGGACCACCTGCAACTCCCTGGCGACTTTCTGGAAGTGCTTGATGGCCACGTTGTCTTCAACGCGGCTCGCCAGTTGCAGGTAGTCCGGGTTCGGCTTCTGGCAGAAGTACGGGGCTTCGAACAGCTCCTGGATCAGAATGATCTGCGCGCCCTTGCCCGCGGCCTCACGGACCAGCTTCTCGGCGGTCTCAATGTTGGCTTCAAGGTCCCAGGAACAGGCCATCTGGGTAGCGGCGACAGTAACGATACGACTCATGAATCATCTCCCGGGCGGGTGCAGGGGGCCGAGCGTGGCATCGACCGATGACAGAAAGAGGTTCGGCCGGGCGCAGAAATCCACAGCGCGGCGTCAGGCGACTTTATAACCGATAAAAATCGGCTTTTAAAGGGCCTGATATGCGCATTTGTATTTTTCTAGCTGTTAATGCCGATAATAATCGATATTTATGGAGGGTTTACTGGCCCTATCGCGGGCAAGCCCGCCCCCACGGAGCTCACAGATTTTGCAGACACCCATCAAACCTGTGGGAGCTGGCCTGCCAGCGATGGCGGCCGAACGGCCACCCTCGCCAGCGCGGGCTTACAACCCTTCGTCCAGCACCTTCGCCAGCATGTCGACAAAAAAGTCGACACTCTGGCGCGACGTCACCATCGGCGGCTTGATCTTGAGGACGTTGAGGTAGTCTCCGGTCGGTTGCATGAAGATCCCCAGTTCCCGCAGACGGTCGCACAGCCGGGCGGTTTCTTCGGTGGCCGGCTCCAGCGTCTCGCGGTTGCGGACCAGTTCGACCCCCAGGTAAAAACCGGAGCCGTGCACCGCACCGACCAACGGATGATGCTCGATCAAGGCTTCCAGGCGTTCCTTGAAATGACCGCCAACGACCTGGGCGTTTTCCCACAGCTTTTCTTCTTGCATCACATCCAGCACCGCCATGCCGATGCGGCAACTCACCGGACTGCCACCGGCCGAAGAGAAGAAATACCCTTCAGCTTCCAGCGCTTCGGCAATTTCCCGCCGGGTAATCACCGCCCCCAACGGCTGGCCATTGCCCATGCCCTTGGCCATGGTGATGATGTCCGGGACCACACCCTGCTCCTCGAAGCCCCAGAAAAACTTGCCCATGCGCCCATAACCCACCTGCACCTCATCGGCGATGCACACCCCGCCCCGGGCGCGGACCAGCCCATAGACCTGCTGCAGATACCCCGCTGGCAACGAGATGCCACCGGCATTGCCATACACCGGCTCGCAGATAAAGCCCGCCAACGGGCGCTTCTGCTCGTCCAGCCGAGCCAGGTGGTGCTCGACGCTGCGCACGTAATCCGGCGCACTGTCGGGCCCACGGAACTCACCCCGGTAGGTGTTGGGTGCGGTAACCGGGTGCACCCAGTCCGGGCGGCTGCTGAGTGCTTTGGGGTTGTCGGCGATCGAGGTCGACACCGCGTCCGCCCCCACCGTCCAGCCGTGATACGCCTCCAACACACTGAGCATGTCGCGCGCGCCGCTGTAGGCCCACGCCAGGCGGATCGCCAGATCGTTGGCCTCGCTGCCGCTGTTGACCAGGAACACCCGGTCCATCGAGTCCGGCGCCAGCGCCAGCAAGCGCTCGGAGAACTCGGCGATGGCCGCATAGTGAAAGCGTGAGTTGGTGTTGAGCAGCGACCACTGCCGACTGGCCTCGGCAGCCATGCGCGGGTGACCGTGGCCGAGCACCGCGACGTTGTTGAGCATGTCCAGGTAGGAGCGGCCCTGCATGTCGATCAGGTGGTTGCGCCAGCCCCGCTCGATGCGTGGCGGATCGACGTAATAGTGCTTTTGCGAACGGGCGAAGCTGGCATCCCGGCGGGCCAGCAACGTGCGTGGATCGAGCTCGGCCTCAGCATCGCAGGCCAACCCCAGCAACGCCGCCGGCGACGGGCACAACGCCTGCCAGGCCGGGGCCCGGGACGGCGTGCAGAACAGCGGCGGATCGAGTTCGGCGCCACGACACAATTGCACCCGCAATGCGCCGCTGGCCTCCCCCAGCACCTGGCCCTTGATCACTGCGGCACCGCTGTGCAGCAACGGGCTGACGCCCCACAGGCGCACGCTCAACTGGGCACTGTCGAGTTGCAGGCGGCCATCGGTGCTCAGGTGGACGACACCGGCAAACGGCGCCTCGACCGCAGTGCCCGCCGGCACCTGCAAGTCAACGTGCAGCGGGTAAGTGTCCGGTTCCTGCGCACTGTCCGGGCGGGTCCGGGACAAGCGGTACTGCCCGTAGCGACTGGCCGCCAGGCCGTGGGCTGACGCCGCTTCGAGCAGCAGACGCTGATCGATCCCCTCCTGCTCCCAGTTGCCGGCTTCGAAATGGGCACTCAGCACGCCCAGGTCGATCAGGGCGAACTCGCGTCCCACCAGGCTCGGCAGCAAGGGGGCAAATCCCTGGCTGGCGATCACTGGCAGCGACTCGCCGGCCGTCACCAGGATCGCCGCCTCCATCAGCTCGAACGGCACCGAGGTGGCAACACGGAAGATCTCCCACTCGTGGCTCAGGTTGTCGCGGCTGTACTGGTTCTGCGGATCGATGCTCACCTGCTGCTCACCGCTGAGCACCAGCACCGCCGCCCGCGCCACAATCAGCGGCCACAGTGCCTGCAACTCTTCACGCTGCAGCGGATTGACCGCGTGGTAGGCGTGCACCGCCGGCAGGATCACCATCGGGTCGCCATCGGCATGGTGCAGCAGCGCCGCGCAGGTCACCGACAGATCGGTGATGCGCCAGGTGCGGATCAGGTCGCCGAAGTCGATGACCCCCTGCATCTGCCAATGGCGTTGCGCGTCCCGCGTCCAGACCACGTTGTCGTCGGTGATGTCCATGTGGATCGCCTGCACCGGCAGCTTCGCTTGCAGGGGCAACAAGCGCCGCTCGGCGTGCAAGGCGGCGGTGCTGATCATCTCGCGCTGTTGCGGGTCGCCGATCACCGGCAGCAGGTGTTCGATCAATGCACTGGCATGCCGGGCATCCCACTGCAACGTGCGCTCCAGCCCCGGGTGGGTGAAGCCGGCGAGGGCCAGGTCCATTTCGCCGCAGAGCCGACCGAAACCGGCCACCACTTCATGGCCCAGGTGATCGAGGTGGGTCAGGGATTGTCCGTCGATGTAGTCGAGCACGCGCACGTGCAGGGACTGGCCGGCCAGCTCCAGGGTCAGCAGGTCGGCACCGTTCTTCGCCGCGATGACCCGCGGGACATGCAACCCGGGACGTGCCGCCAGGTGTTTGAGCGCGGCGTGCTGGGCCTCAAGCTCCAACGCGGCGTAGTCGCCCCGGCAGATTTTCAGGACGAAGCGCCCCTGATCACTGTCGAGCCGATAGTTGAGATCCTGCTGGCTGCCCAGTGACTGCAGCGTCCCGCTCAGCCCGTAGTGTTCACGCAGCAGCTCCAGTGCTTGCTCTGCGGTGACTTGCGGACTGGCCAGACTGGCGCGGTGAATCAACGTGGCGAGCAACATACAACAACCCCTGGCATTTTTATAAGACGTCTATATCGCCACTGCGCAGGGCGATACGCAACCCCCGGCAGCGGTCAGTGATCGGCCAGCGTGGCGTAACGCGTTGCGCGAGTGTCTCGCCGCGCAAGCCTAGGCATAATGCAGCGGTACCCCCAGGCGATCCCCGATGCCCATGACTCCAGCCCTCCCCCGCAGACCCCGTTGGCGCAGCCTGGCCCTGCTTGCCCTGTGCCTGGCACCCTTGTTGTGGCCGCTGGAGCACCTGGCCGAACGTTATTACCGCAGCGAACTGGCCGGCCAGAACCGCCAGACCCTGGACCTGTACGTCGCCAACCTGCTGGGTACCCTGCACCGCTACGAGGTGTTGCCGCAGATCCTCGGCGACCTGCCCGCCTTGCGCGCCGTCCTCGGGGCGCCGGACGATGGCGTGACCCAGGGCAACGCCAACCGCTTCCTGAAAAACATCAGCGCCCAGACCGGGGCCGAGGTCATGTACCTGATGGACGTGCGCGGCAACACCCTGGCCACGTCGAACTGGGACAAGCAGGACAGCTTCATCGGCCGCAACTTCGCCTTCCGCCCCTACTTCAGCGAAGCGATGCAGGGTCGCCTCGGGCGCTTTTTCGGCCTGGGCACCACCTCCACCAAACGTGGCTATTACTTCGCTGCCGCCGTGCGCGAAGGCGAACAGATACTCGGTGTACTGGTGATCAAGGTCGACCTGGACCACACCGAAAGCCTGTGGGGCAAAACCCCGGAACAACTGCTGGTGACCGATCACAACGGCGTGGTCATCCTCACCTCGCGGGCGGACTGGCGCTTCCGTGCAAGCCGGCCACTGACGGAGGATGAGCGCACCGCCATCGCCGCCGTGCAGCCCTACCCAACCCTCGATCCACGGCCCTTGCAGATCGACCAGAACGCCTGGTTGACCCAGACCCAGCAGATCGACGAGACCGGCTGGCGCGTCAGCATCCTTGCGCCCAGGACCCTGATCGACCGCCCCGTGCGCACCGTGGTGGCCACCGGCGGTGCGACGCTGCTGGTGCTGATGTTGCTGCTGGGGCTGATGATGCAGCGCCGCCGCCACTACCTGCAGCGCATCGACTTCGAAGCCAGGACCCGGCGTGAACTGGAAGTCCGGGTGGCCGAGCGGACCAGTGACCTGGAAGGCCTCAACCGCCGGCTCCGGGAGGAAGTGCTGGAGCGTGAGCAGGCGCAACAGGAGCTGGTACGTGCCCAGGACGACCTGGTGCAGGCCGGTAAACTCTCGGCGCTGGGCACTATGTCGGCGAGCATCAGCCACGAACTCAATCAACCGCTGGCGGCCATCCGCAGCTACGCCGAGAACGCCGAGGTGCTGCTCGATCATCAACGCACCGACGATGCCCGTGGCAACCTCAAGCTGATCAGCGAACTGACCGGGCGCATGGCCTCGATCATCGCCCATCTGCGCGCCTTTGCCCGGCGCGACCGCCACGCCCCGGAAAGCGTCGCCCTGCAACCGGCGCTGGACGACGCCCTGGCGTTGCTGGCCAAGCGTCGCCGCAGCATGGAAGTGGAACTGATCCGCGACCTGCCAGCCGCCGCGCTGTGGGTCGAGGCCGGCGAAACCCGGCTGCGCCAGGTGCTGGGCAACCTGCTGGCCAACGCCCTCGATGCCCTCACTGAAAAAGGTCCGCCGCGCAAACTCTGGTTGAGTGCCGAAACCACCGCCGAGGGCGTCAATCTGTACATTCGCGATAACGGCCCGGGGTTCTGCATGGAAGCCCTGAGCCGCGCCAGCGAGCCGTTCTACACCACCAAGACCCGCACCCAGGGCCTTGGCCTGGGGCTGGCCATCTGCGAAACCCTGATGCGCGCCTTCGGCGGTGAACTGTCGTTCGCCAACCACAAGGAAGGCGGCGCCCTGATCACCCTGCGGCTGCGCGCTGGCGCACCCGGTGTAAGCCTGCAACCGTCCGAGGACCGCAGTGAATGAGCAACCTGATCGACAATCGGATTGAAGTGGTACTGATCGACGACGATCCGCACCTGCGCCAGGCCCTGAGCCAGACGCTGGACCTGGCCGGACTGAAGATCCTGCCGCTGGCGCAAGCCCAGGGCCTGGCCGCGCGGCTGGAGCGCGACTGGCCCGGCGTGGTGGTCAGCGACATTCGCATGCCCGGCATGGACGGTCTGGAGTTGCTGGCCGAACTGCACGGCCAGGACCCGGAGCTGCCGGTCTTGCTGATTACCGGTCACGGTGACGTTCCGTTGGCGGTGCAGGCGATGCGCGCCGGGGCCTATGACTTCCTCGAAAAACCCTTCGCCAGCGATGCCCTGCTCGACAGCGTGCGCCGGGCCCTGGCCCTGCGCCGCCTGGTCCTGGAAAACCGCAGCCTGCGCCTGGCCCTGAGCGATCGCAATGAACTGAGTACGCGGCTGATCGGCCAGTCGCCGTCGATGCTGCGCCTGCGCGAGCAGATCGGCGCGCTGGCCCCGACCAAGGCCGACGTGCTGATCCTCGGTGAGACCGGCGCCGGCAAGGAAGTGGTGGCCCGCGCCCTGCACGACTTGTCGAACCGCCGCAACGGCCCCTTCGTCGCGATCAACGCCGGGGCGTTGGCCGAGTCGGTGGTCGAGAGCGAGCTGTTTGGTCACGAACCGGGGGCGTTCACCGGGGCGCAGAAGCGGCGCATCGGCAAGTTCGAATTTGCCAATGGCGGCACGCTGTTCCTCGATGAAATCGAAAGCATGAGCCTGGACGTGCAGGTCAAGCTCCTGCGTCTGCTGCAAGAGCGGGTGGTGGAACGGCTGGGGGGCAATCAGTTGATCCCGCTGGACATCCGCATCATTGCCGCCACCAAGGAAGACTTGCGCCAGTCCGCCGACCAGGGGCGTTTTCGCGCCGACCTCTACTACCGCCTGAACGTCGCGCCGCTGCGCATTCCGCCACTGCGCGAACGCGGCGAAGATGCCCTGATGATGTTCCAGCACTTTGCCGATGAAGCCAGCGAACGCCATGGCCTGGCGCCCCACGAACTGCTCCCGGGGCAACGGGCGCTGCTGCTGCGCCATCGCTGGCCGGGTAATGTGCGCGAGCTGCAGAATGCCGCCGAGCGTTTTGCCCTCGGCCTGGAACTGGCGCTCGACCCAACGGCCGCCGATGGCAGTCCCGCGCCGCTGAGTGCCGAACCCAGCGGTAACCTCAGCGAGCAAGTGGAGAACTTCGAGAAGAACCTGATCGCCGCCGAACTGGCGCGCTCCCACAGCTCCCTGCGCAGCGTCGCCGAAGCCCTCGGGGTGCCGCGCAAGACCCTGCATGACAAGCTGCGCAAACACGGCCTGAATTTCGCCGACGCCGCCGGCGCCCACAACAGCGCCGAGGAACTCGATTGAGCCGCATACCGCCATCTGTCATCCCGGCAACCCACCATGAGGTCCGCGCATGAACCACGACAGTCGTTACCTGGAATCAATCCTGCACCACGACATCCCCCTGACGCAGGAGATGGGCCTCAAGGTGCTCGACTGGCAGTCCGGGCAATTACGCCTGCAGCTACCGTTGGCAGCCAACGTCAACCACAAGAGCACCATGTTCGGCGGCAGCCTGTACTGCGCCGCCGTGCTGGCGGGCTGGGGCTGGTTGCACCTGCGCCTGCGTGAAGCCGGCATCGAGGACGGGCACATCGTGATCCAGGAAGGGCACATCAGCTACCCGCTGCCGGTGACCACCGACGGGATTGCCCTCTGTGAAGCTCCGAGTGCGGCGGTGTGGAAAAAATTCCTGACGATGTACGAACGCTACGGCCGGGCACGATTGACGCTGCATGCGCGGATTGTGAATGCCGGGAGTGATGAGGATGCGGTGACGTTTACCGGGCAGTATGTGCTGCATCGCTAGCACTGGCTGGCTATCAAACCTGACGATGACGCGACTGCCCTCGGCGTCATCGTTCCTGCCAACCCCCGCACTGAACGACAGCGACGATCAGTCAGATTTTGGAAGTTTGTCGTACGTCACCACCACATTTGCCGAACCGTCGGCAACGAGTTGCTTGTTCGACTTAAATTCTCCATTGCGACAGGTCACAGACTGATAACCAACCAGTTCAATCGTGACGCTATAACCCTGGGCACTTTCACTCGAACGACAAAGAGTATCGTTGCTGTGCAGTTGAGTGGTGGTGTTGGGGCGATGATCGACTGACGCCATACCTATTATGTGCGGCGTGCCGTCTACCTCGATTTGCGGTGAGATATTGACCTCGACTTGGGTCTGCGAAGTTAACACCAAGTCCTTGTCGCCATGCTTTACAACCCCGCTTGTCGTCAACAACGTCAAGCCCTCTGGCGGGGACTTGATCGTGACAGTCCCGGCGGACGCGCTCCCGAAACAAAGTGAAAGTCCAACCAATAAAAGCACTTTATCGATTTTCATTTGAACCTCAGCCCCATCAGTCACCTACCATCATCAGGTGTGTTGGATGCTAGCACTCAGCCCCCTACTTGAAACCTGTCATATCTGACAGTGATCAAACATACAGTGATCAAACAGGGGATGACTTTACAGGCTGACTGTTCAGTTTGAACTCAAGCTCAATAACTTCTCTCGCCATGACACGCCCGCAGGCAATGCCAAAAAGTAGTTGTTAAGCAGCGACTCCCGCGCAGGATAGCTGAAGCGTTCGCCACTCAACTCCAGCACTTCGCCGCCCGCGCCTTCGAGTACGCCTTGGGCTGCCGCGGTGTCCCACTGGGAGGTCGGCGCCAACCGCGGATAACAATCCGCCGCACCTTCGGCCAACAGGCAGAACTTCAACGAGCTGCCGATGTTCGCCAGCTGCAACTCGCCCAGGCTGGCACTCAAGCCCGCCAGCAAGCGCTCTTGTTCCGGGCTGGAATGGCGGCGGCTGGCAACCACGGTAAAGGCTTGGCCTGCGGCCGGCGCCAGGCGGACCTGGATCGGTTGCGCGGCGCTGTCTTGGTCGGCGCGCCAGGCGCCGAGCCCGTCACCGCCGAAATAGCAGCGACCGTTGGTGGGCATCGACACCACCCCAAACACCACGCGCCCCTGCTCGATCAGCGCGATGTTGACGGTGAATTCTTCACTGCCGGCGATGAACTCCTTGGTGCCATCCAGCGGGTCCACCAGCCACCAGCGCTGCCAGCCGGCGCGCACGGCTTGTGGGATATTGGCGTCTTCTTCCGAGAGCACCGGGATGCTCGGATCAAGCGCCGTCAGGCCCGCGAGAATCACATGGTGTGCAGCCAGGTCGGCGGCGGTGACCGGCGAATCGTCGGTCTTGGTCATCACCTCGGTTGCGGTGCGCCAGAACGGCAGGATCGCCTCGCCAGCCTGCAGCGCCAGCTCGACCACCGGCGCCAGCAACGGGTGTGCCTGGGGAAAATCCTTCATGGCTGGAACGCTCCGCGCTGGGTCAGCAGGTCACGGGCCAGGTACAGCGCCGCCAAGGCACGGCCTTCGGTGAACTGCGGGTTTTGCGCCAGCGCCGACAGTTCGCGCAGATTGACCCGATCAACCCGCATCGGCTCCGGCTCGTCCCCTTCCAGGCGCTCTTCGTAAAGCTCGGTGGCCAGCACCACCTGGATTTTCTGGCTCATGTAACCGGGCGACAGCGACAGCTCGGTCAGGTGCTCCAGTTGCCGCGCGCCAAAACCGGCCTCTTCCTTGAGCTCGCGCTCGGCGGCGGCCAGCACATCCTCGCCCGGCTCGATCAGGCCCTTGGGCAATGACATTTCATAGGCGTCGGTGCCACCGCAGTACTCTTCGACCAGCACCGCGTGGTCGGCATCGAGCATCGCCACAATCATCACTGCGCCATACCCGGCGCCCTTGCCGACCAATCGCTCGTAGGTGCGCTCCACGCCATTGGAGAAGCGCAGTTGCACCTCTTCCACGCAAAACAGGCGACTGGTGGCGACGATCTCGCGGGCTAGGACTTCGGGTTTTTGGCGCATAGCGGCTCCTTGGCGTGAACGGGTTACTATACCCGGCCTTTCCTGATTGTTTATGCCGGATATCTGTTTCCCGCTGGAGAAGCCTGCAATGCCCACACTGCCCTGGCGCGACATCGATACCGTTCTGTTGGATATGGACGGCACCCTGCTGGACCTGCACTACGACAACCATTTCTGGATGGAGCACCTGCCCCAGCGCTATGCCGAATTGCACGGCATCAGCCGGGCCATGGCCGAGCTGGAAATGCAGCCGTTGTTCGAGCGCAACGCCGGACAGTTGCAATGGTATTGCCTGGATTTCTGGAGCAGCGAACTGCGTTTACCCGTGCGCGAACTGAAGCTGGAAACCGCCCACCTGATCGCCCTGCGCCCGGATGCCGATACCTTTCTGGCGGCGATCAAACAGGCCGGCAAACGGGTCATCCTGATTACCAACGCGCATCGCGATTCGTTGTCGTTGAAACTGGAAAGGATCGAGCTGGCGCCCTACTTCGAGCGCTTGATCAGCTCCCACGACTATGGCTTTCCCAAGGAGAGCCGACAGTTCTGGGATGCGTTGCAGGCCGACATCGGCTTCGACCCAGGCCGCAGCCTGTTCATCGATGACACCTTGCCGATCCTGCGCAGTGCGCGGGAGTTTGGTGTGGGGCATTTGCTGGCTGTCAGCGTGCCGGATAGCCGCAAGGGGCCTAAGGACACCGCCGAGTTTGCCGCGGTGGGGGACTATCAAGCGCTTATTGCAGGACTGTAGACCTGGTCGCCTGCATCGCGATGCAGGCTCGCTCCCACGGGGTTGATGCGACCCTGGTGGGAGCGAGCCTGAGCGTTACTCAGGAATGCGCAGCGTCTGGCCCGGATAGATTTTGTCCGGGTGCGACAACATTGGCTTGTTGGCCTCGAAGATTTTGTTGTACTGGTTGGCAGAGCCATACACCGCCAGGGAAATCGCGCTGAGGGTGTCGCCTTTCTTCACCACTACAAAACGTGCAGCAGCCACCACTGGCCCGCTCACCGTGATCTGGTCATCGACACTGCCGACGCCGGCAATGTTACCCACCGCCAGAAGGATCTTCTCTTTCTCTTCCTGACTGCTGACTTCACCCGTCACAGTTACCTTGTCGCCCTCCACCGTGGCCTGCACATTCGGGTTGCCCAGGCCGACCTTCGCGATGTGATCCTTCAACTGCTCGCTCGCATTGGCGTTACCCGGTGTCAGCAGATCCAGCAGTTTTTCGCCTGCTTCTTTGACAAAGCTCAAAAGACTCATGGTGCACTCTCCTTGGGTTTAATAGGTCCGGTCGCGAAAGACTAGACCAACTCTGCGCAATGCGGTTCCCAACCGACCAATGACGCAGGTCAACCCAACCGCTAGAATTCGCTCCTCACCGCGCCCAGGAATGAAGATGGACATCAAACAGCTGAAATTCCTCATCGCCCTCGACGAAACCCGCCATTTCGGCCAGGCCGCCGCGCGCTGTCACATCACCCAGCCCACCCTGTCGATGCGCTTGCGCAGCCTGGAAGAAGAACTGGACCTGCCGCTGGTCAATCGCGGCCAGCGCTTTGAAGGGTTTACCGCCCCCGGTGAGCGGGTGCTGGCCTGGGCGCGCACCGTGCTGGCGGCCTATGACGGCCTGTATGCCGAAGCCGCAGCCTGTCGCGGCAACCTGGTCGGCACACTGCGCCTGGGGGTGGTGCCGCTGTCGAGCTTCGATCCGCTGCCTTTGTTGCACCAGTTGCACGGCGAACACCCGAACCTGCGCTTCGAGCTGTCGGCCCTGAGCTCCGAGCAGATCCTCGAACAACTGGCGAACAACCGCCTGGATCTGGGCGTGTCCTACCTCGAGCGCCTGGATGGCGAGCGCTTCGACTCTCTGGCCTTCAGCGAAACCCGCATGGGCCTGCTGTATGACCAGCGTTTCTTCAGTTTCGGCGAGACGCCCTTGAGTTGGGAGGCGCTGATCGAGTTGCCACTGGGCATGCTCACCAGCGGCATGCACTTTCGCCAGTCCATTGACCACAACTTCCACAGCCGGGGCCTCAACCCGCAACCGCTGCTGCAGACGGACGCCGTTCATCAATTGCTGCAGGCGGTCCATGGTGGCCTGTGCTGCGCCATCATGCCCCTGGAAGGTGGCCTGGAAGCCCTGACCGAACACCTGCGCCTGCAGCCGATTGAAAACGCGCAAACCCTCGGCCGCCTGGGGCTGATCATGCGCCGCAGCGCACCGCGCTCGGCATTGGCGGAAGCCTGTTTTGCGATTTATCAGAGATCACAGACCGGCTCTTGATCGACGCCATCTATCGGTAGATCAGTATTAGCGATTAGACGCGACACTTTGCCGCGCCTAGGCTTAAAGCTGGATAACCCGCCGGTACAGCCCCATGAACGCCAAGCGCCCGACCTGCGCGGCGCCCGCCCTCGACACGCCCGCGCCCGCCGCCAGTCAGAGCTATCAGTATTGCAACCTCGACCTCAGCGCCAGCGCCAGCACCGCGCTCGCCGAAGAGGTCGCGCTGGCGATTGCCTACAACGGCATCAGCCAGGCAGTGATGCTGGTAACCCCTACCGATCTTGAAGACTTCATCGTCGGCTTCAGCCTGGGCAGCGGGATCGTCAGTGAGCGCAGCGATATCTACGACCTGCAGCTCAGCGGCTCGGGTTCTGCGATGTACGCCCAGGTCAACATCGCCAGCCGTGCGTTCTGGAACCTCAAGCAGCAGCGTCGGCAACTGGCCGGTACCAGCGGCTGCGGCTTGTGTGGCGTCGAAGCCGTGGAGCAGGCCTTGCCGCAACTGCCCGTCTTGCCGGGAGCGCCCCTGCCGCCGGCCGAATGGCTGGACGGCCTGCGCCAACGCATCAATGCCTTCCAACCCCTGGGCCAGCACTGCGGTGCGGTGCACGCGGCGGTGTTCATGAATAACCAGGGCGAGTTGCTGCTGGGCCGCGAAGACATCGGCCGGCACAACGCCCTCGACAAGCTGATCGGCGCCCTGGTCCGGCAGGACATCCCGACAGCAGGCGGGGTGGCGATTGTCACCAGTCGCTGCAGCCTGGAACTGATCCAGAAAGCCCTGCGCGCCGGGATCCAGACCCTGGTCAGCCTGTCGTCGCCCACCGGCCTTGCCCTGCAGTGGGCGCGCCGACACAACCTCAATCTCATCCACCTGCCGCACAAAAGTGCGCCGCGGGTGTATAGCCCTGCGATGGAGAATCAAGCGTGAGCACTCATCATCAAGCCGACCAGACACCCACCCCACGCTACAAGCCCTACAAGGGCCCGGCCGGTGGCTGGGGCGCGCTGATCAGTGTCGCCCAGGCGTGGTTGACCAGCGACAACGCGCTGAAGAACATCCGCATGATGCTCAAGACCAACCAGAACGGCGGGTTCGACTGCCCGGGCTGTGCCTGGGGCGATTCGCCGGAAAGCGGCATGGTCAAGTTCTGCGAAAACGGCGCCAAGGCGGTCAACTGGGAAGCCACCAAACGCCGTGTCGACGCGGCATTTTTCGCCAAGCACAGCGTCAGCGCGTTGCTGGAGCAGAGCGACTACTGGCTCGAGTACCAGGGCCGCCTGACTGAACCGATGAGCTACAACGCCGAGACCGACCGTTACCAGCCCATCAGCTGGGAGGCCGCGTTCACGCTGATCGGCCAACACCTGCGAAACCTGGCGAGCCCTGACCAGGCCGAGTTCTACACCTCGGGCCGCGCCAGCAATGAAGCGGCCTATCTGTACCAGTTGTTTGTCCGCGCGTTTGGCACCAACAACTTCCCGGATTGCTCGAACATGTGCCACGAAGCCAGTGGCGTGGCCCTGGCGCAGAGCGTCGGGGTCGGCAAAGGCACCGTGACCTTCGATGACTTCGAACATGCCGACGCGATTTTCGTCTGGGGCCAGAACCCCGGGACCAATCATCCGCGGATGCTTGAGCCGCTGCGTGAAGCGGTAAAACGTGGTGCGCAGGTGGTCTGTATCAACCCGCTCAAGGAGCGTGGCCTGGAGCGTTTCCAGCACCCGCAGCATCCGATCGAAATGCTCACCAACGGCGACAAGCCGACCAACACCGCCTATCTGCGCCCCGCGCTGGGTGGCGACATGGCGTTGTTGCGCGGCATGGCCAAATTCCTCCTGCAGTGGGAACGCGAGGCGCAGGGCAGCGGCGCGCCTTCGGTGTTCGACCATGAGTTCCTCAACGAGCACACGGTCAACCTCCACGACTACCTGAGCCAGATCGACGACACCCCGTGGGCGCAGATCGTCGAGCAGTCCGGGCTGAGCCTGGAAGACGTCGAGCAAGCCGCGCGCATGTACGCGGCCGGCAAGAACGTGATCATGTGCTGGGCCATGGGCATCACCCAGCACCGCCACTCGGTGCCGACCATCCAGGAAATCGCCAACCTGATGCTGCTGCGCGGCAACATCGGCCGTCCGGGCGCGGGCCTGTGCCCGGTGCGTGGCCACAGTAACGTGCAAGGCGACCGGACCATGGGCATCAACGAACGGCCACCCGTGGCGTTCCTCGATGCGCTGGAGCGGCGCTTCCAGTTCAAGGTGCCGCGCGACAATGGCCACAACGTGGTCGAAGCCATCCACGCGATGCTCGAAGGTCGCTCCAAAGTCTTTATCGGCCTGGGCGGCAACTTTGCCCAAGCCACACCGGACAGCCCACGGACCTTCCAGGCCCTGAGCAACTGCGACCTCACCGTGCAGATCAGCACCAAGCTCAACCGCAGCCACCTGGCCCACGGTAAAGCCGCCTTGATCCTGCCGTGCCTGGGCCGTACCGACATCGACCTGCAAACCGAAGGGGCGCAAGCGGTGACCGTGGAGGATTCGTTCAGCATGGTCCACGCCTCCAATGGCCAGTTGAACCCGCTGTCCAGGCTGATGCGCTCCGAGCCTTCGATCATCGCCGGCATCGCCGCGGCCACCCTGGGCAGCACCCCCGTGGACTGGAGCTGGCTGGTGGCCGATTACCGACGCATTCGCGAGTTGATCGCCGACACCATTCCAGGCTTCAAGGACTTCAACCAGAAGATCGAGCACCCGGGCGGTTTCTACCTGGGCAACAGTGCCGGCGAACGGCGCTGGAACACCCCGTCAGGTCGCGCCAACTTCCGCGCCAATACCTTGCCCCTCGACCTGGTTCACGAACGTACCCGGGCCACCGGGCAGTTGCCGGACCTGATCATGCAGTCCATGCGCTCCCACGATCAGTACAACACCACCATCTACGGTCTTGATGACCGTTATCGTGGGGTCAAGGGCCAGCGGGATGTGCTGTTCGTCAACGAAGCCGACATCATCCGCCTGGGCTTCAAGCCCGGGCAGAAGGCTGACATTGTGTCGATCTGGGATGATGGCCGGGAGCGTCGGGTGAAGGGCTTCACCCTGCTGGCGTTCGATATTCCGGCGGGACAAGCGGCGGCGTACTACCCGGAAGTCAACCCGTTGGTGCCGCTGGAAAGCACCGGGGATGGCAGCCACACGCCGACGTCCAAATTTGTCGCGATCCGCCTGGAAGCGGCGAGTGCAAGCGGGCTGATCAAGGCCAGGTCGGCCTGAAGCCTGGCGTCGAATTTTCGCTCGCCTGCGCTTAACCAACGCCCACAAAAAAGGCCGCTTTGTTAGCAAAGCGGCCTGTCCCAAGTAGTTAAAGACCTGCAAAAATCAATTAAGTTCCGTAGTAAAAACAACAACTTAGCAAAATGTGAGAAGGTCGTGTTACTCGTCGGATTTCGATTGTAACCATCCCGTCACAGCCTCAGGATCGCGGCGTCATCCCTCTGAGGCTCCTCTATGAAGTTCTCCTCGATTCTCTTGTTGTCCCTTGGCCTGATCAGTGGCGTCGCGTCAGCTGGAGGCACCACCGAAGCCGGTGTGGGCGGCGCATTGGGCGGGGTTCTTGGCTCGGTCGTCGGTCAGTCACTGGGCGGCAGCACTGGCTCAACCATTGGTGCCGCACTGGGCGGTGCGGGTGGTAGTGCGGTGGGCGCCGACAAACGCAGCCGTGGCGAAGCCGCGATCGGTGGTGCGCTGGGCGCAGCCGGCGGCAACGTGGTCGGTCGCAGCGTCGGCGGTACCTCGGGCAGCCTGATCGGCGCAGCAGCCGGCGGCGGTGCCGGTGGCGCGCTGGGTAACTACATGGGCAACAAAAGCGATGACGACGACCGTAACGATCGTCGCTACCGCGGTGGTCACGATGACCGTCGCTACTACCGTCACGGTCACCCGGGCCGTGGCCATGCCTATGGGCATCGCAAGCACAAGCATTATCGCGACTGACCCCGTCGCCTCACGCAAATCCCGCGTAAAGAATCGCAGCCCTCGGGCTGCGATTTTTCGTTTCAGGCCAGCAATCGCTCCAGCGCCTCACGCAGCCCGGCAGGAATGGTCACCGGCTGGTTCGAGGCCCGATCGACAAACACGTGGACAAAGCGCCCCGCCGCACAGGCGTCCTCCTCACCGGCCTTGAACACGGCCAGTTCGTACTGCACCGAACTGTTGCCCAGCTTGCCGACTCGCAGGCCAATCTCGATGCGCTCGGGGAACGCGATCGAGGCGAAGTAATCGCACGCCGAGCTCACCACAAACCCGACCACTTCGCCGTCATGGATATCCAGGCCACCCACTTCGATCAGGTAGGTGTTCACCGCCGTGTCGAAGAAGCTGTAGTAGGTCACATTGTTCACATGGCCATACACATCGTTGTCGTGCCAGCGGGTAATGATCGGCTGGAAATGCCGGTAGTCGGCACGTTGGGGCATGCGGTCAGTCATGGGGTTTCTCGTGCAAAGGGGCTGGCAGTGTAGTGGCTGCGCGGCGTTCAGTCAGCCTGGTACCGCGCCAGCTGTCCGCCGCTGGCGACCAGTTCGCGGATGATCCCGGCAGGTTTCCACAAGGCGCCCTGCTCGGCTTCTAGACGCAACAGTCGCGCCTCGATAGCGGCCAGCACTTGCTGGTCAGCCCATGCCATCGGCCCGCCCTTGTCCGCCGGGAACCCGTAACCGTTCAGGTAAACCAGGTCGATGTCCCGCGCAGATTCGGCGATGCCTTCCTGGAGAATCTTGGCCCCCTCGTTGACCAGTGCCAGCAGGCAGCGCTCAAGGATCTCTTCGGCGCCGATCTCGCGGCGTTGATACCCGAGCTGCTCACTGACCCGCAGGACCAGCGCGTCTACCTGCGGATCGTGCTCAGCCTGACGGCTGCCCGGTTCGTAGTGGTAGTAGCCATTGCCGCTCTTCTGCCCGAAACGTCCTTGCTCGCACAGGCGGTTATCCACCTGGATTTCATCCTCATCCTGGCCGACACCGGCCAACTCGCGGGCGCGCCAGCCAAGGTCGATGCCGACCACGTCGTACATGCGAAACGGCCCCATGGCAAACCCGAAACCTTGCAACGCGGCATCGACCTGGTAGGGAAACGCGCCCTCGAGCAACATTTTGCGTGCCTCGAGCACGTAGGTATTAAGCATCCGGTTGCCGATAAAGCCGAAGCAGTTACCCGCCACCACACTGACCTTGCCCATGCGGTCGCCCAGGGCCTTGGCGGCTTGCAGCACCGCCGGGGCGGTTTGCGCACCACGGACGATTTCCAGCAGTTTCATGATGTGCGCGGGGCTGAAGAAGTGCAGGCCCAGTACCTGTTGCGGGCGCTGGGTGACCGCGGCAATGGCGTCGATATCCAGGGCCGAGGTATTACTGGCCAGGATTGCCTGGGGCTTGAGCAGACCGTCGAGCTGGCGAAAGATCTGCTGCTTGAGTTCGAGGTTTTCGTAGACCGCCTCGATCACCAGGTCCACCTCGCTGATCGCCGCGTAGTCCGCAGCGGCCGTGACCCTGGCGATGCGCGCGTCCGCCTCGGCCTGGTCGATGCGGCCCTGACGCACGTTGTGCGCCCAGGTCTGGGCGATGGCCGTCAGCGCCTGGTCGAGCATCTGCGGATTGTTGTCGACCCACTGCACCGGCACCCCGGCATTGGCCAGGCACATGACGATGCCACGGCCCATGGTGCCGGCGCCGATCACGGCGGCACGCTGAATCTGGAGTGGCGTCTGGCTCATTGTTTGCTCTCTTGTTGGTGAACCTTGGACAGCGATCACCATAGTCAGCTGAGCAGGCTTTTTGAAGCCTATTGCGCTGATGGGCGACATTCAGCAAATGGATGTTCCTGCGGGCAGATGGTGCTCGATCCAACTGCGCACCTCGGCGTAGGGGTAAGCCTCCAGCGCCGCAAACCCCGGAATGGCCCGGGCCTTGAGCTTGGTAAACAGCGGTACGCTGATGCCACACAAAAACCGCGTCAGCCGTTCCGCGCTCGGCACCTGAGCGTTGAAACCCTGGTGCCTGCGGATGAAGTCGCCGCACAGGGCCTCGAAGTCTTTATCCGCCAGCGCCGGCAATTCGGGGGGAGCCGGCAGGCGGGCAACCTGGCCATGGCACACCGAGCAATGCCCACATTGCTGCGGCGCCTGGTTGTCACCGAAGTACTGCGCCAGGCGATAACCCAGGCAATGTTCAGTGGCGAACAACTCGAGCATGGCGTGGATCCGCGCAACTTCCGTACGTTCGTGCCGGGTGAAATAGCCATGCAGTTCCAGGCTCAGCGCCTGCGCATCGAAATCGCTCTGGAGCAGGCTGTAGACCTCGGTCGTCTGCTTGCTTTCCAGCTCGATCCAGCCTTGCTCCTGGCAATAATCCAGGGCCTTGACCACCCGGTTGCGCTCCGCCTGGTGCTGCAGGTACAGCGCGTCGAAATTGACCGTGACCCAGGTTCGCGCGCGGCTTGAGGTCTGGATGATGGCGTCGACAAAGTCTCGGCGCTCGCCGGTAAACCGCGCCAGCAGCGCCTCGGGCTCCAGTACAAACTTGAACCGGTACTCGGCAAAGTAGGCATAACGCGCAGCGATCAGGCGCTTGAGTTCCAGTTGAACCAGCAAGGTCTTGAGCGGCAACTGGCGGATGTTGCTGTGATCGGCCAGCGGCCCCAGCAAAAACTCCCATTGCCCGTCCGGCGCGCAGGCTTGCAGTTCATCGAGCACACAGCGGATGCCATCGAGTTCCGGGGTGTCGCCATAGACGAAGTTTTCCAGCACGTTGAGGCTGTCTCGATTGGCCAGCACCAGGCAATCGGAGGGCTCGCCGTCACGTCCGGCCCGACCGATTTCCTGGCTGTAGTTTTCGATGGATTTGGGCAGGTCGAAATGCACCACGTTGCGGATGTCGCTCTTGTCGATCCCCATGCCGAACGCGATGGTGGCGACAATGCAATTGGACTGGCCAGCCATGAACCGGCGTTGTATCGCTTCGCGCTGATCATGGGGTAACCCGGCGTGATAGGCCTCGGCCGCGAGCCCGTGCTGGCTCAGGTGCTGGGCGATCTGTTCGGCGGTTTTCTGCAAGGTCACGTAGACGATGCTGGGCTGCCCGGCCCGCTCGCCCAACCACTGCACCAGACGCCGCCGCTTGTCCTGGCCACGCACCGGCTCCACCAGCAGATTGAGGTTGGCCCGGTAGAAGCCGGTGGTGACCACATCGTCGGCAGCAATGGCAAACCTGGCCTGCATGTCGGCGATGACCTTGGGCGTGGCGGTAGCCGTCAGCAACAGGGCCTGGGGGATGTTGAACTGGCGCTGGTAGTCCGGCAGCTTCAGGTAGTCGGGGCGAAAGTTATGACCCCACTCGGAAATGCAGTGCGCCTCGTCCACCACCAGCAGCGAGATCGGCACCTGCTGCAGGAAATTGCGAAACCGCTCGTTCTTCAGGCGCTCCACGGAAATCATCAGGATCTTCAACTCGCCACTGCGCGCCCGCGCCATCACGTCGCTGGCGTCATCACGGCTCTGTGCCGAATCGATACTGGCGGCGGCAATGCCGTGGCGTTGCAGGAATGCCAGTTGATCCTGCATCAGCGCCAGCAGCGGCGAGACCACCAGTGTCAGGTGGGGCAACAGCAGGGCCGGCAACTGATAACACAAGGACTTGCCGGAACCGGTGGGGAAAATCGCCGCCGCCGAGCGCCCGGCCAGCACCGCGCTGACCGCCGCCTCCTGGCCGGGACGAAACTGTGGATAACCGAAGACCTGTTCGAGGGTGTTGTGCATGAGCGGTCACTCCATTGACGGCTGCAGTGCCAAAAGCCTAGCGGGCGAGCGCAGCACGTCGAGAAAAGGTCGGGGATAAAAAGATACGGAATGATACAGGGAGAACGTCCCACTTCCCGCGACGCTGCAACTCTCACGAGTCACGCATTTCAATGCGAAACATCCTACTCAACTTTGTCGAGCTGACGCCGTCACACCAGGCTTCAATCCTGCCCGACACGTGGGAAACCCGAGTCGTGGCCAACCGCCCAAAAAAACCGCGAAACGCCTGTAGGCCGGCGTCCGATCGTCGTGTAAATCCCCTACAACAGCCGTCCATGCAGGCCATCTTGCTGCGCCTTGCCAGCACTCCCTATAGTTTGCTGCACGGCACAACCGCCCCTTGCCGCGCGATGTCGCAAATGCCTACCGGAACCGAGCCCATGAGCACCTTAACTCCGTCTTTCGAGCGCTATCGTCAGCTGAGCTCTACCGCCGGCGATACCCCGGTCCTGGTCATCGACACCCAGGCCACTCCCCAGGCCCTGCTTGAGGCCGCTCAACAACGCATCCGCGCGGCCAGCAACTTGCTGGAAACTTTTTACTGCCTGTGTTTCAACCAGGCGGACGTCAAGGATATTCCGCATATCGTGAACGCGTTATACCTGTTGATTCAAGACGGCAGTGACGTGCTTGAAGTTTTGCAACAACGCCTGCCAAAACAAAACTGAAGTTATCCACAACACACTAAAAATCCAGCAACACTAAGCACCTTCCATGCTGAGTTGTTCAAACTTAATCTGCCCATTCATTAAATAGATTAAGGCAACTTCCAATGACTACATTGACCGTATATTTCTGCGGTACCGGCTCGACTAAATTTGACGCTACGAATACTACGTACTGGAATGGCGAACTTGTTTCCACCCTCGCCAACCACGAGCGTGGCCGTGAGTTTGCCGAATGGGCGGTGATCGACGGCCCCGGCACCAGCAACTTGCAAGCCGATGAAATGTTTTACAAGTCCGAAGAGTACGGCATCTCCGGAAGTCTGTTCGGCAGTGGCTGGGAAGAAAACGTCAAGCACGCCCTGCAACTCATCAAGGGCAAGACTTCCTGGCAACGACTTGAACTAACCAAAGAAGAATACGACCGCCTGAAAGCTGCCGGCATTCCCATTGAAGACGTTGAAACCGTCGGCTCATGGTTCTGGCGCAAGTACAACTACGGCGAACGGACTGTCACCCAACAGGCGTTACAGGAGCAGATCATCAAGTTGTTCCGCAAGGACGGCATTATCCCCACTTGCGTCAATCTTGTTGGCTGGAGTCGCGGCGCAGTAAGTTGTCACATGCTGGCCAACATGATGCTCAATGATCCTGAACTGAAACAGGTGCCGGTCAATATATTCGCCGTCGACCCCGTACCCGGCCCCATGAACTTTCAGCCTGAACGAGTGACACTTGGCGCCAACGTCAAAGAGTATGTGGGGTTCTTTGCCCGCGACGAACGCTCCAAAGGGTTTTCCTGCGTCGTCCCCCTCACACACAGCAACACCAGGACCCATGTCTACCCCATGGCCGGTCGCCACGGAACATTGGTCGGGAACGCTTCCCTCAAGGGCACCTCTGGCCCGAAACAATTACCGGAGCCAGGCCTGATCGTGCGCCACTTCGCCGAGCGCTGCCTGACCCGCTGGGGCGTGAAGCTCGACAAGATGCTTAACCTTACGACTGCCGATCTGCAGAACCACCACAACGCCATCAGCCAAGCCGACGCCCATTACGTGCTGATGCGCCAAGAGTCCTACACCTACTTCACCGAACAGGAACAAGGCGAGCGTTACGTCTCCCATGGCAGCAACGGCACTGCCTTCTCGTCGGTCCAGGGCGCGCCCCTGCAGCCAACGGCAGGGCTGGGTGCGAAACTGACATTCGAGCAGTCCAGCTACCTGGATATCCGCTGAGTGTGCAGCGCTTCGATCACAGGCACAAAAAAGCCGCCCCCTAGGGGCGGCTCTTTATGCATCAGACCAACACTTACAACTTAGGACCTGCAGCCTTGATGGCGTCGCTCACGTCGAACTTCTTGAAGTTCTCGATGAACAGGCCGGCCAGGGCCTTGGCAGCTTCGTCGTAGGCGGCTACGTCAGCCCAGGTGTTGCGTGGGTTCAGCAGGCCAGTCTCAACGCCCGGTACGGCCACTGGCACGTCGAGGTTGATGGTATCCAGGTGCTCGGTCTCGGTACCGATCAGAGCGCCGCTCTGGATCGCTGCGATCACCGCACGGGTAGTCGGGATGTTGAAACGCTTGCCGACGCCGTAGCCACCGCCGGTCCAGCCGGTGTTGACCAGGTAGACCTTGGAGCCGAAGCCGCGGATGCGCTTGATCAGCAGCTCTGCGTATTCGCCAGCCGGACGCGGGAAGAACGGTGCGCCGAAGCAGGTGGAGAAGGTCGACTTGATGCCGCTGCCCGAACCCATTTCAGTCGAGCCCACCAGAGCGGTGTAGCCGGACAGGAAGTGGTAGGCCGCTTGTTCTTCGTTGAGGATCGAGACTGGCGGCAGGACGCCGGTCAGGTCGCAAGTCAGGAAGATCACAGCGTTTGGCTCGCCACCCAGGTTCTGCTCGGAACGCTTGGCAACGTGCTCCAGCGGGTACGCGGCGCGGCTGTTCTGGGTCAGGCTGACATCGGCGTAGTCGGCGTGCTTGGCGTCGTCGATCACGACGTTTTCCAGGACTGCACCGTGCTTGATGGCTTTCCAGATAACCGGCTCGTTCTTCTCGGACAGGTCGATGCACTTGGCATAGCAACCGCCTTCGATGTTGAACACCACGCCTTCGCCCCAGCCGTGCTCGTCGTCACCGATCAGGTAACGGCTTTCATCGGCCGACAGGGTGGTTTTACCGGTGCCCGACAGACCGAAGAACAGGGTCACGTCGCCTGCTTCGCCGATGTTGGCGGCGCAGTGCATTGGCAGCACGTCAGCGGCTGGCAGCAGGAAGTTCTGTACCGAGAACATGGCTTTTTTCATTTCACCGGCGTAACGCATGCCGGCGATTAGCACTTTCTTCTGGGCGAAGTTGATGATCACGCAACCATCGGAGTTGGTGCCGTCACGCTCTGGCACGCACTCGAAGTTGGCCACGTTGAGCACTTGCCACTCATCACGACCGGCCGGGTTGTACTGCTCCGGGTTGATGAACAGGCAACGACCGAACAGGTTCTGCCAGGCAGTCTGGGTGGTCATCTTCACGGCCAGGTAGTGGTCTTGGGCAGCACCAACGTGGACGTGGGAAACGAAATGCTCTTGCGCGTTGTTGAATGCCTCAACGCGAGCCCACAGGGCATCGAACTTGTCGGCCGGGAACTTGCGGTTGATGGGGCCCCAGGCAATGGCATCCTGGGTGGTTGGCTCTTCCACGATGAAACGGTCAACTGGCGAACGGCCGGTACGGTGACCAGTACGAACTACCAGCGCGCCGGTATCGGCAAGCTCGCCTTCACCGCGACTCAAGGCTTCTTTAACCAGATCATCAACACTCAGATCGGTGTACACGGCGTTATTGGCTTGCGTCATGAGGTTCCCCGTCGGCCAGTGGCCGAGTGCTCCAAACGTTTTGTAGTAGAAAGTCCTGCACTACTACCGCGAAAAAAGTGGGCCGGATTATGCCAGAAAAGCCTGAAAAGAGTAGGGTCCTCCCGTCAGTACGGCGTTAATCCGGCACAAAGCAGTGAATTCACCTGCGCTGAAACGTTTTAGTGGCGAGTATCTGACGGTGTATCCACGCCCGCACCGGCGAACAATTGACCGATATCCGCCGAGTCAAACAGGTAGCGTTCGTTGCAGAACTGGCAATCGATCTCGATATTGCCGCCGTGTTCGACGACCAACGCCTGGGCATCTTCCAGGCCGAGGCTGACCAGCGCATTGCCGGAACGCTCGCGGGAACAGCTGCAACGAAAGCGCAATTTCTGCACATCAAACAGGCGCACCTGCTCTTCGTGGTAGAGACGGTGCAGCACGGTTTCGTTGTCCAGGCTGAGCAGTTCATCAGCGGTCAGGGTGCCGCCCAGCGCCGTGATGTGCTGCCAGCTGGCGGCCCGCTCTTCCTCGTCTTTCAGGCGGTCGGCCGGCAGTTGCTGCAGCAGCAGGCCACGGGCGCGACGGCCATCGGCATGCAGCCAGAAGCGGGTGCCGACCTGCTGGGACATGACGAAGTAATTGGTGAAGCATTCCGACAGGGTCGCGCCATCGAGGTCGACGATGCCCTGATAGCGCTGGCCCTGGGTCGGGTCGACGGTCAATGCCAGGACGCCGTTGGGCATCATGTCTGCCAGGGTCGCGTCAGGGGCGATCTGGTCGGCTTCATAACGCGCCAGGCCACGGATTTCCCGCTCGCTCGAGCACTCGATCATCAACAGCGGCACCGGGCCTTCGGAACGCGCCTGAAGGATCAGCAAACCATCGAACTTCAAGGTGCCGACCAGCAACGCCGCCGCCGCCATCAGCTCGCCAAGCATCTGCGCCACCGGCTCCGGATAGGGGTGTTTAGCGAGGACTTCGGCATAGCTGCGCTCCAGCGCAACCAGTTCGCCACGGGTATCGCTGTCATCAAAGATGAAGCGCTGGGTGTAGTCGGTATCCGGTAGATCAGTCATAGGTCTGGGTATCTGAAGTGATGACAAAATGTGTGCAAGGGCCGAAAATCAGTCCTTCGCACTATTTTGGTGCGTGATTTATCGCCATGGGAGGCATTTTATGAACAATCCGAGTCTGTTCCAAGCAAGGTGGGACCTCGGCCGATTGACGCTGTGTAATTTAGTCCCGTTGGCCCTGCTGGGTTTCTGGTTATGGCCTGCGGGACAGATGCTGTGTGTGATTTTCGACGAGTGGCTTTTTCATTTACTCAATGACCCCCTGGCAACCAGCCCAACCTGGTTGCACATCTGGGCGGTCGCCAGCCTCAGACCCTTTGACGCAGTGGTCGGGATCATCCTGCTGGTACTGTTGATTCGCGGCAACTGGGTGTTCAAGGCCGGCGATGTGCGCCGTGCTTTTTTCGGCTTCTTCGCCATTCTGCTGCTGATGCTGGTGATCCGTACCCTGTTCTCCAAAGTCGCCGCGCACCTGGGCTGGCAACACCAGAGCCCATCGATGGTGATCACCGGCGCGGTGCAAATGAGCGACTACTTCCCGGGCCTGGAAAAGACCTGGGAGCTCAAGGACCGTTCCAGCCAGAGCTTTCCCGGGGACCATGCCTCGGTGCTGATTATCTGGGCACTGTTCATGAGCCTGTTCAGCCGGACTCTGGGGCAATGGCTGACGATCTGGAGCCTGGCCCTGCTGTTCATGCTGCCGCGCCTGGTAGCTGGCGCCCACTGGGGCCAGGACGATTACATCGGCGGTATGCTGCTGGCGGTCTGGGCATTGGGCTGGGGTTACTACACGCCATTCGCTGCCAGGGCGTCCGAGTTCTTTATGCGGCTGACCGCGCCACTTTTCAAGTTGCTGGGCCAGTTGCCGGTGATTTCGCGGATGAGCGTGGTGCGAAACGTTCCTGCCGGCTGAATGAATGATCGCTGCAAGGATCGCCACCTGCTGGTGGCAATCCTTGGTTCACTATTCGTGGCTACTGCCATGAAACTTGAACAGGTCACGACGCTGTTTCTTGCTCGGCTTGCCGTCGGTGGTGACACTCAGGGCGCCGGCCTTGCGCAGTGCCGCGGCATTCTCGCGCTTGGTGATGCTGGCGTCGGTCTCTGCGTACAAGGCCTGGGCCTGCGGGGCACCACGCCGAACGATCGATAGTGCCTGCACCACCACCGTGCGCTCTTCAAACCCGACGCGGATCTGCAATTCGTCACCGATGCGTGGCTCCTTGCCCGGCTTGCAGCGCTCCCCTCGACAATGCACCTTGCCACTCTCGATGGCGGCCTTGGCCAGCGCGCGGGTTTTGTAAAAGCGCGCCGCCCACAACCACTTATCGAGACGGACTTTGTCGTCCTCTTCGCTTTTTTGTGCCATGGGTTTTCCTCATTCTGAAATATTTCTGAACTGTACTACCGTTTCTGTCATGCCATGAATTTCACCGCCGCAGCATACAATGCACCACCTCCTCGGGCCGCACATGAGGAGCGGCAATCCAGGCTGTAGATATCTGTCGCCTTTTAACCACTATTCTGCGTGAATACCGCCCATTCGGCCGCGTTGCGGTGCGAGCGGGTATCTCACCGGTTGAGCACATTTGAAGACATTTGACCATTTGACCGTTGTCGGTCTGCGCGAGTGGGTGGCGCTCCCTGATCTGGGGGTCGCGGGCCTGCGCGCCAAAATCGACACCGGTGCCAGCACCTCCAGCCTGCACGCCACCGAGATCGAGCCATTCGAGCGCGACGGCGAGAAGTGGGTGCGATTTACCGCACACTTGGGCACGGTGGTGCAGTTGCGCCATCGTCGCTGTGAAGCACCGCTGGTGACACGAAAAACCATCAAGAGCTCCAATGGTCACGCGCAGGTGCGCTACGTGATCAGCACCACCCTGGCACTCGGCGATCGGGTCTGGCGAGTCGAGTTCACCCTCGCCTGCCGCAAATCCATGCGCTATCGCCTGCTCCTCGGCTCCAAGGCTCTGGTCGACGGCCAGTTGGTGGTCAATCCCGGCATCAAGTACGTTCAAGACAAGCCGGTGTTCCCGGTGTCCACTCTCTCCTCCACAGGTGTTGCATGAAGATCGCTGTGCTGTCGCGGAACCCGCGTCTGTATTCCACTCGTCGTTTGGTTGAAGCCGGGACCGAACGCGGCCATGAGATGGTGGTGATCGATACCCTGCGCGCCTATATGAACATTGCCAGTCATAAGCCGCAGATCCACTACCGCGGCAAACCCCTGGAAGGGTTCGACGCCGTGATCCCGCGGATCGGCGCGTCGGTGACTTTCTATGGTTGCGCGGTGTTGCGCCAGTTCGAAATGATGGGTGTGTTCCCGCTCAACGAGTCGGTGGCCATCGCCCGTTCGCGGGACAAGCTACGCTCGCTGCAACTGCTGTCACGCCGTGGCATCGGCCTGCCGGTCACCGGTTTTGCTCACTCCCCGGACGACATCCCTGACCTGATCGACATGGTCAATGGCGCGCCGTTGGTGATCAAGGTACTGGAAGGGACTCAAGGCATCGGCGTGGTGCTGTGCGAGACGGCGACCGCCGCCGAGTCGGTGATCGAGGCGTTCATGGGCCTCAAGCAGAACATCATGGTCCAGGAATACATCAAGGAAGCCGGTGGCGCGGACATCCGCTGCTTCGTGGTCGGCGACAAGGTGATTGCAGCGATGAAACGTCAGGCCAAGCCAGGCGAATTCCGCTCCAACCTGCACCGGGGCGGCAGCGCCAGCCTGATCAAGATCACTCCCGAAGAACGCATGACCGCATTGCGTGCGGCCAAGGTCATGGGCCTGGCGGTGGCCGGGGTCGACATCCTGCGCTCCAACCACGGACCGCTGGTGATGGAAGTGAACTCCTCGCCGGGCCTGGAAGGGATCGAAACCACCACCAGCAAGGACGTGGCGGGGATAATCATCCAGCACCTGGAGAAAAACGGTGGTCCGAACATGACCCGGACCAAAGGGAAAGGGTAAACGACAGCGGCAAGAGAGGACCTATGCCGCTCCTCTCTTGCCGCTTGAAGCTTGAAGCTTGAAGCTGCGCCTATACCGCGTCCCGAGGCAGCATCAACCCCAACGGCAACCGCACCCGCGCTTCCAGGCCGCCACCGGAACGGTTGCGCAGCTCGACATTGCCGCCATGCATCGACGCGATGCGCTTGACGATGGCCAACCCCAACCCAGTGCCCTTGCCGCCCCGGGCACGATCACCCCGGGTGAACGGGTTGAAGATCGCCTCCAGCTCTGCGGGGTCGATGCCGGCCCCGCGGTCCATGACGCTCAGCACCACGTACGGCGCACTGACATCCCCCGAGACGTAAGCCGCCACCTCCACATCGCTGCCCGCGTGATGCAAGGCATTGCCGATCAGGTTGTTCAGCAGGCGCTTCATCGACACCCGACGCAGCGGGAATGGCTGGATCGGCTCCAGGCGCAGGCGCACGCGTTCTTCGTTCTGGTTGTAGGGCGCAGCCACTTCACGCACCAGGTCGCTCAGGTCGACCTCCTCCACCGACTCGTCGCGACCATCACGAATGAATGCCAGGAACTGGTCGAGAATCGCGTCCATGTCCTCGATGTCGCGCACCATGTCGTCCGTCAGGTCGTTGTGGCCACCCATCAGTTCCAGCGACAGGCGCAGGCGGGTCAAGGGCGTACGCAGGTCATGGGACACTCCCGCCAGCATCAACTCACGCTCACGCCCCGCCTGCTCGACATCCTCGGCCATCTGGTTGAAGGCCCGGTACACCTCGGCCATCTCGCTGGGTGTGTCGCTGATCGGCAGCCGCACGCTGCGGCCCTGCCCCAATTGCCGGGCGGCATCCACCAGGCGCTTGAGGGGCTGGTTGAGCTGGCTGACAAAAATCCACGCCGAGGCGGTGGATAAGAGTCCGATGGCGAGGAACCAGCCCAGCACGCTCCAGATTTTCTGGCCCCGCAGCGGATGCGGGTACAGCGGTACTTTCAGCCAGCCATCGCCCAGGCTCGGCGCCCGCACCCAGAGCGCTGGCGGCGCGTGCATGCGCAGGCGCACCTCGGTGTCGCCGCCCAGTTCGGCCTGCATCTGTCGTTGGTAGATTTCACTGTAGGGCCAATGCTGCTCGCCGTCGGGCACGCCAGCGCCCACCACGCGGATCAATCCCACGGAATCGGCAATTTCAGCTCGGTTGGCTTCGTCGGCGGCCCAATACGCGCGCAGTGTCAGGGCGACACCGTGGCTGTATTGACGATCCACCAGCACGTCCTCGTTCATCAGTAGATAAACCAGGGTCAGCGCCTTGGAAAAAAGCACGACGATCAGCACCAGCCAGAGGGTGCGGGAGAAGAAACTCTGGGGGAACCACACAGGGGTTTTCATAGGAGACAGCTACACACTTTGCAGGAGCGAGAGAGACTCGCAGAGTTGCGGATCACGAATCAACCGGATAACACACTATCCGGCCGATTCGCTCCTACAAATGACAGATCACTTGGTCGCAGTGCCGTCCGGAACGAACACGTAGCCCACACCCCAGACAGTCTGGATATAACGCGGCTTGGAGGGATCAGGTTCGATCATCCGGCGCAGGCGGGAGATCTGTACATCGATGGAACGCTCCAGGGCATCCCATTCGCGGCCACGGGCCAGGTTCATCAGCTTGTCGCGGGTCAGCGGTTGGCGCGCGTTCATCACCAGCGCCTTGAGGACCGCGAACTCACCGGTGGTGAGCATGTGTACTTCATCGCCGCGCTTGAGTTCGCGGGTAGCAAGGGACAGCTCGTAGTCGCCGAAGCTCACGCTTTCGTCTTCGCTGCCCGGCGCGCCCGGCACCGGAGTCGATTGACGACGCAGGACGGCCTTGACGCGAGCCATCAGCTCGTCCGGGTTGAACGGCTTGGCCAGGTAATCATCGGCGCCCAGCTCCAGGCCCTTGATGCGGCTCAGCTCGTCGCCCTTGGCGGTGAGCATGATGATCGGGATCTGGTTGTTTGCGCCACGCAGGCGGCGGCAAGCGGTCAGGCCGTCTTCGCCGGGCAGCATCAGGTCGAGGACGACCAGGTTGAACACTTCACGGGCCAGCAGACGATCCATCTGTTCGGTGTTCGGTACGGCGCGGGCACGGTAGCCCTTGCTGACGAAAAAACGTTCCAGCAGGCTGCTGAGCCCCGGATCGTCGTCAACGATTAGAATTTTTTCGCCTTCAGCAGTTTGTGCAGTGCTGCTCATTGGATGCTCCTTTGATCTCGGCGCGCATTATGGCGTAGCTGTCGTTATACGCACCGTGTGCATTGTTAGCAGATTTTTCCTCTACCGCCAGCAATACAGGCATTGTGCCTACAGGTTGCTTTAGCCCCCGAAGCACGGAACGCTGGTTATAATGCGCGGCCTTTTGTGTCAGGCAACGTCAGATCGTTACCGTCTGCGGCGGCTTATTATTTTTCCGCGCCGGGCAGTAATTTTTCGATTTCACGGGTCAATGGGATGCCTATTGATCCAGGTAGCGGCGCAGGCCAGGCCGCTCAACCAGACTCGCCGGGCCTAGTCACTGCGCCCGCGAGCCTGCTTTCACAATTTGTCAGGTGGTTTTATGGACAGCATCAACAGCCGCATCGCCGAGGAACTCGGTGTCCGCCCACAACAGGTCGAAGCGGCCGTCGCGCTACTCGATGAAGGCTCCACAGTGCCCTTCATCGCCCGCTACCGGAAAGAAGTGACCGGCAGCCTCGATGACATCCAGTTGCGGCACCTGGAAGAGCGCCTGCGCTACCTGCGAGAACTCGACGAACGGCGCATCAGCATCCTGGCCAGCATCCAGGAGCAAGGCAAGCTGACCCCGGCACTCGAGCGTGACATCAAGCTCGCCGACACCAAGACCCGCCTCGAAGACCTGTACCTGCCGTACAAACAGAAGCGCCGCACCAAGGGCCAGATCGCCCTGGAAGCCGGCCTCGGCGAGCTGGCCGACGGCCTGTTCAACGACCCGACCCTCACGCCAGACGCCGAAGCCGCGCGCTTCGTCGATGCCGAGAAAGGCGTGGCCGACGTCAAGGCAGCCCTCGAAGGCGCCAAGTACATCCTCATGGAACGCTTTGCCGAAGACGCCAACCTGCTCGACAAGTTGCGCAGCTACCTCAAGCAGGAAGCCACCCTCAGTGCCCGCGTGATCGCCGGCAAGGAGGAGGAAGGTGCCAAGTTCCGCGATTACTTCGAACACGATGAACCCCTCAAGAGCATGCCGTCGCACCGCGCCCTGGCGATTTTCCGTGGCCGCAACGAAGGCATCCTGAGCTCGGCGCTGAAAGTCGGCGACGAACTGCCGGGCACCATGCACCCGTGCGAAGGCATGATCGGCCAGCAATTCGGCATCGCCAACCAGAACCGCCCGGCCGACAAATGGCTGGGCGAAGTGGTGCGCTGGACCTGGAAGGTCAAGCTCTACACCCACCTGGAAACCGACCTGCTGGGCGAGCTGCGTGACGGCGCCGAGACCGAAGCCATCAACGTCTTTGCCCACAACCTGCACGACCTGCTGCTGGCCGCCCCAGCCGGCCCGCGCGCCACCCTGGGCCTGGACCCGGGCCTGCGCACCGGGTGCAAGGTCGCGGTGGTCGACTCCACCGGCAAGATGCTCGACCACGCCACGGTCTACCCGCACGTGCCGCACAACAAGTGGGACCAGACCATCGCGGTGCTGGCGGCCTTGTGCGCCAAGCACTCGGTTGACCTGATCGCGATCGGCAACGGCACCGCCAGCCGGGAAACCGACAAGCTGGCCGCCGACCTGATCAAAAAATACCCAGCGATGAAAATGACCAAGGTCATGGTCTCCGAAGCGGGCGCATCGGTGTACTCGGCCTCGGAGCTGGCCTCCAAGGAATTCCCGGACCTGGACGTGTCGATCCGTGGCGCGGTGTCGATTGCCCGGCGCCTGCAGGACCCGTTGGCGGAGCTGGTGAAGATCGATCCGAAGTCGATTGGCGTCGGCCAGTACCAGCACGACGTCTCGCAGCTGAAACTGGCGCGCGGCCTGGACGCGGTGGTCGAAGACTGCGTGAACGCCGTCGGGGTCGACGTCAACACCGCCTCCGTGGCGCTGCTGGCGCGCATCTCCGGCCTCAACGCGACCCTGGCGCAGAACATCGTCAGCCACCGCGACGAACACGGCGCGTTCAAGACCCGCGCCGCACTGAAGAAGGTCGCCCGCCTGGGAGAAAAAACCTTCGAACAGGCCGCAGGTTTCCTACGCGTGATGAACGGCGACAACCCGCTGGACTCCTCGGCAGTACACCCGGAAGCCTATCCGCTGGTACAGCGCATTGCCGCTGAGACCGACCGTGATATCCGCTCGCTGATCGGCGACGCGAGCTTCCTCAAGCGCCTGGACCCGAAGAAATACACCGACGAAACCTTCGGCCTGCCGACCGTCACCGACATCCTGCAAGAGCTGGAAAAACCTGGCCGCGACCCGCGTCCCGAGTTCAAGACCGCAGAGTTCCAGGAAGGCGTCGAAGACCTCAAGGACCTGCAGTTGGGGATGATCCTCGAAGGCGTGGTCACCAACGTGACCAACTTCGGCGCGTTTGTGGATATCGGCGTGCATCAGGACGGTTTGGTGCATATCTCCGCGCTTTCCGAGAAGTTCATCAAGGACCCACGGGAAGCGGTGAAAGCCGGTGACGTGGTCAAGGTCAAGGTCATGGAAGTCGACATCCCGCGCAAACGCGTAGGCCTGTCGATGCGCATGAGCGACACCCCGGGCGAGAAGATCGACGGCGCCCGTGGTGCACGACCAGGCTCGGCCCCACGCCAGTCTTCGAACCCTGCACCGCGCAAGGAAACCCCGGCGACCGCGCCAAGCAACAACGCCATGGCGTCGCTGTTTGCCAACGCCAAGCAGTTGAAGAAGCGCTGATGGAGGTCCCTGCCGGGTTGTCCGAAAGCGCCTTTTTCAAGCTCTTGGGTTGCCGTTTGCACGGCCTGGAAACCGGGGTGGCGCAAGTCGCCCTGGCCCTTGCGCCCGACCTGCGCAATCGAGGGGGCAAACTGCACGGTGGGGCTCTGTTCAGCCTGGTGGACATTGCCATGGGGCTGGCCTGTTCCAGCGTCCATGGCTTTGACCAGCAGAGCGCGACCATCGAGTGCAAGATCAACTACATCCGCGCCGTCTCGGACGGCGAGGTGCTGTGCACGGCCCGGGTGCTGCACCCGGGCCGGCGCACGTTGGTGGTCGAGGCCGACGTGATGCAAGGCGACAAACTGGTCGCAAAAGCACAAGGCACATTCGCTGTCCTATAGATGCCGCTCATCGATTTGGGTTAATTTCAGCGCAACGCAACCTGTGGGAGCGAGCTTGCTCGCTCCCACAGGGATTGTGCAGTTGCTGACTGACCGGCACATGGCCTGTGCAGCTCGAAAAACCAGGCGAAAACGCCAGTTTCCACTTCACCCTTGTAGACCGTCTTGCCCACCCCCATATTGGGGCGACTGACGCGTGAAGGAATCCAACTTGAGCGAACTTCTCAACCGCCGCCTGGCTCTGCTCGGTGAGCGCGCTAACCTCTCTCTGCTCGAACAGTGCCTTCACGGCATCGAACGTGAATGCCTGCGCGTGACCAGCGAAGGTCGCCTGGCGCAAACGCCGCACCCGGAAGAATTGGGTTCCGCGCTGACCAACGAACAAATCACCACCGACTATTCCGAATCGCTGCTGGAGTTCATCACGCCTGCCCTGCCGGACCCGGCAGATACCCTGGCGAGCCTGGACAGCATTCATCGCTTTGCCTACAGCAAGCTCGGCAACGAGTACCTGTGGAGTCCATCGATGCCGTGCCCGTTGCCGGCCGAGGAAGATATCCCGATCGCCTACTACGGCACCTCCAACATCGGTCAGCTCAAGTACGTCTACCGCAAGGGCCTGGCCCTGCGCTACGGCAAGACCATGCAGTGCATTGCCGGGATTCACTACAACTTCTCGCTGCCGGAGACACTCTGGCCGCTGCTCAAGGAATCCGAAGGGTTTGTCGGCACCGACCGCGACTATCAATCCTCGGCCTACATCGCCCTGATTCGCAACTTCCGGCGCTACAGCTGGTTGCTGATGTACCTGTTCGGGGCCTCGCCGGCACTCGACGCCGGCTTCCTGCGCGGGCGCTCGCACCAGTTGGAACAACTGGACGCCGACACCCTGTACCTGCCTTACGCCACCAGCCTGCGCATGAGCGACCTGGGTTACCAGAGCAACGCCCAGGCCGGCCTGACGCCCTGCTACAACGATCTGAACAGCTACACCGACAGCCTGCGCAAAGCCGTGGCCACGCCCTACCCACCCTACGTGGAAGTCGGCACCCACATGGACGGTGAATGGGTCCAGCTCAACACCAACATCCTGCAGATCGAAAACGAGTACTACTCCAACATTCGCCCCAAACGCGTGACCTACACCGGCGAGCGACCGATCCAGGCCCTGATGGCCCGGGGTATCCAGTACGTTGAAGTGCGCCTGCTGGACATCAACCCGTTCCTGCCGACCGGCATCGACCTGCCCGAAGCACGCTTCCTCGACGCCTTCCTGCTGTACTGCGCGCTGAACGACAGCCCGCTGCTGACCAGCAACACCTGCAGCAACGCCACCTCGAACTTCCTCAGCGTGGTCAAGGACGGTCGCCGTCCGGGCCTGCAACTGCAGCGCGATGGACAGCCGGTGGACATGAAGGAATGGGCCTTCGAGTTGCTGGAAAAAATCGCCCCCGTGGCCGCATTGCTGGACCAGAGCCATGGCGCTGACACCCACAGCAAAGCCCTCGATGCGCAACTGGCAAAGGTCAAGGACACGTCCCTGACCCCGTCCGCCCAAGTGCTGGCGGCGATGAACGAACACAAGGAAAGCTTCGCCCAGTTCTCCCTGCGCCAGAGCCAGGCCCACGCCGAGTTCTTCCGCAGCCAACCGCTGCCGGCTGCAGAGCAGGCCCGTTTCGAAGCTGCGGCCCGCGCGTCCCTGGAGCAGCAAACCGAGCTGGAGCAGAACGAGGTCGGCGACTTTGATGTGTTTGTCGGCGCGTATCAGGCGAGTATTCTGGCGATCAGTAACTAAGCGACACCCCGGGAAAAAGATCGCAGCCTGCGGCAACGCCCACAGACTGCGATCTTTTGCCTCATAAGCTAATTCGAAAAAGTTATTTATTTTCGAATTCTTAGATCATTTAGTCTCATCACTCGCCGAAATCCCGGCCGCCTGATGAGGACTTGATGATGAAACTGCACTTCCCCCTACGCCTCCTGGCGGCCGCATCCCTGGCCGCGGCGAGCTTTTTCGCCCAGGCGGCCGACGTCACCGTCGCCTACCAAACCACCGTTGACCCGGCCAAAGTGGCTCAGGCCGACGGCGCCTACGAAAAAGCCACCAACGCCAAGATCGACTGGCGCAAATTCGACAACGGTGCCGACATCATCGCCGCCATCGCTTCCGGCGACGTGCAGATCGGCTACCTGGGTTCCAGCCCGCTGACTGCGGCAATCACCCGCAAAGTTCCGGTCCAGACGTTCCTTATCGCCACCCAGATCGGCGGCGCCGAAGCCCTGGTCGCCCGCGACGGTTCCGGGATCAAGACCCCACAAGACCTGGTCGGCAAAAAGATCGCCGTCCCCTTTGTCTCCACCGGTCACTACAGCCTGCTCGCCGCACTCAAGCACTGGAACATCGATCCGTCGACAGTCACCGTACTCAACCTCGCTCCGCCAGCGATCATCGCCGCGTGGAAACGGGGTGACATCGACGCCACCTACGTCTGGGACCCAGCCCTGGGCGTCGCCAAGGAAAACGGCAAGGTGCTGATCACTTCCGGCGAACTGGCCAAGTTCGGCGCTCCGACCTTCGACGCCTGGATCGTGCGCAAGGACTTCGCCGAGAAGCACCCGCAAATCGTCACCGCCTTCGCCAAAGTCACCCTCGACGCCTACGCCGACTACCGCAAAGACCCGCAAGCCTGGCTCGCCAATCAGGGCAACGTCGACAAGCTGGTGAAACTGTCCGGGGCCAAGGCCAGCGACATTCCGCTGCTGCTGCAAGGCAACGTCTACCCGCTGGCGGCTGACCAGGTGATCACCCTGGGCGCACCGACCACCAAGGCCATTACCGACACCGCCACCTTCCTCAAGGAACAAGGCAAGGTCGAAGCCGTGCTACCGGACTACGCGCCCTACGTCAGCGCCCAATACATCACCCACTGATCGGAGTGCATCGCGATGGCCTTGCTACAGCTGGAGCGCATCAGCGCACAGTACCCAGGCAGCCCGGAGCCGGTACTGGCGGATATTTCCTTGACCCTGGGGCCCCAGCAACTGCTGGTCGCCCTCGGCCCGTCCGGCAGTGGCAAGACCTCGCTGTTGAACCTGATCGCCGGTTTTGTCCAACCCAGCGCCGGGCGCATCACCCTCGACGGCGCCCCCGTCAAAGGCCCAGGTGCCGAACGCGGCGTGGTGTTCCAGGACGATGCATTACTGCCTTGGCAGGACGTGCTGGCCAACGTGGGTTTCGGCCTGGAACTGGCCGGCGTCCCCCGCGCCCAGCGTGAAGTCCGGGCGCGGGAAATGCTCGCCCTGGTCGACCTCGCCGGCTTTGACAGCCGACGCATCTGGCAGCTCTCGGGCGGCCAGAAACAGCGCGTCGGCCTGGCTCGCGCCCTCGCGGCCGACCCGCGAGTGCTGCTGATGGACGAACCCTTCGGCGCCCTCGACGCGTTCACCCGCGAACAGATGCAGGAGCTGTTGCTGCAAGTCTGGCGACGTACCGCCAAGCCGGTGTTCCTGATTACCCACGACATCGAAGAGGCAGTGTTCCTGGCCACCGACCTGATTCTGCTGGCGCCCAACCCCGGGCAAATCGTCGAACGCCTGGCATTGGATTTCGGTCAGCGGTATGCCGCCGGCGAATCGGCACGGGCGATCAAATCCGACCCGCGCTTCATCGAAACCCGCGAACACGTGCTTGCCCGTGTGTTCTCGCAACGCAGCGCCGCCCAGCGGCAGGAGCGCGCATGAGTACCTATGAGATTGCGCCTGCATCGACCAAGACATCCGGCCCGGCCAGCCCCCCGCCACTGCGGCGCCGCCTGGGCACCCGCTGGATCAGCGTCCTGACCCTGGTCAGCCTGATCACGCTGTGGTGGGCCGTGACCGCAACGGGCCTGATCGAGCCACTGTTCCTGCCGCCCCCCTCGGCGGTGCTGCAAAAGGGGTGGTTGCTGGCCACCAGCGGCTATATGGACGCAACCTTGTGGCAACACCTGGGCGCCAGCCTTGAGCGTATCGGCCTGGGCCTGGGATTTGCCGTGCTGACCGCCGTACCGGTGGGCATTGCCATCGGTCACAACCGCATCGCCCGGGGCGTGCTTGATCCGCTGATCGAGTTCTACCGGCCAATTCCACCATTGGCCTATCTGCCCCTGATCGTGATCTGGTGCGGCATCGGCGAGTTGTCCAAGGTCCTGCTGATCTACCTGGCGATCTTTGCTCCGATTGCCATCGCCACCGCCACTGGCGTACGCACCGTCGACCCGACCAAATTGCGCGCCGCGCAGTCGCTGGGCGCCACCCGGGGACAACTGATTCGCCACGTGATCTTGCCCAGCGCCTTGCCGGACATCCTCACCGGTGTACGCATCGGCCTGGGTGTGGGCTGGTCGACCCTGGTCGCCGCCGAACTGATTGCCGCCACCAGCGGCCTGGGTTTCATGGTGCAGTCGGCCGCGCAGTTCCTGGTCACCGACGTCGTGGTCCTGGGCATCCTGGTGATCGCACTGATTGCCTTTGCCATGGAGATGGGCCTGCGTGCCCTGCAACGCAAACTGGTGCCGTGGCACGGCCAGACCCATTGAATTGACTATGCCGACACGTCGGCACCCGGATTGAAGAGAGCCCCATGAGCCGCCTGACCATCACCCCTTTGAGCCATGCCCTCGGCGCGCAGATCAGTGGCGTCGATATTGCCCAGCCCCTGAACGTCGAACAGCGCGACGCCATCGAGCAAGCCCTGCTCAAGCATCAGGTGCTGTTCTTTCGCGATCAACCGATTACCCCAGAGCAACAGGCGCGTTTTGCCGCCAACTTCGGCGACCTGCACATTCACCCGATCTACCCCAACGTACCGGAACAGCCTGAAGTGCTGATCCTCGACACTGCCCAAACCGATGTGCGCGACAACGCCGTCTGGCACACCGACGTGACCTTCCTGCCGACGCCGGCCCTGGGCGCGGTACTCAGTGCCAAGCTGCTGCCAGCCTTCGGTGGCGACACCCTGTGGGCCAGCGGCATCGCGGCCTATGAGGCCCTGTCCGAGCCCCTCAAGGTCCTGTTGCAGGGATTGAGCGCCACCCACGACTTCGTCAAATCCTTCCCCCTGGAGCGCTTTGGCAACACCCCGCAAGCGCTCGAACAATGGGAAGCCACGCGCAAGAAAAACCCACCGCTGTCACACCCGGTGATCCGCACGCACCCGGTCAGCGGGCGCAAATCGCTGTTCGTCAATGAAGGTTTCACGACCCGGATCAATGAGCTCTCGGACAGCGAAAGCGAAGCCATCCTCAAGCTGCTGTTCGCCCACGCCACCCGCCCGGAATTCACCATCCGCTGGCGCTGGCAGACCGACGACGTGGCCTTCTGGGACAACCGCGTGACCCAGCACTTCGCAGTGGACGACTACCGCCCGGCCCGGCGGGTGATGCATCGGGCCACGGTGCTGGGGGATGTGCCGTTTTAACTGAATCGTTGCCGGGGCGGCAACGATTGGCTTTTTGCTCAGGCCGGCCCAGCGTTTAAACCGATAACTCACGTAAAGCCGCCGCGGCCAAAAAACCGGAACGCGAGCTGTAGCGCTGATCGCGCCTCACGGTCTGGTCGATGCGCTCAAGCAACTGCTCCGGCAACGTTGCGTTAAACCGCACTGATTTGCCGAAATACGGGGTCACGTCAAATTCCACCACCGCCCAAATCCCCCCAGCGTAATCCGGGTTCTGGAAGTGTTGGTCAATCTCATGCACCTGGGGTAACGGATCGCCATCGGCGACCAACCCTTCGTAATGCAGCGCCAGTGCCTCTTTGACGTTATCCAACGCCTGCGCAACCGTCTCACCCGCGGAGAAACAACCGCCGACATCCGGGATAATCACGCCGTAATCGGAGTCGGGATCCTTGTGTAGCACGACTGGGAATTTCATGGAGATAGCCCCTTCCAATCCGCCCTCATCGGGACTTTTATCGATAGATTGCGGGTTCATTTCAGGCCCGCCTGTTTCAAAACACTGTTAATTGTTCCCTTGGGCAGATCCGCGTCAGGGTGCTTGATCGTCACTCTCCCTGGTTTGCGCGGATGTTTGTATTGATGGTGGCTGCCTTTAGTTGCCACCCAATACCAACCGTCCTCTTCGATCATCCTGATCATTTCTCGACTGCGCATCACCTTCGCCCTTTGTCATCAGCGTCGATGACAACTGTACGCGACAGGCATACGGATCAATACACACGATACACACTAAGATATAGAACAGCCGGGCGCAAACCAGCGATTGTTTTCCAGACCACCGGCTAACGCGCCTGCGCGAACACCTCAGCCAACCAATCGACAAATACCCGAACCCGTGGCGCCATGTGTCGGTTGTGCGGGCACTGGATCAGGCTGGCGACACGCAGGTCTAAACCGCATTTGGGCGAAGCACGCCTATGCTCGATAGGACGCACAGGAGCGCACAACCATGCACAGCACCATCATTATCGCCTTCGGCCTGGCCCTGCTGGCGCTGATGCTGTTCATCGGCCAGCAGCTGGGCTTCAGCCCACAGACCCTGACCTACAGCTTTATCGTGCTGTGGCTGGCGCTGACGACGATCAACGGCGCCATCGGCGTGATGGTTGCCGGGCACTCAGTGATCCATGAGTTGATGGTGGGGTTCATGGTGTTTGCCGTGCCGGTGGCTGCCCTGGTGTTGTTCATGACCATGAGCAACACCTGAGCAGCCCGGCCCCGCTCAACGCACCAGATGCAGGAACTGCATGTGGCGCTCGTACTGGTCGAGGATGTCGTTGATGATCTGCTCCTTGGTGTAGCCCATCAGGTCGTAGTCCTGACTGCCCTCGCTCAAGTGCACTTCGGCGCGGTAGTAACGGCGGTTGCGCAGCTCCTTGGGGCCCATGCCGCCACGGGCGAACGACGGCGTGAAGTAGCCGCGCATCTGCACCTGGTAGATGAACGGGTGCTGGTCGCCATGACCGATTTCCAGGCTGACGCTGTCGTTGGCCGGGTCCGGCTGCGCGACCACGTTCACCCCTTTCTCGACGAACACCGCCGTCACTTCCTCGATCGCCGGGCGCACCGTGGTCTCGAGGAAGCGATACACCTCATCGCGGGACGGGAAGTGCACGGCCTGACTCAAGCGCTGGCGCCAGCCGCCCTTGCCACGGCGCGAGGTCGAGACCGGCGCCAGGGAGTGCATCTGCGCAATTTTCTTCTGCGACTCAAGGTAGAACGCCTTGTGCAGCCCCCACATCATCAACAGCAGAATCATCGAGAACGGCAGCGAGGTCAGGACCACCGCCGATTTCAACGAGTCGATGCTGCCGGCGAACAACAGCGCACTGGTCACCAGCGCGGTCATCGCCCCCCAGAACACCCGCAGCCATTTCGGCCCGTCTTCATCGGCATTGCCGCCCTTGGCCGACAGCGTCGAGAGCACCACGGTGCCGGAGTCGGCGGAGGTCACAAAAAACACGAAGCTGATGAACACCGTCACGGCGATCACCGTCTTGCTCCACGGGTAGGTTTCCAGCAGCAGGTACAGGGTCATCGACGGGTTTTCGATGGCCGACATGCCGAGCTCGCTCATGCCGTGGTTGAGCACCTGGTCGATGGCGCTGTTGCCGAAGATCGACATCCACGCCAGGGTGAAGCCAAGTGGAATCAGCAACACACCGAAGACAAATTCACGGATGGTCCGGCCACGGGAGATCCGCGCAATGAACAGCCCGACAAAGGGCGACCATGCAATCCACCAGGCCCAATAGAACACCGTCCAGCCGCCCAGCCAGTCGCTGGGTTTGTCGTAGGCGTAGAGGTCGAAGCTCTTCATCGGCAAGGCGCCGAGGTAGTCGCCAAGGTTCTGGATCAAGGTATTGAGCAGGTGCTGGGTGGGGCCGGCGAACAACACGAACAGCAACAGCGCGCAGGCCAGCAGCATGTTGATGTCGGACATCACCCGCACGCCCTTATCCACACCCGCGACGGCAACGATAATCGCCGCGCCCATCATCAAGGTGATCAGCCCGACCTGGACCCACTGGGTGTGCGCGACGCCAAACAGGTAATCGAGGCCGGAGTTGAGGTGCAGCACCCCAAAGCCCATGTCCGCGCCCAGGCCGAACACCGTGGCGATAATGCCAAAGCCATCCACCGCGTAGCCGATCGGGCCGTTGATGCGCTTGCCGATCAGCGGGTACAGCGCCGAACGCAGGGCCAGCGGCAGGTTGTGCCGGTAGGCGAAGTACGCCAGGGCCATGCCGACAAAGGCGAACACCCCCCAGCCGTGCAGGCCCCAGTGCAGGAACAGAATCTGCATCGCCTGGCGCGCCGCATCGGCCGTGCCGGCTTCGCCCTGGGGCGGTAGCGACAGATGCGTCAGGGGTTCGGAAACGCAGAAGAAAAACAGCGTGATACTGATCCCGGCGGCGAACAACATGCCGGCCCAGGACAGGTAACTGAATTCGGGCTCGTCGTGGTCGGCACCGAGCTTGATCTTGCCGTAGCCAGACAAGGCGGTGACCACCACGAAGACCAGATACAGGGTCATTGCCAGCATGTAGTACCAGCCGACCGTGTTGGCCGCCCAGTTTTGTGCCGCCAGGAGCCAGGCACCGGACTGCTGCGGGAAGGCGATCACCACCAGGCCGAACAGCAGGATGAAACTCGCCGCGAAATAAAACACCGGCGGATTCATGCGGATTTGACCGCTGGGAGGGGTAGCGGATGCACTCATGGACGGTGCACCTTCTGTGGGTAAAACATGGCTGTAAATTTCGGACTCAGCAAAGGCAAGCCTCCTGTTGTGAGCGGGCAGCGAACCACCGGTTTAACTTGAATGAACGTTCAAGTTAAACATGGATAGGGCACTAAGGACTAATTCCAAGGCTCGGCGGTACTGTCGTACGCTAGCTCAAGGAAGGGTATGACGTGAGGTTGAGCGGAATCGTTCAACGGATATTGAGCAAATGGCCATCCACGATTTAACGGGGATCACCCCCCCTGTGAAAGCGGGCTTGCCCGGGATGGCGGTGGGTCAGGGGTAAGGGCGGAACCCTAAGCCGCCATCACCGCAGCAGCGGATCCCCCCAAACCCAGGATCAAAAGACTCCGCAGGCTTACTTCTGCGTCCCATCATCATGCTGCAGATTGGCCTGGGTCAGGTTGCTCCCAGGCGGCACACTGCGGGTCAGCCAGACGTTGCCGCCGATGCTCGAGCCCTTGCCGATGGTGATTCGTCCAAGGATGGTCGCACCGGCGTAGATCACCACATCGTCCTCGACGATCGGGTGACGCGCATGCCCCTTCTGCAACTGGCCGTCCTCGTCCGCCGGAAAGCGCTTGGCGCCCAGGGTCACGGCCTGATAGATGCGCACGCGCTCGCCGATGATCGCGGTCTCGCCGATCACCACGCCCGTGCCGTGGTCGATGAAGAAGCTGCGGCCGATCTGCGCGCCGGGGTGGATGTCGATGCCGGTGGCCGAGTGAGCAATTTCCGAGCTGATCCGCGCCAGCAATGGCAGGCCGGCCCGGTACAGGTGATGCGCCAGGCGATGATGAATCACCGCCAGGATCCCCGGGTAGCAGAGCAATACCTCATCGACGCTGCGGGCTGCCGGGTCGCCGTGATAGGCGGCGAGCACGTCGGAGTCCAGCAGGCTGCGCAGCTCGGGCAAGGCCAGGGCGAAATCCTGGATCAGATTGATGGCCCGCGCCTCGACCTCGGTATCGACCTGGGCGGTTTGCCTGGCGACATAACGCAACTCCAGCCGCGCCTGGCCCAGCAGGGCATTCAAGGCCACATCCAGGGTGTGTCCGACGTAGAAGTCCTCGCTCTCCTCGCGCAAGTCCACCGGCCCCAGGCGCATCGGGAACAAGGCGCCACAGAGGGCTTCGAGGATCTCCGCCATCGCGGCGCGCGATGGCAGCTCACGACCACCCTGCTCACCGCTGCTGCGACCATTTTGCGCACGCCACTGGTCGCGGGCTACGCGCAGTTGGCTGACGATGGTCTGTAATTGCCAATGGCTGGAACGCTCACTCACGGTCAAAACTCCTCGCACGCAGCGGCCCCATGCCAGGCCGCCTGAATGGCAGTCACTTTACGGTATGGTCACAAACGGTAATTAAGAACGAATTGTGCGGGCCTCAGCACTTTTAGGAATAAGCGATTGGCGGTTGCCCGGGTAAAACGGCCTGCCTATAGTCCAGACACCTCTTACTACCCGTGCGGCCCCATGATCAAACAACAGCTCGCTCGCTTTCACCGACTGGATCTTCTCGTCAACGCCACCCCCCTGGAAAAGCTCGAGCGGCTGTCGACCTGGCTGGGGCGCGAGGTCTACGTCAAGCGTGACGACCTGACGCCGCTGGCCATGGGTGGCAACAAGCTGCGCAAACTCGAATACCTGGCCGCCGACGCACTGGCCCAAGGCGCCGACACCCTGATCACCGCCGGGGCCATCCAGTCCAACCATGTGCGCCAGACGGCGGCGATTGCTGCAAAGCTCGGCCTGGGCTGCGTCGCCCTGCTGGAAAACCCGATCGGCACGGATGACAGCAACTACCTGGGCAACGGCAACCGCCTGCTGCTGGACCTGTTCGATGCCAAGGTCGAGTTGGTGGACAACCTCGACAACGCCGACCAACAGTTGCAAGCCTTGGCCGAGCGCCTGCGCAGCAACGGCAAGCAGCCGTACCTGGTGCCGATTGGCGGCTCCAATGCCTTGGGTGCGCTGGGGTATGTGCGGGCGGGGCTGGAGCTGGCTGAACAGATCAAGGACACCGGCCTGCACTTTGCGGCCGTGGTCCTGGCCTCCGGCAGTGCCGGCACCCACAGCGGCCTGGCATTGGCCTTGAGTGAAGTGCTGCCGGAGCTGCCGGTGATCGGGGTCACCGTCTCGCGCACCGATGAAGACCAGCGCCCCAAGGTCCAGGGCTTGACCGAACGCACCGCCGAACTGCTGGGGATCCAGTTGCCGGCGAGTTTCAAGGTGCACCTGTGGGACGAGTACTTCGCCCCCCGTTATGGAGAGCCGAGTGCCGGCACCCTGGCTGCGGTCAAGCTGCTGGCCAGCCAGGAAGGCCTGTTGCTCGACCCGGTCTACACCGGCAAGGCCATGGCCGGTCTGCTCGACGGAATCGGCCGCCAGCGTTTCGATGAGGGTCCTATCCTGTTCCTGCACACCGGCGGCGCTCCGGCATTGTTTGCCTACACCGCATCGTTCGCCTGAAACCAGCCCCCCATCATGTAGGAGCGAGCTTGCTCGCGATCGTGCCCGACAGCCCTGCGCGAGCCAATCACATAGCTTTAAAAGGAATAACAAAGTTACTTTATATTATTTTCAAGTCTAAAAATCCCGCCCTATAGTCTCGCCGCAGGCGCAATTGGCGCGAGACGCATACGCTGCTTATAGGGCAGGATGTGGAATTCCCGATTTTGCCTGCTTCATAAAAAACGTCTTCATAAAAAACACAGGGGCTTGTCATGAATTTTTCCGCATTTCGTCGAAATCTGCTGGTGGGCTCGCTGGGCCTGGTACTCGGTGCCGGTCTGCTGGGGCAAGCGGTGGCCGGTGAGCAACTGCAAAAGATCAAGGACGCGGGCGTGATCAACGTCGGCCTGGAAGGCACCTACCCACCGTTCAGTTTTGTCGATGCCGACGGCAAGCTGGCCGGCTTTGAAGTCGAATTTTCCGAAGCCCTGGCCAAGGAGCTGGGGGTCAAGGTCAAACTGCAACCGACCAAGTGGGACGGCATCCTCGCCGCCCTGGAGTCCAAGCGCCTGGATGCGGTGATCAACCAGGTGACCATCTCTGAAGAGCGCAAGAAGAAGTACGACTTCTCCGAGCCCTACACCGTTTCCGGGATTCAGGCCCTGGTACTGACCAAGAAAGCTGCGGAACTGAACATCAACTCCGCTGCCGATCTGGGCGGCAAGAAAGTCGGCGTGGGCCTGGGCACCAACTACGAACAGTGGGTTAGAGCCAACGTGCCGACCGCTGACGTGCGCACCTACGAAGACGATCCGACCAAGTTCCAGGATCTGCGTGTCGGCCGCATCGACGCCATCCTGATCGACCGCCTTGCCGCGCTGGAATACGCCAAGAAAGCCAAGGACACCACCGCTGCCGGTGAAGCGTTCTCTCGCCAGGAAGCCGGCATCGCTCTGCGCAAAGGCGAGCCTGAGCTGCTGGCCGCAGTGAACAAGGCGATCGACAAGCTGCGTGCCGACGGTACGCTGAAGAAGCTTTCGGAAAAATACTTCAACGCTGACGTCACTCAGTAATGGGAGAGGCTTTCCAACTCGCGCTGGACTCCGCGCCCTTTCTGCTCAAGGGCGCGTATTACACGGTCATCCTCAGCCTGGGCGGGATGTTCTTTGGCCTGCTGCTGGGCTTCGGCCTGGCCTTGATGCGCCTGTCGCGCTTCACGCTGGTGAGCTGGATCGCCCGCATCTACGTGTCGTTCTTTCGCGGCACGCCGTTGCTGGTGCAACTGTTCGTGATCTATTACGGCTTGCCGCAATTGGGCGTCGAACTTGATCCGCTGCCAGCGGCCTTGATCGGCTTCTCGCTGAACATGGCCGCCTATGCCTGCGAAATCCTGCGTGCCGCCATCAGCTCGATCGAACGGGGCCAATGGGAAGCCGCGGCCAGTATCGGCATGACCCGCGCGCAGACCCTGCGCCGAGCCATCCTGCCGCAAGCTGCGCGCACCGCGCTGCCGCCCCTGGGCAACAGCTTCATCTCGCTGGTCAAGGACACCGCGCTGGCTGCGACCATCCAGGTGCCAGAGCTGTTCCGCCAGGCGCAGTTGATTACCGCCCGCACCTTCGAAATTTTCACCATGTATCTTGCCGCCGCGCTGATCTACTGGGTTCTGGCCACGGTGCTGTCGCACTTGCAGAACAAGTTGGAAGAGCGGGTCAATCGGCACGACCAGGAGTCCTGACCCCATGATTGTCGTGGAAAAACTGACAAAGCAGTTCAAGGGTCAAGTGGTGCTCAATGGCATCGACCTGGAGGTCAAGGAAGGCGAGGTGGTCGCCATCATCGGCCCCAGCGGCTCAGGCAAGACCACCTTCCTGCGCTGCCTGAACTTTCTCGAAGAGCCGAGCAGCGGCCGGATCAAGGTCGGCGACATCGAGATCGATGGCAGCCGCCCGTTGAGCCAGCAGCAGGGCCTGGTGCGCCAGTTGCGCCAGCACGTGGGCTTCGTGTTCCAGAACTTCAACCTGTTCCCTCACCGCACGGCGCTGGAAAACGTCACCGAAGGGCCGCTGGTGGTCAAGAAGATTCCCAGGGAGGAGGCCCTGGCGCTGGGCCGCAAACTCTTGGCCAAGGTCGGCCTGGCCGGCAAGGAAGATGCCTACCCGCGGCGTCTCTCAGGCGGCCAGCAACAGCGCGTGGCGATCGCCAGGGCGCTGGCCATGGAGCCGGAAGTCATCCTCTTCGACGAACCCACCTCAGCGCTGGACCCGGAACTGGTGGGCGAAGTGCTGGCGACCATTCGTGGTTTGGCGGAAGAAAAACGCACCATGGTCATCGTCACCCACGAAATGGGCTTTGCTCGCGATGTGGCCAACCGCGTGGTGTTTTTTGACAAGGGCGTGATCGTCGAACAAGGCGAAGCCAAGGCCTTGTTTGCCAACCCCAAGGAAGAGCGCACACGGCAGTTTCTCAGCAAGTTCCTTAACGCCTGAAGTTGCGCGCAACACGCAACTTCTCTTTTTTAACAGTCACTTTCCACGGAAGGAAGTGACACTTATCCAAATAACAATCGCCCTCCCCGCTGGTATTTACCCCTACGCGCACACGGAATAAATAGATACCTCCTCCCCTGTCCTCCTGTGGCGTACCTTGGCCCAGGCTCTGCGTCTCGCTGCCCGGAAAACAGCCTGTTTTATAGCTCGCGAGCGTTGATCAGCCGAGAAAAACCCCAATCACCTGTGCGCTGGAAACGCCTCTAAGGTAGGACATTTCTGATTGACCAAGGATCACCACCTTCCCAACTTTCATCTATTGACACCCCATCAGGCGCGCTCTTATCTAGACGCCAATTAACTGCACACCGGTATTAACCAATCGGCTATCACTTGAACTCGACACCCTGAATCAATGTGAACTAACGCAACTTCGAAACGGACTTCGCTGCGGTATTTCAAGGAGAACACTCATGACCTGCCTGTCGAACAAAGTAGAACTGACAGCACCGCACCTGGCGCGATCGTCGGGATCCGCCATCAACGGCGTCTCGGCGGCTCATCTGCTGATCGAGATTGACCCCTACGCCAGCATGGACGAAGGCGACCTGATCGAGCTGTTCTGGGACAACTGCTACGTCGCCTCCAAGGTGCTGGGGGCCGATGACATCGGCGCCCCTATCCACCTGCGGGTGCCCGAGAGTTTCATCTGCAACGGCAGGTCCGGTATCCACTATCGGGTCATGCAAATCGGACAGGACCCGGCGCGCTCAGCGACCAAGCGAGTCCAGGTCAAGCTCGACTACCCCGGTGGGCAACCCCACAGCCAGTGCGCCGATGAAAACCAGGGGCTAGCGCCCTTGGGCATTCCAGAGATGATCCGCAAGCATGGGGTCAACCCGAACCAGATGAAACGCGGCGTGCCGTTGACCATCGAGCCTTACCTGAACATGGCCACTGCCGATGCAATTACCCTGCGCTGGGGCGATGTGCGCCTGGACCTGCCCAAGATCAAGCCGGGCGAGGTCGGTAAACCGATCAACCTGTGGGTGCCGCCGGCCGTGATTCTCGAGGCCGGCGAGGACAGTCGCCTGGAGGTGACCTACTGCATCCTCGATCGGGTGGGCAACAACTCACGCTGGGCGCCCGTGCGCCTGCTGCGAATCGGCTGCTGCCCCTCCGGCGCCAAGCTGCCCGCCGGCCACGAGGCAACAGGCCACAGACCTTCTATGTATATTCCTAAAAGTTAGTTTATTAATTTTTTATACGCGATTAGGGTATATGCACCGGACCACCGGACATTCTTGATTCTGATTTCGCCGCACAACGCGGCTTATCCATGAGATGTGAGGTAGGTATGGTCCGGAACACAATCACCCCAGTGCAGATCGCCAGGGCATTGCGTGCAGCCAAGGAGTGGCAGTGATGTCCAATCTGGCCGAAGCAAACATCCAGAGCGATCTGGACATCGCCCCGCCGCTGCTGCCCGCACAGGTCCTGGGCACTGACGCACAAGCCCTTGACGCCGCCCGCGAACTCGCGGCTGTCGCCCGCCAGCAGGCCGCGCGCCGCGATCAGCAACGCAAATTGCCCTGGACGGAAATCGAGCAGTTCACCCGCAGCGGTCTGGGCAGCATCACCCTGGGCAAGGCCTTTGGTGGCCCTCAGATTTCCCACGTCACCCTGGCTGAAGTCTTCGCGATCATTTCCGCGGCAGACCCGGCCCTGGGGCAGATCCCGCAGAACCAGTTCGGCATCCTCAACCTGCTGCAACACGTGGCCAGCGAGTCACAGAAACAGCAGCTGTTCCAGAGCGTGCTCAACGGCTCGCGCATCGGCAATGCCGGCCCGGAACGGGGCAGCAAGAACACCCTGGAACTCAAGGCCCGCATCACCGCCCAGGGCGATGGCTGGGTGCTCAATGGTCAGAAGTTCTACTCCACCGGCGCCCTCTTCGCACACTGGATCGCGGTCAAGGCCCTGAACGACGACGGCAAGCAGGTGATGGCGTTTGTTCGTCGCGGTACGCCGGGACTGCGGGTCGTGGACGACTGGTCGGGGTTTGGCCAGCGCACCACCGCCAGCGGCACCGTCTTGCTGAACAACGTGCAGGTCGACGCCGACCTGGTGGTGGAAAACTGGCGGCTCAACGAACACCCGAATATCCAGGGTGCCGTGTCCCAACTGATCCAGGCCGCCATCGACGCCGGCATCGCCCGCGGCGCCCTCGACGACGCCATTGAATTCGTACGCACCCGCGCCCGGCCGTGGATCGATGCCAAGGTCGACCGCGCCAGTGATGATCTGTACGTGATTGCCGACATCGGCAAATTGAAGATCGAACTGCACGCCGCCGAAGCACTGCTGCGCAAGGCCGGCAAAGTGCTGGATCAGGTCAGCGCGGCCCCCGTCACCGCCGCCTCCGCCGCCCGCGCCTCGATTGCCGTCGCCGAGGCCAAGGTGCTGACCACCGAGATCTCGCTGCTCGCCAGCGAAAAACTCTTCGAGCTGGCCGGCAGCCGCGCCACCCTCGCTGAATTCAACCTCGATCGTCACTGGCGCAACGCGCGCGTGCACACCCTGCACGACCCGGTGCGCTGGAAGTACCACGCCGTGGGCGACTACCGCCTCAACGGCACCCTGCCGAACCGGCATTCCTGGATCTGACCGACCAGACCTCTGGAGATTTACATGACGATTTCTCATTCCGTCGCGGTCATTACCAGCGATGAACAAGCCCTTATTGTCGCCAGCGACCTGGCCGAAGACTTACGCCGCGACAGCGCCCTGCGCGACCGCGAGCGCCGCCTGCCTTATCCGGAACTGGAAGTGTTTTCGCGCTCGGGCCTGTGGGGCATCAGCGTCCCCCGCGAATATGGCGGCGCCGGGGTGTCCAACGTCACCCTGGCCAAGGTCATCGCCCTGATCGCCCAGGCTGACGGCTCCCTGGGGCAGATCCCGCAGAACCATTTTTATGCCCTTGAAGTCCTGCGGGTAAACGGCAGCCAGGCGCAGAAAAAACGCCTGTACGCCGAAGTGCTCGCCGGCCAGCGATTTGGCAACGCCCTGGCGGAGCTGGGGACCAAGACCGCCCACGACCGGCTCACGCGCCTGACCCCGGAGGGCCAGGGCTACCGCATCAATGGCCGCAAGTTCTACGCCACCGGCGCCCTCTACGCCCAGCGGATTCCCACCTCGGTGGTCGATGACAACGGCGTCCAGCAACTGGTCTTCGTGCCCCGGGACAGCCAGGGCCTGACGGTGATCGACGACTGGAGCGGCTTCGGCCAGCGCACCACGGGCAGCGGCTCGGTGGTGTTCGAGGACGTCTATGTATCCGCCGACGACCTGGTGCCGTTTCAAAGTGCCTTCGAGCGGCCGACCCCAGTCGGCCCGCTGGCGCAGATTCTCCACGCCGCCATCGACACCGGCATCGCCCGCGCTGCCTACGAGGATGCGCTGCACTTCGTGCGGACCAAGACCCGCCCGTGGATCGACTCCGGCAACGACAAGGCCACCCAGGACCCGCTGACGCTCAAAAGCTTCGGCCACCTGAGCATCCGCCTGCACGCCACCGAAGCCCTGCTGGAGCGTGCCGGGGAACTCCTTGACCAGGCTCAGCACACCACCAACGCAGACACCGTGGCAGCCGCCTCGATTGCCGTGGCCGAGGCCCGCGCCATCAGCACCGAAATCTCCCTGGCGGCCGGCAGCACTCTGTTTGAACTGGCCGGCAGCCAGGCGACGCTGGCCGAGCATGGCCTGGACCGACACTGGCGCAACGCCCGCGTGCATACCTTGCATGACCCGGTGCGCTGGAAATACCACGCCGTGGGCAACTACTACCTCAACGATGAAAACCCGCCACTGCGAGGGACCATCTGATGAGCAGCCCCGTGCACGCGAAGAAAAAAATCCTCCTCAATGCCTTCAACATGAACTGCATCGGGCACATCAATCACGGCCTGTGGACCCACCCACGGGACAACTCGACCCAGTACAAGAGCGTCGAGTACTGGACTGAGCTGGCGCAGTTACTGGAACGCGGGCTGTTCGACGGGCTGTTCATCGCCGACATCGTCGGCGTCTATGACGTGTACCAGGGCTCGGTGGACGTACCGCTCAAGGAGTCAATCCAGCTGCCGGTCAACGACCCACTGCTGCTGGTTTCGGCCATGGCCGCGGTGACCCGCCACCTGGGCTTCGGTCTCACCGCCAACCTCACCTATGAACCGCCGTACCTGTTCGCCCGGCGCATGTCGACCCTCGACCACCTGAGCCGTGGTCGGGTGGGCTGGAACATCGTCACCGGCTACCTCGACAGCGCCGCCAAGGCCATGGGCCTGAGCGAGCAGGTCGAACATGACCGACGCTACGACCAGGCCGACGAGTACCTGCAGGTGCTGTACAAACTCTGGGAGGGCAGTTGGGAGGCGGACGCGGTGCTCAACGACCCCAAGCAGCGCATCTACGCGCAGCCGGGCAAGGTGCACAAGGTCGAGCACCACGGCGAGTTCTATCAGGTCGAGGGTTATCACCTGTGCGAACCCTCGCCGCAACGCACCCCGGTGCTGTTCCAGGCCGGCAGTTCGAGCCGTGGCCTGCAATTCGCGGGGCAACACGCCGAGTGCGTGTTCATCAGTGGCCAGAACAAAACCTCGACCAAGGCCCAGGTCGACAAGGTGCGCGCCAGCGCCGTCAGCGCCGGGCGCAACCCGGACGACATCAAAGTGTTCATGGGCTTGAACGTGATTGTCGGGGCCAGCGAGGAGGCTGCCTGGGCCAAGCACGCCGAGTACCTGAGCTACGCCAGCGCTGAAGCCGGCGTGGCGCATTTTTCCGCCTCCACCGGTATCGATTTTTCCGAGTACGCACTGGACGAACCTATCCAGTACGTGAAAAGCAACGCCATCCAGTCCGCCACCCAGCACCTGAAAAACAATGACTGGACCCGGCGCAAACTGCTCGATCAGCACGCGTTGGGCGGGCGCTACATCACCTTGGTCGGCTCGCCCGAACAGGTGGCGGACGAGCTGGAATCCTGGATCGCCGAAACCGGCCTGGACGGCTTCAACCTGACCCGCATTGTCACCCCGGAAAGCTATGTGGATTTCATCGAGTTGGTGATTCCCGAGTTGCAGCGCCGCGGCTCGTACAAGACTGCCTATGACCACGGCACCTTGCGCGAAAAGCTGTTCCAGGGCGCCGCGCAATTGCCCGAACAGCACACCGGCTCGACGTTTCGCCGCTGACCGCTTCGCGAGCAGGCACACCCAAACACCCCACCTCTATGACTGGAAACCCATCATGAAAAACACCTTGTTCACCCACCCAGTCAAAGTACTGGCCCTGGCCCTCGGCCTCTTCAGCTCCGTGACCTTCGCCGCTGACGCGCCGCTGAAGGTCGGCACCACCGCCGCCTTCGCCATTCCCCTGGAAGCCGCGGTCGAGGAGGCCGGCAAGCAAGGCCTGAAAGTCGAGCTGGTGGAGTTCAGCGACTGGATCGCACCCAACGTCAGCCTGGCCTCGGGCGACATCGACGTGAACTACTTCCAGCACATCCCCTTCCTGGAAAACGCCAAGGCCGCCGCCGGCTTCGACCTGGTGCCGTTCGCCCCGGGGATCATCAACAACGTCGGCCTGTATTCGAAAAAATACAAAAGTTTCGCCGAGCTGCCCGAAGGCGCCAGCGTGGCCATCGCCAACGACCCGATCAACAGCGGTCGCGGCCTGCAACTGCTGGCCAAGGCCGGCTTGATCACCCTCAAGGAAGGGGTCGGCTACAAGGCCACCGAAGACGACATCGTCGCCAACCCGAAGAAGATCAAAATCCTTCAGGTCGAGGCCGTGCAACTGGTGCGCGCCTATGACGACGCCGACCTGGTGCAGGGCTACCCGGCCTACATTCGCCTGGCCAAGACCTTCGACGCCGGTTCCGCGCTGCTGTTCGACGGTCTCGACCACAAGGAATACGTGATCCAGTTCGTCATCCAGCCCACCAGCAAGACCGACCCGCGCTTGATCAAGTTCGTCGACATCTACCAGCATTCGCCTGCCGTTCGCGCCGCCCTGGATAAAGCCCACGGCAAGCTCTACCAAGCCGGTTGGGAAAGCTGAGCATGAGCGCCGCGAGCCCACTGCGACTGGAAATTCCAGAGCCCCACAACGCGGTCCGGACTGAACTGCACCCCGACCTCAATCACGCCCACGTCCGCTTCATTGGCCTGGGCAAGACCTACAACGGCCAGCAAGGTCCGGTCGCCGCGCTGCACGGCATCGACCTGGCGATCCAGCGCGGTGAGGTGTTCGGCATCATCGGCCGTAGCGGCGCCGGCAAGTCGTCGCTGATCCGCACCATCAATCGCCTCGAACAACCGACCTCGGGCCGGGTGCTGATCGATCAGGTGGACATCGGCGAGTTCGACGAAGAACGCCTGGTACACCTGCGCCGGCGCATCGGCATGATCTTCCAGCACTTCAACCTGATGTCGGCCAAGACCGTGTGGCAAAACGTCGAGTTGCCACTCAAGGTCGCCGGCGTGGCGAAACCGGCGCGCGAGCAAAAGGTCCGCGAACTGCTCGAACTGGTGGGCCTGCAGGATAAGCACAAGGCCTACCCGGCACAGCTCTCGGGCGGGCAAAAACAGCGCGTCGGCATTGCCCGCGCCCTGGTGCACGACCCGGCGATCCTGCTGTGCGACGAAGCCACTTCGGCGCTGGACCCGGAAACCACCCAATCGATCCTCGGCCTGCTGCGCGAGATCAACCGGCGCCTGGGCCTGACCATCATTCTGATCACCCACGAGATGGCGGTGATCCGCGATATCTGTGACCGGGTGGTGGTCCTCGAACACGGCAAGATCGTCGAGCAGGGCCCGGTCTGGCAAGTATTCGGCAACCCGCAGCACGAGGTCAGCAAAACCCTGCTGGCGCCGCTGCAACACAGCCTGCCGGAGGACCTGCAAGGCCGCCTGCAACCCCAACCCGCCTCAGCGCAGGACGCCGTGGTATTGCGCTTGCAGTTCACCGGCAGCCGCCAGGACGAACCGGACCTGGCCGCACTGTTCAGCGCCCTGGGTGGCCGGGTGCGTTTGCTGCAAGGCGGCGTCGAGCGAATCCAGGGGCATGCCTTGGGGCAATTACTGCTGGCCGTGTCGGGCTCGCCTCTGGGTACCGAACAATTGCAACAACGCGCCGCGGCATGGGCGCAACAGGTCGAGGTGCTGGGTTATGTGGTTTGAACGTTTGCTGCAAGGTTTTATCGATACCTTCCTGATGGTCGGCGTGTCGTCGCTGATCGCCTTGCTGGCAGGTATTCCGTTGGCGGTGATCCTGGTCACCAGCGCCAAGGGCGGGATCTTCGAAGCCCCGGCGCTGAACCGCGCGCTGGGGGCCTTTGTGAACCTGTTCAGGTCGATCCCGTTCCTGATCCTGATGGTTGCGCTGATTCCCTTTACCCGGCTGATCGTCGGCACCACCTACGGCGTGTGGGCCGCCGTCGTACCGCTGACCATTGCCGCCACACCGTTTTTCGCGCGGATTGCCGAGGTCAGCCTGCGCGAGGTCGATCACGGCCTGATCGAAGCGGCCCAGGCCATGGGCTGCCGCCGCTGGCACATCATCTGGCACGTGTTGCTGCCTGAAGCGCTACCGGGGATTGTCGGCGGGTTCACCATCACCCTGGTGACCATGATCAATTCCTCGGCCATGGCCGGGGCCATTGGTGCCGGTGGCCTTGGGGATATCGCCTACCGTTACGGCTACCAGCGCTTTGACAGCCAGATCATGCTCACGGTGATCGTGCTGCTGGTGATTCTGGTGGCGGCGATTCAGTTGGGCGGGGATCGGTTGGCGCGAGGCTTGAACAAGCGTTGAACCCTCGGCCGCAAAGGGTATATTCGGCTCACTCCCCTTGCCTGCGCAGCCGATCATGAAACACACCCCCGACGACCTCCAACAGATCACCTCGACCACCCTGGATCACTACAACTCGGTGGCCGAAGGCTTTCGCGAAGGCACCCGCGATCACGATGTCAGCCAGAACATCGCGGCCTTGCTGCGGCACATCCAGGGGGAGGCGCCGCTGCAGATTCTCGACTTCGGCTGCGGCCCGGGACGGGATTTGCAGACGTTCACCCGCCTGGGACACACCGCGGTCGGCCTCGACGGCTCTGAGCAGTTTGCCCGGATGGCCCGCGAGGACAGCGGCTGTGAGGTCTGGCAGCAGGACTTCCTCAAGCTCGATCTACCGGCCGAACGGTTTGATGGAATTTTCGCCAATGCCGTGCTGTTTCATGTGCCGCGCCAGGAACTGCCGCGGGTGCTGCAACAACTGCACGGGACCTTGAAACCGGGGGGTGTGCTGTTCAGTTCCAATCCCCGTGGCGACAACCAAGAGGGCTGGAATGGCCCGCGATACGGGGCGTATCACGACCTTCAAGCGTGGCAACAATTGCTCACCGAGGCGGGCTTTGTCGAGCTGGAGCACTACTACCGACCCGCCGGGCTGCCGCGCGAGCAGCAGCCTTGGTTGGCGAGTGTCTGGCGTAAATCGGTGTAAACCGTTAGAACGCCATCGCGGGCAAGCCCGCTCCCACACGGATTGTGCGGTCCGCCGATCATGCCGCCTCTTTAGCCGGCTCCTGGATCTTGTACCAGGCCACGTACAGCGCTGGCAGGAACAGCAGCGTGAGCAAGGTGGCAACGATGATCCCGCCGATCATGGCGTAGGCCATCGGTCCCCAGAACACTTCCCGGGCAATCGGGATCATGCCCAGGCTCGCGGCGGCCGCCGTCAGCAGGATCGGTCGACGGCGGTGCTCGGTGGCTTGCACCACGGCATCCCAGGGGGAGTAGCCGTCGCGCTCGAAGGACTCGATCTGGGTCACCAGGATCACCGAGTTGCGAATGATGATCCCGATCAGCGCCAGGATCCCCAGGATCGCCACGAAGCCCATGGGCGTGCCCGTCGGGATCAGCGCCAGCACCACGCCAATCAGGCCCAGCGGCGCGACGCTGGCCACCAGGAACAGCTTCTGCACACTGTGCAACTGGATCATCAGGAACGTCGCCATCAGGAACAGCATCAGTGGCACGACCTTGGCAATCGGCCCCTGGGCCTTGCTGCTCTCCTCCACCGTACCGCCCGTGGCAACCTTGTAGCCCACCGGCAACGTCGCGGCGAATTTCTCGATGTCCGGCTTCAGCAGCTTGACCAGGTCCGTGGGCTGGATCTCGTCGCGCACCGCCGCCTTGATGGTGATGGTCGGCTTGCGATCGCGACGCCACACCAAGGGTTGCTCGAGTTCGTAGCGCACGGTGGCAAAGGCCAGCAGCGGGATCGAGGTCCCGCTCGGGGTGACGATCTGCAGGTTCTGCAGGGTGTTCGGCGAGCCCCGCTCGGCATCCACGGCGCGACCGACAACGTTGATCAGGTAGATGTCATCGTCGACCTGGGTCACCGTCGAACCACTGACAATGCTGTTCATCAGCTTCGCCACGTCGGCGGACGACAGCCCGAGTTGACGCGCCTTGTCCTGGGCAATGTCGATGCGCAGGACCTTGCCCGGCTCGTTCCAGTCGAAAATGATCTCGCCGATATGCGGGTTCTTGTCCAACTCGCTGGCCAGGTCGATCGCGTGTTTGCGCACCTGATCGATGTCCTTGCCGCTGACCCGGTACTGGATCGGCCTGCCCACGGGCGGGCCCATCTCCAGCGCCTGCACATAGCTGCCGACGCCCACGAAGTCCTGGCGCAGACGTTCACGCAGGCGCTGGCTGAGGGCCGTGCGCGTTTCGAAGTCCTTGCTGACGATCACCAACTGGGCGTAGTACGGGTTCTGCAGTTGCTGGTCCAGGGGCAGGTAGAAACGAATCGCGCCCTGGCCGATATAGGTGCTCCAGCGCACGATGTCCGGGTCGCCCTTGAGGGTGGCTTCGAGACGGTCGACCACCTTGCGGGTTTCATCCAGCGAGGCGTTCTGTGGCAGGTTGAGGTCGACCAGGATCTCCGGGCGATCCGATGACGGGAAGAACTGGTTCTGCACAAACCGCATGGAGAACACCGCCAGCACGAAGCACAACACCGTGATGCCGATGGCCCACCAACGATTGCGCATGCACCACAGCAGGCCACCGTTGAAGGCCCGGCCAACGCGCCCGGGCTCCGCGGAATGCGGCTTCACCTTGCTGCTGAGGATATGCACGCCAATCACCGGGGCAAACAGCACCGCGACCACCCACGAGACCAGCATTGCCACGGCGATCACCGCGAACAGGGTGAAGGTGTATTCCCCCGCCGAGCTGCCGTTCAGGCCGATCGGCACAAAACCGGCGACAGTCACCAGGGTCCCGGTGAGCATCGGGAACGCGGTCGAGGTGTAGGCGAATGTGGCCGCCTGCTCCTTGGTCTCGCCCATTTCCAGGCGCGTGACCATCATCTCCACCGTGATCATCGCGTCATCCACCAGCAGGCCCAGGGCGATGATCAGCGCGCCCAGGGAAATCCGTTGCATGGTGATGCCGCTGTACTCCATGAACACAAAGACCATCGCCAGCACCAGCGGAATCGAGCAGGCCACCACCAGCCCCGCACGCAGCCCCAGGCTGATGAAGCTGACCACCAGGACAATGATCACGGCCTCGAACAGCGCACTGGTAAAGCCGCCAACGGCCTCCTCCACCACTTCGGCCTGATCGGAGACCTTGTGCACGCCGATGCCCACCGGCAGGTCGGCGGTGAGTTCTTCCATGCGCTGGTGCAGCGCCTTGCCGAATTCCTGGATGTTGCCACCCTTCTGCATCGCCACGGCCAGGCCAATGGCGGGCTGGCCGTTGAAACGGAACATCGGCGCGGCCGGGTCGACATAGCCACGGGTAATTTCCGCGATGTCGGCCAGGCGGTAGAAACGATCATTGAGGCGCAGGTTGACCGTCGCCAGGTCTTTCTCCGAGGCAAACTGCCCCGAGGTCCGCACCGAAATCCGCTCCGGTCCTGCCTCGATCACCCCGGCCGGGGTCACTGCGTTCTGGGTCTGCAGACTCTGCACCACCTGCTGCTGGTCGATGCCTAGCGCCGCCAGTTTGCGGGTGGAGAAACTCAGGTAGATGACTTCGTCCTGCTGGCCGACCATCTCGATCTTGCCCAGCCCCGGCACATCACGAATCTCGGCACGGGCCTGCTCGACGTAGTCGCGCAACTGGCGCATCGACAGGCCATCGGCGGTGAAGGCGAACACCGAGCCGAACACATCACCGAATTCGTCGTTGAACGACGGACCCTGGATGCCCTGCGGGAAGCTGCCTTGGATATCGCCGATCTTCTTGCGCACCTGGTACCAGATTTCCGGGATGTCCTTGGCGCTGGTGGTGTCGTGCAGGTACACGTAGACCGTGGATTCACCCGGACGGGTGTAGCTTTTCACGTAGTCGAGCGAGTCGAGTTCTTCGAGTTTTTTCTCGATGCGGTCGGTCACCTGCTTGAGGGTTTCCTCCTGGGTCGCACCCGGCCAGCGGGTCTGGATGACCATGGTCTTGATGGTGAACGAGGGATCTTCCTCGCGGCCCAGGTTGAGGTAGGAAAACACCCCCATCAACAAGGCGACGAACATCAGGTACCAGACAAATGACTGATGCTTGAGGGCCCATTCGGATAAGTTGAAACTCCCTTTCATCGCGGGCTGTCCTCATCGATTCTGACTTTTTGCCCCGGTTTGAGGCTGTTCACACCGGCACTGACCACACGCTCGCCATTCTTCACCCCGCCCCCCAGGATCACGCTGTCGGCACCACGGCCGAGCAGGGTGATATCCCGTGGGGAAACGGTCTGGTTCTGTGGGTCGATTACCCAGATCCGCGATTTGCCGTCGACATCCTGCACAGCGGCAAGTGGCAGCTCGATGCGCGGCTTGATGGCCGAGCTGAGGGTGACACTGATGGCCGTACCCAGGCGAAAGCCCGCTGGCGTCTCGGCCAGGGTCAGGCGTGCGCGACGAGTGCGGGTCGCGCTTTGGGCCTGGGGTTCGATTTCGCGAATGATCGCCGTGGTTTGGGTCGACGGATCGAGTTGCGCCTCGACCACAAACACCACGTCGGCCGGCAACTGCTCGGCAAGGTCCGCGGGCAAGTCGATCACCGCTTCCTTGATGTCGGGCCGGGCCAGTGTCACCACCTGCTGGCCGGCGGTCACGACTTGTCCGGCCTCGGCGTTCCAGGCCGTGACAACCGCGGGATGGTCGGTGCGCAACTCGGTGTAGGCCAATTGGTCCTGGGACTGCCTGACGGCGGCCCGGGCCTGGTCCAGTGAAGCCTGGGTGGTTTTCAGGTCGGTCTGGGCCGCGTCCAGTTGGGCTTGCGCGCCCACGCCACGGTTGAACAGTTCCTGCTGGCGCCGCGCATTGGCCTGGGCGTTGATCAGTTGCGCCTCGATCTTCGCCAGGTCGCCCTGGCTGGCGCGCAACTGGTTCTGTTGGTCGGTGGGGTCGAGGGTCGCGAGCAAGGTGCCCTTCTCCACTTCGCTGCCGACATCGACGTTGCGGCTGGCGATGCGCCCTGGTACCCGGAACCCGGTATTGCTTTCAAAACGCGCCTGGATACTCCCGGCGAAACGCCCGAGGTTTTCCTGGTCATAGGCGCGCACTTCGATCGACAGCACCGGGCGCACCGGTTCCGGCGGCGGCTCTTTCTTGGAACAGGCAGCCAGCACCACGCCGGCCGCCAGCAACATCACCAGGCGCTTCATGGCTGGGCTCCTGGCAATTGCGGTGAGCTTGCGCAAGGGGTAGCGATTTCCACCAACACATCGGGGTGCAACAACTGGCCGCCGGCGGTGACGACTTTCTCGCCATCTTTCAGACCGTCGCTGATGATCACCTTTCCGGACAGGTAGCGACCGACCGTGACGGTCTTGAGTTGGGCCTTGCCCTGGCCGTCGACCAGCCAAACAGCCGGATCGCTGAGGTTCTTGGTCAATGCCGACCACGGCAGTTCGACCGCCGCCTTGCCTGGCACATTGGCCGTGGCACTGACCACCGAGCCCAGGCGCATGCCTTCGGGCAACTCACTGAGGGTGACCTTGACCTGCACCGTACCGGTTTGCGCCGACACCGCCGGGGTGATTTCGCGCACCGTGCCGGTGGTCTTGATCTTCGGGTTGTCGAGCAGGCTGACTTCCACCGTTCTGTCCTGCGGTGGTTCGCTCAACAGGGACTCGTAAATGTTGAACACCGCATCCCGCTCGCCATCGCGGGCCAGGCTGAAAATCGGCACCGTGGCCTGCACCACCTGGCCAACTTCGGCCTGGCGTGCGGTGATGATCCCCGGTGCGTCGGCAATCAGAGCGGTGTAGCTCAGTTGTTCACGGGCGTTGGCCAACTGCGCCTGCGCCGCGGCCAATGCACTCTGGCTGCTGCGCAGCGCGGCCTGGGCCGTGTCATATTCGCTTTGGCTGGTGTAGGCCTTGGGCAGGAGTTTTTGCTGACGCACAAAGGCCGCAGCGGCCTGCTTGACCCGCGCCTGCTCGGCGACCACCTGGGCCTGGGCCGAATCGACGCTGGTCTGCAGGTCCTTGGGGTCGAGCCGGGCGAGCACCTGCTTGGCGGTCACCCGATCACCGACATCCACCATGCGCTGGATGATCTTGCCCGCCACCCGAAATGACAGCTCGGTCTGGACCCGCGCCTGCACGTCCCCGGTCAGGGTCACGGAAGGGGCGTGATCTGCCAGCTTGACCTCTTGCACGAACACCCTGGGGCGCTCCTTCTCGACCGCTGGCTTGTCGCCGCAGGCGGTCAGCAGCCCAAACACACTCAGGCCAACGATAAATCTCAATCCAGGACCAGCCATGCAGGCTCCTTTGCGTGTTGCGGACGAATGTGCGGTGAACGACTGCTGAGCTTAGATCAGGGTGGCTACGACGCATCCAACGGCACACATCAAATGGCGTCGCTTCCATGGACAGCTGGAAATCGGCGGGATTCAATCCATCGAATGGCGTCGGGGGCAGGCCACTTGGGCGCTAAGTGGCCGATATCCTGACACATTGTGTGGATAGTTTCGTGTCTGATCCGTCACACCCGCACACGTCCTGCACCGGCTGGCCGGCTTGCGCGATAAAGGCAAAAAAAAACGCCGACGCTGCATAAGCCGTCGGCGTTCAAACCTAGAAGGGGTTTATCGCGTGATCAGAACGCCGGCAGGACCGCGCCGCTGTACTTCTTGGCGATGAATGCCTTCACCTCAGGGCTGGTCAGGGCCTTGGCCAGTTTCTGGATCGCGACGCTGTCCTTGTTGTCTGGACGGGCCACCAGGAAGTTCACGTAAGGCGAATCCGCGCCTTCGATCACCAGGGCGTCTTTAGCCGGGTTGAGGCCCGCTTCCAGCGCGTAGTTGGTGTTGATCATGTCCAGGTCGACCTGATCCAGCACACGCGGGAGCATGGCCGATTCCAGTTCCTTGAACTTGAAGTTGTGCGGGTTCTTGGCGATGTCTTTTGGCGTGGCCAGGGCGTTTTTCGGGTCTTTCAATTCGATCAGGCCGGCTTTCTGCAGCAGGATCAGCGCACGACCGCTGTTGCTGCCTTCGTTCGGGATGGCGATGGTTGCGCCGTCCTTGAGCTCAGCCAGGGTTTTGACTTTCTTCGAGTAGCCGCCGAAAGGTTCGACGTGTACGCCGATCACGGTCACCAGGTTAGTGCCTTTGCCTTCGTTGAAGCTGTTGAGGTACGGCAGGGTCTGGAAGTAGTTGGCGTCCAGACGCTTCTGATCGACCTGAACGTTCGGTTGTACGTAATCGGTGAAGACTTTGATTTCCAGGTCCACGCCTTCTTTGGCGAGGGTTGGCTTGATCAATTCGAGAATCTCAGCGTGCGGTACCGGAGTGGCCGCAACCACCAGTTTCTCGCCGGCCTGGGCCAGGCCAGCCGTCAGGGCAGCCGCGAGTGCGGTAAACAACAGAACCTTTTTCATGCAGTGTCCTTATTTGTCGTTGTCGACAACGGCTTAAAAGTGAGGTGCCAGTAAAACGCTATTGCTGGCGTGAAGCGGACAATACCGGGATTTTTTATGCCGTAAAAATACTTTTTATCGAAGTACATATTCCTTAAGTGAATAACAAATGCGAGCCAGCCAGCAAAACACCTGCATCCGGCTGACACCCCTCGATCACACTTGCGCCAACAATTGCTTCAATCGTTCCAACGGTTCGCGGTTACCACTGTGTACCCACTGCTCCACCCAGCGCTCAATCAACTGCAACGGCGGCTCGGTGGCTGGCAGGTTCAAATGCTGCGGCGCAATCTCGTCACCGCTGCTGACCAGCAACGCAAAGTGAATGACGTTCTCCAGCTCACGGGTGTTGCCCGGCCAACTGTGTTGCTCCAGCACCTGCTGCGCCGCGTCGCTGATAAAGGGCACCGGCAGCCCCAGGCGCTGGCTGTAGATGCCGAGGAAATACTCGGCCAGCGATTGAATGTCGCCCACCCGCTCGCGCAGCGCCGGCAATTGCAACTGGCCTTCGCTGAGGTAGTGGTAGAGCCGCTCATGGAATTTGCCGGCGGCCACCGCCTGCGCCAGGTCGATGCTGGTGGCAGCCACCAGGCGCACATCGACCGGGCTTGGCTGCTGGGCACCGACCCGGGTGACTTCGTGATTCTCCAGGGCCGCCAGCAACTTGATCTGGATCGGCAACGGCAAGTCACCGATTTCATCCAGGTACAGGGTCCCGCCATTGGCCGACCCAAACCAGCCGGCGCGGCTGCTGGCCGAGCCACTGAAACTGCCACCGGCATAACCGAACAACTCGGCATCGGCATAGGTCGGACTGATGGCGCCGCAATTGACCGAGACGAACAAACCACCGCGGTCACTGGCCCGGTGAATGTGGCGTGCCAGCAACTCTTTGCCACTGCCGGTTTCCCCGTGAATCAACACCGATATCGCACGCGGTGCCAGTTGCTCAAGCTCCTGGCGCAAGGTGCGCGAACGTGGGTCGACGAACACCAGCGCCTTGGCACGAATGCTCAACGGACTTTTTTCTGCGTCGGGAAAGGTCAGCAATGGCTGACCGAAGGTTTCATGCAAACTCATGGCAGGCTCCCGCCCAAGACCGCCGGCGGACGGGGGCGTTGAATTGAAAGGGACGATCAGGCGCGACGCAGGGCGTGGTGTTCCATGCGGTTCTGCAGGCGATACAGGTAAGCGAACCCCTGCTCCCAACGATGGTGGCCGGACTTCACGTTGATGTGTCCGGCACCTGCCAGGATGCCTGCCTCGGCGCCCCAGTTACGCGCCAGCTCCAGCGCGCGCGGCGCACTCACGGCAGCGTCGTTGTCGGAGCTGACGACCTGGCTGGGAAATGGCAGCAGGTCCGTGGGAATCGGTGCGAAATTGCGCAACGCCGGCACGCACGCCGGGCGCTCGACATCGGCAGGCGCCACCAGCAGGGCCCCGCGCACCTGGCGCAGCGTCTGCAAGGGTGCGGTGGCCGCCCAATGGGCCACGGTGATGCAACCCAGGCTGTGGGCGATGAGGATCACCGGCGTGCTGTCGGCAGCAATGGCTTCGGCCAGCGCCGCCACCCAGTCTTCACGCCGAGGGGTGAGCCAATCGTCCTGCTCGACCCGTGCGCTGTTCGGCAGACTGTTCTGCCAGTGGGTCTGCCAATGATCGTCTGGCGATCCCTGCCAGCCCGGCACAATCAGGTAGCGGATTGATTCGTTGCGCATGGGGAGCTCTCCTGTGCGTGTCTGTTCCTGATCGAGTATAGGGATGAGACTTATATTCGCTAAGGAATAAGAAGCTATTTATTAAGACCGTAATGGAATATTAAATAGCGCAACGCCTGGCTCGCTGGCGTGAAGTGGCCCGACACGCCGCGATGGAGAGCGCCCAACGACCACTCAAGCCCGCACGGAACGCACCTCTTCCCCCGCCACCTGTTCCTTGCGGGTAAACCGGTTGGCGCGGCCGAAGGTCCCGAAATCATTGAACCGCACCCCCATCTCGCGCATCACCTTGTGGGCCACCGGCACGGTCATCTGGCGGATGTAGAACGGTTCCTTGACCACAAAATGGTGAATGCCGTGGCTGCTGCCGAAGTTGAAGCAGAACGCCTGCAACGGCCACATCCACCACGGGTTGAGCACCTGGGTCTGCTGGATCACGTTACCGGCCTCGATATCGCCGTAGTAGTGCATGTTCGAGCTGACGAAGTGCAGGCAGAAGGTGCGCAGCACGTTGGGGCCGATGATCACCACGGCGGCGATATCGATCATCTGCATCACCGCCAGGGTGTTCGCTGACCACGCCACCGAAGCGCCCATCAGCCAGGCGATGGCGTTGATCCCGTGAAACCCGAGGAACACATACCAGGCGCCCCAATGCAGCAGTGCCAACGGTGCATAGACCTTGAGGCTGCGCTGGACAATGCTCAGCTTGTGCGCCCAGGTCTTGGCCCGCAGCATGCGGATAAAGGCCGACATCAGGTTATCGCCGACCATCAGCAACCGGGCGATGCCCCACGGCTCACCGTTGGTGATGGCGCGCTCTTCCATGTCGGTTTCGGTGCCGGAGACCTTGTGGTGATTGAGGTGCAGGTGGCGGCGGATCCACGGGTTGATGGTGCTCGGACGCGCCAGCCAGACCAGCCCCATCATCAGGTTGTGGGGCAGGCGCTGCTTGCGAAAGTACATGCTGTGGATCAGGTCGTGCTCCAGCTCATGGGTCAGCGAGGCAAAAAACGCGTTGAGCAGCAGGCACACCCACCAGGCCATGTGCCCGCTGATGTACAGCGCCGCCGAACCGACCATCCCGGCCAAGGCAAAGGCCAGGATCCCGGCACCCAGCGCATCCTGGTGCAGCAGGATCGGGTAACGCTGGCGCAGTTCGACGCCCTTGGCGAGCACCACTTCACGAATATGCGCCGATCGTTGTTGTGCATTCAGGCGTTCGGGACTTGCAGAAGTACCGTGCATGCTTCCATCCTCTGGTTATTGATGTTCGCATCCTGCCCTGTGCGGTCGCGTTGGGCGCTAGCTGTGAACGCCAACCCGTTGACCGGAAGCGCCAATCATCATGATTGAACCCACCTCACTCGCCAGCTGGACCCGCGCCCTGCGCAAACAACTCGATGCCCTGGGCTTCGACAGCGATGTGCTGTGCCGGCAAGCCGGGCTCGACCCGCAACTGATGGACGACCCCAACGCCCGGTATCCGCTCTCGGCCACCACGCGCCTGTGGGAACTGGCTGTCCAGGCCAGTGGCGACCCGGCGATCGGCTTGCGGGTCTCGCGGTTCGTCAGCCCGACCACCTTTCACGCACTGGGCTATGCGCTGGTGGCCAGTGGCAGCCTGCGCGAAGTGTTCGAGCGCATCGTGCGTTATCACCAGGTCGTCAGTGATGCCCTCGAACTGCACTTGAGCCGGGCAGAGGATCGCTACTGCTTCACCCTCAAAGTCCCCACCGGCAGCCCGGCACCGGCACCCGAAGCCCTCGATGCCTTCGCCGCGATCTATGTGCGCACCTGCCGCAACCGCCTGGGCCGCGAATACGCGCCACTGGCGGTGTACCTGCGACGTGCGGAGCCGGCCGATCCCCATCCCTGGCACAAGGTGTTCCGCGCACCGGTGTACTTCGCCGCCGAAGAGGATCGCCTGGAGTTTTCCCTGGAGGATTTCGACAGTCACCTGGACGATGCCAACCCGGAACTGGCCGAGCACAACGAGACCGTGCTCAAGCGCACCCTGGCGCAACTCAAGCCGCTGACCTGGGAGCGTAAGGTGCGAGATGCCATCGAGGAGCAACTGCCCGAAGGCGAACCCAGCGCCGAACGCATCGCCCAGGCCCTGCACCTGAGCCTGCGCAGCCTGCAACGGCACCTGGCGGACGAAGGCTGTCGCTTCGACACCCTGCTCAATGAAAGCCGCGAGAACCTGGCCCTGCTGCACCTGCGTGACCCGCAGTGCTCGCTGAGCGAAATCAGTTATCTGTTGGGATTCGCCGACACCAGCAGCTTCAGCCGCGCGTTCAAGCGCTGGACCGGGATGACACCGGGGCAGTTTCGCGATGGGTTGCGCTGATCAGCCTTTCACCAGGCTGCGCTCAGTGCCAGCCTGCCATTGCTCGAGCATGGCCTTGCCTATCTCGGCAAAACCCCGATGGGTGCGGATGTAATCCCTCATCTCGACCATCGCCAACTCCATGCCATGAACCACTTGCTGCAACAGTTCATGGCAACGGCCCTCGGTCAGGTTGCAGGCCGAGCGCCCAAAGCGCATCAGCATTTTGTATTTGGGCCATGCTTTTGAGCCACCCAACAGCAACGCCATGCTATCGGTCTGGATATAGACCGAGGTGGTGACGATGTCATAGGCCGGGGCGAAGCTGATGGGAGCCGCAGCACTGCAGTCGGGATACAACACACCAAAGTTCTTCAGGTGTGCATCGCCATTTTTCAGGCCCGCCGACAACGCGACAATCTTGAAGAACGACTCCAGGGCCTGGCCCAACAAGTGCGGAGAAACGAACGCCTTGATCTGCTTGGCAGCCCCTTCATACGAGCCATCGTATTTGGCCCTGGAAGGCCAGGCGTTGAGTACACAGAAATCTTCAAAGCCCAGGTAGCCTTGGTCATTCAGATCAAAACGCTCGACGACCAGGAATTTCCCGCGCTCACTCAGTTCGAATCCAGGCACATCAAGCCCCGAATGCAGCGCTGCGCGCATGCAGAAGTACTCATTCGCCGCCAGCTCCGGGTATTCCTCCGGGCGAAAGGTCTTGACCAGATGGGTGGCCCCTCGATGGGTCAGCCGGTCTATAGGGGCAGCACTGTCGCGCAACAGCACTTTGGGCTGCACCCCGGAAACCCCCGAATACTGGCCATAAGTGTGCAACAGGTCTTCAAACAGGCCTTGGGCGCCATCATGCACCAGCAGGTCTGCAAGGCGAGTGTCTGGGAGTGGGGGAGTGGCACTGCCCATCTCGGAAAGTCCCAAGCGTCCCAACTGGTAAGGGCCAGTGATCGCCAACAGCGCGAAGTCATCAAAGCCGCGAATCGCCTTGCTGAATCGACGCACCAGTTCCTCACGCAGCGCGCCTTCCGGCAGGTTCATTTCAAACACCGGCGGCAATCCGCGCGCCCAGGCATAGCTCTCCAGGCGAACGGGCATGGTCAACGAGACGGCGTGGGTTTCCTGCGCGTCGTCGGCATAACTGAACACTGAATCATCGCGCAACTGACCGCGACCGAGGGTCCCTACCGGAGAACCGGACACACTGACATGCAAGCGTTGCTTATCCAGCGCGTTACTCATGGAAGTTGACCTTTTTCAGGCTGTCCAATGTCGCACGCCGGGATTGTCTAGGTACCGCCGTGAGCTCGTAGCCAAAGCCGTTAAGGATGGCTTCGACCTTGCGGATACCGATTTCCGACAAGGAGTTGTTCTCGATGCCTGAGATAGTGGCACGGCTCATCCCGTACTGACTCGCCAGTGCCTGCTGCGTCAGTTTGCGTTCTTTGCGCAGCGATCTGATCAGTTCGCCAAGGTTTTCCATGGGCCTAACCTGCATCCTATACAGTGCATTTTTGCTAGAACTATACGTATGCATCGTATTCAATGCATTAATGAGACAGAGCTTAGCCTAATCCCTGAATAGAATGCGCCTGCCGCTGACCGGTGGCTTAACGCCCGCGATCGCGGCGCAGCAACTTGCGTACCCGCGCCACCAGGGCGCTGTGGGTAAACGGCTTGAGCAGGTAGTCATCTTCATGCAGTTCCAGGCCACGCAAACGGTCTTCGATGCCGTCTTTGGTGGTCAGGAACAACACCGGTGTCGCGCCGAGTTGGCGGATCTGTTGCAACAGTTGCCAGCCGTTCAGGCCCGGCAGCATGACGTCGAGAATGATCAGGTCGTATTCAACGGTCTCGATGAAACGCCGGCCGGCCATGCCGTTGTCGGCCACATCCACCGTGTAGCTGGCTTCGCTCAGGCCCTGGGCCAGCGCCTTGGCGATTTCCGGTTCATCTTCCACTAACAACAATCGCATGGCACACCTCGGTTATTCGTCGCTACAGGCTAGGCGCCTTGGCGGCCAAAGCCCATCACTAACGCTTATTTCGGATCAACCGGGCACGTCACGGCTGCACCAGCGCGCGCAACCGCGAGGCATCGAGGATTTCGATTTCACCGTAACCGAGGCTGAGAATGCCCTGGCTTTCCAGGTCCCGCAGGATCTGGTTGGTGGTCTGGCGCGACAGCGACAGCAGCAAGGCCAGTTGCTCCTGCGGCAATTGCAGGACCCGCCGCGCCGGCTCGATCTCGCCATAGCCATCGGCGATCATCAGCAGCCGGTGCGCCACCCGGGCCGGGGCCGCCAGCAGGGTCAATTGTTCAAGGTTGATGAAGGTCAGGCGCAGTTTGTGGCTCATCAACAGCGCCAGTTGCCGCCAGTGCTGCGGTTGCTGATCGAGATAGGCCAACAACGCGGCCTGTGGCAACTGCAACAGGATGCAGGGACCCACCGCGTAGGCATCATGGGTGCGTGGCTGGCCATCGAACAGGCAGATTTCGCCGAACCAGTGCGGCGCTTCGATCAGGCTCAACAACGCCTCCTTGCCCTGCTCGCTCACCGCCCCCACCCGCACCGCGCCTTCGAGTACGGCGTACAGGCCACAGGGCGGATCGCCACGGCCGAACAGACGCTGCCCCGCGGACAGGTGCCGCACGCGCGCCAAAGACAGCAAGCTATCCTGAAGACAGGATGGCAGGTGGCTGAACCACTGCCCCTGCATCAGGCAGGCACGCCAGGCCGCTATTTGCATGAAGTCTCCACAGTGATTGTCGTCTGGCTGACAGAGCAACGACGGGCCTCAGGGCATGATCAACATCCCTACAGGAGGAAATAACAATGAAAAGCCTGGTTGACCACCTCAGTCAATACGCCGCTTACCACCGTGACCCGCGCAATATCGCCAGCCACTTTATCGGGATTCCGTTGATTGTGGTGGCCGTCGCGGTGCTGCTGTCGCGGCCGTCCTGGTCGGTGGCCGGGCTCTGGCTGTCGCCGGCAGTGCTCGTGGCCCTGGCCTCGGCGTGGTTCTACCTACGCCTGGAAGTGCGCCTGGGCGTGCTGATGACGGTGCTGCTCGGCCTGTCCGTATGGCTGGGCCAGGTCGTCGCGGCGCAGAGCACCGGGGTGTGGCTGGGCAGCGGCATCGGCTTGTTTGTGCTGGGGTGGGTGATCCAGTTTGTCGGGCATTACTACGAAGGACGCAAACCGGCGTTTGTCGATGATGTCAGCGGGTTGATCGTCGGGCCGCTGTTCGTGGTGGCCGAACTGGCCTTCCTGCTGGGCCTGCGCCATGACCTCAAGGAGCAGATCGAGCAGCGGGCAGGCCCGGTGCGCACCCGGGCCCACGGCCGTGCCTGAAGTGGCACGGTGCCAAAGCGGATCGAAATGAACCCGCCTGCGTAGCTGTTACAGGTTGGCGACTTTTTGCCAGACCTTGGGTTTGAAGAACAGGGTCTCGCCCTTGGCCAAGCCGGTCAGGCTGTCGTGGTCCTTGACCACTTCGGCCTCGATCAACTCGCTCTGGCCATCGACCTTCAAGGTTACCCGCGTGGTGGCGCCCAAGGGGCGAATGTCGCGCACTTCGGCGGCGTGATGGTCTTCCAGTTCATGGCGCGACAGCGACACTTCGTGGGGACGGAACAACACGTGATTGTCTTCGCCCAGGTGCAGGCGGTTCGAGTCGCCGAGGAAGTGGTAGACAAAATCGCTGGCCGGATTTTCGTAAACCTCACCCGGTGAGCCGATCTGCTCGATCACGCCCTTGTTCATCACCACGATGCGATCGGCGACTTCCATCGCCTCTTCCTGATCGTGGGTCACGAACACCGAGGTCAGGTTGATGTCTTCGTGCAAGCGGGCCAGCCAGCGGCGCAGTTCCTTGCGGACCTTGGCGTCGAGGGCCCCGAACGGCTCGTCGAGCAGCAGCACCTTGGGTTCTACCGCCAGGGCGCGAGCCAGGGCGATCCGCTGGCGTTGCCCACCGGACAACTGCTCCGGATAACGATCCGACAGCCAATCCAGTTGCACCATGTTCAGCAGTTCATGGACCTTGGCGGCGATCTGGCTTTCGCTCGGGCGCTGGTTTTTCGGTTTCATCCGCAGGCCGAACGCGACGTTGTCGAACACCGTCATGTGGCGGAACAGCGCGTAGTGCTGGAACACAAAACCGACGTTGCGATCGCGCACGTCATGGCCGGAGACGTCTTCGCCGTGGAACACGATGCTGCCTTGGTCCGGGGTTTCCAGCCCGGCGATGATCCGCAGCAGGGTGGTCTTGCCGCAGCCGGACGGGCCGAGCAAAGCCACCAGCTCGCCGCTCTGGATGTCCAGGCTGATGTTGTCCAGCGCCTTGAACGCGTTGAAATTCTTGCTGACGTTACGCACTTCGATCGACATGAATTATTCCTCCGCGGCGCTGGCGCGCAGGCGGTTAATACGGTTTTCGCTCCACTGCTTGAGCAGCAGGATGAAGAGCGCCAGGATCAGCAACAGGCTTGCGACGGCAAACGCGGCGACGTGGTTGTACTCGTTGTAGAGGATCTCGACGTGCAACGGCAAGGTGTTGGTCACCCCGCGAATGTGCCCGGAAACCACCGACACCGCACCGAACTCGCCCATCGCCCGCGCGGTACACAGCACCACGCCGTAGATCAGGCCCCATTTGATGTTCGGCACGGTGACATGCCAGAACATCTGCCAGCCGTTGGCGCCCAGCAAGCGCGCGGCTTCCTCTTCCTGCGTGCCCTGCTCCTGCATCAGCGGGATCAGCTCACGCGCGACAAAGGGCACGGTGACGAAAATCGTCGCCAGCACGATGCCCGGCAAGGCGAAGACGATCTGGATGTCATGGTCCTGCAGCCACGGCCCGAACAGGCCCTGGGCGCCGAACATCAGCACATAGACCAGGCCGGCGATCACTGGCGACACCGAGAACGGCAGGTCGATCAGGGTCACCAGCATGCTCTTGCCACGGAACGAGTACTTGCTGACGCACCAGGCGGCACTGACGCCGAACACCAGGTTCAGCGGCACCGAGATCAGCACCGCGATCACCGTGAGTTTCAACGCCGACAAGGCGTCGGGCTCGAAGATCGCAGCGAAGAACGCGCCCAGGCCAAGCTTCAGGCCCTGGGAGACCACGATGAACAGGGGCAACAACAGGAACAGGGCAAAGATCAGCCAGCCGAGGACGATCAGGATCCGTCGCGAGCTGGCACTGCCACGACGGGCAGCGTTGGCCGAGGAAGCGGCGCTAATAGACGATTGGGACATGGTTCGCGCCTCCTTATGGGGTTTCGATGCGCCGCTGCAACAGGTTGATCAGCAGCAACAGGACAAAGGAAACCACCAGCATCAACACGCCAATGGAGGTGGCACCGGTGTAATCGTACTGGTCGAGCTTGACCATGATCAGCAGCGGCAGGATTTCGGTTTTCATCGGCATGTTGCCGGCAATAAAAATCACCGAGCCGTATTCCCCGACACCTCGGGCAAACGCCAGGGCAAAACCGGTCAACCAGGCCGGCAACAAGGCCGGCAGCAGGATGTAGCGGAACACTTGCAAGGGCTTGGCCCCCAGGCATGCCGCCGCTTCTTCGATTTCACGCGGGATATCGGCCAGCACCGGCTGTACCGTACGTACCACGAATGGAAGGGTCACAAACGTCAGGGCAAGGGTGATGCCCAGGGGGGTGTAGGCGATCTTGAACCCCAGGTCCGCTGCAAACTGACCCACCAGGCCGTTGGGTGCGTACAGCGCCGTGAGCGCAATACCGGCCACGGCAGTGGGCAAGGCGAAGGGCAAGTCGATCATCGCGTCGATGATTTTGCGTCCCGGAAAGGTATAGCGCACCAGCACCCAGGCCAGCAGCGTGCCGATGATGCCGTTGATGATCGCGGCACAGAGCGCCGTGCCAAAGCTCAGCTGCAAGGCCGCCAGCACCCGTGGCGCGGTGATGATGGTCCAGAACTGCTCCCAGGTGAGTTGAGCGGCGTGGACGAACATCGCCGCCAGGGGTATGAGCACAATCAGGCTGAGGTACACCAAGGTGTAGCCCAGCGTCAGCCCGAAGCCGGGTATGACGGGGGAGATACGACGCGACATAAAAGTCCTTGGTCAAGAACACAACAAAGCCCCGAAGGTAAATCCGAGGCTCGTTGATAGCAATTTAAGATTACTGTGCCTGGTAAATCTGGTCGAACACACCGCCGTCATTGAAGAATTTCGGCTGGGCGGTTTTCCAGCCACCGAAGTCCTTGTCGATGGTGACCAGGTCCAGGGTCGGGAACTGCTTGGCGTACTTGGCAGCCACGTCCTTGTCACGTGGACGATAGAAGTTCTTCGCCGCAATTTCCTGGCCTGCCGGGCTGTACAGGTGCTTGAGGTAGGCTTCGGCGATCTGCGCGTTACCCTTTTTCTCGGCGTTCTTGTCGATGACTGCGACCGGCGGCTCGGCGAGGATCGACAGCGAAGGCACGACGATTTCGAACTTGTCTGCACCCCCCTCTTCCTTGAGCGCCAGGAAGGCTTCGTTTTCCCAGGCCAGCAACACGTCACCCTGACCATTGTTGACGAAGGTGATGGTCGAGCCGCGAGCACCGGTATCGAGCACTGGAACGTGCTTGAACAGGGTCTGTACGTATTCCTTGGCCTTGGCTTCGTCGCCACCATTGGCTTTGAGACCGTACGCCCAGGCCGCCAGGAAGTTCCAGCGGGCGCCGCCGGAGGTTTTTGGATTCGGGGTGATGACTTCAACACCGTTCTTGGTCAGGTCGCCCCAGTCCTTGATGCCTTTGGGGTTGCCCTTGCGCACCAGGAACACGATGGTCGAGGTGTAGGGGGTGCTGGCCTCAGGCAGGCGCTTCTGCCAGTCAGCAGGCAGGGTCTTGCCCAGCTTGGCGATTTCGTCGATGTCACCGGCCAGCGCCAGGGTCACTACGTCGGCCCGCAGACCATCGATCACCGCCCGCGCCTGCTTGCCGGAGCCGCCATGGGACTGCTGGATCTTCACATTGTCGCCGGCATGCTCCTGCTTCCAGAAGTTGATGAATTCTGCGTTGTATTCCTGATACAGCTCACGCGTCGGGTCGTACGAAACGTTCAGCAACTCGTAATCCTTGGCAACCGCGGAACCGGCAAAAATGGCACTGGCCAGAGCGGCCAAAGCGTAACGGCGAATCGACGACATGGTGGAGCTCCTGAAATTTTTAGTGTTGGCTGTTCTTATGGATTTCTGGAAACGGGTTGCCCGCGACGCCGCGCCTCAGCTCGGCTTGTTGCCCGGGTTCTGCAGGCGGAATTTTTCCTTGCGCTCGATCTGAACCACCTGGGCGTTGTGCACGGTGATCTCTACCGCACCAAAGCGCAGATCACGCAGGGCGCTCTGGATCTCGCGCAAGATGGTGGCTTCGTCATGGCCGTCAACGCTACGTAGGGATGCGCTCATGGTGCTGCTCCTGAAATGAGAAGTGCCGCGCAGTGGCGGCACTGCTGGTGGCTTGGGAGCAATAGTAGATAGCCGTGGATATTCTTAAAAATACTATTTAAGAATGTTTATATAACTGAAAGATATTTTTAGCCCGAGCAAGGACTTGCGCGGACCTGGCGGTTTTGTGGGCCGTGTTTCGAGCTGACGGCGCACACGCGTGCTGATCCGGGGCTGCAGCACAGCCCCGGACTCAGGCACCTGCGTCTTAATGGATCAGCGGTGCCCGCGCCCAATCCAACTCGGCTGCCGGCATGGGTCGCCCATACCAGTAGCCCTGGCCCAGGTCACAGCCCTGGTCGAGCAAAAACGCCGCCTGTTCGACGTGTTCGATGCCCTCGGCGTGCACCTGCATGCCCATGCTTTGCGCCAGGGCGATGATCACCCGCACGATGGCGGCGTCGTCGTCATCCCAAGGCAGTCCGGCGACAAAACCCTGGTCGATCTTGAGTTTCTGCACCGGCAGGCGCTTGAGCCGCAGCAGGGACGAGTAGCCGGTACCGAAGTCGTCGATGGCCAGGCGCACCCCCAGCTCGCGCAGCCGGTGCATCTGTTCCAGGGCCACTTCCGGGTCACCCATCACCGCACTTTCCGTCACTTCCAGCTCCAGGCAGGCCGGGTCCAGCCCGGTGTCGTGCAGCACCTGGGAGACGCGCTGGTACAGTTCGCGTCGGGCGAACAAACGCGTCGACACGTTCACCGCAATGAATGACAGCGCCACGCCGGCGTCCTGCCAGGCGCACATCTGCTGACAGGCCTGGCGCATCACCCAGGCGTCGATTTCGTCGATCAGCCCGGTGCGCTCGGCAATCGGGATGAACTCGCCCGGCGGCACCAGGCCGCGCTGCGGGTGCTGCCAGCGCACCAGCGCTTCGACGCCGATCAGGCGGCGGCTGCGCAGATCGTGGACCGGTTGGTAGTAGACCCGCAGCTCCTGCTGCTCCAGCGCCCGGCGCAGCTCGAAGGCGGTCTCGACCCGATGCTGGGCATGGGCCGTCAGCTCTTCGGTGTACAGGGCGTAGTCGTTACGCCCGGCACTCTTGGCCTTGAACAAGGCCGAATCGGCGTTGCGCAGCAATTGCTCGGCGCTCAGCGCGTCGCTGGGGAACAGGCTGATGCCAACACTGGCATTGATGAACAACTGATCGGCGTCGATCACAAAGGGCTCTTTGAGGCCGTCGATGATCCGTTGCGCCAGGGCCGCGGCCTGGACCAGTTGCCCACAGCTCTCCACCAGCACGGCAAATTCGTCTCCCCCCAGGCGCGCCAGGGTCACGCCTGGGCCGAACATCTCGCGCAAGCGCGACGCCACCGCCTTGAGCAATCGATCGCCGACGTTGTGCCCCAGGCTGTCGTTGATCATCTTGAAATGATCGAGGTCGATCATCAGCAACGCACAGCCGCGCTTGTGGATTTGCGCCGACGCCAGCGCCTGCTCGACACGGTCGCCGAACAGCAGGCGATTGGGCAGGTCGGTCAGCGGGTCGTGGTGCGCCAGGTGCTTGAGCTCATGCTCGGAATCCTTGATCGCACTGATATCGGAAAACACCGCCACGTAATGGCTGAGCTGGCCGCAGTCGTCACGGATCACCCGGATGGTTTGCCACTGGGGGAAAATCTCGCCGCTTTTGCGCCGGTTCCAGATCTCACCGCTCCACTGACCGCCTCGACCCAGATCCTGAAACATCTTCTTATAAAAATCGGGCGGATGATGACCCGACTTGAACAGGCTGGGCGTATGCCCCAACACCTCTTCAGGCTGGTAACCGGTGATTTCCATGAAGGCGCGATTGACGTGGACAATCTTGCGCTGGCGATCGGTCACCAGCACCCCCTCATGGGTGCAATCAAACACCGCCTGCGCCTGGCGCAATTGCGCACGATCCTCAGCGTGCCGGCTCAACCCGGCCCCCCGTCCGAGAAAACCCGGCCAGCCTCCCCGCACGAGAACGATCAAGCCGGCGCTGAGCACAACCCAGACGTAACCGTTGATCAGTTGCCAGCGGACAAGCTCAGGAGAATCATCGAATAAGTTGTTCAATAAACAACCAGTAATCCCCAGCCACACGCAGGAAATCACCAGATAAAGCAGCGCTGCACGCAATGCATCGCGGTAAGAGGCAAACATCCGGCTGTCCATGTCCCTAAAAAAGTTCCGGATTATAGAATAAAGAAACATCCCGCCACTCTTATCTGAAAGGGTGACTGGTTTTATCTGTGTCCTGAGTGATAATGCGCGAGCTGTTTTTTTCTTTATCGAGGGCCATATAGCCTATGTGGTACGAAGGTTTACTCGGCTTGTCGCCCTGGCAACTGGTGGCAGTCACCCTGTTAATGACCCACATCACCATCGTGGGTGTCACGGTTTATCTGCATCGCTACTCGGCCCATCGCTCGCTTGAGCTCAATGCCGGCCTGAAACACTTCTTCCGCTTCTGGCTGTGGCTGACCACGGCGCAGAACACCCGCGAGTGGACCGCTATCCACCGCAAGCACCACGCCAAGTGCGAAACCGTCGATGACCCCCACAGCCCGGTGGTCAAGGGCCTGTCCACGGTCCTGCGCAAAGGCGCCGAGCTGTACCGCGCCGAAGCCGAGAACCCCGAGACGCTGCGCATCTACGGCAAGAACTGCCCCGAAGACTGGATCGAACGCAACCTGTATAGCCGCTACCCGTTGCTGGGCGTGGCGCTCATGGGGGTGATCGACCTGCTGCTGTTCGGCACCATCGGCATCACCATCTGGGCGATCCAGATGATGTGGATCCCGTTCTGGGCCGCCGGCGTGATCAACGGCCTGGGTCATGCGATCGGCTACCGCAACTTCGAATGCCGCGACGCGGCGACCAACCTGGTGCCATGGGGCATCCTGGTGGGCGGCGAAGAGCTGCACAACAACCACCACACCTACCCCAACTCGGCCAAGCTGTCGGTGAAGAAGTGGGAGTTCGACCTCGGTTGGGCCTGGATCCAGCTGTTCAGCTTCCTGCGCCTGGCCAAGGTGCAGCGCGTTGCACCCATTGCCCACCGCGTCGAAGGCAAGGGCAACCTGGACATGGACACCGCCATGGCGATTCTCAACAATCGTTTCCAGATCATGGCCCAGTACCGCAAGCTGGTGATCGGCCCGCTGGTCAAGCAAGAGCTGGAAAAGGTCGACCATTCGGTACGCCACCAATTCCATCGCGCCAAGCGCCTGCTCTCGCGGGAGACCAGCCTGCTGGATGAAAAACACCACGTGCGCATCCAGACCATGCTCGAACACAGCCAGGCACTGAAAGTCATCTACGAAAAACGCCTGGCCCTGCAGCAGATCTGGGTCAAGACCAGCTCCAACGGCCACGACATGCTGGCCGCCATCAAGGACTGGGTCCACGAAGCCGAGGCCAGCGGGATTCAATCGCTGCGCGACTTCGCCCACCAGCTCAAGACCTACTCCCTGCGCCCGGCCTGACGCCCCAAACCTGGATCCGTGGGAGTGGGCTTGCCCGCTCCCACAGGGTCTGCGCCCGATCAGGTCTTGCGCAGGCGCATCAGCTCCGGCAAACCGATCTTGAGCAAACGTGCCGTTCGGCTCTTCGCCAGCTCCTCAACGCCCTCATGCTCCGTCAGGCGCGCCAACTGGGCGGCCATGTTCATCACCAGGGCTTCCCTGGAATAAACCCCACCACCGAGCCGATACACCGCGGCAATCAGCTCTCGCAACTCCAGCGGCAGCCGCCAGCGGGTGCGCAGTGCCGAACCGTAGGCCGCTGCAAACGTCACCAGCGCTTCACCCACCTCCTGCTCGTCATCCAACTCGCCGCCGGCCTGCTTCCACTCCTGCAAACAGCGCAGCAACGCCAGGTCGCCCAGGCAATGGAGCATGCCGGCGCAGTAGCAACGCTCCTGATCCAGGTCGAGTAACCGTGCGAGCGTGCGGCCGTATTCAGCGGTGTGCAACGACAGCTCCCAGTAGCGCTCGGCGTAGTCGGCCAGGCACGGGTCGCTCAACTTCGCACTGCGCTTGAGAGCCAGGCCCAGCACCAGGTTCATGCTTTGCCCGGTGCCAAGTCGATGCAGGGCCTGGGACAGGGTCTGCACCCCCTCCCCCAGGTGCTGTGCCGCGCTGTTGGCCGCAGCGATCAGCACGGCGGTGATTTGCGGGTCCGTGCGCACTTCCTCTTCCAGCAGCCTCAAGTCGAGGCCATTGGGGTTCAGGCTGCGCTTGACCGCCAGCTGCACATCGGTCAGCAGAGGGGCGCCGTCTGCCAGCTCGCGTCGCCGCTCAAGAAAGGTCGCCAGGGTCATGCCTGGGGCCAGCGTCGGCACCTCGCAGGAAACCGTCTGCCCGGCGCTCAGCAACAGGCCCTGCAGGCGCAGCGTCAGGCCCTGCATGTTCAATGGCTTGGTCAGGTACGCCGTGGGCGCCAGCTGGACCGCCTCTCGCACGCTGGCACTGTCATTGCGGTGACTCATCAGGATAAACGGCAACGGCGGATGACGGCGGCGCTGGCGCACACTGCGCAGCAAGCCCAGGCCATCGACACCGGGCAGCTCACCATCGGCAATCACCAGGTCGTAGGACTGCTCGGCCAGCAGCTGCAGGGCCTCCTGACCATCGGCACACAGGTCCAGCCGTGCGTCGCAGCGCACGTTCAACAACACCTGCTTGAGCAGGTCCCGCGACCAGGGATCGGCTTCGGCAATCAGCACGCGCGGCACGGCAGGTAAATCAACAGTGCTCATCAGGACACTCCGGGACAATCCTTGCACCATAGACAATGCAGCTGATTCGATACAGGCCAAAAGCCAGCGATGTGTTGGCAACGACAAAAAAAACCCGCCTAGGCGGGTTTTTTTGTGGACCAATTCACACTCGGTGATCAGAGCTCAGAGAAGCATTCTTCAATGATCGCCAGGCCTTTGTCCAGTTGCTCGTCCGGCGCAGTCAGCGGAACCAGCACGCGCAGCACGTTGCCGTAGGTGCCGCAGGACAGCAGGATCAGCCCCTTCTCGCGCGCCTTGGCCACGACAGCAGCAACGGCAGCGGCGTTAGGCTTGTGGACGTCGCCGTCGTCGAACAGCTCGACCGCGATCATCGCGCCCAAGGCACGCACTTCACCGATCACCGGGTACTTGGCCTGGATAGCCTTCAGGCCAGTCACCAGACGCTCGCCCACTGCCTTGCAGCGGTCCAGCAGGTGCTCTTCTTCGAACACTTCCATCACGGCCAGGGCCGCGGCGCAAGCGATCGGGCTACCGGCGTAGGTGCCGCCCAGGCCACCTGGCGCGATGGCATCCATGTATTCAGCCTTGCCGCACACACCGGCCAGCGGGAAGCCGCCAGCAATGGATTTGGCGAAGGTGGTCAGGTCGGCAGCAACGCCCATCTGTTCCATGGCGAAGAAGGTGCCGGTACGGCCAGCGCCAGTTTGTACTTCGTCAGCGATCAGCAGGATGCCGTGCTTGTCGCACAGCTCGCGCAGGCGGGCCATGAACGCTTTAGGCGCGACGTAGAAACCGCCTTCGCCCTGCACCGGCTCGATGATGATGGCAGCGATGTCACGCGGCTCGGCGTCGTTCTTGAAGATGCGCTCGATGCTGGCGATCGAGTCGTCGATGCTCACACCGTGCAGTTCGTTCGGGTACAAGGCGCGGAACACACCGCCTGGCATCAGGCCCATGCCGGCCGAGTAAGGCACGACCTTGCCGGTCAGGCCCAGGGTCATCATGGTGCGACCGTGGTACGCGCCGGTGAAGGCGATCACGCCAGCACGGCCAGTGGCGGCACGGGCGATTTTCACGGCGTTTTCCACCGCTTCGGAACCGGTGGTGACCAGCAGGGTTTTCTTGGCGAAATCGCCTGGAACCTTGGCGTTCACTTTTTCACACACTTCAACGTACGGTTCGTAGGCCAGTACCTGGAAGCAGGTGTGAGTCAGCTTGTTCAGTTGCTCGGTCACTGCCGCGATGATTTTCGGGTGCACGTGACCGGTGTTCAGCACGGCGATACCACCGGCGAAGTCGATGAACTCGCGACCTTCAACGTCGGTCACGGTGGCGTTCTTCGCGTGGTCGGCGAAGATCGGGTGAATCTGGCCAACACCGCGCGGTACAGCGGCTTCGCGGCGTTTCATCAGGGATGCGTTAGTCTTGCTCATGGTGTCCTCATTCACCGCTCATCGGGCGGCGTGGTTCAAGGAAAATGCGGCGGGGAGGCAACTGGGCAGCATGCGATGATCGACTGCCGCAGCTTTCCCGGCCACAGAGAAAATTGCGTGTGAAGCACGCAAAGGGACAGCGCTCTCGTGCCCTTTGCGTTTGAAGCAATGCCTTGCCGGGCTTAGATGCCCAGGCAGAGGTATTTGATTTCCAGGTAGTCTTCGATGCCGTACTTGGAGCCTTCACGGCCCAGGCCCGAGGCCTTGATGCCGCCGAATGGCGCGACTTCGTTGGAGATCAGCCCGGTGTTGACGCCGACCATACCGTACTCCAGGGCTTCAGCCACACGGAATACACGACCCAGGTCGCGAGCATAGAAGTACGAGGCCAGGCCGAACTCGGTGTCGTTGGACATGGCGATCACTTCGGCTTCGTCTTTGAAGCGGAACAGTGGCGCCAATGGACCGAAGGTTTCTTCCTTGGCCACGGCAGCGTTCTTCGGCACGTTGGTCAGGATGGTCGGCTCGAAGAAGTTGCCTTCCATGACCTTGCCACCGGCCAGGACAGTGGCGCCTTTGGCGATCGCGTCAGCAATGTGCTCCTGGACCTTGGCCACGGCCTTGCCATCGATCAGCGGGCCAGTGGTGGTGCCTTCTTCCAGACCGTTGCCGATCTTGAGCTTGGCCACGGCCACTTTCAGCTTCTCGGCGAACGCGTCGTAGACCGAATCCTGAATGTACAGGCGGTTGGCGCAGACGCAGGTCTGGCCGTTGTTGCGGTATTTGGAAATGATCGCGCCTTCAACGGCCTTATCCAGGTCCGCGTCATCGAACACGATGAACGGTGCGTTGCCGCCCAGCTCCAGGGACACTTTCTTGATGTCCTTGGCGCACTCAGCCATCAGCTGGCGACCGATTTCGGTCGAGCCGGTGAAGGACAGCTTGCGCACGATCGGGTTGCTGGTCAGTTCGCTGCCGATGTCGCCGGCGCTGCCGGACACCACGCTGAACACACCGGCCGGAATGCCGGCACGCTGGGCCAGTTCGGCCAGGGCGAATGCCGAGAACGGGGTTTGCGAAGCCGGCTTGAGCACCATGGTGCAACCGGCAGCCAATGCCGGGCCGGCTTTACGGGTGATCATCGCGGCCGGGAAGTTCCACGGGGTAATGGCAGCGGTCACGCCGATGGGCTGCTTGATCACGATCAAGCGCTTGTCGGGCTGGTGGCCTGGAATCACGTCACCGTAGATGCGCTTGGCTTCTTCGGCGAACCATTCGATGAAAGAGGCGGCGTAGACGATTTCGCCCTTGGCTTCGGCCAACGGCTTGCCCTGCTCGAGGGTCATCAGGCGGGCCAGGTCGTCCTGGTTTTCGATAATCAGTTCAAACCAGCGACGCAGCTTGTTCGCGCGGTCCTTGGCGGTCAGTGCACGCCAGGCCGGCAGCGCTTTGTCTGCAGCTTCGATCGCACGACGAGTTTCGGCAGCACCCATTTTCGGCACGGTGCCCAGAATTTCGCCCGTTGCCGGGTTGTTGACGTTGATCGTCTGACCATTGTCCGCATCAACCCAAGCGCCATCAATGAAGGCTTGCTGGCGGAACAACAGGGTGTCTTTAAGCTGCATGTCGGCTTTCCTTAACAGCACCGCGCGCGCGCGGAGCGAATTATGATTGTAGAAAGGCGCCTTGGAGGCTGCCGTCAGGGAAATCATTCACCGGGCTGAAGCACATAAATAACGCACTGATTGAAGCTCGTGCGGTTCAGCACCCAGACAAGAGCGTTTGAAATCTCAAACGAATCCTAGGATCAAAGGGGGTAAAGGACAATAGGTTGTTCGAAAAAAAGAACGAAAACCCCGTTTAACCTGAGGTTTTCTGATCAACGTCGCGAACACCCTCTTAACCGGCTGAAAACACCAGGCTATTCAGCAGCATGGACGCACGCTGTGCTTATGAGTATTATGGCGCCCGCATTGCACCAGTAGCTCAGCTGGATAGAGTACTGCCCTCCGAAGGCAGGGGTCGTGGGTTCGAATCCCGCCTGGTGCACCATATAAAACGAAAGGCCCGGGTGAAAACCCGGGCCTTTCGTCGTTTCACGCATCCACTTCGTCGCCAGGGCTCGGCGCCCCATGTCTGGAATTTTGCACCAGTTGCTCAATGAAGAACTCCACGTGCCCGCCAGGGTGAGCCGGCAGTGGCCAGGCGTCGATTTTTTGCGCCATGTCGCGAAAGGCGTTGGCGAACCTGGAACGCGGATACGCCTCGACCACCACCTGCCGCTTGCGTAAGGCCCTGGGCACTGACTCGTCGTTCGGCACCGCGCCCAAGTAATGTAAGTGCACGTCGAGAAGCCGATCGGTGACCTTCTCCAGCTCGGCAAACAGCTTGCGCCCCTCCCGCGCACTCGCTGCCTTGTTGGCCAGTACCCGAAAGCGGTGAATGCCGTATTGCTGATGAAGCAATTGGATCAGGTTGCAGGTACCACGAAACGCTGCCGGCTCATCACACGCCACCACGATCACTTCCTGGGCGGCACGCAGAAAACTCATCACCGTCTCACCGATACCAGCCGCCGTATCGATGACCAGAACATCCAGCTCATCACCAATACTGCTGAAGGCATGGATCAGCGCATGAAATTGCGCCGGTTGCAGGTGGGCCATGTCCGGCGAACCGGAACTTGCCGCGGCGACACGAATGCCTCCAGGTCCACGCACCAACGCATCCGCCAGTTCGCAACGCCCGGCAATGACATCCGCCAGGCGGTACTTGGGGGTCAGCCCCAGCAAGGCATCAATGCTGGCCAGGCCGAGGTCGGCATCCAGCAATACCACCCGCCGACCAGCCCTCGCCAAGGCCAGGGACAGATTGACCGCCACCGTGGTCTTGCCGACGCCACCCTTGCCGCCACTCACGGCAATAACGCGCACACGATGCACACTATTCATCTATTTTTCTCTTGCACACGCCGCATGCACCCGCCCGTCAAAAAACAGTGCCTGACACGCGCAGGCCAACAACCTGGCCAACGCGGCCCTACGCCGAAGGTTATGAATGCTTAGTCTCTGTATGTTGGCGACCATCTAATGAACTGCCGAAGTACGCCGCGAGAAACCAACGAAAAAACGGCGAAACTTTCACAGTGAAGTTAATGCCATGAGGCGACACAACCTGACTGGGTAGATCACTCGCTTACTTTGCCAATGAGTTAGACCTAAGTACAGCGTTACAGGCCCACTCGCCGCCTGTTAGTCCACAAAGCCCAGTCAACCACCGACAAAAAACAGCGGATCAGACCCACGCCAAGTAGAAAACAAACAATGCTCCGCCGTGCCACCAATCCTACAGGCTACCGGCACATGAAAAGTTGATTACTTAGGCCAAATTATAATTATCACTAAAGCATTAGCCTATGCTGATTTCATCCGAAAGGATGACCACCCGAACACCTAACTATCCGACTAATACAATGTTAATAAGATGTGCGCTGTATTATAACGTCCGCCTAGGAAGCCTTCTCCAGAGCCAGAAAGGCGAGCATGAGAGACCGTGATATTTTTTTGCCGCTAAAGTAGAAAAAGTTCATCAGTTGAATTAGAGTCCCTAGTGAGCTTTGGAGCCACCCTCTAAAGCCTTATATTTTATCGGGATATTGGAGAACCGTTCGCTGCAGAAGTAACAGCGGCGGAAGAGAAGGATCGCATATGCACAAGAAAACCGCGCGCCTAACTATATTGATCGATCTTCCGACTAAAAAGAAATTAGAGGACCTCTCTGAGACTGTCGATCTAACCGTGTCGCAGATTCTCAGAAAATTAATCAAGAACCACCTGAGCGAGTTCGATCAACCGATCAGCTTTTCACCGGAAGAAATAACCCGCGACGACACTTTCCCGCTCAATTAGAACGAAAGTACCAGTGTAAGTGTGACGCAGTTCACGCCAGCACTCCCTTATTACACCGCCCCTGCCGGGCGCGGGAAAACTGGATGAATTGCGTAGTGTTCGGTGACCGGACACAACAACGCTCATCCCCGGAATTCTGTGTTCATCTGACGTTGACAATGGATTTTCTTATGTCTTTGAAACAGCAATTAATCGCCTGTTACAACTTTTTTAAAGATCAGACAGCAGAGCCCATTGCCAGCACGGACACGCCGGCACCGTGCACCTTGTTTTTCTCCCTCAGCAACGGCACACAACGGGCGCGGGTGTTCCACAGCAGCGCCGACACCTTCGAGGCGGCGTGGAATCACGCACTGCTGAACTTCCCGCCACTATCGGCCGCGCCCCAGCAGGCTCAACCGCCCGAGCGGCTCTGGCTCAGGGTCGAGCGCGCGACCCAGGTGACGACGCTGTCGTGGGCCCAATTGCAGGAGCGCCTGCAGCGCCACAAACGCAATTACTTTCGCTACGGCATCGCCTTCGATCCGCAACTGAAGACCGCCCTGACCGAACAGGAAATCAACGCCAACGCGATCCTGTATGGCGGCTCCACCGTGCCGCTGGCCCGTTTCAACCTGGGCAATTTTTCGGTGTACGTGAAGAAACGCTTTGCCGATTCAGCAGCACTGGAGGCCGTCCAGCAGGCCCAATCCGACCCCCAGACCCCGGTGTACCTGTTCCAGACCCAGGGCGTTTTTTGTGCCGAAGACGGCGTCGCCCACGCCCTCACCAGCAGCGGGCCGGATGTCGGGCGACGCAAGACCTCGGCGCTGGACGCGGGCGAGATACGCGACAAAGTCGTCAGCGCCTCGGACTTTCTCGCCCGCCAGGTCAAGGCCAGCGGGGAATTTGTCTACGGCCAGTTCCCCTGTTTTAACCGCACCATCGAGAACTACAACGCCCTGCGCCACGCCAGCACGACCTATTCGATGGTCGAAGCCTGGGCGCTGACCAGGGACGACGCCCTCCTGGCATCGATAAAACGCGCCCTCGACCACCTCACCCTTACGCTGATCAGGCCCTACACCTTGCCCGACGGCAGCGCTGCCGCATTCCTGGTGGACGTCGGCGACGAAATCAAACTGGGCGGTAACGCGGTCTGCCTGTTGGCCTTGGTGAAATACAGCGAAGTCACTGGCAATCGCGACTATCTGCCGCTGCTGGCGGCGCTGGCCAACGGCATCGCCTGGATGCAGGATCCGCAGACCGGCGGCTTCAACCACGTCCTGCACGCCCACGATCTGTGCGTCAAAGCGCCGTTCCGGATTATTTACTACGACGGCGAAGCCGCCTTCGGCCTGATGCGTCTCTATGGCTTGAGTGGCGAAGAACGCTGGCTGCACGTGGTCGAGAAAGCCTTCGACTATTTCATCGCCAAGGAACACTGGCGCGAGCACGACCACTGGCTGAGCTACTGCGTCAATGAGCTAAGCCGCTATCGGCCCGAAGAAAAATATTTCCGTTTCGGCCTGAACAACTTCATCGACTACCTGGGATTTGTGCAGCAGCGCATCACCACCTTCCCCACCCTGCTGGAGTTGATGATGGCCGCTCAGCAGATGCTGCAGCGCATCGAGCAAATGCCGGCGCTGCGCCACCTGCTCAACGAGGTCGACCTGCAGGCGTTCTATCGTGCCTTGCACCACCGCGCCGGACACTTGCTCAACGGCTACTTCTGGCCGGAAATGGCCATGTTCTTTGGGCATCCGGCGCGCATCGTCGGCTCGTTTTTCATCCGCCATCACGCCTTTCGCGTGCGCATCGACGATGTCGAACACTATCTCTCGGGACTGATTGCCTATCACCGCTACCTGCTCGACGGCGCACCGCAGGTCCGCGCCGCTCAGCCAGACGTGCAGCAGGATGGCGCCGGCTGGCAGTGGGATGCGGCCAAAGTGCTGCAGGCTACCGGCGGCACCTGGGCGGTCGCGCCCGAGGCGGATTGGACAGCCAGCGGGCTGGCGCCGTCCATGGCCTACTTCAAGGCGCAACGCATGTTGAGCCGCCACCCAAGCAAGGTTGGCGCCAACGAGGCCCGGCTTGCACGCCTGTGGGCCAAGGCCGATCCGCAGCTACGCCCCTCGGCCCTGGTCTGCGTCGACCCCACGCCTTACCTGGGCAGTGGCCTGCCGGTGCTGCAAGTGCCGGACACCGCAGATGCCATGCTGCAAATGGGCCGTTACGCCCGGCAAGCCTTTGGCGGCCAGGTGTTCGGAGTCACCGGCAGCGCCGGCAAGACCACGGTTTGCGCCATGCTCACCCATGCCCTGGCGCAACTGGGCAGCGTGGCGCAGACCGAGGGCAACGCCAACCTGCCCCACGGGATAGCCTGGAACCTGGCCTGCATGACCGATCCGGCACGCTTCTGGGTCCTGGAAATGGCCGTCGGCCGGATGCCCATCAACTCCGAGCTGGTGCGCCCCCACGTCGCGGTCGTCACCAGCCTGGCCCCGGCACACCTGGAGTACCACGGCACCCTGGAGAACCTCGCGCGCAAGAAAAGCGCGATCTTCCGCTCCATGGCACCCGGCGGGCATGCGGTGCTGAACCATGACATGCCGTACTTCCAGGTGTTCGCCAATGCCGCCCGGCGCGCGCAATTGACGGTGCTCAGCTACGGCGAGCACGAGCACGCCGATCTGCGGCTGCTGGACTGCTGCACGACCCCTTCGTACCTGCAGGTCAATGCCAGCCTGCGCGGCACGCCCGTGCACTTCAAGTTGCGCGCCCGCGGCCACCACATGGTGCTCAACGCCCTGTCGGTGCTGGCTTCGCTGGTGTGTGCCGGCTTGCCCACGGCCCAAGCCCTGGCCGCGCTGGAGACATTCGCCGCAGTGGATGGCCGCGGCAATACACTGACCATCCCTTGCGGCGACGGTGACTACCAACTGATCAACGACGCCTACAACGCCAACCCGGGCTCGATGGGGGCGTCGCTGAAAATGCTCGCCGAACTGCCCGGCCGGGCCGATCAGCGCGTCGCCGTACTGGGGGATATGCTCGAACTGGGCCCCGACACCCAACGTTATCACCTGGAACTGGCCGAATCCCTGCTGGCCGCGGCCCCACGCCAGACCCTGCTCTGCGGACCGCTGATGCACGGCTTGTATGTGCAACTGCGCGATCAGTTGCCCATCGAGTGGTTCGAAGACGTCAAGGCCCTGCAGCAGCAACTGCCCCAACACGCCGCACGCTGGTTCCGCCCCGGTGATTGGGTACTGGTGAAAAGTTCGGGGGGCACCGGATTGTCCCAGGTGGTCGACTCACTGATGGCTAGCGAGCCCGCCGTCGCGGCGCTCTGACGCCATCCGGACTACGACTCGCTGACCCCAGCGAGTCGTCCCTTCAAGGTTGCGCGCACTGCGCCGCCGTCTTCAGCCCGATATCGTTGCGCAACTGATGAAACGCCGGTGCGATCGCCGGCGCTTCGATCAGTTGCGCCTGCAACCCGGCATCACGCAGCGCCTGGTAGAACTGCGCCTGCAACACAAAGGGGGCGACCTGGTCGTCGCGATTGCCCACCACAAACAACCGCCGATCGGCCACCTGGGCAATACCGGCGACATGCTCCAGCGGATCATACGGGTGCAGCAGGCCATTGGTGTCGCGCCCCTCGCGGGACGGCAGGCCTTTGCTGCGACGAATCATCTGGGCCCGTTCGAGCAAGGCAAAGGCCCCCGAGGTCATGACCGCGCACTGCACATCGTTGCGCCCCAGCGTGAGCAGGGCCGCCACCACCGTCGCCCCGCCGCTGTGCCCGAGCAGCACAAAGCGGCCGATGCCGTAGCGCTGGCGCAACTGGTCGAGCGCCGCGTCCAGCGCCTGGAACTCGGCGGGCTGACGCCGCTGGCCGTGGTTGCCGCTGGAACCGTAGGTCCCCGGGCGCGCAACGATCACCACCGGCACCCCGGCCCGCCGACTCAGGGCCGCCGCCTGCCGATCCTTGGCGCGCAGGGTATTGCCGGCGATGGCTGCAGGCGCGCGGTGCATTTCGATATTGCGGTCACCATGAAACATCACGATCACCACTGGCGCGTGCGCAAGCGGCACGGCACTGAAGTAGCGGATGCAGGCCTGGCCGTTGGCGTACTCGACCCACAGGGCCGAGTCCTGATCGGTGCAGGCAGCCGGGTCTGCCGGGGTATTCCACGGCAGTGGCAGGTCCTCCGAGCCCCGGGCCCACAAGGGCGCACTGACCGCCAGAGCCGCGCACGCCAGCCACCTGGCGACGCTCACCGAGCGCATGCCTAGCGCTCGCGCAAGGCTTCGCGCGCCCGGTTCATCGGCTTGATCAGGTAATCGAGCACGGTCTTCTGGCCGGTCTTGATATCCGCCGCCGCGATCATCCCCGGCACAATGGAAAACGCCTTGCCGGCCTTGTTGTGCAGCTCATTGTCATTGGTGCGAATGAACACGCGGTAGTAGAAGACCTCGGGTTTGACTTCATCCTGAATGGTGTCCGGGGAAATGGTCACCACCTTGCCATCCATGCTGCCGTAGATGGAGTAGTCATAGGCCGTGATCTTGACCTTGGCGTCCTGGTCGGGATGGATAAAGGCGATGTCCCGCGGGGAAATGCGCGCCTCGATCAACAGCTGGTCGTCCATCGGCACGATCTGCATCAAGCGGCCATTGGGTGGAATGATCCCGCCGATGGTGGTGACCTCGATGTCCTTGACGATCCCCCGCACCGGCGAGCGCAACGTCAGGCGCGTGACCGAGTCGGAACGGCCCTTGAGCACCGAGGACAGGGTCTGCACATCGGAGTTGGCCTTGGCCAGCTCTTCGCCGGCCCGCACCATGTATTCGGAGCGCGACTGGGTGAGCTTCAGCTCCAACTCGGACTTCTGGCGCTTCAGGCGCAGGACCTCGACGTTACTCGCGGCGCCGACCCGGGCCAGGTTCTCGGTGATCTCCAGCTCACTGCGCACCAGCCCCAGGGAGGCCCGCACCCCCGCCTGCGACTCTTCCAGCCCCTTGCGCCGGGTCTGGTACAAGTCGGTTTCGGCGCTCATCAGCGCCGGGTAGGCCTTGAGCTCGGGCGGAAAGGCCAGCGCGGTGCCGTTCACTTCCGCCTGCAACCGCGCCACGCTGGCCAGGGAGGCGCGGTACTTGGCGGCGCTCTCGCCGAAGTTGGACTCGGTCTTGGTCGGGTCCAGCTTGGCGAGGATTTCCCCCTGCTTGACGATATCCCCCTCAGCCACATTGAGCTCGGCGACGATGCCGCCCTCCAGCGACTGAATGACCTGCTCACGGGAGGTCGGGATCACCTTGCCGGTGCCGGTCGACACTTCATCGATTTCAAACAGGTAGGCCCACACCCCGAACGCCAGCAGCATCAGCGCCACACACCAGACGACCCGCGTCGAGCGCACGACCGTGACGTCATCCAGGCTGTCGTCGGCGTTCGAGTGGTCACCCTGGGTATGGCTGGAGCCTGCCAGTGGCACCCGTGTCGGGTCCGGGTTCGACCCTGGGGAACGATTGTTGTTTTCCATCTGAGCTATCCTTTTGCGCAGTCAGTGGCTGGGAACAGCCGGCTCACTGCGCCGGGTTCCGAGGTTTGGAAAGACGGGCAATGGCGTTGTCCTTGGTGTCATCGATGACCACCGCGCCGTTGTCGACGACGATGATCCGATCCACCAGGCTCAACACACTCATGCGGTGCGTGGCGATGATCAGCGTGCGCTGCGCGCCCCACTGGCCCAGGCTCTGGATCAGCTTGCGTTCGCTGGCGTCGTCGAGGGCCGCAGTCGGCTCGTCCAGCAGCACAATCTGCGGCTGGCGAATGATCAACCGCGACAGCAGCAGCGCCTGGCGCTGGCCACCGGACAGACCGAGGCCACCCTCCAGAATCATGTGGTCCATGCCCAGTGCGAACTTACTGATGAACTCCAGCGCACCAGTCAGCGCCAGCGCTTCGAGCAGGTCCTGGTCGCTGGCGTGTGCCGCCCCCAGCATCAGGTTTTCCCGCAGGGTGCCGTGGAACAGCCGGGAGTTCTGGGTCAGCAGGCCAACATCGCGGCGCACATCGGCCGGATCGATATGGCTCAGGCCGACACCGTCCAGGGTCAGGGAACCCGAACTGAGGTCGATCATCCCGGCCATGGCCTGCAGCAGCGTCGACTTGCCCGCGCCGTTGCGCCCCAGCACCGCGATGCGCTCACCCGGGGCAATCTTCAAGTCCTTGACCGTGAGGGCCGGCATCGGCGCATCTTCGGCGTACTTGAACTGCGCCTGCTTGAACTCATAGTCGCCGCGCACCAGCGGCAAGTGCACACGCTTGCTGCCTTCGGCCTGGTCGACCGGCATCTGCATGATCCGGTGCAAGCCCTGCAAGGCCACTTTGGCCTGTTGCCAGCGGGTCAGCACCAGCGTGATCTGCGACATCGGCGCCATCATGCGTGAAGCCAGGATCGACGCGGCCACCAGGCTGCCGGTGGTCATGTCGCCCGCCATCACCATTGGCGCACCGAACACCACCACCACCGCAAAGACGCCGCCCTGCACGCTCTGGGTCCAGGTCACCAACCCGCTGGTCAGCGTGCGCGAACGCAGACTGGCCTCGGCGGCGGTCGCGTTGTAGTGGTTCCATTGCTGCTGGAAACGCTGTTCGGCCTGCAGCATCTTGATGTCGTCCAGGCCCTGCACGGTCTCCACCAGCATGGCGCTACGCAGCGAACTTTCGCGCATCGACTGGTTGGCCAGCCTGGCCAGTTTTCGTTGCGACAACAGCCCCGGGATGATCAGGAACAGCACCGCGCCCAGCGGCACGGCCACCAGTGGCCCGGCGATAAACCAGTAGATCACCACGAACATCAGGAAAAACGGCAGGTCGGCCAAGGCACTGGCGGTGCTTGAGGTGATCAGCTCACGCAGCTGTTCCAGTTCGCGCAACTGGGAAATGAACGAGCCGGTGGATTTCGGCCGGGCGCTGTTGCGCAGACGAATGGCATGGCCGAAGACCAGGTCCGAGACCCGCATGTCGGCGCGCTTGCCGAGCAGATCGGTGATCCGCACGCGCATCACCCGCAGGACAAAATCGAAAAACAGCGCCAGCATCACCCCGCCGAACAACACGTACAGGGTCGGCATCGACTCGGCCGGAATCACCCGGTCGTACACCTGCATGGAAAACAGCACCCCGGCCAGGCCGAGGATGTTGGCCGCCAGCGACGCCAACATGACATGGCCGTAAGGGCGCAGGTCGCGCAGGACGATGTTCCTGAACCAGCTTTTCTCGTAGGGCTTGATGTAGTCGTCGACCCGCGAGTCCCGCGCCGCCTGCACGGGGCGCAGAATCAGCGCCTTGCGCGCCGACAGCAGCAGCTCGGCACGGCTGATGCGGCTTTGCAGGCCTTGGTCGCCGCTGTAGACAATGCCCAGCTCATCATCGTCGCTGAGGGTCTGCAGCACACCGATTTGCCCATCGTCGAACTGCAGCACCAGGGGCAGGCGCCGCTGCACCAACAGCGCGGGGCTGAAATCGACGACTTTCAGGCTCAGCCCGGCCTGGCGGGCCATTTGCCGCAGTACCTCGTCGACCCCGGTGCCCTTGCTCCACTGGGCGGCAATGCGCACATTCTGCGCCGAGCAATCCAGGCGATGGTGTCGGGCGACGGTGAGGATCGCTTCCAGCCAGCCTTCGTAATCGAGTGCACTGGCCGCCTCCAGGGTCTGGGGTTCGGTGGCGCCCTGGGGATCCAGGTTCACGGCGTCGTTCATGGTCGAATCTCCACACCTTGGATGGTGCCACTGTCCAGATTGAACGCCGTGCGCAAGGCGCTGCTGTTGTACAGGCAGTCGATTTCCAGACGGTGCAGATCCGCGGCGGTGTTGGCCCGGTCCATGGCAGCCTGGTGGATTTCCTGCTCGGCGTTCAACAGATCGAGCAGTGGCCGCGTGCCCAACTCAAGGTATTGCTGGCGATACAAATCGCGGGTTTCAGAAATGCTGCGTTCACGAAAATCCAGGGTGGTCAGGCGCTGTTCGAGGCTGGAGGTCTGGTCCCTCGCCTCGAGCAAGCCCTGACGTACCGCCAGGCGCGCGGCGTCGTTGGCCGCCTCGGCCGCCCGTAACGCCTGGGCCGCTGCCGATTTGCGGGCATTGATCGCGCCGCCCTGGTACAGCGGCATCTCGACGTTGAGGAAGATCCCGTAGCGCGTGCGGTCGCGCCCGCCCACGCTGCCATCCTCGTCATTGCTGTCCAGGTACTGGGTGGCCGACGGATCCAGCGACACCGTTGGCATCGCTTCGGCCCGGGCCTGGGCGATCTGCGCCTGGGCGTCGACCTGCTGCGCCTGGGCGATCAACAACGAAGGCGTCAACACTTCATCGGCATTGATGCCTTGGCAGGACTGGCGCAGCGTGCTCGGCACCTCGGGGGCGACACTGACCGGCGTGCGCGCGCCGAGCAGACTGCCCAGGCTGCTGCGCCAGCGGTTGTACAGCGCGGTGTATTGCAACTGCGTGGCAACGGCAGCCTCGACCCGCGAGCGCGCCTGGATCAGGTCGGAACGGGTGCTGGCGCCCATGTCGCTGCGCTTTTGCGCCAGGTCGGCAATGGCCGTCAAGCCCTTGACCTGCGCGCGGGAGATGTTGAGCAACGCCTGATAGCGTTGCAGTTCGATCACCGCAAAGGCGGTATCGCGCGCCACCTGGTCGATGGCCAGCAACACCGAAGCCTGCTTGCCATTGACCCGGGCCACGGCACTGTCCACCGCACTGTCCACTTTGCCGAAGTCATACAGCATCTGCTTAGCCGACAGGGTGAAGGCCTGGCTTTGGCCGTTACCGGTCAGGCCGCTGTCGTACCCGGAGTTGAACCCGCCACGAATCTGCGGGTAATAACCGGCACGGGCCACGGTGACATTGTCGTGTTGCTGGTACAGCTGGCCGATCGACTCGGCGATCGCGGGATGCCAGGCGACAGCCAGTTGAATGGCGCGCGGCATGTCGAGGTTGTCGGGGACTGCGCGACTGGGGGCCGCCGGCTGGCTGGCACCGAACGAATCACCCGGTAAATTCTTGCCCACATCGTTGGGGCTGATGGTGTTAATACTTTCGGGTTCGTAGTCGCGTGTCAGCGCTACGGCCCGCTCTATCGTCAATGGCTGTACGGCGACGGCCAACAACGCCACAAACAGGAACTCGAACCGATCCTTAGGTCTCAAGTAATGCTCCACATCAGCTTGTGATGAAAAAGATAGACGCATATTTGCCCTGCTGCCGACTCAATTTCAGCGACCTGCACGGCTCACTCGAATTCGTGGTGTAACGCCAGGGCGGCGCAAGACTGCGCCGCCTGGATCGTTACGATTAATGGATGGAGGATCAAAGGAGAACGCCGGGCGCTGCGGCCCGACGCTCCCCGCCAGCAACGTGGTTAAACCACGTTGACCCCGCTTTGCACCCAGAGTTGATGGGTCTCATCTTCCTGGCTGGTGTACACCACGTACTCCTGCCCGTTCTCCAGTTGCGTACTCCCCACCGACCAGTTGCCCGTCAGGTGGACACTGTCCTGCTCGTCGCCCTGGATAAACAATCTATCCGTCTCGGGTGATGTCACAGCCACCAGGTCTTCCAGGCTCACGGTCAGGTCGACCGCACTGAAGTCGTTCAGGTCGATGCTCTCGATATCGCTGACTTTACCGACCAGCAAGCTCAAGTTAATCGCCGCATCGCCACCGTCCCAGACCAGGGTGTCGAAGCCGTCCCCGCCATCCACCGCTGCAAACTCGGTGTCATGGATCGCGATATGGTCAGCACCGTCGGCACCTTCGGTGATCGTGGCCGAAGACGGTTCCTGCTCGAACGAAGCTGCGGCGAAGCCTGGGGCTTCGGTGGCAGGATCGCCCGGGTTGGCATCGTCCCAGACCAGATCGAGATCCGGCGAGTCAAGGCGTATGTACAGCGTGGCGGTGTCCTCCTGGCCACCTGGGGTGGTGAGTTTGTAGCTGAAGCTGTCCACTTGGCCGACATCCGCCAGCGCCAGACCCGGGGTCGGCGTGTAGCTGTAGTCACCGTCTGCGTGCAACGTCAGCGTGCCGTATTGCCCCTGCACCACTGCTCCGGTTTGCCCCGGGATGACGTAGACCCCGTTGATCAACACACTCAGTACCGTCAACGTCGACGGAATACTGTCTGCCACGGAGTGATCGCTGATCAGCAGGACATTGCCCGTTGCGGCGGTCGCAGCACCCGTGACGAACTCCGTCGGATAGGTGGTGCTCAGCGTCTGCGTAACGGTCACTTCGGTACCCACCAGCGCCTTGGCCGTCGATGACGACAGTCGGTACTGACCTTCACCCAGCGTGAAGGTATGAGAGGCCGCGGTGGTGCTTTGCCCCGGCACGTTCACCCAATCAGTCCCATCGAACGTCTGCAGGACAATGGTTGTGACTGCAGTCGATCCAGAGCTATTGACCACAAGCTCTGCCGTCGTGCCACTGGCGACCGTGACGGTCTCCCCGACATGCGGGGTAACCGTGCCGAGCAACCCTGGCCCGAAGTACTGGATTGCCTCCAGGTCATCAACAACCACCCGGATATCGACATCTATCTGGGCAGTGCCGATGTCGTCGGTGGCAACCAGCGCCACCGTACCCGGTACCGACGGATCCACCGCACTCCAGGTAACCCCCGAGTCGGCGCTGTCGATGCGCACGTACAGGTTGGCCGAAGCCGTCCCGCCCGCCGCTGTCGTCAGTTGATAGGCGAAGGTATCGACCTTGCCGATGTTCGCCGCATCGCCATTTGGCGTGTAGCTGTAATCGCCATTGGCAAAGATCGTCAGCACACCGTACAGGCCGATTATTTCGGTGCCGAGCACAGGATCGACAGTGATCCCGTTGACTTCCTCGACCGTCGCATCCGCGGCGGTACCAGGAGCGTCCGGCAGACCTGACACGCCCTCATCGGTAATCACATTGCCGGTGATGTCAGCCCCTTCTACGACAAACTCAGTCAGGCTCTCCTGCGTGACGTTGACAACTGCTGTCGCGCTGGAGAGTACTGCGACCAGGTTAGGGTCCAGGGTCAGCGTGACGCGGTACTCACCCGCCGCCAGGCCTTCGACCTTCGCCGTGGTAGTGGTCCCCATCAACCCAAGCAGATCGAGCAGACCGGAACCGTTGCTACCTTGCGCCACCGTGGTCCAGCCGCCAGCACCATCACTGACTTCAAGCTTGGCGGTAACCCCACCGCCGATCAGGGAGAGCAAGTCACCCTGGCTGAACGTCAGGCTCAACGTGCCTTCGGAGTTCTCAGCCACCGTGAAACTGCGCACCGCCGGAGGCGAGCCAATCGCGATACCCAGCACATCCAGGAGCCTTGAGACCTGCATATCCTGAAGTTGGGTCTCGGTGGTAACGGGTTTAAGGGTCAGATTTGCCGTGGTCAGATCGTCGTAGGCGGTTAGGTCGGCGTCCGCATCGGCATCGGCATCGGCATCGGCGTCAGCGTCAGCATCGGCGTCAGCATCGGCGTCAGCGTCAGCGTCAGCATCCGCATCAGCGTCGGCATCCGCGTCAGCGTCGGCATCGGCATCGGCATCGGCGTCCGCATCGGCGTCCGCGTCCGCATCGGCATCGGCATCGGCATCGGCATCGGCATCAGCGTCGGCGTCGGCATCGGCATCCGCATCCGCGTCGGCATCGGCATCCGCGTCGGCGTCGGCGTCGGCATCGGCGTCGGCATCCGCGTCGGCGTCGGCGTCGGCATCCGCATCCGCATCGGCGTCCGCATCGGCATCAGCATCCGCGTCGGCGTCGGCGTCGGCGTCGGCGTCGGCATCGGCGTCCGCATCGGCATCGGCATCGGCATCGGCATCGGCATCGGCATCAGCATCAGCATCAGCATCAGCATCCGCATCGGCGTCAGCATCCGCATCCGCATCCGCATCCGCATCAGCATCAGCATCAGCATCAGCATCAGCATCAGCATCAGCATCAGCATCAGCATCAGCATCAGCATCAGCATCAGCATCAGCATCAGCATCAGCATCAGCGTCGGCATCCGCATCCGCATCCGCGTCGGCATCCGCGTCAGCATCAGCATCAGCATCAGCATCAGCATCAGCATCAGCGTCGGCATCGGCGTCCGCATCCGCATCGGCATCCGCATCCGCATCCGCATCCGCATCGGCATCGGCATCGGCGTCGGCGTCGGCGTCGGCATCAGCATCAGCGTCGGCATCGGCGTCCGCATCCGCATCGGCGTCGGCGTCGGCGTCGGCATCAGCATCAGCATCAGCATCAGCGTCCGCATCAGCATCAGCATCGGCATCGGCATCGGCGTCGGCGTCGGCGTCAGCATCCGCGTCAGCATCAGCATCAGCATCAGCATCAGCATCAGCGTCGGCATCGGCGTCCGCATCCGCATCCGCATCGGCATCCGCATCCGCATCCGCATCGGCATCGGCATCGGCATCAGCATCAGCGTCGGCGTCCGCATCCGCATCGGCGTCGGCGTCGGCGTCGGCGTCGGCATCAGCATCAGCATCAGCATCAGCATCAGCGTCCGCATCAGCATCGGCATCGGCATCGGCATCGGCATCGGCATCGGCATCGGCATCAGCATCCGCATCCGCATCGGCATCAGCATCGGCATCGGCATCGGCGTCGGCGTCCGCATCGGCGTCCGCATCGGCGTCAGCATCAGCGTCGGCATCAGCATCAGCATCAGCATCGGCATCGGCATCGGCATCGGCGTCAGCATCGGCGTCAGCATCGGCATCGGCATCGGCGTCGGCATCGGCATCAGCGTCGGCATCAGCATCGGCATCGGCATCCGCATCCGCATCCGCATCCGCATCCGCATCCGCATCCGCATCCGCATCCGCATCCGCATCCGCATCCCCATCAGCATCGGCATCGGCATCGGCATCGGCATCAGCATCAGCATCAGCATCGGCATCGGCATCGGCGTCGGCGTCAGCATCGGCATCGGCATCGGCGTCCGCATCCGCATCGGCGTCGGCGTCGGCGTCGGCGTCGGCATCAGCATCAGCATCAGCGTCCGCATCGGCATCGGCATCGGCATCGGCGTCAGCATCGGCATCGGCATCAGCATCCGCATCCGCATCCGCATCCGCATCCGCGTCGGCGTCGGCGTCGGCATCGGCATCGGCATCGGCATCGGCGTCGGCGTCGGCGTCGGCATCCGCGTCCGCATCAGCGTCGGCATCGGCATCGGCGTCAGCATCGGCGTCGGCATCCGCATCAGCGTCGGCGTCGGCATCGGCATCGGCATCGGCGTCGGCGTCGGCATCGGCATCAGCGTCGGCGTCGGCGTCGGCGTCCGCGTCGGCATCGGCGTCGGCATCAGCATCCGCATCCGCATCGGCGTCGGCGTCAGCATCAGCATCAGCGTCCGCATCAGCATCAGCATCGGCATCGGCATCGGCATCGGCATCGGCATCGGCATCGGCGTCAGCATCGGCGTCGGCGTCGGCGTCGGCGTCAGCATCAGCATCAGCATCAGCGTCCGCATCAGCATCCGCATCCGCATCCGCATCAGCGTCGGCGTCGGCGTCGGCGTCAGCATCCGCATCGGCGTCGGCGTCGGCATCGGCATCCGCGTCCGCATCCGCATCGGCGTCGGCATCGGCATCGGCATCGGCATCGGCGTCAGCATCGGCATCCGCGTCGGCATCGGCGTCGGCGTCCGCATCGGCATCGGCGTCAGCATCGGCATCGGCATCGGCGTCGGCGTCGGCGTCAGCATCCGCATCGGCATCCGCATCCGCATCGGCATCGGCATCGGCGTCAGCATCGGCATCCGCATCCGCATCGGCGTCGGCGTCAGCATCGGCATCGGCATCGGCATCGGCATCAGCGTCCGCATCGGCATCGGCATCGGCATCGGCGTCAGCATCCGCGTCGGCATCCGCATCCGCATCGGCATCCGCGTCCGCATCCGCATCCGCATCCGCATCAGCATCAGCATCAGCATCAGCATCAGCATCAGCATCAGCATCAGCATCAGCATCAGCATCGGCGTCGGCATCCGCATCCGCATCCGCATCCGCGTCAGCATCGGCATCCGCGTCGGCGTCGGCGTCGGCATCGGCATCGGCGTCCGCATCGGCGTCGGCGTCGGCGTCGGCGTCGGCATCAGCATCAGCATCAGCATCCGCGTCAGCATCAGCGTCGGCATCGGCATCGGCATCGGCGTCAGCATCGGCATCCGCGTCGGCATCGGCGTCGGCGTCCGCATCGGCGTCAGCATCGGCATCGGCGTCGGCGTCGGCGTCGGCGTCAGCATCAGCGTCGGCATCGGCGTCGGCGTCGGCGTCGGCGTCGGCGTCAGCATCGGCATCGGCGTCCGCATCCGCATCGGCGTCGGCGTCGGCATCAGCGTCCGCATCAGCATCGGCATCGGCATCGGCGTCGGCATCGGCATCGGCATCGGCGTCGGCATCGGCATCAGCGTCGGCATCGGCATCAGCGTCGGCGTCGGCATCGGCATCGGCATCAGCGTCGGCGTCGGCGTCGGCATCGGCATCGGCATCGGCATCGGCATCGGCATCAGCATCAGCATCAGCATCAGCGTCAGCGTCAGCGTCAGCATCGGCATCGGCATCGGCATCAGCGTCGGCATCAGCGTCGGCATCGGCATCGGTGTCGGCGTCAGCATCGGCGTCAGCATCGGCATCGGCATCGGCATCGGCATCAGCGTCGGCATCCGCATCCGCATCCGCATCGGCGTCGGCATCGGCATCGGCATCGGCATCGGCATCCGCATCAGCGTCGGCATCGGCATCGGCATCCGCATCGGCATCGGCATCGGCATCCGCATCAGCATCAGCATCAGCATCAGCATCAGCATCAGCATCAGCATCAGCATCGGCATCCGCATCGGCGTCGGCATCGGCATCGGCATCGGCGTCGGCGTCGGCGTCCGCGTCGGCATCCGCATCCGCATCCGCATCGGCATCAGCGTCGGCATCGGCATCAGCATCGGCATCGGCATCGGCATCGGCATCGGCATCGGCGTCAGCATCCGCATCCGCATCCGCATCCGCATCCGCATCAGCGTCGGCGTCAGCATCGGCATCCGCATCCGCGTCAGCATCAGCGTCGGCGTCGGCATCCGCATCGGCATCGGCATCGGCGTCGGCGTCGGCGTCGGCGTCGGCGTCGGCGTCGGCATCGGCGTCGGCGTCGGCGTCGGCGTCGGCGTCAGCATCAGCATCAGCATCAGCGTCCGTATCATCGATATCCGGAGCAGTTACCTGGGACGGGCCTGAGACGTTTTCTGCAGCATCGGTCAGCGTTACCGTGATGGTTTCGCCGTTGACTTGAGGGGTGGTCAGCACGACTTCGAAGGTGCCATCGGTGCCAACCGTGCCGGTGCCAATGACGTTGCCGTCGGCATCCTTGAGGGTGACCGTGGTTTCTGGCTCGCCTTTACCGGTGACGGTGGTGCCATCGGCACTGACGACCAGGTCGGTGGGGGGCGCAGGAGCGGTGGAGTCGTGCGCGTCGACAGTCGCCGGGGCAGAGACGTTGCCGGCGCTGTCGGTGAGTGTTGCGGTCAGGGTTTCGCCGTTGGTTTGCGGCGTGGTCAGCACAACTTCGAAGGTGCCATCGGCGCCGACCGTGCCGGTACCAATGATGTTGCCGTCAGCATCCTTGAGGGTGACGGTGGTTCTAGGTTCACCTTTACCGGTGACGGTGGTGCCATCGGCACTGACCGCCAGGTCAGTCGGAGCATCGGGCGGGGTGATGTCCCGCTCTTCGACGACGATGCCGGGGGCATTGACGTCCGCTGGCGCGGACACATTGCCGGCGGCATCGGTCAGCGTCGCGGTGAGGGTTTCACCGTGGGTTTTCGGGGTGTCGAGCGTGACCACGAAGGTGCCATCGGCGCCGACTGTACCGGTACCGATCACGTTACCGTCGGCATCCTTGATGGTGACGGTGGTGTTGGGTTCGCCTTTGCCGCTGACAGTGCTGCCGTCGGTGCTGACGGCAAGATCGGTCGCGGCCGCCGGCGCGGTGGTATCGCTGGCGTCGACGCTGGCCGGTGCCGAGACGTTGCCCGCCGCGTCGGTCAAGGTGGCCGTCAGGGTTTCGCCGTTGGTTTGTGCTGGGTTCAAGGTGACGACGAAGGTGCCATCGGCGCCGACCGTGCCGGTACCAATCACATTGCCATTGGCATCCTTGATGGTGACCGTGGTGTTGGGCTCACCCTTGCCGCTGATGGTGCTGCCATCGGCACTGACGGCCAGATCGCTCGGTGCGGCGGGAGCCGTGGTGTCGCCAGCGGTGATGGTGCCGGGAGCGGAGACATTGCCCGACGCGTCAGTGAGGCTGACCTCGACTGTTTCGCCGTTGGTTTGCGGGGTGTCCAGGTTGACCTGGAAGTTGCCATCAGCGCCTACGGTGCCCGTGCCGATGACGCGACCATTGGCGTCCTTGACCGTCACCGTCGAACCCGGCTCCCCACGACCACTGAGTAGCGTACCCGTGGGATCAAAAGCCAGGTCGGTAGGGGCGTCTGGAGGCGTCGAGTCGACGTCACTGCCGCCGCCACCGCTGCCCCCATGTCCACCAAAGAATATTGCTGCAGCACCGCCGACTCCCAGCAGGCTCAGCCCCCACGCCAGCCAGTCTGGTGTGGTGCTGCCCGCCGCCGTGGCGGCCATCAGGTCTTCCAGGGTGCCGATTTCGCCAAAGGTAAAACCGGAATACGGCGAGGAGTAACTCCCCAGGAACAGGGTCCCGTCGTTGTCTTCCAGTACCAGTTGGTTGGGTTCGCCATCGCTGCCGACCACAAAGAAGTTCTGGACCGTGACCGTGCCACCGGACTTCAGGGTGATGACCAGATTCTTGCCCGATTGCTGCATCGACTGGACGCTGCTCGGGCTAATGGGCACTTTTACAATACTGGTTCCGTTCAGGGCGACATTACCGAACGCTTGTTCGGTCGCCGCCCCCGTCGCCTTATCGACAATTACAATATTCTTCATCGCACACCTGTTTTTTATTTCAGCTAGTCGAATCCCATAACAAAATCGACTCGAACGCGTGCACAGCTTCTTAAACAGAGGCTGAGCATTCGAATAAGCGAAAGTTATGTAAAAGTTTTAATCCAGAAGTAGTAGTCAACCCACGCCGGAGCGCTCACTGGGTGCAAGGTGTTTAACCTGGCCCACACGTGGGAAGTTGGACTTGCACAGAGGAGTTGCAGCGCCATGCTGCAAGGACGTCAAGCGGAGGAACCAGCGCTTGCGGAGGGCTTTGATCACCGTAGACGCTCCCTGTCGTATGCCCGTCATCGGGGTTCACATCCTTTCGTCAAACGTATCGAGCACGCCTGTGAAAAGCTGCAAGAAGTAAGCAAAAACCGTCGTGATAGAACTTCCCAACACACTGAAAACGGTTCGCTTACAAGGATACTAACCAGCAAAAAGTTGGCGTCAAAGAAAAAAGTTAACGCCGTCAATACCCACATTAAAACAACGGCAAAGAAGATTGGGCGCGGATGTTAGATGAATTGAAAACAGAACGTATCGGATGATAATTTCATTATCATAAAAGAATACTGAAGGCGGTTTTCAACACCTTTGAAGAGCAAAAGCATGTACAAAGCATTAAGCATTTAGGCTTGTTACATTTGGAAATATATTTGCCGAGAGATTCCCGGACAACACCGGACATACACTCGACCGTGCTGGCCGATCAGACCTCGAGCCGACTCACCGCGCCCGCCAAAAAAACCTTTCAAGCGGCACACGGAACAAAAACCGTTCGGCGACCACCAACACTAGAAGGGCTGCGCAGCTCAATGGAAGTAGCCGTCAAGCGCAGCAACAGGCGTCGTTTGCTTCGACCCTGGCCATGGAGTGCCCCAAGGGGCGACATGTCGGGGGCCATTCCCTGTATGGAGATAGAGAAACCATGAGAGTTCTGTCGTTGTTCGGCACCCGCCCCGAAGGCATCAAAATGGCCCCTTTGGTCCATGGCCTGGCCGGTACCAAAGGCATCGAGAGCATTGTCTGCACCACCGGCCAACACCGGCACATGCTCGACCAAGTACTGCAGTTGTTCGACATCAAGGTCCACCACGACCTGGACGTGATGCTCCCGGGGCAAACCCTCAATGGCCTGTTTGCGCGCTTGATGACGCGGGTCGATACCCTGCTCGAAGAGGTCAAGCCCGACTGTGTGCTGGTGCACGGCGATACCTCCACGGCAACCGCTTGCAGCCTGGCCGCGTTCCACCGGCGCATCCCGATCGGGCATGTCGAGGCAGGCTTGCGCACCGGCGACCTGACCCAGCCGTTTCCCGAGGAAATGAACCGCCGCGTGGTCGACGTCATGGGCAAATGGCTGTTCGCGCCCACCGTGACCTCGCGCAACAACCTGCTCAAGGAAAACCTCGAGGGCCGTATCTACGTCACCGGCAACACGGTGATCGATGCCCTGGAGCTGACGCTGCGCAAGCTCGACCACAACCCGGACATGGAGGCCAACCTGGCCGCGCGTTATGCCTGGGTCGACCCGGCACAACGCCTGGTGTTGGTGACCGGTCACCGCCGCGAGAATTTCGGCGATGGTTTCATCCAGATCTGCTCGGCCCTGGCGGAGCTGGCCAAGCGTGAAGATGTGCAGATCGTCTACCCGGTGCACTTGAATCCACAGGTGCGCGACGTCGTGATGGCGACCCTTTCTGGCCTGCCCAACATCCACCTCATCGAGCCGCTCGATTACCTGGATTTCGTCTGGTTCATGCGGCGCGCCTACCTGATCCTCACCGATTCCGGCGGTGTTCAGGAGGAGGCCCCGCACCTGGGTAAACCGGTGCTGGTCATGCGCGACACCACTGAGCGCCCGGAAGCGGTAAGTGCTGGAACGGTGACGCTGGTTGGGACCCGCAAGGAGCGCATCGTCAACGCCGTGCAAACCTTCCTCGACGACGCCGAGCACTATCAGCGGGTGGCCCACAGCGTCAATCCATACGGGGATGGACACGCCACGACGCGGATCATTTCGGCCCTCACTGGCCGCCAATTTACCGAGTTTGATCCACCCATCCCGGCAATCCGCCCGTCCATCGGCTAAACTGAATAGTCAAAATTACGGCGCGCCAAAGCCAAGGCGCGCAAAAAGATAAAAATTACACCAAAATATTGACACATGACGCTGAGGCACTCCAAAGTGTGGGTGCCAATGCGGGGATGGATCCAAAGTTGCCACAGGGAAAGCTGATGGCTATTTGCCCCTCCTCCACTGTCAGTCATTGTTCGAGCTCATGCCGGCCCGTTTGTCAGGTCTGTATCCAGCTTGTGTCCAAGCTGAGCACCGTCACTGAGTTCGTGTACTTCGCCTGACCAGCACTCACGCACCTCCCCGAGGCCGTGAATGTGCAGGGCAGTCGTGAACTTTCACTTTTCAGATGCGGCCGATAACCACGCATGAATACTCTCTCGAATCGCCAGCAGTGCCTCACCCTCCTCAAGCAGGTCGTACTCGTCGCGCCTTTGGCCGCGCCGCTGTTCGCCATGGCGTCGCCAGGCAGCGATGCGTTGCGCACACTGGCCCAGGACGACTGGGTGCAACGCAGCGTTTCGCTGGCCGACATGGGCATCACCAACCCGGTGGTGCTGCAGGAAAGCGACAACCACCAGTCGTTCTTCCTGCCCGTGCCCAAAGGCGTTGCACTGGATGCGGCTTCGATCAACATCCAGGGCAATTTCATCAAGGGCGAAGCGGCACCCGCCGCTCTGCGCCTGTCCGTCGACGGGCGCCCGCTGTATGCCCAGAGCGTGACCGAGCGTGCCGGAGACCTGGCCCGGATACTGCCAGTCGAAGCCCGGCGCCATGCGTCCGGGTTTGTCGATTTCACCATCGACTGGAGTTCGCCCAGCGGCCAACACTTGTGCGAACCCACTCGCCAGAGCAGCAATGTGCTGACCCTGTCGCCCGACACCGCGCTGACGTATCGCTATTCGATGCGCGGCCTGAACACCCTGGCCGATGCCTGGAGCACGCTGCCAGGCAAACCGGTGATCCTGATCGCCGCCGGCAAGCTGGAGCACGCGAGCTTCGACAGCGCCTGGCGCCTGGGCGTGGCCCTGGAACGCAATGCCAAACGGGCTCAGGTCAAGGCCTTCCCAGCCGTGGGTGACGTGGTTGCCGTCGATCAACTGAACATGCCTGCAGCCTTGAGCAGCGTCGCGCCGTTCTCCGCGCTGACCGGCAAAGACCGCCACACCCTGGCCAGCGCCGCCGAGGTGGGTGCCTTGCTGGTGCTCGACGCCCCTGCGACCCGGGCTGACCTGGCCATCGCCGACGCCGCGCTGGTCGGCCAGATCAACGCCGCACTGGATGCCCTGCGCGATCAATTGCAGAACGATGACGACGCGGTCAAGGCCCTGGGAGAGTGGCGTGGCCGGCATGCCAGCGCCGCCCAGAAAGTCCCCGGCAGCCAGCAGATTCAACTGGCCAGCCTCGGCCATCAGGCCGTGATCAGCGTGGCCGCCGACGCCGGGGCCAAGGCCGCCGGCGTGTTCGACTCACATTGGCGCAACGTGCTTGTTTCCTCCGAGGCAACCATTCACCAGGCCGGTGAAACCGGGGAAGGCAGCGACCGCGAATTGCGGGTCGGCACGCTCGGTGGCTCGACCACCGCGTTTGATGTGGTGACCCGTGGCGAGTGGAATGCCGTATTCCCACTGAGCGCGGTGGCCGTCCAGGGCCGGATGCCAGGCGAGCTGATCCTGGATGTGGCCGCCGCACCCGGTGCGTCGATCACCCTGCCGGTGGCTTCGGTGCTGTGGAACGGGGTCCTGCTCAGCGCCAAGCAACTGAGGGCCGACGGCAAGCCCGAGCGCCTGACCGCCCGCGTCCCAGGCTATGCCCTGGGGGTGACCAACAACCTGCAGGTACGTTTCCAGCGCCAACCGGTCTCGCCCAACTGCGCCGAAATCCCCCAGGGGTATCCGGTCAATGTGTTGCCGAGCAGCTACCTGCGCTCCTCCGATGCCGAGCCGGACGGCACCTTCGTCGGCCTGCTGCCATTGCTGGCAGGCAACGCACAGGTGATCGTGCCCAAGACCGTCCTCGATACCCCGGCGGCCAACCTGCGCCAGATCATTCGCCTGGCCAGCGCCGCGTCGATATCACCGGTCAATGCCGAACTGACCCTGGCCGACAGCAGCCAGCCGTTCAAGCCAAGCAAGCCGTTCCTGTCACTGGATGTGCCGCTGGAAGGGGCCAAGCCGCTGATCGATGTCAAAGACCTGCAGCGCCTGCGTGCCGGTGGTGACGACAAGCGCCTGCTCGACCTGACGGGCCCACAACCGCTGAGCGCAGCCTCGGTGGTCGATTCGAACAGCCAGCATGGGGTGATCTGGTATGCCCTCGGCGACCCAGTGTTGACACCCGGGGTGCCGTTCGTATTCAACCAGGGCAATGCCGTGGTGCTGGGTGTGGAGGGTCCGCTGACCTGGGTCGATACCTCCGAGCCTGGCCTGATCGCATCGATGGGCCTTGGTGAAACGCCGTTCCATGAGTGGCGCAAGTACCTGGCGTGGGCCCTGCCGATGCTTGCTGCAGCCCTGCTCGGCTTGCTGGTACTGGGTGTTCTGGCGCGTCGCCACAAAAAGAAAAAAGGCTTGTAACGACCTGGGGAACAGCTCATGTCCTCGCTCTACCTGCCGTATCTGCTTGCGGACTACTATCACATCCTGGAGATCGTGACGGTCATCGTGGGCGTGCTGATCATGTTCTCCAGCCTCGATGACCTGTTCATCGATGGCTGGTACTGGGCACGCCAGGCGTACCGTTCGCTGATGGTCAAGCGCCGCTACAAGGCGCTGACGGCCGAACAACTGCGCTCCAAGCGCGAGCAACCGCTGGCGATCATGATCCCGGCCTGGCTCGAGTACGACGTGATCGCGCCGATGCTCGAGAACATGGTCGGCTCCCTGGAGTACAAGAACTACTACATCTTCGTCGGCACCTACTGCAACGACGCACGCACCATTGAAGAAGTGGAACGCATGCGCCGGCGCTACAAACAGTTGATCCGCGTCGAAGTCCCCCACGATGGCCCGACCTGCAAGGCCGACTGCCTCAACTGGATCATCCAGGCGATCTTCGCCCAGGACCTGCGCCAGCCCGAGCCGTTTGCCGGGGTCGTCCTGCATGACAGCGAAGACGTGCTGCACCACCTGGAGCTGCACTACTTCAACTACCTGCTGCCGCGAATCGACTTCATCCAGCTGCCAGTCACGTCCCTGGAACGGGACTGGTATGAGTTGGTGGCCGGCACCTACATGGATGAATTCGCCGAGTGGCACACCAAGGACCTGGTGGTGCGGGAAAGTATGTCGAAAATGGTCCCCTCAGCGGGCGTCGGCACCTGTTTCTCGCGCAAGGCCCTGCTCCAGCTCTCGGCAGAAACCAACAACCAGCCGTTCAACACCGCCACCCTCACCGAGGACTACGACATCGGTGCGCGGCTGGCGCGGCGCGGCATGAAGCAGATCTTCGGCAAGTTCCCGGTCGACTACATCGCCAAACGCGCCAAGTGGTTCGGCCAAGGCGAAGCGAACATGGTCGCGATACACATGCCCCTCGGTGTACGCGAATACTTCCCCGACACCTTCCGCACCGCCTATCGGCAGAAGGCCCGCTGGACCCTGGGTATCGGCCTGCAGGGCTGGAGCCAGGTCGGCTGGGAAGGCTCGCTGGCCACCAAGTACCTGTTGTTTCGCGACCGCAAAGGCCTGGTCACCTCCTTTGTGGCGATTGTTGCCTACATCCTGCTCGCCCAGCATCTGCTGTTCATGGTGATGACCTCGATGGACTGGTGGACGACCTACTACCCCTCGGTGTTCAGCCCCCACAGCGGGCTGATGCAGTTGATGTGGGCCAACGGCATCCTGTTGAGCCTGCGGGTGCTGCAGCGCGGGTATTTTGTCGGCCGCCTGTATGGCTGGGAACACGCACTGCTGTCGGCGCCCCGGATGATCATCGGCAACTTCATCAATGCCATGGCCGCCGCACGCGCCTGGCGCCTGTACCTGGGCCACCTGTTCCTTGGCAAGCCACTGGTCTGGGACAAGACCATGCACGACTTCCCGTCCGCCGACCAACTGGTCCAGCAACGCCTGCGCCTGGGGGATCTGTTGATGTCCTGGCGAGCGATCGACCAGGAGTCCCTGAACAAGGCACTGCAAGCCCAGGCCGCCGAGCACAAGCCCTTGGGGCAGATCCTGCTCGAACATGGCTACCTCGACCAGGCCACCCTGAGCGAAGCGATCTCCTTCCAGAACGACACGGGTCAGCCAACGGCTGCCAGCCCCACTGAACAACGCTCCTCAGAGACGCCATGACCCCTACTTCGCGCTTACTTGTGCTCACCGCAGCGTTGCTCTGCAGCTCGACGCTCCTGCCGCTGCCGGTGTCGGCCGCCGCCTATGAAGCGCCCCTGGAGGGCGAGGCCTGGCAACAGGCGGACCTGGCGTACAAGAGTTACCAGGCCGGCCGTTACCGCGATGCGCTGGAGCAGGTGAATGCCGCGCTGAAACTGCGGCCCGAGGTCGTGCGCCTGAATCTGCTGCAGGTCTATACCCTGCAAAAACTCGGACGCATCACGCAGGCCCGCCAGGCCGCACAGGCGGCAATCAAACGCGGCGTAGACGACCCGGCGCTGCGCGCCACCGTGAAAAACCTGCAACCCCAGGCAGCCGCCGCCACCGGCCGAGGACCGTCGGCGGCCTATCAGCGCGGTTTCCCGCTGGCGACCAAGGGGTATGCCGCCTACAACGCCGGCGACATGCCCGCCGCCGCCCGGGATGGCGAGCAAGCCTTCCGCGCCGACCCCAGCCAGGGCGCGTGGGCACTGCTTTGGCTCGACGCGCTGGAGGCCCAGGAAAAATGGCCCGAGGCAGTGAGCGCGGCCGACCAGGTGATCGCCCTGAACCCGCCGAACAAAAGTGACATCGAGGCCCGCCGCGCCATGTTGAAGCGGCGCATGGCGGTCCGGCCAACCCAACTGGCCTACCAGGCACTGATCACCAACCAGCCCGCCGAAGCATCCAGGCTGGCCCGCGAGGCCGTGAACCTCGCGCCGGACCTCGACAGCCAGCGCCTGCTGCTGGTCACCGCACTGCTCCAGGATAAACAGCCCGCCGCCGCCGAGCAGGCGGCCACCGAGGCCCTGGAACAGAACGACGAAAACACCGTGATGCTGGTGATGCGTGCCTACCTGCGCCAGCTCCAGGGCAAGAAAGACGCGGCGCGTGGCGACTTCGACGAGGCCATCGCCCAGGACTGGCTCGACGACGATCAACGGCGCAACGTGCGCCTGATCGCGATCGACGGGGCGCTGGCCTCCGGTGACACGGCCCGCGCCGAACAACTGCTCGGGCCATTGGACGCCGCCGACGAAGCCGTGCTCAAGCGCCGGGAAATCCTCGCCGAGGACAACAAACCCGCGGCCAAGCTGACCACCACGCTTTACCCCGCGCCCGCCCAGTCGTGCCATGACACACCCTATGGCACCCAGTGCGAATTGTTGCCCTCCGATCAAGTCACCGGTCCGGCCGGCCCTGCCACCGAAGCCTATGCCGCCTATGGCCGGCAGGACTACCAGGAAGCGATCAAGCAATCGCGCCTGGCCGTGGAACAAGCACCGGACAACCCCGACTACCAGCGCCTGCTGACCACATCCCTGGCCTCGGGCAACGCGGCCCAGACCGCCGAGGCCGAGCAGCGCCTGACCCGCGCCCTCGCCGCCTCGCCAAACGACGCCGACCTGTTCATGCAGCGCGGCTACGTGCGCCAGCGCAATCGCCAGCCGGACCTCGCGCTCCAGGACTTCAGCGCCGCACGGGCCACCGGCAAGGCACCGCCCACGGTGATCCTCAACGAGGCCTATGCCCAGTCGGCCATGGGCGACAACCCAGGGGCCGTGAAAAAACTCAAGAAAGCCATCGACATGGCCGACGCCAACCAGCTCGAACTGGATGACCAGCAGCGCTACAACACCCGTGGCGCGATTGCCGGGATGGACCGTGAATGGGGCGCGACCGTGTCGCTTGGCTACCGTGGGGCACAGCCCACCACCAACAGCAGCGGTGCCGGCTTGAGTACCGCGGGTGATTCGGTTTTCAGCACCTCCGAACTGTACTGGCGGCCAACCCAGTTCAATGACCAGAACGGCATTCTCGAAGTCTACGGACGGCTGACCAACACCCTGTATGACGAGGGCAGCGAGTTCGAGTCCAGCCAGTTCGTCGACCCCTGCAGTGGCAGGACGACCCTCGACAACCGCGACAGCAATGACCGAACCAACGGCTCAAGTACCACCAGCGGCTTCCCGAGCACCATCGGATCGCTGGGGGTGCGCTATATGCTGGCCGACACCGGCTTTACCTTTGGCCTGGAGCGCCGGTTTTTCCTCGGTTCGGCGACCCGCGAGGGCACCGTCTACCCGTCCAAGCGCGGCGATCAATGCGCGATCCAGAATGCGATCCAGCAGCAGAACGAAGCCAACGCGGCCACCAACAGTCCGGCAATCAACGGCATGCTCACCCGCTATCAACTCGACAGCGATGCGGGCGGCTGGCTCTCGTACATCACCTACGGGTTCTACAAAGGCACCGAGCTGCGCACCAATGAATCCAACTGGTTCACCATGGATGGCTACGCACAGCTGGGTTACGCCTGGGAAGACAACGACGCGACCTTCACCGCCTATGACGTGGACAGCCAGGGCAGCCGTACCCGGCAACTGGCCAAGACCGATGGCCAACTCAAGCGCCAGCAAGTGTTCGCCAGCAGCGAAGTGCGGGTCGGCCGCAGCCTGCGATTCGACCAACTGGGGCCCAACGTGGTGGTGTTCCCGCACATCGTCGGGGCCGTGGACTGGATCTGGCAGAAGGACCAGGCCACCGGCCTGGATTTCGGCAAGAACGATCAGATCGACCTGAGCAACGTCAGCCAGGACTGGTCACTGACCAATGACGCCACCTCCTGGTCCATGGGGGTCGGCCCCGGCGTCGCGGTTCGCTACTGGTTCCGCGAAGACCACTACAACGCTCCACGCTCCTCCCTGAGTTGGTCCATGCAGTACCGCTACCCGATTGGCGGCGGTGCTACGGAACGGGCCAAAGGGCTGTTCATGAACCTGATTTTTTCCTATTGAGCCCACTCGTCATAAGGACCTTTGCCATGTCACTTGCACGCCTGGTCACCCACCCACTCAAACGCCTGGGCGCCCCCCTGCTCGGCATGACGCTGGCTCTGTCGATGGCCGGCGCGCACGCCGAAGACTCCACGCTGGTGATTCGCGGCAGCGACGGCTGGTTGTTTCCCGGCTGGGGCAGCCTGACGGTGGTCGATACCAAGGCCATCGACGCCAACACCGCGCTGATCAACGATGCACGCCAGGCCCTGGCCGCCCGAGGCGTGCAATTGCAGGTACTGCTGCTGCCGGACAAGACCCTGTTCTATCAGGACAAGCTGCCGGCCGACAAAGCCCTGAGCCCGCCAGTCAAACAGCGCTACCAGACGATTCTCGGCAAGCTCAAGCAGGCGGGTATCTCGACGTTCGACGACGCCGCCGTACTGAGCCAACTGAAAAACTCGGGCAAGGACGTGTTCTACCGCACCGACCAGCACTGGACCCAGCCGGCCGCCGACGCCACCGCCGTGGCCACCGCCGAGCAGATCAAGCGCGACGTGCCGAACCTCAAGGGCAATCCCGGCACCGGCATGGCCCTGGGCAGTGAGTTCAAGGAACGCCGCTATGGCGACCTCGCCGAGCGCTTCCTGACCGAAGAGCAACGCAAGGCCACCGGCCGCGAAACCTTTGTCGTGCGCCGCCAGGACACCACCGGCGGCCTGCTGGATGCCACACCGGCACCGGTGCATGTCACCGGGCACAGCATGGTGCAGCCGTACTTCGGCTTCCCGCAGAAACTGTCCAATGCCCTCGACCGCCCGGTGTCGGTGAACTGGAAGCCGGGCAACATCGGCCACTGGACCATGCTCCTGGAATACCTGGAATCAGCCGATTTCAAGAAAAACCCACCCCAGGTGCTGGTGTGGCAAATGTTCGAGCCCAGTTATGCCTACGGCCCGCAAGCGTCGGGCATGTGGGACAACGCCTCGATCATGAGCGACAGCGCCTGGCGCCAACGCCTGCATGGCGCACTGGGACGCTGATCGATGGCAAACGAGCAAAAGCCGGTCTCGCACCGCATGAGCGCTGCCGCGATCATCGGCCTGTTAGTGGTCGGGCAGGCGGTCGGCATCTGGATGCTGCTGCACGCCAAGCTCGAACCAGGGCAACTCAAGCCCTCGGCCTGGGTCGACGGTTCGGCCGGGCAGGTGCTGGGGCACGTGATGAAACTGCCGCTGCAGGACGAGGCCGACACCCTCAGCTCGGCGGTACGTTATCGCTTCTTCGGTGACCTGGGTGCGCAGGTGGTCCAGGGCTGTCCGAACTGGTTGTTCTATCGCGATGGCCTGCGCGCACAACCCGGGGTACACGACGCCTATGAAGCCCGGGTGCGCCTGATGCAGCACTGGGTCGGCGACCTGCGCGCGCACGGCCTGCAAGTGCTGGTGGTGACGGTGCCGGACAAGTCGCGGGTGCAGACCGAAGGCCTGTGCGGCCTGCAACAAAGCGCCCAACTGCAGGCTCGCCTGCAGGGTTGGCAAACCCGCCTGGCACAGGCCGGCGTGCCCCACAGCGACCTGTATCCCGCACTGGCCCAAGGCAACGAGCCGCGCTTTTTCCACACGGATGTCCACATGACGGCAGTCGGCGCTCAAGCGGCCGCCGAAGTGGTCGGGGCCCAGGCCGTGGCGTTGCTGGGCAGCAAGGGCAGCCAGGCGTTCAACGTCTCGCCCCCCGGCACCGCCGTGCCGCGCATGGGCGACCTGATCAGCCTGGCCGGCCTGGAAAAGGCCAGCCCGGCCTGGCGCCCCGCTCTCGACATGGCGCAGCCGGTGAGTATCGAGCCGCTGCGCAGTGGCGGCCTGCTGGATGACACGCCGCCTGTGGAAGTGCTGCTGGCCGGTAGCTCCAACGGTCGGCGCAGCGAGTTTGCCGAACGCCTGGGGATGACCCTGGGGCGCCAGGTGTGGAACCAGAGCATGGACGGCGGCCAGTTCTCCGGTGCGTTGCTCGCCGCCCTGAAAAAACGCGACAAATGGCCTTCCAGCCTCAAGCTGGTCATTTGGGAGTTTTCCGAGATGGCCCTATCCCTGCCGCTGACGGCCGACGAACGCGCCGTGCTGGCCACATTGCCGAAGCAACAGGACGACCATGCTCTTTAACTCCTATCTTTTCCTCTTTCTGTTTCTACCGGTCACCCTGGCGGCCCACTACCTGTTCAGCGCCATCAGCCCGCGCATGGCCGCGGTGTGGTTGTGCATCACCTCGCTGGTGTTCTACGGCTGGTGGAACCCGCAATTTGTGATGCTGCTGATCGGCTCGATCGCCTTCAACTATGCGATCAGCCAGGTCATTCTCAGCACCGCCCACCGCCCGCGCCTGCAACTGGCGGTGGCCACAATCGGGGTGGCGGCGGACATCGCCCTGCTGATCCACTACAAGTACTTCGTCACCCTGATGAACTTCGCCCATGACTGGGGGTTTGGCAGCGGTCGCCTGGACGACATCATCCTGCCGCTGGGCATCTCGTTCTTCACCTTCACCCAGATCGGCTTCCTCCTCGATTGCCGCGCCGGCATCGTCAAGGAACGCAGCCTGCTCAGCTACGTGCTGTTCGTCACCTTCTTCCCGCACCTGATCGCCGGGCCGATCCTGCATCACAAGGAAATGATGCCGCAGTTCGCCAAGCGCGAAACCTACCGCTTCAACGCCGAGAACCTCAGTGTCGGCGGCATGCTGTTCGTCATCGGCCTGGCCAAGAAAGTGCTGTTGGCCGACCCGATCGCGCCCTATGCCGATGCCGGCTTCGCCCAACCCGGCGAGCTGCAGTTCTGGGCCGCCTGGGGCACGGGCCTGGCCTATGCGCTGCAGCTGTACTTCGACTTTTCCGGCTACTCGGACATGGCCCTGGGGCTGGCGAAGATGTTCGGCATCCGTTTCCCGCTGAACTTCAACTCGCCGTACAAGGCCAGCAGCATCATCGAATTCTGGGCGCGCTGGCACATGACCCTGACCCGCTACCTGACGGCCTACCTCTACTATCCGGTGGCCATGGCGGTGTCGCGCTACCGCACCCAACGCAACTTGCCGGTGGGCACCCAGGGCGTGTCGAGCCTGGGCGGGTTTGCGGCCACGATCGTCCTGCCGACCGCCTTCACCATGGGCCTGGCCGGCATCTGGCACGGCGCCGGGTTGCAGTACCTGATCTTCGGCTTGATGCACGCTGCCTACCTGTCGATCAACCACGCCTGGCGCATCTTCGTGGTGGGCCGCACACCGGTTGCCGAGCGCAAGAACAACCGCCTCAAGGAAGCCGGCTACGTCCTGTTGACCTTCGCCGTGGTGATCATCGCCCAGGCGTTCTTCCGCGCAGCCGACACCCAGGATGCGCTGCGGCTGGTAGAGGGCATGCTGGGTCTGCGCGGGTTCGACAGCCTGCCGAACGTGGTGTATCCGGCGCAGATTGCCTGGGGCGACGCCTGGCGGATGTTCATGGGCCGCCACCTTGATATCTTCCATATCATCGCCCTGCTGTGCGTGGTCTGGTTCCTGCCCAACTCGCACCAGATCATGGGCACGTTCTCGCCGGCACTGGCCAAGGCGCAGCCGACCGGACCGGCATTCCTGCGCTGGGCTCCAACGTTCAAATGGCTGGTAATCCTGGCCGCGTTGCTGTTCCTGTGCCTGATGAACCTGCACAAGGAAGCGCGCTTCCTGTACTTCCAATTCTGATCAATGACTAGCGGAGCATGACCTCGTGAGCACACCCAATGCAGCACTCGTAGCCAAACTCGGCGAGATCGTCGCCAACGTTATCCAGACCACTGTTGAGCCGGACGATCTGCTGATCGAGTCCGGCATGGTCGACTCGCTGACGGCCGTGGATATCGTGCTGGCCGTGCAGGCCGCCTTCGGTTGCAAGGTTCCACCGACCGAAATCGAAGAACACCTGGAGTCGGTCAACGCGCTGGCCGCCTTTGTCGAGGACAACCAGAAAGCCTGACGGCCCGCGCCGTCCCTCAATACTCAGGGGGCTGTATGTATTTTGACTTTGATCGATGTGATTTCGCCGAACAGGATCAGGCCACCACGGCGCCCGCGCTGAGCGACGCCCAGCGCCAGATCAGTTGGGCCGGGTTGCTGGCAGCCACCGATGCCTGGCAGGCGCGCGCACTGGCGGCTGGCGTGCTGCCGGGCCACGCGCTGGTGATCAGCGGACACAAGGAGATCGAGTTTGTGGTGGCCATGCTCGGCTGCCTGCGCCTGGGCATCACCTACGTGCCCGTCGACAGCATCAACCCACCTGAGCGCCTGAAGCTGATCACCGAACGGGTCGCCGCCGCCCGGTGCTACAACGCCACCCTCAATCGTTTCGAAGACGGCGCCGCCGTCTGCGCGCCGCTGGCGGAGCCGGGCATCGCCTACATCATGTTCACCTCGGGCAGTACGGGCGAACCCAAGGGCGTACAGATCGGTCGCGACAGCGTCGCACTGTTCGCCAGCTGGATCCGCGACTGCCTGGCACTGGGTCCGCGTCCGGCGTTCATGAACCAGATGCTGTTCAGCTTCGACTTCTCGCTGTTCGACCTGTGTGGCGCCCTGGCCCTGGGTGGCGCCTGCGTCCTCTGCCCACGGGAGACCATTGCCGCGCCCGACGCCTTCGTGCGTTACCTGGCCGATACCGGGGTGCAGGTCTGGGCCTCGACGCCGGCCTTCGTCCGCCAGCAGTTCCTCAATGACGATTTCAACCAGGCCCACCTGCCACAGCTGGGGGTCTTCGTGTTCGGCGCCGAGTCGCTGTCGCCGGCCATGGCCGAGCAGCTCTGGGCGCGCTTTCCCGACGCGCGCATCATCAACTCCTATGGCCCGACCGAAGCGACCTGCTCGACCACCTGGGTGGAAATCAAGCGCCCCCTGGACGGCGCACGCAATCCGCTGTCGATCGGCCGTGCCAAGCCTTATGCCGAGGTGTTCCTCGACGATGGGGAGATCTGCATCGCCGGCGACCACGTCATGCGTGGCTACCTCGGACGACCCGACCTGACCGCCAAGAGCCTGTTCCTGCACAACGGCAAGCGCGCCTATCGCACCGGCGACATTGGCGAAATCGACGAGCAGGGCCTGGTGTACTTCCATGGCCGGCGCGACGACCAGATCAAGCTCAACGGCTACCGCATCGAGCTGGGTGAAATCGATGCCGCGCTGGCCAGCCTGCCTGGCGTCCACGCGGCCGCCACCATTGCCCTGCGCCGTCCCGATGGCAGCCTGGTGCGCATGATCGGCTTCGTCTCCTCCCCCGAGACCCTGGCGCCGGGAGTGATCGGCCCCTTGCCGGAGCAGTTGCACAACTGGAAACAAGCCCTCGGCGAACGCCTGCCGCACTACATGGTGCCCTCGGAGCTGGTGGCCTGCGGACTGTTCCCCACCAACGTGTCCGACAAGGTCGACCGCAAGCGCCTGGAATCCCAATACCGGGAAACGCGCATGAAACCCACCAAGGAGCAACCATGAACCCGCGTGCCCTTACCCTTCGCGCCACCCTGCTGCTGGGCACTTGCCTGGCAGGTCCGGCCATGGCCGAAGGCGTCCTGGCCCAGCTGTACGCCCCCCGTCCTCCCGCGGGCTCGGCCTTTGTCCGGGTGGTCAACCCGAGCGCCGACAGCCTCAAGGTGCAAATCAGCAACGGTACCGTGCAAGCGATCGGCCCAAGCCAATTGGCCAGCAGCTATGCCATCGTCAAGGGCAACGAAACCTTCAGCGTGACCCTCGACGGCAAACCCGCCGGCCAACTGCAAGTGGCGCCGGACAGCTTCAACACCCTGGTGCCGCAAGACGGCAAGTTGCAGGTGCTGGACGACAGCGCCGGCAGCGATGACGCCCTCAAAGCCGAACTGCGCTTCTACAACCTGGCGAGCGATTGCCCCAAAGGCAGCCTGGCCGTGGCTGACGGCGGCCCGGTACTGTTTGCCGATGTCGCCGCCCACAGCACCACCGCGCGAGCCATCAACCCGGTGAGCGCATCACTGAGCGCCGGCTGCGGCAAGGCCACGGCCGAGAAACTGGCGTTGCCACAACTCAAGCCCGGCGATCACTACAGCCTGTTCCTCACCGGCAGCGCCACGGCCCCCGTGCTGCGCGGGCAACTGAGCAGCACCGACCTCTACGCGAAATAGGCCTCCCCATGCGCACGATATTCCGCGAAGACCACCTGCAGTTCCGCGACCAGGTGCAACGCTTCATCGCCGAGCGCATCCTGCCGCGCTACGACCAATGGGAAACCGCCGGGGTGACCCCGCGGGAACTGTGGCGTGATGCTGGCGAGCAAGGCCTGCTCAATTCAGCGCTGCCGGCCCCCTATGGCGCCGACGGTGACTTCGGCCACGCCGTGGTGGTCATCGAGGAACTGGCGCGGGCCAATTGCCTGGGTATCGGCTTCTCGATTCACTCGGACATGGTCTCGCCTTATCTCTGGAATCTCGGCACCCAGGCACAGAAAGACCGCTGGCTACCGGCGATGGCCAGCGGCGAGGTCATCGGCGCGATTGCCATGACCGAGCCCGGCGCCGGCAGCGACGTCAAGGCGATCCGCACCCGCGCGGTACGCGATGGCGAGGACTTTGTGCTCAGCGGGCAGAAGACCTTCATCACCAACGGGGTCAACGCCGGCCTGGTGATCGTCCTGGCCTGCACCGACCCCGAACTGGGCGCCCGCGGCCTGTCGCTGTTCTGTGTCGAAGAAGGCCTGCCCGGTTTCAGCAAGGGCCCGGCCATGCGCAAGATCGGCCAGCACGCCCAGGACACCTGCGAGCTGTTCTTCGATGAAGTGCGGGTGCCGGTGGATTGCCTGCTCGGCGAGCTGAATGCCGGCTTCGAATACATGAGCCACGAACTGTCCCGTGAGCGCCTGGCCATCGCCCTGCGGGCCGCAGCGTCGACCGAGGGCATGCTGGAACAGACCAAGGAATACACCCGGGGTCGCAAGGTGTTCGGCAAGCGCGTCATCGACTACCAGAACAACCGCTTTGTCCTGGCCGATGCCAAGGCACGCCTGACCATGCTGCGGGTATTTCTCGACGACTGCGCGCTGAAGCTGATGGAGGGCAACCTGGACCCGGTGATCGCAGCCATGGCCAAGCTCAATGCCACTGAAATGCAGGGGCAGATTCTCGATGAGTTGCTGCAGTTGTATGGCGGCTATGGCTACAGCGCCGAGTACGGCATTGGCCGCGCCTGGGCCGATGCACGGGCTCTGCGGATCTTCGGTGGCACCAGCGAAATCATGCGCGAGATTATCGGGCGCTCACTCTGAATCCGGATAGCGCCCACCTCAGGAGCGCGCCTTGAGCCACTGCTGGCGCAAGCGTTGCGCCTGAGGGTCGGTGCCGGTCGCCCAGGGGTCGACGGCAAACGCGATGATGCGTTCCGCGCCCGTGGTCTGGGCCCACTCCAGCTGGCGCTGGACCCGAGGGTAGTCCGCAGAGACGGCCTTGAAGTCCGTGCCGTCGTTACGCGCTGACGGCAGTTGCTCGAACAATTCGACAATCACCTCGAACTTCACCCCACGCTGGCGCAGGTACTGCAACAGCGGCTCGATCGCCTTGAGGTTGTTCCAGCCCGCCACGCCCACGCCATCCTGCACCATGGGCCGCAGTTGGGTGCGCGACAGCAGCGATTGCCACAGTTGCACCAGGCTGCCGTCGGTCTGCAGGGTGCTGTAGTAGGTGGAAATGGCCGGGACGCCATGGCCGGCGTTCTGCGACACCCCCGACAAGGCCGTCAGCCATTTGCCCAGCCGCTCCTGGCGGGCGGGTTCGGTCCAGTGGTACTGCTCGATCTCGTAGGGGATGTACCAGCCGGCAAACTGTTCATGGGCGGACCACGGCGCCTCGCGCATGTAGCGACTCGCCCCCTGCAACGACCCGCTGAAGAATGCCGCCTGGGTCGACTGGTCGGTCGCCGACAACGCCTTCCACCAGCCATTGTCGTAAGGCAGGCCGATGCGCACTTTCATTCCGTGCTCGCCGGCGGTGTCCAGCAGGTTCTGCATCACCGGGTCCGGCAGCATCCAGTCCGGCTCGTCCCCGCCCAGCAGCCCGACCCATTGCAGCACCAGCTCAGCGCAGCCCAGCTCAGCCATGGCCGCCATGCGCGTGGCCCACTGATCGCGACTGAGTTCGGCGTGGCTTTTCCAGATCTGCAGGAAAGTGGCGTCCATCTGCGGCTTGCGTGAGCAGCCTGCCAGCGGACCGAGCAAGGCCAACACCGGAGCACACGCCGCCAGCCGCAAAAGCTGCCGCCGACCCTGGCATGGCGGGTTCAATGGATTGGACATTGAGGTCTCATTGACTGGGGCTGTAAATGCACTTGTATGCAGGGGGAGTCATCATAGCGTCTATCAGGCGGTTATGATTGGCCATCGCCAGACTTGCCAAGGGGCCAGGCAATCATCGCGCCTGAACCAGAACATGATGGTGAATCAGACACCTTTCAACCAAGAAGGATTGGCTAAGCGCCAATTGAGTGATTTTTGCACGGACGGTTTTTCGCAGTACTCATGGCCCTGACCTTGCTGGCCGGCTGTTCGACCACGCCGCCGCGGGACCAGGGCAACATTTGCAGCATCTACCGCCAGTACCCCGACTGGTATGAAGACACGCTGAAGATGGAGCAAGCCTGGGGCCTGCCGCCTCATGTGGCGATGGCGATCATCAAGCAGGAAAGCAGCTTCGTGGAGGACGCCCTGCCCCCTCGCGACTATTTCCTGTGGGTGATTCCCTGGGGTCGGGTCAGCTCGGCCTATGGCTATGCCCAGGCGCAGGATCCGGTGTGGGGCGAGTACAAGAGCGCCACCGGCAATGGCGGCTCGCGGGACAATTTTGACGACGCGGTGATGTTTGTTGGCTGGTACGCCGCCGGCACTCAGCGCCAGTTGGGGATTTCCAAGTGGGACACCTACAGCCAGTACCTGGCCTACCATGAGGGGCGCGGCGGGTTCAGCCGCCAGAGCTACCTGCAAAAACCCTGGCTGATGCAGGTGGCGCGCAAGGTCGAGCAGCAGGCGAAAAACTACGGCTGGCAACTCAAGCAATGTCGGTCCGAACTGGAGAACAATCGCGGCTGGTGGTAGGGCTCAAGCCTGGGGATCGGGATCATCGCCAGCGTCCGACTCGCAGGATGACTCGTCGTCATCCTCTTCATCGTCATCCAGCAGAGAGTCCTTGCGGGCTTCAGTAATTGCCCGGCGCATTTCTTCGCCCTTGACCGGGCAATTGAGCAATTGGGCAATGCGGTCGATACGTTGTGTCACAGCTGGCCTCCAACTCGCCAGGATTTGCCTCGATAGTGCGCGCTTTCACTGGTCGACGCCAATCCCTGTGCGCCCCAGTGCCGTAGCAGCGGCAGGCAACCCGGCCCTGGGTCAGTGCAGGCCGGGTGTTTTGCGTTGGCGGTGACGCTGATTTACTGAAGTTCGCCCGTGGCGCCCAGCTTGCTCATGACGAAGGCGACAAACTGTTCGACGGTCATTTTCTGGCCGTTGAACTCCACCTGGTTATTGGCGTAGTGCAGCTTGGACACGATGTTGTCGCCTTCCAGCGTCGCCAGTTGGGTGCCAACCGCCATGCTGCTGAACATATCGCTGGTGGCCAGGGCTTCTTCGGCAATGGCCTTGGCGTCTGTCTGGCCGTCGACCAGGGCCTGCACACTGACCAGGTCCGTGATCATCGGCTTGGAGACCTGCAGGTTGAAGTCCAGCAGGGCAATCAGCTCGCGCACCACTTGGTCGCTCGGCTGGTCCATCGACTTCGGCTTGGTAAGGTCGAGCACCAGGCTGACCTTGCTTTCACCGTTGGCGGTGGTGAACGAGAGATTTTCCAGGGCGATTTGTGGCTGGGCGGCCAGCAGTTTTTCCAGGTCGGCCTTGACCTGGGTTTCCTCGGCTTCGCTCAGTTTCAGCTCCGGCACGGGTTGCCCGGCCTCGGCAGCGGCGGCGGCAGCCTCTTCGTACGGCTGCAGTTTGGTTTGATAGATCTGCACCAGCGACAGCGTCGACGGGATGTCGAGGTTCTTCATGCTCCAGGCCATTTTGGCCGAGCCGAGCGCCTTGTCGTTGAGGGTGATCTCGGCAATCTTGTAGTCGGCACGGCCCGCCGCGTTGCTCCCGGATTCGCTGGTGGCGGTCTTCATTTCCAGTTTCTTCAGGTGCAGCACCGCCTGCTTGTCACCAAAGGTGGTTTTGCTGCTGCTGACCTCGACGGTGTTATCGCCCAGGTAATAGCCGTAGCTGCTTTTGGTCAGGTTGCTGGCCAGGGTCAGGCCGTTGATCTCGACTTTGACCGGCGACTGGTCCTCGGCGACGCTGGTCAGCGTCAGGCTGTCCATGTAGCCGTTGGCCTTGACCTTCTGGGCTTCGGCGCTGGCCGAGACCTCAAGGTTGAGACCGGAAAACTTCAGCGTCGACTGGTCGTCGAGCACCGTGTCGACGGGCGCCAACTCAAGGGTGCCGCTGGCGGCACGGTCGTAGCCAAGGTTGATCACACCCTTGAGCGGCGACACGTCCTTGGTGGCGGCGAACCATTTGGCGGTCAGCGGGGTTTTTTCCAGGGAGTAATGACTGGTGGCCATGACCGGCAGCCATTTCAGCGATACCAGCCGGGAGAATGGCAGCGGGCCGTGTTCGATACGGTCGGTGAACAGCAGTTCTACGCCATCGGCGTGTTCGCCAAACATCTCGCCCTGGCCCTTGAGGCGGTAATGGGCGGTGCTGCTGAACAGCTGGCGATCCAGCGACACCAGTTCCAGGGTCGCGGTGCCGTTGGAGCCAACCATGGCGGCTTGCAACTGCTGGTTGGCGTCGGCGATGGACGTCTGCAATACCCCTTCCAGCTTGGTGCCGGTGTACCACGCGCCACCGGCACTGATTGCACCCATGGCCACTACGATTCCAAGAAGCACACCTGCTGATTTATTCATGAATTACCTGATCATTGTCCGTGGTTGAAAGGGTCGTCTTCCCTGAACCCATGACAGGCCGTGGCGCGACTTCGTTCAAATTGCGCAGCAGATTAGCATTACCGGTCGATGGCAACCCAATGAATAAGGGTTAAAGAGTGTCCAGTGACCACGACAAGGCGCGGCCACGCCCGCCCCGTTGAGGAGCGGTTTGCACCTCAGGAGTATTCCATTTCCATCTCGTCGAGCTGATGATCGAAACTTTTCAGGCGCGCGGTCCAGGTGTACACCAGCACCTCGAAGTCGCGATTGATCACCGTGCCGTCGGGTGAATCGAAACGTGGGTCGCAGACGTCCAGTTGGTAACGCTCACGGGCCATGGCAGTGGCGACGTCAGCCAGTTCCCGGGCGTTGTTCAGCCAATGCCAGCCTTCTCCGGTCACCTGCTGGTCGAGGGCCCGGCATTGCACCTTGAGCGCTTCGAGGCTTTTTTCCAGCGGGGTGCCGGTCAGCTCGCCCATGACTTCCTGGAACGTGCGGCCCGGCTGCCAGTAGCTGCCCCAGAAATACCGGTCGAACACCGTTTCGACCCGGCGCAGCGCCACCTTGGTGTCCCAGATCTGCACCAGGGTCTTGCCTTGTTCGAGTTGTTTTTTCTTGATCCGCTGGCCTTGCAGCGAGGCCCAGGCGACCACCGCGATCGACAGCACGCCGATCATCGCGCTGGCACTGTCGAGAAAGAGCAGCGCCTTGTCGAGCTGGTGAGTCAGCATGACGCCATAAAAGTAGGTTGCAGACAGCAGTACCAGTGCGACGATCGCGCACCAGAAGCCGGGAGCATAAGGGTTTTTCATTATTGGAATCCCCATGACCTGTGCGAGCCTTGATCACCGGACCCGCCCGCGTGGATCCGACATGTCAAAGCATAGCAACGGCCTCAGGGTTTCGTCGGTTTTGCCGCTTGCGTTCGTCCGCTTTCCCAGCCGCCGCCCAGGGCCAGGAACAGATCGATCTGGCTCATGGCAACCTGGGTGTTGGCCAGGGCCACTTGCGCCCGTACGTCGGTGTAGGTGCGGGTGGCTTGCAGGTCGGCGAGGAACGATGCCCGACCGGCCTGGAAGAAGCGGTGTGTCTGGTCGGCCGCCACTTGCGCCGACTGCTCGGCGTCGGCCAGGGCATCGCGGCGCTGCAACAGCGCAGCGTACTGCGTGAGGCCGGTCTGGGTTTCGCGAATGGCATTGAGCACCACGCCGTCGAAGTGCGCCAGTGCCCCCTGGCTCACCGCTTCGGCCTCATGCACCCGTGCCCGGGCACCGTTGGTCGGCACGCTCCAGGTCAGCAACGGGCCGAAGCCCCAGCGATTGGTCTGGGACTCGCCCAGGTGATCGAGGATGCCGACGGTGCCGACGGTCGCCCCGATGCTGATGTCCGGGTACAACTGACCGGTGGCCACGCCAATCTCCGCGGTCGCCGCCGCTAGCCGGCGCTCGGCCTGGCGCACGTCCGGCCGCCGCTTGAGCAGGGTGGCACCGTCGCCCACCGGCAGCAGTTGGGCGATCCTGGGCAGTTCATGGCAACTGGCAGTGCCGGCCGGCAACTGGTCCACCGGCTTGGCCAGCAGCATCGACAGGCGGAACAATCCGGCCTGGCGCGCCGCTTCATAGCGCGGCATTTCCGCGCGCAAGGACTTGAACTGGGTCAACGAGCGGGTGACCTGGGTTTCGTCGCCGCGCCCGGCATCGCGCAGGCGCTGGATCAACTGGGTGCTCTGGCTTTGCAGCTCGAGGGAATGCTCGGCGATCTCGCGCTCTTCGTTGGCCGCGCACACCTGGGTGTAGGCACGCACCACATCGGCGACCACGGTGATGCGCGCCGTATCGGCCGCCGCCTGGGTGGCATCGGCATTGGCCTTGGCCGCTTCGATACCGCGCTGCAAGGTGCCGAACAGATCGAACTGATAGGACGTGGTCAGGGCCACGTCACCGACGTTGGCCACCGGGACTTTTTCCGGCAACAAGAAAGCTTCCCCGGATTCCTGCAAGCGTTGGGCGCCAAGCTTGACCCCGCCACTCCAGCCACCGGCCGATTCGGCCTGCTCGACTTGCGTACGGGCACGGGACAGGTTGGCCGCCGCCACCCGCAAGTCGGTGTTGGAGGCCATGGCCTGTTGCACCAACTGATCCAGGCGCGGGTCCCGGTACAGGCGCCACCAATCCGCCGGTACGGGCGCCGACACCACGTTGTGAGCGTCTATCGGCAGCTCGCCCTGCAAGTCCGCACGCTGCACCGCCGCGTCCTTGGGCACCTGGTAATCCGGGCCAACCACCTGGCAGGCCGACAGCAGCAGGCCCAGGCCCACCGTGACCAATCCGCCAGCCGCCTTCATTGGGCCGGCTCCTGGGCGGGCTGGTCGGCGATGATCGACACGGTGGCGGTACGCCCGGCGATCATGCGGAAGTCCTCTGGCACCTCGTCAAAGGCAATGCGCACGGGAATCCGCTGGGCCAGCCGCACCCAGCTGAACGCAGGGTTGACGTTGGGCAGCAGGTTGGCGCCGCTGCTGCGGTCGCGGTCCTCGATCCCGGCGACGATGCTTTCGACGTGCCCACGCAGGCGCGCGTTGTCACCGATCACCCGGATGTCGACGCGCTGGCCAACATGAATGCCACCCAACTTGGTCTCTTCAAAATAACCGTCGATGTGGAACGAGTTGCCGTCGACCACCGACAACACCGGGCGCCCGGCCGTGACGAACTCCTGCACCCGTGGCGCGCGGTCGTTGACGTAACCGTCGACGGGGCTGCGGATCACCGAGCGGTCGAGATTGAGCTGGGCACTGTCCACCGCAACCTGGGCCTCCATCAGCGCCACCTCGGCACGGGCCACGCGCGACTGGCTTTCTTCCAGCTGCTCAGCCGGCACCAGGTTGCCCAGGCCGCGGTTGCGCTTGGCTTCGCGCTGGGCCTGGGCCAGGGTTTCCTGACGGTCGGCAACAGCCGCCTTGGCCTGGCGCAGCGCCAGCTTGAAGCGGTCCGGATCAATGGCGAACAACACCTGGCCGCGCTTGACCGGCTGGTTGTCGCGCACGTCGACCTGCTGGATCAGCCCGGAAACGTCCGGGGCGATCTGCACGATGTCGGCGCGAATGTGGCCGTCACGGGTCCATGGGGCAAACATGTAGTACGCCACCATGCGCCACACCACGAACGCGGCCAGCGTCACGATCAGCAGGGTCAACACCACACGGCCGAGGGTCAAAAAAGGTTTTTTCATGTCATCAGGTATCGACTGAGTGAATCCACGGCGCCGAGCAGCAAGGCGTACAGACCCACGTTGAACAACGCCCGGTGCCAGACCAGGCGATAAAAGTGCAGGCGCGTCAGCACCCCGTGCACCAGCAGGTACAACACATAGGTAATGCCCATCAGCACCAGCAGGGTGGGCAGGAATACCCCGCTGACGTCCAGGTCACCGATCATAGAGGCGCTCCATCAATGCCATGGGGTAGCGGTTCTTCCTGCTCGCCCGCGCCGAGGAATTCCACGCCCGGCAGCAGCGCCAGGCGCAAGCCACTGAGGGCATGCAACAGGTTCAGGCGGGTGTCATCGTCGCCTTGCAGGCCCTGGCCATTGAGCGCGCGCCGGGCGCGGTCCATGGTCATCTGCAACGAGGCGGGCGCCGGCAAGCGTTCGCCGGCCTTCAGGCACGCCTTGAAGTACTCGCCGACCTCGGCCACCACCTGGCGCAACAGCACATTGGGCACTCCCAGCACCCGTGGCGCGTAGGCCAGGATGTCCAGCAGGTTGAGCCCCACCCGCACTTCGCGCAGGGCGATGCCGGTGTCCTGGCCGGTGATGGCCAGGCGTGGCAGGTGCTGCATCAGGCGGTCGAGCATTTGCACCCCCAGCTTGCGGCTTTCGGCCAGGTTGGCCGGCTCCGTCATGCCGACGATGTCGTGCCAACTGAAGCGGGTCAGGCGCTTGGCCGCCAGCTCCGAACCGAATGGCCGCGCCACCAGGGTCCAGACAAAGGCAAACAACAAGCCGATGGGGCCGGCCAGGTTGGAGTTGACGAAGCTCAGGAAGTCCGCGTCGTAGGCGCCTTGCAGGCTGATGAACGACGAGGTGTTGACGATGGTCAGCAGCATGCCCAGGTAAAACGCCGGCTGCACCGTCAGGGTACCGACGACGATGTAGGGCACGGCGAACGCCAGCACCAGCATCGGGAAGTCATGCAGGTTGGGCAGGATCAGGAACAGGTAGAGGCTGGCGAACACCACTGACAATGCGGTCCAGAAAAAGAACCGGTAGATCTGTGGCGCCGGGTCGTCCATCGCCGCAAAGAAGCTGCACGCCACCGCCGCGAGGATCACCGCGCTGCCGCCGTCGGACCAGCCCAGCGCAATCCACAGCACCGAGGCCACGATGATCGCCAGCACGGTGGAGGTCGCCGAGTACAGCATCAGCCCCCGGTCGAGGAAGGGCGTCAGGCGACCGAGACGCCAATGCCGGTACACCGCCCGCCAGTTGTCCTGGTTGTCGGTGTGAATCGCGTATTGCAGGCTGCGCAGGTCCTGCCACAGGTCGATCCACTCGCCCAGGCGGTACAGCGCATTGGAAAACAGCAGTTGCTTGCGATCATCCAGGGCTTCGGCGTTGGGTTGCAGGGCCTGCAGTTGCGCGCGCAAGGCCTCCCAGCGCTCGACCGAGGCATCGCTGTATTGGAGCCATTGCAGGGATGCGGTGAGGATCGGGGTAAACCGCTCGACCCACTCCGGGGTACGTCGCTGCAAGGCGTACAGCGCATCGTCCAGGGCATCGATCACCGGCAGCAGGTGGATCATTCGCCCGCGCAATTCCTTGATGTTGCGCACGGTTTGCGGCCGGGCCCCTTCGTGGGGCAGTTGGCCGATCATCAGCTCCAGGGAATTGAAGGTGGCCACCATCGAAGCCTGCAGCGCGCTGATTTCCCCAGGCTCGACCTCACGACTGAGGAAGCGCTGGCTGTAGGTCACGGCGCTACCGAACCACTTGCTCACCGCGTCATCGAACACCGGGGCCAGGCGCCGGGGCCAGAACAGACTGCCCACCACCGCCGCGCAGACAATGCCGAGAAAGATTTCCTCGGTACGTGCCTCTGCCACATCCCACACCGCCAGCGGGTTATCCACCACCGGCAGGGCGATCAGCGGCAAGGTGTAACCGGCGAGCATCAGCGCGTAGCTGTTGGCGGTACGCAGGTGCATGGAGAGGAACAACAGGGTGCCGGTCCACAACGCAATGACCACCACCAGCACATAGGGGCTCTGCACAAACATCGGCACGAACAGCAAGGCCGCCGCCGCGCCGGTAAAGGTACCGATGGCACGGTACAGGGCCTTGGAACTGGTAGGCCCGACAAACGGGCTGGAAACGATGTAGACCGTGGCCATCGCCCAGTACGGCCGAGGCATCTGCATGAGCATGGCGATGTACAGCGCAATCATCGACGCCGAGAACGTCCGCACCCCGTAGAACCAGTCGCGAGCTGGCGGCATGCCAGAAAAAAATCCGCTCAAGATGGGCTCACCGCGGCCTGCTCGGCGGTCTCGAACGCGCGAATCACCCGCAGCGCCGCTTCCAGGTCCGCCGGATCGATCCCCTGGAGCACCTCGCGGCGCAGGCGCACCAACTCCACCTCCACTGCCTGCACCAGTTCGCGACCGGCATCGGTCAGGCTCAGGCATTTGGCGCGCCGGTCATAGGCATCTTCGGTCCGGCAGACATACCCGGCATGGCACAACTGATCGAGCAGGCGCACCAGCGAAGGACTCTCCATCCCCGCGGCCTGGGCCACGGTCACCTGGCGCACGCCCTCACCCAGGCGCCCGATCATCAGCAACGGGACTGCACAGGCTTCGGAGATACCAAAATTGACCAGCGTGGTCTGGCAGATTTTTCGCCAATGCCGCGCGGCCACCACCATGGCACTGCTGATGTTCATTTGAAGGGCGTCGAGGGTCTGGGGCACGGGAGCATTCGCACACTGTTAGTTTGCTAACTATCAATATCGCACCGGAAGGGAAATCCAGTCAAGTTTTGAAACAATTTGCTGATCGGCAGCGAATTCACTCGTCCGGCGCCCCCCTCACCCTCACCTTTGCGTTCGCCTGTAGCAGCTGCCGAGCCCGCGAGGCGGCGTCCGAGGACAACGTCCTCGCGAGCCCTCAAACCTCGCTTTGTTTGTAGCTACACCTTAGTCGACTTCTGCGACGGCTTCGCGGGCTCGGCAGCTGCTACAGGGCTATACCCCGCGGCCTTTGCGCAACAGCACATTCAACTGGTCAACCACTTCTGCCCAGTCGGCGTCCTCGCGAATTTCTTCGCGCAGGAACTGCGCCTGGCTTTTGCTCCAGAAAAACGCGTCGGCCAGGTGCAGTTCGGGCTTGAGCGGGGAATGGGTGGCGATGAATTTGTCGATGCTCTCGGCGTCATGCGCCAGGCCAAGTTGCTTGAACAGGTTGGGCAGGCTGTGGGTCGGTGCTTCCATGGGGACTCTCCTGGTGAAAGGGGTTAATGGCTCAGTTCGCAGATTTGCGCATGGGGCACCATTTTCAGGTACTGCTCCATGCTCATGTGCAGCAGGTTGTTGTGGTTGCCGGCTTCAACGTAGATCTCTTTCTGGCGAGTCAACAAAGGGTCGATGACCATGTCCAGGCCGTAGGATTCGCCCAGGGCCGGCACGGCGCCGCGCTCACAATCGTTGAACAGGTGAGCCAGGGTACTTTCGCGGGTCACCTGCCATTCGCCGCTGCCACGCACTTTGCTCAGGTCCAGGTGGCGGCTGGCCGGCAATACCGCCATCAGATAGTGCCCATGGTGGTCGTCGAGGATCACTGACTTGGCCACGCGCTCGGCCGGAATCCCCGAGACCCGGGCGGTTTCCAGGCTGCTGGCCGAATGCGGGTGAGCCACCACGTCAAATTCACAGCGCGCCTCTTCCAGGCTGCGCTGTACGGTTCTTGCCATACGCATGATGCACCTCGGTGTCCGCAGCCCAGGCTGGCGGACCATGGTTAAACCTTCTGCTGTCACCTCAAAGTCTAGGTCGGCTACCAGGTGGCGAAGGAAAATCTGCCCACTGGAACAGTCGACCTGCACTGATCAAATTTCGTTCAACCCCAAGCTCAACTAGACTGTAGACAGGGCCTGAGTGTGGCTCACGAGCGGACGACTCTCCCGGAGGGTCAAGTGAACATCGGTGGCGCGTGTGCGGTTGTGCTGTTGTCGGGTGTGAGCGCTTCAGTGTTCGCGGCGGACACGGTCATGCTGCTGGCGACCAACCCGTTCGCGGTCTGGCTGATGATGTTCGGCATCGCCTTTCTGGTGGCCGAAGCCCTGCTGCCCAATTACGGTGTGATCGGCCTGGGCGGCATCCTGATGTTCGTCATCGGCGCGGTGATGCTGGGCAACAACGATGTGCCGACGCCACTGCTCGTCGGCCTGGCACTGGTCAGCGCCCTGCTATTGCTTACCTTGCTGATCCACGCCCTGAAAACCCGTCCGCGGCACACGATCAGCGGCGATACCGAACTGTTTGGCAGCATCACCCAGGTGCTTGCCCTGCAGCCCGGCAGCGTCTACCACGGCTGGGTCCATCTGCAGGGCGAGCGCTGGCAGGTGCGCAGCACGACGCCGCTGCAACCGGGGCAGCGGGTACAGGTGGTGGCGCGCAAGGGGCTGATGCTGGAAGTGGCCGCGACTGACGCCGCGCCGCAGGGAGAATGACCATGGGCCTGCAACTGGGTTTTGCCGCGCTGCTGGTGCTACTGATTGCATTGGCGGGGTCGACTTTTCGCATCCTGCGTGAATACGAACGCGGGGTAGTGTTCCAGCTGGGACGCTTCTGGCAGGTCAAGGGGCCGGGGCTGATCCTGCTGATTCCGGTGGTGCAGCAGATGGTCCGCGTGGACCTGCGCACCGTGGTGCTCGATGTGCCCGCGCAAGATGTGATCACCCGGGACAACGTCTCGGTGAAGGTCAACGCGGTCCTGTACTTTCGTGTGCTCGACCCACAGAAAGCCATCATCCAGGTCGAAGACTTCCTCATGGCCACCAGCCAACTGGCCCAGACCACCTTGCGCGCGGTGCTGGGCAAGCATGAGCTGGACGAGTTGCTGGCCGAGCGCGAGCGCTTGAACGTCGACATCCAGCAGGTACTGGACGCGCAAACCGATGCCTGGGGCATCAAGGTGGCCAATGTCGAGATCAAGCACGTCGACCTCAACGAATCGATGATCCGCGCCATCGCCAAGCAGGCCGAAGCCGAGCGGGAGCGCCGGGCCAAGGTGATCCACGCCGAAGGCGAACTGCAGGCCTCGGAAAAACTCATGCAGGCCGCCGAAATGCTCGGCCGCCAGCCGGGTGCCATGCAGTTGCGCTACATGCAGACCCTGAGTTCGATTGCCGGGGACAAGAGTTCGACCATTGTTTTCCCGCTGCCGATCGAGTTGCTCAAGGGCATGGCGGATTTGTCTTCAAGAGGCTGAGGGCAACCCGCGTGCACTCAACCACGCCCCTGTGCGGCAGCCTCGACCTGCGCCAGCGGATACACCGACTGCCAACCACCCCCCAGCGCCTTGTACAGGCCGACCATGGCCAGTGACACGCTGGTGGCGCTGTCCACCAGTTGTTCCTGGGTCGCCAGCAACTCGCCTTGCACGGTCAGGACGTTGACGAAGTCCACCACCCCTTCGACGTACTGCTGTTGGGCGGTGCGCAGGGCGATCTGGTTCTGCCGTACCGCTTCGGCGAGGCTGTCGCGGCGCAGTTGGCTGGCGTTGTAGCGGGTCAGCTGATCGTCGATTTCATGCCAGGCACGCAGCACGGTTTGCTGGTAGGCCAGCGCCGCTTCCTGTTGTTGTGCCTCGCGCAACTCAAGCATGCCGCGCAGGCGACCGCCATCGAACAGCGGCACGCTGAACTGCGGCCCGATGCCAAACTGGCGTGAGCCCCAGGAGCCAAAATCACTCAATTGCATGGCCTGGGAGCCGAAGTTGCCGGACAGGGTGATGCGTGGGTAAAAATCGCCCTTGGCCACGCCGATGCTGGCCGTGGCGGCGTGCAGGCGGGCCTCGGCCTGGCGGATGTCGGGGCGCCGCTCGGCCAGTTGCGACGGCAAGCCGATCGCCACCTGACGCGGCGTCTGCGGCACCGGGCCGTCCTGCGCCAACTCGGCCTGCAGCGCCTGCGGCCGCTCGCCCAGCAACAGGCTCAAGGCGTTGATCAGTTGCGCCTGGCGCTGCCGCAACGCCGGCAGGCGCGCCTCGATGGCGGCCACCTGGGCGGCCGCTTCGGCGACGTCCAGGTCGGTGGCCACGCCGTCGGCCAGGCGCAGTTGCGACAACTTCAAGCTATGCCGGGCCACCTCAAGGTTTTGCTCGGTGACCGCGCGGGTGCTCTGCACGCCACGCAACTGGATGTAGTCCTGGGCGGTTTGCGCCAGCACCGAGAGCAGCACGCCACGGCGATCGTTTTGCGCCACTTCCAGGGTGGCGTCGGCGGCTTCGGTCTGCCGCCGCACGCGGCCCCAGAAGTCCAGCTCCCAGGAGGCGGAGAACCCCGCCTCCCACAAACTGAACGCTGAATTACCGTTGCGCCCGGACGGATCGCTCAGTCCTTCGCCGCTGTTGCGTTTACGGGCATAACTGCCCGTGGCAGCGGTGCTGGGGTACTGCTCGGCCGTGACCACCTGCCGTACCGCCAGGCTTTGTTGCAGGCGACTGCTGGCCAGTTGCAGGTCGAGGTTGTCGGTCAACGCGCGGCGGCTGAGGGCGGACAGTTGCGGGTCCGCAAACACCTCCCACCAGCGCTCATCCATTTGCGTGCTGACGGCCTCGCTGGCCGCCGCCTTTTGCGCTTTCGACCACTGCTCGACCTGGGGGGCCTTCGGCCGGACAAAGTCCGGGCCCAGGGTACAAGCGCTCAATGCCAGCAGGCCCAGGGCGAGCAACAGGTGTCTGTGGGGAGTGCCACGGCTCATCGCTGCGTCACCTCGCGCACGCTGCTCTGTGAGTGGGTGGTGTCAATGCTGGCTTCCACCGACATGCCGACACGCAACCGCTGGGCCAGGGGCTGGCCCGGGTCGAGGATGATTTTCACCGGAATGCGCTGCACCACCTTGGTGAAGTTGCCGGTGGCGTTGTCCGGCTTGACGGCGGCAAAGGTCACCCCGGTGGCCGGGGCAATGCTCTGGACCCGGCCGGTCAGGACTTCGCCGCCCAGGCTGTCGACGCGCACCACCACGTCCTGCCCCGGTTGCACATCGGTCAGTTGGGTTTCCTGGAAGTTGCCCAGCACATAGGCCTGCGCCAGCGGCACCACGGCGAGGATCTTGCTGCCCGGGGTGACGTAGGCACCAACCCGCACCGCACGCTCGCCGACCATGCCGTCCACGGGGGCGACGATGCGCGTATAGGAGAGCTGGAAGCTGGCCACTTCCAGGGCCGCCTGCGCCCGCTTGAGCCCGCCTTCGGCGGCGTCGCGCTGGGCCGTGAGGATCTCCACCTGCTTGCGTTCCGCCGCCAGCACCGCCGTGGCATTGGCCAAACGGGCGCCGGCCTGGTCGATCCGAGTGCGCGCCTGCTGGGCGTTCTGCACCGTGCCGGCGCCGACACCCGCCAGGTGGTTGTAGCGGTTCAGTTCATGCTCGGCGAAGGCCTGCTCCGCCTTGGCGGCCACCACCGTGGCCTGGGCCTGGGCGATCACCGACGCCTGGCGTTCGAGGGTCGCCCGGGCGTTTTGCAGTTGCGCCCTGGCCACCAGCGTATCGGCATCGGCGGCTTGCGCGGCGGCGCGAAAGTCGCGGTCATCGATCAACGCGAGCAATTGCCCGGCCTGGACCCGCTGGTTGTCCTCGACCAGCACCTCCTTGATGAATCCGGCCACGCGCGGCGCCACCAGGGTGAAGTCGGCACTGACAAACGCGTCGTTGGTGCTCTGCTGCGGCTTCTTGCCGAATACTTCGGGGGCCAGCAGGTAGACCAGTACGCCCACCGCCAACACGGCAGCGGTGGCACCGGTGAGTTTTTGCTTGCTAGAGATCGTCATAAAAACCTTCTGTTTCAGTCAGCATTCAAGTCGGCGCGCGCGGCGGATACATCCGCGTCGGCAGCCAGAAAATCAGCAGGATCAGCGCCAGCGCGATCCCGGCCATGCACAGGTACAAGTCCGAGGAAGTCAGCACCACGGCCTGCTGGTGCAGACGTCGCGCAAGGTCTGCGCTATCGCCACTGACCAGCGGCGAGTTGCCGAGGCTGTCGACCAGCATCGTCGAGTGGAAATGCAGGCGCACCGTGGTCAGGGTTTCCAGCAAGCCGGTGGCGAGCACCGCCGAGAGGCCCTTGACCGTGTTGAACCAGGCCGAGGCGTACGGCCCTTCCAGCGGACTGATGCTGCCGGTTGCGAGCATCAGCAACGGCAGCACCGACATCGGCTGGCCGAAAATCTGCAGCAGTTGCAGCACGTAGAAGTCGTCGCGAATCCATACCGAGGTCAGGTGCGAGCCGCCGATGCACGACAGCGCCAGCATGCTCAGGCCGATCCCCAGCACCCAGCGGCAATCGACCCAGCGCAGGTTGCACAGGGCAGCGACCAAGGGCAGCGCGATGAGCTGCGGGGCGGCCATCAGCAGCATGATCGGCGCGGTCTGGATCGGCCGATAACCCTGCACCTGCGCCAGGTAGCTGGAAGGAATGATGATCACCGCCAGCAACACCACCAGCACCCCGGCCAGGGTCATCAAGGCGAAGCTAAGGTTGCGGATACCGAGCATCTGCAACTTGAAAAACGGCACCGGCTGCGACCATTCGTTGCACAGGAACAGCACCAACAACAGCAGGCCGCCGCCCAGCAGCCAACAGATCAGGCTCGACTCGAACCAGTCCAGGCGATTGCCCTGCAGGATGCCGATCACCAGCATGCAGATCGCCGGAAAACCCAACAGCAGGCCACGCCAGTTGAACTGCTTGAAGCGCTCCAGGCGCAGCGGGTCCTGTGGCAGACCGTAGGCCACCGCCGCCATTGCCAGCAGGCTCGGCACGATGATCTGCCAGAAGGTCCAGTGCCAGCTCACATACTCGGTCCACAGGCCCGCCAGCGGCGTGCCCAGGCCAGGGCCGAAGGTGGCCGTCAGGGCGTAACCGGCCAGGCCGTAGAGTTTGACGTTGGCCGGCAGGAACCGCAGGGCGACGGTCATCAACATCGGCGGCAGGGCACCACCGGCCAGGCCTTGCACGGTGCGCAGCACCAGCAGGCTTTCATAAGTGGGCGCGAAGGGGGTCAGCAACCCCAACAGGGTGAACAGGCCAATGGCACACAAGGTGAAGCGGCGCAGCGAGAAAGTCACCGAGCACCAGGGGGCGAATGCCATCGCCGCCACGGAGGTCGCGGCGTAACAGGCGACGAGCCAGGTGCCCTCGTCGTAACCGATCGCCATGGCGCCCCGGATATCGGCCAGGGCGACCTTGGTCACCATTTCATTCAGGCCCGAGACCAGCACGGCCAGCAACACGCCGACCAGGCCGATGATGATGCGTGGCCCGAACGTCGGCGGCGCCGCGACCTTGGGGGTGCTGGCCGCCTCGAGCGGGGCAGGGACAGCGAGGGAAGTCATGGCAGGAACAGCTCCGGATAACAGAAACACCGGAGCAGTTTAGAAACACCGACAGCTGACGAAAACTGACTTATCGACAGCTTATAAGTGCGTCAGACGCAACAATCAGGTTTCCGACGGGGGCTGGGACGCCCGCCAGGTATCGGCACAACTGGCCCTCACCGTCTCGCGCAACCAGCGATGGGCCGGGTCCTTGTCGTAGCGCGGGTGCCAGGCCTGAGTCAGCATCAGGGTCGGCAGCGCGATCGGCAGGGTAAACGAGCGCAGGCGCAAGCCCAGGCGCGAGATGCTGAGCAAGGCTTCCTTGGGCACCGGCAGAATCAGGTCGGAATCGGGCAGCACAAACATTGCCGCGTGGAAGCTCGGCGCAATCAACGCCACCCGTCGCTCCAACCCCAGGGCGTTGAGCGCGGTATCGATCGGCCCGCGGGCAATCCCTCGCCGGGACATGCTGATGTGGGAAAAACTGGCGTAGCGCTCGGCAGTGATCTCACCCTCCAGCAGCGGATGACCTTCACGCACCAGCCCGACAAAGTGCGTGGTGAACAGGTTCTGCACCTTCACTTCCGGGGTGCGCGGGCGGGTATTGCTGATCATCAGGTCGATCCGCCCCTCGCGCAGTGCCTCATCGTCGCCGTCGCCCTCCGGCACAAACCGCAACTCGCAGTGGGGTGCCTGGCGGTTCAGGGTATCGATCAGGCGACCGCCATAGACCCCGACGAAAAAGTCGTTGGCGCGCACGCTGAACCGCCGGCGCAAGGTGCCAAGGTCCACCTCATCGGCCGAGCGGAACAGCAGCGCTGCCTGCTCGACCAGGTCCCGCACCTGGGCCCGCAACTCCAGGGCCTTGGGGGTCGGCACCAGACCACGTCCGGCACGCACCAGGATCGGGTCGCCGAGCGCTTCGCGGACCCGGGTCAGGGTCCGGCTCATGGCCGCCGGGCTCAGGTTCATCCGCCGCGCGGCGCCCACCACGCTGCCTTCGTCGAGCAGGGCATCGAGGGCGACCAACAGGTTCATGTCCGGTAGCTGCATGCTGAGCACTCATGGCTGATCAGAATTGAGTCAGACGCAATGCTAGCAGCCTTTACTACCCGGGTATGCCGAAGGCCTTTTGCAGATCTTTGGGCAGCACACTGCTGTACATCCTTGCCGGCTGCTCTTGGCAGCGCCGGGCGATATCCGGCAATGCATCGATCAACTGGTGATTGAGCGTCATGCCCTTTTGCGAATCGGGCTGGCTGGCGAACACCGGCAACAGCAGCGCGGCACTGGTCTTGGCGAACGTCGGGGCGCTGCTCAACGGCTGCTTGGGATAGCGCTTGCGGAACAGCGCCAACTCCTCGTTCAGCGCGCTGCACGGCTGGAACAGCATGTTGTGCACGACGCTCTGGGCGTCGAGGAACGGATTCTTGGCAGCCGCGGGCGAGAAGATCATGGTGTTCTGCGCGTCGACCACTGCCGGCGCGTCCGCCGTGACCTTCCAGGGCTCGAACCGCCAGTGCTCGGCCGCCGCTTGCGCCGCCACGCCAAACGCTTCATGGGTGGCGCTGAGGACTTTTACGTCGGTGACGGAGCCATCGTTATGAATGTTCAGACTGATGCGCGCATCCCCCACCACATCGACCAGTTCCGCCGGATACGCGGGTTTGGGCATATAGGCCGTGTCTTTGGATGGAGGGTATGCCGCCACCGCGTTGAACGAGCACAGCAGGGCTGCACCGAGCAGGAGTAGACGCATGGAAAGTCCTTTTAAAGGCGCCGAAACAGGGGGCGAAGATTGTCGCGCATCGCATCGACAAAGAACAATCATTCTCATTTCATACTGGCAGTTCTGCTAGTTCCAAACTTCACAGCAGCCGTGTAGAACATCTGACCAATACCGACTTCGACCTTATCCTTGCAGAGGCCCGCTCATGACTTCTTCCAGCGCTGATCATCCGCGTCATACCACTCGACAACGCACTGTGTTGCTGGCAACAGACCGCAACCAGTCGATCATCGCTGAAATCGCAGATGGCAAGCACACGCGCATCGCCTACACCACGTACGGCGAGCAGTCCGCACAAGAGCCCGTCGCCACGGCATTGGGCTTCAACGGCCAATTGCGCGAAAGGCGCATCGACGTGTACATCCTGGGTAACGGCTATCGCCCGTATAACCCAACACTGATGCGTTTCCACAGTCCGGACAGTTGGAGCCCGTTTGGTCGGGGTGGGTTGAATGCCTATATGTACTGCGTGGGGGATCCGGTGAATCGAGTGGATCCCACAGGGCATTTTTCATGGAGGAAGGCTGCGATCAATACTTTCAACTTCTTCTTCGGCGGCCCAGAGCGAACGGGGCCGCATACCCCCACACTCACACAAGGCATGGCGGAACGGAGTCTGGGTGGACTGCGGCCGGAAAGAGCGGGTGAAGGCAAGGCACTTGCCACTATCGGCACCGCTGTTGCGGTGGGCGCACCCGTGCATAGGTCGGAAGGTTTGTATCCAGGAGGAGAAATAAACACTTCAGCACGGTGGGGTACCGATAAACACTTTGTTGGCTCGACAACTGCTATGACCCGACCGGCGCAAAACCCCAGCTCATCGAATATGCACTCATCAGTACAACAGTACGCTGGCCCGTCTGGCTACAATCCAAGAAGAGAGCAGAATCATTTACAAGGAGGAGAAGCACATCCGCGACGAGACTACTTCAAAAATAGTGAAAGCTCTCTTTCCAGCATAGGTTCTGACTGGACCCGAGCATCCAGTACTAACCCCGCATCAAGTATTAGCAGTGGCAGGCTGTCACTCGCCTCAGTCTGAAGTCAGAAACCTGGAGGAATCCCGTCAGCGATTGAATGCAATGCCGCGAGAAGATGTGCTGCATCACCCACGGCATCTAGCAAACCGGGAGGCCTTGCGGAGGGCCCGCCTCAACCGTACGCCCTCCCCCTGACTCGATCCGTCGTTACTTCAAAGGCTCCAACTCACTTGATGCCCCCTGCCCGAGGTGAAGCATTTCGCCCTCCCCTAGCAGCTCTGACAGATCTCATGCAAGGTCCGGCGCGTAACAGTAAGAACCCGCATTCACCTCGGCCCCACCCACAGCAGAGGTCCGCTCATGACCCCATGCTCCCCTTTTGCTCAGCGAGAGCCGACTTGGCAACGCACTGTGTTGCTGGCATCCGACAACAGCCAGTCGATCATCGCTGAAATCGCAGATGGCAAGACTAACGCCCTCGCTTATTCCATCTACGGTGAGCAGTCAGCGCAACGGAAGATCGTCACGCGCCTGGGTTTCAATGGTCAACTGCGCGAACCGAAGATCGGCTGGTACTTGCTGGGTCACGGCTACCGCGCCTACAACCCGCGACTGATGCGTTTCCACAGTCCGGACAGTTGGAGCCCGTTTGGTCGGGGTGGGTTGAATGCCTATATGTACTGCGTGGGGGATCCGGTGAATCGGTCGGATCCGACCGGGCATTCTTGGTTGAGATTGTTCGCTGGACTGCTGGACGATGCTGGCGTGGTAATGCCCTGGACCCGCCCAATTGATCACGTTCCTTTCCTTCAAAGAACGGGTAAATCATTCAATGCCTTGAATTTACCGAATGTCAGTGATGCCGCATTGAACATTACGATCGGGATGAGACCCGAGAGGAGCGCAGAACTGACTGGAATACTAAGCGCCGGCGTCCCTGTTTTCGCCCAGAAACCCAAGGTCCGATGGATAGGAAAAGATTCTGGCGGGGATAGGCACTCGACAGCACAGTGGGGCAATGACCGACATCTTGCGTCTGGTACAAGGGGTCGATCAACACCAAACGGCTTCACCCCTGCGATCGGAGCAACCCGCACAACCAAGCCGCCTCACGGCATGGATCTGGGCCCTGAAGAAACATGGACACTCACTGTTCATTCGAGCAAAGGGGTGATTCTGGCTCTTCACGTAGCTCCAGCTCTTCATCGCGGGTGCGCCGGAGTTAAAGAAAGTACCGATGAGGACAGTCGCGCAAGCCACGACGGTGGCACACACCCTTCGCACACAACCCGGCGCCTACAGGCAACATTGTCTGTAGGCGCCGGTCTGCGTATAGGACAACCTCCCATCAACGCTCGTGCAACGCCTCGGCCCGGGCCTTGATGATTGGCTTGAGCAGGTAGCTGAGGATGGATTTCTTGCCGGTGATGATGTCCACCGAGGCCACCATGCCGGGGATGATCAGCAAGGGCTTTTCATCGGTGCCCAGATGGCTGCGGTCGGTGCGCAGGGTGATCATGTAGTAGGTGGTTTTCTTGTCTTCGTCGGTGATGGTGTCGGCACCGATCTGTTCCAGCTTGGCCTTGAGGCCACCGTAGATGGTGTAGTCATAGGCGGTGAACTTGACGATGGCTTCCTGGCCGGGGTGCAGGAACGCAATGTCTTGCGGGCGAATCTTCGCCTCGACCAGCAGGGTGTCGTCCAGCGGGACGATTTCCACCATGTCGCTGCCGGGCTGGATCACGCCACCGATGGTGTTGACCAGCAATTGCTTGACGATGCCCCGCACCGGCGAGGTCACCAGGGTGCGGCTGACACGGTCTTCCAGGGCCTTGCCGGTTGCCTGGGCCTTGTTCAGGTCGGTGCGCGCTTCGTTGAGCTGGGTCAGCGCCTCACTGCGGAATTTACCGCGGGTTTCGTCGATCTTGCGTTGTACTTCCTTGATCGCCGACTCGGCACGGGGGATCGCCAGGGTGGTGGCATCCAGTTGGCCACGGGTTTCGACTTCCGCCCGCTTGAGTCGCAACACTTCCACCGGAGACACCGCGCCCTGGGCCACCAGCGGCTCGGACATGTTGATTTCCTGGCGCTGCAAGCCCAGGGCCTGGCGGTACTGCGCTTGTTTGGAGGTGAACTCGCGCAGCTCTTGCTGACGCTGGATCAGTTGCTCCTTCAAGCCGCCGATTTCATCGTTCAGTTGCTGGCGGCGGCTGATGTACAAGGACTCTTCGCTGGCAGCTTGCACCGGCACGGCTTTCATCACGTCTTCCGGGAAGGCCAGCGGCCGGTCATCGACCTCGGCGCTCAAGCGTTCCACACGCAGCAGCATCGACAGCCGATCCGCTTCGGTTTCGCCGACGTTGGACACAAATCGCGTGTCGTCCAGGCGAATCAGCGGCGCGCCGGCTTCGACGATCTGCCCTTCGCGAACGAACAACTCGGCCACGATCCCGCCTTCGAGGTTCTGGATCTTCTGCAACTTGGACGAGGGAATCGCCTTGCCGTCGCCACGGGTGACCTCGTCGATCACCGCAAAATTGGCCCATACCAGCATGAACACGAAGAAGCCGATGATGCCCCAGATGGTCAATCGCACCACGCGCGGGGCGTCTTCGATCAGCGCCTTCTTGACCTCGGGCAGGGGTTGCCCATCGAGTGAGTCGGAGCCTTTGAAATAACGACGGATCGAGTCGCGCATACCGGACTTAAGCAACACTGATCTGCCCCTTCTTCAACGCTTCCATGACCACGGCTTTTGGACCGTCGGCGAGAATTTGCCCACGATCGATGACCAGCAACCGATCGACCAGCGACAGCAGTGAGGCGCGGTGCGTGACCAGCAACACGGTCTTGTTCTCGATCACGGCTTGCAGGCGTTGTTTCAAGCGTTCTTCACCGGTGTTGTCCATGGCGCTGGTTGGTTCGTCGAGCAGCATGATCGGCGGATTGAGCAGCAGCGCACGGGCCATGGCCACGTTCTGCCGCTGGCCACCGGAAAGGTTTTGCCCACGCTCGCCCACTTGCAGCTCGTAACCTTGCGGGTGCAGACGGGCAAATTCATGCACGCCCGCCAGTTCGGCCGCCTGCAGCACCATCTCGTCCTCCACGTAGCGAGCACCGGAGACCAGGTTGTCGCGCAGGGTCCCGGCCAACAGCTGGATGTCCTGCGGCACGTAGCCGATGTTGTGGCGCAGCTCGCTGACGTCGATCTGGCGGATGTCCACGCCATCGACCAGCAAGGCGCCGTCATCTGGCTGGTACAGGCCGACCAGCAGCTTGGCCAGGGAGCTTTTGCCCGAGCCGCTGCGGCCGATGATGCCGATCTTCTCGCCCGGCTTGATCACCAGGTTGATGTTCTTCAACGCCGGGTTCTGCTGCCCCGGGTAGGTGAAGTTCAACTGACGGCATTCGATAGCGCCTTGCACCACGCGGCGGCTCAGCGGGCGCTCATCGAAATTGCGCTCTTGGGGCAGCTCCATCATGTGGTCGACCGAACCCATGGTGACCTTCGCCTGTTGATAGCGGGTCAGCAGGCCGGACAGCGAGGCCAGCGGGCTAAGTGCGCGGCCACTGAGCATGTAGCAAGCGATCAGGCCGCCCATGCTCAGGTTGCCGGCGATGATCTGGTACACGCCGAAGGCGATCATGATCACCCCGGCCAGTTGCTGGATCAGCAAGGTGATGTTGATCGACAACCCGGAGAGCATTTTTACCCGCAGTTCCAGGCGGCTGAGGGTGCCGATGGTCTGCTCCCACTGATACTGGCGTTCGCTCTCGGCGTTGTTGACCTTGACTGCGTCCAGGCCGGCGAGGGTTTCGATCAGGCTCGACTGGCGCTCTGCGCCCAGGGCCATGGTGCGTTCCATGGTCGCCTGCAGCGGCTTCTGCAAGACATAGCCGATCAACAGGGCGATCGGGAAGGCCAGCATCGGAATCCACACCAGGTGTCCGCCCAGCAAGGCGATGACCAGGAAAATCAGCAGGGTGAACGGCAGGTCGATCAGGCTGGTGAGTGTCAGCGAGGCGAGGAAGTCGCGCAGGCTCTGGAACTCATGGATGTTCTGCGCAAAGCTGCCGACCCGGGCCGGTCGGTATTTCATCGACATGCCGACGATCCGCTCGAACAGGGTGGCCGAGATGATCAGGTCGGTTTTCTTGCCGGCCAGGTCCAGGCACAGGCTGCGCAGGCTCTTGAGGATCAGGTCGAACAGGTAGGCGCCGGTGATACCGATGACCAGCACCCACAGGGTGGCTTCGGCCTGGTTGGGCACGACACGGTCGTAGACGTTCATCACAAACAGCGGCGCGGCCATGGCGATGATGTTGATCAGGAAACTGGCGGCGATGGCGTCGGCGTACAGCCAGCGCGAACGCTTGAGGGTGTCGCGGAACCAGGAGCGTGCACGCGGGATCAGCGTGCCGTGGTTCACATCGAATTTATGCTGGGGCTGGGCGAAGAACGCCTGCCCGGTGTAATCGTCCGCGAGCATTTCGCGGCTGACCAAGATTTCGCCACCGTCGCTTTCGCTAAGCAGCAAGCGCGCCTGGTCGTCGCCCTGCCAGCCCAGGAGGACCGCACTGCGGTCATCCTTGAGCAGCAACAGCGCCGGCATGGCAATCGCGGGGATCTTGTCCAGCTTGCGTTGCAGCACCCGCCCTTGCAGGCCGGCACGCGCCGCTGCACGCGGCAGCAACTCGACACTCAGGCGCTGCTTGGGCAATGGCAACCCGGTCGTCAGCATTGCCGCGCTGGCGGGTTTCTGGTGCAAGGCGCATAGCGCCAATAATCCGTCGAGCAACGGATCATCGTGCATCGCGCGTGGATCATGACTGAGATGAACTCGACTGGCTTCTGATTCCACGCTCGGTACTCTTGGCTATCAATTGAACATTAAATAAAGCTCAATTCATGCCAGGTAGCTGGACTTTTGGCTTCACGTCGTTCTGCACGACGGAGGCCATTGGTGCGACCACTCCCTGGCTCTTGAGCAACTCGCCCATGGTCGCCTTGATTCGATACTGAGTAAATAACTGAATGTTCTTGATTTCCGCCAGGCGGCGGGAAGCGCTGAACAATTCGTTTTCACTGTCGAGCAAGTCGAGCAGGGTCCGCTCGCCAAGACTGAACTGCTGCTGGTAGGCACTGCGCACGCTGGTGCTGTAGTCGACATACTTCTGGGCAATCGGCACCTGGGCATTGGCGTTGTTCAAGGCGTTCCAGGCCAGGCCCAGCTCCTCGTTCAGCACCCGCAGGGCATTGTTGCGGATATCCAGGGCCTGGTTGGACTGGTAGGCCTTGGATTCCAGGTCAGCCTTGTTGCTGCCGCCGGCATACAGATTGAAGCGCATGCGCAACATTGCCTGCCATTCATTGCTGTGACCGTTCTGGCCGTCCAGGTCGTTGTCGGCGCTACGACCCAGCTCGGCATCAAAACGCGGGTAGAACGCCGACTTGGCGGTGTCGTACTGCTTCTCGGCGGCAACGATGTCCGACTCTGCGGAACGCAGGATAGGGCTGTTGTCCAGCATCTGCTGGCGCGCTTCATTAAGGTCGGCTGGCAGCATTGCCAGGAACGGCGCAGGACGCTCCAGTTGGTCCGGCAACTGGCCCACGGCGCTCAGGTAATTGGTCTGGGCATCGGCCAGGTTGGTCTGCTCGGTGATCAGGTTGTTGCGGGCCTGGGCCAGGCGCGCCTCTGCCTGGTCACGGTCGGCGGTACGGCCAACACCGCGCTCGGTGCGCAGTTTGATCTGATCGAAGATGCGTTCGTGATTGCGCAGGTTGTCTTCGGCCAGTTGCACGAACTCGCGACGGGTCAACACATCGAGGTAAACCTGGGCCACGGTCAGCGCGGTGCGCTCGGAGGTCCCCAGCAAGGAATAGGCACGGGAATTGACGGTGGCTTGTTGACGCCCTACTTCGCTGGACGTCGCAAAACCGTCAAAAACCATTTGTTGCAGGCGCAGGCTCGACTCGCCACGGCTCAAGGTTTCCCAATCGTTCCTGCCAGTACCCGCGCGGGTGGTCGGGCTGTCAGTGCCTTCGCGACCATAACCACCGAGCAGATCGACCTTGGGCAGGTATCCACCTTCTGCAGCTCTGAGTTGATAATCCGCAGCCAGGCGGTTGTTCACGCCGGCCTGGATTTCCGGATGGACATCCAGTGCCTGTTGCATGGCTTGAGGCAGGGTTTGGGCGTTTACAAAACTGGCGGCGAGGGCGAACGGTAGAGCCTTGAACATGTGCGAAAGCATAAAAGAATTTCCCAGGACTTCATGTCTCAAATCACAGCAAAAGAAGCTGCTGCGGCGGAAAATGGCAACCGAAATGGCCGTATGTCAGATAGCTCGAAACAGGAACTGGATCACACGCTGCAGGACAGGTCGCCGCGTAAATATCAATGTGACATTACCGGGGCAATTGTTTAGGATGCCCTTAAGAAGGTCAATAGTTTGGCATTAAGTTAATCGCGAAAAGTTATAGCCAAATTATTGACTAAAAAACGCGTCATTTGTACGTCTATTTTTTAATGTACGTCCAGGCTGAATCGGCAAAACGCCCTTTCAGGTCTATGGAAGCCTACCGAACGGAACACCGGAGAGTCCTTAATGAGCAGTGTTGTTGCCATCGTCAAAAGCATTGTCGGTCAAGTTTTCGCGGTGTCCCCAGAGGGCATCCGACGCATTTTGGTTGAAGGTGATCGACTGTTCGTAGGCGACCAGCTGGATACAGGCCCGGCAGGCGCCGTGACCCTGGAACTGGCTGACGGCCGCCTGCTGGACCTGGGCCGCGACAGCCAATGGAGCGGCAGCGCTCCGGACTCCAGTACCGATCTGGCACAAGCCACCGCGCAGGCCGCACCGTCGGTAGAAGAACTGCAGCAAGCCATTGTCGCGGGCGCCGACCCGACCACCGAACTGGAAGCCACTGCCGCCGGCCAAAGCGCCGCAGGTACCGGGGGCGCCGCCGGAGGTGGTCACAGCTTTGTGATGCTGGACGCGACTGCTGGCCGGGTTGACCCGACCATTGGTTTCCCGACGGCGGGCATCGATTCAGCCGTCACCGCCGTGGAAGACACCACCGGCGGCCAGGACAACCGCAATAACGACAACCTGCTGCGCGGCTCGAGCCTGACCCTGAGCGCCACGCCGACCATCACCGAAGCGGGCGGCGTACTGGTCTACACCGCGAACGTGACCCAGGCGCCGCTGAGCGACCTGACCATTACCCTGTCCAATGGCGCGATCATTGTCATCCCTGCCGGCCAGGTCACTGGCAGCGTCAACGTTCCCCTGGCCCCGAACGACAGCGTCTACACCGACCCGTCGCAAATTACCGTCACCGTCACTGGCACCACCGGTGGTGGCGGCCTGGTATTGACCGTCGACCCGACGCCTGCCGTCACCCAGATCACCGACACCATCGACACCACCACGGTCACACTGACCGCGCAACCGACGATCAGCGAAGGCGGCCAGATCACCTACACCGCCACCTTGACCAACCCGGCGCAGACGCCGGTGACCGTAACCTTGAGCAACGGCTCGGTCATCACTATCGAAGCCGGTAAATCCACCGGCACCGTGGTAATCGATACTCCGGTCAATGACGTTTACAACAATGGCAGTACTGTCACTACCACCATTACCGGTGCTACCGGTGGCAACTTCGAAAACCTGGTGCCTAGCCCTACTCCGGCGGTCACCACCATTACCGATTCGCCTGACACTACCGGTCTGACCTTGACCGCTACCGGCGGCATTACCGAAGGCGGCCAGATCACTTACACCGCGACCCTGACCAATCCGGCGGGCACGCCGATGACCGTGACCTTGAGCAATGGCTCGGTCATTGTCATCGAAGCGGGTAAAACCAGCGGTACTGTGCTGGTCGATACCCCGGCTAACGATGTGTATGTCAATGGCAGCACCGTGAGCACGGCGATCACGGGTACCACTGGCGGCAACTTTGAGAACCTGGTGCCAGACACCACGCCTGCTGTCACCACCATCAGCGATTCGACTGACGCCACTGGCCTGACCCTCACCGCCACTGGCGGCATCACCGAAGGCGGGCAGATCACTTACACCGCGACCCTGACCAATCCGGCGGGCACGCCGATGACTGTGACCTTGAGCAATGGCTCGGTCATTGTCATCGAAGCGGGCAAAACTACCGGCACTGTGCTGGTCGATACCCCGGCTAACGATGTGTATGTCAATGGCAGCACTGTTAGCACGACGATCACGGGTACCACTGGCGGCAACTTTGAGAACCTGGTGCCAGACACCACGCCTGCTGTCACTACTATCAGCGATTCGCCTGACGCCACTGGCCTGACCCTCACCGCCACTGGCGGCATTACCGAAGGCGGCCAGATCACTTACACCGCGACCCTGACCAATCCGGCGGGTACGCCGATGACCGTGACCTTGAGCAACGGCTCGGTCATCGTCATCGAAGCGGGTAAAACCAGCGGTACCGTGCTGGTCGATACGCCGGCCAACGACGTGTACGTCAACGGCAGCACCGTTAGCACCACCATTACCGGCACCACTGGCGGTAACTTCGAAAACCTGGTGCCAGACACCACGCCTGCTGTCACTACTATCAGTGATTCGCCTGACGCCACTGGCCTGACCCTCACCGCTACCGGCGGCATCACCGAAGGCGGCCAGATCACTTACACCGCGACCCTGACCAATCCGGCGGGCACGCCGATGACTGTGACCTTGAGCAATGGCTCGGTCATTGTCATCGAAGCGGGCAAAACTACCGGCACTGTGCTGGTCGATACCCCGGCTAACGATGTGTATGTCAATGGCAGCACTGTTAGCACGACGATCACGGGTACCACTGGCGGCAACTTTGAGAACCTGGTGCCAGACACCACGCCTGCTGTCACTACTATCAGCGATTCGCCTGACGCCACTGGCCTGACCCTCACCGCTACCGGCGGTATCACCGAAGGCGGCCAGATCACCTACACCGCGACCTTGACCAATCCGGCGGGCACGCCGATGACTGTGACCTTGAGCAACGGCTCGGTCATTGTCATCGAAGCGGGTAAAACTACCGGTACTGTGCTGGTCGAGACCCCGGCCAACGATGTGTATGTCAACGGCAGCACCGTTAGCACCACCATTACCGGCACCACTGGCGGTAACTTCGAGAACCTGGTGCCTAGCCCTACTCCGGCCGTTACCACCATCTCCGATAGCATCGACACCGTAACCGTCACGATCGAAAGCAATGGCAACGTGCTGGAGAACGCGGCACCGAAGTTCACCGTCAAGGTGGATCAGGTCCTCAAACAAGACCTGACCGTCACCCTGAGCAACGGCGACACCGTCGTCATCAAGGCCGGCACCAACAGCGTTCCGTACGAGCTGAAAGCTCAGGGCGACGACGTCTACAAAGACGGTCAAATCATCGAAGTGGGTGTCGACAACGCCACCGTCGACGGCAAGTCGTTCGAGAACCTGGTACTGGGCGACAAAGCCCAAGTGACCATCGGCGACACCACTTCTGAAGTGGTTGCCACCCTGTCTGTGGATAAAACCACCGTCACCGAAGGCGGTACCGTCACTTACACCGTGACCCTGACCAACGCTGCTGGCATGCCGATGGCCAACCACGGCGAGCTGACCTTCAAGCTTTCCGATGGCACCACCATCACCGTTCCGGCCAACAGCACCACCGGCACGGCAACCGTGGTCACCAGCAATGACATCTTCACTGGCGGTCAGCCGGCGCTGGTCAACAAACTGGAAAGCGTCTCCGGTGGCGATCAGTTCGAGAAGCTGACCCTGGGCAAAGACCAGTTCACCACCACCGTCACCGACCAACCGTCGGGCGAAGGCGACAAGATCACCGTCACCATCGAAAGCAATGGCGACGTGCTGGAAAACGCTGCGCCGAAGTTCACCGTCAAGGTTGACCAGGTCCTCAAACAGGACCTGACCGTCACCCTGAGCAACGGCGACACCGTGGTGATCAAGGCTGGCACCACCAGCACGCCTTACGAGCTGAAAGCCCAAGGCGATGACGTCTACAAAGACGGTCAAATCATCGAAGTCGGTGTCGACAACGCCACCGTTGACGGCAAGTCGTTCGAGAACCTGGTACTGGGCGACAAAGCCCAAGTGACCATCGGCGACACCACTTCTGAAGTGGTTGCCACCCTGTCTGTGGATAAAACCACCGTCACCGAAGGCGGTACCGTCACTTACACCGTGACCCTGACCAACGCTGCTGGCATGCCGATGGCCAACCACGGCGAGCTGACCTTCAAGCTTTCCGATGGCACCACCATCACCGTTCCGGCCAACAGCACCACCGGCACGGCAACCGTGGTCACCAGCAATGACATCTTCACTGGCGGTCAGCCGGCGCTGGTCAACAAACTGGAAAGCGTCTCCGGTGGCGATCAGTTCGAGAAGCTGACCCTGGGCAAAGACCAGTTCACCACCACCGTCACCGACCAACCGTCGGGCGAAGGCGACAAGATCACCGTCACCATCGAAAGCAATGGCGACGTGCTGGAAAACGCTGCGCCGAAGTTCACCGTCAAGGTTGACCAGGTCCTCAAACAAGACCTGACCGTCACCCTGAGCAACGGCGACACCGTCGTCATCAAGGCCGGCACCAACAGCGTTCCGTACGAGCTGAAAGCCCAAGGCGACGACGTCTACAAAGACGGCCAGATCATCGAAGTGGGTGTCGACAACGCCACCGTTGACGGCAAGTCGTTCGAGAACCTGGTGCTGGGCGACAAAGCCCAAGTCACCATCGGCGACACCCTCACCGAGGTGAAAGCCACCCTGACTGTGGATAAAACCACCGTCACCGAAGGCGGTACCGTCACTTACACCGTGACCCTGACCAACGCCGCTGGCTTGCCGATGGCCAACCACGGCGAGCTGACCTTCAAGCTTTCCGATGGCACCACCATCACCGTTCCGGCCAACAGCACCACTGGCACGGCAACCGTGGTCACCAGCAACGACATCTTCACTGGCGGTCAGCCGGCGCTGGTCAACAAACTGGAAAGCGTCTCCGGTGGCGATCAGTTCGAGAAGCTGACCCTGGGCAAAGACCAGTTCACCACCACCGTCACCGACCAACCGTCGGGCGAAGGCGACAAGATCACCGTCACCATCGAAAGCAATGGCGACGTGCTGGAAAACGCTGCGCCGAAGTTCACCGTCAAGGTTGACCAGGTTCTCAAGCAGGATCTGACCGTCACCCTGAGCAACGGCGACACCGCGGTGATCAAGGCTGGCACCACCAGCGTTCCGTACGAGCTGAAAGCTCAGGGTGATGACGTCTACAAAGACGGTCAAATCATCGAAGTCGGTGTCGACAACGCCACCGTCGACGGCAAGTCGTTCGAGAACCTGGTGCTGGGCGATAAAGCTCAAGTCACCATCGGCGATACCACTTCTGAAGTGGTTGCCACCCTGTCTGTGGATAAAACCACCGTCACCGAAGGCGGTACCGTCACTTACACCGTGACCCTGACCAACGCCGCTGGCTTGCCGATGGCCAACCACGGCGAGCTGACCTTCAAGCTTTCCGATGGCACCACCATCACCGTTCCGGCCAACAGCACCACTGGCACGGCAACCGTGGTCACCAGCAATGACATCTTCACTGGCGGTCAGCCGGCGCTGGTCAACAAACTGGAAAGCGTCTCCGGTGGCGATCAGTTCGAGAAGCTGACCCTGGGCAAAGACCAGTTCACCACCACCGTCACCGACCAACCGTCGGGCGAAGGCGACAAGATCACCGTCACCATCGAAAGCTATGGCGACGTGCTGGAAAACGCTGCGCCGAAGTTCACCGTAAAGGTTGACCAGGTCCTCAAACAGGACCTGACCGTCACCCTGAGCAACGGCGACACCGTGGTGATCAAGGCTGGCACCACCAGCACGCCTTACGAGCTGAAAGCCCAAGGCGATGACGTCTACAAAGACGGTCAAATCATCGAAGTGGGTGTCGACAACGCCACCGTTGACGGCAAGTCCTTCGAGAACCTGGTGCTGGGCGATAAAGCTCAAGTCACCATCGGCGACACCCTCACCGAGGTGAAAGCTACCCTGACTGTGGATAAAACCACGGTCGCCGAAGGCGGCACGGTCACTTACACCGTGACCCTGACCAACGCTGCTGGCATGCCGATGGCCAACCACGGCGAGCTGACCTTCAAGCTTTCCGATGGCACCACCATCACCGTTCCGGCCAACAGCACCACCGGCACGGCAACCGTGGTCACCAGCAATGACATCTTCACTGGCGGTCAGCCGGCGCTGGTCAACAAACTGGAAAGCGTCTCCGGTGGCGATCAGTTCGAGAAGCTGACCCTGGGCAAAGACCAGTTCACCACCACCGTCACCGACCAACCGTCGGGCGAAGGCGACAAGATCACCGTCACCATCGAAAGCAATGGCGACGTGCTGGAAAACGCTGCGCCGAAGTTCACCGTAAAGGTTGACCAGGTCCTCAAACAGGACCTGACCGTCACCCTGAGCAACGGCGACACCGTGGTGATCAAGGCTGGCACCACCAGCACGCCTTACGAGCTGAAAGCCCAAGGCGATGACGTCTACAAAGATGGCCAGATCATCGAAGTGGGTATCGACAAGGCTGCCGTCGACGGCAAGTCGTTCGAGAACCTGGTGCTGGGCGATAAAGCTCAAGTCACCATCGGCGATACCACTTCTGAAGTGGTTGCCACCCTGTCTGTGGATAAAACCACCGTCACCGAGGGCGGCACGGTCACTTACACCGTGACCCTGACCAACGCTGCTGGCATGCCGATGGCGAGCCACGGCGAGTTGACCTTCAAACTCACCGACGGCACCGAGATCAAGATCCCGGCTAACGGCACCAGCGGCACTGCTGTGGTCACCGCCAAGGACGACATCTTCACCGGCGGTCAGGATGCGATCGTCAACAAGCTGGAGTCGGTCTCCTCGAACAACTTCGAGAAGTTGACCCTGGGCGACACTTCGCTGACTACCACCGTCACCGATGAACCGGGTACTGACGGCGACAAGATCACCGTCACCATCAAAAGCGAAGGCGACGTACTGGAGAACGCGGCACCGAAGTTCACCGTCAAGGTCGATCAGGTTCTCAAGCAAGACCTGACCGTGACCCTGAGCAACGGCGACACCGTGGTGATCAAGGCTGGCACCACCAGCACGCCGTATGAGCTGAAAGCTCAGGGTGATGACGTCTACAAAGACGGTCAAATCATCGAAGTGGGTATCGACAAGGCTGCCGTTGACGGCAAGTCCTTCGAGAACCTGGTGCTGGGCGATAAAGCCCAGGTCACCATCGGCGACACCCTCACCGAGGTGAAAGCCACCCTGACTGTGGATAAAACCACGGTCACCGAAGGCGGCACTGTCACCTACACCGTGACCCTGACCAACGCTGCCGGCATGCCGATGGCGAGTCATGGCGAGTTGACCTTCAAACTCACCGACGGCACCGAGATCAAGATCCCGGCCAATGGCACCACCGGTTCTGCTGTGGTCACCGCCAAGGACGACATCTTCACTGGCGGTCAGGATGCGATCGTCAACAAGCTGGAGTCCGTCTCCTCGAACAACTTCGAGAAACTGACTCTGGGCGAAACCTCGCTGACCACCAAGGTCACCGATGAACCAGGCTCGGGCGATCCAAAAGACCCAGCCAACGAAGGCGACAAGATCACCGTCACCATCAAAAGCGAAGGCGACGTACTGGAAAACGCTGCACCGAAGTTCACGGTGAAAGTGGATCAAGCCCTCAAGCAAGACCTGACCGTCACCCTGAGCAACGGCGACACCGTGGTGATCAAGGCTGGCACCACCAGCACGCCTTACGAGCTGAAAGCCCAAGGCGACGACGTCTACAAAGACGGTCAGATCATCGAAGTCGGTGTCGACAACGCCACCGTCGACGGCAAGTCCTTCGAGAACCTGGTGCTGGGCGACAAAGCCCAAGTCACCATCGGCGACACCCTCACTGAGGTGAAAGCCACCCTGACTGTGGATAAAACCACGGTCGCCGAAGGCGGCACGGTCACTTACACCGTGACCCTGACCAACGCTGCTGGCATGCCAATGGCGAGCCACGGCGAGTTGACCTTCAAACTCACCGACGGCACCGAGATCAAGATCCCGGCTAACGGCACCAGTGGTACTGCTGTGGTCACCGCCAAAGACGACATCTTCACCGGCGGTCAGGATGCGATCGTCAACAAACTCGAGTCGGTTTCGACCAACAACTTCGAGAAGTTGACCCTCGGTAAAGACCAGTTCACCACCACCGTCACCGACGAGCCAGGTACTGACGGCGACAAGATCACTGTCACCATCAAAAGCGAAGGCGACGTGCTGGAAAACGCTGCACCGAAGTTCACGGTGAAAGTGGATCAGGTCCTCAAGCAAGACCTGACCGTCACCCTCAGCAACGGCGATACCGTGGTGATCAAGGCTGGCACCACCAGCACACCGTATGAGCTGAAAGCCCAGGGCGACGACGTCTACAAAGACGGTCAAATCATCGAAGTGGGTATCGACAAGGCTGCCGTTGACGGCAAGTCGTTCGAGAACCTGGTGCTGGGCGACAAAGCCCAAGTCACCATCGGCGACACCCTCACTGAGGTGAAAGCCACCCTGACTGTGGATAAAACCACGGTCGCCGAAGGCGGCACGGTCACTTACACCGTGACCCTGACCAACGCCGCCGGCATGCCAATGGCCAGCCACGGCGAGTTGACCTTCAAACTCACCGACGGCACCGAGATCAAGATCCCGGCTAACGGCACCAGTGGTACTGCTGTGGTCACCGCCAAAGACGACATCTTCACTGGCGGTCAGGATGCGATCGTCAACAAACTCGAATCGGTTTCGGCTAACAACTTCGAGAAACTGACCCTGGGCGACACGTCGCTGACCACCAAGGTCACCGACGAACCAGGCTCGGGCGATCCAAAAGATCCTGCCAACGAAGGCGACAAGATCACCGTCACCATCAAAAGCGAAGGCGACGTGCTGGAGAACGCAGCACCGAAGTTCACGGTGAAAGTGGATCAAGCCCTCAAGCAAGACCTGACCGTCACCCTGAGCAACGGCGACACCGTGGTGATCAAGGCTGGCACCACCAGCACGCCTTACGAGCTGAAAGCCCAAGGCGATGACGTCTACAAAGATGGCCAGATCATCGAAGTGGGTATCGACAAGGCTGCCGTCGACGGCAAGTCGTTCGAGAACCTGGTGCTGGGCGATAAAGCTCAAGTCACCATCGGCGATACCACTTCTGAAGTGGTTGCCACCCTGTCTGTGGATAAAACCACCGTCACCGAGGGCGGCACGGTCACTTACACCGTGACCCTGACCAACGCCGCCGGCATGCCAATGGCCAGCCACGGCGAGTTGACCTTCAAACTCACCGACGGCACCGAGATCAAGATCCCGGCCAATGGCACCACCGGTTCTGCTGTGGTCACCGCCAAGGACGACATCTTCACCGGCGGTCAGGATGCGATCGTCAACAAACTCGAGTCGGTTTCGACCAACAACTTCGAGAAGTTGACCCTCGGTAAAGACCAGTTCACCACCACCGTCACCGACGAGCCAGGTACTGACGGCGACAAGATCACCGTCACCATCAAAAGCGAAGGCGACGTACTGGAGAACGCGGCACCGAAGTTCACCGTCAAGGTCGATCAGGTTCTCAAGCAAGACCTGACCGTGACCCTGAGCAACGGCGACACCGTGGTGATCAAGGCTGGCACCACCAGCACGCCGTATGAGCTGAAAGCCCAGGGCGACGACGTCTACAAAGATGGCCAGATCATCGAAGTGGGTATCGACAAGGCTGCCGTTGACGGCAAGTCCTTCGAGAACCTGGTGCTGGGCGATAAAGCCCAGGTCACCATCGGCGACACCCTCACCGAGGTGAAAGCCACCCTGACTGTGGATAAAACCACGGTCGCCGAGGGCGGCACTGTCACCTACACCGTGACCTTGACCAACGCTGCCGGCATGCCGATGGCGAGCCATGGTCCTCTGGAATTCACGCTGACCGATGGCACCGTGGTGAAAATCCCGGCCAACGGCACCAGTGGCACTGCCGAAGTCACCGCCAAAGACGACATCTTCACTGGCGGTCAGGACGCGATCGTCAACAAGCTGGAATCCGTTTCCTCGAACAACTTCGAGAAACTGACCCTGGGCGAAACTTCGCTGACCACCAAGGTCACCGACGAACCAGGCTCGGGCGATCCAAAAGACCCTGCCAACGAAGGCGACAAGATCACCGTCACCATCAAAAGCGAAGGCGACGTGCTGGAAAACGCGGCACCGAAGTTCACCGTCAAAGTCGATCAGGTTCTTAAGCAAGACCTGACCGTCACCTTGAGCAACGGTGACACCGTGGTGATCAAGGCGGGCACCACCAGCACGCCTTACGAGCTGAAAGCCCAAGGCGATGACGTCTACAAAGACGGTCAGATCATCGAAGTGGGTGTCGACAACGCCACCGTTGACGGCAAATCGTTCGAGAACCTGGTGCTGGGCGATAAAGCCCAGGTCACCATCGGCGACACCCTCACCGAGGTGAAAGCTACCCTGACTGTGGATAAAACCACGGTCGCCGAGGGCGGCACTGTCACCTACACCGTGACCTTGACCAACGCTGCCGGCATGCCGATGGCGAGCCATGGTCCTCTGGAGTTCACGCTGACCGATGGCACCGTGGTGAAAATCCCGGCCAACGGCACCAGTGGCACTGCCGAAGTCACCGCCAAGGACGACATCTTCACTGGCGGTCAGGACGCGATCGTCAACAAACTCGAGTCGGTTTCGACTAACAACTTCGAGAAACTGACCCTGGGCGACACTTCGCTGACCACCAAGGTCACCGACGAACCAGGCTCGGGCGATCCGAAAGACCCAGCCAACGAAGGCGACAAGATCACCGTCACCATCAAAAGCGAAGGCGACGTGCTGGAAAACGCTGCACCGAAGTTCACCGTCAAGGTTGACCAGGTCCTCAAACAAGACCTGACCGTTACCCTGAGCAACGGCGACACCGTCGTCATCAAGGCCGGCACCAACAGCGTTCCGTACGAGCTGAAAGCTCAGGGTGATGACGTCTACAAAGACGGTCAAATCATCGAAGTGGGTGTCGACAACGCCACCGTCGACGGCAAGTCCTTCGAGAACCTGGTGCTGGGCGATAAAGCCCAAGTCACCATCGGCGACACCCTCACCGAGGTGAAAGCTACCCTGACGGTGGATAAAACCACGGTCGCCGAAGGCGGCACGGTCACTTACACCGTGACCCTGACCAACGCCGCCGGCATGCCGATGGCGAGCCATGGCGAGTTGACCTTCAAACTCACCGACGGCACCGAGATCAAGATCCCGGCTAACGGCACCAGCGGCACTGCTGTGGTCACCGCCAAAGACGACATCTTCACTGGCGGTCAGGACGCGATCGTCAACAAGCTGGAGTCGGTCTCCTCGAACAACTTCGAGAAGTTGACCCTAGGCGACACTTCGCTGACTACCAAGGTCACCGACGAACCAGGCTCGGGCGATCCAAAAGACCCTGCCAACGAAGGCGACAAGATCACCGTCACCATCAAAAGCGAAGGCGACGTGCTGGAAAACGCTGCACCGAAGTTCACCGTCAAGGTTGACCAGGTCCTCAAGCAGGATCTGACCGTCACCCTGAGCAACGGCGACACCGTGGTGATCAAGGCTGGCACCACCAGCGTGCCGTACGAGCTGAAAGCTCAGGGCGACGACGTCTACAAAGACGGTCAAATCATCGAAGTGGGTGTCGACAACGCCACCGTTGACGGCAAGTCCTTCGAGAACCTGGTGCTGGGCGATAAAGCCCAAGTCACCATCGGCGACACCCTCACTGAGGTGAAAGCCACCCTGACTGTGGATAAAACCACGGTCGCCGAAGGCGGCACTGTCACTTACACCGTGACCCTGACCAACGCCGCCGGTATGCCGATGGCGAGCCATGGTCCTCTGGAGTTCACGCTGACCGATGGCACCGTGGTGAAAATCCCGGCCAATGGCACCAGTGGTACTGCCGAAGTCACCGCCAAGGACGACATCTTCACTGGCGGTCAGGACGCGATCGTCAACAAGCTGGAATCCGTTTCCTCGAACAACTTCGAGAAACTGACCCTGGGCGAAACTTCGCTGACCACCAAGGTCACCGACGAACCAGGCTCGGGCGATCCAAAAGACCCTGCCAACGAAGGCGACAAGATCACCGTCACCATCAAAAGCGAAGGCGACGTGCTGGAAAACGCTGCACCGAAGTTCACGGTGAAAGTGGATCAGGTCCTCAAGCAAGACCTGACCGTGACCTTGAGCAACGGTGACACCGTGGTGATCAAGGCTGGCACCACCAGCACACCGTACGAGCTGAAAGCCCAAGGCGATGACGTCTACAAAGACGGTCAGATCATCGAAGTGGGTGTCGACAACGCCACCGTCGACGGCAAGTCGTTCGAGAACCTGGTGCTGGGCGATAAAGCTCAAGTGACCATCGGCGACACCCTCACTGAGGTGAAAGCCACCCTGACTGTGGATAAAACCACGGTCGCCGAAGGCGGCACTGTCACCTACACCGTGACCCTGACCAACGCCGCCGGCATGCCAATGGCGAGTCATGGCGAGTTGACCTTCAAACTCACCGACGGCACCGAGATCAAGATCCCGGCTAACGGCACCAGTGGTACTGCTGTGGTCACCGCCAAAGACGACATCTTCACTGGCGGTCAGGATGCGATCGTCAACAAACTCGAATCGGTTTCGGCTAACAACTTCGAGAAACTGACCCTGGGCGACACGTCGCTGACCACCAAGGTCACCGACGAACCAGGCTCGGGCGATCCGAAAGACCCAGCCAACGAAGGCGACAAGATCACCGTCACCATCAAAAGCGAAGGCGACGTGCTGGAGAACGCGGCACCGAAGTTCACGGTGAAAGTGGATCAGGTCCTCAAGCAAGACCTGACCGTGACCTTGAGCAACGGTGACACCGTGGTGATCAAGGCTGGCACCACCAGCACACCGTACGAGCTGAAAGCCCAAGGCGATGACGTCTACAAAGACGGTCAGATCATCGAAGTGGGTGTCGACAACGCCACCGTCGACGGCAAGTCCTTCGAGAACCTGGTGCTGGGCGATAAAGCCCAAGTCACCATCGGCGACACCCTCACTGAGGTGAAAGCCACCCTGACTGTGGATAAAACCACCGTCGCCGAAGGCGGCACGGTCACTTACACCGTGACCCTGACCAACGCTGCTGGCATGCCGATGGCGAGCCATGGTCCTCTGGAGTTCACGCTGACCGATGGCACCGTGGTGAAAATCCCGGCCAACGGCACCAGTGGCACTGCCGAAGTCACCGCCAAGGACGACATCTTCACTGGCGGTCAGGACGCGATCGTCAACAAGCTGGAATCGGTTTCGGCTAACAACTTCGAGAAACTGACCCTGGGCGACACGTCGCTGACCACCAAGGTCACCGACGAACCAGGCTCGGGCGATCCGAAAGACCCAGCCAACGAAGGCGACAAGATCACCGTCACCATCAAAAGCGAAGGCGACGTGCTGGAGAACGCGGCACCGAAGTTCACGGTGAAAGTGGATCAGGTCCTCAAGCAAGACCTGACCGTGACCTTGAGCAACGGTGACACCGTGGTGATCAAGGCTGGCACCACCAGCACACCGTACGAGCTGAAAGCCCAAGGCGATGACGTCTACAAAGACGGTCAGATCATCGAAGTGGGTGTCGACAACGCCACCGTCGACGGCAAGTCCTTCGAGAACCTGGTGCTGGGCGATAAAGCCCAAGTCACCATCGGCGACACCCTCACTGAGGTGAAAGCCACCCTGACTGTGGATAAAACCACCGTCGCCGAAGGCGGCACGGTCACTTACACCGTGACCCTGACCAACGCTGCTGGCATGCCGATGGCGAGCCACGGCGAGTTGACCTTCAAACTCACCGACGGCACCGAGATCAAGATCCCGGCTAACGGCACCAGCGGCACTGCTGTGGTCACCGCCAAGGACGACATCTTCACCGGCGGTCAGGATGCGATCGTCAACAAGCTGGAGTCGGTCTCCTCGAACAACTTCGAGAAGTTGACCCTGGGCGACACTTCGCTGACTACCACCGTCACCGATGAACCGGGTACTGACGGCGACAAGATCACTGTCACCATCAAAAGCGAAGGCGACGTACTGGAGAACGCGGCACCGAAGTTCACCGTCAAGGTTGACCAGGTCCTCAAGCAGGATCTGACCGTGACCCTGAGCAACGGCGACACCGTGGTGATCAAGGCTGGCACCACCAGCACGCCTTACGAGCTGAAAGCCCAAGGCGACGACGTCTACAAAGACGGCCAGATCATCGAAGTGGGTATCGACAAGGCTGCCGTTGACGGCAAGTCGTTCGAGAACCTGGTGCTGGGCGACAAAGCTCAAGTGACCATTGGCGACACCCTCACTGAGGTGAAAGCTACCTTGACTGTGGATAAAACCACCGTCACCGAAGGCGGCACGGTCACCTACACCGTGACCCTGACCAACGCTGCTGGCATGCCGATGGCGAGCCACGGCGAGTTGACCTTCAAACTCACCGACGGCACCGAGATCAAGATCCCGGCTAACGGCACCAGCGGCACTGCTGTGGTCACCGCCAAGGACGACATCTTCACCGGCGGTCAGGATGCGATCGTCAACAAGCTGGAGTCGGTCTCCTCGAACAACTTCGAGAAGTTGACCCTGGGCGACACTTCGCTGACTACCACCGTCACCGATGAACCGGGTACTGACGGCGACAAGATCACCGTCACCATCAAAAGCGAAGGCGACGTACTGGAGAACGCGGCACCGAAGTTCACCGTCAAGGTCGATCAGGTTCTCAAGCAAGACCTGACCGTGACCCTGAGCAACGGCGACACCGTGGTGATCAAGGCTGGCACCACCAGCACGCCGTATGAGCTGAAAGCCCAGGGCGACGACGTCTACAAAGATGGCCAGATCATCGAAGTGGGTATCGACAAGGCTGCCGTTGACGGCAAGTCCTTCGAGAACCTGGTGCTGGGTGACAAAGCTCAAGTGACCATTGGCGACACCCTCACTGAGGTGAAAGCTACCTTGACTGTGGATAAAACCACCGTCACCGAAGGCGGCACGGTCACCTACACCGTGACCCTGACCAACGCTGCTGGCATGCCGATGGCGAGCCACGGCGAGTTGACCTTCAAACTCACCGACGGCACCGAGATCAAGATCCCGGCTAACGGCACCAGCGGCACTGCTGTGGTCACCGCCAAGGACGACATCTTCACCGGCGGTCAGGATGCGATCGTCAACAAGCTGGAGTCGGTCTCCTCGAACAACTTCGAGAAGTTGACCCTGGGCGACACTTCGCTGACTACCACCGTCACCGATGAACCGGGTACTGACGGCGACAAGATCACCGTCACCATCAAAAGCGAAGGCGACGTACTGGAGAACGCGGCACCGAAGTTCACCGTCAAGGTCGATCAGGTTCTCAAGCAAGACCTGACCGTGACCCTGAGCAACGGCGACACCGTGGTGATCAAGGCTGGCACCACCAGCACGCCGTATGAGCTGAAAGCCCAGGGCGACGACGTCTACAAAGATGGCCAGATCATCGAAGTGGGTATCGACAAGGCTGCCGTTGACGGCAAGTCCTTCGAGAACCTGGTGCTGGGTGACAAAGCCCAAGTCACCATCGGCGACACCCTCACTGAGGTGAAAGCCACCCTGACTGTGGATAAAACCACGGTCGCCGAAGGCGGCACTGTCACCTACACCGTGACCCTGACCAACGCCGCCGGCATGCCAATGGCGAGTCATGGCGAGTTGACCTTCAAACTCACCGACGGCACCGAGATCAAGATCCCGGCTAACGGCACCAGTGGTACTGCCGAAGTCACCGCCAAGGACGACATCTTCACCGGCGGTCAGGACGCGATCGTCAACAAGCTGGAGTCGGTCTCCTCGAACAACTTCGAGAAGTTGACCCTGGGCGATACTTCGCTGACTACCACCGTCACCGATGAACCGGGTACTGACGGCGACAAGATCACCGTCACCATCAAAAGCGAAGGCGACGTACTGGAAAACGCTGCGCCGAAGTTCACCGTCAAGGTCGATCAGGTTCTCAAACAAGACCTGACCGTGACCTTGAGCAACGGCGACACCGTGGTGATCAAGGCTGGCACCACCAGCACACCGTACGAGCTGAAAGCCCAAGGCGACGACGTCTACAAAGACGGTCAGATCATCGAAGTGGGTATCGACAAGGCTGCCGTCGACGGCAAGTCCTTCGAGAACCTGGTGCTGGGCGATAAAGCTCAAGTGACCATCGGCGACACCCTCACTGAGGTGAAAGCCACCCTGACTGTGGATAAAACCACGGTCGCCGAAGGCGGCACGGTCACTTACACCGTGACCCTGACCAACGCCGCCGGCATGCCAATGGCCAGCCACGGCGAGTTGACCTTCAAACTCACCGACGGCACCGAGATCAAGATCCCGGCCAATGGCACCACCGGTTCTGCTGTGGTCACCGCCAAAGACGACATCTTCACCGGCGGTCAGGATGCGATCGTCAACAAACTCGAGTCGGTTTCGACCAACAACTTCGAGAAGTTGACCCTCGGTAAAGACCAGTTCACCACCACCGTCACCGACGAGCCAGGTACTGACGGCGACAAGATCACCGTCACCATCAAAAGCGAAGGCGACGTACTGGAAAACGCTGCACCGAAGTTCACGGTGAAAGTGGATCAGGTCCTCAAGCAAGACCTGACCGTCACCCTGAGCAACGGCGACACCGTGGTGATCAAGGCTGGCACCACCAGCACACCGTACGAGCTGAAAGCCCAAGGCGACGACGTCTACAAAGACGGTCAGATCATCGAAGTGGGTATCGACAAGGCTGCCGTTGACGGCAAGTCGTTCGAGAACCTGGTGCTGGGCGACAAAGCTCAAGTCACCATCGGCGACACCCTCACCGAGGTGAAAGCTACCCTGACTGTGGATAAAACCACGGTCACCGAAGGCGGCACTGTCACCTACACCGTGACCCTGACCAACGCTGCCGGCATGCCGATGGCGAGTCATGGCGAGTTGACCTTCAAACTCACCGACGGCACCGAGATCAAGATCCCGGCCAATGGCACCACCGGTTCTGCTGTGGTCACCGCCAAGGACGACATCTTCACTGGCGGTCAGGATGCGATCGTCAACAAGCTGGAGTCCGTCTCCTCGAACAACTTCGAGAAACTGACCCTGGGCGACACGTCGCTGACCACCAAGGTCACCGACGAACCAGGCTCGGGCGATCCAAAAGATCCTGCCAACGAAGGCGACAAGATCACCGTCACCATCAAAAGCGAAGGCGACGTGCTGGAAAACGCTGCGCCGAAGTTCACGGTGAAAGTGGATCAGGTCCTCAAGCAAGACCTGACCGTCACCCTGAGCAACGGCGACACCGTGGTGATCAAGGCTGGCACCACCAGCACGCCGTATGAGCTGAAAGCCCAGGGCGACGACGTCTACAAAGATGGCCAGATCATCGAAGTGGGTATCGACAAGGCTGCCGTTGACGGCAAGTCCTTCGAGAACCTGGTGCTGGGTGACAAAGCCCAAGTCACCATCGGCGACACCCTCACCGAGGTGAAAGCTACCCTGACGGTGGATAAAACCACGGTCGCCGAAGGCGGCACGGTCACTTACACCGTGACCCTGACCAACGCCGCCGGCATGCCGATGGCGAGCCATGGCGAGTTGACCTTCAAACTCACCGACGGCACCGAGATCAAGATCCCGGCTAACGGCACCAGCGGCACTGCTGTGGTCACCGCCAAAGACGACATCTTCACCGGCGGCCAGGACGCGATCGTCAACAAGCTGGAGTCGGTCTCCTCGAACAACTTCGAGAAGTTGACCCTAGGCGACACTTCGCTGACTACCAAGGTCACCGACGAACCAGGCTCGGGCGATCCAAAAGACCCTGCCAACGAAGGCGACAAGATCACCGTCACCATCAAAAGCGAAGGCGACGTGCTGGAAAACGCTGCACCGAAGTTCACCGTCAAGGTTGACCAGGTCCTCAAGCAGGATCTGACCGTCACCCTGAGCAACGGCGACACCGTGGTGATCAAGGCTGGCACCACCAGCACGCCTTACGAGCTGAAAGCCCAGGGCGACGACGTCTACAAAGATGGCCAGATCATCGAAGTGGGTATCGACAAGGCTGCCGTTGACGGCAAGTCCTTCGAGAACCTGGTGCTGGGCGACAAAGCTCAAGTCACCATCGGCGACACCCTCACTGAGGTGAAAGCTACCCTGACGGTGGATAAAACCACTGTCGCCGAAGGCGGCACGGTCACTTACACCGTGACCCTGACCAACGCTGCTGGCATGCCGATGGCGAGCCATGGTCCTCTGGAGTTCACGCTGACCGATGGCACCGTGGTGAAAATCCCGGCCAATGGCACCAGTGGCACTGCCGAAGTCACCGCCAAAGACGACATCTTCACTGGCGGTCAGGATGCGATCGTCAACAAACTCGAATCGGTTTCGGCTAACAACTTCGAGAAACTGACCCTGGGCGACACGTCGCTGACCACCAAGGTCACCGACGAACCAGGCTCGGGCGATCCGAAAGACCCTGCCAACGAAGGCGACAAGATCACCGTCACCATCAAAAGCGAAGGCGACGTGCTGGAAAACGCGGCACCGAAGTTCACCGTCAAGGTCGATCAGGTTCTCAAGCAAGACCTGACCGTGACCCTGAGCAACGGCGACACCGTGGTGATCAAGGCTGGCACCACCAGCGTGCCGTACGAGCTGAAAGCTCAGGGCGACGACGTCTACAAAGATGGTCAGATCATCGAAGTGGGTGTCGACAACGCCACCGTTGACGGCAAGTCGTTCGAGAACCTGGTGCTGGGCGACAAAGCTCAAGTCACCATCGGCGACACCCTCACCGAGGTGAAAGCCACCCTGACTGTGGATAAAACCACGGTCGCCGAAGGCGGCACGGTCATTTACACCGTGACCCTGACCAACGCCGCCGGCATGCCAATGGCGAGCCACGGCGAGTTGACCTTCAAACTCACCGACGGCACCGAGATCAAGATCCCGGCCAATGGCACCACCGGTTCTGCTGTGGTCACCGCCAAGGACGACATCTTCACCGGCGGTCAGGATGCGATCGTCAACAAACTCGAGTCGGTTTCGACCAACAACTTCGAGAAGTTGACCCTCGGTAAAGACCAGTTCACCACCACCGTCACCGACGAGCCAGGTACTGACGGCGACAAGATCACTGTCACCATCAAAAGCGAAGGCGACGTACTGGAAAACGCTGCACCGAAGTTCACGGTGAAAGTGGATCAGGTCCTCAAGCAAGACCTGACCGTGACCTTGAGCAACGGTGACACCGTGGTGATCAAGGCTGGCACCACCAGCACACCGTACGAGCTGAAAGCCCAAGGCGATGACGTCTACAAAGACGGTCAGATCATCGAAGTGGGTGTCGACAACGCCACCGTCGACGGCAAGTCGTTCGAAAATCTGGTGCTGGGCGACAAAGCCCAAGTCACCATCGGCGACACCCTCACCGAGGTGAAAGCTACCCTGACTGTGGATAAAACCACGGTCGCCGAAGGTGGTTCGGTCATTTACACCGTGACCCTGACCAACGCTGCTGGCATGCCGATGGCGAGCCATGGCGAGTTGACCTTCAAGCTCACCGACGGCACCGAGATCAAGATCCCGGCCAATGGCACCACTGGTTCTGCTGTGGTCACCGCCAAGGACGACATCTTCACCGGCGGTCAGGATGCGATCGTCAACAAACTCGAGTCGGTTTCGACCAACAACTTCGAGAAGTTGACCCTCGGTAAAGACCAGTTCACCACCACCGTCACCGACGAGCCAGGTACTGACGGCGACAAGATCACTGTCACCATCAAAAGCGAAGGCGACGTACTGGAAAACGCTGCACCGAAGTTCACGGTGAAAGTGGATCAAGCCCTCAAGCAAGACCTGACCGTCACCCTGAGCAACGGCGACACCGTGGTGATCAAGGCTGGCACCACCAGCACACCGTACGAGCTGAAAGCCCAAGGCGACGACGTCTACAAAGACGGTCAGATCATCGAAGTGGGTATCGACAAGGCTGCCGTCGACGGCAAGTCCTTCGAGAACCTGGTGCTGGGCGATAAAGCTCAAGTGACCATTGGCGACACCCTCACTGAGGTGAAAGCTACCTTGACTGTGGATAAAACCACCGTCACCGAAGGCGGCACGGTCACCTACACCGTGACCCTGACCAACGCTGCTGGCATGCCAATGGCGAGTCATGGCGAGTTGACCTTCAAACTCACCGACGGCACCGAGATCAAGATCCCGGCTAACGGCACCAGCGGCACTGCTGTGGTCACCGCCAAGGACGACATCTTCACCGGCGGTCAGGATGCGATCGTCAACAAGCTGGAGTCGGTCTCCTCGAACAACTTCGAGAAGTTGACCCTGGGCGACACTTCGCTGACTACCACCGTCACCGATGAGCCATCGGGCCAAGGCGACAAGATCACCGTCACCATCAAAAGCGAAGGCAACGTGCTGGAAAACGCTGCACCGAAGTTCACGGTGAAAGTGGATCAGGTTCTCAAACAAGACCTGACCGTGACCTTGAGCAACGGCGACACCGTGGTGATCAAAGCTGGCACCACCAGCACACCGTATGAGCTGAAAGCCCAGGGCGACGACGTCTACAAAGATGGCCAGATCATCGAAGTGGGTATCGACAAGGCTGCCGTTGACGGCAAGTCGTTCGAAAATCTGGTACTCGGCGACAAAGCTCAAGTGACCATCGGCGACACCCTCACTGAGGTGAAAGCTACCCTGACGGTGGATAAAACCACGGTCGCCGAAGGCGGCACGGTTACCTACACCGTGACCCTGACCAACGCTGCTGGCATGCCAATGGCGAGCCACGGCGAGTTGACCTTCAAACTCACCGACGGCACCGAGATCAAGATCCCGGCCAATGGCACCACCGGCACTGCTGTGGTCACCGCCAAGGACGACATCTTCACCGGCGGTCAGGATGCGATCGTCAACAAGCTGGAGTCCGTCTCCTCGAACAACTTCGAGAAGTTGACCCTGGGCGACACTTCGCTGACTACCACCGTCACCGATGAACCGGGTACTGACGGCGACAAGATCACCGTCACCATCAAAAGCGAAGGCGACGTACTGGAGAACGCTGCACCGAAGTTCACGGTGAAAGTGGATCAGGTCCTCAAGCAAGATCTGACCGTGACCTTGAGCAACGGCGACACCGTGGTGATCAAAGCTGGCACCACCAGCACACCGTATGAGCTGAAAGCCCAGGGCGACGACGTCTACAAAGATGGCCAGATCATCGAAGTGGGTATCGACAAGGCTGCCGTTGACGGCAAGTCGTTCGAAAATCTGGTACTCGGCGACAAAGCCCAGGTCACCATCGGCGACACCCTCACTGAGGTGAAAGCCACCCTGACGGTGGATAAAACCACGGTCGCCGAAGGCGGCACGGTCACTTACACCGTGACCCTGACCAACGCTGCTGGCATGCCGATGGCGAGCCATGGCGAGTTGACCTTCAAACTCACCGACGGCACCGAGATCAAGATCCCGGCCAATGGCACCACCGGTTCTGCTGTGGTCACCGCCAAGGACGACATCTTCACCGGCGGTCAGGATGCGATCGTCAACAAGCTGGAGTCGGTCTCCTCGAACAACTTCGAGAAACTGACCCTGGGCGACACTTCGCTGACTACCACCGTCACAGATGAGCCATCGGGCCAAGGCGACAAGATCACCGTCACCATCAAAAGCGAAGGCGACGTACTGGAGAACGCGGCACCGAAGTTCACCGTCAAGGTCGATCAGGTTCTCAAGCAAGACTTGACCGTCACCCTGAGCAACGGCGATACCGTGGTGATCAAGGCTGGCACCACCAGCACGCCGTATGAGCTGAAAGCCCAAGGCGACGACGTCTACAAAGATGGTCAGATCATCGAAGTCGGTGTCAGCAAGGCCACCGTCGACGGCAAGTCGTTCGAGAACCTGGTGCTGGGCGATAAAGCCCAGGTCACCATCGGCGACACCCTCACCGAGGTGAAAGCCACCCTGACTGTGGATAAAACCACCGTCACCGAAGGCGGCACGGTCACTTACACCGTGACCCTGACCAACGCCGCCGGCATGCCGATGGCGAACCATGGCGAGTTGACCTTCAAGCTCACCGACGGCACCGAGATCAAGATCCCGGCCAATGGCACCACCGGTTCTGCTGTGGTCACCGCCAAAGACGATATCTTCACTGGCGGTCAGGACGCGATCGTCAACAAGCTGGAGTCCGTCTCCTCGAACAACTTCGAGAAACTGACCCTGGGCGACACTTCGCTGACTACCACCGTCACCGATGAGCCATCGGGCCAAGGCGACAAGATCACCGTCACCATCAAAAGCGAAGGCGACGTACTGGAGAACGCGGCACCGAAGTTCACCGTCAAGGTCGATCAGGTTCTCAAGCAAGACCTGACCGTGACCTTGAGCAACGGCGACACCGTGGTGATCAAAGCTGGCACCACCAGCACACCGTATGAGCTGAAAGCCCAGGGCGACGACGTCTACAAAGATGGCCAGATCATCGAAGTGGGTATCGACAAGGCTGCCGTTGACGGCAAGTCGTTCGAAAATCTGGTACTCGGCGACAAAGCCCAGGTCACCATCGGCGACACCCTCACTGAGGTGAAAGCCACCCTGACGGTGGATAAAACCACGGTCGCCGAAGGCGGCACGGTCACTTACACCGTGACCCTGACCAACGCCGCCGGCATGCCGATGGCGAACCATGGCGAGTTGACCTTCAAGCTCACCGACGGCACCGAGATCAAGATCCCGGCCAATGGCACCACCGGTTCTGCTGTGGTCACCGCCAAGGACGACATTTTCACTGGCGGTCAGGACGCGATCGTCAACAAACTCGAATCGGTTTCGGCTAACAACTTCGAGAAGTTGACCCTCGGTAAAGACCAATACACCACTACCGTCACCGACGAGCCATCGGGCCAGGGCGACCTGACCACTGTGGGTATCAATGGTGTGACGTCGGTCATCGAAGGCCAGTCGGCGCATTACACGCTGAACCTGAGCAACACCGCCCAGACCGATGTGACGGTGACCCTGAAGTACAGCGGCACCGCGATCAATGGTGTGGATTTCACCGGTGTTGTGACGGTTACGATTCCGGCCAACAGCAACAATGTCGGGTTCGATATCAGTACCCGTGATGACAAGCTGGTCGAGGGTGCCGAGAACTTCAAGATCACCATCGAGAAGGCTACCGGTGGTTCTTTCGAAAACCTGGGGATCGATCCGAACAAGTCCAGCGTGATCACCACCATCGTCGACAACGACCATGCACCGGTGACTGTCGGCGGGGCCGTTACCGGTCTTGAAGACACGACCATGACCCTGACCTGGGACAACTTCAAGGTCACTGATGTCGATAACGACAGCCCGTTGGGCATCACCATCACCCAGGTATCGGGCGCTGGCGACCTGCTGTTCAACGGCGTCAAGGTCACGGTTGGCCAAACCATCAGCCAGGCAGATATCGCCCTCGGCAAACTGACGTTTGTGCCCGCACGCAACGAGTCGGGTGCCGATGGCTATGGCGGTACCGGAGTGGGCAACAAGGCCGCGGATTACGCGCAGATCAAGTTCAAGCCTACCGACGGCTTCAACCTGGGCAATGAAGCGACCTTGAAAGTCGATATCACCCCGCAAGCCGATGCGCCAACGCTGAGCATCGCTGGCACCAACGTGAACTCGACGGGCTTGATCAAGGAGACCTGGACCGGCCTGACCGCCCTGAACACTGGCTTCAGCGGTGTAGGCAGCGGTGCGCCCACCAATACCCTGAAATCCGTGATCGACGCGGCCGGCACGCCAAACACCAGCACCACCATCAGCGACGTGCAGGAAGGCAATGTGACGGCTGGGGTGGCTTCGAAAACCTCCGGCCTGATTTACCTCGAAGCCGGCAAGGTCTACACCTTTAGCGGTACAGGCGACGACAGCCTGCTGGTGACTATCGGCGGTCAGAACGTGGCCAGCGCCCTGTGGGGCAATGGCGGCGCACTCAATGGTAGCTTCACGCCGACCACCAGCGGCTACTACACCCTGGACATCTACCACCACAACCAGAGCGGCCCGGGCAGCTACGACGTCAACCTCAAGGTGGACAACGGCCCGGTGCGCGACCTGAACAGTGCCGGGGTGCCGATCTATACCGGCGTCAACGACCTGATCAATGCCGGCGTCACGGTTTCCGACCTGCACGGCAGCAACGGTGAGGGTTACTACGACGGTTACAAACTCAACACCGGTCCAGAAGGCGGCACCATCAAGCTGTCGGCCATCACCACCGGACTGACCGACACGGACGGTTCCGAAAGCCTGAGCGTGAAGATCGGCGGGATTCCGGCGGGCTCCGTGCTCAGCGATGGCGCCGGTCATACCTTCACGGCCACCGCGACCAATGGCGAGGCGATTGTCACCGGCTGGAACCTCGGCACGCTGACCATCACCCCGCCGCCGTACCACAGCACCTCGTTCAACTTGACGGTGACGTCGACGTCCACCGAGCAGTTGGGTGGTTCCGCGCCAAGTACTGCGCAGATCCCGGTGACCCTGTACCCGGCGACGTACAACCCGATGATGGGCACGACCAAGGATGACAACATCCTGGGGACCGACAGCAATGACATCATCATTGCCGACATCGCTGGCCTGAACGTGGTCCAGGGCAAGAACTACAACATCGCGTTCATGGTCGACACCTCCGGCAGTATGGACACCTCGATCAAGGCCGCGAAGGACTCGCTGGCGCTGATGTTCACCACCCTCAAGCAGAGCCTGGGTGCGGACTCCTCGGGGACGGTGAATATCTTCCTGACGACCTTCGACAGCACCGTGAGCAAGACGCTGTCGGTCAACCTCAATGACCAGGGCGCGCTGGAGCTGCTGCAGGGTATGGTCCGGTCGATGTCGTCGGGCGGCGGTACCAACTACGAGGACGTGTTCAAGACCACAGCCAACTGGTTCCAGAGCGATCAGGCCACGGGCAACAAAGGCGCCACCAACCTGACGTACTTCATCACCGACGGTCAGCCCAACTACTACCAGAGTGGCGAGCAGCCCAACCCGGTGGTGGCGGACTTCTACTACAGCACCACCAAAAACGACGGCAAGCTGGACGACTACCTGAACGTCAACAACTACAAACTGGGCGATACCGCGTATATCACCCTGGGCGGCGTGAGCCGTCAGTTGATCAACAGCAACGGTCAGGTCCTCAAATGGACGGAATACGAACCGGGCAAGTGGTACAACTCAAATACCCTCGGCACGATCCGTGCGCAGGGCGACGGTACTTATGAGATCTCGTACACCGACGACAGGAATGGCACGACCAGCAACTCCACCAGCAGCTTCCTGTTGCTCAGTGGGCTATCGCAGGTCGAGGCGATCGGCCTGAACAAGACCATCAAGCCGGCCGACCTGATTCCGTACGACACCGATGACAAGCCGCAAACCAACATCGATCCGAAGGACCTGGCCAATGCCATCCTCGGCCACTCCGAGGCCACCCTGCCGGGTGCCGACACGGTCAATGGCGGTGATGGCAATGACATCATCTTCGGCGACCTGGTGAGCTTCAATGGCATTGCCGGTGAGGGTTACCAGGCCATACAGGCCTTCGTTGGCCAGCAACCCGGGATGGACGCCAACAACGTCACTGCCAGCAACGTGCACCAGTACATCACCGAGAACTACAACAAGTTCGATGTGTCCGGGGCGCGGGACGGTATCGACAACCTGCTGGGGGGTGCCGGCAACGACATCATCTTCGGCCAGGGCGGCGACGATGTGCTCGACGGCGGCAAGGGCAATGACATCCTGCTGGGTGGTACCGGCAAGGACACGCTGCTGGGCGGCGAAGGCAACGACATTCTGTTGGGCGGTTCGGGCAATGACATCCTGACCGGCGGCTCGGGTGCCGACACCTTCGTCTGGAGGTCAGGTGATACCGGCAATGACGTGATCAAGGACTTCAAGGCCAGCGAAGGCGACCGCATCGATCTGCGTGACCTGTTGCAGGGCGAGAGCGCCAGCACCATCGACAACTTCCTGAAAATCACCACGGTTGAAGGGGTATCGACGTTGCAGGTCAGTTCCGAAGGCAAGCTCAATACCGCAGGCGGCATCGCCAACGCCGACGTGACGATCAAACTGGAAGGCAACAACTGGTCCGGTCAGAGCGTCAACTCGCTGGTGGTCGGCCTCGATCCAACTATCAAGATCGACCACAACAACAGTTGACCGGGTACCTGCCGACCGCTCACGCGGGAGGTCGGCAGGCTTGTTCGGATGACCGCCGGGGTGACGATTTGAGCGTTGCCCCGCATACTCACTTGCGTTGGCCTATGCTGCTGACAGCACGACGCTGGTTCATTCATGAGGGATTGTCGATGTTCTACGTGCAACGTGATGCACAGGGAATGCTGGTGCGCGTAGAGGCTGCGCCTTACGCCGAGGCAACGGAAACGCTGCCCGCCGACCACCACGAGGTCCAGGCCTGGTATGCCAACGAGGTGATGGAAACGAGCCTCAAACAGCTTAAACAGAGTGACCTGGAGATGATCCGGGTGCTCGACGACTTGATTCAGGTGCTGACCAGCAAAGGGGTGATTCGCGTCACCGACCTGCCGCCGGCCGCACAAGCCAAGCTGATGGACCGGACCCAGGCGCGTGAAGCGCTGGGTGGTTTGAGCCATCTGATCAACGAAGATGAAAGCGGGTTGATCTGAGCCCTTGAGCGAACCCGGTCGACGGGTACGCTCACACTCAGGGTTACTGCCAGGGTTTCGGTTCGCCGAACAACTGGCCCTGCACCCCGTACAGCCCCATCTCGCGAATCACCCGCAACTCCCCTTCAGTCTCCACCCGCTCGGCAATCAGCGGCAGGTCGATGCTGTGGGCGGCGCGCTGGATGGCTTCGATGAACAGGCGCTTGTCACTTTCCTGATCGATGGCCCGGATGTAGCTGCCATCGATTTTCAGGTAGGCCAGGCCCAGGCGCGACAGATTGCCGATCATGCTGAACCGTCCACCGAAACGCTGCAGGCTGAGGGAGAAGCCCAGCTCGCGCAGACGCCGGGTCAGGTGTTCGAGCACGGCCTGGTCAGGGAGTTGCTCCTCACCGATTTCCAGGGTCAGGCGTGGCCCCAGGTCCGAATGCTGGCGCAGGATCTCGAAGACCTTGTTCAGCGCCTGCGGGTCCGCCAGGGTCGCCGCGGACAGGTTGAGCGCCAGCGATTGCTCATGGCCGGCCATCTGCGTCAGCACCCCCTCGAGCATCAGGCGGTCGAGCCGCGCCATCCAGCCAAAACGCTCCAGCCACGGCAGGAAGCGCCCGGCGGGAATGGTCTGGCCCTGTTCGTCGAGCAGGCGCGAAAGGACTTTGTAATGCAGCACCAGGTCGGTGTCCTGGCTGGCCACCACCGGCTGGAAGTACAGTTGGAAGCGCTGTTGCTCGAGCGCCTGGTCCAGCAGCCGGTGCCAGGCATGGTGGTCTTCGCCGACCGTCGCGGCGACGTTGTGCTCCAGGCACGCCCAGTTCGACTCGCCCTCGCCTTCCGCTTGCAACAGTGCCTGGTCGGCCAGGCTCAACACCGCCTGCGGTGTATCGCCGTGGACGAACGGTGCCAGGCCGATCGACGCCACCGTTGGCACGTCAGTCGCTCCGGTGGCATGCAGGCTGGCCAACGCACTGTCCAGGCTCTGCGCCAGCTGCTGCGCTTCTTCACGGACCAGTCCTGGCGCCAGCACGGCAAATTCGCCGCCACGGATCCGGGTGACCAGGTTCTGGGTTTCCGGGTAGCGGGCACATTCACGCGATAGCTGTTGGCCGACGGCCTGCAGCAACTGGTCGGTACGTTGCCCGCCCAGGCGCTGGTTGAGGCCCGCCAGGTCCTTGACCCGCAACAGCAACAGGTAACCGGAGCTCGCCTGTTCGGCATTGCTCACCCGGGCATTCAACTGCATCTCGAAATAGCGCCGGTTGGCCAAGCCCGTGAGTGTGTCCTGATAGGATTGCGCACGCAGTTTCTCACTGCGCTCGGCCTGCTCCTGGAACAGCGCCTTGAGCTTTTCGACCATCTGGTTCATGGCCTGCACCACACGCCGTAACTCAGGTGTGCGCGGCAGCTCCGGCAGGCTGAGGAACTCACGCCGGGCAATCGCATGGGACTGCTTGACCATGTAGTCCAGCGGCTTGAGCTGGCGGCGCAGCAACAACGCCCCCAGCACCGCGCTGACCGCGCCACACACCAGCAACCAGCCAAGGCTGCCCAGGGCGCTCTGCCAGAGCTTGGCCACGGCGAACATGGGGTGGCTGATCACCTCGACCCTGGCCGCCTGCTCCCAGCCGCGGCTGACCAAGGCATCGCCACCGGCCGGCTCCAGGCCGATCAGGTTGACGAACCACTGGGGCACCTTGCTGACATCGGGCGTGCCGCTGCGCTCGACGATGGCGGTGTCGGTCTTGAGGTCTACCACACGAATGCTCGCGTAATAACCGCTGTCGAAGATCGAGCTGACCATCAGCTCGACCATCGCCGGGTCGTCGATATTGGGTGTCAGCGACAACGCCAGTGCCGTGGCCGCGTCCTGGGCGTGGGAGCGCAGCTGATTGACGTACTGGGTCCGCGAGCTTTCCAGGCTGACCATGAAGCTGCCGGTGAAGGCGACCACCAGGAATAGGCAGATAGCAAGCAACAACTGTTTGAACAATGACATCTGAGCGCGCGCTCCTAGTGGGTCGTCTCGGCCGGAAATCCTTCGGCCTGCATTTTTTTCAGCACATCCTGCCAACGGGACAGGCGCTTGGTATCGCCGACTTTCTGGTTGCCCTTGGCGCCTGGCAGCCACAAGCCCTGCGCATTGAAGGAGTAGACCGGCAACAGGTCGGTACGCTGGCTGGCGGGCGCGATTGCGTCGACCAGGCTATCGAGCACCAGTGGCATCGCGTCCGGGCTGGCATAGTAGGTCAAGACCATGTGCGCGCGGTTCTGGCGCAGGGCCTTGACGTAGGTAATTCGCAACTTGTCGCTGGAGACCCCGAGATGGCGCAGGCTGAAGTATTTGGCGATCGCGTAGTCTTCGCAATCTCCGGCCCCTTTCCATAAGCCTTCGACCGGCGTTTCCCAGTAATCGACCTGACGCCACAGGTCGATGTCTTCCACGTAACGCATCTGCTTGTTGAAGAACAGATTGACCGCTTTGAGCTGCTCGAGCTCCGGCACTTGCTGCTGCGTGGCCAGCAGGCGCTGCCAGGCATCGATCCGCTGCTTGCCCTCGCCCAACGGCCCGTACAAGGCCTCTGCCCGCCGACTGATCTGTGAGAAGTCCCAATCGGCCTGCAGGGCACCGAGCATGACGCTGCCGATCAGCAGTGCCGAGCACAGCCAACGCCAGGTCAAAGTGAGTGCGCAACGTGCCAGCAATGCGGTGATTCCGAGAAGGCGGTGGGAAATCGATTAATGGTGCAGCCTGGATCGGCAAAAGACAATGGCACGATGCAATCACTGGACGCAGGCTAAACTTGAGGGACCGATCTGGATCACAACGTCGCGTTTGCCATCCTGTCATCCGACACCTATGCCTGTGGCATTAAACGCTCGAAAAAGGCATTGTCTTGCCCGTTTGACAAGCTGGCAACCAGTCACTAGTGTGCATTGGATCCAATATTTACTTTTACTGTCGGAGGGCATTGTCGTGGCACAGAAGCCCAACCCACTCAACAGCATTACCATCAGCGGGCCCATCCCCGCCCACCTGGCCCGCGCGGTCATCGAAGAAACCCTGCGTTCGGCCATTCTCGACGGGCGCCTGCCCTGCGGCACCGCCCTGCGCCAGCAAGACCTGGCCGACCTGTTCGGCGTCAGCCGCATGCCCGTGCGCGAAGCGCTGCGCCAGCTCGAAGCGCAATCGCTGCTGCATGTCGTCGCCCACAAAGGCGCGGTCGTGGCCCCCCTGATAGAAGGTGACGCGACCGAGACCTATGCGCTGCGCATCCTGCTGGAGTGCGAGGCCCTGCGCCTGTCGATTCCGCTGCTCGATGAGGCAGATTTCGCCGAGGCCGCGAGCCATATCGACCACCTGGAAACCGAGACCGATTACGCCGAAATCGGCCGACTCAATCGCCTGTTCCATATGGCCCTGTACCGCAAGGCACCGAACCGCCGCTTGCTGACCTTGATCGAAAACGGCCTGTGGGAAGAAGAGCGTTTCCTGCGCTTCAACCTGGGGTCCATGGGACTTGGCAAGCTCACCCAGGAAGATCACCGCGAACTGCTGCGCATTGCCCAAGCCAGGGACATTGACCAGGGCGTGGCCAAGCTGACGCACCACCTCAATCGCGCGGTGGAGGTCATCACCCGCTATCTGAACAGCATCGAATCCCAGGGCAAGACCTCAACGAACTGATGCTCGCGGGTGCATAGGCGAAAAAAAACGCGATGACCCCGGCCGGGCTCATCGCGTTTTTGCCAGTGCTACGGGGCTTCAGATCTTGAAGCTGTCCACCAGTTGTTTAAGGCGGTTGGCCTGCAGCGACAGGGCGTCGCAATCCTTCAAGGTTTCGTTGAGGTTGGCCACGCCCTGCTGGTTCAGCAGGTTGATCTGGTTGATGTCGACGTTGAGGGTCTCCACCACGGCGGTCTGTTCTTCCGTCGCGGCCGCGACCGACTGGTTCATGCCGTCGATCTCGGTGATGCGCTGGGTCACGCTGACCAAACGCGCACCCGCCTGATTCGCCACTTCGACACTTTCTTCGCTGGAAAGCTGGCTGGCGTTCATGGTCGATACCGCCTCACGCGAACCGACTTGCAGCGAGGTGATCATTTTGTGGATCTCTTCGGCGGACTCCTGGGTGCGATGCGCCAGGTTGCGCACTTCGTCGGCCACCACGGCAAACCCGCGCCCGGCTTCACCGGCACGCGCCGCTTCGATCGCGGCGTTGAGCGCCAGCAGGTTGGTCTGCTGGGAGATGCCTTTGATCACATCAAGAATGTGCCCGATGTTATCGGTACTGGCGTTGAGGGTTTCGATCTGGGTGCAGGACAGGCTGATTTTCTGCGACAGCTCGGTCATCGCCAGGATGGTCTGCTCCACCACTTGGCGCCCGTCGTCGGCCTGCTCGCTGGCGCCGCTGGCGTGTTGCGACGCGTCCGCCGCGTTGCGGGCGATTTCCTGGGTGGCTGCGCCCAGTTCATTGATGGCCGCAGCGACGCTGTTGGTCCGCGCGCTTTGCTCATCGGAGCCGATGATCGAGGCATTGGAGGATGCCATCACCCGTTGCGACAAGTCGTGCACCTGACGGGTGGCCGACGAGACTTCGCTGATGGAGGCATGAATCCGCTCCACGAACTGGTTGAAGGCCCCGCCCAGCTCACCGAATTCATCCTTGCTTTGCACGGCCAGGCGGCGAGTCAGGTCGCCCTCCCCCTGGGCGATGTCCTGCATGGCGCGGCCCATGGTGGTCAGTGGGCGCATCAGCACTTGAATCAGCAGGCTCAGTAGCACGGCAATCGCGGTGACGGCGACGAACATGGCGATCAGGGCTGAGGTGCGGAACTTGCCCAGGGCGGCGTAGGCCTTGTCCCGGTCGATCGACAGGCCGATGTACCACTGCGCATTCGGCAGACCGGTGACGGGGGTAAAGGACAGGATGCGTTCCTGCTGGTTGAGCAGCACGTCCTGGTTGCCCGCACCGACGCGTACGTTGGCGCCTGGATAGATGTCCTTGAGGTTTTTCATCACCTGGTCTTTGTCCGGGCTGACGATCACCTGGCCGTCGGCGCTGACCAGGAACGCATGGCCAATGCCGCCGAAGTCGACCGAATTGATGATGTTGACCAGGGTCGCCAGGCTCAAGTCGCCGCCCACCACACCCAACAGTTCGCCGTGCTTCTTGACCGGCATGGCGATGGTTACTACCAGACCGCCGACTGCGGCCAGGTAGGGCGGGGTCAGCATGGTTTTGTCCGCCGCGACCGCCTGCTTGTACCAGGGGCGCTGACGCGGGTCGTAGCCCTCGGGCATTTTCGCGTCAGGGCGCTGGGTGAACACTCCGTTTACCTGACCGACGTAGGTGAACTGGAAGTTGGAGGTGAAGGCGGGCTGGTCGACCAGGCCCGGGAAGTCGGCGTTGGCGCCTTGGTGCGCGACGTTCTGCGCCAGGTTCTCCAGGACCAGGATCCGTCCACTGAGCCAGTTCTGCACGCTGCTGGCCGTCAGGGCCCCCGCTTGCTGGACGGAGGCGTCGAGGTTTTGCTGGATGGTGTTGCGCTGTAGGTAGTCGTTATACAAAGTGAACAAGGCGAACGCCAGGACCACGACGCCCGAAGCGGCCAACAGGATTTTATGGCTGAACTTGAGATTCATGTCAGGGGGGCTTCTCATGCAAAAGAGTAGGGATGCGTTCCGGGTGCAACATTCCATGTGACGCCATAGGCCGCTCTGTAGCCGCTCTACTTTGGTGCACGCATGTCTCCCCCAGTCTTTCGGCACCAAGCCGGGAAAACTTAGGCTTTTGTGCAGAACCCGGGACAATCTCTACAAATACCCGGCGAATGGCGGGCTAGAGCATTTTCATTGAGAGGAATCGAGGGCGCTGCAGGGCGGACAATTGGGGGGGCAGGCGGTCAGCCAGGACGGCTACAACGCGACACACAGTGAGGTCGCCACCAAGACACCCGTACGAAGCCGCTGTACGAGGCCTATCATCAGGTTCAAGCCACGGTCGGCACTCAGGGCTAACGAGGTGTGGGTTTTGACTTCAGCGGCCTTGTAGACGACGACAAGCGCATTGGCTAGCGCCTGACCGACCTTGTCGACAAATCTGACACGCAGTTCGATCACAACGAGGAAAAGCGCTACGCCCCTGAGCCTCGACTTTACAGACGACACCTCGCTGACACTGCAGGCCTACCTGCAGCACGACCCCGGCGGCAGCTATCACAGCGGCATGCCGGCCGATGGTGTGCTGCATCAGCGTTATGGCCAGCGTACGAAGTTGCCCCCTGAGTACCGACATCGATGTGATCGAAAACAGGGGCAACTCGCCGACGCAGGCGCCACGCCATGTGGATTCGCTGTGGGTGGATTACCTGTTTGACAGCGCGGCACTCGATGGCCTGTGTCTGGGCGTGCTGTATGTCGGCTACGATCTGGGCAAGGTGGGGCTTGACGGGGGTCGACTCTGCTGCAAGCTATGGTGCCTCGCAGAGATTTTAGTGACCTCTGAAACGACAAAACCCCTGTCTGCAATGCAGACAGGGGTTTCGGAATTCAATCTTGACGATGACCTACTCTCACATGGGGAAACCCCACACTACCATCGGCGATGCATCGTTTCACTGCTGAGTTCGGGATGGGATCAGGTGGTTCCAATGCTCTATGGTCGTCAAGAAATTCTGTGTATCGGACCGTTGCGCTAGCAACGTGCCGATGAAATTCATGGACTTCTACATAAACAAAACCCCTACCTGCATACGCAGATAGGGGTTTTGGAATTTAATCTTGACGATGACCTACTCTCACATGGGGAAACCCCACACTACCATCGGCGATGCATCGTTTCACTGCTGAGTTCGGGATGGGATCAGGTGGTTCCAATGCTCTATGGTCGTCAAGAAATTCGGGTACTGAGTCGTGGCCATCTGGCCTCGCTTCAGCAAATTGGGTATGTGATAGCTTTCGGTGTTTTGTGAGTTCTCGAACTTTCGGTTCGTTTCGTCTTCACACACCGCAATCAGATGCCTCTTTCGAAGTCACAAGATTGCTTGGGTGTTATATGGTCAAGCCTCACGGGCAATTAGTATTGGTTAGCTCAACGCCTCACAGCGCTTACACACCCAACCTATCAACGTCGTAGTCTTCGACGGCCCTTCAGGGAACTCAAGGTTCCAGTGAGATCTCATCTTGAGGCTAGTTTCCCGCTTAGATGCTTTCAGCGGTTATCTATTCCGAACATAGCTACCCGGCAATGCCACTGGCGTGACAACCGGAACACCAGAGGTTCGTCCACTCCGGTCCTCTCGTACTAGGAGCAGCCCCTCTCAAATCTCAAACGTCCACGGCAGATAGGGACCGAACTGTCTCACGACGTTCTAAACCCAGCTCGCGTACCACTTTAAATGGCGAACAGCCATACCCTTGGGACCGGCTTCAGCCCCAGGATGTGATGAGCCGACATCGAGGTGCCAAACACCGCCGTCGATATGAACTCTTGGGCGGTATCAGCCTGTTATCCCCGGAGTACCTTTTATCCGTTGAGCGATGGCCCTTCCATACAGAACCACCGGATCACTAAGACCTACTTTCGTACCTGCTCGACGTGTCTGTCTCGCAGTCAAGCGCGCTTTTGCCTTTATACTCTACGACCGATTTCCGACCGGTCTGAGCGCACCTTCGTACTCCTCCGTTACTCTTTAGGAGGAGACCGCCCCAGTCAAACTACCCACCATACACTGTCCTCGATCCGGATAACGGACCTGAGTTAGAACCTCAAAGTTGCCAGGG
>NZ_CP130043.1:2070000-2817500 GCF_030505375.1 Pseudomonas kielensis
TGACCCGCCACTTCGGCAAACTTGCGAAACTGCCCGTCATTGCCCACCGTCAGGATGAAGTCGCCATCCGCCGTCGGGAAATCCTGGTAAGGCACGATGTTCGGATGAGCATTGCCCAACCGCTTGGGCGCAACCCCTGTCGTCAGGTAGTTCATGGCCTGATTGGCCAGACAGGCGACTTGGACATCCAGCAGCGCCATATCAATATGCTGCCCACCACCGTCATGATCCCGGTGCGCCAAGGCCGCCAGGATCGCCACGGTGGAGTAGAGCCCGGTCAGAATGTCCGTCAGCGCCACACCCACCTTGACCGGGCCGGCGCCTTCATCACCTTCAGGGCGGCCAGTCAGGCTCATCAAGCCCCCCAGGCCCTGAATCATAAAGTCATAGCCCGCACGCTTGGCATAGGGTCCGGTCTGGCCGAACCCCGTGATCGAGCAGTAGATCAAATCAGGATTGATCGCCTTGAGCGACTCATAGTCCAAACCATAAGCCGCCAGGCCACCGACCTTGAAGTTCTCGATGAGTATGTCGGACTTGGCAGCCAGCTCGCGCACCAGACGCTGACCCTCAGGCCGGGTGAAGTCAATGGTCACCGATTGTTTGTTGCGGTTGGCGGAGAGGTAGTAGGCCGCCTCGCTGGTGTTCTCGCCATAGGCGTCCTTCAGGAAGGGCGGCCCCCAGGCGCGCGTGTCATCACCGTTGCCAGGACGCTCGACCTTGATCACCTCGGCTCCCAGGTCCGCCAGGATCTGGCCAGCCCAGGGGCCGGCCAATACACGCGATAAATCCAGTACCCGCAAATGCGATAACGCACCCATGGCCGCTCTCCTGTCAGTAGAACGCCTGGAGACCGGTCTGTGCACGGCCGAGGATCAGCGCGTGAACGTCGTGAGTACCTTCGTAGGTGTTGACCACCTCGAGGTTGACCAGGTGACGCGCGACACCGAACTCGTCGGAGATGCCGTTGCCGCCAAGCATGTCGCGAGCCATGCGCGCGATGTCCAGGGACTTGCCGCAGGAGTTGCGCTTCATCATCGAAGTGATTTCCACCGCCGCCGTACCTTCATCCTTCATACGGCCAAGACGCAGGCAGCTTTGCAGCGCCAGGGTGATTTCCGTCTGCATATCCGCCAGCTTCTTCTGGATCAACTGGGTCGCAGCCAGGGGACGGCCGAACTGCTGGCGGTCCAGGGTGTATTGGCGCGCGGTGTGCCAGCAGAACTCGGCGGCACCCAGTGCCCCCCAGGAGATGCCATAGCGGGCGGAGTTGAGGCAGGTAAACGGACCTTTCAGACCACGCACGTCCGGGAAGATGTTTTCTTCCGGAACAAACACGTTGTCCATCACGATTTCGCCGGTGATGGAGGCACGCAGGCCGACCTTGCCGTGAATAGCGGGAGCGCTCAGGCCCTTCCAGCCTTTCTCGAGGACGAATCCGCGGATGTCGCCAGCATCGTCTTTGCCCCACACCACGAACACATCGGCAATCGGGCTGTTGGTGATCCACATCTTGCTGCCGGTCAGGCTGTAGCCGCCTTCCACCTTGCGCGCACGAGTAATCATGGAGCCCGGGTCGGAACCATGGTTAGGCTCGGTCAGACCGAAGCAACCAATCCATTCACCGGACGCCAGTTTCGGCAGGTACTTCTGTTTCTGCGCCTCAGTGCCGAACTCATTGATAGGCACCATGACCAGGGAAGACTGCACACTCATCATCGAGCGATAGCCGGAGTCGACACGCTCGACTTCACGGGCAATCAGCCCGTAGCAGACGTAGTTCAGGCCGCTGCCGCCGTATTGCTCGGGAATGGTCGCGCCCAGCAGGCCGATCTCGCCCATTTCGCGGAAGATCGCCGGATCGGTCTTTTCATGGCGGAAGGCTTCAAGGATGCGCGGAGCCAGCTTGTCCTGGGCAAACTGCGCTGCGCTGTCGCGCACCATGCGCTCCTCTTCAGTGAGCTGTTGATCCAGCAACAGGGGATCGATCCAGTTGAAGCTAGCTTTACCGCCCATGAGCGTATCCTCGCGAAGTGGGTCAAATATCGTGGAATGATCCTAGGCGTCGCTAGCGGAATGGGCAAACGAGGATTTTGCATGCTGTTGTGCTAATTTCTCACTCCGTAATAGCCTGAAACGGCATACACGAGAATCATTAGTGAGGTTGCCGTACATGCGCAGGAAGATCCCCAGCACCGCCGCCCTGATCAGCTTCGAAGCCGCCGCCCGCCACGAGAGCTTTACCAAGGCCGCCCTGGAGCTTTCGCTGACCCAGGGGGCGATATGCCGACAGATCGCCAGCCTGGAGGAATTCCTCAGTGTCGAACTGTTCCGACGCTCACGGCGTGGCGTGAAACTCACCGAAGCCGGCCTGTCCTACAGCCGCCGGGTGGCAACCCAACTGGACGCAGTTGAGCGCGACACCCTGTCGGTGATGGGGCAGCAGGGCGCCAACGTCATCGAGCTGGCGGTCGTGCCGACGTTTGGCACCCAATGGCTACTGCCCCGACTCAAGGACTTTCAAGAGCAGCACCCGGAAGTGACGGTCAACCTGACCAACCGCACAAGGCCCTTCCTGTTTGCCGACACCGACTTCGACGCCGCGATCTACTTCGGCGACGCCGATTGGTCAGGTACCGAATCCCACAGGTTGATGGGAGAAAACCCGATGCCGGTGTGCAGCCCGACCTTACTCGGCCGGTTCACGCAGCTCAGCGCCGAGCAGATTGCCGATTTTCCCCTGTTGCAACAGACCACACGCCCGTACGCCTGGCGCCAGTGGTTCAATTCCCGGAACCTGAATATCCCCCGGGACATGACAGGCCCGCGTTACGAGCTATTCTCCATGCTCGCCCAAGCGGCCATGCATGACATGGGCATCGCCCTGATCCCGCCGTTCCTGATCCAGCGTGAACTGGCCGAGAAAAGACTGGTCATTGCCAACCCCCAGGCCCTGTCGAGCATCAAGGCCTATTACCTGATGATTCCTGACCGAAAGGTCGAATCCGCCTCTTTGCGCGCATTTCGCGACTGGCTGATTCATCAGGCCCACAGCTACAACGTAGAAGGGCAGGGGCTTACAGGCATTAACTGACCCCGTAGTCAGCAAAATCAAAGCCCTACAGATATAACTATTTGTCGCATTTAGGCAGCCTTTACGGAATACCTGCACAATCGTCCCACAGCCGCCTAACGGCGTGGCTTTCGCACCCTAATTCGGGACCATGGCGCATCATTCATACAGCCGATGTGAAAATCCCCTGTTTTTCGCCAGAATCCTTACAAGGCACGGCCTAGAGGGGATTAGCCCGACTGGTTGCGACATTCGGTCACGGGGTGACTTGTAGTTAATTTTCCGTCACCCGTCATAATCCCTTGAAGGGCACAAAGTTCGCCTGCAAAATGCCGCGCCCCGCCTGAAATACAGCGGGGTCGTGCTGATCGGCCGCCCCAGCCGCACCCTCCGCAGTGCGCTGGCCTTCTAAGAAAGATCGAAAGCAATAAGATCAAGCAGGAGATTTGACGTGCACATTGGTGTTCCTCTCGAAACCCAGACCGGTGAAACGCGGGTTGCTGCAACCCCGGAAACCATCAAGAAGCTGATCGGCCAGGGTCATAAAGTCACTGTGCAAAGCGGCGCCGGCATCAACGCCAGCGTTGTCGACAGTGCTTATGAAGCGGCAGGTGCAGTGATTGGCAGTGCCAACGACGCATTTGGCGCAGAGCTGATCCTCAAGGTTGTCGCCCCCAGCGACAGCGAACTGAGCCTGATCAAAAGTGGAACCGTGCTGGTAGGCATGCTCAACCCGTTCAGCAATGAAACCATTGCCAAACTGGCCGAGCGTGGCATTACCGCGTTCTCCCTGGAAGCAGCGCCGCGCACCTCCCGTGCGCAGAGCCTGGATGTGCTCTCCTCGCAAGCCAACATTGCCGGCTATAAGGCTGTGTTGCTGGCCGCTCATCACTATCCGCGCTTCATGCCGATGCTGATGACCGCCGCGGGCACGGTAAAAGCTGCTCGCGTACTGATTCTCGGCGCTGGCGTGGCAGGCCTGCAGGCCATCGCTACGGCGAAACGCTTGGGCGCGGTGATCGAAGCCTCCGACGTCCGTCCGGCGGTGAAAGAGCAGATCGAATCCCTGGGCGCCAAGTTCGTCGACGTGCCTTATGAAACCGACGAAGAGCGTGAATGCGCAGTGGGCGTCGGCGGTTACGCACGGCCGATGCCGGCCAGCTGGATGCAGCGCCAGGCCCTGGCCGTGCACGAGCGCGCCAAGCAAGCCGACATTGTCATCACCACGGCCCTGATTCCTGGCCGCAAGGCCCCGGTATTGCTGAGCGCCGAGACCGTTGCCCAGATGAAACCCGGCTCGGTGGTCATCGACCTGGCAGCGGCACAGGGCGGCAACTGCCCATTGACCGTTGCGGACCAGGTGATCGTTGCGCACGGCGTGACCATCGCCGGCCCGACCAACCTGGCGGCCCAGGTCGGCGCAGATGCCTCGGCGTTGTATGCGCGCAACCTGCTGGACTTCCTCAAGCTGGTCTTCACCAAGGAAGGCCAGTTCGAGATCAACCTCGAAGACGACATCGTCGCCGCGTGCCTGATGTGCCGCGACGGCCAAGTCATCCGCAAAAACGCCTAAGCAGGGATTCAGACGATGGAAGAGCTTATCTCCCCCGGTATCTACAACCTGATCATCTTCGTGCTGGCGATTTATGTCGGTTATCACGTGGTCTGGAACGTTACACCCGCGCTGCACACCCCCTTGATGGCGGTGACCAACGCGATCTCGGCAATCGTGATCGTCGGCGCCATGCTGGCGGCCGCACTGACCGTCACCCCATTGGGCAAGACCATGGGCACCCTCGCCGTCGCACTGGCGGCCGTGAACGTGTTCGGTGGCTTCCTGGTCACCCGTCGCATGCTTGAGATGTTCAAGAAAAAAGCCCCGAAAGCCGTAAAAGAAGAGGCGCCCAAGTAATGAGCATGAACCTCGTAACGACGCTCTACTTGATCGCGTCGATCTGCTTCATCCAGGCCCTCAAAGGCCTGTCGCACCCGACCACTTCGCGGCGCGGCAACCTGTTCGGCATGCTCGGCATGGCACTGGCCATCCTGACCACCGTCGGCCTCATCTATAAGCTGGGCGCTGAACTGGCTACGGCCGGTATTGGCTACGTGATCGTTGGCCTGTTGGTCGGAGGCACTGCCGGCTCGGTCATGGCCAAACGGGTTGAAATGACCAAGATGCCGGAACTGGTCGCCTTCATGCACAGCATGATCGGCCTGGCCGCGGTATTCATCGCGATTGCTGCGGTGGTCGAGCCGCAATCGCTGGGTATCGTCAAACAACTGGGGGACGCGATTCCGGCCGGTAACCGCCTGGAGTTGTTCCTCGGTGCCGCCATCGGTGCCATCACCTTCTCCGGTTCGGTCATCGCCTTCGGCAAACTCTCGGGCAAGTACAAGTTCCGTCTGTTCCAGGGCGCACCGGTACAGTTCAGCGGCCAGCACAAGATCAACCTGGTGCTGGGCCTGGCCACCTTGGGCCTGGGCATCACGTTCATGCTGACCGGCAACCTCGGCGCGTTTGCCCTGATGCTGGCGCTGGCTTTCGTGCTGGGCGTGCTGATCATCATCCCGATCGGTGGTGCCGACATGCCGGTGGTGGTGTCGATGCTCAACAGCTACTCCGGTTGGGCTGCGGCCGGTATCGGCTTCTCGCTGAACAACTCGATGCTGATCATTGCCGGCTCCCTGGTGGGCTCCAGCGGCGCGATCCTCTCGTACATCATGTGCAAGGCGATGAACCGTTCGTTCTTCAACGTCCTGCTGGGTGGCTTCGGCAACACCGCAGACGCCGCAGGCCCAGCCGGTTCGGCGGAAGCGCGTCCGGTGAAATCCGGCTCGGCTGACGACGCCACCTTCCTGCTGACCAACGCCGACACCGTGATCATCGTTCCGGGCTATGGCCTGGCGGTGGCACGGGCGCAGCACGCCCTGAAAGAACTGACCGAGAAGCTGACCCATCGTGGCGTGACCGTGAAATACGCGATCCACCCGGTGGCAGGCCGCATGCCTGGGCACATGAACGTCCTGCTGGCCGAGGCCGAAGTACCGTACGACCAAGTGTTCGAGATGGAAGACATCAACTCCGAGTTCGGCCAGGCCGACGTGGTACTGGTGCTCGGCGCCAACGACGTGGTCAACCCGGCGGCGAAGAACGATCCGAAGTCGCCGATCGCCGGCATGCCGATTCTCGAGGCCTTCAAGGCCAAGACCATCATCGTCAACAAGCGCTCGATGGCCAGCGGCTATGCCGGCCTGGATAACGAGCTGTTCTACCTGGACAAGACCATGATGGTCTTCGGCGACGCCAAGAAAGTCATCGAAGATATGGTCAAGGCTGTCGAATAAACACTGCTCCACGGCAATACCAAAAACCCCGGCCTCCCGTAGGCTGGGGTTTTTTATTTGCGCCAATAACCCGACCAAAGGCTCTAAATCAGGGGCCTGCATTCGACCATGGTAGTGGGACGAATGTTTTCGAAATCACTAGACTGCGCATCTTGCTTCCGTTGCCCGAGATAATAATCCATGTACCGTGACCGTATTCGCTTGCCTTCGTTGTTGGATAAGGTGATGAGCGCCGCCGAGGCTGCCGCTCTGATTGAGGACGGCATGACCGTCGGCATGAGCGGCTTCACCCGCGCCGGCGAAGCCAAGGCCGTGCCCCACGCACTGGCCGAGCGCGCTAAGGTCACGCCGCTGAAGATCAGCCTCATGACCGGCGCCAGCCTGGGCAACGACCTCGATAAACAACTGACCGAAGCGGGCGTCCTGGCTCGCCGCATGCCATTCCAGGTCGACAGCACCCTGCGTAAGGCAATCAACGCCGGCGAAGTGATGTTCATCGACCAGCACCTGTCGGAAACCGTGGAGCAGCTGCGCAACCAGCAACTCAAGCTGCCGGACATCGCGGTCATCGAAGCCGTGGCCATCACCGAACAAGGCCACATCGTGCCGACTACCTCGGTCGGCAATTCCGCAAGCTTCGCGATTTTCGCCAAGCAGGTGATCGTCGAGATCAACCTGGCGCACAACCCGAACCTGGAAGGTCTGCACGACATCTATATCCCGACCTACCGCCCGACCCGCACACCGATCCCGCTGACCCAGGTCGACGATCGCATCGGCAGCACGGCAATTGCGATTCCACCGGAAAAGATCGTCGCCATCGTCATCACCAACCAATCGGACTCGCCGTCCACGGTGCTGCCACCGGACAACGAGACCCAGGCCATTGCCGACCACCTGATCAACTTCTTCAAGCAGGAAGTGGACGCTGGCCGCATGACCAACAAGCTGGGCCCGCTCCAGGCCGGCATCGGCAGCATCGCCAACTCCGTAATGTGCGGATTGATCGATTCGCCGTTCGAAGACCTGACCATGTACTCCGAAGTGCTGCAGGACTCCACCTTCGACTTGATCGACGCCGGCAAGCTGAGCTTTGCCTCGGGCAGCTCGATCACCCTGTCACAACGCCGCAACGCCGATGTGTTTGGCAATCTGGAGCGCTATAAGGACAAACTGGTCCTGCGCCCGCAGGAAATTTCCAACCACCCTGAAGTGGTGCGTCGCCTGGGCATCATCGGCATCAACACCGCGCTGGAATTCGACCTGTACGGCAACGTCAACTCCACTCACGTCTGCGGCACGCGGATGATGAACGGCATCGGCGGCTCGGGAGACTTCGCCCGCAACGCGCACCTGGCGATCTTCGTCACCAAGTCGATTGCCAAGGGCGGGGCAATCTCCAGCGTCGTGCCAATGGTCAGCCACGTTGACCACACCGAGCACGACGTCGACATCCTGGTGACCGAGATCGGCCTTGCCGACTTGCGTGGCCTGGCCCCTCGGGAGCGCGCCCGGGTGGTTATCGACAACTGTGTACACCCGGATTACCGCGAAGCGCTCAATGCGTACTTCGAGAAGGCCTGCGCCATCGGCGGCCACACGCCACACATCCTGCGCGAAGCCCTCAGTTGGCACATGAACCTGGAAGAAACCGGGCGCATGCTCGCCGTGTAATTGGTACAGATGGCGGCCGGCAAAAACAGTTTTTTGCCGGCCAGCTATCTTCCACCCAAGATCTTGCAAAAACTGTACTACTGTACCGGTCATTTCCTACGGAAAAAGCCTACCTTTCCCCACTAAAACCTGCATAACGCACCATAATCGTGCGGACAGGTACAGTTGCCTCAATTTAGACCAGTACACCCCCCTTTAACAGTTAACTGGTCTCTCACAATACAGGTGAACTGTATCTACAGAGACTGGCCAAACGAGAGGATCATGGGCACCAGTTAAACCACTACCTAATCCCGCCACAAGCGGAAGGATGTCAACCATGGAACGTACACTCAGTTCCGAACTGTTCTTCGAAGACAAGGCTGTAAAAACCCAGGCTTCCATGCCTCTTCGCGTTCTCGCCAACCTGATGCTGTGGCAGCGCCGCATCTCCAGCCGCCATCAACTGGCTCGCCTGGATTCGCGTCTGCTGGCTGACGCAGGGATTAGCGAAGCACAACGCTACGAAGAACTGAGCAAGCCGTTCTGGCGCTAAGTTAGCGTCGCTGGCCCTGACCCTCCGGGTCCACCGCCAGCACTCTGAATTGCACACACAAGACCCGTCGCGGGAAACCGCGACGGGTCTTGTCGTTTCAGGGTAAAAAATCGCAGGTACAGAAGACACGTCTCAAGACAGGTACAGTTTCCATAAGAATCAAACTGAACCAGTACAATTTTACCCCGGTGTCACTGCCCCGCTAAACCGCAAGGGCCCAACATGACCTCCCAAGGCTGCACTTTCAGCCTTTGCGCGAGGAATTGAGCATGGACCCGTCACTCGAGATGTCCCTACCACGCCGCCAGCGGCTCAGCCTGCCGGGGTTACTCTCCCGGCTGTTCAGGGCCATTGGCCAATGCCGGGAGCGGGCGCGTACCCGTCACCTGCTGGCCCAGTTCAATGACCAGCAACTGGCCGATATCGGCATCAGCCACTCGGAACGCATGGCCGAGCTGGAGCGCCCCTTCTGGCAATAGTGGTCGGCAAAAAGGCCCACAGGGCTGTTCGAATCCTTGAACATGGGCCTAATATCCAGATACAACGTGGCGAACACTGCACGGTACGCGTCTGACTCTTCAGGCACCGTGCGGCTCGCGGTGGTTGTCGGGCGTTTTCCAACGCCACTTTTTTGTTCTTAAAAGGAGTTACCCCATGTCCCGTCTTCGTCTGCTCAGCGCTGCAGCCCTGCTGGCCGTGGCTGCCAATTCGCACGCCACCAGCTTCATCGTCACCACGGACGCTGTCGTCGGCGCGCTCAAAGCCACTTCCGACGCTACCTCCGACGTCACGTCTTCGTTCAAGGACGACAAAATCGTGCGCGCAGCCCGTGATGACGCGGCCAGCTTCGTGGCCAGCGAAGGCGCCATCCGCGGCGTTCGCCTGGAAAGTGCCCTGGAGCACATCCGCAAGCAGGTTCCACAGTTGAGCGCGACCGACGCCCAACTGGCTCAGGCTATCCTGACCATCTGATTGCAGACACTGTACGGGGCGGCCTGAGCTGCCCCGTTTGCCAAGGCCTGGCTCTGGGCCGGGCATTGCGCTAGCCTTGGGGCTGGTTTTCAGCTGTCTGGTCCCATGGATTTTCTTGTAAAAGCACTGTTCGTCCCCGCCACCTTCATCGCCTGCGGGATCACCTCGGCTCACGCCCTGGACCTGACCACGCAGAACCTTGTCGTCACCGCCTATGCCACAAGCATGGTGACCGCCGCTCCCTTCGACCATAAACTGCTGCTCGCCGCGCACGATGATGCGGCTGCCTTTGTTGCCAGCAATGGCCAACTACGAGGAGCGCACCTGGAGTCGGCCCTGGTTTACCTGCACCAGCACCGGGCAAAACTTCATGCAAGTGACCTTGAACTGGCACAGGCAATTCTCGTCCAATAGCTATCCCACGTTCTTCCGGAGTCGTTCCATGCGTAGCCCGCTGATTGCTGCCACCCTTGGCCTATTGTTGTTGGCCGACATGGCCCAGGCCCAAACCCTGGTCGCCACCAGTAACATCATCATCCGCGCCTCACAGCGCACCCTTGATTTCACCTCGGACACCACGACGTCCATCCGCGACTCGAAAGTCGTACGCGATGCCCACGACGACGCGGCCAGTTTCGTCGCCAGCAATGGTGATATCCGTGGCGCGCACCTGGAAGCGGCCTTCGATACCTTGCGCACCCGCGTGCCGGAAGCCCGCGACGCCAGTGACCAGGTACTCGCCGAAGCCATCCTCGCACTGTGAGGTCGTTCGTCACCGGGCTGCTGACTGCTGCCGCGCTGCTCTTTGGCATAACGGCCCAGGCTGGCCTGCAACTGCACCTCAAGACCGAAGGCTTGAGCCCGGCAGAACAGCAGGCCAGCCAGGCCTTGCTCGACGAGGCGATGCAAGCGCTGCCGCCGCACTTCGTCGAACAACTGGACCGGCGAATTGATGTCGGCTGGACCGACAACATGCCAGCCAACGCCTACGGCCAGGCCTCCCTGGTGTCTGAACTGGACCTCAACCGCAAACTGCTACCCGGCCTGACGGACGGTAGCGCCGCAACAAAAAAGACCCATCGCCCCCACGGCACCGTACGCCGCGAGATGCTGGCCACGGTGCTGCATGAACTGACCCACATCTATGACCGTGCGCGTTTATGGCCCACCCCCGAGCGCTTGTTGATCCAGCGCTGTACCCGGCAGAACAACAGTTCGGGCCTGATCGGCATGCCCGATCAATGCCGCGGCCAGAACGACCGGCGCTTCACCCTCAGTGATGACCCGCGCCTGCTGGACCTGGCCGGCTGGCAGCAGTACGTCGGCCGGCGCGGAGAACGTGAACAGCACAACCGCCAGATCGCGCGCAGCCCGGACTTGTACGAAACCAGCAGCCCCAAGGAGTTCGTCGCGGTCAACATGGAGTACTTCCTCCTCGACCCGAGCTACGCCTGCCGCCGTCCGGCGCTGTACCGCTATTACCAGCAACACTTTGGCTGGGCACCGTCGACCCAGGAAAACTGCGCCACATCCTTCGCCTTTCTCAACGCCGGCAACGACTTTGGCAAGCAGCCGCTGGGCCAGGTCGACCCGGAGCGGGTCTACGCCGTCGATTACCTGCTGGCCGAAGCCAACCAGAACCTGGTGAGCCGCTGGGGCCACAGCATGTTGCGCCTGGTGATCTGTGCACCCGGGCGCCCGCGTGGGCCCGATTGCCGGCTGGATCTGGAATATTCCCTGGTGCTGTCCTACCGCGCCTTCGTCGGCGACGTGCAGCTATCGAGTTGGGACGGCCTGGTGGGCAAATACCCCTCGCGGCTTTTTGTACTGCCCCTGGCACAAGTCATCGACGAGTACACCAAGACCGAATTGCGCAGCCTGGCGTCCGTACCGCTGATCCTCTCGCGCAGCGAGATCGACGAAGTGGTAGAGCACGCTGCCGAGATGCACTGGAGCTACGACGGCAATTACTTCTTCCTCTCCAACAACTGTGCCGTGGAGAGCCTGAAACTGTTACGCAGTGGCAGCAACAATCCGCAACTGGTCGGCCTGGACAGCATCATGCCCAACGGCCTGCTGGAAGTGCTCAAGGCCCGCGGCCTGGCCGACACCAGCGTGCTCGACGACCAGCGTGAGGCCTTGCGCCTGGGTTATCGCTTCGATTCATTCCGCGACCGCTATCAAGCCATGTTCGAGGTGCTGAAAAAGCACCTGCCGATCAAACAGGACAAGGTTGAAGACTGGCTGACGTCAAGCGCTGCCGATCGCCGCCAATGGTTCGACCAGGCTGACCTGCGTACCAGCGCTGCCTTGCTGTTGCTGGAGCAGGCGAGCTTCCGCCAGCAACTGCTGCTGGCCCAGAACGAAGTCAAGCAACGCTACCTCGATGCGCGGGAGCTGGAGAACGGCGGCATGGACCGGGCCAACAAGACCCTGCAGCAGATCCTCGCCAACAGCGGCTTCCTCAGCCGCCCGGCGGAGTTGCTCGACGAGGGTGGCTACGGGTTGCCGCAAGCCAACGAATGGCAACGCCTGGAAGCTGAAAGCAGCAGCCGCCAGAAAGTACTGCAAGCCTTGACCGGCGACCTCGACAAAGAGGCCCGCGCCCTGCTGGAGCCGGCCCGGGCCGCGGAGATCGCCGCCAACGAAGCCAACGTCAAGCAATTGGGCGAACACCTGCGGGCGCTGCACAAGGCGGCAGGCGGCCTGGAGCTACCCTGACCCCCAGGCGCATGGCAGCCGCTACAGGGTTTCCTCGGGTTCTTCGGGGAGGTGTTCGTCCAGGTGCAGCCAAGGCAATCGGCTGTCGGTCCAGATGTGCCGTTCGGCCGGCGCCCGCTCAGGGTGATCCAGAGTGGCAATGGTCACATCGATAGTGTCCGGGCTCAGGTGCGTGATCAATGCCAGTTGCGCACCACAGTGGCCACAGAAATAACGCACACAGCTGGCCGAAGAATCGTACTGCGCCGGGGTGCCCGCCAGCCACTGGAAGGCTGGACGGGGCAGGGTGATCCAGGTGGTCACCAGGCCGCCGCTGACCCGTCGGCAAATCGAGCAGTGGCAATGGGCGATGTCACACAACGGCCCGCTGAATTGATAACGCAACTGCCCACAATGGCAGCCACCGGTGTGAAGTTCGCTCATGCCGACCCTCCTCATCCCCAACGGCGCCCCCTCAATCCGGGGCACTGCCCAGCACTTTAAGCCTCGCCAGGCGCGCTTGCACATCTCGTCCGGTGTTTGTCTGGCGAAAGGTAGCTGAAAGGTTTGCCGATTAGGATCGCCCTCACTGCCGGCAATAGACCGGTTGGCCAACGCGAAATCCACAACGTTCGCACGGCCCAATTAACAACAACAATGGTGATTCTGATGTCTGCTCACACCCGCCTGCTCGCCCCCACTCCCTTCGTACGCCTCGTGCTTCCCGTTCTGCGCTGACCCCCAACCGGTCCGCCATTCCCTAGTCGCGCTACGTCTGGAGTATTCCCATGCTGACTTTCCTTGGCTTTGCCATGGTCATCACGTTCATGTACCTGATCATGACCAAGCGCCTGTCGGCGCTGATCGCCCTGATCATCGTGCCGATCCTGTTCGCCCTGTTTGGCGGTTTTGCGCCGAAAATCGGCCCGATGATGCTCGAAGGCATCACCAAGCTGGCCCCGACCGGGGTGATGCTGATGTTCGCCATCCTCTATTTTGCCCTGATGATCGACTCCGGCCTGTTCGACCCGGCCGTGCGCAAGATCCTCAAGCTGGTCAAGGGTGACCCGCTGAAGGTGTCCGTCGGCACCGCGGTGCTGGCCCTGGTGGTGTCCCTGGACGGTGACGGCGCCACCACCTACATGATCTGCGTGGCCGCCATGCTGCCGCTGTACAGCCGCATTGGCATGAGCCCGCGCATCATGGCCGGCCTGATCATCCTGGCCGGCGGTGTGATGAACATGACGCCCTGGGGCGGTCCGACCGCCCGCGCCGCCAGTGCGCTGCACGTCGACCCGTCGGATATTTTTGTACCGATGATCCCGGCGATGCTCGCCGGCGTGGTGGCGATCCTGGCGATTGCCTACATGTACGGTAAACGTGAGCGCGCGCGCCTGGGTGAACTGCACTTGATCGGCGACGAGATCGACCACAGCGAAATCAGCGTGTCGCAGTTCCCGGATGCCCGTCGGCCGAAACTGATCTGGTTCAATGGCGCCCTGACCCTGGGCCTGATGTGTGCCTTGATCGCTGGCCTGCTGCCACTGCCGGTGCTGTTCATGGTCGCGTTCAGCATCGCCATGATCGTCAACTACCCATGCCTGCAACAGCAGAAAGACCGCGTCGCGGCTCACGCTGGCAGTGTGCTGGCCGTCGTCGGGCTGATTTTCGCCGCGGGCATCTTCACCGGCATCCTGACCGGCACCGGCATGGTCGACGCGATGTCGAAAAGCCTGCTGGCAGTGATCCCGGACTTCCTCGGCCCTTACCTGGCCGTGATCACGGCCCTGGTGAGCATGCCGTTCACCTTCTTCATGTCCAACGATGCATTTTACTACGGCGTACTACCCGTTCTCGCCGAAGCCGCCAGCCACTACGGCATCACCGCCGTAGAAATGGCCCGCGCCTCGATCGTTGGCCAACCCGTGCACCTGCTGAGCCCGCTGGTGCCATCGACCTACCTGCTGGTGGCGTTGGCCGGGATCGAGTTCGGCGACCACCAGCGCTTCACCCTCAAGTGGGCAGTTCTGGTTTGCCTGTGCATAATGTTCGCCGCGTTGCTGATGGGGATATTTCCGCTGTTCAGCACCCTATAAGCGCACCCACTCACCGCGCCGCCAGCTAGACTTCGAGTTTTGAAGCCGCTGGCGGCGTGGTTTAACACATCCTCAAAGGAATACACATGGAATGGCTGACCAACCCAGAGATCTGGGTTGCCTTCTTGACACTGACGGCCCTGGAAATCGTCCTGGGCATCGACAACATCATCATGATTTCGATTCTGGTCAGCCGCATGCCCAAGCACATGCAGGCGCGCACCCGGATCTTCGGTCTGGCCCTGGCCATGATCACCCGGATCCTGTTGCTGCTGTCGATCACCTGGGTCATGCGCCTGACCGCCGACCTGTTCGTGGTCTTCGGCCAGGGCATTTCCGGACGCGACCTGATCCTGTTCTTCGGTGGCCTGTTCCTGCTGTGGAAAAGCTCCCAGGAGATGTACCACGCACTGGAAGGTGAAGACGAAACCTCCGACGAGCCTACGGGCAAGGGCGGCAACTTCCTCTACACCATCATCCAGATCGCGATCATCGACATCGTGTTCTCCCTGGACTCGGTCATTACTGCCGTGGGCATGGTCTCCCACGTGCCGGTCATGGTCGCCGCGATTATCGTTGCCGTCCTGGTGATGATGCTGGCTGCCGGCACCATCAGCGCGTTCATCGACAAGCACCCGTCGCTGAAAATGCTGGCGCTGTCGTTCCTGCTGGTGGTCGGTACCGTACTGATCGCCGAAGCCTTCGAAGTGCATGTGCCAAAAGGCTACGTCTACTTCGCCATGGCATTCTCGCTGGCGGTGGAAGCGGTCAACATCAAGTTGCGCACCGCGATGGCGAAAAAGAAGAAACAGCAAGACCCGGTCAAGCTGCGCAAGGACATCCCGGGCCAGTAACCTGAACCGGATGCAGGAAGAAGGGGGCTCTCGCAAGTCCCCTTTTTTACGTCCGCATGAAGCTGTTTTCATGACAGTTTTGTTTCATTTGACGCTTTAGGCATGCGATGCTGGCGCCACGGCCGTTAGCCAACTACAGCTTAAGTACAGAATGTAGAAATCGCGCGGTACTGCTCACTTGCCCCTTTGGGGCGCTATTCCACCAGGGGGCCTGTCATGCTGACCCTGCTCAATTTATTGTCTGCCGTGGCCTTGCTGATCTGGGGCACGCACATCGTCCGAACCGGCATCCTGCGGGTCTACGGTTCCAACCTGCGCCATGTCATTGGCCGCAACATGTCCAAGCGCTGGCTAGCCTTTATTGCCGGGATCCTGGTCACCGCCATGGTCCAGAGCAGTAACGCCACCGCAATGCTGGTGACCTCCTTTGTCGGCCAGGGCCTGATGGCCCTGACCCCGGCGCTGGCGACCATGCTCGGCGCCGATGTCGGTACCGCGCTGATGGCCCGCGTCCTGACCCTGGACCTGTCCTGGCTGTCGCCGCTGCTGATTTTCCTCGGGGTAATCCTGTTCCTCTCGCGCAAGCAGACCCGCGTCGGCCAGATGGGCCGGGTCGGCATAGGCCTGGGGCTGATCATCCTGGCGCTGCAACTGATCGTCGAAGCGGCTGCGCCCATCACCCATGCCCAGGGCGTCAAGGTGCTGTTTGCCTCCCTGACGGGCGACATCCTGCTCGACGCCTTGATCGGCGCACTGTTCGCGATGATTTCCTACTCCAGCCTGGCCGCCGTCCTGCTCACCGCGACCCTCGCCGGGGCCGGGGTCATCAGCTTGCCCGTGGCCATTGGCCTGGTGATTGGCGCCAACATCGGCAGCGGGGTACTGGCCTTCCTCAGCACCAGCATGCAGAACGCCGCCGGCCGGCAAGTGGCGCTGGGCAGCCTGCTGTATAAGTTGATCGGGCTGCTGCTGATCATTCCGGTACTCGATCCCCTGGTGCACTGGATGGACAGCCTCGATTACAGCCCCCAAGGCCTGGTGATTGGCTTCCACCTGCTCTACAACACAGCGCGCTGCCTGGTGCTGCTGCCCAGCGTTGGCCCCATGGCGCGGCTGTGTGCGTGGCTGCTGCCAGAACGCCCGGAAACCAACGGCCAGGCCAAGGCCAGGCACCTGGACCTCGCCGCCCTGGCCACCCCCAGCCTGGCCCTGGCCAATGCCGCGCGGGAAACCCTGCGCATGGGCGACCTGATCGAGAACATGCTCGAAGCCATGCTCGACGTGCTGCGAGGCAAACAGACCGCAGTGCCCCAGCAAATGCGCAGCCTGAGCGATGACGTCGAGGCTCTCTACAGCGCCATCAAACTCTACCTGGCGCAGATGCCCCGCGAAGACCTGAGCGACCAGGACAGCCGGCGCTGGGCAGAAATCATCGAACTGGCGATCAACCTGAAACTGGCCTCGGACCTGATCGAGCGCATGCTGCGCAAAGTCCAGCAGCAAAAGACTTCGCAGCGCCGCTCCTTTTCCGATGTGGGCCTGGAAGAGCTCACCGGGTTGCACCAGCAGTTGATCGCCAACCTGCGCCTGGGGCTGTCGGTGTTCCTCAGCGCCGACAAGGAAAGCGCCCGGCAATTGCTGCGTGAGAAACGTCGCTTCCGCGCCCAGGAAAGGCGCCTGGCCCACGCCCACGTCAGCCGCCTACAACGCAAGATCGTCCAGAGCATCGAGACCAGTTCCCTGCACCTGGAACTGATCGCCGACATGAAACGCTTGAACTCGCTATTCTGCAGCAGCGCCTATGTAGTGCTGGAGACCTCCGAGACCGGCGCCCTGGCGGTCGACGATATGGCTGACATCACCCATTCTCCCTGAACGTCTAGCGTTGCCAGCAGTCATTTGCAAAGCTTGAGGGAAAACCCCGCTCCCCGCATTTACCCGCCAGGAAGGTTGTTATGCGTTGTCTGTTGTTTGCGTGCCTGCTGCTGGGCTCCACCTGCACCTGGGCCCTGGACCGCCTGCAAGTCGAGGGCTATGTGCTGCAAAACGGCCTGCAGATCCTGCTCAAGCCCAGCACTGAACGCGGGCATGTGGCAATCCGCCTGGTCGTCGGCGTGGGCATCGACGACTTTTCCTGCGCCGACAAGGAACTGCCACACCTGCTGGAGCATGTGCTGTTCAGCGGCATCGATGCCGGCGGCGAAGGAGGGCTGGAGGAACGCATGCAAGGCCTCGGCGGGGAATGGAATGCCTTTACCAGCAACGCCGACACCACCTTTGTCATCGAGGCTCCGGCGAAGAACCAGCGCAAAGTCCTCGACCTGCTCCTGGCGCTGCTGACCGAAACCCGCATCGACGACAACGCGATCAATGCCGCCAAACAGGTGGTCGAACGTGAAGACGGCGGCCACTACTCCCACTTGCAGCGCTGGCTCGACCGCCAGGACCTGGGCCATACCGCCAGCAACCAGTTGGCCGTGGAACTGGGGCTCAAGTGCCAGGAGCGCTCCGAAGTCCACTCGCTGACCCGCGAACAGCTGGAGCAGGTGCGCCAGGAGTGGTACGCCCCCAACAACATGACACTGATTATCGTCGGCGACCTCGATCGCCTGCTGCCAGCCTACCTGGAACGCACCTACGGTCATCTGAAGCCGGTCGAACCCACGGCGCACCCGGCCCTGGCACAGGTGCAGAGCCCGGCCCAGGCCCAGCGGGAGCTGATTCACGGCTGGGTCGGCGATGCCGCCAAGCTGCACTGGCTGTTCCCCGAGCCGATCCTCGACGCCCAATACGACGAAACCTACGACCTGCTCAAGGACTACCTCGACTGGGCGCTTTACCGCCAGTTGCGCCTGGCCCACAGCCTGTCCTACGGCCCTGCAGCGGAACGCGAAGTGTTTGGCGGAATCGGCTTCATGAGCCTGAACGCCGACCTGGAGCGCGATGACCTGGCCCAGGCGCAGCAGGTACTGGCGCAGCTCAAGGCCGACCTGCTGCACAATGGCCTCGACCCCGTCACGTTCGCGCGCCTCAAACAGGCCGCCATCGCCCGCCAGGCCTGGGCGGTGCAGGGCAATAGCGCACTGGCCGACTATTACTGGAGCGCCCTGGGCGACTTTGAAGACGGACAATTTGCCGACCCGGTCAAACGCTTGCGTGCCGTGACGCTCAAACAGGCGAACCTGGCCCTGCGACAACTGCTTGAACAGCCGGGGTACGTGCGAATCGAAAAACCGCTGCTCAGCTATGATCAACTGGCCTGGTTGCTGGGTGGGATAGTGGCGTTGCTGGTGCTCGGCGCACTGGGCTGGCGTTTTCATCGCCGAACCTGAAGGTGTGCACCGCGACCGGATGTCTCTCGGCGCTGGTATCCTAGGTCGGTTTTTCCTACGAATAGTGTGAACCGCCAACATGCCGAACCTGACCCTTTACGTCCAGCGCATCCTCGAGCTGATGAAGCGCTACCCCGGGGTCATCGCGCTCGGCGGTTTCATCTCGGGGGTCGGCAGCTTCATTCTGGTGGATCGGCAACAAGGCCTGGCCACCTGGATCGCGATCATCATGCTGGTCAGCTGGGTCTGGCTGATGCTGGAAAACAGCCTGACGCAGTTGTTCACCAAGGTGTTCAAGCGCGAGATCCCGCAGCCGCTGCTGCGCTACGCGACCCAGATGATCCACCAGGAAAGCCTGTTTTTCGTCCTGCCGTTCTTTTTCATCACCACCACCTGGAACAGCGGGCAGTTGGCGTTTACCGGACTGCTCGGCGCCGCCGCACTGATTTCCATCACTGATCCGCTCTATTACAAATGGCTGGCTCCGCGCCGCTGGCTGTTCCTGGCGATGCACACCCTGACGCTGTTTGCCGCCCTGCTGACCGCGCTGCCGATCATCCTGCACCTGACCACCTCGCAGAGTTTCAAGCTGGCGCTGGGCATCGCCATGCTGCTGTCCTTCCCGAGCCTGGCGTCGATCTTTCCGATTCGTACCGTGCGCGGTGGCCTGAGCGTGCTGTGCATCACCGTGGCGATCGGTGCCACCGGCTGGTTCCTGCGCTCCTGGGTACCGCCCGCCACGTTGTGGATGACCGAGGTGGCGATCAGCACCCAGCTGCAGGACCGCACCCCGGGCGCCAGCCTGGAGCAGGTCAGCGTCGCCCAGTTACGGAGCGACGGCCTGTACGCCTACACCGCCATCAACGCCCCGCGTGGCCTGGACGAGCGGATCTATCACGTGTGGAAATTCAACGGCAAGGAAGTTGACCGTATTGCCCTGGATATCCACGGTGGGCGCAAGGAAGGCTACCGGGCCTGGACCCACAAGCAGAACTTCCCTGGCAACCCGGTCGGCAAATGGCAGGTCCGGGTGCTGACCGAAGACGGCCAGGTGATTGGTGTGCTGCGCTTCGTGGTCACCGACACAGGTCAAGACAACCCGGCGCCGAACCAGGCAAAGTAACAAGGATCGTGCTATTAGGTAGCACTGCGTCGCAGCCGAACAAGCAAGGAGCTTATGAGCGATACGACAACCGGCACTGCCCAGCTCGATACTTCCCACAGCCCTGCGCAGCTCAGGGTCACGGGCGACTGGACGCTTGCCCACTACGCCAACCTCAAGCAGTTGAGCGAAACCCTCAAGGGCCAGTACGACGACCGCGCCACCATTGACCTCAATGGCCTGGGCGCGCTCGACACCGCCGGTGCCTCCTTGCTGGTCGAGCTGCTGGGGGCCGAGCGCCTCGGCAAAACCGCCGAGCATCCCGACTGCAGCCTGTCCGCCGCCGACCGCGCGCTGCTGCACACGGTCTACAACTCGATGGCCGACTTCTGTGTCCCGGTAAAGCAACCCGAGGTCAACGTCGGCATTCAATTGCTGACCCGTATTGGCCGAGCCGTGGACACCGTCTGGCAGGATTCCCTGAAACTGCTGGGGTTCGTCGGCCTGATCCTGGAAACCATCGCCCGCAGCCTGTTTCGCCCCTCCCGCTGGCGGATCACGCCCATGGTCGCGCACATCGAGCAGACCGGGCTCGATGCCGCTCCGATCGTCGCGCTGCTGACCTTCCTGGTGGGCGCGGTCGTGGCCTTCCTCGGCGCCACGGTGCTCGCCAGTTTTGGTGCGAGTATCTTTACCGTGGACTTGGTGGCGTTCTCCTTCCTGCGTGAGTTCGGCGTGCTGCTGACCGCGATCCTCATGGCGGGTCGCACCGCCAGTGCCTTTACCGCCCAAATCGGCTCGATGAAGGCCAACGAAGAAATCGACGCCATCCGCACCCTGGGCCTGGACCCGGTCGAGCTGCTGGTGGTGCCACGGGTCCTGGCGTTGCTGGTGGCCCTGCCAATGCTGACGTTCCTGGCGATGCTCTCGGGGATTGTCGGCGGCGGCGTGGTCTGTGCCCTCACGCTGGATATCTCGCCAGCGATGTTCCTCTCGCTGCTGCAGTCGGATATCGGCGTCCAACACTTCCTGGTGGGCATGGTCAAGGCGCCGATCTTCGCCTTCCTGATCGCCGCCGTCGGCTGCCTGGAAGGCTTCAAGGTCAGCGGCAGTGCCGAGTCCGTCGGCGCCCACACCACCTCCAGCGTGGTGCAATCGATTTTTGTGGTGATCGTCCTGGATGCGGTCGCCGCACTGTTCTTTATGGAGATGGGCTGGTGAGTCGCTTACCCCGTGCGCCGACCGAGGCGGTGATTGAAGTCCGTGGGCTGTGCAATCGTTTCGGCAGCCAGAGCGTGCATGAAAACCTCGACCTGGACTTGTACAAGGGCGAGATCCTCGCCGTGGTAGGCGGCTCCGGCAGCGGTAAATCGGTGCTGCTGCGCAGCATCATTGGCCTGCGTCAGCCCAGCGAAGGTAATGTCACGGTGTTCGGCAAAAACCTGCCGAGCCTCTCGGAAGACGAACGTTCGAGGGTGGAACGGCGCTTCGGCGTGCTGTTCCAGAAAGGCGCGCTGTTTTCGTCGCTGACCGTGACCGAAAACGTCGCGCTGCCGCTGATCGAACATGCCGGGCTGAGCCGCGCGGATGCCGAGCACCTGGCCGCGGTCAAGCTGGCGCTGGCCGGGTTGCCGCTGTCAGCCGCCGACAAATACCCGGCCTCGCTGTCCGGCGGCATGATCAAGCGCGCGGCCCTGGCCCGGGCGCTGGCGCTGGACCCGGACATCCTGTTTCTCGATGAACCGACCGCCGGCCTCGACCCCATTGGCGCGGCCGCCTTCGATCAATTGATCCTGACCCTGCGTGATGCGCTGGGGCTGAGTGTGTTCCTGGTCACCCACGATCTCGACACGCTCTACACCATCACCGACCGGGTGGCGGTGCTGGCGCAGAAGAAGGTGCTGGTGGCGGACGCCATCGATGTCGTCTCGGAAACCGACGACGCCTGGATTCACCAATACTTTCATGGCCCACGCGGCCGCGCGGCGCTCAGCGCCGCTTCACAGCTCAACGAGGTATGACATGGAAACCCGAGCCCATCATGTATTGATCGGCCTGTTCACTGTCCTGGTAGTGGCCGGTGCCTTGCTGTTCGGTCTGTGGCTGGCCAAATCCAGCGTCGACAGCGAGTTCAAGGACTATGAAGTGGTCTTCAACGAGGCCGTCAGCGGCCTGTCCAAAGGCAGCGCGGTGCAGTACAGCGGGATCAAGGTCGGCGATGTGGTGAGCCTGCGCCTGGACCCCAAGGACCCGCGCCGGGTCCTGGCACGCATCCGCCTGGGCGGCGAGACCCCGATCAAGGAAGACACCCAGGCCAAGCTGGCCCTGACCGGCATCACCGGCACCTCGATCATCCAGCTTAGTGGCGGTACCCCGAAAAGTCCTGAACTGCGGGGCAAGGACGGCAAGTTGCCGATCATTGTCGCCTCGCCATCGCCCATCGCGCGCCTGCTGAACAACAGCGACGACGTGATGAGCAGCATCAACCGCCTGCTGTACAACGCCAACGAGATGCTCTCGCCGGAAAACGTCGAGCGCCTGGGCAAGACCCTGGCCAACCTGGAGCAGACCACCGGGGCCATTGCCGAGCAGCGCGGGGATATCCGCCAGGCCATGCAGCAACTCTCGGCCATTGGCAAACAGGCCACCGCCACCCTGGAACAGACCACCGCGCTGATGCGCAATGCCAACGGCCTGCTCAACGACCAGGGCAAGCAGATGTTCGGCAGCGCCGAGCAGGCGATGAAGTCCCTGGAGCAGAGCACGGCAACCATCAACACACTGCTGACCAGCAATCAGGACGCCCTGAGCAACGGCATGCAGGGGCTCAACGGCCTGGCGCCGGCCGTGCGCGAATTGCGCGACACCCTGAGCTCGCTGCGGGCCATCTCTCGTCGCCTGGAGTCCAACCCCAGCGGTTACCTGCTCGGCAGCGACACGGACAAGGAGTTCACACCATGAAGCGCGTCTACCGCCCATTCGCCCACGGGGCCCTGCTGGCGAGCCTGGCCCTGGCCAGCGCCTGCTCCATTCTGCCCAAGGCCGAGCCGCAGGACGTGTATCGCCTGCCCGCCACCCAGGGCCCGGCCGCCACGACACGCGCCACCCCGGTAGCGTGGTCGCTGCGCCTGGCCAAACCGCAGGCGGGCGATGCGCTCAACAGCGCGAAAATCGCGGTGATCCCCCAAGGTGACCTGATCAGCAGCTACAAGGCCTCGCGCTGGAGCGACCCCACCCCGATCCTGCTGCGCAACCGCCTGCTCGATGGCTTTACCGAGGATGGCCGGGTACGCCTGCTGAGCATCGACGACAGCAATCTGCAGACTGACCTGGAGCTGGGCGGCAACCTGCAGGCGTTCCAGAGTGAGTACCTGGGCAGTGGCGTGCAGGTGGTGATCCGCCTGGATGCCCTGCTGGTGCGCGGCAGCGACCAACGGATCCTCGCCAGCAAACGCTTTGAAGTGCGCCAGCCGGTGAGTGACGTCAAGGTGCCAGGCGTGGTGACGGGGTTTGGCCAGGCCGGCGATACGCTGACCCGGCAAGTGGTTGCCTGGACGGTGGAGCAGGGGCAAAAGCATGCCCCCAAACCCGACGCATCATCCTTGTAGCAGCTGTCGAGTCCGCGAGGCTGCGTCAACGGCCGCAGGACGTTCATTCGGCTGGGTAATGCAGAGGTCGCTGCGCAGCCCAGCGCAGCCTTCGCCAACGGCTACAGGACACTATGCAGCGGCGTTTGGGTTCAGCCAAAGAACCAGTAGCAGACCCCGATTGCCGCCAGCACCCCGGCCAGCTCCGCCAACAGTGCGCACCCCACGGCGTGTCGCGCACGCTGGATACCCACTGCACCGAAGTACACCGCCAACACATAGAAGGTGGTTTCGGTACTGCCCTGAACGGTCGCGGCCACCAGCGCTGGAAAACTGTCCACACCCGACGTCTGCATGGTTTCGATCAGCATCGCCCGCGCGGCACTGCCCGAGAACGGCTTGACCATCGCAGTCGGCAGGGCGTCGACGAAGCGCGTGTCCCAGCCCGCCCACTCCACCAGATGGCGAATGCCGTCGAGGCCGAAGTCCAGCGCCCCGGAAGCCCGCAATACGCCTACCGCACACAGCATCGCCACCAAGTAGGGCAACAGGTTCTTGGCCACGTCGAAGCCTTCCTTGGCGCCTTCGACGAATGCTTCATACACCTTGACCTTGCGCAGCGCGCCAATCACCAGAAACAGCATGATCAGGCCGAACAGCGTCAGGTTGCCGAGGATCGAGGACAAGCCTGCCAGCGCGGTGGCTGAGAGCGTCGCCAGCAGGGCCATGAAGCCACCCAGGACCAACGCACCGGGAATCAGGTAGGCAAGCACCACCGGGTCCCACAGGCGCAGGCGCTGCATGAATGCCACCGACAGCAGCCCGACCAGCGTCGAACAACTGGTGGCCAGCAGGATCGGCAAGAACACCAGGGTCGGATCCGGCGCGCCTTGCTGGGCGCGATACATGAAGATCGTCACCGGCAGCAACGTCAACGACGAGGCATTCAGGACCAGGAACAGGATCTGCGCATTGCTCGCCACCGTTGCACTGGGGTTGAGCTCTTGCAGCGCCTTCATCGCCTTGAGGCCGATCGGTGTCGCCGCGTTGTCCAGGCCCAGGCCGTTGGCAGCGAAGTTGAGGGTGATCAGACCGATGGCCGGATGGCCCGCTGGCACTTCCGGCATCAGGCGCAGGAATAAAGGGCCCAGGGCCTTGGCCAGCCACTCGACGATCCCGGCCTTTTCAGCGATCCGCAAAAAGCCCAGCCACAGGGTCAGGGTGCCGAACAGCAGCACCATCACCTCGACCGACAGCTTGGCCATGGCGAAAATGCTTTCCACCATCGCCGCGAAGATCCCGGCATTGCCGCCAATCAGCCACTGCGCCAGTGCCGAAATGGCCGCCACGATGAAAAAGCCAAGCCACAGGCCGTTGAGCATCAGTCAAATCCCCCAGAAGATGCGGCGAATGATAGCGGCGTGGGCAGAAACGACAAACCCCGGATTTCTCCGGGGTTTGTCTTTGCCTGCTATCGAGCACGGTGGGAGCGGGCGGGCCCACTCCCACAGTGCCGGGTGTCAGTTCTTGGACGCCTGACCCGCCGGCAGCTTGTCCTTGCTGCGCCAGTGCGGCAGGGAGTTCCAGTAGCGCTGGCCCTTGGCATCGTCGTACATGCCTTCCCAACGCGCGATGACCAGTACGGCCAGGGCGTTGCCGATCACGTTCAGTGCGGTACGGGCCATGTCCATGATGCGGTCGACACCGGCAATGAACGCCAGGCCTTCCAGCGGAATACCCACGCTGCCCAAGGTGGCCAGCAGCACCACGAAGGACACGCCCGGCACGCCGGCGATACCTTTGGAGGTGACCATCAGGGTCAGGACCAGCAGCAGCTGCTGGCTGATCGACAGGTCGATACCGTACAGCTGGGCAATGAATATCGCCGCGATGCTCTGGTACAGGGTCGAACCGTCGAGGTTGAACGAGTAGCCGGTCGGTACCACAAAGCTGCAAATGGCTTTCGGCGCGCCGTAGGCTTCCATCTTCTCGATCACGCGCGGCAGCACGGTTTCCGAGCTCGCGGTGGAGTAGGCCAGCACCAGCTCATCCTTGAAGATGCGCATCAGCTTGATCACCGAGAAACCGAACAGACGAGCGATGATGCCCAGCACCACGAAGGCGAAGAAGGCGATGGCGAAGTAAACCAGGATCACCAGTTTGGCCAGCGGCAGCAGGGAAGCGAAGCCGAAGTTGGCCACGGTCACCGCGATCAGGGCAAACACACCGATCGGCGCGTAGTTCATGATCATGTGAGTGACCTTGAACATGCTTTCCGATACGCCCTGGAACATCTTCACCAGCGGTTCGCGCAGGTCAGACTGCAGGCTCGACAAGCCGAGACCGAACAGCACCGAGAAGAAGATGATCGGCAGCATCTCGCCACGCGCCATGGCAGCAAAGATGTTCGATGGAATCAGGTTGAGGATGGTCTCGATGAACGCATGTTCATGCTGAACCTCGGCCGCCGTCGCCTGGTACTTGGAAATATCCACAGTGCCCAGGGTGCTCATGTCGATGCCGGAGCCCGGGTGGAACAGGTTGGCCAGCACCAGACCCACCAGAATGGCGATGGTGGTGACAATTTCGAAGTAGATGATGGTCTTCAGACCAATGCGCCCGAGTTTCTTCGCGTCACCCACGCCAGCAATGCCGACGATCAGCGAGGAGATCACGATCGGGATCACGATCATCTTGATCAGACGGATAAAGATATCGCCCGCTGGTTGCAGGACGTTGCTGATCCACCAGGCTTTTTCAGCACTGAAGTGGTTGAGCAGTGCGCCGATTGCTATACCCAGGACCAGACCGATGAGGATCTGCCAGGCGAGGCTAAGCTTTGCCTTCTTCATATCATTACCCTTACTTGCGTTTGACTCGGACAGATGCACGAACTGGAACACCCAATGGCGTAAAAGCGTGTGCACCTGCCCCCGTATAAGGTTACCCGGAGCGCGTATTTCGGCTCTCTGGCAGGCGAAAAAAGGCGCAACTATTCCGATGCAACGGGACCACGTCTAATGCCGTAAACGCCTACCCTATGCCGAATCGGCATGAGTTTTTTTAAGTAAAACGACCGTCCCAACCGGTTCGAATGCGACATTTCGGCAGGCATAAGTGCCGTGAACCGGCCATCGCAGAGCAGACTGGTTATTAATTGACCAGTCAATTACGTACAAAAATTAGCGATTTTCCCTACTCGATGCGTCGAAAAATGATCAGAAAATAATCGCAAATTTCTCGATATACGGTCGCCAGGAAACACCGGGAAATGGTTTGTCAGAAAGGATTGTTGTCTGTGACCCAAGCAGAATAGCTCAAGTGCTCTAACTCAATGTTTTACCCACATAAACGCGCCGCCCGTTCCCCCAGTCAAGATCGACTGGGGGAACGGGCGACGCTGCTTTGCCTGACCCGGCCCTTTCGCAGGCACTCCCTGTACCCGTAGGTCACTCCGATCCTGCAACAATCAGAACGTCCCGGCCCCTTGGTCATACGCACACCTTCCTCGGGTGGGCGTAAAGGAAAGAGACGTCATCCGGCTCTTTCGGTTTTCAATTCAGGTGCTCATTCAACGAGCCCTGGCCTTGCCACCCGCAGTGGGGCGGCGCCAGTGCCTTCACGCAACCGCTCAGTGTCAGCCTCGACCACGACGGCCGAAGAAGAAGGAAACGACAAACATCACCAGGAACACGACAAAGAGAATCTTGGCGATACCCGTGGCGGTGCCCGCGATACCACCGAAGCCCAGTACGGCAGCGACAATGGCAATGATCAAGAATGTGATTGCCCAGCTCAACATGATGACTCTCCTTACGCTTCGATTAGAGGTGCAGCTGTTCCCGATGCATGGAGCCGGCACCAGGTCTATTGCCTAGAACACCCAACGCTCCTGACGGGGCATGTCGACCTCAGGCTGAGCCTGGTCAACGTCCATCATGCGCATGGGGGCCGCATCAGCCGTCTGGCTGCTGACGGCGCTGAAATGGGTCTGGGTGAAATGTTGAGTCGGCGTCAGCGCAGCATCGGGCTGCTGGCTGTGCTGCCAGAGCATGAATTGCTGGCCGCCGATCAAGGTGATCACCAGCGCAAGGACGGTGAACAGCCCTTGCTGGACATACAGTGGCGAAAGACGCAATTGGGCGGCACGTTGGCGATTCATCCTGAAACTCCTCCCACACTGGTGGTTATTGTTGGTTTAGGGCGAATCTGCTTGAACGCCCGGGGCTATTCAGTACATTGCAGACTGCATGCCATCTTTTCCTACGGCAATAAACTCAATTAAATCAAAGACTTATATACAACTGAAAAACCAGACTGAACGCATCCTGCACGATGCACCACGCCTGGGTCGTGCGTTCTGCACGATTGATTTGCAGCCGAGGGAAAATTTTTGGAATGTATCGGGGGCCGCGGATGTCAGAAAAGGAGACATGCACACGGCCGGAGCTCGTCTTTTCGCTAAAAATCTAGCTATTTCATATAGTTAGCGAATGAGAGAGGGAATAACTACCCGGCTTCAAGCAGAAGCGGCCAGAATCAACCATGCAACTTGCCCGATTTCGTCGGGACTAACTAAGATCATTCATTTAAGGAGCGCAGGAAAGATGGAATCCGCCAACGAGCATCAAGGCCGCATTCTGCTGGTGGACGATGAATCCGCCATCCTGCGCACCTTCCGCTATTGCCTTGAAGACGAAGGCTACAGCGTCGCCACCGCCAACAGCGCCGCCCAGGCCGATGCCCTGCTGCAACGCCAGGTCTTCGACCTGTGTTTCCTGGACTTGCGCCTGGGTGAAGACAACGGTCTCGATGTACTGGCGCAGATGCGCATCCAGGCACCCTGGATGCGCGTGGTCATCGTCACCGCGCACTCGGCCGTGGACACCGCCGTCGACGCCATTCAAGCCGGCGCCGCCGACTACCTGGTAAAACCTTGCAGCCCGGACCAATTGCGCCTGGCCACCGCCAAACAGCTTGAAGTGCGGCAACTCTCGGCCCGTCTTGAAGCCCTTGAAGGTGAAATGCGTAAACCCAGCGATGGCCTGGACTCCCACAGCCCGGCCATGAAAGTGGTGCTCGAAACCGCCCGCCAGGTCGCCAGCACCGACGCCAACATCCTGATACTCGGCGAGTCCGGCACCGGTAAAGGCGAGCTGGCGCGAGCCATTCACGGCTGGAGCAAGCGCGCGAAAAAATCCTGTGTGACCATCAACTGCCCGTCGCTGACCGCCGAGCTGATGGAAAGCGAGCTGTTCGGCCACAGCCGGGGAGCGTTTACCGGCGCCAGCGAAAGCACCCTCGGCCGGGTCAACCAGGCGGACGGCGGCACGCTGTTCCTCGACGAGATCGGCGACTTTCCCCTGACTTTGCAGCCTAAACTGCTGCGATTCATCCAAGACAAGGAATATGAGCGAGTTGGCGATCCGGTTACCCGGCGCGCTGATGTACGAATCCTCGCGGCCACCAACCTCAACCTGGAAGACATGGTCCGCGACGGGCGCTTCCGCGAAGACCTTCTCTACCGCCTGAACGTCATCACCCTGCACCTGCCGCCGCTGCGTGAGCGCGCCGAGGACATCCTGACCCTGGCCGATCGCTTCCTGGCCCGCTTCGTCAAGGAGTACGCGCGCCCGGCCCGCGGTTTCAGCAACGAGGCGCGCGAAGCGCTGCTGAGCTACCGCTGGCCCGGCAACATCCGCGAGCTGCGTAACGTTGTGGAGCGAGCGAGCATCATCTGCCCGCAGGAGCGGGTCGAGATCAGTCATTTGGGCATGGCCGAACAGCCCACCAACAACGCCCCGCGCATCGGCGCGGCCTTGAGCCTGGATGAGCTGGAAAAAGCCCACATTGGCGCAGTACTGGCCAGCGCCGGGACCCTCGACCAAGCCGCCAAGACCCTGGGAATCGACGCCTCGACCCTGTACCGCAAACGCAAACAGTACAACCTGTGAGCGCCACCTTATGAAACTGGCGATGAAGTTGCGCACCCGTCTGTTTCTGAGTATCTCGGCCTTGATGACTGTGGCCCTGCTCGGGCTGGTGCTCGGGCTGGTCAGCGTGATGCAGATGGCGAGTAATCAGGAGGTGCTGATCCGCGACAACTTCATCACCCTGGACCTGGGCCTCAAGCTGCGCCAGACCTTGGGCGATCAACTGATGATCATGCTCAACCAGGCCCCCGACCTGGCGGCGCTGGAAAATTCCGAGCGGCACTACTTCGAGTTGCTCGATCAAGGCATCACCCATGAAAACCGCCTGGACAACGGCCACCATGGTTTCCAGCAAGCCCGGGATGACTATCTGTCCTTCCTCAAGGCATTCAGCAACTCCCAGGAGCCTTCCGGCAGCCTCAGTGGCAACCAGGAGCTGACCGACAAATTCAACGTTCTGCGCAATGGCCTGATCAACGAACACAAACAAGCGCTGGAGAACATCAACAGTACCCAACGCAAAGCCCGCGAACGTGCGTTGCTGGTGGCCGGCTCCCTGGGCCTTGTCGGGTTGGCGGTGCTGATCATCGGCTTTGTCACCGCCCATGGCATCGCCCGCCGCTTCGGCGAACCGATCGAAGCGCTGGCCAAGGCCGCCGACAACATCGGCCAGGGCAACTTCGACGTCACCCTGCCACTGTCCCCTGCGGTGGAAATGAACCAGTTGACCCGCCGCTTCGGCATCATGGCCGAAGCCCTGCGCGAACATCAGGCCACCAACGTCGATGAATTACTGGCCGGCCAGCAGCGCCTTCAGGCGGTACTCGACAGCATCGATGACGGCTTGTTGATGATCGATCGCCAGGGCCAGCTGGAACACATGAACCCGGTGGCACAACGCCAACTGGGCTGGGATGACGACCGCCTTGGCCTGGCTTTGGGTGTCGCGCTGCAACGCCCGGAACTCGACGAACAACTGCAATTGGTATTGCGCGGCGGCTCACTGGAACGCGCGCCGGATGACCTGAGCATCGAGGTCGACGGCGAATCGCGCCTGCTGACCTACAGCCTGACCCCCGTCAGTCATACCGAAGGCCATATCCTCGGAGCGGTGATGGTGCTGCGCGACGTTACCGAGCAGCGGGCCTTCGAGCGGGTGCGCAGCGAATTCGTGCTGCGCGCCTCCCATGAACTGCGCACACCGGTCACCGGTATGCACATGGCGTTCGGCTTGTTTCGCGAGCGCGCGCACTTTGCCCAGGACTCCCGGGAAACCGACCTCCTCGACACCGTCAATGAAGAAATGCAGCGCCTGATGCAGTTGATCAACGACCTGCTGAATTTCTCGCGGTATCAGAACGGCCTGCAAAAGCTCACCCTGGCCCCCTGCAACATTGATGACTTGTTGGAGCAGGCCCAAGGCCGCTTCCTTGAGCGAGCCCATGAGCAAGGCATCGAATTGCTGGTGGAAATCCAGGCGCCGCTGCCGCGCTTGCAGGCCGATCAGCCGCAACTGGAGCGGGTACTGGACAACCTCATCGACAACGCCCTGCGCCACACCAGCGAAAAAGGCCAGATCCGCCTCCAGGCCCGGCGCCACGGCGAACGGGTGATTGTCAGCGTCGAAGACAATGGCGAAGGCATCGCCTATGGCCAGCAAGGCCGGATCTTCGAACCCTTTGTACAGGTCGGGCGCAAGAAGGGCGGCGCGGGGCTGGGCCTGGCCCTGTGCAAGGAAATCGTCCAACTGCACGGCGGGCGCATGGGCGTCTACTCAAGACCGGGGCAGGGGACGCAGTTCTATCTGGCGTTGCCGCTTTGACGTGCGCTCACGCCTTGTCATCAATCCGCCGTGGTGCCATGTGGCGTCCGCGTGTCACCAGTTCGATCAACTGCATGGCGGTCAGGGCGTGGGCGAACAGCCAGCCCTGGCCGTAGTTGACCCCTTCGCTGCTCAGGTACATGGCCTGGGCTTCGTGTTCGATGCCTTCGGCGATCACCTTGAGCTCCAGGGCATGGGCCATGCGGATGATATGGGGCGCGACGCCGCTGCTGGCCGCGTCATGGCCCAGGGCATCGATAAAGGCCTTGTCGATTTTCAGGCAATCCACGGGCAGGGTTTGCAGATACGCCAGGCTGCAGTAACCGGTGCCAAAGTCGTCGATCAGCACCTGATGCCCGGCGTCACGCAGGGCTTGCAGGTTTTCCCGGGCGACCACCACATCGATCAAGCCGCGTTCGGTGACCTCAAACGCGATCTGCCGGGCCGCCACCCGGTGCAAGGCCAGCAAGCGCGACATGACTTCGCCGATCCTCGGCACCATCACATCACACGCCGCCAGGTTGACTGAGATGTACAGCTGCGGATAAGCGCGCAGCAGTTGGCCCAGTTGTTCCAGCAGCCGCTGCAGAACGAAGTCAGTAATTTGCCGGATCTGCCCGCTGTCTTCGGCCATGGGAATGAACAGATCAGGACTGGTCAGGGTGCCGTCCGGCCGGCGCCAGCGCAATAAAGCCTCGGCGCCTACGCAGTTACGGCTTCGCAGATCGAAGATCGGTTGATAGAGCACTTGTAACTCGCCGCGCTTGAGGGCGCCCTGCAGTTCGCCACCCATGGACTGGCGCTGGCGGGCCAACAGAAACACCAACGCACCGATGCTCAAACCCAGTACCAGGCTCGCCGGTACCAGCCACCACCACAAGGCCGGCAGGTGCATGGCGGTGCGCGGAGAAATCAGCACCAGTTGGTATTCCGGATTGTTGGTCGGCATGCGGTAGATCAGGCGGTTCTGGGTAATTTGCAGTGGCTCGTTGCTGAATGGCGACCAGGGTTCCGACGGTGGCCAGGCTTGCGGAGCCCCCAGGACCGGAATGGCCCGCGTGCCATGGTCGAGCACCACCAGCAGGCTGCTGCCAGGCGACAGGTCGACCATGTCAGTCAAATGCCCGCGCGAGGTCGCCACCCGAAAATTGCCACGCCCCAGCATCAACGCCGCACGGTTTTCATCGGGTTCGGTGGAGGTATTGAGCCAATAGCTGTAGGTCGGCCCCTTGATGTCGGGGGGGCGGATGGCCGAGAGGGCTTCCTGATGCGGGCGGTTGGAGCAGAATTGGGTCTGGTCGATGTACGCCGCTTCATAGACGAAGCGGTAACTGAAACTGACCTGCTGCAAGGTGGTGAACATTTTCATGTCGCAGCCGCGCAGTGGCTGGGCCTCGAGGTCGTCCAGGCCTTCGCGCAACTGGCCGAACAACTGCTCGAGACGTTCGAGGAAACGCTCCCCCTGGCTGTTCATCTGATCGCTTTCGCGCTGCTGTACTTGACGCAAAGTCACGCCCAGGCTGCCGGCCAGTAGTAAAGCAACACTCAACGCAGCCGCCAGTATCGCCAAAGACCAAGGGCGATAGAACCAACTGCGCAGGGTCTCTCGTGCGGCGGCCATCATTGAACATCCAAAGGATTACCAATGAGTTATAGCTACTGATTGAGCTTTCGCGCTGACCGTCGGGCGGGCGTCATTATTTTGTCTGATTCAACACCTGCAGGATCGCCGCACTCTGCGCGTCTGGCGTACCGTCGAACAGCGTCGGGCGAAAGCGCATCTGGAAGGCCGCCAGGACGTGACGGGTGGCGACATCCAGCTCGCCGGTCTGCGGCGTGGTGTAGCCCAGGTGGGACAACTGTTCCTGGAACCAACTGATACTCGGCAACTGGGCGGCAAACCGCGCTTGCTCGCGCGCCACCGCCTGCTCATTGGGCCACAGCGCCACCCCGGCCTCGGCCAAACGCTTCCAGGGGAACAGCGGCCCCGGATCGAGCTTGCGCAGCGGCGCGATGTCACTATGGCCGATCACCTGCCGTGGGCTGATGCCATTGCGCTTGTTGATGTCCTTGAGCAGGAAGATCAGCGATTGCACCTGGGCTTCGCTGTAGGGATACCAGACACGCCCGGTCGGTGTATCGGTAAACCCCGGGTTGACGATCTCGATGCCGATCGAGCTGGAATTCAGCCAGGTGCGCCCTTGCCATTCGCTTTCCCCGGCATGCCAGGCGCGTCGGTTCTCATCCACCAGCTTGTAGATGGTCGCGTTCTTGTCATCCCCTACCAGGTAGTGGCTGCTGACCTCGCCACGGGTCAACAACGCCAATGAACGCTCCAGCGAAGCGGAGGTGTAGTGCACCACCACGAACTGGATCCGGTTGTCTTGATTGACCGAGGGATGGCTGGTATCGATTCGCGGACCGCTGGCGCAACCGGCCAGGACAAGGAGGGATACAAGCAGGGTGATGAATTTCATGACGATGGCAGTACTCTGCGGACGATAATGCAACAAGCGTAACGTACCGCCTGACTCCAGACCGGCAAAAGCCCGTCATTTAAACAAAATGGAACAAATGCCCTCAGCCCGCCTCGACACGGTTGCGGCCGGCATTTTTTGCTCGGTACAGCGCCTGATCGGCTCTTTTGAGCACCAGATCGCTGTGTTCTCCCGACTTGAACGCCGACACGCCAATGGACGCCGTGAGGGTCACCGGCTCCCCCTTGAAATGAAACGGGCAGGCTTCAATAGCGGCGCGCAAACTCTCCAGCAACTTGATCCCCACCACCAACGCGGTAGCGGGCATCAGCAAGACAAACTCTTCGCCGCCAAACCGGGCAATGAAATCCGTGCCGCGCAGGCGTTTGCGCAACACCGTGGCGATGATTTTCAGCACTTTGTCGCCGGCCAGGTGGCCGTAGTTATCGTTGATGTGCTTGAAATGATCGAGATCGAGCATCGCCAGCAACAGGGTATTGCCGTGTTGCTGCCATTGGCCGACTTCATGCTCCAGGCGCTCGCTCCAGGCTGCGCGATTGGGCAAGCCGGTCAACGGGTCGACCAGGGCTTTCTGGCGCTGTTCTTCGAGGTGTTCACGATAACCCTGGGCTTCCTGCTCCATGCTGGCCACCCGCGCGGCCAGGCCCTGCAGGCGCGCCGCGACTTCCTGCTCGCGCTCGTCACGTTGCTTCTGGTGCTGATCCATGGTGCTCAGCAAGCCTTCAAGGTGGTTCTCCAGCACGTGCTTGAGCCCCTCCAGGTCCGCGGCCTCCTGCATGCTGCTCTGCAAGCCGTCGACCTGCTCACGGATCTGCGTATCCAGCTCCCGCGCCGCCGAACGGTTGTCGGCGTGACCTGCGCTGGCCGCCTGCAGGTTGCTCTGGAACGACTCCAGGCGCTCGTTGAGCTGTTTGAGGTAGACCTCGAACTCATGCTGGCCACTGTCGGTGATCGCCAGCATCAACACCGCCAGGTCATCGAGGATCGGCAGCAGTTCGTACCAGTTCAGCCCGTTTTTCAGGCGCTCGCGCATGGCTTCGGCTTGCGGTCGATGGCGTTCGGGCAACGACAGGTCGTCCAGCAGCCCCAACAGCGTGCTTTCTATGTGCTTGGCCACCGAGCTATAGGAGGGTTCGGGCGAATCCGGCAGCGCATAGAACAGCTCCGGTTCGCCCGGCTGGGGTTCCGGCTCGGCGACGATGTCGGTCTGCAGAGGGACCATGGACAGCTCGTCCGCTGGCGACAGGGCTGCGTCGTCGTCCAGTGGCGTGTCAGCCGCAGCGCAGTCGGCAACCGGTTCCGGCAGCGAGGCGAGGGCAGGCTCCTGCAGCAACTGGACGTCGGTCTCGACCTCAAGCTGGACCTGAGGCGCCACTGTCGCTGGGGCAACTACCGCCGGAGCGGCTGATGACGAGGCCTCAATCAACCGCTCAGGGGCGGCTGGCGCAGCATGCGTCGCAACGGCGGGCAGGCCGTCTGGCTCCTGATCACGCGCACCGAACAGGCGTTGCAACAACCCCGGACGATTGAGCTCCGCGGGGTTATCGAGAAGGCTCAGCGCCTGGCCCTGCAAGCCGCTGTACTCACCCAACAGCAGCGGTATTTCGCGGGCTTGGCCAACGCGCCCATCCAGTTGCTTGGCAAAGGTCTTGAGCGGACGACTGACCTCGCGGGGCAGGGGCAAGCGCTGCAGTTGCCGGACCAACTCGGACAACGCCGTGCCGATTTGATCGACGCGGGTCTCGCGCCGCTGCTCGGAGTCGAGCACGGCTTTTTCCAGGCGCGGCAACAGGGCGGCCAGGCCTGCATCCATGTCGTCGGTGCGGATGACTTCGCGCATTTCCTTCATGCACTGGTCGACCGCGCGGTCCGTGCCTTCGGCCGCCAGCGTGCTGCGCACCAGCCCGCGACGCAGCAAGTCGAGACGGGCATCCCATCGACGTTCGAGTTTTTCCTGTTGTTCGATGCTTTTGAGGTACTTCTCTTTCCAGCGGTTGGCTTCGTCGCTCATTCAGGGGTTCCGCGAGGGGCAGGACTCAACGCGGGCAATGCATCAGCCGTGAGCGAACCCGGCAGACGAATCTCTACCGCGACCGGCAGGTGATCGGAAATCGGTTGCGCCAGCACTTCGACCCGTTCGAGGGTCAGCGATGGGCTGAGCAGGATGTGGTCCAGGCAGCGTTGCGGGCGCCAACTGGGGAAGGTCGCTTCGACCTGGGGCGCGAGCAGGCCCAGATCACGCAATGGCGAGCTTTGCAGCAGGTCACTGGCGTGGGTGTTCATGTCGCCCATGAGGACTTGGTGCTTATAGTCGCCGATCAGGTCGCGAATGTACGCCAGTTGCAGGGTCCTGACCCGGGCGCCCAACGCCAGGTGCATCATAACCACCACCAGCGCCTCCGGCCCTTCGCCAAACCGCACGAGAATCGCGCCGCGCCCCTTGGGCCCAGGCAATGGGTGATCTTCGATCACCCACGGACGCAGACGGCTAAGCACGCCATTGCTGTGCTGGCCGAGCCGACCGAGGTTGCGGTTGAGCTGTTGGTACCAATAGGGGAAGGCACCGAGCTGGGCCAGGTGCTCGACCTGGTTGACGTAGCCTGAACGCAGGCTGCCGCCATCGGCCTCCTGCAGCGCGACCAGGTCATAGTCGCCCAGCAGGTTGCCGATCTTCTGCAGATTGTCGGCACGCCCGGTGTGTGGCAGCAGATGCTGCCAGCCCCGGGTCAGGTAATGCCGATAACGCTCGGTACTGATACCGACCTGGATGTTGAAGCTGAGCAGGCGCAGACGGCTGTCTGCGGGCAAGCCCGAGGGCTCCAGATGGTGCTCGTTGACCTGCGGATCATGCCGGCCAACGATGCGTTCAGTACTCCAGCGGCGCATGGCGTGCGCCGCTTACTTAGCGGCGCGCTCCTTGGCGATCAACTGATCAGCCACGCTCAGGGCGCCTTCCGGGCCACCGGCGGTGCCGAGGTCAAAGCGGTACTTGCCATTGACGACCATGGTCGGTACGCCGGAGATCTGGTAGGCCTGGGCCTTTTTCTTGGCGTCCTCGACCTTGCCTTTGACGGCGAACGAGTTGAAGGTGCTGAGGAACTTGTCCTTGTCGACGCCTTCGCCAGCCAAAAACTCGGCCATCTCTTCAGGGGTCGCGAGTTTCTTGCCGCTGTGGATCGCTTCGAACACGGCCTTGTGGACCTTATGCTCCACACCCATGGCTTCCAGGGTGATGAACAGTTGGCCATGGACGTTCCAGATACCACCGAACATGGCCGGAATACGCACGAAATTCACGTCGGCTGGCAGCTTATCGGCCCATGGGTTGATGGTCGGCTCGAATGCGTAGCAATGCGGGCAGCCGTACCAGAACAGTTCCACGACTTCGATCTTGCCAGGCACCGCCACCGGGACGGCGTTGCTCAGTTCGACATATTGTTTACCGGCTTCAAGCGGTTCGGCCGCCTGGGCGGTCATGCCGAACAGGCTGGCGGTGACGAGTGCGGCGCTGAGAATCAGATTACGCATGCTTTGCTCCTGGACACATTGGCTCGCCTCGCGCGACCTGCGGTCTGGCAGGTCATGGCGGGCATCAGTTTTCTAGTGTAACGGCAGCAGCCACAAAAAAGGGCGGCCTAGGCCACCCTTTTATGCTTGCATCGAAGGATTAATCGAGCGTTAACGTCGCGCGGGTACGATACCTCGCGCAGCGCCCGCTCAATCGGCCTTAGTGCAGGCCTTGAATGTAGCTGGACACCGCTTCGATGTCCTTGTTGCTCAGCTTCGCTGCAACGCTTTGCATGATCTTCGCGTCATCGTTGACACGGTTACCTTCACGGAAATCGGTCAACTGCTTAGCGGTGTATTGTGCGTGCTGGCCACCCAGGTGCGGGAAGCCCCCTGCCGCGTTGCCGCTGCCGTTAGGCGAGTGGCAACCGGTGCATGAAGGCATGCCCTGGTCCAGCTTGCCGCCGCGGAACAACTCTTCACCGCGAGCCACGACTTTCGGATCCGCTGCGCCGACACTGCCTTTCTGGCTGGCGAAGTAGGCAGAGAGATCCGCCAGGTCCTGATCACTCAGGTTGGTCAGCAGGCCGGTCATTTCCAGAACGGTGCGCTTGCCCGACTTGATGTCGTGCAGTTGCTTGTTCAGGTAACGCTCACCCTGACCCGCCAGTTTTGGAAAATTTGGCGCCATGCTGTTGCCATCCGGGCCATGGCAAGCGCCACATACTGCGGCTTTCGCCTGACCAGCAGTCGCATCACCTGCAGCATGGGCAATGCCGGAGATCCCCACGGTCAACAGCAGACTCACGATCAATTTGTTCATCAGCTAATCCAACTACGGCTAAGGGTTAAAGAGTTATGGACCGGGATCACTCGCTCATCCACTGGATGATGGCCTGGTAATCCTCGGCACTGCAGTCCATGCACAAACCACGCGGCGGCATCGCCTTGAAACCCTGGGTCACGTGTTGCACCAGCGTCTCCATACCTTGCGCCAGTCTCGGCGTCCACGCCTGCTGGTCACCCTTTCGGGGCGCCGTGGGCAGTTGGCCGGAATGACAGGCTCCACAAACACGGTTGTACACAGCTTCCGGATCCTGTGTAGCCTGCGCGCCATATAGCGGCATCAAGACACCGGCAGCTAGCAGCCATTTCGTCATAAAACGACCTTTTCAGGGTTGAGAGCGTGCTGCGTTCTAATGCGCAATCAAGGTCAATCGCTCTCGTGAACTTCATCCTACGCTGGGACAAAGCGCACACAAAATCTGCGGCATTATATACTGGCGTCACTGAAACGGAAACGACGCTGCTCTTTGCGACCAATCTCGGCACCGCCCACATCGGAAATCCCATGCAACTCAAGAACCCCATCCTCGGTCTGTGCCAACAGTCCACCTTCATGCTCAGCGCTGCCAAAGTCGATCAATGCCCCGACGACGAAGGCTTCGAAGTGGCGTTCGCCGGGCGGTCCAACGCCGGTAAATCCAGTGCGCTGAACACCCTGACCCACGCCAGCCTGGCGCGTACCTCCAAGACGCCAGGGCGCACACAGCTGTTGAACTTCTTCAAACTAGACGAAGAACGGCGTCTGGTCGACCTTCCGGGCTACGGCTACGCAAAAGTACCGATCCCGCTGAAGCAGCACTGGCAGCGCCACCTGGAAGCCTACCTGGGCAGCCGTGAGAGCCTGAAGGGCCTGATCCTGATGATGGACATCCGTCATCCAATGACCGACTTCGACCTGCTGATGCTCGATTGGGCCGTCGCCAGCGGCATGCCGATGCACATTTTGCTGACCAAAGCCGACAAGCTGACCTATGGCGCAGCCAAAAATACCCTGCTCAAGGTCCAGGCGGAAATCCGCAAAGGCTGGGGCGATGCCGTGACCATCCAGCTGTTCTCGGCCCCCAAACGCCTGGGCTTGGAAGACGCCTACACTGTATTGGCAGACTGGATGGAGCTTGCGGACAAGGGCGCCGAGGCGGCCGAGTAAAAATCGCGGGCAAAAAAAACCCCGAATTTCATATGGGGAGGGAGAAATTCGGGGTTTAAGCTTCTGGACCGCTAGGGCGGGGTCCAGATATCTGCCAACACTTAACACAACATAGGAGCATCGAAGGGCTTCACCACCCATTCAGTAACTCTGAGTGGTGTTTCACGGGTTTAGTTCCTGGCTGCCACAAAATCGATTGGCAATAAGCCAACGAATTTTCCGACCTAAGCGCCATAAACCCCGCAATTGCCGCGACACTATGCCGCGGCGCTCCCTGCAAAAAATCGCGAAAAAATGGCTCAGTGAGCCTCATCCCAGTTGTTGCCGACGCCGACTTCCACCAAAAGTGGCACATCGAGGGTGGCCGCAGCGCTCATGTGCTGGCGAATTTCGTTGCGCACTTGATCGACCAGGTCCTCGCGAACTTCCAGCACCAATTCATCGTGCACCTGCAGGATCACCCGAGCGTCCAGCCCAGAACTCGCCAACCAGTTATCCACAGCCACCATGGCCTTCTTGATGATGTCCGCCGCCGTGCCTTGCATTGGCGCGTTGATCGCCGTGCGTTCGGCGCCGGCGCGCTCCTGCGGCTTGTTGGAGTTGATCTCCGGCAGGTACAGCCGGCGACCGAACAGCGTCTCGACATAGCCCTGCTCCGCCGCCTGGGCGCGGGTGCGATCCATGTATTCACGCACGCCCGGATAGCGCGCGAAATAGGTATCGATATAGGCCTTGGCAGTCTTGGTGTCGACGCCGATATCCTTGCCCAGCTTCTGCGCACCCATGCCGTAGATCAGGCCGAAGTTGATGGCCTTGGCGCTGCGGCGCTGCTCGGTGGTGACGTCTGCCAGCTCGACCCGGAACACTTCCGCAGCCGTGGCGGTGTGCACGTCCAGGTTGTTGCGGAAGGCATTGAGCAGGCCTTCATCGCGGGACAGGTGAGCTATGATCCGTAGTTCGATCTGCGAATAGTCCGCCGCCAGCAGCTTGTAGCCGCTCGGCGCGATGAACGCCTGACGGATACGTCGGCCTTCGGCGGTGCGCACTGGGATGTTCTGCAGATTCGGATCGCTGGAGGACAGCCGCCCGGTAGACGCCACCGCCTGGTGATAGGAGGTGTGGATGCGGCCGGTGCGCGGGTTGATCTGCTCAGGCAGACGGTCGGTATAGGTACTTTTCAGCTTGCTCATGGAGCGGTACTGCATCAGTACCTTGGGCAACTGGTAGTCCTCCTCCGCCAGCTTGGCCAGCACTTCTTCGGCGGTGGACGGCTGACCCTTGGCAGTCTTCTTCAACACCGGGTAGCCGAGTTTTTCGTAAAGAATCACCCCAAGCTGCTTGGGTGAGCCGAGGTTGAACTCTTCGCCGGCAATCTCGAAGGCTTCGCGCTCCAGCGCCACCAGCTTGTTGCCCAGCTCGACGCTCTGTTCGCCGAGCAGTTTGTCATCCACCAGCGCGCCCTGGCGCTCGATCCGCGCCAGCACGGGCACCAGCGGCATTTCGATATCGCTCAGGACACTGGCCAGGCTTGGGATAGCCGCCAGCTTTTCGTGCAGGGTCTGGTGCAGACGCAGAGTCACGTCGGCATCTTCGGCGGCATAAGGACCGGCCTGCTCCAGAGCGATCTGATCGAAGGTCAGTTGCTTGACGCCCTTGCCGGCGATGTCCTGGAAGCTGACCGTGGTGAGGCCCAGGTACTTCTGCGCCAGACTGTCCATGTCATGGCGAGTGGCCACGGAGTTGAGTACATAGGACTCGAGCATGGTATCGAAGGCAATTCCACGCACGGTGATACCGCACGCTTGATCGCCACCGATGGCGCAGTTGGCCAGGATGTTCATGTCGAACTTGGCGTGCTGGCCGACCTTGAGCTTGTGCTCATCCTCCAGCAGCGGCTTGAGGGCGCGTAGCACACTGTCGCGGTCCAGTTGCTGCGGCACGCCGATGTAGGAGTGAGTCAACGGGATGTAGGCTGCTTCATTGGCCCGCACCGCGAAGGACAGACCCACCAATTGGGCCTGCTGGGCGTCAATGCCAGTGGTTTCGGTATCGAAGGCGAACAGCTTGGCGTCGCTGAGTTTCTGCAGCCAGACCTCAAAACGCGCCTGATCGAGGATGGTTTCGTACTGCGCCTCAGTTGGCGCCGGCTCTTCAACGGCTACGTCCGTCTCGACCGCACTCAGCAGATCGGTCGCGGGCTCCGGTTGGGCCGCAGCCGCCAGCTCGACGCGCTTGGCATCGCGCTGCAACTCGTCGGACCAGCTTTTGAACTCGAGCAAGGCATACAGCTCGGCCAGCTTGTCGCGGTCCGGCTCGCGCAAGTGCAGGTCGTCCAGGCCCACGTCCAACGGTACATCGACCTTGATGGTCGCCAGTTGGTAGGACAGAAACGCCATGTCCCGATGCTCTTCGAGCTTGGCCGGCAGTGTCTTGGCGCCACGAATCGGCAGGCTCGGGACAATATCGAGCTGTGCGTAAAGTTCGGTCAGACCGCCGTTCACCCCAACCAACAGGCCGGATGCGGTCTTGGGTCCAATCCCCGGGACCCCGGGAATGTTGTCGGAGGAATCGCCCATCAGCGCCAGGTAGTCGATGATCTGCTCGGGAGCGACACCGAATTTCTCCTTCACGCCAGCCACGTCCATCGAACTACCGGTCATGGTATTGACCAAGGTAATGTGCCCGTCGACCAGTTGCGCCATGTCCTTGTCGCCCGTGGAAATCACCACCGGGCGCTCAGCGGCCGCGCTGCTGCGGGCCAGCGTGCCGATCACATCGTCCGCTTCGACGCCTTCGACGCACAGCAGCGGGAAGCCCAGGGCGATCACACTCTGGTGCAGCGGCTCGATCTGCACACGCATGTCGTCCGGCATGCTTGGACGGTTGGCTTTGTATTCGGCGTACATGTCATCGCGAAAGGTCCCACCCTTGGCGTCGAACACGACGGCGAACGGGCTGTCCGGGTACTGCTTGCGCAGACTCTTGAGCATGTTCAGCACGCCCTTGACCGCTCCGGTCGGCAGGCCTTTGGAAGTGGTCAGCGGTGGCAGCGCGTGAAAGGCGCGGTACAGGTATGAAGAACCGTCCACCAGGACGAGGGGGGCTTGGCTCATGAGCAGGATCAACCTTTTCGGCGGGTCCGGCGCTAGAATAGCGGGACCGTTGACGACAAAGGGACAAGGTTATCATGCGCACACTCAATCGCCTGTTGCTGGCTGGCTTGTTTAGCTTCATTCCATTGGCCGCCATGGCGGCAGATGATGCCCCAACGCCAGAGCCGCAAGTCACCATCCGCACGGAAGGCGACAAAACCATCCAGGAGTACCGCCAGAACGGCTTCCTGTATGCGATCAAGGTCACACCGAAGGGCGGCGTTCCGTATTTCCTGGTGCGCGCAGACGGCACGGATGCCAATTTCATCCGCTCGGATCAGCCCGATATGCTGATTCCGGCGTGGAAGATCTTTGAGTGGAAGTAGTTTCTTAACTTTAATCGGCGCTGGCTTGATCGCCGCGCCCGAACTGAGCAGTTTTTAACCATGTCTGTGTTCACCCCCCTGGCTCGGCCCGAGCTGGAAACCTTTCTCGCCCCTTATGGGCTCGGCCGCCTGCTTGATTTCCAGGGGATTGCCGCTGGTAGCGAAAACACCAATTTCTTCATCAGCCTGGAACAGGGCGAGTTCGTCCTGACCCTGGTCGAGCGCGGCCCCGTGCAGGAAATGCCGTTCTTCATCGAACTGCTGGACGTACTGCACAACGCCAACCTGCCGGTGCCCTACGCCCTGCGCACCACCGACGGCATCGCCTTGCGCGAGCTGGCCGGCAAACCTGCGCTCTTGCAGCCACGGCTGGCGGGCAAGCACATCAAGGTGGCCAACGCCCAGCACTGCGCGCAAGTCGGCGAGTTGCTGGCGCACCTGCACCTGGCGACCAAGGACCAGATGATCAAGCGCAAGACCGATCGCGGCCTGGACTGGATGCTCGAAGAAGGCACGCAGTTGCTCTCGCACCTGGGTGACGACTCGCGCCAGCTGCTGCAGCGCGCCCTGGACGAGATCATCGAGCAGAAGGCGAAAATCCTCGCCTTGCCACGAGCCAACATCCACGCCGACCTGTTTCGCGACAATGCCATGTTCGAAGGCACTCACCTGACCGGGCTGATCGACTTCTACAACGCCTGCTCGGGCCCGATGCTCTATGACGTGGCCATCGCCCTGAACGACTGGTGCTCGGACGACGATGGCCTGATCGACGGCCCGCGGGCGCGAGCCCTGCTCGGGGCCTATGCGGCGCTGCGACCATTCAGTGCTGCCGAGGCCGAACTGTGGCCGACCCTGCTGCGTGTGGCCTGTGTACGGTTCTGGCTGTCACGCCTGATCGCTGCGGAGTCCTTTGCCGGACAAGACGTGCTGATTCACGATCCAATGGAGTTCGAGCAGCGTCTGGCCCAGCGCCAGCAGGTCAGCACGCCGTTGCCGTTCGCGCTTTAAAGGCTTCGCGGGCAAGCCTCGCTCCTACGCAGAGCAATACCTGCGCTTGTAGGCGCTAGGCTTGCCCGCGCTGGGATCGCCGCATACCCCGGCGTTTTACAGCGACTCCAGGCACCCTGCCAGGTCATTACCCAGCTTCTCCAGCACCTGCTCATAACCCTGGGCAGTGGCTGGCGTATAGCCGCCGAGTGCATCCAGCTCGGCCAGTTTCACCGGCAAACCGGCCACCAGGGTCTCGGCCAGGCGCGGGCGCAGTGGTGGTTCGCTGAATACGCAGGTCTTGCCCACCGTCTGCAGACGCGTACGCATCGCCGCCACATGCTGGGCACCGGGCTGCACTTCGGCGGCCACGCTGAATACACCTGCATGCTTGAGCCCGTAGGCGTCTTCGAAATAGTCGAACGCTTCGTGGAACACGAAGTAAGGCTTGCCTTCGACCAACGCCAGGCGTGCTTTCAAGCGCAGGTCCAGGGCATCGAGGCGCTCATCGAAGGCTTTCAGGTTGCTTTGATAACGCGGGGCATTGGCCGGATCGGCGGCACTCAGGTCGGTCGCGATTTTCGCCGCAATTACCCGCGCATTCACCGGCGATAACCACAGGTGGGCATCGAGGCTGCCAGGGCGATGATCGTGATCGTGCTCGTCGGCCTCCTCGGCGTGGGAGTGATTGTCCTCGGCAAAATGGCGCAGCGTCAGGCCAGGCAGCGTCTGCAGGGCCACCGATGGCAAGTTGCGCCCCTTGAGGACCCGAGGCAGGAAACCTTCCATGTCCGGGCCGATCCAGTACAGCAGGTCTGCCGACTGCACGCGCCGTACGTCGGAAGGTCGCAAGGCATAGTTATGGGGTGAAGCGCCCGGTGGCAGCAGGACTTCCGGCACACCCAGGCCGTCCTGCACCGCAGCGGCTATCAGCTGTACCGGCTTGATACTGGTCAGGACCCTGACTTCGGCGTGAGCAGCGTTGATCGTGAAGAAACTGGCAGCAAATGTGACAAGGATGGCAAAAACTCTGGACACGATGACCACTCAAAGAGACGAGAACGGGTAATATAATAACGTCTCTCACAATATTCGTCGCCGCTCATGCCTAAAACACCGCTTGCCAGTCGTCCCCACGACCACTCCCATTGCGTGCACACCGCGCTGTCCGAGGCTGATGCGATCTGCGCACGCCAGGGCCTGCGGCTGACCGCATTGCGCCGGCGGGTGCTGGAATTGGTGTGGCAAAGCCACAAGCCGCTGGGTGCCTACGACATCCTGGCAGTGCTCAGTGAGCAGGACGGCCGCCGCGCCGCGCCGCCCACCGTGTACCGCGCCCTGGACTTCCTGCTGGACAACGGCCTGGTGCATCGCATCTCGTCACTCAACGCCTTCGTCGGCTGCAACCACCCGGGGCACGCCCACCAGGGCCAGTTCCTGATCTGCCGGGAATGCCACGCGGCCATCGAGCTGGAACAGAAATCCATCAGCGACAGCATCATCCACAGCGCCGGTGAAGTCGGCTTTGTGGTCGAAGGCCAGACAGTTGAAGTGGTCGGTCTCTGTTCGGGTTGCCAGGGGGCTTGATGAGCACTGCGTTGATCCGCCTGGAACAGGTGACGGTGACCTTTGCCGGGCAAAACGTGCTGGACAACATCCAGCTCAGCGTCGAGCCGGGGCAGATCGTCACCCTGATCGGCCCCAACGGTGCCGGCAAAACCACCCTGGTGCGCGCCGTGCTCGGCCTGCTCAAGCCCGACAGCGGCAGTGTGTGGCGCAAGCCGAAGCTGCGGGTCGGCTACATGCCGCAAAAACTCCACGTCGACCCAACCCTGCCACTGTCGGTCCTGCGCTTTCTGCGCCTGGTGCCCGGCGTGGACCGGGCGCGCGCCCTGGCCGCACTCAAGGAAGTCGGTGCCGAACAGGTGATCGACAGCCCGGTGCAGAGCGTCTCCGGCGGTGAAATGCAGCGCGTACTGCTGGCCCGGGCGCTGCTGCGCGAGCCGCAACTGCTGGTGCTCGACGAGCCGGTCCAGGGTGTCGATGTCGCCGGGCAGGCCGAGCTGTACAGCTTGATCACCCGCCTGCGCGACCGTCACGGCTGCGGCGTGCTGATGGTCTCCCACGACCTGCACCTGGTGATGAGCACCACCGATCAGGTGGTCTGCCTCAATCGCCATGTCTGCTGCTCCGGCCACCCGGAGCAGGTCAGCGGCGACCCGGCATTTGTCGAGCTGTTCGGCAAAAACGCGCAAAGCCTGGCGATCTATCACCACCATCACGATCATGCCCACGACCTGCACGGTTCGGTCGTCAGCGCGGCACCCGCCGCTCATACCCACGTTCACGGAGATGGCTGCAAGCATGGCTGATTTTCTGTTGTATGCCCTGCTCGCAGGCCTGGCCCTGGCCGTCGTGGCTGGCCCTCTGGGATCGTTCGTGGTCTGGCGGCGCATGGCCTATTTCGGCGACACCCTGTCCCACGCGGCCTTGCTTGGCGTGGCCCTGGGCTTCTTGCTGGATGTCAGCCCGACCATCGCCGTCACCGTCGGCTGCCTGTTGCTGGCCGTGCTGCTGGTGACCCTGCAACAGCGTCAACCACTGGCCTCCGACACCTTGCTGGGGATTCTTGCGCCCAGCACCCTCTCTCTGGGCCTGGTGGTACTAAGCTTCATGCATGAAGTGCGGATTGACCTGATGGCCTACCTGTTCGGCGACCTGCTGGCGATCAGCCCCGGCGATCTGGCCTGGATCCTCGGCGGCAGTGCGGCTGTCCTGCTGTTGCTGGTGGCGCTGTGGCGACCCTTGCTGGCCATTACCGTGCACGAGGAGCTGGCCAGGGTCGAAGGCCTACCCGTGGCGGCGTTGCGCCTGACCTTGATGCTGTTGATTGCCGTGGTAATCGCGGTAGCGATGAAAATCGTTGGGGTGTTGTTGATCACCTCACTGCTGATCATTCCAGCGGCTGCGGCACAACGCCACGCCCGCTCGCCTGAGCAAATGGCCTTGGGTGCTAGCTTGCTGGGTATACTCGCGGTCTGCGGTGGCCTGGCGCTGTCGTGGTTCAAGGACACGCCGGCCGGCCCCTCGATTGTGGTCGCTGCCGCCGCGCTGTTTCTGCTGAGTTTTGTCCTGCCCCGCCGAGGGGTGTAGACTTGCTCGTTTTTTGCGCAATCAGAGAGTCGCAGGAATGAAGCCGTTCGCCTCCCGTTATCTGCTCCTTGTTGCATTTTTGCTACTGGGCGCCTGCCAAAGCACGCCGCCTGCGCCCGAAGTCCCGGACGCGCGGGCGACAGCGATTGCCCAGCTGGAACAAAGCCTGGCCAGCAACGAACTGGCCACCGCTGAAGGTCAACTGGCGACCTTGCAGGCGCAATCGCCCAACGACCAGTCCCTGGAGCAATATCAGCGCCAATTGGCCGAAGCCTATTTGCAGCGCAGCCAGATCGTCCTGCAAAAGGGTGATGTCAACGCCGCAGCCACTGCCCTCAGCCGCGCACGGGTGCTGATGCCCAAGGCGCCAGCACTGACCGGTGGCGTCAACGGCGCCATTACCGAGGCCCGTAAAGCCGAGCTGGAAAAAGCCGAGGCCGCCCTCCTGGCTGCCGCCGCCAAGCCCCAGGCCAAGGTCATCGACCCAACCGCCGAAAGCACCACCGTGGCACTGAACATCACCGATAGCCGGCAACTTCGGCGTCAACTGGACGCGATTGCCGCCGATGTAGTGAATTACCAGTGTGACGTCAGCATCCAGGCACCCCGCACTCAGGACTACCCGTGGCTGGCCACTTTGCTGAGCAAGCGGGTGAAGAAACTCGACCCCGATTTTGACCTGAAGATCGAGCGGCAGATCCTGCGCCACATTCCGGCGCAAATGGTCCTGGCGCCCCGCAAAGACTGATATCGCCGTTCGCTGGCGAGCCGCAAGCGGGTTCGTCAGCGAACGTGATCTATTTGCCTAAGCCGGCACCGCCTTGGCCTTCGCCTCACGGTCCCACACCCGATGTTGCCCGATCGCGGCAAAGAACCCCTTGGTCAAACTGGCACCCGCGCCCACCACCAGCCCGGCATCCGCCTGCAGTTTCAACACATCGAGCAATTGTTTGGCCTCGCCCTGCAGCGCGATCGCCTTGAGGTGCTTGTACGCCTCCAACAGGTAGTGCAACGCCACGCCATCGGTACTCAACGCCTTGATTGACGCCGCGCCACCCGGCACGAACACCGCATCGAAGGCCACCGACGGCAACCCTTCCATGGACCCATCCACCGACAGGCTTTTGCCATCCGCGGTTTTCACGGGCGCCGACGTCGGCCCCAACAGCTTGGCGTGCGCGCCCTCGGCCTTCAGGGCTTTTTTCATCGCATCGATCGCCGCACCATCGACGCCGTTGGCCGCCAGAATCGCAACTTTGCGAGTCTTGATATTTTCCGGCAACAAATTTGCCTGACTGAGCGCAGGGGAGCGCTCCAGCGCGGTTTTGCGCACTGGCACCGTGCCCGCCTTGGGTGCCGGCAGGCCGAGGTTCTGCGCCACACGCCCCGCCAGATCCAGGTCGATGTTAGCGAGGATTTCATTGACCTCCCGCGCCCGGATGAACTCACGCTCGACCTTGCCCAGTTCGAAGCTGTAGGCGGCGATGATGTGCTCCTGCTCGTGCGTGCTCATGCTGTGGAAGAACAGCCGGGCCTGGGAGAAGTGATCGCTGAAGGATTCGCTGCGCTGGCGGATCTTGTTGGCGTCGATACGCTCGGGGTAGCTCTCGAAGCCGCCATCGCTGGCCGCCGCCGGGGTTTCTTTCGGCCAGCCGCCATCGATGGAGTTCGGCTCATAGGCCGCCCGGCCCTTGTCGATGGTGGTGCGGTGCAACGCATCACGCTGGCCGTTGTGGAACGGGGCGATCGGGCGATTGATGGGTATCTCGTGAAAGTTCGGTCCGCCGAGTCGGCTGATCTGCGTGTCGGTGTAGGAAAATAGCCGGCCTTGCAGCAACGGGTCATTGGAGAAATCGATCCCCGGCACGATATGCCCAGGGCAGAACGCAACCTGCTCGGTTTCGGCGAAAAAGTTGTCCGGGTTGCGGTTGAGCACCATTTTGCCGAGCGGGGTGATCGGCACCAACTCCTCGGGAATCAGCTTGGTGGGGTCGAGAATGTCGAAATCGAAGGCATGCTCGTTTTCCTCCTCGATGACTTGAACCCCCAGTTCCCACTCGGGGTAGTCGCCCATCTCGATGGCGTCCCACAGGTCGCGGCGATGATAGTCGGTGTCTTTGCCCGCAAGCTTCTGGGCTTCGTCCCACACCAGCGAGCAGGTGCCTGCGGTGGGGCGCCAGTGGAACTTCACAAAACGCGACTTCCCGGCCGCATTGATCAGGCGGAAGGTGTGGACGCCAAAGCCCTGCATGCTGCGCAGGCTTTTGGGAATCGCCCGATCGGACATGGCCCAGATCACCATGTGCGCCGACTCCGGCTGCAACGAAACAAAATCCCAGAACGTATCGTGCGCCGAACCACCGGTCGGTATTTCGTTGTGCGGTTCGGGTTTTACGGCGTGGACGAAGTCGGGAAACTTGATGGCGTCCTGGATGAAAAATACCGGCATGTTGTTGCCGACCAGATCGAAGTTGCCTTGCTCGGTGAAGAACTTCACCGCGAACCCACGCACATCCCGCACGGTATCGCCGGAGCCACGCGGGCCCTGCACCGTAGAAAATCGCACGAACACCGGAGTTTTATGCCCGGGGTCCTGTAGGAAACCGGCCTTGGTCGAGCTCGGCGTGGTTCTCGTAACTCTGAAAGAAGCCATGGGCCCCGGTACCCCGGGCATGCACGATGCGCTCGGGAATCCGCTCATGGTCAAAGTGGGTAATCTTTTCCCGCATGATGAAGTCTTCGAGCAGCGAAGGCCCGCGCGCGCCAGCCTTCAGGCTATTCTGGTTGTCGGCGACCTTGACCCCCTGATTGGTGCGCAGCGCCTGCTCGCTGGCGTCCGAACGAAAGGCTTCCAGGCTTTGCAGCTTGGCGTTGCTGTTGGCGCGGTCCAGGGTATCGGTGCCGGCCAGTTGGCTCTTGCCGGCGTCAGGTTTTTTGGTACTCATCAGTGCTGAACTCCTCGATGGGGATTCGCGCATAGGGCGAGATCCATGAGCTAAGTCCCCAGGCACGGTCCCGGGTGTTTTTCAGTGCTGAAGTAGTGACTGACGTGGAATCGGGCCGTTCCTTTTTTATGACCTTTGATCGCGTTATTGCCAAATGAAAGGATGAATACGAAATAAATGCTAAGAACCTCTATACGGACAGGCTAAAATGCGCGCCCGGCTAACCGCTGATCCTTTTCTAACGCGCCCCACAAGGTTCGCTACGTGATCGAGTTTCAAAACGTCCATAAAACCTACCGCGTTGCCGGTAGGGATATTCCCGCCCTGCACCCGACCAGTCTGACGATTGAGAACGGCCAGGTGTTTGGCCTGATCGGCCATTCCGGCGCGGGAAAAAGTACCCTGCTGCGTCTGATCAACCGCCTGGAAGACTCCAGTGGCGGCAAGATCTTCGTCGATGGCGAGGAAGTCACTGCGCTGGACGCCAATGCGCTGCGCCGTTTCCGTCAGCAAGTCGGGATGATCTTCCAGCACTTCAACCTGCTGGCCTCCAAGACGGTGGCCGACAACGTGGCGCTGCCACTGACCCTGGCCGGTGAACTGTCACGCGCCGACATCGACCGGCGCGTGGCCGAGTTGCTGGCGCGGGTGGGCCTGTCCGACCACGCCAGAAAGTACCCGGCGCAGTTGTCCGGTGGCCAGAAGCAGCGCGTAGGCATCGCCCGCGCCCTGGCAACCAAGCCGAAGATCCTGCTGTGCGACGAGGCCACCAGTGCCCTGGACCCGCAAACCACGGCGTCGGTCCTGCAACTGCTGGCCGAGATCAACCGTGAGCTGAATCTGACCATCGTGCTCATCACCCACGAAATGGACGTGATTCGCCGGGTCTGCGACCAGGTGGCCGTGATGGACGCTGGCGTGATCGTCGAGCAAGGCCCGGTTGCCCAGGTTTTCCTGCACCCCAAGCACCCGACCACCAAGCGCTTCGTCCAGGAAGACGAGCAAGTCGATGAAAGCGAACAGCGCGATGACTTCGCCCACGTACCGGGCCGCATCGTGCGCCTGACCTTCCAGGGCGAAGCCACCTACGCGCCGCTGCTGGGCACCGTTGCCCGCGAAACGGGGGTGGACTACAGCATCCTCGCCGGCCGCATCGACCGCATCAAAGACGTCCCTTACGGGCAACTGACCCTGGCCATCACGGGCGGTGACATGGAAGCGGCCTTTGCCCACTTCACCGCAGCCGATGTCCACATGGAGGTGCTGCGCTAATGGAACTGCTGACAAGTTTCTTCGCCAATATCGACTGGTATGAAATCTGGCTGGCCACCGGCGACACCCTGCTGATGCTCGGTGGCTCGCTGCTGTTCACCGTCTTGCTGGGCCTGCCACTGGGCGTGCTGTTGTTCCTGTGCAGCCCGCGCCAGTTGCTTGAAGCCAAGGGCGTCTACGCGCTGCTGTCGCTGATCGTCAACATCCTGCGCTCGCTGCCGTTCATCATTCTGCTGATTGTGATGATCCCGTTCACCGTACTGATTACCGGCACCTCGCTGGGGGTCGGCGGCGCGATCCCACCGCTGGTGGTGGGTGCCACGCCATTCTTTGCGCGGCTGGTGGAAACCGCCCTGCGTGAAGTTGATCGCGGCATCATCGAAGCGACCCAGGCCATGGGCGCCAGCACCCGTCAGATCATCACCAATGCCTTGCTGCCGGAAGCGCGCCCAGGCATCTTTGCGGCGATCACGGTGACGGCCATCACACTGGTGTCCTACACGGCGATGGCCGGTGTGGTCGGCGCCGGTGGCCTGGGTGACCTGGCGATCCGCTTCGGTTACCAACGCTTCCAGACGGACGTGATGGTAGTGACCGTGGTGTTGCTGCTGGTGCTGGTCCAGGTGCTGCAAACCGTCGGCGATAAGCTGGTGGTGCACTTTTCCCGAAAATAAATGCAATCGCCGGCATCACGCTGGCAGGCGCCCGAAAGGGCGCTTCACAAGGAGTTTGCCGGATGAAAAAACTACTCGTCGCGTTCGCTGCCGTTGCCGCGTTCTCTGCCCAGGCCGCCGAAACCCTGACCGTGGCCGCCAGCCCGGTGCCGCATGCGGAAATCCTTGAGTTCGTGAAGCCGGCCCTGGCCAAGGAAGGCGTGGACTTGAAGGTCAAGGTCTTCACCGACTACGTGCAACCCAACGTACAGGTCGCGGAAAAACGCCTGGACGCCAACTTCTTCCAGCACCAGCCGTACCTCGATGAATTCAACAAGGCCAAGGGTACTCACCTGTTGAGCGTGGCGGGCGTGCACATCGAGCCGCTGGGCGCTTACTCCAGCAAGTTCAAGACCCTGGCCGATCTGCCTGGCGGCGCCACCGTGGTCATCCCGAACGACGCCACCAACGGCGGCCGCGCCCTTTTGCTGCTGGACAAGGCTGGCGTGATCAAGCTGAAGGACTCGACCAACATCCTGTCGACCGTCAAGGACATCGCCGAGAACAACAAGGGCCTGAAATTCCGCGAACTGGAAGCGGCGACCATCCCGCGCGTCCTGACCCAGGTCGACCTGGCGCTGATCAACACCAACTACGCCCTGGAAGCCAAGCTGGACCCGTCCAAGGACGCGCTGACCATCGAAGGCAAGGACTCGCCTTACGTGAACATCTTGGTGGCGCGTGAAGACGACAAGAACAGCGATGCCATGAAGAAGCTGGTAGCGGCCCTGCACACTCCAGAAGTGAAAGCCTTCATCCTGGAGAAGTACAAAGGCGCGGTACTGCCAGCGTTCTGATCTGAGGTCACACGGTAAACAAAAGGGGCGCATTGATTGCGCCCCTTTTTTTGCCCGAAACACTCGCCCTTGCGGGGGCGGGTGTCACTGCCGCTTGAGCATCACCGGCAATTGCGCCACCAGCTTCGCGTTGTTCAGCGGCGCGCGAATGAAGCCACGCTGGGTGCCGTCCGGGCCGATGACGGCGAGGTTGCCGCTGTGGTCGACGGTGTAGTTGGGCTTGCTGGTATCCGCCGGGATGAACGGAATACTCACCGCGTTGGCGACTTTTTGCAGCTCCTCGACCGAAGTCGGGGTCAGGCCGATGAATTGCGGATCGAAGTAGCCCAGGTACTGCTTGAGCTGCTGGGGGGTATCGCGATGGGGGTCGACGCTGACCAGGATGATCTGCAACTTGTCGACCGCATCCGCCGGCAGCTCGCTCTTGATCTGCCGCAACTGGGCCAGGGTGGTCGGGCAGATGTCCGGGCAGAAGGTGTAGCCGAAGAACAGCAGGCTCCATTTGCCTTTCAACTCGTTGACCATCACCGGCTGGCCATCCTGGTTGGTCATCTGCAGGGCAGGCAAGGTGCGGCTTTGCGGCAGCAGGATGATACCGGCGTCGATCAGCGCAGTCGGGTCGCCCTGGCCTTTGCCGGACAGTACCTTGTTGATGGTCAGCCCCAGGACCAGCGCGATCAGGGCAACAAGGATGAAGACGGTTTTCTGGGTTCGAGTCATAGGTTCAACATTAGGTAATGGTCTACGAGCAGGGCGATAAACAGCAGGAACAAGTAGTAAATAGAGTACTTGAAGGTGTTGATCGCCGCGTGCGGCCGAGTGCCACGGTACAGCACCACGGCCCATTGCAGAAACCTCGCACCCAGCCCCAGTGCACAGGCCAGGTACAGCAGGCCGCTCATGTGGATCACGTACGGCATCAGGCTCACCGCCAACAGCACGCAGGTGTAGAGCAGGATGTGGACCTTGGTGTAGTGCTCGCCATGAGTCACCGGCAACATCGGGATATCGGCCTTGGCGTACTCCTCCTTGCGGTGGATTGCCAGCGCCCAGAAGTGTGGCGGGGTCCAGGCGAAGATGATCAGCACCAGCAGCAGAGGCTCTGCGCTGATGTGCCCGGTGGTGGCAACCCAGCCGAGCAAGGGTGGGGCGGCACCGGCCAGGCCGCCAATGACGATGTTCTGCGGCGTCGCACGCTTGAGGAAGCCGGTGTAGATCACCGCATAACCCAGCAAGGAGGCGAGGGTCAGCCAGGCCGTCAACGGATTGGTGAACGCCAGCAGCAACGCCTGGCCACTCAGCGCCAGGACCAGGGCGAAGGTCAGCGCCGCAGCGGGTGACACCCGGCCTTCGGCCAGCGGCCGCTTATGGGTGCGGGCCATGACCGCATCGATCCGTCGGTCCACCACATGATTGACCGCCGCCGCGCCCCCGGCACACAAGGCGATGCCCAGGTTACCGAACACCAGCACAGTCCAGGGCACGCCCGCACGGGTGGCGAGGAACATGCCGACCAGCGAGGTGATCAGCATCAATACCACCACCTTGGGCTTGGTCAGCTCCAGGTAGTCGCGCCAGATCGCCTGGCTGGGCCGTTCGCCAATCAGAGTCGCCATGGCATTTCTCCTTTTATTGTTATGGGCCCGGCCGCAGGTTTACGGGGGCTGAAGCGCCAGCGTCGCAGCGTCGGCTGCTTGACCCGGACCAGACTGGTTCGGGCGTGATAGTTGACCAGCACCAGACACAGCAACAACGCCGCGCCACCAGCGTTGTGGGCCACGGCGACCGGCAGGGGCAGATGGAACAGCACGTTGCTGATGCCCAGGCTGATTTGCGCCGCCAGGGCCACCAGCACCAGGCCGGCGAGGCGGGTCATGCCGACCCCCTTCAGTTGCCAGGCCAGGCCCAGCAACACCAGGGTCACCAGCAAGGCACCGATCCGGTGAGTGAGGTGGATGGCCGTGCGCGCATCGCTGTCCAACTGCCCGCCCAGGTAGTTGGGGCCAATGTGTTGGGTCAGGTGAAAGCCGTTGGCGAAATCTGCCGGTGGCAGCCACTGGCCATGGCAGGTCGGGAAGTCGATACAGGCCACCGCTGCGTAGTTGGAACTGACCCAGCCCCCCAGGGCGATCTGCCCGATCACCAGCAACAGACCGGCCGTTGCCCAGTACTGCAGGCGGCGCGGCACGATCAACGCCGGCAGCACCCCGGACAAGCGCAAGGTCAACAGAAACAGCAGGCTCAAGGTGGCAAACCCGCCGAGCAGATGCCCAGTCACCACCTGTGGCCAGAGCTTGAGCGTCACCGTCCACATGCCGAAGGCGGCCTGGGCAAATACCACCACCAACAGGAACAACGGCAGCTTCAAGGGTTGGTCGGGATGCCGGCGGTGGGTCCAGGCGCGAGCCGCCAGCAGCACGATCAGCAGGCCCAGGGTGCCGGCGAAGTAGCGGTGGATCATCTCGTTCCAGCCCTTGTGGGCTTCCACCGGGGTGTCGGGAAAATGCAGTTCGGCATGCGCCAGTTGGGCTTCGCTTTTCGGCACGCTGATAAAGCCGTAGCACCCTGGCCAGTCCGGGCAGCCCAGGCCAGCGTGGGTCAGCCGGGTGTAGGCACCCAGCAACACGACAATCAGTGCCAGCAGGGTGGCAAACAGCGCGAGGCGAAATCCAGGTTTGGCCATGACGATGCCCTTATCCGATGTTCGACAGTTTCAGCAGATGGCGCAGGTCGTTGAGCAGGTCCTTGCCTTTGACCGTGGGGCCATAACGCAGCACCAGGTTGCCGTGGGGGTCGATGATCCACAGCTGCGGCACAGCCTGATCCCCGGTGGCTTTACTGAACGTGGTCAGGTCCATGGGATAACGCTTTAGTTGCGGGTATTCGCGGGCCAGCTTGGCTTCGTAGTCGCTGCTCAAGGGTTGTGCGGCCGACAATGCATGGCTGGCGCGGGAAGCATCGCGGCCGAGGCCGATCTGGATCTGCCGCGCCAGGTACACCAGTTGCTGGCAGTCCACCGAACACGCCTTGGGCGCCGTCACCAGCAACTGCCAGCGATCTTCCTTAGCCTGCACGCCGAGGTCGGCGAGGGTCTGGCCGTTGCCGATCAGTTCGCCGTGGTAACTGCGGCCCTCCGGCACCCAGAACTGCAATTTGTACATGCCGGTGGCGAGGACCATCGGACCGATCACCCCCAACAGGATCAGCAGCAACTGCACGCGCCCCTTGCGCCGGCTCGATGAGGTTTTCGCCTCAGACATGCTGGGTGGATTCATGGCCGCTCCCATGGTGTTTCTCCTTTGCGTTGTGCCAACCGAGATAGAGGTAAAGGCCAAGCAGGGCGATCGCCATGGCGAACCACTGCACGGCATAAGCCAGGTGTTTTTCCGGTCCCATGGCCACCACCGGCCAATCAGCCTGGTAGGACGCCGGCCCGCTTTCGGTGCGTAATTCGTAGGCGAAACCTTCACGACCCAGCGCCGCCCAAAGCTTGCCCGGCTCGACTGCGGTGACCAGTTGTGGCCAGGTCGCGGAGCTCGGGTCAGCGTGCAGCTGGAAGGTCGCGCCGGGGGCGACGTACACCCAGGCATCGAGACTCAGCACCGCCTGCGGTGTGGTGAATTGCGGCGGTGTACGCCGATCCGGCCATGGCAGCCAGCCACGATTGACCAGCAGCCAGAGTCCCGTCGCCTGATCCTGGAACGGTTGCAGCAGCTCGACGCCGACCTTGCCATCGCGCTGACGGTTATCGAGCAGCAGACTGTGTCCGGCATCGAACTGGCCATGCAGACGCACTCGGCGGAAGGCTGGATCTTCGGTGTGCTGCAGCTCGGAGCTGGCCATCGGCTCGGAAACCCGGCGCTCAGCGTAGCTGTGCAGCAGGGCGCTTTTTTCCGCGCCCCGACTCAGTTGCCAGAAGCCCAGCGAGACCAGTAGCGGCAGCAACAGGGCCACCACCAGCGTCGGTACGAGCCCCGGCCGAAAACGCTTCATGGCCGTGCCAGAAAGTCAGCGGGCGAGCTAGCTATACTCAAGTGCATCGCGTTTCCCCCGGAGTCCCACCATGCTCAAAGCAGCCATCGTCCTGATGCTGATTGCCACGGTCGCCAGCCTGTTCAGCGGCCTGTTTTTTCTGGTCAAGGACGACAGCCGCTCACATCGCCTGGTCATCGCCTTGAGCATTCGTGTCGGCCTCGCCGCCCTCACCGTCGGCCTGATCGCCTGGGGCTTCTTCAGTGGCCAACTGGTGTCTCACGCCCCTTGGTAGCGTGCCTCAGAGTACGTAGACAAAAACAAACAGACCGATCCACACCACATCCACAAAGTGCCAGTACCAGCTCGCGGCCTCGAAGCCGAACTGGTGCTCGGCATCGAAGTGTCCGCGCAGCACTCGCATCAGCATCACGAACAGAATCAGCGTGCCGATGGTCACGTGGGCGCCGTGGAATCCGGTGAGCATGAAGAAGGTGGCGCCGTAGATGCCCGAGCCCAGGGTCAGGCCCAGTTCGTGGTAGGCGTGGATGTACTCCTCGGCCTGAAAGCCAAGAAAGGCGCAGCCCAGCAGCACGGTCAGCGCCAGCCAGATTTTCAGCGCCCCGCGATGGCCTTTTTTCAGGGCATGGTGGGCGATGGTCACGGTGACGCTGGAGCTGACCAGGATCACTGTGTTCAGCAGGGGCAGGCCCCACGGGCTGATGACGTCCTTGGGTGGCGGGAACAGCTTGGAGTCAGGGTTTTCCAGCAACGGCCAGACGAACTGGAAATTCGGCCAGAGCATATGGGCGAGGCCCTTGGTCCCTTCACCGCCCAGCGCCGGCCCCGAGATGTGACGCACGTAGAACAGCGCACCGAAAAACGCGATGAAGAACATCACCTCGGAAAAAATGAACCAGCTCATGCCCCAGCGGAACGAGCGATCCAGCTGGGCGCTGTACAGCCCCGCGCGACTTTCCTTGATCACCGCGCCAAACCAGCCAAACAGCATGTAGGCCAGCAGTAGCCCCCCGACGAAAAAGATCAGCGGGCCGTGGGACTCAGGCCGCGCAGCCTTCAGATCGTTGAACCAGGTGGCCAGGCCAAACACCGTGACGAACATGCCGATGGTGGCGATGATCGGCCATTTGCTTTGGGCGGGAACGTAATAATGCTCATGAGTTGCCATTTATTGTTCTCCTTATCGGGCACGCTTGAACGTCTAGCCACCGGTCTTTTGTGCAACGGCCACGGGTGGATGACGCGCGGTGATATCGAACAGCGTGTAAGCCAGCGTCAGGTGCTTCACATCCTTGGGCATATCGCGATCAACGATGAAACGTACCGGCATCTCGATCTGCTGACCGGGCTGCAGCACTTGCTGGGTAAAGCAGAAACATTCGGTCTTGTGGAAATACATCGCCGCAGCGCTAGGTGAAATGCTCGGCACCGCCTGGGCACTCATCGGGTGACTGCTGGGGTTGCGGGCGATGAAAATCATCTCGTTCACCGCACCGGGGTGGACCACGATGTCATCGGACTTGGGATAAAACTCCCAGACCATGTCGATCGCGTTGGTGGACAGGAACTGCACGCGCACCTGGCGCGATTCGTCCACCTGCTGCTCGCCGGAATACTGCCCGCCGGTCTTGCCATTGATTCCCAGCGCCTTGCACATCACGTCATAGATCGGCACCAGGGCAAACCCGAAGACAAACATCGCCACCACCACCAGCAGTAAACGGGTTACCAGTTTTTTCGTGGAAATCGAATCAGCCATGATTCACCACCCCCCCCGAAAAACCCGCCAGGGCGTTCATTTCACTTCCGGCGGAGTGGTGAAGGTGTGATACGGCGCGGGCGAGGGAATGCTCCACTCCAGGCCTTCGGCGCCATCCCACGGTTTGGCCGGTGCTGGCTCGCCGCCGCGAATGGTCTTGATCACGATGAACAGGAAGAAGATCTGCGTGGCGCCAAACATGAAGGCGCCAATCGAAGACACCATGTTGAAATCGGCAAACTGCAGGTTGTAGTCCGGAATCCGGCGCGGCATGCCCGCCAGCCCGACGAAGTGCATCGGGAAAAACGCCATGTTCATGCCGATGAAGGACAACCAGAAATGCAGCTTGCCCAGGGTCTCGTCATACATGTGCCCGGTCCACTTGGGCATCCAGTAGTAGGCGGACGCGAAGATCCCGAAGATCGCCCCCGGCACCAGCACGTAGTGGAAGTGCGCCACCACGAAGTAGGTGTCCTGGTACTGGAAGTCCGCTGGCGCGATGGCCAGCATCAATCCGGAGAAACCGCCGATCGAGAACAGGATCACGAACGCCACGGCAAACAGCATGGGCGTCTCGAACGTCAGCGAGCCCTGCCACATGGTGCTGGCCCAGTTGAACACCTTGACCCCGGTGGGTACCGCAATCAGCAGGGTGGCGTACATGAAGAACAGCTCGCCCACCAGCGGGATGCCCACCACGAACATGTGGTGCGCCCAGACGATGAACGACAGGAAGGCGATGCTTGCCGTCGCATAGACCATCGAGGTGTAGCCGAACAGCGGTTTGCGGGAAAAGGTCGGAATGATCGAGCTGACGGCACCAAAGGCCGGCAGGATCATGATGTACACCTCGGGGTGACCAAAGAACCAGAACACATGCTGGAACAGCACCGGGTCACCGCCACCGGCCGCACTGAAGAAGCTGGTGCCGAAATGGATGTCCATCAGCATCATGGTCACGCAACCGGCCAGCACCGGCATCACCGCGATCAGCAGGAAGGCAGTGATCAGCCAGGTCCAGACGAACAGCGGCATTTTCATCAGGGTCATGCCGGGGGCGCGCAGGTTGAGGATGGTGGCAATCACGTTGATCGCCCCCATGATCGAACTGATACCCATCAGGTGGATGGCGAAGATGAAAAAGGTCACGCTTTCCGGGGCGTAGGTGGTCGACAGCGGCGCGTAGAAGGTCCAACCGAAGTTTGGTCCGCCACCGGGCATGAACAAGGTCGAGACCAGCATCAGGAAGGCTGCCGGCAGCAGCCAGAAACTGAAGTTGTTCATCCGCGGCAGGGCCATGTCCGGCGCGCCGATCATCAGCGGGATCATCCAGTTGGCCAGGCCGACAAACGCCGGCATCACCGCGCCGAAGACCATGACCAGGCCATGCATGGTCGTCATCTGGTTGAAGAACGCCGGCTCGACGATCTGCAGCCCGGGCTGGAACAGCTCGGCACGGATCACCATGGCAAACGAGCCGCCGAGCAGGAACATCATGAAGCTGAACCACAGGTACAGCGTGCCGATGTCCTTGTGGTTGGTGGTCAGCACCCAGCGCATCAGGCCCTTGGCAGGGCCATGGGCGTGGTCATGGCCGGCATGACCATGGTCATCGATCACTGCACTCATGTCCTGACTCCTGTAGACGAATGGACTGGGCGGCTCGAGGCGTCACGCCCCAAGCGCTCACGGGGACACGCAATCGACCGGGTCATTTGCTTTCCTCCTGCTTGAGGGCCAGCACGTCTTTTGGCGTGACCATGTCGCCTTTGTTGTTGCCCCAGGCATTACGCTCGTAGGTCACGACGGCGGCGATATCGACTTCCGACAGCTGCTTGCCGAACGCCGCCATGGCGGTGCCCGGTTTGCCGTGGAAGACAATGCCCAAGTGATCCGCGATGGGGCCGGTGGCGATTTTCGAACCCTTGAGCGCCGGGAACATCGGCGGCAGGCCCTGGCCTTCGGCCTGGTGACAGGCCACGCAGGTGGTGTGATAAACCTTGTCGCCACGCTCCTTGAGCTCCTCCAGCGTCCATTCCTTGCTGGTCAGCTCCTTGAGCTTGGCCGCTTCGGCCTTGCGCTCGGCCAGCCAGGTGTCGTAATCGGCCTGGCTTTTGACGTCGACCACAATAGGCATGAAGCCGTGGTCCTTGCCGCAGAGTTCGGCGCATTGGCCACGGTAGATCCCGGGCTTGTCGACCCGGGTCCACGCTTCATTGACGAAACCGGGGATCGCATCGCGCTTGACCGCAAAGGCCGGCACCCACCAGGAGTGAATGACATCGGCGGAGGTCACCAGAAAGCGCACCTTGGCGCCGATCGGCAGCACCAATGGCTGATCGACCTCCAGCAGGTAGTGTTCGCCCTTGGCGCTCTGGTTGCGGATCTGCTCTTGAGGGGTGGCCAGGTTGCTGAAGAACTCGACGTCCTGGCCCAGGTATTTGTAATGCCACTTCCACTGATAGCCGGTGACCTGGATATCGATATCCGGCTCACTGCTGTCGTACATCTTGATCAGGGTGGCGGTCGCCGGAACGGCCATGGCAACAAGGATGATGAAGGGCACCACGGTCCAGAGGATCTCGACCGTCGTACTTTCATGGAATTTGGCGGCCACCTGCCCGGTGGAGCGCCGATGCATGATCATCGACCAGAACATCGCACCGAAGACGATGATCCCGATCACTACACAGATCCAGAAGATGGTCATGTGCAGGTCGAAGACTGCGTGACTGATTTCAGTAGCCCCAGGCGCCATATTCACAGTCCAGGCGGCTTGCGCCTGGCTGAAAACCGACCACAACAGGAGGCCCATCCAGACTTGTGGATGTCGCATCATTGCGGGTTCCCCTTATCGTTCTTGTTATCCCGCCGGCTTTCACCTGCGTCCAAGGGAGCGGCTGCCTAGACTACGAACTTAAACCGCCAAGCCTTGCTGCACATGCAGTCGGGCGTCATCAGCTAACTTCATACAAAACCGAGTATAGACAGCGAGTGGGACCTCGCAACGCGATGGCGTAAATCAGCTGAAACACCTGGGGCTTGCGCCGCAGGCCGCTGATGGAGAAGGATGTGACCAGGTGATGGCAAATCGATATAACTTAGATGCATCAAAGGTGAAACAATTATGACAAATACGTCTTAACGGTTTTCATAAGCAAGCTAACTTATGTCTTCCCCTATTTCCTTGCCTTCGTTTCCTGGAGTTTTCATGAACACCGCCGCATTGCGCGAGCAGATTCAACGTGCCCAATTACATGAGTCCGAAACCGGTCAGCTGACCCGTCAGCTGGAAGTCCAATTGCCTCACCTGCATGCCGCTATTCAATTACCGGACGTCGACGCCAAAGGCGTGATGACCCGTTTTGTGGCCGCCTACATCGACCAGGTCCCGGACCTGCTCGACGCAGCCAACGAAGTCGCACGCGAAGCCGGGATCGAATCACAGATCAAGCCGGTACTGAAGATCGCCTATCAGTTCTTCCTCCAGCCACCGGCAATCATGGCCGGCCACGTAGGCCTGGACAGCCTGCTGGACGAAGCCTACCTGGCCCATCGCCTGGTAGAAGAAGTGAACGACCTCTACATCAAACATTTCGGCCAGCCACTGATCCCCTTGGACATGACTGTCGCCAACCTGATTGCCCACCAACTGATCGGCGAAGACTTCGCCAATCAACTGGATGAGGCGGTTCATCACGCCGTTGACGAAATGCTCAACGAAGACAGCTTCGCCCTGGAGTCCGTCGAAGCCTATCGGGAAAAACTCAACAGCCCGGACACCGGTGCCGCCTGGAAACGCTGGCCGTGCCTATCGCGCCAACTGGGTGTGGGCCTGGAACTGGATCAACCAGCCGCCTGACCCCCTCCAACACTTGTGGGAGTGGCCTTGCGTGCTCCCACAAGGACACTTGACCGGCTGAACCTCGGCCACAAACATCACCCAGCAGTCTGCAGCTTCCTTGCTGAACCGCTTTCAGTCGCCCCCCATGAGGCTTCCCCCGGATTGATTCGGTGTGGCGAAGCCTGGACGCGTGTTCATCAGCCTCACCAACCACGCAAGATCTAGAAGCGCGCCTTGGGCGTCGCCATGGGGATCGGAAGGCTGCCATCCAAAGGCAGGAAGCAGCTCTTGTCCGCGTCGTAGGCTTTTATTTCACTGGTTTCGATGCTGTAGACCCAGCCATGGATGAACAGCTGACCGTTGGCCATGCGCGAAGCCACGGAGGGGTGAGTGCGCAAATGCTGCAGCTGGGCGATGACGTTTTCTTCAGTCAGCACCTGCATGCTTTCGTTTTCATCAGCGCAATTGCAGTTTTCCTGGACCATGGTTTTCGCGACCTCGGCGTGGCGCAACCAAGCCTTGACCGTGGGCATCTTTTCCAGGCTCTGCGGGTTCAGGACCGCCCTCATGGCGCCGCAATCGGAATGTCCGCAAATGATGATGTGCTGCACACCCAACGCCAGCACCGCGTACTCGATGGCCGTGGAAACGCCGCCATTCATTTGCCCATAAGGGGGTACGACGTTGCCCACATTACGCGTGACAAACAGGTCACCTGGGGCGCTGTGGGTGATGAGTTCCGGGACGATTCGCGAATCGGCACACGCAATAAACATTGCCCGTGGCCGTTGGGCCGTAGCGAGCTTCTTGAACAGTTCTTCCTGTTCCGGGAAGACCTCATGATGAAAATGCAGAAAGCCGTCAACAATGTGCTGCAGCGCTGCATCGGCGCTTTCGGCCTCGGGAAGGGCTGAAGCCGACGCAGCCAACGGTGGTTTTTCTTTGTCACTCATCATTCATCCTCGTTGGCACAGTAGGGGGTCCCCAGAGTTTACATCACTCAGGTGCAATGCAAACGGCGAGGGCGCCACCCACAAAAAACAAGCCCGACGCCACAGTAACCGATCAGATTTAGTTGACGCTGAATAACGGCCATTGAGCAGTATTTCCGACAGTTAACGGTTGCGGCACGCAACAATTACTACGGACATATTAACTGCAACAGTTATTCCGAATAGGGTAGCGAACAACTTTGATGTCAGCCCCAAGAAACAAATCGAAAGGCGTCAGGACTGTTTATTTTGAAGCCTTCATTAATCTAACCAGCAAGTGCACCCGCACTTGAAAACTACAGATACATTAAAAGAAATCAACCCAATAAGCACTTTTATAGAAACCATGAATGAACTTCGTGCCCATCACAAATCCTTGTTGGCTAGTGGCAAACCACAAGCCGCTCGTAGTTTCTCCACGCCAAGCCCTACTGCACTGGATGACATCTCCCCAGAGGAAGCAATCGCACTGGAGGAACTGAAGTCGACAACAAAAATGCTGGCCATCACCCAGAATCAGAGCGTAGAGCTGAGCATTACCAATGATGCCAAAACTTGAGCAACGCCGCGGGCGATGCCGATGCCACTGCAATATTCAAACAGCAAATGAATGAAAGACGCGTCTACGAAAAAGAGCAGTCCGAGAAAAATATTGACCAAATTTTCGACAAGGCGATTGAAATCGGTGAAGGCCACCCGAAAGCACAAAAAGCAATCGTGTCCACGACTGATGTAATTTTCAACCTATTCCGAACAATATCGGAAAAGCTCGATATCTTCACTACAAAAGTTCTGACCGATACTGTCACATGGATTAAAAACTCCTTCGCCGACATCAAGTCGACTTTTAATAATTTTAGCGGCTGGATTCAAGGCTGGTTTACCAATTAACTACACTAAAACGCTAAGTACCCGGAGTTCCAGTGCTGTAATCCAAGACCAAGAACAGGCTTGGTGAGTTACGGTCAACTTGGGGCGTCGGTACATTATCCACCTACCGCCCCCCCTTGATACCTGAGTAGTTGGCCTAAGGCCTGGCTAACCGAAGCTGACGCAACCGGCGACGGGTAAAACGTATCTCAATCGGAATCGACCACTGCGCAACAAGCAGCACACACCGAAAACAGACAATAACGTACCGTTACGCATAGTACGTACCACGACAAAATAGGCATGATCGTCATCTACAACAACGACATCTGAGCACCCGGAGGACAAAAAGCCGTGCAATCGAGGTTGAACCCCTCACGCTGATTCAGCCCCAGGCGCTTTATTGCCTTGGCAAAGCGTTGTGCCAGCAAGTCAGCGAACGGCCCCTCACCGCGCATCCGCGCGCCAAAACGACTGTCGTACAACTCGCCGCCACGACTCTGGCGTATCAGGCTCAGCACATGCGCCGCGCGTTGCGGGTAGTGCGCCGCCAGCCATTCTTCGAACAGGGGCGCGACCTCCAAAGGCAGGCGCAACATCATGTAGGCCGCACTCTGGGCTCCAGCCGCCTGGGCGGCCGCCAGCAGACTCTCCAACTCGCTGTCGTTGATCATCGGAATCATGGGTGAGCACAGCACCCCTACCGGAATACCTGCCTCACGCATCACCCTGATGGCCCGCAACCGCGCCTTGGGCGCCGCTGTACGCGGCTCCAGGATGCGCTTGAGCTCATCGTCCAGGCTGGTCAGGCTGATCATCACCGCCACCAGCCGCTGTGAAGCCAGTTCGGTCAACAGATCCAGATCACGAAGAATCAGCGAGCCCTTGGTGATAATCGTCACTGGATGTCGAAAGCGTAGTAGCACCTGGAGAATCTGCCGGGTAATTCGGTGCTCTCGCTCAATCGGCTGATAAGGGTCGGTGTTGGAGCCCAGGTTGATTGGCGCGCACTGGTAGCCACGCCTGGACAGTTGTTGCTCAAGAACATCGGCGGCATTGGTCTTGGCAATCAAGCGGGTTTCGAAATCGAGCCCGGGGGAGAGGTCCCAGTAGGCATGACTGGGCCGCGCATAACAGTAGATGCAACCGTGCTCACAGCCTCGGTAGGGATTGATCGAACGATCGAAAGGCAGGTCCGGCGAATTATTGCGGGTGATGATGGATTTGGCTGTTTCGATACGCACTTGCGTACCCTGGGTCAGCGGCACCTCCTGATACCACCCGTCGTCTTCCACCACCGAGTGGCTTGGCGCAAAGCGGTTATGCGGATTAGCGCCAGTACCGCGCCCGCGAGGCGGCAGGGAATTGATCATTGCGACACCCTCTATCTGTATATCCATACAGTACAACAAGGTCACGCACCCAACCAGTACCGCTCAGCCTCCCGATGCCGCGTGCTGCGCGGCATTCTTTTTAGATTAACGTTTAAATGGCCTACTAAATGCAAAACCATGAAACATTTACTCGGTGGCTAAATCGTAATTACCGTACTTAATATCGCCCCCGTAAATAAAAAACACCATGGATAATAAACAAAAGGATTTGAACATGTCTTTCTTTAATCAGCGCGGCGTCTTTCTACAACTCATGCTGCCTGGCCCCTCGGAACCCAACACTCTGGTGTCCATACAACTTTCCCGCAAGCAAACCGAATGGGATGCCGAGAACGAAGTCGAAATAGATACCTTGGTTGACTCTATTTTTGTAACGGCTACCTCTGCCGATAATGGGAACACCTTTACTATCAACAGACTCCGAAAAGATGTGGACGGCGATGGCGACATCGATGCCGACGACAAAGCCAAATTGCAGGCCCTGGCCAAGGCCTACGCCAGCATCGTCAACCCCTGAGTAGCGGGAGCACGCGAGCCATCGCGTGCTCCCTCGCGCGGAGAACATCCATGTATTTACCCCATACCAGCGGCATACTCCTACAAAGAATAGAAACTGCAGACGACGTCAAGATCATTATAAAGCTGTCAAGAATCGATGCCGATTATACTGCCACCACGACAGACTTAACCCTGCACATCAACGAGAATAAAAACAGCTTAAAACTTGACTACGACCCTTGGTCCGACATCAATGTAATTCCTGACGGCAGCATTGATGAAAAAGACACCCAGGCGATTATCGATCTCGCTGTTGCCTTCTATCGCCAAACAACTATCGACCCCGAACTTACAGTATTCCTTTCGCCGATCGACAACCATCCCGGCGTACTTAGGGTTCGGATCGGATTGCTCAACCTGAATGAAGATGAGTTGTACCCCCTCGGTTACTTTTTCACGGCTGCCTCAGTCGATAACGGGGTCAATTTCAGGATATTCAGAGTGACAAGTCATGGCGGCAGCCACCCGCAAGACGATACCGACCTGGAGCCCATGGCCAAGGCATTCATCAAGATGAAGGTGTGAGAAACCGACATTCGTCGGGGGGGGGGGAGTTGTTCAACAACGCTTTGACAACCGGACCGTTGATTGGCAGCCGCTCAGGCTTGAGCGCTGCCATCGACGTGTACTGCAACCTCTTTTCAGATGTCACCAACCCTCTACCGGGGTGCACTCCCGGATGACGGCATTCTGCCGTTGCTCGACCCGCTCGAGGTGCGGACGGACATCACATTCCTGCCAGGGGCTGGCTGAGCTCGATCACTGAGCGCAGGCCCGCGCAGTGGGCCTGCAAGCCAGCTCCCGGGGGAGGGGAGCCGGCCACGCGATCAGGCGTCGTGTGGTTTTTTCTTCAGTTTCGGATTCACAAAAAACTGCACGGTCTGGACCTTGGCGTCCGCGACCTTCACCGCACTGACGTTGACCCGAGTCCCCAACTCCTTGGGAACCGACAGGCCTTGCTCATTGAGCGTGTCCGAGTACCCACACGCCACGCATTCGCGGTGCGGTACATCGTCTTCACTCCACATCATCAATTTGTCCGGCTCGCTGCACGCCGGGCACACTGCTCCGGCGATAAAGCGTTTCTTGGTTTTGCTCACAGGCCCATCACTCATGCTGCCGCGCCCTCATCCAGGCCGCTGTGGCGCAAGAGTGCATCAATCGACGGTGCACGCCCGCGAAAGTCGACGAACAGCACCATCGGCTCCTGAGAGCCGCCGCGGGCCAGGATCGCCTCACGGAAGGCCCGACCGGTCGCAGCGTTGAGCACACCTTCCTCCTCAAACCTGGAGAATGCGTCGGCCGACAGCACTTCCGCCCACTTGTAGCTGTAGTAGCCCGCGGCGTAACCACCGGCAAAGATGTGCGCAAAGCTGTTGGGGAAGCGGTTGTAGGCCGGCGGACGCATGACCGATACCTCGTCACGCACGCCTTCGAGCACCTGCAGCACACTGCGGCCATCGCCGTGGGTGGCGTGCAGTTCGAAGTCGAACAGGGAAAATTCCAACTGGCGCACCATCATCAGGCCCGACTGGAAGTTCTTCGCCGCGAGCATTTTCTGCAGCAGGTCCTGGGGCAGTGGCTCGCCGGTTTCATAGTGACCGGAAATCAACGCCAGGCCTTCCGGCTCCCAGCACCAGTTTTCCATGAACTGGCTCGGCAACTCGACCGCATCCCAGGCCACGCCATTGATACCCGATACACCCGCATGCTCGACCCGGGTCAGCAGGTGATGCAGACCGTGGCCAAACTCGTGGAACAAGGTGGTGACTTCGTCATGGGTCAACAGCGCAGGCTTGCCGCTGTCGGCCGGCGTGAAGTTGCACACCAGGTTGGCCACCGGGCTTTGCAGAACGCCCTCGGCAGTGCGACGACGGTCACGGGCGCCGTCCATCCAGGCACCGCCGCGCTTGTTGGCGCGCGCATACAGGTCGAAGAAGAAGCGGCCGACGTGCTCGCCGTTTTCCTTGATTTCAAACAGGCGAACGTCCGGATGCCAGGTGTCGAACCCCGTCTGCTCGGCGATCTCGATGCCGTACAGGCGCTGGACGATGGCGAACAGGCCGCTCAGCACTTTATCGATCGGGAAGTATGCGCGCAGCGCCTCTTGAGCGACGCTGTAACGCTGCTCACGGAGTTTTTCACCGTAGAAACCACTGTCCCAGCTTTGCAGGTCGGCACAGCCCTGTTCGGCCGCGTAGGCCTTCAACTGCTCCAGGTCCTGGGCGGCGAATGGCTTGCTGCGCTTGGCCAGGTCCCGCAGGAAACTCAGGACCTGATCGCTGGACTCAGCCATTTTGGTCGCCAGGCTCAGCTCCGAGAAACTGCTGTAGCCCAGCAGCCTGGCCAGTTCCTGACGCAGGTCGAGGATCTCTTCCATCACCGGCCCGTTATCGTTCTGACCGGCATTCGGCCCCTGGTCCGACGCGCGGGTGCAGTAGGCCGCGTAGACCTCTTCGCGCAGTGCACGGTCTTGGGCGTAGGTCATCACTGCGAAGTAGCTCGGAAACTCCAGGCTGATCAACCAGCCATCCAGCTCCTTGGCTTGAGCCGCAGCGGCCATTTGCGCCTTGGCCGAATCCGTCAGGCCGGCGAGGGCCGCTTCGTCGGTGATGTGTTTGGTCCAGGCTTGGGTGGCGTCGAGCAACTGGTTGGAAAAGCGGCTGCCCAGCTCGGACAGCTTGCTCTGCACTTCGGCATAGCGCTTTTGCTCGGCTTCCGGCAGGTCGATACCCGACAGGCGGAAGTCCCGCAGGGAATGTTCGAGGATGGTTTTTTGCGCCACATCGAAGTCGGCCGCTTGCGGGCTGTTGGCCAGGGCTTCGAAGGCCTGGAACAGCTCACGGTTCTGCCCCAGCTCGGTGGAGTAGGCGCTCAGCGCAGGCAGGCAGGACTCGTAGGCCTCGCGCAACTCGGCGCTGTTGCACACCGCGTTAAGGTGGCTGACCGGGCTCCAGGCGGCGCCCAGGCGGTCGTTGAGCTCATCCATCGCCAGCACCAGGCCGGCCCAGGTTGGTTCCGTGCCCTGGGTCTTGAGGAGGTCGGCGATGGCGGCGCGGTTGTCCGCGAGGATCTGTTCGATGGCCGGTTGCACATGCTCGGCGCGGATCGCCGAGAACGGCGGCAGGTCGTAGGACTGCAAAAGAGGGTTGTTCACGCTCACGGTTGGCACCTTGGCTGGAAGAAACATGAGCCCATCTTAATTACAATCGACGCCAACCGCAGCTATCAGCAACAGAGAGAGAGCCTATCGTGTCCCTTCGCAAGTATCAGAACCACACTCCCGTGCTCGACCATGGTGCATTTGTCGACGGTTCGGCAGTGGTCATCGGCGACGTCGAAATAGGCGCTGACAGCTCCGTCTGGCCGCTGACCGTGATCCGCGGCGACATGCACCGCATCCGTATCGGCCAGCGCACCAGCGTGCAGGATGGCTGCGTGCTGCACATCACCCACGCCGGGCCATTTAACCCGGACGGTTTCCCGCTGCTGATCGGCGATGACGTGACCATTGCCCACAAGGTCATGCTGCACGGCTGCACCGTCGGCAACCGGATCCTGATCGGCATGGGTAGCATTGTGATGGACGGTGCCGTGGTCGAAGACGAGGTGATCATCGGCGCGGGGAGCCTGGTACCGCCAGGCAAACGCCTGGCCAGCGGCTTCCTGTATGTGGGCAGCCCGGTCAAGCAGGTCCGACCGTTGACCGACAAGGAGCGTGCATTCTTTACCTACAGCGCGGCCAACTACGTCAAGCTTAAAGACCTGCATCTGGCCGAAGGCTACGACCAGCTCTGACTCTCATTCAGGAATTTTCATGCATTACCAAAGCGTTCTATTCGACCTTGATGGCACCCTGACGGACCCGCGCGAAGGAATCACTCGCTCTATCCAGTATGCCTTGGGCAAGCTGGGGATCGATGAACCGGACCTCGGCAAACTGGAACACTTCATCGGCCCGCCCTTGCTGCAAGCCTTCATGCAGTTCTACGACTTCGACGAGGCCAAGGCCTGGGACGCGGTGAACTTCTACCGTGAACGCTTCAAGGTCACCGGACTCTATGAAAACCGGGTGTTCGACGGCGTCACGCCGCTGCTGGAAACCTTGAGCGGGCAGGGGCGAGAGCTGTATATCGCAACGTCGAAACCCTGGATCTTTGCCCGGGAGATCGCGCGCCACTTCGACTTCGCCCGGCACTTCAAGGTGATCTACGGCAGCGAACTGGATGGCACCCGCACCGACAAGGTCGACCTGATTGCCCACCTGGTGGCCGAAGAGGGGCTGGACCCAAGCACCACCCTGATGATCGGCGACCGTAAACACGACCTGATCGGCGCCAAGCGCAACGGCCTGGATGCTGCAGCGGTGGGCTATGGCTTTGGCAGCCTTGAAGAACTGAGCGCCGAGCACCCCGCGTACTACTTCGAGACGCTGGCTGAATTGCACCAGGCGTTTTTGCGCAACAAATAAGCTTGCCCGCGATGGAGTCCCTCAACCAGACAACGACCTCAGCGCCGCCTTGCGTTGCTGAGCCGGTAACGCTCCCAACCGTTCGACGGCGGCGTAAAACCTCTGCCAATCCCCTGCCGACTGCTTGAACAGCTCGGCAAACGCCGGCACCCATTGCTCGTACAGACCGAAGGGCAGCAGACGCGCGTTGTTCATGGGGGCGTAGATCCAGGCGTCGTAGCGCTTGTCGCCAGCCCATTGACTGTCACGCAGGGTCCGGTAGTCGCTGCGCAAGCGCTCAAACTCGGCGTCTTTGCGCTGGCGCATCTGCTCGCTCGGCAAGGGCAGGCCGTACAGCATCTCCAGGCGCGCGCGACAGTCCAGCAGCAACTGGGTGAATTGCTCACGCTGTCGCGCCCGGGCGTCGCTGGCCGGGGGCAAGCCGCGGGCTAAGCGCCATTGCCGAGTGCCTTGCTGCTCGACGAAGGTGGCAAACGACTCATTGAACTCAGTGTCGTCCTTCAGATAAAAACGCTGATGCGCCAGCTCATGAAAAATCAGGCTGGCCAGGCGCTCGTCGCCCCAGCCCAGCATCGAATTGAGAATCGGGTCATTGAACCAACCGAGGGTCGAATAGGCCTCCACGCCACTGATCGAGACATCCATGCCCTGCAGCCGCTGCAGCGCTGCCTCGCCCCGCGCCGCCCCCTGGCGGTAGTACCCGCGGTAGGCCACGCACCCGGCAATCGGAAAGCAATGGTTCTGCGGGCTGAGGGAAAATTCCGCAGTCACGAACACATTCCACACCACGTAAGGGCGACCTATGTCGGCGTAGAGGCGATAGCTCTGGTTGTCCGGCAGGTGCAGGTGCTGGCTGGCGAAGTCGCGGGCCTTTTGCGATTGCTCCAGGTGCGCGCGCAATGTCCGGTCGCTGGCCGGGTCGGCCAGCACCTTGCTGACCGGCTCGCGTGCCCGCAGCAACTGCCACTGACCGCTGGCCAACTGGCTGTAGTAATCGACACTGGCACAACCGTTGAGCAACAAAAACATCACAGCCGGAAACAAAACGCGCAAAACGCGATCAAGTAACCGATGGCTTGGACGCAGCCTGATCACATCGAATCATCCTTGGGGAGTCTGCCCGCAAGACTATCTCGCCTGACTGGAGCTTCGCTATGCGCGCGTTACTGCTGACTGGAGGCCTGCTGATGTTGGCCGGCTGTGCTGGATTGCCCCAACCCGACCCAACGCAAGCCTGGATCGACCTCGCCCCTCACCCTGAAGACACCGCGCTGCAAGCGCTGGAGGTGGACGACAAAGCCGCTGTGGACAAACGTTACTTCCAGGTTTCACCCGGCCGCCATGAACTGACGGTGCGTTATCAGTTCGCCGTCGATCCAACCAACATCGGCCCAGACGCTGAGCCACTGTGGCGCGACTGCCAGTTGAGCGTGAAATTCAACGACTTCAACGCCGGCCAGCGCTATCAGTTGCAGGCTGGCAACACGGGCTTGCGGCCTTGGGCCAAGCTCTACGACGAACAGCGCAAAGTAGTTGGCCAGGCGCAACCAGCGGGCTGTCAGCGCACCTGATCGGCGCTATGCTGAATGCCTGACCATCCGGAACTGAATCATGCACAGGTATTTGCTGTTCTTTGCCCTCGGCGCATTGTCTGCGTGCGCCGCCAGCCCCCTGCCGGATGTAAATCCAAACATGGCCTGGGTTGACTTCGCCATGCCAACCCCCGGCGGCAAAGTCCTGATGGCCGAGCGCCTGGACAACCAACCGCAGCGTGACGGACGTTTTTTCCAGGTCACGCCGGGGAGCCACGAACTGACGGTGCGTTTTGACTTTGAAGTATTCGGCGGCGGCATGGGCATGAACACCGATCCGCAAGAGCGGTTGTGCTACATGACCATCCCTTACGAGCATTTCGAAGCGGGCCAGCGTTACCGGCTCGAGGCCCGCTCGCTGGCCTTTACCCCCAGCGCCCGGCTGTACAACGCCCAGCGTCAGCTCGTCGCTGAAGAACGTCAGGTCAATTGCGTGCCCTGAGGCGTCTTAGCGGTCGTTCTTCTGATAGATGATTCTTTTGCTGCCGCCGTCGCAGGTGCCGACCACCATGTTCTGGTCATGCACGTCGTCGTTGCTGACAATTTCCAACGTATAGGACGACACGTTATTGGCCTGGATCTTGGCTTCGATCTCGGCCTTGAGTTCTTCGCACGGTTTAGGCGCCGCCACGGCCGATGTAGCCAGCGCACCGCAGATAACCGCCAAGGCAATACGTTTCATGGTTGAAGCTCCCTTGAAGCAGCGCGCACGGGTGTGCGCTTGGGCTGCTGTGGTTTATTCGACCACAACTTCGCGCGGGGAGTTCTGATTTGTAGGCGTTGGCTTGTTGGCGATTCTGCCAACCCGCGATGTCAGACGGGTCGCTTTCGCTGGCAAGCCAACGCCTAGCTGGGGGAGGGGACTCAACCGACGAGGGTGCCGTCCAGGGTGATTGTCGCGTTCAGCACCTTGGACACCGGGCAACCTTCCTTGGCCTTTTTGCTCAACTCGTCAAATTGCTGCTGGCTCGCACCGGGGATTTTTGCCTTGAGAATCAGGTGCACGGCGGTAATCGCGAAACCACCGTCGACCTGATCCAGGGTCACTTCTGCCTGCGTATCGATGCTGTCGGCCTTGAGGCCGGCGTCGCCGAGAATCATCGAAAAGGCCATGGAGAAACAGCCCGCATGCGCCGCACCGATCAACTCTTCAGGGTTGGTCCCCTTACCACCTTCGAAACGCGCCTTGAAGCCGTAGGGGGCGTCCCTGAGTACCCCGGTTTCCGTGGAAATCGAGCCGATGCCGGTTTTCAGATCACCTTCCCAATGTGCCGATGCTTTCTTCTTGATGCTCATGTGTGCCTCCTGAAGATCCGGCGCGAAGAGTCGCGCCTTGATGGTTTTCGGTTGCTAAGGGTTCTGAGGATAGATGCCCGGACAAAGTTCACCCCGTCGGATAAGACCGCTTATCTGGTAGGCATTTTCAGGCCAGCTATTGAAACTCGGGTATATGCCCACATTGCATAGAACAGGCTCATACATTCGGCAGGTTTTCGTTAGTGAGAAAAGCCTGCACACCCCTTGGAGACGCAGGCTCATGAAACAACTGTCCGATATCAAGTTCTCGACCCTGGACCTGGTGCCCGTGCGAGAGAACGGCAGCCCCGCCCAATCGTTGCGCAACTCGCTGGACCTGGCCCAGCACGTTGAAAAATGGGGTTACAACCGTTTCTGGGTCGCCGAACACCACAACATGGACGGCATCGCCAGCTCCGCCACCTCAGTATTGCTGGGTTACCTGGCGGGCGGAACGTCGAGCATTCGTGTCGGCTCCGGCGGGGTGATGCTGCCCAACCACGCGCCTCTGGTGATCGCCGAACAGTTCGGCACCCTGGAAAGCCTTTATCCGGGTCGGATCGACCTTGGCCTGGGCCGTGCCCCGGGTTCCGATCAACTGACCGCTCGCGCCCTGCGCCGTGAGCGGTCCGGCAGCGCCGATGATTTTCCCGAAGACGTCGCCGAACTGGTGCGCTACCTCGGCCCCCGCACACCGGACCAACGCATCATCGCCATGCCCGGCACCGGCACCAACGTCCCGGTATGGCTCCTGGGCTCCAGCCTGTTCAGCGCACAACTGGCGGGCGAACGCGGCTTGCCCTACGCCTTTGCCTCGCATTTCGCACCGCGCTACATGCACGAGGCGATTCGCGTCTATCGCAATCACTTCAAGCCATCCGCGGTCCTCGACAAGCCTTATGTGATGCTCGGCGTGCCCCTGGTCGCTGCCGACACCGATGAGCAGGCCGATTACCTGGCGACGTCGGTCTACCAGCGCATCCTCGCGCTGATGCGTGGGCAAAGCCTGGTTCAGCGCCCGCCCGTCAAGAGCATGGACGGCCTGTGGTTGCCCCATGAGAAACAAGCCGTCGGGGATTTCCTCGGGTTGGCCATGGTGGGCAGTCCGGCAAAAATTCGCGGCAAACTGGAGGTCCTGATCGAACAGACCCAGGCCGATGAACTGATCTTCACCTGCGATCTGTACGAGCACGCCGATCGCCTGCACTCCTATGAGCTGCTGGCGCAGGTGATGAAAGGCTGATCGCGCACCCCGCGCCCATAAAAAAGCCGACGCCAGAGCGTCGGCTTTTTCATTTGCAGCGAATTCAAGCTACTTCTTGTAGACGATTTCCTTGGAACCACCTTCACAGGTGCCTACGACTTTCCCGCCAGCCGCAGTGCCCTTGTCGACGATTTCCAACGAATAACCTGATACGCCCTTGGCATCGAGTTTCGCTGCAATTTCCGCTTTCAGTTCTTCACAAGGCTTGCCGGCCGCAAGGGTTGTTCCTGCGATGCTCAGCAAACCAATAGCCAGAATCAACTTCTTCATCGGTCACATTCCCTGGTCGGATCAAAAGGATTAGCGTTCAGCCCAAGGCATCAGCGCTCGAAGATAAGTAGCGCTTTGCCAGTCCCTGTGGCAATCGGCCAGCTCACAAGTTCAGAAATCTAGCCCATCTTCAGCTATTTGCAATCCGGAACCCGACCTTGAGCGTCACCTGAAAGTGCGCGGCCTTGCCGTCCTTGATGTGGCCTCGGGTTTCCGTGACCTCAAACCATTCCAGATGTTTGATGCTTTTGCTGGCCTCAGCCAAGGCATTATTGATGGCGTCCTCGATACTGGTGGGCGAGGAGCCAACCAGTTCGACTTTCTTGTACGTGTGGTGGTCAGTCATGGCGATCTCCTGGAGTGTTCATACAGCCTAGCAGTGATTTTTCGTATTTCTTCTGTGGGCTTTTCTGCTGCTAAGGTTCATATTTTCTGCACTTTCGCCAATCACCGGAGTCGGAACCAACACACGCTACTCAATCAATCCAGGAGAGCCACCATGGCCAACACCTCTTTACGTAAAGCCTCATTGCAAAGCATGGAAGCCGAAATCGAGAGTCTGCTCAAGTCGTTGGAAAGCCTGAAAAGTGATGCCTCGGACGAGTCGCTGAAAACCCTGAAGTCGCTGAAAAGCAATGCCGAGAGCGCGCTGAAACACTCGCGCAGCCTGCTCAGCGATGCCTATGCGGAAGTCAAAGTGAAAACCCGTGAGACCGGGATCGCGACCCGCGATTACGCTCAGGAACACCCCTGGACCACCGCCGGTGTTGCCGTCGGGGCCCTGGGCTTGCTGGCGGCTTACCTGCTGTGCAAACGCGGTGATTAATCAGCCTGGCGCAGCTCGTTTTTAAGCCACTGCGCCAGCTGCCGAGCGCGCCCGTCCGCGGCGCGCTTGGGCAACCACAACGCCAGTTGCGCCGGAGTTTGTGAAAAACCCCAAGGCGCAACCAGGCGACCCGCCTTCAAGTCCTCGGCCACCAATGGCTGCGGGGCAATCGCCACACCCAGCCCAGCCACGGCTGCCTCCAGCAAATAATACAAATGCTCGAAACCCTGGCCGAACTTCAAGGCCCCTGGGTCGAGCTGATTGTGCTGCGCCCAACTGGGCCAGGCTTGCGGTCGCGAGGTGGTGTGCAACAGGGGTAATTCGAGCAAGGCACTGGCCGGCGCCTCACGCAGCAACTCATACCCGGCAAAGCGGGGGCTGAGTACCGGGCCGATTCGCTCGCTGGTCAGTTCATACACCTGCATATCCGCAGGCCATGGCGGCTCGGCGAACACCAGCAAGGCATCCAGGCCCGGACGTCGCGGGTCCAGATCCCCTTCACCGGCCGAAAGGTGCAAACGCAAATCCGGCAGATCGGCATTCAGCCGCCCCAAGCGCGGAATAAACCAGCGCGCCAGCAGACTACCGGAGCAGCCCAGGACAAAAGGCGCCTCGGCTTGCCCCTGAGTGAGCTCACCGCAGACCGTGCGCAGGCGCTCGAATGCCTCAGTGCTGGCATCGCGCAGCCGTACCCCGGCATCTGTGAGTTTCAGGCCGCGTCCATCCTTGACGAACAGACTCACCCCCAAGTGCTCCTCGAGCACTTTCAACTGACGGCTGACTGCACCGTGGGTGACGTGCAATTGCTCAGCCGCCTGACTGACACTGTGCAGGCGGGCAGCGGCTTCGAAAGCGCGCAGGGCGTTGAGGGGGGGCAGGTCGCGGCTCATGGTATCTGTGAGTTTTCCTGACAGGTTGTGGCGATCTTATCGGTTTTCAGCCGTCGACGTCAGGGGTAGAGTGAACGCCATTGTCACTTCACGCACTCAACTGGAGCGCCCCATGACCCAGACTCATCTGCGCAACGGCCCTGACGCCAACGGCCTGTTTGGCGCGTTCGGCGGCCGCTACGTCGCCGAAACCCTGATGCCGTTGATCCTCGACCTGGCCCGCGAATACGAAGCGGCCAAGGAAGACCCGGCTTTCAAAGAAGAATTGGCCTACTTCCAGCGCGATTACGTCGGACGCCCAAGCCCGCTGTACTTCGCCGAACGCCTGACCGAGTTCTGTGGCGGCGCCAAGATCTACCTCAAGCGTGAAGAGCTGAACCACACTGGCGCGCACAAGATCAACAACTGCATCGGCCAGATCCTGCTGGCTCGGCGCATGGGCAAAAAACGCATCATCGCCGAAACCGGCGCCGGCATGCACGGCGTGGCCACGGCCACCGTAGCCGCGCGTTTTGGTCTGGAGTGCGTGATCTACATGGGCACCACCGACATCGAGCGCCAACAGGCCAACGTGTTTCGCATGAAGCTGCTGGGCGCCGAAGTGATCCCGGTAGTGGCCGGCACCGGCACCCTGAAAGACGCGATGAACGAAGCCCTGCGTGACTGGGTGACCAACGTCGACAACACCTTCTACCTGATCGGCACCGTGGCCGGCCCGCACCCTTATCCGGCGATGGTCCGCGACTTCCAGGCCGTGATCGGCAAGGAAACCCGTGACCAGTCTGCAGGCCCAGGAAGGTCGTCTGCCTGACAGCCTGGTGGCATGCATCGGCGGTGGCTCCAACGCCATGGGCCTGTTCCATCCGTTCCTCGACGATACCAGCGTCGAGATCATCGGGGTTGAAGCGGCCGGTCATGGCATCGAAACCGGCAAGCACGCCGCCAGCCTGAACGGCGGGGTACCGGGTGTGTTGCACGGCAATCGCACCTTCCTGCTGCAGGACGACGACGGCCAGATCATTGATGCCCATTCGATTTCTGCCGGCCTCGACTATCCAGGCATTGGCCCTGAACACGCCTGGTTGCATGACATCGGACGCGCCCAGTACACCTCGGTGACCGACGATGAAGCCCTCGACGCGTTCCACAAGTGCTGCCGCCTGGAAGGGATCATTCCGGCACTGGAAAGCGCCCACGCCCTGGCCGAAGTGTTCAAGCGCGCACCGACCTTGCCGAAGGATCACCTGATGGTGGTCAACCTGTCCGGTCGTGGTGATAAGGACATGCAAACCGTAATGTTCCACATGGAACACTCTCAGCAGGAGAAACACTGATGAGCCGCCTGCAAACCCGCTTCGCCGAACTCAAAGAGCAGAACCGTGCGGCCCTGGTGACCTTTGTCACTGCGGGTGACCCGAGCTACGACACCTCCCTGGCGATCCTCAAGGGGCTACCTGCCGCCGGCGCCGATGTGATTGAGCTGGGCATGCCTTTCACCGACCCGATGGCCGATGGCCCGGCGATCCAGCTTGCCAACATCCGCGCCCTGGGCGCCAAACAGAACCTGGCAAAAACCCTGCAAATGGTTCGTGAGTTCCGGGCGGGCAACAGCGACACGCCACTGGTGCTGATGGGGTACTTCAATCCTATCCACTATTACGGTGTTCCACGCTTCATCGCGGACGCCAAGGAAGCGGGGGTGGATGGCCTGATCGTGGTCGACCTGCCACCTGAACATAACGGCGAGCTGTGCGATCCGGCCCAAGCCGCCGGCCTGGACTTTATCCGCCTGACCACCCCGACCACCGACGACGTGCGCCTGCCGACCGTGCTCAATGGCAGCTCCGGTTTCGTCTACTACGTCTCGGTGGCCGGTGTTACCGGTGCGGGTGCTGCCACCCTGGAGCACGTCGAAGAGGCGGTGACCCGTTTGCGTCGCCACACCGATCTGCCCATCAGCATCGGCTTCGGCATCCGTACGCCAGAGCAAGCGGCAGCGATTGCCCGCCTGGCAGATGGGGTGGTGGTGGGTTCGGCATTGATCGACCATATCGCCAATGCCACCACACCGGACCAGGCCATTGATGGCGTGCTGAGCCTGTGTGCCGCACTGTCTGAAGGTGTGCGCAACGCTCGCGTTGGCTAAGTCTTGACCCCGCGACAGCCAAGGGCCCGGAACCATGTTCCGGGCCCTTTTTTTGTTGCCGCCCCCTCAAAAAATCGACAGGTCCAGCGGCCGGATCGCCCCCATCCAGATCGCGTGGTCGGTGTGATCGGCCAACTCATCCCCGGTCTCGGGATGCAGGAACACCACCAGGCCGTTGCGATGCAGCGCCAGCCACGGCAGCACCACGGCGATCAGTTCCGGGCCAAAGGCCAGTTGGCAGCTCCAGTCCGGATGCGGCCCCACCGGGCGTTCGTGGACTCGCCCCATTTGCAGGGGAAACAGCCGGGCAGCCTCTTCACACAGCGCCCGCGCCTGGGCAAGGGTGCTCGCGTCGAAGTAAACATGGGCGTGGTAGCCCTTGATCCGTTGCATAGTGCTCTCGTCTTGCATCATTCAGGTCCCAGTAGCAACGCTACACCGCAATGGACGGCAGGGCTAATCCCGCCAACGATTCGGCACTGCTGGCCTGTTCGCTCATCAGCCAGTCGACGAACTGCTGGATCAGCGCACTGCGGCGTTTGCGCTGGGGCAGTACCACGTAATAACCGAAGCCGGAGATCGCCGTCTCGGCAATCGGCCGCACCAATAGCCCCTGCGCCAGCAAGTCATCGACCAGGTGCCGCCAACCGATGGCCACGCCCTGGCCGCCAATCGCTGCCTGAATCAACAGGGTGTAATTATCAAACCGCAGTTGCCCCGGCGTCGGTGGGGTGGCGATCCCCAGGCGACGGAACACACCGCTCCAGTCGAACCAGTGGCTGCTGTTCTCGCCCCGCAGATGCAACAGCGGCAACTCCAGCAACGTGTGGGCGGGCAAGGGGGCGAGTCGCTCCTTGAGCAGCAGCGGGCTGCACACCGGGAACACCTCCTCACTGAACAACCAGTGACTTTCACCCTGCTTGAAGCGCCCTTCGCCGAACAGCACGGCCACGTCGATGTCGCTGCGCAACATGTTGTGATTACGTTCGCTGGTCACCAGGCTGACATCCACCTGCGGGTTGGCCTCGTGAAAGCGATGCAGACGCGGCATCAGCCAGTAGGCTGCGAAGGCGAAATCGGTGGCCACCTGCAACACCTCATGCTGGTCCTGGGCACTGATCGCACTCAACCCGGCCTCGATGCTCTGCAGGCCGCTCTGCACCTGTTCGAACAGGATCGATCCGGCTTCCGTCAGCTCGATGCCCCGGTAGATGCGGTCGAACAAGCGGGTTGCCAGTTGCTCCTCCAACCGCTTGAGCTGTTGGCTGACAGCAGGTTGGGTGGTGCCCAGTTCCACGGCGGCGGCGGTAAAACTGCCATGGCGCGCCGCCGCTTCAAAGGTGCGCAACAGGTCCAGGGAGAGTTCACCAAGGGCGTCATACATAAGGTGGGCTTATCCTAGTCATTGCCGGACATGGGCTTTACCGCGAAGAGCACGGGCTACATTCTCGATCACAGCACTTTCGCATAACTGCCCACTATGGAATGCCGCTATCACATGAAGCGCAAGAACATTCTTTTCATCATGGCCGATCAAATGGCCGCGCCTCTGTTGCCGTTCTATGGCGCTTCACCGATCAAGCTGCCCAACCTGAGCCGACTGGCGGCCCAGGGCGTGGTGTTCGACGCGGCGTACTGCAACAGCCCGTTATGCGCCCCCTCACGTTTCACCCTGGTCAGTGGCCAGTTACCCAGCAGGATCGGTGCCTACGACAACGCCGCGGACTTCCCCGCCGATGTGCCGACCTACGCCCACTACCTGCGCCGCCTCGGTTATCGCACCGCGCTGTCCGGCAAGATGCACTTCTGTGGCCCGGACCAATTGCACGGCTATGAGGAACGCCTGACCAGCGACATCTACCCGGCCGACTACGGTTGGGCGGTGAACTGGGATGAACCGGACGTACGTCCAAGCTGGTATCACAACATGTCCTCAGTCCTGCAAGCCGGACCTTGCGTGCGCACCAACCAACTGGACTTCGATGAAGAGGTGGTCTTCAAGGCCCAGCAGTACCTGTTCGATCACATCCGCGAAGACGGTGACCAACCGTTTTGCCTGACCGTCTCGATGACCCACCCACACGACCCGTACACCATTCCCAAGGCATTCTGGGATCTGTATGACGAGCAGGACATCCCGCTGCCGCAGACCCCGGCGCAGGCCGAACTCGACCCACACTCCCAGCGCCTGCTCAAGGTCTACGACCTGTGGGACAAGCCACTGCCTGTGGACAAGATCCGTGATGCACGCCGCGCCTACTTCGGCGCGTGCAGCTACATCGATGCCAACGTCGGCAAACTCCTGCAGACCCTCGAAGACACGGGGCTGATCGACGACACCATCATTGTATTTTCCGGCGACCACGGCGACATGCTCGGCGAGCGCGGCCTCTGGTACAAAATGCACTGGTTCGAAATGGCCGCCCGGGTGCCACTGCTGGTCTACGCGCCAGGGCAATTCGCGGCCGGGCGGGTCAGTGCCGCCGTTTCCACCGCTGACCTGCTCCCGACCTTCGTCGCCCTGGCCGGCGGGGAGCTGCAGCCCGGCCTGCCACTGGACGGCCGCTCGCTGGTGCCCCACCTGCAGGGGCAGGGCGGCCACGATGAAGTGTTTGGCGAATACATGGCCGAAGGCACCATCAGCCCGTTGATGATGATCCGCCGGGGGCCCTACAAATTTATTTACAGTGAAGACGACCCCTGCCTGTTGTTCGATGTGCGCAACGACCCGCGCGAACAGGAAGAGCTCAGTCACTCGCCATCGCATCAAGCGGTTTTCGCCGCCTTTCTCACCGAAGCTCGCGCCAAGTGGGATATCCCGGCGATTCACCAACAGGTCCTGGCCAGCCAGCGCCGCCGGCGATTCGTCGCTGACGCCCTGAGCCTCGGCCACCTGAAGAGCTGGGACCACCAGCCCCTGGTCGACGCCAGCCAGCAGTACATGCGCAACCACATCGACCTCGATGATCTGGAGCGCAAGGCTCGTTATCCACAACCCTGCCAAAACCAATAATGTAAGGGGAAGCGCATGCAAAGGTTATCCACAGTCGTGACCGCCGGGTTGCTGGTGTTTGGCAGTGCTTCGGCCTGGGCCGAACAGGGATGCGACACCGTGAAGATGGCCGACCCCGGCTGGAGCGACATCGCCGCAACCAATGCCATCACCGGCGTGCTGCTCGATGGCATGGGGTACAAGGCCCGGATCGATACCCTGGCAGTGCCGATCATCTTTGGTGGCCTGAAGGACGGTCAGGTCGATGTCTTCCTCGGTAACTGGATGCCGGCACAGCAGGGTTTCTACGACAAGTTCGTAGCCACCGGCGAAGTCACTCAACTGGCGAAGAACCTCGACGGTACCGAGTTCACCCTGGCAGTGCCGGACTACGTCTGGGAGGCGGGCGTGCATGACTTCGCCGACCTGAACAAGTATGCCGAGCAGTTCGACAAGAAAATCTACGGCATCGGCTCCGGTGCACCGGCCAACCTCTCGCTGCAGGACATCATCAAGAAAAACGACTTCGACCTGGGTCAATGGAAGCTGGTGGAGTCCAGCGAGCAGGCGATGCTCGCGGAAGTCTCGCGCGCCGTGAAGAAGCACAAGTTCGTGACCTTCCTCGGCTGGACCCCGCACCCGATGAACGTGCAGCTGAAAATGCGCTACCTCAAGGGTGGCGAGAAATACTTCGGCGACACCGGCAGTGTCCACACCCTGACCCGCAAGGGTTATGCCCAGGCCTGCCCGAACGTCGGCAAACTGCTGAGCAACCTGAGCTTCACCCAGGACATGGAAAACAGCATCATGGCCGAGGTGGTGAACAACAAGGTCAGCAATACCGAGGCCGCCAAGGCGTGGCTCAAGGCCAACCCAGCGGTGCTGGACACGTGGCTGGCCGGAGTGAAAACGGCAGACGGCAAAGAGGCATTGCCGGCGGTCAAGGCCAAGCTGTAACACTTGGCCCCTGGGATTGTTCCTGCACACCCGTGGGAACAATCACCTTTGCCCTGATACTCTTTGGCAAAACCCCATTCGCGAGGATTCATGGCACTCCCCAGCCGCCATTCGCTCTTTCCCTTTCTCCGCTGGCTGCCGCAGCAGACCCGCGCCAGCGTCGGCCGCGATCTTGTCGTCGGGCTGAGCGGGGCGATTCTGGCGCTACCACAATCGATTGCCTACGCGCTGATTGCCGGCCTGCCGCCGGAATATGGTTTGTACGCCGCCATCATCCCGGTGCTGATCGCCTGCCTCTGGGGTTCCTCCTGGCATCTGATCTGCGGTCCTACGGCGGCCATCTCCATCGTCCTGTACGCCAGCGTCAGCCCGTTGGCGGTGCCCGGTTCCCAGGACTACGTCACCTTGATCCTGTTGCTGACCTTCCTCGCCGGCGTATTCCAATGGCTACTCGGTCTGCTGCGGTTCGGCGCCCTGGTGAACTTCGTCTCGCACTCGGTGGTGCTGGGCTTCACCCTGGGTGCCGCGGTGGTCATCGCCCTCGGGCAACTGCCGAACCTGCTGGGGCTGGACCTGCCGAGCCAGGCCACGGCACTCGACAGCCTGATGTCGCTGGTCAGCCATCTCCATGAGCTGGACAAACCTTCGCTGCTGCTGGGCCTCGGTACACTGGCGCTGGGGGTCGCGCTGAAGCTGTGCCTGCCGCGCTGGCCGAGCCTGCTGATCACCCTGGTCCTGAGCAGCCTGCTGGTCTGGCTGTGGCCTTCGTTGTTCGGCCATGTGCAGCAGGTCAGCGCGTTTGTCGGAAGACTGCCGCCGTTCAGCCCCTTGCCCCTGGATCTGGACCTGATCCTGCGCCTGCTGCCCAGTGCCGTGGCGGTCGGCATGTTGGGGCTGGTCACCAGTCTGTCGATCGCCCGTTCACTGTCGGCACGCTCGCAACAGTTGCTCGACGCCAACCAGGAAGTCCGCGCCCAGGGCTTTTCCAACATCGTCGGCAGTTTTTTCTCCGGCTCGCTGTCGGCCGGTTCCTTCACCCGCTCCGGCTTGAGCTATGAAGCCGGTGCCTGCTCACCGCTGGCGGGCGTGTTCTCGGCGCTGTGGGTGGCCGTGTTTGCGCTGGCCGGGGCGAGCCTGATCGCGCACATCCCGATCCCCGCCATGGCCGGTAGCATTCTGTTGATTTGCTGGGGCCTGGTGGACCACCGCGGTATTCGGGCGTTGTTTCGGGTCAGTCGGGCCGAGTTTGCGGTGATGGCGCTGACCTGCGTCGCCACGCTGCTGCTGGAGCTGCAAACGGCAATCTATGCCGGTGTGCTGGCCTCGCTGTTCTTCTACCTCAAACGCACCTCTCAGCCCCGCGTGCAGCAATGGCGCGAGGGCGATGAAGAGATTCTGCGGGTCGGCGGCTCGATCTTTTTCGGCGCCAGCCATTACCTGCAAGTGCGCCTGCAGCGCACCCAGGGCCGGGCAGTGGTGATCGAGGCGCAATACATCAACTTCATCGACTATTCCGGGGTGGAAATGCTCCACCAGGAAGCCCGCCGCCTGCTCAGGCAGGACCGCAGCCTGACCTTGCGTCGGGCCCGGGGGCATGTGGTCGAAGAGTTGCGCAAGCTCGAAGGCGCGGAAAAATGCCCGATCCGCTTCGAGGATTGAACTACAGCGCCAATTGCCGGCGCAGTTCAGCCAGCACCGGGGCGGTGTCCGGGCGCACCCCGCGCCACAGGAAGAAGGCTTCGGCGGCTTGTTCGGCAAGCATGCCCAGGCCATCCAGTGCCAGGGCGGCACCATGGGCGCTGGCCCAGCGGCAGAAGGATGTCGGTTCCTTGCCGTACATCATGTCGTAGCACAGGGTCTTGCCGGGTTCGATCAGGCTGCTGGCAATCGGCGGTACATCGCCTGACAGGCTGGCCGACGTCGCGTTGATGATCAGGTCCACTGGCTCGCGCAGCCAATCGAAGCCGCTGGCCGACACCGGGCCCAGATCGGCGAACAGCTCCGCCAACTGCTCGGCTTTTTCCACCGTGCGGTTGGCGATGATCACGGAGGCCGGTTGCTCGGCCAACAACGGCTCCAGCGCACCGCGCACCGCGCCACCGGCGCCGAGCAGCAGGATGCGCTTGCCGTGAAGGCTGAATCCGGCATTGACCGTGAGATCTCGAACGAGCCCGGCGCCGTCGGTGTTGTCACCCAACAGGCTGCCGTCGGCCAACTTGCTCAGGGTGTTGACCGCCCCGGCCCGTTGCGCACGGGCCGTCAGTTGGCTGGCCAGACGATAGGCCTGTTCCTTGAAGGGCACCGTGACATTAGCCCCACGCCCCTCAGCGAAAAATGCCGTGGCGCAGCCGGAAAAATCATCGAGCGGCGCCAGCAGGGTGTTGTAGTCCAACTGCTGAGCCGTCTGCTGGGCAAACAGACGATGGATCAACGGCGACTTGCTGTGGCCAATCGGGTTACCGAAAACGACGTACTGATCCATCTCACACCCTCTTGGAGCGCGCCCTGTAGGCGCTGCTTTGCTCAACCACGTTAGCGTTGTTCGCCGGCCAGCCGGCGCCGACCGGTCAGGCCGAGCCCGCCAGCCAGTCGCGGTCTTGCAGGAAGTACTCCGTCAGACGCGCCTCTTCGCTACCCGGCTCGGCCTTCCAGTCGTAGGCCCAGCGCACTTGCGGTGGCAGCGACATGAGGATCGACTCGGTACGCCCGCCCGACTGCAGGCCGAACAGCGTGCCACGGTCGTAGACCAGGTTGAATTCGACGTAGCGACCACGGCGGAACTCCTGGAATTCACGCTGTTGCTCGGTGTAGGCCTGGGCCTTGCGGCGCTGCACGATCGGCAGGTATGCCTTGATGTAGGCATCGCCGATGGCGCGGATGAACGCGAAGCAGGTATCGAAATCCCACTCGTTCAGGTCATCGAAGAACAGGCCGCCAATACCGCGGGGCTCGTTGCGATGCTTGATGTGGAAGTAGCTGTCGCACCATGCCTTGTAACGGCTGTAGACATCCGGCCCGAATGGCGCGCAGGCCTGGGCGGCGACACGGTGCCAATGCACGCAGTCTTCTTCATTGCCGTAGTAGGGGGTCAGGTCGAAGCCGCCACCGAACCACCACACCGGCTCTTCACCGGGTTTTTCAGCGATGAAAAACCGCACATTGGCGTGGGACGTCGGCACATGAGGGTTGTGCGGGTGGATCACCAGCGACACACCGAGGGCTTCGAAGCCGCGTCCGGCCAACTCGGGCCGGTGCGCGCTGGCCGACGGCGGCAGGCCGCTGCCAAAGACGTGGGAAAAGTTGACGCCGCCTTTTTCGATCACCGCGCCATTTTCAATTACCCGAGTCCGTCCGCCACCGCCGGCAGGCCGGGTCCAGGCGTCTTCGACAAAGCGCGTGCCGCCGTCTTCTGTTTCCAGCGCGGCACATATGCGGTCTTGCAGGTCGAGCAGGTAGGCTTTAACGGCTTCGGTGCGGGTAGTCATGGCATCACCTTGAATCGGGCAAAGCTACGCGGCGCTCGATCAGAACGGCGGCCGACGCAAATGGGCGCGTAGCATAACACTGCACCCCGGCCTGCCACAGTTGACGAAGATCAAGCTTAGGAGTCCGATAGGCCCCTACGCAAAACCACCCAAGGAGAGTGCAGATGGCCAAACGTATCCAGTTCCGTGCCCATGGCGGCCCTGAAGTGCTTGAGTATGTGGACTATCAGCCGGCCGAGCCGGGCCCGCAGCAGGTCAGTGTGAGCAACAAGGCCATCGGCCTGAATTTCATCGACACCTATTTTCGCAGCGGCCTCTATGCGCCTCCTGCCTTGCCATCGGGCCTGGGCGCGGAGGGGGCTGGCGTGGTCCAGGCCGTCGGTAGCCAGGTCACCCGATTCAAGGTCGGCGACCGCGTGGCCTATGGCAGCGGGCCACTGGGGGCCTACAGCGATGTGCACGTATTGCCGGAAGCCAACCTGGTGCACCTGCCCGACGCTATCAGCTTCGAACAGGCCGCAGGCGTGATGCTCAAGGGCCTGACGGTGCAATACCTGTTGCGTCAGACCTATGAACTCAAGGGGGGCGAAACCATTCTGTTCCACGCCGCGGCCGGCGGCGTTGGTTCGCTGGCCTGCCAGTGGGCCAAGGCCCTGGGCGTGAAGCTGATCGGTACCGTCAGTTCGCCGGAAAAAGCAGCACTGGCCAAGGCCAACGGCGCCTGGGCGACTATCGACTACAGCCATGAGAATGTCGTTGAACGGGTCCTGGAACTGACTGATGGCAAGAAATGCCCGGTGGTCTACGACGGCGTCGGCAAAGACACCTGGCTGACCTCCCTCGACTGCACTGCGCCCCGTGGGCTGGTGGTGAGTTTCGGCAATGCGTCGGGGGCGGTGGACGGGGTGAACCTGGGGATTCTCTCGGCCAAGGGTTCGCTGTACGTCACCCGACCGACCCTGGCGACCTACGCCAACAACGCGCAAAACCTGCAGCGCATGGCCGATGAGCTGTTCGGGATGATCATCAGCGGCCAGTTGCGGGTTGATATCAGCCAGCGTTACTCACTGGCTGAAGCAGCGAAGGCACAGACCGAGTTGTCGGCCCGGCGTACCACCGGATCGACCATTCTGTTGCCCTGATAGTTATTGCGTCAGACAGAACGTCTTCGCTGGCGCCCGCGTGCGGCTTGCCAGCGAATGGCAGCAGCGCGATCTCAGTCCGGACGCACCACGTGGCCGGTCGCCAGGTCGCGAATCACGCTGGGGTTCTTGCGCCCACCGAGCTGACCGCCCAGTACCAGGTCGACTTGCCCACGGAAGTACTGCTCGACGCGAATCCGCGTGCGCGCGGCCGGCCGTCCCTGAGGGTTGGCGGATGTCGACACCAGTGGCCCGACCAATGCACACAGATCCCGCACCTGCGGGTGATCGCTGACGCGCAACGCCACGGTTTCGTGAACCCCGGTGATCCATTGCGGCAACATGTTCTGGTGGGGCACCAGCCAGGTGTTCGGCCCAGGCCAGGTGCTGGCCATGCGATCGAGCCACAACTGCGGGAAGTCATCGAACAGGAAGTCGAACTGGCGGATATTGTCAGCCACCAGGATCAGGCCCTTTTCCACCGAACGTCCCTTGATCGCCAACAGGCGATACACCGCTTCTTCATCCCAGGGGTCGCACCCCAGGCCCCAGACGGCTTCGGTTGGATAGGCAAGCACCGCCCCTGCGCGAATTCCTCGTGCGGCTTGTTGCACACGCCAACTGTTGACCATGACCGACTCTCCAAAATAAGGCTGTGCGCAGTTTACCCATCTTCCTTACAAATCCCAGTGCATGAACCTAGCTTAGGCGGGCAAACCAGCGTCCGCCTTCCGCCACCGCGCGACCCTGCATTTCCAGCTCGGTCAGCGCCACCAGCACTTTGGGCAAGGCCCAGCCGCTGGACTCGGCCAGGGCTTCGGTGGTGTGGGGCGCGGCAAACAGCAGGCGCAACAACGGGTGATCGAGTTCGGCCGCAGCTGTGACCGGGGCGGCCGGCAAGTACTGCCAGCCACGCAATCCTTCGAGAATATGCTCAATGGTCTCCACCAACGTTGCCCCGTCGCGAATCAACTGGTGACAGCCGCGGGCAGCGGGGTGGTGGATGGAGCCGGGAATCGCATAGACCTCGCGCCCCTGTTCTGCCGCCAGCCGGGCGGTGATCAATGAACCGCTGGCGACACTGGCCTCGACCACCAGCACGCCCAGGGACAATCCACTGATGATCCGGTTGCGTCGGGGAAAGTGGCTGGGGTGCGGCCCGGCATCCAGGGCAAATTCGGAAACCACCGCGCTGCCCTGGGCAATCATCGCCGTGGCAAGGGCTCGGTTGCGCTGTGGATAAAATTTTTCCAGGCCGGTGCCCAGCACTCCCACCGTCTGCCCTCCGACGTCGAGCGCGGCCTGATGCGCAGCGGCATCGATACCCAGCGCCAAGCCACTGGTGATCACAAAACCAGCACCCGCCAGGCTGCGGGAGAATGCCGCCGCGGTGTCCATCCCCGGCCTGGAGGCGCGACGGCTGCCGACCATCGCCAACTGCGGTTTTTCCAGGATCGCCGGATCTCCGGCGACAAACAGCAAAGGCGGTGGGTCACTGATCTCAGCCAGCAACGCGGGGTACCCGGGCTGGTCAATCATCAGTAAATGCTGGCCTTCACGCTCCAGCCAGGCCAATGCCTGGTGAGCGCCATCGCGAATCGACGGGCTGCGCCTTGCCTCTGCGCAGGCGGCGGGCAAACCCAGGGCACGCCAGGCACTGGCCGGGGCGCTGATGGCTTTGGAGGCCGAACCGAAGGCTTGCAGCAACTTCTGGTAACGCCGTGGCCCCAGTTCCGGCAGGCAGTGCAAACGCAGACGGGCTTCCAGTTCCGCCGGCGAAACCGGCAGGGATACAGACGACGGCATAAGATCATCCTTGATCGTAATTGAGCCTGACGGGTCAGGAACAAGCTGTGGATAAGTCTGTTGGTAACTTGTTGAGTGTTTTCTCGCCAAGAGGCGCTGAGGAGCAGGAATTTTTACCCTGCGTGCAGGCTGTGGCGGGCGATGGGCAAAGGTTTGTGATTTCCCTCACGCGGTGAATCCCTTTATTATGTGGGTTCGCGTAAAACGCCAGAGCCGACATGGCTCGCTCCCGCGAGGGGGCTTCGTTTTACAGCCATCGCCAGCCTCTGCGGACTGCCAGGCGATCGGCCCTGACCTTACTTCACACGTGCAGCAATTACGCTTATGGCCATTTTGAACATCCTCGAATTCCCCGACCCGCGCCTGCGCACGATCGCCAAACCGGTGACCGTAGTGGACGACGAAGTGCGGCAGTTGGTCGATGACATGTTTGAAACAATGTATGAAGCGCCAGGCATCGGCCTCGCGGCGACCCAGGTCAATGTGCACAAGCGCATCGTGGTCATGGACTTGTCCGAAGACCGCAGTGAACCGCGGGTGTTCATCAACCCCGAGTTCGAGACCCTGACCGACGAGATGGACCAGTACCAGGAAGGCTGCCTTTCGGTACCCGGCTTCTACGAAAACGTCGATCGCCCGCAGAAGGTCAAGATCAAGGCCCTGGATCGCGACGGCAAGCCGTACGAAATGATCGCCGAAGGCCTGCTGGCGGTGTGCATTCAACATGAGTGCGATCACCTCAACGGCAAATTGTTTGTCGACTACCTGTCCACGCTCAAACGCGACCGGATCAAGAAGAAGCTGGAAAAGCTCCATCGCCAGAACGCTTGATTCCTTTCTTCCAAAGGCTTGCTGCGGCAAGCCTTTTTCTTTTGTGACTGCTTCTGAAACCGAGAGCCTCCTCAATGCGCATCGTCTTTGCCGGCACCCCCGAATTTGCCGCCGAACACCTCAAGGCCCTGCTCGACAGCCCTTACGAGGTCGTGGCGGTCTACACCCAACCGGACCGTCCGGCAGGTCGTGGGCAAAAGCTGATGCCAAGCCCGGTCAAGCAGTTGGCCCTGGAACACCACATCCCGGTGTTCCAGCCACCCACCCTGCGCAATGCCGACGCCCAGGCCGAACTGGCCGCCCTGCAGCCGGACCTGATGGTGGTGGTCGCCTATGGCTTGATCCTGCCGCAGGTGGTGCTGGATATCCCGCGCCTGGGTTGCATCAACAGCCATGCCTCCCTGTTGCCGCGCTGGCGCGGTGCGGCGCCGATCCAGCGCGCCGTCGAAGCCGGCGATGCACAGAGCGGCGTCACCGTGATGCGCATGGAGGCGGGACTGGACACCGGGCCGATGCTACTGAAGGTGAGCACCGAGATCAGCGGCCAGGACACCGGCGGCACCCTGCATGACCGACTGGCCGAAATGGGCCCGCCCGCCGTGCTCCAGGCGATTGCCGGATTGGCCGCCGGCACCCTGCAAGGCGAAGTGCAGGACGACAGCCTCGCCACCTATGCGCACAAATTGAACAAGGACGAGGCGCGCATCGACTGGAGCCGCCCGGCGGTCGAACTGGAACGCCTGGTACGCGCCTTCAACCCATGGCCGATCTGCCACAGCACCCTCAATGGCGAAGCGCTGAAAGTCCTGGCCGCCAACCTGGTCGATGGCCAAGGCGCCCCAGGCGAGGTGCTCGGCGCCAGCAAGGACGGCCTGATCGTCGCCTGCGGTGAACAAGGGCTGTGCTTGACCCGCCTGCAATTGCCCGGTGGCAAGGCCCTGAACTTCAGCGACCTGTTCAATAGCCGCCGCGAGAAATTTGCCCTGGGCACCGTCCTCGGCCAATCGGTGGACGCGCAATGAACCCGCGTCTGGCCGCCGCCAAGGCACTGGCCGCTGTCCTCAGTGGCAAAGCGTCCCTCAACAGTTCCCTGCCGACTCAACTGGACAAAGTCGAAGACCGCGATCGCGGCTTCACCCAGGACCTGGCCTTCGGTACCGCACGCTGGCAGCCACGCTTGTCGGCGCTGGCGGCCAAACTGCTGCAAAAGCCCTTCAAGGCGGCGGATACCGATGTCGAGGCGCTGCTGCTGGTCGGCCTGTACCAACTGCTCTACACCCGGGTTCCGGCACACGCCGCCATCGGTGAAACCGTGGGCTGCGCCGACAAGCTGAAAAAGCCCTGGGCCAAGGCCCTGATCAACGCCGTACTGCGCCGCGCGCAACGGGAAAGCGAAGCGCTGCTGGCCGAGCTCGAACACGATCCGGTGGTACGCACCGCCCACCCACGCTGGCTGCAAAAATCCCTCAAGGCCTTCTGGCCCCTGCAGTGGGAAGCCATTTGCGCCGCGAACAACGCGCACCCACCGATGATTCTGCGGGTCAATCGCCGCCATCACGACCGCGATGCCTACCTGCAGTTGCTCAGCCAGGCCGGGGTCGCCGCCCAGCCTTGCACCTTCAGCCAGGACGGTATCGTCCTCGAGACCCCGGGTGATGTGCGCAGCCTGCCGGGCTTCAGCGAAGGTTGGATCAGCGTACAGGACGAAGCGGCGCAACTGGCCGCCGAGCTGCTGGACCTGGCGCCGGGCCAGCGGGTGCTCGACGCCTGCTGTGCACCCGGCGGCAAGACCTGCCATATCCTCGAAGTCGAGCCTGGGCTGGCCGCCGTGGTTGCGGTGGATCTCGAAGCCAAGCGCCTGGTACGGGTCAAGGAAAACCTCGAGCGCCTGGGCCTGAGCGCCGAACTGATCGCCGCCGATGGCCGCGACACGCAGGCCTGGTGGGATGGCAAGCCGTTCCAGCGGATTCTGCTGGACGCTCCCTGTTCGGCCACGGGCGTGATCCGCCGCCACCCGGACATCAAGCTGACCCGCCAACCCGATGACATCGCCGCACTGGCCGTGCTGCAAGGTGAGTTGCTCGACGCGATGTGGCCCACCCTCGAGGTAGGCGGCATTCTGCTGTACGCCACCTGCTCGACACTGCCGACCGAGAACACCGAAGTGATCGAAGCCTTCCTCGCGCGCACCCCCGGCGCTCGCGAACTGGACATCGCCAGCCAGGCCGGCATCAAGCAACCCCATGGTCGCCAGTTGCTGGCGCAAGAGGGTGGTCATGACGGGTTCTATTACGCCAAGCTGATCAAGATTGCCGCCACGCGCGGTTAACCGGTTTTAAGGGAGTAAATGGATGAAGATCATCATCCTCGGAGCAGGGCAGGTGGGTGGATCACTGGCAGAACATCTGGCCAGCGAAGCGAACGACATCACCGTGGTCGACACTGACGGCGAACGCCTGCGCGATCTCGGCGATCGCCTCGACATCCGCACCGTGCAAGGTCGCGGCTCTTTGCCCACGGTGTTGCGCCAAGCGGGCGCCGACGACGCCGACATGCTGGTGGCCGTGACCAACAGCGACGAAACCAACATGGTCGCCTGCCAGGTCGCCCATACCCTGTTCCATACCCCGACCAAGATCGCCCGGGTGCGCGAGGCGTCCTACCTGACCCGCGCCGAGTTGTTCGACAACGACGCGATTCCGGTCGATGTGCTGATCAGCCCGGAACAAGTGGTCACCAACTACATCAAGCGCCTGATCCAGCACCCCGGTGCCCTGCAGGTGATCGACTTTGCCGAGGGCAAGGCCCAGTTGGTCGCGGTCAAGGCCTACTACGGCGGACCGCTGGTAGGCCAGCAACTGCGCCAATTGCGCGAGCACATGCCGAACGTCGATACCCGGGTGGCCGCGATTTTCCGTCGTGACCGACCGATCCTGCCGCAAGGCAACACGGTGATCGAAGCCGACGATGAAGTGTTTTTCATTGCCGCCCGGGCCAACATTCGCGCGGTCATGAGCGAAATGCGCCGCCTCGATGAAAGCTACAAGCGCATCGTTATCGCCGGTGGCGGGCAGATTGGCGAGCGCCTGGCCGAGGCCATCGAAAGTCGCTACCAGGTCAAGATCATCGAGATGAACCCGGCCCGCTGCCGCTACCTGTCGGACACCCTCGACAGCACCGTGGTGCTGCAGGGCAGTGCATCGGATCGCGACTTGCTGCTGGAGGAGAACATCGCCGACGCCGATATCTTCCTTGCGCTGACCAACGACGATGAAGCCAACATCATGTCTTCGCTGCTGGCCAAACGCCTGGGTGCAAAGAAGGTGATGACCATCATCAACAACCCCGCCTACGTCGACCTGATCCAGGGCGGTGACATCGACATCGCCATCAGCCCGCAACTGGCGACCATCGGCACCTTGCTGGCCCACGTACGCCGGGGCGACATCGTCAGCGTGCACTCACTGCGCCGGGGTGCGGCAGAAGCCATCGAAGCCATTGCCCACGGTGATGAGAAGTCGAGCAAGGTCATCGGCAAGGCCATCGAGAACATCGCATTGCCGCCGGGGACCACCATTGGCGCGATCATCCGCGACGAAGAAGTGTTGATCGCCCACGACGACACTGTGATCGAAGCGGGGGACCATGTGATTCTGTTCCTTGTGGATAAAAAGCATATTCGCGATGTGGAAAAGCTGTTCCACGTCGGCCTGAGCTTCTTCTGAACCAGGATGTGCGGCTGCCTGGCGAAACGCCTACTTCTGACCCACCCAACAAGGAAATGACCCATGCTCGAGTCCCTGGAAAAAATGCTCGCCAAGGGTGTGGATAACTCATTGCTGCGCTTCGGGCTGGGCAAGGGGTATCTGGATCTGGGGGAAAACGCCAAGGCCGCCGAGCACTTCACGCGCTGCGTGGCGTTCGATCCGAAATATTCTGCGGCCTGGAAGCTATTGGGCAAGGCCCACCTGGCGCTGGCGGACTACCCGGCGGCGCGCCAGGCCTGGGAGCAGGGCCTGGAAGCTGCCCGCGCCCATGGCGACAAGCAGGCCGAAAAGGAAATGACGGTGTTCCTGAAAAAGCTCGATCGCCAACAACCTGCGCTGTAGGAGCAAGCAGTGCTCCTACAGGGGTGATCGCCAATCAGTACCAGCGCTCTTCACCCGGCGGACGCTTCTTGAAGCGCTTCATGCTCCACATGTACTGACTCGGATACGCCCGCACATACCGTTCGACCACCTGGCTCATGGCCGCGCAGGAGGTCTCGGTGTCGGTGCTGTACATCGCCTCGGGGGCGGCTTCCAGAATCACCTTGTAGCCCGAGCCGTCCGGCAGGCGCAGGGCGTGCAGGAATACCCCGACCGCCTTGCCGCCAGCGAGCATGTTCGGCACAAACTTGCTGGTCAGGGCCTTGGTGGCGAAAAAGGGCACGAAAATACCGGCCGATTCGGCTGGCTCCGGGTCAGCCGGAATCCCCACCGCGCCGCCTTTGCGCACTTCCTTGATGACGCTGAGAATGCCTTCCTTGGTGGACGCCGCCACGCGGTTACCCAGTTGCACGCGCTGCTTGCGCAACAGTTCGTCCACCGCCTTGAGCTTGGGCGGACGGTAGAAAATGATCGGTTTGCACTGGCTGCAATAGAAGTGGTTGAGCACTTCCCAGTTGCCCAGGTGGCTGGTGATGCCGACGACGCCCTTGCCTGACGCCAGGGCGTCCTTGAGCACTTCCAGGCCTTCGACTTCACGCACCAGATCGATCGACCGCTGGGCCGGCCAGATCCACGCGCAGGCGCTTTCGGTCAGGGACTTGCCGATGTCCTTGAGGCTCTGGCCCACCAGGCGCTCACGTTCGGCGGGGTCCATGTCGGGGAAACACTTGGCCAGGTTGATGCGCACCACGTCGCGGGAACGGTTGGGCGTTTTCCACATGACCCAGCCAATGGCCGCGCCCACCGCTTGCACTGCCCGCCACGGGAGCAGGGCAAACAACCTTAGAGCGCCTACCAGCAAGGCGCCTTTCAACTTATCCACAGGTCACTCCTGTTGTCTGAATCCTGTTGCGAGCCGGCTATTCTAACCGCGCACCGCCAACTCGGCGTAACGATCACAATCGCGGGTGTGGTCCATGACCATGCCAGAGGCCTGCATCAGGGCGTAACAAATGGTCGGTCCGACGAACGTGAAACCGGCTTTTTTCAGCCCGCGACTCATTTCCACGGCGACCGGGGTCACGGCCGGCACCTGGCTGCGATCCTGGAAATGGTTGATGGTCGGCACACCGCCAACAAACGACCAGAGAAAACCCACCGGGTCTTCCAGCGCCAGCCAGGCCTGGGCGTTGCGCCGTGCGGCATTGAGTTTCAGGCGGTTGCGGATGATCCCGGGATCGAGCATCAGGTCATCGATTTCGGCGTCGCTCATCTGGGCCACGCGCTGCACATCAAAGCCGTACAGCACCTCACGGTAGCGCTCGCGCTTCTTCAGCACAGTGATCCATGACAGTCCGGCCTGGAACCCTTCGAGCAAAAGCAACTCGAACAAGCGCTGCGCATCGCGTAGCGGTACGCCCCACTCCTGATCGTGATAGGCCATGTACAGCGGATCTTCGGAACACCAAAAGCAGCGTGGCATAAGGCTCCAGGGGGCGTGCGCACGAACGAATCGGGTATACTCCCGCTCTTTAAATCGCAGCCCAAGAAACAGGTGAATTTCGTGAGCCAGCCTACGCCAGCCGTGCGTACCTTCCAAGACTTGATCCTCGCCCTCCAGCAATACTGGGCCGAGCAAGGTTGTGTGGTACTTCAGCCCTACGATATGGAAGTAGGCGCCGGCACTTTCCATACCGCCACGTTCCTGCGCGCCATCGGCCCGGAAACCTGGAACGCCGCTTATGTGCAGCCCAGTCGTCGCCCGACTGACGGCCGCTACGGCGAAAACCCGAACCGTCTGCAGCACTACTACCAATTCCAGGTAGTCCTGAAGCCGAACCCGGACAACTTCCAGGAGCTGTACCTGGGCTCCCTCAAGCACGTGGGCCTGGATCCGCTGGTACACGACATCCGTTTCGTCGAAGACAACTGGGAATCGCCGACCCTGGGCGCCTGGGGTCTGGGCTGGGAAGTCTGGCTCAATGGCATGGAAGTGACCCAATTCACTTACTTCCAGCAGGCGGGCGGCATCGAGTGCTACCCGGTGACTGGCGAAATCACCTACGGCCTGGAGCGTCTGGCCATGTACCTGCAAGGCGTAGACTCGGTCTACGACCTGGTCTGGGCTGACGGCCCGATGGGCAAGGTGACCTACGGCGACGTGTTCCACCAGAACGAAGTGGAGCAGTCGACCTACAACTTCGAACACGCCAACGTCGAGAAGCTGTTCGAACTGTTCGACTTCTATGAAAGCGAAGCCAAGCGCCTGATCGAACTCGACCAGCCGCTGCCGCTGCCAAGCTACGAAATGGTGTTGAAGGCCTCGCACACCTTCAACCTGCTGGATGCGCGCCGGGCGATCTCGGTGACCGCGCGTCAGCAATACATCCTGCGTGTGCGCACCCTGGCGCGTTCCGTTGCGCAAGCCTACCTGCTGGCTCGCGCCAAGCTGGGCTTCCCAATGGCGACCCCGGACCTGCGTGATGAAGTACTGGCCAAGCTGGAGGCTGCACAATGAGTGCGCAAGATTTCCTGGTTGAACTGGGCACCGAAGAGCTGCCACCCAAGGCCCTGAACACCCTGGCCGAGGCCTTCCTGGCCGGTATCGACAAGGGCCTGCAAGCTGCAGGCTTGAGCTATGAAGCCAAGCAGGTCTTCGCCGCGCCACGGCGCCTGGCCGTGCTGATCAGCGCGCTGGCGACCCAGCAACCGGATCGCAGCATCAACCTCGACGGCCCGCCACGCCAAGCGGCGTTCGATGCCGAAGGCAACCCGACCCAGGCCGCCCTGGGTTTTGCCAAGAAGTGCGGTGTCGAGCTGAGCGAAATCGACCAGAGCGGCCCGAAACTGCGTTTCAGCCAAGTGATCAAGGGCAAGCCAACCGCCAGCCTGCTGCCAACCATCGTCGAAGATTCCCTCAATGACCTGCCGATCCCCAAGCGCATGCGCTGGGGCGCCCGCAAGGAAGAGTTCGTACGTCCGACCCAATGGCTGGTCATGCTGCTGGGTGACCAGGTCATCGACTGCACCATTCTGGCCCAGAAGGCCGGTCGTGATTCCCGTGGTCACCGCTTCCACCACCCGGAAAACGTGCGCATCGGTTCGCCGTCCAGCTACCTGGCCGACCTGCGTGCCGCTTACGTGCTGGCTGACGCCAACGAGCGTCGCGAGATCATCAGCAAGCGCACCGAAGAGCTGGCCACCCGTCAGGAAGGCACGGCAATCGTTCCGCCAGCGCTGCTCGACGAAGTGACCGCGCTGGTCGAATGGCCAGTGCCGCTGGTGTGCTCGTTCGAAGAACGTTTCCTCGAGGTGCCGCAAGAAGCCCTGATCACCACCATGCAGGACAACCAGAAGTACTTCTGCCTGCTGGATGCCGACGGCAAGTTGCTGCCACGCTTCATTACCGTGGCCAACATCGAGAGCAAAGACCCGCAGCAGATCATCGACGGTAACGAGAAAGTGGTTCGCCCACGCCTGACCGATGCCGAATTCTTCTTCAAGCAAGACAAGAAGCAGAAGCTCGAAGACTTCAACCTGCGCCTGCAGAACGTGGTGTTCCAGGAAAAACTGGGCAGCGTCTACGACAAGGCCGAGCGCGTTTCCAAGCTCGCCGCCTTCATCGCCCCGCACATTGGCGGTAACGCCCAATGGGCTGCGCGCGCGGGCCTGCTGTCCAAGTGCGACCTGGCGACCGAAATGGTCGGTGAGTTCCCGGAGATGCAAGGCGTCGCCGGTTACTACTACGCCCTCAACGATGGCGAGCCAGAAGACGTCGCCCTGGCCCTGAACGAGCAGTACATGCCGCGCGGTGCTGGCGCCGAGCTGCCGAGCACCCTGACCGGTGCGGCCGTGGCGATCGCCGACAAGCTCGACACCCTGGTCGGCATCTTCGGTATCGGCATGCTGCCAACCGGCAGCAAAGACCCCTATGCCCTGCGTCGTGCAGCGCTGGGCGTGTTGCGCATCCTGATCGACAAGAAGCTGGACCTCGACCTGACCGACGCCGTGGCCTTTGCCGTGGCGGCCTTCGGGGCCAAGGTCAAGTCCGCTGGCCTGGCTGACTCGGTGCTGGAGTTCATCTTCGATCGCCTGCGTGCGCGCTACGAAGACGAAGGCGTGGACGTGGCTACCTACCTGTCGGTGCGCGCCCTGAACCCGGGTTCGGCGCTGGACTTCGATCAACGCGTGCAGGCAGTGCAAGCCTTCCGTCAGTTGCCTGAAGCCGCTGCCCTGGCCGCGGTGAACAAGCGCGTGTCGAACCTGCTGAGCAAGCTCGAAGGCAGCGTGCCGACCACGGTCGAAGCCAAGTACTTCGACAACGCCAACGAGTTCTCCCTGTACTCGGCGATCCAGCAAGCGGACCAGGCTGTGCAGCCAATGGCCGCCGCTCGCCAGTACCGTGAATCACTGGCACGCCTGGCAGCCCTGCGCGAGCCGGTGGATGCGTTCTTCGAAGCGGTCATGGTCAATGCCGAAGACGCCAACGTGCGGGCTAACCGCTACGCGCTGCTGGCGCGCCTGCGTGGCCTGTTCCTGGGCGTGGCCGACATTTCGTTGCTGGGGTAAGACCGTTTGAAACTGCTGATTCTCGATCGGGACGGGGTGATCAATCATGACTCCGACGCTTACATCAAGTCGGTGGCGGAGTGGATTCCACTGCCGGGATCGATCGAAGCCATCGCGCAGTTGAGCAAGGCCGGCTGGACGGTAGCGGTCGCTACCAACCAGTCGGGCATCGCTCGCGGCTATTACGATGTCGCCACCCTGGACGCCATGCATGCGCGCTTGCGCACGCTGGTGGCCGAGCAGGGTGGCGAACTCGGCCTGATCGTCTACTGCCCCCATGGGCCGGACGCAGGTTGTGACTGTCGTAAGCCAAAACCCGGCATGCTTGAAACCATTGCCGCACATTACGACGTGCCGCTGACGGGCCTGTGGTTCGTCGGCGACAGTCTCAGTGACCTGGAGGCGGCAAAAGCCGTCGACTCTCAGCCAGTCTTGGTAAAAACCGGTAAAGGCGCAAAGACTCAGGGCAAGTCCCTGCCGGCAGGCACTTTGATTTTTGACGATCTGGCGGCGATTGCCGCAGAACTTATCAACAACTAGGGCGATTCTGACTTCCTGACCAAGGACTGTTCGGGAGCGCGCTTTTAGAAGGCGGGCACTGACCCGCAACGGTAATCGCGATCATGTCGATCTTGCAGGCAATCAGAACCTTTCTTTTTTACCTGCTGCTGGGCACCAGTTCGTTGCTGTGGTGCAGCCTGAGCTTTTTCATCGCGCCTTTCCTGCCGTTCAAGGCACGCTACCGTTTCATCAACGTCTACTGGTGCCGCTGCGCGTTGTGGCTGAGCAAGGTGTTCCTGGGCATCCGCTATGAAGTCAAAGGTGCCGAGAACGTCCCGGACCAGCCGTGCGTGATCCTGTCGAACCACCAGAGCACCTGGGAGACCTTCTTTCTCTCGGCGTACTTCGAGCCCCTGAGCCAGGTGCTCAAGCGCGAGTTGCTGTTCGTGCCGTTCTTCGGCTGGGCGATGGCCATGCTGCGCCCGATCGCCATCGACCGCGACAACCCCAAGGCCGCCCTCAAGCATGTCGCCAAGAAGGGTGACGAGTTGCTCAAGGACAAGGTCTGGGTGCTGATCTTCCCGGAAGGCACCCGCGTACCCTTTGGTACTGTCGGCAAGTTCTCCCGCGGTGGCACGGCGCTGGCGGTCAACGCCCAGTTGCCGGTACTGCCGATTGCGCACAACGCCGGCAAGTTCTGGCCGAAGACCGGCTGGGCGAAGAAGCCCGGCGTCATCACCGTGGTCATCGGCGCGCCGATGTACGCCGAAGGCAGCGGACCCCGGGCCGTTGCCGAATTGAACGACCGCGCCGCCGCATGGAATGAGCAAACCCAGCGCGACATGGGCTCACTGCCGCCACTGTCCGCTGCAGTGGATAAAGAAGCGCAGTGATTCTGTGGATAACCTGTGTACGGTTTTCCTGCTGAATGCTTTATTCTTTATCTAACTTAATGATTTATATGCATATTTCTTAAGCTGATAAAACGCCGTAAAACGTGCATAAGTTTTCTCAGTGATAAAAAAACCGGCCATGGTTGCCGGTTTTTTTATGCCCGTTTGGCCTGCCCATCAATCCTCCAGTAACGGCAACTCCATCCGGAACGTCGTGCCCTCGTTGACCCGGCTTTGACAGAAGATCCGCCCACCATGGCGATCCACCACCGCCTTGACCATGGACAACCCCAGGCCCAAGCCTTCACTGCCCTGGGCGGAAGCAAAGCGCCGGTACTGGCTGAACAGTTCGGGTAGCTCCTGGGCCGAGATGCCCTGGCCCTGGTCGCTGATCTCGCAGCTCAGCCAGCCCTGTGCACAACTGACCCGCACGCGCACCTGGCTCCGGGGCGGGCTGTACTTGATGGCGTTCTCCAGCAGATTGAACAGGGCCCGGGTCAGCAATGACGGGTCTGCGAGCACCATACCCTCGGCTTCTTCATCCAGGTCATGAAGCAACTCGATCTGTTTCAACTGGGCGCAGCTCATGGCTTGATCGAACGCATCGAGCACCAGCATCGCGAACATGCTCGGCGCGAACTGGTAGGCCTCCGATTCCGCCTTGGCCAGTTGCACGAAGGCTTCGGTCAGGCCCAGGGCCTTGCGCACCTGGACCTCGATCTGGCTGTGCAATTGTGGGTCTGCGCTACCTTGCTGATGCTGCACATCGAGCAGGGCCAGGATCGCTGAATGCGGCGCGCGCAGGTCATGGGAAAGAAAACGCAGCAGCACCGCTCGTTGTTCCTCGGCCTCACGCTCGAGACTCAGGTCGGTCAGGCTGAGCAGCCAGCCAATCGCTGCGCCGCCATCAGCCGGCAGCAACGGCGCCAGCTCCAGTCGCAGGCTGCGTCCCTGGGTGTCGCGAAACTCACTGCTGCCCAGGGTCGAAACCGCCGGCAAAGCCCCTTCCGCCAGCCCTGGATAACCCAGACCGGCCAGGCGGGCCATCAGTGGCTCACCCACCAGGTCATCGGCGAACAGCCCACGGGCATTGCGGTTGGCCAACAGCACCCGGCCATCCGGGCCGCTGATCAGGGTCGCCACCGGCAAGTACTCCAGGCCGTCGGCAATAAACCGGCGGGTATCGCGGGTGCGGCTCATGGCCTGTTCCAGGGCGACAATCTGTCCCTGCAGCACATCGCCGGCCGGAGCCGCTGTCCGCCGACGCTCGGGGAATACCTTGGGTTCGTTATCCAGTCGCTGCAGTTCCCAGCCGAAATAGGCGAGCACCGCATTCAGGCGGCGCCAGTTCCAGACCAGATAGCCCAGTATCATCCCCAGCAGGCTGGCCATCGGCGACCACCACCAACCTGCCCGCAGCAATAACGCAGACACCAGCAGGGCACTCGCCAAGCCGCCCAGGGTCAACCACAGCGCGCGCCGTGGCCGGAACAGCAGCAGGGCCAGCAGCGCCGCAACCAAGGCTGTGGATAAGCTCAGCGTCCAGCCATTGCCCAGCACCAGGATGCTGCGCTGTTGCAGCAGGCCGTTGAGCAGATTGGCCTGGATCTCGATGCCCGGCGTGGTGCCGAGGCTGGCTGACTGTGGTGTGACATACCGGTCGCCCAGGCCGGGCGCGGTCGAGCCGATCAGAATCAAGCGATCACGCAACAGTTGCGCCGGCACGTCCCCACGCAACACGCTGACGTAAGGCACCGTAGGAAATCCACCTGGCTGGCGGATGAACGGAATACGCACGTTATGGCTCCGTTGCCAGCCTTGCGCCGTCTGCGGCGCAGACGAGCCGGGCAGGGCGACAGCCGCGTCCGTGCTGGCCTGGTAGAGCAGCCACGCCAGTTGCGCCCGGGGTTGCGGCGCCGGACCTTCGCGCAAGTAGACACTGCGTACTTTCCCGTCAGCATCCGCTTCGGCATTGATGTGCCCGACCCCCTTGGCGCATTGGCTCAAGGGTGCCACGGGTTCGATCTCGGCCAATGGCTGGTCAAAGCGAGCGACCCCTTCGCGCAGCAACGGAATGTACACATTGCCGGCCTGGCAAAGTGCCTGGGCCAGGCGCTGGTCACTCTCGGGGTTGGGGTCCGGCTCGCTGAAGATCACGTCGAACAACACGCCCCTGGGCTGGGCCGCGGTCAACCGGTCGAGCAGGTCGGCGTGCACGGGCCGCGGCCAGGGCCACTTGCCGAGTTGCTGCAGGCTGTAGTCGTCGATGGTCACGATGAGAATGCGCGGGTCGACTGGCAGCGGGCTCAAGCGCTGCAGGTTGTCGTACAGCAGGTTGCTCAGGGTCAGGCCGTGGCTCAGGGACAAGACCGCCGTCAGCGGCAGCAGGATCAGGCTGACCCCTAGCCATTCGCGGACCATTCGCCGAAACAATTGCTGCGCCTGGGTCGGCTCGCGACCTTCCTTCCTTGGCCAGCGTGTCATCGGCCCATCGCCGCGGCGCTATTGAACCCGTGAGGGGCTGGGGTAATAGAAGATGTCATATACCCCGGTTTCTCCTTCAAGCCCCTGCTGATCGAATGCCGAGAGCCGAACGTGATAATAAAACGCCTTCAACCCGCTGAAATTGATCTCTGGCGTATCGGAAAACTGTTCCTGCTTGATGTTCATGAACCCGGTATCGGTGGCGACCTGGGCCCGATAGCGCGTGGCGCCCTCCAACGGTTTCATGATCAATTTCCAGACCGGTGTCGAGCCTGTCTGCCCGGCCTGGCCGAGCAATCGAGGGGCCGGTAACAGGTCACTGGGGGTCAACGTGCCTTCCTTCTGGATACGCAGCCCCTGGCGCGCCAGGACCTGTACTTCATCATCCGCGCGGGCGACGGGCAAGGGTTTGCCCAATGGTTTTTTCGCCCGCTCTTCCCGGTCCACGGCCACCTGGCCATTGAGCACCTCGAGCAGCGAGTGCCCGGTAGCATCGTTGCGTACCCGAAAGTGGGTACCGCGAACGCCGAGCACACCTACCGGCGTGATGATCTGGAAACGATCATAGTCGCTGGCGCGCTTGATCACATAAGACTCGACCTGACCTTGTTGCAGAAGGACCTGCGGCACCTTGAGCTCATCGTTGAGACTCAAGGTGACCTGGGAGCTGGAGGGCAGGACGATACGCGAGCCATCGCCCAGGGACAGGCTGACGAAGGCGGTAGGAGAAGTCTTCACACCTTCTTGTTCATCCACCGTCATGCCTTCCTCCAGCGCTACCTGCTGGCCCTTGCGATCGAGCTTCCAGGCTTCGCCCGTCAGGTGTTCGACAGTGGCGGGCAGGGGTTGGCCACGGCATTGCTGTTGGTCATCGATGTAGGGCAGGCGCTTGGCGCTGGAGGGTGCGGCAGTGGCACTCAGGGTCAACGGACCGACCAGACCTGCCAGGAGCAACAGGCAAGTACCCAGGTGACGGCAGTGCAAGGAGGAGATGGGAGTCATGGGATTCGCTTTGGCGCATGTTCTGAAAATCTGTTCGAACCGCTGAGTCAACAGCAGCACGCACCTTACCTGACGGGGCACTGCGCCAGGTAGGCCGATTTGCGCAGGACGCCGTCACCGTAAAAAAGCTGTCGCGAGGTACCGGACGTAAAGACCCGAAGGGGTTGAGGTGACACATCCTTGTGTCGGCCGGATCGATCAGGATCCAGCGTGGATCTTGAGCGGCTCCCTGTTTTCCCCCTGAACTGCAGACCGCAAGCGAACCGGCGATCGGCGGTCCCGCCAGGTTGGCGTCGACACTCCCTGTGTCGGAGCACTTCCGAATGCTCCATTGCCGCTCCACACTTACGAATTTACCTACACCAAAGATCGAAAAGTCGATTCTGCATATTTGTTCAGAATTGTCCCCCAGCCCTTCAGAACACCCAGCGCGGTTGTTCTTCCCGGGTTCGCAAACGCATACCCTGGTCGCCGTCCCCGGCACCGATGACCGGGGCGAACCCCCGTGAATCACTGAAGCCGACATTGATCACCGCCGGGCTGTAGTAGCGTGGCGACTCCGCCACAGGCACCACCGCGGTGCTGGAGTTCACCGTGGGCGATGCCATCCCCATACTGGTGAAAAACGCCAACGACAGGCACCGGGTCAGCACCACGCCCAAGGTCAACTTCGACATCCCGGCACGAAGATCCAACCTGCTAACCATCGTTGCTTTCCTTGCGCCATCGAGTGAGATTTTGGCCAGTTACCGGCCAATTGACATCAGCGTAACCAGCCACCACTCGACCTGGAGCAAATCGCCATAATTGTTCAGATTCAGCCAATCAGCCTAAACTCGCTCCGGCACGGCTTTGCCCGAACACACTCCACGAAATAAAGGAACGACCCCGAATGCGTGTCGCCATACTGGATGACGAACCCGCCGAGCTACGCCGGGTGGAACAGACACTGCGACAGATGCCAGAACCCGGGGAAGACGCCTGGAGCTTGCACAGTTTCGAGCGGGGAGAGGAGTTGTTGCGGCAACTACGCCGCGAAACCTTTGACCTGTTGATCCTTGACTGGCAAGTGCCTGACCTCAGTGGCCTGGCGCTGTTGCGCTGGACACGCGAGCACATGGACGCCCCGCCGGCGGCGATCATGCTCACCAGCCGCGATGCCGAGAGCGACATTGTCCAGGCGCTTAACGCTGGGGCAGACGACTACCTCAGCAAACCCTATCGCCCCAACGAACTCAAGGCCCGGGTCAATGCGGTGCTGCGCCGCCATGGCGTGTTGCGCAACGCCGCCAGCGAAGTGCAGAGCTTCAACGACCTGGTGTTCGATGACGCCGAACTGACCGTCACCCGAGCCGGCATCCCGATCAGCTGCACCGAGCGCGAGTACCGCCTGGCACGCTGCCTGTTCGCCAACCTGGGTCGACCGCTGTCACGGGAGTACCTGTACCAGCGTTTCTGGACCCATGAAGAAATGGTCTCTTCCCGGCCGTTGGACACCCATATCTACCGCTTGCGCAACAAGCTGGGCCTGACCGCCGACCGGGGTTGGCAACTGCTGACGATCTACGGTTACGGCTATCGACTGGAAAGCGTCAGCGCCTGAAACCAGCGAGTAATAAAAAAGGCCAACGCAGAGCGTTGGCCTTTTTGTTTACTGCAGGATGAACCGGATCAGAAGTCCAGGTTCGACACTGCCAGCGCGTTGCTTTCGATGAAGTCACGGCGTGGTTCGACCGCATCACCCATCAGGGTGTTGAAGATCTGGTCCGCACCAATGGCGTCTTCGATGGTCACTTTGAGCATCCGGCGCTGTGCTGGGTCCATGGTGGTTTCCCACAGCTGATCCGGGTTCATCTCGCCCAGACCTTTATAGCGCTGGATGGTGTGGCGCTTGGTGCTCTCGTTCATCAACCACTCAAGGGCTTCCTTGAACTCGGTGATGGCTTTCTTGCGTTCGCCACGCTGGATGTACGCACCGTCGTCCAGCAGGGTGCTCAGTTGCGCCCCCAGGGAGACCACGGTCTTGTAGTCATTGCTGCCGAAGAAGTCGCGGTTGAAGGTGACGTAGTTCGACAGGCCGTGGGAGATCAGTTCGACCTCCGGCAGCCAGACGTTACGCTCACGGTCTTCACGCAGGCTGGCCTTGTAGACCAGGCCCGACTTCTCGACGGTACGCAGACGTACTTCGTACTGAGCCAGCCAATCCTGCATCGCTGCGTGATCGGACAACTGCTCCATGCTCACTGCCGGCAGGTAGATGAAGTGCTCGGTCAGTTCCTGTGGGTACAGGCGCGACAGGCGCTTGAGGGTCTTCATTACCAGACGGAAGTCGTTCACCAGGCGCTCGAGGGCCTCACCGGAGATACCCGGTGCGTCCTCGTTCAGGTGCAGGCTCGCATCTTCCAGGGCCGACTGCGTCATGTACTCTTCCATGGCGTCGTCGTCTTTGATGTATTGCTCTTGCTTGCCTTTCTTCACCTTGTACAACGGCGGCTGGGCGATGTAGATGTAGCCACGCTCGATCAGCTCCGGCAACTGACGGAAGAAGAAGGTCAGCAGCAGGGTACGGATGTGCGAACCGTCGACGTCAGCATCGGTCATGATGATGATGTTGTGATAACGCAACTTGTCGATGTTGTACTCGTCACGGCCAATGCCGCAGCCCAACGCGGTGATCAAGGTGCCTACTTCCTGAGAAGAGATCATCTTGTCGAAGCGCGCCTTCTCCACGTTCAGGATCTTGCCCTTGAGCGGCAGGATAGCCTGGGTACGGCGGTTACGACCCTGCTTGGCGGAACCGCCAGCAGAGTCACCTTCCACCAGGTACAGTTCGGAGAGGGCAGGGTCTTTTTCCTGGCAGTCCGCCAGTTTGCCCGGCAGGCCGGCGATATCCAGCGCACCTTTACGACGGGTCATCTCACGGGCTTTACGCGCCGCTTCACGGGCACGGGCGGCGTCGATCATCTTGCCGACCACCAGCTTGGCTTCGTTCGGGTTTTCCAGCAGGAAGTCCGAGAAGTACTTGCCCATTTCCTGCTCGACTGCGGTCTTCACTTCGGAAGAAACCAGCTTGTCCTTGGTCTGGGAGCTGAACTTCGGGTCCGGCACTTTTACCGAGATAATCGCCGTCAGGCCTTCACGGGCGTCGTCACCGGTGGTGGCGACCTTGTGCTTCTTCGCCAGGCCTTCGGCTTCGATGTAGGTGTTCAGGTTACGCGTCAGCGCGGAACGGAAGCCCACCAGGTGGGTGCCGCCATCGCGTTGGGGAATGTTGTTGGTGAAGCACAACAGGTTCTCGTTGAAGCTGTCGTTCCACTGCAGGGCGATTTCAACGCCGATGCCGTCTTCACGCTGGATGTTGAAGTGGAACACCTGGTTGACCGCAGTCTTGTTGGTGTTCAGGTATTCAACGAACGCACGCAGGCCGCCTTCGTACTTGAACAGTTCTTCCTTGCCGCTGCGCTCGTCCTTGAGGACGATACCCACACCGGAGTTGAGGAACGACAGTTCGCGAATCCGCTTGGCCAGGATGTCCCAGCTGAAGTGGATGTTCTTGAAGGTTTCAGCCGAAGGCTTGAAGTGGATCTGGGTACCGGTCGTCTCGCTCTCGCCAACGATCTTCATCGGCTCCTGCGGAACACCGTGGACGTAGGTCTGTTCCCAGATCTTGCCGCTACGGCGAACGGTCAGGATCAGCTCTTCAGACAGTGCGTTCACTACCGACACACCTACACCGTGCAGACCGCCGGATACTTTGTAGGAGTTGTCGTCGAACTTACCGCCGGCGTGCAGCACGGTCATGATGACCTCGGCTGCCGAAACGCCTTCTTCTTTGTGCACGTCTACCGGAATGCCGCGACCGTTGTCGCGTACGGTGATCGATTCATCTGGGTGGATGATGATGCTGATGTCGTCGCAATGGCCAGCCAAAGCTTCGTCGATCGAGTTATCGACCACCTCGAACACCATGTGGTGCAGACCGCTGCCATCGTCTGTGTCACCAATGTACATACCGGGACGTTTGCGTACGGCATCCAGGCCTTTCAGCACTTTAATGCTCGTTGAGTCGTACGTATTTTCTTCGCTCATGCCTTCACTCCCGATGGTCGTGGGTCTGGGTGATACGGCCCTGTTCCACGTGGAACAAAGCGACTGGCGTTTCCGTCTGCCAGCCTTCCCTCAATAATTCGTGGTCTACACAGGTGATGAACACCTGGCAGCGTAAGTCTTCCAGCAAACGGCAAAGCGCGCGGCGGTGCTGCTCATCCAGTTCAGACGGCAAATCATCCACCAGATAAATACATTGGCCGCGCCGGGCCTGGCTGACCAAATGCCCTTGGGCGATCCGCAGGGCGCAAACCACCAACTTCTGCTGACCCCGGGACAAGATGTCCGCGGCATTGTGAGCGCCTAATCTAAGACGCAAATCAGCGCGTTGCGGTCCGGCCTGGGTATGCCCCATTTGCTGATCCCGGTGAACGGACGCGGCGAGTACAGCACTCAGTTCCCGCTCTTTGTCCCAACCCCGGTAATAGCTAAGCGTTAAGCCCTCGAGTTCGACGAGTTCGCTCAAGGTCTGTTCAAAGACTGGTTTCAAGGCTTTGATATAAGCGCGGCGGTATTCATCAATTTCAGCGCTGGCCTGGCACAATTCTCTGTCCCAAACCGCTTGCGAAACGGCGTCAAGTGTACCATGCCGCAGCCAAGAGTTTCTCTGGCGCAGGGCCTTCTGCAAGCGCTGCCAGGTGGACATGAAGCGCGGTTCCACGTGGAACACCCCCCAGTCCAGGAACTGCCGGCGAATCTTCGGCGCACCTTCCAACAATCGAAAGCTGTCGGGGTTGATCAATTGCAGCGGCAGGATTTCTGCGAGTTGCGCAGCACTGCGGGCGTTCTGCCCGTCGATGCGAATCTGAAACTCGCCTTGCCGATCACGGGAAATCCCCAGCGCACTGTGGCCACCTTCGGCCAATTCGACCTGGCCGAATACCGTACAGGCGAGCTGTTCGTACTGGATCACCGGCAACAGGCGGGTACTGCGAAACGAACGGGCGAGCCCCAGTAGGTGGATAGCTTCCAACACACTGGTTTTGCCGCTGCCGTTGGCGCCGTACAGGATATTGATGCGGGGGGAGGGGGAGAAGGTCACCGGGTGCAGATTGCGCACCGCGGTGACCGAGACGCGACTGAGGGACATCTAGCGGCTGCTGAACATGTTTACAGGCGCATCGGCATGACAACGTAAGCCGAGTCGTCGTTGTCGGACTCTTGCACCAGCGCACTGCTGTTGGAGTCAGACAGGATCAAGCGCACCTGCTCGGTGGTCATCACGCCCAGCACGTCCAGCAAGTAGCTGACGTTGAAGCCGATTTCCAGGGAGCCGCCGTTGTACTCGACGCCAACTTCTTCTTCCGCCTCTTCCTGCTCCGGGTTGTTCGCCTGAATCTTCAACTGACCGTTGGCCAGTTGCAGGCGAATGCCGCGGTACTTCTCGTTGGACAGAATCGCGGTACGGCTGAACGCTTCACGCAGGGCCTGGCGATCGCCGAGCACCAGTTTGTCGCCGCCTTTTGGCAGGACGCGCTCGTAATCCGGGAACTTGCCGTCTACCAGTTTGGAGGTGAAGGTAAATTCGCCAGTGGTGGCACGAATGTGATGCTGGCCCAACACGATACTGACGTTGCCGTCCGGCTCGGTCAGCAGGCGTGCCAGTTCCAGGATACCTTTGCGCGGCACGATCACCTGGTGGCGATCCGGCTGGCCGATGTCAGCCTGCATCGAGCACATGGCCAGACGGTGACCGTCGGTTGCCACGGCACGGATGATCCCGGCGGACACTTCCAGCAGCATGCCGTTGAGGTAGTAGCGAACATCCTGCTGCGCCATGGCAAAGCTGGTGCGTTCGATCAGACGGCGCAGTTTGCTTTGCGCCAGGGTGCAGGTCAGCGAACCCGGACCTTCTTCTACAGTCGGGAAGTCATTGGCTGGCAGGGTCGACAGGGTAAAACGGCTACGACCGGCCTTGACCACCAGCTTCTGCTCATCGAGCTTGATGTCGATCAGCGCGTCGTTCGGCAGGCTTTTGCAGATGTCCATCAGCTTGCGCGCCGGGACAGTGATTTCGCCCGGCTCGGCCGGTTCTTCAAGTTGCACACGACCAACCAGTTCGACTTCAAGGTCAGTACCGGTCAGCGACAACTGCTGGCCTTCGACAACCAGCAGCACGTTGGAAAGCACCGGCAAGGTCTGTCGGCGCTCGACGACGCCTGCGACCAGTTGCAGGGGTTTCAACAGGGCTTCGCGTTGAATGGTGAAATGCATGGTCTAGTCCCTTGCCTTAATAAGCTGCGCTGGTGTTCATCAAGTGGTCAGTGTACGCAGCAGGTTCTTGTAGTCCTCGCGGATGTCCGCGTCGGATTCCTTAAGTTCGTTGATCTTGCGGCAGGCGTGCAACACCGTGGTGTGATCGCGACCGCCAAACACATCACCGATTTCCGGCAGGCTGTGGTTGGTCAGTTCCTTGGACAGGGCCATGGCCACCTGACGTGGACGGGCCACCGAACGCGAACGGCGTTTGGACAGCAAGTCGGAAATCTTGATCTTGTAGTACTCGGCGACCGTGCGCTGAATGTTATCCACAGAGACCAGCTTATCCTGAAGCGCCAACAGGTCTTTCAGGGATTCGCGAATCAACTCGATGGTGATGTCGCGGCCCATGAAGTGCGAGTGCGCGATCACACGCTTGAGCGCGCCTTCGAGTTCACGCACGTTGGAGCGAATACGCTGGGCAATGAAGAATGCGGCATCGTGCGGCAAGTCGACTTTGGCCTGGTCGGCTTTCTTCATCAGAATTGCGACCCGGGTTTCCAGTTCAGGTGGCTCGACGGCAACCGTCAGGCCCCAGCCGAAGCGCGACTTCAAGCGCTCTTCAAGGCCTTCGATCTCCTTGGGATAACGGTCACTGGTGAGGATGACCTGTTGGCCACCTTCAAGCAGGGCGTTGAACGTGTGGAAAAACTCTTCCTGGGAACGTTCCTTGCGGGCGAAGAACTGAATGTCATCGATGAGCAGGGCGTCTACCGAACGGTAGAAGCGCTTGAACTCGTTGATCGCGTTCAGTTGCAGTGCCTTGACCATGTCGGCCACGAAGCGCTCGGAATGCAGGTACACGACCTTGGCATTCGGATTCTTCTTTAATAGATGGTTACCCACAGCGTGCATCAAGTGGGTTTTACCCAAGCCAACGCCGCCATACAGGAACAGCGGGTTGTAGCCGTGCTTGGGGTTGTCCGCGACCTGCCAGGCCGCAGCGCGGGCCAGCTTGGTCGGACTTACCCTCGACGAAGTTCTCGAAGGTAAAGGTCCGGTTCAGGTAGCTGGTGTGCTTGAGCGCACCTTCTACCTGCACGGTACGTTGTTCGGCACGCACAGGGGCTTGCTGCGAACTGGCGCCAGCCATCGGGTCGAAGCTGTCACGGGACGGCTCTTCATTGACCTCGACGATTTTCTGCGTCGAACGCTTGCTGGTTGGAGCCGGCGTTGGCGTATTGACCACTGCCGGCGCCGCAGCAGCCTGGGCTTGCGATGCCGCAGCAGCCAGAGGTGCGTTGGGTGCGGCCCGCGGTGCAGAACTGCGTTTGCTGCCTATTAATAAGGAAAGCGCAGGCGCCATGCCGTTGCCGTGCTCATCCAGCAGTTCGAGCACGCGGCTCAGGTACTTTTCATTGACCCAGTCGAGAACAAAGCGATTCGGTGCGTAGACACGCAGCTCGTCGCCTTCGGCTTCGACCTGTAGTGGACGGATCCAAGTGTTGAATTGTTGGGCAGGCAGCTCATCGCGCAAAAGCTCCACGCACTGCTGCCAAAGTTCCACTGACACGGATATCCCCTAAGTTGAAAGCCGGTGAGGCAAAAACAAGCGGCCATTGTAGCGACCGGACGCAGACTTATCCACACGTAGCTTGATCACAGGTGCAGAAGAATCAAGGTTTTATCGGTAAAAAAGGCGACCAATGGTCTGTGCATAAGCTCTGTGGATAACCATGCCTGAGCTCGTTGTACAAGTGGGGGCGAAACTCGGTGGATAACCTGCCTGTGGATAACCACCTGTTTCACCCACAGCTTATCCGACAGCGCAGCACAGCATGACCACCGTTTTCCACCGTAGTTGTCATTCTCTGTACAGCACGGGGTAGAAGGGTTAAAGCCAGTTATCCACAGATGGAGGCGGGTCTAGCTTTTATAAGCTTTACAGAAAAGCTTTAAATACTTTCCTTCTTTATTTTTATATCTAGCTATCCACCTTTCAAGGACGAAGCACCCGAATACCCATTTAAAGGAAACCTTGGTTGGAAATTGACCTAGAGGCTTGCTTTCTCTAGAATCCCCGGTCTCTTAAAACGGGGGCCATTCCGGCCCGTTGTGGACGAACCAGGTAACACGACATGAAACGTACTTTCCAACCAAGCACTATCAAACGCGCTCGTACCCACGGTTTCCGTGCTCGCATGGCTACCAAGAACGGCCGCGCAGTCCTGTCGCGTCGTCGCGCCAAAGGTCGTGCGCGTCTGGCAGTTTGATAATCCGGTACTGGAGGTGAGTCAGGACTTCAGTCGGGAAAAGCGTTTGCTGACCCCCCGGCATTTCAAGGCAGTCTTTGACTCCCCTACCGGCAAGGTTCCGGGGAAAAATCTCCTGCTCCTTGCACGCACCAACGATCTCGATCACCCCCGTCTCGGGCTGGTTATCGGGAAAAAGAGTGTGAAACTCTCCGTTGAGCGAAATCGCCTCAAACGTCTGATGCGCGAATCGTTTCGCCTCCACCAGGATTCTCTGGTTGGGTGGGATATCGTGATCGTCGCGCGCAAAGGTTTGGGCGAAGTAGAAAACCCCGAATTGATTCAGCATTTCGGCAAACTCTGGAAACGTCTGGCACGCAACAAGCCAGAGCCAGCAGTCAAAGCCGAAACTGTAGGGGTAGACAGCACCGATGCGTAAACTGGCACTCGTTCCGATCCAGTTTTATCGCTATGCCATTAGTCCTCTGATGGCCAGTCACTGTCGTTTCTACCCCAGTTGTTCCTGCTACGCGTATGAAGCCATTGAAAATCATGGCCTTCTGCGCGGTGGCTGGCTGACCTTTCGTCGTTTAGGTCGCTGTCATCCGTGGAATCCCGGTGGTTATGACCCGGTTCCGCCTATCCCTACCTCCCGTTCTTCTTCGATGGCCGAGTAATCATGGATATTAAACGCACGATCCTGATCGTCGCCCTGGCAATCGTGTCCTACGTCATGGTCCTGAAATGGAACCAGGACTATGGCCAGGCTGCCCTGCCGACTCAGAATGTTGCTGCCAATCAGAATGCCCCGGCTATTCCGGACGGTACCAACGCTTCCGCCAGTGCCGATGTACCCAGCGCGAATACCGATACCAGCACCCCTACCGAAACTCCGGTAGTGGCGAGTAAAGATCTCATCCACGTCAAAACGGATGTGCTCGAACTGGCTATCGATCCTCAGGGTGGTGATGTCGCCCAGCTGATGCTGCCAAAATATCCACGTCGTCAGGACCATCCGGATGTTCCGTTCCAGCTGTTTGATAACGGCGGCGAACGTACTTATCTGGCGCAAAGCGGCCTGACTGGCACCAACGGTCCGGATGCACGCCCGACCGGTCGTCCGGTTTACTCGGCCGAGCAGAAGACTTATCAACTGGCTGATGGCCAGAACCAGCTCAACGTTGACCTCAAATTCAGCGATGCCGGTGTCAATTACATCAAGCGCTTCACCTTCACTCGCGGTTTGTACGATCTGAAAGTCACCTATCTGATCGACAACACCAGCGACAAGGCCTGGACAGGCAACCTGTTTGCCCAGCTCAAGCGTGATGCCAGTTCGGATCCTTCTTCCACCACAGCCACCGGCACCGCCACTTACCTGGGCGCCGCCCTGTGGACAAGTGCAGAGCCGTACAAAAAAGTGTCGATGAAAGATATCGACAAGGCTGCGCTGAAAGAAACCGTCAATGGTGGCTGGGTCGCCTGGCTGCAACACTACTTCGTGACGGCCTGGATTCCAGCCAAGAACGACAGCAACGTGGTGCAGACTCGCAAAGACAGCCAAGGCAACTACATCATTGGTTTCACTGGCCCGGCTTTGACCGTTGCGCCAGGTGCCAAGGCTGAAACCAGCGCTACTCTGTACGCTGGCCCGAAAAGCCAGGCGATACTCAAAGAGTTATCCCCAGGTCTGGAACTGACGGTCGACTACGGCATCCTGTGGTTCATCGCTCAACCGATCTTCTGGCTGCTGCAACATATCCACGCGATTGTGGGTAACTGGGGCTGGTCGATCATCTTCCTGACCATGCTGATCAAAGGGATCTTCTTCCCGCTGTCGGCTGCCAGCTACAAGTCCATGGCTCGCATGCGTGCAGTGGCGCCAAAACTGGCTGCACTGAAAGAGCAACATGGCGATGACCGGCAGAAAATGTCGCAAGCCATGATGGAGCTGTACAAGAAAGAGAAGATCAATCCGCTGGGTGGTTGCTTGCCAATCCTCGTGCAGATGCCGGTTTTCCTCTCGCTGTACTGGGTACTCCTGGAAAGCGTGGAAATGCGCCAAGCGCCGTTCATGCTGTGGATTACTGACCTGTCGATCAAGGATCCGTTCTTCATTCTGCCGATCATCATGGGTGTCACCATGTTCATCCAGCAGCAGTTGAACCCTACACCTCCGGATCCGATGCAGGCCAAGGTGATGAAGCTGATGCCAATCATCTTCACCTTCTTCTTCCTGTGGTTCCCGGCGGGCCTGGTGCTGTACTGGGTTGTGAACAACTGCCTGTCGATCGCTCAACAGTGGTACATCACTCGCAAGATTGAAGCAGCGGCGAAAAAAGCCGACGCATAACTTGCTCAGTATGTAACCATTCAAAACGCCCCCTCGTGGGGCGTTTTGCTATCTGCCATTTTTATCGGGATATCGGTTTATGAGCGCTCCTCGTGAAACCATCGCCGCCGTCGCCACTGCCCAGGGCCGTGGGGGCGTCGGTATCGTTCGTATTTCCGGGCCGCTGGCACGCCATGCGGCACTTGCCATCAGTGGTCGCGAGCTGAAGCCGCGTTTTGCCCATTACGGTCCTTTTCTCAGCGCCGACGATGAAGTCCTGGATGAAGGTATTGCCCTGTATTTTCCGGGGCCCAACTCCTTCACCGGTGAAGACGTGCTGGAACTGCAGGGCCACGGCGGACCGATCGTTCTGGACATGTTGCTGCAGCGTTGCCTGCAACTGGGTTGCCGTCTGGCCCGGCCGGGGGAATTCAGCGAGCGCGCGTTTCTCAATGACAAGCTCGACCTGGCCCAGGCAGAAGCCATTGCCGACCTCATCGAGGCCAGTTCCGCGCAAGCCGCGCGTAATGCCCTGCGCTCCTTGCAGGGGGCGTTTTCCCAGCGTGTGCATAACCTCACCGAACAATTGATTGCCTTGCGCATTTACGTCGAAGCGGCCATCGACTTCCCGGAAGAGGAGATCGATTTCCTTGCCGATGGCCATGTGCTGTCCATGCTCGATGCCGTGCGCGAGGAGTTGGCCAAGGTCTTGCGTGAAGCCGGGCAGGGCGCCTTGCTGCGTGATGGCATGACCGTGGTCATCGCCGGTCGTCCGAATGCCGGCAAGTCGAGCCTGCTCAATGCACTGGCCGGGCGTGAAGCGGCTATTGTCACCGAGATCGCTGGCACCACCCGGGACATCCTGCGCGAACATATCCACATCGATGGCATGCCGCTGCACGTGGTCGATACCGCAGGTCTGCGCGATACCGAGGACCAGGTCGAGAAGATTGGCGTGGAGCGGGCATTGAAGGCGATCAGCGAGGCTGACCGGGTGTTGTTGGTGGTCGACGCCACGGCCCCTGAAGCCCTTGATCCCTTTGCCCTGTGGCCTGAGTTCCTGGAACAGCGTCCGGAGCCGGGCAAAGTCACCCTGATCCGCAACAAGGCCGACCTCACGGGGGAGCCCATTGGGCTGCAGGTCTGCGACGATGGGCACGTCACCATCAGTCTCAGCGCCAAGTCGGCAGGTGAAGGCCTGGAGCTACTGCGTGACCACCTCAAGGCCTGCATGGGCTACGAGCAGACCTCGGAAAGCAGTTTCAGCGCCCGGCGCCGTCACCTTGAAGCCTTGCGCCATGCCAGTGACTCCCTTGAACACGGGCGTGCGCAGCTGACATTGGCCGGCGCCGGCGAGTTGTTGGCCGAAGATTTACGCCAGGCACAGCAGTCGCTGGGTGAAATTACCGGTGAATTCAGCTCCGATGACCTGCTGGGCAGGATCTTTTCCAGCTTTTGCATCGGTAAATAACGCCCTCCTTCCTGGGCGTAGGAGCTGGCGCAGCCTGCAATCTTCGATATTTTGATGGTTCTACCCGTGCTTCCCTCTGGCACGGGTGCATGAATCGTTGAAAGAACGCAGTCTTCGGCAGCTCCTCAAGACGGTTAATCCCTTTTTCTTCTCTCGTTGCCCTGCGATTTCTTCGCCAGGGTGGTGCCCCCGTGGGCGCGATTTGCTTTTTTGCGGTTTTTCTGTGGATTAAGCCCTGTGAATAACTGCCACTAAGGTCAGTTGATAACAGGGCCTGAAAACTGAGTAAAACCACCGCTGTGGATAACCACCTCAATCATCCACAGGCTTAGACCGGTTATCCAACGCCCTCAAGGGCACATGACCACAGACTTTCAAACCTCTGTACACATTGTAAATAAAGGCTTGTAGCGTTCTATCCACAGAAAGGTAGCTGTATAGAAATAAACATAAAAACAAAGATCTTATAAATTTCTTTCTTTTTAATTTCTATTGTTCGTGACTTACCCACAGCTGGTTAAATTTTGTGCAAAGGGTTCTTTAGGAAGGGCGAAGTCCCTATACTTGTCGACCAGGTCCAAAAACCTGAGCTCAAACCATTTCTGAATTACCTAACTGAAGCAGGCACGAGGTGCGTGGTGGATTTCCCTTCCCGTTTTGAAGTGATCGTCATCGGCGGCGGTCATGCCGGTACCGAGGCAGCACTTGCATCAGCACGTATGGGGGCAAAAACCCTGTTGCTGACGCATAACGTGGAAACCCTCGGTGCCATGAGTTGCAACCCCGCGATTGGCGGGATCGGCAAAAGCCATCTGGTCAAGGAAATCGATGCCCTCGGTGGCGCGATGGCCATGGCCACCGATAAGGGTGGTATCCAGTTCCGCGTGTTGAACAGCCGCAAAGGCCCAGCCGTGCGCGCTACTCGCGCCCAGGCCGACCGCGTGTTGTACAAGGCTGCCGTTCGCGAGATTCTCGAGAACCAGCCGAACCTGTGGATATTTCAGCAGGCAGCGGACGACCTGATCGTCGAACAGGAACAGGTACGCGGTGTTGTTACCCAGATGGGCCTGCGTTTCTTCGCCGACTCGGTGGTGTTGACCACCGGTACCTTCCTCGGTGGACTTATCCACATCGGGTTGCAGAATTTTTCCGGCGGTCGCGCCGGTGATCCGCCGTCGATTGCCCTGGCTCACCGTCTGCGTGAACTGCCGCTGCGTGTGGGTCGCCTGAAAACCGGTACGCCACCGCGCATTGACGGCCGCTCTGTGGATTTCTCGGTGATGACCGAGCAACCAGGTGATACGCCGATCCCGGTGATGTCGTTCATGGGCAACAAGGAACAGCATCCCAAGCAGGTCAGTTGCTGGATTACCCACACCAACGCCCGTACCCACGAAATCATTGCCGCGAACCTCGACCGTTCGCCGATGTATTCGGCTGCCGGTGAGATCGAAGGCATTGGTCCACGTTACTGCCCGTCGATCGAAGACAAGATCCACCGCTTTGCCGACAAGCAAAGCCACCAGGTGTTTATCGAGCCGGAAGGTCTGACCACCCACGAGCTGTACCCGAACGGGATATCCACAAGCTTGCCGTTCGACGTGCAATTGCAGATCGTGCAATCGATCCGCGGCATGGAGAATGCGCACATCGTGCGGCCGGGTTACGCGATCGAGTACGACTACTTCGATCCGCGCGACCTGAAGTACAGCCTGGAAACCAAGGTGATCGGCGGTCTGTTCTTCGCCGGGCAGATCAACGGCACCACCGGTTACGAAGAAGCCGGCGCCCAGGGTTTGCTGGCCGGAGCCAACGCCGCATTGCGTGCACAGGGCAAAGACGCCTGGTGCCCGCGTCGCGACGAAGCCTACATCGGCGTATTGGTCGACGACCTGATTACCCTCGGGACCCAGGAACCGTACCGGATGTTCACTTCCCGCGCCGAGTACCGGTTGATCCTGCGTGAAGACAACGCCGACCTGCGCTTGACCGAAAAAGGCCGCGAGCTGGGCCTGGTCGATGACGCGCGTTGGGCGGCATTCTGCAAAAAACGTGAAAGCATCGAACTCGAAGAGCAGCGCCTGAAAAGTACCTGGGTTCGCCCCGGCACCGAGCAGGGCGATGCGATTGCCGAAAAGTTCGGCACACCGCTGACCCACGAATACAACTTGCTGAACCTGCTGACCCGTCCGGAAATCGACTACGCTGGCCTGATCTCGGTCACGGGCGCCGGTGCAGAAGATCCACAGGTCGCCGAGCAGGTCGAGATCAAGACCAAATACGCCGGTTACATCGATCGCCAACAGGATGAAATCGCTCGCCTGCGGGCCAGCGAAGACACCAAACTGCCTGTGGATATCGATTACACGACCATCTCCGGTCTCTCCAAGGAGATCCAGAGCAAGCTCGGTGCAACCCGTCCGGAAACGCTGGGCCAGGCTTCGCGGATCCCGGGCGTGACGCCGGCAGCCATTTCGCTGTTGATGATTCATTTGAAAAAACGCGGCGCGGGCCGTCAGTTGGAGCAAAGCGCTTGAGTTCGTTGGTCACCTTGCAACACGCCGAAGAGTTATCCACAGGTGCACGCCAGCTCGGTGTCAACCTGAGTGAAACCCAGCACGCCCAACTGCTGGGTTACCTGGCCCTGTTGATCAAATGGAACAAGGCCTACAACCTCACCGCGGTGCGTGATCCGGACGAAATGGTGTCGCGCCATTTGCTCGACAGCCTGAGCGTGATGTCCTTCATCGAAAACGGCCGTTGGCTGGATGTCGGCAGTGGCGGCGGCATGCCGGGTATTCCCCTGGCCATCCTGTTTCCAGAGTCGCAAGTCACTTGCCTGGACAGCAACGGCAAGAAAACCCGCTTCCTGACCCAGGTCAAACTCGAACTCAAACTGGATAACCTGCAAGTTATCCACAGTCGCGTCGAAGCCTTCCAGCCTGAGCTGCCATTCAACGGGATCATTTCCCGGGCGTTCAGCAGCATGGAGAATTTCAGCAACTGGACTCGCCACCTCGGCGACACCGATACACGTTGGCTGGCAATGAAGGGCGTTCATCCCGCGGATGAGCTGGTAGCATTGCCGGCAGACTTCCACCTCGATAGCGAACACGCCTTGGCCGTACCTGGTTGCCAAGGCCAACGCCATCTGCTGATACTGCGCCGCACGGCATGATTGGGAACACAAGCAAGAATGGCTAAGGTATTCGCGATAGCGAACCAGAAGGGTGGTGTGGGCAAGACCACCACCTGCATCAACCTCGCAGCATCCCTGGTCGCTACCAAGCGCCGGGTGCTGTTGATCGACCTTGATCCACAGGGCAACGCCACCATGGGTAGCGGTGTGGATAAACACGGCCTGGAAAACTCGGTCTACGACTTGTTGATCGGTGAATGCGACCTGACCCAGGCCATGCATTTCTCCGAACACGGTGGTTACCAGTTGTTGCCGGCCAACCGCGACCTGACTGCGGCGGAAGTGGTCCTGCTGGAAATGCAGATGAAGGAAAGCCGCCTGCGCAGCGCCTTGGCGCCGATTCGCGAGAGCTATGACTACATTCTGATCGACTGCCCGCCGTCGTTGTCGATGCTCACCCTGAATGCATTGGTCGCCGCTGATGGGGTCATTATCCCCATGCAGTGTGAATACTTTGCACTCGAAGGCTTGAGCGACCTTGTGGATAACATCAAGCGCATCGCCGAACTGCTGAACCCGAACCTCAAGGTCGAAGGCCTGCTGCGGACCATGTATGACCCGCGCCTGAGCCTGATGAACGATGTTTCGGCCCAGCTCAAGGAACACTTCGGCGAGCAGCTGTACGATACGGTCATCCCACGCAACATCCGCCTGGCCGAAGCACCAAGCTATGGCATGCCCGCGCTGGCCTACGACAAATCATCGCGAGGCGCCATTGCCTACCTGGCATTGGCAGGCGAGATGGTTCGCCGTCAACGCAAAAATTCACGTGCCGCCGCTGCTCAGGCAACTTAAGGAATCCCCATGGCCGTCAAGAAACGAGGTCTCGGACGTGGACTGGATGCACTGCTGAGTGGTCCGACTGTCAGCGCGCTGGAAGAACAGGCCGTGCAGGCTGACCTGCGCGAGCTGCAGCACTTGCCCCTGGACTTGCTCCAGCGCGGCAAGTACCAGCCACGCCGCGACATGGATCCCCAGGCGCTGGAAGAGCTGGCGCAGTCGATCAAGAGCCAGGGCGTGATGCAGCCGATCGTGGTTCGCCCAATCGGCGCCGGGCGCTTCGAGATCATTGCCGGTGAGCGCCGCTGGCGCGCCAGCCAGCAAGCCGGGCAGGAAACCATCCCGGCGATGGTGCGCGACGTGTCGGATGAAACCGCTATCGCCATGGCCCTGATCGAGAACATCCAGCGCGAGGACCTCAATCCAATCGAGGAAGCCGTGGCCCTGCAGCGCTTGCAGCAGGAATTCCAGCTGACTCAGCAGCAAGTGGCCGAAGCCGTGGGCAAGTCCCGGGTGACCGTCGCCAACTTGATGCGCCTGATTGCCTTGCCGGAAGTCATCAAGACCATGTTGTCCCACGGCGACCTGGAAATGGGTCATGCCCGTGCTTTGCTCGGTTTACCGGAAAATCAACAGGTTGAAGGGGCGCGACACGTTGTCGCACGTGGCCTCACCGTGCGCCAGACAGAAGCCCTGGTTCGCCAGTGGCTCAGCGGCAAGCCTGAGGTCAGCGAACCGGTCAAGGCCGACCCGGATATCGCCCGCCTCGAACAGCGTCTGGCAGAGCGCCTGGGCTCTGCGGTGCAGATCCGCCACGGGAAGAAGGGAAAGGGTCAGTTGGTGATCGGCTACAACTCATTGGATGAGCTTCAAGGTGTCCTTGCACACATCCGCTGAAACATTTCCTCATGTAGCGTGCAGTCGGAAATCACTACCTGACAGTTGAATAGGGGCTGAACCGCCCCTATACTCTGCGCGCATTTTGTCGGCACAAATTATGCCAAGTTATTGAATTCTGGCAGCCGACCTTTGAGGAGCAAGATCGATGGAAAGCCGCACGCCAAACCGCTTGCCGTTCCATCGCCTGGCGGTTTTTCCGGTGTTACTGGCTCAATTTGTCGTTTTGCTGCTGGCCGCTTTGGCGCTTTGGCAATGGCATGGAGTCGTAGCCGGGTACTCAGGACTTTGCGGAGGCCTGATAGCCTTGCTTCCCAATGTTTATTTCGCTCACAGGGCATTTCGGTTTTCCGGGGCCCGGGCAGCTCAAGCCATCGTCCGGTCTTTTTATGCCGGTGAGGCGGGCAAACTGATTTTGACGGCAGTGCTTTTTGCATTGACGTTCGCAGGTGTGAAGCCACTGGCGCCGTTAGCAGTCTTCGGCGTCTTTGTGTTGACCCAACTGGTCAGCTGGTTCGCTCCCCTGCTGATGAGAACAAGACTTTCGAGACCTTAGGGCGTTTGAGGCAACCATGGCAGAAACAACCGCTTCGGGCTATATCCAGCACCACTTGCAGAACCTGACCTTCGGTCAGCACCCTACCGGCGGCTGGGGCTTTGCCCACACCGCAGCAGAAGCCAAAGAAATGGGCTTCTGGGCTTTCCACGTCGATACTCTCGGCTGGTCGGTCGCATTGGGTCTGATTTTCGTACTTCTTTTCCGCATGGCGGCGAAGAAAGCGACCTCCGGTCAACCAGGTGCTTTGCAGAACTTCGTTGAAGTATTGGTCGAATTCGTCGATGGCAGCGTGAAAGACAGCTTCCATGGCCGTAGCCCGGTGATTGCACCGCTGGCACTGACCATCTTCGTCTGGGTCTTCCTGATGAACGCCGTCGACCTGATCCCGGTTGACTGGATTCCTCAGCTGGCCATGATGATCTCTGGCGATCCGCACATTCCGTTCCGTGCCGTATCGACCACTGACCCGAACGCTACCCTGGGCATGGCCCTGTCGGTGTTCGCGTTGATCATTTTCTACAGCATCAAGGTCAAGGGCATCGGCGGCTTCATCGGCGAACTGACCCTGCACCCGTTCGGCAGCAAGAACGTCTTCGTTCAAGCCCTGCTGATCCCGGTGAACTTCCTGCTGGAGTTCGTGACGCTGATTGCCAAGCCAATCTCGCTGGCCCTGCGTCTGTTCGGCAACATGTATGCCGGCGAACTGGTGTTCATTCTGATCGCTGTGATGTTCGGCAGTGGTCTGCTCTGGCTTAGCGGCCTGGGCGTAGTTCTGCAGTGGGCGTGGGCTGTGTTCCACATCCTGATCATCACCCTGCAGGCGTTTATCTTCATGATGCTGACCATCGTCTACCTGTCGATGGCGCACGAAGAGAACCATTAAGACCGGCTTAGGCTAGTCTGATGTCCCTCTCGTCTCGGCGGGAGGGGGCCCATCACGGGCACGATGAAACGATTTGTTTTACCGCTTTAATCTAAAAAACCTAAACCATACGACGTAAAAGTCGGGAGGAAAGATGGAAACTGTAGTTGGTCTAACCGCTATCGCTGTTGCACTGTTGATCGGCCTGGGCGCACTGGGTACCGCAATTGGTTTCGGCCTGTTGGGCGGCAAGTTTCTGGAAGGCGCAGCGCGTCAGCCAGAAATGGTTCCAATGCTGCAAGTTAAAATGTTCATCGTTGCCGGTCTGCTCGACGCCGTAACCATGATCGGTGTTGGTATCGCTCTGTTCTTCACTTTCGCGAACCCATTCGTTGGTCAACTCGCTGGCTAATCACTCGAACCTTCGAGTGATTGGTGTGATGTGCAACGAACGAGCGAGGTGTTGGCGTGAACATTAATGCAACCCTGATTGGCCAGTCCGTTGCGTTCTTAATTTTTGTACTTTTTTGCATGAAGTTCGTGTGGCCTCCGGTCATTGCGGCTTTGCACGAACGTCAGAAGAAGATCGCGGATGGACTGGACGCTGCCGCCCGAGCAGCTCGCGACCTGGAGTTGGCCCAAGATAAAGCGGGTCAACAACTGCGCGAAGCAAAAACTCAGGCAGCCGAAATCATTGAGCAAGCCAAGAAGCGCGGCAATCAGATCGTTGAAGAGGCTGTTGAAAAAGCCCGTATCGACGCTGAACGCGTAAAGGTTCAGGCTCAGGCCGAGATCGAGCAGGAAATCAACAGTGTCAAAGACGCGCTGCGTACCCAACTGGGTGCACTGGCCGTTGGCGGCGCCGAGAAGATCCTGGGTGCCACAATCGATCAAAACGCGCACGCGGAGCTGGTAAACAAACTGGCTGCTGAAATTTAAGCGAGGGCGATCATGGCAGAATTGACCACGTTGGCCCGACCTTACGCTAAGGCAGCCTTCGAGCACGCCCAGGCCCACCAGCAACTGGCCTCTTGGTCAGCCATGCTCGGCCTGGCTGCAGCAGTGTCGCAAGACGACACCATGCAGCGCGTGCTCAAGGCCCCGCGACTGACGAGCGCAGACAAGGCCGCCACGTTTATTGACGTGTGCGGCGACAAGTTTGATGCCAAGGCACAGAACTTCATCAACATCGTTGCCGAAAACGACCGTCTCCCGCTGTTGCCGGAGATCGCCGCTCTGTTCGACCTGTACAAGGCTGAACAGGAGAAGTCGGTAGATGTAGAAGTCACCAGTGCTTTTGCATTGAACCAAGAACAGCAAGACAAACTCGCCAAGGTTCTCAGTGCACGACTCAACCGGGAAGTGCGCCTGCAAGTTGCGGAGGATGCCGCCCTGATTGGTGGTGTCATCATTCGCGCCGGCGACCTGGTAATCGATGGCTCGATTCGCGGAAAACTCGCGAATCTTGCCGAAGCATTGAAATCTTGAGTTTGAAGGGGCAGCAGAGCAATGCAGCAACTCAATCCTTCCGAAATAAGTGAAATTATCAAGGGCCGCATCGAAAAGCTCGATGTGACCTCCCAAGCCCGTAACGAAGGCACTGTCGTCAGCGTATCTGACGGTATCGTGCGGATTCACGGTCTGGCCGACGTAATGTACGGCGAGATGATCGAGTTTCCGGGCGGCGTCTTCGGTATGGCTCTCAACCTGGAGCAGGACTCCGTAGGTGCCGTTGTATTGGGCGCATACCAGTCCCTGGCTGAAGGCATGAGCGCCAAGTGCACCGGCCGCATCCTCGAAGTTCCGGTTGGTAAGGAACTGCTGGGTCGCGTAGTCGACGCACTGGGTAACCCAGTTGACGGCAAAGGTCCGCTGAACAACACCGAGACCGATGCGGTCGAGAAAGTTGCTCCAGGCGTGATCTGGCGTAAGTCGGTAGACCAGCCTGTACAGACTGGCTACAAGGCTGTCGATGCCATGATCCCAGTCGGCCGTGGCCAGCGTGAGCTGATCATCGGTGACCGTCAGATCGGTAAAACCGCTCTGGCGATCGACGCGATCATCAACCAGAAAGACAGCGGCATCTTCTGCGTATACGTCGCGATCGGTCAGAAACAATCGACCATCGCCAACGTGGTTCGCAAGCTGGAAGAAAACGGCGCACTGGCTAACACCATCGTCGTGGCTGCGAGCGCCTCGGAATCTGCAGCACTGCAGTTCCTGGCACCGTACTCCGGTTGCACCATGGGTGAATTCTTCCGCGACCGCGGTGAAGACGCGCTGATCGTTTATGACGATCTGTCCAAGCAAGCAGTGGCTTACCGCCAGATTTCCCTGCTGCTGCGCCGTCCACCAGGCCGTGAAGCTTACCCAGGCGACGTGTTCTATCTCCACTCCCGTCTGCTGGAGCGCGCATCCCGCGTTTCGGAAGAATACGTAGAGAAGTTCACCAACGGCGCAGTGACCGGCAAAACCGGTTCCCTGACCGCACTGCCGATCATCGAAACCCAGGCTGGCGACGTTTCCGCGTTCGTTCCGACCAACGTGATTTCCATCACCGACGGTCAGATCTTCCTGGAATCGGCCATGTTCAACTCCGGGATCCGTCCTGCTGTGAACGCCGGTGTTTCGGTATCCCGTGTGGGTGGTGCCGCTCAGACCAAGATCATCAAGAAGCTGTCCGGTGGTATCCGTACCGCTCTGGCTCAGTACCGTGAACTGGCGGCATTCGCCCAGTTCGCTTCTGACCTGGACGAAGCGACCCGTAAGCAACTTGAGCATGGTCAGCGCGTTACCGAGCTGATGAAGCAGAAGCAATACGCACCAATGTCGATCGCTGACATGGCGCTGTCGCTGTATGCCGCTGAGCGTGGGTTCCTGACTGACGTTGAAATCGCCAAGATCGGCAGCTTCGAACAAGCGCTGATTGCTTTCTTCAACCGCGATCACGCCGATTTGATGGCGAAGATCAACGTGAAGGGTGACTTCAATGACGAAATCGACGCTGGCATGAAAGCCGGTATCGAGAAGTTCAAGGCCACCCAAACCTGGTAAGCCGCAGCGGGAGCCGCAAGGCTCCCGCTTGCTAACCTGATAGGTGTTACATGGCAGGCGCAAAAGAGATTCGCAGTAAGATTGCGAGCATCAAAAGCACGCAAAAGATTACCAGCGCCATGGAAAAAGTGGCGGTCAGCAAAATGCGCAAGGCACAAATGCGCATGGCTGCTAGCCGTCCTTACGCGGAGCGCATCCGCCAGGTTATTGGTCATCTGGCCAACGCCAACCCGGAATATCGCCACCCCTTCATGATCGACCGTGAAATCAAGCGCGTCGGTTACGTCGTAGTGAGCAGTGACCGTGGTCTGTGTGGTGGCTTGAACACCAACCTGTTCAAGGCCCTGGTCAAGGACATGGCGGTAAACCGCGAAAATGGCGTCGAGATCGATCTGTGTGTTGTTGGTAGCAAGGGTGCGGCTTTCTTCCGCAACTTCGGCGGTAACGTCGTAGCAGCTATCAGCCACCTGGGTGAAGAGCCATCGATCAATGATCTGATCGGCAGCGTCAAGGTGATGCTGGATGCCTACCTGGACGGCCGTATCGACCGCCTGAGCGTGGTTTCCAACAAGTTCATCAACACCATGACGCAACAGCCTACCGTGGAGCAGTTGATTCCGCTGGTGGCAACCCCGGATCAAGGACTCAAGCACCACTGGGACTATCTCTACGAACCGGATGCCAAGGAGCTGCTGGACGGCTTGATGGTCCGTTACGTGGAGTCGCAGGTCTACCAGGCGGTGGTCGAGAACAACGCAGCTGAACAAGCGGCGCGGATGATCGCAATGAAGAACGCTACCGACAACGCCGGTGACTTGATCAGCGATTTGCAGCTGATCTACAACAAGGCGCGTCAGGCTGCGATCACCCAAGAGATCTCGGAAATCGTCGGCGGCGCTGCCGCGGTTTAACGGTTCAAATATTCAGAGGATCCAGCTATGAGTAGCGGACGTATCGTTCAAATCATCGGCGCCGTTATCGACGTGGAATTTCCACGCGACAGCGTACCGAGCATCTACAACGCGCTGACAGTTCAAAGCGCGGCCGCAACCACTCTGGAAGTTCAGCAACAGCTGGGCGACGGCGTGGTTCGTACCATTGCGATGGGCTCCACCGAGGGCTTGAAGCGTGGTCTGGACGTCATCGACTCCGGCGCAGCCATTTCCGTACCAGTCGGTAAAGCGACCCTGGGCCGGATCATGGACGTTCTGGGCAACCCGATCGACGAAGCCGGTCCAATCGCCACCGAAGAGCGCTGGGGCATTCACCGTCCTGCGCCAACCTTCGCGGAACAAGCGGGCGGCAACGACCTGCTGGAAACCGGCATCAAGGTTATCGACCTGGTTTGCCCGTTCGCCAAGGGCGGTAAAGTTGGTCTGTTCGGTGGTGCCGGTGTAGGCAAAACCGTAAACATGATGGAACTGATCCGTAACATCGCCATCGAGCACAGCGGTTATTCCGTGTTCGCCGGTGTGGGTGAGCGTACTCGTGAGGGTAACGACTTCTACCACGAGATGAAGGACTCCAACGTTCTGGACAAAGTGGCACTGGTTTACGGTCAGATGAACGAGCCGCCGGGTAACCGTCTGCGCGTAGCACTGACTGGCCTGACCATGGCCGAGAAGTTCCGTGACGAAGGTAACGACGTTCTGCTGTTCGTCGACAACATCTATCGTTACACCCTGGCCGGTACTGAAGTATCCGCACTGCTGGGCCGTATGCCTTCGGCAGTAGGTTACCAGCCGACCCTGGCTGAAGAGATGGGTACTCTGCAAGAGCGCATCACTTCGACCAAAAACGGTTCGATCACCTCGATCCAAGCGGTATACGTACCTGCGGATGACTTGACTGACCCGTCGCCAGCGACCACCTTCGCCCACTTGGACGCCACCGTCGTTCTGTCCCGTGACATCGCTTCCCTGGGTATCTACCCAGCGGTTGACCCACTGGACTCGACTTCGCGTCAGCTGGACCCGAACGTGATCGGTCAGGACCACTACGACACCGCTCGCGGCGTACAGTATGTTCTGCAGCGTTACAAAGAACTGAAGGACATCATTGCGATCCTGGGTATGGACGAGCTGTCGGAAGCCGACAAGCAGTTGGTAAACCGTGCTCGTAAGATCCAGCGTTTCTTGTCGCAGCCGTTCTTCGTGGCTGAAGTCTTCACCGGTGCTTCGGGTAAATACGTTTCCCTGAAAGACACCATTGCTGGCTTCAAAGGCATCCTCAACGGTGACTACGACCACCTGCCAGAACAAGCGTTCTACATGGTTGGCGGCATCGAAGAAGCGATCGAGAAAGCCAAGAAACTGTAATCCAGGCGCCCGGCGACGGGCGCTAATTTAGGTTGAGGCAATCAGATGGCTATGACAGTCCATTGCGACATCGTCAGCGCGGAAGGAGAAATCTTTTCCGGCCTGGTCGAGATGGTGATTGCGCACGGTGCACTGGGTGATCTTGGTATCGCCCTGGGTCACGCGCCGCTGATCACTAATCTGAAACCGGGTCCGATCCGCCTGATCAAGCAAGGCGGGGAGCCTGAGGTGTTCTACATCTCCGGTGGTTTCCTCGAGGTTCAGCCGAACATGGTCAAGGTACTTGCCGATACCGTGCAACGTGCTGCCGACCTGGATGAAGCCTCCGCTCAGGAAGCCGTCAAGGCTGCCGAGAAGGCCCTGCATGAACGCGGCGCTGAGTTCGATTACGGCTCTGCTTCCGCACGACTGGCCGAGGCTGCAGCTCAGCTGCGCACCGTCCAGCAGATCCGCAAGAAGTTCGGCGGCTAATCGCCTCCCGCTTGTTGTGTGATTGATTAAAAAGGGTAGCCTCGGCTACCCTTTTTCTTTTTTTGCAATTCACCTCTTGGTCGCAGCCGCTGACCACCCAGGATTGGTAGCCAGTCATGTCACTAGAAATCGTTATCCTCGCCGCCGGTCAAGGCACCCGCATGCGTTCGGCCTTGCCAAAAGTGCTTCATCCGGTGGCGGGCAACTCGATGCTTGGCCATGTTATCCACAGCGCCCGGCAGCTTCAGCCACAGCGCATTCATGTGGTGATCGGCCATGGTGCCGACGCTGTGCGTGAGCGCCTGGCGGCGGACGATCTAAACTTCGTCCTGCAGGACCAGCAACTGGGTACTGGTCATGCTGTAGCCCAGGCCGTTCCGTTCATCACAGCCGACACCGTATTGATTCTCTACGGCGACGTGCCGCTGATCGAAGTCGAAACCCTGCAACGCCTGCTCACCCACGTCGCCCCGCAGCAGTTGGGTCTGTTGACGGTCGAGCTGGATGATCCGACCGGCTATGGCCGGATCGTGCGTGACGCAGCGGGCAAGGTCACCGCCATCGTCGAGCAAAAAGACGCCAACGAGGCCGAGCGGGCCATCACCGAAGGCAACACCGGGATTCTCGCGGTGCCTGTTGAGCGCCTGGGTGACTGGATGAGCCGGTTGTCCAACAACAACGCCCAGGGCGAGTACTACCTGACTGACGTAATTGCCATGGCCGTCAGCGATGGCCTCGTGGTGGCTACCGAACAACCCCATGACGCCATGGAGGTGCAGGGCGCCAACGACCGCAAGCAACTGGCCGAACTCGAGCGTCACTACCAGTTGCGTGCGGGTCGCCGATTGATGGCCCAGGGTGTGACATTGCGCGATCCGGCGCGGTTTGATGTGCGCGGCGAAGTGACCGTCGGTCGGGATGTGCTGATCGACATCAACGTGATTCTCGAGGGCCGCGTTGTCATCGAAGATAACGTGGAGATCGGCCCGAACTGCGTGATCAAGGACAGCACCCTGCGCAAAGGCGTAGTGGTCAAAGCCAATAGCCACATCGACGGCGCGATTCTGGGTGAAGGCAGCGATGCCGGCCCATTCGCCCGCCTGCGTCCGGGCACGGTCCTGGAAGCGCGGGCCCATGTGGGTAACTTTGTCGAACTGAAAAACGCCCGCCTCGGGGAAGGCGCCAAGGCCGGCCACCTGACCTACCTGGGTGACGCTGAAATCGGTGCGCGCAGCAACATCGGCGCAGGCACCATCACCTGCAACTACGACGGCGCCAACAAATGGAAAACCGTTTTGGGCGAAGACGTGTTCATTGGCTCCAACAACTCCCTGGTTGCGCCTGTGGATATCTCTGCCGGTGCAACCACTGCAGCCGGGTCAACTATCACCACCAATGTGGATAAGTCCCAACTGGCCGTGGCCAGGGCCAGGCAGAAAAATATCGATGGTTGGAAACGCCCGGAGAAGATCAAGAAGGCCTGATTTATCCACAGGCTGATGATCTATCGCCTTCGCGGGCAAGCCTCCTCCCGGTAGGAGCAAGACTTGCCCGCGAAGATTTTTATTCTCCGCGCTTGACGAAGTTTCGCTGATAGGTTTTTATTGCTTTCGTTATCTTTCGAAACGAAACTTATCAGCTCATGTCGAAACGCAACACGCCCCTACGCCGACACAACATCCTTGCCTTGCTCACCGAGCAGGGTGAAGTCAGTGTGGATGAGTTGGCCAAACGCTTCGAAACCTCGGAAGTGACGATTCGCAAGGATCTGGCCGCGCTGGAAAGTCATGGCCTGTTGCTCCGGCGGTATGGCGGCGCAATCACCATGCCTCAGGAATTGGTCACCGACCCCGGCCAGCCGGTCTCTCATTACAAACAGGCCATCGCTCGTGCCGCCGTACAGCGGATTCGCGAGCATGCGCGCATCATCATCGACAGCGGCAGCACCACGGCAGCGATGATTCCCCAGCTGGGCCTGCAGCCCGGCCTGGTGGTCATGACCAACTCTCTGCATGTGGCCAACGCCTTGAGCGAACTGGAGCATGAACCGGTGCTGTTGATGACTGGCGGAACCTGGGACCCCCATTCCGAGTCCTTCCAGGGGCAGGTGGCCGAGCAGGTCCTGCGCTCCTACGATTTCGACCAGTTGTTCATCGGTGCCGACGGCATCGACCTGGTGCGCGGTACCACTACCTTCAATGAGCTGCTCGGCCTCAGCCGGGTCATGGCCGATGTGGCCCGCGAAGTGATTGTGATGGTCGAATCCGACAAGATCGGACGCAAGATTCCCAACCTGGAGCTGCCATGGAGCAGTGTCCATACCCTTATTACCGATGACCGCCTGCCCATCGAAGCGCGCGATCAGATTCAGGCCCGCGGCATACACTTGATTTGCGCGGCAGTCAGCCAGGAGAAATAACATGTGTGGAATTGTTGGCGCAGTCGCGGAACGTAATATCACCGCCATTTTGCTCGAAGGCCTCAAGCGCCTCGAATACCGCGGCTATGACAGCGCCGGTGTGGCAGTCTTCACTAACGACAATACGCTGGAGCGCATGCGTCGTCCGGGCAAGGTCAGCGAACTGGAGCAGGCCCTGGAAACCACGCCGCTGGTCGGCCGCCTGGGTATCGCCCACACCCGCTGGGCAACGCACGGCGCCCCGTGCGAACGTAACGCCCACCCGCATTTCTCCGGCGACCTGGCGGTGGTGCACAACGGCATCATCGAGAACCACGAAGCCCTGCGCGAACAACTCAAGGCCCTGGGTTATGTGTTCACCTCGGACACCGATACCGAAGTCATCGCTCACCTGCTCAACCACAAGCTCAAGGACCAGCCTGACCTGACCGCCGCGCTCAAGGCCACGGTCAAGGAACTGCACGGTGCCTATGGCCTGGCCGTGATCAGCGCCCAGCAACCGGATCGCCTGGTGGCCGCCCGCAGTGGCAGCCCACTGGTGATCGGCCTGGGCCTGGGCGAGAACTTCCTTGCCTCCGACCAACTGGCACTGCGTCAGGTCACCGACCGCTTCATGTACCTGGAAGAAGGCGACATCGCCGAGATCCAGCGTGACCGCGTGCAGATCTGGGATGTCGACGGCCAGGCCGTGGAACGTGAGTCGGTGCAGTACCGCGACAACGCCGAATCGGCCGAGAAGGGCGAGTACCGCCATTACATGCTCAAGGAAATCCACGAGCAGCCGTCCGTGGTCCAGCGCACCCTGGAAGGGCGCCTGAGCCAGGATCAGGTGCTGGTCCAGGCCTTCGGCCCGCAAGCCGCCGAGCTGTTCGCCAAAGTGCGTAACGTGCAGATCGTCGCCTGCGGCACCAGCTATCACGCCGGCATGGTTGCCCGCTACTGGCTCGAAGAGCTGGCCGGCATCCCGTGCCAGGTCGAAGTCGCCAGCGAGTTCCGCTACCGTAAAGTGGTGGTGCAACCCGACTCCCTGTTCGTGACCATCTCCCAGTCCGGCGAAACCGCCGACACCCTGGCCGCCCTGCGTAACGCCAAGGAACTGGGCTTCCTCGCCAGCCTGGCGATCTGCAACGTCGGTATCAGCTCGCTGGTGCGCGAATCCGACCTGACCCTGCTGACCCAGGCCGGTCGTGAAATCGGCGTGGCCTCGACCAAAGCCTTCACGACCCAACTGGTCGGCCTGTTGCTGTTGACCCTGTCCCTGGGTCAGGTCCGCGGCACCCTCGCCCCAGGCGTGGAAGCCGAGCTGGTCGAAGAACTGCGTCGCCTGCCAATTCGCCTGGGCGAAGCCCTGGCCATGGACGGTATTGTCGAGAAAGTCGCTGAACTGTTCGCCGAGAAGCACCACACGCTGTTCCTGGGCCGTGGCGCACAGTTCCCGGTGGCCATGGAAGGGGCACTCAAACTCAAGGAAATCTCCTATATCCACGCCGAAGCCTACCCGGCGGGCGAGCTCAAGCACGGTCCATTGGCCCTGGTCGACAACGACATGCCGGTGGTCACCGTGGCGCCGAACAACGAGCTGTTGGAGAAACTCAAATCCAACCTGCAGGAAGTTCGCGCCCGTGGCGGCCAGTTGATCGTGTTTGCTGACGAGAAAGCCGGCATGAGCAACGGGGAAGGTACCCACGTGGTGAACATGCCGCACATCCACGACATCCTGTCGCCGATCCTCTACACCATTCCGTTGCAACTGCTGTCGTACTACGTCGCCGTGCTCAAGGGCACTGACGTCGACCAGCCCCGCAACCTGGCGAAGTCGGTGACTGTGGAATAAGTTATCCACAGCGGAACAGGTGTCTGGATGTGAACAATAAAGAATGACACAGAACAATAAGGTTTGACACAATTCAACATAGATTGACACAAGGCCTAAACCCCCGTATTTACGGGGGTTACCTTATCCGGGTCGATCCTTTGGTCCGGATTCATCGTTTCGATTTTCAGCTGTAGTAGCCTAGGATTGCCTTCGAGATGGTCGTTTTATCGAGCATCTTTTCCTACAACTATTTCCTGTGTGAATTGAGGCGGTTCGCACGGTCAGAGGAGGCGGGGGGTTGCGAGGTCGCAGGTTTGCATCACAGCAGGACATCGAACGGCACATTGCAAATGGATTTGGCGCAGGCGCTGGAGCGAGACTACTTGCCTTGGCTACGAGTGCAGGATGTTCCGTCAAGGGGGCGCTCACACAAGATCCAAGGGGTGAAGGTTGATCGGATTCATCACCTTCTCTCAGATCTTGAGAGATCCTATTACCTTATTTGCGAATTTTCCGAAGATGTCGTGGATATCCGTGAGCAATATCCATTATTACCTCTGGAGCATGTGCAAACTATTGCCGCTTCGATAGGTGTCCGTTATCCGAAGTACCCTGGTACCAAATTATCGTATGTAATGACGACAGACTTTCTCTTGACCGTTCGGGAGTCTGATGGAGGTTTCAAATCTGTTGCTAGAACGGTTAAGTATCAAAAGGATTTGGAAGGTAAAGGGGCGAAGAGAACGCTTGAAAAACTTGAAGTTGAAAAGCGTTTTTGGCAGAGCCAAGGAGTTGAGTGGAGCATCGTTACTGAAGAGTTTTTTACTCAAGATTTGATAAAAAATCTTGGTATGCTCAGAAAATACTCGCAGCTACCTAGAGACTTAATCAAATCATCCTTGCACGTTGACTTCATCGATTGTTTGGAGAACAGCAGAGCCTGTCCATGGACTTTGGCTGAGTGTCTTCGAAAAATTGCTTATCGGTTATCTATATCGTACGCCGACGCCAGAGGGATATTTTTTTATCTTGTTTGGAATAAAGTGATAAAAGTTGATTTGCTGGACGCCCCTCTCTTATTGACTGCCGCTCTGCCGGAATTTGAAGTGTTTCAAACTACCGGCCAGGCATTCTTGAAGGAGAAAACTTCATGAAAGTTTTCGTTAATGGCGTATTTGAACCGGTTACAGAGCTCTCTGTCATCACTGCCATGGTCAGGGCTATACACCTCGATGAAAAGCATGATGTGGTATTTGTCATTGAGCTATCAGAACCCCTTCGGCAGCCCTATGCTATTGGACTTGAGGATCTTAGCTGCTCGCTGGATTCCGGTGATACGAAGCCGGTAACTATCGCTACGCCAGAATTTATGATGGTGCTTGAGGACGATCTGGGCGAGAAATCCAAGCAAGCCAGGGACGAGAAATGGGCAGTCATAGCCCCGCTGATCGACTCTGGTTATCCAGGACAATTATTTGTTCGTGGTGAACTGGGGCGATTGGTGGGAAATAGAGCTTCGGAGCTTGGAATCCAGCGCAAAACCATCTATCGACTACTCTACCGGTATTGGGTTTATGGTCAGGTGCGAAATTCATTGCTGAATAACTATACAGCAGTGGGGAGGGGCGTACGAAACTACGATCCCAGTAGGCCGCCGGGAAGGAAACCGAAGTTTCAAGGGGTACTTGTTCAGCCCGCTAAGATTATCAACGCCGTTGATAAACGTTGTATCCGGTTGGGATACGCTCTGTATGTAAAGGATAAAAAGTCATCTATCGTCAGCGCTTATGATGAAATGCTGAATAAATTTTACTCAGTCAAAGATATCTCTAACAAGCCGGGAACTAACCGTCGCTTGCTACCGAGTTCGGAAATACCGAATTTTAGGCAATTCAATTATTGGGGTAAGCAGTTCTTCGATGAGGTAGAGACTGAGCGTGGACGCAAGGGCTTAACGAAATGGCTTAAAGATTGCCGTCCGCTGGCTGGTACAGTTCGCGATTGGCTTCGTGGCCCCTGTCATCAGTTCGAAATCGATGCAACTATTTCCGACATTTATTTGGTAAACAGCTACTCTAGGCGAATGCTGATAGGTCGGCCTGTACTTTACATCGTAGTCGATAGTTTCTCCGGAATGATTGTTGGCCTTTATGTGGGGCTGGAGGGCCCAAGCTGGAATGGTGCCAGACAGGCGCTGTTCAATGCTTTTACCTCTAAAGTCGAGTTCTGTGCTCAGAATGATGTCGAGATCAGCCCTGAGGATTGGGACTGCCACCACTTGCCGCACCATATCTACGCCGATAGGGGCGAGATGCTGTCGCTGGCTTCAGAAGGGCTTGCGTCAGGTTTGGGCATTGAGATGGGGACTGCTCCGCCTTTCCGACCAGATTGGAAGCCGATGGTCGAGAGTCGGTTCGGCATTTTGAATGACCTCACCGGGATCCGGTGGCTCCCCGGTGGAGTAGCTGCACGCGAGAAAGAGAGAGGTGAACGAGATTACCGGCTTGACGCAACGCTGAATCTGAAGGAGTTCACCCAGATCATCATCAGGTGTGTCCTCCACTACAACCGGCATCACCGGCAACCTGATCGGCTCACCCAGGCGATGATGAATGATGGTGTTGAGCCTACTCCTATCGGGATATGGACCTGGGCCTCTGAAAACGAACTAATCGAGCCCAATAATCGGCCAGACGAGCTGGTGTACCTGCACCTGTTGCCTCGTGAAAGGGCAAGCGTCCAAAAGGGCGGGGTGATGTTCCGTGGCATGCACTATGTCTGTGAAATGGCTGTGGAGAAAAACTGGTTTGCCAAGGCCCGCAGTCGTGGGTTCTGGTCGATAGAGTGTTGGTACGACCCGAACTCCTCGGCTCATATCTGGATACAGGGTGATGATAAGCAGTTCATTCGTTGTGATCTTCGCCGATCGGATGCCAAGTACGCTGGTTATCGTTCGGACGAAATCTATGATGTGATCGAAGCCTATCGCCAAAAACCACCTGCTCACCGACGCGCTGAGTTGGAAAGTCGTGTGGAGCTCACCGACGTGGTTGGTAAGATCATCAACAACGCGCTTGCAGAGCAGAAGCAAGAACCAGCACCTGCCACAAAAGCAGAGGTCGTAGGAAACATTCGCGAGAATCGGGCTGAGGAGCGATTCATGGAGCGCGAGACTGCTCCTGTTCCTGATGGTGTGCGGGCAAAGCCAACTGATCGGGAGGTTGGACCAATTCCCAAAGTTCCTGAGTCATATGCCGGCCCACGTAGCGCGCAGGTTATCGATATGCTCAAGAGAATCCGCCCAGGACATACCAAATGAAAGGCGCCCAGATTTTTGCGAGCTACGCCAAACAGCCTATCCCTGAATACGCTGGCAACCCTCTGATCGAGGCATTGCCTCCGATCCTTTCGGAGACAGCAGCTGGGGAATTGATCTCGAATTTCCCTCAGCCAGTGGATCCCGAAGAGCTAACCCTAGATGGGGCAACCCGGATTCACTGCATAGATCGTTTGAGAACAGTGGTGCAACCCTTTTTGCTTCACTTGGATTTAGAGTCCATGTTCTCCCTGCTTATCCGCCGGGGGTACGTGGGCCGTAATCCCACGTCACCTGATACCGTTAGGCATTTGCACTCTTTGTCGGGAGCTCAGCGTTACCATGACGCTTTCAAGTCGACCGCCGAGACCTTCAGCGTGGTGGGTCTAAGCGGCATTGGTAAATCGACAGCCCTGCATGCCATCTTGAGCCTTTATCCACAAACGATTCGTCATGAGCGTTATGAGGGTAAGCAATTCGTCCACACCCAAATCACTTGGCTCAAGCTCGACTGCCCCCGAGATGGTTCCTTGTCGGGATTCTGCCAGCAGTTCTTTTATGCCGTTGGAAATGCTCTGGGGGACAAGGACTATCACAAGCGTCACAGGCATCGGAACATCAATGATGCACTGCAGCAGATGGAGCAGGTTGCCAGCACATTTTTCATTGGTGCGTTGCTGATCGACGAGCTTCAGAACCTCCACTTGGCTAAGACTGGTGGGAAGGAGAACATGCTGAACTTCTTCCTCAACCTAGTTAACAACATCGGAATTCCTGTCGTTTTCATCGGTACAAACTCGATGATCAGCTTGTTTTCGGATGTCATGCGCAACGCCCGTCGTTGCTGCGGTGTTGGCATGCTGGAGTTCAAACGATTCGAAAAAGAAGATGATGAATGGAAAACGCTGGTTGAGAACCTTTGGGGTTATCAGTGGTGCAGGCAGGCGGCTGCACTGACTGGCGAGATTTTCGATGTGTTGTATGAGCACACCCAAGGCGTTACAGATTTTCTCGTCAAGCTGTTGGTGTTGAGTCAGCGTTATGCAGTTCAAAGTGGCTCGGAGTGTTTGACTGCCGAGATAATTGCAACGGTGAGCAACTCCAAGATGCAGATCCTGAAGCCTGCGCTGTCAGCCCTGCGTAGTCGAGATCCAAAGCGGATGCGGCAGTTCGACGATCTGCTGCCGATCGAAGATCAACTGAACGACATGATGGCGTTCGATGGACCGGGTCGAGCAGAGCGCCTTGCCCTGCTTCGGAGTGTCGTGCCGCGTGAGCATCCGAAAAATCCGACACCAGCAGTCTCCGCGAGTAAACCCAAGGCACCTGCTGCTGTTGCTGTAGAGGCATCTGAGGCTCAAACTCTCAGCGAACACGATTCCCCTCTTGTAGCGTTAAGGGCCGCAGGTTGGATGAATAATGACCTGTTTGAGTTTTCGTCGACGTATCGCAAAAAGTGAGTCGGAGGTGGTTGAATGGATCTCAAATTCCATTTCTTCCCTGCGGCATTTCCCGACGAGACACTACATAGCGTGCTTTCTCGTTATGCACGCCTTTGCGGTGTTCGCAGCTTCAAAGCAGCTTTCGCCGGAGTAAGATCACCAGCGGCTTTTTCGCAGAGTGTGGCTTTCCCAAGTCACTTGGACGATTTAATCGAAGCCCTTCCTTGCGGTACGGGCTTGTCGGTGACCGAGGTTATCAAGCGTCACACGCTATTGCCCTACTACGCCCCCTTTGTTAGCCAAGATCAAGTGGATCAGGCCCAGGCGTTGATGGCGGGCGATGGAACAGGGCTTATGCTCAAATTGGGAGTCAATGCGAGTCGTCTCGAGTTCGCTTCCAGAACGCGTTTTTGCCCAGAATGCGTAGCCCAGGATCAGGTTCGAGTCGGAGTCGCCTATTGGCATCGGGTTCACACGCTCCCTGGCGTGCTGGTGTGCCCCCATCATGGCACCGTGCTCAACATCGTGGATCATCGCTGGTTCAGTCGCAATTCTCGGCAACTCAACCTGCCTGGCGATGACAGTGTGCAAGCACACTCGATACCGCTTCATGTCCCATCGATCTGTCTGCCGACGCTACACGACATAGCGCTGCGCTCACTGCTGGTGCTCGAATCTGAGGTTCGTGCTCTGTCGACCTCCAAAGTGCGCTCCACGCTTCTGCAAGGGGCCGCCGAACAAGACCTTACATCCAAGGCCCGTCGCTTGCATCTACGGCGCCTTGCGCAGCATATGGCTGTATTTTTCCGAACACTTCCGAATGCCTGGGAATATTCGGTACTCAGCGAGACTCGTGAGGGTATCCCCGCCACATGGGTCACTAAGCTACTGCGCAAGCCAAGAGACTCCCACCATCCTCTCAAGTACATCCTGTTGGCCTGCGCACTGAGGGTCAATATGGAGAGCGTGCTCGGTAAAAGGACATTATGTGAGCCACAGACAGCGCCTCCTCTAAGGGCTGTCACTCCACCCCCAAAGTGCGTGCCACCGATGTTTGCCATCGAGGGGCTGGACTGTATATCGACATCGGTGTGGGAACATGCGCTCGCGGGCGCCGATGCGATAAAGATCGCATCCGTACTAGGGGTTTCCCTGGTCCACGTCTACCGGACCATCCGTGGCGTGGAAGGTGGGTCAGAGGCCTGGAAAGAGGCTAGGTTTCTCAGCCAGATCCGCGAAAGACGAATGGTCTTTGATGCTGAATATCGCTTGCAGAAGGCACATGACTGTCGGGGGTACGCTTGGCTGTACCGTTGCGATCGGCCTTGGCTGACGGAATGCATTGCGAAACGAGCTGCCGACCATGCAAACAGAGCGGATAGCGCTGACATGTTCGCCGCTCTCGATGTGAGACTTGCCAAGCAAGTCGGGCAATGTGCCCGAGCTCTTCGCTCTTTGCCGGGAAAACCTGTCCGGATCTCACGTACTAGGATTGGCCGAGAGCTTCACGTGCTGTCCCGTTTCGAGAAACAACTCTCCAAACTACCCCTCTGTGCAGCAGCACTCATCGAGGTTTGTGAGCCTCTCGAAGAGTTCCAAAATCGACGATTGTGGTGGGCGAGGCAAAAGCTTCGTTCGGAGGGAAAGTCCGTAAGCCAGTCGTCTCTCTACAGGACTGCGAGTATCAGGCTTAGGATTTAGTCAGATGATGATCGGGTGCCGCGTGTTAAAAATCCTTACCCTGGTACAGGTTGGCGTGTGTTACAAGGGGCCGACCCCGGGATATGTGTCCTTTGCGAGCCCTACCTTTTAAGTCGATAACTGATGTCTGATCTGCTTTTTTTCCCTATTTCGATGCCGGACGAGATGTTGCATTCTCGTATCACCCGCTATCACTATCTGTCAGGTAACAGAACCGAAGCAGAGACCTTTCATGATCTGTTCGACTCGACTCCATTTGGCGTTGGAATGCTTCCTAAACAGATCGAGGTTCTCGCGGCGAAGCTGCCGGGTGATAGAGAGCGCAATCTCGACGAGCTAATCAGCATCAACACTACTTTTCCAGTCTATCGGCCTTTTTTGGGCATGCGCGACGATGCGGAAAAAGGAGCTGACGGAAGCATTGTTTCTGAAGTGGCGCGTGTACCGCGTCGAGAAGTAACGGTTCACGGAAAGGCTAGGATCTGTCTCAGCTGCGTACAGCAGGATCTTTTGGAACTCGGCTATGCCTACTGGCATCGTTCACACCATGTGCCTGGTGTCATGGTCTGCTGGCGTCATGGCGAGCGGCTTATTCATGCCTGCCCAAAGTGTTCTCACCCATTTTATCGGAGATACAAATTACTCCCGAGCTTAACCGAACAATGTGTATGCGGTTGGAGTCCGTTAAAAGCTGCAGAAGGGACGAAGGCATCGGATGTTGAGATGAAGTTTGCAATTTTCGCGCATGAAGTTCTTCAGCGTAATCTTCCATCGGTGTGCAGTAAAGTTCTTTCCTCCTGCCTTGTTCGGCAGACTAGAAAACGTGGCTTCACTCACGGCGAACTAATCAGTACTGCAAAGTTGATTGATAGCATTAGAGCTAAGTTTGGGGATGAGGTTCTGTCGCAGATGGACAGGGCTTTTGACCAAGGGAAGCTTCAGACCTGGATTAGATTTAGGGTTTATAAAGGCCTGATCGATATGCCGTTAGCCCGGCATTTGATTATCGCGCTCCATCTGTTCGGCAGTGTCGAAAAGTTTGAATTGTCCTTGAGAAAAGAGTTAGTTCTTTTTAGCGCTGCTAATTCTGGGACGCCTTCAAAAGTTAAGCAGGGGCGGCCGAGTAAGAAGGAGCGACATCGACAGAAAATAGAAACGCTTATGGCGCTATGCGCCGATATTAACTTAGAATATCTCTGGGCGAATGCTTATCAAGCTACTAGATGGATTACAGAACATGATAACTCATGGCTTATGGCGAAACTCCGCGCAGTGAAACACGAGCCCATATCGGTAGAGGAGGCTAGCGACCCACGAGATCCGTCATATGCTGACATCATTCAAGCACGGGTCGATGATTTGTATCGAGTTACCAAAGATCAGAAGCGTGTAAACATCGGCAATCTCCTGAAATTGCTTCCAACCCGCATGAGCCCTATACCAGCAATCCGTAAACAGAAATTTCCTTTAGTCACGCAGATGGTTGAGCGTCATCTTGAGTCTGTCTGGCATTTTCGATTAAGGCGCTTGGTGTGGGCTATTGCGGAAATGCGAAGGCTAAACCTTCCTTTGAACACTGGAAGTCTCAAGTTAGTCTCAACGGTACCTGCTCAAGTTTTCCCATTACTTTTCAGCTTCTTTGAGTGGGATCTGGAGCATTTCGTCAAAAACGGCATTGGGCCAGAGACCTTACTCAAGTCAACCGGTGTATTGCGGAACTGGGAAGGCCCTCCCGGCTACGATGTCATTTTGGGTGGACATGCATACCGTCGGAGGACGCGCGACGTCGAGCTCTCGGGGCCGATGTAAAACCAGGGCAGAGGGAGTTGCGCTGTAAGCGGCCAGCGAACACACCCTCCGATCTCGAGCATTAAGGACGATGGTGTCCACGTATTTTTAGGTGGACACCATCGCTCTTATGGTTGGGATCGGGTGGGTGAATTCGCCGTACGCTTAGTGCGCCAGTTAAAGCTGGCGGAGGATAGTCGATGAAAGTTCGATACTGGTAAGAAATGGCGAATCAACCAGGCCCCGAGTCATGCATGTTGCACCGTGAGGTGCAGTGTGAAGCGTTGACAGGGGAAACCTATGGGCCAGCCATTGAGCCGCGTAATCAGGAATTCGGGATGCCGATGCTGTTAAGCGAAGCAAAAGGCAATACGGAGCATGGCGTTATACGCCAGTCATGCTCTGATCCCGCGCGGTCGGAGACCCTCTGCAGGTCGGGAAGTCCTTAGCACAGAAACTGGGAGATCTCAGCGGCGCCCGGTGCGAAAGCACCGGGCGGAGCAGGAAAGGCCCAAAGCCGTAACCCTGCTGTCTACGCCGCTGAGAAGTCGGATACGTCCGTAGTGCCTGAGAAGCCATCGAACAAAGGGCCTGGCCCTGCGGAGATAGTGGAGGAAAGGGACGTAGCCAAGGGAAACACCAACAAGCCTCCCGCGCCCCGGACACTGAGCCGGATCAGTTACGTGTCGATGGGAATTGAAGGTGTACGTGAAGCAGCCCGAAAGAATAAGGGCATGCAGTTCACGGCTTTGCTGCACCACATCACACTGCAGTTATTGGCGCAGAGTTTCTATGCCCTGCGCCGCGATGCAGCGGTAGGGGTGGACGGCATGTCGTGGCGGGAATACGAGGAAGGTCTTCTCCAGCGGGTAACCGATTTGCACGCAAGGCTCCACGGTGGAGCCTATCGAGCAATGCCATCGCGCGGGTCTACATTCCAAAAGCCGATGGCAGGCAACGCCCGTTGGGCATTACCTCTCTGGAGGACAAGATCGTACAGCAGGCAGTCGTTACCGTTCTGAATGCGATCTATGAAGAGCACTTTCTGGGATTCTCGTATGGGTTTCGGCCGAGACGTAGCCAGCACGATGCGCTGGAGGCGTTGAAGGCGTTGAAGGGCCAGAATGCGCATTCCACGCCATCCGGCCACCCATTCCACGTTCATCCGGCCAGGCAGTCGGAGCGCAGCGACGCAGGTTTGCATTGTTAGTCTGAAGTCCCTGCCGTCGTCAATTTCGTTGCGCGCCTGCGCATCGATTCGCCCTTCAGTTCGATTTGATAAGCGTTGTGCACCAGCCGGTCGAGGATCGCATCGCCCAAGGTTGGATCGCCGATCAGCGCATGCCATTTGTCCACCGGCATCTGGCTGGTCACCAGTGTCGAGCGGTTGCCGTAACGATCATCCAGCAGTTCGAGCATGTCGCGCCGTTGCGCTGCGGTAAACGGCGCCAGGCCCCAGTCGTCCAGGATCAGCAAGTCAGTCTTGGCATAACCCGTCATCAGTTTCGCGAAGCGGCCGTCGCCGTGGGCCAGGCCCAGTTCTTCCATCAAGCGCGGCAAGCGCAGATAACGCACGCTGTAACCGTCGCGGCAGGCCTTATGAGCCAGCGCGCAGGCGAGCCAGGTTTTGCCTACGCCAGTTGGGCCGCCGATGATCAGGTTCAGGCCGTCGCGAAGCCACTGGCCGCTGCCCAGTTGCAGGATCAGGGCCTTGTCCAGGCCACGCGGGCTGCGATAGTCGATGTCTTCCAGACAGGCGTTATGGCGCAGTCGTGCGGCTTTCAGGCGAGTCGTCAGGCGGGCGTCTTCGCGCTCGGTCAGCTCGCGGTCGACCATCAGGCCGAGGCGCTCGTCGAAGCTGAGATCGTTGATGTCAGGCGTTGCGTGTTGTTCGCCAAGCGCCTTGATCATGCCGTGCAGGCGCAGGGTTTGTAGCTTGTCGAGTGTCGGGTTGGGCAGCATGTTGGTGCTCCTTTTTCACGTCAGTGGTAGTAGCCAGGGCCGCGCAGGTTGATGTGTTCTTCGGGCAATAACGGCAGGTTTTGCTGGGCCAGCGGTAGCCGTTCCAGTCCTTGGCGCAGGATCGATTCGAGGCTTTTTTAGCTGCACGCGCCCAGTGCCAGCGCACGCTGGCAAGCGGCTTCCAGCCGCTCTTCGCCGTGCTGTTTGCTCAGGCGCAGGATGCCCAGGCAGGCGCGGAAGCCATGCTGCGGGTGGATTCGGCGTTCGAGGATGTAAGCGATGATGCGGCCGTATTCGGGCCTGTCTGCTCTGCCCAACGGATCAGTCGCTACGGCGTCCACTCGGCGTGTTCGAGGTGGCTCTTGGGCATGTGCTCGATCTGGGTGGTGTGGCGGCCTTTGTGCGGCGAACGCAGATGGCTGGCCACGCGCTGGTTGGCGTGGAAGCACTCGACGGTCTGCGCGGTCAGGCGTACTTCGAGTTGGTGTTTCACCAGTTGGTACGGCACGGAGTAAAAATGGCCGTCGACTTCGACATGGTAGTCGATGTGGACTCGCACCTTTTTCCACTCGGCGTAGATGTAAGGGTGTTCCGGCAGCGGTTCTAACGCCGGTTGGTCGATGATCTCGAAGGCCGAACGGCGTGAGCCGGGCAGCTTTTTGAAGGGCTTTTGATTGAGCCGATCCAGCAGCAGTCCGATGGCCGTGTTGAGTTCGCCCAACGAGAAGAACTGGCGGTTGCGCAGCACCGCCAGGATCCAGCGCTCGACCACTTGAACACCGACTTCGACCTTGGCTTTGTCCTAGGGTTTTCGTGAGCGAGCGGGCAATACGACGACGCCGTAGTGCTCGGCCAGATCGCGGTAACTGGGGTTGATATCGGGCTCGTAACGGTGCGCCTTGGTCACGGCACTGCGCAGATTGTCGGGCACCAGGATCTGTGCGGTGCCACCGAAAAAAGCAAAACAGCGGGCGTGCGAGCCCAGCCAGTCGGGCAGTTTCTGCGACCAGGTGGCTTCGGCGAAGGTGTAGCTGGAGGCGCCGAGGACGGCGACGAAAATCTGGGCCTGGCGGATCTCTCCGGTTCGCCGGTCGATGATCGGCACGGTCTGACCCGCGTAATCGACGAACAGTTTTTCGCCGGCGCGATGTTCCTGGCGCATGACCACGTCGACCTTGGCGGCCCAGAGCCGGTAGTGCTCGCAGAACCAGCTGTATTGGAAGCCTTGCGGATGGGTGAGCCGATACTCTTGCCAAAGCAGGGCCAGGGTTACGCCGGGGCGGCGTAGCTCGGCGTGGACACGAGCCCAGTCTGGTACCGGACGTTCATCACTGGGGACAGCGGGCGGCGGCGGAAAAAGATGCCGTTGCAACTCGGCGTCAGTCAGCGCAGACGGCCAGGTAAGGCCGCTGGCAGCGAAGCGATTGAGGTACTCACCGACGCTAGCTCGACCTACTTGCAAGCTGATAGCGACCTGGCGGGCAGATAGGCCGACCTCGAATTTGAGACGTAGCACTTCTCGAATCTTACGCATGGATAACCGCTCCACGACGACCTCTCCGCTTTGATAAAAGAGGTCGATGGTAGTGAATTAATCCTGCGTTGCTGCCTGCCTTAAGGGTGGCCGGATGACCCTGGAATGGGTGGCCGGATGCCCGTGGAATCCGCAGCCAGAAGGTGAACTGGATATTGGATGCGGATATCACGTCGTTCTTTGATGAGATCGACCATGAATGGATGCTGATTGTTGGCGCTGATGTCGAATTGACCCGGTTGCGAGATGTCACTGACCTAGTCTGATTCCTCGCGAACTATTGCCTATGGCGGGTTTTTGCCTATTTGGAGGTGGGTCAGTCTTGCGTCGGCATATAGTTCGATTCGGTATCGGCCTAAACAATGCATGCTTTCCCGCGAAAGAACCTGCGCAAACGCTGCAGGTGGTAGCGGAAGGGCTCCGCAGGTTTTCAAGTCCTGAGAGCCGCATGGGGTGTGCCGAGTACCGCTCTATCAGCGGGCCTAGTGTGGCTGTTCAGGCGACCCCACCCCACTCTAGGGCGTAAAGCACACGGCGAACCTGTTTAGCTCCGATCTCAGTTAAACAAAGCATCACCGGCAAGCAATGGCCGCAGGAAAGGTTCTCGGCTGACATCCAGCGGGAAACGTTAGCCCGGCTCGCAAACACCGACTCTGCATGCAAACAGACACCGGCAATCCGATCGAGCCGTTCGGAGGCGACCTGATCCAAATTTTTTTTGGCATTTCGCCACCGGTTGAGGGTGGAGAGTGAAGCATTGAAGAGCATCGACACTTGGTCATCAGTAAGGTTAAAGGTAGCCCGTGTTGCTTCCACCAAGTCAACGGATACGCCGGTCTTGATCTGCTGCAGCCGCTCTGACTCTTTTAGCCTCTCTAACTGAGCGCAGAACTCCCAAAAAACCTCGATCAGGTGTTGCCGCGAGGCGGTGGCTATTCTGACCTGAGCAGCAGGTGTATTCATACGTCCTCCGATTTCGTTGGATGATCAAAGGTAGCTGCTTACAAAGCAGCAGGGTGGGTTGGCTTACCCATTAGTCTGCTCCTAGTCGAAGTTGTCCTAACGGCCGAACAGTTCATCAAGGCGATCTGAAAGGCGAGCGTTTTTGCTGAGCATCATCAAGCGGCGACGGCCGACATACTTCTCGACTCAGGTGTCACGGATGTTGACGCCGGGTTCCGAGGTAGCTCATCCGAAAGGCGGAGCGCCAACGTCGTATTGGCCCTCAATCACTCATGCTCTCAGCATAGAGGCTATGCGTAACTACCACTCGTCGATTGGCGATCAGTCAGTTTCGTTGGCGCCCTGATAATACTGGACAAAATGCCAGCATTGTCGATACTCTAAGTACTCGTAGTTGTCCAGTTTTTAATTAAAAGCCGATAATCTACTAAGTTTTGAATAGAGTCATATAATATGTTAGCTCTGATTAATTTATCCTGTTAGTTCTTTCTGCTTAGGGCAAGGATTAGTTTCGCGAGTTGGCGACTCTGAAACAAATAGCTAAATGCAGGACATATAAAATGGCTAATGGAAAAATACTTAGGCAACTCTTCAAGGCTGGTACTCTCGGGGACCCTGCGGCATTTCGCCGTGCCTCTGAAGCAATTATTGAAGAAGAGCGTCAAAAGCAGCATCACCTGCTGGCAAACGACTTAGAACAGATTCTCTACGGCGGCGACATGCATGCTCAGTCATCTGGTCGTAAACCGCAGTTTGAATATGAAATTCCGGTCGACAAGGAGCGTGGGCTTCCGTTGCTCGATATTAGATCGTCGAAGCGCTCCTTAGAGGAAATTATCCTGCCGGAAACCAGTACGGACATGATTGAGGAGATGCTGGAGGAGCACCGAAGAGCTGACGTGCTCCGAAGTTACGGGATGAAGCCTTCAGGCAAGATCATTTTCTTCGGCCCTCCAGGTTGCGGTAAGACGCTCGCGGCCGAAGTGATTGCTTTCGAACTGGATCGCCCTCTAGCGATCGTTCGTCTCGATGCCTTGGTCTCCTCCTTCCTCGGCGAGACTGCAGCGAATCTGCGTAAAGTCTTCGATTTCATCGCACGGCATGATCTGGTCGTGCTTTTCGATGAGTTCGATGCCATTGGTAAGGAGCGCGGAGACAGCGGCGAGCACGGCGAGCTTCGTCGTGTGGTTAACGCCGTGCTTCAGATGATGGACGCCTATGACGGCAGAAGCCTCATCTTGGCTGCAACTAATCACGAAAACATTCTCGATTCCGCTATCTGGCGCCGCTTTGATGATGCTATTGAATTCCCACTGCCAAATCAGAAGCAGTTGATCTCGTTACTGCAGCTCAAGCTACGTGGCACTCGCCGACAGTTTGAGCTCGATGACAAGGAACTGCTGAGCGAGTTTGAAGGCAAGAGCGGTGCTGATGTCGAGCGCGTTGTTCGCCGTGCAGTTAAGCGCATGATCCTGAGAGGCCAAGAGTTTCTGACGATCAAGGAACTACGTAGCGCGCTCGTGCGAGAAGGCCTGCGAAAACATTAACGACCTGCAATCAAGGATGATGAATTGGCAACGTACAAACACCTGACCATCGATCGTGAAAGCCTCAATAACCGCCGGCGAACCAAGAATCCTCCTAGGTTCAAAAAACAAGGCGACCTTCGAGGGCATGGTCAGAAGCTCAATGCTTATTTCGCCACCGCTGCAGCAGACGCGCGAAAGCAACTGAGGTCTGCTGAGAACTCACCGTTCGTGCTCAAGATCAGGTACGACGGCGCTATGACCTTCGAAAACCTGCAAAAGCACGGTCTTGAATTCATTAGCCAGGAAGACAAGCAGCTGTGCGTGGTATTCGCGACTGAGGCCGGCCTGGCCATGTTTCAGGAGCACCTGAACAAACTCGGTGTAGCAGGACAAACGGTCACGTATCGTCAGATCCTTGAGGCTATTGAAGGCATTGACAGCTGGTCAGCCGAGGATCGTAAGAGTTGGGCTCTGCGCCATATCGGGCTGCCTGACACTGATACTTTCAAGCTAGATGTCGAGCTTTGGCCACACCATGTAGCCAACCATCCCGTCCGTGTTCGTCTTTGTACCGCTTTCGAAGCCTGGCTTGCGGAGGTGGGGGTCAGAACGATCCACCGGCTCAACTTCGATAGCTTGGTAATGTACCGCGTCGAGGTCAATATGATCCAGGCCGAGATGATGTTGAACCATGGCGACGTTCGCCTGGTAGACCTCATTCCTCAGACCGGTATCTCCTATCCTCAATTGAACCGAGATATCGCTGAGCTTCCGCGAAACATCCCGAGTCCGGCACAAGATGCTGCGCGTGTCTGCATACTCGACAGCGGGATCAATACAAACCACCCCCTTCTAAGAGCGGCGATGGGGGAAAGTCAGTCGTTCGTCAGGGGGCAAGATGAGTTCGACGAAGCTGGTCATGGAACCGCAGTAGCCGGTATTGCGCTGTACGGAGACGTTGAAGCATGCGAGCGAAGCAATTTCTGGCGACCGGAATTCTGGCTGTATAACGGCAAGGTGATGCGCAAATGCTTGCAAACTAACAATGCCGTTTACGATGAGCACACTGTCGAAGCCACACTGACGGAAGCGGTGGAGCACTTCGTTGAGCTGGGCTGTAGAATATTCAACCTGTCCCTTGGCAATACCAACGCGCCCTATGATGGCACTCACATCAGAGGGTTGGCCTATATCCTCGACGTGCTCGCGCGTAAGCACAACGTACTGTTTATCGTTTCAACCGGAAATTTCAGGGGCTCTGAAGACCCGCTTATCCCCATTAACAGCTGGCGGGAGGAATATCCCGAATACCTTCTACACCAGCAGAGTGTCATCATTGATCCGGCCTCAGCGCTGAACGTTCTGACTGTAGGAAGTTTTGCTCGCCATAACGCTACGTACGACAGCCAACGATATCCTGAAATTCATCAGCTTTCGCCGGCATCTGAAGGACAACCATCTCCGTTTACCCGCCATGGGCCCTCAGTCAAAGGCGCTCTGAAGCCAGAACTGATAGCCCCGGGTGGAAACTTAGCCTGTCCGATGCATCAAGCGGGTGATCAATGGAAGGTGGATATGCGGGGTTTGGGCGTCCTCACACTGAACCACCAATTCCAAGGCAACACTATCTTCAAAGAGATCAGCGGCACTAGTTTCTCGGCGCCTTACATCACCCACTTGGCCGGCCGGTTACTCAACGAATATCCGGAGGCGTCCGCGAATCTTTTGAGGGCGATGTTGGTAAATCACGCTTCTCTGCCTAAGGAAATTGAGTCGACTTTTTCGCGGGATCTGAAAGAGGCCTACAGAGCAAACAAAGCCACTTGGCAGCGGGACATGCCACGTGACGTTGGAGGCTATGGTCAGGTCAGCGAGAGCGATCTCTTCAGATCCTCCGACCACTGCGTAGTTTTGATGTGCGAGGACGCAATCGAGAAGGACTCAAGCCAATTTTATGAACTGCCGCTTCCGAGTTCCTATCTGCGCAAGACTAAGGGCATAAGGGAGCTAAGCGTGACCCTTGCTTACTCACCAGCGGTTCGAACCACCCGGCTAGACTACCTAGCGACCCAAATCAGCTACCGTCTGGTCAAAGGCGAATCCCTCGAGGCTGTTCAGAAATTCTTCAATCACGACAATCAGGATGACGCGAAGACTCGTAATGATGATGCTACCCAGAACCGTGATATTCCAGCACAGCTCCGAAGCCGAGGGACTGTGCAATCGTCCAGGTGGATCTTCAAGCAGCGAAATCCTACCGAAAAATGGTTTGTTGTAGTCACGCGCCAGGACAGGGAATGGAATCATCCCGATGTACTCGATAAGGAGCCTTACGCGTTGGTGGTGACCGTAGCTGATCGTGATAACGAACGAGCTCAGCTCTACACCGAGATTCAGGCAACTATCGCTCAACAAGTGCAAGCTCGCGAACAAGTACGTCAGGAAGCTCGGCAACAGATAAAAATCTGAGCACCCTTTAGATCAGAGCTGTTGCCGTTGATGCGATTTTGGCCCAGTCTGCTGATTTTTACTGAGCCATTTGCAGCCTCTGAGATCCTAGGCAAGGCCATCGTATGCTGAGTATTTGGGCGGGCCAATGAGTTCCGGCAGCATGGTAAAAACCGTATCAGCGCCAACAGTAATGTAGAGACTCGCCCACTCGTTTCATTCGACCAGATCAGCATTTCCATCGAATTTTATCACTATGCTTCGTGATCGTGGAGAGTAGAGAGCGCACTACTGTGGGGATTTATCCCATCTCGTGCTTAACAAATGTCCTGATGTGCTGAAGGAACCGTTCTTGAAACTTTGATATTTTTTTCTGTTGCGGCACTAACATGCTGAAGTCCATTTCGATAGTTGGTTCGAAAGGGCGAAAAATGACGTTTTCGCCTTTGTATTCATGTGCACTAATGGGATCGACCAAGGCGACGCCGGCTCCTAGCTCCACGAACTGGCACATAGGCATTGAAAGTTGTGTTTCAAGGCTCATCCTGCGCGCGACTCCATATGCGGCGAAGATGGAGTCTATGTGTTGGCGCGAAGCCACGGCATGTGGATAGGAAATGAAGCGCTCCCCTTCCAGGTCCTTAGGGCCGATCACTGTTTTATCACGTAGTCGATGATTGAAAGGTAATGCGCACAGAAGTGATGATTGAATAATTTTCTCACCACGAGGGCTGGGATAGGCGTTAGGTTGAGCAATAAATCCCACGTCGCATCGTTCCCCTATAATGGCATCTACGATCTCTCTCGACGATTGCACGATTAACGTGATTTGCGCGTGCTCGTGCATTTCGAGAAATGCGGTGATGGCTCTTGGCAAAAACGACAATCCCAGCGCCGGCGGGCAGGCAATGTGTAGCGATCCGCGCTTCAGATCACTGATTTCACGCGCAGTGCGAGCGATGCGCTCGACGCCCAGTAAAGACCGTTCTACCTCCTCATAAAGCACCAACGCTTCTGGTGTTGGTTGCAGGCGCCCCTTGGTTCGCTCAAACAATGCGAATCCGATGTTCTCCTCTAGCGCACCAATCAGACGTGTCGCTGCTGGCTGTGAGATATGCAGCATTTCGGCGGCACGGGTCACGGTCTGCCCGAGGATGACCGCCCTGAAGGCCTCTAACTGACGAAGATTCATGGCGAGTATCCCCATAACAAAAAGACATGACTTTCACAAAATAAAGCATTTTTCATACTCGTTGTAGCGCCATAGGATCATTGCAACTTCGACTTTGAATCATATTTTCTGGCTCCGAAGGTACGACAGGGGCTGGCAGCGGTGAAAGCAGGTTCTATGCAAAAAACTGATTCGATTGTTATCGGTGGTGGCCTGGTCGGTATGGCGACCGCTTACGGGCTTTCTCTGCTCGGGCGTCAGGTAGTCGTTGTCGACGAAGGCGACAGCGCCTTTCGTGCTGCTCGTGGCAACTTCGGATTGCTCTGGGTGCAAGGTAAAGGCCACGGTATGAGCGCCTATACGCAGTGGACCCAAGCCTCTGTCAGGCGCTGGCCGCGATTTGCGGCAATGCTGCTGGCTGAAACCGGCATTGACTTGCAACTGAAACAATCTGGTGGATTTCAACTTTGCCTGTCTGAGGCAGAACTGTCAGAAGAAGCACGCCTGCTACACGACATTCGGGCCGCGCAGGACATTGATTACCCGTTTGAGGTTCTTGATCAGGCTGAACTCCGTAAGCGCTTACCCGGCATTGGGCCTGGTGTGTTTGGCGCCTGTTACTCACCCATGGATGGGCACGTTAATCCGCTGAAGCTGCTGCATGCACTGCATGCCGCGTGCAAGTTGCGTGGAGTAAAGGTGCTAAACGGACTTAAGGTAAATGACATTCAGCAAGTATCTGGGGGATTTGAAGTAACAGCAGGGCCTCAGCGACTGGCAAGTGACCGACTAGTGCTAGCCGCAGGTCTCGGCAATCGAGCCCTTGCTGCATTGTTTGGCCAGAAAGTCCCTTTGGAACCCAGCCGTGGACAAATTTTGGTCACCGAAAGACTAAAGCCCTTTCTTCACTTCCCCACGACGTATGTTCGCCAAACAGATGAAGGAAGCGTTCAACTGGGGGATTCGGCCGAACGAGTAGGCTTTGATGACCGTACCAGCGTACCAGTAATGTCTCAGATTGCCGGACGCGCAGTGGCATGTTTTCCGCAATTGGAGCATGTCCGTGTTGTCAGGGCCTGGGGATCGTTACGGGTGCTGAGCCCGGACGGGGCCCCGATCTATGAAGACCTGACCAACGCCCCAGGTTGCTTTGTGGTGTCCTGCCATAGCGGTGTAACCCTGGCCGCAGCCCATGCGCTGAAACTGGCTCCTTGGATTGCCGGTGTAGAGGTGTTGCCGGCCGTGTCTTCATTTTCCCTGCAACGATTCACACCGTCGAGCAAGGTGGCCCATGCCTACTGAGAGCTTGTTCAAACAAATCGCTCCCGAGTGTCTCTGGCACACCATCGAATTCGATGGGAACCCTTTATCGATACCGGGTGATGTTTCTCTAGCGGCTGCTTTGCTTGCCAGTGGCATCAGAAGCACCCGCACTACACCGATAACAGGTCAGCCACGTGCACCCTATTGTTTCATGGGGGTGTGCTTCGAGTGTCTCGTGGAGGTTGACGGCATACCCAACTGCCAAGCGTGCATGATCCCTGTCCGCACTGGCATGCGTGTGAGAACCCAACACGGCGCTCCCACGCTGGCATGTGCTGCTGGAATGGGGAGTGATCATCATGAAGCATGAGCTTGTCGATCTGTTGATCGTCGGCGCAGGTCCCGCGGGCATGAGTGCGGCCCTGGAAGCCAGGCGGCATGGTCTGATGGTGCTAGTTCTAGATGAGCAATCAACACCCGGTGGGCAAATCTATCGCAACGTACGTACGACTGATGCCAAGCGCCTGGAAGTGCTCGGCAGTGACTACCTGGCAGGCCTGGCGCTGACAGACGCCTTCATCAACTGTGGTGCGCGGTATGTCAGTTCCGCATCCGTCTGGTGGGTGGCCGAAGACAAGCAGGTGCATTATCTCGTCAACGGTCAAGCGTACATTGCGCAAAGTCGACGACTGCTGATTGCAACCGGCGCTTACGAGCGACCGATGCCCATTCCTGGTTGGACCCTCCCGGGAGTCATGACAGCGGGCTCTGGGCAGATACTGCTCAAAAGCGCCGGACTTCTACCGTCCGGGCCAGTGGTGCTGGCAGGTTGTGGGCCGTTGCTCTATCTCTTGGCTGTTCAATACCTCAGGGCTGGGATTGAACTGACAGCGCTTGTTGACACTTCGAGCTACCTGGACGTTTTTCGCGTGTGGAAAAGTGTTCCCCGTGCATTGCGCGGTTGGCGCGAGTTGCTCAAGGGCGTGTCATTGTTGGCCACTTTGCGGCGTGCCGGAATCAAACATTATCGAGGTGCGCGGGACCTGCGTATCGAGGGAACCGACCGGGCGCGCGCTGTAAGTTTTCGACATCGCGAAACTCAGCATCGCATCGCGTCAGACTTAATCCTCCTCCATCAAGGGGTGGTGCCAAATACCCAGATTAGTTGGGCACTACGACTCGAGCATCGATGGAATCCAACACAATTGTGTTGGAACACTGATCGCGATAGTTGGGGGGAAACCAGCCAGCCCGGCATTTTCATCGCCGGGGACGGGGGGAGCATTGGAGGCGCTGTCGCCGCACGACTCCAAGGAAGGATTGCTGCACTTAGGGTGGCAGGACAGCTACAAAAGCTCGACGCCTGCGCGGTCGAGCATAGCGCGGCCCCATTGAAGCGAGCTTTAACGCAACAGATGGCGGCGCGACCACTCATTGATGCGCTGTATCGCCCTCTTGAGGAAACCCGCATTCCTGCGGACGAGGTCATTGTCTGTCGCTGCGAGGAAGTAAGCGCTGGCGATGTACGTCGCTACGTCGATCTTGGATGTTTGGGCCCGAACCAGACCAAAGCATTCGGTCGCTGTGGCATGGGTCCCTGCCAAGGTCGTTTATGCGGCCTGAGCGTGACAGAGGTGATCGCTGACTGGCGCCATGTGCCCCCAACTCAAGTGGGTTACTACCACATTCGTCCCCCCATCAAACCCATAACACTAGGCCAGTTAGCTGGAGAGTCACGCCCCCACGTTCCCCAGGAGTCCGCATGAACGAGATCGAACGCATAGAGAGCAACCTGCGGCTTAGTAGAGTCGTCATCCACAATGGGGTTGCATGGCTCAGCGGCATCGTCGCCGCTGATTGCAGTGAAGGCATCAGGGGGCAGACGAATCAAGTACTCGAGCGACTCGAACAGCTTCTTAAGCAGGCAGGAAGCAGTCGTTCACGGATATTGAGCGCTCAAGTCTGGATGAAAGACATGGCAGCTGATTTTGAGATCATGAATGAAGTTTGGAGTCAGTGGTTTACACCCAACGAAACGCCCGCGCGAGCAACGGCGCAAGTTGTTTTTGACGACGAACAGATTCGACTTGAACTTATTGTGGTCGCTGCGCTGTCGTCAGCGGTGGGCTGATGAAGCGCTACTTCCCGTTATTGCCAAACTTACGTAAATGGAAATTAATATCGTCGTACCGCTTCGACGGGATATGCAGAGCTTCATCCAACAAAACAACTAAGAGAGAGAAGATCATGCGCTTTAAATTTAGCATCAAAACAATCGGGCTTGCTGCGTTGATTGCTATAACTGGTCTGGCTCAAGCTAGTGAGAGAACATTACGCATTGGCATTGAAGCAGCCTATCCGCCATTTGCTTACAAAACCCCCAGCGACAAACTAGTCGGTTTTGACTATGACATTGGTCAAGCATTGTGCACCAAAATCAAGGCAAACTGCCAATGGATAGAAATCGAATTTGACGGCCTGATTCCATCACTTAAGGTTCGCAAAATTGATGCAGCTATTTCCTCAGTGTCAATCACTGAAGAGCGTTTGAAATCTGTTGACTTCACGACAAGCTACTATCGTTTACCCGCCAAGCTTGTTACACGTAAGGACAGCGACATAAACACTGTACCTGGAGATCTAGCCGGCAAGCGGATTGGCGTGCAACGTGCTACGAACTTCGATCGCTACGCGATGGAGAAATTTGAGCAGGCTGGTGCGCAGATCATAAAATATGGCAGCCAGAACGAAGTGTTTCTCGATTTGGTGGCCGGTCGACTTGATGCATCCCTCGCTGGTTCTATCGCTATCGACGAAGGCTTGCTGAAATCACCAAATGGTGAGGCTTATCACATGTTGAATCAGAATTTTACAGATGAGCACTACTTTGGTACTGGAGCAGGGATTGCAGTGCGTAAGAATGATCCTTTGGCGGGCGAGCTGAACAAAGCTTTAGCAGAGATAAAGTCTGATGGAACGTATGACAAAATTCGTAAAAAATATTTTGCGTACGATATTTCAGGAAACAAATGATCCAGCTGGAGAAAAGCATGAAACTTGACGAAGTTGAGCAGTTTGCATTGAGGAAGCTCTTCAGTGCGGATGATACGTCAGGTGAGGCCAGGCAAACATTTCGCTATCAGGTAGAAGAGCGAAGGATTACCGCAACTGGATTTTTTTCCATATTAAGGTGTCTTCATCCGTCAGAGCATATTCAACCACTGCAAGAGGTAAGCAGGTCATTTAGTCACCCGCGATTAAAAAAAGGGGGGATGTTTGTTTGCTGGGTTGAACATGATTTAACACTTTGTTTGGAAGGTGTCGCCAAGAATAGCAATTGGCCTCCAGAACTTATACCCCGGGCATTGCAGACACCGAATAGAGACTGATTTTCTGTACATCCCTTGTGTGCATTTTATGATGCGCGCAAGGGTTTCTCTATCTTTGTGTTAAGCACACGAAGGACATTACTGCTTTTTCGCAAGGTGTATGGACCGGAGACATGGTGGACAGGTGTACGTAGACATGGTTGACACTTTTCGGCAAGCAAATCTGCCGTGAATCCGACCATGCCTTGGAACGCGAGAGGCGCCATGGGCTTGAGAGAAGAGTTCGTTCATTTGGCCAATCATCGTATGCGTCCGGCCAACACATCTCCTGACGCAACCGCCGAAGGCCATGGTGTCCACCTAATTTTAAGTGGATACCATTTCTGGCCCATCAAGCGGACTTTCCATGCACCCTCAGCGCCGTACCTACAACAAGTCTTTCAAAGCCCAGGTCATCCAGGAATGCTCCGAGCCCGGCGCCTCCATCGCTAGCATCGCCTTGGGCTACAGCCTCAATGCCAACCTCGTCCACAAATGGATTCGGCTGCACAACCAAAAAGCCGTGGATCTTCAGTCTGCATTCATCCCGCTACATCCTCAGATGCTTGGTGCTGGAGCGCCTGCTCAGCCCTCCAGCATCAGCCTTGAAATCCAGCATTCGCGCACGCCCGTCAAGATGACTTGGCCAGCGGACAGCGCAGCCACCTGCGCAAGCTTTCTTCGAGAGCTGTTGCGATGTCCGCATTGATACCATCTGGCTCGCCACCGAGCCGATGGACATGCGCGCCGACACCGCCATGGCCCGCGTGATTTCAGTGTTCGGTGCAGCGCAGCCGCACTTTGCTTATCTGTTCGCCAATCGCCACGCCACTCGCATGAAAGTCCTGGTGCACGATGGGTTGGGCATCTGGTTGGCGTCACGTCGGCTCCATCAAGGCAAATTCGCTTGGCCTGGCACGCGCCACGGTTCCCAGATGGAGCTGAGCGCCGAACAGCTACAGGCCTTGATACTCGGCTTGCCATGGCAGAGAGTCGGCCCCGGAAACGCCATTTCCATCCTCTAAGCCGAGTCATGCCCCATACGGCAACGCAATTGCCCGATCAGCCTGTCGTCCTTTTTACTCTGATCTGGCAAGATCGACGGCATGACTTCGATCCCCGACCTCGACTAATTGACTCCCGAACAACTGCGCGCTTTGGCGGCGCAGTTGCTGCAACGTGTATCAACGCTCGATGAGTAAGTCGAGAAGATGAGCAAGACCGTTCAGGTCATGGGCAAGAAGATCCATCACGACAAAACGCTGATCGAAAAACTCAGCCACGAGATCGCCCAGCTCAAGCGTTTCAAGTTCGCCAAACGCAGCGAGCAAATGAGCCCGGAACAGGCCAGTTTGCTCGACGATCTGGTCGATACTGATATCGCGGCCATTGAGGCGGAGCTGGAGTCGCTGCAAGTTACTCCGGCACCCACCCAGGAAAAGCAGAAACCCAAGCGTCGCGCCTTGCCGCCCGAGTTTCCCCGCACGTTGACCCATCACGAGCCGGACAAATGGTGCTTGGTAACATGCTGATGGGTATGTTCCAGGACGATGGCGCTGATCAACTCGCAAGCCAGGCACCTGCAGAAGAACCACCAGTGGCACAGGAAGAGCCGGCATCAGATGACCGCTATGCTGACAGGGGCTTCTTCGGGGTAGGAGACGACGAAGAGTTTGTTTAACTTCCCAGATGAGCACAACACACCGGTCTTGGCTACCGGCATGTTGTGCTTGCTGACGACCGCTTCCCGCCAAAACAGGTAGGACGTCCGGCATTATTGAGTGGTTTGGATAATAACTCCGGCCAGTGCAGAGGCGCACAATACCTGGATCACACCCCGTTTGAATCGAAAGAGCGCTACTGCGGCACCGACTTCAATCAGCGCAGATGACCAGTCGAAAGCGCCTTTAAAGCCGTTGAGCCAAAGCACGCGGTAGCCGAAGAACAGCGCCAAGCTGAGGGTCAGGCCAACCACACCTGCCTCAACACCAACCGCTGATGCTTATCATTTCTGGCTTTCGGCGAGAAAGGTCCAGACTGCCGGATTTTCGCCGAAAGCCACGTTGAAGCGTAGCCAGGGCGTGGCCTGCAGGTTAGGGCGGAAAATACAGCCAGGTGACAGCAAAATGTTCTGATTTAGTCCGGCACGCGTCAGCGCCACGGGATCAAAGTCGGCCTTACCATTGCTGATCCACAGATAAGGGGTCGGTGCAGCGGGCGCCCAGCATTGCCAGCCAAGTTGTTGCAGTTGCTGTCGGGCGGATAGTTGCGCCTTGAGTAATCGGTCGCGTAGCTTCTGGCAGCGTTTGCGATGGGTGCCGTCACTGAGCATCTGCAGTGTCAGTTGCTCACACAATTGCGAGCTATATAGTCCAGTGGTCATCTTGTAGTGCAGTAGGGCTTCGGCTACCGCAGGCTCGGCAGTGATGAAGCCGACACGTAGCGAGGAAGCTAGGGCCTTGGAGAAGCTACCGATATGGATTACCCGTTGTAGGTTGTCCATGGCCGCTAGCGGTGCTTGATTGATGTCGGCCAACTGGCCGGACACGTCGTCTTCAATTATCCAGCAGTCATGGGTGTCGGCCAGTTGCAACACACGATGAGCTACGGCTGGGCTGTAACTGGCCCCAGTCGGGTTTTGTAGCCAGGGGTTTGTGAAGAAAGCTTTCGGTTGATGCTCCTTCAGGAGCGCGCCAAGTTTTTCCACATCAGGGCCCTGCGGCGTCCAAGGCACGCCGATGGCCTTGACCTTGTAATCGCGCAGGTTGGCCAGCAGGTTGATGTAGCCAGGATCATCCACCAGTACGCAGTCACCAGGTTGCAGCAACACGCGGACTACCAGATTGAGTGCCTGGCTGGCGCCATTGGTGAGCACAATTTGATCTGTGTGTGCGGGTACGCCGCGATCACTAAGGTAGCGCTGGATCCAGTTGCGCAAGCCGGGGTTGCCATGAGATTTACCGTACTCTGTTATAAGCCTGGTGGAGCGGCCTAGGGCGCGCAACGCCAAGTGCAGGCCCGGTTCATCCAGCCACGAATATGGCAGACCACCACTCCCCGGTTGCAGGGCATCTGCATCCGGGTGGAACGCGTCATCTAGCAGCCAATAGACATCGCTGAGCGGTGCCGTACTGCGCTGCTGCTCGACGCTAGGAGTGGTTTTCGCGACGAAAAAGCCATCACCCTTACGTGCTTCGACATAGCCCAAAGCAACCAGACGGTCGTACGCCTGTACCACAGTGAATGTGCTGACATCGAACTCTTTGGCCGCCAAACGGATAGACAGCAGGCGAGAACCCTGAGCCAGTTGAGCTGTCTCGATCAGCTGAGAGAAGTGCTCCACTAGCTGCCCGATTCGTGAGGTTTTATGAGCAAGTTCCATGGGCTGGGGGAGTCATCCGGGGACAGAGAAGCATGAACGCCTTTTTAAGAAGCGTGGAGCTATAGAGGGCGTTAAGGGAGCAGCTGAAAACGTGGTGTACCGGGTTTCTGCCCATCACTTTTGATCTACCTGGCTGTGTATGGCCGGAAGCGGTAGCGAGCGATAACGTAGGAATACTATAACAATAAGAAGATAGGTTCATGTGTGGCACACAGTTGTTCGCTATGTTGATGGTAGCGCTGCCCCTGAGCATTTCACCTTTGGCCCAAGCCGCGTCAGCCAGTACCTCCAACGACCAGACTACGAAAAAAATCCAGAAGAACGATACGCAATTACAGAAGCAGACCGAAGCGGCAGCAGTCTGGGTTGTAGTGAACTGCCACAGGGGAAGGCCAGGACCACTATCTGAGCGATCAGCAAACCACCACTAACATGCCGGTAAAGCAGAACTACCTGCGCGGTAAACAAGAAGTCGCACGCATTCGCTCGGAGAGGGATGAGGTACGCTTTGAGATCTGTTTTCAGGGAGATCTGCCAGCCTTGTTCCAGTACTTACTCAGTCATCTGCAGTATGTTTGGTCCGCCCCTGCACGATTGATGCGAGCTTTCCAACAGATAGCCCAGCGGGTCGACAGCCACATCCCTCTCTTGTTCAGTCATACACCGCGCGCACCCTTGGAAATCAAGCCGGTTCCGGCTGCTTGTGAGGCAACCGATGGCAGAGCCAAGTATAGCCAGGGGAGTGCAGATGGTTAGGCGCCTGGAGTGTTTTTCGTTAATACGAAGCCGGGGTTAGGGTTGTTCAAGTGGGGGGTGGGGCAGTTGAGCATCAGTGATCTGCGTGCCTAGGCCAGTAAAAAACTTGGCCATAGTTTTGATATGCGAGATTTTCGCGGGGCTCGTTCGCTGATCAATAGCGGCACCCTGCCTCTGGAGGTGGAGCAGCAGAAGGTTCAGGACTGGGTTGCCAATCAGCAGTAGCCCTCTCATCGTACCAGCCCACTCTCCCAACTTCTGAACAACGCGCTGTACAGGTTTTTCAACTTATACAGGTACGGTCTATTTAGGGGGCGCTGTGTATGGAGCTAACTCACAGACGGTATACCGTGGCTGGGCGCTAACAGCACTCATCAGAGGAACACTTCAGATGCTCAAAATAAAAAAAATCCTCATAAGTTCTTTAATTCTCGTAACTTGCAGTTTTGCTCACGCAGATAACCAGGTTATCCGAATTGCCACCGAAGGCGCCTATCCGCCGTACAACTTCGTCAAGCCAGACGGCAGCCTCGGTGGCTTCGATGTCGATATTGCCAATGCCCTATGCGCCGAAATGAAAGTTCAGTGCAAATTGGTAAAACAGGATTGGGACGGCATTATTCCCGGACTAATGGCGAAGAAGTACGACGCCATTGTCTCCTCCATGGCGATTACCCCAGAGCGTGAGAAAAAGGTCGCCTTCTCGGATAAATATGAGGGTGGTTACTCAATGCTGTTCGGAAGTAAGAGTCTGACCGACAGTAGCCCTGCGGCCCTACAGGGCAAGATCATTGCGGTGCAGAAAGGCTCGATTCAGGAGAACTTCGCCAAGGATTACTTCGAAAAGGCTGGAATCCGAGTGCCGCGTTACTCAGATACACAGATGGCGCTGATGGATCTTAAGGCTGGACGTGTGGACGCCGTGGTGCTGGAAGTCGCGATTATCGCGGACGCGCAGAAAGATCCAAACCTGAGTGCTTATCAGGCCTTCGGCGAAAAGTTCGATGATCCCACGTTCTTCGGCACAGGCTCCGGAATTGCCGTGCGAAAGGCTGACCAAGCACTACTCGGACAATTCAATCAGGCGCTCAAGACCGTTCTCGCTAACGGTACCTACAAGCAGATCAACGACAAGTACTTCACTTACGACCAGTACGAGTGATGTTCTGGTGTGGCCTAGCGTGGCGATGCCAACGCTAGGCCGCTCCACGCGTTCAATTTGGATACCCCCCATGCAAAAGATACGACATACGCTAGTAGCGCAAACTTTGGGCACTCCACGGGAAGTTATAAGTCTTCACTTCGGTCCGCAAGGACAGGGGCGCAAGGCCTATCTACAAGCGGGCCTCCATGCCGATGAGCACCCGGGCATGCTGGTGTTGCATCACCTGAAGCAGCGCCTGATGGAGCTTGAGGCCGCTGGCCGGCTAACCGGTGAAGTGGTGCTGGTGCCAATCGCCAACCCGATTGGCTTGGGAAACTACGTATTCGGTCGTCAGTTGGGACGTTTTGAGCTGTCCAGTCGGGAAAACTTTAATCGCCACTACCTTGAATTGGCCAAATTGGTGAGTGAGCAGGTGGCCAATGAGTTAGGGGAGGATATCGACGTCAACGTGGAACTGATTCGCGAGTGCATGCGTACCAGCCTGCAAGCAATGCAGCCCCGCACAGAGCTTGAGTCTCTACGTCTGATCCTGCAGCGTCTGGCTTGCGATGCAGACTGTGTACTTGATGTGCACTGCGATAGCGAGGCCATGTTGCATATCTATGTGCACAGCGAACAACAGGCCGAGGCTCGTGTGCTGGCAGGTCTGACCCGTGCCTACGCGACATTGCATGCTCTGGAGCAGGGCGGAAACTCCTTCGACGAGTCTTTCACTGCCGTCTGGTATTCCCTGCGACAGGCCTTTCCGCAGCATCCGATTCCAATGGCCACTTTCGCAGCCACAGTCGAGCTACGCGGCCTCAATGATGTCAGTCATGAACTGGCCAAGACTGATGCCGAAGCGCTGCTCGCTTACCTCTGTCACCAGGGGCTGATTGCCGATATGCCGCCTGATGTGCCATTGCCATTGTACGAGCCGACACCGCTGACTGCGGTCGAAGTGTTGAATGCTCCGCATGCTGGGGTAGTTGCTTATCGTGCGCCGATCGGCGAATGGGTCGAATCTGGCACCGCCTTGGCCGACATCATAGATCCGCTGACAGACCGGGTTAGCACTCTCACCAGCAACATTGCCGGCGTGTTTTATGCACGGGTGCAGGAACGCTTTACCGAAGCCAACGCCGAGCTGACTTTCGTCGCCGGGCAGGTGCCAATACGTGATGGTTACCTTCTCAGTGCCTAGGGACTAAAGCTACCCCGGTGACGCGGGGCAAGTGACAGGAATGAAAACAAGATGATTATAAAAATTCGTTTCCCACTGCTCGTCAGCGAGCCCTGGAGAACACATGTTTAACGGATATTTACCTGCGATTCTTGCGGGTGTACTGACTACCCTCGAGGTAGCGCTACTGGCGTTGTTGCTGGCGATTATTCTGGGGCTAATTGGCGCCTGCCTGAAACTCTCGCCATTTGCATGGCTGCGCTGGCCGGCGCACCTGTACACAACCATCATGCGCGGCGTGCCGGATTTGGTGGCGATGCTGCTGCTGTTCTACGGAATGCAGATTTTCTGCAACGTATTCACAGAAGCTTATGGCTTGGCGCAATGGGATATAGATCCCTATATCGCCGGTGTCATTACCTTGGCATTGATCTACGGTGCGTACTTTTCCGAAACTTTTCGTGGTGCCTTTCTCGCTGTTCCGGCCGGCCAATTAGAAGCAGGAGTCGCCTATGGGATGAGCCGTACTCAGGTATTTCGTCGCGTGCTGTTCCCCCAAATGATGCGCTTCGCCCTTCCGGGCCTGAGCAATAACTGGCTGGTACTGCTCAAGAGCACCGCGATCGTGACCATGATCGGCTTGCAGGATATGACCTGGATGGCCGATCAAGCTGGCAGGGCCACCCGCCAGCCGTTTCTTTTCTACATGCTGGTATGTCTGCTCTACCTGGTCCTGACCGCGTGTTCTCAATATGCCCTGAGCACCTTGAACAAGCGTTATTCCCTTGGTGTACGGCACGCGGAGATTTGATCATGTTCGACCTACAACCGCAGATCATCCTCGACAATTTGCCGCTGTTTTTTTCCGGCTTGATGATGACCCTCAAACTGACCGGCTACTCGTTACTGATAGGTCTGTTACTGGCCATGCCGTTGGCGCGCCTGCGAGTGTCACGTAATCGTTGGCTAAGTCAGTCGGTCTGGGCATACACCTATTTTTTCCGCGGCACGCCGATGCTGCTGCAACTGCTAGTGCTGTATTACGGCTTATCTCAGTTTGAATGGATACGTGACAGCGTTCTTTGGCCTTACCTACGTGAGCCGTACTGGTGTGCCCTGATTGCCTTTGCGCTGAATACCTGTGCCTACACCACTGAAATTTTCGCCGGCTCAATGCGCAATATCCCTCATGGTGAAATCGAAGCTGCGCGGGCGTACGGAATGAGCCCTCTGACATCACTGCGTCGAATTGTCCTGCCGTCGGCCATGCGTCGTGCCCTCCCGTCTTACAGCAATGAAGTTATTCTGATGTTGCAGGGATCATCCATCGCTAGCGCAGTAACACTTATGGATCTCACCGGAGCAGGCCGCAGTGTCTATTCAGACTATTTTGCGCCCTTCGAAGCCTTCTTGTTTATCGGCCTGATCTATATGGCCATGACTTTCGCTCTGGTAGGCATCTTCAGGCTGCTAGAAGTTCGTTACCTTGCTTATTTGGCGCCTCGCTCGGCTAGTTGAGTCGTACCATACCGTTGAAGAGGAAAAACAATGACAACCCTCGTCGTAGAAAATATTCACAAGCAATATGGTAGCAAGGAAGTGCTCAAGGGTGTTTCGCTGACCGCAAATAAGGGCGATGTGATCAGCATCATCGGCTCCTCAGGTTCAGGTAAAAGCACTTTCCTGCGTTGCATCAATTTCCTTGAGAAGCCCAATGCCGGGGCCATTCGTCTGGGCAACGAAGACATTCGCCTAGGCACTGATCACTTTGGTGAGTTGAAAGTACTCAACCCCAAGCAACTGCAACGTATGCGCACCAAACTGGCCATGGTTTTTCAGCATTTCAATCTGTGGTCGCACCTGACTGTGCTGGAGAACGTCATTGAGGCTCCCATCCATGTGCTTGGCCTGAGCCGAGCCGCCGCGTTGACCCGAGGTCAGAAGTACCTACAGCAAGTGGGTCTCGGCGATTTTTCCAATGCATACCCGGCGCACATGTCCGGCGGTCAACAACAACGGGTGGCAATAGCCCGGGCACTGGCCATGGAGCCGGACGTACTTCTGTTTGATGAGCCCACCTCAGCCCTCGACCCGGAGCTGGTCGGCGAGGTGCTCAAGGTGATGCAGGGGTTAGCCTCCGAGGGGCGCACCATGATCGTCGTGACCCATGAGATGGCCTTTGCCCGTGAGGTTTCAACGCAGGTGATTTTCCTGCACAACGGGCAGGTTGAGGAGCAGGGGAGTCCCCAGGAAGTTTTCAGTCAAACCAAGAGCGAACGCTTGCGCCAATTTCTCTCAGGTGCTCTGAAGTAATCCATCCCTGATGCGGCGACACCAAATAATAAAAATAACATCAACAGGGATACATCATGTACCTAATAAAATGTGCCGCTTTGGCTTTGGCTTTGGCTTTGACTGCCAGCGCTGCAAGCCAGATGACGCTGGCCGATAACGAAGTGCAGGTCCCCATACCAGTAGTAGAGGATAGTGTTGCTTTGCCGGCCGCCGCGCCATCGAATAGCCAGTCGCAGTCCGGCGGACTAATAGCTGACAGCAAGCTGAACATCCTTGCGCGTAACCTCTACTACGATGACGACAACAAATCTTCGGGCGCCGTGCAAAGTAAATACAGGGAGTGGACTCAGGGCTTGATTACGACCTTCGAGTCTGGTTTCACTCATGGCACTATCGGCTTTGGGCTAGATGCTCATGCGCTTGCCGGCTTCAAGCTAGACAGCGGTAAGGGGCGGGCAGGTGCCGGAGTGCTTCCGAGTAATGGCAGTGATTGCAATGCCAAAGGCCAATGTGCCTCTCAAGATAGTTATGGAGAGGTACACGGGGCCCTAAAAGCGCGAGTATCGAATACCACGTTAAAATACGGCGAGATGTTTGTGCATACGCCATTGTTTGATACCGGCGATACTCGGTTGTTACCCGAGGCGGCGACAGGATTCTTACTTCAGAGTATGGATGTCGATAATCTTGAGGTTACTCTCGGACACTTTACCGCCGCCAACCAGCAAGCGTCGACTAACGCCAATGATGTGTTCGAAGGCTACGCCGGCGTCATGGATGGCTCTATGGGGGTTGCAGGAGCGGTATACCACTTTAATAGTGCACTAAGCGCCTCGGTTTATGTTGGCGAATTACAAGACTACTGGCGTCAGTACTACATGAATATCACCTATGGCATGGCCTTGAGTGATACGCAGAAATTGGATTTCAATTTTAATATTTACCGGAGCAAGGAGGCGGGTTCAGCCAAGGTCGGCGCTGTAGGCAACACAACGGGCTCGCTCGCCTTCACCTATTCTCAGGGCGTTCATTCCCTGACGTTGGCTTATCAGCAAGTCGATGGTGATACGCCTTTTGACTATGTTGGTAACTACTCGATTTACTTGGCCAACAGCTACTACTCGGATTTCAATGGTCCGAATGAAAAGTCATGGCAAGTTCGTTACGATCTAGATCTGAGTGAAATCCTCATTCCAGGACTATCGGCCTTTGGGGTCTACATGAAAGGCTTTGATATTGATGGTGGCCATATGCCGTCAAGTAGTGCCTATCACGCGGTTTGGGGAGCATCCGAGAAGCAGGATCATCACGAGTTAGACTTTGGTGGCCGTTATGTTGTGCAAGGTGGCGCAGCCAAGGACCTTAGTTTTTATCTGGTTCAGCAGGTGCATCGTGGCTCTCAGCAACAGTTCGACGGGAATTTTAATCGTGTACGCCTGATTGTCGAATATCCACTGGAAATTCTCTGACTATTATTTTTCGTCAGCGCTATAAAAATAGCTGAAGCATTGCAATGCTCTTAAATTTTGGAACTGCTGACTGCTTGTCCTGAGCTTCAGCTACTTTCAGTGTTGAAGGTATAAGATCTATGATCTGCTGCCTAGCGGAACATAGAGTGCCTGTATAAAATTTCTTAATTATGTATTAGATTAGCTATTTAGCACTCCAGAATAATTAAATGGTCTGGGACTTATCAAGCGCTCATGCTGATCTTGTAAAAACAATTGAAGTGAAAAATCCAAGATGAGTACTAAAGAAAGAAATCCGCGTGTGCCATACTCGCTGGATCGCATCGACGAAGCTATTATAGATGTCTTGCGCCACAATGGGCGGATCACCTATGAGAAGCTCTCGAGCTTGGTGCACCTAACAGCCCGCCCCTGCTTGGAGAGGGTCCGTAAGCTTGAGCGGGAAGGGATTATTCAGGGCTACAGCGCGATCATTAATATGCAGGCAACATCGCCCGGTGGGTTGTCGCTACTGGTTCTAGTGGCGTTATCCAATCAAAGTGGGCGCACTGCTCAGAAAGCCTTCGAGCAAACCGTCAATGCCTGCTCACAGGTGCTCAATTGCCAATTGATCACGGGGCCGTTCGACTACAGTCTACGCATGCGTTGCAGGGATATGGAGCACTACCGTATTCTGACGGAGATCTGGTTGAACAACGACGAATTACACATTGATAAGCTCGTCGCTCACCCTGAACTGGCGACTGTCAAAGCTGGTTTAACAAGTCACTATTAGGTCTGTTGTTTAGAGTTTCGCTTGGCAGCCGAAAAGGCTACCAAGTAATCGGTTTCAGGTACGCGCTTATAAAGCTCGCAGCTTTACATCGGGTGTTTCTGATTGCAGCAGTGCGAACAGGTTCTTGGGTGTGCTTTGCTGCCAACCATTGGAGCTGAAATCCGTCCCCGTAGTTCGTGCCGCCTAGTGCCCATTCGAGAGTTGGGAATAGTTGTTTTGTAGTGTCCCGGGCGATGGCGCGACGCTCCTCCGGAACGACCTCAAGGAGCCACTCGGTGGCCGCCTTCGCCGCCTCCTGACGGCCATCGCCTCGGAAGCGGTGTTCTTCAAGAGCCAATGACCTTTCTCGGACTAGAGCTTCGTATATGTCTGATTCGAAGATGCGTAAAGATTCCAGAACCAAGAAGTCCACGATATTCACTTCAAGCAAGTCAGTCTGCGAAGTCAGCTCTTCTAAGACGATCTTCGGATTTCGTGCAAATCAGCGCCTCTGATCCGATTTCTATTGGCTGATTCCCCTGGGGATCACCACACTCCTGCACTCGGCGATTCGAGTACCACGATTTCAGTTTGGCCAACAAGCCGGTCATCATGCAGAAACTCCAATAGAGACGACAGGCCTATCTATGCGATGGGGCGCTGATGTTGAGATGCAGTTTGATGGCAAAGGCAATGAGGTCTGTGAGGACATCCAGCCGCCACGTTCTCCGTACTATCCCCATCACCTTTCGACACAGGCTTCCGTCCATACCGCACCCAAAACCATCCCACCACCCTAGCTGATCCCTTTGGGAGGCGGCAGGTGCCTTGTGTCAAACTATGTTGTTCGTGCCAGGGTGGCACATTCAAAATAGCGACCTGTTTGTGTCAATCTATATTGCAACAGTATCTATCAACCACCTCGCGCGCGCCCAGTGTTTTCGGGAAAATTCGTGTCAAACTATGTTGTTTAAACCCAGTGTCTGCATTAAATAAAGGTTGTCACGGTTGCTTCCCTACGTCGGGGTTGCAACCGATTCTGGAACAGTTTCCCCTGCTGCCTGCAGTTGAAACCCATGCAATTGCTTCGAGCTTGAACATCCCACCACCGGTTTACCCTGGTACTTGCGTACCGCGCGGGTTTTCCAGTCCGCACAAGCGAGAGGTGCAGCGCAATCAATGCGGGACGGCGCCCTTCAAGCGCTGCGGCAAAAACACGTTGCGGCTATTTATCCAGGTCACTTGAATGCCACTTGGAGTGCCGCCATTTTTCGGGCCCTGGCCATGGACTTCTCCTGTATCAGGGTCAGTACAACGGTCAGGCACATGAAGGCGGCGCTGGCCCAGAAAATTGCGTTGGGCTGACCTTGGTCGAGCAGCCAGCCGAACCCGACGGGCCCGATGGCGCCACCGATGTTGAAACCGGTAGAGACGATGCCGAAGGTTTTGCCTTCGGCACCCTCCGGGGCAGCCGCCCGTACCAGCATGTCGCGGGACGGTGCGATCACCCCAGTCAGGAAGCCCGCAGCCCCCAGCACGACCAGCAGCGCCGGCTCGCTCAAGCGTGCCGTGGCGACCAGCAGCATCAGCACGGTGGCCAAGGCAAACGCGCTAGCTGCGACTACGCCATGGCGGCGCGTCCGGTCGGCCAAGGCTCCCCCGGCCAGCACGCCGAAAGCGCTGGCAAAGAGGAAGGCGGTCAACGCCGAGTTGGCCCAGGTCAAGGCCACGCCCTGGCCTTGCATCAGGGCGGCGACCGAGAACTTCTCAATCGCGCTGGTGCTCAGGTTCAGCAGCACGAACAACAGGGTCAGGCTGAGCACCATAGGCGAGAGCAGTGACAGGCGACTGGCGCCGATGGGTGTCGGGTCGGCGGCGGGATACACGCGACTGACTCGGGTCAGTGCGCAACCAGGGATCAACAACAGCGCCAGCACGAAAAAGCCCACCAGTGCCGCCGCCCCGAAGGCCATGGGCAGGTTGCTCGCCACCGCGATACCCAGCAAAAAACCCGGGGCCACGGCCGCGCCAAGGAACCCGGCAAAGGTATGCACGGAGAACGCCTTACCGATGTGGGCGGGGTCAATGTGGCGCGACAGCAGGGCGTAGTCGGCCGGGTGATAAATGGCGTTGGCGACACCGGCCAGCACCATGGCGATCAACAAACAGGTGTAGCCGGGCAAGAGTGCAATCAGCAGGAAACTGCTGCTGCCCAGTGCCAGCGCGACCAACAGCAAGCGCCTGGCACCGTAGCGGTCCACGGCAAACCCCATGGGTGCCTGTACCAACGCCGTGACGATATTGAACAGGCTCAACGCCAGGCCCAGCTCCACATATTCCACGTTGAAAAAAGCCGGAAGCAGGGGGAATAGCGCCGCCAGCACCATGATGTGCAAATGACTGACAAAGTGTGCGGCGGCGACCTGAGGCAGCAACCCGATACGAATCGTCATGGCGAAACCTGTGTAGTGAGCATGGCAAATTCGGCGCAGAGCTTAATGAGGCGATGGTCTTGCGCGATAGTCCATTACCGATGAGGCCACCAGACCACTTTTAATGGCGGCGATTTCACCATTCCTGCCCTTGCGTAGACGAGTGGCAAGGTTGTCGAGTGCGGTGGTCTGCAACATCAACCCGTCATCACGGTTGAATACTCCAAGCTGTCCCCCCGCGTGCGCGGATGGCCTTTCAGGCCCAGCAGCTGCTGATGAACTATGCGCTGGGCTATTAGATTTTCAGGGCGTTGGCCAGACGTAACATGGCGGCTTCTATTTCATACGCGGTCAGGGAGGAGTAGCCCAGCAGCCAGCCCTGTTGCTTCGGCTCGCCCGCGTACAAGCCGCTGAGGCCGGACAGTTGCACGCCGGCAGCGGCGGCCTGGCGGATGGTTTTTTCCTCGGACCATCCGGCTTTCAACAAGCAGGGGATTTGCAACCCACCCGGCGGCAGTTCGGCGGTGACCACCGTGCTCAAGTACTTGCCGATGGCGTCGTGCATGATTGACCGACGTCCGGCATACAGCTTGCGCATGGCCCGGACATGCGCGTTGTAATGGCCGTCTTCCATAAAGCGCGCCAGCGTCAGTTGCAGCGTTTGCGGAGTGTGGCCGTCCATCATGCTGCGCGCATAGGCAAAGGGCTTTACCAGTTCGCAGGGCAGCACCATGTACCCCATGCGCAGTCCGGGGTAGAGGGTCTTGCTGAACGTGCCGATGTAGAGCGTGCGCTGATACTTATCCAGGCCTTGCACGCACGCCGTGGGCTGCCCGTCGTAATGGAACTCGCTGTCGTAGTCATCCTCGATGATCCACTTGCCTTTTTGCGCCGCCCAATTGATCAACTCAAGACGCCGCTCCAGCGGCAAAGTCGCGCCGGTGGGGTATTGGTGAGAGGGCGTGACATACACGCAATTGGCGCCGCTGCGGTCGGCGTACAACAGGTCGGTGCGGATGCCATGTTCATCGACATCAATGGGCATCACCTTGGTTTCGGCGATTTGGAAGGCCTTGCGGGCGCCGTAGTAGCCGGGGTTTTCCATCAGAATCGGCTTGCCGGCGTCCACCAGCAATTGCGCGCACAGATACAACGCCTGACGCGTACTGCTCAATACCAGGACCTGGTCGGGGGAGCATTTGGCGCCGCGTTCGAGGTTCAGGTAGGTGGCAATCGCTTTGCGCAGGGGCTCAGCCCCTTGTGGATCTCCATGCAGCAGCACGCTCGCGCGATAGTCCTTCATGACCTGGCGCTGCAAACGCTCCCAGACATCCGTCGGGAAGCTGCGGGTTTCCGGCAGGCCGGTGGCGAATGCCTTGATGACTTGCTGATCGCGCACGCCGCCGGCGTCAAAGATCATCCGCCCGCGTTGGCTGAGTTCGGCGCCCGGTGCGGCGACGCTGCTCCTGATTTCCTGAGCCCTGAGGCGTCGGCGGCCAGCACCGCGCAATTCGACCCCCACCGCGTCGCAGACGTAACTGCCTGCGCCTTCGCGGCGCACGATAAACCCGTCCCGATGCAACTGCACATAAGCGTTCTCAACGGTGTCGCGGGCGCACCCCAGTGACTTGGACAGCACCCGCGTGGCGGGCAGTTTCAAGCCGGGGCCGAGGGCGCCGTCGAGAATCAGCGCACGTAATGCACGCTGGATTCGCTGATGCAGATCCAGCAGCTGAAATTCAGCGTCGTTGAGGCGCATCTTCAGGGTTTCCAGCTCGAAGGCCGTTGCCATGTGGTCTGCTCTCTTTCCATGAATTGGCAGGTAAAGGCAGGCCAGTTTATCCGTAGACTCTGGCCCTCGCCACCCTACGGCTTTACCTCGGTGATGACGCGCAGGGCGAGCATTCTTGAACAGGAGTTACTCAACCATGGCTCGGTCACACAACTTCAGCGCAGGCCCCACCGCGGTGCCGTTGGACGTCCTCACTCAGGCGCACGAGGAGTTTTTCGATTTTGCCGGCAGCGGCATGTCCGTGATGGAAATCAGCCATCGTTCGCAGGTGTTCATGGCGGTGGCCAGTGAAGCCGAACGGGACCTGCGCGATATCCTCGGGGTGCCGCCTGCCTACAAAGTGCTGTTCCTGCAAGGGGGCGCCTCGTTGCAGTTCGCTCAAGTGCCGATGAACCTGATAGGCGATAAAGGTACGGCGGATTACCTGCACACCGGCCTCTGGTCGGGCAAGGCGATCGAGGCTGCCCGGCGCTACTGCGATGTGCGCGTGGTTGCCAGCGCCCACGCGTCCGGTTTCGACCATGTCCCCCATGCCTCGCACTGGCGCCTGAATGCCGACGCCGCCTACCTGCATTACACCGAGAATGAGACGGTGCACGGCGTGCAGTTCATCGACACGCCCGCGAGTGACGCGCCGCTGGTGTGCGATGCCTGTTCAAGCCTGCTGTCCAAGCCGATCGACATCGCCAGGCATGGGCTGGTGTATGCCGCCGCACAGAAAAACATGGGCGTGGCCGGGTTGACAGTGGTCATCGTGGACCCGGCGTTGCTGGAACGTTCCCATGCCTTTACCCCGGACATTCTCAACTACGCGCGCATCAGCGAAGCGCAGTCGATGCTCAATACCCCTGCGACCTTCCCCTGGTACCTCACAGGCCTGACGCTCAAGTGGATCAAGCACAGTGGCGGCCTGCAGGCCCTGCATCAGCGCAACCAGGCCAAGGCGCGAATGCTTTACCGCGCCATCGATGGGAGTGACGGGTTTTATCGCAACTCAGTGCAGGCACCGTATCGCTCCATCAATAACGTGCCCTTCCGGCTGGCCGAGGTGGCGCTGGATAAGACCTTTTTGCGGCGCGCGGAGCAGGCCGGCCTCAACGGCCTCAAAGGCCACGCCAGCGTCGGCGGCCTGCGCGCCAGCCTCTACAACGCCGTTTCAGTGCCGGCGGTCGAGGCTCTGTGCGATTTCATGAACGCCTTTGCGCGTGAGCATGGCTGAGCCGACCACAGAAAGTGGTCTGGTCTGCTGCGTTAAAGCGTAGGGGTAAAACCTGCCATTCAACCGCTATAAATGAGCGCTTACCAGTGGCCGGATGCATCGTCCAGCAAGGAGCCAAGACCTATGTCATCTACTCAATCCCTCTCGTCCCTGCGTCTGCGGGACTTGCTGCACCCGGTGGTTGCCGGGTTGATTTCGGTGATCGTCAATTACGGCGGCACCTTCATCCTGGTGTTTCAGGCCGCCAAGGTCGCAGGGCTCAGCCCTGAGTTGACGGCGTCGTGGGTGTGGTCTGTGTCGATCGGGGTAGGGGTGACCGGGCTGCTCCTCAGTTGGGTGAGCCGCGAGCCGATCATCACCGCCTGGTCGACCCCGGCGGCGGCGTTTTTGATCGTCGCCTTGGCGACCACACCCTACGCCGAGGCCATTGGGGCGTACATGATTTCGGCTGCAGCGTTCGTGTTGCTGGGCGTATCCGGTTACTTTGAAAAAGCCGTTCGCCTGATCCCGCCGGGTGTAGCCGCGGGCTTGTTGGGCGGCATCCTGCTGCAGTTCGGCATCGGTGCGTTCGCCAGCATGAGCCTCGACCCGTTACTGGTCGGGGTGTTGATCGGCGCCTACATCCTGTTCAAGCGCTTGAGTGCGCGCTACGCGGTGGTCGGCATTCTGGTGCTGGGGCTGGGCTTTCTGCTGATGCAGGGACGCGTGGACTTCGCGGGGCTGACGCTGGAGTTTGCGACACCGGTATTCACCCGCCCGGAGTTCTCGGTCAATGCGTTGTTGAGTGTGGCGTTGCCGCTGTTTCTGATCACCCTCACGGGGCAGTACATGCCGGGCATGCTGGTGCTGCGCAGTGACGGCTTCAACACCAGTGCCAACCCGATCCTCAGCGTGACCGGGCTGGGTTCTCTGCTGATGGCGCCGTTCGGTTCCCATGCCTTCAACATCGCGGCCATCACCGCCGCCATCTGCACGGGCAAGGAAGCGTCGGAAGACCCGTCCAAGCGCTGGATCGCAGGCGTGGCCGCGGGCATCTTCTACATCCTGGTGGGGATCTTCGGCGTGACCCTGGCGGCGGTGTTCATGGCCTTCCCGGCGACCTTCATCACCACCCTGGCCGGGCTGGCCCTGTTGGGCACACTCGGCGCGAGCCTGGCCAATGCCATGGCGGATGTGAAATCGCGGGAAGCGTCGCTGATCACGTTCCTGGCCTGCGCGGCCAATATCACCCTGCTGGGCATCGGCGGTGCGTTCTGGGGCCTGGTCATCGGCCTGGCGGCCTACGCCGTGCTCAATGGGCAGTTGCCGCGTCGTGAAAAGACTGCAGTCCCACAGGGCGAACCGGTTGCCGTGCCCACCAAGGGAGCGGCCAACTGATGCCTGATCAAACCGAAGACCTCAACATCCTGCATGCGCGCCATGGTCGTTACCCACAGGCCGACAGTGTCGAAGACTTTCGCCGCAACCTGGCCGCCGTGCAGCAACGCATTGTCGAGGCGTGCCGTCGGGTAGGGCGGGACCCGGCCGGTGTGCGCTTGCTGCCGGTCAGCAAAACCTTTGATGAAGCTCATCTGCGTCTGGCCTATGCCGCCGGTTGCCGCCTGTTGGGCGAGAACAAGGTGCAGGAAGCGCAGCGCAAGTGGGAGGCCATGACCGACCTGCAAGACCTGCAATGGTCGGTGATCGGTCACTTGCAGACCAACAAGGCCAAGCAGGTCGCACGCTTCGCCAGCGAGTTCCAGGCCCTGGACAGCCTGCGGGTGGCCGAGGCGCTGGACCGTCGCCTGCGCATTATCGGTCGGCAGATGGACGTGTTCGTCCAGGTCAATACCAGCGGCGAAGCCAGCAAGTACGGGCTAGCGCCCGATGACGTGGCGGCTTTCCTGGAGACAATGCCTGCGTTCCCGACACTGCGGGTTCGCGGGTTGATGACGCTGGCGCTGTTCTCGGCCGACGCGGTGCGGGTACGCCCTTGCTTCGTCCGGCTGCGTGAATTGCGCGACCGCTTGCGTCATTGCGCGCCTGACGGGGTGTCGCTGCAAGAGCTGTCGATGGGCATGTCGGGTGACTTTGAAGTCGCCATTGAAGAGGGCGCGACCGTGGTGCGCGTCGGGCAGGCGATCTTCGGTGCCCGAGCCATGCCGGATGCGTACTACTGGCCGTCCGCCGATGCCCGCCCTCTCGGTGAAGACACGTTGTTGTCGACCACTCCCAGCCGTTGATCCCCCACTACAGGAGGCCCGCAATGTCCGCAGCCATCGCTGAACTGGTCGGCCGGGCCCGTGAAGAACAACGTCTGCTGATCACCGTCACACGGGGCAACACCGTGCGCCTGTTGCCGGCGCTGATTTGCGATGACGCACAGATCGACGACATCGCCGCGCGCATCACGCGCTTGCTGTCACCCGCCGCTTGAATTCTTGACCAAGGACACTTTGCACATGTACGACTCGACACTGACCCTCAACGCTTTCGACCCTGAGCTGTATGAATCGATTCACAGCGAAGAGCATCGCCAGCAAGACCATATCGAGCTGATCGCCTCGGAAAACTATGCCAGCCCGCTGGTGATGAAAACCCAGAGCACGGTGCTTACCAACAAGTACGCCGAAGGCTACCCCGGCAAGCGTTATTACAGCGGCTGTGAATACGTCGATGTGGCCGAGCGGCTGGCCATCAAGCGGGTCAAGGCCCTGTTCGACTGCGACTACGCCAACGTGCAACCCCATGCGGGCGCCCAGGCCAACGCGGCGGTCTTCCTGGCACTGATCAACCCCGGTGATACGGTGATGGGCATGAACCTGGCCCAGGGCGGTCACCTGACCCACGGCAACCCGGCCAACTTTTCGGGGCGTCACTACACCATCGTGCCTTACGGACTGGACCCGAAAACCGGCTTTCTCGACTACGACGAGATGGAGCGAATCGCACTGCAGACACGCCCCAAAATGTTGATCGGTGGTTTTTCCGCGTATTCGCGGTACAAGGACTGGGCACGCATGCGCAGCATTGCCGACAAGGTAGGGGCTATCTTCTGGGTCGATATGGCTCACGTCGCCGGGCTGGTCGCCGCGGGCGAATACCCGGACCCACTTCCCCATGCGCATGTGGTGACCAGCACCACGCACAAAACCCTGCGCGGGCCACGCGGCGGTTTGATTTTGTCCAAGGGACAGGATGAAGCTTTCTACAAAAAGCTCGATTGCGCTGTGTTTCCCGGCGTGCAGGGCGGGCCGCTGATGCACCAGATCGCGGCCAAGGCCGTGGCGTTCAAGGAAGCGCTTGCGCCGGAGTTCAGCATCTACCAGACCCAAGTGGTCATCAACGCCCGGGCCATGGCCGGGGTGTTGCAAAAGCGCGGGTACAAAATCGTCTCGGGCGGCACCGACAACCACATGATGCTGATCGACCTGTCCGACAAGCCCTACACCGGCAAGGAGGCCGACGCGGCCCTGAGCAGTGCCTATATCACCGCCAACAAAAACTCGGTGCCGAATGACCCACGCTCACCGTTTGTGACATCCGGCCTTCGTATCGGTACCCCGGCGGTGACCACCCGTGGGTTTGGTGTGGAGGCCTGCGAGCAAGTGGCTGGCTGGTTGTGCGACGTACTGGACGCCCTGGAAAACGGAAGCAGCGACAAGGTCGGGCACCACGTGCGCGAACAAGTTGTCGCGCTGTGCCGTCGTTTTCCGGTCTATCGCTGAGTCTGGCCCGGCCATTGCCTGATCGGGTGGTGGCCGGGTATTCAACTGTTTTATCAGGCGATCCCTTTGGCCACACCCACGCGCCCTTGACCATCCAACAGGCCGCTCAGGCACGCAAAGCGAGGCCCCGTCCTTTGGGGGATCCTCGCGCTGATGGACGAACACTGAGCAAAAGGCGCAATTACAGGTGGAAATCGCCTGCAGCCTCCGGCTGGTAAAGCACTTTCCTGATCTCGATCCGACGGGTCCGATCAGAAATTCGCCAGTCGATGGCGTCCCCCTCCTGATAGCCCAGGATGGCGGCGCCGATGTCGGAAGACACGGAATGCTTCCCGGCGTTGCTGTCTGCGTCTTCAGGGTAGACCAAGGCCACTTCGATCTCTTCGTCGTCCAGCTGCAGCAAGGCCCTGGAGTTCATCGTGACGACATTGCGCGCCACCTGCTGCGGCTTGACGACAATGGCTCGCTCAAGCTCATGTTCGAGCTCAACAACGGCTGGGCCTTGTTCGAGCGCGATTAGACTCTCGAGCCTGGCCTTGTCGATCTCCGTGATGTAGATCCTGGTGGAGTCGCTAACGGCTCCTTCGCGCAAGAACTGGAGATAGCACCCCGCCGTCATGGAAAATGACTTCAATGTCGGCGTTTCGCTCTCAAGCACAAAGCCGCTGCGCAGAAAGGCTTTCAGCGAGCGCGCGTTGTCCGGGTGGATCTTGGCGATGAGCTTCTTGGCCCGCATGTCGAGGAAGGCCAGTTTCATGCCTTCGCGGATCGTACGGACGCCAAGGTTTCGGCCCCATTTGTCGCTGTCTCCGATGACCAGGACGATCTCGCAATTTGAGCCGGTCTTGATTAGACGGACAAAACCCACCGGGGCGTCGTGCCGGTCATAGGCCATGAAGAATCGGCCGCCCTGGTTGAATAGATGGGTCAGGATCGGCAATTGAGTCCGATCGATGACTTGCTCGATGGAGCGAGAGACATGACGCGAATCGCTCAGATAGCAGGTGACGCGCTCATCCTCCATCCAGTCCATCAGCTTCAGCGCGTGCGCCCGAGTAATTTCAGGGCACAGCGAAATGAAAGGCTTGTTCATCTTCACCACACATATTCGTAAAGGATGAAAGCCCTTCATGGCTATGGCCATGACGGTTCTTTCGGCAACCGGCTATTTTAAGACATAACGCGAGTAATGCCGAACAGCCTGAGTGACTTGTCACCGATTAGCCGAATAGCATCCGTGAACAACGTGATGGGTTTACACCGCTAGCACTGCTGCATGAGCACAGACTCAATTTCCTCAGCCGTAGCTCGTGCCGTGCGCGTGATGCCGATAAGCGTGGCCGATGCAGACCCCGTCCATTCTCCATAGCCCACCAGCCATAACCTTGGTTCGAGCAATGAATGCGTACGTTGAACATCCACCCGGCCGTCTTTGTTCAGGACACCCAGCTTGGCCAAATGGTTTAGGGCGGGTTTGAAGCCCGTGCACCAGATCACCGCATCCACCTGAGTTTCGGTTCCGTCAGCCCAGATGACGCCCGCTTCGGTGAAGCGCTCGAACGGACGCTTCGCCCACAACACGCCTCGCTCACGGGCTTCGACCACCGCAGGTACCATGACGATGTCTCCCAGTCCGCCGACGGGCTGCTCTATGACACGCCCTTCCTGCTGGGCTTTCCAGCGTTCGGTCGCCCGCTCAAACAGCACTCGACCATCGACTTCATCTGGCAGGAAAAGCGGCTCCGTCGGCGTGACCCAAGTAGCCTCTGCCACTGTGGAGACCTCAGCCAGTATTTGCGCGCCAGAGTTTCCCCCACCAACCACCAATACGCGTTTTCCGGCGAACGGCTGCGAATTCATGTAGTGCGCCGAGTGAATCTGGGTGCCGGCGAAAAGCTCTGATCCCGGGTATTCAGGGATACAGGGATCACTCCAGGTCCCTGTTGCACTTACGACGGTCTGGGCATCCCAGGATCGATCGCCGGCATGAACTCGTAACCCACCTTCGATACGCTCGACAGAGGTGACCCGTACGGGACGTTCAATCGGGAATTGGTAGCGAGCCTCGTATTGGGCCAGATAACTGATGACGTGATCGCGAGAGGGATACTCGTCCTCAGAGGGGGGCATCATCCATCCTGGAATGGAGCTCCAGGCGGCCGGCGAAAATAGCCGCAATGAGTCCCAGCCATGACGCCAGGCTCCGCCGGGTTTTTCCCCGGCATCAAGGATCAGGAATGAAAGCTGAGTGCGGCGCAGGAAATAAGCCGTTGCCAGCGCGGATTGTCCGCCGCCGATGATGATCACATCGAGCTTTTTTGCGTCCATGTTCATTCCTCTTTCAGAGATCAGATGTGGTGTGCTTGGGCAGCGCACTGGAAATCAGGGCGGCCAGTAGCACAAAGCCGCTTGATATCCACAGACAGGCTTGCAGTCCGTGGGCCTGGTAAACCCAGCCAGACAGCAAGGTGCCGACCAGCCGGCCCAATGCGTTGGACATGTAGTAAAAGCCCACGTCCAGCGATACCCCATCCTCCTTGGCATAACTGACGATCAGGTAGCTGTGCAGCGAGGAGTTCACTGCGAACAGCACACCGAATAGCATCAGCCCGCCGAGCAGTACGACCTGAGCCGACCAGCCTGCGTTCAGCCCCAGAGCAATGAGCGCGGGAAGTCCGGCCAGCGCAATGGCCCAGGTGAAGGCGGCTCGACCGTCCGGCACATGGCCACGTTTCTTGCCGGTGATGTAGGGCGCAAAAGACTGCACGATGCCGTAGCCGATGATCCAGGCGGCAAGAAAGCCACCGACCAGCCAGAAGTCCCAGCCAAATGCGGTGCTCAGGTACACCGGCAGTGCTACCACGAACCAGACGTCGCGGGCGCCGAACAGAAACAGCCGTGCAGCCGAGAGAATGTTGATCGCCCGGCTCTTGGAGAGCATGTCGCGAAATTTTGGTTTGGCCTTGGCCTTGCCCAGATCCTTTTTCAGGCGCATCAAACTGGCGATCCAGATCACTGCCAGTACTGCCGCCATGGCCAGCACCGCCATGGTGAAGCCAAGCATTGCAAGCAGCGCGCCGCCAAGGAAAAACCCCACCCCTTTGAGCGCGTTTTTCGAGCCCGTGAGGATGGCCACCCATTTGTAGAGGGTGCCTTGCTGGCTGTCCGGTACCAGGAGCTTGATGGCGCTCTTGGCGCTCATCTTGTTGAGGTCCTTGGCGATGCCGGACAACGCTTGAGCTGCCATCACCCAAGGCACTGTCAGCCAGGCGGCCGGCACCGTGAGCATCAGCAAGGCCAGCACCTGCATGCCCAGGCCGATGTTCATGGTGCGATTGAGTCCCAGGCGGGCGCCGAGGTAGCCGCCCACCAGGTTAGTGATCACGCCAAAAATTTCGTAGAACAGGAACAGCGCTGCGATCTGCAGCGGCGTGTAGCCCAGCGAATGGAAGTGCAAAACCACCAACATGCGCAACGCGCCGTCGGTGAGGGTGAAGGCCCAGTAGTTGCCGGTAACCAGCAGGTACTGACGCACTTCCATAGACAGGGCTGCCAATGCCTTCATGATCGCCGTTTACTCCGCCGCGCCGACCAGTCGGGCCAGTTCCGCTGCACGATTGGCGTAGCCCCACTCATTGTCGTACCAGGCGTAGATTTTCACCTGGGTACCGTTGACCACCAGCGTCGACAGGGCATCGATGATCGAAGACCGCGGATCGGTGCGGTAGTCGATGGATACCAATGGACGCTCTTCGTAGCCCAGGATGTCCTTCAGCGGGCCTTCGGCAGCCGCCTTCAGCAACGCGTTGACCTCTTCAGCCGTAGTCGCGTGCTCGACCTCGAACACGCAGTCGGTCAGCGAGGCGTTGGCCAGCGGTACCCGCACCGCGTGACCATTCAGCTTGCCGCGCAGCTCGGGGAAGATCTCGGCGATCGCGGTCGCCGAGCCGGTAGTGGTTGGGATCAGGCTCATGCCCGAGGCACGGGCGCGGCGCAGGTCCTTGTGCGGTGTATCAAGGATGCTCTGGGTGTTGGTCAGGTCGTGGATGGTGGTGATCGAGCCGTGACGAATGACCAGACTCTCGTGAATTACCTTCACCACCGGAGCCAGGCAGTTGGTGGTGCAGGAGGCGGCGGTGACGATGTGGTGCTGGGCCGGGTCGAACAGGTGCTGGTTGACCCCCATCACCACATTCAACGCGCCTTCTTCCTTCACTGGGGCGCAGACCACCACGCGTTTGACGCCTTGATCCAGGTAGGCCTGGAGCACTGCGACCGACTTCATCTTGCCGCTGGCCTCCAAGACCAGGTCGCAGCCCGACCAGTCGGTGTCGGCGATGGTCTTGTTGGCGGTCACCTTGATGCGCTTGCCCTCGATCACTACCGAGTCGCCTTCTGCTCCTGCCTCACGGTGCCAGCGTCCGTGAACCGAGTCGAAGTTGATCAGGTGGGCGTGAGTCTCGGCGTCGCCGGCCGGGTCATTGATCTGCACGAACTCAAAATCCGGCCAGTCCCAGGACGCGCGCAGCGCCAAACGGCCGATACGTCCAAACCCATTGATGCCTACTTTGATTGCCATGTTCTTGTTCTCGGGTTGCGGTTAGCGAATGGTCAGAGGGGGGGGTGAACTGATTGAGGTCGCCGACGTGTGCAGGGCTTTGAATCGCTCGCGGGTGCAGTTGCATGCTCAGGCAGCCTCAGATGGATCGTTGATCAACACGCTTCGACAGTTCTTCAGCCGACTCTTTACGTTCGGAGTAGCGATCGACCAGGTAGTCGCCACGGTCACGAAGCAGCAGGGTGAACTTCACCAGTTCCTCCATCACGTCGACGACGCGGTCGTAGTACGCAGAGGGCTTCATGCGGCCCGCTTCGTCGAACTCCAGATAGGCCTTCGGCACTGACGACTGGTTGGGGATGGTGAACATGCGCATCCAGCGGCCGAGTACACGCAACTGGTTGACCACGTTGAACGACTGCGAGCCGCCGCAGACCTGCATCACCGCAAGGGTCTTGCCCTGCGTCGGACGCACGGCTCCCATGCTCAGCGGAATCCAGTCGATCTGGGACTTGAACACACCGGTCATCGCGCCGTGGCGTTCTGGCGAACACCAGACCATTCCTTCCGACCAGAGCACCAGGTCGCGCAGCTCTTTGACCATGGGGTGGTCATCGGGCACGTCATCGGGCATTGGCAGGCCGGTTGGATTGAAGATCCGCGTCTCGGCACCGAAATGCTCCAGCAGGCGAGCCGCTTCCTCTGTCAGCAGGCGGCTGAAAGAACGTTCGCGGGTCGAGCCATACAACAGCAGGATGCGAGGTTTGTGTGTGGACTGCTGCTCGATCTTCAGTTTGTCGGAAGACGGCAGGTCGATCAGTTCATTGTCGAGGTTGGGGATAGGGTGTTCGGTCATGATTTTGACTCCTGGGGCAAGGCACCAGATGCTTGATCGAACCAGCGATGTTTCAGCCACGGCAATGGCCAGTTCGAAGTTGTTACTCGCGGCGGTAAAGGCCAGCGCAGTGGTACGTGGGCAGTCTGCCCAGGCCTATGCCTGACCCCACGGCCAGAAAAATCCAGCTCGTCGGGTTGCGGTCGAGCAATGAAAGGCGACTCTTGCTCATGGTGAGTCTTCCTAAACGTCAGAGCGTTCCACCGTCGGGAGCCAGGTGCTTGAAAACGGCTTCAGAAAGAATGCTGCGGCAGCTATTGGCGGTGCCGAGGAACAGGACTTTCATCGGTTTTTCTCGGCAATGTTCAGCAGCAGGTGGCGACGCGCTGTGGGCGGTCACCCATGGTGTCCAATCGTTTGGCGCTGGTGCTCAGCCATTCGCGATTGGCCTCCAGCGTCGTTACCAGAATCTCGCGTACCCAGGCGGGCAGCTGAGGATGCAGCCGGTAATAGACCCATTGGCCTTGCCGACGGTCTTCCAGCAGGCCGCAGGTGCGAAGTTGCGCCAGGTGCCGGGAAACCTTGGGCTGGCTTTCTTCCAGGGCACAGATCAGTTCGCAGACGCACAGTTCTTCCTCGCGAGCGATCAGCAGCATCATCCGAATGCGATTCTCGTCGGCGAGGCATTTGAAAACCCTGGTAGGGGTCAGTGAGTCAGTCATAGCGGTTCTCAGTGCTTGGTTTTCACGAGGGCGAACATCTCGATGGGTTCGGATCATCACTGGACGCTGCACTCGTATATGTTTTTCCGAATATACGCTTTTTCGTATGCATCGCAAGCCTGTGATGATGGGTGGCTTTACATGTGCGCCTTCGTACACATATATTGCCCCCATGACGACTCCTGACAATCTCCGCACCCACGCCATCGATGCTGCCATTGAGGCGTTGGATGAAGCCTTCTTCAAAGCCCTCTGCGAACCCTCCAGGGTCGCGGTGTTCAAGCGCGTGTTGCTGCTGGGCCGGGCGGATGTCGGTGAGATCGCCAAAGAGCTGCCGCAGGAGCGTTCTGTTATCTCAAGGCACCTGCAGGTGCTGCATGACGCCCAGATCGTGAAGGCCACCAAGGTCGGTAGGCAGGTTTTCTACGAAGTGAACGGCGGGGCGATCGTCGAGCGTCTGGAAGGACTCCTTCAGCGAACCAAGGGTCTGGTGTCGCTGTGCTGCCCGTAGTCAGGCTTTTTTTCTCTTGATATATGCATGAGTGCGCACATATGAATGAATCGAGTCGTACTTTGGATGTGGTTGTCATCGGCGGTGGGCAAGCAGGTTTGGCGCTTGGCTGGCACTTGCAGCAGCACGGCTTGGACTTCCTCATCCTCGATGAACAGACACGCCCGGGCGGAAACTGGCGTAACTACTACGACAGCTTGCAGCTGTTCTCACCGGCAGAGTACTCAGGGCTGCCAGGGCTGCCGTTTCCTGCCGACCCCAAGAGCTATCCGCTACGGGACGAGGTAGTGAAGTACCTGGAAATGTACGCGGCCGAGTTTCGACTGCCGTATCAGGGAGGTACCCGAGTGGTGGATGTAGCGCAGAAGGGAAAGCTATTTGAGATTCGCTGTGATACCGGTGCGACCTTCACCACCCATGCGGTGGTGGTGGCATCGGGTGGATTCAGCCGGCCGTTCACCCCCAACATTCCTGGGCTGGAGAGTTTTTCAGGTACTTGTCTGCATAGCTCGGCTTATCGAACGCCAGAGCCTTTTGCCGGCCAGCGTGTCGTGGTGGTAGGGGCCGCAAATTCGGCTGTTCAAATTGCCTATGAACTTGCAGGCGTCGCGCAGGTGTCATTGGCGACCCGCGAGAAAATTCGGTTCTTCCCTCAGCGAATCCTCGGGCTCGAGTTTCATACCTGGCTGAAATTTACCAGGTTGGAGCACACGCGATGGTTGAGTGACCAGCGCACACCCGTGCTGGACAGCGGCAAATACCGACATGCTCTCAATACCGGTCGATTCCAGCGCAGGGCCATGTTCCAGCAGGTGCTGCCAGAGGGTGTCGTTTGGTCGGACGCAAGCACAACCCAGATCGATGCACTGATCTTTGCGACGGGGTTCCAGCCAAACCTGGATTTTCTGACTGCTCTCCCGATAACAGACCACGGCGGGCGTGTGCTGCAGCGCAACGGAGTGGCAAGCCAGGTGCCTGGCGTGTACTTCGTGGGCTTGCCCAGGCAACGAAACTTCGCCTCCGCAACGCTCAGGGGCGTGGGCGCTGACGCCGGTTACCTGATGCCTCGACTGCTTCGTCACCTGAGCAGGGATTGCTCGTCTCACCTGTCAGCGTCGCCCCGCCAGGTTTAACCTTTGGCTGGGCGACGGAGCGAGACGGCACGCAGTGTTCCGCTGCGCGGCCCATCGGCGTGCAGCAGCTCGCTTTCTGAGTTCGACACATGGCTTGCGTCCCTACTGCACCCAAAATCCTCTCACCCTCCTAGCCGATCCCTTTGGGAGGTGGCAGAGGCCTTGTGTCAGACTCTGTTGTCTAGACCCAAAAATCGCAGCCCAGGCTGCCATTTTTTACCCGGCCCGAGGACAGGCAATGGACCGTTTTCAGGAAATGCAGGTGTTCATGGCCGTGGCCCATGACCAGGGTTTCGCGGCGGCAGCCCGGCGCCTTGGGCTGTCGGCTGCCAGCGTGACCCGGGCGGTGGCGGCGCTGGAAGTGCGGATCGGTGCGCAGTTGCTGATACGCACCACTCGCGCTGTGCAACTGACAGAAGCGGGGCAGCGGTACCTGGAAGACTGTCGACGGATTCTTGCCGATCTTCAGGACGCCGAAGAGTCCGCGGCGGGTAGTCATGCCGACCCTCGGGGGCAACTAACCATTACCGCGCCGGTACTGTTTGGTGATTTGTATGTCACGCCGGTAGTGGTGGGCTTTCTTGAGCAGTATCCGCAGGTCAGCATCAATGCCTTGCTGGTCGACCGGGTGGTGAGTCTGGTCGAGGAGGGCGTTGATGTTGCGGTGCGCATTGGCGAGCTGCCGGACAGCAGTCAGTACGCGATTGCGGTCGGTGAGGTACGCCGGGTGGTGTGCGGCTCTGCCGACTACCTCAGGCGCCATGGTCGTCCCCTGCACCCAGAGGAACTCGACCGCGCGCGGATTATCGCCACCTCTGCCATCGGTCAGCAGCGCAGTTGGCCCTTCATGGCAGCGGGTGCCTCGATGAGTGTGCGCCTGGAACCACGCATGGTGGTGACAGCCAATCAGGCCGCCATTACCGCGGCGACGCTGGGCCTGGGGTTGACCCGGGTGTTGTCCTATCAGGTGGCCGACAAGGTGGCAGCCGGTGAGCTGGAAATCGTCCTCGAGGATTTTGAGCTGCCGCCGTTGCCCATCCATGTGGTGTATCAGGGCGGGCGCAAGGCGCCTGCGCGGGTGCGCAGTTTTGTCGACTACGCGGTGCAGGCTCTGCGCGAACATCCGGCATTGCGCGGCTGAGGCATTATTGCGGTGGGTGAAATAGCGGATTGCCTTTTCTGGTGATTCTGTTGTTTTTTCAGCCGATGCAAGATGGACTTCACCAGCGCAGTTCGCTCCTGAGCGGCGCGATTTCCCCCTGGAGTCGATCATGCACAGCATCAAACTCTACAACTTCCCTCGCTCCGGCCACGCCCATCGGGTGGAGCTGATGCTGTCTTTGCTGGATCTGCCCACCGAACTGATATTTGTCGATCTGGCGAAGGGTGAGCACAAGCAGCCCGATTTCCTCGCGTTGAATGCGTTTGGCCAGGTGCCGGTGATCGATGATCAAGGCGTGGTGCTGGCTGATTCCAACGCCATTTTGCTGTACCTGGCGCAAAAATATGGCCAGGGCCGTTGGCTGCCTGCCGACCCCGTGGGCGCTGCCCGGGTGCAGCGCTGGTTGTCGGTGGCGGCCGGGCCAATTGCCTATGGCCCGGCTGCCGCGCGCCTGATCACGGTGTTTGGCGCCACCCATAACGCGCAAGAAGTGATCGCCCGTGCCCACGCACTGCTCAAGGTGATGGATCAGGAACTCGCCAGCTCCCGCTACCTGGTGGGTGACGAGCCGACCATCGCGGATGTCGCCGGCTACAGCTACATCGCCCACGCCCCGGAAGGCAATGTGGCCCTGGACGAGTACGCCAACGTGCGGGCCTGGCTGGCGCGAATCGAAGCGCTGCCGGGTTTCGTGGCCATGCCCCGCACAGTCGCCGGTCTGCAAACCGCCTGAAACTGCGCCAAGTGCGCAGGGGAGTTGTTTGATGGACGTTTCACCCTGGCACGCAGGCGAGCGACAGTTGCAGACCCTTGTCGGCGTTGCCGAACGCATGGAAGCGTTTGGCCGCAAGGTGATCCGCAGCGAAATGCCGGAGCAACATCGCCAGTTTTATGCTCAGTTACCCTTCGTGCTGTTCGGTGCAGTCGACGCTCTAGGTCATCCCTGGGCCAGCGTTCTCGAAGGCCCGCCCGGCTTTGCCCATTCTGCGGAGCCTGCGCGGTTGTGCCTGGACAGCCTGCCCAGTGTCGATGATCCGGCGCAGATACGGGCCGGCGCGGCGATCGGGTTACTGGGGATCGAACTGCACAGTCGTCGGCGCAACCGCCTCAATGGCCGGGTGCTGACGGTCGACGAGTCGGGGGTGAGTGTTGCGGTCGAGCAGGCCTTCGGTAATTGCCCGCAGTACATCCAGTTGCGCCAGTACGAAGCCGTGCCGCCGGCCGACCCCTCCATGCGCGTCGCGCACCACCTCGACGCCCTGGATGACGCGGCCCGGGCGTTGATTCGCACAGCCGACACCTTCTTTGTCGCCAGTTATGTGGATGTGGATAACTCACGGGCGGTGGATGTTTCCCATCGCGGCGGCGCGGCCGGCTTCGTTCAGGTACAGGGCAATCGCCTGACCATTCCCGACTTCGCCGGCAACCGCCACTTCAACACCTTGGGCAACCTGTTGCTCAACCCCCGAGCCGGGCTGCTGTTCATCGATTTCACCACCGGTGATGTGCTGCAGCTCAGTGGTCGTAGCGAAATCATCCTGGACGGGCCGCAAGTGGCGGCCTTCCAAGGGGCTGAACGGCTGTGGACGCTGCAGGTGGAGCAGGTCGTCCGGCGGCCGGCGGCGCTGGCTTTACGCTGGCGTCGCTCAGGCGTAGGACAGTGACTTCTCGGCCAGCACTTCCTCGTACAACGCCGCCCACTGGCGACCCATTTCTTCAGCGCTGAACAACTGCCGGTAACGAGCCTCGGCCTTGACGCCCATGACGGCGGCCTGTTGCGGGTTATCCCACAGGGTGCGCATGGCCTGGCGCAAGGCCGGTGGATCGCTCGGTGGCACCACCAACCCAGTTTCGCCGTGACTGTTGATGTAGCTGGTACCGGTACCGATTTCACTGGAGATCATCGGTTTGCCATACATCGCCCCTTCCAGCAGCGAAATGCCAAAGGCCTCCGAGCGCAGGTGTGAAGGAAAGACGATGGCGTAGCTCAGCTCCAGCAAGGCGGCCTTGTCCTCATCGTCGAGACGGCCGAGGAACTGGACATTGCGCAGGCCCAGTGCGGCGGCCTGCGCGTGCAGTTCAACCTCCAGCGGCCCAGCACCGACGATCACCACCGGGTAATCGACACCCTTGAGGGCCTCGAGCAGGATGTGCAGCCCTTTGTAGTAGCGCATCACCCCGACGAACAGGAAAAAGCGCTCGCCCAGGCGTTCCCGCCAACGGGCCATGCGCTCAGGGTCGGACTTGGGGTAGGCGGCTTTGTTAAGGCCATAGGGAATGACCCGGGTCTTGTCCGGGAATTTTTTCAGCACTTCACTGGTATGCAGGTAGTTCGGCGAGGCAGCGACAATCCGGTCGGCGCTGGCCAGAAACCGCGTCATCAACGGCTGGTAGAGCTTGAGCAGGAGCTTTTGCCGGATGATGTCCGAGTGGTAGGTCACCACGCTTGGTTTGTTCATGCCGCTGAGAAAATGCACTAGATCCATGAACGGCCAGGGGAAGTGATAGTTGATCACGTCAGCTTCGGCGGCCAGCTCACGAAACTGTTTGAGCACGCTGTAGGAGAACCCGGTGGAGGCGATCTGCACATCGAGTTTGGCCCGGTGCACCTGGTGCTGGCCAAACGGGATAACCGCCGGTACGGGGTTGGCGCTCAACGTCAGCACCTGGCTCTCGATGCCATGGGCGGCGCCACTTTCACAGAGCTCGAACATCACGTGCTCGATGCCGCCGACGGTTTCCGACAAATAGGTTTTATAGAAATGTAGGACGCGCATTCAACCTCCTAAAACCTGGCGATAGGCGCGCGCGGTGAGCGTCGCGCAGCGATCCCAGGAAAAAAGCTTCGCCTGTTGCAGCCCGGCTTCTCGGCTTACCTGCCAATGCACTTGATCGTCGGCCAGCCGGCTCATGGCATCGCATAAGCCGTGCACGTCCTCGGGTTCAATATAGTTGCCCGCAGCCCCCGCGACTTCCGGCATGGCCGAGCGTCGGGTGAGGATGACCGGGGTACCACTGGCCATGGCCTCCAGCACGGGCAGGCCAAAACCTTCATAGATCGATGGAAACACCAGGGCCCGGGCACCGGCCACCAAGTGGGCGACGTCCTCATCGGGCAGGTACCCGAGCAGGCAGACATGCCCACTGGCCAGGCCCTTGCGCAGTTCATCATCGAGCTGCTGGGCCTTCCAGCCGGCCATCCCGACAATCAGCAAGGGCAAGCGCTGGCGCAGCGATTCCGGCAGCTGGGCATGGGCGCGCAGCGCCAGCCCGAGGTTCTTGCGCGGCTCCAGGGTGCCGACACACAGAAAGTAACCACGCGGCTCGACCCCGTGCGCCTGCAGTACCTGGCGCAAGTCCGCGTCGGTACGTGGGTGAAAACGCGGGGCAAACCCCAGGGGGGCGACCACGAAGCGCTCCGGCCCCAGGCCAAAATACGCTTGCGCTTCATCGGCGATGAACTGGGAGTCGGTGAGGATCAGGCTGGCCTGTTTCACCCCCTGTTCCAGGCGTCGTTCGATTTCTTTCAAGCGTGCCGCCGGCTGGGTGGCGGGGTAGTGCACGTGCGTCAGGTCGTGCAGGGTGACGACCGTCGGCCCCTTGAATGCCAGCGGCCACAGGCTCGGCTCGTGGTACAGCTGGATATTGCCGGGGCGACCCTGGTCGAAGCGACGTTGCTCCAGCCAGCGGCGTGCCTGATACGCTCCGGGGATCTGCCGCAGCACCGGACTCAGTCGTGAGTAACCGGGCATCGCGGCGCTCGGCAGCTGGGAGCTCCAGCCCCAGCCGTGGAATAACGACAGGCTGATGTCCGGCTCCTGGCCTAGGGCGTTGACCAGCTCCGCCAGGTAATGGCCGATGCCCGTGCGTGGCGCCTGCAGGATTCGCGCATTAAGAGCAATCTGCATGCTGCCTCTCAACCGTCGCCGGGGTCTTGCGCACATGGCGCAGGACGCGCTCCACCAGTTGTGCACTGGCCTCGCGCCAACCCAGCCAGCGCCACTCCTTGACGTCGCGCTCCGCCGGGAAGGTGCCGGTGGTTTCCATCTGCGTCATCAGGTCGACCAGGGTCTGTGGTTCATCCAGGTCGAAATACGCCATGAACGGACCACCGATCTCACGGAACACCGGGATGTCACTGCCCATCGCCGGCAAGCCGCGCTGCATGGCCTCCACCAGCGGCAGGCCGAACCCTTCGACATAAGACGGGAAGACCAGCGCGGTGGCGTTGGAGTAGGCGTACTCAAGGCTCTTGTCGGTGAGCGCGTTGAACATGAACAGGCGTTGGTTGAGCTGCGGGTGCTGGCGGATCCGCTCGATCAGCGCATCGCACTTCCAACCGATGCGCCCGGCAATGCACAGCCGTGCGCGCGAGCCTTTGGCCCAAGCCAGCTCGAAGGCATCGAGCAGGTAGGCGTGGTTCTTGCGCGGCTCGATGGTGCTGACCATCAGGTACACCGGGTCTTTGTTCTTGAACATCTGCTTGAGGGCCGGCTCCACCGGCAACGCGTCGTCGGTCAGGTCCAGCTCGCTGCCCAGGTGAAAGTGGTCGAACCAGCGTTGCGCCACTTGCTCGGAGCCGACGCGGCGCAGCATCTCCTCGCGCACCTGATCGCTAATGGTCGCGGAAATGGCCACGTAGCCGTCGGCGGTCTTCGCGATCCAGTCGAACCACTCGTTGAACACCCGGACCAGCCCGGCGTCGCAGAACTGCGGATGGGTCAGCGGGATCAAGTCATAGATCACCGAGACAATGCCCACGCCATCGCGCTTGAGTTGTTCGGCCAGGGGGAAAAAATCGGCGTGCCAGGAAGAGTCCAGGAGCACCAGTTGATCACCCGCCTGATGCTGCAGGGGTTGGCAGCGGGTGGGGATTTCCTGGCGCCTGAGGCAGTAATTGAGCAACCGGATCGGCACGCTCAACGCGGCAAATGCCGCCAGCCGGCAGCCGACATACAACACTCGGCGAGCGAACCGGGATTGGCGAAACGGCGTGCGCCGCTCCAGCGTGCGGTGCATCAGCCAGAACCGGTTGGCGATCTGCTCCAGCCGTACGCGCACACCCATCAGGTCCAGCTTGGGCACCTTCAGTGGCGCCAGGCTGGTCACTTGGTACAACGCGCCCTTGAGCATCACCACGGGAATGCATTCGACCGCCGGGTTGTTTTTTGGCAGCTCGGTAATGACGTTACGCACCACGCGCTGGATCCCCGAGTTGGCTTCAGGGTGTTCGAACACATAGGTGCATTCAACCAGCAGTCGTGTCATGGGGCGATCTCCGGCGCCTGCGGTTGTCCCGAGGTTTCTGATGAGCGGGTGATGCTGGTTTGTGCCTCCAGCCACGAGCAACCGACAAAGTCTTCCTGACGGTTGTTGATCACATGGAACACCAGGCCGTAATCGCGCCATTCGAAGTTGCGGTCCAGGTGCGAGTCCAGGCGCGACAGGCTCAGGGCCACGGAATAGTTGCCCTTGCCCAAGCGCATGGGGAACGCAAAGCGGTAAGTCACCCGTTCGCCGGCGTGCAAGTCCGTCAGGGCCTGGTCGAGGCGGTGGGTGTTGATGCCGTATATCGCCTGGCCGAGGCGGTCCTTGATCATGAAGCCCAGGACCAGGCGCTCGATGTCCTGGCGCACATCCACCTGCACCTCCAGCACCATGGGCTGGCCGACTTCGGCGACTTCCACCGAACGCTGGCGCTGATCCAGCAGGCGCACGCTGTGGATGGTCGCTTCACCGGTTCCGGAAATGGTTTGCACCTGGCCGTTGGCGAGCATCTCCTGGCGCACGATCTGGCCTTCGCGTTCGGCGAGCATGGCGTTGTAGTAGTCCATGACTTCTTCCGGCTTGCCGTGCATGGCCATGCGGCCCTTCTCCAGGAGGATCGCGGTGTCGCAGATCGACTGGATGGCCGAGCGGTCGTGGGACACGATCAGCAACGTGGTGCCGGCGCGGCGGAAGCTGCGGATGCGTTCGAAGCTCTTGTGCTGGAAGTAGGCATCACCCACCGACAGCGCCTCATCGACGATCAGGATGTCGGGCCGGCGCGCGGTGGCGACACTGAACGCCAGGCGCATCTGCATGCCACTGGAATAGGTGCGCACGGGCTGATCGATGGCCTCGCCGATCTCGGCGAAACCTTCGATTTCCGGCATCAGCGCCTCGATTTCCTCGACCTGCATGCCCAGCAACTGACCCGCCATGAAGGCGTTCTGCCGACCGGTAAAGTCCGGGTGGAAACCCATGCCCAACTCCAGCAGGGCCGCCACGCGGCCTTGCAGGTGAATCTGGCCACAGGTGGGCTGGGTGGTACCGGTGATCATTTTCAGCAGGGTACTTTTGCCGGCGCCGTTGACCCCGACAATGCCCACCGCTTCACCGGCCGGGATTTCAAAGTCGACGCCTTGCAGCACCCAGTGCTGTTCATGGCGAGGTCGGGAGAAGGGCACCAGCCATTCAATCAGCCGGCTCCAGCGGTTCGGGTATTGTTTGTAGGCCTTGCCCAGGCCCGTGACGCGTATGGTTCCCATCAGAGCTCATCCACCATTTCACCGACACGCTGGCGGAAAAGCCGCAGCCCCATCACACAGAACAGCAGGCCGATCACCAGCACGGGGGTCAGCGAACTCCAGTCCGGCCACTGGTTGTAGAGAAACACGTTCTGGTAGCTGTGCATCAAGGCCGTCAGCGGGTTGAGCGCCAGGACGCGCTGGATACCCTCGGGCAGGATCGACATCGGGTAGACGATGGGCGTCAGCCAGAACCAGAACTGCAGGAGGATGCCGAAGAATTGCCCGACATCCCGGAAGAACACGTTCAGCACGCCCAGAATCATCCCCAACCCGGCCGAGAACATCACTTGCAGGGCCAGCAACGGCACCAGCGCCAGCAATGCCATGCCGGGCAAGCGCCCGGTGATCAGCAAAAAGCCGAGGAACAGGCCGAGAATGATCGCGAAGTTGATCCCGGCGTTGAGCAGCACAATCACCGGCAGGCAAATCCTGGGGAAGCTGATCTTCTTCAGCAGGTTGGCGTTTTCCAGGAACATGCTCTGGCTGCGCAGGGTGATCTCGGAGAACAGCCCCCAGGTCAGCAGGCCGGCGCACAGGTACACGCTATAGGCCAGCCCATCCTCCACGCCCGGCAACCGGGCGCGCATGATCTGGGAGAAGATCACCGTGTACACCACGATCATCGACAGCGGGTTGAGCACGGTCCACAAGGCACCGAACAGGGAGTTGCGATAACGCGACTGGAACTCGCGTTTGACACTGCCGAGGATGAAACCCCGGTAGCTGCGCAGCGAGCGGTAGAGGTTGAGGAGCATTCAGACTGTCCTGCCGTACTGATCTTCGAAGCGGACAATATCGTCCTCTCCCAGATACTCACCGCTTTGTACTTCAATGATGACCAGGTCGATGACCCCAGGGTTTTCCAGGCGATGCTTGTGGCCGGCGGCGATGAAGGTGGACTCGTTCTTGGCCACCAGGTGCGAACCGGATCCGTTGTTGGTGACCTTGGCCATGCCTTCGACCACGACCCAGTGTTCGTTGCGGTGATGGTGCATCTGCAAGGACAGCTTGGCCCCGGGCTTGACCACGATGCGCTTGATCTTGAAGCGCGGGCCTTCCTCCAGCACGGTATATGTGCCCCACGGACGGCTCACGGTACGGTGCAGGCGGTAGCTTTCGTGCGCCTGGTCCTTGAGCTGCTTGACCACCTTGCGCACGTCCTGGGCACGGTCGGCGTGCGCCACCAGCACGGCATCGGCGGTGTCGATGACAATCAGGTTATCCACACCCACTGTGGCGACCATGCGCCCATCGCTCTGCACGAAGTTGTGGTGGCTGTCGATGAACAGGGCTTCACCACTGGCGCGGTTGTTCTGCGCATCGGCGGCGATCAGGCTGCTGACCGCGCCCCAGGAGCCGATGTCGCTCCAGTCGAAGCTGGCGGGAACCACCACCACGTTGTCGGAGCGCTCCATCAGGGCGTAGTCGATGGAAATATCGCTCATCTGCTCGAAATGACTCGCCGACAGCTCCTGTTGCAGGCAGCCGCCAGCTTCCACCAGCGTACTGGCCGCCAGGCACGCGTCTGTCTGTTCCAGCAGCTCGGGGGCATGGGTTTTCAGCTCTGCCAACACGCTGGCGACCGAGAAACAGAACATGCCCGAATTCCACAGGAAGTTGCCGCTATCCAGGTAGTGGGAGGCGGTCTGCAGGTCAGGTTTTTCCTTGAACTGCGCAACCCTGGCCGCCCCGTGTTCGTCGAGTGGGGCGCCACGTTCGATGTAGCCGAAACCGGTCTCGGGGGCAGTCGGGATGACGCCGAATGTCACCAGGTGGCCGCACTCGGCCAGGGCTACGGCGTGCTTGACCGCCGCCTTGAAGGCCTCTTCGTCCTGGATCAGGTGATCGGCCGGCATCACCACCATAATCACGTCGTTGCCGTGCAGGGCCTGCAGTGACAGCGCAGCAGCAGCAATGGCCGGGGCCGTGTTGCGGCCCATTGGTTCGAGCACGAAGTGACCACGGTGATGGCCCAGGTGGGCATCCTGGTAGTGATCCTTGCTTTGAAAGTAGTAGTCGCGGTTGGTCACGGTGACGATATCGCCGTGGCTGCCCAGCAGCGAGGCCGCGCGTCGGTAGGTCTTGCCCAGCAGAGTCTCGCCATCAGGCAGGGTCATGAATGGCTTGGGGTGGCCTTCACGCGAAACCGGCCACAGGCGTGTCCCGGCACCGCCGGAAAGAATCACAGGGATCAGCATGACCTACTCCTTGGCGACGCGTTTCATGTCCGCTTCCATCATCATGCGGATCAGGGTCTGCAAATCGGTTTTTGGTTTCCAGCCCAGCACCCGTTGCGCCTTGGCCGGGTTGCCGAGCAACACGTCGACTTCGGCCGGGCGGAAAAACGCCGGGTCGATCTTCACGAAGTCGCGGTAGTTGAGGCCCACATGATCGAAGGCGATCTGGCACATCTCGCGCACGGTGGTGGTAACGCCCGTGGCCACCACGAAGTCGTCGGCCTGGTCCTGTTGCAGCATCAGCCACATGGCTTCGACATAGTCACCGGCAAAACCCCAATCGCGCTTGGCGTCGATGTTGCCCAGGCGCAGTTCCTGCTGTTTGCCCTGCTTGATGCGGGCGGCGGCGTCGGTGACCTTGCGGGTTACGAACTCGATCCCGCGCAGTGGCGATTCGTGGTTGAACAGGATGCCGCTGCTGGCATGCAGGTTGAAGCTTTCGCGGTAGTTGACCGTGATCCAGTGGCCGTAGAGCTTGGCCACGCCGTAGGGGCTGCGTGGATAGAACGGGGTGTTTTCGTCCTGCTGCTCGGCCTGGATCAAGCCAAACATCTCGCTGGTCGAGGCCTGGTAGAAACGGGTGTGTGGACTGAACTGACGGATCGCTTCAAGCAGGTGGGTCACGCCCAGGCCGTCGACAATCCCGGTGGTCACGGGTTGATCCCAGGACGCCGCGACAAAACTTTGCGCCGCCAGGTTGTACACCTCATCCGGTGCGGACTTGATTACCGCGCGCTGCACCGAGCAGGCGTCGGCCATGTCACCGTCCAGGTAATGGATATCACTTTCGACTCCCATTTCCCGCAGCCGCCAGCGCGAATCGCTGCTGCGCCGTGCAACCAGTCCGTGGACGCGATATCCCTTGTCGAGCAACAGTTTGGCCAGATAGGCGCCATCCTGGCCGGTGATCCCTGTGATCAGTGCACTTTTTGTCATTCTTGTCGTACCCGTGACTCCCAGTCGGACAGGATCGCCCGCAAGGATTGTTGTGTTGTAAGTTCAGGCGCCCATCCGGTGGTCTGGTGCAACCGGGCATGGCTCCCGCAGACGCGACGCTGCTCCGCACGGCGCAGGCGCGCGGGGTCTTGAATCAGTTGCACGTGGACCTGGGCCAGATCCGCCAATTGCTCGATCAGGCCGCGTACGCTCTGCTCGACGCCGGAGCAGATGTTGTACACCTGCCCAGGCTCCCCCTTCTCCAGCAAGGCCAGGTAGGCCGACACCACGTCCGCGACGTCGAGGAAGTCGCGTGTCACATCGATATCGCCGACCTGCAGTTGTGCCGGTTGCAGGCCTTGTTTGATCCGGCAGATCTGCCGGGCGGCGCTGGCGACGACAAAACTGTCCATTTGCCCGGGGCCAATGTGGTTGAACGGGCGCGCGACCAGCACCGGCCAGCCCTCGGTCATGCCCCATTGCAGGCACAACAATTCCGCCGAGAGCTTGCTCACGGCATAGGGGTTGCGCGGGCAGGGTGGCTGGTGTTCGTCGATGGGCAAGGCGCTTTCGCTGACCTGGCCGTACACATCGCCCGAACTGACATACAGGAAGGTGCCGCTGAAGCCGCGGGCCTTGAGTGCTTGCAACAGGTGGAGAGTGCCCAGCAGGTTGACCTGAAAGGTATTGGCCGGGTCACGGAAGGCTTCGGGAACGAAGGTTTGCCCCGCCAGGTGGATCACCGCATCGGGCAGTTCCGGCCATAGGCCTTCGAGGCTTTTTGGCTCGCGCAGGTCGTAGCCCGGGGCAACAGGCAGCAATTGCCACTGCGAGTCGACAGCGTTCAGGCGTGATTGGATATGACGGCCGACGAAACCATTCAGGCCTGTAACGAACAGACGCTTTTTCAAGCAACAGCCCCTCAATCGGTAAACTTTGCCATACCCCACCCATTTTGTTGGGCGAACCCGAAAAGCTGTGCGCTTTTTTCGCAAGGTTCTGAATATGCGAAGTCGTTGTTGTAGTTGTTTGCGTCAATCTGTGCCAATTACGCGGCAATTTCAACAGGTCTTAACGTGACCGTGCAGTTCTCGTCAGGACCGTCGGATTTATTCATCGCCGGTGTTCACGAATCCCCAACGGATGTGTTTAGAATGCCCCTCAGCACGATTGCCCAGCGATCAGCAAAGTGGACTTTCAACCACACAAAGCTGACCACAAAAACAAGAACGTAGACGGGCATGCAGGCGCTGGACGAACTGCGCTATGGCGGGTCGATCCGGGGCTGTGCCGTCATAAGAATGAGGCTGCCGAAAGGGCGGTTTCAGCGTGGGATGCCATGAATTTCATTCTTTACTCGGATGTGAACGACCGCTCGATCAGCCAGAGCCTCGGCCGTCCTGAATACAGCTACTACTTCGTCCTCAAGGCCTATCGTCCGGTCCTTGAGAGCCTGGGCCGGGTCCACGTGGTGGAAGCGGTCAGCGAGGTCGATCCACTTTTTCGACGCCTCGCCGCCGAGGGTGAAGAAAGCCTGTTCCTTTCGTTCGCACCGCCACACAAGACCCCCACCGACCTGAGCTGCCCGACGATCTGCGTGGTTGCCTGGGAGTTCGACACCATTCCCACCGAGCACTGGGACAACGACCCCCGGCAGGACTGGAGCCGCACCCTGGCGCGACATGGCCGGGTCATCACCCTGTCCAGCCATACGGCGCAGGCGGTACGCCGGGCCTTGGGCGAAGACTTCCCGGTGCTGGTGCTGCCGACCCCGCTCTGGGAACGGTTTGCCGATATTCGCCAGCGGTTTGCCAGCCAGCCGGTCAACCCGGGCACCACCTTGCAGACCCTGGGCTGCATTATCGACAGCCGCACACTGGGGCTGTCGGCGGACGGCCTGATCGCGCCGATCGTTGCAGAAACCGAATCGCCACCGACGCCCGAGCCCGAGCCTGAGCCTGAGCCCGAAGTCGTGGTCCCGGCGCCACCGCTGACCTGGCGTCGCCGCCTGTTCATCGCCAAACATTATCTGCGCCAGAGCCTGCGCGAGGCTGCCGGCCAGCCCGTGCGCCGGCAGTTGTTGATCTTTCGCCATTACCTGCACCAGACCTACGGCGAAGGTTTCCGTGATCTATTGCCGCAAAGCCTGCGGGCACGCCTGCGCGGCGAGCGACCGGCCGCCGAAGTACCGCCGCCTGCCCCGGTGGTGGAAGTGGTACAGGCGCCCATTGAGGATTCACACCCGCAAGCGGTGTTCCCCGACACCGATCAAGTGGTCGAAACCCAGGTCGAGGGGGTGGTGTACGTCAGCGTGTTCAACCCCGATGACGGGCGCAAGAACTGGCACCACTTGATCACTGCATTCTGCTGGGCCATGCGCGATGTCGAAGACGCCACCCTGGTGTTGAAGATGACCCAGAACGACCTGTCCACCTACTACGTGCACATGCTGACCCTGCTGTCGCAGTTGTCGCCCTTCAGTTGCCGGGTGGTGGTCATGCACGGCTACCTGGACGACCAGCAGTTTGCCCGGCTCTACGGCGCCGCCAGTTTTTATGTCAACGCCTCGCGCTGTGAAGGGCTGTGCCTGCCCCTGATGGAGTTCATGGCCTGTGGCAAGCCGGTGATCGCCCCTCGGCACACGGCGATGGCCGACTACATCGACGACCGCGTGGCCTTCATCGTCGACTCCAGCCAGGAGCCGACCGTGTGGCCGCAGGACCGCCGGATCCTGTTCCGCACCGTCTACCAGCGCCCCGATTGGGGATCGCTGAAAAATGCCTACCTGGCCAGTTATCACATGGCCAAGGAGCAGCCCGAGCGTTACCAGGCGATGGCCGTTGCGGCCAGCGAGCGGATGCGCGACTACTGCAATTTCCCAGGGGTGCAGCAACGCCTGGCGGACTTCCTGCAACTGCAACAGCCAACCAGCCCGGTGCCTGAGTCGCCGGTCGCGACCGCAGGGGCGGCCCCATGCTGATCATCATTCATTCGGAAACCAACAAAAGTAACATCGAGCAGAACCTTGGCCGTCCCGAGTACAGCTACTACTTTGTGCTCAAGGAATTCCGCCCGGTACTGGAACGGCTGGGGCAGGTGATCGAAGTCAGCAACCCCGACGAACTGGTCGACCGCCTGTATTTCGACTGCCAGAGCCGCGGCGAAGACTGCGTGTTCCTGTCGTTCTCGCCGCCCCATCGCACCCCGATCCACTACGCCTGTCCGACCATCCCGGTGTTTGCCTGGGAGTTCAGCACCATTCCCACCGACACCTGGCACGGTGAACCCCGGCACGACTGGCGCCTGGTGCTGGACAAGGTCGGCGCTGCGATTACCCATTCCAGTTTTACCGTGACCGCGGTACGTGATGCCATGGGCCCCGACTATCCGATCAGCGCGATTCCGGCGCCGGTCTGGGACCGTTTTGCCGGGCGCGGGCGCAACCTCGGCCAGCAGCCACTGGCCGAACAGGTCAGGCTCAGCCTGCGTGGCTTGCTGATCGACAGTCGCAACCTCGACCTGCGGCCCTATGGCCCGGCGGCGCTGCGTGAAGGCGAGCCGGTGGATTTCGACGCGCCTGTCGGCGAGCACGAACTGGTGCTCGACGGGGTGATCTACACCTCGGTGTTCAACCCCTACGATGGGCGCAAGAACTGGCAGGACATGCTCAGCGCGTTCTGCACCACGTTCCGCGAGTGTGCCGATGCCACCCTGGTGCTCAAGCTCACGCACCACGACATCGCCGACGCCTTGAATGACATGCTGCACCACTTGTACAAGAACCAGGACTACCGTTGCCGCATCGTGTTGATCCACGGTTTTCTCGCCGATGCGGACTATGAGCGCCTGGTGCAGGCCACCAGCTTTGTGGTCAACAGTTCATTCGGTGAAGGCCAGTGCCTGCCGCTGATGGAGTTCATGTCCTGCGGCAAACCGGCGGTTGCCCCGTGCAACACGGCAATGGCCGATTACATCGATGGGCAAAACACCTTCATCGTCGACTCGACCGACGAACTCACCGCCTGGCCCCATGACCCGCGCGCCGCCTACCGCACCCTGCGGTACGTCACCAATTGGGATTCGCTGTGTTCGGCCTACCAGGCCAGCTATCAAGTGGCGCGCCACGATGCGCCACGCTATGCGCGCATGTCGGCCCACGCCGTCAGTCGTCTGCAGGCGTTCTGCAGCCAGGCGGCTACCGAGCAGCGCTTGCAGGCGTTTCTGGCAAGCGTGATCGCCCAGGCGAAACCAGCATGATGGGCCGCTTGCTCGACTGGCTGCGCCCTGCGCCCGCCCCGGTAGCGGAGCCGGAACCAGTACCGGCCCCGGTCTCGGTTCCGGCGGTATCGCCGCGTGACTGTGGTTTCACCGATGCGGTACTCGACGGCTGGTTTCTCGGCGCTACTGGGGAATTGCTCAAGGGCTTTGCCATTGGCGCCGACGACACCCTGCTCGACGTCGGTTGTGGTGAGGGCGCGGCGACCCTGTTTGCGGTGCGCCAGGGCGCTGCGGTGATTTTTACCGACAGCGAACAGGACAAGGTCCGCGAACTGGCGCGCCAGGTCGATGCCATGACCCAGGCCCCAGCCCTTGGCCTGGTCAGCAACAGCCTGCCGCTGCCGCTGGCGGACGGCTGTGCGAGCAAAGTGGTGTGCATGGAAGTGCTGGAGCATGTCGATACCCCCGAGCAATTCATGGCCGAGCTGGTGCGCATGGGCCGTCCCGGTGCGCAGTACTTGCTCAGCGTGCCCGCCCCGGTGGGTGAACACCTGCAACAGGGCATCGCGCCCGCCGCCTATTTCCAGGCGCCAAACCATGTGCAGATCTTTTCCCATGAGCGCTTTGCCGCCCTGGTCGAAGACGCCGGGCTGATCATTGAACACCGCCAGGCCACCGGCTTCTTCTGGGTGATGGGCATGATTTTCTTCTGGGCCAGCGAGCGTGCAGCCGGGCGGGATATGGCGGGCGCGGTGCGCGACCGGATCCAGGCGCCTTACCCGCCCCTGATGGAAGGCTGGGCCCGCACCTGGCATGACTTGCTGATGCAGCCCGACGGGTTGGCCATCAAGCAGGTGCTGGACCAGTTCATGCCCAAGAGCCAGGTGATCATCGCGCGCAAGCCCATGGCCGGCGACGTAACGCCTGGGAGCGCGGGATGAGTGACAAGCGGATCATGGACATCGAACTGCTGCGCGGCATCGCCGTGCTCGGGGTGTTGTTTCATCACCTGCAAGACAGCCTGTTCACCGGGCAGGTCCCACTGCTGCAGGCGATCCATGCCCTGGGCCAGCCCTGGTGGGGCGTCGATCTGTTTTTCGCGATTTCCGGTTTTGTCATCGCGCGTAGCCTGATCCCCGCGCTGCAAGGCTGCAGCACGCGCCAGGAGTACTGGGAGCAGACCCGCAACTTCTGGTTGCGGCGCGCCTTTCGACTCTTGCCGTCGGCCTGGTTATGGCTGGCGCTGATGCTCCTGGCCTGCCTGTTCATCAACCGCTCAGGCGCCTTCGGCACCCTGGCCGCCAACCTGCAGGCGACGCTGGCCGGGGTGCTGCAATACGCCAACTTCCGCTTCGCTGACAGCTTCTTCCACTATGAGTACGGCACCAGCTTCGTGTACTGGAGCCTGTCGCTGGAGGAGCAGTTCTACCTGTTGTTTCCGCTGTTGATCATGGTCTGCCGCAAACACCTGGTGTGGGCTTTGCTGGCCCTGGTGGCCGTGCAACTGCTGACGTTGCGCACGCCGATCCTGATGGTGATCCGCACCGACGCGCTGGCGCTGGGGGTGTTGCTGGCCATGTGGAGTGCACAACCGTCCTATCGCCGTTGGCAGCCGACCTTCCTGCGCCGGCCGTGGGCCGGTATTGCGGTGCTGGTGGCGATTGCCTTGCTGATGAGCTTTCTGGCGACCGACCGTTTTACCTTCACCTCCTACCGCATCGGCGCCATCGCGGTGCTCAGTGCGGTGTTGGTCTGGCTGGCGTCCTACAACGGTGACTACCTGATGCCGCCGGGGCTGTTCAAGCGGGTGATGACCTGGATCGGCAGTCGCTCCTATGGCATCTACCTGATTCATATCCCGGCCTATTGCCTGGTGCGCGAATTGATCTTTCGCTTGCAGGCGGCATCTCTGCCAAGCCCGGCCGGCCACCCGATCATCACGCTGTTGCTGGCGTTCGGCCTGATCGTGCTGTTGAGCGAGCTCAACTATCGCTTCATCGAAATGCCCATGCGTAATCGCGGCGCGGCGTTGGTCAAACGCTTGAGTGCGTCCCGAGCGGCCACCCCATCCCCAGGAGTCACCTCATGCTGAGCCTGTTGAAGAAGCTGGCGGGGGGCGCTGCTGCCCCCGCTGCGGCCTGTCCACCCGCGCCACCCGCGCCAGCGCCTGCGCCGGCACCCAAGGTCGATCCCTACATGCTGGGTCTGCGCGATGCGGTGCTCAGTGGCTGGTTCAACCAGCAGACCGGCGAACTGTTCACCGGCTTCCCGGTGACGGCCGCCGACACGTTGCTGGACGTGGGGTGTGGTGACGGTGGCAACGTGCATTTCTGTGCCACCCGGGGGGCGCACATCATCATTGCCGACATCGACGCGGCCAAGGTCGAAGCCACTCGCCTGCGCCTGGGCGATACCATCGCGGCCAGCGTCGAGTGCCACGTCACCGACTGCGCACCGCTGCCGATTGCCGATCAGACGGCGACCCGGGTGGTGTCCACCGAGGTCATCGAACACGTCGACGACCCGGCGCAGTTTCTTGCCGAACTGGTGCGCGTGGGCAAGCCGGGCGCGCTCTACCTGCTGAGTGTCCCGCACCCCAGCTCGGAAAATCTGCAGAAAGACATCGCCGCCCCCGAGTATTTCCAGAAGCCCAATCACGTCCGCATCATCAGCGAAGACCAGTTCAAGCAGATGGTCGGCGACGCCGGGCTGGAAGTGCTCAGTCACAGCCAGTACGGCTTCTACTGGTCGCTGTGGATGATGCTGTTCTGGGAGGCCAAGGTCGACCTGGGCAGTCCCGACCATCCGCTGCTCAACCACTGGGCCGAGACCTGGCAGGCGGTTCTGGAGTCGCCACGCGGCGAACAGATCAAGCAGGCGCTGGATGGCGTGGTCGCGAAAAGTCAGGTGATCATTGCCCGCAAGCCATTGGCTGCGTAGGCTGACGCACCGGCCCGGCTGTGTGTGGATGCGGGATGTGGGAGCGAACACCCACGACAAATCCATCAACCCCAGCCGGCCAGGTCAGTCTTTCAGCCACAGGCCCTTAATGTCAGCGATTTATCTTCTGCGTCGTGCGCTGTTGTTCAGCCTCGCGCTCCTTTGCGGTTGCCAGCAGTCGACCGCACCCCCTCTCGATCAACAGCTCTACATCTGGCAGCGCCAATGGACCACCGCCCATGCCGAGGCGCTGGCGCAATCACGTGCCGATTTTTCCACCTTGCGGGTCCTGGCCCTGCAGACTTATCCACAAGGCGGCTGGCGCCGAGCGCAGATCGATGGGGCGCTGTTGCAGCGCGACGGCCGGCCGCTGATTGCGGTGGTCCGCCTGGATGGCCAGCTCAAGCACCTGGACCCGGTCGATACCACGGCGCGCATCCTGCAGATGATCGCCGATTGGCAGGCCCTGGGCCTGACGCTGGCGGGTGTGGAAATTGATCACGATGCCGGGACCGCGCGGTTGCCGGCCTATCGCGAGTTCCTGCTGGGTGTGCGCCAGGCCTTGCCCGCTTCCTTGAAGCTGAGCATCACCGCCTTGCCCGCCTGGCTCGACAGTCCTGAGCTGGCGGCCTTGCTGGCGGCAGTCGACAGCAGTGTCCTGCAGGTGCATGCGGTCAGTCGTCCCGAGCTTGGCCTGTTCGACCCGGTGCAAGCCAGACACTGGGCCGAGCGCTGGAGCCGGATCACCCGGCAACCGTTTTACCTGGCATTGCCAGCCTATGGCATTGCCCTGCTGCCGGGAGAGGGCGGGGCGCCCCTGGTGGAGAGCGAAGTGCCGATCGAACGGGTGGGCCAGCGCCGCGAACTGATGGCCGACCCGCAACAACTGGCGACGCTGGCCAGCCAGTTGCGTGCCGAGCCGCCGCCACATTTGGCCGGATTGATCTGGTTTCGCCTGCCGCTCAAGGGCGACCGTCGTGCCTGGAGCCTGACCACCCTGGGTGCCGTGGCGCGCGGTGAGCAACTGCACAGCCGCTTGGCGTTGAACCTTTCCAGCCAGCAAGGTCTGTACGACATCGTGGTCAGCAATGACGGCAATCTCGACGGCACGTTGCCGCAACGGGTGACACTGGCCGTCAGCCAATGCGTCGCCGCGGATGGGCTCAACGGCTATGCCGTACAACAGACGCCTGGACAACTGAGCTTCAGCCGCCTCAGGGACGGCCGTTTGCCCGCCGGTGCCGAGCGCACCCTGGGTTGGGCACGCTGCACACACATTGATCAAGGAGGTTCACATGTATTCCCGTAACTGGCCGCGGCATTTGCTCGCGTTGAGTCTGTTCCTGCCGTTGGGCACCGCCACCGCCTGCGGGCCGGACTTTCCACTGCGCCTGCTGGGCGACCGGGCGATGACCCTGGGTGAGTTGCCCGAAGGCAGCTTCCAGTTCGAGGTCAATCGCCTGGGCAAGGTCATCACCGGCCTGAAACCGGCGGCGGCCACTGCCATGAGCCGCGATTACGAGAGTGACCTGGACCCTTACGTACAAGCCCGGATCAACGCTGAACAGCTGGGTCTGACTGACGCGCAGCGCGCGCAAGTCACCCGGCTGCGCACCCTGCAGGACGCCCACCAGGTGTTGGCCGAAAGTGCCGGTCTGGCGCCGGAGCTCAGCCTCTATACCGCCGGTGCGGTGGCGTTCAACGCGGGTGATACGGCCACGGCGGCCGACTACTTCCGCCAGGTGCTGGCGCTCCCGGCCGACCAGCGCGCCCTGCGCAGCACCTGGGCCGCGTACTCGCTCGGCCGGGCATTGATGGCTATCAATCAGCAGGCCATCGAGCAGAATCAAGACGCCAGCCAGGACCTCCTGCAGCAGGCTCGGCAGGCCTTTATCCAGGCCCGCCAACTGAGTGTCGACGGCTTCAGCGACCCACTCGAGCTGGGCATCGCCAGCCTCGGCGAAGAAGCGCGGGTGGTGCGCCAGGCGGGTGACTGGAACAGCGCCGTCGAGTTGTACGCGACCCAGAGCCGGCAAGGTTCGCCCGTCGGCTACAGCTCCCTCAAGCAATTGATCGATGAGCTCAATGCCATGCCTGAGGCGCAGCTCATCCCCTTGCTCGAAGGCAAGGCGGTCCAGCAATTGGTCACGGCGGCGCTGATCAGCCATGTGGGCTGGTCCTTCGGTGAGCAACCGCCGGCCGAACAGAAAATCATCAAGGCCCTGGTGCAGAGCACCACCGGCAGCCTGGACAATGCAGACCGCCTGGCGGCGCTGAATTACCAGATCGGTGACTACGCCACCAGCAAAACCCTGCTCGAGCACGCCGGCGATGGGGGCCTGGCCTGGTGGCTGCGGGCGAAAATGGCGCTGCGCGACGGCGACAAGGCCTTGGCTGCCAGTGCCTATGCCAAGGCGGCCAAAGCCTTTCCACAGGATGAAGACTGGGGCTTGCGCACCACCGCCAGTGGTGACTACGAGGCGCTCAAGCCCGGCTGCCGGGTCGAGGGTGAAAGTGCCTTGCTGGCATTGGAGCGCGGCGACTACCTGCAGGCATTCGAGCAGCTGTATCGCAGCCAGGACCTGTATTGGCAGGATGCCGCGCTTGTCGCGGAGCGGGTGCTGACGGTGGACGAACTCAAGCAGTTCGTGGATCAGCAGGTGCCGGCCCCCGCGCCATTGACCCAGGAGCAGCGCGACAACTACGAGCCCTTGTCGGTGGCCGCGCGCTTGCGCGACCTGCTCGGCCGGCGCTTGCTGCGTGAAGAGCGCTATGCCGAGGCCGCAGCGTACTTCGACAACCCCGGGCTGAAGGCGCTCGCCAAAGAGTACGCGGGCTTGCGCGAAACCGCGCAGTCGAGCTGGTGGCCGACCAAGCGCGCCGCCGCCCTCTATGACGCGGGCCGGCTGGCCCGGGAACACGGCATGGAGCTGCTCGGCTATGAGATGGCCCCTGATTTCGCTACCTTCGAGGGTAACTTCAGCCTCGACATCCCCGAGATCAAGGCCGCTCCCCTGATCGCCGCCGGCGAGGTCCAGCGTCAGCAAGCCAGCGTCGCCCAGCCGAACGAGCGCTTCCACTATCGTTATGTCGCCACCGGGCTGGCGAGCCAGGCGGCCGACCTGCTGCCCCATACCAGCCAGGCGTTTGCCGCCGTGTTGTGCAAGGCTTCGGGCTGGGGCACCGGCCTTGAAGACCAGCGTGCGTTGTACCGGCGCTACGTCGAGCAGGGGCCTTATGTGCCGTGGGCAGAGAACTTTGGCCAGCAGTGCGAGGAGCCGGATTTCGCCGCCGCCAACCAGCGCTACGTGACCCAGGCACTGGACAACGTGCGTTCGGACCTGCGGCCGTACAAGCGCGTGCTGCAGGTCGGCGGGCTGCTCCTGGTGGGGGCGGTGGGCCTGTTGTTGCTGCGGCGCCGGCGCCAGGCTTCCTGAGCCCGGGGCGGCGCCGCGGGTGTGCTTACATCTGCGTCGCCAGCCCCGCGACATCCATTGCCGCCTGCCGCAAGGCCTCGGAACGTGTCGGGTGCGGGTGGCAGGTCAGGGCAATGTCTTCGGCGCTGGCGCTGAACTCCATGGCCACGCAGCATTCGCCAATGATCTCGCTGACACTGGGACCCACCAGATGCACCCCCAGGACTTCGTCGGTGTGCTCGTCGGCCAGGACCTTGGCGAACCCCTCGGTCTCGTGGTTGATCTTGGCGCGACTGTTGGCGGTAAAGGGGAATTTGCCGACCTTATAGACGCGGCCTTGCGCCTTGAGCTGCTCTTCGGTCATGCCGACGCTGGCCAGCTCCGGCCGGGTGTAGATGACATTGGGGATCAGCGCGTAATTCACTTCGCCGGCCTTGCCGACAATCTGCTCGACACACGCCATGGCCTCGTCTTCGGCCTTGTGGGCGAGCATCGGCCCGGACGTGACATCACCAATCACCCAGACCCCGGCGGCTTCGGTGCGATGGCCGCGGTTGGCCAGCATCCCGCGAGCGTCCGTGGCGAGGCCGACGTTCTCCAGGCCCAGGCCCTGGGTAAACGGCCGGCGCCCGATGGCCACCAGCACATAATCGGCTTCGATCACCTCGGCGCTGCCACCGGCCGCAGCTTCCACGTGCACCTGCACTCCGGTGGCGGAAGGGGTGGCGGCCGTCACTTTGCAACCGAGCTTGAACTCAATGCCCTGTTTGCCGAGGGCGCGTTGCAGGGTCTTGCCTGCTTCGGCATCGACCCCCGGGCAAATGCGGTCCAGGTATTCGATCACGGTGACCTGCGCCCCCAGTCGCCGCCAGACCGAGCCCAGTTCCAGGCCGATCACCCCGGCGCCGATCACCACCAGTTGCCTGGGCACTTCGGCAAGCGACAGGGCTCCCGTGGAGTCGAGGATGCGCTGGTTATCGATAGTCACCCCGGGCAGCGGGGTGGGTTCCGAGCCGGTGGCGATGATGATGTCCTTGGCTTGCAGGTCGCGCTGGTTGCCTTGGCTGTCGGTCACGCGGACCTGGCCGGGCCCGGCGATATGGCCCCAGCCCTTGATCCAGTCGACCTTGTGCTTGCGAAACAGGAACTCGATGCCTTTGGTCAGTGCCGCCACGCTTTGATCTTTGTGCTGCATCATTTGCGCGAGATTGAGGGTCGGCTTGACCTCGATGCCGAGGTTGGCGAACGCTGACCCGCTTGCCGCTTCGTAAAGCTGCGAGGCGTGCAGCAGGGCCTTGGACGGCATGCAGCCGACGTTCAGGCAGGTCCCGCCCAGAGTCGTGCGCCCTTCGACGCAGGCCGCCTTGAGGCCCAACTGTCCGGCGCGGATCGCTGCGTTATAGCCACCGGGGCCACCCCCGAGAATCACGACGTCGTAGGTACTCATGGCAGTACTCCTGCATAGGCATTCAATGGAAGAGGCGGGGCTTTAACCCGGCGGGCAGCCAATATTATGATCGTAATATTTCTCCGTCAAGGCCTCACTCAGAGGGAGGGAAAACGCCATGACAAAAAATGATCGAGCGCTGTTATATCGTAACGACAATAACGGCGCGCGATGGTGGGTGGGCGCAGTCCAAGCGCACACATGAGTGGGGTTCCACGTGGAACAAGTGCGCGGGGCAACCCGTGGATTCGCGCCGGGTGTCTAACCGTCATGGCGCTGTATGGGGTGACGGTGCTGGCGGGATTGGCCTGGGTCTTTTGGACAAAATGTGAGCAATCGGCTTTATCGAACTCAAAACAGAAATGACAGTCAACTGCAATGAGGGCGTGCCTGAGCAGCTGTTTAAGTCGATAGCCAGCTAATTTTCTACGATGGTCTACCCTCATTTCAGACGTCTGAAACAAGGGGGGGATTTTCATGCTCGCGCAACTTCCACCGGCCTTACAGAATCTGCAACTGCCGCTTCGCTTGCGACTCTGGGACGGCCACGAATTTAACCTGGGCCCTGAGCCCAGTGTCACCATTGTGGTCAAGGACCCGCGAATGGTCTCGCAATTTACCCACCCCAGCCTGGACCTGCTGGGCGCGGCCTTCGTCGAGGGCAAGCTGGAGCTGGAAGGGTCGATCAGCGATGTGATCCGCGTCTGTGATGCGTGGAGCCAGGCCCTGCTCAACGAAGACGATGACGACCAGCCGGTACGCAGCGTGCATGACAAAGCCACTGACGCGGCGGCGATTTCCTACCACTACGACCTGTCGAATGCCTTTTACCAGCTGTGGCTGGACAGCGACATGGCCTACTCCTGTGCCTATTTCGAAACCGGCAGCGAGTCCCTGGAACAGGCCCAGCAAGCCAAATTCCGCCACCTGTGCCGCAAGCTGCGGTTGCAACCGGGTGAATACCTGCTGGATGTCGGCTGCGGCTGGGGCGGGCTGGCGCGTTATGCGGCGCGGGAGTTCGGGGTCAGGGTGTTCGGCATCACCCTGAGTAAAGAACAACTGGCGCTGGCCCGGCAGCGGGTCATCGACGAAGGGCTGGAGGACCAGGTGGAGCTGCAACTGCTCGACTATCGCGACCTGCCGCAGGATGGCCGATTCGACAAGGTGGTGAGCGTCGGCATGTTCGAACACGTTGGCCACGCCAACCTGGCGCAGTACTGCCAGACCTTGTTCGGTGCGGTCCGCGAAGGCGGCCTGGTGATGAACCACGGGATTACCGCCAAGCACATCGATGGTCGGCCCGTGGGGCGGGGCGCTGGTGAGTTCATCGAGCGCTATGTATTCCCCAACGGCGAGCTGCCCCATCTGTCGATGATCTCGGCCGAGATCAGCGAGGTGGGCCTGGAAATCGTCGATGTCGAAAGCCTGCGCCTGCACTACGCGCGCACCCTGGATCACTGGAGCGAGCGCCTGGAAGACAACCTTGAAGCCGCGGCCAAAGAGGTGCCGGAGCAAGCGTTGCGGATCTGGCGGTTGTACCTGGCAGGTTGCGCCTACGCGTTCGCGCGGGGCTGGATCAACCTGCACCAGATACTGGCGGTCAAGGCCCATGCCGATGGCAGCCACGAGCTGCCCTGGACCCGGGACGATATCTACACGCCCTAGAGAATCGGCGAAATCAGGCGGGCGACCCGCATGCCGAGCTGTCTAAGGCGGTGGGTCTCCCGGCCTTCGTCCTCGTTGATCTCGTGGGACAGGGCGAAGTCGGCGTTGAGCATCTGTTCCACTTCGCCGGCAAAGGTCTTGTCGACGGTCAACAACATCACTTCGAAATTCAGCCGGAACGAGCGGTTGTCCAGATTGGCACTGCCGATGGCGCTGATTTCGCTGTCGACCAGCACCACCTTCTGGTGCAGGAAACCCGGTTGATAGCGGAACACCCGGACGCCGGCGCGGACCGCTTCGAAGGCGTACAGGCTGGAGGCGGCATAGACGATGCGGTGATCCGGCCGGGAGGGCAGCAGCAGCCGCACATCGACGCCACGCAGGACCGCCAGGCGCAGCGCGGCAAACACCGCTTCATCGGGGATGAAGTAGGGGCTGGTGATCCACACGCGCTGCGTGGCGGCATGAATCGCCTCGACGAAAAACAACGAGCAGGTCTCGTAGGGGTCTGCCGGGCCGCTGGCCAGCAACTGGCACAGCACGCCGTCGTCGGGATAGCTCTGTGGCAGGATCAAGGGCGGCAGTTCGCGGGCCGCCCAGAACCAGTCTTCGGCGAACGACTCCTGCATGCAGGCCACCACCGGGCCGCTGACCGCCACGTGGGTGTCGCGCCACGGCGATAGCGGGGCCTTGGCCCCCAGGTATTCGTCGCCGACGTTGTGTCCGCCGACGAAGCCTTGCCTGCCGTCGACCACCACGATCTTGCGATGGTTGCGAAAGTTGACCTGGAACCGATTGAGCCAGCCGCTGCGGGTGGCAAACGCTTTGACCTGGACGCCGGCGTCGCGCAGGGCCTGGACATAGTGGTGGGGCAGGGAGTGGCTGCCGATGCGGTCATAGAGCAGGTAGACCGGGACCCCTTGCGCAGCTTTTTTGATCAGCAGGTGCTGCAGGCGCCGTCCGAGCTGGTCGTCATGGACAATGAAGAACTGGATCAGCACTGCTTCCCGGGCCTGCTCGACGGCCTCGAAGATGGCATCGAAGGTGGCCTGGCCATTGATCAGCAGGCGCAGTTGGTTGTTCGCCAGGCACGGCATGCGCCCCAACTTCGGCATGGCGCGCAGCGAGTCGTAGGCATTGGAGGCGCGGGCGGTCAGCGCTTCCTCGACCCAGGGTCGCCAGTTCAGGTCGGCGATGGCCTTGCGCATTTCTTCGTTGGCCTGGCGCCGAGCCTTGATGTAGGCATCGAAGGTGCTGCGTCCGAATACCAGGTAGGGAATGAGGGTCAGGTAGGGAATGAAGATCAGCGACAGGGCCCAGGCAATCGAGCCTTGGGCGGTCCTGACGGTCAGCACGGCGTGGACTGCGGCCATTGTGCCCAGGGAGTGAATGAGCGTGATCAGGTAGGCAAAAAGATGGGGGCCAAAAAAATCCATGGGGCAACCTTGCTCCGGAGAATTCAATGCGTAACAGACCATGTTCTGCGATGAATGTCGCTATTTAATTCGCTATGCAACCGAAGTAGATTGGCGACGTCTAACGGCCATTACTGACTAGGAGTTACTTGATGAACGTACGTCTGCTGGGTTTGGCTATGGCTGTTGGCTTGTCACTTCCTGTGGCCGCTCAGGCGCAGATGCTGCAACCGGGTTTGTGGGAATTGACCTCCAGCAACATGAAGGTCGACAACCAGAATCTACCGGACCTGCAATTGATCCTCGGGCAGTTGGGCAGTCAGATGACTCCGGCACAAAAGGCCGCCCTGGAGAAACAGGGGATCAACATGGGCGGCAAGGGCATTCGCGTCTGCCTGACGCCCGAGCAAGTGAAAACCGACGAGATTCCCCTGCAGGACGCGCAGTCGGGCTGCAGGCAAGAGATCACCGACCGCAGCGCTAACCAGTGGAAATTCCGCTTCAGTTGCCCGAAAGCCCAGGGTTCCGGAGTGGCCACGTTCCTCAGCGATCGCGAGTTCAATACCAAGGTCAATGGCACCTTCAATGCCACCGGCATCCCGCAACAGGGCAGCATGGACACCCGTGCCGTGTGGTTGGGGCAGGATTGCGGCACCGTCAAGCCAAGGGCTTGAACGCTTTACTGTGGGGCGGCGCAATGCCGCCCGTCACTGGTGCCTTGAGCAAGTAGTCACACACCGCCTGCACACTCATCCTGCCCAGGTCGTCTCCAGCGTTGGCGCGCAGACTGACAAAACCGCCCTCCATCTCCCGTTGCCCAATCACCAACACATACTCGACCCCCCGTAATCGATGCTGGCGGATCTTGCTGACAATGTGCTCGTTGCGCAGGTCCGAGTGAGCGTGCACCCCGGCGCGGCGCGGGGTGTCGGTCAGCGCCTGGCTGTAGTCGATCTGGCGTTCATCAATGTTGATGACGACCACTTGCGGGGTGGCTTGCCACGCCTGCAGTTCCTGCTGGTCGGTCCAGCACACGCCATAGATGCGTTGCGCTCCTTTGCCACTTGCGTGGGTCAGGGCGAACGCGCTCATCACCCCGGTGCTGGGTACATAGGGGCCTTCGCTCAGTACTGCACCGTCCATCGACCAGCAGGACGACAGCACGTAATGCAGTGAATGGTTGGCGGCGGCCAGCGCGATCATCCGCGTCTCGAGCCGTTGCAGATCTTCAGGGCCCAAGACGCGCGCCAGGGTGAAATCACAGAAGAAACCATCGCCGACGGCAGCGGCGGCCACCAACTCGACCTTGGCATGCAGTTGCTTGAGCGCCATGCCCAGCAGCAGCGCGCAGGAGCGCCGCAGAATCTCCAGGCCTTGCGGTTCGCGGGCGGTAATGAGGCTGACGCGGGCGTCCTGGCGGATCACGAACGCGCAGTCCACCAGCAGGCCGTTCACCCGCCCGGCGACCGCTGCCTTGACCAGCCCCGGGCCAATGCTCGAGGCCAGCTCCGATACCGAAAGTGCCTGGTCGTACTCGCGCACGGTACCGTCGGGCAATGTGATGTTAGGCATGCTCAGTGACCCCCGGCAGTTTTACGCCAGACCGGATTCAACGCATGAAACGTAAAGGTAAACCCTGGCAGTCGTCATTAATACTTTCGGCATGCCAGGCGATTTGCCCCGAGACCAGGGTGGTACTGACGCTGTGTCGAAACTGCCGTCCGGCAAACGGCGTCCAGCCGCATTGCGCGAGAACTGGCTGCGTGTCGACCGCTTTGCCAGCAGGCTCGGGACGGATCAGCACCAGGTCGGCCCAATAGCCTTCACGCAGGTATCCACGGTCAGGAATGGCAAACAGATCCGCCACCCGGTGACTGGTTTTCGCCACCAGCGTCGGCAGGGGAATCAGACCCTCGGCCACCAGCTCCAGCAGCGCGGGGAGGGCGTGTTGCACCAGTGGCAAGCCGGCGGGGGCCTGTGGGTAAGGCTGCTGTTTCTGCGCCCAGGTATGCGGGGCATGGTCGCTGCCGATGACGTCCAGCCGGTCGCTCAGCAAGGCCAGGCGCAACGCATCGCGGTCAGCCTGGGTCTTGATGGCCGGGTTGCATTTGATCAGGTTGCCCAGGCGTGGGTAATCACGATCATCGAACAACAAGTGATGCAGGCAGACCTCGGCGCTGATGTGTTTGTGCGCCAGGGGCCGGTCATCGAACAGCGCCAGTTCACGGGCGGTGGTCAGGTGCAGGACGTGCAGGCGGGTGCCAAAACGCTTGGCCAGGTCGACGGCCAGGGAGGAGGAGCGAAAGCACGCCTGGGCATCACGAATCAGCGGATGAGCGCTGGCGGGCACATTGTCGCCATAACGTTCGGCGAATGTGCTCTCGTTGAGGCGGATGCTGGGGCTGTGTTCGCAATGGGCCAGGAGCAGGGTCGGCACCTCGGCAAACAGCCGTTCCAGAACGCGCGGGTCATCCACCAGCATGTTGCCGGTGGACGCGCCCATGAACACTTTGACTCCCGCCACGTCACTGGGATTGAGCGCCGCGACGGTGTCCAGGTTGTCGTTGCTGACGCCGAAGTGAAAGCCGTAGTTGGCCACCGAATGCATCGCCGCCCGACGTTTTTTATCGGCCAGCGCGGCCAGGGTCAGGGTCGCGGGGTGGGTGTTGGGCATGTCCATGAAACTGGTGATGCCACCGGCCACGGCTGCCCGCGACTCGCTGTAGATGCTGCCTTTTTCCGGCGCGCCAGGATCCCGGAAATGCACCTGGTCGTCGATCATCCCCGGCAGCAGCCATTGGCCGCTGGCGTCTATTTCCACCGTAGCGTTTTCGCCGTCGATGCTGCCGGCAATTTTCACGATGCGCCCATGATCCACCAGCAGATCGGCGTCGAATACTCGTCCTTCGTTGACCAGCCGCGCATTGCGAATCAGCACACTGGCCATGTTTAAAACTCGTTCTGCAAGGCTTTGTAGCCGCGCACCAGATCGACATTGGTGCGCGCCACATCTTCGGAAAACTCCGAGGCGCTGACGCTGACCGGCGGGAACTGGGACAGGTCGGTGTGGGGGCCGATGCGGGTGGTGGAGGGCACGTAGAAATCCCTGGGCAAGTCGCGCCCATCGACCACCGAGTTGTGCCGCACCACACAACCATCGGCGACCGCGCAGTTGAACAGCACGCTGTTGAAACCGATGAACACCCGATTGCCGACGGTGCAGGGGCCGTGGACGATGGAGCGGTGAGCGATGGAGCTGTACTCGCCGATGGTCACCGCCGCTCCGGATTTGGAGTGGATGACCACGCCGTCCTGGATGTTTGAATTGGCGCCGATGGTGATCGGTTGCATCTGGCCCGATTCATCGACTTCGTCGGCCCGAATTACCGCATAGGGGCCGACGAACACGTTCTCGCCGATCACCACCTTGCCGCAGATGATCGCGGTTTTATCGACGTAGGCGGACTCGGCAATATGCGGCAAGTCGCCGGAAGGGTTTTTGCGGATCATGGTTGCTCCTGGTGCCAGTGACTTTCGGCGACCGCGTCGTGGGCATGCAGGCTTTCGCTGTGGACCACACGCACATCGAATGCCAGCAGGCCCGGGAAGCGTTGCAGTGCCAGGTGCAGGCGGCGCGCGGCGTCCTCGCAGAACATCAGGTTTTGCCCGTTGGCCAGGGCGAAGGCCTGTTCGTCCGCGCGCTTGACTGCGGTTTGTACGGCGGTGCCCAGGGCGGCTTCGGCGTGGTTGATGGCGGCGATCAGTGGCAGATCGTCGAGCACCCCGTCCAGGTGCAAGCACAACTGGGCCGTGCTGCGCTGACTGTGGGGGGTGGCGACTATGCCACGGGTGGAGCCGAGCCAAGCCAGCACGTCGGCGTGCTGCAAGGGTGTGTTGGCAAAGTCATCGACGAACTGCTGCTGAATCAATTGCCTGGACAGCGCCGCAGAGCAGGGGCAGGTCGAGGAGTAACTGACATCGACCCGCAGTTCCACGTGGAACACCGTTCCCTGCAGGCGCGCATCGAGGCTGATGGGGTAGCTTTTCCAGCCAGCCAACGGGCTGACCAAGGCGGGGCGCTTGAGCAGGACATCGCTGTGAATGCGCAGGTAGGCTGAGGTCGCCAGGCCTTCATGGCTGTCCAGAAAATCCTGTAGCACGCGGCGCAGGAGCGCGGGTGTCAGGTTCTCCTGCTCCAGCATGGCCAGTGCCAGGTACAGGCGCGACATATGAATGCCTCGGGCTTGGGCGTCATCCAGGCTGACACCGGCATCGGCTTTGGCATTCAGGCGTTGGTCGGCGAGTAGAACAGGAAGGGCAATGCCGCACATACCCACCCAGTCCAGAGGCAAGGATTGGCGTGCGGCCTGCGCGGCGATATCCGGCAGAGTCAGCGCATTCATGAGCAGGTCCGTCGTAGGAGATGATTGCGAATGTTATATTATAACAATCAAATCGACGACAGCTTTTTCAAGGTTGCCCCTATCGCACTCAACAGCCCGTCAGGCGGCTGCAGGTGAAACGGGCGCTGGCACCGCCTGAACTGGAAAACCGGTTGAGGGTGGTCCAGCCGACACGCCGGCTATAGCCGACCCAGGCCTCGCCATCAGAGGCCAGGCCCGTGAAGAACGTGAGCTGGCCGTAACGACTGGTGGTTTGCGCCCAGTAACGTTTGCCGCGTTGTTCAAAGCCACGCATGTAGGTGGTGTTGCCCGCCGTGGCGACGCTGTAGGCATTGCCTTCGGGGTCGACACAGGCCAGCAGGGTGGCGCTGCGGGTGCAGGTGGCCAGCCCCGGTAGTTGCGCACAGGCGTCGGCCGCGAACAGCAGCAAAAGGCCGGACAAGGTGCATTTCAGGGCGTAGGGCATGGGGTTTCTCGTGCAGGTGGCAGGGCCAAGGATTGCGCCCTTCGTCGCGGGCGACAAGCACTGATTGGCTTATTTGCATTGTTATACTATAACATTTGCGCCTTGCCTGATCTGTGATCTCCCGTGATGCCTGCTGCCCAGAGGAATACCTGATGCCCAATCGCCTTCCCGTTACCGTGCTCTCCGGCTTTCTCGGTGCCGGTAAAAGCACCCTGCTCAATTATGTCCTGCGCAACCGCGAGCATCTGCGGGTGGCGGTGATCGTCAACGATATGAGCGAAATCAACATCGACGGCAGCGAGGTGCAGCGCGATGTCAGCCTGAACCGCGCCGAAGAAAAACTGGTGGAAATGAGTAACGGCTGCATTTGCTGCACCCTGCGTGAGGACTTGCTGGAGGAGGTCAGCAAGCTGGCCCGGGACGGTCGTTTCGATTACCTGCTGATCGAGTCCACCGGGATCTCCGAACCGTTGCCGGTGGCGGAGACGTTCACCTTTCGTGATGAGCAGGGGCAAAGCCTGGCCGACATCGCGCGGCTCGACACCATGGTCACGGTGGTCGACGGGATGAACTTCCTGCTCGATTACCAGGCCGCTGAAAGCCTCGCCTCCCGCGGGCAGACCCTGGGTGAGGACGATGAGCGCTCGATCACCGATCTGCTGATCGAGCAGATCGAGTTCGCCGACGTGCTGCTGATCAGCAAGATCGATCTGATCAGCAGTGCCGAACGCGAGGAGTTGATCGCCATCCTCAAGCGCCTGAATGCCCAGGCGCAGATCATCCCCATGGTCATGGGCGAGGTGCCGTTGCGGCAGATCCTCAATACCGGGCGTTTCGATTTCGCCAAGGCAGCCCAGGCGCCGGGCTGGCTCCAGGAGTTGCGCGGCGAGCACGTGCCGGAAACCACCGAGTACGGCATCGCCTCAATGGCTTACCGGGCCCGTCGGCCATTTCACCCCCAGCGTTTTTTCAGCTTTATCGACCGGCCCTGGGTGAACGGCAGACTGCTGCGCTCCAAGGGTTTTTTCTGGCTGGCCAGCAAGCACCAGGATGCCGGCAGTTGGTCCCAGGCCGGTGGCTTGATGCGCCACGGGTTTGCCGGACGTTGGTGGCGTTTTGTACCGAAAGAGCAATGGCCGGACGATCAGGAAAGCACCGCGGCGATCATGCAAAACTGGCTGCCTGGCACCGGCGATTGTCGCCAGGAGCTGGTGTTCATCGGCCAGAACATCGACTTTGCCCAGCTCACCGCCGAACTGGATGACTGCCTGCTCAGCGCTGACGAAATGGCCATGGGTGTCGAGGGATGGCGCTCGCTGGAGGATCCGTTTGGGCCCTGGTTCGACGAGGAGGCGGCATGAGCCTGGCGCCCGCGCTCCAGACTCGGCCGTTGGTCCGCCAGGCCATTGGTCAAACTCCCGAAGTGTTCACCCGGATTCTCGAGGACGGCACCAACCTGGCGCTGTGGCAGCGTCGGCTACCGTTGCATATCGTGGATTTCGCCACGCTGTTGTTGTCGCTGAACCAGCCGCTGGCCGAATCGCTGGTGGTCGAGTTGGCCAATGACGAGGCGCAACCCGACCTGCGCAGCCTGGCGGCTTGTTGCAGTGATCTAGAGGGCTATGAGGGGTTCATCGCCGATGTGGCGTGGCTGATCAGTGCCTTTGCCTGCCTGCTCGGGGCGCGGCGGATCGGGGTGCGGGTGCGCACCCTGGATAAAGCCATGTGTCCGCGTTTTCACGTCGACCATGTGCCGGTGCGGCTGATCACCACCTACGCTGGGGTCGGCAGCCAGTGGCTGGAGGAGGGCATGATCGATCGCCAGCTCCTGGGCAATCCGCAAGCCGAGCCCGGGCAGTACCAACAGATGCTCGGTGGTGAAGTGGCGTTGCTCAAGGGGGAGAAGTGGCAGGGCAACGAAGGCGCCGGGCTGATCCACCGTTCTCCGGCCCTGGCGGCGGGAGAGCGCCGTCTGATCCTGACACTGGACTGGCTGGCGTGAGTCAGGTGGTGATAGTGAATCGACCGGCCCTCAGGCATATTGCGTTGATCTTCCTGTGATGCCGCTCTGTGCCGTGAAATCGCCAAACCTGTTACAGAACATCCCTACCCATGTGATTGCCGGCCCACTGGGCGCCGGCAAGACCAGCCTGATCCGTCACCTGCTGGCGCAGCGGCCGGCGCACGAGCGTTGGGCGGTGCTGATCAACGAGTTCGGGCAGATCGGCCTCGACGCCGCACTGTTGACCACCGGCGCTGATGGTATTGCGCTGGGGGAGGTGGCCGGTGGCTGCCTGTGCTGCGTGAATGGCGCGCCCTTCCAGATCGGCCTGGGTCGGTTGCTGCGGCGCTCACGTCCCGATCGCCTGTTTATCGAACCTTCGGGTCTCGGCCACCCGGCACAGTTGCTCCGGCAATTGAGCGAGGCTCCCTGGCAAGGGGTGCTGGCGGTCCAGCCGAGCGTGATGGTGCTCGACGCCCAGGCGCTGGCCGCCGGCAAGCCCCTGCCCGCCGCGCAACAACAAGCACTGCCCAGCGCCGGGCTGTTGCTGCTGAACAAGGCCGAGCACCTGGCTGAGGACCAGCGGCAACGGATTCGCGGGTTGTTGCACCAGTGCCCACTGATCTGGACCGAGCAAGGGCGGTTGTCATTGAGTGAGCTGCCAGGCGTGCAAAGCCAGGCCCAAGCGCTTGTGGATAACTTCACCGCAGCCAAGGGCGTGGCGCCCGCGCCATTGATCTGGACGGACCCGGCCTTGCCGATCTGTTTGAGTCAGCAGCAGGAAGGGGGGTGGAGCATCGGCTGGCGCTGGCACGCGAGCCAGGTATTCGATCGCCAGCGCCTTGCCGCTTGGTTGCAGGGCTTGACGTGGCGTCGGGCCAAGCTGGTTATCCACAGCGCCGAAGGCTGGATATCCGCCAATACCCTGGACAACGCGACGCTGGATTGGCGGGCCAGTGAATGGCGCCAGGATTCACGCCTGGAATTGATCTTCGAGGCGCCGCAAGCGGTGGATGAACTGCAACAGGCCCTGGCCGCTTGCCGGGTGACGCGGGCTTGAAGCCTTCTTAAGGCCGCTGCTTGCTGTGATCCTGGCGCCACTGGCTCAGCTCGATCACTTCGGCGCTCGGCATCGCCGGTTTTTCTTCGTAGGGCATCGGGTAGGGCGCCAGTTCGATTTGCGCGCTGTGCGGGCCGAACTGCGTGATGGTGCCGGCATGCCGGGTCTCGCCGGTGACGGTGAACTCAAAATTATAGATCCGGGCCAGACGGCGTCGGCCGTTGGCATCTTTGACGAACGCGATTTTCTTCAGCGCCACGTTGCCGTCGAGCAATTCGATGTCGAGTTTGGCGCAATGGCGCTTGACCCGTTCCAGCGCTCGCTCGCGCAAGCCGTGGTTGTGCCACAGCCATGCTGCGCCGGTCGCCAGCAGCATCAGCACGAAGATATTTCCCAGGGTCAGCATCAAACGCACTCCAACTAATTGGCTCCAGCTTAACTGCGACATTGGCCTGTCGTACAGGCTGCGTTTAGTCGCATACTGCGCGGCTCGAATTTCAATCGTTTTACGGAAATCCCGCATGAAACGTACACCTCATCTGCTCGCCATCCAGTCCCACGTGGTTTTCGGTCATGCTGGCAACAGCGCCGCGGTTTTCCCGATGCAGCGGGTCGGGGTGAACGTCTGGCCGCTGAACACGGTGCAGTTCTCCAACCACACGCAGTACGGCCAGTGGGCCGGCGAGGTGCTGGCGCCCCAGCAGATTCCAGCGCTGGTGGAAGGGATTGCCGCCATCGGCGAGCTGGGCAACTGCGACGCGGTGCTGTCGGGTTACCTGGGCAGCGCGGCACAGGGGCGGGCGATCCTCAGTGGCGTAGCGCGGATCAAGGCGATCAACCCGCAGGCGCTGTACCTCTGCGATCCGGTCATGGGCCATGCCGAGAAGGGGTGCATCGTGCCTGCCGAAGTCAGCGACTTCCTGCTCAATGAAGCGGCGGCCGTGGCTGACTTCATGTGCCCGAACCAACTGGAACTGGACAGCTTCTGCGGGCGCAAGCCGCAGTCGCTGTTCGATTGCCTGGGCATGGCCCGCGCCCTGCTGGCGCGTGGCCCGAAGGCGGTATTGGTCAAGCACCTGGACTATCCCGGCAAACTGGCGGACGGCTTCGAGATGCTGCTGGTGACCGCCGAAGGCAGCTGGCACCTGCGTCGTCCGCTGTTGGCGTTCCCGCGCCAGCCGGTGGGCGTGGGCGACCTGACGTCGGGGCTGTTCCTGGCGCGGGTGCTACTGGGCGACAGCCTGGTGGCAGCGTTCGAGTTTGCCGCAGCGGCGGTGCATGAAGTGCTGCTGGAAACCCAGGCCTGCGCCAGCTACGAGCTGGAGCTGGTCCGGGCCCAGGACCGCATCGCCCATCCGCGGGTGAAGTTCGAAGCCACTGCGATCAGCCTCTGATTGCTCAGACGTCGGCCTTGATTTCCTGGTAGCGCTTTTCCAGTTCCTGGCGGATCTGGCGACGCTGTTTGCCCTGGATGTAGCGGCGGCGGTCTTCGCTGTTCTGCGGTTGCAACGGGGGCACGGCCGCGGGCTTGCGCTGGTCGTCGACCGCCACCATGGTGAAGAAGCAGCTGTTGGTGTGGCGCACCGAGCGCTCGCGGATGTTTTCGGTCACCACCTTGATGCCCACCTCCATCGAGGTATTGCCGGTGTAGTTGACCGACGCCAGGAACGTCACCAGCTCACCGACGTGAATCGGCTCGCGGAAAATCACCTGGTCCACCGACAGGGTCACCACGTAGCGACCGGCATAACGGCTGGCGCACGCGTAGGCCACTTCGTCGAGGTACTTGAGCAGGGTACCGCCGTGGACATTGCCAGAGAAGTTGGCCATGTCGGGGGTCATCAGGACTGTCATCGACAGCTGGGCATTTCCGGGTTCCATAGCACACTCACGGTTCTAGGCAGGGATTCAGGGACGTACCTCTGCGGGCACTTGAACGGTTTTTCAAAGCATCCTTAACGGGACGCCGCGCCGCTCGCGGTCGTCACGCTTGTATCCATCTGTTTCCATATATTGCACCGCGTTTCTGCCGGAAGTCGCGGTGTTACCCTTCAAAAGCCCGTTCGACGGGCTTTTTCTCGCGTCACGCCTACTGCACCCCCATCAAGGAGCCTTCGCCATGCATGCCATCAGTTTCATTCAGGATTTGGCAGTGATCATGCTGGTGGCGGGGGTGGTGACCGTGCTGTTCCATCGCTTCAAGCAGCCCGTGGTCCTGGGGTACATCGTTGCCGGCTTCATCATTGGCCCGCACACCCCGCCGTTCGGCCTGATCCATGACGAACAGACCATCAAGACCCTGGCCGAGCTGGGGGTGATTTTCCTGATGTTCTGCCTCGGCCTCGAGTTCAGCCTGCGCAAGCTGTTCAAGGTCGGCGCGACGGCGTTTATCGCGGCGTTCCTGGAAATCGTGCTGATGATCTGGATCGGCTACGAAATCGGCCGCTGGTTCGACTGGAACACCATGGATTCGCTGTTTCTCGGGGCGATCCTGGCGATCTCCTCGACCACCATCATCGTCAAGGCGCTCAACGACCTGAAGATGAAGAACGAGCGTTTTGCCCAACTGATTTTTGGCGTGCTGATCGTCGAGGACATCCTCGGGATCGGCATCATTGCCTTGCTGTCGAGCATCGCGGTGAGCGGTACCGTGAGTTCGGGCGAGGTGTTTTCCACCGTCGGCAAACTCTCGCTGTTCATGATCGTCGCGCTGGTCATCGGCATTCTGCTGGTGCCGCGGCTGCTGGCCTATGTGGCGAAGTTCGAAAGCAATGAAATGCTGCTGATCACCGTGCTGGGCCTGTGTTTCGGCTTTTGCCTGCTGGTGGTCAAGCTGGAGTACAGCATGGTGCTGGGGGCGTTCCTGATTGGCGCGATCATGGCTGAGTCCCGGCAACTGCTGAAAATCGAGCGCCTGATCGAACCCGTTCGCGACCTGTTCAGCGCGATCTTTTTTGTCGCCATTGGCCTGATGCTCGATCCGATGATCCTGTTGCAGTACGCCTGGCCGATTGCGGTAATCACCGTCGCCGTGGTGCTGGGCAAGATGCTGTCTTGCGGCCTTGGGGCTTTTATCGCCGGCAACGACGGGCGCACTTCGCTGCGAGTCGGCATGGGCCTGTCACAGATTGGCGAGTTCTCCTTCATCATCGCGGCGCTGGGCATGACCTTGCAGGTCACCAGCAATTTCCTCTACCCGGTGGCGGTGGCCGTCTCGGTGATCACCACGCTGCTGACGCCGTACCTGATCCGCGCGGCTGACCCACTGTCGATCAAGCTCGCCGCGGTCATACCGACGCGCCTGGGCCGGGTGCTGGGCATGTATGGCGAATGGTTGCGCAGTATCCAGCCGCAGGGTGAGGGCGCGCTGCTGGCTTCGATGATCCGGCGGATTCTGATGCAGGTGGGGGTGAACCTGGCACTGGTGGTGGCGATCTTCCTGTCGGGCGGTTTTTTCGCCGAGCGCATGTCGGCTTATCTGCAGGACTGGATCAGTGATCCGAGCTGGCAGAAAGCCCTGATCTGGGGTGGGGCGCTGCTGGTATCGCTGCCTTTCCTGATTGCCGCCTATCGCAAGATCAAGGCGCTCTCGATGCTGCTGGCGGAAATGGGGGTGAAGCCGGAGATGGCTGGCCGCCACACACAACGGGTGCGCCGAGTGATCGCCGAGGTGATTCCGGTTCTCGCGCTGCTGGTGATTTTCCTGCTGCTGGCAGCCTTGTCGGCCAGTATTTTACCGACCAACAAGTTGCTGGCGTTGATTGCCGTGGTCACCGCCGCGGTGGCGGCGCTCCTCTGGCGCTGGTTCATCCGTGTGCATACGCGGATGCAGGTGGCCCTGCTGGAAACCCTGGACAACCACAAGGAATCGTCCGGCCATTGAAGCGTAGATCCTTGGCCCGTAGCAGCTGCCGAGCCTGCGTTCGGCGGCGTAGCCGTCGCCTGTTCGAAAGCCCTGGTGCACCGCCGCAGGCTTCGCCAGCCGCTACAGAATCGGTCATAGGCCTCGTCAGCGGCTACAAAAACCGCAGGCAGGGGCAGCCTTAGCTTTCCAGCCAGACGTCCCGCGCCCAGTGCCATACCGATTCCCAGGTTTCTTCGGCAATCAGCTCGTCTTCGGCTTGCCACAGCACCACGGTGCCGTCCTCTTCGACGCAGTAGTAGTCGTCACCATCCTGGCAGATAGGGATCAGGCTACGGTCCACACCTGCGTCCCAGGCGTTGGCGGCAACGTCCGGCAGGTAGGTGTGGGATTGTGGGTCCGTGACAGTCACAGGTTCCAGGCTGCCGTAGACCACGTCGCTGACGTTCAGCAGGAACTCCCTGAAGACAAACGGGATGTCGATGAACAGTTGTTCTTCGATTTCCACCAGTTGGTCTTCGTCAGGCAGCTCCAAGGGCACCGGTACCGGTTCGTTGGCTTCTCGCAGTTGTTCGATGATTTCTTCCACGTCCGGGATCCTCTTGCTCAATGGCGCGGTTTGGTTGGGGCGGTTTATACAGTAGCTTGCTATAGATGCAACCGCGAAATAGAAAACCCCAGCCGAGGCTGGGGTTTTTATTACTGCATGCGAACCGCGCGAGGTATTAGCCGTTCTGGCGGATACCGGCGACCAGCCAAGGCTGGTTGTCGCCTTGCGGACGTTCCATGTTCCAGCTTTCGCTGAACACTTCGCCCTGGTCGAAACGCGAGGTTTTCGACACGCCGCTGAAGGTCAGGGTGGCGATAGTCTTGTCTGCACGATCATCCACGCCGTCCAGTTGCACGGTGAGGTTGTCGATGTAGGTCGACTGGAAGCCTTCGCCCAGCTCAGCACGTTCGCGCTTGAGGAACTCCAGCAGTTGCGGGGTCACGAACTCGGCGATCTTGTCCATTTCGTTGGCGTCCCAGTGCTGCTGCAGGGACTGGAAGTGGTTGCGCGCCGCTTCAATGAAGCGCTCTTCGTTGAACCAGGCCGGAGCGTTGATCACCGGACGAGCGGCAGCCGGAGCGGCCGAACCACCGAAGATCGAACCCATGGCAGGTTTGTTCTCGAACACTTCACGCTGCATTGGCGCGTGACCGGCCGGGGCCAGTTGCTCCTGCTGCTTGCGGCGACGAGCGGCGATGAAGCGGAAGATCACGAAAGCGATGACCGCCATGATCAGCATGTCGAAGATCTGCATGCCCTGGAAGCCGTCGCCCATGAACATGGAGGCCAGCAGGCCGCCAGCGGCGATACCGGCCAGCGGGCCGAGCCAGCGCGAAGCACCGCCGGCCTTGGCCGCAGCGCCAGCGGCACCGGCAGCACCAGCGGTCGCCGCAGCGCCGCCCATGCCAGGAGAAGAAGGAGCCATTTGGCTGGTCTGGTGAGTCGGCGCAGCGCCGGAGCTCTTGCCGCCACCAAAGCGCTTGGCGTTGGCGTCCAGGCTCATCGTCAGGCCGATGCACAACGCCATGGCGATGCTAAGAAAACGTTTCATAAAGGGAATTCCCATTTGTGGATGGCACGCGCGCCATGTTGCACAGGTGAAGTGTTGCTGGCTAGCGGCAGAGTGTTTCGGGCTTTTGCCTGACAGGCTGGGTTCAGCTCAGCCGGCCTGTGTAGGCCTATGTACTTTTGTCTGTGGGATGGGCCGACAAGTTCAGAAGGAGCGTTGCTGAACCTCGCAACGCCATAACCGATGGAATTTGCCCGTGAGCGACCCGTCTACCTCTCTGATAGACAGCCGGGTGGCTGCCCATCAGGGAGTGTTTGTCAGATCGCTTCCAGCTTGGCGTAGCCGAGCATCAGCCACTTGCTGCCTTCGCTGAAGTTCACCTGCACTCGGGCCTGGGCCCCGGCGCCTTCGAAGTTGAGGATCACCCCTTCGCCGAATACCGCGTGCTGCACTTGCTGGCCCAGGCTGAACGCAGTTTCCGGAATTTCCGTGCCGGCGAACATGCTGCTCGAACTCTGCTTCTGGCCACCGCCGAACGGCCGGCTGACGCTATTGGACAGCCGCACTTCCTGGATCAGGCCCTTAGGCACTTCGCGTACGAAACGCGAGACCTTGTTGTAGGTCTCGCTGCCATACAGGCGTCGGGTTTCAGCATAAGTCATCACCAGGTTCTGCATGGCGCGGGTAATGCCGACGTACGCCAGGCGCCGCTCCTCTTCAAGGCGGCCGGGCTCTTCCAGGCTCATCTTGTGCGGGAACAGACCCTCTTCCATGCCCACCAGGAACACGTAGGGGAACTCCAGGCCCTTGGCGCTGTGCAGGGTCATCAACTGAATGCTGTCTTCGTGCTCGTCGGCCTGGGTATCGCCAGCCTCCAGGGAGGCATGGCCGAGGAAAGCGGCCAGTGGTGTCAGCTCTTCGTCTTCTTCGCTGTTTTCGAAGTTGCGCGCGGCGCTGACCAGTTCCTCAAGGTTTTCGACCCGGGCCTGGCCTTTCTCGCCTTTTTCCGCTTCGTGGTAGGCAATCAGCCCCGACTGCTCGATGACTGTCTGGGTCATCAAGTGCAGCGGCATCTCGGCGGTTTTCGCCGCCAGGTTCTCGATCAGCTCGATGAACGCGCCGAGGGCGCCGGCAGCGCGACCGGTCAGGCCTTTATTGGCGATCAGCAGGCGCATCGCTTCCCACATCGACACGTCGCTGTGGCGGGCGTGGTCGCGGATCGCTTCGACGGTTTTCTCGCCAATGCCACGGGCAGGAACGTTGATCACCCGCTCCAGGGCCGCGTCGTTGCCGCGCCCTTCAAGCAAACGCAGGTAAGCCATGGCGTTCTTGATTTCAGCACGTTCGAAGAAGCGCTGGCCGCCATAGATGCGGTACGGGATGCGTTCGCGCAGCAGGGCTTCTTCCAGAACCCGCGATTGGGCGTTGGAGCGGTACAAAATCGCGATATCGCTGCGCGCCAAGCCGGTTTTCAGCGCGCTTTCGATGGTTTCGACCACGTAGCGGGCTTCATCGTGTTCATTGAACGCGGCGTAGAGATTGATCGCTTCGCCTTCGCCGCCATCGGTCCACAGCTCTTTGCCCATGCGCCCGGTATTGTTGGCGATCAGGGCGTTCGCCGCCTTGAGGATACCGGCGGTGGAGCGATAGTTCTGTTCCAGGCGAATGGTCTCGGCATCCGGGAAATCGTCGGAGTACTGATAGATGTTCTCGATTTTCGCCCCACGCCAGCCGTAGATCGACTGGTCGTCGTCACCCACCACCATCAGGCTGTCGCCGCCCTTGGCCAGCAGGCGCAACCAGGCGTACTGCACGGCGTTGGTGTCCTGGAACTCGTCCACCAGGATATGGCGGAAGCGTTTTTGGTAGTGCGCCAGCAACCCCGGGTGGTCGCGCCACAGATCGAGGGCGCGCAGCAGCAACTCGGAGAAGTCGATGACACCGGCGCGCAGGCACGCGGCCTCGTAGGCCTCATAGATGCTGCGCATGGTGCCCAGGAACAGGTCGCCGCTGGCTTGAATGTGTTGTGGACGCAGGCCTTCGTCTTTCTGGCCATTGATGAACCACTGGGCCTGGCGGGCCGGCCAGCGTTGTTCGTCGAGGCCCAGTTCACGGATCACCCGCTTGACCAGCCGCTGCTGGTCGTCGCTGTCGAGGATCTGGAACGTCTGGCTCAGGCCGGCTTCCTGCCAGTGCGCCCGCAACAGGCGGTGTGCCAGGCCGTGGAAGGTGCCGACCCACATGCCGGCCGGGTTGATACCCATCAACTGCTCGATGCGATGGCGCATCTCGGCAGCAGCCTTGTTGGTGAAGGTCACCGACAGGATTGAGTGAGGCGAGGCGTTTTCGACCTGGATCAACCAGGCGATACGGTGCACCAGCACACGGGTTTTACCGGAGCCAGCACCGGCCAGGACCAACTGACGACCCACGGAGGCGGCTACGGCCTGGCGTTGGGCATCGTTGAGTGAGTTCAGCAAAAGGGAGAGGTCATCGCGCATCGGGGCATTCTAGGGTGCCGCGTCAAACCGGGCAAACCGAGCTTTGCATTAATCGATGAAAGCGTTGCCCCGGGCGACCGCCCAGTCACGCAGCAGCAGCCCTTACAGGCCGTGGCTCTGCGGTTTTGCGCGGTTTTGCCAGTGAGTCGCTTTCGTCGGCTTTATCCCTTTCGCCAGTTTGGTCGGGGTGATTGCTTGTGTATGCTCCGTCGACGTTTTGGGCACGTATGCCCCTTCTATAAGAACAAGAATATCGCCTATGACCTTCAGCTCCAGCCTGGCAGGCTCCCTCGCGGAGCCCCAGGTTATCCGCAAGCAATACGCCATGGAGATGGCGGTGGAGCGCACGCGCCTGCTCTACCAGGGTTCACTGCTGCCCACCTTGCTGATGTTGCTCAATGGCCTGGTCTGCGCCGGCCTGCTCTGGAACCCGCAGCGTTATGTGCAGGTCAGTGCCTGGCTGGTCTGGTTGCTGTTGCTGGTGGCATTGCGGGTGATCCAGGTGGCGGCCTTCGATTCGGCCATGCCCAGCCGCCAGGCGCAGCCGATCTGGCGCCGCAGGTTCCTGCTGGGCTCGGCCCTCAGTGGCCTGACCCTGGCCGCAGCCGGTATCGCCCTGGTACCCACCGACAGTTTTCTGCAGCAAGCCTGGGTGTTTGGCCTGATCGGGGCCGCCACCCTGAGTGCCAGTGTCGCCTACGCCGTCAGCCTGCCGGCCTTCCTGTCCTTTACGTTGCCGTGCCTGCTGCCGGCCATCGGCTATCTGTTCTGGGACGGCGATCAACAGCAGCAAGGCTGGGGCTGGCTCGGCCTGATTTTGCTGGGTTCCTTGAGTGTGGTGGCATGGCAGGTCAACCGGCTGATCGGGCGAGGCATGCTGCGCCGCTTCCAGAATCAGGCCCTGATCGAGCATTTGCGGCAGGCGCAAAGCGGGAGTGACCAGCTCAACCAGGAACTGGCGCGGGAAATCGACCAGCGCCGCCAGGCCGAAGCCGAGTTGCGTGCCGCGCAAGTCGGCCTGCAGAGCCGGGTGGCGCAACGCAGCCTCGAACTGGACGCCGCCAACCAGGCCCTGAGCAAAAGCGAAGCGCGCCTGGCGCTGGCGTTGAAAGCCAGCGAACTGGGCTTGTGGGACTGGAATCTGCAAACCGACGAAGTGCACCACACCCGGCTCAAGGAATTGTTCGGCATCGAGCCCGAGTTCATCACCGAGATGCTCAGCCACCTCAAGCCGCGCCTGCACCCCAAGGACTTGCCGCCACTGCGGCGGGCGCTGGTGGCGCATTTGAAGGGGCGCAGCGAGGATTACCAGATCGAGTACCGCGTGCGTCACGGTGACGGGCACTGGGTGTGGATCGAAGACCGCGGCCGGGCGGTGGAGCGTGGCCCTGACGGTCGGGTGCTGCGCATGGTGGGCACGCGGCGCGATATCAGCGCCAGCAAAGGTCTGGAGGAGCAGCGTCAGTTGGCGGCCACGGTGTTTGAGGCCGCCAGCGAAGGCATCGTGATTTTCGACCCCAATTACGCGTTGATCGCGGTCAATCAGGCTTTTAGCCGGGTAACGGGCTATCAGATCGAGGATCTGCTGGGGCGCAATGTGATCGAGCTACCTTGCAGCCGTGACGCCCGCCGCCACTACCCAGCGATTCATCAGGCGCTGGAGCAAAACGGCAGTTGGCAGGGCGAACTGGTGGAGGCGCGCAAGAACGGCGAGCTCTACCCGCAATGGCTGCAACTGAACGTGGTGCGCGATTCTCGGGGAATCGTGAGCCATATAGTGGGCTTCTTCGCCGATCTCTCCGCTCGACGTGAATCCGAAGAGCGCATGCGCTACCTGACCCACTACGACGAACTCACCGGCCTGGCCAATCGTGCGCTGTTCCGTGAGCGTCTGCAGGACGCCCATCAACGGGTGCGCCAGGGCGGTCGCAGCCTGGCGCTGCTGCACATCAACCTGGATCGCTTCAAACTGTTGAACGACAGCCTGGGCCATGATGTGGCCGACCAGTTGTTGCAGAAAATGGCCCGGCGCCTGGTCAATGCGCTGCCGGAAGCGGACACCATCGCCCGTTTGTCCGGTGATGAATTCGCCGTGCTGTTCGATGCCTATGGCAGCCTGTCGAGCCTGGCGCGGGTCGCCACCCGGTTGGCGGCCAAACTGCGGGTGCCGCTGAGCATCGATGGGCATGAGCTGGTGGTCAGTGCCTCGATGGGCATCAGCATGTTGCCGGACAACGCGCGGGAAATTTCCGCGCTGGTCAGCCAATCGAACATGGCCATGCAGCACGCCAAGCACCTGGGCGGCAATAATTTCCAGTTCTACACCGATAGCCTGCAGGCCAGCACCCTTGAGCGCCTGCACCTGGAAAACCAGCTGCGCAAGGCCATCGAAGAGCGACAGCTGAAAGTCTATTACCAGCCCAAGCAGTGCCTGGCCAGCGGTCGCCTGAACGCGGCCGAAGCGCTGGTGCGCTGGGACCATCCAACCATGGGGCGGGTGCCGCCGGCTGAGTTCATCGGCCTGGCTGAGGAAACCGGGCTGATCGGCCCGATTGGTGAGTTCGTGCTGCGCCAGGCCTGCTGGCAGGCGTGCGAGTGGCAGCGGCAGAGGCTCGAGCCGATCCGGGTTTCGGTGAATTTGTCGGTGCACCAACTGCGCCAGGGCAAGCTGGTCAGCCTGGTGCGCCAGGTCCTCGAGGAAACCGGCCTGGCGCCGCACTACCTGGAACTGGAGCTGACCGAAAGTCAGTTGCTCGATAGCGTCGAGCACATCATCGCCACCTTCGAGCAACTGCGTGGCCTGGGGGTAAAGCTGGCCATCGACGACTTTGGCACCGGCTATTCTTCGTTGAGCTACCTCAAGCGCATTCCGGTGGACTACGTGAAGATCGACCAGGCGTTTATCCGCGGCCTGGGCGAGGGCGGTGCCGATGCGGCAATCACCCGGGCAATCATCGCCATGGCCCATGGCCTGTCGCTCAAGGTGGTGGCCGAAGGGGTGGAGCGGCCGGAGCAACTGGCGTTTCTCAAGGCTGAGCACTGCGATGAGGTGCAGGGGTATCTGATCAGTCGGCCGGTGGAGGCGCAGGATTTAGCTGACTTGTTGCGAGCCGGCCAATGAATTCTGGATCCGCTGCCGGAACCGCCCCAAGCTGCTACATGAGGTCTGCCCAGCCAAAACAGGGAGATCGAGTTACGGATTGAGCAGGCAAAAAACGGATTCTTGTAGTATAACTACAAGCTTGCTACATCCCCGGCGCCTGCCCATAACAATGAGTCCTGCCCTTTGAACCTGTTGCAACATATCGCCCAGTCTCGTCACCTGTTACGCAAATCGGAACTCAAGGTTGCCGACCACGTGCTGCTTGACCCCGCGGCAGTGATGCACAGTTCCATGGCCGATCTTGCCCACAGCGTGGGCATCAGCGAGCCGACCATCGTGCGCTTCTGTCGCGCTATCGGTTGCTCCGGTTTCCAGGACCTGAAGTTGAAGCTGGCGCAAAGCCTGGCTGCCGGTGCAAGCTTCGGCCAGTTCGCAATCCACGAAGACGATTCGGTTGCGGACTACAGCCTGAAAATTTTCGACACCACCCTGCACACCCTGATGGAAGTTCGCGAGAAGCTCGATCCGATCGAACTGCAGCGGGCTGTGACGCTCATGTCCCAGGCCCAGCGTGTCGAGTTCTATGGTTTTGGTGCGTCTGGCGCGGTGGCGGCGGATGCCCAGCATAAATTCTTCCGCTTGCTGCTGACGGCTGCAGCCTATTCCGACCCGCACATGCAGGCGATGTCGGCGGTGACGCTCAAGCCCAGCGATGTGGCGATCTGTATTTCCCAGTCGGGGCGTTCCAAGGACCTGCTGATCACCGCCAACCTGGTGCGTGAAAGCGGCGCTTCGCTGATCACCCTCTGCCCGAGCCAGACGCCGCTGGCGGAGCTGTCGACGGTCAACCTGGCGATCGATGTGCACGAGGACACCGAAATCTACACCCCACTGACCTCGCGTATCGCCCACCTGGTGGTGATCGACGTGCTGGCCATGGGCGTGGCCATGGCGCGTGGCCCGAGCCTGGTCAATCACCTCAAGAGCGTCAAGCGCAGCCTGCGCAGCTTGCGCTTGTCGCCCAAGTCGGTGAAAGCGCTGGACGATTGAGGTCCCGCAAGGGCAAAAGATCGCAGCTTTCGGCAAGGTTCATCGCTTTGTAACCCGCGCGCCGCCAAACCGTCATCCCCGCGGCCTATCGTGAAACTCCCGTACTCGCCTTGGGAGACTCGAAATGGCCCAGCCCTACGAAGAACGCAACAGCGCTGTCAAAACCCGTCGTCAGCAGGAAGATCAACGCCGTATGGCATTCCGCCGCGCAATTGAAGATCGCTGTGAGCGCCGGCAGCTTCTCGCCGAGATTGGCGATTTTTCCGACAGCCTTGAACTCAATTACTGGCAAGCGACCCCGGCAGTTTCGCGTCGAAGCGCTCAACCAGCGCGCTGATCTGCACCCGTTCACTGCGGATAAAACCCAGGAACGCATGCGCGACCGGTGACAGGCGCTTGGCTTTGGCCTGCACCAGGCACCAGCTGCGATACAACGGCAGCTCTTCGACCGGCAGCTCCTTGAGCCCGCCGGTCGCCAACTCCAGGTTCAGGGCGTGGCGCGTCAACAGCGCCACGCCCAGACCCGCCACCACACATTCGCGCTGGGCCTCGGCCGACGAGACCTCCTGGGTCTGGTTGAAGTGCACGCGCTTCTCCTTGAAATACTCTTCACAGGCCAGGCGTGTCCCGGAGCCAGGCTCGCGCAACAACAAGGTGTAAGGCTCAAGGTCCTGCAAGCGCAGGGGGCCCATGTGGCACAGCGGGTGGTCGGGCGGGGCCACGGCGACGATCGGGTTGTTGAGAAAGGGCAGGAACTCCAGGCCCATGTCCTGCGGCACCATGGACATGATCACCAGGTCGTCGCGGTTATCCGACAGGCGTCGGATCACTTGCCCGCGGTTGACGACTGTCAGTTGCAGGTTGACCTCCGGGTGCTGGCGCTTGAAGGCAGCGAACAGGTGAGGGACGAAGTATTTGGCGCTGGATTCCACCGCCAGTTTCAGCTGTCCTTGCAGCGAGCCCTGCATGTCGGACAGCTGCATATCGAGGTTTTCCAGGCGGCCAAAAATATCCCGACTGGCGTGCTGTAACGCTTCAGCTGCTTCGGTCATGTAGAGCTTTTTGCCGACATAATCGAACAAAGGCTGCCCAACCAGCTCTTCAAGCTGACGAATTTGTAGGCTAACTGCCGGTTGCGTGAGTGACATTTCCTCAGCTGCGCGGCTGTAGGAACGTAAATCGCAGACTTCGTTGAAGATCTGCAATTGACGTAATGTCATACGCATCAATGACTTACGCATTATGTAGGTGCTCTTGTGGCGGGCCTGTCGCTCAACTATAAGTCTTTGCTTATGGCTAACCCAATAATTATTGATTTTTGTTAATCCCTTGCGCGGGATAGTGTGGCTCTGCGACTGGCTTGAAACATTTAGTCACTCGCCGACCCGGTCTAGCGGGTCGTGGGTAGCAACCGGCTCAAGGGAAACTCCAAGTGATAACAAAGATCCTGATCGCCAACCGTGGTGAAATTGCCGTACGAATCGTACGTGCCTGCGCCGAGATGGGCATTCGCTCGGTTGCCATTTATTCCGACGCCGACCGTCATGCCTTGCATGTGAAACGCGCCGATGAGGCCCACAGCATCGGTGCCGAGCCATTGGCCGGTTACCTGAACCCGCGCAAGCTGGTGAACCTGGCCGTGGAAACCGGTTGCGACGCGTTGCACCCAGGCTACGGCTTCCTCTCGGAAAACGCTGAACTGGCGGATATCTGCGCCGAGCGCGGGATCAAGTTCATCGGCCCGTCGGCAGAAGTCATTCGCCGCATGGGCGACAAGACTGAAGCGCGCCGCAGCATGATCAAGGCCGGTGTGCCCGTAACCCCGGGCACCGAAGGCAACGTCTCAGGTATCGAAGAAGCGCTCACCGAAGGCGATCGCATCGGCTACCCGGTGATGCTCAAGGCCACTTCCGGTGGTGGCGGCCGTGGTATTCGTCGCTGCAACAGCCGTGAAGAACTGGAACAGAACTTCCCGCGCGTCATTTCCGAGGCCACCAAGGCCTTCGGTTCGGCGGAAGTGTTCCTGGAAAAATGCATCGTCAATCCCAAGCACATCGAAGCGCAGATCCTCGGCGACAGCTTTGGCAACGTGGTGCACCTGTTCGAGCGCGACTGCTCGATCCAGCGCCGTAACCAGAAGCTGATCGAAATCGCCCCCAGCCCACAACTGACCCCGGAACAGCGCGCCTACATCGGCGACCTGTCGGTGCGCGCAGCCAAGGCCGTGGGCTACGAAAACGCCGGCACCGTGGAGTTCCTGCTCGCCGAGGGCGAGGTGTACTTCATGGAGATGAACACCCGGGTGCAGGTGGAACACACCATCACCGAGGAAATCACCGGCATCGACATTGTCCGTGAGCAGATCCGCATTGCCTCCGGCCTGCCATTGTCGGTGAAGCAGGAAGACATTCATCACCGTGGTTTCGCGTTGCAGTTCCGTATCAACGCCGAAGACCCGAAGAACAACTTCCTGCCCAGCTTCGGCAAGATCACCCGCTACTACGCCCCCGGCGGTCCCGGCGTGCGTACCGACACGGCGATCTATACCGGCTACACCATTCCACCGTTCTACGATTCGATGTGCCTGAAACTGGTGGTCTGGGCATTGACCTGGGAAGAGGCCATGGACCGTGGCTTGCGCGCCCTCGACGACATGCGCCTGCAGGGGGTCAAGACCACTGCCGCGTACTATCAGGAAATCCTGCGCAACCCGGAATTCCGTAGCGGCCAGTTCAATACCAGCTTCGTTGAAAGCCACCCGGAACTGACCAACTACTCGATCAAGCGCAAACCCGAAGAGCTGGCCCTGGCCATCGCCGCCGCCATCGCCGCCCACGCAGGCCTGTGAGGAATACAACAATGTCCAAGATCCACGTTACCGACACCATCCTGCGCGACGCCCACCAGTCGCTGCTTGCTACCCGCATGCGCACCGAAGACATGCTGCCGATCTGCGACAAGCTCGACAAAGTCGGCTACTGGTCGCTGGAATGCTGGGGCGGCGCGACATTCGACGCCTGCGTACGCTTCCTCAAGGAAGACCCGTGGGAGCGCCTGCGTAAACTGCGCGCCGCCTTGCCCAACACCCGCCTGCAGATGCTCCTGCGCGGCCAGAACCTGCTGGGCTACCGCCATTACAGCGACGACGTGGTCAAAGCCTTCGTCGCCAAGGCCGCCGTCAACGGCATCGACGTGTTCCGCATCTTCGATGCAATGAACGACGTGCGTAACCTGCGCGTGGCCATCGAAGCGGTGAAAGCCGCCGGCAAGCACGCCCAGGGCACCATCGCCTACACCACCAGCCCGGTGCACACCATCGAAGCGTTCGTGGCCCAGGCCAAACAGATGGAAGCCATGGGTTGCGACTCGGTGGCAATCAAGGACATGGCCGGCCTGCTGACCCCGTACGCCACGGGCGAACTGGTCAAGGCACTCAAGGCCGAACAGTCGCTGCCTGTGTTCATCCACAGCCACGACACCGCTGGCCTGGCCGCGATGTGCCAACTCAAGGCCATTGAAAACGGTGCCGAGCACATTGATACCGCCATCTCCAGCTTCGCCTGGGGCACCAGCCACCCAGGTACCGAGTCGATGGTTGCCGCCCTTAAAGGCAGCGAGTTCGACACCGGCCTGAACCTGGAGCTGCTGCAAGAGATCGGCCTGTACTTCTACGCCGTGCGCAAGAAATACCACCAGTTCGAAAGCGAGTTCACCGCGGTCGATACCCGCGTGCAAGTCAACCAGGTACCGGGCGGGATGATTTCCAACCTGGCCAACCAGTTGAAAGAGCAGGGCGCCCTGAACCGCATGAGCGAAGTGCTGGCGGAAATCCCGCGGGTGCGCCATGACCTCGGCTACCCACCGCTGGTGACCCCGACTTCGCAGATCGTCGGCACCCAGGCGTTCTTCAACGTGCTGGCCGGCGAGCGTTACAAGACCATCACCAACGAGGTGAAACTGTACCTGCAAGGCGGTTACGGCAAGGCGCCGGGTGCCGTTGACGAGCAGCTGCGTCGCCAGGCAATCGGCAGCGAGGACGTGATCGACGTTCGTCCGGCCGACCTGCTGAAGCCGGAAATGACCAAGCTGCGCGGCGAAATCGGCGCACTGGCCAAGTCCGAAGAAGACGTGCTGACCTACGCCATGTTCCCGGACATCGGGCGCAAGTTCCTCGAAGAGCGTGAAGCCGGCACCCTGGCACCGGAAGTGCTGCTGCCGATTCCTGAAGCGGGCGGCGTGACCTCGGCGGGCGGCGAAGGCGTGCCGACCGAGTTCGTCATCGACGTGCACGGCGAAACCTACCGCGTCGACATCACCGGGGTGGGCGTCAAGGCCGAAGGCAAGCGTCACTTCTACCTGTCCATCGACGGCATGCCGGAAGAAGTGGTGTTCGAACCGCTCAACGAATTTGTCGGCGGTGGCAGCAGCAAGCGCAAGCAAGCCACGGCCCCAGGCCACGTCAGCACCACCATGCCGGGCAACATCGTCGATGTGCTGGTCAAGGAAGGCGACACCGTGAAAGCCGGCCAGGCCGTATTGATCACCGAAGCGATGAAGATGGAAACCGAAGTGCAATCGGCCATCGCCGGCAAGGTCACCGCCATTCACGTGGCCAAGGGCGACCGGGTCAACCCGGGCGAAATCCTGATCGAGATCGAAGGCTGATTTCACGCCTTCATCTGCAACGTTTTACCTCGGGGGAGCACATGCTCCCCTTTTTTTTGGTTCTTCACGGATTACCGGGAAAGACGCTCTTGATCTTCATGAAAAAGAACTCGCTATCCCGGTAACCGTACGCCATTCGCTTGATGACCTTTATTCGATTATTTATTCCTTCCAACTGACCGGTGTGCATCGGCCAGCGAACCCGGCTGACGATGCCCCGCCAGTGAGTCTTTAGCCGTTTGGCGAACTGGATCAGTGCCGGTATTTCGCTTTCATGCGCATGGCGCAGCCATTGCTTCCAGGCCGATCGCCAACCCCAAGCGGTGCTCGGCGTCCAAAGCGTTTTGAGTTCAGTCTTCATCAAATAGACCTTCATCAACGCGTGGTTGGCCGCCAGCAGATCCTCCAAGCGGACCTGTTGCTCCGGTGTTTTCAGGTTCTGCGGGTTGCGCAGGAGCAGCCAACGCGCCTGCTTGATGACCTGTCGGGCCGGCTTGTCATGACGCAGTCGATTGGCTTCGTCGACACGAACCCGATCAATCACCTCTCGGCCATACTTGGCCACCACATGGAAGAGGTCGTAGACCACTCGCGCGTTGGGACAGTGCTGACGAACCTCCAGGTCAAAAGCGGTGTTCATGTCCATTGCCACCGCTTCGATTCGGGCGCATCCCTCTGGCCCCAGCTCTTCGAAAAACGGCCTGACCGCCGCCCGGCTGCGGCCTTCGCCGATCCACAGCACTCGTCGTGTATCCGCATCCAGCACCACACTGGCGTAACGATGGCCCTTGAACAGGGCGAACTCGTCCATCACCAGACGCCGTGGTTGCGCCTTCGGCAGATCGCTCAATGCCGCTTGCAAGGCACGACGCTCCAGCAACCGAACGGTGTCCCAATGCAGCCCAAACATCTGCGCCACGTGCAGCGTGGGAAGGCGCTCACAGGCTTGAATGACCGCCTCTGCCAGACGCCGCGTCATGCGGGCATAGCGATCCAGCCAACTGACGGCCTCCATGCGTTTACCACAGTCGCGGCAACCAACGCGTCGGAGCAAAACGCTCAGGCGCACCGCACGACCGAGAATGGGCAAATCACGAATGACTCGCTCGCAATACTCATGCGTGGTTGAACAGGGTTTTTGGCACCCGCCACAGGAAGGGAATCGGGTGGCGTGGGGTGTCAGATCGATCTGGAGGGCGTCACCATCAGGCTTGATCGTGACGACAGAAAAGCCCTCCCAAAAAGGAAGGAAAGTATTAATATCACGCATAAGAACGCCGGTTTGTTAGATGTGTTTGCTCGCACGAACATCATCAATCAAATCGGCGTTCTTGTTTCTGTGTTTCCCGGGATTCCGTGAAGAACCTTTTTTTTGCCTGCTCTGCGGCCAACGGGAAAGGTGGGACAGCCTGGTGGGCAGGCTGAAAGCGCCAAACAAGACGGTCTTAACCGCGCTTGGCGTAGGCCTTGCCGTAGTGCTTTTCCATGCGTGCCTGAATCAGTTCCAGGCCGATCGACATCAGCCAGTAGATGATCGCTGCGGTGCTGAGCATCTCGATGTAGCGGTAGCTGGAGCGGCCGTAGGACTGCGCCAGGAACATCACTTCCCAGACCCCCATCACCGAAATCAGCGACGAGTCCTTGAGCATCGAGATGAACTGGTTGGTGGTGGGCGGGATGATGGTGCGCATGGCCTGTGGCAGGGTCACGCGCCAGAAGATCACACTCTCACGCATGCCCAGTGCCAGCGAGGCTTCGCGTTGGCCGTAGGGGACGCCCAGGATGCCGGCGCGGAAGATCTCGCTCAGGTAGGCGCCGTAGTTCAGCGACAGGGCAATGATGCCGGCAGCGATGGCGCCCGGGACAATACCCAGTTGCGGCAAACCCAGGTAGATCAGCAGGATCTGGATCAGCAGCGGCGTGCCGCGAAAGAACGACGCGTAAAAGCTGGCGATGCCAAAGGCCACGGCACTGTTCGACAGGCGCCCGAGCGCGGTGACGAAGCCCAGCAACGATGAGGCAACAATCGAGCACAGGCACAGGAACAGGGTCAGCGCCGCCCCCTGCAGGAAACCATTGGGAGCCAGGTGCAGGCCTACCAGGTTCGGCAGCTTGTCGAGGATGATCGAGAACTTCAGGTCGAAACTCAGGAAGAAGCTGGCGAACAACCCGAACATCGCCGCCCAGGTCAGGTACAGGCGAGTGCGAAAACCGCAGAGGCGCTTGAGCAACGACTCAGCCACCGGTTGCGGTGGCTGAGGAGGAGGGAAAGAAGTCATTGGCTGATGTCGGCGCCGATCCATTTCTGCGACAGCTGGCTCAAGGTGCCGTCCTGTTTCAGTTGGGCGAACACCTCACGCACCTTGGCGTCCCACTGGGCATCGCCTTTCTCGATGGCCACCGAGTTGGGCTCCGAGTACAGCGGCTCACCGGCGAGCTTGAAGCGTGCGTCCTGGGTCAGGCGCGGCTGGGCGGTGACCAGGTTGGTGAGGATCGCATCCAGGCGCACACCGGCCCCCAGGCCGAGGTCCTGGAACGCCACGTTGTCGGTGTCATAGGGGGCGATCTGCACGTTCTCGAACGGGTAGTGCAACTGGGTGTCTTCGGCGCCTTCGATCACCAGGTTCTTGTTCAGGTAGCTTTCATAGCTGGAGGCGCTGGTGAGGCCGACCTTCTTGTCGCTCAGGTCCTTGGCCCCGTGAATGCGCTCATCCTTGGCGTTGACCACGATCACGGCTGGCGAGGCGTAGTACTGCACCGGGAAGTCGAACACTTCGGCGCGGGCCTTGCTCGGGGTCATGGAGCAGATGCAGATGTCGTAGCGACCGCTCCAGCGACCGGCCGCGATCACGTCCCAGGACGGGGTTTCCAGGCGCAGCTTGACCCCCAGTTTGGCGGCCACGGCCTTGGCCACGTCCACGTCGAAACCGTCGATCTGGTTCTGATCGTTGAGGAACGAGAAGGGCGGGTAACTCTCCATCAGCACCCCCACCAACTCCTTTTTCTGCTCGACCCGGTCCAGGGTTGTGCCGGCAAAAGCCTGGGTGGAGGCAGCGAGGATCGTCAGGCCCAGGGCCAGCAGCGGTTGAAATTTCACGGTCGATCCCTGAGTAAAAAAGAGGTTGTGATTAACTGAATGGTGCGTATTAAATAGTTATAAGTTTGACTCTGGTAGTGAGTTATTTTCATAAGCATATGAGTGAAAAGCATATGGGCGTAGCAAGGACAGTGATTCTGGATGGCGGCATGGGCCGTGAGTTGCAACGCCGAGGAGCGCCATTCAGACAGCCCGAGTGGTCGGCGCTGGCGCTGAGTGAAGCGCCGCAAGCGGTTGAGGCGGTGCATGCGGCTTATATCGAAAGCGGTGCCAATGTGATCACCAGCAACAGTTACGCAGTGGTGCCGTTTCATATCGGCGAATCGCGTTTTGCGGCTGAAGGTGAGGCGCTTGCCGCGTTGGCCGGTGAGTTGGCGCGGCGGGCAGTGGACGCGTCGGGTAAGCCGGTGCGTGTCGCAGGCTCATTGCCTCCGCTGTTCGGTTCCTATCGTCCGGACCTGTTCGAAGCAGCGCGCGTCAGCGAATTGCTGACGCCGCTGGTCAAGGGCCTGGCGCCCCATGTCGACCTGTGGCTGGCTGAAACCCAGAGCTCGATCGCCGAAGCTCGGGCGATTCACGCCGGGTTGCCCAAAGACGGCAAGCCGTTCTGGCTGTCCTTTACCCTCAAGGATGAAGACACCGATGACGTGCCGCGCTTGCGTTCCGGCGAGCCCGTTGCCGAGGCTGCCGCGGTGGCGGCCGAGTTGGGGGTCCAGACCCTGCTGTTCAACTGCAGCCAGCCGGAAGTGATCGGGGCAGCAATCGATGCCGCGCGGCAAACCTTCGCCCGCTTGGCTGTGGACATTCACCTCGGTGCATACGCCAACGCGTTCCCGCCGCAACCCAAGGAGGCCACGGCCAACGACGGCCTGGACCCGTTGCGCGATGACCTGGATCCGCCGGGTTATCTGCACTGGGCGGCCGACTGGCAGCAACGTGGCGCCAGTCATCTGGGCGGCTGCTGCGGTATCGGTCCGGAGCACATCGCCGTGTTGGCGCAGAAACTGGCTTAAGCCACCAGGGCAAAAGATCGCAGGCTGCGATCTTTTGCGGTCAAAGCACTTAGGCGCGACACTCCACCAGCGTCTTCACCTGCCCCGAGTCTGTCTGGTTGTCATCTGCCAGCCACTTCTCGAACCCTGCGCCAATCGTCGGCCATTCCGAATCCAGGATCGAATACCACGCGGTGTCGCGGTTCTGGCCCTTGACCACCATGTGCTGGCGAAACACCCCTTCAAAGCTGAAGCCCAGGCGTTCGGCGGCGTACTTGGAGCGGGCGTTGGCGTTGTTGCACTTCCACTCCAGGCGGCGGTAGCCCAGGGCAAATGACTCCTTGGCCAGCAAGTACACGGCTTCGGTGCTTTTCGGTGAGCGCTGCATCGGCGCGCCAAAGGCGACGTGGCCGATTTCGACGCGGCCATGGGCCGGGACAATCGACATCAGGCTGAGGATGCCCTGCACCTCGCCGCTGGCGCGGTCGATGACGGTAAAGAAATACGGGTCGCTGTGGGCAGCGTGGTTGTTCAGCCAGGCATCGAAGACGCTGCGCTCCGGGAACGGGCCGTAAGGCAGGTAGTCCCAGAGTTTCGGGTCGGCGTCGGGGCCTTGCAGGGCCTTGAACAGACCCTCGCCATGGCGCGCCGGGTCAAGTTTCTCCAGGCGGATGAAACGCCCTTCGAGCCGTTGCGCCGAGGGCGGTGGCACGCCTTGCCAGTCTGCGAGTGAAGTCGACATGTTGTTCTCCTTGAACCTTAAAGGGCTTTGCGAAACTGGATGAAACCGGGGCGTTCGGCGATGCGCTCGTAGAGTTGGATCGCAGTGGCATTGGTTTCGTGGGTCAGCCAGTGGACCTTGCCGCAGCCGTCGGCCTTGGCGGTACTGTAAACGAACTCGATCAGTTGACGGCCAACTCCGGTGCCGCGGGTTTGCGGTGCCACAAACAGGTCCTGCAGGTAGCAGGAGTTTTCGATGCTCCAGTTCGAGCGGTGGTAGATGAAATTCACCATGCCTACCGCCTTGCCGTCAGCCCAGGCCAGCGCTGCATGGGTCGGCTCGCTGGGGTCCAGCAAGCGCTGCCAGCTGCTGTGGCTGACGGCGTCCGGCAGCTCGGTGTTGTAGAAGCTCAGGTAGGCCTGCCACAACGGCAGCCAGGCCGCGTGGTCGTCGGCGCTGACGCGGCGAATTTTAATCTGACTCATGTTCATTCCTTTGGCATCAAGTGGGCGAGCGCCTGGTCGTGCGGGTCTGGGCTGGCAGCCAGCCCTTCACGTACGCCGGCGATATCTGGGGTGCTACGGTTCTGGCTGAGCTTGCGTTTGCCTTCCAGGCGCTGGATGGGCAGGGCGAAGCCGACGATGGCCTTGAGCATGCCATCGATGTAATCGGTGGGCGCGTCGGCGACTTTCCATGGCTGGGCACGACTGGCTTCATGACGATCGGTCAAGGCACTGACCAGGCTGAGCAGGCGATCGGCATCCGTGAACACTTCGGCGGTGCCATAGGCGTGTACCGCGACGTAGTTCCAGGTCGGTACAACTTTGCCGTGCTCGGCCTTGCTTGGATAAAACCCCGGGCTCACGTACGCATCGGCACCGGCAAAAATCACCAGCGCTTCGGCGCCATCGTGCAATGCCTTCCACTGCGCGTTGGCCTTGGCGAAGTGGCCGTAGAGGGTGCCATGCTCACCTTCATCGGTGTTCAGCAGCAGCGGCAGATGACTGGCGAGCAGCCCTTGTTGGCCATGGGTGACCAGCAAGGCGAGTCGGGTGCCGAGTATCTGCTGCTGCAGTTCCTGTAAGTCGTCGATGGCAAAGGCTTTGGGCGTGTACATGGAATTTTCCTTGGCGAATGCCTGCATCCTAGGCAGGCTATTGGTCTGTTGTAAGAGCCATTAATGACCAATTTCATAGGTCCATTGCCATGACCCGCGAACCGCTGTCCTTGTCGTTCAATCCTGCGGGGATCGAACTCGATCGCCGCCAGGGCTTGAGTCGCCAGCTTTATCAGGCACTGCGCGTGCGCGTGCTGGACGGTCGGCTCGCCAGCGGCACACGGTTGCCGGCCAGTCGCGATCTGGCGGCGGCATTGGCGATTTCCCGCAATAGCGTGGTGCGTGCCTACGACCAGCTCTACGCCGAAGGTTTTATCGAGGGGCGGGTCGGCGATGGAACCTATGTCGCGCAATTGCCGCACAGCGCATTGCCCGTGAAAAAATTATCCACAAAAGTATCCACAGGGTTTTCAACAGGCTTACCCACAGCCTTATCCACAGATTGGCTGGATTTACCTGTGGTTCCATCCAGTAAAGTTATCCACAGCGGTGCGCTGGAGCGTGTGGAAAAGCACCATTTGCCGAGTCCTCCGAGTGGCCCGCCACGGGCATTTCGGGTCGGTGTCCCGGCGTTCGATCTGTTTCCCTTCGAGGTCTGGGCCAAGCTGAATGCGGCTTTCTGGCGCAAACCGGACTTGCAGCAGCTGTGTTACGGCGACCCGGCCGGCGACGGCCGATTGCGTGGCCTGATTGCGGCGTATCTGCGCAGTGCACGGGGCATGCAATGCTCGGCTGAACAAATTGTGATCACCAGCGGTGCGCAGCAGGCGATTAGCCTTTGTGCACAGTTGCTGGTGGAGCCGGGTGACGGGGTTGGGATTGAGAATCCGGGCTACCGCGCGGCGGGTCACGCCTTTGCCGTAGCGGGCGCGCGATTGCACGGGGTGGCGGTGGACAGCGAGGGCATTGATTGCGGCGAACTGGCGAAACTCACTGACTGCCGCCTGGCCTACGTCACGCCATCCCACCAGTACCCCACAGGCGTGGTGATGAGCCTTGCTCGTCGTCTTGAGCTGCTGGCCTGGGCCGAGCGCACGCAAGGCTGGATCGTCGAAGACGATTACGACGGCGAATACCGTTACAGCGGTGCGCCGCTGGCGCCGTTGGCAGCATTGGATCGCCAGGGGCGGGTGTTGTACGTCGGGACTTTTGGCAAAGTCGCGTTCCCGGCCCTGCGCCTGGGATACCTGGTGCTGCCGAGGGGGCTGGTGGACGCGTTTTCCCAGCGGCGCGCCGTGGATGTTCGTCATTCCGAAGTCAGTACCCAGGCGGTCATGGCTGAGTTCATGGCCGCCGGGCACTTCCAGCGGCACATCCGCCGCATGCGCCGCGCGGCGTTGAGTCGGCGCAATACGCTGCTCAGTGGCTGGCCGTTGGATATCCCGGGTATCGGCCCTTTACCCACGGTTGCCGCAGGGCTGCACATGACGGTACCCGTCGACAGCGTGGCGCGTGAGCGCGAACTGATCGAGTCCGCGTGCAGCGTCGACGTCGAGATCAATGGCTTGAGCAGTTATTGGCTGCCGGAATCCACCACGGCGCCGGAGCAACGTGCCGGGCTGGTGCTGGGCTTTGCCGCCGTGCCCGAAAAGGCGATCGAGGCGGCGCTGGGGCGATTGCGAGCGGTGTGGCGTGATCGCTGAAGCGGGCGGACTCCCAGCCCGCCCGCAGCCGTGTATCAGGCTTGGGTTTCCAGCCCGAAGAACAGCGATGGGTCACTGATGCGCCGCAACACGTAGTCGATTGGCATCAGGGTCGTCAGGGCCTTGCGCCGCTCGGCAGTGAATTGCTGCAAATGCTCGTCGGCGATCTTCAAGTGTGCCGCGGTGTAGTCCTCCAACGGGGCCTCGGGCGATTTGTAGTGAAAGTGCGCAAGCCACAACGGTTGATCCTTGTCTGTCATGTCGAGCACCTGGTACTCCTGAAAGTAGTCCTGGCGTTTTTTGGTCTTGATGCGGCCTTGTGGGTTCCTGACGATCCTGACCTGGTTGTTGTCCAGCAGCCACTGCACATAGGCCTGCCGTGGCGGGCGCTCCTTGAGCAGGCGGGTGCGGGTATCGATGCCTTGGGCGCGTAACCGGACGGCGGCCCCCTTGAGCTCCGAACTCAGGTTGCCCACGGGCAGTCGCACTCCGCCCGAGGCGCGCATGCGCTCCAGTACGTGATCGACCTTGACTGCCATGTGTTCCAGTCGTTGGGCCTGGAGGTCGAACAAGTCCTGCATGTCTGCCGGGATACGGTTGGGTTTGGCGGCGTCTTTTCGGGTCCGATCAATAAAGCCCTGGACGTCTTCATTCAGGGTCAGGGCATGGTTAATGACATCGATATCGTCCAGTTCCGACACCGCAGAAGGACTTTTGCGGGTGGGGAGTATTTCCTCGAGCAGTGGCTGGCTGGGTGTCGAGGGTTTGGCGGGCGCGGGGTCGCGGGGGCGGCTCTTGGTGACTTTGCCAGCAGGCCGGGAGGGGCCCGCCACAGCGGGTTTCGACGCCACCGGTACGGCGCTCGTCCCACTCTCGGGCAACAGCGCCGCCAGTTGGTCCTGAGCCAGTTGCCTGAACTCGCCGATCAAGGTGCTGACCCGTTCAAGCTCAGTCGGCTCGACCTTGTCGGGGTACTCTTGAGGAAGGTCTTTGAGGCGTTGATCGGTATCGACGTAGACATCGATCAGTCGGCTTAGGGTGTCGATGCGATGGACGCTTGTCTCACCGTCATCCGGCGTTCTGATCAAGGCGGTATGCCGGTGGGTGGCGGTCGCGGCCTCGATAATCAATGCACCCACCGCTTCACGGGCCGGCTCAGCGTTCTCGGTGGCAGTACCACGCATGCACACCTCATGCGACATGCCGATCTCATTGGACTTCAAGTCCCATTGGGTGAACACAGGCAGCAGCTTTCGCAAACTTTGTGCGGTGGTCATGCCGGCACGGCCAACCGCTTCAATTCTTTGCAGCGACGTTTGGGAAATGTGCAGGCGGGCGACGATCTCCTGACTCAATGCCAGCGCCTCCCTGACGCCTTGAACGTGTGCTTCAAACAACGCGCTCGTGTCGATAGCCGCGTCTTGGGCCAGCCGGTGGGTGAGCGTTGCGTAGGCGTTGCGCTTGAGCGCGAACCAGAGGGCGAGGTTTTTTTGCAGCTCGATGGTCATGCGCTGTAAATCGTTGAGGTAGCCCTCACTTGCGCCGTGGATGCGCCATTGCTCCAGGTTTTTCAGGGCTTGATCGTAGTCACCAATCAGTTTTTCCACCTGGATGAGGTAGCGCTCCGTCGCCTGTTCGCGCGCTTGCCCGGTGGAGCCTTCGAGCTCTGTCTGGGCCTTTTTCAACGCGGCATTGTTGGGGGCTTCCTGGCGTTTGAAGTTCTCCAGCTCCACTCCCAGTTGTTTCTTCTGCTGCTCCTTGGCTTTGCGCTGGGCCTTGAGCTGGCTTCGCAGGCTGGTACCTCCCGCACCGGCGCGCAAGCGCAAACGGGTGTCGACGAACCATCGACCTTGTTGGGTAGGGCTCAGCAGGGGACCGGTTTTCGAAGGGGTGTGTGGATCAACGATTTGGATCTGCCCATCTTCATGTTCTATCACGCAGTACCAGCGTTCGCCGACCTGTGCATAGGTTTTTGCACCCAGGCGATACAGCTCGGCGGTGTCGTGCAACAGGGTCTGCGTGACGGGGCTGGTGATATCGGGGGCCGGCACGCTCAAGGTGCTCAGAAAAGCCACCAGGGCCGAGGGCGAGCGATGAGGCACTGAGCCGCTGGCGGCCAGTGAGGAGTAATGGCTGGAGGCAAGCTCACCGGTCATGGGGGTGGGAATCAGTGTCACCACGGGTGCCGCGGGTTTGGTGGCCGCGGGGGTGGTGGTCTTGGGCAACCGGTCATGCACACGTAACGGCGCTGATGCTGTGCGCGGGCCTGTTTTGCGCCGCGTGGCGGCGTGATGGGCCAGGATCATGCTCAGGTTCAGCAGCATATCGGCGACTGCGCTCCATTGAGCCTGGGCATCACCGCGCTGATGGGCGTCCAGTACTTGCTCGATTTCACTGATGCTTTGCCAGACCCAGACCGCCGCCCCCGCCGGGCCACTGAGAAAATTCGCGGCCACATTGAACAATGCCCAGCCGCTGTCACACAGCAAGGCCCAGCGTCGTTGGGCATTGGAGAGCGACTGGCGGTCGGAGAGTTCGGCCATGGCCAGGGCATGGGTCTTGAACAGGACCGGGAAGATGTCACCGTCCAACGCCTGCGACGCGAGTTCCACCGGCCCGGTCCAGTCCACGCTTGTCCAGGGCTCGGCGAGCAGCTGCGCCGCCAACCATGGGCTGGGCAGGCCGACGGGGAATGTGTATTGGGCGAACTTGAACGCGATGTCTGAGTCAGGCAGCCACGCCAGCACTGAATCCCTCAGCGCTCCCGGTTGATGCAGGGCATACAGCAGGTTTTGCGCTGAAGGGAACTGCAGCAATGGTGGGTCGAACAACGGGCGGTAGAGCAGGCAAGGCCCGGCTGCCGGCTCGCGCGGGGCGATGATGAACATATTGGCGACGGTGTCGCCATTGGTTTGCCCGGACTGGACAAACGTCAGTGGACGGGTGAGCACCGGCTGCGGGTGACCGGGGGTCGGATTGAGCCATTCGCGCACGTAAAGGCAACCCAATTCATCGATGCCAGCGATGCGACGGATCTTGCACTCCAGCGCAATCAGCGGCAGCAGGGCTCGCAGTTGGTTGATGTAAAAATGCTGCTGCAAGGGCGCTTGCAGCGGATCATCGATCAGTTTGTCTTTGATCAATCGGGGGTACGCCTCGCCGACGTCCACCGCGCTCGCCATTTTCGTCAGGTAGGCGACGTTCAGCCAATCAGGCAGCGGCTGCGTCGGCTTGAACCTGAGGGTTGCCTGGTACGGTGCGCTGTTGTGCACGGCGTACTCGCCCAGTGTTTCAGTGTGGACGTCGAACGGGTTGGGCAGCGTCAAGCCACCGGACTCGAAACTGTTGGTGACGGTGATCTCGAGGCTGTCCAGCGGCAGTCCGGCGGCGCCGGGTTGATCGGCAATGATTGCGTCACGCAGGCGGTCCTGGGCATAGGTCGTCAGGGGCAGAATCCGGAACAGCCTCTTTTCATTCTGTTTGTACAGTTTGCCCAGCGCGTTGACGGATTGACTGTACTGATTCAGGTCGGCAACCGAAGCACCGAACAGCCAATCGGGTATTGAGTCATCAAGGTCAATGAGCGCCTTTTTCTCCTCAACGCTGGCCTGTTCCACCAGAGGGTTTGAATCGATGTGCTCGTCCGCCTCGCTCGCGAGGCTTGCCTGGGTGATGGTGCCAATGGCATCGAGCTGGTTGGTGATCAACGCCCAGGCCATATGATCGAAAAAATTTCCCTCGGGCTCGAACAACCGCCATTTCAGGTTTCGCACAGGGGTTTGTGTCTCGATGCGATCCGGTAACGAAGCCCCCAGCTGCTCCAGGGAGTCGAACGTTTCATAACCGTATTCAACGGTGTACATCATCACCAGATCGCGCTGTTGATAGCGCCCTGTGATCACGCAGGCACCCACCAGTCTCAAATGTTGGGTGTTGCCTTGGGCGTCGACCGAGTCAATGTCGATCAGGCTCACCTGGATAGTCGAAAGCGTTGCATCGTGGGCCTGACGCTTTTTTTTGTCCGGATGGCGCGAGACGGCCCGGGCCAACTGGCACTGCGCTTCATCCCAGCCTTTGGCGTGTTGCACGTCGAGGGTTTTGCGCAAGGTATTGGACAGTTCCAGCCAGTGCGGCAGCTGGCGCCCGGTGTCGTTCCAATAGGCCAGTTGGCGCTCGCCGAAGGCAACGAAGAGCAGTGGGGCGTAGTCATTGAGCAAGCCGGCAACGGCCTCGACACTGATGTCCAGATGCACCACGGGCGAGGCGGGCGGGTTCAATGTCAGGAAGTGCTCGCCTTCGAGATAGTTGGCAGTGGTAGCGCTGAAAAATTGCCGGACCAATGCCTGGGTCAGTGATTCGAACCGGGTCGGCATGGCCACGAGCGTACCGTCGATGGGCTGCCACTGAGGCGTGCCGATCAGCGTTTGGTCGGGGTCGATATCCCGTTCGGGATACAGCGCCTCCAGCGCCTGGCGCAGCAGTTGAGCGGCCACCTCTTCGACGGTGGGACCCCGGCTGGTCTGATGCACGACCTGGCTTTTTTCCAGGAGGGCGTGGGTATCGGTGTTTTCAGTAGGTTCAGTCATCGTCATTTTCCTTTTTGACGTCCGGGATTTACGAAAAGAACAGTGAGTGCGCCAGGTGGGGGCTGATCTCGCTGCGATAGATGGCGATCATCTGGGCGCTGCTGGCCGTGCGCACGTCCAATGCACCGGCCAGAAATCGCTGATCGCGCAGTTTCAGGTGGGCGGCGGTGAACGCATTGAGCGGCGCGTCCTGGCTGGGGTAGTGGAAGTGCGCGTACCACAGGGTTTGCCCGCCGCGGCGCTCGCGAATCTCATACTCCTGCAAGTAATCCCGACGCGGGCCTTTGAGCCGGCGTCGTTGCCCCCCCGACACAATGTCGATTTCATTCTTGGCGAGTAGCCATTCGATACGGGCGGCTGTGGGGGGTTGCTGTTTGATCATCTCGACCCGTATCCGGTAACCCTCGGCGTTCAGTCGATCGCGTGCCGCGTTGAGTTCCGCGATTTCGGACGCCGGCTTGCCGGTGCTGTTGGCGTTGATCCGGGCCTGCTCCAGATTCCTGGCAGCCTCGTCGAGCAGGTCGGCTTTGCGTTGGAACAGTTCCTCGATTTCTACGGGGATGCGTCCCGGTTTTTTCGCGCTCGCTTCGGTTTGCCGAATGAAGCTTTCCACGCCATCAAGCAGTGTCCGGCCTTGGGCGATCTGCGCCGGGAGATCGGGTAGTTGTACGGTCGGGCGACGACGCCTGGGCTGTACTCGCTCAACCCAGACCCCGGGTGTTTTTTCGTGAAAGGTGGCAATCACGTCGCCGGTCATGGGCGCTTTCACATCCAGCAATATCGGTTGTCCCGGTGCCGAGGGGCGGAGTTCGCCCACGACCGTGCCGCGAAAGCGGGTCTTGATCACCCGTTTGCGCGACACGGGCGCCGGTCTTGAAGGGCCGGGCCGGGGCTCCAGTGGCAGTTGCTCACGGAGCAACTGCGCCAGGTAACCCTCGGTGGCCTGCTGGAACTCGCTGACCCGCATCCGCAGGTGTTTGAAGGGTTGCTCCAGCACCGCGTCCTTGTGGTCGAGGGCGAAGTCTTCGAGTGCCTGGTCGACGGCGGCGAACTGCTCCAGCATCCCGCTGAGGCCCTCCGTGCGCTCGCCCGCCACCCAGGCCGTTTCCTCCAGCATCAACTCCTGCGAGGTCTGGATCACCAGATTGGTGGTGTCGAGCAGGCGTTCGAATGAGTGTTGAGCGTCGATCAGCGCAGCGTTGGTGGGTGCTTTGAGGCAGACCTCGCGGGCCAGTGAGACCTGAAGCGCCTTGAGATCGTTAAGGCTGAACCTGGGCAATTTTGCCTGATAGGTGCTGATGACCTGCGCAGCGTTTCGCCCCAGTCGACTCAACTCCTGGAAACGCGCGTGAGCAAACTCGATTTTGCCGATCATCTCCTCGCTCAGGTCGATCATTTTCCGGTAGGTTGCGCGCTCGGCAGCCCCCGCTGTCGTTTCTTCGGCCTCAAGCAGTGCCAGGGTTTTCGACAGGGTCTGGGCGAAGACGGGACTGCGCTGATCGAGCCATGTCTGGTTGAAGAACAGCTGGGTGCCGAGCATTTCGACCATGGCCGCTCGGTAGTTGGGCACCGTGTCGAGCAGGTTCAGCGATTTCAGCTGTTCGATGGGTGTGGTGTACTCCTGGGTCCGACGCTCGAGCGTCTCAAGAAACTGCGTTTGCGCTGCCAGGCGTGCATCACCGCTGAGCGGCTTCATGGCGTTGTGAGCGTCCTTGAGCTCGGTGCTCGCCCGTTCCCGCTCGTTATCAAATTCGGCGAGTTGCTTTTTGAGTTCGGTGACGCGCGCTCGGTTTTTCTGTTTCAGCGCCTGGCGCCGACTCGATAAACCGCCACCCCGCAGGCGCAAGCGGGTATCGATGAACCACTCGCCGCGGGCATTGCGGATCAACCCGGGACCGCTGCGCACAGGGGACTGTCGAGTGTCGATAATCTCGACGTCGCCCGTGTCCTTGACGGCCACTTTGAACCAGCGTTCACCCACAGGTACGTAGTGCTGGTTCCCGTGACGGTAGAGCCCGCGATGAACCGTGTTTTCAGCGACAGGTCCGGTGAGGTGATCGGGCCGGGTGATTGCGAAGCGATCCAGGGCTTTGCTCAGGTTCAGGGCGGCGTCGGTGGCTACGGATGTGCGGTGTTGTGCAGGATGTTCGCCGATGACATCAGGCTGTTGAACAAGGCTCATGCGGGCGGTTGCCGGTTTTTCCTGGGCCTCGGTTGCTCGGGTTGCGGGCGTCTTTTCTTCGATTCGGCGGGCCGTCGGTTTGCGTGTGCTGGCGTGGTGGGCGAGGACCATGGCCAGGGTCAGCAACAGATCGGTCAGGGCGGTTTTCTGTTGTGCGCTGTTGCCGGTATCCGCGGCATCGACGGTTTGTTGGACGTCATCGAGCACTTGCCAGATCCAGGCGGCTGTCCCGACCGTTCGGCCAAGAAAGGGCAACGCTGCGTTGAGCATCAACCAGGCAGCACGCTTGAAGCTGTCCCAGCGATTCTGCGCGTTGGACACCGATTGTCGTTGTGCCAGTTCTACCAGCGCGTTGACGTTGGCCTTGAACAGCGTGGCCAGGTAATCGCCGGCCAGGACCCGAGAACCCAGGGCCAACGTGCCACCCATCTGCAAGGGGGTCAGAGGGTCGGCCAGGAGTTGTGAAAGGGTCCAGACCGAAGGCCGGTCTCCGGTGAACACGTAGTTGGTGTAATTGGCGCGCGCCGCGTCCGGCAGCCAGGCGAGTACGTCTCGGCGCAGTGTCGGGGAATGCTTGATGGCATAAATCAGGTTGGCCGGCGTCGGGTGCTGGCTCAGGGGCCGCTCGCGCATGGGGCGGTACAGCAGGCATGGCCCCTTATCCATCTGCCGAGGCCCGATCACGAACATGTTGGCCACTTCGTCGGTCGAGTTTCCAATGCGCCAACCGGGTGTGAAAGCCAGTGGGCGAATGACGATCTCCTGGCCATCGACCCAGCGATTGGCGTCGAGTACCTGGACCACGGCGGCGACGTAGCGGTAACCCAGCTCATCGATACCGGCCTGCGCGCGTATCTTCTGTTGCAAGGCCTGCAGCGGCAGCTCGACGCGAAGGTGGCTGGTGAACAGGTTCTGGCGCCGCAAGCTGTCCAGCGGATCGTCGAGCAGTTTGCTTTTGATCAGGGCCGGGTAGGTCTTGCCGATGTCGACGCTGACGATCAGCGCCTCCAGGTAACTCACCGTCATCCAGTCGGGCAGTGCCTTGGCGCTGGCGCTGCGCACGGACTTGTTGCCCAACGGCAACGCAATCAGATTCTGCAGCGCCAGGTCGACCAGGCTCAGGGTGGTGCGCTCAGGCTCCGCCAGCGGCGTAAAGCTGCCCCAGACCACCACGCTGTCGACCACGATTTCGATGTCTGCCAGGTTCAGTCCTGCGGCATCGGCATGTTCTGTGAGCATGGCATCGCGCAGCTTTTCCAGGGCGAACTCGCGGATTGGCTTGATACCGTCCTGAAAGGACTGTCCGGCGTTTTGCTCCTGTACGGTTACCAGGTCCAACAGGTGACGGCTGTAAGCACTGAGGTCTCGGGATGAGGCGTGGGCCATCCAGTCCGGCAGTGCTTGCTCGACCCGATTGAATCGCGAAGGTGCCTGTTTGTCCGTCGGGTCGAGTTCGTTTTGCGTACGGCTGATGTGGGGGGCCAGGTCAGGATTCGGGGTTTGGCGATTGTTCGCCAGCGCGCCAATCGAATCGGCCTGCAGGGCAATCAGGTTGCACGCCAGATGGTCGAAGTAATTGCCTTCGGGCTCTATCAATCGCCATTGCAGGGCATTGCCCGGTGTCGACTCATCGACGTATGCCTGCAAGGACTCGCCTAGTTCCTCCAGGGAGTCGTATGCCTGGAACCCACTGGTGATGCTGTGACTGAGAATTAAAGTGCGGTTGCCCAGCGTTCCAATGAGTACCGCCATGTCGAGAATGTTGAGGTGGTTGGCAACCCCCTCATCCAGATAGTCCAGGTCGATCAGGCACGCACGCGACCGATAACGGTCGTGAAGCGCGCGGGTAGTCTTTTCCGGGTAGGCGAACAGGTTGCGGGCCATCGCACACAGATCGTTGCTCCATTTTGGGTGGGTATGGGTGTTCCAGAACCCGCGCAGGGATTTGGACAATTCTTTCCAGCGCGGTGCCGAGGCGCTGGTGAACTGGTTCCAGTAATCGACCTGCTGTTCTTGAAACGCGACAAACAGCAGCGGCACCAACTCGTTCAGCATCTGCCCGATGGCGTCAATGCGCACGGGCAGTTGAGCGGGCGTCTGCTCCAGAGGATGCAGGGTGAGGTAGTGCTCGCCATCGAGGTAGACCACCGGCGAACCCGCTACGCCGTGGCGTACCAGGGCATCGGTCAGCGATTCGAAATGTCGCGGACCGGGGACGACGGCATGATCGTGCGAGGTCCAGGTCGGTGTGACCACCATCGCCAGTTGGGGGTCGATAGACAGTTGCGGGTACAGGGTTTTCAAGGCGGGTTGCAGGGCGTGGGTGGCGACTTCCCGGATCGAGGGGCCGGCCACCAATTGGGTGAGCAGGGCATCTTGATCGGGTGGAAGGTCGGGTACAGAAGGGGGGGTGGAAGCTTCAGTCATGGTCACGTCCTTGTGGGGGCAGCAGGCACCCTGGAGGGGTGGGTGCGCGATCCATTGCAAGGTAGTGACGGGCAGGGCGGCATAGGCGGTAAAGAAGTATCGCGGGCAAAAAAAGACCTGCGCGAGCGCAGGTCTGGGAGCGGCAGGAGCCAGTCGGCTTTGAACCCTCTTATTGGATTACTTGCGCTTCAAGCGTTTTCAAAACCTTGCAGAACGTTCACGGCGTTGATGCCGATTTCTTCGACCGCGTAACCGCCCTCCATGACGAACAGGGTCGGCACGCCGAGCTTGGCGATACGTTTGCCCATGGCCAGGTAGTCCGGGCTGTCGAGCTTGAACTGCGAGATCGGGTCATCCTTGAAGGTGTCGACACCCAGGGACACGACGACAATGTCGGCGCCGTAGCCTTCGATCTCTTTGCAGGCCTGTTCCAGCGCCGCGCTCCAGGTGTCCCAGCCGCTGCCGGCCGCCAAGGGGTAGTTGAAGTTGAACCCTTCACCCGCGCCTTCGCCCCGTTCATCGTCGTAGCCGAGAAAGAAAGGAAACTCGGCTTCAGGATGGCCGTGGATCGAGGTGAATAGCACGTCGCTGCGCGCGTAGAAAATCGATTGGGTGCCATTGCCGTGGTGGTAATCAACGTCGAGGATCGCGACCTTTTTGTGGCCTTGGTCGAGGAACGCCTGGGCGGCGATGGCGGCGTTGTTGAGGTAGCAGTAACCGCCCATCAAGTCGCCCGCGGCGTGGTGTCCCGGTGGTCGGCACAGGGCGAAGGCGCTGTGGGCACCGGCCTGGATGGCTGCCTGTGCGGTCAGGGCGACCTGTGCAGCGCTATAGGCCGCTTGCCAGGTGCCGGCGGTGATCGGAGCGCCGCCGTCGAAGCTGTAGTAACCGAGCTGGCCGTGCAGGCTGGTGGGCTTGATTGCACGCAGGGTGCGGGCGGGCCAGGTGTAGGGCAGCAGATCGCCGTCGGTGTTGAACTCGGTCCAGCGCGCCCAGGCGCCCTTGAAGAAGTCCAGGTAGTCGCGGCTGTGGATGCGCGCGATCGGCTCAAGGCCGAAGTCCTTGGGCGTCTCGACCGGCCCCAGGTTCTGCTGTTGCACCCGTGCCAGCACGTGGTCGGCGCGTGACGGCATCTCGAAGCAGGGCTTGAGTTGCCCGTCGATCAGTTCGCAACGGCCGTGGTGCAGGTGGTGATCGTCCGAGTAGATGGTCAGCATGTTGTTGTTCTCCGCAGGGCTGATTCGATTGAACACAGTCTTGCGGCACGCAGGGTTTCAGAGAACGACAGGAAAGGCCAAAAGGGGATTGATACGGCCAAAAAAGATGACCGAAATTCGCCCCTTGGCAGTGTGGCGGCCGATCGCTCACGACAGTCCTCAGGGGCGGAACTGACTCGGCGCGACCCCGCTCCAGCGCACGAACGCATGGCGGAAGCTGGCGGTTTCGCTGAAGCCCAATGCCTCGGCGATGCGGTAGATCGGCAGTTGGTTTTCGCAGAGCATTTGCTTGGCCTGCTCGAAGCGCAATTCGTCGAGCAGTTCCTGATAACTGCAGCCCAGGTCCTTGAGGTGGCGGCGCAGGGTGCGCGCCGAGCAATTCATCTGCCCGGCCAGGCCTTCAAGCCCTGGCGCGGCGTTCAATTGGGCGCTGAGTAATTGCCGGATGCGCCCCAGCCACGCCTGGCGTCCGGTGAATTCCAGGTTCTGCTTGCGGCAGCGTTCGGCCATGGCCCGGTGGGTGATGACATCGGCCAGCGGCAGTGGCTGCTCCAGCCAGTGTCTGTCGAAGGCAAAGGCCGTGTCGCGCGCGCCAAAATGCAGAGGGCAGTCGAAGTGCTCGGCGTAGCTGGCTTCATAGTCGGGCGCTGGATGCTCGAAGCGCGCCCCGCGCAGCGGCAACGAATGGCCCAGCAGGTCATCACAGATGACTTTCAACGAGACCAGGCAAAACTCGGCATTGAACACCGCCATGGTCGGGCTTTCGCGGTAATCGGCCGCGACGAACCAGACGCGCTCGCCATCCTCCTCCAGGCTCAGCTCGAACAGTGTTCCCAGTAGCGCCGGGTAGCGAATGGCCAGGCGCAATGCGTCACCGAAGGTGGCACTGGTGAGCAGGGCGTAACCGAGGATGCCGTAGCAGGAAACGTGCATTCGCCGGCCCAGTTCCAGGCCGATATCACGCTTGAACGCGACGGCATTGGCGCAGACCTGCATCTCTTGGGTGGTGGTGATGCGCGTATCTGCCCGGCTCAGGTCCGCGATGCTGATGCCGCTGCCGGCCAGCAGTGCTTCGCTGGACGGGCCTTGGGCCTTGAACGCGTTGAGCACCAGGGAGACAGCATTGAGCGTGGTGAGGTGGGAGTGCAGCATGGGTAATTCCAGCGATGGGGTACTGGAATAGGCAGCAAGTTATGTGCCTGGCGACGAACGCCGTAGGCGCTGGCTTGCCGGCGAAAGCGCTGTGTCAGGCAACACCGCTATCGCTGGCAAGACAGCTCTGGGGGTGGGCGGTGTGTCAGTTGAGTTCGCCACACAGGTCGAGCTCGACCAACCGCCGGACTTCAGCGGGTTCCAGCCCGGCTCCCAGCAGCCCATGCAGCTTGCCGAATGCCGCCTCGCGGGTCATGCCGCCACCCGAAAGCACGCCGGCGCCTCGCAGCCGACTCCCGGCTTCGTACACGTCCAGCTCGACACCCCCTTCATGGCACTGCGTGACGGCCACTACCACTACGCCTTTGTCCCGGGCCCGTTCCAGGCTGGCAAGAAACTGCGGGTTATCGCTTGGCCCGGTGCCGCTGCCGTAGCACTCCAGCACCAACCCCTGGATACCACTGGCGAGCAGGCCATCCAGGATCTGGGCATCGATGCCCGGGAACAAGGGCAATACCGCGACCTTCGCCAGTTGTCTGGGCTGGTTATAGTTCAGCGGTGTCGGGATGCCACCGGCCTTTTCGCCGCCACCCTGACGCTCCAGGCGTTTGAACGGATGCCGACCGAAGCTGCGCACTTTCGCGCAGTGGGTCGGGTCCAGCAGTTCGCCGTGAAAGTACAGATGTACGCCCGGTGCCAGCCCCTGGCCGAGGGCGACCAGGGCGCCGCTGAGGTTTTCCCAGGCATCGCTGTCGGTCACGCCGGCCGGCAGCATGGAACCGGTGAACACCACGCGGGCGTGCAGGCCCAGCAGTTGGAAACTCATGGCCGCTGCGCTGTACGCCAAGGTGTCGGTACCGTGCAGGATCAGCACGCTGTCACAGCCGTCGATCTCGACCGCCTCGACCACGGCTTCACGCAGGCGCTGCCAGTAGTCCGGGGTCATGTTGGCGCTGTCGATCAGCGGCGCCATTTCACGAAACCGCCACTGCGGCACCACCAGTTCGGGCTGGCTGTGCAGGTAGTCGCGCATCCGCGTTTCAAAGCCGGAGGCCGGAGCCAGACCGTGGGCACTGGCTTGCATGCCAATGGTGCCACCGGTGTAGAGCACCATGACGTGTTGGGCGGCGGGGTAGGTATTGGCAATCATGTGCAGGTCTCCGCAAGAGGTGACAGGTGGGAGCACTTTAACTGACGGGCGCAGGGGATGCGCCCGTCGTTTATACCGATCAGCGTTGCGCTGCGGTCACGCCTTTCAGCTCTGCCTGAGCCTGGGGCGCGGCGGGCGGGTTGGCGGGCCAGGCCTTGAGGTCCAGGTCCAGGTCGGGGAACTTGCTGGAGTCGAACACCGGGGTCTTGATGCCGGCGGCGCGCTGGTCATCGTAGTCGCGCAGGATGCGCATCCCGACCTTGAACAGCAGGAACAGCGCGATCAGGTTGACGAACGCGAGCATGGTCATGGTGATGTCGGCGAACGCAAACACGGTGCCGAGGTTCTCGATGGCACCCCAGAAGATCAGGGCCAGCACCAGGGCGCGATAGCCGATCAGGGCCTTGCGGTTGTCGCCGATCAGGTAGCGCAGGTTGTTCTCGCCCAGGTAGTAGTTGTAGAGGATCGAGGTGAACACGAACAACGCCAGTGCCACGGAGATGAATACCCGGCCCCACTCGCCGACAACCGCGGCCAGGGAGTTCTGGGTCAGGGCGATGCCGTCACCTTCGAAACCTGGGGTGTAGAAACCCGACAGCAGGATCAGCAGCGCGGTGCAGGTGCAGATGATGAAGGTGTCGAGGAACACGCTGAACGCCTGGACCACGCCTTGGGCGACCGGGTGTTCGACCGACGCCACGGCGGCGACGTTGGGCGCGCTGCCCAGGCCGGCTTCGTTGGCAAATACCCCACGTTTCACGCCCATGATGATGGCACTGCCCACCAGGCCGCCGAAGGCCTGGTCCAGGCCGAAGGCGCTCTTGACGATGGTCATCAGCATGCCCGGCACCTGGTCGAACTGCAGCACGATCACGTAGAGGGTCACTGCGATGTAGGCCAGGGTCTTGACCGGCACCAGCAGGTCGGCGATGGCCGCGATGCGTTTGATCCCGCCGACGAACACCAGGCCCAGCAGCACCGCCAGGCCGAGGCCGGTGTAGGTGGTGTCGAGGCCGAAGGCGTTGTTCAGCGAGTGAGTCACGGCGTGGGCTTGCAGGCCGTTGAAAGCGAAGCCGAAGGTGATCAGCAGCAGGAACGCCATGATCATCCCCAGCCAGCGTTTCTGCAGGCCGTGCTGGATGTAGTAGGACGGACCGCCACGGTACTGGCCTTCAGAGTCGCAGCGCTTGTAGAGCTGGCCGAGGGAGCATTCGAAGAAGCTGCTGGACATGCCGACCAGCGCGGTCACCCACATCCAGAACACCGCGCCCGGGCCGCCGAGGGTCACGGCAATGCCGACCCCGGCGATGTTACCTGCACCGACACGGCCGGCGAGGCTGAGCATCAGGGCCTGGAACGAGCTGAGCTGGCCAGCGCTGCTTTTGAGACTGTCGCGGAACACCGCGAACATGTGGAAAAAGTGACGCAATTGAACGAAACGCGAGCGGATCGTGAAGTAACCACCGAGCCCGACAATGAGCACGATCAGTACTTTCCCTGAGAGGAAGTCGTTGATGACTTCGAGCATGGAGTGTTCCTCGCTGTTTTTTGTGTAGGCAAATGCTGGCCAGTCGGACACATTCCGTTACACCTGTTTGTGCGCAGCACTACAGGCCAAGCGGTGTTTGTCCCGGCTTCATATCGCGGGTTTGTTATTAGTTCGGGTTTCGCATGGGTTGGGTCTCGCTACCGACGACCGCTCCTGCGAAGAGGGGCGGCACTATACCTATCCATGGCGCACACGTCTGCAAAACGTGATTAAAGGATTCAGCCCCAATTCCACACGGAGGTTTTCATCGGTAAAAAAAAGGGCCTGGAGAATGATCTCCAGGCCCTCAAAAGGTGAGAGGTGTCTAGTCCCTCGACCTGGTGAGCGGTGTTACAGCATCAGGCCTTCAGAGGCACCAGACGCGGGGCAATCATGTTTTCCGGGCGCAGGATGTCGGCGAGCATTTCTTCGTCGAGCAAGCCTTCTTCGCGCACCAGTTCCAGTACGCCGCGGCCGCTTTCCAGCGCGATACGGGCAATACGGGTGGCGTTTTCATAGCCGATGTACGGGTTCAGCGCGGTGACCAGGCCGATCGAGTGCTCGACCAGTTCGCGGCAGCGGGCTTCGTTGGCGGTGATGCCGATGATGCAGTGCTCGCGCAGCATGTCCATGGCGCGTTGCAGCAGGCGGATCGAGTCGAAGATCTTGAAGGCGATCAACGGTTCCATCACGTTCAGTTGCAGTTGGCCGCCTTCGGCCGCGATGGTCAGGGCCAGGTCGTTGCCGATGATCTGGAACGCCACCTGGTTGACGGCTTCCGGAATAACCGGGTTGACCTTGCCTGGCATGATCGAGCTGCCTGGCTGACGCGCTGGCAGGTTGATTTCGTTGATGCCGGTGCGTGGGCCGCTGGACAGCAGGCGCAGGTCGTTGCAGATCTTCGACAGCTTGACCGCGGTGCGCTTGAGCATGCCGGAGAACAGCACGAAGGCGCCCATGTCGGAGGTGGCTTCGATCAGGTCGGCAGCCGGTACCAGCGGTTGACCGCTGATCAGGGCCAGGCGCTCAACGGCCAGGTGCTGGTAGCGCGGGTCGGCGTTGATGCCGGTACCGATCGCGGTGCCGCCCAGGTTGACTTCGGTCAGCAGCTCCGGAGCCAGAGTCTTCAGGCGTGCCAGGTCTTCACCCAGGGTGGTGGCGAAGGCACGGAATTCCTGGCCAAGGGTCATCGGCACGGCGTCTTGCAGCTGGGTACGACCCATCTTCAGGACGTGACCGAATTCTTCACCTTTGGCGGCGAACGACTGGATCAGGCTGTCGAGGCTGGCGAGCAGGGCGTCGTGACCCAACAGCAGACCCAGGCGGATGGCCGTTGGGTAAGCGTCGTTGGTCGACTGCGCCATGTTCACGTCGTTGTTGGGGTGCAGGTACTGGTACTCGCCTTTCTGGTGGCCCATGGCCTCCAGCGCGATGTTGGCGATCACTTCGTTGGCATTCATGTTGGTCGAAGTGCCAGCGCCGCCTTGAATCATGTCCACCACGAATTCTTCGTGGAAATCGCCGCGGATCAGGCGGGCACAGGCTTCGCTGATGGCAGCGTGCTTGGCTTCGCTGAGGTGACCCAGCTCGCGGTTGGCGTCAGCAGCGGCCTGCTTGACCATTGCCAGACCCACAACCAGCTTCGGGTAATGCGAAATCGGAACGCCGGAGAGACGGAAGTTGTTCACCGCTCGCAGGGTCTGGATGCCGTAGTACGCTTGAGCCGGTACTTCGAGTACGCCAAGCAGGTCTTTTTCGGTGCGGAAAGATGCAGCGGAGGACATGATAGAAATCATCTCGATATGGACCCGGTCTGTGCCGGAACGCTGTGAATGCTAGGCTTGTGGAGAATTTTGGGCCAATGCTGTTAAACACTGGCCTATGCGTATTCGGCATAATGCCGATGTGACGCCGCCCGAGCGGCGAGCGTGTGACCTAAAATGGTGCGTGTCCGGGAGGACCTGATGAATCTGGAAAGCAAATGGCTGGAGGACTTTAGTGCCCTGGCTGCCACCCGCAGTTTCTCCCAGGCGGCTGAGCGACGCTTCGTCACCCAGCCGGCGTTCAGCCGGCGAATCCGCAGCCTGGAGGCCGCGCTGGGCCTGCAACTGGTCAATCGCTCGCGCACGCCGATCGAGCTGACGGCGGCCGGCCAGTTGTTTCTGGTGACCGCACGCACCGTGGTCGAGCAGTTGGGCGAAGTGCTGCGGCATTTGCACCACCTTGAAGGCGGCCAGGGCGAGGTCATGCAGGTGGCGGCCGCGCACTCCCTGGCCCTGGGGTTCTTCCCGCGCTGGATCGCGCAATTGCGCAACGAAGGCCTGAACATCGCCACGCGCCTGGTGGCGACCAACGTCGGCGACGCGGTGCATGCGCTGCGCGAGGGCGGTTGTGACCTGATGCTGGCGTTCTACGACCCGGATGCCGCCATGCAAATGGACCCGGAGATCTTTCCTTCGCTGCACCTGGGCCACACCGAGATGCTCCCGGTGTGCGCGGCCGATGCCGAGGGCCAACCGCTGTTCGATCTCGAAGGCGAAACCAGCGTGCCGCTACTGGCCTACAGCACTGGGGCCTTTCTCGGACGGTCGGTAAACATGCTGCTGCGCCAGCGCGCGTTGCGCTTCACGACCATCTACGAAACCGCCATGGCCGATAGTTTGAAGAGCATGGCCCTGGAGGGGTTGGGCATTGCCTGGGTGCCGCAGCTCAGTGTGCGCGCGGAACTGGCACGCGGCGAACTGGTGGTTTGCGGCGGTCCGCAATGGCATGTGCCGCTGGAAATTCGCCTGTACCGCTGTGCGTTGGTGCGCAAAGCCAACGTGCGGTTGTTGTGGCGCAAGCTTGAAGGTGGGGCGGCGAGCTCGACCGCCTGAGGCCGGCTTCTGACGCCGGATAGAGAGTGAAAGCCAGTGCGGCTTTCACTCTTCTGGTCTTTATCGCTGTGACGGTTGGCATTCCCCTGCCAATGCTCAGTCCAGGATGGTGATATCTTCCTCTGGAATCTCATGCACGTTGAGTCCGTCAAACAGGCTGTCGACATAGGTCTTGATGCGTTGTCGGTTGCTTTGGCTGAACACGTTGCAATCCGCTCGCAAGGGAAGACGCGGCGTGTACATGAACGTTTCGCACCACCAGCCGTTGTACTTGATTTCGCCATCTGCGTGGATGGCATTGAAGGTGTGACCCAGTTCATGACCTAGGGTCCGTTTTGAGCCCAGTGATGCGATAGCGGCCGGAGTCCCTGCAAAGGCGATGCCGGCTGTCCCTCCGAGCAGCGAACTTCCAGCCAGCAGGTTATTGGTGATCAAGATCACTCGATCATTGTAGGAATAGAGGGATTCATTGTTTTCATCTCTTTCCTGTTTATAACGATTGGATAATATCAGCCACTCAAGGATAGTCTCGCTGGTGTTGCTTTTTCGGTAGTCGAAGTTGCTATATGGTGGTTTGTCTTGATCAACGATCACGCGGATTTTTCGCCCGGTTATACTTTCAAATTCTTTGGTAAAAGGCTCTATGTAATCCGAGTGGATAGTACTTTTTTTTGCGGCTGGCACGTCGTCGTGGTAGATCGCAAATATTGTCAAGGTGGCGCCATCCTCCTGGTTTTGCGTGTCTGTTTCGGTCATTGCGAGGCTGTTTAAGTTGATCGTCAGGGTGCAAATAATTGCGTATAGAGCTGTCGATAGTTTTCGCATGTTTATAATCCAGTAAAGTCGGCTCGCGTGCGGCGCAAGTAACACGTTGTGGTGGGGGCTGTTATTTAAGCTATAGCATTGGCTATAACGCGGCGCGGTAATTAGTTAACGCTAAGTTGTTGCGCGGTGTTGGCGTGGCAGGAAAGTGTGAGTGTTAATCGTCGGTATGTTTTGGCGTGTTGATTGCTCTTGCAGGACTTGGCCCATGGGCTTCAAGTGGGGCTAGAAGTGGATTGTCGGGTCAAACTGGCGATTGACCTTGGAGTCAATAATCACGCCGATTTCAGTCATCTGTCAGATGGTCGTGAGAGGGGCTATTTATCTGCCTTATTGCGGTATACTGCGCGGCCTTCGGCCGGCTTGTCTGGCCAAAATTCGTACAATCAAGCCACGCATCCTGCGTGGCTTGTTGTTTTTTGACGCGCCTGCGGGCGCCCAGAGAGAAGAGGCGCGACGATGAGTGCACTGGTTGGCGTGATCATGGGCTCCAAGTCCGATTGGTCCACCCTTAGCCACACCGCCGATATGCTGGAAAAGCTCGGCATCCCTTACGAGGTGAAAGTGGTCTCTGCCCACCGTACCCCGGACCTGCTGTTCCAGTACGCTGAAGAGGCCGAGGCGCGTGGCATCGAGGTGATCATCGCCGGCGCCGGTGGCGCGGCGCACCTGCCAGGTATGTGTGCGGCCAAGACCCACCTGCCGGTACTGGGCGTTCCGGTGCAGTCGTCGATGCTCTCGGGTGTCGATTCGCTGCTCTCTATAGTGCAAATGCCTGCAGGCATTCCGGTCGCCACCCTGGCCATCGGCAAAGCGGGCGCGATCAACGCCGCCCTGCTGTCGGCGAGTATCCTTGGCGCCAAGCACCCGCAGTTCCACGCGGTGCTCAAAACCTTCCGTGCTGAGCAGACAGACAGCGTCCTGGAAAATCCAGACCCACGCATCGCCTGAGGTTGTTGACGATGAAGATCGGTGTAATCGGTGGCGGCCAACTGGGCCGCATGCTAGCCCTGGCGGGGACTCCGCTGGGCATGAACTTCGCTTTCCTGGATCCGGCACCGGATGCCTGTGCCGCCGCGCTGGGTGAGCATCTGCGGGCCGATTACGGCGATCAGGATCACTTGCGTCAACTGGCCGACGAAGTCGACCTGGTGACCTTCGAGTTCGAAAGCGTCCCGGCTGAAACCGTGGCCTTCCTGTCGCAGTTCGTCCCGGTCTACCCGAGCGCCGAAGCGCTGCGCATCGCGCGTGATCGCTGGTTCGAAAAAAGCATGTTCAAGGACCTGGGGATTCCGACCCCGGCGTTCGCCGACATCCAGTCGCAAGCTGACCTGGACGCCGCGGTAGCTGCCATCGGCCTGCCCGCCGTGCTGAAAACCCGCACCCTGGGGTATGACGGCAAGGGCCAGAAAGTCTTGCGCACCGCGCAAGACGTGGTGGGTACTTTCGCTGAGCTGGGCAGCGTGGCCTGCCTGCTGGAAGGTTTTGTACCGTTCACCGGCGAAGTGTCGCTGATTGCCGTGCGGGCCCGTGATGGCGAGACGAAATTCTACCCACTGGTGCACAACACCCACGACAGCGGCATTCTCAAGTTGTCCGTGGCCAGCACCGAGCACCCGTTGCAAGCCCTGGCCGAGGACTACTCGAGCCGTGTGCTCAAGCAACTGGACTACGTCGGCGTGATGGCGTTCGAGTTCTTTGAAGTCGACGGTGGCCTCAAGGCCAACGAAATCGCCCCGCGGGTCCACAACTCCGGGCACTGGACCACCGAAGGCGCCGAGTGCAGCCAGTTCGAAAACCACCTGCGCGCCGTTGCCGGCCTGCCGCTGGGTTCGACGGCCAAAGTCGGCGAAAGCGCCATGCTCAACTTCATCGGTGTGGTACCGCCGGTGGACAAGGTCATCGCCATCGACGATTGCCATCTGCATCACTATGGCAAGGCGTTCAAGGCCGGGCGCAAGGTCGGTCACGCCAACCTGCGCTGCGCCGACAAGGCCACGCTCGAGCAGCAGATCCTCAAGGTCCAGGCGCTGATCGCCGAGCAATAAACCCGTGGCGCGCTGGGAACCTTCGGGGCCCCGTGTTCTCTGATGGCAGGATGCCAAAGTCTGTCTAGGCTTTGGCATAGCTAATTCACTCAGAGGGAAGCGCCATGGGAATTATCGGAACCATCTTCATCGGATTGATCGTGGGCCTGCTGGCTCGTTTCCTGAAACCGGGTGATGACAGCATGGGATGGATCATGACCATCCTGCTCGGTATCGCCGGCTCGCTGGCCGCGACCTACGGTGGCCAGGCACTGGGCATCTACCAGGCCGGCCAAGGCGCGGGCTTCCTCGGTGCCCTGGTGGGCGCGGTGGTGCTGCTGGTGGTCTACGGTCTGGTCAAAAAGAACTGATTCAGACGATCAAGCCCGCTGCGCGGTTCACGCGCAGCGGGCTAGAATGCCCGGCGACCTGTCTTCCCTTCTTTGCCGAGCACTTTCATGCGCCGTCTTCTGCTGACTCTTGTATTGCTGGGCACTGGCCTGGCCCATGCTGGCGACCTGCCGGAAACCGACTGGCTCGAGCTGATGCCCAAGTCGGACCAGAAGGCGCTGGAAGCCATGCCGGAAATCGACCACAACTCTCCGGAAGCCAATGGCACCTTTACCGATAAGGGTGGCTTGAAGCAGAGCAAGGGCTTGCCGGCGGTGATGTACTCGACCAAGACCGTGGCGGCGATGAACCACAAGCAGGTGCGCATGGGCGGTTACCCGGTGCCGCTGGAAACCGATGGCAAGGGCCGCAGCACGCTGTTCTTCCTGGTGCCGTACCCGGGCGCCTGCATCCACGTGCCGCCACCGCCGCCCAATCAACTGGTGCTGGTGCGCTACCCCAAGGGCCTGAAGCTGGATGATATCTACACGCCCTTGTGGGTCAGCGGCACGTTGAAGATCGAGACGGTCAACAACGACCTGGCCGATGCCGCCTACGCGCTGGATGCCGCGCAGGTGCGGGTGGTGCAAGAGTCCGACCTGTAGGCGCTGCGCGGGCGCTGATCTTTTGAGCTAAACCGCGTGGCTCGCGATGCTCACGCCCAGGGTGTGGCTGCTACCCGGCGCCAGAGTGACCACGTCACCCATCACATTGGCCGTCTCGATGCACAGCATGCGCTGCCAGCCATCGTCGGCCATGTCGCTGAACGCCGCCGCGCGGTTGATCCAGGGATTCCAGATCACCGCCGTGCGTGAACCCCGGGTGGTCAATTCGATACGTCGCTCCCAGGCCGGGTCGACAATGCTCAGTTTTTCCGGGGTATTGAGGTAAATCCGGTCGGTTTCCCCACTGAACCGCAGATCACCGCGTTGGGTGGCGGTGTTCCAGTTGTCCAGGGTTTCGATGTACTCCAGCCCGTCTACGCCTTCCACATGCACGTTGCGTACGTCGCTGACCGCGAAGTAGCTGTGCAGCGCCTGGCTGATGGTGACGCTGTCGGTGCCTCGGTTGTGGCTGGTCAGATCGATCTGCAGGTGCTCATCCAGGCGAATGCTCAGCTTCAGGTCGACCTGATGCGGCCAACCGGGCAGGCCGTTTTCCGGCACAGGCAGGGTAAACACCACGTTCAGGCTGTCGCCCTCGGTTTCGATGCCTTCCAGTGTCCAGTCCAGCGCCCGCACCAGGCCGTGGGCGGCAGCGGGTTGATCGCTGACACGCATGGCCTGCACGCTCGGTGGGTTGCGCTCGAGGTTGCCGAACCACGGCCAGCACACGGGCACCCCGGCGCGGATGCTCTTGCCGGTCTGGAACACCGCCTCGTCGTTGAGCCAGATCAGGGGCGGCTGCCCGGCCAGTTGATAGCTGAGGATATGCGCGCCTTGCTGGGCGACCAGCAATTCGGCCTGGCCGTGGCGAATCCGCCAGCAGTTCAGTTGATCCAGTTTTACCGCTTCAACAGTGGGGGTGTTCATGGGACAGCTCTCGATCGGCAACAGGGGGATTCAACAGGCTCGTGGGGGGACCGAGCGGGTACGACCGCTGCCGTCGATGGCAACAAACACGAACGCCGCTTCCGTCACTTTGCGCCACTCGCTGGACAGCGGATCGTCGCTCCAGACCTCGACCAGCATCTTGATCGACGTACGACCGATTTCCTGGGCCTGGGTGTAGAACGAGAGCTGTGCGCCGACGGCGACCGGTACCAGGAAAGCCATGCGATCGATGGCCACGGTGGCGACGCGCCCGCCGGCGATCTTGCTGGCCATTGCCGTGCCGGCCAAGTCCATCTGGGACACCAGCCAGCCGCCGAAAATATCGCCAAAGCCGTTGGTCTCGCGAGGAAGCGCGGTGATTTGCAGGGCCAGGTCGCCTTGCGGGATCGGATCGTCTTGTTCGAGTTCTATCATGCCGGGGGTGCCTCTAACCCGTGACTCTCATTGGTACTTCAGGTGAATAGCCGTCTTCAGAAAAACGATTCAGCCCGAACATACTACGTTCGTCGCGTTTTCCATAAGGCGTGCTAAAGGGAAACTCTGCGAAATCGACTGGTCGCACCAGCAGCGTCTTCGCACAGCAACCCTTGCAGCGTGTTGCAGGCTGCGAGTATATCGAGCGGTAGACCGCGCGACGACCATCCGGTTCTCATTTTGGCTGTCAATTACGCGCATCCCTGTGCTTTTTCGAACAATTTGCTATCGTGCCGAACCTGCCCAAGCCCCAGCCAGCGTTGTTGGGGTTGCAGATCCGACTATAAGAGAAGCCCTTGCCATGACCACAGCGCCATCGAGCATAGCGTCACCCGCGCAGCCTGCACGTCCCTTGACCCGCAACGACTACAAGACCCTGTCGCTTTCTGCCCTGGGCGGTGCGCTGGAGTTCTACGACTTCATCATCTTTGTGTTTTTCGCCACGGTGGTCGGCAAGCTGTTCTTCCCGGCGGACATGCCCGAGTGGCTACGCCTGATGCAGACCTTCGGGATCTTTGCCGCCGGTTACCTGGCACGGCCACTGGGCGGCATTGTCATGGCCCACTTCGGTGACCTTTTGGGTCGCAAGAAGATGTTCACCCTGAGCATTTTCATGATGGCGGTGCCGACGTTAATCATGGGCCTGCTGCCGACCTACGCGCAGATTGGCATGTGGGCACCGATCCTGCTGTTGCTGATGCGGGTGATCCAGGGCGCTGCCATTGGCGGGGAAGTGCCGGGGGCCTGGGTATTCGTTTCCGAGCACGTGCCGGCGCGACACATCGGCTATGCCTGCGGCACGCTGACGTCAGGCCTGACGGCTGGCATCCTCCTGGGCTCGCTGGTGGCCACGGCGATCAACAGCCTCTACACCCCCGAGCAGGTGGCTGATTACGCCTGGCGGATCCCGTTCCTGCTGGGTGGCGTGTTTGGCCTGTTCTCGGTCTACCTGCGCCGCTGGCTGCACGAAACCCCGGTGTTCGCCGAGTTGCAGCTGCGCAAGGCCCTGGCTGAAGAAGTGCCGCTGCGTGCGGTCCTGCGCGACCATCGTGGGGCCATCGCCATCTCGATGCTGCTGACCTGGCTGCTGTCGGCCGGGATCATCGTGGTCATCCTGATGACCCCGACCGTGCTGCAAACCGTCTACCACTTCTCGGCCACCACCGCGTTGCAGGCCAACAGCCTGGCGATCGTGTTCCTGAGCCTGGGTTGCGTGGCGTCCGGTGCCCTGGCTGACCGCTTCGGTGCGGGCCGGGTGTTTGTGTTCGGCAGCGGCTTGCTGCTGCTCAGTTCGTGGACCTTCTATCACAGCCTGTTCAATCACCCGGACTGGCTGTTCCCGATGTACTCCCTGACCGGCCTGCTGGTTGGCACCATCGGCGCCGTGCCCTACGTCATGGTCAAGGCTTTCCCGGCCGTGGTGCGCTTCAGCGGCCTGTCGTTCTCCTACAACCTGGCGTACGCCATCTTCGGCGGCCTGACGCCGATGGTCGTCACCTTGCTGCTCAAGGAGAGCCCGATGGGGCCGGCCTACTACGTGGCAATCATCTGCGGCGTGGGGATCGTCGTGGGTGGGTATCTGTGGAGGAAGGGGCGCTAAGCCCGATTCCTTACATCGTTTGCACTGTCATCATCGCGAGCAGGCGGCGCTCCGCCTGCTCGCGATTGAGGGCACCACGACTCATCGCTAACAGCCCATGCTGGCCTTTCATCTAATTGTCATATTCAAGTCATAGAGTGTTCACACGGCCTGCCGATACTTGGCCCCGACTTAACACACCCTATTACCAGGAGTAAGGCATGAAACTGAAGCGTTTGATGGCGGCAATGACTTTTGTCGCTGCTGGCGTTGCGACTGCCAACGCAGTTGCCGCTGTTGACCCTGCTATCCCGAGCTACACCAAGACCACTGGTGTGTCGGGCAACCTGTCCAGCGTCGGCTCCGATACCCTGGCCAACCTCATGACCCTGTGGGCCGAGAACTACAAAAAAGAATACCCGAACGTCAATATCCAGATTCAGGCTGCCGGTTCCTCCACCGCGCCACCTGCGCTGACTGAAGGCACCGCTAACCTGGGCCCGATGAGCCGCAAGATGAAGGACAACGAGCTGCAGGCCTTCGAAACCAAGTACGGCTACAAGCCGACTGCCATCCCGGTTGCCGTGGATGCCCTGGCCGTGTTCGTGCACAAAGACAACCCGATCAAGCACCTGACCATGGAACAGGTCGATGCCGTGTTCTCCTCGACTCGTCTGTGCGGCGGCAAGGCCGATGTGAAAACCTGGGGTGACCTGGGTGTGACCGGCGACCTGGCCAACAAGCCGGTACAGCTGTTCGGTCGTAACTCGGTATCCGGCACTTATGGCTACTTCAAGGAAGAAGCCCTGTGCAAAGGCGACTTCAAGCCTAACGTCAACGAACAACCGGGCTCGGCCTCGGTGGTGCAATCGATCAGCTCTTCGCTGAACGGCATCGGCTACTCGGGTATCGGTTACAAGACCGCTAGCGTGAAGACCGTGGCCCTGGCCAAGAAAGGCAGCACTGACTTCGTTGAAGACACCGAAGAAAACGCCCTGAACGGCAAGTACCCGCTGTCGCGTTTCCTCTACGTGTACGTCAACAAGGCCCCGAACAAGCCTCTGGCCCCGCTGGAAGCCGAGTTCGTGAAACTGATCCTGTCGAAACAGGGTCAGGAAGTGGTCGTCAAGGACGGTTACATCCCTCTGCCAGCCAAAGTAGCCGCCAAGGCACTGGCTGACCTGGGCCTGCACGAAGGCGGCGCTGAAGTCGCAAAGAAGTAAAACCCTGATCCGGGGCTAGCCCCGGATCACCCAACATTTTTCGGTCCACTGCCCGTTTCCACGGGCGGCGGATTTGTTGCGTCACTGCATTGTCATCTTTCTGTCATACAGGATCGCTAGGGTGTGCGCATGAATGATCTGGCCAATTCCCCAATGACTACGACTTCCCCTCCCAAGCGCATTGATTTCAATACGCCTGAGCTGCAACGCAAGCGGCGCATCCGTGCGCTCAAGGATCGCCTGACCCGCTGGTACGTACTGATCGGCGGCCTTGCCGTGCTCGGCGCGATTACCCTGATTTTCTTCTTCCTGGCCTATGTCGTCGCCCCGCTGTTCCAGGGTGCCGAACTGACCGCCAAAGACTCGATCACGCCTGCCTGGATGCAAGACGCCGGCAAGCCGCTGATGATTTCCCTTGAAGAGCAGAACCAGGTCGCCATGCGGGTTTCCGACAAGGGCCAGGCGCTGTTCTTTGACCTCGACAGTGGTGCCGAACTGCGCCGTGTCGACTTGCCGATCCCGGCCGGTACCAGCGTTGCTTCGATCGGTGAAGACCAGCCCGGCAGCCCGCTGGTGATCGTCGGCCTGTCCAACGGTCAGGCCCTGGTGTTCCGTCACACTTACAAGGTCAGCTACCCGGATGGCAAGAAGACCATCTCGCCGGCCATCGAGTACCCCTACGGTGAGGCGCCGATTGCGCTGAACGAGCAGGGCACCGCGCTGGAGCACGTCAGCCTCAATGCGACCGACTCGACCCTGATGGTCGCCGGTTCCAGCGGTGCGCAGTTGCACGTCCTGGCGCTGAGCAAAGAAGAAAACATGATGACCGGTGAAATCACCAGTGATCAGCAGCGCATCGACTTGCCGCAAATGACCGAGCCGGTGAAAAACATCTTCATCGACCCGCGCCAACAGTGGCTGTACGTGCTCAACGGCCGTGCCCAGGCCGACGTGTTCAGCCTGCGGGAAAAAAGCCTCAACGGTCGCTACAAGCTGCTCGAAGATGGCGAAAGCCAAGTCACCGCCAGCACCCAGCTGGTGGGTGGTATCTCGCTGATCATCGGTGACTCCAAGGGTGGCCTGGCCCAATGGTTCATGGCCCGCGATCCAGATGGCGAGCAACGCCTGAAGCAGATCCGGACCTTCCAGATGGGCACTTCGCCTATCGTTGAGATCACTGCCGAAGAGCGTCGCAAAGGCTTTGTTGCCCTGGACGCTTCCGGCAAGCTCGGCGTGTTCCACAGCACCGCCCACCGCACCCTGCTGGTGGACCAGGTGGTCGATGGCCAGGGCATCTTCGGCCTGTCGCCTCGTGCCAACCGGGTGATCGTGGAGCAGGGCGGCAAGCTGCAACCCTTGCTGCTCGACAACCCGCACCCGGAAGTTTCCTGGAGCGCACTGTGGAGCAAGGTCTGGTACGAAAACTACGACGAGCCTAAGTACGTCTGGCAATCGACTGCGGCCAACACCGACTTCGAGCCCAAGCTGAGCTTGTCGCCGCTGACCTTCGGTACCTTGAAAGCGGCGTTCTACGCCATGCTGCTGGCCGCACCGCTGGCCGTGGCCGCAGCGATCTACACCGCCTACTTCATGGCCCCAGGCATGCGCCGCAAGGTCAAGCCGGTGATCGAGCTGATGGAAGCGATGCCGACGGTGATCCTCGGCTTCTTCGCCGGCCTGTTCCTGGCCCCGTATGTGGAAGGGCACTTGCCGGGCATCTTCAGCCTGTTGATGCTGCTGCCGATCGGGATTCTGCTGGCCGGCTTCATCTTCAGCCGCCTGCCGGAGTCGATCCGCCTGAAAGTGCCGGATGGCTGGGAAAGCGCGATCCTGATCCCGGTGATCATCTTCGTCGGCTGGCTCTCGCTGTACATGAGCCCGTACCTGGAGACGTGGTTCTTCGGCGGCGACATGCGGATGTGGATTTCCCACGACCTGGGCATCACCTACGACCAGCGCAACGCCCTGGTAGTCGGCCTGGCCATGGGTTTCGCGGTGATCCCGAACATCTACTCGATCGCTGAAGACGCCGTGTTCAGTGTGCCGCGCGGCCTGACCCTGGGCTCGCTGGCCCTGGGTGCCACACCTTGGCAGACCATGACGCGGGTGGTGATCCTCACCGCCAGCCCGGGCATTTTCTCGGCCTTGATGATCGGCATGGGGCGCGCAGTCGGCGAAACCATGATCGTACTGATGGCCACCGGCAACACCCCGGTGATGGAGATGAACCTGTTCGAAGGCCTGCGGACCCTGGCGGCCAACGTCGCGGTGGAAATGCCGGAGTCGGAAGTCGGCGGCAGCCACTACCGCGTGCTGTTCCTCTCGGCCTTGGTGCTGCTGCTGTTCACCTTCGTCATGAATACCCTCGCGGAACTGATTCGTCAGCGTCTGCGCAAGAAATACTCGTCGCTTTAAGAAAGGTAGAAGTCTGTGAAACAGAACTCCCTGAAAGGATGGTTCAAGAGCGGCGCCCCCGGCGTCTGGATCAGCGGTGGCGCGGTGGCCATCGCCGTCATCATGACCATTGGTTTGCTGGCGGTGATTGCCGTGCGCGGTCTGGGCCACTTCTGGCCCGCCGACCTGGTGCATGCCCAGTACGAGGTGCCGGGCCAGGCCAGCCATGTGGTCATCGGCGAAGTGGTACAGAAAGAACAAGTGCCACGTGAGCGCCTGAAAAGCGCGGGCCTGCCGGTCCCGGAGCAGGGCCCGGAGTTCATGACCCGCGAGCTGATCAAGGTCGGCAACCGTGATCTCAATGGCACCGACTTCACCTGGATCGTCGGCGAGTGGCTGACCAACCAGACCACGCCGCCGGAATTGATGGCGATCGAGCGTCGTGAGTGGGGCAACTTCTACGGCTACCTGGTCAACGTCAAGCAGGACGGCAAGGTCATCGCTGAAGGCGAGGCCGCCTGGCCTGAGCTGCAAGCGCGGATCGAGCGCGTCAGCAAACTGGCGGCCGAACTCAAGACCCTGGAAAAATCCGACATCGGGGCGATCAACGCCGGCCTTGAGCGTATTCGCCTGCACGGTCGCAAGCTGGAGCTGGACGGCAAGCTGGACGCCGCGGCCCAGGCCGACATGGAATCGGAACGCGCCGAGCTCAATGCCCGCTACCAGGACATTGAAAAGCGCCTGAGCGATCTGCATGCGCAGGTCAACCGCGACAGCCTGACCGCCCGCGATGGCAACGGCAAGGAAATCGAAATCGAACTGGGCAAGGTGGTTCACGCCTTCCAGCCGAACGCGATGAGCACCTTGACCAAGGTCGGTTTCTACTTCAGCAAGGTCTGGGAATTCCTCAGCGACGACCCACGTGAAGCCAACACCGAAGGCGGGATTTTCCCGGCGATCTTCGGCACCGTGATGATGACCTTGATCATGGCGATGATCGTCACCCCGTTTGGTGTGCTGGCGGCGGTTTACCTGCGTGAATATGCACGCCAGGGCACCATGACCCGGCTGATCCGCATCGCGGTGAACAACCTGGCGGGTGTACCGGCGATTGTTTACGGGGTGTTCGGCCTGGGCTTCTTCGTCTATGTGCTGGGTGGTTCGGTTGACCGCCTGTTCTTCCCGGAAGCCTTGCCGGCGCCGACCTTCGGCACCCCGGGCCTGCTCTGGGCCTCGCTGACCCTGGCGCTGCTGGCGGTGCCGGTGGTGATCGTGGCCACCGAAGAAGGCCTGGCGCGGATTCCTCGCACCGTGCGTGAGGGCTCGTTGGCCCTCGGTGCGACCAAGGCGGAAACCCTGTGGAAGATCGTGCTGCCGATGGCCAGTCCGGCGATGATGACCGGCATGATTCTCGCGGTGGCCCGTGCGGCCGGTGAGGTCGCACCGCTGATGCTGGTGGGCGTGGTGAAGCTGGCGCCGTCGTTGCCGCTGGACGGGAACTACCCGTACCTGCACCTGGACCAGAAGATCATGCACCTGGGCTTCCACATTTATGACGTCGGCTTCCAGAGCCCGAACGTCGAGGCCGCACGCCCACTGGTGTACGCCACGGCGCTGCTGCTGGTACTGGTGATCGCCACACTCAACCTGTCGGCCGTGTGGATCCGTAACCACCTGCGCGAAAAATACAAAGCGCTGGATAGCTGATTTGCAGCACTGATTTCTATGTGGGAGCGAGCTCGCTCGCGATGGCATCACCGCGGTTTCACAGATACACCGCGTTGCCCGAACCGCCAGCAGGCTGGCTCCCACAAAAACCGAACCGAATTTGTTAGCACAGGGAGCCTCCCATGCAGCACGAAGCACATACCCACGGCATCAACATGTCGGCCCTGGGTCGCGACAAGCAGAGCCTGAGCCTCGAGCAGGAAACCGTAGCCATCGAAGTGCCGGGCCTGAGCCTGTTCTACGGCGACAAACAAGCGCTGTTCGACGTCAGCATGAACATTCCCAAGCAGCGAGTGACCGCCTTCATCGGCCCGTCCGGCTGTGGCAAGTCGACCCTGCTGCGTACGTTCAACCGGATGAACGACCTGGTCGACGGTTGCCGTGTCGAGGGCGCGATCAACCTGTACGGCAACAACATCTACCGCAAGGGCGAAGACGTGGCCGAGCTGCGTCGCCGGGTCGGCATGGTGTTCCAGAAGCCCAACCCGTTCCCCAAGACCATCTATGAAAACGTGGTCTACGGCCTGCGGATTCAGGGCATCAACAAAAAACGCGTACTCGACGAAGCCGTTGAGTGGGCGTTGAAAGGGGCGGCGCTGTGGGATGAGGTCAAGGACCGCCTGCACGAGTCGGCACTGGGCCTGTCCGGTGGTCAACAGCAGCGTCTGGTGATCGCCCGGACCATCGCCGTGGAGCCGGAAGTGCTGCTGCTCGACGAACCCTGCTCGGCACTCGACCCGATCTCGACGCTGAAGGTTGAAGAGCTGATCTACGAGTTGAAATCCAAGTTCACCATCGTCATCGTGACTCACAACATGCAACAGGCTGCCCGGGTTTCTGACTACACCGCGTTCATGTACATGGGCAAGCTGGTGGAATTCGGCGACACCGACACCTTGTTCACCAATCCGGCGAAAAAGCAGACCGAAGACTACATCACCGGTCGTTATGGCTAGTGGGGACAGCTGCGAGCCGCAAGCGTCAAGCGGTCAGCCAGGGCGGTTCGAGTACGACACACATCAGCTTGCAGCTTGAAGCTTGCAGCTCACAGCTTTTGCGGAGCAAAACCATGATTTCGAAGGAAGGCTTAACCCACCACATCTCCCAGCAGTTCAACGCCGAGCTTGAAGAGGTGCGCAGCCACCTCCTGGCCATGGGTGGGCTGGTCGAGAAGCAGGTCAACGACGCGGTCACGGCGCTGATCGAGGCCGACTCCGGCCTGGCCCAGCAGGTGCGCGAGATCGACGACCAGATCAACCAGATGGAACGCAACATCGACGAAGAATGCCTGCGCATCCTGGCCCGTCGTCAGCCGGCGGCGTCCGACCTGCGTCTGATCATCAGCATCTCCAAGTCGGTGATCGACCTGGAGCGCATCGGCGACGAAGCCACCAAGATTGCCCGCCGGGCCATCCAGTTGTGCGAAGAAGGCGAGGCCCCGCGTGGCTACGTCGAGGTGCGCCACATCGGTGACCAGGTGCGCAACATGGTTCGCGACGCGCTGGATGCCTTCGCCCGCTTCGACGCTGACCTGGCGCTGTCCGTGGCCCAGTACGACAAGATCATCGACCGCGAGTACAAGACGGCGCTGCGCGAACTGGCGACCTACATGATGGAAGACCCGCGCTCGATCTCGCGCGTGCTGAGCATCATCTGGGTCTTGCGTTCGCTGGAGCGTATCGGCGACCACGCCCGCAACATCTCCGAGCTGGTGATCTACCTGGTGCGCGGCACGGACGTGCGTCACCTGGGTCTCAAGCGCATGAAGGAAGAAGTTGAAGGCACCAGTGGCGAAACCGCTAATGTTCCGGGTAAACCTGACGATAAGTAAGATTGCCCAAGTAAAAACGCCCGGCCCTTGGCCGGGCGTTTTTGTTGGTGCTGGCTGGATTTCATAGCACCCGCGAACGACAAAGGTCCCGGCGTGACTGAAGTATTTTGGCGAAGTGCCAAGCCAGGCGTTTTGCTGGTCGGGATAATTACGAGGGTGGTCGATGAGTAAGGTCAATGTGTTGGTCGTGGACGATGCGGCGTTCATTCGTGATCTGATGAAGAAGTGCCTGCGCAACTACTTTCCGGGCATGCGCATCGAAGACGCGGTCAACGGCCGCAAGGCACAAAGCCTGCTGGCCCGCGAAACCTTCGACCTGGTGCTGTGCGACTGGGAGATGCCGGAAATGTCCGGCCTGGAGTTGCTGACCTGGTGCCGCGGACAGGACGCCCTCAAGACCATGCCGTTCATCATGGTCACCAGCCGTGGCGACAAGGAAAACGTGGTCCAGGCGATCCAGGCCGGTGTGTCGGGCTATGTGAGCAAGCCGTTCACCAACGAGCAATTGCTGAGCAAAGTCAAACAGGCCCTGAACAAGATCGGCAAGCTCGATGCCTTGATGAATCAGGCCCCGGCCAAGTTGGCGCCGGCATTCGCCAACGACTCGCTGAGTGCCCTGACCGCCGGCAAGGCGCCAGTGGTCGCTGCGCCGACCCCCAACGCTTACCTGCAAAACCGCACCGAGGAAACCGCCAAGGGCCTGCTCAGCAGCCCGCCGATCAAGGCCCCTACGCCGGCACCCGCTGGTGGCCGTGGCCAGGGCCAGTTGCGCCTGCCCAGCGGCATCCAGGCCTGCGTGATCAAGGCCCTGAGCATCAAGGAAGCGCTGCTGGTGGTCAAACGCAGCGAGACGCTGCCCCAAGTGCTCGACAGCGCCGTGCTCGACCTGGAGCAGGGGGACAACGCCGAAATCGCCCGCCTCAACGGCTATCTGCATGCCATCGTTGCCCACGAGCCGAAACCCGACAGCGAGTGGTTGCAACTGACCTTCCGCTTCGTCGACCAGGATGCCCAGAAGCTCGATTACATTTCCCGGCTGATCGCCCGGGGTACGGCGCAGAAGCACTTCGTGCCGGGTGCGTAATCAGCTTTTGAAACAGCTGTCGCCAGCCTGAGGGCATTCTGACTGCTAGGCTCACCCAAGCCTGCCCCCGACAGAATGCTGCCCATGTTCGCGCGATTGCTGATTTGCTGTGGTCTGCTCATGGCCTCGAGCCTGGCCGTGGCCACGACCATCTACAAGACCCAGCACGCCAATGGCGTGGTGTCCTACAGCGATCGGCCGTCACGTGGGGCCCAGGTGTTTGTATTCCGTGACCGGATGGACGAGCGCCTCGAACGCCAGGTGCACCTGCAGATCAAGAAGCAGCCGGGCAGCCACACAGTGTTTGTGCGCAACGACCTGTATGCGCCGGTCGAGGTCGAGTTGAGCTTTCACCAGGTGAAAAACCTCAAGGGCGCGCCTGCCCAGGCCATCCGCCGAGTTCTGCCGGCGCGCAGTAACACCCGTCTGGCGCTGCTCACGGCGTCCCGCCCCGGCAAGCCGCTGGTCTATACCCCCAGGCTCAAATACGCCTTGGGCGACCCCTCAGGCGCCACGCTGACCTATCTTTACCCGCTGCCCTGGCGCGGTGGTCCGTTTCGCCTGAGCCAGGGCGTCAACGGCCAATACAGCCATTACGGGCCGAAGAATCGCTACGCCATGGACATCGCCATGCCCGAAGGCACGCCGATCATTGCTGCGCGGGCCGGGGTGGTGGTGAAAACCGAGAACCGCCAGAGCGGTCGCGGCACCGATCCGGCGGGTAACTTCGTGCGCGTGCTGCACAACGACGGGACCATGGGCGTGTACCTGCACCTCAAGCAGGGTTCGGTACGGGTGCGAGAAGGGCAGCGGGTGGCGGTGGGCAGCGCCCTGGCGTTGTCCGGCAATACCGGCAACAGCAGCGGGCCGCACCTGCATTTCGTGGTGCAGCGCAATACCGGGTTGGGGTTGGTGTCGATTCCGTATCAGTTCAGCCAGCCGGTGGGCAGCCTGCCGAACTTTGCGCTGGGGAGGTAAGAGGGGCTGGGTAAACGATCGCAGCCTGCGGCGGCTCCCGAGGGCTGCGATCCTTTACAGATTCAATCGAGCATCACGACCTTGGCCAGGACGATTTTCGGGCCTTTCATCTTTTTGATGATGATCCGCAAACCTTCGACTTCCAGCACTTCTTCCTCTTCCGGCACCCGCTTGAGGCTGTCGTAGACCAGGCCGGCCAGGGTTTCGGCTTCGACGTGGTCCAGGTCCACGCCCAGCAGGCGCTCGACCTTGAACAGCGGGGTGTCACCGCGTACCAGCAACTTGCCCGGCTGGTAGGCCAGGATGCCGCGCTCGGCCTTGCGATGTTCGTCCTGGATATCGCCGACCAGCACTTCCAACACGTCTTCCATGGTCAGGTAGCCGATGATGTTGCCGTCGGCTTCCTCGACCACGGCGAAGTGCGAGCCGCCTTTGCGGAACTGTTCCAGCAACTGCGACAGCGGCATGTGCCGCGACACACGCTCCAGCGGTCGGGTCAGCTCGGCCAGGTTGAACGACTCGGGAATGTGGTCCAGGGCGGCCAGTTCCAGCAACAGGTCCTTGATGTGCAGCAGGCCAACGAACTCTTGGCGCTCGCTGTCGTACACCGGGTAGCGGCTGAACTTGTGGCGGCGGAACATCGCCAGGATTTCCTTGAGCGGCGCGTTGAACTCCAGCGTCACCAGGTCTTCCCGGGAGTTGGCCCAGTCGACCACTTCCAGCTCGCCCATTTCCACGGCCGAGGCCAGCACGCGCATGCCTTGGTCGCTCGGGTCCTGGCCACGGCTGGAGTGCAGGATCAGTTTCAGTTCTTCACGGCTGTAGTGGTGCTCGTGATGCGGGCCGGGCTCACCCTGGCCGGCGATGCGCAGGATCGCATTGGCACTGGCGTTGAGCAGGTAGATGGCCGGGTACATGGCCCAGTAGAACAGGTACAGCGGCACGGCCGTCCACAGCGACAGCAGCTCGGGCTTGCGGATCGCCCAGGATTTCGGAGCCAGCTCACCGACCACGATGTGCAGGTAGGAAATGATGAAGAAGGCGGTAAAGAACGACACGCCCTTGATCACTTCCGGCGAGTCGACGCCCACGGCGGCCAGCAGCGGCTCGAGAATGTGCGCAAACGCCGGCTCACCGACCCAGCCCAGGCCGAGGGAGGCGAGGGTGATACCCAGTTGGCAGGCAGACAGGTAAGCGTCGAGTTGGCTGTGCACCGTGCGCAGGATGTGGCCGCGCCAGCCGTTTTTATCGGCAATCGCCTCGACCCGGGTCGAGCGCAGTTTGACCATGGCAAATTCCGCCGCAACGAAGAAGCCGTTGAGCAAAACCAGGATCAGTGCAAAAAGAATCATGCCGAAATCGGCGAAGAGTGTAGCGAGGGACAAGCCAGGAGAAGGGTCCATGATGGAGTTTTGCGGGTTCCGTATATTCGAATAAAAAAGAGGGTGCAGACGAGCCTGAAAGGCAGGCCCAAGTCAGCCAATGTAGCGGCTGACAGGGCAATTGCCTAGGGGGACGTCGTGCGGGGGGCTAGTCGGTCAGGCTGCCGGTGCGTGATTTGCTCACCTGCGCGGGCACAAAATGGCAGGTGAAGGTGCTGCCATGGCCTGGCACGCTGCTGATTTCCATCCGGGCGCGGTGGCGCAGCAACACGTGCTTGACGATCGCCAGGCCCAGGCCGGTGCCGCCGGTGTTGGAGTTGCGGCTCGAATCGACGCGGTAGAAACGTTCGGTCAGGCGCGGCAAGTGCTTGCTGTCGATGCCGATCCCCGAGTCTTGCACGCTCAGGTGCGCGCCTTGCTCATCGCCCCACCAGCGGATGCGGATATGACCTTCGGCCGGGGTGTATTTGACCGCATTGAACACCAGGTTGGAGAACGCGCTGCGCAACTCGGCCTCGCTGCCCTTGAGCTGGATCGACGGGTCGGCTTCCAGGGTGATGTGCTGGTTGCGTTGCCCGGACAGCGCCAGGGCGTCGCTCTTGATCGACTGCAACAGGCTGTCGATCGCCACGGGCTGGTTGTCCGAGGGGTAGTCGGTGGCCTCCAGCTTGGCCAGCAGCAGCAAGTCATTGAGCAAGGTCTGCATGCGACTGCCCTGCTGCTGCATCTGTTGCAGCGCGCGAGTCCAGCGTGGGTTCACGTCTTCGACGTTATCCAGCAGGGTTTCCAGGTAGCCACTGATCACCGTCAGTGGCGTGCGCAGTTCGTGGGAGACGTTGGCGATGAAATCCTTGCGCATCTGTTCCAGCTGATGGATGCGCGTCACGTCACGCACCAGCATCAGGTGCTCGTTGTTGCCATAGCGGGTGATGTACAGCTGGATGCGCATCCGGTCGTTGGTCGGCGAGGGGATTTCCAGCGGCTCGGCATAGCTGTCCTGCTCGAAGTACTCCTTGAAGCGCGGGTGGCGCACCAGGTTGGTCACCGGTTGGCCGCTGTCCTGGGGTGTCTTGAGCCCCAGCAGGGTTTCGGCGGCGCGGTTCCACCATTCCAGGTTGCCGTCGCTGTCGAGCATCACCACCGCGTCCTTGAGTGCCGCCGTGGACTCCTGGACCCGGTCGATCACCGCTTGCAGGCGCCCGCGCACCCGTTGGTCGCGGCGTTGCAGGTGATAGATGCTGTCGAACACTTCGCCCCACAGGCCGTAGCCATCGGGTGGCGCTTCATCGGGTTTGTGCAGGCGCAGCCACTCGTGCAGGCGCAGCAATTGCTTGAGGGTCCAGCCCAGGTAAAGACCCAGGCCCGCGGCCAGGCTCCAGCCGTAGTAGCCGGTGATCAGGCCGATCACCAGGCAACCGGTGACCAGCAGCAGCATGTGGCGGATCAGGGTGCCATGCCAGTTTTGGTTCACTTGAACATGCGTCCTTGTCAGCGTTTGGAGCGGGTCGGGGTGTAATCAGGCTTTGGTCGAAAAACGATAGCCGGTGCCGCGCACGGTTTGTACCAGACTTTCGTAAGCGTCACCCAGGGCTTTGCGCAGGCGACGGATGTGCACGTCCACGGTGCGCTCCTCGACATACACATTGCCGCCCCAGACCTGGTCCAGTAACTGGCCGCGGGTGTAGGCGCGTTCCTGGTGGGTCATGAAAAACTGCAGCAGGCGGTATTCGGTGGGGCCCATCTCGGCGGGTTTGCCGTCGATGGTGACCCGGTGGCTGATCGGGTCCAGCAGCAGGCCGCCCACTTCAATGGGGGCTTCACCTTCGGTAGGGCCGGTGCGGCGCAGCACGGCCTTGAGACGAGCGACCAACTCGCGGGGGGAAAACGGCTTGGTGATGTAGTCATCCGCGCCGACTTCCAGGCCCTGGATCTTGTTGTCTTCCTCGCCCTTGGCCGTGAGCATGATGATCGGGATATCACCGGTCAGCTCGTCACGCTTGAGACGGCGGGCCAGTTCGATCCCCGACGTGCCGGGCAGCATCCAGTCGAGCAGGATCAGGTCCGGTTTGCGGTCGACGATAATGGCGTGCGCCTGCTGGGCGTTCTCCGCCTCCAGGCAGTCATAGCCGGCCATTTCCAACGCAACGGCGATCATTTCGCGAATAGGCGCTTCGTCGTCGACGATCAGAATGCTCCTGCCAACCATGGGTTAAATCCTCTTGTCATTTAACTGTCTTGCGCCGCATTAGATAACGGAATTATTGCAGTCGTGTTACAGCATTTCAGTGGTGAAGCAAGGCGCGTGATCCTGGACTAAGCTGTAACTCCGAATCCTGACTACCACAAAAGAAGGTTTCCATGACTGACTTTGCTCACTCCTTTAAAGCCTTGGTACTGGCGGCTGCCCTGGCCTTGCCGGGAATGGCCATGGCGGCTGAGCCGGCCATGATGAAAGGCGGCATGATGGTCGATCCCCAAGGCATGACGTTGTACACGTTCGACAAGGACAGTGGTGGAAAGTCGATGTGTAACGACGATTGCGCAAAAAACTGGCCGCCGCTGATGGCGCCGGCGGATGCCAAGGCCGACGGTAAATGGACGGCGATCAAGCGTGACGACGGCAAGATGCAATGGGCCTATGACGGCAAGCCGCTGTACACCTTCATCAAGGACGAAAAGCCCGGCGAAATGAAGGGCGACAAGATGAAAGACGTCTGGCACGTGGTTCACCAGTCGCAGAAATAACCCGTTGTTGTCGCAGCTGGCGCAGCCTGCGCCAGCTTCGACACGATCCCTGCAGCGCCCCTCAGCGCAACGCGTAATCCAGTACGATCCCGACAAAAATCGCCAAACCCGCCCAGTGATTGTGCAGGAACGCCTTGAAGCACTTCATCCGGTCCCGGTCACGGGTGTACCAGAACTCCCAGGCGAAACACCCGGCAGCCACCAGCAAGCCGAGGTGGAACCAGCCACCCAGGGCGAATTTCGAGCCGGCCAGCCACAGGCAGCCCAGCGCCAGCCCCTGCAACGTGAGAATGATTACCCGGTCGGCATCGCCAAACAGGATCGCCGTGGATTTCACGCCGATCTTCAGATCGTCGTCGCGGTCGGTCATGGCGTAATAGGTGTCGTAGCCAACTGTCCACAGCAGGTTGGCGATCCACAGCAGCCAGGCGACGGCCGGCAGTTCGCCGGTCTCGGCGGTGAACGCCATCGGCATGCCCCAGGAGAACGCAGCGCCCAGCACCACTTGTGGGTAGTAGGTGTAGCGCTTCATGAAAGGGTAGCTGGCCGCCAGTGCCAGGCCACCGAATGACAGCCAGACTGTCGCCGCGTTGGTGCACAGCACCAGCAGGAAGCTCAGGCCCATCAGCAGCGCAAAGAACACCAGCGCCTCCCGGGAGCTGATTCTGCCGGCAGCCAGCGGGCGTTGGGCGGTGCGCTTTACGTGGCCGTCGACCTTGCGGTCGGCCCAGTCGTTGATCACGCAGCCGCCGGCGCGGGTCAGTACCACGCCGAGGACAAAAATCACGATGTTGGCCAGGGACGGCGAGCCTTCACCGGCGATCCACAGGGCCCACAGGGTCGGCCACAGCAGCAGGTAGATGCCGATGGGTTTGTCCATGCGTGTCAACTGGACGAAGTCCCAGGCGCGTGGGTTCAAGCGATTCAGCGATTTGAGCAGGTTCTGGTACATCAGCCATTCTCCGCAGGCGCGACAATCGCCCGCCACAGGGCCGGCAAGAAAATTTCTGCGACCAGCACGCTCAAGCCACCGCGGTCGAAACGCGAACGGCGACCCCACAAGGCCGGGGCCTGAACCGCAGGGGGCAGCCATTCAACCGGGTAGTGGCAGACCTCGAGGGCGCGGCGCTGGAACGCCTGGTCGCAGAACAGCAGCTCACCCAGGGAGCGGCTGCCCAGCTCATCCATGTTCAACCCGCCATCTTGCAATGCACTGCGCGCCGCCACGCTGCGGGCAAACACCCAGGCCTGGCCGTGGCCGCGCAAATACACCTCGCGCACCCAACCTTCACTGTTCTGTGGCAAGTCGAGGGCGGCGCACTCATCGTCCCGCAACGGCTGCCAGCCTTCGTACAGCGGGGTGACGCTGAAACCGTCATTCGACAAGCGCGTCAGGCGTCGGGTGAGCGAGCCTTGATCGAACAGCCAGTCGAGGGTTTGCGCATCGGGAAGGGGGGTCAGCTGGCTTTGCGGCAGCCAGAGCGGAGTCGGGGCGAGGGCGTTTGAGTGCGGCACAGTGAGTCATTATTGGCAGCAAATGAGGCGGCGAGCTTAACATGTTGATCGGCGACATTGAGTGATCGGACCGGCCTGCGGCGTCGAACACGCTTGCATCTGTCGAGTGCGATCAGTACAAAACGCCCTGAGCCGGACGGCGGACCCTTGGCGGGCGACCGTCCGCGCCAGATAAAGCCTGTGAATCCGAGGAAACAAGCAATGAAGAAGTGGCAATGCGTAGTCTGTGGGCTGATCTACAACGAAGCCGACGGCTGGCCGGATGACGGCATCGCACCGGGTACCCTGTGGCAGGACGTGCCGGAAGACTGGCTGTGCCCGGACTGCGGCGTGGGCAAGATGGATTTCGAAATGATTGAAATCAACTAACCGATTCGAGGAGTAAGGAATGAACGCACCTGTCGTGATCGTCGGCACTGGGCTGGCTGGCTACAACCTGGCCCGGGAGTTTCGCAAACTCGATGGCGAAACTCCGCTGTTGCTGATTACCGCAGATGACGGGCGCTCCTACTCCAAGCCAATGCTCTCCACCGGTTTCGGCAAGAACAAGGACGCCGACGGCCTGAGCATGGCCGAGCCTGGCGCCATGGCCGAGCAGCTCAAGGCCGAGGTGCGCACCCATACGCGCATCAGCGGCATCGACCCGGGCCACAAGCGCCTGTGGATCGGCGAAGAGGCGGTAGCCTATCGCGACCTGATCCTGGCCTGGGGCGCAGAAACCGTGCGTGTGCCGGTGCAGGGCGATGCGCCCGAGGCGATCTTCCCGATCAATGACCTGGAAGACTACGCCCGTTTTCGCGCCGCCGCCGCCGGCAAGCGCCGGGTGCTGTTGCTGGGGGCCGGGCTGATCGGCTGTGAGTTTGCCAATGACCTGATCCTGGGGGGCTATGAGGTGCAACTGGTGGCGCCGTGCGAACAGGTGATGCCGACGCTGTTGCACCCGGCCGCCGCGGCTGCGGTACAGGCCGGGCTGGAAAGCCTGGGGGCGAAATTCCATCTGGGGCCGGTGCTCAACCGTTTGCAGCGCACCGCTGATGGCCTGGAAGGGCATTTGTCCGACGGTCAGGTGATTCCTTGTGACGTGGTGGTCTCGGCCATTGGCCTGCGCCCGCGGATCGATCTGGCGGCGGCCGCCGGCTTGCAGACCAATCGTGGGGTGATGGTCGATCGTCACCTGAAAACCTCCCACGCCAATATCTATGCCCTGGGCGACTGCGCCGAGGTCGATGGGCTGAATCTGCTGTACGTGATGCCCCTCATGAGTTGTGCGCGGGCGCTGGCACAAACCCTGGCCGGCAACCCGACCGCGGTGAGCTATGGCGCGATGCCAATTACCGTGAAAACCCCAGTGTGCCCGCTGGTGGTGTCCCCGCCGCCACGGGGTTGTGAGGGCGTCTGGACGGTGGAGGGGCAGGGCGCCGACATCAAGGCGTTGTGCCGCGACAGCAGCGGCAAGCTGCTGGGTTACGCCCTTACGGGAGCGGCGGTGATGGACAAATTGGCTCTAAACAAGGAGCTTCCGGCGCTTCTGGCATAAATACAGGTCGTTCTGTCGGAATCACCCCGCTTTAACCCCTACAAAGGTCGCGCCGAGACTGGCGTAGCCCGTATCCGCGTGCCATCCTCACACCCGTCTGCCGCAGAGTAGAGCCTGCGGCGCCTTGGGCGCTGTTCCGGAAGAACAGCACGGACATAACAACAAAAAACCGTCAAAGAGGCTTCACTATGCGTAAACCAGAACTCGCCGCCGCAATCGCCGAAAAAGCTGATCTCACCAAAGAGCAGGCCAACCGCGTCCTCAACGCCGTTCTTGAAGAGATCACCGGCGCACTGCACCGCAAAGACAGCGTGACCCTGGTAGGGTTCGGCACTTTCCTGCAGCGCCACCGTGGTGCCCGCACCGGCAAAAACCCGCAGACCGGTGAGCCAGTGAAAATCAAGGCCAGCAACACCGTGGCGTTCAAGCCAGGCAAATCGTTGAAAGACAGCGTCAATCCGTAATCCCCCCCGACCACGCTCCCGTCTAACGGGTGAGCTGGATCGAAAAATGGGCACGCCAACGAGGTTGGGTGCCCATTTTTTGTGGCCGCTTACCCGGGCAGGCTGCGGGCAGGCACGGGCGTGTGGCGGTCTCCGGTTTGAACTGATAACGGTGACTTGGTGGTCATCTTACGTAAAAAGCAGCTCATCTCCCGCTAACGATAGGTAACAGTGGCGTTCCGGTTTGAACTCGTTAAACTGCCCCGGCGTTCACTTTTTTCTTCTGGGGCTTGAGCATGAAATTTCGTTTTCTCCTGTGGATGCTGGGCTTGCTGATGCGCAAGGCCAGCCGGACCAACCCGGCTTTTCAACAGCAATTGGCCGACAAGGACCTGGTGTTCCAGTTGCAGACGCTGGACGGCAAGGTGGCGCGGCACTTCGTGGTCAAGGACCAGCGCATCACCAGCAAGTCCGGGCTGTATGCCGAGCCGGCCTTCGCGATTGCCTTCAAGGACGCCGCCTATGGCTTTGCCACGATGCAGGCGAAGAACAAGCAACTGGCGTTCATGACCGGGATCCAGGACAAGTCGATCCAGATCAAGGGCAACCCAGCGCTGGTGATGTGGTTCCAGGGCCTGACCAAGTATCTGAAGCCGAAGAAAAAGCCGGCTGCTGGTCGCTGATAGAGCCTTGGAAAGTTTTTGTGCTTAATCGAGCCAAGTTGTGATTAAAAAGCACTAAAGACCTGTCATTTATGACAGGTTACGGACGTCTTTTTACGTGCTCCACTGTACGGGTGTAGGGGGTTGTGCACCCTTTGTTTAACACCATGGAGTGCGGACATGAACAGTTTGAACGAAGCGGCGGCGGGCACCCTTGACCCGTCTTTTGGTGATAATGGTGTGGTGGATTTAGTCGCTGACGGAGACAGAAGTGTTCGTCACTCCATTCTTGCCCTGTCTAACGGAAAGTTGATTTATGCCAACGGTGATCATACGGATTGGCAAAATACTTTGAAGTTGAGGCGTGTGAATGCCAACGGTTTCTTCGACGCTTCCTTCGGCGAAAGCGGAGCGGTAACACTGCATATTGGATGGAGCACCGCGCCTCGATTTGGATTGTTTTCATATCCGGCAGATAAATTTTTGATAAAGGGTACACACCTGAGTGAGGATGGTCAGCGCGATATGGTATTCGCTCGGCTGGATTTCGATGGTCGAATTGATACTACTTTTGGCACCGATGGGTTCGTGAGGATCGAACCCTATGATCTGATTTGCCCTGGAACGGCAAAGCCAAAAAATGAACACACAGGCAAATCTTTAACCCCCGCAATTAACTACATTGGCGGTTCTGTGTGCGTGCAACCTGACGGCAAGATTCTAGTGGCGCATAGCGGCGTTCGGGATGCCGAGGACCGGAATAGTGGATTGGTTTTTCGCCTTATGCCGGATGGCTCGGTTGATAAGACATTTAACGGGGCGGGTGTATTACTTATCGAGCTTAATGGCGTAAACGCAGAGAGTAATGAAGCCATTAGTATTGCGCTGCAGAAGGATGGAGCATTTCTGGTGTGCGGTGCCTTCGTTGTTGGAACAACCGTAAGTAGCTATGTCATTCGTTACAAAGAAAATGGCGAGCTGGACAGCAGTTTCAATAATGGGCGGCCAGTAATCATTACTGATCCTGGTTTTGAAATGACGGCGGCTGCGACCCTCTCAGTCAGGGAGAGTGACGGAGAAATTGTTGTTGTAGGAGCCGCCTATGAGAAGTGGAATGCAACGCCATCTTCCGAAACGCCGTGGATTGCAGTTCTAAGTACTGAAGGATCCTTCAGACCCTCGTTTAATAATGGCACTCCACTTTTCGCGCGAGTATTGCCCGCTAAGAGCTGGTGGCGAAATTGTGCATGGCAGGAAGATACAATTCTTGTGTCCGGATCAGTAGTGGCACGCTATCTGTTGAGCGGCTCACTGGATACATCGTTCAACGAGAAGGGTTGGAACGCCCACAGAAACAGCTATGAAGACATGGTGGTAACAAACGATAGGAAGCTTGTCCTGATAGGGCAGAGTAGCTTGTTACGCTACCTGACTTGAGAAGTAGGACGAAGCTTCGAAGGCAAGCCATGCTCGCTCAGGGCGCACGTGCTTTCATCGCGGGCAAGCCCGCGATGCTTTTCAGTTGTGAGTGAACTGCGACGCCAGTTCGCGCAACAGCACTTCGGCCTCCAGCACCTTGCTGACCGCCTCTTCGGCTTTGTCGCGGGTCAGGCCCAGGCGCTCGAGCAGGGCGTCGGGGATGTTGGTGTCCGGGCCGGAACCGACGCCTCGGCTGCGCAGCAGGCGCACGGCCAGGCACACCAGGTTGGCGTACTCGGCGAATTCGCCGTCGTAGGTCGGGTCGTGCTGGAAGCGCAGGGCCGTGGCCAGCTCGTCGGGCATGTCCCAGTGGCGCATCAGCCAGGCGCCGATCTGTTCCCGGCTGATCCCCAGCAAATGCTGCTCGACGTAGGTGTGGCACAGGTGCGGGTTGACCTCCTGGTGACGGCAGATCAGCGAGAAGTGCGGCGGGAAGACGTGCGCCAGCAGCAGGTAGCCAAAGTTGTGCAGCAAGCCCGCCAGGTAGGTCAGGCCGGCTTCCGGGCGCTGGGCGCGCGGCATGGCCCGGGTCAGGCCCTCGATGACGGCGGCGGTGTAGATCGACTGCTGCCAGTACGGCGTGGCCTGTTGTGGGTGATCCTTGGGCAGGCTCAGGGTTTTGCCCAGGGCCAGACCCAGCGCCAGGTTGATCACCAGGTCAAACCCCAGTACGCGGACAATCGCGTCTTCCACTGAACGGATCTTGCCGGGCGATGCGTAGTACGGCGATGCGGCCCAGCTCACCACTTGGGCGGCGAGCGCCGGATCGGTCTCGACGACGCCGGTGATGTCGTCGATGGTGGCGTTGGGGTCGACCCGCAGCTTGATGATTTTCTGCGCGGAACCGGCCAGGGGTGGGATCTCGATGGTCGCTTCCAGGCGCTGCTGGATGCGGCGCGCGGTGAAGGCCTGGACGGCCTGGGTGATTTCCTCGCGGTCATCTCCCGGGCGGTCGAGGTTCGGACGGATGCGGCTCAGCGGCTCGCCAAAATGGGCGGCGCTGGCCTGGGTGAGCATGCTTTTGAAATCTTCGCCGCGGATTTCCAGGAGCATGCCCGGCTCGCCGGAGTTGATCAGCAGCAGCGGCTGGTCGAGCAGGCTTTGTTCGTACAGGCACGGAGAGCTGGTGAGTGCCGGCAGGCCGGGCAGCAGGCTCAGGTTGTGCTTGCCGAGCATGCGCTCAAGGCGCTCCTGCGGCACTGCGGTGAGGCGGCGACCGGTGAGTTCGGCCAAGCGATTGAGGTCCAGCAGCTGGCTCTGCGGGAACAGCACCATGAGCGCACCGATGGCGTCGTCGAGCAGCACCGCCTGGACCTTGCGCTCGGCATTCAGGCCGGGGTGTTCAAGCACTTCGGTGTAGCTGATGCCCAGCTTGCCGAGCAACAGCCGGATAACCGACGGCGTGTGCGGAGTTTCGCCAGCGAGAGCAACTTCAGTCATGGTATGGATCCGATCCCTACAATTTCGAGAGTATAACCAGCTTGCTGGTGCCCTTGCTGGCCAAGCCAGGCGGCACGTTACACCTGGCCGTATTGTTGCCCATGGCGCAGCCAGCGATCCAGCAACGGGCTGACATGGTGCGGCCAGCGTTCCAGCAGCGCCTGGGCCGCGTCGCGCACCGCAGGTAGCAGGTCGGCGTCGCGCATCAGGTCGGCGACCTTGAATTGCAGCAGGCCGGTCTGGCGAGTGCCGAGCATTTCGCCGGGGCCACGCAGTTCGAGGTCCTTTTCGGCGATCACAAATCCGTCGTTGGTTTCGCGCATGATGCCCAGGCGTTGCCGGCCGATCTGCGACAGTGGCGGATGGTAGAGCAGCACGCAGTGGCTGGCGGCGCTGCCCCGGCCTACCCGGCCACGCAGTTGGTGCAATTGCGCCAGGCCCAGGCGTTCCGGATTTTCGATGATCATCAAGCTGGCATTGGGCACGTCGACCCCGACTTCGATCACCGTGGTGGCTACCAGCAGTTGCAGGGCAGCGGCCTTGAACTCGGCCATCACCGCGGCCTTTTCCGCAGGCTTCATGCGGCCGTGGATCAGCCCCACTTTCAATTCGCCGAGGGCGGCGGTGAGGTCGGCAAAGGTGGTCTCGGCCGCCTGGCAGGTGAGTTCCTCCGATTCCTCGATCAGGGTGCACACCCAATACGCCTGGCGTCCTTCGGCACAAGCCCCGCGTACGCGCTCGATGACTTCGACGCGGCGCGTGTCGGTGACCAGCACGGTATTGACCGGGGTACGACCGGGCGGCAGTTCGTCGAGGATCGAGGTGTCGAGGTCGGCGTAGGCGCTCATGGCCAGGGTCCGTGGAATCGGCGTGGCGGTCATGATCAACTGGTGTGGGCACATCCGCCCGCCCACGCCTTTCTGGCGCAGCGCCAGGCGTTGCTGGACGCCGAAGCGGTGTTGTTCGTCGATGATCACCAGCGCCAGGTTCTTGAACTGCACTTCGTCCTGGAACAGCGCGTGGGTGCCGACCACCATGGGCGTACCGCTGGCGATCTGCTCCAGGGCGGCGACGCGGTTCTTGCCCTTGAGCTTGCCGGCCAGCCAGGCGACTTCCAGGCCCAGGGGCTCGAGCCAGCGCTTGAAGGTGATGAAGTGTTGTTCGGCGAGAATCTCGGTGGGCGCCATCAGCGCCACCTGGTAGCCGGCCTCCAACGCTTGCAGGGCGGCGAGGGCGGCGACTACGGTCTTGCCGGCGCCGACATCGCCCTGGATCAGCCGCAGCATGGGCTCTTGCTGGCTCATGTCGTAAGCGATTTCATTGCCCACCCGTTGCTGCGCGCCGGTCGGCGGGAAGCCCAGGTTGGCCAGGTATTGGGCCGGTAACCGGCTGGCCTTGGGCATGGCCGGCGCGCGGAGCGAGCGCATGCTTTCGCGCAGGCGCTGTTGCGACAGTTGATGGGTCAGCAACTCTTCGAATGCCAGGCGATGTTGCGCCCAGTGGTGGCCCAGGGCGAGTTCGTCGACATCGGCATCGGCGGGTGGGTGATGCAGGTAGCGGATGGCGTCGTCCAGCGGCGCCAGTTGGTAGTCGCGCGCCAGTTCGTTGGGCAACCAGTCCGGCAGGCTGCTGGGGCCGAGCAGGGTCAGGGTTTGCTGGCACAGTTGGCGCAAACGCTGCTGGGTCAGGCCTTCGGTGAGCGGGTAGACCGGGGTCAGGGTTTCATCCACCGGCGGCGGTTCGTCGCCGGTGATGGCGCGGTATTCCGGGTGGTAGATCTCAAGCCCCGACGCGCCGGGCCGCGCTTCGCCGTAGCAGCGCAGGCGGGTGCCGCGTTTCAGGCCTTCCTTTTGCGCGTTGCTGAAATGGTAGAAGCGCAGGCTCAGGCTGCCGGTGCCGTCCTGCAGGCGTACTACCAGGCTGCGGCGCCGGCCCATGACCACGTCGGCGCCGCTGACGGTGCCTTCGATGACCGCGTCCTGCCCGGGCCGCAAATGACCGATGGGCACCACCCGGGTGCGGTCCTGATAGCGCAGCGGCAGGTGGAACAGGACGTCCTGGAGGTTCTCCAGGCCGACCTTGGCGAGTTTCTCGGCCATGGCTTCGCCGACACCCTTGAGTGCCGTGACCGGCACTTGCGACAGCTCAGTCATGGCGAACGCTTAACCCGCAGCCGTGGCCGGCTTGGCCACCGAGCAGAGGCGGATCGAGTCGGCGAGGATTTCGATCGCTTTGGGCCGTGGGAAGCTGGCGCGCCAGGCGATGGCCACGGTGCGAAATGGCACGGGTGGGGTCAGCGGGCGGACTTCGATCACGCCGGGGGCGTAGTGGTGGCTGTCGACGGCCGAGAGCGGCAGGATCGAGATGCCCAGGCCCGAGGCCACCATGTGGCGGATGGTTTCCAGTGAACTGGACTCGACGGTGGTGTGCTTGGCGCCGTCGTTGCCCTTGGCCAGGGTCGGGCAGGCTTCGAGGACCTGGTCGCGGAAGCAGTGACCTTCACCGAGCAGCAGCAGGCTCTTGTCGTTGAGCAGGCTGGCGTCGATGGTGTCTTTCTGGGTCCAGGGGTGCTGGGCCGGCATCAGGACGTAGAACGGCTCGTCGTAGAGCTGCAGGGTCAGCACGTCGGCTTCGTTGAACGGCAGGGCGATGATGATTGCGTCGAGCTCGCCATTGCGCAGCTTGTCGCGCAGCACGTGGGTGAAGTTTTCTTCGATGTACAACGGCATCTGCGGGGCGACCCGGTGCAGTTGTGGAATCAGATGCGGGAACAGATACGGACCGACGGTGTAGATCGCCCCGACCTTGAGCGGCGCGGTCAGCTGGTTCTTGCCAGCCTGGGCCAGTTCACGGATGCCCTGGGCCTGTTCCAGGACCTTCTGCGCCTGGGCGACGATGCCTTCGCCGACCGGGGTCAGGCGCACCGCGCTTTTGCTGCGCTCGAAAATCAGCACACCGAGTTCGTCTTCAAGCTTTTTCACGCCCACCGACAGGGTCGGTTGACTGACGTGGCAGCGTTCAGCCGCGTGGCCGAAATGCTGTTCTTGGGCGAGGGTAACGATGTAGCGTAATTCTGTGAGGGTCATAGCGGGCGTCCATGAAGTTGCGGGCCAAGCATACCGGCTGCAATCGATAGACGCACGTTATCAGACTGAGTGTGTCGAGTGACACTGGGCAATGCATCTTTGCCGTTGCCGGATATGCAGAAGGCACCTTTCGGTGCCTTCCTTGCAGGGCATTGTGTTGCTTAACGGCGCTTCTTCTCCAGCGAATACACAAACGGTGCGACGATTTCGATCGAGCCGTTGTTGAGCATATCGGCCGGTGGCTTGGGCAGGGGCTGGGCGCGGCGGATCATTTCCAGGGTGGCCCGGTCCAGATCGGCGTTACCGGAGCGTCCTACCAGCTCATAGGACAACACCTTGCCTTCGGCATCGACCACAAACCGCAAGCGGTTCAGGCCTTCCTTGCCGCGTGCCTGGGCGCCCGGCGGGTACTTCTTGTACTTCTGCAGGTGCGCCAGCAGCGAGCCTTGCCAACTGGCCTTGGCGGCATTTTGTGCTGCCGTTGGGCCGGGGTTGGGCTGCGCCGATGTGGCGGGCGGTACGTTGCTTGGCTGGGCCTCGGACGGTGGCGAGTCCGAAGGCTTTTCCTTCACCGGCTCAGGCTTTTTCTCTACCGGTTTGGGCGGCTGAGGCTTGGGCTTGGGTTTTGGCTTGGGCACCGAGATGGTCGGTTTTGGCGCCTCGGCCAGTTTTGGCAGTGGCAGTTCTTCTACCGGTGTCGGCGGTTGGGGTGGCGTTACGACCTTGGGCGGTGCCGGTTGAGGTGGCGCCGGAACAGGCGCCAACTCGACCAGCATCGCCATCGGCGGCAGCGTGACGGGGGGCGAGGACTTCCAGTTGAGCGCGAGGATTACCGCGACCGCGTGGACGCCGAGCACCACTGCCAGGCTAGCGCTGTAACGCGTCAGCTTTTGGCGCGTCGTGATCATTTTTTGGCTGCCGTCTCAAGTCCGACCAGGCCGACCTTCAGGTAACCGGCTGCCCGCAGGGCGTCCATTACGTGCATCAGGTCGCCATAGTCCACGCCTTTGTCGGCCTGGAAGAAGATGGTGGTGTCCTTCTTGCCCTGGGTGCGAGCATCGAGGGTCGCGCCGAGGGTCTCGGCCTTGACTTCGTCTTCGCCCAGGTACAGCCGTTGGTCGGCCTTGACGCTGAGGAACACCGGCTTTTCCGGCCTCGGCGCCGGCTTGGCGCTGGAGGCGGGCAGGTCAACCTTGATGTCCACGGTGGCCAGCGGGGCCGCCACCATGAAGATGATCAACAGCACCAGCATCACGTCGATGAACGGCGTGACGTTGATTTCGTGGTTCTCGGCGAGGTCGTCGCTCGCGCCTTCCTTCAAATGCAGGCCCATGACTGATTACCCTACTTTGACCATATGCGGCTGCGAGGAGCGCTCGCTTGGCAGGTGATCGAGGTCGCGGCTGACCAGCAGCAGGACTTCAGCGGAGGCGTCGGAGACCTGAGCCTTGTAGCCGGCGATGGAGCGGGCGAAGACGTTGTAGATGACCACGGCGGGGATTGCCGCCACCAGGCCCAGTGCCGTTGCCAGCAGGGCTTCGGCGATGCCTGGGGCGACCACGGCGAGGTTGGTGGTCTGGGTCTTGGCGATGCCAATGAAGCTGTTCATGATGCCCCACACGGTACCGAACAGACCGACGAAGGGGGCGGTGGAACCGATGGTGGCCAGCACGCCGGTACCGTTGCTCATGTTGCGACCACAGGCCGCGACCAGGCGCTCCAGGCGGAAGCTGACACGTTCCTTGATGCCTTCCTTCTCACGGCTGTTGGCCGACAGGCGCATTTCTTCCAGGGCGTCGTGGACGAGCAGGTTGGCCAGGGTCCCGGCCTTGGTGGCAGTGGCGCTGGCTTCCCTGAGGGTGGTGGCCTTTTTCAGGTGAGTGATTTCAGTGCGCAGGCGACGCTTGGCAGCCATCAGCTCGTAGCCCTTGGCGATCCAGATGGTCCAGGTGATGATCGAGGCGATGGCCAGGCCGATCATCACGATTTTCACGATGATGTCGGCGTTCTGGTACATGCCCCACGGCGACAGGTCATGGGCCATGCCCAGGGTGTTGTCAGCTTCCAGGACTTGCGGCTCGTCAGCGGCCGGTGCGTCGGTCGCCAGGGCCGGGTCGGTAACGACCGGCGTCACGGTGGGCGCTGCGTGGTCGGCGGCTGGTGCAGGGGCTACTGCTGCGGCTGGCGCGGTGGCGGAGGTCGGCTCATCGGCGAACGCGGCGGTGGGGGCCAGCAGGAGACTGAACACCAGTGCGGCGACGGCGCTCAAGGCGCGCAGCGGGCGGATGGGTGTGGTTGGCGAAGCGGAGAGTGGATTACGTGTCATGCTGGCCGGACCTGAGAGAAAAAGAGGGTTAATGTCCTTCCAGGCCTCGTGGGGCCGAGAACAAAGTGGCGGGCATTATTGCAATTAATTCTTGTTAACAGAAGTAATAGCGTCTCTTTTTTTCTTCTATTACTAGCCGCTCGTCCATTGTCGAAGCTAGTCTGTGCCTTTATCAGGGGAGTTATTTGATGTCCGCGCCTAGTGTGTTGATCGCCGGTTGTGGTGATGTCGGCGGCCGTCTGGCCGAGCAAATGCTGGCAAAAGGCTGGCAGGTCTATGGGTTGCGCCGCACCATTGCCAACCTGCCGGCTGGGGTGATCGGGGTCGCCGGTGACCTGTTCAACGAAGATTGCCCGGAGACCTGGCCCGTCGGCGCAGTGGACTACCTGGTGTATTGCGCGGCGGCCACCGATCACGATGAGGCGGGCTATCGTGCGGCCTATGTGCAGGGCCTGCGGAATGTGTTGGGCTGGCTGGACGACTACGGCCAGGTGCCCGAGCGCTTGCTGTTTGTTTCCAGCAGCAGTGTCTACGAGCAGCAGGACGGTGGTTGGGTCGATGAAACCTCAGCGGCCAAGGCCTCGGCCTATTCCGGACGGGTGATGCTGGAGGCCGAGCAGGTAGCGCTGGGTAGCGGCATCCCGGCCAGCGTGGTGCGCTTGACCGGTATCTACGGCCCGGGCCGTGAGTGGCTGTTGACCCAGGTGCGTCGTGGCTATCGCGTGGCCGTCGACCCGCCGCTGTATGGCAACCGGATTCATGCCGATGACGCGGCCGGTCTGCTGGCGTTCTTGCTCAATGCCGATCAACAGGGTGTGGCGCTGGACGATTGCTACATCGGCGTCGACGATGCGCCGGCCCCGCTGGCCGAGGTGGTGGCGTGGCTGCGCGAATACCTGGGCGTGACGGAGTGGGCCGAGGACGCCAGCGTGCGGCGTACCGGCAGCAAGCGATGCAGCAATGCGCGCGCCAGGGCATTGGGCTGGGCGCCGCACTATCCAAGCTACCGTGAAGGTTATGGGGCGATTCTGGCAGGCAAGGCCTGAGGCGGGAGCGAGCCGGGTGGGATTCCGGCTGCGCGCGATGCACGTCAACGACTACGTGTGCTGCTTGAATCCATGCGTTGGCGTTGAGTTCATCGCGAGCGAGCTCGCTCCCACCGTTACCTAACGGCTTACTGCTTTTCCAGGGCCCATTGACGGGTGCCCGGGGAGAACGACGGCTTTTCATCGGCTTGCGCGCCGTTGACGGCCTGGAAAATCTCCATGTCATCGCCCTTGCGGGTAAAGATCCATGGGTTGCCCTGTTCGTTGAGTTGCAGCCAGATGGTGTCATTGCCACCACTCATCGACGCGCAATCGCCGGCCAGGCACAAGGCGTAGCGATCGGCACCCGGCAAGCCCTGCACGGAGCCGTCGGCCTGGAACTGCACAGTATTGCCTTCTCCAGGTCCGTTGACGATCTTCCAGCCGCCGCCCAGGTAGGCCGAATAAAGTGCGCGCTCAAAGCTGGCACCCAGCGGGGCGCCTGCGGGAACGGCTTCCTTGGGCAGGTCAAACGTCTGCTCCGGCTCATTGTCGTTGGCCGCTTGTTGCAGTCGTTTACCGTCGCGTTTCAATTCGCTGCCGGAGCTGCCGTACACCTCGATCTTCCAGGTGCCGGATTGCTCGCCGAGGATCTTGCCCTCGATGTTTTCAAAGCCGTTGGTGTAGCGCGCCTGGCTGGCCTTGGTGTTGACGTCCCATTCCAGGTTCGGGCCATTGGCTTGCAGGGCTTCACGCAGCGGAACGCCCTTGGCTGCGGCATCGATCGCCGCCTGGTTGATCCACGTGCCGCTGATGTCGCGGTCGGCAGGGTCACTGGCACAGCCGCCGAGCAGCATCGCAAGCAACGAGAGAGCTAGCGCTTTGCGCATGAGGAAATCCTTTGGGAGCGGGGTCGGCGTTACCTGTCAGGTAACGCCGCGCGTGTTACTCGATTACCAGAATGGCGTCCATTTCAACCTGGGAGCCCTTAGGCAGGGCAGCCACGCCGATGGCGGCGCGGGCAGGGTAAGGCTGGTCGAAGTACTTGCCCATGATCTCGTTGACCTTGGCGAAGTGGCTCAGGTCGGTGAGGAAGATGTTCAGCTTGACGATGTCCTTGAACGAACCGCCGGCAGCTTCTGCAACGGCCTTGAGGTTCTCGAACACCTGGACGGTCTGGGCTTCGAAGCCTTCGACCAGTTCCATGGTTTTTGGATCGAGGGGGATCTGACCGGACATGTAGACGGTGTTGCCGGCCTTGATCGCCTGGGAATAAGTGCCGATAGCGGCTGGGGCCTTGTCGCTGGTGATAACAGTCTTGGTCATTGATGACTCCTTGTAATGGCTTGGCTACGTTGGCGAGCTATGCACGCATGCGGGTGATGCGGATCACCCCGGTCAGGGCGCGCAGTTTCTTGATCACGCGGGCCAGGTGCACGCGGTCGTGCACGCTGACCACCAGTTGAACCACGCTGATGCGACCATCGCGTTCGTCCATGCTGATTTTCTCGATGTTGCCGTCGGCGGCATTGACGCTGCTGGCCAACAGGGCGATCAGGCCGCGCTGGTGTTCCAGTTCGACGCGCAACTCGACGTTGAATTCGCCGGTGACATCCTTGGCCCACGACAACTGGATGCATTTTTCCGGGTTGTGGCGGATTTCGCTGATGTTGCGGCAGTTGTCCAGGTGCACGACCATGCCTTTGCCCGCGGACAGATGGCCGACGATCGGGTCGCCCGGAATCGGCGTGCAGCACTTGGCGTAGCTGAGCACCAGGCCTTCGGTACCGCGGATTGCCAGCGGACCTTCCGGGCTGGGCAGTTGTTCGCCTTCGCCCAGCAGGCGGCGAGCCACGACATAGGCCATACGATTGCCCAGGCCGATGTCTTCGAGCAGGTCTTCGATCAGTTCGAGGCGGTACTCGGTGAGCATTGCCTTGACCCGCTCGGCAGGGATTTTTTCCAGCGAGCTGTCAAAGCCGTTGAGCACCTTGTTCAGCAAGCGTTCGCCGAGGCTGATGGACTCGGAACGGCGTTGCAGTTTCAGCGCATGGCGGATGTGGGTACGGGCTTTGCCGGTGACCACGAAATTGAGCCACGCCGGGTTTGGTCGGGCGCCCGGGGCGCTGACGATCTCGACCGTGGAGCCGCTTTGCAGGGGCTCGGACAGCGGCGCCAGACGGCGGTTGATCCGGCAGGCGATGCAGCTGTTGCCGACGTCGGTGTGCACCGCGTAGGCGAAGTCGACCGCCGTGGAGCCTTTGGGCAGCTCCATGATCCGGCCTTTGGGCGTGAACACGTAGACCTCGTCCGGGAACAGGTCGATCTTCACGCTTTCAATGAATTCCAGCGAGTTGCCGGCGCGTTGCTGCATTTCCAGCACGCCCTTGACCCACTGGCGGGCGCGGGCATGGGTGCCTTTTGGCTGCTCGTCACCGCTGGACTTGTACAGCCAGTGCGCGGCGATGCCATTGTTGGCCATCTCTTCCATTTCACGGGTACGGATCTGGATCTCGATCGGTACGCCGTGCATGCCGAACAGCGTGGTGTGCAGCGACTGGTAGCCGTTGGCTTTGGGGATCGCGATGTAGTCCTTGAAGCGCCCCGGCAGCGGTTTGTACAAATTATGTACAGCACCTAACACGCGGTAGCAGGTGTCGACCTTGTCGACGATGATCCGGAACGCGTAGACGTCCATGATCTCGTTGAAGGCCCGACGTTTGCCGCGCATTTTTTTGTAGATGCCGTAGAGGTGTTTCTGCCGGCCACTGACTTCGCCCTGGATTTCATCGATCGCCAGGCAGTGGCTCAAGGACTCTTCGATTTTGTTGACGATTTCCTTGCGGTTGCCCCGGGCGCGTTTGACGGCCTGGTAGATCCGCGCGGAACGCATCGGGTGCATGGCCTTGAAGCCGAGGTCTTCGAACTCTATGCGGATGGCGTGCATGCCCAGCCGGTTGGCGATGGGGGCATAGATTTCCAGGGTTTCCTTGGCGATGCGCCGGCGTTTTTCACCGGACAGCACCTCCAGCGTGCGCATGTTGTGCAGGCGGTCGGCCAGCTTGACCAGGATCACGCGAATGTCGCGCGCCATGGCCATGGCCATTTTCTGGAAGTTTTCCGCTTGGGCTTCGGCCTTGGTCTCGAAATTCATCTGGGTCAGTTTGCTGACCCCGTCGACCAGTTCGGCCACGGTTTCGCCGAACTGCGCTTGTAGCGCTTCCTTGGCAATACCGGTGTCTTCGATCACGTCATGCAGCATTGCTGCCATCAGGCTCTGATGGTCCATGTGCATGTCGGCAAGAATATTCGCCACCGCAAGAGGGTGCGTGACGTACGCCTCGCCGCTACGGCGGCGTTGGCCGTCGTGGGCTTGTTCGGCGTAGAAGTACGCTCGGCGGACCAGGTTGACCTGGTCATTGCCGAGGTAGGTCGATAAGCGATCGGCGAGGGCGTCTATGCTCGGCATGATGACTCCTGCCGATGGCTGTGATCCCGCGCCGTGCTACGTCGACCAGGCATAGGCTTAGACGGCCTCGTTGGACTCGTCCTCGAACGCTGCGAACAGCGGTTCGTCTTCGACGATTTCAGCATTGGCGATGAACTCGTAGCTCATCAGGCCTTCGGCGATTTCACGCAGGGCGACAACGGTAGGCTTGTCGTTTTCCCACTGGACCAGTGGCTCTTTGCCGCCGGTGGCCAGTTGACGGGCACGCTTGGTAGAGAGCATGACCAGCTCAAAGCGGTTTTCCACGTGTTCTAGGCAGTCTTCAACGGTTACGCGGGCCATGGTATTCCTCGGAGCGAATGCAATATGCGCGCTGCCCGGTTGGGCGAGCGGACTCAACAGTTTAAAAAATCACCAGCGATTAGGGAAGCGCTGATTTTTTAACCAAGCTCTTCAACGCGCTGCAAGTGCCAATGTAAAGCCCTTGCAGCGGTTTTGGGAAGTGCTGTTTCAGCCCAGTAATTCAGCCAGCAACATACCGAAACGCACCTGTTGGCGCTTCTGTTGCAATTGATTGGCACGGAAAATCGCCTTCAAGTCATCCAGCGCGTGGGAGAAATCGTCATTGATGATCAGGTAGTCGTACTCGACATAGTGGCTCATTTCGTTGACGGCTTCACGCATCCGGTTGGCAATGATCTCGTCGCTGTCCTGGCCACGGTTGGTCAGACGCTGGTGCAAGGCTTGCAGCGATGGCGGCAGAATGAAAATTGAACGCGCCTGGGGCATCAGCTTGCGCACTTGCTCGGCGCCTTGCCAGTCGATCTCCAGAATCAGGTCGTGACCTTCGTCCAGCGTTTGCTGCAGATGGCTTTGCGAGGTGCCGTAGAAGTTGCCGAATACTTCGGCGCGCTCCAGGAAATCGCCGTGTTCGCCCATTTTCACAAAGGCTTCGCGGGTCACGAAGTGATAGTTCACGCCGTCCACTTCGCCCGGACGCATGGCGCGGGTGGTGTGGGAAATCGATACGCGAATCTCCGGGTTGGTGTCGGTCAGGGCCTTGACCAGGCTGCTCTTGCCCGCGCCCGAGGGGGCGGAAATGATGTACAGGGTGCCAGTGCTGTGGGTCATGTCGGGGTAGCCTTACTCAATGTTCTGCACTTGTTCGCGCATTTGCTCGATCAACACTTTGAGGTTGACCGCAGCCTGGGTGCTGCGCGGGTCGAAGGCTTTGGAGCCCAGGGTGTTGGCTTCGCGGTTGAGCTCCTGCATCAGGAAGTCCAGGCGCCGGCCGGCGGCACCGCCGGACTTGAGGACGCGGCGAACTTCAATGATGTGGGTGCTCAGGCGATCCAGTTCTTCGGCAACGTCGCTCTTTTGCGCGAGCATGACCATTTCCTGCTCCAGGCGTTGCGGGTCGAGTTCGGCCTGCATGTCGGCGAAGCGGTCGAGGACTTTCTGACGCTGGGTGGCGAGCATCTGCGGGACCAGCTCACGCAGGGTCACGACGTCTTCTTCAATGGCGCTCAGGCGCTCGTTGATCAGCCGTGCCAGCTCCGCGCCTTCGCGCTCGCGGCCGGCCTTGAGCTCCTTGAGGCCCTGGTTGAACAGCGCCAGTGCCTCGGCATTGAGCGCTTGTGGGTCGCTGGCGTCGGCCACCAGGACCCCCGGCCAGGCCAGCACTTCCAGCGGGTTGAGTGCCGCAGGATTGCTGATCAGGCTGGCAATGGTTTCGGCGGCGGCGATCAGTTGCGCGGCGCGCTCGCGATCAACCTGCAACGCCTTGCCGGTGGTTTCTTCGGTAAAACGCAGGGTGCACTCGAGCTTGCCACGCGACAGGCCCTGGCGTAGGGCCTCGCGCACATTGCCCTCGAGGTCACGAAAGGAGTCTGGCAGGCGCAGGTGCGGTTCCAGATAGCGGCTGTTGACCGAGCGCAGCTCCCAGCTCAGGGTGCCCTGGCTGCCGGCTTTTTCGACGCGGGCAAAGGCGGTCATGCTGTGCACCATGGCGGTACCTCGCGATGCAGATCGCCAGCGAACCCCGGGGTTCGGCGAACCTGCTTGAATGAATTAAAGCCCACAGGCAACAAAGGCGCAGGATTGTAGCGCAGTGCAGGGGGAGCTCCCAAACGAGGCGTGCGACAAAGCGCTGCAGCTCGTCGCAGCGTGCGCGGCAGAGCCCTCGCTCGTCGCCGGTTTTTTTTAGAAGTGCCCAGGCGTGCCCGGCCGCCCTATAATGCTCGGCAGATTTCCGTCCTTCGTACAGGTATCCCCTATGAAACGTCCAAGTGGTCGCGCTGCCGATCAGCTTCGCTCGATCCGCATCACCCGCAACTACACCAAACACGCCGAGGGATCTGTACTGGTCGAGTTTGGCGATACCAAGGTGATCTGCACCGTCAGCGTCGAGAACGGCGTACCGCGCTTCCTCAAGGGCCAGGGCCAGGGCTGGTTGACCGCCGAGTACGGCATGCTGCCGCGCGCCACCGGCGAGCGTAACCAGCGCGAAGCAAGCCGTGGCAAGCAAGGCGGCCGCACCCTGGAAATCCAACGCCTGATCGGCCGTTCGCTGCGCGCTGCGCTGGATATGTCCAAGCTCGGCGATGTGACCCTGTACGTCGATTGCGACGTGATCCAGGCCGACGGCGGTACCCGTACTGCCTCGATCACCGGCGCCATGGTGGCCCTGGTCGATGCCTTGAAAGTGATCAAGAAGCGTGGCGGCCTGAAAGGCGGCGACCCGCTCAAGCAAATGATCGCAGCCGTGTCGGTGGGCATGTACCAGGGCGAGCCAGTGCTGGACCTGGACTACCTGGAAGATTCGGCAGCCGAGACCGACCTGAACGTGGTGATGACCAGCACCGGTGGTTTCATCGAAGTGCAGGGCACCGCCGAAGGCGCGCCGTTCCAGCCTGAAGAGCTGACGGCGATGCTGGAGCTGGCGAAAAAAGGCATGGCCGAGATTTTCGACTTGCAACAGGCTGCGCTGGCGGACTGATTGTTCCGGTCGCCAGCAAGGAGAGCGTCATGAGTGATGAGCAACTACCGGTGCCCGCGCCGAGCCGTGAGGTTCGTCAGTGGGCGATGTTCTGCCATCTCTCGGCCTTGCTGGGGATCTGGGTGCCGTTCGGCTCACTGATCGGCCCGCTGATTCTGTGGCAGATGAAGCGTGAGATGGACCCGTTCGTCGACGATCAGGGCAAGGAGGCGCTGAACTTCCAGATCAGCGTGGCCATTGCCTCGGCCATATGCCTGCTGTTGATGGTGGTGGTGATCGGGTTCTTCCTGTTTGGCCTGCTGGCCATTGGCGCGCTGGTGCTGACCATCATTGCCGGGGTCAAGGCCAATGAGGGGCAGGTGTATCGTTACCCGTTCACCTGGCGGTTGATCAAGTAATAACCAGATGCAGTTCCTGTGGGAGCGGGCTTGCCCGCGATAGCGATCTGGCAGGCAGCACATGGGCTGAATGTCATAGCCTCATCGCGGGCAAGCCCGCTCCCACAAAAAAGCCGACATCGCTGTCGGCTTTTTTGTGTCTTGCGTATCGACGCCTAGATGGTCAGCGTCCAGTCGTAGTCCACGATCAACGGTGCGTGCTGCGAGAACCGCGGTTGACGGGGCAGACGTGCACTGCGAACAAAGCGGCGCAGGCCTGGGGTCAACAGCTGGTAGTCGAAGCGCCAGCCTAGGTTGAGCATCTCAGCCTGTTCGTTGTCTGGCCACCAGCTGTACTGGTCGCCTTCACGGCTGACTTCGCGCAGGGCGTCGACATAACCCATGTTGCCGACAATCTCGTCCATCCAGGCACGTTCAGGTGCCAGGAAGCCCGGGGATTGCTGGCTGTCGCGCCAGTTTTTGATATCCAGCTTCTGTTGCGCCACGTACAGCGAGCCACAATAAATGTACTCGCGCCGCTTGCGCCGCTGTTTATCCAGATAACGGGCGAAATCGTCCATTAGCTTGAACTTCTGGTTCAAGTCTTCATCGCCGTTCTGCCCCGAAGGGAGCAGCAAGGTCGCGATGCTGACCTTGTCGAAATCGGCTTGCAGGTAGCGCCCGTAGCGGTCGGCCGTCTCGAAACCGAGACCGCTGATGACAGCCTTCGGTTGCAGCCGCGAATACAAAGCCACGCCACCTTGGGCGGGGACTTCGGCATCGCAGGCATAAAGGAAGTAGCCATCCAGTTGGAAGGCTGGATCGTCCAGTTCAAAGGCGGAGGCGCGGGTGTCCTGCAGGCAGATGACGTCGGCATTCTGGGCTTGCAGCCAACTGAGCAAACCGCGCTCGACTGCCGCCTGAATACCATTGACGTTCACACTGATGATCCGCATAAATGGCCCCAAAAATCGCGTGCGTGTATGATACACGGCGTCAAGCTAATTAGCTAAATCCGTGGTATTTGGGGTTTTTTGCATGCAAGCGTATCAGCGCGATTTCATTCGTTTTGCCATCGATCGCGGCGTTTTGCGCTTCGGTGAGTTCACCCTGAAGTCCGGGCGTACCAGTCCTTACTTCTTTAATGCCGGCCTGTTCAACTCCGGCAGCGCCCTGGCGCAGCTGGGTCGCTTTTATGCGGCGGCCATCGTCGAGAGCGGTATTTCCTTCGACGTGCTGTTTGGCCCGGCGTACAAGGGCATCCCATTGGCGGCAACCACCGCCGTGGCGCTGGCCGAGCATCACAACCGTGACCTGCCATGGTGCTTCAACCGCAAGGAAGCCAAGGCCCACGGCGAAGGCGGCAGCCTGGTGGGCGCACCGCTGACCGGCGACGTGCTGATCATCGACGACGTGATCACCGCGGGCACCGCGATCCGTGAAGTGATGCAGATCATCGCTTCCCAGGACGGCGCCAAGGCTGCTGGCGTGTTGATTGCCCTCAACCGTCAGGAGCGCGGCAATGGTGAGCTGTCGGCGATCCAGGAAGTGGAGCGTGACTTCGGGATTCCGGTCATCAGCATCGTTTCGTTGAACCAGGTCCTGGAGTTCCTGGCCGACGATCCTCAGCTCAAGCAGCATCTGCCAGCCGTAGAAGCCTACCGCGCGCAGTTCGGCGTGTAGCCGTCGCCGGACAAAAAAAGACCCCGCTCAGCCTGGCTGAGCGGGGTCTTTTTACAGGTGCCAGCGCTTATGGGCGCTTGCGATTGCTGATCAGGGTGCCCACACCGGTATCGGTGAAGATTTCCAGCAGGATCGCATTGGGTACCCGGCCATCGATGATCAGCGAACTGCCCACGCCACCCTGTACCGCTTCCAGCGCGCAACGAATCTTCGGCAGCATGCCACCGTAGATGGTGCCGTCGGCGATCAGTTCGTCGACTTGCTGGGTCGTCAGGCCAGTCAGCACAGTGCCTGACTTGTCCATCAAGCCGGCGATGTTGGTCAGCAGCATCAGCTTCTCGGCTTTCAGCGCTTCGGCCACTTTACCGGCCACCAGATCGGCGTTGATGTTGTACGACTCGCCGTTGGCCCCTACGCCGATCGGCGCAATCACCGGAATGAAGTCGCCCTTGACCAGCAGGTTGAGCAGGTCGGTGTTGATCCCGACCACTTCGCCCACTTGCCCGATGTCGATGATTTCCGGCTGGGTCATCTCCGGCGTCTGGCGGGTGACAGTCAGCTTCTTCGCGCGAATCAGCTCGGCGTCCTTGCCGGTCAGGCCGATGGCGCTGCCGCCATGACGGTTGATCAGGTTGACGATGTCCTTGTTGACCTGGCCGCCGAGCACCATCTCCACCACGTCCATGGTCTGGGCGTCAGTCACCCGCATGCCGTCGATGAAATGACTCTCGATCGACAGGCGCTTGAGCAGGTCGCCGATCTGCGGGCCACCCCCGTGCACCACCACCGGGTTGATGCCCACGGCTTTCATCATCACGATGTCACGGGCGAAGCCAGTCTTGAGCTCCTCGCTTTCCATCGCGTTGCCGCCGTATTTGATCACCAGCGTCTTGCCGACATAGCGGCGAATATAAGGCAGCGCTTCGGACAGGACCTTGGCGGTGTTGGCGGCGGCTTCGCGTTCGAGGGTCATTCAGGGCTCCGGCACTTGTGTAAAAGGCGCTTCAAATAATCAAAACGGGAGTTGGAGGTCAGGTGCAACACGTTTCAGCTGAGCGTGGAACACATCCTTGATGCGCTGCAATTCGGCCTCGTCGTCAGCCTCGAAACGCAGCACCAGCACCGGTGTGGTGTTGGAGGCGCGAACCAGGCCCCAGCCTTTGGCGTAGTCGACTCGCACACCGTCAATGGTGGTCAGGTCGGCGCCGTCGCCCCACTGGGCGTCGTGCAGTGCATCAATGATGCTGAATTTGCTCTCTTCGGTCACATGGATATTGATTTCCGGCGTGGAAATATCGTTCGGGAAGGTCTCGAACAGTTCCTGAGCCGTGGATTTCTCCTGGCTGAGGATCTCCAGCAGGCGAGCGGCGCTGTAAATGCCGTCGTCAAAACCGAACCAGCGCTCCTGGAAGAAGATGTGCCCGCTCATTTCGCCAGCGAGCAGGGCACCGGACTGCTTCATTTTTTTCTTGATCAGCGAGTGGCCGGTTTTCCACATCAGTGGGCGACCGCCATATTCCTTGATCAGCGGGGTCAGGCGGCGGGTGCATTTGACGTCGAAGATGATCTCAGCGTCCGGGTTACGTGCGACCACGTCCTTGGCAAAGAGCATCAGCAGGCGGTCCGGGAACACGATGTCGCCGGTATTGGTCACCACGCCGACACGGTCACCGTCACCGTCGAAGGCCAGGCCCAGGTCGGCATTGGTTTGCTTGACCTTGGCGATCAGGTCCACCAGGTTTTCTGGTTTGCCCGGGTCCGGGTGGTGGTTGGGGAAGTTGCCGTCGACTTCGCAGAAGAGCGGGATTACTTCGCAATTCAGGGCTTCGATCAGTTGGGGGGCAATCACGCCGGCAGCGCCGTTGCCGCAGTCAACCACCACTTTCAGGCGGCGTGCGAGCTTGATGTCCTGGACAATCTGGGCGCTGTACCGATCGAGAATCTCGACCTTGGTGATGCTGCCCTGGCCGCTGGTCAGGTTGTTGCTTTTCAGGCGCTCGTGCAGGGCCTGAATCTGTTCGTTGGCCAGGGTGTCGCCAGCGATCACGATTTTGAAGCCGTTGTAGTCCGACGGGTTGTGGCTGCCGGTGAGCATCACCCCAGACTTGCCCGCGAGGACGTTGGCGGCGTAGTACAGCGCCGGAGTTGGCACCAGGCCGACGTCGCTGACATGGCAGCCAGCATCGGCCAGGCCCTGGATCAGTTGCTCAACCAGTTCCGGGCCGGACAGGCGGCCGTCACGGCCGACGCTGATGTTCGGTTCATCCTGGGCCAGGGTCTGGGCGCCGATGGCGCGACCGATCCAGTAAGCGGTTTCGGCGTTGAGGAATTTCGGTACGGTGCCGCGAATGTCATAGGCGCGAAAGATGCTGTCGGGAAGCGTCGGGGCAATCTTGCTTGGGGTGCTCATCTGCGGAAATGCTCCATTTCGAAAGTGGCAGGACAAACCGTCAATTCATTCGACGGCGGATTCAAACTGAAGGGTATGACGGCGTTTTCCACCCATAGTTCGTGGTATGAAAGGGCCATGATGCATCGTGGGGCGTGGCTTTGTTTCGCCAGTAGCTCGATTTTCGGCGTCAATCCGTTCATTCGAACCTGCCCCAGTCCGGGTCCCGCTATTTGGCGCCGGTGTGGCCGAAACCACCGACGCCGCGCTCGGTTTCAACGAACTCTTCAACCATCTCGAAATGCGCCTGCACGACCGGCACCAGCACCAATTGCGCCAGGCGTTCGCCGACCGTCATGGTGAATGCGCTCTGGCCGCGGTTCCAGCAGGACACCATCAGTGGGCCCTGGTAGTCGGAGTCGATCAGGCCGACCAGGTTGCCCAGCACGATCCCGTGCTTATGGCCCAGGCCCGAGCGCGGCAGGATCAGCGCGGCCAGGCCCGGATCGCCGATGTACACTGACAGGCCGGTAGGGATCAGCACCGTTTCGCCGGGCTGGATAATGGTGTCTTGTTCCAGCATGGCCCGCAGGTCAAGGCCGGCGGAACCAGGTGTGGCGTACTGGGGCAGCGGAAATTCGCTGCCGATGCGTGGGTCGAGGATCTTGGCTTGCAAAGCGTGCATACGAATTAAACCTGGTTCAGACGTTCGGCGATAAAAGTGATCAGTTGGCGGGCAATCTTGCCCTTGCTGGTCTGGGCGAAAAGGGTGGCGTGCAACTCACGGTCGATCACGCTGCAGGCGTTTTCCTCGCTGTTGAAGCCAATACTGGGGTTGGCCACGTCGTTGGCGACGATCAGGTCGAGGTTCTTGTCCTTGAGCTTGCGTGCGGCGTAATCGAGCAGGTGTTCGGTTTCGGCGGCGAATCCGACACTGAACGGACGGTCAGGTCGGGTGGCAATGGTGGCCAGAATATCTGGGTTGCGCACCATTTGCAGGACAAAGCCGTCGCCTGTCGTAGGGTCTTTCTTGAGTTTTTGCGGGGCGACGACTTCCGGGCGGTAGTCCGCAACCGCAGCGGACGCGATGAACAGGTCGCAAGGAATCGCGGCCTCGCAGGCGGCCAGCATGTCGCGGGCGCTGACCACATCGATGCGCGTCACCCGGTCCGGGGTCGGCAAGTGCACGGGGCCGGTGATCAGGGTCACGCGGGCACCGGCTTCCACCGCGGCTTCGGCCAGGGCAAAGCCCATTTTTCCGGAGCTGTGGTTGGTGATGTAGCGGACCGGGTCAATGTTTTCCTGGGTCGGACCGGCCGTGATCAGCACGTGCCGGCCGGTCAGCGCCTGGCGCTGGAAACAATCGGCCGCGCACTGGGCCAGGTCATCGGCCTCCATCATGCGGCCCATGCCGACGTCGCCGCAGGCCTGGCTGCCCGAGGCCGGGCCGAAGACCTTGAAGCCGCGGCTTTCAAGCAACTGGGTATTGGCCTGGGTGGCCGGGTCGCGCCACATTGCCTGGTTCATGGCTGGCGCCAGGGCGATGGTGGCGTCGGTGGCCAGGACCAGGGTGGTCAGCAGGTCGTTGGCAATGCCTTGGGCCAGGCGGGCAATCAGGTCCGCGGTGGCGGGGGCGATCAGTACCAGGTCAGCCCACTTGGCGAGCTCGATGTGGCCCATCGCGGCTTCGGCCGCCGGGTCCAGCAGGTCGAGGTGCACCGGGTGCCCGGAGAGGGCCTGCATGGTCAGCGGGGTGATGAACTCGCTGCCGCCGCGGGTCATGACCACGCGCACTTCGGCGCCCTGGTCGATCAGGCGGCGAACCAGTTCGGCGCTCTTGTAGGCAGCAATGCCGCCGCCGACGCCCAGAACGATGCGTTTCCGATACAGCCGCTGCATAGGTCTGCCTTTCAATTCGTTGGTGACATACGTGGCGAAACCCCCTCCCCAGGGAACAATCGCCCGCAAAAAAGATGGGCTACGATATCACAGCGACCGCTACGGAACAGCGGCGCCCATCGACAGGGAGGTGCTATGAGCATTCGAGATTGGCCGACGACAGAGCGGCCACGGGAGAAACTTCTGGAGCAGGGTTCGGCGAGCCTCTCCGACGCGGAATTGTTGGCGATCTTTCTGCGCACCGGGGTCGCCGGGAAAAGCGCGGTAGACCTGGCCAGGCACTTGCTGCAGCAGTTTGGCAGTTTGCGTAACTTGCTGGAGGCGGACCAGCAGACGTTCGCCGGCCAGTTGGGGTTGGGGCCGGCGAAATTCGCCCAATTGCAGGCGGTACTGGAGATGGCGCGTCGGCACTTGGCCGAGCACCTGCGCCAGGCCTCAGTACTCAAGAGCCCGATCGAGGTGCGCAACTACCTCAAGGCCATGCTGCGGCATGAGCCCCACGAGGTGTTTGCGTGTCTGTTCCTCGATTCCCGGCATCGGGTCCTGGCATTCGAGATCCTGTTTCGCGGCTCGATCGACACCACCAGCGTTCATCCGCGCCAGGTGGTCAAGCGCGCCCTGGCGCACAACGCGGCGGCGTTGATCCTGTGCCACAACCACCCCTCGGGAAACGCCGAGCCGAGCCCGGCCGACCGGGCGCTGACCAAGCGTTTGCAGGAGACGATGGAGTTGGTCGATGTGCGAGTGCTCGACCATTTCATCGTCGGTGACGGTGATCCGTTGTCGATGGCCGAGTATGGGTGGATCTAGGCGCCGAATGCGTCCCCCATCCATGGCCATGCGGGAGTAGTGCTCAGCACGCAGCGCTCCACCCGGACCGCTGCGTGAGGATTGAGTTTTTTCGCGAGCAAGCTCGCGCCTAGCGTTTGATTTTCGAGAAGTCCTGGCGGCCGAACGGGCTGACCGAGTAGCCCTGGATCTCCTTGCGGGTCAGGGCGTAGGCGGTCGGGTGGGCCAGGGGGAGCCACAGCGCCTGCTGCTGGATTTGCCCCTGGGCCTGCTCGTAGAGCTTGGTGCGCACGCCCTGCTCGGTGGTGGTCTTGCCGGCGTTGATCAGCTTGTCCAGGCCTTGATCGCAGTACCGTGCGAAGTTGGTCCCGGACTGCACGGCCGCGCAGGAGAATTGCGGGGTCAGGAAGTTGTCCGGATCGCCGTTGTCACCGGCCCAGCCCATGAACAGCAGGTCGTGCTCGCCGGCTTTGGCCCGACGAATCAGTTCGCCCCATTCGATCACGCGAATTTCCGCCTGAATCCCCAGTTCCGCCAAATCCGCCTGCAGCAATTGAGCGCCCAGGCTCGGGTTGGGGTTGAGCAGGCTGCCGGAAGGGCGGGTCCAGATGGTGGTCTTGAAGCCGTCCTTGAGTCCGGCCTTGGCCATCAGCGCGCGCGCCTTGGTGAGGTCCTTCGGATAGCCCGGCAGGTCCTTGGCATAGCTCCAGGTGTTGGGCGGGTAAGGGCCGTTGGCGGCTTGGGCGGTGTCTTCGAACACGGCCTTGAGGTAGCTGGCCTTGTCGAAGGCCAGATTGATCGCCTGGCGCACCTCCGGTTTGTCCAGCGGCGGATGCTGGCTGTTGATGGCGACGAAGGCGGTCATGAAGGCTGGCGTGCTCTCGACCTTGAGGCTCGGCTCCTGGGCGGCAGCCTGGACGTCCAGCGGTTTGGGCGACAGGGCGATCTGGCATTCGTTGCGCCGCAGTTTCTGCAGGCGCACGTTGGCGTCCGGGGTAATGGCGAACACCAGGGTGTCGATCGCGGGCTTGCCGGCGAAGTAGTCGCGGTTTGCCTTGTAGCGGATCGATGCGTCTTTCTGGAAACGTCCGAAAATGAACGGCCCAGTGCCGATCGGCTGGCTGTTGAGTTTCTCGGGTGTGCCCGCCTTGAGCAACTGATCGGCGTATTGCGCGGAGTAGATCGAGGCGAAACCCATGCTCAGTGTGGCGAGGAAGGTCGAGTCGGGGTGGTCGAGGGTGAAGCGAATGGTCAGCGGGTCGAGGGCGTCGATTTTCTTGATCAGCGCAGGCAGTCTGCATCGATTGGGCGTGAGGGAAGCCACTCTGGGCGATCTTGTGCCAGGGCTGTGCCGGATCCAGCATGCGGTCAAAGCTGAACTTCACGTCTTCGGCGGTCAGGGTGCGGCTCGGGTTGAAGTACTCGGTGCGATGGAACTTCACCTCCGGGCGCAGCTTGAAGACATAGATCAGGCCGTCGGCCGAGACTTCCCAGCTGTCAGCCAGGCTCGGCACGACCTTGCCACTGACGGTGTCAAAATCCACCAGGCGATTCATCAGCACGTCCGCCGAGGCGTTGGTGGTGGTCAGCGAGTTGTATTGAACGACGTCGAACCCTTCCGGACTGGCCTCGGTGCAGACGCTCAGGGCGGCAGCCTGGGCCAAAGGGCTCAGCAGCAGTGGGGCAAGCAACAGCGGTAGGGCAGCGAGGCGCATGTGTGGATTCCTTTGCAGATCGGAGGCCCATCTGCGAGTGCAGTCTGGAAAAGGCTTACCCTAGTGGCCTGCCAGGCAAATGACTATCCCCTTTTTTGATTTGTGTCCTGCTCGACGGTGCATGTTTTCGCCGTTTATTGCGCTTGGGCCGGGGCGAAATAGCGTAAGGTGGCGTGCCGGCACCCTCTGTGCGAGGGGGCAGGGTGTTGCTCTGCGACGAGCGGTCACTGCCATCGATAGCCTTTATCCAAGGCGTCTGGCGTCGTAAATCCGGGGTTTTTGAAAACTCTCTTCACACCAATAGTTGTTGCTATGGGGTCTTTCTGGTATAAAGCAGCGCTCTTTTCTAGGGGCCCGGTTCCTTCACTGTAGGTGTAGCCGGTAAGACCTCTAAAGAAACGCGGCGCCTGGCGCCAAATGACTGAGAGATTAAGCGGCCAACCCATGCCGGGTTGGGCATGTGGTTTTAGAGGGCTGAGGCATGTCGAGAGTATGTCAAGTTACCGGTAAGGGTCCGGTGACTGGGAATAACATTTCCCACGCAAACAACAAAACCCGTCGTCGTTTCCTGCCGAACCTGCAGCATCATCGCTTCTGGGTTGAAGAAGAGAAACGTTTCGTGCGTCTGCGCGTATCTGCCAAAGGCATGCGTATCATCGACAAGCGTGGCATCACTGTCGTGCTGGCCGAAATCCGCAAAGCTGGCAAGATCTAAGGGAGCTAATCATGCGTGAATTGATTCGTTTGATTTCGAGCGCCGGTACTGGTCACTTCTACACTACCGACAAGAACAAGCGCACTACTCCGGACAAAATCGAGATCAAGAAATTTGATCCGGTTGTTCGCAAGCACGTGATCTACAAAGAAGGCAAAATCAAGTAATTGATTTTTCCCTCTTAAGAAAAAGGCCCGTATCGCAAGATACGGGCCTTTTTTGTGGCCGGGGGAAAAGCTTCACGTGCTCAACCGCACTGAATGCTGACAATGACATTGTCGGCATTGGTCAGCAGGCTGATTCGTCGTGGGACTCGCTTGTGGTCTGAGGCGTAGCGAGGGCCGGTGACCCGCACCGGTGCGCCATTGGCCTGGGCTCGTACCTCCTCGAGCAACTGAGGGGTGCAGGTCTGGCCGATGGTGTATTCGGCGATCGTGACGTCGCATGAGTCTTGAGTGTCGGGCATGTTGCCTCCTTGCGTTGTGGGTCTGGATTGAGGCACGTCCTGTGCGCTCTTGCTAAAAAAAGGCCGGTATCGCGAGATACCGGCCTTTTTACTTACGCCAGTGCCGCTCGGCGAGCACTCAACCGAAGTTGAACGCCTCAATGGTGCCGGAGGCATTGGTGACGACGTGAATTCGCGTGCTATCCAGTTCCTTGGTCGCGACTTCACTGGCGCCGACTACGCGTCGCGCAGTCAGTTCGCTGATGTAGGCCTTCATGGAAGCCACATAAGGCTGGCCGATCAGGTGTTGAAGCTGTTGGAGGACTTCTTCATTGGTCATGTTCATTAATCCTTTAAGTGAACGATTATTGTCCGTTGGGACAGTTCGATCCTCCTCTGAGCCATGACCCGATGTGCGGTATATATCTATGGTTTCTGTTCAAACGCCACGTAGATCTTGCGGCATGTTTCCAGGACTTCCCAGGTGCCCCGGAATCCGGCTGGGATGACAAACCGATCACCGGTGCGCAGGGTCTTGGCATGGCCTTCGGTGTCGCGTAGCACCGAAACCCCCTGGACGATTTCGCAGTACTCGTGTTCGGTGAAATTGACCGTCCACTGCCCGACCGCGCCCTCCCAGACACCGGCATTGAGCTGGCCGCACGGGCTGTTGTAGTGGTTGTAGACGGTTTGCTCAGGGTCGCCCTTGAGGATTTTGGCCGCGTCCGGGCGGTAGCGTTCGGCGGCGGTGCCGGCCTGGCTGAAATCGACGATGTCCTGGATGCTCATACTGGTAATCCCCCCGTGTTTGCTTGGAAAGCCCCGAGTCTATGTTTATTAAAATGAACATCGCAAGGTCGTTTGCCGGCCTTATGTCAAATATATTGAAACTTGAGGGGCGGCTGGTTTAGGGTGGCGGGTGCCTCGGGCCGATTTCAAGGCTGGCCGGGCAGAATTCCTGACAGCGCCCGTGAAGAACGCGGGTGTCGTATTTAATAAGAGGAGGACACTCGTATGACCACCCTGACTCGTGCCGACTGGGAACAACGTGCCCGCGACCTGAAAATCGAAGGCCGCGCCTACATCAATGGCGAATACACCGACGCGGTCTCTGGCGAGACCTTCGAGTGCATCAGCCCGGTCGATGGCCGTCTGCTGGGCAAGATTGCCAGCTGTGATGCCGCCGACGCCCAGCGCGCCGTGGACAATGCCCGTGCCACGTTCAATTCCGGTGTCTGGTCCCGCCTGGCTCCGGCCAAGCGCAAGGCCGTCATGATCCGTTTCGCCGGCCTGCTCAAGCAAAATGCCCAGGAGCTGGCCCTGCTGGAAACCCTGGACATGGGCAAGCCGATCAGCGATTCCCTGGGCATCGACGTTCCGGGTGCCGCCCAGGCACTGAGCTGGAGCGGTGAAGCCATCGACAAGATCTACGATGAAGTGGCGGCGACCCCTCATGATCAACTGGGTCTGGTGACCCGTGAGCCAGTGGGCGTGGTTGGCGCTATCGTGCCGTGGAACTTCCCGCTGATGATGGCTTGCTGGAAACTCGGTCCGGCGCTGTCCACCGGTAACTCGGTGATCCTCAAGCCGTCCGAAAAATCCCCATTGACCGCCATCCGCATCGCGGCCCTGGCCGTCGAGGCCGGTATCCCCAAAGGCGTGCTCAACGTGCTGCCAGGCTACGGCCACACCGTGGGCAAGGCCCTGGCCCTGCACATGGACGTCGATACCCTGGTGTTCACCGGCTCGACCAAGATCGCCAAGCAACTGATGATCTACTCCGGCGAGTCGAACATGAAGCGCGTCTGGCTGGAAGCCGGCGGCAAGAGCCCGAACATCGTGTTTGCCGATGCACCGGACCTGCAGGCCGCCGCCGAATCCGCTGCCGGCGCGATTGCGTTCAACCAGGGCGAAGTCTGCACCGCCGGTTCACGCCTGCTGGTGGAGCGTTCGATCAAGGACACGTTCCTGCCACTGGTGATCGAGGCCCTGAAAACCTGGAAGCCGGGCAATCCGCTGGACCCGTCCACTACCGTGGGTGCGTTGGTCGATACCCAGCAAATGAATACCGTGCTGTCGTACATCGAGTCTGGCCATACCGACGGCGCCAAACTGGTGGCGGGCGGCAAGCGTATTCTTGAGGAAACCGGTGGCACCTACGTGGAGCCGACGATTTTCGACGGCGTGAGCAATGCCATGAAGATCGCCCAGGAAGAAATTTTTGGCCCGGTACTGTCGGTCATCACCTTCGATACCGCCGAAGAGGCCGTCCAGATCGCCAACGACACGCCCTATGGCCTGGCCGCAGCGGTATGGACCCGGGACATCTCCAAGGCTCACCTGACGGCCAAGGCCCTGCGCGCTGGTAGCGTGTGGGTCAACCAGTACGATGGCGGCGACATGACCGCCCCGTTCGGTGGCTTCAAGCAATCGGGCAACGGCCGTGACAAGTCGCTGCACGCCTTCGACAAGTACACCGAGCTGAAGGCGACCTGGATCAAGCTGTAAGCCTTTCAGGGAGCCTGGCTCCCTGAACGATGCAGATCCCTTGTGGGAGCGAGCCTGCTCGCGATAGTGGTATGACAGTCGACGTCGTGTTGAATGTTGCGCCGCCATCGTGAGCAGGTTCGCTCCCACAATGCTTTGTGCCACACATGAAAATATCCACAGGAGCGTGGAACATGCGTTGGGCGACTTATTTCGCCGTTCTGGCCTCGGTCCTGAGTGTCGGCCTGGCCCTGGGCGTCAGCATGCCGCTGGTGTCGTTTCGCCTGGAAAGCTGGGGCTACGGCTCGTTTGCTATCGGGGTGATGGCGGCCATGCCGGCCATTGGCGTCCTGCTGGGGGCGAAGATCTCCAGCCACCTGGCGGCCCGCCTGGGCACGGCCAACCTGATGCGCCTGTGCCTGTGGGCCGGAGCCCTCTCCATCGGCCTGCTGGCGTTGTTGCCCAGCTACCCGGTGTGGCTGGTACTGCGGCTGATGATCGGGGTCATCCTGACCATCGTGTTCATTCTCGGCGAGAGCTGGATCAACCAGTTGGTGGTTGAGCAATGGCGCGGTCGGCTGGTGGCGCTGTATGGCTGCAGCTATGCCTTGAGCCAATTGGCTGGGCCGTTGCTGCTGGGGGTGCTGGGCACCGACAACGACATCGGTTTCTGGGTCGGGGTCGCGCTGCTGGTGACTTCACCGCTGGTCTTGTTGGGGCGTAGCGGGGCGCCGAGCAGCGAAGCCCTGAGTGTGACCTTCAGTGACCTGCTGGGTTTCTGTCGCGGCCTGCCGGCCATCGCCTGGGCGGTGTCGTTGTTTGCTGCGTTCGAGGCGATGATCCTGACCTTGCTGCCGGTGTACTGCCTGCAACAGGGGTTCACCGCAGACATTGCCCTGGCCATGGTCAGCACCGTGGTCGTCGGCGATGCCTTGCTGCAACTGCCCATTGGTGCCCTCGCGGACTATTTGTCGCGGCGAACTTTGTTTGCCGGCTGCGCGGTGATCCTGATGCTGTCGAGCCTGGCGATCCCGCTGTTGCTCGACACGCTGCTGATCTGGCCGCTGTGGGTGCTGTTCGGTGCCAGCGCCGGTGGCTTGTTCACCCTGTCGCTGATTCTGGTGGGCGAGCGTTATCGCGATGATGCCCTGGTGCGGGCCAACGCCCACATCGCCCAGCTGTGGGGGATCGGTTGTCTGATCGGCCCGCTTGCAGCCGGTGCCGGCAGTCAGTGGGTCAGCGGTCACGCCTTGCCGTTGCTGATGGCGGCCGGGGCCTTTGGCCTGGTGCTGCTGTTGCTGCGCCAAGGGGCGTTTGGCGAGGCGGCGGAGCCGGTTTGACCTGTGGCCACTGTGGGCCGGGGTTCACAGTAGCCGTTCCAGGCCCAGGATGTCGCTGAACCAGGCATTGAAGCGGCGCCACCCATTTCCCGGTTCGCGGGTCAGGGTGTGCAGCTTGCCATCGTCTTCAGTGACCCAGACCAGTTGACCCTCCTGTAACCGCACCGCATAGCTGAGGGGAGGCGCCATGCCTTCCAGGGCGAGTTCGCGAACTCGCTCGGCAAGCGCCTGACTGTCGACCAGCACCCCGACTTCGGTATTCCACAGCACCGAACGCGGGTCGAAGTTGAATGAGCCGATGAACGCCTTTTGCCGATCGAAGATGATCGCCTTGCTGTGCAGGCTGGATTCGGAGCCGCGGTAGCTGGCGCTGCGAAACAGGCTTGGTCCGCTACCGCCACCTGCGCCTGGTTGCCGGCGCAGTTCAAACAGTTGCACGCCGTGTTCCAGCAGCGCCTTGCGGTAGGGGGCGTAGCCGCCGTGGACGGCGGGCACGTCGGTGGCCTCCAGCGAGTTGGTCAGGAAGCTGACGGACACCCCGGCATCGGCCCGCCCTGTGAGGTACACCAGCCCGGGTGGGCCAGGCACAAAGTACGCCGAGATCATGATCAGCTCTTTGCTCACCCCTTGCAGTTCAGGGGTCAGTTGGGTGGTCAGCAGCAGTTGCGGATCTGGCTCACCCTTGGCCAGCACCTTGCTCGGCGCGTCCCACAGCGCCTGGTTCCAGGCCCAGATCAGCTCGCTGCGCCAGAGGTCCAGGCGCGGATCGGTCTGGTAGGCCTTCAACTGTTGGTACAGGGCCTGGTTCTGCCGATGGCTTTCGTCCAGGGACGCTTGCAGCTGCGCCCGCGTCTTGGCCAGATCGTTGGCCGTGGGCTGGCTGGAGACCAACTCATCGATCGGCGTGCTCAGGGCGCTGTTCCAGTACTGATCGAAACTGTGGCCGAGCTGTTCAGCGACAGGTCCGACACCCAGCAGGTCGATGTCAGTGAAATTGAGCTTGGGCTGCGCGTCGAAGTACTCGTCACCCAGGTTGCGCCCGCCGACGATGGCGGCGCTGCTGTCCGCCAGCCACAGCTTGTTGTGCATGCGACGGTGCTGCTGCGAGAGATTGAATAGCCGGCCCATGGCGCGGGTGACACCGGTACCGCGACCCAGCTCCAGCGGATTGAACAGGCGAATCTGAATCTGTGGGTGAGCGGCCAGTGTGGCAATGGTCTGGACCTGGCCATCGCTGGTGAGGTCGTCAAGCAGGATGCGCACCCGCACGCCACGGTCAGCGGCCTTGAGCAGTTCGCTGACCAGCAATCGGGTGCTGATGCCGTCTTGCACGATGTAGTACTGCAGGTCGAGGCTGCGCTGCGCGTTGCGGATCAACTCGGCACGGGCGGCAAAGGCCTCGCTGCTGTCCGATAGCAGGCGAAATCCGGATCGCCCTGCATGGGGGGCGGCCTGGGCCTGGATCGAGCGCCCGAAGGCAGACTCGGCAGCCGGCAACGCCTGGCTGGGTTCACGGGGTACGTTGAGCGAGGCGCAACTGCTCAGCAACGCGGCGAACAACACGCAGAGCAGGGCTTTTTCTGGGCGCAAGTCGAATGTTCCCGCAAAAGGGCAGGTTTGGAGTATGGCACGGTTGGCGATGTCGTCATGGCGTGGCGATGGCGCCTGGGAAACTGTCGGACATCGAGTTTCCAGAGGCGCTAACGGTCCTCGGCCAGCAGGGCGATCGCCGCTGCGCCCACCTTGCGCACGGCTTCCTCGACCTGGGCCGTGGGTTTGGCCGCGTAGTTCATGCGCAGGCAGTTACGGTACTTGCCTGAGGCGGAAAAAATGCTGCCCACGGCAATCTGTACGCCCTGGTCGAGCAGCACCCGATTGAGCTTGAGCGTATCGAAGCCCTCCGGCAGTTCGACCCACAGCATGAAGCTGCCCTGGGGGCGGCTGGCGCGGGTGCCGAGGGGAAAGTAGCGGCTGACCCAATCGAGCATCAGGTCGCGGTTGCGCTGGTACTGGTTGCGCATCCGCCGCAAATGCGGCTCGAAATGCCCGCCCTTGAGGAACTCGGCGATGGCGATTTGTGGCTGTGGTGCGGTCGAGCCCGTGCTGATGTATTTCATGTGCAGCACCCGCTCCAGGTAGCGTCCCGGAGCGACCCAGCCGATCCGCAGGCCGGGCGCCAGGGTCTTGGAAAACGAACTGCAGAGCAGCACGCGACCGTCTTCATCGAAGGACTTGATGGTGCGCGGTCGAGGGTAGGTGTAGGCCAGTTCGCCATACACATCGTCCTCGATAATGGCCACGTCAAACCGTTGTGCCAGGGTCAACAGCGCACGTTTGCGCGATTCCGGCATGATGTAGCCCAGCGGGTTGTTGCAGTTGGGGGTCAACTGTATGGCTTTGATTGGCCACTGCTCGAGGGCCAGTTCCAGGGCGTCGAGGCTGATCCCGGTGAGGGGGTCGGTGGGAATCTCCAGGGCCTTCATGCCCAACCCCTTGAGGGTCTGCATGGCGCCGTGGAAGCTTGGCGAATCCACGGCCACGATGTCGCCCGGCTCGCAGATGGCGCGAATGCTGGAGGACAACGCTTCGTGGCAACCGGTGGTGATCACCAGGTCGCTGGCGCTCAGTTGGCTGCCGGAATCGAGCAGCAGGCGGGCGATCTGCTCACGCAGTTCCAGCACCCCGTAGATGTTGTCGTAATACAGCCCCGGCATGTCCTGGCGTCGGCTGATGCGCGCCAGGCTGCGCAGCAGGGGTTTCATGGTCGGTGTGGTGATATCCGGCATGCCGCGGCCCAGTTGCACCACGTCCTTGCGGGGCACGGCGCGGATCAGCTCCAGCACCTGGTCCCACTGGGAAATGTCCACCGGGCGCTGGGCCGGGCGGCCCACCGCCGGCAGTTCGGGCAGTTCGCGCCCCACAGGGACAAAGTAGCCGGACTTGGGCTTTGGCCGCGCCAGCCCGTTGTCCTCCAGCACCCGATAGGCCTGCTGCACGGTGCTCAGGCTGACGCCATGCTCGACACTCAAGGCCCGCACCGACGGCAGGCGGTCACCGGGCCGGTAGAAGCCCTGTTCGATGCGCGTGCCGAGCAATTCGGCGAGGTTGACGTACAGCGTCATGGTGCGGCCTCGGCGAGAGAGGAGGGACCAGTACAGATTAGGCAAAAAACCATCATTCAGCGGTTAATTCGGCAAATCTGTATGGATGTAATACAGGTCCATTGAATCTGTAATGGTTTTGCCTGCCCGCGCATCATGGAATCTCTGGCTACCCAAGTAAACAGGAGCACTAAAAATGAACGGCTTGAGCGATGTGCGGCTGACGTTACACAGTCAGGAACTGGTGGCAGGGCACGATCAGGGCATGCAGCCGACGGCGATCCGCAATGCGCCGTCCTGCCTGGGGCGCTGGGGCCTGCTCTGGCATCGTCTGCACACGCGCAAGGCCCTGCTCGAACTCACCCCGGAACAACTGCGCGACGTCGGCTTGAGTCATGAGCAGGCGAAGGAGGAGGCGCTGAAGCCGTTCTGGCGGCTTTGAACGGCCTTCGGCTCAGGCCAGCTCTTTGAGCCGGTGCCACAACATCCCCAGGGCCAGCAGTGGCGAGCGCAGGTAGCGGCCGCCCGGGAAGGTCACGTGCGGTACTTTGGCGAAGAGGTCGAAACCGCCGCTGTGCTGGCCGCTGATGGCCTCACCCAGCAGTTTGCCGGCCAGGTGAGTGGCATTCACCCCGTGTCCGGAGTACGCCTGGGCGTAGTACACATTCGGCTGGTCCTTGAGCCGGCCGATCTGGGGCAGGCGGTTGGCGCCAATGCCGATCATGCCGCCCCACTGATAGTCGATCTTCACCGCGCTCAGTTGCGGGAAAACCTCCAGCATCTTCGGCCGCATGTAGGCGCCGATGTCTGCCGGATCGCGGCCCGAATAGTGGCAGGCGCCGCCAAACAGCAGGCGCCGGTCCGCCGAAAGCCGGTAATAGTCCAGTGCCACGCGTTGGTCGCACACGGCCATGTTCTGCGGCAGCAAGGCGTGGGCTTGCTCTTCACTCAGGGGTTCGGTGGCGATGATGTAGCTGCCGGCGGGCAGCACCTTGCCGCTCAGGTGCGGGTTGAGGTGATTGAGGTAGGCGTTGCAGCCCAGCACCAGGGTCTTGGCGCGGACCGAACCTTGCGCGGTATGGACCTTGACCTCAGGCCCGTAGTCGATGCGGGTCACTGCCGATTGCTCGAACAGGCGGACCCCCAGTTGCTGGGCAGCGGCGGCTTCACCCAAGGCCAGGTTCAGCGGGTGCAGGTGGCCCGAACCCATGTCAATCAGCCCGCCCACGTAGCGGTCCGAGCCGACCACGCTGTGCATTTCGTGGGCTTGCAGCAGGCGGGTGCTGTGGCGATAGCCGAGGCTGCGCAGCTCGTCCGCGTCTGCGGCGAAACCTTCCAGGTCGCGGGGTTTGTTGGCCAGGTCGCAGTAGCCCCAGGTCAGGTCGCAGGGGATCTGGAACTGCTCGACCCGCTGGCGAACGATGTCCACCGCTTCCAGGCCCATCAGTTTCATCTGGCGGACGCCTTCGGCCCCCAGCACATTGCTGAACTGGTCCAGGCCATGGCCGACGCCACGAATCAACTGCCCGCCATTACGTCCGCTGGCGCCCCAGCCGATCTTGTGTGCCTCCAGCAGCACCACGCTGAGGCCGCGCTGGGCCAGTTCGATGGCCGTGTTCAGCCCGGAAAAGCCGCCGCCCACCACGCACACGTCGGCCAGCTGTTCACCCGCAAGCACCGGATGATCCGGCTGCGGCAGGCTGCTGGCGGCGTAATAGGAGGCGATGTGGGTGCTCGGGACAGGCGGCTGAACACGGGCAGTCATGGGATGATCCTGATTATCGGGTGTTGAGTAAATTTTACGGAGCATAAGCCGGACCTTTCAGCCTGGGCAACACTGGTCGGTTGTTGCTGTCTGGCGCAGGGCTTTTAGGGCAAAATCCGTCCTTGTTCACCTTAGGGGTATTTGTTTCGATGAGCTGCAACCGCGAGACCGTTCGTACCCTGCGCCAGCAGATCCCCACATTCGAGTGCGTGCCCGGCTGTCATGACTGCTGTGGTCCGGTCACCACCTCGCCGGAAGAAATGTCCCGCCTGCCACGCAAGACCCGCGCCGAGCAGGATGCCGCCCTGGAAGAACTGAACTGCGTACACCTGGGCCCCAACGGCTGCACCGTGTACGAGGAGCGGCCGCTGATCTGTCGCTTGTTCGGCACCACCAAGACCCTGCCATGCCCCAACGGTCGTGGGCCGGTGGAGTTGATCCACCCACGGGCCGAGGCACAGGTGTTCGAGTACATGGCTGCGAACCGACAGGTTTTGGTCTAGGGCTCGCGAAGCGTCCAAACACGCACCACAAGCCTCAATCCGGAATCGGCAAGCACAAACTCTCCTTCACCTCTTCCATCACGATGTAGCTCTTGGACTCACGCACGTGGGGCAGTTTGAGCAGGATATCGCCGAGCAATTTGCGGTATGAGGCCATCTCGGAAATCCGCGCCTTCACCAGGTAGTCGAAATCCCCGGACACCAGGTGGCATTCCAGTACGTGAGGCAGTTTCAGCACCGCGCGGCGGAATTCTTCGAAGGTGTCACCGGACTTGTAGTCCAGGCTGATCTCGACGAACACCAGCAGGCTGCCCTTGAGGTGTTGCGGATTGAGCCGGGCGTTGTAGCCCATGATGATCCCTTCGCGCTCCAGGCGCCGCACCCGCTCGGTACAGGGCGTGGTCGACAGGCCGACCTTCTCCCCCAGCTCGGTAAACGAAATGCGCCCGTCAGCCTGGAGGATGCGCAGGATGTTGCGGTCGATCTTGTCCAGCTCGCGTTTGGTTTGAGTGTTGGTCCGCATAGGGGATGCGCCTCCGTGAAAAGCCAAATTGCCGAGAATTGTCGCCAAATATAGGCACTTATATAGTGAAAAGCACTGGCAAATGTTTTTTACACTGCGCTCATCAATGCTTGTACACAACAACGTCAGCGGTTTGCCGCGATGAGGGATAAAAAAATGCGCGTTCTGGTCTTGGGTAGCGGCGTAATCGGTACCGCCAGTGCCTACTATCTGGCTCGGGCCGGCTTTGAAGTGACGGTTGTGGATCGTCAACCGGCCGCTGCCATGGAAACCAGTTTCGCCAACGCCGGCCAGGTATCGCCGGGTTATGCGTCGCCATGGGCTGCCCCGGGTGTGCCGCTCAAGGCCATCAAGTGGCTGTTGCAGCGCCACGCCCCGCTGGCCATCAAGGCCACCGCCGATATCGACCAGTACCTGTGGATGGCGCAGATGCTGCGCAACTGCACCGCCAGCCGTTATGCGGTGAACAAGGAGCGCATGGTCCGTCTGTCCGAGTACAGCCGTGACTGCCTCGACGAATTGCGTGCCGAAACCGGCATCGCCTACGAAGGCCGCAGCCTGGGGACCACCCAGCTGTTCCGCACCCAGGCGCAACTTGATGGCGCCGCCAAGGACATCGCGGTACTCAAGGAGTCCGGCGTGCCGTTCGAGCTGCTCGACCGCGCCGGCATTGCCCGCGTCGAACCGGCCCTGGCCAGCGTCACCGACATCCTGGCCGGTGCCCTGCGCCTGCCGAACGACCAGACCGGCGACTGCCAGATCTTCACCACCCGCCTGGCGGAAATGGCGATCAAGCTGGGTGTTGAATTCCGCTTTGGCCAGGACATCCAGCGCCTGGACTTCGCCGGTGACCGGATCAACGGCGTGTGGATCGACGGCAAGCTCGAAACCGCCGACCGCTACGTGCTGGCGCTGGGCAGTTACTCGCCGCAGTTGCTCAAGCCGTTGGGCATCAAGGCCCCGGTGTATCCGCTCAAGGGTTACTCGCTGACCGTGCCGATCACCAATCCGGCCATGGCCCCGACCTCGACCATTCTCGACGAGACCTACAAGGTCGCGATCACCCGTTTCGACAACCGCATCCGCGTCGGCGGCATGGCGGAGATTGCCGGTTTTGACCTGTCGCTGAATCCGCGTCGGCGTGAAACGCTGGAGATGATCGTCAACGATCTCTATCCTCAGGGCGGCGACCTGCAGCAAGCCAGCTTCTGGACCGGTCTGCGTCCGACCACGCCGGATGGCACGCCGATTGTCGGTGCCACCCCGTTCAAGAACCTGTTCCTGAACACCGGCCACGGCACGCTCGGCTGGACCATGGCGTGTGGCTCCGGCCGCCTGCTGGCTGACCTGATGGCCAAGAAAACGCCGCAGATCAGCGCCGAAGGCCTCGATATTTCCCGTTATGGCAACACCCACCAGGAGTCTGCAAAACATGTCAATCCAGCGCCAGCTCACCAATGAGCGTTTGAGCCAGATCGTAGTCCACAGCGGTACGGTGTACCTGGCGGGACAGGTCGGCGACGACATGAACGCCGGGATTGAACAGCAGACCCGCGAGACCCTGGCCAACATCGAGCGTTTGCTGGACCTGGCCGGTACCGACAAGACCCGGTTGTTGTCGGTGACGATCTACCTGAAAGACATCGATGCCGATTTCCAGGGCATGAACAGTGTCTGGGACAACTGGCTGCCCAAGAACGTCGCGCCAGCGCGGGCGACGGTGGAAGCCAAGCTGTGTGAACCGGAAATCCTGGTGGAAATGTCGGTCGTTGCCGCGCTGCCGTAAATGATCCCTCTGCCGGTGCTGTTGGCGGTTCATACTGTCTCCAGCACCGGTTTTTTCTTTCCCCCCCGCCAACCGCCTGGAAGCCTGCCGCCATGCGTCCTGCTCGTGCCCTGATTGATCTGCAAGCCCTGCGTCACAACTACCAACTGGCCCGTGAAGTCTCGGGGGCGCGCGCCCTCGCGGTGATCAAGGCCGATGCCTATGGCCATGGCGCAGTGCGCTGTGCCCAGGCGCTGGAAGCGGATGCCGATGGGTTTGCCGTGGCCTGCATCGAAGAAGCCCTGGAGCTGCGCGCTGCTGGAATTCGTGCGCCGGTGCTGCTGCTCGAAGGCTTTTTCGAAGCCGATGAGCTGTCGCTGATCGTCGAGCAGGATTTGTGGTGCGTGGTGCATTCGTTGTGGCAGCTCGAAGCCATCGAGCAGGCGACGCTGCGCAAGCCGATCACGGTCTGGCTCAAGCTGGACTCGGGCATGCACCGGGTCGGTCTGCACCCGGCGGACTATCAGGCGGCGTATCAACGGCTGCTGGCCAGCGGCAAGGTCGCGAAGATCGTGCTGATGAGCCACTTCGCCCGCGCCGATGAGCTCGACAGCAACAGCGCCAGCGAGCAGGTCGCGGTATTTGAAGCGGCGCGCCAGGGCTTGTCGGCACAGGTCAGCCTGCGTAACTCCCCGGCGGTGCTGGGTTGGCCGCAGGTGCCCAGCGACTGGGTGCGTCCCGGCATCATGCTGTACGGCGCCACCCCGTTCGAGGAAGCCAACGCGGTGGCCGCGCGTTTACAACCGGTGATGACCCTGGAGTCGAAAGTCATCAGTGTGCGCGAGTTGCCCGCCGGTGAACCCGTGGGTTATGGCGCCCGCTTCATCACGCCTAAACCCATGCGCCTTGGCGTGGTCGCCATGGGCTATGCCGACGGCTATCCGCGTCAGGCGCCGACCGGTACGCCGGTGTTGGTGGCGGGGCAGCGCAGTCAGCTGCTGGGGCGAGTGTCGATGGACATGCTGTGCATCGATTTGACCGATGTACCCCAGGCAGGCCTGGGCTCGACGGTCGAGTTATGGGGCAAGAACATCCTCGCCAGCGATATCGCGATGGCTGCGGACACCATTCCTTATCAGATCTTCTGCAACCTGCGTCGGGTGCCACGGCTCTATTCCGAGGTCTGACGGGCCGCGGGCTACAGCCGCCGGGCTTCTGCCGAACAGGACCTGGGCTCAAGTGTTGTAAATACTGAACGCTGTCGCCATGATAACGCTCAATATTTACATAACCTGAATCCTGGGAGGCAAATGCATTGGACGTCGGTGAACGACTGCAATCGATCCGTAAACTCAAAGGTCTTTCCCAGCGTGAGCTCGCCAAACGCGCGGGTGTGACCAACAGCACCATTTCCATGATCGAGAAAAACAGTGTCAGCCCTTCCATCAGTTCGCTGAGGAAGGTGCTTGGCGGCATCCCCATGTCCATGGTCGAGTTCTTTTCCGAAGAGATCCTCCAGGAAAAACCCACGCAGATCGTCTATAAAGCCAGCGAGCTGATCGATATCTCTGATGGCGCGGTGACCATGAAACTGGTGGGCAAGGCCCATCCGAGCCGTGCAATCGCCTTCCTCAACGAGATCTATCCACCCGGTGCCGATACCGGTGAAGAGATGCTCATCCACGAAGGGGAGGAAACCGGGATTCTGCTTGAAGGGCGTCTGGAACTGGTGGTCGGGCTTGAGACCTTCGTGCTCGAAGCCGGTGACAGCTACTACTTTGAAAGCACCAAGCCCCATCGTTTCCGCAATCCGTTTGATGCGCCAGCGCGACTAATCAGCGCAGCCACGCCGGCCAATTTCTAAGAAAAGAGGCGTCCGCCAAGGTTTTTCGAGGCGCCCGAGCAGTATTTCGCCATGACTTAATACCCCTAGGACTTTAGGGTTGTTTCAGTGTGGCGGGCTAACCGTTATACTTGCGCCCGCCTGCGAAACCGTGGCCGTGGGCGTGACTAGCCACCATTGAGGGTGTACGCGTGAACCTAATTATGAAAATGCTGGCCGCACCAGCAACCGTATTGGCCCTTTGGGCAGTCAGCGCTCAAGCTGCGACCAACGACGATATTGCCAAACGCCTTGAACCAGTCGGTCAGGTCTGTGTGCAAGGTCAGGAGTGCAAGGGGATGGAAGTCGCTGCTTCGGCAGGCGGCGGCGGGGCGAAAACCCCGGACGAGATCATTGCCAAACATTGCAACGCTTGCCACGGCAGTGGCCTGCTGGGTGCACCGAAAATCGGTGACACTGCAGCCTGGAAAGAGCGTGCCGATCACCAGGGCGGCCTTGACGGCATCCTGGCCAAGGCCATCACCGGGATCAACGCAATGCCACCTAAAGGCACCTGCGCAGATTGCTCCGATGATGACCTCAAAGGCGCTATCCAGAAGATGTCCGGCCTGAAATAAGCCGCCATCTTCAGCAAAAAAGCCGCTTGCGAGCGGCTTTTTTGTGCCTGGGATTTGACCTCACGACTGGTCATGGCGCGCAAGACCCGGCAAGCTCGGGCAAGCGTTGTTCATGGATAGGTCGGGAGGGGTCTGATGGTGCAGTCCGTTTCAATCGAGCAGGCAGTCGATGAAGTACTGGCGCGATTACCCGCGCACATCCACCTGGGCATGCCGTTGGGGTTGGGCAAGCCCAACCGCTTCGTCAACGCGCTCTATCAGCGCATCGCCCAGTTGCCCGAGCGCCAACTGACGGTCTATACCGCCTTGAGCCTGGGGCGTCCGCCCTTGGGCGACGGCCTGCAGCGGCGGTTCCTGGAGCCTTTCATCGAGCGCGTGTTTGGCGACTACCCGGAGCTGGACTTCCTCGCGGACCTGCGTAAAGACCAACTGCCCGCGAACATCCACATCGAGCAATTTTTCATGCAGCCTGGCAGCTTGCTGCACAGCGCCTCGGCACAGCAGGACTACGTCAGCAGCAATTACAGCCACGCCGCCCGGGATATCAACGCCGCTGGCTTGAACCTGGTGGCGCAGTTGGTGGCCCAGGACCCGCAGCATCCGGGCCGCCTGAGCCTGAGCTGCAATCCCGATATCACCCTCGACCTGCTGCCCATGATCGCCAAGCGCAGGGCGGCGGGCGAAACCATCCTGATGCTCGGCCAGGTGCACAGCGACCTGCCGTACATGCCCGGCGATTCAGAAGTCGACCGCCAGACGTTCGATTGGCTGATCGACGAGGAGGAGCGCAGCACCCTGTTTTCCACCCCCAACATGCCAGTGGGTTTCCAGGATCATTTCATTGGCCTGCACGCCAGCACCCTGGTGCGCGACGGCGGCACCCTGCAGATCGGCATTGGTTCCATGGGCGATGCGCTGACCGCCGCGTTGCTCGCGCGGCAAGCGGACAACGAGCAGTACCGCACGCTGCTGACCGACCTCGACGCGCACTACTGGGCCCCCCTGATCAGTCGCGAAGGTGGCGTCGAGCCTTTTGCCAAGGGGCTGTACGGTTGCAGCGAGATGTTCGTCAACGGCCTGCTGGCGTTGTCTGACGCCGGCATCGTGCGGCGCAAGGTTTACCCCAGCATTGCCCTGCAACAGCAGGCCAATGCGGGCACCCTGGATGAGACGGTGGCGCAGGGGGGCGTGTCGATTCACGGTGGATTCTTCCTCGGCCCGCGCAGCTTCTATCAGCGCCTGCGCGATCTGCCCCGGGACCAGCTCGGCGAATTCAACATGACCGCCATCAGCTATATCAACGAGCTGTACGGCCAGGAGCAGCTCAAGCGCTTGCAGCGCCAGGATGCACGCTTCATCAACAGTGCCTTCACCATGACCCTGATGGGGGCCGGGGTGGCCGACCAACTGGAAGATGGGCGGGTGCTGAGTGGGGTCGGCGGGCAATACAACTTTGTCGCCCAGGGCCATGCCCTGGAGGGCGCGCGCTCGATCCTGATTCTGCGCAGTTGCCGTGAGTCCGGTGGCGACATCAGCTCCAACATCGTCTGGCAGTACGGCCACTGCACGATCCCGCGGCACCTGCGCGACATCGTGATCACCGAGTACGGGATCGCCGACCTGCGCGGTCAAACCGATGCCAAGGTCATCGAATTGCTGCTCAACATCAGCGACTCACGTTTCCAGCCCGGCTTGATCGAGCAGGCGCAGAAAGCCGGCAAGCTGGCGAAGGATTTCCGCCTGGACGCGCGCTTCACCGACAACACCCCGCAGCGTTTGCAGGCCATCGCCGCGCGGCACCCACAGTTGTTCCCGGAGTATCCGTTGGGCAGTGATTTTTCCAGCGAGGAGCGGGACGTGTTGCGGGCGTTGAACTGGCTCAAGAGCAAATTCAAGCTGACCGAGATCCTGCAGTTGGGCAAGGCAGCGCTGGATGCGCCGCAGCCGTCAGAGTACCCGCAGCACCTGGCGCGCATGCAACTGACGAAGCCTGAGGGCTTGAAGCAGGATCTGTATCAGCGGTTACTGCTGGCAGGCTTGAAGGCCACGGCGCAGTAGCGGCCCCCACCAAACATCGGTGGGAGCGAGCCGGGGGGCATTACTCGATAAAGGTCACTACGCCGCCTGCCAGGGATTTGACCCGCGCCAGGGATTCTACGCGGTAGCCCTGGGAGTCCAGCTCGGCGCGGCCGCCCTGGAACGACTTCTCGATCACGATGCCCAGGCCGGCCACGGTGGCGCCCGCCTGCTTGATGATCGAAATCAGGGCCTGGGACGCCTTACCGTTGGCCAGGAAGTCATCGATGATCAGCACGCGGTCGCTGCTGGTCAGGTGGCGCGGGGAGATGGCCACGGTGCTTTCGGTCTGCTTGGTGAACGAGTACACGGTCGCCGACAGCAGGTTTTCAGTCAGGGTCAGGGACTGGTGCTTGCGGGCGAAGATCACCGGAACGCCCAGGTTCAGGCCGGTCATGATAGCCGGGGCAATGCCGGAGGCTTCGATGGTGACGATCTTGGTGATGCCCGAGTCCTTGAATAGCGCGGCGAATTCGTCGCCGATCAGCTTCATCAACGCCGGGTCGATCTGGTGGTTCAGAAAGGCGTCGACTTTCAGGACCTGGTCGGAAAGCACTATGCCTTCTTCGCGAATTTTCTTGTGCAGTGCTTCCACAACAGCTTCCTCTGGTGGCGCGACGGCGCCGAAAGTAGATTAAAAAGTAGTCGATTCTAGCGCTTTAACATCGCGCGTATATCGGCCAATGCGGTATTACCGCGCACGGCTTTGACTTCGGTCGGGGTGTCGTCATTGCCTTCCCAGGCCAGGTCGTCCGGCGGCAGCTCATCGAGGAACCGGCTCGGGGAGCAGTCGATGATCTCGCCGTACTGCTTGCGCTTGGCGGCAAAGGTGAAGGCCAGGGTCTGGCGTGCGCGGGTAATCCCGACATAGGCCAGGCGACGTTCTTCTTCGATGGTGTCGGCTTCGATGCTGGAGCGGTGCGGGAGGATTTCTTCTTCCATGCCCATGATGAACACGTAGGGGAATTCCAGGCCCTTGGAGGCGTGCAAGGTCATCATCTGCACGCCTTCGGCGCCGTCTTCCTCTTCCTGCTGGCGTTCGAGCATGTCACGCAGGACCAGCTTGCCGATGGCATCCTCCACGGTCATGTCGCCTTCTTCGTCCTTCTCGAGGGTGTTTTTCAACGCCTCGATCAGGAACCAGACGTTGCCCATGCGGTAGTCGGCGGCCTTGTCGCTGGAGCTGTTGGTGCGCAGCCAGTTCTCGTAATCGATGTCCATGACCATGCTGCGCAGGGCCGAAATCGGGTCTTCGCCGGCGCATTGCTCGCGGACCTTGTCCATGAAGCGCTTGAAGCGCGCCAGGCGGTCGGTGAAGCGGTTGTCCAGGTGCTCGCCCAGGCCGATCTCGTCGGTGGCGGCGTACATCGAAATCTTGCGTTCGGTGGCGTAGTTGCCGAGCTTTTCCAGGGTGGTCGAGCCGATTTCCCGGCGCGGGACGTTGATCACGCGCAGGAAGGCGTTGTCGTCGTCCGGGTTCACAATCAGCCGGAAGTAGGCCATCAGGTCTTTGACTTCCTGGCGTCCGAAAAAGCTGTTGCCGCCGGACAGGCGATACGGCACCTGGTGGTGCTGCAACTTGAGCTCGATCAGCTTGGCCTGGTAGTTGCCCCGGTAGAGGATCGCAAAATCGCTGTACGGGCGGTCGGTGCGCAGGTGCAGGCTGAGGATTTCCACGGCCACGCGCTCGGCTTCGGCGTCTTCGTTGCGGCAGCGAATCACGCGGATCTCGTCCCCGTGGCCCATCTCACTCCACAGTTGTTTTTCAAACTCATGGGGGTTGTTGGAGATCAGCACGTTGGCGCAGCGCAGGATGCGGCTGGTGGAGCGGTAGTTCTGCTCCAGCATCACCACTTTCAAGGACGGGTAGTCGTCCTTGAGCAACATCAGGTTTTCCGGACGGGCGCCGCGCCAGGCGTAGATCGACTGGTCATCGTCGCCCACCACGGTGAACTGGTTGCGCTTGCCGATCAGCAACTTCACCAGCAAATACTGGCTGGCGTTGGTGTCCTGGTACTCGTCCACCAGCAGGTAGCGGACTTTGTTCTGCCACTTTTCGAGGATGTCGGCGTGTTCCTGGAACAGCTTGACCGGCAACAGGATCAGGTCGTCGAAGTCCACTGCGTTGAACGCCTTGAGCGTGCGCTGGTAGTGGGTGTAGACGATGGCCGCGGTCTGCTCTTTGGGATTGCGCGCATTCTCCAGCGCCTCGGGCGGCAGGATCAGGTCGTTCTTCCAGGCGCCGATCATGTTCTTGATCTCGTCGACGCCGTCGTCGCCCGAGTATTCCTTCTGCATGATGTCGGTCATCAGGGACTTGACGTCGGTTTCGTCGAAGATCGAGAAACCGGGCTTGTAGCCCAGGCGCACATGCTCCTTGCGGATGATGTTCAGCCCCAGGTTGTGGAAGGTGCACACCGTCAGGCCGCGGCCTTCACCGCCCTTGAGCAGGGTGCCGACGCGCTCCTTCATCTCGCGCGCCGCCTTGTTGGTAAAGGTCATGGCGACGATGTACTGGGCGCGAATGCCGCAGTTCTGGATCAGATGCGCGATCTTGCGGGTGATCACGCTGGTCTTGCCGGAGCCAGCGCCGGCGAGCACCAAAAGAGGGCCGCCGACGTAGCTCACGGCTTCTTGCTGCCGGGGATTGAGTCGGGACATGACGGAAAAAGGAGTCGTTTGCGAAAAGGGCGGGCATTTTAACAGGATGCACGGATTCTGCCGCCTCTCTCCGACTTGTGACGCAGCACTCGATCAGTATTTGCCGGTTTTGTTACTTTCGCGCAGGATGCAGGAAGAATTTGCGTCTAATGTTCGATCTCTGAAGTGGCACAACGCTATTATTGAGAATCAATGGCATTTGTCATTGATCATCGGTGCGTCATAATGCCGCCGCCAACACCTTTGCAGAGTCTAGGGAGCTAGCTTGTCTACGCCTGTCGAACCCTTGCGCTTGTTGCTGCTGGCCGAAGAGCCAGTGTGGGCAGCGTTGTTGCGCGAGTGTCTGGCTCCGATGGGGAGCTCGGCTGTGCTGATCAGTGCACCGACCTGGGAGTCGGTGAGCAGTCTATTTACCGACAACCGCACCGCGGTCCTGCTGACTATTCCTGCCCTGCAACCGGAACCGGGGCGGTGCAGCCTGCCAACGGTGTTGCTGCTCGAACACGAACCCCTCACCCCGCCGGACGGTGTCAGCGACTGGCTGGTGCGCGATGCACTGGATGCGGGCATGCTGCGGCGTTGCCTACGGCATGTGCGTGAGCGCGGGGTGCTGGAAAACACTTTGCAGCGTCTTGCCGAACAGGACCCCTTGACCGGCATCGCCAATCGCCAGGGCTTCCAGACCTTGCTGGCCACGCGCCTGGCGGAAAATGACGGCCGGGGCCTGGCACTGGGGCACCTGGACCTCGACAACTTTCGCTACGCCAACGACGCCCTGGGCCATCAGGCCGGCGACCGGTTGATTTTGCAGGTGGTTGCGCGGCTCAAGAGCCAGTTGGAGGCCGGTGATCAACTGGCGCGGCTGGGCAGTGATGAATTTGCCTTGCTCATCGACACCCGCCGCGCGCCACAACGCGCCGAGTGGATGGCCGAGCGCATCACCGAAGCCTTGTCCGAACCCTACTGGATCGACGGTGAAAGCCTGTTGATCGGCGCCAGCCTGGGGATTGCCCACGCACGCGCCCAGGCCGGGGCCGACCCGCTGATGTGGCATGCCCATATCGCCATGCAGCAGGCCAAGAGCACCCAGGGTTGCACCTTCCATATCTTCAACGAGCGGATCAACCGCAACGCCCGCAGCATGGCGGACCTGGAAAGCGAGTTGCGCCGAGCCTTGCGCCGCGACGAGCTGGAGCTGCATTACCAGCCACGGCTGAACCTGGAGGACGGGCAGATTGTCGGCCTCGAAGCCCTGGTGCGCTGGCGACATGCCGAGCGTGGCTTGTTGCCGCCCAGTGAGTTTGTGCCGCTCGCCGAGCAGAGCGGGCTGATCGTGCCGCTTGGCTACTGGGTCATCTCCCGCGCTCTGCGGGACATGCAGGCGTTGCGCGAGCGCGGCCTGCCGCCGTTGCACATGGCGGTCAACCTGTCATTCCGCCAGTTCCAGGACAGCCAGTTGCTCTCGACCTTGAGCCGCCTGATCACCGAGCGGGGAGTCGATGCGCAGTGGCTGGAGTTCGAACTCACTGAAACCGCGGTGATGCGGCGCAGTGATCTGGTCCAGCAGACCATGGATGCCCTGGGGCGACTCGGCGTGCGGTTTTCCCTGGACGACTTTGGCACCGGGTTCTCCTCGTTCGTGCACCTCAACAGCCTGCCGATCGCCTTGTTGAAAATCGATAAGAGCTTTGTCGCAGGCATGGAGCGGCGTGAGGAGAATCGCAAGCTGGTCCACGCGATGATCAACCTGGCTCACAACCTCCATCTGGAGGTGGTCGCCGAGGGCGTCGAAACCCCGGAGCAACTAGAGCTGTTGCGCGGCTTCGGTTGCGACCAGGTGCAGGGCTACCTGATCAGCAAGCCGTTGCCGCTGAGCGAACTGGTGGAATACCTGACGTTCGGCTCCAGCCAGCAGCCGGTGCTGGAAATCGTCAACTGAGCTCGCCCCACAGGCGGGTCAATCCGGCTGAGGCATCTGGAAATCAGCGTGCGGCGCCGGCTCCTGGCGAATCATCCGTCTCATCTTCCATTCAAACCCCAGCGTCAGGCTCACCGCCGCACAGGCCAGCCCCAGGGCCAGGCCCCACCAGACGCCGGTCGGCCCCCAGTGCAGGTGGAAGGCCATCCACCAGGCGGCCGGAGCGCCGATCAGCCAATAGCAGCCCAGGCCTACCAGGAAGGTGGTTTTGGCGTCTTTGAGGCCACGTATGCAGCCCATGGCGATGGTCTGCACGCCGTCGAACAGCTCGAACCACGCGGCCACGGCCAGCAGGCTGACGGCCAGTTGGATGACGTCGGCAAACTGCGGGTCGTTGTGGTCCAGGAACAAGCCGACCAGTTCATTGGGCAGCAGCCAGAACACCATGGCGAAACCGAGCATCGCCACCGCGCCAAAGCTGATGCCTACACGTCCGGCCAGGCGTGCATCGAGCAGTTGCCCGGCGCCGTAATGCTGGCCGATGCGCATGGTGATGGCATAGGACAACCCCGCCGGCACCATGAACGCTACCGAGACAATCTGCAGGGCAATCTGATGGGCGCCCAGTTGCGTGCTGCCCATGGTGCCCATGCACAGGGCCGCGAAGGCGAACAGCCCGACCTCGACCGCATAAGTACCGCCAATCGGCAGGCCCAGTCGCCACAGCTCCCGCAGGTACTGGCGATTGGGCCGGGACAGGCCTGCGCGCAACGGGTAAGCCTCGTACGCCGGGTGCCGGCGAATGTGCCAGGCCAGGCCCAGGGCCATGCAGTTGGCCACGATCGCAGTCACCAGGCCGATCCCCATCAGGCCCAATTTCGGCAGGCCGAACATGCCGGTGATCAGCGCGTAGTTGAGCAGGAAGTTGGCCAGGGTGCCGATGACGCTGATGACCATCACCGGCGTGGCGTGGCCAATGGCGCTGGTGAAGCCGCGCAAGGCCATGAAGCTCAGGTAGCCAGGCAAGGCAAACGGCAGGATCAACAGGAACTGGCCGGCCATCTCGACGTTGCTGGCCGTCTGGCCGAACAACAGCAGGACCGGCTTGAGGTTCCACAGCAGCAGGCCCGCGACCAACGCCATCAGCCAAGCCAGCCATAACCCGGCCTGGGTCAGGCGCGCCGCACCCGGAATGTCGCCTGCGCCCTGGCGGATCGACACCAGCGTGCCAACTGCGGCGATCACGCCGATGCAGAAGATCGATACGAACGAATAGGTCGCCGCACCCAGGCCTCCACCGGCCAGCGCCTCGGGACTGATTTTGGCCATCATCAAGGTGTCGGTGAGCACCATCAGCATGTGCGCCAACTGCGAGGCGATCAACGGCCCCGCCAGCCGTAGGATGGCCCGCAGTTCGATACGTGCTGGATGCTGCATGGTCATCACGCGGGTTTCCTGGAAATAGGGGTGAGCCGCTGATTCTCGGCGCTCCGAGGCGAATGCACAAAGGGATAAAAACGATCGCTGGCATGATTAAAACTCATGCTGGGGAGATTCTGCTAGGGTTTGCCCATTGCGCTATAGGAGCTTTCCCGATGTCCCGTCGTCTTCCTCCGCTGTATGCCCTGCGTGCTTTCGAGGCTGCGGCCCGCCACAGTTCGTTCACCCGTGCCGCGCAAGAACTGTCGATTACCCAGAGCGCCGTCAGCCGGCATATCCGGACACTGGAAGAGCACTTTGCCTGCCGACTGTTTCAGCGCAGTGGTCGCAACCTGCAATTGACCGAGGCCGCTCGCCTGTTGCTGCCCGGTGTGCGTGAAGGTTTTGGTGCCCTGGAGCGCGCCTGCAGCACCTTGCGCAGCGAAGATGACATCTTGCGCATGAAAGCCCCTTCAACCCTGACCATGCGCTGGTTGCTGGCGCGGCTCAGCCGCTTTCGGCATCTGCAGCCGGGCAATGAAGTGCAACTGACCAGCGCCTGGATGGACGTCGACTCGGTGGATTTCAATCATGAACCCTTCGACTGCGCGGTATTGCTGAGCAACGGGCATTTTCCACCGGACTGGGAAGCCAGTTACCTGTTCGCGGAGACTGTTGATCCCGGTCGGTGCGCCGAACCTGCTCAACGATCAGCCCTGGGATGTCGAGCGGCTGGCCCTTACCGAACTGCTGCACCCCACCCCTGATCGTCGCGACTGGCGCAGTTGGCTGGAGCGCATGGGGCTCTCCGAGCAGGTGTCGCTCAAGGGCGGGCAAGTGTTCGATACCCTGGAGCTGGGGATGATCGCCGCGGCGCGTGGCTATGGGGTGTCCATGGGTGACCTGTTGATGGTGGCCGAGGATGTGGCGCAGGGGCGCCTGAGCCTGCCCTGGCCGACCGCCGTTGCCAGTGGCCTGAATTACTACCTGGTGTGGCCGAAAACCCGCCCAGGTGGTGAACGTTTGCGCCGGCTCAGCGACTTCCTGCAAGGCGAAGCGCAGGCCATGGAGTTGCCGGACGTCGAGCGTCTGGAATGAGTCGGCGGCAAACTCACTGATTGGTCGGCCGATAGTGCAGCGCTTCGGCCAGGTGCTCGCGGCTGATGCCCTGAACGTGCTCGAGATCGGCCAGGGTGCGGGCGACCTTGAGCAGTCGGTGGGCGGCCCTGAGCGACAGGGTCAGGCGTTCGCAGGCGCTCTCCAGCCAGTGTTCGTCTGCTGTGGATAACTGGCAATGCTGGCGCAGGCCAGGCAGGTCGAGGAAGGCGTTGGGGCAGCCCTGGCGCTGCTGCTGAACCTCGCGAGCCCTGGCCACGCGCTCGGCGGCACAGGCGGAGTTGTCACCCGGCTGGGTGGCGGGATTGAGTGCAGTGGCTTCGCGGGCGACGGTCAGGTGCAGGTCGATGCGGTCGAGCAGCGGGCCGGAGAGCTTGTGCCGATAACGCTGGACCATCTCCGGGGTGCAGGAGCAGCGGCCGCTGGGTTCGCCCAGATAGCCACAGGGGCATGGGTTCATGGCCGCCACCAACTGGAAACGGGCCGGGAAACGCACGCGGTCCCGGGCCCGGGCAATCACGATATGACCGGACTCCAGCGGCTCTCGTAATACCTCCAGCACCTTGCGATCGAACTCCGGCAACTCGTCAAGAAACAGCACGCCGTGATGGGCCAGGGTGATTTCCCCGGGCTGGGGTTTTGAACTGCCACCCACCAGCGCCGGGCCGGACGCTGAGTGATGGGGTTGGCGGAAAGGACGTTGCGGCCAATGACTCAACGGCACACCACTGGCAACCGACTGGATCGCCGCCACTTCCAGCGCCTCGCTTTCCGTCAGCGGCGGCAGCAACCCGGGCAAGCGACTGGCCAGCAGGGTTTTCCCGGTGCCGGGTGGTCCGCTGAACAGCAGGTTATGGGCGCCCGCTGCGGCAATCAGCAGGGCCCGCTTGGCGGCGGCCTGGCCCTGTACTTCGCTCAAGTCGGGGTAGGGCTTGATGGCGTGGAGCAAGCCATTGGAGCGATAAGGTTCGATGGGGGTATGGCCATTGAAGTGAGCGACTACCTCCAGCAAGTGATGCACCGCGATCACCTTGAGTCCGGAGGCCAGGCAGGCTTCCTCGGCATTCGCCCAGGGCACCACCAGCACCCGGCCGGCCTGGCGCGCCGCCAGGGCGGCCGGCAGCACTCCGCGTACGGCCCGCACCTCACCGGACAGCGCCAGTTCGCCCAGGCACTCCACGTCGTCCAGGGTCAGGGTGGGCACCTGTACGCTGGCCGAAAGTATCCCCAGGGCAATCGCCAGGTCGAAGCGCCCGCCGTCCTTGGGCAAGTCGGCGGGGGCGAGATTCAAGGTGATGCGCCGTGCCGGAAACTGCAGGCCCGAATTGATGATCGCGCTGCGCACCCGATCCTTGCTCTCTTTGACCGCCGCTTCGGGCAAGCCGACCATCGTCAGTGATGGCAAGCCATTGGCCAGGTGGACTTCAACGGTGACAGCCGGCGCCTCCACGCCAATCTGGGCGCGGCTGTGGACGATGGACAGGGACATGAGCATTCCTTGAACGAAAAAGAACCGCTTCCTGCGGTTGTTCAAGTGTAGTTGCGAGGGGGTGTTTTAGCGCAGCGCGCGGGGTGGCAAAGATTCGCAGGATGTTGCCGGCGGCCTGTGCGGGGTTTTGCGTAGGCGCTAGCTTGCTCGCGAAGCACTCAAGGACGACGCGTTGAGTCAGGCTTGACGCAGTATCGTTGACGTCCATCGCGAGCAGGGTCGCTCCCACCATGGGGCAGGGGATTACTCGGCAGGCGGATTGAGCCTGGCTTCCAGCTCCGCGACTTTCGCTTCAAGGCTTTCCAGGCGTGCCCGGGTGCGTGCCAGGACGACCATCTGGCTGTCGAATTCTTCCCGGCTGACCAGGTCCAGCTTGCTGAAGCCGCTTTGCAGCAGGGCCTTGAACTGGCTTTCGATTTCGCTTTTGGGCAGCGGGGTGTCGCCGCTGAACAGGCGGGAGGCGTGGCCGCTCAGGGCGTCGAGGAGGTCTTTGGGCGCGAGCATGTGAGGGAGTCCTTAAACTGATGGCGGGCAGTGTATCACGCAGCGTTCAGGCTCATTTGTGCTGCTACGGCGCACGCTTTTCGCGCATTCGCTGGTTGGTCGGCGCACCGTTATTGTGCGTATCTGTGCGCGCACTTTCGTGCAATCGCTTGGTTTCAATGGCAAGGGATTGAAATCAGTGGTTTTTCTGGAGATGGCAAGCTTTCTGCTAAGACCTCTGTGACCCATGCACTGATGCAGTCGCTGTGACGAATGCAGTGCGGCAGGCGAAGCGGGGAGTTTCGTCGGCAGCGGTTAACTGGCGTCAGTCGGGCAGGTACGGCCGACGATGCGTTACAAAGCCAGGCACTGCGCTTAGACTTGAGTCGGGTTTGTTTTCCTGGGGCAAGTCCACCAATTCGGGAGAGAGTTTTCATGAAGCTAGTCACTGCCATCATCAAGCCGTTCAAACTGGATGACGTCCGCGAGGCATTGTCCGAGATCGGCGTGCAGGGCATTACCGTCACTGAGGTCAAAGGCTTCGGTCGGCAGAAGGGTCACACCGAGCTGTATCGCGGCGCGGAGTACGTGGTCGATTTCCTGCCCAAGGTGAAGATCGATGTCGCCATTGACGACAAGGATCTGGACCGGGTTATCGAGGCGATAACCAAGGCGGCCAACACCGGCAAGATTGGTGACGGCAAGATCTTCGTGGTCAATCTGGAACAGGCTATTCGCATCCGTACCGGCGAAACCGATACCGACGCAATCTAAGCCGCCACAACCCCAACGCCCCAGGAGAAAACAATATGACTCTGCGTAAATTCGCAGGGCTAGGAGCCCTGTTGTCCCTCGTAATGCCCAGCCTGGCCATGGCGGCAGACGAAGTGGCGGCTCCAGTCCTCAACTCTGGCGATACCGCCTGGATGCTGACCGCGACAGCCTTGGTGCTGTTCATGACCATTCCCGGCCTTGCGCTGTTCTACGGCGGCATGGTGCGCTCCAAAAACATTCTTTCCGTGATGATGCAGTGCTTCGCCATTACCGGTCTGATCAGCGTCCTGTGGGTCATTTATGGCTACAGCATTGCGTTCGATACCACGGGCATGGAGCAGGGCGTCGTCAACTTCAACTCGTTCTTCGGCGGCATGGGCAAGGCGTTCCTGGCCGGTGTCACCCCGGCGAGCGTGACAGGGCCGGCGGCACTGTTCCCTGAAGCGGTGTTCATCACCTTCCAGATGACCTTCGCGATCATCACCCCGGCGCTGATCGTCGGTGCCTTCGCCGAGCGGATGAAGTTCTCCGCAATGCTGATCTTCATGGGTGTGTGGTTCACCCTGGTGTATGCACCGATCGCGCACATGGTCTGGGCCGGCAACGGCGGCCTGATGTGGGACTGGGGCGTCCTGGACTTCGCAGGCGGCACCGTGGTGCACATCAACGCCGGTATCGCCGGTCTGGTGGCCTGCCTGGTGCTGGGCAAGCGCAAGGGTTTCCCAACCACCCCAATGGCGCCGCACAACCTGGGCTACACCTTGATGGGCGCGGCCATGCTGTGGGTTGGCTGGTTCGGTTTCAACGCCGGTTCCGCCGCGGCGGCCAACGGTACTGCCGGTATGGCAATGCTGGTAACCCAGATCGCAACCGCTGCCGCTGCCCTGGGCTGGATGCTGGCCGAGTGGCTGACCCACGGCAAACCTAGTGCCCTGGGCATCGCCTCGGGTGTGGTTGCCGGCCTGGTGGCCATTACTCCAGCCGCGGGTACCGTGGGCCCGATGGGCGCCCTGGTGATCGGCCTGTCGGCCGGCGTGGTGTGCTTTTTCTGCGCCACGACCCTGAAACGCAAAATGGGCTACGACGATTCCCTCGACGCCTTCGGCGTGCACGGCATTGGCGGTATCCTCGGCGCCATCCTCACCGGCGTGTTTGCTGCTCCGTCGCTGGGTGGCTTCGGCACCGTGACCGACATCGCCGCACAAGTCTGGATTCAGTGCAAAGGCGTGGGTTTCACGGTGATCTACACCGCGATCGTCACCTACATCATCCTCAAGGTACTTGATGCCGTGATGGGGCTGCGCGTGACCGAAGAGGAAGAGGCCGTCGGCCTGGACCTGGCACAACACAACGAGCGCGGCTACAACCTGTAAGCAGGCGCCGAAAAAAACTTGCCCGGCTTGCCGGGCATTTTTTTATCCTGGATTTGTCACTCAGGCCCAGGCTGAAAGGATTTTTCAGACAGCTTTGACGAGGTTTGCCGCAGCGGTTTTTCCAGGGGCGATGGCTTACAGCATGGCGCGAATATTAGGGTCTTTGTTTTTTCCCAGAGCGCGCTAGAATGCGCCCCGAACGTGCGGAGAACTGTATGTGGCAACAGACTCTGATTACCCTGCGGGCCAAGCCCCGGGGCTTTCATCTGGTGACGGACGAGTTACTCGCCGGCTTGCCTGAACTCAAGGCATGTCGGGTCGGTCTGTTGCACTTATGGCTGCAGCATACCTCGGCGTCGTTGACCATCAACGAGAACGCCGATCCGGCGGTACGTCGCGACTTCGAACGGTTTTTCAACCGGCTGATCCCACAAGGCGCAGCCGGCTATGAGCATAACGACGAAGGCCTGGACGACCTCCCGGCGCACTTCAAGGCCAGTTTGCTAGGCTGTCAATTGAGTTTGCCGATCACGGCGGGCCGATTGGCGTTAGGTAGCTGGCAAGGTGTTTATCTGGGCGAGCACCGTGATCATGGCGGTGCTCGTAAAGTCCTCGCCACCGTACACGGTGACGGGGCATAAACCGCTGGTTACCAGTGGATTTTGAATTTTTTCTGGCAGTCGTCGACAGGCGACGAAGCTGGGCTATAACTAATCTGCTTTTCGCAAGTCATGAGGTAGAACATGAGCGACGATGATCTGGAAAACGACGACCTCGAAGTAGGCGACGAAGACGAGACCGAAGAAGGCCTTGAAGCAGCAGCGGAAGACGTTGCTGACGACGACGGTGGCGACGATACGCCGGTCCCGACCGCCAAAGGCAAGGCCAAGGCTGCGGTGTCGGTAGACGAACTGCCGAGCGTTGAAGCCAAGAACAAGGAGCGTGATGCTCTGGCACGTGCGATGGAAGAGTTCCTGGCCAAAGGCGGCAAGGTTCAGGAAGTCGAGGCCAACGTGGTGGCCGATCCACCAAAGAAGCCTGATAACAAGTACGGCAGCCGACCTATCTAAGGGTCTGCACTGTGCTGATTGAAAAAGCCCGCCGTCGCTGCGGGCTTTTTCATGGGTGATGGAGGGGCATCGCCTCCGGTTCAATACCACACGCTCGGGCTTAACGCCGCTCCGACCAGCGTGCCAGCAACTCTGGCAGTTCTGTCAGGCAACGAATCTCGGCATCCGGTGCCTTGTCTGCTTCCCACGCCTTGCCCATCGGGTTGAACCAGATGGCGCGCAATCCCGCTTGCTGGGCCCCGGCAATGTCATCACCGGGATGATCGCCGACATGCACCGCGCTGGCGGCCGTGGTTGCACCACGCTGCAGGGCTTCGTGGAACAGGCGGGCGTCGGGCTTGGCGATGCCGATGTCTTCGGCGCACAGGGCAAACTTGAAGTAGTCAGCCAGCCCCAGGCGGCGCACGTCGGCGTTGCCGTTGGTGACCACGCCCAGGGCGTAGCGGTTGCGCAGGATCTCCAGCGTCGGTTGCACCTCGGGGAAAATCTTGAGCTGGTGCCGTGCGTGCAGGAAGACTTCGAACGCTTGCTCGGCCAGTTCGCTGGCCTGTGGGTGGGCGTAGCCGGCTTCTTCCAGGGCGTGCAGCAACACCCGGCGACGCAAGGCGCTGATGCGATGCTTGAGCTGGGGTTCGAGGCTGAGTACCCGTTCACGGATGGCCCACAAATGCTCGACCGGCAAGGCGCCCAGGACCGGCGTGTGCTCGGTTAGCCATTGGCGCAGTGCGGCTTCCGCGCTGACGATCACCGGGGCGGTGTCCCACAGGGTGTCGTCGAGGTCGAAGGTGATCAGTTGGATTGTCATTGCTCATCGCCCTTGATGCGTTTGGCCCGAGGGTGGGCGCTGTCGTAGACCGTGGCCAGGTGCTGGAAGTCCAGGTGGGTGTAGATCTGGGTGGTCTTGATGTCCGAGTGTCCAAGCAGTTCCTGCACGGCGCGCAAGTCCTGGGAGGACTCCAGCACGTGGCTGGCGAAGGAGTGCCTGAGCATGTGCGGGTGCAGGTTCTGCCCCAACTCCCGCTCGCCTGCGGCCTTGACCCGCAGTTGCACGGCGCGTGAACCGAGGCGCCGGCCTTTTTGGCTGACGAATAGCGCATCGTCCGGCGGATTGGCCAGGGCGCGCAAGGGCAGCCAGTATTCCAGGGCCTCGCGGGCTTTCCTGCCGATGGGCAGCACTCGGGTCTTGCTGCCCTTACCGAGCACTTGCACCAGGCCGTCCGCGAGGTCGAGCTGGTCGAGGTTCAGGCCGGTGAGCTCCGACAGGCGCAGGCCGCTGGAGTAGAACAGCTCGAGAATCGCCTGGTCGCGACGGGCCAGGAAGTCGTCCTCGACCGCCCCTTCGAGCAGCTGCAGTGTGCGGTCGGTGTCGAGGGTCTTGGGCAGGCGGCGCTCGCCTTTGGGCGGGGCCAGGCCATTGGCCGGGTCGTGGTCGCACAGGCCTTCGCGGTTCAGGTAGTGATAGAGCCCGCGCACGGCCGACAGCAGGCGCGCCAGGCTGCGCGATGACTGGCCCTGGGCATGCAGGCGCGCGACCAGGCCGCGCAGGCGCTGAATGTCCAGTGCGCTCCAGCTGGCGATGTGCAGCTTCTCGCAGTGTGCCAGGACCTTGTTCAAGTCGCGGCGGTAGGCTTCAAGCGTGTGTGGCGACACCTGACGCTCACTGCGCAAGTGCTCGCAGTAGGCGTCCAGTTGCCGTTCCATGGTCAGCGTACCGAGCGCAGGGTGGTGTTGACCCGTGGCAAGACGCGGCCCATGACTTCGGCGATGTAGCTGAGGAACAGGGTGCCTACCGAGCTTTTGTAGTGCTGCGGGTCACGGCTGGCGATGGCCAGCACACCGTGCAGGCCCTGGTGACTGATGGCGACCACGGCCGTGGAGCCGATCTGCAGGCGTTGTTCTTCGCCAAACAGGAAGTCCAGTTCATGCTCGCGCAGGGTGCCGCTGACGCTCTTGCCTTCGGACAGCAGCCCGCCAATGGCCTTGTGCGCTTCGGCATCGCTGACCCAGCGGCCGACCGGCAAGGGCTCGTCGCTGAACAGGATCAGGCTGACAAAGGGCACCTGGAAGTCCTGGCGCAGGCTGTCTTCGACACTTATGACCAGGTCATCCAGGCTGTTGGCGTCCATCAGGGCGAGGATCAGGCGGCGGGTCTTGTCGAACAGCCGATCGTTGTCGCGGGCGACATCCATCAACTGCGAAAGGCGGTGGCGCATCTCGATGTTGCGTTCGCGCAGGATTTTCATCTGCCGCTCGACCAGCGAGATGGTGTCGCCACGCTGGTGCGGTATGCGCAGGGCCGGGAGCAGGTCCTCGTGTTCGACGAAGAAATCCGGATGAGCCTCAAGGTACGCGGCAATTGCCGCCGCCTCCAGGCTCTCGGAAGGGCATTCGTCGGGCTGCGGGGCTGGAACCTTGGGCTGATCAGTCATGGATTTGGCTCACTCAAAGACGCACTTGTCCTTCGTATACGCGCACTGCCGGACCGGTCATCATCACCGGTTGGCCAGGGCCTGCCCATTCAATGGACAAGCGCCCGCCGGGCAGGTCGATCAATAGCGGCGAATCCATCCACCCCTGGCTGATCGCGGCCACTGCAGCGGCGCAGGCACCGGTACCGCAGGCCTGGGTTTCCCCGGCACCCCGTTCCCAGACGCGCAACTGCGCACGATTGCGGTCGATGACCTGAAGGAAACCGACGTTGACCCGTGCCGGAAAGCGCGGGTGATGTTCGATCTTCGGCCCCAGTGCATGCACCGGCGCGTTGTTGATGTCGTTCACGCGCAGCACGGCGTGCGGGTTGCCCATGGACACGGCGGCCAACTCGACGGTCTGGCCGTCGACCTCGACCGGGTAGCTGTTGGCTTGCACGTCGGCCTGGAACGGGATGTCCGCCGGTACCAGGCGCGGTGCTCCCATGTTGACGCTGATCTGACCGTCATTGCGGATATCGAGTTCGATAATGCCGCTCTTGGTCTCGACGCGGATCTGGCGCTTGGCCGTCAGGCGCTTGTCCAGCACAAAACGGGCGAAGCAACGCGCGCCATTGCCGCATTGCTCCACTTCAGAGCCGTCGGAGTTGAAGATCCGGTAACGGAAATCCACCTCCGGGTTGCTCGGTGCTTCGACGATCAGCAGCTGGTCGAAGCCGACACCGGTGTGTCGGTCACCCCATTGTTTGGCGTGCTTGGGCAGAATGTGCGCGTGCTGGCTGACCAGGTCGAGGACCATGAAGTCGTTGCCCAGGCCGTGCATCTTGGTAAAACGCAGCAGCATGGGGTTACTCCGGCAGCAGGCTTTCGCCAGCAAACAACTCGGCTACCGTCTCGCGGCGACGCACTTCAAATGCCTGATCACCGTCCACCAGCACTTCGGCGCAACGGCCGCGGGTGTTGTAGTTGGAACTCATGACAAACCCGTAGGCACCGGCCGAATGCACCGCCAGCAGGTCGCCTTCTTCCAGCGCCAGTTGACGATCCTTGGCCAGGAAGTCACCGGTTTCGCAGATCGGGCCGACGATGTCGTAGGCACGGGCGGCGTTGTCGCGTGGGCGCACGGCCGTGACGTCCATCCAGGCCTGGTACAGCGCCGGGCGGATCAGGTCGTTCATCGCCGCGTCGACGATGGCGAAATCCTTGTGTTCGGTGTGCTTGAGGTACTCGACCTGGGTCAGCAGCACGCCGGCGTTGGCGACGATGAAGCGACCTGGCTCGAACACCAGCGCCAGGTCGCGACCGTCGATACGCTCGCGCACGGCCTTGATGTAGTCGGCCGCCAGCGGTGGCTCTTCATCGCGATAACGCACACCCAGGCCACCCCCCAAATCGATGTGGCGCAGGTAGATCCCGCAATCGCTGAGGCGGTCGATCAACGCCAGCAGGCGGTCGAGGGCATCAATGAACGGGGGCAGGGTGGTCAGTTGCGAACCGATGTGGCAATCGACGCCGACCACTTCCAGGTTCGGCAGTTGGGCGGCGCGCACATAGACGTCTTCGGCGTCGGCGATAGCGATGCCGAACTTGTTTTCTTTGAGGCCGGTGGAGATGTACGGGTGGGTGCCGGCATCGACGTCCGGGTTCACGCGCAGCGAGATCGGTGCACGCACACCCAGCTCGGCGGCCACCACTTGCAGGCGCTCCAGCTCATCGGTGGACTCGACGTTGAAGCAGTGCACGCCGACTTCCAGGGCACGGCGCATGTCGTCGCGGGTCTTGCCAACACCGGAGAACACGATCTTGTCGGCCGCGCCGCCTGCAGCCAGAACCCGTTCCAGCTCGCCACGGGAGACGATGTCAAAACCGGCGCCCAGGCGCGCCAGGACATTCAGTACACCCAGGTTGGAGTTGGCCTTGACCGCGAAGCAGACCAGGTGCGGGGTGCCTGCCAGGGCATCGGCATACGCCAGGTACTGGGCTTCGATGTGCGCACGGGAGTAGACATAGGTGGGGGTGCCAAAGCGCTCGGCGATGGCGGACAAGGCAACACCTTCCGCGAACAGCTCACCGTCACGGTAGTTAAAAGCGTCCATGATGTTCCCTTAGTAGGTGCTGTTGCTGTTGCTGTGTTCGTGCGCTTTGGACTGCGACGATTTCGCCTGTTCATCAGCAGGCTTGCTGTCATCGGGCAGGTACAGCGGGCCTTTTTGACCGCAGGCCGATAACAGGCAGGTAAAAGCGACGAGCGAAGCGAGCGCAGCAAGGGAAGAGATCAGGCGCTTCATGGCGAAATCCTTGAGAATGCGTTAATTGCGCCGGAGTATACCGGCCACCCGGCAGCTTGCCTATGCGACGGGCCACCCGTCCGGCGGGCCTTTGCCCGCCGCCTGCGATCGGGCAGTCAGTGGTGGGCGTTTATGGGTCCACCTTGTCCGGTGCTTGGTCGGTATCCTTTGCAATCGCCGGGGCGCGTCCGTATCTTGCGGCGCTTGAGCGTAAGTAGACACTTTTTGAGGTTGCCGCAATGAGTTTGACTGAAGCCCGTTTCCACGACCTGGTCGATGCCACCCAGCAGACACTGGAAGATATTTTCGACGACAGCGGCCTGGATGTGGATCTGGAAAGTTCGGCCGGGGTCCTGACCGTCAAGTTCGAAGGCGGCAGCCAGTTGATCTTCAGCCGCCAGGAGCCACTGCGTCAGTTGTGGCTGGCAGCGGTGTCCGGCGGTTTCCACTTCGACTACGACGAAGAAAGCGAGCGCTGGATGTGTGACAAGAGCGAAGAGCAACTGGGCGAAATGCTTGAGCGCATCGTCAAGCAGCAAGCCGACGCCGAGCTCGACTTCGAAGGTCTCTGACAGCGTGACTGAACCTGCCCCCGTTCGTGCGCCCAAGCCGCTGTACAGCAATGTCAGCCCGGCCGTGCCGTCGCCCTGCACCAATGTCTGCCGGCTGGACGAGGAGAAAGTCTGCAAGGGCTGTTTTCGCCATGTCGAGGACATTCGTGAATGGCGTTCGGCGGACGATGAACGACGCCGGGTGATTTGCGCCCAGGCGCACAATCGCCGTGCCCGCATCGCTCCGTAGGCGCCACCTGCCGCGACCGGCTTGTATATTTTTTGAGCTGTGATAGTGTCCGGTTACGCCTCAACCCATCGAGGCGCGTGAAAACCCCGCCTGTTTATGGCGGGGTTTTGCTTTTTTCGTGCAGAAGAAAGGAGTCTGCCTGAATCATGACCGTACCTTCCATCACTCTTACCCGTCTGGACGTACAACGTCTGGAGCGCCTGATCGACAGCCTGGATGACACGCTGCCGGGCGTGATCGCGCTGCAAACCGAACTGGATCGCGCCGATACTCTGGTCGGTCACGATGAGGTGCCTGCCGATGTCGTAACCATGAACTCGCGTGTTCATTGCCGTGAAGAAAGCAGCGGCAAGGACTATCACCTGACCCTGGTCTATCCCAAGGACGCGAATGCCGACGAAGGCAAGATTTCCATTCTTGCACCGGTCGGCAGCGCCTTGCTGGGCCTGAAGGTTGGCCAGCACATCGACTGGCCGGCGCCGGGTGGCAAGACCCTGAAGCTGACCCTGCTCGAAGTCGAAAACCAGCCGGCCAATGGCGGCGATTTCTCCCTCTGAGAAGGCTTCAAACCTGTTCGAGCGCCTTGTTCAAAGCGCGCTCCAGGTCTGCCTTGTAGCGCAGGTACAGATTGCTCGAGCCCGGGCTGTCACCCAGCAGCCCTGACAGATCCAGGTCGGTGATGTAGCAGCGATAGGGCTGCAACTCCCGGCGTTGCCCGACGATCTCCCGCGCCACCACGGCAAACAGCTGATCGCCGTACTCCAGTTCGCTGTACTCCCGTTGATTGCAATACAGGGTGACCTGCACCTTCCCCGGCGCAGCTTTGCCGACAATCGCCTGTACGTCATAGCGCGGCCTGTCGGCGGGTATCTGCGGTGCTGGCTGCGGCTCGACCCGGCGCGCACGCCCGGTGCCCGCAGGCAGCAACTGGTAGTAGTGGATGTCCAGTTGCGGCAGCGGCTGCGTGGCGTCCATGGGCAGCATGGCATCGCGGCGGAACAGGATCGACTGCACGAATCGCTGCAGGGGCACCAGCAGGCTGCTGTCATCGTGATAGGGCTGGCGCTGGTGCCACAGGGCGTTGAACTCATCCAGCACGTACAGCTCGGCCCCGCTGTCGCCGACGCGGTAGAACACTTGAATACAGCCGGGCTGGCCCATCGGCAGGATCAGCGCCAGGTCGAGTTCTTCCAGGGCCATCGGGTCCAGGTGCAGCGGGCTGTAGGCGCTCTGCTCCTGGCCCAGGTAGTCGAGCAGTGCGGGCAGGGTGCCCAGGGCCACATGCCGGACCTGTCCGGGCACCAGCTCCAGCACGTGGTAGTGCTGCTGGACCTGAATCAGGTAGCGCTGGTTGAGGTCGCTCAGCAGCAGGTGTTGTGCGGTGTCGAAGATTTCTTCGACGCGCCGGGCAATGAACGGCGCGCGGTTGTGGCAGAAACACTGGACCCGCAGGTGCGGTTGCCGGGGGCCTTGGGGCAGGTGGTTGAGGTAGTCGCGCAGGCAGTCGAGCAGGGCGTGGGGCCCCTCATGACGATTGACCAGCACTTCATTCCAGCTGTTGAGCGTGACCTGGTCGAGGGTCAGTACCAGGTTTTCGCGGACCCCGGCATAACTCAGCGAGTCGGTGCGCTCGGTGGTCATCAGGATGTTCAGGTCGCGGTGATGCTTGAGCGGGTCGATGCCCACGTTCACCAGGATCAGCACTTCGACCGGCTCGCTGGCACGCAGCAGCGGCTCCTCGTCGACGCTGGCCAGGGGCAGGGCGATGGTCTGTTGCAGGCTGCCCAGCAGGTTGAACAGCTCGAACTCACTCAGGTCGCTGCTGCCCGGGTGCAGTGCCAGGCGCGTGCTGCTGTCGATCACGCCGTTACGGTGGCACCAGGTCAGCAACTCCAAGAGTTGGCTGCTGCGCTTGAGCGGCGCGAAGTGCTCCCACTCCAGGTTGCCCAGGCTGCCGTTGTACAGGCCCCATTGGGTTTGCCCGGGGGCTTTTTTGTTGGTGGAGTGCACCAGTGTCAGGGTGTCTTCGGCCAGGTCCGGGGCAATGCCCGGGTTGATGAACTCGACCTTGTCGGCCTTGCGTTCGAAGGCCGCATAGAGCCGACGGCCGAGCACATTGAGGTCGCGTTTGTTGATCAGGCTGACGCTGCGTTCCGTGCGGGCAAACTGGCTGAGGAAGCGATAGCTGAAGTTGAGCTCGTTGACCAGGGCCCGGCGCTCCGCGCTGACCTGACGGACCTTCCACTGGCTGCGGCTGTCGAGCAGTGCCAGCTGTCGATGGTCCCAGCGCCACTCTTCGGCCAGTCGCTGCAGGAGCTGATTCTGCCAGCGGCTGTTGCGTTGAGCGTTGGCCCCGGTGAGTTTGCGGTTGACCTTGAGGTACAAGGCGCGACGCACCAGCTCCAGGCGCTCCGTCTCGCCCCGGGCGCTCAGGTAGTGCTCGATGCGCCGGTACACTATGATGTAGGGGTCGAGCTCGTCCAGCTCCAGGCGGTTGGCAAACACGGCCTGCTTGAAGCGCAGGCTCAGGCATTCGACCTGCGGATGCTCGCTGGCGTAGACCTCGATCAGCAGCAGCTTGAGCACCGACTTGTACGGCGACTCAATGCCTTTGAACAATTGCCAGAGCCCGGCACCGATGAACTCGCCGGGCGGAATGTGGGCCAGGTGACCGAGATCAAGGGTCTCGTCGGCGCGAATAAAGCGTTTGGACAGCAGGGTATGGGTGTACAGCTCGTAGCCGGCTTCTTCATACACCGGCACCAGCCACCAGATCGGCGTGCGCCCGGCGAGCCAGATTGCGGTGCGATAGAACTCGTCCAGCAGCAGGTAGTGCTGGGTGGTGCCGCAGTCTTCGGAGCTGAGCTGGCTATCACGCTCGCCGCGGACAAACCGCTGCGGCTCGATCAGGAAGCAATGGGCCTCGGCGCCCTGGCTGGCGGCCCAGGCTTCGAGCAACTGAGATTTTTTGCCCAGTTCGGCGAGCTCGTCCGCACTGAGGTCCGGGGCGTGGCAGATCCACAGGTCCATGTCGCTCTGATCGGCCTGGGCCAGGGTGCCGAGGCTGCCCATCAGGAACAGGCCGTGAATCGGCTGTGGTGGGTTGCCGCGACGGGCCTTGTAGGAAAAGGATCGGGTCAGGCGCTGCGCTTCCGCGAGGGTGGCGGCGTCAGGTTCGAAGTTCGCCACTCCGGCAGGGGTGCTGCCCGAGACGTAGCCCGGCAACAGGGGATGATTGACATGGAAAAACAGCGGCAGCAGCTTGAGGACCATTTGCTGGCGCGGCGATAACCCTTCCATGGCCCGGGCCATGCGGCCTTCATTGAGCGTGAGGAAGCGTGCGCGCAACTGGCTGAGAACCTTGCGATCGATTCCCTCGTCCAGGTCGGGGCGGATTTCATGGGTGCGGGTCATGTCAGCTCAAACCGGCTCGCAGTCAACGAACGTGGGAAAGTCTCAGGGCGGGAGTCAGTCTACAGCCTCGCGCGCAGGACTTTTAAGCTGATTAGTGATTTCTGGCGCCAAATTTCTATCGCTTGGCGACAGTCTGCCCGCGGAAATCCCGATACAGGGGTTCCCGTGGGCGATACCGGTGTCGTTATGCGGTTTCTTCGACGGACAGGATGGTCAGTAGAGTCTGCACATTCTGCGCGGCGTCACGCCCCAGGCTGGTCAGATAACCGCCGTCGGGTTGATCGATCAATTCTTTTTCGAACAGGCGTTGTGCGGCAGCAATAGCTTTCGGGGCAGCGGTCTGATGAATTTTCAAACCTTCCTGGGAACTGTCCAGGTTGAAGAGTGCAAGGATTTCCAGTTCGGCAACCAGCTCAGGGGTAAGCGACATAAGGACTCCAGACTTTCTAGGAATATGACTGTAGCGCCCCTAAGGTGAACGCACTCGGGCGAGCTGTCCAGTGTTGGCTGCGGGCTTTTCGCCCGCTGGGGTGATTCTTATTTCTTTTCCGGCGGCAGCTCGGGCAGGGCGCGCAGGGCGGCTTCGTACCACTGGGTGTCGAACGCGCGGTCTTCTTCGAGGATCGCGTCGATTTCCACCGCCAGCACGTGGGCCATCAGGTTGAGGATTTCCTCGCGCTCGTAACCCACCAGGGTCAGTTTGTTGAAGGTGGCTTTGGCCGCAGGCGGGTTATCGCTTTCGATCTGGTTTTCGATGGCTTCGATCAGGGTGTTCTCGGCGAACGTTTCGTCGTCGATGTCGTCGTTCGCATTGGTGCCGGGGGTCAGCTCGCTCATGGCAGGCTCCTCAAGGTAAGGCCAGCAGTTTACCTGCATTCAGCGCCGTGATGCTGCTGGCGAGAGTGCGCCCGAGGATCTATAACAGTCGCTGCCAACCCCCTGCACGGCCTGGAGGCTTTGTGATGCTCAAGCTTTATGGTTTTTCCGTCAGCAATTACTACAACATGGTCAAGCACGCCTTGCTGGAGAAGGGCCTGGCGTTCGAGGAGGTCGCCTTTTATGCCGGCCAAAGCCCGGAGGCGTTGGCGATCAGCCCGCGCGGCAAAGTCCCGGTGTTGGAGGTCGAGCAGGGGTTTGTCAATGAGACGAGTGTGATCCTGCAGTACCTTGAAGACACCCAGGCTGGCCCTGCGCTGCTGCCCAAGGCACCGTTCGAGCGGGCCCAGGTGCTGGCACTGGCCAAGGAAATCGAGCTGTACATCGAACTGCCCGCCCGCGCGTGTTTCGCCGAGGCGTTTTTTGGCATGTCGGTACCCGACGCGATCAAGGAAAAAGCCAAGGGCGAGTTGCTGCTGGGTATTGCGTCCCTGGGGCGGCATGGCAAGTTTGCCCCCTACGTGGCGGGGGACAGCCTGAGCATCGCCGATCTGTACTTCCTGTACAGCGTCAGCCTGGCCTGTGCGGTGGGTAAAAAACTGTTCGAGCTGGACCTGTTGGCAGAGCTGCCGGCGGCCAGGGCATTGCTGGAGCGTTTGCAGGAAACGCCGATTGCGCAGCGTATCAATGCCGACAAAGAGGCCGGGATGCCTGCATTTTTGGCGATGATCGCCTCAAGGAAGTAGAGCTTTCGCTGGCGAGCCGCAAGCGGCCGCCAGCGAAGCTTTCAGCGTTTAACGGCTGGCCAGCAGCGCCTGGCCGCGAACCACCGCCGCCTTCACCTGAGCCGGTGCAGTGCCGCCAATGTGGTTACGGGCATTGACCGAGCCTTCCAGGGTCAGCACGGCAAACACGTCCTGCTCGATCTGGTCGCTGAACTTGCGCAGTTCTTCCAGGCTCATTTCCGCCAGGTCCTTGCCACTTTCCACGCCGTACTTCACGGCGTGGCCGACGATTTCGTGGCAGTCACGGAACGGCAGGCCGCGGCGGACCAGGTAGTCGGCGAGGTCAGTCGCGGTGGAGAAGCCACGCAGGGCCGCTTCACGCATGATGGCGTGTTTTGGCTTGATCGCCGGGATCATGTCGGCAAAGGCCCGCAGCGAGTCGCGCAGGGTGTCGGCAGCGTCGAACAGCGGTTCCTTGTCTTCCTGGTTGTCCTTGTTGTAGGCCAGGGGCTGGCCTTTCATCAGGGTCAACAGGCCCATCAGCGCGCCGAACACCCGGCCGCTCTTGCCGCGCACCAGTTCCGGAACGTCGGGGTTTTTCTTTTGCGGCATGATCGAGCTGCCGGTGCAGAAGCGGTCCGGCAGATCGATGAACTGGAACTGTGCACTGGTCCACAGCACCAGCTCTTCGGAGAAGCGCGACAAGTGCATCATGGCGATGCTTGCGGCGGCGCAGAATTCGATGGCGAAGTCGCGATCCGACACGTTGTCCAGCGAGTTGCCGCCTACGGCGTCGAAGCCCAGCAACTGTGCGGTCAGTTCACGGTCGATCGGGTAGGTGGTGCCCGCCAGCGCGGCGCTGCCCAGGGGCATGCGGTTGGTGCGCTTGCGGCAGTCGACCAGGCGCTCGTAGTCACGGCTGAGCATTTCGAACCAGGCCAGCAAGTGATGCCCGAAGGTCACTGGCTGGGCGGTCTGCAGGTGCGTGAAGCCCGGCATGATGGTCTCGGCTTCGCGCTCGGCCTGCTCCAGCAGGCCTTTTTGCAGGCGGGTGATTTCAGCCAGGATCAGGTCGATCTCGTCCCGTAGCCACAGGCGAATATCGGTCGCCACCTGGTCGTTACGGCTGCGCCCGGTGTGCAGCTTTTTGCCGGTGACGCCGATGCGGTCGGTCAGACGCGCCTCGATGTTCATGTGCACGTCTTCGAGGTCGATGCGCCAGTCGAAGGTGCCGGCCTCGATTTCACCCTGGATGGTGCGCAGGCCGTCGATGATGCTGTCGCGTTCGGCGTCGGTCAGCACGCCCACCTTGGCCAGCATGGTGGCGTGGGCGACGGAGCCCATGATGTCGTGGCGATACAGGCGCTGGTCGAAAGTGACGGAGGCGGTGAAGCGGGCGACGAAGGCGTCGACGGGTTCACTGAAGCGGCCGCCCCAGGACTGATTGGTCTTGTCAGTGCTCATGAATTCGCTCGTGATCGGCTGAAGGAAGATGGCGTAAAAACCTGCGGCGGATAATAACAGGGTTGCCAATCGTGTCGGTGACGCTGGTCGATACGTTTTTTCCTGATGGGGGGCCATACTCAAGAGGTCGCCGCCACGAATGCGCAACGATATTTGTCAATTGCCCACTTTTGGCACGGCGAGCGTCTACAGTTGCACGTTAGGAGCCGCGCGAACGATGCGCGCAGCGCTCAGACGCCAGGCCGAAAACCAACGAGCGGGGTGTTCATATTGGCTACCAACATTCCCCGCGGTGATGCCTGGCCAGGACTGATTTTGAACGCGGCTGCACCGGCACCGATAAATATTGCTGTCCGACGTGCGGCACTTTTTGGCGCTCGCGCTAGTCTTAGCGTGGATCGCGGTGACGGATGTCACTTCACCTGTCTACGCTATCCTTGTGCGAGACTCACGCAGGAATCCAGCGCAATATGAATGTCCTGATCGTTGATGACGAACCCCTAGCCCGCGAGCGCCTGAGCCGTATGGTCGGCGAACTCGAGGGATACAGTGTCCTGGAGCCCAGCGCCACCAATGGCGATGAGGCGTTGACCCTGATCGACAGCCTGAAACCCGACATCGTGCTGCTCGATATCCGCATGCCCGGCCTTGATGGGCTGCAAGTCGCAGCCCGCTTGTGCGAGCGTGAAACCCCACCCGCGGTGGTGTTCTGCGCAGCCCAGGATGAATTTGCCACTGAAGCCCTGCAAGCCAGCGCCGTGGGTTACCTGCTCAAGCCGGTGCGTTCGGAGCAACTGCTCGACGCCCTGAAAAAGGCCGAGCGACCCAACCGGGTACAGCTCGCGGCCCTGACCCGTCCTGCGGCCGAAAGCGGCAGCGGGCCACGCAGCCATATCAGCGCCCGTACCCGCAAAGGCATCGAACTGATCCCGCTGGGGCAAGTGGTCTATTTCATCGCCGACCACAAATACGTGACCTTGCGTCACGAGGGCGGCGAAGTGCTGCTGGATGAGCCGCTCAAGGCCCTCGAAGACGAATTTGGCGACCGTTTTGTTCGTATCCACCGCAATGCGCTGGTGGCCCGCGAGCGGATCGAGCGCCTGCAACGCACGCCACTGGGACATTTCCAGCTGTTTCTCAAAGGTCTCAACGGCGATGCGCTGATTGTCAGCCGGCGCCATGTCGCCGGTGTACGCAAGATGATGCAACAGCTGTAGAAGGCTGCGGTGCAACGATTGCGCGGCCCTTTCGCGGGCAAGCGAGGCCAGGGAGGCCGCGCTGTTTCTGATACAAGTCAAAGCGAATTTGGCTGAGCTGTTATTATCCGCCGTATCTATTCAGTACGGATTGATCCATGTCCCCTCGCGAAATCCGCATCGCTACCCGCAAAAGTGCCCTGGCCTTGTGGCAGGCCGAATACGTCAAAGCTCGTCTGGAGCAGGCTCATCCCGGCCTGGTCGTGACGCTGGTGCCCATGGTCAGTCGCGGCGACAAGCTGCTTGATTCGCCCCTGTCGAAGATCGGAGGCAAGGGCCTGTTCGTCAAGGAGCTGGAAACCGCGCTGCTCGAAAACGAAGCCGATATTGCCGTGCACTCGATGAAAGACGTGCCCATGGACTTCCCCGAAGGCCTGGGCCTGTACTGCATCTGTGAGCGCGAAGACCCGCGCGATGCCTTTGTCTCCAACACCTACGCCAGCCTCGACGCATTGCCCCCGGGCAGTGTGGTCGGCACTTCGAGCCTGCGTCGCCAGGCTCAACTGCTGACCCGTCGCCCTGACCTGCAGATCCGCTTCCTGCGTGGCAACGTCAACACTCGCCTGGCCAAGCTCGATGCCGGCGAGTACGACGCGATCATCCTCGCCGCCGCGGGGCTGATTCGCCTGGGCTTCGAACACCGCATCAGCGACTCGATCAGCGTCGACGACAGCCTGCCGGCCGGTGGCCAGGGCGCCGTGGGCATTGAATGCCGCAGCGCCGACAGCGAAATCCACGCGCTGCTGGCGCCTCTGCATCACCAAGACACCGCCACCCGGGTCACTGCCGAGCGCGCTCTGAACAAGCACCTCAATGGTGGTTGCCAGGTGCCGATCGCCTGTTACGCCGTGCTTGAAGGCGAGCAGCTCTGGTTGCGTGGCCTGGTCGGCGATCCGAACGGTGGCTTGTTGCTCAGCGCTGAGGCCCGTGCGCCACGCGCCGCTGCCGAGGCCTTGGGTGTGCAAGTAGCCGAAGACCTTCTGCGCCAGGGTGCCGATGACATTCTGAAGGCGGTCTACGGTGAGGCAGGTCACGAGTGACTGGCTGGCGCCTGCTGCTGACGCGTCCGGCTGAGGATTCGGCGGCACTGGCGAGCTTGCTGGCCGAACAGGGGATTTTCAGCAGCAGCTTGCCGCTTTTGGAAATGGCTCCCTTGGCATTGACTGACACAATGCGTGCGGTGATCGACGGTTTCGACCGTTACTGCGCGGTCATAGTGGTCAGCAAGCCGGCAGCCAGAATGGGCCTGGCCCTGCTCGAGCAACGCTGGTCGCCGTTACCACGGGTGTCGTGGTTCAGCGTCGGCGCGGCGACGGCGCAGGTTCTGCAGGCACACGGCCTGGACGTCAGCTTTCCGCTGGAAGGCGATGACAGCGAAGCGTTGCTGCAGGTCAGGCAGTTGCGTGAGGCGATCGCGCGGCCCGCAGGGCGCGTGTTGATCCTGCGCGGTGAGGGTGGGCGTGAGCTGCTGGCTGAGCGTTTGCGCGAGCAAGGTGCTAGTGTCGATTACTTGGAGGTGTATCGTCGCGACTTGCCGCAGTACGCCGAGGCGACCTTGCCGGAACTGATTCGAGCGGAACGCTTGAACGGCCTGGTGGTCAGCAGTGGACAGGGTTTTGCGCACCTGCACCAAATGGCCGGTGATGCCTGGCCGGCGTTGGCGCAGTTGCCCTTGTTTGTGCCGAGCCCGCGTGTCGCCGAAATGGCACGGGCAGCGGGCGCCCGAACAGTTGTGGATTGTCGTGGTGCCAGTGCCACGGCCTTGCTAACGGCGTTGGGAGCAACCCGACCCGTTCTCTAATGCAAAGGATGGATACGTGAGCGAAACAGCCTTGCCTAAAGATGACGTCCAGCCCGCGCTCGATGCGCCGGTTGAAACTGTGAACAGCCCAGAGCCACGCCGGGGTAACGGACTGGCGATTCTGGCGTTGTTGGTGGGCGCCGCGGGCGTGGCCGTTGGCGGCTGGGGCGTCTGGCAGATGCGCAGCCTGCAGGCCAACACCCAGCAACAAATGGCGCAAATGCAGGCGCTGAGCGACCAGGCGCAAGGCCTCAAGCTCAATGAGCAACGCCTGACGGCACGCCTGGAGCAATTGCCGGGTGCCGACGAGCTGGACGCCCGACAGCGCCTGGTCGCCCAGTTGCAGGGCGACCAGCAGCGCTTGAACCAGCGCCTGGAAACCGTGCTAGGGGCCAGCCGCAAGGATTGGCGTTTGGCTGAGGCCGAACATCTGCTGCGCCTGGCCAGCCTGCGCCTCTCCGCTCTGCAAGACATCAGCAGCGCCCGGGCATTGGTCCAGGGTGCTGACGAAATTCTCCGTGAGCAGAATGACCCGGGTGCCTTTGCCGCCCGCGAGCAGCTCGCCAAGAGCCTGGCAGCGTTGCGCAGCACCGAGCAGCCGGACCGCACCGGGTTGTTCCTGAAGCTGGGCGCCTTGCGTGACCAGGTCACCGAACTCACCGAGCTGGCGCCCGAGTACCACGACCGCGGCGACTCGCTGCTGGGCCTGACCGCCGATGGCGACGGGGCCAGTCGCTGGGCGCAATGGTGGGACCAGATATCGCGCTACATCCGCATCGATTTCAATGCCGACAAAAACATCCGTCCGTTGCTCGCCGGCCAGAGCCTGACCCAGGTCCGCCTGGCCTTGAGCCTGGCGATCGAGCAGGCGCAATGGGCCGCGCTTAACGGTCAGGCACCGGTCTACAGCCAGGCGCTGACCGAGGCGCGGGATGTGCTCAAAGGCAGTTTCAATCAGGACAACCCGCAAAGCCAGGTGATGCTTGAGCAGCTCAACGAACTGAGCAAGCAGCCGGTCACGGTAATGACCCCTGACCTGGCGACCACCTTGAGCGCGGTCCAGGGTTATCTGGAGCGGCGTAACGTGAATGCCGAGGAGTCGGTCAAGCCTGCGGCCAAGGCCGTCGAGGGCTCGACGCCGGAGACCAGTCCATGAAACGTCTCTATGTGATTGTGTTCCTGGTGATCGCCGCCGCTGGTGCGTTGGGGCTGGCGATTGCCCAGCACTCTGGGTACGTACTGATCGCCTACAAGACCTTCCGTTATGAGTCGAGCCTGTGGGCGACCTTGCTGCTGGTTGCGCTGATCTGGCTGGTGCTGTGGGGAGTCAAGGCCCTGGTCGAGTTGGTGGCGGTCTCCAGTGGTGTGGTCAATCCCTGGTCGAACCGCAACCGCAGCCGGCGGGTCCAGGTGGCGATCGAGCACGGTCAGCTGGACCTCGCCGAAGGCCGCTGGGCCAGCGCCCAGCGCCACCTGCAACGCGCTGCCGAGGCCGAGCGCCAGCCGCTGCTCTACTACCTGGGCGCTGCCCGGGCAGCCAATGAGCAGGGGCGCTATGAAGAAAGCGACAACCTGCTGGAGCGTGCCCTGGAGCGTCAGCCCCAGGCCGAGCTGGCGATTGCCTTGAGCCATGCGCAACTGCAGACCGACCGTGGCGATACCGACGGCGCCCTGTCCACGCTGCTGGCCATGCACGAACGTCATCCCCACAGTGTTCAAGTGTTGCGCCAGTTGCAGCGTCTGTATCAGCAACGGGGCGACTGGTCCTCGGTGATCCGCCTGTTGCCCGAGCTGCGCAAGGACAAGGCTTTGCCGGCCAGTGAGCTGGCTGAGCTGGAACGTCGGGCCTGGGGGGAAAACCTGACCCTGGCAGCGCGCCAGGACGAGGGTGGGACCGTGGGCCTGCAATCGCTCAATCGCGCCTGGCAACAGCTGACTTCGGCCCAGCGCCAGGAGCCACAACTGGTGCTGGCCTATGCCGAGCAGTTGCGTCAGCTGGGCGCCGAGGTCGAGGCTGAAGAGGTCCTGCGGGCCGCCCTCAAGCGTCAATACGACAGCCACCTGGCGCGCCTGTACGGGTTGCTGCGCGGCAGCGATCCGGCGCGCCAGTTGCAGACCGCCGAGGGCTGGCTGAAGCAGCACCCCAACGACCCAAGCCTGTTGCTGACCCTCGGCCGCTTGTGCCTGCAGACCAGCCTGTGGGGCAAGGCGCGGGACTATCTGGAAAGCAGCCTGCGCTTGCAGCGCAATCCGGAAGCCTGTGCCGAGCTGGCGCGGCTGCTGGCACAACTGGGTGATACCGACCGCAGCAATCAACTCTTCCAGGAAGGGCTTGGGCTGCTGGATGAGCGCCTGCTGGCTTCACCGTTACCGGTTCCCGTTCGAGTGTAGGATGGGATCAGGCAGGGCCGTCCAGAAGGGCGGACCTGCCGCGTCACGAAGGCCGGGCTACGTGTTGATCCTCACGCTGTAGGCGCAGTCTTACAGTGGGCTACACGGGGTCCTTTCACATTTGTCGGCGTTTCCCTACGTACTTGTCGAAGTCTCCGCGCAGCCCCGCCTTGAAAGGCCTCAGCGCTTTCCTCTACCGTAATGGCCTGTCCCTTCTTCTACGGATATGCCATGCCTTTGGCCTGCTCACGCTCCTTGTTCTTCATGGCGTTCCTTGCTGGTGCCATGGCCTTGGGCGCTTCGTATTATCTGGAGTACGCCATCGGGCTCGAGCCTTGTGGCCTTTGCATGCTGCAACGGGTCTGCCTGCTGCTGTTCACGCTGGTCTGCATGAGCGCTGCATTGCACGGCCCCCGTCGCCTGGGCAGCGTCCTGTACTGGCTGGCGGGGCTTGCCTGTGCCGGTGCGGGCACGGCCATTGCGTGGCGCCAGGTGCTGTTGCAGAGTGACCCGGTCGAGCAATTGGTGGCCTGTTCGCCCGAAGCCCTGGCCTATTCTTCCGACACTCCGCTGTTGTGCCTGCTCAGGCGAATGTTCGATGGCACTGTCGATTGTGCGCATATTTCCTGGTCGCTGTTCGACCTGAGCATCGCTGAGTGGAGCCTGATGTTTTTTGTCGCTGTGCTGATTCTCGCCGCCTACCAAACCCTGCGACTGGTCTGGTATGCCCGTCAGCGACCGTCCAGCGGCGAGTCGTCGCACCCGAGCTGGACAACGGATTAAACACTTGTATGAACTTTATCTCCTGCGTACCTTGAAGCAGTTGGCGTGCGAGCATAATCTGGCCCGCACGTGTCATTGGATTCATGTTGCTCGATGGTGCCTTGCCTGGCCGAACCTTGATCCTCAAGTCTTGCGGCCAGCGCGGGTGGCATTACCCAAAAGGGAAGAGAGATCACCATGCTCGAAAGTTGTCAGAATGCTCAGGAACGCTGGGGTGGAGTGCACCTGCTGATCGATCGCTGGTTGCAGGAGCGTCACGAGCTGGTTCGGGCCTATGATGCTCTCGGCGCCAAGCCCGAGGCGCTGGGCGACAATCGACAGCCCTTGCAGGAGTTTTGCGCAATCCTGGTCGACTACGTCTCTGCCGGCCACTTCGAAATCTACGAACAGCTCACCGGCGAGGCCAAGGCGTTTGGCGACAAACGCGGGCTGGAGTTGGCTGAAACCCTCTACCCACGCATCGACGTCATCACTGAAAAGCTGCTGGCGTTCAACGATCTGTGTGATGCCGGCAAGTGTGTTGCCGAGAAGTTCAAGGAGTTGGGGGGCTTGCTCCACGAGCGCTTCGAACTGGAAGACTGCCTGATCGAAGTGCTGCATACCGCCCACAAGGAAGAGGCTCCGGCACAAGCCTGAGTCTTGATCGGTTGGCAATCTGAAAACGGTGCGCATGGCGCGCCGTTTTTCGTTTTCGCGGATTGATCAGCCGGAGGCGCCCAGCAGCTCCACTTCAAATACCAAGGGTGTAAACGGAGCGATCAGATCTGCGGCGCCGTCGGCACCATAGGCTTGTGCCGAAGGAATCACCAAACGCCATTTCGCGCCCACCGGCATCTGCTGCAGAGCCGTGTGCCAACCACGGATCACACTGTCGAGACTGAACCATTGTGGCTGCTCGCTCTGATCGAACACCGTGCCGTCGGGTAGCTTGCCAACGTAGCGAACCTGGACCTTGCCGTGGGGGCCGGCCTTGACGCCGTTACCGGCAACTTGCTCGGTCAGCAGAATGCCGTCCGCCAGTTCGCGTACTCCCGGTCGGGCCTTTTCGCTGGCCAGAAAACGCTGCTCGGCTTGCAGGGCAACTTCACTTTGCGGTACGCCCGGCTGCTCGCTCATTCGTGCTTCGTGCTCGGCCAGGATTCGCTCGATCTGCTGGTCGTCCAGCGCCAGCGGCTTGCCTTGATAGGCCTGTTGCAACCCTTCGACCAAGGCCTGGATCTGCAGGTCGGGAGCCTCCTGGCGCAGGCGTTCACCCAGGCTCGCGCCGAGACTGTAGGCGAGATCATGAGCCTCATTTCCGGGTTTTTTTTCAGCAGCCTGAGCCATTGAAAAGATCAGGCACAGGGGTAAAAAAAGCAGACGCGACATGAGCACTCTCCAGCGTGGAATGCTCAGGATTATGCCAGTGAGAATACGTCGGACGGTGAACTGCTTTGTGGTGCAGGCGGAACATTTTCTGTTCCGTGCAACCCAAGGCAATCGATACTGTCAACATGACCTAGCGGCGGTAGCAGCAGAGGTCTAGTATGAGCCGCACTCACGTCAGCCAGGAGGTAAACCATGTCGGCCAATAAGAAGCCTGTAAATACTCCGTTGCACTTACTCCAACAGCTTTCGGGCAGCCTGCTCGAACATTTGGAAACTGCTTGTTCGCAAGCCTTGGCTGATGCTGAAAAACTGCTCGCCAAGCTGGAAAAGCAACGCGGAAAAGCTCAGGAAAAACTGCACAAGTCGCGCACCAAATTGCAGGACGCTGCGGCGGCCGGCAAAGCCAAGGCACAGGCCAAGGCCAAGGGTGCGGTCAAGGAACTTGAAGACCTGCTCGACGCGCTCAAGGACCGTCAATCCGAGACGCGCAACTACATCCTCAATCTCAAGCGCGATGCCCAGGAAAGCCTGAAACTGGCCCAGGGTGTGGGCCGGGTGAAAGAGGCCGTTGGCAAGGTCCTGACCCAGCGTTCGGCCAAGCCAGCACCTGCGGCAAAAAAACCTGCGGCCAAACCGGCAGCGACCAAGGCTGCGACTAAAACTGCAGCAGCCAAGCCTGCAGCCAAGGCCCCGGCTAAAACTGCAGCGGCCAAACCAGCGGCCAAGCCAGTGGCCAAGCCAGTGGCTAAAACCGCAGCCGCCAAACCAGCAGCCAAGCCAGTGGCCAAACCAGCTGCCAAGCCAGTAGCCAAACCAGCCGCCGCCAAACCGGCTGCCAAGCCAGTAGCGAAAACCGCAGCCGCCAAACCGGCCGTCAAGCCAGCCGCCAAACCGGTTGCCGCTAAACCTGCTGCCAAGCCGGCTGCTAAACCAGCTGCCAAGGCACCTGCCAAACCTGCAGCAAAACCCGCGGCAGCCAGCGTTGCGAAACCTGCCGCCAAGCCAGCAGCGGCCAAACCCGTCGCCAAACCTGCGGTGAAAAAACCGGTCGCCGCGAAACCGGCTGCTGCCAAACCGGCCCCCGCTGCCGTGGCTGCCAAGCCTGCGACCCCTGCACCAGCTGCTGCACCAGCACCGGCCGCAGTGACCAGCACCGCGCCAGCCGCCACCAACAGCACCACCACCCCGACCAGCGCTTCCTAAGCCGAGGTCAACGCGACGCGCAGCTGCTGCAGCGCGTCGCGATCAAGGTTGGCGGCGTCCGTCGCCAAACCTTCCAGCCACGCGGTCAAGTCGATCGCTTGAGCGACCGGCCAGTCCTGTGCCGAACTTTCCAGACGCTCCAATAGTTGCCGCTCGGCTGCAAGCTCCAGTGCCTTGACCTGCGTGCGCAGAGTCGCGAGCTGTGGGTCCGCGCCGGCGGCGGGCTTCCACAACGTGCGCAATTGCCGAAGGGGCTCCACCACGTCGCGGGACCAGGGCAAGGCGACTTGCGAAAGGGCTTGCAGGCGCTGTTGGCTACAGGCAACACCCCGCGCACCGAGCCAGGCTGCGCAGAGCAGCAGGCAGACGTTGGCCCCGGCGCCTTGCAATCGCAGGCACGCGTCTTCCACGCCTGGCCGTGCATAGGTGTCGAGGGAAAAGCTCCATAGGTCAGAGGGCATAGTGCTACTCGCGCTAGTTGCGAGCGAAGCTGGTAGACTCCGCCGCCATTATGATTCGACTTCAGAACCTGACTTTACAGCGTGGCCCGCAACGTCTGCTAGAAGACGCCGAGCTGACCCTGCACGCCGGCCACAAAGCCGGCCTCATCGGTGCCAACGGCGCCGGCAAATCGAGCCTGTTCGCCTTGATCCGGGGTGAACTGCACCCGGACTCGGGTGACTGCTTCCTGCCGGCCGATTGGCGTATCGCCCACATGCGCCAGGAAATCGAGACACTCGAACGCCTGGCGGTCGACTACGTGCTCGATGGCGACCTGCGTCTGCGCGAGGTCCAACGCGACCTTGCGACAGCCGAAGCGGCCCATGATGGTGCCGCCCTGGCGCGCCTGCATTCGGAGCTCGACAGCGCCGATGGCTATACCGCCGACGCCCGTGCGCGCAAATTGCTCGCCGGGCTGGGGTTCACCAACGAGCAGATGGACCGTCAGGTCGGAGATTTCTCCGGTGGCTGGCGGATGCGTCTGAACCTGGCGCAGGCATTGATGTGTCCATCGGACCTGTTGCTGCTCGATGAGCCGACCAACCACTTGGACCTCGACGCCATCATCTGGCTCGAAGAGTGGCTCAAGAGCTACCCCGGCACTCTGCTGCTGATTTCCCACGACCGTGACTTCCTCGATGCAGTGGTCGATCACGTGGCCCACGTCGACCAGCGCAAGATCACCCTGTACCGCGGTGGCTACACCGCGTTCGAACGGGCCCGTGCCGAGCGTCTGGCCCAGCAGCAACAGGCCTACGAGAAGCAGCAGGCGCAACGGGCGCACATGGAAAGCTACATCGCCCGTTTCAAGGCCCAGGCCACCAAGGCCCGTCAGGCCCAGAGCCGGATCAAGGCGCTGGAGCGGATGGAAGAGTTGTCCGCGGCCCACGTCGATTCGCCGTTCGACTTCGTGTTCCGCGAATCGACAAAAATCTCCAGCCCGCTGATCGACCTGTCCGACGCCCGCCTGGGGTATGGCGACAAGACCATCCTGGAGAAGGTCAAGCTGCAACTGACCCCCGGCGCCCGGATCGGCCTGCTCGGCCCCAACGGTGCCGGCAAGTCGACCCTGATCAAAAACCTTGCCGGTGAGCTCGATCCCCTGGCGGGCCGCCTGACCCGTGGCGAGAACACGGTGGTGGGTTACTTTGCTCAGCACCAACTGGACTCGCTGGATGCCAAGGCCAGCCCGTTGCTGCACTTGCAACGCCTGGCGCCGACCGAGCGTGAGCAGACCCTGCGCGACTTCCTCGGCGGCTTCGACTTCCGTGGTGCACGGATCGACGAGCCGGTGCTGAACTTCTCCGGCGGTGAAAAGGCTCGCCTGGCGCTGGCCTTGATCGCCTGGGAGCGGCCGAACCTGCTGCTGCTCGACGAACCCACCAACCACCTGGACCTGGAAATGCGCCTGGCGCTGACCATGGCCCTGCAGGAATTCAGTGGCGCGGTACTGGTGGTCTCCCACGACCGTCACCTGCTCAAAAGCACCACCGACAACTTTTTCCTGGTGGCCGATGGCAAGGTCGAGGAGTTCGACGGCGACCTGGAAGACTACGCCCGCTGGCTGGTCGAGTATCGCCAGCGCAACGCGCCGGTGAGCAACACCCCGGTCAACCCGGACAAGACCGACAAGAAGGCCCAGCGCCAGGCCGCCGCGGCGTTGCGTCAGCAACTGGCACCGCACAAGCGCGAAGCCGACAAGCTGGAAGCCGAACTGGGCAAGCTTCACGAGAAGCTGGCGAAGGTCGACACCAGTCTGGGCGACAGCGACATCTACGAGCCGGCGCGCAAGAACGAATTGCGTGACCTGCTGGCCGAACAGGCCAAATTGAAAGTCCGTGAAGCCGAGCTCGAAGAGGCCTGGATGGAAGCCCTGGAGCTGCTGGAGGGCATGCAGGCGGAGCTGGAGGCGTTGTCGTGATGGAAGCCTTCAAGCTGCCATTGCCGGCAGTGTGGGTCGAGCCGATCTGGCTCGGCGTGCAGATCCTGCTGATCCTGTTGGCGGGCTACCTGACGCAGCGCTTCGTGGCGAAGGGCCTGACCCGTCTGGGTGAGCGCTACCCGTTTCCGCCGCAGTTGCTGATGCCGCTGCGCGGCGGCCTGCGCTGGCTGATCATGGGCAGTGCGTTGATCTTTGTCCTCGAACGGCTGGGGGTTTCCGCCACGGTGCTGTGGACCGCGCTGTCCGGGTTTGTCGCGGTCGCCGCGGTGGCGTTCTTCGCCATTTGGAGTGTGCTGTCGAACCTGCTGTGCGCGATCCTGATCTTCACCGTCGGGCCGTTTCGCCTGGGTGATGTGGTCGAACTGGTGGATACCACGGACAAGCCCGGCGTCAAGGGGCGGGTGGTGGCGATCAACTTGCTGTACACCACGTTGATCGAGGCCGAGGAACTGGGCACCGGCAGCGCCATGGTGCAAGTGCCCAACAGCCTGTTCTTCCAGCGCTCGGTGCGCCGCTGGCGCGGTAGCGACGTACTGCCTTCCAGCGGCTTTGAAAAATAGCCGGACACGCTGGTCGGCAGCGGCCACTTTCTACAAAAAATCGATAGTCATTCACCGGCTGGCGCATTAGCTTAGACGCCTGACAAGCGTTTGAGTCGAGGTGTGCGATGGTGCTAGAAACATGGCTGGCGTTTTTTGCCGCGTGCTGGGTAATCAGTCTTTCTCCGGGCGCTGGCGCTATCGCGTCGATGTCCAGCGGTTTGCGCTACGGGTTCTGGCGCGGTTACTGGAATGCCCTGGGCCTGCAACTGGGCCTGGCCTTGCAGATCGCGATCGTCGCGGCCGGGGTCGGGGCGATCCTGGCGACCTCAGCCACTGCGTTTTATGCGATCAAATGGTTTGGTGTGGCCTACCTGGTGTTTCTCGCCGTCAAGCAATGGCAAGCGCTGCCCAGCGACCTGAACGATGAGGCGGCAGTCCGCCCGATCGGCAAGCCCCTGGCGCTGGTGTTTCGCGGTTTCCTGGTCAACATCAGCAACCCCAAGGCGCTGGTGTTCATGCTGGCGGTACTGCCACAGTTCATCGACCCGCACGCCCCGCTCGTGGCGCAGTACCTGATCCTGGGTGCGACGATGATCTGCGTTGACCTGGTGGTGATGGCCGGCTACACCGGCCTCGCGTCCAAGGTGCTGCGCCTGCTGCGTACGCCTAAACAACAGAAGCGCATGAACCGTACCTTTGCCGGTTTGTTCATCGGTGCCGCAGCGTTTATGGCGACCCTGCGTAAAGCCGTGGTGTAGGCCTTCCGCCACCTGGCAAGGCGACCCCGAGGGGTCGCCTTTTTCATTTCTGCGCGGGATAAAATCGCACACAGCACGACAAAGCTTGAATGAAACTCATTCGAAGTGAACAATGTGTAACTTCGTATTTCCAATTGAGATTCATTCATGACTGCCCCGTCCCGTTTTCTGGCCTGGCTGGTGCTCCCGTGGTTAACGCTGTGCAGCTTCAATCTGCTGGCCGACACCGTGGACGGTGCTCCCCAAGCCCTGCATGTACTTGACTACATTGGCGCCGACTACCCGGCGACGGTCGAGGCAGGCAAGGTGATTGATAGCGCCGAGTACCAGGAGCAGCTTGAGTTCCTGCGAGCGCTGCAAGCCTCTATCGCCGCGCTGCCGGCCAAGCCGCAGAAGGCGGAGCTGGAGCAGGGCGTGCTGGCACTGAACAAGGCGGTCGCCGAGCGCCAGGACGGTGCCAGTGTCGCCCGCCAGGCGCGGCAACTGGGTGCGAAGCTGGCAGTGGCCTACGAGGTCAGCCAGGCGCCGATCATTACCCCTGACCCCGTGCGCGGTGCGCCGTTGTACGCCCAGCATTGCTCGGTGTGCCACGGCGCCAATGGTGCTGGCGATGGCCCCGCAGGGGTCGGCCTGGAGCCTGCGCCCGCGAACCTGCGGGACAGGTCGCGCCAGGACCGTCTGAGCCTCTACGCGATCTACAGCACCCTTGGGCAGGGCATCGAAGGCACCGACATGCCGTCGTTCGCCGATCAGCTGGACGAGCGTCAGCGCTGGGACCTGGCGACTTACATCGCCAGTTTCAGCGTCGACCCGGCGGCGGTGAAAAACCAACAGACCTACAACCTGGCGGATCTGGCGCGCCAGACTCCAGCCGAAGTGCTGGCAGCCAACGGTCCTGAAGCGGCGGCCACCTTTCGCGCGCAACGGGCCCAGCCTCCGCAAGTCAAGCGTGGCCCGGGGCAGTTGCTCGACTACACCGCCGCGACCCTGGACAAGAGCATCGCCGCCTACCGTGCCGGCGACCACGACCAGGCCTACGACCTGTCGGTGGCGGCCTACCTGGAAGGGTTCGAACTGGTCGAGAGCTCCCTGGATAACGTCGACGCCACTGTGCGCAAAGACACCGAAAAGTCGCTGATGGCCTACCGTCAGTCACTGCAGGACGGCTTGCCGGTGGAGCAGGCCCAGCAGCGCCTGGACACCGCCAAAGCCAAGCTCAAGGAGTCCGCCAGCCGGCTGGGCAGTGATGGCTTGAGCTGGTCGCTGAGTTACCTCTCCGGCCTGTTGATCCTGTTGCGCGAGGGTCTGGAAGCAATCCTGGTGCTGGCGGCGATCCTGGCGTTCCTGCGTAACACAGGCCAGCAATCGGCGGTGCGCAGCGTCAACGTCGGCTGGGGCCTGGCCTTGTTGGCTGGCCTTGCCACCTGGGCGTTGGCCGCCTATGTGATCGATGTCAGTGGTGCCCAGCGCGAATTGCTCGAAGGGGCGACCGCGCTGTTTGCCAGCGTCATGGTGCTGTGGCTGGGGGTCTGGATGCACGACCGTCGCCATGCGGCGGCCTGGCAGGATTACATCAAGAGCAGCCTGGTGGGCGGAGGCGGGCGTTTCGGTTTTGCGATCCTGGCGTTTTTCTCGGTGTACCGCGAGCTGTTCGAAGTGATCCTGTTCTACGAAACCCTGTGGCTGCAAGCCGGTCCGGCCGGGCATAACGCGGTGCTGGCGGGCGGTGCAACCGCGCTGGTGCTGTTGATTGGCCTGGCCTGGGTGATTTTGCGCGGCTCGGCAAAGCTGCCTCTGGCGCTGTTCTTCGGCATCAATGCCGGCCTGCTGTGCGCCTTGTCGGTGGTGTTTGCCGGGCATGGCGTGAAAGCCTTGCAGGAGGCCGGGATCTTTGGCACGCGTCCGGTGCCATTCTTCGACTTCGATTGGCTGGGGATTCACGCTGACGCTTACTCGCTCGGCGCCCAGGCGGTGGCGATCCTGGCGATTGCCGTGCTGTACAGCCGCAGTCGTATGGCCGAGAAGCGGCGAATGATGGTTTCGTAACCAGCATTCGCTTCGCTCACAATCGCGGGCAAGTCGAATCGTCGCACCGCCGCTCCCACAAATTTAGCGTTAACCTTGTGGGGGCAGCGGGGCGACGATTCGACTGCCCGCGATGCTTTTAACAGAGGAAAACACGATGCGTGTCTGGATCGATGCCGACGCCTGCCCCAGGGCGGCGAAGGATCTGGTAGTGAAGTTTGCCCTCAAGCGTCAGTTCGAGGTGCTGCTGGTGGCGGGGCAGCCGCAGACCAAGCCGGGCCTGGCACTGGTCAAGTTGATCGTGGTGCCCAGTGGCCCGGATGCGGCGGACGACTACCTGGTTGAGCACGCCGTACCTGGCGAGTTGGTGATCTGCAGCGATGTGCCGCTGGCCGACCGCCTGGTGAAAAAGGGCGTTGCCGCGTTGGACCCGCGTGGCAAGGAGTTCGATGCGCAGAACATGGGCGACCGCCTGGCGGTGCGCAACCTGTTCACCGACTTGCGTGAGCAGGGGCAGATGAGTGGCGGTCCGGCGCCGTTCGGCGAACGGGAAAAACAGGCGTTTGCCAATGCACTGGACCGTATCCTGACCCGGCTCAGCCGCCAGGCCTGAGCGTTGCCACCCAGGCCCTCTGCGCTGGCCAGCCAGCGCCTGCGGGGCAGGTCAGGCGTCGTTTTCGTGGGTCAGTTCGAGCACCCGGTCCACCAGCTTGTTGATGCCTGAAGCCACTTCGCTGATCGACTGCGCCAGCATGTAGGCCGGGGTGCTCACCAGTTTGCGTGCCTTGTCTTCGACGATGTCGGTGACGGCGCAGTCGGTATGGGTGGCGCCCATTTTGGTCAGCGCGGCGGCGGTATCGGCGTCGTTGCCAATGGTGCAGGTGACGCCGGGGCCGTAGATCTTCGCCGCCAGCGCTGGGGAAATACAGATCAGGCCCACGGGCTTGCCGGCTTCGGCAAAGGCTTCGGCCAGGGCCAGGACTTCCGGCTGCAGGCTGCAACCCGCGCCTTCGAGAGCAAAGTTGGAGAGGTTCTTGGCGGCACCGAAGCCCCCGGGAACGATCAGCGCGTCGAAGTCCTCGGCGTTGGCGTCACGCAGGTCCTTGACCTGGCCGCGGGCGATGCGGGCCGACTCCACCAGCACATTGCGCGACTCGGGCATTTCTTCGCCGCTCAGGTGGTTGATCACATGCAACTGGGTGATGTTCGGGGCGAAGCACTGCACTTGTGCGCCGCGCTGGTCCAGGCGCAGCAGGGTAATCACGCTTTCGTGGATCTCGGCGCCGTCATAGACGCCACAGCCGGAAAGTATCACTGCAACTTTTTTGCTCATGGGTTCTTCTCCAGGTTCATGGCGCTAAATGTCCACTAATTTGTCGCTCGTTGCCATAGGGTTGCTGCGCGTCCGGGCCTAATCTCAGGGCAACCACTGCTCACGGGTCGCGTCATGAATTTCATTTTGTATGCGGTGCCGTTTTTCTTCGTGCTGATTGCCATCGAGTTGCTGGCCGACCGTTGGCGTGGCGTCAGTTATTACCGCCTGGCGGACGCGATCAACAGCCTCAGCACGGGCGTGTTGTCGACCACCACCGGGTTGCTGACCAAGGGCGTGGGCCTGCTGACCTACGCCTTTGCCCTCGAGCACCTGGCGCTGTTCGAGCTGTCGGCCGACAACCCATGGACCTGGGTGTCGGCCTTTGTCCTCTATGACTTTTGCTACTACTGGCTGCATCGCTGTGGCCACGAGCGCAACATCCTCTGGGCGGCACATTCGGTGCACCATCAAAGCGAGGACTACAACCTGTCCACGGCGCTGCGCCAGACCAGCACCGGGTTCCTGCTGGGCTGGATCTTCTATCTGCCGCTGGCGGTGCTCGGCGTGCCCCTGCTGGTGTTTGTCAGTGTCGCGGCGCTGAACCTGCTGTACCAGTTCTGGGTCCACACCCGGCACATTCCCAAGCTGGGCTGGTTCGAGTGGTTCTTCATTACCCCATCCAATCATCGGGTTCACCATGCACAGAACGCTCTCTACATGGATCGCAACTACGGCGGGGTGTTCATTATTTGGGACCGACTGTTTGGCTCCTATCAGGAGGAAGACGACAACGAGCCGGTGATTTTTGGCGTGACCACGCCGCTGGCCAGTTGGAATCCGTTGTGGGCCAATGTGCAGTTCTACGCGCAGTTGTGGGCCGATGCGCGGCGCGCCGAGCGGCGGTGGGACAAGCTGCGGATCTGGTTCATGCGCACCGGCTGGCGGCCGGCGGACGTCGCCGCCAAGTACCCGCTGTCCAAGCCGCAGTTGAGCCAGTTCCGCAAGTTCGAGGTGCCATTGGGCAGGCGCCAGCAACTGTACATAGCCATGCAGTTCTGCCTGTACGTTGCCTTGGGCAGTTACCTGCTGGGCCGCGAGCAACAACTGCCAGGCAGCGCATTGCTGCTGGGCTGGGCCGCGCTGGCGTTCGGTCTCTATGTGCTGGGTATGGCCCTGGAGAATCGCCTGCAGGCGGTCAGGCTGGAACTGCTGCGGCTGCTATCGAACCTGCCGCTGGTGTGGCTGGCACCGCTGGTGGGGCTATGGCCGGCCAGCCATCTGGTCTGGGTCGGCCTGTGCGCTTACAGCGTGCTGAGTGTGATTGCGCTCTACGGTTGCCGAAGGTCTTTCACTCGGCTGGCGTCTTAGGCTCGTTCTTGGCCTTTTCGGCGATCAAGGCCTGCTCGTCGGCATAGATCTGGCGGGCCAGGCGCGCGTTCTTGAAACGTCGACGCAGCCACAGGACCACGCCCAGCACCAGCAGGGCGCCAAGTACCCATAGCTCGTACTTCTTGACGCTGCCCAACATGCCTTCGAGCACGGCGCCAAAATGATAGGCGGCTGCCGCCAGCGCGGTGGCCCAGATCGCCGCGCCGATGCCGTTGAGGATCAGGTAGCGTCCCGGCGGGTATCCCGACAGGCCGATGGCCACCGGCATCACCGTGCGCAGGCCGTAGACGAAACGAAAGCTCAGGACCCAGATGTCCGGGTGCTTGCGGATATGCTCCAGCGCCCGGTCGCCCATCATTTGCCAGCGTGGCTTGCGCGCCAGCAGCTTGCGCCCGTGCTTGCGTCCCAGGAAGTACCACAGCTGGTCACCGGCATAGCTGCCGAGGAACGCGACGACCACCACCACATTGATGTCCATGTATCCGCGGAACGCGAGGAATCCCGCAAGAACCAGGATGGTTTCGCCTTCGAAGAACGTGCCTAGAAAGAGGGCAAAGTAGCCAAAATCATGCAGGAATTGTTGGAGCATTGTCTGGGTGCTGGCGAAATGAACGCGCAGCCTAACCCTTCGGGCCCATGGAGGAAAGTATCCAAATGTGTCTCGACGTGAACTATTCCTACAAGGACAATGAATGCGGCTACCGGTCACAGGGGTGCACACAACTGTCATACGACGGTCATAATGAGTGCTTATAACTGTCACGCTCGCCCGCCAGCGCGGGCTCAGGAGTCTGCCGTGAGCTTTACCCCCGCCAACCGTTTGTTTCCTGCAACCCGCCTGCGACGCAACCGTCGTGATGATTTTTCGCGCCGTCTGGTGCGGGAAAATGTCCTGACCAGCAACGACCTGATTTTGCCGGTGTTTGTGCTGGACGGTGAGAACCGTCGCGAAGCGGTGGCCTCGATGCCGGGCGTGGAGCGCCTGACCATTGACCTGTTGCTCGAAGAAGCGGCCCAGTGGGTCGAGCTGGGCATCCCGGCCATTGCGCTGTTCCCGGTGACCCCGAGCGAGCTCAAGTCCCTGGACGCCGCCGAGGCCTGGAACCCGGACGGCATCGCCCAGCGCGCCACCCGCGCCCTGCGTGCACGCTTCCCGGAGCTGGGGGTAATCACGGATGTCGCGCTGGACCCGTTCACCACCCACGGCCAGGACGGTATCCTCGATGAGGAAGGCTACGTGCAGAACGACATCACCGTCGATGCACTGGTCCGCCAGGCCTTGTCCCATGCCGCTGCGGGCGCCCAGGTGGTGGCCCCCTCGGACATGATGGATGGGCGAATCCAGGCAATCCGCGAGGCGCTGGAGCTGGCCGGTCATGTCAACGTGCGGATCATGGCCTACTCGGCCAAGTACGCCAGTGCCTACTACGGCCCGTTCCGCGATGCGGTCGGTTCGGCCCTGAACCTGGGCAAGGCGAACAAGGCGTCCTACCAGATGGACCCGGCCAACGGCAACGAAGCCTTGCATGAAGTGGCTAGCGACTTGTCAGAAGGTGCGGATATGGTCATGGTCAAGCCAGGCATGCCGTACCTGGATATTCTTTATCGGGTCAAAGAAGAATTTAAAGTGCCGACCTTTGTCTATCAGGTCAGCGGTGAATACGCCATGCACATGGCGGCAATCCAGAATGGCTGGTTGAGCGAGGGGGTGATTCTTGAATCCCTGACCGCTTTCAAACGCGCCGGTGCTGATGGCATCCTCACTTACTTTGCCGTACGTGCCGCTCAATTGTTACGAGAGCAAAAATAGCCCTCCCAGGAACACGCGATGAATACCGAAGGACTCACTGAAGTTGCTGTAAACGAAGCTCAGCCCGTGGTCGAGCCCGTCGTTGAATCCACCCCCGAAGCGCTGCCGGAACTTGAGCCGGTCCCGGTCCCGGTCCCGGCCCCGGTCGCGGCGGCGCCGGTGGTGGTCGCCGACACCGCCCCTGCGGCACCGGCCATCGCGATCCCGGGCCTGGATGACAGCAGCCTGTACATCCATCGCGAGCTGTCGCAACTGCAGTTCAACATCCGCGTGCTGGAACAGGCGCTGGACGAGTCCTATCCCTTGCTGGAGCGGCTGAAGTTCCTGCTGATCTTCTCCAGCAACCTGGATGAGTTCTTCGAGATTCGTGTCGCCGGGCTGAAGAAGCAGATCACCTTCGCCCGTGAACAAGCCGGTGCCGACGGCCTGCAGCCGCATCAGGCGCTGGCGCGCATCAGCGAACTGGTGCACGGCCACGTCGATCGCCAGTACGCCATCCTCAATGACATCCTGTTGCCGGAGCTGGAGAAACATCAGGTCCGCTTCATCCGTCGGCGTCACTGGAACACCAAGATCAAGACCTGGGTGCGCCGCTATTTCCGCGACGAGATCGCGCCGATCATCACCCCGATCGGCCTCGATCCGACGCACCCGTTCCCATTGCTGGTGAACAAGAGCCTGAACTTCATCGTCGAGCTCGAGGGTATCGACGCCTTCGGTCGCGACTCCGGCCTGGCGATCATCCCGGCGCCACGCTTGCTGCCGCGGGTCATCAAACTGCCGGAAGAAGTGGGCGGCACGGGCGACAACTATGTGTTCCTGTCGTCGATGATCCACGCGCACGCCGACGACCTGTTCCAGGGCATGAAGGTCAAGGGCTGCTACCAGTTCCGCCTGACCCGCAACGCCGACCTGTCGGTCGACACCGAAGATGTCGAAGACCTGGCCCGCGCTCTGCGCGGTGAGCTGTTCTCGCGGCGCTACGGTGATGCGGTGCGCCTGGAGGTGGCCGATACCTGCCCGAAACACCTGTCCGACTACCTGCTCAAGCAGTTCAACCTGCACGAGACCGAGTTGTATCAGGTCAACGGCCCGGTCAACCTGACGCGCCTGTTCAGCATCACCGGCCTGGACAGTCATCCCGAGCTGCAATACATGCCGTTCACCCCGCAGATCCCGAAACTGCTCCAGAACAGCGAGAACATTTTCAGCGTGATCAGCAAGCAGGACATTCTGCTGCTGCACCCCTTCGAGTCGTTTACGCCGGTGGTCGATCTGCTGCGCCAGGCCGCCAAGGACCCACATGTGCTGGCGGTCCGCCAGACGCTGTACCGTTCCGGCGCCAACTCGGAAATCGTCGATGCCCTGGTCGACGCCGCGCGCAACGGCAAGGAAGTCACGGCCGTGATCGAACTGCGCGCGCGCTTTGATGAAGAGTCCAACCTGCAACTGGCCAGCCGCTTGCAGGCTGCCGGTGCGGTGGTGATCTACGGGGTGGTCGGCTTCAAGACCCACGCCAAGATGATGCTGATCCTGCGTCGCGAGGCCGGCGAGATCGTCCGCTACGCGCACTTGGGTACCGGTAACTACCACGCCGCCAACGCCCGTCTGTACACCGACTACAGCTTGCTGACGTCCGACGATGCCTTGTGCGAAGACGTCGGCAAACTGTTCAGCCAGTTGATCGGCATGGGCAAGACGCTGCGCATGAAGAAGCTGTTGCACGCGCCGTTTACCCTGAAGAAGGGCATGCTCGACATGATTGCCCGCGAAACCCAGTTTGCGCTCGACGGCAAGCCGGCACACATCATCGCCAAGTTCAACTCGCTGACCGATCCGAAGATCATCCGCGCGCTGTACAAGGCCAGCCAGTCCGGGGTGCGCATCGACCTGGTGGTGCGTGGCATGTGCTGCCTGCGGCCAGGCATCGCCGGGGTCTCGCACAATATTCACGTGCGTTCGATCATCGGTCGCTTCCTTGAGCACACACGGGTGTTCTACTTCCTCAATGGCGGCGAGGAGCAGATGTTCCTGTCCAGTGCCGACTGGATGGAGCGCAACCTGGATAAACGGGTCGAGACCTGCTTCCCGGTGGAAGGCAAGAAACTGCTGACCCGGGTCAAGAAAGAGCTGGAGCTGTACCTCAGCGACAACACCCACAGCTGGAGCCTGCAGTCGGACGGTCGGTACATCCGCAACACCCCGACCGGCAACCAGAACCCGCGCAGTGCGCAGGCGACGTTGCTCGAGCGCCTGGGCAGCCCGATCCTGCCGGTCAGCAGTTGATCTGCAGCTAGCAGGCAAAAAAATGGCGATCCCTGGGGATCGCCATTTTTGTTTGTGCAGCGCTCAGGCCACGGGTCAGCGCACGTTGAGGGTGAACCCGATCCGCGCCAGCCACTCGGCCTCCAGGGCGAAGTCGGCCTGGGTCAGTTGATTGTCGTCCAGCCACTTTTCCGGGAACAGCACATCCAGGCTGTCGCCGTTGGCGTGCAGGGTGACTTGGGGCATCGTCTGGGTGCCACGGATGTGATGGAACAGGATCGCGAAGCGCAGCAGCACGCACAAGCGGATCAGCTTGATGCCTTCGTCGCCGAACTCGGCAAACTTGTCCTTGGGAATGTTGCGGCGGTGGCCGCGCACCAGCAGCGCCAGCATCAACTGGTCCTCGCGGGAGAAACCGGCGAGGTCGGAGTGCTCGATCAGGTAGGCGCCGTGCTTGTGGTAATGGTAGTGGGCGATATCCAGGCCAACTTCATGGACCTTGGCGGCCCAGCCCAGCAGCTCGCGCCACACACCGTCATCCAGCTCCCAGTCCACCGCCACCTGGTCGAACGCGTGCAGGGCCTTGCGTTCAACCCGGGCGGCTTGTTCCAGGTCGACGTGGTAGCGGTCCATCAGCGAGCTCAGGGTGCGCTCACGGACGTCTTCGTGGTGATGGCGGCCCAGCAGGTCGTACAGCACACCTTCGCGCAGGGCGCCGTCGCAATGGTCCATGCGCTGCAGTTCAAGGGCATCGAAAATGGCTTCGAGAATCGCCAGGCCGGCCGGGAAGATCGCCCGGCGGTCAGGCTTGATGCCTTCAAAGTCGATTTTCTCGACGTCGCCCAGCTTGAACAGCTTGCGCTTGAGCCAGGCCAGGCCTTCGGCATTGACCTCGCCCGTGCCATGACCGCCGGCCTTGAGGGCCAGGCCGATGGCGCGGATGGTGCCCGAGGAGCCGATCGCCTCATCCCAGGTCAGGCGGTGCAGGGCGTGTTCGATGCTCATGATCTCCAGGCGCGCTGCGGTGTATGCCTGGGCGTAGCGTGCCGGGGTGATCTTGCCGTCCTTGAAGTAGCGCTGGGTGAAGCTCACGCAGCCCATTTGCAGGCTTTCGCGCAGCAGCGGCTCAAAGCGCTGGCCAATGATGAATTCGGTACTGCCGCCACCAATGTCGGCGACCAGGCGCTTGCCCGGGGTGTCGGCGAGGGTGTGGGAGACGCCCAGGTAAATCAGGCGCGCCTCTTCACGGCCGGAGATGACTTCGACCGGGTGGCCGAGGATTTCTTCGGCGCGGCGGATGAATTCGCCACGGTTGCGCGCCTCACGCAGGGCGTTGGTGCCGACGATCCGCACCGCGCCCAAAGGCATGCCGTTGATCAGTTGGGCAAATCGCTTGAGGCAATCGAGCCCGCGCTGCATGGATTCTTCATTGAGCTGGCGGGCCTCGTCGATCCCGGCCGCCAGTTGCACCTTTTCGCCAAGCCGCTCGAGAATGCGGATCTCATTGTGGTGAGCCTTGGCCACGACCATATGAAAGCTGTTCGAGCCCAGGTCGATAGCGGCGATCAGGGACAGATTCTTGGCTTGGGATTGGGGCATGGTCTAGAGGTCTCGGTCGATAACCCGACCATCGTGCCACGATCAATCGCTGCCGCCAACGCGCAGTGTTCAAAGCCTTGATCCAGTGCAGGAAAACCGCTGACTGCTGCGCGGTCAATCGCGGGCAAGCCCGCTCCCACCTGTGGGTTTCCATGTTGCCATTCACTGAGGGAGCGGGCTTGCCTGCGAGGACGGGCTGACTGACGCTGAAGAACGGTCAGCCCGCCGCCTCGACGGTCCCGATGAAATTCGCCAGCTCCGCCGTCTGCGGTTGGGCAAACAGCGTCTTTGGATCGCCCACTTCATGCACTTTGCCCTGGTGCATGAACACCAACTTGTCCCCCACCTCCCGGGCGAAGCGCATTTCGTGGGTGACCATGATCAGTGTCATGCCTTCCTTGGCCAGTTGCCGGACCACGCTCAGCACTTCGTTGACCAGTTCCGGGTCCAGGGCCGAGGTGATCTCGTCACACAGCAACACCTTCGGCGACATCGCCAGCGCCCGGGCAATGGCTACCCGCTGCTGCTGTCCACCGGACAGGCGATCCGGGAAAGCATCGAACTTCTCACCCAGCCCGACCCGCTCGAGCATCTGGCGTGCCAGTTCGGCGGCCTTGGCTTTGGGCACTTTTTGCACCACTTGTGGCGCGAGCATCACGTTCTCGCCCACCGTCAGGTGCGGGAACAGGTTGAACTGCTGAAACACCATCCCGACCTTCTGCCGCAGGCTGCGCAGGTCGGCGCGGGCTGCGTCCAGGTATTCGCCATCGACTTCGATGACCCCATCGTTGATCGACTCCAGGCCGTTAAGCGTGCGCAACAACGTGGATTTACCCGAGCCACTGCGGCCGATGATTGCTACCACCTGGCCTTCCTCGATGCTCAGGTCGATGCCTTTGAGCACATGGTGATCGCCGTAGTATTTATGCAGGGCGGAAATTCTAAGCAGAGGCATGCAGTCTCCTTTCCAGGTAGCGCGCGCTGAGCGACAAGGGGTAGCAGAGCAGGAAGTAGCCGAGGGCAACGAGGCCGTAGACCATGAAGGGTTCAAACGTAGCGTTGGCGAGCATGCCGCCGGTCTTCGTCAGTTCGGTGAAGCCGATGATCGACGTCACAGCAGTGCCTTTGACCACTTGCACCGAAAAGCCCACGGTCGGCGCCACGCCGATGCGCAGTGCCTGCGGCAGAATCACATAGCGCAATTGTTCCAACGGGGTGAGCGCCAGGCTCGACGAGGCTTCCCACTGGCCATTGGGGATCGAGTCGACGCAACCGCGCCAGATCTCCGCCAGATAGGCGCTGGTGAACAGCGTCAGGGCGACCGCAGCGGCCATCCACGGGGAAATATCCACGCCAGCCAATGCCACCCCGAAAAACACCAGAAACAGCTGCATCAGCAACGGTGTGCCCTGGAACAGCTCGATGTAGGTCCGCGCGACGCTGCGCAGCAGGGGTTTGCTGGAGATGCGCAGCACCATGACCAGCAGGCCGATGATGCCGCCGCCGATAAACGCCACCAGAGACAGCAACAGCGTCCATTGCAGGCCCGTGAGCAGGTTGCGCACGATGTCCCAGAAAGTGAAGTCGCTCATCGGCTGCTCCTCGAAATGTAACGTGTCCCGATCCAGTTCAGCAGTTGGCGGATCAACAAGGCCATGCACAAATACAGCAGCGTGGTCAGGGCGTAGGTCTCAAAGGCGCGGAAGTTGCGAGACTGAATGAAGTTGGCGGCGAAGGTCAGCTCCTCGGTGGCGATCTGTGAACACACCGCCGAACCCAGCATGACGATGATGATCTGGCTGCTCAGGGCGGGCCAGACCTTGCCCAGCGCCGGCAGCAATACAACATGGCGGAACGCCTCGAAGCGCGTCATCGCCAACGCGGCGGCGGCTTCCAGTTGACCGCGGGGGATCGCTTGAATGCCGGCGCGGATGATCTCGGTCGAATAAGCGCCGAGGTTGATCACCATCGCCAGCACCGCCGCCTGCCATTCGGATATCTGTACGCCCAGTGACGGCAGGCCGAAGAAGATGAAAAACAACTGCACCAGAAACGGTGTGTTGCGGATCAATTCGACGTAGACCGCGAAAATCCCGGAAAACGGACGAATGTTCCACGCCCGCACCAACGCCCCGATGATGCCCAGCCCGACGCCGAGCACCGCGCCGATGGCCGTCAGCTCAAGGGTGAACAACGCACCGCGCAACAACAGATCGGTGTTGGTTATCACCGGCAAAAAATCGAACTGATAAGCCATAACGTGTCTCCTGCGCGCCGGATCAGAGGTCGGCCGGCAGCGGTTCTTTGAGCCAGGTCAGGGCATTCTTTTGCAGTGCGCCATCACCCTTGGCGGTGATCAGGATCTGATTGACCTTGTCCAGCAGCGCCGGCTCGTTCTTGTTCACGCCCACGTAGACGGGTGAGTCCTTGAGTTTCACTTTCAGTGCCGGCACGCGTTTCGGGCTTTTTTCGCTGATTGCCACCATCACCACGTTGCCGCTGGCGATCAGGTCGACTTGCCCTGCCAGGTAGGCGGCGATGGTCGAGTTGTTGTCTTCGAAGCGCTTGATGGTCGCGCCTGGCGGGGCAACTTTAGTCAGCTCGATGTCTTCGATGGCGCCACGGGTGACGCTGATGGTTTTGCCTTTGAGGTCGTCCAGGCCCTTGATGTCGGCGTCTGGCGGGCCGAACACGGCGAGGTAGAACGGCGCGTAGGCGCGGGAAAAATCGATGACCTTCTCACGCTCCGGGTTCTTGCCCAGGCTGGAGATCACCAGGTCGACTTTGCCAGTGGTCAGGAATGGAATGCGGTTGGTGCTGTTGACCGGGGTCAGTTCGAGTTTGACGTTGAGCTGCTCGGCCAGCAGTTTCGCGGTGTCGATGTCCAGGCCGCGCGGCTTCATGTCCGGCCCGACCGAACCGAAGGGTGGGAAGTCCTGTGGCACGGCCACCTTGAGGATGCCGCGCTTGACCACATCTTCCAGGCCGTCGGCGTGGGCGGGTGCCTGGATCAGCATCAGGCTGGTGAACAAGGCTGCGAGGAGGGCGCTGTAACGCTGGATCATGGCAAATCTCCGACTCTTCGATTAGTGATTTCTGCGGATCGACAGAGCACGGGACATGCCAACATGGGGTTTCGGGGTGGCCAGGGCACGGTTTTACTGGCGTTGAACGGTCTTACTGGTCTGAACAGTCAGGTTGGATTTCGCACCCCGATAGCGCATCCGTGGAACTCGACGAACCCCCATGGGGCGCGACTTGCCGGGCGCCTCGAATAGCTTTACAACTGGGCGCACATTGGCCTGGTTTGTATGGAAAACCATGAATTCGATCTCCCGCGCCGTACCCGAAGTGGCGCTCCAAGCGATCCGCAAACTGATCACCGAGCAGGGCTTCAAGCCGGGGGAGGCGCTGCCCTCGCAACGAGACCTGGCGCTGCGGTTGGGGGTCAGTCGGGCGTCGCTGCGCGAGGCGTTGTCATCGCTGAGTGCGCTGGGAGTCATCAGCATCCAGCCAGGCAAAGGTGTGTTCGTGCAGTCGCCGCAGGCGTTGCCGCGGGGTGACTCGGCGCCGGCCTGGCCATTCGCGGCGCAGGCGTCGCCGCTGGATATCTTCCAGCTGCGTTATGCGCTGGAAGGGTTTTCTGCAGGGTTGGCGGCCGTGACCTTGAGCACCGAGGCGCTTGATGCGCTGGAAGACAACGTTGCCGCCATGCGCATTGAACTCAAGTGCGGTGACTTCGAGGCCGCCGCGCGGCTGGATTTCGAATTTCACCGCAGCATTCTGCTGGCCAGCGGCAATCAGGCGATGCTGAGCATTCTGACCGCCAGTGCCGATATCTTCCTCGAGAGCCAGAAGCTACCGTTCATCCGGGCCGAGCGGGCCATGGAAACCTGGCAGGAGCACCGCAAAATCCTTCGCGCACTGGCTCGCCGAGCGTCAGGCGCGGCACAGAGGGCCATGCACGAACACGTGCGCAACGCCGCGCTACGCACCGGAATCGCTTTCGTCGCTCCCGCCACCGCCTGACTTGAGCTATACCCAAACTCACGCAACACCATAGCGAGACTCAATCAACTGCGGCTTCCTGAACGAGGGAAGGGCGGCTATGATGGGCCACGTTTTTTTGCTTACAACCTGGAGACTTCCATGAGCAGCGATCTTATCAAACACGTTAGCGACGCTAGCTTCGAAGCTGACGTACTCAAGGCCGAAGGTGCTGTACTGGTCGACTACTGGGCTGAGTGGTGCGGTCCATGCAAAATGATCGCTCCGGTCCTGGACGAAATCGCTGAGACCTACAAAGGCAAGCTGACCGTTGCCAAGCTGAACATCGACGAAAACCAGGAAACCCCGGCCAAGCACGGCGTGCGTGGTATCCCGACGCTGATGCTGTTCAAGAACGGCAACGTCGAAGCCACCAAGGTCGGTGCGCTGTCGAAGTCGCAACTGGCTGCCTTCCTCGACGCCAACATCTAAGCGTCGTTGCCTGCAGCACCGAAAAGCCCCGCAAATTGCGGGGCTTTTTCGTTATAGAGGGCTAGACGCTCCGAAACTCAGGTGGTACATTCGGCCCCGCACTGGTTTCTCCATTGCCCCCTGCTAGCCGTCGCCGACGCACTCCTTTTCGAATAAGTACGCGATCCTGTCGCCTTCTCTGCGGCGCGGCCTCATTAAGCCAAAAGCTTAATTTCCCCCCCCTCCATAAATGATTACGTCATTCCTATATGAATCTGACTGAACTCAAGCAAAAGCCGATTACCGAACTGCTCGAATTGGCCGAACAGATGGGCATAGAAAATATGGCCCGTTCGCGCAAGCAGGACGTGATTTTCTCCCTGCTGAAAAAGCACGCGAAAAGCGGCGAGGAAATCTCCGGTGATGGCGTGCTGGAGATCCTCCAGGACGGCTTCGGCTTCCTGCGCTCTGCAGACGCTTCCTATCTCGCCGGCCCAGACGATATCTACGTCTCGCCGAGCCAGATCCGCCGTTTCAACTTGCGCACCGGTGACACCATCGTTGGCAAGATCCGCCCTCCAAAGGAAGGCGAGCGTTACTTCGCACTGCTCAAGGTCGACACGATCAACTTCGATCGTCCGGAGAACGCGAAGAACAAGATTCTCTTCGAGAACCTGACCCCGCTGTTCCCGACCGTGCGCATGAAGATGGAAGCCGGCAACGGTTCCACCGAAGACTTGACCGGTCGTGTCATCGACCTGTGCGCCCCGATCGGCAAAGGCCAGCGCGGTCTGATCGTTGCACCGCCCAAAGCCGGTAAGACGATCATGCTGCAAAACATCGCAGCGAACATCGCCCGTAACAACCCGGAAGTTCATCTGATCGTGCTGCTGATCGACGAGCGTCCGGAAGAAGTAACCGAAATGCAGCGCACCGTGCGCGGCGAAGTGGTTGCCTCGACGTTCGACGAGCCGCCAACCCGCCACGTGCAGGTTGCCGAAATGGTCATCGAGAAGGCCAAGCGCCTGGTTGAACACAAGAAAGACGTGGTCATCCTGCTCGACTCCATCACCCGTCTGGCACGTGCCTACAACACCGTGATCCCGAGACTCCGGCAAGGTTCTGACCGGTGGTGTCGATGCCCACGCCCTGGAGAAACCAAAACGTTTCTTCGGCGCGGCACGGAACATCGAAGAAGGCGGTTCGCTGACCATCATCGCCACCGCGCTGGTTGAAACCGGCTCGAAGATGGACGAAGTGATCTACGAAGAGTTCAAGGGTACCGGCAACATGGAACTGCCCCTGGACCGCAAAATCGCTGAAAAACGCGTCTTCCCGGCGATCAACATCAACCGTTCCGGCACCCGCCGCGAAGAGTTGCTGACTGCCGACGACGAGTTGCAGCGCATGTGGATCCTGCGCAAGCTCCTGCATCCAATGGATGAAGTGGCTGCCATCGAGTTCCTGGTCGACAAGCTGAAACAGACCAAGACCAACGATGAGTTCTTCCTGTCGATGAAACGCAAGTAAGTCGAGCGGGACCGCAAGAGCCGGGGAAACCCGGCTTTTTGCTATCTGACTTTTCATGATCTGAGCTGTCACTATTTTGAACCGTCGGGTTCGGCGCTAAACTCATGCCCCCGAACGCCACGGCCAAGCGAGGCTAACGCATGCAGTATCGCGACTTGCGCGACTTTATCAGCGGCCTGGAACAGCGCGGCGAACTCAAGCGCATCCAGGTTCCAGTGTCCCCTGTGCTGGAAATGACCGAGGTTTGCGATCGCACTCTGCGGGCCAAGGGGCCGGCGCTGCTGTTCGAAAACCCCACCGGCTACGACATCCCGGTGCTCGGCAACCTGTTTGGCACGCCTGAGCGCGTGGCCCTGGGCATGGGCGCCGAAGCGGTCAGCGAACTGCGCGAAATCGGCAAGCTGCTGGCCTTCCTCAAGGAGCCGGAGCCGCCGAAGGGGCTCAAGGACGCCTGGTCCAAGCTGCCGATCTTCCGCAAGATCATTGCCATGGCGCCCAAGGTGGTCAAGGACGCGGTGTGCCAGGAAGTGGTCATCGAGGGCGACGACGTCGACCTGGCGATGCTGCCCGTGCAGACCTGCTGGCCGGGCGATGTCGGCCCGCTCATCACCTGGGGCCTGACGGTCACCAAGGGGCCAAACAAGGACCGCCAGAACCTGGGCATCTATCGCCAGCAAGTGATTGGCCGCAACAAGGTCATCATGCGCTGGCTGAGCCACCGTGGCGGCGCGCTGGACTACCGCGAATGGTGCGAGAAGCACCCGGGCCAGCCGTTCCCGGTGTCCGTGGCCCTGGGGGCCGACCCTGCGACCATTCTCGGCGCGGTGACGCCCGTGCCGGACAGCCTGTCCGAGTACGCGTTCGCCGGGCTGCTGCGCGGTAACCGCACCGAACTGGTGAAGTGCCGTGGCAACGACCTGCAAGTACCGGCCACGGCTGAAATCATCCTCGAAGGCGTGATCCATCCGGGTGAAATGGCCGACGAAGGTCCCTATGGCGATCACACCGGCTATTACAACGAAGTCGACAGCTTCCCGGTGTTCACGGTCGAGCGCATCACCCACCGCATCAAGCCGATCTACCACAGCACCTACACCGGCCGGCCGCCAGATGAGCCGGCGATTCTCGGCGTGGCGCTCAATGAAGTGTTCGTTCCGATCCTGCAAAAGCAGTTCCCGGAGATCACCGACTTCTACCTGCCGCCCGAAGGTTGCTCGTACCGTATGGCGGTGGTGACCATGAAGAAGCAGTACCCGGGCCACGCCAAGCGGGTAATGTTGGGTGTCTGGTCGTTTTTGCGACAGTTCATGTACACCAAGTTCGTTATCGTCACTGACGACGATATCAACGCCCGCGACTGGAACGACGTGATCTGGGCCATCACCACGCGCATGGACCCCAAGCGCGATACGGTGATGATCGACAACACGCCGATCGACTACCTGGACTTCGCCTCGCCGGTTTCCGGCCTGGGCTCGAAGATGGGGCTCGATGCCACGCATAAATGGCCGGGTGAAACCACCCGCGAGTGGGGCCGGGTTATCGTCAAGGATGAGGCGGTGACGCGCCGGATCGATGCCATCTGGAATCAGTTAGGAATAGATTGATGCGTGTAACCTTGCAGCCGTCCGGAGCAGTGCTTGAGATACTGCCCGGCGAGCGGATTCTCGATGGGGCGCGGCGCCTGGGCTACGACTGCCCACAAAGCTGCCGCAACGGCAATTGCCACGTGTGCGCGGCGCTGCTGGTCGAAGGCCGGGTCGAGCAGGCCGCAGAGGTGCGCGACCACGGCGAGTTCTACACTTGCATAGCAGCGCCGCTGGAAGACTGCATCGTATTGTGGGATGGCGTCCTAGCGTTGGGAGAACTGCCGGTGCGCAGCGTGTCGTGTCAGGTGATTGAGTGCGTGGACGTGGGTGGCGATACCTGGCGGATACGCTTGCGCGCGCCGGCAGGCAAGCCGCCGCGCTATCACGCCGGCCAGTACCTGATGATCGAACGGGAAAACGGTGAAAAGTCGGCGTTTTCCCTGGCCTCGGCGCCCCATTCGGGGCGTGACCTGGAAATCCACGTGCTGGCCCGCGAAGCCAGTGCCCTGAGCCTGATCGAGCAGTTGCAGCGCAACCGCATGGCCAGGGTCGAGCTGCCATTCGGCGATACCCACCTGGCTGAGTTGCCGGAGGGGCCGCTGGTGCTGATTGCGGCCGGTACCGGCATGGGTCAGATCCACAGCCTGCTGGAACACTGCCGGGCCAAGGGCTTCAAGTACCCGGTGCACCTGTACTGGGGCGTGCGCCGCCCGGAAGACTTCTACCAGATGGAACATTGGGACGAGTGGCTGAAGTTGCCCAACCTGTTCCTGCACCAGGTGGTCAGCGACCTGTGTGGCTGGGAAGGGCGTTGCGGCATGTTGCATGAAGCGGTCTGCCAGGACTTCCCCGACCTCAAGCCCCTGCATGTCTACGCCAGCGGTTCGCCGGCGATGGTCTATGGCACGTTGGACGCCTTGGTCGAAGCCGGCATGGACGCCCACCAAATGCGCGCCGACGTATTTGCATACGCGCCTCGCTCTTGAGCCACGCTCTTGAGCCTCTATCTTGATCCTCGCTCTTGATCCTCGACCTTGATCCGCAATCGCGGATCAAGGTCTTCCCCACAATCCCCCCGTCTAAAACCGCACCCCCGTGGTCACCATCGCCGCGTTGAAACCGAGCAGAATCAGCTCGGCGGCGACCGGTCCGTAATAGGTTCCAAGCGATGGGATGACGACCGGTGCAATGCCGTAGCGATTGAGCGGGATTTTGTTCTGGTACTTGCCGTGATAGCCCTCCAGTAATCCGCCCGTGAGCTTTACATAAAGGGGATAGTCCGCACTGGCATAACGTCGACCGCCGTAGGCGTAATAAGCCCGCTGGTCGAATGAATTGAGAAAGGTTGCCCCACCCAACAGCCAGCCAGAAGTGTCGTGGTACTCCAGGCCAATCAACTGCTGGTGATTATTGTGCTCGGGGTCGGGGGAGAAGTGTCGGGTATACACACTGGTTTGCAGGTACCACGGCCCTTGGCCCGTGGGTTGCGGGACTTCCTGCCCCCACGCCAGGGCAGTTTGAGTGAATGCCAGAAGCAGGCAGATCCAGGTTGTGTTCATCGTTCGCTCCCTGGGTGCGGTTGGACTTGCACGGCAGCAGGCCTTTATACCGGGTCGCTCCTGTAACCAGGCTGAACACGTTGCCGGGGGCGTGGCAAAGGTCGTGTTATGGGCAGCGCGAGCATTGGCTCGAATCGCTTATGGTTAGCTCATAACGGTATTTAAGATCACTTCCAAATGGCGTTAGGCTATATACCCGCCAATATTTAACTTTGTTGTTCGGGAAAGTGCTGAGTTCTTAGTGCTTTGCGCGTTGTATTTACAGTTTTACCTTCAGTTGAGCTAAAGTTAATTACATCTTGCAACATGTGTGGGGGCGATCGTTTTTATCATGACAGCCATTGAATCCGACATTCTCGATCTGGCTTACCCTCCGCGACTTGATCTGGGTGCGCAATTGACGCGCGAGCAGCTGTTGCACTCGATGCACTCCACCATGGCCCTGCACAAAGGTGGGCCGGTCTGGTTGTTCGCCTATGGCTCGTTGATCTGGCGTCCCGAGTGCACCGCCGTCGAGCGGGTGCGCGGTCGCGTGCATGGCTACCATCGTGGTCTGTACCTGTGGTCCCACGAACACCGGGGCACGCCGGAGTTGCCAGGGCTGGTGTTTGGTCTGGATCGCGGCGGTTCCTGCAGTGGTTTTGCCTACCGCTTGCCCGAGGAGAAACTGGAAGCGTCGTTGTACGCCTTGTGGCAACGCGAAATGCCGGTCCCTTCGTACCGTCCGCACTGGCTCAATTGCCGTCTGGAAGATGGCAGCAAGGTTCAGGCATTGGGTTTTGTCCTGGAGCGGCACCTGCCCAGCTATGCCGGCAACTTGCCGGACCATGTGCTCAGCCAGGTCTTTGAAAGTGCCAGCGGACGCTACGGCAGCACGCGCGAATATGTTGAGCAGACCGTCAGCGCCCTGCGTAGCCACGCCATGCCAGACCGGAATCTGGAGGCGCGGCTCAAGCGTTGCGGCTCATCCAGGGATCAGGCGATAGCTTCGCGGCCCTGACTGGCGATTTGCTTGTGGCGCAGGGTGGGCGCCAGGAATGCCATGGCCAGGGAGAAGTTTTTGCGCAGCAGGTAGTAGCCTGCATAGCCAATGAAAATCCCGGCGAAAATCTGCCAGCGCAAGCGCCGGTAAGTGCTGTCAACGTCTTCTTCAGGCAAGGGGGCCTGATGGGCGGCAGGGCGAAAAAAAGCAAACATTCAAGAGCTCCAAATTTCTTGTTTTGACTGCGGATGCGAATGTTACAGTTTCGTTACCGAAAATAGCACTGCATCTCATCCGCAAAACAGTCGCAAACGAACAAAGTCGCGTGTTCTTTTATGAACATGTCGCTCAGATATAACTGAAGGGCGGTGTAGGAGATTTCTCCGGAGCTGAACGCCGGCGGTCGCCTGGTAAAAAACAGCAATGATTTGGGAGACTTCCTGCGAGTCGGTCGGAAGTCGGGGGATGGGGCCTCAGAACCCTTCGCCGTAACCTTTTGCGCAGGTGCCAACGCTGGCACGGAAATCGCGGAGGGTGACATGCGTTGGTTGGGTTTGCTTTTGATCTGGTGTATTTCGAGTGACGTTTTGGCCGGGGAGTTGTTCCTGATTCCAGAGGACACGCCCAAACCGGTTTATCCCCGGGCGTTGCATAGGGCGGGGATCAGCGGTGAGGTACGGGTTGGTTTTACGGTGCAGGCCGATGGTTCGGTGGACCGGGTCAGGATTCTCCAAAGCGTTCACCCGGATCTGAGCGCGGTCAGTAAAAAAGCGATCGAGCAGTGGCGCTTCAAGCCCTGGACGGTGAGCAAGGAGAAGCCGGCTGAACTGGAAATCATCGCGCCGATGCAGTTCCATCTGGATGACCCGACCGGCCTCAACCAATGGCTCAAAGAGGTGAAATGCCGAGAGATCAACCCGGATTTCGCCCGTACCGCCGATTACCAGTGGGTCGACCTCGCCGCGTTCCGATACACCCGGGCGTATCTGTCGAGTGGCTTTTTCCAGCATCAATGGACGACACAAGAGCGCCTGGCCATGATCGCCAGGCTGAACAAGCAAGCGCACATGATCGCCAGGCGCTGCCTGGACTACCCCGCATCGAGGTTCGTGCGGTTTCTGCCGGAGGAGATTCGCAAGGTGCTTTAGCCGGCGGGCACTGCGCAGCGTTGTCAGCTGTGCAGAGCACGCCATCGACTCAGCGAACCTGCACCACCACCTTGCCCACCGCCTTGCGCTGGCCCAGATCATTGATGGCCTGGGCCGCGTTGGCCAAAGGATAGACCTGCGACACCAGCGGCTTGAGTTTGCCTTCGGCAAACCAGCCGAACAGTTGCTGGAAGTTCGCCGCGTTGTCCTGCGGTTGGCGTTGGGCGAACGAGCCCCAGAACACGCCGACCACGGCAGCGCCCTTGAGCAGGGCGAGGTTCACCGGCAATTCGGGGATGCGCCCGCTGGCGAAACCGACCACCAGCAGGCGGCCGTTCCAGGCGATGGACCGGATGGCCTGGTCGAACAGGTCGCCGCCGACCGGGTCGTAGATCACGTCGGCGCCCTGGCCGTCGGTCAGGCGCTTGATTTCGTCCTTGAGGCTGGTTTCGCTGTAGTTGATCAGTTCATCGGCGCCGGCCGCCTTGGCCACCGCCAGCTTCTCGGCGCTGCTGGCCGCGGCGATGACCCGGGCACCCATGGCCTTGCCGATTTCCACGGCAGCCAGGCCCACACCGCCGGATGCACCCAGCACCAGCAGGGTTTCCCCCGGCTGCAGGTGGCCGCGTTGTTTGAGCGCGTGCATCGAAGTGCCGTAGGTCATGCTGAAGGCGGCGGCGGTGTTGAAGTCCATGGACGGCGGGATCGGCAGCACGTTGTAGCCCGGCACCGCGACCTCCTCGGCAAAGCTGCCCCAGCCGGTCAGCGCCATGACCCGGTCGCCAACCTTGAGGTGGCTGACCTTTTCGCCCACCGCGCTGACCACTCCGGCCGCTTCCCCGCCCGGGGAAAACGGGAAGGGTGGCTTGAACTGGTATTTGCCCTCGATGATCAGCGTGTCCGGAAAGTTGACCCCGGCGGCGTGCACTTGCAGGAGGATTTCGTTCTTCTTGGCGACAGGACTGGCGACTTCTTCCAGCACCAGCGATTCGGCAGGGCCGAAGGCTTTGCACAGCACGGCTTTCATCAGGGCTATTCCTTTGGGAGTGATGGCCGATAAGTGTAGGTGGGTGAGTCAAGGGGTCAACGAGCATGCCCCACCCTGATAGCCGCCCATAAGCTTTGCGCTTGGGCGCATGGGGGTGGATGGTTATGCTAGGCCGCAAACCGGATAAGGAGCGAAGTGTGAAAGCGTGGATCATGTTGATGCTGGCCCTGTCGCTGCCTGTGGCAGTGCAGGCCGAAGAAGCCAAAGAGGGCGAAGCGCCGAAGGTCAGCTACATCAGCCTGAGCCCGCCGTTCGTGGGCAATTACGGCCTGGATGGCACGACCAGGCTCAAGGTCTATAAAGCCGATGTGGCGCTGCGGGTCACGGGCGAGGAAGCCGCCAAGGCGGTCAAGGCCAATGAACCGTTGATTCGTAACCAACTGGTGGCGCTGTTCGGCCAGCAGACGACCGAGACCATGAACAACGTCGAAGCCAAGGAAAAGCTGCGCCAGGAAGCCCTGAAGCAGACCCAGCAAGTGATGAACGACGAAACCGGCAAGCCGATGGTGGACGATCTGTTGTTCAACAACCTGATCATCCAGTAATGCTGGATCTGTAGGAGCGAGTGCCCGCTTGCGGCCTGCTCGCGATAGCGGTGCATCGAGCGCCATCGATGGTGAATGCACCGCCCCCGTCGCGAGCAAGCTCGCTCCCACAGGGATTCTGGGTGTTCGCAGATTTTGCATACAACCACCAAACCTGCGTGGGAGCGAGCGGGCTCGCGATGGCGGTCTGTCAGGACGTCAGGCTCTTGCGAAACCGGGCCAGGGCAATCGCAAAGAACACCAGGCCGATCACGGCCAGTGCCAGCACGTCGGGCCAGACGACGTCGAGTGCGGCATCGCGGAACAGGATCGCGGCACTGAGGCTGACGAAGTGGGTGGAGGGCGAGCCCTGCATGACCCACTGCAGCCATTGCGGCATGCTGTCCAGCGGGGTGCTCCCGCCCGAGAGCAGCAACATCGGAATGATCACCGGAATCGCCAGCAGGCCGAACTGCGGCGTCGAGCGGGCCAGGGTTGCGAGAAAAATCCCCAGCGCCGTGCTGGCGAACAGATACAGCGCCGTCACCAGCAGGAACAGTCCCAGGGAGCCTGCCAGCGGAACCCCCAACAGCCCTTTGACCACCACCTCCAGTGACACCCAGGTGCACAGCACCACCACCAGCATATTGCTGCCGATTTTCGCCAGCATGATTTCCAGCGCCGTCAGCGGCAGCACCAGCAAATGGTCGAGGGTGCCGTGTTCGCGCTCGCGCAGCAGCGCGGTGCCGGTCAGGATGATGGCGAGGATGGTGATGTTGTTGACGATCTGGATCACCGCCAGGAACCAGCCACCCTCCAGGTTGGTGTTGAACAGCGCGCGGGTGGTCAGCAGGGCCGGTGCCTGGCTGGCCGTGTCCGCCTGCCCGCCGTAGTTGAGCAGTTCGCGCTGGAAGATCCGCCCGATGTAGCCAGCCCCCATGAACGCCTGGCTCATGGCGGTGGCGTCGACGTTGACCTGCACGGTCGGCGAGCGCCCTGCCAGCAGGTCGGCCTGGAAGTTGGCCGGCACGTTGATCACAAAGGTGTACTGGCCGCGGTCCATGACCTTGTCCAGCTGGTCGTACGGCAAGGGTACGGCGGGCTGGAACTGCGGCGGTTGCAGGGCGTCGGCGAGCTGGCGTGAGAGCTGGCTGTGGTCTTCGTCGACGAAGGCCACGCTGGCGTTGTTGACGCCAATCACCGAGCCGGCGGCGGGCATGTAGATCGCCACGCTGAAGGCGTACAGCAAGAACAGCAGCAGGACGCTGTCGTGGCGCAGGCTGGTGAGCTCCTTGAGCCCCAGGCGCAGGATGTGCGAGAGCTTGTGCATCAGACCTCCTGCTTCTTGAGCATGATCAGGCTCAACCCGGTGAATCCGAGGAAAAACCCGAACAGGGCCAAAAACTGTGGCCACAATTGGCGCACATCCAGGGCCTTGGTAAAGGTGCCGACGGCGATATCGAGGAAGTAGCCGGCCGGGAACAACTGCCCCATCAGCGCCGCAGCGCCTTCGAGCGAAGACCGCGGCACGATCAGGCCGGAGAACTGGATGGTCGGCAGGCTGGTGATAATCATGGTGCCGAGGATGGCGGCGATCTGGGTACGGGTGAACGCCGAAATCAGCAGGCCCATGCTGGTGGTCGCCAGTACATAGAGCAGGCCACCGAAGGCCAGGGTCAGGCCGCTGCCTTTGAACGGCACATCGAACAGCCAGCGGTTCATCGCCACCAGCAAACCCAGGTTGACCAGGCTCACGGCCAGGTATGGCGCCTGTTTGCCCAGCAGGAACTCCAGGCGGGTCAGTGGCGTGGCATAGAAGTTGGTGATCGAGCCCAGCTCTTTTTCCCGGACGATGCCCAGTGCGGTGAGCATGGCCGGAATGAACGCCAGGATCAGCGCCATGACGCCTGGGCCGATGGCGTTCACGCTCACCACGTCCTGGTTGTAGCGAAAGCGCGTTTCCAGCCTGGCCGCCGGGCGTTGGTTGAGCGCCGGGCTGCTTTGCGCGGCCAGTTGCTCGAGGTTGGCCTGGTGCACCGCCTGGACGTAGTTGCGGCTGGTCTCGGCGCGAAACGGCATGCCGCCGTCGAGCCAGGCGGCCACGGCCGGTTGGCGGCCGGCGTACAGATCGCGGCCGAAGCCTGGGGGGATCTCCAGTGCGAGCTTGATCTCCGAGCGTTGCAGGCGCTGGTGCAATTGCCGGGCGTCCTGGATGGGCGCTTGCTCGGCGAAGTAGCGCGAGCCGCGAAACGCTTCGAGGTAGGCGCGGCTTTGCGGGGTCTGGTCCTGGTCGTAGACGGCGAAAGCCAGTTTCTCGACGTCCAGGGAGATGCCGTAGCCAAAGATCACCATCATGAACAGGGCCCCGGCGAGGGCGAAGGCCAGGCGCACCTTGTCGCGCAGCAACTCCTTGCCCTCGCGGCTGGCCACGGCGATCAGCCGGCGCAGGCTGAATGCGCTGCCGCCCATCGGTGCAGGGCCTGTCGCGGCGCTGACCGCAGCGGGAGGCGGCGCTGCCGGGCTGGCGTCCTGGGCGTCTTGCAGGCAGCGCACGAAGGCGTCTTCCAGGGTGTCGCCGGCAAACTGCTGTTGCAGTGCCGCCGGGGTGTCGCAGGCCAGGACCTTGCCAGCGTGCATCAGCGAAATACGGTCACAGCGCTGGGCTTCGTTCATGAAGTGGGTCGACAGGAAGATCGTCACTCCTTGCTCGCGGGACAGCTCGATCAGCAGCCGCCAGAAATCATCCCGGGCCGCCGGGTCGACGCCGGAAGTCGGCTCGTCGAGGATCAGCACTTCCGGGCGATGCAGCACCGCGACCGCCAGTGACAAGCGCTGCCGCAAGCCCAGCGGCAGTGCCCCCGACTGTTGCCCGGCAATGCTGCCCAGGTCGAAGCGTTGGATCAGTTCCTCGATACGCGTCGCGCTCTGGGCCTTGGGCAAGTCGAACAGACGGGCGTGCAGCTCCAAGTTCTGGCGCACGCTGAGTTCGCCGTAGAGCGAGAAGCTCTGGGACATGAACCCGACCCGCTTGCGCGTGGCCAGGTCCTTGGCGTCCACCGGTCTGCCCAGCAGCGTGGCGCTGCCTTCGCTGGCCGGCATCAGGCCGGTGAGGACCTTCATGGTGGTGGTCTTGCCGCAGCCATTGGAGCCGAGGAAGCCGAAAATCTCGCCACGGCCGATGGCGAAGCTGACCTTGTCCACGGCCGTGAAGTCGCCGAAGCGCAGGGTCAGTTCGTGGGCCTGGATGGCGATGTCTTGGTTGTCGGGGGCGCGCGGTGGAATGACCAGGGGTTGGCTGCTGCGTTTGTGGTCACCTTGAAAGTAGGTGAAGGCATCGTCCAGTTTGCCGCTGGGGGTCACGGCCGCCAGGTCGCGGCTCAGGCCATCGGCGATCAGCTTGCCGGCGTCGAGCATCAGGCAGTGCTCGAACTGTTCGGCCTCTTCCATGTAAGCGGTGGCGACCAGCAGGGTCAGTTGTGGACGCTGGCGGCGGACATCCTCTACCAACTCCCAGAAGTGCCGGCGGGAAAGCGGGTCGACGCCGGTGGTCGGCTCATCGAGGATCAGCAAATCCGGCTCGTGGATCAGCGCGCAGCACAGGCCGAGCTTCTGTTTCATCCCGCCAGACAGCTTGCCCGCCGGCCGCTCGGCAAACCGTGCCAGGTCGGTGGCCAGCAACAGGCTGTGCATGCGTTGCTCGCATTCGTCCTTCGACAGGCCGAACAGGGTGGCGAAGAAGCGGATGTTCTCGTTGATCGACAGGTCCGGGTACAGGTTGCCGCCCAGGCCCTGGGGCATGAAGGCGATGCGCGGGTACAGGCTGTTGCGATGGCGGCGCTGGTCGATAGAGCCCCCCAGCACCTGCAGGTCGCCCTGTTGCAGCTTCTTCACCCCGGCAATCAGCCCCAGCAGGCTGGACTTGCCCGCACCATCGGGGCCGATCAGGCCGCAGCGTGTGCCGCCGGGCAGGCTGAAGGCAATGTCGATCAGTGCCTGTTGTGCACCGTAGGCATGGCACAGGCCGCTGGCCTGCAGCGCCAGGGCGCTCATTGCAGGTTGGCCGGCCAGTCCACCGTCGCCGTGCGCACATAACCGGCACCCGGCATCCCTGGTTTGGCCTCGGGCACGGCGGCCGGTTCAGTCAGTTTGAGTTTGACCCGGAACACCAGCTTTTGCCGCTCGTCACGGGTTTCCACTTCCTTGGGGGTGAACTGCGACTTAGCCGCCACAAAACTGATTCTGGCCGGCAATGGCCGGTCGGGCAGGGCGTCGAGCAGGATGCGCGCCTCGGCACCGACGGTCAGGCGTCCGGTGACCGAGGCCGGCAGATAGAGGTTCATGTACTGATCGCTCGGGTCGATCAGCAGCAGCACCCGGCCGCCGGCGCCGAGTACTTCGCCCGGTTCTGCCAGGCGCAGCTGGATCACCCCGTCAATCGGCGCCCGCAGGCTGCTGTCTTCGATCTCACTGTCCAGTTGGGCGACTTGCGCCTGGGCTGCGCCGATCGCCGCCTGCGCCGCCGCGACCTGGGCATTGGCGGCCTGGACCGCGGCATTGCCGGTATTCAGGCGGGCCTGTTGCTGGTCGATAATCTGCTGGCTGGCGTATCCGCGATTGAACAGTTCCCGTGAGCGCTTGATTTCCTGGCTGGCCAGCAGCAGTTCACTGTGGCGCAACTGCAGATTGGCCTCGGCCGCCGCGTAGTTTTGTCGGGCGCGCAGCACTTCGGCCTCGGCCTGGTTGCGCTGCGCCTCCAGCGTGCGGGTGTCCATGCGCGCCAGTAACTGGCCCTTGAGCACCTTGTCGCCCTCGTCGACATTTACGTCGGCGAGGCGTCCGGGGAGCTTGCTGGCAATCTGCACTTCGGTGGCTTCAAGCCGGCCATTGCCCATGCTCATGCCTTCGGGCAGGCGGTCGCTCAGGGATTTCCAATAGCCGAAACCGCCGGCGGCGACCAGCAGGACCATTAACGAAACGGCAAATAGACGGGATGAGCGATGGTTCGTCGACATGAGTGCATCCTGCAACTGTAGCGCCCTAGTTTGACGGCTTCAGCGCAGTGGCGACTTGATGCTCGTCAAATGAAACGCCAGCCTAACCCGTACCGGGGGCTTATGCATCCGCGGCAGGCGTGACCGTCGGGTTCTGTTGCTCAGCGCAAGGCGAGCACTGCCGCCCATTGCTCGGCAGTGACCGGCATCACCGACAGCCGGCTGCCTTTTTGCACCAGGGGCATTTCTGCCAATGCCGTTTGCTGCTTGAGGTAATCGAGCTTGAGGACCTTGGCGAAGGTTTCCACGTGCGCGACGTCGATCGCGCTCCAGGGGTTTTTTTCGGCGCTGGCCTTGGGGTCGTGGTAGTGGCTTTGCGGGTCGAGGGCCGTGGGGTCCGGGTAGGCGGCCTCGATGATCTGGCCGATTCCGGCAATGCCCGGCTCCGGGCAGCTGGAGTGATAGAAAAAGAACGCGTCACCCACCGCCATGGCCCGCAGGAAGTTACGCGCCTGATAGTTGCGAACCCCGTCCCAGCGGGCTTTCCCAAGCTTTTCCAGGCCCTTGATCGAGAGCTCGTCGGGCTCGGATTTCATCAGCCAATAGGCCATCTTTTTTGCTCCAGAAGAGGGGGGCGGAAAAGGGTTCCGGCAAATACATGACAAACCGACGGTCGGTTGACGCCAGCGTTTGCGTGTCGCCTCACGTTACCGCAAAATGCCGGACTTTTAAGCAAGACGCGGCAAGCACGGCCTGAAATGGACACCGCTGCTGACATCGTGTGTGGAATGCCTTGAGGGGGGCAATCGATGAAACGCAAACCGGATTTACTCTGGATTCTGGTCATAGTGTTCGGTTTGGGTGTGGTGACCACCGGCTACGCGCAGAGCCTGTGGGCGAATAAAACCGATGCTCCGATCGAGCTCGCGCAACAGATTCAACCCTTCAAGCGCTGATTTTCACGCAATAGGCGTCGCTGCCAGCGGATCCGCCACGTACCACTGGCGGTCCGTCACCGTTCCTTGCAACGGTACATCCCAGCTCGCCTGATCCAGTCTTTCGACTTTCTGACATTCATGGGCCAGGCCCAGCAACGTCGGCTTGCGCCAGCTCTGGCGCCGCGCCAGGTAAGCCAGGCTGCGGTCATAAAAGCCGCCGCCCATGCCCAGGCGTCCACCTTCCTGATCAAAGCCGACCAATGGCAGCAGCACCAGGTCCAGGGTCCAGATCTTGCGCTGGCGTGCCGGGTTGGCTCGTGGTTCGAGAATGCGGAAACGATTGGGCCGCAGCTTTTCGCCCGGGCGAATGCGCTGGAATACCATCTTGGTGCGTGGCCAGGCGCTGAGCACCGGCAGGTAGGTCGCCTTGCCCCGGCGCTGTGCCGCACGCAGCAGCAGGCGCGGATCGATTTCACCGTCGGTGGGCAGGTACAGGGAGAGGTGTCTGGCACGGCGGAACAGCGCGTGTTGCGCCAGTTGCCGATACAGCCCATGGGCGGCCTGGCGTTGCTGGCTGCCGGTCAGTGCGCGGCGGGCCTGGCGCAGCTTGCGTCGAAGTTGCGGGCGAGAAAGCGGCGCAGGTTCGGTCATCGTCATGGGCTGTTCGAGTGGCGAGGCACCAGCACGGTGCTCGCGTAATAAAGCCGATGCCAGCGTGGGCTGGCATCGGCTTGAATCAGGCTCCCCGGATGAACCGCTGCTGACTTAGCCCTTGAACCCGAAAGTTCAAGGTGGAAGATGCAGTAGGCTTTCAGGCTTTCCGTCTAGCGGACATGCACACCAGCCCAACGTGCAACCTCCAGGGTAGTGCGAATCGGCTCAGGGACATCGTCAACTGGCAAGCACCCCAGGGAGTGGCGCGAGTATACCGCAACCACCCCAAGGAATCAGCCTTTGCTGACATCCGGATCGGTGGCCAGCACCAGATCCACGCGATCGAGCAGGTCGCGCACCTGCTCGCGAGTCGAGCCGCTGGCCTGCACGTCCGGTCGCTCCTGGCTGTGCAGCAGGTCGTGGGTGATGTTCAAGGCGGCCATCACGGCAATGCGGTCGGCACCGATGACTTTTCCGCTGCTGCGGATTTCGCGCATCTTGCCATCCAGGTAACGGGCGGCGCTCACCAGGTTGCTGCGCTCTTCCTGGGGGCAGATGATCGAATACTCTTTGTCGAGGATCTGCACGGTTACGCTATTGCTTGAACTCATGAGTCTTGCTCCAGGGCCTTGAGGCGCGAAATCATCGATTCGACCTTACGCCGGGCGATGTCATTTTTTTCAATGAGGTGCGCGCGTTCCTCGCGCCAGGTCTTTTCCTGAGCTAATAAGAGTCCGTTTTGGCCCTTAAGTTGCTCGACCCGGGTAATTAGCAGTTCGAGTCTGGCCATCAGCGCTTGCAGGTCGGTGTCTTCCATAGCGTTCCACGGTTTTTTGTCTGATGGGCGGTAACGGGCGGACAGCCTTTAATAGTCTTGGCGAGTCTGTCGATGTAGGATACAAGGCCTTCATTCTAGACATAGCGCCGCTTGGCGCCTAGCTACCCATGACCAATCAGAATTCCCCGTATAACGCCTTTGCCACCCTGCTGAGCACCAGCGGCCATCCTTGCTCTCCTGCCGAGCTTCACGGCGTGCTGCTGGGCCGCAGTTGCACCGGTGTCGGCTTTGACGCCGACAACTGGCTGGCTGACGTCGCCGAGCTGCTGGAAACCGAGCCTGCCGAGAACGTACGCAACGCGCTGATCGGCCTGCAGGAAATGGTCAAGGGCGAGTTGACGGGTGACGAAGTCACCGTAGTCCTGCTGCTGCCCTCCGACGACGCACCGCTTACCGAACGCGCCGCGGCACTGGGCCAATGGTGCCAGGGCTTTCTCCACGGCTTCGGCGTCAACGCCTCCGGCCTGGACCTGAGCATCGATGCCCGGGAAGTGCTGCAGGACCTCGCGGCCATCTCCCAGGTGCAAGACGCCCTGGAAGAGTCCGAAGACGGTGAAAGCGACTACATGGAAGTGATGGAATACCTGCGCGTTGCGCCGCTCCTGCTGTTCGCCGAGACCAAAAAACCGGTTGAGCCGGCTGCACCCAAGCCGTCGCTGCACTAAGAAAGGATCCCCATCTGCCCATGATCCATATCCCGAAGTCGGAATACGCGCGCCGGCGCAAGGCGCTGATGGCGCAGATGGAACCCAACAGCATCGCAATCCTGCCGGCCGCCGCCGTGGCGATCCGCAACCGTGACGTTGAGCACGTGTATCGCCAGGACAGCGACTTCCAGTACCTCAGTGGTTTCCCCGAGCCGCAGGCAGTCATCGTGCTGATGCCTGGCCGCGAGCATGGCGAGTACCTGCTGTTTTGCCGTGAACGCAACGCCGAACGTGAGTTGTGGGATGGCCTGCGCGCCGGCCAGGAAGGCGCGATTCGCGACTTCGGGGCCGACGACGCCTTTCCGATCACCGACATCGACGACATCCTGCCGGGCCTGATCGAAGGCCGCGACCGGGTTTACTCGGCCATGGGCAGTAATCCGGAGTTCGACCGGCATTTGATGGACTGGATCAACGTGATCCGCTCCAAGGCGCACCTGGGTGCCCAGCCGCCGAACGAATTCGTTGCCCTGGATCATCTGCTGCATGACATGCGCCTGTATAAATCGGCGGCAGAAGTGAAGGTCATGCGCGAGGCCGCGCGGATTTCCGCCCAGGCCCATATTCGTGCGATGCAGGCCAGCCGTGCCGGGCTGCATGAATTCAGCCTGGAAGCGGAGCTGGATTACGAGTTCCGCAAGGGCGGGGCGAAAATGCCGGCCTACGGGTCGATCGTCGCGGCCGGGCGCAACAGCTGCATCCTGCATTACCAGCAGAACGACGCGTTGCTCAAGGACGGTGACCTGGTATTGATCGACGCCGGGTGTGAAATCGACTGCTATGCCAGCGACATCACCCGCACCTGGCCGGTCAACGGCACGTTCACTGCGGAGCAGAAGGCGATCTACGAACTGGTGCTGGCCGCCCAGGAAGCGGCCTTTGCCCAGATCGCACCGAACAAGCACTGGAACCAGGCCCACGAGGCGACGGTCCAGGTGATTACCGCCGGCCTGGTGCACTTGGGCCTGTTGCAGGGCGACGTTGACGAGTTGATCGCCAGCGAAGCCTACAAGGCGTTCTACATGCACCGCGCCGGCCATTGGCTGGGCATGGATGTGCATGACGTGGGTGAGTACAAGGTGGGCGGTGAATGGCGGGTGCTGGAAGTCGGCATGGCCTTGACCGTCGAGCCGGGCATCTACATTGCTCCGGACAATCTGCAGGTGGCGAAGAAATGGCGCGGCATTGGCGTGCGCATCGAGGATGACGTGGTGGTAACCAAGCAAGGCTGTGAAATCCTGACCCGTGGCGTACCCAAGACAGTCGCCGAAATCGAGGCCTTGATGGCCGCGGCACGAGCCCAGGCAGCATGAGCCGGGTCAACCTGGCGATCATCGGTGGCGGGCTGGTGGGCGCCAGCCTGGCGTTGGCCCTGCAGGCCGGGGCCAAGGCCCGTGGCTGGAAGATTGTGCTGATCGAACCCTTCGCCCCCGGCGACAGCTACCAGCCCAGCTACGACGCGCGTTCCTCGGCGTTGTCCTTCGGTGCCCGGCAGATTTACCAGCGCCTGGGCCTGTGGCAGGAGATCTCCCGGCGGGCCGAGCCGATCAAGCAGATTCACGTCTCCGACCGCGGACGCTTTTCCACCGCCCGCCTGTCCGCCATGGAAGAGGGCGTTCCGGCACTCGGTTACGTGGTGGAAAACGCCTGGCTCGGCCAATGCCTGTGGCAGGGCCTGGACAAGGACGTGATCACCTGGCGCTGCCCGGCCGAGGTCACGCGCATGGAACCCCTGGTGGACGGCTATCGCCTGACCCTTAACGATGAAACCAGCCTTGAGTGCGACCTCGCGGTGCTGGCCGACGGCGGCCGCTCGGGGTTGCGAGAGCAGTTGGGGATCGGCGTCAAGAAGCGTCCCTACCACCAGAGCGCGCTGATCGCCAACATCACGCCCAGCGAATCCCACAATGGCATGGCGTTCGAACGGTTCACCGATGACGGCCCGATGGCCCTGTTGCCGCTGCCGGAAAATCGCTGTGCACTGGTCTGGACCCGCCTGGGCATGGACGCGCAACGCCTGGCGCAGCTGGATGAACGCAGCTTCCTCAGTGAATTGCAGGGCGTGTTCGGCTATCGCCTGGGCACGCTCAAGCAAGTGGGGGCGCGGCACCTGTATCCGTTGTCGCTGATCGAGGCCGAGGAGCAGGTACGCCCGCACCTGGCGGTGCTCGGTAACGCCGCCCATAGCCTGCATCCGATTGCCGGGCAGGGCTTCAACCTGTCGCTGCGCGACGCCCAGGCCCTGGCCGAAGCCTTGCTTGCCAGTGACCAGCCGGCCGGCGACTTCGCCACCTTGCAGGCCTATCGCGAGCGCCAGCGCCTGGACCAGAGCCTCACCGTAGGTTTCTCCGACCAGGTCACCCGCTTGTTTGGCAGCACTCAGCCATTGGTATCCCTGGGCCGCAACCTCGGCTTGCTGGGGCTCGATCTGCTGCCGCCGGCCAAGCGCTGGTTCGCTCGCCAGGCCATGGGGCTGGGAACCCGGGCCGATGGTTAAGTGGTTGACCCGGCGGCTGGGCAAGGCGCGGTTGCTGCGTTGGTTCATGGGGTTCTACCCGCCGTACCTCGGCGCGGGCGTACGGGTACGCCATATCAGCGATGACTTTCGCCAGGTGCAGGTGTGCATGGGGTTGCACTGGTACAACCGCAATTACGTGGGCACCCAGTTTGGGGGCAGCCTGTACTCGATGGTCGACCCGTTTTTCATGTTGATGCTGATGGAGAACCTGGGGCGCAATTACATTGTCTGGGACAAGTCCGCCGACATCGATTTCATCTCGCCTGGCAAAGGCCCGGTGTTCGCCCGTTTCAGCATCGACCAGGGCTTGCTCGACGAGATCCGCGAGCAGACGGCCAATGGCGAGAAATACCTGCCGCAGATGCGGGTCGATATTCACGACGGCGCTGGCACCTTGGTCGCCCGGGTCGAAAAAACCCTTTACGTGCGGCTCAAGCCGCAAGCGAGACAGGCTTAAAGCATGGAAATGCGCGCAGATCTGCTGATTGTCGGGGCCGGAATGGTCGGCAGTGCCTTGGCGCTGGCCCTCCAGAACAGTGGCCTGGAAGTCCTGCTGCTCGATGGCAGCCCGATGAGTGTCAAACCCTTCGATGGGCAATCGGCCTTCGAGCCGCGCGTCAGTGCCTTGTCGGCCGCCAGCCAGCGCATCCTCGAGCGCCTGGGCGTGTGGGACGGTGTACAGCGCCGCCGCAGCAGCCCCTACTGCGACATGCAGGTGTGGGACGGCAGCGGCACTGGGCAGATTCATTTCTCCGCCGCCAGCGTGCACGCTGAGGTCCTGGGGCATATCGTCGAGAATCGGGTGGTGCAGGATGCGCTGCTCGATCGCCTGCACGATTGCGACCTGGGCCTGCTGGCCAATGCGCGTCTGGAACAGATGCGACGCTCCGGCGACGACTGGCTGCTGACCCTGGCCGACGGCCGGACCTTGCGCGCCCCCTTGGTGATCGCCGCCGATGGCGCCAACTCGGCCGTGCGGCGCTTGACCGGGGTGGCGACCCGGGAATGGGATTATCTGCACCACGCCATCGTCACCAGCGTGCGCAGTCTCCCGGCCACACCAGATGACGGCCTGGCAGCGTTTTACCGATCACGGCCCGTTGGCGTTCCTGCCCCTTGCGCGCGACGGCCAGCAGGATTGGTGCTCGATCGTCTGGTCGACCACTCCCAGCGAAGCCGAGCGCCTGATGGCGCTGGACGAGCAGGCTTTCTGTGCCGAGCTGGAACGCGCTTTCGAAGGGCGCCTGGGCCAGGTGCTCAGCGCCGACCCGCGTCTTTGTGTGCCTCTGCGCCAGCGCCACGCCAAGCGTTACGTCGCCGAAGGCCTGGCGCTGATCGGTGACGCCGCGCACACCATTCACCCGTTGGCCGGGCAGGGGGTGAACCTCGGTTTCCTCGATGCCGCGGTGCTGGCCGAAGTGCTGCTGCAAGCCGCGGCACGGGGCGAACGGTTGGCGGATGTGAAGGTGCTGAGCCGCTACGAACGCCGGCGCATGCCCCACAACCTGGCGTTGATGGCGGCGATGGAAGGCTTTGAGCGCTTGTTCCAGGCCGATCCGTTGCCCGTGCGCTGGTTGCGCAATACTGGTTTGAAGCTGGTCGACCAGATGCCCGAGGCCAAGGCGCTGTTCGTGCGTCAGGCGCTGGGCTTGAGCGGTGATCTGCCGGAGTTGGCCAAGCCTTGAAGCAAGGGGGTGGGGCTGGCGCCTTCGCGGCCATGCAACATCTGGTAACTCCTCCACTGAGGGATCGGTTGAGAAGGCAAATGTGACTCCTTATCATTTGTCTTCCTTTCTGATATCGAGAGACCGCTCCCATGTTGGCACCGAAGCGTCTACTGACCGCCATCGCCCTGACCCTGATTGGCACCACGGCGCAGGCCGCCGATGAAGTCGTGGTCTACTCCTCGCGTATCGATGAGCTGATCAAGCCGGTCTTCGATGCCTACACCGAGAAAACCGGTGTCAAAGTGAAGTTCATCACCGACAAGGAAGCGCCGCTGATGCAGCGCATCAAGGCCGAAGGTGAGAACGCCACCGCCGACCTGCTGTTGACCGTCGACGCCGGCAACCTCTGGCAGGCCGAGCAGATGGGTATCCTGCAGCCGTTCACCTCGAAGGTGATCGACACCAACATTCCCCTGCAATACCGCGCCGCGTCCCACGCCTGGACTGGCCTGAGCCTGCGCGCACGGACGCTGGCCTACTCCACCGAGCGGGTCAAGCCTGAGGAAATGACCACCTACGAAGCCCTGGCCGACAAGAAGTGGGAAGGCCGCCTGTGCCTGCGCACGGCGAAGAAGGTCTATAACCAGTCGTTGACCGCGACCCTGATCGAAACCCACGGCGCTGCCAAGACCGAGGAAATCATCAAGGGCTGGGTCAACAACCTCGCCACCGATGTGTTCTCCGATGACACCGCCGTGCTTGAAGCCATCGCCGCCGGCCAGTGCGATGTCGGCATCGTCAACACCTACTACTATGGCCGCCTGCACAAGCAGAAGCCGGAACTGCCGGTCAAACTGTTCTGGCCGAACCAGGCCGACCGTGGCGTGCACGTCAACCTGTCGGGCATTGGCCTGACCAAACATGCACCGCACCCGGAAGCCGCCAAGGCCCTGGTGGAGTGGATGACCACCGCCGAAGCCCAGAAGATCTTCGCCGACGTCAACCAGGAGTTCCCAGCCAACCCGAGCGTCAAGCCGTCGGCTGAAGTCGAGGCCTGGGGCAAGTTCATCCCGGACACCCTGCCAGTCGAAGTGGCTGGCCTGCGTCAGGCCGAAGCCATTCGCCTGATGGACCGCGCTGGCTGGAACTGAGTCAAGAGGGCCAACACTCGGCCAATTGTGAGCGTTGGCCCCTTGTGGGAGCGAGCTTGCTCGCGATGGCGGTGTCCTAGTCAACATCGATGTTGAATGGCACACAGTCATCGCGAGCATACGGAGCGCCGCCCGGCTCTCTCCTACAGGTTTTGTGTCGGACCTAGGGGGCAATCTCCTCTGCGCAAAACAAAGCTGTTAGCCTTCGCACCCCCGGCCCCGCCTTTTTCGAGACCTCCCTTGGCCCATCCCGCACAACGCCGCTGGTACCCGCTGGTTTTCACTGTCGCCGCCCTGGTATTGCTGCCACTGAGTGTTCTGTTGCTGTCGTGGCAGAGCGTCGACCTGCAGATCTGGTCGCACCTGTGGGACACCCAGATGCCGCGCCTGCTGGGCAACACCCTGACCCTGATCCTGGGGGTCGGTGTTGGCGTCACGTTGCTGGGCGTGAGCCTGGCCTGGCTCACCAGCCTTTGCGAGTTCCCCGGTCGGCGCTGGCTGGACTGGGCGTTGATGCTGCCCTTTGCCATTCCGGCCTACGTCCTGGCCTTCGTGTTTGTCGGCCTGCTGGACTTCTCCGGCCCGGTGCAGACCCTGCTGCGTGAATGGTTCGGCAGTGGCCTGCGCCTGCCGCGGGTGCGCTCCACCGGCGGGGTGATCCTGGTGCTGGTGCTGGTGTTCTATCCCTACGTCTACCTGCTGGCCCGCACGGCGTTCCTGGCCCAGGGCAAGGGCTTGATGGAAGCAGCGCGGGTGCTCGGCCAATCCCCCTGGCAAGCCTTCTGGCGAGTGGCCCTGCCCATGGCGCGGCCGGCGATCGGTGCCGGTGTCGCCCTGGCGTTGATGGAGACCCTGGCGGACTTCGGCGCGGTCTCGGTGTTCAACTTCGACACCTTCACCACCGCGATCTACAAGACCTGGTACGGCTTCTTCAGCCTGTCCAGCGCGGCCCAACTGGCCAGCCTGTTGCTGCTGGTGGTGATGCTCCTGTTGTACGGCGATCGCCGTGCGCGGGGCGCCAGTCGGGCGAGCAACGAGCGGCCACGGGGCAAGGCGCTCTATCACCTGCACGGCGTCAAGGCGCTGGCGGCCAGCAGTTGGTGTGTGCTGGTGTTCGCCTGTGCGTTTGTCATTCCCTTGCTGCAACTGCTGGCGTGGTTCTGGCAGCGCGGGCGCTTCGATCTGGATGAGCGCTATGCCGGGCTGATCCTGCACACCCTGTACCTGGGCGCCATGGCCGCGCTGATCACCGTCAGCGTCGCGCTGCTGCTGGCGTTCGCCCGCCGCCTGGCGCCGACCCGGGCGATCCGCTCCGGGATCAGCGTGGCCAATATCGGCTATGCCTTGCCCGGTTCGGTGCTGGCGGTGTCCATCATGCTGGCGTTCAGTTACCTGGATCGCGAACTGGTGGTGCCCCTGTCGAGCTGGCTGGGTGGCGCCGGCAAACCGCTGTTGCTGGGCAGCCTGTCAGCCTTGCTGCTGGCGTACCTGGTGCGGTTCATCGCGGTGGCCTACGGGCCTCTGGAAAACAGCCTGGCGCGGATTCGCCCCTCGTTGCCGGAAGCCGCCCGCAGTCTGGGGGTCAGTGGGCCACGACTGTTTTTCAAAGTGTATCTGCCGCTGCTGCTGCCCGGCACCCTGAGTGCGGCGCTGCTGGTGTTCGTCGATGTGCTCAAGGAAATGCCGGCGACTTTGCTGATGCGCCCGTTTGGCTGGGACACGCTGGCCGTGCGGATCTTCGAAATGACCAGTGAAGGCGAATGGGCACGGGCCTCGCTGCCCGCCTTGACCCTGATTCTGGTGGGCCTGTTACCGGTGATTGGTTTGATCCGGCGCTCGGCTCAGCGAATCGGTTAGGTGCCAGTCCTACATCATGCGGCTACAATGCGCGGCATTCGGTGTGGATCGTCCTTCAGACCAGGCTCCTGAAATTGACTGAAAGCCTTCTATTTCAAGGCTTTCAACCAGAAAGCGCCTGTCCGCACCTTCGCCACGCCCGGAAGGAGAAACCCATGGGACAGCGTACGCCTCTGTATGACCTTCATCTCGCCCTCGGCGCGAAGATGGTCGATTTTGGCGGTTGGGATATGCCACTGCATTACGGCTCACAGGTCGAGGAACACCACCAGGTGCGCCGCGACTGTGGGGTTTTTGATGTGTCCCATATGACCGTGATCGATGTCAGCGGCCCCCAGGCCAAGGCCTGGCTCCAGTACTTACTGGCCAATGATGTCGAGCGCCTGCACAACTGCGGCCGTGCCCTGTACAGCACCATGCTCAACGAGCGGGGCGGGGTGGTCGACGACATGATCGTCTATCGCCTGGAAGACTGTTACCGCCTGGTGGTGAACGCCGCCACCCGGGACCAGGACCTGGCCTGGATGCAGGCGCAAGTCGGCGACTACCAAGTGCAACTGCATGAGCGCAGCGAACTGGCGATGCTGGCCATCCAGGGCCCGCACGCCCGGCAGAAGATTGCCGAACTGGTAACGCAGGCGCGCGGAGCCCTGATCCAGCAACTCAAGCCCTTCGAAGGCCAATACGACGGTGACTGGTTCATCGCCCGTACCGGCTACACCGGTGAAGACGGCCTGGAGATTGCCATGCCCGCCAGTCAGGCGCCTGGCTTCTTCAACGATCTGGTGGGGGCCGGCATTTCCCCCATCGGCCTTGGCGCGCGCGACACCCTGCGCCTTGAGGCGGGCATGAACCTCTATGGCCAGGACATCCACCAGGATGTTTCGCCGCTGGCCTCGAACATGGCCTGGAGCATCGCCTGGGCACCGGCCACTCGTCAGTTCATCGGCCGGGCCGCGTTGGAGGCCGAGCTTGCCGCTGGCGTACAGCACAAACTGGTCGGCCTGGTACTTGAAGAACGTGGGGTTTTACGGGCGCACCAGGTGGTTCGTATCGCCGATGTTGGCGAAGGAGAGATCACCAGTGGTAGTTTCTCTCCTACGCTTAGCAAATCGATCGCCCTGGCGCGGGTACCGATGGCTACCGCCGACCGCGCCGAAGTGGAAATCCGTGGCAAGTGGTACCCGGTCCGGGTGGTAAAACCGACCTTCGTGCGTCATGGCAAAACCTTGATCTAACTATTTCCGGCGGGCCAATACCGCTGACATTTCTTCTTGAGGACACAGAACATGAGCGATATCCCTGCCGACCTGCGTTTTGCCGAAAGTCACGAGTGGGCCCGTCTGGAAGCCGATGGCAGCGTGACCGTGGGCATCAGTGATCATGCTCAGGAAGCCTTGGGTGATGTGGTATTCGTTGAGCTGACCGAAGTCGGCAATGTGTTCGGCGCTGGCGATCAGGCGGGCGTGGTGGAGTCGGTCAAGGCTGCCTCGGACATCTACTCCCCGGTTGCCGGCGAAGTGATCGCGATCAACGAAGAGCTGAGCGCCAGCCCCGAGCTGCTCAACTCCGACCCGTACGGTGCTTGGATCTTCAAGCTCAAGCCAAGCAACAGCGCCGACCTCGACACGCTGCTCGACGCGGCGGGCTACAAGGCGGCAATCGGCGAATAATCGCGCTCGCCTGTGGGGGGGCATGCACCCAATACCACTGTAGGAGCGGGCACCCGCTCCTACAGTGGGTCATTTTTGTAGAACTGCTTTTACCGCCGCAACCACCCGCTCGACATCGTCGGTGCTCATGCTCGAGAACATCGGCAGCGACACGATCAGCCGGCCAACGCGCTCGGCCACCGGGAACATCCCCTCCTTGAAACCGCGCTCGCGGTACAGACTCAGCAGGTGAATCGGCGGGTAGTGATAGCCGACGCCAACCCCCAGTGCCTGCATCTTTTCCATGAACGTGGCCCGTGCCGGCTTGCCGTCCGCGCGTTCGGGCAGCACCAGTTGGAACAGGTGCCAGTTGCTCTGGGTGAAATCGGCCGGCGGTAGCTGTGCACCGTATCGGGCCTCGAAGTCACGGCCAAAACATTCGAAGTAATGTTGGGCCAGCAGACGGCGATGGGCGGTGATCGCCTCGATCCCGGCAAACTGGCCCAGGCCGATGGCGGCGGCGATGTCGGTCATGTTGAACTTGCCACCCAGCACGTCCACGTCCAGGCCATCAAAACCGCTGCGGGTCACGCCCTGCAGGCGGTACTTCTCGGCCAGCCGCGCCTCTTGCGCGTTGTTCAGCACCAGGCAGCCGCCCTCCGAGCAGGTGACGTTCTTGTTTGCCTGGAAACTGAACGACACGAAGTCCCCCGTCGCCCCGATGCGCTGCCCCTTCCAGCTGGAGCCCAGTGCCTGGGCGGCATCCTCGACGATGCGCAGGCCATGTTTGCGCGCGATACCGTACAGGCGGTCCATGTCCAGCGGCAGGCCGGCCAGGTACACCGGGATAATTGCCTTGGTGCGTGGGGTGATGGCGGCTTCGAGCCGGTCCAGGTCGATGTTGCGGGTGATCGGGTCGATGTCGGCGAACACCGGGGTGGCGCCGACCTCGAGAATCACGTTGGCCGTGGCCACCCATGAGATGGGTGTGGTGATCACTTCATCACCGGCGCCGATTCCAGCGATGCGTAAGGCGATCTCCATGGTGCAGGTGCCCGAGTTGAACGTCCGTACCGGCCGTCCGCCGAAATACTCGGACAACTGGGCTTCGAAGGCCTGGACCTTGGGCCCGCTGGTGATCCAGCCGGAGCGCAGGACATCGCCGACGGCGGCAATGGTGGCTTCATCGATGACGGGTTTGGAAAACGGCAGAAAAGGCTGTTGGCTCATGGCGATCTGGTGACCCGAGTGGCGGACGTGGGTGATGCGCTGCACAGAATGGCTCCGATTGGCCGAAGACACCATACCGTGCGCACAGGGCAGCTATGCTGCCAGAACCGAGTTGAACAGACGCTGAGCGCCATTCAAGAGAGAGCCCGTCATGTCCCAGTTGCCCAGCTTGAGCCAGTTACGCGATCCCAATGCTTTCCTGCGCCGCCACCTGGGGCCGGACGCCGCCGAACAGCAGGCCATGCTCGACAGCCTCGGGCTTGGCAGCCGGGTCGAGTTGATCGAGCAGACAGTACCGCCGGGCATTCGCCTGAATCGGCCGCTGGACCTGCCGCCGGCCCTGGACGAGCAGGGCGCCCTGGCCAAACTGCGCGGTTATGCCGAACAGAATGAGGTCTGGACCAGCCTGATCGGCATGGGCTACCACGGCACCCTGACGCCCGCCGTAATCCTGCGCAATGTGCTGGAAAACCCCGGTTGGTATACCGCCTATACCCCGTACCAGCCGGAAATCGCCCAGGGCCGGCTCGAGGCCCTGCTCAACTTCCAGCAATTGACCATCGACCTGACAGGCCTGGAGCTGGCCAACGCTTCGCTGCTCGATGAAGCCACGGCGGCGGCGGAAGCCATGGCCCTGGCCAAGCGTGTGGCCAAGTCGAAAAGCAATCTGTTCTTCGTCGACGAAAACTGCCATCCGCAGACTATTTCCGTGGTGCAGACCCGGGCCCAGGGGTTTGGCTTCGAGCTGATTGTCGACGCTGTGGATAACTTGTCCCAACACCAGGTGTTTGGCGCGCTGCTGCAGTACCCCGACACCCACGGCGAGATTCGTGACCTGCGGCCCCTGATCGACCACCTGCACGCCCAACAGGCCCTGGCCTGCGTGGCTGCCGACCTGCTGAGCCTGTTGTTGCTGACCCCGCCCGGTGAAATGGGCGCCGACGTGGTGTTCGGTTCGTCCCAGCGCTTTGGCGTACCCATGGGCTATGGCGGCCCGCATGCGGCGTTTTTCGCCAGCCGTGACGAATACAAACGGGCGATTCCCGGGCGCATCATCGGTGTCTCGAAAGACGCCCGGGGCAATGTTGCCCTGCGCATGGCCCTGCAAACCCGCGAACAACATATCCGCCGCGAGAAGGCCAACTCGAACATCTGCACCGCCCAGGTGTTGCTGGCCAACATTGCCAGTTTCTATGCGGTCTACCACGGCCCGCAGGGCCTCAAGCGCATTGCGCAACGGGTACACCGCCTGACGTGCATCCTCGCCGCCGGCCTTGAGCGCAATGGCATTACCCGGCTCAACCAGCAGTTTTTCGACACCCTGACCCTGGAAGTCGGCGGCAGCCAGACGGCAATCATCGAGTCGGCCAAGGCCGCGCAGATCAACCTGCGGATCCTCGGCCGCGGCCAGGTCGGCCTGAGCCTGGACGAAAGCTGCGACGAAAGCACGGTGGCCAAACTGTTCGACGTGTTCCTCGGTGCCGACCATGGGCTGCAGGTGGCCGAACTGGATGCACAGGCCCTGGCCTCGGGCATCCCGGCAGGGTTGTTGCGCACCAGCGGTTACTTGCGCCATCCGGTGTTCAACGCGCACCACAGCGAAACCGAAATGCTGCGCTACCTCAAGCAACTGGAGAACAAGGACCTGGCGCTCAACCAGTCGATGATCCCGCTGGGCTCCTGCACCATGAAACTCAACGCCACCAGTGAGATGATCCCGATCACCTGGCCAGGTTTCGCCAACCTGCACCCCTTTGCCCCGAAAGAGCAGGCGGTGGGCTACGGGTTGATGATCAGCGAGCTGGAGCGCTGGTTGTGCGCGATCACCGGTTTCGACGCGATCTGCATGCAACCCAACTCCGGCGCCCAGGGCGAATATGCCGGGTTGTTGGCGATCCGCAAGTATCACGAAAGCCGTCAGCAGGGCGCGCGCGATATCTGCCTGATCCCGGCATCGGCCCATGGCACCAACCCGGCGTCAGCGCAGATGGCCGGGATGCAGGTGGTGATTGTCGAGTGTGACGCCGCCGGCAACGTCGACCTGGAAGACTTGAAGAACAAAGCCTCAGCGGCCGCCGACAAGCTGGCCTGCCTGATGGCCACCTACCCCTCGACCCATGGGGTGTACGAGGAGGGCATCAGCGCGATCTGCGAAGTTATCCACAGCCACGGCGGCCAGGTGTACATGGATGGCGCCAACCTCAACGCCCAGGTCGGGCTGGCGCGGCCGGCCGATATCGGTGCCGATGTGTCCCACATGAATCTGCACAAGACCTTTTGCATTCCCCACGGCGGAGGCGGGCCGGGGATGGGGCCGATTGGCGTGCGCGCGCACCTGGCGCCGTTCGTGGCCAATCATCCGGTGGTGCCGCTGGATGGGCCGGACCCCAAGAACACAGCGGTCAGCGCCGCGCCCTGGGGCAGTGCGAGCATCCTGCCGATCAGTTGGATGTACATCGCGATGATGGGCCCGCAACTGGCCGATGCCAGCGAGGTGGCGATCCTGTCGGCCAATTACCTGGCCGAACACCTGTCTGGTGCCTTCCCGGTGCTGTTCAGTGGGCGTAACGGGCGGGTGGCCCACGAGTGCATCCTCGATCTACGACCGCTCAAGGCCCAGACCGGGATCAGCGAAGAGGATGTGGCCAAGCGCCTCATGGACTACGGCTTCCACGCGCCGACCATGTCGTTCCCGGTGGCGGGGACCTTGATGGTCGAGCCCACCGAAAGCGAGTCCAAGGCCGAGCTGGACCGTTTTATCGGCGCGATGTTGAGTATCCGTGCGGAAATAACCGAAGTGCAGAACGGCAACTGGCCGGCCGACGACAACCCGCTGAAGCGCTCGCCCCATACCCTGGCGGACATTACCGGGGTCTGGGAGCGGCCCTACAGCATCGAGCAGGCGGTGACCCCGGATGCTCACACCCGGGCGCACAAGTACTGGCCGACGGTGAATCGGGTCGACAACGTCTATGGCGACCGCAATCTGTTCTGTGCCTGTGTGCCGCTGGATGAGTATCGATAACGGCTGATTCCCAGGCAAAAAAATGCCGCTCGTAGGAGCGGCATTTGGGTCTCGGCAATCCGTTACTGTTGCGCGAGGGTGTTGCTGGCCAGGATCGCGTTGGCCAATTCCATGTCGGTGGCCTGCAGACCTGGGTTTTCGGCACGGACTTTTTGCAGCGCCGACTCGAGGAACGGGCCACGAATGTTGCCGTCACTGGCCACGAAGCTCCCGGCGTCGTCCTGGGCGGCAAGCACCATCTTGTGGTCCTTGGAGGTCAGGTAGGTGGAGGCGGTGGTCGCCCCCGAGGAGATGACATTGCGCCAGAAAGTATCGGCCATAGCGGACCCGGCAGACAGGGAGAGCAGGGCAAGGGTAGCGGCGGCCAGTTTGACACGCATGTAAGGTGACTCCAGTGGGTTCAGATTGACTGGCGGGTTGGATCGGAAAACTGCCCCTGAGTTCCGTGACCGCTAATCAACCGGTTCAACCAGGATCACCACCCCTTCCAGGCCCACCACCCGCACTTTGGCCCCTTGCGGGGTATCCGGCCCCCTGGCCATCCAGACACCGTCAGCGACCTTGACCTTGCCGCGGCCGTCGACAATCGCCTGGTGCACCACAAAGACCTTGCCGATCAGCTCCTGGCCACGCAGGTTGAGGTTGGGCTGGTCGCTGGCCCGTACCGCGCTGCGCTGGCGATACCACCAGTACAGCGCGGTGAGGATCGACAGCATGCCGAACAACAGCAGTTGCAGCTCCCATGACAGGCCGGGCAGGACGAAAGTCAGTACCCCGACGGCGGCGGCCGCCAGGCCGATCCACAGCAGGTAACCCCCGGCGCCGAACACTTCCAGGATCAGCAGCACGGTGCCCAGTGCCAGCCAATCCCAGAACGACAGGTGTTGCAGGAATGCCCACATAGCTGGCGCCTCAGGCTTTCTTGGAATCGAATGTGGCCTTGACGATCTCGCCGATACCGCCGACTGCGCCGATCACCTGGCTGGCTTCCAGAGGCATCAGGATCACTTTGCTGTTGTTGGCCGAAGCCAGTTTGCCCAGGGCGTCGATGTATTTTTGCGCGACGAAGTAGTTCACCGCCTGCACGTTGCCATTGGCGATCGCCTCGGACACCACCTTGGTGGCCTGGGCTTCTGCTTCGGCTTGCCGCTCGCGCGCCTCGGATTCGAGGAATGCCGCCTGCCGGCTGCCTTCGGCTTCGAGGATCTGCGCCTGCTTCTTGCCCTCGGCGGTGAGAATCGCCGAGGCCCGCAGGCCTTCGGCCTCGAGGATCTGCGCACGCTTGATCCGCTCGGCTTTCATCTGCCCGGACATGGCCGCCATCAGGTCGGCGGGTGGGCTGATGTCCTTGATCTCGATCCGGGTGATCTTGATGCCCCAGGGGGCGGTGGCTTCGTCCACCGTGCGCAGCAGTTTTTCGTTGATCCCATCACGCTGGCTGAGCATGGCGTCCAGTTCCATCGAGCCGAGCACGGTGCGGATGTTGGTTTGCAGCAGGTTGCGGATAGCGTGTTCGAGGTTGTTCACCTCGTAGGCCGCCTGTGCGGTGTTGACCACCTGGAAGAAGCACACGGCGTCGATCTGCACCGTGGCGTTGTCGGCGGTGATGACTTCCTGCGGCGGAATATCCAGCACGCTTTCCATCACGTTGATCTTGCGGCCGATGCGGTCCATCACTGGAATGATGATGTTCAGGCCGGGCTTGAGGGTGTTGGTGTAGCGGCCAAAACGCTCCACGGTCCACTGGTAGCCCTGGGGCACCACCTTGAAGCCCATGAACAGAATGGCGACCACCAGGCCGAGGAAAAGTAAAAGTACGCTACCGGTTTGCATGAAAAGTCCCTATTCAATCAATGAAGGTGCAGGCCTGAGTGTAGCGGCGTGGCCTTGCAGCGGACATGCTTTACTTTGGTTCAGCTTGTGGCGTGACTCGCAACACTTCTTCGACGGTGGTCAATCCTTGCGCGACCTTGTCCGCACCCGCCAGGCGCAGGCTGCGCATGCCGTCCCGAGTGGCCTGGCGGCGGATAGCCTGCAGATCGCAGTCGGTACTGATCAGGGCCTTGAGGCTGGCGCTCAGCGGCATGATTTCATAGACCCCGGCGCGGCCCCGATAGCCGCTGTCGCGGCACTCCAGGCAACCGATGGCGCGACGCGCCTGTTGCGGTGCTGGCACGTGCCGGGGCTGGTTCAGGCTGTGCCAGGTGTCGGCGTCCAGGGCCAGCGGCGCCTTGCAGTGCGGGCACAGGATGCGCACCAGGCGCTGGGCCATGACGCCGAGCACGGTGGCCTTGATCAGGTAGGGCGCGATGCCCAGTTCCAGCAGGCGGCTGATGGCGCTTGGCGCATCGGTGGTGTGCAGGGTCGACAGCACCAGGTGACCGGTGAGCGCTGCCTGGATGGCCATCTCGGCGGTTTCCAGGTCGCGTATTTCGCCGATCATGATGATGTCCGGGTCCTGGCGCATCAGGGCGCGCACACCGCTGGCAAAGCTCAGGTCAATGTTGTGCTGGACCTGCATCTGATTGAACGTCGGCTCGAGCATCTCGATCGGGTCCTCGATGGTGCAGAGGTTGATCTCGGGTGTCGCGAGTTGTTTGAGGGTGGTGTAGAGCGTGGTGGTCTTGCCCGAGCCCGTGGGCCCGGTGACCAGGATGATGCCATTGGGCTGGCGGGTCATGTCCTGCCAGCGGCGCAGGTCGTCGGCGCCAAAGCCCAGTTGATCGAAGTCCTGGAGCAGCACCTGGGGGTCGAAGATGCGCATCACCAGTTTTTCACCGAAGGCGGTGGGCAGCGTCGACAGCCGCAATTCCACTTCACCGCCTTCTGGCGTCCTGGTCTTGACCCGGCCGTCCTGGGGTTTGCGTTTTTCGGCGACGTTCATCCGTCCCAGGTTTTTCAGGCGACTGACCATCGCCAGGGTGACCTGCGGCGGAAACTGGTAGACGTTGTGCAACACGCCGTCGATGCGAAAGCGCACCGTGCCTTGTTCGCGCCGGGGTTCGATGTGGATATCGCTGGCGCGCTGCTGGAAGGCGTACTGGAACAACCAGTCGACGATATTGACGATGTGCGCGTCATTGGCGTCGGGTTCCTGCTGACTGGCGCCGAGGTTGAGCAGTTGCTCGAAGTTGCCCTGCGGGGGGAGCGGCTGATCCCCATGGCTGGCGCCGATGACCGATTTGGCCAGGCGATAGAACTCCACGCAAAAGCGGCGAATCTCCAGCGGATTGGCCACCACGCGCCTGATGGGCAATTGCAGGACATGGCTCAGGTCGGCTTCCCAGCTGCGCACGTAGGGCTGCGCGCTGGCCACGGTGACCGCCTCGCGGTCGATTGCCAGCGCGAGAATTGCGTGGCGTTGGGCAAAGGCATAGGACATCACTGGGGTGATGCGCGCGACGTGGATTTTCAACGGGTCGATGCGCACATAGGGCTGGCCGGCCTGATGCGCCAGCCATTGAGTCAGGCGTTCGAGGTCCAGCGGTTGACCGCCGTGCAGGGCGTCGGCCAGGTGCTGGCTGGCGAGCAGTTCCAGGGGGTGCATCTGCTGGTTGGCGGCGCTGCGGCGTGCGCTCAGCGCCTGTTCGGCCGCGGCCTGGCCGATGACGCCTTGAGCCGTCAGGTCGCGCAGCAATTGATTGAAATCCAGCCAGCGATCCTGGTGGGCGAGTTGAGCGGACATCCGGACTCCTTGGGCAATGACCCTGCATTCGGCGCTGTCGATCGCTGTGTCGGCAGCTCAGAATGCCAAGCCTAGTTCCCGTCCGTGCCACCCGTTCGAGCCTGGCCCGATCAAGCGTTGCGAGGTTTTGCCGGGAGCCTCAGCCCGCCGCCTGCGCTGGCGCAAGCCGTTGTGAATCAGCAAGTTGCAACTGGACCGAGCAGACGCTGATCAAGTTACGTAGTTTTTCTGCGAGCACCTCGGCGCGGTGCCAGCTCAGGCCATCGATCACGATATCGAGTGACAACAAATCGTCCTCGCGGGTCATGTGCACGGCTTGTGGCATCAGTAACTGCAGGGCAAACAGGTTCAGCGCCCGGCACAACAGGTCCGGTTCGGCTTCGGCGAGCACCTGGTAGCGCACGCAGCAGTGGGCGTTGCCGGCATGCCAGGCATCGGCGCGGCTAGAGGGGGTGCTGACGGCTTCGAGCGGGGGCATGGCAGGTCTCCAGATCAATGGAGGAATTTTTACATTCGAGGCCAGGTATTTCTTATCTATGATGAGGGATATTGGCTTGATATCGAATCAGGCAATTCATCGATGGCCTATATAGGGGTTTATTTATGCACAGCGAGCTGGACGTCTATGACCGCCGCATTCTCGCGCTACTGCAAGAGGACGCCTCGCTGTCCAGCGCGCAAATTGCCGAGCAGGTCGGTTTATCCCAGTCACCGTGCTGGCGCAGGATCCAGCGGATGAAGGAGGAGGGGGTGATTCGCGGGCAGGTGACACTGCTCGACCGCAAGAAAATCGGCCTCAACACGCAGATCTTCGCCGAGGTCAAACTCAACGCCCACGGGCGTTCCAATTTCACCGAATTCACCGAGGCGATTCGCGGTTTTCCTGAGGTGCTGGAGTGTTATGTGCTGATGGGCGCGGTGGATTTTCTACTGCGCATCGTCACCGCCGACATTGAAGCCTATGAGCGCTTCTTCTTCGAGAAGCTGTCGATGGTGCCGGGGATCCAGGAAGTGAACTCGATCGTGGCGTTGTCCGAGATCAAGTCGACGACGAGTCTGCCGGTGTTGCGGGGGTAAAGATTGTTGGTGAATGGGCGGGCCTCAGTGCGAGCCGCCCGCTTGCGGCCGGCTCGCACTGACGGTGTTACATGCGCAACAGCATTTTCCACGCCCGGTTCTGATAGACCGCGATCGCCTGCTGCTTGCGTGCGTCCAGCGCTTCGTCGGTGATGGGCTCGTTGGCCAATTGCGCCAGTTTGTTCAGTTCACCGTACAGGCGATCCATTTCCGGGATGTCCAGCACCGCGCGGGCATGGTGCAGCCAGGCCTGGATGCGCTCGATGCGCGGCAGTTGCTCGGCGAGGTCTTCGGGCTGTTGCTGGTAGCGTTGCAATTGCAGCGAAGTGGCTTCTTCACCCAGCAGGCGTGGCAACCAGTTGCCCAGTTGCGCGGCGCCCTGGCGATTGCCGCGGGTGTTGCGCTCGGCAGTCCAAGTGCGGGCCAGCAACCAGCGCGAGGCGTTCAGCGAGAACTGGCCCCAGCGCGGATCTTCGAGCTCTTCGAGGAACTGCTCCGGTGCGGCTTTGCGCACGTCTTCGTCGTCCTGGCCGAACTGCACCAGCGGGCGCCAGTCTTCGAGCAAGGCATCCAGGGCCACGCGCAGGTCGTGGGTCGACTGACGCGGGGCGGCCTGGCCCAGGCTGCCGATCAGGGCGCGCAGCTCGGCGAGGCTCTCGACCCAGTCTTGCAGCAGGCGCCAGTGACCATTGAAGCGATACTGCTCGGCCAGGCGCTGGCTGCTGCCCAGCAGGTACCAGCCCAGCGCGGCAAAGGCGTCGTCCAGAGGCAGTTCGAAGCTCAGTTGCGGGGCTGGCAGGCTCAGCGAATAGCTGTGGGCGTCGAACAGGCGATAGCCACGTTCAGCCTTGCTGATGTCGCACGGCATCAGTGCCAGGGTGGCGGCCAGCTCGGCGGCCAGTTCCAGCAATGCCGCCGGCTCGCCTTCGCGCAGTTCCAGCTCCAGTTCGCAGATTTCTTCTTTCTGCTTGCCGACTACCACGTGGCCGAGGTCCAGGGCGGCTTCGATGACCACCTTGGCCTTGCCGCGACCCCAGGCGATTTCGGCGCGCTCGCGGACGAAGTCGGTGGTGAAGATTGGCTTGAGGGTTTTTTTGTCCAGTTCTGCCAGCTCTTGCGGCCAGCATTCGCCGTCGAGTTTTTTCACGTCGAGCTTGGCTTTGGCCAGCTTCCAGTCGTACTCGTTGCGTTCGGACAGACCGGCAACGCTCTGGCCACGGGTCTTGAGGGTCTGAATCACTTCTTCGCCGTCGCGGCGCAGGCGCAGGGCAACCTTGGCGCGGGCCAGGTCACGCTCTGGGGTGTCGAAGTACTGATTCATCAACTCACGGCGTTCCCAGCCACTTTTGTTGCGTTTTTTCAGTAACGGGTGCTCGCGCAGGGCGGCGAGGGTTTCGCGGCTGACGCGGAGTTTGATTTCGGTTTCTTTCTGCATGGCCGGAAAATCCAGGATCGGGAGCGCAGCCGGGGAAATGTGTGGCTGCCAAGGCCGTGCAGTGTACAGCACTCACTAAACCTGCGCGCCGCGACGGTTTATTCCGGTGACCGGATGGTTCTATGATGGACTTCAATCCGGGAGTTGGAGTCAGCGATGCCTTTGCCATCCATGAAAGACCAGTTCGCTGCGCTGATCGCCGCACCGTCGGTCAGTTGCACTCAAGCTCACCTGGATCAGAGCAATCGGCCGGTCATTGACTTGCTGGCCACCTGGCTCGGCGACCTGGGTTTTGCCTGTGACATCCAGCAGGTCAGCCCCGGAAAATTCAACCTGCTGGCCACCTTCGGCACCGGCCCTGGCGGCCTGGTATTGGCCGGGCACAGCGATACGGTGCCCTTCGACGGTGCGCTGTGGCAGACCGACCCGCTCAAGCTCACCGAAGTCGATGGCCGTTGGGTCGGCCTGGGCAGCTGCGACATGAAGGGCTTTTTTGCCCTGGCCATCGAAGCCGTGCTGCCGTTGCTCGACCAGCCGTTCAAGCAACCGCTGATGATTCTGGCCACCTGCGACGAAGAAAGCTCGATGTCCGGTGCCCGCGCCCTGGCGGCGGCCGGCAAGCCGTTGGGCCGGGCGGCGGTGATCGGTGAGCCGACGGGGCTCAAGCCGATCCGCCTGCACAAGGGGGTGATGATGGAGCGCATCGACATCCTCGGGCAGAGCGGTCACTCCTCCGACCCACGCCTGGGTCACAGCGCCCTGGAAGCCATGCACGACGCGATGGGCGAGCTGCGCGGCCTGCGCCTGCTGTGGCAACGCGAGTTCCGCAACCCGCAGTTCAGCGTGCCGCAACCGACCCTCAACTTTGGCTGCATCCACGGCGGCGACAACCCCAATCGCATCTGTGGCCAGTGTTCCCTGGAGTTCGACCTGCGGCCCTTGCCCGGCATGGACCCGAACGCCCTGCGTGAGGCGATTCGCCAGAAGCTCGGGCCGGTCGCCGAGCGCCATCAGGTGAAGATCGACTATGCGCCGCTGTTCCCCGAGGTGCCGCCGTTCGAGCAGGCGCAGGATTCGGAACTGGTGCAGGTGGCCGAAAGACTCACCGGGCATAGCGCCGAAGCAGTGGCGTTCGGCACCGAAGCGCCTTATCTTCAGCGCCTGGGTTGCGAAACCCTGGTGCTCGGCCCTGGCGATATCGCCTGCGCCCACCAGCCGGGGGAATACCTGGAAATGTCACGTTTGACGCCGACCGTGCATCTATTACGGCAACTGATCGAACATTACTGCCTGACCCCGGCGTAAATCCCGGGGCCAACCCCCCGTATTCATGAGGAGAGCGCGCGTGTCGCCAAGCCTGTTCCGACGATAACCACCAGCCCGCTGTGCGTTTTGTTTCGTCCTTTTTTCGGCTGCTATTTATTACAGGTGCAGGTGTTATGCCCGAATACGTCAACTGGCTTCGTCACGCTTCCCCTTACATCAACGCTCACCGCGATTGCACCTTTGTCGTCATGCTGCCCGGCGACGGCGTCGAGCATGCGAACTTCGGCAACATCGTCCACGACCTGGTGCTGCTGCACAGCCTCGGGGTACGCCTGGTGCTGGTGCACGGTTCGCGCCCGCAAATCGAAACCCGCCTCGCCGCGCGCGGCCTGACCCCGCATTACCATCACGGGATGCGCATCACCGATGCCGCCACCCTTGAGTGTGTGATCGATGCCGTGGGCCAGTTGCGCATCGCCATCGAGGCGCGCCTGTCGATGGACATGGCGTCCTCGCCGATGCAGGGCTCGCGCCTGCGGGTAGCCAGCGGCAACCTGGTGACGGCACGGCCGATCGGGGTGCTCGAGGGGGTCGACTATCACCACACCGGCGAAGTGCGCCGGGTCGATCGCAAGGGCATCAACCGCCTGCTGGATGAACGCTCCATCGTGCTGTTGTCTCCGTTGGGCTACTCGCCCACCGGGGAAATCTTCAACCTGGCCTGCGAAGACGTCGCCACCCGCGCCGCGATTGACCTGGGGGCCGACAAACTGCTGCTGTTCGGCGCCGAAACGGGTCTGATCGACGAAAACGGCCGCCTGGTCCGTGAGCTGCGCCCGCAACAGGTGCCGGCTCACCTGTTGCGCCTGGGGGCCAACTACCAGGCCGAATTGCTGGACGCTGCGGCGCAAGCCTGCAGCGCGGGTGTCGGTCGCAGCCATATCGTCAGTTATGCCGAAGATGGCGCGCTGCTCACTGAGCTGTTCACCCGCGATGGTGGCGGTACGCTGGTGGCCCAGGAGCAGTTCGAATTGCTGCGCGAGGCGGCCATCGAAGACGTCGGTGGTTTGCTGGATTTGATCAGCCCGCTGGAAGAGCAGGGGATCCTGGTGCGGCGCTCGCGCGAAGTGTTGGAGCGCGAGATCGAGCAGTTCAGTGTGGTCGAGCGCGAAGGGATGATCATCGCCTGTGCGGCCTTGTATCAGATTGCCGACTCGGACGCTGGCGAGCTGGCGTGCCTGGCCGTGAACCCGGAGTACCGGCACGGGCGGCGTGGCGATGAACTGCTGGAACGGATCGAAAACCGGGCCCGCGCCCAAGGCCTCAAGACGCTGTTTGTCCTCACCACGCGTACCGCGCACTGGTTCCGCGAGCGCGGTTTTGTACCCAGCAGCGTCGAACGCCTGCCGTCGGCGCGGGCTTCGCTGTACAACTACCAGCGCAACTCGAAAATCTTCGAAAAAGCCCTCTGACCTCTCCTGCTGATGCCCCGGTTTTTGTTGCCAAAGGCCGGGGCTGACAGCTGCCGTGTGCCCGAGTGAGAAAATATTTCACCCGATACACAAACTGTAACAATCCCCTTGGATGATGCGCGCTTCGCCCAATAGAGTCGCGTTTTTGATCGTGATTGACGATTGATGAAGGTCTTTTCAAACAAAAGATCTAAGGGCGTTCCGACAAATACCGTTTCGTAATTAGCCACTGGCGTTCGCTTCGGCGAATGTGGATTTGCTATATTCCCGAATCGTATGAAAAACGACGAAATAATTCTTTTTGGGTTTATGGAAAATTCATTAACCTGAACTGACCGAATCATGCGGTTAGACCTTGGTCGTAGACACGCCTTGTTACGATTGACTTGGCAGTCACGCTCTGGCGCTAATCGCGCATCTGTGGATCCGGGGCATCAGACCTTGGACCAAGAAACACAAAAATTAGAAACGAGAGGAGTGAAACATGAACAAGTCCACCTTGGCCCTGGCAGTGGCCGTAGGGGTTGTCGCGCAGCAGGCAGGCGCCGCCGGTTTTATCGAAGACAGCAAGGCCACCCTGGGTCTGCGTAACTTCTACATCAACACCGATAACCGCGATAACAACGCCAAAGCCGCTGGTGCACAGAGCAAGCAGGAAGAATGGGGCCAAGGTTTTGATCTGCGCTTCACCTCGGGTTACACCCAGGGCACCGTGGGCTTCGGCCTGGATGCCATCGGCCTGGTGGGCGTGAAGCTGGACTCCGGCGGCGGCACCAACGGCGCCACCGCAACTTCCTACGGCGGCACTGTGTTCCCGAGCAAGTCCAACGGTGAAGCCGTGGACAACTTCTCCAGCCTGGGCCTGACCGCCAAGGCCAAGATTTCCCAGACCGAACTGAAGCTCGGCACCCTGCAGCCAAAACTGCCGGTGATCGTGACCAACGACGGTCGCCTGCTGCCGCAAACCTTCCAGGGCGGCCAGATCACCACCAACGAGATCAAGGACCTGACCCTGGTCGGTGGCCAGATCGAGCACGCCAAAGGTCGTAACTCCAGCAACAACGAAGAACTGTCGATTGCTGGCGCCAACAGCCCAACCGCTAGCGGTCGCGACAGCAACAAGTTCATCTACGGCGGCGGTGACTACAAGATCACCAAGGACCTGACCGCACAGTACTACTACGGCAACCTGGACGATTTCTACAAGCAACACTTCCTGGGCCTGGTACACAACTGGGCAATCGGCCCGGGCGTGCTGAAGTCGGACTTCCGTTACTTCAACAGCAGCGATGACGGTGCCAACGGCCACGATCCGGCCTACTACACCACCGGTGACTACGGCACCGGCATCACCAAGGGCAAGGTCGACAACAACCTGTTCAGCGGCCTGCTGCTGTACACGGTATCCGGTCACACCTTCGGTGGCGGTTACCAGGTCAGCAACGGCGACAGCGACTTCCCTTGGCTGAACCAGGGTGATGGCTCGTCGGCTTACCTGACGACCGACATGCAGATTGCCAAGTTTGCCCGTGCTGGCGAACGTACCTGGCAAGCTCGCTACTCCTACGACTTCGCTCAAGTGGGCGCGCCTGGCCTGACCGCGGGCATCGTTTACCTGCGTGGCGACAACATCGACACCTCGGGTAACGTCGGCACCACCAAGCCACAGACCAAAGTCAATGCCACTGGCGCCAGCGAGTGGGAACGCGACCTGACCGTCGCTTACGTGATTCCGCAGGGCCCGCTGAAGAACCTGGGTCTGACCTGGAAAAACGCCATGTGGCGCAACGACATCCCGGGTCAACGCGACCAGGATGAAAACCGCCTGATCGTCAGCTACTCGATCCCGCTGTTGTAACAGCGCTCGCCAGACTGATAAAAAAAGCCCCGCCAGGCATTGCGCCTGGCGGGGCTTTTGTTTACCGGTAGACCCACCCCCGTGTGTCTGCCGGCTTCCCTCTTTTACCGCAACTCAAGGCCTTCTCGAACCTTGGGCGCCAGCGTGGGCGCTGCGGGCGCAGGCGTCCAGTGAACAGATATTTAATATTCGTTTAAGTTCTAAATAAATCGATATTTATTCTTTTTAACTGGGAAAAAGACAAGGCACAGTAGGCTCATTCCGCACTCATCAGGAGCAGCACTATGAGCCTCAGACTGGGCGACATCGCCCCCGATTTCGAACAGGATTCCAGCGCCGGCATCATTCGTTTCCATGAGTGGCTGGGCGACAGTTGGGGCGTGCTGTTTTCCCATCCGGCGGACTTCACGCCGGTGTGCACCACGGAGCTGGGGTTTACCGCCAAGCTCAAGGACGAGTTTGCCCAGCGCGGGGTCAAGGCCATTGCCTTGTCCGTCGACCCGGTGGATTCGCATCACCGCTGGATCGAAGACATCAACGAAACCCAGGACACCCTGGTCAACTTCCCGATCCTGGCCGACGCCGACCGCAAGGTCTCGGACCTCTACGACCTGATCCACCCGAACGCCAACGACACCCTGACCGTGCGTTCGCTGTTCGTGATCGACCCGAACAAAAAGGTGCGGCTGACCATCACCTATCCGGCCAGTACTGGGCGCAACTTCAACGAAATCCTGCGGGTGATCGACTCGCTGCAGCTCACCGACCACTACAAGGTGGCCACGCCGGCCAACTGGCAGGACGGTGACGAAGTGGTGATTGTGCCCTCGCTCAAGGACGAAGCAGAGATCGCCCAGCGCTTCCCCAAAGGTTACCGCGCGGTGAAGCCCTACCTGCGCCTGACGCCGCAGCCGAACCGGTAATCCGCCAGCTTTTGTGGCGCGCCTTACCACCCCATCGCGGGCAAGCGGAACGCCGCCCGGCCCGCTCCCACAACGCATCGCGCACATCCTGTGGGAGCGGGTTTGCCCGCGATGGGGTCGGATTGACCGCCGCAACAATCCGCGTGAACCAGAATCACAAAGCAGGGGTTTTCAGGCCGTTTCGACGGCCTTTTTTTGCCTGCGCCCGGGCGGTTTTTAATATTCATTTTGAGTATAAACAAATGAATAAATATGATTTATAGATATATGAATCACCTGTTAAGGTCACTCCATCACCGCGAGATCGCAAGTTGCGAATCGCCCACTACATGCAAGGAATCAAGGTAATGCTGGTCGTCTCACTCGGAGGAAGTCCCAGCCAACGCTCCCGTTCCGGGGTGCTGCTGGATCGCTCCCAGCGCTGGTTGCAACAACAGGGTGTGGAAGTGGTGAGTTACCAGGTACGGGACTTCCCGGCCGAAGATTTACTGCATGCCCGCTTCGACAGCCCGAAGGTGATCGACCTGCTGCAACAGATTGCCAATGCCGATGGGCTGCTGATCGCCACGCCGGTCTACAAGGCGTCCTTTTCGGGCGCACTGAAAACCGTCCTGGACCTGCTGCCTGAACGCGCCCTGAGCCACAAGGTGGTACTGCCGATGGCTACGGGCGGCAGTATTGCTCACATGCTGGCGGTGGATTACGCGCTCAAGCCGGTGCTGTCGGCACTCAAGGCCCAGGAAATGCTGCACGGCATCTTTGCCGAAGATAACCAGATCGCCTATGGCGAAGGCAGTGCCCAGGCGAAGTTGGCACCGGAGCTGGAGCAACGCTTGAACGAAGCCCTGGAGCAGTTTTTCAGCGCCATGGCCCGCCGCCCGAAGCCACTTGATCCACACCTGTTGAATGAACGTTTGTTGAGTGCTCGCTGGAGCATTTGAGTCCCACCCGAAATCTGAAGTACTGGCCTTACTCGCCCGCTAACGGGCAAGCAGGTGCAGCCACAACCCCACTGCAAAAAGGAGAGCGCCATGCGCCCTGTCATTTTGCGTCGCGGTCTGGTCGCTCTGTTTGCTGCGGCTGTGTCCTTCGGCGCCATTACTCAAGCCCAGGCCGAGACCCTACGTATCGGCTATCAGAAATACGGCACCCTGGTGCTGCTCAAAGCCAAGGGCACCCTGGAGAAAAGCCTCGCCGCCCAAGGCGTCGACGTGCAATGGACTGAGTTCCCCGGTGGCCCGCAACTGCTCGAAGGTTTGAACGTCGGCTCCATCGACTTCGGCGTGACCGGCGAAACCCCGCCAGTGTTCGCCCAGGCCGCCGGTGCCGATCTGCTCTATGTCGCCTACGAGCCACCCGCTCCCCACAGTGAAGCGATCCTGGTGCCGAAGGACTCGGCAATCCAATCGGTACAGGATCTCAAGGGCAAGAAAGTCGTGCTCAACAAGGGCTCCAACGTGCACTACCTGCTGGTGCGCGCCCTGGAAGACGCCGGCCTCAAATACAGCGACATTCAGACCGTATTCCTGCCCCCAGCCGATGCCCGCGCAGCGTTCGAGCGCGGCAGCGTCGACGCCTGGGTGATCTGGGACCCGTACCAGGCCGCCGCCGAACAGCAACTGCAGGCCCGCACCCTGCGTGATGGCAAAGGCATCGTCGACAACCATCAGTTCTACCTGGCCACCAAGCCTTACGCCGAGCAGCACCCGGCCGTGATCAAGACCCTGGTGGATGAAGTCCGCGCTGTCGGTGAGTGGTCCCAGGCCAACCCCGAGGATGTGACCAAACAGGTGGCGCCACTGCTCGGCCTGCCCGCCGACATCACCCTGACCTCGGTGAAACGCCAGGGCTACGGCGCGCACTTCCTGACGCCGGAAGTGGTCGCGGCGCAGCAGAAGATCGCCGACAGCTTCTACCAGCTCAAGTTGATCCCTAAACCCTTGAGCATCAAAGACGTGATCTGGACCCCGCCGGCGACCATTGCCAAAACCCAGTAGTTCGACTTTCCAAGGAGACCACTCCATGAGCCTCAATATTTTCTGGTTCCTGCCTACCCACGGCGACGGCCATTACCTTGGCACTGCCGAAGGCGCGCGCGCCGTGGACCATGGCTACCTGCAACAAGTCGCCCAGGCGGCGGACCGCCTGGGGTTCGGCGGGGTGTTGATCCCCACCGGGCGCTCCTGCGAAGACTCGTGGCTGGTGGCAGCCTCGCTGATCCCGGTGACCCAGCGCCTGAAGTTCCTGGTTGCCCTGCGCCCCGGGATCATTTCCCCGACGGTGGCGGCGCGTCAGGCGGCGACCCTGGACCGGTTGTCCGGTGGCCGGGCGTTGTTCAACCTGGTGACCGGCGGTGACCCGGAAGAGTTGGCGGGCGATGGCTTGTTCCTCAGCCACGAAGAGCGTTATCAGGCCTCCGTGGAGTTCACCCGGATCTGGCGCCGCGTGCTGGAAGGCGAAACCGTTGATTACGACGGGCAACACATCAGCGTCAAAGGCGCCAAGTTGCTCTATCCACCCATCCAGCAACCGCGTCCACCGCTGTACTTCGGTGGCTCTTCAGAAGCGGCGCAGGACCTGGCCGCCGAGCAGGTCGAAATGGTGTTGACCTGGGGCGAGCCACCGGCCGCGGTCGCCGAGAAAATCGCGCAAGTGCGGGAGAAGGCGGCCAAGCTGGGCCGTACCGTACGCTTCGGCATTCGTCTGCACGTGATCGTGCGCGAGACCAATGACGAAGCCTGGCGGGCCGCGGACCGTCTGATTTCCCATCTGGATGACGACACTATCGCCCGGGCCCAGGCGTCGTTGGCGCGCTTTGACTCGGTGGGCCAGCAACGCATGGCTGCGCTGCATGGGGGCAGCCGCGACAATCTGGAAGTCAGCCCGAACCTGTGGGCCGGTGTCGGCCTGGTACGTGGCGGTGCCGGAACGGCGCTGGTCGGCGATGGCCCGACGGTGGCGGCACGGGTCAAGGAGTACGCGGACCTGGGCATCGACACCTTCATCTTCTCCGGTTATCCACACCTGGAAGAGTCGTATCGGGTAGCGGAACTGCTGTTCCCGCACCTCGACATAGAGCGTCCTGAGTTGCCGAAAACGGGCGGCTACGTCAGCCCGTTCGGTGAAATGGTGGCCAACGACATTCTTCCCAAAGCCGCGTCCCAGAGCTGAGGCGCGCCATGAAGAAGCAAACCCTTATCCACAGTCTCGCGCCCTGGGCCCTGCCGGTGCTGTTGCTGGCGGTGTGGCAGTTGTCGGTGTCGGCGGGGTGGTTGTCGACGCGGATTCTGCCGGCTCCGATCGCGGTGATCGAAGCGGGCGTGAGCCTGGTGCAAAGCGGCGAAATCTGGAAACACCTGGCCATCAGCGGCTGGCGTGCTGGCGTCGGTTTTGTCATTGGCGGCGGCATCGGCCTGGTGCTGGGTTTCATCACCGGCCTGTCGAAGTGGGGCGAGTGCCTGCTCGACAGTTCGGTGCAGATGATCCGCAACGTGCCGCACCTGGCGTTGATCCCGCTGGTGATCCTGTGGTTTGGCATCGACGAGTCGGCAAAGATTTTCCTGGTGGCCCTGGGCACGTTGTTTCCGATCTACCTCAACACCTACCACGGTATTCGTAACGTCGACCCGGCCCTGGTGGAAATGGCGCGCAGTTATGGCTTGAGCGGTTTCAGCCTGTTCCGCCAGGTGATCCTGCCGGGTGCGCTGCCGTCGATTCTGGTGGGGGTACGTTTTGCCCTGGGCTTCATGTGGTTGACGCTGATCGTGGCCGAAACCATCTCGGCCAGCTCAGGTATCGGCTACCTGGCAATGAACGCCCGGGAGTTCCTGCAGACCGACGTGGTGGTGCTGGCGATTGTGCTCTATGCGGTGCTCGGCAAGTTGGCCGACCTCGCGGCCCGAGGCCTGGAGCGGGTGTGGCTGCGCTGGCACCCGGCCTATCAAGTGGCCAAGGGAGGTGGCGCATGACGGCTCAACAACCGCCGCGCCTGCTGCGTGGGATTCCCCTGGCCGTGCGCAAGCTGCAAAAGACCTTTGGTGCGCGGCAAGTGCTGCGCGACATCGATCTGCATATTCCAGCCGGCCAGTTCGTCGCGGTGGTCGGTCGCAGTGGCTGTGGCAAAAGCACTTTGCTGCGTTTGCTCGCCGGCCTCGACCAGCCAACCGACGGGCAATTGCTGGCGGGCTCGGCAGCCCTCAGCGAAGCACGGCAAGACACCCGGCTGATGTTCCAGGAGGCGCGGTTGCTGCCCTGGAAAAAGGTCATCGACAACGTGGGCCTCGGCCTCAAGGGCAACTGGCGCCAGCAGGCCCTGGATGCCCTGGAAGCGGTAGGCCTGGCCGACCGCGCCGATGAATGGCCGGCGGCATTGTCCGGCGGGCAGAAACAACGGGTGGCCCTGGCCCGGGCACTGATCCACCAGCCGCGCCTGCTGCTGCTCGACGAGCCGCTCGGCGCCCTGGACGCCCTGACCCGGATTGAAATGCAGCAACTGATTGAGCGCCTGTGGCAGCAGCATGGTTTTACCGTGCTGCTGGTGACCCACGATGTCAGCGAAGCGGTGGCGATTGCCGACCGGGTGCTGCTGATCGAAGAGGGCGAGATTGGCCTGGACCTGCACGTCGAGTTACCGCGCCCTCGGGTCCGCGGTTCCCATCGGCTGGCAGCGCTGGAAACCGAAGTGCTCAACCGCGTGTTGGCCCTGCCGGGTGTACCGCCCGAGCCGGAACCTGTTTCACCCTTGCCCACGCAATTGCGCTGGGCTCAATAACTCATCGTTCTTCCCACGACAGGAATCACCCTCATGACTATCAAAGCCATCAACGTTCGCAACCAGTTCAAAGGCACCATCAAGGAAATCGTCGAAGGCGATGTGCTGTCGGAAATCGACGTGCAAACCGCTTCCGGCATCGTCACCTCGGTGATCACCACCCGCTCGGTCAAGGAGCTGGAGCTGGTGATTGGCAGCGAAGTGATCGCCTTCGTGAAGTCCACCGAGGTCTCGATCGCCAAGTTGTAAGCCATGCACGACGAACAACCCCGAAGGGTGTGAGCCCTTCGGGGGTTTTTTATGGGTTTTTTTGGGGTTGCGGGTGGGTCGCCATCGCGAGTCCGGATTCAGGCCGGGTGGTTGCGTTTAGGCAGATAGGGCGGCAGATACAACCCCAGGTACGCATCAAACACCCGCATCCCTTCCTCCGCCATACGCGGGGTGATCTGCCCATGCTGCTGTACCGAACGCGCATAAACCCGATCGCCCAGCTCCATGGCCAGGGCAAACACGTCGACGTCGCTGGGCAGCGCCGGCAGTTCAAAGTGCTGGTTGAAGAGGGTGTGCATCAGGTCGCCCAGTTCGAGGTCGTGCTGGCGGTCGGCCTGGGTGACCTCGGTGAGCCCGTGCTGGGCCAGGATCAACTGGCGGGCGGCGGCGTCTTCGCTGTAGATCTGCAGCATGCGTTGCTCCACCAGCCGCGACAGGTCTCGCCAGCCGGTGAGGGTGTCATGGTCGATAGGCGCTTGCAGGCAGGCGCGGAACGCGGCGTGGACATCGGCCGTCAGTGCTTCGAGCAGGCTCGGGACGCTGGCGAAGAAATGGTAGACGGAGGAGGGTGGGATTTGCGCGCGCTCGGCGACACTGTAGATCGACAAACTGGCTACGCCCTCGGCAGCCAGCAGTGTACGGGCGGCATCGAGTATCGAATCGATTCGCGCCTGGCTGCGGGCACGGGGTTTACGAAGAGTGGCGGGCCGGGTCATTGAAGTCTCCTGCAAAGGCAGCGGGCATTGTACGAGGCGACTCGCGCCTTGTCTGTACGGGCCCACTGCGCCGCCTGGCCGCCAGGGAAGTTTAGCCGTCGACTTGCACACTCCGACCGTTCAAGGGTTGGACCGGACGTGCGTTCATCGGATACAGCGCCTGGAAAGCTTCCAGTTGCACCCGGGAGATTTGCACCGCAGTCGTCAGCACATGCCAGCGCACGCCTTCAGTACAGGGCGGGGTTGTCAGAGAACCCAGGTAGGAATAGGTGTTGTGTGTGGCGGGCAATAAATCGGCAATGTTCAGTGTGTCCAGGGTCGCCGTGCCACCCGCGCTTTTTGGCATGGCTGTCAGGATCGGCTCCAGCGTCGGGTTATGTGCGCCCTCTTCAAACAACAGGGCCACAACGGCCAGTTCACCTGCGGTGTTGCGATGAACCAGATGCGCATTCAGAGGATAGGAGCGGCCCTGGATTTTTTCCTCGCTGGGTGTATGGAAGTGCATTTGCACGAGCGAATAGGCACCGGAGGCCAGGGTGATACCACCTGGCTCCTGCGGCGATACCTGGATCGTATGACCGTTGTTGAGCACGGTGGCTGTGCTTGGGCGATAGGTGAAGGTTGGGGGCTCGACTCCAGCCTGCACCGTGTCATGAATATCGATGGGCGACTGTTCTTTGCCCGAGGTGCAGAGCCTGTATTCGCTCTTCAGTTCGCTCCAGCTTTCCGGGCCTGAGGGTGCGGTGTAGCCCCATTGCACGGTGTCGGCGGTGTTGGCCCAGGCGGTGGTACACAAACCGGCGGCGATCAGGGTCATGGCTGTGCCGGGTAGCAGTTTTGTCATGCTTGTTGTTCTCAGCAGTCAGGTAGGAAACCGGTCAATTCCGGGGGCCTGAAGTGTGAACTTGCGTGTAGGTAATCGATGTAATCCATGTCTGACGGTTTTGTAGGGTTTATCCATGGATTGTGGCTGTAAGACCAAGCCATGGATGACGGGCACAAAAAAACGCCGCCAGCTGCAAGGCTGGCGGCGTTTGTTTTACTGCAGCCGCTTACACGGTGTGCAGGTACCAGTTGTACTCGAGGTCGGAGATGGAGTGTTCGAACTCCTCCAGCTCGCTCTCTTTACAGGCCACGAAGATATCGATGTATTTCGGATCGATGTACTTGGCCATGACTTCGCTGTCGTCCAACTCGCGCAAGGCGTCACGCAGGTTGTTCGGCAGGCTCTGCTCGTTCTGCTCGTAGCTGTTGCCTTCCACCGGTGCGCCAGGCTCGATCTTGTTGACCAGGCCGTGGTGCACGCCTGCCAGGACCGAAGCCATCAGCAGGTACGGGTTGGCATCGGCGCCGGCCACACGGTGTTCGATGCGCACGGCATCGGAGGAACCGGTCGGCACGCGAATCGCCACAGTGCGGTTGTCCAGGCCCCAGCACGGCGAGTTCGGCACGTAGAACTGTGCGCCGAAACGACGGTAGGAGTTGACGTTCGGGCAGAGGAAAGCCATCTGCGCCGGTAGGGTCTCGAGCACACCGCCGATCGCGTGACGCAGTGCGGCGTTCTGCTCGGGATCCTCACTGGCAAAAATATTCTTGCCGTCTTTATCAAGGATCGAGATGTGGACGTGCAGACCATTCCCCGCCTGGCCTGGGTAAGGCTTGGCCATGAAGGTGGTGTCCATCTCATGGTCGTAGGCGATGTTCTTGATCAGACGCTTGAGCAGTACCGCGTAGTCGCAGGCCTTGATCGGGTCGGCAACGTGGTGCAGGTTCACTTCGAACTGCGCCGGCGCACTTTCCTTGACGATGGCGTCAGCCGGGATGCCTTGCTCCTTCGCACCTTCCAGGATGTCCTGGAGGCAGTCGACGTATTCGTCGAGGTCGTCGATCAGGTAGACCTGTGTCGAGTGCGGGCGTTTGCCGGAGATCGGCGAGCGTGGCGGTTGTGGCCGGCCATTCACGTTCTCCTGGTCGATCAGGTAGAACTCCAGCTCGAATGCGGCGCAGATGGTCAGGCCCAGTTCGTCGAACTTGGTCACGACTTGTCGCAGGACTTCGCGCGGGTCGGCGAAGAAAGGTTCACCTTCAAGTTCGTGCATGGTCATCAGCAGTTGCGCGGTCGGGCGCTTTTGCCAAGGCTCATTGCACAGGGTGTCGGGGATTGGATAGCAGATTCGGTCAGCATCGCCGATGTCCAGGCCCAGGCCGGTGCTTTCCACCGTTGAACCATTGATATCCAGAGCAAATAGAGAGGCCGGCAGGTTGATGCCTTTCTCGTAAACCTTGTGGAGACTGGTGCGTTCGATGCGCTTGCCGCGCACCACACCATTCATATCCGCAATCAGAAGGTCAACGTACAGAACCTCAGGATGTTCCTTAAGGAACGCGTTCGCTTCGTTAAGCTGAACGGCACGCGGGGGTACCGACATGATGCAACACCTTTGTTGTTAAAAATATCAATCATTGATCTTTTCAGATTCCAGTCAACCCGAACGGCATGCCGAAGTCAAGCGAGGCCTTTTTTGCCCTAAAAAAGCGCTCGCAGGGCATTTTTGAGGCACTTTGGGGCGTTTTAATCCCTTTCCCTTCGTTGCCGCCCGCAGGCTTGAGCGGGCCGTGTTGTATTTTTTACGGGGGTGTTGTGTAAAAAAATGAACAAGGCTAAGCTCGAATCAAACCCATAACAGCAATAATACCGGGGTGCTTCATGTCTCGCCTGCCGTCAATCGGCGTGACCACCTGCTCCAGGCAGATCGGTCTGCATGCTTGCCACATCAGTGGCGACACGTCCGTCCGCGCGGTGGCCAAGGGCCTGTCGGCGCTCCCGGAGCAGCGTTCCCCGTCCGATATTCTGGACGTTGCGGATGCCTTTCTCTTTAGTCGTGGCACTTCTTTCACTATAGATCCTGTTCACTATAGCGGTCCTGCAAATACACCGGGAACTGCTCATGATTCTGCACGCGTTGCCATTCCCTGCCCATTGATTCGCGCTGTCGTTGCGGTTCCTGCACGCACGGCTTTTGCTGCAAGTGTGCAAACCCGGCCCCAATGGCAGGTAAGCTCTAGCCCACATGGCCTGGCCATGGCCCAGACACGACAACGCGACGCGGATGCGTCACATATCGCCTGACTCTTAATGACGTCAGGACACTCAGCCCAGAGGCATTTATGAGTAACAACCTCGACCAGCTCACCGATTGGTTGAAAGACCACAAGATCACAGAAGTCGAATGCATGATCGCCGACTTGACCGGGATCACCCGCGGCAAGATTTCGCCGACCAACAAGTTCATTGCCGAAAAAGGCATGCGCCTGCCCGAGAGTGTGCTGCTGCAAACAGTGACGGGCGACTATGTCGAAGACGACATCTATTACGAGCTGCTCGACCCGGCCGACATCGACATGATCTGCCGCCCCGACCAGAACGCTGTGTTCCTGGTGCCCTGGGCCATCGAGCCGACCGCCCAGGTGATCCACGACACCTACGACAAGCAGGGCAACCCGATCGAGCTGTCGCCGCGCAACGTGCTCAAGAAGGTCCTCAAGCTCTATGCCGACAAGGGCTGGCAGCCCATCGTGGCGCCGGAGATGGAGTTTTACCTGACCAAGCGCAGCGACGACCCGGACTATCCGCTGCAACCGCCGATCGGCCGTTCCGGGCGTCCGGAAATCGGTCGCCAGTCGTTCTCCATTGAAGCGGCCAACGAATTCGATCCGCTGTTTGAAGACGTCTACGACTGGTGCGAGCTGCAGGAGCTGGACCTGGACACGCTGATCCACGAGGACGGCACGGCGCAGATGGAAATCAACTTCCGTCACGGTGACGCACTGTCCCTGGCCGACCAGATCCTGGTGTTCAAGCGCACCATGCGCGAAGCCGCGCTCAAGCACGACGTGGCGGCGACGTTCATGGCCAAGCCGATGACGGGCGAGCCGGGCAGCGCCATGCACCTGCACCAGAGCATCATCGACATCGAGACTGGCAAGAACGTCTTCTCCAATGAAGACGGGACCATGAGCCAACTGTTCCTCAATCACATTGGTGGCCTGCAGAAGTTCATCCCTGAGCTGCTGCCGCTGTTCGCCCCCAACGTCAACTCGTTCCGCCGCTTCCTGCCGGACACCTCGGCACCGGTCAACGTGGAGTGGGGCGAAGAGAACCGCACCGTGGGCCTGCGGGTTCCGGACGCGGGGCCACAGAACCGTCGGGTGGAAAACCGCCTGCCGGGCGCCGATGCCAACCCGTACCTGGCGATTGCCGCCAGCCTGTTGTGCGGCTACATCGGCATGGTTGAAGGCCTCAACCCAAGCGCACCGGTGGTTGGACGTGGTTATGAGCGACGCAACCTGCGTCTGCCGCTGACCATCGAGGACGCCCTGGAGCGCATGGAAAACAGCAAGACCATCGAGAAATACCTGGGTCACAACTTCATCACTGGCTACGTCGCGGTCAAGCGGGCCGAGCATGAAAACTTCAAGCGCGTGATCAGTTCGTGGGAACGGGAATTCCTGCTATTCGCCGTCTGACACGCCGGGTGCGGCCCACCAGCCGCACTCTTACCTCACTAGGAAGGAGCGCTTTATGAGCAGCAACAACCCGCAAACCCGTGAATGGCAAAGCCTGAGCAACGAGCACCACCTGGCGCCGTTCAGTGACTTCAAGCAGCTCAAGGAAAAAGGCCCGCGCATCATCACCAGCGCCAAGGGCGTTTACCTGTGGGACAGCGAAGGCAACAAGATCCTCGACGGCATGGCCGGCCTGTGGTGTGTGGCCATCGGCTACGGTCGCGATGAGCTGGCGGACGCCGCCAGCAAACAGATGCGCGAGCTGCCGTACTACAACCTGTTCTTCCAGACCGCCCACCCTCCGGTGCTGGAGCTGGCCAAGGCGATTGCCGACATCGCCCCGCAAGGCATGAACCACGTGTTCTTCACCGGTTCCGGCTCCGAAGGCAACGACACCATGCTGCGAATGGTCCGCCACTACTGGGCGATCAAGGGCCAGCCGAACAAGAAAGTCATCATCAGCCGCAAAAACGGCTACCACGGTTCGACCGTGGCCGGCGCCAGCCTGGGCGGCATGACCTATATGCACGAACAGGGCGACTTGCCGATCCCGGGGATCGTGCACATTGCGCAGCCTTACTGGTTCGGTGAAGGTGGCGACATGACCCCGGAAGAGTTCGGGGTCTGGGCCGCCAACCAGTTGGAAGAAAAGATTCTCGAAATCGGTGTCGACAACGTCGGCGCCTTTATCGCCGAGCCGATCCAGGGTGCCGGCGGCGTGATCGTGCCGCCAGAAAGCTACTGGCCGCGCATCAAGGAAATCCTCGCCAAGTACGACATCCTGTTCGTCGCCGACGAGGTGATCTGTGGTTTCGGCCGTACCGGTGAGTGGTTCGGCAGCGATTACTACGACCTCAAGCCAGACATGATGACCATCGCCAAGGGCCTGACCTCCGGCTACATCCCGATGGGCGGCCTGATCGTGCGCGACAGCGTGGTCGAGGTGCTCAACGAGGGCGGCGATTTCAACCACGGCTTTACCTACTCCGGTCACCCGGTGGCAGCGGCAGTGGCCCTGGAAAACATCCGCATCATGCGCGACGAAAAAATTATTGAGCGCGTCCACACAGAAACGGCACCGTATTTGCAAAAGCGTCTACGTGAACTGAACGATCACCCTCTGGTGGGCGAAGTTCGCGGAGTGGGGCTGTTGGGGGCAATCGAACTGGTTCAGGACAAGGCCACGCGCAAACGTTACGAAGGCAAGGGTGTGGGCATGATCTGCCGGCAGTTCTGCTTCGACAACGGGCTGATCATGCGCGCAGTGGGCGACACCATGATCATCGCTCCGCCGCTGGTGATCACACCGGCAGAAATCGATGAGTTGGTGGCCAAGGCACGCAAGTGTCTGGACCTGACCCTGAGTGCATTGCAGGGCTAAGTGCTAGGCTCTGAGCGGGAGTTGTATGAACTTTCGCTCAGAGCGGTCAGAAAGCTTGGCCTTTCCTTGAAAGACCGCCATGGATGTTGCCAGACTAGCCACAGTTCCAGACGCCAGGGTTCGGCGCGGAACAGGTGGTTCAAAAAAGAAAAATTTGGAGCATTACGCATGAAGGCACTCGGTAAAAAGCTCGCAGGCAAGACACTTCTTGCCATGTCCCTGATGGGCGTGATGGCGGGCGCGGTTCAGGCAGATGACAAAGTACTGCACGTCTACAACTGGTCCGACTACATCGCGCCGGACACCGTCAAGAAGTTCGAGGAGGAGTCAGGCATCAAGGTCGTCTACGACGTCTTCGACAGTAACGAAACCCTGGAAGCCAAGTTGCTGGCCGGCAAGTCCGGCTACGACATCGTTGTGCCGTCGAACAACTTCCTGGCCAAGCAGATCAAGGCCGGTGTCTACCAGAAGCTGGACAAGTCCAAGCTGCCGAACTGGAAAAACCTCAATACCGACCTGCTCAAGGCCGTTTCGGTCAGCGACCCGGGTAACGAGCACGCCTTCCCTTACATGTGGGGCTCGATCGGTATCGGTTTTAACGCCGAGAAGGTCAAGGCCGCACTGGGTGACGACGCACCGACCAACTCCTGGGACTTGATCTTCAAGCCGGAAAACGCCGCCAAGCTCAAGGCATGCGGAATCAGCGTCCTGGATTCGCCAACCGAGATGATTCCGGTGGCACTGCACTACCTGGGCTATCCAACCGACAGCCAGGATAAAAAACAACTGGCCGAAGCTGAAGCGCTGTTCCTGAAAGTGCGTCCTTCGATCGGCTACTTCCACTCCTCCAAGTACATCTCCGACCTGGCCAACGGCAACATCTGCGTGGCTATCGGTTACTCGGGCGACATCTACCAGGCCAAGACCCGCGCCAGTGAAGCCGGTGACAAGGTCAAGGTCAGCTACAACATTCCCAAAGAAGGTGCGGGCAGCTTCTACGACATGGTCGCCATCCCTAAAGATGCCGAGAACGTCGAAGGCGCCTACAAGTTCATGACCTTCCTGCAGAAGCCGGAAATCATGGCCGAGATTACCAACGCCGTACGCTTCCCGAACGGTAACGCCGCTGCAACCCCTCTGGTCGATAAAGACATCACCAGTGACCCGGGTGTTTACCCACCGGCGGACGTGCTGGCCAAGCTGTACGCGATTGCCGATTTGCCGGCCGCGACCCAGCGGATCATGACCCGCAGCTGGACCAAGATCAAATCGGGTAAATAACAAGTAGAACCCTTGTAGGAGCGGGTGCCCGCTTGCGGTCTGCTCGCGAAAAAAATCGCAACGCCGCGCAGTGCCAGGCACCCCGCGTTATCGTTGTCGACCATCGCGAGCAAGCTCGCTCCTACCAGGATCTTTTTAAAGTTTGCTGGATCGGTTTATCGAGGGTAAGTTGCGCGCCGGTTTTGTTGCCAGGCAGCCATGGCTGTCATGTAACGCTGGGCAACTTGGGCCCAACTATTTCAGAGGACCTCCAATTGCCTATTTCTTTGTTTCGTAAAGCCATGCTAGTTGGCGCCGGCCTGACACTTGCGGTCAGTGTGCAAGCCGCCTCCACCGTGCATATTTATAACTGGTCGGACTACATCGGCGAATCAACCCTGGCGGATTTCGAAAAAGCCACGGGCATCAAGCCGGTGTATGACGTGTTTGATTCCAACGAAACCCTGGAAGGCAAGTTGCTGGCCGGGCGCACCGGTTATGACGTGGTCGTGCCGTCGAACCACTTCCTGGGCAAGCAGATCAAGGCTGGGGCCTTCCAGAAGCTCGACAAGTCGCAACTGCCCAACTACGCCAACCTCGACCCGGTGCTGCTCAAGCGCCTGGAACAGAACGACCCGGGCAACCTGTACGCCGTGCCGTACCTGTGGGGCACCAACGGCATTGGTTACAACGTCGACAAGGTCAAGGCGGTACTGGGGGTCGACAAGATCGATTCCTGGGCGGCGGTGTTCGAGCCGGAAAACATCAAGAAACTGCAGAGCTGCGGCGTCGCGTTCCTTGATTCCGCCGATGAAATGATGCCCACCGTCCTCAACTACATGGGCCTGGATGCCAACAGCACCAACCCTGCCGATTACAAGAAAGCCGAAGCCAAGTTGCTCGCGGTGCGGCCTTTCGTGACGTACTTCCACTCCTCCAAATACATCGCGGACCTGGCCAACGGCGACATCTGCGTGGCCATCGGGTTCTCCGGCGATATGTTCCAGGCCAAGGCCCGGGCAGCGGAAGCCGGCAAAGGCGTGAACATTGCCTACTCGATCCCGAAAGAGGGCGGCGCCCTGTGGTTCGACATGCTGGCGATTCCCAAGGATTCGTCCAATGCCAAAGAGGCCCATGCCTTCATCAACTACCTGCTCAAGCCTGAGGTGATCGCCCAGGTCAGCGATTACGTGGGCTACGCCAACCCGAACCCGGGGTCGGACACGTTGATGGAACAGTCGATCCGCGAAGACGAGTCGGTGTATCCACCCCAGGCGGTCCTCGACAAGACCTACGTGTCGATCGAGCTACCACCGAACATTCAACGTTTGATGACCCGCAGCTGGACCAAGGTCAAGTCGGGTAAATAGTGACAAAGGCTCAACCTATCCAAGGTTTCGCCCGTGTTGGGCGAACTGCACTCTTTTTGTTGGGAGTTTCGTAAATGGCAGTTGCCTCCGGCGCCTATAAGAAAGCCCTCGAGGGCGATCAGACACCTAAACAGGTGCTGGTCAAAATCGACCGGGTCACGAAGAAGTTCGACGAGACGATTGCCGTGGACGATGTGTCCCTGGAAATCAAGAAGGGCGAAATCTTCGCCTTGCTCGGCGGTTCGGGTTCGGGCAAATCGACCTTGTTGCGTATGCTCGCCGGTTTCGAGCGACCGACCGAGGGGCGGATTTTCCTCGACGGCGTGGACATCACCGACATGCCGCCGTACGAGCGGCCGATCAACATGATGTTCCAGTCCTACGCGCTGTTCCCGCACATGACCGTGGCGCAGAACATCGCCTTCGGCCTCAAGCAGGACAAGATCCCGGCGGCTGAAGTCGACGCCCGGGTGGCCGAGATGCTCAAGCTGGTGCAGATGAGCCAGTATGCCAAGCGCAAGCCGCACCAGCTCTCCGGTGGCCAGCGCCAGCGTGTCGCCCTGGCCCGCTCCCTGGCCAAGCGGCCGAAGCTGTTGCTGCTCGACGAACCGATGGGCGCCCTCGACAAAAAACTGCGTTCACAGATGCAGCTGGAGCTGGTGGAAATCATCGAGCGCGTCGGGGTGACCTGCGTCATGGTGACCCACGACCAGGAAGAGGCCATGACCATGGCCGAGCGCATCGCGATCATGCACCTGGGCTGGATTGCCCAGATCGGCAGTCCGATCGACATCTACGAAACCCCGACCAGCCGCCTGGTCTGCGAATTCATCGGCAACGTCAACATCTTCGAAGGTGAAGTGGTGGACGACGCCGAGGGCCATGCACTGATCACCTGCAAGGACCTGGACCGCAACATCTACGTCGGCCACGGCATCAGCACCTCGGTGCAAGACAAGTCGGTGACCTACGCGATTCGCCCGGAAAAACTGCTGGTCACCGCCGATATGCCGACCTGCGAGCACAACTGGTCGAGCGGCAAGGTCCATGACATTGCCTACCTGGGCGGCCACTCGGTGTTCTACGTCGAATTGCCGAGCGGCAAGCTGGTGCAATCGTTCGTGGCCAACGCCGAGCGCCGGGGCCAGCGTCCGACCTGGGGTGACCAGGTCTACGTCTGGTGGGAAGACGACAGCGGCGTGGTACTGCGCTCATGAACATGCGAAAACTCAAGCGTCGACTCAGTCGAATAATTCCCGGTGGCCGCCAGTTGGTCATCGGCGTTCCTTTCCTGTGGCTGTTCCTGTTCTTCATGCTGCCGTTCTTCATCGTATTGAAGATCAGCTTCGCCGAAGCAGACGTGGCCATTCCGCCGTACACCGAGATCTACAGCTTCGTCGAGCAGAAGCTGCAGTTGCTGCTCAACCTGGGCAACTACGTGATGCTCAGCGAGGACGAGCTGTACATTGCCGCTTACCTCGGCTCGTTGAAGATGGCGCTGATCAGCACCATTTTGTGCCTGTTGATCGGCTACCCGATGGCCTACGCCATCGCCAGTGCGCGCAAGGAAATGCAGACCGTACTGGTACTGCTGATCATGATGCCGACCTGGACCGCAATCCTGATCCGCGTGTATGCGTGGATGGGCATCCTCAGCAACAACGGCCTGCTCAACGGTTTCCTGATGAGCATGGGCTTCATCGATGAGCCGCTGCAGATCCTCAACACCAACCTGGCGGTGTACATCGGCGTGGTCTATTCCTACCTGCCGTTCATGATCCTGCCGCTCTACGCCAACCTGGTCAAACACGACACCAGCCTGCTGGAGGCCGCGTCCGACCTGGGTTCGAGCACCTTCAACAGCTTCTGGAAGATCACCATCCCGCTGTCCAAGAACGGCATCATCGCCGGCTGCATGCTGGTGTTCATCCCGGTGGTGGGTGAGTTCGTGATCCCGGAACTGCTGGGCGGTCCGGAAACCCTGATGATCGGTAAAGTGCTGTGGCAAGAGTTCTTCAACAACCGTGACTGGCCGGTGGCTTCCGCCCTGGCGGTGGTGATGCTGGCGATCCTGATTGTGCCGATCATCCTGTTCAACCGCAGTCAGGCCAAGGAAATGGAGGGTAAAGAATGAAGCGCTTCCGTTTCTCCAGCCTGATGCTGGTAGTGGGTCTGTTGTTCATCTACCTGCCGATGCTGATCCTGGTGATCTACTCGTTCAACGCCTCGAAACTGGTGACGGTGTGGGGCGGCTGGTCGATCAAGTGGTACGTCGGCCTGCTGGACAACAGCCAACTGATGGGCTCGGTGGTGCGCTCGCTGGAAATCGCTTGCTACACCGCGGTCGCAGCCGTTGCCCTGGGCACACTGGCCGCGTTCGTGCTGACCCGGATCACCCACTTCAAGGGCCGCACGCTGTTCGGCGGCCTGGTCACCGCGCCGTTGGTGATGCCGGAAGTGATCACCGGTCTGTCGCTGTTGCTGCTGTTCGTGGCTATGGCGCAGATGATCGGCTGGCCGCAGGAGCGGGGCATCGTCACCATCTGGATCGCCCACACCACCTTCTGTGCCGCCTATGTGGCGGTGGTGGTATCGGCACGCTTGCGTGAGCTGGACCTGTCCATCGAAGAGGCGGCCATGGACCTGGGTGCGCGGCCGTGGAAGGTGTTCTTCCTGATCACTATCCCGATGATTGCGCCTTCGCTGGCAGCGGGCGGCATGATGTCGTTCGCCCTGTCGCTGGATGACCTGGTACTGGCCAGCTTCGTCTCGGGCCCGGGCTCCACCACCCTGCCGATGGAAGTGTTCTCGGCGGTGCGCCTGGGGGTCAAACCCGAGATCAACGCCGTGGCCAGCTTGATCCTGTTGGCCGTGTCGATCGTTACCTTCATGGTCTGGTTCTTCAGCCGACGCGCCGAAGAAAACCGCAAGCGGGCGATCCAGCAGGCCATCGAGGAAAGTGCTGCCGACTCCTGGAAACAGCCCGACGTACGCCGGGCCCAGGCGCCGGGAGCGACGTAAGTCGAACGGGTTGACCGCATTCCTGCGGTCAACCCTCAACGCTACCCCCTGTCACCGCAAGCGCCCGCTTGCGGTGCGCTCGCGAATAACGCAAATCACCGCGACCTGTGTCGCCGTTGCCGTCAGTGGGCCGGCAGCAACTTCAAGGTGCTGCGCGTATTGGCGCTCACTTCTTCCTCGCTGAAATGCGCCTGGTGGTAGACACCCTCGATGTACGCCTCGGCCTGGTCTTGATAGTGCGCATCGAAAGGCACGCCGCTCTGGCCGATCGGGTTGATGGTCAGGCCGTGGGCCGGGTCGGCGAAGTCGATGATGCGCCGGGTCGACGGGCCATAGGTCACGGGCCAGGGTGCCGGGCCGATTTTCGCCGACAGGTTGTTCGGCACTTCGTGACTGCCCGGGGCTTCGAACGGACCGACGTTAAAAATGCGCTCCAAGGGTTTTTGCGTGCCCAGCGGATGGCCGTGGGTGAGGGTGTGGGCCTTGCCCCACTGCCATTGCGTGGCGTCTGCGCCGAGGGTGGTTTTCAGGTGGGCGATGCTGGCGTGCCACGCGGCCTTGACCACGTCGGCGCGGGATTCCTTGCCCAGGGTGTCGCGGTTGTCCCACCACACTGAGTCGGGGTTGGCAGCCAGTCGGGGCAGGGCGGCATCGATCACCCGGGTCGAGAGCAGGGTGTCGAAAAAGCTGTCGCCCAGCTCATCGTGCAGGGCCCCATCGGCCAGGTTGAACAGGAACTGGTTGAACAGCGTGGCGCTGGTGGATTCCAGCGGGTAATCGCCTTTCCAGGCGCTCAGTTGATCCAGCCATTGCCGTTCCTGCGGGTCGCTGACCACCTCGCGCAATACCGGCAGCAGCGGTGCCAGCAGGCGTTGACCGTACCCGGTCGTGGTGCCCAGTTGCAGTGCCTGGGTGTTGTCCAGGTCCCACTTGAAGTTCTTGTCGCTCAATTGCAGGTTGAGCTGCTGACCGCGGTCGGCCAGGTTGTAGTAACCGGGAATCTCCAGGCCGGTCGGTGACAGCGGCTGGAAGTTGGCGGAGACGATGTAGCCGCGGGCCGGGTTCTCTTCCTGCGGGTTGGCGCTGAAGGGGTAGAAGCCGTCCTTGTCCGCCTGATTGCTGCTGCCGTCGAGGATGAAGCCCGGCTTGACCCCCGCCGGACGCTTGGGCAATTGCGCGGCCGCCCACCAGCCGATATCCCCCTTGGCGTTGGCCCAGACGATGTTCAACCCCGGGGCCTGGACCTTGGCGGATGCGGCCCGGGCCTTGGCCAGGGTGTCGGCGCGGTTGAGTTGGTAAAAACCTTCGAGGATCGGGTTCTGGGTATCGAGGAACGCCCACCACATCGCGATGGGGGTCTTGCCGGCGCTGGCGCCCAGGACATCGTTGATGATCGGGCCGTGGGGCGATTGGCGCAGTGTCAGGGTCACGGGGGCCTGGCCCTTGACGGCAATCTGGTGCTCGCTGTTGATCAGATCGACCCACTTGCCGTGGTACCAGACCTGGTTGGCGTTGTCCGGGTTGACCTTCTCGGCGATCAGGTCGAGGTCGTCGTTCTGGAACATCGTCAGGCTCCAGCCGAAGTCCAGGTTGTGGCCAAGGAAGGCAAACGGCACCAGCGCCTGATAGTGTCCGTAGAGTTCGAAGCCGGGGGCCGACAGTTGCGCCTCGTACCACACCGAAGGCGTCGAGAACCGAATGTGCGGGTCGCCGGCCAACAAGGGCTTGCCGCTCTTGGTGCGACTGCCGGCAACCACCCAGGCATTGCTGCCCTCCAATTGCGGCAGGCCGTGCTCGGCCAGCGCCTGCTGGCTGAGACGGGCAATGGCGTTGAGGTCTTGCCAGTCGGCTTTGCTCAGGACCGGCGCGCTGCTGTGTTGCTGGGCCAGCACGCCTTTGGGCTGCCAGTCGAGGTCGAAGATGTTCAGGTAGTCATTGCCCAACTGATCGCGCACGTAGGTCAGCAGGGGCTCGGTGCGAAAGGCCGCGGCAAAGCTGTAGGCCATGTAGCCGGCGACACTGACGGTGTCCTGGGCGGTGAACGGCCGCTTGGCGATGCCCAGCACGTCGAACTCAATGGGCGCAGCGTGTGTGTCCTGATACTGGTTGATCCCGTCCAGATAGGCCTGTAGGGCCTTCCACGCCGCCGACTCCTTATCCAGTGCGGCCACATAACTCTCGGCGCGCTCGCGAATGCGCAGGCTGCGGAACAGTTTGTCGGTATCCAACAGTTTTGGCCCGAGCACCTCGGCCAGTTCACCCCGGGACAGGCGCCGCATGATTTCCATCTGGAACAGCCGGTCCTGGGCCTGGACATAACCGAGGGCGCGATACAGGTCGATCTCATTGCCGGCACGCACGTGAGGAATGCCACGTTCGTCGTAGCGCACGGTCACTGAACCCTCCAGGTGCTGCAACTGCACCTGGCCCTGACGCGATGGTTGTTTGCTGTACACATACCAGCCGGCTGCGGCGGCCAGCAGCACGAGTAACAGGGCCAGTAAGCTCAGGGCGCGTTTCATGGTGACTCCTTGTTCTTGTCAGGGTACCGCCTGTCGGGGCGGTCAACATGTAGCACAGAGCTGATGCACCGGGCAGCCAGTACCCTGAAAAGTCCGGAATGCCCTAGGGTGCTTCATTGGCCCAAGGACAGTAGCAGCCCACCGCCAGGGTATTGATGGCATTCACCGGACGGTCGTCGCTCAGGGCCTGGAGGATCGGCTCGATAAAGCTGTTACTGGAGTTGCAGGTCAGGCCTTCGCTGTAGGGGCCGAAGTAGGCCAGTTTGCCGCCGCGGTCCCAGATCGCCACGGCGGGGCTGGCGGGGACGTGCTCGGAGCCTGGGAGGCGTTCGAGGGGTTTGAGGTTGCTCAAGGTGCTGGGCAGTTGGCCCTGGCTGCCGGGCTTTTGCACGGCGTAGAACTGCACGCCTTGCGGCCCGTAGTGCTCGAGCAGTTCGGCCAGGTGCTGCTGATTGCCGACGTTGCACGGGCAGGCCGGGTCCCAGAAGTGCACCACGCGAATCGCCCCGGGGCCGGCCAGGTGTTCCGGAAGGCGCAAGGGGTCGCCGGAAAACACCGCCGTGTGCGAGCTGAACGCTCGCAGGTAGCGTCCCTGGAACCAGTCATACGCCGCCCACAGGACGCCGGCGCATAGCAGGGCGAGCAGGGTGGCAAGCAATGTCGTGCGGGCGTGCGGGCGCATGGGAAAGCTTCCTCGAAGGTCGCGTAGCTTGCCATGCTTGCCGCGACAGAAGAATATCGCAGGCCCATAAAGTCTGTTTCGCGCTGGAATCCCGATATGCCTGCCACCTTCAATGCCGATCATTTGCGCGCCAGCCTGCAAGCCCTGGCCTGCGCGCAGCCGTTGTCGGAGGAAGGCCGGGCCTATCAGCGGTTCTACGGCCTGGACTTTGCGGGTCGTGCCCTGCGTACCGGGCTGGGGCGGTTCGAGGTCGATGGTTATGAGCTGGTCAGCCAGTTCTGGTGGCCCGAGCGGGCCAAGGCGACGCTCTTTCTGTTTCACGGCTTCTACGATCACACCGGGCTCTATCGGCATGTGATCGAGTGGGCGCTGGACCAGGGGTTTGCGGTGATTGCCTGCGACCTGCCGGGGCACGGCCTGTCCAGCGGTGAGCGCGCGAGCATTCGCGATTTTGCCGAGTACCAGGACACCCTGCAGGGGCTGTTCGTCGAGGCGCAATCCATCGATTTGCCGCAGCCGTGGCACCTGTGCGGCCAGAGTACCGGCGGGGCGATCGTGATTGATCATGTGCTCAACCAGGGGCAAAACAGCCCGGCGCAGGGCCAGGTGGTGCTGCTGTCGCCGCTGGTGCGGCCGCGTGCCTGGGGCTGGTCACACCTGAGTTACTACCTGCTCAAGCCTTTCGTCAAAGGCATCGCCCGGCGCTTCAGTGAAAACTCCAACGACCCGGCGTTCCTGCCGTTCCTGCAAGCCGACCCGTTGCAACCGCTGCGTCTGCCGACCGCCTGGGTGGGCGCGCTGGCCCGCTGGATCAAGCGTATCGAAGCGGCCCCGCGCAGCGACCGGCGACCGCTGATCATTCAGGGCCAGGCGGACATGACGGTGGATTGGCAGCACAACCTTGAAGTGCTGGCGGGCAAGTTCGACCGGCCCCAGGTGTTGAAGCTGCCCGAGGCTCGGCATCATCTGGCCAATGAAACCCAGGCATTGCGCCAGGAGTATTTCGGCTTTTTGACCAAGCGGATCAAGGGGCGTAATCCGTAACACCCCCTGGCAGCGCTGACTGTTACTGATTCAGGTTCGAAGTGCTTTGGCCTACGGCCAGGCCCGCGCGGATCGCGGCCAGTGCTGCCTGGTAGTACGCCTGGCCTTCGGCCGATTCGGCAAAGTTGGCGAACTCTTCCAGTTCCGCGTCCGACAGGTCGCGATAGACATACAGCAGGGTGTTGTTCAGGTCGCTGCCAATCTGTTCCATCAGCCGCTGGCGCTGGCCGTTCAACATGCTCTGGGCCTGACCACCGCCGAGCAGGCCGGGAATCATCTGACTCAGGCTGTCCGCCGCCACACCGGCGATCGCCAGGCTGACTTCGGCACCGGCTTCACGGGCCGGCAGTGCCTGGGCCAGATGGCCAATGATCAACTGACGGGTGTCGCTGGCTTCGATTTTCGGCAGGCCCTTGGCGTTCTTCGCCAACTGGTCGCGCCGGGTCGCCAGCAGTTCGGCGGCAATGATCTTGCGGCCCAGCGGCGACTGGAAAAACCCCAGTGCCGGCTTGGGGTCGGCGAGGTTCTTGCGCAATTGCGCTTCGGCCCGGCGATCCATGGCCTGCGGCGCAAATCGCTGATTGCTGTTATTGACCAGCGCCTGGAACACCGCCGGCGGCAAGCTGCTTTGGTAGCGTTGCTGGGCGGCGTTGAGGGCATCGCTAAAATGCGCGCGCTGGTCGGGCCAGCCGGCGACCTTGTACAACTGGTCGTGGCCGTCTGCCCAGGAGGGAAAAGTGCAGAGCATCAACAGTGAAAAAAGCAAACGGCGCATAAGGACTCCTGTCGGCAGGCGACTATTCTCCGGGGCCAGACACAGGTTGTCGAGAATTCGTATCATGTTCATCAGCTTATCCGACGATCCTCCGCTATGTGGTGCTGTCGGATTTGCTGGCGCAGGAATACTATGCGCGCCATGCAAATACCCTCCGATGACCCGCTGCTGTTACGTATCGTGGACGATCTCGCTGTGCGCGGCTGGTCGCAACAGCCGATTTTCCTGCCTCAGGTTCTGACCCGAGCACTGGCGGCTGAGTGCCGTAAACGTGCGGCCGAGGGTGAATTGGCACCTGCGGCCGTCGGGCGCGGGCCGTTTTCAGAGATCCGCGAGGGCATTCGCGGCGATCACATCCAGTGGCTGGAGCCGGGCCAGGTCGAGGCGTGCGACCTGTACCTTGGCTTGATGGACAGCCTGCGCGAAGCCATGAACCGGGGCCTGTACCTGGGTCTTGAGGATTTCGAAAGCCATTTTGCGCTGTACCCGCCCGGGGCGTTCTACCTCAAGCATGTCGACCGCTTTCGCGACGACGACCGGCGCATGGTCTCGGCGGTGATCTACCTCAACGACGACTGGCTGCCGGAGCATGGCGGTCAGTTGCGCATGTACCTTGCGGAAGACGTGGAGCACGATGTGGTACCCATCGGCGGTTGCCTGGTGGTATTCCTGTCGGGCGAAGTGCCCCACGAAGTCCTACCCGCGACCCGCGAGCGCCTGTCATTGACGGGCTGGTTTCGTCGGCGCGGTAACGAGTTGTTCTGATGATGCAGAAAATCCTGGTCAGCCGTTGCCTGCTCGGCCACCGCGTACGTTACGACGGTGGTGCCAGCGGGCCGTTCGATCAATTGCAGCAGTGGATTGCCGAAGGGCGGGTGGTCGCCCTGTGTCCGGAAGTGGCCGGCGGCCTGCCCACGCCCCGGGCGGCAGCGGAGATTCCCGGTGGGCAGGGGACGCAGGTACTGGACGGTCACGCCCGGGTGATTACCACCGAGGGCGAGGATGTCAGCGCCGAATTTCTGTCAGGTGCACAGCAGGCCCTGGCGCTGGTGCAGCAGCACGCCATCCGGATCGCTGTGCTCAAGGCGAACAGCCCGTCCTGCGGCAATCTGCTGACGTATGACGGGACCTTCAGCGGGGTCAAGGTCAGCGGCGAAGGCGTCACCGCAGCCCTGCTGACCCGACATGGGGTGCAGGTGTTCAGCGAACTGCAACTGGCTGAAGCCGCGGCGGCACTGGCTAGCCTTATCTGACGGGCTGTGCAGATCCGCTGTGGGAGCGCGCCGGGCGGCGCTCCGTCTGCTCGCTCCCACAAGGGCCCCTCGACGACTACGGTTTTGGCGGCTGGCTCGCGTCCATGCCGAACCACTTTTCCGACAGCGCCATCAGGCGTCCATCTTTCTTGATCCGTTGCAGGGCCTGGTCGAGGCTGGCCTGGAAGGCCGGGTTGCCCTTCTGGAACGGAATCGCCAGGCTCAGGGTCGGACCGACCTTGGCGCCTTCTTTCACCGGCAGGCGGCTGTCGCGGATGGCATAGGGGATCAGCAGGCGATCGCTGATGGCGGCGTCGAGTTGTTTGTCGGCCACGTCCTTGAGGGGCTGCTGCGCGTCGGGGTAGCTGTGCAGGTTGATGCCTTCGACGCTGCGGGCCTGGTCGACGAACTGACTGCCTTGCGCCACGCCCAGGGCCTTGCCGTTGAGGGCCAGCAGAGAGCTCAGTGGACGTTGTTCCTCCTGGCGCACGATCAGTTGTGCGCTGGAATAGCTGTAAGGTTCGCTGAAATCGAAACGATCCTTGAGTTCCGGGGTCAGTGCTATGTGATTGATGGCGATGTCGTATTTGCCACTCTCGACGCCTGGCAGCAGGTCGGTGGAGTCGGTCACCACGAAGTCGGCGCGTACATCCAGTTCACTGGCCAGCAGTTGGCCAAGCTCGACTTCAAAGCCGGTAAGCCGGCCGTCATCCTTGAAGTTGAACGGCGGGCTGTTGGCTTCCAGCGCAATGCGCAGTTCGCCACGGTCGTTTACATCGTCAATCAGTTCAGCATGAGCCAATGGGCTCACAAGGGGCAGCAACAGTATCAGGCCAGGCAAAAAGCGCATGGTCACTCCTTGAATTCGTTATGTGCGGCGCGCTGCTGCGGCGCGCTTTGCTATGGTGTTGAGGTCCTTCGACAACGAATCGCCACGAAGTTGTCACACTCATAAAGATTAAGCGTAAAACTGGAGAAAAGAATGAAAACCTTTATGTCACGTGCTGTTTTGGCCAGCCTGCTGCTCGGTGCTTCGATGATGGCCAGCGCTGCAACCCCCGCCCCTGCTGGCGCCAAGGCGTTTATTGTCTCCCCGGAAAATGGCGCTACCGTGGACAAGACCTTCAAGGTCAAGTTCGGCATCGAAGGCGTGGCGTTGGCCCCGGCGGGCGATGCCACCAAGAACACCGGCCATCACCACCTGCTGATCGACACCGGCCCGATCGCCGCGGGCCAGGTGATCCCGGCTGACGCCCAGCACGTGCATTTCGGCAAGGCCCAGACCGAAACCGAGCTGACCCTGACGCCTGGCACGCACACCTTGCAGCTGGAGTTGGGCGACAAGAACCACATGGCCTTCGAGCCGCCGATCATTTCGGAAAAAATCACTGTGACGGTGAAGTAATTCGTCCAGGCATAAAAAAGGGAGCCCCGCGGGGCTCCCTTTTTATTGACACTTGAGCGTTAGAACAACACGCGGCAACGAATGGTGCCGTTGATGTGTTGCAGCTTCTCTTGCGCCAGGTCCGAGTACTCGGCGTCGACGTCGATCACGACGTAGCCGACTTTCTCGTTGGTCTGCAGGAACTGACCGGAAATGTTGATGCCGTTTTCGGCGAAGACCTTGTTGATCTCGCTCATCACACCCGGGATGTTCTCGTGGATGTGCAGCAGGCGGTGCTTGCCAGGGTGAGCCGGCAGGGCCACTTCCGGGAAGTTGACCGAGGACACCGACGTACCGTTGTCGCTGTACTTGACCAGCTTCTCGGCCACTTCCAGGCCGATGTTGGCTTGCGCTTCAGCGGTGGAGCCGCCGATGTGCGGGGTCAGGATCACGTTGTCCAGGCCACGCAGCGGGCTTTCGAACTCTTCGTCGTTGGAGCGTGGCTCCACCGGGAATACGTCGATGGCAGCGCCAATCAGGTGCTTGTCCTTGATCGCAGCGGCCAGGTGGTCCAGTTCAACCACGGTGCCGCGTGCGGCGTTGATCAGGATGCCGCCCTTCTTGATGGCGCGGATTTCCTTCTCGCCGATCATCCACTGGGTCGCAGCGGTTTCCGGAACGTGCAGGGTGACGATGTCGGACATGCCCAACAGCTCGTGCAGGTTGCCGACCTGGGTGGCGTTACCCAGTGGCAGCTTGGTCACGGTGTCGTAGAAGTAAACTTGCATGCCCAGGCCTTCAGCCAGCACCGACAGTTGAGTGCCGATCGAGCCGTAGCCGACGATACCCAGCTTCTTGCCCCGGATTTCGAAGGAGTTGGCCGCGCTCTTGATCCAGCCGCCACGGTGGCAGGAGGCGTTCTTCTCCGGGATGCCGCGCAGCAGCAGGATCGCTTCGGCCAACACCAGCTCGGCAACGGAGCGGGTGTTGGAGTACGGCGCGTTGAACACGGCGATGCCGCGTTCGCGGGCTGCGTTCAAATCCACCTGGTTGGTGCCGATGCAGAAACAGCCGACGGCGACCAGCTTCTTCGCGTGATCGAAGATCTCTTCGGTCAGTTGAGTGCGGGAGCGAATGCCGATGAAATGCGCATCAGCGATCTTTTCCTTCAACTGGGCTTCCGGCAGAGAACCTGTGAGGTACTCGATGCTGGTGTAGCCAGCCGACTTGAGAACGTCGACAGCCGATTGGTGGACGCCTTCGAGAAGAAGGAACTTGATCTTGCTCTTATCGAGAGAAGTCTTGCTCATCTGCGTAAACCTGTATCCCGGAGAAAAATGGCAGGGAGGGAGGGGAGCAGCCCAGAGCTGACCCGAACGGCAGGAACGCCGTCACCGCAGAACAGCCTTTGGGCACTACCCTGCGGGGTCGGTATGCTAGCATACGCACCCCGCTAAACACTCATTCCTGCGACGTGAAGCGTTCTCAGGATGACCATGAATTGTTCGAGAGTTCTTTCGATGACCAATCCTGCCCTGATTGATGAGCTGAAGACCCTGGTTGAGCCTGGCAAGGTGTTGACCGACGCCGACTCCCTGAATGCTTACGGTAAGGATTGGACCAAGCATTTCGCCCCGGCCCCGACGGCTATCGTGTTCCCCAAGACCACCGAGCAGGTCCAGGCCATCGTGCGCTGGGCCAACCAGCACAAGGTCGCCCTGGTGCCGTCCGGCGGGCGTACCGGACTGTCGGCTGCTGCAGTGGCCGCCAATGGCGAAGTGGTGGTTTCGTTCGACTACATGAACCAGATTCTCGATGTGAACCTGACGGATCGCACAGTGGTGTGCCAGCCGGGCGTGGTCACCGAGCATCTGCAGAACGTGGCTGAAGAAAAGGGCCTGTACTACCCGGTGGACTTCGCTTCGGCCGGTTCCAGCCAGATTGGCGGCAATATCGGCACCAATGCCGGCGGGATCAAGGTCATTCGCTACGGCATGACCCGCAACTGGGTGGCGGGCATGAAAGTCGTCACCGGCAAGGGCGACCTGCTGGAGTTGAACCGCGACCTGATCAAGAACGCCACCGGCTACGACATGCGCCAGCTGTTCATCGGCGCCGAAGGCACCCTGGGTTTTGTGGTCGAAGCGACCATGCGCCTGGACCGTGCGCCGAAAAACCTCACCGCGATGGTCCTCGGCACCGCCGATTTCGATTCGATCATGCCGGTGCTGCACGCCTTCCAGAGCAAGCTGGACCTGACCGCTTTCGAATTTTTCTCCGACAAGGCCCTGGCCAAGGTCCTTGCACGTGGCGACGTGCCAGCGCCGTTCGAATCCGAATGCCCGTTCTACGCGCTGCTGGAATTCGAAGCGACCACTGAAGAAGTGGCCAACCACGCCCTGGAAACCTTCGAACACTGCGTTGAAGAGGGCTGGGTGCTTGATGGCGTGATGAGCCAGAGCGAGTCCCAACTGCAAAACCTGTGGAAACTGCGCGAGTACATCTCCGAGACCATTTCCCACTGGACCCCGTACAAGAACGACATTTCGGTCACTGTGTCGAAAGTCCCGGCGTTCTTGAAGGAAATCGACGCGATTGTCGGCAAACACTACCCCGACTTCGAAATCGTCTGGTTCGGCCACATCGGCGACGGCAACCTGCACCTGAACATCCTCAAGCCGGAAAACCTGAGCAAGGACGAGTTCTTTGCCAAGTGTGCGACGGTCAACAAGTGGGTGTTTGAAACCGTCGAGAAGTACAACGGCTCGATCTCGGCCGAACACGGCGTGGGCATGACCAAGCGTGATTACCTGACCTACAGCCGTTCGCCGGTGGAAATCGAATACATGAAAGCCGTGAAGGCGGTGTTCGACCCGAACGGCATCATGAACCCGGGCAAAATCTTCGCTGTTTGAAGGCGCGGCACCTGAAGAATCCCTAAGGCAGGAGGCGGTAATGAGCTATCAGCACCAGTATGTCGACGGTACCCGCATTCATTTCCCGGTAGGGAAAGTGGTGTGCATTGGGCGCAACTACGCCGAACACGCCAAGGAACTGGACAACCCGGTACCGACCGAGCCGTTGTTGTTCATCAAGCCGGGCAGTTGCGTGGTGCCGCTGGAAGGTGGTTTTACGATTCCGACCGAGCGCGGCTCGGTGCATTACGAGGCGGAGATCGCGGTGTTGATCGGCAAGCCCTTGTCGACCAAGCCAAGCCGTGAAGAAGTGCTGGATGCGATCTCCGGGTTCGCCCCGGCCCTGGACCTGACCCTGCGCGACAAGCAGGCCGAACTCAAGGCCAAGGGGCTGCCGTGGGAAATCGCCAAGTCGTTCGACGGCGCCTGCGTGCTGGCGCCGTTCGTGGTCAGCAGCACCTTTGCCGACCTGACCGACATCGGCATTCGCCTGACCATCAATGGCGAAGTTCGCCAGGATGGCAACAGCAGCGCCATGCTCAACCCGATCGTGCCGATGATCCAGCACATGGCTGGTTGCTTCTCGCTGCAGGCCGGTGACGTGATCCTGACCGGTACGCCGGTGGGTGTCGGCCCGCTGAATGTCGGGGATGAACTGGTCCTGGAACTGCCGGGTGCCGGCAGCTTCGCCAGCAGCGTGCGCTGAATCAAGATACGGCACAGCACTGACCCTGTGGGAGCGGGCAAGCTCGCTCCCACAGGGTCTCTCTATGCCATGGAGCGTGGCTACAAACCCAACTCCATTAAGCTTGAATTCATCAACGCGTGATATTTCATCCGCCCGATTGGTTTTTGAGCTCGCCCCATGCGCCGACTTGCCCGCCCCAAGCCCCTTGCCCTGATCCTGTTGATCGCCGCCTTGCTGGCGTTGGCCATGCTGGGCCAGTACTACCGCCTCTACGAGCGCACCTGGTTTAACCTGCAAGCCTGGTTGCACCCGGTCGGTGAGCATTCGATGGCGCTCAACGACTATCGAGTGGTGATCGAGGCGAAGCCGATCGAAGGGCTGGACGATGACGTCTCGGCCTTGACCTATGATCCGGTGCGCAAAAGCCTGTTCACCGTCACCAACAAGAATTCAGAGCTGGTCGAAATGTCCCTCGACGGGCGCATTCTGCGCCGGGTCGCGCTGATCGGCTTTGGCGACCCGGAAGCCGTGGAGTTCATCAGCGCCGACACGTACGTGATCAGCGATGAGCGCCAGCAACGGCTGATCAAGATTCATCTCGAAGACGACACCACCTTCCTCGACGCCGCGGATGCCGAACAGATGACCCTGGGCGTGCACATGACCCGCAACAAGGGGTTCGAGGGCCTGGCCTACGACTCCAAGGGCAAGCGCTTGTTTGTCGCCAAGGAGCGCGACCCGATGCTGATCTATGAAGTGAAGGGTTTCCCCCATTACAACCCGGAAAAGTCCTACGCCGTGCACGTGATCAACAACCCCAAGCGCGATGCCGGGCTGTTTGTGCGCGATCTGTCGAGCCTGCAGTACGACGAACGCAGCGGCCACTTGCTGGCGCTGTCGGACGAGTCTTTCCTGGTGCTGGAACTGGATATCGACGGGCGGCCGTTAAGCACCATGTCGTTGAGCAAGGGGCGTCAGGGCCTGCAAAAGACCGTGCCGCAAGCGGAGGGGATCGCCATGGATGACGACGGGACCTTGTACCTGGTGAGCGAACCGAACCTGTTCTACGTTTTCAAGAAGCCCAATCCGTAGCCGCAAGCCTGCTCCCACGGGGTGTATGCAAAACCTGTGGGAGCGAGCGCCCGCTTGCGGCTTGCTCGCGATGAGGCCGGCACAGCCAACACCGATGGTGCCAGACACACCGTCATCGCGGGCAAGCTGCAAGCCACAAGGTGCAAGTGGGTGCCGCAATCGGGTACCAGCTACAGCCTCAGGCCTTGAGAGTCTTCACGCCTTCGCTGGTGCCCAGCAGCAACAGGTCCGCCGGGCGGGCGGCGAACAAGCCGTTGGTGACCACGCCGACGATGGCGTTGATCTGCTTCTCCAACTCCACCGGGTTGGTGATCTGCATGTTGAACACGTCGAGGATGATGTTGCCGTTGTCGGTCAACACGCCTTCACGGTACACCGGGTCGCCGCCCAGTTTGACCAGCTCGCGAGCCACGTGGCTGCGGGCCATCGGGATCACTTCGACCGGCAGCGGGAAGTTGCCCAGCACCGGCACCAGCTTGCTGGCGTCGGCGATGCAGATGAAGGTCTTGGCCACGGCCGCGACGATCTTCTCGCGGGTCAGGGCGGCGCCGCCGCCCTTGATCAGGTTCAGGTGCTCGTCACTTTCGTCGGCGCCGTCGACGTAGAACTCCAGGTCGCTGACCGTATTGAGCTCATACACCGGGATCCCGTGGCCCTTGAGGCGCGCGGCGGTGGCTTCGGAGCTGGCGACCGCGCCGTCGAAGGCGCCCTTGTGCAGGGCCAGGGCGTCGATGAAGCAGTTGGCGGTGGAGCCGGTGCCGACCCCGACGATGCTCTTGTCGTCGAGTTTGGGAAGGATGAAATCGACGGCGGCCTGCGCCACTGCCTGTTTGAGTTGATCCTGGGTCATGCGGGCTCCGAGGTGCCATGAGGGGGACAGAAGGCCGGCATTATAGCGCCATGGCCGGCTAAAACCTCTGTATTCGTGTGGTCGCCCGGGCAAAAGCCGGGTTAGACTCCGTGGTCCCGCCCAACCCGCTCAGTGATGCTTTCCGATGCTTGAACAGTACGTCAAAAAGATCCTCACCTCGCGCGTTTATGACGTTGCCGTGGAAACCCCTTTGCAGACTGCCCGCCAGCTCTCCGAGCGGCTGGGCAACACGATCTGGCTCAAGCGCGAAGACTTGCAGCCGGTGTTCTCGTTCAAGATACGCGGCGCTTACAACAAGCTGACTCAGTTGACCGACGAAGAGCGCGCACGCGGCGTGGTCACTGCCTCGGCGGGCAACCACGCGCAGGGCCTGGCCCTGGCGGCCAAGGTGCTGGGGGTCAAGGCGACTATCGTGATGCCCAAGACCACCCCGGAGATCAAGGTCGAAGGCGTGCGTTCGCGTGGCGGCAAAGTGGTGCTGCACGGGGATTCGTTCCCGGAGGCCCTGGCCTATTCGCTGAAGCTGGTCGACGAAAAAGGCTACGTCTACATTCACCCCTACGATGATCCGCACACCATTGCCGGGCAGGGCACGGTGGCCATGGAAATCCTGCGCCAGCATCCGGGTCCGCTGGACGCGATCTTCGTGCCGGTGGGCGGTGGCGGCCTGATCGCCGGGATCGCGGCCTACGTCAAATACCTGCGTCCGGACATCAAGATCATCGGCGTCGAGCCGGATGACTCCAATTGCCTGCAAGCGGCCATGGCTGCCGGCGAGCGAGTGGTGTTGCCGACCGTGGGGATCTTTGCCGACGGTGTGGCTGTGGCCCAGATCGGCCAGCACACCTTCGATATCTGCAAAGACTATGTCGATGAAGTGATTACCGTCAGCACCGATGAAATCTGCGCGGCGATCAAGGACATCTACGACGACACCCGCTCGATCACCGAGCCGGCCGGCGCCCTGGGCGTGGCCGGGATCAAGAAGTACGTCGAGTTGCGCGGCGTCACCGGGCAGACCCTGGTGGCCATCGACTCCGGCGCCAACGTCAATTTCGATCGCCTGCGCCATGTCGCCGAGCGCGCCGAGTTGGGCGAGGGCCGCGAAGCCATTATCGCGGTGACCATTCCGGAGCAGCCGGGCAGTTTCAAGGCGTTCTGCGAAGCCATCGGCAAGCGCCAGATCACCGAATTCAACTATCGCTACAACACCGGCAGCGAGGCGCACATTTTTGTCGGTGTGCAGACCCATCCGGAAAACGATCCACGCAGTGCGCTGATCGCCAGCCTGAGCGAGCAGGGTTTCCCGGTGCTCGACCTGACCGACAACGAACTGGCCAAGTTGCACATTCGCCACATGGTCGGCGGTCGTGCGGCCCATGTGGTCGACGAAGTGATCCTGCGTTTCGAATTTCCAGAGCGCCCCGGCGCGCTGTTCAACTTCCTCAGCAAGCTCGGCGGGCGCTGGAACATCTCGATGTTCCACTACCGTAACCACGGCGCGGCCGACGGCCGGGTAGTCGCCGGCTTGCAGGTGCCCCACGACGAGCGCCACCTGGTGCCGGCGGCGCTGGCGGAAATCGGCTACCCGTATTGGGATGAAAGCGACAACCCGGCCTATCAGCTGTTTCTGGGCTGAATGGCTACGCTGATGCACAGGACTTGAGGGAATAGACGTATGGATACCTTGATCGCGCTGAAAATGGTCCACAGGGTGGCGACCGTGTTGCTGCTGGCCGGTGCACTGGGCCTGGCGCTCTGGGTCTGGCGGACCCGGCGCAACGGGGATGCCACGGCGCCGGTGCGCACGTTGCAACGGCCATGGCTGTTCGTCTGGCTGCTGATGGGCCTGGCGTTGCTGAGCATGCCGTTCACTGGCTGGTGGATGGTGCACCTGGTTGGCTGGCCGCTGGGGCAGACCTGGCTGCTGGCGTCCAGCGTGCTGTATGCAGTGACGGTGCTGAGTGGTTTCTGGCTGCTGGCACGGCTCAACCGCCAGCGTACGGCGCCGGGTGGCAGCGGCAGGTTCACCTTTGCCCTGGCGTTGGTCAGCGTGGTCAGCTTGATCGCGATTGCCGGCTTGATGGGCGCCAAGCCGGTTTAGCAGCTTGGTACCGAGGTGACCCTAATCGCGGGCAAGCCCGCTCCCACAGGTTTTGCCGGGTGGCATAGATTGCATGCACACCCAAGCCCCTTGTGGGAGCGGGCTTGCCCGCGATGGCATTCTCAGTCGCGCAAAGAAATCACCGGCCAGCCGCGCTTATCGGCCTCGGCCCGCAGGTTCGGGTCCGGGTCCACGGCCACGGGGTTCGCCACCCGCTCCAGCAGCGCCAGATCATTCATCGAGTCGCTATAGAAGTAACTGCCTTCCAGCGACAGCCCGGTCTCCTCCAGCCAACGATTCAAGCGCGTCACCTTGCCTTCGCGAAAGCACGGTACATCGGTGCTGCGCCCGGTGTAGCGGCCCTCGTGCATTTCACATTCGGTGGCGATCAGGGTTTCCACCCCCAGGTGTTCGGCAATCGGTGCGGTGACGAAACGGTTGGTGGCGGTGATGATCACCAGCTTGTCACCGTCGGCGCGGTGCTTGGCCAGCAGCTCCACAGCCTTGGGCAGCATGAGCGGTTCGATGCAGTCGCGCATGAAGTCGCGGTGCCATTCATCGAGTTGGGCCATCTCGGTGCGGCCGAGGATTTCCAGGCAGAAGTTCAGGTACGCGGCATTGTCCAGCTTGCCGGCCAGGTAATCCTGGTAGAACTCGTCGTTGCGCGCTTTGTACGCGACAGGGTCGAGGATCTCCCGTTCACACAGGTAATCGCCCCATGCGTGATCGCTGTCGCCGCCCAAAAGTGTGTTGTCCAGATCGAATAAAGCCAGGCGCATTGCAGTTACCCGCTGATAAGTCAGTAAAAAGGGGTTAAGAATACGGTCTTTTCACAAGAGTGCACATAAGGTAGGAAGCTTCGTTGCCGCCTTCCCAACCTTTGTGGAACAATGCGGCGACATGCGTTTGCGAGGTTGTTGCCGTGATCGACCCCGATGGTTTCCGCCCCAATGTGGGGATCATTCTGACGAATGATGCCGGCCAGGTGCTATGGGCTCGCCGTATCAATCAAGATGCCTGGCAGTTTCCTCAAGGTGGAATCAACCCTCAGGAGACGCCGGAAGACGCCTTGTATCGCGAGTTGAACGAAGAAGTCGGCCTGGAGCGCGAAGATGTTGAAATTCTCGCCTGCACGCGTGGCTGGTTGCGCTATCGTTTGCCGCAACGTCTGGTCCGTACCCACAGCCAACCGCTGTGCATCGGCCAGAAGCAGAAATGGTTTCTCCTGCGCCTGGTCTCCAACGAGCAGCGGGTGCGGATGGATTTGACCGGTAAACCGGAGTTCGATGGCTGGCGTTGGGTCAGCTATTGGTATCCGTTGGGCCAGGTGGTGACATTCAAGCGCGAGGTGTATCGCCGCGCTCTCAAAGAGCTTGCCCCGCGCCTTCTAACGCGCGACTGACGACGGAGTTCGACCCCGAGCCATGCTCAATACGCTGCGCAAGATCGTCCAGGAAGTTAACTCCGCCAAGGATCTCAAGGCGGCGTTGGGCATTATTGTATTGCGCGTCAAAGAGGCCATGGGCAGCCAGGTCTGCTCGGTCTACCTGCTCGACCCCGAGACCAACCGTTTTGTGCTGATGGCCACCGAAGGCTTGAACAAGCGCTCGATCGGCAAAGTCAGCATGGCGCCCAACGAAGGCCTGGTGGGCCTGGTGGGCACGCGTGAAGAACCGTTGAACCTGGAAAACGCCGCCGACCACCCGCGTTATCGCTACTTCGCCGAGACCGGTGAAGAGCGTTATGCCTCGTTCCTCGGCGCGCCGATCATTCACCACCGTCGCGTCGTCGGCGTATTGGTCATCCAGCAAAAAGAGCGGCGTCAGTTCGATGAGGGCGAAGAAGCGTTCCTCGTGACCATGAGCGCCCAGCTCGCCGGGGTTATCGCCCATGCCGAGGCCACCGGTTCGATCCGCGGCCTGGGGCGCCAGGGCAAGGGCATCCAGGAAGCCAAATTCATCGGCGTGCCGGGTTCGCCGGGTGCGGCGGTCGGTACCGCGGTGGTCATGCTGCCACCGGCGGATCTCGATGTGGTGCCGGACAAGACCATCACCGACATCGACGCCGAACTGGGCCTGTTCAAGACCGCCATCGAAGGCGTGCGCGCCGACATGCGGGCCTTGTCCGCCAAGCTGGCAACCCAGTTGCGCCCGGAAGAGCGCGCGCTGTTCGACGTCTACCTGATGATGCTCGACGATGCCGCGCTGGGCAGCGAAGTCACCACTGTGATCAAGACCGGCCAATGGGCCCAGGGTGCGTTGCGCCAGGTGGTCACCGATCACGTCAACCGCTTTGAACTGATGGACGACGCCTACCTGCGTGAGCGGGCGTCGGACGTCAAGGACCTCGGCCGCCGCCTGCTGGCCTACTTGCAGGAAGAGCGCCAGCAAAACCTGGTCTACCCGGAAAAGACCATTCTGGTCAGCGAAGAACTGACGCCGGCCATGCTCGGCGAGGTGCCGGAAGGTACGCTGGTCGGCCTGGTCTCGGTCCTGGGTTCGGGCAACTCCCACGTCGCGATCCTGGCACGAGCCATGGGCATCCCGACGGTGATGGGCCTGGTCGACCTGCCGTATGCCAAGGTCGATGGCATCGAGTTGATCGTCGACGGCAATCGGGGTGAGGTCTACACCAACCCCAGCGACGTGTTGCGCAAGCAATTCGCCGAGGTGGTCGAAGAAGAGAAGCAACTGGCCCTGGGGCTCGACTCCCTGCGTGACTTGCCCTGCGTGACCCTCGACGGCCACCGCATGCCGCTGTGGGTCAACACCGGCCTGCTGGCGGACGTGGCGCGGGCACAGAAGCGCGGCGCCGAAGGGGTGGGCCTGTATCGCACCGAAGTACCGTTCATGATCAATCAACGGTTCCCGAGCGAAAAGGAGCAGCTGGCGATCTATCGCGAGCAACTCGCCGCCTTCCACCCGCAACCGGTGACGATGCGCAGCCTGGACATCGGCGGCGACAAGTCACTGTCCTACTTCCCGATCAAGGAAGACAACCCGTTCCTCGGCTGGCGCGGGATTCGCGTCACCCTCGACCACCCGGAAATCTTCCTGGTCCAGACCCGCGCCATGCTCAAGGCCAGCGAAGGCCTGAACAACCTGCGCATCCTCCTGCCGATGATCTCCGGCACCCACGAACTCGAAGAAGCCCTGCACCTGATTCACCGTGCCTGGGGCGAAGTGCGTGACGAAGGCACCGACGTGCCGATGCCGCCGGTGGGCGTGATGATCGAGATTCCGGCGGCGGTCTACCAGACCAAGGAACTGGCGCGGCAGGTGGACTTCCTGTCGGTCGGCTCCAACGACCTGACCCAGTACCTGCTGGCCGTGGACCGCAACAACCCACGGGTGGCGGACTTGTACGACTACATGCACCCGGCGGTGCTGCAGGCCCTGCAGACCGTGGTGCGCGATGCCCATGCCGAAGGCAAGCCGGTGAGCATCTGCGGTGAAATGGCCGGTGACCCGGCAGCGGCCGTGCTGTTGATGGCGATGGGTTTTGACAGCCTGTCGATGAACGCCACCAACCTGCCGAAAGTGAAATGGATGCTGCGCCAGATCAACCTCAGCTGGGCCAAGGACCTGCTGGCGGAGCTGATGACCATCGACAACCCGCAAGTTATCCACAGCTCGCTGCAACTGGCGTTGAAAAACCTCGGCCTGGCGCGGATGACCAACCCGGCGGCGATCAAGCCGCTCTGAACCTGCGGCGGTTTCATCGCGGGCAAGCCCGCGATGGGGCCAGTCCAGGCAACACCACACCCCCCCTCAAAGCCTGATCTGCACTTCCCCAAGATGCCCGCCATAGGGCCCGAAACTGCGCTCCACCATCACCCGTGAACCATCGGCCTGGACAATCAGCGCGGTACTGGCGCGGGTGCCATACGTGGGGCTGGCGATAAACACGCTCGACAGCAGACTCTCAGTCGCCAGCCCGACTCCGGTGTCCGGCAAGTCACCGAACGGTGCCGTCTGCGGATCGCCCAGCAATGCCAGCAACGCCTGCGGTTGTGGATCATCGAGCACTTCGGTCAGTGCCGCCTTGGCCTTGACCAGCTTGGGCCAGGGGGTATCGAGCCCGGCGTTGGACAATCCATAGACCCCGGCCGCCAGCGGGTTCGGCGCGGTTTCTTGCGCGTTGTAGTGCCAGAGCTCCTGGCGATTGCCGATCAGCAGGTTAAAGCCGGCATATTCCAGCGATCTGCCGACAACATCGGCTAAATACTGATCAATCGGCATTTCGCCGGTGAGAAATCGCGCCACCAGTTCGCCGCGGGATTTGCGCGCCGGCGGCTGGTGCGGATTGCGGATGTTGGTCAGGGCGGCAAAACGTCCGTCCGCGCCGACGCCCAGCCAAGTGCCTCCGGCCTCCAGGTCGCGTCCGGCATGCACCTGTGGCGCTTCGGGCCATGCCGCCAGCGGCAGGCTGGGGCGGGCATAGAACTCATCACGGTTGGCCGCGACGATCAGGGGAGTGGCGTGATCCGGGCGCCAGGCAAAAATAATCAGGCACATAAGGTGGTCCTTGTGTGTTTTTCTGCCCACTGTACGCAGACATCGCTCATCGATCCATCGTCATCCACAGTGGAGCCCGGGCCCCCGCATCCGTTACCATGCGGCTGCTTTTTTGCGAAGCGGACAAGGACGATCATGGAATTTTTGCTCTATCTGCTGCTGGGCGCCTGTGCAGGCGTGCTGGCCGGGCTGTTTGGGGTGGGTGGCGGGATCATCATCGTGCCGGTGCTGGTGTTCAGCTTCACCTTGCAGGGTTTTGATGCGTCGGTGCTGACCCACCTGGCCGTCGGCACTTCGCTGGCCACCATCATTTTCACCTCGATCAACGCGGTGCGCGAGCACCAGCGCAAAGGCGCGGTGCGCTGGCCGATCTTTGCCTGGATGACCTTGGGGATCCTGCTCGGGGCCGGTTTCGGCGCGTTGACCGCCGAGGCGATTTCCGGTCCGCACCTGCAGAAGATCATTGGTGTGTTTGCCCTGGTGATCGCCGTGCAGATGGCCCTGGAGCTCAAGCCCAAGGCCAGTCGAACGGTTCCCGGCAAGTTCGGTCTGACCGTGGCCGGCAGCGTGATTGGCTGGGCCTCGGCGATCTTCGGGATTGGCGGCGGTTCGCTGACCGTGCCATTCCTGACTTGGCGCAGTGTGCCAATGCAGCAGGCCGTGGCGACGTCGTCCGCCTGCGGGTTGCCGATCGCGTTGGCAAGTGCATTAAGTTTCATGATTCTGGGCTGGCATGATCCCTTGTTGCCCGCTCATAGTCTGGGTTTCGTTTATTTGCCGGCGCTGCTGGGCATTGCCCTGACCAGCATGGTCTTCGCCCGTTTTGGCGCGCGACTGGCCCACCGGTTGTCGCCGCGATTGCTGAAAAGACTGTTTGCCGCTTTGCTGTTGTGCGTGGGCACCAGTTTCCTGCTCTGAGGCAGGGCGCAATCCTGGCTTAATCCCGGCGTGGCAGGGTCGCGCCAGGAATTTTAAGTTTCAACTCTAACGAGGAGTCGCAATGCTGCCTTACCCGCAGATTGACCCGGTGGCCCTGGCCATTGGCCCGCTGAAAATCCACTGGTACGGCCTGATGTACCTGATCGGCATCGGCGGTGCCTGGCTGTTGGCGTCGCGCAGGTTGAACCGCTTCGACCCGACCTGGACCAAGGAAAAACTCTCCGACATGGTCTTCTGGATGTCGATGGGCGTGATTGTCGGTGGTCGCCTGGGGTATGTGCTGTTTTACGACCTGAGCGCCTACCTCGCCAACCCGACCTTGATTTTCGAGGTGTGGAAGGGCGGCATGTCGTTCCACGGTGGTTTCATCGGCGTGATGCTGGCAGCCCTGTGGTTCGGCAAAAAGAACGGCAAGTCGTTCTTCCAGCTGATGGACTTCGTTGCACCGATGGTGCCGATCGGCCTGGGGGCCGGGCGGATCGGTAACTTCATCAACGCCGAGTTGTGGGGCAAGCCGACCGACGTGCCGTGGGCCATGGTCTTCCCGTCGTTCAGCGACCCGGCCCAGTTGGCGCGCCACCCGTCGCAGCTGTATCAGTTCGCCCTCGAAGGTGTGGCGCTGTTCGCCATCCTCTGGCTGTTCTCGCGCAAGCCGCGGCCGACCATGGCGGTCTCCGGGATGTTCGCGCTGTTCTACGGAATCTTCCGCTTTGTCGTCGAGTTCTACCGCGTGCCGGACGCCCAGTTGGGCTACCTGGCGTGGAACTGGCTGACCATGGGCCAAGTATTGTGTATCCCGATGATCGTTGGTGGACTGTTCCTGATCTGGCTGGCCTATCACCGCGCACCCAAGGCACCGGCTGTCCCGGCCGCCTGACGCTTTATATTCGAAGCGCAGGGCCGCGAGCCCTGCCTTCAAGGACACAGGTAATACATGAAGCAATATCTCGATCTGGTCGCCCACGTCATCAAGAACGGCACCAAGCAAGCCAACCGTACCGGCGTCAACACCATCAGCTTCCCGGGTGCGATGCTGCGTTATGACCTGCAAGAAGGTTTCCCGGCGATCACCACCCGCAAGATGGCCTTCAAGTCGGCCATCGGCGAGATGTGCGGTTTCCTGCGCGGGGTCAACAACGCCGCCGAGTTCCGCGCCTTGGGCTGCAAGGTCTGGGACCAGAATGCCAATGAAAACGCGCAGTGGCTGGCCAACCCGTTCCGCCAGGGCGCAGATGACCTGGGCGAGATCTACGGCGTGCAATGGCGCAAGTGGCCAGCGTACAAGCAGATCCCCCTGAGCAACCCGGCCGCCATCGAGCAGACCCTGGCCCAGGGTTACCGGCAGATTGCCGAAGGCGAGGAAGACGGTCAGGCCTACGTGGTGCTGTACAAGGCCATCGACCAGGTTCGCCAGTGTGTCGATACCATCATCAAGGACCCGGGCAGCCGGCGTATCCTGTTCCACGGCTGGAACGTCGCCCAGCTCGATGAAATGGCCCTGCCGCCGTGCCACCTGCTGTACCAGTTCCACCCGAATGTCGAGACCAAAGAGATCTCTTTGACCCTCTACATCCGCTCCAACGACCTGGGCCTGGGCACGCCGTTCAACCTCACCGAGGGTGCCGCGCTGCTGAGCCTGATCGGTCGCCTGACCGGTTACACGCCGCGCTGGTTCACCTATTTCATCGGCGATGCCCACGTCTACGAAAACCACCTGGACATGCTCAACGAACAGCTCAAGCGCGAGCCGTTCCCGATGCCGCAGCTGAAAATCTCGGATCGTGTGCCGGAGTTTGCCAAGACCGGGGTGTATCAGCCGGAGTGGCTGGAGCTGATCGAGCCGGGTGATTTTTCGCTCGAAGGTTATGAGCACCACGCGCCCATGACCGCGCCGATGGCGGTCTGACAAGCCATACGCAACACCCCTGTGGGAGCGGGCTTGCCCGCGATGGGGCCGGTACAGCCAACATTTATGGCTCCTGACCCACCGCCATCCCGGGCAAGCCCGGTCCCACAGTGTTTTGTGATGTGCCTAGTGGCCGTGGCTGCGGCCTACGTGGGAATGTTCGACCTCCGTTGCAACCACTCCGCCACTGACTTCCAGGCGCTGCAAGATCCCGCACTGTTCGATATCCGGCCCTTCGCTGCAGCGTTGGCGCAGGTCGATGAGTTGCGCCTGCAGGGCGAGCAGGCCGTCGATCCGTGCCTTGACGTGGTGGATGTGTTCGTCGATCAGGGCGTTCACGCTTTCGCACTGGTCCTGTGGACTGTCGCGCAGGCCCAGCAGGCTGCGGATTTCTTCGAGGGTCATGTCCAGGGTGCGGCAGTTGCGGATGAAGGTCAGGCGCTCGGCATGGGCCTGGGTGTAGACGCGGTAGTTGCCGTCGCTGCGGGCCGGCTCCGGCAGCAGGCCTTCACGCTCGTAGTAGCGGATGGTTTCGACGGCGCAATCGGTCAGTTTCGCCAGTTCTCCGATCTTCATCGCGATAATCTCCAAATGGGTGCTTGACCCTATAGTGGCTACAGGGTCTTTACTTGGCAACAGGCACCTACACGGACGCGACCTGATGAGCGATTCCCAGCACACCCACAAACCCGGTACTGCGCATGAGCACAGTCACGGGGACAAACTTCAACCGGTAGATAAACACGATCACGCTAGCCACGGCGGCTCCTGCTGCTCAAGTGCAGCGCCTGCGCTGGTCAAAATCAGTGACGCGCCCACCGAGGGCGCTCGCCTGAGTCGTTTCCGCATCGAGGCCATGGACTGCCCGACGGAACAGACGCTGATCCAGAACAAGCTCGGCAAGTTGGCCGGCGTGCAGCAACTGGAGTTCAACCTGATCAACCGGGTGCTGGGCGTGACCCACGACCTGCCGACCACGGCGCCGATCATCGACGCGATCAAATCCATCGGCATGCTGGCCGAGCCGATCGAAGACGGCGCGCAGGCGGATGACAGTCGCGCGGCGCCGATGAAAAAGCCCTGGTGGCCGCTGGCGCTTTCCGGGGTCACGGCACTGGCCGCCGAAGTGATCCACTTCACCAGCTCCGCACCGACCTGGGTGGTGGCGCTGGTCGCGCTGGTTTCGATTCTCAGCGGCGGTCTGGGCACCTATAAAAAGGGCTGGATTGCCCTGAAGAACCTCAACCTGAACATCAATGCCCTGATGAGCATCGCGGTGACCGGCGCCGTGCTGATCGGCCAATGGCCGGAAGCGGCGATGGTGATGTTCCTGTTCACCGTGGCCGAGCTGATCGAAGCCAAATCCCTCGACCGCGCGCGCAATGCCATCAGCGGCCTGATGCAGATGACCCCGGAACAGGTCACGGTGCAGCAGGCCGACGGTTCATGGGTCGAACGTGAGGCTAAAAGTGTTGAGCTGGGCGCGTTAGTACGGGTTCGCCCGGGTGAACGCATTGGCCTGGACGGCGAAGTGGTCGCTGGCAACTCGACCATCGACCAGGCGCCCATTACCGGGGAAAGCCTGCCGGTGGAGAAGACAGTGGGCGACAAGGTGTTCGCCGGCACCATCAACCAGGCCGGCGCCCTGGAGTACCGGGTGACCGCGGCCGCCAACCACTCGACCCTGGCGCGGATCATCCACGCCGTGGAAGAAGCCCAGGGCGCGCGTGCGCCGACCCAGCGTTTTGTCGACAGCTTCTCGAAAATCTACACCCCGGTGGTGTTCGTCTTTGCCCTCGGTGTGGCGCTGATTCCACCGTTGTTCATGGGCGCGGCCTGGTTCGACTGGATCTACCGCGCGCTGGTGCTGCTGGTGGTGGCGTGCCCTTGTGCGCTGGTGATTTCCACCCCGGTAACCATCGTCAGCGGCCTGGCGGCGGCTGCGCGCAAAGGCATCCTGATCAAGGGGGGCGTGTACCTGGAGGGCGGCTACAAGCTTGACTTCCTGGCCTTGGACAAGACCGGCACCATTACCCATGGCAAGCCGGTGCAAACCGACTACCTGGCGCTGGACCCCACGGTCGAGACCCGCGCTCAGGTGCTTGCCGCCAGCCTCGCTGGACGCTCCGACCACCCGGTATCGCTGGCCATCGCCAAGGCGGCTGTGGATAAAGACCTGAGCCTGCTCGCTGTGGATAACTTCGCAGCCCTGGCCGGCCGTGGTGTGCGCGGCGAGATCGACGGCCAGGCCTACCATCTGGGCAACCATCGCCTGGTGGAGGAGCTGGGCCTGTGCTCGCCAGCGCTGGAAGAAAAACTCTCCGCCCTGGAAGAACAAGGCAAGACCGTGGTCCTGTTGCTCGACGCCTCTGGCCCGCTGGCCCTGTTTGCCGTAGCCGACACGGTCAAGGAATCCAGCCGCGAGGCCATTGAGCAGTTGCATGCGCTGGGGGTGAAAACCCTGATGCTGACCGGCGACAACCCGCACACGGCGCGGGCGATTGCCGCGCAGGTGGGCATCGACCAGGCCCAGGGTGACTTGCTGCCAACCGACAAGCTCAAGGCGATCGAGGACTTGTATGCCCAGGGGCACCGAGTCGGCATGGTGGGCGACGGGATCAACGACGCGCCGGCGCTGGCCCGGGCCGAGATCGGGTTCGCCATGGCGGCGGCCGGTACCGATACCGCCATCGAGACCGCTGATGTCGCCCTGATGGACGACGATCTGCGCAAGATTCCAGCGTTTATTCGCCTGTCACGCCAGACGTCCCATATCCTCACGCAAAATATCGCCCTGGCCCTGGTCATCAAGGCGATCTTTCTTGGGGTAACCTTCTTCGGACTGGCCACCATGTGGATGGCCGTGTTTGCCGACATGGGCGTGGCCCTGCTGGTGGTGTTCAACGGTCTGCGCCTGCTGCGCAAATAAACAAAGAGAGGCTGATGTGCTGAGTGCCGAGCTGAAGGCTTTTTACATGGTCGCGCGTTTGGGCAGTATTACCCTGGCAGCGAAAAAGCTCGGCCTGAGCCAGCCCACGGTGACGACCCAGATTCGCCACCTGGAGAGTCAGTACTCGGTCGAGCTGTTCTACCGCGGCGGGCGCCGCCTGACTGTCAGCGAGGAGGGCGCGCGCCTGCTGCCCATGGTCAAGACACTGCTGCAGCAGGAAGCCGACATCGAGTTTTTCCTGCGCAACAGTGGTCAGGTCCAGGGGGCATTGCGCATCGCCGCGACCGCGCCGTATTACATTCTCGACCTGGTGAAAGCTTTCCGCGAGCGGCTGCCCCAGGTGGAGGTCTCGGTGGAAATCGGCAACTCCCAGCAGGTTCTCGAAGCCTTGGAGGACTACCGGGTGGACCTGGCCGCGTCCTCGCAACTGCTGGAAGACACCCGTTTGATCCGCCGGGTGCTGGGCAGCGATCCGTTGGTGCTGGCCGTGCACCGCAATCATCCGCTGGCGGTACACGACCACGTGCCGCTGAGCGCCTTGGCCGGGCATACCCTGTTGATGCGCGAGAGCGGCTCGACCACCCGCCGCCTGACCGAAGAATTGCTCGCCAGTGCCGGGGTGGGGTTTGGCCCGCTGCTGGAAATCGGCAGCCGCGAATCGATTCGTGAAGCGGTACTGCGCAATATCGGCATCAGCATCATCGCCCGCCAGGAAGTGCCCCATGACCCGCAACTGCGGGTGTTGAGCATCGAGAACGCGCCGCAGATCCCGGAATACCTGTATTGCCTCAAGGAGCGCAAGAGCGCCCGGTTGCCGGCGGCGTTTCTGGGTTTGGCGCAGGAAATGGCGCCGGCCTGAGATCTACGGTGCCAGCACTGGCGCATCGCAGACAGCCGCTGCTGTAGGTGCTGAACCAAAATCCCCCAATACCACTATCAGCCGTTTTTGCCTCACTGCCACACGAACTACGCATTCGCTCCCTAGGATGGCCCACATCTGCTTGATGAGGTCCGTCCATGAACCACTCGAATGCAACTGCCCAGGTTTTCCCCGGCACCCCGATGAAGGTGCGCGGTATCGAGAAGCGCTTCGGCGCCTTCACCGCGCTGGATAACGTTTCACTGGACGTGCAGGCCGGTGAACTGGTGTGCCTGCTCGGTCCCTCGGGCTGCGGCAAGACCACCTTGCTGCGGTGCATTGCCGGCCTGGAGCGCCAGGATCGCGGCGAGTTGTACCTGGGGGATCGTGACGTTTCCCGTCTGGCCCCACAGGCCCGGGACTACGGGATTCTGTTCCAGTCCTACGCCCTGTTTCCCAACCTCAGCGTCGAAGCCAACATTGCCTACGGCCTGGCCGGCAGTGGCCGTGAGCAAGTGCGCCAGCGCGTGGCGCAGATGCTCGAGCTGGTGGGCCTGACCGGCAGTGAAAAGAAATACCCCGGCCAGTTGTCTGGTGGCCAGCAACAGCGCGTGGCACTGGCCCGGGCCTTGGCGCCGGCGCCTTCACTGCTGCTGCTGGACGAGCCGATGTCGGCCCTCGATGCCCGGGTTCGCGAGCATCTGTGCACCGAGTTGCGCCAATTGCAGCGCAGCCTGGGCATCACCACCCTGATGGTGACCCACAACCAGGACGAGGCCATGCTGATGGCCGACCGCATTGCCGTGATGAACAACGGCAAGGTCGAGCAGTACGCCACCCCGCAGGAAATCTACAACCGCCCGGCCACCCCATTCGTTGCCGAGTTCGTCGGCCAGGGCAACTGGTTGCCGTTCCAGCGCAGCAGTGACAGCCACGCCCAGGTCGGCGGGATGCCCGTGCGCCTGGCCGATAACAGCGGCAAAGCGGCGTCCGGCCGGCTGTTCTGTCGCCCGGAAGCCATCAGCGTCAACCCGCTGGTGCATGAGGAAAACCTGTTCCCGGCCAAGGTGCGTGAGATCACCTTCCTGGGCAATCGCTGCCGCATGAGCTTTGAGCTCAATCACCTGCCAGGCCATGCGCTGCTCGCCGAACTGGCGCCCGAAGCCATGCCGCGCCTCGGTGCCCAGGACATCATGGTCGCCTTGCCACCGCGCAGCCTGCAGGTGTTTGCCTGATGAGCACGCAAATGGCCTTGCCGATACCGCACAAGCAGGTTCGGCAGACGTCCCGAGCCCAGATCGGCGACCGGATTTTTGTCCTCGGCGGCAAGGTCCTGCTCCTGTGCCTGCTCAGCGTCGCGGTGCTGATGCCGCTGCTGGCGATCTTCTGGCGCGGCTTCAGCAATGATGCCGGCCAAGGGGGTGGCCTGGTCGCCGCCCGCGAGCTGCTGACCAGTGCCAACTTTCACTGGTTGCTCGGCAACAGCCTGAAAGTGTCCCTCAGCGTCGCGGCCATTGTGGTCCCGCTGGCCTACCTGTTTGCCTACGCCCTGCAGCGCACGCTGATCCCCGGCAAGGCCATCTGGCGCGGCCTGTCGCTGCTGCCGTTGATGGCGCCATCGATGCTGCCGGGCATCGCGCTGGTGTACCTGTTCGGTAACCAGGGCCTGCTGCGTGGGCTGCTGTCGGACAACATCTACGGTTTCTGGGGCATCGTGCTGGGCGAGGTGATCTACACCTTTCCCCACGCCTTGATGATCCTGCTGTCGGCGCTGTCCCTGGCGGATGCGCGGCTGTTCGACGCCGCGTCGAGCATGGGCGCCAGCCCATCCAGGGCCTTTCGCAGCATCACCTGGCCGGCGACGCGCCAGGCGGTGTTCGCCGCGTTCTGCCTGGTGTTCACCCTGACCATCACCGACTTCGGCGTGCCGGTGGTGGTCGGTGGCGACTATCAGGTGTTGGCGCTGGAAGCCTACAAGGCGGTGGTCGGCCAGCAGCAATTCGGTCGCGGTGCGCTGATCGGCATGGTCCTGTTGGTGCCGGCACTGCTCAGCTTTGCGGTCGATGCCTGGTTGCGTCGTCGCCATGGCGACTCCATGAGCGGCCGGGCGCAAGTCTTCCAACCGGCGCCGTCGCGACTGCGTGATGGCTGTTACCTGGGCATCGTGCTGGTGATCTGCGCCGTGCTGTTACTGGTGTTTGGCATGGCGGTGTACTCCTCGCTGGTGAAATTCTGGCCGTACAACCTGTCGTTGTCGCTCAAACACTATCAGTTCGGCGACACCGCAGGCGGTGGCTGGCTGGCCTATGGCAACAGCGTGAAGATGGCCCTGTGCTCGGCGCTGATCGGCAGCGGGCTGATTTTCACCGGGGCCTATCTGATGGAAAAGACCCGTGGCCAGCGTGGCCTGAACCTGGCGCTGCGCATGCTCAGCTTTGTGCCGATGGCGGTGCCGGGGCTGGTCCTGGGCTTGGGCTACGTATTCTTCTTCAACCTCAACGGCAACCCGCTGCATGTGCTCTACGGCACCATGACCCTGCTGGTGGTGTGCACCATTGCGCACTACCTGACCACCGCCCAAATGACCGCCACCACCGCGCTGCGCCAACTCGACGCAGAGTTCGAAGCCGCCGCGCTGTCGCTCAAGGCGCCGCTGTACCGCCACTATTTGCGCGTCACCGTGCCGATCTGCCTGCCGGCGCTGCTGGACATCGTGCGCTACCTGTTCGTCTCGGCCATGACCACCGTCTCGGCGGCGATCTTCCTCTACAGCCCCGACACCATCCTTGCGGCGGTGGCGGTCCTGAACATGGACGACGCCGGCAACGTCGGCGGTGCCGCCGCCATGTCGACCCTGATCCTGTTCACCTCGGCGGGCGTGTCCCTGCTCCTGGCCTGGGCCTCGCGCGGCTTGCTGCGGCGCTCCCAGGCCTGGCGCCAGACCGCGCCCGGCAACTGAATCGACTCAACCCCACAACCCTCTGATCCGCACCTGAAAGGAACCGCACCATGTTCAAGCCCTTGGCTCTAGCCGCTGCTGTCCTCACTGCTTTCAGCATGAACGCCTTCGCGGCGAAAACCGAACTGACCGTCTACACCGCGCTGGAAGCCGAACAGCTGAAAACCTACAAGCAGGCGTTCGAAGCGGCCAACCCGGATGTCGAGATCAAGTGGGTACGTGACTCCACCGGCATCATCACCGCCAAGCTGCTGGCGGAAAAAGCCCGCCCGCAGGCCGATGCGGTCTGGGGCCTGGCGGCGTCGAGCCTGGCGATCCTCGATCAGCAAGGCATGCTGCAAAGCTACGCACCGAAGGAGCTGGGCAAGATCGGCGCTAACTACCGCGACGCCGCCAACCCGCCGGCCTGGGTGGGCATGGACGTGTGGGCCGCGACCATCTGCTTCAACACCGTGGAAGCCGAGAAGCAGGGCCTGAGCAAGCCGGTGAGCTGGCAGGACCTGACCAAGCCTGAGTACAAAGGCAAGATCGTCATGCCCAACCCGGCATCCTCGGGCACCGGTTTCCTTGACGTTAGCGCCTGGCTGCAGACCTTTGGCGAGAAGCAGGGCTGGCAGTACATGGACGACCTGCACCAGAACATCGGCCAGTACGTTCACTCCGGTTCAAAGCCCTGCAAGCTGGCGGCCGCCGGGGAATTCCCGATCGGCATTTCCTTCGAGTACCCGGCTGTGCAGTTGAAGCGCCAGGGCGCACCGCTGGACATCGTCCTGCCGAAAGAGGGCCTGGGCTGGGAAATCGAAGCCACCGCCGTGATCAAGGGCACGCCCCATGAAGAGGCCGCGAAGAAACTCGCCGACTTCTCCGCAAGCACCGAGGCCATGGAGCTGTACAAGGAAAACTTCGCCGTGCTCGCCCAGCCCGGCATCGCCAAGCCGCAGACCGAACTGCCGGCCGACTACGAACAGCGCCTGATCAAGAACGACTTCGCCTGGGCCTCGAAAAACCGCGACGAGATCCTGGCCGAGTGGCGCAAGCGTTATGACGGCAAGTCCGAGAAAGTGGCGGCCAAGTAAGCTCTCTATTGGCTGAGGGGCCCTATCGCGGGCAGCCCGCTCCCACAGTGGAATGCGTCCTCTGTGGGAGCGGGCCGGGCGGCGCTCCGCTTGCCCGCGAAGGCGGCTTTGAATTCAGGACATCTCTTAATGACACAACACAACGACCTACTGATCGTCGGCGCCGGCATTCTCGGGCTGTCCCACGCCTATGCCGCTGCCAGGCGCGGGCTCAAGGTCAGGGTTTTCGAACGCAGCGCCACGCCCCTGGGGGCCTCGGTGCGCAATTTCGGCCAGGCCCTGGTCACCGGTCAACCGCCCGGGCAGATGCTCGAACTGGCCAGGGCCAGCCGGGATATCTGGGGCCAATGGGCGCAGCTCGCCGGCTTGCAACTCAAACGCAACGGCTCCTATCTGTTTGCCCGCACCGAAGCGGAAGAGCAACTGTTGTCAGCCTTCTGCGAAGGCCGCGCGATCGAGCACGGTTACCGCGTCGAACTGCTGCGCGGCGCGGCGTTGCGTGATCTGTATGGCGGCCAGTTCAGCCATCACCGCGCGGCGTTGCATGGCCTGGACGATCAGCAGCTGTATTCCCGCGAGGCCCTCCCAGCCTTGATCGACTACCTGCGCCGGGAGCTGGCGGTCGAGTTTCACTTCTCGACCCTGGTGCGCGACGTCGAGCCGGGGCGTGTGCACAGCACCGCGGGCAGCTTCAGTGGCGAGCAGATCATTGTCTGTTCCGGTCACGATTACCAAACCCTGTTGGCCGAGCCCATTGCCGCGCTCAAGCCGCAGGTCTGTCGCTTGCAAATGCTCCGCGCCCGGCCGCTGATCGACCTCAATCTGCAACACGCCTTGCTCACCGGGTTGAGCTGCGTGCACTACGGTGCGTTCGCCGACCTGCCGCAAGCGCAGGCCGTGCAGGCGCAGATTCTGCGAGAGACCCCGCACCTGCATGAGCAGGGCATTCACTTGCTGATCAGCCCGACACCCCATGGTGAGCTGATCATTGGCGACTCTCACCACTACGGCAGCGATCCATCGCCGTTCAATGCCGAGCAGGTGGATGACTGGATGATCGAGCTGGCCGAGCAGACCCTGGGTTGCAAGGTGCAGGTGGTCGAGCGCTGGCAGGGCGTCTATGGTGCTCAAGGGCCGGCGCCGTTTTCCTTCCTGCAGGCCGCGCCAGGCGTGCATACCGCCCTGATGCACACGGGCGTGGGCATGAGCATCGGCCCGGCGATGGCCGAATCCAACATCAGCACATTATTTGGAGCGCACTGATGGACCGCACTGAGCAAGTGATCGCCGAAGTGTTCGGCTGGTATGAGCGCTTCGGTGCCAGCGATTACATCGGCGAACCCGTGTCGCAGATCGAGCATATGTCCCAGGCTGCCGAACTGGCCATGGCCGAGGGTTTCGACGATGAGGTGGTGCTGGCGGCGTTCTTCCACGACATCGGCCATCTGTGCAGCGAGAGCACACAGAACATGGGTGGGTTTGGCGTGGTCAGCCACGAACGCCTCGGTGCCGACTACTTGCGGCGCCAGGGTTTCAGCGAGCGCATGGCGCGGTTGGTGGAGTATCACGTGCAAGCCAAGCGTTACCTGACGTTGACCGAACCCGGCTACTACCAGCGCCTGAGTGAAGCCAGTCGCCGCACCCTGGAATACCAGGGTGGGGTGATGAGCGAGGACGAAGCCCGGGTGTTCGCCCGCGACCCGCTGTGCGCCGTCAGCTTGCGCATGCGCCAGTGGGATGAGCAGGCCAAGGAAATGAATGTGCCGGTGATCGACCTGGCCGTTTTGAAGGGCAAGGCGTTGCAGCTGCTACAGGGTTAGTCGCCGATCACCTTCTGCGCCAACAGCTCCACCTGCTCCTGGCGCTCGGCCTGGTTCAATTTGCCCTGGGGATTGAGCGACGACCATTGTGGATGCGCCCGGGCCTTGTTCAAGGCTTCGGGCAGCTTGCCTTCACGCCAGCTCTTGTCCTGGGGCGTGGCCAGCTGGATGCTGTCCATTGCGGCATGCCCGCGCTGGTCGAGGGCGAGCACCAGTTGGCGCTGGCGCAGTGCTAATAAACGCAACACGCTGTCGTCGACCGTCAGCTCGCGCTGGCCCTTGATCTTGCCCAGCAAACGGCTGCCGTAACTGCGCGCGGTTTGCAGGGCGCCGCCGGCAATCGCGCCGGCCAGTGCGGCCGCGCCGAGGGTCAGGCCACCCACCAGCAGGTCGACGCCGGCCCCGGCCGCCGCTCCTGCGGCAATCCCACCACCGACGCGAACCCCCAGTTGCTTGAGGGTTTCGGGGTTGAACAAATCATCACCCCAGCGTCCGTCCAGCAGCGGCAGATCGCTGGCGGCCGCGTCCTGCGGGCGGAAGGCGTAGAGCTTGAGCAGGGCTTCGACGCAACGCTGTTCGCGTTGGCGCACGGCTTTGCGCAGTTGGGCGATGGCCTGCTGCTCCTGCTCGGCGTCGCTGGCCACGCTGCGGCGGCAGGCGGCGCAGTCGATCAGCAATTCGGCGATCAAGCGGGCAGCGCTTTGCTGGCGCGCCAGGCGTTGCGCCTGCTGGTCGGCGATCAGGCGCTCCAGTTGCGGTCGCGCAGTTTCCAGCAGCAGGGCGAGGCTTTCATAGAGGCGGCGCTCGCCATCCTCCGGCGGCGCGACGCTGTCGAATCGCACCAGTGCATGCAGACCCAGCCGCGCTAATGCTTCACGCCATGCCGGTTCGCGATGGTTGGCGCTGCTGACGAAATTCAGCACCGGCAGCAGCGGTTTACCGCAACTGGCCAACACTTCCAGCTCATCGCGGTACTTGGCCAGCACCGGCTCCCGGGCGTCGATCACATAGAGACCGGCGTCCGAGGCCAGTAACTGACGCAGGACTTTGGCTTCCTGTTCGAAACGCTGCCGCGCTTCACTGCCATCGAGGAAACGTGCCAGTCGCGCTGGACCATCGAGGCGCTCGCCGGGGCGTTCCAGGCGTTCGAGGTAATCAAGCAGGGCGATGGCGTCTTCCAGGCCGGGCGTGTCGTACAGGTCGAGCAATGGCTCGCCGTCCACCGACAGCCGCGCACCTTCTACATGCCGCGTGGTGCTGGGGCGGTGGGACACTTCGCCGAAACCGACATCGCGGGTCAGGGTGCGCAAGAGCGAGGTTTTGCCGACGTTGGTGTGGCCGACGACGGCGAGTTTCAGAGGCTGCTTGTTGGTGTCAGTCATGACCCGTCTCCAGCCAGTTCATCGGCGCACAATCGGCAAACGGCAGCTCCAGTTGTTCCAACGCCACATGCCAATCGCCGAGGCGATCGGCGTCCAGCGCTTCGCCGGGTGGTGCCTGCAGCAACCACACGCGGGTGGCGCTGGCGTTGCGGGCCAGTTCGGCGATCAATGCGAGGCTGCCGCGATCCGGTGAGCGCCGCGGATCGCAGGCGATGGCCAAGCGTGCCGGGGGAAAACGACTCAACTGTTCGAGCAGTTTGTTCCGCGATTCACGGCTGTCGAGGATGCCGGCGTTGCTGACGTTGTTCGGCAGTTGCGGTGGCCAGGGGCGGTCGTCGTCCAGTTCGATGGCGACCAGTAACGCGCCCTCGCTTTGCTGTTCACTGACGCCGCTTTCCACGCGATGAAGTTGCTGCGGCGCGGCATCGCTGACGCCCAGGCGTTCGCTGGTGGGCATCAACCGTTCGCGCAGTTGGGCGTAGCCGGGCAGGTTTAAATCCAGGCACAGGGCCGCTTTCCCGGATTTCCAGCGCCACAGGCACAACACCGCGAGCAACAAGCGCGGCACCACGCCGTACACCAGCAGCACACCGACCAACCATGCGGCCCAGGCCTGCCGGGCACTTTCGATATTCAGTGCGGCATCGCCACTGGCGCGGATCATTTCTTCGGTCGGCACGCTGAAGCCGAGGAGGGCCGGCAGTGCGCCGAGCGCCTGGGTCACGGCAATAAAGGTGTCGGCGCTGAGAATGGTGGTTTCCCAGACGAAGCCATAGCGCCGGGTCGCCATCAGCGTCAGCAAGATCACCAGTGCACTGAGCATCGCCAGCAACCACAGGCTGTTGACCAGCACGCCGATGGCCCAGCGATTGAGTTTCTGCCGTTGCAGCAACAGCAGCAGGGCCGGCGCCAGTTGCGCGGCTTTGGCATCCCGGGCAAATTTTTCACTGAGCCACAGCCACAGGCGCCCGAGGCTGGCGCCGTGTTCACCGGCAAACACCAGGCCCAGCGCCCAACTCAACAATAGAATCAGATTAAGGCCGAGCAGGCTGCCCAAGGCCCAGAACACATTCACCGGGTGCAGTCCGTCGCCCATTGCGGCAAACGCCAGGCCGGCGCCGCTGACCACGGCCAACACCGTCAGTACGATCAGCGCCAGTCGCGCACCTTGCAGCCAGTGTTTGAGTGCGTCGCTCAAGCCATCGCGTTCCGCCAGCCATAGGGCACGGCGCTGAATACGCGTCGGCAAGTCGCCGGCCGCGCTGCGGGCCAGTCGGTTGGCTTCCAGATCTTCCAGGGGGCCGGCGTGCTCTTCGCGCAGGCGGATGGTTTCTGTCAGCCAGAGGTTGTTCAGTTCAGTCACGCGGCATCCCGTCGCTTAAATGAGCTGTGAGCATAACCGCTGTGGCGCTTATCGGGGAAAGCCCGGCTCTGGTATCCTCGCCGGCATGAAAAAAACTCTCCCTTTGAGCCTGATCGCAGCCCTCGGTGAAAACCGCGTGATCGGCGTCGACAACAGCATGCCCTGGCACCTGCCGGGGGATTTCAAATACTTCAAGGCCACCACCCTGGGCAAGCCGATCATCATGGGTCGCAAGACCTGGGATTCCCTCGGCAGGCCGTTGCCGGGGCGGTTGAATATCGTCGTCAGCCGCCAGGCCGACCTGCAGCTGGAAGGCGCCGAGGTCTATCCGTCGCTGGACGCCGCCGTCGAGCGAGCACAGCAATGGGCGCTGGAACAAGGTGTCGATGAGTTGATGCTGATTGGCGGCGCGCAGCTATATGCGCAAGGATTGGCCCAGGCCGATCGGCTGTACCTGACCCGCGTGGCGCTGAGCCCCGAGGGTGATGCGTGGTTTCCGGCGTTTGATTTGAACCAGTGGAAGCGGGTGTCGAATCTGCCGAATCCGGCCGAAGGCGACAAGCCGGCGTACAGCTTCGAAATCTGGGAAAAAGCCTGAAAGCATCGCCAGCAGGCTGGCTCCCACAGTGGGTTTGAGGTGAAACACAGATTGTATGAACACCAAAAATCCCTGTGGGAGCCAGCCTGCTGGCGATGAGGCCAGATCAGACGCTAAAGAATTTAAGCGTGCGCCAACTCCTCGTGCTCATCAGCCTGCAGCAGCTCTTTATCCGTCTGCTGCATGATCTGGCTGGTAATCGCCCCGGCCGTCATCGAACCACTGACGTTCAGCGCCGTGCGGCCCATGTCGATCAGCGGCTCGACCGAAATCAGCAGCGCCACCAGTGACACCGGCAAGCCCATGGCCGGCAGCACGATCAGCGCGGCAAAGGTAGCGCCACCGCCGACCCCGGCCACCCCGGCCGAACTCAAGGTCACAATCGCCACCAATGTTGCGATCCACAGCGGGTCGAGCGGGTTGATGCCCACGGTCGGGGCGACCATCACCGCCAACATCGCCGGATAGAGACCGGCACAGCCGTTCTGGCCAATGGTGGCGCCAAACGAAGCGGCGAAGCTGGCGATCGACTGCGGAATCCCCAGGCGGCGGGTTTGTGCTTCGATGCTCAGCGGAATGCTCGCGGCGCTGGAGCGGCTGGTGAAGGCGAAGGTCAGTACCGGCCAGACCTTGCGGAAAAAGCGCAGCGGGTTGATCCCGGCCAACGCCACCAGCAGGCCGTGGACCACGAACATCAGGCCCAGGCCCAGGTACGACACCACCACGAAACTGCCGAGCTTGATGATGTCCTGCAGGTTGGAGCCGGCGACCACTTTGGTCATCAGCGCCAGCACGCCGTAGGGGGTCAACTTCATCACCAGGCGCACCAGGCGCATCACCCAGGCTTGCAGGGTATCGATGGCGTTGATCACTTTCTGACCTTTTTCCACGTCATCCTTGAGCAATTGCAGGGCTGCAATACCGAGGAAGGCGGCAAAAATCACCACGCTGATGATCGACGTCGGCTTGGCCCGAGCCAGGTCGGCGAACGGGTTCTGCGGGATGAACGACAGCAGCAACTGCGGCACATTGAGGTCGGCGACCTTGCCCGCGTAGTCGCTCTGGATGGTTTGCAGGCGCGCCATTTCCTGGGTGCCGGCCACCAGGCCTTCGGCGGTCAGGCCGAACAGGTTGGTCAGGCCAATGCCGATCAGCGCCGCGATGGCGGTGGTGAACAGCAGGGTGCCGATGGTCAGGAAGCTGATCTTGCCCAGGGACGAGGCATTGTGCAGCCTGGCAACAGCACTGAGGATCGAAGCAAATACCAAGGGGATCACGATCATTTGCAGCAGTTGCACGTAACCGTTGCCCACCAGGTCGAACCAGCCGATGGAGGCTTTGAGCACGGGGTTGCCAGCACCGTAAATCGTGTGCAAAGCCACGCCAAACGCCACGCCCATGACCAGTGCCAGCAGCACTTTCTTGGCCAGGCTCCAGGTGGTGTGGCGGGTTTGTGCCAGGCCAAACAGCAAGGCCAGGAACACCAGCAGATTGAGGATCAGCGGCAGATTCATCGAGACTCCAAAAAAGACTTGTGCCAATTGCCTCGCGGGGCAATTGCGAACCGGCAAGCCTAACAGCTTGAAATCTATTGAATTAATATCAAAAACGCATGGTGACTGTCGTTTTTGGAATAAGGGCCTGACGCTGTCGGTTATGCCGGTGACGGAATCAGCACGCAAGCGGTCGCGCTCAGACGGGGACGGTCATGCAGATTTGTTAGCGTCGATGACTTTCATTCAGGGAGAAATGCACATGAAAGTCGCCACGCACGTGTTAGCCGTCGCCATGTGCCTGGGCCTTGCCGGCCAGGTGTTCGCCACCGATCTCAAACATTGGCCCCAGGATCAGGCCAAACAACTGGACGCGATGATCGCGGCCAACGCCAACAAGGGTAACTACGCGGTGTTCGACATGGACAACACCAGCTACCGCTACGACCTGGAAGAGTCGCTGTTGCCGTTCATGGAAAACAAGGGCCTGATCACCCGCGAGAAGCTGGACCCCTCCCTGAAACTGATCCCGTTCAAGGACACCGCCGAGCACCAGGAAAGCCTGTTCAGTTACTACTACCGGCTGTGCGAGCTCGATGACATGGTCTGCTACCCCTGGGTCGCCCAGGTCTTTTCCGGCTTCACCCTCAAGGAACTCAAGGGCTACGTCGACGAGTTGATGGCCTCCGGCAAGCCAGTGCCCAGCACCTATTACGACGGCGACGTGGTCAAGACCATCGAGGTCAACCCACCGAAGATCTTCACCGGGCAAGCCGAGCTGTACAACAAGCTGATGGAAAACGGCATCGAGGTCTATGTGATGACCGCCGCCTCGGAAGAGCTGGTGCGCATGGTCGCCTCCGATCCCAAGTATGGCTACAACGTCAAACCGCAAAACGTGATCGGCGTGACGATGCTGCTCAAGGACCGCAAAAGCGGCGAGCTGACCACCGCGCGCAAGCAGATCAGCGCCGGCAAGTATGACGAGAAAGCCAACCTGGGCCTGGAGCTGACCCCGTACCTCTGGACCCCTGCGACCTGGATGGCCGGCAAACAGGCCGCGATCCTGACCTACATCGATGAGTGGAAAAAACCAGTGCTGGTGGGCGGCGATACCCCGACCAGCGACGGCTACATGCTGTTCCACAGCGTCGACGTGGCCAAGGGCGGCATCCACCTGTGGGTCAACCGCAAGGATAAGTACATGGCCCAGATCAACGGCATGATGGCCAAGCACGCTGCGGCCCAGGCCAAGGAAGGGCTGCCAGTGACGGCGGACAAGAACTGGGTGATCGTCAAGCCGGAGGAGATTCAGTAAGGATTTGCTTCACTGTAGGAGCGAGCCTGCTCGCGATGGTCGTCAACGATAACGCTGGAAGCCTGATACCCCGCGGTGCTCTCAGGTTTTTCGCGAGCAGGCTCGCTCCTACAGTTGACCGGATGTTGCCCAAAAAAATACCCCGCACTTGGCGGGGTATTTTTTTGTTCGACGGTTAAGCCTTACAGCCCGTCGAGCATTGCCTTGTTGCGCACGGCGCCCTTGTCGGCGCTGGTGGCCAGCAGGGCGTAGGCTTTCAGTGCGGTGGTCACTTTACGTGGACGCACTTCTACCGGCTTCCAGCCTTTCTTGTCCTGCTCGACCCGGCGTGCCGCCAGTTCTTCGTCGCTGACCAACAGGTTGATCGAGCGGTTGGGAATGTCGATCAGCACTTTGTCGCCGTCCTGCACCAGGCCAATCGCGCCGCCGGCAGCCGCTTCTGGCGAAGCGTGGCCGATGGACAGGCCCGAGGTGCCGCCGGAGAAACGACCGTCGGTGAGCAGGGCGCAGGCTTTGCCCAGGCCCTTGGACTTCAGGTAGGAGGTCGGATAGAGCATTTCCTGCATGCCCGGTCCGCCTTTCGGGCCTTCGTAGCGAATGATGACGATGTCGCCTTCCTTCACTTCGTCGGCGAGGATGCCGCGTACGGCGCTGTCCTGGCTTTCGAAGATCTTCGCGTTGCCTTCGAACACGTGGATCGACTCGTCGACACCGGCGGTTTTCACCACGCAGCCGTCCAGGGCGATGTTGCCGTACAGCACGGCCAGGCCGCCTTCTTGCGAATAGGCATGCTCGACACTGCGGATGCAGCCGTTTTCACGGTCGTCGTCCAGGGTGTCCCAGCGGGTCGACTGGCTGAACGCGGTCTGGGTCGGGATGCCCGCCGGGCCGGCCTTGAAGAAGTGGTGCACGGCTTCGTCGGTGGTCTGGGTGATGTCCCACTTGGCGATACCTTCGGCCATGGTCTTGCTGTGCACGGTCGGCAGGTCGGTGTGCAGCAGGCCGCCACGGGCCAGGGAACCGAGGATCGAGAAGATCCCGCCTGCGCGGTGCACGTCTTCCATGTGGTACTTCTGGATGTTCGGCGCGACCTTGCACAGTTGCGGCACGTGGCGCGAAAGGCGGTCGATGTCCTTCAGGTCGAAGTCGATCTCGGCTTCCTGGGCGGCGGCCAGCAAGTGCAGGATGGTGTTGGTAGAACCGCCCATGGCGATGTCCAGCGTCATGGCGTTTTCGAACGCCTTGAAGTTGGCGATATTGCGCGGCAATACCGAGTCGTCGTTGTCGCCGTAGTAACGTTTGCACAGTTCGACGATGGTGCGCCCGGCCTGCAGGAACAGCTGTTCGCGGTCGCTGTGGGTGGCCAGTGTCGAGCCGTTGCCCGGCAACGCGAGGCCGAGGGCTTCGGTCAGGCAGTTCATCGAGTTGGCGGTGAACATGCCGGAGCACGAGCCGCACGTCGGGCAGGCGCTGCGCTCGTACTCAGCGACTTTCTCGTCAGATGCGCTGGAGTCGGCGGCGATCACCATGGCGTCAACCAGGTCCAGGCCGTGGGAGGCGAGCTTGGTCTTGCCGGCTTCCATCGGACCACCGGAGACGAAGATCACAGGGATGTTCAGGCGCAAGGCGGCCATCAGCATGCCGGGGGTGATCTTGTCGCAGTTGGAGATGCAGACGATCGCGTCGGCGCAGTGGGCGTTGACCATGTACTCGACGGAGTCGGCGATGATCTCGCGGCTCGGCAGCGAATAGAGCATGCCGTCGTGACCCATGGCGATGCCGTCATCGACCGCGATGGTGTTGAATTCCTTGGCCACGCCGCCAGCGCGTTCGATCTCGCGGGCAACCAGTTGCCCCAGGTCCTTGAGGTGGACGTGGCCCGGTACGAATTGGGTGAAGGAGTTGGCAATGGCGATGATCGGCTTTTTGAAGTCGTCATCTTTCATCCCCGTGGCGCGCCACAGAGCGCGAGCACCGGCCATGTTGCGACCGTGGGTGGATGTTTTCGAGCGGTAATCAGGCATGAAGCACTCCGGGCGGCTAATCAGGTATCAAAAGGGAAGTGAGCTTCTATTGACGTCTGGAACACTCAGAAATAGCCGGGTGTCCGGAAGTTGCCGAAAACTTTGCGGGATCGCCGCGCGCTTCAGCTTGAGCTCATAAACCCGCCGGGGGATGACTGGCGATGAATCGTTCGATTCTACACCGCTGGCGGCTGGAGGGAATGGCTGCAAGCATTCACAAGACGTTTGGAAAGACGCAATCCTGTAGGAGCGAGCTCGCTCGCGATGAACCCGAGAACACCGCGGGGCATCAGGTTCCCCGCGTTATCGTTGACCACCATCGCGAGCGAGCTCGCTCCTACAGTATTAAATCCACATGGCATCCCACAGCGGATAGTCTCCAACTCGAGTCACAAGCCCGGCGCGCAAAGGGTTGGCGATGATGTATCGGGCGATGGCTTTCAGATCTTCCTCGCGACGCAAGGCCCGATCGAAGTAACCCTTTTGCCATAGCGTTTCGTGGCGACCTCTTTGCTGGTTGATGGCGCGAGCACTTCTGGATTTGGCCGCCTGCATCAGTCTCGGCAAATCACCGTTGTGCAATTCAACCAGCCAATGAAAGTGATCCGGCATGACGACCCAGGCTATTGAGGTGGCATTGCCGGCTTCATGAGCTCTTCTGAGTTCACTCACTAGCAAGCGTCCAACGTACAAATCATTGAAGATCGGTTGTCGTTCATGGGTGACAGCGCTCAGGTGATAGATACGACCGGATTGCGAGTGCCGACCTGTGCGTAATCGATGGGCTTTTGGCGTGTTGGACATTCCGTTGTCCTCTTCGGTGATGGGAAGAGAAAACGGTAGGCGTGGGGTGGGAGGTTGTCGCTTCGGCAGTGGATCAGAATGTGTCCTGCACCTGTAGGAGCAAGCGGGCGCTCGCTCCTACATAGGTTTTGCGTTATCAGCTGTTGGGCAACAGCCGGCAGGTGATGCTCTTGATGTAGCGTGTCTCGGCGATTGCCGGGTGGACTGGGTGGTCCGGGCCCTGGCCGCCGCGTTCCAGCAGCTGGATGTTGCGGTCCAGGTGGCGGGCGCTGGTCAGCAGGATGTTCTGCAGGTCATCTTCGGGCAGGTGCATCGAGCACGAGGCGCTGACCAGGATGCCGTCCTTGTTGAGCAGGCGCATGGCTTGCTCGTTCAGGCGACGGTAGGCGCCTTCGCCGTTCTTCATGTCTTTCTTGCGTTTGATGAACGCCGGCGGGTCGGCCACGATCACGTCGAAACGCTCTTCGCTGGCTTTCAATTCTTTCAGGGCTTCGAACACGTCGCCTTCGATGCAGGTCATCTTGTCGGCGAAGCCGTTCAACGCAGCGTTGCGCTCAACACCGTCGAGGGCGAAGGCCGAGGCGTCGACGCAGAACACTTCGCTGGCGCCGAATGCCGCAGCCTGAACGCCCCAGCCACCGATGTAGCTGTAGAGGTCGAGGACGCGCTTGCCTTTGGCGTACGGGGCCAGGCGGGCGCGGTTCATGCGGTGGTCGTAGAACCAGCCGGTTTTCTGGCCTTGAATGACCGGCGCTTCGAACTTCACGCCGTTCTCTTCCAGGGCTACCCACTCCGGCACCAGGCCGAACACGGTGTCGACGTAGCGCTCGAGGCCTTCGGCGTCGCGCGCGGCGGAGTCATTCTTGAACAGAATGCCGCTCGGCTTGAGCACTTGGGTCAGCGCGGCGATCACGTCGTCTTTATGGGTTTCCATGGTCGCCGAGGCGATCTGCACCACCAGGATGTCGCCGAAACGGTCGACGACCAGGCCCGGCAGCAGGTCGGAATCGCCGTAGACCAGGCGGTAGAACGGCTTGTCGAACAGACGCTCGCGCAGCGACAGGGCGACGTTCAGGCGGTGCACCAGCAGCGACTTGTCCAGTGGCAGCTTGATGTCGCGCGACAGCAGGCGGGCGCAGATCAGGTTGTTCGGGCTCATGGCGACGATGCCCAGCGGCTTGCCACCGGCGGCTTCCAGGATCGCCTGATCGCCGGCCTTGAAGCCGTGCAGCGGGGTGGCGGCTACGTCGATCTCGTTACTGTAGACCCACAGGTGGCCGGCGCGCAGGCGACGGTCGGCATTGGCTTTGAGGCGCAAGCTTGGCAGGGACATGACGTCGCTCCAGAAAAAAGAGCGGGAGTATACCCTGTTGTGCAGCCGTTGGCGGGCTCACCGGATGGACTGCGGCAGCGGTTTGAGGTGTCGGCCACCTGCGCTTAAGGGTTAGAATCGCCGCCTGCCCAGAGTGAGTACTTATGTCCCAAGAGCTATCTTCCGAACAGATTCAGCAGGCCCTGCAAGGCATCAGTGTTCCGCCTCAACCGCAAATCATGGTGGATTTGCAGATGGAGCAGTACATGCCGGACCCGGACCTTGAAGTGATCGCGAAGCTGATCTCCCAGGACCCGGGTCTCTCCGGCGCGCTGTTGAAAATCGTCAACTCACCGTATTTCGGCCTGAGCAACAAGATTGCCTCGATCCAGCGGGCGGTGAACCTGCTGGGCAGCCGCTCGGTGATCAACATGATCAACGCGCAGTCGATCAAGGGCGAGATGAATGACGACACCATCGTCACCCTCAACCGTTTCTGGGACACGGCGCAGGACGTGGCCATGACCAGTCTCAGCCTGGCCAAGCGCATCGGCTCGCAAGCGGTGGACGAAGCCTATGCCCTGGGGCTGTTCCATGACTGTGGCGTGCCGCTGATGCTCAAGCGCTTCCCCAACTATATGGCGGTGGTGGAGCAGGCCTATGCCAACGCCGGCGTCGATTGCCGGGTAGTGGACACGGAAAACCATGCCTTCAACACCAACCACGCGGTGGTCGGCTACTACACGGCCAAATCCTGGCGCTTGCCGGAACATGTGAGCCACGCCATCGCCAATCACCACAACGCCCTGGCGATCTTCAGCGACGAGTCCTCGCGCAACAGCCAGTTGAAGAACCTGCTGGCGATCCTCAAGATGGCGGAACACATCTGTGCCTCTTACCGGGTGCTGGGCAACCAGACCGAAGACCACGAGTGGGACAGCATCGGCCACCTGGTGCTCGATTATGTCGGCCTCTCGGACTACGACTTCGAGAACCTCAAACAGACGATCCGTGAGCTCGGCGCGCACCATTGAGCGCCGGACCTTTCCTGAGCCGAGTACGCCATGCCTGAATTGCCGGAAGTCGAAACCACCCGCCGCGGCATTGCGCCCTACCTGGAGGGCCAGCGCGTCAGCCGGGTCGTGGTGCGTGAGCGACGCCTGCGCTGGCCGATCCCCGAGGACCTCGATGTGCGCCTGTCCGGGCAGCGCATTGTGCTGGTGGAGCGACGTGCCAAGTATTTGCTGATCAACGCCGAGGTCGGCACCTTGATCAGCCACTTGGGCATGTCGGGGAATCTGCGCCTGGTGGAGATCGGCCTGCCGGCGGCCAAGCATGAGCATGTGGACATCGAGCTGGAGTCCGGCCTGGCCCTGCGCTACACCGACCCACGCCGTTTCGGGGCGATGCTCTGGAGCCTCGACCCGCTCAACCACGAACTGCTGCTGCGCCTGGGGCCGGAACCGCTGACTGACCTTTTCGACGGCGAGCGCCTGTTTCAGCTGTCACGTGGGCGTTCGATGGCGGTCAAGCCGTTCATCATGGACAACGCGGTGGTGGTGGGGGTCGGCAATATTTATGCGACCGAAGCGCTGTTCGCCGCCGGGATCGACCCGCGCCGCGAGGCCAAGGGCATCTCCCGGGCGCGTTACCTGAAGTTGGCGATCGAGATCAAACGCATCCTGGCCGCCGCCATCGAACGCGGCGGTACCACCTTGCGCGACTTTATCGGCGGAGACGGCCAGCCGGGCTATTTCCAGCAGGAACTGTTCGTCTATGGCCGGGGCGGCGAGGGCTGCAAGGTCTGCGGGACAGAACTTAGAGAGGTGAAACTGGGGCAGCGAGCGAGTGTGTTTTGCCCCAGGTGCCAGCGATAAGCCTTAGGCCTTGCCGGTAATGATCCGGTACTTTTCCATCAACTGTTCTTCAGTTTCCGGATGGGCTTCATCCAGCGGAATGCAATCGACCGGGCAAACCTGCTGGCATTGCGGTTCGTCGTAGTGACCGACGCACTGGGTGCACAGGTTCGGGTCGATCACGTAGATCTCTTCGCCCTGGGAGATGGCGGCGTTCGGGCACTCGGGTTCGCAGACATCGCAGTTGATGCAATCGTCGGTGATGATCAGGGACATTGGGGACTCCAGCCAGGGTCGTCGGCCCGGGCATCTGAAAACTAATGCGCACAATTGTGCCGCATTGACGCTGTAGGAGCGAGCTTGCTCGCGAAAAACGTCAGGGCGCTGTGTACTTTCTGATAGCGCTGCGTAATCGTTGACGTTTTTCGCTGGCAAGCCAGCTCCTACAGTCGGGGTCTATTTCTTGAACCGGAGTGTAAGAGCATCGGCCACGGCCGGGTGGACGAATTTGGTGATATCGCCGCCCAAGGCCGCAATTTCACGGACCAGCGTCGAAGATATAAACGAATAGCGCTCGGACGGCGTCAGGAACAGGCTTTCCACGTCCGGGGCCAACTGGCGGTTCATGTTGGCCAGCTGGAATTCGTACTCGAAATCCGAGACCGCACGCAAACCACGCAGGAATACATTGGCATTCTGCTCTTTGGCGAAATGCGCCAGCAGCGTCGAGAAGCCGACGACTTCGACGTTCGGCAGATGTTTGGTGACCTCGCGGGCCAGCTCCACACGCTGTTCCAGGGGGAATAGCGGGTTTTTCTTGGGGCTGGCGGCGACAGCAATGATCACATGGTCGAACAGGCGCGCGGCGCGTTCGACCAGATCGCCATGGCCCTTGGTAATAGGGTCGAAGGTACCTGGGTACAACACTCGGTTCATCGCGTCGTCCTGGCGGGAATCCGTTGGGGAGTCGGATGGTATCGCAGCCTTCCCGGTCGGCCAAGTCGCCATTGGGCTAAGAACGCACTATAGATCCGGCGAATAAGCAGTTTTTTCATGGGTTTCGCAGGCGTTCAGCCAGTGCGCTCGCCAGTTGCGCGGTCAGCCCGTAGACCGATAGTTGTGGGTTGGCGCCAATGCTGGTGGGGAACAGCGAGCCGTCATGCACCGACAGATTGCGCAATTGATGATGCCGCCCGAGGCTGTCGGTCACGGCGTGGGCCGGGTCTTCACCCATGGCGCAACCACCCATGACGTGGGCACTGCCCAGGCGGGTGCGATACAGCTCCAGGCTCAGGCCGTCGATCAGGGTGCGGGCTTGCGCGAGGCTGTTCACGTAGCGCGCATCGGCGTGCATTGGCATGACGGCCTTGGCGCCCCCGGCGAACTGGATCTCGGCCATGCTGTGAAACGCCCGGCGCAGGCCGTCCCAGGCATAGTCGGAGACCTGGTAGTCGAGCACCGGCGTGCCATCGCTGCGTAACTCGACACTGCCGCCGCTGCTGTCCGGGTGGAAACCGTCACGCAGCAGGGCCAGCATGGCGTGGGTATGGGGCAGTTGCTGCATGTGCGCCGCGCTCTCGGCGCCGAAACCGCCGAGCAGGGTCGCCGCCAGCGCCGGGTGCAGCGGCGGCACTTCGAGCTTGTAGGACATTTTGCCGGTGGTGCCGTCCTGCCATTGAAAGTGGTCGGAGTAAATCGACTGCGGCGCACCGTAGAACGGGTTGATGACTTCATCGAACAGCCCGGCGGACATGTTCACCAGGTGCAGGAAAGTGCGTTTGCCGAGGCGTTCGTGGGGATCGGGTGCCTTGGAACGCAGCAACAGTGCCGGGCTGTTGATCCCGCCTCCGGCCAATACGTAGTGCCGTGCCTTGACGGTAATGGTGCGGCCAGTGGGCGCCACGCAGCGCTCATCCATGGCCACGCACAGCAGGCCGGTGACCTGGTCGTCCTTGATCAACAGCTGTTCGGCGCGAGCCAGGTACAGCAGCTCGCCGCCTTTTTCCAGCGTCGCGGGAATGGTAGTGACCATCATCGACTGCTTGGCATTGGTCGGGCAGCCCATGCCGCAATAGCCGAGGTTCCAGCACCCGCGCACGTTGCGTGGAATCACGTGCCAGCTGTAGCCGAGTTGCTCGCAGCCTTTCTTGATCACTTCGTTGTTGGCATTGGGCGGCACCAGCCAGGGCGCGACGCCCAGGCGTTGTTCCATTTTTTCGAACCAGGGCGCCATGTCCGTCGGGCTGTGGCCCTTGACGGCATGCTCCCGGGCCCAGTGTTCGAGGGTCTGTTCGGGGGTGCGAAAGCTCGAGGTCCAGTTGATCAGTGTCGTGCCACCCACCGCGCGGCCCTGGAGGATGGTGATCGCACCGTCCTTGCTCATGCGGCCGATGCCCTCCTGGTAGAGGTTGGCGTAGGCCTGGTCTTCGAGCATTTTGAAGTCGCTGCTGGTCTTGAGCTGGCCTTCTTCGATCAGCAGCACCTTATAGCCGGCCGCACTGAGGATCTCGGCCGTGGTGCCACCGCCCGCGCCGCTGCCGATGATGGCGATGTCGGCTTCCAGGGTCAGGTCATTGGCCAGTTGTGAGCCGTTGTAGGTTTTCCAGCCGCGGGCCATGCCTTCGCGGAACGGATCGGGTACGGGCATCTGGGGCTCTCTTATATTTATGAGGTGGTGAGGGGCGTGGATCTCAGACCTTCGGTGGTCCGGGATAGCCGCAATGGGCCCACGACTCGGCGCGGCTGTACCAGGCCATCATCACCAGTTGCAGGATCGAACTGTGGCCCATGCGCAGCAGGCTTAATGAGCTGTTTTGCCAGCGTTGCAGGAAGTGGCGGATGGCCTCGCTGCTGGCATTTTCCCAACTGCCCCAGATTCCGGTCAGTGGCCCACGGGTGACCGACATGCCCAGCACGTCGAACAGTTGCTGAGTCAGCTTGAGCATTTGTGGCGACAGGTGATCGAGGCCGTGGTCCAGGCTGCGCAAGGTTTGTTCAGTGGCGGCGGGGAGTTTTTCGGCCGCCACGGTGCCCTCGAGCATCACCGGCAACAGCGCCCGCAAAAAACCCAGGTCACTGTCGCGGATAATTGCAAAACCGTTGGCCGGGCTGCTGGCCGAGCAACCGCTGAGGCTGGCGCCCAGGCCCGCGGTGGCGAGGAAGGCGGTGGCGCCGAGGCTGAATTTGAGCAGGCCGCGCCGGGACAGCGCGGGGGCATCGTAAAAGCGTGGGTTCATTATTGTTTTTACCCGGCAGTGAAGAGTCAGCGGATGAACAGTTTCTGGATCAGTTTCTGGATCGACTTGCCGTAGGGTGGGTAGATCAACTTGGCCGCGTTGAAGCGCTGCTTGATCAGCACGCCCTTGGCTTTGCTGAACGTCAGGAAACCTTCCCGGCCGTGGTAATGGCCCATGCCGGAAGCGCCGATGCCACCAAACGGCATGTCGTCCTGGGCAACGTGCAGCAGGGTGTCGTTGAGGCAGACGCCGCCGGAGTGGGTTTCCTGGAGTACGCGATTCTGTTCGGCCTTGTTGTAGCCAAAGTAGTAAAGCGCCAGTGGACGGGGCCGTTGATTGATGTAGGCAAACGCCTGGTCCAGGGTCGTGTAGGGCACCACCGGTAGCAGCGGGCCGAAGATTTCGTCCTGCATCACGATCATCTCGTCGCTGACGTTCAACAGCACGCTGTGGCCCATGCGTCGATCCTGGTCTTGCTCGAACAGCGGGATCACCTGCGCGCCCTTGGCGCTCGCGTCACTCAGGTAACTGTGCAACCGCGCCAATTGGCGTGGGTTGATGATGGCGGTGTAGTCCGGGTTGTCCGCCAGGGTCGGGTAGAAGCCACGCACCGCCTGGCGATAGGCCTCGACGAAAGACTCGACCCGGTCCTGCGGCACCAGTACATAGTCCGGAGCGACGCAGGTCTGCCCGGCGTTCAGGGTCTTGCCGAAGGCGATGCGTTCGGCGGCATCCTTGAGGGGCACGTCGTGGGAGACGATGGCCGGGGATTTGCCACCCAGTTCCAGGGTCACCGGTGTCAGGTTTTCGGCCGCCGCGCGCATCACGTGTTTGCCAATGCTGGTGGCGCCGGTGAACAGCAGATGGTCGAACGGCAGTTGGGAAAACGCCACGCCCACGTCGGCCTCGCCCAGCACCACGGTCACCAGGTCCTCGGGAAAGATCTGGCCCAGCAGGAATTTAAGCAGCTTGCCGGTGGCCGGGGTGGATTCGCTGAGTTTGAGCATCACCCGGTTGCCCGCCGAGAGGGCGCCGACCAGCGGGCCGATCGCCAGGTACAACGGGTAGTTCCACGGCACGATGACTCCGACCACCCCCACCGGTTGGTAGACCACCTTGGCCTTGGCCGGCTGGAAGGCCACGCCCACTTTGCGCGGTGAGGCTTTCATCCAGCCCTTGAGGTGTTTGCTGGCGTAATGGATGCAATGCAGGCTCGGCATCAGTTCGGCGAGCAGGGTTTCATCGGCGCTGCGGTTGCTGAAGTCTTCGCTGATCGCGTCGATCAACTTCTGGCGCTGGTCACTCAGGACGTCGCTCAACACCTTGAGCCACATCTGGCGCTGGGCCGCGGGCGGCATCGGGTTGGCCGCATACGCCTGGCGCTGGGCGGTAAACAGGTTGTGAAGCTCACTCAATGGCTGCTGGGAGTCTTGCAGGTAGGCAATTTCGGCGGTCATGGTAGCTCCAGGTTTTTTTTGTAATGGGGAAGTTTTTAGAGTCTATGCTCTAAAAAGTCAAATGACTTCCTCGGGAAGCGATGATTTATCCGCCGACGGATAGGTCGTAAGATGCCCGCAACGCACAGCAGAATTAAAGCTCAAGCCATGGCCCCACGAATAAAAACCAGCGAGCGCATCGTGCAGAACAGCCTGGAGCTGTTCAACCAGCAGGGTGAGCGCAGCATCAGCACCAACCATATCGCCGCGCACATGGAGATATCCCCGGGCAACCTGTACTACCACTTCCCTAACAAGCAGGCGATCATCGCCGTGTTGTTCAGCGAGTACGAGGCCCTGGTGGAAAGCTTCCTGCGCCCGCCGCAAGGGCGCGCCGCCACAGTCGAAGACAAGCGCTACTACCTGCAGGAACTGCTGGATGCGATGTGGCGCTACCGGTTTTTGCACCGCGACCTGGAGCACCTGCTGGACAATGATCCGGAGCTGGCGGCCCGTTATCGACGTTTCTCCCAACGCTGCCTGATCCAGGGCACGGCGATCTACGCCGGTTTTGTCGAGGCGGGCATTCTCGCCATGAACAAGGTGCAGATCGAATCCCTGACGCTCAACGCCTGGATCATCCTGACGTCCTGGGTGCGTTTTCTGTGCACCACCCGGGAAAACTCCAGCCACCTCAGTGAACAGGCCATTAAACGCGGCGTGTACCAGGTGCTGGTACTGGAAGCCGGGTTTGTCACCGAACAATCGCGCGAGGAAATCGACGCCCTGTTCGAGGAGTTTTACGTGCCGCTGGGCCAGGCCCTCGAAGAAGTGCAGTAGGATCGCGCCAAGACTTACCTCACAGGAGCCCGCTATGCCCATCGCGCAACTGATCAGCCCCCTTGCCCTGGACCAGAAAAAGGATCAGGCCGCTCTGGTGATCCTGGATTGTCGTTTTGCCCTCGAAGACCCGGATTATGGCCAGCGCAGCTATGCCGACGGGCATATCGCCGGCGCCTCGTTTGCCGATCTGGAGCGTGACCTCAGCGGGCCGGTGATCAAGGGGGTCACTGGCCGTCACCCGCTGCCGGACCCCCAGGCCCTGATCGAGCGCCTGCAAGCCTGGGGCATCGATAACGACAGCCAGGTGGTGCTGTATGACGACGGTCCCGGTGCGTATGCGGCCCGGGCCTGGTGGTTGCTGGCGTGGCTGGGCAAGCGTGATGGCGTGTTTATTCTCGACGGTGGCCTCAAGGCCTGGCACGCCGCCGGCCTGCCGCTGAGCCTGGATGCGCCGGGCAATCACCGCGGCACGTTCAGCGGTGCCCCGGACGCGGCGATGGTCTTGAGCGCCGACCAACTGCAGCAACGCCTCGCCCGGCCGGAGCTGACCCTGCTCGATGCCCGGGGGCTGCCGCGTTTTCGCGGCGAGGTCGAGCCGATCGATCCGGTGGCCGGGCACATCCCGGGCGCGTCATGTGCGGCCTTCACCGATAACCTGGGGCCGGACGGGTGCTTTCTACCGGCTGCGCAACTCCAGCAGCGGTTTGCCGAGAAATTGGCGCAGCGCTCGCCGAGCGAACTGGTGGCGTACTGCGGCTCGGGCGTGACGGCTTGCCACAACCTGTTTGCCCTGTGCCTCGCCGGCTACCCGTTGGGGGCACTGTACGCCGGCTCGTGGAGCGAATGGATCACCGATCCGCAGCGCGCGATTGCCACCGGCGATTAAGCCTTAGAGCGGTAACTGCCCCAGCAGCCAGCGCAAGCCAAAGAACACGAGCATGCCGCCACCGATGGTCGCCAGCAGGTGGCGGGTGGTGGCTGCGATGGCAATGGCTGCCAACCCCGCCAACAGGTAGGCATTGTCCAGGGTCAGCGCCCAGTGCTGGCCATCGGGTAACAGCATGCCTGGCACCACGATGGCTGTCAGGACCGCCGTCGGCACGTAGTGCAGGCCCTGGCGCACCAGTGGCGGGAACTTCAGGTTGGGCCAGGCGAACAGGCTGTAGCGCAGCGCAAAGGTGATCGCCATCATTCCCAGAATCAGCCAGCCGTCACTCATGAGTGCAACTCCCTGGCGGGGTGTTGCTGCGTTTGGCGGCGCTCCAGCAGCACGCCCACGGCGATCCCGCTGAAAGCCGCGGCCATCAGGCCCAGTTTGTAGGGCCAGTGCAGGGTGGCCAGGGCCACGGCGCCGGCGGCCAGGGCCGCGGCAATTTGCGGCCGGTTGCGCAACAGCGGCACGACAATCCCGATAAAGGTCGCCAGCATCGCGAACTCCAGGCCCCAGCTCGCCAGGTCCGGCACTGCCTGGCCAAACAGCACGCCGGCCAGCGAACTGCCCACCCAGCAGGCATACAGCGAGCTGGCGACGCCCAGCCAGTACCACTGCGCCAGGGGCTTGTCGCCGTGCAGCAGGTAGAACCGCTGGACCACGGCAAAGGTTTCGTCGGTCAGCCAGAAGGCCAGGAGTAGGCGCCAGTGCTGCGGCAGGCGGCCGACATAGGGTTGCAGGGTGGCGCTGTAGAGCACGTGACGCAGGTTGACGATGAAGGTGGTCAACAGGATCACCAGCACGCTGGCGCCGGTGCCCAACAGACTGAGGGCGATCAGTTGCGCAGAGCCGGCATACACCAGCAGTGACATACCGACCGCCTGCCACAGGGTCAGGCCTGCCGCGCCGGCCAGGGTGCCGAAGATCAGGCCGAACGGCAGGATGCCCACCGCCATGGCGAAACTGTCGCGGATGCCACGGGAAAAAAGTTGCTGACGGGTCATGGAGACTCTCCTTGTGCCGGCATCTTGCGCGGCCTGACAAAGAGTTGTCTTGAACGATCTTGCAGATTTTCCTCGGTTTCTACGGGGCCATTCTGGCAGAGCGGTAGGCGCCAGGGCCGACGCCGTAGACCTTCTTGAATTGTCGGGTCAAATGGCTCTGGTCGGCAAACCCCAGTTGTGTGGCGACCGCCAGCGGCAGGCAGCCTTCGCGCAGTAGCGCCCGGGCCTGGGCGATGCGCTGTTGCATCAGCCAGGTGTGCGGCGGCATGCCGGTGGCGTGGCGGAACACTCGGGCGAAGTGGAAGGGTGACAGGTTGACCGCCGCCGCGAGCGCTTCCAGTGACGGCGGTGCCGCCAGTTGCGCATGCAGCAACTCCTTGGCCCGGGCAATGGCCCGGTGCTCCCGGCCCGGCTGCCCAGGCATGGCCACGGCGGCATGGCGCTGCAGCAGCGAAAGCATCATTTCCCGCCACAAGGTCTGCTGTTGCAGGGCGCTGGCCGGGCTTTCCAGCAAGCGGTGCAACTGGCAGAACCCGCTGACCAGGTCCGGGTCGCGATACAGCGTGGCGCCGAAGGCCGGCAAGGTGTGGGTGGGTAATTCGAGTTCGGCCAGCAGCCCGAGGATTTGCCCGTTGTCCGGGTAGAACGCGCGGTACAGCCAGCCATCCTCGGTGCCCTTGTGGCCGGTGTGCAGTTCGTCCGGGTTGATGACCACCAGGGTGCCGCTGCCGGCCAGGTGTTCGGCACCGCGATAACGGTAGCGCTGGGCGCCCGCCATGATCATGCCGATCACAAAACCGTCGTGCACATGGGGTACGAAGCGTTGCTCGATGTAGCGCGCCGACAGCAGTTCGACCCCGGCCAAAGGGTCGGTTTGCCAAAAACGGATCGACTCGCCCGAGTGGCTGTCCATGGCCTTACCCGCGACTTGCCTGGCTGAGCCACTGGGGGATGCGCCGCTCCAGGTAATAACCCGGAGTGCGCAGGCTGCCGTCGACAAAACCGACGTGCCCGCCCTTGGCCTGTAGCTCGAAGCGGGTGCACGCCGACAGTTCACTGGCTTCCGGCAGGCTGTGGGGGTAGACGAAGGGGTCGTCGGCGGCCTGGATGATCAGGGTCGGGGTGCGGATCTCGCCGAGGAAGTAGCGACTGGAGGCGCGACGGTAGTAGTCCTGGGCATCGGCGTAGCCGTGCAGCGGTGCGGTGACCCGACCGTCGAAGTCCCAGAAGGTGCGCATCTTGTCCAGCGAGCCGAGGCTGGCGAGGGTCGCGAGGCCTTCATGGCGCCCGTCCTGGAGAAACTGGCGCTGCTTGTTCTTGATGTAGGCCAGCATTTCGCGCATGAAGTGCGCCTGGTAGACCTTGGAGAAACCCTGCCCGATACGGTCCGCGCACTGGTCCAGGCGAAAGGGCACCGAGACCGCCACCGCGCCCAGCAACGGGCTGGCGCTGCCGGTTTCCCCCAGGTGCTTGAGCAGCACGTTGCCCCCCAGGGAGTAGCCGACCGCATACAGCGGGGCCAGTGGCCGCGTTGCCCGCAGGTGGTTGATCGCCGCCGCGAGGTCCTCGCTGGCACCGGAGTGGTAACTGCGTGGCAGCAGATTCGGTTCACCCGAGCATCCGCGCCAGTTCAGCGCGACGCTGGCCCAGCCTTGCGCGGCGAGGGCGCGTTGCAGGCCGGCGACATAGGGCGAATTGGAGGAACCGGTCAGCCCGTGCAGCACCAGCACCAGGGGCGCGTCGACGCTGTGTGGGCCGTGCCAGTCGAGATCGAGGAAGTCGCCGTCGTCGAGCCATAGGCGTTCGCGCGGCCGCTCCAGGTGGGTGGTCTTGCGCCACAGCGGCCCCCACAGGGTTTGCAGGTGCGGGTTGCCGAGGCCGAATGCCGGGGTGAAGGGTTTTGCCGGTGCGGGTGAGGGTTGGGGCACGACGATCTCGTTGCTGCGGATGGACAAGGTGGCAGAACGAGGGGCCCGTTCTGCCGGTACAACTGGAAAACTAACTTGCCACAATCTGCTCCTCAGCGCGACACATGCCCAGGCCGGGTCGATCGACGGGTTCCGGCAAGGCTTGCTGAGTCGTGGTCGGCCCCAGCGTGACCACGCTCCAGCGCTCAGCGTTGTAGTGCCGCTTGAGTGCTGCCTTGATCTGTTCGACCGTCAACGATTGGGCCTGATGCGCGGAAAAATCCAGGTCGAAGGGCAACTCATGGCGGCTGATCTCAGACAGTCCGGAGAGGATCTGCGCATTGCTGGCACTGGCCAGTGCGGTACTGCCCAGGATCAGGCGCTTGGCGTCGTCCAGTTCCTGCGGGGTCGGTCCGGTGTGCAGGTAGTCGCGGAACAGGCGTTTGATCAGGGTCAGCGTGCCTTCACTGAATTGCGGTTGGGTTTGCAAATAGATAACGGTGGGATTGGCCCATTGCTTGTCGGCAGTGTCCATGGACACGCTGTAAGTCAGACCGCGTTTCCCGCGCAGTTCTTTCATCAGCCGCGATCCAAAGCTGCCACCGGCGAAGATCAGGTTGGCCACCCTGAGTGCAGCATAGTCGGGGTGCTGACGGCTGACGCCGGGTTGCGTCAGCACCAGGTGGGTCTGGCTCAGGGCGTGTTCAATATGCCGCGAGGCGGCGGTGGATGGCGTGACCGGGGCGTCCGGCACGGTCAGCGTGGTGGGTTTTGGCGGCAGGCTGTTGCTGATCTGCAGGCTCAGACCCTGCGCTTGCTCCAGGGTCAGGTCCCCGACCAGCGTGATCTGGGCGTTGTCGGCGTGGTAGTGGGCCTTATGAAAGGCCTGGACCTGTTCGCGCGTCAGGGTTGCCAGGTCCTGTGTCGTTCCGTAGGTCGCCTGGGCATAGGGGTGCCCGTTGAAGAGTAATTCCCTCATGCCCTGGAAAACTTGGGTCGCGGGGTCTTGCTGCTGGTACGCAAGGCGTTCCTGCAGCTCGTTCTTGACCCGTTGTAGGGCGTCATCGGCCAGCAGCGGCTGGCCGAGTATTTGTGCGAACAATTGCAGGGCCGGTTCACGCTTTTGCGGTGCGCTGAGGCTGCGCATCGAGAACGAGGTGCGGTCCTGGCTGATGCCCATGTCCAAGCGGGCCCCAAGACTGTCGAAGGTTTCATTGATCTGCGCCAGACCCATGCCCTGGATGCCTTCGTTCAACAGGCTGAACGTGGTAGCGGCCAGGGCCGGGTGTTGCGGATCCCTTGCACTGCCTGCGGCAAAGCTGACGAGCACGTCGAACATCGGCAGCTCCGACGTCTGGATAAACAGCACCTTGGTGCCTGCCAGGGTTTTCCAGGCCTGGATCTTCAGCGCCCGGGGGGCGGAGGATGGCGCCTTCAATTCGGCCAGTGATTGCAGTTTTGCCACCGGCGGGGTCGGAGTCTGGGCCTGAGCCGACAGGCAGCAGAAAACTGCCAGGCTGAGGAACGGCTGCGCATAACGTGAGAATCTGCACTTACCCATGGTTTTTCTCCGGCAGCAGATACGCCACGCTCAGGCGTTGTCGAGTCAAGTAGGTCGCGGCCGCCTGCTGGATATCCTTGGCGCTCACCTGGTTCAGTGCCTCGATGTCTTCATCCATGAGGCGCCATGACAGGCCAATGCTTTCCAGCGTGCCCATGCGCACGGCCTGCGATTCGATGGAGTCCTGCTCATACACCTGGTTGGCAATCAGCACGGTGCGCGCGCGCTCCAGTTCTTCCGGGTCCAGGGGGGTGGTTTTCAGGTGTTCAATCACCTGCCAAATACGCGCCTGAGCCTGGTCCAGAGTGATCTGCTGATGGGTGTTGAGTTGAGCGCTGAGTAACAGCAGGCTGTCGCCACGGTTGAACGGGTTGTACCCGGAGGAGATCTGGGAGAACAGTTCTTCATTGAATTGCAGGTGCTTTTTCAGGCGAGCGCTGTTGGACCCGGCCAGCAGTATGTCGAGCAACCGCAGGGCCTGCACCGTACGCCGGTCGGGCGCAGTGGTCAGGCTGGGCAGGTTGAAGCTCATGAGCAACTGCGGCGCATGAATGGCTTGGTGCAGGGTGATGGTCCGCTCGCCCGGCTCGGCCAGTTCCAGGGGGGCGTACACCTCGGGCAGGGTCTTGCGGGGAATGCCGCCGAAGTAGCGTTCGACCACGGGTTTTATCTGGTCAAGGCGGACATCACCGGCGATGACCAGGGTCGCGTTGTTGGGGGCGTACCAGCGTTGGTACCACTCACGCAGCTGGGGCGCGCTCATCCGTTGCAGGTCGTGCATCCAGCCGATGGTCGGCGTGGCCTGGGCGCTGGAGGGGAAGGCGATGGCCTGCAGCCGCTCCATGGCCAGGCCGTGGGGCACGTCATCGGTGCGTTCGCGGCGCTCTTGCTTGATCACTTCGATTTCAGTGGCAAACGCGTCGGTGCGCAGGTGCGCGGTGGTCATCAGGTCGGCCATCAGTTCAAACGACACGCCCAGGTGATCGGGTGCCAGGGTTTGGTGGTAGGTGGTGTAGTCGTTGCTGGTGAAGGCGTTTTCCGCGGCCCCGAGTCGTTCCAGGATGGCCGAGGTTTCACCGGCGCAGGTTTTGCTGCTGCCCTGGTAGAGCATGTGTTCAAGCGCGTGGGACAGCCCGGACTGGCCTGGAGGCTCCTGGCTGGAACCGACCTTGAACCACAGTTGGGAGGTGGTCACGGGGGCGCGGTGGTCTTCGCGCACCACGACCTTCAAGCCGTTTTCCAGGCTGAACTCGTGGGTGGTCGACGCGCTGGCCGTGAGCGCCATCATGGGCATCAGCCCACTCAGTAGCAGCAGGGCGCTGCAGTAGATGTTCATTGGTTGTGCATCCTCGTTGATTGACGTGAAAAACGCTCAATCAATGTCGGTGATGCACAGAGGGGGCGGGTATTAACTATGTATCTGGAGTGCGGCCGGCGCCTGGGCAGTCAGGGAGACTGCCCAGGCAGGGCTTCAAGCGGCTTGTTCGACCAGGCGATGCCACAACGCGTAGTACACCCGTCCGGATTTCTGCTCCCGGTGCAGGCGCCAGGCACCCGGCAGGCCGAGGGTCGACGGTGCGTTTTCGCTTTCGGTGTAGATCCAGGCGTCGTCGGCCAGCCACTGGCGTTCTTCCAGCAGCGAGCACACCGCCGGCAGCAGGTTCTGGTTGAACGGCGGGTCAAGGAAGACCAGGTCGTAGGCGCTGGCTGGCTGGGTTTCCAGGTAGCGCAGGGCGTCGGCGGTCTGCACCTGGCCGACGGTGCAGCGCAGGGTGCCCAGGTGTTCTTTCAGGCTCGACACCGCCAGGCTGCTGGCATCCAGCGCCTGGCCCATGGCGGCGCCACGGGACAGCGCTTCGAGGAACAGCGCGCCGCTGCCGGCGAACGGATCGAGCACCTTGGCCCCGGCGACATAGGGCGCGAGCCAGTTGAACAGGGTTTCACGCACGCGGTCCGGCGTCGGGCGCAAGCCCGGGGCGTCGGGGAAGCTCAGGCGGCGGCTGCGCCATTCGCCACCGATAATGCGTAGCTGGTTCACACCGTTGTGGACGTTGTGCACGGGTTTTTTAGGGCGAGTGGCCATTAATGCTCCGGAACCCCGAGCGGCTGCTCGGAAGGTTTGTCAGTAGGGGCCGGTAACGGCTTTTGCGGCACGGTAGGACCGACGGTGACGATCACCATTTTATCCATGCTCAAGTGTTTGTTCATGGCCGTGGTCACTTGCTCGACGGTCAGGTTCTGCGACTGCTGCATGAAGTCTTCGAGGTAGCTCAGCGGCAGGTTGTAGAAACCCATGGCGCCCAGTTGCCCGACGATGTCGGCATTGCTGGCTGTCGACAGCGGGAAGCTGCCCGCCAGTTCGCGCTTGGCGTCGTCGAGTTCTTTCTGGGTCGGCCCGGTTTTAAGGTAGTCGGCCATGACGTCCTGCACCAGCTTGAGCGTGCCTTCGCTCATTTCGGCGCGGGTTTGCAGGTTGATCATGAAGGGGCCGCGGGCCTGCATCGGTGAAAAGCCCGAGTACACGCCGTAGGTCAGGCCACGTTTCTCCCGCACTTCGCTCATCAGCCGGGTGCCGAAACCGCCGCCACCGAGAATCTGGTTGCCCATGGAGACGGCGGCGTAATCCGGATCGTCACGGTCGATGCCCAATTGCGCGAGCATCAGGTTGGTCTGCTTGGCCGGGAACTCGACGCGGCTGATGCCGGGCTTGGGTTCTTCAGGCTGGGGGATTTTCGCCAGCGCCGGGCCCTTGGGCAGGGCAGCGGACACCTGGGCGGCAATCGCCTCGGCCTCACTGCGCGACAGGTCGCCTACCAGGGCGATCACCACGTTGCCGGCCGCGTAGGCCTTGGCGTGGAAGGCCTTGAGTTGCGCCTGGGTGATGTCCGGGATGCTCAGCGCGTTACCGTCGCTGGCGTGGGCATAGGGGTGCTGGCCATACAGGCGGCGCATCAGCTCCAGGCTGGCGACCTTGGCCGAGTTCTGCTTCTGGTATTCGAAGCCGGCGAGCATCTGGTTCTTGATCCGGGCCAGGGAGTCGGCCGGGAAGGTCGGTTTGCCCACCACTTCGGCGAACAGCTTGAGGGCCGGCTCGCGTTTGTCCACGGCGCTCAGGCTGCGCAGCGAGGCAATGGCCATGTCCTTGTAGGCGCCATTGCCGAAGTCGGCACCCAGGCCTTCGAAGCCCTGGGCGATCTGGCTGACGTCCTGGCCGGCCACACCTTCGTTGAGCATGGCGTTGGTCAGCATCGCCAGGCCCGGTGTGTTGCCGTCCTGGCTGCTGCCAGCGGCGAAAATCAGGCGCAGGTCGAACATCGGCAACTCAGGCGCGGCGACGAACAGCACCTTGGCCCCTTCGGCGGTGTTCCAGGTCTGCACGTCCAGGGTGCGCCGGCTCGGCGCCTTGCCGTCGAGCTCGGCCAGCGATTGCAGCTTCTGGCTCGACTTGGCCTTGTCCAGGGCTTCGCTGGCGTTGATCTCGCCGGGGCGGATGACATAGAACACGGCCGCAGCGGCGAGCGCGACGACGGCCAGGGCGACCAGGGCCACCCGTGACTTGTTGATCTCACTCATGCGCGTTCTCCTGGGGCAGTGGCAGTACATGCGCAACGCTCAGACGTTCGCGGGTGAAATAGGTACGGGCGGCGTTCTGGATGTCTTGCGGGGTCACGCTTTCCAGTTCGGCCAGTTCGGTGTCCATCAGTTTCCAGGACAGGCCGACGGTTTCCAGCTGGCCGATGGCGGTGGCCTGGCTGGTGATCGAGTCGCGCTCGTAGACCAGGCCGGCAATCACCTGGGCCCGTACACGCTCCAGTTCTTCAGCGGATGGCGCGGTGGTCTTCAGTTGCTCAAGCAGTTTCCACAGGCCGGCCTGCGCCTGGGCCATGGTTTTGTGCTTCTGGGTGTTGGGGGTTGCCGACAGGGTGAACAGGCTGTCGCCACGGGTGTAGGCGTCGTAACTCGACGACCCGCCGGAGACCAGTTCTTCACCGCGCTCCAACTGCGTCGGGATGCGCCCGCTGTAGCCGCCATCGAGCAGCGCGGAGATCAGGCGCAAGGCGTTGACCGAGCGTTTGTCCTGGGTGGTGGCAATGCTGGGAACGTTGAAGGCCAGCATCAGGGCCGGCAGTTGGGTCTGCACGTGCAGGGTGATCTGCCGTTCGCCGGGCTCGGACAGCTCCAGGGGAATCTTCGCCGGTGGCACGGCGCGCTTGGCGATTGGGCCGAAGTAGCGTTGGGCCAGGGTCTTGACTTCGTCCGGGGTCACGTCGCCGACCACCACCAGGGTTGCGTTGTTCGGCGCGTACCAGGACTCGTACCAGTGGCGCAGATCCTCGACCTTCATGCGGTCCAGGTCAGCCATCCAGCCGATGGTCGGCGTGTGGTAGCCGCTGGCCGGGTAGGCCATGGCCTTGAAACGCTCGTAGGCCTTGGACATCGGCTTGTCGTCGGTGCGCAGGCGGCGCTCTTCCTTGATCACTTCGATCTCGCGGCTGAACTCGTCGGCCGGCAGGCGCAGGGTGGCCATGCGGTCGGCTTCAAGCTCGAAGGCCACGGCCAGGCGATCACGGGCCAGCACCTGGTAGTAGGCGGTGAAGTCATCGCTGGTGAAGGCGTTCTCTTCGGCGCCCAGGTCGCGCAGGATCAACGACGCCTCGCCAGGGCCGACTTTCTCGCTGCCCTTGAACATCATGTGCTCCAGGGCGTGGGACAAGCCGGTCTGGCCCGGGGTTTCGTAGCTGGAGCCCACCTTGTACCAGACCTGGGAAACCACCACGGGCGCTCGGTGGTCTTCACGCACGATGACCTTCAGGCCATTGTCGAGGGTGAATTCGTGGGTCGGTTGAGGGGCGGCAGCCAGGGCTGCGAGGGGCAGACAAACTGTGCTGAGCAGCAGGCCAGCAGCGCGGCGGGCTAGAGCATTCATTCGTTTTTTAACCTGTTGGGCTGCCCGCTTGGTCTTAGCGTCGGCGGGCGAGGAGGTGCTAGGATACTGATCCGTTTTACTGGCGGCCACGCCTATGAGGCCATTGATCGGTCAGTAGGTTGTATGGGTTTGCGCAAGAAGCTTTGGGTTTGTCAGCTAAACTCTGCGTTTTCGCCGAAGATACCGTTTTAGTCCTTGGTATTAGTCGAGCTTTGAGGTGCTGTTGAGCACCTCGACAAAATGTTGCGCGTGAACAAGCTGAGTGAAACACAGTCTGTTCTGCATCGAATATTCAATTGCCGAGGCGCCATTGGCGCGTCGCTACCGTGAGATAGCCGTCCTCCATGTTTGGTTCCAACGACGACAAGAAGAACCCAGCTGCGGCTGGCGAGAAAAAAAGCCTGTTCGGGTGGCTGCGCAAAAAACCGCAGGAACCCGTCGTCGAACAGCCACAGCCACTGCCTGAGGTGGCGCCAGAGCCGGTAATAGAAGCCGCGCCGGTGGTCGAAACCGTAGCCCCTGTCATATTGCCGTTGGCCGAGCCGGTGTTGCAGCCGGTGGTCGAGCCCGCGCCTGCGCCAGAGCCCGTTCCAGAGCCGGTGCGCACGCCGTGGCTGACCCTGCCGGTTCCTGAAGAGCCGGTGGCCTTGGTTGCAGACGAGCAGGCGCCGCACATTACCCCGCCGATTCCCGCCCCTACCGTGGTCCAGCAAGCCGTTGAGCTGCTGGTGGTCGACGCCAAGCCGTTGGTCGAGCCGTTGGTGGTTGAGGAGCCGGATCTGCCGCAGCCGGTCATTGCCGCGTTCGTCGCGCCACAGCCGGCACCGGTGGTCGCTCCCGCGGTGGTCACGCCCGCGCCGGTTGCGCCCATTGCCCCCGTTGTGCCAGAGCCGGTGGCCGCTGAGCCGGCGCGCAGCGAAGAAACCAAGACCGGCTTTTTCGCCCGCCTCAAGCAAGGCCTGTCGAAAACCAGTGCCAGCATTGGCGAGGGCATGGCCAGCCTGTTCCTGGGCAAGAAGATCATCGATGACGAGTTGCTCGAAGACATCGAAACCCGTCTGCTGACCGCCGATGTGGGTGTCGAGGCCACGTCGGTGATCATCCAGCGCCTGACCCAGAAGGTGGCGCGCAAGGAGCTGGCCGACGCCGATGCCCTGTACAAATCCCTGCAGGTGGAACTGGCGGCGATGCTCAAGCCCGTTGAGCAGCCGCTGAAAATCACCTCGCAGAACAAACCATTCGTGATCCTGGTGGTGGGCGTCAACGGCGCCGGCAAGACCACCACCATCGGCAAGCTGGCCAAAAAGCTGCAGCTGGAAGGCAAGAAAGTCATGCTGGCGGCGGGTGACACCTTCCGCGCGGCGGCGGTCGAGCAGTTGCAGGTCTGGGGCGAGCGCAACAACATTGCGGTGATCGCCCAGCACACCGGTGCCGACTCGGCGTCGGTGATCTTCGACGCGGTGCAGGCGGCCAAGGCGCGCAACATCGATGTGTTGATTGCCGATACCGCCGGTCGCCTGCATACCAAAGACAACCTGATGGAAGAGTTGAAGAAGGTTCGCCGGGTCATCGGCAAGCTCGACGCCGACGCCCCGCACGAGGTGCTGCTGGTACTCGACGCGGGCACCGGGCAGAACGCCATCAACCAGGCCAAGCAATTCAACCAGACGGTCGCCCTGACCGGCCTGGCCCTGACCAAGCTCGATGGGACGGCCAAAGGTGGGGTGATCTTCGCCCTGGCCAAGCAGTTTGGTTTGCCGATTCGCTACATCGGTGTCGGTGAAGGCATCGATGACTTGCGTACCTTTGAAGCAGAACCCTTTGTCCAGGCACTGTTTGCCGAGCGGGAGCGTTCATGATTCGTTTCGAACAGGTCGGTAAGCGCTATCCGAACGGTCACGTCGGCTTGCATGAGCTGAGCTTTCGAGTCCGTCGGGGCGAGTTCTTGTTTGTCACCGGGCACTCGGGTGCCGGTAAAAGTACCCTGCTGCGCTTGTTGCTGGCGATGGAACGTCCCACCACTGGCAAGTTGCTGCTGGCCGGCCAGGACCTGGCCACCATCAGCAACGCGCAGATTCCCTTCCTGCGCCGGCAGATCGGCGTGGTGTTCCAGAACCACCAGTTGCTGTTCGATCGCACGGTGTTCAACAACGTCGCGCTGCCGCTGCAGATTCTTGGCCTGTCCAAGGCCGAGATCGTCAAGCGCGTGGATTCGGCCCTGGAGCGCGTGGCGCTCTCGGACAAGACCGACCTGTACCCGGGCGATCTGTCCACCGGCCAGCAACAGCGCGTCGGCATTGCCCGTGCCATCGTCCATCGCCCGGCCTTGCTGCTGGCGGACGAACCGACCGGTAACCTCGACCCGCGCCTGGCGGCTGAAATCATGGGCGTGTTCGAAGACATCAACCGCCTGGGCACCAGCGTGTTGATCGCCAGTCACGACCTGGCGCTGATCGCCCGCATGCGTCACCGCATGCTGACCCTGCAACGTGGCCGATTGATCGGCGACGGGGAGGCCGGGGTATGAGTGCGACGCGCAGTCCGAAGGTTTCCGAGCGCGTGGCCCCCAAGGCCGCCGACCCGCAACCGCAGAAGAAAAAACACGACGAAGACGATGGCCCGGACTTCCGCACCCTGTTGCGTGCCTGGATCGAAAGCCATCGCGCCAGCCTGCTCGACAGCCTGCGCCGCCTGGGCAAGCAGCCGATCGGCAGCTTCTTTACCTGCCTGGTAATGGCCGTCGCCCTGAGCTTGCCGATGGGGCTGTCACTTTTGCTGAGTAACGTCGAGCGCCTCGGCGGCTCCTGGCAGCGTGCGGCGCAGATTTCCCTGTACCTGCAATTGGATGCCAGCGCCAGCGAAGGCGAGCAACTGCGTGAGCAGATCAAGGCCATGCCGGGCGTGGCCGAGGCCGAGTACATCAGTCCAGAGCAGGCGCTGCAGGAGTTCCAGCAGCAGTCCGGCCTGGGCGAAGCACTCAAGGAGTTGCCGGAGAACCCGCTGCCGGGCGTGGTGCTGGTGACCCCCAAGGAGGTCGACAAAGCGGCCCTGGAAGGCTTGCGTCAGCGCCTGGCCGAGTTGCCGAAGGTGCAGCAGGCGCAACTTGACCTGGTGTGGGTCGAGCGCCTGGCGGCGATTCTCAAGCTGGGCGAGCGGTTTGTCTTCGGCCTGACGGTGTTGCTGGTTTCTGCATTACTTTTGGTGATAGGCAATACCATTCGTCTTCATATTGAAAACCGCCGCACCGAGATAGAAGTGATTAAACTGGTCGGCGGCACTGATAGCTATGTGCGTAGGCCTTTTCTCTATATGGGTGCGCTTTATGGCTTTGGCGCTGGGGTTCTTTCCTGGGGTGTCCTAGCATTTGGCCTGAACTGGCTGAATGATGCGGTCACCGGGCTGGCCGGCTTGTATGGCAGTAATTTTGCCCTGGCGGGTGTGCCAGTAGCCGATGGTCTGTCGCTCTTGCTTGGTGCAGTGTTGTTGGGTTATATCGGTGCGTGGATTGCGGTAGCGCGCCATTTGAGAGAGCTTGCACCGAAATAGTGTCTTTTTGCTTGTATATCCTTTCAGCGTGTAGGGGAACTTTTCCTTCGGTTCCCGGTCAATTTTCGCAGTGCTGAACTGCACGAGTTATGTGAGTCGGAGGTTTTTTCGTATGACCACTTCTTTGCAACCTGCTTATGCTCTAGTCCCAGGCGCAAACCTGGAGGCCTATGTGCACACGGTCAACAGCATTCCATTGCTGACGCCGGAGCAGGAGCGTGAACTGGCCGAGAGTCTCTACTATGAGCAGGATTTGGGGGCGGCTCGGCAGATGGTGCTCGCCCACCTGCGTTTTGTCGTACATATCGCCCGTAGCTATAGCGGCTACGGCCTGGCCCAGGCTGACCTGATCCAGGAAGGCAACGTTGGCCTGATGAAAGCGGTCAAGCGCTTCAACCCGGAAATGGGTGTGCGCCTGGTGTCCTTTGCCGTGCACTGGATCAAGGCGGAAATCCACGAATTCATCCTGCGCAACTGGCGCATCGTCAAAGTGGCGACCACCAAGGCCCAGCGCAAGCTGTTCTTCAACCTGCGCAGCCAGAAAAAACGCCTGGCGTGGCTGAACAACGAAGAAGTCCATCGCGTGGCTGAAAGCCTCGGCGTAGAGCCGCGGGAAGTGCGCGAGATGGAAAGCCGCCTGACCGGCCATGACATGGCCTTCGACCCGGCCGCCGAAGCGGACGACGACAGCGCTTTCCAGTCGCCAGCCAACTACCTGGAAGACCACCGGTACGACCCGGCCCGTCAACTGGAGGATGCAGACTGGAGCGACAACTCCACCAGCAACCTGCACGAGGCGCTGGATGTGCTGGACGACCGCAGCCGTGACATCCTCTACCAGCGTTGGCTGGCAGAAGAAAAAGCCACGCTGCACGACCTGGCGCAGAAGTACAACGTGTCGGCCGAGCGGATCCGTCAGCTTGAGAAGAGCGCGATGAACAAGCTCAAGTTGTCGATCGCCGCTTAACCTGCGGCGCAATGCAAAAACCCCCGATCATCGATCGGGGGTTTTTTGTTTGTGCCCATTTTCCAGATTCACCTTGGCCCTTGTGGGGGGGCTGTGTCTGGAAGAATGTGTTCGGCTATTGCGCCCAAGGCGCCCGACGCGAATCGTTGAGACCGATCAGGTAGCTGTCGCCGCCCAACTGGCTCATCTGCTGGCGAATCCAACCCGCACGCCGGGCCACGTAGGCGCTCGGATGGCTGGCGCTATATACCCGCGGATTCGGCAGCACGGCCGCCAGCAGGCTGGCCTGCTGGCGGCTCAGTGAGCGGGCGCTGACGCCGAAGTGATGGCGCGCCGCGGCCTCGGCGCCAAATACGCCGGCATCCCACTCCACGCTGTTGAGGTACACCTCGAGAATCCGCTGCTTGGGCCAGAACACTTCGATCAGTGCCGTAAACCAGGCTTCCAGGCCTTTGCGCAGCCAACTGCGGCCGGACCAGAGGAACAGGTTCTTCGCCACTTGCTGGCTCAGCGTACTGGCGCCACGGATCGAGCCGCCGCGTTCGTTGTGGGCCAGCGCGGCCTGGATCGCGCCGAAGTCAAAACCCCAGTGTTCGGGGAATTTCTGGTCTTCGCCGGCCATCACCGCGACTTTCAGGTCGTCGCTGATGTTGTCCCAGGACTGCCAGTCGCGCTGCAAGTCGATGGGCTCGCCATCGAACCAGGATTCGATCTTGCGCTCGACCATCAGTGCGGTCCCCGGTGGCGGGATAAAACGCAACAGCAGGACCAGCACGATGCTGCCGCCGGCAAACCAGAGCAGGGCTTTCATGAAGCGGCGCACAAATATTGGCAGCATAGAGATGGCTTGGCCGAACCCGTCGAGCGGGCCATTATACAGACCCTGCCCAATGAATCTGACTGGAGTTCCTCATGCTGCGTGGCTTTTTGATGCTGGCCGCTTTTTTCGGTTTTACCGGCGTCGCCCTGGGCGCATTTGCCGCCCATGGCCTCAAGGGCCGCTTGAGCAGCGAATACCTGGCGATTTTTCATACCGGCGTCACCTACCAACTGGTGCATACCCTGGCGCTGCTGGGTATCGCGCTGCTGGCCACACAGATTCCCGGTCGCCTGGTGACCTGGGCCGGCGTCTGTTTTGCCGTGGGCATCCTGCTGTTTTCCGGCAGCCTGTACCTGCTGACGCTGACGGGCATCAGCAAGCTGGGGATCGTCACCCCATTTGGCGGCCTGGCATTCCTCGCGGGCTGGTTGCTACTGGGCATTACCGCCTGGCGCTTGCAGGTAACCGCCTGACACTTGTAGCTGACCTTTAGGTCATGATCGGGCTAGAATGCTGGCCCCTAAAAATGATGGCGGCATCCGGCATGCGCATTCAGTTGAACGGCGAATCCTTTGAACTGCCCGACGGTGAGACCGTTGCGGCCCTGCTGACCCGACTGGACCTGACCGGTCGCCGGGTGGCGGTCGAGCTCAACCTGGATATCGTCCCGCGCAGCCAGCACGCTGACACCACCCTCACCGAGGGCGACTCGGTGGAAGTGGTACACGCCATCGGTGGCGGCTAGTCGCCCACCGCGACAACCGCGCCCACCCGCATTGTGCAAGAACCTCACCCCACCAGAGGATTTCCGATGAGCAACGTTCGCAGCGACAAGCCTTTCGTCCTGGCCGGTCGTACTTACCAGTCGCGTTTGCTGGTAGGTACCGGCAAGTACCGTGACATGGAAGAAACCCGCCTGGCCATCGAAGCCTCGGGTGCTGAGATCGTCACCTTCGCCGTGCGCCGCACCAACCTGGGCCAGAACGAGGGCGAGCCGAACCTGCTCGATGTGCTGTCGCCAGAGCGCTACACCTTCCTGCCGAACACCGCCGGTTGCTACGACGCGATCGAGGCCGTGCGCACCTGTCGCCTGGCCCGTGAGCTGCTCGGCGGGCACAACCTGGTGAAGCTGGAAGTACTGGCCGACCAGAAAACCCTGTTCCCCAACGTGATCGAAACCCTCAAGGCCGCCGAAACGCTGGTCAAGGAAGGCTTCGACGTAATGGTCTACACCAGTGATGACCCGATCATCGCCCGACAACTGGCGGACATCGGCTGCATCGCGATCATGCCGCTGGCCGGCTTGATCGGTTCGGGCCTGGGGATCTGCAACCCGTACAACCTGCAGATCATCCTCGAAGAAACCAAGGTGCCCGTGCTGGTGGATGCCGGTGTCGGCACGGCGTCAGACGCCACCATCGCCATGGAGTTGGGCTGCGAGGCGGTGCTGATGAACTCGGCCATCGCCCACGCCCAGCAACCGATCATGATGGCTGAAGCCATGAAACACGCGATTGTGGCAGGTCGCCTGGCGTACCTCGCCGGCCGTATGCCGAAAAAACTCTATGCCAGCGCCTCCTCGCCGCTGGATGGTCTGATCAAGTAAGAGCCATTGATGACTGAATCGAACGACACGCCTATCCAGACGGAAGAAGGCGAAGAGCGCCAACACCGCCGCATCAAGAGTTTTGTGATGCGCGCCGGGCGCATGACCGAAGGCCAGCAAAAGGGCCTGGAGCAGGGCACGCCGCTGTTCGTCCTGCCATTGGCCGACGCGCCGGTGGACTTTGACCAGGTGTTCGGCCGCTCGGCCCCGCGCTCGCTGGAAATCGGCTTCGGCATGGGCCACTCGCTGCTGGAAATGGCCGCGGCTGCGCCGGACCAGGACTTCATCGGGGTCGAAGTGCACCGTCCAGGTGTGGGGGCGCTGCTCAATGGCGTGCTCACCCAGGGCCTGACCAACCTGCGGGTCTACGATTGTGATGCGATCGAAGTGCTCAACCGCTGCGTGGCGGACAACAGCCTGGATCGCCTGATGCTGTTTTTTCCGGACCCTTGGCACAAGAGCCGTCACCACAAGCGCCGGATCGTCCAGGCATCCTTTGCTGAGCTGGTACGCAGCAAGTTGAAGGTCGGTGGTGTGCTGCACATGGCCACCGACTGGGAGCCGTACGCCGAATACATGCTGGAAGTGATGAACGTCGCGCCGGGTTACCGCAACCTGGCCGAAGACGGCAAGTGCGTGCCGCGCCCGGCCGAGCGCCCGATCACCAAGTTCGAACGCCGCGGCGAACGTCTTGGGCATGGCGTGTGGGACTTGAAGTTCGAGAAGCTGTTGTAGGAGCGAGCCTGCTCCGGGCGGCGTTCCGACGAAAAACTACACATCAACGCGGGGCTTCAGATACCCCGCGTTTTCGTTTGCGACCATCGCGAGGAAGCTCGCTCCTACAGTGGATTTGTATAGGGCGCAGGGTTAGCGGCGATCAGCCACGACCCCAATCAGCACCAGCACCACCAGCAACACCGGCGCCAGGCTGTAGTTGTTGAACTGGCTCAGGCCCTTGACGATCCAGGGCGTGGCGTAGATCAGGGACGCACCGCTGCCGATCACACACAGCAGGGCCATCATCGGCACGCGCAATGCACCGGCGATGTTGCCCAGGCGCTGCTCGACCCAGCCTTTGAAATCCGCGCCAAACAGCACCAGCAAACAGCCCACCAATGCCAGGGAAATTTCCGACAGGTTACTGCGGCTCCAGCGAGACACAGTGGCGAGCAGGTCGAGTACCAAATCCATTCGTTTTCCCTTAGTTCTGAAAATCAGCTCAGAAAGTTCTGCAGCAAGTCATTGAGAAACAGCTGTCCACGCAGTGTCGCTGCCAGGCGTGACGGTTCGACCTGCAACAAACCACTTTGTTCGGCTTCGCGCCGGCCTTCGGCAAGACTTTCCAGGCTCAGCCCGGTGCGTTCGGGGTACAGGCGCGCCTCGACACCCTCGGTCAGGCGCAAGGCATTCATCAGGAACTCGAACGGCAGCTCGTCATTGCTCAGGGCTTTCTCGCCCGCCTTGAAGCTCTTGGCCGGGTTGAGGTAGTCCTTGGGCAGGCGCGTCTTCCAAGTACGCACGATGCGTCCGTCCGGATGGCTCAGCTTGCCGTGGGCGCCGGCGCCAATGCCGATGAAGTCGCCGAAGCTCCAGTAGTTGAGGTTGTGCCGCGCCGCACGGCCGGCCTGGGCGTACGCCGAGACTTCGTACTGGGCGTAGCCGTGCTCGGCCAGCAGGGCCTGGCCGGCCTCCTGGATGTCCCACAGGGTGTCGTCTTCCGGCAGCGTCGGCGGCTGGTTCCAGAACACCGTATTGGGCTCCAGTGTCAGCTGATACCAGGACAGGTGGGTGGGCTTGAGGGCGATGGCCTGGCGCAGGTCGTCCAGGGCGTCGTCCAGGGACTGATCGGGCAAGCCGTGCATCAGGTCCAGGTTGAAGTTGTCGAACCCGGCCTGGCGCGCCATGCCGGCGGCGCGAATGGCTTCGTCGCCGTTGTGGATGCGGCCCAGGGCCTGGAGTTTTTCCTGCTGGAAACTCTGGATGCCGATCGACAGGCGATTGATGCCCAGCGCCCGGTAGGCGACGAACTTCTCCTGCTCGAAGGTGCCCGGGTTGGCTTCCAGGGTGATTTCGATGTCGCTGGCGAACGGGATGCGTTGTTCCACACCCTTGAGCAAGCGGCCCAGGGCCGCGGCGCTGAACAGGCTCGGGGTGCCGCCGCCAAAAAAGATCGAACTCAGCTCCCGGCCGTAGACCGCGTGCAGGTCCTGATCAAGGTCCGCCAGCAGGGCGTCGACGTACTCTTCTTCCGGCAGCACGGGGCTGGCGGTGTGCGAGTTGAAGTCGCAATAGGGGCATTTGCGCACACACCACGGAATGTGGATGTACAGCGCCAGGGGCGGCAGCGTAGGCAGGGCGGCCCGGGGCGATGGCGCGGTGCCACCGACAATCAGCGGCAACGCGCAGGGTTCGTGGGTCATTTCAGGCCCAGACGCTGGCGCAGCAGATCCATTGCGCGGGCGCGGTGGCTGATGAGGTTCTTGTCGGCCGGGCTCAGTTCGGCGCTTGAGCAGTCACGCTCCGGTACCCAGAACAGCGGGTCGTAGCCAAAGCCGTGTTCGCCGCTGGCCTGGGTCAGGATGCGTCCGTGCCACAGCCCTTCGCAGAGAATCGGCAGCGGGTCATCGGCGTGGCGCACCAGGGCCAGCACACAGACGAACTGGGCGCCGCGCTCGGCGGCCGGGACGTCCTTGAGCACGTCGAGCAGCTTGGCGTTGTTCGCCGCATCACCCTGGCCGTTGGCGTAGCGCGCCGAGTAAATGCCCGGCGCACCCCCGAGAAAGTCCACTGCCAGCCCCGAGTCGTCGGCCAGTGCCGGCAAGCCGGAGATACGGGCGGCATTACGGGCCTTGAGAATGGCGTTTTCGACGAACGACAGACCGGTTTCTTCCGGCTCCACGCTGCTGAACTCGCCAATCGAGCGCAGTTGCACCGATTCGCCGAGCATGGCCTGGAGTTCCTTGAGTTTGCCGGCGTTATGGCTGGCCAGTACGAGTTGGGTGAAGGTGATCATTCGCCGGGGAAAAGCTCTTGGTTGAAATTGATGGTGTTGATCTTGTCGCCGGTCTGCACCTTGATCTCAAAGGTGCGGACTTCCTGCTGGTCCACCGGGTACTGGGCGAGGTAGTAGATCGCCCCCTGTTCGGTGACTTGCTTGAAGTTCAGTGGCACGGTCTTGCTGGTCAGGTCCTTCACGGTGCCGGTGACGCTGGCCACCATGGGCTGGCCGGCCTTGATCACCGAGACGTTGATCACGCCCTGGTTCTTGCTGCGGATCAGTTCGGCGGCCTTGGCGATGTCCGGCTGAATGAAGGTCGAGTTGAAGGTGTTGTAGTGCACCGTCACATCGCCGAAGGTTTCCTGGCGCTCGCCCTTGATGACGTCGGCCGCCATGGCGCTGACGCTCAGGCACGCGGTTAAGGCAAGCAGAGCTAGACGACTCATGATCGTACTCCTTTGAAAAACGGGTTAGACCGCTACCTGGTGATCCTGCAGGCCAGGACTGCTGACACGGTAAATGCCAATCTCACCTAATAGATTAGGCCATAGCTTACTGGCCCACCCATGCCGATGCTGTTGATCCACGGCAAGCCGATCAATGACCTTGGCTTCACGTTCACGGCACAAGGCTTCAAAGTCCTCGAAAGTGCAGAAGTGAATGTTCGGCGTGTTGTACCAGGTGTACGGCAGAAACTCGGAAACCGGCATCCGGCCCTTGCTCGCCAGGTACCAGCGGCAGCGCCAGTGCCCGAAGTTGGGGAAGGTGATGATGCACTGGCGACCGACCCGCAGCATTTCGTCGAGGATCTTGTCGGGGTAATGCACGGCCTGCAGGGCCTGGGTCATGACCACGATGTCGAAGCTGTTGCTGGCAAAGTTGCCCAGGCCCTTGTCCAGGTCCTGCTCGATGACGTTGATGCCCTTGGCCACGCACTCGGCAATGTTGTCCGGGTCGTTTTCCAGGCCGTAGCCGGTGACTTGCTTGTTGTCGCGCAGCCAGGTCAGCAGTTCGCCATCACCGCAGCCCAGGTCGAGCACGCGGCTGCCGGCGGGGATCCATTCCTGGATGATTTCCAGATCAGCTCTCATGGCTTGTTCACACCGTAATTCGCTTCATGTAATTGCTGAACGCCTGCAGGTAGCGCGGGATCGGAATCAGGAAGGCGTCGTGGCCTTGCGGAGCGTCGATCTCCAGGTAGCAAACGTCTTTCTTGGCGGCCATCAGGGCATCTACCAGCTCGCGGGAGCGGGCCGGGGAGAAGCGCCAGTCGGTGGTGAAGGACATCACACAGAATTTGGCTTTGGCACCGGCGAAGGTTTTCGCCAGGTTATCGTCGAAGTTCGCCGCCGGATCGAAGTAGTCCAGTGCCTTGGTCATCAGCAGGTAGGTGTTGGCGTCGAACCGCCCGGAGAACTCTTCACCCTGATAACGCAGGTAGCTCTCGACCTGGAACTCGACGCTGTGGAAATCGTAGTTGAGTTTTTCGCTCTTGAGGCCGCGGCCGAATTTCTCACCCATCGAGTCGTCCGACAGGTAAGTGATGTGCCCGACCATGCGCGCCAGCATCAGGCCGCGCTTGGGAATCACCCCGGCTTCCTGGAACGAACCGCCATGGAACTCCGGATCGGTGAGGATGGCCTGGCGCGCGACTTCGTTGAAGGCGATGTTCTGCGCCGAGAGCTTGGGGGCCGAGGCAATGGCCAGGCAGTGGCGGATGCGGTCAGGGTAGGTGATGCTCCATTGCATCGCCTGCATGCCGCCCAGGCTGCCACCGATCACGGCGGCCCACTGCGCGATGCCGATACGGTCGGCCAGGCGGGCCTGGCTGTGGACCCAGTCCTCGACGGTCAGCACCGGGAACTCGGCGCCGAATGGTTTGCCGGTCTCCGGGTTAATGCTGCTGGGGCCGGTGGAGCCGTTGCAGCCGCCGAGGTTGTTCAGGCTGACGACGAAGAATTTGTCGGTGTCGATCGGCTTGCCGGGGCCAATGCAGCTGTCCCACCAACCGGGTTTGCGGTCGTCGGGGCTGTGGAAGCCGGCCGCGTGATGGTGCCCGGACAAGGCATGGCAGATCAGCACGGCGTTGCTCGCCGTGGCGTTCAGCGTGCCGTAGGTTTCGTAGATCAGGTCATAGGCTGACAAGGAGCGGCCGCAGGCAAGGGCCAGGGGCTCGTTGAAGTGCGCCACTTGGGGCGTCACCAGACCAACAGAATCGGCGGGAAAGGCAGTTGGCATCGACCCTGCTCTCGTTGAAATGAGGCGTAAGTCTAAAGACCGCTGTGGTCAGCGGCAAGCAAAGGGCGGGGATGATTTTTCCTGTCAGACCGGGGCGCGGCCATCGCGGGCAAGCCACGCTCCCACAAGGGGCGCATTCCCATGTGGGAGCGTGGCTTGCCCGCGATGAACGATGACGCGGTCACCCAGGCTGTCGCACCAGATCCGGCAAGTCCGGGAGCTTCTGTGGTGAGCAGATCCGCACCCGCTTCTGCCGGCTCAGCTCGCCGCTGAGCAGGCTCACCTGGCTCTTGGAGACGCCAAAGGCCTTGGCCAGGAAAGCCATCAGGTAGGCGTTGGCCTTGCCTTCGACCGGTGGGGCGGTGAGGCGGATCTTCAGGCGATCACCGTGCAGGCCCGCGAAATCATCGCTGCGGGCCGCCGGTTGCAGGTGGCATTCGAGGATCAGGTCCGCGCCGTCCCAGCGGTAATAGCTCATCAGATCAGCAGGCGCAGGATTTCCGGCATCTGGGTCATGGCGGCAAGGTTGTTGATCACCAGCATGTCGATCAGCTTGAGCACCATGAACGCCAGGATTGGCGAAATGTCCAGGCCGCCCAGGTTAGGCAGGATCTTGCGGAATGGCGCCAGGGCCGGCTCGCAGATCTGATTGACCAGTTCGGCACCCGGGTTATGGCTGCCAGGCGCGACCCACGAAAGGATCACACTGATGATCAGGGCATAGAAGAAGATGTTGAGGAACAGCGCGGTGACCCCGATAAGCGACCAGATCAGCAGCTGCAGTGGGTTGCCGGTGGTGCCGTAAGTCAGCAGCAGGGTCAGGGCCATCAACGCCAGTTGCACCAGGATTGCCAGGACCAGCGACGACATGTCGAGGCCGAACACGCTCGGAATGATCCGGCGCAGTGGCTTGAGCAGGGGTTGGGTGGCCTTCACGGCGAACTGGCACAGCGGGTTGTAGAAGTTGGCCCGCACCAGTTGCAGCACAAAGCGCAGCAGTACGATCAGCAGGTACAGGCTGCCGAGGGTTTGCAGCACGTACACCGCTGCAGTGTTCAATCCAATCATGTATGGCTCCTTATTGACCCAGTTGCTCAGCCATCTCGGCTGAACGGTGTGCAGCGGCACCCAGTGCGTGTTCCACCAGGGCTTCGAAACCGCCGGCCTGGAAGGCCTTGATCGCCGCTTCGGTGGTGCCGGCAGGTGAAGTGACGCGGCGGCGCAGTTCAGCGGCGTCGACGTCACTGGCAACCGCCATGTGCGCGGCGCCGAGTGCGGTTTGCAAGGTCAGTTGGGCTGCGGTTTCCCGTGGCAGGCCGAGCTTCTCGCCCGCGGCGGTCATGGCTTCGATCAGCAGGAAGAAATACGCCGGGCCACTGCCAGACACGGCGGTGACGGCATCCAGTTGCTGCTCTTGATCCAGCCACAGAGCGATGCCCACGGCCGACAACAGGTCTTGTGCTTGCTGGCGTTGCTCGGCCGTGACCTGGGCGGTCGCGAACAGGCCGCTCACGCCCTGGCGCAGCAGGGCCGGCGTGTTGGGCATGCAGCGCACGATCGGCTGGGCGCCGAGCCAGTTGTTCATGCTGGCGCAGGTGATGCCAGCGGCAATCGAAACCACCAGTTGCTGCGGTTGCAGGCTCGGGCGCAGCGCCTCGCAGACGGCTTTCATTGCCTGCGGCTTGACTGCCAGCACCACCACATCGGCGCCGGCGATGGCGTCTGCGTTGTCGGCGAATACTTCAATGCCGTGCTCTGCGGCCACCCGCGCACGGGTCTCGGCGCCTGGATCGCTGGCGCGAATCTGTGCGGCATCCAGGCCCTTGGCCCGCAGGCCGCCGATCAGGCTGGCGGCCATGTTTCCGGCACCGATAAAGGCAATACGCGTCTTGCTCATGTCAGGTCCTTTTTAAAGTGGAGTGCCAGCCAGGGTTCTTGGCTGGCCATGTTTTTACGGATAGTCGCGCGCACCAAACAGGGCTGTACCGATCCGGACCCAGGTGGCGCCTTGGGCAATGGCCGACTCGAGGTCGTGGCTCATGCCCATGGACAGTGTGTCGAGCGGCAGGTTGAGGCTGTCTTGCAGGCTTTTGTTCAGCTCGCGTACGGCAGCAAAGGCGGCATCCTGCTCGGCGCGATCGTCGGTGGGCTCGGGAATCGCCATCAATCCGCGCAAGGTCAGGTGCGGCAGGGCGCTGATCGCCGCCGCCAGGGCCGGCAGGTCGGCCGGGGTGCAACCGGACTTGCTGGCTTCACCGCTGACGTTGACCTGGATGCAGATGTTCAGGGGCGGCAGCTCGGCGGGGCGTTGTTCGGACAGGCGTTGTGCGATTTTCAAGCGATCCACGGAGTGCACCCAAGCGAAGTTTTGCGCGATATCTCGCGTCTTGTTCGATTGAATGGGGCCGATGAAGTGCCAACACAAGGGCAGGTCGGTCAATTCCCGTTGCTTGCCCAAGGCTTCCTGCAGGTAGTTTTCGCCAAAGTCGCGGACCCCGGCAGCGTACGCTTCGCGCACGGCGGCGGCGGGTTTGGTCTTGCTCACGGCCAGCAGTCTGGACGCTGTCTGCGACACGTTGCGCGGCCTGTTCAGCACGGCGGATGCGTGCCGCTACCTGGGAGATGTTGTCTGCTATCGTGGACATTCAAGGGACGCCGGCAGTCTGAGGTTCGCGGCATTCTACTGGAATTGAGGGGTGCTATGGATATCACTGAGCTGCTGGCCTTCAGCGTCAAACAGGGCGCCTGCGACTTGCACTTGTCCACCGGCCTGCCACCGATGATCCGGGTCGATGGTGATGTGCGGCGGATCAACCTGCCGCCACAGGACGCCCGGCAGGTGACGGCGCTGATCAACGGGCTCATGAGCGAATCACAGCAAGCCGCGTTCGCGCAGGCGCTGGAACTCGACTTCTGCTACTCGGCGCCGGGCGTGGCGCGCTTTCGGGTCAATGTCTTCCATCAGCACCGGGGGCCGGGCGCGGTATTGCGCATCATCCCGTCGAAGGTGCCGAGCCTGGACGCGCTGGGCCTGGGGGATGTGTTTCGTCGTATTGCCGAGATGCCACGGGGCCTGGTGCTGGTCACGGGGCCGACGGGCTCCGGCAAGTCGACCACTCTGGCGGCCATGATCGATCACCTCAACAGCCACCGGCATCAGCACATCCTGACCATTGAAGACCCGATCGAGTTTGTCCACGAGCCGCGCAAATGCCTGATCAATCAGCGCGAAGTGCACCGCGATAGCCACAGCTTCGCGGCTGCGCTGCGTTCGGCCCTGCGCGAGGACCCGGACGTGATCCTGGTGGGGGAGATGCGGGACCTGGAAACCATTCGCCTGGCCCTCACCGCGGCCGAGACCGGGCACCTGGTGTTCGGCACGTTGCACACCAGTTCGGCGGCGAAAACCGTCGACCGGGTGGTGGATGTGTTTCCCGGTGACGAGAAGGCCATGGTCCGCTCGATGCTCTCGGAGTCGCTGCAGGCGGTGGTGTCCCAGGCGCTGGTGAAGAAGGTCGGAGGCGGCCGGGTGGCGGCCCACGAGATCATGCTGGGTACCCCGGCAATCCGTAACCTGATCCGCGAGGACAAGGTGGCGCAGATGTATTCGGCGATCCAGACGGGGGGCGCGCTGGGCATGCAGACCCTGGACATGAGCCTGAGGTCGTTGCTGGGCAGGGGGTTGATCAGTCGTGAGCATGCGCGAGAGCGGGCGCGCTCGGCCGAAGGCCTGTAAATGCAAAAAATCGCAGCCGGCGGGAATGCCACCGGCTGCGATCTGTTGATCTTGCTTTGACTCAGCTCAACTCAGCGCTGAACAATCCGCATGGTGTTCGGCTCTTTTGGCAGAACCCGCTTGGCAACCACGTAGTGGTTATCCCAGTACGGCTTCTTCAGGGTGTCGATGGAAACCGACTTGCCACGGCGTGGTGCGTGGATGAAGCGGTCGTTGCCCAGGTAGATGGCAACATGATTGACCCTGCGGCTCTTGAGTTTGAAGAAAATCAGGTCGCCGGGTTTCAGATCCTTGCGATCGACTTTCAGCCCGTGGCCGGAGGCCATGGCATTGGAGGTACGCGGCAGATCGACGGCGGCTACGTCATTGAAGGCGTATTTCACCAGGCCGCTGCAATCAAAGCCTTTACTTGGGCTGCTGCCACCCCAACGATACGGGGTACCGAGCACATTGACCGCGCGACTCAGGACATCGCTGCTCTGCTTGGTGGCCATCGGCGGCACCAGCGAGCTGTTGGCCTTGCTCAGTTGTGGGCTTTTTACGCTGTGTTTGTTTTTGCTGGTAACGGCAGAAACATGAGATTTAGGGGTGTAACCATTAACGTTTGGAAGACGTTGCTCACGATTGGTGGCGTGGGCGGCCAGTGGCAATAATAGGCAAATGGTTAGCCATGTCTTGAAAAATGGACGCATTAGGCAAGGCTCTATATTGGGAACGCGCAACTTTATAACAGCTTTTTTGTCCTTTTCGGGGCCGTTGGTCGATTCAAACCGGGGCTCAAAACCGGCGAAGCGGCGGCAAATTGGCTTGATTGTCGGACACAAGTCAGGTGGTACAAGGCTTTGCGGGAAGTGCCGGACAGACAAACCACTTGTCGGCACGACATAAAAAAGTCACACAAGTCACAAAATTATTTTTCTATCGCGGCATATGAGGGACTACATGAACACCTATCGTCAGGATGTTTCACCCCAGGACACCCACAGCAAGGTGATCGGTTATCTGTTGTGGATTTTCGGTTTTACCGGGGCACACCGCTTCTATTACGGCAAGCCGGTGACCGGCACGATCTGGTTTTTCACGTTTGGTTTGCTGGGCATCGGCTGGCTGATCGACCTGTTCCTGATCCCGGCCATGGACCGTGAAGCGGATCTACGTTTTACCGCAGGGCCGATCGAATACAACGTGGCCTGGATTCTGCTGACGTTCCTTGGCGTGTTCGGTATACACCGCATGTATCAGGGGAAGTGGATCAGCGGTTTGCTGTACCTGGTGACGGGCGGGTTGTTCTTTCTGGGGGTGTTGTATGACTTCTGGACCCTGAACGATCAGGTTTCTGTGCGCAACGCGCAGAATCGCGGCGCTTTCCAGTAAAGCATCGCGGGCAGGCGGCGCTGCGCCTGCCCGCGATTGGAGCGACACGGTTCAGGCCTGGTGGCTGATCCGTCCATCCACCAGGGTGTAGCGCACCACGCCCGGCAGGCTATGGCCGAGGAACGGGCAGTTTTCGCCCTTCGACAGCCAGGTCTCGCCGGCCACGGTCGAGGCGGCCGGGTCGAACACCACCAGGTCAGCCGCAGCACCCACCGCCAGCTTGCCCGCCGGCAGGCGCAGGGCCTCGGCCGGGCCGGCGCTGAGGCGTGCCAGCAGGGTCGGCAGGTCGAGCAGGCCGTCTTCGACCAGGGTCATGGCCAACGGCAGCAACAGTTCAACGCTGCTGATGCCGGGTTCGGTAGCGCCGAACGGTGCCAGCTTGGCGTCGCGCTCGTGGGGCTGGTGATGGCTGGAGATGGCTTGCACCACCCCGGACTTCACCGCCTCGCGCAGGCCATCGCGGTCGGCGCGGGTGCGCAGTGGCGGTTGCACGTGGTACAGGCTGTTGAAGTCGATCAGCGCCTCGTCGGTGAGGATCAACTGATACAGCGCCACATCGGCAGTCACCGGCAATCCACGCGCCTGGGCCTGAGCGATCAGGGCCACGCCGCGGGCACTGGTGAGCTGGCTGAAGTGCGCACGCACCCCGGTTTGCTCCACCAGCAGCAGGTCTCGGGCCAGGGCCACGGTTTCCGCGGTTTCGGGAATCCCCGGCAGGCCGAGGAAGCTGGCGGTCGGGCCTTCGTGGGCCAGGCCACCTTCGGCCAGGTCATGGTCCTGGGAGTGGAAGATCACCGTCAGGTCAAAGGTGGCGGCATATTCCAGGGCCCGGCACAGGGTGCGGGTGTTGCGGAAGCTGTCCAGGCCGTTGCCGAAGGCCACGCAACCGGTGTCGCGCAGGGCAATCAGCTCGGCCAGTTGCTCGCCCTCCAGGCCCTTGCTCAGGGCGCCGATCGGGAACACCTTGGCATTGCCGGCTTCGCGGGCGCGGTCGAGGATCAGTTCGGCCACGGCCGAGGTGTCCAGCACCGGTTTGGTACGGGGCGGACAGCACAGGCTGGTGACGCCACCGGCCGCGGCGGCGCGGGTTTCGCTGGCAATCGTGCCTTTGCGGCTGTAACCCGGTTCGCGCAGCGCGACGTTGAGGTCGACCAGCCCGGGCGCGACAACCAGGCCCTGGGCCTCGATGGTCTGAGCGGCGACGAAACCGGCGGGAGCGGCGCCCAGGGCGACGATCTTGCAGGCTTCGATGTGGATATCGGTGACTTGATCCAGGCCGCTGCTTGGATCGATGACGCGGGCGCCGAGAATGCTGAGCTTCACTGGGCGTTCTCCTGCTCGAATTGGCGCTGGGCAGTCTGCCCGCTCATGGCCATGGACAACACGGCCATACGAATGGCGATCCCGTAGGTCACCTGGTTGAGAATCACCGAGTGCGGACCGTCGGCCACCGCCGACTCGATCTCCACCCCGCGGTTGATCGGCCCCGGGTGCATGACGATGCAGTCCGGCTTGGCGCCGGCCAGGCGTGCGGTGGTCAGGCCGAACAAGCGATAGAACTCACCTTCGCTCGGCAGCAGGCCACCGGTCATGCGTTCACGTTGCAGGCGCAGCATGATCACTACGTCGACATCCTTCAGGCCTTCAGTCATGTCGGTGTAGACCTTCACGCCGTATTGCTCGATGCCGATCGGCAGCAGGGTTTTCGGCGCGATCACGCGGATGTCCGGGCAGCCGAGGGTTTTCAGCGCCAGCATGTTCGAGCGTGCGACCCGCGAGTGCAGGATGTCGCCGACAATGGCCACCGAAAGGTTCTCGAAGCTGCCCTTGTGCCGACGGATGGTGAGCATGTCGAGCATGCCCTGGGTCGGGTGGGCATGCCGGCCGTCACCGCCGTTGATGATCGCCACTTGCGGGCAGACATGCTCGGCAATGAAGTGCGCGGCGCCGGAGTCGCCGTGGCGCACGACGAACATGTCGGCCGCCATGGCCTCAAGGTTGCGCAGGGTGTCGAGCAGGGTTTCGCCCTTGCTCGCCGACGACGTGGACACATTGAGGGTGATGACGTCCGCCGACAGCCGCTGGGCCGCCAGTTCGAAGGTGGTGCGGGTACGGGTGGAGTTCTCGAAGAACACGTTGCACACGGTCTTGCCGCGCAGCAACGGGACTTTTTTCACCGCCCGGGCGCCGACTTCGAGGAACGAGTCGGCGGTGTCGAGGATTTCCGTCAACAGCTCGCGGCGCAGGCCGTCGAGGGAGAGGAAGTGGCGCAGCTGGCCCTGATCATTGAGCTGCAGCGGGCGCTTGGTATCTAGAGGCGTCATCGCGAGGGGGACTCTCAATAGGGCGGATTAAAGGGCGAGGTCTTGCAGTTCGAGCGCAAGTTCCGGACCGGACAGCTTGACCCGTTCGTGGGCGGCCAGGGACAGGGTTGCACCGACCACGTTCGGGCGGATCGGCAGCTCGCCGGCGTCCAGGTCCAGCAGGCAGACCAGGGTCACGCTGGCGGGGCGGCCATAGTCGAAGAGTTCGTTCATGGCGGCGCGGATGGTCCGCCCGCTCATCAGCACGTCGTCAATCAGCACCAGGTGCTGGCCTTCGATCTCGAAGGGCAGGGCTGAAGGGCGCACTTGCGGGTGCAGGCCATTCTGGCTGAAGTCGTCGCGGTAGAAGGAAACGTCCAGGGTACCCAGTGGCGCGTCGCTGCCCAATGCTTCGAGCAGGGCCTGAGCGACCCACACGCCGCCGGTGCGAATGCCGATGTAGCGCGGTTCGCTGATGCCGCGTTTGGCCAGGTAGGCGTCAAGCTGGGTCGCCATCTGGCTGATCAGTTCGGCGGGATTGGGCAGGCTCATGGTTGCTCCTTCTTGGGCCCGAGCCGGGACTTGCAGGGAGAGGCTCGGGTTGTAGCTAAGAGAGACGCTTGCTGCGGCTCTTCAGGATTCGAACAGTGCGCTGTTTTCATCGAGCCAGCCTTGCAGCAGCAGGGCGGCGGCGATGGCGTCGACCGGGTTGTCGCGGTAGCTGCCTTTCTGCCCGCCACGGACCAGGCGTTCGCCTTTGGCCTCGAAGGTGGTCAGGCGCTCATCGTGGGTATAGAACGGCAGGTTGTAGCGGCCATTGAGGCGTCGGGCGAATTTCTCCGCGCGCAGGCACATGTCGCTGGGCGTGCCGTCCATGTTCAGCGGCAAGCCAACCACCACCGCGTCGGGCTTCCACTCCTTGATCAGGGCTTCGACCTGATTCCAGTCGGGGATGCCATTTTGCGCCTTGAGGGTGCACAGCTCGCGGGCCTGGCCGGTAATCACCTGGCCAACGGCCACGCCGATCTGTTTGGTGCCGTAGTCAAAACCGAGGATCAGACGCAGGGCCATCAGGCGTGCCCCGCCTGGCTGGTGAGCAGGCTGAGGTTGACGCCCAGGTGCTTGGCCGCCGCGTCCAGGCGCAGTTCGCTGCTGGTGTTGAACAGGATGTCGGTGTCGAACGGGCAGGTCAGCCAGGCGTTGTCGGCCAGTTCGGCTTCCAGTTGCCCGGCTTCCCAGCCGGCATAACCGAGGGCAATCAGGCTCTTGGCCGGGCCCACGCCGTCGGCGATGGCAAACAGCACGTCCTGGGAGGTAGACAGAGACAATCCACCTTCCAGATCAACGGTCGCCTGGAATGTCATGCCCGAGGGGTGCAGCACAAAACCACGGTCGGTCTGCACCGGGCCACCGGTGAAAATCGGCACGTGCTGGCACAACACCGGAGGTTCGACGTCGGGGCGCAATTGCTCAAGAATATCCGCCAGGCTCAGGTCTTGCGGGCGGTTGATCACCAGCCCCATGGCACCATTGGCCGTGTGCTCGACGATGTAGGTCAAGGTGTGCGCAAAGTTCGGGTCGGCCATATGAGGCATGGCGATCAGGAAGTGATGCTTGAGGTAGCTGGGGATGACGTTTTTCATGTGCGCTAGTGTGGCGTTGGAGGGGCAAACTGACAAGCTGGGGATGCGCAGGAAATGCCCTGAATATCCGCGATTAACTCAGACCCCTGTGGGCGCCCGCTCCCACAGGGTTTGGTGCTGTTCAATTGCTGGACAACCGATCCCCGCGGGCAAACCTCCAGGTGCGGATGATCTCCAGCCGGTCGATGTCCGCCAGGTCGCCAGTAAAAGGCGCAAAGGGCGCTGCCAGGCGCACGATGCGTTGGGCGGCCTGGTCCAGCAGCGGCTGCCCGGAAGACTCCAGGACCAGCACTTCATACAGCGAGCCGTCGCGGTTGATCGAGACCATCAGGCGCAAATTGCCGTAGATCTGTTGACGCCGCGCTTCGTCGGGATAGTTCAGGTTGCCGATGCGCTCGACCTTCTTGCGCCATGCATCCTTGTACCAGGCCCCCTTGTCGCGCATGGTCGAGGCCGCGCTCAGGCGGTGGATGCGCGGGCGCTTGGCGTACAACTGTTGTTCGTTGGCCAGTTCCGCCTCGAGGCTGGCGATGTCGCTGGACAGCTGGGCGCTGTCGAAAGTCGGCGTCACCGGCTTGGGGGTCGGCGCCGACTTCACTTCTTCTTTCTTGGTCGCGGCTTTCTTCGGTGCTGGCGCCACGGTGGTCACGGCGGCCTTGGGGGCGGCGACCGGTACCTGGGGCTTGACCGTGGGCGGTGGCGTGACCTTTTGCACCTTGTTGTCCTGGAACGGCGCGATCTCGGTGGTCTTGGGGATCGCCTTTTTATCCAGGGTGCCGCTGCCTTGCTGATTTTCCTGGGCCAGGAAATCGGCTTTTTTCGGCTGGGTCTCGCTTTTGAAGGTGGCGAGGGTGATTTCCAGGGTCCTACTGATCTGCTTGGGTTCGGCAAAGGTAAAACCCAGGCCGAGGATCAGCGCCAGGTGGATCAGCGCCGCCAGGAACAGGGTAAATCCCAGGCGATCGGCCGGGCGCACGCCGCGGTGGGCGAGTTCAGGGGGCAGATCGGACGGCAGGGTCATGACAAGGAAACCAACATCGCGTTTTGCACAGGCCGCGCATGATAACGCAATGTTGGTCTGCCCTTGGGGGTTCTATATCAACGCGCCTTGAGCTTCTGATCGATGGCCGCCATCAGCATTTCGCCGATGTTCGTGCCAAAGGCATTGTCGATCTCGCGAATGCAGGTCGGGCTGGTGACGTTGATTTCGGTCAGGTGCTCACCAATCACGTCGAGGCCGACGAACAGCAGGCCTTTTTCCCGCAGGGTCGGGCCAACCTGGGCGGCGATCCAGCGGTCCTTGTCGCTCAGTGGACGCGCTTCACCACGGCCGCCGGCGGCCAGGTTGCCGCGGGTTTCGCCCTGGGCCGGTATGCGCGCCAGGCAGTAGTCCACCGGCTCACCGTCGATCATCAGGATGCGCTTGTCGCCGTCCTTGATTGCCGGCAGGTAGGCCTGGCCCATGATCTGCTGGGTGCCCAGGGCGGTCAGGGTCTCGAGGATCACCGACAGGTTCGGATCGCCCGCGCGATGACGGAAGATCGAGGTGCCGCCCATGCCGTCCAGCGGCTTGAGGATCACATCGCCGTGTTTGGCGGCGAACTCGCGCAACACGTCGGCGCGGCGGCTGACCACGGTCGGCGGGGTGCACTGGGGGAACAGGGTGGCGAACAGCTTTTCATTGCAGTCGCGCAGGCTCTGGGGCTTGTTGACCACCAGAACACCGGCGCGCTCCGCTTGCTCGAGCAGGTAGGTGGAGTAGACGAACTCCATGTCGAAAGGCGGATCCTTGCGCATCAGGATCACATCCAGGTCGCTCAGCAGCGCGTCGGTCTCGGCTTGCAGCTCGAACCATTTCTGCGGGTCGGCGAAGACTTTCAACGGTCGCATGCGCGCGCGCGCCTCACCTTCGCCCTGGTACAGGTCGCTCTGCTCCATATAGAACAGTTCCCAGCCGCGCGCCTGGGCGGCCAGCAGCATGGCCAGCGAACTATCCTTTTTATAGGAAATGCTGGCGATAGGGTCCATGACAATCCCGACGCGAACGCTCATGGGTGTTTCCTCGAGTTTGAAGGGCTGGATGTCTGGTTTAGGAACGAGCAAGCCCGCGCCTGCAGAAGACCAGCCGAAGGCCAGAAAAAGTGGCGTCAGAGTGGCGCCCGGTGGGTTCCCGGTCAAGGAAAAACCGCCTCGCGGGTCGGCCGATAGATTGGACATGGAGACTGTGCTAAAAAGGCTGGCATGTCGCGCTGGCCCTTGATCATCAAGGGTTTCGAGCCAACGGGCAGCCGCAAACGGACAAACTGATTCGCCCAGGCGATGGTAGAGCAGATATGGAACAGCATTCCAACGCCCTGAAGGTCATGGTGATCGACGATTCGAAGACCATTCGCCGCACCGCTGAAACCTTGTTGCGCAATGCGGGTTGCGAGGTGATCACCGCCATCGATGGTTTTGATGCGCTGGCCAAGATTGCCGACAATCATCCGGGGATCATCTTTGTCGACATCATGATGCCGCGTCTGGATGGTTATCAGACCTGCGCTTTAATCAAGAACAACAGCGCGTTCAAAGCCACGCCCGTGATCATGCTGTCGTCCAAGGACGGGCTGTTCGACAAGGCCAAGGGGCGGATTGTCGGTTCCGATCAGTTTTTGACCAAGCCATTCAGCAAGGAAGAACTGTTGAACGCGATTCGCGCTCATGTACCGGGCTTCGCTGCCGATGCGCCGCTGTAAGACACGCACAGTGATGCCCGGCCAACCGGCCTGGTGTCTACAAGAATGGGGAAGACCATGGCACGTATTCTGATCGTCGATGACTCGCCGACCGAAATGTACAAACTCACCGGCATGCTGGAAAAGCACGGCCATGAAGTGTTGAAGGCGCAGAACGGTGCCGATGGCGTGGCGCTGGCCCGTCAGGAAAAGCCCGACGCGGTCTTGATGGACATCGTCATGCCCGGCCTCAACGGCTTCCAGGCGACCCGTCAACTGACCAAGGACCCGGAGACCGGCCATATTCCGGTGATCATCATCACCACCAAGGACCAGGAGACCGACAAGGTCTGGGGCACTCGCCAGGGCGCCAAGGACTACCTGACCAAGCCGGTGGACGAAGACACCCTGATCAAGACCCTGAACGCCGTGCTGGCAGGCTGACGGCCGCGCCATGGCCGAGTCGCTGAGCGCCTTTGAACTGCTGCTGCAGATTGACCAGCGTTGCCGCTTGCTGGCCGCTGACTTGCCGTCCCAGCCCACCCGCAATCACGGCTGGAGCGGCATTGGCTTTCGCCTGGGCGAACACTGGTACGTGGCGCCCATGGGCGAGGTCAGCGAAGTCCTGCATGAGCCGCGCCTGACCCAGTTGCCGGGGGTCAAGCCGTGGGTCAGGGGGGTGGCCAACCTGCGTGGCCGCTTGCTGCCGGTGATGGACCTGTGCGGCTTTCTGGGCGCCGAGTTGTCGGCTCAGCGCAAGCAGCGCCGGGTCCTGGTGGTCGAGTACAAGGAGGTGTTCGTCGGGCTGATGGTCGATGAGGTGCTGGGCATGCAGCACTTCGATCAGGCCCGGTTCGAACCGGGAGCGCTGGGTAGCCAGGACGACCCGGCAGCGACGTTCATCAAGGGCCGGTTCGAGCGCGAACAACGCTGGCAGGTGTTCAGTCCGTTTGCCGTGGCGCAGTCTCCACGCTTCATGGATGTAGCGGTGTAGGCGGGTACCTGTAGCAGCTGCCGAAGGCTGCGTTCGAGTGCGCAGCACGCGCAAGGACGCCGGACGGGTTTCACAATGTGGGTCAACAGGCGAAGAGCGATGATTAAAGTCAACACGGGCACCTCAAGCGATGGAACGCGCAGTCGTTCGCAGATCATTGCGCTGTTCATCGCGCTGATCGTGTTCATCGTGTTGTTGTTCGCCAACTTTGCCTACCTCAACACCCAGGCCTCCTACGACAAGCAGTACATCGGCCATGCCGGTGAATTGCGCGTGTTGTCCCAGCGTATTGCCAAGAACGCCACCGAAGCGGCTGCCGGCAAAGCCGCGGCGTTCAAGCTGCTCAGCGATGCGCGCAATGACTTTGCGCAGCGCTGGAGCTACCTGAAGAAAGGCGACCCCGTCACCGGCCTGCCGCCAGCTCCGGCGGCGGTGCGTCCGCAAATGCGCGCCGTGCAACTGGATTGGGAGCGCTTGCTGAAAAACACTGACGCGATCCTCTCCAGTGAGCAGACCGTGCTGTCGCTGCACCAGGTGGCCGCGACACTGGCCGAGACCGTGCCGCAGTTGCAGGTCGAGTACGAAAAAGTCGTCGAAATCCTGCTGCAGCGCGGCGCGCCAGCCACTCAGGTGGCCATGGCCCAGCGCCAGTCGCTGCTGGCCGAGCGCATCCTTGGGGCGGTCAACACCGTGCTGGCCGGCGATGAAAACGCCCAGCAGGCCGCCGACGTGTTTGGCCGGGACGCTGCGCGCTTCGGCCAGGTGCTCAACGGCATGCTGCAGGGCAATCCGGCGCTCAAGATCAGCCAGGTCGAGGACCGCGATGCCCGCGCCCGTTTGACCGAGATCGCCGAGCTGTTCCAGTTCGTCTCGGGGTCGGTGGACGAAATCCTCGAAACCTCGCCCCAACTGTTCAAGGTCCGCGAGTCGGCGGGCAATATCTTCAACCTGTCGCAGACCCTGCTGGAGGAGGCCTCGCACCTGGCCAACGGCTTCGAAAACCTGGTGGGCGGGCGTTCCACCGATACCATCGGCGGTTACGTGCTGGGCCTGCTCGCGCTGGCCTCGATCATCCTGATCGGCCTGGTGATGGTGCGTGAAACCAACCGCCAGTTGCGCGAAACCGCCGAGAAGAACGAACGCAACCAGAACGCGATCATGCGCCTGCTCGACGAAATCGAAGACCTGGCAGACGGCGACCTGACCGTGACGGCCTCGGTGACGGAAGACTTCACCGGGACCATTGCCGACTCCATCAACTACTCGGTCGACCAACTGCGCGACCTGGTGGCCACCATCAACCTCACCGCCGGCCAGGTCGCCGCCGCCGTGCAGGAAACCCAGGCCACCGCGATGCACCTGGCCCAGGCCTCGGAGCATCAGGCCCAGCAGATCAGCGAAGCATCGGCCTCGATCAACGACATGGCCCAGTCCATCGACCAGGTGTCGGCGAACGCCGCCGAGTCATCGGCCGTGGCCGAGCGCTCGGTGGAAATCGCCAACAAGGGCAACGAGGTGGTGCACAACACCATTCACGGCATGGACAACATTCGTGAACAGATCCAGGACACCGCCAAGCGCATCAAGCGGCTGGGCGAGTCGTCCCAGGAAATCGGCGATATCGTCAGCCTGATCGACGACATCGCCGACCAGACCAATATCCTGGCCCTCAACGCGGCGATCCAGGCCTCCATGGCCGGCGACGCCGGGCGCGGGTTTGCCGTGGTGGCCGACGAGGTGCAGCGCCTGGCTGAACGTTCGTCCGCCGCCACCCGGCAGATCGAAACCCTGGTGCGGGCGATCCAGACCGATACCAATGAGGCGGTCATCTCCATGGAGCAGACCACCACCGAGGTGGTGCGCGGCGCGCGGCTGGCGCAGGATGCTGGAGTCGCCCTGGAAGAAATCGAAGGCGTTTCGAAAACCCTCGCCGCGCTGATCCAGAGTATTTCCAATGCGGCGCAGCAACAGACGTCGTCGGCGGGGCAGATTTCCTTGACCATGAACGTGATCCAGCAGATCACCACGCAAACCTCGTCGGGCTCCACGGCCACCGCCGAGAGCATTGGCAACCTGGCGAAAATGGCCAGTCAGCTGCGGCGCTCGGTGTCCGGCTTCACCTTGCCGGCGGTACCGGAGCGCGGAACCGACAAGCACTGAACCCGGCACGCTGCAAACGAATTTTGACTGGAGTGGTTATGGGTGATCGGCACGACTATGTGGCCCTCGAGTGGGTCAAGGGCGAAATTGCCGAAACGCTGAAGCAGGCCTACTTTGCTCTCGATCGCCTGATCGAGGACCCGCAGGCGCTGCACGCGCTCGAGCAATGCCTGGCGGGCATCCATCAGGTCCATGGCAGTCTGCAGATGGTCGAGTTCTACGGTGCGGCCCTGCTTGCCGAAGAGATGGAGCAACTGGCGGCGGCCTTGCAGCGCGGCATGGTGGCCCATCGTGACGAAGCCATCCGCCTGCTGCAACAGGCCCTCGGCCAGTTGCCGATTTACCTCGATCGCGTGCTCAGCGCCCGACGCGACCTGCCTCTGGTGGTGCTGCCGCTGATCAATGACCTGCGCAGCGCCCGAGGCGAGGGCCTGCTCGCGGAAACCAGCCTGTTCAGCCCACAACTGCAAGAACTGCCGCCCCTGACGGATGCGCAACTGGCGCTGCTGGAGCCGGCAGACTTGCCCAATGTGTTGCGCAAACTGCGGCAGATGCTGCAGATGGGCCTGGTCGGCCTGCTGCGCGAACAGGACGACAGCACCAACCTCGGGTACCTGGCCAAGGTCTTTGCACGCCTGGAAACGCTGTGTGCCGACGCGCCCCTGAGCCCGCTGTGGCAGGTGGCTTCAGCGCTGGTCGAGGGCATGCTCGGTGGCCGTATCGACAACAGTCCGGCGCTGCGCAGCTTGTTCAAGGAAACCGACAAGGAGCTCAAGCGCCTGCTTGAGCACGGCATGCCGGCCATCAACCAGGCGCCGCCGCCCGAACTGCTGAAAAGCCTGCTGTTTTATATCGCCAAGGCGCAATCCCCCAGTGCCCGGATGTTAATCATGAAAGATCGCTACGGGCTGGATGACGCCTTGCCTGACAATGCCCTGCTCGACGCGGAGCGCGCGCGCCTGGCCGGACCTGACCGTGACGCCATGCGCTCGGTGCTGGCCGCCTTGTGCGAGGAGCTGGTGCGGGTCAAGGAGCGCCTGGACCTGTTCGTGCGCAGCGACCGCCAGCATGCCTCGGACCTCGACAGCCTGCTGGCGCCGTTGCGACAAATCGCCGACACCCTGGCGGTGCTCGGTTTTGGCCAGCCACGCAAGGTCATCATCGACCAGCTGGGCGTGGTCATGAGCCTGGCCCAGGGTCAGCGCGAACCGAACGATGCGATCCTGATGGACGTCGCCGGCGCCTTGCTCTACGTCGAGGCGACCCTGGCGGGCATGGTCGGCATCGTCGAGGAGCGCCGTGAAGAAAGCCGGCTGCCGACCACGGACCTGACGCAGATCCACCAGATCGTCATCAAGGAAGCCCGGCTGTGCCTGCAACAGGCCAAGGACATGATCGTCGAATACATCGATGCCCACTGGGATCGCCAGCCATTGCAGTTGCTGCCGGACTTGCTGACCCAGGTGCGCGGGGCGCTGGCGATGATTCCCCTGCACCGTGCGGCGAGCCTGCTGGAGGCCTGCAATAGCTATATTCGCGAACACCTGCTGGCGGACCGCACACCGCCGGATTGGCAGCACCTGGACAACCTGGCCGATGCCATCACCAGCATCGAGTATTACCTGGAGCGCTTGAGCGAGGACCCACAGGCCCTTGGCGAGCAAGTGCTGGATGTGGCCGAACAGAGTCTGGCGACACTGGGCTACCTGCCCAGCGCGGTTCATCTGCCGTCGTTCAATCCGTCGTCGAGTGCCGAGGACGGTCGGTTCGCCGAAGCGGACCTGGGTGGCCAGCCGTCGCTGGTGGATGTCCTGGCCCGCCCGGTTTCGGCCGTCAACCCGCCGGCCATGAGTCCCCCCGACAGCCTGCTACCACCGCCGGCCGATGAAGATCCGGTGGATGACGAGCTGCGCGAGGTGTTCCTCGAGGAGACCGCCGAAGTCCTGGATATCCTGCGCGAGTACTTGCCGCGCTGGTCGGCCAGCCCAGGCAGTGCAGCGGTCCTGGGCGAACTGCGCCGGGCCTTTCATACGTTGAAAGGCAGTGGGCGCATGGTCCGTGCGCTGGTGCTCGGCGAGCTCGCCTGGGCCGTGGAGAACCTGCTCAACCGAGTGCTCGAACACAGTGTCGAGCCTGGGCCGCAGGTCGATGAGCTGCTGCGCGATACGCTGCAACTGCTGCCGGAACTGGTGGCGGAATTCGCCGCCAACCACCAGCGCCAACGCGATGATGTCGACCGCCTGGCGGCCCGTGCCCACGCGTTGGCCCGGGGCGCTGCGCTGCCCGAGCCGGCGGGCGGGGCGCACGCCAGCGCCGCCGACCCGCAGTTGCTGGACATTTTCCGCAACGAAGCCGACACCCACCTCAACAGCCTCAAGCGTTTTCTCGAGCAGGCCGCCGAACACCTGCCGTTGCAGGCCACTGACGAGTTGCAGCGTGCGCTGCACACCCTCAAGGGCAGTGCTTCGGTGGCCGGTGTGGTGCCGATCGCCGAACTGGCGGCCCCCTTCGATCAACTGGCCCGCGAATACAAGGCCCACCTGCTGGCCCTGGACCTGGATGAAGTCGACCTGCTGCTGGAGGCCGAAGGCTTGCTGCGCCGAGGCCTGGCGCAGTTGCAGGACGACCCGCTGGTGGAAATCCCTGGTGCCCCTGAACTGATCCAGCGCACCCAGGCGCTGCTGACCGAGCGCCTGGAGGCCCTGCACAGCGCGTCCGACAGCGGTGCGCGGATCAAGCGTGCCCCGCAGTTGATCAACAGTTTCCTGGCACAGGGCATGGACATCCTGCTAGACGCCGAAAACCTGTTGCGCCGTTGGCAGCAACACCCCGGCGAGCGTCAGGAACTGAGTGCCTTGCTGGATGAGCTGACGACCCTGGGCGAAGGCGCGCACCTGGCCGACCTGCACCCGATGGATGAGTTGTGCGAGGCCTTGCTCGACCTGTACGGCGCGGTGGAGGAAAGCAGCCTGGCGGTCAGCGAACGGTTCTTTCACGAGGCCCAAAGTGCCCATGAAGCCTTGATCAACATGCTCGACGAACTGGCGGCAGGCCAGGAAGTCAGTCACCAACCGGCCCGTGTGCAGGCCCTGCGCGATCTGCTCAATGAAGGCCTGGATCCGTCCGCGATGGGCCTGATCCGCAGCGACGGCAGTCGCACCCTGAGCATCACCGAGCTGGGCAGCGTCACCGCCGAACTCGGGCAGTCCTCACTGACGCCGTTGGCGGCGGACGATGAAATGGCGGCGATCTTTCTCGAAGAGGCCGTCGACATCCTGGAGAGCGCTGGGCAGGCCCTGCAGCGTTGGCTCTCTGAGCCGCAGAACCCGGCGCCGTTGTTGTCGCTGCAACGGGACTTGCACACCCTCAAGGGTGGGGCGCGGATGGCCGAGATCGGACCGGTAGGTGACCTGGCCCATGAGCTGGAAAGCCTTTACGAGGGGTTGGTGGACCGGCGCTTGAGCTACAGCGCCGAGTTGGGCCAGCTGTTGCAGCAGAGCCACGACCGCCTCGCCCAACTGCTCGAACAACTGCAACGCCAACAACCGCTGGGCGATTGCACGGCCTTGATCGCGGCCATCGCGCAGTGGCGCCAGAGTAGCGTCAGCCACGCCGAAGTCGGAGCAGAGGCACCGGCCGACGATGGGCCGGGCAATGACCCGGAGCTGCTGGAAATCTTCCTCGAGGAAGGCTTCGACATCATCGACAGTTCCGGCGCGGCCTTGGTGCGCTGGCAGGCCGACCCGCAAAACCGCCAGGAAATGGAAACCCTGCTGCGCGATCTGCACACCCTCAAGGGCGGCGCGCGAATGGTCGAGATAGCGCCCATTGGCGACCTGGCCCATGAACTGGAATTTCTCTACGAAGGCCTGTCGACCGGCTTGCTGCAGGCCACACCGGCGCTGTTCGGGCTGTTGCAACGCAGCCATGACCGGTTGGCGCAGATGCTCGACGCCACCCGCGCCGGTCAGCCGGTAGCGCCGGCCGAGCGCCTGATCGAGGCTATCCAGGCCTTCAGTCACCCGTCGGCGGTCGAGCGGGCGGTTGCCCCGGTAGCGCTCGACAGCCTGGCGCAGAACAAGCCGGAGCCGCCGGCGTTGCCCGCCGAAGCGGGCGCCGACATGGTCAAGGTGTCCGCCGAACTGCTTGACGACCTGGTCAACCTGGCCGCCGAGACTTCGATCTTTCGTGGGCGTATCGAGCAACAGGTCAACGATGCCCGGGTGACCTTGAGCGAGATGGAAACCACCATCGAGCGCATGCGCGATCAACTGCGCCGCCTCGACACCGAAACCCAGGGACGCATCCTCAGTCGCCAGCAAGTCGACGCCGAGCGCCAGGGCTACGAAGAGTTCGACCCCCTGGAAATGGACCGTCATTCGCAGCTGCAGCAGTTGTCGCGGGCGATGTTCGAGTCCGCCTCCGACTTGCTCGACCTAAAGGAAACCCTCGAGCGGCGCAACCACGACGCCGAGAACCTGTTGCAGCAACAGGGACGGATCAACACCGAGCTGCAAGAAGGCCTGATGCGCACGCGCATGGTGCCGTTCGAGCGGATGCTGCCGCGCCTCAAGCGCATCGTCCGCCAGGTCTCCAGCGAGTTGGGCAAGGACGTCGAGTTCATCGTCGGCAACGCCGAGGGCGAGATGGACCGCAATGTCCTGGAGCGCATGGCCGCTCCGCTGGAGCACATGCTGCGCAACGCCATCGACCATGGCCTGGAGTCCCCGCAAGTGCGCCGCGCCGCCGGCAAGCCCGAGCAGGGGCGGATCAGCCTGGACCTGTCCCGCGAGGGCGGCGACATCATTTTTGACATCCGCGACGACGGCGCCGGCGTGCCCCTCGACGCCGTGCGGCGCAAGGCGATCAAGCGTGGGCTGCTGGCCCCCGAGAGCCCCCTGAGTGACCGCGACGTGCTGCAGTTCATCCTGCAGCCTGGCTTCTCCACCGCCGAGAAGATCACCCAGATCTCCGGACGTGGGGTGGGCATGGACGTGGTGCATGAAGAGGTGCGCCAACTCGGCGGCCTGATGAGCATCGACTCGGTCCCGGGCAAGGGCGTGCATTTTCGCATTCGCCTGCCGTTCACGGTGTCGGTCAACCGGGCGTTGATGGTGCAGTGTGGTGAGGATCAGTACGCGATTCCCCTGAACACCATCGAAGGCATGGTGCGCGTCCTGCCCAGCGAACTGGAGGCCCGCTACCAGCTGGACCCGCCTCGGTACGAGTACGCCGGGCAACGTTATGAGTTGTGCTACCTGGGCGAGGTGCTCAAGACCAGCGTGCGGCCCCGTTTGCTGGGGCAGAACTTGCCGCTGCCGGTGCTGCTGGTGCAGTGCAACGAGCGGCATATCGCGGTGCAGGTCGACGCCATGGCCGGCACCCGGGAAATTGTGGTCAAGAGCCTCGGCCCGCAGTTTGCGGCGGTTCAGGGCCTGTCCGGCGCGACGATTCTCGGCGATGGCCGGGTGGTGCTGATTCTCGACCTGCTGGCGCCCTTGCGGGCGATGCAGGTACGTTTGCCGGCGCAGGCCGCGACCAGCCCGGAAGCAGAGCCGCAGCGCTCGATGCTGGTGCTGGTGGTGGACGATTCGGTCACCGTGCGCAAAGTCACCAGTCGGCTGCTGGAGCGCCACGGCATGAGCGTGCTCACGGCCAAGGATGGGGTGGACGCCATGCAGTTGCTGGAAGAACACATGCCCGACCTGATGCTGCTGGACATCGAAATGCCGCGCATGGACGGCTTCGAAGTCGCCACCCAGGTGCGCAACGATCCCCGCCTGCAGCACCTGCCGATCATCATGATTACTTCGCGTACCGGGCAAAAACACCGCGACCGGGCAATGGCCATCGGTGTCAACGACTACCTGGGCAAGCCGTACCAGGAATCGGTGTTGCTCGACAGTATCGCCCTGTGGAGCAAGGCCCATGCTTGAGCACCGTAGCAGCCACCTCACCGGGCTGTTGTTGCCCCTGGCCGACCGCACCCTGATCCTGCCCAACGTCGCCGTTGCCGAGCTGATCGACTACCAGCCCGGGACCTTCGACCTCGACTCACCGCCCTGGTACCTGGGCCAGGTCAACTGGCGCGACCGACAGATCCCGCTGCTGAGTTTCGAGTCGGCCTGCGGCGGTAAAACCGTGATCGGCGAACGCGCACGCATCGTCATCCTCAATACCCTCAGCGGGCGGGCCAACCTCAGGTTCATTGCCCTGCTGGTCCAGGGCATCCCGCGCTCCTGCAAGCTCGACAGCCAGTTGAGCTACGTCGACGTGCCGCTGTGTGCGCTGGAACAGGCCGCGGTGCAAGTCGTCGACCAAGTGGCAAAAATCCCCGACTTGCTCGCGTTGGAGGCGTTGTTGCTGGGGGCGGGGTTGGTTGTTGAATGAGTGTTCCCATATAGGCGTATGAAAGTATTCATGTGTCGTTGTCTGGCTTATGCATTGGGAGGCCCATGTACCACGGAGAAAGATTCAACGCCTGGAGCCATTTGTTCGGCGCGGTTGCGGCGTTTGTCGGGGCGGTTTGGTTGCTGGTGGTGGCCAGTCTCGATGGCAGTCCCTGGAAGATTGTCAGCGTGGCGATCTACGGGGTGACCTTGCTGGTGCTGTACAGCGTGTCGACGGTCTACCACAGCGTGCGCGGACGGGCGAAGGTGATCATGCAGAAGGTCGATCACCTGTCGATCTACCTGCTGATTGCCGGCAGCTACACGCCTTTTTGCCTGGTGACCCTGCGTGGCCCATGGGGCTGGTCGCTGTTCGGGATTGTCTGGACGCTGGCGGTGATCGGCATGCTGCAAGAGATCAAGCCGCGCTCCGAGGCGCGGATTCTGTCGCTGGTGATCTACGCGGTGATGGGCTGGATCGTGCTGGTGGCGGTCAAGCCGCTGATCGCTGCGCTGGGCACCACGGGGTTCGCCTGGCTGGCGGCCGGCGGAGTGTTTTATACCGTGGGCATCATTTTTTTCGCCCTCGACAGCCGGCTGCGCCATGCCCACGGGATCTGGCACTTGTTTGTGATCACCGGCAGTCTGCTGCACTTCGTGGCCATTCTGTTTTATGTGATCTGATTGCTGGGGGCAGGGACCGCGCTTTCGCGGCGTCACTACGTCCGCCCGACCAACCTGTCCAATTGCTCCTGCGCGCGGTGGCTGAAGATGCTCAGCAGCTCGTTCAGGGTGTGCGGTGGCGGTTCGGTTGCGCGGGTCACCGCGTAGAGGGTGATTGGCAGCGCTGGCGCCAGGGGGCGGATGGCGGTGGTTGTGGGCGAGGCACCGAGGGCGGTGAAGGGGTCGATCACGGTCAGTCCGGCCCCGGATTCGACCATCGCCCTGGCCAGTGAATACGTCTGCACCGCGATGCTGACCCGGGGTGGTGGCTCGACGGCCTTGAGATAACTGTCGAGCCGCGCCGACAGTGGATCGGCACTGGATAGCCCGATCAGCGGTGCATCGGCCAGGGCCTGCAGCGGCAACGGCAGGCCTTCCTCTCCCGAGGGCCAGTAACCGGCCGGCGCCAGCGCCACCAGCACCCCGCTGGCCAGCGCCTGGGCCTTGAGTCCCGGGTGATCGGGGCGTTGCAGGGTCAGGGCGACATCGATTTCGCGCATCAGCAGGTTTTGCACCAGCTCGCGGCTGTGGGCACTGGACAGCTCGCAGGCGATCTCCGGATAACGTTGCGTCCACTCATGGATGGCCGGGGGCAACAACGACAGGGCCAGGGCCGGGGTCGCGCCGATCCGCAGGCTCTGGCCCGGCTCGCGACGCAGGCTCTGGGCCAGGCGTCGCACCCCTTGCAGGCTCTCGGTGACCTTGTCGACTTCACGCTCCAGTTCCAGCGCCTCCGGGGTGGCCTGGAGTTTGCCGCGCACCCGCAGAAACAGCGGGAAGCCCAGGTGCTGCTCGGCGTGTTGCAGCACTTTGGTCACGGCGGGTTGGGAGACGTGCAGCAATTGCGCTGCGGCGCTGACCGAACCGGTCTGGCGGATGGCCTGGAAAATCTCGATGTGGCGAAGGCGCATGGCGAGTCCATAACCTTTGTTTATGGGGTGACCATCTTTATTCATTGTTCGGCGCCTGTCACCTGGCTCTAACCTCGGGCTCGTCTCAACCACGATTAAGGACTGACATGGCTCAGCGTGTATGCATCATCGGCGGCGGCGTCATTGGCCTGGCAACGGCCTACGCGCTGGTGCGCGATGGCGTTGAGGTGACCCTGGTCGAGGCGCGGGATTCGTTGGGCAGCGAAACCAGCTTTGCCAATGGCGGCCAGTTGTCCTATCGCTACGTGGCGCCCCTGGCCGATGCCGGCGTGCCGTTGCAAGCCATTGGCTGGATGCTGCGCGGTGACTCACCGTTGAAGCTGCGCCCACGTTTCGACCCAGCGCAGTGGCGCTGGATGGCGTCCTTCCTGGGGGCCTGCCGCTCCTCGGTCAACCGCGCCAACGCAGCCCATTTATTGCGCCTGGCGTTGTTCAGCCAGTCCACCCTGCAGACCTGGCGCGAAGCCGATGCCCTGGATGGATTCCACTGGCGGCGCAACGGCAAGCTGGTGACCTTTCGAAACGCCGCCAGCTTCGAGCATGCCCGCCACAAACTGACCGACCCCCAGCAACAGCAGGTGCTGTCGTCCGCCGACTGTGCCCGCCTGGATCCGGCACTGGCCGATGCGCCCTTTGTTGGCGCGATCTACACCCCGGATGAGGAAGTCGGTGACTGCCACGGTTTTTGCCAGCAACTGGCGGCGCGTTTGCGGGCCTCGGGCCGTTGCGAGTTCCGCCTGGGCCAGGCCGTGACCGGTATTCGCCAGGCCAATGGCGTGGTGAGTGCAATCGAACTGGGGGATGAAGTGCTGCCAGTGGAACACCTGGTGATTGCCGCCGGCCATCGCAGCCCACTGCTGGCGTTGCCCGGCGTGCACCTGCCCCTGTATCCGCTCAAGGGTTATAGCCTGACCGTGCCAATCGGCGCCCAACACCGGGCCCCGGACCTGAGCATCACCGACTATGACCGCAAGATCGTCTACGCCCGCATTGGCGAGCAATTGCGGGTGGCGGCCATGGTCGACATCGTCGGTTTTGACCCGGCGCTGGACCCCAAGCGCCTGGCCCTGATCAAGCGTCAGGCGCGTGACACCTTTGCCAACGCCGGCGACTACGAGCAGGCCATCGAATGGGCCGGCATGCGCCCGGCGACCCCCAGCGGCGTGCCGCTGCTGGGCGCTACGGGGTATTGCAACCTGTGGCTGAACCTTGGCCATGGCGCCCTGGGTTTCACCCTGGCCTGCGGCAGCGCGCAGTTGCTCAGTGAACTGATCGGCCAGCGCCGCCCCTCCATTGACCTGCAAGGCTTTACGCCCCGTGCGGCCTGAAACCATTACCCAAGAAAAGGATTATCCGATGACCATCAGCCGTATCCAGACCAATCCACGTTTGTCCGCTGCCGTGACCTTTGGCGACCTGGTGTTTCTCTCCGGCCAGGTGCCGGGTGATGCCACCGATGCCAGTGGTCAGACTCGCCAGGTGCTGGAAAAAATCGACGCGCTGCTGGCCGAAGCGGGCAGCGACAAGGATCATCTGCTCAGCGCGACCATTTACCTGAAGGATATCGGTGAGGATTTCGCGGCGATGAATGATGTCTGGTCGGCCTGGTTGTCGCCTGGCCAGGCACCGAGTCGCACCACCTTGCAGGCCGAGCTGGCCCGCCCGCAGGTGCGAGTCGAAATCAGCGTTATCGCGGCACGCCGCTAAGTCATCCATCACCCACAACGGAGAATAACAATGCAAAAAATCACGTTGCTCGGCTGCACCCTGGGCGTGTTGCTTGGCACTCAAGTGCAGGCTGAAGAAGCCCCGCTGGGCCCCACCCTGAGCAAGATTGCCAGCACCCAGAGCATTACCCTGGGTTATCGCGATGCGTCAGTACCGTTTTCCTACGTGGGTGATCACTCGGGTCAACCGATGGGGTACTCGGTAGACCTGGCAAGCAAGATTGTCGAGCGTGTGCAGCAGAAGCTCGCGGTGCCCAAGCTCCAGGTGAAATACAACCTGGTGACCTCGCAAACCCGCATCCCGCTGGTGCAGAACGGCACGGTCGATCTGGAGTGTGGGTCGACCGGCGTGACGGCTGAGCGGCAAAAGCAGGTGGCGTTTTCCTACGGCTTTATCTATGTCAAAGGCCAGTTGCTGACCGCCAACGACAGCGGGATCAAGAGCTTCGCCGACTTGCGTGGCAAGAACGTAGTGACCACCGCCGGTACCACCAACGAGCGCTATCTGAAGAGCTACAACGTCGACAACAAGATCGACATGTTCGTGATCAGCGCCAAGGATCACGGCGAAGCCTTCCAGATGTTGCAGTCCGGTCGGGCGGCGGCGTTCTACATGGACGATGCGTTGCTCTACGGCGAACGCGCCAAGGCTCGCGATCCGCACAAGTGGGTCGTGGTCGGGGAAGAGCAGTCGCGGGAAATCTACAGCTGCATGGTGCGCAAGGACGATCCGCAGTTCCTCGCCCTGGTGAATTCGACACTGGGTGAGTTGTACAGCTCAGGGGAAATCAACGGGATCTACCAGCGCTGGTTTGAACAGCCGATCCCGCCAAAAGGCCTGAACCTTGAGTTCCCGATGACCAGCGAACTCAAGGCGATCATTGCCAAGCCGACGAGTGATCCGGTGCAGTGATTTTCAGATCAGGCGATTGCAGCCTGCGGGCTTAGAAATCGCCCCATAGCTGTTGTGCTACCGCCAGCGCCACGACCGGCGCTGTTTCGGTGCGTAGCACCCGAGGGCCCAGGCGTGCGGCGTGAAAACCGCCAGCCTTGGCCTGCTCCACTTCGGCGTCCGACAAGCCACCTTCAGGGCCGATCAAGAATGCCAGGGTCGCGGGCCTGGCGTGGCTGGCCCATGGCTCTGCCACCGGGTGCAGCACCAGTTTCAGCTCGGCCGGGACCTGCTTGATCCAGTCTGCCAGCAGCATCGGCGGATGGATCACCGGCACCCGCGAGCGCCCACATTGCTCGCAGGCGCTGATCGCCACCTGGCGCCAGTGCTGCAGGCGTTTGTCGGCGCGTTCGTCCTTGAGCCGCACTTCGCAGCGGTCACTGAAGATCGGCGTGATTTCACTCACCCCCAGTCTCCGTGGCTTTCTGAATCGCCCAATCCATGCGTTCACCCCGGGACAAGCCCTGGCCCAGGTGAATCTGCAGTGGCGACTCGATTTGCCCGGCAAAGCGTTCGGTCAACGCCACGCGCACGCGCTTCTTGCCGACTTCCGCCAGTGTGCCGAGGTATTCCTGGCCTGAGCCGTCGAACACTTGCAGCGCATCACCCTCGGCCATGCGCAGCACGCGGCTGATGTAATGGGCCTGGGCCTCCGGCAATTCATGCTCGCCAAGGCTCAAGGGGGCATCGATAAAAAAGCGCGACAGTCTCATGCGGGGTCTCTGTAAAAGGTGTCATTCATCTGAGTGGGATTTAGCGGCTGCTAGCCCGGATCACGGAACCCCGGGTGGAAGTCCTTCGGCACGGCGACACTGACCGAGTCGCGGGTGGCGATGTCGATGCCTTCGCTGGCCACTTCGGCGAGGAAGTCGATCTGCTCGGGGGTGATCACGTAGGGCGGCAGGAAATACACCACGCTGCCCAGCGGGCGCAACAGCGCGCCGCGCTCCAGGGCGTGCTGGAACACTTTCAGGCCGCGACGCTCTTGCCACGGATAGGCCTCTTTGCTGGCCTTGTCCTTGACCATCTCGATGGCCAGCACCATGCCGGTCTGACGCACCTCCGACACGTTCGGGTGATCGGTCAGGTGTGCGGTCGAGGTCGCCATGCGCTGGGCCAGGGCCTTGTTGTTCTCGATGACGTTGTCTTGTTCGAAAATATCCAGGGTCGCCAACGCGGCGGCACAGGCCAGCGGGTTGCCGGTGTAGCTGTGGGAGTGGAGGAACGCGCGCAGGGTCGGGTAGTCGTCGTAGAAGGCGCTGTAGACCTCCTCGGTGGTGACGCAGGCCGCCAGTGGCAGGTAGCCGCCGGTCAGGGCCTTGGACAGGCACAGGAAGTCCGGGCGGATGCCGGCCTGTTCACAGGCAAACATGGTTCCGGTGCGGCCGAAACCGACGGCGATTTCGTCGTGGATCAGGTGCACACCGTAGCGGTCACAGGCTTCGCGCAGCAGCTTGAGGTACACCGGGTGGTACATGCGCATGCCGCCGGCGCCCTGGATCAACGGCTCGACGATCACCGCCGCAACGCTGTCGTGGTGCTCGGCCAGGGTGTGCTCCATCGCCGTGAACATGTTCCGCGAGTGCTCCTCCCAGCTCATGCCGTCGGGGCGCAGGTAGCAATCGGGACTCGGCACCTTGATGGTGTCCAGCAGCAGGGCCTTGTAGGTCTCCGTGAACAAGGGCACGTCACCGACCGACATCGCGGCCATGGTTTCGCCGTGGTAGCTGTTGGTCAGGGTGACAAAGCGCTTCTTGTTCGGCTGGCCGCGGTTGAGCCAGTAGTGAAAGCTCATTTTCAGTGCGACTTCGATGCACGATGAGCCGTTATCGGCGTAGAAGCACCGTGTCAGCCCCTCGGGTGTCATCTTCACCAGGCGCTCGGACAGTTCGATCACTGGCTGGTGGCTGAAGCCGGCGAGGATCACGTGTTCGAGTTGGTCGACCTGATCCTTGATCCGCTGGTTGATCCGCGGATTGGCGTGGCCGAACACGTTGACCCACCAGGAACTGACGGCGTCGAGGTAACGCTTGCCTTCGAAGTCCTCCAGCCACACGCCTTCACCCCGTTTGATCGGGATCAACGGCAGTTGTTCGTGGTCTTTCATCTGGGTGCAGGGATGCCACAACACCGCGAGATCGCGCTGCATCCACTGATTATTCAAGCCCATGTAAATTCTCCTCGAGACGGCGCGCTGGTTTCGCGGGCAAACAATCGCGCAAGCCTATGCAATGCCGGGCATGCGGACAACCTATTGTGGTTTTTTTCAGTTGCCTGGGCTGACGATAAACCCGTTCTGGAGGCCACGTTTGTGGGGCCGGGAGGACAAGTCTCTGACGTGGTTAATCTTTCCTTAACCAACCGGCACCAGACTCAAGATCGTATTTCTCGATATTTCAAAGCGAATTTTTCCGCTTTAATTCGATAGATAACTCGATAGTCTTGATCGCAGTTCTTACAGGATTTAGGAAATGCAGCTACGTAATTCTTCCTCCCGCTACGGTTGGGTCAGTATTTTCATGCACTGGGGTGTAGCCCTGGCTGTGGTGGGTCTGTTCGCCCTGGGCTTGTGGATGGTCGGGCTGGATTACTACAGCACCTGGCGCAAGGACGCCCCGGACCTGCATAAAAGCGTGGGTCTGGTGCTCTTCGCGGTCATGCTGCTGCGGGTGCTCTGGCGTCTGATCAGCCCACCACCGCCGACCCTGGCCAGCTACGATCGCCTGACCCGCATTGGCGCCAAGGTCGGTCACGGGTTTCTGTATGTCAGCCTGTTTGCCGTCATGATTGCCGGTTACCTGATTTCCACCGCAGACGGCGTCGGGATACCGGTGTTTGGCTTGTTTGAAGTCCCTGCCCTGATTTCCGGTTTACCGGACCAGGCAGACCTGGCCGGTGAGATTCATTTCTACCTGGCATGGGCGCTGGTGATTGTCTCCGGCCTCCATGCGTTGGCAGCATTGAAGCACCACTTTATCGATCGTGATGTGACCCTGGCACGCATGCTGGGTCGCAAAGCCTGATGTTCAACCTCGACTCCAAGGAATAGAAAGCATGTTGAAAAAGTCTCTCGCCGCTCTGGCAATCGGTGCGGCTCTGCTGTCGGCCAACGTGATGGCAGCCGACTACGTTGTCGACAAGGAAGGCCAGCACGCCTTCGTTGACTTCAAGATCAGCCACCTGGGCTACAGCTACATCACCGGTACTTTCAAGGATATCGACGGCAAGTTCAGCTTTGACGCTGCCAAGCCTGAAGACAGCAAAATCGAGTTCAACGTCAACACCGCCAGCGTGTTCACCAACCACGCTGAGCGCGACAAGCACATCGCCAGCGCTGACTTCCTGAATGCGAGCAAATTCGCCAAGGCGACGTTTGTTTCCACCAGCGTCAAATCCACTGGCGAAAAAACCGCTGACGTGACCGGCGACCTGACCATCGCAGGCGTGACCAAGCCGGTCGTGGTCAAGGCCACTTTCCTCGGCGAAGGCAAGGATCCATGGGGCGGCTACCGTGCCGGCTTCGAAGGCACTACCAGCATCAAGCGTTCCGACTTCGGCAAGCAGAAAGACCTGGGCCCAGCGTCCGACGCAGTCGAGTTGTACGTTTCGTTTGAAGGCGTGAAAGCGAAGTAATTTTCGCCACGCAAACAAAAATGCCCCGCATCCTTGGATGTGGGGCATTTTTTATGGCGCGTTGAAAATCAGCGGTTGCGGGTCAGCAGCGCTGGTTTTTCGCCACGTGGACGGCTTGGCAGTTGATCGAGACTGCTCAGGAGTCGGGAACCGGTCGGTCTTGGACTCCTTGTGAATGATCTTCGGTGCCGGGCCACCGCGCGGGTTTTGTACCGCTGGCTCCTGGCGTGGTTGATCATCACGGGCCGGGCGACGGTTGCGGGACTCCTCGCGACGGGCCTGGCCGTCACGGGGTGCGCCACTGCGTGGGCCGCTGCGCTTGGCGGGCGGGGTGCCAGTGCTGGCGCCGCTGCTGTTGCGTGGACCGTTCTGCCGGCCCTGTGGCTGGCCAGTGCGTGGAGCGCCGGTGCCTGCGCCTTGTGCCGGGGCACCTGGACGGCGACCACGGCCCTGGGCCGGTTTCTGCTGTGGCACGTAGTCGACGCGGTTACCGAAGTTATCCACATCGTCGTCGAGGAACTCGTCCGGTGCCCGGTCAGCGGCCGCACGCGGGGCAGGGCGCTGTTGTTCGCGGGCAGGGGTGCCTTCACGCGGCTTTTGCGCCGGGCGTTCGCCACGGTTGGCTGCCGGCTTTTCCTTGCCGCCCTTGTCCTTGCCTTTGTCCTTGCGACCGCCGCCACCGCCACCGCCGTTCGGACCGTCGCCGCGCGGGCCACGTGGGTTGCGCGGGTTACGCACATCCGGACGCTCGCGCACTTCTGGCTTCTCGGCCTCGACGCTGCTGGCATCAAACCCCATCAGGTCGCCATCGGCGATCTTCTGTTTGGTCATGCGCTCGATGCTTTTCAGCAGTTTTTCTTCGTCCGGAGCGACCAGCGAGATCGCCTCGCCCGAACGACCGGCACGGCCCGTACGGCCAATGCGGTGCACGTAGTCTTCGTCGACGTTCGGCAGTTCGAAGTTGACCACGTGTGGCAGTTGGTCGATGTCCAGGCCGCGCGCCGCGATGTCGGTGGCAACCAGGATCCGCACTTCACCGGCCTTGAAGTCGGCCAGGGCTTTGGTGCGGGCGTTCTGGCTCTTGTTACCGTGGATGGCCACGGCGCTCAGGCCGTGTTTGTCCAGGTACTCGGCCAGGCGGTTGGCGCCGTGCTTGGTACGGGTGAAGACCAGTACCTGTTCCCAGGCGCCGGCGGTGATCAGGTGCGCCAGCAGCGAACGCTTGTGGCTCGCCGGCAGGCGGAACACACGTTGCTCGATCCGCTCGACCGTGGTGTTGGGCGGCGTGACTTCGATGCGCTCGGGGTTGTGCAGCAGCTTGCCGGCGAGGTCGGTGATGTCCTTGGAGAACGTCGCCGAGAACAGCAGGTTCTGACGTTTGGCCGGCAGACGGGCCAGGACCTTCTTCACGTCATGGACAAAACCCATGTCGAGCATGCGGTCGGCTTCGTCGAGCACGAGGATTTCCACGTGGGACAGGTCGACACTGCCTTGGCCGGCCAGGTCGAGCAAACGACCCGGGCAGGCTACCAGCACGTCAACACCGCGGGCCATGGCCTGAACCTGAGGGTTCATGCCAACGCCGCCGAAGATGCAGGCACTGACGAACTTGAGGTCGCGGGCATAGAGCTTGAAGCTCTCGTGCACCTGGGCGGCCAGTTCGCGGGTCGGGGTCAGGACCAGTACGCGCGGTTGGCGTGGGCCGTGACGCTGGGACTTGTCCGGGTGACCGTTGGGGAACAGGCGTTCCAGAATCGGCAGGGCAAAGCCGCCGGTTTTGCCAGTGCCTGTCTGTGCCGCAACCATCAAGTCGCGACCTTGCAACACGGCGGGAATGGCCCGCTGTTGCACCGGAGTAGGCTGGGTATAGCCGGCGGCTTCGATGGCGCCGACTAAAGCCTCGGAGAGACCGAGGGAAGCAAAGGACATGAGTAATCCTGTTTTAGTTAGGGCTTGGCCCAATGGGATAGTCTTGCCTGGCGCGAGTGGCGTTTGAGAGAAGCGCAATCGCGTCCGGTCCTGCTGGGCCCTGATGGCTCATCTGCGAGTGCTCGCGCGGGCTGAAAAGCTGCGCTGTAGCGATGTCGAGAGGCCTGAAACAGTGCCGAGCGTCCGGGCGTAAGCCTGGCGGGAAGGCCGGAGTATAACAGAGCAATCACTGTGCGCTGCTTTCCTGCTGCTCAACGGTTTTTTCTTCACGGGCTTGCGCCGGCACAAGTGTCTGGTCCTTGGCCGGCGCCGCGCCATAGCGCGCGCTGAGTTGGGCGTAGGCCGGCTCACGCTTGAAGCGCTTGAGTTCGGCGCCGAAACGCTGCACCAGCAGGTCCATGCCGGCATTGCGGCGCACGGCCAGGAACTGGCTCTCGCGGCTGATGACGGTCGGGCTTTCGCTGATCTGGTCACGCAGGTTCAGGCTGTCGAGCAGGGTTTGCCCGACCCGGCGGTCGGTGATCAACAGGTCGATGCGCCCGCGTGCCAGCTTGCCGAAGTTGGCTTCATGGGTCGGCGCCGGCTCCCGGGTAAACAGCGTGGACTCGCGAAAGTCCTGGCTGTACAGGTAGCCGGGGGAGGTGCCGATGGTCAGGCCGCGCAGATCTTCGAGGGTGTTGAACGGGTGGGGGCGGGCGTTGGCGTAGAACATCACGAACTCGACTTGCGACAGCGGTTCGCTGGGGTAGAGCAGGGTGGCGTCGCGTTCGTCGCTGTGGAAGATGTCGAGTGCGCCGTCGGCCAGCCCTTGATCGAGCATGGCCAGGCAGCGCTTCCACGGCAGGAACTGCCATTGCACTTCGATACCCAGGCGCTGGAAGACAATGGCCGTGGTCTCGTAGTCCAGCCCCCGGGGCTGGCCGTTTTCCTCGTACACGTAAGGTGCCCAGGGCTCGGTGACGATGCGCAACTTTTCCGCCCGGGCAGCAAAGCTCAGGCAAACAAGAAGCGCGGCTGTCAGCAATTGGGCAATGACGGGCATCGCTGGAGATTACGACGATAGGCAGTGAAATAGCTAGAGGCTGTCTAGCCTGAGGCTTAGTCGCCTTTTGCCTGCATCAGGTGTAGGTAGATGGCCTGGCGTCGCCGGCCCAGAACCAGGCGGTTGATCGGGTGGTTGAACCAGCGCTCCAGTTGATCGTTTTCCAGCGGTCGTTTCAGGCGTTTTTCCACATTGGCATGGGCTTTTTCCCACCAGACCGGCGTACAGGCCTGATCAAACGGATTGGCATGGCGGTAGCAGCCGTAGAGGATTTCGCGCATGAACTGGCGCTGCTGGCGGGGCAAGGCCAGGGTCACGATCTTATAGGCCAGGCGCTGCAGGGTCGGTGGGCGCGGCAGAGTCGCCGTTACCAGTGACGTTTCGTCCAGGGCCAGGGTGCTGGTGAGGTTGGAGCGGTGTTTTTCAAGCCAGGCATTGGTCTTGGCGCGAAACAGCTCCTTGCGGCTCCAATAGTGATGGATCAGGTCCGGGCAATCGCGCACCTCACGCTGACGGTAGGCGGCCACCGACAGGCAGAACTCCTCAAGGGTGTAGGCGCCCTGGGCCAGGGGATAAAACTCGTCCATCAGGGCCAGGGAGTGGGCGAGGATGTCGGCATCTTCGCGGTACAGGCCGATGACCCCGGAGTTCAGCAGGGGCATCTGGTCGTCTGCCAGTTGTCGCTGTTGCAGCACCTCGGCCAGGGTCTGGTAGAGGCGGGTCTGCTTGTTGCTGCCGTAGGACATGCCGAGGGTGTTGCACAGCAGGGTGCCGGGCTGGATGCGCCGGAACAGCTCCAGGGGCGAGCAGTGGAAGAAGGTGTCGGTGTCGATCAGCAGGGCCAGTTCCGACTCGGCCAGGACCTGTTGCATGACCGCGTGTTTGGCACGGAAGTGGTAGCCGTGGGGCGCGATCCAGCCCTGGCGGGTGGCTTCGTCGAACTGGCGAATCCGTACCGGCAGGTCGCGGTAGGGCGCCGGGTTGTCGGTGAAGACCTGGATGTCGAGCGCTTCCCCCGGCGTTTTGCGCAGGCCCGCCAACGCACTGGCAATACTGAAGAGTGCTTCCTGGTGGTAAGTGCAGGTACCGTAGACCAGGTAGATCAGTTGTGGGGTTGGCGTTGAGCTGGGTGTCGACATCTACTGCAGTTTTCCCGGTTGAGTGACAAGTAAAAAAAAGACCCTGGGGTTCGCCAGGGCCTTTTTTCTGAATGCACTGCCGTGATTAGCGTGGCAGTTTCAGATTGTTCCAGACAGCGAGGCTAGGATCCGCCTGGTTCAGGGTATAGAAATGCAGCCCTGGTGCGCCGCCTTGTAACAAACGCTCACACATCTGTGTGATCACCTGCTCGCCGAAACCCTGAATGCTCTGGGTGTCGTCGCCGTAGGCTTCCAGCTGCTTGCGGATCCAGCGCGGGATTTCCGCACCGCAGGCATCAGAGAAGCGCGCCAGCTTGCTGTAGTTGGTGATCGGCATGATACCCGGCACGATCGGGATGTTCACGCCCATCGCCCGTACACGCTCGACGAAGTAGAAGTAGCTGTCGGCGTTGAAGAAGTACTGGGTGATCGCACTGTCGGCGCCAGCATTGGCCTTGCGCACGAAGTTGGTGAGATCGTCTTCGAAATTGCGCGCTTGCGGATGCATTTCCGGGTAGGCGGCGACTTCGATGTGGAAATGATCACCGGTTTCTTCACGAATGAATTGCACCAGGTCATTGGCGTGGCGCAGTTCACCGCTGGCCATGCCCATGCCCGACGGCAAGTCGCCACGCAAGGCAACGATCCGGGTGATGCCTGCCGCCTGGTACTGGCTCAGCAGGGCGCGCAGGTCGGCCTTGCTGTCGCCGACGCAGGACAGGTGCGGGGCGGCAGGGACTTTGACTTCGCTTTCCAGCTGCAACACGGTGTTGATGGTGCGATCACGGGTCGAACCGCCAGCGCCATAGGTGCAGGAGAAGAAATCGGGGTTGTAGGTGGCCAGCTGACGGGCAGTGGCGAGCAGCTTTTCATGCCCAGCATCGGTCTTGGTCGGGAAGAACTCGAAGCTGTAGCGACGATCTTGGGACATGGTCATATCCTTGGAAACACGAGAACCTTCGAAGCTGCACTGCCCAGGTGGGAGCGGGCTTTTGTGGGGGCTGGCTTGCCTGCGATGCCATCGCGGGCAAGCCCGGCTCCCACAAAAGCTCGCTCTCACAGGGAGAGCGAACGGTCAGCGTCTGTTAGTAACGGTAAGCGTGCGGCTTGAACGGGCCTTCGACGGTCACGCCGATGTAGTCGGCCTGGGTCTTGGTCAGTTGAGTCACAACGCCGCCGAAACCGCGGACCATTTCCAGGGCCACTTCTTCGTCGAGTTTCTTCGGCAGTACTTCAACGGTCAGGCGCTCGGCTTTCTGGGCTGGCGACAGGTCGGCGTACTTCTGGCCGAACAGGAAGATCTGTGCCAGGACCTGGTTGGCGAACGAACCGTCCATGATGCGGCTTGGGTGACCGGTGGCGTTACCCAGGTTCACCAGGCGACCTTCGGCCAGCAGGATCAGGTAGTCGTCGTTTTGTGCGTCGAAATCGCCAGGGCCGGTGCGGTGGATCTTGTGCACCTGTGGCTTCACTTCTTCCCATGCCCAGTTCTTGCGCATGAAAGCGGTGTCGATTTCGTTGTCGAAGTGGCCGATGTTGCAGACAACAGCGCGCTTCTTCAGGGCCTTGAGCATGTTCGAGTCGCAAACGTTGACGTTACCGGTGGTGGTCACGATCAGGTCGATCTTGCCCAGCAGCGCTTTGTCGATGCTTGCTTCGGTGCCGGTGTTGATCCCGTCGATGAACGGCGATACCAGTTCAAAACCGTCCATGCAGGCTTGCATGGCGCAGATCGGGTCAACTTCGGAAACCTTGACGATCATGCCTTCCTGACGCAGGGACTGGGCCGAACCCTTGCCCACGTCACCGTAGCCGATGACCAGCGCTTGTTTGCCGGACAGCAGGTGGTCGGTACCACGCTTGATCGCATCGTTGAGGCTGTGACGGCAGCCGTACTTGTTGTCGTTCTTGCTCTTGGTCACCGAGTCGTTGACGTTGATGGCCGGGATTTTCAGCTCGCCCTTGGCCAGCATGTCCAGCAGGCGATGCACGCCGGTGGTGGTTTCTTCGGTCACGCCGTGGACGCGATCCAGAACCTGTGGGTACTTGTCGTGCAGCAACTGAGTCAGGTCGCCGCCGTCGTCGAGGATCATGTTGGCATCCCAAGGCGCGCCATCTTTCAGGATGGTTTGCTCCAGGCACCACTCGTACTCTTCTTCGGTCTCGCCTTTCCAGGCGAAAACCGGAATGCCGGCAGCGGCGATGGACGCGGCAGCCTGGTCTTGAGTCGAGAAAATGTTGCAGGACGACCAGCGCACTTCGGCACCCAGGGCAACCAGGGTTTCGATCAGCACGGCAGTCTGAATGGTCATGTGGATGCAGCCGAGGATCTTCGCGCCTTTGAGCGGTTGCTCTTCGGCGTACTTGCGGCGCAGACCCATCAGGGCCGGCATTTCCGATTCGGCGATGATGGTTTCGCGACGGCCCCAGGCAGCCAGGGACATGTCGGCGACTTTGTAGTCGTTGAAATCTGCAGGCGTGTTGACAGCGCTCATGAAGAGCCTCCATTCGTAAGTAGGCGAATGGGCGCCGTTGTGCGTTTAGAGTCTGGCGGTTCAAGGCCAGGCAACGCCCCATCCGAGCCTGACAGGTCGAACCTGCTGCAGCGCCCCTCGGACAGGTGGCGGGAAAACGGTAGCAATTGAAGATGACCGTTTTGAAACGGGGGCGATTATAGCGGGCCGGGCGGATCTTCCAAAGGGTTTCTGTCGGCTGGTTGATAATCTTGATCGAGACCATAGTCGATGCTGCGTAGAGCTCTGCGTCGGGCTCTGCCATGATGGTCGGCATCAATCGGCAAGACGGTCAGGAGTGAGCATGAATTTCCACACCCGCAAATGGGTAAAACCCGAAGACCTCAACCCCAACGGCACGCTGTTCGGCGGTAGCCTGTTGCGCTGGATCGACGAAGAAGCGGCGATCTATGCCATTGTCCAGCTGGGCAACCAGCGCGTAGTCACCAAGTACATTTCCGAAATCAACTTTGTCAGCGCCTCGCGCCAGGGCGACATCATCGAACTGGGCATCACCGCCACCGAATTCGGTCGTACCTCGATCACCCTGACCTGCGAAGTGCGCAACAAGATCACTCGCAAGAGCATCCTCACGGTGGAGAAGATGGTCTTTGTGAACCTCGGCGAGGACGGCCTGCCGGCCGCGCACGGGCGGACCGAGATCAGATACGTCAAGGACCAGTTCCAGGATGGCGCCGGCGTCGAATAAAACACAGAACGTATGCCGCACCTCGCGTGTCGTACTTAAACGACACGCCACAGGTTGCGGACTCCATGAACACTGAAAAAGACGGCAAGACCCCGAACCTTTCGGCGCAGGAACAGCACGACGTCGACAAGAACCAGCCACCGCGCGCGGCGGTGCTGCATGAAATTATCCGCACCCAGGGTGACCAGGAGCTGGAGCGCAGTGTCGCCGCGCTCTGGTGGTCTGCCTTGGCCGCCGGCTTGACCATGGGCCTGTCGCTGATGGCCATGGGGCTGCTGAACTCGCGACTGCCGGAGGGCGAAGCCTTCAAGGTGATCGCCAGTTTTGGCTACTGCGCCGGGTTCCTGGCGGTGATCCTCGCCCGCCAGCAGTTATTCACGGAAAACACCCTGACCGCCGTGCTGCCGGTCATGACCAAACCCACGTTGAACAATTTCGGCCGGCTGTTGCGCCTGTGGACGGTGGTCTTGTTTGGCAATCTGTGTGGGACCTTGCTGGTGGCCTACGTGATGTTGCACCTGCCGATTTTCGACACCCGGACCGACCTGGCCTTCCTCGATATCGGGCGCAAGGTCATGGAGAACGACGCCAGCAAGATGTTCGCCAAGGGCATCGTCTCGGGCTGGATGATCGCCACCATGGTCTGGATGATCCCTTCCATGGAAAGCGCCAAGATGTGGATCATCATCCTCATCACTTACCTGATGGCACTGGGGGACTTCACCCACATCGTGGTCGGTTCGGCTGAGGTCTCCTACCTGGTGTTCGCGGGCCAATTGTCGTGGGCGGACTTCTGGCTGGTGTTTGCAGGTCCTACGCTGGCGGGGAACATCATTGGCGGCAGCTTCATCTTTGCCCTGCTCAGTCATGCGCAAATTCGCAGCGAGAGTGGACCGCCGAAGAACACAGAAGCGCCTGTGGCCGGTCCGCACACGCCGGACAAATGAGCCCCAGGTTCACCCTGCTGCGCGGGTAAGAGCCTGAATTTGAACAATTATTCAAAGATGCCGAAATGATGGGGCAGCGCTTGCTGTATATTGCGAACGCTTCCCATTCATGAAAAAGACGGATCTTTATGCAGTTCTCAGGCTTCTCCCCTGCGCGCCTTCTGAGTGCGCTGCTGGTGTCTGTCCTGGTTGTGGGCACCGCCCAGGCCAAGGACGATGGCACTGACCTTTCGATCACCATCGAGAAAGAAATCCAGACCCATGTGGTCAATGCCGACGGCAGTTTTGTGGCGACCTTGGAAACGGTGCACCTGATCAACGAAGAACGGGCGATCAAGGCCTGGGCGCAACGTTCGATGAGTTACAACCGGACCCTGGAAACCCTGGAGGTGGTCCAGGCGTATACGCAAAAGCCTGACGGACGCAAAGTGCAGGTCAAGGCCGACCAGATCAAGGAGCAGCAGGAGCGAGCGTCTGCGGATGCCCCGATGTTCCAGGACACACTGCTCAAGGTGGTGATCTTCCCTGAGGTGGCCGTGGGCGACCGGCTGGTGGTTCAGTTCAAGAAAAAGCGCAGCACGGCGCTGTTTCCTGGCCATTTCGAAGACCTGTCCTACCCGGCGTTTTTCCCGACCCGGCAATTCACCCTGATCTATGACTTGCCGGCCGACATGCCGCTGCACGCCGATGCCAAGGGCTTTACCGCGAGCACACCGGCCGCCGGGCCGGGACGTAAAGTCTATCGCTGGGACTATGTGCCTGCGCAAAAGGCGCGAATCGAGCAGGGGGCGGTGTCTTACCTGGACTACGGCCAATACCTGGCCGTGTCGACATTCGGCGATTTCGCCACATTCGCCAAGGCCTACGATGCACGAGCCCACAGTACCCTGACACCGCAGATCCAGGACCTCGCCAACAGCCTCACGGCCGGGCTCGACACGCCCCGGGCCAAGGCGATTGCGCTGAGCGACTGGGTGCGCAAGCACATTCGTTATGTTGCGGTCTACGTCGGCCCAGGCGGTGTGGTGCCCCATCCGGTGGACACGATTCTGGCCAACCGCTATGGCGACTGTAAGGACCACGTTGCACTGCTGGAAGCCATGCTGGCGGCCGTGGGGATCGAGAGTTCACCGGCCCTGGTCAACCTGGGCAATGCCTATGTGTTGCCCAAGGTGCCGACGCTGGGGCTGCTCAACCACGCCATCACCTATGTGCCGAGCCTGAACCTGTATCTCGATTCCACCGCCGAAGGCATTGCCGCGGGTTACCTGCCGGTGCCGGTGCTGGACAAGCCGGTGGTGCTGAGCAAGTCCGGTGATGTTGGGCACACGCCGACCTCACAAGAGGGCCTGGTGGAAAACAGCTTGCTGTTCAAGGTTTCGTCAAAAGGCGCTGCCGACTTCAGCCATACCTCCACTGTGATCGGCTGGGCCGCCGAGGTGAATCGCTATGGCGTCAAGTCGATGAAACCCGCCGACCGCGACCTGCTGATCCAGCAGGTCCTCGCGTCCTACGGGCTCAACGGCAGCGGCACGTTTGATGCCGGGAAGTTCGAGGGGAGCGGCCAGGGTTATGAAATGAGCATGGCCGGGCGCGTGGAAAACCTGGTCAATCTTCCGGGTCCGATTGGCGTGCTGACCATGAGCAGCCTTGCCGGCGGGATTGCGCAAAGTGTCTTCAGCCTGCTCATGGAGCCGGAGCGGACTCAGGCGTTCACCTGTATTTCCGGGGTGACCGAGGAGCAGGCGCGTTTTGAGTTCCCGCAGGATGTCAGCATTCTCGCGGCACCGAAGAACGTGACACTGAACCACGAGCGGTTTGACTACAGTTCGACCTATGCCCGCGAGGGCAACGCGGTGTTGGTCAAGCGCCGCTTCGACTTCAAGCAGCCGGGCGCGGTGTGCACCCCGGATGACTTCAAGTCGATGAAAGCCATGGCTGAGGCCGCGGCCAATGACCTGAAAAGCCAGATCATTGTGCAGTCGCTTTAAGCGCCAGGGCGCTCGCCCGGCGTTGCCGGTAGATGAAGTACAGCGCGGTCAGCACGGTCAGGCCGCTGACCAGCGCGCCGGTCCAGGGCAGGTCTGCGAGGTCGGCGCCGCTGGCCACCACCAGGCCGCCGATCCAGGCGCCGGCAGCGTTACCCAGGTTGAAGGCGCTCTGGTTCAGGGTCGAGCCCAGGTTGGGCGCTTCATGGGCCTGGTCGATGATCAGCAGTTGCAGGATCGGGCACAGGGCAAAGGCAAATATCCCCCAGAGCACCAGGGTAATGGCTGCCGGGATCACCGAGTGGCTGGTCTGGCTGAATGCCGCCAATACCACCATGACCGCCAGTGCCATGCCCACCAGTGATGGAAGCAACCGGCTGTCGGCCAGCTTGCCGCCAAGCATGCTGCCCGCCGTCAGGCCCACGCCGAAGAGCAGCAGCATGAGGGTCACGCCGTGGGGGCTGACGCCGGTGATGTCCTGCAGGATCGGCGCGATGTAGGTAAACACGCTGAACAGACTGGTGGATGCCAGCACGCTCATGCCCAGTGCCAGCAGGACACTGGGCTTGCCCAGCACCTTGAACTCACTGGCCAGGTTGGCCTTGTCCATGGCGATGTCCTTGGGCAGCCACAGCCATTGGGCGAGGGCCGCAATCACCCCGATGACCGACACCGCCCAGAACGTCGAGCGCCAGCCGGCGTATTGACCCAAGGCCGTGCCCAGGGGCACGCCCAGCACATTGGCCAGGGTCAGGCCGGTGAACATCAGCGCAATCGCCTGGGCCCGTTTGTTCGGTGCCACCAGGCCGGCGGCGACCACCGAGCCGATGCCAAAAAAGGCACCATGGCACAGCGCGGTGATCACCCGGGCCGCCATCAGCGTGGCGTAGTTTGGCGCCAGGGCGCAGAGGATGTTGCCGAGGATGAACATCAGCGTCATGCCCAGCAATGTGGCCTTGCGGGGCATGTTGGCGGTGCCGATCGCGAGGATCGGGGCGCCGAACACCACGCCCAGGGCATAGCCGGTAATCAGCAGGCCGGCGTCGGGGATGCTCACCGCGAGGTCGCGGGCGACATCGGGCAGCAGGCCCATGATGACGAATTCGGTGGTGCCGATGCCAAAAGCGGCAACGGCCAAAGCAAGCAAGGCCAGTGGCATGCGCAAGGTCTCTATGGGTAGTCTTGACGCTTTGATCAGGCGAACGCCTGCCGGCTCCCGAGTCGTTGAAGAGTCAGGTTGCAGCAGAAATTTATTGGAATAAGTATGTGCGCAAGTGAGTGCGGCGTGGTCGCTTGCAGTATAAACAGCTACTGACATATGGCGAATCAATTCACTAGGGCAAGGAGGCTACGTGCTCGCGACAGTTCTGGTTTTGGTGGCGGCGCTGTTGCATGCGGCCTGGAATACCCTGATCAAGTTCAGCGCCGAACGTTTGCTGGTGGTGGCCTGCATGGACAGCGTGGCGCTGTTGTTCGTGGCGTTGGCGCTGCCGTTCGTGAGCTTGCCGCCGCTGGACATCTGGCCGTGGATCCTCGCGTCGGCGGCCTTTGAGCTGCTCTATCGCTACCTGCTGATCCAGGCTTACCGGGTGGGTGACCTGGGCCTGGTCTATCCGTTGATGCGCGGGTTGTCGCCGCTGGTGGTGTTGGTGTTGACCCTGATCTTCGCCGGCGAAGTGCTGAGCACCCAGCAGATCCTCGGCATCCTGCTGATCCCGTTCGGCATGCTCTGTCTGCTGTGGCAGGGCGGTGGTGGCGAGCGCTTGCCGTGGACGATGCTGCCGGTGGTGGCGTTGATCGGCCTGTGCATCGGTTGCTACACGTTCATCGATGGCCAGGCGATTCGTCGCTGGTCGCACCCGCTGGATTACCTGGTCTGGGTCACGTTGCTCAGTGCCTGGCCGTTCCCATTGCTGGCCATGGTGCGCAAGCGGCCGGCGTTCATGCTGTTCTGGCGAGAGCAGTGGCGGCTGGGGCTGGCGGTCGGATTCTGCGTGTTGTTCAGTTACGCTTTGGTGCTCTGGGCCATGCAGTTGGGGTCGATTGCCGAAGCGGCAGCGTTGCGCGAGATCAGCGTGATCCTGGTGGTGCTCTTTGGTATGCGTTACCTCAAAGAACCTTTCGGCAGACCGCGGCTCTTAGCCTGTGGGCTGGTGCTGATTGGCATGCTCGTGATGAAGTTCTGAGCCAAGGCTCATAAAACCCCAAAAAGAAGGAATCGGTAATGACTGTGGCTCTGTGGTGCATCTTGATCGCAATTTTCCTGCCGTACCTGTGCACGGCCGTCGCCAAGATCGGCGGCGGCTACCGGCTGCGGGACAACCATGACCCGCGTTCGTTTGCGTTGACCCTGGACGGCTTCGCCAAGCGCGCGCATGCGGCCCAACTCAACAGTTTCGAGATCACCCCGGCATTCGCCGCGGCGGTCATCGTTGCGCATTTGGCCGGCAACGCCGAGCTGGTGACGATCAACGTGTTGTCGGTGTTGTTCATCACCAGCCGGCTGCTGTACATCATCTGCTACCTGGCCGACTGGGCGATCCTGCGGTCGCTGGTGTGGTTTGTCGGCGTCGGCCTGATCATCAGCTTCTTTTTCGTCTCGATCTGATACGGCCAGTCACTTGGTGTCAGGCACCTGTGGCAGTTCAGGCAGCGGCGCGCCTTTCGGCCACAACATCCAGATCTGCCCCTGCTGCTTCATGTCGCCGGCCAAGTGCCCGGCGGCATCGCCGGTTCCCCAGAACAGGTCGGCGCGCACTTCGCCCGTGATCGCGCCGCCGGTGTCCTGTGCGGCCACCGGGCGAACCAGTGGGGTGCCATCGGGGCGAGTGGTCGATAGCCACAGCAAGCTGCCCAGCGGAATCACCTTGCGGTCCACCGCCACGCTGTAACCCGAGGTCAGCGGCACGTTCAGCGAGCCGCGCGGGCCTTCGTTGCTGTCGGGGTTTCGGGTGAAGAACACATAGCTCGGGTTGCTGGCCAACAGTTCGGGAATGCGGGTCGGATTGGCCTTGGCCCAGGCGCTGATGGCGCCCATGGTCACTTCTTCTTTCTTCAGTTCGCCCTGTTCCACCAGCCAGCGGCCAATGGGCCGATACGGGTGGCCGTTCTGGTCGGCATAGGCGATGCGCAGTTGCCGGCCATCGGCCAGCTGGACCCGGCCCGAGCCCTGGATCTGCAGGAATTGCAGGTCCATCGGGTCTGTCAACCAGGCCACTACCGGAGCCTTGACCCCTTGGGTTCCGATGGTGGCGGCGTCATCGTAAGGCTTGAGCACTCGCCCTTCGAGGCGGCCGCGCAGGCGCTTGCCCTTGAGCTCGGGGTAAAGACTGTCCAGGGAGACGATGATCATGTCTTCCGGCACGCCGTAGATCGGCACGTTGGCTGCCGGGGTCTGCGTCAGGCTGCCGGGGTACACCGGTTCGTAGTAACCGGTGATCAAGCCGTTGGCATTGCCGCCGGAGGAGCGCAGGCCGTAGACCTGAAGCTGTTCCTGGAGGAAGGCGCGAATCGCCGTGGCGTCTTGTGGCACGTTGGCCGCCGCGGCGCAGGGCGCGCCCCAGACGGGATCGGCCTTGAGGCGGGTGCAGGCGCTGCGCCAGGAACCGAACCCGGCCAGTAGGTCGCTATCGGACACCGCCGGCAAGGCGTCCCAGGTCGCGCTGGAATAGGTGGCGAGTGCGTGGGTTTGCGGTTTGGTGCTATCGCCACCGTTGCAACCGGCGAGGAGGGCGATCATCGGAAAGGTCCAGCCCAGATGCTTGCGCCAGGCCTTGAAACGACTGTTCATGCGGTACTTCCTGTGACCGGCTGCCGGAGGCCGTCAGGCACTCTGGCAACCCTTATTGTTAATAGGGCTATTGGTCTTTGTGGATCAGGCGAGGATACTGGCCGCCGATTTCCGTGACCTTGAGCCACCATGACTCTTAAAAGAATTTCTGTTGTATTGCTGGCCTGCCTGACGCTGTCTGCCTGCGGCGGTGTCGATCCGAACTCGCCGCTGGGTCAGCGCAAGGCGATCTTCAAGCAAATGCTCAAGACCGGCGAAGACCTGGGCGGCATGTTGCGTGGGCGCATACCGTTCGACGGTCCGCGTTTTGCCGAGGGCGCCGTCAAGCTCGACGCCCTGTCCCGGGAGCCGTGGAAGCATTTTCCCCAGGTTCGCGAGGAGGATCACAGCAGCGCCAAGGATGAGGTCTGGCAGAAGCAGGCTCGTTTCCAGGAAATGGCCCGCACGCTGGAAGCGGCCACCGCTGAACTGGTGGTTGCCAGCCAGGTCCAGCCCTACAAGGCGAGCAACCTCGGCCCTGCGGTGCAGAAAGTCGAAGACGCGTGCAGTGCCTGTCATAAAGAGTTTCGCGATCACTGAGTGCACTGGCTGTTGCAGGAGCTGGCTAGCCGCCAGCTCCTGCACAACCTGGGTTCGGTGTAGTGCTTACTTGTCCAGCTCGTCCAGCGCTTCCTGCAATTCCTTGCGGGACTCGGCGAGTTTGTCTTTACGTTTGTTGATCTTCTCCGGATCGCCCTTTTTCATCGCCTTGTCGAGGTCGGCCTGACGCTTGCTGACTTCGTGCTTGGCATCGAGCACCTTGCTTTCGCGCTCTTTCTTCAGGGAAGCATCGGTGCAGTGGGCGGTGACTTCGCTCAGGGCTTTTTCCAGGCCAGCCTGTTGCTCGGCATTGCCGTGGGCCTTGGCCTGCTCGATCTGGGTGCTGATGGACTGGCGCTTGGCGGCGCAGCCGGTGAGTTCCGGGGCTTGTTCGGCCGCCATCAGTGGGGCAGCCAGGACGCTGCACAGGGTTAACAGGGCGAGCGGTGAAAGACGTTTCATGAAAGCTCCGTTCAACAGGTAATCAAGTCGGCGAGCAGATGGTCTGTTTGAGCGCATCGATACTCATTCGGTTCAAGGGTGCAGGTATCCCGGTCACTGAAATCCGTCGATACCGGCAGCCCGTAATTGTTCGCTCAAGGCCAGCACGTGCGGGTCGCGAAAAAAGGCGCTTAACTGCGCCGCGCGGCCCGGGCCGATGGCACCTTCGGCTAACCATTGAGCGGTGTCTCGCTGTGCCAGCAATGGCCATGGGCCTACCAGCCTTGCCGCGCCCGTGGGCGGAACACCCAAGGCCTTTAGCCAGCGGGCGAATGGTTGCTGGCGGGCACGCTGCAGACTCTCCATCAGGCGTGCGCTGTTGCGTTCGCCGAAACCGTCAATGGTAGCAAGCTCTTGGGCATCGAGGGTCAACCAATCCAGTAACCCTTTGATACGGCCGGCCTTGACCAGCTTCTCCCAGGTGCCGGGTCCTACCTGGGCCAAGGCCAGGCCCTGCTTGCCACTGAGCCAGGTCAGGCGGGCCAGGAACTGGCTTTCACAGCCGGGGGTCGGTTGCCAGCAACTCAGGGGATGGAAGTCTTCAGCGCGCGGCACCAGGACCTGGGCGCGTTCGGTGCTGCGCAGTACCACGCTGTCGAGCCGCGGGATCGTCAGGCCGGCCAGGCTGATTGCGACATGATCGCCGGGGCGGATGTCCAGGCGTTGCCAACGCTCCAGTGAACTGACGCTGACTCGCCTGATCTGTCGGTCATCGAGGGTGAAGGGGGCAAGCTCCAGCACCGGGGTGATGCGTCCGGTGCGGCCGATCTTGAAGTGCACCTTGCGCACCTCGGCCAAGGCCTGGGCGAAGGGGTATTTCCAGGCGATGGCCCAATACGGCGACCGGGCTTGCCAGCGGGCGGCAGGCGGCCGTTGTTGCTGGCGCAGGACAATGCCGTCCGTGGCGAACGGCAGGGGCGTGCGATACCAGTGCTCGCGCCAGTGCTCGGCGTCGGCAAAGGTTTCCACCGGTTGGCTGAAGGGCTGCGTGTCGCCGAACCCCAGGGCAGCCAGGGCGGCGGCACGGGCCGGCAACTCGACGGGACCCCGGGGCCAGTCCCAGACAAACAGACCGATCCCCTCGGCCTCCTGGGGTTGCAGGGTCTTGCGGGCCATCAGCCCGGCCACGTTGCTGCGGGCACTGCGGCTGCCCGCCGTGGCCTGTACGTGATCGGTCAGGCGCCAATAGAGTTCGCCCTGCACCAGCAGGTCAATGGCTTGCGGCAATTGCTGGGGGACGGCGCTGAGCTTGCGGGCCTGGGCGGTCCAGTCCTGTCCCAGGATGCCGTCGCCACGACTGATGGCCTGGGCCAGTCGGCCCTGCTGGTAAACCAGGGTCACCGCCACCCCGTCGACCTTGGGCTGCACCCAGACCTGCTGGCGCGAGGCGAGCCAGTCGTTGACGGCCTGGCCGTCGCTGAGCTTGTCCAGGCCGGTATGGGGTGTGGGGTGGGCCAGGGTGCCGCGAGCGGTCAGTAACGGATTGTCGGCTTTGGCGTGCGCATTGAAGCAGCTACGCCAGGTGCTGAGCCGGGCGCGAGACTGGTCATAGAGCTCATCTGCCACCGGAGACTGGCCTTGGCGGTGATAGCGCTCGTCCCAGCGCTGGATCTGTTGCTGCAGGGCCTCGATTTCAGCAGTCGCGCGCTCGGCGGGCCAATCGGGGCAGGTGGTGGCATTGGCCAGCAGGCAGGCGCTGCCCAGGCATAAGCCGAGCAACAGAGGGAAGTGAGCCGGCATCGTGAGCGTCCTTGCCCGAGGGGGAGAAACTCAAGGCTAGATCAGGACCGAAGCGGGTGTTGCACAGTGCTTTGCAGGGTGTGTCGCGCCCCCGAAAAAGCACAAGCCCCGCGCGGCGAACCGGGCGGGGCTTGTGTTGCAGGCCGTTGGGCTTACAGGCCGGCGGCAGCGCGCAAGGCGTCGGCGCGGTCGGTTTTTTCCCAGGTGAACGTGGTGAAGGTGTCGTCGCCCACGGTCTTGGTTTGCGGCGTGCGACCGAAATGGCCGTAGGCTGCGGTTTCCTGATACATCGGGTGCAGCAGGTCGAGCATTTTGGTGATGGCGTAAGGACGCAGGTCGAACACTTCGCGTACCAGCTTGACGATCTTGTCATCGCTGATCTTGCCGGTGCCGAAGGTGTTCAGCGAGATCGAGGTAGGCTGAGCGACGCCGATGGCGTAGGACACCTGAATCTCGCAACGCTCGGCCAGGCCGGCGGCCACGATGTTCTTGGCCACGTAGCGACCGGCGTAGGCGGCCGAACGGTCAACCTTCGATGGATCCTTGCCGGAGAACGCGCCGCCGCCGTGACGGGCCATGCCGCCATAGCTGTCGACGATGATCTTGCGACCGGTCAGGCCGCAGTCGCCAACCGGGCCACCGATGATGAACTGGCCAGTCGGGTTGATGTGGAACTGGGTGTCCTTGCTCAGCAGTTCGGCCGGCAGTACGTGCTTGACGATCAGCTCCATCACGCCTTCGCGCAGGTCTTTGTACGACACGTCCGGGTTGTGCTGGGTCGACAGGACGACGGCGTCGATACCGACGACCTTGCCGCCTTCGTAGCGGCAGGTAACCTGGGACTTGGCATCCGGGCGCAGCCACGGCAGCAGGCCGGATTTACGGGCTTCGGCCTGGCGCTGCACCAGTTGGTGCGAGAAGGTGATCGGCGCAGGCATCAGCACGTCGGTCTCGTTGCTGGCGTAGCCGAACATCAGGCCCTGGTCGCCGGCGCCCTGGTCTTCTGGCTTGGCACGGTCGACACCCTGGTTGATGTCCGGGGACTGCTTGCCGATGATGTTCATCACGCCGCAGGTTGCGCCGTCAAAACCAACGTCGGAGCTGTTGTAGCCGATGTCGGTGATGACATCACGAACGATCTGCTCCAGGTCAACCCAGGCGGAAGTAGTGACTTCGCCGGCGATGATCGCCACGCCCGTTTTCACCAGCGTCTCGCACGCCACGCGGGCGAACTTGTCTTCAGCAATGATTGCGTCCAGCACCGCATCAGAAATCTGGTCGGCGATTTTGTCCGGATGCCCTTCAGACACGGACTCGGAGGTGAAAAGGGAGTATTCGCTCATCTCGATGTTTTCCTGAAATTTACCGATGGTGAGTGTTGCCAGCCGGTCGCTGAAAATGGCGGACCTGGATCTGGAAACCATTACGTAAGCCTACATAGAGACTTTCCCCGGGAACGAGTCCCGCAGCGGTGGCCCAACGGGCCAGATCGTCCTGTTCAAACCCCAACCAAAGATCACCGCAGGCCTCCCTGGCCCAACTTTGGTTGTGACTGCATAAATCTGTCACGAGCAGGCTGCCGCCTGGTTGTAGCAAGCCGGCCATGTGCTTGAGCGCATCGGCCGGGGCGGCGAAATGGTGCAGGACCATATTCAGTACCACGCAGTCGGCTGCCAGGCTCACGCCATTCAGGGCATCGGCCAACTGCAGGCTGACGTTAGTCAGCATTTCCCGTTCACACACCTGGCGCGCCAGTTCGAGCATCGCCGGGCTATTGTCGAGCGCCGTGACCTGACTGAAACGCCGGGCCAGTTCCGGGAGAAAACTGCCATCCCCGGGGCCGACTTCAATCGCTGTGGCCGTCTCACTGAAAGTCAGCTTGTCGAGCAGCGCCAGCACGCTTTCGCGGTACTGCGGCAGGCCGGCGATCAAGTCTTGCTGGGCGCGAAATTTGTCCGCAACCCGTGAGAAAAAGTCCTGGCTGGCGGCAGCCCGTTGTCCGTGGACCTGTGCGATACGCGATTGCACGTCGCCGGGCAGGGTCAGGTTGTCGACTTCTTCGAGCAGGGCGGCATGCAGCTTGCCGCCTGGCAATTCGGTGTGGGGCAGGGCGCGCCGGTAAAAAATCGCATTGCCTTCGCGGCGAGTCGCCACCAGGTCGGCCTGGGCCAGCACTTTGAGGTGGTGGCTCATGCCGGATTGGCCGGTGGCAAAGATCTGCGCCAGCTCCAGTACACCAAACGAGTCATTGGCCAGGGCGCGCAATACATTCAGGCGCAACGGATCGCCGCCGGCCTTGCACAGGGCCGCCAGCTCATCACAATCGTCTGGGCGAATGGAAGGCGCGCGTAAGTTCATAAGGCCGGCAGTCTAGTCACGCCTAGAAATCCCCGCAAGTTCAATATCAAAAAGTTTTGATATTGCTCGATGGATGGCACTTCTTTCGCCGAACCTTACTCTACAAACCAAGTGCGGAAAGGTTTCACCTGGCGAATGCACACTTATCCACAGGAAAAACGTGCCTGATCGACTATCTGTCATTGCCCCGAGGCTGTCCGCTGAGGGAAAATGCTCGCCTTTTTTCCGTGCCGTTTTATTCACTCTCGATTCAAAATCCTCAGGAGAACAGCGATGCCCAGCCGTCGTGAGCGTGCCAACGCCATTCGTGCCCTCAGCATGGATGCCGTGCAAAAAGCCAACAGCGGCCATCCCGGTGCCCCTATGGGTATGGCGGATATCGCCGAAGTGCTTTGGCGTGACTACCTCAAGCACAACCCGAGCAACCCATCGTTCGCCGACCGTGACCGCTTCGTGCTGTCCAACGGCCATGGCTCGATGCTGATCTACTCGCTGCTGCACCTGACTGGCTACGACCTGTCGATCGACGACCTGAAAAGCTTCCGTCAACTGCACAGCCGTACTCCGGGCCACCCGGAATTCGGTTACACCCCAGGCGTTGAAACCACCACCGGCCCACTGGGTCAGGGCCTGGCCAACGCTGTGGGCTTCGCCCTGGCGGAAAAAGTCCTGGCAGCGCAGTTCAACCGCACTGGGCACAACATTGTCGACCACCACACCTACGTGTTCCTGGGTGATGGCTGCATGATGGAAGGCATTTCCCACGAAGTCGCTTCCCTGGCCGGTACCCTGGGCCTGGGCAAGCTGATCGCTTTCTACGATGACAACGGCATCTCCATCGACGGCGAAGTCGAAGGCTGGTTCACCGATGACACACCTAAGCGCTTCGAAGCCTACAACTGGCAGGTGATCCGCAACGTTGACGGTCACGACCCAGAAGAGATCAAGACCGCGATCGAGACGGCCCGCAAAAGCGAGCAGCCGACCCTGATCTGCTGCAAGACCACCATCGGTTTCGGTTCGCCAAACAAGCAAGGCAAGGAAGATTGCCACGGTGCCCCGCTGGGTGACGCGGAAATCGCCCTGACCCGTGCAGCGCTGAAGTGGAACCACGGCCCGTTCGAAATCCCGGCTGATATCTACGCCGAGTGGGACGCCAAGGAAGCCGGCCGTGCCGCAGAAGCCGAGTGGGACCAGCGTTTTGAAGCCTACGCCGCCGAATTCCCGGCATTGGCCATTGAGCTGATGAGCCGCCTCAACGGCGACCTGCCGCTGGACTTCTCGGCCAAGGCCGACGCGTACATCGCCGAAGTGGCCGCCAAGGGTGAAAGCATTGCCAGCCGCAAAGCCAGCCAGAATGCTCTGAATGCCTACGGCCCGCTGCTGCCTGAACTGCTCGGTGGTTCGGCCGACCTGGCCGGTTCCAACCTGACCCTGTGGAAAGGCTGCAAAGGTGTCTCGGCCGAAGACGCCAGCGGCAACTACATGTACTACGGCGTGCGCGAGTTCGGCATGAGCGCCATCATGAACGGCGTTGCCCTGCACGGCGGCCTGGTGCCTTACGGCGCGACCTTCCTGATGTTCATGGAATACGCCCGCAACGCGGTGCGCATGGCCGCGCTGATGAAGAAGCGTGTGATTCATGTCTACACCCACGACTCCATCGGTCTGGGCGAAGACGGCCCGACGCACCAGCCGGTCGAGCAACTGACCAGCCTGCGTACCACGCCGAACCTGGACTGCTGGCGCCCAGCCGACGCGGTCGAATCCGCCGTGGCCTGGAAGCACGCCATCGAGCGCAAGGACGGCCCTTCGGCGCTGATCTTCTCGCGCCAGAACCTGCAGCATCAGGTGCGCACCGACGCACAGATCGCCGACATCAGCCGTGGCGGCTACGTGCTCAAGGACTGCATCGGCGAGCCTGAGTTGATCCTGATCTCCACCGGTTCCGAGGTGGGCCTGACCGTTCAGGCCTACGACAAGCTGACCGAGCAAGGCCGCAACGTGCGCGTTGTGTCCATGCCCTGCACCAGCGTGTTCGAAGCCCAGGACGCCGGCTACAAGCAATCGGTCCTGCCGTTGCAGGTCAGCGCCCGTATCGCCATCGAGGCGGCTCACGCCGACTACTGGTACAAGTACGTGGGCCTGGAAGGCCGCGTCATCGGCATGACCACCTACGGCGAGTCGGCGCCTGCGCCAGCCTTGTTCGAAGAGTTCGGCTTTACCCTGGAGAACATCCTGGGCCAGGCTGAAGAGTTGCTGGAAGACTGATCCAGAAAAGGTGTTGCCTGAGCCGACGCCATCGCGGGCAAGCCCGCTCCCACAGGGATATACACCGTCCATGTGGGAGCGGGCTTGCCCGCGATAGCGGTCGGTCAGGTGACGCTGCATTAATGGATTCACCACGGTAATCGAGAACCCCATGCCTCAACCGCGTCCTTACAAAGTTGCACTCAACGGCTACGGCCGCATTGGTCGTTGCGTCTTGCGGGCGTTGTTCGAGCGAGGCTCGGCGGCCGGGTTTGAAATTGTCGCGATCAACGATCTGGCTGACATGGCCAGCATTGAATACCTGACACGCTTCGACTCCACCCACGGCCGGTTTCCCGGCGAAGTGAAGGTTGAGGGCGATTGTCTGCATATTAATGGCGACTGCGTGAAGGTCCTGCGCAGTGCCACCCCCGAAGGCATCGATTGGGCGTCCCTGGGCGTCGATCTGGTGCTCGAATGTTCCGGTGCCTACAACACCCGCGCCGACGGCCAGCGGTTCCTCGACGCCGGCGCGCCACGGGTGTTGTTTTCCCAGCCGATGGCCAGCGAGGCCGATGTCGACGCCACCATCGTCTTTGGCGTCAACCAGGACTGCCTGACCGGCGCTGAGCTGCTGGTGTCCAACGCCTCCTGCACCACCAACTGCGGTGTGCCGCTGCTGCGCCTGCTGGATCAGGCATTCGGCCTGGACTACGTGTCGATCACCACCATTCACTCAGCGATGAACGACCAGCCAGTGATTGATGCCTATCACCACGAGGACCTGCGCCGCACCCGCTCGGCGTTCCAGTCGGTGATCCCGGTGTCCACTGGTCTGGCGCGTGGCATCGAACGCCTGTTGCCGGAACTTGCCGGGCGAATTCAGGCCAAAGCGGTACGGGTGCCGACGGTGAATGTGTCCTGTCTGGATATCACCATGCAGACGGTGACCGACACCGATGCGGCCGAGGTCAATCGACTCCTGCGCGAGGCCGCCACCAGCGGCCCGCTCAAGGGGCTGCTGGCCTACACCGAATTGCCTCACGCCAGTTGTGATTTTAACCATGACCCACATTCGGCGATTGTCGATGCCAGTCAGACTCGCGTTTCCGGCCCCCGGCTGGTGAACGTCCTGGCCTGGTTCGACAACGAATGGGGTTTTGCCAACCGAATGCTGGATGTTGCAGAACATTATCTGCAAACAGCTATCAAGAAACCTGCTCTCTAACCTGAGCTAACAGGAAGTGCGACCCATGACCGTGTTGAAGATGTCCGACCTCGATCTGCAAGGTAAGCGCGTATTGATCCGCGAAGACCTCAACGTCCCAGTCAAGGACGGTGTAGTCACCAGCGATGCGCGTATCCTGGCTTCGCTGCCGACCATCAAGCTGGCCCTGGAAAAAGGCGCGGCCGTGATGGTCTGCTCGCACCTGGGTCGTCCGACCGAAGGTGAATTCTCCGCCGAGAACAGCCTGGCACCGGTTGCTGCGTACCTGAGCAAGGCGCTGGGTCGTGAAGTGCCACTGGTGGCCGACTACCTGGGTGGCGTCGACGTCAAGGCCGGCGACATCGTGCTGTTTGAAAACGTGCGCTTCAACAAGGGCGAGAAAAAGAACGCCGACGAACTGGCCCAGCAGTACGCGGCCCTGTGCGACGTGTTCGTGATGGACGCCTTCGGCACCGCACACCGTGCCGAGGGTTCGACCCACGGCGTGGCCAAGTTCGCCAAGGTGGCCGCTGCTGGCCCGTTGCTGGCTGCCGAGCTGGATGCACTGGGCAAGGCCCTGGGCGCCCCGGCCCAGCCAATGGCCGCCATCGTGGCCGGCTCCAAGGTGTCGACCAAGCTGGACGTGCTCAACAGCCTGAGCCAGATCTGCGACCAGTTGATCGTCGGCGGCGGCATCGCCAACACCTTCCTCGCCGCGGCCGGACACCCGGTCGGCAAGTCCCTGTACGAGCCGGACCTGCTGGACACCGCGCGCGCCATCGCCGCCAAAGTCAGCGTGCCATTGCCGGTCGACGTGGTGGTTGCCAAGGAATTCGCTGAAAGCGCCGCGGCCACCGTCAAGCTGATCGCTGATGTGGCTGAAGACGACATGATCCTGGACATCGGCCCACAGACAGCTGCGCATTTCGCCGAGCTGTTGAAGTCGTCGAAGACCATTCTGTGGAACGGTCCAGTCGGCGTGTTTGAGTTCGATCAGTTCGGCAACGGCACCAAAGTGCTGGCCCAGGCCATCGCAGACAGCTCGGCGTTCTCCATCGCGGGCGGTGGCGATACCCTGGCGGCCATCGATAAATATGGCGTTGCCGAGCAAATCTCCTACATTTCTACCGGTGGCGGCGCGTTCCTCGAATTCGTCGAAGGCAAAGTGCTGCCAGCCGTAGAAGTCCTGGAAAGCCGGGCCAAGGCCTAAGGCCGCCCGTTGACCAGGCAAAGGAGTGTTCACATGGTCAAGACGTTAGCGACGTTGATCGCCGCGGCGGTGCTGGCCGGCTGTGGGAGCCATCCCAAGGCCGCCAAGGACCCGGATACCGGCGCGCCCGATAAAGGCTGTTACCAGGCCGACTGGCAGGCGGAAACCAACCCGGTGCTCAACAAGCGTTCCGGGCCCGAGGGTCTGGATAAGTACGAGACGCACACTCCGGCCAAGGAACAGGGTTGTCCCTGACCGGTCTGATTCACTAACGCCCAGTGCGGTTGGCATGTGCCGAGCGCCGAGGAAGATGGATGAAAGGCTTGATCGCCGTGGCGTCCCTGGCAGTACTTGCCGGTTGCGTCAGTTTGAACCCGTTTGCATCAGCGCCGGCAGCGTCCGGCACGTGGACCGACTGGGTCTGTGATAGCCAGGCCCAGGTGCACTGGCGCTTCACCGACACCACGCAGGAATCCGTGGAAGTACGGCTGGGGGATGACCAGGTGCATCGCTTGAAGCTCGAGCCAGCCGGCAGTGGTGCGTTGTACAGCGACGACCAACTGGCGTTTCACCTCAAGGGTGAGGAAGGCCTGGTGTACTGGGTGGCTACCAATGATTTGATCGGCCGTGGCTGCAAGGCCAAGTAATACACAGCGAATGCACGCAGGTCGGCTTGACCCCCGATCTGCAATAACTTGAATAGCAGCCGCCGCTACGGCAGGCTTGCACGATTAACGACCCTAAACCGGGAGAGACACACACAATGGCACTTATCAGCATGCGCCAGATGCTGGACCACGCGGCCGAATTCGGCTACGGCGTTCCAGCTTTCAACGTCAACAACCTTGAGCAGATGCGCGCCATCATGGAAGCCGCTGACAAGACTGACTCCCCGGTGATCGTCCAGGCTTCGGCCGGCGCCCGTAAATACGCTGGCGCGCCATTCCTGCGGCACCTGATCCTGGCGGCAATCGAAGAATTCCCGCATATCCCGGTGTGCATGCACCAGGACCACGGCACCAGCCCTGACGTCTGCCAGCGTTCGATCCAACTGGGCTTCAGCTCGGTCATGATGGACGGCTCCCTGGGTGAAGACGGCAAGACCCCGACCGACTACGACTACAACGTCCGTGTCACTCAGCAGACCGTTGCCCTGGCCCACGCCTGCGGCGTATCGGTAGAAGGCGAGCTGGGTTGCCTGGGTTCGCTGGAAACCGGCATGGCCGGTGAAGAAGACGGCATCGGCGCCGAAGGCGTGCTGGACCACAGCCAGATGCTGACCGACCCGGAAGAAGCGGCTGACTTCGTCAAGCGCACTCAGGTCGATGCCCTGGCCATCGCCATCGGCACCAGCCACGGCGCCTACAAGTTCACCAAGCCACCTACCGGCGACGTGCTGGCGATCGACCGCATCAAGGAAATCCACAAGCGCATCCCTAACACCCACCTGGTGATGCACGGCTCTTCCTCGGTTCCCCAAGAGTGGCTGGCGATCATCAACCAGTACGGCGGCGACATCAAAGAAACCTACGGCGTACCGGTTGAAGAAATCGTCGAAGGCATCAAGCACGGCGTGCGCAAGGTCAACATCGACACCGACCTGCGCCTGGCGTCCACCGGTGCGATGCGTCGCCTGATGGCCACCAACCCGAGCGAGTTCGACCCACGTAAATTCTTCGGCGCCACCGTGACCGCCATGCGCGACGTGTGCATTGCCCGCTACGAAGCCTTCGGCACCGCCGGCAACGCTTCGAAGATCAAGCCGATCTCCCTGGAAGCGATGTACCAGCGTTACCTCAAAGGTGAGCTGAACGCCAAGGTCAACTAAGCCTCGAGCGTTGCACCGCCTGCATAAAAAAACCCGCCGAAAGGCGGGTTTTTTGTGCTCGGTGTGGGCTTATTTGTCGACCAGCAGTTTCGGGTTGGAGTTGCCCCACACCGTATACAGGTCGGCCAGCAGCGCGCCGTTGATGTCTTCGACTTCTGCCTGGGCAATCTCGGCGTTGCCCTGCTTGCCGAACAGCACCACCTCATCGCCGCTTTTCACGCTCGGTACATCGGTAACGTCGACCATCAAGGTGTTCATCGAAACCTTGCCAACGACCGGCACGCGATGGCCGTTGATCAGCACGATGCCCTTGTTGGTGAACGCACGACGGTAGCCGTCGGAGTAGCCCACGGTGATGTTGGCCAGTTTCGAGTCACGGGCCAGGGTGAAGGTGCGGTCGTAGCCGACGGTGTTGCCCTTGGGGTAGCTGTTGACCGAGGCAACGTGGGATTTGAACTGCATCACCCGGGTGTATTCGGTATGGGATGGCACGGTGTCGCCGAACAGCGCGCCGCCGGGACGGACCATGTCCAGGTGCGACTCGGGCACTTCCAGGGTGGCGAAGGAGTTGGCCGCATGCAGGGTGATCTTGCTGCGGTCCAGTTGGGCCACGCTCATCAGCCATTTGGCTTGCTGGTTGAACGCTTTGAGGCCGGCACGCACGTCGGCGGCGTCCTCCACCGCGAAGTGGGTCATGATTGCCCGCACGTCCAGGTTCGGCACCTTGGTAATGGCTACCGCGTCGCGGCGACCCTGGGCAGTGGTCATTTCCACGCCGTTGCGGCTCATGCCGCTGGAGTTCAGGCCAATGTGCACCACGAGCGGCCGGCCATGCTGTTCGGCAATCAGGCTGGCTTTGACGGCGAAGTCGAGGTTGCCCACCAACTCTTCGACGTTGTAGGGCAGGGCCGCTTCCAGCTCACTCAAGGCAGCCGTGCGCACGCGGATCAATTGGCCCTTGAAGCCGCTTTCGCGCACCACACGGATTTCCTCGTTGCTGGCAACGCCCACGCAGGGCACGCCCATGGCGATCACCGACGGCATCAGCAGGCCAATGCCGTGGCCGTAGGCGTCCGCCTTGAGTACGGCGCAGAGTTTTGATTTATCGGCGAGGGTGGCTTGCAAGGCGCGAATGTTGTTTTCGAACGCGCTCTTGTTGATTTCGACCCAGGCGTTGCTGTCCTGGGCGTGGACCTGAGCCACCCCATCGGTCATCGACAAAGGGGGCGCCGCGAAGACCGGGTTGTGCAACAAAGCCATGCCCAGAGAGAGTGCGAGAAGGGAGCGAGTAAAGGGCATCGGGTGTGTCTCCATGACGTACTGATAGGGGGTGTCGTATTTACGCGGGGCAATACTCAGATTGTCCTACAAAAATGTCGACCCCCTCGACGCGGATCTGTCTGAAAGCGTCGTGGTGCTGCATCTGTGTCCCGTCTCGCCCGTGCCACACCCGTTTATTTGTCGTGATCGATGTCCAGCTTGCTGAAGGTCACCTTGCCGCCTTCCTGGCTGTTGCCACTGTTGTCCTGCACATAGACCCCGGCCTTGAAATACAGCGGTTTGTTGCGCCAGGTGGAGCTGATCTTGCTGTCCCACTGGGCGCCGGCGGCGCTGATGCCCAGGGCGCCGCCCGGGCTCAGGTGGATCAGGTAGGAGAAGTCGCGGTCGAGCTTGACCCCACTGGCGATGATGATCACCCGGCCTTCGGCATCGTCCGGGCGCATCCGCACCTTGGCGACGATGTTGCCGGTGGCGGTTGTGCTTTTGTACTGGTACTCGAGTTTCACCAGCGGTTTCTGGCTGTCGTACGCGTGGATCTGGCCGATCACCAACTTGCCCGAACTCGGCACCTGATTCACCGCCAGGGTCGCCCGCAACGAGTTGTCGGCGTCCGGGTAGAGCCAGTTGCGCAGGGTGCCGTTGCTGAAGGTTTCGCGCAGCTCGGTGCGTGGATAGATCGCGTTTTCAGTGCGGGTGCCGGTCACCGGTGCCCAGAAAAACAGGGTGCCGGTGTCGGAATGGAAGTATTGGTTCTTGAAACCACTGACCAGTTTCGGGGTGTCGATGGTAGCCGGGGGCGTGCCAACGGGAACGCTGAGGTTCCAGGTTGCGAGATCGATCATCGTCAAAGAATTCCACGGGTTCTGGCGGAAATGGCGCGGCACAAGCTCTGGTCCGGCCATCTTGGGGGCGGCCTTTATAAGCTCGGGAGCGCGCGTTGTTAATGCCCGTCTGGCGGTTAATTGGCGCCAGCCAAATGGCGACGTGCCACACCTAGCGGTTTGCGGGGCCTGCAAAGACAGTCCGTTAGTCGGGAGCCGCCTGCTTTGGTGCGGTGATGGCGTGTTGATGCCTACTGATTGGGCAAAACCCGGTCTAGAGTGAAACCACAGCAATTTTCCGGTTTTTTCGGTAAGCCGTTTCACCCCTCCCCACAAAGAGAAGCAGCATGGAATGCGCGCAACCTAAGCCAGGTGACGGCCGCTCGGTTCTTTTGATCGTTGATGATTACCCGGAAAACCTGGTCAGCATGCGTGCCTTGCTGCAGCGCCAGGACTGGCAGGTAATGACCGCGGCCTCGGGCCTGGAAGCCCTGAATCTGTTACTTGAACACGAGGTCGACCTGGTGCTGCTGGACGTGCAGATGCCGGGGATGGATGGCTTCGAAGTGGCCCGCCTGATGCGCGGCAGCCAGCGCACCCAACTGACCCCGATCATTTTCCTGACCGCCAACGAGCAATCCCCGGATGCCGTGATCAAGGGCTATGCCCATGGCGCGGTGGACTACCTGTTCAAACCGTTCGACCCACAGATTCTCAAGCCCAAGGTCCAGGCCCTGCTAGAGCACCAGCGCAGTCGCCGGGCCTTGCAGCAGTTGAGCCGGGACCTGGAGGCTGCGCGAGCCTTTAACGCCTCGGTGCTGGAGAATGCCGCCGAAGGCATCCTGGTGGTGGGCGAGGATGGGCGAGTTCGCTTTGCCAACCCGGCCATGTGCCGCTTGCTCAGCGCCAGGGTCGACGAGTTGCAGGGGACAGGCTTCATCGATTTTCTGCAAAAGCCGCCGATCACGCTGTGGAGCGGTTCGGATATCCACGCTCACTACCGCCGTGGCGAGACCTGGCGCGCCCATGATGCGATGCTGCGCACTGCGTCCGGGCAGCAAGTGCCGGTGGCGCTATCCTGTGCGCCGCTGCCGCCCGAGCAGCGAGCGATGGTGGTCACCGTGCTCGACATGTCGGTGGTCTGCCACCTGCATCAGCAACTGGAGTTCCAGGCGGTCACCGATCCGCTGACCGGCCTGCTCAACCGCCGGGGTTTCTACCAGGCCACGGAAAACCTGCTGCTGCGCGGCGAGCGCGCGGGCAGTGTCTGGGTGTTGCTGTACCTGGATCTGGATGGCTTCAAGCGGGTCAACGATTCGTTGGGGCATGACGCCGGCGATCGGGTGCTGCGCTGGGTTGCGGAGCAGTTGAAGGCCTGCCTGCGCCCCTTCGATATTCTGGCGCGCATGGGCGGGGATGAATTCACCGCGCTGCTCGACCTCGAGTTTGCCGAGCAAGCGGCGAAGATGGCGGAAAAACTCATAGAACGGGTGTCGGTCTGTCAGCAGATTGACGGGCTGGACGTGGCGCTGGGCGCGAGCATCGGCATCGCCACGTACCCGGATTGCGGCGCCAGCCTCGACGACTTGCTGCGTACCGCCGATATCGCCATGTATGAGGCCAAGCGCGCGGGTCGCCAGCAGTACCGCTTCTACGACCACGACATGAATGGTCGCGCGCGGACCCGCTTGATGCTCGAGGAGAGCGTGCGCTCGGCCATCGAACACAAGGAGTTCAACCTGGTCTACCAGCCTCAGGTTTCGTTGGTCGATGGACGCATACGTGGGTTCGAGGCCTTGCTGCGCTGGCAACATCCCAGTGTGGGCGATGTCTCGCCGGGGCTGTTCTTGCCGTTGCTGGAAGAGGCACAACTGATCAGTCGCCTGGGCAGCTGGATCTACCAGAGCAGTGCCCAGCAACGAAAGACCTGGGACAAACTGTTCAGCGAAGACATGGTGCTGGCGGTCAGCCTGAGCCACACCCAGTTCGGCATGCCCAACCTGGCCACCGAGTTGCGGCTGGTGCTGGAGCGCCATCAGTTGATGCCCCGTCAATTGGAGCTGGAAATCACCGAAGAGGCCTTGCTGCACAACCCCGAGGAAGCGCGCAAGCAACTGCGCCTGCTGCGCAGCCTAGGGGTGCGGGTGGCGCTCGACGACTTCGGCGCGGGGCCTTGTTCGCTGACCCATCTGCGCGATGTCGAACTCGATACCCTGAAGCTCGACCGGCATCTGGTCGCCCGGGTCCTGGACTCCCCCCGGGATGCGGCACTGGCGCGAAACATCATCGAGCTGGCGCGGCAATTCGGCGTGCTGGTGATCGCCGAAGGGGTCGAATCGATTGCCCAGTATCAGTGGCTGCTGGCCAATGGTTGTCCCTTTGCCCAGGGTTGCCTGGTGGCGCGGCCATTGATGGCGGAGGAGGTCAGGGACTTTGTGCAGCCGTTCGACTGGAGCGCGACGACCGTCTGAATTCGCTACACTGGCGATCTTTCGTGACTTCTGTCGTTGCCCCATGACCGCGCTTAAATACCTCCAGGCTTATCCCCCCGCCCTGCAACAGCAGGTGCATCAACTGATCGAGCAGGATCGGCTGGGCGAGTACCTGAGCCAACGCTACCCGGACAAGCACGCCGTGCAGAGTGACAAGGCGCTGTACAGCTATGCGCTGGAGCTCAAGCAGGAGTACCTGCGCAACGCGCCGGCCATCGACAAAGTGTTGTTCGACAACCGCCTGGACCTGACCCATCGCGCACTGGGCCTGCATACCGCCATCTCCCGGGTGCAGGGCGGCAAGCTCAAGGCCAAGAAAGAAATCCGCATCGCCTCGTTGTTCAAGGAGGCCGCGCCGCAGTTCCTCAAGATGATCGTGGTGCACGAACTTGCGCACTTCAAAGAGTCCGACCACAACAAGGCGTTCTACAAGTTGTGCGAACACATGCTGCCCGGTTATCACCAGCTGGAATTCGATTTGCGGGTTTATCTGACCTGGCGGGACATGCAGTAATCATCACCAGCAGGAGTGTCTGGATGGACGTGAGCAAGACCAAGAGCAGCTTCTACCGTCGCCTGTACGTGGCGTACCTGATCGACAGCGGGCTGGCCAGCAGTGTCCCGGCGCTGACCGAAATCACCGGTATGCCCCGGCGCACGGCCCAGGACACCATTGCCGCCCTGGCGGACCTGGATGTGGTCTGCGAGTTCGAGCAGGAGGACGGCGCGCGCAACCACGCCGGACGTTACTGCATTCGCGAGTGGGGGGCGATCGATCCGCGCTGGATCGAGCAGCATCTGCGGCAGATCAAGGCGGTGTTGGGGTATCCCTGAGTTCGCACAGGAGTGCTGGCAAACCAGCACGACTGTGCGAAAAAGCCTTCAGGGCCGGCGCATGCCGATATGCGCAATGCCGTCTTCCAGGTATTGCTCGCCGGCCACGGCAAACCCGTAGCGCCCGTAATACCCCTGCAGATGGGCCTGGGCCGACAGGTAGATCGGAGTCTGCGGCCAATGCTTCTCGGCCTGCTTGAGCGCCTGCGCCATCAGCTCATGACCCAGGCCCTGGCCCCGGGCCTGCGGTGCGATCACCACCCGGCCGAGCACCACGTCACCGCCTTGCGAGGTCGGGTCGAGCAGGCGCACGTAGGCCACCAGTTGATCACCGTCCCAGGCCATCAAGTGGCAGGTGTCGCTGTCCAGGTCCAGGCCATCGACTTCCTGGTAGGCACACTTCTGTTCGACCACGAACACCTCTGTGCGCAACTGCAAAATGGCATAGAGCTGCTCTTTGCCCAGGTCACTGTGGTGTTTGCAAACCCATTCAACCGTCATCTTCGCGTCCTTAGAAAAGTCTGGTCCTGATACTAAGCGTCTGGCTGCGTGATGTCTTGTCTGCAGGAAATTCTGTGACAAAGACCAAAATGCCATCATTCATTTCGCGCGGCGTGGTCATCTTTGTGTAATCTGCTTTGAGGCACTTTGCCGAAGCCGTGGTCAGCTATTGTTATAGCCCGGGTTGTGGCCGCCAGTCGGCGTACGGGGTATCGAATCCGGCTCAACACACGCTGGGCTTCGCGCCCTTTAAGGATCCATGGGCATGCCGCGATTGCATCGAGTCTTGGCCTTGATTGGCCTGCTGTTGCTGAGCCAGAGCGCTGCAGCAGACAAGTTGCGCCTGGTGGCCGATGTCTGGCCTCCCTTCACTGACGCCACGCTGGTCAATGGTGGATTGGCCACTGATATTGTCAGCACCGCGCTGGCGCGGGCCGGTTATGCCAGTGATTTCCAGCAAGTACCCTGGGCCAGGGCGTTGCTGGGCCTGGGCGAGGGGCGCTACGACGTCCTGGTCAATGCCTGGTACAACGAGGAGCGCACCCATCTGGGGCAGTATTCCGCCGAGTACCTGCTCAATCGCATCCGCTTTCTCAAGCGCAGGGATGCTCCCATCGAATACAACAACCTGCAGCAGTTGCACACCTACCCGATCGCGGTGGTGCGCGGTTATGCCTATTCCCCGGACTTTGACGGCGACGCCGCCCTGCAGAAGGTCCAGGTGCACAACTTCGCCATGGCCGTGCGGATGCTGGCGGCTGACCGGGTGCAATTGACCCTGGAGGACGAGTATGTGGCCCGCTACTACCTGGCGCGTGAGTCACCCAAGGTGCGCAACGCGGTGGAGTTCTTGCCCCGGCCCTTGAGTGAAAACAGCCTGCATATCCTGGTCAGCCTGAAGAACCCGGACCACGCGAAGATCGTCGCCGGGTTCGATCGGGAAATCGCCGAGATGAAGGCCGATGGGAGTTACGACAGGCTGCTCCGTCAGCATGGGATGTGAAACCCTGCGGGGGCTAGTCTGCTAGCGATGGGGCCGCCCCATTCAACATTTATGGTGCCTGACCCACTGCCATCCCGGGCCCCGGGCAAGCCGCAGCGGGCGCCCGGCCCCACAGATTTGGCGGCCATACGCAAAATTTGTGGGCCGCCAGATTTACTGTGTGCGAGCCGGGCGGGACTCCGTCTGCTCGTGATGAAGCCCTCCACAGACACCCCGACGATCAATCCTGGCGCGTATCTTTGATCAAATGCGCTGCCAGCGTCCTTAACGGCCCGAGCTGACGGCAGATCAGCGCCAGTTGGCTCTGTACCAGGCGCTGGCCTTCATCGATTTCATCCGGCATCTGCTCAAGTTCTGCGGCCAGGGCTTCTTCGGCGTCGCTGTGAATGGCGATCGGCAGTTTGCTTGCCAGGCCCTGGGCGATTTCGTCGATGCTCGCCGCCAGGCTGACACCGGCACCTTCGATCAGGTGCTCGCGCACTTCATCCGGGAGCTGCGTCTCGCGGTGCGCACCCAGGCCCGAGAGGTAGCTGAGCAAGGTGTGGGACAGCACCAGGAAGCGGAAGCCGACGTCCGCTTCCTTGCGGAAATGCCCAGGCTCCATGAGCATGTTGGCCAGGGTCGTGGACAGTGCGGCATCGGCGTTGTGCGCGTTGCGGCGGGCCAGGCGGTAGGCCAGGTCGTCCCGTTTGCCGGCGGCATATTGCTGCATGATCTGGCGCAGGTAGATGCTGTTGCAGGTCAGGGTGTTGGCCAGCACCTTGTTCAGTCGGCGGCCCTGCCAGTCCGGCAGGAACAGGAACACCGCCAGGCCGGCGATGAGGCTGCCGAGCAAGGTATCGAATAGGCGTGGCAGGAACAGCCCGTAGCCGTCGCCGACCTGGTTGAAGCAGAACAGCACCATCACCGTGATTGCCGCCGTGGCCAAGGTGTAGCGGGTGGTGCGGTTGATGAAGAACACCACGCCGGCGGCGATCGCGAAGCACGATTGCACCAGCGGATTGGGGAACAGGTCGAACAGCGCCCAGGCCACGGTCAGGCCGATGGCGGTGCCGATGATCCGTTGCCCGAGTTTGCGCCGGGTCGCGCCGTAGTTCGGCTGGCAGACAAACAGCGTGGTGAGGATGATCCAGTAGCCCTGCGAGGGGTGGATCAAATGCACCATGGCGTAGCCGATGGTCAACGCCAGGGGCAGGCGCAGGGCATGCCGGAACAGCAGCGAGGTGGGCGTCAGTTGGGTGCGCAGGCGGGTCCAGACATCCTTGAGGTTGCGTGGCGAGCGGTCGAGCAGGCTGCTGTCGGTCGCATCGGCCAGGCTGTCGGGGTTGCTTGCATCGCTGAGCAGGCGGTCGAGGGTGCCAAGGTTGGCGGCCAAGGCCCGCAAGGAGCGCAGCAGGCCGCGCCAGGCCGGATTGCTCTGGATGCGCAGGTGCTCCAGGGACGCGTCGAGGTCGCTCAGGGCCTGGGCGAAGCTGGCGTCGTAGACAAACGGCTGGCGCATCTGGATCGACTCGGCCAGCGCCCGGCAGGCCTTGCCTTGCTGGCGCAGCAGGCGTTGGCAGCGGAACAGCACGTCACTGTGGAAGAAGGCATCGGCCAGGGCGTTGTAGGGGTAGTGCGAGGAGCTGGCGCGTTCGTGGATGTCCTGGGCGAGGAAGTACAGCTTCAGGTAGCGGCTGACCTTCGACCCCGGCCGCCCGTTGCCGACCCGGTGCAGGATGATTTCCTTGGCGGCGTTCAGGGCGGCGACCACTCGCCCGTTCTGCTGCGCCAGTTCCAGGCGCCGGGCCTCGACGTCCATCTGCCGGACGGGCTCGAACAGCGATGATTTGAGCTTGAGGTAAAACCCCAGCTCGCGGAACAGCCGCGCCAGGCTCTGTTGCACCGGCTGGTTGGAAAACAGCGCCTGCCACAACACCGAGAGCAGGCCGTACCAGGCCGCCCCGGCCACCAGCAGCAGGGGCTCGTGCCACAAGTCGGTGACCGCGCCGCCGCGCTGGTCTACGCCAATCATGGTGTAGACCGAGAGAATCAGGGTCGCCGAGGCAATCGCCCCATACCGCTCGCCCAGGGCGCCGAGCATGGTCAGGCCAAAGCTGGCCAGCGCCAGGGCGCACACGAAGATATAGGGGTAGGGGAATAACAGCTCGACCGAGAATGCCGCGACGCTGAAACACACCAGCGTGACCGCCAGCGCATTGAGCCGGCCTTGCCAGCTGTCGTCGGTTTCGGCCAGGGCGCTGGCGATAATCCCCAGGAACAGCGGGATCAGCAGGCCCATCTCATCCTGGTACCAGCACAGCGCCATGCTGCCGGTCAGGGCGATGAACACCCGCACGCTGTAGCTGAATTTATCCAGTGCCCAAAGGCGACGCAGAGACTGACGAAACGAAGTCGATGGCATGAAGTGCGAAGGCCTTCCGGGGCAATGACGCTAAATTGAGCCAGTAATGACGCCGACGCAATGGCGTCGATCACATCTGACAGCAAAAAGTGTTCCTTGTCGGATTGGCCTTGGCGGTTTGCGTGCCCCCTGCAAAGGGCACGCAGGCATCAGACGTACTGCGCCGCCGCGTAGCCCGAAGCCCAGGCCCACTGGAAGTTGAAGCCGCCCAGGTGGCCGGTGACATCCAGCACTTCGCCGATGAAATACAGCCCGGGGCTTTTCAGCGATTCCATGGTCTTGGAGGACACTTCATGGGTGTCGACACCGCCCAGGGTGACCTCGGCAGTGCGGTAGCCTTCGGTGCCGGCCGGTACCAGCTTCCAGCTCGCCAGCTTGTCGGCGATCTCGGCAATTTCGGCGTGGGTGTACTGCTTCATCGGCTTGGAGACGAACCAGTTGTCAGCCAGCAGGTTGGCCATCTTCTTGGTGAAGATCTCGCCGAGCAGGGTTTTCAGCTCGCTGTTGGGCCGTTCGGCTTGCTGCTGTTGCAGCCAGGCCGGTACGTCGTGGTCGGGCATCAGGTTGATTTCAACCGTGTCGCCGGACTGCCAGAACGAAGAAATCTGCAGGATCGCCGGGCCGCTGAGGCCGCGGTGGGTGAACAGGATGTTCTCGCGGAAACTCTGCTCGTTGCAGCTCACCAGGCAGTCCACCGAGGTGCCGGACAACTCGCCGCACAGCTCCTTGAGCTGGTCGGTGATGGTGAACGGCACCAGGCCGGCGCGGGTCGGCAGCAGTTCGTGACCGAACTGGCGGGCGACCTGATACCCGAAGCCCGTGGCACCCAGGGTCGGGATCGACAGGCCGCCGGTGGCGATCACCAGGGACTCGCACGTCAATTGGCCGAGGGTGGTGTCCAGCAGGTAGCCGCTGGTGAGCTTCTCGATGGTCTGGATCGAGGTGTCCAGGTGCAGGCTGACGCCGGCCTGCTCGCACTCGCTGAGCAACATCTCGAGGATGTCACTGGACTTGTTATCGCAGAACAGTTGGCCGAGCTTCTTCTCGTGGTACGGCACGCCATGCTTGGCCACCATGCCGATGAAGTCCCACTGGGTGTAGCGGGCCAGTGCGGATTTGCAGAAATGCGCATTCTGCGAGAGAAAATTGCTCGGTTCGGTGTACATGTTGGTGAAATTGCAGCGACCGCCGCCCGACATGAGGATTTTCTTGCCGGCCTTGTTGGCGTGGTCCAGCAACAACACCTTGCGCCCGCGTCCGGCAGCGGTCAGCGCACACATCAACCCTGCGGCGCCAGCGCCAATGATCACGACTTCGGTAGAGCGCAAAACGGTGTCCTCTGGTGTGTCATCACAAAACTGACTGTGGGAGCGGGCTTGCTTGCGATGGGGCTGGCACATTCAACATTGATGTTGTCTGTCAGTCCGCTATCGCGGGCAAGCCCGCTCCCACAGGGATCTTCGTTGGGATGAAGATCGCTTACAAAATCCGCACGCGCAACGAGCGGCCTTTGATCTTGCCTTCGCTCAAGCGCTGCACAGCCTGCTTGGCGATGCTGCGGTCCACGGCCACGTAGGCCTGGAAGTCGAAGATCGCGATCTTGCCGACCTGGGCACCCGGCACGCCGGCGTCGCCGGTCAGTGCGCCAAGGATATCGCCCGGACGCACCTTGTCCTTGCGCCCGGCACCGATGCACAGGGTGCTCATGGCCGGCAGCAGCGGACCACCGCCCTGGGAGGGCAGGTTGCTCAGTTGATCCCAGCTCAGCGGCGACTTCTGCAGCAGCTCGATGGCCTGGGCGCGGTGGGCTTCGGACGGCGCCACCAGGCTGATCGCGATACCTTTTTCACCGGCACGACCGGTACGGCCAACGCGGTGGATATGGATTTCCGAATCCCGGGCCAGCTCGACGTTGATCACCATGTCCAGCGCATCGATGTCCAGGCCACGGGCGGCCACATCGGTGGCGACCAGGACCGAGGTGCTGCGGTTGGCGAACATCGCCAGGACCTGGTCACGGTCACGTTGCTCCAGGTCACCGTGCAGGCCGACGGCCGAGATGCCCTTGGCGGTCAGGTGATCGACGGTTTCCTGCACTTGCTGCTTGGTGAAGCAGAACGCCACGGTGGACTGCGGACGGTAGTGCGCAAGCACCTTGACCACGGCGTCCATGCGCTCTTCCGGGGAAATCTCGAAGAAGCGCTGCTCGATCTGGGTGTCGTCGTGGAACGCCTCGGCCTTCACTTGCTGCGGGTTGCGCATGAACTTGGCGGCCAGTTGCTTGATGCCCACCGGGTAAGTGGCGGAGAACAGCAGGGTCTGGCGGCGCTCCGGGCTCTGGGCAATGATTTCTTCGATGGAGTCGTAGAAACCCATGTCGAGCATGCGGTCGGCTTCGTCGAGGATCAGCGTGTTCAGGCCGTGCAGGACCAGCGAACCCTTGCGCAGGTGCTGCTGGATGCGGCCCGGGGTGCCGACGATGATGTGCGCGCCGTGCTCCAGGGAGCCGATCTGCGGGCCGAACGGTACGCCGCCACACAGGGTCAGGACCTTGATGTTGTCTTCGGCACGGGCCAGGCGACGGATTTCCTTGGCGACCTGGTCGGCCAGCTCGCGGGTCGGGCAGATGACCAGCGCCTGGCAACCGAAGAAGCGCGGGTTGATCGGGTTCAGCAGGCCGATACCAAAGGCGGCAGTCTTGCCGCTGCCGGTCTTGGCCTGGGCAATCAGATCCATCCCCTTGAGGATCACCGGCAAGCTTTGCGCCTGGATCGGCGTCATCTCGGCATAACCCAAAGAGTCGAGGTTAGCCAGCATGGCGGCGGACAGCGGCAAAGTATTAAAAGCGGTGGCGATGGTGGTCACGGGACTGGCCTGCAAAACAAAATGTCGCGCAGTGTACCAGTCCGGTGGCCATTCGCCCTAAGGTTCGATGTGCGATTCCGGACGTTTGACGCGCCGTCCGTCTTCTCTGGACAGCTGGGAGAAGATCGTCGCGGCCAGCATGGCCATGATGCCGACGGTGACAAAGGTCAGCTGAAACGCCCCGAGAATGGTGTCCACGCCATCGTTGCCGACCTCGGCGGTGAAGCCGCCCAGCAACGCGCCGGCACAGGCCACCCCCAGGCTCAGGGACAGTTGCGCGACCACCGACAGCAGGCTGTTGCCGCTGCTGGCGCTGGCGTCGTCGAGGTCGATCAGGGTCACGGTGTTCATCGCGGTGAACTGCAGGGAGTTGATGGCCCCGAGCACGCCCAGGTGCACCAGCAGCAGCCAGTAGGGCGTCTGCTCGCTGACCAGGCCCATGCTCGCCAGCATGATCCCCAGCGCCAGGGTGTTGCTGGTGAGCACCATGCGGTAGCCAAAACGCTCGATCAACGGTCGTGCCACCGACTTGGCAAGCATGGCGGCCGCGGCCAATGGCAACATGCTCATCCCGGCCTGGGAGGGCGAATAACCCAGTGCCACCTGCAGCAGCAACGGCACCAGGAACGGCAATGCACCGCTGCCCAGGCGGGCGAACAGGTTGCCCAGAATGCCCACGGCGAAGGTTCGGGTCCGGAACAGCGACGGCGCGAACAGCGGGTTGTCGATATGCCCGGCCCGCAGCCAGTAGGCCGCCAGGCAGGCCATGCCACCGAACAGCAGCAACATCACCCGCAGGTGCGGTAGGTGCAGTTCGCCCAGGCCTTCCATGGCGATGGTAATCAGCACCATGGCCGCGCCGAACAGCACGAAGCCCAGGCCATCGAAGCGCGTGCGCTCAGTGCCCCGCAGGTCGGGGATGAACTTCCAGACGGCGTAGCAACCCACCAGGCCCACGGGCAGGTTGATCAGGAAAATCCAGTGCCAGGTCAGGTACTGCACCATCCAGCCGCCCATGGTCGGCCCGATCAGCGGGCCGAGCAGGCCGGGAATGGTGATGAACCCCATGATCCGCACCAGTTCCGAGCGGGGGTAGGCGCGCAACACCACCAGGCGCCCGACCGGCAGCATCAAGGCGCCCCCCAGGCCTTGGATCACCCGGGCGCCGATCAGCATGCTCAGGGTCTGCGACAGCGCGCAGAGCAGGGAGCCAAAGCTGAACAGCAGGATCGCGCTGAAGAAGATCTTTTTGGTGCCGAAGCGGTCGGCGATCCAGCCTGACGCGGGAATCAGCAGTGCCACGGTGAGCATGTAGGCAATGATCACCCCCTGCATGCGCAATGGGTCTTCGGCCAGGTCGCGGGCCATGGCGGGCAGGGCGGTGTTGAGGATGGTCCCGTCGAGGGACTGCATGAAAAACGCAATCGCCACCACCCAGGGAATCCAGCGGGCGGTGGTGGCGTCCAGGTCAGGGCGATTGGGCATGGGACCTCTAGGCATTGTTTGATGACATAAGCCGCAGAGCGATGGAACCCCTGTAGCCGCTGGCGAAGGCTGCGTTCGGCCGCGAAGCGGTTGTGAAACCTGACAATCACGTTTCTTCAGAAGAAATGCGCTTGCGGATTTTGCGAGGACTGCGTCCTCGAACGCAGGCTTCGCCAACGGCTACAGAGTGTGTTTACAAGGTCAGGGTCAAACGGCTGACCAGCGCTCCCGGCAGCAGCGCCGATGCCGTGGCACGCTGGTCGTAGGTGCTGGCCGACAGAATCAGCTCGCGCTCCTGGGTCAGCGCTTCCAGTCTGCGAGCCCAGCAGGCTGTAGGCGCTGTCGTCGAAACGCATGGTGTTGACCGGTGCCTGGATCTCGCCGTTCTCGACCCAGAAGGTGGCGAAACGGGTCATGCCCGTCAGGCGCGCGGCCGGCTGGTCCGAGTAGTTCAGGTACCACAGGTTGCTGATGTACAGGCCCGTGCCCAGTTGCTTGAGAATCTCGGCTTCGGGCAGGGTGCCGGCCGCCATGTTCAGGGCGCTGGGCGACTCACCGCCGCCCGCACCGTTGGCGGTCAGGCCATACTCGGCGGCGCTGCGCGAGCCCACCAGTCGTTCGCCTGCCGCGCCGGCGACAATCAGTGCCAGGTCGCTGCGTGGGTAGCCCTCGCCGGAAAACGCCGGGCTCAGGGAGCCGCTGACTTTCTCCGCAAGATCCAGCAGCGGGCTGAAGTGCTGGTCGCCGCCGTAGAGTTTTTGCAACGGACTGCTTTTGCTGGCAATCGACTGTGCCGAGAAACCACCCCAGCAGAGCATGCCGAGAATCTCGTCGAGTGCGGCCGGGGCCAGGTAGGCCCGGTATTGCCCGGGTGCCAGGGTATGCAGCGGTCGGCCCAGGTACTGCAGTTGCTCGCGCGCCTGTTCAAAGCGTTTGGCAAAACCGGCGTCGCTCCAGTCGTGCCCGGCGTAGCTGGCCTTTACCGCCTGGCCATTGGCGTGGAACAGGCTGAAATCAAAGTTGAAGCTGTTGGCCTGGTGCCAACCGAAAGCGCCGGCCGAGCTGGCAAAACCACGGCTGATGGGGCCGGCGGCATAAAAACCGACCAGGTCCAGGCCTTCGGCCGCACGGGTGATCTGCTCAACCACCTGGGCGGTGTCCGGCAGCGGGTGCTCCTGCACTTGCTTGCTCTGCCAGCCGGTGTGGTTGAGCAGCAGGTACGGGTCCGGTGGCAGCAAGGGCAGGGTCTCGCGCAACTGCTGCAGGCCCTCGGCCAGGCGTTGCTGGTCGACTTGCGGGTCGCCGGCCAGGGTGATGTTGAGGTCGGCGTGCCGGTCCTCGTCGATCAGCTTGAAGCCCAGGCTGGCCTGTTGCACCTCTCCGGCCTGGCGCACTTTGGCGTGGTTGAAGCGTACGAACGCCGAGGATTCGGCGGCATAGCTCAAGGTGAATTGCTCCGGCTCGCGCAAGGCGCTGCGCAGCCAGGACACCAGGGCCTTGAACTGTTCGACCTGACTCAATGCGCTGCTCATCAGGCATCTCCCCCAAACACATCAATGTTGCTGAATACGCAGGCCGGCGAGGCATGACCCACGCGGATCACCTGGTTCGGTTCGCCTTTGCCACAGTTCGGCGTGCCCAGCACCTTGAACGTACTGCGGTCGCCCACGGCGCTGAGGTTGTTCCAGAACTGCGCGCTGATGCCCCGGTAGTTGGGGTTCTTCACCACGCCCTTGAGTTCGCCGTTTTCAATCAGTTGGCCCCACTCGCAGCCGAACTGGAACTTGTTGCGCGCATCGTCGATGGACCAGGAGCGGTTGGTCGACATCATCACGCCGTGCTCGATGCCGCCGATCAGTTGCTCGAGGGACTGCTCGCCCGGCTCGATGTTGAGGTTGGCCATGCGGTCGATCGGCGGCCGGTTCCAGCCGCAGGCGCGGCTGTTGGCAACGCCGCCGAGGCCGGCGCGAAACTGCGACAGCGCACCGCCCAGTGGGCGTTCCAGCCGGCCCTCGCGGATCAGGAACTGCTTGCTGGCGGCAGTGCCGTCGTCGTCATGGGCGTAGCTGGCGAGCTCTTCGGGAATGTCCGGGTCGAAGGTCACATTGAGCAGCCGCGAGCCATATTGCAGGTGGCCGAAGTCGCTGGCCTTGACGAAGCTGGTGCCGGCGTAATTGCGCTCGTCACCGAGGATGCGGTCCAGCTCCAGCGGGTGGCCGATGGATTCGTGGATCTGCAGCATCATCTGGTCGGGCATCAACAGCAGGTCGCGCACACCTTGCGGGGTGTTGGGGGCGAGGAGCAACTGCAGGGCCTGGTCGGCGACCAGGGGGCCTGCGCCGATCAGCCCGCAACGACTGATGACGTCGGCGCTGCCTTGCTGGCCGAAGTTCTCGCGGCCCAGGCTGCGGGTCTGGCTGTCGTGGCCGTCGTAGGCGGTGACGTCCAGGCCCGGGTAGACAAAACGTTGCGCCTGGCGCAGTTCGGCGCCGGCGCTGTTGAGGTAAATCTGCTCGACATGGTTGATGCCGATGCTGACCTGCCAGTTCACCAGGCGCTCGTCCTTGGGCACGGCGGCGGATTCGGCGCCGAGCAGTTGGTAGCACTCGCTGAGGGACGGGAAGGGCTGTTGCAGATTCGGTGACAGGTAGTCGCCACGTTCGCTGGAAACGGCCTGCTGGCGCAGGTCGAGCAGGGCGTGGGCCGCGAGCGCGCGGGCCTGTTGTTCGGCGCGGTCGAGGGCGGCCTGCAGGCCGGCGGGCGACAGGTCGTTGGTCGCGGCATAGGCTTCGACGCCATTGACCCGGGCGGTCAGCATCGCGCCTTCGTCGCGGCTCAGGTGGGGTGGCTCGGCGACGTTCTTGCGTACCGACAGGTACTGGCCAGATTCGCGCACGTAGCGCAGCGAAAAAAATTCAGCGCCCGTGCGCAGGGCAGCGAAACGCTGCTTGAGCTGGGGGTGGAAATCGAACATGCACGAACCTCCTTGTGAGTGGCGGTGACCTTGTGGACCTCATCGCGGGCAAGCCGCAAGCGGGCGCCCGCTTGCGGCTTGCCCGCGATGCTTTTGGCGTCAGACCGGGCAACCCTTGGCGCGCAGGATAGCGTCAAAGCGATCCGGGTCCAGGGTGCCAGCTTCGATAGCCGCAAGCGTAGCCTGTTCGCGGGCCAGCAGGTCGTGGCAACGCACCAGCAGTTCCGGCAATTCGGCGCGGGCAGCGGCGACGACGCCGTCACCGTCGCCGATCATCAGGTCGCCAGGTGCTACGAGCATGCCGGCGCAGGAGATCGGTACGTTGATCTCGCCGCCACCGTCGGTGCTCGGGCCCCGGTGCACGCCACCGATGGCATAGGCCGGCAGTTCGCCGGTCTGCCATTCGTCGAGGTCGCGCAGGGCGCCGTTGATCACCACGCCGACGATGCCGGCCTTGAGGGCCATGGCGCGCATGATGCCGCCGAACACGGCGCGGGTCAGGTCGGCGCTGCCGTCGATCACCAGCACGTCACCGGGGCGGGCCATCTGCATGGCCTTGAGGATCATCAGGTTGTCGCCGGGGCGAACGCGCACGGTCAGGGCGCTGCCGAGCATCGGCGCATTGCCATGGAAGGCCTTGAGCCCCAGGCCTCCGACGTTGCGTCCCAGGCAGTCACTGACGGCGGCGGCGGGGATCTTGCTGAACTCGGTCAGCCATTTCGGATCGAGGGGTTCTACGTTGGGATTGATCAGATAGCCGGTGGGCCATTTGCTCGAAGAGACGACATCAAACATGAGTAAGCCTCGTGGCCAGCCAGGTGGCGGCTTGTCGGTGGGGCGGGGGGGTGAAACGTTTGCGCGGTGCCTAGAGTAGGCCGGTGCAGGGGGTGGGAGCAAGGGTGGGGCGGTGTAGGACGGGGGATGAGTAGCGTTGGGTAGCAAGCGATCGCGGGCAAGCGGAGCGCCGCTCCGCTTGCCCGGGATGCGCCGAAGGCGCCGGGTTATTGCGCGGTCCGGCTCACTTCACGCAGCGGCTTGCCACGCACCGGGGTTTCGCCCGCGACGTAGTACTTGGCCTGGCTGCGAGGCAACGGTTGGCGACCGCGGATCTTGTCGGCGATTTTCTCGGCGATCATGATCGTTGGCGCGTTCAGGTTGCCGGTGGTGATCAGCGGCATGATCGAGGCATCGACGACGCGCAGGCCCTGCATCCCGTGGACGCGACCTTCGCCATCGACCACCGCCATCTCGTCGGTGCCCATCTTGCACGAGCAGGACGGGTGGAACGCGGTTTCGGCGTGTTCGCGAATGAAGGTGTCCAGTTGCTCGTCGGTTTGCACCTCGATGCCCGGGCTCAGCTCGCGACCACGGAAGGGGTCGAGTGCCGGCTGCTGCATGATTTCCCGGGTCAGGCGGATGCCGTCACGGAATTCCTGCCAGTCCTGTTCGGTGGCCATGTAGTTGAACAGGATGCTCGGGTGCTGGCGTGGGTCCTTGGACTTGACCTGGATCCGCCCACGGCTTGGCGAACGCATGGAGCCCATGTGTGCCTGGAAGCCGTGCTCTTTCACCCCGTTGCTGCCGTTGTAGTTAATCGCCACCGGCAGGAAGTGGTACTGGATGTTCGGCCATTCGAAGTCAGGACGGGTACGGATAAAACCGCCGGCTTCGAACTGGTTGCTGGCGCCGATCCCGGTGCCGTTGAACAGCCACTCGGCACCGATCGCCGGCTGGTTGTACCAGAGCAGCGACGGGTACAGGGACACCGGCTGGGTGCAGGCGTACTGCAGGTACAGCTCAAGGTGATCCTGCAGGTTCTCGCCCACGCCCGGCAGGTCGTGAACCACCGGGATGTCCAGGCTTTCCAGGAGCTTGGCCGGGCCGACGCCGGAGCGTTGCAGCAGTTGCGGGGACGCGATCGCGCCGCTGCACACCAGCACTTCCTTGCGGGCACGGGCTTCAACCCGCTCTTCGGCGCTGCCGACCAGGTAACGCACGCCAACCGCACGCTTGCCTTCGAACAGAATCTTGTCGGTCAGGGCATGGGTGACGATGTTCAGGGTCGAACGCTTCTTGGCGGTGTCCAGGTAACCGCGAGCGGTGCTGGCGCGACGGCCGTTGGGCGTGACGGTACGGTCCATCGGGCCGAAACCTTCCTGCTGGTAACCGTTCAGGTCTTCAGTGCGCGGGTAACCGGCCTGTACACCGGCTTCAACCATCGCGTGGAACAGCGGGTTGTTGCCGGCCTTGGGCGTGGTCACGCTGACCGGACCGTCGCCACCGTGGTAGTCGTTCGGGCCGATGTCGCGGGTTTCCGCCTTGCGGAAATACGGCAGGCAGTCCAGGTAGGTCCAGTCTTCCAGGCCAGGGAGTTTGGCCCAGCCGTCGTAGTCCATGGCGTTGCCACGGATGTAGCACATGCCGTTGATCAGGGACGAGCCACCCAGGCCCTTGCCGCGACCGCATTCCATCCGGCGGCCGTCCATGTGTGGCTCTGGATCGGTTTCGTAGGCCCAGTTGTAGCGTCGGCCTTGCAGCGGGAACGCCAGGGCTGCCGGCATTTGTGTGCGGAAGTCAAAACGATAGTCCGGTCCACCGGCTTCCAGCAGCAGGACGGTGACGCCTTCGTCTTCGGTCAGACGGGTCGCCAGGGTGTTACCGGCCGAGCCGGCACCCACAATGATGTAGTCGTATTCTTGGGACATTGGATGCACCCTCTTTGATAGTGGTCAGGTCAGGCCGGGTGAGTGCTTTGCACTCAATCGCCAGCAGGCTGGCTCCCACAGGGGATTGGGGATGCCACAGATTTGGTGCATGACACCAAACCTGTGGGAGCCAGCCTGCTGGCGATGACGGCCTCGCAGGCGAGGCGATTGACGCCTTAGAACACCGAGGCGTAATCGCCCAGTTCGACCTGTACCGATTTGATGCGAGTGAAATTGTTCAGCGAGCTGATGCCGTTCTCACGACCCACGCCCGACTGCTTGTAGCCACCGACCGGCATCTTGGCGTCGGATTCGCCCCAGGCGTTGATCCAGCAGATACCGGCTTCGAGCTGATGAATCACGCGGTGGGCGCGGTTCAGGTCCTTGGTGACGATACCGGCGGCCAGGCCGAAGTCGGTGTCGTTGGCACGGCGGATCACTTCTTCTTCGGTTTCGTAGGTGAGGATGCTCATCACCGGGCCGAAGATTTCTTCACGGACGATGGTCATCTCGTCGGTGCAGTCAGTGAACACGGTCGGCGCAACGAACGCGCCCTTGGCGAATTCGCCGTCGGTCAGGCGGTTGCCGCCGCACAGTACGCGAGCGCCTTCTTCCTTGCCCTTGGCGATGTAGCCCAGCACGCTTTCCATGTGGGCGAAGCTGACCAGCGGGCCGAAGTTGGTGTTCTCGTCTTGCGGGTCGCCCACGCGGATGCGCGCAACACGCTCGGCGATCTTGGCTTCAAACGCGGCTTTCAGGTGGCTCGGCACGAAGACGCGGGTGCCGTTGGTGCAGACCTGACCGGAGCTGTAGAAGTTGGCCATCATGGCGGTGTCGGCGGCGCGATCGAGGTCGGCGTCGTCGAAGATGATCAGCGGGGACTTGCCGCCCAGTTCCATGGTCACGTCCTTGAGCGAAGAGCTCGAGGCGCTGGCCATGACCTTCTTGCCGGTGTCGGTGCCGCCGGTGAAGGAAATTTTCTCGATGCGCGGGTGCTCGGTCAGCCAGGTGCCGACTTCACGGCCGCTGCCGGTCAGGACGTTGAACACGCCATCCGGAACGCCGGCTTCGGTGTAGATCTCGGCCAGTTTCAGGGTGGTCAGGGACGTCACTTCGCTCGGCTTGAAGATCATCGCGTTACCCGCCGCCAGGGCCGGGGCGGATTTCCACAGGGCGATCTGGATCGGGTAGTTCCACGCGCCGATGCCGGCCACGACGCCCAGCGGCTCGCGACGGGTGTAGACGAAGGAGGTGGTGCGCAGCGGGATCTGCTCGCCTTCGATGGCGGGCACCAGGCCGGCGTAGTATTCCAGCACGTCAGCACCGGTGACGATGTCGACGTAGCGTGTCTCGGAGTACGACTTGCCGGTGTCCAGGGTTTCCAGGGCGGCCAGTTCGTCGTTGCGCTCACGCAGAATGTCGACGGCACGGCGCAGGATGCGCGAACGCTCCATGGCGGTCATCGCGGCCCAGATCTTCTGGCCTTTCTCGGCGCTGACAACGGCGCGTTCAACGTCGTCGAAAGTGGCACGTTGCACGTTGGCGAGAACTTCACCGTTAGCCGGGTTGATGGCTTCGAAGGTGGCATCGCTGCCAGCGTCGGTGTAGCCGCCGTCGATGTAGAGTTTTTGCAGTTCGAAACGGGCCATAAAGTCCTCGCAAGTGCATAAGTGGTTGGCGTTGGTCACAACGGTGGTGCCCTAAGGGTGTGGCATCACCGATTCGCGACAGTTCAGGGGCTGAGCGTTTTATGTGTGCTCTAGCACGCCTGCTTGGCCAGTTGGAAATCCATGTATTCGTACGCAATCTGGTGCGCTTGCGTGGTGTCGAAAGCATCTCCCGACAGCGCGCCGCGCAACCACAGGCCGTCAATGAGGGCCGCCAGGCCGCGGGCTGCACTGCGCGCTTGATCAAGCGGCAACACTCGGCGGAACTGGCAGCACAGGTTGGAATACAGGCGGTGATCGTTAATCCGCTGCAACCTGTGCAAAGACGGGTGGTGCATGCTGGTGGCCCAGAAGGCCAGCCAGGTTTTCATTGCCGGGCCATTGACTTGGCTGGCGTCGAAGTTGCCTTCGATAATCACTTTCAGGTGGGCCCGCGGGCTGTTGTCCACCAGCGCCTGACGGCGCGCGGTGACGTTCTCGCTGAGGACACTCATCAGGTACTGCGCCGTGGCGGCGATCAGACCGTTCTTGTCCTTGAAGTAGTGACTGATGATGCCATTCGAGACACCAGCCAAACGGGCGATCAGCGCAATGCTGGCGTCCCCCATTCCGACCTGATCTACAGCCAGCAACGTGGCTTCGATCAATTGCTGGCGGCGGATGGGTTGCATACCGACCTTGGGCATCTGCACATCTCCTTAGGCCTTCCGGCAGGCGCAAAGCGTCTGTCGGATTAAGGGCCAGTCTATTTTGTTTTGATTGAACGTTCAATCAACAAAGAATAAGATCTGCGACAAATCGTCGCTACCTACAGGTTTTTCCTACGTATGGTTGGCGGAAAAACGGCATCCAAAAATGCTCGAAACCCACGTGCTCTGGCGCTTGCGGGCTTCGGGCTTTTTTCGGGGTGTCTTTATATCACCCGTCGGTCGGCTGCCCACTAACCGATTAGTCGGGTGCTGCTTTGCCTTGTGTCCTTCTCTCGCACTGCCTGGAGCATCTGTGCAATGAGTTCTGCCTCTCTTATAAAGACCCCACCCGAGAAGGTGACGGTCAACGGTTGGGTGTTCTACACCTCTACCGCGTTGATCCTGCTGTTGACCGCCATTCTCATCGCCGCGCCGCAAGAAGCCGGGAGAATGTTGGGGATTGCCCAGGCCTGGTTGTCGCGCAGCTTCGGCTGGTACTACATGGTGGTGATTGCCGCCTGCCTGGTGTTTGTGGTCGGCCTGGCGTTTTCGTCCTACGGCAAGCTCAAGCTGGGCAGCAAGGACGATACCCCGGACTTCAGCTATGGCGCCTGGGCCGGGATGCTGTTCTCGTCCGGTATCGGCATCTCGCTGCTGTACTTCGGTGCTTCGGAGCCCCTGGATCACTACTTCAACCCGCCAGAAGGCGTGGCGGGCAGCCAGTTGGCCGCGCGCCAGGCGGTGCAACTGACGTTCCTGCACTGGGGCCTGCACGGCTGGGCGATCTATGCCCTGGTCGGCCTGGCCGTGGCGTACTTTGCCTACCGTCACAACCAGCCGCTGGCGCTGCGTTCGGCGCTCTATCCGCTGGTCGGCGAGCGTTGGGTCAAGGGGGCGGCCGGGCATGCGGTGGACGGCTTCGGCATGTTCGTGACCCTGCTGGGCCTGGTGACCAACCTGGGGATCGGCTCGCTGCAGGTGTCGTCGGGGCTGGAGAACCTGTTCGGCATGGAGCACAACAATACCAACCTGCTGATCGTGATCATCGTGATGAGCACCGTGGCGACCATCGCGGCCGTGTCGGGTGTGGAGAACGGCATTCGTCGCCTGTCCAACCTGAACATCGTGCTGTTCAGTGGCCTGCTGATTTTTGTGCTGTTGTTCGGCCCGACCCTGCACCTGCTCAACGGCTTTGTGCAGAACGTCGGTGACTACCTCAACGGCGTGGTGCTGAAGACGTTCGACCTGTATGTGTACGAAGCCGACACCGCCAAGTCCGAGCGCTGGCTGGGCCTGTGGACCCTGTTCTACTGGGCCTGGTGGATTTCCTGGGCACCTTTCGTCGGCATGTTCATCGCGCGTATTTCCCGTGGCCGGACCGTGCGCGAGCTGGTTGCCGGTGTGCTCCTGATTCCACTGGGCTTCACCCTGGCCTGGCTGTCGATCTTCGGTAACTCGGCCCTGGACCTGGTGATGAACCAGGGGGCGGTGGAGCTGGGCAAGACGGCGCTCGAGCAGCCGTCGATGGCGATCTATCAGTTGCTCGAGCATTACCCGGCATCGAAAGTGGTGATCGGGGTGTCGATCTTCGTCGGCTTCGTGCTGTTCCTGACCCCTGCCGACTCCGGCGCGGTGATGATGGCGAACCTGTCCTGCAAGGGCGGCAACGTGGATGAAGATGCGCCGCACTGGCTGCGGATCTTCTGGTCGGTGGTGATCACCCTGGTGACCATCGGTCTGTTGTTCGCCGGTAACTTCGAAGCCATGCAAACCATGGTGGTGCTGGCCGGGCTGCCGTTCTCGGTGGTGCTGGTGTGCTTCATGTTCGGCTTGCACAAGGCCATGCGCCAGGACGTGCAGATCGAACAGGAACAGGCCGAGCTGGCGGCGCGGGGTCGTCGTGGTTTCAGCGAGCGGCTGACGGCACTGGAACTGCAACCGACCCAGGCGATCGTGCAACGTTTCATGGACAAGCACGTGAGCCCGGCGCTGGAAGACGCGGCGGTGCAGTTGCGCACGCAAGGGCTGGACGTGCAAACCCTGCTGGGTAAAGCCAAGCGCTGCATGGGCCTGCGGATCGAGATGGAAGAGGGCAACCCGTTTGTCTACGAGGTCAGCCTGGACGGTTACCTGGCGGCGCCAAGCGAATCGCCGAGCCCGGATGAAACCCGCACCCGTTACTACCGCGCCGAGGTGTACCTGCACAACGGCAGCCAGGAGTACGACTTGATGGGCTTCACCCAGGATCAGATCACCCGTGACGTGCTCGATCAGTTTGAAAGCCATCGGCAGCTCCTTGGCCGTGTCTATAGCTGAGGTGTGAGTGACGCGGTGTTTCAGTCAGAAGCTCCGCGTCGGCATCATCGCCAGCAGGCCGCAAGCGGGCGCTGGCTCCCACATTGGAATGCATTCCCCCTGTGGGAGCCAGCGCCCGCTTGCGGCCTGCTGGCGATGGGGCCTTCAACTTCAACACCGCAGCGCCCGATCTTCCTATAAACAAAAACGCCGCGATCCTCTCGCGGCGTTTTTGTGTCTGCTGTCTGGTCTATCCCAGGTTCTTGCCGAGCAGCGCGTGGTACAGCTCGCTGTCGCCGAGAATCCCGACCACATGGTTATTGTCGTGCAGCACCAGTTTGTTGCCGGTCTGGTAACGGATCTGCAGCGCGTCACGCATGCCGATGCTGGAGTCCACCAGGGTTGGCCGCCGGCCCAGGCCTTCTACCGATTGCCCCGGGACCCAGTTCTGCAGGTCCAGGCTCGCACCGTTCTGGCGGGCGCCCTTGATGGTGTTGCCTTCGGCCAGGTCCAGCCATGAATCGCCGCCTGGGTCCAGGCACACCGAGCCGTTGATGCGTTTGCAGTTGTCCAGGGTGCGCATCAGGCTGCGACCGCAGAGGACGTTGAGCGGGTTGGTGTGGGCGACGAAGGTGCGCACATAGTCGTCGGCCGGGTTGAGCACAATTTCTTCGGGCTTGCTGTACTGGATGATCCGGCCGTCTTTCATGATCGCGATGCGGCTGCCCAGTTTCAGCGCCTCATCGAGGTCGTGGCTGACGAACACGATGGTCTTGCTCAGCTTGCGTTGCAGTTCCAGCAGTTCGTCCTGCAGCCCCTGGCGGATCAGCGGGTCGAGGGCCGAGAAGGGTTCGTCCATCAGCAGGATGTCGGCGTCCATCGCCAGGGCGCGAGCCAGGCCGACGCGTTGCTGCATGCCGCCGGACAGCTCGTCGGGTTTCTTGTTGCGCCATTGGGTCAGGCCCACCAGCTCCAGCTTCTCGTCGACCAGCTTGCGTCGTTCCTTTTCGGGACGACCCTGCATTTCCAGGCCAAAGCTGATGTTCTCGCGCACGGTCAGCCAGGGCATCAGGGCGAACTTCTGGAACACCATGGCAATGCGCTTGGTGCGCATCATTTTCAGTTCTGCCGGGGTGCACGAGGCGATATCGATCTGCCGGCCTTCGTGCTCGACGAACAGCTTGCCGCGGCTCACCGTGTTCAGGCCGTTGATACAGCGCAGCAGGCTCGACTTGCCGGAACCGGAGAGGCCCATCAGCACGCAGATTTCACCTTTCTCGACGTCCAGGCTGGCCTTTTCCACGCCAACGATCTGGCCGGTCTTTTTCAGGATTTCATTGCGGGTCATGCCCTGGTCCAGCAGCTTGAGGGCCTCGCGTGGATCCTTGGAGAAGATAACGTCGACGTTATCGAAGCGGATTATGCTCATGCGTCACCCCCTACTACTTTTGCATCGGGTTGTTTGCAGATACGGTCGAGCATGATTGCCAGCAGGACGATCGCCAGCCCGGCTTCGAAGCCCAGGGCGATATCGGCGGTGTTCAGTGCGTTGACCACGGGTTTGCCCAGGCCATCGGCGCCCACCAGTGCGGCGATCACCACCATCGACAACGACAGCATGATGCACTGGGTGATACCGGCCGCGATGCTGGGCATCGCGTAGGGCAGTTCTATTCGCGAGAGCAACTGCCGGCGCGAGCAGCCAAAGGCCTTGCCGGCGTCCATCAGTTCTTGTGGCACATCTCGAATGCCCAGGTAGGTCAGGCGGATGGGCGCGGCAATCGCGAACACCACCGTGGAGATCAGCCCTGGGACAACGCCCAGACCAAACAGGGTCAGGGTAGGAATGAGGTACACGAACGTCGGTACGGTCTGCATCAGATCGAGTACCGGTCGCATCATGGTGTAGAACATCGGTTTGTGCGCGGCGACGATGCCCAACGGCACGCCAATGAGCACGCAGACCAGGGTGGCGAACAACACCTGGGCCAGGGTTTCCATGGTTTCCTGCCAGTAACCCAGGTTGAGGATCAGCAGGAAGGACAGGATGACGAAGCCGGTCAGGCCCCATTTGCGTTGAATGAAGTGCGCCAGCAAGGCGATCAGGCCGATCAATGCCAGCGGGTTGAACCAGGTCAGCGCAAACGTCACGCCGTGGATCATCGTTTCCAGTGTCACGGCAATCGCATCAAAGGTATTGGCGCCGTGTTGCGTCAACCATTCAACGAAGGCAGCGATGTACTGGCCTAAAGGGATTTTCTGATCAATCAGCATGGTAGTGAACGTCCGCATGCAAGGAAAAAAACAGCCCGGGCGAGCGCGCTCGCCCGGCGTCGCGATTACTGCCCGAGCTTGGCTTTCACGGCTTCCAGCCCTGGTTTACCGTCAATGGTGGTGACGCCAGCGAGCCAGGTATCGAGGACCTGTGGGTTATTCTTCAGCCACGCTTTGGCAGCCGCGTCCGGTTTCATCTTGTCGTCCAGAACGTTACCCATGAGGGTGCTTTCCATGTTCAGGGTGAACGACAGGTTCTTCAGCAACTGGCCAACGTTGCTGCACTCCTGGCTGTAGCCCTTGCGAGTGTTGGTGTAGATGGTGGCCTGGCCATAGTTGGGACCGAAGAAATCGTCCCCGCCGGTCAGGTACTTCATCTTGAAGCGGGTGTTCATCGGGTGCGGTTCCCAGCCCAGGAACACCACGTCGGTGTTACGGCGCGAGGCGCGCTCGACCTGGGACAGCATGCCGGCTTCGCTGGATTCGACGACCTTGAAACCGGCGTCCTTGAGACCGAAGGCGTTCTTGTCGATCATGCTCTGGATCATGCGGTTGCCGTCGTTGCCCGGCTCGATCCCGTAGATCTTGCCGTCCAGTTCCTTCTTGAACTTGGCGATGTCGGCGAAATCCTTCAGACCTTTTTCGTACAGCACCTCTGGCACCGCGAGGGTGTACTTGGCGTTTTCCAGGTTGGCGCGCACGGTCTCCACGGTGCCGGCCTCACGGTACGGCTTGATGTCGTTTTCCATGGTCGGCATCCAGTTGCCGAGGAAAATGTCCATGTTCTTGCCGTCGGCCAGCGACTTGTAGGTCACGGGCACGGAGATCATGGTGGTCTTGGTCTTGTAGCCGAGGGCGTCGAGGATGACGCTGGTGGTGGCGGTCGTCACGGTGATGTCGGTCCAACCAACATCGGAGAAGTTTACGGTGCTGCATTGGGCCGGTTCTGCAGCTTGAGCCAGCACCGGCAAACTCAGCATGGCGGCCAACAACAACGACGGGGAACCTTTCATGGGTGGACTCCTTGGTGTTTTCTTGGCGGTGTTCCGACAGGACACCGCACTTATAAGTGTTGCGGTTGGTGGTGCCTGGCAACTGCTCTGCCACGGCGCCTCGCAATCGAGTCGTAACCGATCATGTACCAGTGAAAATCTGACGCCTACAGGGTGCGTCGTATCCAGTACAGGGAGGGTCGCATCCAGTGTCAGCGAGGTCGTTTACAGCTTTATTCGGACCTTTTCAGCGCTCTGCACCGCAAAAAATACGCCGTAATGTGTCGTCTGCGGCCAGCGGCGTTAGTGGGCATGGTTACGTCGGTGTGAGACGTTGAGCGACCTCGCAAAAGCCTGATGATGCGGCCAGTCAACGGATTGCTGCTTGAGCGTAGCAGCTCCGTCGCCAGGCGCTTTGACGCCTGGAATCCGCTCATCGAGGAGTCCCGTACGTCATGGCTATCAGTGTTTTCGATCTGTTCAAAATCGGCATCGGCCCCTCCAGTTCGCACACCGTCGGCCCCATGCGGGCGGCCGCGTTGTTTGTCCAGGCGCTGCGGGAAAAGTGCCTGCTGGAGCAGGTACGGCGCATTGAGGTACAGCTGTATGGTTCGTTGTCGGCCACGGGTATCGGTCATGGCAGCGACAACGCGGTGATCATGGGCTTGATGGGGGAGTGGCCGGATGCGATCGATCCGTCGTTGATTGGCGTGCGCATCGAGACCCTGCGCGAAACCCAGACCTTGCTGCTCGACGGGCGCTTGCCGGTGCCCTTCGTCTGGTCGCGGGACATGCGCCTGATCGACGAAAACCTGCCATTCCACCCCAACGCCATGACGCTGGTGGCCGAAGGTGAGGCGGGGGAATTGCACCGCGATACCTACTATTCGGTCGGTGGCGGTTTTGTGGTGGATGAGGCCCAGGCGTCGAGTGGCGTGGTGGACCTGGATCGCACCGTGCTGCCCTACGACTTTTCCAGCGCGGTGGAGTTGCTTGCCCTGTGCCAGAAACACAACCTGCGGGTCGCCGAACTGATGATGGCGAACGAGAAGGTCTGGCGTTCGGAAGAAGACATCCGCAGCGGCCTGATGAAGCTCTGGCGCGCCATGCAGGATTGCGTCGAGCAGGGCCTCAAGCACGAAGGCATCCTGCCGGGTGGCCTGAACGTGCGCCGGCGCGCCGCCAAGTTGCATCGCAGCCTGCAAGAGCTGGGCAAACCGAATGTGATCGGCTCGACCTTGAGCGCCATGGAGTGGGTCAATCTGTTTGCCCTGGCGGTCAATGAAGAAAACGCTGCCGGTGGCCGCATGGTCACGGCGCCGACCAACGGGGCGGCGGGGATTATCCCGGCGGTGCTGCACTACTTCATGAAATTCAGCGAGGCGGTGACCGACGCCAACGTGGTCGATTACTTCCTCGGCGCCGCGGCCGTGGGCATCCTGTGCAAGAAGAATGCATCGATTTCCGGGGCCGAGGTCGGCTGCCAAGGGGAGGTCGGTTCTGCCTGCGCCATGGCCGCGGCCGGGTTGGCGGAGATTCTCGGGGCCACGCCGGAGCAACTGTGCAACGCGGCGGAGATCGGCCTGGAACATAACCTGGGGCTGACCTGCGATCCGGTCGGCGGCCTGGTGCAAGTGCCCTGCATCGAGCGCAACGCCATTGCTGCGGTGAAGGCGATCAACGCGGCGCAGATGGCCTTGCGCGGCGATGGCCAGCACTTCATCTCCCTGGATCGGGTGATCCGCACTATGCGTGACACCGGGGCCGACATGCATGACAAATACAAAGAGACTTCGCGCGGTGGCTTGGCGGTCAGCGCGGTGGAATGCTGAGAGGCGATTGCGCCTTTTCGCGAGCAGATTGAGGGGAGGCCATCAGTCAAAAGTGCTCGCTCAGTGAACAGTTGCACCTCGACGCGCCACCTTTTGGCGCGTCGCTATCAGACAAGCCCGCGACTCCCGCCCAGGGATCCAAACCGGCGCTTACCGCCTGTCACCTGTGCCTGCGGTGACACTCTTGCCCGATGCCCTGTAGCCCTCTTCCCACAAGTGCTACCGATTTGCTCACGGGCCGGGGTACAGCGCACTTGCCGCCAGAAAGAGAGCGGTTAATCCCTACTTCCCGCGCGTCTTATATAGACACGCCGCGACGTCGTTTTCAGGAGTTATTGAATACGCATTCAACTTTAGGCATGGCAATTGCTCTGTCATTACAAAGCCCGTCTCCCACGCGAGAACGATGGCCATAACAAGAGCCTCCGCCTGAGGCCATCACCCGCTTTGTGTGAGGAGATACCGCGATGACGTCGTTCAACTCCGGGGCTCAACCCCAGAACCGTGCGCCTCAATCCATCGGCTTTTTGCTGCTGGACAATTTCACGCTGATTTCTCTGGCCTCCGCAGTCGAACCCCTGCGCATGGCCAACCAGTTGTCCGGTCGCGAGCTGTATCGCTGGACGACCCTCACCGTCGACGGAGGCCAGGTCTGGGCCAGTGACGGCTTGCAGATCACCCCTGACGCTTCCATGCACAAAGCTCCGCCACTGGACACCATCATCGTCTGTGGCGGTATCGGCATCCAGCGTACGGTGACCCGCGAACACGTGTCATGGCTGCAAAGCCAGGCCCGTCAATCGCGCCGTCTTGGCGCCGTCTGCACCGGCAGTTGGGCACTGGCCTGCGCAGGGCTGCTGGACGGTTTTGATTGCAGCGTGCACTGGGAATGCCTGGCCGCGATGCAGGAAGCCTTCCCGCGCGTGGCCATGAGCACCCGCTTGTTCACCCTCGACCGCAACCGCTTCACCAGCTCCGGCGGCACCGCGCCGCTGGACATGATGCTGCACCTGATCAGCCGCGATCACGGTCGCGAACTGTCGGCAGCGATTTCGGAAATGTTTGTCTACGAGCGCATTCGTAACGAACAGGATCACCAGCGCGTGCCCCTCAAGCATATGCTGGGCACCAATCAGCCGAAGCTGCAGGAAATCGTCGCGCTGATGGAGGCCAACCTGGAAGAGCCCATCGACCTCGATGAGCTGGCGGTGTACGTCGCCGTGTCGCGTCGGCAGCTGGAGCGGCTGTTCCAGAAATACCTGCACTGCTCGCCGTCGCGCTACTACCTCAAGCTGCGCCTGATCCGCGCCCGGCAGTTGCTCAAGCAAACGCCGATGTCGATCATCGAGGTGGCATCGGTCTGCGGTTTTGTCTCCACGCCGCACTTCTCCAAGTGCTACCGCGAATACTTCGGTATTCCACCGCGTGACGAACGTGTTGGCTCCAACAACTCCCAGCAAGTGGCGATGATGCCGATCCCGCAGGCGCTGGTGCTGGCGCCGTTGTCCGGGCCGATGTCGGCGTTGAGCCAGGCGCGTAATGAGTCGACGTTCGCTAGCGTAAGGCTTTAAACCGAGGCATCGTTCATCGCCAGCAGGCTGGCTCCCACAGGGTTGTTGTCGATCACAAGTGTGTGGTCAGACACAAAACCTGTGGGAGCCAGCCTGCTGGCGATTGGATCTGTCAGGCGCTGCGGCTCTGCTGATACGCCGTCAATGCCGGCAACAGTTGCTTGTCGATGGCCTGGCGCACGGCCGGCAGGATTGTCGCGCTGCTGGTGTACATCTGCTTGATCATGGTGCGCAGGGTGTTGGCCCGCTCATCGTTCAAGCCGCGCACCGCACACTCGCATGCCTGCTCGGCGGTGGAGCCGCTCGGTACTTGAAACCCCAATGACTTCAGTTGGCCCAACAGGTCTTCCTGGTCTATCAAATCGGCGTGCATCATGACGCAATCCTTCTTCAGGGAACGGTGTCGTGATTCGATTCTGGTGGGGGCTTGGGGTGTGGGCAAGGGCGAATTGTCGTAATGGCCGCAATACCTATGAACAGGTCGTTTTCGGCTAACTCACCCTGTCAGGGACTGGGCACACTGATCCCAGCTCGCTACACGAAGGTTTGGTCACCCTCGCGCAACGGCTCCTCAACAGTACCTTGGGCCCCGATCCAGTCACGGCTGAATCGGGGTTTTTTTTGCCTGTGAATCCGGGGGTTGCACAGACCTGCCCGCGGTGAGCGCTAGCGCTGCAATACCAGAATCCGCGACAACAATTCATCGCGGTCCACATAACAGCCCTGAAAGTGTCGGGCGCCGCTGGTGGGGTCGAAGGCGTTGCGCGCGTGCAGGGTACGGCGGTTGTCGAAGCACCAGAGTTCGCCGGGCTCCAGGCGCTGGATCAGGCGGAACCGGGGCTCGCGGGTCATGGCGATAAAACGCCGATAGGCCCGATAGAGGTCGGGCATCTGCTCGACCGAAGCATCGAACGGTCCGCGCAGGAAATTCGCCATGCGGATCTCCGCCACTTGCCCGGATGCATCGAGGGCGATGATCGGTGCCTGGCAGCGGTAGTCGCTGTGACGGTCCTTGTTGCGAAACTCCACGGGGATTTCACACAGTGCGCGAAAGGCCTCGGGGTCTTCCTGGCGCAATGCATGGGCGATGGCAAAACCATCGACAAAAATACTCTCGCCACCCTGTGCCTCATTGACCAGGCAGTGCAAAAACTGCAGCCCCGGTTGCAACTCGCGTGTCGGCAGGTCGCTGTGCAGCGGCAGGTTGAAGGCGGTGTAGGCATTGCTGTCGGCGTCGGCGCGTGATTGCACGTTGAACAGCACACCAAAATTGCTCTCGCGGATGAAAGAAATTCGCTGGGCGATCTCTGTCAGTGAGCCCGGTTCGGTGGGCACGCCACGCACCTGGCTCAGGCCGATATCGCGCAGTGCAAGTAGCCATTGCAGCAGGGCCTGGGAGTCGTCCATCAGCGCCTGGTACTCGAACACCGGCAGCTGCAACTGGCTGTCCCACAGCCGGCTTTGCGGTTTTGCCGCACGGCGCTCGGCGCGGGAAGCATCGTCATAGGCGTGGGCGCGCAACCAGCCGGGGTCGAAGCGGCTGACATGGCCGTCCTGCCAATCGATGTGCAGGCAGCCATCGCTGTCCACCCGGGTAGCGCGGGGGAGCAGATCTTCAGGGACGTCGACGATCTCCAGCACCTGCTCGCGGGTAACGCTGTAGACGCACTTGGCGCAGGGGCAGTTGTCCCGTAGCCAGGGGTGGTGGAAGGGGCTGGTCCGGCCATCGGCCCACTGCACTGAAACGCGATCGGCCAGGGTTTGCACGGCGGTCAACGCGCTGATCATGGGGTAACGGCGAAAGTCGGCAATGGGGGCGGCGGTGTTCATGAGCGCTCCTTGTCTTGTGATTATTTTTCCGCTGGCAGGGCGATCACCCGGCCGAGATAGGCGGGTGTGGGCAGGTCTGATTGCAGCGCGGTCATGGCCAGCAGCTTGTTCGCCACCTGCTCGCTGAACGGCGCCGAACGCGGGCCGGCCAGGTCGACGTGGAGCAGCATCTGCTCGTTGCCCGCCAGTTCCTGAGCCTCTCCCACCCGGTGCAGGCTGTGGTAGAGGTGCAGGCGTTTGCGGTCATGGCCGATGATCTGCGTACGCACTTCGACGTCGGCGCCGAGCTTCACTTCGTGCAGGTAATTGAGGTGCAGTTCGAGGGTGAACAGCGAGTTGCCGGTGGCCTCGCGGTTGTCGCTGTCCATGCCCAACTGGTCCATCAGCGCGTCGGTGGCGTAGCTGAAGATCAACAGATAAAAGGCATCGCGCAGATGGCCGTTGTAGTCGACCCAGTCGGCGATGATGGTGGTCTGGTAGGTGGTGAGTGCGGGCATGTTTCAGGTTCCGATAGGGGGGGTGACAGGACTGGCGCTTTCGCGGGCAAGCGGAACGCCGCCCGGCCCGCTCCCACATGGTCAGGGCACAACCTGTGGGAGCGGGGTTGCCCGCGAAGGGGCCAGACCAGCCGATTCATTACTCGCTGAAGCTCATCCCGTGCTTTTGCTTGGTGTTTTTCACCGCGTCCAGTACGGCCAACAGGCAGTCATCACGATAGCGCTCCAGCGCCGCAATGCTGTGGTTGCCCAGCTGTTCGCGGGTGCCGTCCACCACATCATCAATCAGTTTTTCGGTCAACTGCGGGGCGGGCAGGTAGGTCCACGGCAGTTGCAGGGCCGGACCGAACTGCGCCATGAAGTGGCGCATTCCGGCATCGCCGCCGGCCAGGGTGTAGGTGAGGAACGTGCCCATGAACGACCATCGCAGGCCGGCGCCAAAGCGGATCGCATCGTCGATCTCGCCGGTGGTGGCCACGCCGTCGTTGACCAGGTGCAACGCCTCGCGCCACAGGGCTTCGAGCAAGCGGTCGGCGATGAACCCCGGCACTTCCTTGCGCACATGCAGGGGGCGCATGCCCAGGGATTCATAGACCTGCATGGCCGCCTGTACCGCCTCGGGCGCGGTGTGCTTGCCGCCGACCACTTCCACCAGCGGCAGCAGGTACACCGGGTTGAACGGGTGGCCGACCACGCAGCGTTCCGGGTGGGTCGAGCCCTCGTAGAACTCACTGGGCAACAGGCCCGAGGTGCTCGAACCGATCAGTGCGTTGGGCTTGGCCGCGGCGCTGATCTTGCTGTGCAGGTCGAGTTTCAATTCAAGGCGTTCCGGGGCGCTTTCCTGGATGAAGTCGGCGTCCTTTACGCAGGCTTCGATGGTGTCGACAAAACGCAGCCGATCCTGTGACGCGCCGGGTGCCAGGCCTTGTTTTTCCAGGGCACCCCAGGCGTTGGCAACACGCTTGCGCAGCGCCGCTTCGGCCCCGGGCGCTGGGTCCCAGGCCACTACATCCAGACCATGGGCGAGGGCGCGGGACACCCAGCCGCTGCCGATGACACCACTGCCTAACGCTGCGAAGGTTTTGATTTCGGTGATAAAGCTCATGGCGATTTCCTGAAAGATACCGGCGATCCCTGTGGGAGCGGGCTTGCCCGCGAAAGCGGTGGATCACCACTGAAGAGGCTTTGGTTGCACCGGCCTCTTCGCGGGCAAGCCCGCTCCCACAGGTGTTAGAAGTAGGTTGGGCTTAGCCGCGCTGGACCAGGCCCATTTTCTTGCGCCCTTCGGCTGGGGTCAGGACGCGGGCGCCGAGGCGGCTGAGGATTTCGCCGGCGCGCTCCACCAGTTGGCCATTGGTCGCCAGCACGCCCTTGTCCAGCCAGATGTTGTCTTCCAGCCCGACCCGCACGTTGCCGCCCAGCAGCACCGCCTGGGCAGCCATGGGCATCTGCATGCGACCGATGCCAAAGCCGGCCCACACCGCATTGGCGGGCAGGTTGTCGACCATGGCTTTCATGGTGGTGGTGTCGGCCGGCGCGCCCCACGGAATGCCCAGGCACAGCTGGAACAGCGGATCGTCCAGCAGGCCTTCCTTGATCAGCTGTTTGGCGAACCACAGGTGGCCGGTGTCGAAGATTTCCAGCTCGGCCTTGACCCCCAGTTCCTGGATGCGTTTGGCCCCGGCCCGCAGTTGCGCAGGCGTGGAGACGTAGATGGTGTCGCCGTCGCCGAAGTTGAGGGTGCCGCAGTCCAGGGTGCAGATTTCCGGCAGCAGTGCCTCGACGTGAGCCAGGCGGGTCAGCGGACCGACCAGATCCGTGTTGGGGCCGAACTCCATCGGGTTCTCGCCGGCGCCGATTTCCAGGTCGCCACCCATGCCGGCGGTGAGGTTGACGATGATGTCGATATCCGCTTCGCGAATGCGCTCCATCACCTCGCGGTACAGCGCCACGTCGCGGCTGAACTTGCCAGTCTGCGGGTTGCGCACATGGCAGTGGACCACCGTGGCCCCGGCCTTGGCGGCTTCCACCGCGGCGGCGGCAATCTGTTTCGGAGTGACCGGCACGTGGGGGCTCTTGGCGGTCGTGTCGCCAGCACCGGTCAGTGCGCAGGTGATGATGACGTCGTGGTTCATGGGGTAATTTCCTTCAGGCCGGTTGTGTGGGGCATAGGGCGCCCGTTCGCAGCCACGCTCGGCTGCGAAACGGTGATCGATTCGGGTTTATTTGCTGGTCAGTTGCAGGTTCTCGGCCGCCGGCTTGCCGTCAAAGGTGGTCACGCCCTCCAGCCAGCGCTGCTGGTCTTGCGGGTGATCCTTGAGCCACTGCTTGGCTGACTCGAACGCATCCTTGTGGTCCAGCAGCGGTTGCATCATCCGGCTCTCATCTTCGGCGGTGAACGTCAGGTTGCTGAGCAGGCGGCTGACGTTCGGGCACTGGCTGGCGTACTGGGGGGCGGTCACGGTCCAGACGGTGGCCGAGCCTTCGTTCGGCCCCAGGGCGTCCTGGCTGCCGGTCAGGTAAGTCATTTGCACGTTGACGTTCATCGGGTGCGGCGCCCAGCCGAAGAACACCACGGCTTCCTTGCGCCGTACGGCACGGTCGACCGCCGCGAGCATGCCGGCCTCGCTGGACTCGACCAGCTGGAATTTGCCCAGGCCGAACTGGTTCTTGGCGATCATCGCCTTGATCTGGGTGTTGGCACCCGAGCCGGGCTCGATGCCATAGATCTTGCCGCCCAGTTCTTTTTCGAACCTGGCGATGTCGGCGAAAGTCTTCAAGCCCTTGTCGGCCAGGTACGTCGGCACGGCCAGGGTGGCGCGGGCGTCCTTGAGGCTGGGTTCAGCCAGGACCGTGACCTGCTTGGCTTCGACGAACGGGGTGATGGTCTGGGTCATCAGCGGGTTCCAGTAGCCGAGGAACAGGTCCAGGCGCTGGTCGCGAATGCCGGCGAAGATGATCTGTTGCGAGGCGCTGGTCTGTTTGGTCTTGTAGCCGAGGCCGTCGAGCAGGACCTGGGTCATGGCGCTGGTGGCGATCACGTCGGTCCAGTTGACCACGCCCATGCGCACGTTCTGGCACGCGGCGGGGTCGGCGGCCATGGCGCCGGAACTCAGCAAAGCACTAGCGCTGAGCGCAACAACACAGCGGCTTATCAGTCGTTTCATCTCAGGTTCCTCGGCAGTTCGTTATTGTGGGTCCGGTCGTCTTTGTGCGCCGGTGATGCCAAGTTACGCAGCTCAAGGCCCATGAAAGCGCACCACGGCGACCAGCTCTTGCACTGCAGCGACCTGTGCTCTTGAATGCCTGTTGCAAGTGGCGTATCAACGTCCCCACGCTACCCGTCAACCGAGTGCGCTCCATGTCCCAGGATTTCTACTTCTTGTTGATGCCGGGCTTTTCGGCCATCGGTTTTATTTCGGCGATCGAGCCGCTGCGGGTGGCCAACCGCTTTCGTGGTGAGCTGTATCGCTGGCACGTGCTGAGCGCCGACGGTGGGCCGGTGTTGGCCAGCAACGGCATGTCGCTCAACGCCGACGCGGCGCTGGAGCCGTTGAAGAGGGGGGCGACGTTATTGGTGGTCGCCGGCTTCGAACCGCTGAAGTTCGTCGACCCGGCGCTGGAGCACTGGCTGCACCGCCTCGATCACGAGGGCGTCACCCTCGGCGGGATCGATACCGGCAGTGTTGTCCTCGCCCAGGCGGGTCTGCTGGACGGCCATCGGGTGACCCTGCACTGGGAAGCCATCGAGGCGTTCAAGGAGTCTTATCCACAGCTCAGCGTGACCCAGGAGCTGTTCGAAATCGACCGTCGGCGTATCACCTCGGCCGGCGGTACGGCGTCCATCGACCTGATGCTCGACCTGATCGCCCAGGCCCACGGCCCGGAGCTGGCGATCGAGGTCAGCGAGCAGTTCGTGCTGGGGCGCATTCGCCCGCGCAAGGACCACCAGCGCATGCAGATCGCCACGCGCTATGGCATCAGCAACAAGAAGCTGGTGCAGGTGATTGGCGAGATGGAGCAGCACAGCGAGCCGCCCCTGAGCACCCTGGAACTGGCGGAGTCGATCAAAGTTACCCGGCGCCAGCTGGAGCGTCTGTTCCGCCTGCACCTCAACGACACCCCGAGCAATTTCTACCTGGGCCTGCGCCTGGAAAAGGCCCGGCAACTGCTGCGCCAGACCGACATGAGCGTCCTGGAGGTGAGCATCGCTTGCGGCTTTGAATCGCCGTCCTATTTCACCCGCAGCTACCGGGCCCGGTTCGAGCGCTGTCCGCGAGAGGATCGGAGCCAGCGCACGGCTTGCTAGCGATGAGGTTTGTTCTGTTCCTACGACTTCATCAAGGCCGAACACGCCGCCTTGTAGGCCTCATGCTGGTACTTGTTGAGGGTGGTCGGCAGGGCGAAGTCGTGTTTTTTGGCCTGCGCGTTGATGGTCTGGGGCGACAGCAGGGTGACTTCGCAGCTGTCGAGCAGCTGGAATATGCCTTCGATCTTGAAGGTGGTCGGGCCGCCGGCGAACTCGCCTTTCTTGCTGCGCTTTTTGATCGCGATGCGGTCGATCGAGTTCTCGCGGACGAATGCTGCGACTTGCGCGGCGAACAGTTTGACGTGGGCGGCGTCGTCGTCATCGTCCAGGGCGATTTTCTTGGTGGAAAGGGCGACGTGGCTGAGCACCTGGCCGTCGAGGGAGGCGACGGCGATGATCGCTTCACTGCCTTTGATTTCGATGCCGCAGAGTTTCATGGAGGTCGCCTTTTTCAGTCAGTTGTTGAGGGGTGTGGCTGCGTCACTGAGCCAGTGACTCCAGGAACTCCGAGCGTTCGTCACTCTTGTTCGCCAGGCAGTCGTTCTGATCGATGATGTAGGCCTTGCTGCCCACGGCGGCAGGGAATGGCGCGATCGCGCAATCGGCGTCCCGCGACTTGATCCACAGTTGTTCGGCGACCTGCAGTTTGCCGGTGATGTCCGCCAACTGAGTCTTGTTGCCTGCGTATTCAGCCCTGAACCGCTCCAGCAAACCCTGGTAGTTGTCCTTGAGCAGTTGTTCGGCGGTGGTCTTGTTGTACGCCGAGCATTCCAGGGTCTGGATGTCGTTTTCGACCGCATCACAAGGGTTGTTGTCAGCGTCTTCAGCTGCCTGTACCCCGGTCGCGATCAGTGCCAATGCGAAGAAGATCGATTTCATTGAGCTGTCGTCCCAATTCCGTGAAGCATTCAGTGATGCGGCGGATTCTGGCCCAAGCGCGGGGTAAAGAACAGACGGGCAAACCGGTGGTGATGTGACCCTTTGTCGTGGATTGACGCTTTCGGCAAACCCCCTGTCGTTTTTGCACCCGGCTGCCCAGGCACCGAGGCATATGCTGACCCAAAGCGCCGGCAGACGATTCGGCGCATGAATCGCCAATAAGGGGACAGCCTGATGAGCCCAGCCGAACTGCACGCCGACAGCATCGTTATCGACGGGCTGATCATTGCCAAGTGGAACCGTGAGCTGTTTGAAGACATGCGCAAAGGTGGCCTGACCGCGGCCAACTGCACCGTGTCGGTGTGGGAAGGGTTCCAGGCTACCGTCAACAACATTGCCGCCAGCCAGAAACTGATCCGCGAGAACGGCGACCTGGTGATGCCGGTGCGCACCACCGCCGACATCCGCAAGGCCAAGGAGCTGGGCAAGACCGGGATCCTCTTCGGCTTCCAGAATGCCCACGCCTTCGAAGACCAGATCGGCTATGTCGAGGTGTTCAAGCAGCTCGGCGTTGGCATCGTGCAGATGTGCTACAACACCCAGAACCTGGTGGGCACCGGTTGCTACGAGCGTGACGGCGGCCTGTCGGGTTTCGGCCGGGAGATCGTCGCCGAGATGAACCGCGTCGGCGTGATGTGCGACCTGTCCCACGTCGGCTCCAAGACCTCGGAAGAAGTCATCCTCGAATCGAAAAAGCCGGTCTGCTACTCCCACTGCCTGCCGTCGGGCCTCAAGGAGCACCCGCGCAACAAGTCCGATGAAGAGCTCAAGTTCATTGCCGACCACGGCGGTTTTGTCGGTGTGACCATGTTCGCGCCGTTCCTGGCCAAGGGCATCGATTCGACCATCGACGACTACGCCGAAGCCATCGAATACACCATGAACATCGTCGGCGAAGACGCCATCGGTATCGGCACCGACTTCACTCAGGGCCATGGCCAGGATTTCTTCGAATACCTGACCCACGACAAGGGCTACGCCCGCCGCCTGACCAGCTTCGGCAAGATCATCAACCCGCTGGGCATCCGCACTGTGGGCGAGTTCCCGAACCTGACCGAAACCCTGCTCAAGCGCGGCCATCCTGAGCGCGTGGTGCGCAAGATCATGGGCGAGAACTGGGTCAACGTTCTCAAAGACGTCTGGGGCGAGTGAATAACTCTGGAGCCTACTCCGCTCGCCGATAGCTGCGTCAGGTCCTCGCGCCAAGCTCGCCGTACGTCCCGTACTGTCTCGCTTGTCGCTCCGGTCCTTCCTTGCTCTCGACGTGCTCGCTACGGCTCCAAAGTCATTCACACAGCTTGTTTATAAGAGCAAAGCAAAAGCTTTGCTAAGCACTGACCACGAATTTTCTGGAGTTTAGTTTCCATGGCCAAGATCGCCCCGCAATTGCCAATCGAAGTCGACAGCGAGACCGGTGTCTGGACCTCCGACGCCCTGCCGATGCTGTACGTGCCGCGCCATTTCTTCGTCAATAACCACATGGGCATCGAAGAAGTACTGGGTGCCGACGCCTACGCCGAAATCCTCTACAAGGCCGGCTACAAGTCCGCCTGGCACTGGTGCGAGAAGGAAGCCGAATGCCACGGCCTGGAAGGTGTCGCGGTGTTCGAGCACTACATGAAGCGCCTGTCGCAACGGGGCTGGGGCCTGTTCAAGATCCAGGACATTGACCTCGACAAAGGCACCGCCAGCGTCAAGCTCGAGCACTCGGCGTTTGTCTATGTGTACGGCAAGGTTGGACGCAAGGTCGACTACATGTTCACTGGCTGGTTTGCCGGTGCCATGGACCAGATCCTGCAGGCGCGCGGCAGCAAGATCCGCACCGTCGCCGAACAGGTTTACGGTGGCTCCGAAGAAGGCCACGACGACGGCTTGTTCACCGTCAAGCCGTTGTAAGTCGAGGATCCTGCCATGGCTTTCGAAGCAATGTTCCAGCCGATCCAGATCGGCAAACTGACCATCCGCAACCGCGTGCTCAGCACCGCGCACGCCGAGGTGTATGCCACTGACGGCGGCATGACCACCGATCGGTACGTCAAGTATTACGAAGAGAAAGCCAAGGGCGGGATCGGCCTGGCGATTTGCGGCGGTTCGTCGGTGGTGGCCATCGACAGCCCGCAGGAATGGTGGAGCTCGGTCAACCTGTCCACCGACCGCATCATTCCTCACTTCCAGAACCTCGCCGACGCCATGCACAAGCATGGCGCCAAGATCATGATTCAGATTACCCACATGGGCCGCCGCTCACGGTGGGACGGTTTTAACTGGCCGACCCTGATGTCGCCGTCGGGCATCCGTGAACCGGTACACCGCGCCACGTGCAAGACCATCGAGCCGGAAGAAATCTGGCGGGTCATCGGCAACTACGCCCAGGCCGCGCGTCGGGCCAAGGCCGGCGGTCTGGACGGCGTCGAGCTGTCGGCCGTGCACCAGCACATGATCGACCAGTTCTGGAGCCCGCGGGTCAACAAGCGCACTGACGAGTGGGGTGGCACCTTTGAAGGCCGCATGAAGTTTGGCCTGGAAGTGCTCAAGGCAGTGCGTGCCGAGGTCGGTGACGACTTCTGTGTCGGCATCCGCCTGTGCGGTGACGAGTTCCACCCGGACGGTCTGTCCCACGAAGACATGAAGCAGATCGCCAAGTACTACGACGACACCGGCATGCTCGATTTCATCGGTGTGGTCGGCTCGGGGTGCGATACCCACAACACCCTGGCCAACGTGATCCCCAACATGAGTTATCCACCGGAGCCGTTCCTGCACCTGGCGGCCGGGATCAAGGAAGTGGTCAAGGTTCCGGTGTTGCACGCGCAGAACATCAAGGACCCGAACCAGGCCACGCGGATTCTGGAAGGCGGCTATGTCGATATGGTCGGCATGACCCGCGCCCATATCGCCGACCCGCACCTGATCGCCAAGATCAAGATGGGCCAGATCGACCAGATCAAGCAATGCGTGGGGGCCAACTACTGCATCGACCGGCAGTACCAGGGCCTGGACGTGTTGTGCATCCAGAACGCCGCGACGTCCCGTGAATACATGGGCGTGCCGCACATCATCGAGAAGTCCACCGGGCCGAAACGCAAGGTGGTCGTGGTCGGTGCCGGCCCGGCCGGGATGGAAGCTGCGCGCGTCGCGGCGGAACGTGGCCATGACGTGACCCTGTTCGAGAAGAAGGAACTCATCGGTGGGCAGATCACCACGGCCTCCAAAGCCCCGCAACGGGACCAGATCGCCGGTATCACCCGCTGGTTCCAGCTGGAACTGGCACGCCTGAAAGTCGACCTGCGCCTGGGTGTGGCGGCCGATGCCGCGACCATTCTCGACCTGCGTCCGGACGTGGTGGTGCTGGCGGTTGGCGGGCATCCGTTCCTGGAGCAGAACGAACACTGGGGCGCGGCCGAAGGCCTGGTGGTCAGCAGTTGGGACGTGCTCGACGGCAAGGTGGCGCCCGGCAAGAACGTGCTGGTCTACGACACCATCTGTGAATTCACCGGGATGTCGGTGGCCGACTTCCTGGCCGACAAGGGTTGCCAGGTCGAGATCGTCACCGACGACATCAAGCCCGGCGTGGCCATCGGCGGTACGTCGTTCCCGACCTACTACCGCAGCATGTACCCCAAGGAAGTGATCATGACCGGCGACATGATGCTGGAAAAGGTCTACCGCGAAGGCGACAAGCTGATTGCCGTGCTGGAGAACGAATACACCGGCGCCAAGGAGGAGCGGGTGGTCGACCAGGTGGTGGTGGAAAACGGCGTGCGGCCGGATGAAGAAATCTACTACGCGCTGAAGGAAGGTTCGCGCAACAAGGGCCAGATGGACGTTGAAGCCCTGTTCGCGATCAAGCCCCAGCCTTGCCTGGAACAGAGCGGCGACGGTTATCTGCTGTTCCGCATCGGCGACTGCGTGGCCCAGCGCAACACGCATGCTGCGATCTATGACGCCCTGCGGCTGTGCAAGGATTTCTGATACGACGCCAAACCAATGTGGGAGCGGGCTTGCCCGCGATGACGGCAGCACATTCAACACCAATGTTGACTGACCTATCGCTATCGCGGGCAAGCCCGCTCCCACAGGAGTCGGGTCAGGTATCCAGATCGTTAAGACCCTGAGGTCTTTGGGAGCAACACCCATGTTGAACACAATTCTTCCCATCCTGCTGTTTGCTGCCCTGGGCCTGGCTGTCCTGGGCGCCTTGCGGCGGGTGGCCATGTGGCGTCGGGGCCGGGCTTCGAAAGTCGACCTGATCGGCGGCCTGCTCGCCATGCCCAAGCGCTACATGGTCGACCTGCACCACGTGGTGGCGCGGGACAAATACATCGCCAATACCCACGTCGCCACGGCCGGCGGCGCTGTCGCGTCGGCGGTGCTGGCGATCCTGGTCCACGGATTTGGCCTGCATAACCGTTTCCTGGGGTATGCGCTGCTGTTGATGACGGCAGTGATGTTCGTGGGGGCGATCTTCGTTTACCTGCGCCGGCGCAACCCGCCAGCCCGGTTGTCCAAAGGCCCGTGGATGCGTTTGCCGAAGAGCCTGCTGGCGTTCTCGGCGTCTTTCTTCCTGGTGACCCTGCCAGTGGCGGGCATTCTCCCGGAGCATTTCGGTGGCTGGCTGGTGGTGGCGATCCTCGGGTTGGGGGTGCTGTGGGGCGTGTCCGAGTTGTTCTTCGGCATGACCTGGGGCGGGCCGATGAAGCACGCCTTCGCCGGCGCCTTGCATCTGGCCTGGCACCGTCGCGCCGAGCGTTTTGGTGGCGGTCGCTCCACCGGTTTGAAACCACTGGATCTGAACGATCCAAGCGCACCGCTGGGCGTGGAAAAACCCAAGGATTTCACCTGGAACCAACTGCTGGGGTTTGACGCCTGCGTGCAGTGCGGCAAGTGCGAAGCCGCGTGCCCGGCGTTTGCCGCCGGCCAACCACTGAACCCGAAAAAGCTGATTCAGGACATGGTGGTCGGCCTGGCCGGTGGCACCGACGCCAAGTTCGCCGGCAGCCCGTACCCAGGCAAGCCAATCGGCGAACATGCAGGCAATCCGCATCAGCCGATCGTCAACGGTCTGGTGGACGCCGAGACCCTGTGGTCGTGCACCACCTGCCGGGCCTGTGTCGAAGAATGCCCGATGATGATCGAGCACGTGGACGCTATCGTCGACATGCGCCGGCACCTGACCCTGGAAAAAGGCGCGACCCCGAACAAGGGTGCCGAGGTCCTGGAAAACCTGATCGCCACCGACAACCCGGGCGGCTTCGCCCCTGGCGGGCGGATGAACTGGGCGGCGGACCTGAACCTGAACCTGCTCAGCGAGAAGCAATCCACCGACGTGCTGTTATGGGTCGGCGACGGCGCCTTCGACATGCGCAACCAGCGCACGCTGCGCGCGTTCGTCAAAGTGCTGAAAGCGGCCAAAGTCGACTTCGCCGTGCTTGGCCTCGAAGAGCGCGACAGCGGTGACGTGGCCCGACGCCTGGGCGATGAAGCGACCTTCCAACTGTTGGCCAAACGCAACATCCAGACCCTGGCCAAATACCGCTTCAACCGTATCGTCACTTGTGACCCGCACAGCTTCCACGTGCTGAAAAACGAGTACGGCGCGTTCGATGGCAATTACCTGGTACAGCACCACAGTACCTACATGGCACAAATCATCGGTGCCGGTGCGTTGAACCTCGGCCAGCACAAAGGCAATAGCGTGACCTATCACGACCCGTGCTACCTGGGCCGCTACAACGGCGAATATGAGGCACCGCGTGAAGTGCTGCGCGCCCTCGGTATCGAAGTCAAAGAGATGCAACGCTCCGGCTTCCGCTCGCGCTGCTGCGGCGGTGGCGGCGGCGCGCCGATCACGGACATCCCCGGCAAGCAGCGGATTCCGGACATGCGCATGGAAGACATCCGCGAAACAGGCGCCGAACTGGTGGCCGTGGGCTGCCCGCAGTGCACCGCGATGCTGGAAGGCGTGGTCGAGCCGCGACCGTTGATCAAGGACATTGCCGAATTGGTGGCCGATGCGCTGCTGGAAGACCAGGCACCCAGCAAGCCGATCACGCCGGCCCAACGTGAACCTGCGGAGTTGCACTGATGAGCGAGATTATCCGCCGCGACCCCCGTGCTGAATGGATTGCCCGCAACCGCCTGCACCCGCTGCACGCGGCCATGCAACCGGCGCAACACAGCTGGATGGGGCCTAACGGCGTCATCCGCAAGAATCCCCATGGAGTCGGCTTCATCGGCCCCAACGGGGTCAAGCGCATCGACCGCAGTGGCGCGCAGCAGGGCGGCGCGACCAAGCGTACGGCCGCCGTTGAAGTGCAGTTGCCGTTGCATCAGGTGCCTGCACCGGCGTTTTACATCAGCGTGGTGCCGGACATGGTCGGCGGCCGCTTGAGCAGCCATGACCGCGACTTGCTCGGCCTGGCGCATCAATTGGCCGGCAAGGACGGCGCGGTCCTGGCCGTGGTCTTCGGCGAACACAAAGAGAGCGCCTTCGCCACGGCTGGCGTTGATCGCTTGCTGGTGCTCGAAGGCGAGCAGTTCAGCGGTTATGCACCGGAACAACGGGTCCAGGGCCTGCGGGCTGTGGATAACCAGTTCAGCCCGCGTCACTGGTTGCTGCCGGACAGTCGCACCGGTGGCGGTGAACTGGGTCGGCACTTCGCCGCCGCCCTGGGCGAACGCCCGGCCACGCGGGTCTGGCAGGTCAAGGACCAGGCGTGCATCGGCCGTGCCGGCGCCGGCTTGCAAGACCTTGCTCGTCCGCTCGCACGCTTGATTCTGGCCGCCGTCGAATGCGCCGAACCGGTCAGCGAAACCCGTCACGAAGCCTTGCCGGTGGAGTTATCCACAACCGTCGCGCGCAGTCTCTCGCGGATTGAGGATCTGGGGGCGGTGGCAGTGGACCCGGCAGCAATTCCGATGGCCGAAGCCGAGTTCATCTTCTCGGGCGGTAACGGGGTCAAGGATTGGGCGTTGTTCCACCAGACCGCCGCTGCGCTGGGGGCCACCGAAGGCGCCTCGCGGGTGGCGGTGGACGACGGCTTCATGGCCCGCGACCGGCAGGTCGGGGCGTCCGGCACCTGGGTCACCGCACGGGTCTACGTGGCGGTGGGGATTTCCGGGGCGATCCAGCACCTGCAGGGCATCGGTGCCTGCGACAAGGTGGTGGCGATCAACCTGGATCCCGGGTGCGACATGATCAAGCGGGCCGACCTGTCGGTGATCGGCGAGAGCGCCGAGATTCTTCACGCCTTGATCGCGGCGGTAGAGGCTTACCGCAACGGAGCCAAGCGCGATGCGGCTTAAGGGAAGGAAAGGGTTATGAGCACGAAAATCATCAGCCTGGTCTCCATCGGCGCCCACCCGACTTCCGGTCGGCCCCGTCGCGCGGAGCAGGATGCGCGGGCGGTGGAACTGGGTCTGCAACTGGCTGGGGATAACTTGCAGGTGCTGCATGCCGGCGACATCGCCGAGCCCGCCCTGCGCGCTTACCTGGGCATGGGGCTGGAACAGCTGCATGTGCTGGAACAACCGGAAGGCGCCGATGCGCTGCCGGCCTTGACCGCGTACTTGCGTGATGCCGGAGCCCAGGTGGTGCTGACCGGTAGCCAGGCGGAAACCGGTGAAGGCTCGGGCATGTTGCCGTTCCTGCTGGCTGAAAGCCTCGGCTGGCCGCTGGTGGTGGGGCTGGCGCAGGTGGAGTCGATCGACGGCGCGTCTGCGCTGGTGCTGCAAGCCTTGCCCCGCGGTCAACGCCGTCGCTTGAAGGTGCGCCTGCCGTTCCTGGCGACGGTGGATAACGCCGCACCCAAGCCACGCCAGAGCGCCTACGGCCCGGCCCGGCGCGGGGTGTTGCAGGCCGAGGACGTGGAGATCGTCGACGATGAACTATTGGCGGTCGCCACCCTGCAACCGGCCAAGCCACGGCCCAAACGCTTGAAGGTGATCAAGGCCAAAAGCGGTGCCGACCGTATGAAAGCCGCGACGGCCAAGGCCAGCGGTGGCGGTGGCCAGGTGCTCAAGGGCGTGACTGCCCAGGAAGGTGCCGAGGCGATCCTCAAGTTGCTGGTCGAAGAGGGCGTTGTTCGCTAGTTCTGACGGCGTTCCTAGCAGAACTGCTAGTGTTGCATTCAATGCGCTTTTGTTAGGTTGATGAGCATGGATGAGCCCCCGCAGGCGTGCTGCGGGGCGTCTGGATCGATGCGAGGCTGCCTGATGCACGTTACCGGTAACTCACCAATTCCTGTCCGCTTACCGCCAGCCACGGTCTTGCAACCGCGCATCCTGTTGCTGGCCACCGACCTGCAACAATCCATCCTCGCCGAGTTGGACTGCAGCGGTCCGAACCTTCGCGCTTACACCCCCTATGGTTCGCCCAGTAGCCTGAGGCCGACGAGTGCGGGCCTGGGCTTCAATGGGCAGCTCAAAGAACGTCCTACTGGCTGGTATCACCTGGGCAATGGCCATCGGGTCTATAACCCGCTGTTGATGCGGTTCCACAGCCCGGATCGGTTGAGTCCGTTTGGTAAGGGGGGACTGAACCCGTATGCGTATTGTTCGGGCTCTCCCATGAACCGGGTTGATCCCTCCGGCAGGGCGTGGTTATCGCTGCTGGGGAATGTTGTGGGCACTGCTTTGAATTCCATCTTTGCCGGGGCGGCGATCAACAGGGCGGCGGCAGCAATCGTCGCCGGCAAACCTCAAAGCATGTTGACGCGTATTGGCAACGCGATGAGTTTCTGGGGGGGCGCGACGAGTGTGCCGTCTCGTGCAATCGGTGTTCCTGCGGCGGTGGCTGCGCAGATGCCCGGTACCAGTATGTCGCTGGGTTCGAGCGTGGGGGTCATTGCCGGCCAGGTTCTGACGGGGGGCGGTGCGCTCAAGCAGAATTACGTTATTGCTCGGACATGGATGGCCACCGCCGCCAGCAATGGGCAGTCAAGGTGGCGTGTGTTGTGGGAGGCGACCAAGGAGGCCAGTGGGTGGAACCTGCTCCGCAGGCAAGCGCCGGGTCAGGTGCCGGGGAGAGCTCCTGATGTTCCTTTACAGCAGGTCGTGGTGAGCTCCCCAGACGCCCCTGGGCAAACGTCCAGCCTGGTGACTGATGCCGGCTCTATACGTCAGTCATCCTAGTCGGTTCAGTCGTTGCGGATGAATTACTCACAATCCCTGTTAGCGCTTCTGTGGATAACATGTTCGCCCATCGCTACACGCCCTGCACAGCAAGCCCTGCAGGCCTTTGTACGAAAAACAACCAGTGCTATTGCTTGTTTTTTCGAGCTTTTTTCAGTGGATGAGGCGCTGCCGGGTTCAAGACTTGCCCCCAATCTCTGTTGGCGCTTCTGTGGATAAGATGTTCGCTATTGGCTGTGAGCCTTATTAATCGGGCCTTTCAAGATTTTGGTCAATAAATAACCAAATGCCTGTTTATACCCCTCAATGCACTCTGGACGCCTTGAAATCTGCTGTCTGGACAGGGTTTTCCACACAACAGGGCGACGGTGCACAAGTTGCCCCCAAAGTCTGTTGGCGCTTCTGTGGATAAGGTGTTTGCGATCTGGTAAGAGCCATACAGGCCGTGGCTTGCAGGCTTTCGATCAAAAAACAACCAATCACCGGTGAAAACCACACATTTGGATAAGTCACGGATTTTCTTCAGTTTCTGTGGAGAAAATCGGCAGCATTTCCACAGTTGTCCCCATTAGCTGTGGGTGGAGGTGTGGATAACTTGTTTACTGAAGGCTGGGAGGCACGTGCAATATAGCTCTGAACGCAATAGATCATATTTCGTACAGTTCTAACGGAAGTTGCGAACAAGCCCCGTGTAGGCGCGAGCTTGCTCGCGCCTACACGGGCGGTGGCGTCAGCCTTGAACCGGAACCCCTTTGAGGTAAGGCGCAGGCTCAGCGCCCAGGTTGCTCAGCAACCGCTCGCTGTACCAATCGACAAAGTTCACCACGCCGAACTCATAGGTCTTGGAGTAGGGCCCTGGCTGGTAGGCGGTGGAGTTGATGCCGCGCTGGTTCTCTTCGGCCAGGCGACGGTCCTGGTCGTTGGTGGCGTCCCAGACCTGGCGCATGCGGTCGACGTCGTAGTCCACGCCTTCGACGGCGTCCTTGTGCACCAGCCACTTGGTGGTGACCATGGTTTCCTGGGCGCTGATCGGCCACACGGTGAACACAATGATGTGATCGCCCATGCAGTGGTTCCAGGAGTGCGGCAGGTGCAGGATGCGCATCGAGCCCAGGTCCGGGTTCTGGATGCGCCCCATGAGTTTCTTGCAGCCTTGCTTGCCGTCCAGGGTCATCGACACGGTGCCCTTGAGCAGCGGCATGCGCACAATGCGGTTGCGCAGGCCGAAGCTGGCGTGGGCGTACGGAATCTTCTCGGCTTCCCAGGCAGCGGCAGAGGCGGCGACGTGGTCCTTGAAGGCCTGGTCGGCACGGGGGTCGGTGACGTCGTCCCATTCGAGCAGGGTTTTCAGCAGTTCCGGGTGCGAGGCGTTGCAGTGGTAGCACTCGCGGTTGTTCTCCAGCACCAGCTTCCAGTTGGCTTTTTCCATCAAGGTGGTGGTGATCGCCACCTTGGTGTTCTCCATATCGTACGGTTCCATGTAGTGGTTCAGCGTCGACAGGAAGTCATCGATGGCTGGCGGGTTTTCCGCCAGGCTGATGAAGATATAGCCCCCCGCGGTCTTCACATTCACCGGCTTGAGGCCGTACTGCTTCATGTCGAAGTCGTCACCCATCTCGGTGCCGGCAAACAGCAGGCGACCGTCCAGCTCATAGGTCCACTGGTGGTAGTGGCAGACCAGCTTGGCCACCTTGCCTTTATCGCTGGTGCACAGGCGCGAGCCACGGTGGCGGCAGACGTTGTGGAAGGCATGCACCACCCCCTCGGCACCGCGGATCACGATGATCGGGTTCTTGCCGATCTGCAGGGTCAGGTAGTTGCCCTTGGTCGGGATTTCGCACGTCATGCCGGCGATCAACCACTCTTTCTGAAAAATCTCCTGCATGTCGATATCGAACAGCCGCTCATCAGAGTAGAACGGCTGGGGCAGCGAGAACGTGCGCTCACGTTCCTGCAACATCTGGGCGGTGGCCTTGCGTGCGGGTTCCAGCGGATCGCCCAGGCTGATTTTTGCGGTGACGTCCATCGATTGAGTCCTCAAGGCCATTCTGTGTGGCCGGCGAATAGTGGCTGATACGGTTGCTACGCAAGACATAAACAGTGTTTATCTGTTGAGGCGAGTGTGGGGCTGCAGCCGCCCAGAACCTTATCCACGAGCGACATGGCCCACTCTGTTCCCGACGCTCAACCCCCGGTAGCAAGGGGCTGGTCGCGATAAGCATGTGAATGTCGCAGATAGGTAAATGGCCGGTCAGCGCTATACGCAGAATCGCCAACATGAGGCCGACAGTCGGCCGTGGAGAACAGCATGTCCAACAGCTTCCTGAACCCGGTAACCACCCAGACCTGGGCCAATGGTCGACACATTGTCCGTTGCGTCAAAGTCATCCAGGAAACCTGGGACGTGCGCACCTTCTGTTTCATGGCCGACCAGCCGATCATGTTCTTTTTCAAGCCGGGGCAGTTTGTCACCCTGGAGCTGGAAATCGACGGCCAGCCGATCATGCGCTCATACACCATCTCCAGCTCGCCGTCGGTGCCCTACAGCTTCTCGGTGACCATCAAGCGGGTGCCGGGCGGCAAGGTCTCAAACTGGCTGCACGACACCCTGCACGAAGGCCAGGAGTTGGCGGTGCACGGGCCGGTCGGGCTGTTCAACGCGATGGATTTCACCGCGCCGAAAGTGCTCTACCTCAGCGGCGGCGTGGGCATTACCCCGGTGATGTCGATGGCGCGCTGGTTCTACGACACCAACGGCAATGTCGACATGGTGTTTATCCACAGCGCCCGCTCCCCGAAAGACATCATTTATCACCGCGAGCTGGAGCACATGGCGTCGCGGATCGACAACTTCAGCCTGCACCTGATTTGCGAGAAGCACGGCCTGGGCGAGCCGTGGTCCGGTTATCGCGGTTACCTGAACCACAAGATGCTCGAACTGATGGCGCCGGACTTCCTCGAGCGTGAAGTGTTCTGCTGCGGCCCGACGCCGTACATGAATGCGGTCAAGCGCTTGCTGGAGGCGGCAGGCTTCGACATGACGCGCTACCACGAGGAGTCCTTCGGTGCCACGCCGCCGGAAGCCCGCGCCGATGCGGTGGAGCAAGCGGAGCAGGCGGCCGATGCCCCGGAAATCGACGTCGCCGACCTGCACCAGGTGGAGTTCACCGCGTCCGGCAAAAGCATCCGCGTGGCCCCGGGAGAAACCGTGCACGCGGCGGCGGCCAAGCTTGGCCTGCTGATTCCCAAGGCCTGCGGCATGGGCATTTGCGGGACCTGCAAGGTGATGAAGCTGGGGGGCGAGGTGGAGATGGATCACAACGGCGGGATCACCGAGGAAGACGAGGCCGAAGGGTTCATCCTGTCGTGCTGCAGCGTGCCGAAGGGGGATGTGCGGATCGAGTTCTGATCAACACCGATCTACTGTAGGAGCAAGCGGGCGCTCGCGCCTACAGGGAAGGGTGTTTTTCAGTCGACGAAGAGATCCGTCATCAACGTGTCGCTGCTGTCGGGTGCGAACCGGTAGTGTTCGAACTCCGTCACGCCGCTTTCGCGCAGTATTTGCTCATCAATCAGTAAGCGCCCGGTCAGGCTGCGCCCGCTGCTGCTCAGAATCACATGGGCAGCATCGGCCATGATCGCAGGCAGGCGCGCATGCTTGAACGATTCCCGTGAGCCCAACTGGAACTCGATTGCGGCGGTGGCGATCATCGTCTGCGGCCATAGCGAGTTGACGCTGATCCCGTAACCCTTGAATTCCTCACTCATGCCCAGCGTCAGCATGCTCATGCCGTATTTGGTGACGGTGTAAGGGCTGTACTGGGCGAACCACTTGGTGTCCAGGTTCAGCGGTGGGGACAGGTTGAGGATGTGGCCGCCGGACTTTTTCAGGTACGGCAACGCAGCCTGGCTGCACAGCAAGACCGCGCGGGTGTTGATCTGGTGCATCAGGTCGAAACGCTTGAGCTCGATGTGTTGCACCCCGGTCAGCTTGATCGCCCCGGCGTTGTTGATCAGTGCATCAATGCTGCCGAAATGTTCGTTGGCCCGGGCCAGCGCCGCCCGCACAGCGTCTTCATCACGCACATCAACCTGCAGCGCCAAGGCTTTACCCCCGGCGGCCTGCACTTCCTCTGCGACACTGAAAATCGTCCCCGGCAGCTTGGCGTGGGGCTCGGCACTTTTGGCGGCGATCACAATGTTGGCGCCATCGCGCGCGGCCCGCAGGGCGATCTCGCGGCCGATGCCGCGGCTGGCGCCGGTGATGAACAGGGTTTTGCCTTGCAATGACATGCTGACGCTCCTGATTATTGTTATGCGAGCGGGTTGGCTCGATAGACAATGTAGACGAAGTCTTGCAGGCGTCGGTGTGAGGGATGGCTTCTGGAGGTTTCGATCCACAGTGTCTGTGGTGGGTGGAGGCCACTGCGCCGAGGCGGCAAGCATCTGGCCGCAGTGGAGTGAGTCAGGACTCAAGCCGCCATTAATCGATGATGCGGGCTATTGGCGTCGGTACTTAAACTTCACGGCTAATCAGCATTATGTTGAATAGCCCTTGCGCATCCTCCTTGAATTCCTTGCCCGTGATCTGTGAGTTTCTGTTTGACCTGCGAACGATGTCGCCGACCTGCACAATTTTGACCAATTCGTCCCACGTGATAGGCGTGGCGGTGCTTTCGGAGTCGTTTGTCAGCGGTTGGCCCAAGGTTTTATCGTTCATTTTGATTGCGCTCTTCTGGAATTCAGGTTCTCCGTCGAATCTTCGACAGACCATGGTTCCTGAAAGACTGCGTGAACTCCTTTTCAGGTGTGTACAGGCTACGCTGGCGACTTGGAGGCGTTGAACTGTCAGAAATGCCAGTTCGGATGAACGGCGCCGCCGAGATGTGCAGCGCCGTTGGCAGCGACCTCAGGCGCTCATCACCTCACGGATGTCCCGCGCCAATTCCCGCACGCGTTCTTCCTCGGTGTCCCAGGAGCACATGAAGCGTGCGCCGCCTTTGCCGATGAAGGTGTAGAAGCGCCAGCCGCGAGCGGTGAGTGCGGCCACGGCGGCTTCCGAAAGTTGCAGGAACACGCCGTTGGCCTGCACCGGGAACATCAGTTCGACGCCGGGAATGTCGCTGACCAGTTCCGCCAGCAGTTGTGCGCAGTAGTTGGCGTGGCGGGCGTGCTTGAGCCAGGCGTCGTGCTCCAGCAGGCCAACCCAGGGCGCCGAGAGGAAGCGCATCTTCGACGCCAGTTGTCCGGCCTGTTTGCAGCGGTAGTCGAAGTCTTCGGCCAGTTTCTGGTTGAAGAACAGAATCGCTTCACCCACCGCCATGCCGTTTTTCGTGCCACCAAAACACAAGACGTCGACCCCGGCTTTCCAGGTCAGGTCGGCCGGCGAGCAATCGAGGAAGGCACAGGCGTTGGAAAAACGCGCGCCATCCATGTGCAGGTTCAGGCCCAGCTCTTTGCAGGTGGCGCTGATGGCGCGAATTTCTTCCGGGGTGTAGACGCTGCCGACTTCGGTGGCCTGGGTCAGGGTCACGACCCGTGGTTTGGGGTAGTGGATGTCCTGGCGCTTGAGGGCGATCTCGCGGATCGACTCCGGCGTCAGCTTGCCGTTTTCGGTGCGCGCGGTGAGCAGCTTGGAGCCGTTGGAGAAGAATTCCGGGGCGCCACATTCGTCGGTTTCGACGTGGGCGGTTTCCGAGCAGATCACGCTGTGGTAACTCTGGCACAACGACGACAAGGCCAGGGAGTTGGCAGCGGTGCCGTTGAAGGCGAAGAACACTTCGCAGTCGGTTTCGAACAGTTTGCGGAAATAGTCCGAGGCGCGGGCAGTCCATTCATCGTCGCCGTAGGCGCGCTGGTGGCCCTGGTTGGCCTGTTCCATGGCCGCCCAGGCTTCAGGGCAGATGCCGGAATAGTTGTCACTGGCGAATTGTTGGCTCTTATCGGTCATGGCCGGCTTCCGTGGTCGAGGCGCTTATGGTGAAGCGGCTCGTGGTCAATGAGGGTGCGTACGTTACCGAAGATCGTCCGGAGAGCACACGCGATGTATCTGTCAGAAAACTACACAGTCGAGGCGCAATTATGCACGTGACGCAGCGTGACGGTGCACTCGATCTGCTCAAATGGTTGGCACTGCTGAGCATGGTTCTGGACCATCTGCGCTATGTCGGTTGGCCGCTCGATGTGCTCTATGTGCCGGGCCGCCTGGCGTTTCCCTGGTTCTGCCTGGCGATGGCGGTAAACCTGGCCCGTACGCCGACAGCGCCGACCGGCGGTCAGTGGCGTTATCTGGGGTGGTTGATGCTGTTTAGCCTGGTGAGCGAAATCCCCTACCGCCTGTTCATTCCCGACCCCGATGTGCTGAACGTGTTGCCGACGCTGGCGTTGGGCTTGCTGGTGGCGCGTGGCTGGTTGCGAAAGGACCTGCAGGCGCGGGGCTTGGGGCTGGTCGCGCTGCTGCTGGCGACGCTGTTCAGTGAGCGACTGATGTTTGGCGTTTTTGGCGTGTTGCTACCGTTGGCGACATGGCTGGTGATGCGTCGGCCATGGTACTGGGCCGTGTTGCCGGGGCTGGTCTGCCTGGCGGCGAATCAATGGCAGGTGCTGATTGCCGCCACCCGCCTGGGCAACCCGGTGGCGGTGGTCGCTCTTGGTGTCTGCCTGATTGCGCCATTGCTGGGTCTGGTCTTGTTGCGACATACCAGACATCTCAAGCCACCGCCGATGCGCCGTTGGGCGTATGCCTTGTATCCGCTACATTTTCTGCTTCTGTTACTCGTCCGCAATATCGCCGCATAACCGTGTGGGAGCCGGCTTGCCCGAGATGACGGCGTCACATCCGGCATAAGAGTCGGCTGACCCTCCGCCATCGTCGGAACGCCGCCCGGAGAAAGCCCGCTCCCACAGGTAGTGTGTTGATCTTGTGAGCGGGTACGACGTGTCCATTTCAGCCCATGTCGTAAACGCACCTTTGCGTGGCGTCCGTAGGCATTTGACCGGTCTGCGCCGGTCATACCATCGCATCAAAGGGCACTGCCGCCAGGCCGGTGCCTCACCAAGACAAAATGGCGCACCACCGCCGCTGGGAGAGACGCGATGTTCAGCAAGCAAGACCAGATCCAGGGTTATGACGATGCACTGCTGGCGGCGATGAATGCCGAGGAGCAACGCCAGGAAGATCACATCGAGCTGATCGCGTCAGAGAACTACACCAGCAAGCGCGTCATGCAAGCACAGGGCAGTGGCCTGACCAACAAGTACGCCGAAGGGTATCCGGGCAAGCGTTACTACGGTGGCTGCGAGCATGTGGATAAAGTCGAAGCGTTGGCCATCGAGCGCGCCAAGCAACTGTTCGGTGCCGACTACGCCAACGTCCAGCCGCACTCCGGCTCTTCGGCCAACAGCGCGGTGTACCTGGCCCTGATCCAGGCTGGCGATACCATCCTGGGCATGAGCCTGGCCCACGGCGGTCACCTGACCCACGGCGCCAAGGTGTCGTCCTCGGGCAAGCTGTACAACGCCGTACAGTACGGGATCGACACCAAGACCGGCCTGATCGACTACGACGAGGTCGAGCGCCTGGCCGTCGAGTGCCAGCCGAAGATGATCGTCGCCGGCTTCTCGGCCTACTCCAAGACCCTCGACTTCCCGCGTTTCCGGCAGATTGCCGACAAGGTCGGCGCGCTGCTGTTCGTCGACATGGCCCACGTTGCCGGCCTGGTCGCTGCCGGTCTGTACCCCAATCCGCTGCCGTACGCCGACGTGGTCACCACCACCACCCACAAGACCCTGCGCGGTCCGCGTGGCGGCCTGATCCTGGCCAAGGCCAACGAGGAAATCGAGAAGAAGCTCAACGCCGCTGTGTTCCCCGGTGCCCAGGGTGGCCCGCTGATGCACGTGATTGCCGGCAAGGCCGTGTGCTTCAAGGAAGCGCTGGAGCCAGGCTTCAAGGCTTATCAGCAACAAGTGATCGACAACGCCCAGGCCATGGCCAGCGTGTTTATCAAACGTGGCTACGATGTAGTGTCCGGCGGCACCGACAATCACCTGTTCCTGGTCAGCCTGATCCGCCAGGGTCTCACCGGCAAAGACGCCGATGCCGCCCTTGGTCGTGCGCACATCACGGTGAACAAGAACGCCGTGCCGAATGACCCACAGTCGCCGTTCGTCACTTCCGGCCTGCGCATCGGCACCCCGGCGGTCACCACGCGCGGCTTCAAAGTGAGCCAGTGCGTCACGCTGGCCGGCTGGATCTGCGACATCCTCGACAACCTCGGCGATGCCGATGTCGAGGCCAATGTCGCCCAGCAGGTCTCGGCCCTGTGCGCTGACTTCCCGGTTTATCGCTGAGCGCGGTTTTTGGAGAAATGACTATGCAACGCTACTCAGGCTTCGGCCTCTTCAAACACTCCCTCAGCCACCACGAAAACTGGCAGCGCATGTGGCGCACGCCGACCCCGAAAAAAGTCTACGACGTGGTCATCGTCGGCGGTGGCGGGCATGGTCTGGCAACCGCCTACTACCTGGCCAAGGAGCACGGCATCACCAACGTGGCCGTGGTCGAGAAAGGCTGGCTGGGCGGCGGTAACACCGCACGCAACACCACCATCGTGCGTTCCAACTACCTGTGGGACGAGTCGGCGCACCTCTACGAACACGCGATGAAACTCTGGGAAGGCCTGTCCCAAGACCTCAACTACAACGTGATGTTCTCCCAGCGTGGCGTCTACAACCTGTGCCACACCCTGCAGGACATTCGTGATTCCGAGCGTCGGGTCAGCGCCAACCGCCTCAATGGCGTCGACGGCGAACTGCTCAACGCCAAACAGGTTGCCGACGAGATTCCGTACCTGGACTGCTCGAAGAACACTCGCTACCCGGTGATGGGCGCTACCGTCCAGCGGCGCGGCGGCGTGGCCCGTCACGATGCCGTGGCCTGGGGCTTTGCCCGGGCCGCCGACGCCCTCGGCGTGGACTTGATCCAGCAGACCGAAGTGATCGGCTTTCGCAAGGAAAACGGCGTGTGCATCGGCGTCGAAACCAACAAGGGCTTCATCGGTGCCAAGCGCGTCGGTGTGGTGACTGCCGGTAACTCCGGGCACATGGCCAAGCTCGCCGGCTTCCGTCTGCCGATCGAATCACACCCGCTGCAAGCGCTGGTGTCCGAGCCGATCAAGCCGATTATCGACAGCGTGATCATGTCCAACGCGGTGCACGGTTACATCAGCCAGTCCGACAAGGGCGACCTGGTGATCGGCGCCGGTATCGACGGCTACAACGGCTACGGCCAGCGCGGTTCGTACCCGGTGATCGAGCACACCATCCAGGCCATCGTCGAGATGTTCCCGGTGCTGTCGCGGGTGCGCATGAACCGCCAGTGGGGCGGCATCGTCGACACCACGCCGGATGCCTGCCCGATCATTTCCAAGACCCCGGTGCCGAACATGTTTTTCAACTGCGGCTGGGGTACCGGTGGCTTCAAGGCCACGCCGGGTTCGGGCAACGTGTTTGCGGCGAGCCTGGCCAAGGGTGAAATGCACCCGCTGGCGGCACCTTTCTCCATCGACCGGTTCCACAACGGTGCGCTGATCGACGAACACGGCGCTGCTGCCGTCGCCCACTAACAGGAGAAATTTCCTATGTTGCATATCTTCTGTCCTCACTGCGGCGAACTGCGCTCCGAAGAGGAATTCCACGCTTCCGGCCAGGCGCACATCCCGCGTCCGCTGGATCCGAACACCTGCACCGACGAGGAGTGGGGCGACTACCTGTTCTTCCGTGACAACCCCCGTGGCCTGCACCACGAACTCTGGGATCACGTCGCCGGTTGCCGCCAGTATTTCAACGTCACCCGCGACACCGTGACCTACGAGATTCTCGAAACCTACAAGATCGGCAGCAAGCCGCAGTTCACCGACAAGACTGATAGTTCGAAAGCGGCCGCGCAGGCTCTGGGAGCGAAGGTATGAGCCAGATCAATCGCCTGTCCAACGGTGGACGGATCGACCGCAACAAAGTTCTCAGCTTCACGTTCAACGGCCAGGTGTACAAGGGCTTTGAAGGTGACTCCCTGGCCGCGGCCCTGTTGGCCAACGGCGTCGACATCATCGGTCGCAGCTTCAAGTATTCCCGTCCGCGCGGGATCTTCGCCGCCGGTGCCGAAGAGCCGAACGCGGTGCTGCAGATCGGCGCCACCGAAGCCACCCAGATCCCCAACGTGCGTGCCACCCAACAGGCGCTGTACCAGGGCCTGGTCGCCACCAGCACCAACGGCTGGCCAAGCGTGAACAACGACATGATGGGGATTCTCGGCAAGGTCGGCGGCAAGCTGATGCCGCCGGGTTTCTACTACAAAACCTTCATGTACCCGCAATCGTTCTGGATGACCTACGAGAAGTACATCCGCAAGGCCGCTGGCCTGGGTCGCTCGCCGACCGAAAACGATCCGGACACCTACGACTACATGAACCAGCACTGCGACGTGCTGATCGTCGGCGCCGGTCCTGCTGGCCTGGCCGCGGCACTGGCGGCTGCGCGCAGCGGGGCGCGGGTGATCCTCGCCGACGAACAGGAAGAGTTCGGCGGCAGCCTGCTCGATTCCCGTGAAAGCCTCGACGGCAAGCCGGCCACCGACTGGGTCGCCAGCGTCATCGCTGAACTGAAAGACACCCCGGACGTGCTGCTGTTGCCGCGCGCCACGGTCAACGGTTACCACGACCATAACTTCCTGACCATTCACGAGCGCCTCACCGACCACCTCGGTGACCGTGCGCCGATTGGCCAGGTGCGCCAGCGCATCCACCGGGTTCGCGCCAAGCGCGTGGTGCTGGCGACCGGCGCGTGCGAGCGGCCGCTGGTCTACGGCAACAACGACGTGCCGGGCAATATGCTGGCTGGTGCGGTCTCCACCTACGTGCGGCGCTACGGCGTGGCACCGGGCAAGAAGCTGATTTTGAGCACCAACAATGATCACGCCTACCGCGTCGCCCTGGACTGGCTCGACGCCAGCCTGCAAGTGGTGGCCATCGCCGATGCCCGCAGCAACCCACGCGGTGCGCTGGTGGAAGAAGCCCGGGCCAAGGGCATCCGCATCCTGACCGGCAGCGCGGTGATCGAAACCCGTGGCAGCAAACATGTTACCGCCGCCCGTGTGGCCGCGATCGACGTCAAGGCGCACACCGTGACCAGCCCGGGCGAATGGCTGGAGTGCGACCTGGTGGCCAGTTCCGGCGGCTACAGCCCGGTGGTCCACCTGGCGTCGCACCTGGGCGGCAAGCCGACCTGGCGTGAAGACATCCTCGGTTTTGTCCCGGGCGAAGCGCCGCAAAAACGCGTGTGCGTGGGCGGGATCAACGGCGTCTATGGCCTCGGCGATTCCCTGGCCGACGGTTTTGAAGGCGGCGCCCGCGCCGCTGCCGAAGCCGGGTTCCAGACGGTCGAGGGTGTGTTGCCCAAAGCCCTGAGTCGCCATGAAGAGGCGACCCTGGCGCTGTTCCAGGTGCCCCATGAAAAGAACACCGCACGGGCGCCGAAACAATTTGTCGACCTGCAGAACGACGTCACTGCCGCGGCGATCGAACTGGCGACCCGCGAGGGGTTCGAGTCGGTCGAGCACGTCAAACGCTACACCGCGCTGGGCTTCGGTACTGACCAGGGCAAGCTGGGCAACGTCAACGGCCTGGCCATCGCGGCCCGTTCGCTGAACGTGACGATCCCGCAGATGGGCACCACCATGTTCCGCCCCAACTACACCCCGGTGACCTTCGGTGCGGTAGCCGGTCGTCACTGTGGGCACATCTTCGAGCCGGTGCGCTATACCGCACTGCATCAATGGCACCTGAAAAACGGCGCCGAATTCGAAGACGTCGGTCAGTGGAAACGTCCGTGGTACTTCCCGCGCAACGGCGAAGACCTGCATGCGGCGGTCAAGCGTGAATGCCTGGCGGTGCGCGAAAGCGTCGGCCTGCTGGACGCCTCGACCCTCGGCAAAATCGACATTCAAGGCCCGGACGCTCGCGAGTTCCTCAACCGCGTCTACACCAACGCCTGGACCAAGCTGGACGTGGGCAAGGCGCGCTACGGCCTGATGTGCAAGGAAGACGGCATGGTCTTCGACGACGGTGTGACGGCGTGCCTGGCCGACAACCATTTCGTCATGACCACCACCACCGGCGGCGCGGCTCGCGTGCTGCAATGGCTGGAGATCTACCACCAGACCGAATGGCCGGACCTGAAGGTGTACTTCACTTCCGTGACGGACCATTGGGCCACCATGACGCTCTCCGGGCCGAACAGCCGCAAGCTGCTCAGCGAAGTCACCGACATCGACCTGGACAAGGACGGCTTCCCGTTCATGACCTGGAAAGAAGGCCTGGTGGGTGGCGTGCCGGCGCGGGTGTTCCGGATTTCCTTTACCGGTGAGCTGTCGTACGAAGTCAACGTGCAGGCCGACTACGCCATGGGCGTACTGGAAAAAATCGTCGAGGCCGGCAAGAAGTACAACCTGACCCCGTACGGCACCGAGACCATGCACGTACTGCGGGCCGAGAAGGGCTTCATCATCGTTGGCCAGGACACCGACAGTTCGATGACCCCGGACGACCTGAACATGGGCTGGTGTGTGGGACGCACCAAACCGTTCTCGTGGATCGGCTGGCGGGGCATGAACCGCGAAGACTGCGTGCGTGATCAGCGTAAACAGCTGGTCGGGCTCAAGCCGATCGATCCGACCAAGTGGCTGCCGGAGGGTGCGCAGCTGGTGTTCAACACCAAGCAGGCGATCCCGATGAGCATGGTCGGTCACGTGACCTCCAGCTACCTGCACAACTCCCTGGGCTACTCGTTTGCCATGGGCGTGGTCAAAGGCGGCTTGAAGCGCATCGGCGAGCGGGTATTCGCGCCGTTGGCCGATGGCAGCGTGATCGAGGCGGAAATCGTTTCTTCGGTGTTCTTCGATCCGAAGGGTGATCGCCAGAACGTGTGATTGCTTTGGGTCCTGTGGGGTGTGAGCTGCCGCCATCGCGAGCAAGCTCGCTCCCACAGGATCGAAGTCGCCGGAAAAGTTTGTGTCAGGCATCAATCCACTGTGGGAGCGAGCTTGCTCGCGATGGCAATAGAACAGCCACCACAAAGGTCGGAACCAACAGAATTCAAGCAGGTGCTTTATGACCGTAGCCAATGTGTACCAACAACGCCCAACCACCGGGGCCAAGGCCGAGTCGTCGTTGCATCATGCCGACCTCGCCAGCCTGGTGGGCAAGGGCCGCAAAAACGCCGGCGTGATCGTGCGTGAGAAAAAGCTCCTCGGTCACCTGACCCTGCGTGGCGACGGTCACGATGCCGCGTTCGCCGCCGGTGTGCACAAGGCCCTGGGCATCGAATTGCCAGGTGCGTTGAGTGTCATCGTCAAGGGTGAAACCAGCCTGCAATGGATGGGCCCGGATGAATGGCTGCTGATCGTGCCAGGCGGTGAAGAGTTCGCCGCCGAGCAGAAGCTGCGTGAAGCCCTGGGCGAGTTGCACATCCAGATCGTCAACGTCAGCGGTGGCCAGCAGATCCTCGAACTGAGCGGCCCGAACGTGCGCCAGGTGCTGATGAAGTCCACCAGCTACGACGTGCACCCCAACAACTTCCCGGTGGGCAAGGCCGTGGGCACGGTGTTCGCCAAGTCGCAACTGGTGATCCGCCACACCGCAGAAGACACCTGGGAATTGCTGATCCGCCGCAGCTTCTCGGATTACTGGTGGTTGTGGTTGCAGGACGCTGCGGCCGAGTACGGGCTGAGCGTTCAGGCTTGATGAGAACCTGTAGGAGCGAGCCTGCTCGCTCCTACAGTAGGCATCCACCGATTTCACAGGAGTCACCGCACTATGAGCCGCGCCCCAGACACATGGATTCTGACCGCCGACTGCCCCAGCGTCCTCGGCACCGTGGACGCGGTGACCCGCTTTCTGTTCGAGCAAGGCTGCTACGTCACCGAGCACCACTCCTTCGATGACCGGCTCTCGGGACGCTTTTTCATTCGTGTGGAGTTTCGCCAGCCCGAGGGGTTCGACGAGCAGTCCTTCCGTGCCGGCCTGGCCGAGCGCGGCGAAGGCTTCGGGATGATTTTCGAACTGACCCCGCCGCACCACCGGCCAAAAGTGGTGATCATGGTCTCCAAGGCCGATCACTGCCTCAACGATCTGCTCTACCGTCAACGCATCGGCCAGCTGTCGATGGACGTGGCGGCGGTGGTCTCCAACCACCCGGACCTCAAGCCATTGGCCGACTGGCACGGCATTCCCTATTACCACTTCCCCCTCGACCCCAACGACAAACCGTCCCAGGAGCGTCAGGTGTGGCAGGTGATCGAGGAGTCCGGCGCCGAACTGGTGATCCTTGCGCGTTACATGCAAGTGCTGTCGCCGGAACTGTGCCGCAAGCTCGACGGCAAGGCGATCAACATCCACCACTCGTTGCTGCCCGGTTTCAAGGGCGCCAAGCCCTACCACCAGGCTTACAACAAGGGCGTGAAGCTGGTCGGCGCCACGGCGCACTACATCAACAACGACCTGGACGAAGGCCCGATCATTGCCCAGGGCGTGGAGGCGGTGGATCACAGCCATTACCCCGAAGACCTGATCGCCAAGGGGCGGGATATCGAAGGCCTGACGCTGGCCCGGGCGGTGGGTTATCACATTGAGCGGCGGGTGTTCTTGAACGCCAATCGCACGGTCGTTCTTTAGATCGCCATCGCTGGCAGGCCAGCTCCCACAGGTTCTGGGTTGTTCACCAATCCTGTGTCCACCCCGAATAAGTGTGGGGGCTGGCCTGCTGGCGATGAGGTCATTACAAGCAGCACAAGATTCAGCATCTGTACCCGAGCACTTAACGCGCTGCCTGCCTGGGCAACGCGGTTTCATAAAAACAACAGCGAGGTGAAAGCATGTCTGGCAATCGTGGTGTGGTGTATCTCGGCGCGGGCAAGGTCGAAGTACAGAAAATCGACTATCCGAAAATGCAGGACCCGCGCGGCCGCAAGATCGAGCACGGGGTGATCCTGCGCGTGGTCTCCACCAACATCTGTGGTTCCGACCAGCACATGGTGCGCGGTCGCACCACGGCCCAGACCGGGCTGGTGCTGGGGCACGAGATCACCGGCGAAGTGATCGAGAAGGGCAGCGACGTCGAGAACCTGAAAATCGGTGACCTGGTCTCGGTCCCGTTCAACGTGGCTTGCGGGCGCTGCCGTTCCTGCAAGGAAATGCACACCGGCGTGTGCCTGAGCGTGAACCCGGCTCGCCCGGGCGGCGCCTACGGTTATGTCGACATGGGCGACTGGACCGGTGGCCAGGCCGAATACGCCATGGTGCCGTACGCTGACTTCAACCTGCTGAAACTGCCGGATCGCGACCGCGCCATGGAGAAGATCCGCGACCTGACCTGCCTCTCCGACATCCTGCCTACCGGTTATCACGGCGCCGTGACTGCCGGCGTTGGCCCGGGCAGCACCGTGTATGTGGCCGGTGCCGGCCCCGTCGGTCTGGCGGCTGCCGCTTCGGCCCGTCTGCTGGGCGCCGCGGTGGTGATCATCGGTGACGTCAACCCAATCCGCCTGGCGCACGCCAAGGCCCAGGGCTTCGAAATTGCCGACCTGTCCCTGGACACCCCGCTGCACGAACAGATCGCCGCGCTGCTGGGTGAGCCGGAAGTCGATTGCGCCGTCGATGCCGTTGGCTTCGAAGCTCGCGGGCATGGCCATGCCGGGGTGAAACATGAAGCCCCGGCCACCGTGCTCAACTCATTGATGGGCGTGGTGCGTGTGGCTGGCAAAATCGGTATCCCTGGCCTTTACGTGACTGAAGACCCGGGTGCGGTGGATGCCGCCGCCAAGATGGGCAGCCTGAGCATCCGCTTTGGCCTGGGCTGGGCCAAATCCCACAGCTTCCACACCGGCCAGACCCCGGTGATGAAGTACAACCGCCAGCTGATGCAGGCGATCATGTGGGACCGCATCCATATTGCCGACATCGTTGGGGTGGAAGTGATCAGCCTGGACGACGCGCCACGTGGTTATGGCGAGTTCGATGCGGGCGTGCCGAAGAAGTTTGTGATTGATCCGCATAAGTTGTTTAGTGCGGCTTAAGCATAAAAATCGAGGAAGCGGCGATCCTTGGATCGCCGCTTTTTACAATGTAAATCTGATCAGGTCTGTTCGTTGGCTTGATGCAATCGAAAAAGCTCAAAAATGAACTTCCAGCGCCCTTGGGGTGCTTTTATTCTTGCCAGAGTAGGAGCCGAGCTTTCTGATCGAGATAGCTTTTATTTGGTGGGGTCTAATGACCATCTCCATGTTCAGTGTTGGAGCTACGTCATGGTGTTTGAAGTCATAGTCTCTTCCAGGCTTCATGCCTGAGAAGTTTTTCATGTGGACCTCGACAACTTGGCCACGACCATTTTTGCTCAGTCCTGCGTATTTCTGTGCGACAGATAAATTCGGGGAGACATAAAATCCAGCACCCAAATTTGTGCTCTTGAAATATTTTTGATTAACACCTTCATTCAGTAAGCGGTTGGCTGAAGTGTCGTCGGTGCCGTGGTAGCCGATGAACTGGTCCTGAGCTGGTGGCGTGCCAAGCTCTGGAAGAGAGCTGCGTCTTTTTGATTTCTGAGATGAAGTGATTTCAAGAGGCCGTCTTTCACCCCAGCGTGCAGTTGCCTGGCGGTTAGAGCCACCATATTGGAAAATATTTAATGAATTCCGCTTCGTTGACGGTGGTGTTGTAGAAAAAAACTTAGAAATGAAGTCAAAGCGGCCATGGCCTGTTGGGTCAGAGTACTTACTTGGGTTGCCCGCAGCATATGAATAAGCATTCACTCCCCCCTCCCCAAACGGACTCCAACTGTCCGGACTGTTAAACCGCATCAACACCGTATTGAGCGCCCGATAACCATTGCCCAACACATAATGCCCGGTCACCGGGTCCGGCCGTTCGCCGTTGAAGCCGAGCAGGCAGCTCTTCGGTACGTGATGACCATAAGGGGTGTAGGCAAGGTGCAGGAAACGCGTGGCGTCGAGGATGGACAGCACGGAACGTTGCTGATCGGTGACGAGCAAGCGCGATTGCGATATGCCGTTCTGACGCCGTTGCTGCGCCAGCAGTTGATCTTCATGCTGCATGATCGAGTGCTGTAGCACACCTTGAATCTCGGTGGACAGGCGGTCTTTGAGGTAGAAACGTTGGCTGCTGGCCTGTGCCGTTGGGGTGCAGTCGGCCAGGCGATCCAGTGGGTCGTAGCGGTAGCTGCAGAGCTGGGTTTGGCGTTGAGTCGACATGGGGCGAACTCCTTGAGCGACATGGGATTACTTTGGACCAGCCGGACGACTCTGCCTAATAGTCGAACTGCTAGTGTGTTCTCCCAGTGAACAGATAGGCACTGGCAACAAGACCAAAGCACAAGCTTGTGGCGTTGGCGGTGGAAACTTTCGTTATCAACTATTTTCTGGGGCGCCTCGGATATCTTTAGGGCGGCGAACTTCGGTGCTTGAAGTTGAGTTGCGTTTTAACCATTCATCATAACGAGGAGGTGCGTATTCTGAGTACGGAGGTGGTTTGTCGTGCAGTTGCCAAGGACGCCGTGCACTTGAATGAAGATTCCTCACAGTGCTCTGTATGTCGGTGATGTTTCTATTTGTAGTCGGAATTTCGCGCGCCCCGCTTGTTGGCGGCGAGGAGCTGTAAGGGTTTGTATACCTCGCAGGTGCCTCTGTTAGTGAAGTGAGTGCCGTTTCAACAGAGCCGGAAGATGTCGAGTGCCTTGCAGACGTTTGGAGTTGGGTCGTTGAAGTTGCATCTACAGAGAACAGGTCTCGCGTTGTCCAGGCTGGAGTCTTCTCAGGCCTCCGTTGTCTGAGACCCAAAAGGTTTGCTAATCCTTTGCCAAAACGCATTATGAAATTGGAATGCCCTGTCGGATCACTCCGATTCACCGGATCCCCCACGCAATACCCATACGCATTCAACCCACCCCGCCCAAACGGACTCCAACTGTCCGGACTGTTAAACCGCATCAACACCGTATTGAGCGCCCGATAACCATTGCCCAATACATAATGCCCGGTCACCGGGTCCGGCCGTTCGCCGTTGAAGCCGAGCAGGCAGCTCTTCGGTACGTGATGACCATAAGGGGTGTAGGCAAGGTGCAGGAAACGCGTGGCGTCGAGGATGGACAGCACGGAGCGTTGCTGATCGGTGACGAGCAAGCGCGATTGCGATGTGCCGTTCTGACGCCGTTGCTGCGCCAGCAGTTGATCTTCGTGCTGCATGATCGAGTGCTGTAGCGCGCCTTGAATCTCGGTGGACAGGCGGTCTTTGAGGTAGAAACGTTGGCTGCTGGCCTGTGCTGTTGGGGTGCAGTCGGCCAGGCGATCCAGTGGGTCGTAGCGATAGCTGCAGAGCAGGGTTTTGCGCTGGGGGTGCATGGATGAGGCTCCCTGAGAGGTGCGCAATACAGGGTTTTACTGTGACCTAGCCCGACTGAGTTGCCTACTAGCAGAACTGCTAGGGTCGGCGTTTGGAAAGGGCGCTGTCGCAACGATGGGCAGCCCGAACATCCGCTTTGGCCTGGGCTGGGCCAAATCCCACAGCTTCCACACCGGCCAGACCCCGGTCATGAAGTACAACCGCCAACTGATGCGGACGATCATGTGGGACCGCATTCATATTGCCGACATCGTGGGGGTGGAAGTGATCAGCCTGGACGACGTGCCACGTGGTTATGGCGAGTTCGATGCCAGCGTGCCGAAGAAGTTTGTGATTGATCTGCATAAGCTTTTTAGTGTGATGTAAGAGATTTATTTCGCCATTTGCATAAGCGACGCTGAGCTGTATGGCATTGTTTTTATTGTTCCCGTACATCTCTAAATCTCATTACCCAATGATTAGTATGCTCTTGTTCTGACATGAATCGATTGAAGTTTGAACTCACTTGTGCGTCGCCTGTGATTGTTAAGGCTAGCGAGCTGTGCGCTGCTTTTGCGATTTTCACTTGATCTATTTGCATGGTGCCTGCTTTCGCGGTTCCACGTGCAGCGTTCGAGTGGAGGAGTTTAAAGTCTGTTGTGTGAACAGAAACTACTTCGCCTCTTGTGTGAAAGTTTGCGTAAGCTCTTGCTCCTTCATAAGTGTTGGTTATGAAGAGGTGTTTAGTGTCGTTGTGAACTCCGTTGGTTAACATGCTTTGCGCGTTTTCCACACTTGTGCCGTGATAGCCGAGAAAAACCGACTTGTCGTCAGTGACGTTGTATGGCTGGCTGTTGGGAGGGGTGACAGTTGAGTTTCTTCCAGTCGTAGAGTTAGAAGTATGGTTGCTGCTCGTTTTAGGGGAGGGCTTCATTATCCGTGCCCAGCGCAGAAAATCCTTCACGAGTCCTGGTATATGTCCGTTAGGATCCTGTCTATTGATCGGATCCCCCACACAGTACCCATACGCATTCAACCCACCCCGCCCAAAGGGACTCCAACTGTCCGGGCTGTTGAACCGCATCAACACCGGGTTAAACGCCCGATAGCCATTGCCCAGCAAATAACATCCGGTTACCGGATCCGGCCGTTCACCGTTGAAAGCGAGCAGGCTGAGCAAGCCGTTTTCCGGGGCGCGATGACCGTATGGCGAATAGGCGAGGAGATGGGCGCGCGTCGAGTCGATCAGGGCCAGCACTGAGCGTTGTTGATCGGTGGCCAGCAAGTGAGTGTGTCGCGTGCCGGCTTGGCGTTGCTGGTGGGCCAGCAAGTGATTCTCATACTGCATGACCGAGTGCTGGAGCGTGCCTTGAATCTCGGTGACTAGGTGTTCCTTGAGGTAGAACTGCTTGGCGGATGCTTGTGTTGTCTTGGTGCGGGTGCTGAGAAAATTTAAGGGGTCGTAATTGTATTGGCAAAGAACTTCTCTGTGTTTAACACTCATGTGGCACTCCATTGAAGGGGTATCAGCGGATGTTAGGTGTAAAGGTTCTAGGCGTCTGTTGCTTGATCAGGTAGCGCTGTAATTTTGGATGGTTCCTGAAATGTTTTTCTCCGTTGGGGATGCTTTGCGATTTTATCCACAGATCTTCGACTGATTTGAAGGGGGGTGTAAAGGAAACAATGTTTTTGTGGCCGGTTACAGGTTTTCCAGTCAGGTTCGAGAACTGTTGGGCGAACGAAGATTTATTTTCATTCGCGCTGCCGCATACAAGTAGGCGTATTTCTCCAACTTTATTTAAGTTGAATTCCTTGGCTAGCTTTTTATACAGATGGTTGGCAGTCCATTCCTCGTCGCCAGCTTTGATGTCGACTATCTTTTTATTGGGGGCCGCGGGGTCTACGAATCCATGGGCTGCGATATTAAGTCGAGGGCCTGATTTTGAATCGTCCGTGAAGGCGTATACGTCTTGAGCCAGAAGGGTCAAGTTATTAATTGTGCCAGTCTTGCTCGGGGTTCTTAATCCAAACAAGTTCATGATGCCTTTAATCGGGTTGCCTAAGTGCCCCGTTGGATCAATTTGATTTATCGGATCCCCGACACAATACCCATACGAATTTAGCCCACCCCGCCCAAAGGGACTCCAACTGTCCGGGCTGTTGAACCGCATCAACACCGGGTTAAACGCCCGATAGCCATTTCCCAGCAAATAGTGCCCGGTTACCGGGTCCGGCAGTTCGCCGTTGAAGCCGAGCAGGCTGCTCTCCGGTACGCGATGACCATAAGGTGCGTAAGCAAGAGGCTGGGGGCGTATGGCGTCGAGGATGCACAGTACCGAGCGTTGCTGGTCGGTGGCCAGCAAGTGGGACTCCGGCGTGCCGTTCTGGTGTTGTTGCTGCGCCAGCAGTTGATCTTCATGCTGCATGATCGAGTGCTGTAGCACGCCTTGAATCTCGGTGGACAGGCGGTCGTTAAGGTAGAAGCGGTGGCTGCTGGCCTGTGCCGTTGGGGTGCAGTTTGCAAGGCGATCCAAGGGGTCGTAGCGGTAGCTGCAGAGCAGGGTTTGGCGGAGGGATTGCATGAATGGAGCTCCCTGAGAGGTGCGCAATACAGAGTTTTACTGTGACTTAGCCCGACTGGATTGCCTACTGGCAGAACTGCTAGGGGCGGCGTCTGGAAAGGGCGCTGGGTGCCACGAGTGGTGTTCCTGTTTATTGGGGAAAAAAACCTCTGCGCAGTCCATGAGAAGAAAGGAATGGCCGTCGCGGAACAATACCGGGTGATTTTCAGTCAAAATGCCAGCGTTGCGCCCGCTTGAGGGCATTTTTGAAGGTTCAGGAGTTTTTCGATGAAGATTTCACGCGGTTTTGCTTTGGCTTCGCTCATGACATTGGTCGCCAGCCCGGTCTTCGCCGGTTTCAACCTGAACGATGTGGCCGGTGCGGTAGCGGGTATGCAAGGTGGCGACAAGGCCGCAACCGCAGCGCCGACCTCGCAGACCGCCGGTCTGTTGAGCGCCCTGAGTGCCCTGGACGTTAAGCCGGAACAAGCCATTGGTGGCACCAGCGCGATGTTGGGCCTGGCCAAGAACCAGCTGAGCGCCAGCGACTATTCGGAACTGGCCAAGAGCGTGCCGGGCATCGACAAGCTCTCCGGTGGCAGCGGTAACCTGGGCGCCCTCGCGGGCATGCTGGGTTCGTCCGGCAAGGCCGCGGGCCTGGAAAATGCCCTGGGTAACGTCAAGGACACCAACGACCTGAACACCGCGTTCAGCGCGCTGGGCATGGACAGCGGCATGGTCGGTCAGTTTGCCCCGATCCTGCTGCAGTACCTGGGCCAGCAAGGCGTTGGCGGTACCCTGCTCAAGAGCCTGGGCAGCATCTGGGGCGTCTGACCGCGCCTCACTCACGCTCGGCGCGCAAGGCGTCGATGCGTGCATCCTTGTCGATCCAGAGCTGGTTGACCCAGTTCTGGACGCTTTGGCGAAACAGCGGATCGTTTTCGTAATCGCCCTGCCACAACGCCGGATCCAGCTCACGGGTCTGGATGTCGATGATCACCCGTGGCACCGCACCGCTGATCAAATCCCAGAACCCCGGAATCTTCTCCTGTGGATAGACCACGGTGACGTCGAGCATGGCGTCCAGTTGTTCGCCCATGGCCGCCAGCACAAACGCCACGCCGCCGGCCTTGGGTTTGAGCAGGTGCTTGAAAGGGGATTGCTGGGCGTTGCGCTTGGCCTGGGTGAAGCGGGTGCCTTCCAGGTAGTTGACCACCGTCACCGGCTGGCGCTTGAACAGCTCGCACGCGGCCCGGGTAATTGCCAGGTCCTGGCCCCGCAGCTCCGGGTGTCTGGCCAGGAAGGCCTTGCTGTAGCGCTTCATGAACGGGTAATCCAGCGCCCACCAGGCCAGGCCCAGGAACGGCACCCAGATCAGTTCCTTTTTCAGGAAGAACTTGAAGAACGGCGTGCGCCGATTGAGGGTCTGGATCAGCGCGGGGATATCGACCCATGACTGGTGGTTGCTGACCACCAGGTAGGAGGTGTCGACCCGCAGGCCCTCGCCGCCACGAATGTCCCAGCGGGTGGGGATGCAGCAGGCGAAAATCAGTTTGTCGATTTGCGCCCAGGTTTCGGCGATCCACATCACCACAGCGCTTGCGGCATCGCGATAACGACCCGGCAGGACCAGTTTGAGCAGGGCGAACACCAGCAGGGGCCCGATCAGGACCAGGGTGTTGAGCAGCAGCAGAAGGGTAACGAAACAGCCGGTGAGCAGGCGGCGCATAAGTAACTCTTGAAAGCCTTTGGGCGGGCCATGATAAGCAGCTTCGACGCGCAGGCCAAATCGGCGGGCTGACGAATGTTTCACAGGTTGGGGGGTATGGTGCAGCAATGTTCATGGGGCGGGGGGGCTGTGGTGAGTGCGCCGGCCTCTCGCGGGCAAGCCCGCTCCCACAGTGGATCACCTGTGGAGTTCCATGTGGGAGCGGGCTTGCCCGCGATTGCCATCCAGAGAACGAACCAATCCATTTCAGACGGTCTAAAATCCCGCTGTCCTACTTTCAGGGAATCCACCACGTGAAATCTGTCCTCGCACTGTTATCCCTCCTGGCCTTGCCGGTCATGGCCGCCGAGCCGACCCTGTATGGCCGTTACGAGTACATCCAGTTGCCGGAGATCGGTGGTGAAGTGCTCAAGGCGAAGATGGACACCGGCGCGCTGACCGCGTCGCTGTCGGCCAAGGACATCGAGACCTTCACCCGCGATGGCGAGGAGTGGGTGCGTTTCCGCCTCGCGACCAAGGATGCCAGCAACAAGGTCTACGAGCACAAGGTCGCGCGCATCAGCAAGATCAAGACCCGTTCCGAAGAGGACGAGGACGAAGAGGTGGCCGCGCCCAGCAAGCGGCCGGTGGTCGATCTGGAGTTGTGCCTGGGCAACGTCAAACGCACGGTCGAGGTCAACCTGACTGACCGCAGCAGCTTTAATTATCCGTTGTTGATTGGTGCCAAGGCCCTGCGTGAGTTTGGCGCGGCGGTGAATCCGGCTCGACGGTTTACGGCGGATAAGCCGGAGTGTTGAGGCCAGCCGCCGGTGGCGACTTTTCAGCTACTTCTTACAGGTAGGGCCGATAAGGTCCTACGGTATTTGGCGCTGCGTAACACTTGTCGGATTGACGTCGATTACACCGTGGGGCACCGTTCGCCCACTTAACTGCCGGGCCTGGATGCCATGCCTCATATCCTGATTGTCGAAGACGAAGCGGCGATTGCCGATACCCTGGTGTTTGCCCTGCAAGGCGAGGGTTTCACCACGACCTGGGTGAGCCTGGGGGCGGCCGCCCTTGAGCATCAACAGGCAACGCCCGCCGACCTGATCATTCTCGACATCGGCCTGCCGGACATCAGCGGTTTTGAAACCTGCAAGCAGTTGCGCCGGTTCAGCGAAGTGCCGGTGATGTTCCTCAGCGCCCGCGATGGCGAGATCGATCGAGTCGTCGGCCTGGAAATCGGTGCCGACGACTACGTGGTCAAACCGTTCAGCCCACGGGAAGTGGCGGCGCGGGTGCGGGCGATTCTCAAGCGCATGGCCCCGCGACCGGGGATCGAGTCCACCCGTGCGTTGTTCCTGGTGGACAGTGAGCGTGTGCTGATCACTTATCGCGGCCAGCCTCTGAGTTTGACCCGGCATGAGTACCGCTTGTTGCAGTGTCTGCTGGAGCAGCCGGAGCGGGTCTTCAGTCGCGAACAGTTGCTCGATGCGCTGGGCATTGCCAGCGACGCCGGTTACGAGCGCAGCATCGACAGCCACATCAAGAGCGTGCGCGCCAAGTTGCGCCTGGTGGCGGCCAATGCCGAGCCGATCCAGACCCACCGCGGCCTTGGTTACAGCTACAGCCCGGGATCCAGCTGATGCCATTGGCGATCCGGATCTTCCTGGTGTATGTGCTGTTTGTCGGCCTGACCGGTTACTTTGTGCTCAACACAGTGATGGAAGAAATCCGTCCCGGCGTGCGTCAGTCCACCGAAGAAACCCTGGTGGACACTGCCAACCTGATGGCCGAAATCCTGCGCGACGACTTCAAGGCCGGAACCCTCAATCAGAACCGCTGGCCGGAACTGCTCAAGGCCTACGGTGAGCGGCAGCCGGGGGCGAGTATCTGGGGCCTGGCCAAGAATCAGGTCAACCATCGCATCTACGTGACCGACGCCAAAGGCGTGGTGGTACTGGACTCCAGCGCCCGTGCAGTGGGCCAGGATTACTCGCGCTGGAACGATGTGTACCTGACCCTGCGCGGTGAATACGGCGCGCGCTCGACCCGCAGCGATCCCGATGACGCCAGTTCTTCGGTGATGCACGTTGGCGCACCGATTCGCGACAACGGGCAAATCATCGGTGTGGTCACGGTGGCCAAACCCAACAGTTCATTGCAGCCTTACGTCGACCGCACCGAGCGCCGTTTGCTCGGCTACGGTGCGGGCTTGATTGGCCTCGGCCTGCTGTTCGGGGCGGCATTGTCGTGGTGGTTGAGCGTGGCGCTGCGGCGCTTGACCGCGTATGCCCAGGCGGTGAGCGAAGGGCGCCGGGCCGAGCTGCCGCACTACCGTGGCGGTGAGCTTGAGCAACTGGCCGTGGCAGTGGAACACATGCGCACGCAACTGGAAGGCAAGGCGTATGTGGAGCGTTATGTGCACACCCTGACCCACGAATTGAAGAGCCCGCTGGCGGCGATTCGTGGCGCGGCCGAACTGTTGCAGGACGAGATGCCGGCCACCCAGCGCCAGCGTTTCGTCAGCAACATCGACAGCGAAAGCGCGCGTATGCAGCAGTTGATCGAGCGTCTGTTGAACCTGGCCCAGGTCGAGCAACGGCAAACCCTCGAGGAGCGAGTGCAGGTGCCCTTGGCAGCCTTGGTCGATGAGTTGCTCGAGACCCAGCAGGCACGCATTGAACGCAAACAGCTGCGCATCGAAAAACACATCGCCGCGGACCTGGCGCTGTCAGGCGAAGCCTTTCTGTTGCGCCAGGCGCTGGCCAACCTGCTGGAGAACGCTCTGGATTTCACCCCGTCCCACGGCGTCCTGCGTTTTCGCGCGCAACGGCGGGGCGAGCAGGTCGAGTTCAGTCTGTTCAACCAGGCCGACCCGATTCCCGACTACGCCCTGGGCCGCCTGAGCGAGCGTTTCTACTCGCTGCCACGGCCTGACAGCGGACGTAAAAGCACCGGGCTGGGGCTCAATTTTGTGGAAGAGGTGGTGAAGTTGCATGGGGGAACACTGCGGGTTGGGAATGTACCCGATGGGGTTGAGGTGACGCTGCACCTACCGTAGCCGCTGCCGAACGCAGGCTGCGCCAGCTGCTACAGATACCGGTTCTCCACACACTCTGCATATTCGCTCCATAAAACCCACACACGGGCCTTGCAGACTCTCCCTCATTCGAACAGGGAGAACTTCCATGAACCGCAGCCTGGCCATAAAACTCGGGGCGATTGCCCTATTGATTCTGTTGTTGCTGATTCCCTTGCTGATGATCAGCGGCATGATCTTCGACCGCCAGCAACTGCGCGATGGCGTGCTCGACGACATCGCCCGCAGTTCCAGCTACCGCCAGCAACTGACCGGCCCGCTGCTGGTGGTGCCGTACCGCAAGGCGGTGCGCACCTGGAAGCTCAACGAGAAAACCAACAAGCGTTATCAGGAAACCAGCCAGGAGCGCGGCCGTTTGTATTTCCTACCGGAGCGCTTTGAGCTCGATGGCCAGGTGCAGACCGAACTGCGGGCCCGAGGGATCTATGAGGCGCGGCTGTTCCACGCCAGCAACCGCATCAGCGGGCAGTTTTCCCTTCCCGAGCGCCTGGGCATCAAGGAAGACTTTATCGACTACCAGTTCGACCAGCCTTACCTGGCGGTGGGCATCAGCGATATCCGCGGCATCGAAAATGCCTTGCAGCTGGAGCTCGACGGCCAGCGCCTGGACTTCGCGCCGGGAACCCAGGAGGACTGGCTGGGGGAGGGCGTGCACGTGATGCTCGCGCCACTGGATAGCCGTAAAGCCAATACGCTGCAGTTCGGCTTTGATCTACGCCTGCAGGGGACCGGGCAACTGCAGGTCACGCCGGTGGGCAGAACCAGCCAGGTCAAGCTAAAGGCCGATTGGCCCCATCCAAGCTTCATCGGCAATTATTTGCCTGCGCAGCGCGAGATCAGCGCCGAAGGTTTCAGTGCCGACTGGCAGACCTCGTTTTTCTCCACCAACCTGGAGGAGGCGCTTGGCAATTGTGTGGCCGGTGGCGGTTGTGAAGAGTTCAAGAGCCGCAACTTTGGCGTCAGCTTCATCGACCCGGTGGACCAGTACCTCAAGAGCGAGCGTGCAATCAAATACGCCCTGTTGTTTATCGTGCTGACCTTCGCCGGCTTCTTTCTCTTCGAAGTGCTCAAGGGGCTGGCGGTGCACCCGGTGCAGTACGCCCTGGTGGGGGTGGCGCTGGCGTTTTTCTACTTGCTGCTGTTGTCGCTGTCCGAGCACATCGGGTTCGCCCTGGCCTACCTGTTGTCCGCCAGTGCCTGTGTGTTGCTGATCGGTTTTTATGTGCGCCACGTGCTGCACAGCACGCCGCACGGCCTGGGTTTTTCGGCGGGGCTGGCGGCGTTGTATGGGCTGTTGTACGGACTGCTGAGCGCCGAGGATTACGCGCTGTTGATGGGGTCGTTGTTGCTGTTCGGGTTGCTCGGCGTATTCATGGTGCTGACCCGTCGGCTGGATTGGTATGGGGTAGGTCAGACGAGCAAGACGCAGGTGGCGGCATGAGCCGGTCGCTGGGCTTGCGTGAGGAGCGGGTGCAGGTGGCGCGATTGCTGCTGCACATCAGTGGATGGTTGGTGGCGCAGCGTGGCGGACTAGACCCTCGGCACGGTCGCCAGCCTCGCCGGGCGCTGGCTGACTGTGACTGAGCTGACTGTGAAATACCACTGCTGCGAGTTTTTACATTAAGTTTCGTATATCTCGATTTTTTTCTCCCGCAGGATGGGAGGTTCGTCCGGCGTTCGCTACCGACTGATAACTTGATGACATTGATGAAGTCGGTGTTTGTCGAGCCGGCGTTGGTAACCAATCAATCGTGTCGAGGCTATGTAAAAGTTTACTTTTGGTGATCTCAGCTCCAGCTGTTGCATATTTTATGAATTGCTGATTAGTGGAGATCGATACAACCTTAGGGTTTGCTAATACTGGCATGACCTTTTTAAACGCTGTGATCCGGGCCGAATACAATAGAAGTTCTTCAGCGGTTACACCGCTAGTCGAAGCCATCTGTTTTATTTTATTACTCCCACCCAGGTTGGTTTTTGTCTCTCTCAGAAGCTCTACTGTGAAAGGAGATACTTCTGTGTTTCTCTTCATGTTTTTAATGGTCTTGTCCAGGAATGTCTTCCTGAATACTTTCGCAATCCTGGACAGGACCGAATGCCCGGACGGATCGACTCGGTTGACGGGGTCCCCGGCACAATATGCGTATGCATTAAAACCGCCCTTCCCAAACGGACTCAAATTGTCCGGACTGTTAAATCGCATCAACACGGGATTGAACTGTCGATAGCCGTTGCCCAAATGATAGTACCCGGTTACTGGGTCGGGTCGTTCGCCGTTAAATCCCAGCAAGCTGAGCAAGCCATTCTGCGCTGTGTGGTGGCCGTAGGCGGTGTAGGTGAGGGCCGATGACTGGTTGCCGGCGCGTGCGTGCAACACCGAGCGTTGCTGATCGGTGGCCAGTAACGTGGCGTTGGGTGCAGCGCCTTGCGACTGTTGGAGTGCCAGTAACTGCTCGTCGTGCTGGACGATGCTCCAGAACGCTGCGCCCTGGATTTCGGTGGTCAATCGGCTGTTGCAGTGGAAATGCTGGATGACCGGCTGTTGCGACGGTGTGCGGCCAATCTGGCGGTTCAGTGCGTCGTATTGGTAACGATTCAGGATGGAAGTCGGCATGGGGTGAGCTCCGAGCAAGGTCTGGAGTGGAGCCTTTAGCATCGGAGCTATGTGAATATTTGCCAACTAGCAGAACTGTTAGTGTTTCGCCGCTTGCCGCCTCACACCTTCGGTACCGTCGCCAGCATCGACGGGCGCTGGCTGACTTCGAAATACCAAGCCGCCAGTTGCGGTTGGGCGTCGCGCCAGTGCAGGTCGGGGTGGCGCAGGTCGAGGTAGCCCAGGGCGCAGGCGACGCTGATGGCGGCGACGTCAAAGTGGCAGGTCAGTTCGGCGATGGCGTCAGCTTCGAGCACTGAGAGGGCGCGGCGGATTTTTTCGCGCTGGGCGTCGAGCCATTCCGGCCAGTGTTTTTCCGGGGCGCGCAGGGCCAATTCGTAGCGCACCATCACCGCCGCATCCATGATCCCGTCGGCCAGTGCCGCCAGGGTCAGACGCCGCCAGCGGGCTGTGCCTTCGGCGGGGATCAGCGGATTGCCGACGTGTTGCTGGTCGAGGTAGTCGAGGATCACTCGGCTGTCGTACAGCACGTTGCCGTCGGCCAGGCGCAGGGCCGGGATCTTGCCCAACGGGTTGTCCTGGTTCAATACCGGGTCGGGGCTGACCGGGCTCAGTTGGCTGAGCTGCAGCGCGACGCGGTCGGTCTGCCCGGTCTCGTGCAGTAGCACCATCACTTTGCGCACAAAGGGCGAGGCAGGGTTGTGGAACAGGGTCATGCTGGGGGTGGACATGGCATTCCTCGGCGATCATCGGGGAGCAGAGGTTTAGCCTAGTAAGTTCCGGCGTGGCTGGCGAGGGGTTTGCCGTTGCCAGCGTATTTCATGGGGGAGCGCCGCCGGTTCGCTCCCCCAGCGTGAGGGTTCACTGGCGTTGCATCAATCCCCGCACCCCAAGCACCGCCGGCACGCCCAGGCCGATCCAGCTCAAGCCATCCCAGATCCCATCACCCAACAGCGCCGCGAACAACCCGGCGGCACTGAGCAGGGCAATCACGGTGGGGGTGGCGAAGACTTTCCAGAAGTTCGACTGGCGCGGTCTCATGGGGTGCTCTCCTGGGCCACGGCCGGCGGTTTTGCCGCCCGGCGCCGGGCTGTCCACAGGTACAGGCCGCTGCCGAGGACGATGATGGTCAGTACATCGAGTGCCGCCCAGAGGACTTTCATCGGCATGCCGCCGTAGTCACCGAAGTGCAGCGGCTGCGACATGCCCATGACGTCCATGTACCACGGTCGTTCGGCGATCGCGGTGACCTCCAGGGTGCTGGCGTCGATCAGTACCGGGGTCAGTAAGTGGGAGGTCAGGTGGGTGCTGCCTTTCATGAACACCGCGTAATGGTGTTCGCTGGAAAAACGGGTGCCGGGGAAGGCGATGAAGTCGGCCTGCATCTCGGGTGCGGCGCGTTGGGCAATCTCGAGCAGCTGGCTGGCGGGTGCCAGGCGGGTCAGGGGGGGCGCCTCGCGGTAGGGTTCGATCATCGCGCTCAGGGCTTCGTTGCGCCAGGCGGCGATGAGCAGGTCGGCGCAGGCGCTCACCACGCCGGTGACACCCACCACCAGGGCCCAGGTCAGGGTGACAATGCCGATCAGGTTGTGCAGGTCGAGCCAGCGCAGGCGCGTGGATTTTTCCTGGCGCACGGTGCCGAACTTCAGGCGGCGCATGAACGGCAGGTACAGCACCGCCCCGGAGACGATCGCCAGCACGAACAGGATGCCCATGAACGCCAGCAGCAACTTACCCGGTAGCCCGGCGAACAGGTCGACGTGCAGGCGCAGGATGAACATCATCAGCCCGCCGTTGGCCGAGGGCATGGCCACCGGCTCGCCAGTGCGGGCGTCGAGCATGTAGGTGTGGGACAGGTTGGGTTCGGTGCCGGCGGTCTTGGCCATGATCGTGATCACGCCGTTGGGCTCGTCCTCATCCCAGCCGAAGTACTGCATGACTTCGCCGGGACGATGGGCCTGGGCCTTTGCGACCAGTTGCTGCAGGTCCAGGTGCGGGGTGTCGGCCGGCATCTGTCGCAGCACGGGCGCATCGCCCAGCAGGTGCTCGATCTCATGATGAAAGATCAGCGGCAGGCCAGTCAGGGCGAGCATCAGCAGGAACGCCGTGCAAATCAGGCTGGTCCAGGTGTGGATAAAGGACCAGCGGCGGATGGTTTTGCTTTTCATTTCACTGCCTTCAGAAAGACCCAAGTCGCCCAGTGAGGGCGGCCTGTTAATGGCGCGTATTACGTCAGTGGGTTACCACTTGTAGGTGGCACTGGCGACCACGCTGCGCTGGTCCCCGTAGTAGCAATAGAAGCTATCGCAAGTGGAGATGTAGTCCTTGTCGAACACGTTTGTGGCGTTGAGCGCCAGGGAGGCGCCTTTGAGGCTGTTGTCCAGACGACCCAGGTCGTAATGAACAGCAGCGTCAAACACCGTGTAGGCGTCTGCCTTGCCCAGCCAGGTGTTGCCCTGATCACCGTAGGTGTTGCCGGTATAGCGCGCACCGGCACCTACGCCAAAGCCGTCCAATACACCGTTGTGCCAGGTGTAGTCGGTCCATAACGATGCTTGCTGGTTCGGCATTAATTGCAGGCGGTTTCCTTTGTAGTCGCCTTTTTGCACTTCCGACTTGGCCAGGGTGTAAGCGGCAATGACTTTGAGGTTTTCAGTCACGTCGGAAATCGCTTCCAGCTCAAGCCCCTTCACTTTCACTTCACCCGTCTGGCTGGTAACCGAGATGTTGTTGACGGTGGTGGTGACATCGACGTTTTTCTGGGTCAGGTCATACACCGCTGCGCTCAACAGGGTGTTGCTGCCGGGCGGCTGGTACTTGATGCCCAGTTCCCACTGCTTGCCTTCGGTTGGTTCGAACGAGTCGGTGGGCGAGGTGCTGGCGTTGCTGGCTGGCTGGAACGATTCGGCGTAGGACAGATAAGGTACGAAACCGTTATCGAAGACGTAGCTGATCGCCGCATTAGCGCTGAAGTTCTTGTTCCGGTCGGTGTTTGTGGCGTCATTTTTGTTGAAGTATTGAGTGCCGGTGTGCACCCAGTCTTCACGGCCGCCCAGGGTCAGGCGCCATTGGTCGAGCGCCATCTGGTCTTGAACGTACAGACCGGTCTGGTAGGTCTTCTGGTCGTAGTCATAGTACGCGCTGGAGCGTGGTGGCCGGACGATCGGCAAGCCGTGGGCTGGGTCGTTGACGTTGATCGGCGGCGCGCTGCCATACACCGAGGTGTAGTTGGTGTTCGTGCGCTGGTGGTCCAGGCCCAGTAAGAGAGTGTGAGTGATGTCGCCTATGGCGAAGTCGGCCTGGAAGTGGTTGTCCACGGCAAACTGGCTGATGTCTTCGTCTGCACTGGTGGTCGAGCGGCCGACATTACCTTGGTCGTCAACTTCGGTGTAAGGGTAGGAGCCCACGGTGATCGCCTGGAAAGACAGGTCCGACTTGGTGTAGCGCAGGTTTTGCTTGAACTGCCAGACATCGTTCAAGCGATGTTCAAAGGCATAGCCCAGGGCGTAGTAAGTGCGGTCGTAGTACTCCCACTCCGGGTCCCCGAGGTTTTTGTGGTGGGAGATATCACCGAACGGCATGTCGATCTTGGTGCCCTGGACCGGCAGAAACTGGCTGGTGATGCCGGTATCGTCGCGTGTGAACTGCGAGAGAAACGTCAGTTTGGTGTCTGGGTCGATGTTCCAGGTCAGGCTGGGAGCAATGTTGTAGCGCTGGTTGGGAACGTCATCGACCTGAGTGTCGCTGTCCCGTATCACGCCGCTGAGGCCGTAAAGGAACTGGCCTTCTTCGTCGATCTTGCCGGTGCTGGAAAAGTTGATCTGGCGGTGGTTGTCACTGCCGTACTGCACTTGAACGGCGCTGCTGGCCTCTTCGCTAGGGCGGCGGCTGACCATGTCCAGCAGGCCACCTGGAGGGGTCTGGCCGTAGACCGAAGAAGCCGGTCCGCGCAGCAGGGCTATACGGTCCAGGTTCCAGGTTTCCATTTTCGGGTTGGCGTACACGCCTTTAGGCAGCGGCAGCCCGTCAAGGAACTGGGTTGGTTCGAAACCGCGGACCCGCAGCCAGTCGGCACGGGTGTCGCTGCCGTAGCTGCTGGCGACGATGCCGGGCATGTAGCGCACAGCGTCATCGAGGTTTTGGACGCCGCGATCCTCCATCTGCTGGCGAGTGGCAATCGAGATGGAGCGCGGCGCTTCAAGCAGCGAAGTGTCGGTCTTGGTACCCGCGGCAGTGCGGGTGGCGAGGTAACCCTCTACCGGCCCCCAGGCGCTTTCGCTGTTTTCCACACCAATGACCGCCGTTTCCGGCAGCGCCATCACGCCCTCGGGAACCGCCACCAGGCTGTAGGTGCCGGCGCTGCTTTGTTCCAGTTGCAGGCCGGTGCCGCGCAGGGCCTGGCTCAGGGCGCTGGCGGCGTCGTACTGGCCGTTGACCGGGGCGGAGGTCTTGCCGGCGGCCAGGGACGGGTTGAGGCTCAAGGCGAGGCCGGCCTGGCTGGCGATCTGGTTCAGGGTGCTGGCCAGGGGCGCGGCTGGCAGGTTGTAGGCGCGAACGTTGGACGTCTGTTCAGCGGCCACCAGCAGGGTGCTGGTCAGCGGAGTGCCGAAGGCAATGGCCAGGGCCAAGAGACTGGGGCGCAACAAGGTGTCTAGCGAACGTGACATACGGCAGCTCCTGAATGGAAATATTTCTCAATTGCCTATGTGCCGAACGAGATTGAAAAAGTGATAGGGCTGGATGGAAATAATTTCGATTCAGCCAAAATGGCCCCGGTGACCGAGGCGGTCCCCAACCCTCAGGGTTTGGCGATCACGGTGACCCACCACGGGGTGTGCTGTTCGATCTGCACGGGCAGGGTCGGCAGCAGGGCACTGAGGGCCAGGTCGGTGTTGTGCAGCGGGAAGCTGCCGGTGATCCGCAGGTCGGCGACGGCCGGATCGACGCCGAGATGGCCCGGGCGATACCGATCGAGTTCGTGGACCAGGTCTTCGAGGCGAACGTTGTCCACCACCAGCATGCCGCGGGTCCAGGCGTCGCTGCCGGGGGTGAGCGCCAGCAGCGGGCCGAGGCCGTCGCGCTGCATCAGCACCTGCTGGCCTTCCTTGAGGATCTGTTCGTCAGCCAGGGTCTCGGGGCGTGCGGCCACCGCGGACTGCAACACGCTCAGGCGCGTGCCGTGGTCTTCGCGCTTGACCAGGAACCGTGTGCCGAGCGCGCGCATCTGGCCGTCGCGGGTTTCGACGATGAAGGGGCGCGCGTCGTTGTGTCCGGTTTCAATGCGGATCTCCCCTTCCCGCAGGACGATCCGGCGCTGCTTCTCATCAAAACGCACGTCCAGCGCGCTGTGGGTATTGAGGTTGATCACCGTGCCGTCGGCCAGGCGCAGGGTGCGTTGCTCGCCGGTGGCGGTGCGTTGGTCGGCCAGCCAGTAGTCGAGGGGCAGGTAGCGCTCACCGGCGAACAATCCCACGCCGATCACCAGCAGGACGCTGGCGATCCCGCTGCCAAGCTTGCGCACCCGGCGACGGATGCCTTCGCGCGATTGCAGCAGCGCCACCCGGGCCGGTCCGCTGGCCACGCTGAAGCGCTGATCGAGCATGCCCAGTTGCTGCCAGGCGCGGGCGTGTTCTTCATGGGCGGCGTGCCATTTGGCGAATTCCTCGCGTTCCACCGCACTGCCCGCCCCCGAATCCAGGGACAGTTGCCAGGCGATGGCGGCGTCGAGTACCCGCGCCGAGACGGGCTTGGAGCTGACCGGACTCATGCGGGCTCGCCGTACAGCGCCACATAACACTGGCGGATACCCTGGGCCAGGTATTGCCGCACCCGTGGCACGGAGACGCCCAGGCGCTCGGCGATTTCGGCATGGCCGAGGCCGTCGAGGCGGTTATAGAGGAAGGCGGCGCGGGCTTTGCTCGAGAGCTTGCCGAGCAGGCGGTCGATGGTCTTGAGGTCTTCGAGGATCAGTTGCTGTTCTTCCACCGAGGGTTGCTCGCCTTCGGGGATCAGCATCAATTCAGTGAGGTAGGCCTGTTCCAGTGCGGCGCGGCGGAAATAGTCAAACAGCAGGCCCTTGGCGATGGCCACCAGGAAGGCCCGGGGTTCGCGGGGCGGTTTGAACGTTTCCCGCCCGAGCAAGCGCACGAAGGTGTCCTGGCTCAGGTCTTCGGCTTTGGAGGGGCAGGCCACGTTGCGCCGTAGCCAGGCCAATAGCCAACCGCGATGGTCGCGATACAACGCACCAACCAGTTCACTGTGAGGGCTTTGGACTGACGACAAATGGCTTCACCGAATACACGTTTAAACTAACGAGAATTATTCGCGATTGTCTCAGAGGCCATGGCCGTGTGCAATTGGCGTTGGTCGGGTCGATTGTGCCGAAAGCGCAATTAAAAGGAGTGTTTTTGCTGGCGCCGCTTCCACTGGCTCAGCCGTTGTTGCAGCTGTGACGGGCTGTCAATCTGTTGCGCCCGCGCCCGGCTGAACAGGATCAACGCCAGCTCGGCCGTGGCCATGGCGTCGGCGCTGGCGTTGTGGCGCTCGTAGATCTGCAGTTGAAACCAGTTGATCCAGTCATCCAGGCCGGCTTCGCGGATGTGCGCTTGCGGGCAGAGCAGTGGCGCCATGTCGGCAACATCAAGAAACTTATGTTGCAAGCGATACCCCAGGCTGTCCTTCAAGGCGCGACCCAGCATGTGTTGATCGAAGGGGGCATGGAAGGCCAGCAGCGGGCTGTCGCCGACAAACTCCATGAAGTCCAGCAGGGCGTCCACCGGATCGCTGCCGGCGGCGATCGCGCTCGGCCCCAGGCCATGCAGTAACACGCTGGGTCCCAGTTTGTGCGCGTGGCGCTGCAGGGTGCGCTCGAACTGCTGGCTGAAATCGATCGCGCCGTCTTCGATGACCACGGCGCCGATGGACAGCACCAGGTCCTTGTTCAGGTTCAGGCCGGTGGTTTCCAGGTCGAGCACTACCCAGCGTTGCTCGCGCAGGCTGCAATCGTTCAGCGTCGGTGCCTCGGGCAGTTTTGCCAGGCGTTGTTGCTGTTCGAGGGTCAGGGTCGGGGTGGCCGCACGCAGCCAGGAAAACAGGCTCATAGCTGGTACCGCAGGCTGAGGCTGCTTTGCAGGCGTTGGGCCTGGCGCAGGGATTCGCGCAGGATGCGCCGGTCCAGGTGATTGAGGCTGTCGGGGTCGACGCGGTTGGAGTAGGGCAGGTTCTCGCGGCTCTGGCGCTGATGTTGCTGCATGCGGGTTTGCTGGATGAAGTGATAGGCCTCTTCGTAGGCCGCGCCGTCCAGGGGCTCGATGACGTCCTTGGCCACCAGCTCACGGAAACGTTCCAGGGTGTTGTTGGTTTCAATGCCGTTGGCCAGGGCCAACAGGCGCGCGCCGTCGACGAAGGGCGTCAGGCCTTGCACCTTGAGGTCGAGGGTGGCTTTTTCGCCGTTCTTTTTGCTCAGCACGAACTCGCGCAAACGTCCCACCGGCGGTCGCTGGCGCAAGGCATTCTCGGCCAGCATGCGCTGGAACAGACGATTGTCGGCGACCTGGTCGAGGATGGCCCGGCGCAGTTGCGCACACCCCTGCTCGTCGCCCCAGACCACCCGCAGGTCAAAGTAGATGCTCGAGCCCAGCAGGTTCTCGGGGGTGGCTTCGCGGATGAAGGCGGCGAAACGCCTGGCCCACTCGGCTCGGGACAGGCACAGCTCGGGATTGCCGGCCATGATGTTGCCCTTGCACAGGGTGAAGCCGCAGAGCGCCAGGCTTTGGTTGATCTGTTGGGCGATGGGCAGGAGCCGGCCACGGATCTCGGCGGCATGGGCGGCGTCGCGCGCCTCGAACAGCAGGCCGTTGTCCTGGTCGGTGTGCAGGGTTTGCTCGCGGCGGCCTTCACTGCCGAAGCACAACCAGCTGAAGGGGATACCGGGGTCGCCTTTTTCCGCCAGCGTCAGCTCGATCACCCGGCACACGGTGTGGTCGTTGAGCAGGGTGATGATCTGGGTGATCTGGGTCGAAGAGGCACCATGGGCGAGCATGCGTTCGACCAGTTGGCCAATCTCACCGCGAATGGCCACCAGGTTGTCGACCCGTGGCGCGTTACGGATGGTGCGAGCCAGGTGCACCAGGTCGACCCGCTGCAGCGAAAACAGATCGCGCTCGGAGACCACGCCGCACAGGCGTTGGTCCTTGACCAGGCAGACGTGGGCGATGTGCCGCTCGGTCATGGCGATGGCGGCGTCGAATGCGCTGTGGTCGGGGCTCAGGTAAAACGGCGCCTGGGTCATGTGCTGGGCAATGGGTTGGTCGAAGTCGCGAGTGCCGTCGGCCACCACGTGGCGCAAATCGCGCAGGGTGAAAATTCCCAGTGGGGCCTTGTGTTCATCGACGATCACGATGCTGCCGACCTGTTGCTCATGCATCAGGGTCACGGCTTCGCGCAGGGGTGTGGTCGGGCCGCAGGTCACGGGGTGGCGCATCGCCAGTTCGCCGAGGCGGGTGTTGAGTGAGTATTGGGTGCCGAGGGTTTCCACGGCCTTTTGCTGGACCTGCTGGTTGACCTGGTCCAGCAGGCTGCTGACACCGCGCAGGGCGAAGTCGCGAAAGGTGCTGGAGAGGGCGAACAACTTGATGAACGCCAGCTTGTTCAACTGCAGGCAAAAGGTATCTTCGCCCGCCAGGTGTTCGGTGCGGGTCGCTCGCTCACCGAGCAGCGCGGCGAGGGGAAAACACTCGCCGGTGGTGATTTCGAAGGTGGTTTCGGTGCCGCCCTTGGCGGTGTGCGGACGCTCACCCACCACCCGGCCCTGCTTGACGATGTAGAAGTGCTCAACCGGACCGTCGGCCGGCTTGATGATGCTTTCGCCAGGCGCATAGAAACGCAGTTGGCACTGCTCCACCAGGAACGCCAGGTGCGCGTGTTCCATCTGGTTGAACGGCGGGAAGCGCTGCAGGAACTGCAAGGTGCCCTGGATGTTTTGCAACACCGCCGTTTTCCCAGCCTGGGTGAAGGCGTCCGTTTTACTCATAACCATGACCGCAGTCTTTTTCGATTTATTGTTGTGGGGTATCTGCATGGTCGGCCCCTACGCACGGGGTGCCCATTGGACGTAAGTCTAGGTCGCTGGACCTCGAGAGAAAAAACCGGAGAGGTCCTACGCCCTGGGTACCTAAAACCTTTACTCGACCCTCTTGGAAAACTATCCGACGAAGCGCACATTTAAGCTCTGCTTAGCGATGTCAGATAAGTGTGCTAGGGGAATGATCTGAACCTGTTGAGTGACCTATGTCCGACCACGATATTTTGAGCGATGCCGAGCGTGAAGCGCTGAGTGCAATCTTGCTTGAGCCGGATTTACCGCCCCAGCGGGTACTGATTGTCGATGATGATCAGGATGCCCGCGAACTGCTCAAGCAGTTCCTGGCCCTTGCCGGCATTCGCTGCATGACCGCCGCCAGCGGCGAAAGCGCGCTGAAGCTGTTGGAGACAACCCCCTCGATCGGCCTGGTGATCACCGACCTGCGCATGGGCCATGTCGATGGCCTGGACCTGATTCGCCAGGTGCGTGAGTCGGTCCGGGCCGAACTGCCGATCATCATTGTCTCCGGCGAGGCCGATGTGAAGGACGCGATTGCGGCCATGCACATGAGCGTGGTGGACTTCCTGCTCAAGCCAATCGATACCGGCAAATTGCTGGAGTTGGTCAGGCATGAGCTGGGCATGTCCCTGTAATCCGTCACTCCCGGCGCCATGAAAAAAGGCCCTGATCTGTCGATCAGGGCCTTTTTTTGTCCGGCGTCAGCGCTTACTTACAGGCCATTGGCAGCCTTGAATTCGCGCCGGCGACGGTGCAGGACCGGCTCGGTGTAGCCGTTCGGCTGCTGGGTGCCTTCGATCACCAGTTCGACCGCCGCCTGGAAGGCGATGTTGCTGTCGAAGTTCGGTGCCAGTGGACGGTACAGCGGGTCGTTGGCGTTCTGGCGGTCAACCACCGGCGCCATGCGCTTGAGGCTTTCCATCACTTGACTCTCGGTGACGATGCCATGGCGCAGCCAGTTGGCGATGTGCTGGCTGGAGATACGCAGCGTCGCACGGTCTTCCATCAGGCCGACGTCATTGATGTCCGGTACCTTCGAACAACCCACACCCTGGTCAATCCAGCGCACCACATAACCGAGGATGCCCTGGGCGTTGTTGTCCAGTTCGTTCTTGATCTGCTCGGCGCTCCACTGCGGGTTCACCGCCAGCGGGATGGTCAGGATGTCGTCCACCGAGGCGCGGGTGCGCTTGGCCAGTTCGGCCTGGCGGGCGAACACGTCGACCTTGTGGTAGTGCAGGGCGTGCAGGGCGGCAGCCGTCGGCGACGGCACCCAGGCGGTGTTGGCACCGGCCAGAGGGTGAGCGATTTTCTGCTCGAGCATGGCGGCCATCAGGTCGGGCATGGCCCACATGCCTTTACCGATTTGCGCACGGCCTTGCAGGCCGGTGCTCAGACCGATGTCGACGTTCCAGTTTTCGTAGGCGCCGATCCATTTCTCGGCCTTCATGTCGGCCTTGCGGACCATCGGGCCGGCTTCCATGGAGGTGTGGATTTCATCGCCAGTGCGGTCGAGGAAGCCGGTGTTGATGAACACCACGCGCTCGCTGGCGGCCTTGATGCACGCCTTGAGGTTGATGGTGGTGCGCCGCTCTTCGTCCATGATCCCGACTTTGAGGGTGTTGCGTGGCAGCTCGAGGACGTCTTCGATGCGCCCGAACAGCTCGTTGGTGAACGCCGCTTCTTCAGGGCCGTGCATTTTCGGTTTGACGATGTAGACCGAGCCGGTGCGGCTGTTTTTGCGGCGGGTGTTGCCGTTGAGGCTGTGGATCGCCGCCAGGTTGGTCACCAGGCCGTCGAGGATGCCTTCCGGGACTTCGTTGCCGTCCTTGTCGAGGATCGCGTCGATGGTCATCAGGTGGCCGACGTTACGCACGAACAGCAGGGAGCGGCCGTGCAGGCTCAGTTCGCTGCCGTCAGGCGCGGTGTAGGTACGGTCGGCGTTCATGGTGCGGGTAAAGCTCTGGCCACCCTTGCTCACTTCTTCCGACAGGTCGCCCTTCATCAGGCCGAGCCAGTTACGGTAGATCACGACCTTGTCATCGGCATCGACGGCGGCGACCGAGTCTTCGCAGTCCATGATGGTGGTCAGCGCCGCTTCCATCAGTACGTCTTTGACACCGGCTGCGTCGGTCTGGCCGACCGGGGTGCTGGCGTCGATCTGGATTTCGAAGTGCAGGCCGTTGTGCTTGAGCAACACCGCGGTCGGTGCCGCGGCGTCGCCGTGGAAGCCGATCAGTTGCGCGTCGTTGCGCAGGCCCGTGTTGCTGCCGCCCTTGAGGCTGACGACCAGCTTGCCGGCAACAATCGCGTAGTGGCTGGAGTCGACATGGGAGCCGGCGGCCAGCGGTGCGGCTTCGTCGAGGAAGGCGCGGGCGAAGGCGATGACCTTGTCGCCGCGGACCTTGTTGTAGCCTTTGCCTTTCTGCGCGCCATCGGCTTCGCTGATGGCGTCAGTGCCATAGAGCGCGTCGTACAACGAGCCCCAGCGAGCGTTCGAGGCGTTCAGGGCGAAACGGGCGTTCATCACCGGCACCACCAGTTGCGGGCCGGCCATACGGGCGATTTCTTCGTCGACGTTTTGCGTCGTCGCCTGGAAATCAGCCGCTTCTGGCAGCAGATAACCGATGTCTTGCAGGAAGGCTTTGTAGGCCACAGCATCGTGTGCTTGACCGGCACGGGACTGGTGCCAGGCGTCGATACGCGCCTGGAAGTCATCGCGTTTGGCGAGTAGGGCTTTGTTCTTCGGGGCCAGGTCGTGAATGACCTTGTCGGCACCGGCCCAGAACTTATCGGCGGTGAGGCCGGTACCGGGAATGGCTTCGTTGTTCACGAAGTCGAACAGGACTTTGGCGACCTGCAGGCCACCGACTTGAACGTGTTCAGTCATTGCTTGCCTCACTCTGCTCAGCTATTTCGCTTTTCAGCTCTTCAATTATGACAATGAAGCCACTGGCCATTTAAACCACAAACCGCCCTACCAGTACATGCCATGAAGGGCGGCTGGGTGGGACCAATCAACGGCTTGGAGGCCTTGCTGACGGGGCTTTCAGGGTTGCGATTGTGCCTGCGGCAGACATCGATCCAACGTTATGTAGTGCGCGCTGCGGCATACTACATGATGAATTGCGGTTGTGAAAATTAGACTAATTACGTCGTTCTGCGACCCCATGACGCATTGCAGTCACGTCGGGGCACGGGATGTTCTCAAAAAACCATGAGATTGTTCCAGCTAAATATAAGAACTTGTACACGATTTGTGGTTTTGCCGGATTGTGGTGGTGCGGCCGTTCGCGTGGGGCTGGCCTGCGAAGGTGCCGGACCCGCCCCTTGAACCCTTGCCTATACTTGCCTTTCCAGAACAAGAGTCATGACAAGAGGGCTGCGCCATGGACCACCTCGTACTCACGGTATTCGCCCCGGATAAACCCGGTCAGGTCGAGCGCATTGCCCAATGTATCGCCGAACATGGCGGCAACTGGCTGGAAAGCCGGATGTCGCGGATGGCCGGGCAATTTGCCGGGATCCTGCGGGTGGGGGTGCCGGCCGAGGCCTACGACGAACTGGTGGATGCGCTGCAGGCGTTGGCCAGCCAAGGGATTCGGGTATTGATTGCCGAGAGCGGGATCGAACAGTCCTGCACCTGGAAGCCGATTGCCATGGAGCTGGTAGGCAACGATCGTCCGGGCATTGTCCGGGACATTACCCGCCTGCTCAGTGAGCAGGGGGTCAACCTGGAGCGGTTGGTGACCGAGGTGCGGCCAGCGCCCATGAGCAGTGAACCGCTGTTCCACGCCGAAGCGATTCTGGCGGTGCCCTTGACCCTGTCGCTGGACGTGCTGCAGTCGCGCCTGGAAACCCTGGCCGATGACCTGATGGTGGAGTTGGTGTTGCGCAGCGATCCGTAGGCGCAAGCCGGGTTATCCAAGAAAAACCTGCACCTGCCTGTGGATAACCTGTAGAGACAGAGCTGCAGCCCAGGCGGGCCGTGGCTTTTCAGGTGTTGATCAAAAAACCAGCAGTTTCAAGGGCTTGTGCACAAACGGCGGGGATCAGGTTGTGGATAACCTTGGGAAGGATGGCTGCAGGCCACGCACCTCGTGGCCTGCAGTTGGTTGTGCGTTTTTTGATCAGTTGCGCCGACGCAGACTGATCCAGGCGTCGACGCTGTAGACCGCCAGCCCGGCCCAGATAAACATGAAGGCGACCAGGGTGCTGGAGGACAGGTGTTCGCCAAACAGCAGCACTGCCTGCAACAGCACCAGGGTGGGCGCCAGGTACTGCAGGAAGCCCAGGGTGGTGTAGGGCAGGTGCCGGGCTGCGGCGTTGAAGCAGACCAGCGGCACCAGTGTCACCGGACCGGCCGCCACCAGCCACCAGGCCTCGGAGGTGGTCCAGAATTCGGCTTGAGCGCTGCTCGCGGTCGGGTTGAAGAGCAGCCAGGCGACGGCAATCGGCACCAGCATCCAGGTTTCCACCACCAGCCCGGGCAGGGCCTTGACCGGCGCCTGCTTGCGGATCAGGCCGTAGAAGCCAAAGGTCAAAGCCAGCACCAGCGACACCCAGGGTAGGCTGCCGACTTGCCAGACCTGCTGCGCCACCCCCACGGCCGCCAGGCCAACGGCCAGCCACTGCATGCGACGCAGGCGCTCACCGAGCAGCAGCATGCCCAGCAGCACGTTCACGAGCGGGTTGATGTAGTAACCGAGGCTGGCTTCGAGCATGCGCCCGTTGTTCACCGACCAGACGTAGGTCAGCCAGTTGGCGGCGATCAGCGTCCCGCTCAGGGCCAGGATCGCCAGGCGGCGTGGGTTCTCCCGCAGTTCGCGCCACCAGCCCGGGTGTTTCCAGACCATCAGCAGCAACGCGCCGAACAACGCCGACCACAGCACCCGGTGGATGATGATTTCCACGGCGGGTACGCTGGCGATGGCCTTGAAGTAGAGCGGGAACAAGCCCCAGATGATGTAGGCACTCAGGCCCAGGATGTAACCGCGACGCGGGTTGGCGGCTTGCATGCAGAATCCTTGCTTAGGCAACTAACAAAGAGTGGATTGTAAGGAGATTTGTCTGCGAATGCCCTGACTGAATAGGTAGGTCATTTGTGAACATCGGTCTCTGTAGGAGCGCTCGCTCCTACAGGGGGGATTTGTCTGGGTCAGAAGAGCTTCAGAGGCTCTTCGTTGAGCGCTGCCAGTTGCTCACGCAACGCCAGCACCTGGTCGCCCCAGTACCGCTCCGTGCCGAACCAAGGGAAGCTGCGCGGGAATGCCGGGTCGTCCCAGCGGCGGGCCAGCCAGGCGCTGTAGTGCATCAGGCGCAGGGCGCGCAGCGGCTCGATCAGGGCCAGTTCTCGCGGGTCGAAGTCGTGGAACTCGCGGTAGCCGTCCATCAGTTCCGACAACTGGCTGAGGCATTCCTGGCGATCGCCGGCAAGCATCATCCACAGGTCCTGCACTGCCGGGCCCATGCGACAGTCGTCGAGGTCGACGATATGGAACATCTCGTCGCGGCACATCATGTTGCCGGGGTGGCAGTCGCCGTGCATGCGGATGTTCTTGTGTGGCGTGCTGGCGTACACCTCTTCCACACGCTTGAGCAGATCGCGTGCCACTGACTCGTAGGCGGGCAGCAAGCTGCGTGGTACGAAATTGCCTTCGAGCAGGGTGTTCAGCGAGTCATGGCCGAAATTCTTCACCCCCAGTGCTTCGCGGTGCTCGAACGGGCGGGTCGAGCCCACCGCGTGCAAACGCCCGAGCAACTGGCCCAGTCGGTAGAGCTGGTCGAGATTGCCCGGCTCCGGGGCACGGCCGCCACGGCGCGGGAACAGGGCGAAACGAAAGCCGGCGTGTTCGAACAGGCTTTCGCCATTGTGAATCAGCGGCGCCACCACCGGCACTTCACACTCGGCCAGCTCGAAGGTGAAGCGGTGTTCTTCGAGAATGGCTTCGTTGGTCCAGCGCTGCGGGCGATAGAACTTGGCGATCAGGGGTTCGCTGTCGTCGATACCGACCTGATACACGCGGTTTTCGTAGCTGTTGAGTGCCAGGACGCGGGCGTCGCTGAGAAAGCCGATGCTTTCAACGGCATCGAGCACCAGATCGGGGGTAAGTGTTTCAAACGGGTGAGACATGCTGACTCCTGCGCGCAGCAGGCTGCCGCGTCCGGCCAAGCATGGTAGCGCAGACGGACGCAGATAGGTGGGGGCTGTGCGGATGGTATCGCGAGCCGGCTCGCACATGGGGCTGTGCAAACGAGCCGACTCGCGAAGGTGCCGGGTCAGGCGCCGACGATCCCGCCGTCTTCCCGGCGGATGGCCATTACCGAGGAGCGCGGCTTGCCGTTGGGCAGGTGCTCGGGGAAGGTCGAGCCGCCGTTCTCGCCGGGGTGCTGAATGCCGACGAACAGGGTCTTCTGGTCGGGCGAGAAGCTGATGCCGGTGACCTCGCAGCCCACCGGGCCGACCATGAAGCGGCGGATTTCCCCGGTTTCAGGGTCGGCGCAAAGCATCTGGTTGTTGCCCATGCCGGCAAAGTCCCCAGCGTTGCTGGAGTCGCCGTCGGTGAGGATCCACAGGCGACCGGCCTGGTCGAAGCCCAGGCCATCTGGGCTGTTGAACATGTTCTGCGGGGTGATGTTCGACGAGCCGGCCTTGGCCGTGCCGGCGTGCAGCGCCGGGTTGCCGGCGACCACGAACAGGTCCCAGGCGAATGTCGGCGAGGCATGGTCGTCGCCCCCGGTGCGCCAGCGCAGGATCTGCCCGTAGACGTTCTTCTCCCGCGGGTTCGGTCCGCCCGCCGGCTGCCCCTCTTCCCCGCGCTTGACGTTGTTGGTGAGGGTGCAATAGACCTGGCCGTCGCGGGGACTGACCACAATCCACTCCGGGCGGTCCATGCGCGTTGCGCCGACCACGCTGGCCGCCAGGCGCGCGTGAATCAGCACCTCGGCCTGATCGGCGAAGCCGCTGCTGGCATCGATGCCGTTCTTGCCGTGGCTCAGTTCGACCCACTGGCCCTGGCCCTTGGGGTGATCGGGGTTGCTGTCGCCGGCATCAAAGCGGGCGACGTACAAGGTGCCATGGTCCAGCAGGTCGCGGTTGGCCTTGGGGTTCTGATGGTCGATCTTGTCGCGGCTGATGAACTTGTAGATGAACTCGCCGCGCTCGTCGTCGCCCATGTACACCACGGCGCGCCCGTCATGGGTTTCGGCCAGGGCTGCGTTTTCGTGCTTGAAACGGCCCAGGGCGGTGCGTTTGACCGGAGTCGACTGGGGGTCGAACGGATCGATTTCCACGACCCAGCCGTGGCGATTGAGCTCGTTGGGGTTTTTCGCCAGGTCAAAACGCGGGTCGTGGGGGTGCCAGTTGATCTCTTTGCTGGCCGCCACCACGCCGTAGCGTTTTTGCGCGGCGTCGAACTTCTGTTCGGCGTTGCTGCTGCCAAAGCAGTCGGTGAAGTTCTCTTCGCAGGTCAGGTAGGTGCCCCAGGGCGTCTTGCCGTTGGCGCAGTTCTGGAACGTGCCGAGCACATTCATCCCCTTGGGGTCGGCGCTGGTCTGCAACAAGGCGTGGCCGGCGGCCGGGCCACCGACACGAATCGGCGCGTTGCCGTGGATGCGGCGGTTGTAGCGCGAGCCCTGGACGAAGTGCCATTGGCCGTCCTGGCGCTGCACTTCAATGACCGATACGCCTTCGCAGGCCAGGGCCTTGTGGACCTCTTCGGCCGACTGCGGCATGCCGCCGTGGGGGTAGAGGTAGCGGTAGTTGGTGTATTCGTTGTTGATGGCCATCAGGGCGCGGTTGTCGTCGTCCGGGAACGCGAACAGGCTCATGCCATCGTTGTTGTCGCCGAACTGGGCTTCCTGTTGCAGGGCGGTGCCGTGGCCACTGGGGTCAAAGGCCGGGCCGTCTTTGTGCAGGGGCTGGCCCCAGCTGATCAATACCGAGGAGGTGTAGCCCGCCGGCAGGGTGAGGGTGTCGCTGGTGGCGGCGGCGATGCTGGCAAAGCCCAGCAGTTTGCTGTTGCCGGCACTGACACTGGCGGCCAGCACGCTGCGGCTCAACAGGTTGCCGCCGAGGAACATCGCGGCCCCGCACAGCGCACCGGCACTGATAAAACCGCGACGGCTGAGGCCGACGATTTGTTCGAGGTCGGTGGCTTGGTTTTCTTCTAATAGGCTCACATCAGGCTCCCTGCTGGTTTTGGCAGTCACCATAAGGGGCGTTGATGACACAAATATTGCAGTGCTCAGCGGTTCAGCGCGGTGTGCCGAGCAGCACGTTGGCGGGGGAGAACTGCACCAGCACCGGTTTGCCAATCAGCAGGCTGTTGCTGTTGAGGTGCAAGGGCTCGGCGAGGGCACACAAGGTCTGAGCGTTGGGCAGGACGATTCGCACTTCACTGGGGCCGTCTTCGGCATCGAGGATCTGCTCGATCGTACCGCTCAGGGCGTTGTAGCCAGGCGTAGGCGCGTGTTCGGGCGCCAGCAGTTCCAGCCAGCCGGCCTTGATCAGCGCGACCACTTCGGTGCCGATTTGCAGGTCCAGGTGCTGGGTGCTGTCGTGGGTGATTTGCGCGTGCAGGGTCAAGCCGCCCGCCAGGGTCAGGGCGATCTGGTCATTGCGTCCCTGGGCCTGGATGCTGGCGACGGTGCCATGCAACTGGTTGCGGGCGCTGGTGCGCAGCATCAGGCGGCCGAGCAGGTCGAGGTCGCTGGCATCTTCGGCGGCCTCCAGCACTTGCGCCTGCAAGGCCTGCAAGCGCAGGTAGAGGCGCAGCACTCGCTCGCCCTCGCTGGACAGTCGCGCGCCACCGCCCCCCTTGCCGCCGACACTGCGCTCCACCAGGGGCTTTTGTGCCAGGTTGTTGAGTTCATCGATGGCATCCCACGCGGCCTTGTAACTCAGCCCGGCGCTTTTTGCGGCGCGGGTGATCGAGCCCTGTTCGGCAATGTGCTGCAGCAGGGCAATGCGTTGCGGGCGACGGACGATGTGTTGAGACAACAAGGTAGGCAAGGACATGTTCTGCGCTGCGAGTGCGGGTGATGGGGTCGGACGTTGGCGGCTCGGCGCGTCAGAGTCAAGCCGCTGCGCCGGGTTTTGCGGTGCGCGCCAGGCAATAGACATCGACCCGGCTGGCGCCCGCGTCGATCAACAAGCGTGCCAGGCTCTGGGCGGTGGCGCCGGTGGTCAGCACGTCGTCGACCAGGGCCAGATGCCGGCCTTCGATCGTTGCTTGCGGGGTCAGCGCGAAGGCGTTGCGCAGGTTCTGCCGGCGCGCCCTGGCGCTGAGGTCCTGCTGCGCGGTGGTGTCGTGGATGCGTTGGAGCAGGTGTTCCTCGCTGGGTATCTGCAAGCTGGCGCTGAGCCAGTTGGCCAGCATCGCCGCCTGATTAAAGCCTCGCGCGCGCAGCCTTTGCCGCGCCAGGGGGACCGGCACCAGCGCGGCGGGGCGCGGCAATCCTTCATCGAAGCGATGCTGCACGAATTGCCCGAGAGGTTCGCCCAACAGGCGGCCATAAGGCCAGTTGGCCGAGTGTTTGAATCGGGTGATCAAACTGTCGACCGGGAAGCTGTAGGACCAGGGCGCGATTACCTGTTCGAAAGCTGGAGGGGCGCTCAAGCACTGGCCGCAGACCAGGCCGCTGAGGGCCAGGGGCAGTGCGCAGACCGTGCAATGCTCGACCAGCCAGGGCAGTTCGGCTTCACAGGGCTGGCAAAGGGGCTGCGGGGTGTCGGCGGGTTCGTTGCAGAGTAAACAGCGCTGTGTGTTTTTTAACCAGATGTAAACCGGTCCGTCGTACTGTGGTTGACAGTGCATGAGTCTTCCTTAAATATGCTGAAACATCCGTGTTGTACCTGTGGGGATTCGGTTTTTCCCGGGGTACGTGTCAAAGCATAAGAAAGGAAATGAGCCGATGAGCGCCAGCATCACCGCCAAATTGCGTCACGATTGGTCTTTGGCCGAAGTTAAAGCGCTGTTCGTTCAGCCTTTCAACGACCTGTTGTTCCAGGCGCAGACGGTGCACCGTGCGCATTTCGATGCCAACCGCGTTCAGGTCTCGACCCTGCTGTCGATCAAGACCGGTGCTTGCCCGGAAGATTGCAAATATTGCCCGCAGTCCGGTCACTACAACACCGGCCTGGAAAAAGAAAAACTGATGCAAGTGCAGCAGGTCCTGGAAGAGGCCGCTCGCGCCAAGGCCATCGGTTCGACCCGTTTCTGCATGGGCGCGGCGTGGAAACACCCTTCGGCCAAAGACATGCCCTACGTGCTGGAGATGGTCAAAGGCGTCAAGGCCATGGGCCTGGAAACCTGCATGACCCTGGGTCGGCTCGACCAGGACCAGACCGCGGCCCTGGCGCAGGCAGGCCTGGACTACTACAACCATAACCTCGACACCTCACCGGATTTCTACACCAGCATCATCACCACCCGCACCTACAGCGAGCGCCTGCAGACCCTGGCCTATGTGCGTGACTCGGGGATGAAGATCTGCTCGGGCGGAATCCTGGGCATGGGCGAGTCGCTGGACGACCGCGCCAATCTGTTGATCCAACTGGCCAACCTGCCAGAGCACCCGGAGTCGGTGCCGATCAACATGCTGGTGAAAGTGGCGGGCACGCCGCTGGAGAACGCCGAAGACATCGACCCGTTCGATTTCATTCGCATGCTGGCCGTTGCGCGCATCCTGATGCCCCAATCCCATGTGCGCCTGTCGGCCGGCCGTGAGGCCATGAACGAGCAGATGCAGTCCCTGGCCTTCTTCGCCGGTGCCAACTCGATTTTCTACGGCGACAAATTGCTGACCACCGCCAACCCGCAGGCGGACAAGGACATGCAGTTGTTCGCGCGCCTGGGCATCTTGCCGGAGGCCCGTGAAGAGCATGCCGATGAAGTGCACCAGGCGGCGATCGAGCAGGCGCTGGTAGAACAGAAAAGCAGCGAGCAGTTCTACAACGCGGCTGTTTAAGCCATATCTCTTGTCGAAGTGCGGTCCAGTGTGGGAGCTGGCTTGCCTGCGATAGCGGTCTGTCAGGCACATTGATGCTGAATGTGCCGCCGTCATCGCAGGCAAGCCAGCTCCCACAGGGTTGAGCGCTAATCGAGGTCTGCATGTCTTTCGATCTCGCCGCGCGTCTTGCGGCCCGTCGTGCCGAAAATCTTTATCGCCAGCGCCCGCTGCTCGAAAGCCCCCAGGGCCCGGAAGTGGTGGTTGATGGCCAGCCGTTGCTGGCGTTCTGCAACAACGATTACCTGGGCCTGGCCAATCACCCACAGGTGATCGAAGCCTGGCGCGCCGGGGCGACCCGCTGGGGCGTCGGTGGTGGCGCTTCGCACCTGGTGATCGGTCACAGCACACCTCATCACGCCCTCGAAGAGGCCTTGGCCGATCTGACCGGGCGCCCGCGTGCGTTGCTGTTCACCACCGGTTACATGGCCAACCTCGGCGCGGTAACCGCGCTGGTCGGGCAGGGCGACACGGTGCTCGAAGACCGCCTCAACCACGCGTCGTTGCTGGATGCCGGGCTGTTGTCGGGCGCGCGTTTCAATCGCTACCTGCACAACGATTCCGTGAGCCTGGCCAAGCGCCTGGAGAAAGCCACCGGCAATACCCTGGTGGTCACCGATGGCGTGTTCAGCATGGACGGCGACATCGCCGATCTGCCGGCCCTGGCTCGGGAAACCAAAGCCAGGGGCGCCTGGCTGATGGTCGATGACGCCCACGGCTTTGGTCCGCTGGGTGCCAATGGCGGTGGGGTCGTCGAGCATTTCGGCCTGAGCCAGGAGGATGTGCCGGTTCTGGTCGGCACCCTCGGCAAGGCCTTCGGGACGGCCGGTGCTTTTGTGGCTGGCAGTGAAGCGTTGATCGAAAGCCTGATCCAGTTCGCTCGTCCTTACATCTACACCACCAGCCAGCCTCCGGCGCTGGCCTGCGCGACCCTCAAGAGTCTGGAGTTGCTGCGCAGCGAGCATTGGCGACGTGAGCACTTGCAGGTGCTGATCCGCCAGTTCCGCCAGGGCGCCGAGCAGATTGGCCTGGAACTGATGGACAGCGCCACGCCGATCCAGCCGATCATGATCGGCGATGCCGGGCGGGCGCTGCGGTTTTCGCAGATGCTGCGTGAGCGCGGATTGATGGTCACAGCGATTCGCCCACCCACCGTACCGGCCGGCAGCGCCCGGTTGCGCGTGACTCTGACCGCCGCCCACAGCGAAGCACAGGTGCAGCTATTGTTAGAGGGGCTGGCCGATTGTGTGCAGCAACTGGGAGCGGCGGCGAACCATGCGTGATCGTCTGATTCTGTTGCCGGGCTGGGGCCTGGGTATTTCTCCACTGGAGCCGTTGGCGGCCGCGTTGCAAGGGCTCGACGAACACCTGCGGGTGGAGATCGAGCCCTTGCCGGAGCTGGATTCCAGCGACCTTGATGAATGGCTCGAAGAGCTCGACGCCAGTGTGCCGCAAGACGCCTGGCTGGGCGGCTGGTCACTGGGCGGGATGCTTGCCGCAGAGCTGGCCGCACGCCGTGGCGAGCGCTGCTGTGGCCTGCTGACGCTGGCGAGCAATCCATCGTTTGTCGCCCATGCCGAGTGGTCCAGCGCCATGCCGGCGCAGACGTTCGATGGGTTTCAGGCCGGGTGCAGCGCCGACCCACGCACCACTCTCAAGCGCTTCAGCCTGCTCTGTGCCCAGGGCGCCGAAGACCCGCGCGGCCTGTCGCGGCTGTTGTTGGGCGGTGCCCCCCATACGGCGCCAGCGGTGCTGATGAGTGGCCTGGAACTGCTCGCCCAACTGGACACCCGCAAGGCCTTGCAGGCTTTTCGCGGGCCGCAGTTGCACCTGTTCGCCGGCCTCGATGGGTTGGTGCCGGCCGAAGCTGCGGGCGAGTTGTTGAGCCTGCTACCCGATGTGGAAATTGGCCTGATTGAACAGGCCAGTCATGCATTTCTTCTGGAAGACCCCCACGGAGTGGCGGGGGCGATCCAGGCCTTTTTGCACGAGTGCGGTGATGACTGATTTGTCTGTTCCCAACCTGCCCGGCGGTTTGCCCGACAAGCGCCAGGTGGCGGCGTCCTTTTCCCGCGCGGCGGCCAGTTACGACAGCGTGGCCGAGTTGCAGCGCGACGTGGGGAGTGCGTTGCTGCGTCGGCTACCGGAAGATTTTGTCCCCGCTGTTTGGCTGGACGTGGGCTGCGGCACCGGGTATTTCAGCCGAGCATTGGGGGCGACGTTTCCGGCAGGCGCCGGAGTGGCGTTGGACATTGCCGAAGGCATGCTCGAGCACGCCCGGCCCTTGGGGGGCGCGCAGCATTTCATTGCCGGGGACGCCGAACGCCTGCCCTTGCAGGACGCCAGTTGCGACCTGGTGTTTTCCAGTCTGGCGGTGCAGTGGTGCGCCGATTTTGCCGCGGTGCTCAGTGAAGCCTATCGGGTGCTCAAGCCGGGAGGCGTGTTGGCGTTTGCCAGCCTGTGCGTCGGCACGTTGTATGAGTTGCGCGACAGTTGGCGGCAGGTCGACGGCCAGGTGCACGTCAATCGGTTCCGTGAGTTCAGCCGTTATCAGCAGTTGTGTGCGGCCAGCGGCTTGAACGTGCTGGACCTGCAGCAGTGTGCCCACGTGCTGCATTATCCGGATGTGCGCAGCTTGACCCATGAACTTAAAGCGCTGGGCGCGCATAATCTGAATCCGGGTCGGCCAGGTGGGCTGACCGGTCGGGCGCGCATCACTGGTTTGATCGCAGCCTATGAGCAGTTTCGTCAGGCGCAAGGGCTGCCGGCCACGTATCAGGTGGTCTACGCCGTATTGGAGAAACCTCGATGAGCGCAGCGTATTTCATCACGGGCACCGATACCGATGTCGGCAAGACCACCGTAGCCGCCGGCTTGTTGCACGCCGCACGGTTGGCCGGTTTGAGCACGGCGGCCGGCAAGCCTGTGGCTTCCGGATGCGACGTGACACCCAAGGGCCTGCGCAATGCCGACGCACTGGCGTTACTGGCGCAATGTTCGCTGCCGCTGACCTACGCCGAGGTCAATCCGCAGGCGTTCGAGCCGGCCATCGCCCCCCACCTGGCGGCGCGGGAGGCCGGTATTGCGCTGACGGTCCAGTCGTTGCTGGCGCCGATGCGCCATATCCTCGATAAACAGGCGGACTTCACCTTGATCGAGGGCGCCGGTGGCTGGCGAGTGCCGCTGGCCGACCAGGACAATCTGTCGGACCTGGCCATGGCCCTGGACCTGCCGGTGATCCTGGTGGTCGGGGTGCGCCTGGGGTGCATCAATCACGCCTTGCTGACCGCCGAAGCGATTGCCCGCGACGGACTGCAACTGGCCGGATGGGTGGCGAATATCATCGAACCCAAAACCTCGCGCCTGGAGGAAAACCTCGCCACCCTGGCCGAACGACTGCCCGCGCCTTGTCTGGGACGGGTACCGAAACTCAAGGTGGTCACCGCCGAAGCGGTGGCCGAACACCTGCAGCTGGACCTGCTCGACTAGCTCGCACTCGATCTCGGGCCGGCAGCGTGATGGATACGCTGCCGGGCCGGGCTATTGCGGCGCCTTCAACTAATCTTTGTGACACACGGTGATGCGTTGTGCATCGGCCGTGCGTCTTGGCGTGCGCGTCATTCAGAAGACGTTGACGAACGGCGAAGGATCGACGCTTGACAAGATTTCAGCGTAAACGTATGTTTCAAACAACTGTTTGACCGTCACAACAAATCATCGCGGTCGTTCATTCCCGGTTACATCAGCAGAGGTTTATCGCTATGCCTGACTACAAGGCCCCCTTGCGTGATATTCGCTTCGTTCGTGACGAACTGCTCGGCTACGAAGCGCACTATCAGAGCCTTCCGGCTTGCCAGGACGCTACCCCGGACATGGTTAACGCCATTCTCGAGGAAGGCGCCAAGTTTTGTGAGCAGGTGCTGGCTCCGCTGAACCGCGTGGGTGACACCGAAGGCTGCACCTGGAGCGAGTCCGGCGTTAAGACGCCGACGGGCTTCAAGGAAGCCTACAAACAATTCGTTGAAGGCGGCTGGCCAAGCCTGGCGCACGACGTCGAGCACGGCGGCCAAGGCCTGCCGGAGTCTCTGGGTCTGGCAGTCAGCGAAATGGTTGGCGAGTCCAACTGGTCGTGGGGCATGTACCCGGGCCTGTCGCACGGCGCGATGAACACCATCTCCGAGCACGGCACGCCAGAGCAGCAAGAGGCTTACCTGACCAAGCTGGTTTCCGGCGAATGGACCGGCACCATGTGCCTGACCGAACCGCATTGCGGCACCGACCTGGGCATGCTGCGCACCAAGGCCGAGCCACAGGCCGACGGTTCGTACAAGGTTTCCGGGACCAAGATCTTCATCTCGGCCGGTGAACACGACATGGCCGATAACATCGTCCACATCGTACTGGCCCGCCTGCCGGATGCACCGGCTGGCACCAAAGGCATTTCCCTGTTCATCGTTCCAAAGTTCATGCCCAACGCCGATGGCAGCATCGGTGCACGCAACGCCGTGACCTGTGGTTCCCTGGAACACAAGATGGGTATCCACGGCAACGCCACCTGCGTGATGAACTTCGACGAGGCCACCGGTTTCCTGATCGGCCCGGCGAACAAAGGCCTGAACTGCATGTTCACCTTCATGAACACCGCACGTCTGGGCACCGCCCTGCAAGGCCTGGCCCACGCCGAAATCGGCTTCCAGGGTGGCTTGAAATACGCTCGCGATCGTCTGCAAATGCGCTCCCTGACCGGGCCGAAAGCCCCGGAAAAGGCCGCTGACCCGATCATCGTGCACCCAGATGTACGTCGCATGCTGTTGACTATGAAGGCGTTCGCCGAAGGCAACCGTGCGATGGTCTACTTCACCGCCAAGCAGGTCGATATCGTCAAGTACGGCGTGGATGAAGAAGAGAAGAAGAAAGCCGACGCACTGCTGGCCTTCATGACTCCAATCGCCAAAGCCTTCATGACGGAAGTCGGTTTTGAATCGGCCAACCACGGCGTGCAGATCTATGGCGGCCACGGCTTCATCGCCGAGTGGGGCATGGAGCAGAACGTTCGCGACAGCCGGATTTCCATGCTGTACGAAGGCACCACCGGCATCCAGGCGCTCGACCTGCTGGGCCGTAAAGTGCTGATGACCCAAGGCGAGGCTCTGAAAGGCTTCACCAAGATCGTGCACAAGTTCTGCCAGACCAACGAAGGCAACGAAGCGGTCCAGGAGTTCGTGGCACCGCTGGCAGCACTGAACAAAGAGTGGGGCGAATTGACCATGAAGGTCGGCATGGCCGCGATGAAAGACCGCGAAGAAGTGGGCGCGGCTTCCGTGGATTACCTGATGTACTCCGGTTACGCCTGCCTGGCTTACTTCTGGGCTGACATGGCGCGCCTGGCCGCGGAAAAACTGGCGGCCGGCACCACCGAAGAGGCGTTCTACACCGCCAAGTTGCAGACGGCGCGTTTCTACTTCCAGCGCATCCTGCCGCGTACCCGTACCCACGTTGCAACCATGCTGTCGGGTGCCAACAACCTGATGGACATGAAAGAAGAAGACTTCGCACTGGGCTACTAAGCCTCGGGCACGTCCTTCAACAAACCGCTGCACCTTCGGGTGCGGCGGTTTTTTTTGCCCGTAATAAAGCGATACAACCCCCCGGCCAGGAGCCCTCAACCGTTCGAGGTGGCAGCCGTTAAAGAGCGGTAGACCGTGCATTTCATGCACTGTCGTGCCAGCATGAAGGCATAATGCCATCAATCAATTTGCCGGGCCGGAGCTTTACCCTTGTCGCGTTCCTCTGCTGTACGTTTGAGTCACTTCCTGCCGTCGTTGCTGTTGCTGCTGGCAGGCCTCGCGGTGGCTTACGTCAGGGAACTCAACGTGTTTTTCACCTCGTTGTTCAACGTCCTGCCGACCCTGGTGCTGCTGCTCGGCGGTGCGTACTGCGCGGTTTATCGACGTCAGCGTGAGTTGTTCCTGATGGTCACGGTGTACATCGCCTACTTTCTGCTCGACACCCAAACCGACTACTACCGTGACTTTGGCGGGGTGCGGGAAGACGCTGCGGTGGTCTTCCATCTCTGCTGCCTGCTGTTGCCGGTGTTGTACGGGACATTCGCCGCGTGGCAGGAGCGGACCCACCTGTTTCAGGACCTGGTCGCGCGGTTCGCCGTCCTGCTGGCCGTGGGCAGTGTGGCCCTGGCCCTCGAGCAAAGTTATCCCCAGGCCGTGCAGGCCTGGCTGGCGGAAATCCGTTGGCCGGCGCTGCATGGTGCCTGGATGAGCTTGATCCAGCTGGCGTACCCGCTGTTCCTCGCGGCCTTTGTGTTACTGGCCTATCAGTACTGGCGCCACCCCCGGCCTTTGCACGCCGCCCAACTGGTGGGCCTGCTCGGTCTGTTCTGGATGTTGCCCAAGACGTTCATCCTGCCGTTTACCCTGAACATCATGTGCAGCCAGGTGATGTTGATGATCGCCGCCGCAGTGGCACACGAGGCCTACCAGATGGCGTTTCGCGATGAGTTGACCGGCTTGCCTGGGCGTCGTGCGCTGAACGAGCGCTTGCAACGGCTGGGACGCAATTACGTGCTGGCCATGAGCGACGTCGATCACTTCAAGAAATTCAACGACACCCATGGCCATGACGTCGGCGACCAGGTGTTGCGCCTGGTGGCCAGCAAGCTGTCGAAGATCGGTGGCGGTGGCCGTGCCTACCGCTATGGCGGCGAAGAGTTTGCCCTGGTGTTCGCGGCCAGGAGCCTTGAAGAGTGTTTGCCGCACCTGGAGGAGATCCGCGAAGCGATTGCCAGCTACAACATTCAGTTGCGCAATCAGGACAGTCGCCCCCTGGACGATCAACAAGGTCGGCAGCGCCGCTCCGGGGCCAGTGCCTGCAGTGTGGCGGTCACGGTGAGCATTGGGGTCGCCGAGCGCCTGGAGCAGCGCACGCCGGAAGAGGTGTTGAAAAGCGCCGACCAGGCGCTCTACAGCGCCAAGGGGGCCGGGCGAAACTGCGTGATGGCGTTCGGGCAGAGCCGCCGTGGCGCGGTGCGTATGGAGGGTGCAACGGATTGAGTGATGATGGCGCATTCAGCGCCTGCACGGTGATTGTCCGGGGTGGCGCGCGGCAGTAGGTTACAAGGATCTGCTGACGGAGCAATGACCATGCCTGAGTACAAAGCCCCCCTGCGCGACATGCGCTTTCTGATCGACCACGTGTTTGACTTCCATGCCAATTACGCCGCGCTCGGGGCCGCCGATGCCAGTCCGGACATGGTCAATGCGATCCTCGAAGAGGGCGCCCGCTTCTGCGAAAACGTCCTGGCCCCGCTGAACCGCAGCGGCGACGAAGAAGGCTGCCATTTCGACAATGGCGTGGTCACCACCCCCAAGGGCTTCAAGCAGGCGTTCGCCCAGTACGTCGAGGGTGGCTGGCATGGGCTGGCGGCGGATCCGGCGTATGGCGGGCAGGGGCTGCCGAGTTCCTTGGGGCTGGTGATCAGCGAGATGGTCGGTTCCAGCAACACTTCCTGGGGTATGTACCCGGGCCTGACCCACGGTGCGATGTCGGCGATTCACGCCCACGGCACCGAGCCGCAGAAAAAGACCTACCTGAGCAAACTCACGGCCGGCCAGTGGACCGGCACCATGTGCCTGACCGAGGCCCATTGCGGCACTGACCTGGGGATCATCAAGACCCGTGCGGTGCCCCAGGCCGACGGCAGTTACGCGGTCACCGGCAGCAAGATCTTCATCTCCGCCGGTGAGCACGACCTGAGTGACAACATCATCCACCTGGTGCTGGCCAAGCTGCCGGATGCGCCAGCCGGGACCAAGGGCATCTCGCTGTTCATCGTGCCCAAGTTCCTGCCCGACGCCCAAGGCGAAGCGGGCGAGCGCAATGGGGTCAGCTGTGGGTCGATCGAGCACAAGATGGGCATCAAGGCTTCAGCCACCTGCGTGCTGAACTTCGACGGCGCCACGGGCTACCTGATCGGTGAGGCGAACAAAGGCCTGAACTGCATGTTCACCATGAAGAACCACGCTCGGCTCGGCACCGGGATGCAGGGCTTGTGCCTGGGGGAGGCGAGTTTCCAGGGGGCGATCAAGTACGCCAACGATCGCCTGCAGATGCGCGCGCTGACCGGGCCCAAGGCCCCGGACAAAGTCGCCGACCCGATCATCGTCCACCCCGATGTGCGGCGCATGTTGCTGACCATGAAAGCCTTCAACGAAGGCAACCGGGCGCTGACTTACTTCACCGCCCAATTGCTCGATGTTGCGCACTTGTCCAGTGACGCCGGCCAACGCCAGGACGCCGAGAACCTGTTGGCGTTCCTGACGCCGATCTGCAAGGCGTTCATGACCGAAACCGGCCTGGAAGTGACCAACCACGGGATGCAGGTGTTGGGTGGCCACGGCTATATCCGCGAGTGGGGCATGGAGCAGTTGGTGCGTGACTGCCGCATTGCGCCCATTTATGAGGGCACGAACGGCATCCAGGCGCTGGACCTGCTGGGGCGCAAGGTGCTGGGCAGCCAGGGCCAGTTGCTGCGTGGTTTCACCAAAATCGTCCATACGTTCTGTAAGGCCAACGCCCAGCATCCACAGCTCAAAACCTATGTAGCGCAGCTCGACGGGCTCAATCAGCAGTGGGGTGAGCTGACCACCCAGGTTGGCATGGCGGCGCTGAAGAACCCTGACGAAGTGGGGGCCGCAGCGCTGGATTACCTGATGTACAGCGGTTACATCATCCACGCCTACCTGTGGCTGCGCATGGCGCTGGTGGCTCAGGCACAGCGGGAGGCGGGCAGTGGTGATGCCGACTACTGTGAGGGCAAATTGGCCACCTGCGAGTTCTACTTCAAGCGTCTGCTGCCGCGCACGGCGGCCCACCGGGCAGCGGTGCAGGCAGGCAGTGATTGCCTGATGAAGCTGCCCGCAGGGCTGTTTGCGCTTTGACGGTGGTGGTTTAAGCCCGTCGTGGGCAAGCCCTGCACCTCTGGGGGAGGAGGGGCGAGAATGGCCCGCGATGGTCTTTAGTGACTAAAAATAACAAAAAAGTCACAAGTCGACCCTATGTGTCGCAAAAGTTGTTCGGGTACACTCCCGGCACTGGTTGTATCCCGATCCCCACGAATCACCTTTCACGTATTACGAGGTTTGCCATGGCTGACTACAAAGCGCCCCTGCGCGATATGCGCTTCGTCCTCAATGAAGTTTTCGAGGTAGCCAAGCTCTGGGCTGAACTTCCCGCATTGGCCGACACCGTGGATGCCGAGACCGTCGAGGCGATCCTTGAGGAAGCTGGCAAAGTCACCAGCAAAAGCATCGCGCCACTGAGTCGGGCCGCCGACGAAGAAGGCTGCCACTGGAGCGACGGCGTCGTGACCACCCCGGCAGGTTTCCCACAGGCCTATCAGACTTACGCTGAAGGGGGCTGGGTCGGCGTAGGGGGTGATCCGGCGTTCGGCGGCATGGGCATGCCCAAGAGCGTATCGGCCCAGGTCGAGGAAATGGTCAACTCCGCCAGCCTGTCGTTCGGCCTGTACCCGATGCTCACCGCCGGTGCCTGCCTGTCGATCAACGCCCATGCCAGCGAAGCACTGAAGGCCCAGTATCTGCCGAACATGTACGCCGGGGTCTGGGCCGGTTCCATGTGCCTGACCGAACCCCATGCCGGTACGGACCTGGGGATCATCCGCACCAAGGCCGAGCCTCAGGCCGATGGTTCCTACAAGGTCAGCGGGACCAAGATCTTCATCACCGGCGGCGAACACGACCTGACCGAGAACATCATCCACCTGGTGCTGGCCAAGCTGCCGGACGCCCCGGCGGGGCCGAAAGGCATTTCGTTGTTCCTGGTGCCCAAGTTCATGGTCAACGCTGACGGCAGCCTGGGCGCGCGTAACCCGGTCAACTGTGGGTCGATCGAACACAAGATGGGCATCCAGGCGTCGTCCACCTGCGTGATGAACTTCGACGAAGCCGTGGGTTACCTGGTCGGCGAGCCGAACAAGGGCCTGGCGGCGATGTTCACCATGATGAACTACGAGCGTCTGGGCGTCGGTATCCAGGGCCTGGCCACCGGTGAGCGCTCCTACCAGAACGCGGTCGAATACGCCCGTGACCGCCTGCAAAGCCGTGCGCCAACCGGCGCGCAGAACAAGGACAAGGTTGCCGACCCGATCATCGTTCACCCGGATGTGCGGCGCATGCTGCTGACCATGAAGGCGTCGAACGAAGGCGGCCGTGCCTTCTCAACCTACGTGGCGATGCAACTGGACACCGCCAAGTTCAGCGAAGACCCAACCACCCGCAAGCGTGCCGAAGACCTGGTGGCGTTGCTGACCCCGGTCGCCAAGGCGTTCCTCACCGACCTGGGCCTGGAAACCACGATTCACGGCCAGCAAGTGTTCGGCGGTCACGGCTACATTCGCGAATGGGGCCAGGAGCAACTGGTGCGTGACGTGCGCATCACCCAGATCTACGAAGGCACCAACGGCATTCAGGCGCTGGACCTGGTCGGGCGCAAAATCGTGGGCAGCGGCGGGGCGCTCTATAACCTGTTCGCTGATGAGATTCGTCATTTCACCGCGACCGCTGGCGCCGAGCTGGGTGAGTTCACCCGGCCGTTGAACCGAGCGGTGGAGACGCTGGATGAGCTGACCGCCTGGCTGCTGGACCGGGTGCAAGGCAATCCGAACGAAATCGGCGCGGCGTCGGTCGAATACCTGCAGGTGTTTGGTTATGTGTCCTACGCCTACATGTGGGCCCTGATGGCCAAGGCGGCGATGGGCAAGGAAACACAGGATGAGTTCTACGCCAGCAAGCTGGGTACTGCGCGCTTCTACTTCGCCCGTTTGCTGCCGCGGATCCACTCGCTCAGCGCTTCGGTCAAAGCCGGTAGCGAGTCGCTGTTCCTGCTGGATGCCGCGCAGTTCTGAGGTATGTAACCGCATGTAAGCATTTGCTTACATGACGTGCTACTGTTCTCCCCTGTTCGCAGATTGGATCCACAGCTAATCTACTCACATGGACGTCGCGCAGGAAGCGCAAAGCAACAACACGGACACGTAGGATTCTGCCAGGACGGCGGAGTGAAATGGATGTCAGGGAAACAGTCTGCAAAGCCCCGCTTCGGCGGGGTTTTCTTTTGCCTGCGATTTATGTTTTGCCCGTCAACCCTGGACATCCAGGACCGTCGGGCTCGCCAGGCGCCCGTCCGGGCCATTGATCACATCCTCCAGCAGGTTGCGCAACAACGCCAGGGTGGCCTGTTGACGCTGCACGTCCCGACAGACCAATCCCACCTTCAGCGGCACCCGCGGTTCGCTCAACGGTTTCCACAGCAACGCCTTGTTGCCATGCTCGCGCTGTGAGCGTCCGGGCAGGACCGTCGCCAGCCGGGTGTGGGGCAAACTGTCGAGGATCCCCGCCATGTTGTTCAGCTCGGCCTGCACCTGTGGGCGGCGGCCGAGACTGGCCAGTTGTCCCTGCCAGATCTGGCGGATCTGAAACTCCTCGCCCAGCAACAACATCGGCAACTCGGCAGCCTGACTCATGGAGACTTTCTTGAATTCACGCAGCGGGTGGTCGACGGGGATGACCAGAGTCAGTTCGTCTTCGTACAACAGCACGCCATGCAACCCCGGTTGGCGCGGCGGCAGATAGCTGATGCCGATGTCCAGCGAGCCGTTGAGCAGGCGGCGCTCGATCTCCAGCCCGGTAAGCTCGTAGATCTGCACCACCAAATGGGGCTGGGCCGTGCGTACCCGTTCGAGCATTTTCGGCACCAGGCTGGTGTGCACGGTTTGCAGGACGCCGATGGCCAGGGTGCGCGAGGCCTGGCCCTTGAAGTTGCCCAAGGCTTCGCGCGCCCGTTGCATGCCATCGAGCAAAGGCAAGGCGTGGTTGTACAGGGTATGCGCGGCCAGCGTGGGCAGCAGCCGTTTGCTGCTGCGCTCGAACAGGCTCACATCGAGGTTCTGTTCCAGTTGCCGGATCTGTTGCGAGAGCGCCGGCTGGGAGATCGACAGACGTTCGGCAGCCCGGCCGACATGGCCTTCTTCGTACACCGCGACGAAATAACGCAGTTGCTTAAAATCCATAAGTATTTCTTATCGAAAAAGCTGGGAAATCGAAATGGCTCAGCGCCCCACAGAAGCCTAGTCTAACCGCATTCACAAGGCTTATAGGGCCAGAAAGCGCGATGAATACCGTTTACGTTGATGGTGTTTACATAGGCAAGGCAAAAAACCTGGGACAGGGTTTGATCAGCGATACCGACAAAGAGCGGATTGCCAATCGACTCTGGTTGTGGCCGCAGGGCCTGGGCAGTGACGAGCACGGCGACCCGCGCTTTCACACCGGTCCCGAGCGGGCCCTGCATCATTACCCGGCCGAGCACTACGCGTACTGGCGTAAACGTTATCCACAGATCGACTGGCAGGCGCCGGCTTTCGGCGAGAACCTCTCGACCCACGGCCTGGGTGAAGAGCAAGTGTGTCTGGGCGATCTGTTTCGCTGGGGTGGCGCGCTGTTGCAGGTCAGCCAGCCGCGTTCGCCGTGCTACCGCCTGAGCCATCGCTGGGGGGTGCCGATCCTGCCCCAGCTCGCCCAGGACACCGGTCGCTGCGGCTGGTTCTACCGCGTGCTCAAGCCCGGCTTTGTCAGCGCCGAGCAACCGTTCGAACTGATCCAGCGCAGTTACCCCGGCCTGACCGTGGCCTGGGCGTTACGCAGTTTTTATCGCGAGCCGCTGGAACATGCCGGTTTGAAAAAACTGATTGATTGCCCGGCGCTGTCTTCGCGCTGGCGCGATATCGCCATCAAACGTCTGCGCAGCGGGCGGGTCGAGGATTGGACTGCGCGCCTGCTGGGCTTGCCGCTGGAGGGCTTGCGCGCATGAACCTGTTCAACCTGCGTCGCCCGCAGCCGAGCCTGGATGACCTGGCGGCCGAGCGTTTGTTACCCGCAAGGAGCGACAACCTGTCCAGTGAGTGCCTGATGCCGAGTGTTGAGCGAGCCCCGCAGATTTTCGTCCGCGGCCAGGGTTCCTGGCTGTGGGACAGCGCCGACCGCGCCTACCTGGACTTTACTCAGGGCGCCGGCGCCAACAGCCTCGGCCATAGCCCCACGGCACTGGTCAAGGCGATGGCGGCCCAGGCGCAGGCGCTGATCAACCCTGGCTCGGGGTTGCTCAATCGCGGCCAGTTGAACCTGGCCGAGCGGCTGTGCAGCAGCACCGGCAGCGACCAGGTGTACCTGCTCAATACCGGCAGCGAGGCGTGTGAAGCGGCAATCAAGCTGGCGCGCAAATGGGGCCAGCTGCATCGCGGCGGGGCTTCGCGAATCATTACCGCCAGCGGTAGCTGCCATGGTCATGGCTTCGCGGCCCTGTCGGCCTCGGACTCTCAGGACAATCGCTTCGAGCCCCGGCTCCCGGGCTTCGATCGTGTGCCGTTCAACGACTTGCCGGCCCTGCACGCGGCGGTGGATGCGCAAACCGTGGCCATCATGCTGGAGCCGATCCAGGCGGCGGGCGTATTGCCTGCGACCGAGCATTACCTCAAGGGTGTCGAGCGCTTGTGCCGTGAGCTGGGGATTCTGCTGATCCTCGACGAGGTGCAAACCGGCATGGGCCGTTGCGGTCGATTGCTGGCCGAGCAACTGTATGGCGTGCGCGCCGACATTGTCGTCTTGGGCAAGGGCCTCGGCGGCGGCGTGCCGGTGGCGGCCTTGCTGGCCCGGGGCAGCGCCTGCTGTTTTGCACCGGGCGAGCTGGACGGTACCCATCACGGCAATGCCTTGATGGCATCGGCCGGCCTGGCAGTGCTCGATAGCGTGCTCGATCACGGTTTTCTCGAGCATGTGCGTGACAGCGCTCAACACCTGCACGAAGGCCTGGCGCGCCTGGCCAATCGCTACGGACACGGCGAGTTGTGCGGTCACGGCTTGCTCTGGGGGCTCAGGCTCAGTGATGACTCGGCCGACGCCGTGGTCAAGGCCGCGCTGTACGAAGGCCTGCTGATCAGCGCCCCACAAGCCGATTGCCTGCGCTTCACCCCGGCGCTGACCGTCAGCCAGGCCAACATCGACGAAATGCTCCTACGGCTGGCGCGCGCCTTTTCCCGGGTGCGCACCGCCCAATTGCAATGCCGCAAAGGCATCGCGGTCTGACGCGATCGCAACACCTGAATTCCCGAACCGTCTCGCGGTATAACGCATCGCCCCATGCCTGATCCTTTTGGCATGGGGCGTTTTTTTTGCGCAAACACTATCTGGGTCTCTTCGCTGGCAAGAGGCTCAATAGTGGCACCTGGCCGGAAGGTTACGGAACCCTGGCCAACGCCCAGGGTCGATTAGGAGTGTGGCTGATCACAGCCCACCTTACTCAGGAGCTGCCCCTATGGATTTCATTCGCATCATCATCGCCATTCTGTTGCCGCCACTGGGCGTATTCCTGCAAGTGGGGTTCGGCGGCGCGTTCTGGCTGAATATCCTGCTGACCTTGTGTGGCTACATTCCGGGCATCGTTCACGCGGTGTACATCATCGCCAAGCGGTAAACCTGTGGATCGCAGCGTGAACCGCGCTGCGATCAGCCCTTTGCCGGCTTCATCACCTCGCGATAAAACAACCATTCCTGCTCCAGCGCATGGGCCTGATTGCTGGCCTTGCGAAAGCCGTGGCGTTCGTCCGGGTAGTAATGGGCCTGCGCCGCGATGCCGTTGTCTTGCAGGGCCTTGAGCATGTCGCGGGTCTGTTGCGGGACAACGACGGCGTCGAGTTCACCTTGAAAAAAGATCACCGGCACCTGGATGTTCTGCGCGTGTTGCAGCGGGGTGCGGGCGGCGTAGCGCTCGGCGTCGGCGAGGGGGTCGCCGATCAGCCAATCCAGATAATCCCCCTCGAACTTGTGGGTCGCACGGCCCAGGGCCACAGGGTCGCTGACCCCGTACAGGCTGGCGCCCGCGCGGAACACCTGATGAAACGCCAGGGCACACAAGGTGGTGTAGCCGCCGGCACTGCCGCCGCGAATGAACGCGTGCTCGCCATTGATCAAGCCTTGTCCGGCCAGGTACGTCACCACCGCGCAGGCATCTTCGACATCCACCTCGCCCCAGCGCAGATGCAGGGCCTGCCGATACGCTCGGCCGTAGCCGCTGCTGCCGCGGTAGTTGAGGTCGGCCACGGCAAAGCCGCGCTGGGCCCAATACTGGATGCGCGGATCGAGCATCGGATAGCAGGCCGAGGTCGGCCCGCCATGGATGAACACCAGCAACGGTGGTTTTTCCACATTGCCGATGGCCGGGTAAAAGAACCCATGGGCCTCGCCCTTGCCGCTGGGGTAGCGCAAGGTCTGGGGTTGGCTGATCTGCTCGGCGGGTAACAGCGCGACGCCGCCGGCCAGGACCTGCACCTGGTGGCTCTGGCGGTCGATGGCGATCACGGCAGAGGGGCTGATCGGTGAGGCGGCAATGCAATAGATGAACTGCGGATCCAGCGCCAGGTTGCGAAAACGGCTGTAATCGCCGGTGTAGTCCTCGACCTGCTGGCCTGAGCACAGGCCCAGGCGGCCAAACCCGGCCACTGTCCAACTGGCCAGGTAGCGTTGGTCGTCCAGCGGCAACCAGGTGCACCCCCCCAGTTGCCAGGGCGCCGGAGCGTGGTCGGCCGCGGCACTGGGCAGCGGTTGCCAGCCTGATTCGCTGTCGACCCACGGCTGCCAGAATCCATCGCGGTCGCTCAGGCAATACAAGCGCCCGCGCTCATCGAAGCGCGGTTGTTGCAGCGACTCTTCGATGTCTGCGCCGGCCACGCAGCGGGGTGGGGCCAGGCTGCCGTCGGTGTTCAATTCGGCGAGCATCAGGCGCGTGGCGCTCCAGGGTTGATGGGGGCGGCTCCACTCGATCCAGGCCAGTTGCCGGGCGTCGGGGCTCAAGGTCGGCGCGGCGTAAAAGTCCGCGCCTTCCACCAGCAGTTGGCGCTGACCCTCGGCAGTGATGGCCACCAGGCGGTGCTGGTTGGCCTGTTCTTCGACGGCCAACACCTGGCCGTTGGCCCACTGCAGGTCACCGTATCGGCACTCGCCCGAGGTCAATGCCTGGGGTGTTGCGCCAGTCAGGGCTTGGCGGTAGAGCTGCTGGTCGGCCTCGTTGACGAAGAACAGCGCCTCATCACCCAGGCAAAACGCACCGCCGCCGTATTCGTAAACCCGGCTGCGTACGCTGAAGCCGGGCGGAGTCAGGCAATGGGCGCGCTGCTCGCGCCAGTGCCAGATCCGGCAGGCGCCATCCTGGGGGCGATATTCATTCCAGAACAGGCCCTGGGCGCCCACCTGCAGGTCCGCGAAGTCGACCCCCGCGGACACGGCTTTGAGGGCGCTCAAGGCTTCAGCCTTTAACGATGAGGCGTGAGTTTCGTTCATTGCGAAAGGCCAACTGTTCGATGGTCTGGGTGGCGTGCTCGGCTTCTTCGCGCGCCTTGATGATCATGCCGTGATGTTCGGATTTACTGCACACCGGGTCAGCGTTGCTGGCGTCGCCGGTGAGCATGAAGGCCTGGCAGCGGCAGCCGCCGAAGTCCTTTTCTTTCTCGTCGCATGAGCGGCACGGTTCGGGCATCCAGTCGTAACCGCGAAAGCGGTTGAAGCCGAACGAGTCGTACCAGATGTGCTGCATGCTGTGCTCGCGCACGTTGGGGAATTGCACCGGCATCTGTCGGGCACCGTGACAGGGCAGCGCAGTGCCGTCCGGGGTGACGGTCAGGAAAATGCTGCCCCAGCCATTCATGCAGGCTTTCGGGCGCTCTTCGTAATAATCCGGGGTGACGAAGATCAGCTTGCACGGATGCCCTTGGGCCTCCAGCTTGGCGCGATATTCGTTGGTGATGCGTTCGGCGCGCACCAGTTGCTCCCGGGTCGGCAGCAGGCCGACCCGATTGAGCTGGGCCCAGCCGTAGAACTGGCAGGTGGCGAGCTCGACGAAGTCGGCTTCCAGGGCGATGCACAGCTCGATGATGCGGTCGATCTTGTCGATGTTGTGCCGATGGGTGACGAAGTTCAGCACCATCGGGTAGCCATGGGCTTTCACTGCCCGGGCCATCTCCAGTTTCTGCGCGAAGGCTTTTTTCGAGCCGGCCAACAGGTTGTTCACCTGCTCGTCGCTGGCCTGGAAGCTGATCTGGATATGGTCCAGGCCGGCCTTTTTGAAGTCGCTGATTTTCTGCTCGGTGAGGCCGATGCCCGAAGTGATCAGGTTGGTGTAGAACCCCAGCTTGCGCGCCTCGCCGATCAACTCGGCGAGGTCCTGGCGCACCAGCGGTTCGCCGCCGGAGAAGCCCAACTGCGCGGTACCCATTTCCCGGGCCTCGCGGAACACTTTGAGCCACTGTTCGGTGCTCAGCTCCTGGCCTTGTGCGGCGAAATCCAGCGGGTTCGAACAGTAGGGGCACTGGAGCGGGCAGCGGTAGGTCAGCTCGGCGAGCAGCCACAGCGGTAGGCCGACTTCAGGCTTGGCCGGCAGGGCCGCGGGATCAGCCGAGTTCGATCCAGTGCTGTGCACGGGCGACCTCCATGAATTGCTCGATGTCATCGCCAAGCTCGGGTACGCCGGGGAATCGGCTGTCCAGTTCGGCAATGATCGCGGCGACGTCACGCTGGCCATCGATCAGGCCGCCAATCAGCGCGGCGCTTTCGTTGAGCTTGATCATGCCCTCGGGGTACAGCAGCACATGGCCTTTTTGCGCCGGCTCGTACTGGAAGCGGTAACCGGGACGCCAGGTCGGGGTCTTGCTGCGGTCGAAACTCATAAGGCGATTCCTCGGTGCCAGACCCGTTGCTCGGTCACGCTGTGGTAAGGCGGGCGGTTCAGTTCATAGGCCATGCTCATGGCATCGAGCATGCTCCAAAGTATGTCCAGTTTGAACTGGAGAATTTCCAGCATGCGCTGCTGGCCTGCATAGGTGGTGTAGTGCTGCAGGGTGATCGCCAGCCCGTGCTCGACGTCACGCCGGGCCTGGCCCAGGCGCGTGCGGAAGTACTGGTAGCCGGCCGGGTCGATCCAGGGGTAGTGCTGTGGCCAACTGTCCAGGCGCGATTGGTGGATCTGCGGGGCGAAGAGTTCGGTCAGGGAGCTGCTGGCGGCCTCCTGCCAACTGGCGCGGCGGGCGAAGTTGACGTAGGCGTCGACGGCAAACCGCACGCCCGGCAGCACCAGTTCCTGGGAGCGCAGTTGCTCGGGGTCCAGGCCCACGGCCTGGCCGAGACGCAACCAGGCCTCGATACCGCCGTCTTCACCGGGCGCACCGTCGTGGTCGAGCAGGCGCTGAATCCATTCGCGGCGGATCTCGCGGTCCGGGCAATTGGCCAGGATCGCCGCGTCCTTCAGGGGGATGTTCACCTGATAGTAGAAGCGGTTGGCGACCCAGCCCTGGATCTGTTCGCGGCTGGCCCGGCCTTCGTACATCGCCACATGGTAGGGGTGATGGATGTGATAGAAGGCGCCCTTGGCCCGCAGCGCGGCTTCGAACTCGGCGGGGGACAGCGGTGTGTCGGTCATTGCGGTTCTCCGGGGGTATCCGTGAGACTGTTGGGGTCTGGTCGGGCATTTTCGCGAGCAAGCTCGCTCCCACAGAGTTGTGCGACTGATTGTGGGAGCGAGTCTGCTCGCGATAGGTTTCCTACAGCTCGATGCTCATGCCATCGTAGGCCACTTCAACATTGCGCCGCACCAGCTCGGCACGCTCGGCCGAGTCTTCATCGAGGATCGGATTGGTGTTGTTGATGTGGATCAGCACCTTGCGTTGCTTGGGCAGTTGCTCCAGCACTTCAAGCATGCCGCCAGGGCCGTTCTGGGCCAGGTGGCCCATTTCCCGGCCGGTGCGGGTGCCCACGCCGCGGCGCTGCATTTCGTCGTCGTCCCACAGCGTGCCGTCCACCAGCAGGCAGTCGCTGCCGGCCATGATCTCCAGCAGCGGCGCATCGACCTTGCCCAGTCCCGGGGCGTAGAACAGTTTGCCGCCGGTGCGCAGGTCTTCGACGATCAGGCCGATGTTGTCGCCCGGGTGCGGGTCGAAGCGATGGGGCGAGTAGGGCGGTGCGGCGCTGCGCAGGGGCAGGGGGCTGAAACGCAGGTTGGGGCAGGCCGGGATGCTGAAACTCTGGTCGAGTTCGATGCGGTTCCAGTTCAGGCCGCCATTCCAGTGGCTGAGCATGGTGAACAGCGGGAAGCCGCTGCTCAGGTCTTCGTGGACCATGTCGGTGCACCAGACCTGGTGCGGGCAGCCTTCACGCAGGCTCAACAGGCCGGTGGTGTGGTCGATCTGGCTGTCCATCAGGATGATTGCCTGCACCCCCGTATCGCGCAGGGCACGACCAGGCTGCATCGGCGCAAAACCCTGGAGTTGCGCGCGGATGTCCGGCGATGCGTTGCACAGTACCCAGTTCACGCCGTCATCGGAGATCGCGATCGACGATTGGGTACGGGCGTGGGCCCGCAGACTGCCGTCACGAAACCCGGCGCAGTTCACGCAGTTACAGTTCCACTGCGGAAATCCACCGCCGGCGGCGGAACCTAGAATCTGGACAAACATGGCTGCTCCATCACATCAACGCTAAAAATGAAAACGCCCCGGGTTGGCCGAGGCGTTGTACCGCGTGTTTCGCCCGCAGGCAAAATCAACGGCTGGCGAAGTACATGGTGACTTCAAAGCCGATACGCAGGTCGGTGTAGGCAGGCTTGGACCAGGTCATAAAGATGCTCCTTCAAATGGATGGAATGAGTGAACCCTATACATATAGTTCATCTCCAGCCGGAGATGTTCAGATGCTTAGTTGGCTATCTTACTGAAACGTTTCCGCTTATTGGAGACTTCTCTCGAAGAAAACCCATTACAGCCCCGGTAATGATCCCCCGGTCGTTTGCCACGCACCCTGTGGAGAGGCATCGCTGGACACGCATCGCCATCCGCCTGCCGCCTGTTCCAGGTAATGGGCGGCGTCCAGCAGGGCGGGGCGCTGCAGGTGCAATACGGCCTGTTGTAACTGCGCCAGGTAATCCGACGGATGGTGGGCCAGTTTGCCCTGCCAGAGCAGCTCGAAGGCCTGGGGCAAGGGCAGGGTATGGCTGTCGAGTTGCCCGGCCAGGGTCTGCACCTGCTCGGCCAGCGTGGCATCGTCCAGGCTGGCGAGTTGTGCGGGCAGTTGCCGGATAAAGGCCTCGATGTGACCGAGCAATTGCGCTGCCGGGGTGCCTGGCGACTGTACGCCGAACAGCAGACCGGTTTGCCCGTGGATCTGCCGCACCCCGCTGAACACCGCATAGCCCAACTGCAGCTCGACCCGCAGGCGCTGGTAAAAAGGCGTTTGGCTGAGCTGGGCCAGCAGGCGCCATGCGGCTTCGTCGGCCACTTCCCGCGAAGGCGTGGGGCAAAACAACAGCAGCGCGTGTTCGTCACTGTGGCTGGGCACGGTGCTCCAAAGCCGTTGACCGGCGATGGCCACGGGCGACGTCGGCTCACTGTCGGCGCTGCCCGGCGCCCGGCTCAGGGCCCGGGTAACGGCGCTGTGTGTACTGGCCGGCAGACCGGCAGCCAGGCCGTCCCAATGCGCGCTGGCCCAGATCGCTGGCAGGTCCGCGGGGCCGGCAGCGGCTGCGGTGGTGCCCGGCACCTGGCCCAGGCACACCTCGGGCAGTGCCTTGAGCAATTGCCGGATGGCGATCAACGCGGGCGGCGATTGTGTGGCGTGCCAGTGTGCGTCGGCGGGCTGACTCAGGCACAACAGGGCCTGCTCGAGAATCGCTGGCATCGGCTCATGCCGCCCCAGCAACTTCAACAGCCATTGGTTGCCGGTTTCACTGAACGACAGTTCCACGCCCGCCTGGCCGGCGTCGTCGATCAGGCCCTGCAGGCTGCGGGCCAGCACCGGCTGCAGGTTGGCCGGTGGCGTTGAGGCCAGGCGCCAGCGCAGGCACAGGGCGCCCTCACCGCTGGTCTCTGGCAACGCCTGGCTGAACTGCAGGGCCGAACGCTCGCGACGACCGCGGGTGCGGTCCTGGGCGAAGGTCCGCAAGCCCCGGTGCGCGCTGGTTTGTCCGCGAATCAGGCCGGCGGCGGGCGGCTCTTCGGCGCTGCGCAGGAACGGATTGGGCGGTGGCAGTTGCCAGGTGCTGGCCGGGTTATCCACAGGTGCCGGATTGAGCTGGTGCAGGATCGCCGCGAGGGCGCCGACTGCGGGCTCAGGCAGCAGCGGTTGCACGGGCTCGATGTCGAGGCGAGCGAGGCTCAAGGCATTGCTCGACTGGCGCTTGCGTTGCTGCAGCAGGGCATACTCTTCGCCCAGTGTTGGCGCGGTGTACTGCTGGCCGAAGAAGCTCAGCCAGTCGTTGAACAGGCTGCGGATTGAGGCAGGCTGCGCGGTAGCGGTGGCACTGAGCTGGAACTGCACATGCAGCAGCGCTTGCCCGGCAAAGTGGTACAGCGCCGTCGCCTTGAGGTTGTCGGCCCACTGGCGCTGGCGCAACTCGGCGAGCAGGCCGCCGGGCTTGGCGCAGTTGAGCCAGGTGCAGAGATAGTCCAGGGCTTCGGCGGATGACTCGGGCAACCCTTCGCAGGCGAACAGCAGGTTGAGTTGCTGTTCGCTGGCCTGTTGATAACAGCTGACCGCCTCGGACATCAAAGGGCGCGGCGGGCTTTGCGGTTGCCGGGCGCCGACCCGCAACGGGCTGATCAACAGCTGCGCCAGGCGCTGCAATTCATCCACAGGCTGCGGGCCCACCAGGCTCAAGGTCATCTGCCCGGTCTGGTAAAACCGCTGATAGTAGTCCTTCAGCGCCTGCTGGAAATCAGGGTGTTGCACCGCCAGGCTGTCACGATTGCCAGCGTGGAAGCCGCGCAAGGGGTGGTCCGTCGCCAGGCCATCGAACAGGGCCTGGTGCTGCTGGGCGGCGGCATCCTGGGACCAGGCGAGGTACTCGGCTTCCAGCACTTCGCGTTCGCGCAGTTGCTCGTCTGGATGCAGCCGCGGGTAGGCGAGCATGTCGCCCAGGCGTTCCAGCCCCGATGCAAAAGCCTGGGGCGGCAGTTCGAAGAAAAAGTCTGTGCGGCGCTCGCCGGTTTGCGCATTCAACTGGCCGCCCTGGCGTTGCACATAGGCCATCAGCCCATCGCTGGCCGGAAACTGCTCGGTACCCAGGAACAGCAAGTGCTCGAGGAAATGCGCCAGGCCAGGCCAGGGCAGGGGCGCGTCGTGGCTGCCGGCGGCCACGCGCAACACGGCGGCGCAACGTTTCAAACCGGGCGCATGACGCAGCGCAAGCCGCAGGCCGTTGGCCAGGGTTTCGTGGTGGACAGGGGGGGGATCGGCGCAGGCATGGGCACTTCCGCTACTGGGTAAGTGCTCATGCTAGCGAAAACCCTGGGTCAGCGCTTGTTCAGCGCGTCGTAGAGTGCTGGCCGACGATCGAGGAAGTAGCGATTGGCGGCGCGCGAGTCGAGCATCAATTGGCGATCCAGGGTACCGACGATCAATGCTTCATCGAGGCCGGCCTGGGCGATACGGCTGCCATCCGGCGCGGCGATGCTGCTTTGCCCGCAGTAGTGGATCTGCTCTTCACTGCCGCAGTAGTTGGCGTAGGCCACGTAGCACTGGTTCTCGTAGGCCCGGGCGCGCACGGTGACGTCGGCGATGAAGTCGAAGGGAATCATGTTGGCCGTCGGCACCAGGATCAGCTCGGCCCCGGCCAGGGCCAGGCGCCGGGCGTTTTCCGGGAACTCCAGGTCGTAGCAGATCAGAAAGCCGAGTGTCCAGCCGTTGAGCTCGACCAGGGGAAAGTCGTCCTCCCCGGCGCTGAACATCGAGTGGTCGAGGTCGCCGAACAGGTGGGTCTTGCGGTAGTTGCACAGGCGCTCGCCCTGCGCGTCGATCAACTGCACGGCGTTGTAGATCTGCCCGTCCTCGGCACGCTCGGGGTAGCCATACAGGATGGCGACCCCTGAGGTCTTGGCGATTTGGGCAACCTGCTGCGCGGCCTCACCGTCGCGCCCCTGGGCCAGGACGTTCACCGCGTCGACGCCGATGTTGTAGCCGGTCAGGAACATCTCCGGAACCACCAGCAGGTCGGCGCCCTTGGCTTCTGTCGCGAGCTGCTGCAGGCGTTGCAGGTTGGCGGCAACGTCGAGCGGCAGCGGTGGGCATTGGTAAAGGGCTACGCGCATTTCGGATTCCTCTTACTCAGGCAAGGCGATTGGCCCGATTTCATTGAACACATCACCCGGGCCCGGGTTCTCGGCATGGGTGCTGCCGCCAAAGTGATTCATGATGCCCCAGACCGCATTGAGCGAGGTCTGCACCGCGCCTTCGACCCAGGCCGGTGTCCAGGACACGTCATCGCCGGCGATAAAAATCCCGCGTTGCTCGGCCGGCATCTCCTGTTGCATGAAGTGCGCGTACATCCGCTGGTTGTAGCGGTAATGGCCGGGCAGGGCACCTTTGAAGGCGCCGAGGAAGTGCGGGTCGGCTTCCCAGGACACAGTAATCGGGTCGCCGATGATGCGCGCGGCGATGTCGACTTTCGGGTAGATCTTCTTCAGAGCATCGAGGGCCAGCTTCACCCGTTTTTCGATCGGCTGCGGGAGCATTTTCAGCGCGTCGCTCATCCACGAGTACGACAGGCAAATGACCCCCGGCTTGTCGTCGCCGTTGTCGAAGAGGTAGGTACCACGGGTCAGGCGATCGGTGAGGGTCATGCTCATCAGGTCGCGACCGGTTTCCGGGTCTTTGTCTTTCCAGAACGGCCGGTCGACCATGACGAAGGTCTTGGACGACTGCATGTAGCGGGTGCGGTCCAGGGCCATCCACATCTTTTGCGAGAACAGCGACTCTTCGCACTCGATCTGGGTGGTCAGTAACCAGCTTTGGCAGGTGGTCAGCACGGCCGCGTATTCGCGGGTATCACCCCAGTTGTCGGTGACGCTGAAGCGCCCATCGGCGGCGCGGGCGATGCGCTTGACCCCGGTGCGTGGCGCGCCGTTGTGCAGCGAGCTGAGGCTGGTGCCTGCTGGCCAGTGCGCACAACGTTCCGGCACATGGCGCCAGATCCCCAGGGGTACCTGTTCCACGCCACCGACCACCAGGTGCTGGTGATCGTCGCAGTTGGTCATCACTACGCGGAAGATTTCCAGCATCGAGTTGGGGAAATCCGAGTCCCAGCCACCGGTGCCGAAACCCACCTGGCCAAACACTTCACGGTGGTGGAACGACAGCTTGGCGAAGGCTTTGGAGGTGGCCACGAAGTCGTAGAAGGTGCGGTCATCCCACAGTGGCACCAGGGTGTTCCACAGCTCCTTGAGGCGCGGTACGTCGCGGTCGCGGATCGCTTGCTGGATTTCGCCAAAGCGCGAACCGTCCTCCAGGGCATCGGCCCAGGCGTCGGCGACTTCCTGGAACAGCGCGGGCAGGTCGGCGAGTTTCTGCGCGTAGTGGGTCTGGCCTTCCAGGTCGATGACCGTGCTGCCGGAGGCGGGGGTCAGCGGGTTGGGGAAGGGCTTGGTCTCAAGACCCAGCTTGTCGACGTAGTGATAGAAGGCGGTGGACGACACCGGGAAGCGCATACCGCCCAGTTCGGCGATGATCCCTTCGGCTCCCTCGAAGGCCTGGGAGCGCAGGCGCCCACCCATTTTCGAGGCTTCGTAGACGACCGGTTTCAAGCCCAGCTTCATCAGCTCATACGCCGCCACCAGCCCGGCAATGCCGGCACCGACAATCGCCACTTCCGCGCCGTGGTTGTGCGCCGGGATGCTGCCCAGGCCGGCCGGGTGTTCGATCCAGTCGTCAAAGGCGAAAGGGAAGTCGGGACCGAAGATGGTGACCGGTTTTTTACCGTCTGCAGGATGGCGATTGTTGTTGTTCATGGCTGACCTTGCTGGCGACTCGCACGAGGTGCTGAGTATAGGAAAAGACTGTCGCCATTCTAGGGAGCGTAGTGCACGTTAATAAGACGCAAAGTGTCGTCGTTTTGCAGGGTGGTGATGCGATATGACGAATATTGTGGTCAGACTGGCTGGCCACGGTCGATCTTGCTGCTGAGGATGATCGACGTGGTGGTTTTTTCGACCCCATCGACGCTGCCGATCTGGTCGAGCAATTGGTCCAGTTGCTCCGGCGAGTCGGTGCGCAGCCAGGCGACGTAATCGAACTCCCCGCTGACCGCACAGAGTTGCTGGACCTGGGCCATGCTGCTCAGGCGGCGCAGCACTTCCTTGCCGGAACGCGGTTGCACGGTGATGCCGACATAGGCCTGCAAGCCCCCGTCGACCACCCGCTGGCCAAGACGCACGCCGTAGCCGGTGATCACCTTGGCCTTTTCCAGGCGCGTCAGCCGCGACGTCACCGTGGTGCGCGCAATGCCCAGTTGCCGGGCGAGCATGGCCACGCTTTCGCGGGCGTTGAGCTGCAAGGCGGCGATCAATTGGCGGTCGATTTCATCGAGCGCGAGGGGGCGAGTGTCAGGCAAAAGGGCTTCTCCAACAGCACAGGTCAGTGGGCGTGCATGTTACAGCACATCCATGGCGGCGCTGGGGGATGACTGCGCCCGTCAGCGTCTCACTTGAGCAGTGTTCTGAGGGTCGGGAGATCGATTCTTGGAATGAGCTTGTCGGGAATCCGTGGGCTGCTGGAGAGGTTATACACGGCGAAGTCATCGCCCATGACTTTGCTGGACATCAACTTCAGCGATGGAAGAATCCGCGTGTGGTAGTGCTTGTCGAGCCCGCAAGGGGAGAGCACTGAACCTGTGGTTTCATAAAATCGCCCGGTGGACTGATTCAGATCGACCCCCACCAGGAACACTTTGTTGAAGCCCAAGTGGTGGGCCAGTCTGCAATGCCAGATAGGCCACCGTGCGGGCATCATAAAAGCCATCGCTGAGGTTCTTGCTGAAGCCGATGCTCTTGGTCCGTTGCCCGATGAGCGCACGGCTTTGCACCAGGTTCTTGTTGCGCCGCAAGAAATAGTCGAGCCAGGTTTGTTTCGGGGCACGTTTGAGCGTGAACAGTGTGCCTGCCGGGCGCACATTCGTGCGCCGCGCATACTCTGCCCACAAGGCCACCCGCTGGCTGATTTTCATCGCGTGGGCAAAAAACTCGGGTTGCTGGAGCGGAAAGCTCATGTCGGTGCACACATAGAAGTGCGGCCGGATGGCCGTCTTGCTGAACAGCGAGATCGCGCCATTCATGGTGATCATCGGGACGTGGGCGAACTCTTCAATCGGAAAGTCCTTGGCCGAACTGCCCGAGGCAATAATAAACACCGCGCCGCTCTCGGTGTGGCGACACTCTTCGAAATCACGCACATGACTCAACTTCGAGTCTACTGCTGGGTGTGCCTGAACTACTTCCATGTCCGATGTCCGCTAGGTATGCCATTGACTGTATTGATGTTTTTTTTATTGGCCCTGAAACAGGATCATTCGCGGCCGCTTCAAGCACGGAATGACACCCACAACTCTCAGGCTCGCCAGGCAGGCAAGGGTTGAATCTAGCAAATGCGACGTGATGTGACCAACCCCTAAACGCACGAATGGGCAAGCGGTCGCAAATAGGAGGAAAAGGTGCTGCAGGGAGCGAATGACGGGGAATATTGAGGTGATGAGCAGCTTCCTGCGTTGCGTTGGTCTGCCTCTCTTTGATTTATTCAAAGGTTAGGTATACGTTACATTTATTCAAAATTGTCGCGTATACAGAACATGGATTATTCCCTTATCACCGCTCGTCTCGGCGAGCAACTCCGCCAACGCCGCCTGAATCGCGGGCTGACCCAAGCCCGCCTGGCGGCCCTGGCGGGCATCACTCGACAAAAGGTTATCGCCATCGAAAAGGGTGATCTGTCGGTGGGCATGGTCGCGTATGCACGAGTCCTGGGGGCTCTGGATGGTGAGTTCGCTATAGTTCCGGCCGCCATGCCGACGCTTGATGAAATCCAGGGAGTGTTCGACTGATGAGCAATGTATTGCGGGTTACGACACCTGAAGGTAGTAGCGGGAAGATCCTGGGCAGTGGTGGGGACTATTTGTTTCGGTATCACGAAGATGCCAAGGCGCAGACGGCGATCAGTTTGCTAATGCCTGTGCGCCTGGATGAATACCGCCACCGTGAACTCCACCCGATCTTCCAGATGAACCTGCCGGAAGGTTACGTCCTGGAGCAGTTGCGCAATCGCTTGGCCAAGGTAGCGAATGTCGACCCCATGTTGTTATTGGCGCTAACTGGCAGCAGTTCGCCCATCGGGCGGATAGCGGTGAGTTCAGCGCAAGTCGATGCGCTCTTGCTGCGTCAGCAGTTCCCTGGCGAAAAGCTGGAAGAGATCCTTGCTTGGGACGGTGCAGAGGACATTTTTGCCGATCTGGTCGATCGCTATATTCTGCGTGCAGGGATTTCGGGAGTGCAGCCCAAAGTACTAGTACCAGAACATCAGGAATGCGCACCTCAACGATTCACCTCGAAAACGTCAGACCTCATTATCAAGAGCGGGCGCAACGAGTTTCCGGGACTGGCGATTAACGAATTCCTTTGTATGTCGGTAGCCAGGGATGCCGGGATTATGGTGCCGGAGTTCTACCTTTCCGATAACGCCAAACTGTTCGTCATGCGGCGTTTTGACCGCGACGAGCAGCTCAACCCGATCGGTTTCGAGGACATGGCTGCATTGATGGGGCTCGCCGCGGAACAGAAGTACAGCAAGAGTTACTCGGCTATCGCCAAGGCTGTCCGGTTGTACTGCCCTCCTGAGCACGTACAGGGCTCATTGGCCCACCTGTTTTCCATGGTGACGTTGAGCTGCATAGTGGGTAACGGCGACGCACATCTAAAGAACTTCGGACTGCTCTATTCCGACCCTACCCAGCGCGATGCGCGGCTAGCACCGGCCTACGATATCGTTAACACCACAGCCTACCTTCCAAACGATGTATTGGCACTTGATCTTATCGGCAACAAATCGTTGTTCGCCTCGCGACAGGGATTGCTGGACTTCGCATTGATGTGTGATGTCGCAGAGCCTGAAGAGGTTATTCGCAAGCAACTGCAAGCGTTGGAGCAGGTGCTGGCGCGTTTCCCTGAACTCTGTGAGCAGGCGCCGGATGTGGCTGCAGCAATCAGGCAGTGTGCTGCGCCGTTTATGAGTTCTTTTGGTTAGCGTGATTAGAGGTGAGCCAGCGCGCGTCGACTAGAAACACAAAAGCCGCGCAATGCGCGGCTTTTTGTTTGGTGGGCCCACACGGACTTGAACCGTGGACCAAAGGATTATGAGTCCGAAAAATGGCCTGTTTAGCAGGGCGTAACAGAGCAACTCCCTTATTTCATTAGACATATAGCTACATGTGCTGCGTATGTTGCTATCAAGTGTGGACATTTTTCAGGTGTTGGGCCAGTGGGCTGTCGAGAAAGGAGGATTCTGCGATACCCAAGCGACTGCTTAGAATCCGAGACTAGCGTCCACTGCTTGATTTTTGCTAATTTTTCTCTCTTCTGCTCTGCGTAGCATCGGCCAAAATCTGATGTACATTCCATCCGACTTGTGAATCGAACCCTATTTGAGCAAATTGAATATGCATGTTTACGAAATTGAAACTGATAGATTACGTCTCCGACAATGGAGAGATTCTGACTTGCCTGTCTTTGCGATGATGAACGCAGATGCAGAAACCATGCGTTATTTTCCTTCCACTTTCACCGTTGAACAAAGTAACTCAATGGCGAAACGCTGCCGTGAACTCATTGAAATGAGAGGCTGGGGATTCTGGGCTGCGGAGGAAAAAACTACAGAAACGTTTGTCGGCTTCATCGGCCTGCATGTGCCTTCGCTTGAGTTTCCATGTTCTCCCTGCGTGGAAATTGGTTGGCGGCTAGTAAAGACAGCTTGGGGGAAAGGCTTGGCTACAGAGGGTGCAACTGCGGTGCTTTCCTTTGCATTCGAAAAGCTGGCCTTAACCGAAGTGGTTTCTTTTACAGCACTAACTAACAACCGCTCTGAGCGGGTTATGAAGAGGCTTGGAATGCAACGTGACGAATTCACGTTTGAAAATCCATCCATCCCTTTAGGGCATCCTTTGCGAGAACATGTACTTTATCGAGCATTTCCTAGATGAATGAAGCGATGCATCTGTAATGATGGTTTTTTTTGTAAAAAATGAAGCGTAAAGATTCGCCGGTAAGCTGCTTGAGATACGCATTCTGTAAGGTCTACAGCTGCCGGGGACTGCGAGCCAGGGGTGCAAGGACAGCGTCTCTAAATTGAGCTGTGCAGATTTTGAAAGTTCAACAAACCCCGTGTTTTCCGATTTTCTACCGCTCTAAACCGGGGCTCTCTCTTTTTTCCTATCAGCGCTTCCAAGTGTCGAATGTGAAGCTGCGTACCAATTCCTTTCCAAGCGCTTCACAAAACGAAAAACGCCAACCACTGCCTAACCCCGCAGCCCGCTTGGGCTCGCCGGGTCTTTTCATCCCCTAAATCTTTTCGCGAATTTTTGACACGGGGCCCGCCGGCGGGAGGGGGAAAAGTGCGTTCCTCGCCTGCGCTTTCTTTGCGCATGAGTTTTTCCAAAAGGGCCGCGATAGGCGCGCCTGCCACCCCCCTCACGAGGATGAACGATGAACCACAACCACAAGACGCGGATCAAGCCGATGGCAGATGAGATCGCCGCCCTGGACAAGCTCCTAAGCAAGAAGCCCACCTACGGCTTCGCGCCGTTCCTAATAGGTGCCATATGTGCCGGTGTGGTGTTCATGGCTTACAGCTACATCTCGCACCTGTAACCGACCCTTTCCAGTTTTGCCCCATTGTGTTGGGGCTTTCGGACTTTCAATGAAACGAATTCAGCACCACGGACCGCCCACAGCGGAAGATTTGGCGCGCCTGAAAATCGAACTGGGGTTCACCAGTCCTCAGATGGCGGGTCTGGCCGGGTTGGCGAAGGGGTCGCAGTGGCGCAAGTACACGGGCCGCACTGAGGACCGCGTGATGGGCATGCACATGCACTTCTACATGGCGGCCCTGCTGACGCTGAGTGAGGATGAATTGTCCCGTGTCGTCGCCACCATGCGCGCGCATGGGGCCGACATTGAGCTAGGGCCACTACCGGCCGGTCCGTCGGCTTTGGCTGAAGCGCAAGCTACTGCAACATTGCACTCCACTTAACCAGCCGGTTGCGTTCTCGCGGTCTCTAAGCGCTGCTGGAATTCAGCTCCAGCGGTTAGCTCCATCCGGCGGCCATCTCCAGCATCTTGTCGAGTTCGTGTTGGGACAGGGGTTGGCTGGTGTGGATCTCGACCTTGCCAATCTGTGTGCCCTTTGGCGTTGCCCCAGCCCACTTCAGCGGCGTTTCCGACCAGGCGCCTGACGCCCATTCTTTTGGCCAGCGCGGTGAGCATGCGTTTCTTCTGCCCTTGCTTGCGAAACTTGCGAGGCTGGAAAGGGCTGTCGTGCAGGTCGCTTTGCCGGATACCTTCTGTCAGGGCGTGGGTCAGATATCGGACAGCTCATTGATGGGGTCGGTGTTGCAACCGTATCGGTCGAGGCGACTTGTGATGCAAGGGTGGTCAGCAGTGACCATTTGGAGCTTGAACAGCAGATCATTGAACGCCTTAATCGTGGCGAATCCCCTGGCGCTCTACCCAAGGATCAAAGTCAGTATCTGGCTTTAGTGCTGATGCTGATCATCAGCTTTATGGGTAAGTACATAGAGTTTCAGAGCGCTGCTAGGCAGGAGCTGTGCTTCTTTCGGCCAAAAATTGCACCGATGTTGACGGCAAACCAGGCAGGCAAAGCCGTTCGGAATTTCCTGTGCGAGAAGGATGTGCCTGCGGAATTGCTGCAGGGCTATCGTCTAGTGAACGGCGATGATGTTCGGTTACGCGAGGGCCCAGGAATGAAGCACAGGATCATCTCGGTTAGTATTCCAGACCGGTCGGTGCTTGAAGTTCTGGACAGCGGAAACCGTGATTGGCTGCATGTTTCCGTGGTTGGTGAAGACGGTGTGGAAGGTTGGATCTCACGGAAGTACACCCACCGCTTGATTCGATAACTGTTCTGGTGTGGACGTTTTGTGGACTTTTTCGTTTGTGAAATGTCCAGTTTCGACCCATCAGAAACACGAAAGCCGCGCAATGCGCGGCTTTGAGTATGGTGGGCCCACACGGACTTGAACCGTGGACCAAAGGATTATGAGTCCTCTGCTCTAACCAACTGAGCTATAGGCCCTCAGTAGGTCGCGGATTATAGCGATGGTTTCTCGGCTGTGCTATCCGAAAAGTCCGAAACTGCGATACGAAGGAAGGTGGCGGCGAATTCGTCGGCGGGCAGTGGCAGGCTGACTATGTAGCCCTGGATCTGTTCGCAGCCTTCGCCGGCGAGGAATTGCTGTTGGGCCTGGGTCTCGACGCCTTCGGCGATGATGGTGAACTGCATGCTGCGGCCAAGGGCGATGATTGCGCGGACGATGGCCACGTCGTGGGGGTCGTCGGGCAGGCCGCGGACGAAGGACTGGTCGATTTTCAGGTAGTCCAGGGGCAGGCGCTTGAGGTAGCTGAGGGAGGAGTAGCCGGTGCCGAAGTCGTCGATGGCCAGTTGCACTCCCAGGCGTTTGAGCTGGTGCAGGACTTCCAGGGCTTCTTCGGCCTGGCTCATGATGAAGTTTTCGGTGATTTCCAGTTGCAGCAGGCCGGGTTTGAGGCGGTTGTCCTTGAGCAGTTGTTCGATGCGCCCCAAGAGGTTGGGCTGGCGCAGTTGCGCGCCGGCGAGATTGACCGAGAGTGAGCCGAAGTCCTCGTAGCGTTTGCTCCACTCGTGCATCTGCAGGCAGGCCTGTTCCAGTACCCAGTCGCCGATCTGCAGGATCATGCCGTTTTCTTCGGCCAGGGAGATGAAGTGCTCGGGCGGTACATCGCCGAAGGTCGGGTGGTGCCAGCGGATCAGTGCTTCGGCGCCGACCAGGCGTGGATGGTTGAGGCTGATTTTCGGTTGGTAGTACAGGGACAATTCGTTGCGTTCGATGGCGCGGCGCAGTTCATGTTCCAGGGCTATGCGCTCGCTGGCCTGGGCGGTGAGGTCGCGGGTGTAGCTTTCGACGCGGTTGCGCCCTTTGGCCTTGGAGCGGTACATGGCCGCATCGGCGTTCTTGACCAGGGTGGCGACGTCGCTACCGTCCTTGGGATAGAGGCTGGTGCCGATGCTGGCGCTGATGAAGAACTCATGTTCGCCGGCCTGGAACGGCGCGCCAAAGCAGTTCAGCAGTTTGTTGGCGATGTGGTCGGCATCGCTGGCTTGCTGCAGGCCCGGCAGCAGGATGATGAACTCGTCGCCCCCCAGGCGGGCCACGGTGTCGATGTCGCGCAGTTGCTCCTTGAGGCGCACGGCGATGCCCCTGAGCAGCAGGTCGCCGACCGGGTGGCCGAGGCTGTCGTTGATGTGTTTGAAGCGGTCGAGGTCGAGAAACAGCACGGCTCCCAGGCCACCCTGTTCACGCTGGCCGTTGAGGGCGGTCAGCAGGCGGCTTTCGAACAGTGTGCGGTTCGGCAGGCCGGTCAGCGGGTCGTGGTGGGCCTGATAGTCGAGCTTGGCCTGGGCGTGCTTGAGGCTCGAAATATCGGCAAACACCGCGACGAAGTGGGTGATGAAGCGGTCCTTGTTGCGCACCGCGCTGATAGTCAGCCAGCTTGGGGTACAGCTCGCCATTCTTGCGCCGGTTGGAGATCTCGCCCTGCCAGTGGCCCTCGGCGGTCAATTGATGCCACATGGCCGCGTAGAAGGCGCTGTCGTGCAGGCCCGAGGCCAGGAGTCGAGGGGTGTGGCCCAGGGCCTCGGTTTCACTGTAGCCGGTGATCTCGCTGAAGGCCCGGTTGACGGCGCTGATGTGCTGCTGGGTGTCGGTGATCAACACGCCTTCGGCGGTGCTCTCGAACACGGTGGCGGCCTGTTGCAGTTTTTCCTGCATCAGGTGCCGCTCGGTGATGTCCCGGGCGATGGTCAGCATGCATTCTTCGTCGCCGATCGGTAGCGGTCGGCTGGACATTTCGCACAGGCGGATCTGCCCGTCGTTACGCCGGATGTGGCAGGTGAAGTCACGCACGAAGCCGTCGCGCTTGAGCAGGTCGAGCATTTTGCGGCGTTCATTGAGGTTGACCCAGATGCCCAGGTCGAGGGTCGAGCGATCCAGGGACATGGCGCTATTGAAGCCGGTGATGCGGCTGAACCCTTCGTTGACCTCGATCAGCAGACCGTCGCTGACCCGTGAGAGCAGCAGGCCATCAGGCGAGGCATGGAAGGCCTTGGCGAACTTTTCCTCGGAGGTTTGCAGTTGCTGTTGGGTTTCCTTGAGCCGGCTGATGTCCCGGACCACCACCACCAGCGCTGGCGTGGTGTCGAGTTCGAAGGGCTCGGCGGAGATCAGGCCGGTGAACACCTGGCCATTGCTGCGGCGAAAGGGCATCTCCAGGTTGCGAATGCTGCCGGCCTGCAAGCGCTGCAACAGGCCCGGGCCGACGCCGGCAATGCCCCAGATATTCAGATCAGTGGCGGTTTGTCCCACCACTTGTGCGGCGCTCAGGCCGATCTGTTCTTCGAAGGCCTCGTTGACCTCCAGTAGGCAGCCGTCCGACAGGCGCGCAATCACCAGGATGTCCGGGCACTGCTGGAACACCGAGGCAAACTTCTGCTCGGAGAGGCGCAGGGCTTCTTCGGTGCGCTTGGCTTCGCTGATGTCGATCATCAGGCCGCGCATGATTGGCTCGTGGCCGTGTTCAATCAGGCTGACGATGTCGCGTACCCACAGGCAGCGCCCGTCGGCCGTGATCACCCGGTAGTCGAGGCTGTGATCGCGTCCGGCCAGTACTTCGTGATCGCAGAAGCTCTGGGCCCGTGTCAGGTCGGCGGGATGAATGATGTTGCGCCAGAAGCCGGGTATCAGCCAGTGGGACAGGGGATAGCCGAGCAGTTCTTCGGCGTGGGGCGACACGTAGCTGTAGGTGAAGTCACTGATGCGCGCTTCCCAGGCGATGGCGGACAGGCTCTCCACCAGGCCGCGGTAGTGGTATTCGCTGCTGCGCAGTTCCTGCTCCAGGGCGACCCGGCGGGAAATCTCTGAGCTCAGGCGGCGATTGATGCGGATCACCGCGGCGAGTATGGCGATCAGCAAACCGACGCTGGGCAGGCCGTAGATCAACAGGTCGGACCAGAAGCCGCGGTGATCGAGCACGTTGCCGACCCAGTGCTCCTGGATGGCGCTGATTTCCCCGGGGCTCATGTCGGCCAGCACTTTGTCGAGGATGCTTACCAGCAGTTTGTTATCCCGTGGCACGGCCATCGCCAGTTGGTAGCGATAGGGGGTTTCGCCGCTGACGTAGAGCCCTTCGAGCTTGAGTTGGCGCAGGCTCCAGACACTGGACGCGAGGTCGCCGACGACCGCGTCGACCTGGTCGGTGGCCAGGGCCTGCAGCGCCGAGCTGACGTTGGGCAAGGGCACCAGGTTGAGGTCGGGGTGTTGAGTGCGCAGCAATTCGTGCGGGGCGTAGTTTTCCACCACGGCGATTTTCAGGCCGTAGAGGTCTTCAATATTGCGGGGCTGGGCGCCGCCCACATGGGCCAGGATAACGATGGGGAAATCCAGGTAGGGCCGGGTGAAGGCCAGGTAGTTCTGGCGCTCGGCGGTGGACATGATGCCGGGCAGCAGGTCGAGCTTGCCGTGTTTGACCTGGTCCAGCACCTCGGTCCAACTGACCGGCTCCACGGGCGTAACCTTGACGGCCAGGCGATCGCGCACGACGTTGATGTAGTCCGCCGCCAGGCCCTGGTAGCGGCCTTGCTCGTCACGAAACTCGAAGGGCGGCCACGAGGCGTCCACGCCCAGGCGTAACTCTGGATGAGCCGCCAGCCAGCCACGTTCTTCGTCACTAAGAGTCAGAGCGCCAGCCGTTGCGGTCCAGGTCATCAGCGACAGTAGCAGCGCGGCCGGGAGTCTGGGCATAACGGTCTCGTTATGGCTCGGGGGAATGTTTCGAGTGTAGACGGGCTAGGGGGGCGATAGCGATGCTGCGAGGATTAAATCTGCATAAAGCAAAACCCCCGGCAGGGCCGGGGGTTTTGTGATCACTCGTCGAGGAAGGAGCGCAGATGCTCGCTTCTCGTCGGGTGGCGCAGCTTGCGCAGCGCCTTGGCTTCGATCTGACGAATCCGTTCACGGGTAACGTCGAACTGCTTACCAACTTCCTCGAGGGTGTGGTCGGTATTCATGTCGATGCCGAAGCGCATGCGCAGGACCTTGGCTTCACGGGCAGTGAGGCCGGAGAGTACTTCGCGCGTCGCTTCTTTAAGGCTCTCAACGGTAGCGACATCGATTGGCGACTGCATGGTCGAGTCTTCGATGAAGTCGCCCAGATGGGAGTCTTCGTCATCACCGATCGGGGTTTCCATGGAGATCGGCTCTTTAGCGATCTTCAATACCTTGCGGATCTTGTCCTCAGGCATTTCCATGCGTTCGCCCAGCTCTTCCGGGGTCGGTTCGCGACCCATTTCCTGCAGCATCTGCCGGGAAATACGGTTGAGCTTGTTGATCGTCTCGATCATGTGCACCGGAATACGGATGGTGCGGGCCTGGTCGGCGATCGAGCGAGTGATCGCCTGACGGATCCACCAGGTGGCATAAGTCGAGAATTTGTAGCCACGACGGTATTCGAACTTGTCCACCGCTTTCATCAAGCCGATGTTGCCTTCCTGGATCAGGTCGAGGAATTGCAGGCCACGGTTGGTGTACTTCTTGGCGATGGAGATCACCAGACGCAAGTTCGCTTCGACCATCTCTTTCTTCGCGCGGCGGGCCTTGGCCTCACCGATCGACATGCGACGGTTGATGTCCTTGATCTCGGCGATCGTCAAACCGGTTTCGGTTTGCAGTGCGGTCAGCTTTTGCTGGCAACGAATGATGTCCGGTTGCAGGCGACCGATGGCTTCAGCGTATTTGCTTTTGCCTTTGGCCAGTGCTTCGGTCCAGCTTTCGTCGACTTCGTTGCCCGGGAACTGGCGCAGGAAGTCGGCACGCGGCATACGTGCATCACGTACGCACAGTTGCATGATCGCGCGCTCTTGCTGACGCAGACGATCCAGGGCGCTGCGAACACGCTCGACCAGGCCTTCGAATTGCTTGGGCACCAGCTTGATCGGCATGAACAGCTCGGCCAGCGCAACCATTTCGGCAATGGCTTGCTTGTGGTCGCGACCGTGCTTTTTCAGGGCCTTGCGGGTGATTTCCATCTGGTCGGCCACAGCGCCAAAACGCTGGGCTGCGATGACCGGATCCGGACCGCTTTCGGCTTCTTCTTCGTCGTCACTGGCTTCAGCGTCGTCGTCTTCGGCATCGTCGGCAGCGGGAGCGGCTTTCGGGTCGACAGGCGGCGGCACTTCTGCGGCAGGCGGCGCAATGCCGTCGTCCGGGTCGATGTAACCGCTCAGGACGTCAGACAGGCGACCACCTTCGGTGGTGACGCGAGTGTATTCGGAGAGAATGTGATCAACCGTGCCAGGGAAGTGCGCAATCGCGCCCATCACTTCACGGATGCCCTCTTCAATACGCTTGGCGATTTCAATTTCGCCTTCACGTGTGAGGAGCTCTACGGTACCCATTTCACGCATGTACATGCGCACTGGGTCGGTAGTGCGACCAATGTCGGTCTCGACGGCTGCCAACGCTGCGGCCGCTTCTTCAGCGGCCGCCTCGTCGGTGTCGGCGTCGGCCAGCATAAGGGCATCCTTATCTGGCGCAACCTCGAATACGTTGATCCCCATGTCGTTGATCATGCGGATGATGTCTTCCACCTGCTCTGGATCTGAAATATCCTCAGGCAGGTGGTCGTTGACCTCTGCGTAAGTCAGGTAGCCCTGCTCACGACCCAGAAGGATCAACTCTTTGATACGAGACTGCTGTTGCGCTTTTCCGGACATAACACCCTATCCACTGAAGGTCTTGGCGGGCAAAAAACAAGCCGAGGATTATACCTGAGCTATGACCTCACGCGCCAGTTGAGGTCGGGCTTGATGCGGAAACATTGCGACTTAGAAGGTCGCGCAGTTGGTTTTTCTCATCGCTACTCAGCTCACTTTGACGTGCTTTCCTGAGCAGTTGTTCCAGGTTTCGCTCGCGTTGGCGGGCTGACAAGCTAGTTATGGTGTCGAAAAACTGTTGTTCAAGGTTGTCGCCATCAATCAACCATTCCTTTTCGGCCAATGCCTTGAGCAGGCGACCTTGTTCGGTCCCGTGCCAGCGCGCAATCAACTGAAATGAGTTTAGCTTGGGATTCTTCTGTACCGCTTCGAGCAGTGCCACCAGCAATTGTGTGTTGGAGTGGTCCTCGGCCGCGAAGTGCCCGGCGTCCTCGACTTTTTCCGCCAGTTGCGGGTGGTGCAGTAGCGTGCGTAAAGCGGCCAGTGTTGGTGGTTCGACGGCGGCCGGCACGCGCGGGGCACGTGGCTGATCGCGATCAGCGCCACGCTTGCCTTTTTTGTCCCAGGGTTTGTCTTCCCATTTCTTGCCGCCGCCAGACTTTTTCGGTGTCCATTCCTGCTGGGGCGCGTAGGCTTCCTGCGGTTGATGGTAGTCGGAATAATCCGGCATGGCGTCGTAATCGATGCCTGGGTCGTAGGCTGGCGGCGCCTCCTGTGGTGCGCTTTGCACCAGTTGGCTGACCGCTTCGCTGTTGAGGCCCGTGATCTCGCTCAGGCGCTGACGCATCAGGGTGCGCAGATTGGCCCCGGGCACCTTGTCGATCAGCGGCGCGGCGAGGGTGGCCATGTGGGCCTTGCCCTCGAGCGAGCGCGGGTCGGACTCTTCGATCAACTGCTGGAAGAAATAGTCGGCCAGGGGCTGGGCATGTTGGTTGATGCGGGCGCGAAAGGCGTCGGTGCCTTCGGAGCGGACCAGGGTATCCGGGTCTTCGCCTTCCGGCAGGAACAGAAAGCGCGCGCGTCGTCCGTCCTGCAGGCTCGACAGCGTCGACTCCAGGGCGCGCCACGCGGCATTGCGCCCAGCCTGGTCGCCGTCGAAGCAGAACAGCACGCTGGGCACTACCCGGAACAGGCGCTTGAGGTGTTCTTCGCTGGTGGCGGTGCCGAGGGTGGCGACAGCGTTGCGCAGGCCTTGCTGGGCGAGGGCGATAACGTCCATGTAGCCCTCGACGACGATGATTTCGTCGAGGTTGCGGTTGTTTTTCCGCGCTTCATACAGGCCGTAGAGCTCCTGGCCTTTATGAAAGACCGGGGTTTCCGGTGAGTTCAGGTATTTCGGTTTGTCGTCACCCAGGACCCGACCGCCAAAGGCGATGATGCGCCCGCGGCTGTCGCGGATCGGGAACATCACGCGATCGCGGAAGCGGTCGTAGCGCTTGCCGCTCTCGGCGTTCTCGATCAGCAGGCCGGCATCGATCATGGCTTTCTGCTGCAGGGTGTCGCTGCTCAAGTGCTTGAACAGGTTGTCCCAGCCAGGGGGCGCAAAGCCCAGGCCAAAGTCCCGGGCGATCTCGCCGGTCAGGCCGCGGCCCTTGAGGTAGTCGACCGCGGCCTTGCGCGCCGGATGGCTTTTCAGGGCCTGGCGGTAAAAGTCGGCCGCGGCGCTCAGGAGTGGGTACAGCGGCGAATCGGTGGGTTGCCGGGGTTTGTGCGGGCGGCCACTTTCTTCGCGGGGGATTTCCATGCCGGCGGCTTTGGCCAGGTCCTCGACGGCCTGGGGGAAGTCCAGGTTGTCGTGGTCCATGAGGAAGCCGAGGGCATTGCCTCCTGCGCCGCAGCCAAAGCAGTAGTAGAACTGTTTGTCCGGGCTGACGCTGAAGGAGGGGGTCTTTTCTTTGTGGAACGGGCAGCAGGCGGTGTAGTTCTTGCCGGCTTTTTTCAGTTGCAGCCGCGAGCTGACCACATCGACGATGTCGGTGCGGTTCAGAAGGTCGTCAATAAAGCTCTGGGGAATTAGCCCGGCCATGGCGTTCTCGTCATCACTGCTTGTGAGTATCTGGCCCACGCGAGGGGTGAGTGGATACCGGTCATGATTTTGAGGCGCGGCAAATGTGCGGCTCGACCAGGTATCGTCTGCGTATTCGCGGTAGGGGAGTGTATCCGCCGAAAATCCACTGAGGTTAGTCCCAATAGGGTTCGACTGTTGGAAAGTACTGTGCTGAGTCCCGCAGTGCCTGGTGAAAGGCCTCGGATAGCTCAAAAGCAGGCACGCAAGAAGGCGCCTTGGGCTGATCGTCGTTGAGAGGAATCAGTAGGGTGTGCTCGTCAGTAGCCTTGGAAGGCTCGTCAGAAGAGACGTGCACTGCTGGCAAAAGAGCCAGGTCTGACGTGTGAAGCAGTTTGTCTCGGTCGCGTCTGCGGCTTTGACAGTGAAGCATCAAGCGATATCCGCAAATGCCATAAGCCCGGCTGAGGGCCGGGCTTGGCAGAAGCTTGCTACGATCGTCTGTGTATTAGTACAGACGAACGGCGCGGCGCTGTTCGCGCTGAACTTTCTTGGCGTGACGCTTAACAGCGGCTGCTGCTTTGCGCTTACGCTCAGAAGTTGGCTTCTCGTAAAATTCGCGGCTACGAACTTCAGCCAGTACACCGGCTTTTTCGCAGGAGCGCTTGAAACGACGCAGAGCTACGTCGAAGGGTTCGTTCTCTTTTACTTTGACGGCTGGCATCCAGAGCTACCTTCATTCATTACCGGGGTCAACATCCTCGCGGCAAAAGAGCACTTGAAGACGTCGGTTTTTAAGGGTTGCGGATGTTAACCCCTCATCGCTCGGAATGCAAAGCCTCTGATCGAAAACCGCTGGTCGGGGCATCCCATGGCGACTATTATGCGCGCCTTCGAATTTAGCCTAAACAAGGCGCAAACCCATGCTAGTACTGGGATTAGAAACGTCCTGCGACGAAACCGGCGTCGCACTCTACGACAGTGAAAAAGGCCTGCTGGCCGATGCACTGTTCAGCCAGATCGACCTGCACCGCGCCTATGGTGGCGTGGTGCCGGAGCTGGCTTCACGGGATCACGTCAAGCGCATGCTGCCCTTGATCCGTCAGGTCTTGGCCGAGGCGGACTGCGTGCCGACCGAGATCGACGCGATCGCCTACACCGCGGGTCCTGGCCTGGTGGGTGCTCTGCTGGTGGGCGCTTCCTGCGCCCAGGCGCTGGCGTTTGCCTGGGGCATTCCGGCCCTCGGCGTGCACCACATGGAAGGGCATTTGCTGGCACCGATGCTGGAGCCACAACCACCTGAATTTCCGTTCGTCGCTTTGTTGGTCTCCGGTGGGCATACGCAGCTGGTTCGGGTCGATGCGATCGGTCAATACGAGTTGTTGGGCGAGACCCTCGACGATGCCGCGGGTGAAGCATTCGACAAGACGGCGAAGATGATGGGGCTCAATTACCCCGGCGGTCCGGAAATCGCTCGTCTGGCAGAGCAGGGTGTGCCGGGGCGGTTCACCTTCCCGCGGCCGATGTGTGACCGACCGGGCCTGGCGTTCAGCTTCAGTGGCCTGAAAACCTTTGCTCTGAACACCTGGCAGCAGTGCGTCAGTGCTGGGGACGACAGCGAGCAGACTCGTAGCGACATCGCGCTGGCCTTCCAGCAGGCGGTGGTGGAGACTTTGACCGTCAAGTGCAAGCGCGCCTTGAAACAGGCGGGTCTCAAGCGTCTGGTGATCGCTGGCGGCGTCAGTGCAAACAAGGCTTTGCGGGTTTCCCTGGAGAAAATGCTGGGTGACATGAAGGGCGACGTTTACTACGCCCGCCCGGAGTTCTGCACCGATAACGGCGCGATGATCGCTTTTGCCGGCTGTCAGCGTCTGCAGGCCGGGCAGCACGAAAGCCTGGCGATCAGCGTGCAGGCACGTTGGCCGATGGAGCAATTGTCTGCGTTGTAAGCCGGGGTTCGTGAATGTGGCTCAGGGGGCGGGGTTAAAAATGCCGTTCGCGCCCGGCAAACAGGTCGCGTAGATTGCCGCGGTGGCGCCAGACGATCAGGATCGTCAGGACGCTCATCGGCAGCAGCGCTGCCGGCTCCTGCCAGGCCAGCAATGGCAGGGTCAGGGGTGTGGCAATCAACGCCGCCAGCGAGCTGGTGCGGGTCAGGTAGAAGGTCAGCAGCCAGCCACCAATGGCCAGGAGTGCGGCAGGAGGGTAGAGCCCCAGCAGCATGCCGGCGGCGGTAGCCACGCCTTTGCCGCCGCGAAAGCGGAAGTACAGCGGGAACAGGTGGCCGATGACGGCGCAGATGCCGACCCAAGCCTGTTGTTGGATCGACAGTCCGGCGATGGCCGCCAGTAAAACCGGCAGCAGGCCTTTGCACAGGTCGCCCAGCAACGTCAGGACCGCGAGTTTTTTTCCCGCCAGGCGTAACATGTTGGTGGCGCCGGCATTACCCGAGCCACTCATTCGCGGATCGGGGTTACCGGTCAGGCGGCTGAGCAAAATGGCGAAGGACAGCGAGCCAAGCAGGTAGGCGAAAATCGCCAGTGACCAAAACATGCTAACTATTCCGGGCGAGGACGCCCTGATTCTAACGGCGCATTGCGCCCTTGTCGTGCTGCGGAGAAAAGTGCTTGGACAGAGTGTTTATCGAGGGCCTGGAAGTCGACACGGTAATCGGTGCCTACGACTGGGAGCGCGGCATCCGTCAGTGCCTGCGTCTTGATCTGAGCTTTGCCTGGGACAATCGCCCGGCAGCAGCCGGTGATGACCTGACCCTGGCGCTCGATTACGCCAGTGTTTCGACGCGTATCCAGGCATTTGCCGAACAGGCCCAGTTCCAGTTGGTGGAGACCTTTGCCGAGCGCCTGGCCGAAGTGTTGATGAGCGAATTCAAGATTACCTGGATGCGTCTCAAGCTGACCAAGCCAGGGGCCGTTCCGGCGGCTACCGGCGTGGGCGTGGAGATCGAGCGCGGATGTCGCTAACTCAGGTTTTTCTTGGGCTGGGCAGCAATGTCGAGCGTGAAACCCATTTGTTGGCGGGGCTGGAAGCGCTGAGTGGGTTTCTGGTGGATATGCGCTGCTCGGCGGTGTTCGAAAGCCAGCCGGTGGGGATCAAGAGCGGGCCGTTTTTCAACTTTGTGGTGTCGGCGTTTACCGATCTGCCGTTGATCGAACTGGATCGCCGCTTGAAATTCATCGAGGCCGACAACGGCCGTTACGCGCCGGATCGCAAGGGTTTGCCGCTGGACATCGACGTGTTGTTGTACGGCGATCTGGTGGGCAACTTTGACGGTTTGATTCTGCCGCGTGCCGAAATTCTGAAGAATGCCTTTGTGTTGTGGCCGTTGTCGCTGATTGCCCCGGATCGGGTGCATCCGGGGGCGGGAAAAAGCTTCGCGACGCTGTGGGCTGAAGCGCAGATTGATCAGGTGCTGGCGCCGGTGGCCTTCGAATGGCGCGGTGAGTCGCTGACGCCTTTGAACTTGCTCTGATCAGTTGGCCCCATCGCGGGCGAGCCCACTCCCACAGGTGTGATGTAGCCCGTTGTGGGAGCGCGCTTGCCCGCGATGTTTTTCAGGCAGATGCCGCCTCTTTGTAGGCTTTCAGCGCCTTGAGCCGTTCGCGCTTGAGCGCTTCGCCCAGCTCCGGGCCCTTGAATCCCTGTTCCAGCAATGGTTGCACCGCCACGTTGCGAGCGGCGGTCGCTGCGCCACGCAAGTAGTTCGCCTGTGGATAACTTCTTTGCTCCAGGCCCTTGCGCCCGCGAGCGTCCATCTCGCAGGCGACGATGAATTCTTCGAAGCGCTGCGGGCGCCGATAGACGTCAAAGCTTTGCAGCAACTCGAGCAAGGTCGAGGGCTTCAGCTCCAGTGCGCGGTGGCCGTGGGTGTGGTACTCGCCCACCAGCATTGCCAGTTCCTGGCAGTCACGCGGAGCCTTGAAGCGGGTGTTGACCGCTTTGATCAGCTTCAGCCCCTTGTGTTCATGGGCGATGTGTCGGGGCCACTCGTCTTGTGGGGTCAGGCCTTTACCCAGATCGTGCAGCAAGCAGGCCCAGCGCACGGTCAGCGGTTGTTGGTGTTGGGCGGCCTGCTGCAGGACGCTCAAGGTATGCACGCCGCTGTCGATTTCCGGGTGATGGACTTCGGGTTGGGGTACGCCGAACAGTGCGTCAATCTCCGGCAGCAAAACCTTCAGTGCGCCGCAGTCGCGTAGCACCTGGATGAACACCTGGGGCTGCTCTTCCATCAGGGCGCGGGAAATTTCCTTCCAGCTGCGTTCAGCGGTCAATGCCTGCAATTCGCCGGATTCGCTCAGTTGGCGCATCAGCTCCAGAGTCTCTGGGGCTACGGTGAAACCGAGTCCGGCATAACGGGCGGCGAAACGTGCAACCCGCAGGACTCGTAGGGGATCTTCGGCGAACGCGGGGGAAACGTGGCGCAGTACGCGGGCCTGGAGGTCGCGTTGACCGTGGTAGGGGTCGGTCAATTGGCCGTGATCGTCTTCGGCCATGGCATTGATCGTCAGGTCCCGGCGAATCAGGTCTTCTTCCAGGGTCACTTCGGGGCTGGCGTGAAACGTGAACCCACCGTACCCGCGCCCACTCTTGCGTTCGGTACGGGCGAGGGCATATTCCTCCCCCGTCCTGGGGTGCAGGAACACCGGGAAATCAGCGCCGACTGGGCGAAAGCCCTTGGCGAGCATTTCTTCGGTACTGGCACCCACCACGACCCAGTCGATATCGGTTACAGGTTTGCCGAGCAGGCGATCCCGCACGGCGCCGCCGACTTTATAAATCTGCATAAAAAACCTCCGTTAGCTCGACAGGATAACCCTTGCATCGAGCCAACGGAGGCCAGGTTGGTTTCAAAGATGAATGACGGCCAGGTCGAGCCGGCCGTAGTCGCCCTCGCTGTGCTCCGATCTGGGCGGGACGTGGTGGGTTTTCATGACCTGATCGCCTTGCAGGGTTTCCAGGTGAATATCGAAGCCCCACAAGCGGTGCAGGTGTTTGAGCACTTCCTCGGTGGATTCTCCCAGGGGTTTGCGATCGTGTTGTTGATGGCGCAGGGTCAGCGAGCGGTCGCCGCGGCGGTCGATGCTGTAGATCTGCACGTTGGGTTCACGGTTGCCCAGGTTGTACTGGGCGGCCAGGGTTTCCCGGATGGTCCGGTAACCGTCTTCGTCATGGATGGCGGGCACCAGCAGGTCGTCCTTCTGGTCGTCATCGAGGATGCTGAACAGTTTCAGGTCGCGGATCACCTTGGGCGACAGGTACTGCAGGATAAAACTCTCGTCCTTGAAGCTGCTCATGGCGAACTTGATGCTCGACAGCCAGTCGGTCCCGGCGATGTCCGGAAACCAGCGGTAATCCTCCTCGGTGGGTTCTTCGCACATGCGCCGGATGTCGCGGTACATGGCAAATCCCAGGGTGTAGGGGTTGATCCCGCTGTAGTACGGGCTGTCGAACCCCGGCTGGTAAACCACGCTGGTGTGGGAGGTGAGGAACTCCATCATGAAACCGTCGGTGACCAGGCCCTCGTCATACAGGTCGTTTATCAAGGTGTAGTGCCAGAACGTCGCCCAACCTTCGTTCATCACCTGGGTCTGGCGTTGTGGGTAGAAGTACTGGGCGATCTTGCGCACGATGCGCACGATTTCCCGCTGCCAGGGCTCCAGCAGCGGCGCGTGTTTCTCGATGAAATACAGGATGTTCTCCTGAGGTTCGGCGGGAAAACGCGCATTGTCTTTCTCGCTGTACTTGTCGGCGCCCTTGGGGATGGTGCGCCACAGGTCGTTGATCTGCTTTTGCAGGTGTTCTTCACGATCCTTCTGGCGGCGCCGTTCTTCCTCCGCCGAGATCGGGTAGGGGCGTTTGTAGCGATCGACGCCGTAGTTCATCAGGGCGTGGCAGGAGTCCAGCAGGTCCTCGACGGCGTCGATACCATGGCGCTCCTCGCATTGCATGATGTACTGCTTGGCAAACACCAGGTAATCGATGATCGAGCTGGCATCGGTCCAGGTGCGGAACAGGTAGTTGCCCTTGAAAAAGCTGTTGTGGCCGTAGCAGGCGTGGGCCACCACCAATGCCTGCATGCAGATGGTGTTTTCTTCCATCAGGTAGGCGATGCAGGGGTCCGAGTTGATCACGATTTCGTAGGCCAGCCCCATCTGGCCACGGCTGTAGGATTTTTCGGTGCTGAGGAAATGTTTGCCATAGGACCAGTGGTGGTAGCCCAGGGGCATGCCGACGGAGGCGTAGGCGTCCATCATTTGTTCGGCGGTGATCACCTCGATCTGGTTGGGATAGGTGTCCAGCGCATAGCGGGCCGCAATACGGCTGATTTCGCGGTCGTAGGCCTGGATCAGCTCGAATGTCCATTCAGAGCCGGTGGAGATGGGTTGGCGCTTCTGCTCTTTGGCGGTCATGTCACTAACCTGCGCTGGAAGAGTTCACGGAAGACCGGATAGATATCCCCGGCCGAAACCAGCTGTTGCTGGGCAAACGTGTCGGAAAAGGCTTCGGCGATACGCTCGTATTCGTACCACAGGGCCTGGTGTTCGCGTGGGGTGATCTCCACATAAGTGTAGTACTGCACAAATGGCATGATCTGGTTGATCAGGATGTCGCGGCAGATCGGTGAGTCATCGTTCCAGTTGTCGCCGTCGGAGGCCTGGGCGGCGTAGATGTTCCAGTCGTTGCTTGGATACCGCTCGGCCATGATCTCCTGCATCAGTTTCAAGGCGCTGGATACGATGGTGCCGCCGGTTTCCCTGGAGTAGAAAAACTCCTCTTCGTCCACTTCCCGGGCACTGGTGTGGTGGCGGATGAACACTACGTCGATCTTGTCGTAGTTACGCTTCAGGAACAGGTACAGGAGGATGAAGAAGCGCTTGGCGATGTCCTTGGTCGCCTGGGTCATGGAGCCGGAAACGTCCATCAGGCAAAACATCACCGCCTTGGAGCTGGGGTTGGGTTGCTTGATCAGCAGGTTGTACTTGAGGTCGAAGGTGTCCAGGAACGGTACGCGGTGAATGCGCGCACTCAGGCGCTCGATTTCTGCCTCTATTTCCTGGATATCGCCGAAGTTGTCGGGTTCTTCCAGCTTCAGTCGCGCCAGTTCTTCCTTGGCGTCGCGCAGTTTTGCCCGGCTGCTGCCGGACAGGGCGATACGCCTGGCATGGGCTGAGCGCAGGGTGCGGATGATGTTGATTCGTGACGGGTTGCCTTCGTTGCTGATGCCGGCTCGCACGGTCTTGAAGGTGTCGGTACCGGTCAGGTTGCGCTTGACCAGGTTGGGCAGTTCCAGGTCCTCGAACATGAATTCGAGGAATTCTTCCTGGGTAATCTGGAACACGAACTCATCCATGCCTTCGCCGGAGTTGCCGGCCTTGCCCGGGCCTTTGCCGCCGCCACCGCCTGGTGGACGGGCAATATGCTCGCCGCTGGTGAATTCCTTGTTGCCCGGATGCACCATGGTCTGTTTGCCACCACGACCATGATGAAGCACCGGTTCGTCGATATCGCGACCGGGAATGCTGATCTGCTCGCCGTGTTCCATATCAGTGATGGAACGCCGACTCACCGCCTCTTCGACGGCCTTTTTGATGTGATCACGATAACGCCGCAGAAACCGCTGACGGTTTACCGTGCTCTTGTTCTTGCCATTGAGACGTCGGTCGATCACATAGCTCATGACTGCTCCTTAGAAGCTGTCCTGAAAGGGGCGAGCGGTGACGCAGCATGGACTCAGGCCAAGGGACGTTTCACGCTCCCCCAAGCGCTCAGGGTGCTGCCTGTACCTCGCTACCGACTTTCGAACACCTTCCAGAGGCCTGTGTAACAGAAAATGCGTAGACAGGCCTCTGGCTAACGACAACCGGTCTGACCGGCAGCGGGTTATTGTGATTTTCTGACCCGCAGGTACCACTCGGAGAGCAGTCGTACCTGTTTGTCGGTATAGCCGCGCTCGACCATCCGTGTGACGAAGTCGTTGTGCTTTTGTTGGTCCTCTTTGCTGGCCTTGGCGTTGAAGCTGATGACCGGCAGCAAGTCCTCGGTGTTCGAGAACATTTTTTTCTCGATGACCACCCGCAGCTTCTCGTAGCTGAGCCAGGTCGGGTTCTTGCCGTTGTTGTTGGCCCGGGCACGCAAGACGAAGTTGACGATTTCGTTGCGGAAATCCTTCGGATTGCTGATGCCTGCCGGTTTTTCGATTTTCTCCAGTTCTTCGTTCAGGGCGACGCGGTTGAGGATCTCGCCGGTTTCCGGGTCGCGGTATTCCTGGTCCTGAATCCAGAAGTCCGCGTACAGCACGTAGCGGTCGAAGATGTTTTGCCCGTACTCGCTGTAGGACTCCAGGTAGGCGGTCTGGATTTCCTTGCCGATGAACTCGATGTAGCGCGGCGCCAGGTATTCCTTGAGGAAGCGCAGGTAGCGTTCGCGGGTTTCGGCCTGGAATTGCTCCTGCTCGATCTGCTGTTCCAGCACGTAAAGCAGGTGCACCGGGTTGGCGGCGATTTCGTGCGGGTCGAAGTTGAAGACTTTCGACAGGATCTTGAAGGCGAACCGGGTCGAAAGACCGTTCATGCCTTCATCGACACCGGCGGTGTCGCGGTACTCCTGGATCGATTTGGCCTTCGGATCGGTGTCCTTGAGGTTTTCGCCGTCGTACACCCGCATTTTTGAGTAGATGTTCGAGTTTTCCGGCTCCTTGAGGCGTGAGAGCACGGTGAACTGGGCGAGCATCTTCAGGGTGTCAGGGGCGCAGTGAGCCTTGGCCAGGGAGCTGTTGAACAGCAGCTTGTCGTAGATCTTCACTTCATCGCTGACCCGTAGGCAGTAAGGCACCTTGACGATGTAGATCCGGTCGATGAAGGCTTCGTTGTTCTTGTTGTTGCGGAAGGTGTGCCACTCCGACTCGTTGGAGTGCGCCAGCAGGATCCCGGTAAACGGAATCGCGCCCAAGCCTTCGGTACTGTTGTAGTTGCCTTCCTGGGTGGCGGTCAGCAGTGGGTGCAGGACCTTGATTGGCGCCTTGAACATTTCGACGAATTCCATCAGGCCCTGGTTGGCCCGGCACAGGGCGCCCGAGTAGCTGTAGGCGTCGGCGTCGTTTTGCGGGAATTCTTCGAGTTTGCGGATATCGACCTTGCCCACCAGTGCCGAGATGTCCTGGTTGTTTTCATCGCCCGGCTCGGTCTTGGCGACCGCGATCTGGTTGAGGATCGAAGGGTAGAGCTTGACCACGCGGAACTGGCTGATGTCACCGCCGAATTCGGCCAGCCGTTTGGTCGCCCAGGGCGACATGATGGTGTTCAGGTAGCGCCGTGGAATGCCGAAGTCTTCTTCCAGGATCGCGCCGTCCTCGGTGGCGTTGAACAGCCCCAGTGGCGACTCGAATACCGGAGAGCCCTTGATGGCATAGAAGGGCACTTTCTCGATCAGTTGTTTGAGCTTTTCGGCCAGGGACGACTTGCCGCCGCCAACGGGGCCGAGCAGGTAGAGGATCTGTTTCTTCTCTTCCAGGCCCTGCGCGGCGTGGCGGAAGTAGGAGACGATCTGGTCGATGCATTCTTCCATTCCATGGAAGTCCTCGAAGGCCGGGTAGCGTCGGATCACCTTGTTGGAAAAAATGCGCGACAGCCTCGAGTTGGTCGACGTGTCCAGCAACTCGGGTTCACCGATTGCCAGCAGCAGACGCTCGGCGGCGGAAACGTAGGCGCTGCGGTCCTGTTTGCAGAGTTCCAGGTACTCCTGCAGCGAGAGTTCTTCCTGGCGTGTGGACTCGAAGCGTTGTTGGAAGTGGCTAAAGATACTCATGACGTCACCTCGCTCGATACGTGGAGCCGACGCCGGATCATTCAGTCGATGCTGGTCAGCAGCCGCAATTTCAGCTGCTTTTTACCCCCCCAGAACACCTTCAAAGCTATCAACCCTGAAAGCTACTCCCGATGACCCGCTCGCCGGTGTACCGGCTCTCCCCTGTTTTGGATGGCCTGAGGCTAAGGATAGTTGGTAATCCGGGAGGTAAAGGAGCAATGCGCAATTTGTTGTGTGCGACCGTTCGTCAGCCCACGGGGGACGTGGGCTGGAACGTGGAAAAAAATTATTCGTCGCTGCTTTTCGTGGTTTCCGAAGGATAAGTCGTACGCCACAGCTCGAAGCCACCGTCCATGCTGTAGACGTCGGAAAACCCCTGGCTGATCAGGTAGGCGGCAGCGCCCTGGCTGGAGTTGCCGTGGTAGCAGACCACCACCGTTGGCGCGTCGAGGTCGGCGGCGCGGATGAAGTCCGAGATGGAGTGGTTGTCCAGGTGCGTGGAGCCGCTGATGTGCAGCGCGGCGTAGGTCGCGGGGTCGCGGATATCGACCAGCACGGCGCCTTGTTCACGCAGGGCTTGGGCTTGTTCGGGGGGGATACGTTTGAATTCGCTCATGGCGGGCTCCTGTGGCCAGACTGATAGCGCAGCCTAGCGCTTGATGCTGGCCGACAATGGTTCGGGGGTAGGTGGGGCGACTGGCAGCGCGATATGGCCGTGCTCGTCGCACTGGCAGCTCAGGCGTACGCCGGTGTCGATGTTCAGCAGGGTCATGGCGCCGCCCCAGACGCAACCGGTATCGAGGGCGATGACGCCGGGCTCGTCGCACCGGCCTTCGAGTGCGGCCCAGTGACCGAAAATGATCTTCAGGCCGCGCGTCTTGCGATCCTTGTGCTTGAACCAGGGGGCGTAGCCGGGCGGCGCGGTGTCGGCGCCTTCCTTGCCCTTGAGGTCAAGCTTGCCTTCGCTGGTGCAAAAGCGCATGCGGGTGAAGTAGTTGGTGATCACCCGTAGGCGGGTCACGCCTTTGAGGTCGCTGTCCCATTTGGCCGGCTCGTTGCCATACATGCCATCCAGGTAAGGGACGAGCAGGTTGTCGTCGCGCAGGGCAGCCTCGACTTCGGCGGCGCACTTGAGGGCCTTGCGCAAGGACCACTGTGGCGGGATGCCGGCATGAACCAGCGCCATGTCGCGGACTTCGTCATAGTGCAGGAGCTTTTGCTGGCGCAGCCACTCAAGCAGCTCCTTGCCGTCCGGCGCCTCGAGAATTTCGCGAAGGGTGTCGGCTTTCTTCAGGCGCTCGATATTGTTCCCGGCGGCCAGCAGGTGCAGGTCATGGTTGCCCAGCACGCAGACCAGCGACTGGCGGATGCTATAGAGGAAGCGCAAGGTCTCCAGCGACTGCGGGCCACGGTTGACCAGATCGCCGACCAGCCACAGGCGATCGGTCTGCGGATCGAAGGCGACCTGCTTGAGCAGGCACTGCAGGGGCTCGAGGCAGCCCTGCAGATCACCGACGGCATACGTCGCCATCAGTGCAGGGCTCCGGGCACCGCCAGGCGGAAGGGTGCGATGATGGCGTCGAAGTGTTTGCCGTCTTCGGCGAGCATCTGATAACTGCCCTGCATGTTGCCCACGCGGGTGGTCATTACGGTGCCGCTGCTATAGGTGTGGCTCTGGCCGGCAGCGATCAACGGTTGCAGGCCAACCACGCCCGCCCCACGAACCTCTTCGACATGGCCGTCGCCATCGGTAATCACCCAGTGCCGCGAGAGCAACTTGGCCGGTAGCGAGCCGTTGTTGTGCACGGTGATGGTGTAGGCGAAGGCGAAACGGTTCTGCTCGGGTTGCGACTGTTCTGCCAGAAAGCGAGTGACGACGCTGACGTCGACCTGATAACGAGGATCGGACATGCAAGAAGGCCTTAAAAGCAAAAGCGCAGATTACCTAACGCGAGAGGTGATCAGTCTAGGCCAACTGGCAGGCTGTAGGCCAGAGATGCTGTGGCCGAGGACAGGAGAACGATCTGGTCTGCCTTGTAGGAGCTGGGTTGCCAGCGAGTGGATCTGTCGACTTTGCCGACGCCATCGCCAGCAAGCTGGCTCCTACAGGGGCTCTGAGTTACTCAGCGGCTGGCGCGGGCTGGATTGCCAACTGATCGGCCAGGCGCACGAAGGCTGCCAGGTCGAGCTGTTCCGGGCGCAGGCTGCCATCGACGCCGGCGGCTTCGATTTCAGCGTTGCTGAGCAAGGCCTTGAGGGTGTTGCGCAGGGTCTTGCGACGCTGGTTGAAGGCTTCGCGAACAACCCGCTCCAGCAGGCGGTGGTCTTTGGCCGGGTGCGGCAGTACTGCGTGGGGCACCAGGCGCACGATAGCCGAGTCGACTTTGGGTGGCGGGTTGAACGCGCCAGGGCCGACGTTGAACAGGTGTTCGACCCGGCAGTGGTACTGGACCATGATCGACAGGCGGCCCCAATCGCCGCCACCAGGACCCGCCGCCAGACGCTCGACCACTTCTTTTTGCAGCATGAAGTGCATGTCGCGAATGATCCCGGCGTTGTTAAGCAGGTGGAAAATCAACGGCGTGGAGATGTTGTATGGCAGGTTGCCAACCACCCGCAGGCTGTTGGGCGCGGCGTTCAGGCTGTTGAAGTCGAACTTCAGCGCATCGCCCTGGTGCAGGTTGAAGTTGCTCTTGCCGGCGAACTGCTGGTTGAGGATCGGGATCAGGTCTTTGTCCAGTTCCACGACATCAAGCTGCGCGCCGCTGTTGAGCAGGCCTTCGGTCAGGGCGCCCTGGCCCGGGCCGATTTCCAGCAGGCGGTCGTCGGCCTTGGCGTGGATGGAGCGCAGGATGCGGTCGATTACGCCGGCGTCGTGCAGGAAGTTCTGGCCGAAGCGCTTGCGCGCCCGGTGTTGGTAATGCTCGGTCATAAACGGGTCTCGGCCATCTGGTAGGCGGTTTCCAGGGCGACTTGCAGGCTGCCGGTGTCGATTTTTCCGCTGCCAGCCAGGTCCAGGGCGGTGCCGTGGTCGACTGACGTGCGGATGATCGGCAAGCCCAGGGTCACGTTGACTGCCGCGCCGAAGCCTTTGTACTTCAACACCGGCAGGCCCTGGTCGTGGTACATCGCCAGCACTGCATCGCAGTGCTCCAGATATTTGGGGGTAAACAGAGTGTCGGCGGGCAGGGGACCACGCAGGTCCATGCCTTCGCCGCGCAGACGCTCAAGGGTGGGTTCGATGATATCGATTTCTTCATGGCCCAGGTGGCCGCCTTCGCCCGCGTGGGGGTTGAGCCCACAGACGAGGATGCGGGGCTGGGCGATGCCGAATTTGTGTTGCAGGTCGGCGTGCAGGATCCGCGTGACCCGCTCCAGGCGCTCCGGGGTGATTGCGTCGGCAATCTCTCGCAGCGGCAGGTGAGTGGTCACCAGGGCGACGCGCAAGCCACGGGTGGCAAGCATCATCACCACTTGGGGGGTGTGAGTCAGGTCGGCCAGGAACTCGGTATGCCCGGAAAAGGCGATCCCGGATTCGTTGATCACGCCCTTGTGCACCGGGGCGGTGATCATTGCGGCAAAGTCGCCATCCAGGCAGCCCTGGCCCGCGCGGGTCAGGGTTTGCAAGACAAAGGCGGCATTGGCCGGGTCCAGTTGACCTGCAACGACCGGGGCCGTGAGCGGTGTATCCCAGACGTACAGGCTGTTGGCGGGCGCGGGAACGTCCGGCCAGTGCCCGGGGCTGACGCTCAGCAGATCAACGACCACACCCAGCTGCGCGGCCCGCTCGAGGAGCAGGTCGCGGCTGGTGATGGCTATCAGGGGGTATGGCTGGGCGTGCGAGGCGAGCAGCAGGCACAGGTCGGGACCTATGCCGGCTGGTTCGCCGGGTGTCAGAGCGAAACGTCTGGGTTTCACTTCGACGCCTGGTCGACGCCAGGGAGCTTGATTTCAACGTAGGCTTCGTCACGGATCTGACGCAACCAGGTTTGCAGCTCTTCGTCGTACTTACGGTTACGCAACACGGTCATCGCTTGTTGATCGCGAGCCTGGCTGGTGCTGTCGGTGGCGCGACGGCCAAGGACTTCCAGGACGTGCCAGCCGTACGGGCTCTTGAACGGCTTGGACAACTGACCTTGAGGGGTGTTGTTCATCACGGTACGGAATTCCGGTACCAGCGCGTTCGGATCGATCCAGTTCAGGTCGCCGCCGTTGAGGGCGGAGCCTGGGTCTTCGGAGTAGGTCTTCGCCAGTTCGGCGAAGTCTTCACCCGATTCGATGCGCTCGTAGAGTTTCTGTGCCAGGCGCTTGGTTTCTGCTTCGCTGCGGATCTCGCTCGGCTTGATCAGGATGTGACGAACGTGGACTTCGTCACGGGTCTGATTACCACCGCCGCGTTTTTCCAGCAGCTTGAGGATGATGAAACCGCCAGGGGTACGTGCAGGTTGGGTGATGTCGCCGACGGACATGGCACTCAGTTCACGGTCGAACGGCGGTGGCAGTTGAGCGGCCTTGCGCCAGCCCATGTCGCCGCCTTCCAGGGCGTTGTCGCTGCCGGATTTGGCAATCGCCAGTTGGGTGAAATCAGCGCCCTGCTTGAGTTGCTGGTAAACCTCCATCGCCTGACGGTACGCACCCTGAATCGCTTCGGAGTTGGCGCTTTCCGGGGTAGGAATCAGGATGTTGGCCAGGTGCAGTTCTTCCGACAGCTGCATCTTGCCAAGGTCGGAGGCGAGGAAGTTCTTCACTTCCTGCTCGGTGACCTGGATGCGCTCGGCGACCCGACGCTGACGCACACGGCTGATGATCATTTCACGGCGTACCTGCTCGCGTGCGTCTTCATAAGACAGGCCATCGCGGGACAGGGCGGCGCGGAATTGATCCACGGTCATGTTGTTGCGCTGGGCAATGGTGCCGATCGCCTGGTTCAGCTCTTCATCGGTGATGCGGATGCCGGAACGCTCGCCGATCTGCAGTTGCAGGTTTTCGACGATCAGGCGCTCAAGCACCTGTTGTTCCAGCACGCCGGCCGGTGGAACGGCCGAGCCACGCTTGGCGATGGTTTGCTGGACTTCGTGAACCCGCTGGTCCAGTTGGCTCTGCATGACCACGTCGTTGTCGACGATGGCCACCACTTTGTCGATGGACTGCACCGCGGCACTGGCCGCGGTACTCAGGAACAGCGCGCCCAGCATCAGCGGGCGCAGACAATCAGAAAGCTTGGTCTTCACGTTCACGATAACCTTGGATGCCTTTGTCGAGGAAGCTCTCTACTTTGGTGCCAACTACGCCACCGAGACCTTTCAGAACGATTTGGAGGAAGATGCCGTGGTCGCCTTTTTCGTTTTGCGGGGCTTCCTGACTGAATTCGTCATAGGACACCCAGTAACGGTTGATCAGGCGCAGTTTCCAGCAGCAGTTGTCGTATTCGAAACCACCGAAGGCTTCCAGCGTACGGTTGCGGTTGTAGTCGTACTGCCAGCGGCTGATGGCGTTCCATTGCGGCACGACCGGCCAGATGACCGAGAAGTCGTGCTGTTGAATCTTGTAGTAATCCTTGACGTAGTCGTCATTGCCCGCAGTGCCGTAGTCACCACCGAATTGCCACTTACCAGTGTTCTGGTTGTAGATCACTTGGTCGTTGCGATAACGATAACCGGCGTTGATAACCTTGTTCGGGTTGTCTTCAGGCTGGTAGTGGAACATCGCGCTGCCCGAGCGAGGGCTGTGGCTGTCCGGGTCCCAGTTGTAGTCGGCCGTGGTGCTCCAGTCACGGTTCCAGTTGTATGCGTATTCCAGGGCATACGGTGAAACGCTCGACTGAGCATCTTTGCGATCTTTCACATCAATCCCCGGCAACTGGACTTCACGGTCTTTGAAGTACACGGCCTGGCCGACGCTGATGCGTTGACGCTCGAAGCCGTTGTCTTCGATCCAGCGGTTGGTTACGCCCAGCGACAGCTTGTTCTCGTCACCCACGCGGTCGGAGCCCGAGAAGCGGTTGTCGCGGAACAGCGAGGCGTAGTTGAAGGTGTATTCGCTGGTGTCGAATACCGGAATATCTTCCTGGTTCTTCTCTGGGACGTAGAGGTAGAACAGGCGAGGTTCCAGGGTCTGGCGATAGTTCTTGCCGAACCATTGGGTATTGCGGTCGAAGTACAGGCCGCTGTCGATGCTGGCGATCGGCACCCCACGGCTCTGGTTGCTGTCGAAATGGCCGTTGACATTGTCTGTCCCGGCGGCGGCAGCAGCTTGATCCTGAGCCACGATCTGGCTCTTGCCGATACTGTCCAGGTCGAGTTGGTACTGGGTGTATTGGTATTTGAGCGCAGGCTTCACGAAGCCGTACGTCCAGTCGAGCGGCAAGCTGACCGTAGGTGCCAGGTTCAGGCGGTCACCTGTGGCGCGCGCCAGGCCTTGGATGTTGTTGTCCAGGCGTGGGGATGAGTTGCCATCCTGATCCACGAAGTCGCCGGTTTTCAGGTCCCGGTCAAACCGCACGAGCTCGGTCTGGTAGGCAAAGTTCAGCCCGCCCGGTTGCTGTGGCAGGAAACCGTTGAAGGTGATCTGCGGCAGGCGGTCGTATGGCGTGAGGTTGGACACCGACGCCAATTCATAGGCCTGGGCATTGATCCGCGCGGTGAAGGTGTCGCCACGGTAGCTGACAGCACCTTGCTGATTGACGAAATCGGAAACGCTTTTAACGCCCAACTGGTCAGTCTGCAGATCCTGGAAGTAGTACGGATCGCTGATCTTGGTGTAGTCGACTTCGGTGAATACCCGCGAGTCCAGGCCACCCTTGTGCTGCCAGTTGTACATGTAGCGGGTTTTTTCGTAGTCGGACTGCAGCTTGCGCTCGTCTTCCTGGTCGTCCAGGTACGCAGCACCGAACTGGCCCTCGCTCGACTTGGTCAGGTAGCGAGCCTCGCCTTCCAACAACATGCCGCGCTTGCTCATGTAGCGCGGGTACAACGTGGCATCGTAGTTCGGCGCCAGGTTGAAGTAGTACGGCGTCACCAGCAGCATCCCGGTATCGCTGCCGCTGCCGATGGTCGGCGGCAGGAAGCCGGACTGGCGGCGGTCGTCGATCGGGAAGTAGATGTACGGCGTGTACAGGACTGGAATGTCCTTGACCCGCAGTGTCACGTTGGTTGCGGTACCGAAGCCGGTCGCCGGGTTCAGCGTGATGTTGTTGCCCTTGAGCTGCCAGGCGTTGCTGTTGGGCTCACAGGTGGTGTAGGTACCGTCCTTGAGGCGGATGATCGCGTTTTCTGCACGCTTGGCGTACAGCGCGTTACCACGCACACGGGACTTGTGCAGCACGTACTCGGCGTTGTCGACCTTGGCTTCGCCGGTGTCCAGTTGCACGTCAGCGTGGTCGCCGACGATCAGCGCGCCGTTGTCGCGCACTCGGACGTTGCCGTTGAGTTCGCCACGGTTCTCGGCCTGGTACAGGCTGGCCTCATCGGCCTCGACCTGCATGCTGCCTTGGCGCATGACTACGTCACCGGCGAGGGTGGCAATCTGCTGCTCCTGCTGGTAGCGGGAGGCCTTGGCGCCGATGAAGGTCGGCGAGTCGCTTTTACTCGTCTTGTCATTCATGCCAGGACGGGTCGGCTCGACATAGGCGCCGGAGCAGTACGGACCGGTTTCGGCCAGTTGGGCAGCGGTGAGCTGTTCACGCGGGACCCAGTCGAGGTGACTGTAGTCGGTGCTGCGCGACTTCAGGCCGCGACCCTCGGCTTCGGTGACCAGCGCCGGTTTGTCCGCGGTTTCGCCGGCAACGCTGGTGTCTGCTGCCGATCCGTTGCCCGAGCTGACCGCACTGGCATCATGCACAGGGCGCGGAGGCAGTTGAGCCGCGTTGGTTTTCGGCGCGCAATCCCAGGCACCCGAAGCAGAGACTGAGCAGTCATACTGTTCCGCGGCGACCACGAAGGAAGTGGCTAGAGGTTGCAGGGCCAGCAGACTGCCGGTAACCAACAACGGAAATTTTTTACGAAACGCGGGGGATTTCAATGCCATCTTATTAGTCCGGGCTTCCTGCGTGCCATCTGCCCGCGGTGTGGGCCGCACGCCTCTCGATGGTCTGAAAAAGATGCTGGATAATAAAGCATGACCCGCTTGACGGCTAGCGCCGTCGGAGACCCTTGCAATGCCTGATCAAGATGTACGCTTGATACACCTGAAAGTTTGGCTCGATGAGCAATTGGCCATCCTGTTTGCCGCACAAGGCTGGGGGGCTGTGCCCCAGGCCACGTTGACTGCGGCCAGCAGCGACGCGAGTTTCCGCCGTTATTTCCGCTGGGAAGGTGATGGCAGAAGTTTTGTCGTCATGGATGCGCCGCCGCCTCAGGAAAACTGCAAACCGTTTGTGGATATCGCCTTTTTGCTGGCGAAATCCGGGATTAACGTGCCGAAAATCTACGCAGAGGACCTCGAACGCGGATTTCTTTTGCTTAATGACCTGGGTAACCAGACCTATCTGGACGTAATCAACGACGAAAACGCCGATGGCTTGTTCAATGACGCCCTGCAGGCGTTGCTGGCTTTCCAGCAATTGCCGATGGTGGCGCCGTTGCCCAGTTATGACGTGGCCCTGTTGCGTCGCGAGCTGGAACTGTTCCCTGAGTGGTACGTGAAGCGCGAACTGGGGATCGAGTTCGACGCGCACCAGCAAGCCCTCTGGCAGCGTGCCAGCGACCTGTTGATCGACAGCGCCCTGGCCCAGCCGAAAGTGCTGGTGCATCGCGACTATATGCCGCGCAACCTGATGATCAGCGAGCCGAATCCAGGCGTGCTGGATTTCCAGGATGCGGTGTACGGCCCGGTGACCTACGACGTGACCTGCCTGTTCAAGGACGCCTTCCTCAGTTGGCCCGAAGCCCGCGTGCTCGACTGGCTGGAGCGTTACTGGCAACAGGCCGGCGCACTCGGGATTCCAGTCCAGGCGGATTTCCAGGAGTTCCTGCGAGCCAGCGACCTGATGGGTGTGCAGCGCCATCTGAAGGTAATCGGGATCTTCGCCCGTATCTGCCACCGCGACGGCAAGCCGCGCTACCTGACGGACGTGCCGCGGTTCTTTGCTTATATAGAAGCCGTATTGGCCCGTCGGCCAGAGCTGGCGGAGTTGGCTGAGTTGCTGGCCAGTCTGCGCCCGGCGCCCGGAGCTTGTGTATGAAGGCAATGATTCTGGCGGCCGGCAAGGGTGAGCGCATGCGCCCCTTGACGCTGACCACCCCCAAGCCACTGGTGCCAGTCGGTGGCGTACCGCTGATCGAGTACCACCTCAAGGCTTTGGCGGCGGCGGGTTTTACTGAGGTGGTGATCAACCACGCCTGGTTGGGTCAGCAGATCGAAGACTACCTGGGGGACGGTTCGCGTTATGGCCTGAGCATTCAGTACTCGCCGGAAGGTGAGCCTCTGGAAACCGGGGGCGGGATCTTCCGTGCCCTGGGGTTGCTGGGCGAGGGTGCCTTTGTGGTGGTCAATGGCGACATCTGGACCGATTACGACTTCAGTGCGTTGCGCCGGCCACTGGCCGGCTTGGCCCACCTGGTGCTGGCCGATAACCCGGCCCACCACCCAGGTGGGGACTTCGCCCTGGTCGAAGGACAGGTGTTCGACGGCCAGGCCGATGCGCCGACCCTGACCTACAGCGGCATCGCCGTGCTCGACCCCAAGCTGTTCGCCGGTTGCACCGACGGTGCCTTCAAATTGGCGCCGCTGTTGCGCAACGCCATGGCCCACGGACAGGTGAGTGGCGAGCGACTGCCGGGGCATTGGGTGGATGTCGGCACCCATGAGCGTCTGGCCGAGGCCGAACACTTGCTGCAAGCGAGCCGCTGAGATGTTGTGGCCAGGGACTCTGATCGGAGCCGGGGCGGGGTTTGCCATCGCCAGCATTCCGGGGGCCATGCTCGGTGCATTGTTGGGGCAGGCGCTGGATCGGCGCCTGCAACTGCAAAGCCTGGGGCATCTGCGCGAGCGCCTGGGCGGGCGTGCGATGCTGCGCAACGATGAGTTGCTGTTCGTGCTGCTCGGGCGCCTGGCCAAGAGTGATGGCCGGGTGGGTGACGGTCATATCTACCAGGCGCGCCAGGAAATGCGCGCACTGGAGATGAACGAGTTTGCCCAGAAGCGTGCCATTGCGGCGTTCAATCGTGGCAAGAGCGGGCATGATCGGTTGCGCGGTTACCTGCGCCGTCTGCGTGCCCAGCCCCATGCCGCCGAAGGGGTACTGCGGGCGTGCTGGCGGATGGTCTGGGCAGACGGGCGTGCAGGACGTGCCGAACGCGAACTGCTGGCCCAGTGGGGCAAATGGCTGGACTGGACGCCGGAGCAGGTGCACGCCCTGGCCCAGGATTACGAACCGCACAAGCGACCCTTGGCCAGCAGTGGCGAGGCTTACCAGCACGCCATGCGCCTGCTGGGGGTGACGCTGAGCAGCGAGCCGGACCAGATCAAACGGGCCTACCGGAGGCTGCTCAGTCGGCATCATCCGGACAAGATCGCTGGCAGCGGGGCTTCGCCGTCCCAGGTGCGCGAAGCGACGGAGAAGACCCGGGAGTTGCACAGCGCCTATGCGTTGATCCGTCAGCGGCGCGACTTTCGCTAGGACGCCGTTGCCCTGCCTAGGGCAACGGCGCAGCGTTGTTCTGCGGACTCAACCAGCCTCGCACCCGCCGCACCAACTGTTCCTGTTGGGCGGCGTTGTTGCCGGGCAGGGCGTTCAGGGAAATCTGCCGGAAACTCGAATCCTTCAACCGCTTGCTGGCCTGCAGGCGTTCCTGGGCCGCGCGTTGAAGCAACGGTTTGTCGTTGTAGTACAGATCCAGGGTCGGCAATTTCAAGCCGGTGGTCAGTTCCGTCAACCCGGGTGTGCTGGAGGCGGGAACCTGGGCGGCGACCATCACCAGTTTCGCGACTTGAGCCGGCTGTTTTTCGCTCAGGTAACGGGCGGCCCAGTAAGCCCCGGTGCCGTGGCCGAGCAGGACGATACTGCGGGCGTTCTGTTGCTCGGCAAAGGCCAGGGCGGCGTCGATACGCAAAAAGATGCGCAGGGCATCGGCCTTGAGCTGCTCATCGTGGGTCTGCGCCACCGGCTGATCCGCCACCTCACCTTCGCCACCGGCTACTTGCTCGATAGGGGCTGCGGTGCTGGCGTCTTTACTCGGGGGCTCGCTGCTGGTCGGTGCTGGTGCACTTTCGAGGATGCGCGGCTGTGGGGCATTGCTTTGCAGGTCCGGCAGGGTAAGACTCAGGCTGCTCCAGTCGGCGTCGGGCAATTTTTGCCGCAAGGGAGCAATTGCTTGAGGCCAGTCAGCGGTTTCGCCCGTGCCCGGGATGATAATCACCGTGCCTTGGGGCTCGCTGGTGTTGGCCGGTTGCCACAGGGCCAGGAACGTCTCGCTGCCCGCCGGCAACTGTTGCTGTTCGCCAGAGGGCAAGCTGCGTTGCAGGGCAGCGGCTTCTTCCTGGCTACGCTCAGGCAGGGGCTGGCGTTGCTCGGACGGTTCGCTGGCAGCAGGTTCTGTTGGCTCGGCAGCCTGGGCGGAAAAGACGCCAGGCAAGATCAACGACAGGCACAATGCTGGCAGTGCCAGGCGGTAGACAGGGGGCATCGGATATTCCAGGCCAGAAGTATTCCCGGCAGCCTAATGGGTTGGTCAGTATTTGTCAGTGTGTGAGAGTTCCCATGAAACGTCTTTGCTGCCTGTTGCTTATCGGCTGTTTCTGGCTTCCCTTGATGGCCTGGGCGGCTGGCGCGCCGCCTGCGCGCGTGGCGCAACTGAACAGCGAGCAACGGCAATGGCTGGATCGTCACCCCGAGTTGCGGGTCGGTGTGGTGCTGCAGGCGCCTTACGCACAGTACGACCGGCGTCTGCAGCGCCTGTCCGGGGCCAACGTCGAATTGATGCAGTGGCTGGCCAGCGCCCTGAAGATCGAGCTGACCTGGCGTAATTTTCCCGATGTCGCGCAGTTGGAGCAGGCGGTGCGTGAGGGCGAGGTCGACATGGCCCCGGGCCTGACCCAAACCCCCGCTGGCCTGCGTTTGTGGCAATTCACTGATCCCTACATGCGTGTGCCGCAATTGGTGGTGGGGCAACAGAAGGGCGCCGGCGCTGTGGACCTGGAGAAACTCGACGATCAGTCACGGGTCGCGGTGCGGATGCCCAGTGCGATTGCCGATTATCTGCGCAGCAACTACCCCAACCTCAATTTGCAGGGCGTCCCTCTGGAGCGCCAGGCCCTGCAACTGCTGCTGTCCCAGCAAGCGCGCTACGCGGTCATCGATGAGGCCCAACTCAGCCGGCTGTCCGTAGAACCGGAGTTTGCCGGGTTGGCCGTGGTGGGGGATATCGGCCTGCCGCAGTTGCTGCGGGTGGCCACCCGTCGCGATTGGCCGGAGTTGGCCGGCATCGTCGAAAGTGCCTTGCACGCGATCCCGGCCAAGGACCTGGAGCAATTGCACGCACGCTGGCTGCAGCCCAAGTACCCACGTTTGTCGGAGTCCCCGGGGTTCTGGCAGAACCTCTGCCTGTTGCTGGGGGTGTTGCTGCTGAGCGCCATGGCTATTGTGATCTGGCAACGACGCCAGCAACACCTGCTCGAGCAGCGCTTGCTGGCCGCCCGGGAGGACATTGCCCTGCGCGCGGCCAGCGAAGAGGCGTTGCGCCTGACGCAGTTCTCCATCGATCAAAGCACCGTCGGGATCCTCTGGGTCAACTGGGACAGTCACGTGCGCTACGCCAACCGGGCGGCCGAAGACATGCTGGGGTATGCCGTGGGCGGGGTGATCGACCGACCGCTGATCGACTTCGAGCCCAGCTTGCACATGGACCGCTGGTTGAACCTGTGGAAACGCGCGCGGGCCAGCGAGGAGGGGCCACAGAGCTTCGAAACCAATTGCCTGCGCGCCGATGGCAGCATTTTGCCGGCTGACGTGACCTTGAGCTTTCTGCGTTTTCGCGACAGCGAATACTTGGTGGTCTATCTCAACGATGTCACCGAGCGCCGGCGGGCCCTGGCGGCCTTGCGTGAGAGCGAGGCACGCCTGCAGGGGATTGCCGCCAACGTCCCGGGCCTGGTGTTTCGTCTTGAACGGGCGCCGGTGACCGGGCAAATCGACTTTGCCTACATCAGCGAAGGCAGTGAGAGCCTGGTGGGCTACTCGCCCGCCACCTTGAGCCATCGCGACATGGGCCTGCGCAGCGTGGTGCATCCCCAGGACAGAGCCAGTTATCACCGCACCCAGGATCACGCGCTGGACACCGACAGTGACTGGTCGTGGCAGGGCCGCATCCTCACCCGCCAGGGTCAGCAGCGCTGGGCCGAGATCAAGGCCATCACCCGCCGTCTCGACGATGGCGCCTTTGTCTGGGACGGGATCGTCTGGGACATCAGCGAGAGCAAGCGCATCGAACTGGAGCTGGCCAGCTCCCGGGAGCAGCTGCGTGAGCTGTCGGCGCACCTGGAGAGTGTGCGCGAAGAGGAAAAGGCGCGGATTGCCCGGGAGGTCCACGATGAGTTGGGGCAAATGCTGACGGTGCTCAAGCTGGAAACCTCGATGTGCGAACTGGCCTACGCCGATCTGGACCCTGGCCTGAGTGATCGGCTCAACAGCATGAAGCGCCTGATCGCGCAATTGTTCCAGCTGGTGCGGGACGTGGCCACGGCGCTGCGCCCACCGATTCTCGACGCCGGTATCGCCTCGGCCATCGAGTGGCAGGCCCGGCGTTTCGAGGCGCGCACCCAGATTCCCTGCCTGGTGCAGGTGCCCGACAACCTACCGGTGCTCAGTGATGCCAAGGCCATAGGCCTGTTCCGGATCCTCCAGGAGGCACTGACCAATGTCATGCGCCACGCCCAGGCGCATACTGTGGAGCTGACGCTGGTGCTGGAAGACGGGCAGTTGTGCCTGACCGTCAGCGACGACGGTGTAGGTTTTGTCGCTCAAACTGGTAGGCCGACGTCCTTTGGGGTAGTGGGCATGCGCGAGCGAGTGTTGATCATGGGTGGCACACTGCTGCTCGACAGTGAACCGGGCGAGGGCACCACCCTTGAGGTTCGTGTGCCTTTGCATGAAGCGTGCAGCTGATTTTTCTGGAGAAGTCTGTGATCCGTGTACTGGTAGCCGAAGACCACACCATCGTGCGCGAAGGCATCAAGCAATTGATCGGCCTGGCCAAGGATCTGCTGGTGGTGGGGGAGGCGAGCAATGGCGAACAGTTGCTCGAAACCCTGCGCCACGTGCCCTGTGAGGTGGTGTTGCTGGACATTTCCATGCCCGGGGTGAATGGCCTGGAGGCGATCCCGCGGATTCGCGCGTTGAACAATCCCCCGGCGATTCTGGTGCTGTCGATGCACGACGAGGCGCAAATGGCCGCCCGTGCCTTGAAGGTCGGGGCCGCCGGTTATGCCACCAAGGACAGCGACCCGGCACTGTTGCTGACGGCGATTCGCAAAGTGGCTGCTGGCGGGCGCTACATCGATCCGGAACTGGCGGATCGAATGGTCTTCGAAGTCGGCCTGACCGATTCGCGTCCCCTGCATTCGCTGCTCTCGGAGCGTGAGTTCTCGGTGTTCGAACGGCTTGCCCAGGGCGCCAACGTCAATGACATCGCCCAGCAACTGGCGTTGAGCAGCAAGACCATCAGCACCCACAAGGCGCGCCTGATGCAGAAGCTCAACATCACTTCCCTGGCGGAGTTGGTGAAGTACGCCATGGAACACAAGCTGCTCTGAAAAGTACCTGTGGTATCCGCCTGCCACGTACCCGGCACATATCCATTTACGACACTCCGGCAAACCGCTTTGGCCTGTTCTTGTGGCCTGTAGCTGGAAACTCGCCGCCGACCTGTCCAAACGCGCCATCCTTGTAGGGCAATCCCTACCCCCAACCTTCCATCTGGCTGAGGCGATTCTCTCCTGCGCCCCGATTTGCGCGACTGTCTGCAGCCACTAGGCTTAATCCACGGCAGTCATCAACAATAAAGGTGTGGGTATGAGCGAGGTCGATTCAAGCGCGGGGACCAATGATGTACTGGTCAGCTTTCGTGGCGTGCAGAAGAGCTACGACGGCGAGAACCTGATCGTCAAAGACCTCAACCTGGATATTCGCAAAGGCGAGTTCCTCACCTTGCTCGGGCCCTCCGGCTCCGGCAAGACCACCAGCCTGATGATGCTCGCCGGTTTCGAAACCCCGACCGCCGGCGAGATCCTGCTGGCCGGGCGTTCGATCAACAATGTGCCGCCGCACAAGCGTGACATCGGCATGGTGTTCCAGAACTACGCCCTGTTCCCGCACATGACGGTGGCCGAGAACCTCGCGTTCCCGCTGACCGTGCGTGGCCTGAACAAGAGCGACGTGAGTGACCGGGTCAAGCGTGTCCTGAGCATGGTCCAGCTCGACGCCTTCGCCCAGCGCTACCCTGCCCAGCTTTCCGGTGGCCAGCAGCAGCGGGTGGCCCTGGCCCGGGCGCTGGTGTTCGAACCGCAACTGGTGTTGATGGACGAACCGCTCGGCGCCCTCGATAAACAGCTGCGTGAACACATGCAGATGGAGATCAAGCACCTGCACCAGCGCCTGGGTGTGACCGTGGTCTATGTGACCCACGACCAGGGCGAAGCCCTGACCATGTCTGACCGGGTGGCGGTGTTCCATCAAGGCGAAATCCAGCAGATCGCCCCACCGCGCACATTGTACGAAGAACCGAAAAATACCTTCGTCGCCAACTTCATTGGCGAAAACAACCGCCTCAACGGCCGTCTGCACAGCCAGACCGGCGAGCGCTGCATTGTGGAGCTTGGGCGCGGGGAAAAGGTCGAGGCGCTGGCGGTGAATGTCGGCAAGACCGGCGAGCCGGTGACCCTGTCCATTCGTCCGGAGCGTGTCAGCCTCAACGGCTCCAGTGAGTCGTGCGTCAACCGTTTCTCCGGGCGGGTGGCGGAATTCATCTATTTGGGCGACCACGTCCGTGTGCGCCTGGAAGTCTGCGGCAAGACCGATTTCTTCGTGAAACAGCCGATCGCCGAGCTGGATCCGGCGCTGGCCGTCGGAGACGTGGTGCCGCTTGGCTGGCAGGTCGAACACGTACGTGCTCTCGACCCCCTTCTAGAGGCGAATTGATCGCCCCCTTGCTTCACCAACCCTGCACGTGGAGATAACAATAAATGTTGAAATCCCTGAAATTCACCACCCTGGCTCTGGGCATGATGGCTGCGGCACACGCGATGGCCGCGGGCTCCGACCTGACCGTGGTGTCGTTTGGCGGCGCGAACAAGGCCGCACAGGTCAAGGCCTTCTATGCGCCTTGGGAAGCAGCGGGCAACGGCAAGATCGTCGCCGGTGAATACAACGGTGAAATGGCCAAGGTCAAGGCCATGGTCGACACCAAGAGCGTGTCCTGGGACCTGGTGGAAGTAGAGTCGCCAGAGCTGTCCCGCGGTTGCGACGAGGACATGTTCGAGCAACTCGACCCCGCGCTGTTCGGTAACCCCGACAATTACGTCAAGGGTGCGATCCAGCCGTGCGGCGTGGGCTTCTTCGTCTGGTCGACCGTGCTGGCGTACAACGCCGACAAGCTGAAAACCGCGCCGACCAGTTGGGCCGACTTCTGGGACACCAAGAACTTCCCGGGCAAGCGCGGCCTGCGTAAAGGCGCCAAGTACACCCTGGAATTCGCCTTGATGGCCGACGGCGTGGCCCCGAAAGACGTCTATAAAGTGCTGGCCGGTAAAGATGGCCAGGACCGTGCCTTCAAGAAGCTCGACGAACTCAAACCGAGCATCCAGTGGTGGGAAGCGGGCGCTCAGCCGCCACAGTACCTGGCGTCCGGTGACGTGGTCATGAGCTCGGCATACAACGGCCGGATCGCTGCCGTGCAAAAGGAAAGCAACCTGAAAGTGGTGTGGAACGGCGGTATCTACGACTTCGACGCATGGGCCATTCCTAAAGGCCTGGACAAGACCCGCGCTGAAGCGGCGAAGAAATTCATCGCGTTCTCGGTCATGCCACAACAGCAGAAAACCTACTCGGAAAACATCGCCTACGGCCCGGCCAACACCCAGGCAGTACCGCTGTTGAACCCGGAAATTCTGAAAGACATGCCGACCACTCCGGAAAACATCGCCAACCAGGTGCAGATCGACGTCAGCTTCTGGGCGGACAACGGCGAGCAACTGGAGCAGCGTTTCAATTCCTGGGCCGCGAAGTAAGCACGACCCTGTGGTAGGGCTGCTCAATGCCAGTCAGTTAGAGGTTTGACACCGCAGTCCCTGTTGGAGCGAGCTTGTTCGCTCCAACAGGTTGTTGGTCTGCCTCTGTAACGATCAAAGATTTTCGGAGTTCGCCATGGCCATCGCCGTTCCCCTGAACGAGGGCACCCATCGCACCTTGAAGCAGCGCCTGGCGCGTGCCGAGCGGGTCAACCGCTGGAAGGCCCAAGCCTTGATTGCGCCGTTGGTGCTGTTTCTGTTGCTGGTGTTTCTGGTGCCGATTGTGGCGCTGCTCTACAAAAGCGTCGGTAACCCGGAAGTGGTCGGCGGCATGCCGCGCACCGTGGCGGCGATCGCTGCCTGGGATGGCCGAGGCCTGCCTGCGGACCCGGTGTACAAGGCTGCCAGCGAAGACCTGGCCGAAGCCCGTAAGAATCAAACCTTGGGCGACCTGTCCAAGCGCCTGAACATGGAGTTGGCCGGCTATCGCAGCCTGCTGACCAAAACCGCCCGCGCGCTGCCGTTCAAGAGCGAGCCGGCGTCTTATAAAGACGCGCTCGAAGCGCTGGACGAACGCTGGGGCGACCCCGCCTATTGGCAGGCCGTGCGCCGCAATACCAGTAGCCTCACGCCTTACTATCTGTTGGCGGCCGTTGACCACCGCATCGACGACCTGGGTGAAGTCGCCCCGGCCACCCCCGACCAGGCGATCTACCTCGACATCTTTGCCCGCACCTTCTGGATGGGCCTGGTGATCACGGCCATCTGCCTGGCACTGGCTTATCCCCTCGCTTACCTGCTGGCCAACTTGCCATCCCGGCAAAGCAACCTGCTGATGATCCTGGTGTTGCTGCCGTTCTGGACCTCGATCCTGGTGCGGGTGGCGGCGTGGATCGTGTTGCTGCAATCGGGCGGGTTGATCAACAGCGCAATGATGGCCATGGGCATTATCGATAAACCCCTGGAACTGGTGTTCAACCGCACCGGGGTGTACATCTCGATGGTGCACATTCTGCTGCCGTTCATGATCCTGCCGATCTACAGCGTGATGAAAGGCATCTCGCCGACCTACATGCGGGCGGCGATTTCCCTGGGTTGCCATCCGTTCGCCAGCTTCTGGCGGGTGTACTTCCCGCAGACCTATGCCGGTGTCGGTGCCGGGTGCCTGTTGGTGTTCATCCTGGCGATTGGTTACTACATCACTCCGGCATTGCTGGGCAGCCCGAACGATCAGATGGTCAGCTACTTCGTCGCCTTCTACACCAACACCAGTATCAACTGGGGCATGGCGACGGCGCTCGGCGGGCTGCTGCTGTTGGCGACCATCGTGCTTTATCTGATTTACAGCTGGCTGGTGGGCGCCAGCCGCCTGCGCCTGAGCTAAGGGGAGTATCGAAATGCTGAGTCCTTATATGTCCCCCGTTGAGCGGGTGTGGTTCTACAGCTTGCGGATTCTCTGCGGCTTGATTCTGTTGTTCCTGATCCTGCCGGTGCTGGTGATTATCCCGCTGTCGTTCAACTCCGGCAGTTTCCTGGTCTATCCGCTGCAAGGCTTCTCGCTGCACTGGTACCAGGACTTCTTCGCCTCGGCCGAATGGATGCGCGCACTGAAGAACAGCATCATCGTGGCCCCGGCCGCGACCGTGCTGGCGATGGTCTTCGGGACGCTGGCGGCCATTGGCCTGACCCGTGGCGACTTCCCGGGCAAGGCGCTGGTGATGGCCCTGGTGATTTCGCCGATGGTGGTGCCCGTGGTCATCATCGGGGTGGCCAGTTACCTGTTCTTCGCCCCGCTGGGACTGGGTAATAGCTTCTTCTCGCTGATTGTGGTGCACGCGGTACTGGGTGTGCCGTTCGTGATCATCACGGTGTCGGCGACCTTGCAAGGCTTCAACCACAACCTGGTGCGTGCCGCGGCCAGCCTCGGCGCCTCGCCCCTGACGGCGTTCCGCCGGGTGACCTTGCCGTTGATCGCCCCTGGGGTGATTTCCGGTGCGCTGTTCGCCTTTGCGACCTCGTTCGATGAAGTGGTGGTGACCTTGTTCCTCGCCGGCCCCGAGCAAGCGACGTTGCCCCGGCAGATGTTCAGCGGTATCCGCGAAAACCTCAGCCCGACCATCGCCGCCGCCGCGACGCTGCTGATTGCTTTCTCGGTAATCCTGCTGCTGACCCTGGAGTGGTTGCGTGGGCGCAGTGAGAAATTGCGTACGGCACAGGTCTGAAGCCTGGCATCACCCCAGGTGTGAGCGAGCACGCACGCTCACACCTGGAGCACTGCTCGGGTTTCTGGCCATTCACTGGCTGAATAACAGACAAAACCCAATCCACAGCTACTATTGTGCCCAGCTCCCCTATCGATAAGAGGCTGCGCACATGAGTCTTTGTTCTTTCAAAATCGCTCATAAGCTGCTCACCGGCGCAGGTGCCATCGAGCAACTGGCCGCTGAACTGACCCGCCTGGATGTCGACCACCCGCTGATTGTTACCGATGCGGCGTTGCTCAAGTCGGGCACGGTGGAGCTGGCGCTGGCACACCTGGGTGGGCGCACCTACGAGATTTTCGACCGGGTGTTGCCTGACCCGGAAATTGCCATCGTCGAGGACTGCATGCGCGTCTACCGCGAGGGCGGGCATGACGGCCTGATCGGCCTGGGCGGCGGCAGTGCCATCGATATTGCCAAGAGTGTCGCGGCCTATGCCGGTTATCACGGCGCACTCGAGGATTTGTTCGGGGTCGACCAGGTGCCACGCAAGGGGCCGCCGCTGATCGCGATCCCGACCACCGCCGGCACCGGCTCGGAAGTCACCAACGTGGCAATCCTCTCCGACAAGCACGCCCAACTGAAAAAAGGCATCGTCAGCGACTACCTGTTGCCCGACGTGGCGCTGGTCAGCCCGCAAATGACCCTGACCTGTCCGCGCAGTGTCACCGCCGCCAGTGGGGTGGATGCCCTGGTGCATGCGGTCGAGTCTTACCTGTCGGTGAACGCTTCGCCGATCACCGACGCCCTGGCCATCGGAGCCATCAAGCTGATCGCCAAGGCGCTGCCCAAGGCCTATGCCAATCCCGCGAACCTGCAGGCCCGTGAGGACATGGCCACGGCCAGCCTGATGGCCGGTATGGCGTTCGGCAACGCCGGGGTCGGCGCGGTGCATGCCCTGGCCTATCCTCTGGGCGGGCGCTTCAACATTGCCCATGGCGTGAGCAATGCACTGTTGCTGCCCCATGTGATGGCCTGGAACAAGATGGCGTGCGTGGAGCGTATGCAGGACATTGCCCAGGCCTTTGGCCTCACGATCACGCACCTGAGCGCCGATGAAGCGGCGGATCATGCCGTCGAGGCGATGGCGCGACTGTGTGCCGCAGTGGAGATCCCCCAGGGCTTGCGCAGTGTCGGCGTACCGCAGGATGCGATCCCGGCCATGGCGCTGGAGGCCGCGGGAATCGAGCGTTTGATGCGCAATAACCCGCGTCAGTTGACGGCCCTTGATATCGAGAAGATCTATCGAGCGGCCTACTGATCGTTACAGCCACGGTGCGCGCGCCAAAGCATGAGGTATACAATGCGCGCCATCGTGATCCTGCTCAAAAAAGGTGCGTCATGCAGCCCTTCGCTATTGCTCCGTCGATTCTCTCCGCCGACTTCGCCCGCCTGGGTGAAGAAGTGGACAACGTTCTGGCCGCGGGTGCCGACATCGTCCACTTCGATGTCATGGACAATCACTACGTGCCTAACCTGACCATTGGTCCGATGGTCTGCTCGGCACTGCGCAAGTACGGCGTTACCGCGCCAATCGACGCACACCTGATGGTGTCGCCGGTCGACCGCATCATCGGTGACTTCATCGAGGCCGGTGCCACCTACATCACGTTCCACCCGGACGCCACGATTCACGTCGATCGCTCTTTGCAGATGATCCGCGAAGGCGGTTGCAAGGCCGGCCTGGTGTTCAACCCGGCGACTCCGCTGGACGTACTCAAGTACGTGATGGACAAGGTCGACATGATCCTGCTGATGAGCGTCAACCCGGGTTTCGGCGGCCAGAAGTTCATTCCGGCGACCCTCGACAAGCTGCGTGAAGCGCGCGCGCTGATTGACGCCTCGGGCCGTGACATCCGCCTGGAAATCGACGGAGGGGTGAACGTCAACAACATCCGCGAAATCGCTGCGGCTGGCGCTGACACCTTCGTGGCCGGCTCGGCGATCTTCAACGCGCCGAACTACCAGGAAGTGATCGAGAAGATGCGTGCCGAACTGGCTCTGGCTCGTCCATGAGCGGTTTTGAGCAGCTGTTCCCAGGGCAATTGCCGCGGCTGGTGATGTTCGATCTGGATGGCACCCTGATCGATTCGGTGCCGGACCTGGCAGTGGCCGTGGATCACATGCTGCTCAAGCTGGGGCGCGCGCCGGCAGGCCTTGGCGCCGTGCGCGAGTGGGTCGGCAACGGTGCTCCGGTGCTGGTGCGCCGCGCGCTGGCGGGTGATATCGACCACAGTCAGGTCGATGACGTCGAGGCCGAACATGCGCTGGAGATCTTCATGGACGCCTATGCCGACGGCCATGAGTTGACGGTGGTCTACCCCGGCGTGCGCGACACCCTCAAGTGGTTGCACAAGCAGGGTGTCGAGATGGCGCTGATCACCAACAAGCCGGAGCGCTTTGTCGCGCCCTTGCTGGACCAGATGAAGATCGGCCGCTATTTCAAGTGGATCATCGGCGGCGATACCCTGGCGCAGAAAAAGCCTGACCCGGCCGCGCTGTTCTTCGTGATGAAAATGGCCAACGTACCGGCGTCGCAGTCGCTGTTCGTCGGCGACTCGCGCAGTGACGTCCTGGCGGCCAAGGCGGCGGGCGTCAAGTGTGTGGCCCTGAGCTACGGCTATAACCATGGCCGGCCGATTGCCGAAGAATCGCCCGCGCTGGTGATCGACGATCTGCGCAAGCTAATTCCCGGTTGCCTGGATTCAGCCGCTGGGATAACGTTGCCCGACGCTGTTCAATCCCCTCCTGGAAATGCCATCGTGGTGGTTACCCGCAAACTCTGGATGAAAGTCATCAAGGCCCTGGCCCGCTGGCGTTGGCGCGCCTGACGTGATCCTGGCCGGCTAGCCGGCGCGTTTGCACACCTGACCGTTAGACCCTCATGCCACGAGGCACCTCATGATCCGCGAAGAATTCCTGCGTTTGGCCGCTGCCGGCTACAACCGCATTCCGCTTGCCTGTGAAACCCTTGCCGACTTCGACACGCCGCTGTCGATCTACCTGAAACTGGCCGATCAACCCAACTCCTACCTGTTGGAGTCGGTGCAGGGCGGGGAGAAGTGGGGGCGCTACTCGATCATCGGCCTGCCGTGCCGCACGGTACTGCGGGTGCATGACCTGCATGTGAGTGTGACCGTCGACGGGGTCGAGGTCGAAAGCCACGATGTCGAAGACCCGCTGGCCTTCGTCGAGACCTTCAAGGCGCGCTACAACGTGCCGACGATTGCAGGCCTGCCGCGCTTCAACGGTGGCCTGGTCGGTTACTTCGGCTATGACTGCGTGCGCTATGTGGAGAAGCGTCTGGGCAAGTGCCCGAACCCTGATCCGCTGGGCGTGCCGGACATCTTGCTGATGGTTTCCGATGCGGTGGTGGTGTTCGACAACCTGGCGGGCAAGATGCACGCCATCGTGCTGGCCGACCCGGCGCAGGAAAACGCTTTCGAGCAAGGGCAGGCGCGCCTCGAACAGTTGCTGGAGCAACTGCGCCAGCCGATTACCCCGCGCCGTGGCCTGGATTTCAGCAAGCAGCAGGCGGCGGATCCGGTGTTCCGCTCCAGTTTCACGCAAGCCGATTACGAGCGCGCCGTCGACACCATCAAGGAGTACATCCTGGCGGGTGACTGCATGCAGGTGGTGCCATCGCAACGGATGTCCATCGACTTCAAGGCGGCGCCCATTGATTTGTATCGCGCCCTGCGTTGCTTCAACCCGACGCCGTACATGTACTTCTTCAACTTCGGCGACTTCCATGTGGTTGGCAGTTCGCCGGAAGTCCTGGTGCGGGTTGAAGACAACCTGATCACTGTGCGCCCGATTGCCGGTACTCGTCCTCGCGGCGCCAACGAAGAAGCCGACCTGGCGCTGGAAGAGGACCTGCTGTCGGACGACAAGGAAATCGCCGAACACCTGATGCTGATCGACCTGGGCCGCAACGATACCGGGCGGGTGTCGGAAATCGGTTCGGTGAAGCTGACCGAGAAAATGGTCATCGAGCGTTATTCCAACGTGATGCACATCGTCTCCAACGTCACGGGCCAGTTGAAAGCCGGCCTGACCGCAATGGATGCGTTGCGGGCGATTCTGCCGGCCGGCACCTTGTCGGGCGCGCCGAAGATTCGCGCGATGGAAATCATCGACGAACTGGAGCCGGTCAAACGCGGTGTGTACGGTGGGGCGGTGGGTTACTTCGCCTGGAACGGCAACATGGACACCGCGATTGCGATCCGCACGGCCGTGATCAAGAACGGCGAATTGCACGTACAGGCTGGCGGCGGCATCGTGGCCGACTCGGTGCCAGCGCTGGAATGGGAAGAAACCCTGAACAAGCGCCGCGCCATGTTCCGCGCTGTCGCACTGGCCGAGCAAACGCCTCAGGACTGAGGCTTTAGCGCGGCACAAAAAAACGCTGCCCCCGCGAGGAGGCAGCGTTTTTTTTGGCTCGGTGTTTTAGAAGTCCAGCACCACGCCGACATTCACCCCTTGCTGGGTGAAATCATCGTCCTTGCGGATGTTGTAGCCGGCCCGCAACGCCAGGTCGGTTGTGAGCTTGTGGCTGACGCCCAGGTTCAGGCGGTTGGTGTGGGACTGCGGCGTGTAGCCGGCCAGGGTGTACGGGTTATCGGGCAGGGTGTTGAGGTTCATGGTCACGTCTTGGGTGTCGTCTTCATACTCGCGCTCGTGGGCGTATTCGCCATACACCTGGGTTTGCGCAGTGAACAGGTACTTGCCCTGCAGGCCGATGCCCAGGCGGCGCGAGTTGCGGGTCTGGTCATCGTAGGTCAGCGCAGTGGCGGTGTTGTCGTCCTCGGAGTAACCGTCGACTTTGACCTTGGCGAAATCCGCACTGAGGAAGGGTGACAGGTGCCACGGGCTGCTCGCCTGTTGTGCGATGTCGTAGCCGATGCGGCCACTGGCTGCCAGCACGGTACCGCTGGTATCGCCTTTCTCGCCGCGTTCGTTGACGCCCAGGTCGAACTTGCGCTTGAGGCTGTCGTAGTCCAGGTGCCCGGCCGTCAGGGCGCCGTCCGCCCACCAGCGGTTTTGCTGGTACTGCGCAAAGGCGGTGCCCATGTAGGTGTTGAGTTTGTAGTCCGAGTCGTTGTTGCCGGCTTCCAGGTTCTGGCGATAGAACCCGGCTGCGACGCCGACACGCCAGGCATCGTTGAGGCGGTAGCTGCCGCCGATGTTCAGGTTGTAGCCGCTGCCATCACCACTGGCGGCGCTGTTCTGGCCGTCGAAGTCCTGGTGCTGGCCACCGCCAGCGACAATGGCTCGCCATTGGCCGACGCCCTGCCAGTTTTCCCAGTCGGCTTGCCATTGGTTGCGCAGTTCATCCTGGTGCGCACGCAGTGTGCCGTGGGCCATTTCGGGCAACAGCGAGGCTTCCCAGGGTGCGGCCAGCAAGGAGTAGGCGTAGTCGGCGATCAGGCGCTGTCCGGCTTCGGTGGGGTGGACCGAGTCGTTGTAGATCAGCTTGCTGGGGTCGGGGGTGGCGCTGTTGATGCCGTACCGGGCGTTTTCCGTGCAGCCATTGCCGCTGAAGCAGGTGGCGGTGAGGTTCTGGTCGGTGGCCAAGCCGAATTGCGCCGGGTTGGCGAAGGCTTCGTTGAGCAACACCGGAATGTTCAGCGGGATGATTTCGGCGTCAACGCTCTGCAGTTGTCGCACCAGTTCAGTGTTGAACTGTGTGCTGAGTTGGGAGACGAAACCTTGTAGTGGGCTGCCGTTGATTGCCGGCGTCAGGCCGATATCCGGGAGCAGCCAGACCATGATGTAGTTGGCGCCCGCCTGCTGCAGGGTTTGCACGCTATCGACCAACCGGCCGGCAGCCGCGTCGGCCTGGGCGGGGTTGAGAATCCGGCCCTGGAGAAAGTCGTTGCCGCCCCCGGAGAGGTAATAGAGGGCGTTGGGATCGGCGCGCAAGCCATTGCTGGGCAGATAACCTGGGCGTGAGCGCTCGCCGGTGGCTGAGGTGGTGGTGATGGAGTCGAGAATCTGGTCAGTGCGATAACCGCCGACGGCCCAGTTGTTACCGTCGGCTAGGCCCTGTTCGGCGCGGACCGCCGAGGTCGAGGCGGCGGTCTGATCATCCGAGAACCCCAGTTTGCCCCCCAGCAATTGTGTCGAGTTGGCGGAACGGACTTCCCCGCTGCCGTCCTTGTAGGTTGGCCCCTCGCGGTTGGTGTAGCGCTGCGTGGCGCCTGCCGGGCCGTCCGGGTCAGCGAACTGGCCGGCATCGTTGAGGCTGTCGCCAAAGACCACGAAGTTCGAGTAAGGCGTTGGTGCAGCGATCGCTTGGGCGCAAGCCATCGCAAGAAGGCCTCCTGCCAGCGGTACAAACAGCGTCTGTCTGATCATGATCAAGTCCGTTTATTTATTGTTGTGTTGAACAAAACGACAGTACCAAAAACTTTTGCGCTTTAGCTATGGCTAAAGGCCGTATCACCCGCTAGCGCTACGCCATATTGCACCCTCTGCTCAGCTAAGTTACTGTGCTGGAATGTATGAATGAGACCTTCCCCGTGTTGATCGTCAGCAAACTCTTGGATCAAGTCGTCAAGGCACACGCCCGTTGGCGTTGGCGCGCCTGAACTTTCTCTGCCGGTCCGGCCGGACCTGTCCCCGTTTGCCTTCTATACCCGTATGAACTGCCGCTTTTGCTGGCTCCACTTCCAGCATCTGACCGAGCGACGCCACTGTGCGGGTCAATCATTCGAAGGCTGTTTTAAAAGTCAGTGAATTCAAGAGGTTTGAACCCATGTTGCTGATGATTGATAACTACGACTCCTTTACCTACAACGTTGTGCAGTACCTCGGCGAGCTGGGCTCAGAGGTCAAGGTCGTGCGCAACGATGAGCTGACCATCGCCCAGATCGAAGCACTCAACCCCGAGCGCATCGTCGTTTCCCCCGGCCCCTGCACGCCGACCGAAGCCGGTGTGTCGATCGAAGCCATCAAGTATTTCGCCGGCAAGCTGCCGATCCTTGGCGTCTGCCTGGGGCACCAGTCGATCGGCCAAGCGTTTGGTGGCGATGTGGTGCGTGCCCGCCAAGTCATGCACGGTAAGACTAGTCCGGTATTCCACGAGGACAAGGGTGTGTTTGCAGGTCTGAACCGCCCGCTGACCGTCACTCGCTATCATTCCCTGATTGTGAAGCGCGAAACCCTGCCCGATTGCCTGGAGCTGACTGCCTGGACCCAGCTTGAAGACGGCTCGGTCGATGAGATCATGGGCCTGCGCCACAAGACGTTGAACATCGAGGGTGTGCAATTTCACCCTGAGTCGATTCTGACCGAGCAGGGCCACGAACTGTTCGCCAACTTCCTCAAACAAACCGGCGGCACGCGCTAAGGACTTTCCATGGATATCAAGACTGCCCTGAGCCGTATCGTCGGCCACCTGGACCTGAGCACTGAGGAAATGCGCGATGTGATGCGCGAAATCATGACCGGGCAATGCACGGACGCGCAGATTGGCGCGTTCATGATGGCCATGCGCATGAAGAGCGAGAGCATCGACGAAATCGTCGGCGCCGTGTCGGTGATGCGCGAACTGGCGGACCGGGTCGAGCTGAAAACCCTCGATGGCGTGGTGGATGTGGTAGGCACCGGCGGCGACGGTGCGAACATCTTCAACGTCTCGACCGCTTCTTCTTTTGTGGTGGCAGCTGCCGGCTGCACCGTGGCTAAACACGGTAACCGTGCCGTCTCGGGCAAGAGTGGCAGCGCCGACTTGCTGGAGGCCGCCGGGATCTACCTGAATCTGACGCCGGTGCAGGTGGCACGTTGCATCGACAACGTTGGTATTGGTTTTATGTTTGCCCAATCCCACCATCGTGCGATGAAGTATGCGGCAGGTCCGCGGCGGGACCTGGGTTTGCGCACGCTGTTCAACATGCTTGGCCCGCTTACGAATCCGGCCGGTGTGAAACATCAGGTGGTGGGGGTGTTCAGTCAGGCGTTGTGCCGGCCGTTGGCCGAGGTATTGCAACGTCTGGGCAGCCAACACGTGCTGGTGGTGCATTCCAAGGATGGCCTGGATGAGTTCAGTCTGGCGGCGCCGACGTTTGTCGCCGAACTGAAGAATGACCAGATCACCGAGTATTGGGTCGAACCTGAAGACCTGGGCATGAAGAGCCAGAGTTTGCACGGTCTGGCAGTGGAAAGCCCGGCGGCTTCGCTGGAACTGATTCGCGATGCACTGGGTCGCCGTAAAACCGAGAACGGCCAGAAAGCGGCCGAAATGATTGTGCTCAACGCGGGTGCTGCGCTGTATGCCGCTGATCATGCGAGCAGTCTGAAAGAGGGCGTTGCCCTGGCTCATGACGCATTGCACACCGGCCTAGCGCGCGAGAAGCTCGAAGAGTTGGGTGCATTTACTGCGGTATTCAAAGTGGAGAATGAAGCATGAGTGTACCGACGGTGCTCGAGAAAATTCTCGCCCGCAAAGTTGAGGAAGTCGCTGAGCGTAGCGCTCGCGTGACACTGGCCGAACTGGAAGCCCTGGCAAAGGTTGCAGATGCACCTCGTGGTTTTGCCAATGCGTTGATCAAGCAAGCCAAGCTCAAGCAGCCGGCGGTCATCGCCGAAATCAAGAAAGCGTCACCAAGCAAAGGGGTGATCCGCGAGCACTTCGTTCCTGACGAAATCGCGGTCAGCTACGAGAAGGGCGGGGCAACCTGCCTTTCGGTGCTGACCGATGTCGATTACTTCCAGGGTGCAGATAGCTACCTGCAACAGGCTCGCGCGGCGTGCAACCTGCCGGTGATTCGCAAGGACTTCATGATTGATCCGTACCAGATCGTTGAAGCCCGTGCACTGGGCGCCGATTGTGTGTTGCTGATCGTCTCCGCGCTGGACGACGTCAAGATGGCTGAGCTGGCGGCCGTTGCCAAAGGCGTTGGCCTCGACGTACTGGTGGAAGTTCACGATGGTGACGAGCTGGAGCGGGCATTAAACATCCTCGACACGCCGCTGGTTGGGGTTAACAACCGCAACCTGCATACGTTTGAAGTGAATCTGGAAACCACCCTCGATCTGTTGCCACGCATCCCTCGCGATCGCCTGGTGATCACCGAAAGTGGCATCCTCAACCGAGCGGATGTCGAGCTGATGGAAATCAGTGAGGTGTATTCGTTCCTGGTGGGTGAAGCCTTCATGCGCGCCGAGAACCCTGGGACGGAGCTGCAACGTCTGTTCTTCCCGGAGCGTGGTGTGCCGATCAGCGGTTCTACACTCGACTGAACCTGATTTAATCAAGAAGCCGGCGATGCCGGCTTTTTTGTATCCACAGCCAAGGATTTGCCTGCCATGACCCAACCCATTGCCTTGACCGTCGAAGCGGGCCTGCAAGCTGAGCAGGATTTGCTGGCGACGGTGTGTGCCGGCGACCAGGATTTCGCTCTGCTGTTCTGGCAGCCAAGCGATCGTGCGCTGGTCATGCCCCGGCGCTTGAGCCGTTTGCCGGGGTTCGACGCCGCCTGTGCGGCGTCGGCCGCCAATGGCTGGCCGGTATTATTGCGTGAAACCGGGGGGGAGCCGGTGCCGCAGTCGGCGGCGACCATCAATATTGCGCTGGTCTATGCGCCGCCGCGCCACGAAGGTGATCACGCACGCATCGAGACCGCCTATCGGCGCCTGTGCGATCCGATTTGCACGTTGCTGACGGAGCTGGGCGGCAAGGCATCGTTGGGGGAGGTGGAGGGCGCGTTCTGTGATGGACGCTTCAACGTCAACCTCGACGGTCGCAAGATGGTTGGCACCGCGCAACGCTGGCGCCAGAGCAAGGGTGGGCAGCGGCCGGTAGGGTTGGTGCATGGTGCATTGCTGCTGGACGATGAGCGTGAGTCGATGGTGCAGGCAGTCAACCGGTTTAACGAGGTGTGCGGCCTTGAGCAGCGGGTGCGTGCGGCAAGTCATATCGCCCTGCATGAACAATTCGCCGCTCCCCAGGCTATTGAGCGCCTGGACACGTTGTATCGGCAGATGCTGGCCGAAGTGCTGGCGCCTTAGCGGGTGCCGAACACCACCATGGTCTTGCCCTTGACGTTCACCAGGTTGCGCTCTTCCAGGTCCTTGAGTACGCGCCCGACCATTTCCCGAGAGCAGCCGACGATTCGGCCGATTTCCTGACGGGTGACTTTGATTTGCATACCGTCGGGGTGGGTCATGGCGTCGGGTTGTTTGCACAGCTCCAGCAGGCAGCGCGCAACCCGGCCGGTGACGTCGAAGAACGCCAGGTCACCGACCTTGCGTGTGGTGTTACGCAGACGCTGGGCAATCTGCCCGCTGAGCACGTAGAGAATGTCGGGGTCGTGCTGGGACAGTTCGCGGAATTTGCTGTAGCTGATCTCGGCGACTTCGCACTCGACCTTGGCGCGCACCCACGCACTGCGTTCTTGCTCCTGGCCTGCTTGCTCAAACAAACCCAATTCGCCAAAAAAGTCCCCAGGGTTGAGGTAGGCGATGATCATTTCCCGGCCTTCGTCATCCTCGATCAGGATGGTGACTGAACCCTTGATAATGAAAAACAGTGTGTCGGAACGGTCACCTGCACAAATGATATTGCTCTTGGCCTGGTAGCGACGGCGCTGGCAATGCATCAGGAGCTTGTCGAGGTTCTTGATCTTGGGGGTTGGGGTAATAGCAACCATGGTTGAATCCCGAAAAGACTGCACGGTATGACGTGGTTGTTTTTATGAGGCGCTGCAGAGCGTGCGTTTTAGGGTGGGTGTCGCGCCAGTGAATTGGCGCCAGCTTAACAGACACATTCTTTCGTCATTAGAGAAATTATCAATGATCGCGGCGGCTGGCTCGTGCTGCAGTGGCACGCTGCCTATCCCAAGCCCTGTGCTAAGCTGGCGACCCTTTTTTTACAGTGGAGACTTGGCGATGAAGGCACGCATCCAATGGGCTGGCGAAGCCATGTTCCTCGGTGAATCCGGCAGTGGTCACGTCGTGGTCATGGACGGTCCGCCCGAGGCCGGTGGTCGCAACCTGGGGGTTCGGCCGATGGAAATGCTCCTGCTCGGCGTGGGCGGTTGCAGCAATTTCGACGTGGTCAGCATCCTCAAGAAGTCGCGCCAGGCGGTGGAAAGCTGCGAAGCCTTCCTTGAAGCCGAGCGTGCGACTGAAGATCCCAAGGTATTCACCAAGATCCACATGCATTTTGTCGTCAAGGGTCGGGCGCTCAAGGAGGCCCAGGTCAAGCGTGCCATCGAGTTGTCGGCAGAGAAGTACTGCTCGGCATCGATCATGCTGGGGGCCGCGGGCGTTGCCATCACCCACGACTACGAAATCATCGAGCTGGGTTGAGTCGGGTTCGTCATCGCGAAGAGGGCCAGGCCCTTTTAATGCGATTGCTGCGGGCACAAAAAAGGGCGCTGAGATCAGCGCCCTTTTTTGGTCTCGGTGTCGAGGTGCGTCAAATGCGGTAGGTGCTTTTGGTCATGACCTTGGCCAACAGGCTCATGCCGAACTTCACCGGCGCCGGGAAGCGGAAACCGCCGGCATCCAGCGCACTTTCGGCGTGCTGTTCTTCGTCAATGCGCATCTGCTCAAGAATGGCCCGCGACTTCTCGTCCTCGGCCGGCAGTTGCTCCAGGTGTTCATTCAGGTGCTTGCAGACCTGATCTTCGGTCGCGGCGACGAAACCCAGACTGACTTTGTCGCTGATCAACCCGGCTACTGCACCGATGCCGAACGACATGCCGTAGAACAACGGGTTGAGGATGCTGGTATGGCTACCCAGTTGGCGGATGCGTTGTTCGCACCAGACCAGATGATCGATCTCTTCCTCGGCCGCATGCTCCATCGCTGCCCGCACTTGCGGCAGCTTGGCGGTCAGGGCCTGGCCTTGATACAGCGCCTGGGCACAGACTTCACCGGTATGGTTGATGCGCATCAGGCCGGCGACGTGCCGGGTGTCTTCGTCGCTCATTTTGCTTTCTGGCTGCAGGATGGCCGGAGACGGGCGATAAGGCTGGCCACTGAAGGGCAGCAAGGTGCGCATCGCGGTATCGGCTTGCAACAGAAGACGGTCAATGGGCGAGTAGTGACGTTGGGTAGTCATGCTGACCTCCGGGAAGAATCTCGGCGGCCAGTTTACCGCAATCGGTAGGGGAAGGTTTGCCCTGGGTCATGACGATTGACGACACGACCCGGAGCAACAGGGGGATCAGCCCGGCGGCCAGTGCATCTGGCGTTGACCCAGGACGTGCATATGAATGTGGTAGACGGTCTGCCCACCCTGTTCATTGCAGTTCATCACCACACGAAAGCCTTCTTCGCAGCCCAGTTCCAGCGCCAGGCGTTGGGCGGTGAACAGAATATGCCCGGCCAGCGCCTTGTCGTCCTCGGTGAGGTCGTTGAGGGTGCGCACCGGTTTCTTCGGGATGACCAGGAAGTGCACGGGTGCCTGCGGGGCGATGTCGTGGAAGGCCAGGACCTGGTCATCCTCGTAAATGATCTTGGCAGGTATTTCTCTGTTGATGATCTTGGTGAACAGAGTATCCACAGCTGTTTCTCCATGTTGATGGGCCGCACTGAGTGTACTGAAGGGGCCACTCCGGCGCCCGACCTTTTATTGCGTTGTTGTTCAGCGCGGGCAATAGGCCTTGTTGACCATGCCGACGATGGTTCGGGTCAACCAGCGCGAGCCCAGGCGCGGCAGGAAGGCGAACCAGCGATTGCGTCGTCCGGGGATGATGATTGCGCGGTTTTTATCCAGTGCCCGCACGGTGTACAACGCCACTTCTTCGGGGCTCATCAATAGCTTGCTGGCGTTCAGTTTGCTGTCGTCCAACTGTGCGGTGCGGAAGAATGCGGTGCGGGTCGGGCCGGGACACAGCACCGAAACCTTGACCGCACATTTTTTCAACTCTACCCGCAGGCCTTCGGAAAAGTGCAGCACGTAGGCTTTGCTGGCGTAGTAGGTGCTCATCCAGGGGCCTGGGTTGAAGGCCGCTACGGAGGCCACGTTGAGAATCTGCCCGCCACCCTGCAGGGCCATGCTGTTGCCAATGGCGTGGCACAGGCGCGTGAGGGCGAGGATGTTGACTTCAATCAGGTCTTGCTCGGTCATCCAGTCCTGGGCCAGGAATGGCCCGCAGGTGCCGATGCCGGCGCAATTGACCAGTAGGTCGATCTGCCGCTCGCCTTCTTCGAGCTCCAGCAGAAAGCCGGACAAACGTAGCGGTTCACCCAGGTCGCAGGCGCGAAACAGCACCTCGACGCCAAAGCGCTGGGTCAATTCGATGGCGATGCTTTCCAGCTGATCACGTTGGCGAGCCACCAGAATCAGGCTGCGGCCTCGGCGCGCCAGGGCTTCGGCCATGGCCAGACCGATGCCGCTGGAAGCGCCAGTGATCAGAGCGTAACGGGTCATGCAGTTCTCCATCGCAACGGCTCGCGGCCTGTGGACAGAGAGCTCACAGGTCGCCAGCGCGTTTATTCTTTCTCATAGTCTACAGGGGGCAGGGCAGGTTGCGCCGCATCGTCTGCCTCAACGTTTTCAGCCGGCTCGTCGATCTCGTAGCTGCTGCTCATGGTGCTTTCGTATTCTTGCGTGACGGCACTGAGGCCGCCCGCCAATGCGCCGACAAACACCACGGCAATCACCACCAGCCAAAGTCCGGCCAGCACCTTCACCGCCGTGCTGTTGGGCGGTTGCGGTGCACCGTAGCGGTTGGCGCCGGGGTTGCCCGGGATGACCGCCATCGCGATGGGAAACAGGCCGCCCACAACGGGTACCAGGTTCAGAAACCACAGCCAGCCGGACCAGCCCAGGTCATGCAGGCGCTGCACACTGATGGTGATATTCACATAGAAGTAGGCAAGCAGGCCGACGACACAAACAATTGCCGCTAACACCATGTTATCGCTCGCCAACAGGCCCAATCCCACTGTGCCGGCGACCCCGCCCATGATCAGCAGCGCAGCCAGCGACCAGGCCAGATACCGCAAGCGACCGATACGGCCCTGGACGCTGAAGACCTTGAGTTCGGAAAACGTCGTGTTGACCTCACCCACTGGCGCGCGGGGCGGGGCGTAGGGAGAGGTGTCGGCCTCCGGCAGCGGCGCCGTGACGGGTTTGACTTCGCTCAGGTCGAGTTCGATCGAAGGCTCGGCCTCGATCCGCGCATCAACGCCGGTCTTTGCCAGGGCCGTGAGATAGGTGTGCGCGTCGGCTTGGGAAAGGTTGTGCTTGAGGGCGACGGGTTCGCCACTGAATAGCCGCTCGATGGCACTGACGTCACATTTGAACAGTTCGGCGAGATTGAGTTTCGCCGTGGTGATCTCGACGCCTGGCAGCAGGGCGCCGTCGAAGACGATCTTGAAGCGTTTTTCGCTCATGCCGGTACTTCCTTGTCGCGATTGATCGGGGGGCATTGCCTGGGTCAACCGTACCCGGCTGACCCAGGGTGGATGGCTTAGCGCGGCCAGCGTTTGGTCAGTTGGGCCGCCAGTTCCTGCGCTTTACGGTACTCGGCATCCAGCCGGGCGACCAGTTCGTCAACGCTGGGCAGGTCGTCGATTTCACCGACGCCCTGCCCGGCAGACCATACGGTTTTCCACGCTTTGGCTTCATCGCTGATGGGCTTGAGCTTGGCGCCAAAGTTGATTTCGCCCTTGCCTTGCAGCGCTTCGAGATCAAAACCGGCGTTGAGCAGGCTTTGGCGCATGAAACTTGCCGGTACGCCTGAGACCGCTGGCGTATGAACGATGTCTGCTGCTCTGGACGTCAGCAGCATCTGCTTGTAAGCCTCAGGTGCATGGCTTTCAGTGGTGCCGATAAACCGTGTGCCGAAGTAGGCCAGGTCCGCGCCGAGCAGTTGCGCGGCGAGAATTTCATGGCCGTGGTTCAGGCAGCCGGCCAGCAGCAGGGTCTTGTCGAAGAACTGACGGATTTCGGCAATCAGCGAGAAGGGGCTCCATGTGCCGGCGTGACCACCGGCGCCAGCGGCAACGGCGATCAAGCCATCGACCCCGGCCTCGGCGGCTTTCTCGGCATGCCGGCGGGTTGTCACGTCGTGGAACACCAGGCCGCCGTAGCTGTGCACCGCATCCACCACTTCTTTCACTGCGCCGAGGCTGGTGATCACGATCGGCACTTTGTGCTCGATGCAGATCGCCAGGTCGGCCTGCAGCCGTGGATTGCTGTTGTGCACAATCAGGTTCACGGCATACGGCGCGGGGTTCTGCAGCAGCGCCAGACCCGCTTCGATCTCCTCCAGCCAGGCCTTGAAGCCGCTGCTTTCGCGCTGGTTCAGGGCCGGAAAGCTGCCCACCACGCCATTGCGGCAGCACGCCAGCACCAGCTGTGGGTTGGAGATCAGGAACATCGGCGCCGCCACGACGGGCAGGCGCAGGTGTTGTTCAAGCAAAGCGGGCAGCGACATTGGAAGTACCCCGATGGAAAGTGTTCAGTAGGATTAGAACGGCCGTACCACGACCAAAATTACAATCGCCAGCAATATCAGAACCGGCACTTCGTTGAACCAGCGATAAAAGACATGGCTGCGGGTGTTTTCGCCACGGGCAAAGCGCTTCACCTGGGCGCCGCACATGTGGTGGTAGCCGATCAGCAACACCACCAGTGTCAGCTTCGCGTGCATCCAGCCGCCCTGGGTGAAGTAGGCGCTGGGGTTGAGGCTGATCAGCCAGCCGCCAAAGATCAGCGTGGCGATCATTGCCGGGCCCATGATGCCCCGGTACAGCTTGCGCTCCATGAGGCTGAAGCGCTCCTTGCTGATGCTGTCTTCGCTTTGAGCGTGGTAGACGAACAGGCGCGGTAGGTAAAACAGGCCGGCAAACCAGCACACGACGCTGATGATATGAAAAGCTTTGAGCCACAGATAAAGCATTTTTAGTTATTCCCAGGTTCACGGTAGCCCGAATAGTAGAGGCTTGAGCGCCCGCACGTCACCTTGGCGGTTGTCGCAGGGGCGCGCGGCCCCTATTATCGTCGGCTTTCCAGTGGGTTCGTTGAGGGCAGGTTTATGGTCAAGGTCGGTATCGTCGGCGGCACGGGTTACACCGGTGTCGAATTGCTGCGTCTGTTGGCACAGCATCCGCAAGCAGAAGTGGTGGTGATCACTTCCCGATCCGAGGCCGGTCTGGCCGTGGCTGACCTGTACCCGAACCTGCGTGGCCACTACGATGGCCTGGCATTCAGCGTTCCGGACATCAAGACCCTGGGTGCCTGCGATGTGGTGTTCTTCGCCACCCCTCACGGCGTCGCTCACGCCCTGGCGGGCGAGTTGCTCGCGGCCGGGACCAAGGTCATCGACCTGTCCGCCGACTTCCGTCTGCAGGACGCGGATGAGTGGGCCAAGTGGTACAACCAGCCGCACGGTGCGCCAGAGTTGCTGGAGGAGGCGGTTTATGGCCTGCCGGAAGTCAACCGTGAGCAGATCAAGCAGGCTCGCCTGATTGCGGTGCCGGGTTGCTATCCAACGGCCACTCAACTGGGTTTCCTGCCGCTGCTGGAAGCGGGTCTGGCCGACACTTCGCGCCTGATCGCTGACTGCAAGTCCGGGGTCAGCGGTGCGGGTCGCGGCGCGGCTGTCGGTTCGCTGTACTCGGAAACGTCGGAAAGCATGAAGGCCTATGCCGTCAAAGGCCACCGCCACCTGCCAGAAATTCGCCAGGGCCTGCGTCGCGCCGCTGGCCAGGACGTTGGCCTGACTTTCGTGCCGCACCTGACCCCGATGATTCGCGGCATTCACTCCACGCTGTATGCGACAGTGGTCGATCGCTCCGTTGACCTGCAGGCATTGTTCGAGAAGCGCTACGCCAACGAACCGTTCGTCGATGTCATGCCGGCTGGCAGCCACCCGGAAACCCGTAGCGTACGCGGTGCCAACGTCTGCCGGATCGCGGTGCACCGTCCGCAGGATGGCGACCTGGTGGTGGTGTTGTCGGTGATCGACAATCTGGTCAAAGGCGCCTCGGGCCAGGCGGTGCAGAACCTGAACATCCTGTTTGGCCTGGATGAACGCCTGGGGCTGTCCCACGCGGGCATGCTGCCTTAAGCATCGCAGCGTCGAACAAAAAGGCCCGTCAGCGGGCCTTTTTGCTGTCTGGGAAACGGGTTAGGTTGATTGCTATACCATAACAATAGTTGACCGATTTTCTGGGAGAAGCGGATAATGCCCGTCATCACGCATTATGGCGGCGTAACGCCGGGAGATAGTCAGCATGAGCGTCGAATCCTTCACCCCCACGGCTTTGCAATTCACCCACGGTGCCGCGCACAAGGTGAAGAGCCTGGTCGATGAAGAGGGTAATGATCGCTTGAAGCTGCGCGTATTTGTTACGGGCGGCGGTTGTTCAGGGTTTCAATACGGCTTTACCTTCGATGAAGAAGTGGCCGATGACGACACCATCGTCGAGCGCGAAGGTGTGAGCCTGGTGGTCGACCCGATGAGCTACCAGTACCTGGCCGGTGCCGAGGTGGATTATCAGGAAGGTCTGGAAGGTTCGCGGTTTGTGATCAAGAACCCGAATGCGACAACCACCTGCGGTTGTGGCTCCTCGTTCTCGATCTGATCGCTACACGCAGTATCCGCTTTACTCAACGCCGCATGGCCCAAGGCTTTGCGGCGTTTTGCTGTCTGGCGTTCAGGCGGGGTAGATGGCGCCGAGGACTCGCAGGCCGCGGGCGCCGGTAACGCTGGGGCGATTGGCCGGGATACCTTCGAGGCAGCAATGGGCCAGCCAGGCAAAGGCCATGGCTTCGACCCAGTCTGGGTCGACACCGTAAGCTGCGGTGCTGTCGACGCCAGCATTGGGCAGCAGGCTGGCGAGGCGGGCCATCAGCGTAGCATTGTGGGCGCCGCCCCCGCACACCAGCAGGGTCTGGGTATCGACCTGCGCGGCTTGCAGCGATTCGACGATGGTCAGGGCGGTCAGCTCAAGCAGCGTGGCCTGTACGTCTTGGGCGGCAAATGCTGGGAGGCGCGCCAGGTGCTGAGTCAGCCAGGGCAGGTTGAACACTTCCCGGCCGGTGCTTTTCGGGCCCTTGGTCAGGAAGAAGGGGTCACTGAGCAAGGCATTCAGCAGGGCTGGCTCGACACGGCCACTGGCCGCCCAAACGCCATCGCGGTCGAAGGTTTCCCCGCGTTGCTGATGAATCCAGGCATCCAGCAGGACGTTGCCGGGGCCGCAGTCGAATCCCGAGACCGGCTTGCCCGTTTCAATCAGGCTCAGGTTGCTGAAGCCACCCACGTTCAACACCGCACGATTGCCGTGATGCTGGCCAAACAGAGCTTCGTGGAAGGCTGGTACCAGCGGTGCGCCTTGGCCACCGGCCGCGACATCACGGCTGCGGAAGTCGCTGACGACGCTGATGCCGGTGAGCTCGGTGAGCAGGGCTGGGTTGCCGATTTGCACGGAGAATCCCCGTGCGGGCTCGTGGCGGATGGTCTGGCCGTGGCTGCCGATCGCGCGGATGTCGGCGGCTTGGAGCTGTTGCGCGGCCAGCAGGGCATTGATGCCCTTCGCCGCCAGGGTGACCCAGTTGTGCTGGGCAATCGCCGATCGGGCAATCTCGTCCGGGCCGCTGGCGCATAAGCCAAGCAGCTCGGTGCGCAGGGAGTCAGGCATGGGGATGTAGTGGGTGGCAATCAGCTTGATCGCCCCCTCGTACTCGATCAGCGCAATGTCCAGGCCATCCAGGCTGGTCCCGGACATCAAGCCGATATAGAGCGCCATGGCTTAGCGTTTGCTCGAAGCGAGCAGGGTGGCTTTCTCTTGTTCCATGCGCGCCATCAGCGGCTGGCTCTGTTGCAGGAAGCGCGCTCGTTCGGCCTTGGCGATCGGATCCGCCATGGGCAGTTTCTGGCCCAGAGGATCGACGTGGACGCCGTTGACCTGGAACTCATAGTGCAGGTGCGGCCCAGTCGACAGGCCGGTGGTGCCGATGTAGCCGATCACCTGGCCCTGCTTGACGCTGCCACCGGTCTTCACGCCTTTGGCGAAGCCTTGCATGTGCCCGTACAGGGTGCGGTAGGCGTTGCCGTGTTGAATGATCACGGTGTTGCCGTAGCCACCGCGACGACCTGCCAGCAGGACCTTGCCGTCACCGGCAGCCTTGATCGGCGTACCACGTGGCGCGGCGTAGTCGACGCCTTTGTGGGCGCGGATTTTGTTCAGAATTGGGTGCTTGCGGCCCATGGAGAAACGCGAACTGATACGGGCGAAGTCCACCGGTGTGCGGATGAACGCCTTGCGCATGCTGTTGCCATCGGCGGTGTAGTAGCTGCTATTGCCTTGTTTATTGGTGTAACGCACGGCGGTGTAGGTCTTGCCGCGGTTGGTGAAGCGGGCGGACAGGATCGGGCCATTGCCGACAGCCTTGCCGTTGACCACTTTCTGTTCGTAGATCACGTCGAATTCGTCACCCTGGCGAATGTCCTGGGCAAAGTCGACGTCGTAGCCAAACACGCTGGCCATGTCCATGGTCAGGCTGTGGGACAGGCCGGCTCGCGCGGCCGACTGGGACAGCGAGCTGTTGATCACGCCGTGGACATAAGCGGTGCGTACGGTCGGCTTGGCCGTAGTGCGATTGAAGGCGTAACCCTTGGCATTCTTGCTCAGGCTGATGCTTTCGAGGTCGCTGATCTTGCTGTGCAGCGTCGTCAGTTGGCCGTCCGGGCCGAGCTCGAACTCGAGTTTCTGGCCGCGTTTGAGCTGGGTGAAGAGCTTGGCTTGCTTGTCGCTGGCGAGGATTTCACTCACGGTCGTGGAGGGCAGGCCAACTTTTTCAAACAGCGTGGACAGCGTGTCACCCTTGGCAACAATTACTTCGCGGTGGCTCGGCGCTTTTTTCTCTTCAACCACCGGAGCAGGGGCCGCTTGAGCGGTTTGCGGGGTGTCTTCGGTGCTGTTTTCGATCTGGGCGAAGGGGGGTTCTACGGGTTCAATTGTGGCTTGGGCGGTGTCGGCAGCGTCTTGATCTTGTGTCAGTTGTTCTAAGGGGCTTTCCAGTTCAAGGCTCAGGGTGGTCTTTTTGGCTTCGACGTCACTGGATGGAAACACCAGGAGCGCCAGGCTGAGCAAGGCGGCAATGCCGCTCGCAGCGAGCAGGTGAGTCTTCGGATAAAGCGGCGGCGCTTTAGACGGTTCTGTGGTCATAGGTAATTTGACTTTGGAAAAGATGAATTGGAAAAGATGAATGACATGATGAAGATGAAATAACTGTATAAAATATAACCAAATCATCTCTTAAGCAAGCCGCGAGTGCTCTGTTCGTGGATTGCTGGCCGTGCGCCGGGCAAAACTTGTATTTGGTGCGCGATCTTGTATGGTTGGGTCCCTTTGAATCTGAGCCTTGCAGGTTGGTTATGAAGTCGGTTGAAGAGCAGCTAGCGCTGATCAAACGTGGTGCGGAAGAACTGTTGGTCGAGTCCGAGCTGATCGAGAAGCTCAAGCGCGGCCAGCCGCTGCGTATTAAGGCTGGCTTTGATCCAACTGCGCCCGATTTGCACCTGGGTCACACGGTGCTTATTAATAAGCTGCGTCAGTTCCAGGATCTGGGTCACCAGGTGATCTTCCTGATTGGCGACTTCACCGGGATGATCGGTGATCCGAGCGGCAAGAGCGCGACCCGTCCGCCCCTGACCCGTGAGCAGGTTCTCGAGAATGCCGAGACCTACAAGACTCAGGTGTTCAAGATCCTCGATCCGGCGAAGACCGAAGTGGCGTTCAACTCCACCTGGATGGATCAGATGGGGCCGGCGGACTTCATTCGCCTGACTTCGCAGTACACCGTGGCGCGGATGCTTGAGCGCGATGACTTCGACAAGCGCTACTCGACCAATCAACCAATCGCGATTCACGAGTTCCTCTATCCGCTGGTCCAGGGTTACGACTCGGTGGCTTTGCGCGCCGATGTCGAGCTGGGCGGCACCGACCAGAAGTTCAATCTGTTGATGGGGCGTGAGCTGCAGCGGGGTTATGGTCAGGAAGCTCAGTGCATTCTGACCATGCCGTTGCTTGAGGGGCTGGATGGCGTCAAGAAGATGTCCAAGTCTTTGGGCAACTACGTCGGGATTCAGGAGGCTCCGGGCGTCATGTACGGCAAACTGGTTTCGATTCCGGATGCGCTGATGTGGCGTTATTTCGAGCTGCTGAGCTTCCGCTCGATGGCAGAGATCGATGCGTTGCGTGCCGATGTCGAGGCGGGTGCCAATCCGCGGGATATCAAGATCAAGCTGGCTGAAGAGATCGTCGCGCGCTTCCATGGTGAAGAGGCTGCGGCCAATGCTCACCGCGCGGCGGGCAATCGCATGAAAGAAGGCGAGCTGCCAGACGACCTGC
>NZ_CP130043.1:2820000-3972500 GCF_030505375.1 Pseudomonas kielensis
TCGATCCCGTTTGGCTCCACCACTACTGCTTCTGTTTGTTGAAAGCTTAGAAATGAGCATTCCATCACTGCGATGGTGAATGTTGATTTCTAGTCTTTGATTAGATCGTTCTTTAAAAATTTGGGTATGTGATAGAAAGATAGACTGAACGTTACTTTCACTGGTAACGGATCAGGCTAAGGTAAAATTTGTGAGTAATTGCGAATTTTCGGCGAATGTCGTCTTCATAGTATAACCAGATTGCTTGGGGTTATATGGTCAAGTGAAGAAGCGCATACGGTGGATGCCTTGGCAGTCAGAGGCGATGAAAGACGTGGTAGCCTGCGAAAAGCTTCGGGGAGTCGGCAAACAGACTTTGATCCGGAGATGTCTGAATGGGGGAACCCAGCCATCATAAGATGGTTATCTTAAGCTGAATACATAGGCTTAAGAGGCGAACCAGGGGAACTGAAACATCTAAGTACCCTGAGGAAAAGAAATCAACCGAGATTCCCTTAGTAGTGGCGAGCGAACGGGGACTAGCCCTTAAGTGGCTTTGAGATTAGCGGAACGCTCTGGAAAGTGCGGCCATAGTGGGTGATAGCCCTGTACGCGAAAATCTCTTAGTCATGAAATCGAGTAGGACGGAGCACGAGAAACTTTGTCTGAATATGGGGGGACCATCCTCCAAGGCTAAATACTACTGACTGACCGATAGTGAACTAGTACCGTGAGGGAAAGGCGAAAAGAACCCCGGAGAGGGGAGTGAAATAGATCCTGAAACCGTATGCGTACAAGCAGTGGGAGCCCACTTTGTTGGGTGACTGCGTACCTTTTGTATAATGGGTCAGCGACTTATTTTCAGTGGCGAGCTTAACCGAATAGGGGAGGCGTAGCGAAAGCGAGTCTTAATAGGGCGTCTAGTCGCTGGGAATAGACCCGAAACCGGGCGATCTATCCATGGGCAGGTTGAAGGTTGGGTAACACTAACTGGAGGACCGAACCGACTACCGTTGAAAAGTTAGCGGATGACCTGTGGATCGGAGTGAAAGGCTAATCAAGCTCGGAGATAGCTGGTTCTCCTCGAAAGCTATTTAGGTAGCGCCTCATGTATCACTGTAGGGGGTAGAGCACTGTTTCGGCTAGGGGGTCATCCCGACTTACCAAACCGATGCAAACTCCGAATACCTACAAGTGCCGAGCATGGGAGACACACGGCGGGTGCTAACGTCCGTCGTGAAAAGGGAAACAACCCAGACCGTCAGCTAAGGTCCCAAAGTTATGGTTAAGTGGGAAACGATGTGGGAAGGCTTAGACAGCTAGGAGGTTGGCTTAGAAGCAGCCACCCTTTAAAGAAAGCGTAATAGCTCACTAGTCGAGTCGGCCTGCGCGGAAGATGTAACGGGGCTCAAACCATACACCGAAGCTACGGGTATCACTTAGGTGATGCGGTAGAGGAGCGTTCTGTAAGCCTGTGAAGGTGAGTTGAGAAGCTTGCTGGAGGTATCAGAAGTGCGAATGCTGACATGAGTAACGACAATGGGTGTGAAAAACACCCACGCCGAAAGACCAAGGTTTCCTGCGCAACGTTAATCGACGCAGGGTTAGTCGGTCCCTAAGGCGAGGCTGAAAAGCGTAGTCGATGGAAAACAGGTTAATATTCCTGTACTTCTGGTTATTGCGATGGAGGGACGGAGAAGGCTAGGCCAGCTTGGCGTTGGTTGTCCAAGTTTAAGGTGGTAGGCTGAGATCTTAGGTAAATCCGGGATCTTAAGGCCGAGAGCTGATGACGAGTGTTCTTTTAGAACACGAAGTGGTTGATGCCATGCTTCCAAGAAAAGCTTCTAAGCTTCAGGTAACCAGGAACCGTACCCCAAACCGACACAGGTGGTTGGGTAGAGAATACCAAGGCGCTTGAGAGAACTCGGGTGAAGGAACTAGGCAAAATGGCACCGTAACTTCGGGAGAAGGTGCGCCGGTGAGGGTGAAGGACCTGCTCCGTAAGCCCACGCCGGTCGAAGATACCAGGCCGCTGCGACTGTTTATTAAAAACACAGCACTCTGCAAACACGAAAGTGGACGTATAGGGTGTGACGCCTGCCCGGTGCCGGAAGGTTAATTGATGGGGTTAGCTAACGCGAAGCTCTTGATCGAAGCCCCGGTAAACGGCGGCCGTAACTATAACGGTCCTAAGGTAGCGAAATTCCTTGTCGGGTAAGTTCCGACCTGCACGAATGGCGTAACGATGGCGGCGCTGTCTCCACCCGAGACTCAGTGAAATTGAAATCGCTGTGAAGATGCAGTGTATCCGCGGCTAGACGGAAAGACCCCGTGAACCTTTACTATAGCTTTGCACTGGACTTTGAATTTGCTTGTGTAGGATAGGTGGGAGGCTTTGAAGCGTGGACGCCAGTCTGCGTGGAGCCAACCTTGAAATACCACCCTGGCAACTTTGAGGTTCTAACTCAGGTCCGTTATCCGGATCGAGGACAGTGTATGGTGGGTAGTTTGACTGGGGCGGTCTCCTCCTAAAGAGTAACGGAGGAGTACGAAGGTGCGCTCAGACCGGTCGGAAATCGGTCGTAGAGTATAAAGGCAAAAGCGCGCTTGACTGCGAGACAGACACGTCGAGCAGGTACGAAAGTAGGTCTTAGTGATCCGGTGGTTCTGTATGGAAGGGCCATCGCTCAACGGATAAAAGGTACTCCGGGGATAACAGGCTGATACCGCCCAAGAGTTCATATCGACGGCGGTGTTTGGCACCTCGATGTCGGCTCATCACATCCTGGGGCTGAAGCCGGTCCCAAGGGTATGGCTGTTCGCCATTTAAAGTGGTACGCGAGCTGGGTTTAGAACGTCGTGAGACAGTTCGGTCCCTATCTGCCGTGGACGTTTGAGATTTGAGAGGGGCTGCTCCTAGTACGAGAGGACCGGAGTGGACGAACCTCTGGTGTTCCGGTTGTCACGCCAGTGGCATTGCCGGGTAGCTATGTTCGGAATAGATAACCGCTGAAAGCATCTAAGCGGGAAACTAGCCTCAAGATGAGATCTCACTGGAACCTTGAGTTCCCTGAAGGGCCGTCGAAGACTACGACGTTGATAGGTTGGGTGTGTAAGCGCTGTGAGGCGTTGAGCTAACCAATACTAATTGCCCGTGAGGCTTGACCATATAACACCCAAGCAATCTTGTGACTTCGAAAGAGGCATCTGATTGCGGTGTGTGAAGACGAAACGAACCGAAAGTTCGAGAACTCACAAAACACCGAAAGCTATCACATACCCAATTTGCTGAAGCGAGGCCGACTGGCCACGACTCAGTACCCGAATTTCTTGACGACCATAGAGCATTGGAACCACCTGATCCCATCCCGAACTCAGCAGTGAAACGATGCATCGCCGATGGTAGTGTGGGGTTTCCCCATGTGAGAGTAGGTCATCGTCAAGATTAAATTCCAAAACCCCAATTGCGAAAGCAGTTGGGGTTTTGTTTTTGCGCGCGAGAAAGTTGCCATGTGGCGTTTCTATGCAACGGCGCTGGGCATGGCTATCATGCGGGCCTCATTGTGAGGCGATACTTGCATGCTGACGTTGTTAAAACTCTTGAAAGATGGTCGTTTCCATTCCGGGGAGGCGCTTGGTGTTGCTTTGGGGATCAGCCGGAGTGCTGTCTGGAAGCAGCTACAGCATCTCGAGGCGGAGTTGGGCCTCACTATTCATAAGGTACGCGGTCGCGGTTACCAGTTGCGAGCGCCATTGACGCTGCTCGATCCGGCCGGTGTCGCTGAGTATTCGCCGTCCAGCCAATGGCCGGTGCTGGTGTTTGACTCGCTTGATTCAACCAATGCCGAGGCCCTGCGTTCAATCGAGCGCGGGATGGCCGCGCCGTTCCTGGTACTTGCGGAGCGACAAACTGCCGGTCGTGGTCGCCGGGGTCGCAAGTGGGTCAGTCCCTTTGCCGAAAACCTTTACTACAGCCTCGTGCTGCGTATCGATGGTGGTATGCGCCAGCTAGAAGGCCTGAGCCTGGTGGTGGGCCTTGCCGTGATGGAGACCTTGAGAGATCTGGGTATTGCCGGTGCGGGGTTGAAGTGGCCAAACGATGTTCTGGTTGGCGAGAAAAAGATCGCCGGCATATTGTTGGAGTTGGTCGGAGATCCTGCTGACGTGTGTCATGTTGTCTTGGGTGTCGGGATCAACGTGAATATGCAAGAGGCCGATGAGGTCGACCAGCAGTGGACCTCCATGTATCTGGAGGCGGGCAGGGCGTTTGATCGCAATTTGCTGGTGGCACGCCTCGGCGGCGTGCTCCAGGAGCACCTGAATCGTCACCAGTCTTCAGGTTTTGCGGTACTGCAGGCGCAGTGGGAGCAAGGGCACCTCTGGCAAGGGCGTGCGGTGTCGCTGATTGCCGGGGTCAATCGGATCGACGGTGTGGTGATGGGCATCGACGGGCAAGGTGCGCTGCGCTTGAAGGTCGACGGCGTGGAAAAGGTTTTTAGTGGTGGCGAGCTAAGTTTGAGGCTGCGCGATGATTCTTGAGCTCGACTGTGGGAATAGCTTTATCAAGTGGCGTGTGCTGCATGCAGACGCTACGCATCTGGTTGCCGAGGGGGTAGTGGATTCGGACCTGGCCCTGCTGGACGGTCTGCGCGGATGTGCGGGGCTGGATCTCAAGCACTGTCGCCTGGTCAGTGTGCGCACCAACGATGAAACGGCCGCGCTGGTGAAGGCATTGGCTGATGCGTTTGGCGTTGTCGCGCTGTGTGCGGCGCCATCCCGGGCGATGTCCGGGGTTGAGAATGGTTACGAGGATTTTCAGCGATTAGGACTCGATCGCTGGCTGGCCATGCTCGGCGCCTATCACCTGGCCGCAGGCGCCTGTCTGGTGCTGGATTTCGGTACGGCACTGACGGCTGACTTTATTGCTGCCGATGGCAAGCACCTGGGGGGCTTCATTTGCCCTGGTATGCCCTTGATGCGTCATCAATTACGCACGCACACTCGGCGCATTCGTTATGACGATGTCGCGGCCACCAGGGCGCTGGAAAGTTTCGCGCCGGGTCGCAATACGGTTGAGGCGGTAGAACGTGGTTGCTCATTGATGCTGCGTGGGTTCGTCCTGACGCAGCTGGAGCTGGCGCGTGAGTATTGGGGGGAAGGTTTTACCGTATTTCTCACCGGTGGCGACGCGGACCTGGTGTCCGGGGTCGTCCCGCAAGCGCGGGTGGTGCCGGATCTTGTATTTGTGGGCCTGGCCATGGCCTGTCCATTGTCCTGAGGTTCTTATGCGTTGGTTGTTTCTGCTGTTGTTGGTTCTTAACGTCTTCTATTACGTCTGGCATCAGCAGGAGGTCCCCTTGCGTGCCAAGGACGTCACGCCGCTGAGTCTGTATAAGGGCTCGCAGCAGGATATCCGTCTGTTGAGTGAAACCAAGGACTCCGCAGCGGCGCGCGACAAGTCCAGGGCGGAGTTGGCGGATGAGAACTGCCTGTACTTAGGGGGCTTTGCTCGCCAGGAGACGGCTAGAGCATTTGAGGGGCGTTTAGCAGCGCTCGATATTACGGTGCAGCAGCTGGCGACTTCGCTGCCAGATTCAGCCGGCTTCTGGATGCGCGTATCCCCTCAAACCCGGTATTTGGCCGATGACGCTGCCTTGCAGAAGCTTGTTAATGAATTCAATGAGTTAAAACATAAAATAATGCGGTGCGAGGGGGTTGCAACTGCTCAATAGGTTGCATAGAATGGCGCCCGCTACGCAGTGAAGGCCTTTAACGGCAAGCATCGCGAAGCACGGTCAACGCAGCTAACCTCAGGTTTTTAATGAGAAAATGCTTGACAGAAGGCTGGCATGATGTAGAATGCCGGCTCGCTTAGGAGGGGTTCCCGAGCGGCCAAAGGGATCAGACTGTAAATCTGACGTCTACGACTTCGAAGGTTCGAATCCTTCCCCCTCCACCATTTTTAGCGTGAGCTGCAAGCTTACGCGGGTATAGTTTAGTGGTAGAACCTCAGCCTTCCAAGCTGATGATGCGGGTTCGATTCCCGCTACCCGCTCCAAGTTCGCAGGTTGTGCAAGGTGTTTCGCTCTTGTAGCTCAGTTGGTAGAGCACACCCTTGGTAAGGGTGAGGTCAGCGGTTCAAATCCGCTCAAGAGCTCCATATAACAAGGCAGATATGAAAATATCTGCCTTTGTTTTAATGGCTAGTGTGACTTGTTTAATTCTTCTCTGTAGGGGTGAATTCGATGGCTAAGGAAAAGTTCGAACGTAATAAGCCGCACGTCAACGTAGGCACCATTGGTCACGTCGACCACGGTAAAACTACTCTGACAGCTGCTCTGACTCGCGTCTGCTCCGAAGTATTCGGTTCGGCGAAGGTTGACTTCGACAAGATCGATAGCGCCCCTGAAGAAAAAGCTCGTGGCATTACCATTAATACCGCTCACGTTGAGTACGATTCGGCTGTGCGTCACTATGCGCACGTTGACTGTCCAGGTCACGCCGACTACGTAAAAAACATGATTACCGGTGCTGCTCAGATGGATGGCGCTATTCTGGTTTGCTCGGCCGCTGATGGTCCGATGCCGCAAACTCGTGAGCACATCCTGTTGTCCCGCCAGGTAGGCGTTCCGTACATCGTGGTCTTCCTGAACAAGGCTGACATGGTTGACGACGCTGAGCTCCTGGAGCTGGTTGAGATGGAAGTGCGTGACTTGCTCAGCACTTACGATTTCCCGGGTGACGACACTCCGATCATCATTGGTTCGGCGCTGATGGCGCTGAATGGTCAAGACGACAACGAGATGGGTACTACTGCCGTCAAGAAGTTGGTCGAGACCCTGGATACCTATATTCCGCAGCCTGAGCGTGCTATCGACAAGCCGTTCCTGATGCCAATTGAAGACGTATTCTCGATCTCTGGTCGTGGTACGGTTGTGACTGGTCGTGTTGAGCGTGGCATCGTTCGCATCCAGGAAGAAGTTGAGATCGTTGGTCTGCGTGACACGGTCAAGACGACTTGCACGGGTGTAGAGATGTTTCGCAAGCTGCTGGACGAAGGTCGTGCTGGTGAGAACTGCGGCGTTCTGCTGCGTGGCACCAAGCGTGATGACGTTGAGCGTGGCCAGGTCCTGGTCAAGCCGGGTACTGTCAAGCCGCACACCAAGTTCACTGCAGAGGTTTACGTTCTGAGCAAGGAAGAGGGTGGTCGTCATACGCCATTCTTCAAAGGCTACCGTCCACAGTTCTATTTCCGGACCACTGATGTGACCGGTAATTGCGAGCTGCCGGAAGGCGTCGAAATGGTAATGCCAGGTGACAACATCCAGATGACTGTCACTTTGATCAAGACCATTGCGATGGAAGATGGTCTGCGTTTCGCTATCCGTGAAGGCGGTCGTACCGTCGGCGCTGGCGTCGTAGCCAAAGTAATCGAGTAAGTTGTTGTAATGTCTTTTTCAGGCCGGCATAATGGTCGGCCTGATTTTGTTTTAGGTCAGTAGCTCAATTGGCAGAGCGACGGTCTCCAAAACCGTAGGTTGGGGGTTCGATTCCCTCCTGACCTGCCAGATTCACTCAGTGTGTCTGGCTTTCTTTTCACAGGATCTTCATAGATGACTCCTAAGGCTGAAGCTCAAGGCTCTCGCTTCGATCTGCTTAAGTGGCTAGTAGTAGCTGCTTTGGTGGTTGTTGGCGTTGTTGGCAATCAGTATTACTCTGCTTCGCCGATCCTGTACCGCGTACTCGCTTTGCTTGCCATAGCTGCTGTAGCTGCCTTTGTAGGCTTGCAGACAGCGAAGGGCAAGTCTTTCTTTGTACTGGTTAAGGAAGCTCGCACCGAGATTCGTAAAGTCGTGTGGCCAACTCGCCAAGAAACCACGCAGACCACCCTGATTGTGGTGGCTGTTGTTCTGGTTATGGCGTTGCTGTTGTGGGGGCTTGATTCCCTGCTCGGTTGGCTTGTTTCCTTGATTGTTGGCTAAGGGTGTCCCGTGGCTAAGCGTTGGTACGTTGTGCATGCTTACTCGGGTTACGAGAAGCATGTCATGCGCTCGTTGGTAGAGCGCGTAAAGCTGGCTGGCATGGAAGATGGCTTCGGCGAAATTCTGGTTCCCACTGAAGAAGTGGTTGAAATGCGTAATGGCCAGAAGCGCAAAAGCGAGCGTAAGTTCTTCCCTGGTTATGTGCTGGTCCAGATGGATATGAATGAGGGTACTTGGCACTTGGTCAAGGACACTCCTCGTGTGATGGGTTTCATTGGCGGTACTGCTGATAAGCCTGCGCCGATCACTGATAAAGAGGCAGAAGCGATTCTGCGTCGTGTTGCTGATGGTAGCGACAAGCCGAAGCCGAAGACGTTGTTCGAGCCGGGCGAAGTGGTTCGTGTCACCGACGGTCCGTTTGCCGATTTTAATGGCACGGTCGAAGAAGTTAACTACGAAAAGAGCCGGATCCAAGTGGCAGTGCTCATTTTCGGTCGCTCTACTCCGGTAGAGCTAGAGTTCAGCCAGGTCGAAAAGGTCTAGCCGAACAAGCATCCCAACCCCGCAGCCCTAGGCTGTGGGGTTTTGTCGTCACTGGGATAAACGCGCAAGTAACCGGGGAGCCTCTCGAGGCGTTTGAACCCGTAATTGGAGTGCCTCATGGCCAAGAAGATTACCGCTTACATCAAGCTGCAAGTGAAGGCCGCTCAGGCTAACCCAAGCCCACCTGTTGGTCCGGCCCTGGGTCAGCACGGCGTGAACATCATGGAATTCTGCAAGGCTTTCAACGCCCGTACTCAGGGTCTTGAGCCAGGTCTGCCGACTCCAGTGATCATCACTGTCTACAGCGACCGTAGCTTCACGTTCGAAACCAAGTCGACCCCTGCTTCGGTTCTGCTGAAGAAGGCTGCTGGTCTGACTAGCGGTTCCGCTCGTCCTAACACCGTTAAGGTTGGCACCGTAACTCGTGCTCAGCTGGAAGAAATCGCGAAAACCAAAAACGCGGATCTGACTGCAGCTGATATGGAAGCAGCCGTGCGTACTATCGCCGGTTCTGCTCGTAGCATGGGCCTTAACGTGGAGGGTGTGTAATGGCTAAGCTGACCAAGCGCCAAAAGGCTATCGCCGGCAAAATCGAAGCGGGCAAGTCCTACAACTTTGTAGACGCTGCTGCCCTGCTGACCGAGCTGTCGACTGTCAAGTTCAGCGAGTCCGTTGACGTTGCTGTAAACCTGGGCGTTGACCCACGTAAATCCGACCAGGTCGTTCGTAGCGCTACTGTGCTGCCACACGGTACTGGCAAGACTGTACGTGTTGCTGTCTTCACCCAAGGCCCGGCAGCTGAAGCTGCTCTGGCCGCTGGCGCCGATCGCGTTGGCATGGACGACCTGGCTGCCGAAATGAAAGGCGGCGACCTGAACTATGACGTAGTAATTGCTTCCCCGGATGCAATGCGCGTTGTAGGTCAGTTGGGTCAGATCCTCGGTCCACGTGGTCTGATGCCTAACCCTAAAGTCGGCACCGTAACTCCAGACGTAGCTACCGCGGTTAAAAACGCCAAGGCTGGTCAGGTTCGTTATCGCACCGACAAAAACGGCATCATCCACACTTCCGTTGGCAAGGTCGGTTTCGACGCCGTCAAGCTGAAGGAAAACGTTGAAGCCCTGATCGCTGATCTGAAGCGTATCAAGCCAGCTTCCTCGAAAGGTATCTACGTCAAGCGCGTTACCCTGAGCACCACTATGGGCCCAGGTCTGGTCATCGACCAAGGCTCGCTGGACGTATAAGCAATACATTGGCGTGAGTAATCACGCCAATTGAAAAATTGGGGTCCCTGCCTGGCGGGGGCTATCCAAGACCGTAGGCGACGCAAGTCTTAAACCACAAGCCTACGCAGATGGTGCTCCCGGTTCCTTACCGAATCAGACACCAAAACGACATCCGGCTCCGGCCAGATGAAACGGTAACAAGCAGGAGTTAAACCCGTGGCAATTAATCTCGAAGACAAGAAGGCCATCGTCGCTGAAGTCAACGAGGCTGCCAAAGCTGCTCTGTCCGCTGTCGTGGCTGATGCCCGTGGTGTGACAGTAGGCGCTATGACCGGACTCCGTAAAGAGGCTCGTGAAGCTGGCGTATACGTACGTGTTGTACGTAACACCCTGCTCAAGCGCGCTGTTGCTGACACTGAATACAGTGTCCTCAACGACGTGTTCACTGGCCCGACTCTGATCGCGTTCTCCAAAGATCATCCAGGCGCTGCTGCCCGTTTGTTCAAGGAATTCGCCAAGAGTCAGGATAAGTTCGAGATCAAGGCAGCTGCGTTCGAGGGCAAGTTCCTCGCAGCTAACCAAATCGACGTACTGGCAACACTGCCGACCCGTAACGAAGCTATTTCTCAGCTGATGAGCGTGATTCAAGGCGCTACCAGCAAGTTGGCTCGTACTCTGGCTGCAGTTCGCGAGCAAAAAGAAGCTGCCGCAGCCTAAGGCTGAGCACTTTCTCTCGCGTATTTTTGTTTATTTCGATGGCCGCGTAGGCCGTCCCCCAATTCAGGAAATACAGCAATGTCTATCTCCCAAGACGATATCCTCAACGCCGTAGCTGAAATGTCGGTTCTGCAGGTTGTTGAGCTGATCAAAGCTTTCGAAGAAAAATTCGGCGTTTCCGCTGCTGCTGCATCGGCAGGTCCTGCTGCTGCTGCCGCTGTTGTTGAAGAGCAAACCGAATTCAACGTCATGCTGACCGAAGCTGGCGAGAAGAAAGTAAACGTGATCAAGGCAGTACGTGAGCTGACCGGTCTGGGCCTGAAAGAAGCCAAGGCTGTAGTTGACGGCGCTCCTGCCATGGTTCTGGAAGCTGTTTCGAAAGACGCAGCTGACAAAGCCAAAGCAACTCTGGAAGAAGCAGGCGCTAAAGTCGAGCTGAAGTAAGCTTCGACTTTGCGTCTCCAGCCCGAGCGTTAAGCGAAAGGCTGATGGCTGGTGGCTCTTGCCACCGGCCTTTTTCCGTTATTGGCAGCCGATTGGGTCGGTGTCGATAACGTGCTGTAACCACCCGATGCGGTGGCGCAAACCATGGGGTTTGCACGATTTTCTGGCTGCTCCCGTCGGGAGGGGCCAAACAAGCAGGTGACCAAGCTGGGGAACGCTGATGGCTTACTCATATACTGAGAAAAAACGTATCCGCAAGGACTTTAGCAAGTTGCCGGACGTCATGGATGTGCCTTACCTCCTGGCCATCCAGCTGGATTCGTATCGTGAATTCTTGCAAGCGGGAGCGACTAAAGATCAGTTCCGCGACGTGGGCCTGCATGCGGCCTTCAAATCCGTTTTCCCGATCATCAGCTACTCCGGCAATGCTGCGCTGGAGTACGTCGGTTATCGCCTGGGCGAACCGGCATTTGATGTCAAAGAATGCGTATTGCGCGGTGTAACTTACGCCGTACCTTTGCGGGTAAAAGTGCGCCTGATCATTTTCGACAAAGAATCGTCGAACAAAGCGATCAAGGACATCAAAGAGCAAGAAGTCTACATGGGTGAAATCCCCCTGATGACTGAGAACGGTACCTTCGTAATCAACGGTACCGAGCGTGTAATCGTTTCCCAGCTGCACCGTTCCCCGGGCGTGTTCTTCGACCACGACCGTGGCAAGACGCACAGCTCCGGCAAACTGCTGTACTCGGCGCGGATCATTCCTTACCGCGGTTCGTGGCTGGACTTCGAGTTCGACCCGAAAGACTGCGTATTCGTGCGTATCGACCGTCGTCGCAAGCTGCCTGCATCGGTACTGCTGCGCGCGCTGGGCTATACCACTGAAGAAGTGCTGGACGCGTTCTACACCACCAACGTATTCCACGTGAAAGGCGAGAGCCTGAGCCTGGAGCTGGTGCCTCAGCGCCTGCGCGGTGAAATTGCTGTCCTGGATATCCTGGATGACAAAGGCAAGGTTATTGTCGAGCAAGGTCGTCGTATCACCGCTCGCCACATCAATCAGCTGGAAAAAGCCGGGATCAAAGAGCTGGAAGTACCTCTGGACTACGTCCTGGGCCGTACTACCGCCAAGGTCATCGTGCACCCGGCAACCGGCGAAATCCTGGCAGAGTGCAACACCGAGCTGAACACCGAGATCCTGGCGAAAATCGCCAAGTCGCAGGTTGTTCGCATCGAGACTCTGTACACCAACGATATCGACTGCGGTCCGTTCGTCTCCGACACCCTGAAGATCGACTCCACCAGCAACCAATTGGAAGCGCTGGTCGAGATCTATCGCATGATGCGTCCAGGCGAGCCGCCAACCAAAGACGCTGCCGAGACCCTGTTCAACAACCTGTTCTTCAGCCCTGAGCGCTATGACCTGTCTGCGGTCGGCCGGATGAAGTTCAACCGTCGTATCGGTCGTACCGAGATCGAAGGTTCGGGCGTGCTGTGCAAGGAAGACATCGTCGCGGTACTGAAGACCCTGGTCGACATCCGTAACGGTAAAGGCATCGTCGATGACATCGACCACCTGGGTAACCGTCGTGTTCGCTGCGTAGGCGAAATGGCCGAGAACCAGTTCCGCGTTGGCCTGGTACGTGTTGAGCGTGCGGTCAAAGAGCGTCTGTCGATGGCTGAAAGCGAAGGCCTGATGCCGCAAGACCTGATCAACGCCAAGCCAGTGGCTGCGGCGGTGAAAGAGTTCTTCGGTTCCAGCCAGCTGTCCCAGTTCATGGACCAGAACAACCCGCTGTCCGAGATCACCCACAAGCGTCGTGTCTCTGCACTCGGCCCGGGCGGTCTGACTCGTGAGCGTGCAGGTTTTGAAGTTCGTGACGTACACCCGACGCACTACGGTCGTGTTTGCCCGATCGAAACGCCGGAAGGTCCGAACATTGGTCTGATCAACTCCTTGGCCGCTTATGCGCGCACCAACCAGTACGGCTTCCTCGAAAGCCCGTACCGCGTGGTGAAAGACGCTCTGGTCACCGACGAGATCGTGTTCCTGTCCGCCATCGAAGAAGCTGATCACGTGATCGCTCAGGCTTCGGCCACGATGAACGACAAGAAAGTCCTGATCGACGAGCTGGTAGCTGTTCGTCACCTGAACGAGTTCACCGTCAAGGCGCCGGAAGACGTCACCCTGATGGACGTGTCGCCCAAGCAGGTAGTTTCGGTTGCAGCGTCGCTGATCCCGTTCCTCGAGCACGATGACGCCAACCGTGCGTTGATGGGTTCGAACATGCAGCGTCAAGCTGTACCAACCCTGCGCGCTGACAAGCCGTTGGTCGGTACTGGCATGGAGCGTAACGTAGCCCGTGACTCCGGCGTTTGCGTCGTGGCTCGTCGTGGTGGTGTTATCGATTCCGTCGACGCCAGCCGTATCGTGGTTCGTGTTGCGGATGACGAAGTTGAAACCGGTGAAGCCGGTGTCGACATCTACAACCTGACCAAATACACCCGCTCCAACCAGAACACCTGCATCAACCAGCGTCCGCTGGTGCGTAAGGGTGATCGGGTTCAGCGTAGCGACATCATGGCCGACGGCCCGTCCACCGATATGGGTGAGCTGGCACTGGGTCAGAACATGCGCATCGCCTTCATGGCATGGAACGGCTTCAACTTCGAAGACTCCATCTGCCTGTCGGAACGTGTAGTTCAGGAAGACCGCTTCACCACGATCCACATTCAGGAACTGACCTGTGTGGCACGTGACACCAAGCTTGGGCCAGAGGAAATCACTGCCGACATCCCGAACGTGGGTGAAGCGGCACTGAACAAGCTGGACGAAGCCGGTATCGTTTACGTAGGTGCTGAAGTAGGCGCTGGCGACATCCTGGTGGGTAAGGTCACTCCGAAAGGCGAGACCCAACTGACTCCGGAAGAAAAACTGCTGCGTGCGATCTTCGGTGAAAAAGCCAGCGACGTTAAAGACACTTCCCTGCGCGTACCAACCGGTACCAAGGGCACTGTCATCGACGTACAGGTCTTCACCCGTGACGGCGTTGAGCGTGATGCTCGTGCACTGTCCATCGAGAAGACCCAGCTCGACGAGATCCGCAAGGATCTGAACGAAGAGTTCCGTATCGTTGAAGGCGCGACTTTCGAACGTCTGCGTTCCGCTCTGGTCGGCCACAAAGCCGAAGGCGGCGCCGGCCTGAAGAAAGGTCAGGACATCACCGACGAAGTACTCGACGGTCTTGAGCACGGCCAGTGGTTCAAACTGCGCATGGCTGAAGATGCTCTGAACGAGCAGCTCGAGAAGGCTCAGGCCTACATCGTTGATCGCCGCCGTCTGCTGGACGACAAGTTCGAAGACAAGAAGCGCAAACTGCAGCAGGGCGATGACCTGGCTCCAGGCGTGCTGAAAATCGTCAAGGTTTACCTGGCAATCCGTCGTCGCATCCAGCCGGGCGACAAGATGGCCGGTCGTCACGGTAACAAAGGTGTGGTCTCCGTGATCATGCCGGTTGAAGACATGCCGCACGATGCCAATGGCACCCCGGTCGACGTCGTCCTCAACCCACTGGGCGTACCTTCGCGTATGAACGTTGGTCAGATTCTCGAAACTCACCTGGGCCTCGCGGCCAAGGGCTTGGGCGAGAAGATCAACCGCATGATCGAAGAGCAGCGTAAGGTTGCCGAGCTGCGCAAGTTCCTGCACGAGATCTACAACGAGATCGGCGGGCGTCAGGAAAGTCTTGATGACTTCTCCGACCAGGAGATCCTGGATCTGGCGAAAAACCTGCGTGGCGGCGTACCAATGGCCACTCCAGTGTTCGACGGCGCCAAGGAAAGCGAAATCAAGGCCATGCTGAAACTGGCAGACCTGCCAGAAAGCGGCCAGATGCAGCTGACCGACGGCCGTACCGGCAACAAGTTCGAGCGCCCGGTTACCGTTGGCTACATGTACATGCTGAAGCTGAACCACTTGGTAGACGACAAGATGCACGCTCGTTCTACCGGTTCGTACAGCCTGGTTACCCAGCAGCCGCTGGGTGGTAAGGCGCAGTTCGGTGGTCAGCGTTTCGGGGAGATGGAGGTCTGGGCACTGGAAGCATACGGTGCTGCATACACTCTGCAAGAAATGCTCACAGTGAAGTCGGACGATGTGAACGGCCGGACCAAGATGTACAAAAACATCGTGGACGGCGATCACCGTATGGAGCCGGGCATGCCCGAGTCCTTCAACGTGTTGATCAAAGAAATTCGTTCCCTCGGCATCGATATCGATCTGGAAACCGAATAACACGTGACGTGAATCGAGAGCGGGGCAGGATTGCCCGCTCTCTGCTCCGCCAGGAGGAAAGGCCTTGAAAGACCTACTGAATTTGCTGAAAAACCAGGGTCAAGTCGAAGAGTTCGACGCCATCCGTATCGGATTGGCATCGCCTGAGATGATCCGTTCGTGGTCGTTCGGTGAAGTTAAAAAGCCGGAAACCATCAACTACCGTACGTTCAAACCAGAACGTGACGGCCTGTTCTGCGCCAAGATCTTTGGCCCGGTAAAGGATTACGAGTGCCTGTGCGGTAAGTACAAGCGCTTGAAGCACCGTGGTGTGATCTGCGAGAAGTGCGGCGTTGAAGTTGCACTGGCAAAAGTTCGTCGTGAGCGCATGGCGCACATCGAACTGGCCTCGCCAGTTGCCCACATCTGGTTCCTGAAATCGCTGCCGTCGCGTATCGGCTTGCTGATGGACATGACCCTGCGTGATATCGAACGCGTTCTCTACTTCGAGAGCTACGTCGTTATCGATCCAGGCATGACCACCCTTGAAAAAGGTCAGCTGCTCAACGACGAGCAGTACTTCGAAGCGCTGGAAGAGTTCGGCGATGACTTTGATGCCCGCATGGGTGCCGAAGCTGTCCGCGAACTGCTGCACGCTATCGACCTGGAGCACGAGATTGGCCGCCTGCGTGAAGAAATTCCGCAAACCAACTCGGAAACCAAAATCAAGAAGCTGTCCAAGCGTCTGAAGTTGATGGAAGCCTTCCAGGGTTCCGGCAACCTTCCAGAATGGATGGTGCTGACCGTTCTGCCGGTTCTGCCGCCAGATCTGCGTCCACTGGTCCCGCTGGATGGCGGTCGTTTCGCGACTTCCGACCTCAACGATCTGTATCGTCGAGTGATCAACCGTAACAACCGTTTGAAGCGCCTGCTGGATCTGTCTGCTCCGGACATCATCGTGCGCAACGAAAAGCGTATGTTGCAGGAAGCTGTCGATGCGCTGCTCGACAACGGTCGTCGTGGCCGCGCTATCACCGGTTCCAACAAGCGTCCTCTGAAATCCCTGGCTGACATGATCAAGGGTAAGCAAGGTCGTTTCCGTCAGAACTTGCTCGGTAAGCGTGTTGACTACTCTGGTCGTTCGGTAATTACCGTAGGCCCGACCCTGCGTCTGCACCAGTGCGGTCTGCCGAAGAAAATGGCGCTCGAGCTGTTCAAGCCGTTCATTTTCGGCAAGCTGGAAATGCGTGGTCTCGCTACCACCATCAAAGCTGCCAAGAAGATGGTCGAGCGCGAGCTGCCAGAGGTTTGGGACGTTCTCGCTGAAGTGATCCGTGAACACCCGGTTCTCCTCAACCGTGCACCGACCCTTCACCGTCTGGGTATCCAAGCGTTTGAACCGGTACTGATCGAAGGTAAGGCTATCCAGCTGCACCCGCTGGTCTGCGCCGCGTACAACGCCGACTTCGACGGCGACCAAATGGCCGTGCACGTACCGCTGACGCTGGAAGCCCAGCTCGAAGCGCGTGCGTTGATGATGTCGACCAACAACATTCTGTCGCCAGCCAACGGTGAGCCAATCATCGTTCCGTCGCAGGACGTTGTATTGGGTCTGTACTACATGACGCGTGAAGCGATCAACGCCAAGGGCGAAGGTCGTGTGTTCGCGGATCTGCAGGAAGTTGACCGTGTGTTCCGTGCCGGCGAAGCCGCACTGCACGCGAAAGTCAAAGTGCGGATCAACGAAACCGTCAATGACCGTGATGGCGGCAGCGTGACCAACACCCGTATCGTCGACACCACTGTCGGCCGTGCGCTGTTGTTCCAGGTTGTGCCAAAAGGTCTGTCGTACGACGTCGTCAACCTGCCAATGAAGAAAAAGGCGATCTCCAAGCTGATCAACCAGTGCTACCGCGTGGTTGGTTTGAAAGAGACCGTGATCTTCGCTGACCAGTTGATGTACACAGGTTTTGCCTATTCGACCATTTCCGGCGTTTCCATCGGTGTTAACGACTTCGTTATCCCGGATGAAAAAGCTCGCATCATCGGTGCTGCCACCGACGAAGTGAAAGAAATCGAAAGTCAGTACGCCTCCGGCCTGGTAACCCAGGGCGAGAAGTACAACAAAGTGATCGACCTTTGGTCCAAGGCGAACGACGAAGTTTCCAAGGCGATGATGGCCAACCTCTCGAAAGAGAAAGTCATCGACCGTCATGGCGTCGAAGTCGAGCAAGAGTCCTTCAACTCGATGTACATGATGGCCGACTCGGGCGCACGGGGTTCTGCTGCGCAGATCCGTCAGCTCGCCGGTATGCGTGGCCTGATGGCCAAGCCGGACGGTTCCATCATCGAAACGCCGATTACTGCGAACTTCCGTGAAGGTTTGAGCGTACTCCAGTACTTCATCTCCACTCACGGTGCTCGTAAAGGTCTGGCGGATACCGCGTTGAAAACCGCTAACTCCGGTTACCTGACTCGTCGTCTGGTAGACGTGGCACAAGATCTGGTTGTAACCGAGATCGATTGCGGCACCGAGCACGGCCTGCTGATGACTCCGCACATTGAAGGCGGTGACGTTGTAGAGCCGCTGGGTGAGCGCGTATTGGGTCGTGTTATCGCCCGTGACGTGTTCAAGCCAGGTACCGAGGACGTCATCGTTCCTGCTGGCACCCTGGTAGATGAGAAGTGGGTCGAGTTCATCGAGCTGAACAGCATCGACGAAGTGATCGTGCGTTCGCCGATCAGTTGCGAAACCCGCTACGGCATCTGCGCCAAGTGCTACGGCCGTGATCTGGCTCGTGGTCACCAGGTGAACATCGGTGAAGCGGTTGGCGTTATCGCTGCCCAGTCCATCGGTGAGCCGGGTACCCAGCTGACCATGCGTACGTTCCACATCGGTGGTGCGGCAAGCCGGACCTCCGCAGCCGACAGCGTTCAGGTGAAGAATGGCGGTACCGTCCGTCTGCATAACCTGAAGCACGTTGAGCGAGTGGATGGTTGCCTGGTTGCTGTGTCCCGTTCCGGTGAGCTGGCGATTGCTGATGACTACGGTCGTGAGCGTGAGCGCTACAAGCTGCCGTACGGTGCTGTGATTTCGGTTAAAGAGGGTGACAAGGTCGACGCTGGCGCAATCGTGGCCAAGTGGGATCCGCACACTCACCCAATCGTTACCGAAATGAAAGGTACCGTGACCTACGTGGGCATGGAAGAAGGCATCACGATCAAGCGTCAGACTGACGAATTGACCGGTATGACCAACATTGAAGTACTCGACGCCAAAGATCGTCCAGCTGCTGGTAAAGACATCCGTCCTGCCGTGAAGATGGTCGACGACAACGGCAAGGATCTGTTGCTGCCAGGCACTGACGTAATCGCTCAGTACTTCCTGCCAGCCAACGCCTTGGTCGGTGTAGCGGATGGTGCGAAAATCGCGATCGGTGATGTTATCGCGCGTATTCCGCAAGAGACTTCGAAGACCCGTGACATCACCGGTGGTCTGCCGCGTGTTGCCGACTTGTTCGAAGCTCGTCGTCCGAAAGAAGCCTCGATTCTGGCTGAAGTCAGCGGCACCATCGCGTTCGGTAAAGAGACCAAAGGCAAGCGCCGTCTGGTTATCACTCCGAACGACGGTACCGATCCGTACGAAGAGCTGATTCCTAAGTGGCGTCACCTGAACGTCTTCGAAGGCGAACAGGTAAACCGCGGCGAAGTTATCTCCGACGGCCCGAGCGATCCACACGACATCCTGCGTCTGCTGGGTGTGAGTGCGCTGGCCAAGTACATTGTTAACGAGATCCAGGACGTTTACCGTCTGCAAGGCGTGAAGATCAACGATAAGCACATCGAGACCATCCTGCGTCAGATGCTGCGTAAAGTTGAAATCGCTGAATCTGGCGATTCCACTTTCATCAAGGGCGACCAGATGGAATTGACTCACGTCCTGGTAGAGAACGAGCGTTTGGCTGGCGACGACAAGTTCGTCTCCAAGTTCACTCGCGTTCTGCTGGGTATCACCAAGGCGTCGTTGTCCACCGAATCGTTCATCTCGGCGGCCTCTTTCCAAGAGACCACCCGCGTACTGACCGAAGCGGCGGTAACCGGCAAGCGCGATTACCTGCGCGGCCTGAAAGAAAACGTGGTCGTGGGTCGTCTGATCCCGGCGGGTACCGGTCTGGCTTATCACAGCGAGCGTAAGCGTCGCCGTGATGCTGACAAACCGTTGCGCGTAAGCGCCAGTGAAGTGGAAGCTGCACTGACCGAAGCGCTGAACTCGAGCGGTAACTGAGTTCTGCGACAAATGAGCGTAAGGCCCTGACCGCTCCGTTCGTCGAATCCCGACAGTTTGTCGAGGTTCGATGGGCGGAGAGGTTGGGGCCTTGCCTTGACTGGGGACAAGATCCTCTTTAGACTCTTGTACCCCTAAATTTGGCGGGAATTCGTTCCTGCCATTTTGCTTTTCTTGCAAGACAATAGCGTCGCAAGACAACAGTGGAGCTAGTAGATGGCAACTATCAACCAGCTGGTACGTCAGCCGCGTAAGCGTATCGTCGAGAAATCCGACGTGCCTGCGCTGCAGAACTGCCCGCAACGTCGTGGCGTATGCACCCGTGTGTATACCACCACGCCGAAAAAACCTAACTCGGCACTGCGTAAAGTATGCCGTGTGCGTCTGACCAACGGTTTCGAGGTTTCCTCGTACATCGGCGGTGAAGGCCACAACCTGCAAGAGCACAGCGTGGTACTGATCCGCGGCGGTCGTGTAAAAGACTTGCCAGGTGTTCGTTACCACACCGTACGCGGCTCCTTGGATACTTCCGGCGTTAAAGGTCGTAACCAGGGTCGTTCGAAGTACGGTACCAAGAAGCCTAAGTAGTAGCGGCTTTTTGTAAAAACTGAATCATCTTATTTTCTGAGTCGATAAGAGTAAGGTCGGAGGCGTCCCGCAAGGGCACCGATTCCGAGCGAACCTGAAGACCGTTTGAGGGCTTATCCATGCCAAGAAGACGCGTAGCAGCCAAGCGCGAAGTGCTTGACGATCCAAAATACGGAAGCCAAATCCTGGCCAAGTTCATGAACCACGTGATGGAAAGCGGCAAGAAAGCCGTTGCCGAGCGTATCGTTTATGGCGCGCTGGAGAAGGTTAAAGAGCGCAAGAACAGCGATCCCCTGGAAATCTTCGAGAAAGCTCTCGACGCCATCGCTCCGCTGGTCGAAGTGAAGTCGCGCCGTGTAGGCGGTGCTACTTACCAGGTTCCGGTCGAAGTTCGCCCGTCCCGTCGTAACGCCCTGGCAATGCGCTGGTTGGTAGACTTCGCCCGTAAGCGCGGCGAGAAGTCTATGGCTCTGCGTTTGGCCGGCGAACTGTTGGATGCTGCTGAAGGTAAAGGTGCTGCTGTTAAGAAGCGTGAAGACGTGCACCGTATGGCCGAAGCTAACAAAGCTTTCTCGCACTACCGCTTCTAATTTTAGCTTCACTAATTTTGCGAGGGCTTTATGGCTCGTACTACTCCGATTAGTCGCTACCGTAACATCGGTATCGTCGCTCACGTGGATGCTGGTAAAACCACCACCACCGAGCGCGTCCTTTTTTACACTGGCAAAAGTCACAAGATGGGCGAGGTGCATGACGGCGCCGCGACCACAGACTGGATGGTGCAGGAGCAGGAGCGTGGTATTACCATTACTTCTGCTGCGATCACCGCCTTCTGGAAAGGTTCTGCCAAGCAGTACAAAGACGAGCATCGCTTCAACGTAATCGATACCCCGGGCCACGTAGACTTCACCATTGAAGTTGAACGTTCCCTGCGCGTACTCGACGGCGCTGTCGTTGTGTTCTGCGGTACTTCGGGTGTTGAACCTCAGTCGGAAACCGTATGGCGTCAAGCCAACAAATACGGCGTTCCACGTCTTGTTTACGTCAACAAGATGGATCGTGCTGGTGCGAACTTCCTGCGCGTGATCGGTCAGATCAAACAGCGTCTGGGTCACACTCCGGTGCCAATCCAGTTGGCCATTGGTTCGGAAGACAACTTCCAAGGGCAGATCGATCTGCTCAACATGGAAGCCGTCTACTGGAACGATGCTGACAAAGGCATGACTCCACGTCGTGAGCCTATCCCTGCTGAACTGCAGGAACTGGCTGACGAATGGCGCAACAACATGGTTGAGGCTGCTGCCGAAGCCAACGAAGAGCTGATGAACAAGTACCTCGAAGGTGAAGAGCTCACCAACGAGGAAATCAAGGCTGCTCTGCGTCAGCGTACTATCGCTGGTGAGATCGTCTTGGCTGTTTGCGGTTCTTCCTTCAAGAACAAGGGTGTTCCCCTGGTTCTCGACGCCGTTATCGACTACCTGCCTGCACCTACCGATATTCCTGCCATCAAGGGTACTGACCCGGATGACGAGACTATCGAACTGGAGCGTCATGCAGACGATGCGGAGCCGTTCTCGGCTCTGGCGTTCAAGATCGCTACCGACCCATTCGTGGGTACTTTGACCTTCGTCCGCGTTTACTCGGGCGTGTTGAGCTCCGGCGACGGCGTGATCAACTCGGTTAAAGGCAAGAAAGAGCGCGTGGGTCGTATGGTGCAAATGCACGCAAACGCTCGTGAAGAGATCAAGGAAGTACGCGCTGGTGACATCGCGGCCCTGATCGGCATGAAGGACGTCACCACTGGTGAAACCCTCTGCAACGCTGACAAGCCAATCATCCTGGTTCGCATGGACTTCCCGGAGCCGGTTATTTCGGTTGCCGTAGAGCCTAAGACCAAGGACGACCAGGAAAAAATGGGTATCGCTCTGGGCAAGCTTGCTCAGGAAGATCCATCTTTCCGCGTTAAAACCGATGAAGAGACTGGTCAAACGATCATCTCCGGCATGGGCGAGCTGCACTTGGACATCCTGGTTGACCGGATGCGCCGTGAGTTCAACGTCGAAGCCAACATCGGCAAGCCTCAGGTTTCCTATCGTGAGCGCATCACGAAGAACTGTGAAATCGAAGGCAAGTTCGTTCGTCAGTCCGGCGGTCGTGGCCAGTTCGGTCACTGCTGGATTCGTTTTGCTCCTGCTGACGAAGGTCAGGAAGGTCTGCAATTCCTGAACGAAGTGGTAGGTGGTGTGGTTCCTAAGGAATACATCCCGGCTATCCAGAAGGGTATCGAAGAGCAGATGAAGAACGGCGTTGTTGCCGGCTATCCGCTGATCGGCCTGAAGGCTACCGTGTTTGATGGTTCTTACCACGACGTCGACTCCAACGAGATGGCGTTCAAGGTGGCTGCTTCCATGGCGACCAAGCAACTGGCCCAGAAGGGCGGTGGTGAGTTGCTCGAGCCGATCATGGCGGTAGAAGTTGTTACGCCTGAAGACTACATGGGTGACGTGATGGGCGACCTCAACCGTCGTCGCGGCATGATCCTGGGTATGGAAGACACGGTTTCCGGCAAGGTAATTCGTGCTGAAGTGCCGTTGGGTGAGATGTTCGGTTATGCAACCGACGTTCGCTCCATGTCCCAAGGTCGCGCAAGCTACTCCATGGAATTCAAAAAATACAATCCAGCTCCGACGCACATCGTCGAAACTGTCACCAAAAAACAAGGCTGATTCAGCCCTTTAGGCAAGGAGTTAATTGTCGTGGCTAAAGAAAAATTTGATCGTTCCCTACCGCACGTCAACGTTGGCACCATCGGTCACGTCGACCACGGTAAAACCACGCTGACTGCTGCTCTGACTCGCGTCTGCTCCGAAGTTTTCGGTTCGGCTGTTGTTGCTTTCGACAAAATCGACAGCGCTCCAGAAGAAAAGGCTCGTGGTATCACCATCAATACTGCGCACGTTGAATACAACTCGCTGATCCGTCACTACGCTCACGTTGACTGCCCAGGTCACGCTGACTACGTGAAGAACATGATCACCGGTGCTGCTCAGATGGACGGCGCTATCCTGGTTTGCTCGGCCGCTGATGGTCCGATGCCACAAACCCGTGAGCACATCCTGCTGTCCCGTCAGGTTGGCGTTCCGTACATCGTTGTCTTCCTGAACAAGGCTGACATGGTAGACGACGCTGAGCTGCTGGAACTGGTTGAGATGGAAGTGCGCGATCTGCTGAGCACTTACGACTTCCCAGGTGACGACACTCCGATCATCATCGGTTCGGCTCTGATGGCTCTGAACGGCCAAGACGACAACGAAATGGGCACCACTGCCGTTCGTAAACTGGTTGAGACTCTGGATAGCTACATCCCAGATCCAGTTCGTGTTATCGACAAGCCGTTCCTGATGCCAATCGAAGACGTATTCTCGATCTCGGGTCGCGGTACTGTTGTGACTGGTCGTATCGAGCGCGGTATCGTCAAGGTTCAGGATCCACTGGAAATCGTTGGTCTGCGTGACACTACCGTCACCACCTGCACCGGTGTTGAAATGTTCCGTAAGCTGCTCGACGAAGGTCGTGCTGGCGAGAACTGCGGCGTGCTGCTGCGCGGCACCAAGCGTGACGACGTTGAGCGTGGCCAGGTTCTGGTCAAGCCAGGTTCGGTTAAGCCGCACACTACCTTCGAAGCTGAAGTGTACGTGTTGAGCAAAGAAGAAGGCGGTCGTCACACTCCGTTCTTCAAAGGCTACCGTCCACAGTTCTACTTCCGGACCACTGACGTGACCGGTAACTGCGAACTGCCGGAAGGCGTTGAAATGGTAATGCCAGGCGACAACATCAAAATGGTTGTCACCCTGATCAAAACCATCGCAATGGAAGATGGTCTGCGTTTCGCTATCCGTGAAGGCGGTCGTACCGTCGGCGCTGGCGTCGTAGCCAAAATCATCGCTTAAGTAAGTGATGACTTGAAAAAAGCCCCCGCTCAGCGGGGGCTTTTTTTATTGAGTTGACACTGCGATAGCCCGTCTATAGAATTGCGCCTCCTTTTAACGGGCGTATTGCGCTCGCTGGGAATAGCAGCCGGAGTCTGAAATCCAATGCAAAATCAGCAAATCCGTATCAGGTTGAAGGCTTTTGACCATCGCCTGATCGACCAATCCACCCAGGAAATCGTGGAAACCGCGAAACGTACTGGTGCTCAAGTGCGTGGTCCAATTCCACTGCCTACCCGTAAAGAGCGGTTCACCGTTCTGGTCTCCCCGCACGTCAACAAAGACGCGCGTGACCAGTACGAGATCCGTACTCATAAGCGCGTTCTGGACATCGTCCAGCCAACGGATAAAACCGTTGATGCACTTATGAAGCTTGATCTTGCGGCCGGTGTGGAAGTGCAGATCAGCCTCGGCTAAGACTCGGTCTTAGTCGTGTAACGCTCTGAAATGGGCGGCCATAGCGGGTGAAAGCCCCGTACACTCATGAGGTTTACAACATGACTATTGGTGTAGTCGGTCGTAAATGCGGTATGACCCGTATTTTCACCGAAGAAGGTGTCTCCATTCCGGTCACGGTCATTGAGATCGAGCCGAATCGCGTCACCCAGTTCAAAACTGAAGAAACCGATGGCTATCGTGCAGTGCAAGTCACTGTCGGCGAGCGTCGCGCTTCGCGTGTTACAGCCGCTCAGGCTGGCCACTTCGCTAAGGCGAACGTTGCCGCTGGTCGTACCGTAATGGAATTCCGCCTTGAAGAAGGCGAGTACCAGGCCGGCGATCTGATCAACGCTGAAATCTTCGCTGCTGGTCAACTGGTTGATGTAACCGGTCAGTCCAAAGGTAAAGGCTTCCAGGGTACGATCAAGCGTTGGAACTTCCGCGGGCAAGATAATACCCACGGTAACTCCGTGTCCCACCGCGTTCCAGGCTCTATCGGCCAGTGCCAGACTCCTGGTCGTGTATTCAAGGGCAAAAAAATGTCCGGTCATATGGGCGCTGAGCGCGTGACCGTGCAGTCCCTCGAAGTAGTGCGCGTGGACGCTGAACGCAATCTGTTGTTGGTCAAGGGCGCTGTTCCTGGCGCTACTGGCGGCAACTTGGTTGTACGTCCAGCAGCCAAGGCTCGCGGTTAAGGGGAAGCTGACATGCAATTAAATGTAAATGACGCTCAAGCGATCGAAGTTTCCGAACTGACATTTGGCGGCGAGTTTAACGAGACGCTGGTTCACCAAGCAGTCGTGGCCTACATGGCTGGCGGCCGTCAGGGTAGCAAGCAGCAAAAGACCCGTTCCGACGTTCGTGGTGGCGGTAAGCGCCCATGGCGTCAGAAAGGTACTGGCCGTGCTCGTGCCGGTACTATCCGTAGCCCAATCTGGCGCGGCGGCGGCACCACTTTCGCAGCACGTCCACAGGATCACTCCCAGAAGCTGAACAAGAAGATGTATCGCGCAGCAATGCGTTCCATCCTTGCTGAGCTGGTGCGTACTGATCGTCTGGTCGTGGTTCAGGATTTCGCCGTTGAAACGCCGAAAACCAAAGACCTGCTGGGCAAGCTGAACAACATGAGCCTGACCGACGTTCTGATCGTGTCGGACGCTGTTGATCAGAACCTGTACCTGGCTGCTCGTAACCTGCCACACGTTGATGTACGTGACGTGCAAGGTTCCGATCCAGTTAGTCTGATCGCATACGACAAGGTGTTGATCACCGTGTCGGCCGTGAAGAAATTCGAGGAGCTGCTGGGATGAACCAGGAACGCGTATTTAAAGTTCTGCTTGGCCCGCACGTTTCCGAGAAGGCTACGGTTCTGGCAGACAAGAAAGGCCAGTTCGTTTTCAAGGTTGCTACTGATGCAACCAAGCTGGAAATCAAGAAGGCCGTCGAAAGCCTGTTCAGCGTGAAAGTAGAGCGTGTTACTACCCTGAATGTTCTGGGTAAGAGCAAGCGCACTGCTCGCGGTCTGGGCAAGCGTAATGACTGGAAGAAGGCAGTTATCTCCCTTCAGCCAGGCCAAGATCTCGATTTCAGCAGCAGTGCTGAGTAAGGAAGGGGTGCATCATGGCAATCGTTAAATGCAAACCGACTTCCCCTGGCCGCCGTTTTGTGGTCAAGGTGGTCAACCAGGAGCTGCATAAAGGCGCTCCTCACGCACCGCTGCTCGAGAAAAAATCGAAGACTGGTGGTCGTAACAACAATGGCCGTATTACTACCCGTCATATCGGTGGTGGTCATAAGCAGCATTATCGTATGGTCGATTTCCGTCGCAACGACAAAGATGGCATCGTCGCCACTGTCGAGCGTATCGAATACGATCCAAACCGTACTGCTCACATCGCACTGCTGTGCTACGCAGACGGCGAGCGCCGCTACATCATCGCCCCTAAAGGCGTGAGTGCTGGCGACCAGCTGATCGCAGGCGCACTGGCTCCAATCAAGCCAGGCAACGCTCTGCAACTGCGCAACATTCCAGTCGGTTCCACCGTACACGGCATCGAACTGAAGCCGGGTAAAGGCGCTCAGATCGCTCGTTCCGCTGGTGCTTCGGCTCAGTTGATCGCTCGTGAAGGCGTTTACGTGACCCTGCGTCTGCGTTCCGGTGAAATGCGTAAAGTCCTGGCTGAATGCCGTGCGACCCTGGGCGAAGTCTCGAACTCCGAGCACAGCCTGCGTTCGCTGGGTAAAGCTGGTGCCAAACGCTGGCGTGGCGTTCGCCCAACCGTTCGTGGTGTTGCCATGAACCCGGTTGACCACCCACATGGTGGTGGTGAAGGTCGTACCTCTGGTGGTCGTCATCCGGTATCGCCATGGGGCTTCCCGACTAAGGGCGCGAAGACTCGTGGTAATAAGCGTACCGACAAAATGATCGTCCGTCGTCGCAAGTAAATAGAGGGATACGACAGTGCCACGTTCTCTGAAAAAAGGTCCTTTTATCGATCTTCACCTACTGAAGAAGATCGAAGTGGCGGCGGAAAAGAATGATCGCAAACCGGTGAAAACCTGGTCGCGTCGTTCGATGATCCTGCCACAAATGGTCGGTCTGACCATCGCAGTACACAACGGTCGTCAACACGTCCCAGTTCTCGTTAACGAAGACATGGTCGGCCACAAACTGGGCGAGTTCGCCGGTACCCGCACTTATCGTGGGCACGTGGCAGACAAGAAAGCCAAGCGTTAAGGGGTTAGGAAATGGAAGTAGCCGCTAAGTTGTCGGGCGCTCGAATCTCCGCCCAGAAAGCCCGCTTGGTCGCCGACCAGATCCGCGGGAAGAAGGTGGGCGAAGCGCTCAACCTGTTGGCTTTCAGCAGTAAGAAAGCCGCCGAGATCATGAAGAAAGTGCTGGAGTCGGCCGTAGCCAACGCCGAGCATAACGAAGGCGCAGACGTTGATGACCTGAAGGTCAGCACCGTTTTCGTCAACGAAGGGCGTTCGCTGAAGCGCATCATGCCACGTGCCAAAGGCCGTGCTGATCGCATCGTCAAGCGGTCTTGCCATATCACTGTCAAGGTTGCTGACAAGTAACGGAGTCGAAGAGATGGGTCAGAAAGTACATCCCATTGGCATTCGCCTGGGAATCGTCAAGGAGCACACCTCCGTCTGGTACGCAGACGGTCGGACTTATGCGGACTACTTGTTCGCTGATCTGAAGGTGCGTGAGTATCTCCAAGACAAACTAAAAAGCGCGTCCGTAAGCCGTATCGATATCCATCGTCCGGCCCAAACTGCACGTATCACCATCCACACCGCTCGCCCAGGTATCGTTATCGGGAAGAAAGGTGAAGATGTTGAGAAACTGCGCCAGGACCTGACCAAGCAAATGGGTGTGCCTGTGCACATCAATATCGAAGAGATCCGCAAGCCGGAGCTCGACGGTATGCTGGTTGCGCAGAGCGTAGCTCAGCAGCTGGAGCGTCGCGTAATGTTCCGTCGCGCTATGAAGCGCGCTGTTCAGAACGCCATGCGCATTGGTGCCAAAGGCATCAAAATCCAAGTGAGCGGTCGTCTCGGCGGTGCTGAAATCGCACGTACTGAATGGTATCGCGAAGGTCGTGTGCCACTGCACACCCTGCGTGCCGACATCGACTATGCCAACTACGAAGCTCACACCACCTACGGTGTGATCGGTGTAAAGGTTTGGATCTTCAAAGGCGAAGTAATTGGTGGTCGCCAAGAAGAGCTGAAACCACAAGCACCAGCGCCTCGTAAAAAAGCTGCTAAGTAAGGGGTACGCCAAATGTTGCAACCAAAGCGTACGAAGTTCCGCAAGCAAATGACTGGCCACAACCGTGGTCTGGCATTGCGCGGTAGCAAAGTCAGCTTCGGCGAGTATGCGCTGAAGTCTGTAGCTCGTGGTCGTCTCACCGCTCGTCAGATCGAGTCAGCGCGTCGTGCTCTGACCCGTCACGTAAAACGTGGTGGCAAGATCTGGATCCGTGTGTTCCCGGACAAGCCTGTAACCAAAAAGCCACTCGAAGTTCGGATGGGTAAAGGTAAGGGTAACGTGGAATACTGGGTTGCCCAGATTCAGCCAGGCAAAGTCCTGTATGAAATCGAGGGTGTTTCTGAAGAGTTGGCGCGTGAGGCGTTCGCCCTGGCTGCTGCAAAGCTGCCACTCGCCACCTCCTTTGTTAAGCGGACGGTGATGTGATGAAAGCGAATGAACTTCGTGAAAAATCAGCACAGCAGCTGAACGAGCAACTGCTCGGCCTGCTGCGCGACCAGTTCAATCTGCGTATGCAGAAAGCAACTGGCCAGTTGGGGCAGTCTCATCTGCTCTCGCAAGTTAAGCGTGACATCGCTCGCGTGAAGACTGTGCTCAACCAGCAGGCAGGTAAGTAATCATGGCTGAAGCCGAAAAAACTGTCCGTACGCTGACTGGCCGTGTTGTCAGCGACAAGATGGACAAGACCATCACCGTTCTGATCGAGCGTCGCGTTAAGCACCCGATCTACGGTAAATACGTTAAGCGTTCGACTAAGCTGCACGCGCACGACGAAACCAATCAGTGCCACATCGGCGACAAAGTCACTATTCGTGAAACTCGTCCGCTGGCCAAGACCAAGTCTTGGGCACTGGTTGATGTTCTCGAACGCGCTGTGGAAGTCTAAGGACTAGGGGTCGGAGAAATTATATGATTCAGACTCAATCCATGCTCGATGTGGCCGATAACAGCGGCGCACGCCGCGTTATGTGCATCAAGGTGCTGGGTGGCTCCCATCGTCGTTACGCTGGTATCGGTGACATCATCAAAGTTACCGTGAAGGAAGCAATTCCTCGCGGTAAAGTGAAAAAAGGCCAAGTGATGACTGCTGTTGTAGTCCGCACTCGTCACGGCGTTCGCCGTGCTGATGGCTCCATTATCCGCTTTGATGGCAACGCTGCTGTTCTGTTGAACAACAAGCAAGAGCCGATCGGCACCCGTATCTTTGGGCCAGTGACCCGTGAACTTCGTACTGAGAAGTTCATGAAGATCGTCTCGCTCGCCCCAGAAGTGCTGTAAGGAGATCCGACATGCAAAAGATTCGTCGTGACGACGAGATCATCGTGATCGCCGGCAAAGACAAAGGTAAGCGCGGTAAGGTGCTTAAGGTTCTCGCTAACAACCGTCTGGTTATTGGCGGTCTGAACCTGGTCAAGCGTCATACCAAGCCTAACCCGATGTCGGGCGTACAAGGCGGTATCGTCGAAAAAGAGGCTCCACTGGACGCTTCTAACGTCGCCATTTTCAACGGCGAAACCAACAAGGCTGACCGCGTTGGTTTCAAAGTAGAAGACGGCAAGAAAATTCGTGTCTTCAAGTCGACCCAAAAAGCGGTTGATGCTTGAACACTGCTAGGTAGATAAGACCATGGCACGACTAAAAGAGATTTACCGGAAGGAAATCGCTCCGAAACTTAAGGAAGAACTTAAGCTTTCGAACGTGATGGAAGTTCCGCGCGTTACCAAAATCACCCTGAACATGGGTCTGGGCGAAGCGATCGGCGACAAAAAAGTCATCGAGCACGCTGTTGCTGACCTGGAAAAGATCACCGGTCAAAAAGTCGTTGTGACTTACGCTCGGAAATCCATCGCTGGCTTTAAAGTCCGTGAAGGTTGGCCGATCGGCGTCAAAGTGACTCTGCGCCGTGAGCGTATGTACGAGTTCCTGGATCGTCTGCTGTCGATCTCCCTGCCTCGGGTTCGCGACTTCCGCGGCCTGAATGCCAAGTCCTTCGATGGTCGTGGTAACTACAGCATGGGCGTGAAAGAGCAGATCATTTTCCCGGAAATCGATTACGACAAGATCGACGCTCTCCGCGGTCTGGACATTACCCTGACCACCACTGCCAAGAACGATGATGAAGGCCGCGCTCTGCTGCGTGCTTTCAAATTCCCGTTCCGCAACTGATTGGAGTAGGAAAATGGCCAAGAAGAGCATGAAAAACCGTGAGCTGAAGCGTCAGCTCACCGTTGCCAAGTACGCCACCAAGCGTGCAGCGCTGAAAGCTATCATCGTTGATCTGAACGCAAGTCCAGAAGCGCGTTGGGAAGCTACCGTAGCTCTGCAGAAGCAGCCACGTGATGCAAGCGCTGCGCGCATGCGTAACCGCTGCCGCCTGACTGGTCGTCCGCACGGCGTTTACCGCAAGTTCGGCCTTGGCCGTAACAAGCTGCGTGAAGCTGCAATGCGTGGTGACGTACCAGGTCTGGTTAAAGCCAGCTGGTAAGTGCTGTCAAAGTCTCGATGGTCGGGATCGCATGATCCCGACCATCGGTGGCCTTGAATCTGAATCAAGCCCCTTTTGGGGCTTGTTTCATTTCCGGAGTGTGTCTAGAATATCCGGCTCGCCTGAGCCCGTGTTTTTTATGCTCGGAGATTCTCGGCGACACGTAGTAGCCGCAAGGCTAATTTTTCTGTATTAGGAGCGTCTAGCCCATGAGTATGCAGGACCCGTTAGCGGACATGCTAACTCGAATCCGTAATGCCCAGATGGCTGAAAAGTCCGTCGTAAGCATGCCGTCTTCCACGTTGAAGGTGGCTGTAGCTAAAGTCCTGAAGGACGAAGGTTACATCGCGGGTTATCAGATCAGCAGCGAAATCAAACCACTGCTGTCTATCGAGCTGAAATATTTCGAAGGCCGTCCGGTCATCGAAGAAGTGAAGCGCGTTAGCCGTCCAGGCCTGCGTCAGTACAAGTCCGTCGATGATCTGCCAAAAGTTCGTGGCGGTCTCGGTGTGTCTATCGTCTCCACCAACAAAGGTGTGATGACGGATCGTGCTGCGCGCGCTGCCGGTGTCGGCGGCGAAGTTCTTTGCACTGTGTTCTAAGGGGGGATAAGCATGTCTCGCGTCGCTAAGAACCCCGTTAAGCTGCCAGCCGGTGTCGAAGTAAAATTCGCAGGCCAACAGCTTTCGGTGAAGGGTGCCAAGGGTACTCTTGAACTGAACATCCATTCGTCCGTTGAGATCGTTGAAGAAGCCGGTGAGCTGCGTTTTGCTGCTCGCAATGGCGATCAACAGACTCGCGCAATGGCTGGTACCACTCGTGCGTTGGTAAACAACATGGTCCAAGGCGTAAGCCAAGGCTTCGAGCGCAAGCTCCAGCTGGTCGGTGTTGGTTACAAAGCGCAAGCAAAAGGCACAGTGCTGAACCTGGCTCTCGGCTTCTCGCACCCAGTGGATTACGAACTGCCGGAAGGCATCACCGCTGAGACTCCTAGCCAGACCGATATCCTGATCAAGGGCATCGACAAGCAGCTGGTAGGTCAAGTGGCCGCCGAGATCCGCGACTTCCGTCCACCAGAGCCGTACAAAGGCAAAGGTGTGCGCTACGCGGACGAAGTCGTCCGTCGTAAAGAAGCCAAGAAGAAGTAGGGCATAGCAAATGACCGACAAAAAAGTTACTCGACTGCGTCGCGCTCGCAAAGCACGCCTGAAAATGCACGAACTCGAAGTCGTGCGTCTCTGCGTGTTCCGCTCTTCGCAGCACATCTACGCCCAGGTCATTTCGGCCGACGGCAACAAAGTTCTGGCATCTGCCTCGACTTTGGACAAAGAACTGCGTGATGGTGCCACTGGCAACATTGACGCGGCCACAAAGGTTGGCCAGCTGGTCGCTACGCGTGCTAAGGCCGCTGGCGTCTCGCAAGTGGCTTTCGACCGCTCTGGCTTCAAGTACCACGGCCGCGTTAAAGCGCTGGCTGATGCTGCTCGTGAAGCTGGGCTGGAGTTCTAAGTTATGTCAAATAACGACCAAAAGCGCGACGAAGGCTACATCGAGAAGCTGGTTCAAGTTAACCGCGTAGCCAAAACCGTTAAAGGCGGCCGTATCTTCACCTTCACCGCGTTGACCGTGGTTGGTGATGGTAAGGGCCGTGTTGGCTTCGGCCGTGGCAAGTCGCGTGAAGTGCCTGCTGCAATCCAGAAGGCAATGGAAGCTGCTCGTCGCAACATGATCCAAGTGGACCTGAACGGCACCACTCTGCAGTACGCAATGAAATCCGCCCATGGCGCTTCCAAGGTGTACATGCAGCCTGCTTCTGAAGGTACCGGTATCATCGCTGGCGGCGCTATGCGTGCTGTCCTCGAGGTTGCTGGCGTTCAGAACGTTCTGGCCAAGTGCTACGGCTCGACTAACCCGGTAAACGTGGTTCACGCCACTTTCAAAGGTTTGAAAGCTATGCAATCTCCTGAATCCATTGCCGCCAAGCGTGGCAAAAGCGTCAAGGAGATCTTCTGATCATGGCTACCGTTAAAGTAACGCTGATCAAAAGCATGACCGGCCGCATCCCTAACCACAAACTGTGCGTTAAGGGTCTGGGTCTGCGTCGCATCGGTCACACTGTAGAAGTACTGGATACTCCCGAGAATCGCGGGATGATCAACAAGGCTTACTACATGCTGCGTGTCGAGGGTTAATCGATGAAACTCAATGATCTGAGTCCAGCGCCGGGTTCCCGTCGCGAAAAGCATCGTCCGGGCCGTGGTATCGGTAGCGGTTTGGGTAAGACTGGTGGCCGTGGCCACAAAGGTCAAACCTCCCGCTCCGGTGGCACCATTGCTCCAGGCTTTGAAGGCGGTCAACAGCCGCTGCATCGTCGCCTGCCTAAGTTCGGTTTCGTTTCCCTGAAGGCCATGGATCGCGCAGAAGTGCGTCTGTCCGAGCTGGCTAAAGTGGAAGGCGACATCGTCACTGTGCAGTCCCTGAAAGATGCCAACGTGATCAACGTCAACGTACAGCGTGTGAAAATCATGCTGTCCGGTGAAGTGACTCGCGCTGTCACTATCGGCAAGGGAATCGGCGCCACCAAAGGTGCGCGTGCGGCTATCGAAGCAGCTGGCGGCAAGTTCGAGGAATAAATGGCTAAGCAAGGTGCTCTCTCTGCGCTCGGCAAAGGCGGTATGTCTGAACTCTGGGCTCGTCTGCGTTTTCTGTTCCTGGCGATTATCGTCTACCGAATAGGCGCACACATCCCGGTTCCAGGTATCAACCCGGACCGACTCGCGGACCTGTTTCGACAGAATGAGGGGACCATTCTTAGCTTGTTCAACATGTTTTCCGGCGGCGCGCTGGAGCGGATGAGCATCTTTGCACTGGGGATCATGCCGTACATCTCGGCATCGATCATCATGCAACTGATGACAGCCGTCAGCCCGCAGTTGGAGCAGTTGAAGAAGGAAGGTGAAGCTGGGCGTCGCAAGATCGCTCAGTACACCCGCTACGGCACTGTCGTCCTCGCTCTCGTCCAGGCCATTGGCATGTCCATTGGTCTGGCAGGGCAGGGCGTTGCGTTCACTGGTGACTTTGGCTTCCATTTCGTTGCGGTAACCACGTTTGTGGCGGGCGCAATGTTCATGATGTGGCTGGGTGAGCAGATTACTGAGCGTGGTGTTGGCAACGGTATCTCGATGTTGATATTCGCAGGTATCGTCGCCGGTCTTCCGAGAGCGATCGGGCAGTCTTTCGAGTCTGCGCGTCAGGGTGATATCAACATTTTCGCCCTGGTTGCCATCGGTTTGCTGGCAGTAGCGATTATCGGTTTTGTGGTGTTCATTGAGCGTGGTCAGCGTCGTATCGCTGTTCACTACGCCAAGCGTCAGCAGGGCCGCAAGGTTTTTGCTGCGCAGACCAGCCACCTGCCGCTGAAGGTGAACATGGCCGGTGTTATTCCGGCTATTTTCGCGAGCAGCATCTTGCTGTTCCCGGCTTCGTTGGGTACCTGGTTTGGTCAGTCTGAAGGTTTGGGCTGGCTGCAGGACATCTCGCAGTCGATCGCTCCTGGTCAGCCGTTGAATATTCTGCTGTTTAGTGCAGGGATTATTTTCTTCTGCTTCTTCTATACGGCGTTGATGTTCAATCCGAAAGACGTAGCGGAAAACCTGAAGAAGTCCGGTGCCTTTATTCCGGGCATCCGTCCAGGTGAGCAGTCTGCGCGCTACATTGATGGCGTTCTGACTCGTTTGACCCTGTTCGGTGCTCTCTATATGACGGCCGTGTGTCTGTTGCCCCAGTTCCTGGTGGTTGCGGCAAACGTTCCGTTCTACCTTGGCGGGACCTCGTTGCTGATCGTCGTCGTGGTTGTGATGGACTTCATGTCCCAAGTACAATCGCACCTCGTTTCGCACCAGTACGAATCCCTGATGAAGAAAGCCAACCTGAAGGGTTACGGCAGCGGCATGCTGCGCTGACCCATAAGGTTCGAGGAGTTGGTGATGAAAGTTCGTGCATCGGTGAAAAAGCTGTGCCGTAACTGCAAGATTATTCGCCGCGAAGGTGTTGTTCGAGTAATTTGCAGCGCGGAACCGCGTCACAAACAGCGCCAAGGCTGAGTGTGATTGTGCTTCAAGCCCGGCAGCTAGTGCGCTGCCGGGTTGATTATTTGTTATTACAGCGATATTATCTCGCGCCCTATTTCTTGGCTTCCGGGGCGTAGGTAGCTGTCAATTGGAGTCCCACTGAATGGCCCGTATTGCAGGCGTCAACATTCCAGATAACAAGCATACTGTTATCTCGCTGACCTACATCTATGGTGTTGGTCGCACTACTGCACAGAAGATCTGTGCAGTGACTGGGGTAAACCCAGCAGCAAAGATCAAAGATCTGAGCGACGAGCAAATTGAACAGCTGCGTGGCGAAGTGGCGAAGTTCACCACTGAAGGTGATCTGCGTCGCGAAATCAACATGAAAATCAAGCGCTTGATGGACCTCGGTTGCTATCGCGGTCTGCGTCATCGTCGTGGTCTGCCAGTACGCGGTCAGCGTACCAAGACCAACGCGCGTACCCGTAAAGGTCCGCGTAAGCCGATCCGCAAGTAATCGCCCCAGCGAATCGACAGGAAAATTATCATGGCAAAACCTGCTGCTCGTCCTCGTAAAAAAGTTAAAAAGACAGTGGTTGATGGCATCGCCCACATCCATGCATCTTTTAACAACACAATCGTGACCATCACCGACCGTCAAGGTAACGCGCTTTCTTGGGCTACCTCCGGTGGTTCGGGTTTCCGCGGTTCCCGCAAGTCCACCCCGTTTGCTGCTCAAGTAGCTGCTGAACGTGCTGGTCAAGCTGCGCTGGAATATGGCCTGAAAAACCTCGACGTTAACGTCAAGGGTCCAGGTCCAGGTCGTGAGTCCGCTGTCCGTGCTTTGAACGGCTGTGGCTATAAGATCGCCAGCATCACCGACGTGACGCCAATCCCGCACAACGGGTGCCGTCCGCCGAAGAAGCGCCGCGTGTAATCCAGGAGATTGTAAAGAATGGCTCGTTACATTGGTCCAAAATGCAAACTCGCTCGTCGCGAAGGCACCGATCTCTTCCTGAAGAGCGGCGTGCGCGCGATCGAATCGAAGTGCAACATTGAAGCAGCACCTGGTATCCACGGCCAACGCCGCGGTCGCCAGTCCGACTACGGCACCCAACTGCGTGAAAAGCAGAAAGTCCGTCGTATCTACGGCGTTCTCGAGCGTCAGTTCAGCGGCTACTACAAAGAAGCTGCTGGCAAGAAAGGTGCAACCGGTGAAAACCTGCTGCAACTGCTCGAATGCCGTCTGGACAACGTTGTATACCGTATGGGCTTTGGTTCGACTCGTGCCGAATCCCGTCAGCTGGTATCGCACAAATCCGTCAGCGTTAACGGTCAGACCGTAAACGTGCCGTCGTACCAGGTTCGTGCTGGTGACGTGGTCGCGATTCGCGAGAAAGCAAAGAACCAACTTCGCATTGTCCAAGCTCTCGATCTGTGTGCCCAACGTGGCCGCGTAGAATGGGTAGAAGTAGACACTGAGAAGAAGTCGGGCGTTTTCAAGAACGTTCCAGCTCGCAGTGATCTGTCCGCCGACATCAACGAAAGCCTGATTGTCGAGCTCTACTCCAAGTAAGGGCTAGAAAATAGGTGCATCCATGCAGATTTCGGTAAATGAGTTCCTGACACCCCGCCATATTGATGTGCAGGTTGTCAGTCCAACCCGCGCCAAGATCACTCTCGAGCCTCTCGAGCGTGGTTTTGGCCACACCCTGGGCAACGCGCTGCGCCGCATCCTGTTGTCCTCAATGCCCGGCTGTGCAGTAGTCGAGGCCGAGATTGACGGTGTGCTCCACGAGTACAGCGCCATCGAAGGTGTACAGGAAGACGTAATTGAAATCCTGTTGAACCTTAAAGGTCTGGCTATCAAGCTGCACGGCCGTGACGAAGTTACGCTGACCTTGTCGAAGAAGGGTTCGGGGGTGGTTACCGCTGCCGATATTCAGCTGGATCATGATGTCGAGATCGTTAATCCCGATCACGTAATCGCTAACCTGGCGTCTAACGGCGCCCTGAACATGAAGCTAGTAGTAGCTCGTGGTCGTGGTTATGAACCGGCCGACTCGCGTCAGAGCGATGAAGACGAAAGCCGCAGCATTGGTCGCTTGCAGCTTGACTCTTCGTTCAGCCCGGTTCGCCGTATCGCATACGTGGTGGAAAACGCCCGTGTCGAGCAGCGTACTAACCTGGACAAGCTGGTTATTGATCTGGAAACCAACGGTACTCTGGACCCTGAAGAGGCTATCCGTCGCGCTGCAACCATCCTGCAACAGCAGTTGGCTGCGTTCGTGGACCTCAAAGGCGACAGCGAGCCAGTGGTAATCGAGCAAGAAGACGAGATCGATCCGATCCTGCTTCGCCCGGTTGACGATCTGGAACTGACTGTACGTTCGGCTAACTGCCTTAAGGCGGAAAACATCTACTACATCGGTGACCTGATTCAGCGTACCGAAGTAGAGCTGTTGAAGACTCCGAACCTGGGCAAGAAATCCTTGACTGAAATCAAGGACGTTCTGGCCTCCCGCGGTCTGTCCCTCGGCATGCGCCTCGACAACTGGCCGCCTGCAAGTCTTAAGAAGGACGACAAGGCGACTGCCTGATCGTCGTAATCACCGAACGTTGTGTTTGGTAAGGAATGAACCATGCGTCATCGTAAAAGTGGTCGTCACCTGAGCCGCACCAGCTCGCACCGCAAGGCCATGTTTCAAAACATGGCGGTGTCGCTGTTCGAGCACGAGCTGATCAAAACTACACTGCCAAAAGCCAAAGAACTGCGTCGCGTTGCTGAGCCGCTGATCACTTTGGCCAAGACAGACAGCCTGGCTAACCGCCGTCTGGCTTTCGACCGTACTCGTTCGAAAGCTATCGTTGGTAAGCTCTTCAACGACCTGGGCAAGCGTTACGCTACCCGTGAGGGTGGCTACCTGCGCATCCTCAAGTGCGGTTTCCGCGCTGGCGACAACGCGCCTATGGCGTACGTCGAGTTGGTTGATCGTGCTACCGGCGGTGAAGCAGTATCCGCTGAGTAAGACGTCAGTCTGAAACGAAGAACCGGGCCTAGTGCCCGGTTTTTTGTGTGCGTTCAAAAATGCCGCCGACGGATGGTGTTGTTCCTGTCTATCCAGCGCTGCTTTCAATTAGTTAATTTCTATTGATGCTGATCAATTAATAAATTTGATGGTGTCATGTTCCTGGTCAATACTCCCTCTCAGCCGATTAGCCGGCAGTTTCCAAGACTGAAGAGGAAGATTGTGCATGAGCCAGAATAAAACGCTGACTACCGCCAGTGGCGCTCCCGTTGCAGATAACCAGAATTCCCGTTCCGCCGGCCCACGTGGCCCGCTATTGCTCGACGATTTTCACCTGATCGAGAAGCTGGCCCACTTCAACCGCGAAAACATCCCTGAGCGCCGTGTGCACGCCAAAGGCTCAGGCGCCTACGGCACCTTCACCGTCACCCGCGACATCACCCAGTACACCAGCGCCAAGCTGTTTGCGGCCGTCGGCAAGCAAACCCCGACCTTCCTGCGGTTCTCCACTGTCGGTGGAGAACGCGGCTCGGCGGACACCGAACGCGATCCTCGTGGTTTTGCTTTGAAGTTCTACACCGAAGAAGGCAACTGGGACATCGTCGGCAACAATACCCCGGTGTTCTTCATTCGTGACCCGCTCAAGTTTCCGGATTTCATCCACACCCAAAAACGCCTGCCGCAAAGCAATCTGAAAAGCGCGCAGATGATGTGGGATTTCTGGTCGCACTCCCCTGAGGCGCTGCACCAGGTCACTATCCTGTTCTCCGACCGGGGCATTCCGGACGGCTACCGTCACATGCACGGCTTTGGTAGCCACACCTACAGCCTGATCAGTGCCAGCGGCGAGCGGCATTGGGTGAAATGGCACTACAAGACCCTGCAGGGCATCAAGAACCTGGCGCCGGCCGAAGCTGCGCGTCTGGCAGGGACTGACCCGGACTACGCCCAGCGCGACCTCTTCGGCGCCATCGAGCGCGGTGATTTCCCGAAATGGCGCGTGTGCATCCAGATCATGAGCGAAGCCCAGGCAGCGGCGCATTACGAGAACCCCTTCGACGTGACCAAGACCTGGTCGCAGAAAGAGTTTCCGTTGATTGAAGTCGGCGAACTGGAACTCAACCGTAACCCGCTGAACTACTTCGCCGAAGTCGAGCAGGCTGCGTTTGGCCCGAGCAACATGGTTCCGGGCGTCGGCCTGTCGCCGGACCGCATGCTGCAAGGCCGGGTCTTTGCCTATGCCGATGCGCACCGCTACCGTGTGGGCACCAATCACCAGCAACTGCCGGTGAACGCACCCCGCAGCCCGGTCAACAGCTATCAGCGCGACGGGTCCATGGCGTTTGGCAGCAACGGCGGCGCAGCACCCAACTACGAGCCTAACAGCTTCCCGCAGTCGCCCAAGCAGGCACCGCAGTTTGCTGAGCCGCCATTGGCGTTGAGTGGGGCGGCTGATCGTTACGATCATCGCGAAGATACCGACTACTACAGCCATGCCGGTGCACTGTTTCGCTTGATGAGCGCTGAGCAGAAAGCCCTGTTGGTCAGCAACATTGCTGGCGCCATGACCGGAGTTTCCGCTGACGTGGTCGACCGTCAACTGCAGCATTTCTTCAAGGCCGATCCGGCGTACGGAGAAGCAGTCGCAACGGCGTTGGGTGTACAGCTTAACGAAGTCTAAACGAGAAGCAGAACCGCCCTCAATTGGGCGGTTTTTGCGTTATTTAAACTACTTTTCTCAGAATATCTTCGCTTTTATCTCGCGAATCGAGTGACCGAACGGTCGGCTTGGTTCAAACTACAGACTTTCAAGCAGGGAGATGTAGGGCGATGCAAGGTCACCCGGACGTAATCGATTACCTCAACACGTTGCTCACGGGCGAACTGGCAGCGCGTGATCAATATTTCATCCATTCGCGGATGTATGAGGACTGGGGCTTCACCGAGCTCTACGAGCGCATCAATCACGAGATGGAAGAAGAAGCCGGGCACGCCGATGCGCTGATGCGCCGGATCCTGATGCTGGAAGGCACGCCGCGCATGCGTCCGGACGACCTCGACGTCGGGACTACCGTGCCGGACATGCTGGCCGCTGACCTGCGCCTGGAATACAAGGTGCGCGCCGCGCTGTGCAAGGGCATTGAACTGTGTGAGCGGCACAAGGACTACATCAGTCGCGACATGCTGCGCATCCAGTTGGCCGATACCGAAGAAGATCACACCTACTGGCTGGAAAAGCAGTTGGGCCTGATCAAACTGATCGGTCTGGAAAACTACCTGCAGTCGCAGTTTTGATTTTGCAGTGAAAAGATCCCAGCCTTCGGCGGGGGGATTGTTCAGAAGTATAAAAAAGCCCCTGTCACCGATAACGTGACAGGGGCTTTTTCATGTGCCGGCATCAGGCCCGGTCGCGCTCCAGCAGTGGTTTGAGGTAGAAGCCGGTATGAGACTGCTTCATCTCGGCCACTTCCTCAGGCGTACCCACGGCGATGATCTGGCCGCCCTTGGAGCCGCCTTCCGGCCCCAGGTCCACCAGCCAGTCGGCGGTCTTGATCACGTCCAGGTTGTGCTCGATCACCACCACGGTGTTGCCGTGGTCGCGCAGGCGGTGCAACACGTCGAGCAATTGCTGGATGTCCGCGAAGTGCAGGCCGGTGGTCGGCTCATCGAGGATATACAGGGTCTTGCCGGTATCACGCTTGGACAGCTCGCGGGACAACTTGACCCGCTGTGCTTCACCGCCCGACAGGGTGGTCGCCGATTGCCCCAGCTTGATGTATGACAGGCCGACATCCATCAGCGTCTGCAGCTTGCGCGCCAGGGCCGGCACCGCGTCGAAGAACACCCGGGCTTCCTCGATGGTCATTTCCAGGGTTTCGTGGATGCTCTTGCCCTTGTACTTGATCTCCAGGGTTTCGCGGTTGTAGCGCTTGCTCTTGCACACGTCGCACGGGACATAGATGTCCGGCAGGAAGTGCATCTCCACCTTGATCAGGCCGTCGCCCTGGCAGGCTTCACAGCGCCCACCCTTGACGTTGAACGAGAAACGACCCGGACCATAGCCCCGCGAGCGCGACTCCGGTACGCCAGCGAACAACTCACGAATCGGCGTGAACAGCCCGGTATAGGTCGCTGGGTTGGAGCGCGGCGTACGGCCGATCGGGCTTTGGTCGATATCAACCACCTTGTCCAGCAGCTCAAGGCCCTTGATGCTGTCGTGGGCTGCGGCCTCCAGGGTCGTCGCGCCATTCAGCGCGGTGGCGCTCAGGGGGAACAGGGTGTTGTTGATCAGCGTCGACTTGCCCGAACCCGACACGCCGGTCACGCAGGTCAGCAGGCCCAGGGGGATCTCCAGGTCGACATTGCGCAAGTTGTTGCCCCGGGCGCCCTTCAGGTGCAGTGCCAGCTTCTTGTTGCGTGGCGTGCGTTTGGCGGGCACGGCGATCTTCACCCGGCCCGACAGGTATTTACCGGTCAGCGAGTCCGGGTGGGCCATGACCTCGGCCGGTGTGCCTTCAGCGACGATATGCCCGCCGTGCACGCCGGCACCAGGGCCGATGTCCACTACGTAGTCGGCCAGGCGAATGGCATCCTCGTCATGCTCGACCACGATCACCGTGTTACCGATGTCGCGCAAATGCTTGAGGGTGCCCAGCAGTCGATCGTTGTCCCGCTGGTGCAGGCCGATGGACGGCTCGTCGAGGATGTACAGCACGCCTACCAGGCCGGCACCGATCTGGCTGGCCAGGCGAATGCGCTGCGCCTCACCGCCGGACAGGGTGTCGGCACTGCGGTCCAGGGACAGGTAGTCGAGGCCGACGTTAACCAGGAACTGCAGGCGTTCGCGGATTTCCTTGAGGATCTTGTCGGCGATTTCGCCGCGCCGCCCCGTCAACTTCAGGGTGCCGAAGTACTCGCAAGCATCGCCGATCGGCAGGTTGGTCACCGCCGGCAGGGTTTTCTCGCCGACCCACACGTGCCGTGCTTCACGGCGCAGGCGGGTGCCCCGGCAATCCGGGCAGGGCTGGGTGCTGAGGAACTTGGCCAGCTCTTCGCGCACCGACGCGGATTCGGTTTCGCGGTAGCGGCGATCGAGGTTCGGCACGATGCCTTCGAACGGGTGCGAGCGCTTGACGATGTCGCCCCGGTCGTTGAGGTATTTGAAATCGACGTTCTGGCTGCCGCTGCCGTGCAGGATAACCTTCTGCTGATCGGCCGGCAGCTGGTTGAACGGCACTTCCAGGCTGAACCCGTAATGGGCGGCCAGGGAGCCGAGCATCTGGAAGTAATAGACGTTGCGTCGGTCCCAGCCGCGAATTGCACCCTCGGCCAGGGTCAACTCGCCGTTGACCAGGCGCTTGATGTCAAAGAACTGTTTGACCCCCAGGCCGTCGCAGGTCGGGCAAGCGCCTGCCGGGTTGTTGAAGGAGAACAGCTTGGGTTCCAGCTCGCTGATGGCGTGGCCGCAGATCGGGCAGGCAAAGCGTGCGGAGAAGATCATCTCCTCACCCGGCTCATCGTCCATTGGTGCGACCAGCGCGATGCCATCGGCCAGCTTCAAGGCGGTCTCGAACGACTCGGCCAGGCGCTGCTGCAGGTCTTCGCGAACCTTGAAGCGGTCGACCACCACATCGATCGAGTGCTTCTTCTGTTTATCCAGTTTCGGCAGCTCATCCAACTCGCACAGCTTGCCGTTGACCCGGGCACGGACGAAGCCCTGGGCCCGCAGTTCTTCGAAGACCGACAGGTGTTCGCCCTTGCGCTCACGAATCACCGGGGCCAGCAGCATCAGCTTGCTGCCTTCGGGCTGGGCCAGCACCAGGTCGACCATCTGGCTGACGGTCTGGGCTTCCAGGGGGATGTCATGATCGGGGCAGCGCGGAATACCCACGCGGGCGTAAAGCAGGCGCAGGTAGTCGTAGATTTCGGTAATGGTGCCGACCGTCGAGCGCGGGTTGTGGGAGGTCGACTTCTGCTCGATGGAGATGGCTGGCGACAAGCCTTCAATGGTGTCGACGTCAGGCTTTTCCATCATCGACAGGAACTGCCGGGCGTAAGCCGACAGCGACTCGACATAACGCCGCTGACCTTCGGCATACAAGGTGTCAAAGGCCAGGGACGACTTGCCGGACCCGGACAAGCCGGTGATGACGATCAGTTTGTCCCGTGGCAGGGTCAGGTCGATATTCTTCAGGTTGTGGGTTCGAGCCCCACGAATCAGGATCTTGTCCAAGGTGGCCTCGCTCGGCGGGCGTAAACGTAGGAGTATAAGGCCAAATACTGGATGGATGCACACTATCAAATGTGCACAACGTTGCCCTACATGAAGACTCTGTCATCCGTGCGCGGCAAAGCGTCGCCCTATACCCCGTCAACCGATGGGACTGATAGAATCGCCGCCGGTTCACATGAGGTAATTCCATGCACGATCCCCACAGCGAACGCATGAGTGGTAGCGAGACCCGCGCAGCGAGCGGTCTGGCCCTGGTGTTCGCGTTCCGTATGCTTGGCATGTTCATGGTGTTGCCGGTACTGGCGACCTACGGCATGGACCTGGCAGGCGCGACCCCGGCCCTCATCGGCCTGGCGATCGGCGCCTACGGCCTGACCCAGGCCGTGTTCCAGATTCCCTTCGGGATCATTTCCGACCGCATCGGGCGACGTCCGGTGATTTACCTGGGCTTGATCGTCTTTGCCCTGGGCAGCGTGCTGGCGGCCAACGCCGACTCGATCTGGGGCGTGATCGCCGGGCGTATCCTGCAGGGCGCCGGGGCGATTTCCGCGGCGGTCATGGCCCTGTTGTCCGACCTGACCCGCGAGCAGCACCGCACCAAAGCCATGGCCATGATCGGCATGACCATCGGCCTGTCGTTCGCGGTAGCCATGGTGGTCGGGCCACTGCTGACCCGCGCCTTCGGCCTGTCCGGCCTGTTCCTGGCGACCGGTGGCATGGCATTGCTGGGCATCGTCATCGTGATGTTCATGGTGCCGCGCTCCACGGGCCCCTTGCAGCACCGTGAGTCAGGGGTCGCCCGCCAGGCCCTGTTGCCGACCCTCAAACACCCGGACCTGCTGCGCCTGGACCTGGGGATTTTTGTATTGCACGCGATGCTGATGTCGAGCTTCGTCGCCTTGCCGCTGGCGCTGGTGGAAAAAGCCGGGCTGCCCAAGGAGCAACATTGGTGGGTGTACCTGACCGCGCTGCTGATTTCGTTCTTCGCCATGATCCCGTTCATTATCTACGGCGAGAAGAAACGCAAAATGAAACGAGTTTTACTCGGTGCCGTCGCGACGCTGATGCTCACTGAGCTATTCTTCTGGCAGTTCGGCGACAGCTTGCGGGCCCTGGTGATTGGTACGGTGGTGTTCTTCACCGCGTTCAATCTGCTGGAAGCCTCCTTGCCGTCGTTGATCAGCAAGGTTTCACCGGCGGGCGGCAAGGGCACGGCCATGGGGGTTTACTCCACCAGCCAGTTCCTCGGTTCGGCACTGGGCGGCATCATGGGTGGCTGGATGTTCCAGCATGGCGGTCTGTCGGTTGTGTTCCTCGGATGCGCAGGTCTGGCTGCCCTCTGGTTGGCCTTTGCTGTTACCATGCGCGAACCTCCCTATGTGACGAGCCTGCGCTTGCCGTTATCGCCCGAAGCGATCCGCGAAGCCGGTCTGGTTGAGCGCCTGCTGGCCGTCGTTGGGGTAACCGATGCCATCGTGGTGGCTGATGAAGCCGCCATTTACATCAAATTGGACACCGAACTATTGGATCGCACCACCCTCGAGCGCCTGGTCAACAACCCGGCGCCGACAGCGTGCGAAGCCTAGGAGAACGTTATGGCCCGTGGGGTTAACAAAGTCATATTGGTCGGCACTTGCGGCCAGGATCCCGAAGTTCGCTACTTGCCTAACGGTAACGCCGTGACCAACCTGAGTCTGGCGACCAGCGAACAATGGACCGACAAGCAAACTGGCCAGAAAGTCGAAAAGACCGAATGGCACCGTGTATCGATGTTCGGCAAGGTTGCAGAGATCGCCGGCGAATACCTGCGTAAAGGTTCGCAGGTCTACATCGAAGGCAAGCTGCAGACCCGCGAGTGGGAAAAAGACGGCATCAAGCGTTACACCACCGAAATCGTGGTCGACATGCAAGGCACCATGCAACTGCTGGGCGGCCGTCCACAGGGCGACCAGCAAGGCCAGGGCGGTGGTAACAACTACCAGCAAGCCGCTCCACGCCAGCAGGCACCGCGTCCGGCACCGTCGCAACAGCCACAGCGTGAGTCGCGTCCAGCGCCACAGCAACAGGCTGCACCGCAACCGGCTGCAGACTTCGACAGTTTTGATGACGATATTCCGTTCTGACAAACACCTGAGACCTGATTGAAGGTTTCTGCCAAAAAGCCCCTGTCCAGGGGCTTTTTTTATGGTTTCAAACGAAGACAGACTTCCAGTTTTAGTAGGTTGCGCAGAATAGTTTCTTTTTTGCGTGGGAGATTTCTGAATCTATTTATCCGGCATTCTTTTGCTGCTCCCGCTGCTTAGTATTCGCTTTTTCAATGGAAGTGAATCATGCAAGCAGACACTGAAGAAAAAACAAAAGACCGAATAGAGTTGAAGTCGTCTGCCGAGGACTGTCATGTCGCCGGCTTCGGCGATCAGTATGCCGCTTACCTCGAAGGGCCTGATGGCGACGCGGTCTATAATGGCAAGCTGCTGATGGGGATCGGCTTTATCATCGTTGCTGTAGGCGTCGCGATAAAGATTTTTGGTCCATCTGTCATCTACTACGACAGATGGGTAGGCCTGAGCTTTTTCCAGTACGTCCAACTGAACCCCGGCCTCATAATCATCGTCGGTTCTGTTTGTGTTGCATGGTCTCGCAAACTGCTTTCAAGGAGACCCATGAGTCGCGAGACTTACTTGCTAGCCCACTATCTTGTTATAGGGGCGGATGGCGCTGATGTCAGCAGTGAGATTCAAATTCGCCACTTGAGTGATGACAGGTTTCATATATCTGTAGATCCATCGCCAACTTAATCAAATACCACATCAAACAAGCCACGCTTGTGCATCCAAAGCGTGGCTTGTTGCGTTTACTTCTCGCTTAAAGCTCGCCCTCTACCCCCGCGCAAATCGCAACATATCCGCGTTCACCTGCGCTTTATGAGTATCTGTCAGCCCATGGGGTGCCCCTGGGTAGACGATCAGTTCGGCGTGTTCGATCAAGCGTTTGCTCTCAAGCCCCGCCGCCTGGATCGGCACGATCTGGTCGTCGTCGCCATGGATGATCAGGGTGGGGATGTCGAATTTCTTCAAGTCCTGGCGAAAGTCGGTTTCCGAGAAGGCCTTGATGCTGTCGAGGGTGTTTTTATGGCCACCCATCATGCCTTGCATCCAGAAAGCGTCGATCAGCCCCTGGGACGGTGTGGCGCCGGGGCGGTTGAAGCCGAAGAACGGGCCGCCGGCCACGTCCTTGTAGAGTTGCGAACGGTCGGCGATGGAGCCGGCACGGAGGCCGTCGAAGACTTCGATTGGCAGGCCCTTGGGGTTGGTCTCGGTTTTCAGCATCAGTGGTGGCACCGCAGAAATCAGCCCGGCCTTGGCCAAGCGTTGGGTGCCGTGCCGGCCGATATACCGGGCGACTTCGCCACCGCCGGTGGAGAAACCGAAGAGAATCACGTTGTTCAGGTCCAGATGTTCGATCAGTTCGGCGAGGTCGTCGGCGTAGTGATCCATGTCATTGCCGTCCCACGGCTGGCTGGAGCGTCCGTGCCCCCGTCGATCGTGAGCGATGGCGCGAAAACCATTCTCGGCAAAGTGCAGCATCTGTGATTCCCAGCTGTCACTGGAGAGCGGCCAGCCATGGCTGAAAACTACCGGTTGCCCACTGCCCCAGTCCTTGTAGTACAGGGTGTTGCCTTCGCGAGTCGTGAGAGTAGCCATGTCGATCGTCTCCAATGAGTGCTCAGGGAATCAGGCTGAGGGCTGTGCCGCCAGGAACTCGGCGGTGGACACCACGCTGGCGTAGGCAAAACCCAGGGCCGACATGAAGGCAGCGTGTACTTGGGCGGCGGGTACCACCTGGCCGTTGAATTCCAGGTCGCGGGACGCGCAGGCGTCGTGGATCACCGTGACGTTGTAGCCAAGATCCGCCGCAGCACGGGTGATGCCGTCGATGCACATGTGGCTCATGCTGCCGACCACCACCAGGCTCTCGATGCCTTGCTGGTCGAGGATTGACTGTAGTTCGGTTTCACGGAACGAGTTGACGAAATGCTTGAGCACCACCGGCTCGTCGCTGCGATTCAGCACCTTGGGGTGCAACTTGGCGCCATCGGAGCCTGGGGTGAAGAACGGGGCATCGCTGGAGGTGAACTCGTGGCGTATGTGCACCACCGGGTGGCCGGCCTCACGGAACGCCTGGAGCAGTTTTACCGCGTTGTCGGCAGCCGCATCGGCGCCGACCAGCGGCCATTTACCCTGGGGGAAGTAGTCATTCTGGATATCGACTACGATGAGTGCTTGCTTGGCCATGGGTGTTTCCTCGGAAGTGGGTGTGGGCGCCAGTATTGCGGCGCAGGGACGCTTCGAGGATTGGCCGCACCGACAATAGAAGGGGGAAAACTGACAATGGGCATAGAACGCGCAGTCGCCGAGTTGGGCGTGCTGATCTATCCCGGTGCACAGCTGGCGGCGGTCCACGGTTTGACCGATCTGTTCGGCGTCGCCAATCGCATTGCCGCCGAGCACCAGAGCGCGCAGTTGCCGTTGTTGCGGGTCAGCCACTGGCAGGCCGAGGCCGGACACACCCCGCAGCGCGTCTACGACAGCCATCCAGGTCCTGATGGGACCTTGATGGCGCTGCTGATCCCGCCGTCGATCGGTGGCTTTTGCGAAGGGCAGGCGTCAGCCCCCCTCATCCGTTGGCTGCGCCAGCAACACGCGGGCGGCGCAACCTTGGGCGGGGTGTGCGTGGGCTCGATTCTGCTGGCCGAAAGCGGTCTGCTCGATGGCCGTAGCGCGACCACTCACTGGACCTCGGCCAAGCAGTTCGCCGAGCGTTATCCCCGGGTCAAGCTCAACGCCGACACCCCCATCGTCGATGATGGCGACCTGATCACCACCGCCGGCTTGATGGCCTGGTCCGAACTGGGCCTGCGCCTGGTGGATCGTTTGCTCGGGCCCAGCATTGCCACCGGCACGGCGCGGTTCCTGGTGGTTGAACACAGTGACAGCGCCAGCCAGTGCGGCAGCAACTTCGCGCCAATCCTCAGTCATGGCGACGCCGCGATCCTCAAGGTCCAGCACTGGTTGCAAGCCAACGGCGCGGTGGAAGTTTCGTTGAGCGTGATGGCCCAGCAGGCGGGGCTGGAGGAGCGCACCTTCCTGCGTCGCTTCCGCGCGGCCACCGGCTTGAAACCCACCGAGTACTGCCAGCACCTGCGGGTGGGCAAGGCTCGGGAAATGCTCGAGTTCACCAACGGCACCATCGACCATATCGCCTGGACCGTCGGCTACACCGACCCCAGCGCGTTTCGTGCGACCTTCAGGAAAATCACCGGGCTGGCGCCCAGCGATTACCGCAGCAAATTCGGGGTGTCGCCGGCGGCGGTGCTGGCGCGCTAGCACCCTGGATGGATCGTGCAAAATGCCGGAGCGTTGGCGGCGGTCGTGCAGAATAAGACAGGCCAGTTGCCAGCCGTGCTCCCCACGGCAAGCGAATTAACCGCGCATCCGCCGATACCCGGGGTTGGCCTGATCCCTGCACCGCCCTGAGCTACATTCATCACGCGCAGATGGCAGGGGGATACATGACCCCGACTAATCGCAACAGACGGGTGGTGGCCCATTCCGTGCGGCCCCAGGCGCCACGGCATGAGGTCGAGACCAACCAGGCGCTGGCGCAGTGGCTGGCGCAGATTCTCGGCTGGCAATATGGCGGCAGTTACGACCCCGACACCCATGCCGGGCGCGACTTGTACCTGTTACCCACGCAAACCCTGATCGGTGCTGCGGCTGCCCGTCAGTTGGGGGTCAAAGGGCCGGATGATCTGTGGGGCGGCTACGTCGACCACCCGTTCATCTGCACCAAAGCCATTACCCATGGTCTATTGAACACGCAGGCCAAGGCACCCGAAGGCTGGGCCCCCTTGTTTGCGGAGCGGGTCCGCCAGGTGGTGCTGGAGGGCATCAGTGTGTTCTCCCTTGACGATGCCCTGCCCGCGGCCGAGCAACTGCTTGAACGTGGCCCGCTGCGCCTGAAACCCATACACGCCTGTGCCGGACGCGGTCAGGAAGTGATCAGCCACCTCGCCGCCTTCCGGCAGATCCTCGGTCGGGCCGACGCTGGCGAGTTGTTCAGCAGTGGTGTGGTGCTGGAGCAGGACCTCAAGGAGGTCATCACCCACAGCGTCGGCCAGAGCTTCATCGGCGACACCGTACTCAGTTACTGCGGCGAGCAATACCTGACTGAAGATGGTCTGGGCGAAAAAGTCTACGGCGGCTCGGACCTGCTGGTGGTCCAGGGCTACTACGACGACCTGCTCACGTTGCCATTGGCCGACGACGTGCGCCTGGCCATCGAGCAGGCGCAGGTGTTCGACGTTGCGGCGGACGAGGCCTACCCGGGGTTTTATGCCTCGCGGCGCAACTACGACATCGCCCAGGGCCTCGATGCCCGGGGCCAGCGTTGCAGCGGTGTGCTTGAGCAGTCGTGGCGCATGGGCGGGGCCAGCAGTGCGGAAGTGGCGGCGTTGCAGTGTTTCGTCAACCACCCGGGTTTGCCGGCGATTCGCGTGTCGTCGGTGGAAACCTACCACGACCAGCCCTTGCCGGCCGGGGCCATCGAGGTCTACCGCGGCCCGGCGGAAAACAGTGATTTTCTCCTCAAGTACGTGACGGTCAAACCTTATGACGGCTAGAAGCGAAACCATTGAAATCGAGATCGACGACGAACGCATGAGCGGGACCTTTCTGAGCCCCAAATCCAAAGTCCCGGGTGTGTTGTTCGTGCACGGGTGGGGCGGCAGCCAGGAGCGCGACCTGGAGCGGGCCAAGGGCATTGCCGGCCTGGGCTGCGTGTGCCTGACCTTCGACTTGCGTGGGCACACGGGCGGCACGGGAATCCCGCTGAGCCGAGTGACCCGCGAAGATAACCTCAAGGACCTCCTGGCCGCCTACGACCGCCTGCTCGCCCACCCGGCCATCGATACGTCAGCGGTGGCGGTGGTGGGAACCAGTTACGGCGGCTACCTGGCGGCGATCCTCACCACGCTGCGCCCCGTGCGCTGGCTGGCGCTGCGGGTGCCGGCGCTGTACCGCGATGAACGCTGGCACACCCCCAAGCGCGACCTCGACAAGCAGGACCTGCTGGACTACCGCAGCACCCTGGTGCACGCCGACAGCAACCGAGCCCTGTACGCCTGCTCGCAATTCACCGGCGATGTGTTGCTGGTGGAGTCGCAAACCGATGATTACGTCCCCCATGCCACCATCATGAGTTACCGGGCGGCGTGCCAGCAGACCCACTCCCTGACCCACCGCATCATCGATGGCGCCGATCACGCCCTCAGCGAGCCCGTGGCCCAACAGGCCTACACCTCGATCCTGGTGGGCTGGATTACCGAAATGGTGGTGGGTGAACGGTTGAGCCTCATCCAGTCCACCTGACAGGCTTTCTTGGTGGGAGCGAGCCTGCTCGCGATAGTGGTGGGGCAGGCACCAGCGATGTTGGCTGTGTCGGCCCCATCGCGAGCAAGCTCGCTCCTACAGTGAAACTGGGCGTTCAGGAGGGTTTTTTCTCGATCCGCAACGCCTTGGCCTTGGCTTCCACCACCAGGTACATGGCCACCGTGATCAACAGCGGCAACAGAAAGTAGATCGCCCGATAAGCCAGCAGCCCGGCGACCAGGCTGCCGCGAGAAGCCTGGTGCTGCAGCAGGGCGACAAACACCGCCTCCAGCACCCCGAGCCCCGCGGGGATATGGGTAATCACCCCGGCGATGGCACTGATCAACAGCACCCCCAGCACCAGCGGGTAGTCCAGCGTGCTCGGCAGCAGGGTGAAAATCACCGCCGCCATCAGCGACCAGTTCAAGGCCCCCAGGGCCAGTTGCAGCACCGCCATGCGCAGTGATGGCAGGTTGATCTCAACCCCACGAATCGACCATTCACGACGGCTGGAAAAGCGGCACGCCGCCAGGTAGCCGGCGCTCACCAGCAGCAACAGCAGGCCCACGCCCTGCAAGGCCGTGCTGCTGAGCTTCCAGCCCGGCGGCATGTGCACCAGGCCGCTGCTGAAGATCGCCCCGGCCACCAGCATGTAGCCAAACCAATTGGTGGCCAGGCTCAGGCCCAGGATCTTGGCGATGTTGCCCTTGCTGACCCCCAGCCGCGAGTACAGGCGATACCGCATGGCGATGCCGCCGACCCATGCGCTCAGATTGAGGTTGAACGCGTAGCTGATCACCCCCACCGGCAGGATTTGCCGCCAGGTCAGGTTTTGCCCGATGTAGGTGCGGCCGATCAGGTCGAAGCAGGCATAGGTGAGAAAGCTCAGCACCGTAATCGTCGCGGCGATGATCAGGGTCCGGACCTTGAAATCCTGCAGTGTGTCGAACACTTCGCTCCAGTCGATGCGGCGGGCGAGCAGGGTGAACAACACAATCAGCAGCAGGAAAAACAGCGCCGTGAGGGGCTTTTTCAGGCGCCGCCAGCGGGACGGCGCTTGCTCGGCGGCCGCGGGGGCGTCTTGGCTTTCAGCGCGATTCATGGGCGTCATCCGGCACCTGGCCCGTAGGCGTGAAAGGCTGCAGGCGCGGTTTGTGCGCCGGCAGCCAACCGGCCCAGGCGGGGAAGTGCCGCAGGCAGTGGAACACCAGAAAGCCAATGGTCATGCGCCACAGCCGTCCCCGGGATTGCTGGTTGGCCGGCATGACCTTGCAGTGATGCTCACTCAGTTCATCGAGGCGCTCACCCAGCTCGCGGTTGAAGGCCCGGTCACGAATCAGCACGTTGGCTTCCAGGTTCAACGACAGGCTCAAGGGGTCCAGGTTGCTCGAGCCGACGGTGCTCCAGTCCTCATCCACCAGGGCGACTTTGCCGTGCAGCGGGCGGTCGCAGTACTCATAGATCTTCACCCCGGATTGCTGCAGGTAGTCATAGGTCAGGCGGGCCGCCAGCTTGGCCACCAGCATGTCCGGTTGCCCCTGCAGGATCAGCCGCACCTCGACCCCCCGGCGGGCGGCGTTGCGAATTTCGCGCAGCAAGCGGTAGCCGGGGAAAAAGTAGGCGTTGGCGATGATCACCCGGCGTTGGGCGCTGCGCAGCACCTGCAGGTACACGTCTTCGATGTCCCGGGGGTGATCGCGGTTGTCGCGATAGACCAGGCGCACCTGGCCATCGTGATCGCTGAACGCCAGCTCGCTGCGCCGGTGCTTGCGTCGCAGCCAGCCAGACCGCGCCCTGTCAGGGCGGCCACTTTGCACCAGGGCAAAGTGATGGATGTCGACCACCGCCGGCCCTTCGACCTGCACCGCATAATCCTGCTTGGCCTCTGGGCCGAAGTCGGCCAGGTGATCGGCGCTGAAGTTGATGCCGCCGATAAACGCGATGCTGCCGTCCACCACCACGATCTTGCGATGCAGGCGGCGGAACCAGTTGGTGCGGATACCCAGGCGCCGGGGGGCCGGGTCGAACATCTGCAGGTGCACGCCGGCATCACACATCGCCAGGAGGAATTCGCTGGCCAGTTCACCGCAACCAAAGCCATCGAGGCTGACGGCGACGCGCACCCCACGCCGCGCCGCCTCGATCAGGATCTGCTGCAGCTCGTTGCCGACCTTGTCCTCGAACAGGATGAAGGTCTCCAGCAGAATCTCGCTCTTGGCCTGGCGCAGGGCCTCGAACACCTTGGGAAAGTAGGCCTCGCCATTTTCCAGTAACACCACGCAGTTGTTGCCGTGCCAGCCATAGTCCAGGTCGACGAGGGCGCGTCCGACCGCCGCCGATTCGGTGGCGGTGGCCTGGGGCTCGAGCAGGTTTTTTTCCAGCGGGGTGCTGTTCATAGCTCAATCTCCACCGACAGCGGAACGTGATCGGAAAGGTGCGACCAGGGGCGCGCCGCCAGCACCTGCGGGCGATGGGCCTTGAGGTTGCGCACGTAGATGCGGTCCAGGCGCAGGAGCGGCAGGCGGGCCGGGAAACTGCGCGCCGATTGGCCATGGTGCTCGCGGAACACCTCGCGCAGGCCCAGCGGCTGGAGCAAGGCGTCGGCGCGCTGGCGCCAGTCATTGAAGTCGCCGGCGACGATCACCCGGGCGTCGGCCGGCAACGCTTGCAGACGCTTGGTCAGCAGTTGCAGCTGTTCGTCGCGATGGGCCTGGTGCAACCCCAGGTGCACACACATGGCATGCACCAGCTGGCCTTCACCGGGCAGGCGTAACACGCAATGCAGCACGCCACGGCTCTCATGACCGCTGATGGAGACGTCGAGGTTGTCGTGACGGATGATCTGGAATTTCGACAGCAGGGCATTGCCGTGGTCGCCTGCCGGGTACACGGCGTTGCGCCCATAGGCGAACTGCGGCCAGAGGCTGTCGGCGAGGAATTCGTACTGGGGCATGCTGGGCCAGTTGCTGTAGCGCCGGGGATGATGCTCATGGGTGCCGTGCACTTCCTGCAGGAACACCACGTCGGCGCCGACACCGCGCACCGCTTCACGCAGTTCGGGCAGGATGAAACGCCGGTTCAAGGCGGCGAAGCCCTTGTGGGTATTGACCGTGAGCACGGTAAAACGGCGTACCGAGGTCTGGCTTGTATTCGTTGCATCGGCCTGCTCGGCCTGCTCGTCGCTGGTGTCAAACGCCGCCATGTGTGATCCCGCCTGATGGTCGTCGGGCTGCCCCCTGTTTGTGGATGACTGTGGGCCGGGGCGGAAAGTTTCGACGGCGTTACGGGCGGTCGAGCGCCCAGGTGGTGAAACCTTCATGAGGTTTCACCGATCTACGCTTGTAGCGACCACTCAAGGCCGCGATCTTCTGTACACATCCCCCTGTCAAAAAGGAGCACCGCGTTTTGCCTCGAATCAAAACCGCGATAGGGCTCGCGCTACTGCTGTGTTGCGCCAGTCCAGCCTTGCAGGCGAATGCACTACCGGCCATTGCGGCGATTACCGGCAAAGAGCCGGCCGCTGCGGCCAAGACCGAACCGTTGGTGCAGGGTGGCCTGCTGGGCGCCATCAGTTCGAGCATCGACGACGTCCAGGAAAAGCTCGATCTCAACGAGCACCTGGTGCAAGCCTGGCGCCTGCGCGCGGACCGCGCGGTGGACGAGGTGGACCAACTGGTCAATCAGCCTTCGCCGCGTTCGAGCTGGAGCGTGGTCGGCGATTTCCTCCTGCTGAGCGTGGTGTGGGGCGGGGTGTTTGCGTTGCTCTGGTTGCTCGGTGGCCTGCTGGCCCGGCGTCTGGCCCGCAATCGCCTGTTGCTCACCCGTGAGCGCGGCCAGGCGCTGCTCGGTTACCTGCTGCCCTACACGCTGCCCGCCTTGGTCAGCCTGCCCCTGACCCTGTACCTCAGTCATTTTTTGCCTACCTCGGCAGGTCGGGCGCTGGCCTTGAGCCTGGCCTATGCCACCAGCGCCGGGATCTTTGTCGCTTCGCTGTTGCTGTCGCTGGTGGTGCTGTTCAACGCCGGGCACAAGCGCCCGGCCGTGCGCATCCTGCTCAAAAGCAGCCCGCGGCCGTTGTTCGCCATGGGCTTTCTGGTGGCCCTGAGCGACGCCTTGACCAGCCCGCAGATCGCCAATCGCCTGGGAGACAACCTGACCAGCAGTATCGCGGTGTTCACCGGCATGTCGGCGTCGATCATCTTCGGCCTGCTGGTGATTCGCCTGCGTCGGCCGGTGGGCCAGTTGATCCGCATCCTGCCGCTGGCCCAGCGCCAGAAACAACCGGCCTTGCGCGAGACCCTGCGGATCTTCTCCGGGGTCTGGTACTGGCCGATCCTGTTGATGGTGCTGGTATCGCTGATCAACCTGATCGGCATCGGCGACGACAATCAGAAAGTCCTGCGCTGTGCCTTGTTCACCACCCTGCTGCTGATTGCCACGGTGTTTGTCAGCACCATGCTCCAGCACCTGTTCAAGTCCCGCAGCGCGCTGGCGGTGCAGCGCAGCGGTGCCTACAAGGAACGTTTCCTGAGCCTGTCCCACGCCTTGCTGCGGATTGTCATGGCCATCGCCTTCATCGACATCCTGGGACGGATCTGGGGCGTATCGTTGTTCGAGTTCGCGGTCAGCAATGCCATTGGCCGGGCGATCAGCGACTCGTTGAGCCGCATCGGCCTGATCTTCCTGGTGACCTGGCTGGTGTGGGTGGTACTCGACACGGCCATTCAGGAGGCCTTGAAGCCGCCGGTCAACAAGCGCAATGCGCGCCAGCCCAGTACCCGGATCAAAACCATCCTGCCGCTGCTGCGCAACGCGATGAAAATCATCCTGGTGGTGATCTGCGCAATCACCACCATGGCCAACCTGGGGATCAACGTCGCACCGTTCCTGGCCGGTGCCGGGGTCGTGGGGCTGGCAATCGGTTTTGGTTCGCAGCAACTGGTGCAGGATGTGATCACCGGGTTATTCATCATCATCGAAGACACCCTGTCGATCGGTGACTGGGTGGTGCTCGACTCGGGGCACGCTGGCACGGTGGAGGGCCTGACCATTCGTACCCTGCGCCTGCGCGACGGCAAGGGCTTTGTGCATTCGGTGCCGTTCGGCCAGATCAAGGCGGTCACCAATCAGTCGCGGCAGTTCGCCTTTGCGTTTTTCTCGGTGCAGTTCACCTACGACACCGATGTCGACCAGGCCATCGCGCTGATCCACGACGCGGGCCGTTCGATCAGCGAAGACCCGTTCCTCAAGTACAACCTGCAAGGTCCGCTGGAAGTGTTCGGGGTCGACAAGATGGACCTCAACGGGGTCGTCCTGACGGCGCAGTTCCGCACCGTTTCCGGCGGCCAGTATGCGGTGAACCGGGCATTCAACCTGCGCTTGAAAAAGCTTGTGGATAACTGCCCCTGGGTGCATTTCGCGCAGACTTACCCACAGCAGGTGCTGCTGCATGAGCGGCACCTGGACCGGCCCGAAGACAAGCATGAGGAGGCCATCGGCACCAGGGACAACTCAGCGGTGCTGATGCCCAATCCGAGCCACAGCGCCTAAGAGCCCGACAGCCCATGGTCGGCCACTGGGGTGAGCCGGTACTGGGTCAGCTTCTGCTGCAGCGCGCTGTGCTGTGGCAGGTCCAGGTGCAGCCAGTAATGCTGCACGCCGGCGATCTCCGCTGCCGCTGGCACGCCGTCGCGGTACACCAGTCGATTGCTGGCCAGGGCCGGGACTTTCTGCCCCGGCAGCAAGGTGCCGGCCAGGTTCAGCGGATCAACCCCACAGACGCTGACCAGGCTGCCGTCATGGGGCCGGCGACGGACTTCGCGCAAGAGGGGGATGGCTTCGGGCAGGGCGAACTGTTCGCCAGCCAGGCCACTGACAAAACGTCCGCCGCGGATCTCCCCGCGTGCCTCCAGGCGATGAAAGGTGCGCAGTAATTCCCGCCAACTGGGCAGCCAGTCCGCTTCGCGCTCCAGCAAGCGCCAGAACACCACACCGTAGCGGCGCAGCAAGGTCATGGCGATATGCTCAAGGGTGTCTGCGGGTGTGCCGCGCGGGGCATCGCTGACGGGGGCGGCCGTGCGGCGCAGCAGGGCCCAGCGTCCAGCATCGTCCATCCCGCCGACCAGCGGCCCGCGCCCGCGTCGGCTGCTGCGGGCCTGGCGTTTGCTCGCCGGGGTGATCAGCGCGCGCAGGCCGGCGAAGCTGTCGGCATTCACCAGGCCGGCGCCGACCAGCTCCTGCAAGGCGATCTCCAGTTCACTGCGCAGCAGGTGCGCTTCGTGCAACAACTCATCAAAAAACAGCGCGCCATGCTGGCTCAGGGCCTGATGGACTTTCTGGGTCTTGGGCGACAGATCCTCGACCTGTGCCTGCGGGGTCAAGCTGCTCCAGAGTGGCACTTGCGCCCTGGGCAACAACAGGATCGGCGTGCTGCGCAGGGCCACGCTGGTCGCCTTGTGGCGCGCGCTCAGGCGTGTCCAGACCAGCTTGCCGCTGCGGCACAGCTCATCGAGCCAGGTGGCCGAGTAGCCTTTGAGCCGCGCCAGCAACAGGTCACTGTCCCAGGCCGAAGCTGCCGCCGGGTAGCCTTCGAACTGCGCGACAATCACCGGCAACATGGCGCTGCCTTGGCCCTGGGTTGCCGGGGACACGTGCTGCCAGTCAAACAGAAACCGCATGAAGTCTTGCAGGGCCACCGGCTCGATTTCCCGGCGCAGGCGCTTGACCGTGTAGCGGTGGATCCGCGCCAGCAAATGCCGCTCGCACCATTGCTCCTGCGTCACTCCCGGGCTGAAGTGCCCGCGCAATACATAACCGTCGCGCTCCAGTTGGGCCAGCGCTTGCTCGACCCGTCGCGGCGCCAGCCCCAGGGGGCCGGCAATTTCATCCAGGGGCAATGGGCCGAAGGCACTGAGGCGGGCGCGAAGCAGCTCCACCCGCGCCTCATCAGGTGTCCACTGCTCGTCAAAGCCTGGTAACGGGTGCAGCGGCGGTTGCAGCAGCGCCTGTGGATAAATTCCTTGCAGGCAACTCAGGCGCTCCAGCGCCAGCCACAGGCCATGCTCGGCATCGATGGCCAGGCGGCTGGCGCGACCTTGCTCGGCGAGCTCCTGCAGCCAGGGCAACCATAACCCGTCCTCTAGCGCCTCGCGGTCGGTGATGGCCCCCAGGCTCATCAGCGCCTCATGCATTTCATCGACGCTGCCGGGGTGTGGCCAGGCTTCTTCGCGCACCGACTCGATGGCCTGCGGGTCCAGAGCGCCGAGGTCATCGGTCGACTGCGGATCGCTCCAGCGGCGGTTGAGCACCGCTTGCGTGCGGCGCTCTTCCAGAGGCGCATCGTCGAGGAAGGTGTAGGGCCGTGCGTTGAGGATTTCCGCCGCCAGGGGCGAAGGGGCGGGCAGGTCGCGGCTGATCAGCCGCAGTTCGCCCTGCTCCATGCGCCGCAGCAAGGCCAGCCAGCCGTTGCAGTCCATGGCTTCGTGCAGGCAGTCGTCGAGGGTTTGCTCAACCAGCGGGTGATCGGGGATTTCCCGTTCGCCGGCGAGGTTTTCCAGGCAGGCGATCTGGTCGGGAAACACGCTGGCGATCAGGTCCTCGCTTTTCATCCGCTGGATCTGCGGCGCCACCTTGCGGCCACCGCTGTAGCGCGGCAGTGCCAGGGCCACGCCGGCATTCCAGCGCCAGCGCACGCCGAACAGCGGGGCGTCGAGCACCGCCTGGATGAGGATGTGCTCGGCGCTGTTGCTGTGCAGGTAACGCCAGACGTCCTGCAGTTCAAAACTGTGGCTGGTGGACAGCGACAGCACGATGGCGTCCTCGCTGGCGGCGGCCTGCAATTCGAAGTTGAAGGTGCGGCAGAAGCGCTTGCGCAAGGCCAGGCCCCACGCGCGGTTGATGCGGCTGCCGAAGGGCGAGTGGATGATCAGTTGGGTGCCGCCGGACTCATCGAAAAAACGCTCCATCAGCAGCGTGTCCTGGGACGGCAGCGCGCCGAGGGTCAGGCGCGCCGGCGCCAGGTAGTCCACCAGTTGTTCGGCGCAGGCCAGGTTCAGGCCGAGGGTCTCGGTCAACCAGGCCAGGCTCGGTTGCAGGTCGCCGGGCGTGGCGCCCAGCAGTTGATCGAGCTGGGCGTGCAGGCGCGCCACGGCATAGGACAGCTCGGGGCTGCGCCCCGGCGCTTCGCCCAGCCAGAACGGGATAGTGGGCGGCTGGCCCTGGGCGTCCTCGACCCGCACCTTGCCGGTCTCAACCCGCAGGATCCGGTAAGAGCTGTTGCCCAGTTGAAAGACATCGCCGGCGATACTCTCCACCGCGAAATCTTCATTGACGCTGCCGATGTTCAGCCCCTGGGGCTCCAGCAGCACGCTGTAGTCGGCGTTGTCGGGAATCGTCCCGCCACTGGTCACGGCGGTCAGCCGGGCCCCGCGTCGGCCGCGCAAGGAGCCGCTGACGGCGTCTCGGTGCAGGTACGCACTGCGGATGCCCTGGCGGCCGTTGTAGCCTTCGGCGAGCATCTTCAGCAAGGCCTGGTAGTGCGCCTGGTCCAGCCCCGCGTAGGGTGAGGCGCGGCGCAGGGTGTCGAACAGCGCCTGCTCCTGCCATTCCTGGCAACTGACTTCGGCGATGATCTGCTGGGCGAGTACGTCCAGCGGTGCGACGGGGATCAGCAAGGTGTCGAGCTCGCCCCGGCGCACGCAGTCGAGCAGGGCGGCGCATTCGATCAGGTCATCGCGGGTGGTGGCGAACAGGCGTCCCTTGGGCGTGCCGCCGACCTGGTGCCCGGATCGGCCGACCCGTTGCAGGAACCCGGCAATCGAACGGGGCGAGGCGATCTGGCAGACCAGTTCGACGTCGCCGATGTCGATCCCCAGTTCCAGCGATGCGGTGGCGATCAGCACTTGCAGTTCGCCACGCTTGAGCCGTTGCTCGGCGTCCAGGCGAAATTCCTTGGCCAGGCTGCCGTGGTGCGCGGCCACCGCGTGCTTGCCCAGGCGTTCGCTGAGGTGGCGGCTCAAGCGTTCGGCCAGGCGCCGGGTGTTGACGAAGACCAGGGTGGTGCGGTGCTCGCGGGCGAGGGTGGCGATGCGCTCGTAGACCAGCTCCCAGACATCGTTGGCCATCACCGCCGACAACGGCACCGGCGGCACTTCGATGTCCAGGTCCCGGGGGCGGGCGTGGCCGATGTCGACGATGTCACAGGCGCGTCCCGTGCCCACCAGGAACCGCGACACCGCGTCGATGGGCTTTTGCGTGGCAGACAGGCCGATGCGCAGCAGCGGCTCGCGGCACAACGCCTGCAAGCGCTCCAGGCTCAGGGCCAGATGGCTGCCGCGCTTGCTGGCGGCCATGGCGTGGATTTCATCGACGATCACCGTACGGGTGCTGGCGAGCATCCGCCGGCCCGAGTCGGAGCCGAGCAGCACGTAGAGCGATTCCGGGGTGGTCACCAGAATGTGCGGCGCGCTTTTGCGCATGGCCGTGCGCTCTTTTTGCGGGGTGTCGCCCGTGCGCACGGCGGTGCTGATCTGCAGGTGCGGCAGTCCCTGCTGTTGCAGCTGCGCAGTGATACCGGCCAGCGGAGTCTGCAGGTTGAGCTGGATGTCGTTGGACAGCGCTTTGAGCGGCGAGACGTAGACCACCTGGGTTTCGTCAGGCAATTCGCCGCCCAGGGCCAGGCCTTGCCGGACCAGGTCATCGATGACTGCCAGAAACGCGGTGAGGGTCTTGCCGGAGCCGGTGGGCGCGGCAATCAGGGTCGAGCGGCGCTGGCGGATCAAGGGCCACGCACGCGCCTGGGCGGCCGTGACCGTCGGGAAGGTGCTGCGGAACCAGGCGCTGACGGCGGGGTGAAAGCCGTCGAGGACGCTGTCGGCGGACTCGGGGAGATTCATGGGCTCAGTTATGCGACCGCCCGGGCCAAGTTGCAAGTGCGCGCGCTGCGTTGCCCTTGGCCGCAGCGGCAAAGACCGCGGTTGGCAGTTTATAAGTGACGGTTGCGCATTAAACCCGCAAAATGTAACGATTCCGGCAACTCTCAACGGCAACGCCTGTGGGCGCTGTCGCTACACTCATCGTTTCAAACAGACTGGGCCTGCTGACTCTATGCGAATGCGCCTTATGTTACTGGGTGGCGGAAATGCCCTTGGGCAGGCGCTGATTCGCCTCGGTGCGGAGGAAGACATCGGTTTCCTCGCCCCCCGTCCACCGCAAGACGGCTGGGATGCCGCGAGCCTGACCCAACTGCTCGACGACACTCGCCCGGACGCGCTGATCAATCTCGCCTACTACTTCGACTGGTTCCAGGCCGAACAGGTGCCCGAGGCGCGTCTGGCTGGCCAGGAGCGCGCGGTCGAGCGCCTGGCGCAATTGTGCCAGCACCACAACATCGTCCTGCTCCAGCCTTCCAGCTATCGGGTGTTCGACGGCTCGCGGGCCACCGCCTACAGCGAAAAGGACGAGCCGGTGCCACTGGGCCTGCGTGGCCAGGCGTTGTGGCGCATCGAGCAGAGCGTGCGCGCGACCTGCCCGCAACACGTGATGCTGCGTTTTGGCTGGTTGCTCGATGACAGTGTCGACGGCGCGCTGGGGCGTTTCCTGGCCCGTGCCGAACAGCCTGAAGAACTGCTGATGGCCGACGACCGACGGGGCAACCCAACCCCGGTGGACGACGCCGCACGGGTGATCATTTCGGTACTCAAGCAACTCGATTGCGCGGCACCGCTGTGGGGCACCTATCACTACGCCGGACACGAGGCGACCACACCGCTGGCGCTGGGCCAGGCCATCCTCGCCGAGGCCCGCACCCTGCATCCGCTGGCCATCGAAGCACCGACCGCGCAGGCCCATGCCGCGCGGCCGGATGCCGCCGAAGAACCGCAACACGCGGTCCTGGCCTGCAAGAAAATTCTGCACACCTTCGGGATCAAGCCTCGCGCCTGGCGTGCCGCGCTCCCGGGCTTACTGGATAGGTTTTATCGTCATGGCTGAAGGCCCTGTATTAATCACCGGCGGTGCCGGTTTCATTGGCTCGCACCTCGCCGACGCCTTGCTTGCCAAGGGCTATTCGGTGCGGGTGCTCGATGACCTGTCCACCGGCAAGCGCAGCAACCTGCAACTGGACGATCCACGAATCGAGTTGATCGAAGGCGACGTCGCCGATGCGGCCCTGGTGGCCAAGGTGATGGTCGGTTGTTGCGCAGTGGCGCACCTGGCCGCCGTGGCGTCCGTGCAGGCCTCGGTGGATGACCCGGTGCGTACGCACCAGAGCAACTTCATTGGCACCCTCAACGTCTGTGAAGCCATGCGCCAGGCCGGGGTCAAGCGCGTGCTGTTCGCTTCGAGCGCGGCGATCTATGGCAACAATGGCGAAGGCCAGTCGATCGACGAAGACACCGCCAAGGCGCCGCTCACGCCCTACGCCTCGGACAAGCTGGCAGGCGAGCACTACCTCGATTTCTATCGCCGCCAGCATGGCCTGGAGCCTGCGGTGTTTCGCTTCTTCAACATCTTCGGCCCGCGCCAGGATCCGTCGTCGCCGTACTCCGGGGTGATCAGCATTTTCAGCGAGCGCGCGGTCAAGGGGCTGCCGATCACCGTCTTCGGCGATGGCGAGCAGACCCGGGATTTTGTCTATGTCGAAGACCTGGTAGACCTGCTGGTGCAGGCTATCGAAGCGCCCACGCTGGAAGTCGGTGCGGTCAACGTCGGCTGGAACCAGGCCACCACCCTCAAGCAGATGCTGCAGGCATTGCGCGAAGTGGTGGGCGACTTGCCGCCGATCACCTACGGCCCGGCCCGTTCGGGCGATATCCGCCACTCGCGGGCGAACAACCAGCGCCTGCTGCAGCGCTTCACCTTCCCCGAGCAAACGCCGATGAACGTCGGGCTGGCCCGCCTGCTGGGTCGCTAGGCATTTTGCGAGCGTAAAAAAGGCGCCTGTCGAGGCGCCTTTTTTTGCGTGCGTGGCTTAGAACTTGTAGCCCAGGCCAACCATGTAGACCCATGGGTCCACATCGATGTCGACCTTGGCGCGGGTGCCTGGGGCGACCGCGTTGTTATCCACATAACCGGTGGTGTCGATGTCGATGTAGCGCACCTGGCCGTTGATCATGACCTTGTCGGTCAGCATGTAGTCGGCACCCACTTGCCATGCCACACCCCAGGTGTTCTTGGCCCGGAAGTTGTCGAAGCCGTTGGCGCTGGCCTGGCTGCCGACGTGCTCGTCATAGATCCAGGTGTAGTTGATGCCCGCGCCCACGTAGGGTTGGAACACCGATTTGTGATCCAGTGGGTAGTACACCAGGCTCAGGGTCGGCGGCAGGTGTTTCAGGGAGCCGAGCTTGCCATTGGCCGCAGGCAGCGCGGTGCCTTTGAGTTTGACGTCGTGTTCGAACGGCGTGGCCGCCAGCAGCTCGATCCCCAGGTTGTTGGTGATCATGTACGCGAAGTTCAGGCCCAGTTGGGTGTCGCTGCTCATCGTCGCCTTGCCGCCCAGGTCGGCACCCGCCAGCGGGCCGCGATCGACCTTGACGCTGGAACTGTCGGCCTTCGGATTGACGGTGATGGCACCGGCCCGGACGATGATGTCGCCGGTTTCGTGGGCTTGGACGGAAGGGGCTGCAAGCGCGAATGCAATGAGGGAAGCGCTAAGCAAAGACTTGTGCATGGGGGCTCCAAGGGACAATTTGAATTCTATGTCCCATTTTATGGAGGGATCGACCTGGGACGTTGACGCAGCTCAATGAAAGAGTGATGGCGCATTAAGATCGTTGCTCGGATGAGCGGGTCGTCTTAAGCGCCGGCTTGAGCGTAGACGTCAGTTCAGGTCAGCCCATGAAAAATATGCGGTTTCACTCCTGCAATTCGTACACGTAGATCTTCTGGGCATCCATCTGGTAGCCGGCATCCGCCAGTTCGCTGGTGGAGGCTTTGACCTGCAGGGCGCCTTCAATCCAGTACGGCTGGTACAACTCTTCGAGCTTGACCCCGATCTCGCTCCTGACATGCACGATCTGGTTCGACGGCGGCGGGGGGACGTGGATGCAGGCGCCGAAATACGGCACCAGCAAAAACTCGGTGGTGCGCCCCTGCTCATTGACCTCCAGCGGCACGATGTAGCCAGGCAAGCGAATGGCCTGGCCGTCGAGGTTCTGCACCACCGGCGCGTTGGGCAGATCCTGCCGGGCGGCCGGGGCCGACTCTGCCGACAAGGCGTCGCTCATCTGCGACAGGTCGTGCAGCGGCTTCATGTTCGGTACTTCGGCGGGCGCGTCCGGCGGAATCATCTCCGACCAGGTCAGGTCCCTGGGTTCGGCCGCCCACAGGGGCAGGGCGACCAACATCAACAGCGCAAGCAGAGCGCGGGGCATTTAACGTCCTCATAAACGGATCGACAGACCGTCGGCCAGCGATTGCCGGTAGGCCCGCCAGGCAGGCACGCTGCCCATCAGCAGCGCGGCAAGCAGGATGCCACCGAGCAGCGTCCATTCATACTCACTTGGCCAGGACAACGGTAGAAAAAGGCCGTAGTTGGACTGCACATAGCCCTGCGCCAGGGCGATGCACAGGTACAGCAGGCCGAGGCCGGCGATCACCCCCGACAGTGCCAGCGCAAAGGCTTCCAGCACCAGCAGCGTGGCGATATGCCAAGGCCTGGCGCCGACCGAGCGCAGGATCGCCATTTCCCGCCGGCGTTCGTTGAGGCTGGTGAGGATCGCCGTGAGCATGCCGATCAAACCGGTCAGCACCACGAACAGCGACACCACGAACAGCGCTTTTTCAGCGGTGCCCATCAGGCTCCAGAGCTCCTGCAACGCCACGCCCGGCAGGATCGCCAGCATCGGTTCGCCACGAAACTCATTGATCTCGCGTTGCAGGGAGAAGGTCGCGATCTTGCTGTTGAGGCCGAGCATGAACGCAGTGATGGCCTGGGGGGTGAGGTCCATGTTGCGCGCCTGCTCGGCGCTGATCCGGCCATCGCCGCGCGCCGGCACGCCGTTGTGCCAGTCGACATGGATCGCCTCCATGCCGCCTAGGCTGATGTGCAGCGTGCGGTCCACCGGGGTGCCGGTGCGCTTGAGGATGCCGACCACGGTGAAGGGCTTGTCGTCATGCTTGACCAGGCTGATCACCGCCACGCCGTGGGCCAGCACCAGTTGGTCGCCGAGTGAGTAGTGCAGCGCGTCGGCCACTTCCGCGCCCAGCACCACCTCGAACGGATCCGTGGCAAAGGCCCGGCCGCTGGCCAGTTGCAAGTGTTGCTGGCGGCCGTACTGGTAATGCTGGAAGTAGGCATCCGTGGTGCCCATCACCCGGTAGCCGCGGTGGGAGTCGCCGAGGGAGATCGGGATCGCCCACTTCACCTTGGGGTTATTGGCGAAGTGCTCGAAGCTGTCCCAGCGGATGTTGTTGGTGGCATTGCCGATCCGAAACACCGAGTACAGCAGCAGGTTCACTGAACCGGAGCGGGCGCCGACGATCAGGTCGGTGCCGCTGATGGTGCTGGCAAAGCTGGCGCGGGCTTCGGTGCGCACCCGCTCCACGGCCAGCAGCAGGCAGACCGACAGGGCGATGGCGAGGGCCGTGAGGATGGCGGTGAAGCGGCGGTTAGCCAGGCTGGCCATGGCTAGACGAAACAGATACATCTCAGACCTCTACGGGCGTGGCGGCGCGATTGAGTTCGGCCAGCGACAGGTGACGATCGAACAGCGGCGCCAGGCTCTGGTCGTGGCTGACGAACAACAGGCTGGAGCCGGCTTCCCGGCATTCGGCGAACAGCAGGCGGATGAAAGCCTCGCGGGCGTCGTAGTCGAGGGCCGAGGTCGGCTCGTCGGCGATCACCAACTCCGGCTGGCCGATCAATGCGCGGGCAGCGGCCACCCGTTGCTGTTGGCCAATCGACAGGGAGTCGGCCCGTCGCCCGAGCAGGCCTGGATCCTTGAGCCCCAGGTGCGCCAGCAGCGTCGCGGCGGCGCTGTCGACACTGCCATGGCGCTGGATCGCGCGGTTGGCGCGCAAGGTCGAGAAGTGGCAGGGCAGTTCGACGTTCTCGCGCACCGAGAGAAACGGCAGCAGGTTGAACTGCTGGAAGATGTAGCCCGTGTGGTCGACCCGAAAGCGATCCCGGGCGCCGGCCGACAGGTCCGTCAGTTCCTGCCCGAGCAAACGGATGCTGCCGCGATTGGGTTTCTGCACGCCGCCGAGCAGGCCCAGCAGGGTGGTCTTGCCGCTGCCGCTGGGGCCCTTGAGAAACAGGGTTTCACCGGCCTCCAGGCGAAACGCCGGGATGTCCAGCAAGGGCGGGTGACCAGGCCAATGGAAGCCCAGGTCGGTCAGTTCGATGAGTGCTTGGGTCATGGAGCGCCGGTCAGGTTGATGGTGAACCCAGCGGAAGCGAGCTCTGCTCGCCCCACACTGGGATAGGGGATGGATCAGAATTTCAGGGTCGCCGCCTTGGCCGTCACCTCAAGCCCTTGCTGGCCGTTGGGGCTGATGAGTTGTACCTGAATTTTCTGGGTGGCGGGGAAGGTCTTGAACACCTGGGCCAGGTCCAGGGTCTTCAGCGCATCCGGTTGGCTGCAGGTGAACTGGTAATGCGCGTGGATTTCGCTGTGGTCATGGTGGTGTTCATGGCCGTCGGCGTCCTTGGCGTCCTTGGCGTCTTTGTGGTCATGGTCATGGTCGTGGTCATCGTCGGCGTCCGGTTTGTCACCGAACAGCGGGCTGTTCAGCTCCTGCTGGCTGAGCACGCAGTTGGCGGCTTGTGGCAGGCTGAACAGCACCAGCGGTTGCTCCAGTTGCGCCCGTACCGCGGCGACCTTGGCCTTGTCTGCCGGCGTGCTGGCGGCGTGTTCGAAGCCCACCAGGTTCATCGCCGGGCTCTCCAGTTCCAGCTCCAGGGTCTGGCCGTCCAGCGCTGCGTTCAAGCGGCCGACGCCATGCTCGTGGGCGCTGAGGCTGGCGTGTTGATGATCGTGGTCATGTTCTTCGGCCGCTTGGGCGATGGCCAGTGGCAACAGGGCAAACGGCAAAGCGAGAAGCAGACGGCGCATGGGAAGTCTCCGGGGCGGAAGTGAACTATTTTGTTATGTAATCTTATAACAATATCGGCGGGAGTTTGACGGCATGCTTGGCGTTGCGCAAGACGCGTGGGAGCATGTTCGCCATAAATCTGAGGAAACCCCAATGTTGCGCATACGTGGAAGCATCGGCGACTGGCCGGTGGATTTGACCCTGGAGCTCGATGATGGCGACTGGGCGAAACTTGGCGCGCAGTTGCAGGTGAGCAAGGTCGACGGCGTTGAGCCCGCCGCCAGCGCTGCGGCGAAACCGGCCAATCCGGACGACGCCCAGTGGCAGTTGGCCAAGGCGTTACTGCGCAAGTCCGGGCAACTGAGTGGGCCGGATCTGCTCGAACAACTGGAAGGGCTGACTGGCAGCGCGGCGGCCGGCAAGCGCTTGTTGGTGCGCTTGCGCCACTGCGCCGAGGTCAAGGTGCTGAGCGGTGGCGATACACCGCTCTATAGCTGGGTAGAGCCTTTGTAGACGCTCCGGTCGCGATCAGTACAGCGCCGCAAACAACTTGCGGCGGTAGCTGGTGACCAAGGGGTGATCATTGCCCAGCAGCTCGAACACCTGCAGCAAGGTCTTGTGTGGCAAGCCTTCGCTATAGCCGCGGTTGCGGATGAACAGCTTGAGCAGCGAGTCCAGTGCCGGGTCGTATTGCTGGCGGGCCAGTTGCTGGATAGCCAGTTGATAGACGGCTTCGTCGTCCTGTGGATTCTGCGCCAGGCGCGCTTTCAAGTCGGCCACATCCGGCAGGTTCGCCGCCTGGCCGAGGAACTGGATCTGCGCCTTGGCGCCCGCCAGTGCAGCCTTGTGTTCATCGCTCTTGACCGCATCCAGCACGGCCTGGGCTTCGCCCAGCTCGCCGCGTTCGGTCAGGCAGCGGGCGTACAGGATCAGTGCGCCGGCGTGGGTATTGTCTTCCCCCAGCAGCACCTTGAGCGCGGCCTCGGCCTCGGCAAATCGGCCCTCGTCGAACAACCCCTGGGCCTGTTCGAACGGATCGGCCGCAGGCGGCGGTGGCATCTGTACATGGGGTTCGAGCAGTGCGCGCACCGCGGATTCGGGTTGCGCGCCGGCAAAACCGTCCACCGGCTGACCGTCCTTGAACAGCACCACGGTCGGCAGGCTGCGAATGCCGAAGCGCGCCACCACGTCTGGCTCGACATCACAATTGACCTTGGCCAGCAGCAACTCGCCCTGGTAGCTCTCGGCGATGGTTTGCAGCATCGGCATCAGCGCCTTGCACGGTGCACACCATTCAGCCCAGAAATCCACCAGCACGGGTTTGTGGAACGAGTTCTCGATCACCGACTGCTCGAAATCAGCGGTGGTGGCGTCGAAGATGTACGGCGTGTCTTGACTCATGGGGTATCTCGAAAAAACGTGGATGGGGCAACTATAAGGCTTGGTGGGGGTTGGCCGAAAGCGCAGGACGCTCGGCCGCTGCTACGCGTTGCGGGAGGCATGGTACAGGCTCACATGGCGAAACTCTTCAGGCTCGGCCAGGTCGGGCAGGGTCATGGCCTCGAGCATCTCCAGGCGCCGGTAGAGCGGGTGCGAGAAGTCGCGCACCCGTGAGTCGGCGACCAGGGCTTCGCGGCCTCGGCTGAGGAAGGCGTCGAGTAGCGGCAGGTTGGCGCGGTCGTACAGGACGTCAGCCACCAGGATCAGGTCGAAACGGTCGGCCTCGGCGAAAAAGTCCGTCGAATAGCTGAGCTCGACAGCATTGAGCCGGGCATTGGCCCGGCAGGCGGCGAGCGCCAGGGGATCGAGGTCGCAGGCCACCACTTCGAGCGCGCCGGCCTTGACCGCCGCAATCCCCGCCACCCCGGAACCGGCACCGAAATCCAGCACCCGCTTGCCGGCCACCCACTGTGGGTGTTCGGCCAGGTAGCGCGCCACCGCCAGGCCGCTGGCCCAGCAGAAACTCCAGTACGGCGGTTCATGCAGGATGCGTCGGGTTTCTTCCGGGCTGAAGGCGCGGTCCATGTTGTCGCCGTCGATCAGCCACAGTTGCAGCTCGGTACCCGGCAGCGGGCAGGGCACCAGTTGCGCATCGCCAAGCAGTTCGCTCAGGGCGTGTTGCAGGTCGAGCGGTGCATTCATGGTGCTTTGACGAACTGCAATTGCCCCAGTGCCTGGGAGGTTGGCTGGAAAATTCGTTGCGAAGGCAGGTGCAGGATCAGTTGCCCGGACTGGCTGGCGCGCCCGCGCAGCTCGACCCGCGCGCCGGCGGGAAAGGTCTCGGGGTTGAAACGCAGGTGAAACGGCAGGGCCTGGTTGTTGCCGATCAGGTTGGCACTGGCCAGCAGCAGTTGCGGCCGCGAACGCTCGTCGACCACCAGCAGCGCCAGTTCGACTTCGGCACCCTCTGGCACACCCTGCAGTGAACCACTCAATTCGCGCTGGTAAGCCGGCAGCGGGCCCTGGTCGGCGGACGCCTGGGCCTTCTTCTGGGCCATCTGCGGCGCGGGGCCGGATGCCGGTTCTGCCGGTTTGGGCGCATCACTGCTACAGGCCACCAGCAGGCTGACGAAACTGAGTAAAACAAGCGGTCGTAGCGGCATTTGCGGCTCCAGCGAGGTGAAATCCATGGATCTAGCACTATAGCCCGTCTGTATACCGTAAACCCTATGGCTTGTCTTGCCACCGGGATGCGCTACCATGGCCCTCCCTTTTTTTGTTGCCTGCCACCATGCACTGTCCCTTCTGCGGTGCCAACGACACCAAGGTCATCGACTCGCGTCTGGTCGCCGAGGGCGAACAGGTGCGCCGCCGGCGTGAATGCCTGGCCTGCGGCGAACGCTTCACGACGTTCGAGACCGCCGAACTGGTGTTGCCGCGCCTGATCAAAACCGACGGCAGTCGCCAGCCGTTCGACGAAGAAAAACTGCGCGCCGGCATGCAGCGCGCCCTGGAAAAACGGCCGGTGAGCGTCGAGCGCCTGGAATCCTCCCTGGCGCACATCAAGCACAAACTGCGGGCGACCGGCGAGCGCGAAGTCAAATCGCTGGTGGTCGGTGAGCTGGTGATGGCCGAGCTGCAGAAGCTCGATGAAGTCGCCTACATTCGTTTCGCTTCGGTGTATCGCCGCTTCCAGGACCTCAACGAGTTCCGTGAAGAGATCGATCGCCTGGCCCGAGAACCGGTCAAACCATGACGATGTCCACTGAGCAAGCGATCCTCGACGCCCACTACATGGCGCGCGCGCTGGAACTGGCCCGCAAGGGTCACTACAGCACCCACCCCAATCCGCGCGTCGGTTGCGTGATCGTGCGTGACGGGCAGGTCGTCGGCGAAGGCTGGCATGTGCGCACCGGCGAACCCCATGCCGAAGTCCACGCCTTGCGCGCCGCTGGTGAGCAGGCGCGGGGCGCGACCGCCTACGTCACGCTCGAACCCTGCAGCCATCACGGCCGCACGCCACCGTGCGCCGATGGGTTGGTCACGGCGGGTGTGGCGCGAGTCGTTGCCGCCATGCAGGACCCCAACCCGGAAGTGGCCGGACGTGGCCTGCAACGCCTGGAGCAGGCCGGCATCGCCACCACCTGCGGCGTGCTCGAAGGCGAGGCGCGCCAGCTCAATCAGGGGTTCCTCAAACGCATGGAACACGGCTTGCCGTTCGTGCGGGTCAAGTTGGCCATGAGCCTGGATGGGCGCACCGCCATGGCCAGCGGCGAAAGCCAGTGGATCACCGGGCCGGCGGCGCGCTCCGCGGTCCAGCGCCTGCGGGCGCAGGCCAGCGTGGTGTTGACGGGGGCCGACACGGTGCTGGCGGACGACGCGCGCCTGACCGTGCGCGCCGACGAGTTGGGGCTGGACGCCGAACAAAGCGCCCTGGCCATGAGCCGTCCACCGTTACGGGTCCTGATCGATGGCCGCCTGCGAGTGCCCCTCGATGCCCCGTTCTTCAAGGCCGGCCCGGCGCTGGTCGCCACCTGCGTGGCCGTGGAGGAACAGTACGCCAACGGTCCCGAATGCCTGATCGTGCCGGGTGAAGAGGGTCAGGTCGACCTGCGCAAGCTCCTGCTCGAACTGGCCGCCCGCGGCGTCAACGAGGTGCTGGTGGAAGCCGGCCCAAGGCTGGCGGGCGCCTTTGCCCAGCAAGGCCTGGTGGACGAGTACCAGATCTTTGTCGCCGGCAAGTTCCTCGGCTCCACGGCGCGGCCATTGCTCGATTGGCCACTGGCACAGATGAAGGATGCGCCGGCGCTGAAAATCACTGACATTCGTGCGGTTGGCGATGACTGGCGAGTCACTGCCATTCCCGTGCCGGCCGCGAGCGTATAATTCCCGGCTGCGGCCTAGAAGGTTTTGTTCTCGAGGAGGACTTCATGTTTACCGGCATCATCGAATCCATCGGCAGTATTCGTGCATTGACCCCAAAAGGCGGAGATGTACGGGTTCACGTCGCCACCGGCAAGCTCGACCTGAGCGACGTCAAACTGGGCGATAGCATCGCGGTCAACGGCGTCTGCCTGACAGCCGTCGAGCTGCCAGGCGACGGCTTTGCAGCGGACGTCAGTCGCGAAACCCTCGACTGCACCGCCATGAATGACCTCAAGAGCGGCAGCCCGGTCAACCTGGAAAAAGCCCTGACCCCAACCACCCGCCTGGGCGGTCACCTGGTCAGCGGTCACGTCGACGGCGTCGGCGAAGTGGTCGCTCGCACCGAAAACGCTCGGGCCGTGGAGTTCCGCATCCGTGCCCCGAAGGAATTGGCCAAGTACATCGCCCATAAAGGCTCGATCACGGTCGACGGCACCAGCCTGACGGTGAACGCGGTCGATGGCGCCGAATTCCTGCTGACGATCATTCCGCACACCTTGAGCGAAACCATCATGGCTGCGTATCAGCCGGGTCGCCGGGTGAACCTGGAAGTGGACCTGCTGGCCCGTTACCTGGAGCGCCTGCTGCTGGGCGACAAGGCCGCGGAGTCGACGGCCGGCAGCACCATCACTGAAAGCTTTCTGGCCGCCAACGGCTACCTCAAATCCTGAAGCTCAAATTTCGAAAGAAGGGGGGTGCCTTGTGGCGCTCAATAGCATCGAAGAACTGGTTGAAGACATCCGCCAAGGCAAGATGGTCATCCTTATGGATGACGAAGACCGCGAGAACGAAGGCGACCTGATCATGGCCGCCGAGTGCTGCCAGGCCGAGCACATCAACTTCATGGCCAAGCACGCCCGTGGCCTGATCTGCATGCCGATGAGCCGCGAACGCTGCGAACTGCTCAAGCTGCCCCTGATGGCACCGCGCAACGGTTCCGGCTTCGGCACCAAGTTCACCGTGTCGATCGAAGCCGCCGAAGGCGTGACCACCGGCATCTCCGCCGCCGACCGTGCGCGTACCGTGCAGGCCGCTGCCGCCAAGGACGCCAAGGCTGAAGATATCGTCAGCCCGGGGCACATTTTTCCGCTGATGGCCCAGGCCGGCGGTACCCTGGCCCGCGCCGGCCACACCGAAGCCGCCTGCGACCTGGCGCGCATGGCCGGGTTCGAGCCGAGTGGGGTGATCTGCGAGGTGATGAACGACGACGGCACCATGTCCCGTCGTGCCGAACTGGAAGCCTTTGCCGCTGAACACAACATCAAGATCGGCACCATCGCCGACCTGATTCACTATCGGATGATCCACGAACGTACCGTTCAGCGGATTGCCGAGCAGCCACTGGACAGCGAACTGGGCCAATTCAACCTGGTGACCTATCGTGATTCGGTGGAAGGCGACGTGCACATGGCCCTGACCCTGGGCACCGTGTGCGCCGAAGAACCGACCCTGGTGCGGGTGCACAACATGGACCCGCTGCGCGACCTGTTGATGGTCAAGCAGCCGGGCCGCTGGAGCCTGCGCGCCGCCATGGCTGCGGTTGCCGAGGCGGGCAGCGGCGTGGTGCTGTTGCTCGGTCACCCGCTCGATGGCGACGTGCTGCTGGCGCATATCCGCGAAACCGCGGACCAGGCGGTGGTGAAAAAACCGACCACCTACAGCATCGTCGGTGCCGGTTCGCAGATCCTGCGTGACCTTGGCGTGCGCAAAATGCGCCTGATGTCGGCGCCAATGAAATTTAATGCGATATCCGGTTTCGATCTGGAAGTTGTAGAATACGTGCCCTCCGAATAAAGGCCGGTGTTTTTCCACCCCTTGTTCGCGGTTCAAATATCACTGAGGGACGCGTACTGAACGCGTCCCGGCTCTTTAAGAGATTTGTCGAATGACCCTGAAGACCATCGAAGGTACCTTCATCGCCCCCAAAGGCCGCTACGCCCTGGTTGTTGGCCGTTTCAACAGCTTTGTTGTCGAAAGCCTGGTAAGCGGTGCGGTTGATGCCCTGGTTCGCCATGGCGTGAGCGAAAGCGACATCACCATCATCCGTGCCCCTGGCGCCTTCGAAATCCCGCTGGTTGCGCAGAAAGTCGCCCAGAAAGGCGAGTTCGCGGCAATCATCGCCCTGGGCGCGGTCATTCGTGGCGGTACTCCGCACTTCGAATACGTGGCAGGCGAATGCACCAAGGGCCTGGCCCAGGTGTCCATGGAGTTCGGCGTTCCAGTCGCTTTCGGCGTGCTGACCGTTGATTCCATCGAGCAAGCCATCGAACGTTCCGGCACCAAGGCCGGTAACAAAGGTGCCGAAGCTGCCCTGTCCGCTCTGGAAATGGTCAGCCTGCTGGCGCAGTTGGAGGCCAAGTGATTAGCGACGAAAGCGATCGTTTCAACCCGCGCGATCCAAAGCCTGCGGATGCTGGTAAACCATCGAAGAGCGTCAAGCGCCGCGAAGCCCGTCAGCTCGCGACCCAGGCCCTGTATCAATGGCACATGGCCAAGCAGTCGTTGAACGAGATCGAAGCGCAGTTCCGGGTCGATAACGATTTCAGTGATGTCGATGGCGCCTACTTCCGCGAAATCCTGCACGGGGTTCCGCAGTTCAAGACGGAAATCGACACCGCCCTCACGCCTTGCCTGGACCTGACCATCGACGAGCTGGATCCGGTTGAACTGGCGGTATTGCGCCTGTCCACCTGGGAACTGCTCAAACGCGTCGACGTACCGTACCGCGTGGTGATCAACGAAGGCATCGAGCTGGCTAAAGTCTTCGGTTCCACCGATGGCCACAAGTTCGTCAACGGTGTCCTCGACAAGCTGGCCCCGCGCCTGCGTGAAGCTGAAGTGAAGGCGTTCAAGCGCTGATACGCGCTTGAGACCTCATGGGCGAGTTTGAGCTGATCCGCAATTACTTCGCCGCTGCGCCGTGTGCGCAGGCGGGCGATGGCGTTGCGCTGGGGATCGGCGACGACTGCGCCTTGCTCGCTGTTCCCGCGGGGGAACAGCTGGCGATCTCCACCGACACCCTGGTGACCGGTGTGCATTTCGCAGATCCCTGCGACCCTTTTCTGCTCGGTCAGCGTTCGCTGGCGGTGGCTGTCAGTGACCTGGCTGCCATGGGCGCCACCCCCGTTGCCTTTACCCTTGCCCTGACCTTGCCGGCGGTGACCGCCGATTGGCTGGATGCCTATGCCCGTGGTTTGAACCAGATGGCGCAGGGCTGCGGCGTGCGGCTGGTGGGCGGTGATACCACGCGCGGTCCGTTGAGCCTGACCATGACCGTGTTTGGCCGCGTCCCGGCCGGCCAGGCCCTGACCCGCAGCGGTGCACAGGTCGGCGACCTGCTGTGTGTCGGCGGGGACCTGGGCAACGCCGCCGGGGCCTTGCCCCTGGTGCTGGGCCAGCGTACCGCGCCGGCGGCCATCGCCGAACCGTTGCTGGCGCATTACTGGTCGCCACAGCCGCAACTGGCGTTGGGTCAGGCGTTGCGCGGCAAGGCCAGCGCGGCGCTGGATATCTCCGATGGCCTGCTCGCCGACTGCGGGCATATTGCCAAGGCATCGGCTGTCGGCTTGCTGGTCGAGCACCAGAAACTGCCGCTATCGGCGGCACTGCTGGCGTTTCTCGGTGAGAATGCGGCCCGGGTGGCAGCGGTCAGTGGCGGTGACGACTACGTACTGGCATTCACCTTGCCGCCGGCTCATTTGCCGGCCCTGCTGGCCGAGGGCTGGCCGATCCATGTGGTCGGCCGGGTCGTGGCCGGGCAGGGCGTCACGCTGCTGGACGCCAATGGGCAGGACATCACCCCGAACATCCGGGGTTATCAACATTTCCAGGAGACACCGTGACAGATCATCCCAAACAGGTCCCGGCAGAGTTCGTGCCGCCATCGGTCTGGCGCAATCCCTGGCATTTCCTGGCCTTCGGCTTTGGCTCGGGCACCTTGCCCAAGGCACCCGGCACCTGGGGCTCGTTAGTTGCGCTACCCTTCATCCCGTTGTGGCAGATGCTGCCCGACTGGGGCTACTGGCTGATGTTGGGCATCACCATGCTGTTCGGCTTCTGGCTGTGCGGCAAAGTGGCCGACGACTTGCGCGTACACGACCACGAGGGCATTGTCTGGGACGAAATGGTCGGGATGTGGATTACCCTGTGGCTGGTACCGGAGGGGTGGTACTGGTTGTTGGCGGGGTTCCTGATGTTCCGCTTTTTCGACATCCTCAAGCCGTGGCCGATTCGCTGGATCGACCGGCATGTGCACGGCGGCGTCGGGATCATGCTCGATGACGTGTTGGCAGGGGTCTTTGCCTGGTTGGGGATGCAGGGGCTGGTCTGGTATTTCACCTGAGGGACTGTTCGAGGGGCTAGGGAATGGTGGGGCGCGGTTGCTGGATTCTGCTGTTGGCTATGGTCTGCTCGCTCGCTCGTGCGGTGGAGGTACCCGCTGTACCTGCGGTGATCCATCTGGCGAGCGAGGAGTGGGAAGACTACACCGCTGCCGACGGGCACGGTCTGGCCTGGGACATCTTGCGTGAGGTGTTCGAGCCGGCCGGGGTCAAGCTGGACATCCGCACGGTGCCGTACACCCGCTCGATCGGTCTGGTGCAACTGAAGGAAGTCGATGCCCAGGTCGGGTCCTACCGGGACGAGGCCCAGGGCGTGCTGTATCCGCACTGGAACTTCGATTCCGACCACATCTACGCCCTCGGCCTGGCGAGCAATCCGGCACCGACCCAGGCCACCCTGGGCAAGTACCGCTTAGCCTGGGTGCGCGGCTATCGTTACGAAAACTACCTGCCCAATGTGCGCCGCTATAACCAGATCGAGCGCCGCACCGGCATTCTGCTGATGCTCCAGCAGGGCCGTGCAGACTATTACATCGACGCCCGGACCGAGGTCGAAGCGGTGCTCAAAAGCGCCGTGAACGAGCAGCAGTTCCGCTATACCCACTTGGCCGAACTGCCGCTGTTCCTGGGGTTTGCCGATACCTCCGAGGCCAGGTCGCTGATGAAGCTGTATGATCAGCGCATGACCCTGCTGGTCGGCAACGGCGGGCTGAAACCGATTTTCGAACGCTGGAAACAACCGTACCCGTTCGAGGGCAACCTGAAGCCCGCCGACCAGTGATCAAACTATTTGATCGTTATGGCCGATAATTCAGCCTAAGCGTGGTTCCGAGCCTGCTGTTACAATGCCGCCTCTGCGAATCTCCAGTACATAAATCAGGAGCACACCGGTGCCTGTCGTTTTTGTCGCCGCTTCCAAGCTGCCAACGCCTTTTGCGCAATTCACCATGCATGGCTTTCTCGATGAGTCCACCGGCCGCGAGCACGTCGTGTTGAGCTTGGGTGATGTGGCCGATGGTGCCCCGGTACTCGGCCGGCTGCACTCCGAATGCCTGACCGGCGATGCCTTGTTCAGCCAGCGTTGCGACTGCGGCTCACAACTGGAAGCCGCCTTGCAGGCCATCGCCCGCGAAGGCCGTGGCGTGTTGCTGTACTTGCGCCAGGAAGGCCGGGGCATTGGCCTGCTGAACAAAATCCGCGCCTATGAGTTGCAAGATGGCGGTGCTGACACCGTCGAAGCCAACGAGCGCCTGGGTTTTGCCGCTGACCAGCGTGACTACGCCATGTGCCTGCCGATGCTCGAGCACCTGGGCGTCAAGTCCCTGCGCCTGATGACCAACAACCCGCGCAAGGTCAAGGCATTGACCGACATGGGCATCGTGGTCGCCGAGCGCGTGCCGCTGCACACGGGCCACAACCCGCACAACAAACTCTACCTGGCGACCAAGGCCAGCAAGCTCGACCACATGATGGGCAACGAGCATCAGGGCGAGGCGGACCGGGCGTGACCCGCGGCCAGGTTCGGCGGCGCCTGTCCGTCAATTGGTGGCAGTACTTCGCGCTGGCCCTGTTGCCGTTGCTGGTGATCAATGGCCTGTTTGGCGACGGTGAAGCCCTGGCCCCGATCCTGGCGATGCCGTTCTTCATCGCCGGCATGGCCTCGATGTTCGTCAGCCTGAAGTTTTTCGGTGGCTACAAACACGGCCTGATCACTACCCAAAAAGCCCTCGATACCCCCGCAGAGCCCGCCGCCTGGATCGCCCTGGCCGCTCAGCGCCGCAGCGCCATGCTGGTGGCTTCCCTGCCGGCCTGGATCGGTGCGCTGGCGGTGTTCGTCGGCCTGGAGGCGGTGCCTCTGGTGCTGCTGGGGTTGGCCACTGCCGTGCTGTTCTACCTCTACCGTATTCCGCGTCAACTCGGCTGATGGGGCGCTGGCTGGCGCTGCTGCTGGCCCTCAGTGGTCCGGCGGCTGCCGTGGAGCGGGTGGTCAGCCTGGCCCCCTCCCTGTCGGAAATCGTTGTTGAACTGGACTCCGCCGACCTGCTGGTCGGCGTGCTCGATGCCGGCGAGCGTCCGCCAGCCCTTGAGTCCGTGCCGTCGGTGGGGCGTTATGGCCAGTTGGACATCGAACGCCTGCTCAGCCTCAAACCCGATCTGTTGCTGCTCTGGCCCGGCAGTGTTGGCCCGGCCCAGCGGGAACAACTGAGTCGGCTGGGCATTCCCACCTACGTCGCCGAACCCCACCGCCTCGACCAACTCACCACCCAGATCGAAGACATTGCCCGGCAACTGGGTCGACCCGAACGCGGGCAGGCACTGGCGGCCGACCTGCGTCGGCAATTGGATGCCTTGCGCCAGCGCTACCGACGCGACGTGCCGCTGCGGGTGTTCTATCAGGTCTGGGACCAGCCGCTGTACACCGTGGGTGGCGGGCAGATCATCAGCGATGCGCTTGAGGTGTGTGGTGCGCGGAATGTGTTCGCCGACCTGCGCCTGCCGGCGCCGCAGGTCAGCATCGAGTCGGTGCTGGCGCGCAACCCCGAGGTGATCCTCGCCAGCAGCCAGGCCCAGCTCGATGCCTGGAAGGCCTGGCCGCAGGTCACGGCGGTGAGCCAGGGGCAATTGCTGAGGGTGATCGACAAAGGCCTGGAGCGGCCGAGTGGGCAGATGATCCAGGCGACGGCTGCGTTGTGCCGGTTGATCGCGCCGGGTCAGTAAGACCGAGGTGCGGCTATCGCGAGCAACACCGCGTACCTCAGTTCAGAGCTGCGGCATCCACGTCACCCCGAACATCAGCGCCCGGCCTTCCTCGCGATAACCGTACTGCTCGCCTTGGTACTGGTACAGCGCGCGGCTGTAGCCCTTGTCCAGCAGGTTGTCGATTTTCATCTGCAGGGTGACTTCGTGGTTCACCGCCCAACTGCTGCGCAGGCCCAGCAGGCCATAGCCGCCCAGGGGCTGGAGGTTTTTCTCGTCGTCGTAGCTGCTGCTGACCGCTTGCCAGGTCGCCCCCAGCCCGAGCTGGTCGAACTGCCGATCCAGGTCCAGGTTCAAGGTGCGGCGCGCACGGCGGGCCAGGGTGTGGCCGCTCTCGCGATCCCGCGGGTCGATGAACGAGATGCCCAGGTTGCTCTGCCAGCCGAACAACTCTTGCTTGAGGGCGGCTTCGAAGCCGTTGATCCGCGCCGAGGCGACGTTTTCCGGGCGGCTGCCGTAGATAATCGCGTCTTCGAGGTCGGTGCGGTAGAGCGAGGCTTCCAGGCGACTGCTGTCAGTCAGTTGGCTGCGCCATTGCAGCTCGTAGCTCTTTGAAGTCTCAGGTTTGAGGCCTGGGTTGTTGTAGTCCGGGTAGTAAAGGTCGTTGAACGTTGGCGCCCGGAAACCTTCGCTGTAGGTCAGCAACAGGTCATTGTCGGCGTTCAGCGGCAGGGTGAAGGTGCCGCTCCAACTGTTCTGGCTGCCGAACTGTTGGTTGTCGTCGCGACGCAGGCCCAGTTCGGTGGAGAAGTGCTCGGCGGCGAAGTGATGCTGAATGAACGCGGCGCGGTTCCAGCGGCTGTCTTCACCTAAAGCGGCGCGCGCACCGTAGTAGTCGAAGTCGCTGTTGACCCGATCTTCGTACCAGTCGCCACCCAGGATCAGGCTGTTCTGCTCGTTGAGGGCCAGGTCGTTCTGCCAGTTCACGGAGTCGCGGTAGGTGTTGAACACCGAATTTTCGGCGCTGAGCTTGTCGCGGGTTTGTTCGCGGTTCTCGCTGTGGCCCAGTTCTACGCGAGTCTTCCAGGTCGGGTTGATGCGGGCATCGAAATAGCTGCTGACGCTACTGACGTTGAAGTCGCTGTAGGGCTTTTGTTGGTAGCTTTGATCGGTGCTTGAGTCGTAGCGCCCGAACGGGCTATCGAACTCGTTCTTGCCGCGGCTATCCAGCACGTTGAAGCCCACTTCCAGATCATCACTCAAGCCATGGCTCAGGCTCAGGCTCAGCGACTGATTGCGGTAGGCGTCGTGATCGCCATCGCTGGGATAGGACTGGTGGGTGCGGTCGATCCCGGCAGTTTCATCCAGGCTGGCGCCGAGGTTGAAGCGGGTGTTGTCGTCGCCACCGGACAGGCCGAGGCTGCGCTCCCAGGTCTGGTTGCTGCCCAACCCCATGTGCAGGCGTGGCTGCAGGCCCGGCTCGGCGCTGCGCCGGGTGAAAATCTGAATCACCCCGCCAATCGCATCGCTGCCATAAATCACTGAGCGCGAGCCGCGCAACACTTCCACACGCTCGACCTGTTCGATGTTGATGTGCTGCAGGTTGCTGTCGCCGGAGGACGAGCTGCCGATGCGCTGGCCGTCTACCAGCACCAGGCTTTGCGCGGACTTGGTGCCACGCATGTAAATCCCCGGCAAGCTCCCGCGCCCGCCCATCTGGGTGACTTGCACTCCCGGCACCCGGCTCAGCAGGTCGGTGACGCTGGAGGGTTGCAGGCGGTCAATATCGTCGCGGGTGAACACCGTGTTGGCTGCGCTGCTGTCATTGCGGGCTTCGACCTGGCGATTGGCGCTGATCAGGACTTCGGGCAGCTTCAGGGCTTGTTCGCGTTCGAAGGTGTCGGCGAGGGCGCTGACGGTAGGCAGCAGCGAGAGGGTCAGGGCGAGGCGGGGGAGGTTCATCGACGATCCGTTGAGGCTTGGCGGCAAGTAGAGATTTGATAGGCGCTGAAAACTACTGTGGGAGCGAGCTTGCTCGCGATAGCGGAGTGCCAGTCAAGGTTTCAATCGACTGAAAGGCCGCCATCGCGAGCAAGCTCGCTCCCACAGGGTTCTGCGTTTAGATGTTAAGCAGTTGCAGGCGCTCGCGAATCGAAGCTTCGATTCCCGCCTCATCCAACCCGCACTCGGCCAGCATCTGTGCCGGCTTGGCGTGTTCGACGTAGCTGTCCGGCAAGCCCAGGTGCAGCATCGACTTGAGGATGTTTTCGCGGGCGAGGAATTCGCTGACCGCGCCACCGGCGCCGCCCATGATCGCGTTTTCTTCGATGGTCACCAGCAGCTCGTGGCGGCTGGCAATGTCGCGCACCAGTGCTTCATCCAGCGGCTTGACGAAACGCATGTCGACCACGGTTGCATCCAGGGTCTCGGCGACTTTCAGCGCTTCGGCCAGTTGCACGCCGAACACCAGCAGGGCGACTTTGTGGCCTTGGCGGCGCACCACGCCCTTGCCGATCTCGATCGGCTCCAGGTCTTTGTCGATGGTCGCGTTCGGGCCGTTGCCACGTGGATAACGCACCGCCGCCGGGCCGTTGTACAGGTGGCCGGTGGTGAGCATCTTGCGCAGTTCGTTCTCGTCGCTTGGGGTCATCACCAGCATGCCGGGGATGCAGCGCAGGAACGACAGGTCGAAGCTGCCGGCGTGGGTCGGGCCGTCTTCGCCCACCAGGCCGGCGCGGTCGATGGCAAAGAGCACATCGAGGTTCTGCACCGCTACGTCATGTACCAACTGGTCGTAGCCACGCTGCAGGAAGGTCGAATAGATCGCCACCACCGGTTTTGCGCCTTCGCAGGCCATGCCGGCGGCAAAGGTGACCGCGTGTTGCTCGGCGATCGCCACGTCGAAGTAACGCAGCGGGAAACGCTCGCTGAACGCCACCAGGTCGGAGCCTTCCTTCATCGCCGGGGTAATGCCCACCAGGCGCGGGTCGGCGGCGGCCATGTCGCACAGCCATTCGCCAAACACACCGGAGTACTTCGGCCCGCTGGCCTTCTTCGGCGCGGCGGCCGGGGCATCCAGGGGTTCGAGCTTGGTGATGGCGTGATAGCCGATCGGATCGACTTCCGCCGGGGCGAAACCTTTGCCTTTTTTGGTCACCACGTGCAGGAACTGCGGTCCCTTGAGGTCACGCATGTTGCGCAGGGTGGCGATCAGGGTTGGCAGGTCGTGGCCGTCGATCGGGCCAATGTAGTTCCAGCCCAGTTCTTCGAACAGGGTGCCGGGGACCAGCATGCCCTTGGCGTACTCTTCGGTGCGCCGGGCGATTTCCCAGGCGCCGGGCAGGCGCGACAGGACCTTTTTGCTGCCCTCGCGCATGCTCGCGTAGGTGCGGCTGGAAAGGATCTTGGCCAGGTAGTTGGACAGCCCGCCGACATTGCGCGAGATCGACATGTCGTTGTCGTTGAGGATCACCAGCATGTTGGCGTCGACTTCGGGGGCGTGATTCAGCGCCTCGAAGGCCATGCCTGCGGTCAGGGCGCCGTCGCCGATCACCGCAATGGCCTTGCGATCACTGTTCTGCAGGCGGGCGGCAATGGCCATGCCCAGGGCTGCGCTGATCGAAGTGCTGGAGTGACCGACGCCAAAGGTGTCGTATTCGCTCTCGGAACGGCGCGGGAAGGCGGCGATCCCGTCTTTCTGGCGCAGGGTGCCCATGCGCTCACGACGGCCCGTGAGAATCTTGTGCGGATAAGCCTGATGACCCACGTCCCACACCAGCCGGTCGTCCGGGGTGTCAAAGACGTAATGCAGCGCGATGGTCAGCTCGATCACGCCAAGGCCCGCGCCGAAATGCCCGCCGGTCTGACCGACCGTGTAGAGCAATTCCAGGCGCAACTCATCGGCCAGGGTTTCCAGCTCGGCTTCGCCTAACCGGCGCAAGCCGTCCGGCGTGTTGGCACGGTCGAGCAGGGGCGTGGTCGGGCGCTTGCGGGGAATCTCATGAAACGTCGTGGGCATCAGGCGAATCGTTATAGGTATAAAAGATGCGGCAGTTTACCTGATGCAGCGCACGCTGCCCACGCGGAGCGCGGAACTTGCTGGGCAGCGTGCGCCGGATCAGTTGCGGCGGTCGACGATGTAGCGGGCCAGATCGCGCAGCGGCTCGGCCGACGCGTCAAACGGTCGCAGCGCGTGCAGGGCCAGATCGCGCAGTTCCAGGGCATAGGCCTTGGCCGCTTCAAGGCCGAGCAGGGCCGGGTAGGTCGGTTTGTCCCGTGCAATATCGGCGCCCTGGCGTTTGCCCAGGGTCTGGGTATCGCTTTCGACGTCGAGAATGTCGTCCTGCACCTGGAACGCCAGGCCGATGGCCTGGGCATAGGTCTGCAGCGCCTTGAGCTCGCTCTTTTCGGCCCGACCACTGGCCAGGGCGCCAAGCTTGACGCTGGCTTCGATCAGCGCGCCGGTCTTGTGTCGGTGCATGTACTCCAGGGCTTGCTGGTCGAGCTTGATGCCGACCGAACCGAGGTCGATGGCCTGGCCGCCGACCATGCCGGCCGGGCCTGCCGCCAACGCCAGGGCGCTGACCATTTGCAGGCGGATCTCGGCGTCGGCAGTGTTCAGGCGTGGATCGAGCAGGGCGCTAAAGGCCAGGCTCTGCAGGCCGTCACCGGCGAGAATCGCGCAGGCTTCATCGAATTTCTTGTGGGTGGTGGGCTGGCCGCGACGCAGGTCGTCGTCGTCCATGGCCGGCAAATCGTCATGCACCAGCGAGTAGGCGTGGATCAACTCCACCGCACAGGCCGCGCCGTTGGCTTGCTCAGCCTCGCCCCCCAGGGCTTGACAGGCGGCATAGGCCAGCAGCGGGCGTACGCGCTTGCCACCGTTCATCACGCTGTAGCGCATGGCTTCGTACAAGCGCGCGAGCTCCGGGCTCGGCGCGATAAACAGGCTTTCCAGCGCGGCGTTGACCCGGGCCTGGCTGCTGGCCGAATACGCCGCGATCATTCTGGCTGTTCCGCGTCGAAAGGTGCCTCGGCCAGCTCGCCATCACGCTCCAGCAGCACCTGGACCTTCTGCTCGGCCTGTGCCAGTGCGGCCTGGCAATCGCGGGTCAGGCCGATGCCTTGCTCGAAGGCCGTCAGCGAGTCTTCCAGCGACAGCTCGCCGTTCTCCAGACGCTCAACCAGCGTTTGCAGGTCGGCGAGGGATTGTTCGAAATCCAGTGCAGCTTTTTTACGGGCCATGGCGGCTATCCAGGTGACATTTGAACCGGCGCGACACTAGCAGATAGGGGGGTGTGGGGCAAATGAGCAGGTCTCTCAAACGGGCCTGGCGCCGGCATTGCTCGAAGAGTTGACCTGATAGCGGGTACTACGGCCTGCGCCGGGTAAACGGGTCAGGTGGCCATTGCCATCGTCGAACGGGTGGAGGGTGACAAGCCGGAAATGCGCGATGCCGGCACGCAGTAGCGGATCGAGTTGACGATCTATTCGGCTCAGCGTCCAGTTGTCTGCCACTGTTGAGCTGCTTCAGGTCGGCGTCAACGACCCCTGCTGCAACTCCTGGGTGGTGTCGATGATGAAGTTGCGCAGCCAGCGATTGTGCGGGTCGTCGTTGTGTTCCACGTCCCGGACCATGAATACGCGGAAGGCCGGGACAAAAATCGGCACCGGGCTGACCGTCAGTCGGGCAATACGGGCGTAGGACAGCGCCGCGAAGGTGAGCAGGGGCAGTGTTTGACCAAGAAACCATCCTGGTGGGGGTTTTCAGCGGGCATTAAAAAGCCGGCTTGTGGCCGGCTTCTCGGGGACTGGCTTGGTTTATTTTTGGTAAACCGTACCAGCCTTCAAAACGTACATCCGGATCTTGCGTCCGGCTGTGGGACTTGGCGAGAAAGTCATCTGCCTTGTCGGTGCGATCGGACCGGCGCGGGGCGGGTCGATGCAAATGTGGGGCGCAGCATACTGATTTTTTTGGGGAATTCCCAGCGTGATGTGTGTTGCCGGGCGTTGCGGTGGTCATCCAAAGGGTACGGGTGGGCGTTGTTTGTTGAGGGTGGACCACCAGAACACCCAGCCGAGGACGTCGATGTTCTGTTTGATGATTTGTTCGGCGCTGAAGATTTCGTCCGGGTAGCCGCTGCGATTGTGGCTGCGCAGGCGCAAGGCGCCGTCGGGGAGGCGGTGCAGGTATTTGATGCGCAGCATGCCGTCGTGCTTGAGCGCGTAGATCTGGCCGTCAATGATATGGGTCAGGCTGCAGTCGACGGCCAGGGTCGAGCCATCCTGGATTTTCTCCGACATGCTGTCGCCGACCATGGGCACGCAGATGGCGCGGCTGGGTTCGACTTCCAGCCTTTCCAGGTAGCGGCGTGGCAGGCGAACGGCTTCGCCGGGGATTTTCACCACATGGGTGTCGCGGGAGCCGAGGGCTTTGGGCCGTTCTTTGTAGAGGGGCAACTCGATGTCGGGTGAGCCGATACAGACGTGGTAGTGCTCGCGCGGCTCCTGGGTGTCCAGTAGCTTGTCGGCCTGCTCGGGAGCTTGGCCGTTGACGGGATGCTTGGGGCCTTCGCCGTTGATCAGCCATTGGCTGTTGACACTCAGCAGGCGAGCGATTTCTTCGACCCGGGGGTAGGGCACGCCGCGGATGTACCAGTTGTTGATGTGCTGGGGCTCGACGTTGCAGAAGGTAGCGAACTCCGAAGGGGTGATTTTCACCTCCTTGAGGAGTGCCTTGAAGCGTGGGCCGCATTTGTGTTTTTTCATAAACGCGGATTTTACTCAGTCAACTAACTAGATTGAATAAACAAACCGAACAATTTATGCAGGAATATTCTGTTGTTTTGCAAGGGTGTGTAAGCGAACACTAAACGTAACTAAACATCCCTCCAAACTGTATTAATTAGTCTGTTACCTGAAGTTCTTATAGTTATAAAAAAACCCCGGATAACCGGGGTTTTTTCAAGCCGTCACTGGCGCCAGGCCAGTGCCGTCTCAGCCTTTGTAGGCCGCAACCGACTTCATGATCTCGGCGCGCGCAGCTTCGGCGTCGCCCCAACCATCGATCTTCACCCATTTGCCTTTTTCGAGATCTTTGTAGTTCTCGAAGAAGTGCTTGATCTGTTCCAGCAGCAGGGCTGGCAGATCGGTGTATTCCTTGATGTCGACATACAACTGGGACAGTTTGTCGTGTGGCACAGCGATAACTTTGGCATCGCCGCCGCCGTCGTCGGTCATGTTCAGGATACCGACTGGACGTGCGCGGATGACCGAGCCTGGTGCAACCGGGTAAGGGGTTACAACCAGCACGTCGAGGGGATCGCCATCGTCAGCCAGGGTGTTGGGGATGAAACCGTAGTTGGCCGGATAGAACATTGGGGTGGCCATGAAACGGTCAACGAACAGGCAATCGCTGTCTTTGTCGATTTCGTACTTGATCGGCGCGTGGTTGGCCGGGATCTCGATCGCGACGTAGATGTCGTTCGGCAGGTCTTTGCCAGCCGGAATCTTGCTGTAGCTCATTGGGCGGTGCCCCCGTTAGTGGCCAAATGACTTGGCCGGATTGACCAAAAAGTGGCGGCGATTATAGGCATATTCCTGAGCCTGTGCCACGTGCCAGAAGTCGTGTAGACCTTAGTCGTGTGGCTGATACGCCGGATGTTCGGCTTGCAAATGCGCAAGCCTTGCCAGGGGATCCTGGCGGTAAAACAGCTGCAGTTGTCGATAGACCTGTGGATAAGTGCCGTGCAGTAAATCCGGGGCGCTGAAGAAGTACTCGCTGGTGACGGCGAAGAACTCGGCGGGGTTTTCCGCCGCATAGGGGTCGATCGGTGTGTCGGCGTCGGGGTTGTGGTCGAGCTGGCGGTTGAGGTCGTCGTAGGCGTGTTGCATCACCTGCGCCCAGTCCGAGACCCGCATGTCGCTGTGCAGCGGCGGCAGGCCGTTGGCGTCGCCGTTGAGCATGTCGAGTTTGTGCGCCAGTTCGTGGATCACCAGGTTGTAGCCTTCCCAGCCACCACTGGCCATCACCCCCGGCCAGGCCAGGATGATAGGCCCCTGTTGCCAAGCCTCACCGCTGTGCTCGCCGTCCCACTCATGCTCGACGCCACTGGCATCGCGATGGCGCTGCGGGCTGAGGAAGTCGTCGGGGTACAGCACGATCTCGTGGAAGCCCTGATACCAGTTCAGATCGCCCAGGTGCAGCAGCGGCAGTTGGGCCTGGGCGGCGAGCAGCAGGCGCTGTTCCTGGTGCAATTCAACGCCGGGCAGGCATGTCAGGTGTTTGTCCTGCAGGAACAGCACGGCCGACTCGCGCAGCCACTGGTCCTCGGCTTCGCTCAGGCCGTCGAGAAAACTCAGGTGCTGACGGACCCGCTGCCAGGTTTCATCGGCAACGGGGTGCTTGGCCAGGGTGCGTTGGCGACGCCAGGTGCTGAGCAGGCCCATGGGCGATCAGCGCGACTGGGCTTTGGAGCTCGAGCCACCGAAGCGGCTGCGGACCAGGCCAATGATCATCGGCACCAGCGACAACAGGATGATGCCCACCACCAGCAGCGACAGGTTCTTCTTGATAAAGGGCACGTTGCCGAAGAAGTAACCCAGGGTCACCAGGCCGCCGACCCAGAGGATGGTGCCGAACACGCTGAAAGCGAAAAAGCGCGGATAGGGCATCTTGGCGACCCCGGCGACGAAGGGCGCGAAGGTCCGGATGATCGGCAGGAAGCGCGCCAGCGTCACGGTTTTACCACCGTGCTTTTCATAGAAATCGTGGGTTTGTTGCAGGTAGTCGCGACGGAAGATTTTCGAGTTGGGGTTACTGAACAGTTTTTCCCCGGCCGTTCGACCGACCACATAGTTGGTACTGTCTCCGAGTATCGCCGCCAGCATCAGCAAGCCGCCCAGCAGTACAGGGTCCATGCCACCACCGGCGGCAACGGCACCGGCGATGAACAGCAGCGAATCGCCCGGCAGGAAGGGCATGACCACCAGGCCGGTTTCGCAGAAGATCACCAGGAAAAGAATGGCGTAAATCCATGGCCCGTAGTTGGTGACCAGCATATCGAGGTACACATCGAGATGCAGGACAAGGTCGATCGGGTTGAAATCCATGGGGGGCACCTGTGTGACGGCTCGACTCGGCAAGCCTGTACGGAAAGTCTGAAAAAAATGGCTACAAGTTTGCGGGCTATTTCTTACGGCCGATAAAGATCGCGATTATACGGACAGCAAAGTGAAAAGCGTGTGGGTTTTGTAGCGAGGGATTACGAATGCGATGGGGAGCGGATACCAGGGCAATGGAGTGCATCGGCTTCAGCCTGGGTTCAGGTTTCAGGGGCGCATCGCACCCCCCGGCGAGAGCGTGCGCCCTCGCTACCTGGAAACATAGGTCATGTCAGAGTTCGTCGCTGATCGGCAAGATGTAGTTCTTGAACTCGTTGTCTTCACGAAAGCCCATGGACTCGTAGGTCTTTTGCGCCACCAGGTTGTCGCTGCTGGTGGACACGCGCATGCGCACGGCCTGGGTTTCCTTGGCCATTTTTTTCGCGGTGCGCATCAGGTTGTCGGCGACCAGTTGGCGGCGGGCGTCTTCGGCGACGTAGATGTCGTTGAGGATCCATACCCGCTTGAGCGACAGGGACGAGAAGCTCGGGTATAGCTGGCAGAAGCCCAGCAGCCGGCCATCGTCGTCATCCGGCAGCGCCAGGTAGATCACCGACTCCTTGCGGCGCAGGCGTTTTTCCAGGAACGCGCGGGAAGAATCCGGGTAAGGCAGCGAGCCGTAAAACTCGCGGTACTTGACGAACAGAGGCGTCAGCAGGTCCAGGTGCTCGAGAGTAGCTTGAATAATCCGCATGCTAGAGGCCTCAACTTCAAGTAGATATGACGGCAGTTTCCAGTGGATTTGACGGCAATTGATCCATCACTCGGGCAGCCGTTCGTCGACTCTGCCTCAAAGCGCGACTAAAACGCAATCCGCATTGGACTCAAGGATTCTGCGGTCCCAGCAGGAAATTGGAGCTGGTTTGTGCGTCGTTTTCTGACTCGATAGTCTGCAATTGCGCCTCGTCTTTCAGGTTGACGCCCGACAACTGCCGACGACAGGCCTCACGCATCAGGTACAGCAAGCGGTGGGCGGCCATGCCGTAGCTCAGGCCTTCGAGGCGGACATTGGAGATGCAGTTGCGGTAGGCGTCCGTCAGGCCGACCTTGGGGTTGTAGGTGAAATACAGGCCAAGGCTGTCGGGAGAAGCTGAGGCCGGGGCGTTCGCCGATCAGGATCACCACCATTTTTGCCCCCAGCAACTGGCCGATTTCGTCGGCCACGGCGACGCGACCTTGCTCCACCAGGATTACCGGTGACAGGGACCAGCCTTCAGCCTGGGTCTGTTCTTCCATTCGTGCCAGGAAGGGCAGGGTGTGCCGGTGGACCGCAAGGGCCGACAGGCCATCGGCCACCACCACGGCCAGGTCGACCCCGCCTGGGTGGGCCGCGGCGTAGTCGCGCAGGGTTTGCGCCGAGTGCTCGGAGAGTTTGCGCCCCAGGTCCGGGCGCTGCAGGTAGCTGTGCCGATCGCTGGCGGCGCTGTGCAGCAGCAGGCTGGCGCGTCCGGCTTCGGCCAGTTGCGCGCTCAGCCCGGCGTGATCGAAGGCCAGGTGCACGGCGTCACGGGCCTGGGCGTGGGCGTACTGGAAGTCCAGTTGGGCGCCGGTCGGCATGCTGGTGCCGGACCGGCCCAGGGCGATGCGCGCAGGGGTCAGGCGGCGCAGTTCCAGCCAGGGGTTCTGCGGGTCGATCGGTGGTTGTTCCATAAGCACCTCGTTCATCCCAGTTGCGCCAGGGCCTGGCGGAAGGCCGGCGGCAGGTTGTTGCCGAACCGGACCTTGCCGTCACCCTGCGTGAAAATGCCCATGTTCGCCAGCCATGCCTCGAATTCCGGAGCCGGTTTCAGGCCCAGGGTCTGGCGCGCGTAGAGGGCGTCGTGGAAGGAGGTGGTCTGGTAGTTGAGCATGATGTCGTCGGAGCCGGGGATGCCCATGATGAAGTTGATCCCGGCCACACCCAGCAGGGTCAGCAGGGTGTCCATGTCGTCCTGGTCGGCTTCGGCGTGGTTGGTGTAGCAGATGTCGCAGCCCATGGGCACGCCGAGCAACTTGCCGCAGAAGTGGTCTTCAAGGCCGGCGCGGATGATCTGTTTGCCGTTGTACAGGTACTCCGGGCCGATGAAGCCGACCACGGTATTGACCAGAAATGGCTTGAAATGCCGCGCCACGGCATAGGCCCGGGTCTCGCAGGTTTGCTGATCGAGGCCGAAGTGAGCGTTGGCCGACAACGCGCTGCCCTGGCCGGTCTCGAAATACATCAGGTTTTGCCCCAAGGTGCCGCGGTTGAGGCTCAGGCCGGCGTCATAGCCTTCCTGGAGTACGCTGAGGCTGATGCCAAAGCTGGCGTTCGCGGCTTCGGTGCCGGCAATCGACTGGAACACCAGGTCCAATGGCACGCCACGGTTGATCGCCTCGATGGAGGTGGTGACGTGGGTCAGAACGCAGGCCTGGGTGGGGATTTCGTAGCGTTGGATCACCGCGTCGAGCATTTCCAGCATGGCGCAGATCGAGGCGATGCTGTCGGTGGCCGGGTTGATGCCGATCATCGCGTCGCCATTGCCGTACAGCAGGCCGTCGAGAATGCTCGCCGCGATACCGGCGGGCTCGTCGGTGGGGTGGTTGGGTTGCAGGCGGGTCGAGAGGCGACCGCGCAGGCCCAGGGTCCCGCGAAAACGGGTGATCACACGAATTTTCTGCGCCACCAGCACCAGGTCTTGCACGCGCATGATTTTCGACACGGCGGCGGCCATTTCCGGGGTCAGGCCGGGGGCCAGCGCACGCAGGCTGTGTTCGTCGGCCGCGTCGCTGAGCAGCCAGTCACGAAAACCACCGACGGTCAGGTGGCTGACGGTGGCAAAGGCGTTGGCGTCGTGGGTATCGATGATCAGTCGGGTAACTTCATCGCTCTCGTAGGGAATCAGTGCTTCTTGCAAAAAATGCTTGAGCGGGATGTCCGCCAGGGCCATTTGCGCTGCCACCCGCTCGCCGTCGTTTTGCGCGGCGACACCGGCCAGGAAGTCTCCGGAGCGTGCCGGGCTGGCCTTGGCCATGACGTCCTTGAGGTCGTCGAAGCGGTAGGTCTGGGCGCCCACGCTATGGGAAAAACTTGCCATTTCAGTCTCCGTTTCAAATAGGACAGTGCGCTGCCCGGGGCCGGCGGTGGCTGAGCATGCCACGCTCGGTGTCGGCAGCGCACTTCAATGCAGCGGACTCAGGCCGTTGCCTTGGTGCCATCGGGGTGCAGGGTTTCCGGCAGCGGCAGGCCCAGGTATTCGCCCTTGGCAATGATCCCGGCGGCGCGGTCCTCGGCTTCCAGTTGCAAGGCCTTGGGTACCGACAGCCAGTACGCCAGGCCCACGGCAATGAATCCTGCACTTATCTTGCCAATCAGCACCGGCAGAATGATGGTGGGCTGGAAGTTGGCGGTGAAGGACAGGTGGTCGCCCAGCAGGAAGGCCGCGCACACACCAAAGGCAATGTTGATGACTTTGTCCTTTGGCGGCATGAAGCGCACCAGGCGGAACATGGCCAGGATGTTGGCGATAGTGGCCAGCATGCCAGCACTGCCGACGGCGCTCAGGCCGATCTTGCTGCCCAGGCTTTCCAGCGGCTTGCCCAGGTATTTACGCAGCAGGTAGACCATCGGGAAGGCACCGGCCAGCATGATGCCGATGTAGCCGGCGGTTTCCAGGGCGCGGGTCTGGTCTTCGGCGTCGGCGATGATCGGGTGGAACCCCCAACCGCCGAACACCAGGGTGAACACACCGGTGAAGTATTCGACGATGGAGAACACCAGCACCAGCTTGATCGCCGCGTCCAGGGTGCGACCGAAGATGATGAAACCCTTGATCATCAGGTCGGGCAAAAAGCGCAGGCCCAGGGCCAGGGCCACGACGAAGATCAGGATCGGCAGCAGGTTGGCGAAGATGCTGCCCAGGCCCAGGGCCAACTGATAGGTGGCCTCGCCGTTGGTCGATACCAGGTCGCGTACCAGCGGGTTGCTGAACGCGAGGATGACGCTGGCGATCAGCACGCCCAGGGGGATGGTCAGGATGCCCGACATGATGCCCAGGGCCATGTACTTGTGGTCGCGCTTGTCGAGCATCGCCAGGCCCATGGGGATGGAGAAGACGATGGTCGCGCCGCCCATGAAGCCGGTGATCAGTGCCATGACCAATGCTTCTTTACTGGCCGCCAGGGCCGACGCCAGGTGATAGCCACCCATGTCCGAGGCAATGATCATGGTCGCCGCCAGTGCCGGGTCGGCGCCCAGGGAACTGAAGAACGGGCCGAAGGCTTTTTCGATGACCACGGTCAGGTAGGGGATGGACGCCATGATCCCCGCCGCCGGCACGAAGATATGCCCGGTGGCGTGGATGCCTTCCATGAATTCTTTACCAAGTCCTTCATCGCTGTTGTAGATCGCCGCGAAGGCGCCGAGTACGGCGCAGAACATGATGAGATAGAGCACGTAGTTGCCGATCTGATCCATTGCGGATTCCTTTCTTATTGTTGTTTTCCAGCGCGGACGCTGTGTTCACCAAAGGCGCGTGGGCCTTTGCGATGCTCTGCTTGCAGCCGTGCACCCGGCCGCCTAACGGGGCCGAATGCATTGCACGGAAAATGAGTCTTGTCGGAACAAGCCAGTCCCGGCGACCGAAGTCGCCGGGAGGTTGGATCAGAAGAAGCCCAGCGGGTTGATGTCGTAGCTCACCAGCAGGTTTTTGGTCTGCTGGTAGTGATCGAGCATCATCTTGTGGGTTTCACGGCCGACGCCAGACTTCTTGTAGCCACCGAACGCGGCGTGCGCCGGGTACAGGTGGTAGCAGTTGGTCCACACTCGACCGGCCTTGATGGCGCGGCCCATGCGGTAGGCGCGGTTGATGTCGCGGGTCCAGAGACCGGCACCCAGGCCGAACTCGGTGTCGTTGGCAATGGCCAGGGCTTCGGCTTCGTCCTTGAAGGTGGTGATGCTCACCACCGGGCCGAAGATTTCCTCCTGGAACACGCGCATTTGGTTGGTGCCCTTGAGCAGGGTCGGCTGGATGTAATAGCCGGTCGCCAGGTTGCCCTCGAGTTTTTCCACCTTGCCACCGGTCAGCAGCTCGGCGCCTTCGCCCTTGGCGATTTCCAGGTAGGAGAGAATCTTGTCGAATTGCTGCTCGGAAGCCTGGGCACCGACCATGGTGTCGGTGTCGAGCGGGTCGCCACGCTTGATTTGCAGGACCTTCTTCATCACCACTTTCATGAAGTCGTCGTAGATCGACTCTTGCACCAGGGCGCGAGACGGGCAGGTGCAGACTTCACCTTGGTTGAAGAACGCCAGCACCAGGCCTTCGGCGGCTTTCTCGATGAAGGATTCTTCGGCTTGCATGATGTCGGCGAAGAAGATGTTCGGCGACTTGCCGCCCAGTTCCACGGTGGACGGAATGATGTTCTCGGCGGCGCATTTCATGATGTGCGAGCCAACCGGGGTCGAGCCGGTGAACGCGATCTTGGCGATGCGCTTGCTGGTGGCCAGGGCTTCGCCGGCTTCTTTGCCGAACCCTTGCACCACGTTCAGCACGCCCGGTGGCAGCAGGTCGCCGATCAGTTCCAGCAGCACGCTGATGCCCAGCGGCGTTTGCTCGGCAGGCTTGAGCACCACGCAGTTACCGGCAGCCAGGGCCGGCGCGAGTTTCCAGGCGGCCATCAGGATCGGGAAGTTCCACGGGATGATCTGGCCGACCACGCCCAGCGGTTCGTGGAAGTGATAGGCCGCGGTGTGTTCGTTGATTTCGGCAGAGCTGCCTTCTTGCGCGCGGATGCACCCGGCGTAGTAACGGAAGTGATCCGCCGCCAGCGGGATGTCGGCGTTCAGGGTTTCACGCACGGCCTTGCCGTTGTCCCAGGATTCGGTGACCGCCAGGACTTCGAGGTTCTGCTCGATGCGATCGGCGATTTTCAACAGCACCAGGGAGCGGTCCTGGACCGAGGTCTTGCCCCAGGCGTCGGCGGCAGCGTGGGCAGCGTCGAGGGCTTTTTCGATGTCTTCAGCTGTGGAGCGGGGGAATTCGGCAATCGGTTGGCCGTTCACCGGCGAGGTATTGGTGAAGTACTGACCTTTGACAGGCGCGACGAACTCGCCGCCGATGTAGTTACCGTATTTGCTCTTGAACGAAACGATAGCGCCTTCAGTACCTGGGTGAGCGTAACGCATGATGAGTGTCTCCTTGGCTTTTGTGCTTATAGGGGAGTACGCGCAATGAGCGCTGGTACAAGCCTAGAGCAAAGGTCGGGCCAGTGCCTTGTGGTGCCTATAAATCAAGGGCTTGCGCCGTCGGCGGCAGGGCTTTGTCCACGGGCTGTGCCAGATGCGATACGGGGCTTGTGACACTTTGTGCCGTTTGTGGCACAGCGTGTGACCGGTCGGTCTCGTCGGCATTGCAATGCGCGTCGGGCTGGAGGATGCTCGGCTGCATGAGAGGGCGAAGCACTCGCCTGAACCAGGCACAAGATAGGGGACACGGGGGTCAGGAACGCTCTGCGGACCTGACCCTCGGGGAGAACAATAAGAAATGCACAACAACCATTTGAGCCGCCATGCCCAGCAGGTCTTGACCGTCACCCAGGGCAAGAACCAGTTGCACGGTCCGGGCAGCGATCCATCCATCGCCCGCTCCTGGCTGCGGTGCCTGGAGGACTATCATCTCGATCCGGCACTGGCCATGGCGCCCACGGTGCTTGAGCATGGTCGGGTGCTGGAAAGTCGGGAGCGCTTGCAGCAGGTGCTGCAGATCGCCGGCGGCGAAATGAACAGCCTGCATCAGCAACTCAGCGGTGCCGGGCATGCGGTGCTGTTGACCGACGCCCGCGGGGTGATCCTCAACTGTGTCACGGCGCCCACCGAGCGCAAGATCTTCGAGCGCGCCGGCCTGTGGCTCGGTGCCGACTGGAGTGAGGCCTGCGAAGGCACCAACGGGATCGGCACCTGCCTGGTGGAACGCCAGGCGCTGACCATTCATCAGGATGAACACTTCCGGGGACGCCACACCGGCCTGACCTGCTCGGCCAGCCCGGTGTTCGACCCCCATGGCGAACTGCTGGCGGTGCTCGACGTCTCCTCGGCGCGCCATGATGTTTCGCGCCAGAGCCAGTTCCACACCATGGCGCTGGTCAATCTCTCGGCGAAAATGATCGAGAGCTGCTACTTCCTGCGCCATTTCGACAACCAGTGGTTGCTGCGTTTTCACCTGCAGGCCGAGTCGGTCGGGCTGTTCAGCGAAGGGCTGCTGGCGTTTGACGGGGAAGGTCGGATTAGCGCCGTCAACCAGAGCGCGCTGAACCTGCTGGGGCATATTCGCGGCGGCCTGGTGGGCAAGCCGGTGGAGGCCTTTTTCGACTGTTCGCTGGATCAACTGTTATCCCGCGCCAGCGTCAACGCCAGCGCCAGTTGGCCGCTGCGCACCCGTGATGGCCGGGCCTTGTTTGCCCTGCTGCGCGGTCAGCCGCGCAGTGTGCCTGCGCCAGTTGTGCCTGCGCCGAGGATTGCCGAACGCCCGCGCTTGGCCGGTATTTGCCTGGGTGATGAAGGTCTGCAGGCCGATTTTCGCAAAGCCCTGCGGGTGTTCGAGCGTGATGTGCCGCTGTTGATCAACGGCGAGACCGGCTCGGGCAAAGAGGCCTTTGCCAAGGCCGTGCACCAGGCCAGCCAGCGTGCCGACAAAGCCTTTGTCGCACTCAATTGCGCGGCCATTCCGGAAAGCCTGATCGAGAGCGAACTGTTCGGTTACCGCGGCGGCAGCTTTACCGGCGCACGCAAGGAAGGCATGCGCGGCAAGCTGCAGCAGGCCGATGGCGGCACCTTGTTCCTGGATGAAATCGGCGACATGCCCCTGGCCCTGCAAACCCGCTTGTTGCGGGTGCTTGAGGACCGGCTGGTGGTGCCGATTGGTGGCGAGCCGCAGGCGGTCAACGTGCGGATCATCAGCGCCACCCACCGGGACTTGCTGGAGCGGGTGCAGGATGGCAGCTTCCGTGAAGACCTGTACTACCGGCTCAATGGCCTGGAGGTGGGCTTGCCGCCCCTGCGTGAGCGCGGTGATAAATCCCAGTTGCTGGACTTCCTTTTGGCTGAAGAGGCGGGGGACGAGACCGTCCTGATCGACGCCCCCGCGCGCCAGGCCCTGCTCGATTTCTCCTGGCCGGGTAACGTGCGGCAGTTGCGCACGGTATTGCGGACCCTGGCGGCATTGTGTGAAGACGGACGCATTGGCGTCGAAGACTTGCCGGCGATGATTCGCCAGGCACGTCCGGCGCTGACCCCCTCGGTCGGCGAACTGCCGGAACTGCCGCTCAATGATGCCGAACGCTTGGTACTGCTCAATGCCCTGGAGCAAACACGCTGGCACATGACCCACACCGCCGAACAGTTGGGCGTCAGCCGCAACACCCTCTATAGAAAGCTGCGCAAGCACGGGATAACCCGTTAGGTGTCGGCTGACGTGACGGTTGTTCAGCGAAAGAACGGGTCGTCGAAGAACAGGTCGTCGTTGAGTGATTTTTCCATCTCGCGCTCATAGTCCCTCTGTGCCTTGAGCCAGGCTTTCAGGTTCTTGGGATCATTCAGCTCTTCGCCGAGCAGCATAAGTTCCTGAATATCATCCAGGACCGAGTCGAGTTGATGCTGGTAAAAACCAGGTAGGTTCGCCAGTGTCAGTTTGTCGAATGGGTCGATATTAAATTGCAGTCTGAACCCTTGCTCCTGATCGAATACTTCCTGTTTCAGCTCATCGAGTTGCTCGGTCAATACGCGGTTGTAATGTTTCAGTCGATCAGCGGTCAGCGTGTTGAGGGTGCTGGCATCGATGTGCTCCAACTCCAGCTGCAGTTGCAGCAGCCCAAGCAGATTGCGCTGGCCATAGGCATGGTTGACGCGCTGCATCAACACGGTTTTGCGCTCGCGCTCGTCGGGGTCGGTTTCTCGGTCTGGGTGCAGGGCGCTGGCCAGTTTGCGATACACCTCGCGCACGGACTGGCTGGCCTCGGCGGCGGCTGCTTCCTGGCGTAGCTGGTGGGCGTTTTTCTTGCCAGGTTTGCTTGGCTCGGGTTGTTCGCTCTGCAAGCGTTGATTTATTTTTTCCGCGATTTCCTCGGGAGACAGCCCGTGGATATCGTCGTCGAGCTCGACCCCGAACATCTCCTGCAGCCCCAGTTTGAGAAGCTCGTTGTCTTCTTCCTCATCGGTATCGAAGTCGCGGCCACTGTGCTGGTTGTACAGCGCTTTCAAGCGAACCAGTTCCTCATCACTGCAATTGCCGCTATCAAGCAAGCTGTAGGCTTGGCCGCAAATTTCCTGGGTCAGCGTCTTGCGATCAGTTTTCGAGAGTTTGATCCGCTCACCCAGGTCGCTCAGCAGTTGCACGAACCCGACCGTGTGCTGATGCAGGATGTCGAGCTGGGGAAGGAACTCACTGTGCCAGCGCTGCTCATACAGCGGGGTGGCCGCTTCCCACGCTTGCAGGATCTGCCGCTGTTTGTCGATTTTCTTCACCAGCTCATTGAATTTTCGCTGCCCGGCAGACAGTTTTTTGGGGTCTTTGTCTGGGGAGATACTGAGCTCATGGGGGGTTGTACTCATGCGCAGCCTCTGGCGATCACTCTGGCGTGTGGGGTGCCAAGACTATCAAGGACATTGGTGTTGTACAGGGTCGCAGGCAGATTCTGGATGTTCAGTAGTGCAATGGCGTGCGGTTGAAACATCAGGTGCGATTTTTCCCACCCTAGGCTAACCTGCCTCGATGTTTTACGAGGTTGACTATGCACATTCATATCCTGGGTATCTGCGGCACTTTCATGGGCTCGATGGCGGTTCTGGCCAAAGAGCTGGGCCATCGCGTGACCGGCTCCGACGCGAATGTCTATCCGCCGATGAGCACGCAACTGGAAGCTCAGGGCATTGAACTGACGCAGGGTTATGACCCGGCCCAGCTCGACCCGGCCCCGGACCTGGTGGTGATTGGCAATGCCATGTCCCGCGGTAACCCGGCGGTCGAATACGTCTTGAACAAAGGCTTGCCGTACGTCTCCGGCCCGCAGTGGCTGGCCGACCATGTGCTGCAAGGACGTTGGGTGCTGGCGGTTGCCGGCACCCACGGCAAGACCACCACCAGCAGCATGCTCGCCTGGGTGCTGGAGCACGCGGGCATGAGCCCGGGCTTCCTGATCGGCGGCGTGCCACAGAATTTCTCGGTCTCGGCGCGTCTGGGCGACACGCCGTTTTTTGTGATCGAAGCCGACGAATACGACAGCGCCTTCTTCGACAAGCGTTCGAAGTTCGTCCACTACCGCCCGCGCACGGCGATCCTCAATAACCTTGAGTTCGATCACGCGGACATCTTCCCCGATCTGCCAGCGATCGAGCGGCAGTTCCACCATTTGGTGCGCACCATCCCAAGCGAAGGGCTGGTGATTCATCCCACCACTGAGCCGGCTTTGCAGCGCGTGATCGAGATGGGCTGCTGGACCCCGGTGCAAACCACCGGTGCCGGCGGGCAATGGCAGGTCAAGTTGCTCAGCGAAGACGGGTCGAAGTTTGAAGTGCTGTTCGAGGGCGTCGCCCAAGGCGTGGTCGAGTGGGACATGACCGGTCAGCACAACGTCGCCAACGCCTTGGCGACCCTGGCGGCGGCGCGCCATGTCGGCGTGGTCCCGGCCATGGGCATTGCAGCGTTGAGCGCCTTCAAGAGTGTGAAGCGGCGGATGGAGGTTGTGGCCCAGGTCAACGGCATCACCCTCTACGACGACTTTGCCCACCACCCGACGGCCATCGCTACAACCCTGGACGGCCTGCGCAAGCGCATCGGCGACGCCCCGCTGATTGCCATCATCGAGCCGCGTTCCAACTCCATGAAACTCGGCGCGCACCGCGACGGATTGCCCCAAAGCGTGGTCGATGCCGACCAGGTGATCTGGTACGCCCCGGCTAACCTGGGCTGGGACCTGGCGGCCACCGCGGCGCTGTGTACGGTGCCATCGATCGTCAGCGATTCGCTGGAGGGCATCATTGCGCGGGTCAAAAGCCAGGCTCAACCCGGCACGCACGTGGTAATCATGAGCAATGGCGGCTTCGGCGGCCTGCACGGCAAGCTCGCCGAGGCGCTTAAATGAACAACGGTCCGGATCGCATCACGCTGGCCATGACGGGCGCTTCAGGCGCCCAGTATGGCTTGCGCCTGCTCGATTGCCTGGTGCGCGAAGACCGTGAGGTGCATTTTCTGATCTCCAAGGCCGCGCAATTGGTGCTGGCCACCGAGACCGACGTCACGCTGCCGCCCAAGCCGCAGATGATGCAGGCCTTCCTCACCGAATACACCGGCGCGGTCGCCGGGCAGATTCGGGTGTATGGCAAGGAGGACTGGATGTCGCCGGTGGCTTCGGGCTCCGGCTCGCCGGCAGCGATGGTGGTGGTGCCCTGTTCCACCGGGACCTTGTCCGCCATCGCCATGGGCGCCTGCAACAACCTGATCGAACGTGCCGCCGACGTGACCTTGAAAGAGCGCCGGCAGCTGATTGTGGTGCCGCGCGAGGCGCCGTATTCGAGCATTCACCTGGAAAACATGCTCAAGCTGTCGAACATGGGCGTGACCATCCTGCCGGCGTCGCCGGGTTTCTATCATCAGCCGCAGACCATCGATGACCTGGTGGATTTTGTCGTGGCGCGGATTCTCAATGTGCTGAACATCCCGCAGGACATGCTGCCACGCTGGGGCGAACACCATCTGAGCAGTGATGAATAAGCTGCTGCTGGTGCTGCTGGCCTTGCAGCTGGCAGGGTGCGCCAGTGTGCGCACCCTGGATGCGGCGCAACCGGGCGCTCCGGTGGTGTATTCCGGGACGCGACTGGACTGGTATGCGCTGCAGGGCGGCTGTTGTGCCAAGGATCGATTTGGCGCCGAAGCGCCGAGTTACCCCGGCCTCGACCTGCCGGCCAGCGCCTTGCTCGACACGCTGTTGTTGCCGTTGTCAGTGTTGACGGTGCTCGGGATCGGGTTTCAGGCGACGGGTGGGTTGTAGCGGGGGCTACTTGCCCAGCTTGCGCAGTTCGTCCGATTCCACCACCCGCACCCCATCCTGCTCCTCCAGCGCCAGGCGCCACATGGCGCGGGCCAGTTGGCAGGCTTCGATGCCGCGGTACTTGCCCGGGATCAACCGGGATAGCGGGCCGGCCACTTGCTCGGCCAGGCGTGGCTCCAGGCGTTCCCCCAGCAGCAGGGAAGGTCGGCAGATGGTCAGCTGTGGCCAGTCTTGCGCGCGCAGGGCCTGTTCCATTTCCCCTTTGACACGGTTGTAGAACACCGAGGACTTTGGGTCCGCGCCGATGGCGCTGATCACGATCAGGTGCCGTGCACCCATTTCGCGCGCGCGTTTGGCGAAGGCCACCACCATGTCCAGGTCGACCGCACGGAACGCCGATTCCGAGCCCGCCTGCTTGATCGTCGTTCCCAGGCAGCAGTAGGCGATGTCTACCCGGCCACTGAGTTGAGGCAGGAATGCGCTGGGGTCGCCGACCGGGTTTTCCAGGTGCGGATGTTCCGCCAGCGGCCGGCGAGAGGGCGCCAGTACGCGGCTGATGGTGGGCTCGTTGAGCAAGCGGTCGAGCAAGTGTTCACCGGTCAGGCCGGTGGCTCCGGCGAGCAGTACGTGCTGAGGCGTCAAGTACATAGTGTTTCTCCCTTGATACTGTTCAGCTTAGTTGCTCTTTGCGTCCGTGTTGTTCAACGCCGCATTTTGCAGCGCTTTTCGTGCTTGCTGTTTGCGCAGCACCTGCCAGCGCGCCAGGACCCCCTTGGGTGCCCAGATCTGTGGTTCAGAGGCTTCGAAGTTGTCGGCCAGTTCCCGTTCGGCAACCGTGGCCTTGGCCAGCTTGAAGGCGTGTTCGAGGTCGTCGGTCTGGTTCAGGGCCTGGGCGAACAGGGCATCGCCGAAGTAGGTGAAGTCCGCCTCCTCGGAGCAGCCGAACGACACCCGATCAGCCTGCGAGGCGGTCATGACCAGCGTACGATTGTCCTTGAGGGCCGGCAGGAAACCGCCGGAGTAACAGGCGGAAATCACGATGATCTTGTCGCGGTTTTTCAGCGGCGCCAGGACGGCGGCCAACTCATCGGCGGGCAGGTCGGCCAGCTCCATGCGTGGTTGGTCGAGCACCAGTTCGTGTTCGTGGGTGCCGTGGCTGGTCAGGTAGATGAACAGCAAGTCTTCCGGACCGCTGCGCTCGGCCAGGGTCAGGGCCGCGCGGCGCAGGTTTTCCCGGGTGGCCATGGGCCGGTCGCTGAGGTGGTCGCGGTGGTTGACCAGGCGGATCTGGCCATAGGCGCCAAACCGGCTGGCCAGCATGTTGCTGACGTAGTCGGACTCGCGCAGGAATACGCTCTGCTTGCCGTCGCCGCCGAGCGTCAGGCTGTACAGTTCGACCGCGGGAGTTGAGGCGGGCACATTGGCCAGTGCTTCATCGAGCAGTCGGCCCTGGGCCAGCAAGCCCAGCTCCAGGGTATCGGGCAGCAGTTTGCCGTCGGCATCACGCACGCGCTGGCCATTGATCCAATCGCCGCTCTGCACCGTACCGTCGGTCAGTACCAGTGTGCCGTGGCCCTGATAGCTGTCGTTGTCGAACTGGCCGACGTAGAAGCTGCCATCGGGCAGGTTCAGGCGCCCTTGGCCTGTGAAGCGCCAGTCGCTGAAGTGCCCGAGGTAGTGACTGTTGTCGGCGCCGATCAGCTCGCCCTTGCCGCTGAGCGCGCCTTCCTTGAATTGGCCGATCCACACGTCGCCGTCGGCGTTTTCGTAGCGGCCTTTGCCGTGCAGCTGATTCTGTTTGAAGCCACCGACATAGCTGTCGCCTTCGGCGCTGTTGAAGCTGCCGATGCCGTCCAGTTGGCCGTTGATGAAGTGGCCGCTGAACTGATTGCCGCTGGCATCGCTGCGCTGGCCTTCGCCATTGGGTTTGCCGTGGGCGAACTGGCCCTGGTACTGGCTGCCGTCTTCGAGCTCAAGGCGGCCGAGTCCGGAGTACTGGTCGGCCTTGAATTCGCCCCGGTAGGTCATGCCGTTTTCCTTGAGCGTGCCCTCGCCGTCGCGCCGCCCCAGTTTAAAACCGCCGGTGTAGCTGCTGTCGCTGGTGCTCAGGGCGCCCTGGCCATGGAACAGCCCTTGCTGGAAGGCGCCGCGGTAGACCTCGCCATTGCTGCCGTGCCATTCGCCTTGTCCGTGCCACTGGCCCTTGTCGAACTGGCCGGCGTACCAACTGCCGTTCGGGTAGTCGATGCGACCCCGGCCTTGCAGCAGCCCGTCGACCAGGTCTCCCCGATAGCGGCCGCCGTCGGGCAGGCGCGCGTCCGGCGGCAACAGCGATTCGCCGTCGCCACAGGCGGTGAGCAACAGGGTCAATGCGAGGGGTACAAGTGAGCGCATAGCAGGATCCGGGTGATTAGGCGACCGAGTATGCCGCAGCTATGTGCCTGATAAATAGAGACGCGGTGCGAAACAGCAGCAACTGCTCCGCATCCGGCAGGGGTTACACGAACGCCAGCGACAGGGGTTCGGCGATATAGGCCGGTTTTTCCTGGCCTTCGATTTCCAGGGTGGCGGTGGCCTTGAGCAGCCATTGGCCGGGTTTTTTCTCGGTGACTTCGGTCAGATCGACCTTGAGCCGGACCCGGGAATCGACTTTCACCGGCTGGATGAACCGCACGCTGTCCAGGCCGTAGTTGACGACCATTTTCAAGTCCTGGGGCAGGACCATGATGTCTTCCATCAGTTTTGGAATCAGCGACAGCGACAGGAAGCCGTGGGCAATGGTGCTGCCGAATGGCGTCTGTGCGGCCTTTACCGGGTCAACGTGGATGAACTGAAAGTCACCCGTGGCTTCGGCGAACAGGTTGATGCGTTCCTGATCGATGGTGAGCCATTCGGAACGTCCGAGTTCCTTGCCGACATAATTCTTGAGCTCTGCAACGGGTACATAGGGCATTGAGACTCTCCTTGGGTTCATCGGTTTTATAGTTTTTCTGAGTGAGCTGAAACCACCTTAGATCATCATGGCGGTGGGTGCCGGTCAATCCTCCATACCATTGGCGAATACCCATGCATAGCAGATGCCATGCTTATAATGGCAGGCCCGTTTTGGGGGGCGAGTCTTGTGGGGGATGATTCATGTTGCTTCGCGGCCTGACCTGGCTGGTGCTGTTTCAATTGCTCGGCACGGCCATCAACCATTTGCTGTTGCCGGTGCTGCCGGGGCCGATTATCGGTCTGCTGCTGTTGCTGGTGTTCCTGATCGTTCGCGGTGAAGTCGGCGAGCCACTGAACCTGGCCGCCGGTAGCTTGTTGCGCTATTTGCCGTTGCTGCTGGTCCCGCCTGCGGTGGGGGTGATGGTGTATGCCGCGGATATCGCGGCCGACTTCTGGGCCATCGTCGGCGCACTGGTGTTGTCGTTGCTGCTGTCCATGGCCTTTGCCGGGGTGCTGATGCAATGGCTGGTCAAGCGCCAGGCTCGGCGGGAGGAACGCTCATGATGTTTGACTGGCAAGGCGCGGTGGCGGCGGTGATCCATCACCCGTTGTTCGGGATCGGCATTACCCTGGGGGCTTATCAGTTGGTGCTGGCGGCGTTCGAGAAAACCCGCTGGATCTTCCTGCAGCCGGTGCTGGTGTCCATGCTGCTGGTGATTGGCGTGTTGCTCACCTGTGGCCTGACCTATGCCGAGTACCGTAAAAGCACGGAAATCCTCAGCATCTTGCTGGGGCCGGCGACGGTGGCCCTGGCGGTGCCGTTGTACCTCAACCTGCGGCGCATCCGCCAACTGTTCTGGCCGATTTTTACTACGCTGGTGGTAGGTGGGGTGGTCGCTACCGGTCTGTGCGTGTTGCTGGGCTGGTGGTTTGGTGCCGAGCACATGATTCTGATGACCATGGCCCCGAAGTCGGTGACCTCGCCCATCGCTATGCTGGTGGCCGAGCAGATTGGTGGCGTGGCGGCGTTGGCGGCGGTGTTTGTGCTGATCACCGGGGTGATCGGGGCGATTTTCGGCCCGGCGCTGCTCGATCGCCTCGGGGTCCATGGCCCCGAAGCCCGCGGCATGGCCCTGGGCATGACCGCTCATGCGGTGGGCACTTCGGTAGCCTTGCAGGAAAGTGAAGAGTGCGGTGCGTTTGCCGCGTTGGCGATGAGCCTGATGGGCGTGGCCACGGCGGTGTTGTTGCCGTTGGCGGTGTCGATGGTGGTGTAAGGACATGTCTATGAGTCTGGCGCTTTTCCCTCTGAACACGGTGCTGTTTCCCGGCTGTTTCCTTGATCTGCAGATTTTCGAGGCGCGCTACCTGGACATGATCAGCCGCTGCATGAAGCAGGGGGCAGGGTTTGGCGTGGTGTGCATTCTTGAGGGCAAAGAGGTCGGCCTGGCTGCGCAGGGGTATGCACGGGTCGGCTGCGAGGCGCGGATTACCGATTTCAAGCAGCAGGACAACGGCCTGCTGGGGATTCGCGTGCAGGGTGGGCGACGCTTCAATGTACTGCGCAGCGAAGTGCAGCGTGATCAATTGACTGTCGCCGAGGTCGAGTGGCTGGACGATTTGCCCGAGCAGCCCTTGCAGGAAGAAGACGCCGACCTGATGGCCTTGCTCAAGGCGCTGGCCGAGCACCCGATGGTCGAGGCGTTGAACATGGGCACTGACGCCGCAGGGCAGCAGTCACTGGCGAACCAGTTGGCCTACTTGCTGCCATTTTCCGAGCTGGAAAAGATCGGGCTGCTGCAGGTCGATGATCCGCAACAACGCCTGGATGCGATCCAGGCGTTGTTGGATGAACTGCAGGGCGATTTGTTCGCCTGAGGTTGCCTCAGTACGCGTAACGCATCATCGCGTGCGGCAGATTCTGCAGGGCGTAGAAGCCGAACAGCCCCACCATGACGGGCAGGATCAGCCACCAGATTTTCGCTGGCAGTGGCTCGAGTGGTGCCTGACGCTGACTCAGCCACAGGCTGGCGGCACACACGCAGGCCGCCAGCATGGCTCCGGCCACCACGTCGGTGGGCCAGTGAGCCCCCAGGTAAACCCGCGACAGGGCGATGGCCAGGGCCGGCAGGCAGCCGAGCAGCACCCAGGTCAGGCGCATGCGCTGGGGTTGTCCTCGACCCGCCAGCACGGCCAGGGCCAGGAACAGCGCAAACGAACCGGAGGCGTGGCCGCTGGGCATGCTGTAGCTGGTCAGTGGATCGGTCAGGACTTCCGGGCGCATCCGCGCGAACAGCTGCTTGGTGGCGGTATTGGCCAGGGCCGTCACCAGCAGGGTGCCGCCGGCGAACAGCAAGTGCCGCCATTGCCGCGTGGCCAGCAGCACCAGGGTCAGCGCCGCGCTGATCACCAGCATGTGCTTGAACTCACCGAGTTGGGTCAGCATCACCGCGAACTCGTCGAGCAGCGGCTTGCGGTGTTCCTGCACCAGCGTCATCAGGCCTTGATCAAAGGCGCCGAGGTGCGAATAGCCGACAAACAGCCCACCCAGGATCACCAGGCTCAGGCCGGCGATCAGCAGGGTAGAGCGCCGATGACCGCGCAGGCCGCTGTTGATGCCCAGGCCCACCAGCACCGCGATGCTGCCCACTACCAGTCCGGCCTGGGGCCAGAAACCCTCGGGCAGTGGCAAGCGGATAGCCGCCCCGGTGGCCCAGCCCGGCAGCAGATAGGCCACCGCCCAGCCGGCGCCCGCCAGCAGGCTGACGGCAAAAAAGCGCGGGAAGGGCATGTCGAACATCCCGGCCACCATTGGCAGCATCGGGCGCAGCGGGCCGATAAAGCGCCCCACCAGCAGGCTGGCGATCCCATAGCGCTGGAAATAGGCTTCGGCACTGCCGATCCATTCCGGGTGGTGACGCAGGCCTGGTAAGCGCCGGATGTTCTGATGGAAGTGCCGGCCGAGGAAGTACGACACCACGTCCCCCAGCAAGCCACCGAGAAAGCCCAGCAGCAAGGTTTCCCCCAGCGACAGGGCGCCGCTGCCCGCCAGTACCGCAACGGCAAACAACAGGACGGTGCCGGGGACGATCAGTCCGGCGATCGCCAGGCACTCAATGCAGGCCACGATAAAGACGGCTGCCGCCAGCCATTGCGGGTTTGCCGTCAACCAAGCGGTCAGGCTATCGAGCCATGGGCCCATAGGTACAACTCCAGGATTGTTGTTGGCCCATCGAGGGCAGGAATCAGATCAGTAAATAGTCGCGGCCTTCGACCTGGCCGCGGCGTAGAGGGTTCCGTGTGCAGTAGGGCGCGTAGGCGCTGTCGACGAAGCGGTACATCAGGTGTTCATCGCGTCCGTGGGGGATGCCCAGGCGAGTGGTCTGGATCACATGGGGTGGCGGCCGGCCAAGGTCTTCGACAAACAGCACTTGAGGGTCAAAGCGCTTGGCGTCCCAAATCGGTACTTTAAGTCCCAGGGCCTTGCACAGCAGGGTCTGGCCGGCGCAGAGCTTCTGCGAGGGGCGCGGCCGGCCATTGGCGTCGGGGTTGTTGAGCAGCATCTGGGCCAGGCTCGCGGGCCCCGAGACCTCGTCGACCCAAGGATAGGCGGACTTGATCAGGACCGCATTGCCGGGTCCGTGGGCGCTGAAGTTCAGGGAGTCGCCGCCGCGGGCGTAATACATGTAGATGTGCCCGCCATCCAGAAACAAAGCCTTACGCTTTTCTGTGTAGCCGAGGGAGGCATGACTGCCTTTTTCGTCGCAGTAATAGGCTTCGGTCTCAATAATTCGTGCCGAAAGCCACAAATCGCCCACGCGATGGCGGATGACTTTGCCCAGCAATTCGCAGGCGAGCACCTGTGCGTCGCGGTTGAAAAAGCTGTCAGGCAGGGCCTTTGGCTGCTTGGGATGGGGCAGGATGGACATGGGTGGCAGCATTCAGAGAGCAAATGTGGCGTTATGATAACAACCAGGGCCTTAATCCAGGCTGAAGACTGACTATTTGCTGTCCATTTCGACCATCCGCCCGTCACCGCTGTTAGTCGAGTGACGCGACAGCTATAATCTGCCGCTTTACTCTTTACCACGACCATAGCAAAGACCACTCCAGACTATGACTGAGTCCGTTCTTGACTACATGACCCGCTTGGGTCGCGCTGCGCGCGATGCTTCCCGCGTGATCGGCCGTGCCAGCACCGGGCAGAAAAACCGCGCCCTGCTGGCCGCCGCGAACGCCCTGGATGCCGCACGCGCCGAGTTGACCGCCGCCAATGAGCTGGACCTGGCCGCTGGCCGGGCCAATGGCCTGGAGCCGGCAATGCTCGAGCGTCTGGCCCTGACCCCCGCACGCATCGACGGCATGATCGTCGGTTTGCGTCAGGTGGCGGCCTTGCCGGACCCGGTAGGCGCGATCCGCGACATGAGTTATCGGCCGTCGGGTATCCAGGTGGGCAAGATGCGCGTACCCCTGGGTGTGGTCGGGATCATCTACGAATCGCGGCCAAACGTGACGATCGACGCCGCCAGCCTGTGCCTGAAGTCGGGCAATGCGACCATCCTGCGCGGTGGCTCCGAGGCGATTCATTCCAACCGTGCCATTGCCGCCTGCATCCAGCGCGGCCTGGCCGAAGCCGGACTGCCGGCTGCCGTGGTGCAAGTGGTCGAGACCACTGACCGTGCCGCCGTGGGCGCGCTGATCACCATGCCGCAATACGTCGACGTGATCGTACCGCGCGGCGGCAAGGGCCTGATCGAACGGGTCAGCCGCGACGCCCGGGTGCCGGTGATCAAGCACCTGGACGGCATCTGCCACGTCTACGTCAGTGCCCACGCCGACCTGGCCAAGGCCCAGCGCATCGCGTTCAACGCCAAGACTTACCGCTACGGCATCTGCGGCGCCATGGAAACCCTGTTGGTCGACCAGGCGGTCGCCAAGGACTTCCTGCCGGCCATGGCGGCCCAGTTCCGCGAAAAAGGCGTCGAACTGCGTGGTTGCGAGCGGACCCGGGCAATCATCGACGCCGAAGTCGCCACCGAGCAAGACTGGAGCACCGAGTACCTGGCGCCGATCCTCTCGATCCTGGTGGTCGACGGCCTGGACCAGGCCATCGAGCACATCAACCATTACGGCTCGCACCATACCGACTCGATCGTCACTGAACACCAGGGCGACGCCCGGCGTTTTGTGGCCGAAGTCGACTCGGCGTCGGTGATGATCAACACCCCGACCTGCTTTGCCGATGGCTTCGAATACGGATTGGGTGCCGAGATCGGCATTTCTACTGATAAGCTGCACGCCCGCGGTCCGGTGGGTCTCGAAGGTCTGACCTGCGAGAAGTACATCGTGGTCGGTGATGGCCAGTTGCGCGGTCAGGAGCCGGTCTGACTTGGGCGACCTCGAGCCGTCAGCCACCGTGACCCGTCAGGCACCCTGTCCCCGGCGCATTGGCGTACTGGGCGGGACCTTCGACCCGGTGCACATCGGTCATTTGCGCGGTGCGCTGGAGGTGGCCGAGTCGCTGAATCTCGATGAGTTGCGCCTGACGCCCAGCGCCAGGCCACCCCATCGGGGTACGCCGCAGGTATCGGCGCTCGATCGTCTGGCTATGGTCGAATGCGCGGTGGCTGGGGTTGCACCCCTGGTGGTGGACGACCGCGAACTCAAACGCGACAAGCCGTCCTACACTATTGACACCCTGGAGCTGATGCGCGCGGAACTCGCCGCCGATGACCAGGTATTTTTACTTTTGGGCTGGGACGCATTTTGCGGCCTGCCCACTTGGCACCGCTGGGAAGAGTTGCTCCAGCATTGCCACATCCTGGTGCTGCAACGCCCGGATGCCGACAGCGAACCGCCGGATGCCTTGCGCAACCTGCTGGCCGCGCGCTCGGTGAGCGACCCGCTGGCCCTCAAAGGGCCGAGTGGACAGATTGCATTCGTCTGGCAGACACCGCTCGCGGTATCCGCCACCCAGATCCGTCAACTGCTGGCCAGCGGTAAGTCGGTACGTTTCCTGGTGCCCGACGCGGTCCTGGCCTACATCGATGCGCACGGACTTTACCGTGCGCCGAACTGAATAGGAGTGCCTCAAGGCACGTGGCAACAACGTGTATTGATGCGCCCGAACATACGAGCAAAACGAGTTTTATATGACTGACAAAGACCAAACCAAAGTAAAGCGTAAAGGCACGTTCAAGAGCGCCCCGCTGCCAGTAGAAGCGCACACTGGCGTGATCCTGGCTGGCGAAGAGCTGGTCAAGGTTGCCGTAGCGGCCCTGGAAGACGTCAAGGCCCAGGACATCCAGGTGATCGACGTTCGTGAGAAGCAGAGCATCACTGACTTCATGATCATCGCCACCGGTACCTCCAACCGCCAGATCGGCGCGATGCTGGACAAGGTCCGCGAAGCGGTCAAGGCACAGGGCGTCAAGCCGCTGGGCGAAGAAGGCAAGGGCGACAGCGACTGGGTCCTGCTGGACATGGACGATGTCATCGTGCACATGATGACCGCCTCGGCACGCCAGTTCTACGACCTGGAGCGCCTGTGGGCCGGTGCCGAGCAAAGCCGTTCGGCCAGCGCCGCGCACCACAGCCCGGAAAACACCCATGAGCACTTCACCAAGCTCAACAAAGACCAGCAATAAGGGACCGCTGTGCGACTGCGACTGATCGCCGTCGGTTCACGCATGCCCAAGTGGGTGGAAGAAGGCTGGCATGAATATGCCAAGCGTCTTCCGTCCGAGCTGGCGCTGGAACTGGTGGAAATACCGCTCAACACCCGGGGCAAGAATGCTGACGTGGCGCGTTTCATTCGCCAGGAAGGCGAAGCCATGCTGGCCAAGGTCGGGCCGAACGAGCGCATCGTCACCCTCGAAGTCCACGGCAAACCGTGGAGCACCGAGCAACTGGCGGTGGAACTCGATCGCTGGCGCCTGGACTCGCGCACGGTGAACTTCATGGTCGGCGGCCCCGAGGGGCTGGCGCCGGAAGTCTGTGCGCGGGCTGATCAGCGCTGGTCGTTATCGCCCTTGACCTTGCCGCACCCGCTGGTGCGGATCCTGATCGGCGAACAGCTGTACCGTGCCTGGACTGTTCTGTCCGGCCACCCTTACCACAAGTAGTTCTGCCCTCATGCCCCAGCCGATCCGCATCAAGGACCACGAAAAAGACGCCCGTCTGGTGCGTGGCCGTGTCGTGTTCGGGGCAATTGCAGTGGTGGTGCTGATCGGCGTGCTGATTGCGCGGCTGTATTTTCTGCAGGTGATCCAGTACGAGTACCACTCGACCCTGTCGGAAAACAACCGCGTCCACGTTCAGCCGATTCCGCCGACGCGCGGCCTGATCTTCGACCGTAATGGCGTAGTGATTGCCGACAACCGGCCCAGCTTCAGCCTGAGCATGACCCGCGAACGCTCCGGCGACTGGCAGCAGGTCCTCGATGTGATCGTCGAGGTGCTGCAGCTGACGCCCGAGGACCGGGTGATCTTTGAAAAACGCATGCGCCAGGGGCGTCGGCCGTTCGAGCCGGTGCCGATCCTCTTCGAACTGACGGAGGAGCAGATTGCCCGCATTGCGGTGAATCAGTTCCGCCTGCCAGGCGTCGAAGTGGTTGCCCAGTTGGTGCGCCATTACCCTCAGGGCGCGCATTTTGCGCACTCGGTGGGCTACATGGGGCGGATCAACGAAAAAGAGCTCAAGACCCTCGATCCGGTGAACTACAGCGGCACCCATCATATCGGCAAGACCGGTATCGAACGTTTCTACGAGCCCCAGTTGCACGGCCAGGTCGGCTACGAAGAAGTCGAGACCAACGCCCGAGGCCGCGTGCTGCGGGTGCTCAAGCGCACCGACCCGATTCCCGGCAAGGACATCGTCCTGAGCCTGGACATCAAGCTGCAGGAAGCGGCCGAAGCGGCTTTGGGCGGCCGTCGTGGCGCGGTGGTAGCCCTGGACCCGAACACCGGCGAAGTCCTGGCGATGGTCAGCCAGCCGAGTTTCGACCCGAACCTGTTCGTCACCGGTATCAGCTTCAAGGCCTATGCCGAGTTGCGTGACTCCATCGACCGACCGCTGTTCAACCGCGTGCTGCGCGGCCTGTATCCACCTGGCTCGACCATCAAGCCAGCCGTGGCGATTGCCGGCTTGGACTCCGGGGTGGTGACGGCTTCCTCGCGGGTGTTCGACCCGGGTTACTACCAGTTGCCCAACTACGATCACAAATACCGTAACTGGAACCGCTCCGGTGACGGTTTTGTCGACCTCGACACGGCGATCATGCGTTCCAACGACACCTACTTCTATGACCTGGCCCACAAGCTGGGGATTGATCGGTTGTCGGCCTACATGGGCAAGTTCGGCATCGGCCAGAAGGTCTCGCTGGACATGTTTGAGGAATCGCCGGGGCTGATGCCGTCCCGCGAATGGAAGCGCGCTACTCGCCGCCAGGCCTGGTTCCCGGGGGAAACCCTGATCCTGGGGATTGGCCAGGGTTACATGCAGTCCACCCCGCTGCAGCTGGCCCAGGCCACGGCACTGGTGGCCAGCAAGGGCAAGTGGATTCGTCCGCACCTGGCCAAGACCATCGAAGGCGAAAAGCCGGTGGACGACAACCCGATGCCGGACATCATCCTGCGCGATCCGCTGGACTGGAACCGGGTCAACCATGGCATGCAGCAAGTGATGCACGGTGCTCGCGGCACGGCGCGTAAAGCGGCGATCGGCGCGCAATACCGGATCGCCGGCAAGTCGGGTACCGCCCAGGTGGTCGCGATCAAACAGGGCGAGAAGTACGACCGCTCCAAGGTGCAGGAACGCCATCGCGACCACGCCTTGTTCGTGGGTTTCGCACCCGCCGACAACCCGAAAATCACCGTGTCGGTGATGGTCGAGAACGGCGAGTCCGGCTCCGGCGTCGCCGCGCCGGTAGTCCGTCAAATCATGGACGCCTGGCTTCTGGACCAGGACGGCCGGCTCAAACCTGAGTTCGCCAGCCCCAATACCGCGGAGGCTACGGCCCGTGAAGAGTAATTTCGATCGCATTCTCTCCAGCGAGGATGTGATGCGTCGCCGTGCGACGCTGTTGCAACGCATGCACATCGACGGTCCGCTGCTGATCCTGCTGCTGATTCTGGCGGCCGGCAGCCTGTTCGTGCTGTATTCGGCCAGCGGCAAGAGCTGGGACCTGCTGGCCAAGCAGGCCACCTCGTTCGGCATCGGCCTGGTGTCGATGGTCATCATCGCCCAGTTCGAGCCGCGCTTCATGGCGCGTTGGGTGCCGCTGGGCTACGTGTTCGGCGTGGTGCTGTTGATCGTGGTCGACATCATGGGCCACAACGCCATGGGGGCGACGCGCTGGATCAACATTCCCGGGGTGATCCGCTTCCAGCCCTCGGAGTTCATGAAGATCATCATGCCGGCGACCATCGCCTGGTACCTGGCCAAGCGCACGCTGCCGCCACAACTCAAACACGTCGGGGTCAGCCTGATCCTGATCGGCATCCCGTTCATCCTGATCGTGCGCCAGCCCGACCTCGGCACCTCGCTGCTGATCCTCGCCGGCGGCGCTTTCGTGCTGTTCATGGGTGGCCTGCGCTGGCGCTGGATCATCAGCGTGCTGGCGGCCACGGTTCCGGTGGCGATCGCCATGTGGTTCTTTGTCATGCACGACTACCAGAAGCAGCGCGTGCTGACCTTCCTCGACCCGGAGAGCGATCCGCTCGGCACCGGTTGGAACATCATCCAGTCCAAGGCCGCCATCGGCTCCGGCGGGGTATTTGGCAAGGGCTGGCTGCTGGGCACCCAGTCGCACCTGGACTTCCTGCCGGAAAGCCACACCGACTTCATCATCGCGGTGATGGGCGAAGAGTTCGGCCTGGTGGGCATTTGCGCCCTGTTGCTGATCTATCTGCTGCTGATTGGCCGTGGCCTGGTGATTACCGCCCAGGCCCAGACACTGTTTGGCAAATTGCTGGCCGGTGCACTGACCATGACGTTTTTTGTTTACGTTTTCGTCAACATCGGTATGGTCAGTGGCCTGTTGCCGGTAGTAGGGGTGCCGTTGCCGTTCATTAGCTACGGCGGAACTTCGCTGGTGACGCTGCTGTCAGCGTTTGGGGTTTTGATGTCGATCCATACCCATCGTAAGTGGATCGCGCAGGTTTGAATAAGGTGAAGAGTTCAATGCAAGTAATGCGTGGCTGGGCGACTCGATACGCTCCGTGGGTCGGCCTGGTAAGCATCCTTGGTACGGCGCCCATGGCGCTGGCCGGCGAATATGAAGGCTCGCCCCAAGTGGCCGAATTTGTCGGTGAAATGACCCGCGACTACGGTTTTGCCGGCGAACAGCTGATGGGCGTGTTCCGTGAAGCCCAGCGCAAGCAGGCGATTCTCGACGCCATCTCGCGGCCTGCCGAGCGGGTCAAGCAATGGAAGGAATATCGCCCGATGTTCCTCACCGATGCCCGCATTGCCCGCGGCGTGGACTTCTGGCGCCAGCATGAGGCAGTGCTGGCCCGTGCCGAGCAGGAATACGGCGTGCCGGCCCAGGTGATTGTCTCGATCATTGGGGTCGAGACGTTTTTCGGCCGCAATACCGGCAATTATCGGGTAATCGATGCGTTGTCGACCCTGGGTTTCGACTACCCTCCACGTGCCGAATTCTTCCGCAAGGAATTGCGCGAGTTCCTGTTGCTGGCGCGCGAAGAGCAGGTTGACCCGCTGACGCTCAAAGGCTCCTACGCCGGCGCCATGGGCCTGCCGCAATTCATGCCCAGCAGTTTTCGGGCGTATGCGGTGGACTTCGACGGCGACGGCCACATTAATATCTGGACCAACGCCGATGATGCCATTGGCAGCGTCGCCAGCTATTTCAAGCGTCACGGCTGGGAAGCCGGGCAACCGGTGGTCAGTCTCGCCGAGGTGCGGGGCGATCAGGTCGACGACGGCCTGACCACCGGGATCGAGCCGACGAAAACCGTCGGGGAGTTGCGAGCGCTGGGCTGGTCGAGTCATGATGCGCTGCGCGACGATATGCCGGTCACCGCGTTTCGTCTGGAAGGCGACAATGGCCCTGAATACTGGATGGGCCTGAAGAATTTTTACGCGATTACGCGTTATAACCGCAGCGTGATGTACGCCATGGCCGTACATCAGTTGTCTGAACAGCTGGTCCAAGCACGGGGCGTCAAGTAATGCCGGCATTGCCAATCCGCAAACCCCTGAAGCTGGTGGCTTTCACCGCGTTGTCGATGCTCATGGTCAGTTGCTCGACCAGCCGCGCACCGCAGCCGCAGAAAGCCCCGACCGCTGTCCGCGCCACACCGGGGCTGGACATCAACCGAGCCCACAAGGACGGCGCGCCGTGGTGGGATGTTGATGTGTCGCGCATTCCCGACGCCACGCCCACCCTGCACACCGGGTCCTACAAGGCCAACCCCTACACCGTGCTGGGCAAGACCTACTACCCGATGCCCGAGTCCAAGCGTTATGTCGAGACGGGGACGGCGTCCTGGTATGGCACCAAGTTCCATGGCCAGAACACCGCCAATGGCGAGGTCTATGACCTGTACGGCATGAGTGCCGCGCACAAGACCCTGCCGTTGCCTGCCTATGTGCGGGTGACCAACCTGGACAACAAACGCACGGTGGTCCTGCGGGTCAACGACCGTGGGCCGTTCTATTCCGACCGCATCATCGACCTGTCCTACGCCGCGGCGAAGAAACTCGGTTATGCCGAAACCGGTACAGCGCGAGTCAAGGTCGAAGGCATCGACCCGCAAGAGTGGTGGGCGGCCAAGGGCCGGCCGGCACCGTTGATGCTCAACGAGCCGCAGATCGCGCAAAACAGCGGGCCGGTCATCACCACGTCGACCGGCAAGGTCGAACAATGGACCCCGCCGCCACAGCAGCACGCGGCAGCCGTCGTGCCGATGCAGATCAACGCTAAAAAAAACGCTTCTGTACCAGCCTCTGGCCAGTATCTACAGGTGGGCGCGTTCGCCAACCCGGACGCTGCAGAGCTCCTGAGATCGAAGCTCAGCGGGATGGTGAGCGCTCCGGTGTTCATCAGTTCGATCGTGCGCAATCAGCAGACCCTGCACCGGGTTCGCCTGGGGCCTATCGGTTCGCCGGGTGAGATTACGCAAGTGCAAAACAGCGTGCGCCTGGCCAATCTCGGTTCGCCGAGCCTGGTGACGGCCGAGTAAGTAACACCTGATTCAAGGTTCGCTTGCAGTATTGGGGGGTGAACCTGAGTTGTTGGCTCGTAGTACAACAAAAGCCCGGCAAGGGTCAGTGAGTGAACAACTGAACACGCGACACCCTCAAGGCCTTGTGCCGTGAGGGTTGTCAGATTAGTTTTGCCCGCGAGGGCAGTTTCCATTAGCGATTTCGAGAGACGGATGAACATCACCACCTTTGCCAAACGCCTGTGCCTGCTAGTCCCGCTGCTCCTCTCGCCGTCCGCTTTCGCGGCCGAGATGATGCCGTCGTCACCACAACTGGCCGCCAAGGCCTACGTGCTCATGGACGCCAGCAGCGGCAACGTGCTGGTCGAGAACAACGGTGACCAGCGTCTGCCGCCAGCCAGCCTGACCAAGCTGATGACCGCGTACATCGCGACCCTGGAAATCCGTCGTGGCCAGATCGGTGAAAACGATCCGGTGACCGTCAGCGAAAACGCCTGGCGTACCGGCGGTTCGCGGATGTTCATCAAGGTCGGCTCCCAAGTGTCGGTCAGCGACCTGCTGCACGGCATCATCATCCAGTCGGGCAACGACGCCAGTGTTGCGCTCGCCGAGCACATCGCCGGCAGCGAAGACGCGTTCGCCGACATGATGAACAAGACTGCCGCTGACCTGGGCATGACCAACACCCACTTCATGAACCCGACCGGCCTGCCAAACCCTGAGCACTACTCCTCGGCTCACGACATGGCGATCCTGGCGCGCGCGATCATCCACGAAGACCCGGCTCACTACGCGATCTACTCGCAGAAAGAGTTCTTCTGGAACGGCATCAAGCAACCTAACCGCAACCTGCTGCTGTGGCGCGACAAGACCGTCGACGGTCTGAAAACCGGTCACACCGACGAAGCCGGCTACTGCCTGGTGTCCTCGGCGGTACGTGATGGCATGCGCCTGGTCTCCGTGGTGTTCGGCACCAACAGCGACACCGCGCGTGCAGCTGAAACCCAGAAGCTGCTGACCTACGGCTTCCGCTTCTTCGAAACCCAGACCTTCTACCAGAAGGGCGCCGAGCTGGCCCAGGCTCCTGTCTGGAAGGGCACCACCAACCAGGTCAAGGCTGGCCTGGCTCAAGACCTGACCATGACTCTGCCAAAAGGCCAGCTGAAGAAGCTCGCTGCCAGCATGACCATGAACCCGCAACTGATCGCGCCAATCGCCAAGGGCGACGTGATCGGTAAAGTCGAAGTCAAGCTGGACGACAAGGTGGTGCATAGCGCCGACCTGATCGCGCTGGACGCCGTCGAGGAGGGTGGTATCTTGCGCCGCATGTGGGATAGCATCCGTCTATTCTTCTTCGGCTTGTTCAACTGATTTAGTGTGGACCTGCATGGCCCCGTTCCGACCTGGAGCGGGGCCATGTCCGTTGCCACGGCTTACGAGGCCGTTACGCCATGACAGATACAGAAGTAAAGGCGCCAAAGATCGAATTCCCTTGCGCGGATTACCCGATTAAGGTGATCGGCGACACCGGTGTGGGCTTCAAGGACAAGATCATTGCGATCCTGGAAAAGCACGCCACCGTAGACCACAAGACCCTGGCCGAACGCCAGAGTACCAATGGCAAGTACACGACCATCCAGCTGCACATCATCGCCACCGGTCAGGAACAGCTCTACGACATCAACAGCGAGTTGCGCGCTACCGGTTTCGTGCACATGGTGCTGTGATGACGGCACCGCTGGGCTTTCGTGAACTCGGCCAGCTGGCTTACGAGCCGGTCTGGCAGGCCATGCAGCGCTTCACCAATGAACGTGGCAGCGAGCGTGCCGACGAGATCTGGCTGGTCCAGCACCCGGCGGTGTTCACCCAGGGTCAGGCCGGCAAGGCCGAACACCTGCTGCTGCCGGGGGACATTCCGGTGGTGCAGGTCGACCGCGGCGGCCAAGTGACCTACCACGGTCCGGGGCAGTTGGTCGCGTACCTGCTGCTGGATGTGCGCAAGCTGGGGTTCGGCGTGCGGGACCTGGTCAGCCGGATGGAACGCTGCCTGATCGAGTTGCTGGCCAGCTATGGTGTTACCGCCGTGGCCAAGCCGGATGCACCGGGGGTCTACGTCAATGGTGCAAAAATCGCCTCTCTGGGGCTGCGGATCCGCCACGGTTGCTCCTTTCATGGCTTGGCCCTGAACGTGGATATGGACCTTGAACCGTTCCGACGGATTAACCCCTGTGGCTACGCCGGGCTGGCAATGACTCAGCTGCGTGACCATACAGGGCCGATAGAATTTGCCGAGGTAAGTGCCCGGCTGCGCGCGCAGCTCGTCAAACACCTCGACTATGCTGAGCAGACGACCCTAACGGGCGGAATCGACTGATATGACTACTGATGCAGTGCAAACCATGATCCCGACGCTGGATGTCACCGAGCGTGCGGCCCCGCGTGCCAAGGTTGAAGCCGGCGTTAAGCTGCGCGGCGCCGAGAAGGTTGCACGCATCCCGGTAAAGATCATTCCGACCACCGAACTGCCGAAGAAGCCGGACTGGATTCGCGTGCGCATCCCGGTTTCCCCGGAAGTCGACCGCATCAAGGCCCTGCTGCGCAAACACAAGCTGCACAGCGTCTGTGAAGAGGCTTCCTGCCCGAACCTGGGCGAGTGCTTCTCTGGCGGCACCGCGACCTTCATGATCATGGGCGACATCTGCACCCGTCGTTGCCCGTTCTGCGACGTCGGCCACGGCCGTCCGAAACCACTGGACGTCAACGAGCCAGAAAGCCTGGCCATTGCCATCGCCGACCTGAAACTCAAGTACGTGGTGATCACTTCGGTCGACCGCGACGACCTGCGTGACGGCGGTGCCCAGCACTTTGCCGACTGCATCCGCGAGATCCGCAAGCTGTCGCCGAACGTCCAGCTCGAAACCCTGGTCCCCGACTACCGTGGGCGCATGGACGTGGCGCTGGCCATCACCGCGGCCGAGCCACCGGATGTGTTCAACCACAACCTGGAAACCGTGCCACGCCTGTACAAGGCCGCACGCCCGGGTTCGGACTACCAGTGGTCGCTGACCCTGCTGCAGAAATTCAAGCAGATGATGCCGCACATTCCGACCAAGTCCGGCTTGATGCTGGGCCTGGGCGAAACCGACGAAGAAGTCATCGAAGTCATGAAGCGCATGCGCGAACACGACATCGACATGCTGACCCTGGGCCAATACCTGCAGCCGTCGCGCAGCCACTTGCCGGTGCAGCGTTTTGTGCACCCGGACACCTTCGCCTGGTTCGCCGAGGAAGGTTACAAAATGGGCTTCAAGAACGTTGCTTCCGGCCCGCTGGTGCGTTCCTCGTACCACGCGGACGAGCAGGCCAAGCTGGTCAAGGCCGAGCTGATGTCGTCCTGACCGCTGTGTGAAACACCAAGGGCCCGCAAGGTTAGCGCTTTGCGGGCTTTTTTTTAATCGGGTCATTGGGAGGAATCACGGATGACCACTCGCTCTACCGCCATCGTTGTGCCACATACCGCCGTCCCGGCATTGCCTGCCGCCGGTCGCATTGCAGTCATTGCGCCAGCAGGTCCGGCGGCACTGGATACCGAACAGGCGCTGCTCTGGATGCGCACGCGCGGTTACTCGCTAAAGATCTATCCCGGGGTCCTGGAGAAGGACGGCTACCTGGCCGGCAGCGATGAGGTGCGCCTCAATGACCTGCACCAGGCGTTCAGCGACCCGACGATCGACGCCATCCTGTGCCTGCGCGGCGGTTATGGCAGCCCACGCCTGCTCGACCGGATCGACTATGAGCTGCTGCGCCGGCATGCCAAGCCGTTTGTCGGCTACAGCGACATCACCGCCTTGCACCTGGCGATCAGCCGCTATGCGGGGTTTGTCACCTTTCACGGGCCGATGCTCAATGCCGACCTGCTGGGGGGCAAGCAGGCGCCGACCGAGGCGTCGTTGTTCAGCCTGCTCAGAGGGCAGCTGACGGCCGGCAGTCGGCTGGCGCACCCGGTGGCCTACCCATTGACCACCCTCGAACCAGGCATCGCCCAGGGGCGACTGCTGGGCGGTAACCTTTCGATGATTGCGGCCACCATGGGCACGCCGTTCGAAATCGACGCCGACGGGATCATTCTGTTCATCGAAGACATCAACGAGCCGCTGTATCGCATCGATCGCTTGCTGACGCACCTGCGTCTTGCCGGCAAACTCAGCCGTTTGCGCGGGGTGCTGGTGGGGGATGTGGCGGGGGTTGAGCGCGATGCCCTGGCGCGCCTGCTCAAGCAGACCTTCGCGCCGTTCGCCATCCCGGTGCTGGCCGGTTGGCGCAGTGGCCATTGCGACCCGAACCTGAGCTTGCCGATGGGCGCATTGGTGACGCTGGATGCGGGGGGCAAGAGCCTGGTGCTGGAGCAGGATGTGGTGCTCAGGCGCTAGAGACCGACCAGGCTCACAATTGATGCTGGACGCTTGCAGATGTTGCAAGCACCCACACAGACCTGTGTGGGTGCGAGCTTGCCCGCGATGGGTTCAACGGCTGCGCAGGGCGTCCAGCAGTTTGTGCGTCGGGTAGCCGTCCGCCGGCCAGCCGAATGACTGTTGTGCTGCGCGAATGGCCTTGCGGGTATTGGCGCCGATGATGCCGTCGGGGTTGCCTGCGTCGTAGTTGTGGGTGCTCAGCAGGTTCTGCAATTCAATGCGCTCGGAACGGCTCAGCGGCAGGTCATCCTTGGGCCATTGGCCGTTGATCCGGCCGCCACCGCTGAAGCGCTGGGACAACAGGTTGACGGCCAGAGCGTAGGACGACGAGTTGTTGTACTTGAGCACTGCGCGGAAGTTATCGAGGATCAGGAACGCCGGGCCACGGTAACCGGCTGGCAGCAGCAGGGCGGCGGACAGTTGTTCGGAGCCGGCTGGCACGCTGGCGCCGTTGGGCAGCTTGACGCCCAGTTGTGTCCATTCGGCGACGGTTTTGCGAATCGCACCGTCGGCCAGGGAGTAGTTGAAGCTGCTCGGTACCTCGACTTCAAAGCCCCACGGCTGGCCTTTCTGCCAGCCGGAGCTTTGCAGGTAGTGGGCGGTGGACGCCAGCGCATCGGCCGGGCTGCCCCAGATGTCGCGGCGACCGTCACCATCGAAGTCCACGGCGTGGGTGTTATAGGTGGTCGGGATGAACTGAGTCTGGCCCATGGCTCCAGCCCAGGAGCCGAGCATCTTCTCGGGAGCGATATCACCCTGTTGCAGAATCTGCAGCGCGGCCAGCAATTGCGCGTGGGCAAAACCCGGGCGCCGGCCTTCGTAGGCCAGGGTCGCGAGCGAACGGATCACCGACTTGTCGCCCTGGAAGCTGCCGAAGTTGCTTTCCATGCCCCAGACGGAAACCAGTGCCTGGCGGTCGACGCCGTAGCGCTGTTCGATCGCGCCCAGAGTGTCGGCGTATTGCTCCAGCAGCGCCTGGCCGCGGCGCACGCGCAGGGCTGACAGCGCGCCGTCGAGGTATTCCCACACCGGGCGGGAAAACTCTGGCTGGCTGCGGTCGGCGCGGATCACGCTCATGTCCGGCGTGACACCGGCAAAGGCGCGGTCGAACAGGCTCGGGCTGACACCGGCGGCGAGCGCGTCCTTGCGGAAGCTGGCCTGCCATTGCTCGAATGTCTGGGTCGGCTGGATCTCGAGGTTGTCGCCGGTCGGCACCACGGGCGCGACAACGGCCGGTGCGGTCGGGACAGGAACGGTCTGAAGCGGTTGGGCGTCGGCGGCGGTTGGTTTTTCCGCGCAGGCGACAAGCAGAACGAGGCTTGTGGCAGCGATCAGTTGGCGCAGGTGCCAACGACGGGAAATACTAAAGGGCATGCACAGGTCCAGAGAATACGAATCAGGTGCCGACCTTAACATGTCGAGGGGGTGCTGCGCTTCACGCGGCCAGAAAGTAAGAAGCCTCCCAGCTTTTAGACTGGAAGGCTTCGCGGCGGTAGCTGCCTTTGCCCTTGGCCGGTTGTTCCTGGCGGCTGCGGAACAATGGCTGGGCGACGATGGATTTGGCCTTGTTGGGCCGCTGTTTTCTGCTCATGGGCGATTGACTCCAAGGGTGGGGGGGGACGAGGCGAATCATCGGCTGAAGTGAGGGATCTGTCTAGTCCCTACAATATGTAGGACCTTTCGCGCGTGATTGCAAGCAGGGCCTTACTCGGCAGGCAAGTTCAGGCGCTGGCCGGCCATCAGCAACGACAGGCGGCTGAGGCTCATCCACGGTGAGCCGGCGGCCTGGCCCTTGATCTGCGCGTCGATGCGTTGCGCTTCGAGCAGCAGTTGCGCCCAGCGCGGTGCCGAGTAGCGTTGCAGGGCCTTGCTCATCAGCGGTTTGCGCTTGTCCCAGACCGGTGGTCGGGCCTGGCTGAAGGCTTTGTCCAGCGGCACGCCCTGGCTGTATTGCAGCGACAGGTTGGCCAGCAAACGCAGTTCACGGGCCAGGGCCCAGAGAATCACCGGCGGCTCCACGCCCTCGCCACGCAAGCCTTCGAGCATTCGCAGGGCGTGGGCGGCTTCACCGTTGAGAATCGCGTCGGTGAGCCCGAACACATCGAAGCGCGCGCTATCGGCCACGGCCGCTTGCACTGTCTCGACCGTGATCTGCCCGCCCTCAGCCATCAACTTGAGCTTTTCGATCTCCTGGGCGGCCGCCAGCAGGTTGCCTTCGACGCGAGCAGCAATCAGCTCCACGGCATCCTGGCTGGCGCTGAGCCCGGCCTGGGACAGGCGTTGGCGAATCCACTGCGGTAACTGGTTGGCGTCCACCGGCCAGATCTGCACGAACTGAGTCTGCGGGCCTTCGACCAGGGCCTTGCCCCATTTGGTTTTCTGCGCACTGCCGTCGAGCTTGGGCAGGCTGATCAGCAGCAAGGTATCTTCGGCCGGACGAGCGCAGTACTCCATCAGGGCCGCGGCACCCTTGTCCCCCGGCTTGCCGGACGGCAAACGCAGTTCCAGCAGGCGTTTTTCGGCAAACAACGACATGCTGGCCCCGGCTTGCAGCAACGTGCCCCAGTCAAAGCTGGCATCGGCGCTGAAGACCTGGCGCTCATCAAAACCTTGCTGGCGGGCAGCAGCGCGAATCGCGTCGGCGGCTTCCTGGCAGAGCAACGGGTCATCGCCGCTGATGATGTAGACCGGCGCGAGGGTGCCTTGCAGGTGTTTGGCGAGTTGGGCGGGGGCAAGTTTCATAGGGCGGGGCAAACGGGGCGCACAGGCGCCCCGTAAGACTTACTCGGCAGGGACTTGCAGCGGCGACTGACGCGGGGTGTTCGCTTCAGCCTTCTGTGCCGCTTCCAGCGCATCGGCTTCGGCCTTGGCGCGGGCGTCAGCGGTTTGCTGCAGTTGATCCAGCTGGGCTGGGGTCAGTTGTTGCAGGCGCAGCATCATGCGCTGCACCAGGTCGCGACGGATTTCCTTACGCGCTTCGTCTTCTTCCTGAACGGAGCCGGTGATGTTGCTGCCATCGTGCATGACAACCTTCTGCACCTGCAGCCTGTCGCTGATCAGCGACAGGTTGTTCTGGCCAACGATCTGGTAGTTCAGCACCGTGGTCAGCTCGTTCTCGGCGGTCCGCCCGGCACCGGAGTAGCTCAGGCTGCGCTGGGTGGTCTGTTCGTCGGTGAACACCAGTTTGTACGGTGCGCCGGCCACTACGTTGACGCCGCTGCTTTGCAATACCTGACGCATCATGACCACGGTTTCGCCATAGGCGTTACGTGCGCTCAGGTCGAGCTCCTTGATTGCCAGTTCGGTCGTACCGGTACCGCGCAGCTGGAAACCGCAGGCGCTCAGCAGGACCGCGAGGCCCATCACCAGCAGATTGCGTTTGATCATCTTGTTGCTCCCCTTGAAACCATGTGGGCCGCTATGGCGCCCGAAAGGTTTTGTTCGGTGCCAGGCCGGGCCTGGCACCTGCTCCAATTAGCTGGCGACGATGTTGACCAGTTTCCCGGGTACCACGATCACTTTACGAATGGTCAGGCCGTCGACGAAACGCAGTACGTTTTCGTTGGCGCGCGCCGCCGCTTCGACCTCTTCGCGGGTGGCGCTGGCGGGCATTTCGATCTGGCCGCGCAGTTTGCCGTTGACCTGGATAACCAGGGTTAGGCTGTCCTGGACCAGGGCACTGTCATCCTGCACTGGCCAGCTGGCGTCGATCACTGCGTCAGCGTGGCCCAGTTGATGCCACAGCTCGTGGCTGATGTGCGGGGTGATCGGAGCCAGCAGCAAGGTCACGGTTTCCAGGCCTTCTTGAACCAGGGCGCGATCTTGTGCGGTGCCTTGCGGGGCTTTTTCCAGCACGTTCATCAGCGTCATCACCTGGGCGATGGCGGTGTTGAATTTGTGGTTCTGGCCGACGTCGTGGCTGGCCTGCTTGATGGCCAGGTGGATCGAGCGGCGAATGGCTTTCTGTTCGTCGTTCAGACCGGCGACGTCCACCTTGCCCGGCAGGCCCTGGGTGATGTGCGCTTGCGCCAGGCGCCAGACGCGCTTGAGGAAGCGGTGCGAGCCTTCGACGCCGGAGTCGGACCATTCCGCGCTCATGTCAGGTGGCGAGGCGAACATCATGAACAGGCGGCAGGTGTCTGCGCCGAACTGGTCAATCATCGACTGTGGGTCAACGCCGTTGTTCTTCGACTTGGCCATCTTCTCGGTGCCGCCGATTTCCACCGGCAGGCCGTCGGCGATCAGCTTGGCGCTGATCACTTTGGCCTTGCTGTCGCGCTCCAGCTCGACGTCCGCCGGGTTGAACCAGGTGTAGGCGCCGTTGGCTTCGCGACGGTAGTAGGTCTCGGCAATCACCATGCCCTGGGTCAGCAGGTTCTTGAACGGCTCGTTGGAGCTCACCAGGCCTTCGTCGCGCATCAGCTTGTGGAAGAAGCGCGCATACAGCAGGTGCAGAATGGCGTGTTCGATACCGCCGATGTACTGGTCGACAGGCAACCAGTGGTCGGCCGCGGATTTTTCTACCAGGCCACCTTCAAAGTGCGGCGAGGCGTAGCGGGCGTAGTACCACGACGACTCGACGAAGGTGTCCATGGTGTCGGTTTCGCGCTTGGCCGGTGCGCCGCATTTCGGGCAACTGCACTCGTAGAACTCAGGCATGCGCGCCAATGGCGAACCGGCGCCGTCCGGCACCACGTCTTCGGGCAGTACGACCGGCAGTTGATCTTCCGGCACGGGCACGTCACCGCAGGTTTCACAGTGGATGATCGGGATCGGGCAGCCCCAGTAGCGCTGGCGGCTGATGCCCCAGTCGCGCAGGCGGAACTGGGTGCGCGAGGCGCCCAGCTCTTTCTTGATCAGGGCCACTTCCATGGCGTCGAAGGCGCCGACGAAGTCGAGACCGTCAAATTCGCCGGAGTTGATCAGCGTGCCGTGCTCGCCGTAGGCGTCTTGCCATGGGGCCGGGTTGGTGTCACCGGAGCTGGTACGCACCACCGATTTCACTGGCAGGTTGTACTTGTGGGCGAATTCGAAATCGCGTTCGTCGTGGGCCGGCACGGCCATTACAGCGCCATCGCCGTAGTGCATCAGCACATAGTTGGCGACCCACACCGGCAGTTTTTCACCGGTCAGTGGGTGCTCGACGAACAGGCCGGTCGGCAGGCCTTTTTTCTCTTGAGTGGCGACGTCGGCTTCAGCGACGCTGCCGCCCTTGCATTCAGCGATGAACGCTTGCAGCTCAGGATTGTTTTTTGCAGCCAGCGAAGCCAGGTGGTGCTCGGCGGCCACGGCGACGTAAGTCGCTCCCATCAAAGTGTCCGGACGGGTGGTGAAGACTTTAAGGGTGCCTTCTTCGCCGATCGAATCGACGTTGTACGGGAACTGCACTTCCATGCCGCGGGATTTGCCGATCCAGTTGCGCTGCATGGTCTTGACCTGTTCCGGCCAGCCAGTCAGTTCGTCGAGGCTCTCCAGCAGCTCATCCGCGTAGGCGGTGATCTTGAAGTAGTACATCGGGATTTCGCGCTTTTCGATCAGCGCGCCGGAACGCCAGCCGCGACCGTCGATCACCTGTTCGTTGGCCAGGACGGTCTGGTCGATCGGGTCCCAGTTCACGGTGCCGTTCTTGCGGTAGATCACGCCTTTTTCGAACAGGCGAGTGAACAGCCATTGTTCCCAGCGGTAGTAATCGGGCTTGCAGGTGGTCACTTCGCGGGACCAGTCCACCGCCAGGCCCAGGCTGCGCAGCTGGGTCTTCATGTAGGCGATGTTTTCGTAGGTCCACTTGGCGGGCGCCACGTTGTTCTTCATCGCGGCGTTTTCCGCCGGCATGCCGAAGGCGTCCCAACCCATGGGTTGCAGGACGTTTTTGCCGAGCATGCGCTGGTAGCGGGAGATCACGTCGCCGATGGTGTAGTTGCGCACGTGCCCCATGTGTAGCTTGCCGCTGGGGTAAGGGAACATCGATAGGCAATAGAAAGTCTCCTTGCCTGGCTGTTCACTGACTTCAAAGGACTTTTGCTCGTCCCAGAATGATTGGGCGGCGGCTTCTATTTCACGGGGCTGATATTGTTCGTGCATGGCTACTTTTGAACTGAATAGGGGTGGCCTAATCCTCTTCAATGCAACGCTGGACCCGGATTGCGCCAAATGAGGCGTTTTCGATGCCCAGCCGAGCTGGAAGTGGAGTTACAGGAAGCGCCGTAGCATACATGACCGTACTCGGCCTAGGGAAACCCTGATTGCGCAGCGTTACCCACAGTCGGGGCCGTTGGTCGCGGCGCACCGCCGGTTTGTGCGACGAAGCTAAGCTCTAGTTGGGGAGTAGGTCTTATCTTCAATGAGGTGAGGGATGGTTGAGTCGCAAACAAAAGTTACGCAACCCGAGTTGTACGAAAAACTGATAGATCGTCTGGGGGTGGCCCTGGACGCAGTAAAGACCGCCGGGCGGTTGCGTGATGAGCGTCCGCTGGAACTGGAACTTCGCGGGTTGAGCCCCGCAGAGTTCGATCTGATCAAGGCTTATCTGGACCGTAGTGAACGCGAGGCGCATGGAATCTTGTCAGCAGCAGTGATGCACAACGATGCCCCTCGTTCGGCCAAAGTCATCTGGTTGAAAGACAAGGCACCTGGCAGCGACGCGGTAAAGGTCCGGTCCCTGCAGGTCAAGTAAGTGATCAGGTACATGTTTATCGCCCCGAGCGGGCACAGGAAGTCGCCGGTGATGGTTTTTTGATGAAAAGGTCCGTCACCTTGGTTGTCGCTTTACTTCAACCCACTTAGGCTTCGGGCATCTTTCGGAGATGCTCGATGCCCTTTCGTTACTTCGTCAAACAACTGCTCATGCCCCCCGGCCTTCTTTTGCTGTTGCTGGTTCTTGCCTGGTGGTTTCGCCGTTCCCGGCCGCGCCTGGCAACCTTTTGTTTTGTCCTGGGTGCCGGTGGTTTCTGGCTGATGAGCCTGCCGGTGGTGGTGCAATGGGGCGCCACGGCCCTTGAGCGGGAACCGGCGCTGGCGCGCGGTGAGTGGGCGAGCCTGGCCGAGCGCGCGGACGTGATCGTGGTGCTGGGGGCGGGCCGTGAGCGGGGCGATCCAGCCTGGGGTTCTGACCAGCCGACGGGCGTGGCACTGGAGCGTGAGCGCTATGCGGCTCGCCTGGCCAAGGCCTCGGGCTTGCCAGTGCTGACCAGTGGCGGCCTGCATTACGGTACGCCACCGACTGAAGCCAAGCTGATGGCGGATTCGCTGCAGGAGGATTTTGGGGTCACGGTGCGCTGGCAGGAAGGGCGCAGCCGCACGACCTGGGAGAACGCCCAGTTCACCGCCGAACTGCTGCAGCCATTGGGTTTGAAACGCGTGGTGCTGGTGACCCAGGCGTGGCACATGCCGCGCAGTGTCTGGAGTTTTGAGGCCGCGGGATTGAGCGTGGTACCGGCCCCGGTAGGCTTTTTGGGCACCGCTACCGCCAACGCCGAGCCATTGGGCGGCTGGCTGCCGACCTTCAAGTCGATCTGGCGCTCCGGGCAGTTGTTGAATGAGGCGGTGGGGCAGGCGGGGTATACGCTGTTCTACCGATAGCCCGATGCACCCCTGCAGGCGCTGACCAGCCTGCGCCTGCAGGGGGTGGGGTGTTCTAGACGGTCTTGGCCATCCGGCTGGCCAGCAGTGCCCAGCCAAACAGCAGCAGGCAGAGAACGATCAGCGGCCACGAGCGCCATTGCAGGTACGGTGTCAGGTTGTGCATCGGCACCACTTCGCCGTAGAGGATGCCGCGTTCGAACTGCGGGATCTGCACGGTGATCTTGCCGAATGGGTCGATCAGCCCGGTGACGCCATTGTTGGTTGCCCGAATCATCCAGCGCCCGGCTTCCAGTGCGCGCATCTGCGCCATCTGCAGGTGTTGCAGCGGGCCGATGGAGGTGCCGAACCAGGTGTCGTTGCTGATCGTCAGCAGCAGGTCACTGCGCGCTGACAGGCTCGCGGCAAACTCCGGGTAGACCACTTCGTAGCAGATGAACGGGGCGATCTGATAGCCCTTGGCCTGAAGCATCGGCTGGTCGGACGGGCCACGGGCGAAGTCCGACATCGGCAGGTCGAAGAAGGCGATCAGGCCGCGCAGCACGTCCTGCAAGGGCACATATTCACCAAACGGCACCAGCTTTTGCTTGAGGTAGGTGCCGTCGCCTTCGCCGACCACGGTAATGCCGTTGTAGAAGCGTTTTTCCTGGTGCACCACCTGGCGGATCGGTACGCCGGTAATCAGCGCCGAATCCCGCTCGGCAGCGAAGGTACCCATCATGTTCAGGTAGCCCTCGGCGGACTCCTTGAGTACCGGCACCGCGGTTTCCGGCCAGATCAGCAGGTCGACGCGCTTGGAGCTCAGGCTCATGTCGCGGTACAGCGCCAGCTGCGAGTTGAGCTGCGCCGGGTCCCACTTCATGCTTTGTTCGACGTTGCCCTGAATGGCCGCCACGCTCAGCGGCTCGCCGGACGGGCTGGTCCAGGCGTGGCCCTTGAGCGCGATACCTGCTGCCCATGGGCCGACCAGCAGCACCACGCCGGCGGCGATGAAGGCTGGGCGGCGGTTGCGCAGCAGGCGAGGCGCGTTGCACAGCAGTGCCGCGGTCAGGGCGATGGCGAACGACACCAGCCACATCCCACCCACTGGCGCCAGGCCCGAGAGCGGGCCGTCGAGCTGGCTGTAGCCGGAATAGAGCCAGGGGAAGCCGGTCAGGAACCAGCCACGGAAGGCTTCCTGGGCAACCCACAAGGCGGCAAAGGCCAGGGCATCGGCCAGCGGCGCTTCGTTACGGCGCAGCCAGCGCGCCCAGACCCAGGCGGGCAGGGCGAAGAACCAGGCGATCGCTGCGGTGAACAGCAGCATCAGGAACCCGGCAAGCAGCATCGACGCGCCGCCGAAGTGGTGAATGCTGTAGTAGATCCAGCTGGTACCGGCGCCGAACAGGCCGAAACCGAAGCACCAGCCGCGTCCCAGTGCCTGGCGCGGGCTAAGTTGGCGCAGGCCGGCGTAGAACAACCCGGCCGCCAGCAGCGCCAGCGGCCAGATATCGAACGGCGCCAGCGCCAGGGTGGTGATTGCACCGGCCGCCACGGCCAGCAGGTTACCGGGCCAGCCGGGGCGGGTTATCCAGCGCATTTCGATCCTTAGGGGTTACCGGGCGATAGGTGTCAGGCGCAGCAAGTGGATACGACGGCTATCGGCATTGAGGATGCGGAAGCGATAGGCGCCGATTTCCGTGATTTCGTTACGTTTTGGCAGATGCCCGAACGCGCTCATCACCAGGCCGCCCACGGTGTCGAATTCGTCGTCGGAGAATTCGCTGTCGAAGAACTCGTTGAAGTTCTCGATCGGCGTCAGGGCTTTGATCAGGAAGTCGCCGCTGGGCAGAGGCTTGATGTAGCTGTCTTCTTCGACATCGTGCTCGTCTTCGATGTCGCCGACGATCTGTTCCAGCACGTCTTCGATGGTCACCAGGCCTGCCACTCCGCCGTACTCGTCGATGACGATGGCCATGTGGTTATGGTTGGCGCGAAACTCGCGCAGCAACACGTTCAGGCGCTTGGACTCCGGTACGAAGGTGGCCGGGCGCAGCAGGTCCTTGATGTTGAAGCTGTCGCCATTTTCCTTGAGGATCAACGGCAGCAAGTCCTTGGCCAGCAACACGCCCATCACGTCATCGTGGCTTTCGCCGATTACCGGATAGCGCGAGTGAGCCGAGTCGACCACGGCTGGCAGGAACTCACGGGGAGTCTGGGTCGCCTTGATGCTGACCATCTGCGAGCGCGGCACCATGATGTCGCGTACTTGCAGGTCAGCCACCTGGATGGCGCCTTCGACGATGGCCAGCGCTTCGCTGTCCAGCAACTTGTTCTGATGGGCATCGCGCAGCAGCTCCAGGAGCTCCTGACGGTTCTTCGGCTCGTGGGCAAAAGCCTGGGTGAGCTTACCCAGCCATGACTTCTGCCCGTTGCTCGATCGATCTTCGCTCATAGCGATTACTCTGAATCCTTTGTTGTAACAGTAGGGGATAGTTCGTTTTCGTCGTCTGCATAAGGGTCCGGATGACCCAGTTCAGCAAGCAACGTTCGTTCCAGTGCTTCCATTTCCTCGGCTTCCTCGTCATCTATATGGTCGTAACCAAGCAGATGCAAGCAGCCGTGAATCACCAGGTGGGCCCAGTGGGCGTCCAGCGCCTTGCCTTGCTCGGCGGCTTCACGCTCGACCACGGCCACGCAGATCACCAGATCGCCCAGCAGTGGGATGTCGAGAAACTCGTCGGGCACGTCGGCCGGGAACGACAGGACGTTGGTTGCGTAATCTTTCTGACGCCAGGTGTGATTGAGCTCACGGCCTTCGGCTTCGTCGACCAGGCGAATGGTCATTTCCGAGTCGGCCGTGCGCTGGCGCAGGGCCAGCTCGCACCATTGACGGAATTGGGCTTCGCTGGGGGCATTGCCCTGGCTGGCAAGCTGCAGGTCAAGCTCAAGCATCGCGGCGGTTGTCCTTCGGGGCGTCGGGTACAGCGCGATTTTCGAAGCGCTCGTAGGCTTCGACTATGCGCTGCACCAGCGGGTGGCGCACCACGTCTTTGGGCTTGAAGTGAGTAAAGCTGATACCCGGTACGTCCTCGAGCACTTCAATCACGTGGTTGAGTCCGGACTTGGTGCCCTTGGGCAGATCGACCTGGGTGATGTCGCCGGTGATGACCGCCGTGGAGCCAAAGCCGATCCGGGTCAGGAACATTTTCATCTGTTCCACGGTGGTGTTCTGGCTTTCGTCGAGGATGATGAAGCTGTTGTTCAGCGTACGTCCGCGCATGTAGGCCAGCGGCGCAACCTCGATTACCTGGCGTTCGATCAGCTTGGCCACGTATTCGAAACCGAGCATTTCATACAGGGCGTCGTACAGGGGGCGCAGGTAAGGGTCGATCTTCTGCGACAGGTCGCCCGGCAGGAAGCCGAGTTTCTCGCCCGCTTCGACCGCCGGGCGCACCAGCAGGATGCGGCGAATCTGCTCGCGCTCCAGGGCATCTACCGCGCAGGCGACAGCCAGGTAGGTCTTGCCGGTACCGGCCGGGCCGATCCCGAAGTTGATGTCGTTAGCGAGGATTTCCTTCACGTAGCGCTGCTGATTCAAGCCGCGAGGGCGAATCATGCCTTTTTTGGTGCGCAAGGCTACGGCGGGTTCGGCGGGGGCGTGGTTGTCCAGCTCTTCGACGGCCGATTCCTGCAGGAACAGGTGAACCATGTCCGGCGACAGCTCGCTACCCTTGGTTTCGCGGTAGAGACGGCGCAGCAGGTTTTCCGCCCAGGTGGTGTGCTTGAGCTCGCCGATCAGTTCGAACTGATTGCCGCGGTTGCGGATCACGATCGCCAGGCGCTGTTCGATCAAGCGCAAATGCTCGTCGAATTGCCCGCACAGATTGGCGAAGCGGTGAGCCTCAAAGGGCTCGAGGATAAAACGATGCGGTTCTATGGGTGCGTTCAAGGTTGTTTTCAGCCGCCCTTGGGCAATTAAGATGAAATCAAGGATAACGCCAGTGGCCTGGGTGCGAAAGCTCTTAAATAACCAACGTCGTACGCAGTCCCTGTGGGAGCGAGCTTGCTCGCGATGGCGGCGTGACAGACGACACATTTGCTGAATGTCAGATCGCAATCGCGAGCAAGCTCGGCTCCTACAGTGATCGGCGGTGTTATTGGATCAGCGAACCCCGCAGCGAGTGTGGCTGTGCGGCGTCGATGTGCACGTCGGCGAACTGGCCGATGAGGGTCGGTGTGTCGCAGCGGAAGTTGACGATGCGGTTGTTCTCGGTGCGCCCCTGCAGTTCGCCAGGGTCTTTTTTCGAGTAGTCGGTGACCAGGATCCGCTGGATCGAGCCGACCATTTGTCGGCTGATTTCGAAGCCTTGCTGATTGAGGCGATGCTGCAGGGCGTTCAGGCGCTGTTTTTTCAGTTCTTCCGGCGTGTCGTCGGCGAGGTCGGCGGCCGGGGTGCCCGGGCGCTGGCTGTAGACGAACGAGTAGGAGAAGTCGAAGCCAACGTCTTCGATCAGCTTCATGGTCTGTTCGAAGTCTTTCTCGGTTTCACCCGGGAAGCCGACGATGAAGTCCGAGCTGATGCAGATGCCCGGCACGGCGGCGCGCAATTTGCGCAGCTTGGACTTGTACTCAAGTGCGGTGTGGTTGCGCTTCATGGCCGAGAGGATTCGGTCCGAACCCGATTGCACCGGCAAGTGCAGGTGCTTGACCAGCTCCGGCACGTCGGCGTGGGCCTGGATCAGGCTATCGGAAAACTCCAGCGGGTGGGACGTGGTGTAGCGGATACGGTCGATGCCGTCGACCGCCGCCACCACCCGGATCAGCTCGGCCAGGTCAGCCAGGCGCCCGTCGTGGGTGGTGCCGCGGTAACCGTTGACGTTCTGCCCCAGCAGGGTCACTTCACGCACGCCATTCTCGGCCAGGTGAATGATCTCGGCGATCACGTCATCGAACGGCCGGCTGACTTCTTCGCCACGGGTGTAGGGCACCACGCAGAAGGTGCAGTACTTGCTGCAGCCTTCCATCACCGAGACATAGGCGCTCGGGCCGTCGATGCGCGGTTCGGGCAGGTGATCGAATTTTTCGATTTCCGGGAACGAGACGTCGACCTGCGGCAGTTTGGTGATCCGCGCGGCGTCGATCATTTCCGGTAGGCGGTGCAGGGTCTGCGGGCCGAAAACCACGTCGACATAGGGGGCGCGGTCGCGGATGGCGGCGCCTTCCTGGCTGGCCACGCAGCCGCCGACGGCGATCACCATCTCCGGGTTGGCCAGCTTCAGCTCACGCCAGCGGCCCAACTGGGAGTACACCCGGTCCTGGGCACGTTCGCGGATCGAGCAGGTGTTGAGCAGAATCACGTCTGCGTCTTCGGCGCGGGCGGTCACTTCCAGGGCCTGGTGTTCACCCAGCAGATCAACCATGCGCGAGCTGTCGTACTCGTTCATCTGGCAACCGTGGGTTTCGATGTAAAGCTTCTTGGCCATGGACGGGTTCATCACGTGATTCAAAGAACCGCGCATTATAGGGAACAAGTCCTCAGGTTCCTACCGTCGTGCGTCCAGCGGCTATGCTATAGTTCGCGCCCTCATTTTTATCCCTCGATGTGTTACCCGCCCACCATGACCAAACGTGAAGCTCCAATCTACAAGGTGATTTTCCTCAACCAGGGCCAGGTGTTCGAAATGTACGCCAAGCAGATCTATCAAAGTGATCTGTGGGGCTTCCTGGAAGTGGAAGAGTTCGTCTTTGGCGAGCGCACGCAAGTGGTCGTCGATCCGAGCGAAGAGAAGCTCAAGGCGCAGTTCGAAGGCGTGGTGCGCAGTTTTGTGCCGATGCATTCGATTGTGCGCATCGACGAGGTCGAGCGCCTGGGCACGCCAAAAATCAGCGAAGCCCGTGGCGCGGTCGGCAATGTCATGCCGTTTCCGATGCCAATGCCTGAGAAGTAAGCCTTAATACCGCGTCGTCTTCATCGCGAGCCTGCTCGCGATGGGGCCAGGCAGGTCTGTGAAGGCTTACGGCAGTGGCGAAAACGGCGTACGCCCATCGGCGTTTTGCAGTTCCATCAGGTACTTGCGGAAAATCTGCCCCAGCACCTGGGTGGCGACTTCCAGTTCATCGCGTTGCATGTGCTCGGCGACTTCGTCGGCAGTGTCCAGCGCATCTTCGGCGCCGTTGACCGCAGCCATTTTCAGCACGATGTACGCCTGGACGTTGTTGGCGGGCACGCCTTCGCCGTGGAAGAACATGGTGCCGAGCTTGAATTGCGCCTGGGCGTGGCCTTGCAGGGAGGCCTTTTCGAAGTAGCTCAGGGCTTGATTGAGGTCGCGCGGTGCATTTTTACCGTCGTAGTAGAACTCGCCCAACTCGTATTGCGCTTCCGCATCCCCGGCGTCCGACGCTTTCTGGCAGGCTTCAAGGGCCTCCTTCAGGTCTTCAGGCTGGGTATTGAGGGTGCAACGACCCATTGCCGGGATCAACAACGAGTTGCCGCCTGCTTGTGCGTGCGCGAGCAGCGGCTGAAGGAGCAACAGGCAGCCCAATGCAAGGGTGCGGCCGGTGCGGTTCATGGGAATCGACTTACCTCTGAAGGGCGCGCGGACCCATCGAGGGATCCAATAAGCGCGCATTATGAAATAAGCAGGACCATCCTTACAAAGTCTTTACTCGTTTTTCTGCCGCGCGGGAACTATATCTACCGCTTTTAGCGGGAACTTGGATAGTCGTAGCAGCAAAAAGACAGCAATGTAGGATAAAGCTGACGTCGACCCAGGCCGACGTCAGCGGTTTTGGCTTACTTCAGCGCGGCAAATGCACGCTCGGCTGCGTCCAGGGTCAGCTGCAACTCGGCGTCGCCGTGGGCGATCGAGGTGAAGCCGGCTTCGAAGGCGCTTGGCGCCAGGTACACGCCGCCTTCGAGCATCAGGTGGAAGAAACGCTTGAACAGGTTGGCATCGCTGGCCATGACGTCGTCAAAGGTCACGATGTCGTCGGCGCCACTGAAGTACAGGCCGAACATGCCACCTGCCTGGGTCGTGACGAACGGAATGCCCGCCGCATCGGCACGCTGTTGCAGGCCATCGAGCAGGCGGCTGGTGTAGTCACTGAGTTCGGCGTGGAAGCCTGGGCGGCTGATCAGGCGCAGGGTGGTCAGGCCGGCCGCCATAGCCAGCGGGTTACCCGACAGGGTGCCAGCCTGGTAGACCGGGCCCAGCGGGGCAATGTGCGACATGATTTCGCGCTTGCCGCCGAAGCAACCCACCGGCATGCCGCCGCCGATGATCTTGCCGAAAGTGCTGAGGTCTGGAGTCACGCCGTAGTACGCCTGGGCGCCGCCCAATGCCACGCGAAAACCGGTCATCACTTCGTCGAAAATCAGCACCACGCCGTGCTGGTCGCACAGGCTGCGCAGGCCTTCGAGGAAGCCGGGCGCCGGCGGTACGCAGTTCATGTTGCCCGCAACCGGCTCGACGATGATGCACGCCACTTCCTGACCGACTTCGCCGAGCATCTTGGCCACGGCATCGATGTCGTTGAACGGCAGTGTCAGGGTGTGCTTGGCAAAGTCGGCGGGCACCCCGGCGGAGCTCGGCACACCTTGGGTCAGCAGGCCCGAGCCGGCCTTGACCAGCAGGCTGTCGGAGTGGCCGTGGTAGCAGCCTTCGAACTTGATGATGCTGTCACGGCCGGTGAAACCACGGGCCAGGCGAATCGCGCTCATGGTCGCTTCAGTGCCGGAGCTGACCATGCGCACCATTTCCATGGACGGCACGATCGAGCAGACCAGGTCGGCCATTTCGGTTTCCATCGCCGTCGGGGCGCCGTAGGACAGGCCGTGCTCCAGCTGCTTGCGCACCGCGTCCAGCACGTCGGGGTGGCTGTGGCCGAGAATCATCGGGCCCCAGGAGCCCACGTAGTCGACATAACGCTTGTCGTCTTCGTCCGTCACGTAGGCGCCTTCGGCGTGCTTGAAGAACAGCGGAGTGCCGCCCACGCTCTTGAATGCACGTACGGGGGAGTTCACGCCGCCGGGAATGTGTTTCTGGGCATTGGCAAACAGGGTTTCGGAACGAGACATGGTAGGGCTCTCAAAAATTCAGGAAGTGAACAATGCGTTGAAGGCGCGCGCGCGGCGGGTCACTTCGCTCGTGCTGTCGGCGCCGAACAGGCCATGGACCACGGCCAGCAAGTCGACCCCATGGGCCACCAGCGGGGCGGCGTTGTCCAGGGTAATACCACCGATCGCACAGATCGGCAGGTGCAACCGGGCGCGGGCCTGGTCGAGCAGCTCGAGGCTGCAGGTCGGTGCGCCGGGTTTGGTGTTGGAGTTGAAGAAGCGGCCGAAGGCGACATAGTTGGCGCCTTCCTTGGCCGCTTGTTCAGCCAGCTCGATCTGCGCGTGACAGGTCGAGCCAATGATCGACTGGCGGCCCAGCAGTGCTCGGGCCGGGGTCAGTGGGCCATCGGTTTGCCCCAGGTGAACGCCGACGCCCAGGCGCGCGGCCAGTTCGGCGTCGTCGTTGATGATCAACTGGGTCTTGTAGCGCTCGCACAGGTCGCGCAGGGCTTGGGCTTCGCGCAAGCGGCGCGCCTCGTCGCTGCTTTTATCGCGGTACTGCAGCAAGGTCACGCCACCCTCCAGTGCTGCTTGCACATAGGGCAGGAACTTGCCGGCCAGTAACTGACTGTCGGTAATGGCGTACAGACCACGTAATTTCATCGGGCAAGCCTCATGGCGTTACGAGCAAAAATCCAGCGGCAGGCGACGCGGAACAAACTGGCCTTTGCCCAGTTGTTCGGCGTCACGCAGGGTGCGCCAGGTGTAGTCCAGTGCTGACTTCACCGCGCTGGCGAGGTGTTCACCCTGGGCCAGGCGACCGGCCAGCGCACTGGCCAGGGTGCATCCGGATCCGTGGTAGCTGCCGGGCAGGCGCTGGCAGGTAAAGGTTTCGCGGTGACCGTCGCGGCTGTAGAGGCGATTGTGTACTTGATGTTCGTCGCCATGCCCGCCGGTAATCAGCAAGTGTTTGACGAAAGGGAGGAGTTTTTCTGCGCACTGGTCGGCGCTGCCGTCTGGCAGTTCAGCCAGGATCCGGGCTTCAGGAAGGTTGGGGGTGGCGATAATCGCCAGTGGCAGCAGGCGCTCGCGCATGGCGTAGCCGACTTCGTCCTTGCCCAGGCGTCCGCCACCGCCAGCGCGCAGCACCGGGTCGCAGACCACGGGCAGGTGCGGATGCGCCTGGAGCAGTTCGACCACCGTGTCGACCATTTCCAGTGAGCCGAGCATGCCCAACTTGACCGCCGCAACCTGCGAGTCGTTGAGGACGGCATTGGCCTGGGCCAGTACCCACTCACGATCGAGGACGCGGAAATCACTGACATTGACGGTGTCTTGCACGGTCAGGGCAGTGACGGCCGGGGCCGCATGACAACCCTGAGCCAGCAGGGCTTCGATATCTGCCTGCAAGCCGGCGCCACCACTTGGGTCGTGGCCGGAGAGACAGAGGACAACGGGGCGAGAGCTGTAGATATTCATGGTGCGCGAGCTTACCACCAAACAAGTTTTTTCGGTGCGCCTGGCAGCACGCCAGGACTTGCTGCCAGCCGCGTGGTCTCGTGGCCGCGGCGGTTGGTTATGAATGATCCTCATAATCTGACCAGATCTTCAGATCTTGACTGTCGTGGGCCCCTGAAAAGCCCGTGCTAGAGCCTTTAAACTAAAAATTTCAATGGTGTTCAATCGCCACCAACGGCTATGCTAGAGTGGATCCAAACCAATAACAGGTTGTACCGGCTCGACGTCTGCTCAAAAGGAAATGGGGGGCTTCCTGACGCACCGGACAGGCCATGCTGGGGCTTTATGCGCTATTTGCTGATGTTGCTGTTGAGCTTGCCCATGTTGGCGAGCGCAGCGGATTTTGATGAGTCCACCCAAAAACTCCCCTTGGGTCGGATCATGCAGGTGTACGAGGATGTCGCCGGCACTGCGAGCATCAAAGACGTCCAGGCACAAGCGGCGGCCGGCCATTTCCAACCCCATCACAAAGCCACCCTGAACGCCGGTTACTCCCGTTCGGTGTTCTGGCTGAAGATCGACCTGCATTACCGCCCGAACAATCCCGACGTCTTGCGCACCTGGTTGCTGGAGCTGGCGTATCCGCCTCTGGATCACGTCGACCTGTACCTGGCCGATGGCGCTGGGAATTATCAGCTCAAGCAGCGCACCGGCGACGCCTTGCCGTTCGCCACCCGGGAAATTCGCCAGAACAACTACCTGTTTGACCTGCCCTTCGTGGCCAATGAACAGAAGACCGTTTATCTGCGCCTGCAAAGCCAGGGTTCGATCCAGGCGCCGTTGACGCTGTGGTCGAGTACCGCCTACCTGGAAGACCAGCCGGTGCGCCTGTATATCCTCGGGCTGATTTACGGGGTCCTGTTGGGGATGCTGGTCTACAACCTGTTCATCTACCTCAGCGTGCGCGACACCAGCTACCTCTATTACATCTTCTATATCGCCTCGTTCGGCCTGTACCAGCTCTCGGTAAACGGGGCGGCAGTGGAGTACTTCTGGCCGGACAACCCGTGGTGGGCCAACGCCGCGACTCCGTTTTTCATCGGCTGCGCGGCACTGTTCGGCAGTCAGTTCGCCCGCAGCTTCCTGCAGACCTCCAGCCACAGTCGCTGGCTTGATCGTCTGCTATTGGCATTGGTGGCCTGCAGCGCGGTGGTGGTCGGCCTGTCGTTGATGACCAGCTATGCCCTGGCCCTGCGTCTGGCCACGGCACTGGCGCTGATCTTTACCGTGGTGATTTTCTCGGCGGGGATTTTCGCCTGGTGGCGCGGCCTGCGGGTGGCACGCTATTTCATCATCGCCTGGTCGGCGTTCCTGCTCGGCGGCATCGTCAATACGCTGATGGTGCTGGGCTACCTGCCTAACGTGTTCCTGACCATGTACGCCAGCCAGATCGGTTCGGCAATTGAAGTCGCGTTGCTGTCCCTGGCCCTGGCCGATCGCATCAACACCATGCGCGAGCAGCAGGCGCAGACATTGCTCGACGCCGGGCAGAAGCTGGAAGTGTTGAACCAGCAACTGGCCCACAGTAACCAGCTCAAGGACGAGTTCCTGGCGACCCTGACCCACGAACTGCGCACGCCGATGAACGGGGTGATCGGTTCGCTGGAGTTGATGCAGACCGTCGAGCTGGATCCGGAGCTGGAGCAGTATCAGCAGACCGCCGCCGGTTCGGCGCGGGACATGATGCGCATGGTCAACGGCATCCTGACCCTGACCGAGTTGCAGGCCGGGCGCCTCAAGGTCTACCCGGAGTCGTTCAGCCTGCGTTCGGTGGTCGATGGCCTGCACCAGCAGTTCGCCGCCAATGCCGCGAGCAAGGCCCTGGATTTCAAGGTTGAGCTGGCCCAGGGCCTGCCCGATCGCCTGCACGGTGACAGCGCCAAGCTGGTGCAGTGCCTGGAGTGCCTGCTGGACAACTCGATCAAGTTCACCCACGTCGGCGGGCTGGCGTTGCGGGTCAGCGGCAAGCCGGCTGAAGCCGGGCGCCAGGCGTTGTCCTTTGCGGTGATCGACACCGGCATCGGCTTCACTGACCTGGGCGAAGCGACCATGTATCAGCGTTTTTTCCAGCTCGACGGCTCCATGACGCGCGAGTACGGCGGCCTGGGCGTGGGGCTGGCGATCTGTCGGCAATTGGTCGAGTTGATCGGCGGGCGCCTGACCCACCGTTCCGAACCCGGGCGTGGCAGCCGGTTCCAGCTGGATGTCGAGTTCGAGATAGTGACGGTGCAGCCGAGCGTGGCCCCTGTGCGCCACGGCCAAGACCTGGCGAGCGTGCGCGCCCCTCAGGATTGCAGGGTGTTGTTGGTCGACGACGACAGCATCAATCAACTGGTGGTGCGCGGCATGCTGCTCAAGCTCGGCTATCGGGTGCGCAGTGTCGACAGCGCCCCGGCCGCGCTGGAGTGCCTGCGCCGTGAACAATTTGATGCGGTGTTGCTGGACAGTCCCATGCCTGCGCTGGGCGGGCAGTCGATGTGCGAACAGGTTCGCGCGCTGCCGGGCTACGCCAATGTGGCAGTGCTGGCTGCAGTGGCCGCCACCCGCCTGGACTTCGAGTCCGGGCTGACCGATTACCTGAGCAAGCCGGTGAAATTCGAAGAGTTGCAGGCGGTGCTCCATCGCCGGTTGCTCTGCCAGCAGCAAGGTGAAAGCGCCGGTATTTAGGCGCATATGCCACTTTTTTAGGGGGGGGCAGGGTGCTTAACTGAGGGTCTTCGCTGACCCTAGAAGGCCCGCCATGAACCTGCACCAGTTCGCCGAAACCCACGAAGTCACCAATCAGCCACCCTCCCTGGACGGGGTCAACCTGTACCGGATCGACCTGCCGTTACAAGAATGGTCGCGACGTTTCGGGGCGGGCTGGGCCGAGTCGCGAATCGACGCCTATGGTGCTTTGGCGGGGGGGCCGCTGATGGCGGCGGGGTTCCTGGCCAACCAGAACAAACCGCTGTTCTCCAGCCATGATCGCTATGGCCACCGCATCGATCTGGTGGAGTTTCACCCGGCCTACCATGAACTGATGCGGACGGCGGTCGAGCACGGGCTGACGTCCTTGCCCTGGACCGACCCGCAGGCCGGCGCCCATGTTGCCCGGGCCTCGATGTCGTACCTGCACAGCCAGGCCGAAGCCGGCAGTGGCTGCCCGCTGACCATGACCTTCGCCAGCGTGCCTGCCTTGCATCTGCAGCCGGACATCGCCCGGCAATGGCTGCCGAAAATCCTCGCCCGCGAGTATGACCCACGCAATGTCGGCATGGCCCACAAGGCCGGCGTCACCATCGGCATGGCGATGACCGAGAAGCAGGGCGGTACCGACGTGCGGGCCAATACCACCAAGGCGTACCCGGTCGGTGCTGCCGGTCCGGGCCAGGCCTATGAACTGGTGGGCCACAAATGGTTTTGCTCGGCACCGATGTGCGACGCCTTCCTGACCCTGGCCCAGACCGACAAGGGCCTGACCTGCTTCCTGCTGCCGCGTCATCGTCCGGATGACACGCGTAACCAGTTCTACATCCAGCGTCTGAAAAACAAACTGGGCAATTGCTCCAATGCCTCCAGTGAAGTCGAGTTCCGTGGGGCGCTGGCGTGGATGATCGGTGAAGAGGGACGTGGGGTACCGACCATTATCGAAATGGTCGCCATGACCCGTTTTGATTGCATGGTCGGTTCCAGTGCCTTGATGCGCCAGGCGCTGACCCAGGCCAGCCATCACTGTGCCCACCGCCAGGTGGGTGGCAAGTTACTCAACGAACAGTCGCTGATGCAGAACGTGCTGGCCGACCTGGCACTGGAAAGCGAGGCCGCCCTGGCCTTGAGCCTGCGCATGGGCCAGGCGCTGGATCAGCGGGATGACTCCCAGGAAGCCAAATTCGCCCGGCTGGTGACGGCGGTGGGCAAGTATTGGATCTGCAAGCGCGCCCCGGCCATGATCAACGAGGCGGCCGAATGCATGGGCGGCGCCGGTTATGTCGAGGAAAGCATCCTGCCGCGCCTGTACCGTGAGGCGCCGGTGAACTCGACGTGGGAAGGTTCCGGCAACGTACAGTGCCTGGACGTGCTGCGCGCCCTGTCCAAAGAGCCCGGAGTGCTCGATGCGTTGTTCTGCGAACTGGGCGACGGGCATGGCGACAAGCGCCTGGCCGCACACATCCAGCAGTTGCAGGCGGCGTTCAAGGACACCAGCGACATCCAGTACCGCGCCCGCCAGTTGACCGAAGACATTGCCCTGGGCCTGCAGGCCAAGTTGTTGCTCGAAGCGGGCAATTGCAGTGTCAGCGATGGCTTTATCGCCAGTCGGTTGGGAACGGCTGGGCGGGTGTATGGCACCTTGCCGCGCGGCCTGGATGTCGAGGCGATTGTGGCGCGCTCGACCCCGCAGGGTTTCTGATTGCGCGACACCCCCACTCCGGTGTTCCCGTGACGCGGTGTTGCAGGCAAGATGAAGGCCTGCAAGCCAGAACACAGGAAGCTGATCGTGACCGAAGACTTTATTGTCGTTCAAACCGCTGAACAAGCCGTGGACCGGCTCGCCGCGCTGCACGAGCGAGCCACTACGGCGTTGAACCAGGCGCTCAAGCGTTATCTCAAGGACCGCATCGAACCCGATGCCGAACAGCGTGCGATGTTCCGCTACCCGGAATTGCGCCTGACCTACCTGTGCCAGGGCGAAGTCCCACAGACCACCCGGGCTTACGCCAAGGTGCAGTTGCCTGGGACCTACAGCGTCACCGTCACCCATCCGGCGGCGTTTCGTAAGTACTTGCTGGAGCAACTGGTGCCCCTGATGCACGACTTCACCGTGACGGTGGAAGTGGGTGTCAGCCAGCAGAATATCCCTTACCCCTACGTGGTCGAGCAGGGCGATGAACTGGCCGGCTCCGGCGTCACCGCCGCGGTGCTGGCGCGGGTGTTCCCGAGCACCGACCTGTCGGCGGCCACCGATGGCATCGCCGATGGCCTGTACGATTGGGAGAACACCGATCCGCTGCCACTGGCCTTGTTCGACGCCGCGCGCGTCGATTTTTCCCTGCGCCGCCTGGTGCACTACACCGGCAGCGACTGGCGGCACGTGCAGCCGTGGATCCTGCTGACCAACTACCACCGCTATGTCGACCAGTTCATCGTCCATGGCCTGGAGCAACTGCGTAATGACCCGCGGTTTGTGCGCATGGTGCTGCCGGGCAACGTGATCATCGAAAAGAGCATGGATCACGGCGAAGCCTCGGCCATTGCCGCCGGTGTGGTCTGGCACCGCTACCAGATGCCGGCCTACCACTTGCTGGCGTCCGACGGCCATGGCGTGACCCTGGTCAACATTGGTGTCGGCCCGTCCAACGCGAAAAACATTACCGACCACCTGGCGGTGCTGCGTCCGCACTGCTGGCTGATGATCGGGCACTGCGGCGGCCTGCGCCAATCCCAGACGATAGGCGACTACGTGCTGGCTCACGCCTACATGCGGCGTGACGGGATTCTCGACCGGGTGGTGCCGCCGAACATTCCGATCCCGGCGTTGGCCGAAGTTCAAATGGCGCTGCAACAGGCAGCGGCCAACGTCACTGGCGAGAAGGGTGATGACCTGAAAAAACGCCTGCGCACCGGTACCGTGCTGACCTACGACGACCGTAACTGGGAACTGCGCTGGGCCCAGGAGCGGCCGTTGATCAACCTGTCGCGGGCCGTGGCGGTGGACATGGAAAGCGGCACCATCGCTGCCCAGGGTTATCGTCTGCGGGTGCCGTATGGCACGTTGTTGTGTGTCTCGGACAAGCCGCTGCACAGTGAAATCAAGCTGCCGGGTTCGGCCAACGCCTTTTATGAGCGTGCGGTCAGCCAGCACCTGAAAATCGGCATCGCCGCGGTGGATCTGCTGCGCACCGAGACTCAACTCGTTGCACTCGCGCAAACTGCGCAGCTTCGACGAGCCGCCGTTCCGCTGATTGTTATCGTGGTCATTTGACGGTCGGGGCACTAGCATGGGCAGCCCTGACCGTTAGATGTTGTGTTTGCCATGTCCCGTCCTCGTCCTCTTTCCCGTCGTCCAGGTGCTGCAGCCGCCGGCCCGCGCCGCGTGGCCAAAGCGCCCCCGGCTGAACCGAAACTGATTCTGTTCAACAAACCCTTCGATGTGCTGACGCAGTTCAGTGATGGCGAAGGGCGGGCGACGCTCAAGGATTACATCGAGATTCCGGGGATCTACCCGGCCGGACGCCTGGACCGGGACAGCGAAGGGCTGCTGTTGCTGACCAATGATGGCCAGTTGCAGGCGCGGATTGCCGACCCCAAGCACAAGCTGGCCAAGACCTATTGGGTCCAGGTCGAAGGCGAGCCGACGGCCGCGCAGTTGCAGCGCTTGCGTGACGGTGTCGAGCTCAATGACGGCATGACCTTGCCCGCCGAGGCCCGCCAGTTGGAAGAACCCGAGCTGTGGCCACGCAACCCGCCGGTACGCTTTCGTAAAAGCGTGCCGACCCATTGGCTGGAATTGGTGATTCGTGAGGGGCGCAATCGGCAGGTGCGGCGCATGACCGCGGCCGTGGGCTTGCCGACCTTGCGCCTGGTGCGCGTGCGAATCGGTGACTGGACGATCGAAGGGCTCGACCAGGGCCAGTGGAAGGAAGTGCCTGCGCGCTTATAAAGTGCCGGATTCGATCAGGCCAATCACCACGCTCTTGATGATGAATGCCGCCACACCCAGGCCCAGCACAAAGAACAGGATGAACGAGCCGAAACGTCCGGCCTTGGATTTCTTTGCCAGGTCCCAGACGATGAAACCCATGAAAATGATCAGGATGCTGACCAGGCCGGTCATCATCCACTCTTCAAACAGTGCAGGATCCATCGAACATCTCCAGCGTACGCAGGGCAAAAAAGGCCGGGGGAGTATACGCCAAGGGTGCGCGGCGGGGCATTGACCTGCGTCGGTGTGCCGCAGCTGTTCGTCGCCGCCACGAGCGCGCCCCGTAGGAGCAAGGCGTGCCCGCGATGCGCACTCAGCCGCGCAAATGGGTCAACGGCAACTCGGTGCTGTTCAATACCTGGTTGAGCACGAAGCTGGAGCGCACACTGGTCACCCCTTCAATTCGGGTCAGGTGGCCGAGCAGCAGTTTCTGGTAATGGTCCATGTCCGGCACCACCACCTTGAGCTGGTAGTCGGCGTCCATCCCGGTGACGAGGCTGCACTCCAGTACCTGGGGCAGGGTGCGAATAGCGGCCTCGAAGTTCTCGAAGCGCTCGGGGGTGTGGCGGTCCATGCCGATCAACACGTAAGCCGTCAGGCTCAGGCCGAGCAGCTTGCGGTCGAGCAAGGCGACCTGGCGACTGATGTAGCCATCGTCCTCCAACTGCTTGACCCGCCGCGAGCAAGGCGAGGGCGACAGGCCAATGCGCTCGGCCAACTCCTGATTGGAGATGCGTGCGTCGCGCTGCAATTCCGCCAAAATGCTCAAGTCGTATCGGTCGAGTTTGCTCATGAAACAGGCCTTTGTCATAACAATTGCGGTGGATTATCTATCAGTGGTGAAAAATTGCGCAAGTCATGTTTATTTGAGCAATCTTCGCAATCCTCTGTCGTGGCCTCAGGCCTATTCTTATTACCAGAATCACTGCCCGGACAAACAGTCCACAGCGGCCCGCCGAATCAGGCCAGCCGCGGCCACCCCTCCAACAGGAGGCGAGTTGGCCCCCGGGCTATACACTGTCCAGAAGACGGAGTGAGGTGAGCCGGCGTCAAAAGCGTCGAGCACGGACTAAGTTCTCAAGGGGAGGCCGACGGGCCTCCCTTTTTTATTGCCTGCGAAATAAGGCCAGGCACTGATAACCTCTCGCAGCACCGGCCGGTGCAGTTCCAATCGTGTGTACAGGTCACCCTAGGCAGTGAGGAATAGCATGAAGTCGCGCATCTGGCGTGTAGCAGGTGTTGGTCTGGTGTGGGCAAGTGTCAGCGTGCCGACGCAGGCCGGGAACCAGGAGTATCCGCAAAACCCTTCCACCGCCGCTGAACTGCCGATCCAAAGCCGTCCCGACAGCGTGCGCCAGACTCAGGAGCCACGACCTGGCTACTACCAGGACGTGCCACGGCGCCACGATAACCCGCACGGATACCAGGGGCCGCGCCCAGGCTACGACCCGCATTGGCCTGGACGTCCCGACGGGCATGGCAATGGTTGGGGCCCTGGCCCGCAATACCGCCCGGGCGATGTGACCGAGCGTTTTCCCGAGCACAATGACCATGTGCCTTACCGGGGCGCGGACTATTTCTACTCCGCCGGCTACTGGTATCGCCCTCAGGGGCCGAGGTATGTGGTGGTGCGGCCGCCCTATGGAATTGGAGTCAACTACCTGCCGGACTACGCGCGGCAGGTGTGGAGCGCTGGGGCGCTATTGTTTTTCGCCGCGGACACCTACTACCGCTACGACGCCAGTACCCAGCAGTATGTGGTGGTGCAGCCGCCGATGGCGGGGCCCGAGCCCCAGCCGCCCCCTGTGAGCAATGGCTACGACGTGTTGGCCTATCCAGCCAACGGCCAGTCACCGCAGCAGGTCAATCAGGATGGGGAGGATTGTTCTCGCTGGGCTGTGCAGCAGACTGGGTTCGATCCACGGACCATGACCTATCAGCCTGCGCCACAGGTGATTCAAGCCTACCGCCAGGCCCAGGGCAATTGCCTGGGCTCGCGGGGTTATCAGGTGAGTTACTGATGGCGAACGGGGTTGACCACTTCCTGCGGATCAGCGTGCACCAGCACTTCGGCTCGCGGGTAGGCAGCGTGAATGGCATCGGCCGCCTGGTCGCTGATGTCGTGGGCGACGGATAGGGTCAGCTCCCCCGGCAACTCCAGATGCAGTTGCACAAACCAGTGGCTGCCCGAGACCCGGGTACGCAAGTCGTGGGCACCCAGCACGCCGGGAACGCCACAGGCCAGCTCGAGCATGTGCTGGCTGACCTCGGGCGGCAGCTCCTCGTCCATCAGCACGGTAAAGCTTTCCCGGGCGATCTGAATCGCACTCCACAGAATGTAGGCCGCAATGGCCAGGCCGAACCAGGCGTCCAGTTGATGCCAGCCAAACCCGGCCAGCACCAGGGCAAGCAGGATGCTGCCATTGAGCAGCAGGTCGGAGCGGTAGTGCAGTGAATCGGCGCGCACCGCATTGGACCCGGTTTCGCGGATGACCCGGTGCTGCAGCATCAGCAATGCCGCCGTCATGCCGAGGGAAAACACAATCACCCCGATACTGATCCAGGGGGCACCGATCGGCTCTGGATGCTTGAGCCGGTCGAAGGCCTGGAAGGCGATCAGTAACGCACTGCCACCGATGAACAGCGCCTGGGCCATGCCCGCCAGGGACTCGGCCTTGCCATGCCCATAGCGGTGATCATCGTCCGCCGGGCGCAGGGCGTAGTGCACCGCCAACAGGTTGAGCAGCGAGGTCACGCCGTCGAGTGCCGAATCCGTCAAGCCGGCGAGCATGCTCACCGACCCGCTCAACCACCAGGCAATGGCCTTGGCGACAATCAGGATACTGGCCACCGCCACCGACGCGCGGGTGGCCAGGCGTAACAGGCGAGCGTGTTCCGGGCTGCTGGTCATAGGGGCATCGTTCCTTCAGTGCGCGCCATCAAGCGGCGGGTTGCAGCCCTAGCGATGCCAGTTGCTGGGCACTGCCCTTGTGCTGGATCAGGCGTGGGTCGTCCAGCGGGAAGCTGCGGCCCAGCTCGGTTTGCAGGATGGTCTGCAGCTTGGCGTTGTCGACCTGGCCGTCGGCGCCGATGGCCTGCTGGAGTTTTTCCGGGGCCACCTGGGCGGTCTTGCCTGGCTCGAAATAAATCGCCCCGGTGGTGAAGTCCACGGCAAATGCGATCAGTCCGGGGATCACATAAAACAGCAGGCCCACGGCATCGAGCACGGCAATCGCCGGGTCGATCTTGCCGTCGATCTGGCCACGGCGATCGGGGTAGAAAATCGACCCGCACGCGGTCAGTTGGGTCAGCAGGGTTGCTACCAGCACACCGCCAATCAGACGAAACGGAACACGCATAAGAATTCTCCTGGGCAAACTTGAAACGAAACGTCGTCGCTGTGAATTAGGACCGTGACGAACGCAAAGCAGTTCGCCGTTATACTCGCCGCTCTGTTTTGGAGCCAGCATGATTTCTTTGCCGATTGATGAAGTTTTACCCGCGCTGCGTGAAGCCCTGGCGACACGCCATGAAGCCGTGCTCGAAGCACCGCCCGGCGCCGGTAAGACCACCCGGGTGCCGTTGGCGCTGCTCAATGAGCCGTGGCTGGCCGGGCAAACCATCCTCATGCTGGAACCGCGCCGGCTGGCCGCGCGCGCAGCGGCCGAGCGCCTGGCCAGTGAGCTGGGGGAAAAAGTCGGGGAAACCGTCGGCTACCGGATCCGCCTGGACAGCAAGGTCGGTCCCACCACCCGCATCGAAGTGGTCACCGAAGGCATCCTCACCCGGCGCTTGCAGGAAGACCCGGCGCTGGAAGGCGTGGGCCTGCTGATTTTCGACGAGTACCACGAGCGTAGTCTGGATGCCGACCTGGCGCTGGCCCTGAGCCTCAATGGCCGGGAGCTGTTTCGCGACGAGCAGCCACTGAAGATTCTGCTGATGTCGGCCACCCTTGAAGGCGAACGCCTGGCGGGCCTGCTGGGTGACGCGCCGATCCTGCGCAGCGAAGGCCGCATGTACCCGGTGGCGATGCGCTGGGGTCGGCCGTTCCAGCCGGGCGAATTCATCGAGCCACGGTTGGTGCAGACGGTGCTCGAAGCCTTGAATGACGAGACCGGCAGCCTGTTGGTGTTTCTGCCCGGGCAGGCGGAAATCCGGCGGGTGCACCAGCAATTGGCCGATGCCCTGGGCGAGCGTTCCACGGTGCTGTTGTGCCCGTTGCACGGCGAACTCGACCTGGCCGCGCAGCGGGCGGCCATCGATCCGGCGCCAGCGGGGCAACGCAAGGTGGTGCTGGCCACCAACATTGCCGAGACCAGCCTGACCATCGACGGCGTGCGGGTAGTGATCGATGCCGGGCTGGCGCGGGTGCCGCGTTTCGATCCTGGCAGCGGCATGACGCGCCTCGATACCCAGCGAATCTCCCGCGCCAGCGCCACCCAGCGCGCCGGTCGGGCCGGACGTCTGGAGCCGGGGGTGTGTTATCGGCTGTGGTCCCAGGACCAGCATGAACAACTGGCCGCCTACGCCAGCGCCGAAATTCTCTCGGCGGACCTCGCCGGCCTGGCGTTGCAATTGGGGCGCTGGGGCGTGACCCCGGGGCAACTGGTGTGGCTCGATGTGCCGCCGGCGGCGGCATATGCCCAGGCCCAGGACCTGCTCGAACGCTTGGGGGCCCTGCAAGGCTCCTCGCCACAAGACTGGCAACTGACCCGCCATGGCCAGGCCATGGCCGAACTGCCGGCCCACCCCCGTATTGCCCATTTGTTGCTGCGCGGCCAGGCGCTGGGCCTGGCGAACATGGCCTGCGATGTTGCGGCGTTGCTCGGCGAACGGGATATTCTGCGCGGTGCCGGTGCCGACCTGCACAGTCGCCTGGTGCTGCTGTCCGGTGAGGAGCGTGCGGCCCGGGGCGCCCAGGGAGGTGTGCAGCGGGCTCGGCAACTGGCGCGGCAGTATCGCGGTTATCTGCGTGGCAAAGCCGAGCAACCGGTGCCGGACCCGCAACATCCGCGCTGGCTCGGCGCGTTGCTGGCCCTGGCCTACCCGGACCGCGTGGCCCAGCAGCGCCGCCCGGGCGGTGCGGAGTATCGCTTGGCCAACGGGCGGGCGGCGTTGTTTGCCGAAGCCGACAGCCTGATGAAGCAGGGCTGGCTGGTCATCGCCGACCTGGGCAGTCGCCAGGGGCAACGGGAAGAGCGGATCTACCTGGCGGCGGAGTTTGACCCGGCACTGTTCGACTCGGTCTTGGCCGAGCAAGTGCGTTGCGTCGATCAACTGGATTGGGACGAGCGCGAAGGCGTGCTGCGGGCCGAGCGCCAGCGCAAGGTCGGTGAGCTGGTATTGAGTCGTGAGCCGTTGACCGGCCTGGATGAAGCGGCGCGCAGTCAGGCGCTGGTCAACCTGGTGCGGCGCAAGGGCCTGGAGCTGTTGCCCTGGACCCCGGAGCTGCGGCAATGGCAGGCCCGTGTGGCGCTCTTGCGCCAGCTCGACCTCGATCAGCAGGGCGACAGCGGTTGGCCGGATGTCAGCGACGGCGCGCTGCTCAAGGGCCTGGAACACTGGCTGATGCCTTATCTGGGGCGGGTTTCGCGGCTCAGCCACTTTGCCAACCTGGACCTGTCGAGCATTGTGCATAACTTGCTGCCCTGGCCGTTGCCCCAACGCCTGGATGAACAGGCGCCCCATCACCTGAGCGTGCCTTCGGGGTCGTCGATCCGCCTGGACTACAGCGAACAGCCACCGATTCTCGCGGTGCGCCTGCAGGAATTGTTTGGCCTGGCCGAGACCCCGCGCATTGCCGGTGGCCGGCAGGTGGTCAAGCTGCACCTGCTGTCACCGGCCCGCCGCCCGGTGCAAGTGACCCAGGACCTGGCGAACTTCTGGCGCAGTACCTACGCCGAAGTGAAGAAGGACTTGAAGGGGCGATACCCCAAGCACTACTGGCCCGATGACCCCCTGGTGGCAGAGGCCACGGCACGGGCCAAGCCGCGCAAGTCCTGAAGGTTGGGTGGGAGCGGGCGGCTTGGCGCTCCGCTTGCCCTCGGTGGTCTCGGTATCTACACAACAGTGGTGCGACGTTGCACCTCTGGGCCGACCGGGATGTTGGATTAAACCGAGTACATATCCAACACCCCGGTCAGCCCAGAGGCCGCTACAAAAAGCCCAGGGTTACGGTGCTGCCGGTAACAGGAACCGTGCAATCACCGGCAAGTGATCGGAGATGCGCAGCGTATCGTCCTGCCGGACCTCGGCTTCTACCCGCTTGATCCGTGGGCTGTAGAACAGGTAGTCGACCGTTCGGTCCGGGCCGTTGAGTCCGGGGTCGTTGGGGTAGTGGGTCAGCCAGCGGGCGCGGTCGATGCCGCTGGCTTCGTTGTTGGTCGGGATCATCGGGTACTTGTCCCACAACGCGTGCAGGGGGCTGTCGGCGGTGTAGGGCGTGCGCTGTTCAGGGGGCAGGCGCTGGAACTGGCCCAGGGGCAGCAGGTTGAAATCACCCCCGATCAGCCACGGGGTGCCGCGCGCTTCGAATTTGTCCACCACCTTGGCGATGGCCGCGACCTTGTTCTGCAGGCTGTCGTCCGGCTGGCGTACCCAGTCCAGGTGAGTATTGAGCAGCGTCACCTGGCCGCCGTCTCTGAGGGGCAGGTAGCTCACCAGCAAGGCGTTTTTCGGTTGGAACTGGCGACTGATGAAATTCAGCGGCGGCTCGGGCAATTGCTGGCGTTCGGCGTGTTCGATCTGGTAGCGGCTCAAGGTGGCCAGTTGCCGGCCAACACTGCCGAAAATATGCAGGTCCGGCACGAAGTCAGCTTTCCAGTCGAACGCCCAGGTACTGCAGGGATAGAGATCCGCCAGACGTTCGCGCAGCAGTTTGAGCTGGTCCTGATAGTCGCTGGCCTTGGCGCCGTCATCCAGCTCCTGCAACAGCACGACATCCGGCTGTTCATCGCGGATCACCCGCGCCACTTCATCCAGGCTGAAGGCCATGTCTTCCGGGGTCGGGGATTCGTCGCTGCCCTGGGCTAGGTCGTTCCAGAACACATAACGCTTGCCCGCCAGGTACTGCACGTTCCAGGTCATGACCTTCAGCGCCTGGCCAGGCACCAGCGACGGGGCGGGGCCGCTGCACTGCACGGTCAGGGATTCCTTGGCCTCGGGACGCCAGGTCAGGCTGTAGGTCGAGGCCAGCAACAGGCCGGCAAGGATCAGCAGGCCCAACAGGGTGTAGCGCAGTAGGCGGGTCATGGGCTCGGCTTATGGCGTTACAAAGTTGGTCCCGAGCATAACCGAGAGCAGGGGCCAGCCCAAGGGGGCTGCCGTCAGGCGTTGCCCTGGGTTTTGTCAGGCGCTTCGCTGATCAGCATGAACAGGCGAAACAGCACCACGCTGGTGAACAGTTGCAGAAAGCTGTGAGCGCTTTCGATAAGCACCGACAGCACCGGGTTCTGGGGTGACGGATAGAGCGAGAAAGTCACGCCCTTGAGCAGCCACAGTGGCCCCATCACACAGAGAATGCACACCAGGATGCGCAGGAAATTACCCCGGGCCAGGCGCATGCTTTCGCGGATCGCGGCCAGTGGCGCCAGATTGCGCAGCACCAGCAGGTACTCGGCGAACGCCAGCATCACCATCAGCCAGATGCCCGGCAGGAAGTACAGCGACAAGCCCACCAGAATCATCAGCGTGTTGACGGCCGTCAGCAAGGCGAAGCGCGGCCACAGGCTGGCCGAGGCTGCCAGCAGGTCACGGGTGCGCGGCGACTCGCCCCGGCTGCGGGCATCGAGAAACAGGATCAGCGCGGCGGTGTACAGCGGATAGACCAGCAACCCGACAATCACGCTGTAGCCGGGAAACGCCTCGGGTCCCTGGGTGTGATCGACCAGTTGTTGCAGCAGGGCCTCGATCACCACCAGCGGCAGGCACAGCGCAACGATGCCGCTCAGGTTGCGCTTGAAGAAATACAAGGAGTCGCGGAGTACGTCTAACGGATTCATCGGTCGCTTTCGCAGGTTGCAGAGTATGGCGACACTGTAACCGATGGGGGGCGTACCTGAACAAAGGTAAACGTTAGGTAAAGCGCATTGAAACAGTTGGCATCGGCCCCATTACTGCCGGGCACCTTATCCAGACGGGATAAGGGCACAGATTTCTCCGGCAATCTATGAGGTCGCCATGAACAACCAAGAGCAAACCCTGATCGATGACCTGTTTGCACGACTGCAACAGGCACAAACCCAGGCCGAACCGCGCGACGCCCTGGCGCAGGCGCGGATCAACGAGCACCTGGGCCGCCAGCCCGACGCCGGTTATTTCATGACCCAGGCGATCCTGGTGCAAGAAGCGGCGCTCAAGCGCCTCGACGAGCAAAACCGGGCGCTCGCGCAACAGGTCGAGCAATTGCAGAACCAGTTGTTGCAGGCCCGGGCGCAGACCCCGGCCGCGGCGCCAAGCGGCGGTGGCGGGTTCCTGTCCAGCCTGTTTGGCGGGCCCCGTGATCCACTGCCTGGCGCCTCCCGGGCTCCGTCGGCGTCCGGCGGCAATGGCTGGCGTGAGCCCGGACGCTCGGCACCCACTGCGCAGCTCGGCGCGCAAAACTTCAGCGCGCCGGCCCAGAACGCCGCCGCCCCGGTGCAACAGGCGCCAGCGGCTGGCGGCAGCTTCCTCGGTGGCGCCCTGAAGACCGCTGCCGGGGTGGCGGGCGGGGTGATGCTGGCGCAGGGCATCAGCAGTCTGTTCCACAGCAACCAGGCACCACAGGAAGTCGTCGAAGTGATCAAGGAAGAACCCGCGCCGGTCAATGACAGCGGTACCGGTTGGGGTGACGAACCGCGCATGGCCGGTAACGACAGCTACGGCAACGACCAGGGCGGGTTTGCCGACGCCGACTACAGCGATGACGGCTCGTCGTTGTTCGGCGACGACGACAGCTTCGTCTGATCCGCCATTCGTCCGGGGCATTGTGCTGCCCCGGACTGATGATTCGCCCAACCTTCCTTGCGGCTGGCATACTGGGCGACTTTTCGGGCCCTGGGTCCGAACAATCGCCAGCGCCTGTGCGCGCCAAGAGGATGTGCGGTGAAGAAGATCGCAGTGTTCGCCGATGTCCAGAACCTCTATTACACCGTGCGCCAGGCCTACGGCTGTCATTTCAACTATGCCGCCTTGTGGGCTGACATCAGCCAGCACGGGCAGATCGTCGAGGCCTATGCCTACGCCATCGATCGCGGCGACAGCAAGCAGCAGCAGTTCCAGCAGATCCTGCGCAACCTCGGTTTCACCGTGAAGCTCAAGCCCTACATCCAGCGTAGCGACGGCTCGGCCAAGGGCGACTGGGACGTGGGCATCACCCTGGATATCATGGACGCCGCCGACCACGTCGACGAAGTGGTGCTGGCCTCCGGTGACGGCGATTTCGACATGCTGCTCGAGCGCATCATCAACAAGCACGGGGTGGCCGCCGTGGCCTACGGTGTGCCGGGTCTCACCGCCAATTCGCTGATTCGCGCGGCCACACGCTACGTGCCGATCGAAGGCGCGTTGCTGCTCAAAAACTGATTATTGAACGCAAGGAACAGGTTTGGAACGCATAGCCGTCATCGACTTTGAAACCACCGGAATCTCCCCCAGCAGCAGCTGCCGGGCCACGGAAATCGCCGTGGTGATTCTAGAACAGGGGCGCATCGTCGAGCGTTACCAGAGCCTGATGAATGCCGGCGTGCGCGTGCCGGCGTTTATCGAACAACTGACTGGCATCAGCAACGCCATGCTGCGCACCGCGCCCAGTGCCCAGCAGGTGATGAACGAGGTCAACGAGTTTGTCGGGACCACGCCATTGCTGGCGCACAACGCAGCCTTCGACCAGAAGTTCTGGGACTTCGAGCTGGGTCAGATCAAGCGCACACGCTTGCAGCACTTTGCCTGCTCGCTGTTGCTGGCCCGGCGCCTGATGCCAGCGGCGCCCAACCACAAGCTGGGTACCCTCACCCGATTCGCCGGGTTGCCCCACACCGGCCAGGCTCACCGGGCCATGGCCGACGCCGAGATGGCGGCCAACCTCACCGCGCACCTGGCGCAGGAGCTGCGGCACACGCACGGCGTGCGCGAGCTGTCCCATGACCTGCTGCGCAGCCTGCAGAAAGTCCCGGCGGCCAAGATCAACGAACATCTCAAGCGCCATCGCGGGTTCTGACTTTCCAGGCCGCCCGAGCAGCCCGGGACCTCATGCGCCGTTTTTGCCGTTGCCTTCCAGTTGCCCCAGGGGGATGCGTTTTTCGAAGGCGCTGGAAAGCACGATCGAGGTCTTGCTGGAGCCGAACTGGGCGACACGATTGATCAAGTCTTCCAATTCGATCATCGAGGCCACCGCGCCGCGCATGATCACGCAGGAGTCGCCGGTGACGCGATGGCACTCGGTGAGCTGGGGGATCCTGATCATTTCGTCATAGGCTTTCTGGTTGCCGTGCTGGGTCAGGCGCAGCTCGATCAGGCACTGGATCGGCAGGCCGACCTTGGCCAGGTCGACGTTGGCCTGGTAGCCGGTGATCACGCCGCTGGACTCAAGCTTGGCCACGCGCTCGGCGACGGCGGGGGCTGACAGGTTCACTTTGCGCGCCAATTCGGCGTAGGACGCTCGCCCGTTTTCCATGAGGGCGCTGAGCAGCATCCGGTCGTATTTATCCATAAACAGGCTCCCTGAACAGCTGGCTTTCGAAAGTACGGCTTATAGCCGTTATCTCCGTGTTTTGAAAAGTGTACGGGCCTTATAAACAGGTTTTGTAACTTAAGTTCCGTCTGTCGGCTTTCTAGAATAACGCTCCACTTGTCCTGCCTTAGAGCGTCCCATGCCTGGTCTTCGCCGATTCCCGTTACCGCTGATTGGAGCCTTTTTTGCGCTGTATGTGATCTGGGGGTCGACCTACCTGGTGATCCGCATCGGCGTCGAGTACTGGCCACCGCTGATGCTGGGGGGCGTGCGTTTCATCATTGCCGGGACCCTGCTGTATGCCTTTTTGCGCTGGCGCGGGGTGCCGGCCCCCACGTGGCAGCAGTGGAAGGCGGCTGCGGCGATCGGGGTGCTGTTGCTCAGTTGTGGTAACGGCGCGGTGACGGTGGCCGAGCACGCGGGCGTGGCCTCGGGGGTGGCGGCCTTGGCGGTGGCCACGGTGCCGCTGTTCACTCTGCTTTGCGGTTATTTCTGGGGCGCGCGCAATACCCGCCTGGAGTGGGCGGGGATCGTGCTGGGCCTGATCGGGATCGCCATGCTCAACCTCGGTTCCAACCTGCAGTCCAGCCCCCTGGGCGCGGCGTTGCTGATCTTTGCCGCGGCGGCCTGGGCCTTTGGTTCGGTGTGGAGTAAACATTTGCCGTTGCCCCAGGGGGCGATGGCCAGTGCCGCCGAGATGCTGGTGGGGGGCGTGGTGCTGATGATCGCCAGCGCCCTGTCCGGCGAGCGCCTGCACAGCCTGCCGCCGATCGAAGGCTGGGCCGCGCTGATGTACCTGGTGCTGCTCGGTTCGATCGTCGCGTTCAACGCCTACATGTACTTGCTCAAGCACGTGCGCCCGGCAGCGGCCACCAGCTATGCCTACGTCAACCCGGCCGTGGCGGTGTTGCTGGGGATCGTTTTTGCCGGCGAAACCATAGGCCTGGAAGAGGCCCTGGCCATGACGGTGATCATCAGTGCCGTGGTGCTGATCGGCTTGCCGCAGTGGCGTAAGCAGAAACCGCAGTGATTTAAGGTAAACTGCCGCGCATTGCCCACGTGCGCTGATTTTTTCCTACGGTATCCCAATGACTTTCGCCACTCTTGGCCTGATCGAACCCTTGCTGCGCGCCCTTGAGACGCTCGGTTACCAGACCCCAACCCCGGTCCAGGCGCAAGCCATTCCGGCGGTACTGGCTGGTCGCGACCTGATGGCCGCGGCCCAGACCGGCACCGGCAAGACCGCCGGCTTTGCCGTGCCGCTGTTGCAGTTGCTGGCCATGGAAGGGCCGAAAGTCACCAGTAACTCGGTGCGCGCGCTGATCCTGGTGCCAACCCGCGAGCTGGCCGAACAGGTGCATGAAAGCGTGCGCCAGTACGCCGAGCATCTGCCGTTGAGCACTTACGCCGTGTACGGCGGCGTCAGCATCAACCCGCAGATGATGAAGCTGCGCAAAGGCGTCGACCTGCTGGTGGCCACTCCCGGTCGCCTGCTGGACCTGTTCCGCCAGAACGCGCTGAAATTCAATCAGCTGCAGACCCTGGTGCTCGACGAAGCGGACCGCATGCTCGACCTGGGCTTCTCCGAAGAGCTGTCGAACATCTACCGGGTGCTGCCGAAAAAGCGCCAGACCCTGCTGTTCTCCGCGACGTTCTCGGATCAGATCCGCCTGTTGGCCGGGCAAATGCTCAACGACCCGCTGAGCATCGAAGTCAGCCCGCGCAACGTTGCCGCCAACACGGTCAAGCAATGGCTCTACACCGTCGACAAGAAGCGCAAGCCAGAGCTGTTCGTGCATTTGCTGCGCAAGCACAAGTGGAAGCAGGTGCTGGTGTTCGCCAAGACCCGTAACGGCGTGGACGCGCTGGTGGATAAACTCCAGGGCCTGGGCGTCAATGCCGACGGCATTCATGGCGACAAACCCCAGGCAACCCGCCAGCGGGCGCTGGACCGTTTCAAGGCCAGCGAAATCCAGATCCTGGTGGCCACTGACGTCGCGGCCCGTGGCCTGGACATCGAAGACCTGCCGCTGGTGGTCAACTTTGATCTGCCGATCGTGGCCGAGGACTACATCCACCGGATCGGCCGTACCGGTCGTGCCGGGGCCACCGGTGAGGCGATTTCGCTGGTGTGCGCCGATGAAGTGAACCTGTTGTCGGCGATCGAGATGCTGACCCGTCAGGGCCTGACTCGCCATATGGAGCAGGACTTCGAGCCGGAGCACCGGGTGCCGGACACCGACGCCAGCGGCCTGGTGATCAAGAAGCCGAAAAAACCGAAGAAGCCCAAGGCTTCCGGTGGTGGCAAGCGTAACCTGGGCAAATGGGTGGACAGCGGCGAGACCGTGGCCGATGTGCCGGTCAAGCCGGTGCGCAAGGTACCGGTATTCAACACCGGGCCGCGCAAGAAGAAGTGAGGCGCCTGTAAGCCGCAAGCTTGAAGCGTGCGGCTTTTAGCGGCTCCTCAGCCACTGCACCATCCCCATCCCCGCCGCACGCCCACTGGCGAAACAGGCGGTCAGCAGATAGCCGCCGGTCGGCGCTTCCCAATCGAGCATTTCGCCCGCGCAGAATACGCCGGGCAATGCCTTGAGCATCAACTGTTCATCCATGGCTTCGAAGGTCACGCCGCCGGCGCTGCTGATGGCTTCGTCCAGCGGCCGGGTCTTGACCAGTGTCAGGGGCAGGGCCTTGATGGCGTGAGCCAGCGCCAACGGATCGGCGAAGGACTCGTTCGGCGCCAGTTCGCGCAGCAGCGCGGCCTTGACGCCATCCAGGCCCAACTGGCTGTGCAGGTGCTTGGCCATGGAGCGGGAGCCGCGGGGCTTGCTCAGCGCCGCGTGGATTTTATCCACAGGGCGCCCGGGCAGCAGATCCAGGTGCACAGTGGCCGAACCCTGCTGCTCGATGGCATCGCGGATCGGCGCAGACAGGGCATAGATCAGGCTGCCCTCAACCCCAGTGGCGGTCATCACGCATTCCCCCAGGCGCGGGACATCGTCATTCAAACCGATGGCGATGTTTTTCAGCGGCGCTCCGGCAAATTTGCTGCGCATCAGTTCACTCCAGGCCGCCACCTCGAACCCGCAGTTGCTCGGTCTCAGGGGCGCCAGGGCGATCCCGCGTTGTTCCAGGAGCCGCATCCAGGCGCCGTCGGAGCCCAGGCGCGCCCAACTGCCGCCACCGAGTGCCAGCAACAGGGCGTCGGGATTGATCGCCTGTTCGCCGTCGGGATTGGCAATGCGCAGGCTGCCGTCCGGGTTCCAGCCCAGCCAGCGGTGGCGGGTGTGGATAACCACTCCGCCATCGCGCAGGCGCTTGAGCCAGGCACGCAGCAGCGGGGCGGCTTTCATGTCGGTGGGGAAAACGCGGCCGGAACTGCCGACGAAGGTTTCTATCCCCAGGCCGTGAATCCAGGCACACAGCGCGGGTGCATCGAAGCCGCGCAACAGTGGCGCGATGTGCGGGGCGCGCGCGGCGTAGCGTGCGAGGAATGCCGGGTAGGCTTCGGAGTGGGTGATGTTCATGCCGCCGACACCGGCCAGCAGGAATTTGCGGCCCACCGACGGCATGGCGTCGTAGAGGTCAACCCTGATCCCGGCCTGGCTCAACACCTCGGCGGCCATCAGGCCGGCAGGGCCACCGCCGATGATGGCGACGTGCTGGGGAGGGAGAGGGGCGGGTTGGCTCATGGCGTGCACTGCGATTCGGTTCGAAAGGCCGCGTATTCTAGCAGCACCGCAGGCCCCCTGTAGCAGCTGCCTCGCAAGCTCGGCAGCGGCTACAGGGGGAGTCATGGGGCGATGGAGCTGGTTGAAAAATGATCAGCGCCTTGCAAGGCATAGGGGGCAGGGCTTCTAGGTCCTTTCACTCAGGTTATCCACAGGCCGTTCCACAGGCATTGTGGGTAAAGCATCCATAACTCAATGACAGCCTGATGACTGCCAGACCCGTTGCGCGCTGTGATGGAGGATGCCGTGGCGTCGGGCCAGGGCCTGGCGGTCCTTGCTGTAGCCCCCGCCGATCACGCCCATCACCGCGATGTCGCGGCCCAGGCAGTGGCGCAGTACGGCTTCATCGCGGGCGGCAACACCGGCGTCGGTCAGCTTCAGATAGCCCAGGGCGTCGTCCTTGTGCACATCGACCCCGGCGTCATACAGCACCAGGTCCGGCTGGTAGAGCGGCAGCAGGTAGTTGAGCGCGTCATCGACCACCTTGAGGTACTCGGCATCGCCCATGCCCATGGGCAGCGGGATGTCCCAGTCGCTGTCGGCCTTGCGTGCGGGAAAATTCTTTTCGCAATGCAGGGAAACCGTCACTGCGTCCGGGGTATGTTGCAGAATCCGCGCCGTGCCGTCGCCCTGATGCACGTCACAGTCGAAGATCAACACCCGTGAAACCCGCCCGCTTCCCAACAGGTAATGGCTGATGACCGCCAGGTCGTTGAAGATGCAGAAACCGGCGGGGTGATCGTAGTGGGCGTGGTGGGTGCCACCGGCGAGATGGCAGGCCATGCCATGCTCCAGCGCCTGTTCGGCGGCCAGCAGGGAGCCGCCGACTGCCCGCACGGTGCGCCGGGCCAGGGCTTCGTTCCAGGGCAGGCCGAGGCGCCGCTGGTCTTCGCGGGACAACTCGCCGCTCATGTAGCGTTCGATATAGCCGGGGTCGTGGGCCAGGGCCAGAATGTCCGCCGGGCAGATCTGTGGACGCAGCAGGTGCTGGTCCTCGGTCAGGCCACTGTCCACCAGGTGATCGCGCAGCAGCCGGAACTTGTCCATGGGAAAGCGATGTTCCGCGGGGAACTCGGGGCTGTAGTCTTCGTGATAAATCAGCGGCAGGGGCATGGTGGGTTCGTGGCGTGGCGTGGAGTGACGAAGTGAAGGATCCTACCAGCGATCTAGACTTGTTTGCAGGGAAACGGAGGGGAGCGATGGAGCCGATACTGGAACTTGAGAGTGCGCGGCTGCTGATGCGCCAGTGGCGGGATGAGGATTTGCCGGCATTTGCCGCGATGTGCGCCGACCCGCAGGTCATGCGCTACTTCCCGGCACCCTTGAGTCGCCTGGAAAGCGCTGCATTGATCGGGCGAATCAGGGGGCATTTTGCTGAGCATGGTTTTGGTGGATGGGCGCTGGAGCGCAAGGACAACGGTGCATTCATCGGCTTTACCGGCTTGGGGGTAGTCGGGTTCGAGGCCCCGTTCACGCCGGCCACCGAGATCGGGTGGCGCCTGGCCCGCGAGCACTGGGGCCTTGGGTACGCCAGCGAAGCGGCCTGGACCGCTCTGCGCTGCGGCTTTGACCGTTTGCAGCTGGATCAGGTGGTGGCCTTTACCACCGAGGCCAACCTGCCGTCACAGAAAGTCATGCAAGCCATTGGCATGCACCCTGACCCGGCGGGCGATTTCCAGCACCCCAATGTGCAGGCCGGTCATCCGCTGCGCAGCCACGTGCTGTACCGCATCACCCGTGAGCAATGGTTGGAAACCTTGCATGGATAAGCTGGCCGGGATGTTTACAATGTGCGCAATGTTGGCCCGGGCCAAAATCTGAATTGACCGCCGCAGCCAAGACTGCGCGGCATCGCTCTGTGTGAGGAGAGTCTGAATGAGCCAAGTGCTGGAAGATCTGGTCGACCTGCTGACCCTGGAACCGATCGAAGAAAACCTGTTTCGCGGCCGTAGCCAGGACCTGGGCTTTCGTCAGTTGTTCGGCGGCCAGGTGCTGGGCCAGTCCCTGTCGGCGGCCAGCCAGACCGTAGAGGAAGCGCGTCACGTGCATTCGATGCACGGTTATTTCCTGCGTCCCGGCGACGCCGGGTTACCGGTGGTCTACCAGGTGGATCGGGTACGCGACGGTGGCAGCTTCAGCACCCGCCGGGTGACGGCGATCCAGAAGGGCCAGCCGATCTTCACCTGCAGCGCTTCGTTCCAGTACGACGAAGAAGGCTTCGACCACCAGAGCGCAATGCCCCAGGTGGTTGGCCCGGAAAACCTGCCCTCGGAGCTGGAGTTGATCCAACAGCGGGCGCACCTGATCCCCGAACACATGCGCGAAAAACTGCTGTGCCCCAAGCCGATCGAGTTCCGCCCGGTGACCGACAGCGACCCCTACAATCCGCAGCCGGCCGACCCGGTCAAGTACGTCTGGTTCCGCGCCGACGGCGCGCTGGCGGACTCGCCGGCGCTGCACAAGTATCTGCTGGCCTATGCCTCCGATTTCGGCCTGCTGGTCACTTCGTTGCTGCCCCACGGCAAATCGGTCTGGCAAAAAGACATGCAGGTGGCCAGCCTCGACCACGCCTTGTGGTTCCACGCCGACGTGCGTGCCGATGACTGGTTGCTGTACGCCATGGACAGCCCATGGGCCGGCAACTCCCGAGGCTTTTCGCGCGGCAGCGTGTTCAACCGCGCCGGCAAACTGGTGGCCTCGGTGACCCAGGAAGGCCTGATTCGCCATCGCAAGGATTGGGCATGAGCCTGGCGCAGGTACGCCATTGGGTATTCGACATGGACGGCACTCTGACGGTTGCCGTGCATGACTTTGCGGCGATCCGCCAGGCCCTGGCGATTCCCCCTGAGCACGACATCCTGACCCATCTCGCCGCGCTGCCGGCCGCCGAAGCCGCGGCCAAGCATGCCTGGCTGCTGGAGCACGAGCGGGACCTGGCGCTGGGTTCGCAGCCGGCCCCTGGCGCCGTCGAGTTGGTGCGTGAGTTGGCCGGGCGTGGTTATCGTTTGGGCATCCTTACCCGCAATGCCCGGGAACTGGCCCACATCACGCTGCAGGCGATTGGCCTGGCAGATTGCTTCGCGGTCGAGGATGTCCTGGGGCGCGATGATGCGCCGCCCAAGCCCCATCCCGGTGGATTGCTGAAACTGGCCCAGGCCTGGGAGGTGGCTCCCGGCAATATGGTGATGGTCGGTGACTACCGGTTTGACCTTGATTGCGGTCGCGCGGCGGGCACGCGCACGGTGCTGGTGAATCTACCGGACAACCCGTGGCCGGAATTGACCGACTGGCACGCCGCCGACTGCGTGGCACTGCGCAATCTGCTGTCGGCCCCAGACGCCTGAGAGCCCCGTGCTGAGCCGTGAAACAGCGCTTGCTGGCCCTGGTGGCCGGGGCTGAGGATCAGCCGCCAGCCAGGGTTTTGCCATTCAGAGGCTCTTCGCGGCAAAGGTGTCGCATTGACCGATCTGGCCTTGGGCGAAGCCGGTCTTGAACCAGCGCACGCGTTGCGCCGAGGTGCCATGGGTGAAGGAGTCCGGGACCACGCGACCTTGACCCTGTTGCTGCAAGCGATCATCGCCGATGGCGTTGGCGGCGTTCATCGCTTCTTCAACATCACCCGGTTCAAGCCAGTTCAAACGCTTCTGCGCATGGTTGGCCCAGACGCCAGCCAGGCAGTCGGCTTGCAACTCCTGGCGCACCAGCAGCCCACCATCACCTTCCATGCGTTGCCCTTGCTGGCGCGCAGCCTGGATCTTGGCGGAGACCCCGAGCAGGGTCTGCACGTGGTGGCCGACCTCGTGAGCGATGACGTAGGCCTGGGCGAAGTCGCCGGCGGCGCCAAAACGCTGGGACATTTCCTGGAAGAAGCTCATGTCCAGGTACACCCGTTGATCCGCCGGGCAGTAGAACGGCCCGGTCGCCGCCGAAGCACCGCCGCAGGCTGAGTTGACCCGACCGCTGAACAGCATCAGCTTGGGCGCCGCGTACTGGCGCCCGGCCTGTTGGAAGATCTGGCCCCAGGTGTCTTCGGTGTCACCGAGGATCCGCGCGACAAATTCCGCCTGCTCGTCATTGGCCGGCGGCGCCTTGCGGGTTTGGGTGGTGGCGGGGGCTGATTGCTGGTCCATTTGCCCGGCCAGTTGCCCGAGAATCTGCATCGGGTCCTGTCCGGTGATCCAGCCGATCCCGACGATCAGCACGATGGCCGTCAGGCTCAGCCCCTTGCCCCCGCCGAAACGCATACCACCGCCACCACCCCCCTCACCTCGGGCATCCACCACGTTGTCACTGCGGCGGCCTTTTTTCCATAACATGTGGGAATCCTCTGATTTTGCGTGGTGTGAGTGTTGCTGGTGAGTGGGATAGTCGCCAGTCCAGTCGTCAGACGATGTCGGACGAAAGGCAGTATGGCATTCGGTGTGCGGCGCTGTCGGGCTACAGCGGGTTGGCCGAGAAGGTATCGCACTGCTCGATGCGACCTTGCTCGAAACCGCGCTCGAACCAGCGCACACGCTGCGCGGAAGTGCCATGAGTGAAGGTCTCAGGCATCGGGCCGGTCGTTTGGTTCCCGCGCCGGTAATCGTCACCGAACACCGCGGCCGCTTCCAGCGCGGCCTGCAGATCGCCTGGCTCCAGCCAGTTCAGGCGCTGCTGGGCGTGGTGTGCCCAGATGCCCGCCAGGCAATCGGCCTGCAACTCTGCGCGCACTTCCAGGCCGTTGTCACCGGCAGTGGGGTGGCCGGCACCCAGGGCTTCGTCGAAGGGCCGGGACAATCCCAGGCGGGTCTGCACGTGATGTCCGACTTCGTGGGCGATCACATAGGCCTGGGCAAACGCGCCGAAGTCGCTCATCCGTTGGGCCATCTTGCGGAAAAATCCCAGGTCCAGGTACAGCGCCTGATTGTCCGGGCAATAGAACGGCCCGACCGCCGACGAAGCGTAACCGCAGCCGGAAGTCACGCCCTGTTCGAAGAGGGTCAGGGTGGGTTCAGGGTAGGGCTGGTCCAGGGATTGAAACAGGGCTCTCCAGGTGTCCTCGGTATCCCCGAGCACGGCACGCACGAACGCCAGGTCGAGGTCCTCGGTGTTTTCCGGCGTGACTTCGCTCACGGGCGGCGATGCCGGGTCAGCCTCCTGGGGGGCGGTCAGGCTGCCCAGCGCCACGGCTCCCGAGAGGGCGGCAGCACCGAGGGCGATCACGAGTTTTTTGCTCGGGGGGAGGCGGTTGGAGGGGGATTGGCGGGTATCGGTGACGTTATCGCTGGGACGGGCTTTGTTCCATAGCATGTCGACATTCCTTGTGAGTTGAGCGGCATTCATTGCCTGGTGTCTGCATACCAGCTACGGCGCGAAAAGTGACGGTCAATGTGTAAACGCAGGTGAGCGACAGCGCCGCCGTGTGCCGGGGCAAGTTGTATTGAAATCGTAAGCAGGGGGCTTATACGAGGTAGCGATACTTCCTTCGCTACAGCGAGCGGCCCATAATCGTCGGCCTCTGCAGCGTCGGCCACGAGCCCGGAATGAGAATGACCACAGACCTTACCGTAGCGCCCGAAGCGGCAGCGCTCGAGCCACGCAAGAGTCGTAAGAACAACCCGGAAAAGACCCGCGAGAACATCCTTCAAGAAGCCATTGTCGAGTTCGTCCAGCAGGGGTTGTCCGGGGCGCGAGTGGATGCCATCGCCGAACGAATCCATACCTCCAAGCGCATGATCTATTACTACTTCGGGAGTAAGGAGCAGCTCTATGTCGAGGTGCTGGAGAAGCTCTACGGGAATATCCGTAATACCGAGAATCGCTTGCAGCTCGCCGAACTCGCACCGCGCGAAGCCATCCAGCGGCTGGTGGAGTTCACCTTCGATCACCATGATCGGAACGTCGATTTTGTGCGCATTGTCAGCATCGAGAATATTCATAACGCCGAGTACGTGAAGCACTCCGAGTCGATCAAGGCGATGAACAACACCATCCTTGATGCACTGGGGGAGATACTGCGACGTGGAGTCGCGCAAGGGGTGTTCCGTGAAGGACTCAACCCGCTGGACGTGCACCTGCTGATCACCTCGTTCTGCTTCTACCGAGTGTCGAACCGCCACACCTTCGGTGAGATCTTCCAGATCGACCTGCCCGATGTGGCGATCAAACAGCGTCATCGGCAGATGATCGGCGAGTCGGTGCTGCGCTACCTGCAGGCCTGAACCGAGATGAGGGGCCGTGGCCCCGGCACCCACAAAAAAGCCGTCCTCGGGACGGCTTTTTTGTGGACCGCGTCAGCGATCAACGACGGGTCAGCAAGACCCCGGATTCCATGTGGTGGGTCCACGGGAACTGATCGAACAGCGCACAACGGGTGATGCGATGGGTGTCGTGCAACTGGGCGATGTTGGCTGCCAGGGTCTCTGGGTTGCACGAGATGTACAGGATGTTGTCGAAGCGTCGGGTCAGCTCGCAGGTGTCCGGGTCCATGCCGGCGCGCGGTGGATCGACGAACACGCTGCCGAACGCGTAGCTCTTCAAGTCGATACCGTGCAGGCGACGGAACGGGCGCACTTCGTTCAAGGCTTCGGTCAACTCTTCGGCGGACAGGCGCACCAGGGTGACGTTATCCACCGCGTTTTCGCTGAGGTTGCTCAGCGCGGCATTGACTGAAGTCTTGCTGATTTCCGTGGCCAGTACTTTGCGTACGCGGGTCGCCAGGGGCAGGGTGAAGTTGCCGTTGCCGCAGTACAGCTCCAGCAGATCGTCCGGACGCTCGCCCAAGGCGTCATACGCCCAGTTGAGCATCTTCTGGTTCACCGTGCCGTTGGGCTGGGTGAAGGCCCCTTCGGGCTGGCGATAGCTGAAGGTGCGCCCGCCGACTTCGAGTTTCTCGACCACATAATCCTGGCCGATCACTTCGCGTTTGCCCTTGGAGCGCCCGATCACGCTGACGTTCAAGTCGGCCGCCAACTGGCGGGCCGCCGCATGCCAGTGCTCATCGAGCGGGCGGTGGTAGCACAGGGTGATCATCGCGTCGCCTGCCAGGGTGGTCAGGAACTCCACCTGGAACAGCTTGTGGCTCAAGGCTGCGCTGGCCTGCCAGGCGGCCTTGAGCTGCGGCATCAACTGGTTGATGCGCAGGCTGGCGATCGGGAACTCTTCGATCAGGATTGGCGTGCGCTTGTCTTCCTGGGAAAACATTGCGTAGTGCCGCTCGCCGGCTTCGCGCCACAGGCGGAATTCGGCGCGCAGGCGGAAGTTGGCCAGCGGCGAGTCGAACACCGCAGGTTGCGGGGCATCGAACGGTGCCAGCAGGTCACGCAGGCGCGTGACCTTGTCTTCGAGCTGAGCGGCGTAAGCCTGGGAATCGAATGTCATGCGTTGAACCAACCCAACTTGATCACGAACAGAATGGAGAGAATCACCAGCGCCGGGTTCAGCTCACGGCCACGACCGGACAGCAGTTTGATGGCGGTCCAGGCGATGAAACCGAAGGCAATGCCGTTGGCGATGGAGTACGTGAAAGGCATCGCCAGGGCAGTGATCACCACCGGCGCAGCCACGGTGATGTCATCCCAGTCTATTTCCGCGAGGCCGGAAGTCATCAGCACGGCGACGAACAGCAGGGCCGGCGCGGTGGCGAAGGCCGGAACGCTGGCGGCCAGTGGCGAGAAGAACAGCGCCAGCAGGAACAGGATGGCCACCACCACGGCGGTGAGGCCGGTCCGGCCACCGGCGCTGACGCCTGCTGCCGATTCGATGTAGCTGGTGGTGGTCGACGTGCCCAGCAGGGAGCCGGCCATGGCCGCCGTACTGTCGGCGATCAGCGCCCGGCCCATTTTCGGCATGTGGCCGTCCTTGCCCATCAGGCCGGCGCGCTTGGCGACGCCGATCAGGGTGCCGGAGTTGTCGAACAGGTCGACGAACAGGAAGGCGAAGATCACGCTGACCAGACCGATGTCCAGGGCGCCCATGATGTCCAGTTGCAGGAAGGTCGGCGCCAGGGAGGGCGGCATCGACACTACGCCGCCGAACGGGGTGAAGCCCAGGGCGATGGAGGCGATGGTCACGGTCAGGATGCCGATCAGTACCGCACCGCGCACTTTCAGGGCTTCGAGGGCCACGATCATGGCAAAGCCCAGGGTCGCGAGGATCGGTGCCGGTTGCTTCAGGTCACCGAGGCCGACCATGGTCGCCGGGTTGCTGACCACGATGCCAGCGTTGTGCAGGGCAATCAGGGCCAGGAACAGGCCGATACCGGCGGCAATCGCCGAACGCAGCGGCAGCGGGATGCTGTTGATGATCCATTCGCGGATGCGGAAGATCGACAGCAGGAAGAACAGCACCGCCGAAATGAACACCGCGCCCAGCGCCACTTGCCAGGTGTGGCCCATGTGCAGGACCACGGTGTAGGTGAAGAAGGCGTTCAGGCCCATGCCCGGTGCCAGTGCGATCGGGTAGTTGGCAATCAGGCCCATCACGGTGGAGCCGATGGCGGCCGCCAGGCAGGTCGCGACAAACACCGCGCCCTTGTCCATGCCAGTCTCGCCGAGGATGCTCGGGTTGACGAACAGAATGTAGGCCATGGCCAGGAAGGTCGTGACGCCCGCAAGAATCTCGGTGCGCACGTTGGTGTTGTGTGCCTTGAGTTGAAACAGCCTTTCCAGCATGTCTGCTCCCCGTGGCGCATCTTGCGCCGTGAATGTATCGACTTGAACAGCAAAGCACAGACCACAGCAGGCGCCCGGGATTTTTCTGTCGGTCGGAAAAAGCCGCGCATCATACCAGCAGCTTGGGGCTATGGCTGCGATCGTCGGCGATGTTTTGCCTTTGAGGCGGCTGGGGCATACTGCGCGCTGGTTCCGGGAGTGGTCATGTCTTCTAAAAAGCGCAGGTTGAGTCTGGTGGTGGGCGTGTGTGGCGCCTTGTTGTCCGGCATGCAGGTGGCCCAGGCGGCTTCCGCACCGCCGTTGAGTGAAATCAAGGTGCTCAAGGTCCAGTCGCCGTCCTGCGGCATGGAGGACATCAGTCCCGGGCAGGCGCAAACCCACTGTGATCATGAAGGGCCGAACATCAAGATCTACGTGCTGGAGGTCGGTTATGGCCGTTCGCCCCAGGCCGGACTGGATGGCGCGGACATCGACGGCGTGCGCACCCGGGTGTGTGCCTTTGATAACGGCGACCTGACGGAATGCTCCGGCATGGTCAGCAAGATCGTCGGCTACCTCTATATCTTCGATATGGCCGGCAAGCAGCGTGGCACCTTCACCTTGCGCAATACCTCGATCAACGCGCCGGGCAACAGCCTGTCGACCCAAATCTACATCAAGTAGTCGGCACAGGCGCGTAGGGGGAGTTGAACGTCGGTCAATAAAGGTGACTACGCTTTAAGGATCACCCTGTGGACACCGACCATGACCTTTAGAGCCCTGATTACCCTTGCCGAGGGCATCGACGACCTGCAAAGCGTCACCCTGATCGACGTGCTGCGTCGGGCGAATGTCGAAGTGGTGGTGGCCAGCATCGAGGCGCGGCGCATGCTGACGTGCGCCCGGGGCACACGCCTGACCGCCGATGCGATGCTGGTGGACGTGCTGGCGCAACCCTTCGACCTGATTGTCCTGCCCGGCGGCGCCGTGGGCGGCAAGCACCTGGCGGCCCATCAGCCGTTGCAGCAGTTGCTCAAGGACCAGGCCGCCGCCGGCCGGCTGTTCGCCGCCATCGCCGAGTCGCCGGCGCTCGCCTTGCAGGCCTTCGGCGTGTTGCGCCAGCGACGCATGACCTGCCTGCCTGCCGTCAGCCAGCAACTGCTGGGCTGCACCTTCGTCGATCAGCCCGTGGTGGTCGACGGCAACTGCATCACGGCCCAGGGTTCGGCAGCGGCCCTGGCATTTGCCCTGCAATTGGTGGAGCAACTGTGCGGCAGGGCGGTCAAGGTTGCGGTGGCGCGGGAACTGCTGGCTTAGCGGCGGTCTGCGAGTCCTTGGGGGCATCCACCGGTATATGCATGCGATCACGCTGGGCCAGGGTAGGGAACAGCTTGATCCAGGTCCCGGTGACCAGCAGCGTGCCGACGCCACCCATGACCACCGCCGGCACTGTGCCGAACCAGTGTGCCGTCAGGCCGGACTCGAACTCACCCAACTGATTCGAGGCGCCGATGAACAAGCCGTTTACGGCGCTGACCCGGCCGCGCATTTCATCCGGGGTTTCCAGTTGCACGAAAGATGCGCGGATCACCATGCTGATCATGTCCGCCGCCCCCAGCACCACCAGCACCGCCAACGAGAACCAGAATGAGGTCGACAGGCCAAAGGCTATGGTCGCCACGCCGAACACGCCGACGGCGGTAAACATCACCCGGCCCACTTTGCGTTCCACGGCAAACCGCGCCAGCCAGAGTGACATCAGCAGGGCGCCCACGGCCGGTGCCGAGCGCAGCAGCCCCAGGCCCCAGGGGCCGGTCAGCAGGATGTCCTTGGCGAACACCGGCAACAGCGCGGTGGCGCCCCCCAGCAGCACCGCGAACAGGTCCAGGGAGATCGCCCCGAGAATGTCCGGGCGACTGCGGATGAAGCGAACGCCGGCCAGCAGGGAATCCAGGGTGGCCTTGCCTTTGTTCAGCGGGGTTTGCCGCGCTGGCAGGTTGAGCATCAGGGTGCAGGCGATGGCGTACAAGAGCACCGTCGGCCCGTAGACCCAGACGCTGCCAAAGGCATAGAGCAGGCCGCCAAGGGCCGGGGCGATGATGGTGGCCGACTGTTGCGCCGACTGTGCCGCCGCCACCGCACGTGGGAACAGGGCCGTGGGCACGATGCTGGGCAGCAGGGCCTGGGTGGTGGGTAACTCGAACGAGCGCGCGGCGCCCAGCAGGAACGCGAGGATGAAGATCAGCTCGCGCGTCACCTGGTCGGTGGCGCTGCCGATGGCCAGGGCCAGGGCAATCAGCGCCTGCAAGGACTGGCAGAGGGCCGCGACCTTGCGCCGGTCATAGCGGTCGGCCACATGCCCGGTGTGCAGCATGAACAGCACCCGCGGAGCGAATTCCACCAGCCCGACCAGGCCCAGGTCCAGCACGTTGCCGGTGAGTTGGTAGAGGTTCCAGCCAATGGCCACGGTGAGCATCTGAAAGCCGCTGGCGGTGAAAACCCGTGCCAGCCAGAACGCAAGGAAAGGGCGGTGATGACGTAACAGCAGGGGCTCTGGGCTGGGCATCGGCGGACAGGTCTGGTGGGAAAAAGCTGAGCCTATCATCAAGTTGTAACCGGAGGTTGCAGTGATCGCCTCGATCGGCGCACCAGGGGCCTGAGGCAACCTGTCACGCGGCAATAGACCACACGCTCTGCCGGTGAAAATGCGACTACTCTTTGATCGTTGCTTGATCCAGATCAAAGCCCCTGGGGGATTTGTTCTGACGGCCAGAAGGCCAGACTCCCTGCGTTGTGATGTTTGTAAAAAAAGAACGAATTCGAATTCGCCACACTCCATACCCGTAGGGGCGGTGGGTGCAGGCCACAAGCCTGTAGCCGTATTACCTGACAGAGGAAGACTTATGTTCGGTTTGGAGGCACTTGATCTCGCCCGAATTCAGTTCGCGTTCACCATCTCATTCCACATTCTGTTCCCGGCGATCACCATCGGCCTGGCGAGTTACCTGGCAGTACTCGAAGGTCTGTGGCTGAAAACCAACAACAACACCTACCGTGACCTCTACCATTTCTGGTCGAAGATCTTTGCCGTCAACTTCGGCATGGGGGTGGTCTCTGGCCTGGTCATGGCCTACCAGTTCGGCACCAACTGGAGTCGCTTTTCGGACTTCGCCGGCTCCATCACCGGGCCGTTGCTGACCTATGAAGTGCTCACGGCATTCTTCCTCGAAGCGGGTTTCCTCGGCGTCATGCTGTTTGGCTGGAACAAGGTGGGGCGCAAGCTGCACTTCTTCGCCACGGTCATGGTGGCGATCGGTACGCTGATCTCGACGTTCTGGATCCTCGCTTCCAACAGCTGGATGCAGACCCCCCAGGGTTACGAAATCATCAACGGCCAGGTCATCCCGGTGGACTGGTTCGCGGTGATTTTCAACCCCTCGTTCCCCTATCGCCTGATGCACATGGCCACCGCCGCCTTTGTCGCGACCGCGTTCTTTGTCGGTTCGTCGGCGGCCTGGCACCTGCTGCGCGGTCGCGACAACCCGGCCATCCGCACCATGTTGTCGATGGCCATGTGGATGGCGTTGATCGTTGCGCCGATCCAGGCCGTGATCGGTGACTTCCACGGGCTCAACACCCTTAAGCACCAACCGGCGAAAATCGCTGCGATCGAAGGTCACTGGGAAAACCATGGCGACGAACCAACGCCGCTGATCCTGTTTGGCTGGCCGGACATGAAGGAGGAGCGGACCAAGTACGCGGTGGAAATTCCGTACCTGGGCAGCCTGATCCTCACGCACTCCCTGGACAAGCAGGTGCCCGCGCTCAAGGAGTTCCCGCCGGAAGATCGGGCGAACTCGACCATCGTGTTCTGGTCGTTCCGGATCATGGTGGGCCTGGGCATGCTGATGATCTTCACCGGCCTGTGGAGCCTGTGGCTGCGCAAGCGTGACCGGCTGTATTCGAACCGCGCGTTCCTGTACCTGACCCTGTGGATGGGGCCTTCCGGCCTGATCGCGATTCTTGCGGGCTGGTTCACGACGGAAATCGGGCGCCAACCGTGGGTGATCTACGGGGTGATGCGCACCGCCGATGCGTCCTCCGGGCACAGCGTGGTGCAGATGAGCATTACCCTGGCGCTGTTTGTGGTGGTGTATTTCTCGCTGTTCGGTGTGGGCCTTGGCTACATGATGCGTCTGGTGCGCAAGGGGCCAAAGCTCAACGAAGGGGCCGAACCGAGCCACGGTGGTCCTGGTCAGCAACGCACGCCGGCCCGTCCGCTTTCCGCTGCCGATGACGGCACCGAAGGTGACCACAGCGACAGCCTGAACAAGGGGAATTGAGTCATGGGTATTGATCTTCCACTGATCTGGGCCGTGATCATCATCTTCGGCATCATGATGTACGTGGTCATGGACGGCTTCGACCTGGGGATCGGGATTCTTTTCCCGTTCATCAAGGGCAAAAGCGACCGTGACGTGATGATGAACACCGTCGCCCCGGTCTGGGACGGTAACGAAACCTGGCTGGTACTGGGGGGCGCCGCGTTGTTCGGGGCCTTCCCGCTGGCCTATTCGGTGGTTCTGTCGGCCTTGTACCTGCCGTTGATCCTGATGCTGATCGGCCTGATCTTTCGCGGCGTGGCCTTTGAGTTCCGCTTCAAGGCCAAGGACGACAAGGTGCACGTCTGGGACAAGGCGTTTATCGGTGGCTCGATCACCGCGACCTTCTTCCAGGGCGTGGCCCTCGGTGCGTTTATCGATGGCTTCAAGGTGGTCGACCGGCAGTTCGCCGGCGGCTCCCTGGACTGGCTGACGCCGTTCACCCTGTTCTGCGGTGTAGCGCTGGTGGTGGCGTATGCGCTGCTGGGGTGCACCTGGTTGATCATGAAGACCGAAGGCAAGCTGCAGGAGCAAATGCACAACCTGGCGCGGCCGCTGGCGTTCGTGCTGTTGGCGGTGATCGGTATCGTCAGTCTCTGGACGCCGCTGGCCCATACCGAGATCGCTGCGCGCTGGTTCACCCTGCCTAACCTGTTCTGGTTCCTGCCGGTGCCGATCCTGGTGCTGGTGACCATGTACGGATTACTGCGCGCGGTAGCCCGCAATGCCCACTACACCCCGTTCCTGCTGACCCTGGTGCTGATCTTCCTGGGCTACAGCGGGCTGGGCATCAGCCTGTGGCCGTACATCGTGCCACCGTCGATCACCATCTGGGACGCGGCCGCACCGCCGCAAAGCCAGGGTTTCATGCTGGTCGGCACGCTGTTCATCATTCCGTTCATCCTGGGCTACACCTTCTGGAGCTACTACGTGTTCCGCGGCAAGGTGACCCACGAAGACGGCTACCACTAGGTGTACGACGGCGCCCTGACCGGCGCCCTCTCCCCAACCGAGGACCTGAGCCATGGCAGATAAACATTCTTTGCAGGAAATCGAAGAGGCTGAAAAGAAGCCGCTATGGCATCGGCTTGGCTGGCTGGCCGGGATCTGGGTCGGCAGCGTGCTGGCGCTGTTCGTGGTCGCCAGCCTGATGCGCCTGTTCATGAACGCCGCAGGCTTGAGTACCCACTGAGCACTGAACTTCCCATCCCGTTGCCTTGCGGCACGGATTTATAACCCTCCGCTGGAGGGTTTTTTTTGGCCGGTTACTTGCGTGCTTTGAGGATCACGAACTTTGGCGTGGCCGCCACTTGCTCGACGCCACGGAACAGGCGCGCCAGTTTGCTGTGATAGCCCAGGTGCCGGTTGCCGACGATGTACAGGGCACCGCCCACGACCAGGGCTTCGCGTGCCTGCTGGAACATGCGCCAGGCCAGGAAGTCGCCCACCACCTGTTGCTGGTGGAACGGTGGATTGCACAGCACCACGTCCAGCGACTGCGGCTCCTGCCCGGCCAGGCCATCGCTGGCGCGCACGGTCACTTCGCGCTGAGCCAGCGCGGCCTGCCAGTTCTGCGCGGCCGACTGCACGGCCATGAACGACTCGTCGACCAGGGTGTAGTGAGCTTCAGGATTGTTCAGGGCGCTGGCGATGGCCAGTACGCCGTTGCCGCAGCCCAGGTCGGCGACCCGCGCCTGGCCGAGGTTGCTGGGCAGATGAGGGAGGAAGGCCCGGGTGCCGATGTCCAGGCCCTCGCGGCAGAAGACGTTGGCATGGTTGAGCAGTTCGATCGCCGGTTGATCGAGGCGATAGCGGGTCGGGTAGGGCGATGCCACCGCAGGCCGGCCATCCGGGGTCGCGATCAGCAATCGGGCCTTCTTGACCGCCAGCGAGGCCTGCATCGGGCCGACATACCGTTCCAGCAGTTCGCCCGCGGCCCGCGGTAGATGTTTGATCATGGCGGCGGCAACCACTTGAGCGCCGGGCGCCAGTTTCCCCTGCAAGCGGATCAACTGCTCTTCCAGCAAGGCCAGGGTCTTGGGTACACGAATCAGCACCCGATCGAACGGGCCGAGCAGGGGGGCGCTGGCGGGGATCACCGTGACCGCGTCAAACGGCAGGCCATTGCGGGCCAGGTTCTTTTCCAGAGCCAGGGCGGCGAGAAACGAGTCGGTGCTGCTGGTGAGCGCCACCTTGCCCACCAGGCTTGCCGCCAGGGCGCCAAAGCTGTCGTTGAGCACCAGCACTCGCGTGCTCGCGGCGGGCTGCTGTTCGGCCAGATGATTGAGCAGGTACTCATCCGCGGCATCGAAGGCCTGCAGCGGTTCGTTGGGCTGTTCCGGTTGGCGAATCAGGTCGAGTTGAGCGAAGGGGCTTTCGAGCAGGGGCATGGGGCGGGGACTCTGGATAATCAACGAATGTCCCGCGGGTCTGCATGGGGTGAGGCTGGCGGGACCGCCTGAGTGGACTGCGGCGCGTGGATTTGGGCGCCACCACTCAGAATGGAGCAAATGGTACGTTTTTTTCGGCGCGAATACTTGTCGGTTTTCCTCGCCGCGCAAGGATCATTCACGGCGCGGTCCGGTCAACGTTCAGATCATGCGTGATCTGGCGGCCTTCACCACGGCCGATATCTTGTTGCTCACCCCCAGCTTCCTGATCGAACTGCTGACGTGGAAATTCACCGTACGCTCACTGAGGTTCAGAATGGTGGCAATGTCCGAGGCGGTCTTGCCATCTGCCGACCATCTCAAGACTTCGATTTCGCGCGGGGACAGGTGGGTCACATTCACGCACTGCGGGTGCTGGTTGCAGAGCCTTTGCATGGCCAGGGAATGCAGCGCGTGACTGATAAACACCGCATAGCCGAGGTGCTCGTAAAGCTCGAAAGCGCTGATCTGGCAATGACTGCGGGCCATGCTCAGCATGCTGACGCTCTGGCCGTTGGGGTCGCGCGCCGGCTGTGACCAGCCATGCTGCAAGCCTTGCTCCTCCAGTGCGTGCCAGAGGGCGGGGGCCTTGGCAAACGTCTTGCTGTCCCAGACGATGGGCAGAATCGAGTGGTGGCAATGAGCAACTATTGGATCGATCGAACTGTAGTGGTTTTTCTCATACTCGGTGTTCCAGTCGTGGGGGTAGTTGTTAAGGTTAACGCTGTCGAAACGTTGGCCCGCCAAATGAGCAGTCGTCGAGAATGCACAATATTCATAACCCATACTATTGAAGAAGTTCAGAGCGATTCTGTAGGCGGTTTCTACATTCGATTCAACCGCCAATTTCCTTAGCTGGGTTTCCTTCCAGATCTCCATTCAAACCTCTCCTGATCGTCGGCGTCACAATAATGCTGGCTGCGTCCAAATAACAGCACAGCCTGAGTGTAGGATATGTCCTGCCACTAGTCTGTGATTTTTTTGCTCTTGCGAGAGGGGATAAAACAACTAATTGGTTATGAGTTACATGGTTGTATTGTTGCCGGCTTTCACGAAGTGTTAATTGATAGTGTTTATGTGTTAAGTGGCTGTATTTAAAGGATGGCTGATTAAATGATGGGTGTAAGTGTTTAGTTTATTAACTATTTAGTGAGTGTTGTGGTGTGTGGCCGTGAATAACACTACAAATCAACGGTTTTTCTTCCCCTGGCTTTGCGGGACACTGGGGCCATCAGACCTACGGAGCCCCTCATGAGCGCCAGCGAAGAGAAATTCACCCGTCAGACCTTGCTCGATGTACAGCCCTTGACCCCCAGCCTGTTTACCCTGCGCACGACCCGTGACGCAGGCTTCAGGTTCCGGGCGGGGCAGTTTGCACGCCTGGGCGTGACCAAGGCCGACGGCAGCACGGTGTGGCGCGCCTATTCCATGGTGTCTTCGCCCCATGACGAGTTTCTCGAATTCTTTTCGATTGTCGTGCCGGGAGGCGAATTCACCAGTGAGCTCAGCCGCCTGAGCGTGGGCGATACGTTGCTGGTCGACCGCCAAGCCTTTGGGTTTCTGACCCTGGATCGGTTTATCGATGGGCGCGATCTGTGGTTGTTGTCCACCGGCACCGGGATCGCCCCTTTCCTGTCGATCCTGCAGGACTTTGAGGTCTGGGAAAAATTCCAGCGGATCATTCTGGTGTACAGCGTGCGTGAGGCCCGGGAGCTGGCCTATCAGGCGTTGATCGCCGGCCTGGCAGAGCGCGAGTACTTGGCCGAACACGCTCACAAGCTGCAATTTATTGCCACAGTGACCCGCGAGCAGCACCCGGGGGCGCTGCAGGGGCGGATCACGCAGTTGCTTGAGAACGGGGAGTTGGAGCGGGCCGCGGGTGTGCAGATTACCCCGGAGCACTCACGCGTGATGTTATGTGGCAACCCGCAAATGATCGACGACACGCGCAACCTGTTGAAGCAGCGTGACCTGCAGTTGAGCCTGAGTCGGCGACCGGGTCAGGTCGCGGTGGAAAATTACTGGTAAAAAAAACGGCGCCATCGGGCGCCGTTCTTGATTGCTTCACAGCCCTCAGGGCTTGCTGTTCTGTACCTTGAGCAGGTCGCGGATCTCCCCCAGCAGCTCTTCTTCCTTGGTCGGAACCGGTGGCAGGCTAGGTGCCACGGCCTCTTCGCGTTTCAGGCGGTTGATGGCTTTCACGCCCATGAAGATCGCGAACGCGACGATCACGAAGTCGATGATGCTCTGGATGAATTTACCGTAGGCCAACACCACGGCCGGGGCGTCGCCCTGTGCCGCTTTGAGGGTGATTGCCAGGTCCCCGAAGTCCACCCCGCCGATCAGCAGGCCGATGGGCGGCATGATCATGTCACCGACGAACGACGTTACGATTTTGCCGAACGCTGCGCCGATGATGATGCCCACGGCCATGTCGACCACATTCCCTTTGACCGCGAAGGCCTTGAACTCACTTATCACGCCCATAGGTTATTCCTTGTTACAGATGAGGTTGGTAAACGCAGTGTAATTCACCAAAACGTGTCTTGCTCGACACACGTGCTCAGGTCGCACGTCACTATCGACCCAAGAGGTGGCAAAAAGTTTACAAAACGCCATCAATCACCGGTCGGGGGTGTCCGCAGCCATCGATCGAGCGGCCGGTGAGCAGCGCTAGGCTTGCTTCGATCTGTGAGTGATCGGGGGGACGGTTAGTTGGGTTTGGATGCACTGTTGTTGACGTCACGTTTACGTCTAGTTGTTCGGTGTCAATCGATTAGCGCGGGTTGTTTGATGCATAGAGCGGGCGACCCAAGTGGTGCGCGGCAGTTATTTGGCGATTGGGCTGCACAAGGTGTTTATAGTTTTCAGATTTTGTATAACTTCTGCAAGAGTGTTTGATAGATATTGGCTATAAGTTGGCAGGTAACTGTTTAGTTATCTTGCGGTAGTGTAAATGCTCTACTGCGTTGATGCGTGTCGTATAGTCGGGTGCATAAGCGAGGGGCAGCGCACAACTTTCAAGTGCGTATAAGTATGGCCTTGGCGCAAAAGTGTATACGAAACCACGGCTGTCCTCGCCAGCTGAGTTATCATCGCGGTTTTTCCCGGGAGTTCAGATGGCCAAGGCAAAGCGCATGTACGGCTGCACCGAGTGCGGATCGACCTTCCCCAAATGGGCAGGCCAATGCGGTGAGTGCGGTGCCTGGAACACCCTGACCGAAACGATGGTGGAGAGTGGCGGTGCCGCTGCCCCCAGCGGGCGTACCGGCTGGGCCGGGCAGCAGGCGCAGATCAAGACCCTGGCTGAAGTCAGCGTTGAGGAAATTCCGCGTTTCTCCACCGCCTCCGGCGAACTGGACCGAGTGCTGGGCGGCGGCCTGGTCGACGGTTCCGTGGTGCTGATTGGCGGTGATCCGGGGATCGGCAAGTCAACCATTCTCCTGCAAACCCTCTGCAACCTCGCCACCCGCATGCCGGCCCTCTATGTCACGGGTGAGGAGTCACAGCAGCAAGTGGCCATGCGTGCCCGACGCCTGGGCTTGCCCCAGGATCAACTGCGGGTCATGACCGAAACCTGTATCGAAACCATCATCGCCACGGCGCGGGTGGAAAAACCCAAGGTCATGGTGATCGACTCGATCCAGACGATTTTCACTGAACAGCTGCAGTCGGCACCTGGCGGCGTGTCCCAGGTGCGCGAAAGTGCGGCGCTGTTGGTGCGTTATGCGAAACAGAGTGGCACGGCGATTTTCCTGGTGGGGCACGTGACCAAGGAAGGCGCGCTGGCGGGGCCCAGGGTCCTGGAGCACATGGTCGACACCGTGCTGTATTTCGAAGGCGAGTCCGATGGGCGCCTGCGACTGTTGCGTGCGGTGAAGAACCGTTTTGGCGCGGTCAACGAGCTGGGTGTTTTTGGCATGACCGACAAGGGGCTGAAAGAAGTCTCCAACCCATCGGCGATTTTCCTTACCCGGGCCCAGGAAGAAGTGCCGGGCAGCGTGGTCATGGCCACGTGGGAAGGTACCCGACCCATGTTGGTGGAGGTCCAGGCACTGGTGGATGACAGTCACCTGGCCAATCCGCGTCGGGTGACCCTGGGCCTGGATCAGAACCGGTTGGCCATGCTGCTGGCGGTCCTGCATCGCCATGGTGGCATTCCGACCCACGACCAGGATGTATTTCTCAACGTGGTGGGTGGGGTCAAGGTGCTGGAAACCGCTTCGGACCTGGCGTTGATGGCGGCCGTGATGTCCAGCCTGCGCAACCGCCCGCTGCCCCACGACCTGCTGGTCTTTGGTGAAGTCGGCCTGTCCGGGGAAGTGCGCCCGGTGCCCAGTGGCCAGGAGCGCTTGAAGGAAGCCGCCAAGCACGGCTTCAAGCGCGCGATCGTGCCCAAGGGCAATGCGCCCAAGGAAGCGCCGGCAGGTTTGCGGATCATTGCCGTGACCCGCCTGGAGCAAGCCCTCGACGCATTGTTCGAGTAACCCCGGCGCTCAGGTTTCGATCAGGGCACCCAGCTCGCGCTCCAACTCCTGTGGGTCACCGAGATTGAGTTCGATCAGTCGGCGCAAGCTGCTGACGGACTCCAGGCTGATGTAGCGACAGACAAATCCGAGTTGGTCGTGCTCTTCGTGGGTCAATTGCACGTCCATGCGGATTTCGGTTTCTTCACTCAAGTGAATGTCCACCGAAAAGATCTGGTTGCGATCGCCCAGCCAGGGGGTCGGGCGTTGCACCAGCAAGCCCTTGAGCGACAGGTCGAGCAGTTTCACCGGCCAGCGGTGATTGCCCTGGCTCAGTTCGGTTCGGGCATCGAATGCGATCCGCCGGAAACGGCGGCGATTGCCAGCGTGGGTGCTCATTGGATAGTTCCTCTGCGAATGGGCTGACTATAGACCCCCATCCCAGGGTGCTGCCACTCAAGGCAAGGCTCTAGACCAATGTCGGGGTATGGCCTTTGGCTAAATCGGCGCTAAACTCGGGGTGGCTGTCTCTCAAGTCCACCTGGCTGGAATAAAAAAATGAAAAATAATAATAGCCTGCTACGCCACTTACCCTGGCTGCTGCTGGCAATCGTAGGAGCGTGCGCTCTTGGTGTAGTGGCATTGCGACGGGGTGAGGCGATCAACGCCTTGTGGATTGTGGTCGCGGCAGTGGCCATTTATCTGGTCGCATATCGTTACTACAGCCTGTTCATCGCAACCCATGTGATGCAACTCGATCCACGGCGGGCCACCCCCGCAGTGCTCAACAATGATGGTCTGGACTATGTGCCGACCAACAAACACATTCTGTTCGGTCACCACTTTGCCGCTATTGCCGGTGCAGGCCCGCTGGTCGGCCCGGTGCTGGCAGCGCAGATGGGCTATTTGCCCGGCACGCTGTGGCTGATTGCCGGCGTGGTGCTGGCGGGTGCCGTCCAGGACTTCATGGTCCTGTTCATGTCCACCCGCCGCAACGGTCGTTCCCTGGGGGACATCGTCCGTGAAGAAATGGGCCGCGTCCCCGGCACCATCGCGCTGTTTGGCTGCTTCCTGATCATGATCATCATCCTCGCGGTGCTGGCGCTGATCGTGGTCAAAGCCCTGGCTGAAAGCCCATGGGGCATTTTCACAGTGATGGCGACCATCCCGATCGCGATGTTCATGGGCATCTACATGCGCTACGTCCGCCCGGGTCGCATTGGCGAAATCTCGGTGATCGGCGTGTTGCTGCTGCTGGGCTCCATCTGGCTGGGCGGGCAGATTGCCGCGGATCCGGTCTGGGCCAAGGCTTTCACCTTCACCGGGATCGAGATCACCTGGATGCTGGTGGGCTATGGCTTTGTCGCCGCATCGTTGCCGGTGTGGCTGATTCTGGCGCCCCGTGACTACCTGTCGACCTTCCTCAAGATCGGCACCATCATTGCCCTGGCCATTGGCATTCTGGTGACCATGCCAGAGCTGAAAATGCCGGCACTGACCCAGTTCGTCGATGGCACAGGCCCGGTGTGGAAGGGCGGTCTGTTCCCGTTCCTGTTCATTACCATTGCCTGTGGTGCGGTCTCGGGTTTCCATGCGCTGATCTCTTCGGGTACTACGCCCAAGCTGCTGGATAACGAAACCAACGCCCGCTACATCGGTTACGGCGGCATGCTGATGGAATCCTTCGTGGCCATCATGGCCATGGTTGCCGCTTCGGTGATCGAGCCAGGCGTGTACTTCGCCATGAACAGCCCGGCAGCCGTGGTGGGCAGTGATGTCGTCAGCGTGGCGCAAACCGTCAGCAGCTGGGGTTTCGCGATCACGCCGGAAGCCCTGCAGGCCGTGGCCCATGACATCGGCGAAACCACCATCCTGGCGCGCGCCGGCGGTGCACCGACCCTGGCGGTCGGTATCGCGCAGATCCTGCACAGTGTCCTGCCGGGTGAAAACACCATGGCGTTCTGGTACCACTTTGCGATTCTGTTCGAGGCGCTGTTCATCCTGACTGCCGTGGACGCCGGTACCCGTGCCGGGCGATTCATGTTGCAGGACCTGCTTGGGTCTTTCGTTCCGGCGCTCAAGCGCACCGAGTCCTGGACGGCCAACCTGATCGCGACAGCCGGTTGTGTGGCGATGTGGGGTTGGTTGCTGTATCAGGGCGTGGTCGATCCGCTGGGCGGGATCAACACCTTGTGGCCGCTGTTCGGTATCTCCAACCAAATGTTGGCCGGTATCGCGCTGATGCTCGCGACTGTCGTACTGATCAAAATGAAACGCCAACGCTACATCTGGGTCACCATGCTGCCCGCGGTATGGTTGCTGATCTGCACCACCACCGCAGGCTTCATCAAGCTGTTCGACGCCAACCCGGCGATCGGCTTCCTGTCCCTGGCCAAGAAGTACAGCGATGCCCTGGCCAACGGTCAGGTTCTCGCACCGGCCAAGGACATCGCGCAGATGGAGCACGTGATCTTCAACGCCTACACCAACGCAACGCTCACCGCGCTGTTCCTGTTCGTGGTCTTCAGTATCCTGTTCTATGCACTCAAGGTCGGTATCGCCGCCTGGGGTCGCAAGGAGCGTACGGATAAAGAATCGCCCTACCAGGCCCTGCCGGATGCGTAAAAGAGGATTGCACCTGTGTTCAATGACCTGAGTCGCCTCGGTAAATACCTCGGTCAGGCCGCGCGCCTGATGGTCGGCATGCCCGATTACGACAATTACGTCGAGCATATGCAAACCAATCACCCGGACAAGCCGGTGATGAGCTACGAGATGTTCTTTCGGGAGCGCCAGGAAGCTCGTTACGGCGGCAAGGGTGGGCCCAAGTGCTGTTGAGGCACGAGATGTAAATGGCAACACAACCCTGTAGGAGCCGGCTCGCCGGCGATGGCGATCTTGAAGACGCCATCGCGGGTCAGCCAGGCTCCTACAGTTTTTTTTGCGTTCGGGAGATCCAGTTTTGTTAACCCCTATCCCCGTTACCATCCTCAGCGGCTTTCTCGGCGCGGGTAAAACCACGCTGTTGCGCCACCTGCTCAAGGCCGAGCATGGCCTGAAGATCGCGGTCATCGAAAACGAATTCAGTGACGCCGGTATCGATACCCAGTTGCTGGGCGACGAACCGGTGCAGGTGATGACGCTGTCCAATGGCTGCGTCTGCTGCACGATTCACACCGACCTGAGCAAGGCCCTGTACCTGCTGCTCGAGCGCCTGGACAGCGGCGAAATCAGCTTTGATCGCCTGGTGATCGAGTGCACCGGCCTGGCCGACCCGGCTCCCGTGGCCCAGACATTCTTCATCGACGAAGAGTTGCGCGAGCGCTACATCCTCGACGGCATCATCACCCTGGTGGATGCGGCGCACGCCGACGTGCACCTGACCCAGACCATTGCCCAGGCGCAGATCGGTTTTGCCGACCGCTTGCTGGTCAGCAAACGCGACCTGGTGGACGAGCCGACATTCACGGCGCTGAGCGAGCGCCTGACCCGGATCAATCGCCGGGCACCGATCCGTCTGGTCGAACACGGCAAGATCGACCTGGCCGAGTTGCTGGATGTGCGCGGCTTCAATCTCAATGCCGACCTCGGGGGTGGCGTCAGCTTGCGCCCGGTGAGCAAGGCGCCATCAATCGACCGCATCACCAGCCTGGTGCTGCGCAGCGATCAGGCGCTGGATATCGACCGGCTCAGCGAGTTCATGAACGAGCTGCTGGAAGAGCACGGCAAACAACTGCTGCGCTACAAAGGTGTGCTGAATATCGCCGGGGAATCGCGGCGCATGGTGTTTCAGGGCGTGCTGAAGCTGTATGGCTTCGACTGGGACACTGAATGGGCCGAAGGTGAAGCGCGCGAAAGCGTGATCGTGTTCATTGCCGATGATTTGCCGCAAGACAAGATCCGCGAAGGGTTTGCCCGGGTGGCGGCCCAATAGAACACCAGGCATGCGCTTTCTGTGAGCGCATGCCAGTTTGAGTTATTTACCGCCGATTAGCCGGATAGCTTCCGTGAGCAACCTGGTGGGTTTACACATCCAGGGAGTGTGTTCAGGGCCCTATCCACTGGGGTTGAGCGGTTTGACCGGCGAAAAAAAACCGGCCAATCACTTGGCCGGTTTTTTAGGCTGCGGATCTAGCGGTGCAGTTACGCGCCGTATACCGGCAGCTTCTTGCAGATAGCCTTGACCTTCTCACGTACGGCGTCGATCACCGCTTCGTTGTTCAGGTCTGCCAGGATGTCGCAGATCCAGCCGGCCAGTTCCTTGCACTCAGCTTCCTTGAAGCCACGAGTGGTCACAGCCGGAGTGCCGAAGCGCAGGCCGGAGGTGACGAACGGGGAGCGTGGATCGTTCGGTACCGAGTTCTTGTTGACGGTGATGAACGCTTTGCCCAGAGCGGCGTCGGCGTCTTTACCGGAGATTTCCTGCTTGATCAGCGACAGCAGGAACAGGTGGTTTTCAGTACCGCCGGAGACCACGTCGAAACCGCGCTCGATGAACACGCTGGCCATGGCCTGGGCGTTTTTCACCACTTGCTGCTGGTAGGTCTTGAACTCAGGCTGCAATGCTTCCTTGAAGCAGATCGCTTTAGCGGCGATCACGTGCTCCAGCGGGCCACCCTGGGCGCCCGGGAATACGGCGGAGTTCAGCTTCTTCTCGATGTCGGCGTTGGCGCGAGCCAGGATCAGGCCGCCACGTGGACCGCGCAGGGTCTTGTGGGTAGTGGTGGTCACTACGTCAGCGAATGGCACTGGGTTCGGGTAGACGCCAGCAGCGACCAGACCGGCCACGTGGGCCATGTCGACGAACAGGTAGGCGCCCACTTTGTCAGCGATTTCGCGGAAGCGTGGGAAGTCGAGGATCTGCGAGTAGGCAGAGAAACCGGCCACGATCATTTTTGGCTTGTGCTCGACTGCCAGGCGCTCGACTTCGTCGTAGTCGATCAGGCCGTTGGCGTCGATGCCGTACTGAATGGCGTTGTACAGCTTGCCGGAGGACGAAACGCTGGCACCGTGGGTCAGGTGACCACCGTGGGCCAGGCTCATGCCCAGGATGGTGTCGCCAGCCGACAGCAGGGCCAGGTAAACGGCGCTGTTGGCCTGGGAACCGGCGTGCGGTTGAACGTTGGCGTAATCGGCGCCGAACAGTTCTTTTGCACGGTCGATGGCCAGTTGCTCAACGACGTCGACGAATTCGCAACCGCCGTAGTAGCGCTTGCCTGGGTAACCTTCGGCGTACTTGTTGGTCAGTACCGAGCCTTGAGCTTCCATCACCGCTGGGCTGGTGTAGTTCTCCGAAGCGATCAGCTCGATGTGTTCTTCCTGGCGCTGAGCTTCTTGCTCCATGGCGGCAAAAAGGTCGGCGTCGTACTTGGCAATGGTCAAATCACGGCTGAACATGGCGGTCCTCAAGGATCGGGGGGCAGAAAAGGAGGGCATTCTAACTCAATGGCTTTTGTCTGGCATATGAAACGACATCATGTCGCAGACAAGTGGCATTCATGACGGGATCAGCGGTGATCATGCTGACCCCATCGCGAGCAAGGCCGCTCCCACGGGGGATTTTCGGTGTCCACAAATTTTATGTGCCCCCAAAAACCTGTGGGAGCGAGCTTGCTCGCGATGAGGCCATCAGCCTCTGTGCAGGACGTCAGTCGAGCATGAAGAGCGCATCATTGCTGAACTGCGCTTCAAAGCGTGCCGCCGGCATCGGCCGGCCGAACAGATAACCCTGCACCTCGTCGCAATCATGCTCACGCAGGAACTCCAACTGCTCATGGGTCTCCACCCCTTCGGCGATCACGGCCAGGTTCAAGCTGTGGGCCATGGCAATGATTGCGCGGGCAATCTGCGCATCCTGTTCGCCTGACGGCAGGCCGTCGACGAAGGTGCGGTCGATTTTCAGCACATCGATCGGGAACTGTTTCAGGTAGTTGAGCGAGGAGTAGCCCGTGCCGAAGTCGTCGACCGCGATGCTCAGGCCGAGGTTCTTCAGGCTGGCGAGGATCTGCATGGCCTCGCTGACTTCGCGCATCAGGATGCTTTCGGTCAGTTCCAGCTCCAGGCAGGCCGGCGCCAGGCCCGTGTCCTTGAGGATGGTGGCGATGCGTGTGCCGAGTTGGCCATCGGAGAACTGTCGCGCGGAAATGTTCACCGAGACCTTCGGTACGCGCACCTGCGCCTGGTGCCATATCTTGAGTTGCTGACAGGCCTCGCGGATCACCCAGTCACCGACGTCCACCACCAGCCCGAGTTCTTCCAGCACCGGAATGAAGTCCCCCGGTGGCACCAGCCCGCGCCGCGGATGCTGCCAGCGCAGCAGGGCTTCGGCCCCGGTCAGGCGCTTGCCGTCGCCGCTGAACTGCGGTTGGTAATACAGCACAAATTCATTCTGTTCGAGGGCGTGACGCAGGTCGCTTTCCAGTTCCAGGCGTTCCAGGGCGCTGGCGTTCATCTCCGCCTGGTAGAACTGGAAGTTGTTCTTGCCGCGCTCCTTGGCGTGGTACATCGCGGTGTCGGCGTTTTTCATCAACTGGCTCAGTTCGTTGCCGTCCTGCGGGCTCAGGGCGATGCCGATACTGGCCGTCACAAAAAACTCACGGCCTTCGAGGACGAAGGGCTTCACCAGGCTGGCGAGAATCTGCTCGGCGACATGAATCGCTCGGTTCAGCGCCAGTTCGCGGGTGGCGCGCGGTTGCAGCAGCAGGGTGAATTCATCACCGCCCATGCGGGCCACGGTGTCATCGTCGTCGACGCAGCCGAGCAGGCGGGTGGCCATGTCCTTGAGCATGCGATCGCCGGCGGCGTGGCCCAGGGAGTCGTTGATCGGCTTGAAGCGGTCCAGGTCGAGGAACATCAGCACCACCCAGGACTTGTGCCGCTGAGCCGTTTGCAGGGCCGTGTGCAGGCGGTCCTGGAACAGGGTGCGGTTGGGCAGGTGGGTCAGGGCGTCGTAGTAGGCGAGGCGGTGAATCCGCTGCTCGCTGGCCTTGCGCTCGCTGATGTCGCTGAAAAAGCATACGTAGCTGGCCAGGTCGCCCTCGTCATCGAGCACCGCGGTGATCCCGACCCAGGCCGGGTAATGCTCGCCGTTGCGGCGCTTGAGCCAGATCTCACCTTCCCAGCTGCGGTGCTGGTGCAGTTGTTTGAGGATATAGCCCAGGTGGGCTTCCTGCTGCTCATCGACGGTCAACATGTTCGGCAGTTGATCGAGGACCTGGGACACCGCGTAACCACTGACCCGGCTGAACGCGTCGTTGGCCTGCACGATGTAGCCGGCGGGGTCGGTGATCAGGATCGCCGACGTCGAGTGTTCGAACACCGTGGCGGCCATGCGCAGGTCTTTCTCCGCGCGCCGTTGCTGGCTGATGTCGCGACCGACCCCCAGCACGCCTTCGAAAGCGTCGTGCTCGTCCCACACCAACACCAGCCGCAACTCGATGGGGATCTTGCGGCCATCGGCGCGCAGGCAGTCGAACAGGAACAGTTGGGTCTTCACCTGGCTGCGCAGTTGCGCCAGTTGCTCGGGCTGGTTCAAGGCCCGGCTGACGCGGTCCATCAGGCTGTAGATGCCGGTCAGTTGCTGCGGGTTGGCGACGATGGACTGCCAGCCGTTGCGGAAGATCCATTGCGCGTCATAGCCGAGCACGGCCTGCACCGACGGGCTGACGTAGTTCAACGCGAGTTTGTTGTTGGTGGAGAAGATGACGTCGCTGATGCTCTCGGCGAGCATGCGGTAGCGCTGCTCACTGTCGCGCAGGGATTCGCTGGCTTCGATCTGGTCGGTGATGTCCTTGGCCACGCCGATGATCCGCGTGACCTGGCCGTCAGCGTCCCGCGCCAGGGCCTGCTCGCGCACCTCGAAGCAGCGCCACTGGCCGTCGCGGTGGCGAAAGCGCAGCGGGCACTGGCGCAACGGGTGATAACCGGCCTGGCGTTGTTCGTCGCGCAGGCAGTGGTAGAGCTCGGCGTCTTCCGGGTGCAGGAGGATTTCCCAGAAGTACTCGCCCATCTGTTGCAGTTCGGACTTGTTGTAGCCCAGGGTCTGCCCCAGGTGGTGATTGCTGAAGATCATGCGCTGGCTGAGTGCATCCTGGACGTACAGGTGATCGGGCACGGTGCGCACCACGTCGGACCAGAAGCTTTCGCGCTCCAGCAGCGACAGTTCCACCAGCTTGCGGCTGGTGATGTCGTTGATGCTCAGGATCACCGCGCGATAGTCCGGTTGTTCCTGGGGCAGGCGCAGGACCAGCCACAGGTGCTGATCCTGGCCCTGGTCGTCCTTGAGCTTGATTTCCAGCTCCAGTTGGCGCTGCTGATTGAGCACAGCTTCCAGCAGCGCGGCGCCAATGCTGTTGTCGTCTGCTGGCCGGCCTTCGATCAATAATTGCCAGGCCTGCGCGCAGGACTGGACGCCGAGCAGGTGCAGCGCCACCTGGTTGACTTCGGTGATGCGCAGCTCCTGCAGCAGTAACTGGCGTTGTTCGTGATTGCCCAGGGCGGCACGTAGCGCTTGGCTGTCGTGCACCTGGGTTTTGTCGAAGGCATCGTGGAGCCCCGACAGATCCAGCACGCACAGCGCAACACCGGTGCCATCGAAAATGTCCTGGTACCGCCTGCGGCCTTCATGCAACTGGAGTTGGCGGCGGCGCATGTTCAACAGGGCAATGAATGGCAACAGGGACAGGGCCAGCCCCAGCAGGCATTTACCGATGAAGGCCGGCAGCAGTTCCTCGATCACCCGCTGGCGGTCGAACAGGCCGCGCAGTTGCCAGTCGCTGCTGCTCAGCGGCACGGTCAGCACGGTGTTGGCCTGGTCCTGCGGGGTCAGTAGGTTCGGCTGGGTCGAGGGCTGCAGGTCTTCACGGCTGATGATTTGATGATTGATGCGGTTTTCCACCAGCCACCGTGGACGCAGGGTGCCTTCACTCTGCTTGGCCAGGCCTGCGAAAAAGCTCGGCCGCAGGCGCAAGGCCCAGTAGCCGCGCGTGCTGCCGCTGGCCTGGTGCAGCAGCAGGTGCACCACCGAGCCGTCATTGGCGTTGCTGAAGTAGTGCGCCTGGGCGTGACTGCGCCTGACCAGTTCGCTCAGGTAGTCGGCATCCGGGGTGGTGGCGCTGTCATGGAGCACTTTGCCAGAGGGGCTGAGCAGCGCCACGCTGAGCAGATCCGGCAGGGACTGCTGCAGTTTGCGCAACAGGGCCTGTTGCTGCTCATGGGTTTGCGGTTGTTCGACGATCGGTAGCAGATTGAGCGCGATCTGCGCATTCAGCGCCATGTTCAGGCTGACTTGGGCGGCCAGGTCGGCGGTGTAGTCGATGGTGTGCTGGCGCTGGTCTTTCTGGGTGTCGTGCAACTGATCGAGCAATTGCCAGAACAACAGTCCGAGCAACAGCAAGACCAGCATCGCCAAGGTGCCTTTGAGTGTCCCGCGCAGGGGCGATCCGGGCGCAGGGTTCAGTGCGCGCGCGGAGGAAGGCGGAGTGGCGTTGGACAATCTGTAATCCTGCGGTGGGGCTGGACTGGCGCGACGTGCACTATAAGCCTGACGCCCGAAGGGCGGCTAGCATGCCTTGAGTTGTGGCAAAGTGCCAGTCCCCTCCGGCTGGACGGGTATGTCACATTGAGGTAGCTTTGCCGGTTACGCAGGGCGTTCCAGCCCCAGACATTCAGGCTTTTTTACGCAAGCAGGCATCGACCCTCCGGTCCATGCCCGCGCCGCGCATGGCCTGACACGGGCTTGGCCCGCTTTATTCCACCGTTACTGACGCTAGGTTCTCCATGGCTCAATACGTCTTCACCATGCATCGGCTGGGCAAAGTTGTTCCGCCGAAGCGGGAAATCCTGAAAAATATTTCGCTGTCGTTCTTCCCTGGCGCGAAGATCGGCGTTCTCGGCCTCAACGGCTCGGGTAAGTCCACGCTGCTGAAAATCATGGCCGGCGTCGACACCGAGTTCGACGGCGAAGCCCGTCCGATGCCAGACCTGAACATCGGCTACCTGCCGCAGGAACCTATCCTGGATCCGACCAAGACCGTGCGTGAAGTGGTCGAGGAAGCGGTCAGCGTGATCAAGGACGCGCAAGCGCGCCTGGACGAGGTCTACGCGGCCTACGCCGAACCGGATGCCGACTTCGACAAGCTGGCAGCCGAACAGGCGAAGCTTGAAGCCATCCTGCAAGCGGGCGACGGCCACAACCTTGAGCGCCAGTTGGAAGTCGCCGCCGACGCGCTGCGCCTGCCGGCCTGGGATGCCAAGGTCGAATTCCTCTCCGGTGGTGAGAAACGTCGTGTGGCCCTGTGCCGCCTGCTGCTGTCCGCGCCGGACATGCTGCTGCTCGACGAACCCACCAACCACCTGGACGCCGACTCCGTGGCCTGGCTGGAGCACTTCCTGCACGACTTCCCGGGCACCGTGGTTGCGATCACGCACGACCGGTACTTCCTGGACAACGTTGCCGGCTGGATTCTGGAACTCGACCGCGGTGCGGGCATTCCTTATGAAGGCAACTATTCGGGTTGGCTGGAAGCCAAGTCCGATCGTCTGGCGGCTGAATCCAAGCAGCAGTCGGCTCACGAAAAAGCCATGAAGGAAGAACTGGAGTGGGTGCGCAAAGGCGCCAAGGCCCGTCAGTCGAAATCCAAGGCTCGTCTGCAACGCTTCGAAGAAATGCAGTCGCAGGAATTCCAGAAGCGCAGCGAAACCAACGAGATCTACATCCCGGCCGGTCCGCGCCTGGGTGACAAGGTCATCGAGTTCAAGAACGTCACCAAGGGTTATGGCGATCGCGTCCTGATCGACAACCTGTCGTTCTCCATGCCTAAAGGCGCCATCGTTGGCGTGATCGGCGGTAACGGTGCGGGTAAATCCACGCTGTTCCGCATGCTGATGGGCAAGGAACAACCGGATTCGGGCAGCATCGAAGTCGGTGAAACCGTGCAGTTGGCCTGTGTCGATCAGAGCCGCGAAGACCTGGACGGCAGCAAGACCGTGTTCCAGCAGATCTCCGACGGTTCCGACCAGATCCGCATCGGCAACTACGAGATCCCGTCGCGCACTTACGTCGGTCGCTTCAACTTCAAGGGCGGCGATCAGCAGAAGTTCGTCAAGGACCTGTCCGGTGGTGAGCGGGGTCGCTTGCACCTGGCCCTGACCCTGAAAGAGGGCGGCAACGTGCTGCTGCTCGACGAACCGTCCAACGACCTCGACGTTGAAACCCTGCGTTCCCTGGAAGAAGCCCTGCTGGACTTCCCGGGCGCCGCCATTGTGATCTCTCACGATCGGTGGTTCCTTGACCGCGTGGCGACACACATCCTGGCGTACGAAGACGACTCGCAAGCGATCTTCTTCGAAGGTAACTACACCGAGTACGAAGCCGACCGCAAAAAGCGTCTTGGCGAAGCGGCTGCCCAGCCACACCGGGTACGCCACAAAAAACTGGCCTGATTGGCTGGTGGCATGAAATAACGGAGCCTGCGGGTTCCGTTTTTTTTGCGTCCGGTTTGTCAGGGCGGCTGTCAGTGATGGTGCGAAACGCTGATCTTGGCTCCCTGTTTCTGTGCACAAACGGCGCAAAAATTGGATTAAGTTATATCCATTGCACCATTTAATTTCATAACTGCGACATTTTGCGCTGTTCCGGTGCTCCGTTCGTTTGTTACAGTCCGGCTCAATCTCTTCCAACGACAATAAATTTGCCGAGACTTTTCCATGATCGAATCCGTCGAATCCTTTCTTGCGCGCCTGAAAAAACGTGACCCTGACCAGCCTGAATTCCATCAGGCCGTCGAAGAAGTCCTGCGCAGCCTGTGGCCCTTTCTCGAAGCCAATCCCCACTACCTGACCTCCGGCATCCTGGAGCGCATCTGTGAGCCGGAGCGGGCGGTGGTGTTCCGGGTTTCCTGGGTCGACGATCAGGGGGCGGTGCAGGTCAATCGCGGTTTCCGGATCCAGATGAACAGCGCCATCGGCCCGTACAAGGGCGGCTTGCGTTTCCATCCGTCGGTGAACATGGGCGTGCTGAAGTTCCTGGCCTTCGAGCAAACGTTCAAAAACTCCCTGACGTCACTGCCGATGGGCGGTGGCAAGGGTGGGTCGGACTTCGATCCCAAAGGCAAGAGCGACGCCGAAGTGATGCGCTTCTGCCAGGCCTTCATGAGCGAGCTGTATCGCCATATCGGCTCGGACGTTGACGTTCCGGCCGGCGACATCGGCGTGGGCGCGCGGGAGATCGGCTTCCTGTTCGGCCAATACAAGCGCCTGAGCAACCAGTTCACCAGCGTGCTGACCGGCAAGGGCATGAGCTATGGCGGCAGCCTGATTCGCCCGGAGGCCACCGGCTTTGGCTGCGTGTACTTCGCCGAGGAAATGCTCAAGCGCCGCGGTGAAAAGGTGCAAGGCAAGCGCGTGGCAATCTCCGGCTCCGGCAACGTCGCGCAGTACGCGGCGCGCAAGGTCATGGACCTGGGCGGCCAGGTGATTTCCCTCTCCGATTCCGAAGGCACGTTGTACTGCGAGGGCGGGCTGAGCGAGGAGCAGTGGTCGGCGCTGCTGGAGCTGAAGAACGTCAAGCGCGGCCGCATCAGCGAACTGGCCACCCGGTTCGCCCTGGAGTTTCGTGCCGGACAAAGTCCGTGGGACCTGCCGTGCGACATCGCGCTGCCGTGTGCCACGCAGAACGAACTAGACGCCGAGGCTGCCGGCACGTTGCTGCGCAATGGCTGCATCTGTGTCGCCGAAGGGGCGAACATGCCAACGACCCTGGCGGCTGTGGATATCTTCATCGAGGCCGGGATCCTGTTCGCCCCGGGCAAGGCGTCGAATGCTGGCGGTGTCGCGGTCAGCGGCCTGGAAATGTCGCAGAACGCCATGCGCCTGTTGTGGACCGCCGGTGAAGTCGACAGCAAGTTGCACAACATCATGCAGTCGATCCACCACGCGTGCGTGCACTACGGCGAGGAGAATGGGCGGATCAACTACGTCAAGGGCGCGAACATCGCCGGCTTCGTCAAAGTGGCCGACGCGATGCTGGCCCAAGGCGTGGTTTAAGCGGCTTCGATGCGGATCACTTCGATCAGTTGATCACCGGCAGGTCGTTGCCAGAGCACTTCATCATTGAGTTGAGCGCCCAACAGTGCCCGGCCCAGTGGTGAGCTCCAGTTGATCAGGCCCTGGGCGGCAACGGCCTGGTCTTCACCGACCAGTTGCACCCGGCGCTCGGTGCCTTGCTCATCGGCGTAGGTCACCCAGCTGCCGATCTGCACCTTGTGGGTCGAGGTGGCCGGGGGCACGACCTGGGCGCTTTGCAGGCGCTGGAGGTAGTAACGCAGGTCGCGCTGCAGATCCGCCAGGCGTTGCGGGTCGGCTTGCTCACCGAGGGCCGACTGCGCGCTGTGCTGGGCCTGCAGTTCGCCGACCTTGTCCTGCAACTGGCTCAGGCCATCGGGGGTGACGTAGTTGGGCTGGCTGCTGACCTGGCGCTCGACGGGCTGGTCGGCTTGGGCGGCGGCGTTATCTTCATTGACGAAAGCGCGGCTCATGGCGGTTCTCCCTGTATGGGGTTTAGGCCATGCTCGCAGGCTTTTAGTTTCCCGGGTTGTTCAAAAGCGACCTACGGCGAGCGATAAGCCCGCGCCGTGTCGCGATCTTTCACTTGCTGCCAGGCCCGATCCCGTTCGTTCTGGTGGCTGTCACGCTCCTGGCTTTCGCGCATGGCCTGGCATTGGCGAAAGCCATCACTCCAGCCTTCGGCGTAGGGTGGCTGTTTTAGGTAGCGCGGCACATCTTTGCGAAACTCCCCGCTGATCGCCCCGGCTGCCTGCCGACCGCTGCTGCAACCGTCATCGAAGCCATCGGCGTAGGCTGGCGGATAACCTCTGGCGAGCAACTCCTGGTGAGTCGACTGACAGCCCGCGACCATCCACAGCAACCCAAGCACCACTGCACCACGCCACATTCCAGACTCCCGCGCCCGTGTTTAACGGTAGATCGGCAGAGTCTGTATCCGGCGCAGTCAGGGATCTGTGAAAAGCCTGTGATTATTCCGTTGGACCGCCCGCCAAGCGACGGTGCTCGGTCAGTTCCTGGTCGATGAACGCGGCGATCATGGCCCGGTACACCTGTTCGGTCACCCCGGGGTGGGCGCCGACTTGTTCGGATAAAGCGCGCACCTTGGCGATGACCTGTTCCACCCGTTGCGGCGCCTTGACCGCATCAACGTCTTTCTTGAAGCGGGCCGCCTGCGCCACATAGGCGCCCCGTTCGGCCAGCAGCGTGACGATCTGCCGGTCCAGGCGATCGATCTGGGTGCGCACTTCTTCGAGGGTGTGGCAGTGGACGTCCATGTTTTTTCAGTTCCTGTTTGTTGGGGGCTTGCCCGTGAAGGCATGCCCCTGAAGATCGCTCAATAGTGATACCACTTCAACTCCAGCATCACCTCATTCTCCGCCGAGGCAAGGTGGCTGAATTCGCGCTGGGCGCTCAGGCGCAGGCCGAGGTTGCGCGACAGTTCCCACTGCTGGTTCAGGCTCAGGCTACGGCGCACCTCGCCGTTGGTGAAGAAGTCGCCGCGGGTTTCCAGGCTCAGGTTGCCCAGCGGGTTGCGCCACAGCAGGCCACTGTTGAAGCCGGCCGCCGGCGAGATGAACTCGGCGAAGTCATTGTTGTGTTCGACCCGCACCGTGCCGAGGGCAAACCCCAGCACATCCTCACCCAACTGCCAGGTACCGCCGGCCCCGCCGTTGACATGGCTGACCAGGGTCTCGTCATCGTGCTTGCCCGGCACCCGTTCCAGGCCGCCGGTAACTTGCCAGGACCAGGGTTGCAGCAGTTCGTTGCGTGGGGTCAGGGAGCGGATGGTGGCCAGGTCCAGCTGTTGCAGCTGCCACTGATTGCCTTCGTACTGACGCAGCTTCATCTGCAGGATTTCGATCTGTGCGCCCAGTGGGAAGCTCTCGGCGTTGTCATTGAGGTCGTGGTAGGCCATGCGCAGACCGTATTCACCGAACGCCTGGTCGCCGCGGGTGCCGATGCCCGCCTGCCAGGTGCGTGATTGGTGGCCGTCTTCCGGTAGCCCCGGGCGCTCGATGTCCAGCTCGGGTGGCGGATTCTGGTTGATTGCCCGCAGCAATTCGAAACTGCGTTGTGCCCGCGCCGGATCGCGTTCCTGGCCATTGGCGCGGTAGCGCTCCAGGCGGTAGGCGGCATCGATGATCAGTGCCTGGCGGTCCCGTGGCAGCGCCTTGCAGGCGGGTGTCTGCAACTGTTGCGGGTCGGCGCTGACCTTCAGTACCCACTGTTGCTCGTCGTCGGACAGCGGCTCGGCGCGGCTAAGCAGCTCGCGCTCGCGGGACGGCCGGTAGTCGATTTTTTCCACCAGCCCGGCGTCTTTCACCGCCTTGACGGTATCGGTGGGAATGGCCGTCAGGGGGAATTGTTCGGTCAGCTTGAGCCCCGGTCGCGCCACCTGCAGCAGCTCCAGCAGGCGATAAGAGCAGTTTTCATCGAAGAAGAAATAGTCGAACTGGATCTGTTTCAGTTCCCAGACGTGCTCGACCATGCGCTCGGTTTCGAGCTGGGTCAGGTTCAGCCGGTACTCCCACAGGTCGCGGTTTTCCAGGCTGCGGTATTCCGAGAGTTTTTCCTGGTAGGGGACCAGGGCGAACAAACCCGGGTAGCCGCCCATCAAGCCCTTCCAGGCATACAGGATGCTGTTGTCCGAGCCTTCGATATAGGCACCGAAGTTGATCGCATAGCTGAGCAGGGCGGTATTGTCGCTTTGCACGCCGGCCTGGTCGATCCGCAGCAGGGTGTGGCCAAACATCGAAGACGGGCTGTTGAGGTAGGCCGCCGGGAAAATCATCACCGCACTGTGGGGCGAGACATCCTTGAACCATTGCTTGAATTCGCTGCAGTCCACCGCGGGCAGGTCGTTGAGCTGCAGTTGGGCCTGCAGCCAGCGGGTACGTGCCGGGTAAACGCATTGTGCATGTTGCTGGCCGAGGCTGGCCGGGGCGTACAGCGCCTGCACGGTGGCGGCCAGTTCGGCATCCGGGTGTTCGGCGCCGTCGCTGGCAAGGAAGAATTTGTGGTCGCTGATGTAGCTGCGCCAGCCGCCGAGCTTGGCGGTTTCGTAGTGCCCCAGGGAAATCCAGAACGGGTCGTTGGCCAGTTGCTGCAGGCGTTGGTTGTCAAGATGAGGCGCGGCGGACAGCGGGGCGCAGACAAACAGCGCCAGACAGGCAAGGCGTTTGAGCATGGTGGGCAACTTAAGTCGAAAAAATAAAGACCAAATGCAGTCAGGTCAAAAAAACAAAACCCGCCCCGTGAAGAGGGCGGGTGTGGTCGAGCTTAAGCTGGGGTGGCGTATTTGGCCAGGCGAGTATCACCCTTGAGTACGGCCAGGGTATTGGTATGCACATCTTCAGCGGTCACGTCAGCCTTGCTGAAGATCTGCTGGAAATGCTCGTGGGTAACGGCGGCGAAGTGCGCACGGTCTTCCGGTGCGACGCCCAGGACCACAGCGTAGGTGGTCAGTGCTTCGCCCTGACCCTTGGCCATGTCTTCGGACAGTTCGTTCATCATGCCGTTCATGGCGAACCAGGACTTGCCACCATAGGTCAGCGCAGCGTTGGTCGCGCAGCCGTTGGTGCCGGAGGTCATGCCGAACGTAGCGTTGCCCGAGGTGCCGTTGGTGGTGGAAGCCAGGAAGTGAGCCGGGGTGCCACGCTGACCTTCGAACAGCATGTTGCCCCAACCGCAATCCGGACCGCCTGGCGCCTGCGCCATGGCGTTGAGGGATACAGCGGTGAAGAGAGTACCAAGAAGAATCCGTTTCATAGCTTTGTTCTCTTTTATGTGCGTACCAATGGACAGGAGTTCTGAGGCCAAACTGGCATCAGTGGGCCGGTTATTAGTCCAGCCGCGCAGTTTGGAGTTTAGGCAGGTTCCGTGGGTTCCGTGGTTTTTTGCAAAATATTCCTCAAACCAGTGATTTAGTCGACACCTGGGCTGGGTTCGGCGTTTGACTATGCTTTTACCCAAGGCGCGCCTTGCCAGTCAGGTGCGGGCAGCGCCAGAATGCCTTCAACTGCCCCGCCTGATGTAAGGAAGCCCGATGCCTGATCCTGTTGCTGCCAGCTTGCGTCTAGCGCCCGAAGCGCTGACCCGTCCGTTTTCCGCTGAACAGTTCAGCTTCTCTACCACCAATGATCTGGAGCCTTTTCGCGGTGTGCTCGGCCAGGAACGCGCGGTCGAAGCCTTGCAGTTCGGTGTGGCCATGCCACGCCCCGGTTACAACGTGTTTGTCATGGGGGAGCCGGGCACTGGCCGGTTCTCGTTCGTCAAACGTTACCTCAAGGCCGAAGGCAAGCGCCTGCAGACCCCGGCGGACTGGGTCTACGTCAATAACTTCGACGAGCCGCGCGAGCCTCGCGCACTGGAGTTGCCATCGGGTACGGCCGGTGCATTCATCACCGACATCAATGGCCTGATCGACAACTTGCTGGCGACCTTTCCTGCGGTCTTCGAGCACCCGTCCTACCAGCAAAAGAAAAGCGCCATCGACCGCGCGTTCAATCAGCGCTACGACCGTGCCCTGGACGTGATCGAACGTCTGGCACTGGAGAAGGAAGTCGCGCTGTACCGCGACAGCACCAATATTGCCTTCACGCCGATGAGTGAGGGCAAGGCGCTGGACGAGGCTGAGTTCGCCCAACTGCCGGAAGCGGTGCGCGAGCAGTTCCATGAGGACATTTCCGGACTGGAAGAACGACTCAACGAAGAGCTCGCCAGCCTGCCGCAGTGGAAGCGTGAATCCAGCAACCAGATGCGTCATCTGAACGAAGAAACCATCACCCTGGCCTTACAGCCATTGCTTGCGCCGCTGTCGGAAAAGTACGCGGAAAATGCCGCGGTGTGCGGTTATCTGCAGGCGATGCAGGTGTACTTGCTCAAGACCGTGGTCGAGCAATTGGTCGACGACAGCAAGACCGACGCTGTCGCCCGCAAGCTGCTGGAGGAGCAGTACGCGCCGAGCCTGGTGGTGGGGCATTCGTTCAGTGGTGGTGCGCCGGTGGTATTTGAACCGCACCCGACCTACGAGAACCTGTTCGGGCGCATCGAGTACAGCACCGATCAAGGCGCGCTCTACACCACCTATCGCCAACTACGACCCGGTGCCTTGCACCGGGCCAATGGCGGCTTCCTGATCCTGGAAGCGGAAAAAATGCTCAGCGAGCCGTTCGTGTGGGACGCGCTCAAGCGTGCCCTGCAATCGCGCAAGCTGAAAATGGAATCGCCACTCGGGGAAATGGGCCGCCTGGCCACGGTGACGCTGACCCCGCAACACATTCCGTTGCAGGTCAAGGTGGTCATCATTGGCGCCCGCCAGTTGTACTACACGCTGCAGGACCTGGATCCGGACTTCCAGGAGATGTTCCGGGTGCTGGTGGATTTCGACGAAGACATTCCAATGGTCGACGAGAGCCTGGAGCAGTTCGCCCAGTTGCTCAAGACCCGCACTTCGGAAGAGGGCATGGCGCCGCTGACCGCCGATGCGGTGGCGCGCCTGGCGACTTACAGTGCGCGGTTGGCCGAGCACCAGGGGCGCTTGTCGGCGCGCATCGGCGACCTGTTCCAGCTGGTCAGCGAGGCGGACTTCATCCGGCACCTGGCCGGCGACGAAATGACCGACGCCGGGCATATCGAACGTGCGCTCAAGGCCAAGGCCACCCGGACCGGGCGCGTCTCGGCACGGATTCTCGATGACATGCTGGCGGGGATCATTCTGATCGACACCGCCGGTGCGGCCGTGGGCAAGTGCAACGGGCTGACGGTGCTGGAAGTCGGTGACTCGGCGTTCGGCGTGCCGGCGCGGATTTCCGCCACGGTCTATCCGGGCGGCAGTGGCATCGTCGACATCGAGCGGGAGGTCAACCTCGGGCAACCGATTCACTCCAAGGGCGTGATGATCCTCACCGGTTACCTGGGCAGTCGTTATGCCCAGGAATTCCCGTTGGCGATCTCGGCGAGTATTGCCCTGGAGCAGTCCTACGGTTATGTCGATGGCGACAGTGCGTCACTGGGCGAGGCCTGTACGCTGATCTCGGCCTTGTCGAAGACGCCGCTCAAGCAGTGCTTCGCCATCACCGGCTCGATCAACCAGTTCGGCGAAGTGCAGGCAGTGGGTGGGGTCAACGAGAAAATCGAAGGCTTCTTCCGGCTCTGCGAAGCTCGCGGCCTGACCGGTGAGCAGGGCGCGATCATCCCGCAGGCCAACGTGGCCACGCTGATGCTCGATGAGAAGGTCCTGGCGGCGGTGCGGGCCGGGCAGTTCCATGTCTATGCGGTGCGCCAGGCCGACGAGGCTTTGAGCCTGCTGGTCGGCGAGCCGGCCGGTGAACCGGACGAGGAGGGCCAGTTCCCTGAGGGTAGCGTCAACGCACGGGTGGTCGAGCGTTTGCGCGTGATCGCGGAAATGATCAGCGAAGAGGACTTGAAGGAGGCGGAGAAAGAGCTGGCGCTGGAGGCGTTGGCCGAAGCCAAGCCGGCTTGATCTAGACCTCTACACCCACGACCTGTAGGAGCCGCCGGCGGCAGCTTCTACAGGTTTTTTTTTGCCGAACAGGTGGCGTCAAAAAACCAGCAACGACCATTCGGCGCCTGATCACCCTCGGCAACTTGCTGATTCCACTTTTCTTCTATGCTCAGGTCTAGGATATCGACAGTTATCACTGGATCGAGACAGCCTTCGCGTGGAGGCTGAATACCGGATCTATCGAGGGTCGCCGCCATGTCGCGCAACCTCTGCCTTACCCGCCAATGCCTGGGCCTCGTGACCCGGATCGAATGCAGTGTGCGCCCGCTTGCCGGCGATACCGGCATGTGGACCTTACTGTTTGCCGCCGGCATGGCAGGCGAACAGCCCTCGGCCATCAAGGCCCAAGGCCCGTTTCACGGCCCTTTTGTGGCTGAATCCATTCTCGACACCATCGTTGAGAGCCTGACCCTGCACGGTTATCAACTGGCCGACGACCCGCAGATCTGGTGCTTGCACCTGCAAGCCCAGCTACGGGAAATCAACGGTGGCCGGTGCCGCAACCTGGATGGCTTCGATACGACGCCAAGGCATTAACGTCACTGGGCAGGGGTGAGGTTCGGCACCTTGTCGAGCTTGACCTCAAAGCCATACTCGATGGTTTCAAGGTCAGTGCGCTGGTAGCTTTCCAACTGGGTCGGCTGACCATAGAAGTAGTGCACGTCCAGCACTGCGGGTCCCTCTGTGCTGGCGTCATGGCTAACCAGCAGAATCTCCTTCAGGTAGTTGCCGCTCGCGTCCTTGGCGAAGAAGCGCCAGTCCTGCGCGGGGAAAACCTTCTGGTCCACCAGCAGGGCGTTACCCCTGAGTTCGAGGCCCTTGGGCAACTGGCTGGCATCGATGCCGTGCTTTTCGATATGGGCGAGAAACAGCGGCATGGAGCCCACGGCGTAAGCCGGGGTCTCGGGGAACAGGGTCAGGTCGTAGGTGATGGTGGCGCGCAATGGATCGATTTCGAAGGCCTCGGCTGGCAACTCGATGGGAGTGCCACGCTGGCCATTGTCATCCTGGGTGAAGAAGGTCAACGGAGTCGAGCCGGGGTCGAATGAGCTGCCGAGGAGTTCATCGTTGAAGCTGCTGGGGTGGTCGAACTCGATGCGCGCAGCACTGGCGTCCTCCACCGACTGGGTGATGCGGATGCTGTTTTTCAGTTGTTGCGCGTCCAGGCTTGCGCCTTTGAGCCAGTTGCCAGCCTGGTCGTCATAGACCACCACGGGCGGGGTGAGGCTTTGAATGGTTTTGTCGGTGGTGTTGCGGTCAAAACGCCTGATGGGCAGATTCAGTTCCTTGCGGGTCACGGTGACGGCGGAAAAATCCAGCACGTTGACTTCCAGGCTGTCGATGGGGCCATCGAAATACACCTTGGTGTAATGATGGCTTTGCTGGCGCTCGAAGGCTTGCAGTTCGTCATTCAGCTGCTTTTCCAGAGCCTCGCTCCAGGCGGTCTGTTGTTGCATTTCGGCCAGCTGCTTTTGATAGAAGGCTATCTGGGCGGCGTCTTCGTTGATTGAGCCGGCGCGTGCGAGGAACTGCCCGGTCTGGTCCCGGGCCTGGACGATCAGCGGATTGAGTGGGGTATCGCCGACCTCGGGGGCCAGCACTGCGCGGTTGTCGACGGTGACTTCGGCGTAGTTGTTCTCGAGGCTGTGCAGGGTGACGCTGACGTTGGCCTCGGTCCGGGTTTGCCCGATGTCCTTTTTTGTCAGGTTGAAGGTCACGACCTGGTGCGGCGCGATCACTTCGACCTTGCCTTGCAGGGTCAGGGGCTGCGGCTGGCTGCTCTTGGCGACCTCCAGCCCTTCGACAAAGGGGTAGGCGAGGGTCAGGTCATCCGGGGCCGTCAGGCTGGAGCTTGAGGGGCTCAACTGGATGCCGGGGTCGGTTTCCGACCATTCGGCCTGGAAGGGGATGACCTGTTTGTTGCTCAGGGTGACCGATTGCCATTCCAGGCCGTGGGGGAAGGGAAACTCCGAGGGCATGTTGAAGTTGAACGGGAACACCGGCTGCAGGTCGGTCAGGTAGTCGGAGCTGGCATCCTTGCGCAGGACAAACAGGCCATTGATGTAGGTGTCGACCAGCGCCTGCGGGCTTGCGTAGTGCCGCAGCAACGCCATGGCGTCGTCACCGTACTCGGTTTCGACCGGCTTGCCCGCCAGCTTCTGTTGGGCGCGTTCGAGCAGCAGTAGGGAGCCGCCGAGACTGGATACGGCGTCCTTGAGCTTGGGATCGGTGATGGCGTCCAGTGACTTTTCGAACTGGGCAGTCTTGTCTTCAAGGCTTTGCGCAGGCTTTTCGTCCGCGGGCGAGCAGCCGCCAAGCAGCGCCATCAGGCAGAGGCCGATCGTCGTTAAGGGCAAGCGCACATCCATTTTCCAGTATTCCCGTACGACGCACGTGGGTGCGAACGCTTTGGACACTAGCAGAAAACCCTCGGTCAGACTTGTAGGTGATGGATTTACCAGCGGTTTATGGGGGTTTGAGCGGCTGATATACTCGCCGCCATTTCCAGCCCTGGTGTGAGATTCAATGGAACGCTTTATCGAAAACGCAATGTACGCTTCGCGCTGGTTGCTGGCCCCCATCTACTTCGGCCTGTCCCTGGGTCTGCTGGCCCTGGCCCTGAAGTTCTTTCAGGAAGTCTTCCACGTTATTCCCAACGTCTTCTCGATGGCCGAGTCGGACCTGATCCTGGTCCTGCTGTCGCTGATCGACATGGCCCTGGTGGGCGGTCTGCTGGTGATGGTGATGATCTCCGGCTACGAAAACTTCGTGTCCCAGCTGGACATCGACGAATCCAAGGAAAAGCTCAACTGGCTGGGCACCATGGATTCGTCGTCGCTGAAGATGAAAGTCGCGGCCTCGATCGTGGCGATTTCCTCGATCCACTTGCTGCGTATTTTCATGGACGCCAAGAACGTCGATCCCGAGCACCTGAAGTGGTATGTGATCATCCATATGACGTTCGTGATTTCGGCGTTCGCCATGGGCTACCTGGACAAACTGACCAAGCACTGATAACCCCGCAGGTGGTAACCGGACAGGCGGCAGCGTTGGTGGCTTGTGCTTTGGTGCGTCGAGGCCTATCCCTGTAAGGGTCCTGGCTCGCCAATGCACGGGGTGTGCACATGAACCTGCAAGAGTTGAACGCCTATGCCGTTGCCGGCAAGGTCGATGAGCTGAACCTGATCTCCATGGAAGGCGGGATTTACCTGCTTGAGGCACGGATGCACGGCGCGGCCTACCCGCTGAGCGACACCCAGGGTCGGATGATGCACCTGCGTTCGGTGGAGCATGCGCGAGAAATGCTCCACGCCTTTCCCAAGCTACCGTTCAATCTGGTCCATACCTCGGTCCACGACGAGATGTGCGGCCTGGGCGCCAGTAGCGAGGACAGCCTGAAGGTGCCGATCGCCTTCCGTTCGGACTGAGGGCGCTGGCCCCCTGATCACGGCACGGGCAACTGTGCTAGTCTGCTCGCCCTTTTGGTTCCGGGCGCTCCGGGATGCGCTGTGTACGCACGGCAATGTCTCGGGCCGTCCGCACAGCGGAGCAGTGTCATGTCCGAAGTAAATCTGTCCACCGACGAAACCCGCGTCAGCTACGGCATCGGCCGTCAGCTGGGCGACCAGCTGCGTGACAACCCGCCACCGGGTGTAAGCCTGGACGCAATCCTGGCAGGCCTGACCGACGCTTTCACCGGTAAGGAAAGCCGCGTTGGCCAGGAAGCCATGTCGGCCAGCTTCAAGGTCATCCGTGAAATCATGCAAGCCGAAGCGGCCGCCAAGGCTGAAGCAGCGGCCGGTGAAGGCCTGGCATTCCTGGCTGAAAACGCCAAGCGTGACGGCATCACCACCCTGGCTTCCGGTCTGCAATTTGAAGTCCTGACTGCCGGTGAAGGCGCCAAGCCATCCCGCGAAGACACCGTGCGTACTCATTACCACGGCACCCTGATCGACGGCACTGTGTTCGACAGCTCCTACGATCGTGGTCAGCCTGCAGAATTCCCGGTAGGCGGCGTGATCGCTGGCTGGACCGAAGCCCTGCAACTGATGAACGCAGGCAGCAAATGGCGTCTGTACGTGCCGAGCGAACTGGCTTACGGCGCTCAAGGCGTTGGCAGCATCCCGCCGCACAGCGTTCTGGTATTTGACGTCGAGCTGCTGGACGTTCTGTAAGACTTGACCCTCTAGGAGCGGGCTTGTTCGCGAATGCATCACCTCGGTTTCTACTCGGAATCGAGTCGATTGCTTCGCGAGCAAGCTTTGCGCCTACAGGGTTTTTTGTTTCTCATAGTTCGATCTTGTGGTGCAAATCACTCACCGGGCGCAACGCTCGGGCATAGCAGAACAGAAACAGGTTGCGCACCAGCTCCTTGAGCACCACCGGTTCGCTGGAGTTCAGACCGTTGAGGTCGAGGTCTCCCTGGTCCTGCAGTTCGCTCAAGGCTTCTTCTTCCAATACGGCACAGACTTCCCCGGTTTCCCGATGCAGGATCCTGAGGTAGGGGTGTGGACGGTCCAGCCATGCATCGATCAAGTAAGTCATGATGCTCATCTCCTTTCTGTTGGTTTGATGAGAATAATTCTTATTCAATTAATAGCAAGTGCCTATTGGCGGTTTCTGTGGATTTTGTGCGGGTGGATTGCCCGGGATCAAAACGGCTGGCGTTTTGCTATTGGGGCTGGAGGAGGGCTTGCGAGGGGGAGGGAGCAGCCATCCCGCGCGGACGCGCGATGGCTTGCAGCAGGCTCAGACCTTTCTGACGAACTCGGATTTGAGTTTCATCGGGCCGATGCCGTCGATCTTGCAGTCGATGTCGTGGTCGCCATCGCACAGGCGGATGTTCTTGACCTTGGTGCCGACCTTGACCACCAGCGAGGTGCCCTTGACCTTGAGGTCCTTGATCACGGTGATGGTGTCGCCATCTTGCAGGACGTTGCCGACCGAATCCTTTTTCACGGTTTCATCGGACGTCGCCTCGGCTTCGCCAGTGGCGGACCACTCGTGGGCGCACTCCGGGCAAATCAGTTGGGCGCCATCTTCGTAGGTGTATTCGCTATTGCATTTCGGGCAGGGTGGCAACGTGCTCACTAAAGCTCCTTGAGTTCAGGATGGCTAAAAAGCGCACATTATATAGGGTTTTATCGCAGGGGGGGTATCTCCTGCTGGAGCGAGCTTGCTCGCTCCAGCAGGAGTGGCACGTCAGTGCGTGCGGGCGACCGCAAACTCGCTCAGTTCAACCAGTGCATCGCGGTACTCGCTGGCCGGCAGCGTTTCCAGGCACTGGATCGCGCGGGCTACGTAGTCACGCGCCAGTTGTGCGGTGTATTCCAGGGAACCAGAGGCTTCCACGGCGGCCCGGATGCTCTCCAGGTCTTCGATGCCACCTTTCTGGATCGCCTTGCGCACCAGGGCGGCCTGTTCTGGCGTGCCTTCGCGCATGGTGTAGATCAGTGGCAGGGTCGGCTTGCCTTCGGCCAGGTCGTCGCCGACGTTCTTGCCCAGGGTTTCTGCGTCGCCGCGGTAGTCGAGCAGGTCGTCGACCAGTTGGAACGCCACGCCCAAGTGATCACCAAAGGTGCGCAGGGCTTCGCTCTGTTCCGGGGTTGCACCCGCCAGGGCAGCAGCGCTGTGGGTCGAGGCTTCGAAGAGCATCGCGGTCTTGCCGCGGATGACTTCCATGTAGGTTTCTTCGGTGGTGCTGGCGTCGCGCACCTTGGACAGCTGCAGGACTTCGCCCTCGGCGATGATCCGCGTGGCCTGGGAGAGGATTTTCATCACTGGCATGGAGCCCAGTTCAACCATCATCTCGAACGAACGCGAGTACAGGAAGTCGCCGACCAGCACGCTCGGGGCATTGCCCCACATGGCGTTGGCAGTCGAGCGACCACGGCGCATGCCGGACATGTCGACCACGTCGTCGTGCAGCAGGGTGGCGGTGTGCAGGAACTCGATAGTGGCCGCCAGCAGGCGCATGTCGTCGCCTTCGCGACCCAGGGCCTTGCCACACAGCAACACTAATAAAGGACGCAGGCGTTTGCCGCCAGCCGAGGTGATGTAGTCGCCGATTTTCGATACCAGCGGCACTCGGGAAGTCAGCTGCTTCTTGATGATGCCGTCGACGGCGCTAAAATCGTCCGCCACCGCGCGGTAGAAAGCTTGGGGTTGCATCAGCGACAGGTGCTCCATAAGGGTTGCGCGGCATGCTAGGACCCACGCCTGCGGGTGTCAAGGCGCGATGGACGGCCCCTTGCAACGCGCTCGTGGCTTGCGTACAATCGCGCACCCTGAACTTCCTGGGCAGCACCTGCCTTACGCAATTGCAAACCGGCCTTCCAGCCTTATGCAGCCATGCCAGCCAATACCTCTTCTTATAAAGAGCTGGGTGAGCAGGATTATCGGAGAAATACCATGTCTTATGCAGTAATCGTTACTGGTGGCAAGCAGTACAAAGTTGCTCCAGGTGAATACCTGAAGATCGAAAAACTGGAAATCGCTACCGGCGAATCCGTTACTTTTGATCGCGTTCTGTTGGTTGCCAATGGCGACGACGTGAATATCGGCGCTCCAGTTGTTGCTGGCGCTACCGTTGTGGCTGAAGTGATCTCCCAAGGTCGTCACGATAAAGTCCGCATCATCAAGTTCCGTCGCCGTAAGCACCACATGAAGCGTATGGGCCACCGCCAGTGGTACACCGAGATCAAAATCACCGGTATTCAGGCTTAATTTCAGCCTAATTCCTCACTAGGAGAATTGAACTCATGGCACACAAAAAAGCTGGTGGTAGTACCCGTAACGGTCGCGACTCAGAAGCCAAACGCCTTGGCGTGAAGATGTATGGCGGCCAGGTTATCATTCCGGGCAACATCATCGTGCGTCAGCGCGGCACCCAATTCCACGCTGGCTACGGCGTTGGCATGGGCAAAGATCACACTCTGTTCGCTAAAATCGACGGCGTGATCAAGTTCGAAGTAAAAGGCGCTTTCAACCGCCGTTACGTGAGCATTGTCCCGAAGACTCCAGTCGTCGCGGCATAATTACGTAGTTGCTGGAAAAGCCCTGTCTTGCGACGGGGCTTTTTCGTTTGTGGGGTGAGTCTCTTGCAAAGCTGTTTGTAATGGGCGAAAGCAGTGGATTTGCGGTCGTTGCTTGAGGTCGCTGCGCTCATTTTTGCAAGAGTCTTATGTCTTGGTTTTTTCGGCTCGTCCGTATGGCGAGAGGCGTTTTGTTATGAAGTTTGTTGATGAAGTATCGATTCGAGTAAAAGCTGGCGATGGCGGCAATGGCTGCATGAGCTTCCGTCGGGAAAAATTCATCGAAAACGGTGGTCCGAACGGTGGTGATGGGGGTGATGGCGGCTCGGTCTACATGGTCGCCGATGAGAACCTCAACACCCTGGTGGACTACCGTTACACCCGGCACTTCGATGCCGAGCGTGGCGCCAACGGCGGCAGCACCGACTGCACCGGCAAGAAGGGCGAAGAGCTGGTATTGCGGGTTCCGGTCGGCACCACGGTGATCGATTCGGCTACCCAGGAAGTCATTGGCGACCTGACCAAGGCCGGTCAGCGGCTGTTGGTGGCGCATGGTGGCTGGCACGGTCTGGGTAACACCCGTTTCAAATCCAGTACCAACCGGGCGCCACGCCAGACTACGCCGGGCAAGCCGGGCGAGCAGCGTGACCTCAAGCTGGAAATGAAGGTGTTGGCGGACGTCGGTCTGCTGGGCTTGCCCAACGCCGGTAAGAGTACCTTTATCCGTTCGGTGTCGGCTGCCAAGCCGAAAGTTGCCGATTACCCGTTCACCACCCTGGTGCCAAACCTGGGTGTGGTCAGTGTCGATCGCTGGAAAAGCTTCGTCATTGCCGACATTCCGGGTCTGATCGAGGGTGCTTCGGATGGCGCTGGCCTGGGGATTCGTTTCCTCAAGCACTTGTCGCGTACCCGCCTGCTGTTGCACCTCGTCGACATGGCGCCACTGGATGAAACCAGTGCGGCCGATGCCGCCGAAGTGATCGTCAGCGAACTGACCAAGTTCAGCCCGTCCCTGGCTGAGCGTGATCGTTGGCTGGTGCTGAACAAGTGCGACCAGATCCTTGAGGAGGAGCACGAAGAGCGCGTCAAGGAGATCGTTGATCGCCTGGAATGGACTGGTCCGGTCTATGTCATCTCGGCCATCGCCAAAGAAGGCACCGAGCGCCTGACTCGCGACATCATGCGTTACCTGGAGGATCGTGCTGATCGCCTGGCCAATGATCCGGCGTACCGCGAAGAGCTGGCCGATCTTGATCAGCGCATCGAGGATGAAGCGCGTGCCCAGCTGCAGGCCCTGGATGACCAGCGTGCCCTGCGCCGCAGCGGCGTGAAGTCGGTCCATGACATCGGTGACGATGACTGGGACGAAGAAGATGTGGATGATGAAGATGGTCCGGAAATCATTTACGTGCGTGACTGATTCGTTGCGATAAACTTAAGCGCCGCTCCCTGGAGCGGCGTTTTAGTATCTGGAAATCGGTAGTCACGAATAACGTTATGGGCAGCGCTGGGTCGTGCTGTCCTCAAGCTAAGGTTGAAGATCATGCGGAGCAAGGTGACAGGTGCGCAGCGTTGGGTCGTGAAGATCGGCAGCGCTTTGCTGACGGCTGACGGCAAGGGTCTGGATCGCGCGGCAATGGGCGTCTGGGTTGAGCAGATGGTGGCGCTGCACGAGGCGGGTGTCGAGTTGGTGCTGGTGTCCTCGGGCGCGGTGGCGGCGGGCATGAGTCGCCTGGGCTGGACTGCACGACCCAGTGCAATGCATGAGTTGCAGGCAGCGGCGGCCATTGGTCAGATGGGCCTGGTGCAGGCTTGGGAGTCGAGCTTTGCCGAGCATGGCCGGCACACTGCGCAGATCCTGCTGACTCACGATGACTTGTCCGATCGCAAGCGTTACCTCAATGCCCGCAGCACTCTGCGCGCGCTGGTCGAGCTCAAGGTCATCCCGGTGATCAACGAGAACGATACGGTGGTCACCGACGAAATTCGCTTCGGCGACAACGATACGCTGGCGGCGCTGGTGGCCAACCTGGTCGAGGCTGACCTGTTGGTGATTCTCACGGACCGTGACGGCATGTTCGATGCTGATCCGCGGAACAATCCCGATGCCCAGTTGATTTACGAAGCGCGTGCCGATGACCCTGCGCTGGACGCGGTGGCTGGCGGTACGGGCGGCGCGCTGGGGCGTGGTGGCATGCAGACCAAGTTGCGGGCTGCGCGGCTGGCCGCGCGTTCCGGGGCGCACACGATCATCGTGGGTGGGCGCCTGGAGCGGGTGCTGGATCGCCTGAAGGCGGGCGAGCGTATCGGCACCTTGCTGTCGCCTGAGCGTGGCCTGCTGGCGGCGCGCAAGCAGTGGCTGGCTGGGCACTTGCAGACGCGCGGCACGCTGGTGCTGGATGCGGGCGCGGTCTCGGCCTTGTCCCAGGGCAACAAGAGTTTGCTGCCGGTTGGCGTCAAGCTGGTCCAGGGCAGTTTCCGTCGTGGTGAAATGGTGGTGTGCGTGGCGCCGGACGGTCGCGAGATTGCCCGTGGCCTGGCCAACTACAGTGCCTTGGAGGCGCAAAAAATCATCGGTCAATCGTCCGAGGCGATTGTCGGTTTGCTGGGTTACATGGCGGAGCCGGAACTGGTTCACCGCGATAACCTGATTCTGGTTTAAGTGAAGGAAACACGCATGCGCATGGCAAAGGGCTTGTTGGGGTTGTTGCTGGCGATGCCGCTTTTGGCTTCGGCCGAAGAGATTGGTCAGGTATCGACCGTGTTCAAGTTTGTCGGGCCCAATGATCGCATTGTGGTCGAGGCCTTTGATGATCCCAAGGTTGAGGGAGTGACCTGCTACCTGTCGCGCGCCAAGACCGGTGGCGTGAAAGGTGGCCTGGGGTTGGCCGAGGATCGCGCCGAGGCGTCCATCGCCTGTCGTCAGGTCGGGCCGATCAGCTTCAGGGGCGAGCTCAAGGATGGCGATGAGGTGTTCAAGGAGCGTACGTCCCTGGTGTTCAAGACTATGCAGGTGGTGCGATTCCTCGATAAGAAGCGCAATACCCTGGTGTACCTGGTCTACAGCGACCGTCTGATCGAAGGCAGTCCGCAGAATGCGGTGACGGCGATTCCGATCTTGCCGTGGGCTCAGCATTGATTTGATTCGAGTCCTGTGGGGGCGGCACCCGTCCCTGCAGGTTTTGGTGTGGGCTTGATCAAATCGCAGGCAATAAAAAACCGACCCTGAGGTCGGTTTTTTAATGAGCGTGTCGCTTAGGCAGCAGCGGCAACGTTCAGAGCCTTTACGTGGCCATTCAGGCGGCTCTTATGGCGAGCAGCTTTGTTCTTGTGGATGATGCCTTTATCGGCCATACGGTCGATAACTGGCACGGCCAGAACGTAAGCAGCTTGCGCTTTTTCAGCGTCTTTTGCGTCGATGGCTTTAACTACATTCTTGATGTAGGTACGAACCATGGAACGCAGGCTGGCGTTGTGGCTGCGACGCTTCTCAGCCTGTTTTGCACGTTTTTTGGCGGAAGGTGTGTTGGCCACCGTCGAGCTCCTCGAAAGACTTTTTGGGAAATAGCAAACAAAATAGGCCGCGAATCATGCCGATGAGTTGAAGTCTTGTCAAGGGCGGTTGAGACGTTCCGCTAAGTGGTAGGTATAAAGCACCGGGATATTTCATTCCGGCGTACGACCTGTAAACTCGCGAGCTTTGGCTCTGTGCTGTTGCGGCGCGGAGTATCGCATAAGTGGGCGCATTGTTCGCCTGCTGTTTATCGACAGGCAAAAAACTCTTCCATGAACCTGCTTAAATCCTTGGCCGCCGTCAGCTCTATCACGATGATCTCCCGGGTTCTGGGGTTCGTGCGTGACACCCTCGTCGCCCGTATATTTGGCGCCGGCATGGCCACGGACGCCTTCTTCATCGCTTTCAAGCTGCCCAACCTGTTGCGGCGGATCTTTGCCGAAGGTGCGTTTTCCCAGGCATTCGTACCGATCCTGGCGGAATACAAAAGTCAGCAGGGCGAGGAGGCGACCCGCACCTTCGTGGCTTATGTTTCGGGTTTGCTGACGCTGGTGCTGGCGCTGGTGACGATCCTGGGGATGATTTTTGCGCCCTGGGTGATCTGGGCCACGGCCCCGGGCTTTACCGATACGCCGGAAAAGTTCGAGCTGACCGCAAGCCTGCTGCGGGTCACGTTCCCTTATATATTGCTGATCTCGCTGTCGTCGCTGGCCGGGGCGATTCTCAATACCTACAACCGGTTCTCGGTGCCGGCGTTCGTGCCGACACTGCTCAACGTCAGCATGATCATCTTCGCGCTGTTCCTCACCCCCTACTTCGATCCGCCGGTGATGGCGCTGGGCTGGGCGGTTTTGGCCGGTGGCCTGGCGCAGTTGCTCTATCAACTGCCGCACCTGAAGAAAATCGGCATGCTGGTGCTGCCACGCCTGAACCTGCGTGATAACGGGGTCTGGCGCGTGATGAAGCAAATGCTGCCGGCTATCCTCGGGGTCTCGGTCAGTCAGATTTCGCTGATTATCAACACCATTTTTGCCTCCTTCCTGGTGGCCGGCTCCGTGTCCTGGATGTACTACGCCGATCGACTGATGGAGTTGCCATCAGGGGTGCTGGGTGTGGCCCTGGGCACCATTCTCCTGCCGACACTGGCCAAGACCTATGCCAGCCAGGACCGCCACGAATACTCGCGCATCCTCGACTGGGGCCTGCGCCTGTGCTTCGTGCTGGTGCTGCCCTGTGCGCTGGCCCTGGGGATCCTCGCGGAGCCGTTGACGGTGTCACTGTTCCAGTACGGTCAGTTCAGTGCCTTTGATGCGTCGATGACCCAGCGAGCGCTGGTGGCGTATTCGGTCGGGTTGCTGGGGATTATCGTGATCAAGGTGCTGGCTCCAGGCTTTTATGCGCAACAGAACATTCGCACCCCGGTAAAAATCGCAATTTTCACCCTGGTCGTCACCCAGCTGTTCAACCTGGCCTTGATCGGCCCGCTGAAGCACGCGGGCCTGGCGCTGGCCATCAGCGGTGGCGCTTGCCTGAACGCCGGTCTGTTGTTCTATCAACTGCGCAAGCAGAAGATGTATCAACCGCAGCCGGGCTGGGGCACGTTTGCCCTCAAGCTGTTGCTGGCGGTGGCGGTGATGTCCGCGGTGCTGCTGGGGATCATGCATTTCATGCCGGCCTGGAGTGACGGTCATATGCTGGAGCGTTTCCTGCGCCTGGGCATGCTGGTCGGTGCTGGGGTGGTCACGTATTTCGGCATGCTGGCACTGCTGGGCTTCCGTCTGCGGGACTTCAATCGCAAGGCGTTGAGCTGACGGGAATGCTGGAATAATCGCGAGCCAGGCGTCGGTTTTGTCGGTTCGATCACTTTGGGTTACGGTGTTGCCTGTCGTCGGCCGCCGGGTGTGGTTATAATCGACCACTTTATGAGCAAGAAGCGCGTTATGCAGCTGGTTCGAGGCCTCCACAATCTGCGCCCCCAGCATCGGGGCTGCGTCGCCACTATTGGCAACTTTGACGGTGTTCACCGTGGTCACCAGGCTATCCTGGGTCGGCTGCGTGAACGTGCGCTTGAGTTGGGCGTACCCAGCTGCGTGGTGATTTTCGAGCCGCAGCCCCGTGAGTTTTTTGCACCCGACACCGCGCCAGCGCGTCTTGCGCGCCTGCGTGACAAGCTGCAACTGCTGGCCGAGGCGGGCGTTGACCGGGTGTTGTGCCTGGCGTTCAACCAGCGCCTGAGCAAGCTCAGTGCCGCCGAATTCGTCGACACCATCCTGGTCGATGGCCTGGGCGTCCAGCATCTGGAGGTCGGTGACGATTTCCGCTTCGGCTGTGACCGGGTAGGGGATTTCGATTTCCTGCAGCAGGCGGGTATTGTCCAGGGGTTTACCGTGGAAGCGGCGCAGACGGTCGAGCTGGACGGTCTGCGGGTCAGCAGCACCCAGGTGCGAAACGCCCTGGCCGCCGCTGATTTCGAGTTGGCTGAGCGTTTGCTCGGGCGGCCGTTCCGGATTGCCGGGCGCGTCCTGCATGGGCAAAAGCTGGCGCGCCAGTTGGGCACGCCAACGGCCAACGTACAACTCAAGCGCCGTCGCGTGCCGCTGACCGGGGTGTACCTGGTGAGTGTCGACCTCGACGGCAAGACCTGGCCAGGCGTCGCCAATATCGGTGTCCGGCCAACGGTCGCAGGTGACGGCAAAGCCCACCTTGAAGTCCATGTTCTCGATTTTGCCGGCGATCTGTATGACCGGCGTTTGACGGTGGTTTTCCACCACAAGCTGCGTGATGAGCAGCGTTTCGCCTCTCTGGAGGCGCTTAAGACGGCGATCAATGCGGATGTCGCCGCCGCCCGTGCCTATGCCGCACCTAGCGCCAATCGCTAATGAAGAGCCTTAAATGACCGACTATAAAGCCACGCTAAACCTTCCGGACACCGCCTTCCCAATGAAGGCCGGCCTGCCTCAGCGCGAACCGCAGATTCTGCAGCGCTGGGACAGCATTGGCCTGTACCAGAAGTTGCGTGAGATTGGTAAGGATCGTCCGAAGTTCGTGCTGCACGACGGTCCTCCGTACGCCAACGGCACCATTCATATCGGTCACGCGCTCAACAAGATTCTCAAGGACATGATCATTCGTTCGAAGACCCTGTCGGGCTTCGACGCGCCTTATGTTCCGGGCTGGGACTGCCACGGCCTGCCGATCGAGCACAAAGTCGAAGTGACCCACGGCAAGAACCTGGGCGCGGACAAGACCCGCGAACTGTGCCGTGCCTACGCCACCGAGCAGATCGAAGGGCAGAAGTCCGAGTTCATTCGCCTGGGCGTACTGGGCGACTTCGCCAACCCGTACAAGACCATGGATTTCAAGAACGAGGCCGGCGAAATCCGCGCCCTGGCTGAAATCGTCAAGGGTGGTTTCGTGTTCAAGGGCCTCAAGCCCGTGAACTGGTGCTTCGATTGCGGTTCGGCCCTGGCCGAAGCGGAAGTCGAGTACGAGAACAAGAAGTCCTCGACCATCGACGTTGCCTTCCCGATCGCCGATGAAGCCAGACTGGCAGGCGCTTTCGGCCTGGCTTCGCTGAGCAAACCGGCTTCGATCGTGATCTGGACCACCACCCCGTGGACCATCCCGGCCAACCAGGCACTCAACGTTCACCCGGAATTCAACTACGCCCTGGTCGACGTCGGCGACCAACTGCTGGTGCTGGCCGAAGAGCTGGTGGAGTCGTGCCTGGCCCGCTACAGCCTGGAAGGCTCGGTCATTGCGACCACCACCGGTAAAGAGCTGGAGCTGATCAACTTCCGTCACCCGTTCTACGATCGCCTGTCGCCGGTTTACCTGGCGGACTACGTCGAACTGGGCGCTGGCACCGGTGTGGTTCACTCCGCCCCGGCCTACGGCGTGGACGACTTCGTGACCTGCAAGAAGTACGGCATGGTCAACGATGACATCCTCAACCCCGTGCAAAGCAACGGCGTGTATGCGACTTCGCTGGAGTTCTTCGGCGGCCAGTTCATCTGGAAGGCCAATCCGGCCATCGTCGACAAGCTGACTGAAGTGGGTGCGCTGCTGCACACCACCATCATCGAACACAGCTACATGCACTGCTGGCGTCACAAGACCCCGTTGATCTACCGCGCCACCGCGCAGTGGTTCATCGGCATGGACAAAGAGCCGGCAACTGGCGACACCCTGCGCCAGCGTGCAATCAAAGCCATCGAAGAGACCAAGTTCGTTCCGGCCTGGGGCCAGGCGCGCCTGCACTCGATGATCGCCAACCGTCCTGACTGGTGCATCTCCCGCCAGCGCAACTGGGGTGTGCCGATCCCGTTCTTCCTGAACAAGGAAAGCGGCGAACTGCACCCGCGTACCGTTGAGCTGATGGAGCTCGTGGCCCAGCGCGTCGAAGTCGAAGGCATCGAAGCCTGGTTCAAGATGGACGCTGCCGAGTTGCTGGGCGATGAAGCGCCACAGTACGACAAGATCAGCGACACCCTCGACGTCTGGTTCGACTCGGGTACCACGCACTGGCACGTCCTGCGCGGTTCGCACCCGATGGGCCACGAAAGCGGCCCGCGTGCCGACCTGTACCTGGAAGGTTCGGACCAGCACCGTGGCTGGTTCCATTCGTCCCTGTTGACCGGTTGCGCCATCGACAACCACGCGCCGTATCGCGAGCTGTTGACCCACGGCTTCACTGTCGATGAGTCCGGCCGCAAGATGTCCAAGTCCCTGGGCAACGTGATTGCGCCGCAAAAGGTCAACGACACCCTGGGCGCCGACATCATGCGTCTGTGGGTGGCTTCCACCGATTATTCGGGTGAAATGGCGGTTTCCGAGCAGATCCTGCAACGCAGTGCGGACGCCTACCGGCGGATCCGTAACACCGCGCGCTTCCTGCTTTCCAACCTGAGCGGTTTCAACCCGGCCACCGACATCCTGCCGGCCGACGAAATGCTTGCCCTGGACCGTTGGGCCGTGGACCGCACCCTGCTGCTGCAACGCGAGTTGCAAGAGCACTACGGTGAATACCGCTTCTGGAACGTCTACTCCAAGATCCACAACTTCTGCGTGCAGGAGCTGGGCGGTTTCTACCTGGACATCATCAAGGATCGCCAGTACACCACCGGCGCCAACAGCAAGGCCCGCCGTTCGGCGCAAACCGCGCTGTACCACATCAGCGAAGCGCTGGTGCGCTGGATCGCGCCGATCCTGGCCTTCACCGCCGACGAGCTGTGGCAGTACCTGCCGGGCGAGCGTAACGAATCGGTGATGCTCAACACCTGGTACGAAGGCCTCAGCGAACTGCCGGAAGGCTTCGAACTGGACCGCGCCTATTGGGAGCGGATCATGGCGGTCAAGGTGGCGGTCAACAAGGAAATGGAAATCCAGCGCGCAGCCAAGGCGGTGGGTGGCAACCTGCAAGCCGAAGTGACGCTGTTCGCCGAAGAGGCGCTGAGCGCCGACCTGGCCAAGCTGAGCAACGAACTGCGCTTCGTCCTGATCACCTCGACCGCGAGCATTGCCCCATTCGTGCAGGCACCGGCCGACGCAGTCGCGACCGAAGTCAGCGGCCTGAAACTCAAGGTGGTCAAGTCGGGCTTCGCCAAGTGCGCCCGTTGCTGGCACTGCCGCGAGGACGTCGGAGTGAATCCGGAGCATCCGGAAATCTGCGGTCGTTGCGTCGACAACATCAGCGGCGCAGGCGAGGTTCGTCACTATGCCTGATGCTGCTAGCCGTTTCGGACGGTTGAGCTGGCTGTGGTTGAGCCTGCTGGTCCTGGTCATCGACCAGGCCAGCAAGTTCTACTTCGAAGGTTCGCTGACGATGTACCAGCAGATCGTGGTCATCCCCGATTACTTCAGCTGGACCCTGGCCTACAACACTGGCGCCGCTTTCAGCTTTCTGGCTGACGGCGGTGGCTGGCAGCGCTGGCTGTTCGCCTTGATCGCTATCGTGGTCAGTGGCGTGCTGGTGGTCTGGCTCAAGCGCCTGGGCCGCAACGACACCTGGCTGGCCGTCGCCCTGGCGCTGGTGCTGGGTGGGGCGTTGGGCAACCTGTACGATCGCATCGCCCTGGGCCATGTGATCGACTTCATTCTGGTGCATTGGCAGAACCGCTGGTATTTCCCAGCGTTCAATTTTGCCGATAGCGCCATCAGTGTCGGCGCCGTGATGCTTGCGCTGGATATGTTCAAAAGCAAGAAAACCGGAGAAACCGTTCATGACTGAACAGGTATTGGCTGAGCAACGCATCGGTCAGAACACGGAAGTCACTTTGCATTTCGCATTGCGCCTGGAGAACGGCGACACCGTCGACAGCACTTTCGACAAAGCCCCTGCGACCTTCAAGGTCGGCGATGGCAACCTGCTGCCAGGTTTCGAAGCCGCCTTGTTCGGCTTCAAGGCGGGTGACAAGCGCACGCTGAGCATCGAGCCAGAGCGTGCGTTTGGCCAGCCCAACCCGCAGAACGTACAGATCATCCCGCGCTCGCAGTTCCAGGACATGGAGTTGTCCCCGGGTTTGCTGGTGATCTTCAACGATGCGGCGAACACTGAGCTGCCGGGTGTGGTCAAGGAGTTCGATGACGCGCAAGTGACCATCGACTTCAACCACCCGCTGGCGGGCAAGACCTTGACCTTTGACGTGGAAATTTTTTCCGTCAAAGCGCTTTGATATTGTGGGAGCGAGCCTGCTCGCGATGAGTGCCTGACATCCACGTAGATGTTGTCTGGCACGCCGCCATCGCGAGCAGGCTCGCTCCCATGGTACGTTTTTTATGTTTTCGCTATTTCTTGCGCGCAAGACACGAGGCACAGCATGCAAATCAAACTCGCCAATCCCCGTGGCTTCTGCGCCGGTGTGGACCGGGCGATCGAAATCGTCAACCGCGCCCTGGAAGTCTTCGGGCCGCCGATCTATGTGCGCCACGAAGTGGTCCATAACAAGTTCGTGGTTGAAGACCTGCGTGCACGCGGGGCGATTTTCGTCGAGGAGCTGGATCAGGTGCCGGATGACGTCATCGTGATTTTCAGTGCCCACGGGGTTTCCCAGGCCGTTCGCAGCGAAGCCGCCGGCCGCGGCCTGAAGGTATTCGACGCGACCTGCCCGCTGGTGACCAAGGTGCATATCGAAGTGGCACGCTATAGCCGCGACGGGCGTGAGTGCATCCTGATTGGGCATGCCGGACACCCGGAAGTCGAAGGCACCATGGGCCAGTACGATGGCAGCAACGGTGGCGCGATCTACCTCGTCGAAGACGAAAAAGATGTTGCCGCCTTGCAGGTGCATAACCCGGACAAGCTCGCCTTCGTCACCCAGACCACCTTGTCGATGGATGACACCAGTCGGGTGATCGACGCCTTGCGCACGCGCTTCCCGGCCATTGGCGGTCCACGCAAGGACGACATCTGCTACGCCACGCAAAACCGTCAGGATGCGGTCAAGCAACTGGCCGACGAATGCGACGTGGTGTTGGTGGTGGGCAGCCCCAACAGCTCCAACTCCAACCGCCTGCGTGAACTGGCCGAGCGCATGGCTACTCCGGCCTACCTGATCGACGGCGCCGAAGACCTGCAGCGCAGTTGGTTCGATGGCGTCGAGCGGATCGGCATCACCGCCGGAGCTTCGGCACCGGAAGTGCTGGTACGGGGCGTGATCCAGCAACTGCACGCCTGGGGTGCCACCGGTGCCGATGAACTGGCTGGTCGCGAGGAGAACATCACCTTCTCCATGCCCAAAGAACTACGGGTTCGCTCCCTGCTTTGATCCTGCGCACAAGGCCTGCTCGGCCTTGTCGTGGCGCAGGCTGACGCGGCCGCTTCTGGACAGCACCACCTGATGGTGACTGATCGACTGGCGGCTCGCGCAGATGTGCAACGTCCCTGCCTGAAAAGCGCCTGTGGGCAACAACGGCTCGCCCAGGCTGCTGAATCTTACATATCGCCTGACCGACTGATTGCCGACGATCAGCAGCGGTGCGCCCGTCTGGTGCTGGCGCAGCAGCGGGTTACTGCTGTCTTCCTGACCGCGGCCACTGAGGTCCAGGATGACTCGCCAGCCCTGGCTCCAGTCATCGTTCAAACCATGCACCACCACCGCCTGATTGCGCAGCAGGGCCTCGCTGCGTGCATTGCGCAGGCCGCTGGCAAGGCTCAGGGCCGCGCTTTCCCGGCGCACTGACTGCGCGTATCCGCTGAGCGCCGGCACGGTGAGGTGCAGCGCAATGGCGGCAATGGCCAGGCCCACCAGCAACTCGATCAGGCCCAGGCCTTTTTGATCCATGACGGCTCCTTCCCTGGCGTTGCGACGTATCCCTAGGTGTAGCTGTTGGCGGCACAGGGCGGCGGCCAATCATTGTGCAAAAGGTTTCGCGGCGTAGGGGCGCACTGGTGCAGTCGCGAATGTATTGCGCCTTGTTCCGGCGGCGAGCAGCCAGGCGACACCAGCGCTAACCTTTCGGCTGATCAGGATCGATCACAGGGAGGTAAAAACCGTGCGGATGACGGTTGCGGGTGCACAGGGCGGTATGACCCTGATTGAAGTGCTGGTGGCCTTGCTGATTCTGACCGCGGGGCTGCTAGGGGCGGCGGCGGTTCAGCTCAATGCCTTGAAATACACCGACAGCTCGCTGATGAGCAGCCAGGCCAGTTTTATTGCCTACGACATGCTGGACCGGATTCGCGCGAACGTGGCGGCTGATTACAGTCTTTCTGCGCCGACCTCGGGCCTTCAAGTCTCAGCGCGCAATCAGGACCTGGCTGATTTCAACGACCATATCCGCCAGTTCGGTGGCCCCAGTGCCCGCGGCAGTATCAGCCACGCCCAGGGGCTGTACAGCATCACCATTACCTGGGATGACGCGCGGGCCGCCGGTACTGCAGATGCCCAGCGCAGCCTGGTCTTGAGCAGCCGTGTCGCGGTCGAACCGCAGGGGACGCCATGAACGGCAGGTGCCGGGGGTTCAGCCTGATCGAGCTGCTACTGGCGTTAGCCATCAGCCTGGCGTTGGTGCTGGGCGTGACGCAGATCTTCATGGCGGCGAACAGCACCTACCGCGCGCAGAGTGCGTCAGCTGGCATGCAGGAAGATGCGCGTTTTGTCTTGAGCAAGCTGCTTCAGGAGATTCGCATGGTCGGTGTGTTCGGCTGCCTGCAAGACATCACCGATGCCAGTGCCAGCGGGGACTTCAGGGCCGCTCGGAACGCACCGATCAAATGGGACAACGCCTTGAAGAAACTCAGCCTGGTCACCACGGACGTCGGCGGCAACGGTGGCGTGCCGACCTGGACGGTGGTGTCGGACTGTCGCGCCCGGGCCACGGCCTACAGCCAGCGTCACAGCCCGGCAGCGGGTGAGCTCGCCATACCGATTCGCCGCCTGGATTACCGCCTGCGTGATGACCAGATCCTGCTGACGGCAGGTGGCAGAACGGCGGCCCTGGTCAGCAACGTCAAGGCCTTTGCCGTGAGTTTCGGCCTGGCCGACAGTGCCAGCGGTACTGCGGTTTCCAGTTACAGCTCCAACCCCGGCGACCCGGCGCGGATCCGCAGTGTGCGTTTGAGCCTGACCCTGGCAGACCCCAACCGGCGCGTGCGCGATCAAACCTTCAATGTTGTGGCCAGCTTGCGTAACCGTTTGCCTTAGGAGGCGCTGATGAGGTCTTTCAAGGCAAGTGCCCAGTCGGGCATGGCGCTGTTGCTGAGCCTGGTATTCCTGTCGCTGCTGTCGTTGATCGGGGTTGCTGCGATGCAGAACGCCACACTCCAGGAAAAACTCGCGGCAAGCCTGGCCGCACGCAATCAGTCATTCCAGGGGGCAGAGGCCGTCTTGCGCATTGGCGAGAGTGCCGTGCAGCGCAGCCACTACACATTGCCGGAGTGCGCCGCAGGCATTCGCTGTGGGCCGCCGGCCGAATCCTCGGTGGTCACCAACGCGGGGTTCAACGCCACATCCGGGGTGACCTGGATCGCCGCCGCCAATGGTGTTTATGGGGTGCAGAACCTGGGCGGTGTTTCCGGGGCGGTGCAGGTCCCGGCGGGTACCAGGGTAACGTTGTATCGGGTCAGCGCAGTTGGACTGGATGGCCTTTCACGCACGGTGCTGGAGAGTATTTATGCCAAGTTCGAGAGCGAAGCCGCTGCGATCGGCGGTAAGATGCTCGGCACCTGCTTGGCTGGGGAGGCTCTCGGCGACGGCAGGTCCTGCGCGGATGAAAATAGCGATGGCGGCAGCCGTCGAATCATGTGGCGACAAATACAGTAAGTGAGACTTGAGGCAATGCGTAGATTCAACCAAGGCTTTACCCTGATCGAAATCATGATTGTGATCGCGATCATCGGCATTGTGGTGACCATATCCGCTCCGCTGCTCACCGAGTACGTGAAAAAGACCCACCGTAGCGAGATCGCCGGGCTGCTGTCCGAACAGGCGCAACTGCTTGAGCGGTTCCATTCCCAAAACAAGGTCTACAGCAATGCCACGGGCCTGAGTGCCGGTAATGAGTACTACAGCATCGTTCCGACCCTGGCGGATCAGAGCTTCCTGCTGACAGCCGTGCGTAAATCCGACGCCAGCATGGCCGGCGACAAATGTGGTGATCTCACGCTGAGCAACACCGGTGTGATGGGCATGAACAATGCGGCAGCCGAGATGACCAGCAAAGATTGCTGGGGGCGTTGAGTCGCTTTTTCGGGGTGCGTCGTGCACCCCCTGTCTTTTTACTGTTGGATCAGATGATGGCCAAGCAAGAGCAAGTGTTGATTGTCGGCGGTGGGGTGATCGGCCTGCTGACGGCGTTTAATCTGGCGCCCCATGTCGAGCGGGTGATCCTGCTGGATCGTTCCAGCCTTGGCCAGGAGTCTTCCTGGGCGGGCGGCGGTATCGTTTCGCCGCTCTACCCATGGCGCTACAGTCCGGCAGTCACGGCCTTGGCTCACTGGTCCCAGGACTTTTATCCACAGTTGGCCGAGCGCCTGTTCGCCGCCACTGGCGTCGACCCTGAAGTCCACACCACGGGCTTGTACTGGCTGGACCTGGAGGACGAAGCCGAGGCGCTGGCCTGGGCTCAGCGGGAAAACCGCCCGCTCAGTGCTGTGGATATCTCGGCCGCCCATGACCACGTGCCGGTGTTGGGGCCGGGTTTTTCTCGTGCGATCTACATGGCTGATGTGGCCAACGTGCGTAATCCGCGCCTGGTCAAATCCCTCAAGGCGGCATTGCTGGCGCTGCCCAACGTGACGATTCACGAGCAGTGCGAGGTCAGTGGCTTCATTCGGCAGGGTGAGCGGGTGCTGGGGGTCGAGAGTGCCAGTGGCCCGATCCTGGGTGATCAGGTGGTGCTGACCGCAGGTGCCTGGAGTGGCGATCTGCTCAATACCCTGGGCCTGACGTTGCCGGTGGAGCCAGTGAAAGGCCAGATGATTCTCTACAAGTGTGAAGCGGACTTTCTCTCGAGCATGGTTCTGGCCAAGGGCCGTTACGCCATCCCGCGTCGCGACGGCCACATCCTGATCGGCAGCACCCTGGAGCACGAAGGGTTCGACAAGACACCGACCGAGAATGCGCTGGAAAGTCTCAAGGCCTCGGCAGTGGAGTTGATTCCGGCGCTCGCGGACGCCGAAGTGGTCGGGCATTGGGCGGGCCTGCGTCCCGGTTCGCCGGAAGGCATTCCCTACATTGGCGCGGTGCCGGGGGTAGGCGGGTTGTGGCTCAACTGTGGGCATTACCGCAATGGCCTGGTACTCGCACCTGCTTCCTGCCAGTTGTTTGCCGATGTATTGCTGGGACGCGAGCCGGTGATCGATCCGGCCCCCTATGCGCCGGCTGGCCGGATCTGAGGCGGCGCCTCACTCCAGGCCGAGCTTTTTCAACCGGTAACGCAGTGAGCGAAACGACAGGCTCAAGCGCTGGGCGGCTGCCGTGCGATTCCAGCGGGTTTGCTCCAGGGCCTTGAGAATTACCCGGCGCTCGATTTCCTCCAGGTAATGCTGGAGGTTGTCGACCTGCTTCAGATCGGAAAGAGGGGAGTCCTCATTACTGTTGGCTTGGGTCAACCGCAGGTCGCTGGTGCCTATCTGCTGGTTCTCGCACAGCGTATGGGCGCGCTCAAGCATGTTTTCCAGTTCGCGGACGTTACCCGGGAAACGATAGACCTTGAGGGCCTCCAGGGCTTGTGGCAGCAGGCGTGCGACGGGGGCGCCAGTGTCGGCGGCAAGGCGTTTGAGCATCTGGGTGGCCAGCAGCTCTATGTCATCGCGGCACTCGCGTAATGGCGGCACGCGCAGCTCGATCACGTTCAGTCGATAGTACAGATCCTGACGAAAACGTCCGGCGCTCACTTCCGCGTCCAGGTTCTTGTGCGTGGCACAGAGTATTCGCGTATCAATCCGGCTTTCGTGCAACTGACCGATGCCGCGCACGGCCTTTTCCTGAATGGCCCTGAGCAGTTTGACCTGCATGCTCAGGGGGAGGTCGGCGACTTCATCCAGGAACAGGGTCCCTGCATTCGCTGCCTGGAACAACCCGGGCTTGTCTTCGATGGCGCCGCTGAAACTGCCTTTGCGGTGACCGAAAAATTCGCTTTCCATCAGATCCGTCGGGATGGCCCCGCAATTGACGGGCACGAAAGGCTGGCGGGCGCGTGGGCCTTGATCGTGAATCAGTCGAGCAACCAGCTCTTTGCCACTGCCGGATTCGCCGCTGATGTACACCGCAGCCTGGCTGTGGGCCAGTTTGTCGATCTGCTGGCGCAGGCTACGGATGGGCAGCGAATCACCCAGCAGGCGCCGGAGTCGGCAGGGGGGAGCCGAATTGTGCTGGAAAGTCTTCAACGTCGTGTCCGTCCGTGGGCTAACGTTTGCTGCCGCTACTCGAGTAGCGGCAGGTAAAGCTTTAACGATCCTGCGAGCCTGGGCCTTGCTCAAGGTGGCCCTGGCTGCAATACCACTGTTGCTGCAGGCTCAGGGCGCGGTCGCGGGGCAGGTGGACACCGCAGTGGGCGCAACGGACCATGGGTGGGGCATTTTGCTCGCTGGGGGTAGGGCGGGAGGCGTCGGCGGGACGCTTGAATTTGCGCCAGAACCATACCGCAGCAGCAATCAGGGCAATCCAGAACAGTAAACGAAGCATGGTCAGTGGCTTTTTGGGAGGATGATTGGGCAGTTTAGCCAAGGTCTCATCCAGCGCACAGCGCTATAAAACCCGGAAATAAAAAAGGAGACTCGAAAGTCTCCTTTTGTGTACCTGGCGGGTATCAGTCGAACACGCCGAAGGTCATGTAGCTGAACCAGGAGCGGTCGTCGTTGCTGCCTTCCGCTTCGTGCTGCTCTTCTTCAACAGCATCGCCGTCTTGTGGCTTGAGCTCGGCCGGGATGGAGTCCTTGGCATCCTGGTACTGCTTCATGATGTCCTGGTTGGCGCGGGTTTCACCCGGCGGCAGCGGCGGACGGGACTCGATCAGGCCCAGGGTGGCTTTGCTGGCCCACGAACGGTTGTCGGCTTCGGCAACCCGTGGCACGAACTGACCGTCCACCAGGCTTGAGTGATTCGGGTAGTTCAGTTTCAGGGTTTCCAGGCTGGTGTTGGCCAACTCGTCCAGGTGCAGGCGCTGGTAGGCTTCGACCATCACGGCCAGGCCATCACCGACCGACGGTGTTTCCTGGAAGTTTTCCACCACGTAACGACCACGGTTGGCCGCTGCGACATAGGCCTGACGGGTCAGGTAGTAGTCGGCAACGTGGATTTCGTAGGAGGCCAGCAGGTTGCGCAGGTAGATCATGCGCTGCTTGGCGTCCGGCGCGTAGCGGCTGTTGGGGTAGCGGCTGGTGAGCTGGGCGAATTCGTTGTAGGAGTCGCGGGCTGCACCTGGGTCACGCTTGGTCATGTCCAGCGGCAGGAAGCGCGCCAGCAGTCCAACGTCCTGGTCAAACGAGGTCAGGCCCTTGAGGTAATAGGCGTAGTCGACGTTCGGGTGCTGAGGATGCAGGCGGATGAAGCGCTCGGCAGCCGACTTGGCAGCCTCGGGCTCGGCGTTCTTGTAGTTCGCATAAATCAGTTCGAGTTGAGCCTGGTCCGCATAGCGACCGAACGGATAACGCGACTCCAGGGCCTTCAGCTTGGCTGTGGCCGCGGTGTAGCTGTTGTTGTCCAGATCGGTCTGAGCCTGCTGGTACAGCTCGACTTCGCTGAGGTTTTCGTCTACGACTTCCTTCGACGAGCAAGCAGCGGTCAATGCGAGGATGGCGATCAGCAGCAGGTGTTTCACTTGCATGGCGGCTTGCGTCCCTATGACGGCCGCTGTCTTGGGCGGGGCCGTCCTGTTATGATGAGTGCCCCGTTGAAAAGCCTCGGGGCAAAAGACGCCGTATTTAACCACAAGCGCGCAGCCGAAACCAAAGGCTGTGCCGACGCCTAGTCTGAGCATGTCCGATAAAATTGAACTTCGCGCAGAGGTGCCGTCCGAATTGGGCGGCCAACGCCTCGATCAAGTCGCCGCACAATTATTCGCTGAGCACTCGCGCTCGCGCCTTTCCGCCTGGATCAAAGACGGCCGCCTGACTGTGGATGGGGCGGTTATCCGCCCGCGAGACATTGTCCATGGTGGCGCCATCCTTGAGTTGACCGCCGAGCAGGAAGCTCAGGGCGAATGGATCGCTCAAGACATCGCCCTGGACATCGTCTATGAAGATGACGACATCCTGGTGATCAACAAACCTGCCGGGCTGGTGGTGCATCCTGCCGCCGGTCACGCCGACGGTACATTGCTCAACGCCTTGCTGCACCACGTGCCGGACATCATCAATGTTCCGCGCGCCGGTATCGTGCACCGTCTGGACAAGGACACCACCGGTTTGATGGTGGTGGCCAAGACCATTCAAGCGCAGACGCAACTGGTTACACAGTTGCAGAGCCGCAGTGTCAGCCGGATCTACGAGTGCATCGTTATTGGTGTGGTCACCGCCGGCGGCAAGATCAACGCGCCGATCGGTCGTCACGGCCAGCAGCGCCAGCGCATGGCGGTGATGGAGGGCGGCAAGCAGGCGGTCAGCCACTACCGCGTGCTCGAGCGTTTCCGCTCCCACACCCACGTGCGGGTCAAGCTGGAAACCGGTCGAACCCACCAGATTCGCGTGCACATGGCCCACATCAACTTCCCGTTGGTCGGAGACCCTGCCTACGGCGGTCGCTTCCGTATCCCGCCGGCAGCCAGTGTGACCATGGTCGAGTCGCTGAAACACTTCCCGCGTCAGGCGCTGCATGCGCGTTTCCTGGAACTGGATCACCCGACCACCGGCAAGCGCATGAGCTGGGAGTCGCCTCTTCCGGAAGATTTCGTCTGGTTGCTGACGCTGCTCAAGCAGGACCGTGAGGCGTTCATCGGATGAGTGACTGGCTGATTCCCGACTGGCCCGCGCCGGCCGGAGTCAAAGCCTGCGTCACCACCCGTGCGGGCGGCGTCAGCCTGGCGCCGTTCGACAGCCTCAACCTGGGCGATCATGTCGATGATAGCCCTATGGCGGTGGCCGAGAATCGCCGGCGCCTGACGGATCACTTTGCGATACAGCCAGCCTGGTTACAGCAGGTGCACGGCGTTGCCGTGGCTCACGCTGACCCGGCCCAGGTCGCGACCGCGGACGCCAGTTGGACAGCCACGCCCGGTATTGCCTGCACGGTGATGACGGCCGATTGCCTGCCTGTGTTGTTCTGCGACCGTGCCGGGAGCCGGGTTGCGGCGGCTCACGCCGGTTGGCGCGGGTTGGCCGCGGGCGTGCTGGAGGCGACGCTCGACAGCCTGGCCGTGGATCCGGCGCAAGTGCTGGTCTGGCTCGGCCCGGCCATTGGCCCCAAAGCCTTTGAAGTCGGCCCGGAAGTTCGCGACGTATTCATCGCGCAACTTGCAGAAACACATCAGGCGTTTGTGCCCAGCCACAATGCCGGCAAGTACCTGGCCGACATCTACCTGCTCGCGCGCTTGCGCCTCAAAGCCCGCGGCGTCAGCGCCGTGTACGGTGGCGGCTGGTGTACCGTGACCGATCCACGCTTCTTTTCCTACCGCCGTGCGCCACGCACCGGCCGGTTTGCCTCCCTGATCTGGCTCGAGCGCTAGACTTTCCTGATCTGCATCAACTGCACGACGCTTGAATCTTCCAGAATCGACCGCATCTAGTGGGGTATCTGGCAGGTTTCTCTATTTAGGTGTGTCCATCGCTCCGGCCTGCTCAAAAGGAAGGTGACCAATGCGTATAGACCGTTTAACCAGCAAATTGCAGTTAGCCTTATCCGATGCCCAATCCCTGGCCGTTGGCCTCGATCATCCGGGCATCGAGCCTGCGCACCTGATGCAAGCACTGCTTGAACAGCAAGGTGGCTCAATCAAGCCGCTGCTGATGCAAGTGGGCTTCGACGTCAACAGCCTGCGCAGCGCGTTGAGCAAAGAGCTCGACCAATTGCCAAAAATCCAGAATCCGACGGGCGACGTGAACATGTCGCAGGACCTCGCACGCCTGCTCAACCAGGCCGATCGCCTGGCCCAGCAGAAAGGTGACCAGTTCATCTCCAGCGAGCTTGTGCTGCTCGCCGCCATGGACGAGAACAGCAAGCTCGGCAAGTTGCTGCTCGGCCAGGGCGTGAGCAAGAAAGCCCTGGAGAACGCGATCACCAACCTGCGTGGCGGTGAAGCGGTGAACGACCCGAATGCCGAGGAGTCGCGCCAGGCGCTGGATAAGTACACGGTCGACCTGACCAAGCGCGCCGAAGAAGGCAAGCTCGACCCGGTGATCGGCCGTGACGACGAAATTCGCCGGACCATCCAGGTCCTGCAGCGCCGGACCAAAAACAACCCGGTGCTGATCGGTGAGCCAGGTGTGGGTAAAACCGCGATCGCCGAAGGCCTGGCCCAGCGCATCATCAATGGTGAAGTGCCGGACGGCCTGCGTGGCAAGCGCCTGCTGTCCCTGGATATGGGCGCGCTGATTGCCGGTGCCAAGTACCGTGGCGAGTTTGAAGAGCGCCTCAAAGGCCTGCTCAACGAACTGTCGAAGCAGGAAGGGCAGATCATTCTGTTCATCGACGAACTGCACACCATGGTCGGTGCCGGTAAAGGCGAAGGCTCGATGGATGCCGGTAACATGCTCAAGCCGGCCCTGGCTCGGGGTGAGTTGCACTGCGTCGGCGCGACCACGCTCAACGAGTACCGCCAATATATAGAGAAGGACGCGGCCCTCGAACGACGCTTCCAGAAAGTGCTGGTGGATGAGCCGAGCGAGGAAGACACCATCGCTATCCTGCGTGGCCTGAAAGAGCGCTACGAGGTTCACCACAAGGTGGCGATCACGGACGGTGCGATCATTGCGGCGGCCAAGTTGAGCCATCGCTACATCACTGACCGGCAGTTGCCGGACAAGGCCATCGACCTGATTGACGAAGCGGCCAGCCGCATTCGCATGGAAATCGACTCCAAGCCCGAAGTGCTGGATCGCCTGGAGCGGCGCCTGATTCAACTCAAGGTCGAATCCCAGGCCCTGAAGAAAGAAGATGATGAAGCGGCGATCAAGCGCCTGGAAAAACTCCAGGAAGAGATTGTCCGGCTAGAGCGCGAGTATTCCGACCTGGAAGAAATCTGGACCTCGGAGAAAGCGGAAGTGCAGGGTTCTGCGCAGATCCAGCAGAAAATCGAGCAGTCGCGCCAGGAGCTGGAAACTGCCCGCCGCAAAGGTGACCTGAATCGCATGGCCGAGTTGCAGTACGGGGTGATCCCGGACCTGGAGCGCAGCCTGCAAATGGTCGACCAGCATGGCAAGAGCGAAAACCAGTTGCTGCGCAGCAAGGTAACTGAAGAAGAGATTGCCGAAGTCGTATCGAAATGGACCGGCATCCCGGTGTCGAAAATGCTCGAGGGTGAGCGCGACAAGCTGATGAAGATGGAAAGCCTGTTGCACCAACGTGTGATCGGCCAGAACGAGGCCGTGGTGGCGGTGGCCAACGCCGTGCGGCGTTCCCGCGCCGGGTTGTCCGACCCCAACCGCCCAAGCGGTTCGTTCATGTTCCTCGGCCCGACTGGCGTGGGCAAGACCGAGCTGTGCAAGGCCCTGGCCGAGTTCTTGTTTGATACGGAAGAGTCGATGGTGCGCATCGATATGTCCGAGTTCATGGAGAAACATTCCGTGGCGCGGCTGATCGGGGCACCACCAGGCTATGTGGGCTACGAGGAGGGCGGTTACCTGACCGAAGCGGTACGTCGCAAGCCGTACTCGGTGATCCTCCTGGACGAGGTCGAGAAGGCCCACCCGGATGTGTTCAACGTATTGCTACAAGTGCTGGAAGACGGTCGCCTGACCGACAGTCACGGACGCACCGTGGATTTCCGTAATACGGTGATCGTCATGACGTCCAACCTGGGGTCGGTACAGATCCAGGAACTGGTGGGTGATCGTGAGGCGCAACGTGCCGCGGTGATGGATGCGGTGTCGACACACTTCCGTCCGGAGTTCATCAACCGGATCGACGAAGTGGTGATCTTCGAGCCCCTGGCCCGTGATCAGATTGCCGGCATCACTGAAATCCAGTTGGGCCGTCTGCGCAGCCGTCTGGCTGAGCGTGAGCTGACGCTGGAACTGAGCAGCGAAGCGTTGGATAAGTTGATCGCGGTGGGTTACGACCCGGTCTATGGCGCACGGCCGCTCAAACGAGCGATCCAGCGCTGGATCGAAAACCCGTTGGCCCAGCTGATTCTGTCGGGCAGCTTCCTGCCAGGCACCAGCGTAACGGCCACCGTGGTGAACGACGAAATCGTCTTCAACTAAGGCGTGATTGCTGCAAAAGAGCAAAGGCCTCGCATTGCGGGGCCTTTTTTTTCACAGGGTGTTGAACTGTAAGGAAAAGGCTTGTAAAGTGCGCCCCGCAGTAAGTCGCTCCAAGGGTTTCCACTCCCCAAGTAGAAATCTGAAATAAGTTGCAAATCATTGTCTTGAAAGCAATTTAGGGGGTTGACAGAGGTGTTTAAGGTTGTAGAATAGCGCGCCTCAGACACACGAACGCAGCGATGCGAACGGGTCGAAGAGAACGCAGTAAAGCTTCAAATGTTGTGATTGAAATGTGTAGTTCCGTGATAGCTCAGTCGGTAGAGCAAATGACTGTTAATCATTGGGTCCCAGGTTCGAGTCCTGGTCACGGAGCCAATTTCAAACCGGGGTATAGCGCAGTCCGGTAGCGCGCCTGCTTTGGGAGCAGGATGTCAGGAGTTCGAATCCCCTTACCCCGACCATTTTTGGGTCGTTAGCTCAGTTGGTAGAGCAGTTGGCTTTTAACCAATTGGTCGTAGGTTCGAATCCCACACGACCCACCATTTTTGAAACCAGTTAACGCTGGAATCGAATCTTAAGATCAGAGGCCAAAAGCGCTGATCGAAGAAGGCGACTTGTAAAGGTCGCCTTTTTTTTACCGGGGTATAGCGCAGTCCGGTAGCGCGCCTGCTTTGGGAGCAGGATGTCAGGAGTTCGAATCCCCTTACCCCGACCATATTAAAAATCCTCGTATCGAAAGATACGGGGATTTTTTTTGTCTGTTGAAAATTCAAGCACTGCAAAACCAATGTGGGAGCGAGCCGCTCGCTCCCACAGGTGTTACATCAGTGAAGTTTCAGGCGTGGCTCGGTGCCGCGTCCAATCTTGCTGCCCAGCATCAGCATCGCCGTGCGAAACGGCCCGTACAACGCCACCTGGTGCATGCGGTACAGCGACACGTAGAACATCCGCGCCAGCCAGCCCTCCAGCATCACGCTGCCAGTCAGGTTACCCATCAAGTTACCCACAGCCGAAAACCGCGACAGCGAGATCAGCGAGCCGTAATCGGTGTACTTGTAGGACGGCAGTGGTTTGCCTTCGATCCGCAGTTTCAACGATTTGGCCAGTAGCGAGGCCTGCTGGTGCGCCGCCTGGGCGCGCGGCGGCACATTGCGATCACTTCCGGGCTGTGGGCAGGCGGCGCAATCGCCGAAGGCGAAGATGTTTTCGTCGCGGGTGGTCTGCAGGGTCGGCAATACCTGCAGCTGGTTGATGCGGTTGGTTTCCAGGCCGTCGATATCCTTGAGGAAACCCGGTGCGCGGATCCCGGCCGCCCAGACTTTCAAGCTGGCCTTGATCACATTGCCATCGGCGGTGATCAGGCTGTCGGCCGTCACTTCGCTGACCGCCGCGTTGGTCATGACATTGACCCCCAGTTTCTCCAGGGTTTTATGCACAGGCCCGCCGATCCGTTCCGGTAGGGCCGGCAGTACCCGGGGGCCAGCCTCGATCAGGGTGATGTGCATGTTTTCCGGCTTGATCCGGTCCAGGCCGTAGGCGGCCAGTTCATGGGCCGCGTTGTGCAGTTCGGCGGCCAGTTCGACACCGGTGGCGCCAGCGCCGACGATGGCCACGCTGATTTGCTCGACCTTATCGGTCTGTCCGGCATGGGCGCGCAGGTAATGGTTGAGCAGTTGCTGGTGGAAACGCTCAGCCTGTTTGCGGGTGTCGAGGAACAGGCAGTGCTGGGCCGCGCCCAGGGTGCCGAAGTCGTTGGTGGTGCTGCCCACCGAGATGACCAGCGAGTCGTAGGCCACTTCACGAGCCGGTACCAGCTCCAGGCCGGCTTCGTCGTAGGTGGCGGCCAGCTGGATTTTCTTCTGCGCGCGATCGAGCCCGCTCATGCGCCCCAGTTGGAACTCGAAGTGGTTCCATTTGGCCTGGGCGACATAGTTGAGTTCGTCTTCGGAAGAGTTCAGCGAACCGGCGGCCACTTCATGCAGCAGCGGTTTCCAGATGTGGGTCAGGTTGGCGTCGACCAGCATCACACTGGCCGTGCCACGCTTGCCCAGAGTCTTACCCAGACGGGTAGCCAACTCCAGACCGCCGGCGCCGCCGCCAACGATGACAATACGATGAGTCATGGGGATATCTCGCAAGGCTAAAAGAAATCGGTGCAGTTACCCGAGCGAGCGCCACGCAGCTCATAGCGTCAGGTAACTGATAAAACGGCTCAGCAGGCCCAGGCCAATGGTCACCGCCAGGACAATCACCAGGAGCATCCACGGCCGAAAAGGCCGGCGCTCGACTTGGTGCTGGGACAGGTGCAGGTACTCTTCGACATGCTGTTGGTCGTCCGGGTTCAGGCGGCTGGTCATATCAAGGCCTCGTCAGGTAGACGTTGCTAAAGGTGTAGAAGCTACAGCGCGCGGCCAAGTCAGCCGTCAGCCCGTATTGAACGGAGCATAGCCGCTCGCTGGCACGGGCTCGACACACAGCCTGTCATCCAGGCGAATGATGCCACTTTGTAGCACCCGCGCGGTAATCCCGCCATGGCCGCGCACAGCCTGGAAAGTCCCTGGGCCGAGGTTCTGTTCGAGCCGGGCGCAGGGCTGGCACCAGCCCGTGGTTTCGAAGATGGCCTGGCCGATCCGAAAGCGCCGGCCCTTGAGGCTGAACAGATTGATCCCGCTGACCACGATGTTGCGGCGCAAGTCCTGGGGTTGTATCGGCTGGTCGGCAGGGCGTTCCATCAGGGAGCTGATCACGGCGAGGTGTTCCCACTGGATCAACGTAACCTGTCGCGCATTGCGCACCCCGGGCCGCGCATGATCACCCGTCAGGCCGGCCTCCAGGCGTGCTTCCACGGCGTCGAGCGCGAGCATCGGCCCGCGCGATTGTGGGCGCACGCCCAGCCAGCGCACCCGGCCTTGTTGCGGCACGGCGGCGATCAGCTCCTGCAACGGGCTCACAGGCTGATCCCGACGTCGAAGACAATGCTGCGCCCCAGGTTGCTGCGCAGGAAGTCCGGTGCATCGGGGTGGGCGAACAGCACGCGGGCGAAGGTCGGGCCGACCAGCGAGAGCGAGCGCCAGCCTTGTCGCAGGTATTCGGTGGGGGGCGGGAAGTGGCTGTTGAGGTCCAGCACTTCACGCTTGAGGCTGGCGAAAGCGATGATGTCCAGTTCACCCAGGTCCATGCCGCGCTCTTTGTAGTTGTGTGCTTTCTTGCGCAGGGTCGGCGCCAGCCTGAGCAAGAACTCGTTGGCCGGAATCCGCTTGGGCTTGGCCTCGCGGCGCACCAACTGGCTCAGGGAGAACGCGCTGCGCCGACGCTGCAGTTCATCGCGCCACTCGTCATTGAGCCGCCGACCTTCGTCGAGAACGAAAAACACTTCGAAATTGGCCTCGCGAAACAGCACGTCGGGCGGCTCGCCGGCGGGGCTGAACTCGTCGGCGCGGTAAGGAATGTTCAAGCCCTGCAACAGGCGTTGACACACCCAACGCTCACGCTCCCATTTGCGGGCATTGGAGAGGAACGCGTTGGCCTGCTCGGCCGCAATGGTCAGCAGGCGTAAGTAATCTGAATCATCCATAGGCCAAGCTTAGCGTTCAAATGCGATCACAAAGAACACAGTTTGTCGGACAGACGCAAACTTTTGATTTCCCGTCAGCCTGGCGGACGGGATGTCCTGGCGCGGCCGTGACGATGCTCGAGGCGGCTACCAGCTCATGCGCACGCCCAGATTGCCGGAGACGCCGTCCAGATCGTTGCTGTCCAGATGGGTGTTGTAGTCGGCGCCCATGTAAACACTGACACTCGAAGACAGCTTCGCCACCAGGCCCACGCCCAGGTCCGCCGATGAGGACTTGTGCTCGCTCTTGATCCGGTCGATGTCGTCATAGGTGACGGTGTCGTAACCACCGAACGTTTTCCACAGGTTGGCCCGCAGATAGGGTTCGAGCGGGATGTCCTGCGCCATGAACCGCCCCTTGAGGCGGGCACCGAGGCGGCCGGTCCAGTAATCCTGGGAGTCGAATGCCACATTGGAGATACCGTCGTTCTGCGAGTCCAGGTCAATCTGCTGGTTGATCACTTGCACCTGGGGTTCCAGCACCCAGTCTTGCGCGACGGCAATTGGGTACCCAGCCTCTACGGACAGCGCCAGCGCATGGCCGTCGGTGTCCATCTTCACGCCGCGATCGGAGCGATTGTCGCCGTCCAGGCTCGACCACATCGCCACGGTATCGAAATACCAGCCGCTGGGGTCGACCAAGGTCCAGTAGGCGCCCACCTGATCGCCGTCGAGCTTGACCCGGCCCGAGCGTCGGTCCTGGAAGCCTTCGGCAAACCCATCGACGTCGCCTTGCAGGTGACTGTGGCCGACAAAAAAACCGAAGCGTTGCAATTGTCCGCCGTTGGTCTGCGAGGCATACAGATCATGACCAATCTGGAAGCCCTGGAGCGAGCCGTCAAAACTCGGGGTCACGGTGCCGGACCAGCTTTTTTGCAGATTACTGCCATACAGACGGCCCCATCCGGCGGGTACGGCTCCGATTTCGCTCAGCAGGCTTTGCTCGCCCTGGCGATCATGGAAGGTGCCCAGGGCTTGCATCGTCAGCAGTTGGGCGGCGGGGATGACCACGGAATACACCGGGACTTCCAGGCGATACAGGGGAATCGGATCGGCGCCGGCCACGGCCTTGGGGATCGGCGGTGTGCTGATGGCCGGTGTCGGCGAAGTCTGGGCCAGGGTTTGTGGCGGCGGCACCTGGTTCGGCTCGACGGGCGCCACCGGTTGCGCGGTCGGTGGTTCGACGGCGGGCTCATCCGGGTCAACCACGGGCGCCGGCTGCTGGATCGGTGGTGGGGCCGGGGGCACGACCGGGGGGACAACGGCGGGTGGAACGGTTGGCGGCGGCACTGCCACCACCGATGAGCGCAGGTACCAGTTGTTCTCGGATCCCGCGGTGACCCCGCCCTTGAACAGGTAGTACTGATAGGCGCCGGCGGACAGCGAGCCCTTCAAGGCAAAGGCATCGCTGCGGCTGATGGCGCCGTTACGTGCCTGCACCACTTCGATCCCGTTCTGGCGAGTCAAACCGCCCAGGCCGCCGAGGTTGGTGATGCCCAGTTGGGTGTTACCGCTGAGGGTGCCTTGGGACACCACCAGCTTGTCGCTGGCGGAACTGTCGGTACCCAGCACGGTTTGCAGCAACAGTTGCCCGTTGTTGCCAACGTAGTTGCCATGGACCGTCAGTGCATCGCTGGCACGGCTGCTGCCGCTGGTCATGTCGATGGTCCCGGCGTTGCTCAGTGTCGTCAGTTGGCCGGCGGTGTAGGGGCGGATAGCGCCTTGGGTCACGGCCAGGGTACTGCTGCCGTCAATGGCCAATACGCCCGTGGCGCTGGCGCTGTCCCCGAGGAAGAAGTCCCCCGCCAGCGAGAAGCGCGAGTGATTGCCCAGCGTCACCGACTCCCAGCCGACATAACGTGCCGCGCCTGCCGAGGTGCTGTTGTCGAAGCTCAGGCGGTCAGTGCCCAGCCCACCGTCCACAGAGGGGGTGGAGGCGAGTGTGGTCTCGGAGAGATTGCTCAACAGGGCGCTGTCGTCGCCGTCACCCATGAGGATGGCGGAATTGATCTGTCCGCCGTTGCGCCAGGTGAGGCGATCGTTGCCAGCGCTGGCGCGGATCTGCCCGGCAATCACCCCGCCGGAGACGCTGATGATGTCATCGCCACCGCTGGTGCTGATGTTGCCGCCGATCGAGCCCTCCGACACGGTGATGGTATCCAGGCCAAATCCGGTAACCAGGTTGCCGAGAATCCGTCCGCCCGACATATCAAAAATATTGTTATCGAGTTTCATGTCGACGCGGCCGATGGTGCCCCCGGTCATCGTCGCCACATCGCCGTCCTCGAAGGCCCCGACGATGGTGCCCGCGCTCATCAGGAAGCGATCCCGCCCGTCGCCCTGGGCCAGCGACTGGACCTGCCCGCCGGTCATTTTGAACTCATCGATACCGTTGCCCTGGTTAACCGCGCCAGTGATCTGTCCGGCGTTGATCTCCAGGGAGTCGTTGCCATCGCCCTGGTCCAGCGATCCGGTAATGCTGCCGGAATCCATCACTACCCGGTCCACTCCGGCCCCGAACGTGACGTTGCCATTGATCGTGCCGGAGCCGTTGGCCGGGAAGGTCAGGGAGTTGTTGCCCTGGGTGTCGGTGAGTGGGCCGCTGGTGCCACTGTCGCACGTATGGCGGGTATCGCCGGGGCCGGGGAGCAGGGTACAAGCCGCCTGGGCGACGGGACTGGCGAGGAGCAAGAGCGAGGCGCACGGCAGGAGCGTGCTTAGCCTTAGGTGATGGAACATGACGTATCCCTACTGAATGAATGTTGGCATCGTCCTGATGGCTCTCTCTAAGGCCTGGCTCCACTCATATTCATACTCCACAGGCAGCCGTTGCCCTGACACGCTGAAACTGATCCATCAGATAGGTAAAAGGTGTAGACGGATAATTCCGGAAGTGTGGCTGTTTTCCGACCAGCGGACTGTCGCGGCCTTCGGCCTTGCCCCCAGGGGTGTAATGCAATCGACCCGCTGCACAAAACGGATAACGATCTGCGCAAAGCGGATATTGCTGCGCTGCAGGCCTCCCTACCCTCGGTGATACGCACGCTTATCACGTGACCGATGCTCTTAAAAAAACAACAACAAGAGACAGATGCCATGCGCAAGATCGACGTACATGAGCTGATCGACAACGCTCGTTTCAACCGCTTCCACTGGATGGTGCTGTTCTGGTGCGCCCTGATCATCATCTTCGATGGCTACGACCTGGTGATCTACGGCGTGGTCCTGCCGATGCTGATGAAAGAGTGGGGGCTCAGCCCGTTGCAGGCCGGCGCCCTGGGCAGTTACGCGCTGTTCGGGATGATGTTCGGCGCATTGTTTTTCGGCCCGCTGTCAGACCGGATCGGCCGCAAGAAAGCCATTACCTTGTGCGTGATCCTGTTCAGCGGTTTCACGGTGCTCAACGGGTTTGCCCGCAACCCGACGGAGTTCGGGATCTGCCGGTTCATCGCTGGGCTGGGCATCGGCGGGGTCATGCCCAACGTGGTGGCGCTGATGAACGAATACGCGCCGAAAAAAATCCGCAGCACCCTGGTGGCGATCATGTTCAGCGGCTATTCGGTCGGTGGCATGCTGTCGGCCGGGCTGGGCATTGTGTTGATCCCCAGTTTTGGCTGGCAGTCGGTGTTCTACGTCGCAGTGCTGCCCCTGTTGATGCTGCCGCTGATCATGTACTTCCTGCCCGAGTCGGTGGGTTTCATGCTGCGCCAGGGACGCGATGAAGAGGCACGCAAGGTCCTGGAGCGCGTGGAGCCGACGTACGTTGGCCACAGAAGTGATCAACTGCAGATGAGCGAAGTGAAGGGCACGGGCACCCCGGTGCTGCAGTTGTTTCGCGAAGGTCGGGCGCTGCGCACGCTGATGCTGTGGCTGGCGTTCTTCTGCTGTCTGCTGATGGTCTATGCCTTGAGCTCCTGGCTGCCGAAGTTGATGGCCAACGCCGGGTACAGCCTGGGTTCGAGCCTGTCGTTCCTGCTGGTGCTGAACTTCGGCGCGATCTTCGGCGCCGTTGGTGGCGGCGTGCTGGGCGACAAGCTGAACCTGCCGCGGGTGTTGGCGGTGTTCTTCGCCATGGCGGCGGTGTCGATCACCTTGCTCGGTTTCAACAGCCCGATGCCACTGCTGTATGTGCTGATCGCCATTGCTGGCGCCACCACCATCGGTTCGCAGATCCTGTTGTACGCCTGCGCCGCACAGTTCTACTCCATGACGATCCGCTCCACCGGCCTGGGCTGGGCTTCGGGTATCGGTCGCAACGGTGCTATTGTCGGCCCATTGCTCGGGGGGGCCCTGTTGGGGATCAACCTGCCGCTGCAACTCAACTTCATGGCGTTTGCCCTGCCGGGTGCGGTAGCCGCCATTGCCATGACCGTGTTTGCCATCAGTAGTCAGCGCAGCGCATCGAGCGCTACCAGCGCGCTGTCGCCATCGGGTGTCTGAAGCATGAAAGGGCTATTGCGGGACTTTTCGCTGTCGGCGGCAGTCGCCGGTTTTATTGCCACGGTGATTTCCTATGCCGGCCCCCTGGTGATCATTTTCCAGGCGGCCGACGCCGCCCATCTGTCGCGCGAGGTGCTGTCCTCGTGGGTCTGGGCGATTTCCATTGGCAGTGCGCTGCTGGGCATCGGCTTGAGCCTGCGCTACCGCGTGCCGGTGATCATCGCCTGGTCGGCGCCGGGCTCGGCGCTGCTGGTGGCGCTGTTGCCGGGGATCAGCATGCCGGAAGCGGTGGGGGCGTACCTGGTCAGCAGCCTGATCATCTTTTTGATTGGGGTCTCGGGCGCGTTTGACCGGATCATCAGCAAACTGCCGGCCGCCATTGCCGCCGCCATGCTGGCGGGGATTCTGTTCAGCTTCGGCACGGGCCTGTTCGTGTCGTTGCAGGGCAAGCCGTGGCTAGTGCTGGCGATGTTTGCCACCTACCTGATGTGCAAACGCCTGATGCCGCGTTACGCGGTGTTGATGGTGCTGCTGGTGGGGTGCTCCATGGCCATGCTCGCCGGGGACCTGCGGGTCGACGCGCTGGTGATCGGCCTGGCCACGCCGGTCTGGATAAGCCCGCAATTCAGCCTGAGCGCAACCTTGAACATCGCGTTGCCGCTGGTGATGGTGGCACTGACGGGGCAGTTTGTCCCCGGCATGGCGGTGCTGCGGGCCAGTGGTTACTCGACCCCCGCCAGCCCGATCATTGCCAGCAGCGCGCTGGGCACGGCATTGCTCGCGCCCTTTGGCTGCCACGGCTTGAACCTGGCGGCGATCACCGCGGCGATCTGCACCGGCCGTGAAGCCCACGAGGACCCAGGCAAGCGGTATGTCGCCGGGGTCGTTGGCGGCTTGTGTTACCTGGTGCTGGGGATCTTCGGCGCGACCTTGGTCTCGCTGTTTTCGGCCTTCCCCAAAGAGCTGATCGCGGCCCTTGCGGGGCTGGCGCTGTTCGGGGCGATTGCCGGGGCATTGGCCGGTGCAATGGCGGTGCCCAACGATCGCGAAGCGGCGCTGGTGACCTTTCTGGCGACGGCCTCGGGCATGTCGCTGTTCGGTTTGTCCGCCGCGTTCTGGGGGCTGATCTTCGGCATGCTCACCCACCTGCTGTTGAACGCGCGCCGCGCCGCTCCAGGGACCAAGGCAACGCCTGCCCCGCACACCCTGCGCTGACCACACTGGACTGATTCCTACCCGTTTGACCTTCCCCCGCAGCGACAGCGCTGCGGGCGGATCACTGCACCCTGTCGATCAATAACAATAAGAGCAAAACGATGAAACAGACTCTCGCCACAACCGCTTCGCTGTTGTCCCTGACGCTCGCCTCGGGTTTTTCCGACCGTGCGCTGGCCGCCGACAATGGCTTTGTAAAAGACACCACTGCGACCTTGCAGGCCCGCAATTATTATTTCAGCCGCGACTTCTCGGACATCGTCGGCGCCAATCAGCAGTCCAAGGCCGAGGAGTGGGCCCAGGGTTTCATTTTCAACCTCAAGTCTGGCTACACCCCGGGCACCCTCGGGGTGGGCGTGGACGTCATTGGCCAGTTGGGCCTCAAGCTCGACAGCAGCCCGGACCGGGTCAACACCGGCCTGCTGCCGGTGCAGGACGATGGCCGCGCGGCCGATGACTACAGTCGCCTGGGGGCGGCGCTGAAAGTGCGCTACTCGAAAACCGAGCTCAAGGTCGGCGAGCTGCAACCCAACTTGCCGGTGCTGGCCTTCAGCGACATCCGCTTGCTGCCGCCCACCTACCAGGGGGTGAGCATCAGCTCCAGCGAGTTCAATGGCCTGACCGTGCAGGGCGGTCACCTGAACTCCACCAGCCTGCGCAACGAGTCCGGAGATGAAAAGATGCAGGCCATGCTCGGTCATGTGCCGCAGCGCCAGGTCAGCAGCGACGGCTTCAACTTTGCCGGGGCCGACTACGGGTTCAATGACAAGCGCAGCTCGCTCAGTGCCTGGTACGGGCAACTGGAAGATATCTACAACCAGCGCTTTCTCGGGCTCAAACACAGTGAGCCGCTGGGGGACTGGACCCTGGGCGCGAACCTGGGCTACTACGACTCACGGCAAGACGGCAAAAAGCTGCTGGGCAACATCGACAACCAGGCGTTCTTCTCCCTGCTGTCGGCCAAGCGTGGCGGCCACACCTTCTACCTGGGTTATCAGGGCATGTTTGGTGACAGTGCCTTCCCGCGCGTCTTTGCCAATATCTCGCCATTGGGCAACGAGGTGCCCACCTACGAGTTTGCCTACACCGATGAACGGTCCTGGCAGGTACGTTACGACTACGACTTTGCGGCGCTCGGTGTACCGGGGCTGACCAGTACCGTGCGTTACATCACCGGCAATAATGTCGACACCGGCAAGGGCTATGAAGGCAAGGATCGCGAGCGCGACCTGGACCTGGGCTATGTGCTGCAGAGCGGCAGCCTCAAGGGCCTGGGGATTCGAGTGCGCAATGCGATGGCACGGTCCAACTACCGCAGTGACATTGACGAAAACCGCCTGATCCTCAGCTACACCTGGACCCTGTTATGAGCCGCTGCAGTCGCCCATGACCTGATAAGACACCCGGTGTGTCTGGCCCTGGTGGTCGACATAGACCATGCTCGCCGGCACTACGCCACAGCCGCCGGCGGTGTCGGAGACCGAAACCACCTTGGCGATATCCAGCGGCTGCGCCGGGTCGTAGGGAGTGGCAGGCGGTTCATTACCGGCGGCCAGGGCCGAGGTGGCGACCAGGGCCAGCAACAGGCTGATCAGGCTTTTCATCGTGCGGTACTCCGTGTGGATCTCGATGCCTGAAGTTTAGTCTTCGCCGGCCGCTGAAAAAGGGGGTAAAACCGGATGCAGTCTTGCAGCAGATGTAACAGTCACCGCTCTCGGAGGGCCTGTGGCAGTGCGCCAGGGGGCATCCGGGCGGTGTAGACTGATGGCCTGTTCGGTTTCGCCAAGGAGTCTGACGTGAAGGTCTGCGTAACAGGGTGGATGGAGGTCCCGGCATGATCGGTGCCGAACTGCTGTCACCGTTCACCCTCACCGTGGGGTGGTTGCTTTACGTGCCGGTGTTGCTCTGGGCGATAGCGCGCGCGCCCTGGGTCGAACTGTTCAGCGACAGCCGGCGCCAGCACCTGCTGTTCGGCACGGTGTTCGCGTTGTTCCTGCTCTGGCTGGTGCGGCGTGACTTCGACACCGGCGTGTCCTATCACTTCATCGGCATGACCGCCGTCACCCTGCTGCTGGACTGGCCCCTGGCGATCGTCGGCGGGCTGGTCGCCCAGATCGGCCTGGTGCTGCTGGGGCGCCAGGACCTTGCGGCGATGGGAGTCAACGGTGCCTTGCTGATCCTGCTGCCGGTACTGGTCACCGAAGGCTGCGCCCTGCTGGTGGAGCGCGCGCAACCGCGTAATCCGTTTGTGTATATCTTTTGCTCGGGTTTTTTTGCCGCCGCCTTGTCGGCGCTGCTCTGCCTGTTGCTGGCGTTGGGCGTGCTGTGGTTCGACGAGCGTTTTGCGCTGCCGGAATGGCTTGAGGATTTTGTCGGCTACCTGTGGCTGATCATCTTTCCCGAAGCCTTTATCAACGGCATGGTGATCAGCGCCCTGGTGGTGTTCTGCCCCGAGTGGCTGGAGACCTTCAACCGCACCCGTTACCTGTCGGCGCCGTGGAAAGACGAAGACAAGTCTTGATCTTTATCAACAGGCTGGCGAACAGACGCACCTATGCTCCGAAAAATCCTCAGGAGCAGCGGCATGAGCGTTTACCAGTGGGCGAGGCAAGAGTTGCGCGACAGTCTGGCATCGGCGGAGGCAGCCGGTTTTGAACCGGGGTTGAGCCTGCGCGCCTTGCTCAGCGCGGTGGTCGAGGAGAGCAAGGCGGTGCGCAGTGTCGAGGACCTGGCCGATGAGCTGCAGTTCCTGGCCGAGAACCTCGATGACAGTGCCGACTACAGCTTCATGCGGCCTTAGTGGCGCGGTTCGAAATCTTCACTGAACAGATCGTCTTCGGCGTCCGGGCTGACCGGGATTTTGTGTTCTTCCGAGGCCCAGGCGCCGAGGTCGATGAGTTTGCAGCGGTCCGAGCAAAACGGCCGGAAGGTGCTGCTGGCGCTCCATTCCACGGGGGCGCCGCAGGTTGGGCAGGTGACGACAGGGGGTTGGCTCATGACTGGCCTCCACGCAAAGTTAGGTAAAAGTGATGCAGGCGTTCGACTTCGCTGTGCAGCCAGGCGAGGTCGCGGTCATTGACCACCACATCGTCGGCATGGCGCAGGCGCTCCTGACGGCTGGACTGCGCCTTGAGGATCGCCTGGACCTGCTGTTCGCTGGTCTGGTCGCGCTGCAGGGTGCGTTCGATCTGGAGGTGTTCGGGGGCATCGATCACCAGCACCCGCTGGGTCATGGCGAACTGTCCGGACTCGATCAGCAAGGGTGACACCAGGATCGCGTAGGGGGATTTGGCCCGCGCCAGGTGCGCGGCGATTTCCTCGGCGATCAATGGATGCAGGAGCTTTTCCAGCCAACGGCGCTCCTCGGGGATTTCGAAGATCAGCTTGCGCAGTGCCGCCCGGTCCAGTTGGCCATCTGCCTGCAAAACGCCGTCACCGAAGTGCTCGGCTATCTGCGCCAGCGCCGGGCGACCGGGCTCGACCACCCAGCGCGCGGCATGATCGGCATCCACCGCGTGGATACCGAGGTCGATGAAATGCTGGGCCGCCGCGCTTTTGCCGCTACCGATGCCACCGGTGAGGCCGAGAATCCAGGGTTGTTCCACAGGGGTATTCATTGCAAACCGACAAACTGCCAATAGAAGTCGGTTATTTGACCACCCCAGAGCAAGGCAATCCAGCCGGCAATTGCCAGATAGGGACCGAAGGGGATCGGCGTCGAGGTTTTCGCCCGTTTCCAGCGCAGCCAGAGCAGCCCGCTGACGGCCCCCACCAGCGAGGCCAGCAGGATCGTCAGCGGCAGGATCTGCCAGCCGCCCCAGGCCCCCAGCATCGCCAGGAGCTTGAAGTCGCCATGGCCGATGCCTTCCTTGCCGGTGATCAACCTGAACAGCCAATACACCGTCCACAAGCTCAGGTAGCCGGCCACGGCGCCCCACACGGCGTCCTGCAGTGGCACGAACAGCTCGAACGCGTTGACGATCACCCCCAGCCACAGCAGCGGCATGACCAGTACGTCGGGCAGCAACTGATGGTCTGCGTCGATCAGGCACAGGGCCAACAGGCCCCAGCTCAACACCAGCAGCCCCGCGGTCTGCCAGCCAAAGCCCAGGTGCCAGGCGATGAACCCGCAGAGCAGCGCGCAACTGAGCTCGACCAGCGGGTAACGGGCACTGATGGGGGTTTTGCAACGTGCGCACCGTCCACGCAGCATCAGGTAGCTGAGCAGTGGAATGTTCTCCCAGGCACGCAGAGGATGGCGGCAGTGGGGGCAATGGGAGTGGGGCAGCATCAGGTTGTAGGTGGGGCCGGGGGGCTCGGCGGGTAGTTCGAGGATGTCCCGGGCCTGCTGGCGCCAATCCCGTGCCAGCATCTTCGGCAGGCGCCAGACCAGGACGTTGAGAAAGCTGCCGACCACCAGCCCCAGCCCGAGGGCCAGGACCACGAAGGCCGTCGGGTAGCTGGTGAGAAATTCACTCAAGGGCATGTTCAGATCGCCGTACCAAGTTGGAAAATGGGCAGGTACATGGCAACCACCAGCCCGCCGACGATTACGCCAAGTACCCCCATGATAAGAGGTTCCAGCAGACTGGTCAGGTGATCGACCAGGGACTCGACTTCGCCTTCATAGTAGCCCGCGACGTTGCCGAGCATTTCGTCCAGCGCCCCGGATTCTTCGCCAATCGCGGTCATCTGGATCGCCAGGTTGGGAAATACCCCACTGTTGCGCATCGCCACATGCAACTGCATGCCGGTACACACCTCCTGGCGAATCATCAGCACCGCCTGTTTGAACAGCCGGTTGCCGGTGGCTCCGGCCACCGAATCCAAGGCCTCCAGCAGCGGCACCCCGGCGGCGAAGGTGGTCGCTAATGTCCGGGCATAACGAGCGACCGCCGACTTTCGCAGCAGGGGGCCGACAATTGGCAGATCCAGCCAGCGAGTCTGCAGCCAGTCGCGAAACCTCGAGGAGCGGCGTTGGGCCTGGTGCACGCCCAGCGCAGCAGCGAGCAGCCCACCCAGCAGCAGCCACCCGCTGTGCCGCAGGTATTCGGCGAGCCCGATCACGCTGCGGGTCAGTGCGGGAAGTTCGGCGCCAAAACCGTGGAACATCACTTCGAACTGCGGCACCACCTTGAGTAACAGGATGGCGCTGACGATCACGGCCACCAGGAGCACCGCCAGCGGGTAGGTCATGGCTTTGCGCATCCGCGCCTTGAGCCGTTCACTTTTTTCCCGGTCGCTCGCCACCCGCTCCAGCAAGGTGTCGAGGGCGCCGGCCTGTTCGCCGGCGTCAATCAGGTTGCAGTAGAGCTCGTCGAAGTATTGCGGCTTTTTGCGCAAGGCACTGGTCAGGCTGCTGCCGGCCATCACGTCCTGTTTCAAGCCCTCCAGCAGGCAACGCATACGTGGGTTATCGAAGCCTTCGGCGATGATGTCGAAGGCCTGCAGCAACGGCACCCCGGCCTTGAGCAGGGTCGCCATTTGCCGGGTGAAGTGCGCGATATCCTGGGCCGTGACCCGCTGGCCTGCGCGGAACAGGGGGGCGAACTTTTTCCGTACCTTGCCCGGGATGATGCCGCGTTGGCGCAACCGGGCCTTGATCTGGGCCGGATTCTGCGCGCTCGATTCACCGGACATTTTGCGGCCTGTTCTATCGGTGCCTTGCCAGGCGTACAGGCTGACCTTTGTTGCTTTGAACGGCATGTCTCGATCCTTGATGACCTATCGGCTGCTTGCGCTGCAAGCCTAGCCAAGGGCGGACGTTGTGCGGGCGCGCTGCAGTGACAAATAGTGTCAGTTAGTGCGGTTTTGCAACGCCTTGGATGGGGGGGAACCCGGCTTCGCTGCCCGGTCTGCAAGGGCTGACGGACTTGGCATGGGCTGTGCGTTATCCGCTGCCGAGCATGAGCGTTCGCCTCATGCAAAAAGGGAGTTGCAGCCATGAAGGGACAAAGGGGATTTAGCCTGATCGAACTGCTGATCGTGGTGGCGATCATTGGCATTCTGGTCACGGTGGCATTGCCGCTGTATTCCAAATATCAGGCGCGGGCCAAGGTCACGGCCGGACTGGCCGAGATCTCGGCGCTCAGGGTGTCATTCGAAGACGTCATCAATCAGGGGGCCGATCCGACCCTGGAACGACTCGGCGCCAGCGCGACCACCAGCCATTGCACGATCTCGGCGGCGGGCAAGGGCGCTTCCGGGTTAGGCAGCCTCGGCTGCACCCTGGTCAACGCGCCAGGCCCGGTGCTCAACCGCACCCTCACCCTGTCGCGTTCCGAAGCGGGCAGCTGGAGTTGCGCGACCACGGTAGCCGCGGACTATTCGCCCAAGGGCTGTACCACCAGCGAGGGCTGATTCCGGCAACTTGCATGTCGAGAATCTCCGGGTCATGCAAATTGCATGATTCCGGTTTTTTGGTGTTTTTATAAGTTGTTGATTATTAAGGATTTATTGCGTTTCCAAAAGTTGGCACAGTGTTCGCACTATTACCGGTAACCCTGCTGAGAAGGCAAACAGCAGACTTTCTGGAAAAACAGGAGTTACCCGTATGAAGAAGTTCGCTATCGCTACCGCAACTGCTACCGCTCTGACCCTGACACTGGCCAACGCAGCGTTTGCGCAGACCACCCAAAACACCCAGTCGCCAATGGTGCTGGCTGCCGGTGAAGTGACCGAGGCGAAGGAAGCGACTTCCGACACCTGGATCACCACCAAAGTGAAGGGTGACCTGGTCACTGAGAAAGGCATTCCGGGTACCGATATCAAAGTAGAAACCAACAAAGGTGTGGTATCACTGTCTTCCACCACTGCGGTAACCGAGTCGCAGAAAGAAACCGCGGTGAGAATCGCGAAAAACATCAAGGGCGTTCAGGCGGTATCGGCTGACGGCCTGAAAGCCGAGTAAGGCGCAGGCTTCTCGCCTGGACTGGGAGAAGGAGCGGCAGGTGAGCGCAGTCATGCACCTGCCGCGACTCTAGTGTTCATGCGACCGACCACAGGGATGTGGTCTCCACAGGCCCCGACATTCGTGTCGGGGCCTGTTTTATTGGGCGGCGATAAAGTGGCGCGAGCCTTGGCTACTCGGCGTCCAGGTGCAACGGCGTGATGACCCTGCCATCACTTTCGGCCTGGCCCAGGCTGGCGTCGATGAAGTACACCCGGTCATCGGCCAGTTGGCCCTTGTCCACCAGGTAGTCCTTGATGCTGCTGGCGCGGTCCTGGCCCAGTTGACGCAACAGCACATCGCTGCCCGCCCAGAACTTGATGACCCCTTCACGCATTTTTGCGGCGCGCTCTTCCTTGCCCAGGTCCTTCCATTGCGCCGGCGGTTGGGTTTTCAGGCGAGTGCGGTAGATACCTTCGAGCAACGGGGTTTTTTCCCCTTCCGGGACTTCCAGCAACGAAGCCTGGGCCGGTACCTTGTCGCCGCGACGCTGGAGAATCTTGTAGTAGTTGTACTGGTATTCGCGCTCCAGGCGCTGCTCGGCAATCAACGGGCCGTCGCTGCTTTGCGCGGCGGTGCCTTCGATTTCCAGGCGCAGGGCCGGACGCTCCTTGAGGGCTCCGGCCAGTTTGATCAGTGCGCCTTCGGCGTCCTTGCTCAACTCACTGGAGCCCGGTGCGAAGGACACGGTGCCCAGGTCTTCGGAACCGCCGCCGGCGACCAACCCGCCGATCAGTTTGAATGGCGCAGCCGCCGCTTTTACGATCAGGTTGCGCAGGGTTTGCCAGACAATCGGCATCACACTGAACTGGGGGTTGTTGAGGTCACCAGTGACCGGCAGTTCGATGGAAATCTTGCCGTCGACGTCCTTGAGCAAGGCCACGGCCAGTTTCAGCGGCAGGCTGACGGCATCCGGGCTGTCGACTTTCTCGCCCAGCTCCAGTTGCTCGACCACCACCTTGTTATCCGCCTTGAGCTGACCCTTGGTGATCCGGTAGTGCAGGTCGAGATTGAGGCGGCCTTTGCGGATCCGGTAGCCGGCGAATTTGCCGGAGTAGGGGGTCAGGGTCGTCAGTTCGACTCGTTTGAAGCTGGTGGCGATATCCAGTGCCGCCATCGGGTCGAACGGATTGACGCTGCCCTTGATGGTCACCGGGGCGTAACGGTCGACTTTGCCTTTGACATCGACCGAGGCCGGCTTGGCCTGGCGGCTGTCGATGGTGCCGATCTGGCCATTGAGTTGCTGGATCGCGGTGGCGAAGTTGGGTGTCAGGCTGAAGTCGGCAAAGTTCGCCGAACCGTCGTTGATCGCAATGCCGCCGATGTGAATGCCCAGCGGCTTGTCCTGGCTGGCAGCAGGTCTGCCCGCCGTGGTTTTCGCCGTGCTGTCGGCCGGTTGCGGGATCAGCAGGTCGTCGACGTTGGTGGTCCGATCATCGTTGATCATGAACCGCACGTAGGGCTGCTGCAGGTTGATTCGATCGATCGACAGGCTGTCGCCGTGCTGATAGTTCAGCCCTTCGACCATGACCTTCTGCCACTTGAGGAAGTCACGGGATTTGAGGGTGTCGAGGGTGTGCAACTGGTCGACCTGGGCCTTGCCGGTGACGTTGAAGGCCAGGGGCTCGGTGCTCTTGAGGTTGACAGCCAGGTCGCTGCCGAGCATCCCGGAGCGCAGCTCCAGCAGAATGAACGGGTTGATGTAGGACTGGGCGACCCGCAGGTCGATGTCCCGGGTCTGTACCTTGAGCCGGGCGCTGACCGGGGCCAGGTTGACCTCGCCGTCGGCCATCAGCTTGCCTTGCTTGCCCACGCCGGTATCGAGCTTGAGGGTGAAGGGCGAGCCGTTGAGGCTGTCGAAATTTTTCAGGTCCAGGTTCAGCGGACCGACCTCAAGCGCCACCGCCGGTTTGACCTGGCGATCGCTCAGGTGCACCTGGTAGTTGCGCAGCTCGACATCCTTGAGCAGCACCTGCCAGGGTTTGCTCGGCGCAGCGGGCTCGGCTTTAGGTGAGTCGGCCGCGGCCGGCGCATTCACCGCTTGCGGCTTGACCGCCGGCTTGGCGGGCTGGCTGGCGAACAGCTTCTGCCAGTCGAGTTGGCCATCCGCTTCGCGGGCGGCCCAGGTTTCCAGTTTCTGGCTGCGGATCTTGCCGACAATCACTTGTTGTTTGGCCAGGTCGATGCTGGTTTCGCTGATGTCCAGGCGCTCGAGACGGGCCAGCGGCCGGCCATCCGGGGCCTTGATGGCAAAGGGGGCGATGCTGGCCGAGGTGTTGCTCAGCAGCAGTTCGGTTTCCTTGGACAGGTTGAGCTTGTAGTCGGTGCTGAGGCTGACCGTGCCCTCTTCAAGCACCAGTGGCAGGGCGTCGCGCACATAGGGCCAAAAGGCTTTCATCTTGCCGTCGGTGATTTTCAGGCTGCCTTCGGACGCGATGGGCACCAGGCTGATCTTGCCGCTCCAGTCGATCTGGCCGCCGGCCGGACCGATCGCCACCAGGGTCATGTCGGCATTGTCTTCCGGCAGGGTGCTCAGGTGCTTGAGCTCGAAATCCAGTTTGTCGTAGAGGAACTCGATGGGTTCGCTGGGCCGCAGGTCCTGGAAATGGATGTAGCCACGGGCCAGGTCGATACGGTCGATGCGCAGCGGGAAGGGCTTGGCCTCGGGGTCGGCCGGCGTCGGTTCACTGGCGGGCAACTTGAACAGCTGGGTGAGGTTCAGGGTGCCGTCCTTGCTGAACAGCACCGAGGTTTTTGGCTTGTCCAGTTGCACATCGGCCAGGTGCAGGGCGCGGGTCCAGAGACTGTCGATCTGCAGGTCGGCGTACAGACGCTCGAAGCCGACCTGCTCCTTGCCTGGCTCACCGATGTTCAGGCCCCACAAGGTCAGCTCCAGGCTGAAGGGGTTGAACTCGATGCGCTGGATACTGGCCGGCACCGCTGCGTAATGGGCCAATTGTTGATTGGCGATCCGCAAGGCGACACCCGGCAGAATCAGAAAGCCCAGCAAGCTATAGAGGGCCAGAGCAGTCAACAAGGCGCCGATGGCGCGAATCAATCCTTTGGGCATGTGTGGCTTCATCTGTCTGAATCGGAGTGCCTTGGAGTATGGCACGCGATTCTGGTTCCGAAGCAATGACCTCGATCAGGATTATTCAGATTCCGGCGCCGCGACTCAGAGCTGCAGAATCAGGGTTTTGAGCGGTGGTTGCTGATCCATCGAGGGGAAATCGGCGGCCGGCGGCAGCACCGTGCATTCGCGCACCGGGCGCCCGGCTTTTTCCGCGCACCGCAGCACCTGCTCACGCCAGTCGTCCATGCTGACTTTCGCCAGGTTGTTGCAGCAGATCAGTACGCCATTGTCCGCGGTGCTGAGCAGCGCCGGTTTCAGCAGGCTCTGGTAGTCGCGTAGCAGGTCTACGGTGCCGAACGCGCTTTTCGCCCAGGCCGGTGGGTCGAGCAGTACCAGGTCGTATTGGCGTTGTTCCAGGCGCGGGTAGCTGGGCAGCTTTTGTCCACGGCGCTGGCTGATTGGCAGGCCGGCCAATTGACGGATCGCCGGGAAGTAATCGGACTGGACGAACTGCATGCCCGGCAACTGTGGGTTGAGCTGACCGTTCTCCCGGCCGACCGCCAGGTTGCCCTCGGCGAAATCCAGGTTGCACACTTCGCGCGCGCCACCGGCGGCGGCACTCAGGCCGACTCCACAGGTGTAGGCGAACAGGTTCAGCACACTCTTGCCCTGGCTATGTTGCTTGACCCAGCCACGGGCATTGCGCAGGTCGAGAAACAGCAGCGGGTCCTGCCCGGCGTGGCGTCCGCGCACACGGTAGTTCAGGCCCCACTCGTGGCCGACCATGTCTGCCAGCGCGGCCTCGTCGGCGCGGTACACGGTGTCTTCACGGTCGATGCGCGAATTGCCCCGGGAGCGGTCGTTGTAGACCAGCAGGGTGTCGAGGCCCAGCTGTTGATTGACCGTGGCGTGCAACGCCAGCAGGTCGTCGCGCTCCAGCGCCTGGTGAAAACTCTGCACCAGCAACTGCGGGCCGTAACGGTCGACGGTCAGGCCACCGGCACCTTCCTGGCTGCCATGGAACAGGCGATAGCAGTCGGTGCCTTGCTGGTGGAGCTCGGCGAGCAAGTCTTGGCGATGATCGAGGGCGGCGCGCAGCGCCTGATTCAAGGAAGACATGCGTAGCGCCTTGCAGGGGGAATTGGGCGCGAGAGTTTAACAGCTATGGGGCTTCTCTGGAGGGGTGAGCACGTTTGCGCCCGGACCTACAACAGCCCCATACGTCGCTTGGCGCGCTGCACCGAGCCATTACGCACCGCCCAGCGCAGCATCGGCGCACTGCGGTTGATGCTGGCGCGGATCAGTTGCCGTTGCAGCGGGCTCTGGCTGACGTCGAGCATGGCGCTGGCCCAGTCCGGCAACAGGTCGATCCCGGCCTGCATCATCAGCCCGCCAAAGGGTTTGGCGAGACGACTGGGGGCGGGCGCGTTCAACAGCAGGCGCAACACTTCCCGACTGCGTTCGTCGCACAGCAGTTGTGGACGGATCCGTTCCAGGTAATCGGCGACTTGCTGGCGCGAGCGCGGCACCTCACGGGCGCCCAAGCGTTCGGCGATCAGCGCGATCTCGGCGTAATAACGGTCCTGGTCGGCGCCTGAAAGGTGCGGATTGCGGTAGCGCAGGTGAGCGGCGAGGAAGTTGCTGACTTCGGCCACGTGCACCCAGGTCAGCAGGTCCGGGTCGCTGGCGGCGTAGGCGCGGCCATCGGGGGCGGTGCCGACCACTTGCAGGTGGATGGTGCGCACTTTTTCGATCAGCCATTCGGCGTCCTGCCGTGAGCCGAAGGTGGTGCCGGAGATGAACTGCCCGGTGCGACGCAGGCGCCCGAGCATGTCCTGGCGAAAGTTCGAATGGTCCCAGACGCCGGCCAGCGCCAGCGGGTGCAAGGCCTGCAGCATCAAGGCACTGATGCCGCCGATGAGCATGCTGCTGAAGTCACCGTGGACCTGCCAGCTCACCGAGTCGGGGCCGAACAGGCCGGGATCGCCCTTGGGGTTCTCCAGGTCGAGCTTGCCCAGGGACAGTCCGCTCAGGCTCATGATCTGGGTTTCAATGCGGGTACGAATGAATTCCATGACAACTCGTTGGCGACAGCAGAAAAAGGCTGCGGCCCACAGGCCGCAGCGGATTCATTGGTTCAGGCGCTTGTCGATCAGCCCCGCGACCACACTCGGGTCAGCCAGGGTCGAGGTGTCACCGAGGCTGTCGAGCTCATTGCAGGCGATCTTGCGCAAGATGCGGCGCATGATCTTGCCTGAGCGGGTTTTCGGCAAGGCCGGCGCCCACTGGATCAGGTCCGGCTTGGCGAAGCTGCCGATCTCCTTGCTGACATGGGCCAGCAATTGTTGTTTCAGGGCCGCGTCGGGTTCGATGCCGTTCATCGGGGTGACGAAGGCGTAGATGCCCTGGCCTTTGACGTCGTGGGGGTAACCGACCACCGCCGCCTCGGCGATGCTGTCGTGCAGCACCAGGGCGCTTTCGACTTCGGCGGTGCCGATGCGGTGCCCGGAAACGTTGATCACGTCGTCGATGCGCCCGGTGATCCAGTAGTCGCCGTCTTCGTCGCGCCGGGCGCCGTCACCGGTGAAGTAGTAGCCGGGGTAGGGCTTGAAGTAGGTATCGACCATTCGCTGCGGGTCGCCGTAGACGCTGCGGATCTGTGCCGGCCAGCTGGATTTGAGCGCCAGCACGCCACTGCCGGGGCCGGTGATTTCCTGGCCTTGCTCATCGAGCAGCACCGGCTGTACGCCGAACATCGGTTGTGTGGCGCAGCCCGGCTTGATCCGTTGTGCGCTGACCAGGGGGCTGAGCATGATGCCGCCGGTTTCGGTCTGCCACCAGGTGTCGACGATTGGGCAGCGTTGTTCGCCGACTGCATTGAAATACCATTCCCAGGCTTCCGGGTTGATCGGCTCGCCGACGCTGCCCAGCAGGCGCAGGCTGCTGCGCGAGCTGTCCTGCAAGGGACCGGCGCCTTCACGCATCAGGGCCCGCAATGCGGTAGGGGCGGTGTAGAAGATATTGACCTGGTGCTTGTCGATGACGTGCCAGAAGCGCGAGCTGTTGGGGTAGTTGGGCACGCCTTCGAAGATCAGGGTGGTGGCGCCGTTGGCCAGCGGGCCATAGACGATGTAGCTGTGGCCGGTGACCCAGCCGACGTCGGCGGTGCACCAGAACACTTCGCCGTCGCGGTAGTCGAGCACGTACTTGAAGGTCATCGCCGCTTGCAGCAGATAACCACCGGTGGTGTGCAGCACGCCCTTGGGTTTGCCGGTGCTGCCAGAGGTGTAGAGGATGAACAGTGGGTCCTCGGCGTCCATCGGCTGGGGCGCGCACTGCTCGCTGGCACCGCCGACGGCCTGGTGATACCAGAGGTCGCGGCCCTCGTGCCAATTGACCTGGCCCTGGGTGCGTTGGACCACGATCACCGTACTGACCGCCGGGCAACTGAGCAGGGCCTGGTCGACGTTGTGTTTGAGTGGCACGTTTTTGCCGCCGCGCACGCCTTCGTTGGCTGTGATCACCGTGCGGCAGTCGGCATCGAGGATGCGGTCGCGCAGCGAGTCCGGGGAAAAACCGCCGAATACCACCGAATGCACGGCCCCGATGCGCGAGCAGGCGAGCATCGCATAGGCGGCTTCAGGGATCATCGGCATGTAGATGCACACCCGGTCGCCTTTTTTCACGCCACGGCTTTTCAGTACGTTGGCCAGGCGGCAGACGTGCTGATGCAGTTGCTGGTAGGTGATCTGTTGCGAGTCGGCGGGGTTGTCGCCTTCCCAGATGATCGCGGTCTGTTGACTGCGTGTGGCCAGGTGACGGTCGATGCAGTTGTAGCTGACGTTGAGCTGGCCGCCGGCGAACCATTGGGCCTGGCCAGTCTTGATGTCCGAGTGCTGGACGCTCTGCCAGGGGTGGGACCAGTCGAGAAACTGCCTGGCCTGTTCGGCCCAGAAGGTGTCGGGATGATCGATGGACTGGCGATACAGGCGTTGATAGTCGTCCTGACTCAATTGCCCAGCCCGGCGGACGGCATCGGCTTTGGGGAACGTGCTGATATCGAACATGACGGTTCCTTATTCTTGTCTTGGCCACAAGAGATAAAGATGCGCCGAGTGATCAGTGGGTTCAAGTCATGGGCGAAAACGACTGTGGGAGCGAACAGACGGAGGACCGCCCGACTCGCTCCCACAGGGTTAGCCGTGTGGCTTCAGATCAACCGCGGTGACGCCCGCGGAAGTAGTTGATCAAGCCCTGGGTCGAGGCATCGTCGGCAGGGGCTTCTTCGCTGCCCACCAGACGGTTGTAGACGCCTTTGCCCAGTTCCTTGCCCAGCTCCACGCCCCATTGGTCGAATGCGTTGATGCCCCAGATCACGCTCTGCACGAAGACCTTGTGTTCGTACATCGCCACCAGTGCGCCGAGGCGCCGTGGGCTGATGCGCTCGACCACCAGGGTGTTGCTCGGACGGTTGCCCGGGATCACCTTGTGCGGTGCGAGTTTCTCGATCTGCTCTTCGCTCATGCCCTTGTCACGCAGCTCGGCTTGCGCTTCGGCCAGGGTCTTGCCCAGCATCAGCGCCTGGCTTTGCGACAGGCAGTTGGCGTACAGCCACTGATGGTGATCCGCTACCGGGTTGAAGCTGACGATCGGCACGATGAAGTCGGCCGGGATCAATTGGGTGCCCTGGTGCAGCAACTGGTGGTAGGCGTGCTGTCCGTTGCAACCCACGCCGCCCCAGATCACCGGGCCGGTATCGGTGGACACGGGCGTGCCGTCCTGGCGCACGCTCTTGCCGTTGGATTCCATGTCCAGTTGTTGCAGGTGCTTGGTGATGTTGCGCAGGTAGTGGTCGTACGGCAGGATCGCGTGGCTCTGTGCGCCCCAGAAGTTGCCGTACCACACGCCCAGCAGGGCCAGGAGCACCGGCATGTTCTGCTCGAACGGCGCGCTCTGGAAGTGCTGGTCCATGGTGTAGGCACCGGACAGCAGTTCCTTGAAGTTGGACATGCCGATCGCCAGGGCAATCGGCAGGCCGATGGCCGACCACAGCGAATAACGACCGCCAACCCAGTCCCACATCGGGAAAATGTTTTCTTCGCGAATACCGAAAGCCACGGCGGCGGCGTTGTTGCTCGAGACCGCGATGAAGTGGCGATACAGCTCGGCTTCCGAGCCACCCTGGGCCAGATACCAGGCGCGAGCGGCCTGGGCGTTTTTCAGGGTTTCCAGGGTGTTGAAGGATTTCGACGAAACGATGAACAGCGTGGTCTCGGCACGCAGCTTCAGGGCCAGTTCGTGGAACTCACTGCCGTCGATGTTCGCCAGGTAGTGGCAGCGTACGCCTTTCTGGGCGTAGGACAGCAGGGCCTCGGAGACCAGCTCCGGGCCGAGGAACGAGCCGCCGATACCGATGTTCACCACGTCGGTGATCGGTTTTTCGGTGTAGCCGCGCCACAGGCCGTCATGGATACGCCCGACCATGTCGGTGATCTGGTTCAGTACCTTGTGCACTTCCGGCATCACGTTGACGCCGTTGACCGACAGCTTGTCGCCCACCGGACGGCGCAGGGCGGTGTGCAGCGCCGGACGGCCTTCGGAGGCGTTGACGATTTCGCCGCTGAACAAGGCCTTGATGGCGTCCTGCAGGCCGGCTTCGTTCGCCAGGTCCACCAGCAGGTTGCGGGTTTGCTCGTTGATCAGGTTTTTCGAATAGTCGAGGAACAGCCCACAGCTGCTCAGGGTGAACTGGGTGAAACGCTGCGGGTCGGCATTGAACGCTTCACGCATGCTGAAATCCTGCATGGCTTGGCGGTGATCATTCAGCGCCTGCCAGGCTGGCAGAGCGGTAACGTCTTGAGGGTTGCGGTAGTACGCCATCGCTGCGGGTTTCCTTTTACTTGAACTGCCTTTAGGACACTGAAAAGCCCGGAACATCCTGCCGGGCGGCAGATATTATCCGGTAATACGACGAAGACACGATTACAAAACGCAGGCCGATAACAGTAAACCTTGAGGGGGCATCTGTCTTGGCTTTGTGGTGGGCGCGAGCTTGCTCGCGATGAGGCCGTCAGATTCTACAGCTCATTGACTGACATGCCGTCATCGCGAGCAAGCTCGCTCCTGCAGGGGGGGCGTGCGGGGTTCAGGCGGGTGTATCGAGGTTCAGGTGCAGGTTGTCGATCAGGCGGGTGGTGCCGAGGAAGGCTGCCACCAGGATCACCAGGTCGCGATCTTCGGGGGTCGCCGGGCGCAGGCTCTGCGCGTGGCGAATCTCCAGGTAGTCAGGACGCAAGCCAGCCGCTTCGAGCTGCTGGATCTGTGCCTGCAGCAACGCCGGGTAATCGCGTCGCCCCTGCACGATGGCATCGGCAATGTTCTTCAGGGTGCGATACACCACGGGGGCCACGGCCCGTTGTTGCTCATCGAGGAAGCCATTGCGCGACGACAGGGCCAGGCCATCGGCGGCGCGAACGGTGGGCTCGCCAATGATCTGGATCGGCATGTTCAGGTCGTGCACCAGCGCGCGGATCACCGCCAGTTGCTGGAAGTCTTTCTGGCCGAACACGGCGAGGTCCGGCTGGACCATGTTGAACAGCTTGCTGACCACCGTCGCCACGCCGTCGAAATGCCCGGGACGGCTGGCGCCGCACAAGCCTTCTGCCAGGTTCGGGACACTGACGCGGGTCTGACTGGCCATGCCGTCGGGGTACATTTGCTCGACGGTCGGCGCGAACAGCAGGTGGCAACCGGCTTGCAGCAGTTGCTCCTGATCGGCGGCCAGGGTCCGCGGGTACTTGTCCAGGTCTTCGCCCGCGCCGAACTGCAACGGGTTGACGAAAATACTCGCGACCACGAAATCCACCCGCTGGGCGGCCTTGGTGATCAGGGCCATGTGGCCGCTGTGCAGGTTGCCCATGGTCGGGACGAAGCCGATGCGCTTGCCTTCGCTGCGCGCGCGGGCAACCGCGGCCCGCAGTTCACGTACGGTCTTGACGGTGTTCATGCAGAAAATCCGTGTTCAGCGCCCGGGAAGGTCACGGCTTTGACTTGCGTGACGTAAGCGCTGAGGGCTGCGTGGATGCTCTCCTGGCCGGCCATGAAGTTCTTCACGAACTTGGGCGCACGGCCGGTGAGCGACAGGCCGAGCATGTCATGCAGGACCAGCACCTGGCCGTCGGTTCCGCTGCCGGCACCGATACCGATTACCGGGATCTTCACCGCCTGGGAGATTTCCAGGGCCAGTTCGCTCGGCACACATTCGAGCAACAGCATCGAGGCACCGGCCTGTTCCAGGGCAATGGCGTCGGCACGCATCTGCCGCGCCTGGTTCTCGTTGCGACCCTGGACCTTATAGCCGCCCAGGATGTTCACCGCCTGTGGAGTCAGTCCCATGTGCGCGCACACCGGAACCCCACGCTCGGCCAGCAAGCGAATCGAATCGGCCAGCCACAGTGCACCTTCGACCTTGACCATGTGTGCGCCGGCCTGCATCAGCTGGGCGCTGTTGATCATGGTTTGCTCGATCGTGGCGTTGGCCATGAACGGCAGGTCGGCGAGGATCAGCGCATCGGTGTTGCCGCGCTTGACGCAGGCCACGTGGTACGCCATCTCGGCCGTCGTGACGGGCAGGGTGCTGTCATGGCCTTGCAACACCATGCCAAGGGAGTCGCCCACCAGTAACACTTCTACACCGGCCTCATTGCAGGCGTGGGCAAACGTGGCGTCGTAGCAGGTCAGCATGGTGATTTTTTCACCTTTCTGCTTGAGGGACTGCAGGGTGGTGAGAGTAATAGCTGGCATGAAAAGGATCCTCGTTCAGGCGCTTGGGAAACTACTGCGAGTAACGCGCGTGATTCTTCATGGACTCAGGCGCACGGTCTTTTGTCGTGCTTGAAAAGCCTGGATTGCGCCCTTGGTGCCGGGTTGGCGGCAGCGGGACGCCTATAGTCGTGATGAGAACTCGGGAAGTCAATTGGATGTGTTACCGCCTGGGTGTTACCGGCGTTACTGATGCGATTCAGCAGAGAGTGGAGTTCTCTGTAGGATTAATCGCCAGTGGCCAGGCGATCCAGGCCGACAAATGGGCAAGCCGCCAGCAGGTCGCTCAAGCGCCGGCCGTCCGCCAGTTCCAACTGGGCGGGCGCTAGTTCGGCCAGGGGGTAGAGCACAAAGGCCCGTTCCTGCATCTGGTAGTGGGGGACTTTGAGGCGAGGCTCGTCAATGAGGCGGTCACCGAACAGCAGGATGTCCAGGTCGAGGGTACGCGGGCCCCAGCGCTCAAGGCGTTCGCGGCCCTGCTGGTTTTCGATGGCTTGCAGCGCATCGAGCAGCTCCAGAGGCGTGAGGGCACTCTCCAGCGCCGCCACGGCGTTGGTGTAGCGGGGCTGGCCCGGCAGCAGGGAGTCGCTTTGATAGAAGGCCGAGACGCCAGTCAGCTGGGTCTTGGGTAACTGCGTCAACGCCTGTACAGCGTTGCGCAGTTGCTCTTGTGGGGCAGCGAGGTTGCTGCCCATGCCGATGTAGATACGTTCCATCGACTTACTCGCCTGAGGCGCTCGTGCTGTCCGCGGAACGTTTGCGCTTGGCGCCACCGGTACGGCGACGTTTGCGTGGGGCGGCGCCGGTCCCTTCATCCTTGCCGCTGAGGTCACGGATCATGTCACGGCGTTCGCTGTCGTTGGCGTCCTGATAGTCCGTCCACCACTCGCCCAGGCCGTTGGTCTGTTCGCCAGCGCTTTCGCGCAGCAGCAGGAAGTCGTAGCCGGCACGGAAGCGCGGGTTGTCCAGCAGCAGGTCGGCGCGTTTGCCACTGCGACGGGGCAGGCGTTCCTGCATGTCCCAGATCTCGCGGATCGGCATGGTGAACCGTTTAGGAATGGCAATCCGCTGGCACTGCTCGGCGATCAGTTCGTGCGCGGCTTCCTGCATGGCCGGGATCGGCGGCATGCCACGGTCTTGCAAGCGCAGGACCCGGGCGGGCAGCGCGGGCCACAGCAGGGCGGCGAACAGGAAGGCCGGGGTCACCGGCTTGTTCTGCTTGATCCGCAGGTCGGTGTTGATCAGCGCTTCACTGATCAGGGTGTGGGTGTAGGTCGGGTTGTGCTCCAGTGCATCGGCGCTGGCCGGGAACAATGGATCGAACAATTGCAGGTCGACCAGCATTTCAAAGGTGTCAGCCGCGTGCCCCGAGAGGAATAGCTTCAACACTTCTTCGAACAGGCGTGCCGACGGGATTTCCCGCAGCATGGGGGCCAGGTCGCGGATCGGCGCAGCCGTGTGCTTCTCGATACCGAAGTTCAGCTTGGCGGCAAACCGCACCGCACGCAGCATGCGTACCGGGTCTTCCTGGTAGCGTTGGGTCGGGTCGCCGATCAGGCGGATCAGGTGGTTGCGAATATCGTGTACGCCGTTGGCGTAGTCGAGGATGCGTTCACTGACCGGATCGTAGTACAGGGCGTTGATGGTGAAGTCGCGGCGTTGCGCGTCTTCTTCCAGGGTGCCGTAGACGTTGTCGCGCAGAATGCGCCCGCTTTCGTTGCGCGAGGACTGGTTGCTGTCTTCCTCTTCGTCGTTTTGCGGGTGATTGGCGCGGAAGGTCGCCACTTCAATGATTTCGCGGCCAAAGTGGATGTGCACCAACTTGAAGCGACGGCCAATGATGCGCGCGTTACGAAACTCGGCGCGAACCTGTTCCGGCGTGGCGCTGGTGGCGACGTCGAAATCCTTGGGGGTGATGCCGAGCAACATGTCACGCACACAGCCACCGACCAGGTAAGCCTGGTAACCGGCGTTCTGCAGGCGCTCGACGATATTCACTGCGTAACGGCTGAATTGGCCCTTTTGCAGCGAATGTTGGCCGCTGTTGAGCACTTCAGGCGTGCTGCGAATGTGTTGCGTATGACGCTTGGGAGAACGGAATGACTGGAACAGCTTCTTCAGCATGGGATGCACTGTTTGAAGGAATGTTCGGCCATAACCAAGAATGACCGCATGATGGGCCGGGATTCTAGCATTTAGTCGAGGGATGGTGTAGGAAGCTGCGCGGTTCTCTGTGGCAGCTGTCGAGCCGTGGGAAGCAGCGTTCGCCGGCGAAGCCGTCGTGAAGGCGGGAACTGCGCAGTCTCAGGCGGCTAAACGCCAGAAACTACAAGGGGAGCCGAAGCTCCCCAAGAAGTAGTTGCATGCTCTATTTTTATTATGGGTTTCGGGCTTCTTGTTTTTGTGTCGCGCCCACGTCATGAGGTTTTCCCTGCATGACCCTCCCAATCGGGAGCCAAGAGCAAACGGATTGCTTTGATCGCTGTGCTGCAATGATCTATCGATCCAACCAGTTCAGGCTCTGCCTTAGGGCAGTTTTTGTTGTTCTCGGCCTGGTTGTGGGGCAAGCCCCAAATACAACGCCTCTCCAAAAGAATCAGTTAGCTACGCCTCTCGCCGTCTTGTTTTTATTGTGCGTGAGTCGATTCGTCTTATTTTTATTGTCTTGTGCATTGCTTGTTATTGTTCTTGTACCAAACATATAGCAGAAGCCGTGCCAACTTTTGCGATCCCCAGTAAAACAAGGGGTTAGCCCGGTAGAGGGCTTTCTTCGAGGCGAAAAAAAGCCGGGGCTTCGTTACCTTAAGCCCCGGCTTTTGTTACGAAAAAAGCTGCGGTAACAGTTTTTTCACATTTTCAGCTGTTACCTGCACAGTCGACAGGTAACGTTCAGCCCTCGCTGGTGACCCCGGTCTTGCGCCGCGGGATGCCCAGGCGCTGGCGGCGTTCCCACAGGCATTTGCGGCTGACCCCGAGTTTGCGGGCCAGTTCGGTTTCCGTCATGTGGTCCTGGTGTTCGAGGACGAAGTGCTGGAAGTAATCTTCCAGGGACAGGTCTTCGGTCGGCTCGTGGCTGGCATTGCTGGTGCTGCCCTGATGCGGTGCCAGGCCAATGAATTCGTCCTCTTCCAGGTCACTGAGCTCGATGTCGATGCCCAGCAACTCGGCAGAGATTTCCGGGCTCTCGCACAGGATCACCGCACGCTCGACGGCGTTTTCCAGTTCGCGCACGTTGCCTGGCCAGCTGTAATGACGAATCGCCTGCTCGGCGTCAGGGGCGAACTTCAGGTCGGTACGGTTGACCCGCGCACTCTGCCTGGCAAGGAAGGCATTGGCGATTTCGTTGACGTCGGCACCGCGTTCGCGCAACGCCGGTAGTTTCAGGGCGATCACGTGCAGGCGGTAAAACAGGTCTTCACGGAACTGGCCGATTTTCGCCAGGCTCTTGAGGTCGCGGTGAGTGGCCGCGATCAGGCGCACGTCGACTTTTTGCGATTGCACCGAGCCAACACGGCGGATCTCGCCTTCCTGCAGCACGCGCAGCAAGCGTGCCTGGGCCTCGAGTGGCAGCTCGCCGATCTCGTCGAGGAACAGGGTCCCGCCGTCCGCCGCTTCCACCAGGCCGGCACGCCCGGCGCTGGCGCCGGTAAAGGCGCCTTTCTCGTGGCCGAACAATTCGGACTCGATCAGGCTTTCCGGAATGGCTGCGCAGTTCACCGAGATCATCGGCGCCTTGGCGCGCTTGGACAGGTTGTGCAGGGCGCGGGCCACCAACTCCTTGCCGGTCCCGGACTCACCCTGGATCAGCACATTGGAATCGGTTGGCGCCACTTTACGGATCTTGCCGTAGAGGTCCTGCATCGGTGGGCAGGAGCCGATGATGCCGATCTCGCCGTTGCTGTTGTCCACCCCTGGCTTGTCACTGCCATTGGCGACCTTGCCGGCCGGTCGCTCACTGGGGGTGCTCTGTGCCGTCTGTCGGTCGCGCAGGATTCGTGCGACGGCCTGGAGCATTTCGTCGTGATCGAAAGGCTTGGCGATGTAGTCCACCGCGCCCATCTTCATCGAGTCCACTGCCGAGCGCAGGCTGGCGTAGCTGGTCATGATCAGCACCGGCGTGCCTTGGCCGAGCTTGATCAGTTCAGTCCCCGGAGCGCCGGGCAGGCGCAGGTCGCTGACAATCAGGTCGAACGTGGGGATGCTGAAGCGTTCTTGTGCTTCCTGCACGGAACCGGCTTCGCTGACCTGGTACTGGTTGCGTTCCAGCAGGCGGCGCAAGGCGGAGCGGATAATGGTTTCGTCTTCGACGATCAAAATGTGCGGCATTGATTCGATTCTCTCGACGGTCTCAGTTCACAGCGGACGTCGCTTCGACATGACGCGGTAAGGTCACCCGAATACGGGTGCCGCGCTGGCTTTGGATGTCAGCCGGGCTGTCGATGGTGATTTGTCCATAATGCTCTTCAACGATGGAATAGACCAGTGCAAGGCCCAGACCGGTGCCTTCGCCAGGATCCTTGGTGGTAAAGAAAGGTTCGAACAAGCGGTCCTTGATGTTCGCGGGGATGCCACTGCCTTCGTCTTCCACGATCAGATCGACCGTGTGTTCGCTGGCTTCGCTTTTTACCCGCACCGCACTGCCGGCCGGTGTTGCATCGCGGGCGTTGGATAGCAGGTTGATCAGGACCTGGGCGAGCCGCTGCGGGTCACCCACGACCCAGTGGTCGGGATCGCACAGGTTGAAGAACTGCACTTCGAAGTTGCGTCGGTTCAGTGCCAGCAGGCCAATGGCGTCCTGCGCCACCTCGGCCAGGCACACCGGTTCGTCGTTGTGCTGGTGGCTGCCGGCGTGGGCGAAGCTCATCAGCGACTGTACGATGCGTGACACCCGTTTGGTCTGCTCGAGAATCTGCCCGCTGATTTCTGTCAGCTCGCCATCCTCTTCCCGCTCTTCGCGCAGGTTCTGCGCCAGGCAGGCGATGCCGGTGATCGGGTTGCCAATTTCATGGGCCACGCCGGCCGCCAGGCGACCGATGCTCGCCAGGCGTTCGGAGTGCACCAGCTTGTCTTCGAGCATCTGGGTTTCGGTCAGGTCCTCGACCAGCAACACCAGGCCACTGTTGCCCGGCGCCAGCGGTTCGTCGATGGCCGCCTTGTGCAGGTTCAACCAGCGGGTCTGGCCATCGAGGGCCAGGTGCTGTTTGTGCAAGTGTTCGTCGGGCAGGTTGATGAAACCTTGCAGCAGTTCCTTCCACGGCTCACCCAGGGTACTCAGGCGTGAACCCACCACGCGCTGCGCGGCGATGCCGGTCAGCTCTTCCATGGCTTTGTTCCACATGAGGATTTCCTGGTCCTTGGCCAGCGAGCAGACGCCCATCGGCAATTCTTGCAGGGTCTGGCGGTGATAGCGGCGCAGGGCATCGAGTTCGGCGGCAAGGCCGGTGAGGCGCGAGTGGTAGTCCTCGAGCCGGCTTTCGATGAAGTGAATGTCTTCGGTGACATAGTTTTCGCCGCCGGCCTTGTAGGGCAGGAAGGTCTCGACCATGTCTTGCGCCACGCTGGGGCCCATCAGGCCGGAGAGGTTGGCTTCGATGCGGTCGCGCAGACGACGCAAGGCATAGGGCCGACGTTCATCGAACGGCAGGTAGAGGTCGCGCAGCGCTTGCTCGACTTCCTTTTGCGCGGCCTTGGCACCCAGAGGCTTGGCCAGTTGGGTGGCGAACTCCTGGGGGGAGGCGGCATGCAGTTCGCGTCGTTGCGGGCGCCGCACGTTGTCCACGGCGCAGGCTTCGGCGGCGCTGGCTTCCTCGGTGCTGGCATTGGTGAACAGCGAGATCAGGGTGAACATCAGCACGTTGGCCGCCAGCGAGGCGATGGCTGCCATGTGCCAACTGGTGTCGTCGAGCACGTAGATCATGTTCAGCAGCGGGATATAGAACCCCTGCAGATTGCCCACCAGCGGCAGCAGCATGGTCACCAGCCAGACCAGGATGCCCGCCAGTAATCCGGCGATGAAGCCGCGTCGGTTGGCGGTCGGCCAGTACAGCACCGACAACACGCCCGGCAGGAACTGCAAGGTGGCGACAAAGGCCACAATGCCCAGGTTGGCCAGGTCCTGTTCGGCGCCCAGCAGCAGGTAGAAGCCATAACCGGCCATGATGATCGCGACGATCAGCGCACGGCGGGTCCATTTCAGCCAGCGGTAGATGTTGCCTTCGGCGGGCGGCTGGTACAGCGGCAGCACCAGGTGATTCAGGGCCATCCCGGACAGCGCCAGGGTGGTGACGATGATCAGGCCGCTGGCGGCGGACAGCCCGCCGACATAGGCCAGGAGGGCCAGGGCCTTGCTGTTGGCGGCGATGCCGATCCCGAGGGTGAAGTATTCCGGGTTGGTGGTGGCGCCCAGTTTCAGCCCGGCCCAGAGAATCAGTGGCACGGCCAGGCTCATCAGCAGCAGGAACAGCGGCAAACCCCAGCTGGCACTGACCAGCGAGCGCGGGTTGAGGTTTTCGGTGAAAGTCATGTGGTACATGTGCGGCATCACGATCGCCGAGGCGAAGAACACCAGCAACAGCGTGCGCCATGGACCTTCCTGCAGCGGTGTGTGCAGGGCGGCGAGGGCGGTCTGGTTCTGCAGCAGCCACAATTCAAGCTGTTGCGGGCCGTCGAACACACCGTACAGCGCGTACAGGCCAACACCACCAATGGCGATCAGTTTGATCACCGACTCAAAGGCAATGGCGAACACCAGGCCCTCGTGTTTCTCGCGGGTGGCGATGTGCCGTGAGCCGAAGAAAATCGTGAACAGGGTGATCAGCGCGCAGAAGCTCAGCGCCACGCGATGCTGCACCGGCTCGCGGGTGAGGATGCCAATGGAGTCGGCCACGGCCTGGATCTGCAGGGCCAACAACGGCAGCACGCCGATCAGCATGAAAATGGTGGTCAGCGCGCCGGCCCAGGTACTGCGAAAGCGAAAGGCAAACAGGTCGGCCAGGGACGACAATTGATAGGTGCGGGTGATCTTCAGGATCGGGTACAGCAGCACCGGTGCCAGCAAAAAGGCCCCGGAGACCCCAAGGTAACTGGACAGGAATCCATAGCCGTACTGATAGGCCAGGCCGACCGTGCCGTAGAACGCCCAGGCACTGGCGTAGACCCCAAGCGACAGGGTGTAGGTCAGCGGGTGGCGAATGATCGCCCGTGGGATCATTCCACGTTCGCTGATCCAGGCAACGCCGAACAGCACCGCCAGGTAGGCGGCGCTGATCAGGATCATCTGGGTCAGGCTAAAGCTCATCGGCATCTTTTTGGCTCTGCAGGATGAAGGTCACGACGATCAGGATCAGCCACAGCAGATACGGGCGATACCAGGCGCCAGTGGCGTCGATCCACCAGTCCATGATGGCGGGGGAGAACAGATAGATCCCCACTACCAACAGCAGGACCAAGCGATAGATGTACATCCCGGCCTCTCTTTATTGTGTGCGTGCCCGAAAACGTGCGGCGATGGTAACGGATGGGCGCCAACCTGCAAGCTTAGTCAGCGTAATAACGCTTCGGGCAGTGTCAGCGTGCGTGGGATCAGCGTTGCGTCCCAGTGGGCGCTGCCCCATTTGAGCACTTCGGCGGGTGTCGCATCGTCCAGGTCGGCAGGCGGCGTTTGCCCCAGGGCCCGCAATGCGCGCAGCAGCAAGGGCGTGGCCTGGTCTGCGCGCAGCGGTGGCGAGCGGTAGGATTTGCCGAGCTTGTTGCCATCGGGCTGGGTGATCAGGGGCAGGTGCAGGTAACGCGGTTGGCGCAAGCCGAGCAGTTCCTGCAGGTACAGCTGGCGCGGGGTGGAGTCGAGCAGGTCGGCACCGCGCACGATGTCGGTGATGCCTTGCCAGGCATCGTCGAGCACCACCGCCAATTGATAGGCGTAGAGCCCGTCGCGGCGACGAATCACAAAATCGCCGACCTCACGGCCCAGGTGCTGGCGGTACTGGCCTTGCACGCGGTCATTGAAATGGTATTCCAGCTCGGGTACCCGCAGGCGGATCGCCGCGTCTTCGCCCGGGTGGCCGGCGTTGCGGCACAGGCCCGGGTAGATGCCGTGATAGGGCTCCAGCTGTTTGCGCGAGCAGGTGCAGGCGTAGGCCAGGCCGTGGTTGAACAGTTGGTCGAGAACCTGGGCGTAGGCAGCGTGCCGTTCGCTCTGGCGAATCATCGTGCCGTCCCATTCAAAGCCGTAGCTTTCCAGGGCCTTGAGAATCGCCGCCTGGGCACCGGGTTCTTCCCGGGGCGGGTCAAGGTCTTCCATGCGCAGCAGCCAGCGCCCACCGACCGAACGGGCGTCGAGGTAGGAGGCCAGGGCGGCGACCAGCGAACCGAAGTGCAGGTGGCCACTGGGGGTCGGGGCGAAGCGCCCGATATAGTCGGGGGAGGTGAGGCTGGTCATGAGGGCATTGTTACTTGGTGGGGCTGGCGACAATCACATTGTAGGAGCGGGCTCGCTTGCGAAAAACTCCTGAACACCGCGTGCCTTCAACCAGTTCGCGTTATCGTTGTCGTTCTTCGCGAGCAAGCTCGCGCCTGCACGGAAATCAGAAACAAAAACGGAGCGTTCGCACGCTCCGTTCCTGGTTCAAGTCGAGGCTTATTTGCCGACTTGCTTTTCCTTGATTTCCGCAAGGGTCTTGCAGTCGACGCACATGTCGGCGGTAGGACGTGCTTCGAGACGGCGAATGCCGATTTCGACGCCGCACGACTCGCACCAACCGTATTCTTCGTCTTCGATCAGTTGCAGGGTCTTGTCGATTTTCTTGATCAGCTTGCGCTCGCGGTCGCGGGCGCGCAGTTCGAGGCTGAATTCTTCTTCCTGGCTGGCACGGTCGGCCGGGTCAGGGAAGTTGGCCGCTTCGTCTTTCATGTGGTCAACCGTACGGTCGACTTCCTGCATCAAGTCCTGTTTCCACTTGTTCAGGATCTTGGTGAAGTGAGCGCGCATGGGCTTGCCCATGTACTCCTCGCCCTTGGACTCAACGTAGGGTTCGAAGCCGCTGATCGACTGATTTGCCTGTTGCTTTGCTTGGGTGGGCATGAAATGGACCGCCTCTACTCTTGTAATCCATTGCGCAGGATTGCTCCATCACCGACACCTGCCGGCCCTGCGGCTGCAAGCGGGCGAACTTACCAGATCAAATCAGGCCGCGCTACTCCCTCATGTCGAGGCTGCGGCCCGGAAGGCTTGCAAAGGGTTGCAAAGCCTGGTCTGGCGGCTCTGGAGACCTGATCAAATATTGATTTTAGTCAATCCTGCGCCTCGCGTATGGCTCTATGACACATGAACCTTGGTCTTGTGACCGCATTAGCTTCTCGCTCGTTCCTGGCCTTGGGTAGAATCGTTTCTTTTTTACCCCGTTGAAGGAAGGCTAATGGCTCAGTCCTACAGTGCGCGCAGCCGCGCTATCGAACCTTTCCACGTCATGGCCCTGCTGGCGCGCGCCAACGAGCTGCAAGCCGCCGGGCACGACGTCATCCACCTGGAAATCGGCGAACCGGACTTCACCACTGCCGAACCGATCATCCAGGCTGGCCAGGCGGCGCTGACGGCGGGTAAAACCCGTTACACCGCGGCGCGCGGCATACCTGAGCTGCGTGAGGCCATCAGCGGCTTCTACGAGCAACGCTACGGCTTGAACATCGACCCGCAGCGCATCCTGATCACCCCGGGCGGGTCGGGCGCGCTGTTGCTGGCCAGTGCTTTGCTGGTGGACCCAGGCAAGCACTGGTTGCTGGCCGACCCCGGCTACCCGTGCAACCGCCACTTCCTGCGATTGGTGGAGGGTGCGGCGCAATTGGTGCCGGTCGGGCCGGAGGTGCGTTATCAACTGACCCCGGACCTGGTGCAGCGTTATTGGGACCAGGACAGCGTCGGCGCACTGGTGGCATCCCCGGCCAACCCCACCGGGACCATTCTGACCCGCGACGAACTGGCGGGCCTGTCGACGGCGATCAAGGGGCGCAACGGTCATCTGGTGGTGGACGAGATCTACCACGGCCTGACCTACGGCACCGATGCCGCCAGCGTGCTGGAAGTGGATGACAGTGCCTTTGTCCTGAATAGCTTTTCTAAATATTTCGGCATGACCGGCTGGCGCCTGGGCTGGCTGGTAGCGCCGCAAGGGGCGGTCAGTGAATTGGAGAAGCTCGCCCAGAACCTGTATATCAGCGCACCGAGCATGGCCCAATACGCGGCGTTGGCCTGTTTCGAACCGGCAACCTTGAGCATTCTGGAAGAGCGCCGCGCCGAATTCGGCCGGCGCCGCGATTTCCTCCTGCCGGCATTGCGTGAGCTGGGCTTCGGCATCGCGGTAGAGCCGGAGGGCGCGTTCTATCTGTATGCGGACATCAGCGCCTTTGGCGGCGATGCCTTTGCGTTCTGCCGGCATTTCCTGGAAACCGAACACATCGCCTTTACCCCGGGGCTGGACTTCGGTCGGCACCAGGCCGGGCATCACGTGCGGTTTGCCTACACCCAGAGCCTGCCGCGGTTGCAGGAAGCGGTGGAGCGGATTGCCCGTGGCTTGCGGAGCTGGCAAGGCTGATGCGCTTCGATCCCCCTTTGGAAGAAGGTCGGTTGATCCGACGATACAAGCGTTTTCTTGCCGATATCGAAACCGTTACCGGCGAGATGCTCACCATTCACTGCCCTAACACCGGCTCGATGTTCAATTGCATGGTCGAAGGCGGGCAGGTGTGGTTCAGCCGCTCCAACGACCCCAAGCGCAAATTGCCCGGTACCTGGGAAATCAGCGAAACCCCGCAAGGGCGTTTGGCGTGCGTCAACACGGCGCGGGCCAACCCGTTGATCGAGGAAGCGCTGCGCGCCGGGTTGATCAGCGAGCTGGCCGGCTTTACCGGGCTCAAGCGGGAAGTGCCGTACGGGCAGGAAAACAGCCGGATCGATTTCCGTCTGGATTACCCCCACGGACCGGCTTTCGTCGAAGTCAAAAGTGTCACCCTGGGGTTCGACGGTTCGGCTGTCGCGGCTTTTCCCGATGCGGTGACTCAGCGCGGGGCCAAACACTTGCGCGAGCTGGCGTGCCTGGCCCGGGATGGGGTTCGCGCCGTGCAGTTGTACTGCGTGAACCTGACCGGCATCGAAGCAGTGCGCCCGGCGGTGGAGATCGATCCGGGCTACGCCGCCGCCCTGGCGGAAGCCAAAGCGTCCGGGGTCGAAGTGTTGGCCTATGGCGTGAACCTGACCGCCGAGGAGGTCAGGGTCGAGCGGCGTCTTGAGGTGCTGCTCGGCGTTTAGCCTTGGACCCAGATGCCTTGGGCGTCTTCGCGGCACTTCAGGGCCGTGAGGGATTGGCCGGCGCAGGGACCGGCCACGCATTCACCGCTCTCGATCAGGAACAGTGCACCATGGGTGGCGCACTGGATCAGGCTGGCGCTGGGGTCGAGGAACTGGTCCGGCTGCCATTCCAGGCCGACGCCACGGTGCGGGCAACGGTTCTGGTAGGCGTAGACCCGGCCTTCGCGGCGCACGGCAAAGACCTTTTGTCCGGCGATGTCGAAGCCACGGCTGCTGGCATCGACCAGTTCGGCGCTGGTACAAAGAAACTTCATGACTATCCTCAGGTGCCGAAGGCGCTGACCTGCGGCGGTTATGGGCTGCGTGCGCTGGTTAGCAAATGTGTCTGTGCTTGACGTGCAAATGCTAACAATTATCAAATGCCGGCTTCGTCCGCGAAGGTGCATAAGCCAAAGCGCCTGGGATTGTGCGGGAAAACGCCTGAAAGGAAACCCTGTTATGCGCCTGAGTACCAGCGCTATCGCGCTCTGTGTCGGACTACTGGTTGCCCGTGGCGCCGCCGCGGTCGAATTGCCGCAACGCTGGGTCAGTGCCGGGGGCGCGCTGTCGGAGTGGGTCAGTGCCCTGGGCGCGCAAGCCAGGCTGGTGGGCGTGGACACCACCAGCCAACACCCGGAGTCACTCAAGGCCTTGCCGAGTATCGGTTATCAACGCCAACTGTCGGCCGAAGGCATTCTGAGCCTGAGTCCGCAGATTCTGATCGGTACCGAAGAAATGGGCCCGCCGCCGGTGTTGTCGCAGATTCGCAGTGCCGGGGTCCAGGTTGAACTGTTCTCGGCCCAGCCGGACTTGCCCACCCTGCAGAACACCTTGCAGCGCCTGGGGCGTTTGCTGGGCAGCGAGGCGCAGGCCACTGCACTGTTCGACGGTTATCAACAGCAACTTGTGCAGCAGCAGGCCTGGGTCAGCCAGGCCCAGACCACGGCCAAGGCGCCGGGTGTGCTGCTGTTGCTCGGCCACGCAGGGGGCAAGCCGTTGATCGCGGGTAAAGACACCGCCGCCGATTGGCTGCTGCAACAGGCAGGCGGGCGTAACCTGGCGACCCACAGTGGCTACAAGCCGTTTTCGGTGGAGTCCCTGGCGGGGCTGACGCCGGATGTCCTGGTGTTTTCGGACCGGGCGTTGACCGGCGATGCCGCACGCGAAGCGTTGTTCAAGCAGAACCCGATCCTCACCTCGACGCCAGCGGCCAAGACCGGCCGCGTACTGGAACTGGACCCGACGCTGCTGGTCGGCGGCCTGGGCCCGCGCTTGCCGCAAAGCCTGGTCAAACTGTCTGCCGGTTTCTATCCCGCTGAATCCGCCAAGGCCACCGCCGCCCAATGAGCACTCTGGTAAAACCGCGCTCGTTGTTTATTGGCCTGGGGCTGCTGTGTGTGTTGGCGACCTGGCTGTCCCTGGCGCTGGGCCCCGTCAGCCTGCCGCTGCTGGACACCTTGCGGGCGGCCCTGCGCATGCTTGGGCTGCCGATTGCCGGTGATGGCCTGGAGCAGGCCGAGCTGATTCTCGGGCAGATCCGTTTGCCGCGCACCCTGCTCGGGCTGGCGGTGGGTGGCGTCCTGGCCCTGTCCGGAGTGGCGATGCAGGGGCTGTTCCGCAACCCACTGGCGGACCCGGGGCTGGTGGGAGTGTCCAGTGGCGCGGCCCTCGGCGCGGCTGTCGCGATTGTCGGGGGGGCGCTGTTCGGCGGTTTGCCGGAGGCGATCGGTCCGTACTTGTTGTCGATCTGCGCCTTTCTCGGCGGCCTGGGGGTGACGGCGCTGGTTTATCGTCTGGGCCGGCGCAATGGCCAGACCAATGTCGCGACCATGTTGCTGGCGGGCATCGCCCTGACGGCCCTGGCGGGTTCTGCGGTGGGCTTGTTCACGTATTTGGCCGACGATGCGACCCTGCGTACCCTGACGTTCTGGAATCTGGGCAGTCTCAATGGCGCCAGCTATGCGCGGCTGTGGCCGTTGCTGCTGGTGACGACCGTGGTGGCGCTGTGGTTGCCGCGTCGGGCCAGGGCCTTGAATGCGCTGCTGCTTGGCGAGTCCGAAGCCAGTCACCTGGGGATCAACGTCGAGCGGCTCAAGCGCGAACTGGTGTTCTGCACCGCGCTGGGGGTTGGCGCCGCCGTCGCGGCGGCGGGGATGATCGGCTTTGTCGGCCTGGTGGTGCCGCACTTGGTGCGGTTGCTGGCCGGGCCCGATCACCGGGTGTTGTTGCCGGCCTCGATCCTGGCGGGTGCCAGCCTGTTGCTGCTGGCCGACCTTGTGGCGCGCCTGGCGCTGGCACCGGCGGAATTGCCGATCGGCATCGTCACCGCGTTCATTGGTGCGCCGTTCTTTCTGTTCCTGTTGTTGCGAGGTCGTGCCTGATGCTGCGAGTGGAAAACCTGCAGATCCGTCGAGGCGGCACTATCGTCCTGGCGGACATCGACCTTGCGCTCAACCCGGGCGAGGTGCTGGGTGTGTTGGGCCCTAACGGTGCTGGCAAAAGCACCTTGCTCGGCGCCCTGTGTGGAGAGCTGCGCGCCGATCATGGACACGTCTGGCTGGACCAGCGCCCCTTGGCTGAATGGGACGGCGCGCGGCGCGCGCAACGCCTGGCCGTGCTGCCGCAGAGTTCGACCCTGGATTTTGCCTTTCGCGTCGAGGAGGTGGTGGGCATGGGTCGCTTGCCCTATCAGACCGGACGCCAGCGAGATGACGAAATTGTCGCCGCCGCCTTGCAGGCCGCAGATGTTGGCCACTTGAGCGGCCGCAGCTACACCGCACTGTCGGGTGGTGAGCGCCAGCGAGTGCACCTGGCGCGGGTGCTGGCGCAACTGTGGCCGGGCGAAGCGGGGCAGACCTTGCTGCTCGATGAGCCGACCTCGATGCTCGACCCCTTGCATCAACACACGACGTTGCAGGCCGTGCGCCAGTTTGCCGATCGCGGCGCGGCGGTGCTGGTGATCCTGCATGACCTGAATCTGGCGGCGCGCTACTGTGACCGCATTCTGCTGCTGGAAAACGGTCGCCCCCATGCCCTGGACACCCCGCAACAGGTGCTGCGCCCCGAGTCGCTGAAGGCGGTGTTTGGCCTGGAGGTGTTGGTGCAGCCGCACCCGGAGCGTGGGCATCCGCTGATCATTGCGCGCTGAGGTGAGTTCATGGGTCGCATCCTGATTGTGCTGTGTCTGCTGCTGGTGGCCTGCCAGAGCGGGGTGCCGACTGGCGTAGGCCAGCCTGCTGGGGAGATTGTCGATCTGCGCAGCGGGCAGGCACTGACCGCCCAGGCGCTGGTCGAGCGGTTGGCGGGAGCGCCTCGGGTGATCGTGGGCGAGCAGCATGACAACCCTGATCACCATCAGGTCCAGCTATGGCTGTTGCAAGCGTTGGCCCAGCGCCGAGTGCAAGGCAGTCTGTTGCTGGAAATGCTCACCCCGCAGCAACAGGCCGCAGTCGATCAACTGCGCGCACGCAGTCCCGGGCAATGGCCGGCCGATCTACCGGCAGCGCTGGCCTGGCAGCCGGGTTGGGACTGGAATCTGTACGGTCCGATCGTGCGTTACGCCTTGGCCCAGCCTTATCCCTTGCTGGCAGCCAATTTTGATGGGCCTGAGGTGCGGCGCCTCTACAAAGAGGCGCCAACCCTGAGCGGTGGGCGCTCGACTGCGGAGGCGGTCAAGGCGCCGTTGCTGGCGCAGATTGCACAATCCCATTGCGGTCTGCTGCCCGAGAGTCAGATGCCCGCGATGCTGGCCGTGCAGCAGCATCGGGATCGGCGAATGGCTGAGCGCCTGATGACCGCGCCGACGCCGGCCATGCTGTTTGCCGGTGGTTATCACGCTCGCCTGGATCTCGGGGTGCCGGTGCACCTGGAGGACCTCGGTGCTCGCCCGCCAGCAGTGGTGCTGATGCTGGCGGAGAAAGGTGAGTCGGTGGCAGCGGCCTCGGCGGATTATGTCTGGTACACGGCCGTTCGGCCGGTGCAGGACTATTGCGCTTCAATGCGTCAGTAAACGGCTGCCTGCGGGCTGATCGACAGGCAAAAAAAGACCCGGCAAGAGCCGGGTCAAATAACCGTGATTAGCCTGATGAGGAGATAATCTGAGAGTCCGAACCAAGGGTCTTTCAGAAGATCGGCTGATCTCGCGACCAGTTGTGGCAATCATAACGATTCTCATTTCGATGTCAACGAATGTTTCTCGAATTCTTTTTCATTTCGCTAAACACGTGTTTGAACCCCCGCAAATCCTGGGGTTGACGGGTGTCTAGGGTGCTCAATTCTTTTGCCGGGACGAGATGGCTTCCAGTTGTTTGTTGAGGGCGTCTTTGCGTTCGGCGGGAATATCGTTCCAGTGCATGTCCATCAGCGCTCCCTCGATCGCGTACAGCAGCACTTTCGATGCGCGGAATCCGCGGGTGCGTACCGCCCTGTATGCATCCACCGCCCCTAATCGGCGCAAATCCGAAGCGCTGTGAATGCCTACGGCATGCAGCCATTGCGCCGACGTCTTGCCAAGATTCTTCAGGTGTTGCAGTTCGTCATTCATCAAGCCTCCTTGCGATGGGCGAAGAGTGCGTTGGGCGGACCTTTGAGGAGTGTAGCGGTCAGTAGGAAAAGCGTGGTTCTTTGGTCGGTTTGAACGCAAAAGCTTCTAAGGCTATGTGCCAGATAGCTCTGCAGGAGGCGGGGGCGGGGAGGCGTGTCGCGAAACGACCCCTGAAGTCCGGCCGTGCGGCGGTGCCGGACTTCAGGGGCGTGAGGGGATCAGCGAGTGCGGTAGCGCAGGCGGGTGCCGAAGTTCATCGACATGAGGATTTCGTCTGCCGAGAGTTCGGGCGGGAAGTAGGCGCCGGAGATTTGCGCATGGGCCAGGCTCGCGCCTTCCAGGGACGCCTGGCGAAAATCGATGCCGCGCAGGTCGGCGGAGCGGAAGTAGGCATCGCTGAAGTCGATGCCTTCGGCGTTCAGTTCGCGCAGGTCGAGGCCACGAAAGTCACCGCCCACCATATCGATGGGGCCGTTCTTTGGGCGTTCGCGGTTGAAGCCCTGAATGTCGTCTTTGTGCAGCAGGGCATAGAGCGGGGTATCGAGTAGTGTGGGCTGGCTCATGGGCGTCACCGTGTTGGATTTATGACGCCAGTATAGTGCCACTAGGCGACTGGCGTGAGGCTGTCACAGCCCCACGTCAGTTGCCCCATGTGCTTACAGGCCCGGCAGGCGTTGGCGAATCTGCGCGACGACGGTGTCCAGGGTCCCGCTTTCGTTGGTTTGGACACGTTTGCTGCAGAGGATTTCTGCAGGCGTCAGGGCTTCGCGATTGGCTTGTTGAGCCGCGATAACGGCCAGGTTGGCGTCGGAGGGATCGTTTTTGTCTGCCTGACGCTGCGCGAGCCAGCTCTCGATCACGGCCTGGGGGGCGTTGCAGTCGAGAATCAGGAAGGGGGCGCCGGTGGCTTCCGCAACGAGCGCCGCACCATCGCGCTGCTCGCGCTTGAGGTACGTGGCGTCGAGCACCACCGGGAAGCCGGCACGCAGGATCACGTCGGCAATCTCATGCAGGCGTGCATAGGTCGCTGCGCTGGCGTCGGCACTGTAGATGCCGGCTTGCGGATCGTTTGGTACCTGCTGCTCGCCGAACAGGCGCTTGCGTTCGACATCGGAACGCAGGCGGATGGCGCCCAGGGCTTCGACCAGACGCATGGCCACGCGGCTTTTGCCGACTGCCGAGACGCCATGGGTGATGGCCAGGAAGCGCGACGGGATGGTGCTGTAGCTCTCCGCCAGGTTGGCGTAGTTGCGGTACTGACGCAGAGTGGTGGCCCGCTGCACGGGGGTGGCATCGGCAGGCATGCTGAACAGGCTGACCTTGGCGCGCACCAGGGCGCGGTAGGCTTTGTAGAAGTTCAGCAGTTCCAGGCCCTGGTAATCGCCGGTCAGCTCCAGGTATTGGCTCATGAAACGTCGAGCGAGGCTTTTCAGGCCGCGGTCTTCCAGGTCCATCGCCAGGAAGCCGGTATCGGCATAGACGTCGGTGAAGCGGAATGGCTCGTTGAATTCGATGCAGTCGAAAATCACCACGTTGCCATCGATCACGGTGGCGTTGCCCAGGTGGATATCACCGTGGCATTCGCGGATGAAGCCCTCGGCCTTGCGTTGGGCCAGCAGTGGCTTGAGGCGCTCGAAGCTGCTTTGCGCCCAGGCTTGCAGGGCCTCGAGTTGCAGCAGGTCGGCCTTGTCATTGAGGAACGGGCGAATCTGGTCGAAGTTCTGCAGTACCGGCGCCATGACGCTGTCCGGCGTGCCGGCTTCGTGGTCGGCCGGAACCCGCGGCGCTTCGAGGTGGAAGCGGGCGATCTGTTGGGCCATCGCGTCGATGTGCGCGGTGGTCAGCTCGCCGTTGGCCTGCAGGGTGCTGAGCAGTTGGCTTTGCGGGAACTGGCGCATTTTCAGCGCGTAGTCGAGTACCGGACCGCTGCCGCCCAACTGGGGGGCTTCGGCGCTGCCGGTGATCGGCAAGACTTCCAGGTACAGGTCATTGGTCAGACGCTGGTTGAGGCGCAGCTCCTCGGCGCAGAAGTGCTCGCGAGCTTCAAGCGTGGTGAAGTCGAGGAAGCCGAAGTTCACCGGCTTTTTCACTTTATAGGCGTAGGGGCCGGTGAGCAGCACCCAGGAGATGTGCGTCTCGATGACCTGGAATCCGTCTACCGGATGGGGGTAGAGGGCCGGGTTTTGCAGGGCAGCGATCAGGGATTGGCTCACGGGCGATCCTTCAGAGTCTGGGAAAATTCAAGGGCGCCATTATGGCCGCAAGCGGGGCCAACGCAAACCTCGCGGGGCTCATGTTGATCAGGAATAAAGTGCGTATAATCCGCCGCCATGACTCGTACCCGATCCCCCCGCACTGCAAAAAAACGTCCCTCCAAAGGCCTGAGCCCTTGGCTGGGCTGGGCCCTGAAGCTCAGTCTGGTCGGCCTCGTGGTGCTGGCAGGCTTTGCCGTTTACCTTGATGCCGTGGTCCAGGAGAAGTTCTCCGGCAAGCGCTGGACCATTCCCGCCAAGGTTTATGCCCGTCCGCTGGAGCTGTTCGTCGGACAAAAGCTCAGCAAGGAAGATTTCCTGACGGAACTCGATGCCCTGGGCTATCGCCGCGAAAGCGTGGCCAACGGCCCTGGCGCAGCTGCGGTCAGCGGCAATACCGTGGACCTGAACACCCGTGGTTTCCAGTTCTATGAAGGCGTGGAGAAGGCCCAGCCGGTGCGTGTGCGCTTCTCCGGTGACTATGTGGCCGAGCTGTCTGCGCTGAACGGCTCGAAGCTCTCCGTGGTGCGGTTGGAGCCGCTGCTGATCGGCGGGATCTACCCGAAAAATCTCGAAGACCGGATTCTGATCAAGCTCGATCAGGTCCCGCCTTACTTGCTGGAAACCCTGGTCGCGGTTGAAGACCGGGATTTCTATAGCCACTGGGGGGTGTCGCCCAAATCGATTGCCCGGGCCGTCTGGGTCAACACCTCTGGCGGCAAGATGACCCAGGGCGGCAGTACGCTGACCCAGCAATTGGTCAAGAACTTCTACCTGACCAACGAGCGCAGCCTGAGCCGCAAGCTGACGGAAGCCATGATGGCGATGTTGCTTGAGCTGCATTACGACAAACGCGAAATTCTTGAGGCGTACCTCAATGAAGTGTTCGTCGGTCAGGATGGCCAGCGTGCGGTGCACGGTTTTGGCCTGGCCAGTCAGTTCTTCTTCGGCCAGCCGTTGTCCGAGCTGAAACTGCATCAAGTGGCGATGCTGGTGGGCATGGTCAAGGGGCCGTCCTACTACAACCCGCGACGCAACCCCGAGCGGGCGCTGGAGCGGCGCAACCTGGTGCTGGATGTCCTTGAGCAACAGGGCGTGGCCACGGCCGAGCAGGTGGCGGCCGCGAAAAAACTGCCGCTGGGTGTCACTACCCGCGGCAAGCTGGCCGACAGTTCGTTCCCGGGCTTTATCGACCTGGTCAAGCGCCAGTTGCGCGAAGACTACCGCGACGAAGACTTGACCGAAGAGGGCCTGCGGATTTTCACCAGCTTCGACCCGATCCTGCAGATGAAAGCCGAAGCCTCGGTTAACGACACCTTCAAGCGTCTTTCCGGACGCAAGGGCGCGGACGAGGTTGAGGCGGCGATGGTGGTGACCAACCCGGAAACCGGGGAAGTGCAGGCCATGATCGGCAGTCGCCAGGCCGGTTTTGCCGGGTTCAACCGGGCGCTGGATGCGGTGCGGCCGATCGGCTCGCTGATCAAGCCGGCGGTGTACCTGACGGCGCTGGAAAAACCGAGCAAGTACACCCTGACCAGTTGGCTGTCCGACGAGTCGTTCTCGGTGAAGGGCGCCGATGGCCAGGTCTGGAAACCGCAGAACTATGATCGGCGGTCCCACGGCACGGTCTTCCTGTATCAGGGCCTGGCGCACTCCTACAACCTCTCGACCGCGCGCCTGGGTCTGGAAGTCGGGGTGCCGAATGTCCTGAAGACCCTCGGTCGCCTGGGGGTCACCCGGGAGTTCCCGGCCTTCCCGTCGATGTTGTTGGGGGCGGGCGCCTTGACGCCGATCGAAGTGGCAACCATGTACCAGACCCTGGCCAACGGTGGTTTTAATACGCCGATGCGCGGGATTCGCAGCGTGCTGACGGCCGAGGGCGAGCCGCTCAAGCGGTATCCGTTCCAGATTCAGCAGCGTTTTGATCCGGCTTCCATTTATCTGATCCAGAGCGCCATGCAGCGGGTGATGCGTGAGGGTACCGGCAGTTCGGTTTACAACGTGCTGCCCAAGACGTTGACCCTGGCAGGCAAGACCGGCACCAGTAACGATTCTCGCGACAGCTGGTTCGCCGGTTTCAGCCAGGACCTGCTGGCGGTGGTGTGGCTGGGCCGCGATGACAACGGCAAGACGCCGTTCACCGGTGCCACCGGTGCGCTGCAGGTCTGGAGCAGTTTCATGCGCAAGGCCGATCCGCTGCCGCTGGACATGCCGCAGCCGGATAACATCGTGCAGGCGTGGGTCGATTCGCGGACCGGGCAGGGCTCGGATGCCAGTTGCCCAGGCGCGGTGCAGATGCCGTATATTCGCGGCAGCGAACCGCCTCCCGGCGCTGCCTGCGGTGGCACAGACCCCGCGTCAGGCGAATCGGTGATGGACTGGGTCAAGGGCTGGATGAATTAAGCAGAGAGGGTTTCAAGTGAACAAGTGGTTTATTCCAGCGGTAACGCTGACGGCTCTGACTTTGCTCAGTGGTTGCTCGACCGTGCAGCGCGGTTCGATTCCGGTGGTTGATTCGGGCACCGCGGTGTCCAACAGCGAGCGGCTCTCTGCCAACGGCGGCTTTCGCAAGACTACGGTGACCCGCCCTGCACAGGGTCAGGTCCAGGCCATTCCACAGGGTGATACCGGTGTGGTGGTGATGGTGCCAGGTGGCGGCGCCACGACCTCGACGCCGATCAGCACTCAGCCGATCACCCCAGGCCCGATCAGCTCCGGACCGATTACTCCGGGGCCGGTCGACAGTGGTCCGCTCGTGCCGAGCACCAGCTACAGCCTGCCGCCGACGCCAAGCGGCGTGCCTTCTGCCAGCAGCGCGGCCGGTGGTCTGTCGGCTGATGAACAGTTGGACGGCCCGGTACTGGCCTTGCTCACCACGGCCCAGCAGCAACAGGCAGGCGGTGACCTCAATGGCGCCTCGTCGAGCCTGGAGCGGGCCCAGCGGGTAGCCCCGCGTGAGCCGCAAGTGCTCTATCGCCTGGCGCAAGTGCGCATGGCCCAGGGCGATGCCCCTCAGGCGGAGCAGTTCGCCCGTCGCGGCCTGACCCTGGCTAATGGCCGTCCTGACCTGCAGGCCAGCCTGTGGGGGTTGATCGCCCAGGCGCGTGAGCAGCAGGGCGATGCCGCCGGTGCCGCCCAGGCACGGCAGAAGGCCAAGGTTACGCTGTGATGGATCAACGTTTTCCGAAGATTGCCGAGCAGTTGCTGCTGATCGAGCGCGAGTTGCGGGTCCAGGGCTGGTGGGACGAGGTCTCGCCTTCTGCGCAGGCACTGTCCAGTGTGGAGCCGTTCTCGGTCGACACCCTGGACTTCGAGCAGTGGCTGCAATGGATCTTCCTGCCACGGATGAAGTTGATCCTCGAACAGGATCTGCCCTTGCCCAACGCCTCGGGGATTCAGGAGATGGCCGAAATGGTCTTCGCCGCCCGCGATGTCCAGGGCCGGGATCGTCAGTTGCAGGTTCTGCTCAAAGAGTTCGACCAACTGATCAGCGCTTCCCGTTGATATGATCACTGCCAGCGTCCTGCTGGCAGTGACGCTTAACCCCTCAAGAAAATCCACTCTGTGCGCTGCGACAGGTGCGTTCGTATGCCATTTTCTTGCCAAAACTGCGCAATTGAAATAATCCGACCTGGGGTTTGGCGGTTTTTTCTTGCGTTCTCATGCGCTTAGTTCGAATTAAGCACATTGACGGCTTGACTTGCAGAGGGCGAAACAGAAGAATCCAAAGTCCGCTGTAGAGGGACTGCCAGAAGCAGGCCCGCTCAGCAGATCATGAGGCGCACATCCGCGCCGACCTGTTACACCCGCAACGCGTTACCTCGCGCTGGGTGGGAAAGTCCCGCAACACTTGGGACGCTCCCAATACTTGCTCAGTCAGTGCTGACGTAGTCGGCGACCACCGTCGCTCATGCTCTGCTGAGAAGTAAACCTATTAAGACCCGTCCCCTTATGTGGGCGGTATTCTGGCGTTTTAGAGGTGAACAACGTGGAGCTTTTATCTGGCGGTGAGATGCTCGTCCGCTTTTTGCGTGACGAAGGCGTCAAATATATCTACGGGTACCCGGGTGGTGCTCTCCTTCATGTATACGATGCCCTGTTCAAAGAACCGGAAGTGACTCACATCCTGGTTCGCCACGAACAAGCGGCTACCCATATGGCTGACGGCTACGCCCGTGCCACCGGTAAAGCCGGCGTGGTATTGGTGACTTCCGGTCCAGGCGCCACAAACGCCATCACCGGGATTGCCACCGCCTATATGGACTCGATTCCAATGGTGATCATTTCCGGTCAGGTGCCTAGCACCATGGTCGGCACCGACGCGTTCCAGGAAACCGACATGATCGGTATCTCCCGGCCGATCGTGAAGCACAGCTTCATGATCAAGCACGCTTCGGAAATCCCGGAAGTCATGAAGAAGGCGTTCTACCTGGCGCAATCCGGTCGTCCTGGTCCGGTGGTTGTCGATATTCCAAAAGACATGACCAACCCGGCCGAGAAGTTCGAATACATCTTCCCGAAAAAAGCCAAGCTGCGTTCCTACAGCCCGGCTGTTCGTGGTCACTCCGGGCAAATCCGCAAGGCGGCAGAAATGCTCCTGGCGGCCAAGCGTCCTGTGTTGTACGCAGGTGGCGGCGTGATCCTCGGTGGCGGCTCCGCGCCGCTGACCGAACTGGCCCAGATGCTCAATCTGCCCGTGACCAATACCCTGATGGGCTTGGGTGCCTACCCTGGCACCGACCGTCAGTTCATTGGCATGCTCGGCATGCACGGCAGTTACACCGCCAACCTGGCCATGCACCACGCTGACGTGATCCTGGCGGTCGGCGCCCGTTTCGATGACCGTGTGATCAACGGCCCGGCGAAGTTCTGCCCGAATGCCAAGATCATCCACATCGATATCGACCCGGCTTCGATCTCCAAGACCATCAAGGCCGACGTGCCAATCGTGGGCCCGGTGGAAAGCGTCCTGAACGAAATGGTCGCGATCCTCAAGGAAATCGGCGAGACCCCGAACAAGGAGTCCGTTGCCAGTTGGTGGAAGCAAGTGGACGAGTGGCGCGGTGATCGTGGCCTGTTCCCTTACGACAAGGGTGATGGCAGCGTCATCAAGCCACAGACCGTGATCGAGACCCTGTGCGAAGTGACCAAGGGCGATGCCTTTGTGACCTCCGACGTGGGCCAGCACCAGATGTTCGCGGCGCAGTACTACAAGTTCAACAAGCCAAACCGCTGGATCAACTCTGGCGGCCTGGGCACCATGGGCTTCGGTTTCCCGGCGGCCATGGGCATCAAGTTGAGCTTCCCGGATGTCGATGTTGCCTGCGTCACAGGCGAAGGCAGCATCCAGATGAACATCCAGGAACTGTCCACCTGCCTGCAGTACGGCTTGCCGGTCAAGATCGTGATCCTCAACAACGGTGTGCTGGGCATGGTTCGCCAATGGCAAGACATGAGCTACGGCAGCCGTCATTCGCACTCCTACATGGAGTCGTTGCCTGACTTCGTCAAGCTGGCCGAGGCCTATGGCCACGTCGGCGTGCGCATCACCGACTCGAAAGACCTCAAGTCGAAGATGGAAGAAGCGTTTGCCATGAAGGACCGCCTGGTGGTGATCGATATTTCGGTCGACACCAGCGAGCACGTCTACCCGATGCAGATCAAAGACGGCTCCATGCGCGATATGTGGCTGAGCAAGACGGAGCGTACTTAATCATGCGGCACATTATTTCCTTGCTTCTGGAAAACGAACCGGGCGCTCTGTCTCGTGTGGTCGGGCTGTTCTCGCAGCGTAACTACAACATCGAAAGCCTGACCGTGGCACCTACCGAAGACCCGACCCTGTCGCGTCTGACGCTGACTACCGTGGGGCACGATGAAATCATCGAGCAGATCACCAAGAACCTGAACAAGCTGATCGAAGTGGTCAAGCTGGTCGACCTGTCGGAAAGCGCGCACATCGAGCGCGAGCTGATGCTGGTCAAGGTCAAGGCCACCGGTGCCCAGCGCGCCGAGATCAAACGCACTACCGATATTTATCGTGGGCAGATCGTCGATGTCAGCGCCAGCGTGTATACCGTTCAACTGACCGGTACCAGCGACAAGCTCGACAGCTTCATCCAGTCCATTGGCACCGCCTCGATCCTGGAAACCGTCCGTAGTGGCGTAACCGGTATTGCCCGCGGCGACAAAGTACTCAGCATCTAAACCAAATTAGCGAATGGCCTGAACGGCCTGGATATATAGGGGAATTTCATGAAAGTTTATTACGAAAAAGACTGCGACCTGTCCATCATCCAGGGCAAGAAAGTTGCCATTATCGGTTACGGCTCCCAGGGTCACGCTCAAGCGTGCAACCTGAAAGATTCCGGCGTTGACGTTACCGTTGGCCTGCGTAAAGGTTCGGCTACCGTTGCCAAGGCTGAAGCTCACGGCCTGAAAGTGACTGACGTGGCTTCCGCTGTTGCCGCTGCCGACCTGGTCATGATCCTGACCCCGGACGAGTTCCAATCTGCCCTGTACAAGAACGAAATCGAGCCGAACATCAAGAAAGGCGCCACCCTGGCCTTCTCCCACGGTTTCGCGATCCACTACAACCAGGTTGTGCCGCGCGCTGACCTCGACGTGATCATGATCGCGCCGAAGGCTCCAGGTCACACCGTGCGTTCCGAGTTCGTCAAAGGCGGTGGTATCCCTGACCTGATCGCCATCTACCAGGATGCTTCGGGCAACGCCAAGAACGTTGCACTGTCCTACGCTGCGGGCGTTGGCGGTGGTCGTACCGGCATCATCGAAACCACCTTCAAGGACGAGACCGAAACCGACCTGTTCGGCGAGCAAGCCGTTCTGTGCGGCGGTACCGTTGAACTGGTCAAAGCCGGTTTCGAAACGCTGGTTGAAGCTGGCTACGCGCCAGAAATGGCCTACTTCGAGTGCCTGCACGAACTGAAGTTGATCGTAGACCTCATGTACGAAGGCGGTATCGCCAACATGAACTACTCGATCTCCAACAACGCCGAGTACGGCGAGTACGTGACCGGCCCGGAAGTTATCAACGCCGAATCCCGTCAGGCCATGCGCAACGCCCTGAAACGCATTCAGGACGGCGAGTACGCCAAGATGTTCATCAGCGAAGGTGCTACCGGCTACCCTTCGATGACCGCCAAGCGTCGTAACAACGCTGCGCACGGTATCGAAATCATCGGCGAGCAACTGCGTTCGATGATGCCGTGGATCGGTGCCAACAAGATCGTCGACAAAGCCAAAAACTAAGTCACGACCCTGTACGAAAAACGCGGCTTAGGCCGCGTTTTTTCGTTTGGTGGGCAGGTTCTGGTATAAAGCTGCATCGTTTGTGCTGCGAACCGTTGGCGCAGACACCTGTCGAAACTTTCCACACCGTTGCAAGGTACTGTCCATGAGCGAACGTCCCGAAGAGCCAAACCAGGCTTCTGACGCCGAAAGCCTGCTGCCCATCGATGAACACATCGAAGAAGGGCATGACGCTGAAGGCCGTAAAGTCCGGCATCGTGGTATCTATCTTCTGCCGAATCTGTTCACCACCGCGAACCTGTTCGCGGGGTTCTACTCCATCATCAACTCGATGAGCGCCCAGAGTGCCTTGAGTGCCGGTGATGCTGCCGGCGCGAGCAAGTATTTTGCTTTCGCGGCAATCGCGATCTTTGTTGCCATGGTGCTCGATGGCCTCGATGGTCGGGTGGCGCGGATGACCAACACCCAGAGCGCCTTTGGCGCCGAGTACGACTCGCTGTCGGATATGGTCGCCTTTGGCGTTGCACCGGCGTTGCTGGCCTTCGGCTGGGCCCTGGGCGACATGGGCAAGGTCGGCTGGATGGTTGCCTTCATCTATGTAGCGGGTGCGGCCTTGCGTCTGGCGCGCTTCAACACCCAGGTGGGGACCGCGGACAAGCGTTACTTCATTGGCCTGGCCAGCCCGGCTGCCGCGGGTGTGGTGGCGGGTATTGTCTGGGCGTTCAGCGACTACGGGATCCAGGGCTCAAAAATGTCCTTCCTGGTGGCGCTGATGGTGGCCGCGGCCGGCATGCTGATGGTCAGCAACATCAAGTACAACAGCTTCAAGGAGCTGGACCTGAAGGGGCGCGTGCCTTTTGTGGCGATCCTGGCGGTGGTGCTGGTGTTTGCCGTGGTGTTCAGTGATCCGCCGCGCATCTTGCTGCTGGTGTTCCTCGCCTACGCCGCCTCTGGCCCGGTGCAGTACTTGTTACACCTTCGCCGGCACAAAAAAGCCGAGTGATGTAATTTCCCCCATACTCCGCAGTCTATTGGTGCATCAGCCCTCCAATGCTGCGGAGTTGTCATGTTATTCAAATTCCCCAAGTCGTCTGACTGCACTGAGTCGGACGTCACACCTGAATCCCTCTATCTCTCTCGCCGCAGCGTGCTGGGCAGTGCTGTCGGCGTAATAGCTGCCAGCAGTCTGCCGCGCTGGGCCAGCGCCGATGACGTTGCGCGTTACCCGGGCGTCGAGCCTGGCAAGGCGCCTGCCTGGTTCAACGAGAAACTCCCTGCGACGCGCTGGGGGGCGGTCAATGTCAAGGATGAGTCGATCACGCCCTTCAAGGATGCGACCCACTACAACAACTTCTATGAGTTCGGTACCGACAAGGGGGATCCAGCGGCCAATGCTGGCGCCTTGAAAACCGAACCCTGGAGCGTGGTGGTGGACGGGGAGGTGGGGAAGCCGGGGCGCTATGCCTTGGAAGACTTGATGAAACCCTATCAGTTGGAGGAACGCATTTACCGCCTGCGCTGTGTGGAGGCCTGGTCGATGGTGATCCCCTGGATCGGTTTTCCTCTTTCGGCGTTGCTCAAGCAGGTCGAGCCTACTTCCAAGGCTCGCTACATTCGCTTCGAAACCTTGCAGGATCCTAAGAGTATGCCGGGCCAGCGCTCCGGGTTTGCCCTGATCGACTGGCCTTATATAGAAGGGCTGCGCCTGGATGAGGCGATGAATCCGCTGGCGATACTGGCGGTCGGGATGTACGGGCGCGAATTGCCGAACCAGAACGGTGCGCCATTGCGTCTGGTGGTGCCGTGGAAGTATGGGTTCAAGAGTGTGAAATCCATCGTGCGGATCAGCCTGGTCAGCGAGCAGCCGAAAACCACTTGGCAGAGCATTGCCGCGGATGAGTACGGCTTCTTCGCCAATGTGAACCCCACAGTGGATCATCCGCGTTGGACTCAGGCGCGGGAGCGGCGTTTGCCCAGCGGATTGTTCAAGCCCAATGTGCGCGACACTCAGATGTTCAATGGCTACGCGGATGAAGTCGCCGACCTGTATGCAGGGATGGACTTGAGGACTCACTACTGATGCGCTTTGTGTTTTGGCGCTGTGCCGTCTTTATAGCGGCGGCGGTGTGGCCGCTACTCTGGTTGTATGAGGCCTGGAGTTCGGCGCTGGGGCCGGACCCGGGCAAGGTGTTGGTCGATCGCCTGGGGTTGGGAACCTTGACGCTGCTCTTGATTACCCTGGGTATGACGCCTTTGCAGAGACTGAGCGGGTGGCCGGGCTGGATAGCGGTCAGGCGGCAGTTGGGGTTGTGGAGTTTTGCCTATGCTGCGCTGCATCTGTCTGCCTATCTGGTATTTGTTCTCGGATTGGATTGGTCGCAGTTGGGGGTGGAGACTGAGCAAGCGGCCATACATTATTGTTGGCAGTCTCGGCCTTGTGGGGTTGCTGCTGCTGGCGGTGACTTCCAATCGATACAGTCAGCGACGTTTGGGGGTGCGCTGGAAGAAGTTGCATCGCCTGGTCTACGGGATTCTGGGGCTTGGTTTGCTGCATATGTTGTGGATAGTTCGTGCAGATCTGAAAGAGTGGGCGATCTATGCCTCTATAGGTGCGCTGTTATTAGTCTTGCGTGTACCTGCCATTGCTCGGCGAATTCCGCGTTTAAAGGGCAAAAAGGCACCTTCTGCAACAAAAGCTTAATTAAAGGTTGACGGCAGATTCCAGGTGTCTATAATTCGCCCCACTTCCGGCGCAGTCGAAACGGAAAACTCCTTGGTAAACAACGAGTTACGCAGTTTTCGGCAGCAGGTTGCTTCAGTTCATCGAAGCGCGAAAGGAGTTGAAAAAGAGGTGTTGACAGCAGCGTGTAACGCTGTAGAATTCGCCTCCCGCTACCGAGTGATCGGAAGCGCAAGTGGTTGAAGTTGTTGAAGAAATCTTCGAAAGCTTCTGAAAAATACCACTTGACAGCAAATGAGGCTGCTGTAGAATGCGCGCCTCGGTTGAGACGAAAGATCTTAACCAACCGCTCTTTAACAACTGAATCAAGCAATTCGTGTGGGTGCTTGTGCTGTCAGACTGATAGTCAAAAAGATTATCAGCATCACAAGTTACTCCGCGAGAAATCAAAGATGTAACCAACGATTGCTGAGCCAAGTTTAGGGTTTCTTAAAAACCCAAAGATGTTTGAACTGAAGAGTTTGATCATGGCTCAGATTGAACGCTGGCGGCAGGCCTAACACATGCAAGTCGAGCGGTAGAGAGAAGCTTGCTTCTCTTGAGAGCGGCGGACGGGTGAGTAATGCCTAGGAATCTGCCTGGTAGTGGGGGATAACGCTCGGAAACGGACGCTAATACCGCATACGTCCTACGGGAGAAAGCAGGGGACCTTCGGGCCTTGCGCTATCAGATGAGCCTAGGTCGGATTAGCTAGTTGGTGGGGTAATGGCTCACCAAGGCGACGATCCGTAACTGGTCTGAGAGGATGATCAGTCACACTGGAACTGAGACACGGTCCAGACTCCTACGGGAGGCAGCAGTGGGGAATATTGGACAATGGGCGAAAGCCTGATCCAGCCATGCCGCGTGTGTGAAGAAGGTCTTCGGATTGTAAAGCACTTTAAGTTGGGAGGAAGGGCAGTAACCTAATACGTTGCTGTCTTGACGTTACCGACAGAATAAGCACCGGCTAACTCTGTGCCAGCAGCCGCGGTAATACAGAGGGTGCAAGCGTTAATCGGAATTACTGGGCGTAAAGCGCGCGTAGGTGGTTTGTTAAGTTGGATGTGAAATCCCCGGGCTCAACCTGGGAACTGCATTCAAAACTGACAAGCTAGAGTATGGTAGAGGGTGGTGGAATTTCCTGTGTAGCGGTGAAATGCGTAGATATAGGAAGGAACACCAGTGGCGAAGGCGACCACCTGGACTGATACTGACACTGAGGTGCGAAAGCGTGGGGAGCAAACAGGATTAGATACCCTGGTAGTCCACGCCGTAAACGATGTCAACTAGCCGTTGGGAGCCTTGAGCTCTTAGTGGCGCAGCTAACGCATTAAGTTGACCGCCTGGGGAGTACGGCCGCAAGGTTAAAACTCAAATGAATTGACGGGGGCCCGCACAAGCGGTGGAGCATGTGGTTTAATTCGAAGCAACGCGAAGAACCTTACCAGGCCTTGACATCCAATGAACTTTCCAGAGATGGATTGGTGCCTTCGGGAACATTGAGACAGGTGCTGCATGGCTGTCGTCAGCTCGTGTCGTGAGATGTTGGGTTAAGTCCCGTAACGAGCGCAACCCTTGTCCTTAGTTACCAGCACGTAATGGTGGGCACTCTAAGGAGACTGCCGGTGACAAACCGGAGGAAGGTGGGGATGACGTCAAGTCATCATGGCCCTTACGGCCTGGGCTACACACGTGCTACAATGGTCGGTACAGAGGGTTGCCAAGCCGCGAGGTGGAGCTAATCCCATAAAACCGATCGTAGTCCGGATCGCAGTCTGCAACTCGACTGCGTGAAGTCGGAATCGCTAGTAATCGCGAATCAGAATGTCGCGGTGAATACGTTCCCGGGCCTTGTACACACCGCCCGTCACACCATGGGAGTGGGTTGCACCAGAAGTAGCTAGTCTAACCTTCGGGAGGACGGTTACCACGGTGTGATTCATGACTGGGGTGAAGTCGTAACAAGGTAGCCGTAGGGGAACCTGCGGCTGGATCACCTCCTTAATCGACGACATCAGGCTGCTGCATAAGCTCCCACACGAATTGCTTGATTCATTGAAGAAGACGATAAGAAGCAGCCCGAAATTGGGTCTGTAGCTCAGTTGGTTAGAGCGCACCCCTGATAAGGGTGAGGTCGGCAGTTCGAATCTGCCCAGACCCACCAATTTTGTGTGGGAAGAACCTGTAGAAATACGGGGCCATAGCTCAGCTGGGAGAGCGCCTGCCTTGCACGCAGGAGGTCAACGGTTCGATCCCGTTTGGCTCCACCACTACTGCTTCTGTTTGTTGAAAGCTTAGAAATGAGCATTCCATCACTGCGATGGTGAATGTTGATTTCTAGTCTTTGATTAGATCGTTCTTTAAAAATTTGGGTATGTGATAGAAAGATAGACTGAACGTTACTTTCACTGGTAACGGATCAGGCTAAGGTAAAATTTGTGAGTAATTGCGAATTTTCGGCGAATGTCGTCTTCATAGTATAACCAGATTGCTTGGGGTTATATGGTCAAGTGAAGAAGCGCATACGGTGGATGCCTTGGCAGTCAGAGGCGATGAAAGACGTGGTAGCCTGCGAAAAGCTTCGGGGAGTCGGCAAACAGACTTTGATCCGGAGATGTCTGAATGGGGGAACCCAGCCATCATAAGATGGTTATCTTAAGCTGAATACATAGGCTTAAGAGGCGAACCAGGGGAACTGAAACATCTAAGTACCCTGAGGAAAAGAAATCAACCGAGATTCCCTTAGTAGTGGCGAGCGAACGGGGACTAGCCCTTAAGTGGCTTTGAGATTAGCGGAACGTTCTGGAAAGTACGGCCATAGTGGGTGATAGCCCTGTACGCGAAAATCTCTTAGTCATGAAATCGAGTAGGACGGAGCACGAGAAACTTTGTCTGAATATGGGGGGACCATCCTCCAAGGCTAAATACTACTGACTGACCGATAGTGAACTAGTACCGTGAGGGAAAGGCGAAAAGAACCCCGGAGAGGGGAGTGAAATAGATCCTGAAACCGTATGCGTACAAGCAGTGGGAGCCCACTTTGTTGGGTGACTGCGTACCTTTTGTATAATGGGTCAGCGACTTATTTTCAGTGGCGAGCTTAACCGAATAGGGGAGGCGTAGCGAAAGCGAGTCTTAATAGGGCGTCTAGTCGCTGGGAATAGACCCGAAACCGGGCGATCTATCCATGGGCAGGTTGAAGGTTGGGTAACACTAACTGGAGGACCGAACCGACTACCGTTGAAAAGTTAGCGGATGACCTGTGGATCGGAGTGAAAGGCTAATCAAGCTCGGAGATAGCTGGTTCTCCTCGAAAGCTATTTAGGTAGCGCCTCATGTATCACTGTAGGGGGTAGAGCACTGTTTCGGCTAGGGGGTCATCCCGACTTACCAAACCGATGCAAACTCCGAATACCTACAAGTGCCGAGCATGGGAGACACACGGCGGGTGCTAACGTCCGTCGTGAAAAGGGAAACAACCCAGACCGTCAGCTAAGGTCCCAAAGTTATGGTTAAGTGGGAAACGATGTGGGAAGGCTTAGACAGCTAGGAGGTTGGCTTAGAAGCAGCCACCCTTTAAAGAAAGCGTAATAGCTCACTAGTCGAGTCGGCCTGCGCGGAAGATGTAACGGGGCTCAAACCATACACCGAAGCTACGGGTATCACTTAGGTGATGCGGTAGAGGAGCGTTCTGTAAGCCTGTGAAGGTGAGTTGAGAAGCTTGCTGGAGGTATCAGAAGTGCGAATGCTGACATGAGTAACGACAATGGGTGTGAAAAACACCCACGCCGAAAGACCAAGGTTTCCTGCGCAACGTTAATCGACGCAGGGTTAGTCGGTCCCTAAGGCGAGGCTGAAAAGCGTAGTCGATGGAAAACAGGTTAATATTCCTGTACTTCTGGTTATTGCGATGGAGGGACGGAGAAGGCTAGGCCAGCTTGGCGTTGGTTGTCCAAGTTTAAGGTGGTAGGCTGAGATCTTAGGTAAATCCGGGATCTTAAGGCCGAGAGCTGATGACGAGTGTTCTTTTAGAACACGAAGTGGTTGATGCCATGCTTCCAAGAAAAGCTTCTAAGCTTCAGGTAACCAGGAACCGTACCCCAAACCGACACAGGTGGTTGGGTAGAGAATACCAAGGCGCTTGAGAGAACTCGGGTGAAGGAACTAGGCAAAATGGCACCGTAACTTCGGGAGAAGGTGCGCCGGTGAGGGTGAAGGACTTGCTCCGTAAGCCCACGCCGGTCGAAGATACCAGGCCGCTGCGACTGTTTATTAAAAACACAGCACTCTGCAAACACGAAAGTGGACGTATAGGGTGTGACGCCTGCCCGGTGCCGGAAGGTTAATTGATGGGGTTAGCTAACGCGAAGCTCTTGATCGAAGCCCCGGTAAACGGCGGCCGTAACTATAACGGTCCTAAGGTAGCGAAATTCCTTGTCGGGTAAGTTCCGACCTGCACGAATGGCGTAACGATGGCGGCGCTGTCTCCACCCGAGACTCAGTGAAATTGAAATCGCTGTGAAGATGCAGTGTATCCGCGGCTAGACGGAAAGACCCCGTGAACCTTTACTATAGCTTTGCACTGGACTTTGAATTTGCTTGTGTAGGATAGGTGGGAGGCTTTGAAGCGTGGACGCCAGTCTGCGTGGAGCCAACCTTGAAATACCACCCTGGCAACTTTGAGGTTCTAACTCAGGTCCGTTATCCGGATCGAGGACAGTGTATGGTGGGTAGTTTGACTGGGGCGGTCTCCTCCTAAAGAGTAACGGAGGAGTACGAAGGTGCGCTCAGACCGGTCGGAAATCGGTCGTAGAGTATAAAGGCAAAAGCGCGCTTGACTGCGAGACAGACACGTCGAGCAGGTACGAAAGTAGGTCTTAGTGATCCGGTGGTTCTGTATGGAAGGGCCATCGCTCAACGGATAAAAGGTACTCCGGGGATAACAGGCTGATACCGCCCAAGAGTTCATATCGACGGCGGTGTTTGGCACCTCGATGTCGGCTCATCACATCCTGGGGCTGAAGCCGGTCCCAAGGGTATGGCTGTTCGCCATTTAAAGTGGTACGCGAGCTGGGTTTAGAACGTCGTGAGACAGTTCGGTCCCTATCTGCCGTGGACGTTTGAGATTTGAGAGGGGCTGCTCCTAGTACGAGAGGACCGGAGTGGACGAACCTCTGGTGTTCCGGTTGTCACGCCAGTGGCATTGCCGGGTAGCTATGTTCGGAATAGATAACCGCTGAAAGCATCTAAGCGGGAAACTAGCCTCAAGATGAGATCTCACTGGAACCTTGAGTTCCCTGAAGGGCCGTCGAAGACTACGACGTTGATAGGTTGGGTGTGTAAGCGCTGTGAGGCGTTGAGCTAACCAATACTAATTGCCCGTGAGGCTTGACCATATAACACCCAAGCAATCTTGTGACTTCGAAAGAGGCATCTGATTGCGGTGTGTGAAGACGAAACGAACCGAAAGTTCGAGAACTCACAAAACACCGAAAGCTATCACATACCCAATTTGCTGAAGCGAGGCCAACTGGCCACGACTCAGTACCCGAATTTCTTGACGACCATAGAGCATTGGAACCACCTGATCCCATCCCGAACTCAGCAGTGAAACGATGCATCGCCGATGGTAGTGTGGGGTTTCCCCATGTGAGAGTAGGTCATCGTCAAGATTAAATTCCAAAACCCCAATTGCGAAAGCAGTTGGGGTTTTGTTTTTGCGCGCGAGAAAGTTTCATTGCAGGATCGACACAAAATTGCGCAGTTATTTCTCAGTCAGAACACTAGAATAGAGCCCTTATTTTCACAATCAGAGCCCTCTATGCCGGATCCGGTTGACGCCTGCGGGCTGTCAGATTTACCGCTGGACAACTTGGTGGCATGTCATGAATGCGACTTGCTGATGCGCAAGCCACACCTCGCTCATGACGAGAAAGCCTTATGCCCGCGTTGCGGTTATGAGCTCTACGCCCATCGGCACAATGTCGTGGAGCGTAGCCTCGCACTGGTGATCGCTGCGCTGTTGTTGTTCGTCCCTGCGAACTTTTTACCGATCATGGAACTCAATCTACTCGGGCAGACGTCACACGACACGGTCTGGAGTGGTGTTGTCGGCCTGTTTGATACCGGCATGCAAGGCGTGGCGGTCGTGGTGTTCCTGTGCAGCATGGGGATCCCCCTGCTCAAGTTGCTCTGTCAGTTATTGGTATTGTTGAGCATTCGATTTGATATCGGACGCAGCTATGGCCTGCTGCTCTACCGCATTTATCACCATCTGCGGGATTGGGGGATGCTCGAGGTTTATTTGATGGGGGTGCTGGTGGCCATCGTCAAACTCGCTGACCTGGCGTCCATCACCATTGGCTTGGGCCTGGGGTGTTTTATCAGCTTGCTGTTGGTTCAGGTCTGGCTTGAGGTGGTGATGTCACCGCACCAGATCTGGGAAGCGTTATCCGGGGAGGATGCTCATGCGGGCGATTGATGCAGGCATTCTGATTTGTGCTGAGTGCCATCAGTTGAACAAACAGGAACCCGACACCGACGAGCAGACCTGCACGCGCTGTGGCGCGATGGTCCATGCCCGCCGACCCAATAGCCTGGTGCGCACCTGGGCGCTGTTGATCACCGCCGCGATTCTGTATATACCCGCCAATCTGTTGCCCATCATGACAGTCAGCGCCCTGGGGCAGGGCCAAGGCGATACGATCATGTCCGGCGTGATCACCCTGGTGCAGCACGGGATGATTCCCATCGCCGCGGTGGTGTTTGTCGCCAGTATCCTGGTGCCGACCTTCAAGCTTGTCGGCATCGCCCTGCTGCTGTTTTCGGTGCAGCGCCGCCAGCCTTTATCCGCGCGGCAACGCATCCTGATGTACCGCTTCATTGAGTTCATTGGCCGCTGGTCAATGCTCGACATCTTTGTCATCGCGATTCTGGTGGCAGTGGTCAACTTTGGTCGGCTCGCCACCATCGAGGCCAATCTCGGTGCAGTGGCCTTCGCCAGTGTGGTGATTTTGACAATGCTTGCTGCAGTAACTTTCGATCCCCGACTGATTTGGGATAACACGGAGTCGGACGACGACCATGACTGATTTGCCTAAAGCTAAAACCCGACCGGCTTCCAACTGGTCGGCCATCTGGGTGTTGCCCCTGATCGCCTTGGTGATTGGTGGGTGGCTGGGCTGGCGTGCCTATAACGAGACCGGGATCCAGGTCCAAATCCGCTTCGAAAGCGGTGAAGGCATTCAGGCCAACAAGACCGAAGTGGTCTACAAAGGCATGTCGGTGGGCAAGGTCAAAAGCCTGACCCTCGATGATGAAGGCAAGAGCCGTGGGGTAATCGCCACGGTCGAAATGAACAAGGACGTCGAGCAGTACCTGAAGACCAGCACGCGCTTCTGGCTGGTCAAGCCCAGCGTAACCCTGGCCGGTATTACCGGTCTGGAAACCCTGGTCTCGGGTAACTATGTGGCGATCAGCCCGGGTGAGGGCGAACCGACCCGCAAGTTCAAGGCCCTCGCCCAAGAGCCGCCCCTGTCGGACTCCAAGCCAGGCCTGCACCTGACCATCAAGGCCGATCGCCTGGGCTCGCTGAACCGCGGCAGCCCGGTGTTCTACAAGCAGATCCAGGTCGGTCAGGTGAAGAGCTACCTGCTGTCCGAGGACCAGAGTACCGTCGAGATCAAGGTCTTCATTGAGCCCACCTACGCCAATCTGGTGCGCAAACACACGCGTTTCTGGAATGCCAGCGGGATCAGCATCGACGCCAACCTGTCGGGTGTGAAGGTGCGTAGCGAGTCGCTGGCCAGCATCGTGGCCGGCGGTATCGCCTTTGCCACGCCGGAAAACCGCAAGGACAGCCCGCCCACCGACCCGAGCCTGCCGTTCCGTCTGTATGAAGACTTCGACGCCGCCCAGGCGGGTATCCGGGTCAAGGTCAAGCTCAGCGATTTCGAAGGCCTGCAAGCCGGCCGTACGCCGGTCATGTACAAAGGCATTCAGGTCGGCAACCTCAAGGCCCTGAAGGTCGACTCCGACCTGTCCAGCGCCACCGCCGAACTGACCCTCGACCCACTGGCTGAAGATTACCTGGTCGATGGCACGCAGTTCTGGGTGGTCAAGCCGTCGATTTCTCTGGCCGGTATTACTGGCCTGGAAGCCCTGGTCAAGGGTAACTACATCGCCGTGCGTCCGGGCGACAAGGGTAGCCCGCCCAAGCGCGAGTTCGAGGCACGGCCTAAGGCGCCGCCACTGGACCTGCGCTCTCCGGGCCTGCACCTGGTGCTGTTCACCGAGAACCTCGGTTCGCTGGAGGTTGGCAGCCCGATTCTCTACAAACAGGTCAAGGTCGGCTCGGTGCAGAGCTATCAGTTCTCGCGGACCAAGAAGCAATTGGTCATCGGCGTGCACATCGAGAAGGAATACGAAGGCCTGGTCAATGCCTCCACGCGTTTCTGGAATGCCAGCGGCATCACCCTCACCGGTGGTCTCACCGGCGGGATCCAGGTCAAGAGCGAATCCCTGCAAAGCCTGATGGCCGGCGGGATTGCGTTCGAGACTCCGGAGGCCAAGGCGCCGCTGCAAAAACGCATTCCGCGCTTCCGTCTGTTCACCAGCCATGACGAGGCGATGGAGAAAGGCACCGTGGTCACCCTCAAGCTCGACCGCGGCGACGGTCTGCGCAATGGCACGCCGATTCGCTACAAAGGCCTGGACGTCGGCAAGGTGGAAGACGTTGACCTCAGCGACGACCTGCAATCGGTGCTGCTCACCGCGCGCATCACCGTAGTGCCGGAACGCATTGCCCGGGTGGGCAGCCAGTTCTGGGTGGTCAAGCCGCAATTGGGCCTGATCAAGACCTCCAATCTGGAAACCCTGGTGACCGGGCAGTACATCGAAGTGCAGCCGGCGGTGAAAAACCTCGGCCCGCAAAAGAACTTCGTTGCCCTGCCACAGCCACCTGAAGCCACCGCGCAAGAGGCCGGCCTGAGCCTGGTGCTGAGCGCCGCGCGCCGTGGCTCGCTGAAAATCGGGGTGCCGGTGACCTACCGGGAAATCACGGTGGGCAAGGTCACCGGTTACGAGCTGGGGCAGACTGCGGACCGGGTGTTGATCCACATCCTCATCGAGCCGAAGTACGCGCCACTGGTACGCAGCGGTACGCGCTTCTGGAACACCAGCGGTTTTGGCCTGGATTACAGCCTGTTCAAGGGCGCGACCGTGCGCACCGAATCCCTGGAAACCCTGATCCAGGGCGGCGTTGCCTTCGCCACGCCAGATGGCGAACGCATGGGTAACCCGGCGCGGCCGCAGCAGACCTTCCCGTTGTTCGACAAGTTCGAAGACGAATGGCTGGAGTGGGCGCCGAAGATCTCCCTCGGCAAGTAAGCCAAAACCCGCTGAACAAAAAAAGGCCGCGATCCAATGGATCGCGGCCTTTTTGTTGAGGCACCAGTTGAGCGCTTAGACGGCGTCCAGCTCGGCTTCGGTCGACTCGACGCTGACTGCCGGTTTCACCTCGTCATGCCGGCGAATGTACTTCCAGTCCGCCTCGTCGATGTAGATCCCGTTCGGCCCGCTGCCACCTTCCAGGTCAATCGCCACACTGGCGCAGACCTGTGGCTTGACGCTGGCCAAGATCGGCACAAAGCCCAGTTGCAGGCTGGTTTCCAGCAGGGCGGCCTGGTTCTTCTCATCGATATCCGCGGCTTCGTCGAGGTAGTACGGCAAGCGCACCCGCCCGGCCTGGTCCCGGTCCATCAAGTGCAGCAACAAATACATGTTGGTCAGCGCCTTGATGGTCATCGTAGTGCCGTTGGACGCGGCGCCATCGATGTCGGTGTGGATCACCGGCTGGCCATTGACCTTGGTAATCTCGAACGCCAGCTCGAACAGGTCCTTGAGGCCGAGCTGGTTGTGGTTCGCCGCCACCAGGCGCGCCAGGTACTCCTTGGCCTCCTCGTTCTTGTTGTCCTGCTCGGCACTCTGGCTCAGGTCGAACACCGACAGGGTTTCGCCTTCCTCGTACTGACCGGCACTGTGGATGATCTGGTCAATGTGCTTGAGGGCTTCCTTGTTCGGCGCCAGGACGATGCGAAAGCTCTGCAGGTTGGACACCTGGCGCTTGTTGATCTCGCGGTTGAACAGCGCCAACTGGTGTTCGAGGCTGTCGTAGTCGCTGCGGATATTGCGCAGTGTCCGGGCGATGTCGGTGACGGCCGCACGCCGGGCCTTGCCCAGGGTCAGGGCTTCATCGGTACGGTGGGCGTAAGCGTTGATCAGCAATTGCAGGCGCCGCTCCATGTCGTCTTCGCTGTCGAACTTGGCCACGCCCTTGAGGCGAACCTGGGCGTACAAGGCGTCGATCTGGCCGTCGACACGCAGCAAGCCCTGCCAACTGTCCTGGTAGTCATTGAGCAGCGGCAACAGGTTGTCCATGGAATCGTCGATCGGGTCCATGAACGGCGTGCCGAACGGCAGGTCGGCCGGCAACAACTGGCGGCGGCGCAGGGCGTCGTCGAGGGTGCGTTGCTTGGCTTCCATGTCGCCGATCTGCCGGCCGACCAGTTGCAGCTTGGCCGACAGTTGCTGGACGCGTTCGGTGAAGGCATCGCTGGAGCGCTTCAACTCGTCCTGGGCCGCTTCCATCTGTGCCAGTTGCTCAAGCTTGTCGCCTTCTTCGGCGCTCAGGGTCTGCGCGCGACGGAAGTCCTCCAGGGCTTTTTGCGCGTCCAGCACCTGCTGGTACAACGCTTCAGTCTGGGTCTTGCTGGCAGCGCGGTCCGCGGCGACGGCCTGCTGGGTTTTCAGTTGCTTGAGTTCTTTGTCCAGGCGCTCTTTCTGGTCGCGCAATGCGGCGCGGTCAGCCAAGGCTTGCAGGGCGGGCGGTTCGATGTGGGAAATGTCGATGGACAGCCCCGGCACGTCGAAACGCTCACCCTTGAAGCCGTCGAGAATCAGCTCCAGGGATTTGACCCACTGACCGTCCTCGTCCAGCGTAATACCGTGCTCACCCAACGGCAGGCTGAACAGCGCGCTGTTGAACAGGCGCATCAGGCGTTCGACGTCCTGTTGCGAAAACTCTTCGCGCAGGCGCGCATAGCTGTTGTTGTCGGCGTGATCGAGTTGCTGCTTGACCGACTTCAGGCGCTTTTCCAGGTCCCGCAGGCGCTCTTCCAGGTCTTCGGCGCTGAACTGCCGGGACTGGGCCAGGGCGCCGGCCAGTTCATCGTGGGCATCCTTGGCTGCCAGCAGTTGCTGCTCCAGGACTTTGACGTCTTCAACCAACGCGAAACGATGCTTGAGCACCGACAACTCGCCGAGCCAGCGCTGGATGCCGGTGATCTCGCGTTCCAGGCGCATCAGCTCCTGCGTGCCGCCACGCTGATCGTTTTGCAGGGCGTCCTGCTCGTTGCGGTAGTGCTCGGCCTGGATCGTCAGTTCTTCCTTGCGCGCACTGGCGTAGTCCGACCAGGTGCCCAGCAGGGAATCGAGCAGCGGCGAGATGCGGTGCAACTTGCCGCGCAAAATATTGCGCTGGGTTACGCCTGCCGACAGGGCTTCGACCAAGGGGCCGGCGGTAACCAGTGAGTTGTAGTCCTGCTCCATGCGGCGTACATCGCGGAAGGCTTCTTCACACGCCGCGATGTAATCGACGCTGCCGGAGCGCAGGCTGTGCTCGAAGGCATCGAGGAACAGTTGCTTGAGCTTGGCCGCGGTGATTTCCCGCATGTGCAGCAGGTTGATGAACAGCGCCCGGAAAGTCTTCAGGCTCTGCTCACTGGTGGAGCGCAGCGGAATCAGGGTCAGGTCCAGCGGGATCGACGTGTGACCGCCTACCAGCAGGCGCCGCAGTTCATCCGGTTTCAGCTCGTAGGCCTTGAGGCCTTCGCGCTCCAGGTTGCTGAACAATTCTTTCTGGCGCAGGCACGTGTCGTTTTTCTGGTAGTGGGCCAGGTCCAGCTTGCCGGCGTAAGCGAAGAACTGGTGGCCAAAACCGCCGCCCGGCCCACGACCGACCACGCCGATCACATGCGGACCGTGGGGCAGCGAGACCTCCACCAGGATGTAGCTGGTGTCGGAGGCGAAGTAGAAACGCCGCGATTGTTCCAGGCTGTACTTGCCGAAACTCATGTCCGACATGCGCGCCAGGATCGGGAACTGCAGGGCGTTGATCGAGGCGGACTTGCCCAGGTTGTTCGCCCCATAGACCGACAGCGGCTCTTCCAGCGGGAACAGGCCGAGGCTGTAACCTGCGGTATTCAGAAGGGCAAAGCGGCGAATGCCGTAGCGTTCCTTGCTCATGCGTCGAGCTCCTGTTCTTCGGCAATGGCACGGGCCAAGGCATCTTCTTCACTGTCTTCGGCGAAGTCGCTGAGGTCCAGCGGATCATCGGTCTGCAGCAATTTTTCGTCGCTGTCGTCGTCAATCAGCACCGGCGCCGGCAATGGCAGCACGCTGTGCAGGCTGGCGGCCAGGTCGCGGTCCTGCTGCACCGACAGGCACACGTCGAGGAAGCGGTGCATCGGTGGCAGGAAACGGTAGATGCCGTTCTCTTCCCCGGCAAAACCGAGCTGGGTCATGCGCCGCATGATCTTTTCTTCGAGTTCTTCCACGGTCTGCACTTCGGCCTGGATGAACAGGTCGCGGTATTTTTCCAGCAACGACGGCAGTTCATCGCGGCCCAGGCTACCGCCGTCGAGCACGGCGATCGGATCGCGGCCCTGGTCGGCCAGGTGTTCGACCAGGATGAAGGTGAACAACGCCAGGCGCTGGGCCGTCTTGTTCACGGCAGCGGCGGCGAGGTCCGGCACAAAGTAGTAGAAGCCCCGGGTATCGCACACCAGTTCAAAACCCAGGGCGCGGAACAAGGTGCGGTACTGGTCCTGAAAGTTCGACAGCTGCGCGTACAGCTCAGGATCGCGACGGCTGACGTGATAACCCTTGAACAGCTCGCGAAAGATCGGCGCCAGCTGAGACAGTTCGGATAGATCAAGATGCATGGGAAGTGCTCGCAGAATTCTCGCTGGCGTCAGAGCCTGCCGAGAGCAGGGCGAAGGAGCGCAGGCTGACCTGATGCTCGTGAGTGTGGTAATCGCGGCGTTCCAGGCGCTCGCGCTTGAAGCGTTTATCCCGCGACAGGCGCGAGAACCAATACAGCAGCTCGTCGGTTGCGCCATCGGGTTCCTGCTCCAACAGCCAGGTCATCAAGTCTGGCATCGGCAGGGCGTCTTCGCAGCGCTCGAGCATTTCCCGGACCGTACGTGGTGCACGCGGGGCTTCGCCGGTCTGGACTTTGTGGGCCTTGGGGAAACGCGCAGGCTTTGGCTCGAAACGCGCCAGGGCGTAGACATAGGCTTCCACCTGGCTGGCACTGCCAAGGAAGGTGCTTTGCGGGCGAGTGAACATCGGCATCGCCGCTTGTGGCACCGCGTCGATGCCCTTGCGCCGGATCATCGACAGGGCCAGTGCCGCGCCACGGGTCACGGCGTTGTGCCGGCGGGCTTCTTCGCGCAGCGGCAGCAACAACTCGCGGGCGTGGCGCAGGGTCAGTTGGGCGCTGGTCTGCATTTCAAGGATGCGCGCGTGGGTGCGCAGGAGCATGTCGTCGTCGACCAGATGGCCCAGGCGCTGCTGCTCGGTGAGCATCTTGAGCAGGACGTTCTCGACCTTGCGCACGCCTTGTTCGAAGGCGCCGTCGGCGTTGACCAACTGGATCATCGGCTCGACATACTCGTCCCAGGTCGCCAGTACTTCGGCATAACGCTGGCGCAAGGGAATCTGCCGGTCGCTGGTCTTGGCCCGCTCGGCGACGGCCACCAGGGCCTGTTCGTCGTTGGCGAGTTTTTTCAACACATCGCGTACGCGCATGTCGAGCAAGCGCAACTGGCGCGCCAGGTCGTTGCCATCGCGAATGTCGAACGCGTCTTGGATGTAGCCGGCCAGCCGCTCCAGGTGCCGCAAGTAGGCTTCGATTTCCAGGCACAGGCCCAAGCGGTGCTCGCGGCGCAGGTAGGCCAGGAAATCGTGGATCTGCGCGTTCAGTTCAAAGCGGTTCGGGCTTTTTGCCACCGGAACCAGAATGTCGAGGCGGATCCACACATCCAGCAGGCTGGTGATGTCCTGTGGCGTGCTGTCCAGTTGCTGGGCGGCCAATTGCGTGCGCAGTTCGTTGAGGCTCAGAGTGCCTTGGTCGAAATGCTCACACAGTGGCTCCAGAAGTGCCCAGTGTTCGGCGAGGGCGCGCAAGACGCGCTTGGGTTCGATCATTGGATTGGCCGGCTGGTTGGCGATTAAAAGCAGCGATTGTACTGCATCGCAGGCAATGGGAATCCCCCTCGGCAGATCGACGGGACGGACTGTCGTTTTTCTCTGCTCTACTGCGGGCGATCTTCGGCGAAGGGCGGTAGAATCCCTGCACTTTAAGTTATCCACAAGTGGCCGACCTTTGCTAATCGAGTCCCGTCGCCGCGCTTATTTGACTGCCATGCAGGTGGTCAACTGGCTGCCGCGTACAGAATTGCCCTTTGCCGCCCCTTCGCGGCCCGAGTTGCTGGAGTGGGTCGAGCCGTTGCTCGTCGAGCCCCCAGAGCCGGGCGCTGCGCCTGTGCCGGTGGCCAAGGCCGCCGTCGCGGTCGAGCCGATCACCGCCCCCGCGGCGCGCCCGAGGATCGAAGTGCCGCGCCCGTCGCTGGCCAGTACCCGGACCCACGCCAAGGTCGAGGAAGAGGCCGCCCCCACCGTGGCCAAGGCCCCGGTCGTGCCGCCACCGCGGTTTGCCCTGCAATTGTTGCGCGCCGGCCGTTGCCTGCTGCTGGTGGAGTTACCCACAGGCGATACGTTCCAGACGCGTGACCCGGCCTACCTGCTGCTCAAGGACATGTTGCGCGCCGCCGGCCTGCCGGACAGTCCACAGATCGTCGGTGAGCCGGTGCGTTGGCCGCTGTTGACACGGGGCACCATGGACCAGGGGCCGGAAGCGGCGCGGGACTTCGTCCAGGGCTTTGTTTCGGCGCGCCTGGAAGACGAACCTTGCGTCTGCCTGTGGCTGATCGGCCTGCCGGCCGTGCGTTTCGCCGGCGAGGCGGATGCACAGGCGTACAATCGCGAACTTCAGGTCGAAGGCCTGGGGTCGGTCTGGGCGCTGCCTGGCCTGGAATTATTAATGGAAGAGCCACAGCGTAAGGCTGATGTCTGGCAAGCCATGCGTCGGCTGATGGCGCGCTGGAAAGAATCAAATGAGTGACGCTGTATCGTTCCGCCCGATGACCGAAGCCGACCTGGACGCCGTACTGAAAATCGAATACGCGGCGTTCAGCCATCCCTGGACCCGTGGGATCTTTCTCGATGGCCTGGGCAAGTACCAGATCTGGCTGATGTTCGAGGGGCAGCAGCAGGTGGGCCACGGGGTGGTGCAGATCATCCTCGATGAAGCGCACCTGCTCAATATCACGGTCAAGCCGGAAAACCAGGGACGCGGCCTGGGCCTGACCTTGCTCGAGCACCTGATGTCGATTGCCTACAAGGCACAAGCACGTGAATGCTTCCTCGAAGTGCGCGACAGCAACCGCGCGGCTTTCCGCCTGTATGAACGTTACGGCTTCAACGAAGTGGGACGGCGCCGCGATTACTACCCAGCGGTCGGTGGGCGTGAAGACGCCGTGGTCATGGCCTGTACCCTGGTCGACTGAGCCCTTTGAACTGTGCGGGCAAGCCTGACGCTTGCCCGCGAAGGCGTACTAGCGATTGCCGTCGACCGGATCGCGCCGCGCCAGCTCCCGCTTCATCCAGGCCATTGCCGCCGCCAATCTCGTCCTCATCTACGATGCTCAAGTCCCAATCGGCCTGATTGCCTTCGCCGACGTCCTGGGCGTCCCGTGCGCCGTCTTCACGAATCAGGTTGCCTGGGGTCAGGTCATCATCGGTGGATTCGTCGTCATCGGTCGTGGTCTCGTGCAGACCTGCTTCAGCTGCAGGCTGGCGCGGGGCGGTCGGCCTGCGCAGGTGTTCGGGCAATTCATCGCGCAGGATGGCGTTGGAGGGCTCCTCATCGAAGTCCAGTTCACGCATCGAGCCCATGCGGTCTTCGTTGTCGTCGATAGGCTCGGGTTGTACCGCGCCATACGGACGTCGTGAATCAGTCATGGCAAATCCTCATAATGTGGGGGCTTATAGGGTGGACAGGCGCTACCCTTGAAGATTCCAAGCCATTTGCCCTAATAACGGCGTGACCCCGACGCACGCTGGGGTGTCAAACCAGCGCATCATTCTTGAGGCTTCAGAACATGAACGAATTACAAGATCTGATTGATAACAACGAGCGCTGGGCTGATGCGATCAAGCAGGAAGATCCTGACTTCTTCGCCAAACTGGCCCGCCAGCAGACGCCTGAATACCTGTGGATCGGCTGCTCCGATGCGCGCGTGCCGGCCAACGAGATCGTCGGCATGCTGCCCGGCGACCTGTTCGTGCACCGTAATGTGGCCAACGTCGTGCTGCACACCGACCTCAACTGCCTGTCGGTGATCCAGTACGCAGTCGATGTGCTCAAGGTCAAACACATCCTGGTCACCGGCCATTACGGCTGTGGCGGGGTGCGGGCGTCGATGCAGGACCGTCAGTTGGGGCTGATCGACGGTTGGCTGCGCTCGATCCGCGACCTCTACTACGAGCACCGCGAAGCGTTGGCCCAATTGCCGACTGAAGAAGAGCGGGTCGACCGTCTCTGCGAGCTGAACGTGATCCAGCAAGTGGCCAACGTCGGCCATACCAGCATCGTGCAAAATGCCTGGCATCGCGGGCAGAGCCTGTCGATCCACGGCTGCATCTATGGCATCAAGGATGGCCGCTGGAAGAGCCTGAACGCCACCATCAGTGGTTTCGAGCAACTGCCGCCGCAGTATCGCTTGCGCCCGGTGGGTGCCCTCTAGCACACCCCAGGCGGGCGTTCAGCAGAGGCCATGGCGATGCCATCGCTGCAGGAAAAGCCACCCCTCGGTGCTGGGCTGTTCATCGTAACCGGTGATCCAGCCACGGCATCGGGGCGAGCCGCATTCACAGGCAAACTGGCGCAACAAGCTGGCTTCGGTGCTGACATAGTCCATGCACAGTGGGCTGCCCGGCGTAATGTCCTGTAGCGCCCATAGCCAGAGCTCGCTCATGTCGAGGAAGACGTTGGGGTCGCAGGAGTGGCGCAGTCGTCCGCAGAAGTAAGGGTCGTAGACGTGAATGCCCGCTGCCAACTGGACGCTGTGCAACTGGGGGGCGTGGACCAACTGTCCGGATACCCGGCACATCCGGGTAATCCGCTGAAAGTGACGCAGGGCCATGACTCCCCGGCCTTTCGCGCTGTGGCCGGACTCCACAATGAAGTCGGCCATGGAGGGGTAGCCCTGCTCGGGGCTGAGCCCCTCAAAGGGGTAGAGGCATCCGTTCAATAAAGACTGGGCATTGACCTGGGGTTTCATAGACATCCCTGCCTGGTTCAAGCCTGCGACAGCCGCAGACGGGGCATCCTGTCAGCCCTGCAGCGCTTGAGTAGTGTTCAAGCGTCTCGCAAATGACACAGACCGTCTACTGTCAGCCCTGACAGGGGAGGGTGGCCATTTATGCTGTAAGCCATGACTTACAGTGGCGCCGAAATCATTTCGCCAGTGGTGTTTTATGAGCTTGGGACTATGGTGTAACGGGTTGTCCGGGAGCGTTTTTGCGTAGACCATGGGCGCCGTGATTTTTTGCCTATTTTTCGAGCCCGTTTATGACTGCCATTGCCGACCCTCGTCCCGTCCCGTTCTCCCGGTCTGATTACAAGACCCTGGGCCTGGCGGCACTGGGCGGGGCGCTGGAAATCTACGACTTCATCATTTTCGTGTTTTTCGCCCTGACCCTCAGCCAACTGTTTTTTCCGCCGGAAATGCCCGAATGGCTGCGTCTGCTGCAGAGCTTCGGGATCTTTGTCACCGGGTACCTGGCGCGGCCGCTGGGTGGCATCCTGATGGCGCACTTTGCCGACCGGCTGGGGCGCAAGAAGGTCTTCAGCTTGAGCATCCTGATGATGGCGCTGCCGTGCCTGCTGATCGGGATCATGCCGACCTACGCCCAGATCGGCTATTTCGCGCCGTTGCTGCTGCTGGTGCTGCGGGTGTTCCAGGGCGCCGCCGTCGGCGGGGAAGTGCCGAGTGCCTGGGTGTTTGTCGCCGAACATGCGCCCGCCGGCCACCGCGGGTATGCCCTTGGATTCCTGCAGGCCGGGCTGACGTTTGGTTACCTGATCGGCGCCTTGACGGCGACCTTGCTGGCACAGGCCTTCACCCCAGCGGAAATCCTCGATTACGCCTGGCGTTATCCGTTCCTGCTGGGCGGGGTGTTCGGCGTGCTTGGCGTGTGGTTGCGCCGCTGGCTCAACGAGACCCCGGTGTTCATGGCGATGCAGGCCAGCCGTGAACTGCACGTCGAGCTGCCGTTGCGCACGGTGCTGCGTGAGCACCGTCTGGCGATGTTGCCGGCGGTGATCCTCACCTGCGTACTGACCTCGGCGGTGGTCACCTTCGTGGTCATCACCCCGACCATGATGCAGAAAACCTTCGGCATGACCGCCAGCCACACCTTTGCGCTGAGCAGCCTGGGCATCGTATTCCTGAACATCGGCTGCGTGATCGCCGGCCTGATCGTCGATCGGATCGGTGCCTGGCGTACGGTGATGCTCTATAGCCTGCTGTTGCCCCTGGGCATCGGCGTGCTCTACAGCAGCCTGATTGGCGGAGCGCAGTGGATCGGCCTGGCCTATGCGATTGCCGGTCTCGGTTGTGGGGTGGTGGGCGCGGTGCCGTCGGTGATGGTCAACCTGTTCCCGGCACGGATTCGCGTCTCGGGGATCTCCTTCACCTACAACATTGCCTACGCGATCTGGGCCAGCATCACACCGCTGTTGCTGATCGGTCTGATGCCGTGGAGCCCATGGATCTGCGTGATCTTCTGTGCCGTGATGGGCGCCGTGGGTATCGGTGCGGCACTGTATTTCGGCTCGCGCCTGCCCCAGGTCGCCCAGCCGGCTGGCGCGACCTGCTGCCCCTGAGGGTGGTCAATCGCTGATCGAGTCTTCATCCAGCGGCGCCACCAGCGGTTTGAGCGCGACGATCATGTCGACTTCGACCGCGGCGCCCTTGGGGAGCTGGTACACCCCCACCGAGGTGCGTGTATGCACGCCGGCCTCGGCGAAAATCCCGTACAGCACCTCCGAGGCGCCGTCCGCCACTTCACTTTGCTGGGTGAAGTCTTCGGCGCTGCGCACGTAGACATTGATGCGCAAGACCTTGTGGATCCGCTCCAGGTCGCCCAGTTGCTGCGTGAGGATGGCCAGGGCGCGCATCGTGCAAATCTTCGCGGCCAACCGGCCTTGCTCCAGCGACACCTCGGCGCCCACGCGGCCCACCACCATCACCGTATTGTCGATGCGCGGAATCTGCCCGCTGATGTACACCTCATCGCCATGTTGCACCGTCGGCACGTAGTTGCCGCCAATGCGCATTTCACCGTCGAAACGATGACCCAGCGCCTGGGCGATACCCTCGAACAGCGCTTTGCGTGATTGATCCATGTCGGGCGTCTCCTGTGTGTGGGGTGCGCCGACTATAGCGGGTTGCTGGCAGCCCCAAACAGAGGCGTGGCGCAATCGTCGAGTATTTTTGTCGAACAAGCCGGCCGGGCTCTTCAGAAACCTCGCACAAGGCCGATGGCTAGGCACAACGATGCACTCACCCCGGCCCATTGGTGTCCCCCCATGTTCAACAAACGCTTGAAGCAGGAGCTGTCGGCTCTTCGCGAGGAACTCTCCAGCCTTCAACAAGTGAAGGAAAGTCTGGACAGCGAGATGCTGGTGCTCACGCTGCACCCGGATGGGCGCGTGCAAGCGATCAACCACAATTTTGCCGAGCAAATGGGCTACAAGGGCAACGAACTGATTGGCCGGCCGATCGACGACATCGTCCCGCCGCACGTCAAGACTGACGAGTTCCACCTGCGCTTTCGCCATGCCTTGACCCGTGGCGAGCACTTCGCCGGTGCGCTGCGCTTGCTGCGCGGCAACGGGGAAGAAGCCTGGTTGCGCTCGATCTCCCAGCCGGTGCGTGGACCGGACGGGCGGGTCAAGCACGTCTCGATTTACGCCAGCGACCTGACCCGCACCATCGAAAACTCCCGCGAGCACGAGAATCTGATCGGCGCGCTGGTGCGCTCCACCGCAGTGATCGAGTTCGACCTGGGGGGCCATGTGTTGATGGCCAACGAGCGGTTCCTCAGCGGCATGGGCTACACCCTGGCGCAAATCAAGGGGCAGCACCATCGCCTGTTTTGTGAACCGCAGGAATACCAGAGTGCTGGCTACCACGCGTTCTGGCAGCGCTTGAACGCCGGTGAGTTCGTCGCCGACCGCTTCAAGCGGATCGACGGTCACGGTCGGGTCGTCTGGCTGGAGGCGTCCTACAACCCGGTGCGCGATGCCAACGAAAATCTGTACAAAATCGTCAAGTTCGCGACGATCATCACCGACCAGGTCAATCAGGAGCAGGCGGTCGCCGAGGCGGCAAACATTGCGTACACCACCTCATTGCAGACCGACAGCAGCGCACAGCGCGGCACGGCGGTGGTGACCCAGGCGGTCGATGTGATGCGCGAACTGGCCCGCCATATGCAACAGGCCGGTGAAGGGATCGAGGCCCTGAACGAGCAGTCACTGGTGATCGGCAGCATCGTCAAGACCATCAGCGGCATTGCCGAGCAGACCAACCTGCTGGCGCTTAACGCGGCCATTGAAGCGGCCCGCGCCGGCGAGCAGGGCCGGGGGTTTGCCGTCGTCGCGGACGAAGTCCGGCAGTTGGCTTCGCGGACCAGTAAAGCCACCGATGAAATCGTCGGGGTGGTGCGTCAGAACCAGGACATGGTGCGCGATGCGGTGGTGCTGATGACCGACGGCAAACTCCAGGCCGAGCAAGGTCTGGCGTTGGCGGCCGAGGCGGGAACGGTGATTGTCGAGATCCAGGACGGCGCGCAGAAAGTGGTCAGCGCGGTCGGGCAGTTCGCCAATCAGCTCGCCACTTGAGGGCTTGCGCGATCGCTGCGCAAGTGTGACAGCATCAGCCAATCGCAGTGCCTGCCGGACCATTTCATGGCCTGGGCGTCGCCATGAATCGCCAGCAATTGCGGCGCGTCGTCCATCTGGATCTCACGCAGGTGCAAGCGCTGGGTGTCGAGGAGGGGGAAGGCGTGCATTGAATCTCCTTATTCAGCCGCCTGGGCGTCGCGCTTCAGATCCACTGATCATTCTGCGCGGTGCGTGAACCCCCGGCGTCGCCGGTATTGAGCACGCCGCGAGGTTCGATCAGCATCAGGCTGACTTCCTGCTCGGCATACGGCTTGTGCTCGACGCCCTTGGGCACCACGTACATTTCGCCTTGGCGCACCAGTACCTGGCCATCGCGAAAGTCGATGCGCAACTGGCCGTCGAGGACGATGAAGGTTTCGTCGGTGTCCTGGTGATCATGCCAGATGAAGTCCCCCAGCAGTTTCACCACTTTGAACTGGTAGTCGTTCATCTCGGCAATCACCCGCGGCGACCAGTGCTCGTTGATCAGTTGCAGTTTGTTGGCGAGGTTGAGGCTTTGATAGGACGGCATGGCGCGGCTCCTGAAAGTTGATGGCCGACCCAGGTTAGCCAGGACGGGCGTCAGACTCTTGCACGATTGTGCGGCCCTCAGGCGCGGTGCATGTTCATCCAGCGTGCGGGTGACAGGCCGTAGGTCTTGCCGAATTGTCGAGTCATGTGGCTTTGGTCGCTGAAGCCGGCGATCAGCGCGGCGTTGCTCAGCGACTCGCCTTGCATCAGCAACGCCCGCACCAGGTCCAGGCGACGCATGGTCAGGTAACGGTAGGGGCTGGTGCCAAACAGCAAGCGAAAGTCCCGTGACAGGCTCCAGCGGTCGCGCCCGCTGTGTTCGGCGAGTTGCTCGAGGGTGACCGGCTGATCGAGGGCGCTGTGCATGAACGCGCGCGCGCGCTCCGCCGCCACATAATCGAAGCGCTGACGCCGCGCAGGGGCGCCGGAGACGACGTGCAGGGCTTGGGCCAGGTCATACAGGGCGTCCTGCTGCTCCAGCGCATCGAGCGGGCGATCAAGGCTTTGCAGCAGCGCCCCGGTGGCGGCGAACAGGCGCGGATCGTTGCTGATCCCGGTCTTGATGAATGGCAGTGGCTGGCCGCCGAGCATCTGCTGGATCAACGCCGGTTCGACGTAGAGCATCCGGTACTTGAAGCCTTCCTCGGTGCCGGCCTCGCCATCGTGGGCTTCATCCGGGTGCAGCACCATGGTGCTGCCGGGCAGGCTGTGGCGCCAACCACCGCGATACTGAAAACTCTGGACCCCGGCCAGGGTATGGCCGATGGCGTAGGTGTCGTGCCGGTGAAGGTCATACCCGTGCCCGGAAAAATACGCCTCGATACGCTCCAGCCCGCCGCTTTGGGGGGCGCGATGGAACCAGTCGGTGAGGCGTCTTGGCGTGTTCATGGGCAGTCTTCATCATGGGATTGGCACGGGTTCCCACGGTATCTCAGCGGCGGGTGGGCTGTCAGCCGGATAACCGTTTGCCTGATGGGCTCAAGGTCGAGTAAAAACGCTGTTCCAGCGATCACACCGGTGGCTGGCAGTTGCTCGCTATTGTTTGGCGCCCATCGGGTTGCCAATCGTTAAAAAAGGGACAAGGAGACCCACCCATGACCATCACTTTCAGAGCGGTAGAAGCCCGGGATGTTCCGCGGATCTGTGGTTTTGCCCGCAACCAGGAAGAACAGTTTTTCTTTTTTCCGGCCGCGACCTGGCCGCTGACCGACGACCAATTGCAGGGCTCGATCGACAAACGTTCGGACTCCACCGTGATCGAGACTGGACGGTGTGGTTGCAGGCTTTGCCAACTTCTATCAATGGGCAGAGGCGGGCACCTGCACCATCGGTAACGTGATCGTCGATCCTGAAGTGCGGGGCAAGGGCATCGGCGCGCAACTGATCGAGCAGATGATCACGATTGCCCGCACCCGGCACCAGGCCCGGGAGGTGACGTTGTCGTGCTTCAATACCAACGTGGCCGGGCTGTTGCTCTACCCCAAGCTGGGGTTTACCCCGTTTGCCATTGAAGAGCGCCAGGACCCACAGGGCCGCCGGCTGGCCCTGGTGCATTTGCGAATCGCGGCGTAGACGGCGGGCAGTGGCGATCAACCCTGCTCGCCACTGCCGCACAGTGCGGTTCCTGTCCGGTTTCCCGATCAATCCCCCAGCGCTGCACCTTCACGCCGTGGATCGGCGCCACCGGCCCAGGCCGCCTGGCCCTGCGCGTCGCGTACGCGAACGATGGCCTGGGTGCCGCTGGTCATGTCGATCTCGTTCACCGTATGCCCTTTGTCCTTGAGCGCCTGGATCAGCGCCGGGCTGAACTGACCGCGCTCCAGTTCGGTGGGGCCGTTGCGGCTGCCGAAGTTGGGCAGGCTGATGGCGGCTTGAGGGTCGAGTTGCCAGTCGAGCATGCCGACCACCGACTTGGTGACGTATTCGATGATTTGCGAGCCGCCGGGGGAGCCGACCGTGGCCAGCAGTTCGCCGCTCTGGCGGTCGAAGATCAGCGTCGGCGCCATGGATGAACGCGGGCGTTTGCCGGGCTCGACGCGGTTGGCCACCGGCTGGCCATGTTCTTCGGCGATGAACGAGAAGTCGGTCATCTGATTGTTGAGCATGAAGCCCTGCACCATAAGGTGCGAACCGAACGCGGCTTCCACGGTAGTGGTCATCGACACCGCCCCCCCACGTCGTCGACGGCCACCACCTGGGAGGTCGAGATGCGCAGGGGCGAGCGATCCGCCGCGTAGGCCACTTGGATGCCCGCCGGTGTGCCGGGCTTGGCAGTGCCCATGCTGCGCTCACCGATCAAGGCGGCGCGAGTGCTCAGGTAAGCAGGGGAGAGCAGGCCCGCCACGGGCACCGGCACGAAGTCCGGGTCGGCGACGTACAGTGCGCGGTCGGCGTAGGCCAGGCGCTCGGCTTCGGCAATCAGGTGCACGGCCTCAGGAGCCGGCTCAAGGCCGGCCGGACGGTCGCTCTTGCGAGGTGCGAGGGGTGCCAGGGCAAAACGGCTGTCGCGGCCTTCCAGGGCCTGCAAGGTGCCGAGGATCTGTGCCACGGCAACCCCGCCGGACGAGGGTGGCGGCATGCCGCAGACTTGCCAGCGCTTGTAGTCGCTGCACAGTGCAGCACGTTCCTTGGCCCGGTAGCCCTTGAGGTCGTTGAGCGACAGGCTGCCGGGGTTGGCGTGGCCCTGGACCTTGGCCACGATCTCCTGGGCAATCGGCCCCTGATACAGGGCGTCCGGACCTTCCTTGGCAATGCGTTCCAGGACCTTGGCCAGGGCCGGGTTTTGCAGCAGGGTGCCGACGGCTTTCGGGCTGCCATCGCGGTTGAGGAAATACGCCGCCATGTCGGGAGAGCGCGGCAGGAAAGGGTCAGAGGCAATCATCGTGTGCAGGCGTGGCGAGATCGCAAAGCCGTTCTGTGCCAATTCGATGGCCGGCTGAAACAGCCTGGCCCACGGCAGGCGCCCGTGTTCGCGATGCGCCATCTCCAGTGCGCGCAAGACCCCCGGCGTGCCGACCGAACGGCCACCGATCTGTGCCTGCGGGAACAGCATCGGCTTGCCATCGGCCTGCAGGAACAGCCGTTCGGTGGCGCCCGCCGGTGCGGTTTCGCGGCCATCGTAGGTGCGCACGGCCTTGCCGTCCCACAGCACGATCATGGCGCCACCGCCAATTCCCGAAGACTGGGGTTCTACCAGGGTCAACACCGCCTGCATGGCGATGGCGGCGTCGATGGCTGAGCCACCTTGGCGCAGCATCTCCCGCCCGGCGGCAGCGGCCAGCGGATTGGCCGCTGCCGCCATGTGCTTGCTGGCGTACTGGGTGCTCAGGTCGGTGCGAAAGCCCGAGGCCATTTCCGGCGCTGCGGGCAGGGCGCTGACGGCGGTCGAGGCGGGTGGCGCGCTACAGGCGGCGAGGGTCAGCGCGGTGGCGAGCAGCGACAGGGCGCCGAGGCGCAAGCGGCGTGTAGGGAAGGCTGGGAACACGAGGGCACTCCGTCCATGGGGAAATAGAGGGGGCGACTGTATCGGCGGCAGAGACCGGCTGCAACGTTGGGGCGGGTGTGAGCGGGCGGCACTTTTCTCCAGGCATAAAAAAACGGCCTACCTTGCGGTAAGCCGTTTTTAGTACTTGGTGGCTACACAGGGACTTGAACCCCGGACCCCAGCATTATGAATGCTATGCTCTAACCAACTGAGCTATGTAGCCAAGTGGCGCGCATTATTGGCTTGAAACGACGATGTGTCAAGCATAAATCTAAAATATTTCTCTACGCTTTCAACTGCTTATCCTCAGACTGCGGAAAAACCCCGGTTTTTCTGCTTTGCTCCCGGGCAAATCATCCCACCGATGGATTATTTAAAGTCGTTAGCAGGCTAAGGGGATGGCGTTGCCGCAGTGAAAAATGGCACATTGGCGCACCTGCACGTGCGCACCCCTCTGCTGTTTGGAAACTTTCATGGCAACCAGTACCCCTCAAGTGTCCGCTTGCGCGACACCCGCGAGCTCGCAAAGTAGCCCCTTGGTCATGCGCATCATCGGCGCGGTGGCGCTGGCGCATTTGATCAACGACCTGATCCAGGCGGTGCTGCCGTCGATCTATCCGATGCTCAAGGACAGCTACGGCCTGACGTTCACTCAAGTCGGCCTGATCACCTTGACCTTCCAGCTCACGGCCTCGCTGCTCCAGCCTTGGGTCGGCTACTACACCGACCGTCACCCCAAGCCTTATCTGCTGCCGATGGGCATGATCTGCACCCTGATCGGCATTCTGATGATGTCCCAGGTCGGCAGCTTTCCCTTGATCCTGCTGGCGGCAGGGTTGATCGGCATCGGCTCCTCGACCTTTCACCCGGAAGCCTCGCGGGTGGCACGTCTGGCATCCGGTGGACGTTTTGGCCTGGCGCAGTCGACCTTCCAGGTGGGTGGTAACGCCGGCTCGGCATTCGGCCCCTTGCTGGCGGCGGCGATCATCATTCCGTTCGGCCAGGGCAATGTGGCCTGGTTCGGCCTGTTCGCTGTGTTCGCCCTGCTGGTGCTGTACCGCATCAGCCGCTGGTACGCCAACCACTTGAGCCTGTTCAAGCTCAAGCAGGGCCAGGCGGCGACTCACGGGCTGTCGAAGGGCAGGGTGCTGAGTGCGTTGGTGGTGCTTGGCCTGCTGGTGTTCTCCAAGTACTTCTACATGTCCAGCCTGACCAGCTACTTCACGTTCTACCTGATCGAGAAGTTCGACCTGTCGGTGGCCAGCTCCCAGTTGCACCTGTTCCTGTTCCTGGGGGCGGTGGCGGCGGGGACCTTTTTCGGCGGGCCGATCGGCGACAAGATCGGCCGTAAGGCAGTGATCTGGTTCTCGATCCTGGGGGTGGCGCCGTTCACCTTGCTGCTGCCTCATGTCGACCTGTTCTGGACCAGCGTCCTGAGCGTGGTGATCGGCTTCATCCTGGCCTCGGCCTTCTCCGCCATCGTGGTCTATGCGCAGGAACTGGTGCCGGGCAATGTCGGGATGATCGCTGGGGTGTTCTTCGGCCTGATGTTCGGATTTGGCGGAGTGGGGGCGGCGCTGCTGGGTTTCCTGGCGGACATCCACGGCATCGAGTACGTGTATTTCCTGTGCTCGTTCCTGCCGTTGCTTGGTGTGCTGGCGATCTTCCTGCCGCGCACCAAAAAGACCTGACGCCTTAAAGATCGCAGGCACAAAAAAGCCGCGTATCAAACGCGGCTTTTTTTCGGCGTGTGGCTTACACGTTGAAGCGGAAGTGCATCACGTCGCCGTCTTTGACGATGTAGTCCTTGCCTTCCAGGCGCCATTTACCGGCTTCCTTGGCACCGGCCTCACCCTTGAACTGGATGAAGTCGTTGTAGGCGATCACTTCGGCGCGGATAAAGCCTTTTTCGAAGTCGGTGTGGATCACGCCGGCCGCTTGCGGGGCGGTGGCGCCGACGCGTACGGTCCAGGCGCGGACTTCTTCAACACCGGCGGTGAAGTAGGTCTGCAGGTGCAGCATTTCGTAGCCCGCACGGATCACGCGGTTCAAGCCCGGCTCTTCCAGGCCCAGGGCCTCGAGGAACATGTCTTTCTCTTCGCCGTCATCGAGCTCGGCGATTTCCGCTTCGATCTTGTTGCACACCGGGACAACCATGGCGCCTTCTTCTTCGGCGATGGCCATCACCACGTCGAGCAGCGGGTTGTTCTCGAAGCCGTCTTCGGCCACGTTGGCGATGTACATCACCGGCTTGGTGGTCAGCAGGTGGAAGCCCTTGATCACCGCTTTTTCGTCGGTGCTCATGTTCTTCATCAGGCTGCGTGCCGGCTTGCCTTCGGTGAAGTGGGCGATCAGTTGCTCCAGCAGAGCCTTCTGGACCACGGCGTCCTTGTCACCACCCTTGGCGTTGCGCGCGACTTTCTGCAGTTGCTTCTCGCAGCTGTCGAGGTCGGCGAAGATCAGTTCCAGGTCGATGATCTCGATGTCGCGTTTCGGGTCGACGCTGTTGGAGACGTGAATCACGTTGTCGTCTTCAAAGCAGCGGACCACGTGGGCGATGGCATCGGTTTCGCGGATGTTGGCCAGGAATTTATTGCCCAGGCCTTCACCTTTCGAGGCGCCGGCGACCAGGCCAGCGATGTCGACGAATTCCATGGTGGTCGGCAGGATGCGCTTTGGATTGACGATGGCCGCCAGGGCGTCCAGGCGTGGATCCGGCATCGGCACGATACCGCTGTTCGGCTCGATGGTGCAGAAGGGGAAGTTCTCGGCCGCGATACCGGACTTGGTCAGGGCGTTGAACAGGGTGGACTTGCCGACGTTAGGCAGGCCGACGATGCCGCAATTGAATCCCATGGTGTTTCCCCTCGGGTAAAAGTCAGGCCTTCTGGCTGTGCAGGTTTTTCATCGCGCGGTTCCATTCTCCGGCGAGGATATCCGGCAGCACGCCGAGGGCAAAGTCGATGCTGGCATCGAGTTTTTCCTGTTCGGCGCGTGGCGCACGACCCAGGACGAAATTTGAAACCATACTGGCAACGCCCGGGTGGCCAATGCCAAGCCGCAGGCGGTAGAACGTGTTCTGATTGCCCAGTTGCGCGATGATGTCGCGCAACCCGTTGTGACCGCCATGGCCGCCGCCCTGCTTGAGCTTGGCAACGCCGGGTGGCAGGTCGAGTTCGTCATGCGCCACGAGAATTTCTTCAGGCTTGATGCGGAAGAAACCTGCAAGGGCCGCTACGGCCTGGCCGCTGCGGTTCATGTACGTGGTGGGAATCAGCAGACGAACATCCTGACCTTGATGCGAGTAGCGCCCGGTCAGGCCGAAATATTTGCGATCGGCGACAAGATTGACGCCTTGCGCGTGCGCGATGCGCTCAACAAAAAGGGCCCCTGCGTTATGCCGGGTCTGTTCGTATTCGGCGCCTGGATTTCCCAGGCCAACGATCAGTTTGATGGCAGTCACGTCAGGGGCCCTTCCTTGGAGTGGTTAATAACATCGCCGCCATGGAGATGTGCGGCGAAAGTGGACGAAAAGTGCTCATTTACCATGATGTAAACTCCGCGTTCCGCCCGCTTTCTCGCTACGTTCCAGCCCGCGATGTTACTCGGTCACTCCGACGTACAGAGTAATTTACTCTGCAGCGTCTTCTGCAGCTTCTGGAGCAACACGTGGAGCGTGAACGTTGGCAACAGCCAGGTCGTTACCGTGAGCCAGAGCAACAAATTCAACGCCTTTAGGAGCGCTGATGTCGGACAGGTGAATGATCGAGCCGACTTCGGCGTTAGCCAGGTCAACTTCGATGAATTCAGGCAGGTCTTTTGGCAGGCAGGAAACTTCGATTTCTGCAACAACGTGCGAGATCTCGCCGCCTTTCTTCACTGGAGCAGCTTCGTTGATGAAGTGCACAGGAACGATAGCGGTCAGTTTCTGACCAGCAACAACGCGTACGAAGTCAGCGTGCATCACGTGGCCTTTAGCCGGGTGACGTTGCAGAGCTTTGATGATTACGTTTTGCTTGGTGCCACCAACGTTCAGCTCGATGATGTGGCTGTAAGCCGCTTCGTTTTCGAGCAGTTTGGCAACTTCTTTGGCCAGCATGCTGATGGATTCAGGGGCTTTGTCGCCACCGTAAACTACAGCTGGAACCAGGCTTGCGAGACGACGCAGGCGGCGGCTCGCACCTTTCCCCAGGTCGGAACGCGCTTCAGCATTCAGAGTAAAATCGTTCATGTTGTATCTCCAAAATAACCACATTCGCCCCAGCGTTTGCGACCAGCGCTAAAGGCGATATGGGCAAAAAAGCCCCGCCCCGACAGGAATGCCGGGGCGGGGCGCTTTTCGTCATCGAGAAGTCCGAAGGGCAGGGCCCTTAACGGAACATCGCGCTGATCGATTCTTCATTGCTGATGCGGCGAACCGCTTCGGCAACAACCGGTGCGATATCCAGTTGACGGATACGTGCACAGGCTTGTGCTGCAGCGGACAGCGGGATGGTGTTGGTCACCACCAGCTCGTCCAGCACGGAATTTTCAATGTTCTCGATGGCCCGACCCGACAGCACAGGGTGTGTGCAGTAGGCAAAGACTTTGGCAGCGCCATGCTCTTTCAAGGCTTTAGCCGCGTGGCACAGGGTGCCGGCGGTATCGACCATGTCGTCAACCAGGATACAGGTACGCCCTTCGACATCACCGATGATATGCATCACTTCAGAGTGATTGGCTTTCTCACGGCGCTTGTCGATGATCCCGAGATCAACGCCCAGGGATTTGGCAACAGCACGTGCACGCACGACGCCGCCAATGTCCGGGGACACGATCATCAGGTTTTCGAAGCGTTGGTCTTCGATGTCATCCACCAATACAGGGGAGCCGTAGATGTTATCTACCGGAATATCGAAGAAGCCCTGGATCTGGTCAGCATGCAAATCAACCGTGAGAACACGATCGATGCCGACTACGGTAAGCATGTCAGCAACAACTTTCGCGCTGATAGCTACACGTGCGGAACGCGGACGGCGATCCTGACGGGCATAACCAAAGTAGGGGATCACCGCAGTGATTCGAGTGGCTGAGGAGCGGCGGAAGGCATCAGCCATCACTACCAGTTCCATCAGGTTATCGTTGGTCGGAGCGCAAGTCGGCTGAATAATGAAAACGTCTTTACCGCGGACATTTTCATTGATCTCGGCTGTAATTTCGCCGTCGGAAAACTTACCGACAGAGATGTCACCGAGAGGGATATGCAGCTGACGTACGACACGCCGAGCCAGATCGGGGTTAGCGTTCCCCGTAAAGACCATCATCTTGGACACGCGCAGTACCTGAAGGCTGAGGGTAACCTGGATGAGTATAGGAAAATGGCAGGGGCGGCTGGATTCGAACCAACGCATGGCAGGATCAAAACCTGCTGCCTTACCGCTTGGCGACGCCCCTGTATCTGTTGCAACGATTACCCAGTAATCGGTTCCTTTAAAGCAGACTTTGCAGCTTGCGATGCAACATCGAAACGTTGCTTCCCTTTGCTACAAACCCTGTAAGGGTCTCTGTAAGAAGGGCCGAGACTTTATCAGCTTCAGCTTTGCTTGGGAAGCCCCCAAACACACAACTTCCAGTGCCGGTAAGTTTTGCTTCGGTAAATTTACCTAACAAATTCAAAGCGTTACGTACCTCTGGATAACGCCTTGCTACTACCGGTAAGCAGTCATTTCGACTGTTTCCCTTGGGAACGGGGCGCACTTTAATGGCAGACGAGTTACGTGTCAACAAAGGATCGGAAAAAATTTCTGCTGTACTTACAGATACTTGCGGTACCAGCACGAGATACCAGGGTTCTTCGGGGTCCACGGGGGTCAGTTTCTCCCCCACGCCCTCGGCAAAAGCGGCATGACCGCGGACAAAAACCGGGACGTCCGCGCCGAGTGTCAGGCCCAGTGCGGCCAGGCGATCTTCATCCCAGCCCAGTTGCCAGAGGTGGTTGAGGCCCAGCAGGGTGGTGGCCGCATTCGAACTGCCGCCACCGATTCCGCCACCCATGGGCAGGACTTTGTCGATCCAGATATCAATGCCCAGCGTCGATCCGGATTGCGCCTGGAGTTTTTTGGCGGCCTTGACGATCAGGTTGCTGTCATGGGGCACGCCTTCGAACTCGGTGTGCAACCGGATGATGCCGTCATCGCGTACGGCAAAGGTGATTTCATCGCCGTAGTCGAGAAATTGAAACAGGGTTTGCAGTTCGTGGTAACCGTCTTCGCGGCGACCAAGAATGTGCAGCATCAAATTGAGTTTTGCCGGCGAAGGCAATGTCAGGCGAGCGGCAGGCATGTCATTGCCCCAATTTGCGCGGTTGCCAGGCCTTGATCACCAGCGTGACATCAAGGTTGGCGCCGTGCAGCTTGATGCGCTCGGGCAGCCAATACCCGTTTTGCTGGGTATAAGCACTGTATTGGACCTGCCAGCCGTCCTGCTCGAGGCTGGCCAGGCGACTGTCGGCATCCAGGGTCAGGCGGCTCTTGCTGCTGGGGGCTGGCAGTCCACGAACCCACCAGGCCAGGTTGGAGACCGGCAGTTTCCAGCCCATCTGTTCTTCGAGCAGGGTTTCCGGGCTCGCGGCGCTGTAGCGGCCCTGATTGGCCACTTCCAGGCTGACGTCGCCGGGGCGCCCGGTCAGGCGTGCGGCCCCACGACCCAGCGGTCCGGACAGGCGGATATCGTAGTAGTCCTGGCGTTGCAGCCAGAACAGGGTGCCGCTGCCCGAGTCTTTCGGGGCGCGAATGCCGATCTTGCCGTCGATCTGCCAGCCATCGAGGGCGGTCATTTGCTGTTTGTGCTCGCGCCATGACGCGGGGTCGCCGTGACCCTCGACCGATTCGCGGGCACCAAAACCGGCGCAGCCGGCGAGCAGGGCAATGAAGCTGAAAACGATGATGTGGCGCAAAAACATGATTTTAAAGAGTCTCGGATCCGGTCAGGCGCTTGATGGTGCTGCGCAGGATAGGGCTGTCAGGCTGTTCCTTGAGGAACTTGGCCCAGATTTGTTTGGCCTCGCGCTGTTTGCCCTTGGCCCACAGGACTTCACCCAGGTGCGCGGCGACTTCCTGGTCGGGGAAGCGCTCCAGGGCCTGGCGCAGATAACGCTCGGCTTCGTCGAGGTTGCCCAGGCGGAAATTAACCCAGCCGAGGCTGTCGAGGACGGCCGGGTCTTCCGGGCTCAACTGGTGTGCCTGCTCGATCAGCGTCTTGGCTTCGTCGTAGCGGGTCGTACGGTCCGACAAGGTATAACCCAGGGCGTTCAATGCCATGGCGTTGTCCGGATCGCGCTTGATGATTTGTCGCAGGTCACGCTCCATCTGCGCCAGGTCGTTGCGTTTTTCCGCCTGCATGGCACGGGTGTAGAGCAGGTTGAGGTCGTCCGGGTACTGCTTCAAGGCTTTATCGAGCACGCTCCAGGCGCGGTCTTCGTGCTTGTTGGCAGCCAGGGTCTCGACTTCGATCAGGTACAGCTTGGATCGCGTAGTCCGGCTGCTCGTCACGCTCCTTGGCCAGGCGGTTCTGGGCTTCGACGCTACGGCCGTTCTCCATGAGGATATCGGCCTGGCGAAGTTGGGCCGGCAAGTACTCGCTGCCCGGCGTGACCTGGGCATACTCGATCAGGGCGCCTTGTGGGTCGCTGCGTTCTTCGGCAATGCGCCCCAGGTTCAGGTGCGCGGAGTCGACGTGGCTGTCCCGGGCAATCAGGTCTTCCAGGTAACCCTTGGCCTCTTCCCAGGCCTTGGCTTCCAGGCATACCAGAGCCAGGGAATAGCGCAGTTCATCGTCATCCGGGTACTGCTGGACCAGGCTGGAAAACTCGGTCTTGGCGTCATCCATGCGGTCCTGTTCCACCAGCAGGCGGGCATAGGTCAGGCGCAGGCGCTTGTCGTCCGGGTACTGGCGGATGCTTTTTTCCAGCAGCGGCAGTGCTTCATCGCCCCGGTTGAGGCTCTGCAGCAAGCGCGCACGCAGCAGGATCGGCGCCACTTCGCCGGCTTCCGGCGGGTTTTTCTCCAGCAGGCTCAACGCCCCCTGGGAGTCGCCATTCTGTTGCAGCAGCAGGGCCTTGCCGAAAATCAGCTGGCCGTTGTTCGGGTGGCGCTGCAATAAACGGTCGAAACTGTTCATCAGGCCGTCGCGGGTGTCCTGGTCGGTGTCAGCGGCCGACAGGGCGAGAAAGTCGAAATGGGTGTCGCCCTGGCCCTGCAGGACTTTCTCCATGTAGACCATCGAGTCGTCGTAACGGCCGCTGCGCGCCAGTTGGATGGCGGCGGCGCGTTGTGCCTCGAGGTCTTCTGGGGCATTTCTGGCCCAGATCAGTGCGCTATCGAGTGCAGCCTGGTCAGCCCCCAGGTATTCGGCAATGCGAAAGGCCCGCTCGGAAATGCCCGGGTCCTGGGTGTTGATGGCCTGGGTCACGTAGTTGTCCAGGGCAATGTCGTAACGATTGCGCTGGCCAGCCAGTTCGGCGCTCAACAGGCTGAAGATCGTCTCTTCGCTGAAGGAGCTGTAAACCTTGGGCTTTTCAGGGGCTGCTGTGCTGTCTGCGACCGGCGGCGTGCCGTCCGTCGAAACGGGCGCCAAGGCCTGGCAGCCGCTGAGGAAGACAAAAGCGAGGAGCAACGCGGAAGATCTATTCATATAGGAAGAGGACGACTAACCTGCGGTCGGATCATCATGACACAAGCCTTCGGCCAAACATAACCGGGGCGCTCTTTATCTGTTTATGCAGGGGCGGGCGCCCGCTTGCGGCTGGCTCGCGATGGCTGTCAACGATGAAGCGGACACCCCGGATAAGCGCGATGCCCTTGAGCTTTTCGCGAGCAAGCTCGCCCCTGCAGGGCGCCTTTAATGGCACAGGGTAGTAGGACAATAGTTAACGGTGGTTGTTCTCGCTCTGTCGAAGTAGGACAATTGTCGGCTTCTCGACATCATCAGCGATCTTGAATGGCCTTCCTTGCACTCGGTATTAACCATAAGACTGCTTCCGTAGACGTCCGCGAGCGCGTGGCCTTTACGCCGGAGCAGCTGGTTGAGGCCTTGCAGCAGCTCTGCCGACTCACCGACAGCCGCGAAGCTGCGATCCTCTCCACCTGCAATCGCAGCGAGCTCTATATAGAACAGGATCAGCTGAGTGCCGATACCGTGCTGCGCTGGCTGGCCGATTATCACCATTTGAGCCTCGAAGAGCTGCGCGCGAGTGCTTATGTGCATGAAGATGATGCGGCAGTTCGTCACATGATGCGGGTCGCCTCCGGGCTCGATTCCCTGGTCCTGGGGGAGCCGCAGATCCTCGGACAGATGAAATCGGCCTACGCCGTGGCGCGTGAGGCCGGTACCGTCGGCCCATTGCTCGGGCGGCTGTTCCAGGCCACGTTCAACGCCGCCAAGCAGGTGCGCACCGACACGGCCATCGGCGAGAACCCGGTGTCGGTGGCGTTTGCCGCCGTCAGCCTGGCCAAACAGATTTTCAGCGATCTGCAACGCAGCCAGGCGTTGTTGATCGGTGCCGGCGAGACCATCACCCTGGTCGCCCGCCATTTGCACGAGCTGGGGGTCAAGCGCATCGTGGTCGCCAACCGCACCCTGGAGCGCGCCAGCCTGTTGGCCGAACAGTTCGGCGCCCACGCGGTGCTACTCTCGGACATCCCGGCGGAGCTGGTGCGCAGCGATATCGTGATCAGTTCCACCGCCAGCCAGTTGCCGATCCTGGGCAAGGGCGCCGTGGAAAGCGCCTTGAAACTGCGCAAGCACAAACCGATATTCATGGTCGATATTGCCGTACCGCGGGATATCGAGCCGGAAGTGGGTGAGCTGGACGACGTGTACCTGTACAGCGTCGACGATCTGCATGAAGTGGTCGCCGAGAACCTCAAGAGTCGCCAGGGTGCAGCCCAGGCGGCGGAAGAACTGGTGGCAATCGGCGCCGACGACTTCATGGTGCGCCTGCGTGAACTGGCCGCAGTCGATGTGCTCAAGGCCTATCGTCAACAGAGCGAACGCCTGCGTGATGAAGAATTGCAAAAGGCCCAGCGCCTGCTGGCCAATGGCAGCAGCGCCGAGGACGTGCTGGTGCAACTGGCCCGTGGCCTGACCAACAAACTGCTGCACGCGCCCAGCGTGCAGTTGAAAAAGCTGACTGCCGAAGGCCGCCTCGATGCGCTGGCCATGGCCCAGGAACTCTTTGCCCTCGGTGAGGGCGCGTCGGATAGCTCTTCGGATAAAAAACCGCAATGAAAGCGTCACTGCTCAATAAGCTGGACATCCTCCAGGACCGTTTCGAGGAACTGACCGCCTTGCTTGGCGATGGCGAAGTCATTTCCGATCAGAACAAGTTCCGCACCTATTCCAAGGAGTACGCGGAAGTCGAGCCGATTGTCGCCACCTATAAACAGTTGCTCAAGGTCCAGGGCGACCTCGAAGGGGCCCAGGCCCTGCTCAAGGACAGCGACCCGGACATGCGCGAAATGGCCGTGGAAGAAGTCCGCGAGGCCAAGGAACAACTGCTCGAGCTGGAAGCCAGCCTGCAGCGCATGCTGCTGCCCAAGGACCCGAATGACGGGCGCAACGTGTTCCTCGAGATTCGCGCCGGCACCGGCGGCGACGAGGCGGCGATTTTTTCCGGCGACCTGTTCCGCATGTACTCGCGTTACGCCGAGCGGCGTGGCTGGCGGGTCGAGATCCTGTCGGAGAACATCGGCGAACACGGTGGTTATAAAGAAGTCATCGCCCGGGTCGAAGGCGACAATGTCTACGGCAAGCTGAAGTTCGAATCCGGCGCGCATCGCGTGCAACGGGTCCCGGCCACCGAATCCCAGGGCCGGATCCACACCTCGGCCTGCACCGTGGCGGTACTGCCGGAGCCGGACGAGCAGGAAGCGATCGAGATCAACCCGGCGGATTTGCGGGTCGACACCTACCGCTCTTCCGGTGCGGGCGGCCAGCACGTGAACAAGACCGACTCGGCCATTCGTATCACCCACTTGCCATCCGGCATCGTGGTCGAATGCCAGGAAGAACGTTCGCAGCACAAAAACCGAGCGCGGGCGATGTCCTGGCTGTCGGCCAAGTTGAACGACCAGCAGACCAGTGCGGCGGCCAATGCCATCGCCAGCGAACGCAAACTGCTGGTGGGCTCGGGTGATCGCTCCGAGCGGATCCGCACCTACAACTTCGCCCAGGGCCGGGTCACCGACCACCGGGTCAACCTGACCCTGTACTCCCTCGATGAAATCCTCGCCGGTGGCGTTGATGCCGTGATCGAGCCCCTGCTGGCCGAATATCAGGCGGACCAACTGGCGGCGATAGGTGAATAAATGACCATCATTGCCAGTTTGTTGCGCGCCGCCGACCTGCCTGACTCGCCTACCGCGCGCCTGGATGCCGAGTTGCTGCTGGCCGCGGCCCTAGGCAAATCCCGCAGCTTCCTGCACACCTGGCCCGAGCGCATCGTGCCCAGTGATGCCGCGCTGACCTTCGCCGACTACTTGCAGCGTCGTCGCGGCGGTGAGCCGGTGGCTTACATCCTCGGGCAACAGGGCTTCTGGAAGCTGGACCTGGAGGTCGCACCGCATACGCTGATCCCACGTCCGGACACCGAGTTGCTGGTGGAAACCGCCCTCGAACTGTTGCCGTCGACACCGGCCAAGGTGCTCGACCTGGGCACCGGCAGCGGAGCGATCGCCCTGGCCCTGGCCAGCGAGCGTCCGGCCTGGCAGGTGACGGCGGTGGACCGCGTGCTTGAAGCCGTGGCCCTGGCCGAGCGCAATCGCCAGCGCCTGCATTTGCAAAACGTCACGGTGCTCAGCAGTCACTGGTTCGATGCCCTCAAGGACCATCGCTACACGCTGATCATCAGCAACCCACCCTACATTGCCGCCGCCGACCCGCACCTGGTTGCCGGCGACGTGCGCTTCGAACCGGCCAGTGCGCTGGTGGCCGGGACCGACGGCCTGGATGATTTGCGGGTGATCATTACCCAGGCGCCGCAGCACCTGGAAGCCGGTGGCTGGTTGATGCTCGAACACGGCTACGATCAAGCGCAGGCCGTACGCGATCTGCTGCTGGCCCAGGGGTTCGTAGAGGTCCACAGCCGCATGGACCTTGGCGGCCACCAACGCATCAGCCTGGGGCGCCTGCCGTGCTGAACGATCAGGAGCTGTTGCGCTATAGCCGGCAGATTCTGTTGCAACACGTCGACATCGACGGCCAGTTGCGACTCAAGCAAAGCCGCGCGCTGATTGTCGGCCTCGGTGGCTTGGGCGCGCCGGTGGCGTTGTACCTGGCGGCGGCGGGCGTGGGGGAATTGCACCTGGCGGATTTCGACACCGTCGACTTGACCAACCTGCAGCGCCAGATCATCCACGACACCGACAGCGTTGGCATGAGCAAGGTTGATTCGGCGATCCGTCGCCTGAGTGCGATCAATCCCGAGATCCAGCTGGTTGCCCATCGCACCGCACTGGATGTCGACTCGTTGGCGGCGGCAGTGGCGGTGGTCGACCTGGTACTCGACTGTTGCGACAACTTTGCCACCCGCGAAGCGGTGAACGCCGCCTGCGTGGCAGCGGGCAAACCCCTGGTCAGCGGCGCGGCGATTCGCCTGGAAGGGCAGTTGTCGGTGTTCGACCCGCGTCGCGCCGAAAGCCCCTGCTACCACTGCCTGTACGGGCACGGCAGCGAAGCCGAACTGACCTGCAGCGAAGCCGGCGTGGTCGGTCCCCTGGTGGGCCTGGTCGGCAGCCTGCAAGCCCTTGAAGCGTTGAAACTGCTGGTGGGCTTTGGTGAGCCGCTGGTGGGGCGGTTGTTGTTGATCGATGCCCTCGGCACGCGGTTCCGGGAGCTGCGGGTCAAGCGTGATCCGGGTTGCAGCGTCTGTGGTGCCAAACATGCGTGAGGCGCCCATCGGCGTGTTCGATTCCGGCGTCGGCGGGTTGTCGGTGCTGGCGGAGATCCACCGGCTGCTGCCCAATGAGTCGCTGTTGTACGTGGCCGATTGCGGCAATATTCCCTACGGCGAGAAGTCCCCGGCGTTTATCCGCCAACGCTGCGCGGTGATGGCCGATTTTCTCCAGGCCCAGGGCGCCAAGGCCATGGTCGTGGCGTGCAACACGGCTACCGTGGCCGGTGTGGCGGACTTGCGTCGCGACTACCCGTCGTGGCCCATCGTCGGCATGGAGCCTGCGGTGAAGCCGGCAGCGGCCGCGACCCGCAGCGGTGTGGTCGGCGTGCTGGCGACCACCGGAACCTTGCAGAGCGCCAAGTTCGCCGCCTTGCTCGACCGCTTCGCCACCGACGTGCGGGTTGTCACCCAGCCGTGCCCGGGCCTGGTGGAGTTGATCGAAGCCGGTGACTTGCAGAGCCCGACGCTGCGCCAGTTACTGGGCAGCTACCTGCAGCCCCTGCTGGACGCAGGCTGCGACACGATTATTCTCGGCTGCACCCATTACCCCTTCCTCAAGCCGATCCTGGCGCAAATGCTCCCTGCCGACATCAGCCTGATCGACACCGGCGCTGCCGTTGCCCGGCAGACCCAGCGCCTGCTCGCTGAGCGTCAATTGCTCGCGGACGGTCCCGCCCGACCCGCGCAGTTCTGGACCAGCGCCAGCCCCGAACACCTAAGAAATATCCTGCCGCTGCTCTGGCATAACGGTGGCGTTGTGCAAAGCTTCAATCAGTAGACAGGCTGAAATTCAGCTGAACTTCTGCGTGGGGGCAAGCTTCTATTACTGCGTCTTTTGAGCAAACAAACCTAAAACAATCGTTCGCATAAAAAGGATGTTTCCTATGAAGCGAGTGTTCTGTCTGGCTGCGCTTGCGGCCGTATTGTTGGGGCATGGTTACAGCGCACAAGCGGCGGGTATCGAGTTTTCAGTCGGGCAAACCAGTGACTCGACCATGACTTACCGCCTGGGGCTGCAGTCTGAATGGGACAAAAGCTGGTGGCAGAGCGAAGTGGGGCGTTTGACGGGCTACTGGGACGGGGCCTACACCTTCTGGGACGGTGACAAGACGGCAAGCAACCACAGCCTGTCGTTCTCGCCGGTGCTGGTGTATGAATTCGCCGGGGAATCGGTCAGGCCTTATCTGGAAGTGGGGGTTGGGGTGGCGGTTTTTGCCCACACCGAAGTGGAGGACAACAAACTCGGCTCGGCCTTCCAGTTCGAGGACCGCTTCGGCGCCGGCCTGCGTTTTGCGGGTGGACATGAAGTGGGGATACGCGCCATCCATTACTCCAACGCCGGGATCAGCAGCCCGAATGACGGTGTCGAGAGTTACGCGTTGCATTACACCATGGCGTTGTAGGATCAAGCGCATCGCTGGCAGGCCAGTGCCTGCGACGTCACAGAGCGCCCTGTGGGGGCTGGTTTGCCAGCGAAGTCGGACTCACCGATACGCCGTCGCAATCCCCCGGCGCTCTTCAATGCACTCTGGCGCCCCCATCTCGAACTCCCGGCATATCAACGGGCGTTTTTCGTAGATGGTGCACATCATCGTGTCGCGATCCAGCGCCGCGCACCAGCCGTCATCCAGGCGCAGCATGACCTCCCCACCCCAATCGTCGGTGTCGATAAAGCGATCAGGCACGCCGGTGTCGGTGATCAGCATCACTTCGAGCTGGCAGCAGCAGGCCGCGCAGGTCGAGCAGGTGGCCGCCGGGTCGATGATTTCGGTGAGGGGAATGGTGTTCATGGGCGCCAGTGTAAGGCAGCTGACTGCGGCTGTGTGAAAGTGCTGACGGACGCTCAGTGGGGCAGGCGCCGGGCCATCAGGTGGAGCAAGGGAAACAACAACGCCCATAGCACCGCGAACCCGATCAGCGTTGGCCACACTCCCATCGGAAACTGTACGCCGGCCAACTGCCCGCCTGCGTAGTACGACAGCGGTCCACCCACAGCGCCGGTGACACTGGCCAGCCACCAGGGGCGGGCGCTCCAGCGCAGGCAATGACGCAGGGTCGTGGCCAGCAAAGCCCACAGCATGATCAGCCACAGCGGAATCAACGCCGCGGCGTGCTGGAACTCCATTACGCCCAGGCCCCGCAACGAACTGTCCACCGCAATACCCAGCAGCACCACCCAGAGTATCAGTCGGCTGTCCTGGCCTGGGCGACTTATCCACAGGTGGTGAATCAACAACACAGCCACCGGGATTAGTAGCCAGAGGCTATCCCCTCCGAGTACACACGCGAACCAGCCGAGCTGAAACAGCACGGCATTGGCCAGGCGCTCAAGCATCGAAGCGTCCGAGCAGCGGTTGTGGCATGGCCGCGGGTTTGGCCAGAAGCAGTTGCGCGGTGCCGATGGTGCGTTCCAGAAAGCCACCTTCGCAGTAGCACAGGTAGAACTCCCAGAGGCGCAGGAAGTATTCGTCGTAGCCCAATTCGCTCAAGCGGCCATGGGCGCGGCGAAAATTCTCATGCCACAAACGCAGGGTTCGCGCGTAGTGCAGGCCGAAGTCTTCCATGTGCAACAGGTTCATGTCGGTATCGCGGCTGACGATTTCCAGCATCTTTTGTACACAGGGCAGGGCACCGCCGGGGAAGATATAGCGCTGGATGAAGTCCACCCCATTCCTGGCCTGCTCGTAACGTTGCTCGCGAATGGTGATGGCTTGCAACAGCATCAGGCCGTTGCTTTTGAGTAGATGGGCGCATTGTTTGAAATAGGTCGGCAGGAAGCGATGGCCTACCGCTTCAATCATCTCGATCGACACCAGTTTGTCGTACTGCCCTGTGAGGTCGCGATAGTCCTTGAGCAACAGCGTGACCTGAGCGTGCAGCCCAAGCGCCTCAATGCGTTGCGCGGTGAAATCGTACTGCTCTTTGGACAGGGTGGTGGTCGTTACCTGACAGCCATAATGCTGCGCCGCGTACAGCGCCATGCTGCCCCAGCCGGTGCCGATCTCCAGCAGGTGATCGCTGGCCTTGAGGTCGAGCTTCTGGCAAATGCGTTCGAGTTTGTTGAGCTGCGCCTGCTCGAGGCTGTCGTCGGCGCTGCGAAACTGGGCGGCCGAGTACATCATGGTCGGGTCGAGAAACTGTTCGAACAACTCGTTGCCCAGGTCGTAGTGGGCAGCAATGTTTTTTTGCGAACCCTTGCGCGTGTTGCGATTGAGCCAGTGCAGTGCGCGAACCAGAGGCCGACCGAGTCTCGCCAGCCCACCCTCCAGTGCGTCGAGCACCTCAAGGTTACTGACGAAGACGCGCACCACGGCGGTCAGGTCCGGGGAGCTCCAGTAGCCATGGATAAACGCTTCGCCCGCACCAATCGAACCATTGCTGGCCACCAGGCCCCAGGCTGCCGCATCAAGGATGTGGATCTCTCCCAGCAGCGGGCTGCCCGCACTGCCAAACAGATGCCGCTCGCCCTCTTCGATGACCAGCAGTTGGCCGTTTTTCAGGTGCGCCAATTGCCGCAATACGCCACGGCGCAACAGTGAGCCGCTCAACCCGTGCGTACTGAGCAGGTTGGCCTTGGCCGAAATACTAGGAGATTTCATGACGGCGATCCTTGGGGGGAACAATTGCGCTTTGAAAGCTGCCGTCGGCAGCCTGATGAGCAAAAATCGGTGTGCGTTTGAGCAACAGGCGAAAGGCTTGCCAGTAAATCGCCAGGCAGGTTTTCGCCGTCATCCACGGGAAGCGCCGCAGGTAGCGGTGCAGGCTGTGGCGATCGAGGGTTTCGCGTTGCAGATTGAGCGTGGCGTCGAACAGTTTCAGTTCGCCCTGCCAGTCGGCCATGTGCACGCCGAGCCTGTGTGCGGCGGGGCTGAAACTCATGCGGTATTCCAGATCGCGCGGCAGAAACGGTGAGACATGAAAGGCCTTGGCCACGGCAAAGTGCTGGTGCCTGTCGTTCGAATCAATCGTGGCCCTGGCCGGTAACACGTAGTGATAGTGCTCGCCCCAGGGCGTATTGGTGACCTCACACAGAATCGCCGCCAGTTGGCCGTCGGTCTCATGGCAGTAGAAGAAGCTCACCGGGTTGAACGACAGCCCCCAACTGCGTGCCTGGGTCAGCAGGCAGATCGAGCCCTGGGGGGCGTGGCCGATGACGAGGGCGACCTGCTGTCGTACCGCGTCGATCAGTGGCATGCCCTTGCCGGTATAGGCCTTCAGGTAATCGCTTTGACGAAAAGAGAAAGGCGCGAAACGACTGCTGCCGGCCAATGGAGACAGGCCAAGCACGGCGTCCTGTTCATCGAGGTCCAGGTACAGCAGGCCGATCCGGTAGCGGAACGCATGATGTTTAGGGGCAAATCGCCGGTGGCTGATCCAGCCGCTGTAAAGGGCGCTGTTCATAGCCGTTCGCCCAGCGAGCGGGCGACGCGCAAGGCGCTGACCACCCCGTCCTCATGAAAGCCGTTGGCCCAGTAGGCGCCGCAATACCAGGTGTGCTGCGCACCGTCGAGTTCTTCCCAGCGTGCTTGCGCGGCCACTGCCGCGAGGCTGTATTGAGGGTGGGCGTAGGTGTATTGGGCCAGCACTTTGAGCGGGTCGATCTGCGCGCGCTGATTGAGGCTGACACACAGCGTCGCGTCGCTTTGCAGGCCTTGCAGGATGTTCATGTTGTAGGTGACGGCGGCCTGTTGGCCGCGCGCGCCCAAGCGAAAATTCCAGCTGGCCCAGGTCAGTTTTCGATCGGGCAGCAAGCGGGTGTCCGTGTGCAGCACGACGTCGTTTTCTGCATAGGGCAGGGCGCCAAGAATCGACTGCTCCACGCTACTCGGCTTGGCCAGCAGTTGCAGCGCCTGGTCGCTGTGGCAGGCGAATATCACCTTGTCGTAACGCTCGATGCCGGCCTTGCTGTGGACGGTCACGCCGTGTTCATCGCGCTCGACCCGGTGCACAGGGCAATTGAGGCGGATCCGCTCGGAAATGGAGGCCGTCAGAGGGGCGATGTAGGCACTGGAGCCGCCTTCGATCACCTGCCATTGCGGACGATTGCTGACGGACAGCAAGCCGTGGTTCTTGAAAAAGCGTACGAACAATTGCAGCGGGAAATTCAGCATGTCGTCCAGCGACATTGACCAGATCGCTGCGCCCATCGGCACGATGTAATGCTCAGTGAAGCGCTTGCCATAGCCGTTGCTGCGCAAGTAGTCACCGAGGGTGGTGTGTTCTGCGATCCGTTGTTCGGCCAGGTCGCGCTGGGCTTCGCGGTTGAAGCGCAGAATGTCGCGCAGCATGCCCCAGAACCCCGGCGACAGCAGGTTGCTGCGCTGGCTGAAAAGGCTGTTGAGGGTGTTGCCGTTGTACTCCAGCCCACTGTCGGGGTCGCGCACCGAGAAGCTCATTTCGGTGGGCTTGAAGCGCACGCCGAGCTCTCCCAGCAAGCGGATGAAATGGGGGTAGGTCCAGTCATTGAACACGATGAAACCGGTGTCCACCGCATGACGCTGGCCGTTGACGGTGACTTGCACCGTGTGGGTATGGCCGCCGATCCAGTCGCTGGCCTCGAATAGCGTGATCTCGTGCGAGCGGTTCAGCAGGTAAGCGCTGGTCAGCCCCGAGATGCCACTGCCGATGATGGCTATTTTCACGGCTGATCCTTGATCGGTGGGGAGCTTCTGACCATGCGTTTGCCGATCGCCAGTTGTACCCGCCCAGGCAGCTTCGACAGCGGCCACAGCACGGCCATGAACAAGGCCGGGAAGGCGATCTCCAGGGGGCGCTTTTTGAGTTTTTCAACGATGTAGCGGGCCGCCTTGTCGGCAGGCCAACTCAGAGGCATGGGGAAATCGTTTTTTTCCGTCAGCGGGGTTTCAATAAAGCCAGGGCTGATCACGGTGACCTCGATGCCCTCGGGGGCCAGGTCGATGCGCAAGGATTCGAACAGGTAGCGCAGGCCGGCTTTGGATGCGCCGTAGGCTTCGGCGCGTGGCAGCGGCAAGTACGTCACCGAGCTGGCGATGCCCACCAGGTGAGGTTCGGTGCCGGCACGCAACAGCGGCAAGGCGGCCTCGATGCAATAGCTGCTGGCGAGCAGGTTGGTGCGCACCACATGCTCGATGATCGAGGCATCGAACTGCTTGGCGTCAACGTACTCACAGGTGCCGGCATTGAGGATGACGGTGTCCAGCGAGCCCCAGTCGTGTTGGATCTTCTCGCCGATCTCGCGCACAGTCTGGCTGTTGGTCAAGTCTCCGGGGACCACCAGCACTTGCCCCGGATAACGCTGGGCCAAGGCTTTGAGCGGCGCCACCGTGCGGGCACTGACCGCCAGGTGCATGCCGGCCTTGAGCAGTTGTTCGGCCAACGCCGCACCAATGCCACTGCTGGCGCCGGTCAACCAGTATCGTCGCGGGGTCACATGACTCATCCCATTCTCCCTTTCAGCCAACCGATGGCTCGGCCCATTACGGGTAGGTGTTCATACAGCAAGGCCCCGGCATCGAAATAATCCCGGTGGCGGTAGACCCGGTCGCGCCAAAGCAGGAACGAGCAGCCCTCGACTTCGATCAATTGCCCGCCCGCCAGGCGCGGGTGGCGATAGCTCATGGTCCAGCGCAGATAGCCCCGGCCTTCAGCCACTTGATCGAAACCATGAAAGTCGAAGTGCAAGTGGCTGACGTTGGCGTAGAGCTGGGCGAAGTAGTGGTGCAGTGGGCCGAGCCCCTGCACATCGTGCAGCGGGTCGGTGAAGTGCACGTCTTCGCTGTACAGCTCGTCGAGGCGATGCAGGTTGTCTTTGTCCAGTGCCGCGAACTCACGGGCAAAGCGCTGCAGGAAGTCACTCATGCTGGGCTCCGGCTTCCTGGCGTGGGGGCAGGTTCTTGAACGCTGCCAGCGCACGCTCGCGCGATTGGCCGAGGTTGACGATCGGCCGCGGATAATCCGCCACGCCAAATAACCCGCCCATGGCGGCCGGGTTGTGGATCTCTTTTTTGTTCAGCCCGGCCAGTTCCGGCAGCCAGTGCCGGAGGAATACGCCTTCGCTGTCGAACTTTTCCGACTGGCTCAACGGGTTGAAGATCCGGAAGTAAGGCGCCGAATCGGTGCCGGTGGAGGCGCTCCATTGCCAGCCGCCGTTGTTGGCGGCCAGGTCGCCGTCGATCAGGTGGCGCATGAAAAAGCGTTCGCCTTCGCGCCAGTCGATCAACAGGTTTTTGGTCAGGAACATGGCCACCACCATCCGCAGGCGGTTGTGCATCCAGCCGGTTTCCAGCAACTGGCGCATGGCGGCGTCGATGATCGGCAGGCCCGTGCGCGCCTCCTTCCAGGCGGCCAACTCGTCGGGCGCATCACGCCAGGCCAGGGCCTCGGTTTCCGGGCGGAAGGCGCGATGCCGGGAGACACGGGGATAGCCGACCAGAATGTGTTTGTAGAACTCGCGCCACAGCAGCTCGTTGATCCAGGTCACCGCGCCGACACTGCCGCTTTCGAACTCGCCCTGATTGGCTTGCAGCGCCGCATGCAGGCACTGGCGGGGCGAAAGCACCCCGGCTGCCAGATAGGCCGACAGCTGACTGGTGCCGGGTTTGGCCGGCAGGTCGCGTTCGTCCTTGTAGTAGTTGATCTGGGCGTCGGTGAAGTGCTCCAGGCGTCGCTGCGCCTCGTCCTCACCGGCCGGCCAGAGTGCTCGAAGCGGTTCGCCTGGGGGCGTGAAACCCTCCACCTGCTCGGGGACCGGGTCGCTGTCGATGCCCGTCGGCGCCTGCATCCCGGGTGCCACGATCAATCGGGGCAGAGCACCGTGCAGGCGGGCGTAGCAAACTTTGCGAAACTGGCTGAAGACCTGGAAGTAGCCACCGGTCTTGGTCAGTACGCTGCCAGGCTGGAACAGCAACTGATCCAGATAGCGATGCAGGGGGATGCCGTGGGTGTCGAGGGCCTGTTGGACGGCGGCATCCCGGCGGGTTTCATGAACGCCGTATTCTTCGTTGGCGTGAACCGCTTCGATGTTCAGTTCGTTGCACAGGTGTGCCAGCACTCGGGGTGCATCGTCCCAATCCGGGGCGCTGCGGATCAGCAGTGGGATGTTCAGCGCGGCCAGTGCCTGGCTCAGTTCGCGCAGGTTGCGCAGCCAGAAATCCACTTTGCAGGGGGCGTCGTCATGGGCCAGCCATTGCCCGGGGCTCAAGAGATACACCGCGACGCTCGGGCCGCGGTTGGCGGCGGCGCTCAGGGCCGTGTTGTCATGCACACGCAGGTCGCTGCGCAGCCAGATCAATTGCAGGTTCGCTTGCACGCTGGGCATCAGATCAGTCCTCGCTGAATCAACACCTGGTGAGCCGACAGGGGGTCATCGGCCAGCAATAGGTCAGCGATCTCGGTGGTGATTTCGGACAACTCGGCGTGGTGGATAGATACCGTTGGACCGGCAATGAGTGTTGGGCAACTGACATTGTTCAGCAGCTTCATCAACTGTTTCAGATTGCTGGTTTTGCTCGAATACAGCAGCACCGCACGCGCTTGCAGGTGTTCGACCGCCAGGGCCAGTTCACCGACCGGCAGAGGCCAGTCGAACACTTCCACCGGGCAATCGACGCTGCTGATCAGCCAGGCACAGAGCCACAGGTGGGGTTCGAGCGGCAGGTCGGAGTGATTGACCAGGAGCAACGGGGCGCCACGCAGCTGGCGGTTGTTGTGGTAGATCCGCGCACCGAATTTGCTGCGCAGCCAGCTGTAGAAAAACGAGCGCTCCATCTGGGCGCCGAATTGTCCTTGCCAGCGTTGTTCGAGCTCTGCCAGCAACGGCATCAGCAGTTGCTCACACAAGGTCCGTGGCGGATACAGGGCCATGGCCTGGTTGAACAGGTCATCAACCTGGCGCTCGGCCAGGCTGCAGATGGCCTGGGTCAGGTTCTGCCGCAGGACCTGCCAGTCATTTTCCACCGGCGAGCTGAAGGCCTGGGGCGTGTCCAGCAGTTGCTTGACCTGACTCACCGCCACACCGCGATTGAGCCAGGTCAGGATGTCGTGGATGCGCTGCACATGCTCGGCCGAGAACAGCCGATGGCCCTTGGGGGTGCGCTGCGGCACGATCAGCCCGTAACGACGCTCCCAGGCGCGCAGGGTGACGGCGTTGACGCCGGTCACGCGGGCGACTTCACGGATCGGCAGCCAGCCTTCCTCCAGCGCCTGCTGGTAGTCGGTGTCTGGTTCATGGGCGTGATTGGCACTGGGCATGTTCATTCAAATCGCATTTCTGAGGCTGAGGTTTTCCGGGTGCGGCTGCAGGTAGACCTGTTGCGCGATGTACGGATCGGGATGGTGACGCAGGTGATGCTTGAGCAAGGTCAGCGGGACCACCAGCGGCACGACGCCGAGGCGGTATTGGCCGATCACGTGCTGGACTTCCTGTTTGTCCTCGACGCTCAGGGTCTGCTTGAAATAGCCGCTCAGGTGTTGCAGTACATTGCTGTGGGTCCCGCGGGTGGCGCATTGCTTGAGGGCCGCCATCAATTGGCTGAAATAACGCGGGCCGAGTTCTGCGGGGTCGCTTTGGCCCATGTTGCCCAGCAGCTTGCCCAGGGCCTTGTATTGCAGTGGGTTGTGGGCCATCAGCAGGTACTTGTAGCGTGCGTGGAAGTCGGTCAGGCCGCGGCGACTGAGGCCCTGTTGCAGCAAATCCTGCCAGGCGGCATAGGCGAAAACGCGGGTCAGGAAGTTCTCGCGCAGCACCGGATCGTTGAGCCGACCATCTTCTTCCACTGGCAGGTCCGGGTGGCGGGCACAAAACGCCTCGGCATAGATACCCCGGCCGCCACCGTCCTGTGGGCTGCCGTTGGCGTGATAGACCTTGACCCGCTCCAGGCCGCAGGAGGGGGATTTTTGCATGAAGATGTAACCGCACAGGTCCGTCAGTTCAGCGGCCATGCGCTGGCCGTAGTCGGCCAGCGGTTGGGTTGCGTCAAGTTGCGGGTTGACGGTGCCGACGGCGCGAGGGTGTCGCAGGTCGCCGACCAGGCGAATGGGCTCGCGTGGGATGCCCAGGCCGATGGCGACTTCGGGGCACACCGGGACAAACTCGAAATATTGGCTGAGGGTGCGACTGCAGAGCTGGGATTGTTTATGCCCACCGTTGTAGCGCACTTCGTCGCCCAGCAGGCAGGCACTGATGGCGATTTTCGGTTTGTGCGGGGATTCGCTGGACATCGGCAGACCTCGGATTAAAACCTGTACAAGCGTCACTCGCTGTACAACATGTTTTGATCATAGGTCGTAAGGTGTACAAGTCAATTATTTTGTATAGGTTTTCACGTCGATTGTTCCGGTAGCAGCTGTCGAGCCCACGAGGCTGCGTTAACGGCCGCAGGACGTTCATTGGACTTGGCAATGCCGGGGGCGCTGCGCAACCTAACGCAGGCTTCGCCAGCGGCTACAAGGAGGCGGCTACTGCAGGTGTTCGTGCAAGCGGCGGGCGGCTTCCTGGCCACTCAACCAGGCGCCTTCGACCCGGCCCGACAGGCACCAGTCGCCGCACACATACAAGCCCAGGTCGGCATCCGCCAGCACCCCCCATTCGTGACTGCTGGCAGGGCGCGCATACAGCCAGCGATGCGCCAGGCTGAAGGTCGGGGCAGGCATGGCGCTGTGCAGCAGTTCGGCAAAGGCGCCGTGCAGTTGTTCGATCACCGCCTCCTTGGACAGGTCGATGTGTTGCCGGCTCCAACTGCTGGTGGCGTGCAGCACCCAGGTGTCCAGGTTGTTATCGCGTCCCGGTTTGCTGCGGTTGCGGGCCAGCCAGTCGAGCGGGCTGTCCTGCACGAAGCAGCCTTCCATCGCGGTATCCAGCGGTATATCGAATGCCAGGGCGACGGCCCAGGTCGGGTCCATTTTCACCCCGGCGGCGACCCCGGCGAGTTTCGGTGCGGAGGCCAGCAGGGCGGTTGCCTGCGGCGCGGGCGTGGCGATTACCACATGGCTGAAGGGGCCGTGGGTGAAGCCTTCGGCATCCTGCAGGTGCCAGTGCTGTTCACCTCGATAGACCTCGGTGATGCGGCAGGCGAAGTGCACCTCCAGGTCGCCAATCAGGGCGCGGGTAATGGCGCTCATGCGCGGCGTGCCGACCCAGCGGGTCTGCTCGTCCGGCGAGGGGCTGAGCTGGCCGCCCTGGAAGTTGTAGAGCTGTGGCGTCCACTCGGCGACCCAGCCATTGGCCTGCCAGCGCTGCACTTCAGTGACAAAGCGCCGATCACGGGCGGTGAAATACTGCGCCCCCAAGTCGAGTGCGCCGGCGTCGCTGCGTTTGCTCGACATGCGCCCACCGCTGCCACGGCTTTTATCGAACAGTTGCACGACGTAGCCGGTCTCTTGCAGAGCCTGGGCGGCGGAAAGTCCGGCGATGCCGGTGCCGATAATTGCGATGGGTAGAGTCATAGGGGCCTCGTTTACCTTTCTCTACAGGCTACGCTTAGGGTTAAACCTGTACAATTATATTTTTTGGTATAACTTTCAGCGTTCTCGTTCTGATAGCTTGGCCTATGGTTAATCACAGAGCCTGCCCGATCCGAAACATCCCTGCTTATAAAAATAGACTAGTGATCGAGGTAAAACGCCACGCGAGGAACATGTCATGCACATATTGCTGACCGGCGGTACTGGATTGATAGGACGCCAGCTTTGCCGACTCTGGTTGAGCCAGGGCCACAGCCTGACGGTATGGAGTCGCAAGCCGGAAAAAGTGCCGACTCTGTGCGGCGCTCAGGTGCGAGGCATCGCGCGTCTGGAGGAGATCGGCCAGGCGCCGGTGGATGTTTTGATCAACCTTGCGGGGGCGCCGATTGCCGATCGGCTCTGGACCCATCGGCGCAAGGCGCTGCTGTGGAGCAGCCGGATCAGCCTGACCGAAACCCTGTTGGCCTGGCTGGAGAGCCTTGAGCAAAAACCCCGGTTGATGATTTCCGGGTCCGCGGTGGGCTGGTACGGCGATGGTGGCGAGCGTGAACTGACCGAAGATTCTCCCCCTGTCAGCGAGGACTTCGCCAGCCAGCTGTGCATCGCCTGGGAAGAAACCGCACAACGCGCCGAGGCCTTGGGCATGCGTGTAGTGCTGGTGCGGACCGGGCTGGTGCTGTCGGCTGAGGGCGGCTTTTTGTCGCGCCTGCGCCTGCCCTTCAAAGCGGGGCTGGGCGGGCCTATCGGCAATGGCCGGCAGTGGATGTCATGGATTCATATCGACGATCAAATCGCGCTGATTGATTTTCTTCTGCATCAGAATATGGCCAGCGGTCCTTATAATGCCTGCGCGCCAAAACCGGTGCGCAATCGCGAGTTTGCCAAGACCCTGGCCGATGTCCTGCACCGGCCAGCATTCATGCCCCTGCCATCGTTCGTGCTGAAGGTGGGGCTTGGTGAGTTGTCGCTGCTGCTGTTGGGCGGCCAGCGGGTGACCCCGATGCGTTTACTGGCGGCAGGTTTCACCTTTCGCTTCACTGATTTGCGTGCGGCTCTGGACGACCTGTCCAGCCGCCTTTGAAATAGGACGTTGCATGACCGATCACGCGTTGCTCCTGGTCAACCTGGGTTCGCCCGCTTCCACTCAGGTGGCGGATGTGCGCAGCTACCTCAATCAATTCCTGATGGACCCTTACGTCATTGACCTGCCGTGGCCGGTGCGGCGCCTGCTGGTGTCGTTGATCCTGATCAAGCGCCCTGAGCAGTCGGCCCATGCCTACGCCTCGATCTGGTGGGACGAAGGCTCGCCGCTGGTGGTCCTCAGCCGGCGTTTGCAGCAGGCCATGACGGCGCAGTGGACCCGGGGTCCGGTCGAATTGGCGATGCGTTACGGCGAGCCGTCGATCGAGACGGTGCTGACTCGACTGGCCGCCCAAGGCATCAAGAAAATCACCCTGGCGCCGTTGTATCCACAGTTTGCCGACAGCACCGTGACCACGGTGATCGAGGAAGCCAAGCGAGTGGTGCGCGAGAAAAAACTCGAGGTGCAGTTCGCGATTCTCCAGCCGTTCTACGACCAGCCGGAATACCTCGACGCCCTGGTGGCCAGCGCCCGGCCTTATCTGGAGCAGGATTACGACCACCTGCTGCTGAGTTTTCACGGTTTGCCGGAGCGGCACCTGAAGAAGCTCAATCCGGGTCATTGCTTTGAATGCAGTAACAGTGGCGATTGCTGCGCCGCAGCGCCGGCAGAGGTGATTGCCACCTGTTATCGCGCCCAATGCCTGCGCACGGCGGCAGACTTTGCCAAGCGCCTGGGCTTGCCGGATGGCAAGTGGTCGGTGTCATTCCAGTCGCGCCTGGGGCGTGCCAAGTGGATCGAACCCTACACCGAAGCCCGCCTCGATGAGCTGGCCAAAAGTGGCGCGAAGAAACTCTTGGTGATGTGCCCGGCGTTTGTCGCCGACTGCATCGAAACCCTGGAAGAGATCGGTGACCGTGGCCTGGAACAGTTCCGCGAAGCGGGGGGCGAGGAGTTGGTGCTAGTGCCGTGCCTCAACGATGAGCCGCAGTGGGCGCAGGCGTTGAACACCCTGTGTGAAAGGGCGCCGGTGGTTTTGTAGAGGGCCGGAAAGCATCGCGGGCACGCCTTGTTCCTGTTGGCGCAAGGGGTGCCCGCAATAACTTTCTTTCAGGCAGCAAGACCCTTAGAGCAGCGGCTCGTCCGGCTGCTTGTTCTTCCAGCCGTCATTGCCCGGCAACAGCAGGTTCAACCCGATCGCGACAATGGCGCACAGGGCGATGCCCTTGAGGCCGAAGTCATCCGGGCCGGTGCCGGTGCCGATCAGCACACCGCCGATACCAAACACCAGGGTGACCGAGACAATCACCAGGTTGCGTGCTTCGCCCAGGTCGATCTTGTGGCGGATCATGGTGTTCATGCCCACCGCGGCAATCGAGCCGAACAACAGGCACAGGATCCCGCCCATCACCGGTACTGGAATGCTTTGCAGCAGCGCACCGAACTTGCCGATAAAGGCCAGGCTGATGGCGAAGATCGCCGCCCAGGTCATGATTTTCGGATTGTAGTTCTTGGTCAGCATCACCGCGCCGGTCACTTCGGCGTAGGTGGTGTTGGGTGGGCCGCCGAGCATGCCGGCTGCCGTGGTAGCGATACCGTCGCCAAACAGGGTGCGATGCAGGCCCGGTTTTTTCAGGTAGTCGCGACCGGTCACGCTGCCGACAGCGATGACCCCGCCGATGTGTTCGATGGCCGGGGCCAGCGCCACCGGGACAATGAACAGGATCGCCTGCCAGTTGAACTCCGGTGCCGTGAAGTGCGGCAAGGCAAACCAAGGCGCTGCAGCGATCTTCGCGGTGTCGACGACGCCAAAGTAGAACGCCATGCCAAAGCCCACCAGCACCCCGGAAATGATCGGCACCAGGCGGAAGATGCCTTTGCCGAACACGGCCACGATCAGGGTGGTCAGCAACGCCGGCATCGAGATCATCATCGCCGTCTGGTAGGGAATCAGCTCACTGCCGTCACCGGCCTTGCCCATGGCCATGTTCGCGGCAATCGGCGCCATGGCCAGGCCGATCGAAATGATCACCGGGCCAATCACCACCGGCGGCAGCAGACGGTCGATGAAACCGGTGCCCTTGATCTTCACGGCCAGGCCCAGGAAGGTGTAGACAAAACCTGCCGCCATCACGCCGCCCATGGTTGCCGCGAGGCCGAACTGGCCCTTGGCAAGAATGATCGGGGTGATGAAGGCAAAGCTCGACGCCAGGAACACCGGCACTTGCCGCCCGGTCACGAGCTGGAACAGCAGAGTCCCCAGGCCCGCCGTGAACAGCGCGACGTTGGGGTCGAGGCCGGTAATCAGCGGCATCAACACCAGCGCGCCAAACGCCACGAACAGCATCTGGGCACCCGACAGGATCTGGCGCCAGAGCGGGTCGTTGAACTCGTCCTGCATGCTCACGCGTCCTTCTGCTTGGTGCCGAAGATCTTGTCGCCAGCATCGCCCAGGCCAGGAATGATGTAGCCGTGCTCGTTGAGTTTTTCGTCGATCGAGGCGGTGTAGATGGTCACGTCCGGGTGAGCCTTCTCGACAGCCGCGATCCCTTCGGGGGCCGCGACCAGGACCATGGCGCAGATGTCCTTGCAGCCGGCTTTTTTCAGCAGGTCGATGGTGGCAACCATGGAGCTACCGGTGGCGAGCATCGGGTCGATGATCATGGCCAGCCGTTCGTCGATTTCTGGAACCAGTTTCTCCAGGTAGGTGTGCGCTTCGAGGGTTTCCTCGTTGCGGGCCACGCCCACGGCGCTGACCTTGGCGCCTGGGATCAGGCTCAGGACACCTTCGAGCATGCCGATGCCGGCGCGCAGGATAGGAACCACGGTAATTTTCTTACCGGCGATTTTCTCGACCGAAACGGTACCGCACCAGCCCTCGATGTCATAGGTTTCCAAGGGCAGGTCCTTGGTGGCCTCGTAGGTCAACAGGGCACCCACTTCCTGAGCGAGCTCACGGAAATTCTTCGTGCTAATGTCGGCGCGGCGCATAAGGCCAAGTTTGTGTCGGATCAGCGGATGGCGGATCTCACGGATGGGCATAGGGAAAGGCTCCGGCGGCGGGCAAAAAAACCGGCCTAGATTAATCTATCCGGGGTTGTTGTCCTATAGACATTCAGTACGTTAGTCCAGAAACGCTTGATTCGACCGGTCGGGATGCGTACCTTTGCTCGCTTTTCCGAATCCGCCACCCCTTGGAGAGCACCATGTCCGCTGATCTCGAGCATATCCGTCAAATCATGCGAGAGGCTGACTGCCTGTACACCGAAGCTGAAGTCGAGGCGGCCATCGCCCGTGTCGGTGCGCTCATCAACGAACAACTGGCTGACAGCAATCCGGTGGTGTTCTGCGTGATGAACGGCGGTCTGATCTTCTCTGGCAAGTTGCTCACCCATCTGCACTTCCCGCTGGAAGCTTCTTACCTGCACGCCACGCGCTATCGCAACGAAACCAGCGGCGGCGACCTGTTCTGGAAAGCCAAGCCCGAAGTCTCGTTCATCGACCGTGACGTGCTGATCATCGACGACATCCTCGATGAAGGGCACACCCTGGGCGCGATCATCGACTTCTGCAAACACGCCGGTGCCCGCAAAGTGCACACCGCCGTGCTGATCGACAAGGATCACGACCGCAAGGCCCGTCCGGACCTGAAGGCCGATTTCGTCGGGCTGCCTTGCGTAGACCGTTACATCTTCGGCTACGGCATGGACTACAAAGGCTACTGGCGCAACGCCAACGGGATTTTTGCCGTTAAAGGTATGTAAGCCAGAGCGCCTCCAGCTTTCTTGATCAGGCACTCGTTGCTCAATGGGTCGAGAAGGCTGCGTCTGGCTGCGTCGCCGGACGCCAGCTGCTACAGTGCTGGGCCCCATTCCGGAGCCCGTCATGAGCCTTTTGATCCGCAGTTGCGCCGTTCTGTTGCTGAGCTTCAGCCTGCCCCTGGCGGCCGCGCCTGCGGTGATGCACGGGCAATTTCTGCCGCCCGATGACCTGACCCTGCGTGACACCTCGCCCGAGCAGCAGCAACTGTTACAGGTCACCGAGTATTCGGTCGTGGTGGGTAGCCAGCGCCAGTCCAATCAGCAGCCGATCCCGGTGACTTCACCGGTGCTGATTCGCCTCAAGGGCAAACCCTTGAACAAGGGGGCCACCATCAGCCAGGTGCTGGTGAATTTCGACGGCGAAAGCAAAAGCCTGAAAAAGCCGATCTACGACGCCACTACCCGCACCCTCACCCTGTTTTATCCCATGGCCCAATACCGGGTGGTGCTGGACCTGTTGCGCAATGACACGGTCTATTGCCAGTTCCTCAGCTACGCCAACGGGCACATCTGGGCTGACCTGCACACAGGTGCAGTGAAGCGTGGTCGTTGAGGCATCGGGCGGGGCGGGGGTAAACTGCCTGCCCCGTGAAATGTCTGCGAGCTGGAGTCGGCAATGCGTAAAGATAAGAAGCAAGTGATTGGTGACGAGATCGGCGATGAGCAGATCAAGTTGTTCCTCGATTTCGAACCGGTTGACGCCACTTCACCGTCCCAGCACAAGTTGATCAAGGCTTATCGCGGCCTGCGCATCGATGATTTCGAGCGTTTCCTGACGTTCTTTGTCGAAGCCGGCTACGACCTGGACGGCAAGGATGAGCATGGCCAGACTTTCGTCGATGTGATCAAGGATCAGCGCAACAGCGCCGAGTACATCGAGCTGATCGAAAAAGCCCGCGGCTGAGATTGTCAGCGCCATAAAAAACGCCCCGCTCTCGATGAGAACGGGGCGTTTTTTATGGGCGAGGATCAAGCGAAGCTTGGCGTCTCGCTGCTGGCTTCCACCAGCTCCAGGGCGACGTTGTTCTGCGCGTTGATCTTGCGATACAGCGCAGCGTCGGTTTCCAGGACTTTTTCACGCGCGGGGAAAATTTCCGCCAGTTTGCCAGCCCACTCGCCCTTGGCTTTGCCCGGGAAGCATTTCTCGATCAGCTCCAGCATGATCGAAACAGTCACCGAAGCACCTGGCGAAGCGCCGAGCAGGGCGGCCAGCGAACCGTCCTTGGCGGCGACCAGTTCGGTGCCGAACTGCAGCACGCCGCCTTTCTTCGGGTCTTTCTTGATGATCTGCACCCGTTGGCCGGCCACTTCCAGGCGCCAGTCTTCGGCTTTCGCTTCAGGGTAGAAACGACGCAGCGACTCCAGGCGTTGCTCCATCGATTGCATCACTTCGCTGACCAGGTACTTGGTCAGGTCCATGTTGTTCTTGGCCACGGCCAGCATCGGCCCGATGTTACCGGCACGTACCGACAGCGGCAGGTCCATGAAGGAGCCGTGCTTGAGGAACTTGGTGGTGAAGCCGGCGTATGGCCCGAACAGCAGGGACGTCTTGCCATCGACCACACGGGTGTCCAGGTGCGGAACCGACATTGGCGGCGAACCGACCGCGGCCTGGCTGTAGACCTTGGCCTGGTGATGCTTGACCACTTCCGGGTTGTCGCAACGCAGCCACTGGCCACTGATCGGGAAACCGCCGAAGCCTTTACTTTCCTCGATACCCGAGGCCTGCAGCAACGGCAGGGCCGCGCCACCGGCGCCGAGGAACACGAACTTGGCGTCGACTTCACGGCTGCTGCCGCTGTTGACGTCCTTGATGCTGACGGTCCAGCCGTTGGCACTGCGCTTGAGACCGGTCACGCGCTTGCAGTACTTGACCTGGGCATCGCCGGCGCTGGTCAGGTGCTTGAGCAGTTGATTGGTCAGGTTGCCGAAGTTGACGTCGGTGCCGTTGAGCACGCGGGTCGCGGCGAGCGTTTCGCCAGCGTCACGCCCGGGCATCATCAAGGGCATCCACTCGGCCATCTTGGCCTTGTCTTCGGTGTATTCCATGTCGGCGAAGGCGTGGTGCTTTTTCAGCACGTTGAAGCGTTCCTTGAGGAACGACACGCCAGCGTCACCCTGTACGAAGCTCAGGTGCGGGACCGGGCTGATAAAGGATTTCGACGAGCCGAAGGTGCCTTTGCGGGTCAGGTAGGACCAGAACTGCTTCGACACCTCGAACTGGGTGTTGATGTGCACGGCTTTCTTGATGTCGACGCTGCCGTCCGCGGCCTGTGGCGTGTAGTTCAGCTCACACAGGCCGGCGTGACCGGTACCGGCGTTGTTCCACGGGTTGGAACTCTCCGCGGCCCCGGAATCCATCAGCTCGACGACTTCCAGCTTGATCGCGGGGTCGAGCTCTTTGAGCAGTACAGCGAGGGTGGCACTCATGATGCCGGCCCCAACCAGTACTACGTCGACTGCTTCGTTATGCGCCATTTAACGCGTCTCCAAAATCTGCAGCACCAAATTGTCGGCATAGCTGCCAGGAGTTACGGGGCATGCTCTGTAGAGCCCCAGGTCACCCATGGCCAGGATCGCCATGTCCGAATCTTCGCAATTTATCGCAACTTCGACAGACGTTACCTACTGGCCTCAGGGTTCCCATGAACTCATTTCAGCGCGCGGCAGGCAATTCGACTTATGGTCGATACGTCCGTTTGTGCAACCAAATCCGTAGCGGACAGGCTTCAGGCTCCGGTATTCGAGGCGTATCCGGTCCTGTGTCGTTGGGCTGTTGTAGACGCTAATGGTGCATATTCAGACGCAAAACTATTCATTTGCTCGCCACACTCTTGTGAAGTTGTGAAAACCCGTTTTTTCACGCTCTTTTGAAGACGTGAACCTCAAAAAGGGCTATCTGCGCCTGGCACCGGACCCGCGTCGAAAACGGGCAAACAGCTCAGTGGCCGAGCGTCATGACAGCTCTGCAGATTCGCGAAAAGTGGTGGTTTGCAAGATAAAACAGCAAGCTCGCCAGCTTCACTCGATCTGTGTGGGCGGCTCTCTGTGGGCGGTGCGGGGGTGCCAATACGCAGGTATCAGCGGTGCTGCGAGGCCCGATCAGGAGACGTCCTTATAATCGGGGGGAGATTGTAGCGAAGAAACGCAGGGAAATGGTCGTGTTTAATGACTTTTATTAGCCGTTCGGTCAGCCGGCCAGTGCCGAGTGCAACCTGAGGCGACGAATGCGTGGGCTAAGACGGGCGCTGGTGGGCAGTGGCTGGTGCAACCAGTGGGGGCGAATCTCGTTGATTTCGACCCAGCCATCGCCCATCGGAGGCACCTGGCAGTGTTTGAATGCCAGGCAGCGTTCGGCGCTGTCGAGTCGGGCGAAGTAACGATAGGTGCGGCGTGGAGCGAAAAGCGACCAGAGAAACTGCATGGCGATGCCCTCGTTCGGTGACGGTGTTGAAGTTAGCAGTGTGGCATGACACTCCCGTGACCGAGCAGTCGCCAGGGATGACATTGCGCAAGTCTTCAGCCGGTGTTCAGGGTCGCTGGTTTGCTGCCGGTGCCGACCGCTATACTGCGCGTCTGTCTGTGCCTGATTCTGGAGAGAAACGCATGTTGCAACGCCTGTTGTTCGGTTTGATCACTGTGACCAGTTTGACCCTGGTTGGCTGCGCCCACAGCCCGCAACAACTCGCCCCGGAGCCGAAACTGACGACTCGAGCTGGCGCCGGTCGGGCGTGGCCAGCCGGTGGTAGTGCGGGTGGTGGACGGTCGTCCGTCACCGACCCTGGGCACCCGTGGTGGCTTGTACCCTGAAACCAGCGCGATCACGGTGCAGAGCGCGCAGATCCTGCCCAAGCTGCAGGCCCAGGCCGAAGCGGCTGTGCGGTTGCTGGGCTTCACCCCGACCGCCAACGCGCTGAATGCCCCGCAGCTGACGGTGACCCTGGCGGAACTGAAGTATCAGTCGCCCAAGGAAGGCATGTACGTGACCGAGGCGACCATTGGCGCGACCTTCCGCTCCGATGTGCAGAACGCCGGCCGTCGTTACAGCGGGCGCTACGGTGCCTCGCTGGACCAGCGTTTCGGCATGGCGCCGAACCAGGAGACCAACACCAAGCTGGTCAGCGATGTGTTGAGCGATGCGTTGACCCGCCTGTTCAAGGACCCGACCGTGGGTCAGATCCTGGCCGAGTAACGCGTTGTTGTAGTGCGCTTACAAAACCCGGAGCCAGTCATGGCCCGGGTTTTTTATTGTCCGTGTCAGCCCGTTACGCCGCCTGCGAATAGAAATCCAGCACGCTCACCCCGGTCAGCAGGTCGGTTTCCGGCAGGTCGGCATGCTGGTGTCCGCCCAGGGCGCAATACACCAGCCAGTGACGATCCTGGACATTGAAGGCCAGGCTGCCGACGAGGGCCTGTTGTTCGTCGGTTGCAGTGATGAGGTACAGGCGGTCCTGGTTTTCGGCGTGCAGCATGACAAGCTCCGTGTCGGTTTCGAGGGGCGACAGACTGCCGTATTTAGATGACGAAGCCGTGACGCAGAACATTAGTCAGGCAGATGTTTCGTTTTTTGTCGGAAAGCCCAGGCAGACAGTGCGGGTTTGGGTAGAATTCGCGCCGCGCTTGCCCTGTTTCGATTGAGGTCCACGATGTCTCTGCAACTCTGGTCGCTGTTTTCCGCTCATCCCGCCAAGCTGATCAACCTCCTTGCACTGCTGTTCGCCTGCCCGGGTGGTTGGCTGCTGCATTCGACCCGTCGCCGCGAGCAACAGGCGCGCGCCAGCCTGGCCGCCCAGGCAGGGCGCGCCAATACCGACAACCAGGTGCATCTGGCGAGCATCGCCACCTTGCGTATGAATCGCTTCTTCTATGCGTTTGGTTTCGCCTGCCTGGGCCTGGCGCTGCTGGTGTCATGGATCAGCACCCGGGTCTGATCCCCAGATAAAAAAACGGCGCTCAAGGCGCCGTTTTTGCTGCAGGCAGAGCCCTACAGGGGCAGCCCGGCCTTGACCCGATACTGGTTGCGCACGGGGGTGGCGTACTGCAGCACCAGGTACGGACGGTGCTCCTCGGGGCAAGCCGTGAGGCGGTCTTGCCATTCTTGCCGGGCCTTGGCCAGTTCGTCGGCCGGGAACAGCTCGGCGGCACTCGGTACGTTCAATTGTGGGTCGGCGTCCTGCCACTGGGCGTAGGCCAGGTAGTGCACCGGGAACAGGCGATAGCCGCCGAGGATCTGCCGGTCCATCTCGATTGCCAATTGCTTGGTGTCTTCGAACCGTTCGCTGATCGGCGCGGCAAAGTTCACATGGACCCGGCCCTTGTAGCCGGTAATCCCCTTGGCGATGCTCACGTCATCTTCGCCGGGCTCCTTGGTGTAGCTGCCGGTGGTGGCGCGGATGTACAGCTCGCGAGCCTTGGCCTGGTCGCATGGGTCGTACTCGTAGCTGATCGAGACCGGCGTCAGGTTCAGCGACAGGATCACCTCGGCAAACGGCTCGTCCTTGCGGCTCATGTGGAACATCTTGAGGATTGCCGACTCGGTACGGTCGTCGCCGTCCTTGGCGCGGCCTTCGGCCTGGGCGATCCAGATCGATTGGCAGTCATTGCGAATCGAATGGTTGATGTACGCCGACAGCAATTGATACGCCGCCATCTTCTCGCGGCGACCGCTGATGGAGCGGTGCACGATGAAGCTCTTGTTCAGGCGCATCAGGTCGCTGACGAAGGGCTTTTGCAGCAGGTTGTCGCCAATCGCGATGCGCGGCGTGGGCAGGCCTGCGTGGTAGATCGCGTAGTTGACGAAGGCCGGGTCCATCACGATGTCGCGGTGGTTGGCCAGGAACAGATAGGCACTGCCGGACTTGAATTGCTCGACACCGGTATAGGTCACGCCATCGGTGGCGCGCTCGATGGTGTGGTCGACATAGAACTCGACCTTGTCCTGCAAGGCGGCAACCGAGCAGACACCGGCGAACTCACGGCGCAGGCGATGAGCTATAAGGGGTTTGAGCATCCAGCCCAGGGCGCTGGCAAACCGCGGAAAGCGAAAGTGGGTGAGGATATCTAGAAACGCCTTGTCGCTCAGCAGCCGTGCCAGCACCGCTGGGACTTCGCTGTCGTCGTAAGGTCGGATGGCATCGAATTCGCCCATCATGCTCTCTTGTTAGAAACGGCTAGGGTAAGTAATGGATTGGATCAAATCCACACAGGGTACGGTCTGAAAAGTCAGCTCAAACAAAAATAGCCCTGCAAATAGACCGGCGATTATACGCACAAGTCACTTGGGAGACCGTGATGCTGGAAACCGAGCGCTATGAATGCCCTTATTGTGGTGAGGACGCCGAAGCGGTTCTGGATTTGTCCGGGGGCGACCAGACCTATATCGAGGACTGCCCGGTGTGTTGTCGGCCGATAGTGTTCACGCTACAGACCGACGGTCGGGAGTGGATGCTCGAAGTTCACAGTGAAAACGACTGAGGAGTGCCCTCTATGCAGCGCATCTACGAGCCGGAAAACCTGATGGAGGGGGAGTTGCTGCAAGGGATGCTGGCCAGCGAGGGGATAGAAGCCCATCTGGTGGGGCGTGATTTGCTCGGGGCTACGGGCGAGTTGCCGGTGTACGGCCTGCTGGGCCTGGCGGTGGATAATGATCAGGCGCAATACGCCCGCGAGCTGATCGCCGCGTACAATGCGGCGTTGCCGATGCCCGGCGACGAACCGGATAGCTTCCCGGACGTGCTGGTCTGTTAGGCTGACGTTCGTTTGATCAAGAGTCGTGTTGCCCCATGTGTGGACGTTTTGCACTGTTTCGCTGGAATCCCGCGTTTGCGGCCTTGCCCGGATTCCCGGCCGATCAGCAGGCGCAGTGGAATATTTCGCCGAATGCTTCGGTGCTGATCCTGCGTGCCGAGGCCGGCGAGCGCACGCTGGCACGTGCCCGTTGGGGTTTGACACCGCCTTGGCTGACCGACCTGTCGAAGACGCCGGCCCATGCCCGGGCGGAAACCGTCGCCGAACAACCGATGTTTCGCGAGGCCTTCCGCCAGCGGCGTTGCCTGCTGCCGGCCAACGGTTTTTACGAGTGGCGCGGCACCCACCGCAAGCGCCCGTATTGGCTGACCCCGGGCGAGGGATCGTCGCTGTTTTTTGCGGCCATCTGGGAAGCCTATCCGGTGCAGGAACAGCTGTGGTTGAGCACGGCGGTGATTACCCAGCCGGCAGCCAGCCAGCGGCGTCCATTGATTCTCGATGCGGCGGGCCAGCAAGCCTGGCTCGACCCCCAAACCCCGCTGCATGTCCTGCAGGCACTGCTCGCCAGCGAACCCGTCGTCCTGCGCGAGCGGGTGCTGGCGAACCTGGTCAACGATCCCAAACTCAATGCCCCGGAGTGCCTGACCCCCGGTTGAAACGCTGCATCGGATTTCACTCGGTCAATGATGGATAACACGCCTGTTACATCTGGCGCCAACATCCGTCACCGCCTACGATACGCGCCATGTTTTCAGGGAGTGTACTCATGAACAAGATTTGGGTTGTGTGTGCGCTGAGCGCCAGTCTGTTGCTCGGTGGTTGTCAGTCGGTCAACACCACCAGCGGCGGGGCAGTGGGCGTAGAGCGCTCGCAATGGATGTTCAGCATGCTGTCGACCGACGAGGTCAACCAGATGTACGCCCAGTCTTACCAGAAGACCGTGGGCGAGGCGGGCAGCAAGGGCGTGTTGGACAAGACCAGCCGTGACGCCAAGCGGGTCCAGGCCATCGCCACCCGTCTGATCGCCCAGGCGCCGGTGTTCCGTCCGGATTCGGCGCAGTGGAAGTGGGAAGTCAACCTGATCAAGAGCGATGAGCTCAACGCCAACTGCGGTCCTGGCGGCAAGATCATTTTCTACACCGGGCTGATCGACACGCTGAAACTCACCGACGATGAAATCGCCGCGATCATGGGCCATGAAATCGCCCACGCCCTGCGCGAGCATGGCCGTGAAGCGATGTCCAAGGCCTATGGCATCGAAATGGCCAAGCAGGGCGCTGGTGCCTTGCTCGGTCTGGGCCAGGACACCCTGGCGCTGGCCGATACCGTGGCCAACTACGGCATGACCTTGCCCAACAGCCGGGCCAACGAGAACGAAGCCGACCTGATCGGCCTGGAACTGGCGGCCCGTGCGGGCTACGACCCGAACGCCGCGATCACCCTGTGGAACAAGATGAGCAAAGTGAACGAGGGCGCGCCGCCGGAGTTCATGAGCACTCACCCGGCTTCGGCCAGCCGGATCGCCTCCTTGCAGGCGGCGATTCCGAAAGTCATGCCGCTTTACCAGCAGGCCAAGAAGTCCTGAGGATTGTGCGGCGCTGGTAGCGCCGCACGTTAATGCTGCGCGGTAACGCTTTAAACCCAGCCACTGCTCTGCATCGCCTTGTACACCGCGACGATGGCCAGGATCAGGAATGCCGATGCTGCCAGGCGCCGGATCAGGGTCAGGGGCAGTTTGTCTGCGGCAAAGTTGCCCGCCAGGACCACCGGCACGTTGGCGATCAGCATGCCGGCGGTGGTGCCGATGATCACCAGCCACAGTTCCGGGTATTGCGCTGCGAGCATCACGGTGGCGACCTGGGTCTTGTCCCCCATCTCCGCCAGGAAGAACGCGATCAACGTGGTCAGGAACGGCCCGAACTTGCGGGCGGTGCTGGTCTCGTCGTCATCCATCTTGTCCGGCACCAGGGTCCACAGGGCGGTGGCGGCAAAGCTGGCGGCGAGGATCCAGTGCAGGGTTGCATCCGAGAAGAAGCTGCCGAACCAGGCACCCACGGCGCCAGCGGCTGCGTGGTTGGCCAGGGTCGCGGCGACGATGCCGGCAATGATCGGCCAGGGCTTGCGGAAGCGGGCGGCGAGAATGAGTGCGAGCAGTTGCGTCTTGTCGCCGATTTCGGCCAAGGCAACGATTGCGGTAGGAACGAGTAACGAATCCAGCATCAGGGTTTTCCTAAGGGGCGGGTCGACACGGCTATGACACGTACAGCCTTCCCGCCCCGGGTAAGGTGTGCGTGTCATAGGTCTTGTCAAACCCTGCGGTCCGTCTGTGCGGACGCTTGGGTCGCATACGCCATGGCCTGTTGACCAAGTATGTTGACGTATGCCGGACGAGCATGGCGCTCGTGGGAGACTACTCCCCTAGGACGGAGCGGATTCTGCCTAGGCAAAATCCATTCGGCAAGCCTTCTTTTTCATCCGGTGAGTTAACCGCGCTTGGCTCGGTAGATGCGGAAACCCTGTCCTTCGGCCTTGATCGAACACTGCCCCAGGTGCTCTTCGATCAACGGCTGGTACTTCAGGAAACTGTTGGCTACCAGTCGTAGTTCGCCGCCAGATTTCAGATGTTTAACCGCTTTTCGCAGCAAGTTCTCCGTGGCGAAGTAGTCCGTGTGGACCCCGACATGGAACGGCGGATTGCTCAGAATCGCACTCAGTCCCATGGGGGCAGCGTCGATGCCATCGCCGGTCAGCACCTCGGCTTCAAGACCATTGGCTGCCAGGGTCAGGCGGCTACTGGCGGCGGCAAAGGCGTCGACGTCGAGCAGGGTCACGGTGTTGTGCGGATAACGGCGCTTGACCGCCGCGCCCAGTACGCCGGCCCCACAGCCGAAGTCCAGCAGATGGCCGCTGGGCAGCTTGTCGAGGTGTTCGAGCAGCAGGGCACTGCCGCGATCCAGTCGACCGTGGCTGAACACCCCGGGCAGGCTGATGACGGTCAGCGGGCCTTCGGCCAGCGGCAACTCATAGGTCTGCGCCAGGCTTTCCAGGGACTTGGCTTGCGGTGCATTGGCCACGGTCACTTGCCACAACTGGCAGTGTCGCGCGCTGTCGAGCTTGCGGGGTTTACCGAACGGGTTGAGCTGCTTGGCGGCGCCTTCGATGCCGCTGCGTTTTTCCCCTACCAGGTACAGCTCACAACCAGCCAGGCGCGAGGCGAGGGCGTTGAGGATGTAGTCGGTCAGGTCCTTGGACTTGGGCAGGAACAGCACCGCCGTTGCAAACTCACGGGTGGGCGCGTTCACCCCGAAATGGCTGCGCTCGGCAAAACGGGCGTCCAGGGCCGCCTGATCGCCGGCGTGCCAGCACCAACCATGGGCGTCGGGCAGTTTTCCCAGCAAGTCGTCGGCAGGCAAGCCGGCCAGCAGCACGTTGCCTTGAAACAATTCAGCCTGTCGAAGCAGTACTTCACTGCGCGGATCCATACTCTGCTCCTTGAAAAAAAGTGCGGCAGTTTATCAACTGACGACCCGCAGCGCTGTACCGCTGAAAAAGCCCCGGGCATTTTCGCTCAACTGACCGACGATCCGCTGCCGCGCTTCGCGGCTGCCCCAGGCGTTGTGCGGGGTGACGATCAAGCGTGGGAGGTCGTTGTCCAGCAGCGGATTGCCGGTGGTCGGCGGTTCGACGCTCAGCACGTCGGTGGCCGCGCCTCCCAGGTGACCACTGCGCAAGGCATCGGTCAGCGCCTGTTCATCGATCAGGCCTCCGCGCGCAGTGTTGACCACTAATGCGCCGGGCTTGAGCAGCGCCAGTTCGCGCGCGCCGATGAAGTGGCGAGTGTGTTCGTTGAGTGGGCAGTGCAGGGTCAGGGCGTCGACCTGAGGCAGCAACTCATCCAGCGGCATCCGGTCGGCGCGAGCCGGGCGGCCGGGAAGCTGGCCCGAGATCACCCGCATGCCAAAGGCTTCGGCCAATCGCGCCACCGCGCCCCCCAGTTCGCCGTGGCCGAGCAGGCCGAGGGTTTTGCCTTGCAGCTCGACAATCGGGTAGTCCAGCAGGCAGAACTGTTTGGCCTGCTGCCAGCGGCCTGCCTCGACGGCCTTGCGATAGTCACCCAGCCGGGTGGCCAGGTTGAGCAGCAACATGATCGTGTGCTGGGCGACCGACGGTGTGCCGTAGCCCTGGCAGTTGCACACGGTAATCCCGTGGGCGCGGGCGGCAGCGAGGTCGACGTTGTTGGTGCCGGTGGCGCTGATCAGGATCAGCTTCAGGTCCGGGTTGGCGGCCATGGCGCTGGCATCGATCGGGATCTTGTTGGTGATCGCCACCGCGGCGCCTTGCAGGCGTTCGGTGACTTGTCCGGGCTCGGTCTGGGCGAACAGTTGCAGTTCGCTGAAACAGTCGCGCAATGCACTGAGGTCGAGGTCCCCCAGGTCCAGTGATGGGTGATCAAGGAAAACGGCGCGGCGATTGTTCGTCATTAACTGTACCTTTTGCGCGTGAGTCTGAAGGCGTAATCTGCCGAGCCTACCAGATGAAATAAATAGTTACGCTTGCCCTCAAGGAGCCCCAATGTACTGGACAGAGTTTTTGACCGTTGCCCTGATTCACCTGCTGGCCGTCGCAAGTCCCGGTCCGGACTTTGCCGTGGTGGTGCGTGAGGCCGTGACCCACGGTCGGCGTGCGGGTACCTGGACGGCACTGGGGGTGGGCAGCGCGATCTTCCTGCACGTGGGTTACTCGTTGCTGGGCATCGGCTTGATCGTGTCGCAGTCGATCGTGCTGTTCAACGCCCTGAAGTGGCTGGCGGCGGCCTACCTGTTGTACATCGGCTACAAGGCCCTGCGCGCCCAACCGGCCAAGCCTGCCACCGAAGACCTGCACAAGGAAGCCGGTATTCGTACGGCACGCGGTGCCTTTACCTCGGGCTTCGTGACCAACGGCCTGAACCCCAAGGCCACGCTGTTCTTCCTGTCCCTGTTCACCGTGGTGATCAATCCGCATACGCCATTGGCGATTCAAGCCGGCTACGGTATCTACCTGGCCGTGGCGACTGCCATCTGGTTCTGCCTGGTGGCGATGCTGTTCAGCCAGCAGCGAGTGCGCGCCGGTTTTGCCCGCATGGGGCACTGGTTCGACCGCATGATGGGCGTGGTGCTGATCGCCATCGGTGTGAAGCTGGCCTTTACCGAGATGCATTGATCGCACTGAGCTGATTCAGCGCGCTGAGGTATTCCCGGGGGTTGTGCCCCAGCAAGCGCCGGAACATCGCGCTGAAGGCTCGGGCACTGCCATACCCCAATTGATCGGCAACGCTCTGCACGCTTTGCCCGGCGATCAGCCGCGGCAGGGCTTCCATCAGGCGCAGTTGCTGGCGCCAGGCGTTGAAACTCATCTGCAACTGTTGCTGGAACAGTCGCGCCAGGGTGCGTGAGCTGGCGCCGACCTGTTGCGCCCAATCTTCCAGGGTATTGGGATGGTCGGGGGTTTGCAGCAGGGCCAGGCAGATCCCTTGCAGGCGCCGATCCTCGGGCATGGGGATGTGCAGCGGGAGGTTTTCCAGGCTGGCAATTTCTTCGAGCATCAACTGTTGGATCAGCGGGTTCTTTGCATGACGGGGGGCCTGCACCGCCTTGAGGATCAGCTCGCGCAGCAGTGGGGTGACGGCCAGTACGCAGCACTGGCTGAGGTTGGCGGGCGACAGTTCGGGGTCAATGAACAGCGAGCGCATGCACACCTTGCCCGACATGAAGATTTCATGCTCGATCCACGGTGCAATCCACACCGCCCGAGTCGGCGGAATCACCCACGCACCTTGGGCCGTGACCACGCGCATGGTGCCGCACATGGCGTACAGCAATTGCGCCTCGCGATGGATATGCCGCTCCTGGTGCGCGCCATCCGGGTAATCGTGCGGATGGGCGCTGACGGGGCCATGATGGAAGTGGCTGATTAACATTGTCTGGTTCGATGAGTTTGTTGTCAGGAATGCGTGTTATTGCCAACTTAGCATAGCGCCACACCCTCAACGAATAGTGTGCTGCCATGCATCAACCCAGGAATGTCATTCGCTACATCAACGCCGCCCATGTGATCGATCACATGTTCATGCTGATTTTTCCCGCCGCCGTGCTGGGCATGACCGAGGTCTTCGGCCTGGACTACGCCAGCATGATCGGCCTGTCCCTGGGCGGGTTCATCGCCTTTGGTGCCTGTTCGTTGCCGGCGGGTTGGCTGGGCGATCACTGGAGTCGACGCCAGATGATGCTGGTGTTTTTCTTCGGGATCGGCGCCTCGGCGATTTTCACCGGCCTGAGCAGTTCCGCGCCGATGCTGGTCCTGGGGTTGACGCTGATGGGGGTGTTCGCCGCGATCTATCACCCGGTCGGCACTGCGATGCTGGTGGCCTACGCCCAGAACCGTGGCCGGGAAATTGGCATCAACGGCATGTGGGGCAATCTGGGGGTGGCGTTTTCGGCCTTGGTCACCGGCTTGTTGGTGGCGCAGTTTGGCTGGCGTTCGGCGTTTATCCTGCCGGGTGTTGCCGCCATTGCCCTGGGCATCGGCTTTGCCTTGCAGGTGCGCGAGGAGCCGATTCCCGTGCGTGCCCATGCTCCCCTCAAGGGCGCCGCGGGCCAGCGGATCTCCATGGTCATGGTGTTCGGGGTGCTGGCCTTGGCTACCGCCACGGGCGGGGTGGTGTTCAACGCCACGACCATGACCTATCCGAAGTTGTTCCAGGAACGCCTGCACGACCTGTTCGCCTCACCGCAGACCCTTGGGGTGGTGGTCAGCCTGGCGTACGCCTTTGGCGCGGTGGCCCAGTTGAGTATCGGGCGGGTGCTGCACCGCTTCAGCCTGAAATGGCCGTTCATGTTGCTCACCCTGTGCCAGGCCCCGCTGTTGTTTGCCATGGCCTATGTCGAGGGCTCGGCCGTCATCGTATTGGGTGCCGCCTTCATGTTCGTGGTGTTTGGGCAGGTCACGGTGAATGACGCGATGGTCGCCAACTTCGTGGCGCCGCACTGGCAATCGCGGGTATTTGCCTTGCGTTATTGCCTGTCATTCGGTGCCAGTGCCACGGCCATCCCGCTGATTGCCTTTGTCGAGCCCCGCCAGGGTTTTGTCGGGCTGTACCTGATCCTGGCCGGTTTTGCGGCGTTGACCTTCCTCTCGGCGCTGATTTTCCCGCGCACACCAGCCGAGGCGGCAGTAGGACAAACGGCTTGATGATGGTTGTCTTTTCCCCAGCAATGCTGGCTTAGAGCCAGCATTTGCCCCGCTCTCAAATCATTCCTTTGGCTGATTTAGCGCGCGCCCAGCCTGACTAAAGTGCAGTCTTTACGCCAAGACCGTGCAGTCAGATGAAAGGGATGCTTATGTTGCAGACTCGCGTTATTCCGCCAGCCGAAGGTGCTTATCGATACCCGTTGTTGATCAAGCGATTGCTGATGTCGGGCAGTCGCTATGAGAAAACCCGCGAGATTGTCTACCGCGACCAGTTGCGCTACAGCTATCCGACCCTGATCGAGCGCGTCGCGCGGCTGGCCAACGTGCTGACGGCGGCCGGGGTCAAGGCCGGTGATACCGTGGCGGTGATGGACTGGGACAGCCATCGTTACCTGGAGTGCATGTTCGCCATCCCGATGATCGGCGCGGTGATCCACACCATCAACGTGCGCCTGTCGCCTGAGCAGATCCTCTACACCATGAACCACGCCGAGGACCGCTTCGTGCTGGTCAACAGCGAATTCGTCGGGTTGTACCAGGCCATCGCCGGGCAACTGACCACGGTGGAGAAAACCCTGCTGCTCACCGACCTGCCGGAAAAGACGGCCGAGCTGCCGAACCTGGTGGGCGAGTACGAACAACTGCTGGCGGCCGCGAGCCCGCACTACGATTTCGCCGACTTCGACGAGAACTCGGTAGCGACTACCTTCTACACCACCGGTACCACTGGCAATCCCAAGGGCGTGTACTTCACCCACCGGCAACTGGTGCTGCATACCATGGGCGTGTCGACGATCATGGGCAGCATCGACAGCGTGCGCCTGTTGGGGACCAACGATGTGTACATGCCCATCACCCCAATGTTCCACGTACACGCCTGGGGCTTGCCCTACGTGGCCACCATGCTTGGCCTCAAGCAGGTCTACCCCGGTCGTTATGACCCGGAATACCTGGTGGAGTTGTGGCGCAAGGAAAAAGTCAGCTTCTCCCACTGCGTGCCGACCATCCTGCAAATGGTGCTCAATGCCAAGGCGGCGCAAAACACCGATTTTGCTGGCTGGAAAATCGTCATTGGCGGCAGCGCGCTGAACCGTGCGCTGTACGAAGCGGCCAAGGCCAGGGGCATTCAGCTCACTGCGGCCTATGGCATGTCGGAAACCGGGCCGCTGGTGTCCTGTGCCCACCTCAACGATGAGCTGATGGCCGGTACCGAAGACGAGCGCACCACCTATCGGATCAAGGCCGGGGTGCCAGTGCCGTTGGTGGACGCGGCGGTGATCGACGCCGAGGGTAACTTCCTGCCGGCCGATGGCGAGTCCCAGGGCGAGCTGGTGCTGCGCGCGCCGTGGCTCACCGAGGGTTATTTCAACGAGCCGCAGAAGGGCGCAGAGCTCTGGGCCGGGGGCTGGCTGCACACCGGGGACGTTGCGACCCTGGACAGCATGGGGGTGATCGACATCCGTGACCGGATCAAGGACGTGATCAAGACCGGCGGCGAGTGGATCTCGTCCCTGGACCTCGAAGACTTGATCAGCCGCCACCTGGCGGTACGCGAAGTAGCAGTGGTGGGCATCCCCGATCCGCAGTGGGGCGAACGCCCGTTTGCCTTGCTGGTGGTCCGTGAAGGCCACGTGATCGGGGCCAAGGAACTCAAGGAGCACCTCAAGCCCTTCGTGGAATTGGGCCACTTGAGCAAGTGGGCCATCCCGAGCCAGATCGCCCTTGTTACGGAAATTCCCAAGACCAGTGTCGGCAAGCTCGACAAGAAACGCATCCGCCTCGACATCACGCAGTGGCAGGCCAATAACAGTACCTTCCTGTCGACGCTTTAAGTCTCCTGTGTCGTGCCCGAAAGGGCACGACATGCCCACCAAGCAAGCGCTTGGCTTGTTAATTCCGAATTTTCAGCCATCCTTGCCGTGCCGGCATCTGCCGGACTGGCAGAAGGACCGTTCCAGAGTGGTTGGGGGCTGCAAATCACACTTTAGAGGGATCAAGCAGTACAGCCTGCTGGATATAGTCCGTTCAAGGATTTTTAAGAGCGAGACGCACGCACGAACAGGGGCGATGCAACTTTGGATGACTTCGCGAGCGCATGGCTCACCGTCCTCCAGAGCGTTTTTAAAAGTGCTCACTGCCATAACAATAAAAGCACATGGAGTAGCGTCGATGACATCAGTAAACCAGTTCTGGCGCCGGGCGAAACTGCCCTTGGCGGTCAGTCTCGCCTCTACGCTCGCCGGGCCTGCATTCGGCGTCAGTTTCAACGTTGGTGAAATCGAAGGTCAATTCGACTCGTCCCTCTCGTTGGGCATGAGTGTGTCGACCCAATCGCCAAACAAGAACCTCATCGGCGTCAACAACGGTGGGCACGGCCTGTCCCAGACCTCCGATGACGGCCACTTGAACTTCAAGAGCGGACAAGCGTTCTCGAAGATCTTCAAAGGCATTCATGACCTTGAACTGAAGTACGGTGACACCGGCGTGTTTGTCCGGGGCAAGTACTGGTATGACTTCGCGCTGCAGAACGAAGAGCTGGAATTCAAGGACGTCAGCAACGACAACCGCAAGGAAGGCGCCAAGTCCTCCGGCGGGCAGATCCTCGACGCCTTCGTCTACCACAACTACGCGATTGCCGATCAGCCGGGCTCCGTGCGTCTGGGCAAGCAGGTGGTCAGCTGGGGTGAAAGTACTTTCATCGGCGGCGGCATCAACTCCATCAACCCGATCGACGTGTCCGCATTCCGTCGTCCGGGTGCCGAGATCAAGGAAGGCCTGATCCCGGTCAACATGTTCTACGTGTCCCAGAGCCTGACCGAAAACCTGTCGGCGGAAGCCTTCTACCAGCTTGAGTGGGACCAGACGGTTGTCGACAACTGCGGGACCTTCTTCTCCCAGCCAGACATCATCGCCGACGGTTGCGACAACAACCTGCGCGTATTGAACAAGCGCTCGACCCTGCCGGCTGCAGCCCTGGGCCCAGCCGCTGCACTGGGTGTCGACGTCAACGAGGAAGGCGTGCTGGTACGTCGCGGTCCGGACCGCGATGCACGGGACAGCGGCCAGTGGGGCGCATCCTTCAAGTACATGTTCGACCCGCTGGACACCGAGTTCGGTGCTTACTTCATGAACTACCACAGCCGGGCACCAATCTTCAGCGCCACCGGTGGCCCGCAATCGATTTACAACCTTGCCTCGTCGCTCCAGGGGCCGATCGCCCGTCTGGCGCCATTGCTGGTAGCAGGTAACTCGCAGTATTTCGTCGAGTATCCGGAGGATATACGTCTGTACGGCCTGAGCTTCTCCACCACTTTGCCAACCGGTACGGCGTGGCAAGGCGAGGTCAGCTACCGTCCTAACGCACCGGTGCAACTGAACTCCACGGATATCCTCTTTGCCGGTGTGACGCCATTGCCGGGCTATCAAAACGCATCGCTCTTGCAGGGAACTCCGGGTACCGACCTGCACGGCTACCGCCGCAAGGAAGTGACTCAATTCCAGACTACCTTGACGCACTTCTTCGACCAGGTCATGGGCGCCAGCCGCCTGACCCTGGTGGGTGAAGTCGGCGTGACCCACGTTGGCGGGCTGGAAAGCACCTCGGACGTGCGTTATGGCCGCGACCCTGTCTACGGTCCGGGCGAACTGCCAGGCGGCACGTGCCAGGCCCTGAACGCCAGCACCATTGCCGGTGCAGGTCCGGGTGCTGCGACCAACAACGCCACGCGCAATTGCACCGACGAAGGTTTCACCACCTCGACCTCCTGGGGCTACCGTGGCCGTGCGATCTGGGACTACAACGACGTGTTCGCCGGGGTCAACCTCAAGCCGAACGTGGCCTGGTCCCACGACGTCAGCGGCTACTCGCCGGGTCCTGGCGGCAACTTCGAGGAAGGTCGCAAGGCCGTCAGCCTGGGTCTGGATGCCGAGTATCAGAACACCTACACCGCGAGCCTGGCCTACACCAACTTCTTCGACGGCAAGTACACCACCGTGGATGACCGTGACTTCGTCGCGCTCAGCGTCGGCGTGAACTTCTAAGCACTGCTTCTTCAGGACGAACAAGAAATGAAAATAACCAAGAATCTGGTGTACGTCGCAGGACTGGGGCTTTCGTTGCTGGCGACCGGTGTCATGGCCGCCGTCCCGGCAGCCGAAGCCGACAAGCTGGGCAAGAGCCTGACGCCGATGGGCGCAGAAATGGCCGGCAATGCCGATGGCTCGATCCCGAGCTGGAAACCCCTGGCCAAGAACGCCGGCACGGTCGACAGCAAGGGCTTCCTGTCCAATCCCTTTGCCAGCGAGCAACCGCTGTTCACCATCACCGCGTCGAACGTCGACAAGTACAAGGAAAAGCTGGCTCCGGGCCAATACGCGATGTTCAAGCGTTACCCGGAAACCTTCAAGATGCCCGTGTACACCTCGCACCGTGGCGCCACCGTGCCACCTGAAGTGTTCGCATCCATCAAGCGCAACGCCACCAACACCACCCTCGTATCGGGTGGCAACGGCCTGGAAAACTTCGAAACGGCCGTGCCGTTCCCAATCCCGAAAACCGGTGTGGAAGTGATCTGGAACCACATCACCCGCTACCGGGGTGGCAGCGTGACCCGCCTGGTCACCCAGGCCACGCCGCAAGCCAACGGCTCCTACAGCCTGGTGTACTTCCAGGACCAGTTCGTGTTCCGCGACAAAATGAAGGACTACGACCCGAAAAACCCGGGCAACATCCTGTTCTACTTCAAGCAGAAAGTGACCGCGCCGGCGCGTCTGGCCGGTGGTGTGCTGCTGGTCCACGAGACCCTCGACCAGGTCAAGGAGCCGCGTTCGGCGTGGGTCTACAACGCCGGCCAGCGTCGTGTGCGCCGTGCCCCGCAAGTGTCCTATGACGGCCCGGGTACTGCCGCCGACGGCCTGCGGACCTCCGACAACCTGGACATGTTCAACGGTGCACCGGACCGCTACGACTGGAAGCTCGAAGGCAAGAAAGAGATGTACATCGCCTCCGACAGCTACAAGCTTGACGATCCGAAGCTCAAGTACTCCGACATCATCAAGGCCGGGCACATCAACCAGGACCTGGCCCGCTACGAGCTGCGCCGCGTGTGGCATGTGGTTGCGACCCTGAAGGAAGGCCAGCGTCACATCTACGCCAAGCGTGACTTCTACATCGACGAAGACACCTGGCAAGCCGCTGTCATCGACCACTACGACGGTCGTGGTCAACTGTGGCGCGTGGCTGAAGCCCATGCCCAGGACTACTACGACAAACAAGTGCCGTGGTATGCCCTGGAAACCCTCTACGACCTGCAGTCCGGCCGTTACCTGGCACTGGGCATGAAGAACGAAGAGAAACAGGCTTACGACTTTGGCTTCACCGCCACCACCAGCGACTTCACCCCGGCCGCACTGCGTCAGGAAGGTGTTCGCTAATACGCTGCACCAGAGGCCGCATCCTCGAAAAACGCCCCGACTGGTTCGGGGCGTTTTTTTTTGCTTCGGATAAAGCGTTCGACCCCCGCCGCACGGGGAGGAGAAAGGGCGGTCGTAGACTTTTTGTAGCCATTTGTAGCAATTGCCTTCAAACCCTGGCGGTTTGCCGCTAGTCTGCGGACATCTGCAATGCCGACAACAGTACTTCAATAAGAGTTGGCTATGACTGACCTGTTCCGAATCCAGAGCCCTCCCAGCTCGGCCGTGCCGATGCTGGAAGGACGCTTTTACCGTCCCCCCTTGCCCGACGGCCACATCCTGCGGCCACGGTTGTGCGAGCGGCTGAGTGCCGGCTTGACGGGGCGACTGCTGCTGGTCAGCGCCCCGGCCGGGTTTGGTAAAAGCTCACTGGCGGTGGAGTTCTGCCAGAGCCTACCGGATCACTGGCAAAGCCTGTGGCTGGGGCTCAGCCCACGGGACAATGACCCGGGGCGTTTTCTCGAACGGTTACTCGAAGGCCTGCAACACTATTTTCCTCGATTAGGCAGCCAGGCCCTGGGCCTGCTGAAAATGCGCCAGCGTCATCAGCCGTTCGCCTTCGAGGAATGGCTGGACGGGCTGCTTGACGAACTGGCGGTCCAGCTCTCACCCAGTGCCCCGTTGCTGCTGGTGCTGGATGACTATCACTTGGCCCAGGGCCCGGTGCTGGACCGCTGCCTGCAGTTTTTCCTCAACCACCTGCCCGATGGCCTGCTGGTGCTGGTCACCAGCCGCCAGCGGCCCGACTGGCACCTGGCCCGTTTGCGCCTGTCGCGGCAATTGCTCGAACTGCACGAGCAGGACCTGCGCCTGACGCACGACGAATCCCTGGCCCTGCTGAACCGGCACAGCAGTTCACTGCGGGGCGAGGCGCTGGAAAGCCTGATCGAGCGTAGCGAAGGCTGGGTGGCGGGGCTGCGCTTCTGGTTGCTCGCGGCCTCGGAAGCTGGCAATGGCGCGACACTGCCACCGCCCCTGCACGGCGGTGAAGGCCTGATCCGCGACTACCTGCTCGAAGAAGTCATCGATTGCCTGCCCGCCGAGGTCCAGGCCTTTCTCTACGACACCGCGCCCCAGGAGCGCTTTTGCAGCGAACTGTGCGACGCGGTGCGCGAAGCCCACGACAGTGCCGAGATCCTGCGTTACCTGCTGTCCCACCAGGTGTTCCTGGTGCCGCTCGACGAGCAGGGGCACTGGTTCCGCTACCACCATCTGTTTTCCGACCTGCTGCGCAGTCGCCCGACCGTTAACGCCATGGTGCCCGTCGCCAGCCTGCACCTGCGGGCGTGCCGCTGGTTCAATGCCCAGGGCCTGCTCGACGAAGCCGTGGAGCAGGCCTTGCGGGCCGGTCACCTGGACGTGGCGGCGAACCTGGTGCAGAACCTGTCCGAAGAACAACTGCTGGCCGAACAGAACGTCGGCATGTTGCTGCGCTGGAAAATGGACTTGCCCGACAGCCTGCTGGTCAGCACCCCGCGCCTGATCGTGCTGTACAGCTGGGCCCTGGGCCTGGCCTGCCAGTTGGACGCCGCGCAAGAACTGGCCAGCCACCTCAGCCGGTTCCTGCCGGCCCCGTCGGCCACCGCACAAAAATCCATGCTGGCGCAGTGGCTGGCCCTGAGCGGGATCATCGCCCGTGGCCGTGGCCAGCGCGACCTGACCCTGCTGTACTGCACCGAGGCCCTGCAAAGCCTGCCGCACAAGCGCTATGGCCAGCGGCTGATGTGCCTGTCGACCCTGTCCAACCTGGCCATTGCCGACGCCGACCTGTGGCGTGCCCGGGAGCTGAACCGCGAATCCCTGGAGCTGGCGCAACGGGTCGGCAATCCGCTGTTTGAAGCGCTGGCCCATTACGACCGCGCCCGGGTGCTGCAGGCGCGAGGGGAAATTCTTCGCTCCCTGGACGAAGTCCGCCAGGGCCAGCAACGCTTGCAGGGCCTGGCGCCGCAACGGCTGTATGCGGTGCGCGCGCGCCTGACCCTGTACGAAGGTTTCCTGCTGGTCCTGCGCCTGCAACCCGAACTCGGGCTCGCCCGCCTGCACGCCGGCCTGACGGAGGCACGGGCCTGTCGCGACATCAGCGTGCTGATCGGCCACAGCGTGATCGCCCGGCTGGAAGGCAGCCGGGGCGAGTTTGCCAAGGCGTTCGCCGAACTGGCCGAGGCCGAGCGGCTGATGCACATCTGGGACGTGCCACCGATCTACTACCTGGCCATGCTGACCCTGGTCAAATGTGAACTGTGGCTGGCCCAGGGTCGTACCGACCTGGCCGGCGCCTGGCTGACACGCCTGGGCCAGACCTATAACGGCGAACAGGCCGCGGCGCCCCCCGAATTCCACCCGCAAATGCCCCTGCACATCGAGTTGCAGCAAGCCCTGCTGGAGTCGATGCAGAACCAGCCGATGCTGGCCGAAGGGCGTCTCAATGCCTTGCTCGAACAGGGGCAAAAAAGTGGTCGGCAGATGCTCAGCGTGATGGCGCTGATTCAGAAAGTCAGCCTGTTGCTGGGCCATGGGCGCGAGCCAGAAGCGCGTCTGGCCCTGGCCCAGGCGTTCGAGGCCGCCAGCGGCGGTTTGCTGCAACCCTTTGATGGGTTACTGCGCGAGCGACCGGACTGGCTGCGCGAGCAACTGGCCCACTGTCCAGCCACACCGCTGCGCCAGAGCCTGATGGAACAACTGCCCCAGGTCGCGATTCGCGAAAGCGTCGAGAGCCAACCCGGCGGCGAAACCCTCAGCGTTCGTGAGCAAGCGGTGCTGCAACTGATTGCCCGGGGCTGTTCGAACCAGGAAATCAGCGATCAGTTGTTCATCTCGTTGCACACGGTGAAAACCCACGCCAGCCACATCAACAGCAAGCTCGGCGTCGAGCGTCGCACCCAGGCCGTGGCCCGGGCGAAAGAACTGGGACTGCTGGCCTGACCGGGGCTCGTTGCATCAGCCCGATCCCAGGGCCTTGGCCGTCAATTGCTCCCGGCAGTAATCGGCAAACAACTGCGCCGGCTTGGTCAATTGCCCGCGCTTGAGCCAGGCGGCCACCAGCCCGGAACCGGTGACGTCTTCGACGATGTCCACACACACTACCTTCTGCCCGTCGTAGGTGCATTGCGAATGCGGCCGGGTGACCAGGATCGAAAAGCCGAAACCTTGGCCGACCATGCCGCGCACCATCTCGATCGAGGGTGAGCTGAAGGCGATTCGCGGGGTCAGCCCCAGCTCATCGAACAGGCTGACGAAGTAGGTCCGGCTCGGCTGCACATCCAGCAGAATCATCGGCTCCAGGCACAGGTCGCGCAGTGACACCTGGGCCTGCTGGGCGAAGCGGTGGTCGGCCGGCAGCAGGGCATAAGGGCGTTGCGCCGGCATCAAGGGGTCGGTCTGGATGGTGCCATCCAGGTCGTGCTCGTAGAGGATCGCCAGGTCAAAGGCCCCCGACGTCAGCCCCTGCTGTTCACCATCGCGGATGCGGATTTTCACCCCCGGGTACAGCGCCGAAAACCCGGCCATCAGTTGCGGCAGGTACAGCGGTGCGACTGTCTCGAAGCAACCGATGTCGATCTGCCCGGACACCACATCGTTGTCGGCCAGGGCGTTCTGTTCGAACTCCTTGGCCATGCGCAGCAGTTCCTGAGCCTTGCGATAAAAGCGTGCGCCGCTGGGGGTGAGGGAGACGCCCTGGGCGTGGTGGCGGATCAGCAGCTGCACCCCGAAGCTGTCTTCCAGGCCCTTGATGGCTGTGGAGATCGACGGCTGGGCGATGTACAGCTTGCGCGAGGCCTCGGCGACGCTGCCGCATTCCACGGTGGTGATGAAGTACTTCAGTTGACGCAGATTGTAGGCAGCCACGGCAAACCTCGGGGTGATGGGACTGGCGTCGGTCTCGACAGCGGCTCCCAAGCAATTTGCGCACCGCCCAGGTAAGCGTGGGCGACGATCGAGTCTTGCCTGAACAATAACCACATGGCGCGCGCGTGGGGAGAATCGCTGCCCAGTTTTTTCATCGCCTGCGAACACATTTTTACTATTTTTGCCCTGCAAGCACCTGGGCCACTATCCATTACCACAACGGAGAACTGGCGATGACCACCCCACGTGACACCCGCGACTACCAGGCCGCCGACGCTGCACACCACATCCACGCGTTCGTCGATCAGAAAGCCCTCAACGACGAAGGGCCGCGCGTGATGGTGCGAGGCGAGCGCCTGCATCTGTGGGACAACGACGGTCGGCGCTACCTGGATGGCATGTCGGGGCTGTGGTGCACCAACCTGGGCTACGGGCGCAAGGACCTGGCCGCCGCGGCGACCCGGCAGCTTGAGCAACTGCCGTACTACAACATGTTTTTCCACACCACCCACCCGCAGGTCATCGAGCTGTCGGAGTTGCTGTTCAGCCTGCTGCCGGGGCACTACAGCCACGCGATCTACACCAACTCCGGTTCCGAGGCCAACGAAGTGCTGATCCGCACCGTACGCCGTTACTGGCAGGTGCTCGGCAAGCCAGAGAAGAAGGTGATGATCGGCCGCTGGAACGGTTATCACGGCTCGACCCTGGCGGCCACGGCGCTCGGCGGCATGAAGTTCATGCACGAGATGGGCGGCATGCTGCCGGACATTGCACACATCGACGAGCCGTACTTTTTTGCCCATGAGGGCAACCTCACTCCGGCTGAATTTGGCCTGCGGGCGGCGCAGCAACTAGAGGCCAAGATCCTCGAGCTGGGCGCTGACAAGGTTGCCGGGTTCATTGCCGAACCCTTCCAGGGCGCGGGCGGGATGATCTTCCCTCCCGAGAGCTACTGGCCGGAAATTCAGCGCATCTGCCGCCAGTACGACGTGCTGTTGTGCGCCGACGAAGTGATCGGTGGTTTCGGTCGCACCGGTGAATGGTTCGCCCATGAGCACTTCGGGTTCGAGCCCGACACCCTGTCCATCGCCAAGGGCCTGACCTCGGGCTACATCCCCATGGGCGGGCTGATCCTGTCGAAAAAAATGGCCCAGGTGCTGGTGGAGCAGGGCGGGGTGTTCGCCCACGGCCTGACCTATTCCGGGCACCCGGTGGCCGCCGCGGTGGCCATTGCCAACCTCAAGGCGTTGCGCGATGAAGGGGTGGTCAAGCGGGTCAAGGAGGACATCGGGCCTTACCTGCAACAGTGCCTGCGCGAAGTGTTCGGCCAGCACCCGCTGGTGGGTGATATCCAGGGCGTGGGCATGGTCGCGGCCTTGCAATTGGCCGAGGACAAGGGCAGCCGCAAACGGTTTGTCAACGAGAACGACATCGCCTGGCGCTGCCGTACCCTGGGCTTTGAGGAAGGGGTGATCATCCGCTCCACCCTGGGGCGCATGATCATGGCCCCGGCGTTGATCGCCAGCCGTGAAGAAATCGACGAACTGGTCGCCAAGACGTTGCGGGCGCTGGACCGCACGGCGCAGGAATATGGCCGGCTCTAAGCCTTTCTGAAGACCTTGTCGCGGGCAATCCGCTGTCCGCCAGGAAAGTTCAAACGCAAGAAACGTAGTTCTTGCGTTTGAACCCAGGATTACTCTGAATACGTCCTCTGACAAACTCAACGACCGACCCTGACAGTCGGATCCAGGAGTCACCCATGTCATACGTATTCAAACGGATGCCGTCGCCGGTCGGCACCCTGACCCTGATCGCCAGCGGCGACAAACTCTGCGCGATCCTCTGGGAAAACGAACGGCTCAACCGCGTGCGCATCGGCCCGCTGCAGGAAGATATCCACAGCCCGCTGCTGCAGGACACCGAGCGCCAGTTGCAGCAGTACTTCGCCGGTGAGCGCGAGCACTTTGACCTGCCACTGGACTTTGTCGGCACCGAGTTCCAGCAGAAGGTCTGGCAGGCCTTGCTGACCATCCCCTTCGGCGAAACCCGCAGCTACAGCCAGATCGCCGAGCAGATCGGCAGCCCCAAGGCGGTACGAGCGGTGGGCGCCGCCAACGGCAAAAACCCGATCTCGATCGTCACCCCCTGCCACCGGGTGATTGGCGCATCAGGCAGCCTGACCGGGTTTGCCGGTGGTCTGGAGGCCAAGCAGTATTTGTTGGGGCTGGAGGGGCAGGAGACGTTGCAGTTGGGGTTTTAATGGAGCATCAAGGCACCTTGTCCGAGCCAAGGTGCCACGTTCGCTGGAGTAGCAGATTCAGCAGGGGGCGGGTAACCAGAAAGGACTCGTGTCTTAAACAAGCCCCAATTTAACTACCGCCGCTATACCGAGCATGACGAGCAAAAGGACTATTCCGACTCCTTGTAAAACTACTAGTTTTCGTCTGATGGAATCGGGTAGATTTTTTACATCTTCGGCGTTTACGCCACCACGTTGTACATAAAACCTGGAAAATGTGACGTAGCCGGAAATGCTACCGATTACTACCAGTTTCCCCAGGGGGCCGCCGTGTTTGATGCGGCTCAGATCCATAACGCCTGGGCTGTTCTTGAAAAGCTCAAGTAAGAAATCCATCCTGGTATAGGCCATATGAAGCACGACACCAATCCAGACAAGTAACCCACCAAAGTCAAGTATCCCAATAATAAGGAATACCTTGTCGGCGGTGTTCAAGCTCATTCCATCGCCTCATAAATTTTTTCACCTATTGCCTCGCCCCCGACCGCACCAATAGAGCCTCCAGCGAGAGATGTGGCCCCGACTGCCAACACACTGCAAACAAGCAACGATGTTCCGCCTGTTGGCACTCCAAGTCCGACACACAGCCCTGTAACAGCGGGCGCAGTTAAAAACCCAGCAGCAGCCCAACTACCAATCCCCCCGCCCTCACGGGCGATGGGCTGGCCATCGATGGTCCAGTGGGGGTAGCCCGTGATTACGGTGCCGTCGGCGGTGGTCTTGGCCCCGACTGTGATGTGGTAGCGCTTCATGCGACATGCGTCCTTTTTGTTTCGAAAGGACGCACGCTAGATGACTGGGCAAAGGGAGATAAATCAGACGTCTCTTTGAATGATGTAGGCATGCCCTGCAGTAACTCTAAGCATGCTGCCGGACCTAATGGCGAATCTTGAACAGTCGCCCTTAGGTGCGTGGATCTTCGATTACGGGTTGCCGACGCCGCCACTCATCGACCACATCGCCCAGGGGTGTAGGCGTCCCGCTGCGGATCCAGGCCATGAAGTTGCGGTCGAAGCGGAAGTCTGCACCGCAGTGCTCGTGCATGAAGCGACGCACGTTCTGGGTGTTTTTGTAGTGTTTGTCGAGCGCGGTTGCGGTTGTCAGTAAGTCGCTGTGCCAGTTAAACGTCATGGGTGTGTCCGTGTTGGGGTGGCAGTTCAGGCATTGGCGAATGCCAGGGCCGGGGGCGTTTTGTTACCGGCCTGCCATCGGCGATCGTGGCGGGCTGTGCCAGAATAGCCGATCCATTTTCTCCAGGAACGCCCATGGACGCTGCCCAACCCGCGCTGATCCGCGAAACCTTCCCCGTCGGCCCGTTGCAGTGCAACTGCACGATCATTGGCGATCCGATCACCAAGAAAGCTATCGTCGTCGATCCGGGGGGCAATCACGAGTTGATCCTGGCCCGCCTCGAGGCCCTGGGCCTGAAGGTGGTGAGCATCATTCATACCCATGCGCACCTGGATCACTTCCTGGCATCGGGTCAGTTGAAGGAAAAAACCGGTGCTACCCTGCACTTGCACAAGGAAGATCAGTTCCTCTGGGACAACCTGGAGATGCAATGCCAGATGTTTCGCGTGCCCTACACCCCGGTACCTTCGCCGGATCGCTGGCTGGATGACGATGAAGAGTTGGCGTGCGGCTGTGGCGTGGCGTTGCACACGCCAGGTCACACACCGGGTTCCATGAGTTTCTGGTTTGCAGAAGCTAAGCTGCTGATAGCCGGTGACACCTTGTTTCGACGTGGGGTAGGGCGCACGGATTTGTGGGGCGGTGACCAGGCGACTATCGTGCGTTCGATCAAGCAGCGCCTGTACACCCTCGATGAAGAGGCGACCGTGGTCACCGGGCATGGTCCCGATACCCGGCTGGGCGATGAGATGCGTGAGAATCCGTTCGTCCGTGCCTAGGACAGGAGGTGTTACAAGCCGCCACGGAATTTTTGCCGGTTGTCGTGTTCCAACGCCCGCAGGGGTCCATTGCTAACGTCCGCTGCACCACAGAATGTAAAAGTAGGAGCTCTCCATGTTCACCTCGCGTCGTTTGATTATTGTCGCAACTGCCGTGGCCTTGTTGTCGGGCTGTGCGTCCCCTAACCCTTATGACAACCAGGGTCAGGCCGACGGTGGCTCCACGGGCATGAGCAAAACCGCCAAGTACGGTGGCTTGGGAGCCCTGGCTGGCGCCCTGGCAGGTGCTGCCATCGACCACAACAACCGTGGCAAGGGGGCGCTGATCGGCGCCGCCGTGGTCGGTGCTTCCGCCGCCGGTTATGGCTACTACGCCGACCAGCAGGAAAAGAAACTGCGCGCCAGCATGGCCAATACCGGGGTTGAAGTGCAGCGCCAGGGCGATCAGATCAAGCTGATCATGCCGGGCAACATTACCTTCGCCACCGATTCGGCGAACATCGCCCCAAGTTTCTACCAGCCGCTCAACAACCTGGCCGGCTCGCTGAAAGAGTTCAATCAGAACCAGATCGAAATCGTCGGCTACACCGACAGCACCGGCAGCCGCCAGCACAACATGGACCTGTCCCAGCGTCGCGCCCAAAGCGTCGCGACGTACTTGACGTCCCAGGGCGTCAGCGGCGCCAACCTGTCGGCCCGTGGCGCAGGCCCGGACAACCCGGTTGCCAGCAACGGCGACGTCAACGGTCGGGCGCAGAACCGCCGTGTCGAGGTCAACCTCAAGGCGATTCCTGGCCAGCAGTATGGCGGCCAGCAGCAAGGTCAAGTGCAGCAGTACCCATGAACATCTGACTGAACCCCAGGTGTTGATACAGCCCGCCCGGTCCTTGTGACCCGGCGGGTTTTTTTATGGCCATTGAGTGCCGCTTCGTGGGCACGCCTTGCTGCTGCAGTCGTCAGGTGGGGAGCGATTGGAGTCCCAGGAGCACGGCTTGCCCGCGCAGGCGTCAGAACCTACGGGCACAAAAAAGCCCCCGGGCAATCACTCATCCGGGGGCTTTTGGCGATCGCCTGAAAGCGTATTACTTCTTCAGGCCGTAATGCTCATCGAGCATGCCCGGTGCGTTGGGCGTTTTTGGCGCGTAGTCGCGAGGCGGTTCCTGGTCGCGCGGTGGCGTCAGGCGTTCCCGTGGGGCCTGGGCGGCATCGGCGTGCAGCGCGGCCAGCAGGCGTTGGCGAGTCTGCTCGTCCAGGGCCAGGCGGTTGGCACCCTCGGCGAGGTGGTCTTGTACTTCCTGATAGCTCTGGGTGAGTTTTTTCACCAGCGTTGCGGTGCTGTTGAAGTGGGTCACCACTTCATTCTGATAGCTGTCAAAACGTTCCTGAATGTCATCCAGCTGACGTTGCGTGCTGTTAGGCACGGCATTGGGCAGCAGACGCGCAACCAGGAATCCAATAGCGACACCGGCAACCAGGGCAAGAGTCGGCAACAACCAAACTAAGAGCGAGTGTTCCACGAGTCCTTCCTCTATAAACGGCTTTGCTTTACGTTAACGGCTCGGACCTGCGCTGTATACCGCGACGAGATCGCAATCATGCCAGGCGCAGACTTTTAGCTAGACGAGTCGACCCTTCGAGAGGTCACGGAGTTCCTTCCTTGCTTATGCGTGAAACCCCTGTAGAGATTGCCGGCCCGGTGGGTCAATTGGAAGCCTTGTACCTGGATTCCCCCGAACCACGTGGCCTGGCGCTGATCTGCCATCCCAACCCGGTGCAGGGCGGCACCATGCTCAATAAAGTGGTTTCGACCCTGCAACGCACTGCCCGTGATGCCGGCTTGATTACTTTGCGATTCAACTACCGTGGTGTGGGCGCCAGCGCCGGCAGCCATGACATGGGCAGCGGCGAAGTTGACGATGCCCAGGCGGCCGCCCAATGGCTGCGGGCCAGGCACCCGGACTTGCCGCTGACCTTGCTGGGTTTTTCCTTCGGCGGCTTTGTCGCGGCCAGCCTCGGTGGGCGCCTGGAAGCCCAGGGCGAAACCCTGGCCCGGCTGTTCATGGTGGCGCCGGCGGTGATGCGCCTGGGGGCTCAGGACCCGTTGCCGCAGCACGGCGCTCTGACCCTGATCCAGCCGGAAACCGACGAAGTGATCGACCCGCAGCTGGTTTACGATTGGTCCGCGGCCCTCGATCGCCCCCATGAGCTGCTGAAAGTGGCAGAATGCGGACACTTTTTTCACGGCAAGCTGACCGATCTCAAGGATCTGCTGCTGCCGCGCCTTTCGAATTGATTGCAGTCTGATAAGCGATTACCCATGACTACTCGTACGCGCATCCTCACCGGCATTACCACCACCGGCACCCCGCACCTGGGCAACTACGCCGGTGCGATCCGCCCGGCGATCGTCGCCAGCCGCGACAGCAATGCCGATTCGTTCTATTTTCTGGCCGACTACCACGCCCTGATCAAGTGCGACGATCCGCTGCGCATCCAGCGCTCGCGCCTGGAAATCGCCGCGACCTGGCTGGCCGGTGGCCTGGATGTGGACCGGGTAACCTTTTACCGTCAGTCCGATATCCCGGAAATCCCTGAGCTGACCTGGCTGCTGACCTGCGTCGCGGCCAAGGGCCTGCTCAACCGCGCGCACGCCTACAAGGCGTCGGTGGACAAGAACCTGGAGACCGGCGAAGACCCGGACGCCGGCATCACCATGGGCCTGTACAGTTACCCGGTGTTGATGGCTGCCGATATCCTGATGTTCAACGCGCACAAGGTGCCGGTCGGCCGCGACCAGATCCAGCACGTGGAAATGGCCCGCGACATCGGCCAGCGCTTCAACCACCTGTTTGGCCAGGGCAAGGAGTTTTTCACCATGCCCGAGGCGCTGATCGAAGAGAGCGTCGCCACCTTGCCCGGCCTGGATGGGCGCAAGATGTCGAAAAGCTACGACAACACCATTCCGTTGTTCACCAGCGCCAAGGACATGAAGGACGCGATCTCGCGCATCGTCACCGACTCCCGCGCCCCGGGCGAAGCCAAGGACCCGGACAACTCGCACCTGTTCACCCTGTTCCAGGCGTTCGCCACACCGGACCAAGCCGCTGAGTTCCGCAGCGAACTGTTGCAGGGCCTGGGTTGGGGCGAGGCGAAAAACCGTCTGTTCCAGCTGCTCGACAGCGAACTGGGCGAGTCCCGCGAGCGTTATCACCAACTGATTGCACGGCCTTCGGACCTGGAAGACATTCTGCAGATCGGCGCTAAGAAAGCCCGCGCCGTGGCCACGCCGTTCCTCAACGAACTGCGTGAAGCGGTCGGCCTGCGTTCTTTCGTCAATCAGACGCAAGTCGCTGCCAGCACCAAGAAAAAAGCCGCCAAGGCCGCGCGCTTTGTCAGCTTCCGTGAAGACGACGGCAGTTTCCGCTTCCGTCTGCTGGCGGCCGATGGCGAGCAACTGTTGCTGTCGCGCAACTTTGCCGACGGTAAAACCGCGGGGCAGGTAACCAAGCAGCTGCAATCCGGCCAGGCGCTGGATGTGCGCAGTGATGACCTGGGTTTCAGCGTCTGGCTCGAAGGCGCGTGTGTCGGCGATAGCCCGGCCTTTGCCGACAGCGCTGCGCGGGACCTGGCCATCGACGCCTTGCGGGTCGCTCTGACGCCAGTTCAGGAATAATCAACGGCGCGGCCCGACCAAGGGCCGATTGCCATTCTTTCGGGCCGTCGCTACAGTGACGGCCCGTTTTTGTTGCCTTGCTAACGAATTATGACGCCCCTAGAACGATATCAAGCTGATCTCAAACGTCCGGAGTTCTTCCATGACGCCGCCCAGGAAACTGCCGTGCGTCATTTGCAGCGCCTGTACGACGACCTGGTTGCGGCCTCGCAGAACAAACCGGGCCTGCTCGGCAAGCTGTTCGGCAAGAAAGAGCAGGCGCCGGTCAAGGGCCTGTACTTCTGGGGCGGCGTAGGTCGCGGCAAGACTTACCTGGTCGACACTTTCTTTGAAGCGCTGCCGTTCAAGGAAAAGTCCCGGACCCACTTCCACCGCTTCATGAAGCGTGTGCACGAAGAAATGAAGACCCTCGGCGGTGAGAAGAACCCGCTGACTATCATCGCCAAGCGTTTTTCCAACGAGGCGCGGGTCATCTGCTTCGATGAATTCTTCGTCTCCGATATCACCGACGCGATGATCCTCGGCACCTTGATGGAAGAGCTGTTCAAGAACGGCGTGACCCTGGTCGCGACGTCCAACATTGTGCCGGACGGCCTGTACAAGGACGGTCTGCAGCGTGCGCGGTTCCTGCCAGCAATTGCGCTGATCAAGCAGAACACCGACATCGTCAACGTCGACAGCGGCGTCGATTACCGCCTGCGTCACCTTGAACAAGCGGAGCTGTTCCACTTCCCGCTCGACGAAGCGTCCCACGAGAGTCTGCGCAAAAGCTTCCGCGCCCTCACGCCGGAATGCACCCAGGCCGTCGAAAACGACGTGCTGATGATCGAGAACCGGGAAATCCGTGCCCTGCGTACCTGTGACGACGTGGCCTGGTTCGACTTCCGCGAACTGTGCGACGGTCCACGCAGCCAGAATGACTACATCGAACTGGGCAAGATCTTCCATGCCGTGTTGCTCAGTGGCGTGGAACAGATGAGCGTCACCACCGACGACATCGCCCGGCGTTTCATCAACATGGTCGACGAGTTCTACGACCGTAACGTGAAGCTGATCATTTCTGCCGAGGTCGAACTCAAAGACCTGTACACCGGCGGTCGCCTGAACTTCGAGTTCCAGCGCACCCTGAGTCGCCTGCTGGAGATGCAATCCCACGAGTTCCTGTCGCGGGCGCATAAGCCGTAAGGTGTTTCGAAATATAAAAAGGGCCTGCAATTGCAGGCCCTTTTTTATGGTGCGCAGTACCGCTGCGGTAGCTCCTACGCGGCTTGCTGGAACTGCTGCCGGTACTGGTTGGGCGACAATTCGGTGTGCTGGCGGAACAGTCGGGCGAAGAAGCTCGCATCGTCGTAGCCGACTTCGTAGCTGATGGTCTTGATGCTTTTGCGGCTGCCGGACAGCAAGCCCTTGGCGGTTTCGATGCGCAGGCGTTGCAGGTAGTGCAGCGGTTTGTCGCCGGTGGCGGTCTGGAAGCGGCGCATGAAGTTGCGGATGCTCATGCCGTGCTCGCGGGCGACGTCTTCGAAGCGGAACTTGTCGGCAAAATGCTCTTCGAGCCAGTGCTGGATCTGCAGGATGATCACGTCCTGGTGCAGTTTCTGCCCGCCGAAGCCGATGCGGCCGGGGGAATAGCTGCGTTGCACTTCATACAGAATGTCGCGGGCCACGGCCTGGGCAATATTGGCCCCGCAGAAGCGCTCGATCAGGTAGATGTAGAGGTCGCAGGCCGAGGTGGTGCCGCCGGCGCAAAACAGGTTGTCGGCATCGGTAAGGTGCTTGTCCTTGTTGAGCTGGACCTTGGGGAAGCGCTCTTCGAAGGTGTTGAAGAAGCGCCAGTAGGTGGTTGCTTCCTTGCCATCGAGCAGGCCGGCCTCGGCCAGCCAGAACACCCCGGTCGCCTCGCCGCAGAGCACTGCGCCCCGTGCATGCTGCTCACGCAGCCACGGCAACACCTGTGGATAACGCTGGCACAACGTCTCGAAGTCGTCCCAGAACGCCGGGAGGATGATGATGTCGGCATTTTCCAGGCCACCGTCCACCGGCATCAGCACATCGCTGAAGCTGTTGACGGGTTTGCCGTCGGGGCTGACCACGCGGGTTTCAAAGCCGGGGGTCAGGCCCTGGCCCTGTTGTTTGCCGTACCGCAGGCTGGCCAGGTGGAAAAAATCCTTGGCCTGCATGAGGGTGTAGGCAAAGACCCGGTCGATCGCCAGGATGCTGACGCGCCGCAACGGCGTAGAAGATTGGATAGACATAATTCAATTTATTCTTATAGGGGAAAGTGGTCACCAAGCGGCTGGATCGTCTTATTTTTTGGCGGATGTGTCCAGTGTCCCGTTGCAAGTGGGGGGATTAGTCTCTGGCATACATTTTCGTTCAACAATAACGACAGGTGCCCCGATGATCCCTAGAACCTTGTTCAGCTCCGAGCACGAATTGTTTCGCGATAGCGTGCGCACCTTCCTCGAAAAAGAGGCCGTGCCGTTTCATGCTCAGTGGGAAAAGCAGGGCTACATCGACCGCGCGTTGTGGAACAAGGCGGGGGAGGCGGGGATGCTCTGCTCCCATCTGCCGGAGGAGTACGGCGGCCTGGGGGCGGACTTTCTCTACAGCACGGTGGTGATCGAGGAGGTGGGCCGGCTGGGCTTGACCGGCATCGGCTTCTCCCTGCATTCGGACATCGTCGCGCCGTACATCCTGCATTACGGCAGTGAAGCCTTGAAACACAAATACCTGCCCAAGCTGGTTTCGGGCGAGATGGTCACGGCCATTGCCATGACCGAGCCGGGCGCGGGGTCCGATCTGCAAGGGGTGAAGACCACGGCGGTACTGGATGGTGACGAGTATGTGATCAACGGCTCGAAGACCTTTATCACCAACGGCTACCTGGCGGACCTGGTGATTGTGGTGGCCAAGACCGATCCCAAGGCCGGGGCCAAGGGCACCAGCCTGTTCCTGGTGGAAGCCGACACACCGGGCTTTGACAAGGGTAAGCGCCTGGAAAAGGTCGGCATGAAGGCCCAGGACACTTCCGAGCTGTTCTTCCAGGACGTCCGGGTGCCCAAGGAGAACCTGCTGGGGCAGGCGGGGATGGGCTTTGCCTATCTGATGCAGGAGTTGCCACAGGAGCGCCTGACGGTTGCCATCGGCGGCCTGGCGTCGGCGGAGGCGGCGCTGCAGTGGACCCTGGATTACACCCGCGAGCGCAAGGCGTTCGGCAAGTCGATTGCGGACTTCCAGAACACCCGCTTCAAACTGGCGGAAATGGCCACCGAGATCCAGATCGGCCGAGTCTTTGTCGACCGCTGCCTGGAGCTGCACCTGCAAGGCAAGCTGGACGTGCCGACGGCGGCGATGGCCAAGTACTGGGGCACTGACCTGCAATGCAAGGTGCTCGACGAATGCGTTCAGCTGCATGGCGGCTACGGCTTCATGTGGGAATACCCGATCGCCCGGGCCTGGGCCGATGCGCGGGTGCAGCGGATTTATGCGGGGACCAACGAGATCATGAAGGAGATCATTGCGCGTTCGCTTTGACTCGCGTTGCCGGCACGGACGCAATCGCGGGCAAGCCCGCTCCCACAGGTAGGGTGTGATCCTCTGTGGGAGCGGCGGTGCGACGATTCGAGGGTCTAGAGAGCGATCACGGCGCCGGGTTCGGGTGATCCTTGTGGATCGCCTCGATCCCCGCCAGCACTTCATCCGACAGCTTCAGGTCGAAGCTGGCAATGTTGCTGTCCAGTTGTTCGATCGTGGTCGCCCCGATGATGTTGCTGGTGACGAACGGTTGCTGGGTGACGAAGGCCAGGGCCATTTGTGCCGGGTCCAGGCCGTGTTCACGGGCCAGGGCGACGTAGCGGCTGCAGGCTGCTTCCGATTGTGGGTTGAAATAGCGACTGAAGCGGCTGTAGAGGCTCAGGCGGCCTTTTGCCGGGCGCGCGCCACCTTCGTACTTGCCTGACAGGAAGCCGAACGCCAGCGGCGAGTAGGCGAGCAGGCCGCATTGTTCACGGATGGCGATTTCCGCCAGGCCCACTTCAAAGCTGCGGTTGAGCAGGTTGTAGGGGTTTTGGATGCTCACCGCACGCGGCCAGCCACGGGCTTCGGCCAGGGCGAGAAAACGCATGGTGCCCCATGGGGTTTCGTTGGACAGGCCAATGTGGCGGATCTTGCCGGCCTTGACCTGTTCATCCAGGGCTTCGAGGGTGTCTTCCAGTGGTGTCAGGTTGACTTCGCTCTTGTGCTTGTAGCCCAGTTGGCCAAAAAAGTTGGTGCTGCGCTCTGGCCAATGCAACTGGTAGAGGTCGATCCAGTCGGTCTGCAGGCGTTTGAGGCTGGCGTCCAGGGCCTGGACGATGTGTTCGCGGTTGTGCTTGAGGTGACCATCGCGAATATAGTCGATGGTATTGCCGGGACCGGCGATCTTGCTGGCCAGGATCCAGTCGGCGCGGTCGCCACGGCTCTTGAAGTAGTTGCCGATGTAGCGTTCGGTGCTGGCGTAGGTTTCTGCCTTCGGCGGGACCGGGTACATCTCGGCGGTGTCGATGAAATTGATCCCGGCGCTCTTGGCTCGTTCGATCTGTGCGAAGGCCTCTGCCTCGCTGTTTTGCTCACCCCAGGTCATGGTTCCGAGGCAGATGGCGCTCACATTCAGATCGGTGCGGCCTAGCTGGCGATAGTCCATCGGGTGCTCCCTTGGCAAAACAATCATAAAAGCAGGTTGAAAAATTTTTCGCAATCTGCATAATTGCGCACCTCTTTCTGCAGTGGAAGTGATGCGCCGCCGCCGAAGAATCTTGCCGTTGAACGGACGCGCCGACCCGAGCCCCCGATAGCGTCTGTACCCGGCTGCCTTTGACTTGTCAAAGTACGCACTATTCAGTAAGATCCGCCGTCTAATTTACAGGGCGGCCCCTGAGGCTATAAAGAATGAAAACTTTTACTGCTAAACCGGAAACAGTACAGCGCGACTGGTTTGTCGTCGACGCTGCAGGTCAGACCCTGGGTCGTCTGGCCACCGAAATCGCGAGCCGTCTGCGTGGCAAGCATAAAGCTGAGTACACTCCTCACGTTGACACCGGCGACTACATCGTCGTTATCAATGCCGAGCAGATTCGTGTAACCGGTGCTAAAACCACCGACAAAATCTACTACTCCCACTCCGGTTTCCCGGGCGGCATCAAGTCGATCAACTTCGAAAAGCTGATCGCTAAAGCCCCTGAGCGCGTGATCGAGACCGCGGTTAAAGGCATGCTGCCTAAGAACCCACTGGGTCGCGACATGTATCGTAAGCTGAAAGTCTATGCGGGCGCTGTTCACCCTCATACTGCTCAGCAGCCCCAAGAACTGAAGTTTTAACGGAATAGTTCATTATGTCGGCGACTCAAAATTACGGCACTGGCCGTCGCAAGACCGCAACCGCACGCGTTTTCCTGCGTCCGGGCACTGGTAACATCTCCATCAACAACCGTTCGCTGGATAATTTCTTCGGTCGCGAAACTGCCCGCATGGTAGTTCGTCAGCCGCTGGAATTGACTGAGACTGTCGAGAAGTTCGACATCTACGTCACCGTGATCGGTGGTGGTGTAAGTGGTCAAGCTGGCGCAATCCGCCACGGCATCACTCGCGCTCTGATGGATTACGACGAAACTCTGCGCGGTGCACTGCGTAAAGCTGGCTTCGTAACCCGTGACGCGCGTGAAGTTGAACGTAAGAAAGTTGGTCTGCGTAAAGCGCGTAAGCGTCCGCAGTACTCGAAGCGTTAATTCGCTTTCGCGTTCAAAGCGCCCAGTCTCCTCGCGGAGCTGGGCGTTTTTTATGGGCGATGATTTTTGGTGTGACAACTTGCCACATCCGCAGAGGCCCTATACTACAAGGCTTGGCGGTACCCTCGGGTGGTAATTACCTTGTCAGAATTGGGGCTTTTCATTACCATTCTGCAAAATTTTTATAAGTTCAGATTTTTACTTAGTAGATGCCTGATTTAACAGGCCACAAAGCTGATGGGAGAGGACTGGATGAGCAATGACGGCGTGAATACAGGCCGGCGTCGCTTCTTGGTAGCAGCCACATCCGTGGTGGGTGCTGCAGGAGCGGTGGGGGCTGCGGTCCCGTTCGTGGGGTCGTGGTTTCCCAGTGCCAAGGCGAAAGCCGCAGGTGCACCGGTGAAAGTGAATGTCAGCAAAATCGAGCCAGGTCAGCAAATGATTGCCGAATGGCGCGGTCAGCCGGTATTCATCGTCCGCCGCACCCAGGAGATTCTGGGGAACCTGACGAAGATCGAGGGGGATCTCTCTGATCCGGACTCCAAGGCCTCGGTACAACCGACCTACGTGGATCCCAAGACGCGTTCGATCAAGCCGGAAGTGCTGCTGCTGATCGGTATCTGCACGCACCTGGGCTGTTCACCGACCTTCCGTCCAGAAGTGGCGCCGGCCGACCTCGGTCCAAAATGGGTGGGCGGCTACTTCTGCCCTTGCCATGGCTCCCACTACGACCTGGCTGGCCGTGTCTTCAAATCGCAGCCTGCGCCTTTGAACCTGCCAGTTCCCCCGCATTCCTATGAGTCGGACGACATCATTGTCGTCGGCGTCGATACGGAGAACGCGTGATGAGCAAGTTCATGGATTGGGTTGATGCGCGCTTTCCTGCGACCAAAATGTGGGAAGACCATCTCAGCAAGTATTACGCTCCGAAGAACTTCAACTTCTTCTACTTCTTTGGCTCCCTGGCACTGCTGGTTCTGGTTAACCAGATCGTTACCGGTGTCTGGCTGACCATGAGCTACACCCCGTCGGCGGAAGAGGCGTTTGCCTCCGTCGAGTACATCATGCGCGACGTCGAGTACGGCGCGATCCTGCGTCTGCTGCACTCCACCGGCGCTTCGGCGTTCTTCGTCGTGGTCTACCTGCACATGTTCCGTGGCTTGCTCTACGGTTCGTACCAGAAGCCGCGTGAGCTGGTGTGGGTGTTCGGCATGCTGATCTACCTGGCCCTGATGGCGGAAGCCTTCATGGGTTACCTGCTGCCGTGGGGCCAGATGTCCTACTGGGGTGCCCAGGTGATCATCTCGCTGTTCGGTGCGATCCCGGTCATCGGCGACGACCTGACCCAGTGGATCCGTGGTGACTACCTGATTTCCGGGATTACCCTGAACCGCTTCTTCGCCTTGCACGTCGTGGCCTTGCCGATCGTTATTCTCGGCCTGGTCGTGCTGCACGTCCTGGCGCTGCACGAAGTCGGTTCGAACAACCCGGACGGCGTCGACATCAAGAAATACAAAGACGAAAACGGCGTACCGCTGGATGGCATTGCCTTCCACCCGTACTACACCGTGAAAGATATCGTCGGCGTGGTGGTGTTCCTGTTCATCTTCTGCTCGATCGTGTTCTTCTTCCCGGAGATGGGCGGTTACTTCCTGGAGAAGCCGAACTTCGAAGTGGCGAACGCCTTCAAGACCCCAGAGCACATTGCTCCGGTCTGGTACTTCACCCCGTTCTACGCGATCTTGCGTGCCGTTCCCGACAAGCTCCTGGGCGTTATCGCCATGGGTGCCGCGATCGCCGTGCTGTTCGTCCTGCCATGGCTTGACCGTAGCCCGGTCAAATCCATGCGCTACAAGGGCTGGATGAGCAAGATCTGGCTCTGGGTGTTCTGCATTTCGTTCGTGATCCTGGGCGTGTTGGGTGTTCTGGCGCCAACGCCAGGTCGTACGCTGTTGTCGCAGGTATGTACCTTCCTGTACTTCGCCTACTTCATTCTGATGCCGTTCTACACCCGGCTCGAGAAGACAAAACCGGTTCCGGAAAGGGTGACTGGCTGATGAAAAAGCTATTTGCTGTACTGATTCTTGCTGCTATGCCTGTGTTCTCGTTCGCATCTACTGCGGGCGGTCCTGAGCTGGAAAAGGTCGAGATCGACGTCTCCGATAAAGCAGCAATGCAAGATGGCGCACGTACCTTCGCCAACTACTGCATGGGTTGCCACAGTGCCAAGTTCCAGCGCTATGAGCGTGTGGCCGACGATCTGGGGATTCCCCACGATCTGATGCTCAAGAACCTGGTGTTCACCGGTGCCAAGATCGGCGACCACATGAACATCGGCATGCAGCCGGCAGACGCCAAGGCCTGGTTCGGCGCTGCGCCGCCTGACCTGACCCTGGTGGCGCGGGTGCGTGGCACTGACTGGCTCTACGGCTACCTGAAGTCGTTCTACGAAGATCCGTCGCGTCCTTGGGGCGTGAACAACAAGGTGTTCCCGAACGTCGGCATGCCCAACGTGCTGGTCGGCCTGCAAGGTCGCCAGGTCGTAGGCTGCAAACAGGTGCAGATCGTCGAAGACGGCAAGAAGCAATATGATCCGCTGACCGGTACGCCGCTGACTCATGAAGCGTGCGATCAGTTGACCATCGTGCCGAAGTCCGGTGCCCTGACCGAAGAGCAGTTCGATGAGAAGGTCAAGAATCTGGTAACCTTCCTCGCTTACTCGGCTAACCCGGTTAAGCTGGAGCATCAGCGCATCGGTACCTACGTACTGTTGTACCTGGCGTTCTTCTTCGTATTCGCTTACTTGCTCAAGCGCGAATACTGGAAAGATGTGCATTGATCTAGCTTCAAGCATTTGCTGTTAATCGCGCGCGCCCAAGGGCGTCTCTGTAAACGTAGCGGGTCTGGTTATCCAGGCGTTACGGGAGACGCCCTCTGGGCGCGCTCGTTTTTCCGCTTTCAATAATTTCAACAAGCGAGGAGGACCGCCATGGGCGTGACCAACCGGTTGGCCTGTTACTCCGACCCCGCCGACCACTATTCCCACCGAGTGCGAATCGTACTGGCAGAGAAGGGTGTCAGCGCCGAGATCATCAGTGTGGAGGCGGGCCGTCAGCCGCCAAAACTGATCGAAGTGAACCCTTACGGCAGCTTGCCCACCCTGGTCGATCGTGACCTGGCGTTGTGGGAGTCGACCGTGGTGATGGAATACCTGGATGAGCGTTATCCCCATCCACCTTTGCTGCCGGTGTATCCTGTGGCGCGGGCCAATAGCCGCCTGCTGATCCATCGCATCCAGCGTGATTGGTGTGGCCTGGTGGATTTGATCCTGGATTCACGGACCAAGGAGCCAGCGCGCGTGCAGGCACGCAAAGAGCTGCGAGAAAGCCTCACGGGTGTCTCGCCGCTGTTCGCCGACAAGCCGTTTTTCCTCAGTGAGGAACAAAGCCTGGTCGATTGCTGCCTACTGCCCATACTCTGGCGTTTGCCGATTCTGGGTATTGAACTGCCGCGGCCGGCCAAGCCGCTGCTTGATTATATGGAGCGCCAGTTTGCGCGTGAGGCATTCCAGGCGAGTCTGTCTGGTGTTGAACGCGATATGCGCTAAGGCTTAAGGAGCCGCTATGAACTCCAGTCGTCCTTATCTCGTCCGTGCGCTCTATGAGTGGATTGTCGATAACGATTGCACCCCGCACATGCTGGTCAACTCCGAGTTTCCTTCGGTGCAGGTGCCACAAGGTTTTGCCAGTGATGGACAGATTGTCCTGAACGTTTCGCCCGCTGCCGTGCGTCATCTGCACATGGATAACGATGCAGTGAGCTTTGAAGGTCGCTTCGGTGGTGTGCCGCACACCCTGTACGTGCCTATCGCTGCGATCCTGGGCATTTACGCCCGGGAGAACGGCCAGGGTATGGTGTTTGACCTGGAGTCGCCGGTAGAGGGCGAGGAAGAGTTCGAGCCCGAAGACGATCTGCCGCCACCCGACAACGAGCCGCCGCGTCCGAGTGGGCGGCCAAGCTTGAAGGTGGTGAAGTAATAAAAAAGGCGACCCGCGCAGACTGTGTGAAAACCTAGCAATCTGCCGGCCGGTTAAACAAAATGCCCGTATCGCAAGATACGGGCATTTTGTTTGCGCGCTATATCCAAGGTGAAGACCGCTCCCAGAGCGCGCTGTTTCCACTTTCGCTGGACGAACTTATCCCCGATGACCATCTGGTTCGGGTGATCGAGGCCTGCATTTCCCTTCTGGATTTTGAGCAGTTGGGCTTCGACAAAGCCAGACCCAAGGCCACGGGACGTCCTTCGTACGATCCTGCCGATCTGCTCAAACTCTACCTGTACGGCTATTTCCAGCGGATTCGCTCATCGCGACGACTCGAGGCTGAGTGTCAGCGCCACCTGCCGCGCCTTTGTTCAGTTTTGCCGACACGCCGGCCTGATTGCTGGCGAGCCGCCGTTATCTCACTCGCCATGCTCATGAAGCCGCTTTCGAGCGGATGGAGCTGCGAATGCAGGCCCGCCCCGAGATGATGGTCAGCCGGCGATCCATCGTCGAACACCCCTTCGGCAATCTCAAGCAATGGCTATTTGGCAATGGCCGGTTCTTGCTGCGACAGCTGAAAGGCGCCAGAGCCGAAATGGCACTGGCAGTGCAGGCCTATAACCTGAAAAGAGCGATCAAGGTGATGGGCACCCATCAGTTGATGGCATTGATGGGCTGAAAGGCCCTTTTTTCGTGCCGCCTGTTAGAAAAGCAAATGCCCCGACAAGTCGGGGCATTTGTTTTTGACCTTGGCAGGCTGTGTTTTCACACAGTCTGCGAAAGGATCGCCTTTTTTATTGCTGTAGGAGCCGGGCTTGCCCACGATGGCGTTTTCAAAGGCGCCATCGCAGCCGTGCTCCTGCAGAGGGGTGTCAGTCAATGTACTCAAACAGCTTCACGATCTTCTGCACCCCGGAAACGCCCTGCACCAGGTTGGTAGCCTGGGCCGCTTCCTGCTTCGTCAGCAGGCCCAGCAGGTAGACGATGCCGTTTTCGGTCACGACCTTGATGCGCGAGCCGGGAATGCTGGCGTCGGTGAGCATCTGAGTCTTGATCTTGGTGGTCAGCCAGGCGTCGTTGTTGCGCGCCAGCAGTGACGAGGGCTGCATGATCTGCAGTTCGTTGTGCACCGTCTTGACCCGCTGCACAGCGGCAGCAGCCTGCTCGGCCTGGGCCTTGAGGTCGGCGCGGGGCGTTTGCCCGGCCAGCAGCACCACGCCATTGAAGCTGGTGACGACGATGTGCGATTGGGTGTCCAGGTCCGGGTTGGCCTTGGCCACGTTCACGCCGACCTTGGTTTCGATCAACGAGTCGTCGATCTTGCTACCGAAGGTGCGGGTGCCACGGTCATCCTGGATGGGGCTTTCACGGCTGGCGGTCACCACCGAGGTGCATCCGCTGATGCCGAGGCACAGGGTCAGGGCCAGTAGGCCTAGGCGATTAGGGGTCATTCTTCACTCCCGAACAATTGGCTGTCGATCAAGTCACAGAGGCAGTGGATCGCCAGCAGGTGAACTTCCTGAATGCGTGCGGTGACGTTGGCCGGTACGCGAATCTCCACGTCTTCGGGCAACAGCAGCGACGCCATGCCGCCGCCATCGCGACCGGTCAATGCTACGACAATCATTTCGCGATCATGTGCGGCCTGGATCGCTTGAATTATGTTGGCCGAGTTGCCGCTGGTGGAAATCGCCAGCAGGACGTCGCCGGGTTGGCCCAGGGCGCGGATCTGTTTGGAGAAGATTTCGTTGTAGCTGTAATCGTTGGCGATCGAGGTGATCGTCGAGCTGTCGGTGGTCAGGGCGATGGCCGGCAGGCTGGGGCGTTCGCGTTCGAAGCGGTTGAGCAGCTCGGAGGAGAAGTGCTGTGCGTCACCGGCCGAACCGCCGTTGCCGCATGAGAGCATTTTGCCTTCGTTGAGCAGGGCGTTGACCATCACTTGGCTGGCTTGCTCGATGTGCGGTGCAAGTACGTCCATCGCCTGTTGCTTGGTATCGATACTGGCCTGAAAAAGCTGGCGAATTCGGGATTGCATGTCCATCTGTGTGACCTTAAGTGGCGCGGCCTGGTGGCACAGCAATGTGCGGCCCGCAAAGCAAAGAGCAAAAGTGTTGGGTGAAAAACGGTCCTGCCCGAGAGCGGTCAGCTGTCAAAGGCATTCCGTAGCCAGTTCAGATGCGCAGCGGTGCTGTCTATGGCAACCACATCAAAACGGCAGGGGGAGTCGGCCCAGCGTGACTCGCTCTGCAGGAAATACTGCGCGGCGAGGATCAGTTTTTGACGCTTGCGCGCATCGATACTGCCGAGCGCGCCACCCCATTGGGTGTTTTGTCTGTAGCGGACTTCGACGAATACTACTGTATCGCCGTCAAGCATGACCAGATCAAGCTCGCCGCGTTTACACAACCAGTTCTGCGCCAGCAGGCGCAGTCCCTGTTGCTGGAGATGCTGGAGCGCCTGGCTTTCAGCATCTCGACCGCTTTGCTGGCGTGACCTGTCGGGCATTAGCGCGGGGTGTCCGGCAGGCGTTGGACCTGGCCGTTGACGAACTGTGCCCAAGGCAGTTGGCGTTGAACCCGTTGCGTCGGGCTCATGCTCAGGTTGCCCGACTGGCCTTCAATGGTGCTGTCCGGCAGGGCCTTGAGTTGACCCAGGCGTGGGGCCAGGCGGTAAGCGTCGACGCCCATGGCGTACAGCCGACCCAGGCTGCTGCTGGCTTGTGGCCATTGTGCGGTCACTTGCTGGCGCAGTGGGTCGCTGGTGTTGAGCAGCCACGGTGTTTCGCAGAAGCGCACGCCGTTCATGTCGTTGTACTGGTTCTGGTCGCCACTGGCGCTGTACACGTGGGAAGTGGCGTAGACCGGCACGTCACCGGCGTACTGGAAGTTCAGCGTGGGCTTGATCTGTTGCGCCTGTTGCGGGGTCGAGGCGAGGAAGATGAACTCGATGTCCTGGCGACGCGATGGTTGTGCCGCGATCTGCGAGCCTACAGTGCTTTGCAGGCTCTTGGCGCGACCTTCGCTCTGGCGCAGCTGGAACAGGTCGGCGATCTGCTGGGCCAGTTGCACCGGCTGATCTACACGTTCAACGCCGATGATGGTGCCGCCATTGGCTTGCCAGTCCTGGCTGAAGGCCTTGAGGACGCGGTCGCCCCATTCGCCTTTGGGTACCAGCACCGCAGCACGATGCAGGCCGTCGGCACGTGCACGACGGGACACTTCACGCGCCTCATCCTCGGCCGCCAGACCGAACTGGAACAGTTGGGCCGGACCTTGCTCGCCTTCGCTGTAGTTCAGCGCCAGGGTGGTAATCGGCAACTGAGGGCGGGCGTTGAGTTGCTTGACCAGGGGTTTCTCCAGCGGGCCGACCACCAGTTGCACGCCGTCGGCTTGGGCCTTGCGGTAGAAGTCGTCCAGCGAGGTCAGGCGCGAGCTGTCATAGAACTCGATGGCCGGAGGGTTCTGGCCGGCCTGTTGGGCCTGGTAGTGAGCAGCCATGAAGCCTTCGCGCAGGGCCTTGGCCACCGAGGCCAGCGGGCCTTCCTGAGGCAGCAGCAGGCCGATCTTGCCCAGCGGCTGGCTGGCCAGTTGCTTGAGTTGGGTCAGTGGCAGTGGCAACTGCAGGGCAGCCGGGTGTTTCGGGTGCTGGGCCTTCCAGTTGTCGATGGCGGCCTGTTGCAGTTCCAGGGTGCCGGCGGTTTTTACCGCCACGGCCAGGCTCATCCAGCCACCGAGCACATCGTCGGTGATCGGTTGCAGTTGATCGGTGGGCAGCGAGGCAATGAGCGCCCAGATCGCCTCGTGGTTCTTGTTCGCGGCTTCGCCTTCGAGCATCGGCGCGATGGCGATCCGCTCACGGGCGGCGGCCAGCGTCTGGCCATCGGCTTCGAGGGCGCGGGCACGTACGGTGCCGGTGCGGACCTGTTGCTCGTCCGGCAATTCGCTCAGGCGTTGCAGGCTTGGGTGGTTCAGGGCAGTCAGTGCTGCCTTGGGCTGGTTGCGGGTCATCGCCAGTTCGGCGGCCAGGGTGCTGGCAAAGACCTGCTGGCCCGGTTTGAGCGTTTCCAGCGGAACCTGTTGCAGGATTTGTGCGGATTGGCCGGCGTTACCCTGGCGATAGGCCAGGTCGGCCGCGCTCAGGCGCAGCAGGGCAGCCTTTTCCGGATTGGTGCTGGTGGCCGCCTGTTCGAGCAGTTGCTCGATACTGGCATCGGCCGTCCGTGGAAGGTCGCCAAGGCTGGACGAGGGCGAGCTGGCGCAAGCCGCCAACAGGGCAGCGAGGCAGAGGGCAGTGAACAGCCGCAGGCAAGCGATCATGTAAGTGTTCCTGATACTCGATCAAATTAGCGTGGAATTGTACCCAAGCACTGGCCGGGGCGCGATGTTACTGGCGTGAATCGTGCAATTTAGGTCGTGTAAATGTTGCCGGACTCACGAAAAGGTAGTGCGACCTGATGACAGTGGTGCGCATCCAGCGGGCTTCTACGCGCTACAATGGCGCTTTTACCGATCATGAGGTGTGCGCTTTGACTGCTCCAGGTGCTTTGAATTCCGCTGCTGGCTCGCTTTATGTGGTGGCGACGCCCATCGGCAACCTGGATGACATCAGTGCCCGCGCGCTGAAAATCTTGCGTGAAGTGGCGTTGATCGCTGCCGAAGACACGCGTCACTCCTTGCGCTTGCTGCAACATTTCGGCATCGCTACGCCCCTGGCAGCCTGTCACGAACACAACGAGCGCGACGAAGGCAGTCGCTTCATCACGCGGTTGCTGGCCGGTGACAATGTTGCGTTGATCTCCGATGCTGGCACCCCGCTGATTTCCGATCCGGGTTATCACCTGGTGCGCCAGGCACGTGCTGCCGGTATCAATGTAGTCCCGGTTCCCGGGGCGTGCGCGCTGATCGCCGCACTGTCGGCCGCGGGGCTGCCGTCCGACCGCTTTATCTTCGAAGGTTTCCTGCCGGCCAAGGCCGTTGGCCGGCGCGCGCGCCTGGAATCCATAAAGGAAGAGCCGCGGACCCTGATCTTCTATGAGGCGCCTCACCGGATCCTCGAATGCCTGCAGGACATGGAGCTGGTGTTCGGTCCTGAGCGGCCAGCCTTGCTGGCGCGCGAGCTGACCAAGACCTTCGAGACCCTCAAGGGCCTGCCCCTGGCCGAGCTGCGTGGGTTTGTCGAGAGCGACAGCAATCAGCAGCGTGGCGAGTGTGTAGTGCTGGTGGCGGGCTGGACCGCGCCAGAGACAGAGGAGGCGGTCAGCAGCGAGGCCATGCGCATCCTCAACCTGTTGCTCGAGGAGATGCCGCTCAAGCGTGCCGCGGCGTTGGCGGCGCAAATTACCGGTGAACGCAAGAATGTGCTCTATCAAGTCGCCCTGGAAAAGCAGAAGGGCGAGTAAAAACGGGGCCTGCAGAGCGGCAAAAGGCTTTTATTGCTTGTTCTTCGGGCGCTGTGCCGTTAACCTTCGCGGCGGAGAGTCGATTGGACAGTCGCTGCCCTCTATGAAAATTAGGGGGGGGAGGAAAGTCCGGGCTCCATAGGGCGAAGTGCCAGGTAATGCCTGGGAGGCGTGAGCCTACGGAAAGTGCCACAGAAAATAACCGCCTAAGCACTTCGGTGCCGGTAAGGGTGAAAAGGTGCGGTAAGAGCGCACCGCACGACTGGCAACAGTTCGTGGCTAGGTAAACCCCACTTGGAGCAAGACCAAATAGGGTCCCAAGGCGTGGCCCGCGCTGGGACCGGGTAGGTTGCTAAAGGTGTCCAGTGATGGCCATCGTAGACGAATGACTGTTCAAGACAGAACCCGGCTTACAGATCGACTCTCCACCTTTTTTCGCTTTTGTGCTTGAATCACCGGCACAGGGGCTTGGTATTATCGGTTGGCCGCCCGCTGCATGTTGCCGGCGGGCGTCACTTAATATCGATATGCCACCATCCCGTTTGACCCCCTTGTAGAGGCGCGCGTGTAGTAGCAATTACCCACCCTGCTGAATCAATAGCAGAAGCGCTTTTGTAATACCGAAAAAATCTTACTCTTAACAAATTACTTTAACTTCTGAACGTAGCCTCCTGCGCTGCTTCAAGTTATTGAGCTCAGTCATCCGCCAAATACTCGTAACCCCTTCTTTTGTACCGCTAAATCTCCGATCTGTAAGGGTTTTCCTTTACTGCGCGCCTTGACGGTGCGGTGGGCGCATTCCTATAGTGTGCGCAAGTGGCGGAAAGTGGCATGAAGTGGGTTTTTTGAGCGTAAAACGCTAGAATTTGGAGAAACGCTGACGTGTTTCGCGGAGCTAACGCTATCAGTCTCGATGCAAAGGGCCGTCTCGCTATGCCGAGCCGGTACCGCGACGAGTTGGTTTCGCGTAGTTCCGGGCAACTGATCGTGACCATTGATGCGGTTGATCCTTGTTTGTGTGTTTACCCCCTCGATGAGTGGGAGCTGATTGAAACCAAACTGCGCGCACTGCCTTCGCTTCGCGAAGAGAACCGTCGTCTGCAACGTTTGCTGATTGGTAATGCCGTCGACCTTGAACTCGACGGCAGTGGTCGTTTTCTGGTTCCGCCGCGTCTGCGTGAATATGCCAAGTTGGATAAACGCGCGATGTTGGTAGGCCAACTGAACAAGTTCCAATTGTGGGACGAGGATGCCTGGGATGCAGTGTCTGCTGCTGACCTGGCTGCTATTCAACAACCGGGCGCCATGCCTGATGAACTGCGTGATTTGATCCTGTGACTATTGATAGCGGCTTTAACCACATCACCGTACTGCTTGACGAAGCCGTCGAGGCTCTCGCCGTACGCCCTGATGGTTGCTATCTCGATGGCACGTTCGGGCGCGGCGGCCACAGCCGCCTGATACTCAGCCAGCTCGGTCCTGATGGCCGGTTGCTGGGGTTTGACAAAGATCCTCAAGCGATTGCCACCGGGCAAACGCTAGCGGCCGAAGACGGCCGCTTTGTCGTTGTACAGCGCAGCTTTGCCGAGCTGGGTTCGGAAGTTGCCGAGCGCGGTCTGGCGGGCAAGGTCAGCGGCGTGCTGCTCGACCTGGGCGTGTCGTCGCCTCAACTCGACGACCCTGAGCGTGGCTTCAGTTTCCTCAATGATGGTCCCCTGGACATGCGCATGGATCCGTCCCGCGGGATCAGTGCTGCCGAATTCGTCAACACCGCGCCGGTCGAAGAAATCGCCCGGGTGTTCAAGGAGTATGGCGAAGAGCGTTTCTCCGGGCGTATGGCCCGTGCTGTGGCTGAGCGCCGCGACATCAAGCCGTTCGAACGCACCGGTGACCTGGCAGAAGTGCTGAAAGTCGCCAATCCAGCGTGGGAAAAGGGCAAGAACCCGGCTACCCGTGCCTTCCAGGGCCTGCGTATTCACGTCAACAATGAACTGGGCGACCTCGAAGCCGGCCTTGAAGCAGCGCTTGAAGCGCTGGAAATCGGCGGCCGCCTGGTGGTAATCAGCTTCCACTCGCTGGAAGATCGCATCGTCAAACTGTTCATGCGCAAGCTGGTCAAGGGTGAAACCGACAACCTGCCGCGCAATCTGCCGGTACGTTTCGAAGCCTTTGTGCCGAAAATCAAAGTCCATGGCAAAGCGCAGTTCGCCGGCGAAGCCGAACTCAAAGCCAACCCACGTTCCCGTAGCGCTGTCATGCGTGTCGCGGAGAAGCTGCGGTGAGCAAGCTTTTCGCCAAGCCTCTTCCAGGCGGCAGCTTTATCATGCTGCTGCTGTTTATCGGCGTGCTGGTTTCCGCGATCGCGGTGTCCTACAGCGCCCACTGGAACCGGCAACTGCTCAACTCGCTGTACGGCGAGTTGAGTGTGCGCGACAAGGCGCAGGCGGAGTGGGGGCGGCTGATTCTCGAGCAGAGCACCTGGACCGCCCACAGCCGTATTGAAGTGCTGGCCACCGAACAACTGAAAATGCGCATTCCCGGCGCGGCAGAAGTGCGGATGGTGGCGCCATGATGAAACTCGAGGGGGCACTCTTTCCGTGGCGGTTTCGCTTGGTCGTGGGCTTGCTCGGGATCATGGTGGCGGCGATTGCCTGGCGCATCATTGACCTGCAAGTGGTCGATCGTGCCTTCCTCAAGGGGCAGGGTGACGCGCGCAGTGTGCGGCACATCCCGATCCCCGCACACCGTGGCCTGATCACCGATCGCAACGGCGAACCCCTGGCGGTCAGTACTCCGGTCACCACCCTGTGGGCCAACGCCAAGGAAATGCAGAGCGCCAAGGACCGCTGGCCGGCCCTGGCTGCCGCCCTGGGCCAGGACCCGCGTGCGCTGGCCGAGCGCCTGGAAGCCCAGGCCAACAAAGAATTCATCTACCTGGTGCGCGGCCTGACGCCGGAGCAAGGCCAGGTGGTGCTCGACCTTAAAGTACCGGGCGTCTACGGCATCGAAGAGTTCCGGCGCTTCTACCCAGCCGGGGAAGTGACCGCCCACATGGTCGGCTTTACCGATATCGACGACCATGGCCGCGAAGGCGTGGAACTGGCCTATGACGAATGGCTGGCCGGGGTCCCCGGTAAGCGCCAGGTCATCAAGGATCGGCGCGGCAGACTGATCAAAGATGTCCAGGTCACCAAAAACGCCAAGGCCGGCAAGCCCTTGGCGTTGTCGATTGACCTGCGCCTGCAATACCTGGCCAACCGCGAACTGCGCAACGCGATCATCGAGAACGGTGCCAAGGCCGGCAGCCTGGTGATCATGGACGTCAAGTCCGGCGAGATCCTGGCCATGGTCAACCAGCCGACCTACAACCCGAACAACCGTCGCAACCTGCAGCCGGCGATGATGCGTAACCGCGCAATGATCGACGTGTTCGAGCCGGGCTCGACCATGAAGGCCATCTCCATGAGTGCCGCCCTGGAAACCGGGCGCTGGAAGCCGAGCGACCGGGTCGAGGTCTATCCGGGCACCCTGCAACTGGGCAAGTACACCATTCGTGACGTGTCCAAGAGCGAAGGCCCGGTGCTCGACCTCACCGGCATCCTGATCAACTCCAGTAACGTGGGCATGAGCAAGATCGCCTTCGATATTGGCGGCGAGACTATTTTCCGCCTGGCTCAGAAAATCGGCCTGGGCCAGGACACCGGCCTGGGCTTCCCGGGCGAGCGCGTCGGCAACCTGCCCAACTACCGTGAATGGCGCAAGGCCGAGACGGCTACGCTGTCGTACGGCTACGGTCTTTCGGTGACCGCGATCCAGTTGGTCCACGCCTTTTCTGCCTTGGCCAACAACGGGCGCATCGCGCCGCTGACCCTGGTCAAGACCGACAAGCTGCCGCAAACCACCCAGGTGATTCCGGAAGACGTCGCCAAGACCATGCAGGGCATGCTGCAGCAGGTGATCGAGGCTCCGCGCGGGGTATTCCGCGCGCAGGTTCCGGCCTATCACGTGGCCGGCAAGTCCGGTACTGCACGTAAGACTTCCGCGGGCCTCAAGGGCTACGCCGTCAACTCTTACCGCTCGCTGTTTGCCGGTTTCGGCCCGATGAGCGACCCGCGTTTTGCCATCGTGGTGGTGATCGATGAGCCAAGCAAGGCCGGCTACTTCGGTGGTCTGGTCTCTGCCCCGGTGTTCAGCAAAGTGATGTCGGGCACCCTGCGCCTGATGAACATCTCGCCGGACAACCTGCCGCCGACCCAACAAGCCAATGCCACCCCGGCGATCCCACTCAAAGCCAACGGAGGGCGCGGCTGATGTCTCTGAGCCTGAACAAGATTTTCGCCCATGCCGGCCGCGATCTGTTGATTCGCGAACTGGCCCTGGACAGCCGCAATGTGCGCGCCGGGGACCTGTTCCTGGCCGTGCCGGGCGGCAAGTTCGATGGTCGTGCGCATATCGCCGATGCCCTGCAACGCGGTGCGGCAGCAGTGGCCTATGAAGTCGAAGGGGCGACCGTCCTGCCGATTACCGATGTACCGCTGATCCCGGTCAAAGGCCTGGCCGTGCAACTGTCGGACATCGCCGGGCGCTTCTACGGCGAACCGAGCCGTCATCTGAACCTGGTCGGTGTCACCGGCACCAACGGCAAAACCAGCGTGACCCAGCTGATTGCCCAGGCCCTCGACTTGCTCGGCCAGCACTGCGGCATTGTCGGCACCCTGGGCAGTGGCTTCTACGGCGCGCTGCAAAGCGGCCTGCACACCACGCCCAACCCGATCGACATGCAAGCCACCCTGGCCGACCTGAAAAAGGCCGGTGCCAAGGCGGTGGCAATGGAAGTCTCTTCCCACGGCCTGGATCAGGGGCGCGTGAGTGCGCTGGCCTTCGACGTGGCGGTGATGACCAACCTGTCCCGCGATCACCTGGACTACCACGGCACCATGCAGGCCTACGGTGAAGCCAAGGCCAAGCTGTTCGCCTGGAGCGACCTGAAGTGCCGGGTGGTCAACCTCGACGACGAATTCGGTCGGCAACTGGCCGCTGACAAGGGCGAATCGCGGCTGATCACCTACAGCCTGGAAGACGCCAGCGCCTACCTCTATTGCCGCGAAGCGCAGTTCGACGACGAGGGCGTGCGCGCCACGCTGGTGACCCCTCAGGGCGAACACCATTTGCGCAGCACCCTGCTCGGTCGCTTCAACCTGAGCAACGTGCTGGCCGCGGTCGGCGCCTTGCTCGGCCTGGACTATGCGCTGGACGAAATCCTCCGTGTGCTGCCCAAGCTCGAAGGCCCGGCCGGTCGCATGCAGCGCCTGGGCGGTGGCACCCAGCCGTTAGTGGTGGTCGACTACGCCCATACCCCCGATGCCCTGGAAAAAGTCCTGATGGCCCTGCGTCCACACGCCAAGGGCCAGTTGTTGTGCCTGTTCGGCTGCGGCGGCGATCGCGATCGGGGCAAGCGTCCGCTGATGGCCGAAGTGGTCGAGCGCCTGGCCGATGGCGTGCTGGTGACCGACGACAACCCACGCACAGAAGACCCGCTGCAGATTTTCGACGACATCCGCGCCGGTTTCAGTGCTGTGGATAACGTGCGTTTTGTCGCCGGCCGTGGCCAGGCGATAGCCGAAATTGTTGCTGGCGCCAGCGCCGATGACGTGATCGTCCTGGCCGGCAAAGGTCACGAGGACTATCAGGAAATCAATGGCCAACGCCATGCCTTCTCTGACCTGGTGGAGGCCGATCGGGCCTTGACCGCCTGGGAGGTGACCCATGCTTAAGGCCCTGCAACTGAGCGAAGTGGCGGGTCCACTGGGTGGCCGTCTGGTCAGCACCGACAGCCGCTTCGAGGGCGTGAGCATCGACAGCCGGGCCATCGTGCCGGGCCAGTTGTTCGTGGCCCTGGCCGGTCCGCGTTTCGACGGCCATGACTACCTCAATGAAGTGGCCGGCAAAGGTGCGGTCGCCGCCCTGGTCGAGCGCGAAGTCGCCAACGCCACCTTGCCGCAACTGCTGGTCAAGGACACGCGTCAGGCCCTGGGTCAACTGGGTGCCCTGAACCGTGCGGCCTTTACCAAGCCGGTCGCGGCGATCACCGGCTCCAGCGGCAAGACCACGGTCAAGGAAATGCTCGCGAGCATCCTGCGCACCCGCGGCCCCGTACTGGCGACCCGTGGCAACCTGAACAACGACCTCGGTGTGCCCCTGACTCTGCTGGAACTGGCGGCCGAACACAGTGCCGCGGTGATCGAGCTGGGTGCTTCGCGGATCGGCGAAATCGCCTACACCGTGGCCATGACCAAGCCCCACGTGGCCGTACTCAACAACGCCGGGACCGCCCACGTCGGTGAGTTCGGTGGGCCGGAAAAAATCGTCGAGGCCAAGGGTGAAATTCTCGAAGGGCTGGACGCCGATGGCGTCGCCGTATTGAACCTGGACGACAAGGCCTTCGCTATCTGGAAGGCCCGCGCAGCCGGTCGCCAGGTGCTCACCTTCGCCCTGCTCGATAGCCAGGCCGACTTCCATGCCAGCGACCTGGATCGCGACGCACGGGGTTGCCCATCCTTCAAACTGCACAGTCCACTGGGTGTCGAACACGTCCAGTTGAACCTGCTGGGCACCCACAACGTGGCCAATGCCCTGGCCGCCGCCGCGGCCGCCCATGCCCTCGGGGTGTCGCTGTTCGGCATCGTCACCGGCCTGAACGCCGTGCAACCGGTCAAGGGACGCGCGGTGGCGCAGCTGGCGAGCAATGGCATGCGCGTCATTGATGATTCTTACAACGCAAACCCCACCTCCATGTGCGCGGCGGTTGATATACTTGCCGGCTTTTCCGGCCGCACCGTCCTGGTGCTCGGAGATATCGGCGAGTTGGGCGAGTGGGCGGAGCAGGGGCACCGCGAAGTTGGCGCGTATGCCAGCGGCAAGGTTTCTGCACTTTACGCCGTGGGGCCGTTGATGGCGCATGCCGTTGCCGCTTTCGGTGAGCAGGCTCGTCACTTTGCCACCCAGGCCGACCTGATTGCGGCGCTGGGCGCCGAACACGATACAAACACCACTATTTTGATCAAGGGCTCGCGCAGCGCGGCGATGGAAAACATCGTTGCGGCTCTGTGCGGTTCGAGCGGGGAGAAACATTAATGCTGCTGCTGCTAGCGGAGTATCTGCAACAGTTCTACAAAGGCTTCGCGGTCTTCCAGTACCTGACCCTGCGCGGGATTCTGGGTGTACTGACCGCGCTGTCGCTGTCGCTGTGCTTCGGGCCTTGGATGATCCGCACCCTGCAGAATCGTCAGATCGGTCAATCGGTGCGTAACGACGGGCCGCAATCGCACCTGTCCAAGTCCGGCACCCCAACCATGGGTGGCGCGCTGATCCTGTCCGCCATCGGCGTCAGCACCCTGCTGTGGGCCGACCTGACCAACCGTTATGTCTGGGTTGTGCTCCTGGTGACCCTGCTGTTCGGCGCCATCGGCTGGGTCGACGACTACCGCAAAGTCATCGAGAAGAACTCCCGTGGCTTGCCGAGCCGCTGGAAGTACTTCTGGCAGTCGGTGTTTGGCCTGGGCGCGGCGATCTTCCTTTATATGACTGCCGCCAGCCCGGTGGAAACCACCCTGATCCTGCCGATGCTCAAGGACTACAGCATTCCGCTGGGTGCCGGCTTCATCGTCCTGACCTACTTCGTGATCGTTGGCTCCAGCAACGCCGTCAACCTGACCGACGGCCTCGACGGCCTGGCGATCATGCCGACCGTGATGGTCGGCGGTGCCCTGGGGATCTTCTGCTACCTGTCAGGTAACGTGAAATTTGCCGAATACCTGCTGATCCCTTATGTCCCGGGCGCGGGTGAACTGATTGTGTTCTGCGGCGCGCTGATTGGTGCCGGCCTGGGCTTCCTGTGGTTCAACACCTACCCGGCGCAAGTGTTCATGGGCGACGTCGGCGCATTGGCGCTGGGCGCAGCCCTGGGCACCATCGCAGTGATCGTGCGCCAGGAAATCGTGTTGTTCATCATGGGCGGCGTGTTCGTGATGGAAACCCTGTCGGTGGTGATCCAGGTTGCGTCCTTCAAGCTGACCGGTCGCCGGGTGTTTCGCATGGCGCCGATCCATCACCACTTTGAACTCAAGGGCTGGCCCGAGCCACGCGTGATCGTCCGATTCTGGATCATCACCGTGATTCTCGTGCTGTTCGGCCTTGCCACCCTGAAGCTGAGGTAGAACGAGTGTCTCTGATCGCTTCTGACCACTTCCGCATCGTTGTCGGCCTCGGCAAGAGCGGCATGTCCCTGGTTCGCTTCCTGGCGAACCGGGGCGTGGCGTTCGCTGTGGCCGACACGCGGGACAATCCACCGGAGCTGGTCACGCTGCGCCGTGACTACCCGCACGTGGAAGTGCGTTGTGGCGAGCTGGATGTCGAGTTCCTGTGCCGTGCCGACGAGCTCTACGTGAGCCCCGGCCTGGCGCTGGCCACTCCAGCCCTGCAGGCGGCGGCTGCCCGTGGCGTGAAACTGTCCGGCGACATCGAACTGTTCGCGCGTAACGCGAAAGCGCCGATCGTTGCCATCAGCGGCTCCAACGCGAAAAGTACCGTGACTACCCTGGTCGGCGACATGGCGGCTGCGGCCGGCAAGCGCGTGGCCGTGGGCGGCAACCTGGGTACGCCGGCGCTCGACCTGCTGCGCGACGACGTCGAGCTGTACGTGATGGAGCTGTCCAGCTTCCAGCTCGAGACCACCGACCACCTGGGCGCTGAAGTGGCCACCGTGCTCAACGTCAGCGAAGACCACATGGACCGCTACAGCGGCCTGCCGGCCTACCACCTGGCCAAGCACCGGATCTTCCGCGGCGCGCGGCAAGTGGTGGTCAACCGCCAGGACGCCCTGAGCCGGCCGTTGATGGGGGAGGGCCTGCCATGCTGGACCTTCGGCCTGGGCAAACCTGACTTCAAGGCCTTTGGTCTGCGTGAAGAGAATGGCGAGAAATACCTGGCCTTCGAATTCACCAACCTGATGCCGGTGCGCGAGCTGAAAATCCGTGGCGCCCACAACCAGTCCAACGCCCTCGCGGCCTTGGCGCTGGGGCACGCCGTGGGCCTGCCGTTCGACGCCATGCTCGCCACCCTGCGTACTTTCGCCGGCCTGGAGCACCGCTGCCAGTGGGTGCGTGACCTGGACGGCGTGAGCTACTACAACGACTCCAAGGCCACCAACGTCGGTGCCGCCCTGGCGGCCATCGAAGGCCTGGGTGCCGACATCGACGGCAAGCTGGTGCTGATTGCCGGCGGCGATGGCAAGGGCGCCGAATTCAAGGACCTGCGTGATCCAGTCGCGGCGAACTGCCGTGCGGTGGTGTTGATGGGCCGTGACAGCGAGCTGATCGGCCAAGCCATCGGCGACGGTGTACCGCTGATTCGCGTCAACTCGCTGGTCGAAGCGGTCGCCCAATGCCGTGCCCTGGCCCAGCCAGGTGATGCGGTGCTGCTGTCGCCGGCCTGCGCCAGTTTCGACATGTTCAAGAACTACGAAGAGCGTGGGCACCTGTTCGCCCAGGCCGTGGAGGACTTGGCATGAACCTGAGAAACATCATCAAGCCTTATCCTTCGCCGATCATTACCGGGCGTGGTATCGACCTCGACTTCCCGATGCTCGCCGGTTGCCTGGCGCTGATCGGCCTGGGGCTGGTGATGATTGCATCGGCGTCCACCGAAGTGGCGGCCGTGCAGTCGGGCAGCGCCCTGTACTACATGATTCGCCACCTGATCTACGTCGTGCTTGGCCTCGGGGCCTGCATCGTCACCATGATGATTCCGATCGCCACCTGGCAACGCCTGGGCTGGCTGATGCTGATTGGCGCGTTCGGCCTGCTGGTGATGGTGATCATCCCGGGGATCGGCCGCGAAGTGAACGGCTCGATGCGCTGGATCGGCTTCAGCTTCTTCAACGTCCAGCCTTCCGAGATCGCCAAGGTGTTCGTGGTGATCTACCTCGCCGGTTACCTGGTGCGCCGGCAGAAAGAAGTGCGAGAAAGCTGGATGGGCTTCTTCAAACCGTTCATCGTGCTGCTGCCGATGGCGGGCCTGCTGCTGATGGAACCGGACTTCGGTGCCACCGTGGTGATGATGGGCGCGGCGGCCGCGATGCTGTTCCTTGGCGGGGTCGGGCTGTTCCGCTTCTCCCTGATGGTGGTCCTGGCCGTGGCGGCCGTGGTGCTGTTGATTCAGGTGCAGCCGTATCGAATGGCGCGCCTGACCAACTTTGCCGATCCGTGGGCCGACCAGTTCGGCGCCGGTTACCAACTGTCCCAGGCCCTGATCGCGTTTGGTCGCGGCGAGTGGCTGGGGGTTGGCCTGGGCAACAGCGTGCAGAAGCAGTTCTACCTGCCGGAAGCCCACACCGACTTCGTGTTCTCGGTCCTGGCCGAAGAGCTGGGCGCCATTGGCTCGCTGTGCACCGTCGCACTGTTCACCTTTGTCTGCATCCGTGGCATGTACATCGGTTACTGGGCCGAGAAGTCCAAGCAGTTCTTCGCCGCCTACATCGCCTACGGCTTGTCGTTCCTGTGGATCGGTCAGTTTCTGATCAACATCGGGGTGAACGTCGGCCTGCTGCCGACCAAGGGCCTGACCTTGCCGTTCCTCAGCTATGGCGGCAGCTCGCTGGTGATCTGCTGTGCGTGCCTGGGGCTGTTGCTGCGTATCGAGTGGGAGAGTCGGACCCACCTGGGCAGCGAAGAGATGGAATTCAAGGAGAGCGATTTTGCCGAGGAGCCAACCCATGGGCGCTAACGTGCTGATCATGGCGGGCGGCACCGGCGGCCATGTGTTCCCGGCGCTGGCCTGTGCCCGCGAGTTTCAGGCGCGCGGCTACACCGTGCACTGGCTCGGCACGCCGCGTGGCATCGAAAACGAGTTGGTGCCCAATGCGGGCCTGCCGTTGCACCTGATCAACGTCAGCGGCCTGCGCGGCAAGAGCAAGTTGTCCCTGCTCAAGGCGCCTTTTGTGCTGCTCAAGGCGGTGTTCCAGGCGCGCGCGATCATCCGTCAGTTGAAACCGGTGTGCGTCCTGGGTTTCGGCGGATATGTCACCGGTCCTGGTGGCGTAGCGGCCAGGTTGGCCGGCGTGCCGGTGATCGTCCACGAACAGAATGCCGTGGCCGGTACCGCCAATCGGTTGCTGGTGCCCTTGGCCGCGCGAGTCTGCGAAGCTTTCCCGGACACCTTTGCTGCCCGTGACAGTCGGCGGACCACCGGTAACCCGGTGCGCGCCGAGTTGTTCCTCGAGACCCCGCGCCCGGCCCTGGCCGGACGCCAGGCGCGTTTGCTGATCCTGGGCGGAAGCCTGGGGGCAGAACCCTTGAATAAATTGCTGCCTGAAGCCCTGTCGCAGGTTCCCGTCGAACTGCGCCCGGAAGTGTTCCACCAGGCTGGCAAAAACCACGATGAAGTGACAGCCGAGCGCTACCGCGCTGCCGGCGTCGAGGCGCACGTGCAGCCGTTCATCAAAGACATGGCCCAAGCCTACGGCTGGGCCGACCTGGTGGTCTGTCGCGCAGGTGCGCTGACTGTCAGTGAGCTGGCTGCTGCCGGTCTGCCCTCGATGCTGGTGCCGCTGCCCCACGCGATCGACGATCACCAGACCCGCAATGCCGATTATTTGGCTCGTGAAGGCGCTGCCTTCCTGATGCCGCAAAGAACGACCGGCGCCGCAGAACTGGCTGCGCGCCTGACCGAGGTCCTGATGCAACCACAACGACTCAACGACATGGCTGGCGCAGCTCGTCGCCTGGCCAAACCGGATGCCACCCGTAACGTGGTCGATATCTGCCTGGAGGTGGTTCATGGTTGAGAATCAGAAAGCCATGCCGCAGCCGGAAATGCGCCGTATCCGTCGTATCCACTTCGTCGGCATCGGCGGTGTGGGCATGTGCGGGATCGCCGAAGTGTTGCTGAACCTGGGCTATGAAGTGTCCGGTTCCGACCTCAAGGCTTCCCCCGTGACCGAGCGCCTGGAATCCTTTGGCGCACAGATTTTCCTCGGCCACCGTGCCGAGAACGCCGCCAATGCCGATGTGCTGGTGGTCTCCAGTGCCGTGAACACCTCCAACCCGGAAGTGGCGACCGCGCTCGAGCGCCGCATCCCGGTGGTGCCGCGTGCCGAAATGCTGGCCGAGCTGATGCGCTACCGCCACGGCATCGCCGTTGCCGGTACCCACGGCAAAACCACCACTACCAGCCTGATCGCCTCGGTGTTCGCCGCCGGTGGCCTGGACCCGACCTTCGTCATCGGTGGCCGCCTGAATGCAGCGGGTACCAATGCCCAGCTCGGCACCAGTCGCTACCTGATCGCCGAAGCCGATGAAAGCGATGCCAGCTTCCTGCACCTGCAGCCGCTGGTGGCCGTGGTCACCAACATCGACGCCGACCACATGGCGACCTATGACGGCGACTTCAACAAGCTGAAGAAAACCTTCGTCGAGTTCCTGCACAACCTGCCGTTCTACGGTCTGGCGGTGGTGTGCCTGGACGACCCGGTGGTTCGCGAGATCCTGCCACAGGTCAAGCGCCCAACCGTCACCTACGGTTTCAGCGAAGACGCCGACGTGCGCGCAATCAATGTTCGCCAGCAAGGCATGCAGACCTTCTTCACGGTGCTGCGCCCCGATCGCGAGCCGCTGGACGTGTCGGTGAACATGCCGGGCAATCACAACGTGCTCAACTCCCTGGCGACCATCTGCATTGCCACCGACGAAGGCGTCAGCGATGAAGCCATCGTCCAGGGCCTGTCGGGCTTCCAGGGTGTCGGCCGTCGCTTCCAGGTCTACGGCGAACTGCCAGTCGAAGGCGGCAGCGTGATGCTGGTGGACGACTACGGTCATCATCCGACCGAAGTGGCCGCGGTGATCCAGGCCGTGCGTGGTGGCTGGCCGGAGCGCCGCCTGGTGATGGTCTACCAGCCGCACCGCTACAGCCGCACCCGTGACCTGTATGACGACTTCGTCAATGTCCTGGCCGATGCCAACGTGCTGCTGCTGATGGAAGTCTATCCGGCCGGCGAAGAGCCGATCCCGGGCGCCGACAGCCGCAAGCTGTGCAACAGCATTCGCCAGCGTGGCCAGCTTGACCCGATCTACATCGAGCGCGGCGTTGACCTCGCGCCGCTGGTCAAGCCGTTGCTGCGTGCCGGAGACATCCTTCTGTGCCAGGGCGCCGGTGATATCGGTGGCCTTGCACCCAAATTGTTGAAAAGTTCGTTGTTCGCAGGCGCCGTTGTCGCGCCTAGCGAGGGGAAGTTGAAATGACTGCAGCCTACGCCAACCTGTTCTCGACTATCGCCCCGCAAGACTTCGGGCGTGTCGCCGTGCTGTTCGGTGGCAAGAGCGCCGAGCGCGAAGTGTCGCTCAAATCCGGTAACGCTGTGCTCAGTGCCCTGCAGAGCGCCGGTGTCGATGCGTTCGGCATCGACGTCGGCGACGACTTCCTGCAGCGCCTGCTCAATGAAAAGATCGACCGTGCGTTCATCATTCTCCACGGTCGCGGCGGTGAAGACGGCAGCATGCAAGGCCTGCTCGAGTGCCTGGGTATTCCCTACACCGGCAGCGGCATTCTCGCTTCGGCCCTGGCCATGGACAAACTGCGCACCAAACAGGTCTGGCATACCCTGGGTATTCCGACCCCGCGTCACGCCGTCCTGAGCAGCGAAGCGGATTGTATTTCGGCTGCGACGGAACTGGGCTTCCCTTTGATCGTCAAACCGGCGCATGAAGGTTCAAGTATCGGTATGGCCAAAGTGACATCAGCGTCTGAATTGACCGACGCCTGGAAAGCGGCCAGTACCTACGATTCGCAAGTGTTGGTCGAACAATGGATTCAAGGTCCGGAGTTCACCATTGCCATGCTGCGCGACCAGGTGTTGCCGCCGATCGCCCTGGGTACGCCACACACTTTCTACGACTACGACGCCAAGTACCTGGCCTCCGATACCCAGTACCGGATCCCGTGTGGCCTCGACAGTGCCAAGGAACAAGAACTCATGGACCTCACGGCGAAAGCCTGTGAGGCGCTGGGTATCGCCGGTTGGGGACGGGCTGACGTGATGCAGGACGCCGAAGGGCAGTTCTGGTTCCTCGAAGTCAACACCGCACCGGGCATGACCGATCACAGCCTGGTGCCGATGGCGGCCCGGGCAGCCGGCCTGGATTTCCAACAGTTGGTGTTGGCGATCCTGGCTGCAAGCATTGAGCCGCGAGGGTAAGTCCATGCAAGGCGCCCAGCTACGTCATCAGCCACCCGCACCCGGCCGCAAGCCGGTACCGCGGGGTGCCAGCCGAATGGTGGCCAAAGAGCCGATGTCGGTGCGCCTGCCGAAAGCCAATTTTGGTTTTCTCAAAGCGGTGTTCTGGCCAGTGCTGCTGGTGGCGTTGGGCTTCGGTACCTATGAGGGTGCACAGCGCCTGATGCCGTACGTGGACCGGCCGATCAGCAAGATCAACGTGCAGGGCGACTTGAGCTACATCAGCCAGCAAGCGGTGCAGCAGCGGATCGCCCCCTACGTGGCGGCGAGCTTCCTCACCATCGACCTGGCGAGCATGCGCACCGAACTGGAAACCATGCCGTGGATCGCGCACGCCGAAGTGCGTCGTGTCTGGCCTGACCAGGTGGTGATTCGCCTGGAAGAACAACTGCCCGTGGCCCGTTGGGGTGACGAGGCCTTGCTGAACAACCAGGGCCAGGCGTTTACCCCGCGTGAGCTGGCCAACTACGAACATTTGCCACAGTTGTTTGGCCCGCAGCGGGCCCAGCAGCAAGTGATGCAGCAGTATCAGGTGTTGAGCCAGATGCTTCGGCCACTGGGTTTTTCCATCGCCCGGCTGGAGTTGCGTGAACGCGGCAGCTGGTTCCTGACCACAGGTGCCGGCAGTGCGGGACCGGGGATCGAGTTGTTGTTGGGCCGCGGCAACCTGGTGGAAAAGATGCGCCGCTTCTTTGCCATCTACGACAAGACGCTTAAAGAACAGATTACGAACATAGCGCGCATCGACCTGCGTTATGCCAACGGCCTTGCCGTCGGCTGGCGGGAACCTGTAGCGCCCACGACGGCCCAACCCGCCGTCGCGAAGAATTGAGAAGAGGCAGGACCATGGCAAACGTGCAAAGCGGCAAAATGATCGTCGGTCTGGATATCGGTACCTCCAAGGTGGTGGCACTGGTAGGCGAGGTCGCGGCCGATGGCCAACTGGAAATCGTCGGGATCGGTACCCATCCTTCCCGCGGCCTGAAGAAGGGCGTGGTGGTGAACATCGAGTCCACCGTGCAGTCGATCCAGCGCGCCATCGAAGAAGCGCAACTGATGGCCGGTTGCCGGATCCACTCGGCGTTCGTTGGCGTGGCGGGCAATCACATCCGCAGCCTGAACTCCCACGGCATCGTGGCGATCCGTGATCGCGAAGTCAGCTCCGCCGACCTTGAGCGCGTCCTCGACGCCGCCCAGGCAGTCGCGATCCCGGCCGACCAGCGGGTCCTGCACACCTTGCCGCAGGACTACGTGATCGATAACCAGGAAGGCGTGCGCGAGCCGCTGGGCATGTCCGGCGTGCGTTTGGAGGCCAAGGTCCACGTGGTCACCTGCGCGGTCAATGCAGCACAGAACATTGAAAAATGCGTACGCCGCTGCGGCCTGGAAATCGACGACATCATCCTCGAGCAACTGGCTTCGGCGTACTCGGTGCTGACCGATGACGAGAAAGAGCTGGGTGTGTGCCTGGTGGACATCGGTGGCGGTACCACCGACATCGCGATCTTCACTGAAGGCGCTATCCGCCATACCGCGGTGATCCCGATTGCCGGCGACCAGGTGACCAACGACATCGCCATGGCGCTGCGCACCCCGACCCAGTACGCCGAGGAAATCAAGATCCGTTACGCCTGCGCCCTGGCCAAGCTGGCCGGTGCCGGTGAAACCATCAAAGTGCCAAGTGTCGGTGACCGTCCGCCCCGCGAGCTGTCCCGCCAGGCCCTGGCCGAAGTGGTCGAGCCGCGTTACGACGAGCTGTTCACCTTGATCCAGGCCGAGCTGCGTCGCAGCGGCTACGAAGACCTGATCCCGGCCGGCATCGTGCTGACCGGCGGTACGTCGAAAATGGAAGGCGCGGTAGAGCTGGCCGAAGAGATTTTCCACATGCCGGTCCGCCTGGGCGTGCCCCACGGCGTCAAGGGCCTGGACGATGTTGTGCGCAACCCGATTTATTCAACCGGTGTTGGTTTGCTGATGTACGGCCTGCAAAAGCAGTCCGACGGCATTTCCTTCTCGGGGATCAGCAGCAGCCGCGATAGCTACAGCAACGAAGAGGCCAAGAGCCCGTTGCTCGACCGCATCAAGAGCTGGGTCCAGGGCAATTTCTGAAGATTTACCGCAACACCGTTACAAGCAGTAGGCGCAGTAGGCGAAAAAACTAGAGAATTGAAGGAGAGGGAAAATGTTCGAACTCGTAGACAACATCCCCGCAAGCCCGGTCATTAAAGTCATCGGTGTTGGCGGAGGCGGCGGCAACGCTGTCAACCACATGGTCAAGAGCAACATTGAAGGCGTTGAGTTCATCTGCGCCAACACTGATGCCCAGGCGCTGAAAAGCATCAGCGCGCGGACCATCCTGCAACTGGGCACCAGCGTGACCAAAGGCCTGGGCGCCGGCGCGAACCCTGAAGTCGGTCGTCAGGCCGCCATGGAAGACCGTGAGCGCATCGCCGAAGTACTGGCGGGCACCAACATGGTGTTCATTACCACGGGCATGGGCGGTGGTACCGGTACCGGTGCTGCACCTGTGATCGCCGAAGTGGCCAAGGAAATGGGGATCCTCACCGTTGCGGTGGTGACCCGTCCGTTCCCGTTCGAAGGTCGCAAGCGCATGCAGCTGGCCGACGAAGGTATCCGCCTGCTGTCCGAAAGCGTCGACTCGTTGATCACCATTCCCAACGAAAAGCTGCTGACCATCCTCGGTAAGGACGCCAGCCTGCTGTCGGCTTTCGCCAAGGCTGACGACGTGCTGGCCGGTGCCGTGCGCGGTATCTCCGACATCATCAAGCGTCCGGGCATGATCAACGTCGACTTCGCTGACGTGCGTACCGTGATGAGCGAAATGGGCATGGCGATGATGGGCACTGGCTGCGCCAGCGGTCCGAACCGTGCACGTGAAGCAACTGAAGCGGCCATCCGCAACCCGTTGCTCGAAGACGTCAACCTGCAAGGCGCGCGTGGCATCCTGGTGAACATCACCGCCGGTCCTGACCTGTCCCTGGGTGAGTACTCCGACGTGGGTAGCATCATCGAAGCCTTCGCTTCCGAGCACGCCATGGTCAAGGTCGGTACCGTTATCGATCCGGACATGCGCGACGAACTGCACGTGACCGTCGTTGCGACCGGTCTGGGCGCGAAAATCGAGAAGCCGGTCAAGGTCATCGACAACACCGTCCACACTTCCATGACCAGCGCCCCGGCTCCTTCTGCCGCTGCCGCACGTCCGGAAATGCCGTCGGTGAACTACCGCGACCTGGACCGTCCAACCGTGATGCGCAACCAGGCTCAGGCCGGCGCAGCGGCGGCAGCAAAGCTCAATCCGCAAGACGATCTGGATTACCTGGATATCCCGGCATTCCTGCGTCGTCAGGCCGATTGATGAAATGTATCAGGCGTATTAAGTTGATTGGTGTTCAGCAAAGGTCTGGTCTGCTATTATCGCCAGCCTTTGTTGATACCAGTTCGCACTTTGCGCTGAAGCGGCCCATGCCATGATTAAACAACGCACCCTGAAGAATATTATCCGTGCCACAGGTGTCGGCCTGCACTCCGGGGAGAAGGTCTACCTGACCCTCAAGCCTGCACCTGTCGACACTGGCATTGTGTTTTGTCGTGCCGATCTCGACCCTGTGGTGCAGATTCCTGCTCGCGCAGAAAACGTTGGCGAAACCACCATGTCGACCACTCTGGTCAACGGTGACGTCAAAGTGGACACGGTGGAGCACTTGCTCTCGGCCATGGCTGGCCTGGGCATCGATAACGCCTACGTCGAGCTCTCCGCGTCCGAAGTGCCAATCATGGATGGTAGCGCTGGACCTTTTGTATTCTTGATTCAATCGGCTGGCCTGGAAGAACAGGATGCCGCCAAGAAGTTCATCCGTATCCTGCGTGAAGTGACTGTGGAAGATGGCGACAAGCGCGCCACTTTTGTCCCTTTCGAAGGTTTCAAGGTGAGCTTCGAGATCGATTTCGATCACCCGGTGTTTCGTGACCGCACCCAAAGTGCCAGCGTGGATTTTTCCAGCACTTCGTTCGTAAAAGAAGTCAGCCGCGCCCGGACCTTTGGTTTCATGAGTGATATCGAGTACCTGCGCAAGCACAACCTCGCACTCGGCGGTAGCGTTGAAAATGCCATCGTGGTCGATGCGGACGGTGTATTGAACGAAGACGGCCTTCGCTACGAAGACGAATTCGTCAAACACAAGATCCTCGACGCCATTGGCGACCTCTACCTGCTGGGCAATAGCCTGATTGGTGAGTTCAAGGGCTTCAAGTCCGGCCACGCACTGAACAACCAGCTTCTGCGCAAATTGATTGAGCAGACAGATGCTTGGGAAGTCGTGACCTTTGAAGACGCCAGCACTGCTCCGATCTCTTACATGCGCCCGGTTGCGGCGGTGTAAGTAAAAACCTCTCTAGTTTTTAAAGGCTGCCTTCGGGTGGCCTTTTTTTATGCCTGCCGCACAGGCCAGACCTACGCCTGCGCGCTGACCACGCAGTTGCGCCCCTGGTGTTTGGCCTTGTACAGGGCCTTGTCAGCGGTGTACATCAGGTTTTCCAGGCTCTGATTCGGCTGTCCCGTGGAGGTACTGAGACCGATGCTGACGGTCATGGGTGATGCGCCGGCGGCAAAGGGCGGTAGTTGTTCGACCGCCGCACGGATGTTTTCAGCGATGCGCAGTGCACCGGCGGTATCGGTCTCGGGCAGCACCGCGGCGAACTCTTCGCCGCCATAGCGTGCCGCGAGATCAGCCGGGCGGCGGATGTTTTCGCTGATGACCCTCGCCAGCACGCGCAACGCATCATCCCCGTGCTGATGGCCGTGAAGGTCATTGAAGGCTTTGAAGTGATCGGCGTCGATCATCAGCACCGACAGCGGTTTACCCGACCGATGGGCACGCGACCATTCGCGGTTCAACACCGCATCCAGGGTGCGGCGGTTGGCGACTCCGGTGAGTGGATCAATGGCCGCCTGATGGGCCAGTTCCTGCTCGGCGTGCTGGCGCAAGCGCAGTTCGCGACACAGCAGCAGGGCCAGCCACATCAGGCCGATGCACAGCACGCCGGTGGCGCCACTGATCACATAGGCGGTACGTTTCCAGGTGGCAAAGACTTCGTCCATGGACAGCGCCACCATCACCGTCAATGGCAGGTTGCCCACGCGCGAGAAGGTGTACAGGCGATTGCGGTGGTCCATGCTTGAGACGCTGCTGAAACTGCCACTGCCTTCACGCATGATGCGAACCACATTGGGCCGATTGCCGAAGCTCTTACCGATGCTGTTGTCACGCAGCATGGGTTTTTGCGCGAGCAGAATACCGTCCTTGTCGAGCACATTGAGGGTGCTGTCGTTGCCGATGTTCAGGCTCTTGAACAGCTCGTCGAAATACGCGAGACGCATGGACGCCACGGCCACGCCGAGAAACTCACCAGAGGGTGAAGAGATGCGCCGGCTGAAACTGATGCGCCACTGCTCATTGTCGGGGCATACACAACGGGGTTTGAAGGGACGGCTGATGAACATCCCGGTGTCATCGTTGAACGCATGGGCCAGGAAGTAATCACGGTCGGCGAAGTTCCCCGGCTTGGGTTCCACCCGGGAGGAGTCGGCAATCACATTGCCATACTTGTCCAGTAACAGCAGGTCGCCCTTGAAGCGTGCGGTGCTGGAGCGATCGAACAGCACCAGGTGGCGGATCTGTGGCGACACCTGCTTCAGGTCGTCTCGCTGGGCGGCGGCGATCAGGCCTTGCAGCGACAGGTCATAGAGTTCGACGTTGCGCAGCACATCCGCATCGATCAATTGCACGATGTTGGTCGCGCTACGGGTCGCCGTCTGCATCGCGTAGGCGTGTTCGCGTATCAGCAGGAAGGTGACGATGGCGATGATGGCAATCACGGTCAGGGAACTGCCGAGAATCAGCATGAATTCCGGCCGGTGGGTGTTGCCCGTCAAGTGAAGGTGCGTACGGCTTGCACTCATGGTTCTGATTTCTGCAAAGGGACATCATCAGCGTAGTTCCCGGACGGGCCGGGCGGCATTGCAGATATCAGTTCGTTAATTGATTGCCTAGTGCATGTATAGATCCGGTGCGGACAAAAGGCCAGCCCAATGGCGGGATACCGATCAATTTTGCGAGCTCCATTCCTGATAGGCGCGAACACGCTCGCGCCTACGGGGGAGGGCGTTCGCCTTAGAAAACGTTCAGCGGGTAGTCGAGGATCACTCGGTACTCGTCGGTATCGTTGTCCAGTGCGCCATAGCCGTTGCCACCGCGGTTGGTCGCCCATTGCAGGCGCACGGCGAGGTTTTTCGCCGTGCCGTTCTGGACGACGTACTGCAGGTCGAGGTCACGTTCCCAATGCTTGGCGTGCTGACCGTCCGCGTTGTAGTACGCACCATAGCCGGGGCTGTCCGGGTCCACCTTGCGCAGGTTCAGGGTACCGCGCGAATAGGACAGGGCCGACGTCAGGCCCGGCACGCCGACACCGGCAAAATCAAAGGCGTACTTGAGCTTCCACGAACGCTCGTTGGGGCCGTTGAAGTCCGAATACTGCTGCGAATTGTCGAGGTAGACGCTGTCGCCCTGGGCGATGTAGTCAAACGGCGTGTTGCCGTTCACCCGCTGATACGCGGCCGTGACGCTATGACTGCCGACGCCGAGGGTCAAATGCAGGCTGTAAGTGTTGTTGTCGATCGCCCCCAGCAGCGCTTCGCCGCTGTCCTGGGTGTGATAGTAGTGCAGGCCCGGGTTCAGGCTGGTGTGCTCGCTCAGCGCGTAGCGGTAGTCGAGGTCGTAGTAGTACTGGTTCCACACGTCCTTGAGTTCGGAGGCATACAGGCTGCTGCTCAGCCCTGGCACCGCGCTCCAGGCCACGCCGGCCCAGTTCAGGTGGCGGCTTTCGTCACCGTCGGCCAAAGTTCCGTAGGAGGTGCCGATGCGCTGATGTCCGCTCTGGTTGTACGGCTTGGTGAAACTGGCCTGGCCACCTTCGAGCAGCCAGCCATCGAAGCTCTGGTTGCTCAGGCTGACGCCGCGAAAGGTCTGCGGCAACAGGCGACTCATGCCGCCGGCAATCACCGGGTTATTGAGAAACAGGTCACCGGCCTTGAGCTCAGTGTCCATGGCGCGCATTTTCAGGGTCGCACCGCCGGTGGAAAACGACCCCGGCGCTTTGCCGTTGCCATCGCCGATCGGCAGGATGCTGGAGCCGTCAGTGCCGCCCCCACCATCGAGTTTGAGCCCAAGCATGGCATTGGCGTCCAGGCCAAAGCCCAGCGGGCCTTGGGTATAACCCGACTCGAAGAGCCCCAGCAAACCCTGGCCCCACTCGATATTGTCGTCAGCCTGCTGCAGGCGATTGCGGTTCATGTAGTAGTTGCGGGCACTGAGGTTGAGGCTGGAACCCTCGACAAAACCTTCGCGCGGGGAATTTTCGGCGGCCTGGGCGGGGGTGATCGTTGCGGCGATTGCAATGAACAGGGGACTCAGTTTGACGGTGATACTCACGTGGGATACAGCTCCTTGGCGCAATGACCTGTAGGGTCATTGTTTGAAATCCGGTGTTTCTCATGAAGGGGGACGCGTACGGGCGGGGCAAAAACACAACAAAAAAAAGCCGCTGATAGCAGCGGCTTTTAAGACAACTTCACGTGGGAAAGAGCCGAGTGAAGTGTCGAGGGAAACTCGAAACGATGAGCGATCAGCTGTCTTTCTCAACCTGGGGCTGAGCCTGGACAGTCGCTGCTTGCGGGGTGTGCTCAGGGTTTTGCGCCTTGGCGGTCAGTTCGGTCTGGGCTTTGTCGAAGGCGGCTGCCCGTGCGGCATTCTGCGCGACAAAGGCGGGCGACTCTTCGGCCATGACCACTGGCGAAAGGAACAAGGACGACAAAACGAACGCGCTGGCAATACCCATACTGTTGGACATCTAAGGAACCTTCTTGCTTGGCAAGTGCTGTTTGGTGCGGGCAAAGATAAGGGTCCCGGGTAAAAGGAAACAGAGCGGATTGCAGAAAGGACTGTTGCGTGAACAGCAATAGTTGGCGCGGCGCCCGCCCCGCGGATGTCGTTAGAGGGGCAGGTAGAGACCGAAGGTATTGACCCCATCGTCACTGCGCACAAACACATCGCCGCCGTGCATCAGCGCAATTGCCTTGACGATGGCCAGCCCCAGGCCGTGGTTGGCGCCGCTGTTGCTGCGTGAGGCGTCGACACGGTAGAAACGCTCGAACAGGCGCGGCAGGTGTTCGCTGGCAATCGGCTCGCCGGGGTTGGCCACGCCAAGGCGGACCTGATGGTGTTCGGTGTCGATCCGCACCTCGATCAACTGTCCGGGCGCGGTGTGTTGCACCGCATTGTTCAGCAGGTTGATCAAGGCCCGGCGCAGGTGGGCGATTTCAATCTGCACCTGGGCGTCACCACTGACCCGGACCTGGACCTGGGCATCTTCGAGGATGAAGTCCAGGTAATCCAGGGTGGTCGCCACTTCATCGGCCAGCGAGGTGCTGGTGAGTTTGGTGGCTTTACTGCCCTGGTCGGCGCTGGCCAGGAACAACATGTCGTTGATGATCGAGCGCAACCGTTCGAGCTCCTCCAGGTTCGATTGCAGCACTTCGAAGTAGTGTTCCGCCGAGCGCCCGCGCGTCAGGGCCACCTGGGTCTGGCCGATCAGGTTGGTCAGCGGTGAACGCAGCTCGTGAGCGACGTCGGCGTTGAACGACTCCAGGCGGGTGTAGGCCTGCTCGACCCGTTCCAGGGTCGAGTTGAACGAGCTGACAAACTGATCGAGCTCCGGCGGCAAGGGCGACAGCTGCAAGCGTGCCGACAGCAGTGGCGGGGCCAGGCGTTGTGCTTCCTGGGACAGCTTGATCAGTGGCTTGAGGCCGATTCGCGCGACCCAGTAACCCAGCGCCGATGCCAGCAGCACGCCGACGATTGCCAGGCTGATCAGGGCGATCAGCAGATGGTGCTGGGTGGCCTGGACGGCCTGGGTGTCGATGCCGATCATGAAGCGCAGCGGCGGGCGCTGATCCTTGGCCGGGAACTGGCTGACCAGCACCTTCAGCGGGTAGGGCTGCTGCGGTAACTGCAGGTCGCGCATGCCCAGCGGGCCCTCGGCGAAGGCGCGGACCTGTGGGGAGATGTCGCCGTACTCGTAGCGGCGGTCGCCACTGATGATCCAGAAGCTGATGCGCTTGTCTTCTTCGCCGAGCAGCTTGAGCTTGTTGTTGATCTTGACCCAATGCTCCGGCGTGCCGTAACGGCCCACCGTGGATTCGAGCACGCTGTAGCGCGCATCCAGTTCCGCTTCCGGCAACAGGCCCAGGCCCTTGTCGACCTGTTGATACAAGGCCCAGCCGATCAGCAGGAATACCAGCGCCGCCACCAGGGTAAACATGGCGCTCAGGCGCAGGGCAATGGAATTACGGGGCACGCCGGCTCTCCAGCACATACCCCATGCCGCGGATGGTGTGCAGCAGTTTTTCCTCGAATGGCCCGTCGATCTTCGCCCGCAGGCGCTTGATCGCCACCTCGACCACGTTGGCATCACTGTCGAAATTGATGTCCCAGACCATTTCCGCAATCGCCGTCTTGGACAGGATTTCCCCCTGGCGCCGGGCCAGCACACTGAGCAGGGAGAACTCCTTGGCGGTCAGGTCCAGGCGGGTGCCGGCGCGCGTGGCCTTGCGGCTGAGCAAATCTATCCACAGGTCGGCCACGCTCACCTGTACCGGTTCGTGGCCGCCACTGCGACGAGTCAGGGCCTGCAGCCTGGCCACCAGTTCGAGGAACGAGAAGGGCTTGCCCAGGTAATCGTCGGCCCCCTCGCGCAGGCCGCGGATCCGGTCTTCGACCCGTTCGCGGGCGGTCAGCATGATCACCGGCGTCTGCTTGCGTGCCCGCAGGGCCCGCAGCACGCCGTAGCCGTCCAGCCCCGGCAGCATCACATCGAGGACAATCACCGCGTAGTCGCTTTCCAGCGCCAGGTGCAGGCCTTCGATGCCGTCGGGGGCGACGTCCACGGTATAGCCTTGCTCCGTCAGGCCGCGATACAGGTAGTCCGCGGTTTTTTCTTCGTCTTCAACGATCAGGACACGCATGACCCGCCTCAGTGTGTGGTCGCCAGCGCAGGTGCTGGTGTAGGCCGATGAAAGAGCCGTTCAAGCCACAAGTATATGACCGGCGTGGTAAACAGCGTCAGCGCCTGGCTGACCAGCAAGCCGCCGACCACGGCAATCCCCAGTGGCTGGCGCAACTCGGCGCCGGGGCCGTGGCCCAGCATCAGCGGCAGGGCACCCAGCAGGGCGGCGAGGGTGGTCATGATGATCGGCCGGAAGCGCGTGATACAGGCCTGATAGATCGCGTCCTCGGGCGTCAGCCCGCTATTGCGCTGGGCGTCGAGGGCGAAGTCGATCATCAGGATGCCGTTTTTCTTGACGATGCCGATCAACAGCACCAGGCCGATCAGCGCCATGATCGAGAAGTCCTGGCCCAGCAGCCACAACATGATCAAGGCACCGAGGCCGGCCGAGGGCAGGGTCGAGATAATCGTCAGTGGGTGCACGAAACTCTCATAGAGCACCCCGAGAATGATGTACACCGCCACCAGCGCCGCCAGGATCAACCATGGCTGGCTGGCCAGCGAGCTTTGGAATGCCTGGGCCGCGCCCTGGAAGTTGCCGTTGACCGAGCTCGGCATACCGATTTCAGCTTTCGCCTGGTTGAGCAGGATCACCGCATCGCCCAGGGCCACACCCGGCGCCAGGTTGAACGACAGGTTGGCGGCGGGGAACATGCCATCGTGGGCGATGGACAGCGGGCCGATGGTCGGTGCGTCGAAGCGGGCCAGCGCCGACAGCGGCACCATCTCGCCGCTCAGGGGCGAGCGCAGGTAGAAATACGCCAGGCTTTCGGCCTTGCCCCGTTGCCGGGTGTCCAGTTCGAGGATCACGTTGTACTGGTTGATCTGGGTCTGGAACTCGTTGACCTGGCGTTGGCCGAAGGCATCGTACAGTGCTTCGTCGACATCGCTGGCGGTCAGCCCGAAACGCGCGGCGGCTGCCCGGTCGATGGTGATGTGGGTGATGCTGCCGCCCAGTTGCAGGTCGTTGGAAATGTCGCGGAAGGCCGGGATGCCGCGCAGTTTTTCCGTCAGGCGCTGGGTCCACTGGTTGAGGGTCGGGCCGTCGTTGCTCTTGAGCACGTACTGGTACTGGGCCCGGCTGGGGCCGGAGCTGAGGTTGATGTCTTGTCCGGCCCGCAAGTACAGGACGATACCGGGAACCGCCATCAATTTCGGGCGAATCCGATCGATGAACTGGCTGGCGGAGACATCGCGCTCACCCCGTGGCTTGAGGGCAATCCAGAAACGACCGTTGGCGATGGTCTGGTTGCTGCCCGAAACCCCGACCGAGTGGGAAAACGTCTGCACGGCGGGATCGGCCGCGACAATCTGCGCCATCGCCAGGTGCTTTTTCACCATGTCGCCATAGGAAATATCGGCGGCGGCTTCGGTGGTGCCCAGGACAAACCCGGTGTCCTGCACCGGGAAGAACCCCTTGGGGATAAACACGTAGCCCACCACAGCCATGGCCAGGGTCAGGACGAACACCCCCAGCATGGCTTTCTGGTGCGCAAGGGCGCGGCGCAGGCCGCGCTCATACAGGGCCAGCAGGCGTTCGCCGAAGCCCGGCCTGGCATGGGCGCGATGCACCGGCGCGCGCATGAACAGGGCGGCCAGGGTGGGGGCCAGGGTCAGGGACACCACCACCGAAATCAGGATGGTCGAGGTCGCGGTCAAGGCAAACTCCTTGAACAGGCGCCCGACAACCCCGCCCATGAACAGCAATGGAATAAACGCGGCCACCAGCGAGAAGCTGATCGAGACCACGGTGAAGCCAATCTCGCCGGCGCCCTTGATCGCCGCCACGCGCTGGTCGTCGCCGGCCTCCAGATGGCGGTGAATGTTCTCCACCACCACAATCGCATCGTCGACCACGAAGCCGACCGAAATCACGATCGCCACCAGGGTCAGGTTGTTGAGGCTGAAGCCCATCACGTACATCAGGGCAAAACTGGCGATCAACGACACCGCCAGCACGCTGGAGACGATCAACGTCGCCGACAACTGACGCAGGAACAGCGCCATCACGGCCACCACCAGCAACACCGCGATCAACAGCGTCAATTCCACCTCATGCAGCGAGGCGCGGATGGTCTGGGTACGGTCGATCAGCACCTTGACCTCGACCGACGCCGGCAGCATCGCCTGCAGGCTGGGCAGCGCCGCCTGGATGCGGTCGACGGTCTCGACGATGTTGGCCCCCGGCTGGCGGAAAATCACCAGGTTGACCCCCGGTTGCGTGCCGGACCAGGCCTGCACATAGGCATCCTCCGCGCCGTTGACCACCCGGGCGACATCCCGCAGGTGCACCGGCGCGCCGTCTTTGTAGGAAACGATCAGTTCGCCGTATTCCTCGGGGTGGAACAGTTGGTCGTTGGTCGCCAGGGTGGAAATGCTCGACTCGCCATACAGCGCGCCCTTGGCCAAATTGAGGCTGGTCTGCTGGATGGCCAGGCGGATGTCGGCCAAGGTCAGGCCAATGGCGGCGAGCTTGTCGGCCGAGGCCTGGACGCGGATGGCCGGGCGCTGCTGGCCGGTGATGTTGACCTGGCCGACCCCGTCGACCTGGCTCAGTTGGCGAGCGAGCAGGGTTTCGGCGTAGTCGCTGAGTTCGGTGCCGGGCATTTGTGTCGAACTGACGCTGAGGATCAGCACCGGGCTGTCGGCCGGGTTGACCTTGCGCCAGGTTGGCAGGGTCGGCATGTCCTTGGGCAGTTTGCCCGCAGCGGTGTTGATCGCCGCCTGGACTTCCTGGGCGGCGGTGTCGATGCTCTTGTCGAGGGTGAATTGCAGGGTCAGGTTGGTCGAGCCCAGGGCACTGCTGGAGGTCATCTGGGTCATGCCGGGGATGGCGCTGAATTGCACCTCCAGGGGGGTGGCCACCGACGAGGCCATGGTGTCCGGGCTGGCACCGGGCAGCAGGGCATTGACCTGGATGGTCGGGAACTCGGCTTCCGGCAGGGGCGCAATCGGCAGTCGCGGGAAGGCGATCAGGCCCAGCAGCACCAGGGCGAAGGTCAACAGGACCGTGGCCACCGGGTGATCGATACACCAGGCGCTGATCCCGCCACGGGCCTTCATGGCTGCTGCTCCGAAACGGTGGCCTGAGTCAGTTCCGGCGGTTCGTCGAGGATCTGCACGCGGCTCCCCGGCTTGAGGCGCGACTGGCCATCGCTGACCAGGACGTCATTGGCCTGCACCCCCTTGATGATGTTCAGGTCGCTGTTCTGATAGACCACCTGCACCGGCACCGATTCGACCTTGCCGTCCGTGACCCGGTACACAAAGTGCTGGTCCAGGCCGCGCTGGACCACGGTCGGCGGTACCACCAGGGCCGCCTTGTCCAGCGCGGTCTGGATCTTGATCGTCACCAGTTGCCCGGGCCAGAGCTTTTGCCCGGGGTTGTTGAATTCGGCCTTGGCGCGAATGGTGCCGGTGTTGGCGTTGATCTGGTTATCGATCAGCGTCAGGTGACCTTCCCCGAGCAAGTCGCCGGTCTGGCCGTCGGTGTCGGCCCCCAGGTAGGCGTCGACCGCGGCGGCGGGCGTCGCGCCGATCAGGCCTTGCAGGGTCGGCAGCATCTGCTGTGGCAGGGAGAACTCGACGGCGATCGGGTCGATCTGGGTCACCGAGAACAGCCCTTGGGCATCGCTCATGCGCAGGAAGTTGCCTTCGTCCACGGTACGAATCCCGACCCGCCCGGTCACTGGTGAACGTATCTGGGTGTAGGAGAGCTGCACCTGCGCCGCATCGATGGCTGCCTGGTTGCCCAGCAGCGTGGCTTTCAACTGATTGACCAGGGCCTGCTGCTGGTCGTAGGTCTGCTTCGACACCCCGTCATCGGCGCTCAACAGCTTGTAGCGCTGCAGATTGACCAGCGCCACCTGCAACTGGGCCTGGCTTTCGCCCTGCTGCGCGCGGGCCTGATCGAGGCTGGCGCGGATCGAGCGATCGTCGAGGGTGGCCAGCAGGTCGCCGGCTTTTACCCGTTGGCCTTCCTTGACCAACAGTCGGGTGAGGATGCCGTCGATCTGCGGGCGAATGATTACGCTGTGCAGCGATAACACCGAGCCGATGCCGCTGACATAACGCGGTACATCGCGTTGCGCGACGCTGACCACACGCACCGGCACCGCTGTCGGCGCGGCGAGTTTGCTCGCCGTCGGCCGCAGCAGAGCCCAGGCCCCAGCGGCGACAAGCACGACGAGGGTACCGACAAGCAGGAGCGTGGTTTTTTTGCTGGGCATCAGGTCAGTCGCCGGGGCCGGTGGGTCGGGTAGGTAGCCAGTATGCCTCCGTTATAACCCCGCGATACGGTCAGCAGGGTGACGGCTAACTGACAGGGCGGACAGCTTGCCGCTTGAAGCTTGCAGCTTGCCGCGGCGCTTCCCGTTATACTGCCGGCTTTTCGCGACCCATCATCCGGGCGCGACTCAACGCTACACCCGGAGCATTCATGACTTCCCCGACACAAGCGCCTGCGGCTGACGACCAGGCTGACCTGCCAGACAGCGTCGACTCCAGCGCCGACAGCGACAGCAACGCCGCCATCCCGGCCTTCAAGTTCCCGTTCAAGCCAGGTGAACTGGCTGCGGCCAAGGCCGGCAACCAGCCGTGGTACAAGAACGGCGCCAAGAATGGCCACACCAAGGTGCCGGGCGCCGCGCCGCCAGGTACCCGTCGCTCGATGGGCAAACGCTGATCGGCTGATCCTTGCCTTGCGCAGCGGTCATCAGGCCGCTGCCATATCGGCCTAGGCCGCCTGCAACGCGATAAAGGCGTACGTCAGGGGGTGCTCGGTCGTCACCTGCGCACCGGCGGCCAGCACCTGGTCGGCGAGTGCTGTTCCCGACAGATGAAACTGCCACTGCCCGACCGAACCCGACAGCGGTTCGGCCTGGACCCGGTCCATGGCGGCGGCAAACGCGGCCATGTCAGGCAGATAGGCGGTAAAGCCGTCGCCCTTGAGGGCCGTGGTGCAAATCCCCAGCTGTGCGCAGATCCCTTCCTTGGCTTGAATATCATCCCGATCGGCCTGGCGTGACTGCTCGATCAGGCTCGCCAGCGAGCGGTCGACCAATTGGCCGCCGACAATCAACTCCACCCCCTGCTGCCATGACTCGGGCGGGCAGTCCTTGGCGCTCGGTGTCAGGGGAATGTGCGGATTGATTTCCATCGGGTAGATCCGGCACACCAGCGGCCGACGCTCATAGATCCGGCACAGGTTGTCTTCGTCAAGATTCCGGCAGCGGCCCACGTTGAAGGCGGCGAAGGTAATGGTCACGTAGGCGTGGGTGCCACCGCAGGGCACCACCACGGACCGGCGCTGGGCGTGTTCGCGCTGCGCGGCCGGCAGGCCCAGGCCGTTGTCCAGGAATCCCTCGACCAGCACGATCACCGCGCCGCCATCGGCTGCCCACATGCGGGCTTCGGCGAGGGTCAGGGGCACATGGTGGTCATTGCAGCATTTGCCGCAGCCTACGCAGGAAAACGATGTGTTCATGGGAGGGGTCACAGTCCGAAAGCGTCAGCGATGACAAAAAAACAGCGCCGGGGCCTGCGGCGAAGCAAGTTGTGCGCCAGTCATTGGCCCGGGGTGGCCGGGCGCACTGAATCCCATTCGGTGACGTGGGCGGTCTTGCTCTGCTTGTGGTAGAGGCACAGCTCGGTGCCGCGCTGTCCCTTCATGTGTTTCTGTGGGTACTGGCCCTCAAGCAGCAAGGCGCTGTAGCCGACGCGATCATCGAACTGCGCGGCCTTGCCCACCGGCTTGGCGTGGCTCAACTGGCTGGCCTGGGTGCAACTGGCGAGTACGGCCTTGTCGTAGGCGGCCCAGGCGTCGGGGCTTGAGGCCTGGGCGTGGAGGGCGAGGCTGGTCAGGGCGATGAAAAGCAGGGCAGGGGATCGCATGGCAGGGCTCCTGATGGGTCGGAGAGCAAGTATGCCTGATGCCGTTGTGGGGGCAGGCATGCCCTCAGTCGGGGACGGGTTCCCGGCGGACCTGGCGCATGCCGCAACTGGCGTACAACTGCCGTGCGCGAAGGTTGTCTTCCAGCACCTTCAAGTCGACAAACCCTTCGCGACGTTGCTGGAACACGCTGAAGGCATGCAGCAGCAACGCCCGTCCCAAGCCTTGCCCCTGGGCGCGGGGATGCACCACCAGGTGCTTGATGTAGGCGCTGGTCCAGCACTGGATCACGCCGACGAGGCCCTGGGCGTCGGAGGCGATGATGCACAGTTGCGGGTCGTATTCGGGGTCGCGCTCAAACCGTTCGCGCCAGACAGCCAGGGCCGAGACCTGACCGCCGCCCGCTCGATATCCCGCCTCCAGCAACTGATGCACCGCCTCAGCCATCGTCGGCTGGTAGGTGGCCAGGCTGATGCCCGCCGGCCAGGCGCTGGGCGGCAGCGCGCCGGCCAGTTCGCGGCGCAGCAACAGGCAGTAAGCCTGGACCACGGCTCAATGCCCCTGCTGCGCCACCGCTTTGGCGGCGTCGATCAGGCATTGGGTCAGCTCCGGCGAGGAGAACTTGGTCAGCACTGCGTTGGCCCCGGACAGTCGGGCTTTTTCGCTGTTCATCGCGCTGTCCAGGGAGGTGTGCAGCAGCACGTAGAGGTGGGCGAAGTCCGGGGTTTCGCGCAGGGTCCGGGTAAAGGCGTAGCCGTCCATTTCCGACATCTCGATGTCCGAAACAATCAGGTTGATCTGCTGCGCGGTGCCTTGCAGTTCCAGCAGGCAGTCGATGGCTTCCTTGGCACTGCGGGCGGTGTGGCATAACAAACCGAGGTGACGCAGGGTGTTTACCGACTGTTGCAGCGCCACCTGGCTGTCGTCGACCACCAGGATGCGCGCGTTGCCCAGCAACTCGGCATCTTCCATGCTCAACTCGGTGGGTGCCATTTGCACCGGCTCCGGGGCAATGCCGTGGATGACTTTCTCGATGTCCAACACCTGCACCAGCGTGCCGTCAACCGAGGTCACGCCGGTGATGTACGAACGTCCGCCGCCCGAGCCATACGGTGGCGGGCGAATATCGGAGGTCAGGCAGTGCACGATCTTGCTCACCGCCTGCACGTGCAGGCCCTGTTTCGAGCGGCTGACGTCGGTGACGATCAGGCAGCCACCGTCGGGGTCCGCCAGGGGGCGCTCGCCGATGGCGCGGCTCAGGTCGATGACCGACAACGAGTTGCCGCGCAGGGTCGCGATGCCTTTGACGTGGGGGTGCGACTCCGGTAACCGGGTCAGCGGCGGGCAGGGGATGATTTCACTGACTTTCAGCAGGTTGATCGCCATCAGCTTGCCACTGCGCAAGGTAAACAGCAGAAGCGAAAGTGAATCTGCGCGGGCTTTGGTGGAGGACATAAAAACCTTCTGTGGAAAAGGTGACGGAGGATCGCGCAAGCGCCGACAACTATTGATAACGGGTTATCGACTTGTCGGGGGCAGGCTTTAGGGCCGGTACCACCTTTGTAGCTGCCGAGCACCGCGAGGCAGCGTCTACAGGGGCTGCGATCATTTCATGCCCAGCCGCTTGGCCATTCGTCCCAGGTTCGCCCGGTCCAGGCCCAGCTCGCGGGCGGCGCTGGCCCAGTTGTGCTGGTGGCGCTCCAGGCAGGCGCTGATCAGTTGACGCTGGTACTGCTCGGTGGCCTGGCGCAGGTCGCCGCTCACCTCCGGTGCTGGCGCAGGTATGGCGGGCGCCGGGACTGCGCTGGCCTCAAGGGCGTCGTGGGGCAAGTCCAGGTCGGCGGCGCTGAGGCTGAGGATCTTCGGCCGCTCGCGGGCGCTGCCCAGCGCCTTCAAGGCACTGCGGCCGATCAAGTGTTCCAGTTCGCGCACATTGCCCGGCCAGCTGTAAGCCAGCAGCGAGGCCTGGGCATCGCTGGACAGGCGCAGGCTGTTGAGGCCCATGCGCGAGCGGTTCTGTTCGAGGAAATAGCCACTGAGCAACAGCACATCCCGCCCGCGATCACGCAGGGCCGGCACCCGCAACGGATACACGCTCAGGCGGTGGTAAAAGTCGGCGCGGTAGCGGCCGCTGCGCACTTCTTCGGCGAGGTCGCGGTTGGTGGCGGCGATCAGGCGCACATCGACCTGATGCTCCTTGTCCGACCCCAGGCGTTGCAGTTGCCCGCTCTGCAGCACCCGCAGCAACTTGGCCTGCACCGTCAGGGACAACTCGCCGACTTCGTCGAGAAACAGGGTGCCGCCATTGGCCAGTTCAAATTTGCCGCGTCGGTCACTGGTGGCGCCGGTGAAGGCCCCGCGCACATGGCCGAACAGCTCGCTCTCCACCAGGGTGTCGGGCAGGGCGGCGCAGTTGAGGCTGATGATCGGCTTGTTGGCCCGCGCTGAGGCGGCATGAATCGCCTGGGCCACCAACTCCTTGCCGACCCCGGTTTCCCCGGTGATCAGCACCGTCAGGTCGCTGCCGCCCACCAGCTTGATCTCCTCCACCAGGCGCTTGTGTGTCTTGCTCTGGCCGATCATTTCGCGGTCTTGCTGGCCGCTGGCCTGACGATAGACCTCGGCCCGCTGGTGCTCGTCTTCAACCCGATTGGCCAGCCGCTCGATGCGCTCGGCGGCGTTGACCGTGGCGGCCGCCAGGCTGGCGAAGGCCTGTAGGGCATCCAGCTCGATGGGTTCGAAGCGTTCCGGGTCCAGCGCATCCAGGGTCAACAGGCCCCAGGGCTGCTCATCGATAAACAGCGGGCAGCCCATGCAGTCGTGGACTTCCAAGTGCTCGTCGAGGCCGTCGACCAGGCCGTCATAGGGGTCCGGCAGCTCGCTGTCGGCGGCAAAGCGCGTCGGGCCAGGGCTGTTGAGCAGCGCCGCGAAGCGCGGATGCTCGCTGACCTTGAAGCGCCGACCCAGGGTGTCAGTGCTCAAGCCGTCCACCGCCAGCGGCACCAGCCATTCGCCATCCAGGCGCAGCAGGGCGGCGGCATCGCAAGGCAGCAGGGCACGCATGGCTTCCAGCAGGCGCCGGTAGCGCTCGCCTTCGGGCAGTTCGCGGGACAGGTCAGAGACCAGGGGCAGCAGGGTGGTCAACAGGGATTTTGCAGTCATATTGACTCCATGTAGTCGAGGTGACTATAAAACCCCCAGGGTCGTTATGACTACATATTAATTAAATGATTGATTTATAAGGGTTTAATTGTTGGCATGGAAACTGATAACCAAAGGGCAATTCATTAAAAGCAGTCGTTCAGGAGTTCATCCCCTTATGCTTAGTGCCCAAGACCGTGCCATCGTCAAATCCACCGTGCCGCTGCTGGAAAGCGGTGGTGAAGCCCTGATCACCCACTTCTACCGCATGATGCTCAGCGAATACCCGCAAGTGCGCCCGCTGTTCAACCAGGCGCACCAGGCCAGCGGCGACCAGCCCCGGGCCCTGGCCAATGGTGTGCTGATGTACGCCCGGCACATCGACCAGCTCGACCAGTTGGGCGACCTGGTGGCGAAAATCATCAACAAGCATGTGGCCCTGCAGATTCTTCCTGAGCACTATCCGATTGTCGGCAGCTGCCTGCTGCGCGCCATCAGCGAAGTGCTCGGTGAAGAGATCGCCACGCCCGAAGTGATGAGTGCCTGGGGCGCGGCCTACGGCCAACTGGCCGAGATCCTGATCGGTGCCGAAGCCGCGATCTACGACCAGAAAGCCGAAGCCGTCGGTGGCTGGCGCGGGGCGCGGGCGTTCGTCTTGACCCAGCGGGTCGAGGAGAGCGCGGAAATCACTTCGTTCTACTTCGAGCCAGCGGACAAAGGCCCGATCCTTGCCGCAGAACCTGGCCAGTACATCGGCATGAAGCTGCTGCTGGACGGTGAAGAGATTCGTCGCAACTACTCGCTGTCGTCCCTGGGCACTGACGGCCAGTACCGCATCAGCGTCAAGCGCGAAGCCGGTGGCCGTGCGTCGAACTACCTGCACGACCAGTTCCAGGTCGGTGCCCACATCGAGCTGTTCCCGCCTGCTGGCGACTTCACCCTGACGGCCAGCGACAAGCCGCTGGTGCTGATCAGCGGCGGGGTGGGCATCACCCCGACCCTGGCCATGCTCGAAGCGGCCCTGGCCACCGAGCGCCCGGTGCACTTTATCCACTGCGCGCGCAACGGCGCGGTGCATGCCTTCCGCGACTGGATCGACGGCCTGGCCGAGCGTCATCCCCAGCTCAAGCGCTTCTACTGCTACGCCGAAGATGACGGGGTCAGCCCGGCAGCCGACCAGGTCGGGCTGCTGAGCCAGGAGCAATTGGGTCACTGGCTGCCCGAGCAGCGGGACCTGGACGCCTACTTCCTGGGGCCCAAGGGCTTCATGGCGGTGATCAAGCGTCACCTCAAGGCGTTGGGAGTGCCTGAAAGCCAGAGCCGCTACGAGTTCTTTGGGCCGGCTGCGGCGTTGGAATGACGGCAAGGGGGCGACTTGGTCAGACCGAGTCGCCCCCCATCGCGGGCAGGCTCGCTTCCACCAGTCTTTAGTCTAGGCAAGGTCAACGGTGGGAGCTGCTGAAGGTTGTGATCTTTTGATCTTGGATTTGGGGTATATCCATTGCTGCGGTTGTGGCGGCTAATGGTTCCGCCCTGACGGCGGGTCACTTTGGCAAACGCCGGAGTGCCGGCCCAGCCCAAAGTAACCAAAGGTCTTTGCCCCAGGCGTTCGGCCCCTCGCTAAGGCTCGGGGTCCCTTCGCTACGGTATCCATCCGGGGGCATCGCCTCCGGTTTGCTTCGCTGCACCTCCTCTCGATGTATGCGGCTTCGCCGCACGGCGCTCCGCGCCTCCCCCCTGATGGACACCTTCGCTCAGCCTGCCGATGGGGCGGGTGGATCAAGAGCAAAAGCACGGCGACCTGCCGGTCGGCCTGAGTGGCAAGGGCAGGCGAGGCGGCCTACCGGCCGGCCTGCTTTCCTGCGTTGGAGTATCTTTGTGGGAGCGGGCTTGCCCGCGATGAGGCCGGCATAGCCAACATTTATGCCCCCTGACCCACCGCCATCCCGGGCAAGCGGAGCGCCGCCTGGCCTGGTCCCACAGATTCACTGTGCGAGCCTGCTCGCGATGGCGTCATGCGCGTCAACACAGACTCCACGGCTTAATCCGCTGTTAATACCCCCCACGGTTAATTCCCCGCGAAAGGTCCGACACCACGCCGCGTGCTGCATGCGCACGCCCGGCGTGTAAACTGGCGGCCATAGCCTGCATTTATGACGAAGGAAACGGGAATGAACGAGGATTCGATGCGCCTGGGCCGTGAGCGGCGTTTTCTGGTGTTGTTGGGCATTATCTGCCTGGCGCTGATCGGGGGCGCGCTGTACATGCAGATCGTGCTGGGTGAAGCCCCGTGCCCACTGTGCATCCTGCAACGCTACGCGCTGCTGCTGATTGCCCTCAGTGCCTTCGCCGGGGCGGCCATGCGCACCCGTCGCAGCGTCACGGTGTTCGAGACCCTGGTGGTGATCTTTGCCCTGGCGGGGGCGGGCACCGCTGCCCATCACGTCTACACCCAGTTCTATCCATCGGTGAGCTGCGGCATCGATGTGCTGCAGCCGATTGTCGATGGCCTGCCACTGGCCAAGATCTTCCCGCTGGGCTTCCAGGTCGACGGTTTCTGCTCCACGCCTTATCCGCCGATCCTCGGCCTGTCGCTGGCGCAATGGGCCCTGGTGGCCTTTGTCCTGACCGTGATCCTGGTGCCGCTGCTGGTCTCGCGCAACCGCAAACAGATGAACTGAGGCCGTTACCCTCAGCCACCGTCATTGCTCAAAAAACGCCCTGGTCCTCGAAAGAGGCCGGGGCGTTTGACGTTTCAGTGGCGCGGTAAAAAGTCCGTGATGCAGGACAATCGAGGGTGCGGCAAGTGTGCGACATGTTGTCACAGCTTAAGTGTCGCAACGCATTTCAAGCGCAGCATTTTGGCATGAAAAGATACAAAGGTTTGCCCGGCACCGGGCTTCGCCAAAAGCCAGCAACCATGCCGCGCCAGGCAGTTTTAACAGGCTTCGGCGAATGGCCACAGGCCTTGTGAAAATGGGGGTTTGGCGAACATGGCGGGCTGAGCTCGGCCCCAGAAGCTGTCTGAACTGCGCACAGTAGACCTACATTTTTTGGGGTTCTTGTTGAGAATGAATCGCGATAAAATCGGCAATCGTTACAGGATTCGTTAATGATTGTTGCCGTATCCGATAAAAATTATTTCGAGATGAGACATGGTTTATAAAACGTTACATATCTACAATCGCCCGCACTGAAATTCCGGCACTGCTCACCCCTGAGCAGAGAAGGGTGGTCGAGGAGCGGTTCGATAGCTTCGTGCGACCCCAGGTGTCGGTGCCTTTCCAACTATCCGCACCAAATGGAATTGGTCTGTAACAAGGCCTTTGACCACGAATTCGAATAAGAACTCACCGCTGGCCCAGGATGTGTCAATCAACGTTTAGCGCGTGACGGGCAAGCCCTTATTCAATCCAAGAAAAATGCCAACCCTTGGCAGGGTGAAGTGTTGGCGATCAAAACCCAACTGCATTGCGCAAGCTGCTTTAGAGGTCGTGAGATGAGTAAAAACAGGTACCCCAGACTACTAGGCTTATTGCCGCTGCTCGGCACGCTGTTGCTGGGAGGCTGCAACATGACCTTGCTCGATCCCAAGGGCCAGGTCGGCCTGGATGAGCGAAACCTGATCATCACCGCAACGCTGCTGATGCTCCTGGTCGTGGTTCCGGTCATCGTCATGACCTTCCTGTTCGCCTGGAAGTACCGTGCGTCCAACACCAGCGCCACCTACACGCCCAAGTGGAACCACTCCACCAAGATCGAAATCGCAGTGTGGGCTGTCCCGGTACTGATCATCATTGCCCTGGGTTACGTCACCTACAAATCGACCCACGCCCTGGACCCGTACCGTCCGCTGGAATCCGACGTGAAGCCGGTGACCATCGAAGTGGTCGCGCTGGACTGGAAGTGGCTGTTCATCTACCCGGAACAAGGCATTGCCACGGTCAACAAGATCGTGTTCCCGGCGCACACGCCGATCAACTTCAAGGTGACCTCGGACGCCGTGATGAACTCGTTCTTCATCCCGGGCCTGGGCGGCCAGATCTACGCGATGGCGGGCATGCAGACCAAGCTGCACCTGATCGCCAACCAGAACGCTGAAATGGACGGTATCTCCGCCAACTACAGCGGCGCTGGTTTCACCGGTATGAAATTCAAGGCAATCGCCACCACCCAGGAAGAGTTCGACGCCTGGGTAAGCGAAGTCAAAAAGGCACCTAAACAGCTTGAACAAGCTGAATACGCAGCCCTTTCCAAGCAGAGCCAGAACAACCCAGTCGAGCTCTACTCCTCGGTTACGCCGAACCTGTTCCAGATCATCGTCGATAAGTACGAGGGCATGAAACCGGGTCCGAAGGTCAAGCACGAGAAGAAAGAGAAAGAAGTGGCCGCTACGGACATGGAATCGCATTCAGCTGCCGGGGCAGAGGAGTAAACGATGTTTGGTAAATTAAGTTGGGAAGCGGTCCCGTTCCACGAACCGATCGTGATGGTTACCATCGCCATGATCGCGCTCGGCGGTCTGGCGCTGTTCGCTGCAATCACCTACTTCAAGAAGTGGACCTACCTGTGGACCGAGTGGTTGACCTCGGTCGACCACAAGAAAATCGGCGTGATGTACATCATCGTCGCCATGGTCATGCTGCTGCGCGGTTTTGCCGACGCCATCATGATGCGTACCCAGTTGGCCATGGCCACCGAGGGTTCGCCGGGCTACCTGCCTCCTGAACACTATGACCAGATCTTCACCGCTCACGGTGTGATCATGATCATCTTCATGGCGATGCCATTCTTCACCGGCCTGATGAACCTTGCAGTGCCGCTGCAGATCGGCGCGCGTGACGTTGCCTTCCCGTTCCTGAACTCCCTGAGCTTCTGGCTGCTGGTTTCCGGCGTGGTGCTGATCAACCTGTCCCTGGGCGTTGGCGAATTCGCCAAGACCGGTTGGGTTGCCTATCCGCCGCTGTCGGGCCTGCAATACAGTCCGGGCGTGGGGATGGATTACTACATCTGGGCGCTACAGCTATCCGGGTTAGGTACGACGCTGACGGGGGTCAACTTCCTGGCCACCGTGCTGAAAATGCGTACCCCGGGCATGAAGCTGATGGACATGCCGATCTTCACCTGGACCTGCACCTGGGCCAACGTCCTGATCGTCGCTTCGTTCCCGATCCTGACCGCTACCCTGGCACTGCTGACGCTTGACCGTTACATGGATTTCCACATTTTCACCAATGAACTTGGTGGCAATCCGATGATGTACGTCAACCTGTTCTGGGCCTGGGGTCACCCCGAGGTTTACATCCTGATTCTGCCGGCGTTCGGGATCTTCTCCGAAGTCATCTCGACCTTCACTGGCAAGAAACTGTTCGGCCACCACTCGATGATCTACGCCTCGGGCGCGATCTCGATCCTGGGCTTCATGGTCTGGCTGCACCACTTCTTCACCATGGGTTCGGGTGCCAGCGTCAACGCCTTCTTCGGCCTGGCGACGATGCTGATTTCGATCCCCACGGGTGTGAAGCTATTCAACTGGCTGTTCACCATCTACCAGGGCCGCCTGCGTTTCACCAGCCAAGTGCTGTGGACCCTGGGCTTCATGGTGACCTTCGCCATCGGCGGCATGACCGGCGTACTGCTGGCCATCCCGGGTGCGGACTTCGTCCTGCACAACAGCCTGTTCGTGATCGCGCACTTCCACAACGTGATCATCGGCGGTGCGGTATTCGGTTACATCGCAGGTTTCGCGTTCTACTTCCCGAAAGCGTTCGGCTTCAAGCTGCACGAAGGCTGGGGCAAGGCTGCATTCTGGTTCTGGATCACCGGCTTCTTCGTCGCATTCATGCCGCTCTACGTCCTGGGCTTCATGGGCATGACCCGTCGCCTGAACGCCACCACCAACCCGGAATGGGTACCGTACCTGTACGTCGCCATGTTCGGCGCCGTGATGATCGCTGTCGGCATCGCCTGCCAGTTGATCCAGCTGTACGTCAGCGTGCGTGATCGCAACAAGCCAGAAAACATGTGCGAACACGGTGACCCGTGGAATGCCCATACCCTGGAATGGTCGACCTCCTCGCCACCACCGTTCTACAACTTCGCCGTACTGCCAAAAGCCGATGTGATCGATCCGTTCACCGAAGCCAAGGAAAACGGTACCGCGTACCAGGCGCCAAGCCGTTACGAACCGATCCACATGCCAAACAACACCGCGACCGGTGTGGTCATGGGCGCACTGTTGACAGTGTTCGGTTTCGCGATGATCTGGCACATCTGGTGGCTGGCCGCCTTCGGTCTGGTCGGCACCGTGGTGTACTTCGTGATCCACGCTGCGCGTGATGATCAGGGCTATATGGTGCCGGTCGACGTGATCGAGCGCATCGAAGCCGAGCAGCACAAGCGTCTGGTAGCGGCCGGGAAAGTTCCAGCCACCGCCACCCGTGTTGAAACCTCGTTGGAACAGGCTTAAACCATGTCGAACTTAGTGACCAATGCTGGACACACCCATGTCGATGGACATGGGCATGATGACCATCACCACGACTCGGGCGAGATGACCGTATACGGCTTCTGGCTCTACCTGATGACCGACTGCATCCTGTTTGCGTCGATCTTCGCGGTATACGCGGTACTGGTAAACAACGTCGCCGGTGGCCCGTCGGGCCACGACATCTTCGAACTGCCGTATGTACTGGGCGAAACCGCTCTGCTGCTGTTCAGTTCGATCACCTACGGCTTCGCCATGCTGGCGTTGTTCAAGGGCAAGAAGAGCCAGGTCCTGGGCTGGCTGGCCATGACCTTCCTGTTCGGCGCCGGCTTTATCGCCATGGAGATCAACGAGTTCCACCTGCTGATCTCCGAAGGCTACGGCCCTAGCCGTTCCGGCTTCCTGTCCGGGTTCTTCACCCTGGTCGGCACCCACGGTCTGCACGTGACCAGCGGTCTGATCTGGATGGCGATCATGATGTATCAGGTGCAGAAAAACGGCCTGACGGCGACCAACAAGACCCGTCTGAGCTGCCTGAGCCTGTTCTGGCACTTCCTGGACGTCGTGTGGATCTGCGTATTCACCGTTGTTTACCTGATGGGGACTATGTAAATGGCTAACACATCACATTCCCACGACGATGCCGGCCACGGCAGCGTCAAGTCCTACGCCATCGGCTTCATCCTGTCGGTCATCCTGACAGTGATCCCGTTCGGCCTGGTGATGTACCCATCGCTGCCGAAGTCGATCACCCTGTGGATCGTCCTGGCATTCGCCGTGATCCAGGTGCTGGTGCACCTGGTGTACTTCCTCCACCTGGATCGTTCGCAGGCTCAGCGTAACAACGTGATCGCGTTTGTCTTCGCCGCACTGGTGATTGTCCTGCTGGTGGGTCTGTCGCTGTGGATCATGTTCAGCATCCACACCTTCATGATGGCGAAGTGAGGTAAGTCCGGATGTCCTTTAAGCACTTTATCCAAATCACCAAACCGGGGATCATTTTCGGTAACGTGCTTTCTGTGGCAGGCGGATTCTTCCTGGCCTCGAAGGGGCATGTCGATCTGGCCATTTTCCTGGCCGCGATGATCGGCACGTCCCTGGTGGTAGCCTCGGGTTGCGTGTTCAACAACTGCATCGACCGTGATATCGACCTGAAGATGGAGCGCACCAAGAACCGGGTGCTGGTGCAGGGCCTGATCTCCCTGAAACTGGCACTGGTTTACGCGACTGTCCTGGGTGTTGCGGGCGTGGCCCTGCTGTACAAGGTGGCCAACCCGTTGGCGGCGCTGTTCGCGGTGATTGGGTTTGTCATCTATGTCGGCTTCTACAGCCTGTATCTCAAGCGCAAGTCGGTACACGGCACGCTGGTGGGCAGTCTGTCGGGGGCGATGCCGCCGGTGATCGGTTATGTGGCCGTGAGCAACAGCTTCGACATGGCTGCGCTGACCCTGCTGGTGATGTTCAGCCTGTGGCAGATGCCGCATTCCTATGCGATCGCGATTTTCCGCTTCAACGACTACCTGGCGGCCTCGATTCCGGTGTTGCCGGTCAAGCGTGGGATCCAGGTGGCGAAGCGGCATATCCTGCTCTATATCCTGGCGTTCCTGGTGGCGACCTTGATGCTGACCTTCAGTGGTTATGCGGGCATGAGCTACCTGGCCGTTGCCGCGGCCATGGGCATGTACTGGTTGTATATGGCCTGGACCGGCTATAAGGCGGTGGATGACACGGTGTGGGCACGCAAGCTGTTTGTGTTCTCGATCTTCACCATCACGGCGTTGAGCGTGATGATGTCGTTGGATTTCAAGGTGCCGAGTGAGTTGTTGCTGACTTACGCGCCTTAAGGTTTGCCGTTGTGCCTGGAGCCCCGCCTTTGTGAGAAGAGCGGGGCTTTTTGTTGGGGCTGGGTTTGTCGGGGGGGGGGGGGCATATCCGTTGCTGTGGTGATGGCGGCTAATGGTTCCGCCCTTACGGCGGGTCACTTTGGCAAACGCCGGAGTGCCGGCCCAGCCCAAAGTAACCAAAGGTCTTTGCCCCAGGCGTTCGGCCCCTCGCTAAGGCTCGGGGTCCCTTCGCTACGGTATCCATCCGGGGGCATCGCCTCCGGTTTGCTTCGCTGCACCTCCTCTCGATGTATGCGGCTTCGCCGCACGGCGCTCCGCGCCTCCCCCCGGATGGACACCTTCGCTCAGCCTGCCGATGGGGCGGGTGGATCAAGATCAAGAGCTGCAGGCGAGCTAACGCTCGGCCTGTTGAGTGGTAAGGGCGAGGCGGCCTATCGGCCGGCCTGCTTCTTTTTGGCTGGAGTATTTCTGTGGGATGTCTTTGTGGCTGCTAGCTTGCTAGCGATGGTGATCTGCGCCACACCACATATCTTGGCAATATCCCAATCCCCCGCAGCTGTCGAGCCCGCGAGGTTGCGTTCGAGGACCTGGTCCTCGCCGCTCTTGCGCTGCGTTTTCTCCGCCGATGCGCTCGCTCGCCCCAGCAAAAAGCCCCGCCTTCAAACGAAGAGCGGGGCTTTTTGTTGGGGCGATTTACTCGGCGATTACTGGGCCGCGATGCTGTAGCCGGCAAACGCGGTCTGTTGTTGCAGGGCGGTGATGATGGCTTTGCGGGTGGCCGGTTGTTCGGTGCCGCTGGTGTCGAGGAAGGTTTCGGTTTCCAGTTCCAGTTCGTCGCCTTCACCGACAAAGGTGAAGCCGAGGAATTCATAGGCTTGGCGATCGACGCTGGGTTTCGAGCGTGGGGTGCGCAGGGGCAGGGTGACGGTGAGGCCGTCCTTGCTGATGCTGAACACTTCGACTTCTTTCTTCGCGCGGGCGGCCTTGCCCTTGCTGCCGCTTGGGTTGCTGATGGCCTGGTGGGTCTGGTTGAGGACTTTCAGGGCCAGGCCGTAGACCAGTTCCTGGAAAGCAGGGTCGTCCTTGAAGCTGGACAGGATGCGGCTGATCGGGAATTTGCTGCTCAGGTCTTCGAGGGCGGCGATGTCGGCGGCCTCGGCGTCCTTGAGTTGCTTGAGCTGGCCCATCAGTTCGTAGGCCTGGTCGTCGTCGAAGCGGTCGTGGGCCTGGCGGATGGCGGCGCGCAGATCGCGAATCTGGTCGCTTTCCTTGGAAGTGTGGAAGGCGTCCAGGACCATCTCGCTGATGGTTTTGGCCTGGGGCACGTGTTGTGAAAGATTGATGGAGTTTTCGTATTCCGCTTTGGACGACAAGGTGACTACGGATTCAGCGGTGTTGGAATCTGGCATTGAAATTTCACTACTTCTTTAAACTTGAATTGAGGCGAGAAAGCACGACGGCCTTTTCAGGCCGCCTAATCTATTGGACCGGGGCGGTGTTGTCACGGGTGTTGAAGCCTTTGCGCCCGTTTGTCGACCAGGTGCTGGACCACCAGGCGCCCAATCAGCACCAGCAGGGTCAGGCTGATCAGCAGCACCGAGATGGCCGCCACGCTTGGGTCGACGTTGTCGCGCAGGCCGCTCCAGATGCGCTTGGGCAGGGTGTCGACGTTGACGCTGGTGATGAACAGGGTCACCGCCACTTCTTCCCACGACAGGGCAAAGCCCAGGAGGGCGGTGGAGGCCAGGCCCAGCTTGAGGTTCGGCAGGATCACCATGAAGGTGGTCTGCATCAGGCTGGCGCCGAGGTTGCGCGAGGCCAGTTCAATCCGTCGGTCGATCTGGCTGAGGGCAACCAGCATGGTCACCACCCCGTACGGCACCACCATGATCACGTGGGCGATCACCACCCCGGTCAGGGTGTCGTAGCCCATGCCCGGGGCGAATCGGCCGAGCTTGGTTTCCATGAAGTACAGCACCAGCGCCGAAATCACCGGCGGGATCGCCATCGGCAACAGCACCAGGCCGATCAACGCGGTGGCCAGTTTCGAGCGCATGTACCAGATGCCCAGGCTGAAGCTGGCCGCCAGCAGGGTGGCGATGAGGCTGGTGGCAAAGGCAATGGTCAGGCTCTGGCTGATGGCATGGAACCAGTCCGGATTGCTCACCAGCGCCTCGTAGTGCCGTAGCGACCAGTTGCCCTCGGGCATCGACAGGAAGCGCTTGCTGGTGAACGACACCGGTATGACCGTCAGCAGCGGGAACAGCATGAAGGCCATGGCGATCACGGCCAGCAGGCGGGTACTCAGGCTTGTACGATGGGTGTTCATAGATAACCTCAGCCTACCAGGCGGTTCACACGGGTCATTTTCAGCAGGACCCAGATCAATGCGCTGACCAACAACAGCAGCACCACGCTCAAGGCGGCCCCCAGGCCCCAGTTACTGGTCTGGAACATTTGCAGGAACACGTACTCGGCGATCATCACCGTTTGCCCGCCACCCAGCAGTACCGGGGTGATGAAGAAGCCCAGGCAGAACACGAAGACCATGATGAAGGCGCCCAGCATCCCCGGCAGGGTCTGGGGCAGCAACACTTGCCAGAACGTGCGCAGCGGCCCGGCTCCCAGGCCCCGGGAGGCCATGAGAATGCGCTGGTCCAGCTGGCGCATGCTCGACAGCAGCGGGAACACCGCGTACGGAATCATCACGTGGAGCATGCCGATCACCACGCCGATTTCATTGCGGCTCAGTTGCAGCGGTTGATCGATCAGGCCCATGCCCATCAACCCGTTGTTGAGCACCCCATTGCTGCGCAGGGCGATCAACCAGCCGAACGCCCGCACCAGCACCGAGATCCAGAACGGGATGAAGATGCAAATCTCCACCACCCGCTGCCAGAACGGCGGGCTGAACACCCAGCAGTAGGCCAGCAGGTAGCCGATCACCAGGGCCAGCACGCTGACGGTCAGGCACAGGCGCAGGGTGCGCCAGAGCATGTCGTGGATGGCCGGGTCGGTGGCGATGCGTTCGTACTGCTCCAGGCCCGGTGTCGGCAGCGAGAAGCTCCAGCCGACCACGCCGATAAACGGCAGCACGTAGAAGATCAGCAGCAACACCGGCAGCGGGAACAGCAGCAAGCCGCGTTCCAGCGCCGGCGAACTGAACCGCGGCTTGGGTTTGCTCAGGGTCAAGGTCATGGTCATGATCGATGGCTCACTTGGACAGCCGCGTGAGGTACTGCTCCAGGGCGTTGGAGTAGTTGTCGGCGTACCACTGGGCGTTGAGCGCGATCTGTTTTTTCAGGTTCTCTGGCGACGCGCAGTTGGCTTGCAGTTGTTCGGCCGACATCAGCTTCTCGGTCGCGCTGTTGGACGGACCGTTGCCCAGCAGTTCGAAGAGCTTGAGCTGGCCTTCCGGTTGCAGGGCATGCTGGATGAACTGCATCGCCGGCTGGCTCCCCGCCGGGTTGCCCGACAGTACGGCCCAGCTGCTGGAGTTGATGAAGCCGTTGTCGAAGCTCCAGCGCACACGGCCTTCGGTGTCTTCGCTGAGCAGCTTGGCGCGGGTGTGCCAGATGGCGCCCACCGAGACTTCGCCATCGACCATCAGTTGCTGGCTTTCGGCGCCCGAGCTCCAGAACGACAGCACGTGGGGCTTGATCTCGTCGATCTTGTTCAGGGCGCGCACCACGTCCAGTGGGTAGAGCTGATCGGCCGGAACACCGTCGGCCAGCAGCGCCGCCTCGAGCATGCCGTTCATCCATTTGTAGAGGGTGCGTTTGCCGGGGAATTTCTTCACGTCCCAGAAATCGGCCCAGGTTTTCGGCCCGTTATCGCCGAACTTCTCGCTGTCCCAAGCCATCACGTAGCTGAACTGGTAGCTGGCGATGCCGTGGTCGGAGGCCAGGACTGGCGCCACCTGGTCACGCTTGATCACGTTGTAGTCCAGGGGCTGCAGGATCTTTTCCTTGCCCAGGACAATGGCGCTGTAGCTCTCGACGTCGACCACGTCCCAGCTGGGCTGACCGCTGGCCAGTTGTGAGCGGATCGCGCCCTCGGTGGGGCCGGCGCCGTCGATGCGCACCTGGATTCCGGTGTTCTTGGTGAAGGTGTCGGTCCAGGCGGAGCGGAAGGCGGTCAGTGCGTCGCCACCCCAGTTGACCACCACCAGCGGCTTGTCGGCCGACCAACTGATACCGCTGCGCAGCGCCAGGGGCACGGCCGCCAACAGGCCCATGGCCTGGATGAAGGTGCGTCGGTTGATCTGCCCGCCACGGGCCTTTTCGATAAGCACTTCAATACAGTCGCGTTGATGATCCTGGCTCATGGGCAAGTCCTCAGATGGCGGCAGTCCGTTGGGACAAGGGCCTATTGTTGTCGTTAGGAGAGAGCTTTGTGACGCACGTTGTTCAGGGGTCAGGCTTGCAGCAGGAAGCTTTGCTGGACCGGCCAGCTCAGCCACACCGGCGCGCCGCTGGGCATCAGGGCTCCCGGGTGATTGCCGGGCACCGAGAGGTTGATCGGCAGGGCATCGCCCCCAACCTTCAGCGACAGGTGAGTGCTGGAGCCCTGGTAGACCTTGTCGGTGAGCTGCGCGGGGATCACGTTGTAGCCGTCGCGGTTCGGACGTTCGCTGTGCAGGTCCATGTGTTCGGGGCGCACCGCCAGCACGCTTGGCTGTTTGCTCAGGGGGGCCGGGGCCTGGGCGTGCAGCAGGTTGTCGCCACAACGGCCGCTGGCGGTGGGGCCGTTGCGGGTCAGGTCCTGCAGCGGGAACAGGTTCATCTTGCCGAGGAATTCGGCGACAAACCGGCTCTCGGGGCGGTTGTAGATGTTTTCCGGGGTGTCGACCTGGGTCAGCTTGCCGTGGTTGAAAATCGCGATGCGCGAGGACAGCGCCAGGGCTTCGTTCTGGTCGTGGGTGACGAACACGAAGCTGGTGCCGACCTGGCGATGGATGCGTTGCAGTTCGGTCTGCAGTTGTTCGCGCAGGTTCTTGTCCAGGGCCGACAGGGGCTCGTCGAGCAGCAGCAGGTCCGGTTCGAACACCAGCGCCCGGGCAATGGCCACGCGCTGTTGCTGACCGCCGGACATTTCGGCCGGCTTCTTGTGCATGTGGGCGCCGAGGCCGACCACTTCGAGGATGTGCTTGACCCGGCGCTGGCGTTCTTCGGCGGCGACTTTGCGGATGCGCAGCGGGTAGGCCACGTTGTCCGCCACCGTCATGTGTGGGAACAGGGCATACCCCTGGAACACCATGCCGTAGTTACGCTTCTCGGCCGAGCGCTTGATGATGTCGACGCCCTGTTCCATCAACTTGCCGGACGTCGGGCTGAGGAAGCCCGCGAGGATCATCAGCAAGGTGGTCTTGCCCGAACCGGAAGGCCCGAGCAACGTCAGGAACTCGCCCTGGCGAACGTCCAGGTCGACGTTATCCAGCGCTGCGAAACGACCGTAATACTGGCTGATACCTTGTGCGCTGAGCTGAATCGCTGAACCGCTGGACACGATGGAGATCCTCTTTTTATTGCCCATAAGACGTACGAGGACGGATGCAAATCCGAAATGGGCTTTGGGTTTATTATTGTTAAAAGTATCGCTACATCAATGGAATTATTTTGTGGGTATTGGTTAGAAAAATTACTCAATTATCGGCTGATTCCGCCCTGAAAAGGGGCGGCGTTTTCCGTCGGCTCAGAGGGTGTCTTGCCAGGTCTGGTGGGAGGACTGCAGTTGGGTCTTGACCCAACTGCTGAAAGCCTGGACCACCCGCCGCTCGGCTTTTTGCGGGTCGGTCGCCAGGTAGTAGCCGCGGTGCAGGTCGATGGTGATGTCGAACGGGCGCACCAACAGCCCCTTGGACAGTGCATCGCCACTGATCAGGTTGTCGCCGATGGCAATGCCCTGGCCGGCAATGCACGCCGACTGCGCGCAGTGGGCGTCGGAGAACAGGATTCCGCTCATGGCATTGACGCCCGAGGCGCCGGCGGCGGTCAGCCAGACGCGCCAGTCCGAGTAGTCGGTCATGTGCAGCAGCGGGTAGGCGCTGAGCTCCTGCGGGTTCTTCAGGCCGCTCAAGGCGTTGATCAGGCGCGGGCTGCACACCGGGAAAAAGCGCAGCGCGACGATCTCCTCGACGTGCATTTCCGGCCAGTCACCAATGCCGTAGGCGATAAACAGGTCGACGTTGGTGTTGTGGGTGTCATCCGGCGATTTGGGGGAGATCAGCTGCAACTGCACCTGCGGGTACTGGCGCAGAAACGCGCCAATGTGGTGGCACAGCCAGTAGGTGGCGAATCCCGGCGCGCAACTGACACACAGCCGCCCCGAGACTTCCTGGTCGTCCACCGGCTGGCCGGCGTCCAGCAGGTTCAGCAGAATTCCGTGCACCTCGCGGGCGTAGCGCTCGCCCTGGTAGGTCAGGCCGATCCCGCGGCCGATGCGCTCGGTCAGGGCAAACCCCACGCACTCTTCCAGCTTGCTGATCTGGTGGCTGATGGCGCTGCGGGTCAGGTTCAGTTCGCGGGCGGCGACCGACACGCTGCCCAGCCGGGCCACCGCATCCAGAGCCCGCAGGGCTGTCATTGAAGGAAAGCGCATAAAGAATCCTGTCTTTAAGGGGGGCTGAGTGTTGAATCGTATGGTGACGTAAATCGAACGATTAAGCCAAAAAAAATCGATTGTTGTATTGGTTGATTCAACAATACTAGTGCCATTCGTCAGGGTCACCGAAGCCAAATGTGCGCGGAAGACCCTTCACCCGCACTGAACTCGAAGGTGGCTTGCATGGCTGAGTCCGACAACTTTTCCTCTACCCATTCTGCGCAAGGGACCTATGCCGACCTGATCCTTGGCAACGGTCGCATCTATACCCAGAACCCGGCGCAGCCCTGGGCGGAGGCCGTGGCCATTCGCGGCGGCAAGTTGGTGGGGGTTGCCAGCCTGGCCGAGTTGCAAGGATTCAAGGGCCCGAACACCCTGGTGCATGACCTGCAGGGGGCCTTCTGCATGCCGGGCCTGCACGACATGCACACCCACCCTGACCTGGCCCTGGCCCCGCGCTACAGCGACGACCTGGATGTCGGCATCGAAGACCCGACCCCGGAACAGCTGCGCGCGAGCATCCTGGCCTATGCCGATGCCCACCCCGGCGACGGTTGGATCTATGGGCAATACTGGGTGCGCTACACCTTCCGCGAAGCCGGCCTGACCCCGGGCCGGGCGTGGCTCGACAGCGTCATGCCGGATCGCCCGGTGGCCCTGCTCGATCGTATGTGGGGCACCATGATGGTCAACTCCAAGGCCCTGGAACTGGCAGGCATCGACCGCCACACCGCCGACCCGCGCAACGGCTACCTGGAGCGCGACGAACTGAGTGGCGAACCCAACGGCCTGATGATCGACGGTGCCTACGCGATGATCCACGCCGCCATGCCGCCGACCCCGGTCAGCGTGCTGCGCCGCGCCTACCGTGACGGGGTGCATTTCCAGAGTTCGCGTGGTGTCACGGCGAGCAAATACGTGCACGTCTGCGAGCAACGCCTGCAGGCGCTGAAAGAGCTGGACGACAGCGGCGAACTGACCGTGCGCATTGAAGCCGCCATCAGTTGGCAGGACGACATCTTCCCGGTGCGTCGCCGCTGGGAACTGCTCAGCGGTGAACGTCACTACTACCGCAGCGCACGCCTGAGTGCCAACGCGGTGAAGTTCCACTTCGACGGCACCGTGGAGCCGAAGTCCTCGTACCTGCTGACCCCCTGGCCAGAAGAGTCGAGCTGGCGCGGCAAGCTCAACCTGACCCCCGAGCACATCACCGACATGGTGGTGGACATGGACAGCCGCGGCATCCGCGTCATCGCCCACTGCACCGGCGACGGCGCTTCCGATGTGTTCCTCGACGCCGTCGCCGAGGCCCGTCGGCGCAACGGCTTCAGCGGTGTGCGCCACCAGTGCGCCCACAGCACCTTGCTGCACCCGGGCAACCTGCCGCGCTTCAAGGAACTCAATGTGATCGCCGAATTCTCCCCGGCGGCCTGGTACCCGACGCCGTTCGCCAGCGGCGCACGTTCGGGCTACGGCCAGGAGCGGCTCAAGCGCATCTACGATTTCAAAGGCGTGCTCGAAGCGGGCGGCACCGCAGTGATGGGCACTGACTGGCCGGTGGCGTCCATCGACCCGTGGCTGGCACTGGAAACCATGGTCACCCGGCAGAACCCGTGGAACGACGATCCCTCCTGCTTTGGCGACCCCATCAGCCTCGAGCAGGCACTGAACGTGATCACCCTCAACGGCGCCGTGGCCATGGGCCTGGAGCAGTCGACCGGCAGCCTGGAGGTTGGCAAGTCGGCGGACCTGATCGTCATCGACCGCGACCTGTTCGCCCAGCCGGCGCGCAATTACATTCACCAGACCCAGGTGCTGTTGACCTTCGTCGACGGGCAACTGGTCTATGACCGCAACGGCGCACTGGCCGACGCCGGCCTCAAGGCCGTGTGGACCGGTGAGCCACCGGTGCTGGAGGGCAAGGCCCAATGAACCCTCAACGTATCGCGGTGACCGTGGTCTCGGGGTTTCTCGGGGCCGGCAAGACCACCTTGCTCAACCGCATGGTGCGCCGCGCCGAAGGCAGTCGGCTGGCGGTGATCGTCAATGATTTTGGCGAGCTGAACATCGATGCGGCGATCGTTTCCGAGGTCACCGACGCGGTGTACAGCCTGCAAAACGGCTGCATCTGCTGCACGGTGCAAGAAGACCTGCTGGCGCAACTGAGCAGCCTGGCGCAATTGCAGCCACGCCTGGAGCGCATCGTCATCGAGTGCAGCGGGGTGTCCGATCCACAGCGCATCGTGCAGACCCTGGCCTACCCGCAACTGCGCAGCCAGATGCAACTGGACATGGTGATCACCGTGGTCGATGCCACCGGGCACTTGCAGCTCGATGGCGAGTACGCACGCCTGGCCCGGGCGCAAGTGGCGGCGGCCGACCTGCTGCTGTTGAACAAGACCGACCTGGTGGACGCCGCCCAGTTGCAAGCCCTGCGCGACGCGCTGGGCCTGCGCACCCGGATCCACGAGAGCGTCCAGGCGCAACTGCCCGACGCCCTGTGGCTGGATTCGGACCTGGACCTGCAGCCGCGCTCGCTCAAGCCCTTGGTCCGGGCAACCGTCGGCGACCACGGCGAAATGTTCAGCAGCTTCCTCTGGCAGAGCCCGGCGCCGTTGAATGTCGAGCGCCTGCGCGGCTGGTTGCAGGCTTTGCCCCGGGATGTGTTTCGGGTCAAGGGCCTGGTGCTGCTGGATCAGGGCAGCAAGGCACACTGGCTGCAACACGTCGGCACCCGCAGCCAGTTTCTGGCCGCCACCGACGAGGCCCACGCCACGGGGTCACGCCTGGTGTTCATCGGCCGTCGCGACTTCGCCGACTGGGACGCGCTGGTCGAGGGCCTGGAGCAATGCCAATGATCCATCCGAGCGAACAAGCCCTGCGTGAGGAATTGGCGGCCTGCTACCGCTTGATCGCGCACTTTCGCATGACTGACCTGATCTTCACCCACATCTCGGTGCGCCTGCCGGGGCCTGAGCACCATTTTCTGATCAACCCCTATGGCTTGATGTTCGACGAAATCAGCGCTTCGAACCTGGTCAAGATCGGGCTCGACGGACGTGCGGTGGAGGACAGCCCGTATCCCGTCAATCCGGCCGGCTTCGTCATCCACAGCGCCCTGCACGCGGCCCGCGAGGACGCCCAGTGCGTGCTGCACACCCACACCCGTGCCGGTTGCGCGGTGGCGGCGCTGGCCTGTGGCTTGTTGCCGGTTAATCAGATGTCCATGGAGTTCTATGGTCGTGTCGCCTATCACGACTACGAGGGCATCGCCCTGGACCTGGCCGAGCAGGCGCGGCTGGTGGCGGACATGGGCGACAAGCACGTGCTGATGCTGCGCAACCACGGCCTGTTGACCGTCGGCAGCAGTGTGGCCCAGGCCTTTTTGCGCATGTACTACCTGGAAAAGGCCTGCGACATCCAGTTGGCCGCCCAAGCCTGCGGTGATCTGGTGCTGCCACCGGCAGCGGTCTGCGAACACACTGAACGCCAGTTCAACCAACCGCAGCGCCCGCTGGCCGAAGGCGAGCTGAGTGACCCGGATGCCCTGGATCTGGCCTGGAAAGCCTTGCTGCGGCTGCTTGACCGAGTGGCGCCAGGTTATCGCGATTGACAGTGGGTATCTGTGGGCACCACAAAACCATTGTGGGAGCGAGCCTGCTCGCGATGAAGCCGGCACATTCAATATCCATGGCGCCTGACACACCGCCATCGCGAGCGAGCTCCCACAGGATTTACGTCGGTCCGTCAGGCCTGTCCCGGTGTGTTGAGGTTCATCGAGCGCACTGCCAGGGCCGTGGCCGTGGCTTCGTCCACCGCCAGTGAAAAGCACAGGGTCGCGCCTTGGCCTGGGACATCCAGCAGGCGCACCTGGCGGCCGTGCAGTTCAAGGATCCGCTGCACAATCCGCAAGCCCAGGCCACCGTCGCGGCGCGCCCCGCCAATGTTGAACGGGCGCAGGAACAGTCCTTCGCGCAGTTCGGCGGCAATCCCCGGGCCGCTGTCGCTGACGGTGATTTCGACGAATTTGCCCTGGGGCACCAGGCGGATTTCGATCACCCCTCCGGCCGGGGTGTAGCGCAGGGCGTTGTCGAACAGGTTGGTCAGCACTCGCTCGATCAACCCGAGGTCGGCGCACACCCCTGACACGCTCGGCGCAAAACTGGCCTTGAGTTGCACATGCCGGGACTCGGCGTTCAGCTCGAATTTCTGGAAGATGTCCTGCACCAGGTCGGTCAGGGAAAAACGCTCCAGCACCGGCTGGACAAAACCGTGCTCCAGGCGCACCAGTTCCAGCAACGATTGCGCCAGGCCACCGACCTTGCGGCTCTGGTCCAGGGCGATGCCCAGGTAACGCCGGCGTTCGTCCGGGGTCAGGCTGGCGTCCTTGAGCGACAGGGTTTCCAGGTAACCATGCAACGACGCCAGGGGAGTGCGCAGGTCGTGGGAAATGTTCGCCACCAGTTCACGGCGCTCCTGATCCTGGCGGGTCAGGGAGCGCCATTGTTCGCCCAGGCGGTTCTGCATTTGCCGGAATGCGGCAGCGAGTACGGCGATTTCGTCCTGGCTGGTGGAGGGCTCCACAGGCGCGGGGGCGGGCGCCGTGGCGGGGATGCCGTCGATGTCGAAGCCCTTGACGCTGTCGGTCAGGCGCCGTAGCGGCCGGGTGATCAAGGTGAACGCGGTCAGGCCGGCAATCAGGCACAAAAGCGCCACCAGGCCAATCGACCAGAGGGCCGTGTTCAGCGCCGCACTGGTGGCGCCGCGCGCGGCCAAGCGGTCACGTTCTTCGCTGAGCAGCACCACATACAGATATCCGGCCTGCTGGCCGTTGACCTTGAGCGGTGCGGCGCTGAACACCTTGCGCCCGTCGAGACTGCGCGGATCGTCGCCGAGAATCGGCAGGCGCTCGTCGTTGAGCAAACGCTGCAAGGGCGCCAGGTCGACCTGCTCGCGGCGCAGATGGCCCTCGGGCGCCGCATCGCCGATCACTCGGCCCTGGTTGTCGAGCAGGTACACCTCGACACTCGGGTTGACCAGCATCAGTTGGCTGAACAGGTTACGCAGGGCTTCGGGTTTCAGGCCGTTGGCATCCATCAACTGGGTGTCACGGGCGATGTGCTGCGCCAGGTCGCGGGACAAGCCTTGCACCACTTCCAGCTCATGCATCTGGTTGGCGCGCACCTGCATCCATACCGAGGTGCCACTGCAGATCAGCAGGAGCAGGGCGAACACCAGCGACAGGCGTTGGCTGAGGGTCAGCTTCATGTCGACTCCTGCGCGCTGGCGAATTTATAGCCGCGCCCCCAGACCGTGAGAATGCGCACCGGCTGCGCCGGATCGGCCTCGATCTTGGCGCGCAGGCGGTTGATGTGGGTGTTGACCGTGTGTTCGTAGCCTTCGTGGCTGTAGCCCCAGACCGCGTTGAGCAGGTCCATGCGCGAGAACACCTTGCCCGGTTGGCGGGCGAAGAAGTACAGCAGGTCGAACTCGCGCGGCGTCAGGTCCAGGCGCTTGCCGTGCAGCGCCACTTCGCGGGTGATCGGGTCGATGAACAGACCGTCGCTGCTGAGGCTGCCGGCGTCCATCTTCAGGTTGCGCGCCATGGCATCGACTCGGCGTAGCAGGGCCTTGACCCGAGCGACCAGCTCGAGCATGGAAAACGGCTTGGCCAGGTAATCGTCGGCACCCAGTTCCAGGCCGAGGATGCGGTGCATTTCGCTGGAACGCGCGCTGGTAATGATGATCGGCGTGTAGCGCGCCATGGCGCGGGCGCGGCGGCAGATTTCCAGGCCGTCGACACCGGGCAGCATCAGGTCCAGGACCAGCGCGTCCCAGTTGCCCTGTTCGAGCAGGTGCAGGCCCTGGTTGCCGTCGGCGCTGTGCACCACCTCGAAGTGTTCGTCGCGCAGGTGCAGGCAGATCAGGTCGGCGATGTGACTGTCGTCCTCGACCACCAGGACACGTTTTGGCTGGTCCATAAAGCTCCGATCCGGTTGCGTAGTGCGGCCATTGTGCGGCTTTTCCCGGCGCTCAGTTATCACGAATTGTTTAACTGTACGTGAGGATTTGGCGATCACCTCAAGCCTAGGCTGTGTTCCAGGTTATCCACAGCACAGTGAAGGAGAGGGACCATGTATTCACGGCGACAGTTTCTGCTGGCCGGCGGCGGGCTGGGTGTTGCAGCGCTGGTGGCCGGGGTCCTGACCCGGCGGGTGGCGCCCCCGACGTTGATCGGTGCGGCGCAGGCGGCTGAGACCTTCGAGGTCAGCCACAGCGATGAGCAATGGCGCGCCCTGCTGACCCCCGAGCAGTACCACATCCTGCGGGAGGAGGGCACCGAGCGCGCCTACAGCAGTGCGCTGAACGACGAGCATCGCGACGGCACCTTTGCCTGCGCCGGCTGCCAGTTGGCGCTGTTCACTTCCAGCCGCAAGTTCGACAGCCATACCGGCTGGCCAAGTTTCTGGGCGCCGCTGCCCAACGCCGTGGCCACCCGCCAGGACCGCAGCTTAGGCGTGCTGCGTGAAGAGGTGCATTGCCGGCGCTGCGGCGGGCACCTGGGCCATGTGTTCGACGACGGCCCACCACCGACCGGACTGCGCTACTGCATGAATGGCCTGGCCATGACCTTTGCGGCCTGACCCCAGGTTTTTACCTTGCTCAGTGACGGCACTGTCAGTCACCCATTTCCCCCATCAGGAGTACTTACCATGAATCGCCGATTGACCTGGCGTCACACCTTGTTCGGCCTGGCGCTCGCCGGCGTGGTCGGGCAGTGCCTGGGTTTTTCCCTGGGCGCGAGCGAAGAGGCGGTCGTCCTGGCAGCGCCAGTGGTCGACGAAGTACCGAATACGGCGAGTGAAACCGCGGTGTTCGCCGGTGGTTGTTTCTGGGGCGTGCAGGGGGTGTTCCAGCATGTCAAAGGGGTGACCAGTGCGGTGTCGGGCTACGCCGGGGGCACGGCCGAAACCGCGCAGTACGAACGTGTCGGCGAAGGCGATACCGGCCACGCCGAGGCGGTGCGAGTGACCTTCGACCCGGCCCAGGTCAGCTACGGCAGCTTGTTGCAGATCTATTTTTCGGTGGCCCATAACCCTACGGAACTCAATCGTCAGGGGCCCGACCGGGGCACCCAGTATCGTTCGGCACTGTTCGTGGAAAATGCCCGGCAACAGAAGGTCGCCCAGGCCTACATCGCCCAGTTGGACGCGGCCCATGCCTTCAACGCACCGATAGTGACCAACGTCGAGCGTGACAGTGGTTTTTACCCGGCGGAGGACTACCACCAGGACTTCCTGACCGAGCACCCCAACCACCCCTACATCGTCATCAACGACCTGCCGAAAGTGGCGCAGCTCAAACAGCTGTACCCGCAGCGGTATTCGGCGCAACCGGTGTTGGTGAAGGCCGGGATGTAAGTCCGATCATTCGCTGATCATGTTCTTGCCGACGCTTTTCGAGCGATACAGCGCCTGATCGGCGCGGGCCAGCAGGCCGGTCTGCTGTTCGTCGTCGAAGCGCTGGACCACGCCAAAGCTCATGGTCACCTGGTAGTCGCCCACCGGCGCCAGGCTTTCCAGTTCAAAGCGAATGGTTTCGGCCAGGACCCGGGCGGTGGTGACGGGGGTGTTGGGCAGCAGCATGATGAACTCGTCGCCGCCCCAACGGGCCAGCAAGTCGCCTTCGCGCACGCAGCGCTTGAGGGTTTCCACCACGTGCACCAGCGCCGCATCACCCAGGGCATGGCCGTAGTGGTCATTGATGACTTTGAAGTCGTCGATGTCCATGGCGATCAGCGACAGTGGCTGGCGAAACCGCTCGGCGCGTTCGCACTCAAGCGGCAGGGCGGTTTCCAGGCGGTAGCGGTTGGCGATGCCGGTGAGGCTGTCGCTCTCGGCCAGCTTGCGGTTCTCCTGCAACTGCACCTGCAACTGTTGATTGACTCGCGATAACTCGCGGGTGCGTTCGTCGATGATGGCTTCCAGGGACTTGTTGCGTTGCTCCAACTGCTCCACCAGGCGCTGCTTGTCTTCAATGCTGCGGTGGGCGCCGATCATCCGCGCGACCGAGCCATCGGCATTGCGGGCGACCACGTAGCCCTGGTCTTCGATCCGGGTGTAGGCGCCGTCCTGCATGCGGCAACGGTATTGCGCCAGGTAACGCGGCGAGCGTTGCTGCAGATGGTCGTCGAACAGTTGCATCACCTGGGGGAAATCCTCCGGGTGGATCAGGCTTTCCCAGGTCAGTACGCTGTTTTCCAGGCCGTGGGGCGCGTAGCCAAGCATCTCGTACCAGCCGCGGTTGCGGTAGACGAAGCCGGTGTTGGCGTTCCAGTCCCAGATGCCGTCGCTGGTCAGGTCCAGGATCGCCCTCAGTATGTCTTCGTTCAGGTCCACCGGGTGGACCTGCAATGGCTCGAATTCCGACGCATCCCCCATGATCGCTCTCCTTGCTGTGCTGATGCCGAAGTGGTCCTTGCGTCGCTGAGACTAGCCCAAGGCACAGGGTCGCTCCAGTGCCGGGAGTCGCCTCGCAGGTGTAGCTTCCTGAGGCTACAACGGGAAAAGTAGCCTCAGGAGGCTACAGTCCCAGGATCCGCGTCACCGCCAGCCCGACGGCGATGCTCAGGGTGAAGCTCAACAAGGTGCCCAGCAGCACGTATTCGCTCAGCGAGCGGACCTTGGCGCCCTGGATTTCATTGAAGCGCAGGATGCTTTTGGCGGTGATCAGGAAACCCACGGCCTCCCATTGCTGCAACAGGACGAAGGTCAGGATCAGCACCCGCTCCAGATTGCCAATCAGCGCCCCGGCGTTGGCCAGTGAGCCGAGTTTGTCGATTTCCTTGATCCACGGGGCAAGGGCGGCCCCGATCAGGCTGGACGTGGGCCGCAACACCAGCAGGTAGGCCAGGGCGATCAACAGGTTTGGCGCACTCACCAGTTCCGTCAACCAGGCACGCCAGGGCACGGCGGCGCCCTCGATCGCGGCCCAGACCCCGAGGATCGCCAGCAGGCTAACCCCCTGTTCCAGGAGGAAGCGGCGCACCGGATGGGGCGCGGGACGCGGGAGCAACCCATGCAGGGCGGCTCGCGCCACGGCCAGCGACAGTGCGATCAGGGCGGCCCAGGGCAGCGGATTGGCGGTCAGCGCCAGCGCGGCACAGTAGCCCAGCCCCGCGACCCCGACATAGCTGGTCAGCGCCCGTGCTCGGTGGAGCCCGCTGCTGGCTTGGCTGAACCAGCGTTTCCAGGGCAGGGAGAAGTCGGCCAGCACATGGATCAGCAGCAGTATCAGCAACAGAGTGTTGGGCTCAGCCATGTTGCAACTCCTCGATCCACTGGTGGGTGCGTTCCAGGTAACGATCCAGCAAACGTGCCTGGGCCCGTTGCAGCGCTTTGTTCACCGTGACCCGGGATTTGCCCAGGTGGTGGGCGGTGCTCGACTGATCGCCCTGGCTGGTCAGGTGCACGCCATAGGTCTGGGCTTCCACTTGGGTCCATTGCTCGATGATGGCGCCGACAAACTCGGTCACCAGCTCTGTGCGCTCGAGAAACCGGCTGTCGCTGCAAAAAACCCCCAGGGTCGACTTTTTCATGCTGTCCAGGCCTTGCCCGGACAGCACGAAGACTTCGCCGTAGCCTTTATCGACTGGCGCCGCCCCGATGCCGACGGCGACCCGGGCGTCCCAGCGCTCGCCTTTGGGGCTGGCGGCAATCAGCCCGGCCCGCAAGGCCAGCGCACAGTCGAAGGCCAGCGCCGGTTGTCCGAGCACCAGTTGAAAGCCGTCGCCACGGAAGGTTTCAGCGCTGGCGCCGTAGCGCTCGCTCAAGGTCGCCAGCACCCTGGAAAGCCCCTCGATGTACGCCAGGGTGTCGTGGGAGTGCTGGGAGTGAATCAGATCACCGGTCAGGACTGCCTTGATCGTCATGCAGGTTCCTAGAGGAAAGACGTAGTGCTTAAAAGTAGCCTCTAAAGGCTACATTTGCAAAAGTAGCCTTTAGAGGCTAATCCATAATGTGATTCGACTGCGCGGTTGTCGTAGGCGCAAGGCTTACCCGCGTGGCGGCCTCTGGGGTGTTGGATATGTACCCGGCCTAATCCAACACCCCGGAGGCCCACAGATGCAACGTCGCACCACAGTCGTGTAGATACCTATGCCGCGATGACGCCCTTGAGATCATGATCGCAAGCAAGCTTTGCTCCTACGTTGATTTGGGTGATTTGGGTGATTTGGGTACGCCGGCCCCGGGCCCTTGTTTGCCCCACATCTGCAGTGCGAACTCGACAAAGCAGCGCAGCTTCGGCAGGCGGTAGCGGTCCGGGGCGTAGACCAGGTTCATCGGCCGGTGGGGCAGTTGATAGTCCTGCAGCAGCGCCACCAGCTTGCCGTCGTGCAGGTCCTGTTGCACCAGCGCATCGGGCAGCATGACTATGCCCATGCCAGCGCGCGCGGCCTGGTGCAAGCCGGGTGCGCTGTTGATCATCATCGGCCCGCTGACCGGCACCAGCACTTCGCCTTCGGGCCCGCTCAGTGGCCATTGTTTGCCCACCGCGCTCCAGTCATCGCCGACGGGGTAGGCGTAGGTCAGGCAGGCGTGTTGGCTCAGTTCGGCCGGCGTGCGGGGCACTCCCCGGCGTTCCAGGTAGGAGGGGGCAGCGCAGATGGTCAGGGTGAAGTCCATCAGCGGCCGGGCGATCAGCCCCGACGGCTCGGGGGTGCCCAGGCGAATGGCGGCGTGGACACTGTTGTCGATCAGGTCCACCACCTGCTGGCTCAGCACCACATCGACGCGGATTTGCGGGTACTGCTGGGTGAACAGGTGCATGGCCGGCGCCAGGCATTCGGAACCGAAGCTCGGTGGGGCGGCGATACGCAGCATCCCCTGGGGTTCGTCGTGCACGGTTTCGGCGAGTCGTTCGCTGTCCTGCACCAGCCCCAGTACCTCCAGGCAGCGCTCGTAGTAGGCTGCGCCAAACTCAGTGAGGCGCTGGCGGCGGGTGGTGCGGTTGATCAGGCTGACGCCCAGGCGTTGCTCGAGGGCGCGCAAGTGGTTGCCGACCATGGTGGTCGACAGGCTGCACTGGCGGGCGGCGGCGGTCATGCTGCCGGTCTCGACCACTTTGACGTACACCGTCATGGCCAGGAATAGGTCCATTATCAAGTCCAGCTTCAAGATGATTGAAGTTTCAGGCTGTTTATCCAGCTCAGGTGGCTAACGATACTGCAAAAACACCGAACCCTGCTGGAGCACGCTGCGATGACCGCCACCCACCTGATGAGCACCTACCAACCCCTGGCCCTGAGTTTTGCCAAGGGCCTGGGCACCCGCCTGTGGGACCAGGCCGGGCGCGAGTACCTGGACGCGGTGGCGGGCGTGGCGGTGACCAATGTCGGCCACTCGCACCCACGGTTGGTCAGCGCCATCAGCGAACAGGCCGGGCTGTTGCTGCACACCTCCAACCTGTACAGCATCGACTGGCAGCAGCAACTGGCGCAAAAGCTCACCCAACTGTCAGGCCTGGAGCGGGCGTTCTTCAGCAATTCCGGGGCCGAAGCCAATGAAACCGCGCTGAAGCTGGCGCGCCTGTACGGCTGGCAAAAAGGTATCGAGCAACCCTTGGTGCTGGTCATGGAAAACGCCTTTCACGGGCGCACCCTCGGCACCCTGTCGGCCAGCGACGGCCCGGCGGTGCGCCTGGGCTTCGGCGCCTTGCCAGGGGACTTCCTGAAAGTGCCGTTCGGCGACCTCGCCGCGCTGGATCAGGCGCACCAGGATCACGGGCAGCGCATCGTGGCCATTCTGATGGAGCCGATCCAGGGCGAGAGCGGCGTGCAATTGGCGCCGCCGGGCTATCTGAGCGCGGTGCGCGAGCGGTGCAACCGGCGCAACTGGCTGCTGATGCTCGATGAGATCCAGACCGGCATCGGCCGTACCGGGCAATGGTTTGCCTTCCAGCACGAGGGTGTCGTGCCGGACGTCATGACCCTGGCCAAGGGCCTGGGCAACGGCGTGCCGATCGGCGCGTGCCTGGCCCGGGGCAATGCCGCCCGGCTATTCACCCCCGGCAGTCACGGCAGCACTTTCGGCGGCAACCCGCTGGCCTGCCGGGTGGCTTGCACGGTGCTGGAGATCATCGAGGAGCAAGGGTTGCTGGACAACGCCAGGCGTCAGGGCGAACGCCTGCTGGCACGGCTGCATGCCGAGCTCGATGGCCTGGCGAACGTGGTGGCGATTCGTGGCCGGGGCTTGATGATCGGGATCGAACTGAGTCACTCGATCCGCGACCTGAGCCTGATCGCCGCCCGCGATCATGGCCTGCTGATCAATGTCACCCGGGGCAAGACCATTCGCCTGCTGCCGCCCCTGACCCTGGATGAGCGGGAAGTGGAGATGATTGTGCGTGGGGTGTATGGGGTCTTGAAGGCGTCGTGAACAGGCCACGGCCCTAACGGTTGGACAGCTCGCACAGTGAGGGGGCGTCCATGATCTGGACGTATTTGCCCTGCACCTGGATCAGGCCTTGCTGCTGCAGGAAGGTGAACGTGCGGCAGGTGGTCTCGGTGGCGATCCCCAGGTAATTGGCGATTTCCTGGCGGGTCATGCTCAGGCGAAACTGATGGGCCGAGTAGCCGTTGGCGTGAAAGCGCACCGAGAGATTGATCAAAAAAGCCGCCAGGCGCTCCTGGGCATTTTTCTTCGCCAGCAGGCGCATCATGTTCTGATCGTCGCGAATCTCGCGGCTCATGATGTGAATCAACTGGCGGCGCAGCTTGGGGATTTTCTCCAGCAGGTTTTCCAGTTGGTCGAAGGGGATTTCGCACACCGTGGTGGTTTCCTGAGCCTGGGCCGTTGAGGTGTAGGCGTTCAGGTCCATGGCGGAGAAGCCGATCAGTTCGCCCGGCAAATGAAAGCCGATGATGTGTTCTTCGCCGTTGCTGGTGAGGCTGGAGGTTTTCAGGGTGCCGGAGCGGATCGCGTAGATGGAGGTGAAGGGGGCGCCCTGGTGGAACAGGTAATCGCCCTTTCGCAACGGGCGTTCGCGTTTGATGATCTCGTTCAGCGCGCTGATGTCCTGGCTGTTGAGGGCCAGCGGCAGGCACAAGGCGGCTAACTTGCAGCTTTGACAATGCAGCGTTTCGACGTGCTTGAGGGCGACAGAATTGAGCATGTTTTAGCCTTGAGAGAATCGTCGGGCGTCATCGAGGGGCGCAGTCGCTCCTGGCGGGCGCCCGTGTATCCGTGACGGTGGATTGGCTTTTATCTGGCCTACAGCAAGCGGTAACGATTGCGGCGAACGTCCTCGACCCGCAGTTGCACACGCTCTTTGGAGGTGCCGAGCATGATCAGGGTGTGGGCGGCCATGGTCAGCGCCGACTCGAGCACTTCGGGGATGACCTCGGTGGCGCCGGCCGTTTTCAACTCGACCGTCTGGCTGTCGTCCTGGGTACGCACGACGATTTCGATGGTGCTGTTGATCTGGCGCACGGCGTGGGTAATGGCCATTGCCGCGTCCGGGTCATTCACCGCGATCACCACCAGGCGGGCGCGACTTATCCCCAGGGCGGTGAGCAGCTCCAGGCGCCGCGAATCACCGTAGTGCACATGCTTGTGCTCGGGCCCATGCTGGATTTGCGCGGGGTCATCATCGACCGCGACAAACCGATACTGCTCACCCTGCAACACCCGGCCAATGGCCCGGCCGACACGGCCGTAGCCACAGATGATCACGTGCCCCTGCAGTTCCTGGCTTTGCTGGGCGATTTCATCGATGTTGAGCGCATCGTACGGCGCCCGGTGCAGGCGCTTGGCGATGGCCGGCGCGACCCGCAGCATCAGCGGGGTGACCACCATCGAACAGAAGGTCGCGGTCAGCAACAGCCCGCTCAGTTCCTTGGAAACCAGGTTGTTGGCTTGCATCTGGGTCATCAGGGCAAAGCAGAACTCGCCACCCTGGGCCAGGGCCAGGCCGCTGCGCCAGGCGGTTTCGCTGTTGTTGCCAGTGAACCGCAGGATCAGGGCGACCACCAGGCCCTTGGTCACCAGCAGCGCCAGGGTCAGGCCGACAATCAGCAAACCGTGGCTCTGGAAGATTTTCAGGTCGATCAGCATGCCGATACTGACAAAAAACACCCCGAGCAAAATATCCCGGAAGGGCCGGATGTCGGCCTCGATCTGGTGGCGATAGCTGCTTTCACCCAGCAGCATGCCCGCCAGAAATGCCCCCAGTGCAGGCGACAGCCCCAGCAGGTGGGTCAGCCAGGCCGTCAGCATCACAATCACCAGGGCCAACAACACGAACAGTTCGGCGGAGCGCGAGGCCGCGATCTCGTCGAACAGCTTGGGCAGCAGCCAGCGGCTGATCAGGAACAGGCCGGCAAACAGCACCACGGTCTTGCCCAGGGTAATCGGCAGCGCCCAATACCAGGCCTGTCCGGACGTCCCGGAAAACACCGGCACCATGGTCAGCAGCAGGACGGCGATCACGTCCTGGAACAGCAGCACGCCAATGGCGTTCTGGCCATGGGGGCTGAAGACCTCGCCCAGGCTGGTCAGCTCTTTGCTGACGATGGCCGTGGACGACAGCGCCAGGCCGGCCCCCAACAGCACCGCGGCACTGGGCTGCAAGCCCGCCATGTACAGGGCTCCACCCAACAGCACGCTGGAAACCAGCACCTGCAGGCTGCCCAGGCCGAACACCACTTTGCGCAGGGCGAGCATTTTCGACAGCGAAAACTCCAGGCCCAGGGAAAACAGCAGGAACACCACGCCCAGCTCCGCCAGGTAGGGCAGGCCTTCGGAGTCACTGACCCAACCCAGTGCCTGCGGCCCGATCAGCAAGCCGACACACAGGTAGCCAAGAATCGGTGGCAGGTTCAAGCGCCGGAACAGCGCAATGACCACCAGCGATGCCGTAAGAATAATTAAAATATCTCTGAGCATGGGTCGTTCTCTGAGTGGTTGCACAGCGTGTCAGGCAGATGGGGCGTCGCGGTGTGGCACTGAACATTCAAGGTGCAGCAAGGGTAGTCCAGCGGTGGCTGGAGCGCGAAGCCGGTGTGCGGCGCAGGGCTGTTTACCGGCTGACGCGCCCCCGACCGGCTGCTGATGGTCTTTCATTAGGGGCGTGCCAGGCCTTTAGGGTCAATCGCGCCGGGGGCCAAATAAGCATTATTGATAAACGGATAACCCCGTCGGCGCAGGCCATGGCGTTAGCGCAGGGGCCTTTCGCCCAGGGCTTCGACCAGTCGCAACAGATAGCCGTCGGGGTCCTGCACGATCAATTCACGCTGGCCGACCTCCACCTCGCCGGAGCGATACCAGGCATCGGCAAAGGGGCAAAACAGCGGCCATTGCACCGCGGCCAGGCGGGCCAGGATCGGTTCGACCCGCTCCACCGTCATCTGGAAATTGATCCCGCGGCCAAACGGCGCTTGCAGTGCGCCGGTGTGCCATTGCTCGTCGTCCGCGGCGATGTACTGTTCGAGCATCACTTGCACGCCGTCTAAATCCAGGTAGGCAAAGCCTTCTTCGCGGCGTTCGTAGGCGATCTGAAAACCAATCAGGTCGGTCCAGAACGCCAGGCTCTGCTGGATGTCGCTGACCGTCAGTTCGGGGACCATCTTGTTCCGTGTGAGCATACGTATCCTTCGTAGACCTGGTGAGTACTGCGTTGGTGTGGGGGCCGTGGTCAATCGACCGTCGGCGCCACCATCCGGGTTTTTTCGGCGCCATTGGCGTTGTGCTGGTAGATCGCTTGCGGCTGGCCTTGTTGATTGAAAAACACCTGGCCGATGCCCGCCGAATTCCACAGGCGCTCGCCGGCCTCTGCGTGCTCGGGCACATGGGGCACCACTTGCATGCGTCGGCGCTTGGTCAGCCAGTTCAGCGGCGAACGTGGCGAATACAGCCAGCGGTTGAGGCGGTCGAACCACTCCAGCAGGCTCGGCGGGAATTCATTCTTGATACCGCTGCTGGTGATCTGCCAGATCCGTGGCCCGGCGGTGCGGTGCCGGATCAGCACCTCGTAGACGAACGAGTAGTGCACATCGCCAGAGAGGATCACGTAATTGCCGGGCGTGCGCGAGTGGCGAAAGATGTTGAGGATGACCTGCGCCGCGCCACGGTGGGCCATCCAGTTTTCCGCGTCCACCAGCAGCGGGTAGCCGCACCAACTGAAGACTTTCTGCACGGTTTCGATCAGCTTGACGCCGAACACCGGCGCCGGCGACACGATGATGGCGCAAGGGTGGTCGAGCAATTCCTGCTGCAACTCGCTGAGGGCTTCCCAGTCCAGCAGGCCCGAGGGCTGCTTGAGGTTGAACTCGCTGCGCCAGCGCCGGGTGCGGGTGTCGAGCACCACCAGTGCCGGGGAGGTTGGCAGCACGTAGTGCCATTGCTGGAATTTCAGCAGGTCGCCGATCAATTCATCCTGGGCGCTGTTGTCCAGGTAGCCGCCCTGGGGGTTGAGGTCGCGGGTTTTCTCCAGCAGCGCGCTGAAGGCATCCGGGTTGTTGCCCCAGCCCTGGCACAACATGTAGGCGAGCAGGGCGTTGCCGATGATGCGCTTGGAGAACGGATGGCCGTAGGCGGTTTCTTCCCACTGGGCGCTGAGGTTCCAGTCGTCGGTGATGTCGTGGTCGTCGAAGATCATCAGGCAGGGCAGGTGGGCGAACGCCCGGGCTACGTTGCCCAGGCCCTGCTTGAAGCCGTCGATCCGGGTCTGTTCCAGGGCGTAGCGCTCACGGCGCTCGGCTGTCAGCACCGGTGGTTGCGGGTCGATCAGGGTCCAGGCGGTCGGGGCCCATACCAGCAGGTACATGGCCATGACTTCGGCGAAGGTCACCAGGTGATTGTCGGCGCTGCTGCTGGTGAAGATCGGCTTGCGCGCACCTCCAAAAAACCGCTCGCGCAGGCTGTCGTTACTTTCCAGCGCCGGCAGCAGGTCGGCGCGATGGTAGTAGCTGGCCGGGTGCTGGTAGAGCGCGGCGCTGTCTTGCACCACTGCGCCGTCCAGGTGCTCGCCGTACAGCCCCAGGCGTTCGATCAGTGCATGGATGGCCCGCAACATCGGCCCGGCCACATCGTCGGCGTAGACCTGGTCGCCGCTCATCATCAGCAGTGCCGGGCGTTGGCTCGGTTCATGGGCCGTCGCCAGCAATTGGTCGACGCAGAGCAAGCCATCATTGGCTGGGTGATGGGGCTTGCGGCACGAGCCGTGCAGCAGTTGATCGATGCGGCTGCGCAGGACGAAGTTCGGGCACTGGGCCTGGTCGTAGAGCAAATGCGGGGCCCACTGGGCAATGCCGAGCAGGCTGGCGTCGTCCTCGCGGATCAACAGGTCGTAGTCAATGCAGACGTCCTGGGGCAGGGCGCTGTCCAGCTGGATGTCGATCAGGTGGACAAAGGCATGGGTGCCGACCGGGATGACCCGGCACTGCGACGCATCGAGCATCAGGTCGCCCACAGGCGCCAGGCGCAAGGTCAGCGCCAGCTCCCGCGACCCCACCAGCCACAGCACCAGGCGCGTCGGTTCCAGGCGCCGCAGCAGCGGGCCGACCAGGACGGCGGGCAGAGGTGCGCAAGTGTGGGTGTGTGGGGCTGGCGTGGACATCCGGGGCGAAGCTCCAGGGCAAAATAAGCCGGCGATGATAACCCAACTTGAAGGCGGCCCTTGTCGGCGCAATTCAGTTCATTGCCTGGCGCGCCGGCAGTTCCTGGCCTTGCTCCACTGGCAGCGCCTCGCCTTGGGCGATGATCCAGCGCAGCAGGGCGGTGACCGAGACCCGGTGGCTGCGTTCGACCCACTCCACGCCTTCGGGGCGGTAGAGTTCGATGTAGCGGCTGAGGATCAGTTCGCGCTCGTCCTCCGACAGCCGCAGGCTGGTTTCGCTGCAGTGCAGGCCGGCGTTGGCGCGCTTGACCAGGCGTTGCTCGAGCATCAGCGACGGGCTGTTACGTGGCATCGGTTGGAGCTTCTGTGCAGAGATCGTCGTGCAGGCCGGACGCGCCGCGCTTGCCCTCCAGGACAAAGTCCGCGCGTTTTTCGGCGCTGACGTCACGCAGCGCGCTGTAGTAGTCCGGCAGGGCTTGCAGGGCGTCGGTCAGCGGCAGCGCTTCGGCGCGCTTGTCGATGGTGCCGCCGACACTGGCCACGGTCGTCAGGGTCTCGACGGTATCGCTGCTGTCGCCGAACGGGTTGACCGCCACGGCCAGTACCTTGCCCACGGCATCGCGGCTGTTGGCGGTACCCAGCACCGGGATTTCGACGATCGGTCCGTCCGGGATGCCCCAGACGCCGAAGGTCTGGCCGAAATCGGAGCGGTGGCGCGGAATTTCCAGGGAGTCCGAGACATCGATCACCCCCAGCAAGCCGGCGGTGCTGTTGAGGGTGAAGCGCCCCAGGGTGTTGAGCGAGCGCTTGCCGTTGCCTTGCAACAGGTCGTTGAGGAACACCGTCGGCTCGTTGAAGTTGGTGGTGAAGTTGTGCAGGCCCAACTGGAAAAATTCCGGCGTGTAGCCGTAGCCTCGGGCGACCGGCGCGACGGCGTACTCGTCAATCACCTGGTTGAAGGCGAAGATCCCGCGGTTGACCGGCTCGGCCGGGTCGTACAGCGGGTAGCTGACTTGCGCGCAGGTCATGGGGTTATCGGTCGAGGTGCGACTGGAGCATCCGTACAGATAGGTCAAGCTCAGCAGCAGTGCGGCATTGCGAAACAGTGCAGGGGAGCGCTTGAACAAAGGCATGGGGAACAGTCTTCGTAGAAAAGGAGCTTGATCCTGGCATCCGCGTCTTGCGCAAAGATGTCTGGTTTTTTACCGCGTCGACGCTTTGTGACCGGGATGAAATAAATGACGCGGCGCGCCGAATGGTTTTAGATATCCGCACTATCAGTCGTTGAGTGATGCCCGCCGGTGAGCCATCTTTTGATCGTGGACGACGACCTTGAGGTCCTCGATCTGCTGAGTAAGTTTTTTGTCCAGCAAGGTTATGACGTGGCCGTGGCCACCGACGGCGTCGCGCTGTGGGCGGCACTCGAGCAGCAAATGCCGGACCTGATCATCCTCGACTTGATGATGCCCGGCGACAACGGCCTGACCCTGTGCCAGCGCCTGCGCCAGCAATACACCACGCCGGTGATCATGCTCACCGCCATGGGCGAGCTGAGCGATCGGGTGGTGGGCCTGGAAATGGGCGCCGACGACTACCTGAGCAAGCCCTTCGACGCCCGCGAATTGCTGGCGCGGGTGCGTGCAGTGTTGCGCCGGGTGGGCGAAGTCCGGCCGTTGACCGGCCAGGTGCCGCATCCGCTGATCAAATTCGCCGACTGGCAACTGGATCTCACGCGCCGCGAATTGCGCTCGCCCGACCAAGTGATGATTCCCTTGTCGGCCGGTGAGTTCGACCTGTTGCTGGTATTCGTCGAGCACCCGCAGCGCATCCTCACCCGTGAACTGCTGCTGGACCTGGCCCGGGGACGCACCCACGAAGCCTTCGACCGCAGCATCGATGTCCAGGTCAGCCGCTTGCGGCGCAAACTGGAAATCGACAGCAAACGCCCGGAAATGATTCGCACCGTGCGCAACGGCGGTTACCTGTTCACCCCAAGCGTGACCCGCCAATGAAAGGCTGGCGGGCGGGCTGGTGCCTGCGCTCGCGGGACACCGTGACCCGCTGGATCGCCCTCACCACCATACTGGCGATGCTCACCTCGCTGGGCTTCTACGCCCTGTTCACCCAGGTGGCCGGGGTGTGGGCCTACCCGCCTTTGACCGAGACCGGGCTGCTGGAAAAACTCTCCTCCCTGAGCCGGGTCATTGCCGCTTCCGACCCCGCGCAGCGCCCACAACTGGCGGCTGCCGCCAGCGACAGTAGCCTGGGCATCCGCTGGAGCCCGAGCCATGCGGCCCTGGGCCTGCCGGCAACCCCCGAGGCGGCCACCCGGGCCAACACGCCGAAGGCTCACGAACTGTTCAACAGCCAACACCTGGAAGCCTATCAACCGGCGGACTGGCCACAACAGGACGGTCAGTACGCCATGGCGATGCAGTTGACCGACGGCTCCTGGCTGATGTTCAGCATGCCTTCGCGCAGTTGGGGCCTGGAGCATTGGGCGCGCAACTTGATCGTGATCGTCCTGGTGTTGCTGTCAACCGGCCTGGTGGCGCTGATCGCCACCCGTCGCCTGGCCCGGCCGCTGCAGACCTTTGCCCAGGGCGCGCGGCGCTTTGGCGTGGACTTCCGGGCGCCGCCGATCAAACCGTTGGGGCCGCTGGAAATCCGCCAGGCGATCCTCGCGTTCAATGCGATGCAGGCCCAGTTGCAGCACTTCATCAAGGACCGCACGCAGATGCTCGCCGCCATCTCCCACGACCTGCGCGCACCGCTGACCCGCATGCGCCTGCGCGGCGAGTTCATCGACGACCCGCAACTGCAGGCCAAGCTGTTCCGCGACGTCGACGAGATGCACGCGATGATCAATTCCAGCCTGGAGTTCTTCCGCGACAACGCCCGCCTCGAAGAAGCCACGCCGTTCGATCTGGCCGAGCTGCTGCAAACCCTGATCGACGACTACCGTGACCAGTCCATCGACATCCCCTTCAGCGGCCCCCCGCGCCTGGCCTACCTCGGCCGTCCGCTGGGGCTCAAGCGGGTGATCACCAATCTGCTGGAAAACGCCCTCAAATACGCCAGCGAACCGGCCATTGAACTGCGCAGCCACGACGACCACGTGACCATCCGCGTGCTGGATCGCGGCCCGGGCATCCCCAAGGAAAGCCATGAACAGGTATTCATGCCTTTCTATCGTCTGGAAGGCTCGCGCAACAAAAGCACCGGCGGCGTCGGCCTCGGCCTCTCGGCCGCCCGGGCGATTGTGCTGGAGCACGGTGGCGAGCTGACCGTGAGAAACCGCAAGATCGGCGGGCTGGAGGCGAGGGTGGTGTTGCCGGTGTTGGAGGGGTAGGGACAGGTCAGGGCTTCACCCAAGGCCTGGCCAGTGCCAGCTTGATCAGGTAGCGCTCTTCTGTCGGGCGCTTGATGTCCTTGAAGCGATTGACCACCAGCATCACCTGATACTGGTTCCCTGCCTGCCAGTAAGAGGTTCCGCCTTTGTTCACATCTCGCAACCGGGCACGCCATTGAGGCGTGTCGGCGAACGGAGGGTCTTGTTCGACGCGGATCGGCACCCATCCTGCTTTGTGCCATTGTTCCTGTAAATCGAGCACTACCCTGAGGGTGTCTTCGAGCAACAGGGGTTCGATTTGCGGGGACATGCGGATACTGTGAATCAACTCATCTCGGTATATCACCGTAAAAAAACGCGCCGACGGCGTCACAAATCCATATTGAGGGTCTGTGAATCGCAAGCGCGCATCCGACTTGGGAATATTGAAGGACACTTCCCTGGGGATGGCCGGAGCAATCGCAGCGCTGGAGCGTTGGCGCATGGCCTCATAGGGTTCGCCAATTACCAGCGCAATCTCCGGCTCACCGGATTGAGCACACAGGCGAATCGCCGCCAGCGTCAAAAGAATAACGAACACCTGTGCAATCCGCTGATATTGCCAACCCAGCGTTGCGAACCAGGTCATCGTAAGGCCTGAGCTGAAGCGATATTCCGAATCGACTGGGTAATCAGGTGGCGATCATTTCCTTGCAGCAACTCATCAAATTTCGCGGCGGCCTTGAGCACAAAGCTCATGCGCTGCTTGACGTCGGACAGGTCGGCAAAGAGATTACTGTCGAATCCGATTGTGCGTCTGTCATCGACCCGCTGACACTGGCTGGCCAGCGTCAGCTCGATGGCTTGTGCGGCGCCCGAGGGAAAATTAACAACGTGGGAGAGATGATTGCCACGCAGCAAGGCGACTAATTTCAGGTCGCTGTACATTGTCGGCTGCAAGATATTGACCTGTTCGTGCGTCGCGAGAAACTTAACACCCACAGCGATACGGCCGCCCTCGATGGCCTGAAATGCTTGCAGGATTTCCTCGTAGTTAGTACCGAACTCCAGCCTCTCCTGCGCCACAGGCCACAGCACCGGATACTGACCATTTCCATAGATGTTTTTGCGCGAAGGCAAGCAGGCCTCAAGCGCCGACAGCCCCCGCTCCTGATAAAAAACATGCAACGGATACACGTCCAGAAAATTGGAGGAGCGCGGCCCAGTTGCAGGCAGCTGGGATGTGGCCGAAGCGGACGGCGGCGTGAAGCGCGGATCTGGTGCGAGGTCCTTGAACTCCTGGCACTGCAGGGTCTGGTTGGCGATCAGGCGTGGTGGTGGGGCGCACTTGCAATGACAGAGGTCACCGTCCAGGGCGGTGGGGCGTCCTTGCATGAGATCCACAAGGTGCGGACCGTCGCAGACGATGACGCCAGTGCTGTCGCAGGCTGGACAAGCGACTTCATCGCCTTCGCGGGCGATGGGCTGGCCATCGATGGTCCAGAATTCGTAGCCGGTCATTACGGTGCCGTCGGCAGTGGTCTTGGCCCACTCCGTTTATGTAGGAGCGAGCTTGCTCGCGATGGACGTCAACGATAACGCCCGCTGCCTGGATTGATGCGGTGCCCCTGAGGGCGTCGCGGGCAAGCCGGGGCCTACTACAAAGCGCAGTTGGGTTATTGGAGACTGCCCAGGGCTAGTCTCAAGTCACGGACCACCGTCGCCTCGACATCCCCATCCACACCCCCCTGCAGAAACGCCCCACAGCTCGCCGAATGTTCGCCATCCGTGGCCCGATAAACCGCCACCACACTGCCGGGCCCACCGCCGGTATGCCCGCACAGGTGCAAGCCCCCGGCTACCGCGCCGCTCATGACCCCCAGGCCATAACCGGCAGACACCCAAGGCCGGCCAGGGATCGGTCCACCGAGCTGACGCAGGGTCTGCATCTCGGTCAGCAACTGATCCGGCAACAAATGCCCGCTCAGCAGCCGATCAAGGAAGGTCACGGCCTGCTGCAGCGGTCCGAGCAACAGGCCGTGATAGACCCACGCCGGATCGTAGGCCGGGGCCAGGCCTTGCAGGTCGCCGGGCACTTTGGCGAGCCGCACCTGAACGACATCCAAAGGCGCCAGCGCCCGTTGGATCAACGCCTCTTCCAGCCCCAGGCCGGTGACCTGCTCGATCAACTGGGCGATGTACAGGTAACCGACATTCGAATAACCCCAGCCACTGCCCGGCGCATAACGCAGCCGCGCCGCGTCCAGGCGTTGCAGCATCTCCTCGGCCGACCACGCGGTTTCATGCCGGGCAACGGCCGCGTGGTACTGCGCCAGTTCGCCGTAGTCCGCCAGCCCGGCTTCATGGCGCAGCAGTTGGCGCAAGGTGAACGGGCCTTGCGCGACCGGTTCGTCCAGAGCGACCAGGCCATCGCGCACCAGGGTCAGCGCCGTGGCCGCCAGCACGGTTTTACCGAAGCTCCACCAGGGCACGCTGACCGGCTCGGGGGCTGGGGCGAGGGGCTGACCGTTGTTTACCGTGCAAGACATCATCAAGGTTGTACTCATCCATGGAGACCTTTGTGTGAGTGACGCGCCAGCGGCGAATCAAGCCGGGCTATTTTGCGCGAAATAGCGACTCGGCGCCTGCCCCAGCACCCGCCGAAAAACCCCGGTGAACGCACTCGGGCTGCTATAGCCCAGATCCGTTGCCACCCGCGTCACGGGCTCGCCATTGCCCAGGCGCACCACGGCCATCAACAGGCACGCCTGCTGGCGCCATTCGACAAAGCTGATCCCGGTCTGCTCGCGAAACAGCCGGGTGAAGGTGCGGCGGCTCATGGCAACCTGGCGACACATGTCGTCGATCCCGACCGCCAATGACGGCTGCTCCAGCAACTGGCTGCAGGCCTGGGCCAGGCGTGGCTCGCTGGGCAGCGGCGCATTGAGCGACAGCGGCTGCATGGCGGCGATTTCGTGCAGGAGCAGGTTCATCAGGTAGCCGTCCCGCTGGTCCTCGGCATACAGCGCCGGCACGTCCATGGCGCTGATCAACAGTTGGCGCAGCAGCGCCGACACACCAAACACCTGGCAGTGCGCCGGCAGGCCGAGGCGTGTGCTGGCGATGGGGTGGATGTAGCTGTTGAGCATGGTCACCGGCCCGTGCATGTGCATTTCGTGGGGGACGTGGGCCGGGACCCAGATGGCCCGTTGTGGCGGCACCACCCAGTTGCCCTGGTCGGTGAACACCGTGATCACCCCGCAGGCGGCGTAGGCGAATTGCCCGCGCTGATGGCTGTGCCGGGCAAAGTGCAGGCCGTCGCAGTAGTCGTTGGCGGTCACCACGGCATCGCGGGGCGTGTGTTCGTAGGGATCGATATCAATGTCGCGCATGGCCCAAATCTACCGATCTATGACCTGATAGTGCAAGCGGGCCGTGGTGCGGATGACCCAGAGTGTCGGCTTCATTTTGTGGAATGGCTCAGCATGCACAACAAACACCTGATCCTCGCCGTGTTGGTGACGGCGGTCTGGGGTCTTAACTTTCCGGTCACCAAACTGGGCCTGGCGGCAATTGATCCACTATTGCTGACGGCCCTGCGTTTCACCCTGGCTGCATTGCCCTGGGTGTTTTTTGTGCGCCGCCCGCCGATCGCCTTGGGCTGGTTGGCGGCTTATGGCCTGATTTTCGGGGTGGCGATGTGGGCGTTGATCAACCTGGGCATCGAGCTGGGGGTACCGCCCGGGACGGCGGCACTGCTGGTGCAGTTCAGTGCCTTTTTCACCCTGGGCTGGGGCGTGCTGCTGTTTCGCGAGCGCTTGCGCCTTGGTCAATTAGTGGGCGTGGGACTGGCGGTGGTGGGCTTGCTGTGCATCATCGTCAACAGCCCCGGTCAGGCCACAACCCTGGGTTATGCACTGTTGCTGGTCAGCGCCTTCAGTTGGAGTGTCGGCAACGTCATCATCAAACAGTCGAACGTGCGTGAGATGTTTGCCTTTGTGGTGTGGGCCAGCCTGTTTCCGCCGATTCCCTTGCTGTTCCTGACCTGGCTGGCCCATGGCTCGGCACCCTTTACCGGGCTGGTCCGGCACTTCCAGTGGCTGGCGCTGTTTTCCCTGTTGTTCCAGGTCTACGCGGCGACCCACTTCTGTTACTGGGGCTGGAACCTGTTGCTGCGCGAGTACCCGGTGTCCAGGGTGGCGCCGCTGTCGTTGCTGATCCCGGTGTTCGGGGTGGCCGGTTCGGTGCTGATGCTGGGGCACCGGGTGGAGCTCCATGAAGGGCTGTCGATCCTGTTGATTCTGGCGGCGCTGGTGGCAGGGTTGATCCAGACTCGGCCCAAGACGCCGGCGGTCGTTGCACACAAATAATCAACAATTGACCACGGTTATCTGAAGCCTGTGCCAAGCTGGTGGGGTCCCAATGCGCCATCAGCCCGGCCTATCCCCAGGAACCCCACACCATGACATCCAAGCATTCAGCGCACGTGCGTCGTGAGTTCTACAAAGCCGTCGGATTCTACTTTCGCGTCGTCTGGCCGATTTTCTCCATCCTGTTTTTGCTGATCGTGGTGGTCGGCCTGATCATCAGCTACCTGGAGGGTTGGCCGCCGTTGGACGGCGTCTATTTCGGCTTTGTGACGGGCTTGACCATCGGGTATGGCGAGCTGGTGCCCAAGCTGGGCGTCTCGCGGGTGCTGGCGATTCTGCTGGGGTTCAACGGCGTGCTGATGACCGCGATATTCGCGGCGATCAGCGTGCGGGCGATCGAAGTCGCCGTGCGTGCGTCGGGCAAGGACGAGTAGGGCACGCCTGGGCGGTCACTGAATGTCTTTCAGGTAATCCCTGAGCGCCAGGAGCGGAGCCTGCATCTGCTCCAGCGTCTGCGCCTGGCCGAAATCTATGGCCAGGCGCTGCAAGCTCACGGCCCATGGGTTTGTCCACCCCGCCCAGGGCCGTCAGCGCCAGGCCAACGCAGGTCGCCACCTTCAACTGGATCGCCGCCACCTCGCCGCGCCGCACCAGCAACTGGAACACCTCCCGCTGGTAGTCATCCATGATCGGATCGTCACGCAGGATCGGGCTGTGGCCTTCGGTCTCGTGAACCAGCTTGAGGGCGAAGAGGGCGACGGTTTCCAGGGCGCGGTCCATGGAGGGGGTCCTTGTGCGGTGGTGTGGGGTGGTGCGGGTCACTTTTCTGCGGGCGAAAAAAGACCTTGATAAACAAGGTCTCTTTTTAATTGGCGGGCCGTGGGAGGCGTCGATGTCATCCGTGGCTGCGGGCCGATTATATCGTCAGGGGTACAGGATTGCAGCCAGCACGGTTCAGGCAATCAGCTCGACTTTGCCGGTCGCCAGGCGATAAATGCCGCCGACGATTTTCAACTTGCCTGTGTCGAGCGCATCGGTCAGCAGGGGCGTGGCTTTCTTCAGGCGCTCGACCGAGTCTTTGACGTTTTGCACGGTCGCGTTTTCCACCAGTTCCCCGGGTTGCTTGATCACGCTCTCGATAGAGGACTTGAGTGCGTCCGTCAGTTTCGGGATGTGCCCGGGGAACACCGTGTGATCCTTGACGGCTTTGATGCCGGCCTCGATGGCGCCGCATCGCTCATGCCCCAATACCAGGATGAGCGGGGCGCCCAGCACCGCGACACCGTATTCAAGACTCGCCAAGCCCTCATCGGTGACGAAGTTGCCTGCCACACGTATCGCGAAAAGATCGCCGCGCGCGGTATCAAACGCATATTCGGGCGCGATGCGCGAGTCGGAACAACTCAGGACTGCCACGAAGGGATTCTGGCCGGAGACCAAGGCTTCACGTTCGTCCTTGAAATCGTGCGTTTCGGAGTTGCCGCTGACGTACCGCTCATTGCCGGCCATCAGTCGTTTGAGGGCGTCATCCGGGCTGATGACGTTTTTCGGCTTGGGCGGCGCGGAGGTTGCCTCGGCCGCCTGAGCAAGCCTGCCGGGCAATGCACCGGCCAGCAGCAGCGCGCCGGCACCCAGTCCGGCAAGACGAAGAAAATCACGACGAGTGTTCACTTTTGAAACAGAGCCTGAATCGCATGATTCACACATGATTGTGTACTCAGTTCAATTCGGTGGGAATGACAGCTTCGGGGAGTGCCTGCAGGGACCTGCGGCACTGGAGTGAAGAAGTCTAGTCGGTCTGTGGGGTTGCGGTTGGCGCCGCCGGTTTCAGATACGGCGCTATGCCGAGGGCTGCCCCTCAGTGTTTATGCCGGTGATGGATGTCAGGAAAGTGCGGGTGACTGTGGCGCAGGGGGGCGTGTTCATGCACATGGCTATGAGGCTCGGACGCCTCCCACTCAAAGGCATGTTCATGTTGATGGTGCTCGTCGTGAACGTGCGGATGGTCATGGGTCTGCGGATCGTGTTGATGCTCGTGTGAATGACTCTCGGTGAGGTGGATCCAGACTCCAATCCCCATCAGGCCCGCAGCAACCCAAAACACCCATGACACGGCTTCGCCCAGAAACACAATTGAAACAGCTGCGCCCAGGAAGGGCGCGGTCGAGAAACACGCGCCGGTCCGCGCTGTTCCCAGCCCCCGTAACGCCAGCACGAAAAGCACCAGGCTCACGCCGTATCCCAGGAAACCTACGAGAAGGGTGGGGCCGAGCAGAGGCCACTCGGGGAGATGCATGCCCAGCGCAATCCCCAGGGTGCAATTGACCACCCCGGCGACCAGCCCCTTGATGCCTGCAATGAACAACGCATCCGATGCTGAAACCTTGCGAGTCAGGTTGTTATCAACGGCCCAGCAAAGGCATGCGATTGCGACTGCACTCGGCCCAACCCAGCCATTGATCTGCGCTGACGTTTGAGGCCAACCCAGCATTACGCCGCCCGCCACTATTGCGATCATTCCCATGACGATCCGCCTGTCAGCGTTCTCCTTGAAAACCATCCACGCCAGTAGTGCGGTCAACACGGCTTCAAGGTTCAGCAACAGCGAAGCGGTGGTGCCGGAGGTCAGGGTCAGCCCAAACATCAACGACACCGGCCCCAGCACCCCACCGAAAACAATCGCGCCAATAAGCCACGGCCACTCCGATGCAGTCAGGCCGACAGGCTGCCAGCCGCGATCACGGATCAACCGACTGACCGTCAAGCCCAAGCCGCTCCCCAGGTACAGCAACCCGGCGAGCAAGACCGGAGAGATGTTCAGCCCCAGAACCTTGGCAAGCGGTGTGCTGGCCCCAAAGAGCGCAGCGGCACCCAAGGCGTAGAAAATGCTTCTGGTCATCATCCGATCCGCAGCGAGGGTATCGATGGGGAACACGATACTCGTCGTAGCTGGATCGCGCATTGGGTCGTGGTGGGTGGGGGCTGAGAAGCTGGGGGGGTTAAGAGCGTGGGGGCGGAGAGCGTGCTGTTTGGTTTTTTCTCAGGGGGGGCAAGCAGAGGGATGCAGGGGTAGAAAGACAGACACAAAAAAACCGGCTCAAGTGGCCGGTTTCTCTGGGTCTGATAGTCTGGTAGAGACTTTCAGATACTGCTATATGGTGCCCGAGGGAGACTGTAGTGTTCCAGTAAACTCAAGGCCTCCAGAGAGGTTTGCTAGCTGGGGATACATGTAGGGATACATGATCTCGTGTGCTGGCCTAGTATGAGGAGTCTCCACAGCACCATGCAAATCCTTCGGTAGAGACATTGAGGGTTACCCAGGGCAAGCCTGACGACTGGTTGCCTGCCTACTTGCACTGGTAACGATCTTTGATGACCCTATCAAAATATGATCCCTTGGATGCTGCGTCCATCAACCCCTTATGGATGTGAGAGGGCACTCGGCAAAAGTCGTAAGTCCGCCCTTGCTTGAACGTGATCTTCATTCGACCTGTGGCACCGTCATAGCCAACAGCGGTGATTGCAGTTGAGTTCACACGAACCATATCCATATCACTTTCCCTATCACTGGGGGCCAACTGGTCGTTAGCTTCGCTAGTCATCCTAGCCGACGGGTGTGATTTGATCTCGACCTGCGCGCCCGGCGTTCAAAAACTGCCGGGGCCCCTGAGGTTTTCCTTCGGACACGGGGTAGGAAACCCGCGGGACTGAGTTAGTGGGAGGTTCTGAAAGTTACTGAAATTTCAGTCGTTGAAATTGAAAGGATCTGGTTGAAAAGAGGGCATCATTACCGCATCGGTAACGATGGCCCTTTGTGTTGCTGATAACGCACGCAAGGCGTTCGTCAACCGAGTCAACTCCGTCAACCTGTCAACCAACTTCAAAAATCCAGCCGCTAACACGAACGCGCGGGTTTTGTGCCCCGTGTCATTCGGAAACGCTCAGGGTCCCCGGCGACCTCCCATCATCTGTGCAACTGCACTGGTGAACTGTGTGTTCACCCGGTTCACCTGTTCACTAAGCTGGGCGCCTGTGCGCTAACAAAGTCCCGCGGGTTTCCGACCCCGTATGTGTCTCATCACCTCAGGGGCCCCGGCTCCCGCTGGAATCTCCTCGCTGGTGGAACTCATTGCTTACGGGGAGTGGGGCAGATACCTGTCAAATGGGGTGTAATTCGTGTTACTGGTGTAACAAAGTTGTATAAGTCTTTGAATATAAGGGAAAAAACAAACGTTACACGCGCTGAAAGCATTTCGTATGCGCGGTGTAGCAACGACGAATCGTGTAACGCTTTCATCAAACTAGCGAAAACAAGGAAGATCAGCGCTTCATAATCCGACAGCACTACCTCAGGGGACAAATGCGGGTGGGCTACGTGTGGTGGAGATGTTGCAACTGGCCTTGAAGCTTGAATCGCCCCGGATTCTCTAGACACCTTGCAAGCTCATTGCGTAACGTTTTTCAAACTCTACCGGTGACAGCTGATTGTTGAAACCATGGCGGCGTTTTGGGTTGTAGAACATCTCGATGTAATCGAACACATCACTACGAGCATCTTGCCGTGAGGTGTAGATTTTCCGCTTGATTCGTTCCCGTTTCAGAAGCTGGAAAAAGCTCTCAGCCACGGCGTTGTCATGACAATTGCCTCGGCGGCTCATGCTGGCAACCAAATTGTTTGCCTTCAAAAAACTGCGCCAATCGGAGCTGCTGTACTGGCTGCCCTGGTCGGAGTGAACCATCACCTCTTGTTTCGGTTTTCGCCTCCAAACCGCCATCAATAACGCATCAATGGCCAAATCACTGGTCATCTGCGACTTCATTGACCAGCCAACGACCTGACGAGAAAACAGATCCAGCACCACCGCCAAATACAGCCAGCCTTCATACGTACGAATGTAAGTGATGTCGGTGACCCAAACTTTGTTGGGTTCTACGACATCGAACTGGCGCTTCAGTAAATTGGGTGAGGCGACCGCTGGCTTACCGCCGTATTTGCCAGGACGGCGTCGATACCCTGTCTGAGAGCGCAGACCTTCAAGACGCATCAGCCTCGCCACACGATGCCGACCACAATCCTCACCGACTTCGCGCAGATCGTCATGGACTTTGCGATAGCCATAAACGCCACCGCTCTCCAGCCAGGAATGCTTGATCAAACCCAGCAGTCGCTGGTCGTCTTTGGCGCGTACAGATTGCGGCTCAGACAGCCAGGCGTAATAACCGCTGGGATGGACTTTCAGCGTCAGGCAAAGCCGTCGAATCGAATAGTCGCCCGCTCGCTGCTTGATAAAGGCGTACTTCAACCGCACTCCTTGGCAAAGTACGCGGCGGCCTTTTTTAAGATGTCTCGCTCTTCGGTGACCCGCTTGAGTTCGGCTCGCAGACGACGCAGTTCAGCGTGCTGATCATCGTCTTGCTGCCGTTCTGCCTGAGGTTTGCTGTAGCGCTTTATCCAGGCATAGAGGCTATGCGTCGACACGCCAAGACGCGCCGCCACATCAGCGACAGGCAACTTCTTCTCGGTCACTTGATTGACCGCTTGGATTTTGAATTCTTCGGGATAACGTGGGTTGCTCATGGCACCTCCTGATTGGCCTCAGTTTAAGGCATGGAGGTGTCTACGAAACCCGGGGCGATTCAAATGTCACCGGTCACAGCTCCACACTGAATCCGGTGATGCCCACGGTCTCGGCAAAGCGTCCCACCGCCGTCAGGCTGGCCCAGGTGCGCAGCGGCTCACGTCGGGAGCGCACCGGCACCAGCCGCGCCGAGGGGCTGCCCAGGCGGACCGATAGGGTCCACCTCGCATTATCAGCATTGACCCGGCCCACCACGACTTCCCGGACCACGTGCTGGCTGACCAGGACTTTCAAAGTATCGGACTGAATGGTCTGACCGATCATGACGTCGGCCCTAAGCGTGTCGCCGGGTGCGACGCACAGCTGCCTCGCGAGCCTCGGACAGCAGGTTGTACATCAGATCGCGCTGCACATCCGTAATCTGCTTACCGACTGCCAAGTCTAGGATGAAGTCCTTTGCCCTTAAGGTATCAGCCTCGATCTCGGTGCCGTCATGTTCGGCGCGGTGCAGGTTATCCAGCAGATCCCCCCAAGCGTATTGACGGTAGGGCGTGTTCAGCTCTACTCGGGGTGGGCCGAACGAGAATGTGGCGGGCTTTGGATTTGCTTCAGGGGTAGCCATGAGCGGGTCTCCTTGTCGCGGTGAGGGGTTAGAAGTATGTGAACCAGCATAGGGGGTGCTGGTACGCCAGTCCACGGAGTTCCGGCGAACGGTAGCTAGCAAAAAGGCTCTCACACCTGGCACAGATGTGGGGGCCTTTTTTACATAAGCGGCGTTATGGGAACTGGTCTTCGGAGCAGTGGTTCGGTGCGCGACTTCTGATTAGTATTCGGCTTTGTTGACATAGTTATTATTTGGCTATAGTGTTGACGTCAGTGTCAACTGAATACAGTGTATACAAGCCGTTTTGGAGCGTTTATCATGGCCTCGCCTGTCCTGTCCTTTCGTGTGGAATCCGAGTTGATCAATCAGCTCGATCAACTCGCCGAAGCAACCGATCGGGATCGCCAATATCACCTCAAGCGTGCCCTAGCACGTTATGTTGAGTCCGAGTCTTGGCATTTTCGAGCAGTCGCTGAAGGCATTGCAGATGCAGAGGCAGGCAACCTAGTCGACTTGGATGCCGTGAAGGCTAAGTGGGTGGCCCGTGCCGAAAATCGCATTAACCAGCAAGGCGGAAAGTGATCTCGATGGTATCTATGAGCATTACGCGCCGTTGTTAGGCGCTAAATCTTCAGAGGGCGTGGTGTTTCACATTATCGAAGCATTGGAGATGCTGGAGACCTTCCCTCAAATGGGTAAGGCTTCGGATATTCCCGACTGCCGCGAGCTGATCATTTCGAAGTATCCCTTCAGAGCAACTTACACGCTAAAGGGGGAGATGATCAGAATCTATCGAATCGAGCATCAGCACGCCGAGCGCCGCGAAAATTGGTGAGCCACTATAAAAAATCCCCGCCATTGGCGGGTTTTTTGGTTTCGGATTCGACGAAATTGCCGTTACTCGCAGTCTTAGGCGATATGCCAGGCTATCGGGTCGATTGCCGGGGAGAGTTGGTATGTTTTGGAAGAAGAAAAAGCCAGAGGTCGCGCTGGATCAGCTTTTGGCTCAGCAGATTGCGGAGGCCAATGCGAGTGGCGATCAGCGCACTGAGCTGACCTATCGGTTACTGCTGGTGGCCCAGGAAGCCCAAACGATGCGTGTGGCCATGCAGAACATTGTCGACAGTTACAGTGACGGCCTTAGCGACCTGACGCACGAAGCCTGCCACCTGTTTCCGATCCCTCTGGCCGCTGAAATAGAACGCCTTGAGTGTCTTGTGCACGAGAACTTCGAAGAGATTGAGGCGCTGGCTGATCGTGCGGGTGATTTGCTGATTAAGCTCGCTCCGCTGCAAGTGTCTGCGTTTAAGAGCTAACACCAACCTTCGCGACTTTGGCTTGTTTTAGCGCTGTACGAGTCGGCCAACGGCAGCGAACAATGTCTCTATTATGCGTACCAGGGCAGTTTCATATTCTGAGTGGCTCAATCTTCGCACTGCCTGGGGGCTTCGTCTTTCCCAACACATAGGTCACACCATTGGCGCCCGGTGCAATGGCCAATAATTTCCAGCCTTCTTGAACCGCAGTGTTCGCGCTGCTCACGGAATAAGCTTCTTTCAACTCAAACGCTTCATGCAACTGATGGAAAAAAGATTCTAGCTAAAACAGAGGTCGTCCCAAGTGTAAAATTAATACCCCGGTGCTACCTCTGTTATTTAGGTCACTCTACATCAACACTATTTCAACGACTGACTGCTTAGCATTTTCTTTAACTCCGCGATTGACTCCTGCTCCTCCTTCTTTTGGATTTTTTGTTTCAGGATGAACTCAATTCCAACCTTAAGTACAGGGAATAGCTCATTACATTGCTGTTCTGACATGTCGTGAACACCGGAGGACAAAACACCGTACATAGCATGATGCTCGACTAAATATGAAGGCAGATAACTTTTGAGTGCTTTTATTTTATCAGCTACGCGGGCAGTCTTATAGGTCGTATGCGCTGCGATCCAATTTTCGTCTTTGCTCGCCTCTTGATGAGCCTCTTCGATTAGTGACTCGAAGATCCTGCGGAGATAAACTACAGCCCCTGCGCCTACCCCAGCGGATGCAAGCCTCACTGCTATCGTAAATCCCTCAAGCTGCTCTTTAGATAAAACCTTGCGATACTTTCTGATTTTTACACTATCCGCATCCGCTAATGAAGGGTATTGACCGACCTTCATGAGCCCATCAGCCTTGCTCAACTTGAAACTATAACGACCTACATGCTCATTATTTCTAGAGCAACGCGTAATAATATCAACGTAAGTGAAGTAATCCCACCATTGAATCTTGGTAAAATCATTGCGACCAAGCCCATGAGATTCAATCGTAAAAATACTATCCTTTCCGCACTCTGGGCAGTATGTATCTACGGAGCCATAGTATGAGGCGAAACTCTGAAACGCTTTAATATTCTTATCAGTCAAAGGATATTTAGTGTATAGCGGAAGCTGTAAAAACCACTCTTCAGTTGTAGGGAAATACGTTTCGTCCACTTGGCCTTGCTCCATGCTATGCGATGATGAAGCATTGTGTCACAAGCCAAGCTGTATGGAAGGGTTTTTAGCATATTAAAAATACTGAAATTAGTTTAATGCTGCTAAATGGTCTGGAAGTTAACCTCAGCGTTGTCAGTGCCTTATAGTAAGGATAACTTTAATAGTTGACTAGAGCTTGCGCGCATGCTAGAACGCCACTAAAAGCTCGGTGATTTGATTCAGGGAGGGGAAATGGCTAGTAGTTTTTTCTACATGAGTATCGAAGAAAACGATAAAAACCATGATTTCGTAGAGGCAGTCAGGACGTACGCTGACAAAAATCTCGAGCAGGCATATATTGTAAGCAAGCCTCTTGGTGATAATAAGTACTCTTATGACTATGACGACGGATTTGTATTGTTAGTACCGAAGCACAAAATTTTGTTTGTGCGACTTGGTGGTACTGCGGCCGACTTTGAGGAGTTCCAAGAAGACTTCTTGGAGGACCTTAGTGCGATCGCGGATAAATATCGATACAAGAGTATAATCGGTCGCCCCCGAACCTGGGGAGATCTATACGGTACTGTAGTAATAGATCCCGATAATTTTGATCTGGCATCTATTCTTCAAGAATATAAAATATTTGCAGGAGATCGGCAAAAAAAATGCGAACTGCTTATCTCTTTGCTCACGGGAAGCATAAACGATATCGATCGTGTTAAAGAAGCGGTTCCTGATAATCTTTTAGACAAGGTCAAGCAAAAAATCTTGCTTTTCGATGGGGAGCAGACACGGTTTGTATATCAGAAAAATACTAAGCCCGTGGTCAGAATTCAAGGCTTGTCAGGAACCGGAAAGACTGAACTTCTTCTGCATAAACTGAAGGAAATCTACACGGCCTCAGACGATAGCCGTATTTTCTTTACGTGCCATAATAAAATATTGGCGGATAGTCTAAAAAAGAGAATACCAGACTTCTTTAACTTCATGAAAGTGGAGCAGCAGATCGAATGGTCTGAGCGTCTTTGGTGCGACAACGCTTGGGGGTCAGGCGGGGATTATAATTCAGGTGCATATCGTTATTTCTGTCATTTTTATGGATTGACTTTCCATCGATATAGCCCATCCATGTCATTTGACAACGCGTGCAAAAAAGCGCTAGAGGAGCTAAAAGCTAAAGGAGATAATATAGAGTTCGCGCTGGACTATATGCTGATCGATGAAAGCCAAGATTTTCCTGAGTCATTCTTTGAGCTTTGCCAGAAGGCTACCAAGGAGACGGTTTATATCGCAGGAGATATTTTTCAAAATATATTTTCTGACGTCGTAGGTGATATTAAGCCTGATTTTCTTTTAAGTAAGTGTTACCGAACTGACCCTAGAACTTTAATGTTCGCGCATTCCTTAGGTATGGGGCTATTCGAAGCTGAGAAGCTGCAGTGGTTGGCGGACGACGAGTGGCGGTCTTGTGGATATATAGTGGAGAAAGATAGAACAGATACATTGTATCGCCTATCAAGAGAGCCACTTAGAAGATTTGAAGACGTAGATAGCAATGCGTTTGATAGCACCGAAGTTGTACTGACGGGAGCAGATGAGGCTCAGGACGGTAGCGATACTGCGAGTGCTATTGTCAAGATAGTCGCCAAAATTAAGCGTGATAATCCAACTGCAACAGTTGAAGATATTGGGATTATCTTTCTCAATGCAAACAAGCGCAGCTTTAGGCTAGCAGATATTTTAGAACAGAAAATTCCGAGTGAGTTAACTTGGCGAGTAAACAAAGCGTACGAGTCGAAACGAAAAATTAAAGATTTCTTATTCGTCAGCAACAGAAATCATGTAAAAGGGCTTGAGTTTCCATTTGTAATATGTGTCGCGGAAACAATAACTAGGAGCCATAGCCTTAGAAATGCTCTATACATGATGCTAACTAGGTCATTTATAAAAACGTATCTTTTGATTCCTCAGGGCCCTAATCAAATCATATATGATCAGATCACGGCCGGTCTCAGTGGAATCAATAAAACAGACTGCATTGAGGTAGTAGCACCTTCACCGAAAGAGATAGAGAAAATTCGGACCAAGATAAACTTTACCAGTCGAACGGTTTCTTACTATGAGTTCTTGAGTGGGATTTTCGATGAGCTTAATGTCTTGCCGATATTCCGAAGCGACTTGACTGAAACCGTTAGATTTACTCTCGGAGATAGTTTTGATCGGGATGAGGTTATGGAAGTTGTTGAGTTCAACTACGGTAAAATGGCTGGTAGATAATGAAGAGATACTATTTTACTATCGCCGAATGGAATTCAGACCTTGTTTTTAAGCCGATCAGAACTAGGAGGGACGTGATTGTATTGTTAATGAAGGTAACAAAGCTTATGGATGTCGGGCCGGTGTTAACCGCGCGACCTGAAGGACAGTATTTTGAGTTGGTAGTATCTCAAATGAGTCGTTTGTTTTTCTTTTCTGAGAACAAGCACTACTCAATTGGGTTTCCGTTTAGCGTAACTCTAGAAGATGAACGCGTTTATTTCAAAACTGGTTCTGGGGTAGATGTTGATAGTCAGATGACTTCGGATATATTGAGCGTAATGGCAAGCGGTGAAATTTTTGAGTTTGATGATATCCTCGATTTCGCGACTCCAGTGTCGGACTTTCTTTTTCACAATTCTGGCGGTTGGACTGTGCTCAGAGAACTTCTAATGCAAGAGGATGGTTACGTACGCTACGATCATGATCCAGTTCATGCTAGTGGGGATATGCACCCTCTTCATCATCTGGACGTTTTTTATAGTTCTGGTCACACATTCAAGATTGGACTGACAAAAAAAAGTGATCATAATTACCTGATAGATGCGTTGGATTTGAAGACGGCATGCCATTATTTGGGCGCGGCGCGATAACGGTTTGAAGGTAGAATGACTTGGGAATGATAGAATGCAGTAAATGATAGGACTGTACCGCCACGGTGCCCTATTCACCGAAGGGCCGCTACCGGCCCAGAGTGTGTAAAAACGCTTTCGTATATCGAGTGCGTCATTCAGGCGTTCCTGGGCGATGCGATTGCCCAAGCGTTTTCCGTGATAAGCATTACTGACGTTCCAAAGCGGTTATGTAGCGGTTGAGCGCCTTCTGGGGCAGAGAAAACCGAGACTTTACACCGCCATCGCCTTCAGCAAGCTTGCTGTACCGATAATGTTCATAACTCGCTTCATGTTGTAGGCGAGTACATTCAGACTCATCTCAGCGCTTACCCCAACCAGTTTGCGCGTCAGGAAATGCGTTGAGCCCATCCATTGTTTGAGCGTCCCGAAGGGATGCTCAACTGTCCTTTTTCGGATTCGCATCATGTCCGGTGCATCGTTCAACCGACGCTGCATTTCCTCGAGCACCGTTTCATGTTCCCAGCGCCTTACTCGACGATTTTTGCTCGGCGTGCACTGCGTTTTCAGCGCGCAACCCTGGCATTTCGAACTCCAATAACAGTGCATATTCATGCCCTTCTCAATACTGGAGAAGCGCCAAGGCAGCGCTTCTCCAGCCGGGCAGATGTATTCGTTTTTCGTCGCGTCATAAACGAACGCATCTTTGTTGAATCGACCATCCGCCTTGGCGCTTGAAGTCATCGGCTTTGGCACGTAGGCAGTGATGTCCGCGTCGTGACAGGCAAGGATTTCTTCACTCTTGAAGTAACCTCGGTCAGCTACCACCGCCAGCGTTTCGGACGCCATGGCATCGCGAGCCTGCTTCGCCATCGAGCTGAGTTGATCTCGGTCGGAACCGAAGTTGGTGACCTCATGAGCAACGATCAAATGGTTCTGGGTGTCGACCGCTGTTTGCACGTTGTAGCCGACAATTCCCGTGCCGCGCGTCATCATGGAGCGGGCGTCTGGATCGGTCAGTGAGACCTGTTTATCCGGCGATTCGTTGAGCTGGATTTCGATCGCTTTAAGCTCTTTCATTTGCGTCTTCAGCTTGGCAATTTTCTCCTCCAGCCGCACGGCGCTGGGCTCGGAGGCTGTTGGCTCTTGCCGATCGGCAGCATCGAGTGCTGTCAGGTAACGGTTGATGCTCGATTCAGTTTCTTCCATTCGCCGCTTCAGTTTGGCGCTGGTGAAATTGCGGTCGCGGTTGTTGACTGCTTTGAATTTACTGCCATCGATGGCGACCAGATTTTCTCCGAACAGTCCCAACTGCTGACAGAGCACAACGAACTGGCGACAGACGCCTCGAATGGCCTTGCTGTTGTCTTTTCGGAAGTTGGCGATGGTCTTGAAATCCGGCATCAAACGCCCGGTCAACCACATCAGCTCGACGTTGCGTTGAGCTTCTCGCTCCAGGCGTCGGCTCGACTGGATGCGGTTGAGATAGCCGTAGATGTATATCTTCAACAGAATCGCGGGGTGGTAAGCGGGACGGCCGGTGTCAGCCGGAATAGCACCGTCAAAACCCAAGGAAACCAGGTTGAGTTCGTCGACAAAAACGTCGACTACGCGCACCGGATTGGTATCGCTGACGTAGTCGTCGAGGCTCTCGGGAAGTAAGGTGCCTTGGCCTCGATGTTCACCTTGGATAAAGCGCTTCATGGGCGATCCTTGCGATGAAATCTTCAGAAATCATAGCAAGTGTTCGCGAAGGCGTTTTTACACACTCTGGGCCGAAAGCGGCCTTCGATGCCGTTACGGAATGCAACGATATATAGAGGAGATTCGCCGTTCAGCTTAGCGCTTACGACCAGATTTTTTATCTTTGCAGCCGAGCATCCTTACCAAAAAGGGCCCGCTGGGCCCTTTTTCAGGTGAAGCAATTTTACTTCTTCAACCATCCCTCGACGACGTCGGCACCGTGTTTTGCTTTCCACTCCTTCAACGCTTTGTGATTCCCACCCTTGGTTTCGATGACTTCCCCGGTATTCGGGTTTTTATACACCTTGAATTCGCGTGGTTTGCGTGTGCTGGCGGGTGAAGCCGCAGATTTGCGAGGGGCCGTGGAGTGCGGATCCAGCAGATTGATGATGTGCTTAAGGCTGAAACCATACTGATCGAGCAGCTTGCGCAGCTTGGTTTCGAACTCGATTTCTTTCTTCAGACCATCATCACCTTTTAAAGCTTCCAGTGCTTGGAGCTGCTCGGCGAGATGTTTTTCCAGCTGGCGGAATTCTGCGAGTTTGGACATTGTGTTTCCTTTGCTCAGTGTGGTCGTGCGTGGTTATTACGATAGATTATGCTGGTTACAAGTTCAGCACTATTTTCGGCGATTCAGTTGGCTTTCAATATGCGCCATTTCCGCTTTAATCGCGTTGATGGTCAGTGTTTGTATCTGACTGGTTTTACCCGCTCCCGCGTTGATAGTCTTTAGCAGGGTATTGAGATAGGCCTTCCGAGTTTTGAGGGTGTCAGACCAGCTCGCGCTGTTCTGTAGTGGCTTGTTCATTTCGTTCATCCTTGCGTTGTTCCGGATTGCTCTGATCTTCAAGCTGTTGCAGTACCGGCAGACTGTTGAGCTGGACTAAGTCCCGCGCGCTGTATTGACGAGAGCGGTCTATTAGCTCGTGCCACCCCCACTGCCCATGATTTTCGCCTCGCTCGGGTACGGCCAGTTTCATAAGCCCTACCGGGTCATGTCCCAGCAGGTTGTAGTTGGCCCACAGCTTGCCACCCACCTCTAACAACGCTTTTGCGGCCTTGTTCCATTGCTCCTCCAGTACTGTCTGCGAAAGCCAGAGGGCGGTGCGTTCTATCCCTTTTTGCTTTTCTTGTGCTTCGGCGATGTATTTATCTACGGTCACCAGCTCCTGCTCCAGAGCAGCCATGATCAGGTGTTGCCGACGGTTATGTTCGGCGGCTGCTGTCAGATTCTTCGCGGCCTTTTGTGCGTCGGCGTTGGCGGTCTGCTCGCCTTCGGTGTCGCCCCATGCGACGGCCTGCGCGTACGCAGTGGCTGCGTCCGTTTCGGCCTGACGGGCTTTGGCCATGTCCTCAACCGCCTGTTGTTGGATCTGTGCCAGACGGGTGCTTAGGCTCTGGCGCTTTTCGTTTAGCTCCTGTTCATCCGCTTTCCAGTTATCCATCGCTTCGATGTAACCCGCCATCAAGGAATCGCAATTGGCGAGGTTCTCACGGCGACTGATCTTCCTATCTAATAGGTCGGCATTGAGATTGCGCGAATCGAAATTCCTTTTCAGGTCGTTGTACTTATCCCGCAGTTCGCGTTTTCGATCCGGCTCGATGGGGTCTTCACTTTCCAGCACGGCCTCAAGCGGCAGCATTTCGGCGTGTAGTTGTTCTGCCTCGCTGCGCAGTTGGTCGCGGCGGTCTTTCAAGTTTTGAATATCGTTCATCTGTTTAGTCTCTGTTCAATTCGATTGTGGGTTGGTTGAGTGGCTGGCGAGGCCGGGAATAAGCCGGCGCTACCTCAATCAGCAGAGATGCCCTCAGGCAGCCCGAGCCTCGCTCTCATCCATTCCCGGAATCGTCTTCACGATGTAGCAGCGTTGCTGACCGAGGCCGGGCAGCCGGACCAGACTCGACGCCTTGCCGTCGCTGCTCGGTTCCAATACACCGCGCTGCAGCAGCTCCTTATTCACGGCGTTGATGTTCATGCCCCGGAAGATCTCCGAGCGCCATGCCTCGGGCAGCACGTAATAGGTGTTGGTGGTGTGTAGGGCGTCGCCCAAGCCGTGCTCCAGCGTCTTGCGAAAGCCGAGACGGTCGATGGTGCGCGGGCCGTGTTCGTCGATCTTTGCGGCCGCCGATTCCCAGCGGGTAAAACGGCTTTCGCCGAAGCGCTCGATGACCTGGCGCAGCCGCGCCAAGATCGCATCGCCTTCGAAGTTCCCGGCGCCGCCACGCTCGTTCATCCAGGCGTTGAGGCACACGCGAGCGGCGGTGGTGGCAGTCCCGTCGGGCCAGCCAGTGATCCCCATCGCGGTGGCCAGCTCACCCGCTGCGGCCGCGAGACCGAAGCGAGCGGCCGCACGGTGTGCCTGCCCGCTGGCCGAGGCCGGTAGTGATTGGGCGATAAACCCTTCCAGTGTGCGGCGCAGGATGGCGGACCAACCATGACGTTTGCCCGGTTCGCACAACGCCGTGAGGAAGGCGGTGAGCGGTGTGCCGTAATACTTCGCCACCCGTGCCTTGAGCGCGTCGGACAGCGCCGCTGCGTCATCAAAACCGTTGAGCGCGTCAAACATGCCGAGGCCTTTGCTCGCATCGGCCGGAACCGCGAGCATGCGTACTTCCATGCCCGCTTTCAGTTCCTTGTTGGCTTCGGCCATGTGCTGAGCCAGCGTCTTCTCGCCGGTGGAGAGAAACAGCAAGCGCCACTCCTGTACCTGTCGGCCTGCTTGGCCTCGATCATTGGCGCGTGCCTTGCCGGTGCCGTTCCCCAGCATGTACACCGTCTCGCCGATGATGCGCGGATCGCACATGCCGATTTCATCCAGCACCAGAAGGCCATCGGAATGCGCGGCGGCGATGGATTCGAGCGCGTTATCCGTGGAGCGCCACGAGCGCACCAGACGCGGCCCGCCGTAGATTGAGGCAGCCACCTGTAGGTGGGTGGTCTTGCCGCCTGAACTGTCGCCGTACAAGTGGAAGCCGCCCGACTCATGGCCGAGCATGTGCAGCAGTGGGCCAGCAAAGGCTACGCCGACAACGAACGCCAATCGATGATTACCGACGCACAGTGCGCCGATTTGCTCCTGCCACTGCTCAAGCGAGCCGGCTTCGCTGATCGGCGGAAGCTGAGAGCCGGCCTCGTAGAAGTGCAGGTGTTCGCTGTGTGCGCCGACCTGCTGCTCGGGCAGCAGAAAGGCGCTGTCGTGCCAGCCCAAGCGGGTGACCAGTCGTGCCCGTTGCGCGCTGTCGAAGCCGCCGAGGTAACTTTGTAGGTCATTGCGTGCATTGCGTCCGGAGCGACTACCGGCGAGACGCAGGCCCATGTCCACCAACGGGCCAAGCACGTCCTTGCCGAAGTCGCCGGTCATGGTGCGCGCCGGGATATTCCAGCGTTTCTTGGCACCGTCGGGATCGTCGAACTCGACGAGTAGGCCCCAGTTCTGCCCTTTGTCGTCGCGGGTGCGAGCCAGGATTTCCAGAGGCGAACACACCGGCCGCGCTTCGCCGTCGTCGCCCGCATAAAACACGCCTTCGGACGTGAGGCGAAAGCCACCGGGCATCAGGTCGTTTTTCGATTTGGCGGGACGCTTGGTCGGTGCTTTCGTTTTCGCTTCTGGCTTGGCTTCAGTCGGTTCCGTTGCCGACTGCTCCACAGGCAATCCAAACAATTCCCCGCTGCTTTCCAGCTCGGCGAAGTGGGCCGCTGTCCAGCCTTTGGCGAGTGCATCAGCGGCGTCGTCGCCATCGTCCCATTGACCACCTTTAGCGAAGGCGGCGCGGCCGTTCTTCAGCGTGGGCTTGCGTTTGAACACGTCCAACGCAATGACTCGAACCGAGGCGGCGCCGATTTCACGCAGCTTGTCGGCGACGATTTCCATGCAGGCTTTACCGCTGACATCGTTGTCCGGCCACAACAGCACGTCACGACCCTTGAGCGGCGTCAGGCCGGCCTTGTGCCAGGAGTTGGAACCGTTCGGCCAGCAGGTGGCCACGTAGCCCGGCAGCAGTTTAGAGGCGGCATCGGCGGCTTTCTCGCCCTCGCACAGGGCTACAGGTGCATCAGTGCGCTGGTTCAGTTCGTCAAGGCGCAACAGTGGACGCGGATCGGGCAGACCCTGCCAGCGCCATTGTGTGGTTTGGCTATCGGCACGCTGACACCACGTCAGGGGAGCAAAGACCTTCTTCGGCTTGCCGTCTTCATCCGGCGCGAGGTCGAAGCGGTAGAGCGCCATGAGTGGCTGGCCCTGTGCATCACGATAGATCCACACCTTGGACGGCGCGCCGTGTTGCCGGTGCTTGGCCGGGCACTTGTTCATGGCCTCGGCCGGGATCGGCTGAATGGCACTCCACTCAGGTGCTTTTGTCTTGGCGGGCGCTGGCTTCGCCTGGGCGGCACCGGGCAACACGTTGAGCAGGTCTGCCAGTTTGTTACAGGCCTCGACGTCGGTGCCGCCGTCCAGATAACGCACCAGATCGATCAGGTCACCGCCCTTGTCGCCAGTGGCGAAGTCGGACCAGGTGCCCTTGCTCAAACTGATCTTGAGCGAACCGGCGCGTTTATCGCTGCGAGTCGGATTGGGAGCGGTGTATTCCTTGCCGCCGTCCACGCGCTTACCGTTGGGCAGCGAGTGCGTCAGGACACGATCAATGTCTTTCAGTGCAGCGGCTTTCACGTCGGCGAAGCTGGGACGTTTCGCGGAGTTGCTCGGGCGTTGGCTCATGCGTCAGCCCTCGGCAAAAACAGCGCGTCGTTGATGTCGTCGATCAGGGCTTTGGCCATCTCGCCCAGGTACAGAGCAGGCCAACTGAAACGCTCGCCGCTGTCGCTCATGGCGACGTCGAAGTTGAGTTGGTTGGCGTGATGCTGCAGCAGGGAAACCATCTCCAGTGCATCCTCGACCGGTACTCCGGCATTGACCCGGAACAACTTCAAGTCGGTGGCGTTCACACGAGTAAATGTGGCGTGACCCAGCGTAGTGGAGGTGGTCATAGCGCACCGCCTTTCTGCGCGGCCGGAATGGAGGTGTTGTCACCGTGCAAGGTGAGGGTTTTGATCAGGCCGAGAGTGCCGCGCACGTCCCAGAGGACGGCGGCGATCACATGATTGGCGAGGCGCGAGGATTCGCTTTCGAAGTGATCCTCCAGCAGCGTTAGCACCGAGTCGGCGCGATCAATGGCGCAGGTGATAGCGTCGATTGGTACACCGGCTTCTGCTTTCGGATTAACGCAGAGCAGGTCTTCAGGTAGGGCAAAACTCAGGGCGTTGTTCATTGGGCACCGCCTGCGGTTTCGAGTGCGCGGGCTTTGGCCATGTGGCTGTTGTAGCGGAAGAGACGTGTAGCGAGGCTGGAGTTGGCATGTAAAGCGGCGAGAGCCATTGCACGGTGTGCAGCGGCGCGAATTTTGGACGGACTGAGGTTGGTCATTTGGCAAAGCTCCTATTGTTGAGGAGCTGCCACACTTCGTCGCCAAACGAATTAGGGTGGCAGCTGTGCGCAGGTTGGCGAACCGGGACAATAGGAACCCGGCAGACCCGAAGGTCTCCCACGCACAGCCACCATAAAACGGAGATGCGGGCACAAAAAAAGCGCCTGCAATCGTAATGGGGGCGCCTGTGCGCCTATTGTAAGTCGGGTCGCCAAACCCGTTCGCTGATTTTGCAGCGACGGCAAGAGAGTAACGTCCGTTTTTTGAAAGTGCAACTGCGTTGATGACTTGCGAAATTTTTAGGTGCGGCATAAATTGTTTGTGCATGTAGATTTACCTCAACGCCTCCGGATCGCCCCCCGGAGGCGTTTTCGTTTCAGGTATGGGCTTCCCAGCGCAGGGAAAGGAGGGGGAGGAAGCCACCGCTGAGCATCGATCGTGCATCTGCGTAGGCTTGCGATTGCTGGCCTTCGTCGGCGATCACGGCTCCGATTTTTTCGCAGTGGAGGGAGAGGGCGCACCAGGTGCCGTCTGCCCAGCTGAGTACACTGACCACGCGACCTTGCTTGTCCTGTTGGCTGCGGTAGTGCTCGAGGCGCTGCATGAGGCGGGGCGAAAAGCCAATCCGGCGCAGCACCGAAAACGGGTGCATCAAGGCGTTATTCGCGATCTTTTTGCTCATGCTGCCTCCTGCGCAAAAGCAAGCAGCGGTGGTGGTGTTTCGCCTTTGAGCCAAGCCAAGATCTTGCTGTCTTCGACGCAACGTCTGCGGTATTCGACGGTCATCACATCGCGACGCTGTGCGAGACACTCATCCACGTGCTCGGTCAGATCCGAGGTCATCCGCATGCTGTGATGAAGATTCTCGGTAGTGGTCTTTTCCACGGCGAGATCTTCATCCGTGATGCGTTGCCAGACCGCCGGATCGTTCGCGTACCCGGCCGATTGATCCACCAACCAGTAGGTGACCCAGTCGGTCATGCCTCGCGTTTTCAGTGAGGCGAGGCGGCTGTCGCTCATGGCGAAATAACCGGTGCCGTGGACGCTCGAAAATTCTCTGCGCACCGCATTTTTGCGGATCAGTTCGGGCAATTCCCAAGGATTGGCTTTGATTGGGAGAACGAGGCTGTCAGGGCTGAAAAAGAACGCTTCCTGCTCTTCGCCGTTCCAGCTCACGCCTGCAATGGTGCGGTGTCGCCAGTTGATTGCACCAGGTTGATAGAGGCGAAATCCGATGCTGTAGGAGTCGAGAAACGGGCCCTTGAAAGGGCAGTAATGGCGCTTCATGCGGCCACCTGATCACGCGCCTCAATGCGGCTGCGTGCCCAGGCTTGGACTTCGGCAAGCACCCACGCCACTGGTGCTCCGCGTGCAGTGCTTGTGCTCAGCTTGACAGGGCGCGGAAAGCCGCTCTTTGGGCACTGCATTAGCTTGTAAATAGTGGGGCGTGCGAGGCCAACGATAGCCATGACTTCGGAGATTCTGATCAAGGTTGTCGTGGGGTCGCGATGAGGAATGTGGTTGATTGTTGACGCGCGGAGGTTAGACATAGTCGTGCCTGTAAGGTGAGAGACAGGCGCAGACTAAAAGATGAAAAAAAAGCAAACATGGTTTGCTTTTCGTCGACACAAAGAAAATTTATCTAGCCCCCGGTGTCAGGATAGTTGTCGCCTCGCCAGACTTACCTGAAACCAGACCCCGGGGGCGGAAAGAGAGCCGTTGTGCCGTACTATTCCTCTGAGCGCAAAGCCGAACTGCTCAAGATGCTGGGCCCTCCACTCAACCTGACGATGGCCGAAGTCGCCAGGCGCGAGGGCGTTACTGAAATGTCGCTGTATACCTGGCGCAAACGAGCCAGTGCCGAAGGATGTGTGGTGGTGACCGATCCCAAACACCCGACCGAGAGTTGGTCGGCAGAAATGAAATTCGCGGCTGTCGCCGAATGTGCCAGCTTGTCCGAGATTGAACTGGGTGAATACTGCCGTCGCAAAGGCTTGTATCCCGAGCAGATTGCTGCCTGGCGGCAAGCCTTCCTGAGTGGGATGGCCCCTCAAAAAGCGCAGCCCAAGGTTGATCGGGAGCAGGCCCGTCAGGATCAGAAACGTATTAAACAGCTTGAGCGCGAACTGCGCCGTAAGGATAAGGCGCTGGCTGAAACAGCCGCGTTACTGGTGCTGCGAAAAAAGCTCAACGACTACTGGGGAGTAGACGACGAGGACAATTGACCGCTCTGCCGGAACGGCAACTGCTGGTGGCGTGGCTGACAGAGGCGATCAATACCGGCGCTCGAAAATCGATGGCGTGCCAAGAAGTTGGATTGACGCTCAGAACGTTGCAGCGTTGGACTCAAACGGAAGAGGTGGTGGCGGATGCGCGTACTACTACAGTTCGCACAACCCCGCCCAATGCGCTGAATGAGCATGAGCGAATAGCGATTCTCAACCTGTGCAACAGCGCTGAGTATGCTCACTTGCCACCCAGCCAGATCGTGCCGAGGCTGGCCGATAAGCAGATCTACGTAGGCTCGGAGTCAACGTTCTATCGTGTGCTTCGAGCTGCCGGGCAGAGGCAACACCGAGGACGCGCTCAGCGCCCTGGACGTAATGCCGAGCCAACCACGCATGCGGCTCATGCACCAAATCGTGTGTGGTCGTGGGACATCACGTACTTGCCGTCTTCGGTGCGTGGAAAGTACTACTACCTGTACCTGATCGAGGATATTTACAGCCGCAAGAGCGTCGGCTGGGAGGTGCATGAGGATGAGGACGGCGCCAAGGCCGCAGTGTTGCTGCAAAGGAGCGTGATCAGCGAACAATGCCTGAGAGAGCCTCTGGTACTACACTCGGACAACGGCGCGCCGATGAAGTCGACCACGTTGCTGAGCAAGATGTATGAGTTAGGCATTACGCCATCAAGGGGCAGACCGCGTGTCAGCAATGACAATCCGTATTCGGAGGCTCTTTTCAGAACGCTGAAGTACTGTCCGCAATGGCCGACCAAGGGTTTCGAGACCTTGGATGCTGCAAGATGCTGGGTGCGTGATTTTATCCGCTGGTACAACCACGAACACCGACATAGCGGGATCCGCTTCGTCACACCGGCAGAGCGTCATCGTGGTCAGGATAGGCAAATCCTTGCCCTGCGCCATGAGCTGTATGAACAAGCTCGAAGCAGGAATCCAGAGCGATGGTCAGGACGCACTCGTAACTGGGAGCCAATTGGTACGGTGCTGTTGAACCCTGATCGGGATCAACAGCACGCGAAGCAAGCCGCATAGCTGGATGGTTGACGCGACAACTACCTTGAAAAACGCCGCTAGGGAGAAATTTACCTTTTCTCAGATATTTTCTAACGGTCGGCGCAGATGCCTTGCCCTGGTCGACTAGCGCTTTGACTAATTCGGTTTCAGTTATGTTGGGCTCGGCAGATATTTGGCTTTTTGCCGCTTTGCTTATGTCCTCAAAAAGCTTCTTGCTGTTCTCTTGCTTGACTGTGCCCGGCTTGGCGTTAGCCTTCCCGGCCGCTTTGCCTCTTTCCGAGGCTTTTTCGGCAAAAGCCTTTTCCAGCGCTCCCCGCAGAAAACTTGATGCGCTAAAGTCGTTGTGCGAAACGTCCGCGTAGTCCGCTTGTTGATAAAGTGAAGCAAGCATCAAAATCTTGGAGGCCTCGCCACTGAAATCAGCAAACTCCTCTCGGGCATCGATTTCGAAGTCGCTCTTTCGCTTTCGTTCTCTCTGAATGAGGAGGAGGTATTGTTTGGGGTCAGTCTGTCTGAGCTGCTCCACTAGATCTAGATCCACATCGTAGAGGGAGAGTTCTAGATCGAATAGCCACTTCGCAAGGACTTCAACCGCCTGCACAGCTTGAATAAGCGCATAAGTCGCTACGAGTTGTGTGTCGCTTGCGGGATGATCAATACCAAGGAAGCGGCGAACGACTCTGGGCAGTGAGGTCGGTTCGGAAAAGTAGAAATGCTCTTCAATTGGGTTGCGAAGTCGAAACATTGTCTTTGTCACTGCTTCAGCACAGTCAGCGTATTGGCCGTCCTCTAGCCAGAACGATGTTGCATTGTGGATGCAGGTAAACACATCACGGAAGTGCTCGGAGAATTGGCTGTATAGCGCCAACTCACGGACAGCCAGTTCGACCTCATCAAGATCCCAAAGCAGGCAGCCAACGTCTACTCCGGCTATCTCAAGCTCTAAAGCCTCGGTGCCAAGATTGCTGTTCATTTTGACACCCCTCGCCCCGTACCGAGCGTACTGCCGCAGCGAAGTGTATCTGGCAAAGCAGCTGCCAGCAGGGGGCTTGTGGTTCGATAACTGTTACACGCTTCAGCAGCGTTACACGCGGGGTTCGTTGAGCGTGGATACGGTGTAACGTTAAAAAAATATAATATTTTCAATAGGTTATAAGGACTCGTTACACGCGTCACACCCGTTACACCGGTTTTAGAGGTAGCCTGGGTAAGTGATCTCATATCGCCTTTCCAAACTGGGCTTGCACTACATTGCCTCCCTCCAGGGCATCAAGGTGATCTGCATACCACTGCATCATCTTTACGCGTTGCTCAAGATATTGGGCTTTGTTGTACACGCCTGAGATACCTTCCTCTTTGTGAGCCAACTGTGCCTCAACATGCTCCTTCGGCCAGCCGTGTTCTCGAAGCAACGTGCTCGCGGTGTGTCGAGTACCGTGTCCAACCAGGCGGCCTTTGTAGCCGACGGTGGCGAAGACCTTATTGATCGTGTTTTCACTGATGGTTGGGTTCTTGGCGCCGACACCTGGGAAAAGCCAGCGACTGCGTCCGGTTAGGCAGTGCAGGTCCTTCAGGGCTGCAACAGCTTGGTGAGGAAGAGGGCATACAAAATCCCGACGCATCTTCATCTTGGCGGCAGGTGTGGTCCAAATGGCTTTCTCAAAGTCGAACTCCTTCCACTCTGCCAAGCGAACCATCCCAGGTCGTGATGCCGTCCATACACACAGCCATGCCGCCGTGCGGGCCGTCAGCCTGCTCGGGGTGTTTTTGAGTGCTTGGAGGAATTCAGCCAGCTCAGGCTCCAGCAAATGTGGATGTTGCTGAGTCTTGGGGGCTTGGGCTGCAATGTCGCGTAGGCGGCTGCCTGGATCGTTTTCGGTGAGTCCTAAGCCGATGGCTCGGCCGAAGATCTGATTGATCCAGGTACGGCACTTTTCCGCCACGTTGTGTGCGTCCCGGGCTTCGAGGGATGCCTGGAGTTCTGCGCAGTCGGTACGGGTGATTTCGTCGAGGGGTTTATCTCCTAATGCCGGGAGTATGTCCTTGTCGAGGTAGGTGCGGATTTTGTTAAGAGTGGAGGGGGCGAGGCCCTTTTCTTCTTTGGCCTTGAGCCAAGCTTCAGCAGCAGCTCGGAAGGTCCGAGTCCTGGCAGCGTCAATGGCTGCTTTAGCAGATCGCTTCTGTTCGAGAGGGTCGGCACCGCTACTGACGACTTTGCGTAGGTCGGCAGCTTTGTCCCGTGCCAATGCACCACTAACTTCCGGGTAACCCCCGAGCCCCATCCAAGCCCAATTGCCCGCCGGACGTTTGTAGCGCAGTTGCCAGGATTTGCCGCCATCAGGTTTGACCCTGAAGTAGAGGCCGTTTCCGTCCAGCTCCCGGTATTCCTTTGATTCCGGCTCCAGCCCTGCAAGTGTTGTGTCTGCGAGAGGGCGGCGCTTGATGTCTGCGCGCTTCATCCTTGTATCCCAAAGTTCGGTACTTTTCTCAGGATACAAGCAGGGATACAGGGATACAACGGATAAGGGGATACAGAGGTAGATAGCCAGACACAAAAAAACCGGCCAAGTGGCCGGTTTCTCTGGGTCTGAAAGACTGGTAGAGACTTTCAGATACTGCTATATGGTGCCCCGAGGGAGACTCGAACTCCCACTCCTTTCGAAAACGGATTTTGAATCCGCCGCGTCTACCAATTCCGCCATCAGGGCTCAATGGCGGCGAAGTATAGAGAGGTGATAACCGTCGGTCAATCAGGTACATGGAGAATTTTTGATATTTCCGCTAGACTTCCCGGCCCTGCTAGACGAACCCCATCATGCGCGTTGCTGACTTTACTTTCGAACTCCCTGATTCGCTGATCGCTCGCCACCCGTTGGCTGAGCGGCGCGGCAGTCGCCTGCTGACCCTGGATGGGCCTAGCGGCGCCCTGGCGCACCGTCAATTCACTGATTTGCTTGAGCATTTGCGCCCAGGCGACTTGATGGTGTTCAACAATACCCGGGTGATTCCGGCGCGGCTGTTTGGCCAGAAAGCCTCCGGCGGCAAGCTGGAAATTCTGGTGGAGCGGGTGCTCGACAGTCACCGTGTGCTGGCCCATGTGCGCTCCAGCAAGTCGCCCAAGCCTGGCTCGAAGATCCTCATCGACGGTGGGGGCGAGGCTCAGATGCTGGCGCGCCACGATGCGCTGTTCGAGCTGGGGTTTGCCGAAGAAGTGTTGCCGCTGCTCGACCGCGTCGGGCATATGCCGCTGCCTCCTTATATAGACCGTCCGGATGAAGACGCCGATCGCGAGCGCTACCAGACGGTGTACTCCGAGCGCCTGGGCGCCGTGGCGGCGCCGACGGCGGGGCTGCATTTCGATCAGCCGCTGCTGGAGGCGATTGCCGCCAAAGGCGTCGAGACTGCGTTCGTGACCCTGCACGTGGGGGCTGGCACCTTTCAGCCGGTGCGTGTGGAGAAGCTCGAAGACCACCACATGCACAGCGAGTGGCTGGAAGTCGGCCAGGACGTGGTGGATGCGGTGGCGGCCTGTCGGGCCCGTGGCGGACGTGTGGTGGCCGTGGGGACCACCAGCGTGCGTTCGCTGGAGAGTGCGGCGCGCGATGGCGTGCTCAAGCCGTTCAGCGGCGACACCGATATCTTTATTTTCCCGGGCCGGCCGTTCCATGTGGTCGATGCCCTGGTCACCAACTTCCATTTGCCCGAATCCACGCTGTTGATGCTGGTTTCGGCGTTTGCCGGGTATCCCGAGACCATGGCCGCCTACCAGGCAGCTGTCGAGCATGGGTACCGCTTTTTCAGCTACGGTGATGCGATGTTCATCACCCGCAATCCCGCACCGCGCGGCCCAGAGGAAACAGCATGAGTCGCACCTGTCGTATGTCTTTCGAACTTTTGGCCACCGATGGCAAGGCCCGTCGCGGGCGCCTGACGTTCCCGCGTGGCACCGTCGAGACCCCGGCGTTCATGCCGGTGGGTACCTACGGCACGGTCAAGGGCATGTTGCCGCGGGACATCGAGGCCACGGGCGCCGAGATCATCCTGGGCAATACCTTCCACTTGTGGCTGCGTCCTGGCACCGAAGTGATCAAGAAGCACGGCGACCTGCACGATTTCATGCAGTGGAAAGGCCCGATCCTGACCGACTCCGGTGGTTTCCAGGTGTTCAGCCTGGGCGCCATGCGCAAGATCAAGGAGGAGGGCGTGACCTTCGCCTCGCCGGTGGACGGTGCCAAGGTGTTCATGGGGCCGGAAGAGTCGATGCAGGTCCAGCGTGACCTGGGCTCCGACATCGTGATGATTTTTGACGAATGCACGCCGTACCCGGCCGACGAAGACGTGGCGCGGATCTCCATGGAGTTGTCGCTGCGCTGGGCCCAGCGTTCGAAAAACGCCCATGGCGAGAACACCGCGGCGCTGTTCGGTATCGTCCAGGGTGGCATGCACCAGGACCTGCGCATGCGCTCCCTGGAAGGCCTCGACAAGATCGGTTTTGACGGCCTGGCCATTGGCGGCCTGTCGGTGGGCGAGCCCAAGCACGAGATGATCAAGGTGCTGGACTACCTCCCGGGTCAGATGCCGGCTGACAAACCTCGTTACCTTATGGGTGTTGGCAAGCCGGAAGACTTGGTTGAGGGTGTGCGCCGCGGGGTGGACATGTTCGATTGCGTGATGCCAACCCGTAATGCCCGCAATGGGCATCTGTTCATTGATACGGGTGTGCTGAAGATCCGTAACGCGTTCCATCGCCATGATGATTCGCCGCTCGATCCGACCTGCGATTGCTATACCTGCCAGAACTTCTCCCGCGCTTATCTGCATCATCTGGACAAGTGCGGCGAAATGCTGGGGAGCATGCTCAATACCATCCATAACTTGCGTCATTATCAAGTGCTTATGGCTGGTTTGCGCGAGGCTATTCAACAGGGTACATTGGCCGCCTTTGTCGATGCCTTCTATGCCAAGCGCGGGTTGCCTGTTCCGCCTTTGGACTGAGTTTTAAAACGTTTAAGACACTAATTCTGCAACTGGAGTGCTAAATGAGCTTTTTTATCTCGAATGCGATGGCAGACGCCGCTGCACCTGCTGCCGGCCCTGCTGGCACTGGCTTTGAGTGGATTTTCCTGGTCGGTTTCCTGGTCATCTTCTACCTGATGATCTGGCGTCCACAGGCCAAACGCGCCAAAGAGCAGAAGAATCTGCTGAGCAACTTGCAAAAAGGTGATGAAGTTGTGACCTCCGGCGGCATCGCCGGCAAGATCACCAAAGTAGCGGATGATTTCGTGGTTCTCGAAGTTTCTGACTCGGTAGAGCTGAAGTTCCAGAAAGGCGCCATCGCTGCCACGCTGCCAAAAGGCACGCTGAAAGCGATCTGAGTTTCATCTTCTACCAATCGACGGGGCGCGCAAGGCGCCCCGCGTCATAAGCGGGCGGCGTGATGCTGAACAAATACCCTCTGTGGAAATACCTACTGATCCTGGCGGTGCTGGCGATCGGTCTGATTTATTCCGCTCCCAATCTATACCCTGATGACCCGGCCATTCAGGTCAGCGGTGCAAGCACTGCGCTGCAGGTCAATCAGGCGGATCTGGATCGTGTGAGCAAAGCGCTCAACGAGTCCGGGATCACCGTCAAGGCGGCCACGCTGGCAGCCAACGGCAAGGGCGGCCTGATTCGTCTGACCAAGCAGGAAGACCAGCTTCCGGCCAAGGACGTCGTTCGCAAGGCCTTGGGTGATGACTATGTCGTTGCGCTGAACCTGGCACAAACCACCCCGCAGTGGCTGCGCAACCTCGGCGCGCACCCGATGAAGTTGGGTCTGGACTTGTCCGGTGGTGTGCACTTCCTCCTGGAAGTGGACATGGACAAAGCCATCGACGCCCGCATGAAAGTTTACGAAGGCGACGTCAAGAGTCTGTTGCGCAAAGAGCGCCTGCGCTATCGCAGCCTGCCGCAACTCAACGGTGCCATTCAGTTGGGCTTCACTGATGAAGCCGCCCGCGAACAGGCCCGTGCACTGATCCGCAAGAGCTTCAACGATTTCGACATTGTTCCCGCCGACCTCAATGGTCAGCCGGTGCTGCGTCTGGCGATGACCCCGGCCAAGCTGGCGGAAATCCGTGAATACTCCATCAAGCAGAACTTGACCACGGTACGTAACCGCGTCAACGAGCTGGGTGTTGCCGAGCCTATCGTTCAGCGTCAGGGTGCCAACCGCATCGTGGTTGAACTGCCAGGCGTGCAGGACACTGCCGAAGCCAAGCGAATCCTGGGCAAGACGGCCAACCTTGAGTTCCGTCTGGCAGCAGAGCCGGGCGCATCCAAAGCCACTTCCGAGATGTTCGAGTTCCGCGAGGGCAAGCGTCCTCCTGCGCAGATCGAGCGTGGCCTGATCATCACGGGCGACCAGGTGACTGACGCCAAGGCCGGTTTCGGCGAGCACGGCACCCCAGAGGTGAACATTCGCCTGGACGGTCATGGCGGCGAGCTGATGAACCGTGCGACCCGTTCCAACGTCGGTCGCAGCATGGCGGTGATCTTCATCGAGCAACGTCCGGTGACCACCTACGTCAAGCAGGTCGTCAACGGCGTCGAGAAAGACGTGGCGGTGCAGACGTTCAAGGAAGAGAAGAAGATCATCAGCCTGGCGACCATCCAGTCGCCGCTGGGTGCTCAGTTCCGCATCACCGGCCTGAACGGCCAGGGCGAATCCTCGGAGCTGGCGCTGCTGCTGCGCGCCGGTGGTCTGGCGGCCCCGATGTACTTCGCTGAAGAACGTACCATTGGTCCAAGCCTGGGTGCCGACAACATCACCAAGGGTGTCGATGCCTCGCTGTGGGGCATGCTGTTCGTGTCGCTGTTCATCATGGCGATCTACCGCTTCTTCGGCCTGATCGCCACGGTGGCGCTGGGCGTGAACATGGTGCTGCTGCTGGCCCTGATGTCGCTGCTGGGTGCAACCCTGACCCTGCCGGGTATCGCCGGTATCGTGCTGACCATGGGTATGGCGGTCGACGCCAACGTGCTGATCTTCTCGCGGATTCGTGAGGAAATCGCGGCGGGCATGACTGTGCAACGGGCAATCAACGAAGGTTTCGGGCGCGCATTCACCGCGATTCTCGACGCCAACCTGACCACCTTGCTGGTGGGCGGGATTCTGTTTGCCATGGGTACAGGTCCGGTCAAGGGCTTCGCCGTGACCATGTCCCTCGGGGTTCTGACCTCGATGTTCACGGCCATCATGGTTACCCGTGCGATGGTCAACCTGATCTTCGGCGGTCGTGACTTCAAGAAGTTGTGGATTTAAGGGGCTGCCATGTTACGTACAATCAACTTCATGGGCGTTCGCAACGTTGCGTTCGGCGTCACATTGTTCCTCACGGTGCTGGCGCTGTTCAGTGTCGCCACGAAGGGCATGAACTACGGCCTGGACTTCACCGGCGGTACGCTGATCGAGCTGACCTATGAGCGTCCGGCCGATGTGACCAAGGTGCGTGAGCAACTGGTTACCTCGGGTTATCACGAGGCGGTGGTGCAGAGCTTTGGCGCGACCACTGACCTGCTGGTGCGCATGCCAGGCGAAGACCCGCAACTGGGTCACCAGGTGGCCGAGGCCTTGCAGAAGGTCGGCGGCGACAACCCGGCTGTGGTCAAGCGCGTCGAGTTCGTCGGCCCGCAGGTGGGTGAAGAGCTGCGCGACCAGGGCGGCCTCGGCATGCTCATGGCGCTGGGCGGCATCCTGATCTACCTGGCGTTCCGCTTTCAATGGAAGTTTGCGGTCGGGGCCATCGTGTCGCTGATCCACGACGTGATCGTGACCATTGGTATCCTGTCGTTCTTCCAGATCACCTTCGACCTGACGGTGCTGGCGGCGGTGCTGGCGATCATCGGTTACTCGCTCAACGACACCATCGTGGTGTTCGACCGGGTGCGTGAGAACTTCCGCGTGCTGCGCAAGGCGACGCTGATCGAGAACATCAACATCTCGACGACTCAGACCCTGCTGCGCACCATTGCCACCTCGGTTTCGACCCTGTTGGCGATCGCCGCGCTGCTGTTCTTCGGGGGTGACAACCTGTACGGCTTCTCCTTGGCCCTGCTGGTGGGTGTATTGGCGGGTACGTACTCGTCGATCTACATCGCCAACGTGGTGCTGATCTGGCTGAACCTGAGCAGTGAAGACCTGATCCCTGTGGTCAACACCGATAAGGAAGTGGACGACCGTCCTTGAGACGTTTTCCTACCTGGTAGTACCCCAAAAGGCGCGAGTATTGAACTCGCGCCTTTTTTTGTGCTCCAAGGCTGGGAGAAGCGCGGGCATGTCCCGCATGTGATGGTCAGGAGGTTCATGTGAACAAGTCGTTGCTGGTTGGTGCGGTATTGGGTGCTGTCGGTGTGACTGCCGGGGGTGCTGTTGCCACCTACAGCCTGGTAAAAAGCGGCCCTGAGTATGCGCAAGTACTGGCCGTTGAGCCGGTCAAGAAACAGATCAAGACTCCACGTGAAGTGTGCAAGGACGTGACCGTGACCCGTCAGGCGCCGGTCAAGGATCAACACCAGATCGCAGGTACCGTGGTCGGTGCGCTGGCCGGTGGCCTGTTGGGCAACCAGATCGGCGGCGGCAGCGGCAAGAAGATCGCCACGGTCGCGGGTGCGGTGGGTGGCGGTTATGCCGGTAACAAGGTGCAGGAGGGCATGCAGGAGCGTGACACTTACACCACCACGCAAACCCGCTGCAACACGGTCAATGACATCAGTGACAAGGTTGTAGGCTACGACGTGCGTTATTCCCTTGATGGCAAGGAAGGCAAGGTGCGCATGGATCGCGATCCAGGCAACCAGATTCCGGTCAACAAGGAAGGTCAGTTGATCCTGGGTCAGAACGAGCCGGCGCAGTGATTGGTTGAAACGCAGGCATAAAAAAAGGTTCTTCACGGAATCCCGGGAAACACAGAAACAAGAACGCCGATTTGATTGATGATGTTCGTGCGAGCAAACACATCTAACAAACCGGCGTTCTTATGCGCGATATTAATACTTTCCTTCCTTTTTGGGAGGGCTTTTCTGTCGTCACGATCAAGCCTGATGGTGACGCCCTCCAGATCGATCTGACACCCCACGCCACCCGATTCCCTTCCTGTGGCGGGTGCCAAAAACCCTGTTCAACCACGCATGAGTATTGCGAGCGAGTCATTCGTGATTTGCCCATTCTCGGTCGTGCGGTGCGCCTGAGCGTTTTGCTCCGACGCGTTGGTTGCCGCGACTGTGGTAAACGCATGGAGGCCGTCAGTTGGCTGGATCGCTATGCCCGCATGACGCGGCGTCTGGCAGAGGCGGTCATTCAAGCCTGTGAGCGCCTTCCCACGCTGCACGTGGCGCAGATGTTTGGGCTGCATTGGGACACCGTTCGGTTGCTGGAGCGTCGTGCCTTGCAAGCGGCATTGAGCGATCTGCCGAAGGCGCAACCACGGCGTCTGGTGATGGACGAGTTCGCCCTGTTCAAGGGCCATCGTTACGCCAGTGTGGTGCTGGATGCGGATACACGACGAGTGCTGTGGATCGGCGAAGGCCGCAGCCGGGCGGCGGTCAGGCCGTTTTTCGAAGAGCTGGGGCCAGAGGGATGCGCCCGAATCGAAGCGGTGGCAATGGACATGAACACCGCTTTTGACCTGGAGGTTCGTCAGCACTGTCCCAACGCGCGAGTGGTCTACGACCTCTTCCATGTGGTGGCCAAGTATGGCCGAGAGGTGATTGATCGGGTTCGTGTCGACGAAGCCAATCGACTGCGTCATGACAAGCCGGCCCGACAGGTCATCAAGCAGGCGCGTTGGCTGCTCCTGCGCAACCCGCAGAACCTGAAAACACCGGAGCAACAGGTCCGCTTGGAGGATCTGCTGGCGGCCAACCACGCGTTGATGAAGGTCTATTTGATGAAGACTGAACTCAAAACGCTTTGGACGCCGAGCACCGCTTGGGGTTGGCGATCGGCCTGGAAGCAATGGCTGCGCCATGCGCATGAAAGCGAAATACCGGCACTGATCCAGTTCGCCAAACGGCTAAAGACTTACTGGCGGGGCATCGTCAGCCGGGTTCGCTGGCCGATGCACACCGGTCAGTTGGAAGGAATAAATAATCGAATAAAGGTCATCAAGCGAATGGCGTACGGTTACCGGGATAGCGAGTTCTTTTTCATGAAGATCAAGAGCGTCTTTCCCGGTAATCCGTGAAGAACCTAAAAAAAGCACCCCGTAGGGTAATGCCAGTCAGTTAAGCTGACTGGCATTTTTATTTTTGATCGGGTACTTCGGCGATTTCAGCCGAATCGCCCGAGGATAAACGCGCTCCTCCCGTCGATGAGGCAGGACGTAGTGGATAGCTGAAGCATGAAGCTCGGCCAGGTATTTGGGGATGTTCCCGGAACGATCAGCCGAGACACTGTTGATAAATCCGAGAATCGCCCAAGTGCAGGCGGTAAAGCTCATTTCGCATGGGTAAATACCGGGGCAGTGGCGACTCATTTCCACCATCTGATAGCGCAACAAGTTGTAGCCCAACAACACTCCCCATAATTCCTGCTCGATCATCTCGGGCGTTTTACTGCGCAACGTATAGCTGCTGTTGAGCAGCGTCTGTTTCATTTCCCGAAAGCCTAATTCGATCTCCCATCGCTGGCTGTACAGTTCAACGATTTCGTCGGACGGGAAGCGCAGCGGGTCGGCCATTGAGGTCAGGATCTGACACACCTTTCCCTTGACGGTTTTGCTCAGCAGTCGCGCGGTCAGGCGCTCCGGCAGCCCCGGCCATTGTTTGCGGGCCTGTGGCGAAGTGCTTAACGAGACCACTGCATCCTGACGGCCCAAACGCTGAATCACTTCGTACTGCGCACCTTTGCGCAGTGGCATCAGCCAATGACGCTCGGTGCCTGCTTGCTGCCATTGGTGCAGTAAACCCAAGGAGTAGAAGCCTCGATCAAACAGCGTCAGCGAGTGATCCGGTGTGGTTTCGATCAGTTGCTCCGCCAGTTTCATTTCGTTGCTGCGATAGCCGTCAAACGCGCTGCCGATCAGTACGTGACTGGTCAATTCCATTTGGCAAACCATGCGAACCTGAGGGAAACCAGTATCACCATGCTGGTTGCTGGCGGAGTCGTAACGCGCACGGTTTTGCGGTGTGTCGGGCGTACGCCAGACGACGCCGTCGACACCCAGCAAGCGCAAACCGGCCCAAGTCGGATGACCGGCCGCCTCATGCCAGCTTTTCTGAGTCAGATGAAAGACTTGTCGTACAGCTTCGCTGCCCAATCTCTGGCGAGCTTGGACTACGGCGCTGGGCGCCACCAACGGGCGCTGGCCTGGCAGCATGATGTTCATGCGGCTGACCACATCCCAGGCCGACATGCGTCGAAAAAAGGCCATGGAGATCACGCACCAAAGCATCATTTCCAGCGGTAAACGCCGCTTACGCAGGGTTGCTACGCCTGCCTGCTCAAGTGCCTGCTCGACCAAAGAGGGGTCGAGTAAGGAATCCAATCCCTCGATGGCGTTGGGGGTGGAGGCGATGTTGTGGGTCAGTTCCAGTGCCCGAGCGAGACGCATAAAAAAATCCGATGCCAGTACAGGCATCGGATTTTGATTTCTTGCGGCCAAAGGTCAAGCGGGACGGCTTAACTGATCGGCATTACCCCGTAGGGTGCTTTTTTTTGGCCTGGCGCTTAGCGTTTCAGCGAGGCTGGCAGGTGCGGCTGGATGGCCGTCAGGACTGCCTTGAAGCATTTGGTGTTGCCGGCAACGATGTGGCCTTTTTCCAGGAAGTCGTGACCGCCGGTGAAGTCGCTCACCAGACCGCCTGCTTCCTGAATCAGCAGGGCGCCTGCAGCCATGTCCCACTCGGACAGGCCCGATTCCCAGAATGCGTCGAAACGGCCGGCGGCGACGTACGCCAGGTCCAGGCTCGCGGCGCCAGCGCGGCGGATGCCGGCGGTCTGGCCAACCAAGGCGCGGAACATGCCCAGGTAGTTGTCGAGGTTGTCCATCTGGTCATCACGGAACGGGAAGCCGGTACCCAGCAGGGCGCCGTCCAGGCTGGTGCGACCGCTGACGCGCAGGCGACGACCGTTCAGTTGGGCGCCACGGCCACGGCTGGCGGTGAATTCTTCCTGGCGAACCGGGTCCAGGACCACGGCGTGTTCCAGGCGGCCACGGTATTTGCAGGCGATGCTGACGGCGAAGTGGGGGATACCACGCAGGAAGTTGGTGGTGCCGTCCAGTGGGTCGATGATCCACAGGTACTCTTCACCTTCGATACCGGTGCCGGCGTGCATGCCGGTCTCTTCGCCGAGGATCGAGTGGTTCGGGTAGGCTTTGCGCAGGGCGTCGACGATTTTCTGTTCGGCCGCGCGATCCACTTCGGACACGTAGTCCTTGGCGTCTTTTTCATCGACCTTGATGGTATCCAGGCGCTCGATGGAGCGGAAAATCAATTCACTGGCGCTGCGGGCGGCGCGCAGCGCGATATTCAGCATGGGCTGCATGGATGTGTCACCTAAGGTTGTTAAAGAAAGCCGGGCATTCTAGCAGAAAGTTTCTACAGATGAACGACGACGTTTGCTTTCGTAGCTTAACTTTAGGATGAACTGTAAGATTTGCGACCAAATTCCCTGTCAGAGAGCGCCTCCCTTGCTGCAGAACATTCGTGTCGTCCTGGTCAATACCAGTCATCCGGGAAACATCGGTGGGGCTGCGCGTGCCATGAAGAACATGGGGCTGTCGCGCCTGGTGCTGGTGGAGCCGCGGCTGTTTCCCCATCACGAGGCCGATGCACGGGCTTCGGGTGCCGGCGACATCCTGGAAAAGGCGCAAGTGGTCGCCACCCTGGAAGACGCGCTGGTGGGCTGCAATCTGGTGCTCGGTACCAGTGCTCGCGACCGTCGTATTCCCTGGCCGCTGCTCGATCCACGCGAGTGCGGGACGAAGGTGGTCGAGGAAGCGGCGGCCGGCGCCGAGATCGCCCTGGTGTTCGGTCGTGAAGATTCCGGCCTGACCAATGAAGAGCTGCAGCGATGTCATTATCACGTGCACATTCCATCGGACCCTGAGTTCAGTTCGCTGAACCTGGGGGCTGCGGTGCAGGTGCTGAGCTATGAAGTGCGCATGTCCTGGCTGGCCGCGCAAGGCCAGCCAAGCAAGGTCGAGAAGGAAGAAGTGGCGTCCACCAAGAGCGGTGAGCTGGCGACCATGGATGAGCTGGAGCGATTTTATGAACACCTGGAGCAGACCCTGGTGGCCATCGAGTTTCTCGACCCGGAAAAACCGCGACACTTGATGGCGCGCCTGCGCCGGCTGTACGGACGAAGCTCGGTCAGCCGGGCGGAGATGAATATTTTGCGTGGCATCCTCACGGAAACCCAGAAAGCGGCCCGTGGTGAGCTCCTTAAGCGGAAGGATTAATGATGTTCGAGCGTTTGCGTGAAGATATCCAGAGCGTTTTCCATCGGGATCCGGCGGCACGTAATGCATTCGAAGTGCTGACCTGCTACCCGGGCATGCACGCGATCTGGATTCATCGCCTGTCGGCGGCGCTGTGGGGTTGGGGTTGGAAATGGCTGGCGCGGCTGGTATCGAACTTCGGTCGCTGGCTGACCGGGATCGAGATTCACCCGGGCGCCAAGGTGGGTCGACGCTTCTTTATTGACCACGGCATGGGCATTGTCATTGGTGAAACCGCCGAGATCGGTGATGACGTGACCCTGTATCAGGGCGTGACGCTGGGCGGCACGAGCTGGAACAAGGGCAAGCGCCACCCGACGCTGGAAGATGGTGTGGTGGTGGGCGCTGGCGCCAAGGTGCTGGGGCCGTTTACCGTGGGGGCGGGCGCTAAGGTCGGCTCCAATGCGGTGGTGACCAAGGCGGTGCCGGCCGGTGCGACAGTGGTCGGGATTCCTGGGCGGATCATCGTCAAGTCCGACGACGAGCAGGAGGCCAAGCGCAAGGCCATGGCCGAGAAGATCGGTTTTGATGCCTACGGTGTCGGCGAAGACATGCCCGACCCGGTGGCGCGGGCCATTGGTCAGTTGCTCGATCACCTGCAGGCGGTGGATGGTCGTCTGGAAGGCATGTGCGGCGCGCTGAAAGACCTGGGCAGCCCTTATTGTGCCAAGGGCCTGCCTGAGTTGCGCGAAGAGGACTTTGCCTGCGTGAAGGGCAAGGATCAGACCCAGGCCAGCTAGGCGAGTCGCTCCCCATCGCGGGCAAGCCCGCTCCCACAGGAATTTTCGGTGCTGACGCAATCTGTGTATCACCGAAGACCTGGTGGGAGCGGGCTTGCCCGCGATGAAGGATGGCGCGGTACTGCTGGCTGTAACCTGCCAGCCTTTGCTATGATACGCGCGCTCTTTTGCCGGTAAACCTGACTAAAGTACTAGGTCTTATAGTTGACTTAAATACTCGGGAATTGCATACTCCTCCCCATCCCGAAACTCCGCGGTAATTGTCCATGCGACTGACTACAAAAGGCCGATACGCTGTAACCGCCATGCTTGACCTGGCGTTGCACGCGCAGCATGGGCCTGTGTCCCTGGCTGACATTTCCGAGCGCCAAGGCATTTCCCTGTCCTACCTCGAACAGCTTTTCGCCAAGTTGCGCCGCAGCAACCTGGTCTCCAGCGTTCGTGGTCCTGGCGGCGGCTACCAGCTGTCGCGTGACATGCAGGGCATTCAGGTCGCTCAGGTGATCGACGCGGTAAATGAATCGGTTGACGCTACCAAGTGCCAGGGTCTGGGTGATTGCCACGGTGGCGATACCTGTCTGACCCACCACCTGTGGTGTGATCTGAGCCTGCAAATCCACGAATTTCTCAGCGGTATCAGCTTGGCTGATCTTGTCACTCGCCGTGAAGTGCAAGAAGTAGCCCAGCGTCAGGACCAGCGTCGTTGCAACAGCAAGTCGCCGCGCCTGGACAAGATTGAAGCGTCCGCCGTCGAATGACAGCCAAAGAGCTAGCGGCACGCCAGCCAGCCTGATTTAGGAGATAGTCCATGAAATTGCCGATTTACCTTGATTACTCTGCGACCACCCCGGTTGATCCGCGTGTCGCGCAAAAGATGAGTGAATGCCTGCTGGTCGACGGAAACTTCGGTAACCCGGCGTCCCGCTCCCACGTGTTCGGCTGGAAAGCCGAAGAATCGGTCGAGAACGCTCGCCGCCAGGTCGCCGACCTGGTCAACGCCGACCCGCGTGAAATCGTCTGGACCTCCGGCGCCACCGAGTCAGACAACCTGGCAATCAAGGGTGCGGCACATTTCTATGCCACCAAAGGCAAGCACCTGATCACCACCAAGATTGAGCACAAGGCTGTCCTCGACACCATGCGCCAACTGGAGCGTGAAGGTTTCGAAGTGACCTACCTCGAGCCGCGCACCGATGGCCTGGTGACTCCGGAAATGATCGAAGCTGCACTGCGTGACGACACCATCCTGGTTTCGGTCATGCACGTGAACAACGAAATCGGCACCATCAACGACATCGCCGCCATCGGCGAGTTGCTCCGCGCCAAGGGCATCCTGTTCCACGTCGACGCCGCACAGTCCACTGGCAAGGTCGAGATCGACCTGCAGAAGCTGAAAGTCGACATGATGTCCTTCTCCGCTCACAAGACCTACGGCCCTAAAGGCATCGGCGCACTGTACGTGAGCCGCAAGCCGCGTGTGCGCATCGAAGCGACCATGCACGGTGGCGGTCATGAGCGTGGCATGCGCTCCGGCACCCTGGCCACTCACCAGATCGTCGGCATGGGCGAAGCCTTCCGCGTAGCCAAGGAAGACATGGCTGCCGAGAACGTACGCATCAAGGCCCTGAGCGACCGCTTCTACAAGCAGGTCGAGCACCTGGAAGAGCTGTACGTCAACGGCAGCATGACCGCCCGCGTTCCGCACAACCTGAACCTGAGCTTCAACTACGTTGAAGGCGAGTCGCTGATCATGGCGCTCAAGGACCTGGCGGTTTCCTCCGGTTCGGCCTGCACCTCGGCTTCGCTCGAGCCTTCGTACGTACTGCGTGCCCTGGGCCGCAACGACGAACTGGCACACAGCTCGATCCGCTTCACCTTCGGCCGCTTCACCACCGAAGAAGAAATCGATTACGCCGCGCAGAAAGTCTGCGAGGCCGTTACCAAGCTGCGCGCTCTGTCGCCGCTGTGGGACATGTACAAAGACGGCGTCGACATTTCGAAGATCGAGTGGGCGGCACACTGATATATAAGTCGCCGCACACGGGCTCTGTCTTGAAATTTCGGTTTGCAGGGCCCAAAGAGCGACTCTCTGATGAGTGAGGATTGAATCATGGCTTACAGCGAAAAGGTCATCGACCACTACGAAAACCCGCGCAACGTCGGCAAGATGGACGCGCAGGATCCTGATGTCGGCACTGGCATGGTCGGCGCTCCGGCGTGCGGCGACGTGATGCGCCTGCAGATCAAGGTCAACGAGCAAGGCATCATCGAAGACGCCAAGTTCAAGACCTACGGCTGCGGTTCCGCCATTGCTTCCAGCTCCCTGGCCACCGAGTGGATGAAGGGCAAGACCCTGGATGAAGCCGAGACCATCAAGAACACTCAGCTGGCTGAAGAACTGGCCCTGCCGCCAGTGAAAATCCACTGCTCGGTACTCGCTGAAGACGCCATCAAGGCTGCTGTTCGCGACTACAAGCAGAAAAAAGGCTTGATCTGACTTTCAGGTTTTGGCGACGAGTAAGGAGTCAACGATGGCTATCAGCATGACAGAAGCGGCTGCTCGACACGTGCGACGCTCCCTCGACGGGCGCGGCAAAGGTGAGGGGATTCGCCTGGGTGTTCGCACCACGGGCTGTTCCGGCCTTGCCTACGTGCTGGAGTTTGTCGACGAAGTGGTGGCAGAGGATCAGGTGTTCGAGAGTCACGGCGAGAAAGTGATCATCGACCCGAAAAGCCTGGCCTACCTGGACGGCACCGAGCTCGATTTCGTCAAGGAAGGGTTGAACGAAGGCTTCAAGTTCAACAATCCCAACGTACGCGGTGAATGTGGCTGCGGCGAAAGCTTCAACATCTGAGGCTTGTCGTGGGAACTCCTTGTCATTTCGCTTTATTTGAGCTGCAACCGAGCTTCAACCTGGACCTCGATCAGCTGGCTACGCGCTACCGTGAGTTGGCGCGCGGCGTTCATCCGGACCGCTTTGCTGATGCTTCCGAGCGTGAGCAACGGCTGGCGCTAGAGCAATCCGCGAGCCTCAACGAGGCCTACCAGACGCTCAAGAGTCCCCCCAAGCGCGCGCGTTACCTGCTCGCGATGGGTGGTGGCGAGCTGCCGCTGGAGGTCACGGTGCATGATCCGGAGTTTCTTCTGCAGCAGATGCAATGGCGCGAAGAGCTCGAAGACCTGCAAGACAGCGCCGACCTGGCCGGGGTTGCGGTATTCAAGCGCCGCCTGAAGGTCGCCCAGGAAGAGCTGAACCAAAGCTTCGCAGCTTGCTGGAACGATGCCGCGCAACGCGAACAGGCCGAACGCCTGATGCGGCGCATGCAGTTCCTCGACAAGCTCACCTACGAAGTGCGCCAGTTAGAAGAGCGCCTCGACGATTAACCCAGTGCCGCCTCGGTCGCACGCCTGATATACAGATAAGTCCTGATAACGATGGCCCTACTGCAGATCGCCGAACCCGGCCAAAGTCCTCAACCGCACCAGCGTCGTCTGGCTGTGGGGATCGACTTGGGCACTACCAATTCGCTGGTCGCTGCGTTGCGCAGTGGTCTTTCCGAGCCGCTGGCCGACGCTGACGGGCAGGTCATCCTGCCGTCTGCCGTGCGCTATCACGTTGATCGCGTCGAAGTGGGCGAATCCGCCAGGCTGGCTGCCGCTACCGACCCGTTGAACACCGTGCTGTCGGTCAAGCGCTTGATGGGTCGTGGTCTTTCCGACGTCAAGCAACTGGGCGAGCAACTGCCGTACCGCTTTGTCGGTGGCGAGTCGCATATGCCGTTCATCGACACCGTTCAAGGGCCGAAAAGCCCGGTCGAAGTCTCCGCCGATATCCTCAAGGTGCTGCGTCAGCGCGCTGAAGCGGCGTTGGGGGGTGAACTGGTGGGGGCCGTGATCACGGTTCCGGCCTACTTCGACGATGCCCAGCGTCAAGCCACCAAGGATGCGGCCAAACTGGCCGGCCTGAATGTGCTGCGCCTGCTCAATGAGCCAACGGCTGCGGCGGTCGCCTACGGGCTGGACCAGCACGCCGAAGGCCTGGTTGCTATCTATGACCTGGGCGGCGGCACCTTCGATATTTCGATTCTGCGCCTGACCGGCGGTGTGTTTGAGGTCCTGGCGACCGGCGGCGACAGCGCCCTGGGTGGCGATGATTTTGACCACGCCATTGCTGGCTGGATCATCGAGAGCGCCGGCTTGTCCGCCGATCTCGACCCGGGCGCGCAGCGTCAACTGCTGCAAACCGCCTGCGCGGCCAAGGAAGCGCTGACCAATGCCCCGTCGGTCGACGTGACTCATGGCACCTGGAAAGCCGAGCTGACCCGTGAAGCCTTTGATGCGCTGATCGAGCCAATGGTCGCGCGCAGCCTCAAGGCCTGTCGTCGTGCTGTGCGTGACTCCGGCATCGAGCTGGATGAAGTGCATGCGGTGGTCATGGTTGGTGGTTCCACTCGTGTGCCGCGGGTGCGCGAGGCCGTCGCTGAAGCCTTTGGTCGCCAGCCGCTGACTGAAATCGATCCGGATCAAGTGGTGGCCATTGGTGCTGCGATCCAGGCCGATACCCTGGCAGGCAACAAGCGTGACGGTGGCGAACTGCTCCTGCTCGACGTGATCCCGTTGTCCCTGGGGCTGGAAACCATGGGCGGCCTGATGGAGAAGGTGATTCCGCGCAACACCACGATCCCGGTGGCGCGTGCTCAGGACTTCACCACCTACAAAGACGGCCAGTCGGCCATGATGATTCATGTCCTGCAGGGCGAGCGTGAGCTGATCAGCGATTGCCGCTCCCTGGCGCGTTTTGAATTGCGCGGTATTCCGGCCATGGTGGCCGGTGCGGCGAAGATTCGCGTGACCTTCCAGGTCGACGCCGACGGCCTGCTCAGCGTGTCGGCACGCGAGCTGGGTTCGGGCGTGGAGGCGAGCATCCAGGTCAAGCCGTCCTACGGTCTGACCGACGGCGAAATTGCCAAGATGCTCAAGGATTCGTTCCAGCACGCCAATGATGACAAGGTTGCCCGCGTCCTGCGCGAGCAGCAGGTTGATGCCCAGCGCCTGGTCGAGGCTGTGCAGGGTGCTCTGGAGGCGGATGGCGAGCGCTTGCTCGACGCCGAAGAGCGCATGGTCATCGACATGCAGGTGCAGGAACTGATCGAACTGATGAAAGGTACTGATGGTTACGCCATCGAGCAGCAGACCAAGCGTCTGTCGCAAGTGACCGACGCTTTTGCTGCCCGCCGCATGGACCAGACGGTGAAGGCCGCTCTGTCGGGGCGCAATCTGAATGAAATCGAGGATATCTGATGCCGCAGGTCATTTTTCTGCCACACGAGAAGTTCTGCCCGGACGGCATGGTTGTCGAGGCTGAGCCCGGCACTTCTATTCTCGATCTGGCACACGAACACCATATCGAGATGGAAAGCGCCTGCGGTGGCGTCTGCGCCTGCACCACGTGCCACTGCCTGATTCGTGAGGGTTTTGACTCGCTGGAAGAGGCCGACGAGCTGGAAGAGGACTATCTTGATCGGGCCTGGGGTCTGGAGCCTGTGTCCCGCCTGGCCTGTCAGGCCAAGGTCGGCACCGAAGACCTGACCGTCGAGATTCCGAAGTATTCGCTCAACCACGCTGCCGAAGCGCCGCACTGATTCAAGGAATTGTCATGAGTCTGAAGTGGACTGATGTACTGGAAATCGCGATCCAGCTGGCGGAAAGCAAGCCGGATGTAGATCCAATGTCGGTCAATTTCGTCGATCTACGCAAGTGGGTCATGGAATTGCCCGAGTTTGACGACAAGCCCGAGCACTGCGGGGAAAAGATTCTGGAGGCCATTCAGGCCCACTGGATCGAAGAGCGCGACTGAAGCTCGCCGCAGGTTAGGCAATACCCAAGAACCCGCGTATAATTCGCGGGTTTAATTTTTCGCAAATTACCGTTTCTGGAGTTACACCATGGCTGTTCAACGTACTTTCTCCATCATCAAGCCTGACGCTGTTGCAAAAAACGTTATCGGCGAGATCACCACTCGTTTCGAAAAAGCTGGCCTGCGCGTTGTAGCTTCGAAACTCAAGCAACTGTCCAAAGCTGAAGCCGAAGGCTTCTACGCTGAGCACAGCGCTCGTGGTTTCTTCGGCGACCTGGTTGCCTTCATGATCTCCGGCCCTGTTGTTGTACAGGTTCTGGAAGGCGAAAACGCTATCGCTCTGAACCGTGAGCTGATGGGCGCTACCAACCCTAAAGAAGCTGCTGCCGGCACCATCCGCGCTGACTTCGCTGATTCCATCGACGCCAACGCTGTACACGGTTCGGACTCCGAAGCCGCTGCTGCTCGCGAAATCTCGTACTTCTTCGCAGCTACTGAAGTAACCACTCGCTAAGCATTGGCTTAAGAGTGAAGGTGAATCCATGACTACATCGACTGTTAAAACTAACCTGCTGGGTCTGACTCAGCTGGAAATGGAAAAATTCTTCGACTCAATCGGGGAGAAGCGTTTCCGTGCCGGTCAGGTAATGAAATGGATTCACCACTTTGGCGTCGACGATTTCGACGCCATGACGAACGTCAGCAAGGCCCTGCGCGACAAGCTCAAGGCCATTGCCGAAGTTCGCGGTCCCGAAGTGGTCAGCGAGGACATTTCCAGCGACGGCACCCGTAAGTGGGTGGTGCGCGTGGCGTCCGGCAGCTGTGTCGAGACCGTGTACATTCCCCAGGGCAAACGCGGCACCTTGTGCGTTTCGTCCCAGGCAGGCTGTGCCCTGGACTGCAGTTTCTGCTCCACCGGCAAGCAAGGCTTCAATAGCAACCTCACCGCCGCCGAAGTCATCGGCCAGGTGTGGATTGCCAATAAATCGTTTGGCAGCATCCCGGCGACCGCCGACCGTGCCATCACCAACGTGGTGATGATGGGCATGGGTGAGCCGCTGCTGAACTTCGACAACGTCATCGCTGCCATGCACCTGATGATGGACGACCTGGGCTACGGCATCTCCAAGCGCCGCGTGACCCTGTCGACCTCCGGCGTGGTGCCGATGATCGACGAGCTGTCCAAGCACATCGACGTGTCCCTGGCGTTGTCGCTGCACGCACCCAACGACGCATTGCGTAACCAATTGGTACCGATCAACAAGAAGTATCCGCTTAAGATGCTCCTCGAGTCGTGCCAGCGCTACATGTCGTCCCTGGGCGAAAAACGTGTGTTGACCATCGAGTACACCTTGCTCAAAGACATCAATGACAAGGTCGAACACGCGGTGGAAATGATCGAGTTGCTCAAGAACATCCCGTGCAAGATCAACCTGATCCCGTTCAACCCGTTCCCGCATTCCGGTTACGAGCGGCCGAGCAACAACGCTATCCGGCGTTTCCAGGATCAACTGCATCACGCTGGTTTCAACGTCACCGTGCGCACCACCCGCGGCGAAGACATCGATGCCGCTTGTGGTCAATTGGTCGGGCAGGTGCTGGATCGCACCCGCCGTAGCGAACGTTACATTGCTGTGCGGGAATTGAACGCCGACAGCGATCTGGCGCAAGACGCTGCGAATCGTACCTAAGAGAGGATCTCTATGTCCCTGCGCGTTGCGCTGCTCCTGCTGTTGGCCAGCCTCTCGGCTGGCTGCGTCTCATCGGGTGATTTCAATCCAATGCAGACCAGCAAGGGCCGTGACGAGGCGCGAGTAGCCTATGTGCAGTTGGGCATGGGCTACCTGCGCCAGGGCATGACCGAGCAGGCGAAAGTCCCGCTGCGCAAAGCCCTGGAACTCGACAGCAATGACGCCGATGCCAACGCCGCCCTGGGCTTGGTGTTCCAGATGGAAATGGAGCCGGAACTGGCCGAGCAGCACTTTCGCAAGGCCCTCGCAGCACGCCCGGGCAATGCGCGGATCCTCAACAACTACGGCAGCTTTCTCTTTGAAGAGAAACGTTACAAAGAAGCCTACGAGCGCTTTCAACAGGCCGCTGCCGATAGCCTTTATCCTGAACGTTCGCGGGTCTTCGAGAACCTGGGCATGACGGCCGCGATGCTCGGCGAGCGTGATCTGGCCCGGCAACAGCTGGAAAAAGCCCTGCGCCTGAACCGCCAGCAACCACGGGCGTTGCTGGAAATGGCTGAGTTGTCCTTCGAAGACAGGCATTATGTGCCCTCGCGTGACTATTACGACCGTTTTAGCCTGCTCGCCGAGCAAAATGCACGTAGTCTATGGCTCGGCGTTCGGCTGGCCAGTGTGTTCGAAGATCGCGACAAGGCCGCCAGTCTGGGCCTGCAATTAAAACGACTCTATCCCGGTACGCCGGAATATCAGCAATACCTGTCGGAGCAATGATGAAAGCGGCGCATCCCGAAGTTGTAGCAGCGACTCGCGTAAACCCCGGAGAGACCTTGCGTCAGGGCCGCGAAAGCAATGGTTGGTCGTTGGCTGAAGTGGCGGTAAAGCTCAATCTCACCGTGATTTCCCTGGGTAACCTGGAAGCTGGCGCGTTCGACAAGTTGCCAGGGCATACCTTTGCCCGTGGCTACATCCGTGCCTATGCCAAATTGCTCGGCATGGACCAGGCCATCCTGGTCCAGCAGTTCGACCAGCACACCGGCACCGACGCCCAAGGCAGCAACGTTCATAGCCTGGGACGTATCGAGGAGCCCAGCCGTATTTCCCATACCATCCTGCGCATTGTCAGCCTGCTGTTGCTGATTGCGGTCGTGGGTGGCGGTTTTGTCTGGTGGCAGGATCAAACCTCGCTGCGCACCAAGGACCTGATCGGCCTGAACCCGGAGCACGTCGAAGTCGAAGGCGCCGACGGCACCACCCAGATCCACCCGCTGGACGAGCCGGAAGACCAGGCCGTCGTCGAAGCCCAGACCGAAAGCACCACCCCGCTGACCTTGCCTGAGGGTGCCTCCGTGGCCCCGAGCGCGGAAACTTCCCAGGCCCCGGTGGCAACACCTGCCGCGCCTGCGCCTGCGGTTGCCGCGCCAGCCACCCCGGCAGCGCCAGTTGCCCCGGTTGCGCCCGTGGCACCGGCACCCGTGGTCAGCGCGCCGGTAGTGCCTGTTGCGCCTGCCCCGGTGGCAACCACGCCGGTGGCCGGCTCCGGCCAGGTCCGGATCCAGTATGTGTCCGACTGCTGGACGCAGGTTTCCGACGGCAATGGCAAAGTGCTGTTCAGCGGTCTGAAACGCAAGGGCGAAACCGTCGAAGTCAGCGGCAAGCCACCCTTTGCCGTCCGCCTGGGCTTTGCCCGCGGCGCGCAAGTCAGCTACAACGGACAGGCTGTCGATGTAGCTCCGTTCACCAGTGGCGAGACTGCTCGCCTGAAGTTGGGTCAATAAGTCATGCACGGCGAATCTCCAATCAAACGTCGCGAATCCCGCAAGATCTGGGTCGGTTCGGTACCGGTGGGCGGTGATGCGCCTATCGCTGTGCAGAGCATGACCAACAGCGACACCAACGATGTTGCCGCCACCGTGGCCCAGATCAACCGTCTGGAAGCCGCTGGCGTCGACATCGTGCGGGTTTCCGTCCCGGACATGGATGCTGCTGAAGCCTTCGGTCGGATCAAGCAGTTGGTGAAGGTGCCGCTGGTGGCCGACATTCACTTCGACTACAAGATCGCCCTGCGGGTCGCTGAACTGGGTGTCGACTGCCTGCGGATCAACCCGGGCAACATCGGTCGTGAAGACCGCGTGCGTGCGGTGGTCGATGCCGCCCGCGACCGTGGGATCCCGATCCGTATCGGGGTCAACGCCGGTTCCCTGGAAAAAGACCTGCAAAAGAAATACGGCGAGCCAACGCCGGCGGCGCTGGTGGAGTCGGCCTTGCGCCACGTCGAGCACCTTGAGCGCCTGAATTTCCAGGACTTCAAGGTCAGCGTGAAGGCCTCCGACGTGTTCATGGCCGTCGAAGCCTACCGCTTGCTGGCCAAGGAAATCGTCCAGCCGTTGCACCTGGGCATCACCGAGGCCGGTGGATTGCGTTCAGGCACAGTGAAATCCGCGGTGGGCCTCGGTATGCTGCTCGCCGAAGGGATTGGCGATACTATCCGCATCTCGCTGGCGGCTGATCCCGTCGAGGAAGTGAAAGTCGGCTACGACATCCTCAAGTCCCTGCACCTGCGTTCCCGTGGCATCAACTTCATCGCCTGCCCGAGCTGCTCGCGGCAGAACTTCGATGTGGTCAAGACCATGAACGAGCTGGAAGGGCGCCTCGAAGATCTGCTGGTGCCGCTGGATGTTGCGGTCATCGGCTGCGTGGTCAACGGTCCTGGCGAAGCCAAGGAGGCCCACATCGGCCTCACTGGCGGCACGCCGAACCTGATCTACATCGACGGCAAGCCGGCGCAGAAACTGACGAATGACAATCTGGTGGATGAGCTGGAACGGCTGATCCGCCAGAAGGCGGCCGAAAAGGTCGAAGCCGACGCAGCGCTGATCGCTCGCGGCTGATCAACCGAATTAAGGAATTTTTGTGAGCAAGTCTCTGCAAGCCATCCGTGGCATGAACGACATCCTGCCCGAACAGACCCCACTGTGGCGTTATTTCGAAGGCACCGTTTCGCGTCTGCTGGATAACTACGGTTACAAGCAGATCCGCATGCCGATCGTCGAGTTCACCGAGCTGTTCAAGCGCTCTATCGGTGAAGTGACCGATATCGTCGAAAAAGAGATGTACACCTTCGAGGACCGCAACGGCGATTCCCTGACCTTGCGTCCCGAAGGCACCGCAGCCTGCGTGCGGGCTGTGCTGGAGCACGGCATCACCGGCGGTGGCCAGGTACAGAAACTCTGGTACATCGGCCCGATGTTCCGCCACGAGCGTCCACAGAAAGGCCGCTATCGCCAGTTCCACCAGATTGGTGTCGAAGTGTTCAACCTCGACGGTCCGGACATCGACGCCGAGCTGATCGTGCTGACCTGGCGCCTGTGGGGCGAGCTGGGGATCCGCGACGCGGTCAAGCTCGAGCTCAACAGCCTGGGCACCAGCGAGTCCCGTGGGCGTTACCGCGAGGCGCTGGTCGAGTACCTCTCGGCGCGCCTGGACCAACTGGACGAAGACAGCCAGCGTCGCCTCAAGACCAACCCGCTGCGCGTGCTCGACACCAAGAACGCCGATACCCAGGCGGTACTGGTCGACGCACCGAAGATGGCCGACTACCTGGATGACGAATCGCGCGCGCACTTCGAAGGCCTCAAGGCCCGCCTGGACGCCGCCGGCATTCCTTATGTGATCAATCCCAAGCTGGTACGCGGGCTGGACTACTACAGCAAGACCGTATTCGAGTGGGTCACCGACAAGCTCGGCGCCCAGGGCACCGTGTGCGCGGGCGGCCGTTACGACGGTCTGGTCGAGCAGATGGGCGGCAAGCCGACCACCGGCGTGGGTTTCGCCATGGGCATCGAGCGCCTGGTGTTGCTGCTGGAAACCCTGGAGCAGATCCCGCAAGAGATTTCCCGGCAGGTCGACGTCTACCTGTGCGCCTTCGGCGAGGCTGCCGAACTGGCCGCCCTGACCCTGAGCGAGCGGGTGCGTGACCAGTTGCCCAACCTGCGCCTGCAAGTGAACGCCGGCGCCGGCAGCTTCAAAAGCCAGTTCAAGAAAGCCGACAAGAGCGGTGCGCTGTATGCACTGATCCTCGGTGACGACGAGATGGCCCAGCAAGTGGTAGGTTTCAAACCCCTGCGTGGCCAGGGCGAACAACAAAGCATTGCCTGGGACGCGCTTGCCGCTCACCTGGCCACCTGCGTCGTGCAGGGTTGAAGCTGTCAAACAGCCGATTTAGCGAATAAGGAGTATTGGGGTGTCGAGTACCGAAGATGAACAGCTGGCGGATTTGAAGGACTGGTGGACGCGCAACGGTAAACCCCTGGTCACTGGCGGCCTGTTGGCGCTGGTCATCGTGTTCGGCTGGCAGGCGTTCCAGAAGTATCAGAGCAACCAGTCGCAAGGCGCCTCGATGCTCTACCAGCAACTGCTGGAAACCACGCTGACCCCGGACGGCAAGCCTGACGCGGCCCGTGTTGCGGACCTCGCCAACAAGCTCAACAGCGAGTTCGGTGGTACTGCCTACGCGCAGTACGGTCGCCTGTTCGTGGCCAAGGTTGCGGTCGACAGCGGTAAGCTCGACGACGCTGCCAACGAACTCAAGGCCGTGGCCGACAAGCCAGTCAACCCGACCCTGGGCGAAGTGGCGCGTCAGCGTCTGGCCCAGGTGCTGGCGGCGCAGAACAAGACCGACGAAGCCCTGAAGCTGCTCGAAGGCGATGCGGACAAGGCCTTCCTGGCCACTCGCGAGGAACTCAAGGGTGACCTGCTGGTCCAGTTGGGTCGTACCGACGAAGCCCATGCGGCCTACCAGAAAGCCAAGGCGGCGCTGTCGGATGAAGCGGCAGTCGGTGGCCTACAAATCAAGCTGGACGACCTGGCCAAAGGGGATGCGTGACGTGATTCGTTGGAAACATGCAGCATTGCTGGCTCTGGCCGTCCTGGCCGCGGGTTGCAGCAGCAACAGCAAAAAAGAACTGCCACCGGCCGAACTGGTCGACTTCAAGGAAGAAGTGGTCCTGCAAAAGCAGTGGAGTCGTTCGATCGGTGACGGTCAGGGCGAAACCTACAACATGCTGGTGCCGGCCATCGACGGCGATACCATCTATGCCGGTGACGTGAATGGCACGGTCATGGCGATGGATCGCGGCAACGGTGACGTCAAGTGGGAGAAAGACCTCGAGCTGCCAGTTTCCGGCGCCGTGGGCGTGGGTTACGGGCTGGTCATGGTCGGTACCCTCAAGGGTGAAGTGATTGCCCTGGACGCCATCAACGGTGAAGAAAAATGGCGTGCCCGGGTCACCAGCGAAGTGCTGGCCCCGCCTGCCAACAACGGTGATGTGGTCGTGGTGCAAACCCAGGACGATCGCCTGATCGGCCTGGACGCCGCCACCGGCAACCAGCGTTGGTTGTACGACAGCACCCCGGCGGTCCTGACCCTGCGTGGCACCAGTGCGCCGATCGTGACCAACCGCCTGGCGCTGGCCGGTCTGTCGACCGGTAAAGTGGTGGCGCTGAACATCAACAACGGCGTGCCGATGTGGGAAACGCGTGTAGCGATCCCGCAGGGCCGTTCCGAGTTGGATCGCGTAGTCGACATCGACGGTGGCCTGCTGTTGTCCGGCGGCACCCTGTATGTCGCCAGCTACCAGGGTCGCGTTGCGGCACTGGACCTGGAGAGCGGTCGTCAGCTGTGGCAGCGTGATGCCTCCAGCTACGCCGGTGTCGCTCAAGGTTTCGGCAACGTTTATGTGAGTCTGTCTTCGGGTACCGTTGAAGGCGTCGACGAACGTTCCACCACAGCCTTGTGGAGCAACGATTCGCTGGCCCGTCGTCAACTGTCGGCCCCGGAAGTGTTCTCCAGCTACGTTGCAGTCGGTGACCTGGAAGGTTACCTGCACCTGTTGAGTCAGGTGGATGGCCGTTTCGTCGGCCGTGAACGCATCGACAGCGACGGCCTTCGTGCCCGTCCGCTGGTGGTGGGTGACACGATTTATGTGTATGGCAACAGCGGCAAACTGGAAGCGCTGACCATCAAGTAAGAACTATGCTTGGGGTTGAACCCCCAGGCGGCTTCACCTGTGGGAGCGAGCTTGCTCGCGATGGACGTCAACGATGACGCGTAGAGCCTGTAGATACGTGGTGTTGTAACGTTTTTCGCGAGCAAGCTCGCTCCCACAGTGCTGCCCCCGAGCACCAGCCGCTGCCTCGCAGCGGCTTTTGTATTTTCTGAAATAACGAAGTGGAGAGCCGCATGGTTCCCGTAATCGCCCTGGTGGGCCGACCGAACGTCGGCAAATCCACCATGTTCAACCGCCTGACCAAAAGCCGCGACGCTATTGTCGGCGACCTTTCCGGTCTGACCCGTGATCGCCAATACGGTGAGGCAAAGTGGCAAGGGCGCTCCTATATCCTGGTCGACACCGGCGGTATTTCCGGTGACGAACACGGCATGGACGAAAAGATGGCCGAGCAGTCGCTGCTGGCCATCGAAGAAGCCGATGTCGTTCTGTTCCTGGTAGACGCCAAGGCGGGTTTCACCGCCGCTGACCAGATGATTGCCGAGCACTTGCGCAAGCGCAACAAACGCTCCCTGTTGGTCGCCAACAAGATCGACAACATCGATCCGGAAATGGCCCGTGCTGAATTTGCTCCCCTGGGCATGGGCCACGCCATTGGCGTTGCCGGTGCACAAGGTCGCGGTGTCAACACCCTGCTGGAAGCCGCCCTCGCCGAATTCCCGCGTGACACCGAAGAAGAGGATCTGAACGCCAACGTCGCCGAAGGCGAAGAAGCGGTACGGATTCCTGGCCCGAGCGAAAAAGATGGCATCAAGATCGCCATCATCGGTCGGCCGAACGTCGGCAAGTCGACCCTGGTCAACCGCATGCTCGGCGAAGACCGGGTCATCGTCTACGACGAGCCGGGCACGACCCGCGACAGTATCTACATCCCGTTCGAGCGTAACGACGAGAAGTACACGCTGATCGACACCGCGGGTGTGCGCAAGCGCGGCAAGATCAACGAGGAAGTCGAAAAGTTCTCGGTGGTCAAGACCCTGCAAGCGATCAAAGACGCCAACGTGGTGATCTTTGTGATGGACGCCCGTGAAGGTGTGGTCGACCACGACCTGAACCTGCTGGGCTTTGCCCTGGAGGCCGGTCGCGCCATCGTCATCGCGCTGAACAAGTGGGACGGCATGACGTCGTCGGAGCGTGACTTCGTGAAGATCGAGCTGGAGCGTCGGTTGTTCTTCGTCGACTTCGCCGACATCCACTTCATCTCGGCCCTGCACGGCACTGGCGTGGGCAACCTGTACCAGTCGGTACAGAACTCGTTCAAGTCGGCGATCACTCGCTGGCCGACCAACCGCCTGACCCAGATCCTCGAAGACGCCGTTGGCGAGCACGCGCCGCCGATGGTCAACAACCGCCGGATCAAGCTGCGCTACGCCCACTTGGGGGGTGCCAACCCGCCGCTGATCGTGATCCACGGTAACCAGGTCGAGAAGGTTCCGAACTCGTACGTGCGTTACCTGGAAAACACCTACCGCCGTGTGCTGAAGCTGGTTGGTACGCCGATCCGCATCGAGTTCAAGGGTGGCGAGAACCCGTACGAGGCGAACAAGAACACGCTCACCGACCGTCAGGTCAACAAGAAGCGTCGTTTGATGTCGCACCACAAGAAAGCCGATAAGAAACGCCGCGACAAGCGTTGATTGCCGCTGCTGTGCAACATCGGAAAGGGCGCCTGCGGGCGCCCTTTTTCGTGTCTGGTGTTTGCGCTATCCTCGGGCTCTCCCGCGCCGTTGTCAGCGCGAGCGTCCAGTAGGGAACACTTGATGATCACCAGCAAGTTGCCGAATGTCGGCATCACTATCTTCACCCAGATGTCCCAGCTCGCGGCTTCGAGCGGCGCGCTCAACCTGTCCCAGGGCTTCCCCGATTTCGACGGCCCGCAAGCCCTGCGCGATGCACTGGGGTGGCACGTGGCCAATGGACACAACCAGTATTGCCCCATGACAGGCCTGCCGGCATTGCGCCAGCAAGTGGCGGCGAAGATCGCCCGCAGCTATGGGGTCAGCGTTGATGCCGAAGACGAGGTGACAATCACCCCGGGTGCCACCCAGGCGATCTTCTGCGCGATCCAGGCGGTGATCCACAGCGGTGACGAGGTCATCGTCTTTGACCCGGCCTATGACAGCTATGAGCCCTCGGTCGCCCTGGCCGGCGGACGCTGCGTGCATGTGCAACTGGCGGCGAACGACTTCGCGATCGATTTCCAGGCCCTCAAGGATGCGCTCAGCCCGCGTACGCGAATGATCATCCTCAACTCGCCGCACAACCCCAGTGGTGCGCTGATTTCCCGCGCCGAGCTTGAGCAGTTGGCCGAGCTGATCCGTGACCGCGACATCTACCTGGTCAGCGACGAGGTCTATGAGCACCTGGTGTACGACGGCGTGCCCCATGTCAGCGTGCTGGCCCATCAAGAGCTGTATCAACGGGCCTTTGTGGTCAGCTCGTTCGGCAAGACCTACCACGTCACCGGCTGGAAGACCGGCTACGTGGTGGCGCCACCGGCCCTCACGGCAGAGCTGCGCAAGGTGCACCAGTACGTCAGCTTCTGCGGCGTGACCCCATTGCAGTACGCGCTGGCCGACTACATGGCGGCCCATCCGGAACACGTCGAACAACTGCCAGCCTTCTATCAGGGCAAGCGTGACCTGTTCTGCGATCTGCTGCTGCCATCGCGATTCAGCTTTACCCGGGTCACCGGGACTTATTTCCAACTGGTCGATTACTCGCAGATTCGCCCGGACCTGAACGATGTCGACATGGCCGTCTGGATGACCCGTGAGCACGGCGTGGCCGCTATTCCGGTGTCGGTGTTCTACCAGAACCCACCGCAGGAACAACGCCTGGTGCGCCTGTGTTTTGCCAAGCGAGAGGAGACGCTGCGTGAGGCGGCGGAAAAACTATGCGTGATCTGAGCAATCTACCCAACCTCAACCTGGCACTGATCCAGACCACGCTGGCCTGGCACGACCGCCAGGCGAACTTCGAGCACTTCGAACTGTTGCTGGAGCAGGCGCGCGGCGCGGACCTGATCATCCTGCCGGAGATGTTCACCACGGGTTTTTCCATGGAATCGGCCACCCTCGCCGAAGCGGAAAACGGCCCGACCAGCAAATGGCTGCGGGCCCAGGCGGCGAAGCTGGATGCAGTGATCACCGGCAGCATCATCGTCCAGGCCGCCGATGGCAGCCATCGCAACCGCCTGCTGTGGGCGCGGCCCGATGGTGAAGTCTGGCACTACGACAAGCGTCACCTGTTCCGCATGGCGGGCGAACACAATCACTTCACGCCCGGCGAGCGCCAGGTGCAGTTCGAACTCAAGGGATGGCGCATACGCCCGTTGATTTGCTACGACCTGCGCTTCCCGGTGTGGAGTCGCGATCCCCAGGACACCGACCTGCTGCTGTACACCGCCAACTGGCCGGGCGCGCGCCGCCAGCACTGGAATCGCCTGTTGCCGGCCCGGGCCATCGAGAACCTGTGCTACGTCGCGGCGGTGAACCGCGTGGGTACCGATGGCAAGGGCTTTGCCTACACCGGCGACAGCCAGGTGCTGGACTTCCAGGGCGAGACCCTGCTAAGCGCCGGCGAGGCCGATGGGGTGTTCCAGGTGGTGCTCGACGCGGCCGAACTGGCCGCCTACCGCACGCGATTCCCGGCGAACCTGGATGCCGATACCTTTGAGTTCACCTGAGTTGATTGTTGCCTGACAGACCGTCATCGCGAGCCTGCTCGCGATGGCGGACCTCCTACTGGCGCATAAACATTAGGCAAATAAGAAGGCCCCGAGGTTCTCACCGCGGGGCCTTTTGTCTTGCGCTCAGCCTGTTACGCCGCTTTGGCCTGTGGCTGGCTCAGGGAACGGTTCAGCGCGCTGAACAGGGCCTTGAAGCTGGCGGTGGTGATGTTTTCATCGATGCCCACGCCATGCACCGCACGTTCGCCGTTCACTCGCAGTTCAATGTAGGCCGCGGCCTTGGCATTGGTGCCGGCGCCGATGGCGTGTTCGTTGTAGTCCATGATCTCCACCGGGATCGGCAAACCGGCCACCAGGGCTTCCAGGGCGCCATTGCCCTTGCCGCGCCAGTGCAGGTTGGTTTCGCCCTGGCCCTTGCTCGAGACTTCCACTTCCACGGCGCTGTGGCCGTTTTCTTCCTGCAAGCGATGGCTGACCAGCGCGTACGGGGTGTTGGCCTGCAAGTACTCGCTGTGGAGCAAGGCGTGGATCTGTTGGGCGGTCATCTCGAGGCCCAGGCGATCGGTCTCGCGTTGCACTACCTGGCTGAACTCGATCTGCATGCGGCGCGGCAAGTTGATGCCGTATTCCTGTTCCAGCAGGTAGGCGATCCCGCCCTTGCCGGACTGGCTGTTGACGCGGATCACCGCCTCGTAGCTGCGACCGATGTCGGCCGGGTCGATCGGCAAGTACGGCACTTCCCACAGGGCGTCCGGCTGCTGCTGGGCGAAGCCCTTGCGGATGGCATCCTGGTGGGAGCCGGAGAACGCGGTGTGCACCAGGTCGCCGACATACGGGTGACGTGGGTGTACGGCAATCTGGTTGCACTCTTCGACGACTTTGCGCACGCCGTCGATGTCGGAGAAGTCCAGCTCAGGGTTCACGCCCTGGGTGTAGAGGTTCAAGGCCACGGTGACCAGGTCGACGTTACCGGTGCGCTCGCCGTTGCCGAACAGGCAGCCTTCGACACGGTCGGCGCCGGCCATCAGGCCCAGCTCGGTGGCGGCAACGCCAGTGCCACGGTCGTTGTGGGTGTGCAGGCTGATGAGCACGCTGTCACGACGGTTGATGTGGCGGCCGAACCACTCGATCTGGTCGGCGTAGATGTTCGGCGTGGCGCACTCGACGGTGGCAGGCAGGTTGAGGATCATCTTGTGTTCCGGCGTCGGGTTCCAGACCTCGATCACCGCGTCACAGACTTCCTTGGCGAACTCCAGCTCAGTGGCGCTGAAGGTCTCTGGCGAGTATTCGAACGTCCACTCGGTCTCTGGCTGCTGGGCGGCGTACTTGACGAACAGCTTGGCCGCGCTGACCGCGATTTCCTTGATGCCGTCCTTGTCCTGATTGAAGACGATCCGGCGGAAGGACGGGGAGGTGGCGTTGTAGAGGTGAACGATGGCCTTTTTCGCCCCGCGCAGGGATTCGAAAGTGCGGGCGATCAAGTCTTCACGGCCCTGGGTCAACACCTGGATGGTGGTGTCGTCCGGGATGTGGCCGTCTTCGATCAAGGTCCGCACGAAGTCGAAATCGGTTTGCGAAGCGGCCGGGAAGGAGGCTTCGATTTCCTTCACGCCCACTTGGACCAGGGTTTTCCAGAAGCGCAGCTTTTTCACCGCATCCATCGGCTCGATCAGCGACTGGTTGCCATCGCGCAGGTCGGAGCTGCACCAGATCGGCGCGGACGTGATGGTCTTCGACGGCCAGGTGCGATCAGGAATGTCGATGGTCGGGAACGCGCGGTATTTCGAAGACGGGTCTTTGAGCATGCTCATCTGGGAATCCTTATTCTGTTGTTGGCCGAAAAGAGGCGGCCTGCCGGTGGATCACTGTTGCGTTGGATAAATCTTGGGGCGAGGCGCTGCGATTCAGCCCGGCAGTCGTGCGCTGACGAGGCACAGGCTGCGGTGCTGGCGAAGCTGAATGAGGGTGTGAGAGGTTTTCATGCCTTCAACCCTAACCGCGACGGGAAAAGATGGCAAGCAGTCGGAAAACTTTGATAGGAATACTCGAAAAGCCACTTTTATCGAGATTTTATTGCGGGTTGTTTTGAAAATTATCTGGATGTTTGCGTAGGGTTGGAGCAATGCGCAATTGAAGGCTGGCGGTTCAGGGTGCTTCTTCGCTGTCTTTGGAATTGTCATCGCGGGCAAGCGGAGCGCCGCCCGGCCCGCGATGAGGCCGCTAGCCTCGCCAATGCATCAGGGCTGGAATGCCCCAATGAAAATCGCCGGGTCAACCCGCGCATCATTCAGGCTGATATTCCAATGCATGTGCGGACCGGTCGCGCGGCCGGTGGCGCCGACCTTGCCGACCACGGCACCACGTGCCAGCGACTGGCCGGGCTTCACGTCGATTTTCGACAGGTGGCAGAACATGCTGATGAAGCCCTGGCCGTGGTCGACGAACACGGTATTGCCGTTGAAGAAGTAGTTACCAATCAGGATCACCTTGCCATTGGCCGGGGTCTTGACCGGGGTCCCGGCCGGGACGGCGAAGTCCAGGCCTGAGTGGGGATTGCGCTCTTCACCGTTGAAGAAACGGCGTACGCCGAACTTGCTCGACAGTGGTCCGTTGACCGGTTTGTCCAGCAGCAGGTTGCTCGGGATGTTCGGGCTGAAGGTGCGGTACGCCTGGATCTGCTCGGCCAGCTCGGCCTCGATGCGCTTGAGGTTGGCCGGGTTGGGATTGACCTGCTGGGTGTTTTTCAGGGTGATGCGTTGTTCCGGGTACTTCTTGTTACTCACCGTGAAGCTCAAGCTGCGTCCCGCGCTGCTGATTTGCTGGGTCCCCGGCTTGACGGTCAGGGGTACCCCGACAATGGCCAGCCAATTGTTCTGTTCCTTGACCACCAGCACCGGCTTGCCCTGGTAGCTGGCTTTGGGCGCCTGTGCCGCAGGGCCGAGGTCGACCACCGCCACACCGCCGGGTACCGGCTTGTTCAGCAGGCGGGTGATGTAACTGTCGGCGTGGGCGTTGAAGGTCAGGCATAACAGCAGCAGCGGAGCAAAAAAACGCGGCATCGATCAATCCAGTAAAGAAAGGGTGACAGGTGTCAGGTGATTGTCTTCGACCCGCACCTGCAATTGGCCTTCGCCCAGCCTGGCTGTCAGGCGCTGGCCGGTATGGGTTTGCCCGGCGCTGCGGATCGCATTGCCGCGTTCATCGAGCAAAATGCTGTAGCCACGGGCCAGGGTCGCCAGCGGGCTGACCACTTGCAGGGTCTGGACCTGACTTTGCAACAGCAGGCGCCGCGACTTGAGCCCTTCACGCATGGCCCGGGGCAGGCGTTCGGCAAAACTGTCCAGGCGCTGGCGCAGCAATGCCAGTTGCCGCCCCGGATGTTGCCCGGCGAGGCGGGTTTCCAGGCGGATCAAGCGTTCACGGCGGGTGTTGAGGCTGCGCTCGAAGGCTCGGCGCAGGCGCATGTCCAGGTCGTCGAGGCGTTGCGCTTGTTGGCGCAGGCGTTCACCCGGGTGACGCAGGCGCCGGGACATGCCTTCCAGGCGCAAGCGATCGCGCATCAGGCGGTCGCGCATTCGCATCACCAGGCGTCGATGCAGGCTTTCGACCCGGCGCAGCAGGTCGCTGGAGTCCGGTGCCAGCAGTTCGGCGGCGGCCGACGGCGTGGGCGCGCGGACGTCCGCCACGAAGTCGCTGATCGACACGTCGGTTTCATGCCCGACGGCGCTGACGATCGGCGTGACGCAGGCATCCACGGCGCGGGCCACGGCTTCCTCGTTGAAGCACCAGAGGTCTTCCAGCGAGCCGCCGCCACGGGCCAGGATCAAGGCGTCGAAGCCCCGGGCGTCGGCCAGTTGCAGGGCGCGGACAATCTGCGCGGTGGCTTCGCGGCCCTGCACGGCGGTGGGGATCAGGGTCAGCGACACCTGGGGCGCACGGCGGCGGAACACGCTGATGATGTCGCGGATCACCGCGCCGGTGGGCGAGCTGATGATGCCGATGCGCTGCGGGTGGGCCGGCAGCGGTACCTTGCGCTCGGCGCTGAACAGGCCTTCGGCGCTGAGCTTTTCCTTCAGCGCATCGAACGCCAGGCGCAGTGCACCCTCACCGGCGGGCTCGACGGTGTCGAGAATCAGTTGGTAGTCGCCGCGCCCTTCAAACAGCGAGACCTTGCCCCGCACCTTGACGGCCAGGCCATCCTTGAGTGCCTGGCGCACCCGCGCGGCGTTCTGCCGGAACAGCGCGCAACGCACCTGGGCACCGCTGTCCTTGAGGGTGAAATACACATGACCAGACGCCGGGCGGGCGAGGTTGGAGATTTCGCCTTCGACCCAGATGTTGCTGAACACGTCTTCGAGCAGCACCCGCGCGCGGCCGTTGAGTTGGCTGACGGTGAGGACTTCGCGGTCCAGGCCGAGTCTTGCAAAGGGATCTTTAATCATGGGGCGCATGATAAAGGCAATCTTGCGCCTAATGCACGATCCCCTATGCCGGCCGGCTCATGTGTTCCACGAACTGCTGAACCAGCGCGGTGGGATCTTGCCGGCAGGCGAGGGCGACACTGCTGTAGCAACCCGGGTCGGCCAGGGGCAGGAAGTGAATGTCGGGCGGCGCGATGTCCTGCATCGATTCAGGGAGCAGGGCAATGCCGAACCCAGCCTGGATCAATTGCAACTGAGTGGTTTTGCGCGACACCACCCGCGCGGCCTTGGGAAAGAAGCCCTGGCGCATGCACAGCTCGGCAGACAGGTAACTCAAGCCGCCGCGTTGCGGGTGAGGAATGGAGATGAACGGCAGCTCCTTCAGTTGCCCCAGCCCGATGCCCTGTTCAGGCGTGTTGCGCGCCAGTGCATGCCCAGGCGGCACCGCCAGCAGCAAACGTTCGCGATACAGCTCGATGATCTGTACCCCTTCGCGCTGGCGCAGCACCGGCAAGCGCAGCAGGCCCACGTCCAGGCGACCCTCGGCGAGTTCCTGCAACTGGGCCTCGGAGGACAGCTTGACGATGTCCATCGACACATCGGTCTGCTGCTCCAGATAAGCGCTGATACCGCCCAACACCCGGCCGCTCATGGGAACGGTGCTGGAGTGACTCAGGCGCAAGGTGCCGAGTTGGCCGTTGCCGACCTGGGTCGCCATCTCACTGGCCTTGAGCAGTTCACTGAGCAGGCTTCTGGCACGAGGCAGGAAGGCCTGGCCGGCGGCGGTGAGCCGTGGCTGGCGTGCGGTACGTTCGAACAGCGGGGTCTGCAGGCGGTTCTCCATGTCCTTGATCTGCCGGCTCAGGGCTGACTGGGCGATGAACAGACGTTCGGCAGCGGCACTGAAACTGCCGCACTCGGCGATTTCCACGAAGTAACGCAATTGACGAGTCGAAAGCACGAGCCATGCCTTTTTGAGATGGATAGAGGGTCGGGAAGATATTAGTCGCAATGCTGCAGGCTGGCTAAAGTGATCAGCGCTAAATCAAGGAAAGCCCTGATGAACCTGATCGAGTTGTTGCAACAATGGCCATTTGGCGCCACGGACTGGCTGATCATCGCCCTGGCAATCAGCCTGGCCTATATCGTGTTTGGCATTGCCGGTTTTGGCACGGCCCTGGTGGCGGGGCCGATCCTGATCCTGTTCATGCCGCTGTCGAAAATCGTGCCCTTGCTGGTGCTGCTGGATTTTGTCGCAGCGTTTGGCAACCTGCTGCCCTCGCGCCGTGACGTGGCCAGGCCCGAGTTGTTACGCCTGCTGCCGTGCATGGCGCTGGGCTGCACCCTGGGGGTGATCTTCCTGCTGAACCTCAAGTCCGACCTGTTGCTGCTGTTGATGGGCCTGTTCATCAGTGCCTACGCCATGTACAGCCTGTGGGTGAAGGTTCGCCCAACGCAGTTGGCCGCCGGTTGGGCGATCCCCATGGGCACGGTCGGTGGCTTGTTTGGTGCGTTGTTCGGCAGTGGCGGCTTTCTATATGCCATTTACCTCAACAGCCGCCTGCCCAAGGACGCCGCCCGCGCCACGCAAAGTGCCCTGATCAGTTGCAGCACCCTGGTGCGCCTGAGCCTGTTCCTGATCGCCGGGGTCTACGCCGAGCTACCCTTGTTACTGTTTGCCCTGTGCCTGTTGCCGGCCATGGCGCTGGGATCGTGGATCGGCCGCCGCCTGGCCCTGAAGTTGTCCCGCGAGGCCTTTGTGCGGTTGGTGACCTGGCTGGTGCTGGCCAGCGGGATTGCCTTGCTGACCCGCTACTTCAGCACTTGACCTGAGTCTGTCAGGGATTAAGCTGCCGGCCGCAAATCCTGTGGGAGCGAGCCTGCTCGCGATGAGGCCATACAGCCAACATTGATGTTGCCTGATCCGCCGCCATCGTGAGCAGGCTCGCTCCCACAGGTCAATCTTTCAGTATTTGTACCAGGCCTGCCCCATGAACTCGCAAAGCATCCTCGTCCCGAAAATCTCCACCCTGCCGGTGCACGAACCCCGGGCGCGGGCGATTGTGCGGTGGCTGGTGCGCAAGAACATCATCGAAGAACAACTCACTACCTGCGGGCGTACCGGCAATCGCATGGCCCACGCCATCGCCCCCGGCGCGCGGGAGGTGGTGCTGCACCCGCAGGCGTTGCCGTTCGGTGAGCCGATCAATGGCCTGGAGATCATCACCAAGCGCTGCATCTATACCCCCGCCAAAGGCTTTCTCGAGGAGGCCGGCTGCGCCGAGTGCCGCAAGGAAGTGGGCGAGGCATTGTTCGAAAGCCTGGAAGACTGGATGCCCGGGCGCACGGACAACTTCATCTGTCCCGAGTGTGGGCACGAAGATGACATCAATGGTTTTCTGTTCTTGCAGGAGTGCGGGTTCTCCAACCTGGGCTTCATCTTCAACAACTGGGCCGAGGCCGGGTTCAAGCAGAGTTTTATCGACGAATTTGCCGAGTGGCTGGACTTGCCTGTCAGTTGGGTCAAGGTCGAGTTATAGGCGACAACAACCCCCGTCGATCACTGCGTCGATAATAGACAGAGTTTTACATTGAACCGCAGGGGGTGTCTGACTATAATGTCGCGCTTCCAATTTCCCGCTCGGGAGCCCCCGCGATGCTGCGTATCAGCCAAGAAGCTCTGACCTTCGACGACATTCTTTTAGTGCCCGGTTATTCCGAAGTACTGCCTAATGAAGTCAGTTTGAAGACCCGCCTTACCCGTGGCATCGAGCTGAATATCCCACTGGTTTCCGCCGCCATGGACACCGTCACTGAAGCCCGTCTGGCAATCGCCATGGCTCAGGAAGGTGGCATCGGCATTATCCACAAGAACATGACCATCGAGCAGCAAGCTGCCGAAGTGCGCAAGGTCAAGCGTTACGAAGCCGGTGTGGTCAAGGACCCGATCACCATCGAGGCTGACGCTACCGTTCGCGAACTGCTCGAACTGACCGGTCTGCACAACATCTCCGGTGTTCCAGTGCTGCACGATGGCGACCTGGTCGGCATCGTCACCTCCCGCGACGTCCGTTTCGAAAACCGTATGGAAGCCACTGTCCGTGAAGTGATGACGCCTAAAGAGCGCCTGGTCACGGTCAAGGAAGGCGCCGACAAGAACGACGTGCGTGAACTGCTGCACAAGCACCGCATCGAGCGCGTGCTGATCGTCGACGACAAGTTTGCCCTCAAAGGCATGATGACCGTCAACGACATCGAAAAAGCCAAGGCTTACCCGCTGGCCAGCAAGGACGACCAAGGTCGTCTGCGTGTGGGCGCTGCCGTCGGTACCGGTAAAGACACCGGTGATCGCGTCGCGGCCCTGGTCAACGCCGGCGTTGACGTGGTGGTGGTCGACACCGCCCACGGTCACTCCAAAGGCGTGATCGACCGCGTGCGTTGGGTCAAGCAGAACTTCCCGCAAGTCCAGGTGATCGGCGGCAACATCGCCACCGGCGCCGCTGCCAAGGCCCTGGCCGAAGCAGGCGCGGATGCGGTCAAGGTCGGTATCGGCCCTGGCTCGATCTGCACCACCCGTATTGTCGCGGGTGTCGGCGTGCCGCAAATCAGCGCCATCGCCAATGTTGCCGCTGCCCTTGAAGGCACCGGCGTGCCGTTGATCGCCGATGGTGGCATCCGTTTCTCCGGTGACCTGTCCAAGGCTATCGTGGCCGGTGCTTCCTGCGTGATGATGGGCTCGATGTTCGCCGGTACTGAAGAAGCGCCAGGCGAGATCGAACTGTACCAGGGCCGTTCGTACAAGGCTTATCGCGGCATGGGTTCGCTGGGCGCCATGTCCCAGGCACAAGGCTCCTCCGACCGTTACTTCCAGGACTCCTCGGCAGGCGCCGAGAAACTGGTTCCGGAAGGCATCGAGGGCCGTGTCCCGTACAAGGGCACCCTGAGCGCGATCATTCACCAGTTGATGGGCGGTCTGCGTTCCTCGATGGGCTACACCGGCAGCGCCGACATCGAAGAAATGCGCACCAAGCCTGAGTTCGTGCGGATCACCGGTGCCGGCATGGCCGAGTCCCACGTTCACGACGTGCAGATCACCAAAGAAGCGCCAAACTACCGTGTAGGTTGAGGCTTCAGGCAAATCATCAAGCAACCGGGGCTGTTTTATTCAGCCCCGAGTTGTTTCTGAATCAAGACTGTTTCTGAATTACTAAGACGAGACTGAATCATGGCCCTCGACATTCACGCTCACCGCATCCTGATCCTCGACTTCGGTTCCCAATACACCCAACTGATCGCCCGCCGCGTGCGTGAGATCGGCGTGTACTGCGAACTGCACCCGTTCGACATGGACGATGAAGCGATTCGCGAGTTCGCTCCCAAAGGCGTCATCCTCGCCGGCGGCCCCGAGTCCGTGCACGTCGCCGACAGCCCGCGCTGCCCGCAAGCGGTGTTTGACCTGGGCGTGCCGGTCTTCGGTATCTGCTACGGCATGCAGACCATGGCTGAACAGCTGGGTGGCAAGGTCGAAGGTTCCGAACTGCGTGAGTTCGGTTATGCCCGCGTTGACGTAGTCGGCAAGAGCCGCCTGCTCGACGGCATCGAAGACCACATCGACGCCGACGGCCTGTTCGGCCTCGACGTGTGGATGAGCCACGGTGACAAAGTCACCAAGATGCCGGAAGACTTCCACATCCTGGCCAGCACCCCGAGCTGCCCGATCGCCGGCATGTTCAACGACGAGCGCGGCTACTACGGCGTGCAGTTCCACCCGGAAGTGACCCACACCAAGCAGGGCGGGCGCATCCTGTCGCGCTTCATCCTCGACATCTGCGGTTGCGAAGCCCTGTGGACGCCGTCGAAGATCGCCGAAGACGCCATCGCCAACATCCGTGCCCAGGTCGGTACCGACAACGTGCTGCTGGGCCTGTCCGGCGGTGTCGACTCTTCCGTCGTTGCCGCGCTGCTGCACAAGGCCATCGGCGACCAACTGACCTGCGTCTTCGTCGACAACGGCCTGCTGCGTCTGCACGAAGGTGAGCAAGTGATGGCCATGTTCGCCGAGAACATGGGCGTCAAGGTGATCCGTGCCAACGCCGAAGAGCAGTTCCTCAACAACCTGGCTGGCGAAAGCGACCCAGAGAAGAAACGCAAAATCATCGGCCGTACCTTCATCGACGTGTTTGATGCCCAGTCCAACAAACTGGACAACATCAAGTACCTGGCCCAGGGCACCATCTACCCGGACGTGATCGAGTCGGCTGGCGCCAAGAGCGGCAAGGCCCACGTGATCAAGTCGCACCACAACGTGGGCGGCCTGCCGGAAGAAATGAACCTCAAGCTGGTCGAACCCCTGCGCGAGCTGTTCAAGGACGAAGTCCGTCGTCTGGGCCTGGAACTGGGCCTGCCGTACGACATGGTCTACCGTCACCCATTCCCAGGCCCGGGCCTGGGCGTGCGGATCCTGGGTGAAGTGAAGAAGGAATACGCCGACCTGCTGCGTCGCGCGGACCACATCTTCATCGAAGAACTGCGCAAAGCCGACTGGTACCACAAGGTCAGCCAGGCATTCGTGGTGTTCCAGCCGGTGAAATCGGTCGGTGTGGTCGGTGATGGCCGTCGTTACGCCTGGGTCGTGGCCCTGCGTGCCGTGGAAACCATCGACTTCATGACCGCGCGTTGGGCGCACCTGCCTTACGAACTGCTGGAAACCGTCAGCGGCCGCATCATCAATGAAATCGAAGGCATCTCCCGCGTCACCTACGACGTGTCGAGCAAGCCGCCGGCGACTATTGAGTGGGAATGATTGGGCGTCCGGCACTGACCGGCACCCTCTAGCAAGAAACACCCTGAAGCCCGCTTAATTGCGGGCTTTTGGCTTTCTGGGGGGGGCAGAACCAGGCAGCTATGCGCATCGGCAGAAGGGGCACTTCCAGGAACTTTAGCTCTGCAAGTGGCTCTACTCAGGCCTACTTCTAGCTTGTTCAGGGATCGAATGAAAACCTCTTTGGCTTTTCCGTTAGCAATCACTTTCGCGCTTGTCATGACCGGCTGCAGTAGCCGTCAGGCGGGTGATTTGACTTCAGAGCCGGTAGTTCCACTGGTCATGAATGACCATCAAGCCAGCATGACTTTCCGAACCATAGGCGGCGAGGGTGATCATCCTGTCAGTTACACGTACGGCTATGCCAATGCTGGATTTCAGAGCGCGGGTGATCGGGTTTATGACTCCGCTTACTTCAAGCGCATACCGGCTTATCTGAAGAAAATCGCCGGTGGTACCGACAGCATCAGTCAGCTGGTCGAGGCTGACAAAACCGTTTACGTGGAAGGGGAGGTCAAGGCCAAATCGTTTACCTTGAACGGTATTCCCATGCCTACGCCGTTCGACAAGGAGCAGCCTGCTGCGCAGCAATTCACGCCGCACGCCAAGAAGAATTACCTGGTTGAAACCGTGATCGCCGACACGTGGGTCATGAGCGTGTACGAAGTCAGCGCAACCGGTGAGCGCAAAACCATTGGCGTTCGAAAAGTCGATAGCGCCGCAAACTGACCGCGCAGGGAGCTCATGGGTAGCCGCCAACCTGGCCACCCTGCGTCCCGTAGTCACGTGCGCTTTGCTGTTTCTTTCACAATTGCGGGTGTATCGTATTCGCCTTTTGCGGGCCCTTGGCCTGCGGCAGATACGTGAGGTAGTTGAGTCCATGTCCTTTACCCGTCGACAAATACTCGGTGGTCTGGCCGGTCTGGCAGTGGTTGGCGTCGGGGCCGGTGGTGCATCGCGTTACTGGCTGGGGAAAGTGGCGGACGCCAACGCGGGTCATGATTACGAACTGATTGCCGCGCCGCTGGACGTGGAGCTGGTGCCCGGGCACAAGACCCAGGCCTGGGCCTTTGGCCCTTCGGCGCCAGGGACCGAACTGCGGGTGCGCCAGGGTGAGTGGCTGCGGGTGCGTTTCATCAACCACCTGCCGGTGGCGACCACCATTCACTGGCACGGCATCCGCCTGCCGCTGGAGATGGATGGCGTGCCCTACGTCTCGCAACTGCCGGTGCTGCCGGGCGAGTATTTCGACTACAAGTTCCGCGTGCCGGATGCCGGCAGCTACTGGTACCACCCCCATGTCAGCAGCAGCGAAGAGCTGGGCCGTGGGCTGGTGGGACCGTTGATTGTCGAGGAGCGCGAGCCCACCGGGTTCAAGTACGAACAAACCCTGAGCCTGAAAAACTGGCACATCGATGAACAAGGCAACTTTGTCGAGTTCAGCATCCCCCGGGAAGCCGCCCGTGGCGGTACGGCGGGGCGCCTGTCGACCATCAACGGTGTGCCGTTGCCCGTCATCGACTTGCCCGCCGGGCAGATCACCCGCGTACGCCTGCTCAACCTCGATAACACCCTGACCTATCGCATCAATATTCCCGGCGTCGAAGCGCAGATCTACGCGCTGGACGGCAACCCGGTGCAGCCGCGCCCCCTGGGCAAGGAATACTGGCTGGGCCCGGGCATGCGCATCTGCCTGGCGATCAAGGCCCCGCCGGCAGGCACCGAGTTGTCCCTGCGCAACGGCCCGGTGCGCCTGGGCACCCTGCGGTCGGTGGCCAACACGGACGCGCCGGGTGAGTGGCCGCCTGCGCTGCCCGCCAACCCGGTTGCCGAGCCGGACATGGCCACTGCGCAGAAGCTCAACTTCAATTTCGAGTGGGTCGGTTCGGTCTCGGTCAATGTCGAAAACGGCAAGCCCCCCAGCCTGTGGCAGATCAACGGCCAGGCCTGGGACATCACCGACAAGACCTGCGCCGACCGACCGATTGCTACGCTCAAGCTAGGCCAAAGCTACCTTTTCGAATTGAAGAACATGACCCAGTACCAGCACCCGATCCACCTGCACGGCATGAGCTTCAAGGTCATTGCCTCGAACCGGCACAAGGTCATCCCGTACTTCACCGACACCTACCTGCTGGGCAAGAACGAGCGCGCGCAAGTGGCGTTGGTGGCGGATAACCCGGGAGTGTGGATGTTCCATTGCCATGTGATCGACCACATGGAAACCGGCCTGATGGCCGCGATCGAGGTGAAGTGATGCGCCAGATTCGTCCGACCGCCATTATCGACCGCAGCCGTGACCAGCACTTCATGCGCGAAGCCCTGCTGCTGGCGGCCCAGGGTGCCGCCCTCGGCGAGGTGCCGGTGGGGGCGGTGCTGGTGCAGGAGGGGGAGATCATCGGGCGCGGCTTCAACTGCCCGATCAGTGGCAGCGACCCCAGCGCCCACGCCGAGATGGTCGCGATCCGCGCTGCCGCCCAGGCCGTGAACAACTATCGCCTGCCCGGCAGCACCCTCTACGTGACGCTGGAGCCGTGCAGCATGTGCGCCGGGCTGATCGTCCATTCGCGCATTGCGCGGGTGGTGTATGGCGCGCTGGAGCCCAAGGCCGGGATCGTGCAGAGCCAGGGGCAGTTTTTTACCCAGGGCTTTCTCAACCACCGGGTGTTGTATGAAGGTGGTGTCCTGGCCGAGGAGTGCGGGACGGTGTTGAGTGAGTTCTTCAAGGCCCGGCGCGCCAAGCCAACAAGCTAAAAAACAACGAACTGTGTGGGATTGGCTTACTTCTTCGCGACAATCACCGCGCGCATTGGCGCTGGCAGCCCTTCGATGGTCTTGCTGTGGTCATCCGGGTCGAGGAAGTCGCTCAGCGACTGATACTTCATCCACTCGGTGGCGCGTTGTTCCTCGATCGTGGTCACGCTGACATCGACGCAGCGCACGTCGCTGAACCCGGCGCGGCGCAGCCACAGCATCAGCGCCGGTACCGAGGGCAGGAACCAGACGTTGCGCATCTGCGCGTAGCGGTCTTCCGGCACCAGCACCTGCTGCTCGTTGCCTTCGATCACCAGGGTTTCGAGCACCAGTTCTCCGCCCTTGACCAGGCAATCCTTGAGCGCCAGCAAATGCTCGATCGGCGAGCGGCGATGGTAGAACACGCCCATGGAGAACACCGTGTCGAAGCCTTCCAGGTTCGCTGGCAGGTCTTCAAAGGGGAACGGCAGGTGCCAGGCATTGGGTTCGGACAGGTAGCGCTGCACCGCCTGGAACTGGCAGAAGAACAGCCAGTTGGGGTCGACGCCGATCACGCTGTCGGCCCCGGCGCCGAGCATGCGCCACATGTAATAGCCGTTGCCGCAGCCGACATCGAGGATGCGTTTGCCCGCAAGGTCCAGGTGCGGGGCGACCCGCGACCATTTCCAGTCCGAGCGCCATTCGGTGTCCACGTGCACGCCAAACAGGTCGAACGGGCCCTTGCGCCACGGCGACAGGCCCATCAACGCGCTGCGCATCTGCGCCCGGGTGGCGTCGTCGCACTCGGTGTCCAGGGCAAGGCCATTGAGCAGGTCGACCGTGCTGGGCTGGATCTTCGGCAAGGCATCCAGCGCGCTTTGCCAGCGCTCCAGGTCACCGTGGCCTTTGTCCATTTTCACATCGAGTTGCGCTTGCAGGGTGTTGGCCCAGTCGGCCAGCGGTGTGCCGGCCAGGCGGCGGGCGAGGGGAGACAGATCAATCATGGCAAGGCAATCAACGAGGCAAAGTTAAGACACTGGAACCACGGCACGACTTTCGAGAACCCGGCGGCCAGCAGGCGTTCGGTGTGTTCTTCGAGGCTGTCGGGCTTCATGACGTTTTCGATGGCGCTGCGCTTCTGGGCAATTTCCAGTTCGCTGTAGCCGTTGGCGCGCTTGAAGGCGATGTGCAGGTCGCCGAGCAACTGGTGCTCCTGGGCATCGGCAAAGCGCAGTTTTTCCGAGAGGATCAGCGCCCCGCCGGGCAACAGCGACTGACGGATACGGCCGAGCAAAGCCAGGCGTTGTTCGGGGGCGATGAACTGCAGGGTGAAGTTCAGCGCCACCACCGAGGCCGGTTTGAATTCGAGGGCGAGGATGTCACCTTCGATCACCTCCACCGGCAGCAGCTCCTGGAACATCGAGTCCTGGCCGTTGAGGTATTCGCGGCAGCGCTCGACCATGGCGGCGGAGTTGTCCACCGCGATCACCCGGCAGCCCTCGGTGCGCACATGCCGGCGCAGGGCCTGGGTGACCGCGCCGAGGGATGACCCCAGGTCGTACAGCACGCTGTCCGGCTGGGCAAACTGCGCCGCGAGCACGCCGAGGTTTTCGACAATGGTCGGGTAACCCGGCACCGAGCGCTTGATCATGTCCGGGAACACCCGCACCACATCCTCGTTAAAGGCGAAGTCGGGTACCTGGGCCAAAGGCTGGGCGAAAAGGCGGTCGGGTTCTTTGCTCACGGCGGTTCCAGCGGCGGTATTGGAAAGGGCCGGCATTTTAGCCAAGTTGGCGCGCAGATGCGCGCCTTGTCTGATAAAGCGCCCTGGCAGAAGAAACAGCGTCCTTGTAGCCACTGCCGCAGGCTGCGTTGGGTTGCGCAGCAGCCCCGGCATTGTCAGCCTGAACGAACGTCCTGCGGCCGTCGACGCAGCCTCGCGGGCTCGAGAGCTGCTACAGGTCGCGTTCCGGGCGGTGGCTTTGGTGAAACGCCGACGCGGCGATGCCCCATTGTCCCAGCCAGTAACTGAGGATGATCACATAGGGCGCGGCCGCGAAGGGCAGGGCAAAACGGTCGATGCCGATCACGCTGTCGGAGAACACGAAGGCCAGGGCGCCGCCGGCGGCCAGCAGTGCCGAGCGTTTCGGCACGTCGGTGCCCAGGCGGGCCAGGGCGCGCCAGAGCATGGCGCTGATGGCCGTGCCATAGACGATCACCGGAATCAGCAACGGCCCCAGGCCATGGGCAATCAGGATTCCCAGCAGCAGGGCGCCGACCAGCAGCGCCAGCAGCAACGGCCCGGGGGCCAGGCGCCGGCAATCGCTCAGGTACGCCTTGAGGTAGGCCAGGTGGGCCACCAGGAACGCGCCGAGGCCGAACACGAACAAGTCGCCGGGCCAGGCCAGCAGCACGTCACCCAGCAGGGAAAAGATCAGGCCCAGGCTGACCCAGCGCCGATAGTCGCTGGGCGGTGCATCATGCAGCCAGCCCAACAGCGCCAGTACCGGCAGCGGCTTGACCAGCAGGCACAACAGCTCGGCATGCACACTCACTCCGTAGAGGAACGTGACAGCTCCCATCAACGCCAGAATCAGCCAGCCCATGTTCAGTTCACCACGATTGCGCAGTCGAAAATGTCTACCGGATCGACTTCCGGGGCCCACGGCTGCTGTGAGGTCAGGCGCAGGCGCCCGTTACCGCTGGTGAACGCCTGGAAGCGCCAGGTCGATAGCCCCGCGCTGCCCACCAGGCCGCTGTTTTCCGGGTTGGTGTAGACCTCGGGGCTGATGGCCCGCAACACACCGCCGGCTGAATCCTGGATCGCCCAGCGATACCCGGTGGTCGGGTTGCTCGGCAGGGTCAGGATCAGGTTTTGCCCCGTGTGCAGTTGCACCGGGCATTGGCTCTGCTGCTCCACCGTCAGGTTCTGTTTCGGCTGCGAGGCGCAGGCCGTCAGCAGGGCAAGGCTCAAGGGCAATAGCAGGCGGGCGGGGGACATCAAGTCAGGCACTCCGGAATTCGCGACGAACGGCGAGCATAACCGAAGATGAGACAAATTGTGACCGTCAGACCTGGATAGGGATGTCGGTGCCGCCGCCATCGCGGGCGAGCCCGCTCTCCCACAGGGATGTGGGAGCGGGCTTGCCCGTCCAGGCGCTACACAGACCTCAGAACAACACCTTGGCCACGTCGGCAAACCGCTTGGCAAAGTGCACGGTAATGCCTTCCTTCAGGTAGTCCGGCAATTCTTCGAAGCTGCCACGGTTGGGTTCCGGCAGGATCAGTTCGTGGATCTTCTGCCGGCGTGCGGCAATCACCTTTTCGCGCACCCCGCCAATGGGCAGCACGTGCCCGGTCAGCGTCAGTTCACCGGTCATGGCCACGCCTTTTTTCGGCGCCTGGTTGCGTGCCAGGGAGAGCAGGGCGCTGGCCATGGTCACACCGGCACTCGGACCGTCTTTCGGGGTGGCACCTTCCGGTACGTGCAGGTGGATGAACGCTTCGTCGAAGAACTTGGCGTCGCCACCGAACTGCTTGAGGTGCGAGCTGATGTAGCTGTAGGCGATCTCGGCCGATTCCTTCATCACGTCACCCAGTTGCCCGGTGAGCTTGAAGCCCCGGTTGAGCGTGTGGATGCGGGTGGCTTCGATCGGCAGGGTGGCGCCGCCCATGCTGGTCCAGGCAAGACCGGTGATCACCCCGATGCCCGACAGCACCTGCTCATTGCGGAACACCGGCATGCCCAGGGAGGCCTCGAGATCCTTGGGGCCGATCTTGATCACCTGCTGCGGATCGTCCATCAGCTTGACCACCGCCTTGCGCACCAGCTTGCCCAGCTGTTTCTCCAGCTGGCGCACCCCGGCTTCGCGGGCATACCCATCGATCAGGGCCTTGAGCGCGCTGTCGCTGATGGACAGGCTGGTTTTCGCCACGCCGGCCTTGTCCAGTTGCTTGGGCCACAGGTGGCGCTTGGCGATGGCGACTTTTTCTTCAGTGATATAGCCGGACAGGCGAATCACTTCCATGCGGTCGAGCAACGGTCCGGGGATTGAATCCAGGGTGTTGGCGGTGCACACGAACAGCACTTTGGACAGGTCCAGGCGCAGGTCCAGGTAGTGGTCGAGGAATTCCACGTTCTGTTCCGGATCGAGGGTTTCCAGCAACGCCGAGGCCGGGTCGCCCTGGTAGCTCTGGCCCATCTTGTCGATCTCGTCGAGCATGATCACCGGGTTCATCACTTCGACGTCTTTCAACGCCTGCACCAGCTTGCCCGGCAGGGCGCCGATGTAGGTGCGGCGGTGGCCCTTGATCTCGGCTTCGTCACGCATGCCGCCGACACTGAAACGATAGAACGGCCGCCCCAGGGATTCGGCAATGGACTTGCCGACGCTGGTCTTGCCCACGCCCGGCGGGCCCACCAGCAACACGATGGAGCCGGCGATCTCGCCCTTGTAGGCGCCGACCGCGAGGAATTCGAGGATCCGGTCCTTGATGTCATCGAGGCCGGCGTGGTGTTTGTCGAGCACCTTGCGGGCGTGCTTGAGGTCGAGCTTGTCTTCCCCGTACACGCCCCACGGCACGGCCGTCGCCCACTCCAGGTAGTTGCGGGTCACGGCGTATTCGGGGGAGCCGGTCTCCAGGATCGACAGCTTGTTCATTTCCTCTTCGATGCGTTTTTGCGCCTGGGGCGGCAGGACCTTGCCCGTCAGGCGTTGCTCGAACTGTTCGACGTCGGCGCTGCGATCGTCCTTGGTCAGCCCCAGCTCCTGCTGGATCACCTTGAGTTGTTCCTTGAGGAAAAACTCGCGCTGGTGCTCGCCGATCTTGCGGTTCACTTCCGCGGAAATTTCTTTCTGCAGGCGCGCGACTTCGACTTCCTTGCGCAGCATCGGCAGGACTTTTTCCATGCGCTTGAGCATGGGCACGCAGTCGAGCACTTCCTGCAACTCGTTACCGGTGGCCGAGGTCAGGGCGGCGGCGAAGTCGGTCAGTGGCGAGGGGTCGTTGGGGCTGAAGCGGTTGAGGTAGTTCTTCAGCTCTTCGCTGTACAGCGGGTTGAGCGGCAGCAGTTCCTTGATCGCGTTGATCAGCGCCATGCCGTAGGCCTTGACCTCGTCGGTCGGCTCGCTTGGCTGGTGCGGGTATTCGACTTCCACCAGGTACGGTGGGCGATGGTGCTTGAGCCAGGTGCGGATGCGCACGCGGGTCAGGCCCTGGGCGACGAACTGCAGCTTGCCGTTTTCGCGGCTGGCGTGGTGGACCTTGACCAGGGTGCCGTACAGCGGCAGGGCGCTGGTGTCGAAATGCCGTGGGTCTTCCTGGGGGGTGTCCATGTAGAACAGCGCCAGGGAGTGGTGCTCGGACTTGGCGACCAGGTCCAGGGTCTCGGCCCAGGGTTCTTCGTTGACGATCACCGGCAGGACTTGCGCGGGGAAGAATGGCCGGTTGTGGATCGGGATGATGTAGACCTTGTCCGGCAGGTTCTGCCCGGGCAGGGCCAGGCCTGTGCCGGCGGCGTGGTGTTCGGGGTGTTCGGCGTTTTCCGGGTCGGCGTATTCGCTGGGGTCTTCGGGGAATGCTTGCTGGTCGCTCATGGGGCACCTGCGCAATGGAGTATGGGAGTTAGATGGGGCAGGTGGCGGGTGGTTTCAATGGTGGGGGGAGTTTGTTTGGTAAGCGGGTTGTTACTTGCGGGGGCTGTGTGCAGATCCGTTGTTGGGGTGATGGCGGCTTACCGGCCGGCCTGGCTTTTCCTGGTGTACGAATTTCCCTTGTAGGAGCGGGCGCCCGCTTGCGGGCTTGGCAGCTGCTACACGGTTTGTGATGTGGGTAGGCACAAAAAAGGCGACTACCCTGCGGTAGTCGCCTTTTGTTCACGGCCGATGCAGCTTATTTCGGCAGTTTGTAGGCGATGACGTAGTCGCCCATTTTGGTGCCCAGGGAGCCATGGCCGCCTACGACGAGCAGGACGTATTGCTGGCCGTCCTTGCCGGTGTAGGTCATTGGTGTGGCCTGGCCGCCGGCTGGCAGGCGGGATTTCCACAGTTCCTTGCCGGTGTTGACGTCATAGGCGCGCAGGTACTGGTCCAGGGTGCCGCTGAGGAAGCCGACGCCGCCGGCAGTGACGATCGAGCCGCCCATGCTTGGTACGCCGATCGGCAGGCCGATGGGCAGTGGCGAGCTGTCGCGGCTGGTGCCGTTCTTGCGCTTCCACACCACTTTGCTGGTGGTCAGGTCGATGCCGGCCACGTAGCCCCAGGCCGGCGCCTGGCAGGGTACGCCGAACGGCGACATGAACGGGTGCATGATCACCGCGTACGGCGCGCCGGTGTTCGGTTGCACACCCGCGGTTTCGCTCTCGCGCTTGCTGTCGGCCGCCACTTGGGCGCGCGGCACCATTTTCGAGACGAAGGCCATGTAGTTCGGGCTGGTGAACAGCATCTGGCGCACTGGGTCGACCGACACGCCGCCCCAGTTGAACACACCGACGTTACCCGGGTAGATCAGGCTGCCCTGTTCCGACGGTGGGGTGTATTGGCCTTCGTAGCGCAGTTCCTTGAACTGGATGCGGCACAGCATCTGGTCGAACGGGCTGGCGCCCCACATGGCTTTTTCGGTCAGTTCCGGAGCCAGCAGGTTGAGGTCCGAACGGGCCTGGGTCGGTGCGGTGCGATCGCCCGGTACCGCGCCTTGCGGAACCGGGATCTCACGAATCGGCACGATCGGCGTACCGTCGCGACGGTCCAGCACGTACAGGCTGCCCTGTTTGGTCGGTGCGATCAGCGCCGGCTTGATGCCGTCGGCGGTTTTCATGTCCAGCAGGGTTGGCTGGCTGCCAACGTCCATGTCCCACAGGTCGTGGTGGGTGAACTGGTAGTTCCAGCGCACCTTGCCGGTGGCCAGGTCCAGGGCCACCAGGCCGGCGCTGTATTTCTCGGCGCCCGGGGTGCGGTCGGCGCCCCATTGGTCTGGGGTCTGGTTGCCCAGTGGCAGGTAGACCATGCCGAGTTTTTCATCGACGCTGGCCAGCGACCACATGTTCGCCGAGTTGCGGCTGTAGTGTTCGCCCGCTGGCAATGGCTCGGTGGCGTCCGGGTTGTTGCTGTCCCAGTTCCACACCAGGTGACCGTCGCGGACGTCGAAGGCGCGGATCACGCCGGACGGCTCGTTGGTCGACTCGTTGTCGGTAACGTGGCCGCCCATGATCACCAGGTCACGGGTGATGGCGGCTGGCGAGGTGGCGTAGTAGCCGCCCGGGGTGAACGGGCCGATACCGGTGGTCAGGTCGACCACGCCCTGGTTGCCGAAGCCTTCGCAGACCTTGCCGGTGTCGGCGTTCAGGGCAATCAGGCGCGCGTCGGCGGTCGGCAGGTACAGGCGGCGAGGGCACGCCTGGGCCACGGCCTTGCCGGCGTCGGAGATCACGGCCGAAGACGCGCCAGCGGCTGCGTAGGCGTTTTCGTCATAGTAGGAAACGCCACGGCAGGTCATGTGGGCGAAACCCTTGAAGCCGACCGGGCTCTTGATCTGCGGGTCGAAGCGCCAGATTTCCTTGCCGGTGTCCGGGTCCAGCGCCAACACCTTGCTGTGGGCGGTGCAGGCATAGAGCATGCCGTTGACCTTGAGCGGGGTGTTTTCGTTGGTCAGCTCGACCGGGTCGCCAGCGGTTGGCAGGTCGCCGGTGCGGATGCGCCAGGCTTCCTGCAGCGTGCCGACGTTGTCCGGGGTGATCTGCTTGAGCGGCGAGTAGCGGTCACCGAACTCGGTGCGGCCATAGGCCTGCCAGTCACCGTCAGGCATGGTCGGTGCTGTACTGGTCATGTCGGCACTGTCGCGCCCCAGTTCGCCGAACACTTCGCCCGGGTGGGTGAATTGGCTGCCCAGGGCCGCGGCGCCGGCCAGGACCACGGCCACGCTCAAGGCTGCGGTGCCCAGCGGGGCAGGGCCCTGGCGCAGCAACGGACGGCGGAACCACGGCAGCAGCAGGACGATGCCGAGGGCGAACCACAGCGACAGCCGCGGCACCAGTTGCCACCAGTCCAGGCCCACTTCCCACAACGACCAGGCGGTACTGGCCAACAGCACCAGTGCATACAGGCCCAAGGCTGCACGACGGCCGGCCAGCAGCAGAATGCCGGTCAGCGCCAGGCCGATACCGGCCAGCAGGTAGTACAACGAGCCGCCAAGCATGCTCAGCTTGATCCCCCCGGCCAGCAAGGCCAGGCCCATTAGCAGCAGCAGGATGCCGAGCAGGCTCGGCATCAGGCGGCTTGGACTTGAAGCACCTTCAGTGCTCATAGTGCGATTCTCCGTGACGTTTTAAGTAGCCTTGCGCAAGTTCACTGTAGATGAGGATCGTGCGCGGGCGTGGTTCAGATAAAAACGGTGATCCCTGTAGGAGCGAGCCTGCTCGCGATGGACGTAAACGATGACGTTGGGTGCCTGACACCCCGCGTAGCTTTCGGGTTCATCGCGAGCGGGCTCGCTCCTACAGGGTTTGTAGCGCGGGTCAGAACGACGACTGCACCTTGATACCGCCGATCAGCGCGTCATCCACCTCGTTCACGCCACCGGGATGGCGGATGTACTGCAGGTTCGGGCGCACGGTCAGCCAGTTGGTCAGGTGCACGCCGTAATAGAGTTCGGCGCTGTATTCGGTGTCTTGCGGTGGCAGGTAGGCCGGGTTGTCGTAATCGAACACCGCGCGGGCCTGGTTGCTGGCCTCGGCATTCTTGCGATAGGCCGGGTTGACGTGGACGCGGGCCATGGCAAAGCCGATGTCATCCTTGGCGCGGGCATCGAACAGGCCTTTGTAGACCAGGCCTGCCTGCACATAGTTGTCGATCGCGTTGGTCTTCTTGTCGTGCATCGTGCCGTTGGCGAACAGGCTCAGGCCGCGCGAGTTGTCGCTGGCCACGCTGCTCACTTGCTGCTGGATGCCCAGCCACACCCCATGTTTGCTCGACGAGCTGCGATAAGCCTCGCCGCTGAGGGCGGCGCTCTGGCCATTGCTGTCCTTGTAGACGTCGCTGGCCTTGGCGCTGCTGTAGTAGTAACCGGCGCGGTATTCACCCGGCAGGCCGTTGGATTTCGGCGTCCACACCAGCTCCACCGGGACCACGGTGCCCTGGGTACCACTGCCGCTGAGCTTGAAGCCGTTGTCCTTGTCCAGGTTGGACGGGTTCTGCTCGTAGGCGCCGATCTGGGCGTAGACCTCCGGGCTCAGGTGGTACTTGACCCGCAGTGCCCACTGGCTGACCGGCCAGTTGTACCAGATGCCGCCAGCCCAGTTGCCGACCTGGGAACCGCAGAACGCCAGGTTCTGGAAGTCGCAGGGGAAGCTGTTGAAATCTTCGCCTTCGCCGAACCGACCGGCCTTGATATCGAGTTTCTGGTCGAGGAATTTCTGCTGGTACCACATCTGCGTCAGGCGTGTGGTCTGGCCCCGGCCCCAAACTTCCTGGGCCGACGTGAAGCCGCCGACCCGTGGATCGTTGATCCGGTCGTTGCTGATGTTGTTGCCGCTGCGCTTGGTGATGGTCAGTTGAAACTCGGCGTCGTCCCAGCCGAGGATCTTTTGCAGGTCCAGGTGAGTGCCCAGGCCAAACTGGTCGCTGTAGCGCGCAGTGCGATCGTCGTCGTAGCCACCGTGCAGGTTGCTGCCCATTTCGCCGGTGTAGTCGAGCTTGAAGTCGTAGCCTTTTTGCGCAAGCTCGGTGCGCGTGCCGTTCCAGTCGCCGAGCATCCACGGCGATTGGCTATCGAACGCCGCAGCGGCCTGAACGCAGTTGGCAAGACCCAGGGCGGTGAAGCCACCGATCAGGTTCAGGGTTTTACGGCGCGCAGCCGGTGTTGAGACAGCGCTGTCTCGGAAGATCTGCAAGTAAGGCATAAAGAAGAAATTCTGGGTCTTTTTCTAAGGGAGTGAGCTGCAGGGCAGGAGCAAAGGCCGGCAGCGGAAGCGTTTCAGCTTAAGGGCGTAAGGATAATGATCTGTTACAAATAGAGAAAGTGCTTTTCTCGACATGCTTCCTTTCGGATTCGGTAACAGTCGTCCGTGGCCGCTCAGGTGACCTACATTTACCCCTGAGCGCACAGAATCCTTCCACCCGCTGTCCCCCTCGGCTAAGGTGCGCGCCTTCCCATCCTGATTAGGTTCAAAGGCCCGGCATGACCGAACACACCACCGACCCGCTGCATGGCGTGACGCTTGAACAGATCCTCAACGCGCTGGTTCAACACTACGAATGGTCGGGGTTGGCCGAGCGTATCGATATTCGCTGCTTCAAGAGCGACCCGAGCATCAAGTCGAGCCTGACTTTCCTGCGCAAGACCCCCTGGGCCCGCGAGAAGGTCGAAAAGCTGTACGTGAAGTTGATGCGCACCAAACGCCCGCTCTAAGGAATGTCCATGGCTGTCGAGCTGACGCGAGGTTCGCCCGTCGAACGCCAATGCATTCGTCTGGCGGCCGTACTCGGTTGGCTGGGCCTGAGCATCCAGCTGTACCTGGTGTTTTATGGACGCTGGAGTGTCGAGGCCAGTCTGCTGGGCGGCCTGGTGAGCTACTTCAGTTACTTCACGGTACTGACCAATACCCTGGTGGCCGCCGTGCTGACCAGTGCGGCCACGACCCGAGAGTCCCGCGGCCGGACGTTTCTGTTGCAACCGTGGGTCAGCAGCGGCATTGCGGTCAGCATAAGCGTGGTCGGCCTGGCCTACAGTCTGTTGCTGCGCCACCTGTGGCACCCGCAGGGTTGGCAGTTGATCGCCGATGAGTTGCTGCACGACGTGATGCCGCTGCTGTTTGTGCTCTATTGGTGGCGTTGCGTGCCCAAGGGCCACTTGCGCCTGGGGCATATCGGCCTGTGGGCAATCTACCCGCTGCTGTACTTTGCCTATGTCCTGCTGCGGGGGCGCTCGCTGGGGATTTACCCTTATCCCTTTGTGGATGTGGAAAAGCTTGGTTATCCCCAGGTGTTTCTCAACGCCTCGGGGATCCTGCTGGGGTTTGTGGTGGTGGCGCTGGTGGTGCTGGGGTTGGATCGCTGGCGCGGATCACGCCCCTAGCCTCGCAGGCTCGACAGCTGCGAACGGCTCAGCGGGGATCGAGCTGCCAGTAGCCCACGGCTTTGACGAACTGCTGATCCAGACCCTTGTCGTCCAGCAGCACCCGGCGGATCTGCCGTGAGGCCTTGGCTTCGGTGGCGATCCAGGCGTAGAGCTGGCCCTCGGGCAGGACCAGTTGCTGCACGGTGGTCAGCAGGTGATCCTTGCCACCTTCACGCAGGACCCAGATCACCTCGACCTCGGCCGGGCTGTCGAGCACTTGCTGCTCGGCGCCATTCTCGATCTCCACCACCACCAGTGCCCGGCGATTGGCCGCCAACCCTTCCAGGCGACGAGCAATGGCGGGCAGGGCGGTTTCGTCGCCGATCAGCAGGTAACTGTCGAAAATGTCCGGCACCACCATCGAGCCGCGCGGCCCGGCAATGTGCAGGAATTGGCCGGGTTGGGCCTGTGCCGCCCAGGTCGATGCAGGGCCGTCGCCGTGCAGGACGAAATCAATGTCCAGCTCCAGGGTGTCCAGGTCATAGCGGCGCGGGGTGTAGTCGCGCATCGCCGGCTTTGGCCCCTGTTCGCTATTGGCCCCCAGTTCGAGCGTTTCCAGGGCCGCCTGTTCCTCGGCATTTTGTGGGAACAGCAGTTTGACGTGGTCATCCGTGCCCAGGCTGATGAACCCGGCCAGCTCTGGCCCGCCGACGGTGATCCGGCGCATGCGCGGCGTCAGGTCGACGACCCGCAGTACCTGCAGGCGGCGGCGTTTGATTTCGTGCATGACGCGGTGGATGGTCTGGGTGATCACTTCAGTCATTGCGCGTTCTCCTGAGCCGCTGGTGTCAGCGGGCCATCGACTATGGCTTTGGCGGTGTTGTTGAGCAGGTCGCGGACCCGCAGGATTTCTTCCGGGCTCCAGCGGCCATGGTGCATCTGCAGGGCATGGCGCAGGTTATGCACCGCCTCGTGGATCTCGGCCGGGCGGTCGTGGCCGCGCAGCGAGCGCTTGCTGACTTCAATGCGCATGCGCACGCCGTCCAGGGCAATCGCCTGTTCGCCCAGCGACTGGCGCCCGGCGTCGGTGATGGCGTAGCGTTTTTTTCCGCCGTCGGCGTCGCCCAGGATCAGTTCGCTTTCTTCCAGGAAGGTCAGGGTCGGGTAGATCACCCCGGGGCTGGGGCTATAGGCGCCATCGAACATGCTTTCGATCTGGCGGATCAGGTCATAGCCGTGGCAGGGCTGTTCGGCGATCAGCGCCAGCAACAGCAGTTTCAGGTCGCCAGGGGCGAATACCCGGGGCCCACGGCCACCGCGTTCGCGGCCCGGGCCAGGGCGTTTTTCGAAGCCGTCGCGACCGTCTGCGTGTTCGCGGTGGGAATGATGGTCTCTCATTTTTCTTTCTCTCGTCGTGTTTAGACATAACTTAAGATATATCTTTTAGAAAAAGCAAGCACCCCGGACCAGCGGTGCCGGTTGTATGCAACCCCCCTGATCGACCCCCCCCTGCGAATCTGCCGGGCTCGCCGTGTGCTCGCCTGGTGACGACTCGATCCTGCGCAGGCGGCAATTTCCTTATTGCACTAGCGGGTATTTTTAGTGCTAACTCTCTAATTAACTTGTTTGCCCCTTTATTTATTAAGGCAGTGCTATTAGTCTTACAGAAGTTGCACTGCTGGTTCTCTCTGTATGGGATTTCCAGAGAATCTGTATGTGGTTAATGTCTGACGGCTGTTGAGCTGAGTGTTTGATTTTTATTGTTTTTTCTTTCCGCTTGGGTAGCACTCCAGCTACGCCAAAGACGGAACTTGCCTGCTTACTTTTAAAAATAAATGTTCGATGATTTGCTGGCTTTGAAAGTTGAGACAAAACGCCATCTCGGCGTTTGGCTGGTCACTAGCCAGTTGTCGCTTTTACTGCATCGACCCTTTTAAAAGACAGGTACTGAAGATGTTCAAGAAAATCGCGTTCACTGCTCCCCTGGCTGTTCTGGCTCTGAGTTCTTCGATGGCGTTTGCTGCCACTGAGGCACGCCACACCATCAGCCTTGTTGCTACGATTTCGTCCCCGGAGTTCAAGGCAGAAGTAGTTGATCCGGATCTGGTCAACAAAGATCAGAATATGAGCCCTAACTCAACTACCAACGGTAAGTTGGCAACTATCGTGGGGGCCTTCGATGTTCTCCATACTGCTGGATCGGTACACGCCAGACTGGAGTATATGCCCAAGCTTGTGCAGACCGCTGGGAGCAAGAGTATTGATATCGATGTCACCGTCAATGGTAGAAAGCTCAACACCGTGTCACAGGAAGTCGTCGGTGTTGCTGAGTCCAATGTTACTTACCGCGCACCGATAGAGATTAGCGCTTTGGATGGTACCTATACAGCAGGCGATTACACTGGCGTCGCGGTGGTGATTTTTGAGCCTTCCGTTAGCTAAGTGAGTCGTGGCGGTAAACGCTTACTGACTTTCTTTAGGTAACGTCCTCGGTCGGCAAACTTTTGCGGTTTGTCGGCCGTGCTGAACTTCTTTGTAATTAGAGAGCTCGTTCATGTTCCCGATGACGCCCATCGCGGCTGCGCTCGCGCTGCTGTTATGTAGCAGTGCATTTGCGGCGCCCGCTTCCGTTGATAATACGCCGCGAAGTTTGCTGGCACAGGCCAAGGGCCTGCCGGCCGAGTTCGAAGAACATTTTTTCGATGTGCCGCTGGCGGTTCGGGTCGAGCTTGATCAACAACCGCTGGGCGAGGCGATGATTGTGTTGTCCCGCGATGACCGAGTGACCTTGCTCGATTTCACCGACACCAGCGAAAGCCGCTTCGGCGCCGGTGAGCGTGACACCTGGGCCGATATCCTGAAGTCCGGTGTGGCGCTGGGCGCCTGCACGGGCCAATGCCCGGAACAGATGCTGGCGGTGCACTACAACCTGGAAAATTCTTTGCTGTCGATCGTCACCGAAAATGCCGAGCGCGATAGCCAAGCCAAACATTTCTACGATCAGCCCGAAGGCGGCAGCAGCGGGTTGATGGTACGTAACCAAATCAATCTCAACGGCGGCCAGGATCAAGACCTGGGCGGACGTTTTGGCCTGGAGGCCAGCGCCAGCCTGGGCAACTGGAGCCAGGCCTTCAACATGCAATTGGCGCGTCTGGGCGGTCCGGACGACAAGACCTACCACTCCGTGCATGAGCTCTACACCCAGCGCGAACTGCAGGGCAGTTTTGTGCGCCTGGGCTATTTCACCCCCAGCTCCGAAGGCCTGACACGGGAACCGCGCTCCTTCGGTACCAGCCCCGACACCGCAGTGGGCGTGATGTATGGCAGCTCCGACAGCCTGGCGATCGACAGCCCCAAGCCCAGCGTGTACCCGGTGTATGTCACGGCCAACCGCCAGGCATCCGTGGAGATCTATCGCGAGGGCCTGCTGATCAACACACAGTCGGTGCCGGCCGGTTTGCAGACCCTCGACACGCGTCCGCTGCCAGGTGGCATCTACGAGGTGGAGGTGCGCTTGATCGAAGACGGGCAAATCACCTCGACCACCCAGGAGCTGATCTACAAGCCCAACAACTGGCGCAACCACGAGGACCGCTGGCGTTACAACGTGTTTGCCGGGCAGGAAAGCAAACTGCTGAGCAACTGGGATGAGCAGGGCAGCGGCGATCTCACCGCGGGCGCATCAATCAACTACCTGCTGCACCCACGGGTGATTCTCGGGCTTTCGGCCCGCCAGGTGCAGGAAAAGCTGCAGTACGGCAGCTCCATCGATTGGAGCCTGGGCGATAGCACCAGTCTCTACGCCAACCTCTACCAGACCGAAGATCACGGCACCGGTGCTGACCTGCAAGGGCTGTACAACTACGGCTCTGGCAGCCTGGTGATCAGCCACAACCGCAGTTGGCTCGACACCACCAACACTTACGAAACCCTGCCCGACGGCACTCGCGTGCGCCAACGCAACGTGTTTACCGGCGAGGCCAGCAACTCATCGCTGGCGCTCAATCATCGGATCAGTCGCAAAAACTCGCTCAATGCGCGGGTCTCCCACAGCGAGGGGAACGTTGAAGGCGTGGGGGTCGACCTGGGCTGGACGCAACGCACCGAATTGTTTGGCAGCGATGCGAACTGGCGGCTGTCGCTGTTCGATCGCCCCGGCAGCTACAGCAGCGGCGACGCACGTAATCGCGGGGTCGACCTGAGCGTCAACGTGGCGCTCGGTGGGCCGGGGCAGCAGATTTCCGGCAGCATCGGCAGCCGCACGGCCCGTGATGGCAGCCGCGACAACAATGCCTCGTTCGGCTACCGCAAAGACCTGCAGGACCACGTCTTGCAGAGCGTCTCGGTGACTGCGCTCACCGATACCTATGGCGTCGGCTTGTCGAGCCTGGCGAGCTTCAGCTCCGACGCCGTCAACGGCGACGGGTTTATCCAACGCTCATCGTTCAGCGAAAAAATCACCGGTGGCGTGAACCTCGACAGCACCCTGGTGGTGGGGGCGCAACGCATGGCCCTGACCAGCCAGAATCAAGGGCGGGGCGCCGGGATGATTGTCGACGTCGAGTCCGATATCGACGGGATCGCCCTGCGTGCCGACGACCTGAGCGGTGGCAGCGCGGCCTTGCGACCGGGTCGCAACTTCATACCGCTGACGGCTTATCGGAACAGCTCGGTGAGCTTCGACTTCGAAGGCAATCACGTGCCCGCGGCCAGCATCGAACCGGCGCGCACCCGCTATCACCTGAACAAGGGCGGCGTGGAGTACCGCAAGCTGCGGGTGATGAAAACCCTCACCGTACTCGGGCGCTTGCTCGACCCCATGGGGCGGCCGCTCAAGGGCCACCACGTGATCAACCACGCCAGCCGTGGCGTCAGCGAAGTCGATGGCTTTTTCTCGATGGAAATGAATGCCGGCTCACCGACCCTGGAGGTGCGTTATGCCGACCAGTTGCTCTGTCAGTTCCGTCTCGATGTCGACAAACACCGCCGTGAAAACAATGTGCTGATGATCGGTGATTTGCGTTGCTCGCCGGACACGTTGGCGGACGTCTCAATCATTCGGCAAGAGGCCGGTTGAATGGCGCGGCTACGTACCTTTTAAGGAGAGTTCTGATGTTTCTCAAGAATTATGTGCCGCAATGGCAGCAATGTGGTCAATGGCTTGGGTTACTGACGATGTTCGCGGCTCCCGCGGCAGGCGCGGTGACCCAAGAGATCAGGGCGTTGTTCACCCCCGACTCGGCCAATCCGCAACGTAACGAGTTTCTCAATAAGACGCCCTCCAGTGGCTACTGTGAGTACTACCCCGATATCTGTCGCAACAGCAATACCTTCAGTATCCGGTTGCTGACGCGTCTTGATTCGAACAAGGCCATCCCAGCCGATGGTAGCCCGCGCAACAGTGCGATGTTCAAGGTGCCGGCGCAGTGGCGCCCATTGACGATCACGAATGAAGATACGGGGGATGTCCAAACAGTTGAAGTACGTATTTCCGGTGTGGGTTCCAATTATGTGTTGAGTGATTCGGCCGCTAAGCTGACAGGGCTCACGAACGCGGGAGATGGGCACCGAGCCTTATGGAAAGGCTCGAGCTGGGTGAATGCCCCCCATCCCTGTGTCACCACCGGCATGGGGTTTTATGGGGACAACACGTACGCTTTTTTCTGGATGGCCCGAGGTGAAAGCGCCTGCGTCAAAGTAGCCAACTTTCAGATTCCGGCCATGTCGTATGGCTATCTGGACTTCGCCTACGAGCTGCGTACGCCTGACCCGCTGAAAATGTCCTCAGGGCTCTACACGGGGAGTCTGAACTATCGTCTCGGCCCTGGTGGTGATTTCGACTTCGGCGACATCATGGTCCCGAACGACCCTGACCTGACCCTGAATTTCGTGCTCGATGTGCAGCACACCCTCAAGGTCGATATCCCGCCGGGTGGTGAAAAGGTCCCGTTGGTCCCGGCGGGTGGCTGGCAGAGCTGGTTGCAGGCGGGGCGCAAACCGGCGCGGTTGTTCCGTGACCAGACCTTCAATATCTCGGCCTCCTCGCGTTTCAAGATGTATTACGAATGTCAGGCCTGGTCCACTTTCGATTGCACGATCAAGGACGCGCTCGGCAGGCGACAGGTGGAGTTGCAGGTTTTCGTCAGCCTGCCCAATGGCTTGACCGACCCGTCCGGCCAGCCGGTCAGGCATCGGCGCCTGAAGAGCGGGCCTGAAGGTGCGCAAATTTTCCAACCGGGTTTTTACGTGGACAGGACGCCAGGTGTCCTGCACTTCGAGGTATCCAAGGAGGAAGTGGAGTGGATGCTTCGGCAACCCAACGTGGCGAGCCCGTACACCGGCAGTGTCACCGTGATCTGGGATTCGGAAATCTGATGGGCCGTCTATCGATGGACCGCGCCTGTGTTGTGCTCACTCTCATGAGGTTCAAGCGTATGAAGTGTCTTTGGTTGCTGTTGGGTTTGAGTGGGTTTTCTCTGGCGGTTCAGGCCGGTCCCCAGATCAATGTCGGAACGGTGTATGACTACCTGGACAGTGACAAGAGCACCTACCTCAAGCGCGTGTTCAACAGCGGCGACAGCACCGCGTTCGTCAAGGTCAGCATCCTGGAAATTATCTACGACGCCGATGGCAGTCACCGGGAAATACCGGTCGAGCCACAGGCTGATGGCAGCAGTCGAAATGGCCTGATGGCCAGCCCCGCGCGTCTGATCGTGCCGGCCAACGGGATGCAGGGCACACGCTTGGTGCTCATGGGAGACCGTGACACCGAGCGCTACTTCCGTGTGCGCTTCGTGCCTGTGGTGCCGGAGAAGGAAGACGAGTTCGCCGTCTCGAGTGAGGAGCGCGACGCCTACAAGGAGAACCTGTCGGCGGGGGTCAACGTGATGACCGGGTTTGGCACGGTGTTTTTTGTTCGGCCGAACAACAGTCGGTTCGACAGTGTGATCGATGACACTACCGGCCTTTACCGGCTGCGTAATAACGGCAATACCGTGGTGGTGATCGATGAGTTTCGCAACTGCTCGCTGAAGAATGAAACCGAATGTGAGCCAACCACCAAACACCACATCCTGGCGGGAAAAACTTTTGAGTTCGAGAAGAAACCCGGTAGGGAGTACCGCTTCAATCTGGTGGAAGGCGCGGCCAAAAAAACCATGCGCATCGCCAGCCAGTAAGTCTGTCGGCGGCGAACCGGCTGGACTGGCTCGCGGCATTATTTGACGCAACAGGTACCTGACATGATCAAGCAATCGACCCTCTTTGTGTGGAGCGTGATGGCGCTGATGAGTGCCCAGGCTTTCGCCGCGCGGGAGGAGCATACGTTCGAGGTGTCGGTGGATATTCCGACCCTGGGCTTCTACGTGATACCGGCCGAATCGAACTGGATTCATCTGCAACAGACCCTGCCGTGGAACATCAACACATCGACGCTGGGGGGCCTGCGCAAGAACTTCGACGTCAAGCACGACACCAGTGCGATCGAGGCGAGGCTGGAGGCGGAGCCCTATCTGTCCAACGGGCGTGCTGAGCAGAACATCTACTTGCGAGTCAGTTTTAACGGCAGGGAGTTGAATCACGACCCGCAACCACGGGAAGTCGTGTCTGCCGCAGAGGCCATGGCTGGGGGGCGTTATGCCTTGGAGATCGTGCCGAGGGTGCCGGTGGGTGGCTACCAGCCCGGGACCTACTACGGTAGCGTCAATCTGATCTTTAATGCGGCAGCACCTTGAACCGCCGGCATGCTGCGCATCCAGACGGTGCGGTGTTACATCAACCAGATCATGCAGCCTGACGCGGGACACCGTCAGGCTGCATGATCCCGGCGGGTTACAGGCCGGCGCGCCGCATGGCGTCGCGCGTTAGGCGCCTGGACAATTGTTTCTCTTCCTCGCCCAGATCGACCAGCATCCTGTCGAAGTCTGCTTCGCTGATGGGGCGCTCGGCCAGTACCACGGTGGGCTGTGCGGGCAAGTCGTTCATCAGCTCCCCGAGCTGGCTGCGCAGTTCGGCTCGCGAGCTATCCGTTGTCGCCTCGAACCATTCGTGCTGGGTGGTGCGCAAGGTCTCCAGTCGATCGGACAGGCGCTGATAGCGTCGTTTGTTCGCTTCCAGGCGAACCGGATAACGTTCCTCCAGATAGGCCTGCCAAAAGTCCTGCTCAAGCATTTTGTTCACCAGTCCGTCGCCTTCGCTGAGGGCCTGCACCGTGCTATAGGCTTGATCGATCATGGCATCGGTAACCCCGGACACCGGACGGTAGAGCATGCCAGCGGATTGCCAGGGCAGATTCAGGCGTTCGGCCAGACCCGTGTGATAGGCCAGGTAGACTTCAACCTCGTCTGGGTTGCCGCCTCGGCTCTGGACGTCGGCGCGGGCAATGTCGTTCACCAGGTCCAGGTGTGCCGCGCCCCTGGCCAGGTTCACCAGTTTGTTTTCCAGCTGCGCGGGGTCGGTGGAGTAGGAGTGGGCCTCGGACGCCATCACCCGGATGCCCATGTTGTTGAACAGTTGCGCGCCGGCATCGGCGCAGTCCACGGGGGCAATCGCCATGGTGAACAGCGTGTCGCGCAAGTCAGTGTCGATATGCACGGCATCGAGCATGCGCCAGACGCGTTCCAGCAATTGATGACGATACTCGCCACCGGCGCGGAAGTCGGCGAAGTCCTGGGTATCGGCCAGTACCGCCATGAACCGTTCGGCCTGTGGTTCATCGATCATGCGTGACCAGAGATTGGCCCGGTCAACGCCCCAGCCGGGCACGTTGCTCCAGTGTTCAAGGGTGTACTGGGAGCTGATCTCCGAGTCGGCCAGGGCGCCAGGCATGGGGCTGGGCTCGGGTGGCAGCGCCACCGAGCGCCGGATCTGCTGATAACCGACCTCCGTCACCTCCGGCAGTTGACCGATGCTCAGGCGCGTGCGGGCCACGGTCCAGGCTTGCGGGGAACCCGGCACCACGTCTGGAATCGACGTCAGCGGGTTGTCCCGTAGGTCCAGGAGAAACCCTCGGGGGCGGGTTTTGGCCAGCGTGCCCGTAGGCCAGGTACTGAGCCCGGTGTTTCTCAGGACCACGACTTTGAGCCGGGGCATGCGGCCAATGTCCGGCGACAGTTGCAGCGGATTGTCTTCGAGCCTGAGGACTTCCAGGTAGGTGAGGAGCTTCAGTTGTTCGACGGCGACGGTGTCCAGGGTGATCTGATTGTGGCTCAGGCGCAGGTGCTCCAGCTTGCGTTGGCTCCCGATACTGTGGGGCATGCGCTTGAGCTCACAGCCTTTGGCGCTGAGTTGGCGAAGGTTGGGGAAGGCATTGAGCAGCCCGTGTGGTTCGGCGCTGAAGCGCGTGTTGTCGAGTTTCAGCACGCTGACTTTGTCGAGATACCGTTGCAGTTCGGGGGGGCGCTTTGACCACCAGGTCTGCAGGTCCAGGGACAGCAGTTCGTGGGACAGGTCGAGGGCGTAGTGCGCCGGATCGCTACGCGGGCCCAGGTCGGTGTTGCTGCGCCGGAAACACGCGAGCAGGCGCCTGGCGATATGTTTGCCGCCACCGTTGCGAAAGCCCTGGGTATCAGGCCCCCAGCTTTCGGGTTGCTGGTACTCCCAACGGTTGAGTATGACCCGCAACTGATCCAGCTCGTTTTCAAGCTGTTCAATGGCCTTCATCGGTTCACCCTGGGCGATCAAGGCCTCGGCGAACGTGTCCACTTCATTGCTGCTGAAGTCCGGATGCAGGTCCTGGATCCGCTCGTGCAAGGTCTCGCCGGCCCGGCTGAGCGCTGGGCCGCGCACCAGCAGCAGGGTTTGGTGTTCGGCAGCCGCACGAATGGGCGGGCTGGCGAGGGCAACACGACGCTCGCCGGGCGCTGCAGTCTTGGCAAGCAGCCACTGCCGGAAGGCTTCGCTGTCGCCCGGTTTGTACCCCAGGGCGGCTTGGCGATCCTTGCCCATGGCCTGCAGGATCGCTTCCAGCAAGGTATCGGCGGCGTGCAGCGGCTGGTCCGCGGCGTCGCGCACGTGGTATCGGGCATCTGCGTCACGGACCAGGATGCGCACCTGTGTCGCCTCCTCTGGCCCGGCACTGCAACGCAACTCGCCGGCGGAGGAACCCTGACGGATCTCAATGCGCAGATCGCCGAAGGTGTCGGTGTTGATTCGCAGTGTGCCCAGCACCAGGCGCTCGGTGTCGATGCTGCTCAACGAGTCCTGGTACAGGCCTTGGGCAGCCCGTACCGACTGCGTCTCGAATTGCAGTTCCCGGGCCTGGGCTTTCAGGCGCAGCGGCAGGTGGTTGTCGTGTGTGAGCTGGCGACGCTCTGACGGGGTGGCGCTGTCGATGATTGTTTGGGCAATGTTTTCGGGCAGTTGGGGGAAGTCTTTGAGCAGCCGCGCGACTTCGGGAGAGGGCGCTGGCGCGGGACTCGGCGCTGTGGTTGCGAGGCGCTGCAGGGTGTCGCTCAGCAGGGGGGGAGGTGGTGCGTTTTCCACGTGCATGCGGCGCAACTCCCCCTCTTCAGTGCCGCTGATCTCACGAATCTGCTCCAGTTGTTCATCGTTGAAACCGTCGGTGCTATGGCCGAGGCGCCGCATCAGGGTCGGGCCTTCCCACTCACGTGGGTTTTCCGTTTCACAGACCCAGGCGCCATGGCTGTTGTGGCGCAGGGTCGGTGCGTAAGCATCGACGCGTCGCGGATGGCGGATGCGTGGTTGCCCGGTGACCGCGTCTTCCAGCACTTCGAAATGCTGATTGTTCAGGGGCAAAATACGCCGGCCCTGATGCAGGTGAATACCTTGGGCATCCGGCCGGACGTGCGGCGCAAGTACGACATCGGCGCATTGGTAAGGCTTGAGGTCCGGGTTCCACAAACGCGTCTGTGCGTTTGCCAATTGCACCGGTTTGAGGCCTTCGAAGAATGGCGAGAGCTTTGCCTGTGCGACAGTACCGACCGCGCCCGCTGCCGCGAAGGTACCCAACTGCACCACGTTTTCCAGCACACCGATGATCTGCTCACCGGCTTCGGCCAGGTGTCCTTCAGCGAGATCGACCACCCCTTCGACCACTTCTTCGGTCAGTTGATAGGCGGTGTAGGCCAACATCAGCGTGCCCAGGCCCGGCGCCAGTGGCGTCGCGACCAGCAAGGCGACGTTGAGGATGTCCGAGAGCATTTTTTCCAGGTTGTCCCACCAGGCCCACCGCGCCATGCGGTCGACGTACGCGGTGGAAATGGCAATGCCCCGGGCATCGTTGAGGATCTTGTTGAGTGTGCGCTGGCAGAAGTAGCGCCACAGATCGCCGGTGAATGCGTCTGTGCGATCCTCCTCGATGCTGGATACGCTGAACTGCAGGTCCGGCTTGTCCACCGGCGTTTCGCGCCAGCTGGGGAGATTGGAGCCCGGGGCGGCGGGGCGCCAGGTCACTTTGCTCAAGCGTTCATTCAACCGGGAAAAAAAGTACCCGCGTTGCTCGTGCGCCACGAACTGGCTGAAGAACTGCTGATAGCTCTGGGTCACTGGCGAGCCGGTCGAGGCGGATGTTTGTGGCACCTGGCTGTCTCGCAGTTGGCGCGTCAACTCGGTCATGAATTCGATCGACGAGGCGTACTCCTTGAGAGGGTGTTCCGGGTCGTGGGGGATGTAGGCAATCAACCGTTGCGGCTCAGCGCTGCTCGATGCCCCACAAACAATCAGGGTAATCCCGGTCAGGGCGGTATCCATCATTGCCAGGTTGCAGTACCTGACGTCTGTGCCATGCCATTTCAGGTTCCTGCGTCTTTCGAGAATGCCTTGTACAACCTCATAAGCGTCCTGGCTGATGTCTTTTTTCATCAGGGCCAAGTGGGCGGCGGCATTCAGTGCGCTCTTCTGGCTGAGGATGACTTTGTGCTGCAAGGCGCTGCTGGCCACGGTCTTAGTGGGCAATAACACGGCGCTCAAGTGGTGTTGATACTGGGCACCGATATCCAGTTCACGGCACAGTGACTTGAACTGTTCAATGCTGATCTTGGATTTAAGCGGTTTTATCTGGAAGTGCCCACGGGCATCGGGGCGGGTGATGAACTCGGAGTCGCTGGTAAAACGTTCGTGGCTGGCGAAGTTATGCAACGCCGCGTCCAGCAGGGAAGTCGTTCGGCTGGTAACAGGGGAGGCGAAATCATGGGTCCACCAGGAAGTGGCCACCGGGGCATAGAGTCGCAGCCAGGTTTGCTGGACGTCGACTTCGACACCATAGCGCTCCTTGAGGGCTTTTTGCAGCAGCGGTTCGGCAAAGGTGTAGACGTCCTGCAGGCCACTGAGTGCCTGGTCCAAGGCATTCAGGTTGCTCCAGTGACCCTTGATGGCCTGTTGCAAGTGCTGGTGCGCGGACGCCGGGGCGGTCTTGTTCCACTCCGGGATGCGCAGTGGGACGTTTTTTAGTTCGCTGACTCTGCGGGGAGAGGTTTCTTTCAACCAGGCGGGAATGGCCTTTTTAATAAACTCATGGTGTTTGCTGTTGGTATTCAAGGCGAGCGCAGTCAGGCCTGGCTCGAATGGCATCGGCGCAATGATGGGCATGTTTTTTATCCGATTACTGAATGTTGAAATATCAGACTAAGTAAAGGGATAGGTGAAAAAAAGTTCAAATACAGACTGGATTGTTGCCAGTCTGTTAGTTGATACATTTAATATCAAAGAGTGAAAAACATATAGTTACCGACACTTGAATGCCGTTCGATCTGCGGTTATCGCGCCGCACTGGCCACGGGTGCCTGGCACAAGGTGTTGCTGCCCGGTTGCAGGTAGGGCGTCAGGATCGGCGCCATGCCCTTGAGCACTTGCACCGGCAAGGCCGAGGTGAACTTGAAGCCTTGGGCGGAGGCTCCCGGCACGAAGGCGGTCAGGGTGCCGAAGTGATGGTCGCCAATGTAGAACACGAAGGTCGCGGTGCGGTTGATCGCCTTGGAGCTGAGAATGCGTCCGCCCGAACCGATGGCTTCGATGCGGTTGTCGCCGGTACCGGTCTTGCCGCCCATGGCCAGTGGCGTGCCATCGGCCAGTTTGAAGCTGCCGGCCACACGTTTTGCGGTACCGGCATCGACCACCTGTGACAGCGCTTCGCGCAGGGCGGTGGCCACTTCCGAGGGCATCACCCGCTTGCCGGCGTCGGGGTCGTTGATCAGGCGCGTCTCGTAGGGGGTGTCGGCGGCGAAATGCAGGCTGTCGATGCGCAGGGTCGGCATGCGCACACCGTCGTTGAGGATGGTGCCGACCAGTTCCGCCAGGGCTGCAGGGCGGTCGCCGGAACTGCCGATGGCGGTGGCCAGGGACGGCACCAGGTGGTCGAAGGGGTAACCGACTTTTTGCCAGCGCTGGTGAATGTCGAGGAAGGCTTCGATTTCCAGCATGGTGCGGATGCGGCTGTCGCGGGCGCTCTTGTGCCGGCTCTTGAACAGCCAGCTGTAGACCTCCTGACGCTCGAACTGGCTGGCCTTGACGATCTGGCTGAATTTGGCGTCGGGGTTATTGAGCAGGTAGCCGATCAGCCACAGGTCCAGCGGGTGGACCTTGGCGATGAAGCCCTGGTCGGGCAGGTCGTAGGCGCCGGGGCCGTAGCTGGCGTAGAGGCGCTCCAGGCGTTCGTCGGTGAGTTTTTCCTTGGTCTTGAGGGTTTTCAGGTGCGAGCGCACGAAGCTGTTGAAGTTTTCCTGGGAGGCTTCGGGCAGCAAGTAGCGGTGCACCGCAGCCAGGCGGATTGCCGTGGGGTGCATGCTGTCCAGGAAGGTGTCGAGACGGGCCTGGGTGTCTTTTTTCTGGTACTTCTTCCAGAACTTCAGCAGGAACGAAGTGCCTTCGCGGTCGGCGAACTGAGCCAGGTACTCCTGGCGTCGCGGGTTGACGTCATCCTTGAGCAACTGGCCGCTGTTGTCCGGCCCGGAATAGGTGGTGTAGCGCACCAGGTCGCGCATCAGGCGAATGAACGGCAGGTTGATTGACTCGCGCAGGGAGTCGCGCAAGGTCGGCAGGCGGCCGTTGTCCTCTTTGCGGAAGTTGTTGAAGGTGTGCAGTCCGCCGCCGGTGAAAAAGGCTTCGCCGGGGCTCGCCGAGTATTTGCGGTCCAGGGCCGCGCCGAGCATTTTCGCCAGGCTGCGGTCGCTGTTCTGAATCAGGTAGTCGACGGCCCAGCGGGTCAGCCGATCCTGGTCGGCGACTTCGACTTTTTTCAGTTCGGCTGGGGTCTGGCTGACGTAACGGTCGTGCAGCTCCGCGATGATTTGCAGGTAGGTGGTCAGCACCCGCAGCTTGGCGGTGGAGCCCAGTTCCAGTTTGCTGCCTTCGTTGATGTCGAACGGTTGGTCGGTGCTGTCGGTTTGTACCCGCACTCGCGAGCCGTCGGGGGTCAACTCCAGCAAGGTGAAGCTGTAGCGCACCTGCGCGGTGGTGGTGGGCGTCAGCAGGCGCTCGCCGAGCAGGCCGATTTCGGCGGCAAACGTCGGGTCGGCGAGGCGCTTGAGGTAGTCGCTGGCCTGGGTCTGCAGGTCGCCCTGCAAGGTGCTGGTGGCGGACAGGTCGAGACGGTCCAGGTCATACAGCGGGCGGTTGAGCATCGAAGCCAGGCGACTGCGCGCAACGCTGATGCCTTTGTTGGTTTCAATCGGCTGGATGGTCGGTTGTTGCACCCAGTCGCGGTAGGTGATTTTGCTGGCGAGTGCCGCGGCGGTCAGGGCCGGGTCGAGCACGGCGTTCTGTGCCAGCAGGCGGATATGGCTGTCAGTGAGATCGGCCAGGTCGGCCTGGCCCTTGGTCAGGTAATACGACGGCCGACGCTGGGCAATCATCAACGAGAGCACCTGGCGCAGGGCCAGGCCGCGTTGGGCCAGGCTTTGCGGGTCGCTGGCCTCGCTGGCCAGGGCCTGGTTGACCTGGGTGAAGTCGGCGCCGTACCACACGCGCAAGCCCTCGGCCATGCCATGGACTTCGCCATGGCCAGGGACGGCCGACAGCGGCACGCTGTTGAGGTAGTCACGCACGATGTTCTGCCGGGCCTCGAGGGTCTGCGGGCCGTCCTGATAGGCGCGCACGCTGGCGGAAATCATCTGCCGAATCTTTTCGCCACCGGAGACGGTCAGGCCATCCGGCGAGTGGCGGTACTTCTCCAGTTGGGTGGCCAGGGTACTGCCGCCGGCGGTCTGTCCGGGCAAGTGGAGCATCTTGGCCACTTGCGACCAGGCCGCCTTGGCGAAACGCGGCCAGTCGACGGCGGGGTTGGCCTTGGGTTCCTTGGGGTCGAGCAGGTCACGGTTTTCGATGAACAGCAGGCTATGGGTGACCAGTGGCGGAATCGACGCGAAGCTCGAATACAGCTGCTGTGGGTATTTGAACTGATAGAGCGCGGTGCCGGTGCAATCGGTGATCGACAGGCCGGCCTGGATTTTCTCGGCGTAGGGCACAAAAAAACCGTTCTTGCTGTATTCGAGCAGCTTGGGCGAGAAGCGGGTTTGCGCGGCGATCACATAATCGCGCTTGAGCAAGCGCGGCAAAAATTCCCCCAGGGCGCTGTAGCCCAGGCGTTTGTCGAAAGGCCCGGCGCCCGGGTAGAAAATCGAATCGCTGGGCCCCGGGTGCATCGAGTAGCTCAAGGACGCCGCGAAGCGGCTGAACTCCCGTGCCTGGAGTCGCGAGGTGCGCACCTCTTTTTCAATGGCAAAGGCGAGCACGATCAGGATGATCACCAGCAATAGCCAGAACGAACGCCAGGCATAGCGGCGACGGCTTTTTTTCGGTAAAGGCGCTTCTTCCACGCTGTCAGTTGGCACCACAGGTTTACTCGAGTCGGTTTGCCACAAAGCGCCCATAGTCGACTGATCCATTCACGCAGATTGATCGGACTTGTCTGAAGCTTAGACGCTGGTTGCGCGGGGTGAAAAATTTGTATGAGCACAATCGCAGCGCGTGGTGCGCAGCACCTACCGGTCGTCGGCGAACCGCTGGAATCCTCGCACTAGAGCCTTCAAACCGGTAAATACGGCCTAGGTAGGGGCATGACGTTGCACCATCGCTGTGCAATACTCCGCGCCGCTTTTCAGCTCAGTGAATGCGCGAAATCCAGGTGATACACCTCTGCAGATGGGGCTTTTGTCGAGAGTTCCATCTGAATTTTGTCGTTTATAGAGTGAAAATAACTGCGATAAGCTTTTTATACTGCGCGCCCCGCTGATCTTGCAGGTTTTGTCCTACAAGACGGGCCCACCCACGAAGTGGATCCGGTTTCAGGAAGTATCGGCTTATCGGTCTGTGCTTCGACACTCGGTGGTCATATCCAATAACAAGACGAGGTTGTACCCCTATGCCAGTCGGCAATCACCAGCCCCACGGCGAGACCGCTCAGGGCGGCCCGCTTAAACGCGAACTCGGCGAACGGCATATTCGCTTGATGGCGCTCGGCGCCTGTATCGGTGTCGGTCTGTTCCTGGGTTCGGCCAAGGCCATTGAAATGGCCGGCCCGGCAATCATGCTGTCCTACATCATCGGCGGTCTGGCGATCCTGGTGATCATGCGCGCCCTCGGTGAGATGGCCGTGCACAACCCCGTGGCGGGCTCGTTCAGCCGTTACGCGCAAGACTACCTGGGCCCGTTGGCAGGTTTTCTCACTGGCTGGAACTACTGGTTCCTGTGGCTGGTGACCTGCGTGGCGGAAATTACCGCGGTGGCGGTGTACATGGGCGTCTGGTTCCCGGATGTGCCGCGCTGGATCTGGGCGCTCGCCGCACTGATCAGCATGGGCTCGATCAACCTGATCGCGGTCAAGGCATTCGGTGAGTTCGAGTTCTGGTTCGCCCTGATCAAGATCGTCACCATCATCGCGATGGTAGTCGGCGGCATCGGTGTGATTGCCTTCGGCTTCGGCAACGATGGCGTGGCCCTGGGCATTTCCAACCTGTGGACCCATGGCGGCTTCATGCCCAACGGCGTGCAAGGCGTGCTGATGTCCCTGCAGATGGTGATGTTCGCCTACCTGGGCGTCGAGATGATCGGCCTGACCGCCGGTGAAGCGAAGAACCCGCAGAAGACCATCCCTAATGCCATCGGCTCGGTGTTCTGGCGCATTCTGCTGTTCTACGTCGGTGCCTTGTTCGTGATCCTGTCGATCTACCCGTGGAACGAAATCGGCACCCAGGGTAGTCCGTTCGTGATGACCTTCGAGCGTCTGGGCATCAAGACTGCCGCAGGCATCATCAACTTCGTGGTGATCACCGCGGCGCTGTCGTCCTGCAACGGCGGCATCTTCAGCACCGGCCGCATGCTCTACAGCCTGGCGCAGAACGGTCAGGCACCTGCCGGTTTCGCCACCACCTCGAGCAACGGCGTCCCGCGTCGGGCCTTGCTGCTGTCGATCTTCGTGCTGTTGCTGGGCGTGTTGCTGAACTACATGGTTCCGGAAAAAGTCTTCGTCTGGGTGACGGCGATCGCCACCTTCGGCGCAATCTGGACCTGGGTGATGATCCTGCTGGCGCAACTCAAGTTCCGTCGCGGCCTGAGCGCCTCCGAGCGTGCAGCCCTGAAGTACCGCATGTGGCTGTACCCGATCAGTTCCTACCTGGCGCTGGCGTTCCTGGTGCTGGTGGTCGGCCTGATGGCCTACTTCCCGGAAACCCGCATCGCCCTGTACGTCGGCCCGGCGTTCCTGGTGCTGCTGACCGTGCTGTTCTATGTGTTCAAGCTGCAACCGACCAATGCCACACAAGGTGCGGTCAGCCAGGCGTCTTGATGGCCTGATGCGTTGTACCTGAAAGCCCCGGTCAATCGACCGGGGCTTTTTACATTGTGTTGTATGCATGCCGCCTGGCTCGCTCCTGCAGTAAACCTGGCTGCCCGCAAATCTTGCGTATGGTCACTAGACCTGTGGGAGTGGGCCGACCGGGGTGTTGGATTAGGCCGGGTACATATCCATTTCTGCGGTAACGGCCACTTATGGTTCCGCTCTTACAGCGGCTCACTTTTGACAAGCACAAAAGTAAGCAAAACGCTTTTTGCCCCACCACTTGGTGCCTCGCTTAGGCTCGGCATGCCCGTACTCCGACATTGATTTGGGGGGCCGCCGCAATGGGCCATCCCTGGCCCAGTGCGGCTAAACCGGCGTCCTGCCGGTTTACCCCCCAAATCAATATCGGACTCCGGCCAGCGTGGTTAACGGGGCGCCCAGGATCAAAAACAAAGCGAGGCGGCCTGAAAGCCGACCTGATTGCTAGGGCATGCGCGGTGTAGCTTCTACTTCCTCAGACGCTGACGAAGTCAGCCATATTTTGATCTGGCTTTTGCTTTTGCTTTTGCTTTTGCTTTTGCTTTGGCTCTGGCTCTGGCTTTTGATCCTGGGCGCCCCGTTAACCACGCTGGCCGAACGCAGGCTTGAAGCCGTGGGCAACCCGGCAGGACGCCGGGTTAGCCGCCCCGCGCCATGGATGGCGCGTGGCGGCGGCCCACGGATTCAAGCCGGAGTGAGGGAACACCGAGCCCAAGCGAGGTGCCGAGTGGTGGGGTAAGAGCGTTTTGCTTACTTTTGCGCTCTCAAAAGTGAGCCGCTGTAAGAGCGGAACCATAGGTGGCCGTTACCGCAAGAATGGATATGTACTCGGACTAATCCAACATCCTGGTCGACCCAGCCAGGTTCACTCTCCACAGGTGCAACGTCGCACCACAGTTGTGTAGATACCTATGCCCATCGCGGGCAAGCCCGCTCCCGCAGTGGCTCTGGGTACGCACAGATCTGGCATATACCCATCAAACCTTTAGGCGCAAGGCTTGCTCGCGATGGCGGTGGATCAGGCGCCATTGATGTTGAATGTGCTGGCGCTATCGCGAGCAAGCTCGCTCCCATAAAGGCATCCCACAGAAATACTCCACCCAGAAAAACCAGGCCGTACGCTTGGGGCAAGCCTTTTTGGTTACGTTGGCGAGTGGATGCGCGCCGTGAGGGGTGTCAGAACGCGTCCATCAGCAGTACCTCGCACTCCCGGGCCTGGTACTGGTTGATCTGCGGCACCAGCCGGCGGAAGTGTTCGGATTGGCAATGGGCGTCCAGCGCAGCCTGGTTCGGCCATTGTTCGACGAAGACAAAATGCCCCGGGTCGTGTTGGTCGACGAACAGGTCGTAGGCGATGCAGTCGGGTTCCAGGCGGGTTTTCTCCACCAGCTCGGCGTACCACGGGCGCACGGTGTCGATGTGTTCGGGCTGGATGAAATCCTGGGCAATCACTTTGAGCATGGGTTCTTCCTTGGGGGTAGGCCCGTCGTCCGTGCCGACGGGCAGGGGGTAATGTCAGGCCGCCACGTCATTGGCTTCGAAGCTGTCGGCCCGAGCCATTTGCCACATCCGTGAATAGAACTCGCCGTTCACTTCACCGGTCAGCAGTTCACCGGGCTTGAGGAACACGTGCAGCTGGGAGAACAGCTTGATCTCGGTGGCCGACATGCGCCGTACCAGGTGTTTGGCTGACAACTGGGAGGGGTGTTCGAGGCCGGCGGCGGCGAGCATTTCCGCCAGGGCCTTGAGGGTGCTGCGGTGGAAGTTGAACACCCGCTGGGCCTTGTCCGGCACCACCAGGGCGCGCTGGCGCAAGCTGTCCTGGGTGGCGACGCCGGTCGGGCATTTGTTGGTGTGGCACGACTGCGACTGGATACAGCCGATGGCGAACATGAAGCCGCGGGCCGAATTGGCCCAGTCGGCACCGATGGCCAGTACGCTGGCGATGTCGAAGGCGCTGACGATCTTGCCGCTGGCGCCCAGCTTGATCTTGTCCCGCAGGTTCAGGCCCACCAGGGTGTTGTGCACGAACAGCAGGCCCTCGCGCATCGGTACGCCAATGTGGTCGGTGAACTCCACGGGCGCGGCACCGGTGCCGCCTTCCTTGCCGTCGACCACGATGAAGTCCGGGAGGATGCCGGTTTCCAGCATCGCCTTGGCAATGCCCATGAATTCCCAGGGGTGGCCCAGGCAGAACTTGAAGCCCACCGGTTTACCGCCCGACAGCTCACGCAATTGCTGGATGAAGTGCATCATTTCAATCGGCGTGGAAAACGCACTGTGGCGCGACGGCGAGACGCAGTCTTCGCCCATGGGCACGCCACGGGTGTCGGCAATTTCCCGGGTCACCTTGTGCTTGGGCAGAATCCCGCCATGGCCCGGCTTCGCGCCCTGGCTCATCTTGATTTCGATCATCCGCACTTGCGGGTTTTGGGCCTGGGTGGCGAAGCGCTCCGGGTCGAAGCGGCCATCGGCCGTGCGGCAGCCGAAGTAGCCGCTGCCCAGTTCCCAGGTCAGGTCGCCGCCGTGTTCACGGTGATAGGGGCTGATGCTGCCTTCGCCCGTGTCGTGGGCGAAGTTGCCCAGTTTCGCGCCCTGGTTCAGGGCGCGGATGGCGTTGGCGCTGAGGGAGCCGAAGCTCATGGCCGAGATGTTGAACACCGAGGCCGAGTACGGCTGGCTGCACTGCGGGCCGCCAACGATCACCCGGAAACTGCTGGGGTCGGTCACCGGGGCTGGGCGCATCGAGTGGCCGATGAATTCGAACCCTGATTGGTAGACATCGATCAGGGTGCCGAAGGGTTTGTCGGCGCTTTCATTCTTGGCGCGCGAATAGACCAGTGAGCGTTGGGCCCGGGAAAAGGGCAGGGCGTCGCTGTCGGATTCCAGCAGGTACTGGCGGATTTCCGGGCGGATGCCTTCCACCAGGTAACGGATATTGCCCAGGATCGGGTAGTTGCGGCGCACCGCATGGGGGCTTTGCAGCAGGTCGAAGATGCCCAGCAGGCTCAGCAGGCCGGTGACGATGGTCAGCGGCCAGACCCACTCATACTGTAGGAATGGCAGGCTGGCGAGGGTGAAGATGACACACAGGGCAAAGAAGGCGTAGCGGCTCAGGAGTGACAGGCTCATACGGGTTCCTTGGGTTCGGACTCATCAAGTTCGGCACAGTTTTCTGTAGCAGCTGTCGCGCTGCTCGACAGCTGCTACAGCTCGGGATTTCCTTGTGCCTGCAGAAATATCGAAAACAGCTCGGACTGGGATTTGATCCCCAGCTTGCTGTAGATGTGTTTCTTATGGACTTTCACGGTTTCGGCAGAGATTTCCAGCTTACGGGCGATTTCCTTGCTGGAGCAACCGCTGAGCATCCAGCGCCCGACATCCAGCTCGCGGGCGGTCAATTGCGCGCCTTTGATCTGTTGCAGCGACGCTTCCAGGCGCACGCGCCAGTCAGTGTGCTGAATCGGCGGCTCAGGCCTGGCGGGCACCTCGCTCTCATAGGGCAGGCGTTGGCGCAGCAGGCTCAGGACCCACGGCTGGATCAGCGACAGCAGGGCGATCTGCTCGCTGCTGAAACGTTGCTGGCTGCCCAGCGACAGGCACAGGGTGCGCTCGCCCTCGAGCTGGCAATTGAACTGGATTTCATCGGCCACCACGTTCAGGCGAAAGTAGCGCTGGTAGTACTCGGTCAGTTCGAAGTGCTCGGGCGCCACTTCGGACAGGCGATAGAGGCCGGTACGCGCCTGCTCGCGGCTGGCGATGTAGAACGGGTCCAGCAGGAACAGGCCCATCAGGTAGTCCTGGAACAGTGGGTCGGGGCTACCGTCCGCACTCGGGCATTCGCCGAACACCTGGGGCCGCTGCTCCCCGTCGTACAGCACCACCACCCAACTGTCGAAGCTCAGGTACTGGTCCAGCAGGCGCACCAGTTGGGTCCAGAAATTGGGTTTGTCGAGGGCATCGATCAACTGCCCGATGGAGCGGTGCCAGGCGATATCCTGCAGCGAGTGATTCATTCAGCGTTCCCGGTCGGCTCACAGCCTGAAGTTGCCGAACATACTGGCCCAGACAGGCGGCAGGGGCAATCGGTGGGGCGTGACGCACCCCCGGCGCCCGTGGGATCCTTGGGCTCTTTGCGCCAAGGCCGCTGAGTGTCCATGACCGATTCCGTTTGTGTTGAGCCCCCTGTTATCCGCATCGCCGCTGCACTGTTGATTGGCCCCGATGGCCGCACCTTGCTGGTCCGCAAGCGTGGCACCACTGCGTTCATGCAGCCGGGCGGCAAGATCGAAGCCCATGAGCAGCCGGTGCAGGCCCTGGCCCGCGAGCTGGAAGAGGAGTTGGGGTTGCGCATCGACACGGCTCAGGCCCGTTACCTGGGACCGTTCTGCGCGCCGGCGGCGAATGAGCCGGGCTTTGTGGTCGCGGCTGAAATCTTCCTGCTGCAGATCCGCCAGGACGTTTGCCCGGCGGCGGAAATCGAAGAAGTGCTGTGGATCGATCCGCAGGTGGAGCCGGATGTGTCGCTGGCGCCATTGACACGGGACCTGATCCTGCCGTTTTATCGCCATTCACTGAAGGCTCCGGCCTGACCCATCACTGACAAGGACTGCCTGATGATTACCCTCCAAGACCTGCTGATTTTCGCCGCGGCGTCCTTGCTCCTGGTGCTGACACCGGGGCCGAACATGATCTACCTGATTTCCCGTTCGATCTGCCAGGGGCGCAAGGCCGGGGTGATCTCGCTGGTGGGTGTGGTGGCGGGTTTTTTTGTGCACCTGTTCGCGGCGGCGGCCGGCTTGACGGCGGTGTTCCTGGCGGTGCCGATGGCCTATGAGGTGCTGAAGTGGGCGGGGGCCTTGTACTTGTTGTGGATGGCCTGGCAAGCGATCAAGCCCGGCGCCCGCTCGCCGTTCGAGGCGCAGCAGCTGGCGCCGGACTCTTCACGCAAACTGATGCTGATGGGCTTTCTCACCAGTGCCCTGAACCCGAAGATCGCGGTGTTCTACCTCTCGGTATTTCCGCAGTTCATCAACCCTGAGCACGGCTCGATTTTCTTCCAGAGTATTGCCCTGGGCCTGACCCAGATCAGCGTCAGCTTTACCGTCAACCTGCTGATCGCGCTGTTCGCCGCGGGCATCGCCAGCTGGTTCGTCAACAACCCGACCTGGCTGGCAGTGCAGCGCTATTTCATGGGTTTCGTCCTGGCGGCCCTGGCGGTACGCCTGCTGTCTGAACCCAAGCGGATGGTTTAGGGGTAGCTGCGAGCTATGAGCTGCGAGCTTGAAGCTTGAAGCTCGCCGCTCACCTAACCACACTGACCCCATCCAGGGTGGAAAACGAGGTGTCCTTGGCCGTCAGCAGGAAGTCGCGCATGTACGGCGCATCCAGCATGTCGGCGCGGATGCCGGCGTACAGCGTGGCGAACAGGCCCTTTTCTCCCAGCCGCTTGGCCTTCACATAACCCCGTGAGCTGTACTCATGCAGGGCCCAGTGGGGCATGCCGCACACGCCACGGCCGCTGGCCACCAATTGCATCATCATCACCGTCAGCTCCGAAGTCCGGACCTGAGCCGGCTCGATGTCGGCCGGCTCTAGGAAGCGGGTGAAGATGTCCAGCCGATCCCGTTCCACCGGGTAGGTGATCAGGGTTTCGCTGAGCAGGTCCTCGGGCACGATGTAGGGCTTGCTCGCCAGGCGATGCTGGTTGGCCACGGCGAGCATGGCTTCGTAGGTGAACAGCGGTACGTAGGTGATCCCGGCCAGTTCCAGCGGGTCGGAGGTCACCACCAGGTCGAGGTCGCCACGGGCCAGGGCCGGCAGCGGGGCGAAGGAAAAGCCCGAGGCCAGGTCCAGTTCGACTTCCGGCCAGGCATCGCGGAACTGGTCGATGGTCGGCATCAGCCATTGGAAACAGCTGTGGCATTCGATCGCCATGTGCAGGCGGCCGGCGGTGCCACCGGCCAACCGGGCGATGTCGCGCTCGGCCCCGCGCAACAGCGGCAGGGTGGCGTCGGCCAGTTGCAGCAGGCGCAGGCCGGCGCTGGTGAAGCGCACCGGCTTGGTCTTGCGCACGAACAACGGCATGCCCATGCGCTCTTCCAGCTCCTTGAACTGGTGGGACAGGGCCGACTGGGTCAGGTGCAGGCGTTCGGCGGCTTCGACCAGGCTATCGGCTTCACGCAGGGCGTGCAGGGTCTTCAGGTGACGGATTTCGAGCACCGTGGCCTCCATGAATAAATTTTGTGATGAACACGAAAAGGTTGAGTTTGTCTCATGATGGCCAGGCTGTCGACAATAGGCCCATCATTTATTCAGGAGTTAAACGCCATGGCCTTGGCCCACACCCTCGGTTTTCCCCGCATCGGCGCTGATCGCGAACTGAAAAAAGCCCTCGAAGCCTATTGGAAGGGCGACCTTGATCAAGCGGCCCTGCAAGCGGTCGGCCGCGACCTGCGCGCCCGGCACTGGCAGTTGCAGAAAGAAGCCGGCATCGACCTGTTGCCGGTGGGCGACTTCGCCTGGTACGACCAGGTCCTGAGCCATTCGCTGACCTTCGGAGTGATTCCCCAACGCTTTGACAGCACCCGTGATGACCAGGGTCAACCGACCCTCGACAGCCTGTTCGCCATGGCCCGGGGTGCCACCGCCACCTGCTGCGGCGGTGAACATGCCCAGGCGCCCTATGCCCAGGAATTGACCAAGTGGTTCGACACCAACTACCACTACCTGGTCCCGGAATTCAGCGTCGACCAACAGTTCACGCTGAGCTGGGAACAACTGTTCGATGAAGTCGACGAAGCCCGCGCCCTTGGTCACACCGTCAAGCCGGTGATCATCGGCCCACTGACCTACCTGTGGCTGGGCAAGACCAAAGGCAATGACTTCGACAAGCTCGACCTGCTGGAACGCCTGCTGCCGGTGTACAACGAAATCCTCGGCCGCCTCGCTGCCCAAGGCGTGGAGTGGGTACAGATCGATGAGCCGATCCTGACCCTCGACCTGCCACAGGCCTGGAAGAGCGCCTTCGAACGCGCCTATCACATCCTGCAGTATTCGCCGCTGAAAAAACTCGTGGCCACCTACTTCAGCGGCCTGCAGGACAACCTCGGGCTGGCGGTCGGCCTGCCGGTCCAGGGCCTGCACATTGACGCGGTGCGTGCGCCCGACCAACTGCTGCACGTGCTCGATCGGCTGCCGACCTACAAGATTCTCTCGGTGGGCCTGGTCAACGGTCGCAACGTCTGGCGTTGTGAACTGGAGCCGGTACTGGCGCAACTGCAAGTGGCCCAGGAGCGCTTTGGCGACAACCTGTGGGTCAGCAGTTCGTGTTCATTGCTGCACAGCCCGGTGGACCTGGAACGCGAGGACCAGCTCGATCCGGAACTGAAAAGCTGGCTGGCCTTTGCTGTGCAGAAGTGCGGCGAGATTGCCGTGTTGCGCGATGCCCTGAACGACCCGCAGTCGCCCAAGGTGCAAGCGGCATTGGCGCAAAGCCGTGCGATCCAGGCCAGCCGCGCCCAGTCGCCACGCATTCACAAGGCCCAGGTGCAGGCGCGGGTCGAGGCCATCGGCGACAGTGACAGCCAGCGCCAGTCGGGCTTTGCCCAGCGCATCGAGCAGCAACGGGCACGCTTGCAGCTACCGGTCTTCCCGACCACCACCATCGGCTCGTTCCCCCAGACCGGGGCTATTCGCCTCGCTCGCCAGGCGTTCAAGCAGGGCAAGTTGTCGGCCAACGACTACACCGATGCCATGCACAGCGAAATCCGCCACGCCGTGCAGATCCAGGAGCGCCTCGGGTTGGATGTGCTGGTGCACGGTGAGGCAGAGCGCAACGACATGGTCGAGTACTTCGCCGAGCAGTTGGACGGCTATCTGTTCAGCCGCTTTGGCTGGGTGCAGAGCTACGGTTCGCGCTGTGTGAAACCGGCGATTATCTACGGCGACCTCAGTCGTCCGAAAGCCATGACCGTGGACTGGATCACCTATGCCCAAAGCCTGACCGACAAGGTCATGAAAGGCATGCTCACCGGTCCCGTGACCATGCTGATGTGGTCGTTCCCCCGGGAAGATGTGTCGCGCAAAGTCCAGGCGCAGCAGTTGGCGCTGGCCCTGCGCGATGAAGTGCTGGACCTCGAACGGGCCGGGATCAAGGTCATCCAGATCGATGAAGCGGCGTTTCGCGAGGGCCTGCCGTTGCGCCAGGCGCAGTGGCAGGAATACCTGGATTGGGCGGTGCAGGCATTTCGCTTGAGCGCGTCTGGGGTGCGCGATGAAACCCAGATTCACACCCACATGTGCTACAGCGAGTTCAATGACGTGATCAAGTCGATTGCGGCAATGGACGCCGACGTGATCACCATCGAAACCTCGCGTTCGGACATGCAGTTACTGGAAGCCTTCAAGGCCTTCGACTACCCGAACGATATCGGCCCTGGGGTGTACGACATCCACTCGCCACGAGTGCCGGACACCCAGGAGATGGTCAAGTTGCTGACCAAGGCGGTGCAGCGCATCCCGGCCGAGCGGCTGTGGGTCAATCCGGACTGCGGCCTCAAGACCCGGGCCTGGCCCGAGACGGAAGCCGCGTTGGTCAACATGGTGGCAGCAGCGCGCCAGTTGCGCAGTCAGTTGGCTTGATGCATGGCGGGAAGAGAGCGGGCGAACCCGCTCTCTTGTCGGTCAAAGGTTCTCGAAATGAATCAGCGCGACTGAGTGTTTAGCGATATCGGAGTAGGGAAGGTTGGGTGCGTCGGCATGGGTGGCAAACCGGTGCTCGGGTAATTTCAGGTGGGCTTTCTCGAATGCCCGCAAATCAGGGGTGGCCTTGGTGTAGTGGAAGTGGGCATACCACAGCACCTGGGACGGAGTTTGCGCCAGGTCGTGGATTTCGTATTCCTGCAAGTAGTCGATTCGACCATCCTTGCGTTTGCCCAGGTTTTTCATCGGGCTGGTTTTACGGATATCCACCGCGTTTTGGCGGGCCAGGTCATCGAGCATGCCATCGGTCGGGTTTTTGCTGCGCAAGGTCTGTTGGGTGCGCAGTTGCCTGCCCTGGGCGGTTAGCGCCGCGGCCTTGTCCCGCAGACGGCTTAAGATCGTGTTGTCTGGTGCCACTTGCTCGATATGCCGCGCACGCAGGAGCAGTTCGTTGGCTTCGCTGAGCATCATGTGCTCCAGGTCCACCGGTAGCATGTCTTGCGCTGCATAGGCCTGGACTTTGGCCTGGTAGCTCGCTTGCGATTCCAGCCGCTGCCGGGCATCGCTGATCAAGGCGTCCAGATTGTGTTGAGCGATGCGGGACGTTTGCGGCGGCGGGTTGAGCAGGCGAAACCGCTCATGGCTGCCTTGTTCCCATACTTCGGTGTATCCGCCCTTGCCCGTGAGGACGTATTGCCGCGTTTGGGTGGTCGGCTCCCAGCGCTCGGTGCCGATCAGCAACTGATTGTCTTCTGTGGTGAACACCTTTTTTTGCCGCTGCCCCGGGATGGCGGCGGATGTCGGTTGAGCGATGGCTTTGCGGGCACGCTCGGCCATTTTTTCGAGGCCCTCGATCAGCGGCGGCACGGCCTCCAGGTGAAAGTGCTGGGGATAGCTGGCGGTCCAGACGTTCATTTCGCGTCGGAATTGGGCATAGGCATCGATGCAGTCCTGCAGTATCTGATTGCGCTGCGCCTTGGTGGCGCTGGTTTCCGGCAGGCTGAATTGGCTGAACAGGGCGCGATCGACCCGGGTGCGCAGAGGGTTTGCCCGGGTCTGCAGATACAGCCAGGAGACTTCGCTGGCGGAGTCGAAGCGATTGATCACTTCCAGCAGGTGCCCCGTTTTCAGGTAGAGCCTGTTGGCGGCACTCAAGCGCTCGGTCAGCATCCTGGCGGTTGGAATCAGTTGGCTTTTCTGCGCGCTGACGGTCACGCGCTCAAGCCATAGATGGAAGTCCAGCAGTTGAGCGTCGATCGTGTCCAGTTCGCCAATGAACGCCAGGCGTATTGTTCTGATGGTCTCGAGCGCACGCAGGCGTTCGGTCAGCGCTTCGTCCGGCAGGGTGTCCAGGTGGCGAATGAGTTCATCGGTGCGATTGAGCAAGTCAACGGCTCTGTGATTGGAAATGTACAGGCGCTGCTGGAACCGATCAGCCAGTATCAGGGAGTCATTACTCTGTATCTCCAGGAGCGTGCGGCGCTTGTTGCCGTGCGTCAGGGGGAGTAACTCAACCAGCGTCTGGTAGTGCCGGGTGGCCATTTCAATGTCGACTGTGCAGGCGGCTTCGGCGACCTGCCTGAGTGCGGGACGATTGTCTGCGGTGCTGCTGTTGTACTGATCAAGTGCGGTGTTGGTCCGGGCGACCTGGGCATCCAGTTGCGGGGCCAGATCGTCGGCGGCCGCGGTCAAGGTGTGATGTCGACGAAACACCCGGTCGGTCCACCAGCGTGGCAATCGTTCGCGAATTGCCTCTGGCCAGATCGGATCGAGCCCGTCGGCCAGACGCCCCAGCACGGCACCGCCACCGAGCCCGCCACCTTCGAACGTCACGCCGTGGGCATGGTAGTAAGTGTCCCAGTGACCTGCCTCATTGAGGCCGATGGGTTGCTTATAGGTTTTGCGTCGCGTCCCGCTCAGGCGCCAGTTCCTGGAGTCCGTGCTCCACTCGATCTGGTAGATGCGCCCCTGGCGGACGATGAAATTACCGTCTGCGTGGCGGTAGACGTTGCGGTACATACCGTCGCTACCCGGTTGCAGGCTGGCCAGGCTGATCGGTTGTTCGTACTCATACCCGAGGAAACGCTCCACCGCCTGGCGGGCCGGACGCTGCAGCGGTGTATGCAACGCTGCGGGGTCTTTAACCAAGGCTTTGAGCTGGCGAATTCGCGTCAGCGCGCGAGCCCTGGGGGCGGCGCTGGAGCCGACACCCGCGGCGGGAAAGATGTCCATGGCGGCATCAATCAGTGATAACAGGACTGACTCCACTTCAGCCAGGCCTTGGCCGACATCCCCGCGCAAGAATGCCGCGACCGCCAGGTTGGCGGCGTCCCAGGCATCGTATAGCGCCAGGGCGCTACCGACGAAAGGCACCATCCCCACGGCCATTTTCAGGTAATTGAACATCGCGCCTGACTTCAGAGCGCAGAGTTCAAGGTACAAGGCATCGTTGCTGCGTGCCGTTGCTCGATGGGCTTCTATCAACCGCCCCATGTGGACATTGAGCAAATGGGCGGCCAGTGAAGTGCTGGCCGGCCAGGGCTGGCCCGTGCCAATCAGTGCGTCGAAATTGTTCAGCTGTGCCTGCTTGATGCGGCTGACATGGTGGGCGAAGTTGCCTGTCAGCGCGCGCCCCGCCAGATACTCGACCATGGGTTCCTGCACGCACACGTCGAACAGGCGTTGACGGGCCTGTTCCAGGCTCGGGAACTGGCGCAGGTACTCGCCGTCTGGGCTGTCGGGCAAATAGAGGAGCGTCAGGCCGCTGATCTGCTCCTCTATGAAGGTGACGCCCGACAAGGTGCTTGGGCCTTCAGAGGGCGTGTCCGCACCGCCAACGGTCAAGTGCGCCGGTATCAGTACGATTCTTTTGCCGCCGGGGGCATAGGCCTGCGCAGACGCCGCGTCGATTGCGATCTCAAGTACTTGCCGGCCGCCGGCATCGATGTGCCGTTGCAGCTGGGCGAACTCACCCTGCAGTTTGAGCATCAGGCGCCAGGGTTCGACCAGGCATTCTCGACGATGTTCGTTACTGAAGGCCGCTGCGTGCGGCAAGCCAATGAAGGTTTCGCGGATCAGTTGTTCGTACTTCGCGGCCAGGTCGAGCTCGGTCACGAGTGCGCGCAGATACTGGGGATTGATGCCGGTGCTCAGTGCCTTGCGGTCTGTTTCGTCATCCGCGCTGATCACGCAGCGCATGAGCGACAGCCGCCACCACAGGGGCTGATCAATGTTGCGCTGTGCCAGCTCGACGAGCGACAGCGGGCTGCGGCCGGGGCTGGCGACCAGGACACTCTCCTGGGGGGTACCCGGCGCGGCACCTTGTATGACGCGCTTCTGCCAGGTGGTTGAGTCGGGCAGGTCGAGCACCACCGCAAACCCGTGCTTGAGGTTGAAGTCCTTGCGCAGGCGCGTTTCGAGGTGTTTGTTGCTGAAGTCCGCGCGCGGTGGCAGGTCGCGCTCGAGTATTTCATGGGAGCGCTTCATGGCCGCGATGTAGGCCTGGATCAGGCGCTTGAGTTGCACGCGTTGATCGCCGGCAAGTGCCTTGAGCCACTGCGGCAGCGCCTGGGTCAGGGTATCGCTGCGATGTTGCTCGAGGTGTCGGGCGTAGGCCTGGTCCCGAGCCGCCGATACCGGCACCGTCAATGTGGCAAGCATCTGCTCACGCAGTTTCTCCAGCGCAAGTCTGCGTTGTGCGGCGTGGGCGGGCAGGGGGTTGTTTTGGATCAGTTCAATGACCTGCTGCTCACAGGCGTGGAGCTGATTGTCGAGCGCGTACTTGAAGGGGGCACGACTCAGTGCGGTCACGTGCAGTGCAAATACGCGCTCGCCCGAGCCAAGTTTGAACAGCTCCTGCTCCAGGGCTTGGCGAGAGGCGAAGCGTTGCAAGCCGCCAAAGTGCCCGGGCCAATACAGCAACTGGCCAGGGGGTGAAAGGCCGTCCTCGGCAGAGGGGTGAGTGATCAGCAGCACCTCTTCCAGCTCCCGGGTGTGAGGGGGGCTGTCTTGGGGTGTCTGCTCGCGACTCGATAGTGTCAATCGGGCAACCGTGACGTGCGGATGAGGACTCAGCCGATCCGGGTCATCCACGATGGCGGTGATCAGGTCATGCTCGGCAAGGCTGATCTGGCCCAGGCACCATTGAATCTCGGCCTCGGCGCGCAGGCCGCGCAGGCGCGCCTGGTAAAGGGCGGTGTAATGCGGGTTGGAAGGGTGGCGCAGTTCGAGCAAGTTCGAGGCATCACGGCTGTCCAGCAACGCCGAAGCGGCGTCACGGCTGGCCTGCTGCGCGGCGTTCAGTGCGTCGAGTGCCTGCTTGAGTTTTTGCAGTTGTGGATCATTGGGGTCTTGTGCAAAACGCTGCTCGATGGCGGCGCATTGCTGGGCCAGCGAATGCCGGCGCCTGCTCATGGGAATATCGGGGTTGAGCAGCCCAAATAGCGGGGCTTCATCGCTAGCAGTGTCCCCTTGAGTCGTGATCGCCAGCGCTGGCGGTGCGCTGAACAGCGGATCTGTACGATGCGTTTGCTCCAGTTGCTCGACGGTGTCCAGGGCGTAGGCTGCGTACTCGGCAATGTCGTCGTCACGGCCCTTGATGGCGCTGAGCATCTGCACCGTGAGTCGGTGCGCCAGCAACTGCGCGAGCCCTGCATTCAACGCTGTTTCTTGCAGGTTGTAGGTGATGCGGTTTTCAGCAGCGCTTTCGGATACGCCGAACACCTGCTGCTGATGTTCGATCAGCCAGTCTTCCATCTCCGAGCGCTGCCGGAAGCGCTTCACCGCGGGCTGCTGCTGCGGCAAATACAGCAGTTGAGTGGCCAGTTGCTGGGCCTCGCGGCTGATCACAAAGGCGCCGGGTAGCGGGACGACGCGGGTGTCGCTGCGCGTGAGGGTCAGTTGTTCGGTGCAGATGCGCTGGCCGGCAACCTCGAGTGCTGCGTCCGGCGGATTGAGGGCTGCCAGAAACCAAGCCAATTGCTCAGTGCTCAGGGCTCCCTGAGCAAACGCCAACTGGCCCGCCGCTTCAAAGTGCGAGCGGTACAGGCGGGCAGCCAGATCGCGCCTGGACAGCGGTGTGCCGGGCGCACGGGCGCTCCAGTAGTCGTTCCAGAGCGTGGTCAGCTCTGCCTTGAGGTCCAATGCCTTGAATTGCTCCAGCAGTTGCGCACTGGGTGTGGCAAAGAGTGGGTGATCGCGGTGGATACCGGTCAGTTGGCTGCCAGGGATCAGAGCGGTGTCCAGTTGCGGATGCTGCAGCATGAAGGCACAGGCCTCGCTCAGGCTGGACCTGCGAGTCGAGCGCTCTGCGGTGGCGTGAAACAGCAGGCCGGCCTGCTCACCCTCCAGGTTCCAGGTGCGCTTGAGCCATTGATTGATGGCCGCGCGTACGGTGGGCGTGCGATCCATGAGGCTGAGCATCTGCTCGTGGCTGTCGCGGCAACGGGACTCCGCCGTCAGGAACAGGTTTTCATCCAGGGGCGCAGTCAACACCCGTGAGGTGGGGAGGACTGAAGCGGGGACAGGGTTTTGGTCAATCAGTGTGTGGGGCATGGTGGCTTGGCTCTGGGGTGTTGAAGGTTGTTTCCATCAATGTCGCCACCATTGGAGGTGAGATGCCTTTGCCACCGGTATTGCATAGTTACTGCGCCGACCGCTCGGCGAGATTCATCAAACTGTCATGCAAGTGTGGCAGCGCGCTTCAACAAACTTCATCAGACTCGCGCTCTACTGGGGTTCTGCGTTTCGGTGTTTTTCATGCGTGTCTTGTATTTATCCGCGGTCATCTTTCTGGCCGCGTTGTGTATTGGCCCGGCGTCCTGGGCGGCGCCGCGCTGCGATGTCAATGTGGCAACCCAGCAGGCCGACCTGGCGCAAGTGAGCCTGGCCTACCAGAGCATCGGTCGTGCTTCCGATCCGGCACTGTTGCTGGTGATGGGCCTGGGCGGGCAATTGATCCACTGGCCGGACGAAGTGGTGGTAGCCCTCTGTGAGCAAGGCTTTCGGGTGATTCGCTACGACAATCGCGATGTCGGCCTGTCGACCTGGCGCCAGGCTCCCGCCAGCGCCAACCTGACTTTCGAGGCGTTGCGCTACAAGCTCGGCCTGCCGGTGTCGGCGCCTTATTCCCTGAGCGACATGGCGGACGATGGCCTGGGTTTGATGGATGCCCTGCACGTGGAGCAATTCCATGTGCTGGGGGCGAGCATGGGCGGGATGATCGCCCAGCACATGGCGGCCATGGCGCCGCAGCGGGTCGAGAGCCTGACGCTGATCATGAGCAGTTCCGGCGCGGCGGGCTTGCCGGCGCCCAACGCGGCGCTGGTGCAGTTGCTGGCCCGGCGCAGTGCGCCGAACCGTGAAGTGGCCCTGGAGCAACAGGCCGACTTGCTGGCCGCCCTGGGCAGCCCGCAGGTCACCGATGATCGCCAGGCGTTGCTGCAGCAGGCGGCGCAGTCCTATGACCGGGCGTTCAACCCTGAAGGGGTCAAGCGCCAGATCATGGCGATCCTTGCCGAGCCTAGCCGGGTGACGTTACTCAATCAGTTGCGGGTGCCGACCCTGGTGGTGCACGGCACGGCCGATCCGTTGCTGCCAGTGATGCATGGCATTCACCTGGCAGCGCATATCCAGGGCAGCCAGCTCAAGCTGATTCCAGGGCTGGCCCATCGATTCCAGGAGGCATTCAAGGCGCCGTTGCTGGCGGCGGTATTGCCCTACCTGCAGCAGCACCGCGAAGACACCTCGCATTGGGCGCAGATCGAGCCGGTGCGGGGGATGAATCTGCTTTGAGCGCTGCGCCGACTCAGGCGTGCAGACGTACCCAGACGCTGACCAGCACGGTGGCGGCCATCAGCCAGGCGACGGCGGCCACCGCCAGCGAGGCTTCCAGGCGCAGCCGGTCGACCATCAGGTACAGGGTCGCCAGGTACACGAAGTACGGAATGATCGACCACATGCCAAACACGATGGTGGTCTTCAGGTCGTCCAGGGAACGACCCTTGCCGACGATGTAGTGGGCGATCAGGGCGAAGGTCGGAAACAGGGGGACCAGGCCGGCGATGTAATAGTTTTTGGTCTTGGCCAGGGCGGCGAGTATCACCACCACCGCCGCGCCAAGGGCCGCTTTCAACAATAGATCCACGACTGTTCTCGCTGGGTTAGTGGCTCAGGCCGTACTTCTTGACCTTGTCGAACAGGGTGGTTTTGGCCATGCCCAATTCCAGGCTGGCCTGGGTCAGGTTGCCGCCGCTGCGTTGCAAGGCATCGCTCAAAAGGTTGCGCTCGAAGGCTTCCACCGCCTCGGAAAACCCCAGGCCCTGGGCGGCGCCACTGGCGCCGGATTTCTTGAACGCCGGCAGGCCGAGGGCAAAGCGTTCGGCGACGTTGCGCAGTTCACGCACGTTGCCCGGCCAGTCGTGGCTCATCAGGTGCGACAGGGTCTGGTTGTCCAGGTCCGGGACGGCGCGGTCGAAGCGCAGTGACGATTGCTGGAGGAAGTGCTCGAACAGTTGCAGGATGTCTTCGCGGCGTTCGCGCAGGGGCGGCAGCTCCAGGGTCACCACGTTGAGGCGGTAATACAGGTCGCTGCGAAACTGGCCGGCGCGGCCCAGTTCGTCGAGGTCGGACTTGGTGGCGGCAATCACCCGGCAGTCGACCGCCACGCTCTGGTTCGAGCCCAGGCGCTCCAGGGTGCGCTCCTGCAGGACCCGCAGCAGTTTGATCTGCAGGGGCAACGGCATGCTTTCCACTTCGTCGAGGAACAGGGTGCCGCCATTGGCATGTTCGATCTTGCCGATCCGCCGTTTGCCGGCACCGGTAAAGGCGTTCGCCTCATGCCCGAAGATTTCGCTTTCAAACAGGTTTTCCGGCAGGCCACCGCAGTTCAGCGCGACAAAGGGCTGCGCCTGGCGGCGACTGAAGTCGTGCAGGCAGCGGGCAACCAATTCCTTGCCGGTGCCGGTCTCGCCTTCGATCAGTACGTTGGCCGAGGTGTCGGCGACGTTGGCAATCAGTTCGCGCAAGTGCTGCATGGCGGGTGAGCGCCCGATGATCCGGCCTTCCAGGGAGTCGCGCTCGGCCAGTTGCCGGCGCAGGGAGCTGACTTCGCGGGCCAGGCTGCGCTGCTCCAGGGCACGCCGGGCGACGTCCACCAGGCGCTCGGGGGAGAAGGGCTTCTCCATGAAGTCGTAGGCGCCTTTTTGCATGGCGTCGACGGCCATCGAAATGTCGCCGTGCCCGGTGATCAGGACCACCGGCAAGCTGCGATCGCGCGCCTTGAGCCGGCCCAGCAGTTCCAGGCCATCGATGCCCGGCAGGCGGATGTCGCTGATGACGATCCCGGCAAAGTTGTCGCCCACCTGCGCCAGGGCTTCTTCAGCACTGCCAACGCCGGTGCAGGGGATGTCTTCCAGGGCCAGGGCCTGCTGGCAACCGAGCAGGACATGGGGATCGTCTTCGACGATCAGCACACTAAGATCGTTGTTCATATCGGCTCGACGGGCAGGGGGCTTACCAAGGGTAAGCTGAGGACAAATGCGGTACCACCGCTGGCCGGGTGCTCGACACCCAGGCTGCCACCGGTCGCGGCGGCCAGGCTCGCCGACAGGGTCAGGCCGAGGCCCAGGCCCTGTTCGCCGGGCTTGGTGGTAAAGAAGGGTTCGAACAAATGTTTGCGGGCCTCGGCGTCAATGCCGTGGCCGTTGTCGCGTACGTGCAGCCGGTACTTGCCGTCGACCGCCTCACCCTCGAGCCACAACTGGGGCGCAGCTTGCGCCTGCATGGCATCCAGGGCATTGCCGATCAGGTTGACCAGGATCTGCTCCAGGCGTGTCTGGTCGATCGACACTTGCTCGTCAGTGAACGCGCGGTGCAACTGCAGGCCGCTGTTTTCCAGGCGTGCGCCCAGCAGTTGCAGGGCCGCATCCACGGCTTTGCCCAGGCTGGCCTGGCCCTTGTCGTCGCCGCGCCGGGCAAAGGAGCGCAGGCTGGCCGTGATGCGGCCCATGCGGTCGATCAGCTCATTGATGGTTTTCAGGTTGGCACTGGCGGTGTCCAGTTGGCCGCGCTCGAGAAACCGCACGGTGTTGCCGGACAGGGTGCGCAACGCCGCCAGGGGCTGGTTCAGCTCATGGGCAATGCTGGTGGACATCTGGCCGATGGCGGCCAGTTTGCCGGCCTGCACCAGTTCATCCTGGGCGCGGCGCAGGGTGCCCTCGGCCAGGCGCCGTTCGCGGATCTGGCTCTTGAGGCGTTCGTTGCTGGCGCGCAGGTCGCTGGTGCGTTCGGTAATCCGACGCTCCAGTTGATTGTTGGCTTCCTGCAGGGCTTCGCGGGCCGCGAGGCGGGTGGCGATCACCTTGCGCCGCTCGTTCCAGGCGATCAGCAGGAACGCCACCAGGGCGAAGGCCACCGCCACCAGGATGCCTTGGTTGATCGCCTCGCGGCGCAGGTCCTGGAGCGGCGTCAGCAGGGTGAAATTCCACGGTGTGTCGCTCAGGGGGCGCGTCTGCGACAGGTAGCTGATGGCCTCGTCGTCGGAGACCACTTCGGCGTTGGCCGGGAAGGTCAGTTTCTCCACGCCTTCGGCCAGGCGCTCGCGGGCCAACGGTTCCAGTTCATTGAGCGGGAACCAGTAGTACTGCAGGCTGCGGGCCAGGCGCTCCTTGGTGTCGTCGCTCAGCGGACGCACGGCCTTGAGCCGTCGCGCCGGGTCGCTGGAGAGAATGATGATGCCGTTCTCATCGCTGACGAAGGCTTCCAGGCGGGCGCGCTGCCAGCGTTCTTCCAGGGCTTCCAGGCGCACCTTGACCACGGCGACGCCGATGATCTTGCCTTGTTCTTCGAGGCCGTGGGCCAGGTAGTAGCCGGGTTCGCCGTTGGTGCTGCCGATCCCGTAGAAACGCCCGGGTTGGCCGCGTACGGCATTCTGGAAATAGGCACGGAAGGACAGGTCTTCACCCAGGTAGCTGTCGACGTCGCGCCAGTTGCTGGTGGCCAGGACTCGACCGGTGGTGTCCATCACGTAGATGGCCCGACTGCGGCTGCGCCGGTTCAGGCCTTCAAGGTAATTGTTGACCGCTTGCCGGTGTTCCGGCGACGGCTCGGCCAGCAACTGCGAAACACTCGATTCGAGTTCCAGCAGGCTGGGCAGGTAGGTGTACTTGCTGATTTCGCTCTCTACCGCACGGGCGTGCAGCTCAAGCTGGCGTTGACCGTTTTCGCCAAGGCTGCGAATGCCGTAGTGCTCACTGGTCCAGAAACCGAGCAAACCCAATGCGAGCATCAGCAAGATGATCAGCGGCGGCAGGAACAGGTGGCGGATCAGACGAGGTTTCACGGCGAGTGATGGCGGTGCGGCGCGATAAAGAGTGGGGTCGCATTTCATCACAGATGCCTTGGGTCAACCACAACACAAATCTGCAAGCCACCGTCGACCCCTGTGGGAGCGAGCTTGCTCGCGATGACTTCATCACAATCAACGTTGATGTTGAATGTCAGTCCGCTATCGCGAGCACGCTCGCTCCCACCAGGGATTGGTGTGGCTTCGAACTCTTAGTGCTGCAGGATCTTGTTCAGGAAGTGCTGAGTCCGTTCGGCGCGAGCGCCGATGTCACCGAAGAACTCTTCTTTGGGGCAGTCCTCGATGATCTTGCCGGCGTCCATGAAGATTACCCGGTCCGCCACTTTGCGGGCGAAGCCCATTTCGTGGGTCACGCACATCATGGTCATGCCTTCGTGGGCCAGTTGCACCATGACGTCCAGTACTTCGTTGACCATTTCCGGGTCCAGCGCCGAGGTCGGCTCGTCGAACAGCATGACGATCGGGTCCATGGCCAGTGCGCGGGCGATCGCCACACGCTGCTGCTGGCCACCGGAGAGCTGGCCAGGGTGCTTGTGGGCGTGGGCCGAGAGGCCGACGCGCTCGAGCAGTTGCAGGCCTTTCTTGGTGGCTTCTTCCTTGCTGCGGCCCAACACCTTGATCTGCGCGATGGTCAGGTTTTCGGTGATGGTCAGGTGCGGGAACAGTTCGAAGTGCTGGAACACCATGCCAACGCGCGAGCGCAGTTTCGGCAGGTTGGTCTTGGGATCGGCAATCGAAGTGCCGTCGACCACGATGTCACCTTTCTGGAAGGGTTCCAGGGCGTTGACGCACTTGATCAGGGTCGACTTGCCGGAGCCGGACGGCCCGCACACCACGATCACCTCACCTTTCTTGACGTCGGTGCTGCAATCAGTCAGCACCTGGAAGTCCCCATACCACTTGTTGATATTCTTGATAGAGATCATACGGCGAACCTTTTTTGCAGACGCTTGACCAGCTGCGAGGCGGCAAAGCTGATGATGAAGTACACGAGACCGGCGAATACCAGGAACTCATTGGAACGGCCAATGATGTCGCCACTGGCCCGCGAAGCGTTGAGGAAGTCCACCAGGCCGACGGTGTAGACCAGCGAGGTGTCCTGGAACAGGATGATGCTCTGCTGCAACAGCAGCGGGGTCATCTTGCGGAAAGCCTGGGGCAGGATGATCAGGCGCATCATCTGGCCATAGGTCATGCCCAGGGCCTTGGCGGCACCCATCTGGCCCTTGGGAATCGACTGCACGCCGGCCCGTACGATTTCGCAGAAGTACGCGGCTTCGAACATCATGAAGGCCACGATGCAGGAGGCAAACGCGCCGATCGGTGTGTCTTCGCCGGTGATCCAGCGCAGCACGAACGGCACCGCCAGGTAGAACCAGGTGATCACCAACAGCAGTGGGATCGAGCGGAAGTAGTTGACGTAGGCGCCGGCAAAGTTTGACAGCAGTTTGTTGTGGGACAACCGCATCAAGGCCAGGACGGTACCGAGGATGAGGCCGCCGACGACGCCCAGCACCATCAGCTTGAGGGTCATCACCATGCCGTTCCACAAGCCGGGAATGGCCGGGATGATGCCACTGAAATCGAATTCCATTATTTACCCCCCACGGAGATCAGGCCGGGCACTGCGACTTTCTTCTCCACCAGGCGCATCAGCAACATCAGGCTCATGTTCAGGGTGAAGTAGATGAGGGTCGCCAGGGTGAAGGCTTCGAACAGGTTGGCGGAGAACTCGGCGGTCTGTTTGGTCTGCGCGAGCAGTTCCATCAGGCCGATCAGCGAGGCCACGGACGAGTTCTTGAAGACGTTGAGAAATTCCGAGGTGAGCGGTGGAATGATGATGCGATAGGCTTGGGGCAGCAGCACGTTCCAGTAGATCTGCGGCAGCTTGAAGCCCATGGCGCGAGCCGCCGATTCCTGGCCGCGTGGCAGCGCCTGGATACCGGTGCGCACTTGTTCGCAGACCCGTGCGGCGGTGAACAGGCCCAGGCACACGACAACGCTCAGGTAGGCCGAGGTGGTCGGGTTGAGGTCCTGTTTGTACCAGTCCTGCAGGTCTTGTGGCAGCAGGTCGGGCACCAGGAAGTACCAGATGAACAGCTGGACCAGCAGGGGTACGTTACGGAACAGTTCGACGTAGCAGGTCGCGATGCCTGACACGATGCGGTTCGGCACGGTGCGCATCACGCCCAGTACCGAGCCCAGCAGCAATGCAATGATCCAGGCCACGATGGCGATAGCGATGGTCCAGCCCAGCCCGGAAATGAACCAGTCGAGATAGGTCTCGCTGCCCACGCCGGTGGACTTGAAGAACACGCCCCAATCCCAGTTGTAATTCATTAGGGTCTCCCCTCGGATTCAATCGATGTTCAAGCACCTGCCTGGGGGAACTCCGTTCCCACCCGACGTCGACGGTCGGGCACACGCGGTCGGCTCGACAACCACCGGTTCGAGTGTTTCCAAAAATGCCAGCAGGTAGTGACAACCTCCCGAAAGGGCAGTGGCCCTCTCAGGAGGTAAGACTAGTCAGAAATCAGGATTTCTTGTCGTCAGCCGCTTTGTCGGTCGGATTGGCGATCAGGGCCTTGAGCTCGTCGCTCATCGGGAAGTTCAGGTTCAGGCCTTTAGGCGGGATTGGCGCCTGGAACCACTTGTCGTAGATCTTGTTGATCTGGCCCGAAGCGTAGGTGGCCTTGATGGCATCATCGACCGCTTTCTTGAACGGCTCGTCGCCTTTGCGCACCATGCAGCCATAGATTTCATAGGACTGTGGCGTGCCAGTCACTTCCCAGTCGGAAGCTTTCTTGGCCTTGGCCGCTTCACCGGCCAGCAGGGCGTCGTCCATCATGAAGGCAACGGCACGGCCCGATTCCAGCATCTGGAAGGATTCGCCGTGGTCCTTGGCGGAGATCACGTTCATGCCCATCTGCTTGTCGGCGTTCATCGACTTGAGGATGCGCTCGGACGTGGTGCCAGCGGTGGTTACGACGTTCTTGCCTTTAAGATCGTCGAAATCCTTGTACTTGGAGTCCTTTTTGGACAGCAGGCGAGTACCGATTTCGAAAATGCCGACCGAGAAGTCAACCTGTTGCTGACGCTCGACGTTGTTGGTGGTGGAACCGCACTCAAGGTCAACGGTGCCGTTCTGTACCAGCGGGATACGGGTTTGCGAGGTGACCAGGTTGTATTTGACTTGCAGGTTCGGCAGGTCCAGGTCTTTTTTCAGGGCTTCGACGACTTGCATCTGGATGTCGTGGGAGTAGCCGACTGGTTTGCCGGAAGCGTCTGCAATGTAGGAAAACGGGATGGAAGCGTCGCGATGGCCCAGGGTGATGGTGCCGGACTCTTTGATCTTCTTCAGGGTGCCGGTGAGTTCGGCGGCGAAAACTGGCGTGCTGATCAGAGCGGCAGCGATGGCTGCGCCCAGGATATGGGGAACGATACGCATCAAATTTTCCTCGACATTGTTTTTTTTATGGAGCCAGTTCTTCGGCTCTCTTGTACTGCTGAACACCTGGGGGCTCCTGAAGTGTTGGCACCTCAGGCGTTCGTCCAAGAGTGTAGAGCATGAGTCGTGCCAAGCCAGGAATAGTTATCTAAATTATTGATTTATAAGGATATTAAATATTTATGGCGAATCTGATTCCTACGCCTGGTCCGGTTAACCGAATTGACCGTCGGGTCGCGTTCGGAAAACCGAATGCTATCCGGGCCAGTGCTCCGGGCTTTTGAATGCAAAAAGCCCCTGAACCGTGAGGTCCAGGGGCTGTTGTGTGCCCGGCGAGTGGATCAGGCCGCTTCGATCTTGCTGCGGTTGACTTCCAGCTTGTGCAGATAGTGCTGTACGTTCGCCTGTTCGTCGGCCGTGGTGAACAGGCCGAGCTTGGTGCGCCGCCAGAGAATGTCATGGGCGGTGGTGGCCCATTCCTGCTGGCACAGGTAATCGACTTCACGGGTGTAGAGCCCGCCACCCAGGTGCTCGCCCATGTCGTTCAGGCCCTGTACGCCTTCGAGCATGCGCCAGGTGCGGCTGCCGTAGGTGGTGGCCCAGCGGCGGGCGATTTGCGTGGGGATCCAGTCGAATTTGTCGCGAATCAAGGCGCTTAGGGCCTGCGGGGTGCTCATGTCTTCGCCGCCAGGCAGGGTTGCCTGGGCGGTCCAGTTCGGTTTCATCTGCTTGAAGTAGGGGGCCAGTTGGACCATGGCCGACTCGGCCAGCTTGCGGTAGGTGGTCAGCTTGCCGCCGAACACCGACAGTAGAGGCGCTTCTTCACCGCTGCCGGAGAGGGCCAGGGTGTAGTCGCGGGTCACGGCCGATGGGTTGTCGGATTCGTCGTTGCACAACGGGCGCACACCGGAATAGGTGTGCAGGATGTCGTCACGGCTGATCTGTTTCTTGAAGTGCGCATTGACCACCTGGATCAGGTAATCGGTTTCGCCCTCGGTGATCGCCACGTTAGCCGGGTCGCCGGTGTATTCGCGGTCCGTGGTGCCAATCAGGGTGAATTGATTGAGGTACGGAATGGTGAACACGATGCGCTGGTCTTCGTTTTGCAGGATGTGCGCGTGCTCGCCTTCGTACAGTTTGGGCACGATCAGGTGGCTGCCCTGGATCAGGCGAATGCCGTAGGGCGATTCCATCTTCAGGTCATCACGAATGAACTTGGCGACCCAGGGGCCGGCGGCGTTCACCAGCGCCTTGGCGCGGATCGAGAACAGGCTGCCATCGGCACGTTCAAGGTGCAGGTGCCACAGGCCCTTGCTGCGTCGAGCGCTGACACAGCGGGTCTGGGTGTGCACGTGGGCGCCTTTTTCACGGGCGGCCATGGCATTGAGGACCACCAGGCGGGCGTCGTCGACCCAGCAATCGGAGTACTCGAAGCCCTTGCTGATTTCGCTTTTCAAGGCGCTGTCGGCACCGAACTTCAGGCTTTTGGAGCCGGCGAGTTTTTCCCGCTTGCCCAGGTTGTCGTAGAGGAACAGGCCGGCGCGAATCATCCAGGCCGGGCGCAGGTGCGGGCGGTGGGGCAGTACAAAGCGCATCTGCTTGACGATGTGCGGGGCCTTGGCCAGCAGCACTTCGCGTTCGGCCAGGGCTTCGCGCACCAGGCGGAATTCGTAATGTTCCAGGTAGCGCAGGCCGCCGTGGATCAGCTTGCTGCTGGCGGACGAGGTGTGGCTGGCCAGGTCGTCCTTTTCGCAAAGGAACACTGAAAGCCCGCGGCCGGCAGCATCCGCCGCAATCCCGACGCCATTGATCCCACCACCAATCACGGCGACGTCATAGATCTCGGCAAGCGGGGGTGTCGGCAAGGTGGAAGTGGGCATCGGCAGGCCTCGGGCATTTTTGGCTTTATGTATTGGAATACGAACATTAATGTTCATTTGCGAAAATGGTAGCCCATAAAGTCGCCCACAGCCAGTCCGTTTCGATTGAAAAAACTCATCGAACGGTGACTAAAAGAAAAATTTCGAACATTTATGCGGGGTGGCGTGGCGCCAGGGAGGGGCGGGCGGCGTCGCCATCGCGAGCAGGCTCGCTCCCGCTAAGGGGCGCTGAACCTGTGTGCGATGGCGTCTGGGGGGATGAAGCGGGGCGGCGACTAAACGACTTCCAGGCGAATCTTGTTCTGGCTCAACAGTTGGGCGAGGGCGGGCACGGGCTGTTGATCGGTGACCAGGCAATCGATCAGGGTGATCGGTCCCAGGCGAATCATGGCGTTGCGCCCGAACTTGCTGGAGTCAGCCGCCAGGATCACTTGCCGGGCATTGGCGATGATCGCCTGGGATACCCGCACTTCCTGGTAATCGAAGTCCAGCAGGCTGCCGTCTTCGTCGATGCCACTGATGCCCACCAGGGCATAGTCGACCTTGAACTGGTTGATGAAGTCGACGCTGGCCTGGCCGACAACCCCACCGTCGCGGCGTACGTTGCCACCGGTGAGCAGCACGTCGAAATCATCCTTGGCGCTGAGCATGGAGGCCACGTGCAGGTTGTTGGTGATGATTTTCAGGTGGCTGTGGTTGAGCAGCGCCCGGGCGATGGACTCGGTGGTGGTGCCGATATTGATGAACAGCGAGGCGTGGTCGGGGATTTGACGGGCGATGGCTTCGCCGATGCGCTGCTTCTCGTCACGCATCTGGTCGGCACGCATGGCGTATGCCGTGTTTTCCACGCTGGAATCATAGGCTGCGCCGCCATGGTAGCGGCGCAACAGGTTGTCTTCGGCCAGTTGATTGATATCGCGGCGAATGGTCTGCGGAGTAACTACGAACAACTGTGCCATTTCCTCGATGCTGACGTAGCCGCGTTCGCGGACCAGTTCGAGGATTTGCTGCTGACGGGGAGGCAGATTCATGGGGCGTCCTTTGGGCTGCCGTGCAAAATTTGCCCATGATGCCGCAGGAATCCCCTCCCGACCAGTTACCTGCCGAACACTGTCCGGCCCTTGGCTTATTCCTCGCCTTCGTGCGGTTCCCAATCACGGGTGCGGCTGACGGCTTTTTTCCAGCCGGCATAGAGTTTTTCCTTGGCGTTTTCTTCCAGTTGCGGGTCGAATTCGCGCTCGATCACTGCCTTGCCGCGCAGTTCTTCCAGGCTGCCCCAGAAGCCGCAGGCCAGGCCCGCCAGGTACGCTGCACCCAGGGCCGTGGTCTCGCGCATTTGTGGGCGCTCGACCTGGGTGCCGAGGATGTCGGCCTGGAACTGCATGAGGAAGTTGTTCGCCACTGCACCGCCGTCCACACGCAAGGCCTTGAGGCGTTCGCCGGAGTCCTGTTGCATGGCGTCGAGCACGTCGCGGGTCTGGTAGGCAATCGACTCCAGGGCTGCGCGAATGATGTGGTCGACCCGTACGCCGCGAGTCAGGCCGAACAGGGCGCCGCGGGCGTAGGGGTCCCAGTACGGAGCGCCGAGGCCGGTGAAGGCGGGTACCAGGTACACACCGTTGCTGTCCTTGACCTTGTTGGCGAAGTACTCGGTGTCGTGGGCGTCGTTGATGATCTTCAGTTCGTCGCGCAGCCACTGCACGGTAGAGCCGCCGTTGAACACGGCGCCTTCCAGGGCGTAGGCCACTTCGCCGCGCGGACCGCAGGCGATGGTGGTGAGCATGCCGTGGCTGGATTTGACGGCCTTGCTGCCGGTGTTCATCAGCAGGAAGCAGCCGGTGCCGTAGGTGTTTTTCGCCTGGCCGGGCTCCACGCACATCTGGCCGAACAGGGCCGCTTGCTGGTCGCCGGCGATGCCGCCGATGGCAATGCCGCTCTTGGTGTGGCCATAGATTTCTGACGAGGACTTCACCTGCGGCAACATCTCGCGCGGGATGTCCAGCAGCTCGAGCATCTTCGCGTCCCACTCCAGGGTGTGGATGTTGAAGAGCATGGTGCGCGAGGCGTTGGTGTAGTCGGTGACGTGGGTCTTGCCGCCGGTAAATTTCCAGATCAGCCAGCTGTCGACCGTGCCGAACAGCAACTCGCCGTTGCGCGCACGCTCGCGGCTGCCTTCGACGTTGTCCAGGATCCACTTCAGCTTGGTGCCGGAGAAGTACGGGTCGGTGACCAGGCCGGTGGTGTCGCTGATGTATTGCTCGTGGCCATCGCGCTTGAGCTGCTGGCAGATCTCGGTGCTGCGGCGGCACTGCCAGACGATGGCGTTGTAGATCGGCCGGCCGCTGGTCTTGTCCCAGACCACGGTGGTTTCACGCTGGTTGGTGATGCCGATGGCGGCCACCTGGTCATGATGCAGGCCGGCTTGTGCCAGGGCCTCGACCATCACCGCGCTCTGGGTGGCGAAGATTTCCATCGGGTCATGTTCAACCCAGCCGGCTTGTGGGTAATGCTGGGCGAATTCGCGTTGAGCGGTGCAGACCACGTTGGCGTCGCGGTCGAAAATGATCGCGCGCGAGCTGGTCGTACCCTGATCAAGGGCAATGATGTAGTTCTTATTCTGTGTGTCGGTCATGTCGATTGCCTTGGACGAAATAAGGGGTGGATCGGGGCGCATGATCAATGGTGGGCAGGATCACGCGCCGCCGGTATCAGGAAATTCGGGTTTTGCCATCCATCGCCGGTTCTGCCTCTGTTGTAGCAGGTGCGGCGCCGGGCAGGTGACGGGCAATCAGCCCGCGATAGGCCGCAGCGCCGAGGCAGGCACCGACAATCGGAGCAAAAATCGGAATCAGGAAATAGGGAACATCCCGGCCGCCGGTGAAGGAAATTTCACCCCAGCCAGCGAAGAAAGTCATTAGTTTAGGGCCGAAATCCCGTGCCGGGTTCATCGCGAAGCCGGTCAGTGGTCCCATCGAGCTGCCGATCACTGCGATCAGCAGGCCGATCAGCAGCGGTGCCAGCGGGCCCTTGGGCAGGCCGTTGTTATCGTCGGTCAGGGACATGATCACGCCCATCAGGATGGCGGTGATGATCATCTCGACCAGGAACGCCTGGCCGGTGGACAGGGCCGGGTTGGGGAAGGTGGAAAACACCGACGCCAATTCCAGGCTGGCCTGGCTGCCGCGAACCATCTGCTGGGTTTGTTCGAAATCGAAGAACAGGTTGCTGTAAAGCGTGTAAACCAACAACGCCCCGCAGAAGGCGCCCGCCACCTGGGACAGGATGTAGAAGGGCAGTTTACGTTTTTCAAAGTCGGTGAAGATGCTCAGGGCAATGCTGACGGCCGGGTTCAGGTGAGCACCGGAAACGCCTGCGGTCAGGTAGATCGCCATGCTGACGCCGACGCCCCAGATGATGCTGATTTCCCACAGGCCAAAGCTGGCACCCGCGACTTTGAGAGCGGCGACGCAGCCAGTACCAAAAAATATCAGTAGCGCAGTGCCCAGGAACTCGGCCATGCATTGGCTCGAGAGGGGTGGTTGTTGTAAAGCAGTGCTCATGAAAACCTCGTTTTTTGTTGTTGTCGGGCGCTCGTCCCATAAGAGATCGAGCGCGATTTTCACCGAAGCAGGATCCCCATCCTGGTCTCGGCTTACTGCTGGGTGTTGCGTAGGAATTGTCGTGTGGCATTCGGAAACGAAAAAATATAGACAAGAAACGCTGATGTCAAAGGTCGAAAGTGAACAGTCAGTCACAAATCAACTATTGTTCGGGTGAATGATCGCGTCTTGAGAGGGTGGCAACGGCCGTGATTTGCCTGGCGGGTTGCGTCCACGATGGGATAGCAGGGCGGTCCTAGAGCCTTTTGCCGCGTGATGACCTAGAATCCGGCGCTGTGTTTAGTGTTCTTTCGTTGGCTTGGAGCTGCCATGACCCCTGCATTGGATCTGCTGAAAAAAGTGCGTGCCGAACACCGTGTACACAGTTATGAACATGATCCCAAGGCCGCTTCGTACGGGTTGGAGGCGGCGGAAAAGCTTGGGTTGCAGCCGGCCCAGGTGTTCAAGACCTTGCTTGCGGCCAGTGAGAAAGGCGAGTTGTTGGTTGCTGTGGTGCCGGTCGTCGGAAGTCTGGATTTGAAGGCGCTGGCCCATGCCGCCGGGGTCAAGAAAGTCGAGATGGCCGACCCCGCTGCCGCGCAGCGGGCAACCGGGTACTTGCTGGGGGGAATCAGCCCGTTGGGGCAGAAGAAACGGCTGCGCACCTTCATCGACAGCAGTGCTCACGCTTTTGCGACTATTTATGTCAGTGCCGGTCGACGCGGCCTGGAAGTCGAGTTGGCCCCTGCGGTGCTGGCCGAGCATACCCAGGCCGGGTTCGCTGACATCGGTCGGGCTTGACCCATTGGCTGTATGGTGAAAATCCACGGGCTCTGTCACTGGCAACCCAACCAGCGCTGCCGCATGCTCGTGCTCGCCTACACAAAAGGAGAGCAATCATGGAGTTAGCGTTTCATCAGGTCGATGCCTTCAGCGACCGTCCGTTCAGTGGCAACCCGGCGATGGTTTACCGACTCGAGGCCTGGCTCAGTGATGAGCTGATGCAGAACATCGCCGCCGAGCACAACCTCGCCGAGACCGCGTTTGTGGTGCGTGAGGCCCAGGGTTGGCATATCCGCTGGTTCACCCCGACCACGGAAGTGCCGTTGTGCGGCCACGCGACCCTGGCCAGCGCCCATGTGTTGTTCGACCTGTATGAAGAGCCACTGGAAAGCCTGGATTTCATCAGCAAGTCCGGGCCATTGCGCGTGACCCGCGAAGGTGGGCGGCTGTGGCTGGATTTCCCGAGGATCACGCCGAGTGGTGTGGCGGCCAATCCGCTGATTGCCGCAGCGCTGGGGGTTCAGCCCGTGGAAGTGCTGGGCTCCAACGAGTTGTTTGTGGTGCTTGAGTCGGAGCAGGCTGTGCGCGATTGCCAGCCGGACATGGCGGCCCTGGCGAAGTTGCCTTGGCTGGGGGCAATTGTCACCGCACGCGGCACGCAACATGATTTTGTCTCGCGCTATTTTGCCCCGGCCATCGGCATCAACGAAGACCCTGTCACCGGCTCGACCCATTGCCTGCTGATTCCTTACTGGGCGCAGCAACTGGATAAAACCAGTCTGACGGCCTACCAGTGTTCGGCGCGGGGCGGGGAGTTGCTCTGCCGCCTGGAAGGCGATCGGGTGAAGATTGGCGGGGCTGCGACGCTGGTGGCCAGCGGGACGTTGCTGCTGGGCTGAGACTGACGTCGCGGCTTGCGTAGGCGCGAAGCGGGCGGTATTCCGCTCGCTCCCACGGTGGTTCTTGGTGCGCGCAGATTGTGCATGCACCCTTGAGGATCAACTGGCCTGGCTGTACCGGCGGACTCCGGATTCAACGGCTGGAATCTGTGCCGCGGTGCTGCCGGATGCCTGGAACAGCACCAGGTGTTCGGCGGCCACGCGAATGCCGACATCGTCACCCACCAAGTGATCGGCGTGGCTTGGGAAGATCGATTCGAGCTGGCTGCCGGTGGGCAGTTGCAGGCGGTACAACGTCGAGGCGCCAAGGAAGGTCTTGCCGATGATCCGGGCTTTCAGCGCACTGTCCGGGGCGTAGACGATATCGTCGGGACGTAGCAGCACGTCCACGGCGCCACCGGTCGGCCAGGTGTAGGCGCGGTTGCCACGCAGCTCGCCGAGTTCGGTCTGCACCGACTCTGGGGTCTGCAACTGGCCACGAATGAAGTAACCCTGGCCGATAAAGCTGGCGACAAACGGTGTCAGGGGCTCGTGGTACAGGTTGTAGGGCGTGTCCCACTGCTCCAGTCGACCTTCCTTGAATACCCCGACCTGATCGCTGACCGCGAAGGCTTCCTCCTGGTCGTGGGTCACCAGAATCGCACTGGTGCCACGGCTCTTGAGGATGTCACGGACTTCGTGGCTGAGCTTGCGGCGCAGTTCACCATCGAGGTTGGAGAAGGGTTCATCGAGCAGCAGCAGTTGCGGCTCCGGTGCCAGTGCGCGGGCCAGGGCTACCCGTTGCTGCTGGCCGCCGGAGAGTTCGTGGGGGAAGCGCTTGCCGAGGTTCTTCAGGTTCACCAGTTCGAGCATCTCGGCGGTGACCCGGTCTTTGTTCGGATGCTTGCGAATGCCGAAGGCGATGTTGTCTGCCACGCTCAGGTGCGGGAACAGTGCGTAGTCCTGGAACACCATGCCGATCCGCCGTTTCTCCGGCGCGAGGGTGAAACCGGCGCTGGAGATGGTCTCTCCCGCCAACTGGATTTCCCCTTCGTGGACGGGTTCAAAGCCGGCGATGGCCCGCAGGGTGGTGGTCTTGCCACAGCCGGAGGAGCCGAGCAGGCAGCCAATGTCGCCGGCATTGAGGTGCAGGTTGAGGTTCTGTACAACGCGCTGGTCCTGGTAGCCGCAGGCCAGGTTGCGCAGGTTCAGCAGTAGTGTATGACTCATGCGTGGTGGTACGCCGGGGGAACGAGGAATTCGAGCAAGGCCTTTTGCGCGTGCAGGCGGTTTTCTGCCTGGTCCCAGGCCACTGAGCGGCCGTCGTCGAGCAGGTCGAGGCTGATTTCTTCGCCGCGGTGAGCCGGCAGGCAGTGCATGAACAGGACATCTTCGGCCGCCAGGTCGAGCAGGGCGCGGTTGACCTGGTAGGGCGCAAACAGTTTGAGGCGCTTGGCGGTTTCTTCTTCCTGGCCCATGGAGGTCCAGACATCGGTGCTCACCAGGTGCGCGCCACGCACGGCATCCTTGGGGTCGCGGACGATGGTCACGCGATCGCCAGCCGCCGCCACGAACTGCGGGTTCGGCTCGTAGCCCTCGGGGCAGGCGATGCGCAACTGGAAGTCGAACTGGATGGCCGCTTCTATATAGCTGTTGCACATGTTGTTGCCGTCGCCGATCCAGGCCACGGTCTTGCCCTGGATCGAACCACGGTGCTCAAGGAAGGTTTGCATGTCGGCCAGCAACTGGCACGGGTGCAGGTCATCGGACAGGCCGTTTATCACTGGCACGCGGGAGTTGGCGGCGAATTCGGTCAGGGTGCTGTGGGCAAAGGTGCGGATCATCACGGCGTCGAGCATGCGCGACATGACGATGGCGCAGTCGCCAATCGGCTCGCCACGGCCCAGTTGGGTGTCGCGCGGCGAGAGGAAGATGGCCTGGCCGCCGAGCTGGATCATGCCGGCTTCGAACGACAGGCGAGTCCGGGTCGAGGACTTCTCGAAGATCATCCCCAGGACGCGGTTTTTCAACGGCTCGAACAGTACGCCGCGGTTACGCAGGTCTTTGAGCTCAATGCCTCGACGGATCACGCTGACCAGCTCTTCGGGCGTGCAATCCATCAGGGAGAGAAAGTGCCTTGCGCTCATCATTGACTACCTTTTGCAACGGACCGCAGATACTCAAAGCCTTGTTTAATTAAAAAAACGGGCGAGACCTGCGGCGTAAGCCGCACGGGGCGACGAAATAGGGGAAGGCGCAATATTGACATTAAATGTCGCGTCTTACCAATAGGCTACGGTGTTTAGGGGATTTCAGAGGGGCTACGGGGTGACCGCAGTAGCGCTTTTGAAGCCTGTTTCCTGACAGCAGCAAGCCCTTTGTACACTGCCCCCGCGCGCCTTGGCAATCGAGCGCAGCGCATGGGCGGGCGTAGCGGTCGGTTTTCGCCCTGCCGGTCGCCCGGTAGCAGGGCGCTATCGGCAGGCCTGATGGCCGTCGATTCACAAGATGAACGTCGCTGGTGCAGGGGGCGGACTCGGCCCATAGTTTTACTCCCGCAACCGCGCCCTGGTTGCCCCGAATAAAACAGAGACTGGCCATGACCAAGACTCTTAACCACCGTGCCTGCCACCTGTGTGAAGCCATCTGCGGCTTGACCATCGAAACCACCGCCAGCGACAGCGCGGGCCTGCAGATCACCTCGATCAAGGGCGACCCGCTGGACAGCTTCAGTCGGGGTCATATCTGTCCCAAGGCGGTGGCGTTGCAGGATATCCAGAACGATCCCGATCGCCTGCGCCAGCCTATGCAGCGCGTCGGGAACGAGTGGCAGGCGATTGGCTGGGACGAGGCCTTTGCCCTGGTCGCCGAGCGCCTGGCGACGATTCAGGAGCGTCATGGGCAGAACGCGGTGGCGGTGTATCAGGGCAACCCCAGCGTGCATAACTACGGGCTGATGACCCACAGCAATTATTTCCTCGGGTTGTTGAAGAGCCGCAATCGCTTCTCCGCGACGTCCGTGGACCAGTTGCCCCATCACCTGACCAGTCACTTGATGTATGGCCACGGGTTGCTGCTGCCGATCCCCGACATCGATCACACCGATTTCATGCTGATCCTGGGCGGCAATCCGCTGGCGTCCAACGGCAGCATCATGACGGTGCCGGATGTGGAAAAACGCTTGAAGGCGATCCAGGCGCGTGGCGGCAAAGTGGTGGTGGTCGATCCACGGCGCAGCGAGACGGCCGCGATGGCCGACCAACATATTTTTGTCCGACCCGGGGGCGATGCGGCGTTGCTGTTTGGCGTGCTCAATACCTTGTTCAGCGAAGGCCTGAGCCGCGACAGTCATTTGCCAGTGGATGGGCTGGATCAAGTACGCCAGGCGATTGCGCCGTTCAATGCCGAGGCCATGAGCCCGTTGTGTGCGGTGCCTGCCGAGCAGATCCGCCAATTGGCGCGGGATTTTGCCGCCGCGCCGACGGCGGTCTGTTATGGGCGCATGGGGGTTTCGACCCAGGCCTTTGGCACTTTGTGTCATTGGCTGGTGCAGTTGATCAACCTGGTTACCGGCAATCTGGACCGGGTCGGCGGGGCGCTGTGCACGGAACCTGCGGTTGATCTGGTGGCGTCGACCTCGGGCGGGCATTTCAATTTGTGGCAAAGCCGGGTCTCCGGGCGGCCGGAATACGCCGGTGAGTTGCCGGTGTCGGCCCTGGCCGAAGAAATGCTCACCGGCGGCGAGGGGCAGATTCGCGCGCTGATCACGGTGGCTGGCAATCCGGTGTTGTCGACGCCCAATGGCCGGCAACTGGAGCAGGCGCTGGATGGGCTGGAGTTCATGGTCAGCATTGACCTGTACATCAACGAAACCACGCGTTATGCGGACCTGATCCTGCCTTCGACCTCGGCGTTGGAAAACGATCATTACGACACCACGTTCAATATGTTCGCGGTGCGCAATGTCAGCCGCTTCAACCGGGCGATCCTGCCCAAGCCCGCGGGCGCGCTGCATGATTGGGAAATCTTCGTCGGCCTGGCCAAGGCCTTTGCGGCCAGGACGGGCAAGGAGCTCAAGCCGACGCTGCCGCCGGCACAGATGATCGACTTTGCCTTGCGTGCCGGTCGCTACGGTGATGCCTCCCAGTACAAACTCTCGGTGACCCGCCTGTTCGATCATCCCCATGGCGTCGATCTGGGGCCGCTGAAGGCCAACCTGGGGCCACGCCTGAAAACGGCCAATCAGCACGTGCAAGCGGCGCCAGCGGCGATTCTCGCGGATCTGCAGCGCTTTGCCGCGTTGCAAGCGCCGGCGGCGGATGAGTTGGTGATGATTGGCCGACGCCATGTGCGCAGCAACAATTCGTGGATGCACAACTACCACCGCCTGGTGAAGGGCAAGCCGCGGCATCAGTTGTTGATGCATCCGGACGACCTCGCCCAGCGCGGGCTCAGCGACGGTCAGCGGGTGCGGGTCAGTTCGCGGGTCGGCGAGATCGAAGTCGATGTGCTGGGCAGTCTCGAGATGATGAGGGGCGTGGTCAGCCTGCCCCATGGCTGGGGCCATGCCCGGCCTGGGGTGCAGATGGGCATCGCCACGGCGCAACCGGGGGCGAGCGCCAACGACCTGACGGATGAGCGTCAGCTGGATGAGTTGTCGGGCAACGCCGCACTCAATGGTGTGCCGGTGACGGTGGCTGCGGCCTAGGCATGTCTGTCGGGGAGACCGAGCATCGCGCCGGTCTTTCCGTTACAATGCGCCACCGTGCCGACAACTGAGTCGGAAAGTTCAGCCGAGGTGCTCCATGGATATCATCGAAACGATTAAAGAGCAGATTGCCAACAACACCATTCTGCTTTACATGAAAGGCTCGCCGAATGCCCCACAATGTGGCTTCTCCGCGAAAGCCGCGCAGGCTGTCATGGGCTGTGGTGAGAAGTTCGCTTACGTGGACATCCTGCAGAACCCGGAAATCCGCGCCAACCTGCCAAAGTACGCCAACTGGCCAACCTTCCCACAGCTGTGGGTCGGTGGTGAATTGGTTGGCGGTAGCGACATCATGACCGAAATGGCTGCCGACGGTTCGCTGCAGGCGACCATCAAGGCTGCTGTGGAAAAGGCTGCTGCCGGCAAGACCGAAGCCTAAGTGGTGTAGGCGCTGGCTTGCCAGCGAACACTTGCTGCGGATCAAAAAAAGCCCCGCCTCTCGATAAGAGGGCGGGGCTTTTTTAATGGGCGTTAACTTGGTGTTATTCACCCATCTGCGATTGCAGATAGTTCTCGATGCCGACTTTATCGATCAGGCCCAGTTGGGTTTCCAGCCAGTCGATATGTTCTTCCTCGGACTCGAGAATGTCTTCGAGCAGTTCACGGCTGCCGAAGTCGCCGACGGTCTCGCAGTGGGCGATGGCGGTCTTCAGGTCGGCGTGACCGGTGCGCTCGATGCGCAGGTCGCACTCGAGCATTTCCTTGGTGTGTTCACCGATGTGCAGCTTGCCCAGGTCCTGGACGTTTGGCAGGCCTTCAAGAAACAGGATGCGCTTGATCAGCTTGTCCGCGTGTTTCATCTCGTCGATGGATTCTTTGTACTCGTGCTTGCCCAGCTTGTTCAGGCCCCAATCTTCGTACATGCGGGCATGCAGGAAGTACTGATTAATTGCGACCAGCTCATTGGCAAGGATCTTGTTGAGATGCTGGATGACTGTTACGTCGCCTTTCATGATGGGGTCCTGTCCTTAAGTGCGGTATATAAGGCGGAGTCTGAGCCTGCAACTTCTTAGTGTCAAACCTAAGTTATTGAATAATATATAAAAATTAATCGGAATAAGAATGTTTGTGTTCCGCATCCTGACGCTAAGCGATTGAATTACAGGCATAAAAAAACCGGACACTAAGTCCGGTTCTTTGAGATGGGTTACTTATGCGGCGGAAAATTCTACGGGATAGGGGATGGCCGCCTGGCTCATCTGCAGATCGGCGAGGGTTTCGCGGACCACCTGCTTGGCAAGGCAGGCGCATTTGCCGCATTGGCTGGCAACGCCGGTGGCTTCGCGCACCTCACGGTAGCTGCAGCAACCTTCGTAGATTGCATCGCGGATCTTGCCGTCGGTGACGCCAGTGCAGAGGCAGACATACATAGAGTGAGAACCTATCGCGGGTTGTGGCTCAATTGCGATGGATCTTAATGTTAACGAGAATGATTGTCAAAGTGCTTTCCGCGCCTGTTGTGATCGATCGCTGCTTGCCTGACGAACGGCTACATGGCAACAGGTCAAAAACGCAGTGTATGATGGTCGGTCTTTGCGAACGGTAGCCGATTCATGAAGCTGTCGTTTACCGGCGGCAGACTGGATCGCTACCCTTCTTCACGCACTACACCAGGAGATATCCAATGAGCGTACTTGTAGGCAAACAAGCCCCTGACTTCACCGTACCGGCCGTACTCGGCAATGGCGAAATCGTTGACAGCTTCACCCTGTCCTCGGCCATCAAAGGCAAATACGGCCTGGTGTTCTTCTACCCGCTGGACTTCACCTTCGTTTGCCCGTCCGAGCTGATCGCTCTGGACCACCGCATGGCTGACTTCAAGGCGCGCAACGTGGAAGTGATCGCAGTGTCGATCGACTCGCACTTCACCCACAACGCCTGGCGCAACACCCCGATCAATGCCGGCGGCATCGGTCAGGTCCAGTACATCATGGCTGCTGACATGAAGCACGACATCGCCAAGGCGTACGACGTTGAATCCGAAGGCGGCGTGGCTTTCCGTGGCGCGTTCCTGATCGACGACAAAGGCGTTGTCCGCTCGCAGATCGTCAACGACCTGCCACTGGGCCGTAACATGGAAGAGCTGATCCGCCTGGTCGACGCGCTGCAGTTCCACGAAGAGCACGGCGAAGTTTGCCCAGCCAACTGGAAAAAAGGCGACAAAGGTATGACTGCTTCGCCAGAAGGCGTTGCCGCTTACCTGACCGAGAACGCTGGCAAGCTGTAAGCCACGCGTTTCAGGCATAAAAAAACCGGCCCTAGTGGCTAATGCCAGTCAGTTAAGCTGACTGGCATTTTTATTTTTGATCGGGTACTTCGGCGATTTCAGCCGAATCGCCCGAGGATAAACGCGCTCCTCCCGTCGATGAGGTAGGACGTAGTGGATGGCTGAAGCATGAAGCTCGGCCAGGTATTTGGGGATGTTCCCGGAACGATCAGCCGAGACACTGTTGATAAATCCGAGAATCGCCCAAGTGCAGGCGGTAAAGCTCATTTCGCATGGGTAAATACCGGGGCAGTGGCGACTCATTTCCACCATCTGATAGCGCAACAAGTTGTAGCCCAACAACACTCCCCATAATTCCTGCTCGATCATCTCGGGCGTTTTACTGCGCAACGTATAGCTGCTGTTGAGCAGCGTCTGTTTCATTTCCCGAAAGCCTAATTCGATCTCCCATCGCTGGCTGTACAGTTCAACGATTTCGTCGGACGGGAAGCGCAGCGGGTCGGCCATTGAGGTCAGGATCTGACACACCTTTCCCTTGACGGTTTTGCTCAGCAGTCGCGCGGTCAGGCGCTCCGGCAGCCCCGGCCATTGTTTGCGGGCCTGTGGCGAAGTGCTTAACGAGACCACTGCATCCTGACGGCCCAAACGCTGAATCACTTCGTACTGCGCACCTTTGCGCAGTGGCATCAGCCAATGACGCTCGGTGCCTGCTTGCTGCCATTGGTGCAGTAAACCCAAGGAGTAGAAGCCTCGATCAAACAGCGTCAGCGAGTGATCCGGTGTGGTTTCGATCAGTTGCTCCGCCAGTTTCATTTCGTTGCTGCGATAGCCGTCAAACGCGCTGCCGATCAGTAAGTGACTGGTCAATTCCATTTGGCAAACCATGCGCACCTGAGGGAAACCAGTATCACCATGCTGGTTGCTGGCGGAGTCGTAACGCGCACGGTTTTGCGGTGTGTCGGGCGTACGCCAGACGACGCCGTCGACACCCAGCAAGCGCAAACCGGCCCAAGTCGGATGACCGGCCGCCTCATGCCAGCTTTTCTGAGTCAGATCGAAGACTTGTCGTACAGCTTCGCTGCCCAATCTCTGACGAGCTTGGACTACGGCGCTGGGCGCCTCCAACGGGCGCTGGCCTGGCAGCATGATGTTCATGCGGCTGACCACATCCCAGGCCGACATGCGCCGAAAAAAGGCCATGGAGATCACGCACCAAAGCATCATTTCCAGCGGCAAACGCCGCTTACGCAGGGTTGCTACGCCTGCCTGCTCAAGTGCCTGCTCGACCAAAGAGGGGTCGAGTAAGGAATCCAATCCCTCGATGGCGTTGGGGGTGGAGGCGATGTTGTGGGTCAGTTCCAGTGCCCGAGCGAGACGCATAAAAAAATCCGATGCCAGTACAGGCATCGGATTTTGATTTCTTGCGGCCAAAGGTCAAGCGGGACGGCTTAACTGATCGGCATTAGCCCTAGTGGCCGGTTTTTTTGGGGCGAGAACAACCTGCGACCGATCAGTCGTTGAAGTCTTCCCAGCCACCCATTTGCTTCCAGCGGTTGACGATGCCGCAGAACAGATCAGCGGTCTTCTCGGTGTCGTAGCGAGCCGAGTGGGCCTCGCGACCGTCGAAGTCGATGTCTGCTGCCTGGCAAGCCTTGGCCAGCACGGTTTGACCGTAGGCCAGACCCGCCAGTGTCGCGGTGTCGAAGCTGGAGAACGGGTGGAACGGGTTGCGCTTCATGTCCAGGCGCGCCACGGCGGCATTGAGGAAGCCCAAATCGAAACTGCTGTTGTGGCCGACCAGGATCGCCCGTTTGCAGCCATTGGCTTTCAACGCCTTGCGCACACCGCGGAAGATGTCGGTCAGGGCCGTCTCTTCGCTTACGGCCATGCGCAGCGGATGATCGAGCTTGATGCCGGTGAACTCCAGCGCCGCCGCTTCGATGTTGGCGCCTTCGAACGGCTCTACACGGAAGAAGTAGGTGTGGTCCGGGAACACAAAACCCTTTTCGTCCATGGCGATGGTCGTCGCGGCGATTTCCAGCAGGGCGTCAGTGGCACAGTTGAAACCACCGGTTTCAACGTCAACGACGACTGGCAGATATCCCCGAAACCTGGCTGCCATCGGGTGACGTGAGCCGCCACCGCCTTGACCTTCCTGTTCGTCGTCGTAATGGTCTTCACTCACGCGTGTTCCTCCAGCAGGCGCCAGCGCAGTTTTTCACCGGCGCGCAGCGGGATGACAGTCAGCTCGCCGAACGGCAGGCTGGTTGGGGCGGTCCACTCTTCGCGGACCAGGGTAATGCGATCGGTGTTTGCCGGCAGGCCGTAGAAACGCGGGCCGTTGAGGCTGGCGAAGGCTTCGAGCTTGTCCAGCGCATTACGCTGTTCAAACGCCTCGGCGTACAGCTCGATCGCGGCATAGGCGGTGTAGCAGCCGGCACAACCACAGGCGGCTTCCTTGGCGTGCTGGGCATGGGGAGCCGAGTCGGTACCGAGGAAGAACTTTTCACTGCCACTGGTCGCGGCATCCAGCAGGGCGACCTGGTGGGTGTTGCGCTTGAGGATCGGCAGGCAGTAGAAGTGCGGGCGAATCCCGCCAACCAGCATGTGATTGCGGTTGTACAGCAGGTGGTGCGCGGTGATGGTGGCGCCCACGTTGGCCGAGGCCTCGTTGACGAACTGCACGGCATCGCTGGTGGTGATGTGTTCGAACACCACCTTGAGCGTAGGAAAACGCTCGACGAGCCGACGCATGTGCTCGTCGATGAAGATTTTCTCGCGATCGAAGACATCGACGTCGCCGCGGGTGATTTCACCGTGGATCAGCAAGGGCATCCCGACTTCGGCCATGGCCTCGATCGCTGGGAAGATCTTGTCGATGCTGGTGACACCGGAGTCCGAGTTGGTTGTCGCGCCGGCCGGATACAACTTGGCGGCGTGCACGAAACCGCTGGCCTTGGCGGTGCGGATTTCGTCCGCGGTGGTGCGGTCGGTCAGGTAGAGCACCATCAGCGGTTCAAAGCGGCTGCCGGCCGGGCGCACAGCGAGAATGCGCTGGCGGTAGGCGTCGGCTTCAGCGGCATTGCGCACCGGTGGTACCAGGTTGGGCATGATGATCGCGCGACCAAAGGTGCGCGCGACATCCGCGACAGTATTGGGCAACGCAGCACCATCGCGAAGATGAATATGCCAGTCGTCGGGACGCAGCAGGGTCAGGCGGTCGGACATTGGGGATTCCAGGCGGGTCAAACTCATGGGAATGCTACCGGAAAAGACTCTTGCAGGCACTCGCTATCAAGTTTTGTCGGACGTAACCGATATCACCAAGGTATGCCGTAAACATGTGTATCGGTCTTTTTGTTGCAGAAGTCAGTGGAGCCTCCCGTGCGCCAGCGTTATCTAGCCTTGCTCAGTGTGTTCGCCAGCCTTCCTGCCATGGCACTCACTTTCCAGACGCGCCTGGAGAGCACTGAGTGGAAGGTCGAGGGTGACAAGTTCGAATGCCGCCTGACCCAACCGATCACCGATTTCGGTACGGGCGAGTTCGTGCGGCGGGCGGGCGAGCAGGCCACCTTTCGCTTGAAAGCCTATAACCCGATGCTGACCGGTGGCTCGGCGACCTTGCTGGCGGCGGCGGCACCCTGGCAGCCCGGGCGTGGCGACATCAACCTGGGGTCGGTCAGGCTAGGCAGTGGCGAGGTGCTGTTCAACAGTTCGCAGATGCAGGCCGGTCGCCTGATCGGTGGCTTGCTGGAGGGCCGCAGTCCGTTGATCCGGCATTCCGCGCCTGACGGCCGGGTGTCGGAAGTGCGCTTGCTGCCCGTCAGTTTCAGCAAGTCCTACGCTGATTACCAGGGCTGCGTGGCCAAGTTGCTACCGATGAACTACGAGCAGGTGAAGCAGGCCGCGGTGGGTTTCCCAGGGGGCGGAATCGAACTCGATGCCCAGGCGAAAAGCCGCTTGCAGGCCATGCTGAGCTTCATGAAGGCTGATCCGACGGTCAATCACATTCAAATTGACGGCCATTCCGATAACAGCGGCAATCGCCTGACCAACCGTGACTTGTCGCGGCGCAGGGCCCTGGCCGTGATGGATTACCTCAAGGCCAACGGGGTCCAGGAGTCACAGGTGACCCTGCGTTTTCACGGTGAGCGATATCCCGTGGCCCCCAATAGCAGTGCCGCCAACCGGGCCAAAAACCGTCGAGTCAGCGTGCAACTCGAGCGACTCGAACCTGCGGCCGATCCTGCCCCTAAAGTCAGCTCTGCGGGCGGCGCGGCAGCGACTTCCTGATCCCGTCGAAATCGTCGCCCGTTCGACATAATCTGTCGCTTCGTCGTCATAAGCTGTCGCGCCTCTGTAATTTCTCCGCTCGCAGCGTTAGACTTATCGGCTTTCCGTAGAACCCCGTGGAGTGATGGCATGGCGGACGTAAACAAGGTCGTTCTGGCGTATTCCGGCGGCCTGGACACTTCGGTGATCCTCAAGTGGCTGCAGGATACTTATAACTGTGAAGTGGTGACATTCACCGCTGACCTGGGTCAAGGCGAAGAGGTCGAACCGGCTCGCGCCAAGGCACAAGCCATGGGCGTCAAAGAAATCTACATCGACGATCTGCGCGAAGAATTCGTGCGTGATTTCGTGTTCCCGATGTTCCGTGCCAATACCGTCTACGAAGGCGAGTACCTGCTGGGTACTTCCATCGCACGTCCGTTGATCGCCAAGCGCCTGATCGAAATCGCCAATGAAACCGGTGCTGACGCCATTTCCCACGGCGCCACCGGCAAAGGTAACGACCAGGTTCGTTTTGAGCTGGGGGCCTATGCCCTCAAGCCAGGGGTAAAAGTCATTGCTCCATGGCGTGAGTGGGACCTGCTGTCCCGCGAGAAGCTGATGGACTACGCCGAGAAGCACGCGATCCCGATCGAGCGCCACGGCAAGAAGAAATCCCCGTACTCGATGGACGCCAACCTGCTGCACATCTCCTATGAAGGCGGCGTGCTGGAAGATACCTGGACCGAGCACGAAGAAGACATGTGGAAATGGACCGTCTCCCCGGAGAACGCTCCAGACAAACCGCAGTACCTGGAACTGACCTACCGCAACGGCGACATCGTTGCACTGGACGGCGTCGAAATGACCCCGGCCACCGTGCTGGCGACCCTCAACCGTATCGGTGGCGAACACGGTATCGGTCGTCTCGACATCGTCGAGAACCGTTATGTGGGCATGAAGTCCCGTGGCTGCTACGAAACCCCAGGCGGCACCATCATGCTGCGCGCTCACCGGGCGATCGAATCGATCACCCTGGACCGCGAAGTGGCTCACCTCAAAGACGAGTTGATGCCCAAGTACGCCAGCCTGATCTACACCGGCTACTGGTGGAGTCCTGAGCGTCTGATGCTGCAACAGATGATCGATGCTTCTCAGGTACACGTGAATGGCGTGGTTCGCCTGAAGCTGTACAAGGGCAACGTGATCGTTACCGGTCGCAAGTCCGACGAGTCGTTGTTCGACGCCAATATCGCTACCTTCGAAGAAGATGGCGGCGCTTACAACCAGGCAGATGCAGCGGGCTTCATCAAGCTCAACGCCCTGCGTATGCGCATTGCTGCCAACAAGGGCCGCAAGTTGTTCTGATGCTGTTGCGCTGAGCAACCGTTGTGCGCCCGCTTGAGGCGGGTGCACAACGGGCGCGACGTATTCTGTGGGCCTTGATGGCCAAACGCTAATCTGTCACCCGGGCAGTAGCGCCGTTATCTGCAATTGCACCAGTTCCTCCCTCCTGTTGTTCCTGCCTCGTTGAAAAACCATCCAGCCGGTCTGTCACTGCATCAAGACGCCAATCAGTCTTGCGCAACAACAGTCATTGCCTGCGTGCTCACGTTATAGAACAAGCACACAGAATCCTGAGCATTGAGTGCTTTGACATCGGACTTCTTCAACTTTTCATTGAGCAGTGGCTCCGACTCCTGGCACGTCAGCAGCATTGTCAGTCTGGGTTGGCTAGGCCGGGGTTGATCGAGCTTCTCCATCAACTGACAGGTGTCCTTTTTCTTGCGGATCCACCGGGCATCGACAATACGTATGTAGTGCACCGAGACGGGCAGGGGCAACTGCTGTTGAGGGCACAGGTGGTTGATGAAGGTGATGCCAGGGGGCGGGTCCTGGGTGCTGGGAAGCAGGTAGTCAGGCTTGGTTTTTACCGCCCCAGGGCTCTTTCGCGGGTCTGTGCGTGCGGCGTTTAGCTTTTTTGCCTGGGCCGTGGCAGAAGCGGATTTTTTCTCGCCCCGCGTGGTGTCATCGATCACCTTCAAAAACTGCTTGCTCTTCTGGAAGTCCGAAGGTGCATACAGGGATTTATAGTTGAAGTTGAGGGTGATAAAAAACAGAAACAGCAGGTAGAAGGGGAAGCTGATTAAAAACCATATATATACTTCCCGGTCATCCTCATCGAGGAAGGGCAATGACACCGCAGCGGAAGTTTCGGACAGTGCTGCGAAGATCGCAATGATTGTCATGGGGTTGGCGATTTTTTTCTGGAATACTTTCATGCTGGTTACTCGATTGATATTTGAAGGGCTTTCGATGACGGTGTTAAGAGGCAGCCCGTCTATGTCGTGCCATAATTTCTGTGGGGAGCGTTGGGTGCAATAAAACTTAATGGGGTTCGTTGTTTAATGTTGTTGCTGGATGTCTTCTTAGTGTTGGTTGGTTTGAGTGTTTGTTGGTTTTTATGCCGTGGGGCGAAAATTTTGCCGAGATAAAGTCATTCATCAGGTGCTGTTCGCTAGGTTTGGGTTGTTGTTATTTGAATAGAGTCTGGCGAAAAAAAGACGCAGTTGTATCCTAAATATTAGTTCGATTTTCTCTCCTTGTCATGGGCGAAAATGCGTAATTAGTGCAGGGCGCATGGTGGTCTTAAACTTTAAGAGACATTGTTTTTTGTGAATTCCTGTAGGATTAATCCTTGATATTTGTAGGGACTGTCTCTCGGTGGGGGTGCTTGGCCCGGGCAGCATCCCAAGGTCGAAACGACTAGGCTATTGTGCGGGCTCTAAAAATTCGAACAGCGAAAATTGGACTTGCCCATGAATAAAGTGCTGATCGTGGATGATCACCCCGTCATTCGACTTGCTGTACGCATGCTAATGGAGCGTCATGGCTACGAAGTTATTGCTGAAACGGACAATGGCGTGGATGCATTGCAACTTGCCCGTGAACACATGCCGGATATCGTCATACTGGATATAGGCATTCCCAAACTGGATGGTCTGGAAGTCATTGCGCGTTTGAATTCGATGAGCTTTTCCGTGAAAGTACTGGTGCTGACCTCACAGACACCCGGGCATTTTTCGATGCGTTGCATGCAGGCGGGGGCATTTGGTTATGTCTGCAAACAGCAGGAACTCACCGAACTACTCAGCGCTATCAAGGCGGTGTTGTCCGGCTACAGTTACTTTCCGAATCAGGCATTGCACTCAGTCCGCTCGTCGCTGGGCAATAGCAGTGAGTCGGATATGGTAGAGCGCTTGTCCGGAAGAGAGATGATGGTGTTGCAGCAATTGGCCCGGGGCAAGACCAACAAGGAAATAGCCGATGGCATGTTTCTCAGCAATAAAACCGTCAGTACTTACAAAACTCGGCTTCTGCTCAAGCTGAACGCTCGCTCGCTGGTCGATCTGATTGAGCTGGCCCAGCGAAATGGCCTGGTCTGAAGTGCGAGGGTACAAGGCGGCTAGCCCTGCATTTCGCCAGTGGAGTTCTTTGGGGGGGTGGATCGCTAAATGACAAAAGCCTCCACGGTGGGAGGCTTCAGCGGTCAGAGGTCAAAGTCGTAATCGGCCAACTGCTTTTGCAGACGTCGCTCCTCGAGGAGATTATCGATGGTGCGACGCTTGTTCAGGTTGGTCTTTGCGACCTCCACCATAGGCTCTGCATCATCGGTCTCGACAGGGGCGAAGTCGTCTTCTACGTCCAGTTGTTCTTTGCCAGTACTCATAAGGTTAACTCCAGGCTAAGAGAGCCATTGGCGCCTCTTATATCGACAATCTCCTGGCGGGTAAAAAAGATTTTTTCAATCGATAAATCAATAAAACCAATAGCGCCTCAATCGTCGGAGGTTTTTTGCTTGAATTCGCACAGGTCTTCGATCCTGCAGCTGCCACACCGAGGCTTGCGTGCCAGGCACACATAACGGCCATGCAAGATTAACCAGTGGTGGGAGTCGAGGAGAAATGGCTTGGGCACAAATTTCATCAGCTTGTGTTCGACTTCGACGACATTCTTTCCAGGGGCAAGGCCGGTTCGGTTACTGACCCGGAAAATATGGGTGTCGACGGCCATGGTCAACTGCCGGAAGGCCGTGTTCAGTACCACATTCGCTGTCTTTCTGCCGACGCCTGGCAGCGCCTCAAGCGCTTCGCGGGTTTGCGGCACCTCACCGCCATGCAGCTCCACCAGCATGCGGCACGTCTCGATGACATTCTTCGCCTTGCTGTTGTACAGCCCGATCGTCTTGATGTACTCGGACAAACCCTCGACGCCGAGCGCATGAATCGCCGCCGCAGTGTTAGCCACCGGGAATAGCTTGGCCGTGGCTTTATTGACGCCGACGTCGGTGGATTGCGCAGAGAGGATCACCGCAATCAACAGTTCGAACGGCGATGAATAGGCCAGCTCGGTTTTCGGTTCTGGATTGTCTTCGTGGAACCTGCGGAAAATTTCCAGGCGTTTTGCGGCATTCATGGGCAGAGCAGTTCCTTGCAGGCGTTCAGGGTGTCGGAGAGCGGCCGAGCCAGGCTTGCCTGGCTGCCAGCAACAGTCCCAACAGGATAAACCCGCCGGGGGCGAGGATGGCCAGTCGTACGCTGCCGTCGGCAGCCAGCCATGGCAAATGCCAACTGATCGAGCCGTGCCCCAGCACTTCGCGTAGCAAGCCCAGGGCAATCATCAGGCTGACGAACAGGGCGCACAAACGCAATCGCTCGAGCAGGCGGGGCTCGGTGAAAAAACCATTGCACTCCAGTACCACGCATTGCAGGGCGATCAACCCGATGTAGAGGCCCAGGTGCTGATACAGCTCAAACGCCCAGGCCTGAGTCGCCAGCGCCACCAGGCTGGTCAGGGTGGCGGCTATCAACATTGCGGCAGGCAGATGCAAGGGCGCGCTGAGCCAGGCTCGCAACAGACGCATTTTCAACCCATACACAGCGATCACCAGCAGGCACATCAGCGCCAGGCTCAAGGCCGTCAGCAACGTGTCGCTGGCACCGATCAGTGGCGCCAGCATCAAGGCATTCTGCAGGGTCGAGGTCTTGTTCATTGCTCGCGGCCCATCAGTTGTGGCTGGTGTTCATCGAAGTAGCGCAGGGCATCGTGGGTCGCACTGATCACCGCTCGTGAGGTGATGGTCGCGCCGGCCAACTGGTCGAACTCGCCCTGGTCCTTTTTCAGGGCCCAGCCGCTGTCGCCCGGATCTCCCCGCGACTTGCCGATGAAACCCGCCAGCCAAGGGTTGGGGTGGGCGGCGATCCTGGCTCCCAGCCCCGGGGTTTCCCCTTGCTTGAGGGTTTTGATTCCCAGCAGTTTGCCCTGGCTATCGATCACCATCAGCAGGTCGATGGCGCCTTCATAGCCTGTGACCCGACTGAGCAAAATGATCGCTGTGGGCTTGGCGCCGAGGTTCGCCCGGTAGCCACCCAGCAGTGTGCTGTTGGCCAGGACCACGCCCTTGAGCGCCAGTGGCTGGTCCAGCGGCTGATTGTCGTAGCTGTCCGCCGGTAGCATGTCCAACAGGTTGCGGCTCTCGATCAGCCGCTGTTCGGCGTCAATGCGCGGCGCCAGGCCCTGTTGCACCAGGTAGATGGCGCCCGCACAGAAGATGGCGATGATCACCAGGCTCAGGACGCTGAGGCTGCGGTTCATGATGCCGGCTCCGGTTGCGCTGCACAGAGGCGCTCAAGGGCTGGCACGCAGAGGTTCATCAGCAGCACTGCAAACGCCACGCCGTCGGGGTACCCGCCCCAGGTTCGGATCAGGTACGTCAACAGGCCCACGCCGACCCCGAACAGCAGGCGCGCCTTGGGACTCTTGGCCCCGGACACCGGTTCGGTGACGATAAAAAAGGCGCCGAGCATGGTGGCACCGCTCAGCAGGTGAAACAGCGGCGAACCGTGGGAGTCGGACCCCGAGCCGTTCCAGCACAACAGGCTGATGACGAACAGGCTGCCGAGCATCCCCACCGGTGCGTGCCAGCTGAATACCCGCTGCTGCAACAGAAAGGCGCCGCCGGCGAGAAATGCCAGGCTCACCCACTCAATCCCCTTGCCACCCAACTGCCCAAACGCTGGGTTGGCGGCGAACAGTTCGTCGATGGTCAGGCTTTTATTGATTCGCAGGCTGTCCAGGGCCGTGGCCTGGGCCCAGGCGTCCGGTTGTGCGGATGCGCCGAAGCCGAAAATCTGCTGCAGGCCGCCCTGCAGGCTCAGTCCGTGGCTGGGCCAGTGGGTCATCTGTTGCGGGAAGCACACCAGCACCAGGGCGAAGCCGAGCATGGCCGGGTTGAACGGGTTTTTGCCCACGCCGCCGTACAGGTGTTTGCCGAACAGCATTGCCCCGGCTGCCGCGCTCACCGTCAACCACCAGGGGCAGTAGGCGGGCAGTGCCAGTGCCAGCAGGGTGGCGCTGACCAGAGCACTGCCGTCACTCAGGGCCGGCTTGAGCGGGTAGCCGCGCAGCCGCAGCACCGCGGCTTCTGCTGCCAGCGCGCTGGTACACGCCAAGAGCAGATTGAACAACACGCCCCAACCGCTAAACCACAGCAACAGCAGGATGCCCGGCACGGTGGCCAGCAGCACGCGCTGCATCGCCTGTTGCAGGCGATCGTCAACGGGTTCAAGGGGCGACATAGTCGCTCACCTGGCGCTCGGCCTCCTTGAGCCTGGTGCGCGCCTGGCTCAAGAGTTCTGCCGGTGCCTGCGCCTGTCGCTGCAGCTTGCTCACTTCGGCGCGGGCATAGGCCAGTTCAGTCTTGAGTTGTCGCAGCTGACTGTCGATCGGGCGTTTTTCCCGGCGCAGCAATTGCGGTGGCGGTTTGTCGCTGGCGTCCTCGGCGGCGTGCAAGGCTTGCTCAGCCAGTTCCAGCGCTGCGCCCAGGGCCGCCAGTTGCTCGGCAGGCGCAGCACTGGCCTGGGCTTTTTTCAGTTCGGCGCGGCGCATCGCCAGCTGGATTTTCGCCCGCTTGAGCTCAGCGTCATTGGCGGGGGGAGCCGGTTGCGGGGGATTGGCCGGGGCGCTGCTTTCAAGCTGTGCCAGGGCTTGTTCGGCCGCTTCGAACTGCTGTTGCAGCACGACCAGTTGAGCTTGCTGTTCGCTGGTCGGCGGATGGCCGAAGGCTTTCAGGGATTTGTGCAGTTGCGCGCGGCTCATCGCCACATCGATCTTGGCTTTTTTCAGGGCCGCATCGGCCGCTGCGGCTTTTTGCGCCTGCACGCGGGCGATGGCGTCCTGCACCGGGTTGGCACCCGTGATGGCCGGTTGTGCGGCTTTGGCGGCCCGTGCCGCGCGCTCGGCCAGCCGTTGCTGTTCTTCGCGCTCCAGCCGGGCATTGCGTTGTTCGAAGCGTTGGCGGGCATGCTCGCGTTTGATGCTGCGCGCTTGAAATTGCTCAGGCGTGAACGCCAGGCCGCCAACGATCGGCAGTACCTGGGCCGAGGGCAGGGGACGCATTTCAATGCAGTCGACCGGGCAGGGGGCTACGCACAAGTCACAGCCGGTGCATTCGTCGATGATCACCGTGTGCATCAGCTTGGCCGCGCCAACAATCGCGTCGATCGGACAGGCCTGGATGCACTTGGTGCAGCCGATGCATTCGGCTTCCCGGATATAGGCAACCTGTGGCGGCGCCGAGCCCCGGCTGACGTCCAGTTGCACGACCGGCAGCTTCAGCAGCTCGGCGAGTGCGGCGATGGTTTCGTCACCGCCCGGCGGGCACTTGTTGATCGCCTCGCCGCTGGCAATGCCTTGGGCATAGGGCTTGCACCCGGGGTGACCACACTTGCCGCATTGGGTCTGGGGCAGGAGGGCGTCGATGCGTTGAATCAGACTCATGTTTTGATCAGTCCACTGAATCCGAGAAATGCCACGGCGATCAATCCGGCGCTGATCAGATCGATCGGCAAGCCACGAAAGGCCATCGGCACATCGTTGTTGAGGGTGCGCTGGCGCAAGTCGCTGAACAGGCCGAGGACCAGCCAGAAGCCCAATCCGGCGCCCAGGCTCAGGGCCAGGTGCCAGGCCAGGCCCTGGTCGCTGTGCATGCCCATCAGGCTCAGGCCCAGCACGCCGGCATTGCCGAGCAGCAACGGCCAGAGCCCGGAGAACGGTAATTGCGGCAGGGCCCGTGTCAGCCCCCGCAGCAGCATTGAAATAGGCAGCACGCTCAAGGGTAACAACAGCAACAGGTACAGGGCCGTCAGCCCCAGCGGCACCAGCAGCCAATGGTAGGCGGCATAACCCAGGACACCGTTGAGCAGCATCAGGCAGGTGGTACTGATGCCCAGGGCGTGGACCTGGCGCCGTTCTGCCCGCGGGTCGCGAGCGGCTTGCAGCAAGGGATCGACGCCCAGCGGCCACTGCAACACGAAGTTGTTGATCAGGGCAGTGCTGATGAGTGTAAGCAGAAGGTCGGTCATGGCGTGCCGGGTCGAGGGAAAGGCCTGTACATGAAGATTAGGCAGTATCCGGCGGGGCAGATATGAAAATCCCACCGTCGCGGCGTTGCGTGACGGTGGGATCGGTCCAGCCAGGCGGATTACTTGATGCGCTGACCCGGCTTGGCGCCGCTGTCCGGGCTCAACAGGTAGATCTCTGCGCCGCCAGGACCGGCCGCCATGACCATGCCTTCGGAGATACCGAAGCGCATTTTACGTGGCTTGAGGTTGGCGATCATCATGGTCAGGCGACCTTCAAGCTTGGCCGGGTCCGGGTAGGCACTCTTGATGCCCGAGAACACGTTGCGTTGCTCATCACCGATGTCCAGGGTCAGGCGCAGCAGCTTGTCCGCGCCTTCCACGGCTTCGGCCTTGAGGATCAGGGCGACGCGCAGGTCGACGGCGGCAAAGGCGTCGAACTCGATCTCGGCCGACAGTGGGTCCTTGGCCAGCTCACCGTTGCCTTGTGGCGCCGCGCTGCCGGTGTCGGTCTGGCTGGCCGCGAGGTCTTCTTTCGAAGCGTCGGTCATGGCCTGGACCTTGACCGGGTCGATCCGGGTCATCAGTGGCTTGAACTCGTTCAACTGATGGTTGGCGAGCAAGGTCGCGTGGTCGTTCCAGGTCAGCGGTGCGACGTTGAGGAACGCCTCGGCGTCGGCGGCCAGCAGCGGCAGCACCGGCTTGAGGAAGATCACCAGTTGGCGGAACAGGTTGACGCCGGTGGCGCAGATCGCCTGGACTTCTTCCTGCTTGCCTTCCTGTTTGTTCAGCGACCACGGCGCCTTGTCGGCGATCCAGGCGTTGGCACGGTCGGCCAGGCCCATGATTTCGCGCATGGCGCGGGCGAAGTCGCGGGCTTCATAAGCGTCGGCGATGCTGGGCGCAGCGGCCAGGAAGGCCTCGGTCAGCTCCGGCGCGGCGTTGGTGTCGACCAGCACGCCGGCATTGCCTTTGTGGATGAAACCGGCGCAGCGGCTGGCAATGTTGACGACTTTGCCGACCAGGTCCGAGTTGACCTTCTGCACGAAGTCTTCCAGGTTCAGGTCCAGGTCGTCGACGCCACGGCCCAGCTTGGACGCGTAGTAGTAACGCAGGTACTCCGGCGACAGGTGGTCCAGGTAGGTGCGGGCCTTGATGAAGGTGCCGCGCGATTTCGACATTTTCTGGCCGTTGACGGTCAGGTAGCCGTGCACGTTGATCCCGGTCGGCTTGCGGTAGCCCGCGCCCTCGAGCATGGCTGGCCAGAACAGGGCGTGGAAGTTGACGATGTCCTTGCCGATGAAATGGTACAGCTCGGCGCTGGAGTCCTTGGCCCAGTACGCGTCGAAGTCCAGCTCGGGACGACGGGCACACAGGTTCTTGAAGCTCGCCATGTAGCCGATGGGGGCATCCAGCCAGACGTAGAAGTACTTGCCTGGCTCGTCCGGGATCTCGAAGCCGAAGTACGGTGCGTCGCGGGAGATGTCCCACTGTTGCAGGCCGACATCCAGCCATTCGGCGATCTTGTTCGCTACGGCGTCCTGCAGGGTGCCGCTGCGGGTCCAGGTCTGGAGCATCTGCTGGAAGTCCGGCAGCTTGAAGAAGAAGTGCTGGGAATCCTTGAGCACCGGGGTGGCGCCAGAGATTGCCGACTTCGGATCCTTCAGGTCGGTGGGCGCATAGGTGGCGCCGCATTTTTCGCAGTTGTCGCCGTACTGGTCTTCGGTGCCGCATTTCGGGCAGGTGCCCTTGATGAAGCGGTCGGCCAGGAACATTTGTTTTTCCGGGTCGAAATACTGAGTGATCGAACGTGTGGCAATGTGCCCGGCGTCACGCAGCTTGAGGTAGATCTGGCTCGACAGCTCACGGTTTTCTTCGGCGTGAGTGGAGTGGAAATTGTCGAAGTCCACCAGGAAGTCGGCAAAGTCGGCGCTGTGTTCGGCCTGGACGTTGGCGATCAGTTGTTCCGGGGTGATCCCCTCTTTTTCTGCCCGCAGCATGATGGCCGAACCGTGGGCGTCGTCCGCGCAGACGTAAGTGCATTGATGGCCGCGATGCTTCTGGAAGCGCACCCACATATCGGTCTGGATGTACTCAAGCATATGGCCAAGGTGGATTGAACCATTGGCATAGGGCAGGGCGCTGGTGACGAGGATCTTGCGTGGCTCGGACATGGGGCTCGGCTACTTGATGAAACGGAGGTCGGCCACTATAAAGCGCTGGCGCAGAATTTTCACCCCGTGTGGTTGTTTCCTCCGATGATTGAATAAGGGGGGCCGCGAAAAGATCAGAACAGGTAGGATAGTCGCCTGTTTTTCCAGACTTGTTATCGGAGTTGCCCATGAGCGCCGTCAATCGCGCAGCGGTGGAAGCCGTCCTTCGCCAGTACACCGACCCTTACCTGAACCAGGATCCGATCAGCGCCGGTTGCCTGCGCGGCATCGATATCCAGGGTGATCGCGTCAGCGTCCAGCTGGAACAGGGTTACGCCGCCGGCCTGTTCAAGAACGGCTGGGCGCAGATGCTGCAGATGGCGATCGAAGGCCTGGACGGCGTCGCGTCGGCCAAGGTCGAGATCACCACGCGCATTGTCGCGCACAAGGCCCAGGCGCAGATCCCGGGCCTGGCCAACGTCAAGAACGTGGTGGCAGTGGCCTCCGGCAAGGGCGGGGTGGGCAAGTCCACCACGGCCGCGAACCTGGCGCTGGCCCTGGCCCGTGAAGGCGCCCGGGTCGGGATTCTCGATGCCGATATCTACGGCCCGAGCCAAGGCATCATGTTCGGCATCGCCGAGGGCACCCGACCCAAGGTCAAGGACCAGAAATGGTTCGTACCGATCGAGTCCCATGGGGTCGAGGTGATGTCCATGGCATTCCTCACCGATGACAACACACCGATGGTCTGGCGCGGGCCGATGGTCTCCGGTGCCCTGTTGCAGTTGGTCACCCAGACGGCCTGGGGCGACCTGGACTACCTGGTGATCGACATGCCGCCAGGCACCGGCGACATTCAGCTGACCCTGGCGCAGAAAGTCCCGGTGGCCGGCGCGGTCATCGTTACCACCCCGCAAGACCTGGCATTGCTGGACGCGCGCAAGGGCGTGGAAATGTTCCGCAAGGTCAACATTCCGGTGCTGGGCGTGGTGGAAAACATGGCCGTGCACATCTGCTCCAACTGCGGCCATGCCGAGCATCTGTTCGGTGAGGGGGGCGGCGTGAAGCTGGCCAACCAATATGGCGTCGAGCTGCTGGCCTCGTTGCCGCTGGCGATGGCCATCCGCGAACAGGCTGACGGTGGCAAGCCAACGGTCATCGCCGAGCCGGACAGCCCGATCGCCCTGGTTTACCAGGAACTGGCGCGCCATGTCGGTGCGCGGATCGTCTTGCAGGAAGCCGCGTCCCCGGCGATGCCGAACATCACCATCAGCGACGATTGATTTCCAATAGCTGACACTGCCCCTGTAGGAGCGTGCTTGCTCGCGATGACGGAATAACATATCAACAGATACGTTGACTGAACCACCGCTATCGCGAGCAAGCGGAGCGCCGCCCGGCTCGCTCCCACAATTGTTAATGTCGGGCTTAAATGCGCAACCCGCCATCCATCTCCAGAATCCGCCCGGTGTAATAGTCGTTCTCGAAGATGTAGGCCGCCGAATGGGCGATCTCCTCCGGCTTGCCCATGCGCTTGAGCGGAATGCCGCTGGTCATTTTCTCCAGCGCTTCGGGTTTCATGCCCAGGGTCATTTCGGTTTCGATGAAGCCCGGCGCAATGCCGGCCACTCGGATGCCATAGCGCGCCAGTTCCTTGGCCCAGGTCACGGTCGCCGCCGCGACACCGGCCTTGGCGGCGGAGTAGTTGGTCTGGCCAACGTTGCCGGCGCGGGAAATCGACGAAATGTTGATGATTGCGCCGGATGACTTGAGCTCGATCATCTTCGCCGCCACCTCGCGGGTGCACAGGAACACGCCCGTCAGGTTGACGTCGATCACGGCCTGCCACTGGGCCAGGCTCATTTTGCTCATCTCACCATCCTTGATCTTGAGCAACAGGCCGTCACGCAGGATCCCGGCGTTGTTGATCAAACCGTGGATCGCGCCGAAATCTTCGGCCACCTGGCTCACCATGTGGCACACCTGCTCTTCATTGGCGACGTTGCACAGGTAGGCACGGGCTTCGACACCCTTGGCCTTGCAGGCCGCGACGGCGGCGTCGAGTTTTTCCTGATTGAGGTCGACCAGTGCGAGCTTCGCGCCCTTGCTGGCGAAATACTCGGCCATGGAGCGGCCCAAACCCTGGCAACCGCCAGTGATAATGATTACTTTGTCAGTGAGTTGCATTCGCATGCCCCAATTGCAGGTCGAAGTGGTTTCCTCGCAGAGGGCCTCCCGATCTGCGCCTTGCGTGGCTAGGCTGCACATGAGAATTGCCCCCCGATGGCATCGCTGGAACTTTCTCCAGGAGCCTGTCCGTTTTTTCGACGGATTCTATATAAGGAGTCATAAATTGAGCGTTGAAGCTGCAAAGCATGCCCGAGAATTGCTGCTCAAGGAATACCGTGGAGTGCTCTCGACCCTTTCCAAGGCGATGCCCGGTTTCCCGTTCGGCTCAGTGGTTCCTTACTGCCTGGACGAGCAGGGCCGGCCGCTGATCCTGATCAGCCGGATCGCCCAGCACACCCACAACCTGCAAAAAGACCCAAAGTGCTCGCTGCTGGTGGGCGAGCGTGAGGCCGAGGATGTCCAGGCCGTCGGTCGCTTGACCTACCTGGCCGAAGCGCAAAAGCTCGAGGACCCGGCAGCGATCGAAGCCGCAGCGGGGCGCTACTATCGTTACTTCCCGGACTCGGCCAATTACCACCAGGCCCATGACTTCGACTTCTGGGTGCTCAACCCGGTGCGCCATCGCTACATCGGCGGTTTTGGCGCGATTCACTGGGTCGACCAGTTGACCCTGGCCAACCCATTCGCCGGCAAGGCCGAGGTGAGCATGGTCGAGCACATGAACGCCGATCACGCCAAGGCCATCGCCCATTACGTGGACCTGGCCGGCTTGCCGAAGACCGCACCGGCAGAACTGGCGGGCATCGATACCGAAGGCATGCACCTGCGCATTGGCCAGGCGCTGTACTGGTTGCCGTTCCCGCAAGTCTGCAATACGCCGACACAAGTGCGGGAAGCCTTGGTTTTACTGGCTCACGCCGAGCACTGGCCAACAAATACCGCAAGCGAGGCTTGAAATCACGAAACGGCGACGTCATCTAAGGCTTACTTGCAAGGCATTCTTGCGTTGAGGAACCATTTGATGCGCCCTTTCTTGTTGCTCTTTCTGCTGTTTCCGGTGCTGGAGCTGTTCGTATTCGTCAAAGTCAGCGCCGCTATCGGGTTTTTCCCGGCACTGCTGCTGATCATTCTCGGCTCGATGCTCGGCGTGTTCGTGCTGCGTATCGCCGGCCTGGCGACCGCATTGCGGGCCCGTGAAAGCCTGAACCGTGGTGAGTTGCCCGCGCAGACCATGATCGAAGGCTTGATGCTGGCCCTGGGTGGCGGTCTGTTGATCGTGCCGGGTTTTGTCAGCAGCGTGCTGGGCCTGATCATGATGCTGCCGCTGACCCGTCGCCTGCTGGCCAATAAAATGCGCCAGCGCGCCGAAGAACAGGCGATTCGCCAACGTGCCTTCGCCGACGACCTGCAACCGCGTGGCGGTCCGGTTCCGCGTGAGCCCTTGGGCCGCGAGCCGAACGTGATCGAAGGCGAGTTCGAACACCGCGACTCCAAATAACTGCAACATCGACACGGCACCTGCGGGTGCCGTGTGCGTTTTGGCGGGCACTGACGTAAAAAATTTCGCTGTGCTGCCCTTGTAATAAGCTTATGCGCCCTTATGTAACGGTCACCGCAAGGTTTCTGGTGGTGACCACCAGACAGACTTCCGCGACTCGCTCGACGAGCCGCAACCGGCACCGCCGGAAATTAACCCCGCCGGGACTACACCGGCCGCTGAAACTACAATTAGGAGAGATCGACAATGAAGCTTCGTCCTCTGCATGACCGCGTCGTCATCCGTCGCAGCGAAGAAGAAAAGAAAACCGCCGGCGGTATCGTTCTGCCAGGTTCGGCTGCTGAAAAAGCCAACAGTGGCGAGATCCTCGCTGTGGGTACCGGCCGCGTGCTGGACAACGGTGAAGTGCGTGCGCTGGCCGTGAAAGTGGGTGACAAGGTTGTGTTCGGCCCGTACTCGGGCAGCAACACCGTGAAAGTCGACGGCGAAGACCTGCTGGTAATGGCTGAGAACGAGATTCTCGCTGTTATCGAAGGCTAAGACCCCTCGTTCATTTTCCCGCGACTACTCAAGTATTTAAGGAATATCGATCATGGCTGCTAAAGAAGTTAAATTCGGCGATTCCGCCCGTAAGAAAATGCTCGCCGGTGTTAACGTCCTGGCTGACGCAGTAAAAGCGACCCTGGGCCCTAAAGGCCGTAACGTGATCATCGAGAAGAGCTTCGGCGCTCCGACCATCACCAAGGACGGCGTTTCCGTTGCCAAAGAAATCGAGCTGAAAGATCGCTTCGAAAACATGGGCGCGCAACTGGTCAAAGACGTTGCCTCCCGTGCCAACGATGACGCAGGCGACGGCACCACCACCGCTACCGTTCTGGCTCAATCGATCGTCAACGAAGGCCTGAAAGCCGTCGCTGCCGGCATGAACCCGATGGACCTGAAGCGCGGTATCGACAAAGCGACCATCGCGATCGTCAAAGAGCTGAAGTCCCTGTCCAAGCCTTGCGCTGACACCAAGGCCATCGCTCAGGTCGGCACCATCTCGGCCAACTCCGACAGCTCCATCGGCGACATCATTGCCGAAGCCATGGAAAAAGTCGGTAAAGAAGGCGTGATCACCGTTGAAGAAGGCTCGGGCCTGGAAAACGAACTGTCGGTTGTTGAAGGCATGCAGTTCGACCGTGGCTACCTGTCCCCGTACTTCGTCAACAAGCCAGAGACCATGACTGCCGAGCTGGACGGTCCGCTGATCCTGCTGGTCGACAAAAAGATCTCCAACATCCGCGAAATGCTGCCAGTACTGGAAGCCGTTGCCAAAGCCGGCCGTCCTCTGCTGATCGTGGCCGAAGACGTTGAAGGCGAAGCCCTGGCGACTCTGGTTGTGAACAACATGCGTGGCATCGTTAAAGTCGCAGCCGTCAAGGCTCCAGGCTTCGGCGACCGTCGCAAGGCCATGCTGCAGGACATCGCCGTCCTGACCGGCGGTACCGTAATCTCCGAAGAGATCGGTCTGAGCCTGGAAAGCACTACCCTGGAACACCTGGGTAATGCCAAGCGCGTGATCCTGTCCAAAGAAAACACCACCGTGATCGACGGCGCTGGCGTTGAGGCTGACATCCAGGCTCGCGTTCTGCAGATCCGTCAGCAAGTGGCTGACACTTCGTCCGACTACGACCGTGAAAAACTGCAAGAGCGCCTGGCCAAGCTGTCCGGCGGCGTTGCAGTGATCAAGGTTGGCGCTGGCTCCGAAGTTGAAATGAAAGAGAAGAAAGCCCGCGTTGAAGACGCCCTGCACGCTACCCGTGCAGCCGTTGAAGAAGGCGTGGTACCTGGCGGTGGCGTGGCACTGGTTCGTGCCCTGCAAGCCATCAGCGAACTGAAAGGCGACAACGCCGATCAGGACGTTGGTATCGCTCTGCTGCGTCGCGCTGTTGAAGCTCCGCTGCGTCAGATCGTTGCCAACTCCGGCGACGAGCCAAGCGTGGTAGTCGACAAGGTCAAGCAAGGCGCGGGTAACTTCGGTTACAACGCAGCGACCGGCGAATACGGCGACATGATCGAAATGGGTATCCTGGACCCGGCCAAAGTGACTCGTTCGGCTCTGCAAGCGGCTTCGTCGATTGCCAGCCTGATGATCACCACCGAAGCCATGATCGCTGAGATCAAGGAAGACGCACCAGCTGGCGGCGGCATGCCAGACATGGGCGGTATGGGCGGCATGGGCGGCATGATGTAAGCCAGCCTCACCCCGTACAAGCTACACCTGTAAAAAACCCCGCCTGCGCAAGCAGGCGGGGTTTTTTATTGCCCCTCGAATCAGGCGTTGACGGTTTGTGCCTTGGCAACCGGCTCGGCCTTGCTCGCCGGGCGATACAGCACGTAGTAATACGCGCCCAGGCAAATCAGCCAGCAGAACACTGCCGTCCACACGTTGTGGGAAAAAAAGTGGGCGCCCTGCATCATGCGGCTAACGGAAAACACCGTGCCCAGGCCAAACGCAAAGAGGAACGCGGCGCGGGCCAGTTTCGGGCGGCGGTCGCGCAACACGAAAAACAGCGCGAACAAGGCAAAGCCGGTGGCTGCATGACCGCCGGGCCAGCAACGTCCCGGCTTGTTGGTGGCCGGACGCGGGCTGAGCAGTTCGCTGTAGGTCTCCTTGCCACCGAACTCCTTCAGGCTCCAGGGGCACTGCACTGCGGTCACGGCCTTGACCGGCGTGACAAAGGCCGTGGCCAGCCCCAGCGACAGCACCAGGCAGCCCAGTTCGCGCTGGAACGGCTTGAGCCGTGCGATCAAGAACGAAAAGACAAACCCGATCAACGCCAGCACCGAGAAAACGATGACCACTTGCTTGGCCCGGTCATGCAGGATGTTTTCCAGGAAGTAGCTGTGGCGACCGATAAACCCTCCGGCGTCGGGGTCGTAGAACAGTTGGGCCAGGCTCATGTCCAGGGACGTCAGCTCAAGCAGCAGCAGAGTGACCGCCACGACAGCGGGAATCCCCAGGCAGAGCCAGGCATTCAAGGGGCGGGAGGCGGGGCGCGAAAGGGTCAGAGGCATCGGGCGATCCTGAGGGTGTGGAAAGGTCCAGCGGCAAGCAGCGCACCAGTCTGCGCCCGCTAGCGTGGGCCTGGTGTGAATAACGGGTGAAAAATTCGTGAGCGGTTTTCGCCCGGATCTGTCCCGGCACACAACCCTGGCCCTGAGCCCCGCCAGGCCTTAAGCTGCGCGAGCCAAGACGGCCGTTACTGTGTACGGAGCAAATACCCATGCGAATTCTATTGGTTGAAGATAACCGCGATATCCTTGCCAACCTGGCGGATTACCTGGGGCTCAAAGGCTATACCGTGGATTGCGCGCAGGACGGCTTGTCGGGTCTGCACCTGGCGGCCACCGAGCATTACGACCTGATCGTGCTCGACATCATGCTGCCCGGCATCGACGGCTACACCCTGTGCAAGCGCCTGCGCGAAGATGCCCGGCGCGATACGCCGGTGATCATGCTCACCGCCCGTGACCAATTGGATGACCGGCTGCAGGGCTTCAAGTCCGGCGCCGACGACTACCTGATCAAACCCTTTGCCCTGTCCGAACTGGCCGCGCGCATCGAAGCGGTGATGCGCCGCACCCAGGGCGGGGGGCGGCGTGCCTTGCAGGTCGGCGACCTCAATTATGACCTGGACACGCTCGAAGTTACCCGCGAAGGGCGCCTGCTGAAACTCAACCCGGTCGGCCTCAAGCTGCTGGCGGTGCTGATGCAGAAGAGCCCCCATGTGCTGCGCCGCGAAATTCTCGAAGAAGCCTTGTGGGGCGATGATTGCCCGGACAGCGACAGCCTGCGCAGTCATGTCCACCAGTTGCGCCAGGTGATCGACAAACCGTTTGCCAAGCCGTTGCTGCAGACCGTGCATGGTGTCGGTTATCGCTTGGCCGAGGGACGTGATGGAGTTTAGACAGAGCCTTGCCCAGCGGATCATCATCGCCTTTGCGCTGATGAGTGCGCTGGTGGCGGGGGCATTTGCCATGGGCATCGTGGCCACCGTGCACCTGGTCGAAGAAAAACTGATTTCCGCCGGCCTCGGAGGCGATCTGCAGCGTTTGCTGTTGATGGACAACATGTCTGAGTGGAGCCACCGGCCGGAGCCCGACCAGTTGTTCTATTTCAGCGGCGGTCCGGGTGACTTCGAATTACCCAAGGACTTGCGGCACTTGGGTGCGGGTTTCCACGAGGTATTTCGCGAGCAACTGTCGTACCACGCGATGGTGGAAATCGTCGACGGCCGGCATTACGTGCTGCTGCAGGACCAGAGCGATTTCGAAGAGCGCGAGCGAGTGCTGTTTGCCGTGGTGCTGGTCGGCTTCGTATTGAGCCTGGCGCTGGCGGTGTTCCTCGGCTGGGTCCTGGCGCGCAAGGTGATGGCGCCGGTGGTGCGCCTGGCCCGTCAGGTCCGGCACCGCGACCAATTGCTGGGCCTGGCCCCACCGCTGGCACCGGACTATGCCGCCGATGAAGTCGGCGAGCTGGCAGTGGCCTTCGATGCAACCCTGGGCCGGCTGCGCCAGGCATTGAACCGCGAGCGGCTGTTTACCAGCGACGTCAGTCACGAGTTGCGCACACCGCTGATGGTCCTCGCCAGCTCCTGCGAACTGCTGCTGGAGAACCCTGCCATCGACCAGCGCGGCCGCGCTCAGGTCGAGCGCATTGCACGGGCCTGCGAGGAGATGCGCGAGCTGGTCCAGACCTTCCTGATGCTCGCCCGGGCCCAGCATGAAGCCGCTGGCATGTCGCCGCAGGTGACCTTGCAGCAGGTGACCGAGGACCTGCTCGGCCTGTGGCGCCAGCCGATTGAAGCCAAGGGCCTGCAATTGATCCTTGAGCCCGGCCAGCCGCTGCCAATGCGCTACAACGCGACCTTGCTGCACGCCGTCATGGGTAACCTGTTGCGTAATGCGTTGCACTACACCGACAGCGGCTTTATCCGTCTGACCCTGCTGCCCACCGGGTTCCTGGTGGAAGACAGTGGCGTGGGCATTCCCGAGGAGAAACGCGAGGCGATGTTCGAGCCCTTTGTCCGTGGCTCGGAAAATCGAGGTGAAGGCCTGGGGCTTGGCCTGTCGCTGGTACAGCGGATTTGTGAAAACCAGGGCTGGAGCGTCAGCCTCACCACCCGGGAGCCAACCGGCTGCCGGTTCCAGGTCGAACTGTCGCCGATCAGCGTTTGAGCCCTGCTAGGACGGGGCTTGTAGGCTTTTTCCTACTCTGGCGTGGGGGTGTGCTGAAATTCAGGTTGTAAAATTCTGTAATACTTAAGGGCTTTTTCTAACGATTTTTTCACAATTGGATGACCTGGAACTCACACCCCGCTCCCTAAGGTGGCTGTCATCAGTTCTGGAGAGATGATGATGGACGACCCGATCAAGCTCGAATTTTCCGAGAAGTACGACGACGAACACGCCATGCGCTATCTGCGCAAGCACAAGGATGGTCTCGGCCGCCAACTGTCGCACAAGCGTGATTTGCAGCTGGCGCGCACCGCACTCAAGCGTGTCGGGGAGCCGGGCCTGGTCCTGGACCTGCCCTGCGGTGCCGGGCGTTTCTGGCCGATGCTGGCGGAAAAATCCAACCGAGTGATCATTGGCGCCGACAACTCTGCCTCGATGGTCAAGATCGCCACCCAGGCCCAACCGGCCAATGTGGTGGAACGGGTACGTCCTTTGCAGACGTCTGCATTCGACATCGCATTGCCCGACAACTCCGTAGACAGCATTTTCTGCATGCGTTTGCTTCACCACATCGGCGAGGCCGAGCATCGGCTGGCTATCTTGCGGGAATTCCAGCGGGTTACCCGTGACAGCGTGATCCTGTCGTTGTGGGTCGATGGCAATTTCAAGGCCTGGAAACGCAAGCGTGCCGAGAAAGAGCGTGCGCAGGAGGGTTACCAGAACCGCTTTGTGTTACCGGCGGCTACGGTCGAAGCCGAGTTTGAACAAGCCGGTTTCCGCGTTCAGGAACATTTGGACTTCATTCCGCTCTACGCCATGTGGCGCGTTTATATTTTGCGAAAGAGGTAACAGCATGGCAGTTCAACAGGTTTCGGATGCGCAGGGCGCGCCTGAAGATCGCTTTGATTACTTCTGGAGCCAACGTGGCGAATGGGTAGAAGAACCCAACGTCCGGCGTGGCGGTGAAAGTGGCGTCCAGCGTATCCATGGACCTAATGGCCAACTGCTGTATGCCAAGCGCCAGACCGGGCATATCTACCGTAGCTGGTTGCACCCTTTCGGGCGCCCCACCGTGCTGCGCGAGCTGGATGCGCTGACGGGGCTGCACAAGCTCAACGTGCGAGTACCGCAAATCGTCTTCTGTGGTGCGCAGCGCGACCCGGTGCATCAGTGGCGAGCGCTGCTGGTGACACAGGCACTGGACGGCTTTGTCGAGATCGAAGACTGGTACGCCAGTGGCGGTCGCGAGCGTCACGGCGAGGCTTTCCATGAGCAGGTCCTGCAGGACCTGGCGCAGAACCTGGCGCGCATGCACAAGGGCCGTTGGCAGCACAGCTGCCTGTACATCAAGCATATTTTTGTGCGGGTAACGGGAGAGGGCGCAGCGGCCAAGGCCGAGATCGCCCTGCTGGACCTGGAGAAGTGCCGCCAGCGTCTGCTGAGCACCCAGGCAGCGGCCCACGACATGAAGCAACTGCGTCGCCACTCGTCGTGGAACGCGGCGGATTGGGACAAACTCGTCTACTTTTATAAGACGGCGTTTGGCAGCGCTATCAAGGGTTTATAGCGATGAAACTAGAAATTGCTCGAGGTTTGTTTCTAATAGGAGCCTTGGCAGTTGCTTCATTGGCGGTGGCGGCTTGGGAGCAGCCCCGCACGCAGGTCCTCAGCGCGGCGCATGGTGACGCGCATTGCCCATTGCCACGGGTGGCGAAAGCCACCGCGGCAGTCCATCCCGACAATGATCTGCTGTTGTTCATGTTCGGCATGGCCCAGGGAATGAGACCGCAAAGTTGAAAACGATGAAGCCCAAAGAAAAGGCCTCGCAATTGCGAGGCCTTTTCTTTTGTGGGATTTCGATCACACGGGCTCGGATGCCTTGTCGGTTTTGGCCAGCAGGGTGTAGACGCACGGCAGCACGAACAGAGTGAACAGGGTGCCGATGGACATCCCGGTGGCAATCACCATGCCGATATCAAACCGGCTGACGGCCCCTGCACCTGTGGCAATGATCAACGGCAGCATGCCGAACACCATGGCCGCGGTGGTCATCAGTACCGGGCGTAGGCGGATGGCGGCCGCTTCCTCGACCGCTTCACGAGGTGACAGGCCCTTGTCCTTGCGCAGCTGGTTGGCAAATTCGACGATCAGGATCCCGTGCTTGCTGATCAACCCGATCAGGGTCACCAGCCCGACCTGGGTATAGATGTTCATGCTCGACCAGCCCAGGAACAACGGGATCAACGCGCCGCAGATCGACAGCGGCACGGTCACCAGGATCACCAGCGGATCGCGGAAACTCTCGAACTGCGCTGCCAGCACCAGGAAAATGATCGCCAGCGCCAGGGCAAAGGTCACCCATAACGCACTGCCTTCCTGCACGTACTGGCGGGAAGCGCCGGCGTAATCGAAGGCGTAGCCCGGTGGCGCCTCCTCCAGGGCAATCTGGCGCACGGTTTCAATCGCCTCGCCCATGCTGACCACCGGGAATCCCGAGAGGATCGCCGAGTTCAGTTGCTGGAACTGGTTCAGTTGCCGCGGACGGGCCCGGTCCTTGACGGTGATCAGGGTCGACAGCGCAAGCAGCTCGCCCTGGGCATTCTTCACGTAGTAGTTGTCCAGCCAGTCCGGGTTGTCGCGATAGGCCCGTTCCACTTGGGCGATCACCTTGTAACTGCGGCCTTCGATGGTGAACCGATTGATCTCGGCCTCGGCCAGCAAGGTCGCCAGGGTGGTGCCGAGGTCGAGCATGGACACGCCCATCTGGGCGGCCTTGGCGCGGTCGATGTCGACCACCACTTCCGGCTTGTCGAAGGCCAGGTCGATATCGACGAAGGCAAACTTGCCGGACTCCACTGCGCGTTTTTTCACCCGGTCGATCACTGCCAGCAGCGACTCATAGTCATTGGCGGTGTTGATCACGAACTGGAAGGGCAAGCCTTCACCCGTACCGGGCAGCGAAGGCAGGTTGAAACCGAAGATCTGCAGCCCCGGGATGCGCGACAGCTGGCTCTGGACTTGCGGCAGGATCTCCATCTGGGTCCGGCTGCGCTCGTTCCAGGGCTTGAGCAGGAAACCGCCGATGCCCGATTGCACGCCGTTGAAGCCGTTGATCTGGAAGGAGGAGTAGTACTCGGGGAACTCTTTGAAAATGGTGATGAATTCGTCGGTGTAGGAGTTCAGGTACTCAAGGTTGGTCGGCTGCGGGGCATTGGCAATCATGAAAATGATGCCCTGGTCTTCGTCCGGCGCCAGCTCCGACTTGCTGAACGTGAGCAGCACCGGAATCAGGCACAGCACGATCGCCGCGAACACCAGCACCACCGGCCGGGTGTTGAGGGTGCCGTGCAACAGGCTCTGGTAGCGCCGCTTGAGCCGTTCGAACAACTGGTCGAGACGGTGGGCCAGCCCGGACGGGTTGGGGTCGTGGCGCAGGAGCAGGGCGCACATCATCGGCGACAGGGTCAGGGCGACGATCCCGGAGATCACCACGGCGCCCGCCAGGGTCAGGGCGAACTCCTTGAACAGCGCTCCGGTCAGCCCCGTCAGGAAGCCGATCGGCGCATACACGGCGGCCAGGGTGATGGTCATCGAGACCACCGGCATGGCGATTTCCCGCGCGCCCTCGAGCGCTGCGTCCAGCGGGGTCTTGCCTTCCTCGATATGGCGGTGGATGTTCTCCACCACGACGATGGCGTCATCCACCACCAGGCCGATGGCCAGCACCATGGCCAGCAGGGTCAGCAGGTTGATCGAGTAGCCCATCAGTTGCATGAAAAACATCACGCCGATCATCGACAGCGGAATGGTCACCACCGGGATCACCACCGAACGCAGGGCGCCGAGGAACAGGAACACCACGACGATCACGATCAGCACGGCTTCGAACAGGGTTTTCACCACCTCGTCGATCGACGCCTGGATAAACAGCGTGGCGTCGTAGGCGATTTCCGCCTTGAGGTTGGGCGGCAGCTGGGACTCCAACTCCGGCATCAGCTTGCGCACTTCCTTGATCACGTCCAGCGGGTTGGCACCGGGCGTTGGCTTGATCCCGATGTACACCGAGGGCGTGCCGCCAAAGGAGCTGATGCTGTCGTAGTTTTCCGCGCCCATTTCCACGCGAGCCACGTCGCTGAGCAGCACCCGGCTGTCGCCATCGACTTTCAGCGGGATCTGGCCGAAGGCTTCGGCGGTTTTCAGTTCAGTGTTGGCGTTGACACTGGTGACCACGTACTCGCCCTTGACCTCACCGGCGGCCGACAGGAAGTTGTACTGGCGCACCGCGCTCGTCACGTCGCTGGCGCTCAGGCCAAAACCGGCGAGCTTGACCGGGTCCAGCCACAGGCGCATGGCAAAGACCTGGTTGCCGAGGATTTCGGCTTCGGCCATGCCGGGCAGGGTCGCAAGCTTGGGCTGGATCACGCGCGACAGGTAGTCGGTGATCTGCGGGTTATTCAACTCCTTGCTGAAGAAGCTGATGTACATCAGCACCGAGGCGTCCGCCGCCTCTTTGCTCAGCACCGGGTCTTCGGCGTCCTGGGGCAGCTTGTTCTTGACCTCGTTGGCCTTGGCCAGCAACTCGGTGAACAGCCGGTCGCTGTTGGAACCGACGCGCGCGTAGATCGAGATCACCGAGAAGTTCTGGCGGCTGACCGAGGTCATGTAGTCGATGCCTTCGGCACTGGCCAGGCTTTGCTGCAAGGGCTGGGTGATATAGCCCTGGATGGTTTCGGCGTTGGCCCCGGGGTACGCGGTGGTCACCGTGATCAGGGCGTTTTCCATCTGTGGGTACTGGCGCAGCGGCAGCTTGCTCCAGGCCTGGAAGCCCAGCAGCACGATCAACAGGCTGACCACGGTAGCGAGCACCGGGCGACGGATGAACGGGTCGGTAAAAGCCATGGGGATTCCTTGATCAGTCAGCGCGTGGCTGGCTGTTCTGTTCGGCCGGCAGGTTTTTGTCCGGGCTGATGACGATGTGCATACCGTTGTCGAGTTTGATCTGCCCGGCGCTGATGACCTGTTCGCCGTCTTTCACGCCTTTGTTGATCAATACCAGGCCGTCCCGGCGTTCGCCGGTTTCGATGAACCGCCGCTCGGCGACCAGCACTGGTTGGTCCTTGTCGTCTTTTTCGAGATTGCCCTCGGCGTCTTTCTTCTGCGCGACGACGTACAGCGAGTTGCCATACAGGGTGTAGGTGACTGCACTTTCCGGGACCACGATTTTTGCCTCCGGGTCCGGCATCAGGACCTGCAGGCTGGCGAACATGCCGGGCAGCAGCTTGCCATCGGGGTTGGCCAGGGTGGCGCGCACCAGCACGTTGCGGGTGCTGTTCTCGACCTTGGGGTTGATGGCGCTGATGGTGCCGGGGAAGGTCTGTCCGGCATAGGCCGAGACGCCCACGTCGACCGTTTGGCCCTTGGCGATTTTCGGCAGCACCTGTTCCGGTACGTAGAAGTCCACATACAGGCTGCTGAGGTCTTGCAGGGTGGCGATCACCGTGCCGCTGGCGAGGTAGTCGCCCACGTCGACCTGGCGAATGCCGATGGTGCCGCTGAAAGGCGCGACAATGTGTTTTTTCGCCAGCGAGGCCTTGAGTTGATTGACCGTGGCCTTGTTCTTGGCCAGTTGCGCGCTGAGGCGGTCGAACTCGCCTTTGGAAATGGCGCTGCTGCCCACCAGTTGGCTGCCGCGGCCGTAGTCCAGTTGTGCCAGGCCCAGGTCGGCCTTGGCGGTCTCCAGCAAGGCGCTTTCGACGGCGCTGTCGAGCTGGATGAGCGGCTGCCCGGTCTTGACCTGCTGCCCGGACTGGAACTGCACGTCGGTGACAGTACCGGCAATCTCCAGGCTCAGGTCGACCCCCTGCAGCGCCTTGAGGGTGCCCACGGTGGGCAGGCGAACCTGCCAGGGGCGTTCGGTCGCGGTGGCCACGGCCACACTCTCCGGTGGTTTTGGCGCAGCAAAGGCCTGGATCATCTGATAGATGGAGAAGGCCTTGTAGCCCCCCAGAATCAGCACGATCAACAGCACAACCCCCAACATGATCAGCATGCGGCGACGCAGCATATTCCACTTCCTTGGAAAAAATCAGGCGAGACAGGCGGCACATTACTCCCTGTGTGCCTGTGATTCCATACGTGTCGGGTCAGGCATAACCGCCGTGGCAATCAGACCAGATGTAAATGGTTGTCCCAGAGCCCTGCCGGCAAATCCAGGGGCTGGGCCACCAGCGGCGCCTTGCGGCAATCATAAAAGCGGCAACGCCCCTGGCCCGAGGTCACGACAAAACCATCGGCCACCGCGCCAACCCCGGCGCAGTCGGGCAGCGGGGCATCGAGCTGCACTTCGCCGCTGTCCAGGTCCCAGATGAAAAACCGGTTACCCCGTGGCGCGGTCAACGCCACCAGGCGCAGTTCACTGTGGACCGCGACACTGGCGGTATAGTGCCCCATGGCCTGCAACTGGTGCTCATCGACCGGGAACGCAACGAAGGGCTGACCGGGACGCTTGATGGCCAGCAGTTCGGACGACTCGTGGGCCGCGCCCATGAATTGCTGGCCAGTGACGATGGTGCCATCACTGGCGATGCCCATATGCCGCACGCTGTTCATTGGCTGGGCCAGGGTTTCCTTGCTCAGCAGGGTGCCGTCACGCTGCATCAGCACCAGGCTGGGCGCCATGGCGTCGAGGTTCATCTCGACCCGGCTTTCGGCCTCGGTGCGAATCCCGCCGTTGGCCACCACCAGGGTTTCGCCGTCCGGCATCCAGGAGACCTGGTGCGGGCCGATACCGTGGGTGGAGATCTCGCCGCTGTGCACCAGGCGCTCGCCCTCGAAGCGGTACACCCCGAGCAGGCCGCGACCCGGGTCGGTGGTGTCGTTTTCGGTGGCGTACAGCCACTCGCCATCCTTGTGGATCACCGCATGGCCGTAGAAGTGCCGGTTCGCCTGCGAAACCACGGTTTGCAGCAACGTGCCGTCGCGCAGGTCCACCAGGTAACTTTCGGTCCCCGGCCGCCGGGCGACGAACAGGGCGATCGGCAGCTCGTGGTGATTGATGATGTCGTGGCAGCGCTGGCCGACTTCGGTGGCGAACACCCGGGTGCCGTCCAGTCGATAGCCGACGGCGTAGTGCTTGCCGTCACTGTCATCGCGGGCTGAAAGCAGCAAAGGACCCTGGTCCTTTTGCTTGAACAGCTTCCAGCCGCCCAGCGTCACCGCGCCCAGCAACACACTGCCGAAAGTCAGAGCCTGGCGTCGCAGCATGGAGCTAACCCTCATCAGTCACCGTCGTTGGCGTTGAAGCCCAGTTGGATGCCCAGCGCCTTGGCCAATTCGCCTTCGTGCAGGCGATGGACGACGTTGAGGCTGTCGTAGAGATCGTTGAGTTGCTGGCGACCGGCATCGTCACCGAGCATGTCGGTCAGCGAGCGCTGGTTGCTCTCGAACAGCTTCAGCGACGCGGCATAGGCGGCGTCGATCTTGTCCGCCAACGGCTTCTGCTCGGTCGGCAGCAGGCCACGCAGGCCTTTGTTGTCGACACCGACCCAGACGGTCTGTGCGGCGCTGAGGCTGGCCTGCAGGCTTGGCAGCGACGACTGGCTGCGCCAGGCATCAGCCTGGAACGGCTGGGGAATGCCCTTGGTCTGGCGACCCATCGGGGTGCCGAGTTTTTTCTTCAGGGTATCGAGTGCAGTCACCTGGGCCCGCAGCAGGTCGGCGATGGCTTCGTGGGAGTCCGCGTAACGCTGGTTGGGGAACTTGGTCATCTGCGCCAGCATGCCGTCGGTGCTGTTCCAGCTGGCGAGGATTTCTTCGGCCAGCAGTTTCTGCCGTTCGCCAATGGCGGTCAGCAGCGGGCAGTAGCGGGCTTTCTGCGCAGCGTCGGCAACGTTGCTCTTGGCGTCGAACAGAATGTACTCATAGGCCGACAGGCCCTGGACCACCACACTGGATTTGGCCAGTGCCGCGGCATCGATCTGTGGCTGGGCGCTGAGCAATTGCTCGACCTGGCGACCCACCAGGTTCTTCTTGTCCGGCCAGAACTGGATCTGCCAGGAACGGTTGCCCTCGGCCAGCGGACCGACCAGCAACGGCTGCAGTTCGGCCCAGGCTTTTTGGGCGTGGAGGAAGTCGGCGCGGGCGGTGTCCAGGTCAGACTTGCCTTCGCAATAGGCCAGGGCACTGACCGCCAGTTGGCGATCGGCATCGACCCAACGGCTGTAGGTCGGCAGGATCACTTGCTTGGCGATGGCCGCCGAGGTCACCGCTTGCGGGTCCTGGGGGGCGCAGGCGCCGAGGGCGAGGGCGGCAAGGCTGGTGAACAACAACTTGGGACGAAACATGTCGGGCTCCCTATGTGTATGGGGCAAAGCAAATGGGAAAGGCGTTCAAAGTGAATTCAAAAAGGCCAGCAGCGACGCGCGCTGCTCGGCACTGAAAGCTAAAACCTGTCGCTGCGCCGCTTGCGCTTCCCCACCGTGCCAGAGCACGGCTTCGAGCAGGTTGCGGGCGCGGCCGTCATGCAGGAACTGGGTGTGGCCGCTGACCGTCTGCGTCAGGCCAATGCCCCACAGCGGCGGGGTGCGCCAGTCGCGGCCGGAGGCCTGGAACTCGGTGCGGTTATCCGCCAGGCCTTCACCCATGTCATGCAGCAGCAGATCGCTGTAAGGGCGAATCACTTGATTGGCCAACTCAGGTTCGGCCGCCGTGGCGGCGGTGGTGAATGTGGGGGTGTGGCACGACTGACAGCCGGCCTGGAAAAACAGGTTCTTGCCGGCCAGCACCTGGGCGTCATTGACGTCGCGGCGGGCCGGTACACCCAGGTTGCGGCTGTAGAACAGCACCAGGCGCAGGATGTTGTCGCTGACTTCCGGCTCGCCATCGGGACCATTTCCGTTGGGCGCTTGCAAGCAGTCAGTCTGGGTCGGGGTGCAGTCATCAAAAGGCCTGAGGCGGGTGGTCAGGCCCATATCACCAGAAAACGCGTGAACATTTTGTTGATTGAGGTTCGGTTGCCCGGCTTTCCAGCCAAAACGCCCCAGCACAGTCTTTTGCTGCGCATCGTCCCAGACCAGATTCGGCCGGCCCTTGATGCCGTTGCGGTCCTTGTCCTGCGGGTCGGCGTTGGCCAGGATCGCCGCATCGGGGATGGCCTCCAGCAGGCCGAGGCCGATCATCGGCGGGGCCACCCGCGCGGAAAACCGTGTGTCCGGGTGCATCGGGCCGTAGCCCAGTTGGCTGATCTGCAAGCTGGGCTTGCGCAGTTCGACTTCACTGCCGTCCTTGAACCGCACCACTACGGGGGTGTACTCGACCCGAACCTTGCCCTCCGGCGTGACACCGGGGACCGCCATGTCCTGGAACTGCCCACCGTAGACCGGCTCGGGAACCACCCCCACCTGCTCGATCAACTTGGCGTAGGCCGGGGCATTGGGGATCGACAGGCGTACCAGCATCGAGACCGAGTTCTCGGCGTCGGGTGCCGGTGGGTGGCCGCGACCGTCCTTGATGTGGCAATTCTGGCAGCCGTTGGTATTGAACAGCGGGCCCAGGCCGTCGCGAGCGGTGGTGGTCGAAGGGGCGGTGACCCACGGGCTGCGGAAAAAGCTGTTGCCGACACTGAAATCCAGTCGCCTTGTCGGCGAGAGATTGGCCGACGGCAGGGAAAACGCGTTCTGGTCGCTCTTGCGCACGGTTGCCGCGCCCCCGGAGCGGGCTTCACCGGGCTCGGCCTTGGTAAACCGTGGGGCGTCATCGCAGGCACTCAGGCCCAGGGCCAGTAGCAGTGCAGACAAGCGAAGCGGCAGCGAGGGCATCGGGTATCCAGAAAGACGAGCAAAACAGGGCGCAAAGTTTAACAGGGCCGCGGAGTTTGAATAAGAGGAATTATCGTTTGCTTGTCGGGGGGGCATGCCCGGCCTTGTCGGACAACGCCGTACATATGCACCCCCAGAGGGATTTATCGAGGGGGCAGGATGCAGAACACTCCGCCACCTTAGAGTTTCCTCATGCTGAATGAATACGTAGCGCCTTCCCTCGTCAACGAGCAGTTGGACCTGCGAGACAGTGCTTTGCAGGCCAGTCTGCGCCAGCAACTATCGGCACTGGATGTCCAGGTCACTGAGCGTTTTCAGACTCAGCCGGTTTTCCATGAGTTCGTGCAGCACCACTTCGATCAGGACTTTGCTGACCTGACACCCCCCCTGGATCTACGGCACAGCTTTATCCAGTCCCGTGAAAAAACGCCAACTGAAGGTGCGCCGCTACGGTCACTGCTGCCCAGCCTGATGGATGCCGTCGTGCTGCGCATCGTCAGCGGTGAGGCGGCCCGTTATGCCCATCGGCAGACCGACTTCTACCATGTGCCCCAGGCCGGTGGCGCCGCCGAGCGCTTTACGGCACTCAGTGCTCAGGCATTTGACGGGTTTGTTGATCGGTTGGCCGACGGGTTGCTGGCGCAATATCCCCTGTATCTGGAGCGCTACTGGGCCATGCCGCTGAGCCCGACAGACCACAGAACCCATAAACAGTGGCTGGAGGAGGTCAGGCTCACGCACCTGAAAACCGAGTTTGAGCTGCTCAGGGCCGATAACCTCCTCAGTCCTGCCGCGCAAACGCTGTTCGACAAAGTGCTGCGTTACCCGGATGCCATCTCGCGACGGGCACTGCGCAGCCATCGTCCCTGTGTCTATGGTTTGGCCCTCAGGCACGGCGAGGCATCAGCAATCCCTTTGCATGGCGCCTTTATCCTCACCTCGCGTGATCCACAGGAATCGCAGGTGAGCTGGGAAGTCGATGCCCGCGCGCCTGAGGTTCGCCCCCTTGAACCTGCTGCAAACGTCGGGCAGGTGTTGTTGTTCTCCCCGAGGCAGGGCTTTGAAGCGTTCGACTCGCTGGCCAGCCTTGATCGTGAGTTGCACCGTCGCCTGGGACACGGCGTCGAGTTCGCCCACTTGCTGGAGATGATTGCCGAGCATGATCACGAGCACGTCCTGGCCCTGCATCGTGTCGCGCCGGTTGGCGATCAGGTGCTCTATCTGGAGCGGCTGGACTCGCCCTTCACATTCGGCATCGAATCGCAGTGCTTGTTGATCCAGCAAAACCTGGCGTCGACCCTCGCCCGCTACCAGGGGGCGGGTGCCCACGCCGATAGGTCCGACTTGCCACGCGCGCTGGACCGCGTGACCGACCTGCGGCGCGCGTTCACGATCGATGCGGTGCTCCAGGCCAGGACCAAAAAACGTGCACAGGCACGACTGCGAGACTTTCTCGCAGAGGCCTGTGAAGTCGATAAAGAGGCCTGGGCATCGGCGTTCACCGTCTATGGCCAGACGCTGGCCAATTTGCCAGACAGCGAAGGGCTGCCGTCATTCAGTCAGTTCAGTGACCGGGGCTCGCTGCTGACGTACAGCAATCGACAACTGCGCGCCGTACTGGCGTCGGAGCACGGATTGACGGTGAATCCGGATGACATCCTCGTCACCACGCGGGAGCCCGATGTCCCGCCGGTGACGTACGTGCCCGGGGCGCCTGCATCCACCATCAGCGAGCCGGGGGGCGCGCAGCGCAGATACCGCTCGCGGACACTGACAGAACTGGCCCTGGAGAATGTCGGGGGCCTGGACTTCAACTTCAGCCATTTCTCTACGCTGAACGTGAAAGCCGCGAGCAGTGGGTCGTCCAACCGCATCACGCTGTCACCCAATATCAATCCCGCCGCGCGATTGCCGACCTATGACGGGTTGACGATCGAGCAGGTCAAAGACCTGGTGCGCAGCCTGAATATCAGTCAACGCTATCAGGATTTTTTGCAGGCCAGCCTGATCACTTCCGAGCAGGCGGCACGGCGCAAGCAGACGTTTGCCCGGCTTATGGCCCAGCAACTGCGCCTGGATGCCATCGAAGCCAAGATCAACGGTGATTTCTTACCGGATCGACTGGCACGTGGTTTCAATTGGGTGAGCGTGGTGCTGGATCACCCCGTCGACAACGACCAGCGTGCTCGGGTCGAAGATCACCGGATCATCGTGCAGCACTTGACGCTGCGTGGTCAGCTGGTTCGCGGCGTGTTGCTGTTCTGCACATCGACCGCCGGCAGCGGCACCATTGTGGTGTATACGCCCCAGGCACCCGACGGACGGGTGTTTCGCGAGTACACCCGGGAGCGCCTGATGAGTGACTTCATCCATAACAGCCAGTGGCGCGAGTACCTGGTCGGGCGAGTGGAGTTGGCGTTTCAGCCCCAGGTGCGGGCTTGCGTGCAAGGGCGGGGGGATGTCTCCATGGTCGGCCTTGCGCGGATCACGGATAACCTGTTCGAGGTGGGGTATGAAATGGAGGCCAGTTTCACGATCAATGACGCAGCCGCGCAGATGACCAGCACCGGGCAAACGGATATCGAGACCGGCCTGACGGTTGCAGGGATCGCGCTTGATGTAGTGACCATGGTTTTGCCGATCCGCGTGACACTGCCTATCGGCCTGGCCAGGAGTCTGTTTTCGCTTTTCAACGCCGTTGATGCGGCGAAAATCGCGGATCGGGACGGTGTCGCCCATCACGTTGTCCGGGCATTGGGAGAGTTCGCCAGCGCTCTGGTGGATGGCGCAGTCGGGAAGGGGCTTGCAGGGGGCACGCCCAAAGCGGTTTCAAGGCTGGCCTCGGGGGCACGAAGATTGAACCCGGAAATGGCGCTGGGTAAAAAACCGCAGGCGCTCAGTCCCCTCCCCGGATGGGAGGACAAAGGCATTTATTACAAGCTCTCGTCGGTCGATGGCGTCAAGCAGTACTTCCTCAATGACGGCCAACACTGGTACTCGATCCTGGATGAGGGGTTTGAGCAAGCCTGGCGTGTCAGGGACGCCCGCAAGCCGGTTCAACACCACTATTCGCCGATCCGTCGGGACCGAGCGGGACAGTGGGAAATCGGCACGCACCCGGATGCACCCGCCTTAGGAGGTTTTTCTCCGGAGCGCGCACTCAGGGATCTTTATCCGTTTCTGGACGAGATCCAGGCCCGGCGTGTGTTTGAGTCCTTCGCGTTTCCGCGTGGGCGCGAAATCGAGTTCGGCTTGAGCCTGGTGCATTACTTGCGCGTAGGGGGGACATTAGACATTTTCGACGCCTACCTGACCGTGAGCCCCGAGCGCTTGCAGATGCGCCTGCGAGGTCTGGATTGGGCGAATGCATGGAATGGCGGTGGCATTGTCGATCCGGCCACTCGCCCCATCACCGTCGAGCCAGTCCCAGGGCCGAGTCGTCCACGCCCGGTCGAACCGATTGCTGGGCCAAGCCAGCCGGTGGTCGCGCCGCCACGCCCGGTCAGGCCTGCCAACGAGCAGTTTGTCGATTGGGGGCAAACCCTGGATCCGGCCCATGTCCAGTTGCAAAACGCGCAGATGGGGATCTACCGGCGTATCGGTGGCGATCCGCACCTGATCGGGCGTGACTGCGTCAAAATTGATGAACGCTATTTCCCCGTACTCCCGGCAGGCGCCGAGATCAATACCGGTGTGGTCCTGATGCATGACCCCCTGATGCCCACCCATAGCTTTGTGGCGTTCGAGCGCCTGCTCTGTACCGATCTTTACCGGCAGCCAAGATTGGCGACGTTCGAGCAATCGCTGTCTCGATGGATGCATTCGATTGAGTTGCCGTTCACCAAATCGCTGGTCGCCTATGTGGCGGACGCGTTCCCGACATTCACCTCAAACTCTCAGGCGCAGATCGCCAACATACTGTTCAACCTGGGCAATCCTTCAGGCCTGACGGTCTGGGGGATTGCCACCCTCCAGCGCACGCTGCAGGGCTGGCGCTCTTTAACAGCCCAAGCGCTGCCCGTACTGGGCGAGCCACTGTCCTTGCTCCCGGTCACTCACCAGGTCGCAGGAGCCTGGCGACTTGAAACCTTTCCAGATTTGTACCATCGCCTGAATTTCAGCACGCAGGACGTTCCCTTACTGTTGCATGAGGCCTTGGTCTCGGGGACCGAAAGAGCGCTGCGGGCGTTGATGGTCGAGCGGTTGGTGGGCAGCCAATACGAAATAGTCGCCGGGTTCAACCAGCCGTTCGAGTTGATGTTCCGGCGTGCGGGCAGCGATCAGTTGTTTTGGATGTCGTTGCGCAGAGTGTTGGGCGAGCGGGTTGAAGGACCCTCTGGGGGGGCGCCGAGGATTGACCTGATGGACCCGGCCACACGAGCGCTGGTCAGTCAGGCGCAAGCCAACAACCATTTCGTAAGTTTGATCGGCGGCATTCATCTGCCGGCGGTCGGTGCCCAGGCAACTGTCTTTGTATTGCGCATCTGAGCGGGCTTGATGCTCAACGTCGACCGTTGTCGCGCACCGGCACCTTAAAACGAGAAAAGCCCTGCAGGCGTGAACCTGCAGGGCTTCTCGGTCAGGCTGACCGGCTCATTGGCCCCGCGCGAGTCGGGGCATTTTCATGAGAGGTCTTGGCCTGGGTTGATCAGAACTCGTGATCAGCGTTGTCTGGGTTCAGGTCGCTGATACCCAGTTTGCCAGCAGCCTGTTCGATCGAACCGGTCTGCTTGACCAGGGCGGCGATGGCGTCGCGCACGATCTGGTTGCCAGCGGTGTTGCCGGCGGCGATCAACTGGTCGTAGTGCTCGCCCTTGTTGGCGTGATCGACCATGGCCTGCAGCTTGGCTTCGGTCGCCGCCAGGTCCGCCTTGAGGGCGGTATCGGCAGCCGGGTCGGCCTTGGCCACCAGCGACGACAGGCTGGCGCCGGTCATCTTGGTGCCGTCGGTACGGGTGTATTCGCCCAGGTACACGTTACGCACGCCCTTGGCGTCGTAGAAGTGCGAGTTGTGGGTGTTGTCGCTGAAGCAGTCTTGCTCGTCTTCAGGCGAGTTGGCCTCCAGGGACACCTTCATCCGCTCGCCGGCCAGTTCGCCCAGCGAGAGGCTACCCATGCCGAACAGCATTTTGCGCAGGCCGGTTTCGCCTGGCTCGGCTTCCAGCGTGGCGCGGTAGTTGTCGGCCACGTTCGGCTTCCAGTTACCGACCATTTCTTCCAGATCGCTGACCAGCAGTTGGGTCACGGCCTTGAGGTAGGCGCGACGGCGATCGTTGTGGCCGCCGGTAGCGCCAGTGCCTTCCAGGTAGTCCGAGGCCGGACGGTTGCCAGCGCCAGGGCCGGTGCCGTTCAGGTCCTGGCCCCAGAGCAGGAATTCGATGGCGTGGTAGCCGGTGGCGACGTTCGCCTCGGAACCGCCCAGCTCGTTCAGGCTGGCGAGTTTTTCCGCGGTGATGTCTTTCACGTCAACCTTGTCTTCACCCACCTGGACTTCGGTGTTGGCGATGATGTTGGCGCTGGCACCCGGGTTGCCCAGAGCGTGCTCGTAGCTCTTGTCGACGTAGTCGATCAGGCCTTCGTCCAGGGGCCAGGCGTTAACCTGACCTTCCCAGTCGTCGATGATGGTGTTGCCGAAGCGGAACACTTCGCTCTGCAGGTAAGGCACACGAGCGGCAACCCAGGCAGCCTTGGCGGCTTTGAGCGTCTCATCGTTCGGCTTGGCGAGGAAGGCGTCGATCGCGGTCTGCAGGGTTTTCGCGGTGGATTCGGCATCGCTGTAGACGGCGAACACGATATCGGCGTAATGCGCGACTACGGCCTTGGCTGCGGCGTCGTCGACTTTGCCTGTGGCGGCCGGTGCAGCAGGTGCTGCAGTGCTGGCGGCTGGAGTAGGCGCTTGAGGAGCAGCAGCCTTGTCTTTACCTTCGCCGCAACCGGCGAGGGAAATAGCGATGGCCAGCAAACTGGCGGTAGCCAGAGGCATACGAATCATGGCGAACATCCTGCTTCGGTAGATGAGGGACAAGCGCGGTAAGCGCAAAACTGCGACATAATGCAAATCTTTCGCATTATGTGTAAAGGGTTGTACCTGGAAATATTTCTTATTCACCAACCTGGGATCGCGCACGTCGCGCACTTGTGCAGCAGCGGCCTCGACGGGCTCGACCGCTGCTGCAGGTTGCTACAGCGGGCTCATGGCGTTGCTGCGTTGCGCCTGTTTCAGGTAGGCGCTCAGCTCCCGGGCCGGTAGCGGCTTGCTGTAGAAGTAGCCCTGACCTTCGTGGCAGCCCTCGGAAATGATGTAGGCCTCCTGCTCAGCGGTCTCCACCCCCTCGGCAATCACCTGCATGCCTAGGCTTTTACCCAACTGGATGATGGCGCGCACGATGGTGGCATCGTCATCGTCGTCCAGCAGGTCCTGGACGAAGCTCTTGTCGATCTTGATCTTGTCCAGTGGCAGGCTTTTCAGGTAGCTGAGGGAGGAGTAGCCGGTGCCGAAGTCGTCGATGGCGATCAGGGCGCCGGAGCGGCGCAGGCTGAGCAGGTGCTGGGCGGCGGTGCTGATGTCCTCCATCAGGCCGGTCTCGGTCACTTCCAGCTCCAGGCTGCGCGGCGGCAGGCGGTACATCTGCAGCAGGTTGTTGACCACCCGCGGCAGCTCGGCGTGGTGCAGTTGCACGGTGGACAGGTTGACCGCCATGCGCAGGTCACTGAAGCCCTGGTCGTGCCAGTCGCGCAACTGGCGACAGGCCTGGTCCAGCACCCACTCGCCGATGGGAATGATGGTGCCGTTCTGTTCCGCCAGCGGGATGAACAGGTCTGGCGGTACCAGCCCGTGTTCCGGATGCTGCCAGCGAATCAGCGCCTCGACCCCCACCACCCGGTGATCGCGATAGCTGATCTGCGGTTGATAGACCAGGAACAGTTGATCGCGGCGCAGCGCCTCGCGCAGGTCCTTTTCCAGTTCGCGGCGCCGGCGCATTTCGCTGTCGACGCTGGCAATGTAGAACTGGTAGCGGTTGCGCGAGCGGGTCTTGGCCAGGGTCATGGTCTGCTCGGCTTTCTGCAACAGCTTTTCGGTGCTGTCGCCGTCCTCCGGGAACAGGGTGATGCCGATGGTGGCGCGCAGGCGGATCTCCTGGTGATCCAGGGCAAACGGCTCTTCCAGGTCATCCAGAATGCTTTGCGCCAGTTCGGCGGCTTCATAGGGTTGCTCGATGTCGGCCTGCACCAGGGCGAACTGGTCGCCACCCAGGCGAGCCAGCGCACCGAGGCGACCACTGTGGGCGCGCAGGCGGTCGGCCAGGGCCAGCAACAGTTGGTCGCCGGTCTGGTAGCTGAATTGCTCGTTGATCCCCTTGAAGTCGTCCAGGCCGACGCAGATCACCGCGACCCGGCGCTGCAAACGCCCGGCATCCACCAGGATCTTGTCCAGTTGCTGCTGCAACTGCTGGCGGTTGGGCAGGCCGGTGAGAAAGTCGTACTGGGCCATGCGCAGCAGGCTGTTCTCCGCTTCATGGCGCAGATGGGTATTGCGCTCGATGGATTCGAGCAACTGGTTGGCGGTATTGATCCACAGCCCCAGTTCGTTTTTCTCGTGGCCTTTGAGCTGGGGGATCTTGTGTTCGCTGGGGCGGTCGGGGTTGATGGTGGTCAGGTGCTCGATGATCCGCGACAGCGGCTTGGTCAGCAGCCAGTGATAGACCAGGTACAGCACCAGCCCCATGGCCAACGCCCGCAATACCCCGGAAACAAAGATGATCACCGAGCTGACAATAAACCCCTGGCCATAGGTGGCGGTGTCGAGGGTAATGCTCAGGTCGCCGTAGTACTCGCTGTAGGGGCCACGACCCACCAACTGGGTGGTGAAGGTGCGCTCCTTGCCCAGGATCAGGTCGGTCAGCCAGCGACTGCTGGAGTGCTGCAGCTCACGGCTTTTTTCCGCCAGCATGGTTTCATTGGGATGACCGATGGAGGCCATGCGCACGGCGTCATCCTGGAACAGCCCCTCGATCACCTGCATGCCCATTTCCCGGTCCAGGCTGTAGACGGCCTGGGTCGATGGGTCGCGAAACATGTCGAGGATGCGTTCGGCATCGTTGGCCACCGCCTGGCGCGTCTTGTAGGCATCAAAGACGATCTGCGCGCAGCTCAAGACCACACCCACGATCAATGCCGACAAGAGCACAACCCGGAGCAACTTAACCGACAAGCTGTTTTTGAGTTCCAGCTTCAAAGGGTAATTCCTTGTTCCGTGCGGGTAACGTCAAGATGCCATGAGTATTGGCAATCCCGTGATGGCAGTCAAAGGGACAATCGAGCCAGGCGGAGGTTGTCCGCCGGCCAGCTCGCATAACCTTGGGTAAGCGGTTATTGAAGCCCATTTGTAGTGTGTCGGTATGCACCTCCTGCAACTTGAGGGGCTGGGCAGAATATTTGTATCTGGATGATGGTAGCCGCCTGTGGCGCCGGAGCAAGGGCGAGGCTGTTTGCCGGGTGCTTCAGGGGCTGGCCACAGGCATAAAAAAACCCGGCAACGCCGGGTTTTTTCACTGCAAGCGGACTCAAGCGGTGAAGGTTTTGCCTTCGAACTGCTCAGCCACGAACTTCCAGTTGACCAGGTTCCAGAACGCTTCCACATACTTTGGACGCACGTTGCGGTAGTCGATGTAGTAGGCGTGTTCCCAGACGTCGCAGGTCAACAGCGGGGTGTCGCCGTTGGTCAGCGGGTTGCCGGCGCCGATGGTGCTGGCCAGGGCCAGGGAACCGTCAGCCTTTTTCACCAGCCAGCCCCAGCCGGAACCGAAGGTACCGATGGAGGTTTTGCTGAACTCTTCCTTGAACTTGTCGAACGAACCGAAAGCAGCGTTGATGGCTTCAGCCAGCGCGCCGGTTGGTTGACCGCCGGCGTTTGGCGCCAGGCAGTTCCAGTAGAAAGTGTGGTTCCACACTTGAGCGGCGTTGTTGAAGATGCCGCCCGAAGAAGACTTGACGATTTCTTCCAGAGTCTTGCCTTCGAACTCGGTGCCTGGCACCAGGTTGTTCAGGTTCACGACGTAGGTGTTGTGGTGCTTGTCGTGGTGAAACTCCAGCGTTTCCTTGGAAATGTGCGGCTGCAGTGCATCGTGTGCGTAAGGCAGTGGCGGCAATTCGAAAGCCATGATGATTCTCCTAATCAGGTCAGTTGCGGTGGGCGCAAGGCCGATCACGGGCGGCCAGACAAGCGCCGGGGAGTTTGTACTCTTTGCGGCGCAGGTGTCGGATCATAGCACCGGGGGTGCGGCATAACCACGCAACAACTGTGTGGGATAGAGGTTCCAGAGCCTTTTGCGATATTCAACTGGCGGCAATTAATTGAAAGGCCACCGCGAACATCATCACCGCCACCAGCAGGTCGAGAATTCGCCAGGTGCTGGGGCGAGCCAACCAGGGGGCCAACCAGGCCGCGCCGAAGGCCAGGGTGAAAAACCACAGCAGCGAGGCACTGGCCGCGCCGACCACATAGGCCCCGGGCTCGGCCTGCTGGGCGCCGAGCGAGCCGATCAGCAACACCGTGTCGAGGTAGACGTGGGGGTTGAGCAGGGTCACCGCCAGTGCGCTGAGCAGCACCGCGCGCAACGAGCGTACGGTCTGGTCCTCGCCCTGCTGCAGGCTCTGTTTCGAGCAGGCCCGACGCAACGCCAGGCTGCCGTACCACAGCAGGAAGGCGGCGCCGCCCCAGCGCGCGATGGCCAGCAGGGTCGGGTTCTGCGCGAGCACGGTGGCCAGGCCAAATACGCCGGCCGCCACCAGCAGCGCGTCGCAGACCACACACAGTGCGGCCACCGGCAGATGATGCTCACGGCGCAGGCTTTGCGCCAGGACAAAGGCGTTTTGCGTGCCGATCGCCATGATCAGGCCGAACGCCACCAACAGGCCGTTTACATAGCTTTGCCACATAAGTCTTACTCCGCGTTCGCCGCCAGTTGCGTGAGTACGGCCATCGCGCGCTCGGCATCGCCCTGGCCGACAAACAGATGGTCGTGGTAGTAGCCGGCAATCACGTTGCAACTGATACCGGCCTGGCCCAGGGCTGTTGCGAAGGCGGCGGTGAGGCCGACCGCTTCCAGGGCCGAGTGCACGTTGAGGGTGATCCAGGCCGCCACGTAGTCGAAGGCCAGCCCACACTTCAGGGCGTGGGAGCGTTCGAGGATGACCGTCAGGCCTTCCTGTTCACGGAAGCTGCCAATGATTTCGCAGCCGGGTGGCAGTTGCCCGTCGGCAATCGTGCAGAACACGTATTCGCCGTCGTTCAGCTGCGGGCTCATGCTGCGCAGCAAGGTGTTGAGGGAGGTTTCGCCAGCCATGTCGCTGATCCTTGGGCAAGAGTGGATGCTGGCTATTCTCCTGTTCCAGGCTGTATAAGAAAAACCAATATTGCTGATCGCTCATTAGGAAAGCTGATGTTCGACTATAAGTTGTTATCCGCCCTGGCTGCCGTGGTCGAGCAAGCCGGCTTCGAGCGCGCCGCCCAAGTGCTGGGACTCTCCCAGTCGGCGATTTCCCAGCGGATCAAATTGCTCGAAGCGCGGGTCGGCCAGCCAGTGCTGGTGCGGGCCACGCCACCGGCGCCGACCGAAATCGGCCGGCGCCTGCTCAACCATGTCCAGCAAGTGCGCCTGCTGGAGCGGGACCTGCAAAGCCTGGTGCCGGCGCTGGATGAAGCGGGCTTGCCCGAGCGCCTGCGCATCGCCCTCAATGCCGACAGCCTGGCGACCTGGTGGGCGGGGGCGGTGGGGGATTTCTGCGCGGAACAGCATTTGCTGCTGGACCTGGTGGTGGAAGACCAGACCGTTGGCCTCAAGCGCATGCGTGCCGGGGAAGTGGCGGCCTGCCTGTGCGCCAGTGAGCGTCCGGTGGCGGGCGCGCGCAGTGTCTTGCTGGGCGCCATGCGTTATCGGGCCCTGGCCAGCCCGGCCTTTATAACCCGGCACTTCCCGGACGGGGTACGCGCCGAGCACCTGGCCCGCACCCCGGCACTGGTGTTTGGTCCCGACGATTTCCTGCAGCATCGCTACCTGGCGTCCCTGGGTGTCGAAGGCGGTTTTGAGCATCATCTGTGCCCGTCTTCCGAAGGCTTCATTCGCCTGACCGAAGCGGGCCTGGGCTGGGGCCTGGTGCCGGAGTTGCAGGTGCGCGAGCAGCTCGAGCGCGGTGTGCTGGTGGAGTTGTTGGCAGATAAACCGATCGATGTGCCGCTGTACTGGCATCATTGGCGCAATGGTGGCCAACTGCTCGGTTTACTCACCGAGCATCTGGTGCGTTTATCCCGCCAATGGTTGGTGCCGTTGGAGCAGCGGTAAGCGTCAAGCAGCAAGCGATAAGTGAACAGCTTGCGTACCGTTTTTAATGTGCAGCTTGTGGCTTGAAGCTTGGAACTGCATTTGTAGGAGCAATACATGAAAATTCTGGTCACCGGCGCAAGCGGCTTCATTGGCGGGCGCTTTGCGCGGTTCGCCCTGGAGCAGGGCCTGGACGTGCGGGTCAACGGTCGCCGGGCCGAGAGCGTCGAGCATCTGGTGCGCCGTGGCGCCCAGTTCGTGCAGGGCGACCTGACCGATGGGCAACTGGTGCGCGACCTGTGCGTGGACGTCGACGCCGTGGTGCATTGCGCCGGTGCGGTAGGGGTGTGGGGGCGCTATCAGGATTTCCATCAGGGCAACGTGCTGGTCACCGAAAACGTGGTCGAGGCCTGCCTCAAGCAAAATGTCCGGCGCCTGGTGCACCTGTCCTCGCCGTCGGTCTACTTCGATGGCCGCGATCACCTGGGCCTGACCGAAGAGCAAGTGCCCAAGCGGTTCAAGCATCCTTATGCGGCCACCAAGTACCTGGCCGAGCAAAAGGTCTTCGGCGCCCAGGAGTTCGGGCTTGAAGTGCTGGCGCTGCGCCCACGCTTCGTCACCGGCGCCGGCGACATGAGCATCTTCCCGCGGCTGCTGAAAATGCAGCGCAAGGGGCGCCTGGCAATTGTCGGCAATGGCCTGAACAAGGTCGACTTCACCAGCGTGCAGAACCTCAACGAGGCCATGCTCAGCTGTCTGCTGGCCAGCGGTTCGGCGTTGGGCAAGGTCTATAACATCAGCAATGGTGCGCCCGTGCCTTTGTGGGACGTGGTCAACTATGTGATGCGCCAGATGCAGGTGCCGCAGGTCACGCGCTACCGTTCCTATGCCCTGGCCTACAGCGTTGCGGCGCTGAACGAGGGGTTTTGCAAACTCTGGCCGGGACGCCCGGAGCCGACCCTGTCGCGCCTGGGCATGCAGGTGATGAACAAAAACTTCACCCTGGACATCAGCCGCGCCCGGCATTATCTGGACTACGATCCGAAAGTCAGCCTGTGGGCGGCGCTGGATGAGTTCTGTGGCTGGTGGAAGGCCCAGGACATCGGCGCATCCCCCCGGCACTGAACCGAGTGACGGGTTCGGGGTCGATCAATGCGCCGGGTTCAAGGTTTATACTCGGCGCATTTAGCCATCTCTGTGGTTCCAAAAGGTTGACTCATGTCCATGCGTAACGATGCCAACGACGACTTCGATAATGTGCCGAGCCTGCGTGCCGACAGCTTCGATCACGATGACTTCCACGCCGCCGGCCCCACCCGCGAGCGCAACAGCGTGCATGCGCGCAGCGTCCCTGCGGTCCAGGCCAAGGGGCCGAGCACCGGTCCGTTGTGGGCGTTGGTGGGGGCGCTGTTCTTTGCGTTCATAGGCCTGGCCTGGTGGAGCTTCCAGCAGATCTCGCTGATGGAGCAGCAGTTGGTGGCCACCCAGGAAAGCTTCGCGCGCATCAGTGAGGAAGCGGCCGGGCGCCTGCAGGACATTTCCGGCAAGGTCGTCGCCAGCCAGACCAACGTGAGCAGCGACAGTGAAGCGCTCAAGCTGCAGATCAAACAGCTCGAGCGCCAGTTGCTGGAGCAGAACCAGCAACAGCAGGGCGTGGTAGGGCAGGCGACGGACCTGGACAAACGCCTGGCGCAGATCGCGGCGCAAAGTGCCGAGCAGCGCACCCTCAATAACCAGCTGCAAAGCGAACTCAAGACCCTGGGCGCCGAGGTGATCACCCTCAAGAGCACGCCGGCCGATACCAGCAAGGTCGAGGCCGAACTCAAAAGCCTCGGTGCCGAGATCGCCGCATTGAAGAAGCAGGGCAATCCGAGCGCGGCCATCGATCGTCTGGAGCAGGAACTGCTGGTGATCAAGAGCGAGCAGGACAATCGCCCGGCGACCCCGCAAGGTGGCGCGACAGTGGCCGAGTTCGATGCGTTTCGTGGCCAGGTCACACGCAACATCACCACCTTGCAGACCCAGATCCGCAATCTGCAGCAGCAGATCAGCGCTCGTCCTTGATCGGGCCAGCCGGCTTTTGCTGAATACTCGTACATAGCCCCAAGCCGTCTACGCTCTTGAAACATCTACAAGAACGAGGGACGCACAATGAGGTTTCTGCAAAAAGCCGTGCTGCTCGGCGGGTTACTGCTGTTGTGCCTGGGGCAGGTGCAGGCGGCGGCCAAGGCCGCCGATGAGGACAAGGCCGCACTGGCCTTGCTGGAAAAGGCCCTGGCCTACTACCACGACCAAGGTGACAAGGCGTTTGCCGCCTTCAGTCGCCAGGGTGAGTTTGTCGACAAGGACAAGTACGTTTTTGTGCTCGACACCAAGGGCACCATGCTCGCCAGTGGCGGGCCGTCTTCGGCATTGATCGGGCGCGATGTCTCCGAAGTGCTGGGCCCGGACCTGCAGAAAGCCTTCAAGAACGCCTTGCTGGTGCCTGAGGGCAACGGCATCCAGACCGCCGAGTATCGTTGGCAGAACTGGGCCGACGGCAAGGTCGAGCGCAAGCGTGTGTACTACCAACGCATCGGCCAGCGAATTCTCGCGGTCGGTTACTACCTGCCACGGGCGTCAGCCGAGCAGGCCAAGGCCCTGCTCGACAAAGCGGCGGCCGACCTGGCCAAGGACGAACAGGCCACAATCAAATCGATCAATTCCCTGCAAGGCGGTTTCCTGCAGGACGACCTGTATGTGTTCGTGGTCAATCTCGACAATCATCGTTACCTGGCCCACGGCACCAATCTGCGCCTGATCAACACCGATTTCGGCAAGGTCAAGGACCCGGAAGGCAAACCCGTGGGCGAGCCGATCCTGGCGCTGATGGCCACCCAGGATCAGGGCGAGTACGAGTACCGCTGGAAAAACCCGGTCACCGGCAAAGTGGAGAACAAGCACGCCTACCTGAAAAAAGTCGGCAACCGGCTGGTGGCGGTGGGGTACTACAGCCCTTGAACCTACGGGGCATTGTGTTCGCGGCCGCGCAGCAGTTGATTGGGCATCGCGATGGCCGCCGCCAGTCCCAGCAGCGACACCGCCGCACTGACCATCAGCAAATGCCGGAAGGTCAACAGCAACTCGGCGCGCAGGGCGTTCTGCGCGTCGCCAGGGGCGGCGTTCAAACCGTCGAGCAGGACGTTGCCGGAACTGCCTTCACTCACCAGCGACGTGCCCGCCAGGTGGGCGAAGCTGGAGTCCTGCAATAGCGCCAGCAACAGGGCTGACATCAAGGCCACGCCTACCGCGCCGCCGAGGGCGCGGAACAGGTTGGTGGTGCTGGTCGCGACGCCGATGTCCCGTTGTTCCACCGAGTTTTGCGTGCCCACCAGCGAGGTCGGGAACTGCATGCCGGCGGCGATCCCGCAGAGCAACATGAACAGGCTGCTCAGGAGCATCGCTTGCGGCGGGCTGTAGGCCATGCCGAGGATCGCGATCGGGGTCAGCAGCGCACCCGTGAGGATCATCGGTTTGTAGCGTCCGGTCACCGAGGTCCGGCGCCCGGCGTAGTAGGCCCCCATCGGCAAACCCATGGCCAGCGGCAACAGGTGCAGCGCGGCGCTGTCGGCACCGGCGCCGGTGACGCTCTGAAAGCGCAGCGGCATCAGCACGATCAGGGAAATCGCCTGGAAGCTGGTGAAGAAAATCGTGCACCAGCACAGCAGTGCATTGCGGTTGGCGAACAGGTGCATCGGCAGCAGCGGTTCGCGGGCGCGGCGCTCGTGCCAGACGAACAGCGCCAGGGTCAGTACCGCGCCCGCCAGCAGCCCCAGCACTTCGGCACTGCGCCAGGCGTGACCCTGGCCAACCTGGGTGATGCCGAGCAACAGGGCGGTCAGGCCGATGATCATCAGCAGCGTGCCGAGGTAGTCGATCAGCGGTTTGCGTTGCGGCACCGGCAGGCCAACCAGTGTGCGGTTGGCCACCAGCCAGGCGCCCAGGCCCAGGGGCAGGTTGATCAGGAACACCCAGCGCCAGGACAGGTACTCGGTCATGAAGCCGCCGAGCACCGGCCCGGCGACACTGGCCACCGCGTACATGCTGCTGAAGTAACCCTGGTAACGGCCGCGTTCGCGCGGTGGCACGATGTCGCCGATGATCGCCTGGCTGACCGAAATCATCCCGCCGGCACCGATGCCCTGGATGATCCGCGCCAGGACCAGTTGCTCCATGCTCTGGGCCAGGCCGCACAGCAACGAAGCCAGGGTGAACAGACCCATGCCGAACAGCATCAGCTTGCGTCGACCGTAGAGGTCGCCGAGCTTGCCGTAGATCGGCACCGCCACCGTCATTGCCACCATGTAGCCGGAAATCACCCAGGCCAGCAGGCTGACGTCCTTGAACTGGGCGGAAATGGCCGGCATCGACACGGCGACGATGGTCTGGTCCAGCGCACCGAGGAAAATCGCCAGCATCAGGGCGATCAGTACGCTGCGAATGGCCGGCTTGGGGGATTCAGGTTGGTTCATGGTGGTCACGGGCAAACCCTGCGGGGGGATGCCGCCAGTGTAAGTCGGTAGCAGGCTATTCGATAGCCTCGTAAGAATGCTGGCGGGGGTTTTCCGTGACCCTGTTACGCGTGTCGTGCAGGTCGTTATGGCTTAAAAGCGTCAGTCGGACAGGCCAGTGGGTGGTTTTTATCCATCCGGTACTTGCATTTTTTCTTGGTGAGTCGGTCAATTGAACGTGAACACTGAGCCCAAATCTGTACATTTCGCCAATCGGGGCGACTATCGCCCGCTACGCTGAGGCCTGGACTGACGTTATGAACAAGCCTGCCCTTCCTGCGATTCCAGTATTCAAACTCTACGGTGAAAGTCTGGACTGGCCGACGCCGGACTTGCTGCATTGCGAAACCATCTCCCAGCGCAGCCGCGAACACCAATGGAAAATCAAACCCCACCGTCATGCCGATTTATGTCAGTTGCTGTTTGTATTCAAAGGCCAGGCAGAACTCGAAATCGAAGGCCAACTGAGCCGGCTTGACGAGCCTGGGATCCAGATCCTGCCGGCACTGTCGATCCACGGTTTTCGCTTCAGTGAGGATGTCGAGGGTTTTATCCTGACCCTGGCGGCCCCCCTGGTGGCTCATCTGCACGCTCAACTGGGCCATTCGGTCAACGCCCTGGCCCAGGCCGAAAGTTACCCGGCAGGCGCTCAGGCCGACTACCTCAATAACCTGTTCAGCGCCTTGCAGGCGGAGTACAACGGCCATCAACCGGCGCGCGAGATGCTCATGCATGCGTTGGTCAGCGTGATCCTGGTCTGGGTCAGCCGCCAGGTGATCCAGCGCCGTAGCGTCCACCAGCGTCCGCAGCGCGCCCGGGAATACCTCAATGGCTTCATTCAACTGGTGGAAGAGAATTATCGCCAGCACGTCAAGGTCGAGGACCTGGCCCATCGCCTGGGGATTTCGGTGTCCCACCTCAACGGCACGTGCCGTGAGCTGGCGGGGCAGCCGGCGTTGCAGATCATGCACGAGCGCCAGTTGCTCGAGGCCAAGCGCATGCTGACCTACACCAACATGACGATTTACGAGATGTCCGATCTGCTGGGCTTCTCTGACCCGACCAATTTCACCCGGCTGTTCCGCCGCCGCGTCGGCATCTCGCCCAAGGCGTTTCGTGATCGCCTCAAGAGCGATCAGCGCGCCCAGGAGTGAGTGCCTCTACCTGAGGGCGTTCAGGGTCGCGTTGTGTGGAATGCACTGGTCAACGCCACAACTGGCCGCGACCCTGGGTTGTTGCCTGGCCTGTTCGACGCGGTAGGCGGCGGTGCCATACAGCGCCAGTGTGGCGGTGCAGGTAATGAAGATCGCGAAATACCGTCTTGTTTTAATGTTCATGGCATCGACCTCTGAACGAATACCCGGGGGTACTCCTATCAGCATAGGTCAGCTGTGCCTGGATGCCATGAATACAGCCTGCGCTTGTAGGCGGACATTCAGGGCCGTGATGACGCAATAGCGCCTACAGCCCCTCGTCCCATTCCGGCTCTTGCGGAAACCTCACCACCAGAAAGTCCAGCATGCTGCGCAACGCCGCCGGCATGTGCTTGCGTGAGGCATACACCGCGTACATGTTCATCTGCCGTGGCTCGGCGTGGGGCAGCAGGCGGACCAGTTCGCCACGGCGAATGTGCACATGGGCCTGATAGCTGGGCAACATGGCTATCCCGGCGCCGGCCATGGCGGCGCGCAGCAGGGTGCTGGCCTCGTTGGCGCTGATGTTGCCCTGCACCGGCACCGAGACCTGTTCCCCCGCCTGCTCGAAGTGCCACAGGCTCTTGCCGAAGTAGGAGTGAGTCAGGCAATTGTGCAGGCGCAGGTCCTCCACCTGCTGCGGTGCCGGGTGTTCGAGCAGGTACGCCGGGGAGGCGCAGATCAGCGAACGACAGACGGTCAGGCGCCGCGCGATCAGGTTCGGGTCCAGGTCGTTGCTGGTGCGAATCGCCAGGTCGATGCGTTCATCCACCAGGTTCACCGTGCGGTCGAGCATTTGCAGGTCGATGCTGACCCCGGGGAAGCGCTTGACGTAGGCGGCCATGGCATCGGCCAGTTGCGCCTGGCCGAACGAGGTACTGACGCTGATGCGCAGCAGGCCGCGTGGCGCCTCATCCGGCTCGCTGACGGCGGCCTGCATGTCGCTCGACAGCTCAAGCATCTGCCGACAGCGGGGCAGGATCTCGCTGCCGGCGGCGGTCAGGCTCAGCTTGCGTGTGGTGCGGTGCATCAGCCGGGCGCCGACCCAGTCTTCCAGTTCCGCCAGGTAGCGCGACACCACCGGGCGGGAGAGGTCCAGGTGGTCGGCGGCCGCCGACTGGCTGCCGAGGTCGACCACGCTGACGAACACGCGCATTGCTTGAAGACGATCCATGATTTGCCCGCTTTCAGAAACAAACTATGTCCAAGCATCGCATTTTTTGTAGCGAGTCAGGCAACTAAGCTCTGTCCCATCGCCAAACCCGGCCCTCGGAACACGGAGCAGCACCATGATCGGTTTCAGCACCTTCAAACGCCTTTTACTGGCCACCGCCACCCTCGGTTTTGCCGCGCATGCCGCGGCCGCCACTGCGGCATTGACCCTGGATGTCTACAACCCGGGCACCGCAGCCCTCTTCCCGGTGAGCTCGGTGCTGGTCAGCGGCGAAAAAGAAGCGATTCTGGTGGATGCCCAGTTCGGCAAGTCCCAGGCCCAGCAGGTGGTGGAGAAAATCCGCGCCAGCGGCAAGCAACTGACCACCATCTATATCAGCCACGGTGACCCGGATTACTACTTCGGCCTGGACACCCTGACAGCGGCATTCCCCAACGCCAAGGTGCTGGCCTCGCAACCGACGGTGGATCACATCAAGGCCACGGTTGAAGGCAAACTCAAGTTCTGGGGCCCGAAAATGGGCGCCGACGTCCCCGCTAAAACCATCATCCCCGGCGTGCTCAAGGGCCATAGCCTGAGCCTGGAAGGCCAGACCCTGGACATCGTGGGCCTGGACGGCAAGCAACCGGACCGCAGCTTCGTCTGGATCCCGTCGATCAAGGCGGTGGTTGGCGGCGTGGTGGTCGCGGAAAACATCCACGTCTGGATGGCGGACACCCAGAGCGCGCAGTCCCATGCCGACTGGCTGAGCACCCTGGACCAGATCGTCAAGCTGCAACCGCAGACGCTGGTTCCCGGTCACTACCTGGGTGACAGCAGCCGCTCGCTGGCCGCCGTGCATTTCACCGCCGAGTACATCAAGGCCTTTGATGAAGAAACCGCCAAGGCCAAGGACTCCACCGCACTGATCGCCGCCATGCACAAGCGTTACCCGAACCTGGGCGAGGAAAGCTCCCTGGAGCTGAGCGCCAAAGTCGCCAAGGGCGAGATGCAGTGGTGAGTCGTCACCCTGTCGTTAGCCAACCTCAATCACTGGAGCACTGTTCATGAGCAAGATCGCACTGATTGGCGCCACCGGCCGTGCCGGTAGCCAACTGTTGGAAGAAGCCCTGCGTCGTGGCCATAGCGTGACCGCCATCGCCCGGGACACCTCGAAGCTCGCTGCCCGCGCAGGTGTCGTGAGCCAAAGCCTCGACGTGCTGGATGCCCCCGCCTTGCAAGCGGCGGTGGCCGGGCATGACCTGGTGATCAGCGCGGCGCACTTCGCGAGCATCCCGGCCAGCGCCGTGATCGGCCCGGTGAAGGCGGCCGGGGTCAAGCGCCTGCTGGTGGTGGGCGGTGCCGGTTCATTGTTGTTGCCAGATGGCAGCCGAGTCATCGACGCCCCGGACTTCCCGGCCGAGTACAAGGCCGAGGCCAGTGCCGGAGCGATGTTTCTCGACGCGCTGCGCCAGGAGCAGCAGTTGGACTGGACCTTCCTTTCACCGTCGGCGCTGTTTGTCGAAGGCGAGCGTACCGGCCGTTTCCGTCTTGGCCGGGATGAACTGCTGGTGAGTGCCGAGGGCAAGAGTTGGATCACCTTCGCCGACTACGCCATTGCGCTGCTGGACGAAGTCGAGCAACCCGCCCATTCGCGCCAGCGCTTCAACGTCGGCTACTGAGCAGGGAGCTGGAACCCGCTTCCACAGGGCCTGGTGCTCGCAGATTTTGCATACAGCCATCAAGCTTGTGGGAGCGAGCTTGCTCGCGATAGTGGTGTGTCAGGGACCATCGATGTTGGCTGTGCCGGCCCCATCGCGACCAGACGGAGCGCCGCCCGGTTCGCCCCACAGGGAGAACAGTGGCGCTCCGGCAGCTCAACGCGCCTGCGCCTGCAACACCAGCCACTCCATCAATTCGCGCAACTGCGGTGATGGCCCGGGTTTCTGCGGGAACACCAGGTAGTACGCCAGCCCCGTGCGCACCTTCAGCGCAAAGGGCATGACCAGCCGTCCGGCACTCAGGTCATCGCCAATCAACGACCAGTCACCAATCGCCACCCCGGTACCTTGGGACGCCACCGACATCGCCAGGTCGAGGGTCTCGAAGTGCTGGCCCTTGCCCACCGTACTGAGGTTGACGTCCGCGGCTTTCAGCCAGGCTTTCCAGTCCCGTTGATCCCGCGTGGGGTGCAGCAGCAAGTGCTGGTCGAGGTCTGCCGGGCTGCGCAGCGGCACCGGGCCATCGAGCAGCGGCTGGGAGCAGACGGGCGTCAGTTGTTCATCGAACAGGCGCAGCGACGCCAGCGTGCTGTCCGGTGGTACGCCGTACATCACGGCGGCATCGAACTGTTCGCGGTGAAAATCCACCCCATGGTGCACGGTGGTGGTCAGCTCCACCGGCACGTCCGGACGCTCCTTCTGCCATTGCAGCAACCGTGGCAGCAACCAGCGCATCACGCAGGTCGGGGCCTTGAGCTGCAGGGTTTCGCGGTGCGCGCCGACCTGTTCCACCGCCTCGTCGATCAGCCCGAACACCTGCTGGATGCGCGGCAGCCATTCCTGGCCCTCAGCCGTCAGGCTCAAGCCCCGTGCCTGGCGGTGGAACAGCGTGTACCCCAGGTGTTCTTCCAGCCCGGCGATCTGCCGGCTCACGGCACCCTGGGTGATGTGCAACTGCTCGGCCGCCCGGGTGAAATTGCAGCACTGGGCCGTGATCAGAAACGTGTGCAGGGCGGGGAGGGGAGGAAGTCGTTTCATGGGACGCCAAGGCATGAGGTGAGGACATGGCGAGTATGACTTTTTATCGATTGTTGCGGCTACCCGCGGACCGTTCCAATAACGCCATGACTGAGCCCCGTCGCGCAGCAAAAAATGTCGCGCGGGGTCAGCGTCTCAACGAACAAGAAGGGCAAAGACATGGCGACGTGCGGCGAAGTATTGGTCAAGTTACTCGAAGGCTACGGGGTCGAGCAGGTGTTCGGCATTCCCGGGGTCCACACCGTTGAGCTGTATCGCGGGCTGGCCCGTTCGAGCATCAACCACGTCACCCCGCGCCATGAACAGGGCGCCGGCTTCATGGCCGACGGCTATGCCCGCACCAGCGGCAAACCCGGGGTGTGCTTCATCATCACCGGCCCCGGCATGACCAACATCACCACGGCCATGGGCCAGGCCTATGCCGACTCGATCCCGATGCTGGTGATCTCCAGCGTGCAGTCGCGCAGCCAGTTGGGCGGTGGTCGTGGCAAGTTGCACGAACTGCCGAACCAGGGTGCCCTGGTGGCGGGTGTGGCAGCGTTCTCTCATACGCTGATGTCGGCCGCCGAGCTGCCGGGCGTGCTGGCCCGGGCTTTCGCCCTGTTCCAGGCCGGGCGCCCGCGTCCGGTGCACATCGAGATTCCCCTCGACGTGCTGGTGGAAGACGCCGATTTCCTGCTCGATAGCCAGCCAGTGAGCATTACTCGCGCGGGTGCCGCGCCGTCGGCCGTGGCGCAGATGAGTGAGTGGCTGGCAAACGCCCAGCGTCCGCTGATTCTCGCCGGTGGCGGCTCGATTGATGCCGCCGCCGAGCTGACCCGCCTGGCCGAGTTGCTGGACGCGCCGGTGGCCCTGACCATCAATGCCAAAGGCATGTTGCCGGCAGAGCACCCCTTGCTGATCGGCTCGACCCAGTCCCTGGTGGCCACCCGTGCCCTGGTGGCGGACGCCGATGTGGTGCTGGCGATCGGCACCGAGCTGGCGGAAACCGATTACGACGTGACCTTTGCCGGCGGCTTCGAGATTCCCGGGACGCTGCTGCGGGTCGACATCGACCCGGACCAGACCGTGCGCAACTACCCGCCGAAAGTCGCGCTGGTGGCGGATGCGCAATATGCCGCCCAGGCCCTGCTCGACGGCGTGACCAAGCATGCCCTGGCCGAGCGCCGCAGCGATTGGGGCCAGGCCCGTGCCGCCAGCCTGCGGGCTGAACTGGCAAGCACCTGGGACGCCCCGACCCTGGCCCAGACCCTGTTCCTGCACACCGTGCAGGAGGTCTTGCCAGAGGCGGTATTCGTCGGCGATTCGACCCAGCCGGTGTACAGCGGCAACCTGACGTTCAACCCGCAGCGCCCGCGTCGCTGGTTCAACTCGTCCACCGGTTACGGCACCCTCGGTTATGCCCTGCCGGCGGCCATCGGCGCCTGGCTCGGCGGTGGCCAGGCACGCGACACCCGGCCTCCGGTGGTGTGCCTGATCGGTGACGGCGGCCTGCAGTTCACCTTGCCGGAACTGGCCAGTGCCGTGGAAGCGCGCACGCCGGTGATCGTCCTGCTGTGGAATAACAACGGCTACGAAGAGATCAAGAAGTACATGGTCAACCGTGCCATCGAACCGGTGGGCGTCGACATCTACACCCCGGATTTCATCACCGTGGCCAAGGGCCTGGGCTGTGCGGCACAGACCGTCAACGGGGTGGATGAACTCCGTGCGGCGCTGCGTGCCGCAGTGGATCGCCAGGGCCCGAGCCTGATTGAGATCGACCAGAACCAATGGCAGAAGGCGGTGTTGGCATGAGCTTCCCGATCACCCTGGACGGTGTGTACATCGATGGCCAATGGTCGGCGGGCAGCGAGCACCTGCGGGTCATCAACCCGGCGACCGAAGCCCTGTTGACCACGGTCAACGGCGGCGACGAAGGCGCGGTCGATCGCGCACTGAGTGCCGCCACCGCAGCCTTTGCCCAATGGTCGAACACCTCGGGCGCCGAGCGAGGGGCCATCCTGCGTCGTATTGCCTCGGGCGTGCAGGCCGGCCGGGAGCGGCTGATGTACCTGCAGTCGAGCAACAACGGCAAACCGCTGTTTGAAGCCGGGATCGACGTCGATGACGTGATCGCCACTTTCGAATATTACGCGGGCCTGGCGGAGGCGCTGGACGCCAGCCAGGACAGCCCGCTGGAGCTGCCGAGCGAGGCGTTTGCCGCCCGCGTACGCCGGGAACCCTGCGGCGTGGTCGGGCTGATCGTGCCGTGGAATTTCCCCATGGTCACCACCGCCTGGAAACTCGCGCCGGCCCTGGCCGCCGGTTGCTGCGTGGTGCTCAAGCCCTCCGAGGTCACCCCGTTGCCGGAGCTGGAGCTGGCGGCGATCATCGCCCGCAGCGGTTTGCCCAACGGCGTGTTCAACCTGGTCTGCGGCACCGGCCTGGCGGTGGGCGCACCGCTGTCGAGCGATCCGCGGGTGGCGAAGATTTCCTTCACCGGCAGCAACGCGGTGGGCGTCCAGGTCATGCAGCGTGCGGCGGAAACCATCAAGGGCGTGAGCCTGGAGCTGGGCGGTAAGTCGTCGTTGCTGGTGATGGCCGACGCCGACCTCGACCTGGCGGTGGAGCTGGCCAGTGGCGGCGGGTTCTTCAACGCCGGGCAGATGTGTTCCGCCACCAGCCGGGTGCTGGTGGCCGATGCGCTGGCGGATGAGTTCCTGCAACGCCTGAAAGCCCGTGCCGAGTCGATCCGGGTCGCTGATCCGTTCGACCCCGAGGTGGAGATGGGCGCGCTGGTCAATCAGGCGCAGTACCAGCGGGTACTGGGCCACATCGATCGCGGCCTGAGCGCCGGTGCGCGCCTGGTGTGCGGTGGCGGGCGTCCGGCGGACCTGCCGCGCGGGTATTTTTTGCAGCCGACGGTGTTCACCGACGTGCCCCTGGACAGTGCGCTGTGGTGCGAAGAGATCTTTGGCCCGGTGCTGTGTGTGCGCCGTTTTGCCAGCGAGCAGGAAGCCATCGCGTTGGCCAACGACAGCCAGTTCGGCCTGGTGGCCAGTGTCGTCAGCGGTGACGCGAGCGCGGCGCAGCGGGTCGCCAACGCCCTGCAGGCGGGCCTGGTATGGATCAACGCGCCGCAGGTGATCTTCCCGCAGGCGGCCTGGGGTGGCTACAAACAGAGCAGTCTCGGCCGCGAGTTGGGGCCGTGGGGTTTGCAGGCTTTCCAGGAAATCAAACACGTTATACGCGCGGTCTGAGCGCCCGAAAACGGGCCACGCATGCCTCGTCACGAGGCATGCGTGCGGGACATGGCTTCAATGATTTTTTTTCGATTGTTGCGCCCAGGGCGTGACCTCAGGATGAACCCGCCGACATCGCCAAAGCCCCGGTAACACTGGGGTTGGCAGCGGTCGAACAGCGCGGTCGCAAGGGATGCAGCCACCTCAAATCAACAACAATAGAGGGAGTCCTTTATGGGCGAGCATGATCTGAACAGAAGACAATTCATCAAGACCGTTGGGGTTGCCTCGGTGGCGGCCGCCGCCATGAGCATGCCGTTCATCCGCGCCAACGCCAGTGACACGCGCTTTCAAGGCAAGACCCTGCGTCTGCTGACCTGGTCCGATGACACGGGCCTGGCGGCACTGCGCAACATCGCCGCGACCTTCGAGGCCAAGACCGGCGCCAAGGTCATCGCCGACCGCACCGGCAGCACCTCGGAAATGGTCGCCAAGCTCAAGGCCGCAGGTGATCGCCCGCAGTACGACATCATCACCCTGGCCGGGGTCGGTGCCGAAGGCCTGGCCGCCGCCGGCCTGCTGGAAAAGCCCGACCTCAACCGCATTCCCAACCTGCTCGACGTACCGGAAAAATACCGCACCGGTGCCAACGGCCACGGCATTGGTTACCTGCTGTGGTGCAACAGCCTGGTCTACAGCACCCGCACCCTGAGTGAAGCGCCAACCAGCTATGCCGCGTTATGGGATGCAGAGCTGGCGCCGAATATCTTCCTGCCGCCGCCGAACTGGACCGAGGCCATGGACCTGATCATCATCGCCGCGAAACTGGCCGGCGGTGACGAACACAACATCGAGCCGGGCTTCAAGAAGCTTGCCGAGCTCAAGGACCGGGTCGTGACCCTGGGGGAGAACCCCAACCAGATCGCTGAGCTGTTCCGCACCGGGTCCCTGGACATGGGCGGGCTGTACGCACCGGCGTTTTTCCCCAAGCAGATCCGCGATCCGGCCTACGGCCTGGGCGCTACTTTTGGCATGAAGGAAGGTTTCTACACCGACCTGATGCTGTCGGTGATGCCGAAGAACCGTCCCGGCGACACCGACCTGGCCTACGCCTTCATCGACCACTCTTTGGACCCGCTGGTCCAGGGCAAGATGGCCGAAGACATCTTCAACGGCCCGGTCAACGCCAAGGCCATCATCTCCGCCGAGGCCCGCAAGAGCCCGTATATCCTGACGCCGGAGCAGATTGCCGAGAAGGCGATCATGCACGACAACGCCTTCCTGGCGAGCGTGCACGACCAATGGATTCGTCGTTACACGGAAATCTTTTCTTCCTGATCGAGTGACCACCACAGGACCTTCAGCCACTGAGGATTCCCGGTGGGAGCGAGCCTGCTCGCGATAGTGCAGTGTCAGTCGACACCATTGGCGACTGCCCTGCAGTCATCGCGAGCAAGCTTGCTCCCACAGGGGCCAAAGTGCCCTTGAGGTCTGTATTTGTCAGTTGCTTTCCATTGACGAGATCATTGCTATGGAACACCAACCCCTGACCCACCCGGTCGGCGCTGCTGTCGTGCGCCGCAACCGGGGTGTTTCGCCGACGGCGCGTGCCTGGTTTTTCCTCACGCCTTCGATGCTGTTCCTCGGTGTGCTGATAGCGGCCAGCCTGCTGGTGCTGCGCATGAGCGTGGGCACCAAAGGTGCGGAGTGGAGCGGCTTCAGCCTGGCCAGTTACGCCCAGTTGCTGGAACCCTATTACCTCAAGTCCTTGCTGCTGACCCTGCGCCTGGCGCTGATCAGCGCAGTGATCGCCGTGGTGCTGGCGATCCCGGTGGCCTACACCATGTCGCGCCTGACGTCGCCCTTGCTGCGACGGGTGTTCCTGGCGGCGGTGCTGTTGCCGTTGCTGGTCAACCTGCTGCTGCAGAGCTATGGCTGGCTGGTGATTCTCGGCCCGGGGGGGATGCTCAACCAGGCGTTGATGGGCCTGGGCCTGATCAAGCGGCCGATCATGCTGCTGTACAACCAGAACGGCGTATTGATGGGCCTGGTGCAAACCGCGTTCCCCCTGGCCGTACTGCCGATTGCCAGTGCCATGCGCGGGGTCGCCCGCAGCTATGAAGAAGCCGCCGCGACCCTCGGCGCCAGCCGCCTGCAGGTGTTTCGCCAGGTGGTGCTGCCCATGAGCCTGCCCGGCATCATCACCGGTGCGACCCTGGTGTTTGCCTACAACGCCAGCAGCTTCGTGGTGCCTTTGCTGCTCGGTGGCCGCCGCGTGCCGATGCTGGCGGTGATGGTGCACGACCAGATCGCCCCACTGATGAACTGGCCCGCCGCATCCGCTGCCGGCGTGGTGCTGATTGTCACCACGCTGGCGATCATGACCCTGTCTGAATACGTCACCGGCCGTCGCCGGCGCATGCTGGAGGCTTCGTTATGAGTCGTTTGTTCAAGCCACGTCTGGCGCTGTTGCCGGGCGACACCGGCAAGCTGGCGGGCGTGTTGTCGGGTTTCATCCTGCTGCTGGCGGTGCTGCCGATCCTGACCATGATCGTCATGTCGTTCAGTGGTGCGTCGAACCTCGACTTCCCGCCCAGCAGCTACAGCCTGCAATGGTACAAGGCCGCCTGGCACACCTTTGTCTCGCCGGATGCCAGCGATGTGCTGAGTCTGGGCAAGGCCATGAGCACCAGCTTGATGGTGGCGTGCCTGACCATGGTGTTCGCCACGCTGATCGCAGTGCCGGCGGCCTATGCCCTGACCCGTTGCGAGTTCCGCGGCAAGGCGGTGGCCCTGCAACTGATGTCGCTGCCGCTGGTGTTCCCGATGGTGGTGCTGGGCCTGGCCTTGCTGCTGGTGTTCGACAGCCTGCCGTTCCAGATGACCACCTCGCGGCTGGTGATTGCCCACGTGATCCTGGCCTTGCCCTTTGTGGTGAAGAACTGCACGGCGGCGATGCTGTCGATCGGCAGTGAAGTCGAAGAGGCGGCGCAGATGCTCGGCGCCTCGCCGACCCGGGCGATCGTCGATGTGGTGGTGCCCTTGATGAAGTCGGGGATCCTGGCCGGGATGCTGCTGGCGTTCATCGTCTCGTTCAACGAGTTCACGGTGACCTACTTCCTCTACACCATCGATGTCATGACCGTGCCGATCTGGATGTACAGCCGCACGGTGTCATCGCTGGACCCCACCGTCTTTTCGTTTGCCGTGCTGATCGTGCTGATCGACTTCGTCCTGATCTGGGCGCTGGAGAAACTGGTGGGCGAAGGCGGCGTTTCCTTCTGATTGCTTGAGGTGATTCACATGACTGGTCTGATTCTGGAAAACGTCGAGAAATACTACGGCTCGGCCTGCGCGGTCAGGGACGTCAACCTGCATTTGCCCGAGGGCAAGCTGGTGTGTTTTCTCGGCCCCTCGGGCTGTGGCAAAACCACCTTGCTGCGGATGATCGCCGGCCTGGAAACCCTCAGTGGTGGCGAGATTCGCCTGGACGGCGAGGACATCGGCCACACCCCGGCGCACTTGCGCAACTTCGGCATGGTGTTTCAGTCGCTGGCGCTGTTTCCGCACATGACGGTGGGCGAGAACATCGCCTACCCGCTGAAACTGCGCGGCGTGAGCAAGGCCGAGCAGCAGGCGCGGGTGGTGGAGTTGCTGGAGCTGATCCAGTTGCAATCGATGATCGATCGCCCGGTGGCCAAGCTTTCCGGTGGCCAGCGCCAGCGGGTGGCGATTGCCCGGGCGATTGCCGCGCACCCGAAAATCCTCCTGCTCGATGAGCCGCTGTCCGCCCTGGACGCCAAGCTGCGGGAGTCGATGCAGGTGGAAATTCGCCAACTGCAACAGCGCCTGAACATCACCACCATCATGGTCACCCATGATCAGCGCGAAGCCATGACCATGGCCGACATCGTGGTGGTCCTGGGCGAGCACCGGATCCAGCAGATCGGCACGCCGATCGAAATCTACCGGCATCCGGCCAACGCGTTCGTGGCGGACTTCATCGGCTCGGGCAACATCTTCCCGGCCACCGCGCTGGGCAACGGCAGGGTCAGCTTGCCGGGCGGTGACGCGCTGTCGGTGCCGATCTGCAGCAGTATCGTGGTCGGCGAGAAGCTCAAGATGCTGGTACGTCCCGAGGACCTGCAACTGTCCCATCCCCAGGCGACGGCGGGCAATCGTCTGCTGGGCAAGGTGACGTTTGTGCGGGATATCGGCGCGACCATCGAAACCACGGTGGAGTGCTCCGGGGTCTCGCTGACGGCCTTGAGCACACCGTGCCAGGGCATTGGGCTGAGCATTGGCAATCCGGTGTCGGTGACCATCCCGTCCGAGGCTTGCCGCGTGTTGGGCGCCTGACTGACCGCTCGCTCCTCTAATGTGGGAGCGAGCTTGCTCGCGATGGGGCCATCAGGTCTGGTCAGACAGACAGGCGCAACCGCGCCAGGTCCCGCAGCGGCGGTGCGCCAAACAGCCGGCTGTATTCACGGCTGAACTGCGAGGGGCTTTCATAGCCCACGCGGTATCCCGCCGCCGAGGCGTCGAGGCCTTCGGCCAGCATCAAGCGCCGCGCTTCTTGCAGGCGCAGTTGCTTCTGGTATTGCAGCGGACTCATGGCGGTCATTGCCTTGAACCGGTGGTGCAGGGTCGAGACGCTCAGGTTGACTTCGCGGGCCAGATCATCGATGCGCAGCGGCTGCTCGAAGTGGCCGTTGAGCCATTTGATCGCCTGGCTGATGCGATGGCTCTGGCTGTTGGCGATGGCAATTTCATACAGCCGGTGGCCCTGGGGACTGCGCAGCAGACGGTAGAGAATCTCCCGGCGGATCAGTGGCGCGAGCATGGCGATGTCTTTGGGGGTGTCCAGCAAGCGTGCCAGGCGCAGCACGGCGTCGAGCATCGGTTGATCCAGTTTTTCGACATACAGGCCGCGCCCGGTGGGGCGCGCGGGCACGCCGAGGGGACCGGCGTCGGCAATCAACGCGGTGATTTCTGCCGGGTCGATGTCCAGGCGCAAGGCCAGGATCGGCGCTTCGGGCGAGACATCCACCACCCGTCCGCTGAGGGGCATCGAGACCGAGACCACCAGGTAGTTGAGCGGGTCGTAATCGAACAGCTCGTCGGCCAACCGCACCTCCTTGCGCCCCTGGGCCATGATGCACAACGCCGGTTGCGCGAGCACCGGGGCAAAATTGTGGGACTGGCTATGGCGTGACAGCACCAGCGCGTCGATGGCGGTGGCGTAGCTGCCGTCCTCCTGGGTGTTACGTCGGATGATGGTCGCCAGTTCCGCGCGCTGGTGCTCCAGGCTGGCGTCCAGCGGCGTGTGGGTTGTATCCACAGGTGACATGGCGAACATCCTTGGCAAGGCTGATGGGATGGGCATAGCTTAAGTTTGTGCAAGTCGAGGGGCTAGGCCGATCCTGCGTAAAACTTGCCTGATCCTGCCGTGGTGGTCATTGCCGTCTGCAGGACCGGGGCAAAGGGCGGCGATCGTTGCTTGAAACACCCTTGTCATCTTCATCGGGTAGAGGCGCTCGGCACCGCGGTGTGCCGGCGGTCGGTGCAGGATTGTGCAAGAAGCCGGCAGGAATTGACTAACGAGTGTTGAGCCTGGCGCTTACTCTCTGGTCCTGTCGCAGCTTCTCTCAGGCTGCCGAGTGTCTACATCCAGGGAGCGATGAACATGTCCATGCAAATTCCCGTCAGCCATATGGCGTTGGTCCGCGCCCAGGCCGGCCGCTCGATGGAGTTGGGCGCGCGCTTGAGCCGCCTGATCGAGCCTACGCGCCAGGCCAGTGGCAACCTGCACTTTGCCCTGCAGCACTCGTTGTGTGACCCCCAGCTGTGGCTGGTGTCCGGCTCCTGGGTCGACCAGTCGGCCATGACCGCCTATTTCAGCAGCCCGGCCATGGCCGTTTTCGGCGAGTTGGTCCAGGAGCTGGTGGTGCACAGCCTGGACTTCCACACCTTCAGCGATGTCGGCGCCGACCAGGCTCGCGCCGGGTATCCGTCCTGCGATGCGGTGGCCATGCAGCAGTTGGCCGGCTGAAGGTTTAGAATGGCCGACTTTCCATTGGCCAGGATCCGCAACATGGCACGTAAAGAGTTTGCACAGTTCGAAGCCGTTTCTGCCGCCGTGCGCGGCGACGACGGTTACACCGCCGCCATCGCCGTCAAGGCCCTCGGTGGGTCGGGCGCCCCGCGTTTCAACAAGGTGCTGATCGACCAGACGTTCAAGACTGCCCTGGAGGCCGACCTGGCTGCCGAGCAGCAACTGGATCGACTGGCCGACGTCAGCGAGGACGGCGAGCTCATCTGGTAACGCATCCCCTCAGGCCTTGGTCGCCCCCGGGCGGTACATCTTGAACAGGGCCTCGGGCCCCAGCTGGAAGTAATCCGCCGGACCGCCGCCGCGCAGGATCGGTTCTGCCGCGGCGGTGTCGTACACCCCATCCTTGAGCAGCCACTTGGCGATATGCACGGCGACCACTTCGCCGAGGATCAGCCAGCTCGGCACCAATTGCTTGTCGGCACGCTGCAACTGAATGATCTGGGTCACCTTGCATTCGAAGGACACCGGGCTTTGCGCGACGCGCGGCACCTGGATGATTTTCGAGGCGACGGGGGTGAGTCCTGCCAGTTCAAATTCGTTGACGTCGGCCGGGACCGTGGCGCAGCTCTGGTTCATCTGCTCGGCCAGCGGGCGGGTGGCCAGGTTCCAGGCGAACTCACCGGTCTGCTCGATGTTGTTCAGGCTGTCTTTGCGCCCGACGCTGGAAAAACCAATGATCGGCGGAATGTAGTTGAACGCATTGAAAAAGCTGTAGGGCGCCAGATTCAGGCGGCCCTGGCCGTCCTGCGAGGAAATCCAGCCGATAGGCCGCGGGCCGACGATGGCGTTGAACGGATCGTGGGGCAGGCCGTGGCCGTTGGCGGGTTCGTAGTAGTGGATGTCGTCGGGCATGGGGGATTCCGTCAAGGTGAGGCGCAATAGTGCAGGGCGATTGCCTGTATTGCCAGTGTGCCGGGGTGAGCAAAAAGCACAAAGCCCGACATGAGCCGGGCTTCGTGGGGGGGGCATTCACGGCTTAGCTGATGGAGGCAGAGCCGGTACGATCGTAGCCATCTTCGGCAACAGTCGCCGAGCCAGTGCGGTCGTAGCCATCTGCAGCGAAGGTAGCAGCGCCAGTGCGGTCGTAGCCATCTGCAGCGAAGGTAGCAGCGCCAGTGCGGTCGTAGCCATCGGCGGCGACAGCCGAGCCGGTGCGGTCAAAGCCATCGGCGGCGAAGGTGTTGGCAGCCAGTACGGAGAGGGTCAAGGCGAGGATCAGTTGGATTTTCATGGTCTGTACTCCAGGTTCGTTGACGTTTTGGGCGTGCGGTATGGAGTTCATACTACTCGTACAAAACTGATGTAAAAGCTCAAAAAATAGCCTTTAGCAATCGATTAATTCGATGTGTGTGCCGTCACTGACAGATTGCAGTGCGGCTTCCCCCCAGGGAGGGCCGAATGCCATGGACGGACGAGACGTCGTTCAGGACTCAGATGACAACAGAGTGTCGTAGGGGAATTAACGGATCATTAATCGGGAGGGGAGGTACGAGGATAGGTCTGTAGGAACCGCCGCGGGCTGCGGCAGTTCCTACGGGGGTGTGGATCAGTCGGTGAGGATCCGCGAGTGTTTGCGGGTGTCTTTCATGGTGATGTACACCAGCAACGAGACGGCGATACAGGCGGTGACGTACCAGTAGTAACCGGTTTCCATGCCGATGCTCTTGAACCACAGGGCAATGTATTCCGCGGTGCCGCCGAAGATCGAGACGGTCAGGGCATACGGCAGGCCCACGCCCAGGGCGCGGATTTCGGTCGGGAACAGTTCAGCTTTGACCACCGCGTTGATCGAGGTGTAGCCGCTGACGATGATCAGCGCCGCCATGATCAGGAAGAACGCGCCCCACCAGGTCTCGATGGTGTGCAGGGTCGTCAGGATCGGCACGGTGAACAGGGTGCCCAATACGCCGAAGGCGATCAGGATCGGGCGTCGGCCGATTTTATCCGACAGGCCGCCGATGATCGGTTGCAGGCACATGAACAGGAACAGGGTCGCCGCCGAGATGGTGGTCGAGTCGCTGATGCTCATGCCGACCGTGTTCACCAGGTACTTCTGCATGTAGGTGGTGTAGGTGTAGAACGCCAGGGTGCCGCCCATGGTCAGGCCGACGACGGTCAGCAGTTCCTTGGGGTGGCGCATCAAGGTGCGCATCGCGCTTTCCTTGGCCTTCTCTTTTTTGGTGAACGACTCGGTTTCTTCCATGCCACGACGCAGGTACAGCGCGACCACGGCGCACAACGCACCGATGGCGAACGGGATGCGCCAGCCCCAGGCGTACAGCTCTTCGGTGGTCAGCAGTTGCTGCAGGACGATCAAGACCGCCAGGGCGATGAGCTGGCCGGAAATCAGCGTCACATACTGGAAGCTGGAGTAGAAGCCGCGACGTTCCTTGGTTGCCATCTCGCTGAGGTAGGTGGCGGAGGTGCCGTATTCGCCACCTACCGACAAGCCTTGCAGCAAGCGCGCGAACACCAGCAGGATCGGCGCACCGATGCCGATGACTTCGTAACCTGGGCTCAGGGCGATCAGTAGCGAGCCAAAGCACATCAGGTAGACCGAGGCCATCAGGGCCTTTTTGCGTCCGACTTTGTCGGCATACAGCCCCATCAGCCAGCCACCGATCGGACGCATCAGGAAGCCTACGGCGAAGATCGCGGCGGTGTTGAGCAGTTGGGCGGTGGTGTCGCCTTTGGGGAAGAAGGTTTTGGCGAAGTACAGGGAGAATGCGGCGTAGACGTACCAGTCATACCACTCGACCATGTTGCCGACAGAACCGCTGAAAATCGATTTGATGCGGCTCGAGGTGGTTCTTTCTTTGGCCGGCGCGGCAGCCGACCCAAGTGGCAAGGAATTGGAGTTATCCATTGAAGGATCCTTCATTTAATTGTTTTTGTGGAGCGCGATGAAACGCAGCCTGCTGGGGCTATAGCAGGAGCCGTGCCAGCTTGTGCAGGGCCGTTCTAGAGGGGTTTGCCGGGGTTAATGAGCGGAAATCCGCTCATTTGCCAGATTCGATGAGCGAAAATCCGCCGAGCATTCAGCCCAGGAACATTTCGCGGGTCAGGCCGTGGCGCTGGAGTTTTTCATTGAAGGTGCGGCGGGGTAGTTGCAGCTCTTCGAGCACGGCCTTGATGTCGCCCTTGTGCCGAGTCAGGGCGGCGCGCAGGCACTGCGCTTCAAAGGCTTCCTGTTGGGCTGCCAGCGACTGGCCGGGTTCGACGGCGTCCGGCTCATGATCATCCAGGCCCAGGACCTGGCGCTCGGCAACGTTGGCCAGTTCGCGCACGTTACCCGGCCAGTCATGGCTGAGCAGGCGACTCAACCGCGGGCCACTCAAGGGCGCGACGCTGCGGCCCAGGCGTTGCGCCGCCGCACGGCTGAAGTGGGCATAGAGCAAGGGAATGTCTTCGCGCCGTTCACGCAGCGCCGGCAAGCGCAACTGGGCGACGTTGAGCCGATAGGCCAGGTCTTCGCGAAAACGCCCGGCGCGGGCTTCATCCAGCAGGTCGGGTTTGGTCGCGGCGATGATCCGCAAATCGACATCGATGCTCTGGTTGGCCCCCAGGCGCTCGAGCTTCTGTTCCTGCAGCACGCGCAGCAATTTGACTTGCTGGGCCAGCGGCATGCTTTCGATTTCATCGAGAAACAAGGTGCCGCCGTCGGCGTATTCCAGCTTGCCGATACGTTTGCCCTGGGCGCCGGTGAAGGCGCCGCTTTCGTGCCCGAACAGTTCGGCCTCGAACAGTTGCTCGGGGATCGCCGCACAGTTCAAGGCCACGAAGGGCTTGTCGGCGCGTGGACCGAAATCATGCAGGCAGCGAGCGACCAGCTCCTTGCCGCTGCCGGTTTCGCCGCGAATCAATACGTTTACCGGCAGGCCGGCCAGGTCCAGGATCTGCCGGCGCAGGGTCTGCAGGCCCGGGGACACGCCCAGCAGGCTGGCCTCCAGTTTGCTGCGGTGGTCGGCCTGCTCGTGCAGGGCGCGGTTTTCCAGGACCAGCCGGCGCTTGTCCAAGGCCCGGCGCAGGCTGTTGAGCAAGGTCTCGGGGCTGAAGGGTTTTTCCAGGAAGTCGTAGGCGCCATCGCGCATGGCATCGACCGCCATTGGCACATCGCCGTGGCCGGTCAACAGGATCACCGGCAGCTCGGCATCCCGTTGTTGCAGGGTGGCCAGCAGTTCCAGGCCGCTGATGCCCGGCATGCGCACGTCGCTGAGGATCACCCCGGGGAAGTTCACCGGCAACTGCGCCAGGCACTCCTCGGCGCGGCTGAACAGCTTGACCTGAAATCCCGAGAGGCTCAGCCATTGCTCGACGGCGTCGCGAATGCTGCGTTCGTCATCGACCACTATTACCGAGTTCAACATCAGATCTGTGCCTCCAGGTCGACGGGCAGGGTCACGGTGAAGCGTGCGCCGTCGCCGTGGTTCTCGGCCGTCAGGCGGCCGCCGAGTTCATGAATGATGGCAAAGGATACGGCCAGCCCCAGTCCCAGGCCATCACCCACCGGCTTGGTGGTGAAAAACGGGTCGAAGACATTGGGCAGGTCTTGCTCGTCAATCCCGCCGCCGCTGTCGGTGACGCTCAGGCGCCACAGCTGTTGATCGGCCTCAAGGCGGATGTGCAGCCGCTTGAGTGGCTTGTCGCGCATGGCATCCAGGGCATTGCGCAGCAGGTTGATCAGCACCTGTTCCAGGCGAATGGCGTCCCCGCGAACCCGCGCCGGGCGGACCAGGTCTACGGTGCAGTGGATCTGTTCATCGCGCAGGCGCACTTCCAGCAGGTGCATGGCCTGGTCGACCACCGCGGCCAGGTCCAGTGGCTCGCGTAATCCGCTGGGGCTCTTGCGGGCGAAGGTCTTCAGGTGGCCGGTGAGGGCCGCCATTCGGGTGAGCATGTCATCCAGCGGTCTGAGTGCCTTGTAGGCATCATCGACGCGGCCATGGTCCAGCAGCAGGCGCAAGGTTGCCAGTTGCATGCGCTGGGCGGTGAGCGGTTGGTTGATCTCGTGGGCCAGGGCCGCCGACATCTGCCCCAGGGCGGCGAGTTTGGCCGATTGCACCAGGCCGTCCTGGGCTGTGCGCAACTCGCGGGTGCGTTCCTCCACCAGGCGTTCCAGTTCCTCGCGGCTGCGCTGGCGCAGCTTGGCGATACGCCAGCGCTGGCTGAGGAACAGCAGCACAAACACCAGCGTCAGCCACACGCCGGCGGCGGCCAGTGCGGCGTTGCGCAAATCTTCGAAGGCCACCTGCGGGCGCCGCAACAGGTGCAACGTCCAGCCTTCGGTACTCAGGGGCAGTGACTCCCAGAGGTACTGGGCCGGGCCGTCGGGACCCTCGACCCGGACGAGATAACTGTTGTCGTCAAAGCGTCGAAGCCGTTCGTGGGGCAGGGGCACCAGCGTTTGTTTGTCGTATTGTCGGGTGGCCTTGAGCTCGGCGAGGTCGGTCGGCGACAGTGCTTCAAGGAGGCGATACCGCCAGCCTGGCTGGTTGGCGATGAACACAATGCCGCGAGCGTCGCTGACCAGCAGGGTGTCGGTGCCCTGGCGCCATTCGCGCTCCAGCTCTGGAAACTCCAGCTTGACCACCATGGCGCCGAGAAACTCATTGTTGTCGCCAAGCACCGCACTGGACAGAAAGTAGCCGGGAATGCCGCTGGTCACGCCCACCGCATAGAAGCGGCCGGTGCCCTGGCTGCGGGTCTGGCTGAAGTAGGGACGGAAACCGTAGTTGTGGCCGACATAGCTGCTGGGCAGGCGCCAGTTACTGGCCGCGATGGCCAGGCCGTTGCGGTCCAGCAGTTCGAGGGTGGACGACTGGGCCGCACCGTTGATTTTTTCCAGCTTCTGGTTCAGCGCGTCCTGCTGTTGCGGGCTCACCGGGCCGGTCAGCGCCGAGCGCAACTCCGGGTCCAGCGCCAGCACGGCGGGCAGGGCGCGGTAACGTTCGATCAGGGTATGCAGGGAGGTGGCGTACAAGGCCAACTGCTGGTTGGCACGCTGAGCGTCGTCCGCCAGGGTCTGGCGTTCGGCGTGGCGCATGGCGGCGGCGGTCACCAGGACTGTGCCGGCCACGATCAGCAGGACATAGAACATCAGGCGCAGAGAACGATAAATAGGCGGCATGCGATGGGCACAGGCTACGGGGTCGGGGGCGCACGATAGCATGCAGCGCGGCGTTGGCGGAGTGTCCGCGCAGTGCGCAGGTGCCATAAAAAAGCCGCGCTGTTGTGGTAAACAGCGCGGCTTTTATTGGCTGGGGTGTGGGTGCTTACTGCACTTCTACCGCCAGGCTGTCACTGATCTTCTTCTGCCAGATGGCAGGACCGGTGATGTGTACCGACTCGCCCTGGCTGTCGACCGCAACGGTGACGGGCATGTCCTTGACGTCGAACTCGTAGATCGCTTCCATGCCCAGTTCGGCGAAAGCCACCACGCGGGATTTCTTGATGGCTTGCGCCACCAGGTAAGCCGCGCCGCCGACGGCCATCAGGTAGACGGCCTTGTGGTCCTTGATCGCTTCGATGGCGGTCGGACCGCGCTCGGATTTGCCGATCATGCCCAACAGGCCGGTCTGCTCGAGGATCTGGCGGGTGAACTTGTCCATCCGCGTCGCGGTGGTCGGGCCTGCCGGGCCAACGACTTCTTCGCGCACCGGATCAACCGGGCCGACGTAGTAGATGAAGCGACCCTTGAGGTCGACCGGCAGGGTTTCGCCCTTGTTCAGCATCTCGACCATGCGCTTGTGCGCTGCGTCGCGACCGGTGAGCATCTTGCCGTTGAGCAGCACGGTTTCGCCCGGCTTCCAGCTCTGCACTTCTTCCGGGGTCAGGGTGTCGAGGTTGACGCGACGGGCCGACGGGCCGGCTTCCCAGACGATTTCCGGGTAGGCGTCCAGCGGTGGCGCTTCCAGCGAGGCCGGGCCTGTACCGTCGAGCACGAAGTGCGCGTGACGGGTGGCGGCGCAGTTGGGGATCATGCACACCGGCAAGGAGGCGGCGTGAGTCGGGTAGTCCATGATCTTCACGTCGAGCACGGTGGTCAGGCCACCCAGGCCCTGGGCGCCGATGCCCAGTTGGTTGACCTTCTCGAACAGCTCCAGGCGCATTTCTTCAATACGGTTCTGCGGACCGCGAGCCTTGAGCTCGTGGATGTCGATGGACTCCATCAACACTTCCTTGGCCATCACAGCGGCTTTCTCGGCGGTGCCGCCGATGCCGATGCCGAGCATGCCCGGTGGGCACCAGCCAGCGCCCATGGTCGGAACGGTCTTGAGCACCCAGTCGACGATCGAGTCGGACGGGTTGAGCATGGCCATTTTCGACTTGTTCTCGGAACCGCCGCCCTTGGCTGCCACGTCGACTTCCACGGTGTTACCCGGGACGATCGAGTAGTGGATCACGGCCGGGGTGTTGTCCTTGGTGTTTTTGCGAGCACCGGCCGGGTCGGCGAGGATGGACGCACGCAGGACGTTTTCCGGCAGGTTGTAGGCGCGACGCACGCCCTCGTTGATCATGTCGTCCAGGCCCATGGTCGCGCCATCCCAGCGCACGTCCATGCCCACGCGGACAAACACGGTGACGATACCGGTGTCCTGGCAGATCGGCCGGTGGCCGGTGGCGCACATGCGCGAGTTGATCAGGATCTGCGCGATCGAATCGCGGGCCGCTGGCGATTCTTCGCGCAGGTAGGCCTCGTGCATCGCCTGGATGAAGTCCACGGGGTGGTAGTACGAAATGAACTGCAGGGCGTCAGCAACGCTCTGAATCAGGTCGTCTTGCTTGATCACGGTCATGAGTCGCGCTCCTCTAAAAGACGGGAACATTTAATAAAGGTGTTTGCAGTGGGGTGCATCGGTCGGCTGCAAACACCTTTCAGGGCACGCCGGGGTTGCTGGCGCGACGCTAAAAAGGCGCGGCAGTATAGCGCGCCTCGCCGCCGGGTACACCCGCCGGCAGTCAAACCAAGGTCGCATAACAATGAGACGCGACCCGGGGCAGCTCCACAAAAATTGAATGGTCATTTTCGAGCAGCAACACTAAAGTGATCCAAGGCCTTTAGGGTAGGACACTCTTATCAGCCCCCCCTTTGCACGGTGAGTCAACGATTGACCCATAACGCGATCCAGAATCTATTGCTCAAGCGCTTTATTCTGGCGACAGGCACCTATGCGCTGGCGATATTGCTGCTGTGGCTGGCGATTCTCAGCGGGCACTTCCAGGGCTCGGTGCGCAGTGCGCTGATCGCCACCGTACTGGTGATGTTCAGTCAGTCGCTGTTGTTCATGATCTTCTTCAGCGGGCGCAACCTGCGGTTTCCCGACCCCAGCCTGACCGAAGTCCAGGTGCTGCTGGGCATTGGCTGGCAAACCTGGCTGATTGCTCATCTGGACGGCGCCCGAGGCGCCTTCCTGATTTTTTACATACTGATTCTGATGTTCGGCCTGTTCCACCTGCCGCGGCGGGCGTTTGTGCGCTGTGCGGCCCTGGTGTTTTTCAGCTTTGCCAGCCTCAACCTGTGGGAAGGCTACCATTTCGAACTGGCCGACCCGACGCTGGCGGCATTGCAGGTCTGCGTGCTGTTTATTGTGCTGGTCTGGCTGGCGTTGTATGCCAGCTATGTGCAAGCTTCGCGTCTGCGCATGCGCCAGCGCCGGTTTGCCCTGCAGGCACATCAGGATACGTTGCGCGGGATGATGCGCCAGCTCGAAGACCTGGTGGCCACCGATGAGTTGACCGGCTTGTTCAACCGTCGGCATTTCCTGCGCCTGGCCAGCCGTGAACTGCAAAACATGGACGCCTCGGTGGAGCATGGCCTGGCGCTGATCGACCTGGACCACTTCAAACGAATCAACGACCTGCATGGCCATGCCGCCGGCGACCAGGTCCTGCAGGCATTTGCCGGCGTTGCCACGGCCTGCCTGCGCGAGGGCGATGTATTGGCCCGGTATGGCGGAGAGGAATTTGTGTTGTTGTTACCTGATTGCAACCCCGAGCGCCTGACCTCCTGTTGTGAGCGGTTGCGCCTGGCGTTCACCGAAGTGCAGTTGATCGGCCTGAATGTGCCGGACCTGAGCCTGTCTGCGGGCATGACCCTGCTGGCCGTCGGCGATGAGCTCGACGACGCCTTACAGCGTGCCGACCAGGCGCTGTACCGGGCCAAGCGCGATGGCCGTAATCGCTGTGCGGCGGCCTGGGAAAACGTCGATGCCTGAACTGACTGTCGGTGAGCGTCAATGGACGGTAGCGGTGGGCAGCAACCTGCTTGATGCCTTGAATCAGCAGGGTTTGCAGGTGCCCTATAGCTGCCGGGCGGGCAGTTGCCACGCGTGCCTGGTGCAGTGCCTGCGCGGGGAGGTCGGCGACCGTCGCCCGGACGCCTTGAGCGCCGGGCAGCGCCAGCAGGGCTGGCGGCTGGCCTGTCAGTGCGAGGTGCTGGATGACCTGCAGGTGGCGGTGTTCGATCCGCTGCGTGACGGCGCCCCCGCCGTGGTCGAGGCGCTGGACTGGTTGAGTCCCTGTGTCCTGCGCCTGCGTTTGTCGGCCGAGCGGCCATTGCGCTATCAGGCCGGGCAACACCTGGTGCTGTGGGCCGGCCACGTGGCGCGCCCGTACTCCCTGGCCAGCTTGCCGCAGGAGGACCGATTCCTCGAATTTCACCTCGATTGCCGACTGCCCGGGGCCTTCAGCGATGCTGCCCGGGCGCTGAAGATCGGTGATTCGATCCGCCTCGGTGAACTGCGCGGCGGGGCATTGCATTACGACCCTGACTGGCAAACTCGCCCGCTGTGGCTGCTGGCGGCTGGCACGGGGCTGGCGCCGCTGTTCGGGGTACTGCGTGAGGCCCTGCGCCAGGATCATCAAGGGCCTATCCGGGTGATTCACCTGGCCCATGACGGGCCAGAACATTACCTGGCCAAACCCCTGGCGGCACTGGCGGCCAACCGCGCCAACCTGAGCGTCGAGCTGTGGACGGCGGCCGAGCTGTCAGCGGCTTTGGCGCAATTGCGCCTTGTTTCCCGGCAAACCCTGGCCTTACTCTGCGGGGGCCCTGAGAGTGTCGACGCCTTTGCCCGGCGCTTGTACCTGGCGGGGCTGCCGCGTAATCAACTGCTGGCCGATGTGTTCCTGCCGCGCGGTTGAGCTGACTATCTTTTCATGAGATTGACCATGACCGATGCCATTTTGCTGGAACGCGAAGGCGGGCTGCTGACATTGCGCCTGAACCGCCCGGACAAGAAAAACGCCCTGACCCGCGCCATGTACAGCCAATTGGGCACAGCCTTGCAACAGGCGGATAGCGACCCTGAGATCAAGGCAGTCCTGATCACCGGCAGCCTCCAGTGCTTTACCGCCGGCAACGATATCGCCGACTTTCTCCAGGAACCGCCGAGCGATCTCGACAGCCCGGTGTTCCAGTTCATGCGCAGCCTGCTGGAGTGTCGCAAACCGGTGGTCGCCGCCGTTGCCGGGGCGGCGGTAGGCATCGGCACCACGCTGCTGCTGCATTGCGACCTGGTGTACGTCAGTGCCGACGCCAAGTTACGCATGCCCTTTGTCAACCTGGGGCTGTGCCCGGAGTTCGGTTCCAGCCTGATCCTGCCGCGCTTGCTCGGCCAGGCCAAGGCGGCGGAGCTGTTGCTGTTGGGCGAAGCGTTTACTGGCGAACAGGCCGCCGCCTGGGGCATTGCCAGCCAGGCGTTGCCGAGCGCCGAGGCGACCTTCGCCAAGGCGCGGGAGATGGCGCTGCGCTTCGATCAACTGCCGCCGGAAGCGGTGCGCATCAGCAAACAACTGATGAAAGCCCCGGACCGCGAACTGCTGCGCAGGGTGGTCGAGGAGGAGGGCAAGCTGTTCGTCCAGCGGCTGCGCTCGCCGGAAGCGTTGGCGGCGTTGTCGGGGTTTCTCAAGCGCTGATGAATCGGCGGCGCGCGCGGACCTCTTCGCGAGCAGGCTCTCTCCCACAAAGCTTGTGTTGATCTGGAGTTACGGTGGGCGTCTGCTCGCGATGGGGTCAGACACCCCGCTCACTGGATCGGAAAGCAAAAAGCCCCGCCATTCATATGGCGGGGCTTTTGTTTTTCAGCGCTCGGTCAATCAGACCATCTTGTCGCCAACGTGCAGGATTTTCATGCCGTTGGTGCCGCCGATGGTGTGGTAGCTGTCGCCCTTGGTCAGGATGACCCAGTCGCCTTTCTCGACCACGCCGCGAGCCAGCAGCTCGTCGATGGCCGCCTGGCTGACTTGCTCAGGTGGCAGGGATGCCGGGTCGAACGGGACGGTATACACGCCACGGAACATCGCCGCGCGGGCCTGGGTTTCACGGTGCGGGGAGAACGCGTAGATCGGCACCGAGGAACGGATGCGCGACATGATCAACGGCGTGTAGCCACTTTCGGTGAGGGCGATGATCGCCTTGACGCCCGGGAAGTGGTTGGCGGTGTACATGGCCGCCAGGGCGATGCTCTGGTCGCAGCTTTCGAAGACCTTGCCGATGCGGTGGCTGGAGGTCTTGCTGGTCGGGTGCTTTTCGGCGCCGACGCAGATACGCGCCATTGCCTGCACGGCTTCCAGTGGGTACAGGCCGGCAGCACTTTCCGCCGAGAGCATCACGGCATCGGTGTAGTCGAGCACGGCGTTGGCCACGTCGGACACTTCGGCACGGGTGGGCATCGGGTTCTGGATCATCGACTCCATCATCTGGGTCGCAACGATCACCGCTTTGTTGTGGCGGCGTGCGTGCAGGATGATCTTCTTCTGGATACCCACCAGCTCGGCGTCGCCGATTTCCACGCCGAGGTCACCACGGGCAACCATCACGGCGTCGGAAGCCTTGATCAGGCCGTCGAGGGTTTCGTCGTCGGCGACGGCTTCGGCGCGTTCGATCTTGGCCACCAGCCAGGCGGTGCCGCCGGCTTCGTCGCGCAATTGACGGGCGTATTCCATGTCGGCCGCGTCACGCGGGAAGGACACGGCAAGGTAGTCGACTTGCATTTCTGCGGCGAGCTTGATGTCGGCCTTGTCTTTTTCAGTCAGGGCCGGAGCGGTCAGGCCGCCACCACGACGGTTGATGCCTTTGTGGTCCGACAGCGGGCCGCCGATGGTCACGGTGCAGTGCAGTTCGGTGGCGCTGGCGGTATCAACACGCATGACCACGCGGCCGTCGTCGAGCAGCAGCTCGTCGCCGACGCCGCAGTCCTTGACCAGGTCCGGGTAGTCGATGCCGACCACTTGCTGGTTGCCTTCGGTCAGAGGATGGCTGGTGGAGAAGGTGAATTGATCACCGATCTTGAGCTCGATCTTCTTGTTGGCGAACTTGGCGATGCGGATTTTCGGGCCTTGCAGGTCGCCCAGCAGAGCGACGAAGCGCCCGTGCTTGGCCGCGAGGTCACGGACCAGCTTGGCGCGAGCCTTGTGCTCGTCTGGGGTGCCGTGGGAGAAGTTCAGGCGGGCGACGTCCAGGCCAGCGAGAATCAGCTGTTCGAGAACTTCCGGCGAGTTACTGGCCGGGCCAAGGGTAGCGACGATTTTGGTACGACGGACGGACATGCAAAGACTCCTGAGTTCAAGCGCTGAGTGAGGCTACTATGCTCAGAAGTTGTAGTCATTGTTCGTTTGCACTACTTATTGGATTCTTTATTGAACGCGCCGCACTGAAGATTTTTGCCGCCGGGTCGATACAAAGCCCAAGACAGGAGAACCCTCATGCGATTCGTGCTTTTAGCTGCCCTGGCCCTGAGTGTCGTGGGCTGTACCCGTTGGTCGATGGACCATCACTTGAACACCGCCTACCGTGCCTACGACGCCGGCAACTGCGAGCGGGTGATGCTGGAGCTGTCCCAGGTCGATCGCAAAAGTCGGTCGCGGCGCTACATCCAGCCAGAAGTGTCGATGTTGCGTGGCCAGTGCCTGGAGCGGCAGAAGCTCTATGTCGACGCCGCCCAGACCTACCAGTTCATCATGGCCCAGTACCCGAACAACGAGTACGCCTACCGGGCCCGTGCGCGGCTGGAAACCTTGCAGTCGCTGGGCTGGTACCCGCCGCGCAGCGCCAGAAGCATTCCGGCTGCTTTGTAATGTCGAGTCTCATTTAACCACTGGCCGTGCTTCAGCCTTGAGCTAATCTCCCTGGGAGACGTCTCGGCGGGTCGACGCTGAACGTCGTTGATACCTGAGAGCGGCAGAAGTAGCGCGAGCGCAAGGCAAGGACGTTCGCACCGCAATCGGGGACAGCGAGCCCGCACTGCCGGCTCGTTGCGAAGCAGTAGTGCGACCCTGCTCAAGGGCCTTGGCAAAGCGATATTCAGCATGTTCACAGAACGCCGGATCGAGCGGCACCAGTTGCCGTATTTTCTCAAAGTCTTCAACCGTATCACCGACAAACCCATTGGCTACATCGGCAATGTCTCGGAAGACGGTTTGATGCTCATCAGCAACTTGCCGATGATGGTGGGCGCGGTTTTTGACCTGCGCCTGAAAATTCCCGCCAGCGATTACGTCTCTCAAATCATCGACCTGCGCGCCTGCTGCCAGTGGTGCCATGAAGATGCCACGCCCCATCATTACGATGCCGGATTCATTCTGCTCGATGCTCCGCCGGAATACGCGCAGTTGGTAGAAGCGTTGAAGCGGTATTTCAGCTTTCAGAGTTTGTCGGCTTCCGCATAATAAAAAGTAACGCAGCCTACCTATCTGCCTGTTCTTGAGTGACCGCTATGGGTTTTTAGTTTGCTAATAATGGTGCTTGTGCTTATTTCGTTTGGTTTTAAAAAACTGTCAGTTCTGACAGTGGTTGGTGCGGGCTACTTCAGTTATTTTCTTGATTGCAAATTCAATGATTTGTTAGTCGAGGGGAAAGGTGATGGCACGTTCAGTTCAAATTAAAGTGAAAGTAAAACCATGCGGAAAAAAGTGCTGTAAAGAGGGTGCTAAAGAGGAGGAAGACAAGCTGAAGGTGACTCATAGAGAAATTACGCAGTTTGTTCTTGGGGGGGAAGTCGTCGATGGTTCTTTTCGAGAACAAATTGTAGGTATTCAATCTACTGAAGATTTTTGGGCGGGTGTGCCAATAGATATTTTCAATCACCAGCATTTGCGCGTTGGTGAGCTGAGGGGTCAAATAAAGTATCAGTACAGATTTTATGAGGGGCGAGTTTATTTTAGGTCGACGGAGTATCACTTGACCAGTCGACCATCAAATAGGGTATGGAGGAGGGCAAATATTGACTTCAAGCTTTACAGTCGTACTGAAGTGCGAAAGAACTCACCTGACGCAATGGTCATGGATAACAACTGGCATCTGCTTTTTATGAATGCCGATGTTGATTATGTACCTGGAATCGGTGTGTATGTAAATTTCCGAGTTGAGTATGATGGAACAAATAATGGCGTCGGTGAACAAGATAGTTGGGGGCAGCAGGTGCGCCTCGTAAACCGAGGCTGATCTTGGTTAGCTTCCCGCTTGGTCAGTTCTGAGGCTGGCGTGGGTTGGCCTCATTACTGCAATCGATGCAGATTGCATGATTGTCAATGTTGGCTTGTCACGGTGGTTGCCGGGAGTTGGTTTTCGCTGTGGCGAATCTCGCTCATGGGACGTAGCGAGTCATCAAGGGTGTATCGATTTATCCGGGTTTATGATGTTTCTCCGAACCTTTGTCGAACGTGAGTTTTATGTTGTTCGTAGGGGTGGTAAATACTAACTGGTGATTTCCTTTGGTTGGCATCTGTAGGGAGTTACAGCGCTCCAGATTTTTTCCAGTTTAAGTACTTGGATGTCAGGCTTGCTCCAAGTTTTTCAGGTTGGGTGTCAACTACGGGTATGCCTTGTAGCTTGAGTTTTGCATGGGTTGTCATGCGAGTGTGTAGATAGTCCGAAACTGCGCAATAGTCGAGTGCTTCCTGTAGTGTGTTGACAGGGCGTGCCAATAATTTCTCCAGGATGTTCTCTCTTAAGCTTGTGACCAACACAAGATGCTGTTTTCTTAGGTGATTTATGGCGAGTGTCAGGTCTTCGTTGTCCTCGTTCCGCAAATTGGTCAGGATAATGACTAGTGTTTGCCGTTTTTCTTTCTTCAATAACTCGAAAGCAGCGGCCTGATAGTCGGCGCTACGATTGCAACTCTCCAGGTCATAACTCGCATTTAACAAGGATTTGAGTTGCCCAAGGCCTTTGACAGGGGGGAGATATCGCGGTTGATGACTGGCGAAAGTCATCAGACCAACAGCATCGCCCTGACGCAGGGCTATATAGCTGAGCAACAGGCAGGCGTTGAGGGCGTGGTCGAAGTGCGACAGCTCGCCGTCCTGGCTGCGCATGTGTTGCCCGCAGTCGAGCATGAAGATGATCTGCTGGTCGCGTTCGTCCTGATACTCGCGGGCAATCGGTGTGCGTTGCCGGGCGGTGGCTTTCCAGTCGATCTGGCGCAGGCTGTCGCCCTCGCGAAACTCCCTTAGCTGGTGGAACTCAAGGCCCTGACCACGTCGCTGGCGCTGGCGCACCCCCAGTTGGCTGATCCAGCTGTCGACCGCCAGCAACTGCGCGCCGTACAGGTGAGCGAAATCCGGGTACACCCGGGTGCTGTCGTTGACCTTCAGGTAGCGCCGCGCGGACCACAAACCGAGGGGGCCGGGCAGGTTGATTTCACACTGCTGAAAACTGAAGTGCCCTCGGCGCAAGGGTCGCAGACGGTAGCTGAATTGACTGGTCTGACCCGGCTGCAACTCCAGCGAATGAGGCAGTTGTTCGAAGCTCAGGCCATCGGGAACGTGGTCGAACAGCTCGACGGTCAGAGGTTGCCGGTAGTCGTGTTGTACGCTGACCTGCACCTCAGCCCAGCGTCCTAGCGCCAGGCTGCCGGACAGTCGACGTTCGATGCTCGGCGAAGGACGACGCAGCAGATGCGCGGCATCAAGCAACGCCAGGACCAGGAGCGCCAGCAGCAGCGCCCAATTGATTGCCTGCAGGCTTGGCCCCGGATCAATGCCCAAGGCGCGGAGCGCTCCCTGCACAATACTCAGGCCGAGCAGCGTGGCCAGCCAGATCAGCAACAGGCGCGTGGGCTTCATGATTCAGGGCTCCTGCTCACAGTCTGGGCGCCGGAACCTGGTCGAGCATCTGCCTGAGTACCTGGTCGACGTCGAGGCCCTCGATATCCAACTCCGGGGCAAGCCGCACCCGATGACGCAGGACTGCCAAAGCACAGGCCTTGAGGTCATCGGGGATGACGAATTCGCCGCCACGCAACAGCGCCCGGGCCCGCGCCACCCGCACCAGGGCAATGGAGGCTCGCGGACCGGCGCCGAGGGTCAGGCCGGGCCAGGTGCGCGTGGTGCGGGCCAGTCGCACGGCGTAGTCGAGCACCTGCTCATCCAGCGGCAGTTCGCTGGCGATCCGCTGCAGGGCGAGGACGTCCTTGGCTTGCAGCAGTGTGCGCAATGGCTGCACGTCGAGCATGTCGGCGCGGGTCGAGCGGCTGACCTGGCGCACCATGTCCAGCTCTTGCTGCATATCCGGGTAATCCATGCGCACTTTGAGCATGAAACGATCGAGCTCGGCTTCCGGCAGCGGGTAAGTGCCTTCCTGTTCGATCGGGTTCTGGGTGGCCAGGACCATGAACGGTTGGGCGATGGGCAAGGCCCGGCCTTCCAGGGTCACCTGACGCTCCTGCATGGCTTCGAGTAAGGCGGCCTGGGTCTTGGCCGGTGCCCGGTTGATTTCATCGGCCAGCAGCAGGTGGGTGAACAACGGGCCCTTGCGCAGCTTGAACTGCTCGGTCTGCAGGTCGTAGACCGCATGCCCGGTGACATCACTGGGCATCAGGTCGGGCGTGAACTGAATACGTGCGAACTCGCCGCCGAAGCAGCGGGCGAGGGCGCGCACCAGCAAGGTCTTGCCCAGGCCCGGTACGCCTTCGAGCAGCACATGGCCGCCGGCAATCAAGGCACTCAGCACATCGTCGATAACGCTGCCCTGGCCAATCACGACCTTGTTCAGCTCAAGGCGCACGGCTTGCGCCAGTTGACTGGCCCGGCGCCGTTGCTGGGCGGCATGGGACGGGCTCGGAGGTACGGAAGGTTCGCTCATCTGTTCCGGAGCCTTGCTAACTGTTAGTAATGAATTATCTTCCATAAATCAATCACTTACTCAACCTAACGGTTTTGGATGACCTTCTGGCCAGTACGCATTCATGGTATCTGTGCTCAACCGAATGAGCAGAAGCTATTATGACCGGACGCTTCGTTGCTAGAAGTTGGCGGATCCGTTAGTGCAGGATCATGGCCCAGCCAATCTCTAACGAATAATCTCGAACCAGTGATGGTAGATGACCGATGTCCTTCTGCATCGTACCTCCATGCTAATTCATCCTGCTGATCCAGGAGTTGCCAGAGGCGGGGTGAGAATAATTTCGGTAAGGACTTTTGGGCCGCAGAGGTAGCCACTTGCACCTAGGATGAATCAGTGCCAAAACAATACCTAGCATGGCTGGACGAGCATGACACGCTGATACCAGCTCCTTATCATTATTCCGCTATACAGTATGGGCCTAAGCACTCGCTAAAGCCCTGGCAATTCGCCGGTAATAGCTCAAGTTTGTAAGCCGCCATTGGTACATCAGTCGGCCATTTCCCGATGCCAGAGACGCCTTACCGTTGTCTCTGGCAGGCCAAGGCGCTTACGGGCTTCGGTAATGCTAAGCCCTTTGGCCTTTAACTCCTGCACAGCTCTCCACTTGCTCCTAGCCTCTATCATAGCGGGCGTCATTTTCGGTTGCGGCTCAGATGGTAAAAGCGTGTCCGCCAAACCCAACTTTTCGATTTCAGCCAAGCACCCTAGCAGGACTTCACGTGCCGTACGTTGCTCATGAGCGGCCAGTGTCAGTGTGAATAGTGTCGATGGCTGTACGCCCAAGGCGGTAGCAAGGTCATAGCTGACATCGACCGTAGCGGTGGTAATCGCAGTCTCGAGCTGACTCACATGGGACTGCACAACGGACTTTGAAATCTCTACCTGAGACAAGCCACGTAATGTGCGGAGCAGCTTAAGCGCTGCTGCGAAGGATTTGCGCAGCGACATTTTCCATACCTACAAAAGGAGACGGTATGCCGTGTTTGCCTGTCGCCACACAAATCTATATATTGATAGTTATGGCGTATGAGTTAGACAGCATCTAATTCAGTCAGGAGCAAAAGTCTTCGCCTTCGGGAGTGGATGTTGTCAATTAAGGCCAATTAAGGAGTAGCGGATGAGTGGTCTTGGTAGCGATGGTCTGTTGGAGGGCGCTGGAATCGGCCTGGATGGCTCCGAACTGTCCCTCGACGAAGCCGTCGCGTTGGCCAGAAAGCGTTACAAATGGATGCCCCTCTGCGTCGTCGAGGAGTGGATCATCCTTGACGCTATCGTTACCGACGCCGAGCGAGCCAAAGTAGCCGCCGCAGGCTGCCAACCAATCTTCATGTTTGCCCACAAAGTTGTGGATGACGAGCAGAGGCGTTTCGAGCCAGGCCATTGGGTGCGCTCAAGCATGGGCACCGCTTTCAAAGAAGGCTACTTATTCGAAACACGCAACACGGTCTACGTGTTGCTCGGGCCAGGCCATCGTAAGTCTGCTTCTATCGAAGCAATATTTTCCCTTTTCTGATTACCCATCGGTTCTGCTGGGCGACTGACGTGCTCCAGTAGCTTGAGGCGACACATGTTCAGAACCTTAGACAACGACCTGATAGGCCTCCCAGGAATGTTCGGGGAGGGCGTGTCCCATTGGCGCGGAGTCTCAAGGCTGCTCCGAACGCCTTGGTATCACTTAACCCTTAGCGTCGAAAACGAGGGGCGGCTCAGCGAGTGTGCGGTGATGATTGACGACACCCACCAGCTTCAAAAAATGTTGGTAAGCCAAGGTGCGGATTTAGCTATCACCGAGATTATGGCTGTGACGCCATCTTGGATGAATAAGTCCGGATGCTGGCAGATGGAGCGGTTAACCAGAGTAACCGTAGGTGAGGACAGGTCTGGTTCTGAGGTTTGCTTGCTGGAAGTGGCTAAGGGGGCGGTGTATCACACCTCACACCAGCGAGACTTCAAGATTGAAGCGCTGGCCAACCTGAGGCCCGTCTTTCTCTCAAGCATGATTCGATCTGCCTGAAATTTACCAGTAATCCCCCACGGTACCAGCGCGCCTGGTTGCGTGTGCAATTCTTGATAACTCCATACAGGCCGCAACCGGAGCCCAACAATGCTCGACACCCTAGATGTGAATTTTCACGGCAAACGCCATACAGATTTTGATCTCAAGCGAATTATAAAAGCTCAGGAGCAAGGCTTTGATGTGCCAGTGACCGCCTATCTATGCGGTGTTTCCATCAGGTCTCGAGCAGGCATCGGTGTTGTTTTTGGCCACAAGCGCAAAGACCAGTACGGGCGGTTTGGCGATGGCCACCTGATCAGGACTTCTGACGTGTTGAAGGTCGAACGTGAGGGGCGATTCTGGGTAATGACGACCGAGAATTCTAGGTACGTGCTCGCTACATTTCAGCGGGGGAATGGGCGTTCGAGTTTGCGTGAGTTTCTGCGCCTCTCACGAACATTCCATCCAACACCCAGGTTTCTACAGTGATTTGGCGGGGGCTATCTGCAAAAACGTTTCCTTATCCGACCTTGTAATAGCCCATCTAAAGTTAAATTTTCGAATCAACATTCGGTGAAATGATCCGCTTGGTCAATGTACATTTCGATGTTCTTGAAGAGCCAAATTTTACTGGTATAGTCACCACGAGCAACTCGTTTGACGCACAAGCGCTTTAATGGATGGAGGCTGTTCGTTGAACAGCCCTTTGAAGAACGCCTCATTTACCTTCCACAGTATCTGTAGCGGTTTGCCTGCAACCCCAGATGCACCCGCCATCTTCACATATTATTCATTTAAAATCTTGTCAACAGCAGTGGTTTCGTCAACAGGAATAACACCTCTAGATGCTCCACTGGCTGTCGGCAATCGATGATTATATTCAGCTCGGTCAGAAGCTATTTTCTTCTCTGTAATTGCACAGTTAGCATCTGAAATACTTTGAGATCTGATAATTTTTAGTGGTTCACTATCGTCTTCGTTGGTGTTTTTTTCAAAGTGTAGTGCCAAGTCGGCATACCACAATATCTCCCTTGCCAAAACCCATCGGTAGTGATTGTAAATGGAGCTGCTTTCAATAAGATTAAAGCCGGTGTAGCGATTTTGCGGCTGCGCACCTATTTGCCGGCGGTTAGATATATTTAAAACTTCTGAGCTAGTCGATAGCAGTCGTATCTTGGGATTTCCACCATCTGGGGGCGACACACCAGGCCTTGGGCTAGGATTGAAAGCCCACGCTTCAGTGATCATCCCCCCGGTCTCTTGATGGTTGGTCACGTGCGCAGCCAACCCTCCACCGAGCGAGTTACCTGTTACAACAACCTTGTCTCCGAATAGCCCTAGGTGGGAGTTTCTATATTCAACAGCTTTTTTAACATACTCTCGCGCTGGCTTGTTCTGCAATTGCCAAACTGCAAAGTTCTGAAAAAAGTAGTCTACAAAAAATTGATCGGAGCCCCGAAACGCAATAATCATCTCGTTTTGGCCGGTCGTTTGATTTCGATAGCTAAACGTTTCGGCTTGAAAACCATTCCACTGGTCTTCGGTTAACTCTGGTATGGATTTCAAATAACCTGGTGTACCAAAGTTGTAAGGGTTGTTAGCGTCATCGTGCTGAAGTGTCAGGGTGGCTGCCAACGCGTAAACATAACCGTCCTTCGCAAGCCTCAGTTTTCGTGCGGTTTCTCCGCTGGGGTTACGTGGCGGCGTCTGGTATGCATCTACCATATCCAAGTATCGAGAGCTACACCATGCATATCCTTCGATCTTACCGCCGAATTTAGGGAAGGGTGAATATTTAAACCCACTACATCCGCTGATGGCAATCAGCGTAAAAGAAACGCATGTACAAGTGATTTTTTGTTTTAGATTCATCGCATGCCCTCTGAGTTTCTCTTGAGTGTAGTCGGCAGACGAAAGCTAGGGATATTTTTTAAAATAAACGCATAGCTAATGCCCGCCAGGCTAACGCCCCCACCAGCGAAAAATCGAAAGAAAATACATTCACGCCTGATCGAGGCTGAGGCCTCTTAAACACAGGATGAATAATATTCAGCCGCCTTCGCGCACTCTCTTTGACACCGATGAATGAATCACGGGTAGCCTAGCAAGGCTTCGCCCGTGTCGTGAAAAACATCATGGCCGCAGGGGGGCTTCGAGAGACTCTTTAGGATCGATATGCGGCTGAAGACCCACATGTTGGGATCAAGAGCTGTGCTTCACTCCATACGTAACCCAGTCGAAGAATTCGTTATCTTTATTTGTATAAGTTATGCTGTGAGGGAATTCGTAAGGTTTACTGTCGAGTTCGCGAATTTTAAGGGTTACTTCACCCTTCTGCCAGTTGAAAAATATGTGCCTAAGCTGTTTTGTACCTGACTTGTCTGTTACACAAGTGTCGATCTCATATGGGTGTCTCACCGACCATCTATCTGTTGCACTTAAAAATAGGTGTGCTACTCCAGTATAGATTTCTACCATCTCGAGTGATGGGACTTCGTAGCTATGCTCGGTAACATTTCTAAGCTTGTTGAATTTCTCCAATACGCTTGGCGAGGGTAGGCCGCATTTAAGTATATAGTCCGAAAGAAGGTGGAAGTTTTTAACACGAGTTAATGAAATGCAACCGAAACCTAGGCATACATCTTCCATTCGTAAATGAAGTGCTCTTTTAGCGTTTGCTAACGCGTTAATGAGATTTCTTGACTCCGTTCCATCAGCCAGATCCATTCGAGCGTACTCTAAATAGTCTTCGGCAGAAGGTGTTTCACGGCAGCTGTAGCTAGACCAGTTATAGGTGACGTCATCGGAGTCAACATCTTTCGGTTCAAACATATACTTAACATCATCATTGGTAGGGGGTACTAAGCTAGCATGGCCGTGAAGCCTAGTAAAAAAGGAGTCAGGCCGACGAAGTAGGTTTCTGTTCTTGGTCGATGTATTGTAAGACAGCGCGCTCATGTGCAGCGCCGGGAGAAATGGATGACGTCGGCATTGCAGGATTTCCAGCAGTTCGTTCATTGGCTTCACCGCCCAGACAGCGGAGCTTCCGAAGACGCTCGTCGATTCGCCAATATGGTGTCGGAGAATTTTCCTGCCGTCGCAGCAAGCTCAAGGCAGCGCAGTCAACGATCCTTTGTGCTGAGCGAATTAGCACGCTTATCACTGGCTGCTACATCCCCGGCAGAGCCAGTGCCCCAGGCTGCAGAGGCCAGAGCGGGATGGGCTTTTCGTAAGCTGCTTCATCTTACAGTGGGGCCATTTCGAGGGTTCAGACACCCTGAGCCATTCGAGTTGCAAAAACGGATTGTCATGTTTTACGGCCCGAATGGCAGCGGGAAAACCAGCCTGTGTGAAGCGCTGGAGTTTGCCTTGCTCGGTGCTGTGGATGAGGGAGACATCAAACGGATTGCCGCCGACCGTTATCTTTCCAACTCGCACGAGGGCCGTTTTGCCCGACCAGTATTACTCGCAACTGATTTTGAAGGCCGGCAAGTACCTGTGATGGCGGACGCAGACGCTTACCGCTTCTGCTTCGTCGAGAAGAATCGAATAGACGCATTCTCTCGCATAGCTGCAAAGCCTGCAGGGCAGAAAACCGAGCTGATAGCTGCTCTCTTCGGTATGGATCAGTTCAATGATTTCGTTGGGCACTTCAATGATTCTATGGAGGGCCAACTAACGTTGGTGGCTGTCAAAAACCAAGAGCTTTTGGCCAAGCAAGCGACGTTAAATCAAGATAATGCGACCGTTGCAGACGAGGGCGCTGCCTTAATCCGACATGCTCAGGCAGAGCAAAACTACGCCAACTCATACAGTCCAGGAATGAGCTATGCGCAGCTGTTGGCTGCTATAGGCAGTCCAGAACATCCGGGGCGATTGCAGGAGCTCGAACAGGCAATCAACCAGCCAGCCCCTCCGATCTTTGGAGTGAGTGCTGCCGGCCTCATTGATGCCTACAGTGCAGCGGAAACGGCGCAAAGGGCTCTAAATGATCTTGAAGGTCAGCTAGCACAGCGCAGTAACGACATCTCATTTCAGGATTTGTATACAGCTGTACTGGGTCTTCAGCAGGTCGTAGGTGACCACTGCCCTGCCTGTGATACCCCGCTTGCCGGTGACTATCGCGCCCTCCACAACCCGTATCAAAAGGCGCACGATGGCCTGGCAGGTTTGAGGGAGCTGGCTGAACTGCAAGCTCGTCAGCGAACTGCAATTGCTACGCGGAACGCTGCGTCGGAAGCATTGCGGATATTTCTAGCTACCTTCGCGCAACGTGTAGGAGCAACGATTCAGAGTCCATTACCTGTGCAACGCTATCTTGCGGATCCAGGTGTCGATGCTCAGCGGGCGTGGTGGGTGGATGGTTTCCAACCTGATGAAACAGGGAAATCGTTGGCCCAGAGAGCAGTTGATTGGGCGACTGAACTCGAAGCGCGCGACGTCGCATCTCGAGTGATCCTTGATGATCGACAAGGTCTAATCGACGAGCGCGACAGGCTCAATCAGGCTCGCATCGGTGTAACTACATTGGCTTCCAATCGTCAGCAAACCTTGCAGGCCCTTGCTGGTGCCAGAGGTAGAATCGCGGCGTTCGCTGCTGACAACTCTCCGCTTATCCAGCAGGTTGCTGAGGAGGTGGAAGCGATTGCTCGCGATACACGTATACGCAACGCCTACGACCAGTTTTTAAGTCTCTTGCGCCGTTACCGTACCGAACTGCCAGGTACTTTAATGGCCGGCCTAAATGCCCTGACGTTGGAGCTTTACAACGAGTTCAATGTGCGCGATTTGGACGCAGACAAGCTGTCAGCCCTGTACCTACCAGTGACAGGTGAGGGACGTATAGAGTTGAGCTTTCGTGGTGCACCTGCTGTTCGCGTCGACGCGCTCCAGATTCTTAGTGAGGGTCACGTCAGATGCTTGGGGCTTTCAATTTTGTTAGCAAAAAGTCTGAGCATCAGAGCCCCGGTGATCGTGTTCGACGATGCGATTAACGCTATCGATCACGAGCACCGCCAAGGCATACGAGAGGCGATATTTGAAAGCAACCGTTTCGCGGATACTCAGATCATCGTGACGTGTCATAGCAACGAATTTATCAAAGACATTCAGAACCATGTCGCGTCGGAGCACTGGGCTGCATATGCATTCAGGCATCACAACGGAAACTATCATCCTCGAGTTTTGGGAAATGCGACGACTCAATCCTATTTGCTCAATGCTCGTGCAGCCGTGGAGCGGGGGGATGATAGAGCTGCCTTAGGTGCCTCACGCCAAGCACTTGAGATGTTGAGCGGGAAAATTTGGGGATGGCTTGGGCGCTGTGATCAAGGTCTGCTGACTTTGAAGATCGCAGGCTCGGGAGCTGAACCGGCGCTCCGTCATCTGTGCGAAGGAATCAGAGCGAAGCTAAGGGGGGCGCCGAATTTCGAGCATGCTGACAAGGCGCCCATTATCCAAGCTTTGGATCACATCCTAGGCATCGGCGTTTTTCAAGGTAGTTGTCGCGTCAACCATCCAGCTATGCGGCTTGCTTCGCGTGCTGTTGATCCCGATCAGGGTTCAACAGCACCGTACCAATTGGCTCCCAGTTACGAGTGCGTCCTGACCATCGCTCTGGATTCCTGCTTCGAGCTTGTTCATACAGCTCATGGCGCAGGGCAAGGATTTGCCTATCCTGACCACGATGACGCTCTGCCGGTGTGACGAAGCGGATCCCGCTATGTCGGTGTTCGTGGTTGTACCAGCGGATAAAATCACGCACCCAGCATCTTGCAGCATCCAAGGTCTCGAAACCCTTGGTCGGCCATTGCGGACAGTACTTCAGCGTTCTGAAAAGAGCCTCCGAATACGGATTGTCATTGCTGACACGCGGTCTGCCCCTTGATGGCGTAATGCCTAACTCATACATCTTGCTCAGCAACGTGGTCGACTTCATCGGCGCGCCGTTGTCCGAGTGTAGTACCAGAGGCTCTCTCAGGCATTGTTCGCTGATCACGCTCCTTTGCAGCAACACTGCGGCCTTGGCGCCGTCCTCATCCTCATGCACCTCCCAGCCGACGCTCTTGCGGCTGTAAATATCCTCGATCAGGTACAGGTAGTAGTACTTTCCACGCACCGAAGACGGCAAGTACGTGATGTCCCACGACCACACACGATTTGGTGCATGAGCCGCATGCGTGGTTGGCTCGGCATTACGTCCAGGGCGCTGAGCGCGTCCTCGGTGTTGCCTCTGCCCGGCAGCTCGAAGCACACGATAGAACGTTGACTCCGAGCCTACGTAGATCTGCTTATCGGCCAGCCTCGGCACGATCTGGCTGGGTGGCAAGTGAGCATACTCAGCGCTGTTGCACAGGTTGAGAATCGCTATTCGCTCATGCTCATTCAGCGCATTGGGCGGGGTTGTGCGAACTGTAGTAGTACGCGCATCCGCCACCACCTCTTCCGTTTGAGTCCAACGCTGCAACGTTCTGAGCGTCAATCCAACTTCTTGGCACGCCATCGATTTTCGAGCGCCGGTATTGATCGCCTCTGTCAGCCACGCCACCAGCAGTTGCCGTTCCGGCAGAGCGGTCAATTGTCCTCGTCGTCTACTCCCCAGTAGTCGTTGAGCTTTTTTCGCAGCACCAGTAACGCGGCTGTTTCAGCCAGCGCCTTATCCTTACGGCGCAGTTCGCGCTCAAGCTGTTTAATACGTTTCTGATCCTGACGGGCCTGCTCCCGATCAACCTTGGGCTGCGCTTTTTGAGGGGCCATCCCACTCAGGAAGGCTTGCCGCCAGGCAGCAATCTGCTCGGGATACAAGCCTTTGCGACGGCAGTATTCACCCAGTTCAATCTCGGACAAGCTGGCACATTCGGCGACAGCCGCGAATTTCATTTCTGCCGACCAACTCTCGGTCGGGTGTTTGGGATCGGTCACCACCACACATCCTTCGGCACTGGCTCGTTTGCGCCAGGTATACAGCGACATTTCAGTAACGCCCTCGCGCCTGGCGACTTCGGCCATCGTCAGGTTGAGTGGAGGGCCCAGCATCTTGAGCAGTTCGGCTTTGCGCTCAGAGGAATAGTACGGCACAACGGCTCTCTTTCCGCCCCCGGGGTCTGGTTTCAGGTAAGTCTGGCGAGGCGACAACTATCCTGACACCGGGGGGCATACCAGAGCAATCCTTGGTTTGGGTGTATCTGAACAAGGGCACCCACGAGGAGGCAAATCGCGAGGACTTCGACGTTGGTGTAGTTGAATTGGTGGTACACACGCTCGAGTCGCTAAACGCGTTGCAGCTGCGAGCCAGATAAGCGTCCATGCTCGTCGCAGTTCTGATCAGAATGGAAAATCCAGTTTTTTCTGCACCGCAAATTCGCCTGGTGCTTTACCTCGTTCGAAAGCAATCAAATACGACATCTGGACGGTCAAGGGCTTCGCGTCTGACTGCTCGCCAGCAACCTTCAGATGTACTTTGCGAGTCGCATATTGAATTGATACCTCAAGCCCGTACGCACTCCCCAAGGAGCGACCTTAACCGAGGCTGGAAGACAGATTTTGCCTAGCGCTCAAGAGGCCGCCAGACGTTTGTACCGGATGAGGTCTGAGGCTCAGGAAGTGGCAGGAATGGCCGCAAAAACACTGCAATTTGCAGCCACTCATTCCTTGTCATTCACCTTCTTCCCAAGATGGTTGAGACGTGCGGAAAATGGCGCACGGATAGATGCGGTACGCCTGCATTCAGACAGCATGGCTGTTTGCGAACAGATGCTAATTCACGGTCAAGTTGAGTTTCTGCTTTGCCACCGCCACCCAGATGTGCCGCCTTTGCTAGCCCCTGACCAGTTCACTGGAAAGAAGATTGGGGAGGATGTGCTCGTTCCACTGGCGAGCCCCTCTGCCAATTTCGGCACCTCCCCTTGAATCGCCCCGGATTCTCTAGACACCTTGCAAGCTCATTGCGTAACGTTTTTCAAACTCTACCGGTGACAGCTGATTGTTGAAACCATGGCGGCGTTTTGGGTTGTAGAACATCTCGATGTAATCGAACACATCACTACGAGCATCTTGCCGTGAGGTGTAGATTTTCCGCTTGATTCGTTCCCGTTTCAGAAGCTGGAAAAAGCTCTCAGCCACGGCGTTGTCATGACAATTGCCTCGGCGGCTCATGCTGGCAACCAAATTGTTTGCCTTCAAAAAACTGCGCCAATCGGAGCTGCTGTACTGGCTGCCCTGGTCGGAGTGAACCATCACCTCTTGTTTCGGTTTTCGCCTCCAAACCGCCATCAATAACGCATCAATGGCCAAATCACTGGTCATCTGCGACTTCATTGACCAGCCAACGACCTGACGAGAAAACAGATCCAGCACCACCGCCAAATACAGCCAGCCTTCATACGTACGAATGTAAGTGATGTCGGTGACCCAAACTTTGTTGGGTTCTACGACATCGAACTGGCGCTTCAGTAAATTGGGTGAGGCGACCGCTGGCTTACCGCCGTATTTGCCAGGACGGCGTCGATACCCTGTCTGAGAGCGCAGACCTTCAAGACGCATCAGCCTCGCCACACGATGCCGACCACAATCCTCACCGACTTCGCGCAGATCGTCATGGACTTTGCGATAGCCATAAACGCCACCGCTCTCCAGCCAGGAATGCTTGATCAAACCCAGCAGTCGCTGGTCGTCTTTGGCGCGTACAGATTGCGGCTCAGACAGCCAGGCGTAATAACCGCTGGGATGGACTTTCAGCGTCAGGCAAAGCCGTCGAATCGAATAGTCGCCCGCTCGCTGCTTGATAAAGGCGTACTTCAACCGCACTCCTTGGCAAAGTACGCGGCGGCCTTTTTTAAGATGTCTCGCTCTTCGGTGACCCGCTTGAGTTCGGCTCGCAGACGACGCAGTTCAGCGTGCTGATCATCGTCTTGCTGCCGTTCTGCCTGAGGTTTGCTGTAGCGCTTTATCCAGGCATAGAGGCTATGCGTCGACACGCCAAGACGCGCCGCCACATCAGCGACAGGCAACTTCTTCTCGGTCACTTGATTGACCGCTTGGATTTTGAATTCTTCGGGATAACGTGGGTTGCTCATGGCACCTCCTGATTGGCCTCAGTTTAAGGCATGGAGGTGTCTACGAAACCCGGGGCGATTCACTCTCCATCGAGTCCCACAGCAGAATCGGAAACCCTCGGTACGGCTGTCCTGCGATCAGGAAATCCTCTGTGCCCCACACAAGCTCCATCTACCACCCATTCATCAACAGATCACGTTTGCTCTGTCTGCATGGATTGTGTGAAGGCTGTTGCTGCGGCCCTCCACTCCCTGTCAGATAGATCTATGATCTCTAATATCATGCAGATCTAACTGCTGCAAGGAGCCAGATCATAAGGCATTCCTGAGGTTCTGCAGGTGGGCCACCTGGCTGCTGAACTCGCTGCTCGACAGCCTTCGTTTACGGGGCGGGCCGAGGGCCTGGGCAATGCTCTCGGGCGAGTGCCCGGTCAAGCGGGCGAGCACTTGCCACTGTTCGGACGTGTCGAGTTGATCGAGGCCTGGATGACGTTGTCTGGCACGTCGCAGCACATTGTGCTGCAAGCCCTCTAACAGGCTCTGTTGCCCGGCGCGACGGACGAGAAAATCGGCACTGGCGCGCAGATGTTCCTGTAACTGGCGGCGGGCCTTGGGTGCTGCGGGCTGCACCGGACCGTGGCGCCAGCCGGCGTGCCATAGCCCTAAACCGATCAACGCGAGCAGCGCCACCAAGGCCTGGGGGAAATAACGCCACAGCAAGCTCAGCAGGTTGTCGTGGTCAATGTCGAATAACAGCGTGACGTCGGTGTCGGCGAACAAGTACCACAGCAGCCAGGCGTTGTCGTATTGGCCGATCGCGCTGTTCTTCCACAATTCGGCATCGGTCACCACGGTGATCGAACCCTCACCCCAGGGCAACTGCATCAGGTGTGTGGCCTTGGCGCTGTTGGCCCAGGCCTGTGCCAGGTCTTGCGGGTCTTCGAGGTGGAACTGCGGGTCGAAGCCGGCATAGGCCGGTGCCTCTTCGTTTTCCAGATAAAGTTTGGTCAGGTTCGGATAGCGGTCCTTCGCTGCTTCGGCAGGCACATACTTGAGGTCTTTGCTCATGAACTGCTGCACGTGCACCTGGTCCAGCAGCAGGTCCTGACTGTTGCCGGTCTGCTCATTCCACAAGGCCTGCGCGACAAACAGCAGGCGCCCGCCATCTCGCGCCCAGTCCAGCACCTGGTCGATCTGGGCCGGGGTCATGTTGGCGCGTTCGCCCAGCAGCAACAGGCTGTGCTGGCGTGGTTGCAGGGTGGGCAGGCTGTCCAGGCTATTGACGTGATGCACGCTCAAACCTTGCTTGCGCAGAAAGCGTTCGGCTGCCAGGTAGGGATTGTTCTGGGCTTCGGGGGAGGGACCGTGGTCGATGTTTTCTTGATAGGGCGTGGCGTGCAGGTACAGGTACGTTGCCACTGCACAGAGCAATGCGCCGATCAGTACGCCGAGAGCTGCCAGACGTCGACTCATTGCTGGGCTCGCGGGTCAAATAATGCGCGCCAGCCCTGGCAGAGTTGCTGTTGCAGCGCCGCAGGCGGCACACGATGACCATAGGCGATGTTCTGCCAGTGCAGCGTCAGGCTTTGGCTGTAGTTCTGCAACTCCGGGTCCTGCAACTGCTGGACCCGCGCCAGGACCTCGGCTTCGGTGTCGGCACTTTTCAGGGGGAGACCGAAGTCGTGCAGCAGGCGACTGAGCAAAGCCCGATAGAGCAGTCCGAGAGCTTCGCGGGGATGCTCCAGCCACAACGATTCGACCTGGCTGGCGATGTCTTGCGCAAGTGACTCGGGATCGAGATCGAGACCAAACAATTGGGTGGGTGAGGGCGAAGTACCCGGAGCGTGAAGAGGCTTGCGGCGGCTGACGAAGGTCTGCAGCCAGTCGCGGTAGTGCCAGACCAGCAAGGCAATCGATCCCGCGAGCGCGGTCCATAGCAGCACCTCGATGACTTGGGCCAGCCCTTTGAAGCGCTGACTGTCGAACAATTCCAAGAGTGCCTTGAGCCATGCCGGGGGCTGAGCGTCTTCGACTGGATCAGTGGCTTCTTCGCCGAAGCGATAGCGGGTAATCGTCTGCGAATTCTTGAAAGGTGGCGCCTGAAGCAATGCGTTGATGTCACGGCTGGCGGCCTGGCTGGTCAGGGGCTGCTGGAGCAGGCGCGGGGCGCTTGGGGCGTCAGGCTCGTCGGCATACACCGCCTGCGGCATCGGCAGCCACAGCAGGCCGAGCACCAGCAGCGCGACGCCCAAGCCGCTGAGGCGCTGGCGCAGGCGGCGAAATTGCAGTTCGATGTCCCAGGCTTCCAGTACGGTCCGGCGGTTCAGGTACAGGCTGAATCCGCAGGCGACGTAGACCGGTCCCCAGATGATCAGGACCAGCGCATAGAGGCCGTTGATCAGGTGCTCGAGCCACAGCCAGTCCTGTTCGCTGGCGTCGATCAGCGTTTGCCAGTCCCAATCCAGTTCGATTTGCATGGGCAGGAACAGGTAGAACAGGGCCATGCAGCCCAACCACAGGCTGGATTCCAGCAGTGCGCCTAGGAGGGTCAACCAACGCGCGGCCTCGCCATCGCGTTGTTGCAGGACCGCCAGACGTTGCTGGCGTGCCTGCCCGGCGAGACCTTCGAGCTGAACCACCGGCAGGCAGAAACTCCGGCTCAGGCTCAGGCGGCGCCAGGTCAGGCTGGCGAGCAGTTGCGGTTTGAGTAGTCGCGGCCATTGGCGCAATGCCTGTTTCAGGCTGGGCGCCTGGCCGAACAAGGCTTCGGAGAGAAGGTACAACGGCAGGCGTTCGAACGCAGGTTTCAACCACCAGAAGATCAGTAGGGCGATGCCTGGGGAGTTCCAGAACAGGCCGGTCAGCAGGGCGAATACCGGCAACGTGATCAGTGCCCAGCTCGACCATCAACAGTCGTCGGTGACGCTGGCTGAGCAATACGCCCAGGTCCATGGCCTCCCAACTCGTGCGCGGACGGATGACGACACTGGCCTCATTCAGGCGCATGGCGTGTCCGTCCGGCAGTCATCAGATAGAGCACTACCAGTGCCCACAGGGTGGCCCCCACCAGATATTTGGCGAGAGGGGGCGTGGCGTTGCGCGATGACCAGTAGGCTTCGATGAAGGCGGCGATCAACAGCAACAGCATCACGCCGCACATCAACAGGACGCTTTTGCGCGCAGCCAGGCGCAAGGCTTCGCCGCGTTTGAGGCGACCGGGAGCGATCAACGACCACCCCAGTTGCAGGCCGGCCGCGCCGGCAATGGCAATGGCGCTGAGTTCGAAGGCGCCATGGCCGATGACGAACGACCAGAAGTTTTCGCCGAAGCCGATGCGGGTCAGATGGCCGGCGATGCCTCCAATCAGCAGGCCGTTGAACACCAGGAAAAACACGCTGCCAAGCCCGAGTAGCAGGCCGCTGGCGAAGGTCTGAAAGGCAATACCGATGTTGTGCATGATGTAGTAGCCGAACATCATCCAGTCATCACTCGCTGCACGTTCCATATCGCGGCCCAGGTGCCCGGCGGCGGGGTCGTACATGCTTTGCATTTCGCCCACCTGCTCGACCGGTAACAGGCTGTAGATCAGGTCGGGAAACAGGTAGACCAACAGCGCAATGCCCAGCAGTGAGCCGAAGAACAACAGTCCCGCCACCAGTACGAACGGCCATGACTCACGCACCAAACGTGGGAAGTCGGCGAGGACAAACGCCAGCAGTTGGGGCCGCACGCTGCTGCGATGGCGGTAGAGCAACTGGTGTCCACGCAGTGCAAGTTGCTGCAAGGGGTCGATCAGGCAAGTGCTGTAACCGCGCTCCTGTGCCAAGGCCAGGTGCTGGCACAGGCGCCGATAGTCCCTGGGGAATGAGCGGGCGTGCTCGGCGCTGGCCTTGCCGCGCTCCAGCAGATCGAGACCTTGGCGATACGCGTCCCACTGCGGCTGATGGAGGCTCTCGAACTGGCTCTGTTTCATACCGGTCCTCGCAAGCCCAGGGCAATACCGTTGAGTTCGGCAACCGCGCGCGGTGGGCTGACCTTCAGCGGCTCAGCCAGCAATGCGGCGAGTTCCTGCACCCGCTCAGCGGAAAGCTGGGACTGGCGTTCGGCGAAATCCGATACGGCGCGTTGTTCAGCCAGGCTCAGGTTGAAAGGTGCCCGGAGGGGCATTGCAGCCGGTAGCGGCGGGCGCGTTACGGCTTGTTCGCGATAGATCACCAGGGTGCCGGCGGCAATGTCGCCCAGGCGTTTGAAGGCCGGGTGCTGCAGGCAACTGATGGCGCCGAGGCTGTAGACGAAGGGCAGCATATCGACGAAGCGCAGCAGATTGCGGATCAGCGAAGCCGACCAGCCAATGGGGGTGCCGTCGTCCTGCACGACCCGCAGTCCCATCCACTGTTTGCCCGGCGAGCGGCCCTGATTGAGGACCTCGAACAACACCATGTACCACCAACTGAGAACAAACAGCAGCAGCGAGCCAAGGCCCACGCCGACCTTGCCAAAAAACGCCAGGGTCACGAACAGCAGCCCCAGGACCAGGGCGCGCAGTCCCAAGTCGATGGCAAATGCCAGGGCACGCGGCAACAACCCCGCCGGACGCAATGGCAGGTCGATGCCTTCGGGCGTTTCGACCTGGTAGCGGGTATCCAGTGGCGGGGGCAGCGGTGCGTTCCTTGGCGGTGCTGAAGTCTGAGTCATTGGCTGCCTGGTGAGGGGCCTGATGGTCACGTACGTAGGGCCGATGCTAGCAGCCTTCGTTCCGGGGAACGACATATCTATGTAGCACCCGGTAACAACCATCGGTACTTGAATAACAGCATGACTGGTCGGCACCCGGTGTGAGCGCCTAGACTTCGCCAGTCTCAAGTTCAGGAACAGCCCGTGACTTCCATTTTCTGGTACGACTACGAAACCACCGGTATCAGCCCGCGTTGCGACCGACCGCTGCAAATGGCCGGCATTCGCACTGACCTCGACCTCAACGAGATCGAGGCCCCGGTCAATCTCTACTGTCGACCCAGTGACGACATCCTGCCGCATCCGGCCGCCTGCGTGATCACCGGGATCACCCCGACGCGCCTGGCCGAAAAGGGCCTGTGCGAAGCGGATTTCATGACCCGGGTGCATGCGCAACTGGCCGCGCCCGGGACCTGCGGCGCCGGTTACAACACCTTGCGTTTCGACGATGAAATGACGCGCTACAGCCTGTATCGCAATTTTTTCGACCCCTATGCCCGTGAGTGGCAGGGCGGCAACAGCCGCTGGGACCTGATCGATGTGGTGCGTGCAGCCTATGCGTTACGCCCGGACGGTATCGTCTGGCCGCAGGAGGAGGGGCGTGTCACGCTCAAGCTTGAACGCCTGACGGCCGCCAACGGCCTGGACCATGGCCAGGCCCACGAAGCCTTGTCCGATGTGCGCGCCACCATTGCCCTGGCGCGGCTGATTCGCGATCGGCAGCCCAAGCTTTATGACTGGCTGTTCAAGTTGCGCAGCAAACAGAAAGTCATGGACCAGATTCGCCTGTTGCAACCGATGGTGCATATTTCCGGGCGCTTTTCTGCCGACCGCAGTTATGTGGGAGTCGTCCTGCCGCTGGCCTGGCACCCGCGCAATCGTAATGCACTGATTGTCTGCGACCTGCACCTGGATCCCGAGGGCTTGCTGGCAGATGACGTCGAAACCCTGCGTCAGCGCCTGTACAGCCGCCGTGCGGATTTGCCCGAAGGGACGCTGCCGGTGCCGCTCAAACTGATTCATATCAACCGCTGTCCGGTAGTGGCGCCGTTATCGGTATTGCGCGCTGAGGATCAGCAACGACTGCAATTGGACATGGCGCTGTATCAGGCGCGGGCGCTGCGGCTAAGTGACGCACAGGAACTTTGGCGAGATAAAGTCCAGGCCATTTATGCCCAGGAGGACTTCACCCCCAGCGATGATCCGGAACAACAGTTGTACGACGGTTTCATTGGCGACCGCGACCGACGTTTATGCGAGCAAGTGAGAGCGGCCGATCCACAGCAATTAGCGCAAGAACAATGGCCGTTCGATGATGAACGTTTACCGGAATTATTATTTCGATATCGCGCACGTAACTTCCCTGAAACCTTGAGTGAACAGGAGCAAGAGCGCTGGAAATTATTCTGTCAGCAGCGTTTGAGCGATGCTCGGTGGGGGGCGCCCAATACCGTGCAGGCATTTGATGAAGCCTGCGAGCAATGGTCGCAGAATGCCACGGGCGGAACGCTTGAGGTTCTGCAGGAATGGCGCGAGTACGTGGCGCTATTGCGCAAGCGTTTGAATATTTGAAATGCCCTGATGAAATGTATTGAATAACACCCATAAAAAAACGCCAGCGAAAGCTGGCGTTTTTTTGTTCGCAAGTGAACCTGCGAGACGGGTTGCGGCTTAGCCCAGCAGGGTTGCCCAGCTTTCAACCACGTCGCCGCCCCACTTGGCTTTCCACTCTTTCAGAGTCTTGTGGTTGCCACCTTTGGTTTCGATGACTTCGCCGTTGTGCGGGTTCTTGTATTGTTTAACCTTGCGAGCACGCTTGGTGCCGGTAGTTTTCACTGCGCCGCGTGGGGCTTTAACTTTGGATTCCGGATCCAGCAGGGCGATGATATCGCGCAGGGATTTGGAGTATTCGCCCATCAGGGTGCGCAGTTTGCCTTCGAATTCCAGCTCGGTTTGCAGTTTGTCGTCTTGGGACAGGTTCTTCAAACGGGCTTGCAGCTCTTTGATAGCTTCTTCGGTGGCGCGGTATTCGTTGATCAGGGACATGAGGACTACCTTATGTTAGGCACAGGATGCAGGGGACAGTGGCGCAATAATAGTCAGGGTGTTTCATCAAGTAAACATATAAGCGGAGTTTTATTTGATTTGATTAGAGTCAATGAGGAGGAGAATACACTCACAGTTAAAACATCAGCGCTAATCATCACAGTTATTCACAAAACCGTTCTTGCGTATTTTCACAAGGCGTCCTGCGTCAGCCTGCAGGGTCGCTAATCGGTCGATGTTGGTCCAGTTGCGCAGGCAGCAGGCAGGGTCATTGCTGATCAATACTGCAGTTTTGCTGCGCAATCGCTAGAATGGCGGCCTTTGCGAAGTTCTGGAGTTTCCCCCCTATGCGCACTTTTCGGCTAGTGATCGCTTGCCCGGACGGCGTCGGCATCGTTGCTAAGGTCAGTAACTTTCTGGCGTCACACAATGGCTGGATCACTGAAGCGAGCCATCACTCGGACAATCTCAGTGGCTGGTTCTTCATGCGTCACGAAATTCGGGCCGACTCCCTGCCGTTCGGTCTGGAGGCCTTTCGTGAGGCATTTGCCCCGATCGCCGAAGAGTTCTCAATGAACTGGCGTATCACCGACACCGCGCAGAAAAAACGCGTGGTGCTGATGGCCAGCCGTGAGTCCCACTGCCTGGCCGACCTGCTGCACCGCTGGCACAGCGATGAGCTGGACTGCGAGATTTCCTGCGTGATCTCCAACCACAACGACCTGCGCAGCATGGTCGAGTGGCACGGCATTCCTTACTACCATGTGCCGGTGGACCCGCAGAACAAAGAGCCGGCGTTTGCCGAAGTGTCGCGCCTGGTCAAGCAGCACGATGCAGAAGTCGTGGTGCTGGCGCGCTACATGCAGATCCTGCCGCCTGAGCTGTGCAGCGAGTACGCACACAAGGTGATCAACATCCACCACAGCTTCCTGCCGTCGTTCGTGGGGGCCAAGCCTTACCACCAGGCCTCGATGCGCGGTGTGAAGCTGATCGGCGCCACGTGCCACTACGTCACCGAAGAGCTGGACGCAGGTCCGATCATCGAGCAGGACGTGGTGCGCGTCAGCCACAGCGACAGCATCGAAGACATGGTGCGTTTCGGCCGTGACGTCGAGAAGATGGTGTTGGCCCGCGGCCTGCGCTATCACCTGGAAGACCGCGTGCTGGTGCATGGCAACAAGACCGTGGTGTTCTGATTCGTCGCCGACAGGCAAAAGGGCCTCAAGCGTTGTACGCTTGAGGCCCTTTTTTGTTGCCGGGTGCGGACCATGAGCGATCCACTGGACAAGGCCACTTCCACAGCCCCTGCCACCCTGGGCGAAGGCTGCCTGAGCCGTTACGACCCCGATGACTTGAGCAGCGAGGACGGCACCGAGTTTCCCGGTGCAGCCGAGTTATGGCAGCAGTTGCAGGCCCCGCCGGAGCCTGAAGGCAAGCCCTGACAGCTCCTGCACGCGCATTCAGATACGGAAACTGCCCACCAGTTGCTTGAGGCGCGCCGCCTGTTGTTCCAGGTCGGAGCAGGCCCGCAAGGTCGACTGCAGGTTTTCCACGCCTTCCTGATTCAGGGTGTTGATCTCGGTGATGTCGACGTTGATCGACTCCACCACGGCAGTCTGTTCCTCGGTGGCGGTGGCCACCGACTGGTTCATGCCGTCAATTTCGCCGATGCGCAGGGTCACGCTGCTCAGCCGCTCACCGGCCAGGTTGGCGATCTCCACGCTGTCCTGGCTATGGCGCTGGCTGTCACCCATGGTGCTGACCGACTCGCGGGCGCCGACTTGCAGCTCCTCGATCATGGTCTGCACCTGTTGTGCCGACTCCTGGGTGCGGTGCGCCAGGTTGCGCACTTCATCGGCCACTACCGCAAAACCGCGTCCGGCCTCACCGGCCCGCGCAGCCTCGATAGCCGCGTTGAGTGCCAGCAGGTTGGTTTGCTGGGAGATGCTGGTGATCACTTCGAGAATCTGCCCGATGTTCACGGTCTTGCTGTTGAGCGACTCGATGTTGCTGCTGGAAGCGCTGAGCATGCTCGACAGTTGATTCATCGCGGCGATGCTGCGATCCACCACTTGCTGGCCATCTTCGGCCAGGCTGCGGGCATCGCTGGCCTGGTGCGAGGCTTGTGCGGCGTTGCGGGCGATTTCCTGGGTGGCGGCTCCCAACTGGTTGATGGCGGCCGCGACGCTGTTGGTGCGGCTCGATTGTTCGTCACTGTTGAGCATCGACGAGTTCGAGGCGCTGACCACCCGCAAGGCGACTTCGTTGACTTGCTCGGTGGCTGAGGAAACTTCGCGGATCGAACCGTGGATGCGCTCCACGAAACGGTTGAAGGCGACGCCCAGGGTGCCGAACTCATCGTGGTTCTGGATTGTCAGGCGTCGGGTCAGGTCGCCTTCACCGTCGGCAATGTCCTGCATGGCGCGGGTCATGACGTGCAACGGCTGGATCAACAAGCGGATCAGCATGCCGAGCAGGGCAATAATCACGGTGACGGCAATCACCGTGGCGACGATCGCCGAGGTGCGGAACTCGCTGAGCATCGCGAAGGCCGTGTCTTTGTCCACCGACAGACCGATGTACCAGTTGACCGAGGGCAGGCCCTTGATCTGGCTGAAGGTGAAAATGCGCGTCTTGCCATCCACCTCGACTTCGCTGAAGTCGCTCCCGATGCGCGGGGTGTTGCGCGGATACGCTTCGCTGAGGGACTTCATCACCAGGGATTTATCCGGGTGCACCAGGATCTTGCCGTCGGCGTTGACCAGGAAGGCATAACCCATGCCGTCGAAATCCACGGCCTTGAGGTTGTCGATCAGGGTCTGCAGGCTCAGGTCGCCGCCCACCACACCGACATTGCTACCGGCTTTTTTCGAGGCGCTGGCAATGGAAATGATGGTTTGGCCGGTGGCCGCATCGATATAGGGTTCGGTCAGCGTGGCGGTGGCGCTGTTCTGCGCGCCGGTGTACCAGGGCCGACCGCGCGGGTCGAAGCCGTCGGGCATTTTCACATCTGGACGGATGGTGAAGCTGCCACCGGCATTGCCCAGGTAAGAGGCCATGAAGGTTGACGTCAGGGCTTTTTGTTCCAGCAGTTCGGCGACGTGCGCATCATCGGCATTGATGGCGATGTTCTGCGCCAGGTTATCGATCAGAAGGATGCGACCGGACAGCCAGGTCTGAATGGTGCTCGCAGTGACATTCCCCATTTCATTGAGGTAGCTGTCGAGGTCCTGGCGAATTGCATTGCGCTGCAGATAGTCGTTGTACAGCGTAAATGTGGCGAACGCGGCAATGACGATAAGGGCGGCGGCAAGCAGGATTTTGTGGCTGAAGCGCAGATTGTTGTTCATGGCTTGTGGTGTCCGCTAATGTCTTGTGTGGGGCGTGTTGCGACAAAAAAGCGCGCACGATAGGCGCTGTTGCACATAAGCTGATATTTCCGTCGTTCCTTAGGGAATTATCTGACCTGATATTCAGTCTGGTCTCTCGCTTATCTCTATCGGCTGTGTAGGACCAAAGCTTAATCATGGGTGACAAAATGCCTGATTCATTGAAACTCGTTATTGGTGCCGACCTTCAAGGCCAGCCGATTGCCCAGGCCATGCGCCTGGCCAACCGCCACGGATTGGTGGCAGGTGCCACCGGCACCGGGAAGACCGTCACCCTGCAACGTCTGGCCGAAGCCTTCAGTGACGCCGGGGTCGCGGTGTTTGCCGCCGACATCAAGGGCGACCTGTGCGGGCTCGGGGCCGCGGGCAATCCCCAGGGCAAAGTGGCTGAGCGGATTGCCGGCATGCCATGGCTCAACTACCAGCCGGCGGCCTATCCGGTAACGTTGTGGGATATCCATGGGCAGTCTGGTCATCCGTTGCGTACGACCTTGAGTGAAATGGGGCCGTTGTTGCTCGGCAGCCTGTTGGAACTGACCGACAGCCAGCAGTCGGCGCTGTACGCCGCCTTCAAGGTGGCCGATCGCGAGGGGTTGTTGCTGCTGGACCTCAAGGACCTCAAGGCCCTGCTCAACCACCTGAAGGACAACCCCGAACTGCTCGGCGATGACGCCGCCCTGATGACCACCGGTTCCAGCCAGGCGCTGTTGCGGCGCCTGGCCACCCTGGAACAGCAGGGGGCCGAGGCGCTGTTCGGCGAGCCGGCGTTGCAGCTGCAAGACATTCTCGCCCCGGCCTGCGATGGTCGCGGGCGCATCCACCTGCTGGATGCCAGCCGCCTGGTACACGAGGCGCCGAAGGTCTACGCGACTTTCCTGCTGTGGTTGCTGGCCGAACTGTTCGAGCAACTGCCGGAGCGCGGCGATGCCGAGAAACCGCTGCTGGCGTTGTTTTTCGACGAGGCCCACTTGCTCTTCGCCGGCACGCCCAAAGCCCTGCAGGAGCGTCTGGAACAGGTGGTGCGGTTGATCCGCTCCAAGGGCGTGGGGGTGTATTTCGTCACCCAGTCGCCGGGCGACCTGCCCGATGACGTGCTGGCCCAGTTGGGCTTGCGCATCCAGCACGGGCTGCGGGCATTTACCGCCAAGGAGCAGAAATCCCTGAAAGCGGTGGCAGACGGTTTCCGGCCCAACCCGGCGTTCAGCGCACTGCAAGTGCTGACCGACCTGGGGATTGGCGAGGCACTGGTGGGGACTCTGCAAGAGAAGGGCACGCCGGAGATGGTCCAGCGGGTCCTGGTGGCGCCGCCGCAATCGCGTATCGGGCCATTGAGCGAAGCTGAACGTGCCGCGCTGATTGCCAGCTCACCGTTGGTCGGGCGTTACGACAAGCCGATCGACCGCGAGTCGGCCTATGAAGTGCTGATGGGGCGCAAGGGCCTGGCGCCGGAGGCCGAGGCTGTGCCGGATAAGCCGGCGGCAGAGGGGCCGAGCTTCACCGAGCAGGCCGGCGAGTTTCTCGGCACCGCTGCCGGGCAGGCGCTGAAGTCAGCAATGCGCCAGGCGGCTAACCAGTTGGGCCGGCAGTTGGTGCGTGGGTTGATGGGGTCGTTGCTGGGCGGCAGCAAGCGCCGCTGAAGGTGGGGGAGCGGGCGCTATCGTGAGCCTGTTCCCGCCTGCATTCTTCGACCGCTCAGGCCTTGGGCTTGGCGTGTGCCGCCAGGCGCTCCAGGGCTGCCCGCAGATTGGGGTCGGTAATCCCGTCGGCCGTGGCCTGGATGGTGGCCGCCGCGTCACTGGACAGGTCCATGGTGTGGCCGGCCGCGCCTTGCTGCACGGTGGGCGGTTGAACCTTGAACAGAATCCGCGTCAGGCTGGCGAATTCGTCGAAGGCCTGCAGTTGACGTTGCAGGCGTTTTTGCTGGTAGCGCAAGCGGGTGGCCCAGTGTCCGTCGGTGACGATCAACAGTAGGCTGCCTTCGCGCCAGGAAGCCACGTGGCAATGTTCCCGGGCGGCCGGCTGTAATTGGCTTTCGAGCAAGCGCTGCAGATGACCCAGGCGTTGTGCGTGGCCGAATATGGCTTTTAACGGTTTGGCTTCGCGTAGTAGAACGGCGGGTGCTCTGGCCGTAAGAGGGCGAAATGCCATGATCAGACACCTGAAGTAACAGAGCCGCCATGGTAGCAGAAAGCGTGGGATACACCCGCCCCATTGCTTTGTTACCGCTTTACCCATTAAATCAATGAGTAACTTCTGCTGCAAATGGCTTGAAGTTCAGTAAAAAGCCCTTATTTTAAGTGAGCCCCGTCACAGCGCTGTGCCAGCATCGTGGAATAACGCCACTTTCCTCACCATCGTTTCCGGGTAGAATGCTCGTTCGCATGCGGCCATGAGGGCTGCTCGGGCGACTCACGGGGCCGCCCTCCATCCCTTTAGTGTGGAAGATCCTGCCGATATGTTTGCGCCTTTGTTAAAGAAACTTTTTGGAAGCAAGAATGAGCGTGAAGTCAAACGCATGCTCAAGACGGTGCAACTCGTCAATGCCTTCGAAGAGCGAATGGTGGCCCTTTCGGACGATCAATTGCGTGCCAAGACAGACGAGTTCAAGGCCCGCTTCGCCAAAGGGGAGACTCTCGACAAACTGCTGCCCGAGGCCTTTGCGGTAGCCCGCGAAGCCGGTAAGCGTGTCATGGGCATGCGCCACTTCGACGTCCAATTGATCGGCGGCATGACCCTGCACGAAGGCATGATTGCCGAGATGCGTACCGGTGAGGGCAAGACCCTGGTGGCGACACTGGGCGTTTACCTCAACGCACTGTCCGGCAAAGGCGTGCACGTGGTCACGGTGAACGACTACCTGGCCCGCCGCGATGCCAACTGGATGCGTCCGCTCTATGAGTTCCTCGGCCTGACGGTCGGCGTGGTCACGCCGTTCCAGCCGCCGGAAGAGAAGCGCGCGGCCTATGCCTGCGACATCACCTACGGCACCAACAACGAATTCGGTTTCGACTACCTGCGCGATAACATGGCGTTCAGCATGGAAGAAAAATTCCAGCGCGAACTCAATTTTGCCGTGATCGACGAAGTCGACTCGATCCTCATCGACGAAGCCCGTACCCCACTGATCATTTCCGGTCAGGCCGAAGACAGCTCCAAGCTCTATATCGAGATCAACAAACTGATCCCGCAACTGGAGCTGCATGTCGAGGAAGTGGAAGGCGTCGTCACCAAGGCCGGTCACTACAGCGTCGACGAGAAGACCCGCCAGGTCGAACTCAACGAAGCCGGTCACCAGTACATCGAAGAAGTGCTGACCCGCATCGGCCTGCTGGCTGAAGGCGAGAGCCTGTACTCGGCGCACAACCTGGGCCTGTTGACCCACGTGTATGCCGGCCTGCGCGCGCACAAGCTGTTCCACCGCAACATCGAATACATCGTGCAGGACGGCCAGGTAGTCCTGGTCGACGAACACACCGGCCGTACCATGCCGGGCCGTCGTTTGTCCGAAGGCCTGCACCAGGCCATCGAGGCCAAGGAAAACCTGAACATCCAGGCCGAGAGCCAGACCCTGGCATCGACCACCTTCCAGAACTACTTCCGTCTGTACAACAAACTGTCCGGCATGACCGGTACGGCCGACACCGAAGCGTTCGAATTCCACCAGATCTATGGCCTGCAGGTCATGGTCATCCCGCCGAACAAGCCGCTGGCGCGTAAAGACTACAACGACCTGGTGTTCCTCACCGCGGACGAGAAGTACGCCGCCATCGTCACCGACATCAAGGAAAGCATGGCAGCGGGGCGCCCGGTTCTGGTGGGTACCGCGACCATCGAAACCTCCGAGCACATGTCGCGCCTGCTGGACAAGGAAGGTATCGAACACAAGGTTCTGAACGCCAAGTTCCACGAAAAGGAAGCCGAGATCATTGCCCAGGCCGGTCGCCCAGGCGCGCTGACCATCGCCACCAACATGGCCGGTCGTGGTACCGACATCCTGTTGGGCGGTAACTGGGAAGTGGAAGTGGCTTCCCTGGAGAACCCGACGCCGGAGCAGATCGCCCAGATCAAGGCCGACTGGCAGAAGCGTCACCAGCAGGTGCTCGAGTCGGGCGGCTTGCAGGTGATCGCTTCGGAGCGTCACGAATCGCGCCGTATCGACAACCAACTGCGTGGTCGTGCCGGTCGCCAGGGTGACGCCGGTTCCAGCCGCTTCTACCTGTCGCTGGAAGACAGCCTGATGCGTATTTTCGCCTCTGACCGGGTGAAAAACTTCATGAAGGCCCTGGGCATGCAGCCTGGTGAGGCGATCGAGCACCGCATGGTGACCAACGCCATCGAAAAGGCCCAGCGCAAGGTGGAAGGTCGTAACTTCGACATCCGTAAGCAATTGCTGGAGTTCGACGACGTCAACAACGAACAGCGTAAAGTGATCTATCACATGCGTAACACGTTGCTGGCCGCCGACAACATCGGCGAGACCATCGCCGACTTCCGCCAGGACGTGCTCAACGCCACCGTTTCGGCGCACATTCCTCCGCAATCGCTGCCTGAACAGTGGGACGTTGCCGGTCTGGAAGCCGAGCTGGAAAGCGGTTTCGGGGTGAAGCTGCCGATCCAGCAATGGCTCGACGAAGACGATCACCTGTACGAAGAAACCCTGCGCGAGAAGCTGATGCAAGAGCTGATCGCCGCGTACAACGAAAAAGAAGACCAGGCGGGCGCCGAAGCCCTGCGCACCTTCGAGAAGCAAATCGTGTTGCGCGTGCTGGACGACCTGTGGAAAGACCACCTGTCGACCATGGACCACCTGCGCCACGGTATCCACTTGCGTGGCTACGCCCAGAAGAACCCGAAGCAGGAATACAAGCGCGAGTCGTTCACGCTGTTCTCCGAGCTGCTGGATTCGATCAAGCGCGACTCGATCCGGGTTCTGTCCCACGTTCAGGTACGTCGCGAAGATCCGATCGAAGAAGAGCAACGCCTGCGTCAGGAAGCCGAGGCGCTGGCCGCTCGCATGCAGTTCCTGCACGACGAAGCACCTGGCCTGGAGCAACCGGAGCTGTTGGGTGAAGAGGTCGATGTGGCCCTCGCCACCGCGCCGGTACGCAACGAGCAGAAGCTGGGCCGCAACGAGCTGTGCTACTGCGGTTCGGGCAAGAAATTCAAGCATTGCCACGGGCAGATCCAGTAAAACCCGTCGTCAACGCTGAAATACCCACGCCGCGACCGGCATCAGCCGTCGCGGCGTTTTACCATTCGAAGCACCGACGCCGCGCGTCAGAAAGCGTGGCGCCCCGGGTGCAGACATTATCTAGTGAGGAGCGCATTCATGGCTGTTGGTCTTGGTCCTTTGCCCACGTTGCACCCGGTTGCCGGTTTTGAACTCGGTATCGCTTCGGCTGGCATCAAGCGCCCTGGGCGCAAGGATGTCGTGGTCATGCGCTGTGCCGAAGGCTCGACCGTCGCCGGTGTGTTCACCTTGAACGCTTTCTGCGCCGCGCCGGTGATCCTGGCCAAGCAACGAGTCCAGGGCGCAGTGCGTTACCTGCTGACCAACACCGGCAACGCCAACGCCGGCACCGGTGAGCCGGGCCTGGCTGCCGCCGAGCGGACCTGCGCCAAGCTGGCCGAACTGACCGGTGTCGACGCGAGCCAGGTGCTGCCGTACTCCACGGGGGTGATCGGCGAACCGTTGCCCGTGGAGAAGATCGAAGGCGCGCTGCAGGCCGCCCTCGATGACCTGTCGGAAAACAACTGGGAAGCCGCGGCCACCGGGATCATGACCACTGACACCCTGCCCAAGGGCGCCAGCCGGCAATTCCAGCACGACGGCGTGACCATCACCGTCACTGGCATCAGCAAAGGCGCCGGGATGATTCGCCCGAACATGGCGACCATGCTGGGCTACATCGCCACCGACGCCAAAGTGTCCCGCGAAGTGCTGCAGAACCTGATGCTGGACGGTGCCAACAAGTCGTTCAACCGCATCACCATCGATGGCGATACCTCGACCAACGATTGCTGCATGCTGATCGCCACCGGCCAGGCGGCACTGCCAGAAATTACCGAGGCCAGCGGCCCGTTGTTCGCGGCGCTCAAGCAGGCGGTGTTCGAGGTGTGCATGGACGTGGCACAGGCCATCGTGCGTGACGGCGAAGGGGCGACCAAGTTCGTCACCGTCGAAGTCAATGGCGGCGGCAACCACCAGGAGTGCCTGGACGTGGGCTACACCGTGGCACACTCGCCGCTGATCAAGACCGCGCTGTTCGCCTCCGACCCGAACTGGGGCCGGATCCTGGCCGCTGTCGGCCGTGCCGGCGTGCCGAACCTGGACGTGAGCAAGATCGACGTGTTCCTTGGCGAAGTGTGCATCGCCAGCCGTGGCGCCCGCGCGGCCAGCTACACCGAGGCCCAGGGTTCGGCGGTGATGCAGCGTGAGGAAATCACCATTCGCATCGAGCTGGGCCGTGGTGACTGCAGCGAAACCATCTGGACCACCGACCTGTCCCACGAATACGTGAAGATCAACGCCGAATACCGCACCTGACGCACTCAGGGCAGGCCTTGCTTCTCCTGCAGGAGCAAGGCTTGCCCGCGATGCAGGCCGCAGGCCTGCCGCTTGTCCCCTCAGCCAAAGGTCCCCGAACATGAGCTACCACCTGATCATCGGCGACAAACTGTACTCCTCCTGGTCCCTGCGCGGTGCCCTGGCACTGGATCTCGCTGGCGCGACCTACACCGAAGAACTGATCAAACTCAACCAGCCCGATACCCGCGAGAGGCTGCTCAAGCATTCGCCGACGGCCAAGGTGCCACTGCTCAAGACCGAGCACGGGACCATTGCCGACTCGTTGGCGATTGCCGAGTACCTGGTCGAGCGTTTCCCTGATGCCGGGCTCTGGCCCAAGGACATCGCCGCCCGTGCCCAGGCGCGTTCGGCGTGCGCACAGATGCACAGCGGTTTTTTTGCAATCCGCGGCAACATGCCGTTTGACCTGAGCCGTGACGCGCCGCTGACGCCGATGCCGGCCGAGGTGCAGGCCGAGATCCAGCGGATGCTGGCGCTGTGGGCCGAGTGCCGCGCCGCCGCTGCAGAAGCCGGGCCGTTCCTGTTCGGCACAGTCAGCCTGGCCGACGCGTTTTTTGCCCCGATTGCCGTGCGCCTGCGCACCTATCAAGTCGAGTTACCGCCGGTCGACGCGGCCTATGTCGAGACGATTTACCAATGGCCAGCCTTCAAGGCCTGGCAGCAAGCTGGTCTGGAGGAAGTAGCGCGGTGAAACGAGTCCATGTAGCCGCAGCGGTGATCCGCGATGCCAGCGGCAAGATCCTGATCGCGCGCCGCGCCGATACCCAACACCAGGGCGGCCTCTGGGAGTTTCCCGGGGGTAAGGTCGAGGAGGGTGAAGCCGTGCAGGCTGCGCTCGCCCGCGAACTGCAGGAAGAGCTGGGCATCGGCGTCACGGCCGCGCGGCCGTTGATCAAGGTCCAGCATGATTATCCGGACAAACAGGTGCTGCTGGATGTCTGGGAAGTGTCGGCCTTCAACGGCGAGCCCCACGGTGCCGAAGGCCAGCCATTGGCCTGGGTGACCGCACGGGAGCTGGGCGACTACGAGTTTCCCGCGGCCAACCAGCCGATCGTCGCGGCGGCGCGCTTGCCGGCTGAGTACCTGATTACCCCAGAGGACCTGGAAACCCCGGCCCTGCTGCGTGGAATCCAGAAAGCCATCGCCGGCGGGATCAAGCTGATCCAGCTGCGGGCACCCAACGGTTATGACCCCAAGTACCGCGATCTGGCGGTGGATGCGGTGGGCTTGTGTGCCGGCAAGGCGCAATTGATGCTCAAGGGGCCGTTCGAGTGGTTGGGGGATTTCCCTTCGGCCGGTTGGCACATCACGGCGGCGCAGCTGCGCAAGTATGCCAGTGCAGGTCGTCCGTTACCGGCTTCGCGCTGGTTGGCGGCGTCCTGTCACAACGCTGAGGAACTGAGCCTGGCCGAGCAGATGGGCGTGGACTTTGTCACCCTGTCGCCAGTGCAGCCGACCCAGACTCATCCTGACGCTGCGCCATTGGGCTGGGAGCAGGCTTCGCAGTTGATCACCGGTTTCAGCAAGCCGGTGTTCCTGTTGGGCGGGGTTGGTCCTGAAGAACGGCAGAAGGCCTGGGACGCAGGGGCCCAGGGTGTCGCGGGGATTCGGGCGTTCTGGCCTGGGGCCTGATGGGTTGTTGCATTTGCCGGCCCCATCGCGAGCAGGCTCGCTCCCACAGGTTTTTGGATATATGCAGGATCTACAGATACTCCAAACCATTGTGGGAGCGGGCTTGCCCGCGATGACGGCCTTGAATGCGCGGCTGATCTTCGAGGCTAAGCCTCAGGTTTGGCCGCCGCCTGCCAAAGAATTTCGTTGATCCCCTGACGCTTGGCAATCAAGCGCGCCGCCACGAACAACAGATCCGACAAACGATTGATGTAGGCCAGGCCCACCCCGGCCAAGGGCTCGATTGCGTTCAGCTGCTGGCAACGGCGTTCGGCGCTGCGGGCCAGGCTACGGCAGACGTGCGCCTGGGCGATCAGTGCCGAGCCGCCTGGCAAAATGAAATTCTCCAGTGGTCCCAGTTCCTCGTTCCAGGTATCGATGGCCGATTCCAGGCGTTCGACTTCCGCCCCATTCAGCGCTTGGTACACCGGCATTGCCAGCTCACCGCCGAGGTCGAACAGGCGATGCTGGCATGGCTCCAGCACGTCGCTGATTTGCCTCAGGCCCGGATAGTTGTGGCTCTGTTCAGCCAGTGCTGCCAGCAGCAGGCCGAGTTGGCTGTTGAGGGTGTCGACTTCGCCGATGGCCTCGACCCGCGGATGGTCCTTGGGCACGCGACGACCGTCGCCCAGCCCGGTTTCACCGGCGTCGCCGGTGCGGGTGTAAATCTTCGACAGGCGAAAGCCCATGCTTAGCGCTCCAGTTGTTTGAGTTCGTGAGAGGCGAGGGGGGAGCCGGCCAGGGGCAGGCGCAAGGTAAAACAGGTGCCTTGACCCAGGGTCGACTGCACTTCCATCTGGCCCTTGTGGTTGTTGGTGATGATGAAATATGACACCGAAAGCCCCAGGCCCGTGCCCTGGCCGATTTCCTTGGTGGTGAAGAAGGGTTCGAAGGTGCGTTTGCGCACGTTCTCGCTCATGCCGATGCCGTTGTCCTCGACCTGGATCTCGGCCCAGGGCGGGTTCAGGCGGGTGCGCAGGATGATGCGCCCGGGTTCGCTGTCGTCTTCGCGCAGGTGAATCGCCTGGGCTGCGTTTTTCAGCAGGTTGAGCAGCACTTGTTCCAGTTCGTTGGCGGTGCCGGGCACCGGCCCCAGTTGCGGGTCGAACTGTCGAATGATGGCCTGGCCCTTGAAGTCGAAGCCAATGGCCAGGTCGAAGTCGTTGCCGGCAATCTCCACGGCCTGGTCGATCAGGGCCGGCAGGTCGCAAGGGGCCATCTGTCGGTTGCTGCGGCGGCTGAAGCTGAGCATGTGGGTGACGATCTTCGCGGCGCGGGCTCCGGCCTGCTGGATGCCATCCAGCAGTTGCGGGACTTCTCGGCTGCGCAGGTATTGATTGACGTTGTCCAGCTCGACGCCAAGCTGCTCAGCCGTCTCGAGGTTTTTCGGCAGCTCGTTCGACAGCCGCCGACGGATGTTCTGCACGTTGTGCAGGATGGCGCCCAGGGGGTTGTTGATTTCGTGGGCCATGCCCGCCGCCAGGCCGCCGACCGAGAGCATCTTCTCCGATTGCACCATCATTTCTTCCAGGGACAGGCGCTGGGTGATGTCGTCGATCCGAATCACCACGCCGCGCCCGGCGCCACCCATCAACGGGTAGAAGGTCAGGGCATAGTGCCTGGCTTCATCGTCCTTGACCCAGGTGACCCGCTCGATCTTGACCACGCTGTGCTGCTCGACGGTTTCCTTGAGCTGTGGCAGGAACGGCTTGAGCGGTTCAAAGGCAAGGAAGATCGGCTGGTTCAACGCTTCGTCCAGGCGGGTCCCGGAAAGCGCGCTGGCCTCCTGGTTCCACTGGGTCACGTAGAGCTGCTCGTCGAGGGCGATCAACGCCGAGGGCATGGAGTCGATGATGCTGTTGAGGTAGTTCTGGAACCCGGTGAGCTTCTTCTCGATCTTGCTGCGTACCTGGACCTCCAGTTCCAGCTTGCGGTTGGTGTGCCGGGTCTCCTCGGCCAGGCCCTGGGCCTGGTCGTAGGCGGCCTGGGAGTCGTCCCGGGCGCGCTTGAGTTGTTGTTCGCGGGCTTCGATACGCGAGAGCATGGTGTTGAAGGCTTCGGCGAGGCTGCCGATTTCATCGAGGTTGCCGCGGGAGGCACGCAGGGCGTAGTTCTCTTCGCGGGTGACCTGGCGGGACAGCTCCTCGAGTTGATGGATCGGCTGGGTAATCAGGCGTTTGATCTGCTGGGCAATCAGCAGCCACAGCAGCACGCTGAAAATCAGGATGCCCAGGCTGGCGGTGAGCGTGCCCGTGTAGAACGCCATCGGTAATTCGCTACTGGCTACCAGCAGCAAATGACCGGGCTCCTGGCCCGGACGCAGCAGGGTGATCACTTGATTGCTGCGAAACTCGGTGGCTTGCCAGTCTTCGACATGGCGATAGCGCTTGGGCAGCTCAAGGGGGTCGCCCCGTTGCATCTGGGCCAGCAGTCGACCCTCGGCGTCGTACAGCGCGGCGGCGCGCAGGGGCGTATAGCTGTTGAGTTCGTGGAGCAGTTTTTCCCCGTCTGCCGGCGAGTTCAGGGCCTGGCTGGCAATCGATGGGTTGGCGACCAGCCGGCCGATGGTCTGCAGGGCCTGTGGTGCCATGCTTTCCTGGGAGATCCAATAGGCGGCGCTGATAAAGGTCAGGTTGGCCACCAGCAGGACGGTGATCAACAGCACCAACAGGGCCGCCAGCAGTTTCTGGCCGACCGGTAGGTTTTCAAGGCGCTGGCGCAAGGGCATCGGGGTCGTCGCTGAAGAAGAACAGGAGGCCAGCGTAGCCGCTGCTCAGTCGCTGGGCAATCCGCGTGTGCGCAGGTGGGCCATCAGGCGCTGCTGCAACTGATTAAGGTGTGGCAGCACCAGTTGATGGCGTGCGGCGACCTCGCAGGCGTGGCCCAGCAGGTAGCTGATTTCGGTACGGCGCTGGTTGGCCACGTCCTGGTACATGGACGAGTAGTTGGCGGCGGTGGCCAGGATCACCCGCTCGACCTCCTGCTGCAGGTCTTGCGCCGCTGCGGGCTGGCCACAGTGTTCGAGCAACAGAGCCAGTTCACTGCACAGGGTGGCGACTTCGCATTGGTGCTGCTGCAGGCCACCATTGCGGCAATCGTGGAGCACCGTCAGCGGATTGATCGCACAATTGAGCGCCAGTTTGCGCCACAGCCGGGTCAGGATGTCCACGCTCCAGGCATGGGGGATGCCGGCGGCTTCAAGGTCGTCGAGCCAGATCGGTGCCACCGGATGGCTGCTATCGCCGAGCCAGGTGTAGCCATGGCCGGCGAACACGACCCGCCAGTCGCCATCGCGAAACGCGCCTTCGGTGCTGGAGGCAAAAATGCAGCGCGCCTGGGGCACCCGTGCGGCGACGGCGTCCTGGCTGCCGAGACCGTTCTGCAGCAGGATCAACTCGGCAGCAGGGGCCAGGCGATGGGCCAGTTGCGCGACGGCGGCCTCGGCGTCGTACGCCTTGCAGGCCACCAGCAGACGCTCGATTGGCGCGTCATTGGCGAGGGTTTCGGCCGGCACCGGATAACACTGGGCCTGGCCTTGTTCCACCAGGGTCAGGCCGCCGGCCGCCTGATAAGCCTGTAGGCGTGCCGTATCGCGCACGATCAACCGTACCGGCAGGCCGGCGCGCGCCAGGCGGGTGGCCCACAAGGTGCCGAGGCTGCCTGCGCCGAGGATATGCCAGGTGGTCGACATCAGTTTTGTGCTCTGATTGGCAGGTGCATGTGCGGCTCGCAGATTCGAATGGGCAAGACCCGTTATAATCAGCGCGGATTTTAACCGCAAGCCAGGCGTACACCTGAGTTATTGTGCGCGCCCATTTTTAATTGGAGAGATTACATGCCGTCGTTCGACGTGGTATCCGAACTGGACAAACACGAAGTCACCAACGCGGTCGAAAACGCCGTCAAGGAACTCGACCGTCGTTATGACCTGAAAGGCAAAGGCAGCTTCGAGTTCAAGGAAAAGGACCTGACCGTCAACCTGACCGCCGAGGCCGACTTCCAGCTTGAGGCGATGATCGAGATCCTCAAGCTGGCGCTGGTCAAGCGCAAGATCGACGTACAGTGCCTTGAGGTCAAGGATGCCTTCGCCTCCGGCAAGCTGGTGAAGCAGGAAGCGGTCCTCAAGGAAGGCATCGACAAAGAGCTGGCGAAGAAGATCGTGGCTCACGTCAAGGACGCCAAGCTCAAGGTCCAGGCCGCCATCCAGGGCGAGCAGGTACGCATCACCGGCAAGAAGCGTGATGACCTGCAAGACGCGATCGCCGCGTTGCGCGCCAAGGAATTCGGCATGCCGCTGCAGTTCAACAACTTTCGCGACTGATCAGTCATCAGGGAACCTCTCGGCGTAATTGACGTCCGAGGCCCAAGCAATAGCAGAAATGATTGAGCCCTGGCGGTTCGATCTTTCTGCTGCTTGGTTTTTAAGTGCCGGGTAGCCGGGAATCAGGAGAAAAAGATGGATTTGAACGCTGAAGTGGACAACCTGGTCAAGGCTTCCCAGGCCTGGATCCCGATGATCATGGAGTACGGCAGCCGGGTGCTGCTGGCGGTCCTCACCCTGGCCATTGGCTGGTGGTTGATCAACAAGCTGACCACCAAGGTTGGCAAACTGCTGGCGCTGCGCAATGCCGACCTGGCCTTGCAGGGGTTTATCAGCAGCCTGGCGAACATCGTTCTCAAGGTGCTGCTGGTCGTCAGTGTCGCGTCGATGATCGGCGTCGAGACCACTTCCTTTGTCGCCGCGATCGGTGCCGCGGGCCTGGCCATTGGCCTGGCGTTGCAAGGCAGCCTGGCGAACTTCGCCGGTGGGGTGCTGATCCTGCTGTTCCGTCCGTTCCGTATCGGTGACTTCATTGAAGCCCAGGGCACGGCGGGTACTGTCGACAGCATCCAGATTTTCCATACGATCATCCGTACTGGCGACAACAAGACCGTCATTGTGCCGAACGGCGTGCTGTCCAACGGCATCATCACCAACACCAACCGTCAGTTGACCCGCAAAGTGGTATTCGATGTGGGCGTGGACTACGAAGCGGACCTGCAGAAGGCCCGTGCCGTGCTGCTGGAACTGGCCAAGGATGCGCGGGTCCTGACCGATCCTGCGCCGGTGGCGGTGGTTTCGGTCCTGGGTGATAGCGCGATCACACTATCGCTGCGTGTTTGGGTGAAGACAGCAGACTACTGGGACGTGATGTTCCACTTTAATGAACACTCCCGTGATCGCTTGAAAGAGGCGGGAATTGATATTCCGTTTCCGCAGCGCGTGATTCGTGTAGTTCAAGAAATGGCGTAACGTAAAAGCGCTACCGCTTGGCTTACTGGCCAGGCAGTGACTTAGAACCCAAGGGGCGATAAACCCCTTGGGTTTTTTTATATCGGTAGCTTTCAAATAGAGTGGCTGCTTACTATTAGCTTGCTACTTAATTGTTTCTGAAGAGTGTGTGCGCCTGTCATCAAGTTGCAATAAAAAAGCCCCTCACCTTTTCGGGGGAGGGGCTTTTATTTGAGCCAGGCTCAAGACGCTAGGCAATAACCACTGATTACAAAATGTTCAGAGGGTATTCAGCGATGATACGCACGTCGTTGTTGTCGGCGGTGTAATCAGCGTTGTAAGCGTTGTTTGCACGGTAGATTGCGCTACGCAGACGCAGGGACAGATCCTTGGCCGGACCTTCCTGGAACACATACTTCGTTTCGAAGTTGAATTCGTGTTCCTTGCCTTCCGAACCGCTAGTGGTATCGATGTTGTTACCGTAGACATAACGGGACATGAAGCTCAGGCCTGGCACGCCGTAGGTGGCCATGTTCAGGTCATAACGAGCCTGGTACGACTTCTCGTCCTTGCCGATGAAGTCGGAGATCTGGATGGAGTTGGCTACGAAGATCGTGCCGTTACCATCAACGCCGTACAGGTAGTTGGTGTCACCGGAGGACTGCTGGTAGCCCAGGGTGAATTTGTGTGCGCCCAGGCTGTAAGCGGCTGCCAAGCTCCACAGTTTGTTGTCCAGTGGGCCGTACAGCGCTGCGCCCTGGTCTTTGGTCTTGTAGGCGTTCAGGTCGAAGTTCAGCGACTGATCGTCATTGATCGGCAGGGTGTAGTTGGCGTTGATGTATTGCTTCTTGAAGTAGTCGTCTACGTCGGAAGCAGCAAAGCCGGCTACGAAGTTATCGGTGAACTGGTAGGTAGCACCACCGATGTTGGCGCTGGTCAGGCCAGGCGAGTGCGGACCGTTGATGCTGTCCTTGCCCATGCCAGTCTGCGAGCTCAGCGCAGTCAAGCGACCCAGGTTGACTTCCAGGCCCTTGATTTCCTTGCTGGTGATGATGGTGCCTTCAGCAACTTCTGGCAGCAGGCGGCTGTCGTCAGTCGAGAAAACCGGGCTGGCAACGAATTGACGGCCGTATTTCAGAGTGGTGTCGGAGAGACGGAATTTGACTGCCGCGCCGCCTTTCGATTGGGTGTCTTCCGGGTTGCCATCGCTGTCGCGAGCGAACAGACCGTTACCAGCGCGACCTGCGCCGCCATCCAGCTTGGCAGTACCGCCAACAAAGGCGTCCAGACCTACGCCGATGGTGCCTTGAGTGAAGCCGGACTCGTAGGTGATCAGTTCGCTGATACCGGTGTCCTGACGATAGCCGCTCTTGTAGCCGCCACCTGGCTTGGCAATGTTGCCAGCGCCGTTACGGAAGTCACGGTTCATGTACTCGATACGAGTCTTGGCTTTCAGACTTTGGTCTTCAACAAAGCCTTTGGCTTCGTCCTGGGAGGACGCGATTGCGAACTGCGAGGTGCCTGCTGAAACAGCCAGTGCGATCATGCTCCACTTCATCACGCGCATCGTGATTTGCTCCTTTGGTTTTTTTGAAGAGTTCTGCCGTCCCACCTGTTTTTTTATCTGGGCGGCTCTTTCTTTTTGTGTCGGCGCAAACTTATATCACGCCGACAATGTTGGCGATACTTGCGCTTTCAACCTTTCAGCTTCTTTACGGCCTTGTCGCAATATGCGCGTTGGAGGTCGTATTTTTGCAAAATCTGTGCATTCGGACTGACAACTTCAGCGCTGTTTTACAAGGCGTGTGCGTCAGAAAAAGTGTCCTTGTCTTGCACTTGAATCTCCGTGGGCTTCCGTGCCGCTATTCTTATAGGTCTAAAGGGTTCCACTTCCAGCGGGTGCCTTATAGACGATGTGGGAATGAATGCAACAAGCGTGCACAAATCGGCTTTTTACCTGCGTTTTTTTATGAAACGCCCGTTTCAACTCACCAAACCGAATAAATACGGGGCTTTCGAGACCGTTTTGTTTGGACTTGACTCCGTAGCTCTTCTGGTGTTGCACCATGCCTGTGCATGGGTGAACGTGAAAAATGTTACCGGTTCACCCTTTGGGGTGTGTAAACGGCGGATGCTCGGAGAAATCAGCTTAGACGTGGATTGATTTTTTGCTGGATTTTTTTTCATCTTTTACATGGACTTCACACTTTTGCCGAGGGCGGCGCGGGTCCTGGAGGGGTGTTCGCTTTTGGGCTGGCGGGGCGACGGTTCCTTCATGGTGCGCGGGGATGGCAAATGTCCTGTGTTGGGGCGTTTGCCGGTTAGAGCGCGGTAGGGTGTCGGGTTTTTGCGTGCAGGGAGCTGATTTTTCGCCGTGAACCGCATCGGGTTCGCGGGTATGCTGCTCATGTATGGCCGGCGCATTAGCCTTGAAGGCTGGCGCCAGGCTTCAATCATCGACTATGCAGGAGTGCCCGCGGTGTTTGCTTTGGATTCACGACTTGAACAAGACACCCTGACCATTGGGGATTTCCCGCTCAGCCGCTTGCTGTTGTCCAATGACTCGAATTATCCCTGGTTCATCCTGGTTCCGCGGCGTGCGGATATCAGTGAGTTGTTTCAGTTAGAGGCGGCCGATCAACAGCAGTTGTGGCGGGAAACAACGCTGTTGGCCGAGACACTCAAGGATTCGTTCGACGCCGACAAGTTGAATGTGGCGACCCTGGGTAATGTGGTCAGCCAGTTGCACATGCACGTCATCGTGCGCAAGCGTGAGGATGCCGCCTGGCCGGCACCGGTCTGGGGCAAGCACCCGGCACGTCCCTATACCGCCGAGCAAGTGGCGGCGATTCGTGAGCGCCTGCGTCTGGTGTTGAGCGATGGTTTCACTTTTCTGGAGGGTTGAGCCATGAGCCTGGAAGAGCGCGTTATGGACCTGGAAAGTCGCCTGGCGTTTCAGGATGACGCCATCGAGGCGATGAATGATGTGCTGGTCACTCAGCAGCGGGTCGTCGAGCGACTGCAGTTGCAGATGGCAGCGCTGCTCAAGCGTCAGGAAGAAATGGGCGGCCAGTTCGAGGCGTTCGAAGAGGAAGCGCCGCCACCGCACTATTGAGTGTCAATGGCGACTGCCCATCGGCAGGCAATAAAAAAACCGCGAAGCAGCCTGGCTGCATCGCGGTTTTTTTTCGAGCGGGTAACGAGGTCGGGATCAGCGACGCGGCAGGGCCGCGATCACGTCTTCCGCTTGCAGGCCTTTATCCCGGTTCATCACCGAGAACTCCACGCGCTGGCCTTCGACCAGAACGCGGTGACCCTCGCCACGAATGGCGCGAAAGTGCACAAAAATATCATCTCCGGAGTCACGGGAAATGAAACCGAAACCCTTGGAGGTGTTGAACCACTTCACGGTGCCGGTATCCCGGTTGGTCATGTCGTAGTTTTGATGAGTCGCGGCAGCGGGTGAGGACTTGTAGAAGCTGATGGCCAGGTGCAGCAGGACTGCGACCAACGCAACGATGAGGCTGAACAGCACTGCGGGGTGACCGCCGATTTCCGGCATCGGTGCCAGCAGTGTCAGGGTTTGCAGGACAACGGCAAGCACCAGCAAGGCGCTGACCAGGTTTTGCAGTTGATGGCGAGGACCTTTGTTCCAGTAAGGGATCACCGGAGCGAGGGTCAGGTTGAGCAGACCGAAGAACGCCAGGTACAGCGCGTCAGGTTGTTGCAGGTAAGGTATGGCTTCGGTTCGCAAGCTAGGGATGAAGGACAACAGCAAAGCTGCTGCGCCCGTTAGCAGGTGGACGATTTTCAACATTTTAATTGACTCACGTTAAGACGGATCGCAAGGAAGAGCTGATTGAGTACGGTTCGCTTCTGAACAATGGGAGGCGTTGGACACGTACCCGGTATCAGCCTATGCACGGCACGCGGGGAAATAGCGGCAGTGACACGGCGTCTATTTAACAGCAAAGACCGTACCTTCTCAAATCAGCGCAGAGGGCGCGTGCGCCGGGGTGGTCGGCGATTTGCGTCGGGGCATCGGGGGGTGGTGGCCGAAGGCTTGTTTTAGAGGCTTCAGCCCCTATTGGCGGGCGCCGATCGGCCAGCAAAGAAGCAACCGGCACAGAGCCGGGACTCTTGCTACAGTGAGGGCGCACCTGTGCAATGGACTTCATCACTGACAAGGGGAACAGCATGGCAATTGATATCGGTATCAGCGAGGCGGATCGCAAGTCCATCGTCGATGGGCTTTCGCGGTTGCTCTCGGACACGTATGTGCTCTATCTGAAAACCCATAACTTCCACTGGAATGTCACCGGTCCCATGTTTCGGACCCTGCACTTGATGTTCGAAGAGCAGTACACCGAGTTGGCCCTGGCGGTGGATCTGATTGCCGAGCGTATTCGTGCATTGGGTTTTCCGGCCCCAGGCGCCTATTCAATTTACGCACGACTTTCTTCCATTAAAGAAGAGGAGGGGGTACCCAGTGCCGAAGCGATGATCCAGCAACTTGTCCAGGGGCAGGAAGCGGTCACCCGTACCGCGCGCGGGATATTTCCCCTGCTGGAAAAAGTCAGCGATGAACCCACCGCGGACCTGCTGACGCAGCGCATGCAAGTCCATGAGAAAACCGCCTGGATGCTGCGTTCGCTGCTGGACGGCCAGTAATTCTGAGCTGATTGATGGCGCCGGTCTGCCGGCGCCATCCGCGCGAGTTGTCGCGTCCGGGTTCGGGAAAGGTCTCGGGCACTGATGGCGCTTTTCCGTGCCTCTTGCGGGACTCTTCCTGCGCCATCTTTCCGTTTCGCTGTTGCATGTAGGAGAGTGCTAATAGTCTTGTTGTTGCTGTCGGCTTGTCCTACGTCTGCGGTTATAAAAGCATCTGGAAATATGTATCTGCTTACGTTTTTATAACGACATGGAACGTTGTTATAAATGGAATGGCAAAGGAGTGTCAGACATATGGTTAGAATTTTAGCGACAGGAGCCGATGAAGTTTCCAGGCCTCAGGATATAAAGATCGATCCCTTCGTACGTGAGTTTGACATGGGCCTGGCACAGCCTTTGGCCAGGTCGGTCCGCTTGAATGGGTTTGCCACCTGCCTGCGGCTGGAACAGGTGTACTGGAATATCCTGGCCAGTATTGCCAGGAATAATTGCTGTTCGGTCAACGCCTTGCTGTCCCGGGTTGATCGCGAGGTGCACCTGCGCCATGGCGGGGTGAAGAACTTCAGTGGCCTGGTCCGGGTGATGTGTGTCGTGCACAGCTTGGACCAGGGCGCCGTGGGCATGGAATGACGTCGAGGGGCCGGGGCAGTGCGGCCGGTACGCCCAAGTGCCGGTCGCCATCGGCCCCGGATGCGGCCCCTGTGCAGCGTTACGGCTGCACAGGCTCGATTTAATCGATATAATCCCGCTCTTTGCCGCCAAACCCATTGTTTGCGCGGGATGAACCTGATCGCCGAGACAACCCCATGCCGATGTACGACTATCAATGTGCTTCCTGTGGTCATCAGTTGGAAGCCATTCAGAAGATCAGCGCAGCACCGTTGGTCGACTGCCCTGCCTGCCAGGCGCCCGAACTGAAAAAAATGTTGTCGATGCCGGGCTTCCGCCTGAGTGGTACCGGATGGTACGAAACCGACTTCAAGACCGGTTCGAAGAAGAATCTGGCCGGTGGCGACAAAGCTGACTGAGTTGAACGACACACCGAGCTCTTGCATTATCTGGCACTTCATTCAAGTGCGGCGGTGCAGCAAGACCTCCCATCGAATTTCGAATTACGAGAAGTGAAACCACTACCATGATGCGCAGCCATTATTGCGGCCAACTGAACGAAAGCCTGGAAGGTCAGGAAATTACCCTTTGCGGATGGGTCCATCGTCGTCGTGACCACGGCGGGGTGATTTTCCTCGATATCCGTGATCGTGATGGTCTGGCCCAGGTGGTGTTCGACCCGGATCGTGCTGAAACCTTCGCCGCCGCCGACCGCGTGCGCAGCGAATATGTGGTCAAGGTCACCGGCAAGGTGCGCCTGCGTCCGGCCGGTGCCGGCAACGCCAACATGGCCTCGGGCATGATCGAAGTCCTGGGTTACGAACTGGAAGTGCTGAACGAAGCGGAAACCCCGCCGTTCCCACTCAACGAGTTCTCCGACGTCGGCGAAGAAACCCGCCTGCGCTATCGCTTCATCGACCTGCGTCGCCCGGAAATGCTCGAGAAGCTGCGCCTGCGTTCGCGCATGACCACCAGCATCCGTCGTTACCTGGACGAGAACGGCTTCCTCGACGTCGAGACGCCGATCCTGACCCGTGCCACGCCAGAAGGCGCCCGTGACTACCTGGTGCCAAGCCGTACTCACGCCGGCAGCTTCTTTGCCTTGCCGCAATCGCCTCAGCTGTTCAAGCAACTGCTGATGGTCGCTGGCTTCGATCGCTACTACCAGATCGCCAAGTGCTTCCGCGACGAAGACCTGCGTGCCGACCGCCAGCCGGAATTCACCCAGATCGACATCGAAACCAGCTTCCTTGATGAAAAAGACATCATGGGCCTGACCGAAGGCATGATCCGCAACCTGTTCAAGGAAGTGCTGGGTCTGGAATTCGGCGATTTCCCGCACATGACCTGGGACGAGGCCATGCGTCGTTACGGTTCCGACAAGCCGGACCTGCGTAACCCGCTGGAACTGGTTGACGTTGCCGACCAGCTCAAAGACGTTGAATTCAAGGTGTTCAGCGGCCCGGCCAACGACCCGAAATGCCGTATCGCGGCACTGCGCGTTCCAGGCGGGGCGAGCATGCCGCGCAAGCAGATCGACGATTACACCAAGTTCGTCGGCATCTACGGTGCCAAGGGCCTGGCCTACATCAAGGTCAACGAGCGCGCTGCCGGGGTTGACGGTCTGCAATCGCCGATCGTGAAGAACATTCCGCAAGACAACCTGAACGTGATCCTCGACCGCGTTGGCGCAGTCGATGGCGACATCGTGTTCTTCGGTGCCGACAAAGCCAAGATCGTCAGCGAAGCCTTGGGCGCACTGCGGATCAAGCTCGGTCACGACCTGAACCTGCTGACGTGCGAGTGGGCCCCGATGTGGGTGGTCGACTTCCCGATGTTCGAAGAGAACGACGACGGCAGCTTCACTGCTCTGCACCACCCGTTCACCGCGCCGAAGTGCACGCCGCAAGAGCTGGAAGCCAACCCGGCGACCGCCCTGTCGCGCGCCTACGACATGGTGCTCAACGGCACTGAACTGGGTGGCGGTTCGATCCGTATCCACCGCAAGGAAATGCAGCAATCGGTATTCCGCCTGCTGGGTATCAGCGAAGCGGAACAGGAAGAGAAATTCGGCTTCCTGCTCGACGCCCTGAAGTACGGTGCACCGCCCCACGGCGGCCTGGCCTTCGGCCTGGACCGTCTGGTGATGCTGATGACCGGCGCCCAGTCGATCCGTGAAGTGATCGCGTTCCCGAAAACCCAGAGCGCGGCATGCGTGATGACCCAGGCCCCGGGCCTGGTGGATGCCAAGGCTCTGCGCGAGCTGCACATCCGTTTGCGCGAACAGCCAAAGGCTGAGTAAGGCTGGCCACCCTGGCGTATCTGTGGATACGCCAGGGGTCAGATCCAGCGTGTATTGCCCGCTCGCCTTCCAGGGTGTGCGGGCATTGTTTTAAAGAGAATTCGGAGCGAGTTATGGCGGGTCATTCCAAGTGGGCGAACATCAAACACCGCAAAGAACGTCAGGATGCCAAGAAAGGCAAGATTTTCACCAAGTGGATTCGTGAGCTGACAGTTGCGGCCCGTCAGGGCGGCGGCGATCCCGGCTCCAACCCGCGGTTGCGCCTGGCGCTGGACAAGGCCCTGGGTGCGAACATGAGCCGCGACATCATCGATCGTGCGGTGGCCCGTGGGGCTGGCGCTGCCGACACCGATGACATGGTCGAGCTGAGCTACGAAGGTTATGGCCCGGGTGGCGTGGCGGTGATGGTCGAGTGCATGACCGATAACCGCAACCGCACGGCGGCGGCGGTTCGACATGCCTTCAGCAAGTGCGGCGGCAACCTGGGCACGGATGGCTCGGTGGCCTACCTGTTCGAGCGCAAGGGGCAGATCTCCTTTGCCCCGGGTATCGACGAAGACGCCTTGATGGAAGCGGCGATGGAGGCTGATGCCGACGACGTGGTGACCAACGAAGACGGTTCGATCGACGTATTCACCTCGTTCGCCGGTTTTTATGCCGTGCGCAACGCCCTGGAAGCGGCAGGCTTCAAGGCTGATGACGCGGAAATCGTGATGCTGCCCACCACCAGTGCCGAACTGGACCTGGAAGGCGCCGAGAAGGTGCTCAAGCTGATCGATATGCTCGAAGACCTGGATGACGTGCAGAACGTCTATTCCAACGCCGATATCCCTGAGTCGGTAGCTGCACAGCTCGGTTAAAGGCGACTAGGATCTACTGTGGGAGCGAGCCTGCTCGCGAATGCGGACTTTCGGGCAACATCGTTGCTCAATAGGAAACCGCTTTCGCGAGCAGGCTCGCTCCCACATTTGTTTATTCGGATCATCGAATATCGTGCTTTTTTGACCCGCAGGCGTTATGACTTTAATTCTTGGTATCGACCCCGGTTCACGCATTACCGGTTATGGCGTGGTACGCGATACCGGTCGTGGCTGCGTGTATGTGGCGTCGGGTTGTATTCGCACCGGCAGCGGTGAGCTACATGAACGGTTGCAAATTGTTTATCGCGGCGTGCGTGAGGTGATCCAGACCTACGGCCCGGTGACCATGGGCATCGAGAAGGTGTTCATGGCCCGCAATGCCGACTCCGCGCTCAAGCTCGGCCAGGCCCGTGGTGCGGCGATTGTCGCGGGGGCCGAAGAGAGCCTGGAGATTGCCGAATACACCGCTACCCAGGTCAAGCAGGCGGTCACCGGTACCGGCGCGGCCAACAAGGAGCAGGTGCAGATGATGGTCATGCACATGCTCAAGCTCACCAGCAAGCCGCAAATCGATGCTTCCGATGCCCTGGCAATTGCCATTTGCCATGCCCATACCCGCTCCAGCCTGTTGCCCCATGGCCTGGGGACGGCGCGCAGTCGTGGCGGTCGCCTGCGCCTGTGATCTGATAGCATCCACCGACTGGTTTTTTTGGTTGAGCGTTTTGCGCCTGTACTGTCGGCCACCTCGCTCACTTTGCTCTTCGAACGCCTGATCTGGCTAACGCTTAAGGATTTGAAACGTGATTGGACGTTTGCGCGGCACCTTGGCTGAGAAACAGCCGCCGCACCTGATACTGGATGTCAACGGCCTGGGCTATGAGCTGGAAGTGCCGATGACCACCCTCTATCGACTGCCGTCGATCGGAGAACCGATCACCCTGCACACCCATTTGGTGGTGCGCGAAGACGCCCAGTTGCTTTATGGTTTCATCGGCAAGCGTGATCGGGACTTTTTCCGCGAGTTGATCCGCCTCAATGGGGTGGGTCCCAAGCTCGCGCTGGCGTTGATGTCGAGCCTTGAGGTCGATGAGCTGGTGCGTTGTGTGCAGGCCCAGGACACTTCGGCGCTGACCAAGGTGCCCGGTGTCGGCAAAAAGACCGCCGAGCGCTTGCTGGTGGAACTCAAGGACCGCTTCAAGGCCTGGGAAACCGTGCCGAGCATGTTTGCCCTGGTGCCGAACCAGCCTGATGGCCCGGCGCAACCGGTGGTCTCGGCGGAGAATGATGCGGTCAGCGCGCTGATCTCCCTGGGCTACAAGCCGCAGGAAGCCAGCAAGGCGATTTCCGCGATCAAGGAGAAAGGCTTGAGCAGTGAAGACCTGATTCGTCGTGCACTGAAGGGAATGATCTAAGTGATTGAAGCTGATCGTCTGATTGCCGCCACCGGTGGCCCGCGTGACCGCGAAGAAGTCCAGGACCGCGCCATCCGCCCGGTCAGCCTGGCCGAATACATCGGTCAGCCGACCGTTCGCGAGCAGATGGAGACTGTTCATCCAGGCGGCGCGCGGGCGCAACGAATCCTTGGACCATACGCTGATCTTCGGTCCGCCGGGCCTGGGCAAGACCACGCTGGCCAACATCATCGCCCAGGAAATGGGCGTGTCGATCAAAAGCACCTCGGGGCCGGTCCTGGAGCGTCCCGGCGACCTGGCCGCACTGCTGACCAATCTCGAACCCCATGACGTGCTGTTCATCGATGAAATCCATCGCCTGTCGCCGATTGTCGAGGAAGTGCTGTACCCGGCCATGGAGGACTTCCAGCTCGACATCATGATCGGCGAAGGCCCGGCAGCACGCTCCATCAAGCTCGACCTGCCACCGTTCACCCTGGTGGGGGCGACCACTCGCGCCGGCATGCTGACCAACCCGCTGCGCGACCGCTTCGGCATCGTCCAGCGCCTGGAGTTCTACAGCACCGCCGACCTGGCGACCATCGTCAGTCGTTCGGCCGGTATCCTCGGGCTGCCGCTGGACCCTGAAGGGGCGTTTGAAATCGCCCGGCGGGCCCGCGGCACGCCCCGTATCGCCAACCGCCTGCTGCGGCGGGTGCGGGATTTTGCCGAAGTTCGGGCCAAGGGCCACATCACCAAGCCGATCGCCGACCTGGCGCTCAACCTGCTGGACGTCGATGAGCGTGGTTTCGATCACCAGGACCGGCGTTTGCTGCTGACCATGATCGAGAAGTTCGATGGCGGTCCGGTGGGGGTGGACAGTCTGGCGGCGGCCATCAGCGAAGAGCGGCACACCATTGAAGACGTGCTGGAGCCATACCTGATCCAGCAGGGCTACATCATGCGTACGCCCCGTGGACGGGTAGTGACCCGGCATGCTTATTTGCACTTTGGCCTGAACATTCCGACACGCATGGGCGAAATGCCCGCAGTAGACGCGTTTCTGGATGCAGTGGACGATTAATGACGGTCTGCGCCGATTTATTCCGGTTTTGTGTGGTCCTAGGTGGCTGGCGAACCCTTGTTTGGCTGCAAAGGCGCAGAAGAATGAAAAACAGTTGCCTGGCCGGATTGGCAACCTGAGGAGTAAGCACTAGAGTATGCGCGCGCAAAACGGGCTAGAGTCGTTCGCACATCGTTGTCGCGTTTATTACGAGGACACCGATGCCGGCGGCATCGTGTATTACGTTAATTACCTCAAGTTTATGGAACGGGCTCGGACCGAGCGGCTACGTGAGTTGGGCTTTGCCCAGTCACAGCTGGCAGGCGAGGACCTGTTGTTTGTCGTGCATTCCAGCGAAGCGCGCTACCACGCGCCGGCGCGACTGGACGACGAGCTTGTGGTAAGTGCTGAAGTAATCGAATTGAACCGTGTCAGCCTGCGCTTCAAGCAGCAGGTCAGGCGAGCCACGGATAATGCACTGCTCTGCGAAGGGCAGTTTTTGGTGGCCTGTGTGCGCACCCATAGTTTGAAACCCCGGGCCATTCCCGAAGCTCTACGTGCGGCCTTTGCCGACGTGAGCGGCGCGGGTACACACTCAAAGCAGGAGATAAAGCGTGGAAGCTAACGTCGTCGACCATTCCTCCATGTGGAGCCTGGTCAGCAATGCCAGTATCGTGGTGCAACTGGTAATGCTGACCCTGGTAGCCGCATCGGTGACCTCATGGATCATGATCTTTCAGCGCAGCAATTTGCTGCGTGCCGGTCGACGTGCCCTGGAGAGCTTCGAGGAGCGCTTCTGGTCGGGTATCGACCTGTCCAAGCTGTACCGTCAGGCCGGCAGCAACCCTGATCCGGATTCGGGCGTCGAGCAGATCTTCCGTGCCGGCTTCAAGGAATTCTCCCGTCTGCGCCAGCAACCGGGTGTGGACCCGGAAGCGGTCATGGAAGGCGTGGCCCGTGCCATGCGCGTGGCTATTTCCCGCGAAGAAGAAAAGCTCGAGCAGAGCCTGCCATTCCTCGCCACCGTCGGCTCGGTCAGCCCGTACATCGGTCTGTTCGGTACCGTCTGGGGCATCATGAACTCCTTCCGTGGCCTGGCCACTGCCCAGCAAGCGACCCTGGCCACCGTGGCCCCGGGTATCGCCGAGGCACTGATCGCTACCGCCATCGGTCTGTTCGCCGCCATCCCGGCCGTTATCGCGTACAACCGCTTTGCCGCGCGCAGCGAAACCCTGATCAGCCGCTACTACACCTTCGCCGATGAATTCCAGGCGATCCTGCACCGTAAAGTGCACACCAGCGAAGAATAAGCAGGTATTTCCCAATGGCTTTAATCGCTCGAGCTCGCAAAAAGCGCAAGCCGGTCGCCGAGATGAACGTGGTGCCTTACATCGACGTGATGCTGGTACTGCTGGTCATCTTCATGGTGACCGCGCCGATGCTCAATCAGGGCGTGAAAGTTGATCTGCCCAAGGTTTCCAGCGAAGCCTTGCCGCAAGACAACAACACCCAGGTCCTGACCATTTCGATCAAGGCTGACAAGACCTACTACTGGAACCTTGGCAGCGAAGTCGACACCGAGAAGCAGCAGGACCGGGCAATGACCCTGCCGCAGATGACGGATGCGGTGACCAAGATCATTCGCGCCGGCAACGAAGGTGGCAAACACACCCAAGTGTTCATTCGTGGCGACAAGACCGTCGACTACGGCGCCGTCATGGGCGCAATGGGTGGGTTGCAGAAAGCCGGAGTCGGTAACGTTGGCTTGATTACCGAGGCGCCCTGATGCAGCAACAGCGAGAGCCAACAGCCTCGGAAAGCTACTTCTGGCCTAGTGTCTGGGCAATTGGCTTGCACGTGCTGGTGTTCGGCATGCTGTTCGTCAGCTTTGCCTTTACCCCGGAGCTGCCGCCGGCCAAGCCGATTGTCCAGGCGACCCTGTACCAGTTGAAATCGAAAAGTCAGGCAACCACCCAGACCAATCAGAAGATTGCGGGTGAAGCGAAGAAATCCGCTGCGCGCCAGACCGAAGTCGAACAGATGGAACAGAAAAAGGTCGAGCAGGAAGCGGTGAAGGCTGCGGAACAAAAGAAAGAAGAGGCGGCTCAAAAGGCCGAGGAAGCCAAGAAGGCCGACGAGTCGAAGAAAGCCGAAGAAGCGAAAAAGGCTGATGAAGCCAAGAAAGCCGATGAAGCGAAGAAGACCGCCGAAGCCAAGAAGGCAGAAGAGAAACAATTGGCTGATATAGCCAAGAAGAAAGCCGAAGAAGAAGCCAAGAAGAAAGCTGAAGAAGAGGCCAAGAAAGCGGCCGCTGAAGAAGCGAAGAAGAAAGTAGTCGAAGACGCGAAGAAAAAAGCCGCGGAAGACGCCAAGAAGAAAGCTGAAGCGGACGAGGCGAAGAAGAAAGTCGCCGAGGATGCGAAGAAGAAAGCTGCTGCCGATGCTGCGAAGAAAAAATCGCAGGAAGCGGCACGTAAATCCGCCGAAGAGAAAAAGGCCCAGGCCCTGGCAGATTTGCTTTCCGACACGCCGCAGCGTCAGCAGGCCTTGGCCGATGAACAAGGCGATGAAGTCGCGGGCAGTTTCGACGACCTGATTCGAGCACGGGCAGCGGAAGGCTGGGCGCGTCCTCCTTCGGCACGCAAGAACATGACGGTCGTGCTGCAAATTGGCATGTTGCCCGATGGGACGGTGACCTCGGTCACGGTTTCCAAGTCCAGTGGCGATGGTCCGTTCGACAGCTCGGCTGTAGCAGCGGTCAAGAACATTGGACGTTTGACAGAAATGCAGGGAATGAAGCCGAGCGATTTCGCTCCCTATCGTTCATTCAAGATGACATTCACACCTGAGGATCTAGCCTTGTGAGAAACCTTCTTCGAGGAATGCTTGTCGTTATTTGCTGCATGGCAGGGATAGCGGCGGCGGATGAAAAGAACATTCTGGTCACCAGCGGCAGTGATCGGGCGACCCCGATTGCGGTAGTGCCGTTCGGCTGGCAGGGCGGCAGCGTGCTGCCGGATGACATGGCGGAAATCATTGGTAATGATTTGCGCAACTCGGGTTACTACTCGCCCATTCCCAAGCAGAACATGATCAGCCAGCCGACCCAGGCCAGCGAAGTCATCTACCGCGACTGGAAGGCCCTGGGCGCCCAGTACATCATGGTCGGCAGCATTGTTCCGGCCGGCGGTCGCCTGCAGGTGCAGTACGCCCTGTTCAACGTCAACACCGAGCAGCAAGTGCTGACCGGCAGCGTTTCCGGCGGCGTCGACCAGTTGCGCGACATGGCGCACTACATTTCGGACCAGTCGTTTGAGAAGCTGGTGGGTATCAAGGGCGCGTTCTCGACCCGTCTGCTGTACGTGACGGCCGAGCGTTTCTCCGAGAAGAACACCCGCTACACCCTGCAACGCTCGGACTACGACGGTGCACGTGCCGTGACCCTGCTGCAGTCCCGCGAGCCGATCCTGTCGCCACGTTTTGCCCCCGATGGCAAGCGTATCGCCTATGTCTCCTTCGAGCAGAAGCGTCCGCGGATCTTCATGCAGAACATCGACACCGGTCGTCGTGAGCAGATCACCAACTTTGAAGGACTCAACGGTGCTCCAGCCTGGTCGCCGGACGGTTCGCGCCTGGCATTCGTACTGTCCAAGGACGGTAACCCGGATATCTACGTGATGAACCTGGGTTCGCGCCAGATCACCCGCGTAACCGCAGGGCCTGGCATCAACACCGAACCGTTCTGGGGCAAGGATGGCTCGACCATCTACTTCACCTCCGACCGTGGCGGCAAACCGCAGATCTACAAGACCAGCGCCAGTGGCGGCGGTGCCGAGCGTGTGACCTTCATCGGCAACTACAATGCCAACCCGAAATTGTCGGCTGACGAAAAGACCCTGGTGATGATCCATCGCCAGGAAGGTTTCACCAATTTCAAGGTGGCGGCCCAGGATTTGCAGCGCGGTAGCGTAAAAATCCTAACTGATAGCACTCTGGACGAGTCACCTACTGTTGCGCCCAACGGCACCATGGTAATCTACGCCACCCGCCAGCAGGGCCGGGGAGTCTTGATGCTCGTGTCCATCAATGGACGCGTAAGGCTCCCGCTTCCTACCGCACAAGGCGAAGTCAGAGAACCTTCCTGGTCCCCTTACCTGAACTGACGCGGCGCTATACGTTGTACTTAACACATTGGGGTTCATTAGGAGTTTCACGATGGAAATGCTGAAGTTTGGTAAGTTTGCTGCGCTGGCTCTGGCCATGGCTGTAGCTGTAGGTTGCTCGTCCAAAGGCGGCGACAACGCCGGTGAAGGCGCTGTTGATCCAAACGCTGGTTACGGCGCTAACACTGGTGCTGTTGACGGCTCCCTGAGCGAAGAAGCTGCTCTGCGCGCAATCACCACCTTCTACTTCGAATACGACAGCTCGGACCTGAAGCCAGAAGCCATGCGCGCTCTGGACGTTCACGCCAAAGACCTGAAAGCAAACGGCGCTCGCGTTGTTCTGGAAGGCAACACCGACGAACGTGGTACTCGTGAGTACAACATGGCACTGGGCGAGCGTCGTGCGAAAGCCGTTCAACGCTACCTGGTACTGCAAGGTGTTTCCCCAGCTCAGCTGGAACTGGTTTCCTACGGCGAAGAGCGTCCAGTTGCTACCGGCAACGACGAGCAGTCCTGGGCTCAAAACCGTCGCGTCGAACTGCGTAAGTAATTCGTCATGCGAACGTGCCGTCGTGCTGTAACTGTCCTGGCTCTCAGCCTCGCGCCATTCATGGCGTGGGCTGCGGTTCCTGTGGTCGATAACAATTCCGGTTATAACAATAGCGGGAGCAGTTATCCGCCTGCGGGTTACGGTACGAACGGCGCCTATGCCGGGGGAGGGGTTACGGCCCCTGTCTCGGCACAGGGCGAGCTGTTCAACCAACTGCAACAGATGCAGGAACAGATCGCGCGCCAACAAGGCGTGATCGAAGTTTTGCAAAATGATGTTTCGCGCATGAAGCAAGAAGCCCTGGAGCGATACCAGGATCTTGACCGGCGCATAGGATCGGGCGGTGCACCCGCTGCGGCTCCTGAGAATTCTCCAGCCGGTGGCAATAGCGCCGCCGGTGCGGCTGCAGGTGCGGGCGCTGCGGCGCAAGCCCCTGCCGCCAGCAGCGAACCGGGTGATCCGGCGAAGGAAAAGCTCTACTACGATGCTGCCTTCGACCTGATCAAAGCCAAGGACTTCGACAAGGCCAGCCTGGCTTTTGCCGCGTTCCTGCGCAAATACCCGAACAGCCAGTACGCGGGCAATGCCCAATACTGGCTGGGTGAAGTGAACCTGGCCAAAGGCGACCTGCAAGGCGCCGGCCAGTCGTTTGCCAAGGTTTCGCAGCTGTATCCCAAGCACAACAAGGTGCCGGACTCGCTGTACAAGCTGGCTGATGTCGAGCGTCGCCTGGGGCACGCCGACAAGGTCAAGGGCATTTTGCAGCAGGTGGTCAGCCAGTACCCTGGTACCTCCGCTGCTCAGTTGGCCCAGCGTGATTTGCAGCGCATGTAAGGCAGTTTGACCCGTGTTTCAAGAAACCCGCGCTTGTCGCGGGTTTTTTCGTTAGAATTCACGCCCTTTTTAGCAACACCGCTTTTTGGGATCTGCGCGTTGGCGGGGTTCCATCAAGTGCCTGACGGAGGCGGACAGCCTGTTTAGCTGTTACGCCCGTGGCGACTATGCAAGACACATTGAGAATTACCGAAGTTTTTTACTCGTTGCAGGGTGAAACGCGCACTGCCGGGCTGCCCACTGTTTTTGTGCGCCTGACCGGTTGCCCATTGCGTTGCCAGTACTGCGACAGTGCCTATGCCTTCACGGGCGGCACCGTGCGATCGCTCGACGATATCCTCGAGCAGGTGGCCGGTTTCCGTCCCCGTTATGTCTGTGTGACCGGCGGCGAACCGCTGGCCCAGCCTAACGCCATCCCTTTGCTCAAGCAGCTGTGTGACGCCGGTTACGAAGTGTCGCTGGAAACCAGTGGTTCGATCGACATCTCGGCGGTAGATTCGCGGGTCAGCCGGGTGGTCGACCTGAAGACCCCGGGCTCGAAGGAAGCACACCGTAACCGCTACGAGAATATCGAGCTGCTGACACCCAACGACCAGGTCAAGTTCGTGATCTGTTCCCGCGAGGACTACGACTGGGCGGTCTCCAAGCTGATCCAGTACGGTCTTGATCGGCGGGCCGGTGAAGTCCTGTTCTCACCGAGCCATCACGATCTCAATGCACGCGACCTGGCGGACTGGGTGGTTGCCGACAACCTGCCAGTGCGCTTGCAATTGCAGTTGCACAAATATCTTTGGAATGACGAGCCGGGGCGCTGACATGACTGAACAACTGAACACTGTAGAAAAACGTGCGGTCATCCTGCTGTCCGGTGGCCTGGACTCGGCGACGGTCGTGGCCATGGCTCGCGCCGAAGGCTACAGCTGCTACACCATGAGTTTTGACTACGGCCAGCGCTCACACGCCGAGCTGCACGCCGCTGCGCGGGTGGCCCGCGACCTGGGTGTGATCGAGCACAAGGTGATCGGCCTGAACCTGAACGGGATCGGCGGCTCGGCCCTGACCGACAGCAGCATCGACGTGCCTGAGACCCCGGGTGAAGGCATCCCGGTGACCTATGTGCCAGCACGCAACACGGTGTTCCTGTCCCTGGCCCTGGGGTGGGCCGAAGTGCTGGGCGCGCGGGACATCTTCATCGGGGTCAACGCCGTGGACTACTCCGGTTACCCGGATTGCCGTCCGGAGTTCGTCGAGGCTTTCGAGCGCATGGCCAACCTGGCGACCAAGGCCGGGGTCGAGGGCAATGGTTTCCGCATCCAGGCGCCGCTGCAGAATCTCAGCAAGGCGCAGATCGTCGAGGCGGGCGTGAAGCTTGGGGTCGACTACGCGCTGACCGTTTCCTGCTATCAGGCGGACGATGAAGGCCGTGCCTGCGCCAAATGCGACAGCTGCCGCCTGCGTGCGGAAGGCTTCGCCGCAGCCGGAATCAGCGACCCGACCAACTATTTTTGATTTATTTTCACTTAGGTGTTGAATAGTCCTTAAAAATCAGTATTATACGCACCACAACGAAGCGGGTCGTTAGCTCAGTTGGTAGAGCAGTTGGCTTTTAACCAATTGGTCGTAGGTTCGAATCCCACACGACCCACCATATTTGGCGGTTTAGAAAATCCGGAAGGCCCACGAAAGTGAGGATTTCCGGGTTTTTTTTTGCCTGCGATTCCTGTCTTGGGCAATCGCAATGCTTGCACCGCGCGCCTGGGTGCAGAATGGTCTTTTGCAACTCAGGGATATTCTGTAGCCTTGCGCAGCTTCAACGCTGTCCGTGCCTGATGAATACTCACTCTCCCGGCGGTACCCTGATCGGTCCGGAGCCGGGTGTATACTCGACTTTCGCGCGAAAGCGCCCGCAGGTCTTGCGATCATGACGCAAATTTCCGAACGCCTTCTGGTTCAAGCCCACCTCGACGCCAAGCAGCCCAAGCCGCTGACCGCCGCAGAGGAGGCCCATTACCGCGCCGCCATCGCCGCCGAGCTCAAGGCTCAGGACGCGGTGCTGGTTGCCCACTTCTATTGCGACCCGATCATTCAGGCCCTGGCCGAAGAAACCGGGGGCTGTGTTTCCGATTCCCTGGAAATGGCCCGGTTCGGTAACGCCCACCCGGCCAAGACCGTGGTGGTGGCCGGCGTGAAGTTCATGGGGGAGACCGCGAAGATCCTCAACCCGGAAAAACGCGTGCTGATGCCGACCCTGGAAGCGACCTGCTCGCTGGACCTGGGTTGCCCGGTCGACGAGTTTTCGGCGTTCTGCGACCAGCACCCGGAACGCACCGTGGTGGTCTATGCCAACACCTCGGCAGCGGTCAAGGCGCGGGCGGACTGGGTGGTGACCTCCAGTTGCGCACTGGAGATCGTCGAAAGCCTGATGGACAACGGCGAGACCATCATCTGGGGTCCGGACAAGCACCTGGGTACCTACATCCAGCGCAAGACCGGTGCCGACATGCTGCTCTGGGATGGTGCCTGCATCGTCCACGAAGAGTTCAAGGCCAAGCAGCTCGAAGACATGAAGGCGCTGTACCCGGACGCGGCAATTCTGGTGCACCCGGAATCGCCGACGGCGGTGATCGAGTTGGCCGACGCGGTGGGTTCCACCAGCCAGTTGATCGCGGCCGCACAGAGCCTGCCGCACAAGACGCTGATCGTGGCCACCGACCGCGGGATTTTCTACAAGATGCAGCAGCTGTGCCCGGACAAGGTGTTTATCGAAGCCCCTACGGCCGGCAACGGCGCGGCCTGCCGCAGCTGTGCACATTGCCCGTGGATGGCGATGAACACCCTGGAACGCACGCTACAGTGCCTGCGTGAGGGCTCTGGGGAGATTTTCGTCGATCCGGCGTTGATCCCGCAGGCGATTCGCCCGCTCAAGCGCATGCTCGACTTCACGGCGGCGGCGCGGATGAAGCTCGCCGGCAACGCCTGAGGGCTGTCAGCTAGGCACACAACACTTGTGGGAGCGAGCAAGCTCGCTCCCACAGTGATTTTTGTCTGCTGAAATTACTTGGTTTTTTTCGGAATCCGCACCAACTGCGTATTGGAGTACATGTCGTGCCAGCTGCGCTGCTGTTTGTCGAACAGCGTCCAGAAGAAGCCCAGGCCGACGCACAGCAGTGACGCAATCGATACCACGAAGCGCAGCAAGGCTTGCCACAGGCTGATGGCCGAGCCGTCGGCGTTCTGCACGCGGATGCACCACACCTGCATCCCCAGGGTTTGGCCGGAGTAGGTCCAGAACTTGGCAAAAAAACCGAACAGCACAAACAGCAGGATCGTGGAGAGCAAGGGATCGCCATCCAATGCGCCGGCATCGGTCAATGCGCGCATCCGCTCTTCGCCGATGATTGCCATCTGCGCCATCTTGTAGAGGCCGCCAGTGACGATCATCAGGGCGGTGCACAGCAGGAAATCGTAGAACATCGCTGCCAGGCGACGTCCCAGGCCGGCGACGGGGAAATCACCCTGGGGGCTTAGCAGGCGTTTCGACATGGAGTGGCTCTCGATTGAAAAAGGAAGCCATTTTACGGGTTTGCGCGCACAAAAAAGCCCCTGATGTCAGCATCAGGGGCTTTTTCGTTACAGAAGATTAGGCTTCTGTTTGAACTTCGTCAGCCTGCATGCCTTTTTGGCCCTGCACCGCAACGAAGGTCACTTTCTGGCCTTCTTTCAGGCTCTTGAAGCCGTTGCCCTGGATGGCACGGAAATGCACGAACAGATCCGGGCCGCTTTCTGGAGTGATAAAACCAAAACCTTTTTCGTCGTTAAACCACTTGACGGTGCCGCTCTGACGTTGAGACATTTCTTATTTCCTTTGACGCAAAAATTGATGACAGCCTCTTTCTCATGAAAGAGTACTGGGGCTGGTTGCAGGAAAGAAGAAAGACGTAGAACGGGTGTAGCAAACTTGTTGGCTACTGCCCAGGTCACGATTCCAAGCGACCCATGCAAACACAGTGGACAAACTCTACGCCAACTACGGCAGGAAAAACAAGCCCCCCTGCAAGCCTTGTATAGCTGGGCCTGTGGCTATTTTGGGGTGGGCCGTTGCGGCTTATTCGATAGGCTCGTTCAGTTGTTTTCGATTGTTATAACGCAAGTTCAAAATCGAAGCTTAGAGTCAAAAGTCTGCACTGTTTTATGGCAGTTGCGTTACAGATTAGTGCACTGTTACGCAACTGCGTTACTTATGGGAACAGTCTATCAGCCACGATAGTAGCGTTGTGGGACGAATGGCATTTTGCTAACAAGCAATGGCACCTGTTTCCCACGCACGATCGCCCAGACCTGGGTATCGAGTGCCACGTAGGCACTGTCCAGGTAACCCATCGCCAATGGACCGCCGAGGGAAGGACCGAAACCACCGCTGCAGACGCTGCCGATGATCTCGCCGGCAGCGTTGACGATTTCTGCGCCTTCACGCACCGGGGTACGTTCCTGGGGCAGCAGGCCGACACGTTTGCGGCTGACGCCGTTTTGTTGCTGGGCGAAGATCGCTTCGGCCCCGGGGAACCCGCCGGCACGCACGCCATCGGCACGGCGCGGCTTGGAGATGGCCCACAGCAGGCTGGCTTCGATCGGGGTGGTGTCGCTGTTCATGTCATGACCATACAGGCACAGGCCGGCTTCCAGGCGCAGCGAGTCACGCGCGCCGAGGCCGATGGCGGCCACTTCCGGCTCGGCCAGCAGGGCGCGGGCCAGGGCTTCGGCGTTGGCGGCGGGCACGGAGATCTCGAAACCGTCCTCGCCGGTGTAGCCCGAACGACTGACAAAACACTCGATCCCCAGCAGGGTCACGCGGGTGAACTGCATGAAGGTCATCTGCGCTACCTGCGGCGCCAGGCGAGCGAGCACGGTCACCGCCGCCGGGCCTTGCAGGGCGAGCAGGGCGCGTTCCTCGAACAGCGGCTCGATCTGGCACTGATCGCCCAGATGCTGGCGCAGGTGGGCCAGGTCCTGGTCCTTGCAGGCCGCATTGACCACCAGGAACAGTTCGTCGTTACCCAGGTTGGCGACCATCAGGTCATCGAGGATGCCGCCCTGCTCGTTGGTGAACATGGCGTAGCGCTGCATGCCCACCGGCAGGTCGATGATGTCCACCGGCACCAGGGTTTCCAGGGCCTTGGCCGCATGGGCACCGGTCAGGCGGATCTGCCCCATGTGCGAGACATCGAACAGCCCGGCCTGCTCACGGCAGTGCAGGTGCTCTTTCATCACGCCCAACGGGTACTGCACCGGCATGTCGTAGCCGGCGAACGGCACCATGCGCGCGCCCAGTTCGATGTGCAGCGCATGCAGCGGGGTTTTCGACAGGGTTTCGGTGGACATATTCAGCTCCTGAAAAAATTCAGCGGATGCGGGTGAGCACGCATCAGCATTCGATAATGTTGACGGCCAAACCGCCACGGGCGGTTTCCTTGTACTTGCTTTTCATGTCGGCGCCGGTCTGGCGCATGGTGCGGATCACCTTGTCGAGGGAGACGAAGTGTTGACCGTCGCCACGCAAGGCCATGCGCACCGCATTGATGGCCTTGACCGAGCCCATGGCGTTGCGCTCGATGCACGGCACCTGGACCAGGCCACCGATGGGGTCGCAGGTCAGGCCAAGGTTATGTTCCATGCCGATCTCGGCGGCGTTCTCCACTTGCTGGACGGTGCCGCCCAGCACTTCGCACAGCGCCCCGGCGGCCATCGAGCAGGCCACGCCGACTTCACCCTGGCAGCCGACTTCGGCCCCGGAGATCGAGGCGTTTTCCTTGTACAGGATGCCGATGGCGGCGGCGGTGAGCAGAAAACGCACCACACCGTCTTCGCTGGCACCCGCAATAAAGCGCATGTAGTAATGCAGGACGGCAGGGACGATGCCCGCCGCGCCATTGGTGGGGGCCGTGACCACGCGCCCGCCGTTGGCGTTTTCTTCGTTGACCGCCAGGGCATACAGGTTGACCCAGTCCAGCACCGACAGCGGGTCGCGCAGTGACGACTCCGGGTTCTTGCACAGTTGCCGGTGCCAGGCCGCGGCACGGCGCTTGACCTTGAGGCCGCCAGGCAGGATGCCTTCGTTGCGACAGCCGGCATCGACGCAGTCCTGCATCACCTGCCAGATCCTTAACAGCTCGGCGCGGGTTTCCGCCTCCGGGCGCCAGGCGCTTTCGTTGGTCAGCATCACCTGGCTGATCGACAGGCCGTAGGTGGCGCAATGCCCGAGCAAGTCCTTGGCGCTTTTGAACGGGAAGGTCAGTGGCGTCGCGTCCTCGACGATCCGGTCAGCGCCGGCGGCGTCTTCGTCGACCACAAAACCGCCGCCGACCGAGTAGTACTCGCGGCTGCGGATCTGCAGGCCGGCGGCATCGAAGGCGCGAAAGATCATGCCATTGGGGTGATAGGCCAATGGCTTGCGAATCATCGCCAGGTGCAGTTTTTCATTGAAGTCGATCGGGTGCTCACCGAGCAGACTCAAGCGGCCGCTGCTGCGGATGTCGTGCAGGCGCGCAGCGATGTTCTCGGTGTTCACGGTGTCCGGGTGCTCGCCCTCCAGGCCGAGCAACACCGCCTTGTCGCTGCCGTGGCCCTTGCCGGTGGCGCCCAGTGAGCCATACAGCTCAACCTTGACGCAGGTGGTGGCCGTCAGCAGGTTGTCTCGGCGCAGACCTTCGACAAAACGCGCAGCGGCACGCATCGGGCCGACGGTGTGGGAACTGGAGGGGCCGATGCCAATCTTGAACAGGTCGAACACGCTTAACGACATGGTTGTTCTCCGGTTTCTTGTTATAGGAATTGGCGGAATCTGAGGAGCGAGCAGGCTCGCTCCCACGAAGGGAGATAGGGAGGCGGGCAAACCCGCCCCCCTATGGATCAAGCGTAGCTTTCGATCGACGGGCAGGCGCAGATCAGGTTGCGATCACCAAACACGTTGTCGACCCGGCCAACCGGTGGCCAGTACTTGCCTTCGATCAACGACGCCACTGGGTACACCGCCTGTTCACGGCTGTAGGGGTGGGTCCACTCGCCGACGATTTCCGCCGCAGTGTGCGGGGCGTTCTTCAGCGGGTTGTCGTCCTTGTCCAGGGTGCCGTTTTCCACTGCGCGAATTTCTTCGCGGATGCGGATCATGGCGTCGCAGAAGCGGTCCAGTTCTTCCTTGGATTCACTTTCGGTCGGCTCGATCATCAGCGTGCCGGCCACTGGGAACGACATGGTCGGGGCGTGGAAACCGAAGTCAATCAGGCGCTTGGCGACGTCATCGACGCTGATGCCGCTGCTGTCCTTGAGCGGACGCAGGTCGAGGATGCATTCGTGGGCCACCAGGCCGTTGCTGCCGGTGTACAGCACTGGGTAGTGCTCTTCCAGGCGGCGGGAGATGTAGTTGGCATTGAGGATCGCCAGCTGCGAAGCACGCTTGAGGCCGGCGCCGCCCATCATGCGAATGTACATCCAAGTGATCGGCAGAATGCTGGCGCTGCCGAACGGTGCGGCGCAGACCGCGCCTTCCTTGCGCTCCATGGCCGCGTGGCCGGGCAGGAATGGGGCCAGGTGCGACTTGACGCCGATCGGGCCGACACCCGGACCGCCACCGCCGTGGGGGATGCAGAAGGTCTTGTGCAGGTTCAGGTGAGACACGTCGCCACCGAACTTGCCTGGGGCGCAGAGGCCGACCATGGCGTTCATGTTGGCGCCGTCGATGTACACCTGGCCGCCGTGCTCATGAATGATCCCGCAGATCTCGCGGATGCCTTCTTCGAACACGCCGTGGGTGGACGGGTAGGTGATCATCAAGGCCGCCAGGTGCTCGCGGTGCTCGATGGCCTTGGCGCGCAGGTCTTCGATGTCGACGTTGCCGCGGGCATCACAGGCCGTCACCACCACGCGCATGCCGGCCATGTTGGCGGTGGCCGGGTTGGTGCCGTGGGCGGAGGAGGGGATCAGGCAGATGTCGCGGCGATCTTCGCCACGGCTCTGGTGGTAGGCGCGGATCGCCAGCAGGCCGGCGTACTCGCCCTGGGAACCGGCGTTCGGCTGCAGGGAGATCGAGTCATAACCGGTGGCGGCGCAGAGCATCGCTTCCAGTTCATCGGTCAACTGCTGGTAGCCGGCGCTTTGCTCGGCCGGGGCGAACGGGTGCAGGGCGCCGAATTCGGCCCAGGTCACCGGGATCATTTCGCTGGCGGCGTTGAGTTTCATGGTGCACGAGCCCAGCGGGATCATCGTACGGTCGAGGGCCAGGTCCTTGTCGGCCAGCTTGCGCAGGTAGCGCATCAGCTCGGTTTCCGAGTGGTACCGGTTGAACACGGGGTGGCTGAGGATCGGCGACTGGCGAACCAGGTCGGCCGGGATGGTGCTCTGTACGGTGGCGGCAAGGGCCGCGAAGTCCGGCAGGGTCTTGCCGTCGGCCAGCAACGCCCAGAGGTTTTCCACGTCGGCTTGCGAGGTGGTTTCGTCGAGGGACAGGCCCAGGCGGTTGGCATCGATCACCCGCAGGTTGATCTGCTGCGCCCGCGCCTTGTCGTGCAACTGGGCCGTGTTGGCGCCGGTGTTGAGGGTCAGGGTGTCGAAGAAGTGAGCCTGTTCGACCTTAAGGCCAAGTGTGCTCAAGCCCTTGGCCAGGATCGCGCTCAGGTGATGAATACGCTGGGCGATCTGGGTCAGGCCCTGCGGGCCGTGGTACACGGCGTACATGCTGGCGATGTTGGCCAGCAGTACCTGGGCAGTGCAGATGTTGCTGGTGGCTTTCTCACGGCGGATATGTTGCTCGCGGGTCTGCATCGCCAGGCGCAGGGCCGGCTTGCCGAAGCGGTCGACCGAGACACCGACCAGACGGCCCGGCATGTCGCGCTTGAACGCATCTTTAGTGGAGAAGTACGCCGCGTGCGGGCCACCGAAGCCCAGCGGTACACCAAAGCGTTGCGCGCTGCCGATGGCAACGTCGGCACCGAACTCGCCCGGCGGAGTCAGCAGGGTCAGGGCCAGCAGGTCGGCCGCCACGGCGACCAGGGCGTTGGCCGCGTGGAACCGTGCGGTCAGCTCGCGGTAGTCGAACAGGTCGCCGTTGCTGGCCGGGTATTGCAGCAGCGCGCCGAAGAACGGCGTCACGTCGCTCAGTTCACGCTCGTCGCCCACCACCACCTCGATCCCCAGCGGCTCGGCACGGGTGCGTAGCACGTCGAGGGTTTGCGGGTGGCAATGCACGGAGGCGAAGAAGGCGTGGCTGCCTTTGTTCTTGCTCAGGCGCTTGCAGAAGGTCATGGCCTCGGCAGCGGCGGTGGCTTCATCGAGCAGCGAGGCGTTGGCGATCGGCAGGCCGGAGAGGTCGCTGATCAGGGTCTGGAAATTCAGCAGGGCTTCCAGGCGGCCCTGGGAGATTTCTGGCTGGTACGGGGTGTAGGCGGTGTACCAGGCCGGGTTTTCCAGGAGATTGCGCAGGATCGGCGACGGCGTGTGGCAGTTGTAGTAGCCCTGGCCGATGTAGGTCTTGAACAGTTGGTTCTTGCCGGCAATGGCCTTGATCGCGGCCAGGGCCTCGGCTTCGCTCTGCCCTGCGCCCAGGTCCAGCACGCTGGTGCCCTTGATACTGTCGGGAATGACACTGGCGCTCAGGGCTTCCAGGGAGTCGAAACCCAGGGTGTTGAGCATGGCTTGCTCGTCACTGGCGCGCGGGCCGATGTGCCGGGCGATGAATTCGTTGGCAGTGCTCAGGTTGACGTGAGTCATGTGCGTTCTCCTCAGGCGTCGGCTTGGGCTTTGATCAGGCGGTCGTAGGCGTCCTGATCCAGCAGTTGGCCGACTGCGGCGGCGTCGCTTGGCTGGAAGCGGAAGAACCAGCCTTGCCCCAGCGGATCTTCGTTGACCAGTTCCGGGCTGCTTTCCAGGGCCGGGTTGGTCTCCAACACTTCACCGTCCAGTGGCATGTAGACGCCGCTGGCAGCCTTTACCGATTCGACGGTGGCGGCTTCAGCGCCTTGGGCGTAGGCCTGCAGCTCAGGCAGTTGCACATAAACCACGTCGCCCAAGGCATTCTGGGCGAAGGCGGTGATGCCGACTGTAACGCTGCCGTCAGCTTCGGTACGCAGCCATTCGTGATCTTCAGTAAAACGCAACTCGCTCATGGAAACTCCTCAGGGGCCAGACAGGTCTGGTGGACGCGATGGAAGGCTCGGGCAAAGCCCTGCTTTATGGAGGGTTACCTAGCAAAATCACGGCCAATATTATTTATTTGTTACTAATCAACGAGTTACGAACTGTTGCGAGAGGGGGCGCGAGCGCAGCTGTAGCGATATCGCTACAGTCGAGGGCCAAGAAAAAAGCCTATGAGGATCAAAGCCTTGCACAATGCTGGTGGAACGCCACTGTAGCGATATCGTTCCGCTGTAGCGCTTTCAGTACAGGTGGAGGTCGCTTTTGCGCTGGGTGTTGGCGCCATCTGCGAACACCCTCAATCACTGTGGGGAATGGTGTTTAGGCCTTGCCGGGAATTCCGTACTTGCGCAACCGATGGGCGATGGCGGTGTGGGAGGTCTGCAGGCGGCTGGCCAGTTGGCGGGTCGAGGGGTAATTGACGTAGAGCTTTTCCAGCAGGGTCTTCTCGAAGCTTTCCATGGCCTGCTCCAGGCTGTCGACTTCGCTGTCGCTCTGGCGCGCGACCGAGGTGCCAGCGATGTCCAGGTCGCCGATGTCCACCAGGCTGCTTTCACAAATGGCCGCAGCGCGGAAGATCACGTTCTGCAACTGGCGCACGTTACCCGGCCAACGATTGCCGAGCAGGGCCGGGTAGGTGCCGGGCGCCAGGCGGCAGACCGGGCGCTGGATCTGCGCACAAGCCTGCTGCATGAAGTAGCGCGCCAGCAGCAGAATGTCCTGGCCGCGCTCGCGCAATGGCGGAACTTCGACGTTGAGCACATTGAGGCGGTAAAACAGGTCTTCGCGAAAAGTGCCTTCGCTGACCATCTTCTCCAGGTCGCGGTGGGTCGCGCTGAGGATCCGCACATTGACCTTGACCTCGCGGTCCCCGCCCACCCGGCGAAAGCTGCCATCGTTGAGAAACCGCAGGAGCTTGGCCTGCAGATACGGCGACATCTCGCCGATCTCGTCGAGAAACACCGTGCCCTGGTTGGCCAACTCCATCAGCCCCGGCTTGCCGCCGCGCTGGGCGCCGGTAAAGGCGCCGGGGGCGTAGCCGAACAGCTCGCTTTCGGCGAGGTTTTCCGGCAACGCCGCACAGTTCAGCGCCAGGAACGGCGCGCTGTGGCGGGCGCTGATGGCGTGGCAGGCGCGGGCCACCAGTTCCTTGCCGGTGCCCGTTTCACCCTGGATCAACAGCGGCGCGTCGAGGGCCGCTACCCGTTGCGCGCGGGCCTTGAGCGTGCGGATCGCCGGCGACTCGCCGAGCAAGGCGTCAAAACCTTCGGCGTGATCGTGGTGCAGTGCCGAGAGCTGTTCGCCGATACGATTGGGTGGGTACAGGGTCAGCAGGGCGCCAGCGTCGGTGATCGGCGTGGCGCCCAGCAGCAAGGTCTGGCCATTGACCGTGATTTCCCGCAGCGGCAAGCGAAAGCCGTGCTCCAGCAAGGTCTCCAGCAGGGCAGGGTCGGCAAACAGTTCGGCGACGTTTTCCCCGGCCGGTTCACGGCCGTACAGGGCGATCAACGCCGGGTTGGCCAACAGAATGGTGCCGGCACTGTCCAGGGCCAGCACCGGGTCGGTCATGGCGGCCAGCAGGGCGTCCAGTTGCAGGTGCCGGCGTTGTCCGGGAAGGATGTCGACCACGGTCACCGCTTGCACGCCCTGCACGTTGAACAGCGCATCGCGCAGCTCTTCGAGCACTTGCGGGCTCAAGGTCGGGGCGTCGATGTAGACGTTGGGCGGGACCATTTCCACCGCATCCAGGTTGAGATTGCGCCCGCCGAGCAAGGCCAGGACTTCCTGGGTGATGCCGACGCGGTCGATGAAGCTGACGTGGATACGCATGGGGCGTTTGTTGGTTCTGAGGTGCGGAGGGGGCAAGTATGCCTTGGGGCGGGCGCGTGGTGAAAGCCTGCTCGCGATAGCGATGTGTCAGTCGACAGTGCGCCATCGCGAGCAGGCTTGAACCCACAGGGTGGGTTTACTCGAAGTTTTCGATATTCACCGGGTCGCCGGATTTCATGTTCAGTTGCGCCCGGATGTCTTCAAACATCAGGTCGTAATGCTTGTGCACCGAACCGATCTGGCTGTGTGTCTTGGGAATGCCGTACTTCTCGGCGATTTTAGTCACGTTGTTGGCAAAGTTGTAGGCTTCTTCCTTGGGCAGGAAGAACGTCTCGCTCATGTCCTTGCCCTGCATGCTGCCATGCAGGGTGAACTGGATGCCCTTCTCGCCCTTGGGGTTCTTGCTGACTTCATAGTCGAGGTGCACGTTGTAGCTGACATCATCCGGGGTCAGCGCATGACGTTCGATATGCAAATGACCTGGCTCAAACATTGCCATAGACGTCTCTCCTTACAGGTAGGTAATGCCAGGCTTGGACGTGCTGATACGGGTGCCGGCCTTGCCCTGGACGATTGCTTCGATGTCCGAGAGTGAACCGATCACCGCGACTTTTCCAGTGTTGCGCGCGAACTCGCAGGCGGCCTGGACTTTCGGCCCCATGGAGCCTGCGGCGAAGCCGAGCTTTTCCATTTCGTCGGGGTGCGCCTGGGCAATGGCTTTCTGGGTGGGCTTGCCGAAGTCGATGAACGCCGCGCTGACGTCGGTGGCAATCACCAGCAAGTCACCTTCCAGCTGTTCGGCCAGCAGCGCCGAGCACAGGTCCTTGTCGATCACCGCTTCGATGCCCTTGAGCTTGCGGTTCTCGTCGTACATGGTCGGGATCCCGCCACCACCGGCGCAGATCACGATGCTGCCCTTGTCCAGCAACCACTTGATCGGGCGGATCTCGAAAATACGCTTGGGTTTCGGGCTGGCCACCACACGGCGGAACTTGTCGCCATCGGGGGCGATGGCCCAGCCTTTTTCTGCCGCCAGCGCTTCGGCTTCCGCCTTGCTGTAGACCGGGCCGATCGGCTTGGTCGGGTTCTTGAACGCCGGGTCGTTGGCGTCGACTTCAACCTGGGTCAGCAACGTGGCGAACGGCACCTCGAAGTCCAGCAGGTTGCCCAGTTCCTGTTCGATGATATAGCCGATCATGCCTTCGGTTTCGGCACCGAGCACGTCCAGCGGGTAGGGGGAAACGGAGGTGTAGGCGGCTGCCTGCAGCGACAGCAGGCCGACTTGCGGGCCATTGCCGTGAGCGATCACCAGTTGATTGCCGGGGTGGATCTTGGCGATCTGCTCGGTGGCGATCCGGATGTTGGCGCGTTGATTGTCTGCCGTCATGGGTTCACCACGACGCAGGAGGGCGTTACCGCCCAGAGCAACGACGATACGCATAATGCTGTCCTTCTTCGAAGAAATATAAGCCGGTTACGCGGCCCCCTGTAGGAGCGAGCTGGCTCGCGATAGCATCACCACGGTCTGTCAGGAGCACCGAGGTGTTGCCATCGCAGGCAAGCCAGCTCCCACATTGACTGGGTCCAGTCAGTGGGAGCCGAGTGAGCTGTTAAAGGTCAGCCAGGGTCGATACCAGGATCGCCTTGATCGTGTGCATGCGGTTTTCCGCTTGCTCGAAGGCGATGCAGGCTGGCGATTCGAACACGTCATCGGTCACTTCGATGCCATTGGCCAGGTGCGGATACTGCTCGGCAATCTGCTTGCCGATCTTGGTATCGCTGTTGTGGAAGGCTGGCAGGCAGTGCATGAACTTGGTGCGTGGGTTGCCGGTGGCTTTCATCAGCTCGGCGTTGACCTGGTACGGCAGCAGTTGCTGGATCCGCTCGGCCCAGGCTTCCACGGGCTCGCCCATCGATACCCAGACGTCGGTGTGGATGAAGTCCACGCCCTTGACCGCGGCTTTCGGGTCTTCGGTCAGGGTGATGCGGGCGCCACTTTCTTCCGCGTACTTTTTGCAGCGACCCACCAGGTCGTCATGGGGCCACAGGGCTTTGGGGGCGCAGATGCGTACGTCCATGCCCAGCTTGGCGCCGACCAGCAGCAGCGAGTTGCCCATGTTGTTGCGCGCATCGCCCAGGTAGGCGTAGCTGATCTCGTGGATCGGCTTGTCGGCGTGTTCACGCATGGTCAGCACGTCGGCGATCATCTGGGTCGGGTGGTATTCATCGGTCAGGCCGTTGAACACGGGTACGCCGGCGAACTTCGCCAGTTCTTCGACGATTTCCTGCTTGAAGCCACGGTACTCGATGGCGTCGTACATGCGCCCCAGTACGCGGGCGGTGTCCTTCATGCTTTCTTTGTGGCCGATCTGCGAGGAGTTCGGGTCGATGTAGGTGACGTTGGCGCCCTGGTCATAAGCGGCCACTTCGAACGCGCAGCGGGTGCGGGTCGAGGTTTTTTCGAAAATCAGTGCGATGTTGTTGCCTTTGAGGTGCTGCTGCTCGGTACCGGTGTACTTGGCGCGCTTGAGGTCGCGGGACAGGTCGAGCAGATAACGCAATTCGCGAGGGGTGTGGTGTTCCAGGCTCAGCAGATTGCGGTTATGAATGTTAAAAGCCATTTTGGATCTCCTTGGGTTTCGGTTATCCCCCCGGCCGCACTCGATAAGTGGCGGCCAGGGTTTATAGGTTAGTAGTCGATTGGGTCACGGATGATCGGGCAGGTCATGCAGTGGCCGCCGCCACGGCCGCGGCCGAGCTCGCCGGCGCTGATGGTGATGACCTCGATCCCGGCCTTGCGCAGCAGGGTGTTGGTGTAGGTGTTGCGGTCATAACCGATGACCACGCCTGGCTCTACCGCCACCACGTTGTTGCCGTCGTCCCACTGCTCGCGTTCGGCGGCGAAGCTGTTGCCACCGGTTTCCACCACGCGCAACGCCTTGAGGTTGAGGGCCTTGGCCACGGTGTCGAGGAAGCTGGTTTCTTCGCGGCGGATGTCGATGCCGCCTTGTTTGCTTTCGTCAGGTCGCAGGGTGAAGGCGACGATCTGCTTCACCACTTCCGGGAAGATCGTGACCAGGTCGCGGTCGCAGAAGCTGAACACGGTGTCCAGGTGCATCGCCGCGCGGGACTTCGGCAGGCCGGCAACGATCACTTTCTCTACGGCTTTGTTCTTGAACAGGTTCAGTGCCAGTTGGCCGATGGCCTGGCGGGACGAGCGCTCGCCCATGCCGATCAGGACCACGCCGTTGCCGATCGGCATGACGTCGCCGCCTTCAAGGGTGGAGCTGCCGTGATCCAGGTCCGGGTCGCCGTACCAGATCTCGAAGTCGGCGTTGGTGAACTGTGGGTGGAATTTGTAGATGGCGGTGGTCAGCAGGGTTTCCTGGCGACGGGCCGGCCAGTACATCGGGTTCAGCGTCACGCCACCGTAGATCCAGCACGTGGTATCACGGGTGAACTGGGTGTTGGGCAGCGGTGGCAGGATGAAGCTGGTGTGGCCGAGGAAGTCGCGGAACATCTGGATGGTCTTGCCACCGAAGCTGTCCGGCAGGTCGTCGGCGGACACGCCACCGATCAGGAACTCGGCAATGTGTCGCGGCTCGAGGCTTTTCAGCCAGGACTTCACTTCGTTGATCAGGCCCAGGCCCACCGAGTCGGCGGTGACCTTGCGTTCCAGGATCCAGTCCAGTGCCTCGGGCATGGCGACGATGTCAGTCAGCAGGTTGTGCATTTCCAGCACGTCGATCCCGCGTTCACGCATCTTGGTGACGAAGTCGAAGTGGTCACGCTTGGCTTGGGCAACCCACAGCACATCGTCGAAAAGCAGTTCGTCACAGTTGTTCGGGGTCAGCCGCTGGTGGGCCAGGCCGGGGGAGCAAACCATGACTTTGCGCAGTTTGCCGGCTTCGGAATGTACGCCGTACTTAACTTTTTCCGTGGTCATTACAGTGATCCTCCAGATGACAATACAAACTTGAGTGTTACAGGGTCAGGAAGCCGTCGTAGAGCCCATAGGCCGCTACCAGCGCACCTATGACGACCGCGGCGAAAATCAGCTTCTCGACGTTGGTGAAAATCGGTTTGCCCAACTCGCGCTTGGCCTTGGCGAACAGGATCACGCCAGGGGCATAGAGCAGGGCGGACAGCAGCAGGTATTTGAGGCCGCCGGCATAAATCAGCCAGACCGCGTAGATCAGGGCCACGCCACCGATGAACAGGTCTTTCTTGCGTTCGGCCAGGGCGTTCTCATACGTCTCGCCGCGCACTGCCAGCAGCAGGGCGTAGGCCGCCGACCACAGGTAAGGCACCAGGATCATCGAGGTGGCGAGGTAGATCAGCGACAGGTAAGTACTGGCCGAGAACAGGGTGATGATCAGGAACAACTGCACCATGGCGTTGGTCAGCCACAGGGCATTGACCGGTACGTGGTTCTCGTTTTCCTTGCGCAGGAACTCCGGCATGGTGTGGTCTTTGGCGGCGGCGAACATGATCTCCGCACACAGCAGGACCCACGACAGCAGGGCGCCGAGCAGGGAGATGATCAAGCCGACGCTGATCAGCACCGCGCCCCAGTGACCCACCACATGCTCCAGCACGGCGGCCATCGACGGGTTCTGCAGTTTGGCCAGTTCCGGTTGAGTCATGATGCCCAGCGACAGCACGTTCACCAGTACCAGGAACAGCAGCACGGTAATGAAGCCGATCACCGTGGCTTTACCCACGTCCGAGCGTTTTTCCGCACGGGAGGAGAAGATGCTCGCGCCCTCGATGCCGATGAACACCCAGACGGTGACCAGCATCATGTTGCGCACCTGATCCATCACGCTGCCCAGGTCCGGGTTCTTCAGGCCCCAGATGTCGGCCGTGAAGATGTCCAGCTTGAAGGCGAAAATGGCGATCATGACAAACAGCAGCAGCGGTACAACCTTGGCCACCGTGGTCACCAGGTTGATGAACGCGGCTTCCTTGATCCCGCGCAGGACCAGGAAGTGCACGGCCCACAGCAGCACGGACGCACCGATCACGGCGGCGACGGTGTTGCCCTCGCCGAAAATCGGGAAGAAGTAACCCAGGGTACTGAACAGCAATACGAAGTAACCGACGTTCCCCAGCCAGGCACTGATCCAGTAGCCCCAGGCCGACGAGAAACCCATGTAATCGCCGAAACCGGCCTTGGCATAGGCGTAGACCCCGCCATCCAGATTCGGCTTGCGGTTAGCCAGGGTCTGGAAGACAAAGGCCAGGGTCAACATACCGACCGCGGTAATAGCCCAGCCGATCAGCACAGCGCCTACATCGGCACTGGCGGCCATGTTCTGGGGCAAGGAAAAGATCCCGCCACCAATCATGGAGCCGACCACAAGCGCGACCAGGGCCCCTAGTCGTAGTTTTCCGGGAGATTCAGACATTGCATGACTCCGTTATAGGAGAAGTGAGAGCGCAGAGTAAATCCGCTGACGTTTCAAACAGCTGACTTAGATCAGTTCATTGCCACATTCCATTGTTGATGAATGATTTATCAGGTTTTTAAACGCGCCAAGAAGCCCATCCTAGAGGCTTCCAGGTGAAACTAAGGTAAATGCATCGTATTGCAGCAAGGTATGAAGCTAGTTGGTTTTTCAGAATGTGCAAATTTTTGCCGGCGGCTTTCAGTACAGATTGGATTTATCGGAAATGCTCCATAAAACTGGCAAAATCCTCCGGCGGCATAGATGAGACAGTTCTAAACGAGTTCTATTTTTTATCCTTTACTGATAAACGTCCGGCTGCGCTGGATATTTAATTGAGTAAACACTTGTTATGGTTCGCAAACATGACAAAACGTCGATTTGAGAGGTAACGATGTCGCAACCGGCGCAAAAGCTCCGACTCAGTGCCTTGATCGCCCTGGTGGTCGGCTCGATGATTGGCGGTGGGATCTTTTCCTTGCCGCAGAACATGGCCGCCCGCGCCGATGCCGGGGCCATATTGATCGGCTGGGCAATCACCGCCGTGGGCATGCTGACCCTGGCCTTCGTGTTCCAGACCCTGGCCAACCGCAAGCCTGATCTGGACTCGGGGGTGTATGCCTACGCCAAGGCCGGGTTTGGCGACTACATGGGTTTCTCGTCGGCCTGGGGCTACTGGATGAGCGCCTGGCTGGGCAACGTCGGCTATTTCGTGCTGCTGTTCAGTACCCTGGGTTACTTCTTTCCGGTGTTTGGCCAGGGCAACACGCCGATTGCCATCGGCTGCGCCTCGGTGCTGCTGTGGGCGGTGCACTTCCTGGTCCTGCGCGGGATCAAGGAGGCCGCGTTCATCAACCAGGTGACCACGGTCGCCAAGATCGTGCCGCTGGTGATGTTCATCGTGATTGCCGCCGTGGCGTTCGAGGCTGACATCTTTACCCGGGATATCTGGGGCCGCAGCAACCCGAACTTCGGCAGCGTGATGGACCAGGTGCGCAACATGATGCTGGTCACGGTATTCGTGTTCATCGGCATCGAAGGCGCGAGCGTGTATTCGGCCCGCGCGGAAAAACGCTCCGACGTCGGCCGGGCCACCGTCATCGGCTTTGTCGGGGTGCTGGCGCTGCTGGTGCTGGTGAACGTGCTGTCGCTGGGGATCATGAGCCAGCCGGAGTTGGCCCAGCTGCAAAACCCTTCGCTGGCGGCCGTGCTGGAGCATATCGTCGGACCGTGGGGGGCCTTGCTGATCAGTGTCGGCCTGGCCATTTCATTGCTCGGGGCACTGTTGTCATGGGCGCTGCTGTGCGCCGAAATCCTGTTTGCCACGGCCCAGGACAAGACCATGCCGGCGTTCCTGAGAAAAGAAAACGCCAACCATGTACCGGTCAATGCCCTGTGGCTGACCAACGTGATGATCCAGCTGTTCTTGCTGATCACCCTGTTTTCCGCCGGCACCTACACCAGCCTGATCTACCTCGCCTCGTCGATGATCCTGGTGCCCTACCTGTGGTCGGCGGCCTACGCGGTGCTGTTGTGTGGGCGCGGTGAAACCTATGAAAACGCCTCGGGCGAGCGCACCAAGGATTTGCTGATCGGCGCGATCGCCCTGGTCTATGCGGTATGGCTGCTGTATGCCGGTGGGGTCAAGTACCTGCTGCTGTCGGCGTTGTTGTACGCACCGGGGGTGATTCTGTTCGCCAAGGCCAAGCATGAGCAGGGCGAGCCGCTGTTCACCCACATCGAAAAAGGCATTTTCGCCTGCGTGGTAGCCGGTGCGATGGTGGCGGCCTATGGCTTGTACCGCGGCGTGCTGAGTTTGTGAGGCTGACGCTCGACTATCAGGGGGCGAACATCTGGCGGCCATACTTGGCTTTGTGGATAGATCCGTTGTTGTGGTCAGGGCGGGCGAGGCGGCCTACCGGCGGGCCTGGTTTTTTCTGGGTGGAGTATCTCTGTGGGATATCACTGCGGGATGCCTTTGTGGGAGCGAGCTTGCTCGCGATAGGGCCAGCCCATTCAACATCAAGGGTGCCTGACCCACCGCCCTCGCGAGCAGGCTCGCGCCCACTGGCTTTTTCAATACCCTTTACCACTGTGCCCGATGGGCTCCCAGCTCGCCGGCTGGCAGCGCCCATTGCAAGGGCGTGCCGTTGATTTTCAGCGGCACTCGCAGCCGATGGGCCGGTCCCCAGGTGGTCTGTTCCAGCACGAGTCCCTGATCGCTGGCCGCTTCGGCACGCAGTGCCGGTTGTGGTGTGGCGGGGTGTTCAAGCAGTAGCTTCGCCGTACGCGCCAGCGATAGACGGGCTGAACCGCCGCAGCCACTGGCCAGGCGCGTGGTCAGTAGCTTGAGGCAACTGGCCGCCATCAGGTACCCGGTGGCGTGGTCCAGGGCCTGCACGGGGAGGGGCGTTGGTTGGTCGCTGTGTTGCCAGGCCATGCCGGCTTCGGCGATGCCGCTGCTCATCTGCACCAGGCTGTCGAAGCCCCGTCGATTCTGCCAGGGGCCGCTCCAGCCATAGGCATTGAGGCTGACGTCGATCAGCCCCGGGGCCAGTGCCTGGCGTTCGCGAGCACCGTAGCCGAGGGCTTCTAGGGCGTCGGCGCGGTAGCCGTGGAGCAGAATGTCGGCGTCCTTGAGCAGGGCTTCAAACACCTGGCGGTCTTGGCGCTGGTGCAGATCAAGGTGGGCGCAGCGTTTGCCCAGGGTCATTTCCGCGACGACGCCCGGCTCGTGCCAGTGGGGTGGGTCGATGCGCAGCACATCGGCGCCCAGGCCGGCGAGAAAACGGCTGGCGGCGGGGCCGGCCAGGACCCGCGTCAGGTCCAGGACCTTGAGCCCAGCCAGCGGCCGGGCGACGGATCCCCACCCGCCATGGCGGCGTTCATCCTCAAGGGGCACGAAGTGCACCAGTGGCTCGGCGTTGACAGCCATCCCCTGGGGGTGGACCTGCCATTGCTGCCAGGAGCGCATGACCGCTGCGCAGCCCCCAGCGTCGACCACCGCCTGCTCCAGATCATCCTTGGCCCACGACGCAACCTTGGCGGCCATCGCGTTGCGGTCGGGGCAGGCCCCCAGTACGTGTTCGGCGGCGCGCCGATGATGGGCGGCGTTGGTGTGCAGGCGAATCCAGCCATCGTCCGTGGCGTAGTCACCGGCGAGCGGGTCCCACAGCGGCGGCACCTTCCAGCCCAACGGGCGCAGAGACGTGGCGAACCAGAAAGACGCCAGTCGGCGGTCGACTTCAAGGGCGGGTAAACGGCCGGTCTGTTGCAGCAGCAGTTCGCTGAGGGCCTGGCCGGCCACCGCGATGCTGGCGCTGGCCAGGTCGGTGACGGCAAACGCCGAGGGCAGGGCGCCCTCGGCGGTGAACGGGATGGCAGTTTTCTGCAAGCCCAATGCGGCTTGCAGGGCAGTCAGCATGTCGGTCATCGAGTGCCCTCCGAAAGAGGGCTCGATCATAGAACAAAAGCGCTGTGGTGGAGGGCCTACACCCGGAACTGGTCCATCAGTTTCATCTGGTGGGTGGCCAGGGAGTTGAGCTGGCTGCTGATCTGCGCCGACTCGGTGGCCTGCTCGGTCAGGGTCTCGGTGACCGTGCGGATCGCCGAAACGTTGCGGTTGACCTCTTCGGCCACGGCGCTCTGCTGCTCGGCGGCGCTGGCGATCTGCAGGTTCATGTCGCTGATCACCGTGACCGCCTCGCTGATCTTGCCCAGGGCCTGCACCGCTTGCTGGATCTGCCCGGCGTTGTTGTGCGCCTGGGTCTGGCTCGAATGCATGGTGGCGACCACGCCGCGGGTGCCGGTCTGAATCCGTTCGATCACCAGGCGGATCTCCTCGACCGAATCCTGGGTGCGTTTGGCCAGGTTGCGTACTTCATCGGCGACCACCGCAAAGCCGCGTCCGCTTTCGCCGGCGCGAGCCGCCTCGATCGCGGCGTTGAGGGCCAGCAGGTTGGTCTGTTCGGCGATGCTGCGGATCACCTCCAGTACCGAGCCGATCTGCTCGCTGTTGACGGCCAGCGCTTCGACTTCGGTCACCGCCTTGCTGACTTCTTCGGCCAGTTGATTGATGTCGCGGGTGCTGCGTTCGATGATCGACATCCCGTCCCGGGCCGACTGGTCCGCGCCCTTGGCGGCGCTGGCGGCATTCGAGGCGCTGTTGGCGACGTCATGGGCGGTGGCGCTCATTTCGTTGGAGGCGGTGGCGACCTGGTCGATTTCGCGGAACTGCACCTGCATGCCTTCACTGGTCTGGCGGGCGATTGCCGAGGACTGGTCGGCGGTGCCTCGGGCGTCGGTGATGCTTTGCTTGATCTGCGCGATGGTCGGCTGCAGTTTGTCGAGGAAGCGGTTGAACCAGCTCACCAGTTCGCCCAACTCGTCTTGCTTGCTGTAGTTCAGGCGCTGGGTCAGGTCGCCGTCGCCGCTGGCAATCGCCTTGAGCATGGCGGCCACGCTGTTGATTGGCCGGGTCACGCCGGAGGCGGTCAACCACATCAGCAGCAGGCCCAGCAGGCCGGCGCCGATGGCCACGGCCAGGGTCTTGTAGGTGCCCAGGTCCTGCGCCTCATCGAGCACCGTTTGCAGTTTCAGTGAGTCGGCCAGCAGCACTTGCCGGGGCAGGTCGATCACCACCCCCCAAGGCTTGCTGTCGGCAATCGGGCTGACCGGCAGCACCGCGCGGATCAGGTCGCCCTGCTGGAGAATCTTCGCGCTGTTGGCGTTGATCAGTTGCAGCACGTCCTTGCCGTCGTTGCCCAGGGCCTCGGCCAGGTTTTTCCCCAGTTTGCTGGCATCGACGCTATTGCCGGCCAGCACACCGCTGCCGGACACGATCAGCATGTGCCCGGCACCGTTGAACAGGTCGCGCTGGGCGTTGAGGGCGGCGGCTTGCAGGGCGTCGAGGGAGATGTCGATGCCGACCACGCCGATCGCCTTGCCATTGACCAGCAACGGTACGGAAATACTGGTCATCAGCATTTCCTTGCCGGCGACGGTGTCGGCGTAGGGGTCGAGCAGGCAGGTACGCTTGCTGTCGCGGGGGCAGGTGTACCAACTGTTGTAGGGGGTGCCACTGAGGTTGAGGGTGGTCTTGGTCATGTCCTCTTCGGTCATGATGGTGTTTTGCCCGGTCCCCCCGGCACGGCTCCAGTAACTGGCAAATCGCCCGGCTTCGTTGGACAGGCGAGCAGCGTCGTTGACGAAGCCCTGGTCCTGGCCGTCCAGGCCATTAGGCTCGAACGCCAGCCAGATTCCCAGAGCCCCGGTGTTGCGCTCGAAAGCGCTCTTCAGGCTCTGGTTCAATTCCTCGCGCAGGGCGCCGCTATCCAGCGCGCGCTGGCCGGCCAGGCGACGCAGGTCAGCGATCTGGTCGGCCAGGGCGGTCACCACCAGCAGGCTTTCGCCGAAGGTTTTCTGCACCCGCACCGCCTGCTCGGCCGCCTTGGCCTGGAGCAGGTCTTCGACGCTGGCGGTGAGCATTCGCGTGCTCGAGGCGCTGACCAGTTGATCGTTCTGATTGGTCTGGTAGATGTTCATGCCGACGATCAAGCCCACCACGCCCAACAGGCACAGTCCGGACAACAGCACGATTTTCAGGCGGATGGAAAGAGAGTCGAACATGGGGCGATCTCGCGAAGGGATGACTGGTGGGCCGAGGGTCGTGAGCAACCCGCTCGCCAAATCCATTCAGCGCCATGTGTGACACATCGGCTTACAAAGGCTGGGCATGAGCAAAAGCCGACGAACGGTTGCTTTCGCGACTGGGGGCGGGCGTCAGGAGGCGTGTGGCAGGGACTCGGGGCGCGACCAGATCCACAGGTTGCCCAGGCTCATGCCAGCGATGGCGAGGTAGATCGGCCAACCGTGATCGAGCATCAGCAGCATCAGCCCCGCACACAGCAGCATGCTGACGGTGGCGCTGATCTTGGCCCGGCGCGCAACAATCTTGCCGTTGCGCCAGTTTTTCAGGATCGGCCCGAACAGCCGATGGTTTTCCAGCCAGGCACTCAGACGCGGCGAACTCTTGGTCGCCGCCCAGGCGGCCAGCAGGATGAATTCGGTGGTCGGCAACCCCGGCACGACAATGGCGATCAGGCCAATGCCCAGGCTGACGTAGGCCAGCAGGCCGAAGAGGATGCGCGCGAGTTTGGAGGAGGCGAGGCGAGACATGGGTTGTTCAGAGGCTGACCGCGAGACTGGATCGCAAGGCTACAGGTTGCCCTGCCCAACCAGGTTGGGCAGGGGGTTGGTCAGGCCATTTCAGGCGCTGTGGCGTAAGCCTGTTCCAGCAAGACGGTGAAGCGGTTGAAGGCGTCGATGGCGCCTTTGTCGACCGCGGCTTCTTCTTCGGCGCTGAACGCCAGGCCGTCGAGGGTCCTGACGAAGTTTTTCCAGCCTTCGGCGCGACCACCGGCCGGCTCGCCCAGGTGGCGGGCACCGAAGGATTCGCTCAGGCCCAGGCCTACGGCACGCTTGATCAGGAAGGCGGCACCGAGTTTCGAGCCTTCGGACACGAACAGCCAGCCCAGGGCCTCGGCCTTGCTTGGGCGTTGCACGGCGCCTGCCACTGGGCCCGGGATCGGCGTGTCGAGGTCAGCCAGGTCGGCCTTGGCGGCTTCGGCGCGGCAGCGCTCTGCCAGGTCGGGGACAATGGCGATCAGCTCGGGATCGTTGTACAGCGACACCAGTTCCGATTGGAACAGGTACTGGGCCACCACAAAACGGGCGAAGTTGGCCTGGGTTTCAAACGGCGCATGGGCCTTGACCAGGGCGTCGAGCTTGGCATGAGGCTCGTGGGTGATCTGGTTCAGGCGTTGGGAACGCAGGCTCGGGCGTTGAGTCGGGTCGGCAGCGGTCATGAAGAAGTCCTTGAGAATGAGATGCGCTTGGTAACTAGACGAACCAGGAGACGCAGCACAGTAAAAAATCCTCGCTGCGCCCAGGAAAAAGGCGCAACGAGATTTCCATCAGCGGGTAGCGATCAGATGTCCCAGATCAGGTTGATCGCGAAGTTGCGGCCTGGCTCGGTCAGGCGATCGAGGTTGGCCGGGCTGAGCACGGCGGCCTCGCCGACGCTGTCGTAACCGCGCACGTTGTCCCACTGCCAGTATTTCTTGTCCGCCAGGTTGTACACGCCAGCGCTGAGGGTCACCTCGTCGCTGACCTTGTAGAAACCGGCCAGGTCGAGCACGCCGTAACCTGGGGTCTTGAACTGGCCGCTGACGCCATCCGGCGAATTGAAGGTGCTGTCGTCCACCAGGTTTTTCTTTTGCACCAGGGTCCAGCTGAGCAAGGCGCCGTAGCTGTCCTGGTCATAGCCCAGGCCGAACACGCCGGTCAGCGGGTTGACCGAATTGAGTGGCTCGCCGGTGTCGTTGTTGCGGCCGTGGGCGTAGGCAATCGAGCCTTGGGTGTAGAGGCCCTGTGGTGCGCCGAAGGTATCGAGGTTCAGGCGACCCTTGAGCTCCACGCCCTTGATGGTGGCGTGCTTGATGTTGTTGCTCTGGAACGTCAGCTCGTTGTACCCGGGGGTCACGGCGTCTTCGTTGATGAAGTCGCGGTACTTGTTATAGAACACCACCATGTCGAAGTTGCCCGCCTCGAAGTTGCCGCGCAGGCCGGTCTCGTAGCTCTGGCTTTTTTCCGGCTCCAGGTCCGGGTTCGGTGCCACGCTGTAGCCCGGGTTGAGGTTTTCGAAGCGACCGTACAAGGCCTTGGCGGTCGGGGTACGGAAACCTTCGGCGTACTGGCCGAACCAGGTGTAGTTGTCGTTCAGCGTGTAGGTCAGGCCGAACCGGGGCGAGACCCGGTTCCAGGTCTTGTTCTCATCGCTGACCGTGCCCAGGCCATCAGGCGCTACGGTGTTGAGGAACTCCTGGGTGACATGGGGCTTGAGCTTGGTGTAGTCGTAGCGCAGGCCCGGGAGGAAGGTCCAGTTGTTCCAGGTGATCTGGTCCTGGGCGAACAGGCTGTAGGTGTCGATGGTCGGGTCCGGGAAGTCGCTGGATTTTTTCAGCACATCGCTGGGGCTGATGGCGCCGACGGCGCTGCAACCACGGCCTACCGTCAGGCAGGTGCCGCTGCCGGTGCGCGAACCGGTGACTTTCTGCTGTTTGATGCTGGTGCCGTAGGTCAGCACGTGGCCGGTCTCGCCGATGGCGAATGCCTTGTCCAGTTGCGCGTCGAACACCCACTGTTTTTCCTCGTAGAGGGTTTCGCGTGAGCGCATCACGTTACGGCTGAACGGGAAGTAGTCTTCCAGGGTGCTCTGGCCAGTCTTGGCGATCTGGTAGTTCAGGCTCCACTTGAGGTTGTCCACCAGCAGGGCATCGACGGCGAAGCTGTTTTCCAGGCCAAAACGTTCGCGGCTGACGGTTTCTTCACCGGTGCGCGAGCGGTACATGCCCAGGGGCTGGCCGTTGTTGAACGGGCCGCCGACGGCGCTTTGCAGGTCGGCGTCGCGGTGCTCCTTGTACTTCTCGTAGGTCAGGCCCAGGCGCGCGTCTTCGGCGTAGTCCCAGCCCGTCTTGGCCAGCACGTTGGTGGTGCGCACGTCTTCCGGGTTGGCCGCGGTGCGATCCAGGCCGGTGCCGTTGTTGTGGCCGTAGGATTCGGTTTCGTGACCGTCGCGCTGGCTGAAGTGCAGCAAACCGTCGAACTGATCGGCGCGCCCGGCGACGGTGGCGGATTTCAGCCAGCTGTCATCGGCGGAGCTATAACCGGTTTTCAGGCGAGCGCCAGCATCCTGGCCGGGCTTGATGATGTCGTCCGGGTCGAGGGTGAAGTAGCTCACCGCGCCCCCGATGGCGTTGCTGCCGTACAGCACCGAGGCCGGACCGCGGAGGATTTCCACGCGCTTGACGATTTCCGGGTCGACGTAGTTGCGTTGGGTCTTGGCATACGGGCCGTTGAAGAAACCGTTGGGAATCTCGACGCCATCGACCTGGGTCAGGATCCGGTCGCCGTCGATGCCGCGAATGTTGTAGCCGCTGATGCCGCCCCGGGTGCCGGTACCGCCGACCGATACACCCGGCTCATAGCGCACCAGGTCCTTGATGGTGTTGACGTTGTTGCGATCCAGCTCTTCGCGGGTGTGCACGGTCACGGTGCTCGGCACGCTGTCGACGCTTTGCTCCTGGCGCGTGGCGCTGATGGTCATCTGCTGCAGGGCGAGGGTGCCGCCGGTCGCGCGTTTCTCCAGCACGATGTTGTTGCTGCCCAGTTTGCGATAGCTCAGGTTGGTCCCCACCAACAGGCGATCCAGGGCTTTTTCCGGGGTCAGTGCGCCGCGCACGCCTGGCGAGGCCACGCCTTCAGCCAGTTCTGCCGGCAAGCCGACCTGCCAGCCGGTGACGGCGGTGAACGCATTGAGCGCCGAGACCAGTGGTTGCTGGGCAATGGCGAAGCTGTAGTCGCCCATCTGGCGGCTTGGCTGTTGGGCCGGGGTGGCGGCCATGACAGGCGCCGCCTGGGTGCCGGCCAGCAGCATGGCAGCGGTCAACAGGGACAGCGTGCAGTGGTGCACGCGCTGGGAAGGTGAAGAGGACCGGCGGGTAAGGCGAGAGGACATCGATAGCGCTCCGTGTCGCACGAATCTTATAGGTGCAGATTGGCATCAGAGATGCGAATCAATTGCATTGGCTATAACGAGACGTACGGTGAATGGCTATCGAGTAAAAATAATTCTCATTTAGTTCAAGATCACCAGCGCCGGGAATTCCTGGAGCTTGGCGGAGGTGATGTGCGCCAGCGACCGGACCACGTCCAGCGGCTGGTCGAGACGGTAGTTGCCGGTTACCGACACATTGGCCAACTGTTCGTTGGTGTTGATGATCCAGCCCGGGTAGTAGCGGCGCAGCTCGGCCAGGACCTGGTTCAGCGGGCAGTTTTCGAACACCAGGCGGCCCTGGACCCACGCCAGGTCTGTCGCCGGGTCGAGGCGGGCCGGTTGATCGAAACCATTGGGCCCGATGCGGATGCTTTCGCCGGCGCTCAGGCGCACCCGGGCATCGCTGTGGGCGCTGCGCAGGTCGACATCGCCGCGCTGCACCCGCACCTGGGCGACACCGTCCAGGTAGCGCACGGCGAAGGAGGTGTCGCGCACGCTGGCGGTGACCGGCCCGGCATCGATTTCCAGGGGCAGGCCACGATTGGCGGCCACTTCGAAATAGGCTTCGCCCTGGAACAGGCGGGCCACCCGTTGTTGATCGTTGATGGTGCTGGAGAAGGCCGAGTTGGTGTTGAGCAGGACTTTCGAGCCGTCCTCCAATTGCAGGCGCTGACGCTCGCCGACCACGGTCAAGTGATCGGCCTGCAGGCGCATCGGCAGGTTGCTGAAACTGAACAGGCCGAGCAGCAGCACTGCCGCGCTGGCCAGGGGTTTCCAGTGAGGGCGCAGGCGCCCGAGCACGCTGACCTTGCGCTTGGCGCTGTCCAGGGTCTGCGCGCACTGTGCCACTTGCGGGCCGTCCCACACGGCCTGGGCCATGGCGAAGGCTTCACCGTGGCGCGGGTCGGCGGCGAGCCAGGCTTGAAACTCACGGCGTTGCGCCTCGCTTGGACTGTCCAGCACGATCAGCCAGTCCAGGGCTTGATCCATCGCCCCGGTGCTGGCGGAGTCCCGCGCCGGGGTTGGCGGGTGGGAGTGGTGGCTGTCCGTCACGGGGGGTCCTCGGCCACGTCTGCGCGCGGCTGGTTTTGGATAAGAGTGCTAAAAACCTCGGCTAAGGGTAACAAAGCCGAGGCCCTGACGCAGGTGTGCACAACAATGGGCCGACCGACTCAGCGGCCGTTGAGACGATCGGCGACGCCGACACAGATCGCCATGATCAGCTTCAGGTCTTTTTGCACGGTGCTCAGGGACACGCTGAGTTTTTCGGCGATCTCCAGGTAGCTGTGGCCGTGCAGGCGGCTGAGGATGAAAATCTGCTGTTGGCGTGGGCTCAGTTGGCTGAGGCTGATGTTCAAGCGTTCGAGCATCTGTTCGGCATGGGCGGCGTCCTCGGCACTGCTGAGCGGCGCGGCAACGTTCTGCACCACCTCCAGCGGTACGTCCTCGAGCATCGTGCGGGACTGGATACGGCGGGCGCGCAGGTGATCCAGCGCCAGGTTGCGGGCGGTTTGAAAGACGAAGGGTTCCAGGTGGTCGATGGCCCGTTCACTCAGGGCCCGGGTCACGCGCAGGTAGGTTTCCTGCAACAGGTCCTCGGCGGTGCTGTGGTTATTGACCATCCGCTCCAGGGTGCGCAGCAGCGAGACGCGCTGAGCGAGGAAGACGTGGTTGAAGTGCGCTTGACTCACAGTAGGACCTGATCGATTTCAAGCGAATGATAATGCTTATCATCTGTATCAAAGGTCAAGCGCTTCTTTTTGCAGGAATTATCGGCGGCCTTGCAGGTAGGCCGGGTAATCGGGGATCCGGTGGGCGTGCGGCTGATCCAGCAGCGGGCTGCTGAGCAGGTAGTCGGCGCTGCATTCGTTGCAGGCCACTGCAATGTTCCAGACGGCGGCCACCCGCAGCAGCGCCTTGATGTCCGGGTCGTGGGGTTGGGGTTCGAAGGGGTCCCAGAAGAACACCAGCAGGTCTACGCGCTGCTCGGCGATTTGCGCGCCCAGTTGCTGATCACCGCCCAGTGGGCCGCTGATCATGCTTTGCACGGGCAGGTCCAGGCGTTGGCTGAGCAGCAGGCCGGTGGTGCCGGTGGCGATCAATTCATGTTGGGCGAGCTTGTGCTTCTGGCGCTCGGCCCAGTCGAGCAGGAACACTTTGCAGTGGTCATGGGCGACGAGGGCGATGCGCTTGCGCGCCGCCATGGTTTTTTCGGTGAAGGTGATGCCGATCATCGGGGGGGGGCTCCAACAAAACCAGAGGGGAGCTGCCGGTGGCAGCTCCCGCAGTGCTTATTCGGCGTTGCACAGCGCCAGGCAGTTATCCAGCATGCGGTTGGAGAAACCCCATTCGTTGTCGTACCAGGCCAGGACCTTGAGCAGTTTGCCGCTGACTTTGGTGTGGTTGGCGTCGAAAATCGACGACAGCGGGTTGTGGTTGAAGTCGCTGGAAACCAGGGGCAGGGTGTTGTAGCCGAGGATCTTCGAATGCTGGCTGGCCTCGCGCAGCAGCGCGTTGACCTCATCCGCCGTGGCTTCGCGCTTGAGCTGCACGGTCAGGTCCACCAGGGAAACGTTGATCACCGGCACACGCACGGCCATGCCGGTCAGCTTGCCGGCCAGTTCCGGCAGTACCAGGCCTACCGCTTCCGCGGCGCCGGTCTTGCTCGGGATCATGTTCTGGGTGGCCGAGCGGGCGCGGTACGGGTCGCTGTGGTAGACGTCCGTCAGGTTCTGGTCGTTGGTGTAGGCATGGATGGTGGTCATCAGGCCGCTCTCGATGCCCAGTTCACGGTGCAGCACCTGGGCCACCGGGGCCAGGCAGTTGGTGGTGCACGAGGCGTTGGAGATGATCTGGTGCGACTGGCGCAGGATGTCGTGGTTGACCCCGTAGACCACGGTCGCATCAGCGCCCTTGGCCGGTGCCGAAATGATCACTTTGCGTGCGCCGGCGCTAATATGCGCGGCGGCTTTGGCCCGGTCGGTGAACAGGCCGGTGCATTCGAACACGACATCGATCTTTTCCGCAGCCCAGGGCAGGTCGGCCGGGTTGCGAATGGCGCTGACCGAAATGCGGTCGCCGTTGACCGTCAGGCTCTCTTGGTCGTGCTGCACTTCGGCATCAAACGTGCCATGCACGGTGTCGTACTTGAGCAGGTGGGCGTTCATCGAGCTGTCGCCCAGATCGTTAATGGCGACGATCTGCAAATCCTGACGGTAGCCTTGGGTATACAGTGCCCGCAGGACGTTGCGGCCGATACGGCCAAAACCATTGATTGCGATTCGAAGAGTCATTTGAATTGCGCCGCCGTCGTTTTGTTGTTGGAATTACAAGATTATTCGCATAAAAATAGAAAACAAGCCTTTTTAGTGGCAATATTTTGTTTTATCTACAACGAGTGACCTGAATCAACTGGTCCGAGTGGTCAAGAAAATCGTCAACGCCACCCGCGTAGACGCCTCTTGATCAGCATAGACACGAACAGGTCGCCACATCCGTTAGCCTGGAGTTCTACACATGCATCCCCGCGTACTTGAGGTCACCGAACGGCTTATCACCCGTAGCCGCGCTACCCGTGAGGCTTACCTTGCATTGATTCGCGGCGCCGCCAGTGATGGCCCGATGCGCGGCAAGCTGCAATGCGCCAACTTCGCCCACGGCGTGGCCGGGTGCGGCACCGAAGACAAGCAAAGCCTGCGGATGATGAACGCCGCCAACGTGGCAATTGTTTCGTCATATAACGACATGCTCTCGGCGCACCAGCCGTACGAGACCTACCCGGAACAGATCAAACAGGCGCTGCGCGAGATCGGTTCGGTCGGCCAGTTCGCCGGCGGTGTCCCGGCGATGTGTGACGGCGTGACCCAGGGCGAGCCGGGCATGGAACTGGGGATTGCCAGCCGTGAAGTGATCGCTCTGTCGACCGCCGTGGCGCTGTCCCACAACATGTTCGACGCGGCGATGATGCTGGGCATCTGCGACAAAATCGTCCCGGGCCTGATGATGGGCTCGCTGCGTTTTGGTCATCTGCCGACCATCTTCGTCCCAGGCGGACCGATGGTCTCGGGGATTTCCAACAAGGAAAAAGCCGACGTACGCCAGCGCTACGCCGAAGGCAAGGCCAGCCGCGAAGAGCTGCTGGAGTCGGAAATGAAGTCCTACCACAGCCCGGGCACCTGCACCTTCTACGGCACCGCCAACACCAACCAGTTGCTGATGGAAGTCATGGGCCTGCACCTGCCGGGGGCTTCGTTCGTCAACCCGAACACCCCGCTGCGTGATGCCCTGACCCGCGAAGCGGCGTTCCAGATCACACGCCTGACCAAACAGAGCGGCAACTTCATGCCGATCGGCGAAATCGTCGACGAACGCTCGCTGGTCAATTCGATCGTGGCCCTGCACGCCACCGGCGGCTCGACCAACCACACCCTGCACATGCCGGCGATTGCCATGGCCGCAGGCATCCAGCTGACCTGGCAGGACATGGCCGACCTCTCCGAGGTGGTGCCGACCCTGAGCCACGTGTACCCGAACGGCAAGGCCGACATCAACCACTTCCAGGCGGCTGGCGGCATGTCGTTCCTGATCCGTGAATTGCTGGCGGCCGGTCTGCTGCATGAAAACGTCAACACCGTGGCCGGCCACGGCCTGAGTCGCTACACCCAGGAACCGTTCCTGGAGGACGGCCAACTGGTATGGCGCGAAGGTCCGCGCGAAAGCCTCGATGAAAACATCCTGCGGCCGGTGGCCCGGGCGTTCTCGGCCGAAGGCGGCCTGCGGGTGATGGAAGGCAACCTGGGGCGCGGGGTGATGAAAGTCTCGGCGGTGGCCCCGGAACATCAGGTGGTCGAGGCTCCGGCCATGGTGTTCCAGGATCAGCAGGACCTGGCCGATGCGTTCAAGGCTGGCCTGTTGGAGAAGGATTTTGTCGCCGTGATGCGCTTCCAGGGCCCGCGTTCCAATGGCATGCCGGAGCTGCACAAGATGACCCCATTCCTCGGCGTGCTGCAGGATCGCGGCTTCAAGGTGGCACTGGTCACGGACGGGCGGATGTCCGGTGCGTCGGGGAAAATCCCGGCGGCCATTCACGTCAGCCCCGAGGCTTTTGTCGGTGGTGCTTTGGCCCGCGTGCAAGAGGGCGATATGATCCGCGTCGATGGCGTCCAGGGCACTCTGCAAGTGCTGGTGGACGCCGCTGAATTTGCGGCGCGCAACCCGGCCACTGGCCTGCTGGATAACGGCATCGGTTGCGGGCGCGAACTGTTCGGGTTCATGCGCATGGCCTTCAGCTCGGCAGAGCAGGGCGCCAGCGCCTTTACCTCTGCCTTGGAGACCCTTAAGTGAAACTAGCGCTGGTCGGTGACATTGGTGGGACCAATGCACGTTTTGCCTTGTGGAAAGACCAGCAACTGGCGTCGGTCCAGGTGCTGGCGACAGCCGACTTCGCCTGCCCGGAAGATGCCATTGGCGCCTATCTCAAGGGCCTGGGCCTGGCGCCGGGAGCGATCGGTGCGGTCTGCCTGTCGGTGGCCGGCCCGGTCAGTGGCGACGAGTTTCGTTTCACCAACAACCACTGGCGCCTGAGTCGCAAGGCTTTCTGCCAGGCCTTGCAGCTTGAGCAGTTGTTGCTGGTGAATGATTTTTCGGCCATGGCCCTGGGCATGACACGCCTGCAGCCGGGGGAATTTCGCGTGGTCTGCGCCGGAACCCCCGAGCCGCTGCGCCCGGCCGTGGTGATCGGCCCGGGCACGGGACTTGGGGTTGGCACCTTGCTCGATCAGGGGCAGGGACGCTGGGCGGCCCTGCCGGGTGAGGGCGGGCATGTCGACCTGCCGTTGAGCAGCCCGCGGGAAACTCAGCTGTGGCAGCACCTCTATAACGAAATGGGCCATGTCAGCGCCGAAACCGTACTCAGCGGCGGTGGTTTGCCACGGCTGTACCGGGCGATCTGCGCAGTGGACGGGCATACGCCAACACTCGACACCCCGCAAGCCATCACCGCCGCCGGCCTGGCCGGCGACCCGATTGCCCGCGAAGTGCTCGAGCAGTTCTGCTGCTGGCTGGGACGGGTGGCGGGTAACAACGTGCTGACCACCGGTGCCCGTGGCGGTGTCTACATTGTCGGTGGAGTCATCCCGCGGTTTGCCGATTTTTTCCTGGAAAGTGGATTCGCCCGTTGTTTTGCCGACAAAGGCTGCATGAGCGAGTATTTCCAGGGCATCCCAGTGTGGCTGGTAACCGCCCCGTATCCCGGGCTGGTGGGCGCGGGCGTGGCCCTGGAACAGGCTTGAGACAGCGCTGGAAAATCGCTGGCGCCTACAGGCTTGTACGATTTCTGTAGGCGCTGGCTGACCAGCAATGAGGGCTTGTCCGACGACGAAGATCCCAACCCGATCAGGCATAATCCGTCCCCTTCATAACAATAAGGAAGCCGCCCGTGAGCTCAGTCAACAAGTCGATTTTGTTGGTCGATGACGATCAGGAAATACGCGAGTTGCTGGACACTTACCTCAGCCGCGCCGGCTTTCAGGTGCGTACCACGCCCGATGGCGCGGGGTTTCGCCAGGCGCTGAACGATGCCCCCTGCGACCTGGTGATCCTCGACGTGATGCTGCCGGACGAAGACGGCTTCAGCCTGTGTCGCTGGGTTCGCCAGCACCCGCGCCAGGCCCATGTGCCGATCATCATGCTCACCGCCAGTTCCGACGAGGCCGACCGGGTCATTGGCCTGGAGCTGGGCGCCGACGACTACCTGGGCAAGCCCTTCAGTCCCCGTGAATTGCAGGCGCGGATCAAGGCGCTGCTGCGCCGTGCCCAGTTCGGCCAGGAGCGTTCGGGCGGCGAAGTGCTGGCTTTCGACGAGTGGCGGCTGGACATGGTCAGTCACCGCCTGTTTCACACCGACGGTGAGGAGGTGATTCTCTCCGGCGCCGATTTTGCCCTGCTGAAACTGTTCCTCGACAACCCCCAGGCCATCCTCGATCGCGACACCATCGGCAACGCCACCCGGGGCCGTGACCTGATGCCCCTGGACCGGATTGTCGACATGGCGGTCAGCCGCTTGCGCCAGCGCCTGCGTGATACCGAAAAACCGCCACGGTTGATCCGTACCGTGCGCGGCAGCGGTTATCAGCTGGCGGCCAGCGTGGTCGCCAGCAATGGCCACTGAGTTCTTCGCCCGGCTGCTGCGCAAGGTCCCGGTACCGCGCTCGCTGCTGGGGCGGATGTTGCTGCTGACGTTGCTGGCGGTGCTGTTCGCCCAGACGCTGTCGAGCGTGATCTGGGTCTCGCAGTTGCGCGCCACCCAGCTCGAAGGGCTGGTGACCGCCGCCCGTAGCCTGGCCCATTCGATGAACGCCAGCGTCAGTTATTTTCGTTCGTTGCCGGTGGCGTATCGGCCGCTGGTGCTGGACCAGTTGCGCAGCATGGGCGGCACCCGATTTGTAGTGACCCTCAACGACAAACCCCTGGACATGCAACTGCTGCCCGCCACCCCGCGCAAGCAGGCCGTGCTGGCCGCGGTGGACGAGGTGTTGCGCACGTCGCTGGGGGCCGACACCGATATTTCCGTGCAGTTTGTCAGCCCGGATGATCTGCGGATCTTCAATGGCGGCTTGAAGCTCGATGAATTGCCGCGCTCCTGGGCGCACTACGCGCTGACGCTGGAGCCGGTCAACCCGCCGGTGCTGGTGACTCAGATCAAGCTGGCCAAGGGCGAATGGCTGTACATCGCCTCTCTGTTGCCCGAACCCTACACCAGCCTGGAAGAGCAGGGGCTGCCGTCGCAGCAGGTGTGGTTCATCGTGCTCACCAGCGGCTTTTTGTTGCTGTTCATCGGCCTGCTGGTGCACTGGCAGAGCCGGCCACTCAAGCGCCTGGCGCGGGCAGCGCGGGACATGTCCCTGGGCGCCGACGTGCAGCCGGTGGCCGAGGGCGGTGGCAGTGAAGTGGTCGAAGTGGGGCGGGCATTCAACGCCATGCGTGAGCGCATCAGCCGCTACCTGACCGAGCGCAGCCAATTGTTCAGCGCCATTTCCCATGACCTGCGCACGCCGATCACGCGCTTGCGGCTGCGGGTCGAATTGCTGGATGACGAGCAGTTGCAGGCTAAGTTCGGCCGCGACCTGGACGAGCTGGAGCTGCTGGTCAAGGGAGCCCTGCAATGCGTCAAGGACACCGACATTCACGAGAACATCGAGCCGGTGGACCTCAATCACGTGCTCGAATGCCTGGTCGAACCTTACCTGGCGCCCAACGGCAACGGCCGCGTAACCCAGCAGGGGCGGGCGCTGGCGACGTATCCGGGCAAACCGCTGGCGCTCAAGCGCTGTATCGGCAACCTGATCGACAACGCCCTGAAGTACGGGCAGACCGCCCACCTGCACATCGATGACGATGACAGCGCGTTTATCCTGCACGTCGACGACGAGGGCCCGGGTGTGCCGGAGCAGCGCCTGGAACAGGTGTTCGAGCCGCACTTTCGCCTGGCCGGGCAGCAGCAGGGGTATGGCCTGGGATTGGGGATCGCGCGCAACATCGCCCATAGCCATGGCGGCGAAGTGAGTTTGCAGAACTTGCGCGAGGGCGGGTTGCGGGTGACGTTGCAGTTGCCGCGCAGCGTGGATTAATCAGGGACCGCCTTGCCCGCGATGGCGCCTGAAGCCAATGTCACAGCCTGGTGACATAACTCGGCGCCTTCGTTACCTGGCCGTCACGGCCTGTTGTTTAGACTGCTGGCAGTCATAACAACAAAAAAAGGTCCACCATGCACTCCATCCCTGCCGCCTCCAGCAGTTGGCTGAACACACCTGCCCATCAGCAATGGCTCGCCGCCGAGGGCATGCGCCTGTTGGCGTTCGCCAAGGCCTCGAGGCTGACCATCGGTTTCGGCAATCTCGACGAGCGCGGCCAGCTGCCGGCGGACGCGCAAGCCGAAACCATGAACACCGCGCGCATGACCCACAGCTTCGCCCTGGCCCATCTCCAGGGCTTGCCGGGGTTTGCCGAGCTGGTGGATCACGGTATCCAGGCCCTCAGTGGGCCGCTGCGTGATGCCGAACACGGCGGCTGGTTCGCCACGCTCGAGCCGCGCGACGGCAGTACCGACAAAGCCGCTTACCTGCATGCCTTCGTGGCATTGGCTGCGAGTTCCGCGCAGGTCGCGCGGCGCCCCGGAGCCCAAGCGTTGCTTGACGATGCGATCGCGGTCATCGAGCGCCATTTCTGGTGCGAAACCCAGGGCGCGATGCGTGAGTCGTTCAATCGCGACTGGAGCGTCGAGGAAGCCTATCGCGGCGCCAACAGCAACATGCACGCCACCGAGGCCTTTCTCGCCCTGGCCGATGTCACCCAGGACAGCCGCTGGCTGAACCGCGCCTTGCGCATTGCCGAGCGACTGATCCACGGCCACGGCGCAGCCAACCAGTACCTGGTGATCGAGCATTTCGACGGTCAATGGCAACCGCTGCACGCTTACAACCAGGCCAACCCGGCCGATGGTTTTCGCCCCTTTGGTACCACCCCGGGCCACGGTTTTGAATGGGCGCGGCTGTTGTTGCACCTTGAGGCGGCGCGGGTCCAGGCTGGCATGCTGACCCCCGGCTGGCTGCTGCGCGATGCACAGCAGTTGTTCGCCCACAACTGCCAGCACGCCTGGCAGGTCGATGGTGCGCCGGGCATGGTCTACACCCTCGACTGGGATCGTCGCCCGGTGGTGCGCCAGCGTTTGCACTGGGTGCATTGCGAAGCGAGCGCGGCAGCCAGTGCCTTGCTCCAGCGCACCGGCGAGGCCCAATACGAAACCTGGTATCGGCGGCTTTGGGAGTACAGCGAGCAGTACCTGATCGACCCCGTCCACGGCAGTTGGCACCACGAACTGGATGCCGACAATCGCCCGAGTGCGCAGATCTGGGGCGGCAAGCCGGACCTCTATCACGCCTGGCAAGCGGTGCTGATTCCGCGCCTGCCGTTGGCGCCGAGCATGGCCACGGCGTTGGCGCAGGGCTCTGGGTCACGGGTTATGTAACCATGCGGTGACATTTCGCCGTCGCTTCGTTACCTGCGGCGGATCCCAGCCTGTTTAAACTCGTTTGCAGCGCAAGCACCAGACTTGCATGCATAACAACAAGAAAGGTACTTCAGATGAATGCGATTTCTCGCCTCGCCACTGTCATTTCCCTTGCCTCCCTGTTTCCCCTCAGCGCCCTGGCCGCCGACCCCAAAGGTTCCGTGGAGGTTGTGCACTGGTGGACCTCGGGTGGCGAAAAAGCGGCGGTCGACGTACTCAAGGCCCAGGTTGAAAAAGACGGCTTTACCTGGAAGGACGGTGCGGTGGCAGGCGGCGGTGGCGCAACGGCCATGACCGTACTCAAGAGCCGCGCCGTGGCGGGCAACCCACCGGGCGTGGCCCAGATCAAGGGCCCGGACATCCAGGAGTGGGGCAGCACCGGCCTGCTCAGCACCGACGCACTGACCGACGTCGCCAAGGCGGAAAACTGGGACGGCCTGCTGTCGAAAAAAGTCTCTGACACCGTCAAGTACGAAGGTGACTACGTCGCGGTGCCGGTGAACATCCACCGGGTCAACTGGCTGTGGATCAACCCAGAAGTGTTCAAGAAGGCCGGGATCGACAAGGCCCCGACCACCCTCGAAGAATTCTACGTCGCTGCCGACAAACTCAAGGCGGCCGGTTTCATTGCCCTGGCCCACGGCGGCCAGCCATGGCAGGACAGCACCGTGTTCGAAGACGTGGTGCTCTCGGTCATGGGCGCCGAAGGCTACAAAAAAGCCCTGGTCGACCTGGACCAGCAAACCCTCTCCGGTCCAGAGATGGTCAAGTCGTTCACCGTGCTGAAAAAACTCATCGGCTACATGGACCCCAACCGCGCGGGCCGTGACTGGAACATCGCTGCCGCCGACGTGATCAACGGCAAGGCCGGCATGCAGATGATGGGGGACTGGGCCAAGAGCGAGTGGACCGCCGCCCATAAAGTCGCCGGCAAGGACTACCAGTGCGTGCCGTTCCCGGGCACCCAAAATGCCTTCACCTACAACATCGACTCCCTGGCGGTGTTCAAGCTCAAAGCCGATCGCAAGGGTGATATCGCCGCGCAGCAGGACCTGGCCAAGGTCGCGCTGGGCAAGGACTTCCAGAAGGTCTTCAGCATCAACAAGGGTTCGATCCCGGTGCGCACCGACATGCTCAACGACATGAGCGCGCTGGGCTTCGATTCCTGTGCCCAGGCCTCGGCCAAGGACTTCCTGGCGGACGACAAGTCCGGCGGCCTGCAACCGAGCATGGCCCACAACATGGCCACTTCGCTGGCGGTGCAGGGGGCGATCTTCGACGTCGTCACCAACTTCATGAACGACAAGGACGCCGACCCGGCCAAGGCCAGCGCTCAGTTGGCCTCGGCGGTCAAAGCCGCGCAGTAATCCCTGACACAGGCTACTCCCAATGTGGGAGTGAGCCTGCTCGCGAAGACGGACTGACATTCACCATGGATGTCGGCTGATACACCGCCTTCGCGAGCGGCCTCGCTCCCACAAGGGATCGCTGTGTGCCGAATATTTCTCCTTACCTGGATAATCCCGATGAGCTCTGTGGCGGTTTTCAGCAAAGCCTCACCGTTCGATGCACTGCAGCGCTGGCTGCCCAAACTGGTTTTGGCGCCCAGCATGCTGATCGTTCTGGTCGGCTTCTACGGTTACATCATCTGGACATTCGTACTGTCCTTCACCAATTCCAGCTTCATGCCGAGCTACAAGTGGGTCGGCCTGCAGCAGTACGCCCGCCTGCTGGACAACGACCGCTGGTGGGTGGCGAGCAAGAACCTGGCGCTGTTCGGTGGCCTGTTCATCGGCATCAGCCTGGTGCTGGGGGTGTTCCTCGCGGTGCTGCTGGACCAGCGCATTCGCAAGGAAGGTTTCATCCGCACCATCTACCTGTACCCGATGGCGCTGTCGATGATCGTCACCGGTACCGCCTGGAAGTGGCTGCTCAACCCGGGCCTGGGCCTGGACAAGATGCTGCGCGACTGGGGCTGGGAAGGCTTTCGCCTGGACTGGCTGGTGGATCAGGATCGCGTGGTGTATTGCCTGGTGATCGCCGCCGTGTGGCAAGCCTCCGGCTTCGTCATGGCGATGTTCCTGGCCGGTCTGCGAGGGGTCGACCAGTCGATCATCCGCGCCGCCCAGGTCGACGGTGCGAGCTTGCCGACCATCTACCTGAAGATTGTCCTGCCGAGCCTGCGCCCGGTGTTTTTCAGCGCGTTCATGATCCTCGCGCACATTGCGATCAAGAGCTTCGACCTGGTCGCGGCGATGACTGCGGGCGGTCCGGGTTACTCCTCCGACCTGCCGGCGATGTTCATGTACTCCTTCACTTTCAGCCGTGGCCAGATGGGCATCGGTTCCGCCAGCGCGATGATGATGCTCGGCGCGATCCTGGCGATCCTGGTGCCATACCTGTACTCCGAACTGCGGGGCAAACGCCATGAATAACTCGCTTGCCACCCCGCGCCTGAGCGTCAGCCGGATCGCCATCTACGCGACCCTGCTGCTGGCTGCTGCGGTGTACCTCATCCCGTTGGTGGTGATGCTGTTGACCAGCTTCAAGTCGCCGGAAGACATCCGGACCGGCAACCTCTTGAGCTGGCCGCAAGTGATCGACGGCATCGGCTGGCTCAAGGCCTGGGACAGCGTGGGAGGGTACTTCTGGAACTCGGTGAAGATCACCGTGCCGGCGGTACTGATCTCGACCTTTATCGGTGCAATGAACGGCTACGTACTGTCGATGTGGCGCTTCCGCGGCTCGCAGCTGTTCTTCGGCCTGCTGCTGTTCGGCTGCTTCCTGCCGTTCCAGACCGTGCTGCTGCCGGCCTCGTTCACCATCGGCAAGCTCGGGCTGGCCAACACCACCACCGGGCTGGTGCTGGTGCACATCGTCTACGGGCTGGCGTTCACCACGCTGTTCTTCCGTAACTACTACGTGAGCATTCCCGATGCCCTGGTCAAGGCGGCACGCCTGGACGGCGCGGGCTTCTTCACGATTTTCTGGAAGATCCTGCTGCCGATGTCGATCCCGATCGTGATGGTCTGCCTGATCTGGCAGTTCACCCAGATCTGGAATGACTTCCTGTTTGGCGTGGTCTTCGCCAGTGGCGACGCGCAACCGGTCACCGTGGCCCTGAACAACCTGGTCAACACCAGCACCGGGGCCAAGGAATACAACGTTGATATGGCGGCGGCGATGATCGCCGGGTTGCCGACACTGCTGGTCTACATATTCGCTGGCAAGTATTTCCTGCGTGGGCTGACGTCCGGCGCGGTCAAGGGGTAGAACATGGCAACTCTCGAATTACGCAACGTCAACAAGACCTATGGCGCCGGCTTGCCGGACACCCTGAAAAACATCGAGCTGAAGATCGACGACGGTGAGTTCCTGATCCTGGTCGGTCCATCCGGGTGCGGCAAGTCGACCCTGATGAACTGCATCGCCGGCCTTGAGAACATCAGCGGCGGGGCGATCCTGGTGGACGACGCCGACATCAGCGGCATGAGCCCCAAGGATCGCGACATCGCCATGGTGTTCCAGTCCTACGCGCTGTACCCGACGATGAGCGTGCGCGACAACATCGCCTTCGGCCTGAAGATCCGCAAAATGCCGACGGCCGAAATCGATGAAGAAGTGGCGCGGGTGTCCAAGCTGCTGCAGATCGAACACCTGCTCAGCCGCAAGCCGGGCCAGCTTTCCGGCGGCCAGCAACAGCGCGTGGCGATGGGCCGGGCGTTGGCGCGGCGGCCGAAGATCTATCTGTTCGACGAACCGCTGTCCAACCTCGACGCCAAGCTGCGGGTCGAGATGCGTACCGAAATGAAGCTGATGCACCAGCGCCTGAAAACCACCACGGTCTACGTCACCCACGACCAGATCGAAGCCATGACCCTGGGGGACAAGGTGGCGGTGATGAAGGACGGGATCATCCAGCAGTTCGGCACCCCGAAGCAGATCTACAACGACCCGGCCAATCTGTTTGTCGCCAGCTTCATTGGCTCGCCGCCGATGAACTTCATCCCCCTGCGCCTGCAGCGCAAGGACGGCCGCCTGCTGGCCCTGCTGGACAGTGGCCAGGCGCGCGTCGAGTTGCCATTGAGCATGCAGGACGCGGGCCTTGAGGATCGCGAAGTGATCCTCGGCATGCGTCCGGAGCAGATCGTGCTGGCGTCTGGCGAAGCCAACGGCTTGCCGACTATCCGTGCCGAGGTCCAGGTCACGGAGCCGACCGGGCCGGACACGCTGGTGTTCGTCAACCTGAATGAAACCAAAGTCTGCTGCCGCCTGGCCCCGGATGTGGCGCCTGCCGTGGGCGAGACCCTGACCCTGCAATTCGATCCGGCCAAGGTGCTGCTGTTCGATGCCAAGACCGGGGAGCGGTTAGGGGTTGCCGGCGTACCGAAAGCCGAGGCGCACAGCACCAACGTTGCTCAGTTCAAAGGTCGCTGAGCACAAGCCTGTGGGTGCGAGCGTGCTCGCTCCCACAGGGGATGACCGTTAATAACAATAAAACGAGGAAGTAGGGATGAAGATCAAGAACAACGCTCAACTCATCTGCCAACTGTCGGCGGTCGCGGCGATGTGCCTGGCGGCCAACGCGCATGCCGCTGACGCGTTCAGCGCTGACTCCAAGTGGATGACTGGCGATTGGGGCGGCGAGCGTACCCGGCTGATCGAGCAGGGCATCGACATCAAGGCCGACTACGTGGGCGAAGTCGGTGGCAACCTCAACGGTGGCTACAACGACGACAAGACCGCACGTTATGCCGACCAGTTTGGCCTGGGCGTGGCGCTGGACCTGCAAAAACTCTGGGGCTGGGACAACACCCAGGCCAAGATCCAGCTGACCAACCGCAATGGCGAGAACATCTCCAACGACCGTATCGGCGACCCGCGTGCCGGCACCTTGAGCTCCTCCCAGGAAGTCTACGGCCGCGGCCATATGGTGCGTCTGACCCAGCTGTGGATCCAGCACCAGTTCCTCGACAACAAGCTCGACGTCAAGGCCGGTTACTTCGGTGAGGGCGAGGACTTCAATACCTTCCCGTGTGAGTTCCAGAACCTGGCGTTCTGCGGATCCCAGGTGGGTAACTGGGCCACCAACATCTGGTACAACTGGCCGGTCAGCCAGGCGGCTATCCGCGTGAAGTACAACATCACGCCAGAGCTCTTTGCGCAGATCGGTGCCTACAACCAGAACCCCTCGCAACTGGAGCACGGCAACGGCTTCAAGCTCAGCGGCAGCGGCACCCAGGGCACCGTGTTGCCGGTCGAGTTGGTCTGGTCGCCGAAGGTCAACAACCTGCCCGGTGAATACCGTGTCGGTTACTACAAGAGCACGGCCGCAGCCAATGACGTTCGTGAGGACGACAACGGCCAGGACGCCGCCACCAGCGGTAACGCCTACCGCGAGCACAGCAGCAAGCACGGTTACTGGTTCGTCGCCCAGCAGCAACTGACCAGCCACAACGGCGACGCTTCCCGCGGCTTGAACATCGCGGCCAACGCCACTTTCCACGACAAGGACACCAACGTCGTCGACAACTACCAGTCGCTGATGTTCGTGTACAAGGGGCCGTTCGATGCGCGGCCAAAAGATGACGTCGGCATCGGCTTCGCCCGCATCCACGTCAACGACGACGTGAAGAAGAATGCCGAACTGGTCAACGCGGCCAATGGCGTCAGTGACTACGCCGATCCGTTGTTCTCGCCACTGCGCAGCACCGAGTACAACTACGAGATCAACTACGGTTTCCACGTTACCAACTGGCTGACCGTGCGTCCTAACCTGCAGTACGTCACCCACCCGGGCGGTGTCGATGAAGTCGACAACGCGCTGGTGGCCGGCCTGAAAATTCAGTCGGTGTTCTAACGCGGTTGCGGTAAGCTCTTCTGCATGTGCGCATTTTTGCGGACAGCCCAGGCTGTCCGCTTTTTTTTGGGTCGCGCGCCCTTTGGTTACCGCTGATTTTCAGGACCGTGGCACATGCAAGAGCATCCGCTACAACGTTTCTTCAAATCCTTGCGCGAGCGTCCGGTGTTTGCGTGGGAGCGCTATCAGAAGCGCGATGTGTTGGTGATCGATCATCCGCTGTGCCAGGCGGTGTTCAGTCGCCAGGGCGCGCAGTTGCTGCATTTCCAGCCCGCAGGGCACAAGCCCTGGTTGTGGTGTGCGGCGAAGTGGCCACAGGTCGGTGCCATCCGTGGCGGCGTGCCGGTGTGCTGGCCGTGGTATGGCCGCCATCCGAGCGAAAACGCCTGGCCGTCCCATGGCTGGGCGCGGCTGATTGATTGGAAACTGATCGACAGCAGCAGTGATGCCGATGGCGTGCGCCTGCACTGGCAGTTGCAGCTGTGTGACTGGCAAGTGGACCTGCACGCGCACCTGGGCGAACGCATGGAACTGCGCCTGAGTACCGAGCACCAGGACAGTCTGCCTTGCCAGCTGAGCCATGCTTTGCACGCTTACTGGCGTATTGGTGACGTCGGCGAGGTAGCGCTGTCTGGGCTCGATGGCGCCCAGGGTTATGACCAGCTCAAGCGGGAAAATTGCCAGCAGCAAGGCGAATTGCGGGTTGAGGGTGGCTGTCAGCGGGTGTTCCAGCACGAGGGTGAACTGCAGCTCAAGGACCACGCCTGGCAGCGCCAGTTGTGCATCGACACCGGTGCCAGCGCTGATACGGTGGTCTGGCATCCCGGCTCACGGCCGTTGCTGGGGGTGAGCTGGAACGAGATTTCCGAGTTCGTCTGTGTCGAAGCGGCCAGTGGCGGCACCGACAGCTTGTGCCTGGCGCCGGGGGAGCGGGCGCATTTGAGCCTGCAGGCGTGGGCGGCGGCTTAGTTTAAGATATTGCGGTGTCTGGACTGGCCCCTTCGCGGGCAAGCCCGCTCCCACAGTGTCCACGTCGAGCACGAAACTTGCGGCTGCCATTGAACCTGTGGGAGTGGGCTTGCCCGCGAAGGGGGCCAGATCATTCAACACAGAAGTATCTGGTCTCAGTTGAACTCGTCGCCCACTGGATAGCGGCTGGCATTCAAGCTCTCTTTGATTTTGCGCAAGTGCGGCTGGAAATCGACGCCGCGGCGCAGGGTCATGCCGGTGGCTAGCACGTCGAGTACCGTCAGTTGAATGATCCGCGAGGTCATCGGCATGTAGATGTCGGTGTCTTCCGGCAACGGGATGTTCAGGCTCAGGGTACTGGCTTTGGCCAGTGGCGAACCCTCGGCGGTGAGGCCGAGGACCGAAGCGCCATTTTCCCGGGCGATGCGCGCCACTTCCACCAGCTCACGGGTGCGTCCGGTGTAGGAAATGATCACGAACAATTCGCCGGTGTGGGCCACCGAGGCAATCATTCGCTGCATCAGTACGTCGGCGTGGGCGGTGACCGCCAGGTTGAAGCGGAAGAATTTGTGCTGGGCGTCCAGGGCCACCGGGGCGGAAGCGCCGAGGCCGAAGAAGTGGATCTGCCGGGCCTGGATCAACAGGTCGACGGCGCGGCTGATCAGGTTCGGGTCCAGTGCCTGGCAGGCGCTGTCGAGGGAGGCGATGGCGCTGCCGAAGATTTTCTGGGTGTAGGCTTCGGGGTTGTCATCGGCTTCCACTGCGCGGCTGACGTAGGCCGCGCCGCTGGCCAGGCTTTGCGCCAGTTGCAGTTTGAGCTCCGGGTAGCCGCTGACCCCGAATGAACGGCAGAAACGGTTGACCGTCGGCTCGCTGACCGAGGCGGCCTGGGCCAGGGCGGCGATGCTGAAGCGAGTGGCCTGCTGTGGGTTGAGCAGGATCACTTCGGCGACCTTGCGCTCGGCCTTGTTCAGGTCGGCAAGGCGATTCTGGATCTGTTCCAGTAAGTTCCGCACGCGGTCCATATGAATTTCCTTGGTTCAGCTCTGCAAAGAGGGGGCTTGGCTATGCCAATTGGGCCTTTGATCGGGCCTGTAGCGGTGGCCTATCCTACTGTTGGCCCCGACCGACCACCACTCGGAATCTGTATTTTGGAAAAATGTTGTGGTTATTACTACATTTTTCCTTGAGCGATGCCTTGAAAAAAGGTATTTGTAGCTTAACTTGATAAAAGAACAAACATCATGCCTTCGATTACGGTTGAACCGTGCACCTTTGCCTTGTTTGGCGCCCTCGGCGATCTCGCCCTGCGCAAGCTGTTTCCTGCCTTGTATCAACTCGATGGCGCGGGCCTGCTGCATGAGGACACGCGCATTATCGCACTGGCCCGTGAAGCGGGCACGGAGCAGGAGCACCTGGCCTTCATCGCTCGTGAACTGCGACGTTATGTCGAGGCCAAGGAGCTTGACGAGGCCGTGGTCGAGCGCTTCCTGGCACGCCTGACGTACCTGCACGTCGACTTCCTCAAGGCCGACGACTATGTCGCCCTGGCCGAACTGGCGGGCACCGCGCAACGGATGATTGCCTACTTCGCCACCCCGGCGGCGGTGTACGGCGCGATCTGCGAGAACCTGGCGCAGGTGGGCCTGACGGAAAACACCCGTGTGGTGCTGGAAAAGCCCATCGGCTCGGACCTGGAGTCCTCGCGCAAGGTCAACGATGCCGTGGCGCGGTACTTCCCGGAAAACCGGACCTATCGCATCGACCACTACCTGGGCAAAGAGACGGTACAGAACCTGATCGCCCTGCGTTTCGCCAACAGCCTGTTCGAAACCCAGTGGAACCAGAACTACATTTCCCACGTGGAAATCACCGTTGCCGAGAAAGTCGGGATCGAAGGCCGCTGGGGCTACTTCGACAAGGCCGGCCAACTGCGCGACATGATCCAGAATCACCTGTTGCAGTTGCTCTGCCTGATCGCCATGGACCCACCGGCCGACCTGTCCGCCGACAGCATCCGTGACGAGAAGGTCAAGGTGCTCAAGGCCCTGGCGCCGATCAGCCCGGAAGGCCTGACCACCCAGGTGGTGCGCGGCCAGTACATCGCGGGCTACAGCGCAGGCAAGCCGGTGCCGGGTTACCTGGAGGAAGAGAACTCCAACACCCAGAGCGATACCGAAACCTTCGTTGCGCTGCGGGCCGATATCCGCAACTGGCGTTGGGCCGGCGTGCCGTTCTACCTGCGTACGGGCAAGCGCATGCCGGACAAGCTGTCGCAGATCGTCATTCACTTCAAGGAACCGTCGCACTACATCTTCGCCCCCGAGCAGCGCTTGCAGATCAGCAACAAGCTGATCATCCGCCTGCAGCCGGACGAAGGTATTTCCTTGCGCGTGATGACCAAGGAACAAGGCCTGGACAAGGGCATGCAGTTGCGCAGCGGTCCGCTGCAGCTGAATTTTTCCGATACCTATCGCAGTGCGCGGATTCCCGATGCCTACGAGCGGTTGTTGCTGGAAGTGATGCGCGGCAATCAGAACCTGTTTGTCCGTAAAGATGAAATTGAAGCCGCGTGGAAGTGGTGCGACCAGTTGATCGCCGGTTGGAAAAAATCCGGTGATGCCCCCAAGCCGTACGCGGCGGGGTCCTGGGGACCGATGAGCTCCATTGCACTGATCACGCGGGACGGGAGGTCGTGGTATGGCGATATCTAAATTAAAACTGCCCCAGGGCGTCAGCGCCCATGCGTTCAAAAGCCCGGTGCTGCTGGCCGAGAGCCTGGCGCTGGCAGTGGCCCGACAACTGGGCGAGGCCATCGAAGCTCAGGGCACGGCGACCCTGGTGGTCTCCGGTGGGCGCAGTCCGGTGGCGTTTTTCCAGCATCTGGCCAAGCAGAAACTCGACTGGGCCAACGTCGTGGTCAGCCTCGCTGACGAGCGCTGGGTGCCGGTCGAACACGCCGACAGCAATGCTGGCCTGCTCAAGCGTTATCTGCTGCAGGGGCCGGCCGCCAAGGCGCAGTTCCTCAGCCTGTACAACGCCAGCGCGAGTCTTGCGCAAGCCGCCGAACAGGCCGACCGCCTGCTCGCCGAGCTGCCGAAGATTGATGTGCTGGTGCTGGGCATGGGGGACGACGGGCATACCGCTTCGTTGTTCCCCGGCAGCCCGAACCTGGCCGAGGCCCTGCAGGTCGACGGCACGCGCCGTTGCTGGCCGATGCTGGCGCCGACCGTCCCTCATCAGCGCCTGACCATGAGTCGTGCGTTGCTGGCGTCGGCGCAGGTCACGCTTCTTTCGATTTCCGGTCAGTCCAAGCTGGCCACCCTGAGTGACGCACTGGCCGGTGACGATGTCGCCGCAATGCCGATTCGTGCCTTTCTGCAACCCACGTTAGAGATTTACTGGTGCCCATGAGCCAAGGATCAGCCGCTATGAAGAACCCATCCCCGACCGTTTCCATGGCGGACAAAGTTGCCCTGATCGACAGCCTCTGCGCCAAGGCGCGGATCCTGCCGGTGATTACCATTGCCCGCGAGCAGGACATCCTGCCCCTGGCCGACGCCCTGGCGGCCGGTGGCCTGACGGCCCTGGAAGTGACCTTGCGTTCGCAGTTCGGTCTCAAGGCGATCCAGGTCCTGCGTGAGCAGCGTCCGGAGCTGGTCACCGGTGCCGGTACGGTGCTTGATCGCACCACCCTGGCCGCCGCTGAAGCGGCTGGTTCGCAGTTTATCGTCACCCCGGGGATTACCCGTGACCTGCTGGAAGCCAGCGTGGCCAGTTCGATTCCGTTGTTGCCGGGGATCAGCAATGCCTCGGGGATCATGGAGGGGTATGCCCTGGGGTATCGGCGCTTCAAGTTGTTCCCGGCCGAGGTCAGCGGCGGTGTCGCGGCGATCAAGGCCCTGGGCGGTCCGTTCGGCGAAGTGAAATTCTGCCCGACGGGTGGGGTTGGTCCAGGGAACATCAAGAGCTACATGGCGTTGAAGAACGTGATGTGTGTCGGTGGGAGCTGGATGCTGGATCCGGAGTGGATCAAGAACGGCGATTGGGCGCGTATTCAGGAATGTACGGCTGAGGCGTTGGCTCTGTTGGATTGATGGTTTTTGCAGGATCGTTGTAGTTGTTGTGTGTTTTACGGCTATTTGGCGCACTTGGTCGGTGCGCCTTTTTTTTGCGCTTTTTTTGGGGGGGGGCTTGCCCGTTGGTGGGGTGATGGCCACTTGCTGCAGGCGAGCTAACGCTCGGCCTGTTGAGTGGTCAGGGCGGGCGAGGCGGCCTACCGGCCGGCCTGCTTTTTCTGGCTGGAACATCTCTGTGGGGTATCCCCTTGTGGGAGCGGGCTTGCCCGCGATGACGATCTCCGCCACACCGTAGATATCGACATGACCCCCAATCCCCTGTAACAGCCCTTGCCGATTCTCGCCTTAGCTCAAGTCGATCAACGCCTGTGCCAGCAGTCGCATGTCCCGTGCGGTGCTGGTCAGGCCTGGGGTGATGCGGATGCATGGGCCGCAGGCTGAGCCGCTGCGGGCCACGGTGAACAAGTTGTAGTCCTTGAGCAAGCGCTCGACCAGCAGTTGCTGATCTGCCTCGTGGGTAAACCGCACGGAGCTGATGGCGCAGTACAGGCGCGGGTCATCCGGGGTCATGACTTCGATTCCCGGGACCTTGCGCACGGCATTGACCCACAGGTTGCGCAGGTAGTTGAGGCGCGCGCCTTTGGCCGCGGCGCCGCCCATGGCCCGGTGCTCTTCGAACACCAGGGGCAGGGTCAGCAGGGCTGGAATGTTCGGGGTGCTGTAGGGCGTGCGACAGCGGATGTCGCTCGGCGGGAAATGAAATTCGCCCATGTCCGGATCGATCGAGGCCAGGCGCTGCGGCGCGATGTAGATGAACCCCAGGGTCAACGGGCCGCCGATCCATTTGTGCAGGTTGTAGCCGGCAAACTCGATGCCCAATTCATCCAGGTCGAACTCGATCTGGCCGAGGGCGTGGGCGCCATCGAGGATGACGTCGATCCCGTGTTCGCGGGCGGCGTGGGCAATGGCCTGGACCGGCATCACCAGGCCGGTGCGGTGGGTGACATGGGTCAGTGCCATCAGCTTGAGGCGCGGGTATTGCTCGAATGCCTCGCGATAGCTCGCCAGCAGGGTCTCAAAACTGGCCGGGTGGACATGCTCGATTTCAATCACTTCAACGCCCCGATGACGGGCCAGCCAGCGCATCGCACTTTTTACCGTGTCGTACTCCAGGTCGCAGAGCAGCACCTGGTCACCCGGCTGCAGGCCGTTGTAATTGCGAATCAGCGCTTGCAGGCCATCGGAGGCGCAACGGGTGAAGGCGACCGCCTCGGCGGGCACCCGCAGCAAGTCGGCCAGGTGCTCGCGAATGCTCACGCTTTCGAACTGTTCGAAGCGTTGGCGCACATGCACCGAGTTGCTACGGTTGATCAATTCGATGTTGCGCTGGTACTCGTCGATCACCGTGCGCGACATGCGGCCGAAATAGCCGTTCTCCAGGTTGATGGGACCGGGCTGGACATCGTAGCGATCAGCGAAGGTTTGCCAGAAAGCTTCATCACGGGCGCGTAGCGTGTTATCGGGCATGGGGCGACTCGGTGCGGATTCAGTGGCTCAGTGACGAGGTTTGGGTTTGCCGTGCTTGGCCCGCAATGGGTCCAGCAGGTCGGATAAGCCGTTGTGGTCGATTTCCTGCATCAGTGCCAGCAGGCCGCCCAGTTCACCGTGGGGGAAACCCTCGCGGGCGAACCAATTCAGGTAGGGGCCGGGCAGGTCGGCGATGATGCGTCCCTTGTATTTGCCAAAGGGCATTTCGCGGGTGATCAGCAGTTCGAGCTTTTCAGGGTTCATCGGTTAGCGGTCCTGGTTCATGCATTGCGGAAAATACAGGCATTCTGCATGCAGGCCAATTGACAGTTCATGCAAATAGCGTGGATACAGATTCCGCCTAAAATATTAAGTCGTTGAAAAATAAAGAAAATTTATCAATTCAAAAGCTGGCACACGAGCTGCAACTCCTTATGCAACTCTCTCAACCCGCAAGGAATTGAAAAATGACCGACATTAATAAAGAAGCGATTTCAGTCCTCAACGACCTGATCGAGACCAGCAAGGACGGCCAGGAAGGTTTCAAGACCTGCGCCGAGGACATCAAGCATCCTGAACTCAAGGCGCTGTTTGTCAAACGCTCCGCCGATTGCGCCACCGCAGCCGCGGAACTGCAGAGCACCGTGCGTTCGATGGGTGGCGATCCGGAGACTTCCACCAGCGTGAGCGGGGACCTGCACCGTCGTTGGGTCGACCTCAAGTCGATGGTGACCGGCAAGGACGAAGAGGCGGTACTCAACGAAGCCGAGCGCGGCGAAGATCATGCCCTGAAGGCCTACAAAGAAGCGATCGAGAAAATCAACAAGCACAACCTGGTGAACATTCGTGATCTGGTTGAGCGTCAGTACCATGGCGTGCAACGCAATCACGATCAGGTCAAAGCCCTGCGCAACCAGGCACGTGCTCGCTCGTAAGCACCTAGCCCGGTAAAAACGCCGCTCGTCCAGTATTGGACAGCGGCGTTTTTTTTGCCTCCTGCGCTGTAATCAGGCTGGGTGAAATCCGGTCCACAGCCAGACGACTTTTTCACCGTCAATCCGTGGCATCGCAGTGGCGTAGTCGAGGACGCGCTGGCTGTCGGGTTTGTACTCGCAGACCCAGCCTCCAGGATAAGGACAGGGCTCATCACTTCTGGCCCGCATGCCGGGAAGCGTCCAGTGCCAACCGACGCTTTGTCCTTGATGGGCGGGAAGGGGTTGATTGAGCAGGACTTCGCATTCCACGCAACGATCCAGCGCCATTTCCCAGCGCCCCGCGCGAGGTGCCGGCTGATGGCTGGTGGCGTAACGGGCAGGTTCAGGGGGTGTTTGATCCGGGTCTCGCTGCCAGAGCAGCAAGGTGTCGCCGCAGTCGCTGAGTCGCTCGGGGAAGGTCTCGCCTTGCTTGAAGGCCCTACGCGAATCTGCCTGATCGACAGCGAACCACCAGCCTGCCTGGGGGCAGGCCATGCCGGCGACAAAGCAGGCGGCCATGGTGCCAGGGGCGCCTTGTGTCGATAGGGCGGGCGGTGCGTTGACGCGGCTGGCCGGTGTCGGCCAGTCGCTGTCGGCATCAAAGCGGGCCATCCAGCGCCGACTGTCGGCATCGGTGAAACGCTCATTGGGATCGCCGTCCCACTGGCCAAAGCCCAGCAGCCCCAGATCGTCGTAGCGAATTGGTTTGAGCAGTCGGTTCAGCAGCACCGGCAGCTCTGGCACTCCGTGCTCGACCGGGTACAGCTGTGGCTGCTCACCCAACTCGATCCACTGGCCGCTGTGCAACTCAGTGACACTGATACGAGGATGGGCCAGCGCCGTGCGGACCTGTTCGCGGCTCAGGTCGAGCTTGTCGCGCCAGTAGTCGCTGAGCAGAAAGGCCCAGGTCGGAGGGCGAATGCCGCTGGGCAATTCGTCGTCCATGCCATAGGCGTATTCAATGTCCAGGCCGTAGAAGGCGGGTGTCAGTGAGCGCTCCCAGGTGGTGACCTCCGCCCGTGTGCCGAACTCCAGCGGATTGGCCATGGCGAAGCCGCTGTAGACCTGATGGGCCTTGAGCTGATCGATGGTCTTGAGGACGAAACGCCGCCAGGCCTCGCGGTTGTCCAGCCACCATTGCCAGCGGTAGTAGAAGACGATTGAGGAATATGCCGTTTTCCTGTCGCCGCCTTTAAACCAGCCGCGCCAGAAGTAGCCCGCAGTTGCAGGTGAAGAGGCGTGGTTTTGTTCGTCGGTGAAGGAAAAAACAAAGTAGTTGTGCTCAGAGGCTTCCCTGGCCTGCTGACGCAGATCCGGACGGCGTTCGGGGTAGCGATGGGGGCGGCTGGCGTGCTCGTGCATCGCCATGGTGTAGGGATGCCCGGCCAATTGCTCAAAGGCTTCGTGGATATCCACCAGGAGCAAGGCCGCTTCAAGGTGGTTATCTGGGCTGGGGGGAAAGTAAAAGCTCACGAAAGGGCTGACGCCGTGTCTGGCTTCTTCCGTACCCCAATTTGAGTTAGGCCACTCCTTGAGTCCCTCAATAAACTCATCGAGCTCTTCCTCATCAAACATTTCATGGGTGGTGCTCATGCTCAATTCCTTCCGATTGTCCCTTTGACGGTGGGTTTTTTCTTGTTATCCGTTTCAAAGCCGATGCAGTCCTCTGGCACCCGCAGCAGTGCCACTTTTTCCTTACCGATCTTTTGTGGATTGATCCCTGTTTTTGGCGTCATGAGGTCCACGTAATTTTTCATCTGGCTGGGATTTGCCCAATCCTGTGGAAACTTGATCTCTACCGCCGCAAACACGTTTTCGGTCTCAAACGGCTCTTGCCGGTATTCGACCACCACCAGATCGGGCGCCAGTAATCCTTTGGGGCGTGGCCAGAACGGTTGCACGGCGCTGCCAAACCGTTTGGGCCGGGTCGCGGGATCGCCCAGCAAGGCTTTATGGCTGCTGCTGTTGTAGTTGGGTTCGGACTTGAGCGGACTGCGCCATTGCAAGGCTTCGTCCACGGCTTCAAAAAACAATGAAGCGGTGAATTGCTTGAGCGCAATTTCGATGGTGGAGTACACCGTATCGCCTGCGACTTTCTTGCGGATTCGCCGGGGTACCTTGATCGGCATCTGCAAGGACACCAGGCACACCTGGCTGATGGCCGGGCGAAAGGGCACTTTGCGCTCGATGTATTCCTTGAAAATCACGTTCTCGTTGCCACGCCGAGAAACGGTGCTGTTTCCGCCAGGATCGACAACGGCAAAGGTCGAACTCTTGACCTCGATTTCCCGCGCCATGGTTTCTATGGTGGTGTGAAGCACACGCTTGATGTTGGCCTTGCGCTCGGCTATCTCGCTGGCGAGTTGAGCCAGTTCGGCAGCCGTCCTGGTGTTTTCGATCGCTTGATTGGCACGATAGGCGCGATAGGCGGCGTCGATGACCCGGGCAATGGCAGGCAGCGGCATCAGTCAAGCTCCGGAGTGTGGTGGTCGAGAAAGGCATCCGGAAAAAGATCACTGGCATCGACCGTCAGGGCTGGACTGTCGATGAACGAGATACGGGGCTGCCAGTCTTCTGTGATGTGCTGGTCGTCACGCATGATTGCCTTGTGGGCCTGCACAGACTGACTGGCCTGGGTAGTGGCCCAGTCCGTTTCCCCCGAGGAATTTGTCAGGCCCTGGGCAAGCACCGCATTGCCATCGGTGACGCGATAACGGTAACCGGCGAACACCCGCTGATCATTTTTGCGCAGCGTATAGCGGCCCAGAAAGGCTCCGGGAGGTGCAGGGGATGACAGCTGGCTCGCAAAGGAATTGCCCGTGCCGACTGTCTCAGCGTTCACCGTCCCTTTGATGTTGATGGTCAGTCCATCAAGGGTAATGCCACTGCCATCGATCGTGAGGGTGCCTCCGGGGGCTTTCAGAACCAAACGTTCGCCCGCCGCCACCTCGAATGACGTGGTTTTTTGCGCGATGGTCTGTTGAGCGGACAGGCGATAGTGGTTCCTCACCGAGTGGTGCAGATCGCCGCCCGTTTCGAGGTGATGGTCAGCGGCGACTTTGTCGTATCGATGGTTGGCCACGTCCTCGATACGATTGCCACCGATACTGATCTGATGATCGCGGCCTACTGTTTGTCTACGGTCGCGGCCTACGTCGAGCTGTTGATCCTGGGCGATGGCAGTGCGCTCATCGTTGCCTACGCGCTCACTACGGTCATGGCCAATCTCGATCTGCTCATCGTGCTCGACCTGCTTGCTGCGATCATTGCCAACGAACAGGGTGTTGTTGCGCTTGATATGAACGTTCTTATCCCGTTCGGCATGCACGTAAACCTCTTCCTGCCCCAGCTCATCCTCAAACCGCAGTTCATTGAACCCCCGGCCCTTGTGGCTTCGGCTCTTGATGGTCATGCGCGTCTTGTGTTTTGGCAGCTCATAGGGCGGCAGGTTGGTTTCGCGGTAGGCGCGGCCGGTGGCGATGGGTTGGTCGGGGTCGCCGTCCAGGTAGCTGATGATCAGCTCCTGGCCGATGCGCGGGATGGCCATTGCGCCCCAGGTGGCGCCGGCCCAGCCTTGGGCGACGCGGATCCAGCAGGAGCTGTGGTCGTTGTGCTGGCTGTCGCGGTCCCAGGGGAAGCTGACTTTGACCCGGCCCCATTTGTCGCAGTAGATCTCCTCGCCCGGCGGGCCGACCACGGTGGCGATTTGCGGGCCGTCGATGCAGGGTTTGGCCCGCAGCGGGGCTTTCCATTCGGCGTTCCAGCGGATGGCGCTGGCTTGCATGGCGTAGAAGGTGCCGCTGTCGCTGGCGAAGGCTTCTTCTTCCAGGCTGCTGTGCTGGCGGCCGGTGTGCGTGAGGGCGATGCTGCGCCAGCGGTCGTTGAAGTCTTCGCGCGGGTGCTCGCTGAGGTCGAAGGCCAGGCCGGGTTGCAGGCGCGCGTCGTCGCCTTCGAGGTGGGCCATCTGCGCGTCGCTGCGCAGGGCCGCCAGGCGGGTCTTGGTGAAGGGTTGGCCGGCGATGTCGCGTTTGTAGCGGCCGGGGTAGTCGTAGCGTTCGTAGTCCTTGTGCTGGTTTTTCAGGGCCAGGCCGCCGTCGGCACTGTGCTGTTGGGCATAGCGCGGGTGGGTGAAGGTGTAGTCGCGCTGGACCTGGCGGGCGGTGCGCACCTGCTCGGTGTAGTGGAAGCGCTGCAGGGCCGGTTCCGGGGAATCGCCGCCGGCCATGGGCTGGTAGATCACCGGGCAGTGTTGATGGGTGCCGATGGTGCCCAGGCCGCCGACGCGGTCGGTCAGCAGCAGGGTGTGGCCGTCGGTGCGATGTTCGAAGCGGTAGAGCAGGCCTTCTTCGGCGGCCAGGCGGCTGATGAAGTCGAGGTCGGTTTCGCCGGCCTGGACGCAGTATTCGCGGGGTTGGTGTTCGAAGCAGAGGGTGCTCTGCAGATCGTTCAGGGGTTGCCCGGCGAGCACTGTCTGGATGATCTGGGGCACGGTCTGGCCCTGGAAAATCCGCCAGTTGGAGCGCAGGCCGGCACGCGCCAGGGTCGGCTCGACCACGGCACTGTAGCGGGTGCGCCGAAAGCCGGTGTCACCCTGGCGGAACAGGCTGACCAGGCCGTGGACATGGCGCACCGGGGTGGCGCCGCGCCAGAGGGTGAACACTGCGGACAGGTCGAGGACCCGGTTGAAGTCGATGGCCGGGTCGTGGCTGGCCAGCTCCAGCTCCAGCTTGAAGGGCTGGGACAGGCCTTCTTCGAGCGTGAACGAGACCACGTCGAAGGCATCGCCTTGCAGGGGCTCGAAGGTGAAGCGCAGGTCGCTTTGGCGGGGCATGGGGACTCCTGAGAGCGGCAAACGCTGTTTCAGGTGGGGCGTTCGCGGTGGGCGCCACTCTATGCAGGCGGGATTTGGTACCTCAATAGGGCGCTGACAATCCAGAGCGCTCCTACATGAGTCAGTGTCATGGGCTGTCGGACGTGACTGTCATGGACAAAAAAAATCCGCAGGCCTTATCGGGCTGCGGATTTCTCCTGGGGTCGCGGATCTCCGTCACGCGGACACCGTTGTGGGTGTCAGCGTTGGGTGCGACGGGACATCAGCCGATGCTGATAGCAGGCAGGGTCGGCAGGGTCACGGTCTGCTGCTTGCGCGGGGCGAGGATTTCGGCCTCGCCGTCTACCACCAGTTCATCGCGCTGGTTGAACACACGAGTGGCGATACGCACGCGGAACTTGGGCAGTTTTTCGAGGATTTCCAGGCGCACGGTCAGGGTGTCGCCGATCTTCACCGGCTTCTGGAAGCTCATTTGTTGACCGAGGTAGATGGTGCCCGGCCCAGGCAGCTCGCAGGCGACCGCGGCGCTGATCAGCGCACCACTGAACATGCCGTGGGCGATGCGTTCCTTGAACATGCTGGCGGCCGCGAATTCAGGGTCCAGGTGCACCGGGTTGTGGTCACCGGACATCGCCGCGAACAGCTGGATGTCGCGCTCTTCCACGGTCTTGCTGTAGCTGGCGGTCTGGCCGACTTCGAGGGCTTCGTACGGCGTGTTGGTAACCTGGGTCATGTGTCTTGGATCCTGTGACGAGTTAAGTGAAAAAATACCGAAGGTCATTCGGTCCTGGTCGGCCGGCGATGGCTCAAGGCCCCGGCCAGCCAGGTGAGCAGGTCCGCAGTCACTTCATCGCGGTTGCTCTCATTGAACAGTTCGTGCCGGGCCTGGGGGTAGATCTTCAGTTCCAGGCACTGGCTGCCGGCGCGGCGCAGGGCCTCGGCCAAAGAGGTGAGACGCTTGCCCTCACTCACCGGATCACATTCGCCGCCGATCACCAACAATGGCAGGCCCGGATCGATCTGGGCGAGATTGGACGCTTTGCTGATTTGCTGCAAGCCGCCCAGCATGTCGATCCACAGCTGATTGGTGCAGCGAAAGCCGCAGAGCGGGTCGTGGGCATATTTGTCGACTTCATCGGGGTCGCGGCTGAGCCAGTCGAAGGTGGTGCGATTGGGCTTGAACGCCTTGTTGAACGAGCCGAAGGTCAACCATTCCAGCAACGCACTGCGCCCGGTCGGGCCCTGGCGCCAGCGTTCGAAGCGGGCGATCAGGCGTGCTGCGCGGTAGAGCGCCACCGGTTGGAAATTCGAGCCGCTGAGGACCGCGCCATGCAGGCTGGCGCTGTGGTGCAGCAGGTACGCCTGGGCGATGTAGCTGCCCATGCTGTGGCCCAGCAGCACAATGGGCAGGCCAGGGTGCTGTTGGCCGATGTGCTGGTTGAGGCTGGCCAGGTCGCCCACCACTTTGCACCAGCCATCGTCGTCGGCGTAGTGCCCCAGGACCCCGTGGGTGGCGGTCTGGCCGTGGCCGCGCTGGTCCAGGGCGTAGACGCCGTACCCCTGGTTACACAATTGTTCGGCCAGGCGTGCGTAGCGTGCGCTATGTTCCGCCATCCCGTGGGACACCAGGATCACCGCCTTGAGCGTACCTTCCGGCAACCACTGGTTGACGAACAGTTGGCTGTGGTCGTTCGCGGTCAACCAGAACGTATCGTGGATCATGGCGATTCCTTTGCACGGGGTCGCTGCATTGTATAGCGCAACCACCCGGGGACGGGGAATGCGCAAAGCCCTTGGCAGCAAGATTCACGCGATCAATGACGCTGGTGCTGATATTTGCCTGATTCGCCATAACTGCTAGTGTCCCAGAAGCTCCGCTCAGGCGGCCCGGATTGGCTCAGGTATAGAGGACAATAATAATGCAAGCTGATTTCTGGAATGATAAACGCCCGGCCGGCGTACCCAATGATATTGATCTGGGTGCCTATCAGTCGGTGATCGAGGTGTTCGAACGTTCCTGCAAGAAATTCGCCGACCGTCCCGCGTTCAGCAACATGGGCGTGACCCTGACCTACGCTGACCTCGAACGCTACAGTGCGGCGTTCGCCGGCTTCCTGCAGAGCCAGACTGACCTGGTGCCCGGCGATCGCATCGCGGTGCAGATGCCCAACGTCCTGCATTACCCGATTGCTGTGTTTGGTGCCTTGCGCGCCGGCCTGATCGTGGTCAACACCAACCCGCTGTATACCGCGCGCGAGATGCGCCACCAGTTCAAGGACTCCGGTGCCCGGGCGCTGGTGTACCTGAACATGTTCGGGCAGAAAGTCCAGGAGGTGCTGCCCGACACCGAGATCCAGTACCTGATCGAAGCGAAGATGGGCGACCTGATGCCCACCGCCAAGGGCTGGCTGGTCAATACCCTGGTGGACAAGGTCAAGAAGATGGTCCCGGCCTATAAGCTGCCCCAGGCGATCTCCTTCAAAAGTGCCTTGCGCATGGGCCGCGGGCAGAGCATCAAGCCGCTCAAGGTCGGCCTCGATGACGTCGCGGTGCTGCAATACACCGGCGGCACCACGGGCCTGGCCAAGGGCGCGATGCTGACCCACGGCAACCTGGTCGCCAACATGCAGCAGGCCCGTGCCTGCCTGGGCCAGTTCGGTCGCGACGGACAACCGTTGTTGCGCGAAGGTCAGGAAGTGATGATCGCGCCGCTGCCGCTGTACCACATCTATGCCTTCACAGCGAACTGCATGTGCATGATGGTCACCGGTAACCATAACGTGCTGATCACCAACCCACGGGACATCGCCGGCTTTATCAAGGAACTGAAGAACTGGCGCTTCTCGGCCTTGCTGGGGCTCAACACCCTGTTCGTCGCGTTGATGGATCACCCGGACTTCAAGACCCTGGATTTCTCCAGCCTGAAGCTGACCAACTCCGGCGGCACGGCACTGGTCAAGGCCACCGCCGAGCGCTGGGAAAAGCTCACCGGTTGCCGGATCACCGAAGGCTACGGCCTGACCGAGACGTCGCCGGTGGCCTGCACCAACCCCTATGGCGACCTGTCGCGCATCGGCACCGTGGGCATGCCGGTACCGGGCACCACGCTGAAGGTGATCAATGACGAGGGTGTCGAGCAGGCCATGGGTGAGCGCGGCGAGCTGTGCATCAAGGGCCCGCAGATCATGAAGGGCTACTGGCAGAAAGCCGAAGCCACCGCCGAGGTGCTGGATGCCGAGGGTTGGTTCAAGTCTGGCGACATTGCGGTGATTGATCCGGATGGTTTTGTGCGCATCGTCGATCGCAAGAAAGACATGATCATCGTCTCGGGTTTCAACGTGTACCCCAACGAGATCGAAGACGTGGTCATGGCCCACCCCAAAGTTGCCAATTGCGCAGTGATCGGCGTGCCGGACGAGCGTTCCGGGGAGGCGGTGAAGCTGTTTGTAGTGGCGCGTGAAGCCGGGGTCAGCCTGGAAGAGCTCAAGGCTTATTGCAAAGAGAACTTCACCGCCTACAAGGTGCCCAAGCACATCGTGCTGCGAGACTCGTTGCCGATGACACCCGTGGGCAAGATCCTGCGTCGGGAGCTGCGCGATATCGCGTAATGAATTGTTAGTGACGCAGCAGCAAAAAGGGGCGCCCGAGTTGGGGCGCTCCTTTTTTTGTCCCTTTCGAAGCGTGCGGAGCCCTGTAATACGGGGCTTTCACGGGGTATAGAATTTTTACTCTAAAAATGACCATTGATTGGTCTTGAGTCATAATCGTGACCGTAGAGCCTTCGTTTGGCTCTAGTAGGCCCTTGGCAAAGCTGCTACTCTCGGCGCGCTTTGTGACTTCTCGGCCTTGAGTAAAAGCCAGATTCACCAAAAACACACACCAATAATAATCGCATCAAATGCGGTGAAGAATTCGCGTTGCTGAGGAGTGGGCTTCCATGATCGAAGACTTTTGGAAGGATAAGTACCCAGCTGGGATTGCTGCCGATATCAATCCAGACGAGTATCCGAATATTCAGGCAGTGTTGAAACAATCCTGCCAACGCTTCGCCAACAAACCGGCTTTTAGCAACCTCGGCAAGACACTCACCTATGGTGAGCTATATGAACTGTCCGGGGCATTTGCCGCTTACCTGCAACAGCATACCGATTTGCAGCCCGGTGATCGAATCGCCGTACAGTTGCCGAATCTGCTGCAATACCCGATCGCCGTGTTTGGTGCCATCCGCGCCGGCTTGATCGTGGTCAACACCAACCCGCTGTACACCGCGCGGGAAATGGAACACCAATTCAACGATTCCGGGGCCAAGGCCCTGGTCTGCCTGGCGAACATGGCGCACCTGGCCGAGGCCGTGGTGCCCAAGACCGGCGTCAAGCATGTGATCGTCACCGAAGTGGCGGACCTGCTGCCGCCGCTCAAGCGCCTGTTGATCAACAGCGTGATCAAGTACGTGAAGAAGATGGTGCCGGCGTTCAACCTGCCCAAGGCCATCAAGTTCAATGACGTGCTGAGCAAAGGCCAGGGGCAACCGGTGACCGAGGCGAACCCGGCCAGCAGCGACGTCGCCGTACTGCAGTACACCGGCGGCACCACCGGTGTGGCCAAGGGCGCGATGTTGACCCACCGCAACCTGGTGGCGAACATGCTGCAGTGCAAGGCGCTGATGGGCTCCAACCTGCACGAAGGCTGCGAGATCCTGATTACTCCGCTGCCGCTGTACCACATCTATGCCTTCACCTTTCATTGCATGGCAATGATGCTGATCGGCAACCACAACATCCTGATCAGCAACCCGCGCGACCTGCCGGCGATGGTCAAGGAACTGTCGAAGTGGAAGTTCAGCGGGTTTGTCGGCTTGAACACCTTGTTTGTCGCGCTGTGCAACAACGAAGCCTTCCGCAAGCTGGACTTCTCGGCGCTCAAGATCACCCTGTCGGGTGGTATGGCCCTGCAACTGGCCGCCGCCGAACGCTGGAAAGAAGTCACCGGTTGCCCGATCTGCGAAGGTTACGGCATGACCGAGACCAGTCCGGTGGCCACGGTCAACCCGATCCAGAACATCCAGATCGGCACCATCGGGATTCCGGTGCCTTCGACCCTGTGCAAGGTCATCAATGACGAGGGCGTCGAGCAGCCGCTGGGCGAAATCGGCGAGCTCTGCGTGAAGGGGCCACAGGTGATGAAGGGCTACTGGCAGCGCCAGGAAGCCACCGATGAAATGCTCGACAGCGAAGGCTGGTTGAAGACCGGTGACATCGCGCTGATCCAGCCGGATGGCTACATGCGCATTGTCGACCGCAAGAAGGACATGATTCTGGTCTCCGGTTTCAACGTCTACCCGAACGAACTGGAAGACGTGCTGGCCACTCTGCCAGGCGTGCTGCAGTGCGCGGCCATTGGCGTGCCGGACGAAAAATCGGGCGAGGCGATCAAGATTTTCATCGTCGCCAAACCGGGCGTGACCTTGACCAAAGAACAGGTGATGACGCACATGCGCGCCAACGTCACGGGCTACAAGGTGCCCAAGGCTGTCGAGTTCCGCGATGCGCTGCCGACCACCAACGTCGGTAAGATCCTGCGTCGTGAACTGCGGGATGAAGAGCTGAAGAAGCTCGGTTTGAAGAAGGTCAGCGCCTGACCCATAAAAAACCCCGCCGATGCGGGGTTTTTTATGCGCGAAGCGTTACTGCTGGAACGGCGCAAAATTCACATGGGTGCCGGCCGGGCGCATGTCCTGCAGGAAGGAGTCCTTGTCGGCGCTCAGCTCCAGGCTCAAGGCTGCCTTGCGCTTGCCTTCGTTGCGCACCACCAGGCCTTCGAGTTTTTCCCGCAGGAACACGGTCGGCACTTTCAGGTGCAGCAACTGGTCGGTGTCCGGGGTGTGCATCAGCAGGTGAATCCACTCGTACTGACCAACGGCCAGACGGGCCACCGGGATATCGAACCACCAGATGTTGCGGTTGCGGTTCAGTTCGGCGAAGTGGCAGTTGTTGACGCCAAGCACGGCACCACCCAGTTCCTGGTTTCTGCGGGCAATGGCCTGCTTTTTATCGAGTTTCATAACGTTCCTACGGGATTGGACGTTCAGCGCCAAGGCCTGAATACGTTGCGCATTCTCCCGGCAAAGCCCACAAACATAAAGCCCAACCTGCATCTGGCGATGAAATGATGCAGTGAAAATAAATGAAACTCCGCCACACACCCGCCGGTCAACCTCTACGTAACGACACTGACCTTTGAATGTTCACAGGAGAAAGACCATGAGCAGTACGGGCGATAAAGTGAAAGGCTTGGCCAACGAGGCTGTCGGCAACATCAAGCAGGGTGTCGGTAAAGCCACCGACAATCCAAAACTGCAGACCGAAGGCAAGATCCAGGAAAAGAAAGGCGAAGCCCAGCAAGCGCTCGGCAATGCCAAGGATGCGGTCAAGAAAACGATCGACAAGGCCTGATTGCCGCAAGGTCGGGAGACGGCCATCCGCGGATGGCCGTTTTTTTGTCGACTATGGTTAAGCAATGCGTGGAAATTGTTTCAAGGTCGCCAAACAGGTTACCTTGTTGTAGAAAACGGCCCCTGAGTCGCCCCCGACTACAACCTGATTGCGGCGAAAGGAGACGCTATGATTTTCCCGGATTTGAAAGGCTTGCCCCTGCATCGCGTGATGATGCGCACGGTCACCGAATTCGTCGACGACGAGATGTCGACCTATGCTTCGGCGCTGGCCTATCAGATGCTGTTCTCGCTGTTTCCTTTCATCCTGTTCCTGATCGCCCTGATCGGGTTCCTGCACTTGCCGGACTTCTTCTCCTGGTTGCGCCTGCAATCGGAACTGGTGTTGCCGCCCCAGGCTCTGGAGCAAGTGAACCCGGTGATTGACCAGTTGCAGCAATCCAAGGGCGGGTTGCTCTCGGTGGGTATCGTCATCGCCCTGTGGACCGCCTCGGCTGGCGTGCGGCTGATGATGAGCGCGATGAACGCCGCCTACGACGTGGTCGAAGGCCGGCCGATCTGGAAGCGCTTCCCGCTGTCGATTTTCTACACCGTCGGAATCGCCGGCATGCTGTTGGTGGCGGCGGCCCTGATGGTGCTGGGCCCGCAGGTGATGGAATGGATCGCCTCGCAGATTGGCATGCAGGAGTTCATCGTCACGGTCTGGACCATTTTGCGCTGGCCGGTGATCGTGATTCTGCTGATGATTGCGGTGGCCCTGATCTACTACGTGATGCCGGACGTGAAGCAGGAGTTCCGCTTCATCACCCCAGGCTCGGTGCTGGCCGTGGTGGTGTGGATCATCGCGTCCCTGGGGTTTGGTTTCTACGTGAAAACCTTCGCCAACTACAACGCTATGTATGGCAGTATCGGCGCGATCATCGTGCTGTTGCTGTACTTCTATATTTCCGCTGCGGTGCTGTTGCTGGGAGCGGAGATGAATGCGGTGATCGAACACATGTCGAGTGAAGGCAAGGACCCCGGCGAAAAGGTTCCGGGCGAGCACGACCACGCACATAAACACCACGTTTCGGGACTGGGACGGGACCACTCGCTCAAGCCGACCACTGACGAAGCCTGACCATGATCCGTGAAATTCTCAAAATGGGCGATCCGCGCCTGCTGCGTGTTGCCCCACCAGTCCCGGCGCAGATGTTCGACAGCCCCGAACTGTGGCAGTTGATCGACGACATGTTCCAGACCATGGAAAGCGTCGGCGGGGTCGGCCTGGCCGCGCCGCAGATTGGCGTCGACCTGCAACTGGTGATCTTCGGCTTTGAACACAGCGAGCGTTACCCCGACGCGGAAGCCGTGCCGCAGACCATCCTGATCAACCCGCTGATCACCCCGCTGGCGCCCACCCTGGAGGAGGGCTTCGAAGGGTGTCTGTCAGTGCCCGGGTTGCGGGGTGCGGTGCAGCGCTACGAGCACATTCGTTATGAGGGCGTCGATCCCAAGGGCGAGCCGATCGTGCGTATTGCCTCGGGGTTTCATGCTCGCGTGGTGCAGCACGAATGTGATCACCTGATCGGCCGACTGTACCCGTCGCGGATCAGCGACTTTACCAAGTTTGGCTTTATCGACGTGATGTGCCCCGAGTCTCGACCCAGCGCGGGACGAGTGATCCCGATCAGCCACGCCCCATGGCAATCATCGGCTTGCTGCGGCTATAGCGCAGCAGGCGCTCGGCCAGCGCGTAGGGCAGTTGCGGGCCGGCGCTGAAGCCATTGCCCTGATAGAACTCACGCAGGTCCGGGTGGCACAACAGCCACACCGGCTGGGTGACCGTTGCCAGCGCGTGGGCCATCAACGCCGCTGCCACGCCCTGGCCGCGACAGGCCGGATCAACCAGCAGTCCCGTCAGCCAGAGCCCTTCGGCCATGGGCCGCAAACACAGGCCGGCGACTATCTCATCGCGTTTACCGACCCACAATTGTGCGTCCCGTACCGCTTTCATCGATGATTGATGGCGACGGTAGAACTTGTTCATCAAGGGCCACAGCGCGTCATCTAGCTGTGTGTACTGGGTGTGGGGCATCAAAGAGGTCGTCGATCTGCAAAGCGGTGGATTATAAAAGAACGTGCGCGCCGCGATAGGTGTATACCTGAACTCACATCCCGTATGAGTGGAGTCAGTATCATGGCCAAAGGCATGGATTCAAAAAAAGCAGCGAAGAAAAAACCGGCAAAAAGCGCCGATGAAAAACGCGCCGACAAGAAAGCCAAGAAGGTCGGCATATTCGGCCACTAGTCAGACCCTTCTCGACGGAGCCCGGCAATCGGGCTCCGTATCCAGTTCTACGCCCGTCACCCCTCGCTGCCAGAGTGTCCTGCATTGATCCGAGTGCCTGGCGTGTGCTGAACCGATTTTGTCCTCAGTGGTGGCTTATTAATGGCCTTGCATCCGTGCAGAGCCTGTCTATGCTCAGCACTGATATTCCTGATCAAGGATGTCCGGACTAGAACGTTACCCGGCGGACTCTGCGATTAAACCTCATTTATCACCTTATCTGTCCTTGCGCTGGAGGGAGGCGTGTACCTGTTCCATGGAACGTTGTGGTGGATCCGTTGAAAGACCGAAGTACTTTCATCTATCAAAAGACCGCGCTTAGGGTGATACGACCATGTTTAACCTACATCACAAGTCTGATCTGCTCGAAATCCAACGATTCAGTTGTGCCTTGAGCGAGGCCAACGCCAAGCTGGCGGCGGTCAGTCGCTCGATGGCGATGATCGAGTTCGACCCTGCCGGGGTGATCCTCGATGCCAATGAAAACTTCTGCAAGGCGGTGGGGTACTCCCTTGAAGAAATACGCGGCAAGCACCATCGGATCTTTTGCGAAGGCGATTACGCCAAGAGCGAGGAGTACCAACGCTTCTGGCGTGAGCTGGAGCGCGGCGAACCCAGCAGTGGGACCTTCCAGCGCCTGAACAAGAAGGGCCAGGAGGTCTGGCTCGAAGCCAGCTACATGCCGGTGATCGGTGCCGACCGGCAGGTGCACAGCGTGATCAAGGTGGCCACGGACATCACCGCCCGGGTCATCAAGGAACATGAGAACCAGGCCCTGGTAAACGCCCTGGGCCGGGCGATGGCGGTGATCGAGTTCTCCCCTGACGGCAGGGTCATCAGCGCCAACGACAACTTCCTGCAGACCATGCATTACTCCGCGGGCGAAGTGGTGGGCCAGCATCACAGCCTGTTCTGTCACCGCGCGGAAAGCGAGTCGGCGAGCTACAAGGCATTCTGGGCCTCGCTCAACCGTGGCGAATATCACTCCCACCGCTTCGAACGGGTCGACAAGTTCGGGCGTATCGTATTCCTGGAAGCTTCCTACAACCCGATCTTCGACGCCAAGGGCCGGCTGTACAAAGTGGTCAAGTTTGCCAGCGACATCACCCAGCAGGTGACCACCCTGCAATCGGCCGCCGAAGCCGCTCATTCGACCTCGGTGCAAAATGATGCCTGTGCCCAGAAGGGCTCGCAGGTGGTGCAGCAGACGGTGCAGATCATCGAGCAGATCTCCCAGGACCTGAACCAGGCTGCGCTGAGCATCGATGCGGTCAGCAAGCAGTCCGACATCATCGGCACCATTGTGCAGACCATTCGCGGGATTGCCGACCAGACCAACCTGCTGGCCCTCAACGCCGCCATTGAAGCCGCGCGGGCCGGGGAGCATGGACGCGGTTTTGCCGTGGTGGCCGACGAGGTGCGCAGCCTTGCGGCGCGCACCAGCAAGGCAACCTTGGAAATTGTCGACGTGGTACGCAAGAACCACGACCTGTCGTTGAGCGCGGTTTCGAGCATGCAGTCGAGTTTGAGCCGCACCGGACTGGGGGTGGAGTTGGCCAATGAGGCGGGCGAGGTGATCCTGGAGATTCAGCAGGGGTCACGGCATGTGGTGGATGCCATCAGCCAGTTCAATGAAACCCTGCAGTTGCACTGACGGGTGGGAGGCGAAGGCTGCGCACGTGTTCGGCAGCCTTGTCCGCGCCTTTGGCTTCAGGCCGGGTCGGGCAATGCCGAGGCTGGCAAACCGAAGGTGCGGTCGAACAGCCAGTTGAACGCAAAGGTGTAGCAGGGGATGAAGAGGATCAGCGCCAGGTCCAGCAGGAAGGCCTGCACCAGGCTGATGTGCATCCACCAGGCAATCAACGGGATCAGGAACACGATCAACGTCAGTTGAAACCCGACAGCGTGGGCGATGCGTCGCTTGACGGTGCGGGTGCGTGATGCCTGGCGGCTCTCCCAGCGCTCGAACAACGAGGTGTAGATGAAATTCCAACTCACCGCGATGCTGGTGATGATCACCGCCAGCGGCCCGGTGCTGCCTGGCGAAGTGCCGGACAGCAAGGCCAGGCCGAGGGCGGAGAAGGTCATGCCGATCACCTCGTAGAGCGATACGTAGACCAGTTTGCGTTTGACGCCTTGCATGAGTTTGCCTCTTTTCCAGTGCTTGATGGCCAGGGGGGCTGGCGCAGGCGGCGAAAGATAGCTTCAATGGAGGTGACAGAAAAAGTCAGTAACTTTCAGTTTTATTGATAGGTTGATTCCGTGAATTTCAACAGCGACAGCATCGAACTGTTTCTTGCCGTGATTGAGCGCGGCTCATTTTCCGCGGCTGCCCGAGCCCTGGGCAGGGTGCCTTCGGCGGTGAGCATGGGCATTGCCAACCTGGAGGCGGAGCTCGGTTATCCGTTGTTCGACCGCAGTCACCGCGAACCCCAACCCACTGCCATGGCCAACTCACTGGTGCCCCATGCGCGGCTGATTGCCGAGCAGCTCAAACAGTTGCAGGTGCACGCGGTGCAGTTGTCGCTGGGGCTGGAAAGCAAGCTGTCGATTGGCGTGGTCGCGGATATAGACCGGCGCCGCTTGCTGGCGGCAATCAAGGTGCTTGCCGAGCACCACCCGTTGCTCGACATCGAAGTGCTGACGGCGCCGCAGGATGACGTGCTGGCGATGCTGCACAGCGGGCGCGTCAGCCTGTGCCTGGCGTTTGCCGGGCTGAGCATGAATGTGCTGGAGCGTTTTCAGTTCGTCGGCAGTGAGCGAATGATCGCCACCCTGGCGGCGGACAGTCCGTTGCTGCAGGGGCAGGATCTGTTTCTCGAAGACCTGGTGCACGTGCGGCAGATCGTTGTCGCCAGCCGCGATCTGCCGATCAGCGAGACCCGGCCGCTGGTGGCCGAATCCTGCTGGCGCACCGACAACCTGGAAACAGCACTGGAGATGGTCGAGGCGGGGTTGGGCTGGGGTAATTTCCCCCTGTCGGTGGTGCAAGCGCGCCTGGATTCAGGGCGCTTGAAACGGCTGAATTTCCGCAACATCGAAAACGGCCTGGTGTTGCCGGTGCATGCGGTATGGCTCAAGAGCCAGCCGCTGCAAAAGGGCGCATTGGCCCTGGTCGATCTCCTCGGCCAGCCGACGTAAGGTCGGCCTGAATCAGCTGCTTTCGCGGATTTTCAGTTCAAAGCCCATGTCTTCCACCGGCCGCGCCACCTTGTTGCCCGCCATCAATGTCAGCATCTGTTCCGCCGCGCGCCGACCAATGGCCTCGCGGGGGGTATAGATGCTGCTCAAGCGCGGCACCATGTGCTCGGACATCGGCAAGTCGTTGAAACCGAGAATCGCCACCTGCTGGGGAATCTGGATGCCATGGCGCAGGGCTTCGAGCAATGCGCCCTGGGCCAGGTCGTCGTTGCCGAAAAAGATCCCGTCGACCTCCGGATGGGCCGCCAGCAGTTGCAGGAACAACTCGCCGCCCAGGCCCACGGATGACGCGCGCGGGGTCAGCACTTCCAGGGCCGGGTCGTAGCGACCGGCCTTCTGCAAGGCCCGACGGAACCCTTCACCGCGCAGCAAGGTGCGCTGATCCAGTTGCGCACCGATGTACGCCAGGCGCTTGCGGCCCCGGGACAGCAAGTGCTCAGCGGCCGTTTCGCCGGCGCTGAGTTGGGAGAAACCGACACAGTTCACCCCGGCAGCGCTGTCCAGTTCCATCATGTACACGCAGGGAATGTTGCTGGCCTCGATCATCCGCCGCGAACTTTCGGTGCGGTCAAAGCCGGTCAGCAGCAGACCACGTGGCTGATAGGCCATGTAGTTGCGCAGCAGGTTTTCTTCTTCGTCACGGGAGTAGTGGAAGTTGCCGATCAGCACTTCGAAGCCCTTGGGGCGCAGCACCTGGTGAATGGCTTCCAGGGTGTCGATAAACAGCAGGTTCGACAGCGACGGCACCAGCACCACCACCGAATGGCTCTGGGCCGAGGCCAGCGCACGAGCGGCCGGGTTGACCACATAATTGAGTTCGAGGGCGGCCTGCTGGACCTTTTCCACCAGTTCGGTGGCCACCGTACTCACCCCACGCAAGGCGCGGGACGCGGTGATCGGGCTGACCCCCGCCAGGCGGGCAACTTCATTGAGGGTAGGGCGACCAGTGGTGCGGGGATTCTTATCGTTTTTAATGGAGGTCATCGGGCGGCTTGCCAAACAAAATTCAAGGCACTAAGGTAGCGCTGTCTCGATGCGGCTGCAAATGAATGAGCGGGGGTTGCCTGATCCCTGCTATTCGGCGTTGGGCAAGAACGTGCGGCAACCCATAAAAATGACAAGAAGACGTCGGCAATGGCTGCGTTTGCACTAGAGTCTCAATGAGCAAAGGTAGCGCTGTCTTCGCGCTGAGGTGTTACATGAGTCAACCAATCTCCGCCCTGGTTATCATGGGCGTGGCCGGCTGCGGCAAGTCCAGCGTCAGCGAGGCCTTGTGCCAGCTCAGCGGCGCGACCGGCATCGAAGGCGACAGCTTTCATCCTGCGGCCAACATCGAAAAGATGAGTGCCGGTATTCCCTTGAACGACGACGACCGTGCCGGCTGGCTCGACAGCCTGTGCGCCGAGTTACGTCGCGTGGACGCCACGGGCCAGCGCCCGGTGCTGACCTGTTCGGCGCTCAAGCTCAGTTATCGCGAGCGCTTGCGTAGCGCCTTGCCGGGCCTGGGTTTCGTGTTCCTGGAGCTGACCCGGGAAGTGGCCGCCGATCGGGTGTCCCATCGTCCGGACCACTTCATGCCGTCGACCCTGATCGACAGCCAGTTCGCCACGCTCGAGTCCCCGGTCGGGGAAGCGCTGACCCTGGCGCTGGATGCTTCGACCCACAGCGTCGAGCAATTGGCCGCGCAAGCCCACCATTGGTGGCTTGGGCACGGCCTGAAGCTCGCCTCATGAGTTTTGTTTTCAAAGGTAGCGCTGTCCTGATGGCTTTCGAATTACCCGCTTCAATAACAACAACAACCAGGAGTCACCCCTAATGTTCGGCATGTCCCACGACTCGTTCCTGCTGCTTGATGCAGTGGTCACGGTGATCGGCTTGATTGTCCTGATCACCAAGTTCAAGTTCCACCCCTTCATTGCGCTGATCATCGCCGCGGCGTTCCTCGGCCTGACATCGGGCATGCCGATCGGCACCATCATCAAGGCGTTCCAGGACGGCTTTGGCGGGGTACTGGGGTTTGTCGGCATCATCCTGGCGCTGGGCACCATGCTCGGCAAAATGATGGCCGAATCGGGCGGGGCCGACCAGATCGCCCAGACCCTGATCCGCTCGTTCGGTAAAGAGCGGGTGCAGTGGGCGATGATGTTTGCCGCCTTCCTGGTGGGCATCCCGCTGTTCTTCGAAATCGGCTTCGTGCTGCTGATCCCGCTGGTGTTCATCGTGGCCCGGCGCACAGGCGTGTCGATCATCAAGATCGGTATCCCGCTGCTGGCCGGTCTGTCGGCGGTGCACGGCCTGGTGCCGCCGCACCCGGGGCCGTTGCTGGCCATCGGGGTATTTGGCGCCGACATCGGTAAAACCATTCTGTACGGCCTGATCGTGGCCCTGCCGACGGCGATCATTGCCGGTCCGATCTACGGTACGTTCATCGCCAAGTACATCCCCGGTCACCCTAACCAGGAACTGGTGGATCAACTGGCCCGCGAACCGGATTCGGCCAGCCTGCCAAGCTTCAGCATTACCCTGTTCACCGTGCTGTTGCCGGTGTTCCTGATGCTGCTCAAGACCTTCGCCGACGTCGCCCTGCCGGACGGCAACTTCTTCCGTACCTGGATGGACATGATCGGTCACCCGATCTCGGCGCTGCTGTTGGCGTTGCTGCTGTCGCTGTACACCTTCGGCCATCGCCAGGGTATCGACTCCAAGCGCATCCTCAAGCTGCTGGATGCCAGCCTCGCGCCGACCGCCGCGATCATTCTGATCATCGGTGCCGGTGGTGGCTTCAAGCAGATGCTGGTGACCAGTGGTGTCGGTGATGTGATCGGTCATATGGCCGTGAGCGCCCAGATCTCGCCGATCCTGCTGGCCTGGCTGGTGGCGGCGGTGATTCGTATCGCCACCGGTTCGGCCACCGTCGCAACCATTACCGGTGCGGGCATCGTGGTGCCGGTGGTGGGGATGATTCCAGGGGTCAACCGTGAGCTGCTGGTGCTGGCCACCGGTGCTGGCTCGCTGATCCTGTCCCACGTCAATGACGCGGGCTTCTGGCTGGTCAAGCAGTACTTCAACATGACCGTGGCGGAAACCTTCAAGACCTGGACCGCGATGGAGACCATTCTGTCCATCGTAGCGCTGGGCTTCATCCTGCTGTTGTCGCTGTTCGTCTAAGCGTTTCGCCAGACACAAAAAAACCGCAGCGATGCGGTTTTTTTGTGAGTGATCGTTTTACTTGGTGACTAACCCATCCGCGCGAAACATCCCGCGAATCCCCCGTACCGCCTGGCGAATCCGGTCCTGGTTCTCGATCAGGGCGAAGCGCACGTGGTCGTCGCCGTACTCTCCAAAACCCACCCCGGGCGACACACACACCTTGGCCTCGGCCAGCAGCTTCTTGGCGAACTCCAGCGAGCCCAGGTGGGCATAGGCTTCGGGGATCTTGGCCCAGACATACATCGAGGCTTTCGGGTTCTCGACCATCCAGCCCAGTTCATGCAGGCCCTTGACCAGCACGTTGCGGCGTTGCCGGTATTGCTCGGCGATGTCCTTGACGCACTGCTGGTCGCCTTCCAGTGCAGCGATAGCAGCCACTTGCAGCGGGGTGAAGGTGCCGTAGTCGTGGTAGCTCTTGATCCGCGCCAGCGCGTTGACCAGTTCCGGGTTGCCGACCATGAAGCCGATCCGCCAGCCGGCCATGTTGTAGCTCTTGGACAGGGTGAAAAATTCCACGGCAATGTCCTTGGCACCCGGCACCTGCATGATCGACGGGGCTTTCCAGCCGTCGTAGACGATGTCGGCGTAGGCCAGGTCGTGCACGACGAGGACGTCGTACTGCTTGGCGAGGGCGATCACCCGCTCGAAGAAGTCCAGCTCCACGCACTGCGCGGTCGGGTTGGACGGGAAACCGAGGATCATCATCTTCGGTTTCGGGATTGAGCCACGAATGGCCCGTTCCAGCTCCGCAAAGAAGTCCACGCCCGGAATCAGCGGCACCGAACGCACCTGGGCACCGGCAATCACGGCACCGTAGATGTGGATCGGGTAGCTCGGATTGGGCACCAGCACGGTGTCGCCCTGGTCCAGGGTGGCGAGCATCAGGTGCGCCAGGCCTTCCTTGGAACCGATGGTGACGATGGCTTCGTGTTCCGGGTCGATGTCGACCTCGTAGCGATCCTTGTACCAGCGGGAAATGGCCCGGCGCAGGCGCGGAATGCCTTTGGACGTGGAGTAGCCGTGGGTGTCTTCGCGCTGGGCGACGGTGACCAGTTTGTCGACGATGTGGGGCGGAGTCGGGCCGTCGGGGTTGCCCATGCTCAAGTCGATGATGTCTTCGCCACGACGACGGGCGGCCATCTTCAGCTCGGCAGTGATATTGAATACGTAAGGGGGGAGTCGATCTATGCGCGCAAAGCGGCGCGGCGAACCTTGGTCTGCCATTGTTGCCTCTGATAACGTGAGCGCCCGGAACCGTCCGAGCGACGCTGACCACTGCGGTGGTCTGGGCGCACGATAAGGGCGCCGATGGCCGCTTGTCCAGAGGCACCCAGCAACTTTTTTCCCCGGCACTGACAGCAACAGGATAAAAAAATGGAGTTCTCCAGCGGCTTTCTACTGAGCCTTTCGCTGTGCCTGGATATCGGCGTGGCCAACATTGCAATGATCACCCTGGCCATGCAGCGCGGCTATTTCCAAGGGTTTGCCCTGGGCCTGGGCACCTGTGTCGGCGACCTGGTCTACGCGGTGCTGGCGCTGGCCGGCATGACAGTGCTGCTGCAGTACTCGACGGTACGCTGGGTGTTGTGGGTCGGCGGTTCGGTCTTGTTGCTGTACTTCGCGGCGAAGATGATCTACTCGGCGATCTACCACAGCACCGCGCTGGCGCAGACGGCAGAGGTCAGCGGCGGCTCCCATCGTCGGGAGTTCTTTCGCGGGATTTTCCTGGCGATGTCCTCCCCCAGTGCCATTCTCTGGTTCGCCGCGGTGGGCGGGACCCTGATTGCCCGTGCAGGCGGCAATAGCCTGGCCAGTGCCGGGTTGTTCCTGGCCGGGTTCTTTTGCGCCGGACTGCTCTGGTGCCTGGCCCTTTGCCTGGCAGCAACCCAGGGCGGCAAACTGCTGGGTGATAAACTGCTGCGCTATAGCTACCTGGCATCTGCAGCGATCTTCTGCTATTTCGCGGTCTACGTGATCCTATCGGGTTATCAGGAGTTTATCGGCGGTGGCGCTCTGGCAGAACTTCCTGGGCTGTGACTGGGGGAATTGGGTTTCGCTTCTATACTCCCAGCCGAACCCAATTTTCAGTGGCAGGAGGTGATTCGTGAATCAGCCAAAACAGCAGGCAGCAGCGCAGCCGCGCTTCGAAACGGGGCATTTTATGCTGATCGCCGGACTGGGCGGACGATTTTCCGTGGGCGCCACCGAAGGCATTCCCAAGCTCTGGGACCGTTTCATTCCGCACATCGGCAAGGTGCCGGGGCAGAAGGGCGACTTGACCTACGGCGTGTGTTGCAACCCGGATGGCAAGGGGGGCTTCGAGTACGTCGCCGGGGTCGAAATCAGCAAGCTAGACGACCTGCCCGAGTCCTATCGCTGGGTGGAAATCCAGCCCCAGCAGTACGCGGTGTTCACCCATCAAGGTGGCCTGGACAGCCTGGCGCAAACCTTCGCGTACATCTGGAAAAGCTGGTTGCCGGCCTCAGGCCGCGAGGCCGCGGATGCCCCCGAGTTCGAGCGCTACAGCGCCGACTTCGACCCGCAAACCGGGGATGGAGTGCTGGAGATCTGGGTGCCGCTCAAAGCCGCTTGAGCCAGGCGCGAACGGGGCGCAGGATCGATATGCGCGGCGGATTGAATTATGCTTGCGCCCCCTTTTTTCGCTGACTGGACCCCGCCATGAACGCCCCCACGACTGTCATTCGCCAGGTCACGCCGGCTGACCTGGACCGCTGTTTTGCCATCGAAACCGAGGCCTACGAGGGCGATGAAGCCGCCACCCGGGAGAAAATCGCCACCCGCATCGAGACCTGGCCGCAAGGCTTTATCGTGGCCGAGGTCGACGGCGTCGTGGCCGGATTCATTAATTCCGGCGCCGCCTATCAGGTGGAAATGGCCGACGAAGCCTTCAAGGAAATGATCGGCCACGACCCCGACGGTCCGCAGGTGGTGATCATGTCGGTGGTGGTGCATCCGGACTTCCAGGGGCTGGGCCTGGCCAAGCAGTTGATGATCGCGTTCATCGCGCACATGCGCGAACTGGGCAAGATCCGTATCAACCTGATGTGCCGCGAGCAGCACGTTGGCCTGTATGCCGGGTTCGGTTTTGCCTACCTCAAGGCGTCTGCCTCGGAGCATGGCGGGTTGGCCTGGCACGAGATGGCCCTCGAACTGTAAGCGCTGTCGCCCGGTATAGACCCGCAAGGTCTCGGTGGGGGGCTGGAACCTGGGGGGGATTCAGAAGGCCAGGGCCATGCGCCGCTCATAGCCGATCCGGCCTTTGTAGGCGTCGCCGCGGTCGACCCAACCCTGCTTGAGGTAGAGCCCCAGCGCCGCCTCATTGTGGGCATCCACTGACAACTCCAAGCCATTGATCTCGGGCCAGGCCTGCCGCGCCACTTCGGGCAAGGCTTGCAGGCAGGCCTTGCCGTAGCCCTGGCCCTGGCAGCGACGGTCAACCTGTAAGGCGTGCAGGGTGGCGGTGTCCTGGCTGGCCCAGGCCGGCAGGAAGGGCGGGCGCTTGAGCAGCAGGAAGGCCACGGGAATGTCGTCCGCAACCAGCGCAAAACCGCGGATGGCATCGCCTGCGGCCGCGCTCAGCGAGTGCAGCGCGCCATGGATATCGCCGGCGAATGACTTCTGCAACGGATCGATCTCGATGCTTTCCAGCTGTTGGCGTTGCAGTGCCGAAAGCTGTTGGTAGGGCACGAGGTGCGTGGCCATTGGCGGTATCTCTGCGGCGAAAAACTGAGGCTCGGATTTTAGCCACTTTGGCCCATGCACAATTATTTTTCTAGCCTGTCGATTTACCTGTTCCCCCGTCGACTAACAGTGTCTTTACAGCAAACACTCGGAGGTCCGACATGAATGCGTTAGCCGAAAACACTGAGATCCAGGCCCTGATCGAACGCTACCGACAAGCGGTGGTCGCCAAGGACCTTGAGACACTGATGGGCTTTTATGCCGACAGCATTGTCTCGTTCGACGCGGTCAAGGCCCTGCAATTCAAGGGCAAGGCGGCTTACCGCGCACACTGGGAAGAGTGCATGAACTATTGCCCCGGCCCACACCTGTTCGAGTTCGCACAACTGCAGGTGGTGCAAGGCCAGGACCTGGCGTTCGCCCACTGGCTGGTGCACTGCGGGGGGGCGGATGACAAAGGTGAAGTCAAAGGCAGCTGGATGCGTGCCACCGCAGGCTATCAGCGGATCGCCGGCCAATGGCGAATCGTCCACGAGCACTGGTCAGCGCCCTTCGACATGGTCAGTGGCGCGGCGTTGTTCGACCTGCAGCCCTGATCGTCGGGTTTTTCACCCAACCTGCAATCTGCAGCCATAGTTGATCAGCCTGATGTGGGAGAACCTCATGAAATACCTATGCCTGGTCTACAGCGACGAGCGTGTGCTGCACAGTTCGCCTGACAGCCCCGAGGACGCCGAGTGTCTGGCTTATGCCGAGTCGGTCCAGGGCAGTGGGCGGATGCTTGCCGCCGAGGCCTTGCAGCCCGTGCAGAGCGCCACCACGGTGCGCCTGCGAGGCGGCAAGTTGTCGATCACCGACGGACCGTTCGCCGAAACCAAGGAGCAATTGGCCGGGTTTTACCTGATCGAGGCCAAGGACCTCAACGAGGCGATCCAGGTGGCCGGGAAGATTCCGGCGGCCCGGGTCGGCAGCGTGGAAGTGCGCCCGGTACGGCAGTTGAATCCCTGATCATCGCCAAAAGAACAACAATCAAACAGGAGTCTATGTATGAGTATTCCTCACGCTGGCGCTCAGCCAGCAGCCTTCGAGTTGTCCATCAGTCGCCTGATCGATGCGCCGCGCACCAGGGTGTTCCGTGCCTGGACGGAGCCGCAGTGGCTCGCCCAATGGTGGGGGCCGCACGGCATGACCACGCCGGAATGCGAGATGGACCTGTGGGTCGGTGGCCAGTTTCGCACCTTGATGCGCGCACCGGATGGCAGCGAGTACCCCACCAGCGGGGTGTTCCTGGAAATTCACGCGCCGCAGCGGCTGGTCTTCACCGATGCGTATGCGCCTGGCTGGATTCCCTCGGGCAAACCCTTCATGACCGCCGAAGTGACCTTTGACGACGTCGACGGCAAGACCCTCTACACCGCGCGCGCCATGCACTGGAGCGAGGCCGATCGGCAGGCCCACGAGGGCATGGGGTTTCATGAGGGGTGGGGCCAGAGCCTCGACCGGCTGGAGGCCCTGGTGACCAGCGGCATGCCGGACTGATGCCGGACGAGGCGGTCAAGGCGCTGGTCGAGACGGTCTACCGCAACGACTCGCGGCGTATCCTCGCCACCCTGATTCGTCTGCTGGGGGATTTCGATCTGGCCGAAGAGGCGCTGCAGGAAGCCTTCTTCGTCGCGGTCGAGCGCTGGCAGCGGGACGGAGTGCCGGACAATCCGCGGGCCTGGCTGGTGTCCACCGGGCGCTTCAAGGCCATCGACGGCCTGCGCCGGCGTGCCCGGTTTGCCGCGTCCCAGGCGCACCTGATGGCGCAACTCGAAGCGCTCGAAGAGGCGCAATGGAGTGTCGAGGACGTGCAAGACGATCGCTTGCGCTTGATCTTCACCTGTTGTCACCCGGCACTGGCCGCCGATGCGCAAGTGCCGCTGACGCTGCGTGAAGTCTGCGACCTGACCACCGAAGAAATTGCCCGCGCCTTTCTTGCCGCGCCGGCCACCATTGCCCAGCGAATCGTGCGGGCCAAGGCCAAGATCCGCGACGCCAGGATCCCCTATCAAGTGCCGTCCCTGGCCGAGTTGCCCGAGCGCCTGGACAGTGTCCTGCGGGTGATTTACCTGGTGTTCAACGAAGGTTACTCGGCCTCGGTGGGCAATGAACTGACCCGCGAAGACTTGACCCGCGAGGCGATTCGCCTGGGGCGCCTGCTCCTGGAGTTGCTGCCGGAGCCGGAGGTGATGGGGTTGCTGGCCCTGATGCTGCTCAACGAGGCGCGGCGTCCGGCACGCACCTCGGCCAGCGGAGAGTTGATCGTGCTCGATGAGCAGGACCGTTCGCTGTGGGATGCCCAGATGATCGCCGAGGGCTGCGCCTTGATCGAGCACGCGCTGAGCCGGGGGGAGATCGGGCCGTATTGTCTGCAGGCGGCGATCTCGGCGGTGCATGCCGAGGCACCCACCGCCGGGGACACCGATTGGGCGCAGATCGTCGGTTTGTACGATGTCTTGCTGCAGGCGCTGCCTTCGCCGGTGATTGAACTCAATCGGGCCGCCGCCCTATCCCGGCGTGACGGGCCCTTGGCGGGGTTGACCCTGGTTGATGGGATTTTGCAGCGCGGCGAGTTGCTCGATTATCACCTGGCGCATTCGGCGCGTGCCGAGTTCTGTCGGCAACTGGGTCGAGTGGAGGAGGCGAGAGCGGCCTATCAGCGTGCGCTGGAACTGACCCAGCAAGTGCCGGAGCGCCGCTTCATCGAACGGCGCCTGGCGGAGCTGGGGCGCACTTGAGGCCGGCTTCACTCGAGCATCCTCTCTAGCAACCAACTGCCTGCCGGACCCGGCGGGTGCAAGCGTGACCAGAGCGCATCCACCGAGACCGGCCGGGGCCAGCCGCGGACGTTGAGCTCCTGCAGGGTGCCGGCGCCAAAGCGTTCGACCAGCCAGCGCGGCAGGGGCGCCCAGCCGAATCCGCCCTGGGCCATTTCCAGCAGCATCAGGTAACTGGGGGCTGACCAGACTCGCCCCTGGGCGCGGGCCTCATACGGATTGATGATGGTCGCCAGGCGCAGTTCGCGGTGCTGTTGCAGGGTTTGCCGATCGATTTTCGGCAGGCTCGCCAACGGGTGCGTGGGCGCCACGAACAGGGCGATCTCGGTGTGCTCATCGACGGTGGCGCTGTCCAGGTCCGGCGGGTAGCGCTCCTGCATTTCGGCGAAGGCCAGGTGTGCGCGACCGCGTTGCACCAGGGCAACCAGGTCATCGCATTCGGCGATCAGGCATTCCAGTTCGAGGTTCGGGTAACGCTGTTCGAAAGCCGTCAAGGCCGCTTCGAAACGGTCCGATTGATAGGTGTCGGAAAGCGCGACGGTCAGCTTCGCTTCAACCCCCTGGGACAACTGCGCGGCGCTCATTTCCAGGCGACTGGTGGCAGCGAGGATCTCTTCGGCGCGCTGCAACAGCACATGCCCGGCCAAGGTCAGGGCGGGCTTGCGGGTACTGCGGTCGAACAGTGTCAGGTTGAGGTCGATTTCCAGGCTGGCCACCGCCGCGCTGATGGTCGACTGGCTCTTGCCCAGCTTGCGCGCTGCGGCGGAAAACGAGCCTTGGGTGGCCGCCTGGACGAATGCCAGCAGGACTTCATGTGAGGCCATGAACTATCGCCTTGATCGATGGTTATTGGTTATGAAGTATCGGCACTGTGCTGGATGATGGCAACACATTCACCCACCGGAGCCGGCTCATGAGTCCTCATAAATCCCTCACTGAACGTGTGTTTCAAGCCATCGGCTTCGAGCTGCTGGCGGTCATGCTGTGTACGCCTTTGCTGGCGTGGCTGATGGACAAGCCGCTGGTCGACATGGGCGTCGCGACCATTGCCATCGGCCTGATTGCCCTGGCCTGGAACGTGTTGTTCAACGGCCTGTTCGACCGGTTGCTCAAACGCCTGGCGCTGGTGCCCAGTGCCGCGACCCGGGTGCTGCATGCCTTGCTGTTCGAGGGCGGCCTGGTGGCAGTCAGCGTGCCTTTGATTGCCTGGTGGCTGAACGTCAGCCTGCTTGAGGCGCTGATTCTGGACATCGGGGTGCTGCTGTTTTTCCTGCCGTACACCTACGTCTACCACTGGGCCTATGACGTATTGCGGGAGCGGATGTTGCTGGCGCGGGCAGTGCGCTGATTGACCTTGTCCGATCTCGTCGCAGCGCGAGACGGCGTCAATGGCCGGGCCCCGCCTCAGCGTCTGCTCGACAGTTGTTGCGGGGCCAGGAACGCATCGTGGAAGTAATCCCGGAAGGCCTGCATCGCCGGGGTAAATGCCCGTTCGCGGTGCCAGGCCAGGCCCACACTCATGGGGGTGACCGGGTCGGTGATGGTGAGGGTCTCGATGCGCTTGCCCTCCAGTGACCAGGGGCGGTGCACCAGGTCCGAGAGGATCGCCACGCCGCTGCCATTGGCGACCATGCTGCGAACCGCTTCCACCGAGCTGGTGCGCACCCGTACTTTCGGTTGCTGGTGGGCGTGTTCCCAGTAACGCATTGCGGCCTGTTCGGCCTCGTCGACGGTCAGCAGGATGTAGGGTTCCTGGGCCACATCCGCGAGGCTGACAGCCGAACGCTCGCACAGGGGGTGACGGCTGGGCAGCCACAGGCGGCGTTCGGAGTTGAACAGGATTTCCGAGACGATGTCGGGGTGCGTCAGGTTCGCGGTCAGCACCACCGCCATGTCGAAACGCCCCTCCAGCAAGCCAAGTTCGATGGCCTGGCGTTCCTGTTCGTGGACTTCGATGGCGACATCCGGGTGCCAGTGTTCCAGGCGTTGCAGATGGTGGGGCAGGAAGTAGCCGATGACCGTGTAGCTGGCCGCCAGGCGCAGCCGGCCACTGGCGCGCACATCCGGCAGTGGGCTGTTGAGGGCGTCATCGACGCTGCGCAGAATCACGTAGGCGCGGTTGAGAAAGTGCCGTCCGGCATCGGTCAGGCTCATGCCCTGGGCCGAGCGCTGGAACAGCAGGGTGCCGAGCATGCCCTCCAGTTCCTTGATCGCGGTGGTCACCGCTGACTGGGAGATGTTCAGGTGGATCGCCGCTTGGGAAATCTGCCCGATCTCGGCGGTGGCGACGAAATAGCGGACTTGGCGCAGGGTCAGTGACATTGAGACTCCGGGCGAACAGGTATCTGTTTTTCAGAAGATACCCTATCTGTTAATAGATCTTCCCAAGGGGGTGACCGGAATTTAACGTGGCCTGCATGAAGTCACAAGCGTCAGGAGCACGTGTCATGCAGGCAGTAGATTTCAATTCGGACATGGGTGAAGGCTTTGGCCCATGGACCATCGGCGACGGCGTCGACACAGAGCTGATGGCCTTCATCAGCTCGGCCAACATCGCTACCGGTTTCCATGCCGGTGACCCCGGCACCATGCGCCGCACCGTCGAACAGGCCAAGCGCCAGGGCGTGGCCATCGGCGCCCACCCGGGGTTCCGCGACCTGGTGGGGTTCGGTCGCCGCCACATCAATGCACCGGCCCAGGAGCTGGTCGACGACATGCTCTATCAACTCGGCGCCCTGCGCGAACTGGCGCGAGTGCAGGGCGTGCCCCTGCAACACATCAAGCCCCATGGCGCGTTGTACATGCACCTGGCGCGGGACGAGGAAGCGGCCCGCTTGCTGGTGGAAAACCTGCAGCGCCTGGAGCCCGGACTGCTGCTGTATTGCATGCCTGGCTCCGTCATCTGGCGGGTCGCGACAGAACTCGGCCAGCCGGTGATTCGCGAGTTCTACGCCGACCGCGAGTACGACCTCAGCGGCTCTATCGTCTTTACCCGCCATGTGCGCGCCCACGATCCGGAGCAGGTCGCCGCACGGGTGTTGCGTGCCTGCCAGGAGGGCGTGGTACGCACGGTCGAGGGCCAGGACCTGGCGATCGAATTCGACTCGATCTGTCTGCACAGCGATACGCCGGGTGCCCTGGCGTTGGTCGAGGCCACACGCAAGGCGCTGGACGCCGCGGGGATCACGGTGCGCGCCCCCCGCTGAACACGGACCCGGCGCACAGACGCCCGGGCCGACCCAACGATGGATTTTTTGCCTGCCTTTCTACAACTATTCCAAAAGGAACAGACATGGCCGAACACACAGTTATCACCCCATTACCAGGGACCTTCTATCGCAAAGCCACGCCGGAGTCGGCGAACTTCGTCGAGGTCGGTGCGCAGGTCAGCGCCGACACAGTGATTGGCCTGATCGAGGTCATGAAGCAGTTTTCCGAACTGACCGCCGGGACGGCCGGTCGCCTGAGTGCATTCCTGGTGGAAGACGGCGATCCGGTGGAACCGGGTCAGGTCGTCGCAACACTCGACGACGAGTGAGGGGCACGATCATGACCCAAGGCATCACTAAACTGCTGGTCGCCAACCGTGGCGAAATCGCCGTGCGGATTATCCGCGCCGCCCAGGAACTGGGCATTCCAACCGTTGCCGCGTGCAGTGAGGCGGACCTCGACTCCCAGGCCGCGCGCATGGCCGACGAAGTGCACCTGCTCGGCCCGGCCCGCGCCGACAAAAGCTACCTGAATGTCGAGGCGCTGCTGGGCGCCTTGAAAGCCACCGGGGCCAACGCAGTGCACCCAGGCTATGGCTTTCTCTCGGAGAACGCTGACTTCGCCGAAGCGGTGCAGGCCGCCGGGGCGATTTTTGTCGGGCCCAGCCCACAGACGATCCGTCGCATGGGCGACAAGGCCGAGGCGCGACGCACCGCACAAGCGGCTGGCGTGCCAGTGGTGCCGGGTTCGCCTGGCGAGCTGTTTGACGTCGAGGCCGCACTCGCGGCAGCCGAGCGGGTGGGTTTCCCCCTGCTGATCAAAGCCTCGGCCGGTGGTGGCGGACGGGGGATTCGTCTGGCGGAGAATCCCGCGCAGCTTGCGCGAAGAGTTCCCCCGTTCCCAGCGCGAAGCCCAGGCGGCATTTGGCAATGGTGCGGTGTACCTGGAGCGTTTCATCAGCCGGGCCCGGCACATTGAAGTGCAGGTACTGGGCGACGGTAAACACGCGGTTCACCTGTTCGAGCGCGAGTGTTCGCTGCAACGCCGGCGGCAGAAGATCTTTGAGGAAGCGCCGTCGCCGGCCCTCGATCCGCAACAGCGCGAAACTCTCTGCGCCAGCGCCGTACGCTTGACCGAGTCCCTCGGCTATCAGGGCGCCGGGACCCTGGAGTACCTGTATGACGACGCCAGTGGTGAGTTCTTCTTTATCGAGATGAACACGCGGATCCAGGTCGAGCACCCGGTCAGCGAGCTGATCACCGGCATCGACCTGGTTCAGGCGATGTTGCGAATCGCTGGCGGCGAGCCGTTGGGCCTGCGCCAAAGTGATATCCGACTCAATGGCGCGGCCCTGCAAATGCGCCTGAATGCCGAAGACCCGGCACGGGACTTCTTCCCAAGCCCAGGCCTGGTCGAAGCGTTGTCGTGGCCGCAAGGTCCGGGCGTGCGGGTCGACAGCCATCTGTATGAAGGCTATTGGGTGCCGCCGTACTATGATTCGCTGCTGGCCAAGCTGATAGTCCACGGTTGCGACCGTGCCCAAGCGTTGGCCCGGGCGCGGGTTGCCGTGGCCCAGACCCGCTTGAGCGGCATGGCGACGACCCTGGGGTTGCATGCCGAGTTGCTGGAGCAACCTTGGCTGCACGACGCCGACTTCCACACCGGCACCCTGGAAACCTGGCTGGCCGCGCGCCGCAGTGGAGGTGCAGCATGAACAAGCCGATCCGCTACAGTTTTGGCGCCGATGAACACCTGTTCGCCGAAGTCAGTGACAGCATGTCCCTGGAAGCGTTCTTCAAGGGCATGGCCGTGACCCGTGCGGTCGAGCGCCTGGCCCTGGATGGGGTGCTGGACGTGTGCCTGGCCAACGCCTCGTTCCAGATCCGCTTCGATCCGGACCGCATCGCGCCCCATGACCTGCTCGAAGCGGTCAAGGGCGCGGAGGCCGAAGCGGTTGCCGAACGCACCCTGCATACGCGGATCATCGAGATCCCGGTGCTCTACAACGACCCCTGGACCCACGAGACCCTGATGCGTTTTCGTGACCGGCATCAGGACCCCAGTGCCACGGACCTGGAGTACGCGGCGCGGATCAATGGCCTGGCCGACGTCGAGGCGTTCATTGCCGCCCACAGCGGTGCGCCGTGGTTCGTCTCGATGGTCGGTTTTGTCGCCGGCCTGCCGTTCATGTTCCAGATGGTCGAGCGTGAGCGTCAGTTGCAGGTGCCCAAATACCTGCGGCCCCGCACCGACACGCCGAAACTGACCCTGGGCCACGGCGGCTGCTTCGGCTGTATCTACTCGGTGCGTGGCGCCGGTGGTTATCAGATGTTTGGCGTGACGCCAGCACCGATCTACGACCCACAGCAGAACCTGGCGTACCTCAAAGAGCACATGGTGTTTTTCCGTCCCGGCGACATTGTGCAGTTCAAACCCATGGACCGCGCCGCCTACGATCAGGCCGTGGCCGAAGTGGATGCGGGGCGCTTCGACCTGCGGATTCGGCCGGTGGAGTTTTCCCTGGACGCGTTCCTCGCCGACCCCGTCGGCTATCCCAAGTCGTTGCAGGAGGTGCTGGCATGATCAAGGTACTCAAACCCGGTCTGGCCACCTCGGTACAGGACCTGGGCCGCGAAGGTTACTACCACCTGGGGATTCCCCCCTCCGGTGCGCTCGACCAATACGCCCTGAGCGCGGCCAACCAGTTGGTCGGCAACCCGGCCGGGGCGGCGGCGCTGGAGTGCACGCTGCTGGGACCGGAGCTGGAGTTTGCCGATGACGCGCTGGTGGCGGTGTGTGGTGCGCACATGACGCCACGGGTCGATGGCGTGGAAATGCATGCCGACACCGCGTTCACGGTCAAGGCCGGCCAAGTGCTGCGTTTTGATTTCCCCAAGGCCGGCGCCCGCGCATACCTGGCGGTGGCCGGTGGCATTGATGTGCCGTTGGTGCTGGGCAGTCGCTCAACCTATGCGTTGGGGGCGCTGGGCGGGTTCCAGGGGCGCCGGTTGGTGGCCGGTGACGAATTGCCGGTGGGTGTTGCCAGTGGCAAGAGCCGCGCTGGGGCCAGTCTGCCCATGGCGTTGCGGCAGTCGCTGGGCGGCGAGATCAGCCTGCGGGTGGTGCCGGGCTTGTACTACGAACGCCTGACCGAAGCGGCGGCCAGCAGCTTTTTCGCTGAGCCCTGGACGGTCGGCTCGGAGGCGGACCGCATCGGCTATCGCTTCAAGGGTGGCAGCGCCTTGAGTTTCCAACCCCGGGAGCAGCCGTTCGGGGCCGGCTCCGATCCGTCGAACATCGTCGACAGCTGTTACCCGATCGGCTCGATCCAGGTTCCGGCCGGGCTCGAACCGATCGTGCTGCATCGCGATGCAGTGTCCGGTGGTGGCTACGCGATGATCGGTACGGTGATCAGCGCCGACCTCGACCTGATCGGCCAGATGCAGCCTAACCAGAAGGCGCGGTTTGTCGCGGTGACTCTGGAGCAGGCGCTGGAGGCGCGACGTTCCTATAAGAAAAAACTCAGCTGCCTGAGCAAGCTGTTCCCTTCCTGATTCTGCCCGCCGCATCGCGCGGGCCATGCCAAACGGTACGCCAACGCCGCACTTCGGTGCGGTGACGGCTGCCCGCGCTTCAACCTTTGACTGGTTCTGGAGTTCACGCATATGGCTGCTTTATCGCAATCGAGTCAAACCGGGCAGGACCCGGCCAATCACCCGGTCCCTGCTGCAGCACGCATGGGCCGGCTGTCCCTGACCATGGCCTGGTGGGCCGTGTGCAGCGCCATGTTCTATATCGTGGTCGGCGCGTCCCTGGCGTTGTCCTATGGCACCCGCAATGCGCTGATCGGCATGCTCCTGTCGGTGCTCAGCTACGGGCTGATCAACAGCGTGCTCAGTCGTTTTGCGATTCGCAGCGGCCTGTCGGTGGCGCTGTTTTCGCGGTTGTTGTTCGGCAGCACCGGTGCCTGCCTGGCGACGTTGATCTTCTTCTCTACGGCGATCTACTACGCGGTGTTCGAGGGCTCGGTGATCGCGGTGGCGCTCAACCACCTGTACCCGGAGCTGGTCTACCCGCTGGCTGCCTTGCTCGTGGTGCTGTACAGCGTGCCGATGATCCTGGGGAGCGTGCAGCACTGGCTGGACAAGCTCAATGGCGTGTTGCTGCCGATCTATCTGGGCGGTCTGCTGGTGGCGGTGGGGTTGTCGATCAGTCGCTACGGTTACCAGCCGCAGTGGCTGGATTTCGGGCCGGCCAATCCCAGTGCGTTTGGCTGGTGGGATTGCTTCGTCGCGTACATGGGCGTCTGGGTGTTGATGCTGTTCACCTTCGACTATGCCCGTTTCGGCAAACCCGAGGATCAGACTTACCACGGCCGCTGGAACTTCGGCATGCCGTTCTACGCGGTGACGTTTTTGCTCAATGGCGCAGCGGGGATTTACCTGGTCAGCAGCATTCCCCATGAGGGCGCATTGAACGAAGTCTCGGTGGTGATGGCGATCCTGCAACTGATGGGGTTGTGGGGCCTGTTGTTTGTCTGGGCCACGCAGACCCGGATCAACACCGCCAACTACTACCTGGCGACGCTGAACATGCAGGCGTTTTTCGGTCGGTTCGGTGTGCGCGGCTCGTACCTGGTGTGGGCGCTGGCGGTGGGGGTGATCGTCTACGGCCTGATGCTGGCCGATGTGTTTGCCTACCTGCTGAAGGCGCTGGCTTATCAAGGGATCTTTGTGGTGGCCTGGGTGGGTGTGGCGCTGGCGCAGATCCTCTATGGCCGCAGTGATGTGACGGCGCTTGCGCGGGTGTCGGCCTATAACCCGGCAGGTTTGGTGGCCTGGTTTGGCGGCACGGCGCTGGGGCTGATGCTGATGTTTGCCGGCCCGGGGTTGAGCAGTTTCTCCGCACCGTTGACCGGAGTGCTGGCGTTCGGGCTGCAGTTCGCACTCTCGCGCCGGCAGGCGGCAAGCGTGGTGAGCCCAACCCGGTAGCCGCTGCTGGGTGTTCAGAACGCTGGGGGTGAGCCGCCCATACGGGCGGCTCGATCAGGGCAGGCGTCAGGTGGCTCAGTAATCTGCGCGCTTGCGAAACGCCCAGCGTCCGGCAATCAGCGTGAAGGTGGCGACCAGTGCCACCAGCACCCAGAACCCGTGGGGGTCACCGGACAGCGGTACGCCGCCGACATTCATGCCGAAGAAGCCGGCAATGATGTTGATCGGCAGGGCCAGTACGGTGACCACGGTCAGGGTGAACAGGGTGCGGTTGCTCTGTTCGTTGAGGTTGGCGGCGATTTCTTCCTGCAGCAGTTTGATCCGCTCACCCAGGGCCGTGAGGTCGTTGATGATCAGCGCAAATTCTTCGGTGGATTTGCGCAACTCCTTGACGTCTTCCTTCTGCAACCACTGCGGCGGGCGGTTGAGCAGGCGCAGCAGGGAGCCGGGTTCCAGGGCCAGCAGGCGTTGCAGGCGCACCAGCACCCGGCGGTTGGCGCCCAGTTCGGCGCGATTGGTCGACAGCCGCGAGGACAGCAACTGGTCCTCGACCTGGTCCACGCTGAGGCTGGTCTTGCGCACGATCTGGGTCAGTACTTCCCCTTGGTCGCGGAGCAGATGCACCAGCAACTCCAGGGGCGAGCGAAAACACTCGCCGGCCTTGACCGAGGAGCGCAGTTTGTCCACCGAGTGCAACGGTTGCAGGCGTGCGCTGATGATCAGTCGACTGCGGACGCAGACCCACAGGGTCGAGACATCCGAGGACACCAGGTTGCTGAGATTGAACACCACATCGTTGACCACCGCCAGCAGGGCCGAGTCGACGTGCTCGATGCGGGTCGAACGCGAGCCCTCGTGCAGGGCTTCGAAGAATTCTTCGGGTAAGGCCAGGTGCGTTTTCATCCAGCGTTCGCAGGCCGCGTGGGCCAGGTTCAGGTGCAGCCAGAGAAACTCATCGGCGCTGTCGGGCCGGTGCAGGCGCTGCAGGGCCTGGGCTGAGGTGATTTCCCGACCGGGTTCGCCGGGGCGGAAGCTGAACCCGTAGAGCAGGCCAAAAAGATCGGCGTCGCGGTGGCGTTGGTCGATGCTGTGGTTCATGGCGTCTCGCTGGCGGGAGCGCCCGCCATGCAATTCACAGCGGCGCTTGAGCGGCATCATGGCAAGCCAATCTGACCGTTTTGTGACACCTTTTCGAGCGACAGGGAGGCCTCTAAACCGCTGGTCAGCGCGACTCAAGAAATTCTTGTCAGGGCCGATGACGGCTAGGCTGGTCTGCGCACTTCGGTGTCCGCCTTATTCCTGTCATGAGATATCACTCGATGTTTTTGCAAAAATCCCTGAGAGCCAAACTCCTCGCGTTGCTGAGCGGTAGCCTGTTGGCCATGTTGTTGATCGCACTGGCCAGCTTTCACTTCCTCTCGGCCGGGGTGCAGAGTTACCGCAACCTGATTGAAGGGCCTTTGCATACTTCCCAGTTGATTGACGAGGCCAACCTGCAATTCAAGGTGCAGGTCCAGGAGTGGAAAAACGTGTTGTTGCGCGGCAAGCAGCCGGCGGAAGGGGACAAGTACTGGGCGCAGTTCCAGGCGCGCCAGGGCGAGGTGCAGAACATCCTGGGCGAACTGGTGCGCCAGCCCGGCATCGAGCCTGCGCTGAAGGCGCGCATCGACAGCCTGCGCGAAGCCCATCGAGTCCTGGGCAGCGCCTACCAGCAAGGTCGCGCGGCCTATCTGGCGGCCGGTGCCGATCCGGCCGCCGGCGACGCGGCGGTCAAGGGGGTGGACCGTGCCACCAGCGAGCAGATGAGCGAGTTGGTCAGCGAGTTGCGCAAGCGCGGCAACGCGCAATCGCTGCAGATCAGTGCCAGCGCCGATCGCACCGTGCTGCTGGGGATGGTGGTGATGTTGGTGTCGGCGCTGCTGATCGGGCTGTTGAGCCTGTGGCTGGTCAACCGTCATTTGGTGGAGCCGATCCGTCAGTTGATCGACTACGTCGCCCAGTTGAGCATGGGCCGTTTCAGCGCCCGGGTCGCCAATGACCGTCAGGATGAGTTGGGGCGTCTGGCGGTTGCCGCCAACACCTTGCGCGATTTCCTCGCCGAAACCTTTGCCGGCCTGCAGCGCAGTGCCACGGACCTGGACAGCGCCAGCGGCGAACTCAATTCCATTGCTGGGCTGATGTCCCAGGGCACCAACGAGCAGTTCAGCCGCACCGATCAGGTGGCGACCGCGATGAACGAAATGTCCGCCACCGCCCAGGAAGTCGCGCGCCATGCAGCCGCTGCCGCGCGGGCGGCCGATGATGCGGACCAGTCGGCCCAGCAGGGGGAACTGGTGATGCAGAGCACCATCGATTCGATTACCCAGATGCGCGGGGAAATTGCCAACACTGCCACCGTGATCCGCCGCCTGGAAACCGACAGCGGGCGCATCGGCAAGGTCCTGGAAGTGATCCGCGGCATTGCTGAGCAGACCAATCTGCTGGCGCTCAACGCGGCCATCGAAGCGGCGCGTGCCGGTGAAGCCGGGCGCGGTTTTGCCGTGGTCGCCGATGAGGTACGCAGCCTGGCCCAACGCACGGCGGCTTCGATCATCGAGATCAACCAGATCATCCAGAGCGTGCAGACCGGTGCCGTGGACGCGGCGCTGGCGATTGAAAGCGGTCAGTCGCGCAGCAACGAGAGCGTCGAGCAGGTGACTCAGGCCGGGCTGATGCTGGAACGCATCACCGAGTCGGTGGAGGCGATTCGCGACATGAACCGCCAGATCGCCACCGCCGCCGAAGAGCAAACCTCGGTGGCCGAGGATATTTCACGCAACCTGACTGAAATCACCAGTATTGCCAGCACCAACCTGGACAACGTGCAGCGCACTGAAGCGGCAAGCAGTAACCTGCACGGCCTGTCCGGCCAACTCAATGCCGTGACGGCGCGCTTGAGTGCCTGAGGCGCTGGCCGCTCAGTGTTGGGCGGCGAGCGGCAGGCTGAAGGTGAACAGGGTGCCGTCCTGTCTGGAGGACGTCACCACCAGGTCGCCGGCATGGGCGCGGGCGATCTGGCTGGCAATGTACAAGCCCAGGCCGAGGCCGGCTTGCGGCGTACCGCTGGCCGGTCTTGAGTAGGGCTGGAACAACTGCGGCAGGACTGATTCGGCAATCTCGCCCTGGTTTTTTACCCGAAGCACAAAACACCCCTGTTCGACCTGGGCGCTGACTTCGACGGTGCCATCGGCGGCGCCATGGACGACCGCGTTGGCCACCAGGTTGGAGAGCAGTTGCGCGACTCTTTCGCGGTCGCAGTGAATGGCCGTCAGTTCGCCAAAACGGGCGATGATCTGGCGCTCCGGGTGCACGCTGCGCACTTCGCTGATCACCTGCTGCAGGGTTTGCTCGAGGTCCGGGCAGGCGGCGATCACCACCGGGATCCCACCCCCCAGGCGCCCACGGGCGAAGTCGAGGATGTCTTCGACCAGTTGCGAGGCCCGGCGTCCGCTGTTGAGTATGTGCTGGAGCAAGGTGTCCGTGGTCGGGTTGGGGTGTTTGAGCAACACGCGTTCGGCAGCCATGGTGATGGCAAACAGCGGGTTGCGCAGGTCATGGCCGAGCACGGCGATGAACTGTTCACGCAACTCGGCCAAGTGGCGTTCCTCGCGCAGTTGGGCCTCGGTGTGCTGCAGGTTCTCTTCGGCCTCGATCTGCAACGACAGCAGGCGGGCGAAAGATTCCACGGTGTTCTGGAGGGTGCTGGACCTGAGCTCGGCGGGATTGGGGTCGAGTGCGCAAATGGTGCCGAAGAAACGTCCGTCGGTGCGGAACACCGGCACCGAGATGTAGCTTTCAAAGTGGTAGAGCCTGGGGGTGTGGTGCTGGCAATACAGGGGATCGTCACTGGCCTTGTCGATCACCACTGGCTCGTGGCTGGCGCGAACTTCGTGGCACAGGGTGGTGGCGATCTCCAGTTCGCCCCCCACCTGCAGGCCGAAATCCAGCTCGTCGAGCACCGCACAGGCGGTCCAGGAGGTACCGGTGACCCGCGCCACGGCGGCGAAACGCAGGCCGGTCATGTCCCGAATGACCTGGAGCATGGCGGGCACTGCACTGATGCGGCCGATGGTCGCGATGTCGGCTGCCACTGTTGGACTCATGGGCCAAGGGTCTCTGCAATAAAGGGGCTGGACGAAGTCTAGCCAACCAGCGTACGCCTTGTGCGGTTTTGCGGTGTGGCTATTTCGTCCACGTAAAAAAGCCGCACATCCCCAAGGTTGTGCGGCTTTTTTACAGCGTGTTTTTACTTGTCTTGCACGTTGCTCAGGACTGCGCCGGTCTTGGCGTCGAGCTTGACGTCCCACTGGACATTCTTGGCATCACGGATTTCCACTTCGTAGACATAGACGCCGGTGGTGGCGTTCTGGTCCAGCTCGGTGTCGGTGATGTTGGCCGCCGTGGTGCCTGGGTGCTGGGCCAGGGCGGCCTGGTTGAGTTTTTCAAAGTCCATGATGGTGCCGGCCTTGAGCAGCCCCGGGATCTGGTCCGGGCGCACGTCAGCCATGGCAAAACCGGCGGTCAGGGTCAGAGCAGCAGCGGTGAACAGGGTGGTCAACTTCTTCATGGGGTCATTCCTTGGTTGAGCTGTTTAAGTGGGATCAGGTTAACCGGCGCAACTTAATTGATCCTTAATCCACACCGGCCGCGCTTTGCGCCATTTGTTCAATCCTCGCACATCAAAGCGTTTCATGCTGGGCCCAAGTCAAGGGAGGCTCATATGAAACGCTGGTTAACAACGCTGTATGCCCCGCTATTCCTGGGCGGATTCCTCGCGCTGGGTATCGCTGTGGTCGGTGTGGCAGGCCGTTCGCCCGGGTGGCTTGCGGTGATTTTTCTCTGCGCCCTGCTGGTGTCGTTCGTGGCCGAACGGGCGCTGCCGTATGAACCGCAGTGGAACCACAATCAGGGGGATGGCTGGCGCGATGTGGCCCATGCCCTGGTCAATGAAGCCTGCAATGGGCTGGCGTTGCTGATCCTGCCGGGGCTGGTGGCGCTGCTGTCGTTCGAGGGCCTGTGGCCCGGCAGTTGGCCGTTGTGGGGGCAGGTGCTGCTAGCGATCGGGATTGCCGATGCGGGCATCAGCCTGACCCATTACGTCAGTCACCACGTGCCCTGGATGTGGCGGTTGCATGCGGTGCATCACAGTGTCCAGCGGCTATATGGCTTCAACGGTTTGATGAAACACCCACTGCACCAGATGCTCGAGGCGGCGGTGGGGTTCCTGCCCTTGATCGTGCTCGGTGTTCCGCTGGACGTGGCATTGCTGCTGGCGTTCGCCATCAGTCTGCAGTTGCTGTTGCAACACTCTAACGTCGACATGACCCCGGGGGTGTTGTCCCATGTATTCGCCTGGGCGCCGGTCCACCGCTTGCACCATATGAAGTACGGTGCCGCGGGCAACGTGAACTTCGGCCTGTTTTTCAATCTGTGGGACCGTTTGCTGGGCACTGCCTTGCACGCCGGCGCCTATTCGATCAGGCAGGGTGAATTGGGGATTGGCAATCGCGCGGATTTCCCCCAGGGGTATGTCGAGCAACTGCTGGAGCCGTTCCGGCCCGAGCAATTCACTGACGAGCCGCAGGTGCCGGAGGCGTTGCGCCGCTAAGGGCTCAGTCGAGCAGGCGGATGTACATGCCGTTCAGGCCGTGGCTGGCGGTCACCCCGAAGATTTTCTTCAGGCTGCGCGACAGGTGCGCGGCATCGGCGAACCCGGCAGCGTGGGCGGCCTCCGTGAGATTGCTGCCAGACAGCATCAGTGCCATGGCCAGGCGCAGACGGCGCCAGAGTACCAGGCGCCGAACGGGCAGGCCGACCTGGCGGGTGAACAGCCGTTCCAGTTGGCTCAGGGATACATGGGCCTGCGCGGCCAGGGACGCCGCCGAGACCTTGCCGGCCAGCAAGCTGTCCAGGGCCTGCAGGGCGCGGCCGATACGTGGGTCGGTGAGGGGGCGCCGTGGACACTGCAGCAAGGCCTGGGCAATGGCCGGCAAGGACGGCTCGACGTCGGCCAGACAGTCCTGCAGGGCCTGGGCCTCGAACATCAAGGGCTCGGCGTAGATACACAGGACGTTGTCCGAGCCTTGCATGATGGCGTGGTTGCGCAGCGATTCGATAAACAGCCGGTCGGTGACCTGCGGGGTACCTTCCAGGCTGACCTGCAGCGGTTGACCGCCAGCGATCATTACCTGATGGGCGTAATGTGCATGAGGCGCGGTGCGCCCCAGTTTGCCGTGGACCAGGCCATAGTCGCGGCCCAGCCACAGTTGGCCCTTCCACTCGTGCTCGTTGCTCACTCAGTAGCCGTTGCGTTCAAGCAACTGGGCCACACTGCCGGTTGTCGGGCGCTGGTAGTACTTGAGCAGTTCGCTGGCGCGGTTGGTGAAGATGCCGTCGACGCCAGCGTCCATGACCTTCTTGAAGTCGACGTTTTCGTCGATGGTGTAGGCATGCACCAGCAGGCCCTGGTCGTGGGTGTACTGGTTCATCCAGGGCTGTACCAGGTTGGCGTAACTCTGGTCGCCGAGGTGGGTCAGGGTCGCGGAGGGGCCCGTGCCGATCGCACCCAGGGCCTTGGCGTCGTTGACCCATTGCTCGAAGGCGGCGTTGTCCTTGGGTTGTTGCCGGGCATAGAAGGTGGCCTTGTCCTTGTCTCCGGACTCGGCGAACTTGACCTTGGACTTGGGCTCAATGCTGCCCTCGGCGATCCACAGCAGCAGGATCTTGGGCACCTGGGGCATTTCCTTGTGCAGCATCTGCAGGCTGTTCTTGTCGAAGGTCTGCAGCACCACCTTGCCTTTGCCCTGGCCCACGCTCAGTTCGCTCTTGGCCAGCTTGGAGCCGGCGGGACTCAGCCAGCCGCGGTCTTGCAGCTTGTCCTTGAGGTCACGCTCGATCCCCGGGAATTGCTGGGGCTCCTTGGTCTCGATGTACAGGCCGGGCTTGTGCAGTGGGTTGCCCTGGGCGATGTCGATGACTTCGTCCAGCGTGAGGATTTTCAGGCCTGCGTACGCAGGGCGGGCGCGATCCGGGTAGGCGCTGTTGAACCAGCTGCCGGCATCGAGGGTTTTCAGCTCGGCGAGGGTGAAGGCGTTGGCCGGGCTGTCCTTGCGTTCAGGGAATTTGCTGGCGACGTCGGTGGTGCGTTGCAGGTTGTCGTCGTGCAGGGCGAACAGCACGCCGTCCTTGCTGCGTTGCAGGTCCAGTTCCAGGTAGTCGGCCCCCAGGTCGCGTGCCAGTTTATAGGCGGCGGCGGTGGACTCCGGGGCATCGAAGGAGGCGCCGCGGTGGGCGATCACGGCCGGGTGCGGGATGCCGTTGGCGGTGGCCAGCGCGTTCGGGCCGGGCTGGCTGAGAGCCTGTGCCTGGCCGACGCTGAGCATCAGGCTCAGCAGCAGGGCGCTGTGGGTGAAGTTGACAGGCATGGTCGAAGTCCTTTCGTCAGTCGTTTTGCAAAGGACTACCTTTTAACAACTGAGCGACAGTTGTGCTATCGCAGGACCGACATAAACCCCGCCGCAGACGGTTTTTTCCGCGCTTTTGTGCGCGACTTTGCAGTACTCTTGGCTCCGGCAGTTTCCCCGGCAGAGGGAAACCCGGAGGCTTGCCCTGCGTGTAAACCATTGATCAGCGGTCCATTGGGACCTTTCGTGAGGTTTATCATGCGCATCACTTCGCAACTCATCTGCCAGGCTGCCGACCAACTCCACGGCTTTGTTGGCCTCAACCGCAAGACCGGCCAGTACATCGTGCGTTTCAGCGAAGACTCGTTCGGCATGGATGTCGCCGACGACGGCATCATTCCCACCAGCGAGTTCGTCTGGGCCCCTGGTCCTGCGCAGGCCATGACCCTCAAGCGTCAACTGATCCAACTGTTGCTGGATCAGAACATCGACGAGCGAATCAATATCAGCGAACCTTTGCGGGTGTATATGCGCCGCGCCGATATGCCGGAGATTTCGGCGCTGCGCGAGCGGGTGCCGGGTTAGGTTGCGAAGGCATACGAGCGCTCGACCCTGCACACCCGCGTGTGAAACCCCTGGTACCAGATCGCGCGACCTTGCTCGCGGATGGCGCTGTGTTCGGCGTGGCGCTTCCACGCGAGGATCGCCGCTTCGTCGCGCCAGTAGGAAACCGTGATGCCCAGGCCATCTTCACCGCGCGCCGACTCCACGCCGAGAAACCCCGGTTGCTCGCGGGCCAGTTCGACCATGCGCTGTGCCGCCTGGTCGTAGCCGTGATCGCCTGCCGTGCGCAGCGAGGTAAAGATCACCGCGTAGTAGGGGGCCGTTGGGGTGCTGGCGATCATCGCGGGTTCCTCGCGCAGGCCTCGACAAAGGCGTTGACCAAGGGCGGCAGCCGGCCCTCGAGCGCTGCCCGTTCGGGTTGAAACAGGCTGGCGACGAAGAACGGATGGCCCTGCAATTCGATGGCCCGCGGATCACCGTCAGCATCGTGGCCTGTGGTACGCAGGCCATGGGTCTGCAGGGCGTCGGCGAACTCGGGGTTGATCCCGTAGCGGCAGCGGTAGCCTTCGCGGATGTGCTGGCAGGCGTAGGCAGCGGCAATCCGTGAGCCGTCGCGCAACTCGATAGTGTCGACGGCTTCGACCAAGGCGCAGCTCAGGGGCGTGATCACGGCGCGCGTGGCCTCAGGCGAGGTTTCGCCATGCTCGGCGTCGGTCCAGCCCAGGACATGCCGCGCGAACTCCAGCACCGCGTGTTGAAACCCACCGCAGGTACCGAGGAACGGCCGCAGCTGTTGCCGGGCAAACTGAATGGCCCGCAAAGCACCGTCGGTGTTGCGGTAAGGGCTGGCGGGCACGCACCAGAAGCCGTCGAAGTCGGTGAATCGGGTCTGGGCGTCGATCCGCTCGGTGGCCAGCCACTGCGACTGCACGTCCCGCCCCGTGTGCTGGGCGGCCAGGTTCAGGGCCAGGGGAATGGCCTGGTGGGCGAGGACCTGGGGGGCGTAGTCGCCGATCAGGGCTATGCGCAGTGGGGCTGGATTGGACATGGCGTCTCCAAGACTTGTCGGTTGTTGGAGGGCACTATAGATTGGCGTTCACGCAATCAATATTGGCGTTTCCCCAAGTGTTCAATGCAGCGACGCACTATCAACTGGACTACCCCGACCTGGTGCTGATCCTGGCGTTGGTCCGCGGCGGTTCTCTGGCCCGGGCCGCAGCGTTGCTCAAGGTTGATGTCTCGACGGTGTTTCGTGCGGTCCGGCGCCTGGAAGCCGGTTTGGGCCAGGCGCTGTTCGAGAAAAGCCGCGCCGGCTACTTGCCCACCAGCCTGGCGCACACCCTGGCCGAACAGGCCGAACGTGCCGAACAGGCACTGGATGCGGCGCGGGTCGGGGTGGAGCAGGGCGGTGAAGTCATCAGCGGCACGGTGCGCCTGACCTGTACGGACTCGGTCCTGCATGCCTTGTTGCTGCCGGCCCTGGCGCAGTTCATGCCGGGCTATCCGGCGTTGACCCTGGAGCTGAGCACCTCCAACGATTTTGCCAACCTCAGCCGCCGCGATGCCGACATAGCCCTGCGCCTGACCCAGGCGCCACCGGAGCATCTGGTGGGCCGTCGCCTGGCGACTGTGTCCTACCGGGTGTGCGCCAGCGTGAATTACCTGCAGTCGGTCGATCCGGGCGAGCTCGCGCGCCTGAGTTGGATCGCGCCGGATGACTTCCTGCCGGACCATCCCACCGTCACCTGGCGACGCCAGCAACTGCCGGGCGTACAGCCGAGCTACCGCTGCAACAGCATGCTCGCGGTGACTGAGTTGGTGCGTGCCGGGCTTGGGGTGGCGGCCTTGCCGGACTTTCTGATCGACCCTGGCCAGGGGCTGCGCCCGTTGAGCGAACCCTTGTTGGGTTACGACACCAGCCTGTGGTTGCTGACCCGCCCGGACTGCCGCGCGCTGCGCTCGGTAGTGACCCTGTTTGATGAGTTGGCGCGAGCCATTCGTTTGCCCGCCTAGGACGCGTCAGGCCTGTGGGGGTGGGGTGCCCAGGACGTGCTGATGCACCTGTGAGGTGAGGTTTTCGATGCGCTCGGTCAGAGTCTTGGTCATTTCCGTGAGTCGGGTGTTCTGCTCCAGCAGTTGCAGCAGTTGGGCGGCATTCTGCGCCGCTTGCGCCTGGCGTTCGGCATTGGCCACGGCCAGGGCCTCACGGTGTTGCGCGTCGGCATCGGACTGGGCCTTGTCGCGCGCGGCCTGACGGGTTTGCGCGAGCAGGATCAACGGAGCGGCGTAGGCTGCCTGGAGGCTGAATGCCAGGTTGAGCAGGATGAACGGGTAGACATCGAAGGAGGTCACGCCGGTGGTGTTGAGGGCGATCCAGATGGCGACGATCAGGGTTTGAGCACCGAGAAAGGTCGGCGTGCCGAAAAAACGCGCAAAGGCCTCGGCTTTCAGGGCGAAGGTGTCGTTGCCGAAGGTCGCGGCCAGATGCGCGTGGGGACGGTGAAAGCGCAGGTGGTCGACCGGGGCTGCGGGAGGTGTGGGCGTTTTGGTTGGGTTCATGAGGGTCTCTGCAGGGCCGGGGGACTGAGGCTCACTATACTCCCCACGGCACTGCACTCATGCCGGATCTGGTGTGCTGACCCGTGCGCTGCTGATTCTGTTGCGGCCATTGCTCTTGGCACTGTACAGCGCCTTGTCGGCAGCTTCGAGCCACTGCCCGGCATCGCTGAAATGCGCTTGATAGGTGGCCAGGCCAATGCTCAGGCTGACCTTCAATTGCGCGATGGCAGGGTGGCGATAGTCGGCGAAGACCAGGCGTAGACGCTCCATCACCTCGGTGGCCTGGTCCAGTGACAGGTTCGGCAGGATCACACAGAACTCATCACCGCCGTAGCGTCCCGCCAGGTCGTTTTGCCGCAGGTTGCGCTTGAGTTCGGCGCTGAGCTGGCGCAACACGCTGTCGCCAACGATGTGTCCGTAGGTGTCATTGATGGCCTTGAAGTGATCGATGTCGATCAGGCCAATGGTGGCCTGGACCTGCTGCTGTTGGCACTCGCGGAAGCTGACGTGCAGCAGGTCTTTCCAGGCGCCGTGATTGAGCAGGCCGGTCAGGCTGTCGGTGCGGCTCAAGGCACTCAGTGCGCGTTTGTGCTCGGACAGCTTGATCGCCAGTCGATAGCAGACCATGCCCACCGCGAGTGGGTAGAGCGTCAGCATTGGCAGGCAGGCATACACCTGGAGCTGGCTGACCTGCGGTGAGAAACCGGCCCCCAGCAGCGCCCATGAAATGCCGATGCCCAGCAGTTGGGCGAGGATGCCCTGGACCAATAGGCGCAACCCGCCGGCGGCCACGTTGTTCATGGCCATCATCGAGAGGATGGTCACGGTGGCCAGGGGATTGAAATGCATGGTCGCGGCCCAGAAACCGCCCAGCAACGAGTCGATCAGCAGGTTGCGGCGTTCCGCCTGGTAGGGGGACGCCGAGCGGGTCGCCAGTTGATAGGCCAGGTGCGCCCAGCACACGGCATTGAAGCCCAGCAGGGCCCAGACCCAGGTCGGCACCCCCAGGGGATACAGCGCCGCAGCGACACTGATGCAGCCAATGCCCAGGCCAATGATCCGCGGCTTATAGATACGCTTGGCAAACGACAGGCCTTTACCGGGGTGATTTTGCATAGCTCACTGCGCTCATATCGCCCTGAAACACTTTGTTGTGTTTTATCCAGGGCTGCGATCCATCGAACAAACAGGTCAATAGTGTCATTTATTGCAGGCTTGAACATCAGGTAGATGATAGCCCGGTACAGGCTCCGGGCACTGGCCTGCGGCATGACAGCTTAGCTCAGGGGCACTGGCGTGACGGATCAGCGCTGATAGCAGGCCAGGAACATGTCCAGCGCCGACTCGATGACAGTGCTCTGCATCTCGGCGGACAGCGTCGGCTGGTTCATGGAGATCTGTGGCCAGAAGGCGAAGGCCTTGAGCATCCCATGCAACTGCTGCGCGGCGAACTCGGGATCGACCGGCTTGAGTGCGCCGTCAGCCTGGGCCGCACGAATCCAGGCGGTCAGGGCTTCCTCGCGCTCGCCGATGCGCAGGACCATGTCCTGGGCACGCTCGGGTGAATGGATGGTGGCGGCGATAGCCACTCGGGCCAGGTCGAGGAAGCTGTTGTCCGCCAACAGCGCCAGCTTGTCGCGCAGCAACTGCCTGAGCTGCTCGCGCAGCGGTTGCCCGGGGCTGTAGACGCTGTCTTCCTGGGCGCAAATGTTGGTCCACAAACGGTGGAGAATTTCGGCGAACAACTCTTCCTTGCTGGCAAAGTGGTTGTACACGGTGCGCTTGGATACCCCCGCCGTTGCGGCAATCTTGTCCATGCTGGTGATATCGAAACCGTTGCTACGGAATTCGCTGATCGCCGCCTGGACAATGGCTTCGCGTTTACGGTCGGTCAGGCGCTGGGGAGCTGTCATAAATACGCTTCGGCAGAGAGGGTGAGCACTTACACTCAGCAGTTTACTTATTCCAGGGTTTGTTGCAATCTAGAAACTACACCGTGCAGTGTAGTTGTGCGGTGAACAATCAGAGTCTTCGGCTGACGCGTGCGTGCATTGGCCCTTTATTGTCCAAAAAAGAAAATCACCGGCTACAGCGGTTTTTCTGGAGTCATTTGAACATGGCCACTTTCTCTTACCAGGCGGACAGCGCCACAGAATTGAAAACCTCACGCCAGGAGCAGGGCCGCTACCGCAACCCTGCCGCGGTACGCCAACCTGGCTTGCGCAAAACGGTGCAGATCTTCTGGAACATGTTGTTCAACAAGCCGCGCAATACCCGGCCAGCTGGAGCGATTCCGGTGCAGGGCCTGACTCGCGAGCAGTTGCACAGTGCCCCTAATCACAGCGTGTTCCGGCTAGGGCACTCCACTGTCCTGCTGAAACTGCGCGATAAGTACTGGCTGACCGACCCGGTCTTCGCCGAGCGTGCTTCCCCGGTACAGTGGGCCGGCCCCAAGCGCTTTCATCAGCCGCCGATCAGTCTTGATGAGTTGCCTGAGATCGAAGCGGTGATCTTGTCCCACGACCACTACGATCACCTCGACTATCAGACCGTCCTCAAACTGGCAGACAAGACCCGCCACTTCATCACACCGTTGGGCGTGGGTGAGACCTTGATCAAGTGGGGCGTCGATGCCAGCAAGGTGCGTCAACTCGACTGGTGGGAAGGCACGCAGATCAATGGGATTCATTTCATCGCCACTCCGTCCCAACACTTTTCCGGTCGTGGTCTGTTCGATGGCAACAGCACCCTCTGGGCTTCATGGGTCGTGATCGACAGCGACAAGCGCATCTTCTTCAGCGGTGACACCGGCTACTTCGACGGCTTCAAGGCGATCGGCGAACAGTTCGGGCCCTTCGACCTGACCCTGATGGAAACCGGTGCCTACAACGTCGAATGGCCACTGATCCACATGCAACCGGAACAAACCCTGCAAGCTCACATCGACCTCAAGGGGCGTTGGCTGTTGCCGATCCACAATGGCACCTTCGATTTGTCGATGCACGCCTGGCACGAACCCTTCGACCGTATCCTGGCCCTGGCCTGGGATCACAATGTGTCCATCACCACCCCGCAAATGGGTGAAGCCTTCAACCTCAACCAGCCGCTACACGGGCAGGCGTGGTGGCTTGAGGTTGAAGGGCAGGGTGAGCAGGCGGTTGCCAATGGTTAAGGTGGGCAACCGTTGAGTTGATCACTCGATCATCGCGAAATCCGCCCGCCCCACCGGATCCGGTGCCGACCCCCTGACGCCCATGCCCCGACCCGGGGCAAAGCCGGGAAAGAACACCAGGCCCTCGGCCTCCAACCGGTAGGCCAAGGCCAGGCGGGTGACGTCGAGCACTTCGGCGCCGGCTTCGAACCGCGCTATCGCGTCTACGCTGACCCCGGACTCGCGGGATAATTGCTCCAATGACCAATCCAGCATCGCACGGGCCTGTGCGCTGTGTTTGGGGGTGAACTGGAACAGGGCGATACGTTCAAGGGTGATTTTCATCGCAAGAGAGGCCATGGGTTTCTCCGGGCTCGAGAGTGGCAAAGCAATAAGTACTGTGTTTTTGTACAGTTGTTTTGCGCCCGGATCAAACTCATTTTTTGATTGATGCGATATCGCGCGGTCAAGGCAGGCGTTGGACGCCTGTCCCCGTACTCGATGCATTGCGCGTCACGGCGCGATCACTTGGCGTGCAACTGCGGCGCTTGCCGAATGATGAAGTGATCCAGATTCTCGATGTTGGCACTGAATACCCCGAATGTCTGGTCGGGGTTTTTCTTGCTCGGCACCTGCTTCAACTCCGGCGTCACGCCGTAGAAAAAGCAATACAGTTCCTGCTCGCTCTCGATGGCGTGCTTGATCTCCTCGAGGAACGCCTTGCGCTTGCGGTAGCTGTCGATCAGCTTCTTGCCCAGGTACAGGGTCACCGTGTAGGGCTTTTTCTCGAGCCAGGCCTTTTTCTCGAAGTCGATGCGAAAGCTCTGGGTGTAGTCCTTGATCTCCTTGATCCTGCCCCAGTAAATCAGGCCCTTGTTGTCCTGCAGGTATTCGATCTTCTTGAAGAACAAGGCGTAGGACGCCGTGTGCTCGCCAATCTTCAGGGGCATGCGCTTGAGCAGGTCCTTGTTCTCGAAATTGGATACGAAACACTCCACCGGATGGGCAAATACGCTGGTCTTGTCTGGCGCGGACTCTGCTGGCGGGTGCTCGACCTGGCGGATGGCCGGAGCCACTGGCAGCTGATCCTGCCCCCTGTCGGCAGGCACCTCGGCGCTGTCGGGATTGCGCACATACTGACGCCGGGTCAGTAGCAGTTCTGACGGAAAATGCTCCTCAACCCCGTCATCCGATTCCACTCCCTCGGCACTTGACGTCTTGAGGCTGACATACGGACAACCCTCCACATGCCGGGTGCTGGGCACATTCTTGAAGTGCGGCGTGCGGATGTAATTCACGCTCTTGGCATTGATCGTCCCCAACACATTGGCGGTGCCAAAGGCCGAACGACAGGCATCGTTGGGGCACTGGAAGTGTTCTTTCGCAGAGTCGAACGCCATCGTATCGTCAAAATTCAGATCCCGCACGTCATAGATCGACAGCTTGGTGTCGAGGCTGAGGCAGTAGGCGAGGTCGAATTTCATGGCGGCTCGGGTCCTGGAGGGGAGGGGTATTAATAGCGGGATGCCCTGATGGTTTTCAACCCTGGTGCAGCGATGTCGGAGCGTGGCTTGCCCGCGATTGCGATTATCCGTGAAGCAATCAGGAATGGGCGCACAAAAAAGCCCTGGAGGCATTACGCATCCAGGGCTCTTTCAGATCATCGACTCAGCAGTGATGAGCGTCAGGAATCAATCCCAGCTCAACGCCCCGCCGGTCTGATACTCAATTACCCGAGTCTCGAAGAAGTTCTTCTCTTTCTTCAAGTCCATGATCTCGCTCATCCATGGGAATGGGTTAGTGGTACCTGGGTACTCTTCCTTCAAGCCGATCTGCGACAGACGACGGTTGGCGATGAACTTGAGGTAGTCCTCCATCATCGCGGCGTTCATGCCCAGTACGCCGCGCGGCATGGTGTCGCGTGCGTATTCGATTTCCAGTTGGGTGCCCTGCAGGATCATCTGGCTGGCTTCTTCCTTCATTTCGGCATCCCACAGGTGTGGGTTTTCGATCTTGATCTGGTTGATCACGTCGATGCCGAAGTTCAGGTGCATGGATTCGTCGCGCAGGATGTACTGGAACTGCTCGGCGACGCCGGTCATTTTGTTGCGTCGGCCCATGGAGAGGATCTGGGTGAAGCCGCAGTAGAAGAAGATGCCTTCCAGAACGCAGTAGTAGGCGATCAGGTTGCGCAGCAGCTCTTTGTCGGTTTCGACGGTGCCGGTTTCGAACTTTGGATCGGAGATCGAACGGGTGTACTTCAGGCCCCAGGTGGCTTTCTTCGCGACCGACGGGATCTCGTGGTACATGTTGAAGATCTCGCCTTCATCCATGGCCAGCGATTCGATGCAGTACTGGTAGGCGTGGGTATGGATCGCCTCTTCGAACGCCTGGCGCAGGATGTACTGGCGGCATTCCGGGTTGGTGATCAGGCGGTACACGGCCAGTACCAGGTTGTTGGCAACCAGGGAGTCGGCGGTGGAGAAGAAGCCCAGGTTGCGCATCACGATGCGGCGCTCGTCGTCGGTCAGACCTTCCGGGTTTTTCCAGAGGGCGATGTCGGCGGTCATGTTGACTTCTTGCGGCATCCAGTGGTTCGCGCAACCGTCCAGGTACTTCTGCCAGGCCCAGTCGTATTTGAACGGGACGAGTTGGTTGAGGTCGGCGCGGCAGTTGATCATGCGCTTCTCGTCGACCGCAACGCGGGCAGAGGCGCCTTCGAGTTCGGCCAGGCCTTCGGCGACGTCGAGTGTGTCGAGGGCGGCCTTGGCGCGAATGATCGCGGCCGAGTCGCTGGCGGTTACGGCGCGCGCTTCCAGCGCAGCAGCACCACCGGCGCTGTCGAGGCGGTCCATGTTGGCTTCTGTTGCGTGGCCAGCATTGGCGCCTTTGGCGACAACTTCGCCGTCTTCTTTATCGAATTCGTCCCAGCTCAGCATGACGTGTCGTCTCCTGCGTGAGGGCCAGTTGCCCGTGTGAAAACTCTGAAGGTCGGTTATTCACACGGCCTGGTGGCCGCGGTGGATCTAAAGGAATCGTTTGTTGCAGCGGTACGCAGGCAAAAAACAGAAATGTCTACGGGTGTCCTGAAGTCGCTGAAGGGCGGAGTCGACATGGTCAGCATCCGGCGATGGCTTCAGCATGGCTTTCACCCTCGTGTAAGGAGGTGTTGCAGGCCCGATTTACCGGCGCATTATAGGTGTTTTTTACGGCTTGTGGTGCGACGAAGTAGCCCAGTAAGCAGCCATGAGGTCTGCTTTTTCGGACAGAGCGAGAGTTTATGGGGCTTTGGCCGGCATAGATTTTTTTTGCCGGGTATCGGTAAATTTTTGCCAACAACAGTCAGCTGTCCCGCAAGCTCCGCGCAAAGCCCGCCGGGGCGGGTGTGCGGCTCAATAAAACATCGTGCGCGAGTCTTCCAGTTCGGCGCAGGGGATGGGCTTGTTCGGGTTGATCCCCAGCCGCTTGAAGGCGGGCAGGCTGCTGATATCGATCTGGGCCAGTGGGTGGTGGGTGCCCTGGTGGGCATGCACGGTTGCCACTTGCACCAGGTCGACGTAGTCGACAGCCGCGGGCTGGCGCTTGAGGTCCAGGTACTGGCCCGGCAGGTGGACCAGCATTTCCGGAAACTCCCAGACCTGCAGCAGCTTGTCGCCGAGCAGTGGGTGGATGCGCTCGATCACATGGTTGAGGCTGACCGGGTCCGAGAGCAGGTCGTAGTGGTCTTGGGCGTAGGTCAGGATCGGCAGCACGCCGATCTGGTGCACCAGGCCACCCAGCGCCGCCTGGTCGGGCTTGAGCTGGGTATGGCTGCGGCACAATGAATAGCTGATGCCGGCAATCTCCTGGCTCTTGCGCCAGACGTCGCGCATTTTCTGGCCGACCACATCGGAGCGGGCATGGAAGATCTGCTCGATGACCAGGCCGATGGCCAGGTTGCTGCTGTAGTTGATGCCCAGCCGGGTAATGGCTGTGTACAGGTCGGTGACTTCCTGGGCACCGCGCAGTAGGGGGCTGTTGACCACTTTGATCAGGCGCGCCGACAGGGCGGTGTCGCGGCCGATGACTTTACTCAGGGTGGTGACGCTGATATCCGGGTCTTCGGCGGCCCGGCGAATCTGCAGGGCCACTTCCGGTAACGTTGGCAGAACCAGGTCATCGTTATCGATGGCCTCAACCAAATCCTGTTGGACCTTTTCCGCCAGCTTGCTCATTTCTGTTCTCTAGGTGTTGCGACAAAGTGCTGCAGATTAACGCTGGATCTCGCGATCGCGATCCAGTTGGTAAGGCAGGTCGAGCAGGTGCAGGGCCGGGCCTTCGGGCGCGCCCAGGTGCAGGTCGGCGCCTTCGGCGGCTTCGGCTTGCAGCACGGCCAGCAGTTCGATGCCTTGTTTGGCATGGGCGGCGAGGACCACTTCACCGATGGAGCTGCCGTGGGTCGGCGCGAACAGGGGGGTGCCTGGCTCGGGCAGTTCGCTGGCGTCCAGTTGCAGGCGATACAGGCGGCGCTTGAGTTTGCCCAGGTACTGCATGCGCGCGACGATTTCCTGGCCGGTGTAGCAGCCTTTCTTGAAGCTCACGCCGCCTACCGCCTGCAGGTTGAGCATTTGCGGAATGAACAGCTCGCGAGTGGCGGGCATTACCTGGCCGATGCCGGCGCGGATCTGGCCGAGCAGCCAATTGTTGAGGTTGCCTTGGGCGAGGGTGGTCGAGAGTTGCGTCGCCAGGTTCTGTGCCTGTGCGGCCGGGACCCAGAGCTCAGCGCGGCCAGGGGAGACCCGGATGGCGACCAGGCCGTCGTGGCGGGCGACCGAGTCGGTGTCTGGCGGCAGGTCGAGTCCCAGGGCCGTCAGTGCGGCATCGGCCTCGACCAGGCCAAAGCGAACCCAGGCGGCGCTTTCATCGGTGAGTTTGGACTTGGAGAACACGGCGTACTTTTTAAGGTCGGCCAGTTGCGGCTCCAGCAACTCGCTGGCCATTGCCAGCAACACCCCATCACCCTCCAGCACGATACGGAAGCTCGACTGCATGCGGCCCTTTTGGGTGCAGCGCGCGCCGAGGCTCGCCTGGGTGTCGCTCAGGTAGTTGAGGTTGCAGGTCAATTGGCCCTGAAGAAACTTGCTGGCATCGCTGCCGCGGACGGCGAGCACGCCTTCATGGGACAAGGTGCAGAAAAAAGCGGAATCAGCCATGGGTCATCGCAGGGTAAAAAGTCTGGAGGACATCATAAGGGGGCGCTCTGGAAATGGGTAGTTTACAAAAGCCTGGAGGTGCCCGACCAAAGCCGACTGTTCGACCGGGGCCGGGGCTGTATACTTGCGCTCTATTTGAGGAGCGCTCCATGGTCGAAGATGTTGAACTCAATCGCCTCTACTGGCACAGCCGCCGCGGCATGCTTGAACTTGACGTGTTGCTGGTGCCCTTTGTCAAAGAGGTTTATGCGCACCTGAACCAGGTCGATCGCGACTGCTACGTCAGGTTGCTCGAATGCGAAGACCAGGACATGTTTGGCTGGTTCATGGAGCGTTCCGAATCGGAAGATCCCGAGCTGCAGCGCATGGTCCGGATGATTCTGGATCGTGTCCAGCCCAAGTAGTTTCGAATGCCGCTGGCAGGCCTCACGGCAACTGCTGGCGGCCTATCTCCTGGCCCAGCTGTTCGCGCTGGGCTCGCTGTTTCTACTCGATATTCCCCTATGGCCCCGTCTGGCGGGTGTCTTGCTGTGCCTGGCGCACGGCGCCTGGGTGCTGCCGCGGCAGATTCTCCTGAACCATCCCTCAGCCTTCAGTGGCTTGCGTCGCGATGCCGATGGCTGGCAATTGTGGAGTCGGGCCGGTGGCTGGCAGGCAGTGCAGTTGCGCCCCGACAGCCTGGCCTTGCCGGCGATTGTGGTGCTGCGCTTTCGTTTGCGTGGCGAGTGGTGGCTGCGCTCGATCTGTGTGCCGCGCGATGCCCTGGCGCCGGATGTTCACCGGCGCCTGCGGGTACGGCTCAAGTTCAGTCGGCGTAGGTGGGCGGCACCAGGATAGTGTCCAGCGCTTGTGGCAACAGGTCCGGATAATCGAGGGTGTAGTGCAGGCCGCGGCTTTCCTTGCGTTCCATGGCTGACTGGATCATCAGTTCGGCTACCTGGGCCAGGTTGCGCAGCTCGATCAGGTCGCGGCTGACTTTATAGTTACTGTAGAACTCGTCGATCTCGTCCAGCAGCAGGCGCACGCGGTGCTGGGCGCGCTGCAGGCGCTTGTTGGTGCGCACGATGCCGACGTAGTCCCACATGAACCGACGCAGTTCATCCCAGTTGTGGGCGATGATCACGTCTTCGTCGGAGTCGGTGACCTGGCTGGCGTCCCAGACGGGCAGGGCGTTGGGGATCGACACCTGGGGCAGTTGCGCAAGGATGTCCGCGGCTGCCGAGCGGGCGTAGACGAAGCATTCGAGCAGCGAGTTGCTGGCCATGCGGTTGGCACCGTGCAGGCCGGTGAAGCTGGTTTCGCCAATGGCATAGAGGCCGGGGACGTCGGTGCGCCCCTGCTGGTCGACCATCACTCCGCCACAGGTGTAGTGCGCCGCCGGGACGACCGGGATCGGCTGGCGGGTAATGTCGATGGAGAACTCCAGGCAGCGCTCATAGACCGTCGGGAAGTGACTCTTGATGAAGGCTTCGGGTTTGTGGCTGATGTCCAGGTAGACGCAGTCGATCCCCAGGCGCTTCATTTCGTGGTCGATGGCCCGGGCCACGATGTCCCGTGGTGCCAGCTCGGCCCGTGGGTCGAAGCGCTGCATGAAACGCTCGCCGTTGGGCAGCTTGAGATGCGCTCCCTCGCCGCGCAAGGCTTCGGTGATGAGGAAACTCTTGGCTTGCGGGTGGTACAGGCAGGTCGGGTGGAACTGGTTGAACTCCAGGTTGGCCACGCGGCAGCCCGAGCGCCAGGCCATGGCGATGCCGTCGCCACAAGCGCCGTCGGGGTTGCTGGTATAGAGGTAGACCTTGGCCGCGCCACCGGAGGCAAGGATCACGAACCGCGCGCCGTAGGTGTCGACCTGGCCGGTGCCGCGATTGAGCACATAAGCGCCAAGGCAGCGATCGCCTTCCAGGCCGAGGCGTTTTTCGGTGATCAGGTCAACGGCGACCCGTTGTTCCAGCAGTTCGATGTTCGGGCGTAGCCGCGCTTGCGCCAGCAAGGTGTTGAAGATTGCAGCGCCGGTGGCATCGGCCGCGTGAATGATACGCCGATGGCTATGGCCACCCTCACGGGTCAGGTGGAATTCAAAACCGCCGTCTTCGGTGCCGGACTGTTCGTCGCGGGTGAAGGGCACGCCCTGGTCGATCAGCCACTGAATGGCTTCGCGGCTGTGCTCCACGGTGAACCGCACCGCGTCTTCGTGACACAAGCCACCGCCCGCGTTGAGGGTGTCATCGACATGGGATTCAACGGTGTCGGTGTCGTCCAGCACGGCGGCGACACCGCCCTGGGCCCAGTAGGTGGAACCGTTGGCGAGGTTGCCTTTGCTCAATACCGCAATGCGCAAATGATCAGGCAACGTCAGTGCCAGACTCAGACCGGCAGCGCCGCTGCCAATCACCAGAACATCGTGTTGAAACTGTTGGCTCATTTCAGGATTCCGCTCAAAGCGACCCGGGACGGGGTTGGCGCAAGACACCTGAATCGGCGAGTCGAGACAGCCACACAGCGCACTAGTATATAGAGGGGTGGATCGGCACAATAGCCGAGCCTTCGTGGCAATGTGAAACTACTGTGACGGAAAAGACGGATGTCTGTGTCGGGTGTTTTACCTCGTGAGGAGGCAAAATGCTTGGTTTTTCGGCGACAGAGCCTGCTTTTTCGCCTCGTGGTTGCACATTGTTGGTTTCGCCCGGCTATAAAGATTTGGAACTTTTGCCTAGGCTCCAAACTCAATAGAAGGTTGCCTGAAACAAGGGACGACGTCGGTTTCACGCAGGATCTGTGTTCCGGTCATTGCGTATGGATTCGACAACAAGATTATTCGCGCAGCCGGTCAAGCCGTGCTGCGTTTTTCGTGTGTGCCAAATCAGCGCGCGCCGGAAACTTGCTTGGAGGGGGAGAACTTTTGCGAAAAGCCCGAGTCTATGTTTGCAAGCCTGAACGATTAGCCATGCAAGCCTCCTCCGAGCTTATCGAGGAGTGTTCATGCTAACCCAGGAAGAGGATCAGCAGCTGGTCGAACGCGTTCAGCGCGGCGACAAGCGTGCTTTCGATCTGCTAGTGCTGAAATACCAGCACAAAATTCTCGGGTTGATCGTGCGTTTTGTGCACGACACCCATGAAGCCCAGGATGTTGCACAAGAGGCCTTTATCAAGGCTTACCGTGCGCTTGGAAATTTTCGCGGGGACAGCGCGTTTTATACGTGGCTTTACCGCATTGCCATCAACACGGCGAAGAACTATCTGGTTTCACGCGGCCGCCGGCCGCCGGATAGCGATGTCAGTTCTGAAGATGCGGAGTTCTACGACGGCGATCACGGCCTCAAGGATCTCGAGTCACCGGAACGCGCATTGCTGCGGGATGAGATCGAAGGCACCGTCCATCGAACCATTCAGCAATTGCCAGAAGATTTACGTACTGCGCTAACTTTACGTGAGTTTGATGGTCTGAGTTACGAGGACATTGCGAGCGTCATGCAATGTCCGGTGGGTACCGTGCGCTCCCGGATCTTCCGCGCTCGGGAGGCCATCGATAAAGCCCTGCAACCCCTGTTGCAGGAAAACTAAAGACAGCGGCGACAGCCAAGAGAGGAACGCCATGAGTCGGGAAGCCCTGCAGGAATCGCTGTCCGCAGTGATGGATAACGAAGCGGACGAACTGGAATTGCGTCGGGTGTTGAATGCCTTCGACGATGTTGAAACCCGCGAAACCTGGGCGCGTTACCAGATTGCCCGGGCAGTGATGCACAAGGACTTGCTGATCCCCCGTCTGGACCTGGCTTCGGCCGTCTCGCAAGCGCTGGCTGATGAAGCCGTGCCAGCGAAAGTCAGCCGTGGACCGTGGCGTAGCTTGGGCCGCCTGGCCGTTGCGGCATCCGTGACTGTTGCGGTGCTGGCAGGTGTGCGTCTGTACAACCAGGATGAGATCGCTGGCGTCGAATTGGCTCAGCAAAACACTCAACCGGGTCTGACCGTTCCTCAAGTCAAGGGCCCAGCCGTTTTGGCAGGCTACAATGAGAGTTCGCAAGCCACAGGGCCTATGGCCAATGGTGTCTTGCAAGGTCAGCCAGGCTGGCACGATCAGCGCCTGCCGGGTTATCTGCGTCAACATGCTCAACAAGCTGCACTCAAAGGTACTGAAAGTGCCCTGCCTTATGCTCGTGCAGCGAGCCAGGAAACCCGTTAAGGAGGATCATGCGCGCCATCCCTCTACTTACGCTTTTACTCAGTGGCTGGTTCGTTGTTCCAGCCCATGCCGATGAGGCTCAAGACTGGTTGAACCGTCTGAGCCAGGCCGAGCAACAGCAGAGCTTTCAAGGCACTTTCATTTACGAGCGTAACGGTAGTTTTTCTACCCACAACATCTGGCATCGTGTCCAGGATGGCAAAGTCCGCGAGCGTTTGCTGCAGCTCGACGGCTCGGCCCAGGAAGTCGTGCGCATTGATGGACGTACTCAATGCGTGAGCGGCAGCCTGGTGGCAGGGCTGGAGGACACTCCCGACTCGTCCGCTCGAGCACTTGACCCTCAAAAGCTGAAGAATTGGTACGAACTTGCCGTCATCGGCAAGTCGCGCGTGGCTGGACGGCCGGCGGTGATTGTTTCGCTGACGCCCCGTGACCAGCACCGTTACGGTTTTGAATTGCATCTGGATCGGGAATCCGGTCTGCCGCTCAAGTCCTTGCTGCTCAATGAAAAAGGCCAGTTGCTGGAGCGCTTCCAGTTTACCCGCCTGGACACTGCTGACGTGCCGGACGACCAGGACCTGCAGGCCAGTGACGAGTGCAAGATCGTGGCCCTGGACAGCAATAAGGCATCGGCGGCGAAGACGGCCCAGGCCTGGCACTCCGATTGGTTGCCGCCGGGGTTCGAGTTGACCAGCAGTAGCACCCACAAGGATCCGCAGACCAAGGTTCAGGTCAGTAGCCTGATGTATGACGACGGGCTGGCGCGTTTCTCGGTGTTCCTCGAGCCGCTCAATGGCGAAGTGGTCACGGATACCCGCACCCAGCTTGGCCCCACCGTAGCTGTTTCACGGCGCTTGACCACACCCGATGGTGAGATGATGGTGACCGTGGTGGGTGAGATTCCGATCGGCACCGCTGAACGGATCGCGCTGTCCATGCGCAGCGCCCCATCGACATCCAAGCAGTAATTCGATCCAGTGCCGCTCATCGAACGACGGGTGGGTTGGGGTAAAGGTCGATCATGGCTGGTTTCACAATCGAGATGTCGAAATGTTTGGTGAGCATTTCAGTTTGCAAAACTTCTTAAAATTTTCTATAGGTCAGAGCCCCTCGGCTCTGGCCTTGTATAGTTGTTCCCGGAACAAAAGTACCGATGGCTGTTCCCTGGTGTTTCTTGTTCCCTATCGCTTAACCATGCTCGTTGTAACGGGAGCCGTATGTCGATACCACGTTTAAAATCCTACCTGACTATTTTTGCCACCGTGTTGGTGCTGGGTCAGACCGTAGCTGCCCAGGCAGCCGAACTACCGGACTTCACCCAACTGGTCGAGCAGGCATCGCCTGCTGTGGTGAACATCAGTACCTCGCAAAAGCTGCCGGACCGCAAAGTGTCCAACCAGCAGATGCCTGACCTGGAAGGCTTGCCACCGATGCTGCGCGAGTTTTTCGAGCGCGGCATGCCGCCACAGCAGCGTTCCCCTGGCGGTGGCCGCCAGCGTGAAGCGCAATCCCTGGGGTCGGGCTTCATCATCTCCCCGGACGGCTACATCCTGACCAACAACCATGTGATCGCCGATGCCGACGAAATCCTCGTGCGCCTGGCGGATCGCAGTGAGCTCAAGGCCAAGTTGATCGGTACTGACCCACGTTCCGACGTGGCGCTGTTGAAAATCGAAGGCAAGGACCTGCCGGTGCTGAAACTGGGTAAATCCCAGGACCTCAAGGCCGGGCAATGGGTCGTCGCCATCGGTTCGCCGTTCGGCTTTGACCATACCGTGACCCAAGGCATCGTCAGCGCCATCGGCCGTAGCCTGCCGAACGAGAACTACGTACCGTTCATCCAGACCGACGTGCCGATCAACCCGGGTAACTCCGGTGGTCCGTTGTTCAACCTGGCGGGTGAAGTGGTAGGGATCAACTCCCAGATCTACACCCGCTCCGGCGGTTTCATGGGTGTCTCGTTCGCCATTCCGATCGATGTGGCCATGGACGTCTCCAACCAACTGAAAAACGGTGGCAAAGTCAGCCGTGGCTGGTTGGGTGTGGTGATCCAGGAAGTGAACAAGGATCTTGCCGAGTCCTTCGGTCTGGACAAGCCGGCCGGCGCGCTGGTGGCCCAGATCCAGGACGACGGTCCGGCAGCCAAGGGTGGCTTGCAGGTGGGTGACGTGATTCTGAGCATGAACGATCAGCCGATCGTCATGTCGGCGGACCTGCCGCACCTGGTGGGCGCCCTCAAGGCCGGCGCCAAGGCGAATCTTGAAGTGATTCGTGACGGCAAGCGCAAAAACGTCGAGCTGACGGTTGGCGCGATTCCGGAAGAGGGCAAGGAGCTGGATGCGCTGGCCAAAAATGGTGTCGAGCGCAGCAGCAACCGCTTGGGCGTGGCCGTGATCGAGCTCAGCGATGAGCAGAAGAAAGCGTTCGACCTCAAGGGCGGCGTGGTGATCAAGGAAGTCCAGGACGGTCCTGCTTCGTTGATCGGCCTGCAGCCAGGCGATGTGATTACGCACCTGAACAATCAGGCGATCGTATCGGCGAAGGAGTTCACGGAGATCGCCAAGGCACTGCCGAAGAATCGTTCGGTGTCGATGCGGGTCCTGCGCCAAGGGCGGGCCAGCTTCATTACCTTCAAGCTGGCTGAATAAGTCGGTTGCAGCAGCACAAAGAACCGCCTCGATTGAGGCGGTTTTTTTTCGTCTGGAGAATGCACCCCAGCCAACAATGCGCCGCCCATTGGCTGATCGCGTGCTTGCTTGGCTCCTGCGGTTTGCGCAGGCAAAAGAAAACCCCCGGCAAGTCCACAGGACCTGGCGGGGGTTTTGGGTAAGCGCCGGTTGGCGCCTACGGGCTCAGCTTATTGGCAAGCTTCGCAATCCGGCTCGTCGATGGCGCAAGCCTTCGGTACTGGAGCGGGGCCAGCAGGAGCCGCCAGGACCGAGTCTTCACCGTGGTTGCCGCCGCTGGAAACAGCGTTCAGCTTGCCGGTGTTGATGGTCGACTTCTCGGTGCTGGTCGCGGCCAGGGCACGGAGGTAGTACGTGGTTTTCAGACCGCGGTACCAGGCCATGCGGTAGGTCACGTCAAGCTTCTTGCCCGATGCGCCAGCGATGTACAGGTTCAGCGATTGGGCCTGGTCGATCCACTTCTGACGACGGCTGGCCGCGTCAACGATCCACTTGGTATCCACTTCGAAGGCCGTCGCGTAGAGCTCTTTGAGTTCTTGCGGGATGCGCTCGATCTGCTGCACGGAGCCGTCGTAGTACTTCAGGTCGTTGATCATGACCGAGTCCCACAGGTCGCGCGCCTTGAGGTCGCGAACCAGGTACGGGTTGATCACGGTGAATTCGCCCGACAGGTTCGATTTCACATAGAGGTTCTGGTAGGTCGGTTCGATCGACTGCGATACGCCAGTGATGTTGGCGATGGTCGCGGTCGGTGCGATGGCCATGATGTTGGAGTTACGAATGCCTTTTTGTACACGGGCACGTACCGGTGCCCAGTCCAGGGATTCGTTCAGGTCAACGTCGATGTACTTCTGGCCACGGGCTTCGATCAGGATCTGTTGCGAGTCCAGAGGCAGGATGCCTTTGGACCACAGCGAACCCTGGAACGTCTCGTAGGCGCCACGCTCGTCGGCCAGGTCGCAGGAAGCCTGGATCGCGTAGTAGCTGACCGCTTCCATCGACTTGTCGGCGAACTCGACGGCAGCGTCGGAGCCGTAAGGGATGTGCTGCAGGTACAAGGCGTCCTGGAAGCCCATGATGCCCAGGCCGACCGGACGGTGCTTGAAGTTGGAGTTCTGCGCTTGTGGCACCGAGTAGTAGTTGATGTCGATAACGTTATCGAGCATGCGAACGGCGGTGTTCACGGTGCGTTCCAGCTTGGCGGTGTCCAGCTTGCCGTTGACGATGTGGTTCGGCAGGTTGATCGAGCCCAGGTTGCAAACGGCGATCTCGTCCTTGTTGGTGTTCAAGGTGATCTCGGTGCACAGGTTCGAGCTGTGGACCACGCCCACGTGCTGCTGCGGGCTGCGCAGGTTGCACGGGTCTTTGAAGGTCAGCCATGGGTGGCCGGTTTCAAACAGCATGGAGAGCATTTTGCGCCACAGGTCTTTGGCCTGGATGGTCTTGAACAGCTTGACCTTGCCTGGGTACTCGGTCAGGGCTTCGTAGTACTCGTAGCGCTCTTCGAAGGCCTTGCCGGTCAGGTCGTGCAGGTCCGGAACTTCGGATGGCGAGAACAGGGTCCACTTGCCGTCGTCGAAGACACGCTTCATGAACAGGTCAGGGATCCAGTTGGCGGTGTTCATGTCGTGGGTACGACGACGGTCATCACCGGTGTTCTTGCGCAGCTCGATGAACTCTTCGATGTCCATGTGCCAGGTTTCCAGGTAGGCACACACAGCGCCTTTGCGCTTGCCACCCTGGTTGACGGCAACGGCGGTGTCGTTCACTACCTTGAGGAACGGAACCACGCCTTGGGACTTGCCGTTGGTGCCCTTGATGTACGAACCCAGTGCACGTACCGGAGTCCAGTCGTTGCCCAGGCCGCCGGCGAATTTCGACAGCATGGCGTTGTCGTGGATCGCGTGGTAGATGCCCGACAGGTCATCCGGCACGGTGGTCAGGTAGCAGCTCGACAGCTGAGGACGCAGGGTACCGGCGTTGAACAGGGTCGGGGTCGACGACATGTAGTCGAAGGACGACAGCAGGTTGTAGAACTCGATCGCACGGTCTTCTTTGTGCTTCTCTTCGATCGCCAGGCCCATGGCCACGCGCATGAAGAAGATCTGTGGCAGCTCGAAGCGCACGCCATCCTTGTGGATGAAGTAGCGGTCGTACAGGGTTTGCAGGCCCAGGTAGGTGAACTGCTGGTCGCGCTCGTGGTTGATCGCCTTGCCCAGTTTTTCCAGGTCGAAGGTGGCCAGGATCGGGTTCAGCAATTCGAATTCGATACCCTTGGCGATGTAGGCCGGCAGTGCCTTGGCGTACAGGTCGACCATTTCGTGGTGGGTCGCGCTTTCGGCGACGCCGAGGAAGCCCAGGCCTTCGGCGCGCAGGGTGTCCATCAGCAGGCGGGCGGTGACGAACGAGTAGTTCGGCTCACGCTCGACCAGGGTCCGCGCGGTCATCACCAGGGCGGTGTTGACGTCGGTCAGGGCCACGCCGTCGTACAGGTTCTTCAGGGTTTCGCGCTGGATCAGGTCGCCGTCGACTTCTTCCAGGCCTTCGCAGGCCTCGGTCACGATGGTGTTCAGGCGGCCCATGTCCAGCGGTGCGAAAGTGCCATCAGCGCGGGTGATGCGGATCGAAGGGTGAGCCTGCACTGCGTCTTCGGCCGGGGCGCGGACTGCGCGCTCCTTGGAGCGGGCGTCACGGTAGATCACGTAGTCGCGAGCCACTTTCTGCTCGCCGGCACGCATGAGGGCCAGTTCGACCTGGTCCTGGATTTCTTCGATATGGATAGTGCCGCCCGATGGCATGCGGCGCTTGAAGGTCGCAGTGACCTGTTCGGTCAGGCGCGCAACGGTGTCGTGGATTCGCGACGAGGCGGCAGCGGTGCCGCCTTCAACTGCGAGAAACGCTTTGGTGATGGCGACGGTGATCTTGTCATCGGTGTAAGGAACGACAGTGCCGTTACGCTTGATCACGCGCAGTTGGCCTGGCGCAGTGGCGGACAGATCGGAGCTCGAATCTGCGCCCTGCGGCAAGGTGCCCTGCGGGTTCTCGCGAGTTGTGTCGGTTTGCATGGGTGTCTCCACATTCTCTATGTTTGTTTGGGCACCATGAAGGTGCCCACCGTTCCGTCCTGAAGCACTACAACCGGCAAGCGCCGGGCATAACAACTTCGGGACAGTAGGAAGGGGCCATCGGGCGCCGCTTCCATGCCGAAGTCTTTGGTTTCAAGCCAGGAGGCTGGAAACCGAATTCCGTTGGGGTGACAGTGAACGACTGCAACACCCGTACCGTTTTTACCGTTTTGAGCGGAAAAACAGTTGCCAACCGCGGGAGCGGTTTGGGCTTCTGAAAAAGAGTTTGGTTCAACCAAATACATGCAAGAAAAGCGCTTGAGTTTCTTGTCTGATTTGTGTTTGGTTTTTGCCTCAAAACCCTATATGTAGGGTTTTTCTGAGCGCGAGCTACAAGATAATGCGTTTCAGGGGGTGATTGCAACGTACTACCTGTGGATAAAGCTGTGCGTAAAATGTGTATGAAACAGCCAATCGTCGTGTAGGCCGCGACCCTGCTGGGGTCGACCGTTTGTCACTGTTTATTACCCAGAAAAATAGCCTGGGGGGATTTTTGCGGGCGCGAACCCTATCACAAAAAATCCCGGTTACCGAGCGCATTTGCCTGCTTGTGTTCTCAAGGGTGGGCGTTGCTACAATCGGGCGCTGTGTAAGCAGTCTTATCCACTCCAATGATGACAAAAAGATGGGTGGAGCCTTCCTTAATAGTGTTCTGGCAAGCAGAGGTCACCCGTGGAGCAAGAAGCCTGGCAGGTATTGATTGTCGAGGACGACCAGCGCCTGGCTGAGTTGACTCGTGAGTACCTGGAAAGCAATGGATTGCAGGTAACGATCGAAGGCAATGGTGCATTGGCGGCGGCGCGGATCATTGCCGAGCAGCCGGACCTGGTGATCCTTGACCTGATGCTGCCCGGTGAAGACGGGCTGACCATCTGCCGCAAGGTTCGTGACCACTACGAGGGGCCGATCCTGATGCTCACGGCGCGTACGGACGACATGGATCAGATCCAGGGCCTGGACATGGGCGCCGATGACTACGTGTGCAAGCCGGTGCGCCCACGCCTGCTGTTGGCGCGCATCCAGGCCCTGCTGCGGCGCAGCGAGGCGCCGGAACCGGCCGCACCGGAAAAACTGCGGCGCCTGCAGTTCGGCCCGCTGGTGGTCGACAACGCCCTGCGCGAAGCCTGGCTGCATGATCAGGGCATCGAATTGACCAGTGCCGAATTCGACCTGCTCTGGCTGCTGGTGGCCAATGCCGGGCGGATTTTGTCTCGCGAGGAAATTTTCACCGCGTTGCGCGGCATCGGCTATGACGGCCAGGATCGCTCCATCGATGTGCGCATTTCGCGCATCCGCCCGAAAATCGGCGATGACCCGGACCACCCGCGCCTGATCAAGACCATCCGCAGCAAAGGCTACCTGTTCGTTCCTGAAGCCTGCGTAGACCAGTCGCTGTGAACTCGATCTTCCTGCGAATCTATGGCGGCATGTGTGCGGCGCTGATTCTGGTGGCGGTCCTCGGGGTGCTGGCCTTGCACCTGCTCAACGAAGTACGCAGCGAGCAATACCGCGAGCGCCTGGCGCACGGTACGTTTTCCCTGATGGCCGACAACTTGCAACCCATGAACCCGACCGAGCGCCGGCGTGCGCTATTGGTGTGGGAGCGCTTGCTGGGTATTCCCCTGAACCTGCAGACCTTCAGCCAGACCGGCCTCGATCTGGGCGAACGCACGCGGGTACTGCGTGGCCAGGCACTGGTGCAGCAGACCGGGCCCCATGCAGCAAAGGTCTACCGGCTGGTCAGCGAACAGGAACAGTTGGTGCTGACGGGGGAAGTGCAGCAGATCAGCGAGCAACTGGCACGGGCGACTATTTATCTGTTGGCCGATGAGCTGGTGCGCTACCCGGTGGCCGAGCAGCCCAAGCGCCTGGCGGCCCTGAAAAAGGACAAGGGGTTTGGCTTCGAACTGCAACTGGTCACGGTGGACCAGGCAGACATGGACGAAGACCAGAGCCGCCGGGTATCCGAGGGCGATACCGTGATGGCGCTGGGCAAGGAGGGCGATTCGATCCGGGTGTTTGCCGGGATGGTGGGCACGCCATGGGTGCTGGAAATCGGCCCCCTGTATCAGATGAATCCATATCCGCCGCAGTGGCTGGTGCTGATTGCGGCCCTCGGGTTGAGCCTGATCGGCTTGATCGTCTACCTACTGGTGCGCCAGCTGGAGCGGCGCCTCAGCGGCCTGGAGTCGGCCGCCACGCGCATCGCCAAGGGCAGCCTGGAAACCCGCGTGCCAACCCGGGGGGCGGACTCGGTAGGGCGGCTGGCGGCGGCATTCAACGGCATGGCCGAGCACTTGCAGCAATTGCTGGCGATCCAGCGCGAACTGGTGCGTGCGGTCTCCCATGAGCTGCGTACGCCGGTGGCGCGCTTGCGGTTTGGCCTGGAGATGATCAGCACGGCGACCACCGTGCAGGCGCGGGACAAGTACCTCGAAGGCATGGACCACGACATCCAGGACCTCGATGGCCTGGTGGATGAGATGCTCACCTATGCACGGCTGGAGCAGGGGTCGCCGGCGCTGAATTTTCAGCGAGTCGACCTGGATGCCCTGGTCAATCAGGTGATCAGCGAGCTGGCACCGCTACGCGCCGAGATCCGGGTGCAGCGCGGGTTGTGCCTGTCGGCAGCCGATTGCGACGGGGCCTGGGTCGAGGCCGAGCCGCGATACCTGCACCGGGCGCTGCAGAACCTGGTGGGCAATGCCATGCGCCACGCCCAGGGGCAGGTCGCGATCAGCTATCAGGTCGGGCAGCAGCGCTGCCGGGTGGATGTCGAGGACGACGGCCCGGGAGTACCGGAAAGTGCCTGGGAAAAAATCTTCACCCCCTTTCTGCGCCTGGACGACAGCCGCACCCGAGCTTCGGGGGGGCATGGCCTGGGGTTGTCCATCGTGCGCCGGATCGTGCACTGGCACGGCGGGCGGGCGTTGATCAGCAAGAGCAAGAACCTGGGCGGGGCCTGTTTCAGCCTGAGCTGGCCACGCAACCAGGAAAAACCCGAGCGCTGAGCCCGAGGAAGGCCAATCAGGCCCTGATACTCACCAGGCTCAGCAACTGCCCCTCTTTCACCGCGAACTGCGCGTCCAGTTCGCTACCATTGCGCCATTCGCTGGACAGGTCCGTCAGTAGGCGCAGGCGCACCTGCCCGCGATCGGTCCATTCCAGCACTTCGGCATGTTCGAAATAGAAACGTTGCTGGACGATGGGGTACAGGGCCTTGAACAGGCTCTCCTTGACCGAGAACGTCAGGGTCACCGTCAAGGCCCGTTGCTCACGCCGGCCGGCCGCCATGCGTTTGAGCTCCGCCGGGGTGAGTATCTCGCCGGCCAGGCGTTCGGCGCGCTCGGCGTTGAGCAGGTTTTCCAAGTCCATGCCCAGGCCGCGCCAGTCTGCCTTTTGCGCAACGATGGCGGCGGCGTGCCCGGTGCTGTGGGTGATCGAGCCGCAGATGCCTGATGGCCAGACCGGTGCACGGTCTTCGCCAATTGCCGGACTGCAGTCCAAGCCCTGCAATTGAAGCAACGCAGCGCGTGCACACAGTCGCCCCGCGAGAAACTCGGCCTGACGCTTGGCCACCGAGCGCTGGACGCTCGGAGGTGGCTCAATCTGGCTGCGACGGAAATCGTCGGGCACCAGTAATGAGGGATCGAAGCGCGTACTGAGCAGGACCGTGTCGGGCAGTGCATCAGGCAACGGCCAGTGGTCGTCGAGGGGCGTGCAGCAGGCGGGCAGGGCGGGGAGCGGATTCATAGCGGCATTTTGCCGATTAGTCGCGAGGCTGGGTAGTGCTCAGGCGTGTCGAGCTTGTTCAGCCAGGGTTCAGCGTGTGTTCAGGGGGAGTTCAGTGGGGGGTGGTTAACCTGAGCGCATCACCCAAAAGCACATTGCGAACGAGGAATCTCAACATGACTCACTTCAAAAAGCTCATTCTGGCCATGACTGTCCTGGGCGCCAGCGCCGTGGTTCACGCTGCTGATGATAACTTCGCCAGCCTGACCCTGGGGCAAACCAGCGACAAGGTAAAAAAATCCAGCCTGCTGAACAGCAACCTCGATCACCCGAACGCCAATGGCGTGATTGGCAAGGACACCACCTGGGGTGCGCGTCTCGGTCAGCAGAACAATGACCGTCGTTACTATGCCACCTACGACAACGTTTCCGGCAGCCACAACGGCATCAAGCTGCGCCAGGAAAACCTCCTCGGCAGTTACGACCTGTTCCTGCCCGTGACCAGCAGCACCAAGCTGTTCGGTGGCGCTAGCGCCGGCTTGACCAAGCTCACCCAGGATTCTCCGGGCTACAGCCGCGACAGCGACATCGGTTATGCCCTGGGCGTGCAGGGCGGCGTCCTGCAACAGGTTTCCAAGAACGCCTCGGTGGAATTGGGATACCGTTACCTGCGCAGCAATGCCAGCACTGAAATGAGTGCCCAGGGCACCAAGCGGGGCTCGTTGAGCCTGGACAGCAGCGCCCAGACCTACCTGTCCGCCAACTACGCTTTCTAAACAGCAAGCAGGACCTGAGCCGGATCGGCCCCAGAGGTGATCCGGCGCAGGCATGTCTGTAAGCTGGGTGCATGGCACCCGTGGAGTGGTTAATTTGCCTGGGAGAGCGTTATGAAATTACTGGTCGTCGAAGACGAGGCGCTGTTGCGCCATCACCTGCATACCCGTCTGACTGAAAATGGCCATGTGGTCGAGGCCGTGGCCAACGCTGAAGAGGCCTTGTACCAGTCCGGTCAGTACAACCATGACCTTGCGGTGATCGATCTCGGGCTGCCGGGCATGGGTGGGCTGGACCTGATTCGCCAGTTGCGATCGCAAGGCAAGACCTTCCCGATCCTGATCCTCACCGCACGCGGCAACTGGCAGGACAAGGTCGAAGGCCTGGCCGCCGGTGCCGACGATTACGTGGTCAAGCCGTTCCAGTTCGAAGAGCTGGATGCGCGCCTGAATGCCTTGCTGCGCCGCTCCAGCGGTTTTACCCAGTCGACCATAGTCGCCGGCCCGCTGTTGCTGGACCTCAACCGCAAGCAGGCAAGCCTCGACGAGCAGCCGTTGGCCCTGACCGCCTATGAATACCGGATTCTCGAATACCTCATGCGTCATCATCAGCAGGTGGTCGCCAAGGACCGCCTGATGGAACAGCTCTATCCGGATGACGACGAGCGCGATCCGAACGTGATTGAAGTGCTGGTGGGCCGTTTGCGGCGCAAGCTTGAAGCGCCGGCCGGGTTCAAGCCGATCGAGACCGTGAGAGGCCTGGGCTACCTGTTCAACGAGCGCTGCCAGTGATTCGCTCCCTTCGCCTGCGCCTGATGTTGGCAGCCACTACCCTGGCGGTGCTGTTCATGCTGGCGCTGTTGCCCGCCATGCAGGGCGCCTTCAGCCTGGCGCTGGAAGACTCGATCGAACAGCGCCTGGCCTCGGACGTCACCACGCTGATTTCTGCGGCACGGATCGAGAACAAACAATTGATGATGCCTTCGCAGTTGCCGGACGAGCGTTTCAATCTCGCCGACAGTCGCCTGCTGGGCTACATCTACGACCGCGAAGGGCGACTGGTCTGGCGCTCGCGGGCGACCCAGGACGAACACATCAATTACAAACCGCGTTATGACGGGCGCGGCAATGAGTTTGCGCGTATTCGTGAGGCCGACGGCCAGGAGTTCTTCGTCTACGACGTCGAAGTCAAACTGCTGGGCGGCAAGAGTGCGGCATTCAGTATCGTCGCGCTGCAGCCCGTGCGTGAGTACCAGCAGACCCTCGAAGGCCTGCGGGAAAATCTCTACCTGGGTTTTGGCGCCGCCTTGCTGGTGTTGCTGGCGCTGTTGTGGATCGGCCTGACCTGGGGCTTGCGCGCATTGCGGCGCCTGAGCCAGGAGCTCGACCAGATTGAAAGCGGTGCCCTGGAAAGCCTCAGTGAAGAACACCCGCGTGAACTGTTGCGCCTGACCGGCTCGCTGAACCGCCTGCTACGCAGCGAGCGTGAGCAACGCAGCCGCTACCGTGACTCGCTGGACGATCTGGCCCACAGTCTGAAAACCCCCCTGGCGGTCCTGCAAGGCGTCAGTGAGGACATGGCCCAGCGTCCCGAGGAGCGGGAGCAGGCGCGGGTCCTGCAATCGCAGATCGAGCGCATGAGTCAGCAGATCAGCTACCAGTTGCAGCGTGCCAGCCTGCGTAAAAGCGGGCTGGTGCGGCACCAGGTGCAGCTACAGCCGGTACTCAAGAGCCTGTGCGACACCCTGGACAAGGTCTATCGCGACAAACAGGTGCGCACCAGCTTCGACTTGCCGCAGTCCTGCTATGTGCCGATCGAGCAGGGTGCCTTGCTGGAAATGCTCGGGAACCTGTTGGAAAACGCCTATCGTCTGTGCCTCGGCGAAGTGCGTATCAGCCTGCGTCAGACCCGGGCAAGCATCGAAGTCTGCGTCGAAGACGACGGGCCGGGCGTCCCCGCCGATCAACGGGCTCGGATCCTCCAGCGTGGCGAACGCCTGGATCGCCAGCATCCGGGCCAGGGCATTGGCCTGGCCGTGGTCAAGGACATCATTGAAAGCTACGGTGCCCAACTGACCCTGGGTGATTCGGCCCTGGGCGGGGCGGCATTCCGGATTCATTTCCCGCTGGCGTAGAGCCGCGGTTCAACTGTCCTGGGCGCGATAGGCGCCCGGTGTCAGTCCGGTCCATTTCTTGAACGCCCGGTGAAACGCCGAGGGTTCGGAAAAGCCCAATTGCCAGGCGATCTGTTGCAACGACAGGTCGGCGCGACGCAGATGATAGATCGCGATGTCGCGGCGCAACTGATCCTTCAATTCCTGAAAACTCGAGCCCTCTTCGCGCAAGTGCCGCCGCAGGGTTTGCGGACTGATGTGCAAGTGCGCCGCCACGGCATCCAGGTCGGGCCAGCGGCTGCTGTCACGACTGAGCAGGCGGCGCAACCGACTGCTCAGGCTGTCGCCGTCATCCGGGCGCGACAGCAGGTCGGCCGGTGAGTGCTCGAGAAAATGCTTGAGGGTTCGTTCGTCCTGCAACAGCGGCATGCCCAGGTAGCGACTGTGAAACAGCAGGCTGGTGCGCTGGGCGCCGAACTCGAGCGGACAAGGGAATAGCAGGTCGTACTCGGCGCTATGCCCGGGTTTCGGGTAGCTGAAACTGGCCTGCTCGAGGGCGATGCGCTGGCCGATCAACCAACTGCCAAGGCGATGCCAGATCACCAGCAGGCTTTCACTGAGAAAGTGATCGGGGTCGCGCAGCTGCGAATCATCCAGGCTCAAGCGCACCCATTGCTCTTCCCGGGCCAGGGTCAGGCCTGGCGAGTCGGGGAACAGGCTGTAAAACAACAGGCCGCGCCCCAGGGCTTTCTCCAGCGTGCTGCAGTGAATCAGGGCGTGGCACATCATGGCGAAAGTCCCGCGCTTGCTGGGACTGCGGGCCAAACCCAGGTATTCGTCATCCAGCGCCAGCCACAGGCCTTGCAACAGGGCGCTGAACTGTTCCGGCGCGATCCGGGCACGGGGCTCGTCGAGCAATTCGGCGCTGATCCCGAGCCGGTGCAACAGCTCTGCGTAGTCATAGCCCATCCGCCGGGCGCCACCGGTGGCAGCGCGGGCGAAATGACTGGCGATGGTGCGTTCGCGCATGGGGAGTGGGGTCCGACCATTGAGTGGCGGATCTTAGCCAGCCCTCACGGGTGGAACAAGGCGGATTTCCGCCAAATTGCAGGGCTCGATTCGGGCATTGGGCGGGAATCCGCCAGGCGAGTCGTGGGTGCCGCGTCATGAGAGGGGCTGTAGCCCTTGTGGCGCGTGGCCTGTAGGGGATTTGGCAAAGGTGGCACGAGCTCTGCAATAAGGCCAAGAGGTCTGCCAGCGCGCAGCTCGACACAACAAATCCCTCCAGTGCAGGAGGGTTCGCACTTTAGGCGTCGTTTGCCTCAGATGGATGATGGCAACGCGGTGCTCTTGAGGAACTTTGCAATGACGACTCGTCAGCCATTCTACAAAACCCTGTATTTCCAGGTAATCGTTGCCATTGTTATCGGCATCTTGCTCGGTCACTTCTATCCGCAGACCGGGGTGGCACTCAAGCCACTGGGTGACGGGTTCATCAAACTGATCAAGATGGTCATTGCACCCATCATTTTCTGCACCGTGGTCAGCGGTATCGCGGGTATGCAGAACATGAAGTCGGTGGGCAAAACCGGCGGCTACGCGCTGCTCTACTTCGAGATCGTTTCCACCATCGCCCTGCTGATCGGCCTGGTCGTGGTCAACGTGGTGCAACCGGGCGCCGGCATGCACATCGATGTAACGACCCTCGACGCCTCCAAAGTCGCGGCCTACGTCACGGCCGGCAAGGACCAGAGCATCGTCGGTTTCATTCTCAACGTGATCCCGAACACCATTGTCGGTGCGTTCGCCAACGGTGACATCCTGCAGGTCCTGATGTTCTCGGTGATCTTCGGTTTCGCCCTGCACCGCCTGGGTGCCTACGGCAAGCCGGTACTGGACTTCATCGATCGTTTCGCCCACGTGATGTTCAACATCATCAACATGATCATGAAACTGGCGCCCATCGGTGCGCTGGGTGCCATGGCCTTCACCATCGGTGCCTACGGTGTCGGCTCCCTGGTGCAACTGGGCCAGTTGATGATCTGCTTCTACATCACCTGCGTGTTGTTCGTACTGCTGGTGCTGGGCGCAATCTGCCGCGCTCACGGCTTCAGCGTACTGAAACTGATCCGCTACATCCGTGAAGAACTGTTGATCGTACTGGGTACTTCCTCGTCCGAATCGGCGCTGCCACGCATGCTGATCAAAATGGAACGCCTGGGCGCACAGAAATCGGTGGTGGGCCTGGTGATTCCGACGGGTTACTCGTTCAACCTGGACGGTACCTCGATCTACCTGACCATGGCGGCCGTGTTCATCGCCCAGGCGACCGACACCCACATGGACATCACCCACCAGATCACCCTGCTGTTGGTGCTGCTGTTGTCCTCCAAAGGTGCTGCAGGCGTGACCGGTAGCGGCTTCATCGTGTTGGCTGCGACCCTCTCGGCTGTTGGCCACCTGCCGGTTGCCGGCCTGGCGCTGATCCTCGGTATCGACCGCTTCATGTCCGAAGCGCGTGCCCTGACCAACCTGGTAGGTAACGCTGTGGCTACCCTGGTGGTGGCCAAGTGGGTCAAGGAACTGGACGAAGACAAGCTGCAAGTCGAGCTGGCTTCCGGTGGTCGTGGAATCTCCGACAATCGTGAAATGGATGACCTGGGTGTGGCCGAAGGCCCGGCCCCGGCTGCCTTGAAGTAATTCACATGCGTCAACAATAAACCCGCTACGGCGGGTTTTTTGTTGTCTGCGGCGCGGGAGCCAAACCTGCTCGCGGCAACCCCCTGAGCGTAAAAGTCACCCGCGCTGGCGGTTAAGGTGATTGCCGTCAGGCGGACGGCTGCCTAGTCTGCTGGTATCGCTCAAGGAGATGGCTTATGCAGGGTCCACTGGCATCACTCAAGGTTCTGGATTTCTCGACACTCTTGCCGGGGCCCTTCGCCTCGCTGTTGCTGGCGGACATGGGCGCTGAGGTGCTGCGCATCGAATCGCCAACCCGCATGGACCTGCTGCGGGTGCTACCGCCCCATGACCAGGGCATCTCGGCCAGCCATGCCTACCTCAACCGCAACAAGCGCAGCCTGGCGCTGGACCTCAAGCAACCGGCGGCGCTGGAGGTGGTCAAGCAACTGCTGCAGGACCACGACATCCTGCTGGAGCAGTTCCGTCCCGGCGTGATGGAGCGCCTGGGGCTGGGGTATGAAGCCCTGAAGGCGATCAACCCGCGACTGATCTACGTGTCGATCACCGGCTACGGCCAGACCGGCCCCTACAAGGACCGCGCCGGCCACGACCTCAACTACCTGGCGCTGGCCGGCCTGGCCAGCTACACCGGGCGTGCCGACAGCGGGCCGTTGCCGCTGGGGTTCCAGGCGGCGGACATCGCCGGTGGTTCTTTGCACGGGGTGATCGGCCTGTTGGCGGCGGTGATAGCCCGTCAGCAGAGCGGGCAGGGCCAGCACCTGGACGTGAGCATGACCGATTGCGTATTCAGCCTGAACGCGATGGCGGGGGCCGGCTACCTGGCGTGTGGTGTGGAGCCGGGGTGTGAGGAGCAGATGCTCAACGGTGGCAGCTTCTATGACTACTACCGCAGCCGCGACGGACGCTGGATGTCGGTGGGCAGCCTTGAGCCCAACTTCATGCAGCAATTGTGCGCCGCCCTCGGTCGTCCCGAGTTGGCGGCCCTGGGGCTGTCGCCCAAAGCAGAGCAACAACAGGCCCTGAAGCAGGCCTTGCAGATCGAATTCGAAAAGCGCGACTTCAGCGACCTGTGTGCGCTGTTTGCTGACGTCGATGCCTGCGTCGAGCCGGTACTCAGTGTGGCCGAAGCGGTGGCCCATCCCCAGCTCAGGGCACGGGAACTGGTGACCCAGGTGCCGCGCGGCGATGGCAGCAGCCAGGCGCAGATGGCCTGTCCGTTGAAGTTCTCCGAGGGCTTGCCGCAGCCACGGCATATCGGCGCGACGCTGGGGGCACATACCCGCCAGGTGTTGAGCGAGTTGGGCTACAGCGAGCAGCGGATCGACGAACTGCGGCGGACCAAGGTCATCCTCTGAACGTGACGCGGGGTGGCAGCGAGCCGGGCGGCGCTCCGTCTGCTCGCAATGGGGCCGGTCGAAGCGCTGCAGATCCCGCTATTCGACCCGCGACTCGCCGGTAAACACCAAGGTCTGCCGACAACGCTGACACAGGTAGCGCCGGCCTTGGCGCACCAGGCTATGGCGCTGGGCCGAGAACGGGAAGTCGCTGTTGGCGCACGGGCAGCGGTAAATGTAACGGGTCACGCTGCGGCGTTTAATGGCGTAGGTGTGGCAACGATCGGGTGGCAGCTCGTAGACGCCGCGCATGATCAGTTGCCATTCCTCGCCGTGGGGCGCAATGCGCTCGCCAAACAGTTGGTGGGCGATCAGGTGCGCGACTTCGTGGGCCACGGTCTGCTTGAGGAAATCTTCGCTGTTCTCGCGGTACAGCTGCAGATTGAAGCGCAGCAGGTTTTCATGCAGGTGCGCCACGCCAGCCTTCTGCCCACGCAGCTTGAGGCTGACCACTGGGCGCTTGAAAGGGCGTTTGAAAAAGGATTCGGCTTGTTGGAAACAGTCTTCGACGCGGGTATTGAGTTGCTCGGGCATGCTTAACGGATCTCCAGAGGCCACGAGTATGCTGCAAACCCGGGTCGTTGCGAATCGCCCAGCTGCCGAATGGTTGTGGTCCCAGCAAAAGGCCGCCTTGCGGCGGCCGGTATTGGCAGATCCTCGTTTGTTTTATGGGCGGCGTCCCTTGCTCGCTCCAGCGGCTTGCCTTGAATGCCTGTTCAGTTGGTATAGACCGGGCCGACGCCCAGGCCCCAGACAATGACGGTGAAGGCCATGATCGCCACCAGCACCACCAGCCCTACGGCAAGCACTGAACTTGAGAACAGAAACCCTTCGTCCGTTGGAATGTTCATGAAGGTCGGCAAGCCGACGTACAACAGGTAGACCGTGTAGCAAATGGCCGCGGTGCCGACGATCATGCCCAGCCACATATGGGGATACAGCGCCGCCAGGCCGCCGATGAACAACGGGGTGGCGGTGTAGGTGGCAAACGCGACACAGCGCGCCAGGCTCGGTGTGGCGTCATAGGTGCGGGCCATCCAGTGAATGAACGCCCCCATCACCGCGACCCCGCCCAGCATCGCCAGGTACGACATGATGGTCATCCAGAGCGCGCTTTCCATGGTCAGCATGACGGGCGCCCGGCTGCCGATTACCCAGCCCACCTGGGTCGTGCCGATAAACGCGGAAACCGCCGGGATCGCCGCCAGGATCAGCGTGTGGGTGAGGTACATGTGGCTGATGCTTTCCTCTTGGTCGCCACGGATTTCTTTCCATTCTTGATCTGGGTGGGTGAAAAGCCCCACGACGTGATGGATCATAATCAGTCACTCCTACGTGATTGCTGTCGCCCCCCAACGGAGCGCCTACGGGCCAGCGGCCAAGTCGGTAAAGGTCATTGGGTCTGCGACCTTATGTCGCAGTATAGAAAGGACTGGAACACGCCGGTGCAGGGGCTTTAGAGCAAATCGCGCTGTAAACCACGGGCTTAATCGCTGTGCTGCATGACAATGGCCCTGGGGCTTGGCCGATGGCACCCGAAGACGCAGGGCACTTCGCCCGCCCGGGGTTTTTGCGTAAAATGCCGGCCTTTCGTCACACCTCGCGGATTTCAAGCGCCATGGGCACTCTTACGGTCAACCAGAACAAACTGCAGAAACGTCTACGCCGCCAGGCCGGGGAGGCCGTTGCCGACTTCAACATGATTGAGGACGGCGACAAGGTCATGGTCTGCCTGTCCGGAGGCAAGGACAGCTACACCATGCTCGACGTGCTGCTGCACCTGCAAAAGGTGGCGCCGATCAAGTTCGAGATCGTCGCGGTGAACATGGACCAAAAGCAGCCGGGTTTTCCCGAGCATGTCTTGCCCGCCTACCTCAAGGAACTGGGGGTGGAGTACCACATCGTCGAAAAGGACACCTATTCGGTGGTCAAGGAACTGATCCCGGAGGGCAAGACCACCTGCTCGCTGTGCTCGCGCCTGCGTCGCGGTACGCTCTATACCTTCGCCGACGAAATCGGCGCGACCAAGATGGCCCTGGGTCACCATCGCGATGACATCGTCGAGACCTTTTTCCTCAACATGTTTTTCAACGGTTCGCTCAAGGCCATGCCGCCGAAATTACGCGCCGATGATGGGCGCAACGTGGTGATTCGTCCGCTGGCCTACTGCAACGAGAAAGACATCCAGGCCTACTCGGACTTCAAGCAGTTCCCGATCATTCCGTGCAACCTGTGTGGCTCCCAGGAAAACCTGCAGCGCCAGGTGGTCAAGGACATGCTCCAGGACTGGGAACGCAAGACCCCGGGCCGCAGCGAAAGCATCTTCCGCAGCCTGCAGAATGTGATCCCTTCGCAGCTGGCGGACCGTAACCTGTTTGACTTCACCAGCCTGAAAATTGACGAAACCGCGGCCTCGCGCTTCGTCAATGTGGTCAATCTCTGACGCGATCAGCGGTGAGTCGTGACGGCGCTCGCGGGCGCCGTTTTTATTTGTTTGCAAAGGAGAGGGCATGCGCGATTACAAGTGGCTGCACGAATACTGTCTGAATCGCTTTGGTTCGGCAGCCGAACTGGAAGCCCATCTGCCGGTCCCCAAGACCCCGGCCCAATTGCGCAAGATCAGCGATGATCGCTACCTGTCGACCATGGCCCTGCGGGTCTTCCGCGCCGGCCTCAAGCACAGCCTGGTGGACGCCAAGTGGCCGGCATTCGAAGAGGTGTTCTTCAAGTTCGACCCCGAAAAGGTGGTGTTGATGGGCGCCGAACACCTGGAGCGCCTGATGCAGGACGCGCGGATCATCCGTCACCTGGGCAAGCTCAAGAGTGTGCCGCGCAACGCCCAGTTCATCCTCGACGTGGCCAAGGACAAGGGCAGCTTCGGCGAGTTGATCGCCCAGTGGCCGGTGACCGATATCGTCGGCCTGTGGAAGTACCTGGCCAAGCACGGGCATCAGATGGGCGGTTTGTCGGCGCCGCGGTTTTTGCGCATGGTCGGCAAGGACACCTTTGTGCCCAGCTATGACGTGGTCGCGGCGTTGAATGCCCAGCAGATCATCGACAAGGTGCCCACCAGCCTGCGGGACCTGGCGACAGTGCAGAACGCCTTCAACCAGTGGCACGCCGACAGTGGCCGACCGATGTGCCAGATCTCGATGATGCTGGCCTTTACCGTCAACCATTGAGCCAGTCGCTCCAGTCGCGGGCAAGCGGAGCGCCACCCGGCCAGTTCCCACATAGAGTTCGGCCTCCTGGTCGGCCCACCGATGCAACGTCGCACCATAGTTATGTAGATACCTATGCCGCGATGAGGCCCTGTCAGCCGGCGCAGGTTTCGCCTTCCCCCGCCAACTTGCGGTTGAGCTGGAAGCGCCAGCGCACATACAGCAATGCCGAGCAGAACACCGCCAGGCTGGCGCCCATTTCCAGCAGGCCGAACAACTGGCGATTGGGATCGAACGCGGCAATCGCGCCCTTGATGAAGTACAGGTTCACCACAAAACACATCCATGAGTGCCCGCGCGCGCTGCCGCTGATCATCCCCGGTGCCAGCAACAGCAAGGGCACCAGTTCGATCAGCAGGATCACCCAGGGCCGTGCGCCGTGCAGGTCGGCAAACACCAGGTAGTAGGCGCAGAGCAGGCCGACCAGGGCGAAGAAACACAGCAGGCTGGCGGCACGGCTGATCCGCACGCGGGGTTCGAGCCACTCGATGGGCGGCAGGATCTTGGGCTTTTTAGCCACGGTGGTTCTCCATTGGCTGGGCGCTGGCCAGTAGCTGTGCGGTTTTCGCCAGGCGCAGGCCCAGGGCTCGGCACAGCGCCACTTCATGTTCGTTCAAGCCGCTCTTGCCGTCGGCCCCGGCGTGATGGCTGGCGCCATAGGGCGTGCCGCCGCCACGGGTTTCCAGCAGGGCCGACTCGCTGTAGGGCAGGCCGGTGATCAGCATGCCGTGATGCAGCAAGGGCAGCATCATCGACAACAGGGTGGTTTCCTGGCCGCCATGCAGGCTGGCGGTCGAGGTGAATACCCCGGCCGGCTTGCCCACCAGGGCGCCGGTCAGCCACAGGTTGCTGGTGCCGTCGAGGAAGTACTTGAGCGGTGCCGCCATGTTGCCGAAGCGGGTCGGGCTGCCGAGGGCCAGGCCCGAGCAGTGTTTCAGGTCGTCGAGGCTGGCGTACAGCGGGCCTTCGTCAGGAATATCCGGCGACACGGCTTCGCATTCGCTGGAAATCGCCGGCACCGTGCGCAGACGCGCTTCCATGCCAGACTGTTCAACGCCACGGGCAATCTGCCGCGCCATTTCATTGGTCGAGCCGTTGCGGCTGTAATACAGAACCAGGATGTACGGCGCGCTCACGGCAGGATCTCCAATACTTTTTCCGGCGGCCGGCCGATCACGGCCTGGTTGCCGACTTCGAGGATCGGGCGTTCCATGAGCTTGGGGTGGGCGGCGATGGCGGCGATCAGCTGTGCTTCGCTGAGGTTCTCATCGGCCAGGTTCAGGCTCTTGTATTCGTCTTCACCGGTGCGCAGCAATTGCCGGGCGCTGATGCCCAGCTTGCCCAGCAGGCTGTGCAATTGCTCGGCATTGAGTGGGGTTTCCAGGTAGCGCACCACGGTCGGCGCCAGGCCACGGGCCTCCAGCAGTTCCAGCGCACCGCGGGATTTCGAGCAGCGCGGGTTGTGATAAAGCGTCAGATCGGTCATGAGCGGGTCGCATCTTGCGTAAGGTGGCGGCTATTCTACCTGTGCGGCGAGCAGTCCAGAACCTTCAGAGGCGATGGGTCGCAGCGCAATTTATTTATCGAGTAAGGATCAGCCCCATGACAAGGCGATTGAGCGCGGCATTGGCACTTTTCACCACCCTGCTGCTGGCAGGCTGTGGCTACGACTACGGCACCGATCAGTTGGGCCAAAAGGTGGCCTCGGAGCGCCTGGACGGCAAATGGTTGGTGCTCAACTACTGGGCTGAGTGGTGTGGTCCCTGCCGGACCGAAATCCCTGAGCTCAATGCCTTGGCCGAACAGCTCAAGAGTCAGAAGATCAATGTGTTCGGGGTCAACTTCGACAACGTGCAGGGCGAGGAACTCAAGAGCGCCAGCAACAAACTGGGCATCAGCTTTACCGTCCTGGCCCAGGATCCGGCCGAGCGTTTTGAGCTGCCACGCAGCGAAGCGCTGCCGGTGACCTACATCATCGACGACAAGGGCAAGGTGCGTGAACAATTGATGGGCGAGCAGACGGCAGCAGGGCTGATGGCCAAGCTGCAAGCGTTGCAAGCGAAGAACTGAAGCGACGCCTGGTATCAGTTGATCGTTCCCGCAGGGCGCGGGAACGATCATCGGCCGGTCAGCCCTCTTCCGGCCACCAGCGCAGGGGTTTGCCGGTGGCGGGCCAGAAGCGTACTTGCTCGATGGGCGAGATGTCCCAGCGTTGCACGGTTTCCAGCGCCTGCAGGAAGCGTCTTTCCTGCTCCATCAGGGCCGGTGCACACAGCTTGCGGGTGCTGCCGACTTTACCGAAGCTCAGTTGGTTGCCGTCCAGGGTGTAGGGGGCGAACCAATGGTTGCAGCCACCGTTGCCGTAGGCCCGACCGTCTTCACCCAGGGTGAGCGTCAGGTGGCTGTTGTCGATCAGCGGACGCTCACCAATCCACTCCAGGACGTAGCTGCGCTCCTGTTGCAGTTTCATTGGCTGGGCTGCGCAGCCCAACAGGCCCGCAGTCGCCATCCCCGCCAGCACAAGGTGTTTCATCACGCGGGCTCCTGGCATTTCGGGCACAGGTGCTTCTCGCCGGCGGTGGTCCAGCCCAGTTCGGCGATCCGCGCGGTGGCGGCCGGCTTTTCGGCCTTGATACCCAGCGAGGTGTCGACTGCAAACTCGAACTTGAGCTCTTTGGCGCAGCTGTCGCAGTTGACCTGCCAGCTGTGGATCGCCAGCTCGCCGAACACCGGACCGCTGGCCATGGCAACCCACTGGCCCATCGGCTTGAGCAGGTGACGCACGTTTTCGACGGTCAGGCGCATGGACAAGTCCTTGCTGCCCTTGAGGGTGACCAGCAACACGTCGGCGTTGCGAATCGAGCCACCGTTGCCGGTGACTTGATAACGCCCCGGCGCGAGGGTGCGGCATTCGATCAGGGTGTGTTGCGGGTTCATCAGGCTGTAGCGGAAATCGTGTTCGACCATGGGTCCTCCAAATATGGCCGATATGCTAGCACGCGAAACCCTCGCCCATGGCCCGTGGATGTGACCTTCGATCAGCCCACCTCAGCCTTCGACGCGGTTTTGCGGGGTGCCTGCCGCCCACTCGGCAATGTTCTGCAAGGTAGTCGCGGCAATGGCCGCCAGGGCCTCGCGGGTCAGGAATGCCTGGTGGGCGGTGACGATCACGTTGGGAAAGGTCAACAGCCGCGCCAGGACGTCGTCCTGCAATGGCAGGTCGGAGCGGTCTTCGAAGAACAGTTGGGCTTCTTCTTCATAGACGTCCAGCCCCAGGTAGCCCAGTTGGCCGCTTTTCAGGGCTTCGATCAGCGCCGGGGTGTCCACCAGGGCGCCGCGCCCGGTGTTGATCAACATGGCCCCGGGTTGCAGGTGCGCCAGCGACTGGCTGTTGATCAGGTGCTTGCTGTCGGCGGTCAATGGGCAGTGCAGGCTGATGATTTGCGCTTCGGCGAGTAATTCGGCCAGGGGCAGGTAGCGTGCGCCGAGGGCCTGCACCTCAGGGTTGGGGTAGGGATCGTAGGCCAGCAACTGGCAGCCGAAGCCGGCCATGATTTTGGCGAACGTGGCGCCGATCTGTCCGGTACCGACTACCCCCACGGTCTTGCCATACAGGTCAAAGCCGGTCAGGCCATGCAGGGTGAAGTCGCCTTCGCGGGTGCGGTTGTAGGCGCGGTGCAGGCGGCGGTTGAGGGCCAGGATCAGCGCCACGGCATGTTCGGCCACCGCATGGGGCGAGTAGGCCGGCACGCGGACCACGCTCAGGCCCAGGCGCTTGGCGGCCGCCAGGTCGACGTGGTTGTAGCCGGCCGAGCGCAGGGCGATCAAGCGAGTGCCGCCAGCCGCCAGGTGCTCCAGCACCGGCGCGCTGAGGTCGTCATTGATAAAGGCGCAGACCACCTCGAACCGCTCGGCCAGGGCCACGGTGTCTAGGCTCAGGCGGGCCGCCTGGAAGTGCAGCTCGATACTGGCCTCGGTCGGCGCGGCGAGAAAGCTGTCGCGGTCGTAGGTCTGGCTGCTGAAGAGAATGGTGCGCATGCGGTCCTCCTGGAATCGACGGATGTAGCAGCTGCCGCAGGCTGCGTTCGGCGGCGCAGCCGTCGTAAGCCCGGCACACGCGGTCTGCCTGACAAACCACGGCGTCTGAATTCACGACGGCGCCGCCGCCGAACGCAGGCTTCGCCAGCTGCTACAGGTGAACGTTGAGTTTAATGCCTGGTGCGCCCGGCGCCATTGCCCTGGATCAGGCGCCGATCCGGGCCTCCAGGGCCAGGCGGTTGATCGCGCGCTCCAGCTCTTCCAGCGCCGCTTGGGCCTTGGGGTCTTGCTGCTTGAGCAGGGTTTCACTGCGCTGGCAGGCCGCCCGCAGTTGCGGGACTCCGCAATAACGCGTGGCGCCGTGCAAGCGGTGGACGCGCTCGATCAAGGCATTGTGGTCATGGCTATGGCGGGCAGCACGGATTGCCTCGCGGTCAGCCGCAAGCGATGCCAGCAGCATGGCCAGCATGTCCGCGGCCAGGTCAGCCTTGCCGGCGGCCAGGCGCAGGCCCTCATCCGGGTCGAGCACCAGCAGGTCGCTGGTGCTGCCATAGGTGTCGGCGCGCTCCGGCGCATGGTTGCGCAGCGCCAGTCCCGTCCACTTCAATACCACCTGCGCCAGTTGGCGCTCACTGATGGGTTTGGTCAGGTAATCGTCCATGCCGCTTTGCAGCAGCGCGCGTTTTTCATTGGCCATGGCGTGCGCCGTGAGGGCGACAATCGGCAACGGCGTGCAATGCCGTTCACTTTCCCACTGGCGAATGGTTTCGGTGCTCTGACGCCCGTCCATGCCAGGCATCTGTACATCCATCAGCACCAGGTCGAAGGTTTCGGTCTGCACTGCCTTGATCGCCGCGTAACCACTTTCCACCGCCAGAACCTTGGCCCCCATGTCTTCGAGCAGGGTCTGTACCAGCAACAGGTTGGCCGGGTTGTCGTCCACGCAGAGCACTTTGGGTGGACGGCTGGACAGCGGCTCGCCAGGTTCGCTGCGCACCTGGCGTGGAGTGACCAGGTCAGACAAGGCTCGGCGCAACTTGCGGGTGCAGGCCGGCTTGGCCTGCAACTGGCTGTGGGGGTTGGGCACCGAGAGGTGGAACAGCGTCTGTTCGGTGGTCGGGCACAGCACCAATACCTTGCAGCCCAGGTGTTCGAGGTCCCAGATATGCTGGTTGAGCCGCTCCGGGGGCATGTCGTTGGAGGTGATGCCCAGGACCGCCAGGTCGATCGCCTGCTCGGTCTGGTGCGCCAGGGTGACGCCGTTGGCCAGGCTTTCCAGGGTGTTGAACGGGGTGACTTCCAGGCCGCAGTCCTGCAATTGGTGCTGCAAGGCCTGGCGCGCCAGCTCGTGGTTTTCCAGGACCGCGACGCGTCGCCCCAGCAGTGGCGCGGCAGGCAGGTCTTCGATGTCATCACGGGTCTTGGGCAGGCTCAGGCTGATCCAGAACTCCGAGCCTTCGCCCGGGGTGCTGTCGACTCCGATCTCGCCCCCCATCTGTTCGATCAGCCGCTTGGAGATCACCAGCCCCAGTCCGGTGCCGCCGGGCTGCCGGGACAAGGAGTTGTCGGCCTGGCTGAAGGCCTGGAACAGGGCGCGGACATCCTGGTTGGACAGGCCGATGCCGGTGTCCTGAATGCTGATGCGCAGTTGCACGCTGTCTTCGAATTCATCTTCGAGCATGGCGCGGGCGACGATGGTGCCTTCGCGGGTGAACTTGATGGCGTTGCTCACCAGGTTGGTCAGGATCTGCTTGAGGCGCAGCGGATCCCCCACCAGCGACAGCGGCGTGTCGCGGTACACCAGGCTCACCAGTTCCAGCTGCTTGGCGTGAGCGGCGGGGGCGAGGATGGTCAGGGTGTCCTGCAGCAGGTCACGCAGGTTGAACGGAATACTGTCGAGCACCAGCTTGCCGGCCTCGATTTTCGAGAAGTCGAGAATCTCGTTGATGATCCCCAGCAGGCTGTCGGCGGACTTTTCGATGGTCCCCAGGTAATCGAGCTGGCGTGGGGTAAGTTCGCTCTTTTGCAGCAGGTGGGTAAAGCCGAGGATGCCGTTGAGCGGGGTGCGGATCTCGTGGCTCATGTTGGCGAGGAATTCGGACTTGATCCGGCTCGCTTCCAGGGCTTCCTTGCGCGCCAGGTCCAGCTCGATGTTCTGGATCTCGATGGTCTCCAGGTTCTGGCGCACGTCTTCGGTGGCCTGATCAATGCTGTGCTGCAATTCTTCCTGGGCATTTTGCAGGGTGCTGGCCATGCGATTGATGCCCGAGGCCAATTCATCCAGTTCCTGGCTGCCCAAGGGGGGCAGGCGGGTTTCCAGGTGGCCGTCCTTGAGTTGGGCCACGGCCTGCTTGATGCTGTTGAGCGGGTTGTTGATGGTGCGACCCATGCGCAGGGCGAGCAGGGCGGTGCAGATCAGCCCGCCGACGATCAGCATCAGGCTGGCGAACAGGCTGCGATAACCGCGCAGCAACATACCGTTGTGGGACAGCTCCAGTTCGACCCAGCCCAGCAGGCGCTCGGCTTCATCGGGGATCACTTCGCCGGCCAGGTTGCGGTGCTTGCCGAACACCGGCAGCAGGTAACGGGTGGCATCGCTGCCGGAGCGGCGCAGCAGGTGCGAGCTGTCGCCGGTCGGCGCCGGGTTGAGCATCAAGGGGCCGGCGTGCGCCACCAGGCTGCGGTCGGGGGCCAGGAACGACACGGCGCGCACGTCCTGCTGTTCCAGCGATTGGGTGGCGATACGCTCCAGCAGGTCTTCGTTCTGATGACCCATGGCCGGCGCCACCAGGGGGGCCAGTTGTTCGGCGATCATTTCACCGCGCTTGAGCAGTTGGGTCTGCAGGTCGGATTGCTGCATCCAGGTGAAATAACCACCCAGGACCAGGGCCATCAGGCTGGTCGGCAGCAAGGTCAGCAGGAGCACGCGACCCTTGATCCCCATTTTCTTCAGCACGCCACTCTCCTGCTCTCACGTCGTTCATCGATCACCGATGCGCCCATCTGGCACGCAATACCTGCGCAGTGTAGCGATTTGCAGGCAGGCCATCTCGGCAAATTGCCCGGCACCGCCTGCGGCTTCGTGGCGTCGGGCAGCCTCGCGGGTTGCTCATGACCGGGCAATCTTGAATAATCACTGATTGAGAATTACTTGCAGAAGCTAATGACTCCCGTACCTGTTGGCGCTCCCCGGATCCTGGCGATAGAAGACGACCTTGTGCTCGGTGCCTATGTGCATGAGCACCTGGGACGTTGTGGTTTCCAGGTCACCTGGTGCCAGAATGGCAAGGAAGGGCTGGCGCTGGCCCGTGCCCAGGCCTTCGACGTGGTGTTGATGGACATCCTGTTGCCGGGCATGGACGGCCTGGCGGTACTGACCGACCTGCGCACCAGCGACTCGACGCCCGTGCTGCTGATGTCGGCGCTGGGTGCGGAAGCGGATCGCATCAGCGGTTTTCGCCTGGGGGCCGACGATTACCTGCCCAAGCCATTCAGCATGGCCGAATTGCGGGTGCGCATTGAAGCCATCCTGCGGCGGGTGGCCCTGGACCGCCGCCACGTGCCACCGACGCTCAACACTGAAGCCCACAGCCTGCGGTTCGACGACGAGCTGTGCGATGTGCATTTTGGCCAGCAGTGGGCTGGCCTGACCCGCAGTGAGTACCGGCTGCTGGAGACCTTGAACCGCAATGGCGACGAAGTCCTGAGCAAGGCCTTCCTTTACCAGCACGTCTTGCAACGCGGCTACGCGCCCCACGACCGCAGCCTGGACATGCACATCAGCCAGATCCGGCGCAAGCTCAAGGCCATCGGCTACAGCGAGCGCGAAGTGCGCACCGTGTGGGGCAAAGGTTACGTCTTGAGCGCCGTCGATGAAGTGGTCTGACGTTCCCGGCAAACAGTCGCTGTTCTGGAAACTGGCGTGTCTGTTGGTTGCCTTCTGCCTGCTGATGATCTGGTTGAGCTGGTCCTGGGGGCGCTACATGGAAAAGCAGGACCAGTTCCTGTCCCCCGAGGCCCGGGCCACCCTGATGAGCTACGCCGCCGAGGCCGAGCAGGCCTGGCAGCAGGGCCAGCACGCGGGCGTCGACGCCTGGCTGCTGGCCATGGGGCAGCGCGAGAAAGGCTGGGTGGGGGTCATCAGCAATGAACTGCAGTCCTTGGGCAGCCATGAACTGACCGACCCGCAAATCCAGCGCCTGACGTTCTTGCGCGAAATGGAATGGCCGATCCACAGCAAACGCCTGCCCGGGCTGCGCATTCCTTTTCCACAGGATCCGAGCGTCGGCAGCCTGGTGCTCGAATTGCCCGAGCGCTTCATGCCTGGGCGCTACCAGGTGTTCTGGCGGGTGATCACCAACGGGGTGATTCCCGGGCTGTTCACCTTGCTCCTGTGCGTGGGCCTGTACCGCTTGCTGGTGGTGCCACTGAACAACCTGCGCGAGCAGGCCAACGCCTGGCGCGCGGACCAGTTGGGTGTGCGCCTGTCGAGCCAGACCACCAACCGCAAGGATGAGCTGGGTGAACTGGGGCGCGCCTTCGATCACATGTCCGAACGCCTGCAAAGTACGGTGGCGCTGCAACAGCAGTTGTTGCGTGACCTGTCCCACGAGCTGCGCACCCCGCTGAGTCGCCTGCGGGTGGCCAGCGAAAGCGAGCAGGACCTGGCGCAACTGCGCGAACGCATCGGCCGTGAAGTCGATGGCATGCAGCGCCTGGTCGAAGACACCCTGCAACTGGCCTGGCTCGACACCGAGCGTGCGCCCCTGCCGGACGAGGCAATCCAGGTGCAGGCCCTGTGGGAAATGCTCACGGAAAACGCCTGCTACGAAAGCGCTTGGCCCAGCACCCAGCTGCAATGTGCGGTGGATGCCGAGTGTTGGGTGCGCGGCAACCTCAACACCTTGGCCCAGGCCCTGGAAAACATCCTGCGCAACGCCATCCGCCATTCGCCCCAGGGCGCCAGCGTGCGTCTCGACGGCCGTCGCGACGGCGAGTTCTGGCACCTGTGGCTGGAGGACCAGGGCGGCGGGGTGGCGGAAGCCGACCTGGAGCGGATTTTCCTGCCCTTCACCCGCCTCGATGGCTCGCGCCCCGGCAATGGCGGTTTCGGGCTGGGCTTGAGCATTGCCAGGAATGCCGTGCAACGCCAGGGCGGGCAGCTGTGGGCGCAGAACACCGGAGTGGGATTACGCCTGCACCTGCGGTTGCTGGCTCATGCGCCGGCCCCTTGATGGGGCATGGGGGCGGTGCTTATAGCTATCAGCCATAAGCACCGTACTTTGCGTGATATGGCCCGCGCACGTTTGCCGGTATGATGGGCGCCCCCGCAGTCTGGATTGCGAATACGCCATGACCTTGCAGTACCCCACTATCGCCGATTGCGTCGGCAACACCCCGTTGGTCCGTTTGCAACGCCTGCCTGGCGAGACCAGCAATACCCTGCTGCTCAAGCTCGAGGGCAATAACCCGGCGGGTTCGGTCAAGGACCGTCCGGCGTTGTCGATGATCACCCGTGCCGAACTGCGCGGGCAGATCCATGCCGGCGACACCCTGATCGAGGCGACCTCCGGCAACACCGGGATCGCCCTGGCCATGGCGGCGGCGATCAAGGGCTACAAGATGATCCTGATCATGCCCGACAACTCCAGCGCCGAGCGCAAGGCCGCCATGACGGCCTACGGTGCCGAGCTGATCCTGGTCAGCCAGGAAGAGGGCATGGAAGGCGCCCGTGACCTGGCCCAGCGCATGGAGGCCGAAGGCCGTGGCAAGGTGCTGGACCAGTTCGCCAACGGTGACAACCCCGAGGCGCACTACACCACCACCGGTCCGGAAATCTGGCGCCAGACCCAGGGCACCATTACCCACTTTGTCAGTTCCATGGGCACCACCGGGACCATCATGGGCGTTTCGCGCTACTTGAAAGAGCAGAGCGCCAGCGTGCAGATCGTCGGTTTGCAACCGATGGAAGGCTCGGCGATTCCGGGCATCCGGCGCTGGCCCCAGGAATACCTGCCGAAGATCTACCAGGCCGAGCGCGTCGATCGGATCGTCGACATGGCCCAGAGCGAAGCCGAAGACGTGACCCGTCGATTGGCCCGCGAGGAAGGCATCTTCTGTGGCGTGTCCTCGGGTGGTGCGGTGGCGGCGATGTTGCGGTTGTCGCGGGAAGTCGAAAATGCGGTGATCGTCGCGATCATCTGCGACCGGGGCGACCGTTACTTGTCGACCGGCATTTTTGATGCGCCCAACTGATGGCCAAGCAACAGAGAGGCCTGCGTTTCCAGCCCACGGGCGGCAGCAAGGCCCCGCAAATCCCGACCGGTAAAAAGCAGCGCTTGAGCATCGAGCGCTTGGCCAACGACGGTCGCGGCATCGCGTTTTTCGAAGGGCGCACCTGGTTCGTCCTCGGCGCCCTGGCTGGCGAAGAGGTCGAGGCACGGGTTCTTGGCGCCCACGGCAAAGTGGTCGAGGCCCGCACCGAACGGGTGTTTGTCGCCAATGACCTGCGCCGTCCCGCCCCCTGTGCCCACGCCGGGCGCTGCGGTGGCTGCAGCGTGCAGCATCTGCCCCATAACGAACAACTGGCCCTGAAACAGCGCATGCTCGCCGAGCAGTTGTCGAAGGTGGCAGGCGTCGAGCCTGAAGAGTGGGCCGCGCCGTTGAGCGGGCCGGAATTTGCCTACCGGCGTCGCGCCCGAGTGGCGGTGCGCTGGGATATCAAGGCGAAGAAGCTCGAAGTCGGGTTCCGCGCCGCGGGTAGCCAGGACATCGTTGGCATCGATGATTGCCCGGTGTTGGTACAACCCTTGCAGCCGATCATGAGCCGTTTGCCCGAGATGCTTCGCCGCTTGAGCAAACCCCAGGCCCTGGGGCATGTCGAATTGTTCGCCGGTTCTTCGCTGGCTGTGTTGTTGCGGCATATGGCACCGCTGTCCGAAGCCGACCTGAATATCCTCAAGCAATTCTGCGCCTTTCATGACGCCCAGTTGTGGCTGCATGGCGAAGGCGAGCCACAACCGGTGGATGCCGGCCAGGCGCTGGGCTATCGACTGGAGCGCTGGAACCTGGAGCTGGCGTACCGGCCGGGAGACTTTGTCCAGGTCAATGCCGCGGTCAACGAAGCGATGGTGGCCCAGGCCCTGGACTGGCTGCAACCGACGGCTGAGGAGCGCGTGCTGGATCTGTTCTGCGGCCTGGGCAACTTTGCCTTGCCGCTGGCCCAGCAGGTGCGCGAAGTGGTGGCCGTGGAAGGCGTGCAGACCATGGTCGAGCGCGCTGCTGCCAATGCTGCTAGCAACAATCTGCATAACGCCAGGTTTTTTCAGGCCGATTTATCCCAGCCTTTGGCTGATGCCAAATGGGCCGAGGAACGCTTTTGTGCGGTACTCTTGGACCCACCGCGTGATGGTGCTTTCGAGGTGGTGCGCACACTCGCCTCGCTCGGCGCCAAGCGCCTGGTATACGTGTCGTGCAACCCGGCAACGCTGGCGCGCGACACGGTCGAATTGATCAAACAGGGCTACCGGTTAAAACGTGCCGGGATCCTCGATATGTTTCCTCAGACGGCACATGTCGAGGCCATGGCGTTATTTGAAGCGAGCTAGGATGCTCGTCTGGTCCGACTGGACCGCCCATGCCGCCCTCGCAGCAGCCCAGCGAGGGCGCATGGGCAACGAAGGTCAGCGATTTGACGCATTGAATCTGCGTCGTAGGGAAGGTAAGCAAGATGGTACAGGTGAGAGCACACCAGCCGATCAACACCGACGGCAGTATCAATCTCGAGGCTTGGCTCGATCATGCGGTCAGTGTCGATCCGGCACTGGATCGCGAAGCCTTGAAGGAAGCCTGCGAGTTCGCTCGCCAGGCCGAACAGCAAGACAATGCGGCGAAGAATCTGTGGTCCGAAGGTACGTCGAGTTTTCGTACCGGGCTTGAGATCGCGGAAATTCTCGCCGACCTCAAGCTCGACCAGGACTCCCTGGTCGCGGCGATCCTTTACCGTGGCGTGCGCGAAGGCCAGATCCAGTTGCCCAACGTCAGCCAGCGCTTTGGCCCGGTGGTCGGCAAGCTGATCGACGGCGTCCTGCGCATGGCGGCCATCAGCGCCAGCCTGAGCCCGCGCCAGTCTATGGTGCTGGGCACCCAGGGCCAGGTGGAAAACCTGCGCAAGATGCTGGTGGCCATGGTCGATGACGTCCGTGTGGCCCTGATCAAGCTCGCCGAGCGTACCTGCGCGATCCGCGCGGTGAAAACCGCCGACGACGAAAAGCGCAACCGGGTCGCCCGGGAAGTGTTCGATATCTACGCACCGCTGGCGCATCGCCTGGGCATCGGTCATATCAAGTGGGAGCTGGAGGACCTGTCCTTCCGTTACCTGGAGCCGGACCAGTACAAGCAGATTGCCAAGTTGCTGCATGAGCGGCGCCTCGACCGCGAGCGCTTCATCAGCGACGTGATGAACCAGTTGCAGAGCGAGTTGCAGGCCACCGGTGTCGATGCCGACATCAGCGGCCGGGCCAAGCACATCTATTCGATCTGGCGCAAAATGCAGCGCAAGGGTCTGGAATTCAGCCAGATCTACGACGTGCGCGCGGTGCGCGTGCTGGTGCCGGAAATGCGCGACTGCTACACCGCGCTGGGCATCGTCCACACGCTGTGGCGGCACATTCCCAAGGAATTCGACGACTACATCGCCAACCCCAAGGAGAACGGCTACCGCTCGCTGCATACCGCGGTGATCGGTCCCGAGGGCAAGGTGCTGGAAGTGCAGATCCGCACCCACGCCATGCACGAAGAGGCCGAGTTGGGGGTCTGTGCGCACTGGAAGTACAAAGGTACCGACGTCAAGTCCGGTTCCAACCACTACGAAGAGAAAATCTCCTGGTTGCGCCAGGTGCTCGAGTGGCACGAGGAACTGGGGGATATCGGTGGCCTGGCCGAACAGTTGCGGGTCGATATCGAGCCGGACCGGGTGTACATCTTCACCCCCGACGGCCATGCCATCGACCTGCCCAAGGGCGCGACGCCGCTGGATTTTGCCTATCGCGTGCACACCGAGATCGGCCACAACTGCCGTGGCGCAAAGATCAACGGGCGCATCGTACCGCTCAACTACAGCCTGCAGACCGGTGAACAGGTCGAGATCATCACCAGCAAGCACGGCACCCCGAGCCGCGACTGGCTGAACCCGAACCTGGGCTACATCACCACCTCGCGGGCCCGGGCCAAGATTGTCCACTGGTTCAAGTTGCAGGCCCGCGACCAGAACGTCGCAGCGGGCAGGACCTTGCTCGAGCGCGAGCTCAGTCGCCTTGGCTTGCCCCAGGTGGATTTCGAGAAGCTGGCCGACAAGGCCAACATGAAAACCGCCGAGGACATGTTCGCAGCCTTGGGCGCGGGCGATCTGCGCCTGGCCCAACTGGTCAACCTGGCGCAGCAACTGGTGGAGCCGGAACGCGGCAACGAACAGTTGGAACTGATCCCGCGCAAGGCCACCGGCTACAAGCCTGGCAAGCGCGGCGACATTCAGATCCAGGGCGTGGGCAACCTGATGACGCAGATGGCCGGCTGCTGCCAGCCATTGCCGGGCGACGCGATCGTCGGTTACATCACCCAGGGCCGCGGTGTCAGCATTCACCGCCAGGACTGTGCTTCGGTGCTGCAACTGGGTGGGCGCGAACCCGAGCGGATCATCCAGGTCAGCTGGGGCCCGGTGCCGGTGCTGACCTATCCGGTGGACATCATCATCCGTGCCTACGACCGATCCGGTCTGCTGCGTGACGTCTCGCAAGTGCTGCTCAACGAGCGGATCAACGTGCTGGCGGTCAACACCCGCTCGAACAAAGAGGACAACACGGCGTTGATGTCCCTGACCATCGAGATTCCGGGGTTGGACGCTTTGGGGCGGCTGCTGGGGCGGATTTCCCAGTTGCCGAACATCATTGAGACCCGGCGTAACCGCACCCCGTGAAACGGTGGGCGCGAGCCTGCTGGCGATGACGATTTACCAGATACACCGTCATCGCCAGCAGGCTCGCTCCCCCAGGGTCCAGTAGAGTTTGATCAATGTATTCACTTGAAGACCTGCTCCACCTCATGGCCCGTCTGCGCGACCCGCAGTACGGCTGTCCGTGGGATATCAAGCAAACCTACGCCAGCATCGTCCCGCACACCCTGGAGGAGGCCTACGAAGTGGCTGACGCCATCGAGCGCGGCGACTTTGATCACTTGCAGGGTGAGTTGGGCGACTTGCTGTTCCAGGTGGTGTACTACAGCCAGTTGGCCCGGGAGGAGGGGCGTTTCGAATTCGCCGGCGTCATCGACAGCATCACCCGCAAGCTGATTCGCCGGCATCCCCACGTGTTCCCCACCGGCGAGCTGTACGCGCCGCTGGATGTCCCGCGTCTTGACGAGGAACAGGTCAAGCAGCGCTGGGAGCAGATCAAGGCCGAAGAACGGGCCGAGCAGTCTCAGGCGCCCGAGCAGTTGTCCTTGCTCGATGATGTGCCCAGTGCTCTGCCGGCATTGTCCCGTTCGGCCAAGTTGCAAAAACGTGCCGGGCAGGTGGGGTTCGATTGGCCGCACGCGTTGCCCGTGCTCGACAAGGTGCGTGAAGAACTCGATGAAGTGCTTGAGGCCATGGCCGATAACGACAAGGCGGCGATCAGTGACGAGATCGGCGACCTGTTGTTTTCCGTGGTCAATCTGGCGCGGCACCTCAAGGTCGACCCGGAAACCGCGCTGCGCGGGGCCAATGCCAAGTTTGAGCGACGTTTCCGATTTATCGAACAGGCATTGCGCGACACCCACCGACCCATGGAAAATTGCACCCTCGAAGAGTTGGACGCCTTGTGGGGCGAAGCCAAACGTCAGGAAAAGAATTTGCCCAGCTGCGGTTGAGCAGTTGCCTAAGTGAGTAAGCACATGAGCATTTCCCTTCGCGACCAGTTGCTCAAAGCAGGGCTGGTCAACCAAAAGCAGGCCAAGCAGGTCGGCAAAGAAAAACAGAAGCAACAACGCCTGGCCCACAAAGGCCAGATCGAGCTCGACGACAGCCAGCAGCGCCTGGCGCAGGAAGCCATGGCCGAGAAGGTCAAGCGCGACCAGGAGCTCAACCGCCAGCAGCAGGAGAAGGCCGAGCAGAAGGCCCGCGCCGCGCAGATCAAGCAACTGATCGAAGTCTCGCGCCTGCCCAAGCTCAACACCGAGGACTACTACAACTTCGTTGACGACAAGAAGGTCAAGCGTCTGTCGGTCAACACCCTGATGCGCAACAAGCTCAGCAGCGGTTCCCTAGCCATCGTGCACCACGCCGGCGGCTACGAAGTAATCCCGCGTGAGGCGGCACTGAAGATCCAGGAGCGCGATCCGCAGCGCATCGTGCAGATGAACGTGCAGACCGAAGAGGTCAATGCCGAGGACGATCCGTACGCGGCCTATCAGATTCCTGATGATCTGATGTGGTAATACGTTGACCGCGTCACCCACGACAAACCCCGCTCATGGCGGGGTTTGTCGTTTTCGAGACTGAGATTACGCGCGACGCGCTTCGCGTTGCTGTTCCTGTGTTTCCAGTTCCAGACGATAGCTGTGGGCGTCGCTTTCAGAGTGAAACATCCCCACCAGCAAGTCTTGTTGATGCACATCCCAGATGCGGATACCGGCGGCTACGCCTTCGTGGGACATGTGTGAATCGTCGCGTTCTGTCACTTTAACGGTCATCGGCTAGCTCCAATCCTGATTGATCTGCAGCAAGGCGTGTGCAGGCCTTTGTTATAGGGTTTGATAGCTTGCTAAGTAAATCGGCAGAATCGGTAACGGTCTGTTGCAGGAATTGAGAAAATCCTGCAGCCCGCGCAGGGCGTGACATTCAGTTGCAGGCGGGAAAGTTTCATGACAGAAGTTTCATGAGCGAAGTGTCGCCTGGCACAGAGATCCCATGCTGTCAGGCACGGGGTTTTTCTTTATGGGCTTCTTAACGTGAGCATTGATTTATTAAGGCGCCAAGATAAACTGCGCCTTATGAATATTCTTGAAAGTAAGCACCACGTCATGCTCAGCGAGCTTGCGCATGCTGCGCCTGAACAAAGGGACAGCGTAAAACTGTGCTTTGAGCTGCTGTCGGCGGCGACCGCCATCAACCGAGCCTGTGCTGTCAGGCTGGCCCGGCACAGCCTTTCGGAAGGGCGTTTCGTCATCTTGTTGACCCTCAAACAAGCCGGGGGGCGCTTGTCTCCGTTGGAGTTGGCGACTCGGTTGTCGATCACCACTGGAACAGTCACCGGACTGCTCGACGGTTTGCAGCGCGATGGTTTTATCAAGCGCAAGCCGGATCCGGTGGACCGCCGCAAGCTGATCATCCTGCTCACGGCCCCAGGCCGGGAAGTGGTGGATGAGGCGTTTACCGCACACACCGAATGGATCACTGCAATCGTCCAGGGCTTGAGCCAGGAACTGCGCGACACATTGTCTGAAGCGATTCACGCTATTTCGGCAAGCCAGGCTTTGGCTGCCGAAGGGCAGGCTCAAGGATCGTAATCGTTCCTGAAGTCACTCGGTCGATACCCATCTTCCCCGTCAATGCGAAAGGAGCAACACATGTCACTCAAGGAAAAACTGCGAGCCGCCAAGGCGCAAATGGCGCTACAACTGCCAGCCCAGGTCTCACACGTGTTCGCGGCATCGTTGCAGGGGTTGATCGATAAGCAACTGGCTGACAAAGCGCTCACCGTCAATGACAAGGCGCCTTTGGCGGTGCTCAAGGACAGTGACGGGCAGGCCGTGGATCTGCGCCAGTTGCTGGATGCCGGGCCGTTGGTGCTGGTGTTCTATCGAGGGCTGTGGTGTCCCTTCTGCAATCTGGCGCTGAACGCCTATCAACAGATTGCAGGTGATCTGGCCGAGCGCGGAGCGACGCTGGTTGCCGTGTCTGCCCAGACGCCGGAGTATTCCCTGAAGACGCGCGAAGCCTTGGGTATCAAGTACCTGTTGCTGAGCGATCATGAGAATCAGTTGGCCCGCCAATACGGAATCGTATTCACACTGGAAGATGAGCTTGCCCAGGTGTACCGATCATTGGGTGCCGACCTGCAGGACTTCAATGGATCCAGCGCGCTCACGCTGCCCATGGCCAGTGCATTTGTCATCACACAGGATGGCTTGATCAGCCACGCGTTCATCAACGTCGACTATTCCGAGCGCGTAGAACCGCTGGCGTTGCTGGATGCCGTATCGAGCCACAGTGGTGCGTAAAGCGGATCGCCTGTTTCAGCTCGTCAATCTGATTCGTGTTCATCAACCCATTTCAGCGGATCGGTTGGCGAGCCGCATTGGCGTATCCGTTCGTTCAATCTATCGCTACATCGACGACCTCTCTCTCAGTGGTATTCCCATCTATGGAACCGCTGGCGTCGGTTATGCCCTGGATGCCGACTATGAGATGCCCGCGCTGACCTTGACCCGGCTTGAGTTGAACGCACTGATGCTGGGCGTGGAAATGCTGACAGCCAGCGCCGATAACGATCTGGGGGCAGCGGCCAGGACGCTCTTGAGCAAAGTCTCTGCAACTATCGTGCATCACCAGATCGAGCCCGGCCTGGCGAAAGTCAGGGCGCTGGGCGCTGTACCACCTGCAACGCGCCGACATCTCGCAACCTTGCGCAAGGCCATTGAGGGTACGCAGGCGTTGTCGATGACGTACACCCGACTGGATGGAGTGGTATCTCACCGAGTGGTATTTGCGCTCGGCCTGTTCTATTGGGGAGGAAAATGGACGGTTGGCTGTTGGTGTTGTGCTCGGGAGGGTTACCGAGATTTTCGGGTTGATCGCATAACGGCTCTTGCCGCTTCCCAGCAGCCCTTGCCTGACAAGGCTGCCTTTGATTTGCAGGCGTACATGAGGCATCAGGCCAATCAGTGGAAGTTGCTCACGGCAACTGACACGACGCTGTCAGTATGAGGTGCTGATAATCATGGCTCCCTTACATATAGAAGAGCCTATCGATGCTGCCCTTATCTCATGTGCTAGAGCTGGCGATTTTCAAAGTGAAACCGCAGTACGTTGCCCAAGTGCCACGGCTTCGCGCCGCGCTTCGCGAAACATTGAAGAGTTTCCCAGGCTTGATCGAGTACCGTGCCTACTGCCCCATGGGTGATGATCGGGTCTTCGCGGACCTGGCAACCTGGAGCAGTCTTGAACACGCGCAAAAAGTGGCGCTGGCTTTTAGTGGTGGTGATCCGCGGTTTTGCGAGTACATGGAGGCCATTGAAGAGCTCTCGTTCATGAGCCACCTGGCTCCGGAGGCGAACTGACCCTCTAACGTCCTTCGCTGGACTGCTTCCCGGCCGTGACCATTGCATGGGCATGGTTGCATCAGTAATGCGATGAGCAAGAACAATCGACTTGGGTTCAAGTAGGAGAGTTCTTGCTTTGGGCTTTTATGGGGAGGGGCGAGAAATGATGAGGTGGATGGGCGCAGGACAACCCTGCGCGATCCGTGGGGCCCCGTGATTGAGAGGCCATTTTTTGAACGTAAAAAAAGCCCCGCTTTCGCGAGGCTTTTGGGTGTTTCCAGGCTTAGCTGCCCTTGACCGGTTTGCCGTTGACGGTGCCGTCCAGGAGCATGATGTTGTACTCCTTGCCGTCGGTTTCGACCTGTTGCAGGCGAACCAGCAGGTAGTCCCAGTCCTTGGCGAACCACATCACGGTGATGCGTTTGCTTTGTGTCGGGTCGCGTACGCGCTCCACCTTGATCGCGTCGATCTGGCCGGCCTTGGTGTCGACTTTCTCGGAGCCCAGGACGCGGAAGTCGTAGGTATCGACTTCGCCGTCATCGACCACCTGGTAGCTCATGCTCTTCTTGCCGGCGGCAACATCGTGCTGCAGGGCGAGCTGGTAGGTGGATTTGTCGACCATGCCGCGGTTGAGCGGGATCTTGACCGGGTCACCGCGATCGGTGCCGGTGACCATCTTGGTGGTCCAGTCGAAATCCAGGTCAGCCTTCTTGGCCTTGCCCAGGCCGCCACGCTCGAAGTGATACGACTGCGGCAGCAGGGTGTCCTTGTCGAGTGTCAGGGTGCTTTCTTCGGTCAGGCTGGCAATCATCATGGAGGCCTTGAAGCTGAGCTTCCAGGCGCCATTGGCTTGTTTGGCCAGGCTGCGTTCGGCGGTGCCGCTCATCGGCAGCTGTTTCCAGTCGGCGGTGTAGCTGGCGGAGAACGGTTGAAGGTCTGCAGCCTGCGCGAGTGGCAGGGCGAACAGAGCGCAAGCGAAGAGCAGGGCGCGACGCATAATATCTCCTAGTTACGAATCAAGTGACCGCTGGCCTCGAGCAACTGGCCATCCAGTAAAGCACCTTCTTCGCCAAGGCTCAGGCGGCCCTCGGCAAACCAGCGAACAGCCATCGGATAAATCTGGTGCTCGCGCACATGTACGCGTTGCGCCAGACTTTGCGGCGAATCATGCAACTCTACCGGTATTACTGCCTGTACGACCAGTGGGCCGCCGTCGAGTTCCTCGGTAACGAAGTGCACGCTGCATCCGTGTTCAGTGTCGCCGGCCTCCAGTGCTCGCTGATGAGTATGTAACCCTTTGTATTTGGGTAGCAGCGAAGGGTGGATATTGAGCAGGCGGCCCTGATAGTGGCGCACGAAATCCGCGCTGAGAATGCGCATGAAACCGGCCAGTACCACCAGCTTGGGTTGGAATGCATCGATCAGTTCGATCAAGGCGGCATCGAAGGCCTCGCGGCCTTCGAACGCCTTGTGATCCAGGGTGCGGGTGTCGATACCCGCGTCCCTGGCGCGCTGAAGGCCGTAGGCATCGGCGCGGTTCGAGATCACGGCGCGGATGCGGACAGGGTTGTCCGCATGCTGTGCGTCGTCGATCAAGGCCTGCAAGTTACTGCCGGTGCCGGACAACAGCACCACCACATCACAGGTCTTGGACATCAATGAGCCTTGAGGTTCTTCAGTTCAACCTGGGCCGCGCCTTCGGCAGCGGTGGAGATCTGACCGATGACCCAAGGCTGCTCGCCGGCTTCACGCAGCACGTTCAGCGCGGTTTCAACGTGCTCTTGAGCGACGCAGATGACCATGCCCACGCCGCAGTTCAGCACGCGGTGCATTTCGTTTTCGTCGACGTTGCCTTGCTCTTGCAGCCAGTCGAACACGGCAGGACGGGTCCAGCTCGCAACGTCAACCACGGCTTGAGCGCCTTTAGGCAGAACGCGTGGGATGTTGTCCAGCAGGCCACCACCGGTGATGTGGGCCATGGCTTTTACGGCGCCGGTGTCCTTGATCAGCTTGAGCAGCGGCTTGACGTAGATGCGGGTCGGGGCCATCAGCAGGTCGGTCAGCGGCTTGCCGTCGAGCTCGATGTTCTCGATATCGGCACCGGAGACTTCGATGATCTTGCGGATCAGCGAGTAGCCGTTGGAGTGCGGGCCGGACGAAGGCAGGGCGAGCAGGGCGTCGCCGGCGGCCACTTTCGAGCCGTCGATGATCTCGGCTTTCTCGACCACGCCGACGCAGAAGCCAGCCAGGTCGTAGTCTTCGCCTTCGTACATGCCAGGCATTTCAGCGGTTTCGCCGCCGACCAGGGAGCAGCCGGACAGTTCGCAGCCAGCGCCGATGCCAGTGACCACCTGGGTGGCGGTTTCGACGTTGAGCTTGCCGGTGGCGTAGTAGTCCAGGAAGAACAGCGGTTCGGCGCCGCATACCACCAGGTCGTTAACGCACATGGCCACCAGGTCGATGCCGATGCTGTCGTGCTTGTTCAGGTTCAGTGCCAGGCGCAGTTTGGTGCCAACACCGTCGGTGCCGGAAACCAGTACAGGCTGCTTGTAGCCGGCCGGGATTTCGCAGAGGGCGCCGAAACCGCCCAGGCCGCCCATGACTTCCGGGCGCGCAGTGCGCTTGGCGACGCTCTTGATGCGTTCGACCAATGCTTCACCGGCGTCGATGTCTACACCGGCGTCCTTGTAGCTCAGGGAGGGTTGCTTGCTCATGATCCAGGCCTTTAGGGGGGATTCAGGGGTAACGACCGAGTCTGGCGGGAAGGCTGAAAGCGTCCTGGCGGGAGTGCCGCGCAAAACATTTCAGAGCTCCCGGCCATTGCCGGTCTGCGAAGGCGCGCGATTTTATCAGGCTTGAGGGGCAGCGGCCATCCTCGGGCCGACGGGCAGGGGCATATCGGCAAAAAAAAGCAAAAAATGCCGGCGCTGGTGACCTCGCGCGTCGCTGTATAAGGTAGAGCCGTTTACCGTCTATGGTTATGACGGAGTCAAAACTTCCAGTGATCGCGTGAATATTTTGCCGGGGCGTGTGGTCACAGCCCTGTTCAAGTTGATTCATGCGGTGTGTTCCAGCCGCTCTCTGTCGTCGGGAATCTTCCATGCGTCTGTGTAAATTGCTGTTTGCCGGTGTGTTGTCAGTGCTCAGCCTGGCCAGTCAGGCCCAAACCGTCAAAGGTCTCTATCAGGTGCGCGAGCCGGTCAGTAACCAGACCCCGCAAGAGCGCGACCAGGCCACCCAGCGCGCGCTCGATACCCTGGTGTTGCGCCTGACCGGAGATCCCAAGGCCCTGCAAAGCCCCGGCCTGGCCGCCCTGCGCAAGGATCCGCAACAAATCATCAGTCAGTACGGCTACGATGCCGGGCCGCCGGAAAGCCTGCAGGTCGAATTCGACCCGGCGAGCACCGATCGCGCGTTGCGCCAGGCCGGGTTGGCTTTGTGGGGCGCCAATCGGCCATCGATCCTGGGGTGGTGGCTCAACGACTCCACCGAAGGTTCGAACCTGGTGGGCGACGGCCAGTCCAGTGCCGAGCCCTTGCGCCGTGCGGCCCAGCATCGTGGGTTACCCTTGCGCCTGCCACTGGCCGACCTGAGCGAGCAACTGGTCGCCACCGCGCCCAATCTGGAAGGTAACGATTCCACCCCGTTGCGCAGTGCCTCCGAGCGATACGGCGCCGATGGCCTGCTGGCGGTGCATGCGCGTGAAGAGGGCGGTTCATGGCAGGCCAAGTGGCATCTGTGGCTGGGAGACCAGCATGAGCAGGGCAGCGTGCAGGGGGCGGACAGTGCTGCGGTCGCCGACGCGGTGTTGCTGGCCGTGAGTGAGCGCCTGGCGCCGCGCTTTGCTTCCAAGCCGGGGGCGTCCGGCGAGCAGTTGCTTGAGGTGCAGGGCATGAACCTTGAGCGTTATGCCGCGCTGGGGCGCTTGCTGGAGCCCTTTGGTGCTCGCTTGCAGCGGGTGGTGGGTGACCGGATCGTGTATCGGGTCAATGGCAGCAGCGAGCAACTGCGTGCCCAGTTGAGCCTGGCCAAGTTGCAAGAGGTGCCCGTAACGGCGCCCGCGCCACTGCCGCCAGGCGCCGAGGGCACGCCTGCGGCTGTGGCGGCGGCACCCAAGGCGCAATTGAGTTTTCGCTGGTAGTTTTTCTTTTCCTATATAGAAGCAGGAGTGGTACATGGCCGATTCGCGGCGTTGGGTTTGGCTGGGTGGGGTCGTCCTGCTGTGTCTGTTCATTTATCTGTTGCACCCGATCCTCACGCCGTTCCTGGTGGCGCTGGGGTTGGCGTACTTGTTCGATCCGATGGTCGACCGTCTGGAAAAGTACGGGCTCTCGCGGACCTGGGGCGTGGTGGCGGTGTTTGCCGTGTTCACCTTGATCGTCATGGCCTTGTTGCTGGTGCTGGTGCCGATGCTCGCCAAGCAGTTGTTTCGCCTGTACGAACTGGCCCCGCAGATGCTCGACTGGCTGCAGCACACCGCAATGCCGTGGGTGCAGGCCAAGCTGGGGCTGGCGGACGGCTTCTGGAAGTTCGACAAGGTCAAGGCCGCCATCAGTGAGCACATGGGGCAGACCACCGACATCGTCGGGGTGGTGCTGAGCCAGGCCACGGCGTCCAGCCTGGCGCTGATCGGGTTGCTGGCCAACCTGGTGTTGATCCCGGTGGTGAGCTTTTACCTGCTGCGCGATTGGGACGTGATGATGGCCAAGATCCGCAGCCTGCTGCCCCGTGACCGTGAGGCGCGGCTGGTGTCGTTGGCCGGCGAATGCCATGAGGTGCTGGGCGCGTTTGTGCGCGGGCAGTTGTTGGTGATGCTGGCGTTGGGGGTGATCTATGCGGCGGGCCTGATGCTGATCGGCCTGGAGCTGGGGCTGTTGATCGGCCTGATTGCCGGTCTGGCGGCCATCGTGCCTTACATGGGCTTTGTGATCGGGATCGGCGCGGCGTTGATTGCCGGATTGTTCCAGTTTGGTGGCGACCTGTACCCGATGATCGGCATTGTCGCGGTGTTCATGGTCGGCCAGGCCCTGGAAGGCATGGTGTTGACGCCATTGCTGGTGGGTGACCGGATTGGCCTGCACCCGGTGGCGGTGATCTTCGCGATCCTGGCCGGTGGCGAGTTGTTCGGCTTTACCGGGATCCTGCTGGCGTTGCCGGTGGCCGCGGTGATCATGGTGCTGGTGCGTCATGTGCAAGATTTGTACAAGGATTCGGGAATGTACAGTGGGGAACAGGGGCCCGAGGCGTGAGCGTGTCTGGCCCGATACTGGCAAGTTAACGCAAACCTTTGATTTTGCTTATGGTCTGCCGCATTGTGCGGCTGGCTTCACGGGTATAAACTTTGCAAACTTTACACAGAGGCCACTAACGGTTCCTTTGGAACTGTTCAGTCAGCATGAAACCGATTCAGCTGCCCCTAGGTGTGCGTCTGCGTGATGACGCCACCTTTATCAATTACTACCCTGGCGCCAACGCCGCTGCACTCGGCTATGTCGAACGCCTGTGCGAAGCCGACGCCGGCTGGACCGAAAGCCTGATCTATCTGTGGGGCAAGGACGGGGTAGGGCGCACGCACCTGTTGCAGGCGGCGTGCCTGCGTTTCGAGCAGTTGGGCGAGCCGGCGGTGTACCTGCCGTTGGCCGAGTTGCTGGACCGGGGTATCGAGATCCTCGACAACCTTGAGCAGTACGAGCTGGTATGCCTGGATGACCTGCAGGCGGTCGCCGGGCGGGCGGACTGGGAAGAGGCGCTGTTCCACCTGTTCAATCGGCTGCGCGACAGTGGCCGGCGTTTGCTGATCGCGGCGTCGACTTCGCCGCGGGAGCTGCCGGTCAAGCTGGCCGACCTCAAATCCCGTTTGACCCTGGCGCTGATTTTCCAGATGCGTCCGTTGTCCGATGAGGACAAATTACGCGCCCTGCAACTGCGTGCCTCGCGCCGCGGTCTGCACCTGACCGACGAAGTCGGGCATTTTATCCTGACTCGCGGTACCCGCAGCATGAGTGCTCTGTTCGAGCTGCTTGAGCGCCTCGACCAGGCGTCCCTGCAGGCTCAGCGCAAGCTGACCATTCCCTTCCTCAAAGAAACCCTGGGCTGGTAAAACCGCGGCCTGTAGCGCGTTTCGGCAAATTTCAGGCGTCAGAAAACCCGCAGGCGAACGGCGTTCGACAGGCGTGCAGATTTAAATTGGGCTTAAGCGCTTAGATGGCCGGGCGAAACCGTAAAGTCACATTTAAATCGATTGAATTTGCAAATGAGGATGATAGAAGGCATAGTCTCGGCTTCTTTACACACATCAGCCACGGTCGTGCCCATGCTAAAGCGCTTCGCACCCCTCGTGCCTCTCGCACTCGTCACCCTGTTGTTTGGTTGCGCTGCACACTCCCCAGTGTCCCAGCAAGAGCCCCAGCAGCAGGTCAAGAACTCTGTTACCGCACAGTCTTCCGCTGTTTACCAGGAAGAACTGGCAACCGAAAAAGAGCTGGCCGCGTTTGCGGGCCGCAAGCCTTACCAGATGCCGGTTCTGGCCGACAGCATCCTCGAACGTGGCATGTCCCTGATCGGTACCCGTTACCGTTTTGGCGGTACCTCTGAAGCCGGTTTCGATTGCAGCGGTTTCATCGGCTACCTGTTTCGCGAAGAAGCCGGCATGAACCTGCCACGCTCCACCCGTGAAATGATCAACGTCGATGCGCCACTGGTTTCCCGTAGCAAGCTGGAGCCAGGCGACTTGCTGTTCTTCGCCACCAATGGTCGTCGCGGACGTGTCAGCCACGCCGGGATCTACCTGGGTGACAACCAGTTCATCCACTCCAGCAGCAGCCGCAGCGGCGGTGTCCGGGTCGATAGCCTGGGCGACAGCTACTGGAGCAAGACCTTCATCGAAGCCAAGCGCGCCCTCGCCATGGCTCCGACCACGGTCACTGCCCGCAAGTAAGCGGGCAGGCTGGCAACGGCGCTCCAGGCGAGCGCCCGCCAGCGAAAGAACCTCCTCCCCGGCAATACCCCTTCTTTTTGTAGTGCAAACTTAAAGTCTTACTTGAAGTTTGACGCGTAGCCGCTAGAATCCTGATCTATTGTTGATCAACTAACCGCGTAAGCCCTGCTTACGCGGTTTTGTTTTCAGCCTCTCGGCAATGACAGCCGTAGCCAGATCAGGATGTTCGGTAATGACGATGTCGGCCCGCCTTGCACTCATGTTCTGCGTCGCACTGCTCAGTGCCTGCGCCAGCCGTACGCCGCCACCGGCCAAGGTGGTCCGCGCACCGATTTTTGCCCCGACCCAGAATTTCTCCCCGGCTGCCGAAGATGTGCTGTTTCGCGCCCTGGGCCTGGTGGGCACCCCCTATCGCTGGGGCGGCAATACTCCGGATTCGGGATTTGATTGCAGTGGCTTGATTGGCTATGTCTACCGGGATGCGGCGGGTATTTCCCTGCCGCGCACCACCGGTGAAATGATCGGCATGCAGGCCCCCAGCGTCGGCAAAGAGGCCCTGCAGACGGGCGATGTGATCTTCTTTGCCACCAACGGTGGCTCACGGGTCAGTCACGCCGGCATCTACGTCGGCGAAGGGCGCTTCGTGCATGCGCCGGCCACCGGTGGTACGGTCAAGCTCGACAGCTTGTCCAAAGCCTATTGGCAAAAAGCCTACCTGAGCGCCAAGCGCGTATTGCAACCCGAGCACCTGGCGCGCAATCCCTAGTTCACAACGGGTTGGCAGAGGTGGTGATGACCGCGCGTACGCTGAATCTCGACGATGCCCTTTACCAGTACCTGCTCGACGTCTCGCTGCGCGAAACGCCGCTGCAACGTCGTCTGCGTGACGAGACCCAGGCGCTGCCCATGGCGCGTTGGCAGGTAGCCCCGGAGCAGGGCCAGTTCCTGGCGTTGCTCATCAAGCTCACCGGCGCGCGCCGGGTCATTGAAGTGGGGACGTTCACCGGTTACAGCGCCCTGTGCATGGCCGCGGCCCTGCCGGATGATGGCCAACTGATCTGCTGCGACATCATCGGTGACTACAACGCCACGGCGCGCCGCTACTGGCAGGAAGCTGGCCTCGGCGAGCGCATCGAGCTGCGCCTGGCGCCGGCGTTGCAGACCCTGGCGCAGATAGAGCAGCAGGGGCAGGGTGGCAGTTTTGACCTGATATTCATCGATGCCGACAAGGCCAACTATCCGGCCTACCTGGAAAGCGCCCTGCGCCTGTTACGCAGTGGCGGTCTGGCGGTGTTCGACAACACCCTGTGGAGTGGCCGGGTCCTGGAGCTCCAGCCCGAGAGCGCCGACACCCGCGCCATCCAGGCACTCAACCTGGCCTTGAAGGATGATCCGCGGGTCGACCTGTCGTTATTGCCCCTGGGCGATGGCCTGACGCTGTGCCGCAAACGCTAGGCGCTGAGCTTACTGACGCCTGGACACCCGCCACACCTTGTTGCCCACGTCATCGGCCACCAGCAAGCTACCCTGCCGATCGATCACCACCCCCACCGGCCGGCCCATGGCCTCTTCGTCCTCATTGAGGAAGCCACTCAGCACATCCATCGGCTGCCCGCTCGGTTTGCCGCCACTGAAGGGCACGAAGATCACCTTATAGCCGCTGTGGGGGTTGCGGTTCCATGAGCCGTGCTGGCCGATAAACGCGCCTTCGGTGAACGGCGCTGGCAGCGTGCTGCCTTGGGCGAAGGTCAGTCCCAGGGATGCCGTGTGTGGACCCACCGCGTAGTCCGGGGCGATGGCCTGGGCCACCCGATCCGGATCTTGCGGGCTGACGCGAGCATCGACGTGCTGGCCGAAGTAGCTGAAGGGCCAGCCATAAAAACCGCCGTCCTTGACCGATGTGATGTAGTCCGGCACCAGGTCGCTGCCGATCTCGTCTCGCTCGTTGACCGCCGTCCACAGCTTGCCCGAACTCGGCTCCCAGGCCATGCCATTGGGGTTGCGCAGGCCCGAGGCGAAAATCCGCTGATTGCCGGTGGCGCGATCCACCTCCCAGATGGCGGCGCGGCCCTGTTCCTGTTCCAGGCCGTTCTCCCCGACATTGCTGTTGGAGCCCACCGTGACATACAACTTGCTGCCGTCCTGGCTGGCGATGACGTTTTTGGTCCAGTGGTGATTCAGGGTGCCAGCGGGCAGGTCGATCACTTTCATCGGTTTGCTGGTGATCGAGGTTTGCCCCTCGACATAGGTGAAGCGCAGCAGGCGATCGGTGTCGGCGACGTACAGGTCGTTGCCGACCAGGGTCATGCCAAATGGCGAATTGAGGTTTTCGATAAAACTGCTGCGGGTCTCGGCCACGCCATCGTGGTTGCCGTCGCGCAGCAGGGTGATGCGGTTGGCGCTTGGCACCGCGGCCCCAGCGCGGTCCATGACCTTGCCCATGACCCAGCCACGGATGCCTTTGCTGTCTTCAGGCTTGGGAGGTGCATTGGTTTCTGCGACCAGCACATCGCCGTTGGGCAGCACATAGAGCCAGCGCGGATGGTCCAGCCCTTCGGCAAAGGCAGCCACCTGGGTGCCCGGCGCGGCGATCGGCTTGGCACCATTGGCCCAGCCGACGGCGGGCGCGATGTTGACCGTGGGGATCAGGGTTTTGTTTGGTTCAGGCAGCTTGGGCGAGGGCCCGGTGCCATCCTCGACCCTGAGGTTCGAGGTTTCTCCGCAGGCGACCAGGCTTGCGGCCAGGGCGATGACACCGACGAGGCGGGACTTGGACATGCGGCTCTCCGTTTGAATGCACCACTTAATGCATAGAGGAGCCAGCACGGCCTTAGGTTCAATCCATCAGGTGCGCGCTTCCTTGAGCAGCACCGCGACACCGGGGTGGTAGTGCCCGGCTTCGTTGCGCAACTTGCGGTAGGCGTAGGGGAAATACCAGGCCACAGCGCAGCAGTGCTGCTTTTGCAGATCGTCGATCAGGTCCTGTAACTCTTCCGGCGTGGCGCTTTGCTGCGGCTTGTGGGGCGCCACGAACAGGCAGCCAAGTTTCAGCTCGTTGGAGTAGGCGATGGTTTTGGCTGCCGCCGTAATGTCGAGCAGCGCCTGACTGAGGTTGAGGGCGTTGAGGCGCGGCCAGCGCTGGCTCGCTTGCAGGTAGGCGCGCTGTTGCGCGTTGGCAAGCAATAGGTCGGCACGGCCACTGCGATCGCCTTCCTCCACCTGCTTGGGGGTTGGGGTGTGTTGCAGGGTCACCATTTCCGCCATCCAGGCGGCTGCCGAGAGCAGGCTCAGGTTGGCACGCTCATCGAACCAGTAGGGGCTTTCACCGTCGCCGCGCACGGCGTTGAAGCGGTCGATGCAGGTAAACCAGCGTTCCAGTACCGGGCGCAGGAATTCCAGCTTCGGGTTACTGATGATCATGCCTTGCATGTTGCTCACCCTTATTATTGTCGTATTGGTGTGTGGCTATTTGATATCACTGCTTTCGACCTCGCACAAGACAGGCAGGGGTTTATCGCGCCGGGCGGTTTTCTCTGTGCCGATAAACCCGGCTTTAATTGACGCTCCACCCCCAACCCACTAACCTTCGCGACTTGTTTCAGGTGCTCGGTGACCCCAGGGTCGATCGAGTGAAACAGGGAAGCCGGTGAGCGCGCGTTCTATGACAGAACGGGCGACGATCCCGGCGCTGCCCCCGCAACGGTAAATGAGTGAAAACGACGCTTTGAGCCACTGTATCGGTGTCCGATATGGGAAGGCGCGTCGTCCGGCCAGCGCGCCACTCATGAGCCCGGAGACCGGCCTGATCCATCCAGCGGCATCACGGTGGGCGATGCCAGGCTTCTTGCCGTCTATTCCTATGCCTGCCCGCCGTTATCCAGCCTCAACGGAGAGCTCCCCCCATGACTGATTCCCCTGATCGTGACGAACGCCACCTGGCGCGCATGCAGCGCAAAAAAGCCGTGATCGATGAACGTATTGCCAACTCGCCCAACGAATGTGGTCTGCTGCTGGTGCTGACCGGCAATGGCAAAGGCAAGAGCAGCTCGGCGTTCGGCATGCTCGCCCGCGCCATGGGCCATGGCATGCAGTGCGGCGTGGTGCAGTTCATCAAGGGCCGCAACAGCACGGGTGAGGAGCTGTTTTTCCGGCGCTTCCCGGAGCAGGTGCGGTTTCATGTGATGGGCGAAGGGTTCACCTGGGAAACCCAGGATCGCCAGCGCGATATCGCCGCGGCCGAGGCTGCCTGGCAGGTGTCCCGCGAACTGCTGCGCGACCCGGCGATCGGCCTGGTGGTGCTCGATGAGCTGAACATCGCCCTCAAGCATGGCTACCTCGATCTCGATCAGGTGCTCAGCGACCTGCAAGCCCGCCCGCCGATGCAGCACGTGGTGGTCACCGGCCGCGGCGCCAAAGAGCAAATGATCGAGCTGGCTGACACCGTCACCGAAATGGGCGTGATCAAGCATGCGTTCCAGGCCGGGATCAAGGCGCAAAAAGGCGTCGAGCTGTGAGCATCGTTTTATGACCAGCAGTCGTTTTTGCCCGGCGGTACTGATCGCCGCGCCAGCCTCAGGTCAAGGCAAGACTACCGTCACCGCCGCCCTGGCCCGTTTGCACCGCAATCAGGGGCGCAAGGTCCGGGTGTTCAAGTGCGGCCCGGATTTTCTCGACCCGATGATTCTCGAGCGCGCCAGTGGCCAGCCGGTGTATCAGTTGGACATGTGGATGGTCGGCGAGCAGGAAAGTCGCCGGCTATTGTGGGAAGCCGCCGCTGAGGCTGATCTGATCCTGATCGAAGGGGTCATGGGGTTGTTCGACGGCACCCCGTCCAGCGCCGACCTGGCGCGCCACTTCGGGGTGCCGGTGCTGGGAGTGATCGACGGCACCGCCATGGCCCAGACCTTTGGGGCGCTGGCATTGGGCCTGGCGCGGTATCAGCCGGACCTGCCGTTTGCCGGCGTGCTCGCCAACCGGGTGGGGACCCTGCGCCACGCCCAGTTGCTGGAAGGCAGCCTGACCGAAGGCCTGCGCTGGTATGGCGCGCTGTCCCGGGAGACCGGGATTGAATTGCCGAGCCGGCACCTGGGCCTGGTGCAAGCCAGTGAGCTGAACGACTTGGACCTGCGCCTCGATGCCGCCGCCCAAGCGCTGGGCAGCAGTTGCCAGGTGGCCTTGCCGCCAGCCGTGGAATTTGCCGCGCCCGACGTGATCCCGGTCGAGCCGTTGCTTGCGGGAGTCAGCATTGCGGTAGCCCGTGATGAAGCGTTCGCGTTCACCTACGGTGCGAGCCTGGATTTGCTGCGAGCGATGGGCGCCGAGTTGCGCTTCTTCTCGCCGATCCGTGACAGTCAGTTGCCTGAGGCCGATAGCCTGTACCTGCCTGGCGGCTACCCGGAATTGCACCACGTGGCGTTGGCGCGCAACACCGCGATGCTCGACGCTATCCGCGCCCATCACGCCGCCGGCAAGCCGCTGCTCGCCGAGTGTGGCGGCATGCTGTACCTGCTCGATTCCCTCACCGACGTAGACGGCACGCGTGCCGAACTGGTGGGATTGCTGGCAGGCGCTGCGGTGATGCAAAAACGCCTGGCGGCGTTGGCGCTGCAAGCGGTCGAGCTGCCAGAAGGCACGTTGCGTGGGCACACGTACCACCATTCGTTGACCAGTACGGAACTTGAGCCGATTGCCCGCGGGCTGAGCCCGAACGGCGGGCGGGGCGCGGAGGCGGTTTATCGTGAGGGGCGGATGACGGCCTCTTATGTGCACTTTTATTTCCCGTCCAATCCTGGGGCGATCGCCGCATTGTTTGCGCCGAACCCTGTGGGAGCGAGCGCGCTCGCGAACGGCTCATGACCGACAACGCCTTTACCGACACCGAGCGCCAGGCGGTCTACCGCGCCATCGCCGAGCGGCGCGACATGCGCCACTTCAGCGGTGGCACAGTGGAGCCCGAGCTGCTGCGCCGTTTGCTTGAAGCGGCCCATCAGGCGCCCAGTGTCGGCCTGATGCAGCCATGGCGCTTCATTCGCATCAGCGACCGCGCCTTGCGCGGGCAGCTCCAGGCGTTGGTGGAGGAAGAACGCATCCGCACCGCCCAAGCCCTCGGCGAGCGCAGCGATGAGTTCATGAAACTCAAGGTCGAAGGCATCAGCGATTGCGCCGAAGTGCTGGTGGCCGCGTTGATGGACGATCGCGAGCGGCATATTTTCGGCCGCCGCACCTTGCCGGAAATGGACATGGCGTCGTTGTCCTGCGCGATCCAGAACCTGTGGCTGGCCTCGCGCGCCGAAGGCCTGGGCCTGGGCTGGGTTTCGCTGTTCGAGCCCCAGGCACTGGCCGATCTGTTGCAACTGCCGGCCGGGGCCAAGCCTGTGGCGATTCTCTGCCTGGGCCCGGTCAAGGCCTTTTATCCGGCGCCGATGCTGGCCCTTGAAGGCTGGGCGCAAGTGCGTCCGCTGCATGAATTGCTGTATGAAAATGTCTGGGGAGTGAGTCAATGAGTGTGGCGTTGTTGAGTGTCGCTGGCGTTGCGCTGGATGCGCTGCTGGGCGAACCCAAGCGCTGGCATCCGCTGGTGGCGTTCGGTCGATTTGCCGGGCGCATCGAGCAGCGTTTCAATTCTGCCGGCCGTGGCTGGCGCAGCCATGGGGTGACCGCGTGGGTGCTGGCCGTGGTGCCGCTGACCCTGTTGGCCACGGCGTTGTCCTGGCTGCCTTACCTCGGCTGGATCGTCGAGATCCTGGCCCTGTATTGCGCCCTGGGCTTGCGCAGCCTGGGCGAGCACGTCGAGCCGGTGGCCCAGGCGCTGCGCAGCAATGACCTGGACGAAGCACGCACCCGCGTCAGTTACCTGGTCAGCCGCCAGACCAGTGAGCTGGACGCCAACGAAGTGGCCCGCGCGGCCACCGAGTCGGTCCTGGAAAATGGCAGCGATGCGGTGTTTGCCGCGTTGTTCTGGTTCGCCGTGGCCGGGGCGCCCGGGGTGGTGCTGTATCGCCTGAGCAATACCCTGGACGCCATGTGGGGCTATCGCAACGAACGGTTCGAGCGGTTCGGCTGGGCGGCGGCGAAAATCGACGACGTGCTCAACTACATTCCCGCACGTCTGGTGGCCTTGACCTATGCGGTGCTCGGCAAGACCCGGCTGGCCCTCAAGTGCTGGCGTACCCAGGGACCGACCTGGGACAGCCCGAATGCCGGCCCGGTGATGGCTGCCGGGGCTGGCGCACTGGGCGTCGAACTGGGTGGGGCGGCCATCTATCATGGCGAACTGCACCAGCGTCCGCCATTGGGCGAGGGCGTACCGGCGGACGCCGACTCCATCGATCGTGGCTGGTTGCTGGTCCAGCGCGGGGTATGGGTATGGCTGTTGATCCTCTGTGTGGGGGCCGAGTTTTATGCTTGAACACGGTGGTCGCCTGCGCAAGGCGGCGTTGCACTATGGAATTGCTGAGGCCGACTGGCTCGACCTCTCCAGCGGGCTGGCACCCTGGCCATGGGCTATCCCGCCGATTCCCGCCAGGGCCTGGGCCCGCTTGCCGGAAACCGAGGACGGCCTGGAGCAGGCTGCCCGGCAATACTATGGCGCGACTCAGGTACTGCCGGTCGCCGGTTCGCAGATGGCCATCCAGTTGCTGCCACGCTTGCGGCGCGCCGGCAAAGTCGGCGTCCTGTCGCCCTGTTATGCCGAGCACGCCGAAGCCTGGCGGCGTAACGGCTACATCGTGCGCGAGGTGCTGGAGCAGGAGGTGGAGCTTTTCATCGACAACCTCGACGTGCTGGTGGTGGTCAACCCCAACAACCCCACAGGCTTGAGCCTGACCCCGGAGCGCCTGCTCGACTGGCATGCCCGCCTGGCCCAGAGAGGCGGCTGGCTGGTGGTGGACGAAGCGTTCATGGACAACACCCCGCACCTGAGCCTGGCGTCTTTTGCCCATCAGGTCGGGCTGATCGTGTTGCGTTCCTTCGGCAAGTTCTTCGGCCTGGCCGGGGTGCGCCTGGGGTTTGTCCTGGCCGAACGGCGGCTGCTCAATCTGCTCGCCGAGCAGGTGGGCCCCTGGGCGGTTGCCGGGCCGACACGGGTGCTGGGGCAAGCCTGCCTGCTCGACAGCGAAGGTCATCGGCGCCAGCGCCAGCGCAGTGAAGAGGCGAGCGAACGTCTGGTCGAACTGCTGGAACGGCATGGTTTCAAGCCTCAGGGCGGCTGCGCGCTGTTCCAGTGGTTGAGCACCGAACGTGCCGAGCACCTGTATGAATTCATGGCACGCCAGGGCATTTTGCTGCGCCTGTTCAGCCACAACAGTAGCCTGCGCTTCGGCCTGCCGGCCGACGAAACCGACTGGTTGCGCCTGGAGCGTGCCTTTGTCGCCTATGCCAAGGAAACCCCATGCCCACGTTGATGGTACAAGGCACCACGTCCGATGCCGGCAAAAGCACCCTGGTGACGGCGCTCTGCCGTTGGGCGACGCGCCAGGGGGTATCGGTGGTGCCGTTCAAGCCGCAGAACATGGCGCTCAACAGCGCTGTCACCGCCGACGGTGGCGAAATCGGTCGGGCCCAGGCAGTGCAGGCCCAGGCCGCGAACCTCGAACCCCACACCGACATGAACCCGGTGCTGCTCAAGCCCAACAGCGATACCGGGGCCCAGGTGATCATTCACGGGCGCGCGGTGACCAGCATGAATGCGGTCGCGTATCACGACTACAAGGCCATCGCCATGCAGGCAGTACTTGCCTCGCACCAACGCCTGAGCGCGGCCTATCCGCTGGTGATGGTGGAAGGGGCGGGGTCGCCGGCCGAGATCAACCTGCGGGCCGGTGACATCGCCAACATGGGCTTTGCCGAGGCCGTCGATTGCCCGGTGGTGTTGATTGCCGACATCAATCGTGGCGGAGTCTTCGCCCATCTGGTGGGCACCCTGGAATTGCTGTCGGCCAGCGAGCAGGCGCGGGTCAAGGGTTTCATCATCAACCGTTTTCGCGGTGACATCGCCTTGCTGCAACCGGGCCTGGACTGGCTGGAGGCGCGGACCGGCAAGCCGGTCATCGGGGTCTTGCCCTATGTCATGGACCTGCACCTGGAAGCCGAGGACGGCATTGACCAGCGCCAGGCCGACAAGGCCGAGCAGGTACTCAAGGTGGTGGTGCCGGTATTGCCGCGCATCAGCAACCACACTGACTTCGATCCGCTGCGCCTGCACCCGCAGGTCGATCTGCAATTCGTCGGGCCGGGCCAGGCGATACCGCCCGCCGACCTGATCATCCTGCCGGGCTCCAAGAGCGTGCGCAGCGACCTTGCGTACCTGCGGGCCAATGGCTGGGACACCGCCATCGCCCGTCACCTGCGCTACGGCGGCAAGCTGCTGGGCATCTGTGGCGGCCTGCAAATGCTCGGCACGCAGTTGCATGATCCGCTGGGCTTGGAAGGGGCCGCGGGCTCCAGTGCCGGGCTGGGCTTGCTGGCCTTCGACACGGTGCTGGAGGCCGAGAAGCAACTGCGCAATGTGCGTGGCCGCCTGGTGCTGGAAAACGCTGCGGTCAGTGGCTATGAAATTCATGCCGGGGTCACCCGTGGGGTGGCGCTGGAGCAGCCCGCCGTGTTGCTCGACGACGGCCGCAGCGATGGCGCGCAGAGTGCCGATGGGCAGGTCCTCGGGACTTACCTGCATGGCCTGTTCGAGTCGCCGGCTGCGTGCAGTGCGCTGTTGCGCTGGGCCGGGCTTGCGGATGTGCAGGCGGTCGATTATCACGGGCTGCGCGAGCGCGACATCGAGCGCCTGGCGGACCTGGTGGAGAAGCACCTGGATACCGGGCTGTTGCGCGAGCTCTGTGGTTTGTCGGTTGACCGGCCTGGGCGCCTCGCTGCGCAGAGTTGCCCCTGATACCGCTCATAAAAGGTTATGACCATGCTGCAATTGATCCTTGGCGGTGCCCGTTCCGGCAAAAGCCGCCTGGCTGAAAAGCTCGCCACCGACAGCTCCCTGGCGGTGACCTACATTGCCACCAGCCAGCCGCTGGATGGCGAAATGAACGCCCGGGTCGCCCATCACCGGGCGCGCCGTCCGGCCGAGTGGGGGTTGATCGAGGAGCCCCTGGCGCTGGCGCGGGTTCTGCGCGAAACCGCCAGTGCCGAGCGCTGCCTGCTGGTGGATTGCCTGACCCTGTGGCTGACCAACCTGCTGATGCTCGACAACCCCGAGCGTCTGGCCCAGGAACGTGAAGCCCTGCTGGACTGCCTGGCGGCGTTGCCGGGAGAGGTGATTTTTGTCAGCAACGAGACTGGAATGGGGGTCGTGCCGCTGGGCGAACTGACTCGCCGTTATGTCGATGAAGCCGGTTGGTTGCATCAAGCCCTGGCTGAGCGCTGTCAGCGTGTCGTGTTGACCGTCGCCGGCCTGCCCCTGACTTTGAAAGGTACTGCGTTATGACTCAATCCTGGTGGCTGAACCCGTGCAAGGCCGTTGATCGCCAAGCCGTGCAAGACGCCGAGCAGTTGCAACAGCAACTGACCAAGCCCGCCGGCTCGCTGGGGCAGCTGGAAACGCTGGCGGTGCAGTTGGCGGGGCTGCAAGGTCGACTCAAGCCGAGCGTGAACCAGCTGTGGATCGGGATTTTTGCCGGTGACCACGGGGTGGTGGCCGAAGGGGTCTCGGCCTTTCCCCAGGAAGTCACGGGGCAGATGTTGCGCAACTTCGTCAACGGCGGCGCGGCCATCAGCGTGCTGGCGCGTCAGCTGCAAGCCCGGCTGGAAGTGGTCGACCTCGGCACCGTCACCCCATCGCTGAACCTGCCGGGGGTGCGCCACCTGCACCTGGGGCCTGGCACCGCCAACTTCGCCCATGGCCCGGCCATGACTGCGGCCCAAGGCGCGCAAGCCTTGCAAGCCGGGCGCGAGACCGTGTTGCGAGCCCTGGCCGAAGGCGCGGAGCTGTTCATCGGCGGCGAGATGGGCATTGGCAATACCACCGCGGCCAGTGCCTTGGCCTGTGCCTTGCTGGATTGTCCGGTGGCCCATCTCACCGGCCCGGGCACCGGCTTGGACACGGCGGGCGTCAGCCACAAGACCCAGGTCATCGAACGCGCCCTGGCTTTGCACGCGGCGCAGCGCGGTGACCCGCTGCAAACCCTGTTCAACCTCGGCGGCTTTGAAATCGCCGCGCTGGTCGGCGCTTACCTGGCCTGTGCCCAGGAAGGGCTGGCGGTGCTGGTGGACGGCTTTATCTGCAGCGTCGCAGCCCTGATTGCCGTGCGCCTCAACCCGGCTTGTCGCGAGTGGCTGCTGTTCGGCCACCGCGGGGCCGAGCCGGGTCACCGGCATGTCTTGGAAACCTTGAACGCGCAACCGCTGCTCGACCTCGGCTTGCGCCTGGGCGAGGGCAGCGGTGCGGCGCTGGCGGTGCCCTTGCTGCGCCTGGCCTGCGACCTGCACGGGCAGATGGCGACCTTTGCCGAGGCGGCGGTTGCCGATCGCCCGGCATGAGCTTGCACCTGGACCTGCTGCGCCACGGTGAAACCGAACTGGGCGGCGGCCTGCGCGGCAGTCTGGATGACGCGCTCACCCCGCTGGGTTGGCAGCAGATGCGCGACGCCGTGGTGGGGGGCGGCCCCTGGAGCCGACTGGTGAGTTCGCCCCTGCAACGCTGTGCGCGGTTTGCCGAGGAGCTGGGCGCGCAACTGGGCCTGCCGGTGACGCTGGAGCAGGATCTGCAAGAGCTGCATTTTGGCGCCTGGGAAGGGCGCAGCGCGGCGGCGTTGATGGAAACCGACGCCGACGCCCTTGGCCGGTTCTGGTCAGACCCTTATGGTTTCACCCCGCCCGAGGGCGAGCCCGTGAGCGACTTCTCGGCGCGGGTGTTGGCGGCGGTGCAACGCTTGCATCAGGCCTATGCCGGTGAGCGGGTGTTGCTGGTCAGCCATGGCGGGGTCATGCGCCTGCTGCTGGCACGCGCGCGCGGGTTGCCGCGCGAGCAATTGCTGAACGTCGAAGTCGGCCACGGCGGGCTGTTCTCCCTGCAAGTCGAGGCTGACGTCGTGCTTCGGGAAGAGGCGTAGACATGTTGCCATTGTGGATCGCCCTGCAATTTCTCAGCAGCCTGCCGATTCGCCTGCCGGGCATGCCATCCCCCCAGGAACTGGGACGCTCGCTGCTGTTTTATCCGCCGGTGGGGCTGTTGTTCGGGGGGCTGTTGTGGGGCCTGAACGCCTTGCTGTCGGGGGCTCCGGCGATGTTGCACGCGGCCATCCTGTTGACGGTGTGGGTGGTGCTCAGTGGCGGCTTGCACTTGGATGGCCTGGCCGACAGTGCCGATGCCTGGCTGGGAGGTTTTGGTGATCGCGAACGCACCCTGACCATCATGAAAGACCCACGCAGCGGACCGATTGCGGTGGTCACCCTGGTGCTGGTCCTGCTGCTCAAATTCGCCGCCTTGCTGGCGCTGATCGAACACCAGGCCACGGTCGCGCTGATCCTTGCGCCACTGCTCGGACGCACGGCCTTGCTCGGCTTGTTCCTGACGACGCCTTATGTGCGGGCAGGGGGGCTGGGGCAGGCACTGGCTGACCACTTGCCACGCAGGATCGGCCAGCGGGTGCTGCTGCTCAGTGCGCTGGCCTGCGTGCTGATGGCGAGCTGGAGCGGGGTGATTGCGCTGGTGGCGGCGGCCGGGGTGTTCGCCGGTGTGCGTCATTTGATGATGCGGCGCCTTGGCGGGACCACCGGGGATACGGCGGGGGCATTGCTGGAATTGCTGGAAGTGGCGGTGCTGATGGCTCTGGCGCTGGCTTGAGCTAAACCGGGAAATCGTAAGCAAAGCTTGCATAAAGTCAAACGCGGGTATATACACGCACCATGCTAGCCTCTCAGTGTTTATGCACCAACCTGCGTCGCGCCGCCCGTGGCGTCAGCAGGCATTACGACGGCGCCCTCGATGGCTTCGGGATCAATGTTGCCCAGTATTCTTTGCTGTGCAATCTGCAGCGCCTGGATCAGCCGAGTATTTCCACCCTGGCCGAGGCCATGGGCCTGGATCGCAGCACCCTGGGGCGTAACCTGCGGGTGCTGGAAGGCGAAGGGCTGGTGCGGTTGGTCGAGGGTGAAGACCAGCGCAACCGCATCGTGCAATTGACCGAGGCTGGGCGTGAGCGCCTGGCGGCGGCTTTGCCGGCCTGGGAAGCGGCGCAACAACGCTTGATCGATCGGTTGGGCGCCGAGAAGCGCGCAACGTTGCTGGCCTTGCTGGACGAACTCGCATGAAGCGGGTTTTTTCGAGTTTAAGCGGGTATATACCCGCGAATGGAGAAGAATAATGACATCGATGTGGCGTACCAGTGGTTGGGTGTTACTCGCAAGTGCGCTGATTCTGGCGTTGGCCCTCGGCGTGCGGCATGGCTTCGGCCTGTTCCTGCCGCCGATGAGTGAGCAGTTCGGCTGGGGGCGTGAAGTGTTTGCCTTTGCCATCGCCTTGCAGAATCTGATCTGGGGCCTGGCACAGCCCTTTACCGGCGCGCTGGCGGATCGCTTCGGTGCGGCGAAAGTTGTGCTGGTGGGCGGTGTCCTGTATGCGGTGGGCCTGGTGTTCATGGGCTTGGCCGATTCGCCGCTGTCGCTGTCGCTCAGTGCCGGCCTGTTGATCGGTATCGGCCTGTCCGGCACATCGTTTTCGGTGATTCTCGGCGTGGTCGGGCGTGCCTTGCCGGCGGAGAAGCGCAGCATGGGCATGGGGATCGCCAGTGCCGCCGGCTCTTTCGGCCAGTTTGCCATGTTGCCCGGCACCCTGGGCCTGATCGGCTGGCTGGGCTGGTCCAGTGCGTTGCTGGTGCTGGGTGTGCTGGTGGCGTTGATTGTGCCGCTGGTGAGTATGCTCAAGGACAAGCCACTGCCGGTGCTGGGGCATGAGCAGACACTGAAGGAGGCCCTGCACGAGGCCTGTTCGCACTCCGGCTTCTGGCTGCTGGCGTTCGGCTTTTTTGTCTGTGGTTTCCAGGTGGTGTTCATCGGCGTGCACTTGCCGGCCTACCTGGTGGACCAGCATCTGCCGGCCACTGTCGGCACCACGGTGCTGGCCTTGATTGGTCTGTTCAATATCTTCGGCACCTACACCGCCGGCTGGCTTGGCGGGCGCATGTCCAAGCCGCGCCTGCTCACCGGCCTGTACCTGCTGCGTGCGGTGGTGATCGGGCTGTTTCTGTGGATGCCGGTGACCCAGACCAGCGCCTACCTGTTCGGCATGGCGATGGGTTTCCTATGGCTGTCGACGGTGCCTTTGACCAACGGTACGGTGGCGACCCTGTTCGGTGTGCGAAATCTCTCTATGCTGGGAGGTATCGTCTTCCTCTTTCACCAGTTGGGTTCGTTCCTCGGTGGCTGGTTGGGCGGGGTGGTGTATGACCGAACAGGAAACTATGACTTGATCTGGCAAGTGGCGATTCTCCTCAGCCTGCTGGCTGCGGCCTTGAACTGGCCGGTGCGTGAGCGTCCGGTGGCGCGCTTGCAAGCCCAGGCAAGTGCGGCATGAGCCGGATCGCCCTCAAGACTGGTGGCGGCGGCCGCTGTCGCGCTGCTGTTGGCGCTGGCCTGGTGGGGCTGGCACCAGGGTGGCCTGGCCATGATGCAGTTGGGACTGGGAGCCTGTTAAATAGCCACTTGCTATCATTTGTGCAGGGCGAGTAACGTCGCCCTCTGACGATTTCTCGAGGACACCCGATATGCCGATGCGCTGGCTAGCTGTTCCCGCTCTGCTGTTGCTGGTCGCTGTCCCGGCGTTGGGCGCCGAGTGCCCGGCATTGCTGTCGGGCTCATTGCCCAAGCTGCATGCCAAGGAGTCCATTGAGCTGTGCCAGCGTTACGCCGGCAAACCGCTGGTGGTAGTCAACACTGCCAGCTTCTGTGGTTTCGCTCCGCAGTTCAAAGGCCTCGAGGCGCTCTACCAGCGCTACAAGGACCAAGGCCTGGAAGTGCTTGGCGTGCCGTCCAATGACTTCAAGCAGGAGTCCGGGGATGGTGCCGAGACGGCCAAGGTCTGCTACGTCAATTATGGCGTGACCTTCACCATGACCGAGCCGCAGAAAGTCCGCGGCGCCAGCGCTACCCATCTGTTCAAGGTGCTGGCCGAGCAGAGCAGTTCGCCGAAGTGGAATTTCTATAAGTATGTGGTGGATCGCCAGGGCAACGTGATCGCCAACTTTTCCAGCTTGACCAAGCCCGAAAGCCCGGAATTCATCGCGGCAGTGGAGCAGGCGCTGGCGTCGAAACCCTGAATGCCAGCCAGCAAAAAGCCCCGCCTCTGAACCCGAGAGCGGGGCTTTTTGCTGTTCAGCCTGCGCGCCGTTCAGGCACGCGGTGAATCAGAAGCGGTAGGTCGCGCCCACACCAAAGCCGTTTGCCCAGTTTTCATACTTGGCGTTGTAGGTCTGGCCACGGTCGTTTTTATTGTTGACCTTGACGGCTTCTTCCTTGAGGTAGGAGTAGGCCACGTCGATGGTCAGGTCTTCCGTTGGGCTCCAGCCGGCGCCCAGGCTGAAGATGGTACGGTCGCCAGTCGGGATGCGTGGGGAGCGATCGACGTTGTTGGTCGGGGCCTGGTCAAACGACAGGCCGGTACGCAGTACCCACTGTTTGTTCAGCTTGTACGAAGCACCGATGGCGTGCGCCCAGGTGTCGTGCCAGTTCTGCTCTTCGGTGATTTCGCCGAACTGCGAACCCAGCACGCCAGGTACGCCCTTGTTCTCCACGGTGATTTCTTTCAGGCGGCTCCAGCGAGTCCAGGTGCTGCCTGCGTAGAGGGTCCACTGGTCGTCCAGGGCGTGGGTCACCGAGAAGTCCACCGACTCAGGGGTGGTCAGGTCCAGGGACGCGTCGTACTTCTGGTCCTTGCTCTGGCCAACCAGCGGCAGCAGGCCGTAGTTGACCTTGGTGTTGCCTTCGAGCTTGTACTTCACTTTCGAGTGGTAGGTCAGGCCGACGCGGGTGCTGTCGGTCAACTGGGCCAGGACCCCGATGTTGTAGCCCAGGGCAGTATCGTCACCCTTGATGCGCACGTGGCCATCGGGTGCTGCCTGGGTAATCGACAGGTCGGATTCCAGCTTGCCTTCGATACGGTTGATGGTCGGACCAAAACCGATGGAGACCTTGTCATTGAATGCGTAGGAAACAGTTGGCTGCAGGGTCACGACTTTTACGTCGCTCTTGCTGCCGAAGTATTTGCCGGCAAAACCGTTCTCGTAGTCGGTGACCAGGCCAAACGGCGCGTACATGCCAACGCCGACGGCCCACTGGTCATCGATCGGCTTGACGTAGTAGCCCATTGGGACGGCAATGAACGGAACCATGTCGCCCTGGTTGGTGCCATTGTTAGGGCTGGAGCTGGCATTGCTGATGTCGGTGTGGGCATCGAGCATGGCGACCCCGCCGGTGACTTGTTCGCGCTTGAGGCGCGACATGCCGGCCGGGTTACCGAAAATTGTGCTTGCATCTTCAGCGACAGAAGAACGCCCGGCGAAACCAGTACCCATCCCACTGATGCTTTGTTCGTTGATGGCAAAGCCAGCTGCGAAGATCTGGGTGGATGCCAAGGTAACGGCGAGGCTAAGGGTGGTTTTGAGCATGACTTTTTTCATTATTAGAACTCCGGGTGATCACCGGGGCGAAAATTACCAACATTTTCGACTCAGCGCTATAGCCGGTAATGCTTGAGATAGAGCGGTTTTGTAGGACAATCCGACCAAAATCGTAGCTTTTTCGCCGATCTTGCAAAATGCCCGGTCAGCAGGCGACCTGATTCATCGGTGAAACACAGGCGCGCCATGCGCACGTGAAGTCGCGCAGGCGTCCTTGGGGTTGGAAGGTCTGGCGCCAGATTCGGGCCATGCCCAACAGATCGTCGGGTTCGGGCAGCGGGGTGTTTTGCTCTTCGATCAGCAGCCAGGCAATGGCCGTGGCGTAGCGCAGGTTGACCGTCAGTTCCAGGTGCGGGCCGCTGAGGAAAGCATGCTGGCTGGCGAGGCCGCGTACCAGGCTGGCACGCTCCGGATCCAGGGCCAGGTAGTCATCCCACAGGGCCTGGTGGCGAAGCTCGGCAATCCGGTACAGGCCGTGGCCACGGCGGTCATGCAGGGCGGAGCCTAAGGCTGACTGGCTGGCGGCGACACCCAGCAGCAGGGATTCGGCGGTCGTGCTGTGTCGTCCCAGGTAAATCAAGGTAGGACGGATCACAAAACGGCTCAGTTCGCTGGCAGCGATACCCATAAGGCCCTCGAAACGTTAAGTGAGCGGCGATACCTGAATGGGGGGCTTGGCAGCGGTAGGTCGACTCAGGCTCGCCGGAAGCGGATCATGCCGCTTGAGTTGAAGTGTAGTGTCATATTCTTGCTGTAAAGGACTGTTTTTAAAATATTTCCAGCTCGCAGTTATAACCCTTATATCGGTTGGTGCTTAAGCCAGGGCACGGCAGGGGGAAATATCAGGCAATAAAAAGCCCCGCATTTTCAGCGAGGCTTTTGGGGTGTTCAGCCTTTTCGACGTCTCAGGCAACCAGTGCCTGGCGAGTACGCTCGATCACGGCCTGCAGCGGCTCAGCGCTGGAGTACTGGTCGGGGTACAGACGTTCGCTGTGACGAGCGATGCCGTGTTCGTTAACCAGCGTGAAGCTGAAGCAGCCTTTGCGAGCGGCCATGATCAGGCAGTTCATTGGGGCAAAAGCGTTGGTTAGGGTGCGAATGGCATCCTGAGTATGGATTTGAGTCGACATAATTATTAGTGTTCCTGCAAATGACACGGAATCTGATCCGTGCAGCGTTAAAACGTTCCAGTAACGTCGATCACCATTGATCGAACGAAGAACCCGACTGGAACAAAGCAGCCAGTTGAAGCGCTATTAAATGTGCGCGCTTGGGCCGGCAGGTAGGTACTTAGGAGGGCAGGCAACACATCAAGGGCAAAGGTTCTGGGCCCGGGGTGAAGATCCTGATCAATCTGCAGGTTGGTTCGGTCAGAGTAAGTGAGCTTCGCAACACCCTTTGCATTCGATTCAAAGGCTGTGTTGTCGCAAGCGTTACCTGGAAACCATCGAGGTGGTCGATCCCGTGATGTCGGTAGAGGCTTCTCTTTAGGGAAGGTTTACCGCGGGAGGTGTTCGACCAGAATTGACTTTCAGCTTGGTACTAACGCTGCGGATACTAACGGATTGAATTGCTTAAGGGAAGTGTGATAGGCAAAAAAACATTTGCTTACGTTTGCCGGGTTGTTACCTCTGCCAGGCAAAACGCACACAAAAAGTGCGGCGATATAACCAGTGCACAGGTACTTGTGCACAACAGGCGGGCAGGGTGTCCCCCCACCGGCATTTCCCCGCTGGGCACAGTGGGTGCCTGTAGTGAAAATTTAAGTCAATGAAAAACATCGCTTTTTTTTACTGGTGAAAAAATCGTCAGTTTGAGCGGGAGCCCCATTCCACAGGGCTTCTGGCGAGTTCGGGGCGGGTTGTCCACTGAGTTATCCACAGCTTCTGTGGATTGTCCCGAGCGCTTGCTCTAGGACGGGCGTGCCGGGTTTTTTTCGGCTTTACCCGTACGAAAAAAGGAGTAAAGTGGCGCGCCTTCCGATCTGTCCCGCAGTGCTTTATGAAGTTTCGCTCAGTATCAACTTCTGTTACCTCCCCACCCCCAGGTGTTACCGCCCCCAAGCGCATGTCGATGCGAGTGGCCGAGTGGTTGCTTGACAGTCCCCGCCTGGGCGAAAACCCGAACGTCAAACATTTTGCCGGGCGTTTGCTCAAGGCGCCTGCCCGTGAAGGGGTGGTGGCCGCACAAAGTCGCCTGGGCCAGTTGATGTGCCGCGAGTGTGGCAATGCCCGCGACCGCCGCATTGGCCAGGACCTGCTGCGCCAGGCCGCACGTGCCGGTGACCGGCGGGCCCTGCGCGAGCTCGGGCAGATCGAAGACTGAGCTGTCCAAGCCCCGGCGGCTTGGTTAACCTTCGGGCTTTAATTCTTCGGCAGGAGTCGTCATGGCTATGGACTTGACCAGTGTGTTGCTCGGTCTGGCGGGCGCTGGGTTGCCGTTGTTGTTTCTGGCGTGGCAACTGCAGCGCCGGCTGAGCCTGGCGCAGGCCGACCGGGCGCTGCTGGAGGAGCGTCTGGGTACCGCCCAGTTGGCCCAGGACGGCCTGAGTGCGCAACTGGATGCCTGCCGCGATGAAATCAGCGACCTGGGGCAAGCCAACGCCAGCAAGCAAGCCGAGCTGGCGGCCGTGCGCCGGGAAGTCGAGCTGCTGCAGATCGAGCGCGACAACGCCCGTGACGCGGCCCACGCCTGGAACCTCGAGCGCAACAGCAAAGAGACCGAGCTGCGGCGCCTGGATGCCCAGGCCGCTTCGCTGAATGCCGAATTACGCGAGCAACAGGACAGCCATCAACAGCGCCTCAACGACCTGCAAGGTTCACGCGATGAGCTGCGCGCGCAGTTCGCCGAGCTGGCGGGGAAGATCTTTGATGAGCGTGAGCAGCGGTTTGCCGAGACCAGCCAGCAGCGCCTGGGCCAGTTGCTCGACCCGCTGAAGGAGCGCATTCAATCCTTCGAAAAACGCGTCGAGGAAAGTTATCAGGCCGAGGCGCGCGAGCGTTTCTCCCTGGGCAAGGAGCTGGAGCGCCTGCAGCAACTGAACCTGCGCCTGAGTGACGAGGCAACCAATCTCACCCGTGCCCTCAAGGGCCAGAAAACCCAAGGCAACTGGGGCGAGTTGATTCTGGAGCGGGTGCTGGAGCATGCGGGCCTGGAGAAGGGTCGCGAGTACCAGACCCAGGTCAACCTCAAGGGCCCGGATGGCGAGCGTTTCCAGCCGGACGTGTTGATTTACCTGCCGGGCGACAGGCAAGTGGTGGTCGACTCCAAGGTCAGCCTCACGGCCTATCAACAGTACGTGGCGGCCGAGGATGCGGCGCTTGGCCAGGCGGCTCTCAAACAGCATGTGCAATCCTTGCGCAACCATGTCAAAGGCTTGTCCGACAAGGATTACAAGCGCCTTGAAGGCCTGCACAGTCTCGACTTTGTGTTGTTGTTCGTGCCCATCGAAGCGGCGTTTTCCGCAGCGCTGCAGGCCGAACCGAACCTGTTTCAAGAGGCCTTCGATCGGCATATCGTGATCGTCAGCCCGACCACCTTGCTCGCAACCCTGCGGGTGATCGACAGCCTGTGGAAGCAGGAGCGCCAGAGCCAGAACGCCCGGGAAATCGCCGAGCGTGCGGGTTGGCTGTACGACAAGTTCGTGTTGTTCATCCAGGACCTGGACGAAGTCGGCAATCGCTTGCAGCAGTTGGATAAAGCCTACAGCGCGGCCCGCAACAAGCTGACCGAGGGCCGTGGCAACCTGGTCAGCCGCAGCGAGCAGCTCAAACTGCTCGGCGCACGGGCCAGCAAGAGCCTGCCAGCGGACTTGCTGGAGCGGGCGATGACCGATGTCGACGGCCTGGCTGAATTGCCCGAGTAACCCCGGGCGCTCGCCTAGCCAATCGACCCGGTGTCCGATCTGGCGCCGGCTGCGCCGTCGGACGCAGCCTCGCGTTGCCCGACAGCTGCGACGGGGAGCGTCGCCCGGGTGATGGTCACAGTGGCAAATGCCGACTCAACAAGGCGCGCAAGGCCGCTGGCTTCACCGGCTTGGCCAAGTAATCCAGCCCCGCGGCGTGCACTTGGGCGACCATCTCGGGGCGGCCGTCGGCGCTGATCACCACGCCCGGCACCGGCTCACCGAGGCGGGTGCGCAGCCAGGCCATCAATTGAGTCCCGGTTTCGCCGTCATCGAGGTGGTAGTCCACCAGCGCCAGTTGCGGGCGCATGCCCTGGTCGAGCAGCGTCGCGCATTCCTCGCGGTTGCGTGCGGTAAACACCTGGCAGCCCCAGCGCGTGAGCAGGCTGTTCATGCCGATCAGGATGCTGTCTTCGTTATCCACGCACAGCACCTGCGCGCCCGTGGGCAGGCGGCCATTGAGCTCGGCGACCTTGCCAGGGGCGCTGGCCTGGGCGCGAGCCAGCGGCACGCTGACGCTGAACACGCTGCCTTTGCCCGGCCATGAACGCACTTGCAGTTGATGGCCGAGTACCCGGCACAAGCCGTCGGCAATCGCCAGGCCCAGCCCCAGGCCTTTCTCGGCGCGGGTCTGGTGGCTGTCCAGGCGCTTGAACTCTTCGAAGATCACCTGGCGCTTGTCTTCCGGGATCCCCGGGCCACGGTCCCAGACTTCCAGGCACAGTTGGTCGCCCTTGCGGCGTACCCCCAGCAGCACCGGGCCCTTGGCGTAGCGGAAGGCATTGGTGAGGAAATTCTGCAGCACCCGGCGCAGCAGTTTGCTGTCGCTGTCGACCCGCAGGCGGCTGCCGCGCAGGCGGAACTTCAAGCCTTGTTCGCGGGCCAGGGCCTTGAATTCAGCGCCCAGGGTGTCGAACAGTTCGTTGAGCACAAAGGGCTGGCGATCCGGGTTGATCTTGCCGTTTTCCAGGCGCGAGATGTCCAGCAGATCGCTGATCAGGTCCTCGGCCGAGCGCAGCGAACTGTCCAGGTGCTGCACCAGTTGCTGGGTTTCCGGGCTCAGGTCTTCGTCACGGTGGGACAGGGCCGCAGAGAACAGGCGCGCCGCATTCAAGGGCTGCATCAGGTCATGACTGACCGCCGCGAGGAAGCGGGTTTTCGACTGGTTGGCCGACTCGGCCGTGCCTTTGGCTTCGGTCAGGGCGACGTTCAGTTGCGACAGTTCGTGGGTCCGCTCGGTGACGCGGCGCTCCAGGCCTTCGTTGGCCTCGGTCAGCGCCTGCTCGGCTTCGCGGAACGCGGTGATGTCGGTGAAACTCATGACAAAACCACCACCCGGCATCGGGTTGCCGATCAACTCGATCACCCGGCCGTTGGGGAACAGCCGCTCGGACGTGTGGGCGCGCCCCTGGCGCATCCAGTGCAGGCGGCGGGCCACGTGCACTTGCGCCTCGCCAGGGCCGCACAGGCCGCGCTCGGCATTGTGGCGGATGATGTCGGCAATCGGCCGGCCGACACTGATCAACCCGTCGGGGTAGTTGAACAGTTCCAGGTAACGGCGGTTCCAGGCCACCAGCTTGAGCGACTGGTCGACCACGCTGATGCCCTGGGTGATGTTCTCGATTGCGCCTTGCAGCAGTGCGCGGTTGAACTGCAGCACCTCCGAGGCTTCGTCGGCGATGCGCACCACGTCTTCGAGCTGCATTTCCCGGCCTTCAATCGCGGCTTTCACCACGGCACGGGTCGATGAAGCCCCCAGGACGCCGGCGAGCAGGCGCTCGGTGTGGGCGATCCATTCACCGTCGGCATTCTGGTTCGGGTTGAAGCCTTTGCCCTGGCGATAGGCGAAGCGGATGAAGCTCTGCCGCGCTCGTTCTTCGCCCACGAAACGGGCCGCCAGTTGCAGCAGGTCGTCGATCTGCACCGCGAGCAGTGAGCGGGCATTGGGCCGCGCGCTGATCTCCTGGCCGATGAAGCGCCCGGCCTGCCAGTGTTCCGAGACCCGGGTGCGGGACAGCACCGAGACCCAGGCGAACAGGGTGAAGTTGCCCGCGAGGGAAAGCACCACGCCCTGGGTCAGCGGGGTGATCGGCAGGTTCAGCGGGTTGCTGTGCAGCCAGCCGAGGCCGGGGAAACTGCTCAGCGACCAGCCCATGCTGTGGGCGGCAATCGGCAGGATCAGCGTGTAGAACCACAGGAAGGTACCGGCGGCGAGGCCGGCGAATACGCCGCGGCGGTTGGCCTGTTTCCAGTACAGCGCGCCAAGCATCGCAGGCGCCAGCTGGGTGACCGCGGCAAAGGCGATCTGGCCAATGGTGGCCAGGCTGGCGGTGGAGCCGAGCAGGCGATAGGCGACATAGGCCAACAGCAGAATCACCACGATGCTCACGCGGCGGACCGAGAGCATCCAGTGGCGGAACACTTCGAACGGGCGCTCGGCGTTTTTGCGCCGCAGCAGCCACGGCAGCAGCATGTCGTTGGACACCATGGTCGACAGCGCGACACTGGCAACGATCACCATGCCGGTGGCGGCCGAGGCACCGCCGATGAATGCCAGCAGCGCCAGGGCCGGATGGGCCTGGGCCAGTGGCAGGCTGATGACGAAGGAGTCGGGCAGCACCGAGCTGGGCAGCAGCATTTGCCCGGCCAGGGCAATCGGCACCACGAACAGCGCGGCCAGGGCCAGGTAGGCGGGGAATACCCATTTCGCCAGGCGCAGGTCCTGGGGTTCGATGTTCTCCACCACCGTGACGTGAAACTGCCGGGGCAGGCAGATGATCGCCATCATCGCCACACCGGTCTGCACCACCATCGACGGCCAGTTGATGGTTTCCTTCCAGTATTGCTCCAGGCGCGGGGCGAGCATGGCCTGGTCGAACAGGTCGTCGAAGCCGTCGTACAGGCCGTAGGTGACAAATGCGCCGACAGCAAGAAAAGCGAACAGCTTGACCAGCGACTCAAAGGCGATTGCCAGCACCATGCCCCGGTGGTGCTCGGTGGCATCCAGGTTGCGGGTGCCGAAGACGATGGTGAACAACGCCAGGATCAGCGACACGATCAGCGCCGTGTCCTGGGCGCGGGTGCCCATGGCGTCGGCGCCGGCGCCGATCAGCAGGTTGACCCCCAGGACGATACCTTTGAGCTGCAAGGCAATGTAAGGCAGGACCCCGACCAGGCAGATCAGCGCCACCACCACCGCCAGCGACTGGGATTTGCCGTAGCGGGCGGCGATGAAGTCGGCAATCGAGGTGATGTTCTCCTGCTTGCTGATCATCACCATTTTTTGCAGGACCCAAGGCGCGAACACCAGCAGCAGGATCGGCCCCAGGTAAATCGGCAGGAACGACCAGAGCTGTTCGGCGGCCTGGCCCACCGCCCCAAAGAAGGTCCAACTGGTGCAATAGACAGCCAACGACAGGCTGTACACCCAGGCGCGCATGCGCGGCGGCAGCGGCGTGCTGCGGCGGTCGCCATAAAAGGCGATGGCGAACATGATGGCCATATAGGCCAGGGCGACGGCGGCGATCAGCCCGCTGGACAACGACATGGAAACTCCTGGCAAAAGACGCCCGGGATTGCAGCCCGGTCGGACAGTCTCGCACGATGTTCAGGCGGCGTCAGTGTCGACCAAGGTCTCAGCGTGGCGGGGTGTCGCAGGGCGATCGTGTGCCAGCCGAGCCTGAGCATCGCATTTGCGTTAGCCTTGGTCATCCATCAGTACCGTGCCCAAGGATTACCCCCACCCATGAAGATCATCCGCAGCAAAGCGTTTACCGGCGAACGTGCCTGGGCGGCGCTGGATATTGCCAACATGAATGGCATCACCACCCGCCTGCACTGGACGGACCAGCCATACAAATGGCACGTCAACGATGGCCAGGAAGTGTTTGTGGTGCTCGATGGACAGGTGCAGATGCGCTACCGCGAGAACGGTGTCGAGCAGGCCGTTTTGCTGGAGGTCGGGGATATTTTCTACGCGGCGGTGGGCACCGAGCACGTGGCTCACCCACAAGGGCCGGCGCGGGTGTTGGTGGTCGAATCCGAGGGCAGTGTGTAAGCGCATATCTGCAAAATAGATAACAGTTAGAGATATTACCCGTTATATAGATATTCGATCCGGTTCTATCATGGGCTCTACCTCATCAGGGGACAGGAGCTCAGTATGCAATGCGCCACTCGCCACAAAATTCTCAACCGACCCTTGAGCCAGTTGCAGCATCCGCGCGAAGTGATTCGCCAGTTCACACCTAACTGGTTCGCCGCCACCATGGGCACCGGGGTGCTGGCATTGGCCCTGGCCCAGTTGCCGCTCGCGATCCCCGGACTGCGGGTGTTCGCCGAGGGCCTGTGGCTGTTCAACATAGGTCTGTTTGTGTTGTTCAGCGTGTTGTATGCCGCGCGCTGGGTGTTGTTCTTTGATGAGGCGCGGCGGATTTTCGCCCACTCCACGGTGTCGATGTTTTTCGGCACCATTCCCATGGGCCTGGCCACCATCATTAATGGTTTCCTGGTGTTTGGCGTGCCGCGCTGGGGCCAGGAGGTGGTCCAGGTGGCTGAAGTCCTGTGGTGGATTGACGTAGCCATGTCGCTGGCCTGCGGCGTGCTGATTCCCTACATGATGTTCACCCGTCAGGAGCACAGCATCGACCAGATGACGGCCGTGTGGTTGTTGCCGGTGGTGGCGGCGGAAGTCGCGGCAGCCAGCGGTGGCCTGCTGGCCCCGCACCTGGCGGACGCCCATGGGCAACTGGTGATGCTCTGCACCAGCTACGTGCTGTGGGCCTTTTCGCTGCCGGTGGCGTTCAGCATCCTGACCATCCTGTTGTTGCGCATGGCCTTGCACAAATTGCCCCACGAGAACATGGCGGCGTCGAGCTGGCTGGCGTTGGGGCCGATCGGCACCGGGGCGCTGGGCATGTTGCTGCTGGGCGGTGACGGGCCGGCGATCTTCGCGGCCAATGGCATGCCGGGAGTGGGAGAGGTGGCAGCGGGGTTGGGGCTGATCGGCGGCATCACCCTGTGGGGGTTTGGCCTGTGGTGGATGCTGATGGCCGTGCTGATTACCCTGCGCTACCTGCGCGACGGCATTCCCTTCAACCTTGGATGGTGGGGCTTTACCTTCCCGCTGGGGGTCTATTCGCTGGCCACCCTGAAACTGGCGAGCACCTTGAATCTGCTCTTCTTCAGTGTGTTCGGCTCGGTGCTGGTGATGCTGCTGGCGAGCCTGTGGCTGATCGTCGCCAAGCGTACGGTGCAAGGTGCCTGGCGCGGTGAGTTGTTTGTCTCGCCGTGCATCGCCGGATTGAAAAAATAGTCCTAAGGTTGTGGCCTGGATCGCTCAGCGACATTCCAATAAGAGCATCCAAGCCATTCAGGGACATGGAAGATGAGTCAACCTTCGCAGTTCACCTTGCTTCGCAAGCGGCGTTTCCTGCCGTTTTTTCTTACGCAATCGCTCGGGGCGTTCAACGACAACATCTTCAAGCAGTCGTTGATCCTCGCCATTCTGTACAAGCTGGCCATTGAGGGCGACCGCTCGATCTGGGTCAACCTGTGCGCGCTACTGTTTATCCTGCCGTTCTTTCTGTTTTCGGCGCTGGCCGGGCAGTTCGGGGAAAAGTTCGCCAAGGACGCGTTGATCCGTCTGATCAAGCTGGGAGAAATCGCCATTATGGCGGTGGGCGCGGTCGGCTTCATGTTCGATCACCTGTGGCTGATGCTGCTGGCGTTGTTTGCCATGGGCACCCACTCGGCGCTGTTCGGTCCGGTGAAGTATTCGATATTGCCCCAGGCGCTGCGCGAAGAAGAATTGGTCGGCGGCAATGGCCTGGTGGAAATGGGCACCTTTCTGGCAATACTCGCCGGGACCATCGGTGCCGGGATCATGATGTCCTCCAGTCACTACGCCCCCATCGTTTCCACGGCGATCATCGCCATCGCGGTGCTCGGTTACCTGGCCAGTCGTGGTATCCCCCGTGCGGCGGCCTCCACGCCTGAGCTGCGGCTGAACTGGAATATCTTCAGTGAGTCCTGGGCCACCTTGCGCCTGGGCCTGGGGCAGACGCCAGCGGTGTCGCGCTCGATTGTCGGCAACTCATGGTTCTGGTTCGTCGGGGCGATTTACCTGACGCAGATCCCGGCGTACGCCAAGGAGTGGATGCACGGCGACGAAACCGTGGTGACCCTGATCCTGACGGTGTTTTCGGTGGGGATTGCCCTGGGCTCGATGCTCTGCGAGAAACTCTCCGGGCGCAAAGTCGAGATTGGCCTGGTGCCCTTTGGCTCCTTTGGCCTGACGGTGTTTGGCCTGTTGCTGTGGTGGCACTCCGGCGGTATTCCGGACAGCGTCCAGGGCCATGGCTGGCTCGACGTGCTCGGCTTTGCACATACCTGGCTGGTGCTCCTGGATATTCTCGGGCTGGGGGTGTTTGGTGGTTTCTACATCGTGCCGCTGTATGCATTGATCCAGTCGCGCACGGCCGAACACGAGCGGGCGCGGGTGATTGCCGCCAACAACATTCTCAACGCGCTGTTCATGGTGGTCTCGGCGATCGTTTCGATTGTCCTGCTGAGCCTGGCCAAGCTGACGATTCCCCAGTTGTTCCTGGTGGTGTCGCTGCTCAATATCGGCGTGAACACCTATATCTTCCGCATCGTCCCCGAGTTCAGCATGCGCTTCATGATCTGGCTGCTCAGCCACTCCATGTACCGCGTGCAGCACCGTAACCTCGAGTTGATCCCAGACGAGGGCGCGGCGTTGCTGGTGTGCAACCACGTGTCCTTCGTTGATGCACTGTTGATTGGCGGCGCGGTGCGTCGGCCGATTCGCTTCGTGATGTACTACAAGATCTACAACCTGCCAGTCCTGAACTTCATCTTCCGCACCGCGGGGACGATTCCCATCGCCGGGCGCCACGAAGACATTCAGATCTACGAAAAGGCCTTCAGCCGCATCGCCCAGTACCTGAAGGACGGCGAGCTGGTGTGCATCTTCCCGGAAGGCAAACTGACCGCTGACGGCGAGATCGATGAGTTCAAGGGCGGGCTGACGCGGATTCTCGAGCAGACCCCGGTGCCGGTGATTCCATTGGCCCTGCAAGGGTTGTGGGGCAGCTTTTTCAGCCGCGACCCGAACAAGGGTTTCTTCCATCGGCTCTGGTCGCGGGTGACCCTGGTGGCAGGCCCGCCGGTGGCCGTGGAGGCGGCCGCGCCGGCGCAGTTGCAGGCGCGGGTGAGCGAGTTGCGGGGGACGGTGCGTTAGACGTGCGCCGATAAAAAAAACGCCCGCGTTATGCGGGCGTTTTTTATCCAGCGGATCAGGCCGCGCTGATCTTCAGCCCGACCAGCCCGGCGATGATCAGCGCAACGCTGGCCAGGCGGAACAGCGCCATGGATTCACCAAACAGGATGATCCCGGCGATGACCGTGCCCACTGCGCCTACGCCCGTCCAGATCGCGTAGGCAGTGCCCAGTGGCAATTCCTTCATCGCCAGCCCCAGCAAGCCGAGGCTGATGACCATGGCGGCGATGGTCAGGGCGGTGGGCAGAGGGCGGCTGAAGCCGTCGGTGTACTTCAGGCCAACGGCCCAGCCGACTTCAAACAGACCGGCGAAAAACAGAATGATCCAGGACATGCAAACCTCCATCGATTGACGGGGTCGTCCCCAGATTAATGACTCGATCGAGCCGCGAGGTCGTCCTCGCGTTGCGCAGTATAGTGCCCATCATTAAACCGGGGATCAAGTGCCCGCGTCAGTCAGCCGCTTGTTGTGCCGCAAGCTCCCGGTCCTGTTTCTCACTCATGCGCCGGAAATAGGTCGAGAGCAGGGCGCCGGAAATGTTGTGCCAGACGCTGAACAGGGCGCTGGGTACCGCTGCCAGCGGCGAGAAGTGCGCGCTGGCCAGGGCGGCACCGAGGCCGGAGTTCTGCATGCCGACTTCCAGTGCCAGGGTTTTACGTTGCGCCAGTGGCAATTTGAACAGGTGGCCGGTGAGGTAGCCCAGCAGGTAGCCGAAGCTGTTATGCAACATCACTACCGCCATGATCAGCAGGCCGGATTCGGCAATTTTCGCCTGGCTGGCGGCGACCACTGCGGCCACGATGATGACGATGCTTACCACCGAAATCAGTGGCAAGACCTCGACTGCATAACGCGCCCGTGCGCCGAGCACGCGCTGTGCGATCACGCCGAGCACGATAGGCAGCAGGACGATTTGCAGGATCGACCAGAACAAGTCCATGAACGAGACGGGCAGCCAGGCCGAAGCCAGCAACCAGATCAGCGTCGGGGTGAGCAGTGGGGCCAGCAGCGTGGTGATGGCGGAGATGGCTACCGCGAGTGCGAGGTCGCCCCGGGCCAGCCAGGTCATGACATTGGAGGAGGTACCGCTTGGGCAGCAACCCACCAGGATCACCCCGACGGCGATTTCCGGTGGCAGGCTGAACACCTGGCACAGCAACCAGGCCATGCCCGGCATGATCACGAACTGTGCGACCACACCCAACGCCACGCGCCACGGATGACGGGCGACTTCGGCGAAGTCTTCGAGCTTGAGGGTCAGGCCCATGCCGAACATCACCAGGCCCAGCAGTGGCACGATGGCGCTTTTCAGGTCGATGAACCACGTCGGTTGCAGGAATGCCACGACTGCAAAAATCAGTACCCAGTAAGCAAAGGTGTTGCCGACAAAACGACTCAATGCTGCCAATGCGCGCATGACCTGCTCCTTATTATTAGTTACACCATAAAACACTTGTAGGAGCGAGCTGGCTCGCGATGGTGTATCAGGCGTCACTCATTTGCCTGACACACCATCGCGAGCCAGTTCGCTCCTACAGGAGAGATCGCCAGGCTTTAGATGCCTTGCGGAGTCTCTTCGCCGCCCAGCGCTTCTACCAGTGCCGGGATGAATTCGCCGAAGGTCAGCATCATCAGGGTGAAGCTGGCATCCAGTTGACCCAGGGCTTCGTCGCCGCCGTCCTGTTCCGCCTGGTCTTGCAGCAGGTCTTCGAACTTCAGGCGCTTGACCACCATCTTGTCGTCGAGGACAAACGACAGTTTGTCTTGCCAGGCCAGGGACAGTTGGGTCACCACTTTACCGGTGCTCAGGTGCAGCTGGATTTCTTCGCTGGTCAGGTCCTGACGTTTGCAGCGCACGATGCCGCCGTCTTCGTGGGTGTCGCGCAGTTCACACTCGTCCAGTACAAAGAAGTCGTCCGCGGCTTTCTGGGTGGTGACCCATTCGGTCATGGTTGCGGTCGGCGACATTTTCACCGTCAGCGGACGCACCGGCAGGGTGCCGATCACTTCGCGCAGGGTGGACAGCAGGTCTTCGGCACGTTTCGGGCTGGCCGAGTTGACGAGGATCAGGCCCTGCTTCGGCGCGATGGCGGCGAAGGTCGACGAGCGGCGGATAAAGGCACGCGGCAGGAACGCCTGGATGATTTCATCCTTGAGCTGATCGCGTTCCTTCTTATAGACCTTGCGCATTTGCTCGGCTTCGATCTCTTCGACTTTTTCCTTGAGTGCGTCACGCACGACGCTGCCTGGCAGGATGCGTTCTTCCTTGCGTGCGCTGATCAGCAGGAAATCACCGCTGACATGCACCAATGGGGCATCTTCGCCTTTGCCGAACGGCGCGACGAAACCGTAGGTGGTCAACTCCTGGCTTGCACATGGACGCGCCAGCTTGGTGGCCAGTGCAGTTTCCAACGCCTCGGCATCAACAGGCAGATCTTGGGTCAGGCGATAGATAAGCAGGTTTTTGAACCACATGGGGTGAGTCTCTCCTTTATACAAAGGGGGGCATTATTCTCCGCGCAGCTCAATAGGCCAACCCTTCGCTAAGCCTTTGGAAGGCCTGAAAAAATTATTTAAAAAAGTGCTTGCCAGAGGTGGGGTCGCTCCGTAGAATGCGCGCCACACCGAAGCGAAGGGTGATTAGCTCAGCTGGGAGAGCGTCTGCCTTACAAGCAGAATGTCGGCGGTTCGATCCCGTCATCACCCACCATTCGTTTCAAGTGTTACGCGCAGCGGTAGTTCAGTCGGTTAGAATACCGGCCTGTCACGCCGGGGGTCGCGGGTTCGAGTCCCGTCCGCTGCGCCATATTCGGTAACCTGGAACGCTGAACGCCAGGTCACCACGGAAAAGCCCGCCTAGGCGGGTTTTTTTCTGTCCGAAGTTCCTGCAGGAAGCATGTTTCACCGGTTTTTAGATTTATTTGAAAAATACTTCAATTAAATCAACACTTTATAAAAACCTGTGGCATAATGTGTCCCGCAACGAAGGTAAAGGGTGATTAGCTCAGCTGGGAGAGCGTCTGCCTTACAAGCAGAATGTCGGCGGTTCGATCCCGTCATCACCCACCATTTACTTTCAACGCTTAGCGCAGCGGTAGTTCAGTCGGTTAGAATACCGGCCTGTCACGCCGGGGGTCGCGGGTTCGAGTCCCGTCCGCTGCGCCATATTCGGTAACCTGGACCACTGAACGCCAGGTCACCACAGAAAGCCCGCCCAGTGCGGGCTTTTTGCTGTCTGGGGTTTAGCAAACTTGCGTTCGCGCCCTCGGAACACCTTGGCCTTGCGGGCCAAACCCCATTCGCCGCCGTCCATTCGGACTGCGCCTGATACATGTCAACGGCCACCCCGGCCAATTCCTATAGAAAGTACTTGGGCGCTGCACATCGCGGTTGCCGTTTGCTGAACCTATAAAAAAGCAGTGGCACCTGGCCAACGGGAAAACCCGACGCCGATGCCATAAGGGGTGTTTTCAATGGATCTGAATTTGCCGCGACTGGCCGTGCTGGTTTCGTCGTTAGTGTTTGTGCACCACCTCCACGCCAGCGAGCCGTCGTCGGCAGCGGCTACCCAGGCCGACCCGTTGATCGCCCAAGGCAAGTATGTGGCCCAACTCGGCGACTGCATTGCCTGCCACACCGCCAAGGACGGCGCGGTGATGGCCGGCGGCCTGGAACTGACAACGCCCATGGGCACCCTGTATTCCAGCAACATCACCCCCGATCCAGAGACGGGCATTGGCCGCTACACCTTCGAGCAGTTTGACCGGGCCATGCGTCAGGGGGTGACGCCGGCGGGCGACAACCTCTATCCGGCGATGCCGTACCCGTCCTACGCCAAGATGAGCGAATCGGATATGCGGGCCCTGTATGCCTACCTGATGCAGGGGGTCAGCCCGGTCAAGCAGGCCAATCTGCAGGCGGACATGAGCTGGCCGTTCAACCAGCGTTGGGGGCTGTGGTTCTGGAACAAGCTGTTCGTCGATGACGCTCCTTTTGTCGCGGACCCGGCCAAGGACCCACAGGTGAGCCGTGGTGCCTATCTGGTGCAGGGCCTGGGACACTGCGGTGCTTGTCATACCCCACGGGGTATCGCCTTCCAGGAAAAGGCCATGAGTGACGCCGGTACCAGCGGCAAGCACTACCTGGCCGGGGAGACCGTCGAGCACTGGCGCGCACTCAGCTTGCGCAACCTGTGGACGGTGGAAGACACCGTGCAGTTGCTCAAGACCGGGCAGAACCGATTTGCCACGGTGTCCGGCAACATGGCGCAAGTGATCCATCACAGCACCCAGCACTTTACCGATGATGACCTGACCGCCATCGCGACCTACCTCAAGTCGCTGCCGGCCGGCCCGGATGACCTGCCGCCACCGTCCTTGCCGCTGGCCCCGGCAGCTCCTCCGGCGACGCTGTACAGCAGCCGTGGCGGCCTGGGCTACACGCAGTTCTGTGCCGACTGCCACCGCGCGGATGGCGGCGGTGTGCCGGCGATGTTCCCGCCACTGGCAGGCAACCCGAGCGTGGCCTCGGCCGATCCGACGTCGTTGCTGCACATTACCCTGACGGGCTGGAAAACCGCCGAGACCCAGACCCACCCGCGGGTCTACACCATGCCTGGGTTTGCCCGGCTGGCCGATGACGAGATCGCTGAGATCCTCAGCTTCGTGCGCACCAGTTGGGGCAATGAGGGCTCAACGATCACTGCCGCCCAGGTCAAACAGCTGCGCGGCCAGCTCAAGCCGGTGGACGGGCCCGTCACCTTCGAAACCCCACGCCTGGCCGATATGCTGGTGGCGCCCAATGCCCCGCAGGTCGTGCGGGGCATGCGCCTGCACCTGCAGACCAAGGCCCTGTTGCCGGACAACGTCGGCAACGCCTTGAACTGCACCAGTTGCCACCTCAATGCCGGCACCGTGGCCGATGGCTCGCCGTTTGTCGGGGTCTCGGCGTTCTTCCCGAGCTATGCGCCGCGTGTGGGACGGGAAATCACTCTGGCCGAGCGCATCAATGGGTGTTTCCGTCGTTCGATGGATGGCAAGCCGCTGCCCGTCGAGTCGGCGGACATGCAGGCGATGATTGCCTATTTCGACTGGATGAAGCGCAACACCCAGGCCGGGGACAAGGTGGCCGGGCGTGGCGTCGGCAAGATCGATCCGGCGATCAAGCCTGACCGCGCCAACGGCGAGCGGGTCTACGCCAAGCAATGCGCGGTGTGCCATGGCACTGAGGGCGAAGGGCTGAAGAGTGCCAAGGGCGAGTGGGTGTTCCCGCCGCTGTGGGGCGAGGAGTCGTTCAACATCGGCGCTGGCATGGCGCGCACCTATACCGCTGCGGCGTTCGTCAAACGCAACATGCCGATCGGCTTTCACGAACAGTTCCCGCTGGGGCAGGGTGGGCTTTCCGATCAGGAGGCGGTAGACGTCGCCGAGTACTTCTCCCACCAACCCCGTCCGGACTTCCCGGACAAGCACAAGGACTGGCCAAAAGGCGGCAAGCCACAGGATGCCCGGTACTGAGCCCTGATGGGCCGCACGCCAGTCACCTGACGCGCGTGCGGCTGGGGCCTACTGTTCGGCGTTACGGGCGTGTCGGTAATCGCTGACCGCTTCGTACACCGCTTTGCGCAGCCGATTGATCCCGCCGATGGGGCGATGGGCCTCCAACCCGAACCAGGGATTGAACGACTGGTTGTCGCATTGCAGGTTCAGTGCCGGGGTGTCGAAGTCCTGGGCGGGAATCCGGATGCGCGCCACGGTTTCGAACGGCGCGTCGCTTTCCTGCCATTCAATACTGGTGTCTTCGATCGGCATGTATGCGCGCGGATCCTGACGCTGGATCTGCAGGACAAAGCAGGCCGGGACCCGGTCCGTCGACAGTTGCTGGTTCAATGCGCTGCGCAGGAAGTTCGGCAATGCCTGGTTCTGCGCGGGCAGGGTGTAGCTCGGGCAACTGTCGGGGTCGGGGGCCACGCGGAATTTGGCGTTGGCGTTGCCGAACTTATAGGGCGAGACGGAAAAGTAAGTGCTCTGGGTCGGGCTTGTCGGCGCCGGCGCCAGCGTCGCCAGGGCGATGAACAGGTGGCGCACCTGCCAGCTGCGCGGGTCCCAGCCGGGAAAGAACGCCAGGACCTTTTTGCCGTCAGCCTGGGCCGCGACGTTCTGTCGGTACTCGGCGACGTCACTGACGAAAAAGTTCGGGTGGTTGAACATGACAAAGTCCTGTTCGCCACGGCCTTGGCGGTCCTTGAGCAACTGCGTTCCGGGTACATCGAGCAACTTCAGGGCCATGCCCCGGGCGTCGCGCATGCTGTCGAACTGCGGGTAGGCATTGCCGTTGGACAGTCGCAGGGTGGCTTGCCAGGTCTTGCCGGCTTCGCTGAATACGCCCTGGCGCAGGTCGGGAGCCAGGTCGGTCAGCACCTGGACCTCGGCCTTCAGGCAGCCGTGCGCCTTGGCGTGGGCATCACGCAGGTAACGGGTGTTGTCGCGGTGCTGGTCGACGATGCGCACGGCGGTCTGGATCACCTCCTGGGTCATCGCGGTTTCGCCGGCGGGTATCTGCTCCTGGGCGGACACCGGCCCGCTGTGTTGCCAGGCCCACCAGGCGCTGGCCAGGGCCCAGCCGAGCAGGCCGAGCCCGAGCAGCCACAGCAGGGATTTAGCCAAGAACGCCGCGAGGCGCAGCCATAAGCTCATCAACATGTAAAACTCCTTCCTGGCTGTCCGTGGCTCATGGCAATTGCGCCTCCAGGGGGCCGCCCAGTACCTTCAGGTACTCCAGCAGCGCCCAGCGCTCCTGGGGCAGCAACAAGCGCCCGATGACCCCGTTACCCCGTTCGCCGGCGCGGAATTCGTGGCCGCTGTTATGGTTGCCGGTCACCCGCGTATCGAACACAAACCCGTTGTCGAAGGCTTCGGTGCGATAGCCCAGGTGTTTGGGGTCGTACTCGAAGGTGCCTTTATAGAAGGTGCTCGCTCGTTCACTTTGCGGTGACAGCAGTTGGTAGAGGCTCGGCACCGAACCGTTATGCAGGAAAGGCGCCGTGGCCCAGACGCCGGCCAGCGGCCGGGCTTTGTAGGCCACGCGCTCGCGCACGCCGATCGGCAGGGCGAATCCATCCATGTCCGGCCGCTCTTCTGGGGTGACGTTGGCCTCGCGGTAGGCGCGGCTCTCGACGAAGGCGGTAACGTAGGCCAGGCCCTTGGCGACTGACAGCTGGCTCAGGTCCAGAGGCTCGGTGGGCGTGGGTTGCAGCTTGACGTCGAGGTTGGCCAATTCCGCCGGGTCCCATTGCAGAGGGGTGACGTCGAAGCGGTGCTGCGCGATGTTGTGGGCGCTGGAGGGATCGGTGCCGATCACTGCCACCGGCAGCATCTTCAACTGCTGCTCGGGGCGACCGTTGGCCTGGATCACCTTGGGCACGTGGCAACCGGCGCAGTTCTCGGCGAACAGCGCACGGCCCTGGGCGGCCAGGGGCTTGTCGATGGGGCCCAGCAGTGCTTCGGGCCAGGCCGGCGGCTTGAGGCGCTTGAGGGTTTCTTCGATCAGGTGCAAGTCCCGCACGCGCACGCTGGAGGGGTAGCGCGCATCGCCCTTGAGCGGTTGGCCATTGGCATCGAAGAAATTCAGGGTGGCACCCACCCCCAACGCCTCGCCGACATTGCGCGCCATGGGCTGCTGGGCGGAACCGTTCCACTGCACCCAGTCGAAGGTCCAGATGTCCCACAGTTGTGGATAGTCCACTGGCGCATTGGCTACCCGGTAATTGTCCGGGGAGATGGCGTCGCCGAAGGTGGCATTGGCGATACGGCCGAAGGCGTCGGTGCGCCCGGGACCTTCCTCGGTGGGGTAGAGGCCGCGATGGGTGTCGTTCCAGGCCACCCGCAGGAAGGTGTCCAGCGAGGCCTTGAAATCCTTGCGCAGTTGTTCGTGCCCGGTGTCGTAGTCCTGACCCAGCACGTTGCGGGCGAAACGTTCGAATTTCCACGGGTTGTAATAGGTCGAGGCAAGACTGGCCACCAGCGCCTGGCCGAAGCTGCCGCCGCGCAAGGTGGGTACGCTGGAGGGCAGCACGTGCTGCGCCGTACCGCCATCGATGCGCAGGGCCTGGCCCTGGTAGCGCAGCTCACCGGTGTGGCAGGCGGCGCAGGTAATATCCAGATACTCTTCTTTACTGCCAGGATTCTGGTGCCTGGCGAAGCCCACCGGCAGGTTGCCCGGGTTGCTGGGGGTGGCCGTTTGCGTCGGGTCCACCAGAAAGCCGAAGCGCGCCAGGTACTGCGGCGCGGCAAAGCGCTGCTCGGAAAACGGCAGCTCAAGGGCCTTGAACCAGTCGTACCGCAAACCCTTTACCTGGGTGCCCTGGGGGGTGAAGTAATAGGTCTGGCGATCGGCGTCGCTCCACTGGTCGAGGTAATTCACCTGGGTGACAGGCGTATAGACCGGCAGCTTGGGGTTGGCCACGTAATACAGCACAACGGCCAGCGCGACCCCCAGCAGGAGCAGAATCAGCAGTAGAAAACGGAGCAGCAGGCGCACGATAAACGTCCTTGTAGAGTGATCGGGGTGTTATGCCTGAGCTCAAGTTTGGCAGCAAGAGGCCATTACGCCATAGCCTGTGAGAACAGGCTGCATCTGCCCTCGGCCGAAGCTGACAGAAACTTCACCCGGTTCCTGGGCAAAACGCGTTAAAAGACCTGAACTTATCGGAGCTTTCCTGCTCTCATGCCGGTAGCCATTGGTCGTGGCGGCCTGATAAGCTCGCGGCTTTATTCGATTGCCCTTTAGGCGCATGAACAAGGAAATAGCATGAAACAGCATCGGTTGGCGGCGGCGGTGGCCCTGGTTAGCCTGGTACTTGCGGGTTGTGACTCGCAGACCAGCGTAGAGCTGAAAACCCCGGCGCAAAAAGCTTCCTACGGTATCGGCCTGAACATGGGCAAGAGCCTGGCTCAGGAAGGCATGGATGACCTGGACTCCAAAGCCGTAGCCCAAGGCATCGAAGATGCTGTCGGCAAGAAAGAACAGAAGCTCAAGGATGAAGAGTTGGTCGAAGCCTTCGCAGCGCTGCAAAAGCGTGCTGAAGAGCGCATGGCCAAGATGAGCGAAGAGTCGGCCGCAGCCGGCAAGAAATTCCTCGAAGACAACGCCAAGAAAGCCGGTGTGACCACCACGGCTTCCGGCCTGCAGTACGAAGTCGTGAAGAAGGCCGACGGCGCCCAGCCTAAGCCTACCGACGTCGTGACTGTGCACTATACCGGCACCCTGACCAACGGCACCGTGTTCGACAGTTCGGTCGAGCGTGGCAGCCCGATCGATCTGCCAGTCAGCGGCGTGATCCCGGGTTGGGTCGAAGGCCTGCAACTGATGCACGTAGGCGAGAAGTACAAGCTGTACATTCCTAGCGAACTGGCCTACGGCGCACAAAGCCCTAGCCCGGCAATTCCGGCCAACTCGGTGCTGGTATTCGACCTGGAGCTGCTGGCGATCAAAGATCCAGCCAAGCAAGACGACGCCAAGTAAGCTGCGTCGGATTGAAATACAACGCCCCGTTTATCCGGGGCGTTGTTGCATCTGGCGGCCGGTGGTGGAAAATCCAGTCGAACCGACACCGGTCGTAGCAGTCATAGCATTGAAGGCGCCGCCGTTAGCCGCACCAGGCCGCCAAGTCAATGAAATGTTGGGGTTTTTTCATGTGAGTAAAAAACGCCCGATCTGACTTGAGCCCTTGTAAAACGGGGCTTTGAGGCCTGAAAAGCGGCTCTGTTCACAAGGTTATCCACAATTTGTGTGGATAACATTTCAGTGGAGGCATGATGAAAACACCCTGGAATTTTGCTCGGTTCCTGCCCTTGGCCGGTCGCTTGATCAGTCGAGGCCGTTTGCCGACCCTGCTTTTCGCAGTGGCCAGCAAGGGCGCCAGTCAGGGTTTCCGCCTGGGCAAGCTCAAGGACGACCTGCGCTTGCTGCAGGCGCTGTGCCTGGCTTACTGGCGCGGCGAGTACCGGGCCATCAGTCCCAAGGCACTGGTATCGGTGGTGGCCGGCCTGATGTACTTCCTCAGCCCCTTGGATGCCGTTCCCGATTTCATCCCGATGTTTGGCATGCTGGATGACATCGCTGTGCTGGCGTGGCTGATGAAAACCCTGGATGACGAGCTGACGGCTTTCCGTCTCTGGCGCAACCGCCAGCACCCGGAAAAACTGGTGAGTCTCGAGCGCCTGCCTGATTCGCCCGAGCAGTTGTTGCTTCAGGGCCCGAAAAAAACCTGAATCGAATCAGATTCATCCAGAGATTGATACGCCCCAGCGACCTTGGCGACTGTTAGGATTACACTTCAAGGGAAAAGTGCCGACTCGCTAAGTGTTGTTGTCCTACGGGGTAGTCATGGATATTCAGATAATCACACGTGATGGTGAGCCCGAATACGCGGTGTTGCCATGGGCGCAGTATCAAGCATTGTTGAAAGCTGCAGGCGTCAAGGAACAACCACCGCGTGCAGCCACAGTCCCGCACGCGGCCACCTCGGACCCGGTTCTTCCGGGCCTCGATCAACTGCGTCATCTACGTGAAGAACAGGGCATTGCCATTGAGGCGCTGGCCCGCACCGTAGGCATCAGCCCTTCCTACCTGGCCTTGATCGAAAGTGGCGAGCGCCAGCCCGACGCCGCGATTCGCCGCAGCCTGGCCTGGGAGTTGAAGGTGCAGGGTTGGAGGGATGAATCGTGAGTGTACGGATCAGTCGTCAACATTGGGACGGTTTGCTCGGTGAGCTGGATCAGGCGCGCCGCCAGCGCCACTTGCTGACTTATCGTGCGCTGCTGGAGCGGCTGCAGTTGCCGAGCCCGGCCATGCAAACCCTGACGGCCGCCCTCGAGCACTTGGCGGCACTGGACGCCCGGGCCGAACAACCGCTGCGCAGTTCGCTGGTGATCAGCCAGGGCGCGAGCCGATTGCCGCGCACTGGGTTCTTCGAGTGTGTGGAGCGTCTGGGGCGTTTCTCCGGGCCCTCCGACGGCGTGGCAGCGGCGTCCTGGCATGCTTCGGAAGTGGTTCGTGTGTTCGAGTACCAATACCCTGAATCTGCGGAGGCCTGAGTGTTGCTACGACTCAAGGCGCATGTCAGCTACTGGCTGGCCCGCCGGCTGTTTCACTGGTCCTGGTTTGTCCGTCAGCCGCGAGGCTGGGCTTGGCTGGAGGGGCAGTTTGCGCGGATGGCCAACCTGGGGGACGTGGGGGCCCAGAGCTTCTATGGTCACATCCTGGCGTTTCGCGGGGTTGGCCTGGGGGCTCGCGAGGAGGGGGTGCGTTTGCTGCGCCTGGCAGCGTTGGCGGGCGATGGCAAGGCGGCCTATCAAGTTGGCGTGATCAGTCTGGCCGGGACTCCGAGCAAGGCTCCGGATCCGGTGGAGGCGGCTCGCTGGTGGGGGCTGGCGGAAAAGGCTGGGCATCCGTTGGCGGCGATCAAGTTGCGGGAATTGGCTGTGCGGTCTGGTTGATCTTGGATTTTGTGGGCATATCCATTGCAGCGGTCACGGCGGCTGAGGGTTTCGCCCTTACGGCCAGGCACTTTTGGCAAACGCCCCAAAAGGACTTGCCGGGGTATGACTCACCCACATGGGTTACAAATTGGTTCACGCACATAGGTAACAGTTTTTAACTGGCAGGGTCGATTTCGCGAGGATCTGACCATGCCCTGATGCGGCAAGAATCTCGTGGGCAAAAAAAGACCGGGCAAGCCCGGTCTTTTCTGGTCAGCGTGTTGCTGGGATGGCCATTACTTCTTGTTGCTGGCGACCGCGGTGTTGAGTTTCAGGTAGTCCAGCAGGATCCGCCCGGTTTCGCTCAGGTAGGCGTCGTCTTCCGGCTTGGTCTTGTCTGGCTCGGCCGCGATGGCGTCTTCGTCTTCTTTTTTCAGTTCCTTGAGCGGCTCTTCGCCTTTGGCTTTGCGGCGGATGTTTTCCATCGCCAGCTGTTGGGCTTCGATATCGGTGTGTTGCGCGCGGCGTTCGGCTTCGTTGAGGCTGACGGTTTTTTCTGCCATCAGCTTCTGGGCCAGGGCCAGTTTGTCGCGGATGAAGACAAACTCGGCGTCCCTGGCGGTACGCTCGTCATGCTCGGACTTGAGCTGGGCGATGAAGGGTTTGAATGGGTCGACGGCCGGTTTGATGGCCGGGCGGATGGTGTCCCACGGCATGGCTTCAGGCAGTGCGCTTTCGCCGATTTCCTTGGTGTCGATGATCGACGGGTAATCGATGTCCGGCAGTACGCCCTGGTGTTGGGTGCTCTGCCCGGAAACCCGGTAGAACTTGGCCAGGGTCAGTTTCAGTTCGCCATGGTTGAGCGGCTGAATGGTCTGTACCGTGCCTTTGCCGAAGGTCTGGCCGCCGATGATCAGCGCGCGGTGGTAGTCCTGCATGGCGCCGGCAAAAATCTCCGAGGCCGAGGCCGACAGGCGATTGACCAGCAACGCCATCGGGCCTTTGTAGAACGCCCCTGGGTTTTCGTCTTCGAGTACATCGACCCGGCCATCGGCATTGCGCACCAGGACGGTCGGGCCCTTGTCGATGAACAGGCTGGTCAGTTCGGTGGCTTCCTGCAGGGAGCCGCCGCCGTTGTTGCGCAGGTCGATGACCACGCCGTCGACTTTTTCCTTCTGCAGTTCGGTCAGCAGTTTCTTGACGTCGCGGGTGGTGCTCTTGTAGTCCGGATCACCGGCACGGAACGCCTTGAAGTCGAGGTAGAAGGCCGGGATCTCGATGACGCCGAGTTTGTAGTCCTTGCCATCCTGCTTGAGGTTGAGCACGGACTTTTTCACCGCCTGGTCTTCAAGCTTCACCGCTTCGCGGGTGATCGGCACGATCTTGCTGGTCTGGTCGTTGGGTGCATTGCTGGCCGGAATCACTTCCAGGCGGACCACGGTGCCTTTCGGTCCGCGGATCAGCTTGACCACTTCGTCCAGGCGCCAGCCGACCACGTCGACCATTTCCTTGTTGCCCTGGGCGACACCGATGATCTTGTCGGCCGGCGCGACCATCTTGGTCTTGTCGGCTGGACCTGCAGGCACCAGGCGCACGACCTTGACCTGGTCGTTATCGCTCTGCAACACGGCGCCGATGCCCTCCAGGGACAGGCTCATGTTGATGTCGAAGTTTTCCGCGTTATCCGGTGACAGATAGTTGGTATGCGGATCGTAGGACATGGCGAAGGTGTTGATGTACGCCTGGAAGATGTCCTCGGCGCGGGTCTGGTCCAGGCGCGACAATTGGTTCTTGTAGCGCTTGGTCAGGGTTTCCTGAATCTGCTTGGAGTCCTTGCCGGCGATTTTCATGCGCAGCACTTCGTCCTTGACGCGTTTGCGCCACAGGTCGTCGAGTTCGGCATTGGACTTGAGCCACGGGGCGTCCTTGCGATCGATCAGCAAGGTTTCCTTGGCGTTGAAGTCGATCTTGTCCACGCCTTTGTCGAGTTCTGCCAGGGCGAACTCCAGGCGGGATTTGACCCGGTCCAGGTAGCGTTTGTAGATGGTGAACCCGGGTTTCAGGTCGCCACTCTTGAGGAAGTCGTCAAACTGGGTTTTCCATTTGTCGAATTCTGCAATGTCGCTGGCCATGAAGTAGCTGCGCGATGGATCCAGCAGCTTGAGGTAGCTGTCGTAGATGATCACCGAGCGCGCATCATCGAGGGGCGGCTTACTGTAGTGGTGGCGCTTGAGCAGCTCGACGACGTTCAGGCTGGCGATCACCTCGTCACGGTCGGGCTGAAGCTTGTCCCAGCTATTGGCTGCGAACGTATCGGGCGCGAGCGACAAGCTGCCCAGGCCGATGAGGAGGGCGAGTGCGGTGCTGGGGAACAAATGCTTCATGCCGATTCGACGCGGGGACAATTGATAACGCATATTAGGCCGTCTTTGAAGTCGCCGGTTCCACAAGGACCGGTCGCATAATGCAAAAAGCCCGGCGCTATAGCATCGGGCTCAGTCCAGACTCACTATGGAGGCACTGTGAAGGCATTGCAAGGCGTTGAGGGACATGTGGAGTGGGTTGAAGAGCCGGCTCCGGTCTGTGATGTGGGGCAAGTTCGCATCCGTGTCGCGGCCGCGGGGTTGAATCGGGCCGATCTGCTGCAGCGAGCGGGGCTCTATCCTGCGCCTCCGGGTGCCAGCCAGGTGCTGGGGCTGGAGTGCTCCGGGGTCATCAGCGAGGTCGGCCCGGGCTCATCCTGGCAGATCGGTGACCGGGTGTGTGCGCTGCTGGCCGGAGGAGGGATGGCCGAGGAGGTGGTGGTCGATGGTCGCCACGTCCTGCCGGTGCCGGAGGGCCTGTCGTTGGCCGAAGCGGCGGCGCTTCCGGAGGTGTACAGCACCGCCTGGCTGAACCTGTTTCAACTGGCGGCGCTCAAACCCGGGGAAAAAGTCTTGCTGCATGCCGGTGCCAGTGGCGTGGGTTCGGCGGCCATCCAGCTGTGCAAGGCCTTTGGCAACCCGTGCTGGGTCAGTGTCGGCTCGGCCGATCGGCTGGCCTATTGCGAAGCGCTGGGCGCCCAGGGCGGGGTGGTGCGCACCGAGGGTCTGGAGGGGTTGAGCGACCTGGGGCCGTTCGATGTGATCCTCGACCCGGTCGGCGCCAACTACGCGGCGTTGAACCTGAAGGTGTTGGCCCGGGACGGACGCTGGGTGTTGATTGGCCTGATGGGCGGGCGTGATGCCAAGCTCGATCTGGCGCAGGTGCTGGCCAAGCGTATCCAATTGTTGGGGTCGACCCTGCGCAGTCGCGACGAGCAGTTCAAGGCCGATCTGTTCAGCGATCTCAGCCAGCACGTCTGGCCATTGTTCGCCGAAGGCCGCTTGAGCCCGCAACTGGCCAAGACCTTCCCGATCAAGGATGCCGAGGCGGCGTTTGCCGAACTGGCGACCAATCAGGTGTCGGGCAAGCTGGTGTTGGTGATTGACGAGAGCCTGACCTGAGGCGATTGCATCGAACCTGTGGGAGCTGCCGGACGGCGCTCCCACACAGTTTCTCGATTACTTCCAGTGATGAATCGGCCAGCCGGCCTGTTGCGCGTGCGCGTGCAACACCGGGTCCGGGTTGACCACGCGGGGGAAGTCGACCTTGAGCAGCAAGGGCAGGTCGTTGCGGGAGTCGGAATAGAAACTCGCGCCTTCGAGATTTTCTTCTTCGGCGTCCAGCCATTCCAGCAGGCGGGTGATTTTGCCTTCGCGGTAGGTCAGGGTGCCGACGGTTTGGCCGCTGTAGAAACCATTGACCACCTCCAGCTCGATACCCAGCACCTCATCGATACCCAGGCGCTCGGCGATGGGCGTGACCAGGTGGGTGCCCGAGGCGGAAATCACCAGGATCCGGTCGCCTGCCTTGCGGTGGGCGGCGATGGTCTTGGTGGCATCGCTGAAAATGATCGGCTCGATAAAGTCTTCGACCCAGGGCCCCACAAGGTGCTCGACCTCTTGCGGGGTGCGCCCGATCAAGGGTTCCAGGCTGAAGGCCATGAACTCTTCCATGGCCAGCTTGCCGTGGCTGTAGGCGTCCATCAGTTCGTTGTTGCGGCGCATGAACGACTCGCCGTCGACCCAACCCAGGCGGGCCATCTGTTCACTCCAGAGGGTGGCACAGTCGCCGTGAATCAGGGTTTCGTCCAGATCAAAAATTGCCAGGGCCATCAGTGCTCTCTCTTCAGCTCATTCGTTGACATCATCAGGCGACCTCACACAGGGCGCTCGGATCGATGGACAGTGCCAGGCGCTGACCGTCGGCATGCAAGTCAGCCGCCGAACGGTTCAGGACATCCACCACCAACTCCACGCCGCGTGACTCGACCCGATAGCGAATCACGTTGCCCAGCAGGCTGTGACTGCGGATCAGGGTATCGGGTTCGCCCGTGCGGCTCAGTACGATGGCCTCGGGGCGAATCGCGATGCGGCTGTTGACGGGACGTTGCAGCAGTTTACTGGCACTGGCGGCATCAAGCAGGTTGTAGTTGCCGATGAATCCGGCGGCAAACACGTCCACTGGCGCAGTGTAGAGGGTCTCTGCGTCGCCACTTTGTACGATTTTTCCCTGGTTCATGAGGAATATCCGATCAGACATGGTCAGGGCTTCCTCCTGATCGTGAGTGACGAAAATAGTGGTCAGCCCCAATTCACGCTGGATCTGTCGGATCTGCTCGCGCAGGTGCTTGCGAATCCGCGCATCCAGCGCCGACAGCGGCTCATCGAGCAGCAGCAGGCGTGGACGGGTGACCAGGGAGCGGGCCAGGGCCACGCGCTGGCATTGGCCGCCGGACAACTGGTGCGGATAACGCGCGGCAAAGTCCGTCAGCTCCACCAGTTGCAGCACTTCCTGCACGCGCTTGTGGCTGTCGTCGGCATTGACCTTCTGCATGCGCAAGCCGAAGGCGACGTTCTGCTCCACGGTCATGTTGGGGAACAGCGCATAGCTCTGGAACACCATGCCGATCCCGCGTTTTTGTGGGCTCATGGGCACCAGGTCCTGCCCCTCGAGCAGGATCTTGCCGCCATCCACCGCGGTCAGCCCGGCAATGCAGCGCAGCAGGGTGGACTTGCCGCAACCCGATGGGCCGAGCAGGGTGACGAACTCGCCCTTGTGGATTTCGCAATTGATGTCACTGAACACCGTGGTGCCGGAATAGTTTTTTTGCAGGTGTTGGACGCTGACATAGCTCATTGGCTTTTGTCCTTGTTCAAGATATTGGCAGCCCAGGTCAGAACCAGCACAAAGAGGAAGTAGGAGATCACCAGTGCGCTGGTGAAGTGGCCACTGCTGTTACGCATGTTGTTGAGGTACACCTGCAGGGTTTCGTAGCGGGTGCCGACCAGGATGTTGGCAAACACGAACTCGCCGAACAGGAACGAGAACGACAGCAGCAACGCCACCATCAGGCCCTTGCGCAGGTTCGGCAGCACCACCAGGAACGCTGCCTGGAAGGTGCTGGCGCCGAGCAACTGGGCAGCGTCCATCAGGTCGCGCAGGTTGATCGCCTGCAGGTTGTTGGTGATTGCCCGGTACATGAACGGCAGCGCCACGGTGAAGTAGCAGCCCACCAGGATCCAGGGCGTACCGACCATGGCGAACGGTCCGGAACCGTAGAGCTGCAACAGGCCCACCGAGGACACCACCGGCGGCACCGCGAACGGCAGCAGGATCAGGATGTTCATCAGCGCATCGAGTTTCGGGAAGTGGTAGTGCACCACGAACAGCAGCGGCAGGATCAGCACCACCGACAGGATCAGTGCCCCGACGCAGACCAGCAGCGACTGGCCGAAGGCATTGAGAAAACGCGGGTCACTCCACAGTTGCAGGTACCACTTGAAGGTGAAGCCGGAGGGCAGGATGGTCGCCGACCAACTGCTGGAAATCGAGTAGATCAGCGTGCCAACTAGCGGCAACAGCAAGATGGCAAACAGCAGGTAGACCACCACACGGTGATAAAGGGCTGCAGAGCCGGGTTCAGCGCGAGACATGGTAGCTCCTCTTCAACAGTAACTGATGGACCACGGTCACCAGGGTCATCAAGGCCACCAGCACCACGGCCAGGGCGCTGGCCATGTTCGGGTCGAGGGAAATGTCACCTGAAACCATCGCCGCGATGCGGATCGGCAAGACGTTGAAGTTGCCGGTGGTCAGGGCGTACACCGTGGCGTAGGCGCCCAGGGCGTTGGCCAGCAGGATCACGAAAGTGCCGAGCAGGGCCGGGGTCAGCACCGGCAGGCCGATGTGGCGCCAGAACTGCCAGCCGTTGGCCCCCAGCAACTCGGCGGATTCGCGCCAGTCTTCGCGCAGGGCGTCGAACGCCGGGTACAGCAGCAATACGCCCAGGGGGATCTGGAAGTAGGTGTAGAGGATGATCAACCCGGTTTTTGAGTACAGGTTGAAGTCCTCAATGATCCCGGCCTGCTTGAGCATGATGGTGATGCTGCCGTTGAAGCCCAGCAGGATGATGAAGGCGAAGGCCAGGGGCACACCGGAAAAGTTGCTGGTCATGTTGGCGAAGGCGTTGACGAAGTTGCGCAGCCTGGAGTCGACCCGGCGCAGCGAGTAGGCGCCGAGGATGGCGATGACAATGCCGAACAGGCTGGAATAGAAACTGATTTCCAGGCTGTGCTGGATCGCTTGCAGATAGAACCTGGAGCTGAAGATTTTATCGAAGTTGGCCAGGCCCCAGCCAAACTCTTCCGATTGCAGGCTGTTGATCAGCACCCAGCACAGCGGGGCGATCTGGAACACGAAAAAGAAGATCGCAAAAGGCACCAGGCACAAGGCTGCCAGCCATTTACCGCGCGTGATGGCGTTCACTTGAGCAACTCCCGGCATACAGGTTTGTCGTGGGGTATGCCGAGCAACTGGCACACCGTGCCGCACAGTTCGAGCTGTGCGGGAGCGGCATCGGGGTCGAAGCTGAAGGCATTGCCGATCACAAACAGCGGGACCTCCCGTTCCTCGGCCAGCAGGCCGTTGTGGGAGCGGTCGTTGTTCATGCCGTGGTCGGCGGTCACCAGCACCTGGTAGCCGGCGTCGAGCCAGCCTTGCAGGTAGTCGGCCAGGATGATGTCGGCCGAGCGGGCGCTGTTGCGGTACTGCGGGGTGTCGAGGCCGTGCTTGTGCCCGGCGTCGTCGATGTTCATCGGGTGCACCAGCAGAAAGTGCGGGGCATGTTGCAGGCGCAGGTGCTCGGCGTCGGCGAACAGGTGCGAATCCGGGTAGTGGTCGGACCAATAGAAGTGGCCGTACTGGATCGGCAACTCGGGCTCGGCGGTGTGGCGATCCCGGGCCGGGACGAAGGGGGAGCGGTTGTACAGCTCGCTGACCCAGTGATAGGCCGCGGCGGCGGTAGTCAGGCCGGCGTCACGGGCGTAGTGGTAAATGCTGCGCTGGTTGGACAGGCGCGCGACGTTGTTGTGGACGATGCCGCTGTCGATCGGCGTGACCCCGGTCAGGATCGTTTCGTAGAGCGGGCGCGACAGCGAAGGCAGCTCGCAGTTGAGTTTGTACAGGGCGGCTTTTTTCGCCTGCACATAGGCCTGCAAATGCCCCATGGCGTGCCGCGCGACTTCGTAGTTGAGACCGTCGAGGACGACAAGGATGACGTTGTGACTCATGGCACTGAAACTCCGTACATCAGTAACTCGAAACATCGTAATTCGTTGTGTGAACGAGCCTGCTCGCGAGAGCGGTCTGACACCCGAGAGGATCTTCGAATGTCAGGCCGCCATCGCGAGCAGGCTCGCTCTTACAGGGGTTACTTCATCTCTACGATGACTTCTTCGTTCCACTTCTGTGGCAGCGCCTTGGAGGTTTTTTCCCAGGCGTCGGCGTCCTTGATCGGGGTCACGCCTTTGTACTGCTCGTTAGGCAGCAACTTGGCCTGGATCTCGGCGGGCAGGGTCAGGTGTTCGGCGCGGATTGGCCGAGCGTTGCCTTTGGCCAGGTTGATCTGGCCCGCATCGCTGAAGATGTACTCGCGGGTCAGCTTGGCGGCGTTGGGGTTCTTCGCGTATTTGTTGATGATCGTGGTGTAGCCGGAAATTACCGAGCCATCGGAGGGGATCAGCACGGTGTAGTCATCCGGGTTGGCCATCTTGGCCTTGTAGCTCAAGCCGTTGAAGTCCCAGACCACACCCACTTCGACCTCACCTTTCTCCATGGTGGCAATAGTCGGGTTGGCCATCGACAGGCGACCCTGCTTGGCGATTTCGGCAAACATCAACAGCGCCGGTTGCAGGTTCTTCTCGTCACCACCGTTGGCCAGGGCCGCTGCCAGCACGCCGTTGGCAGCCTGGGCGGCGGTGCTCACGTCACCGATGGAGACTTTGTATTTGCCGGTCTTGAGGTCGGCCCATTTGGTCGGTGCCGGGGAGCCGTGCAGCAGCTTCTTGTTGACGATAAACGCGATGGTGCCGGTGTAGGCCAGGGCCCAGTTGCCGTCTTTATCCTTGGCCCAGTCGGGTACCTGGTCCCAGGTCGAAGGCTTGTAGGGTTGTACCACGCCCTGCTTGACCGCGATCGGGCCGAAGGCCGCGCCGACGTCGCCGATGTCGGCGCTGGCGTTGTCTTTTTCGGCGGCGAACTTGGCGATTTCCTGCGCCGAGCTCATGTCGGTGTCGATGTGCTTGAGGCCGTAGGTCTTGGCCAGGTCTTCCCAGGTGCCTTTCCAGTTGGCCCAGTCATCGGGCATGCCGACACTGTTGACCGCGCCTTCCGCTCGCGCAGCGGCTTCCAGGGTTTTCAGATCGGTATCAGCGGCCATGGCGGCGGTGCACATGGCAATGGTCGAGCCTAACAGGGATGCCAGGAAAAGCTGTTTCATCGAAAGCTCCTTTGGGCGTATTCAACGCTGCGTTTTTATCGAACGTTTGCGGTTGGGTTGGTCTAGGTCAGCAATACCTGAGCCAATTTAGGTGGGCTGGATGACACTTTGATGTCGGTGACCCCGGCCCTCGGCTTTTTTTTGCGCACTAGGGGTGACAACGAGCTAAGCGTAGACCATCGGGAGAAGGCCGGTTTACGGGGACTTGGCCGTAGAATTGCAGTGCTTGGCTGCTGCCGTTGGGCGGCTTTGTCATCGATCAGTCACATGTTGTGCCTAGGCTTGCACTAGCTTAGAGGAGGCGCTTTTTGGCGCACTCCGGCCCCGAAACAGTGCTGGTCTAGTCCAGAAAGGTAACCTTGATGCGTGAAGAGGCAACCCGTGCGGTGACAGCCATTGGCCAAGTCCTGCAAGAGCAGATCGACCACGGTCTGTTGGCGCCTGCCAGCAAGCTGCCGGCCGAGCGCAAGCTCAGTGAGCTGTTCGGCACCACGCGCATTACCGTGCGTGAAGCGCTGTTGCAACTCGAGGCCCAAGGCCAGATTTATCGGGAGGAACGCCGTGGCTGGTTCGTCTCGCCGCCCCGGCTGGCGTACAACCTGATGCAGCGTAGCCACTTTCACGCCATGGTCAGTGCCCAGGGGCGGGAGCCGTCGACCGAGGTGATCTCGGCGCGCCTGCAACCGGCGTCGGCGGCCGTGTGTGCGTGGTTGCAGCTGCCGGCGCTGTCGAGCGTGATCCAGATCTGCCGGGCGCGGCGCATTGACGGGCGGCTGGTGTTGTATGTGGAGCACTACCTGAACCCGCAGTATTTCCCGGGGATTCTCGAGCTGGACCTGAATCAGTCGATTACCGAGTTGTATGCCCGGCATTACGATTTGCACTATGGGCGGGTGCGCTTCGAGATCGTGCCGACCTCACTGCCGATGAACGCGGCGGCGGCCTTGCGGGTGTCGCTGGGCAGCCCGGGGTTGCGCATCGCCCGGGTCAACTACGATCAGCATCAGCGGCTGATCGATTGTGACCTGGAGTTCTGGCGGCATGATGCGATTCATGTCGGGGTGGATGTGGTTTAACGGCCACCACTCTGTTGAATGTTCCGGCCCCTATCGCGAGCAAGCTTGCTCGCGATAGGGGCCAGGCGGGTGATCAATCCTTCTCGGTGCCCCCTCCTGGGGTAATCACCTGGACGCTCATGCGTGGCGTCGCCAGGTCCAGGCCGGCCTCATCCATATGGCGCTTGAGCAACAGGTTGAACGCCCGTGACACTTCCCACTGCTTGATCGGCGCGGTCTTGAACCGGGCGCGCAGGATCGCACTGCCGGACTCGAAGCTCTCGACCCCCTGGATCTCCAGCGGCGACCAGATGTTGCGGCGTTGCAGCGGATCGTTACGGATTTTCTGGCCGACGTCGCGCATCAGCTTGATCGCCTCGTCGATCTCCATGTTGTACGGCACCGCCACGCGGAAGATGGCGTAGCCGAACTCCCGCGAGTAGTTCTTGATGCTTTTGATTTCGCTGAACGGGATGGTGTGGACGATGCCGTCGATGTCCCGCAGGCGCACGGTGCGGATGGTCAGGCCCTCGACGGTGCCCAGGTGGCCGCCGACGTCGACGTAGTCGTCGATGGCCAGGGAGTCCTCGATGATGATGAACAGCCCGGTGATCAGGTCGGCCACCAGCGACTGCGCACCAAAACCGATGGCCAGGCCGATGACACCGGCACCGGCCAGCAGTGGGGTGACGTTCATGCCCATGTTGGCCAGGGCGACAATCAGCGCGATGATGAAAATCGCCACGAACAGCACGTTGCGAATCAGCGGCATCATGGTCTGCGCGCGGGCATTGGCCAGGCCTTTGCGCGAGCGAGTGAGGGCGTGGTGCACGGCGGTGTCGCTGAGGATCCAGATCAACCAGGCGAAAATCAGGGTGCCGGCCAGGCTGAACAATTTGACGCTGACGTCATGGCCTTCGCCTTCGGTGAAGCGGATCAGCGACATGCCCCAGACCCGCAGGCCCAGTTCGATGAATGCCAGCCAGATCGCCAAGTGCACCAGGGTGTAGCAGAAACTCTTGAGGCGTTCGGAGTACAGCGCGTGGCGCTTGGCCCCGCGTTGCGGTTTGAGGGAATGCCGGCGGACCAGGCCGTTGATGACCATGCACACCACCAGCAGCACGGTGCAGATCAGCGCCTGGCGCAGGGCGGTGCTGGTGTCGCCAGCCGAGACGAAGGTGGCAAACAGCGAGATCCCCACCAGCACCAGGGCGGGCAGGTACCAAAAGGTGCCGAGGATCTCGATCGTGTCGCTGAGGGCGCGGCGGGTCAGGCGTCGCGATAGCGGCTGGTTGCGAATCAGGTGCGCGATGGGGCGGCGGAAACGCAGGATGAACAGGCCGGTAAACAGGGCGGCCAGGACATTGGCCACGGTGGCGGTGGCGTGGGCCAGGTGAATCCCCAGGCTGGCCACCAGCCTTGGATCGTTCAAGGCTTCGCCGAACGCGGCAAAGCTGCCGATCAGCCACAGTGGGCGGAAGGCCTGGTGCCGCAGGATGTACAGCGCGCGGTGACGGTGCGGACCATCGAGCAGGGAAAAGGCGATGACGCAGACGGCCGAGAAACAGGTCCCCACCACCAAGGCGTAGGCCAGCACCATCGCCAGGTACTTGCCCAGGGACGGCGGCAGGGCGTAGCTCATGTAGACGGTGATCACCAGGGCGATCAACCAGGGCCCGAGTTTGCGCAGGGCGAAACGCACCAGGTCCCAGGTCCGGGGGTGTTGTGGCAGTTCTTCGGTCAGGCCGAAGCGCATGCGCAAGCGGTGGCTGAGCCAGATCAGGGCTGCGGCGAGCAGGCTCCAGAGCATCAGCACCACGGCAAAGCCAAAGATAATTGGCAGCCACTCGCTGGCCGGCAGCATCAGGCTGCTGAATTCTTCCTTGGCCAGGTCAAATTCGTCGCTCCAGCGGGTGATCGGGCTGTCGGCGCCACTGAACTGTTTTTCCAGGGTCGACAGGGTGCCGCCAATCAAGCCCAGCACGCCTTCTTCCACGGGGGGCTGGGCTTTTTTCGTGGCGTCGCGCAGTTTTTTCAGGTCGGCCAGCAGCTTGGTCCGTTGCTGGTCGTTTTCCAGTGACTTGATTACTTCGTCCAGCGACTGCCCCAAGGGCTCGGTCGCTTCCGGCTGGGTCTTGCTGGAGCTGCCCAGCAGGCTCGGCAAACCGACCGCCTGGGCCGACGCCATGGGCAGCAACAGCAGCAAGCAAATGAACAACGTGGACGGCAGGGCGAACAGGCGAGCAAACACTAGGCGGTCAACCTCAACAGGTGCAGGTTGACCGAGTGTACGAGGGGGGCAAACCCAATGCGAGCGCGGTGGGTGCTTTTATTCGTTGAGCTTGGCGAGGATCTTGATGACCACGGTGGCGAGAATCACCACCATGCCGATCCACATCGAGAACACGCCGGCGTTCTTGTCGCGAAAGTTGAAGCCGATGGCCAGCAGGATCATCCCCGACAGAATCGGAATGAGCATGGAGTTGAACAAAGACATCGAGATCATGGCGACAGCCTTAGAAAGGAACAGATTTAAGTTTAGGTGGCTTTTGCGTCAACTGGCGTGATGAATGTCAACGCCAGGGCAATCCGCGGCGAGGGCAGCAGCCTCGCCGCGACCGGTCATGGCAATTCGCGGGAGGCGTAGAACGCGCTGAGCACTTTGACCAGGTGCACCAGGTCGTGGCTGCCACACAGTTCGCGGATCGAGTGCATGGCGAACGTCGGCAGGCCGATGTCCACGGTGCGTACACCCAGGTGGCTGGCGGTGATCGGGCCGATGGTGGAGCCGCAACCCATGTCGCTGCGCACCACGAAGCTCTGCACGGGCACTTCCTCGGCCATGCACAGGTGGCGGAAGAAACCGGCGGTTTCACTGTTGGTGGCATAGCGCTGGTTGCTGTTGACCTTGATCACCGGGCCGGCATTGAGTTTCGGGCCATGGTTGGCGTCGTGCTTGTCGGCGTAGTTGGGATGAACGCCGTGGGCATTGTCGGCCGAGACCAGCAGGGATTTCTGGATGGTGCGTACGAACTCTTCACCTTCAGGCAGCAGGCGGCGCAGGGTCTGCTCCAGCATCGGGCCATCGGCACCGCAGGCCGAGCAGGAACCGACTTCTTCGTGGTCGTTGGCGACAAACACGCAGGTCTCGTCGGTCTCGGCGTTCAGCAGCGCTTGCAGACCGGCGTAGCACGACAGCAGGTTATCCAGGCGCGCACCGGCAATGAAGTCGCCATGCAGGCCAATCACCGCGGCGCTCTGGGTGTCGTAGAAGCTCAGCTCGTAGTCCAGCACCACGTCGGCGTTCAGGCCGTGCTCCAGGGCCAATTGGTTGGTGAGCACGGCGCGGAAGTCGACGCGCTCGTCACCGGCAAATTGCGCGAGGATCGGTGGCAGTTCGGTCTGCGGGTTGATCGCCCAGCCCTGGTTGGCCTCACGGTTGAGGTGAATGGCCAGGTTGGGAATGGTGGCGATCGGTGCCTTGAAGTCGATCAGTTGGCTTTCGACCTTGCCGTCGCGGCGGAAGGTCACGCGTCCGGCCAGCGACAGGTCGCGGTCGAACCAGGGGGCGAGCAACGCGCCGCCATAGACTTCGACGCCCAGTTGCCAGAACCCCTGGCGTTGCAATTCAGGTTGCGGCTTGACCCGCAGGCACGGGCTGTCGGTATGGGCACCGACCATGCGAATACCGTCGTACAGTGGCGAGTTGCGCCCCAGCTTGATGGCCACGATCGAGGAGTCGTTACGGGTTACGTAGTAACGACCGTTGGCTTCGGTCGTCCAGGGCTCGCGCTCGTCAAGGCGCTGATAGCCCGCCGCTTCCAGGCGCTGGACCAGGCTGGCAGTGGCATGAAAGGGGGTAGGGGAGGCCTTGAGGAAGTCGATCAGGCCTTGGTTCAACTCTTCGCGCATAAGTAGCTCCAGACAGCAGTGCCGCGAGTTTAACGTATTGGCCCGACGCATTGGGCATGTGCGTGTGGCGCACGGCAATCGACTCGCGACACGGGATCAATGTGCCAAACGCTTGCGCAGGTAGGCAATGATGGTTTGTTCGTCTGCCGATTTTGCCGGCTTGGGCAGGTGTTTGGGCCAGCGTCCCCGGTCGGGGCCGAAGAACTTTTTCTGCGCACCTTCGTCCCAGCGCAGAATTTCCCGCGACGCCGATTCCCACCACTCGTGGCGACACACTTCGTAGTACGGGTGCTCGGGGGCGGCGCTGCCATAGAGCAATGCGCGCCCGACCTTTTTCACCGCGCCACGCTTGTTGCGCAGCTTCCACTTGATGCGCAGGCGCTGCCACGGCGAAGGGATCGGCTTGCAGCGCGGCACCTCGGTGCACAGCGCGGGCAGTTCGGCGCGGAAGCGTTCGCCATGGAGGCTGAAGAAGTGCTTTTGCATGGCATGGAAAAAGCCCTTCTCGGCGAAGTAGTGGTAGATGTAGCGGTTCGCTTCATGCACTGGTTTGTCGCGCATGGCGAAGGACAGGGCGATCTGTTCGATGGTGTGGATGTCGAACGCATCGCGGGTCCACTCGTCGATCAGCTCAATGCTGCGTTCAAGCAAGGGACTATCGCCGTCGGTGACGCCACACAGGCCGCTGTTGTACAGCTTGAAACCGTTGTCAGGCGTGACTCCGTGGGCTTGCAGGCAAATGCCCAGCTTGAGGTAGTCCGCACGTTCACAGACGGTGCGCCAGTCGTACTCGAAGCGGTCCATCACGTACTGGCCGGGGCCAATGTGCTCGAACACCCGCTGGGGGTTTTCGAGGAACAGGGTGTCGGTGTCGACGAACAGGGTCTTGTGCGCCAGGGTCAGGCCGTAGGCAATGGCGCAGGCCTTGCGCCGGTGGTGATAGCCGTTGGTGCCCTGCCAGGCGGTCATGATCTCATCGCTCAGGGCGATGGTTTCGACGGGCCAGCCGGCGTAGTCCTGCGGGCGATCGGTCAGGACCCGGATGCACAGCGGCTCGGACTTTTTTAGCTGGGCCAGCGCCGTGAGGATGCTGAACTTGGCTTCGCGCCGGTACACGTCCTTGTCGCCGTAGACCAGATAGAGCAATTGCTGCGGCGCTTTCTCGAGGGGCGTCGACGGTTGTGGGGAGTCAGGCGTCATCGGTCCGGGCGTCCTTCAGGTTTCGACGGGTTGCTTGAAAGGGCTTCAAGGCGCTCAAAAGGGTGCCGGGCACTCGAAGCGCAGGCGTTCACCGCTTTGCGGGTGGGTAAAGCTCAGCATGCTGGCGTGCAGGCACAGCCGAGGATACGCCGCCAGGGCTTGGGGATGGGCATACAGCCCGTCGCCCAGCAGCGGATGGCCGATGGAGAGCATGTGCACGCGCAATTGGTGCGAGCGACCGGTAATCGGCGTCAACTCAACCCGGCACCAGTCGCCACAGCGCTCCAGCACGCGCCAGAAGGTCAGCGCATGTTTGCCGAACTCGTGGTCGACCACGTGCCGTGGTTTGGTCGGTGGGTCGTAGCGCAGCGGCAGATCGATACTGCCACTGTCCAGTTCCGGTTGGCCCCAGCAGAGTGCGGTGTAGGCTTTTTCGGTTTCACGGTCGTGAAACTGCCGAGACAGTTCACGATGGGTGTCCGGGTCCCGGGCCAGCAGGATGATCCCCGAGGTTTCCCAGTCCAGGCGATGGACGATTCGGGCTTCCGGGTAGCCGTTTTCCTGCAGGCGGGTAATCAGGCAGTCCTTATTGTCATCGGCGCGGCCAGGCACCGAGAGCAGCAGGGTCGGCTTGTTCACCACCAGGACGGCGGCGTCCTGGTGGAGGATGTGGATATTGGACAACGGCATTAAAACAGCCTCGTAACAAACGCCAACGGCGGCTCAGGCCCCTCCAGCTAACCTGGGGGACCTGAGCCGCCGTGGCTCCAGCCGGATCGACTCAGCGATCTGGCAGGGTGATATTGAGTTCCAGAATCGAGCAGCTGCCCTGGTTTTCCAGTGCGACATGCACGTCGTCGGACCCGATATTGACGTACTTGCGGATCACCTCGACCAGTTCCTTTTGCAAGGCTGGCAGGTAGTCAGGAGTACTGCGCTGGCCGCGTTCATGCGCCACGATGATCTGCAGACGCTCTTTCGCTACCGACGCGGTGCTGGTTTTTTTGCTGGCGCGAAAGAAGTCAAAAAGATTCATTATCTACCTCCAAAAAGGCGCTCGAAGAATCCCTTCTTCTCAACATCAAGGAACCGGTGTTCCACGGTTTTGCCCAACAGACGATCGACGGCATCGCTGTACGCCTTACCGGCGTCGCTCTGGTCGTCGAGAATCACTGGCACGCCTTGGTTGGAAGCCTTGAGTACGGCTTGCGATTCTGGAATCACGCCGAGCAGGGTCACTGCCAGAATCTCCTTGACGTCTTCGACGCCAAGCATTTCGCCGTTGCTGACGCGCTCAGGGTTGTAGCGGGTCAACAGCAGGTGTTCCTTGATCGGGTCTTCGCCTTTTTCGGCGCGTCGCGATTTGCTGGCCAACAGGCCCAGCATGCGGTCCGAGTCACGTACCGAGGACACTTCCGGGTTGGTCACGACAATCGCTTCATCAGCGAAGTACATGGCCAGGTGGGCGCCTTTCTCGATGCCTGCCGGGGAATCGCAGACCACGAATTCGAAATCTTCCTTGAGTGCCATCAGCACTTTTTCCACGCCTTCGACGGTCAGCGCGTCTTTGTCGCGGGTCTGACTGGCGGCCAGGACGTAGAGGTTCTCAAGGCGCTTGTCCTTGATCAGGGCCTGCTGCAGGTTGGCTTCGCCATTGACCACATTGACGAAGTCATACACCACGCGACGCTCGCAACCCATGATCAGGTCGAGGTTACGCAGGCCGACGTCGAAGTCGACGATGACTGTTTTGTGACCACGCAGAGCGAGGCCGGTACCGATAGCGGCGCTGGTGGTGGTCTTACCCACACCACCCTTGCCGGATGTAACCACGAGAATCTTGGCCAAGGTGTTTCACCCCTAAGGAAAAAGGACTTTTAGCCCCGAAAAACATCTCTTGAAAACTACTGCAGTCGGACAGCCTTGGCTGGAATCAGGCCTGGGGCAGGGTTTACCTCCGGTAAACACCGCTCTATGCCAATTTCCTACTTCGTTTGAGCCGTTTTCACTACGTTTTAGAGATGCTTGGAAAATGCGGCAGTATCCGTTAAAGCCGAATGATGTTCAACACGTCGCCCGACAGGCTGACTTGTACGCCGGCCCCCCAGAGCGGGTCGCGACGAAGATCTTCGGAAACCTTGTAATGACCGGCGATGGACAGCAGTTCAGCGCTCATTTGCTGACAGAAAATCCGTGCCTTGGTGTCGCCTTTGACGCCGGCCAGCGCACGACCGCGCATTGGCCCGTATACATGGATGTTGCCATCGGCCAGAAGTTCCGCCCCCGGGCTGACCGAGGACACCACCACCAGGTCGCTGCCCTGGGCGTAGATCTGCTGGCCGCCGCGTACTGGCGAAGTGATGATGCGCGTCGGCTTGATGCTCGGCTCCGGTGGTTTTTCCGGCTTTTTGCGCACTTCACCTTCCAGCGGCTCAAGGGCGCGCTCGCGGGCACCCGAGGGTGGCAACACCGGCAGGTCGACGGCAATGGCCGCGGCAATGTCTTCGATACGGCTGGCGCGGATGGCCAGGGTGCGCAGCCCGTGGTGGCGGCACATGCGCATCAGGGCCGGCAGGTCCACCGAGCCTTCGCTGGCCGGCAATTTGTCCAGGGCCAGCACCAGCGGGGCATTGCTGAAAAAGTTGGGTGCCAGAGCTACCTTTGCAGCCAGCTGCCGGTCGAGGGTTTCCAGGTCATTGCGGGCCAGCTCCAGCACCGTAATGGCGAGCATGCTGCCCTTCAACTGGAACACGGGATCTTGGTCTAGCAGTTCGGTTTGGCTCATGGTTGGCATACAACGGCTTGTCACTAAAAGTGCCGAGACTTATAACGAGAACGCCCGCAGCCCGCAAGCAGGGTCGAACCGATGTAGAATGCGCGACCTTGTTGTCCGTCCGGAATCGTTAATGGATCGCCCGCAATTTCGAGCTGCATTTCTTTCGCCACGTTTTTGGCCGCTATGGTGCGGTCTAGGGCTGCTGTGGCTGGTTGTCCAGTTGCCGTATTCGTGGCTGTTGCGCATTGGTCGCGTGCTGGGTGCCGGCATGTATCGGGTCGCCAGCGACCGCCGGCGCATTGCCAAACGTAACCTTGAACTGTGTTTTCCCGATAAAACTCCCGACGAACGCAAACGTCTGCTCAAGGAAAACTTCGCCTCCACCGGCATTGCCTTCTTTGAAATGGCCATGAGTTGGTGGTGGCCGCGCGAGCGCCTGGCGCGCCTGTCCCATGTCGAAGGCCTGGAGCACCTCAAGCAGGCCCAGCGCGATGGCCAGGGCGTGATCCTGATGGCCTTGCACTTCACCACCCTGGAAGTCGGCGCGGCGCTGCTGGGCCAGCAACACACCATTGATGGCATGTACCGCGAGCACAAGAACCCGCTGTTCGATTTCATCCAGCGTCGTGGCCGTGAGCGGCATAACCTGGATTCCCTGGCCATCGAGCGCGAGGACGTGCGCGGCATGTTCAAGCTGCTGCGCGCGGGCCGGGCGATCTGGTACGCACCGGACCAGGACTACGGCGCCAAGCAAAGTATCTTTGTGCCGTTGTTTGGCATTCTCGCGGCCACGGTGCCGGCCACCAGCAAGTTCGCCAAGCTGGGCAAGGCGCTGGTGGTGCCGTTTACCCAGGAGCGCCTGGCCGATGGCAGCGGTTACCGTCTGGTGATCCACCCGCCGTTCAGCGATTTCCCGGGGGCCAGCGACGAAGCCGACTGCATCCGCATCAACCAGTGGATCGAAAGCGCCGTCAGTGCCTGCCCCGAGCAGTACCTGTGGGCGCACCGGCGCTTCAAGAGCCGGCCGCCAGGCGAGCCGAAACTCTACGACAAGCGTGGTTGAGCCCGCGACGGCCTACCGTCAATAACCAGCACCAGGGAGTGTGGCGATGAGTTCGGCTGAACCGGTGACAGGCTTGATTCTTTCCGGCGGCGGGGCTCGGGCGGCTTACCAGGTGGGCGTGCTGGCGGCCATCGCGCAACTGTTGCCGGCCGGCGCGGCCAATCCTTTCCCGGTGATCGTCGGCACCTCGGCTGGAGCCGTCAATGCGGTCAGCCTGGCCGCCGGGGCCATGGACTTCAGGTCCGCCATCGAACACCTGACCGCATTCTGGCAGGGCTTTCGCAGCCATCAGGTGCTGCGCAGCGACTGGCCGGGCGTGATCCGCCAGGCCAGTCGTTTTGTCAGCCACAGTCTGCTGGGGATTGGCGCCAAGGTGCCGGTGGCGCTGCTCAACAGCTCACCCTTGAGTGAGTTGTTGCACGCCAGGCTGGACCTGTCGGGCATCAATCAGGCCATTGCGCAAAAACAGTTGCACGCCGTGGCGGTGACTGCCTTTGGCTATGAATCCGGACAGGCGGTCACCTTTTATCAGGGCGGTCGCAGCATCGACCCCTGGTTGCGGCACCGGCGCATCGGCGTGCCAACCCAGTTGAGTGTCGAGCACTTGCTGGCCAGTTCGGCCATTCCCCTGTTGTTTGCGCCAGTGAAGATCGGCAATGAGTACTTCGGCGACGGCGCGGTACGCCAGTCGGCCCCGATCAGCCCGGCGTTGCACCTGGGGGCGAGCCGGGTGCTGGTGGTGGGTGTCAGCGGCAACCCGCGTGGCGTCGACCCCGACAACCTCCAGCGCACCTACACCGGCCAGCAGCCGTCCTTGGCGCAGATCGGCGGGCACATGCTCAACAGCACCTTTATTGACAGCCTGGAAAGCGACATTGAGTTGCTGCAACGCCTGAACCAGTTCAGTCGCTTGCTGCCCGACGGTACGCCAACCCGCGCCCTGGGCGTGGCACCGGTAGAGGTGTTGGTGATTGCCCCGAGCCAACCGATCGATGAGATCGCTGCGCGGCATCGCCATGAATTGCCGGCTGCACTGCGCTTGTTCCTGCGTGGCCCGGGGGCAACCAAGACCAGTGGGGCAGGGGTGTTGAGTTACTTGCTGTTCGAGGCGGGATATTGCAGCGAGACTGATCGAGCTTGGTCGCAGCGATGCCTTGGCCAAGCGCGAGGAGCTGTGTCGGTTTCTTGGGGTGCAGGAGCCGCTGGCTCTGGCCTGACAGGCATGCCCCTTTACCCGCCTTCGATGCGCGAAGGCGGGTAAAGGGGCGCCTTGCTGTCAGATCAGGATCAGAAGTGCACCTTGACCAGGAAGCTGGTCACGCTCTGATCGGTTTTGAAGCCCTGGCTGTCGGCGATGCCGTACTTGTCTTTCCAGTAGTCGTACTCCACACCGACGTACAACTGCTTCTCGCCCAGGTTCAGGGCCTTGCCCAGGTCGTATTTGACCTGTGGGTTGAAGTGCAGGTTGGCGTGGTATTCGCCTTTGCTGTTGACGTCGTTGTCGACGACCCAGTCCATGTAACCGTCGATCAGCACGTCGGAGCGGCCCACAGGGATGGTGTAGGACCACACTGGGGTGATCTGCCAGACATCGTCACCCGGGCGGTCGCCTTCGGTGTGGCGGTTGTAGAAGTTCAGCTGGAAGTAGTCGAAGCCTGGAATGGCCAGGTCGAAACCCGGACCGATCAGGTAGGACTCGGTGTCGTTTTCGCCAAACTCGTAGGTCATGGCCAGCAGCACGTCCTTGATCGGGCCAAACTCGAACTTCTGGTCGAAGATCTTGCCCAGCGACAGGCGCGGCTGGAACTCACCGTAGTGGGTGTTCTCGCCGGCGAAGGCATCTTCTTTGCCGTTGTAGAAGATCTTGTCGATGAAGAAGAAGTTGTCGCCGTACTTCCAAGCGTCGGCGTGCTCGAAGGTCACGGTCTGCTGGATGCGCGGGTTGACTTGAAAGTCTTTGCCGTAGAGGTAAGTCAGGCTGTTGTTCTGCCACAGCAGCAGATCGCCGGCCATGGCCTGGCCCCCTGCCAGCAAGGATCCGGCGAGCATCAGGCTAGTGCACGTACGTTTCATTCGGTTGCTCCCAAAGTAGGTGTTCCACGTTTTTTTGACGGCGCTCTGGTGTGGCGCCTTTTTTCAGTGCTGCAAAAACCATCCAATCGGTCAGCTTTACAGCTCTTAGCAAGAGCTGGGCCAAGGCATTTAAAAAGGCAAAAAACGCCTGTTCGGCTGTTCGAAAACAGTCGATCAAGCGTCCATTGGGCTTTTGTTTGACTAGCCTCGTGACCGTCCAGGGCCGGGATAAGTTGGCTTTCTGGTCAGGAATTAAATCCGGGCTTTTTTTTATACCGGATTCAGACGGCCGCGGAGAATACTGGCTCCCGCGCCACGGCTCAAGCGCCCCGCAACAGCGCACCGGTCGCAAACCTGGGGCACTGTTGCGGGCCATTTTAGAAGTGCACCTTGATCAGCAGGCTGGCGGTGTTCTGGTTGGTGTCCAGGTTGGCGTTGTCCTGGATGCCGTATTTGTTTTTCCAGTAACTGTATTCGGCCCCGACGTAGATCTGTTTGGCCGGGCCATTGAGGGCCTTGCCCAGGTCGTACTTGATCTGCGGGTTGAGGTGCAGGTTGGCGTGATAGGTGCCGCGCGAGTTCTGGTCGTTGTCCACGACCCAGTCGAGGTAGCCGTCGATCAGCACGTCGGAGCGGCCCGCGGGAATGGTGTAGGACCAGGTTGGGGTGATCTGCCAGACCCCATCACCGGGGCGCGGCCCTTCGGTCTGGCGGCGGTAGAAATTCAGGGTCACGTAGTTGAACCCGGGTACCGCCAGGTCGAAGCCGGGGCCGATCAGGTAGGCTTCGCTTTCGCCTTCGCCGTACTCATAGGTCATGGCCAGCAACACGTCCTTGATCGGACCCAGTTGCAGTTTCTGGTCGAAGATCTTGCCGGCCGACAGGCGTGGGCTGAACTCGCCGTAAAAACTGTGGGGGCCTTTGTTGGGGTCTTCCTTGCCGTTGTAGAAAATCTTGTCGACGAACAGAAAGGTGTCGCCGTACTTCCAGCGGTCGGCGTGCTCGAAGGTCACGGTCTGCTGGATCGATGGGTTGATCGCAAAATTCTTGCCGTACAGGTAGCTCAGGCTGTTGGTTTGCCACAGCAGCAGATCGCCGGCCATGGCCTGGCTCGCAGCCAAGAGGCTTGACCCCAACAGCAGGCATGTTTGTGTACGAATCATCTGTTGCTCCCTTTTTGTTTTTATTTTTTGTCTTGCAGGCAGCCGCCAACCCTGAAGACGCTGGAAGGCCAGCGCCTAGAGGGGATGTTGCGTTGGCATCAGTGCGGGTGAGCGGCGCAATCATTGATGGCAGCCCGTTCGCTGCCACCCAGGATGTTGAACAACAGGTTCAGCGTCAGCGCGCTGAGGGTGGCCATGGCAATGCCGCTGTGGGTGATCGGGCTCATCCACAGCGGCAGGTGGGCGAAGAACTCCGGACGAACCACCGGGATCAGGCCCATGCCGATACTCACCGCGACCAGCAATTGATTGCGGCGGTCGGCGATGTCGGCTTCCTGGAGAATCTTGATCCCGGTGGCGGCGACCATGCCGAACATGGCGATGGCTGCCCCGCCCAGCACTGCCGGCGGAATCGAGGCCACCAGGAACGCGGCCTTGGGCAGCAGGCTCAGGAGGATCAGCAAGCCGCCGGCAACGATGGTGACCGAGCGGCAGCGCACGCCGGTCATCTGCACCAGGCCGATGTTCTGGGCGAACGAGGAGTGGGTGAAGGTGTTGAGGAAACCGGCGAAAAACGAGGCGCCGGCATCACACAGCAAACCGCGGCGCAGCATGCGCGGGCAGACTTCCTGGCCGGTGATCTTGCCCAGCGCCAGGAACATCCCGGTGGACTCGACGAAGATGATCACCACCACCAGGCACATCGACAGGATCGGCGCCAATTCAAACTTCGGCATGCCGAAGTGCAGGGGCGTGACGATCTGCAGCCAGGGTGCCTGGGTCATGCCGCTGAGGTCGACCATGCCCAGCAGGCCGCAGAGGATGTAGCCCAGGGCCATGCCGATCAGCACCGAAATGTTGACCCAGAACCCGCGCATGAAGCGGTGCACCAACAGGATGGTGCCCAGCACCAGGGCGGCGATGCTCAGGTAGATGGGGGAACCGAATTGTGCGGCGGAACTGCCGCCGCCTGCCCAGTTCACCGCAACGGGGAACAGCGACAAACCGATCGAGGTGATGACGGTACCGGTCACCAACGGCGGGAAGAAGCGCACCACCTTGGACATGAACGGTGCGATCAGCATGCCGAAGAACCCTGCGGCAATGGTTGCACCAAAGATGCCTTGCAGGCCGATGCCGGGCATGCCGGCCATGGCCACCATACTGCCGACCGCCGCGAAGCTGGCGCCCATCATCACCGGCATGCGAATGCCCATGGGGCCGATGCCCAGCGACTGGACGATGGTGGCGATCCCGGCGACCAGCAGGTCGGCATTGATCAGAAAGGCGATTTCATCACGACTCAGGCCAGCGGCCTGTCCGATGATCAACGGCACCGCGATGGCGCCGCCGTACATCAGCAGAACGTGTTGCAGACCTACCAGGATCAGTTGCAATAACGGCAGGCGCGCAATAGCGGGTGCGTCGGGGATGCGCGCTTCGGATGACACGGACATGCAACACCTCGGATCTTTTTTATTCTTGTGATTTTGTGCAGCAGGGAGGACCGCGGCGCGGCCAATCGCTGGCAAGCCAGCTCCCACAGGATTTAGGTGATCCTTGTGGGAGCCGGCTTGCCAGCGATGCTTTGCGCTACTTAATTGGTCTGGGCTCCCTGCACGATCCAGGCGCCGATCAAATCACGTTCCTGCTGGGTCATCTGGGTGATGTTGCCCAGTGGCATGATCTGCGTGGTGACCGCCTGGGCTTGAATGCGCGGGGCGTTCTGGCGGATCTGCTCGGGGGTGTCGAGCATCACGCCGGCCGGCGCGGCACTGAACAGCGGGCTGGAGGGCTTGGCCGAGTGACAGACCGCGCACCGTTCCTGGATCACGCTGTGTACCTTGTCAAAGCCAGGACCGGCATTGGATGCCTGGGCCGGGGCTGCTGTCGGAGCAGCGGCTGGCGTGGCTTGAGCCGGTTTCGCACCACCACCGACGGCGGTTTCCGGCAGCGGCTGGTACTCGATCTGCGCGGGAGCCTTGGCCACGTCCGGGCTGGTCATCGGCGCAGGACCGGTCACGTACGCCAGGCTGATCATGCCCACGGCCGCAACGGGCAGGGTCCAGGCGAACTTGTGGCTATCGTGGCGGGTGTTGAAGTAGTGACGCACCAACACCGCCAGCACCGCGATCCCGGCCAGGATCAACCAGTTGTACTGGCTGCCATAGGTGCTCGGGAAGTGGTTGCTGATCATGATGAACAGCACCGGCAAGGTGAAGTAGTTGTTGTGTCGCGAACGCAGCAGGCCCTTGGCCGGCAAGGCCGGATCCGGCGTGCGGTTCTCGGCGATCGCCGCCACCAGTGCCCGTTGTGCCGGCATGATGATGCGAAACACGTTACCGACCATGATGGTGCCGATGATGGCGCCCACGTGCAGGTACGCACCCCGGCCGCTGAACACTTTGCTGAAGCCGTAGGCCGCGCCGATGATCAGCACGAACAGGATGAAACCCAGCAGGGCAGGGCGTTTTCCCAGGGCCGAGTCGCACAGGAAGGAGTAAATGAACCAGCCGGCGAACAGCGAGCCGATACCCAGCAGGACCCCTTCAGGACCGCTCAGGCTGCTGCCAGGTGCCAGCAGGTAGAGGGTCGGGTTGGAGTAGAACACCACGCACAGTAGCGCGATCCCTGACAGCCAGGTGAAGTAGGCTTCCCACTTGAACCAGTGCAGGTTGTCCGGCATGGTCGGTGGAGCCAGTTTGTATTTCTCCAGGTGGTAGATCCCGCCACCGTGAATCGCCCAGAGATCGCCCGCCAGACCGCTCTTCGGGTTGACCCGATTGAGGTTGTTTTCCAGCCAGACAAAATAGAACGACGCGCCGATCCAGGCTACGCCAGTGATCATGTGAACCCAGCGCACGCTCAGGTTCAGCCATTCGAACAGATGTGCTTCCACAGTCTTTACCTCTCGCCTGTCACTCTGTTGTCGAGTGATCAGACCTTCTCTTATTGGTGGGGGGCAAGGATCAAGCGTTGATCCTCTTTGAAAAAATGCTCATCGCAGTTATTGCCTGTGCCACTGCGATCAACCACCAGGAAGTCATCCCGCTTTTCGATCGTCAGCACCGGGTGGTGCCAGACGCCGCGATGGTAATTAATGCCCTGCCTGCCGTTGGTGACGAAGGCGCGGACCAAGCCTGATACAGGTTCATCGCCAATGGGCGCGACCACGATCAGAAAGGGGTTGCCGAGCAGCGGAATGAAAGCCTGGCTGCCCAGCGGATGGCGCTCCAGCATGCAAACGGTCAGCGGCATGTCCTGCGCGTCGGCGCGAAAGATGCTGATGATCGCCTTGTCCTCTGGCGTGGCGGTTTCCACCGTCGCCAGTTTGTGAAAGCGCATGGTCGAACCGTTGTTGATCATGAAGTGATCGCTGCCGTCGGTTTCGATCACGTCACCGAAAGGGGCGAAGGCTTCTTTGGTCAGCGGTTCAATCGTCAATGTGCGCATGCTGTTCTTCTTATCCGGATTCTGTGTTGTTGGTTCTATTGCCTTCGCTGGCAAGCCAGCTCCCACATTTGGAATGCATTCCCTTGTGGGAGCCAGCCTGCTGGCGATTGGGTCCACCCTTATTTAGCGACCTTGCCGAGAACACGCAGGCGGCTCACACCGCCGTCCGGGAATACGTTCAGGCGGATGTGGGTGATCGGGCCCAGGGCCTTGATCTGCTCGGCGAAGGTGTGTTCGGCGTGCATTTCCAGTTTCTGTGCCGGCAACAGTTCGCGCCAGAACAACGACTGGGTCTCGATCTGGCTGTCGGTACCGCCCTTGACGAACGCGCCCTGGATCGAGCAGGTGTCCGGGTAGTTGCCTTTGAAGTGCAGGGTGTCGACGACGATTTTCTCGATCTCGCCCGGGTGGCCCAGGGCGACGATCACCCAGTCATTGCCAGGTGTGCGACGACGGGCAGTTTCCCAGCCATCCCCCATGTTGATCCCGCGGCCCGGGTTGAGGATGTTGCTCATGCGGCCGAAGTGTTCATCGGAGCAGGCCAGGGCGCGGCCACCGTTGAGGGCTGCGGCCAGGTCAACCTGCTCGTTGTCGCCAACGGCCGACCAGTCGCGGAACGGAATGCCGTATACGCGCAGACGGGCTACGCCGCCATCAGGGTAGATGTTGAAACGCAGGTGGCTGAACGACTGGTCGTTGTTGATTTCGTGGAAGTGGTGGCTGTTGCCCTGCAGCTCGACAGCCGACAGGACTTCGGTCCACTGGGTGTTTTCGTCCGGCTCACCTTCGGTCAGGAAGCAGGCTTCCAGGGAGGCCGAAGGTGGGAAGTTGCCGGTGAAGAATGAAGTGTCGATGTCCACACCTTTGATCGAACCCGGTACACCCAGGCGGATCACAGCGCTGTCGTAGCCTTCGAAGCGCTTGCGGCGCGACTCCCAGCCGTCCATCCACTTGCCGTTGTCATCGAAAACGCCCTCCTTCCATACGGCCGGGGTCGGCTGGAACAGACGGTTGGCGTCGGCAAACCAGTCATCGGTGACTGAGATGATTTTGGTGCCCAGGCGGGCGTCGGCCAGGTTGACGAACTTCTCGAAAGGTACGGCGTAAGCTTTCATTCTTCTTGTCTGCCTTTAATTAGTTGGCTTGGGATGCTTGCCAGGCCCCGGGGCTGTCTCGGCGTTCATGATTCAGCCTGGGCCGGGATCGCTATAGGGTCAGTAAGCGGAACAGGGCGATCTTGTTGATCTGCGCTAACGCGCACTTGAACTCGGTGTCGACCGGGTTGTGGATGCGCGTTTCGAACGCTGCGAGGATCTGATGCCGGTTGCTGCCTTTTACCGCCATGATGAAGGGAAACTTGAACTTGGCTTTGTAGGCGTCGTTCAGCTCGGTGAAGCGAGAAAACTCTTCGGCCGTGCATTGGTGAATACCGGCGCCGGCTTGTTCATGGGTGCTGGCTTCGGTCAGTTGGCCCTGGACGGCAGCTTTGCCGGCCAGGTCCGGGTGAGCGTTGATCAGCGCAAGCTGGCTTGCGTGATCGGCGCTCAACAGGATGTCGCTCATGCGCTGGTGCAGGGTCTCGATCTCATCGATCGTTGGGTCCTGGCCCAGGTCGAAGGCCTTTTCGGCCACCCATGGCGAATGTTCGTAGATATCGGCGAAAGCGTTGACGAAGGCGTCACGGCTCAGGGTCGAGGGTTTCAGCGTTTGGAAGGTGGTCATTTCGACGCCCCTTGGTACGGGTGGGTTTGTTGCCAGTGGCGAGCGATGTCGACGCGGCGGCTGAACCACACCTGTTCATGACTTTTAGCGTATTCGATAAAGCGCTTGAGCGACGCCAGGCGCGCCGGGCGGCCGATCAGGCGGCAGTGCAGGCCGATCGACAGCATCTTCGGCGCTTCGGCACCTTCGGCGTAGAGCACGTCAAACGCATCCTTGAGGTATTCGAAGAAGTCGTCGCCCTTGTTGAAACCCTGGACCTGGGTGAAGCGCATGTCGTTGGTGTCCAGGGTGTAGGGGATCACCAGGTGCGGCTTGCCGGTAGGGTTGTTCGGTTCCCAGTAGGGCAGGTCATCGTCGTAGGTGTCGCAGTCGTAGAGGAAACCGCCTTCTTCCATCACCAGGCGTCGGGTGTTCGGGCCGGTGCGGCCGGTGTACCAGCCTAGCGGGCGTTCGCCAGTGATTTCGGTGAGGATGCGGATCGCTTCGAGCATGTGCTCGCGCTCTTGCGCTTCGTCCATGTACTGGTAGTCGATCCAGCGGTAGCCGTGGCTGCAGATCTCGTGACCGGCCTCGACCATCGCGCGGATCACGTCCGGATGGCGCTGGGCGGCCATGGCTACGGCGAAGACGGTCAGCGGAATGTCGAATTCCTTGAACAGTTTGAGAATCCGCCAGACGCCGACACGGCTGCCATACTCGTACAAGGACTCCATGCTCATGTTGCGCTCGCCCTGCAGCGGTTGCGCCGAGACCATTTCCGAGAGGAAGGCTTCCGATTCTTTGTCGCCGTGCAGAATGTTGCGCTCGCCGCCTTCTTCGTAGTTGAGCACGAAGGACAAGGCGATGCGGGCATTGCCCGGCCAGTGTGGGTGGGGAGGGTTACTGCCGTAACCGATCAGGTCGCGTGGGTAGTCAGCGCTCACTGCAGTCTTCCTTCTTATTCGAGTTTGCTTATTCGCGATAAGGGGTGGTGTGGCGGCCTGGTGGTGAGGTGGCAGGCTGGCGTCACAGCGATGGAGTGATTGTATACAACTTTATGTGCGCTTTGTAAGCCTGATTTTTTCCATTTTTCATCCGCTGTCATCTTCCAGTGCGACTGCAAGAAATCTGCCTGAATGGTCAGCTTATGGACAGGAGGTCGTTATTGGCTGTGGTTCTGCGGATAAACGGGGCGAGGCGGGTAGGTCAGGAAGCTTGGGAGAAAAAGTGATTATTATTGTGTACAATTTTTATTGAAAGTGTCTTAATCAGCTGCTCGCCGCAACTTTTCGTGCTCCGAAAGGGTGCGGTCTCCTTTCAACTGACTTCGGGAGGCGCGAGGCCTGACTGCCGTACACGGGGGCAGGCGCGCAGAATCAATGGGACGTTTGACTACACACGTTTTGGATGCAGCACACGGTTGCCCGGGCAGCTCGATCAAGGTCGAGTTGTACCGCGTTGAGGGTTCGCAGCTGGAATTGGTCGCCAGCGCACTGACCAACAGCGATGGCCGTTGTGATGCGCCCTTGTTGCAAGGCGATGACTACCGTTCCGGGGTCTATCAGCTGCAGTTTCATGCCGGCGACTACTACCGCGCCCGCGGTGTCCAGCTGCCGGAGCCGGCGTTCCTGGATGTGGTGGTACTGCGCTTCGGTATCTCGGCCGAGCAGGATCACTACCATGTGCCGCTGCTGATTTCGCCATACAGCTATTCGACCTACAGAGGAAGCTAGATCCCCCAAGAATCTGCGCAAAAAGCTTCTTTGGTCTTTCGCCCGCTCACACTGCGGGCTTTTTTTCGCCCTGGAAAAATGTGGTGCCTGTGCTGACGCCATCGCTAGCAGGCTAGCTCCCACACTGGATTTATGAATGCCGAAAACCCAATGTGGGAGCTAGCCTGCTAGCGATGCTCTTTGCTGTTAGCGGCTCAACAGGGAGGCCGCGCCGGCGCCACTGAACAAGCCGGCGCTGATCCGGTTGAACCAGCTTTGCCCCTTGCCGCTGCGCAGGTAGCGCGCGGCCCCGTGGGCGCCCAGGCCGTAGGCCAGCTTGCAGCACAGGTCAAGCAGGGTCCAGGTGACGATCATGATCAGCAACTGCGGCAAGAACGGCTGCTGTGCGCTGAGGAACTGGGGCAGGAAGGCGGCAAAGAACAGGATGTCCTTGGGATTGCTCGCTCCCAGTACAAAGGCGCGCCCGAACAGTGCACGAAAGCGCGGCACGGCTGTCGCCTGGGGCACTTCAGTGGCGTGGGCCGGTTGCCGGGACTGCTGCCAGCTCTGCCAGGCAAGGTAGAACAGGTACAGGGCACCGACGATCTTCAGCGCGCTGAACAGCTGCTCCGAGGCCAGCAGCAACGCGCCAAGGCCCAGGGCCGAGGCGCTCAGCAGGCAGATCGAGGCGAACACCCCGCCGAGAAACGCCGGGTAAGAGCGGCGCAAACCATAGTTCAGGCTGTTGCTGATCATCAGTAACGACAAGGGGCCCGGGATCAGGATCACGACCAGGGCGGCGCCGCTGAACAGCAGCCAGGTTTCCAGACTCATCACTTTCCTCCATATGTGCAAAAGCCCCACCCGACGGGGTGAGGCTGGGTCACGCTTGAAACGCTTACAAGAAAATGAACTTGGCGATGAAGATCGCGCAAAGTACCCACAGGCTGACGGAAATTTCCTTGTACTTGCCAGTACCGGCCTTCAGGGCCACGTACGTGATAAAGCCCAGCGCGATGCCGTCGGCGACCGAAAAGGTCAGGGGCATCATGATCGCGGTGACGATCGCTGGAATACTGTCGGTGGCTTCGTCCCACTCGATGTGAGCCATGCCGCCCATCATCAGCATCGCCACATAGATCAATGCACCGGCGGTGGCATAGGCAGGAATCATGCCCGCCAGCGGAGCGAAAAACATCGCGGCAATAAACAGCACGCCGACGGTCACGGCGGTAAGACCGGTGCGACCACCTGCTGCCACACCCGCGGCACTTTCCACATAGCTGGTGACTGGAGGGACGCCGACCACCGCGCCAAACACGCTGGAGGCACTGTCGGCCTTCATGGCGCGGGAGAGGTTTTCGATCTTGCCGTCCTGACCCACCAGGTTGGCCCGCTGCGCGACACCCATCAGGGTCCCGGCGGTGTCGAACATGTGTACGAAGAGGAACGCCAGCACCACGCTGATCATGCTGACATTGAACACGCCAGCGACGTTCATGGCCATCCAGGTCGGCGCCAGGCTCGGCGGGGCGGACATGATGCCCTCGTAGTGCACCAGGCCCAGGCCCCAACCGGCCAGGGTCACGGTGATGATACTGATGAGGATGGCGCCGAAGACCCGGTGATAGCTCAGGATGGCGATCATCAGGAAGCAGATGGCGGCCAGCAGCGGGCCCGGCTCGCGCAGGGAACCGAGCTTGATCAGGGTGGCCGGGCTGTCGACCACGATGCCGGCGGTCTTCAGGCCGATCAGCCCGAGGAACAGGCCGACACCGGCACCCATGGCATAGCGCAGGCTCACGGGAATGCTATTGAGCAGCCATTCGCGGATTCGCGAGAAGGTCAGGATCATGAACAACACACCGGAGACGAACACCGCGCCCAGTGCGGTTTCCCAGTTGTAGCCCATGGTCCCGACCACGGTGTAGGTAAAGAACGCGTTCAAGCCCATGCCCGGCGCCAGGCCCACAGGCCAGTTGGCATACAGCCCCATCAGCAGGCAGCCCAGTGCTGCAGCGATGCAGGTGGCGACAAAGGCCGCACCGTGATCGATGCCGGCATCGGCCATGATGTTCGGGTTGACGAAGATGATGTAGGCCATGGTGATGAAGGTGGTCAGGCCGGCGATCAACTCGGTCTTCACCGTGGTGCCATGCACGCTGAGTTTAAACAGGCGTTCCAGCCAGCCGGTGCGTAGGGGCGGCGAGAGATCCAGCGGCGATGCTTCGGATTTGCGGCTTTCCACAGCGAGTACTCCTCAAGAGTTTTATTGTTATTTCCAGAGCCGGACACAGAGGTGGGTAGCGGCTCTTTGAGGCACTTGCGAATTTGTTGACCGCTTGGTCAGGAACTCGCACGAAGCGAATTATGCTTTTGTATACAAATAAAGCAAATAATGTTTTCTGTTTTGTCGACGAAAAATCTGGCGATAGGGATATATCGCCAATGGATCCAGGCTGAGGGCTCAGTCTGCGAGCGCTTGGGTTTGCCCCAGGGCCTTGTTGACCGCCAGCCAGCCATCCACTGCGGCTTCACCCGCCTCGGCAAACACGCGCTCGAGCAGTTTCACCTGTTCACGGCGCAGCGCGGCTTCGAAGCGCACACCTTCGCTGGTCAGTTGCAGCAAGCGCTTACGTTTGTCGTCCTCAGCCGCGACGCTGTCCACCAGGTGCATTTCCAGCAATTGGCGCAGGGGCATGTTCAGTGCCTGCTTGCTCACGCCCAGCAGCGCAAGCAATTGCTTGACGCTCAAGCTCGGATAGCGGGCGATGAAAAACACGATGCGCTGGTGTACCCGGCTGAGGCCGCGGCGTTCGAGCATTTCGTCGGCTTTGGCGGTGAAGGCCTGGTAGCCGAAAAAAAACGCTTCCATGGCGGCTTGCTGGGTGCTTTGGGATTTAAGGTCAAGCATATTGACGTATCTGTCCGGGCTGGCGTAATTTCGGTCAACCAGTTTGACTTAATTCCCTTGGCCTTTGCTACCGGTGACCCCCATGGCTTTTTCCGAACGTGTTGCGCGCCTCAAGAGTTCCTTGATCCGTGAAATCCTCGCCGCGGCCCAGCGCCCGGAAGTGATGTCGTTTGCCGGCGGCCTGCCGGCCGAAGCCATGCTGCCGAAGGTGGAGTGGGCCGATATGCCGGTGTCCATGGGCCAATACGGCATGAGCGAAGGCGAGCCGGCGCTGCGTGAAGCCTTGGCGGCAGAGGCGCGAGCCCTCGGTGTGCCCTGTGAGGCGAGCCAGGTCCTGGTGGTCAGTGGTTCGCAACAGACCCTCGACCTGGCGGCCAAGCTGTACATCGATCAGGGTACCGAAATCCTGCTCGAAGCGCCGACCTACCTGGCCGCGCTACAAATTTTCCAGCTGTTTGGTGCTGATTGCCTGAGCGTGCCGCTGGAGGCCGACGGCCCCGACCTGGTGGAGCTGCGGGCGCGCCTGGAGCAACACCGTCCGGCGTTCATCTACCTGATCCCAACCTTCCAGAACCCCTCGGCGGTGCGCTACAGCGAGGCCAAGCGTGATGGTGTGGCGGCGTTGCTCGACGAGTTCGGCGTGACCCTGATCGAGGACGAGCCGTACCGCGAGCTGACATTCGATGGCGCCAGCGCCACGCCGATTGTCAGCCGCTTGCAGCGGGCGAGCTGGATCTACACCGGCACCGTGTCCAAGACCTTGCTGCCGGGCCTGCGTGTCGGCTACCTGATTGCCAGTCCGGACCTGTTCCCGCACTTGCTGCGGCTCAAGCAGTCGGCGGACCTGCACACCAACCGTGTCGGCCAGTGGCAGGCCTTGCAGTGGATCGGCACCGAGCGCCTGCGTGATCACCTGAGCGAGCTGCGGGACTTCTACCGGGGCCGGCGCGATGGATTCCAGGCGGCGCTGCACAGGCATTTCAGCGAGCTGGCGGACTGGGAGCTGCCCCAGGGCGGTCTGTTTTTCTGGCTGACCCTCAAGCAGCCGCTCGACACCCGGACCCTGCTCAAGGCGGCATTGGCCAATGATGTGGCGTTCATGCCGGGTGAGCCGTTCTTTCCCGACCCGGATCGCAACCTGGGTCACCTGCGGCTGAATTTCAGCCACATTGACCCAGCGCGCCTGGATGAAGGGCTCAAGCGGTTGGCGGCGGTGGTGCGTGAGGGACAGGCGCGGCAGGCGGCATGAGGGGAGGCTAGACAACAATAAACCGGCCAATCGGCCGGTTTATTGTTGTCTGGGGTTTGTGTTTCCAGCGCCCAACGATCAGGCGGCGGCGAAACGCTGGTCCAGGTAATCGATGATCACCTTGGACTCGTACATCCAGGTGGTCTGGCCGTTCTCTTCGATGCGCAGGCACGGCACCTTGATCTTGCCGCCTTGCTCCAGCAGGGTCTGGCGGTCCTGCTCGTTGTTCTTGGCATCGCGCAGGGCGACTGGCACGTTCAGGCGGCGCAGGGTGCGGCGGGTTTTCACGCAGAACGGGCAAGCGTGGAACTGGTACAGGGTCAGGCCCTTGGCGGCGGCTTCAACCTGGGCCTGGGCAGGGGCAGGGCGCTGCTTTTTACCAGGACGGGTGATGAAGTCGATGAAGATGATCAACTGGCCGAGGCCGACACGAAGCGCTTTGACGAACACGATGTAAGCCTCACGGGGCAAATGGGAATGGCGCGCAGCTTACCTGATTTTTCACCGACGAAAAAAAACCGGCGATGAACGCCGGTTTTCCAGGGGCCGCGTATTACTTGATCAGGCTGAGAAACTCGCTGCGGGTGGCCGCATTTTCGCGGAACTCACCCAGCATCACCGAAGTGATCATCGACGAATTCTGTTTCTCCACACCGCGCATCATCATGCACATGTGCTTGGCCTCGATCACCACCGCAACGCCCAGGGCGCCGGTGACTTGCTGCACCGCATCGGCGATCTGGCGGCTGAGGTTTTCCTGGATCTGCAGGCGACGGGCGTACATATCGACGATCCGCGCGACTTTCGACAGGCCCAGTACCTTGCCACTCGGAATATAGGCGACGTGCGCCTTGCCGATGAAAGGCAGCAGGTGGTGTTCGCACAACGAGTAAAGCTCGATGTCCTTGACCAGTACCATTTCGCTGTTGTCGGAGCTGAACAAGGCACCGTTGGTGACTTCTTCAAGTGTCTGTTCATAACCGCGGCAAAGGTACTGCATGGCTTTGGCGGCACGCTTTGGCGTGTCGAGCAGGCCCTCGCGGGACACGTCCTCGCCCAGTTGGCCGAGAATCGCGGTGTAATTCTGTTCCAGGGACATGAAACTACCTGTGGGATTTTACGCAAAGGGCAAGGGTACGGTGGCGGACACGGCGCTGCAAGCGTGATGCATCAGCTTTACTCGTCGCGGCCTTCCATCATGGTTCGTTTGAGCATCACATACACCGCACCGGCGCCGCCGTGCCTGGCCTGGCAGGAGGTGAAGCCCAGGACCTGTGAATGCTGGCGCAGCCAGGTGTTGACGTGGCTTTTGATCATCGGGCGCTTGCCGTCCAGGCGCACGGCCTTGCCGTGGGTCACGCGCACGCAGCGGATTTCGAATTTTGTTGCTTCGGCGAGAAATGCCCAGAGCGTCTCGCGGGCCTTTTCCACGTTCATGCCGTGCAGGTCGAGGCTGCCTTCGAACGGGATCTGCCCGATCTTGAGCTTGCGCATCTGGCTTTCCTGGACCCCGTCACGTGCCCACATCAACTCGTCTTCCGGGCCGACATCGATCACGAACTGGTCGGACAGGCCGTCCACAGCCGCCACGTCGGTACGGATGGTCGCTGCCTGGCGCAGCTTGGCAATCTGCGCGCGGTCAGCCTTGGGCTTGCCGGTTTCGGCGCGGTCGTGCTTGATCGGCTTGACGCCTTGGATCGCACTTTTGAACAGGGAAAAATCGTCGTCTTGCATGTCAGCCTCCGCGAAGGGCGGCCAGTTTACCCAAGTCGAGGTGAATCGGGCGCGGCAAAACGCGTCGCGCGCGACTCAGTCATGCTTTTTCATCAAATGCGGGGCCATGTTCAGCTCGCGAGGTTGACGCATGCGGCGACGGCAGCGACGCCAGAACGCGACCCCCAGGTAGAGTACTAACAGGCCAATCGCCAGAATGATCGTCGAGCCCAGCGGGCTGGCGTTCAGTTCGCCCAGCGCGGGCGGACGGCCCAGCAGGCTGGCAGCACCGGCCATTGCCAGCAGCACACCGAGGGTGGCGAGCAGGGCGGCGAATGCAGCGCCGAAACGATAACGCCAGTTGCGTGGTCCTTTGGGGCGCAAGCGGCGAGCGTCAAATCCATCGGATATCTTCATTCCGACCTTCCTCAATGGGTATCGGCCCTTCGACCGGGAGTTGACCGGGTTGTTCCTGAGGCTAAGGCAATTATAGGAAATGAGAGTCTTTTGCGGATGAGCGGCGATAGTCGCCGCTCATCGGCGGGCGATCAGATCAGGTCCCGGGTCTGGGCGAGGGTGGCGAAGTTGTCGGCCATGATCGCCATTTCGGTCTGCTGGACATGCTCGGCAGTGAGCACGCCGCCTTTGTAGGGCAGGTCCCGGGTGGCGCAGGCGTCTTCGACCAGGGTGCAGCGAAAGCCCAGGTTCTTGGCGGCACGCACGGTGGTGCTGACGCTGGAGTGACTCATGAAGCCGCAGACGATCAGGTCCAGGGAGCCAAGGTCCTGCAGGCGTTTTTCCAGGGGCGTGCCGTGGAATGCGCTGGGCAGCAGTTTACCGATGATGGTTTCGTCGCTCAGGGGTTCGAGGCCGGGAATGAACTCACCGCGCTCGCCCTGGGGGTCGAACAGGCCGCCGACGGTGCCCAGGTGATGCACATGGACGATCGGCCGCCCCGCGGCCCGGGCCGCTGTGAGCAATTGCTGGATGTTGGCCACAGCCTCGGCCATGCCGGTCAGAGCCAGCGGGCCGCTGAGGTATTCTTTTTGTGCATCGATGATCACCAGTGTCGCGTGGGCCAGATTGGCTGGCGCGTAACCACGACCGCTGAGTTGAAACATCGTCTTTGGAACGGACATTCTGGGGCTCCTTCGAGTGGGGCTTTTGCGACATTGTCCTCTGGCTGAGCGCTTCTGTGAATCGCTACCATCGTAGGCACCGTCGTTGCTGGGCTGCAGCCTGTCAAGAGCTGACCGGATGTTCAACCAAAAGCTGAAAAAGCGGATAAATCCTACATTCGTCCGGGGTTTTTTTCATTGATCGTCGGGGCAGGTTAAGGCTGTTAGAATCCCCGGTCGTTTTTTCAGGAGTTTACCCCGTGATCACTTCCCGTCTGCGCACCTTGCGCGACCACATTCGTTGGGCAGTCAGCCGTTTTCATGGGGAGGATCTGTTTTTCGGCCATGGGACCGACAACGCCTGGGATGAAGCCCGTCAACTGGTGCTGGGGGCGTTGCACCTGCCGTGGGAAATTGCCGACAGCTACCTGGACTGCGCGCTCGAAGACGACGAACTGGTCAACCTGCAGCGGTTGCTCAAGCGTCGTATCGAAGACCGCATCCCCACCGCCTACCTGCTGGGCGAGGCCTGGTTCTGCGGCATGTCGTTCATCGTCGATGAGCGCGTGTTGATCCCGCGTTCACCGATTGGCGAACTGATCGAAAAACGCTTCGCCCCCTGGCTGGACAGCGAGCCGGCGCGCATTCTCGACCTGTGCACGGGCTCCGGTTGCATCGGTATCGCCTGTGCCTATGAGTTCCAGGACGCTGAAGTGGTGCTGGCGGACTTGTCGTTCGAAGCCCTTGAGGTGGCCAACCAGAACATCGAGCGACATGGCGTCGATGAGCGGGTGTACACGGTCCAGGGCGATGGCTTCGACGGGTTGCCTGGTCAGCGTTTCGATCTGATCGTGTCCAATCCACCTTACGTGGATGCCGAAGACTTTGCCGATATGCCGGACGAGTTCCAGCACGAGCCGGAACTGGGTCTGGCCTGTGGCGAAGACGGTCTGAACCTGGTGCGGCGCATGCTGGCGCAGGCGGCCGATCACCTGAACGAGAAAGGCTTGCTGATTGTCGAGGTGGGCAACAGCCAGGTACACGTCGAGGCGCTGTACCCGGAAGTCGATTTCGCCTGGCTGGAGTTCGAGCGCGGCGGCCACGGTGTGTTCATGCTCAGTGCCGAGCAATGCCGTGAGCACCAGGCGCTGTTTGCCTCGCGGACCTGACCCGTTCCCAGGTATCGGTCCGATTCCTGTAGGAGCAAGCCTTGCTCCTACAGACCGGCGCCGACAAGTGGCATTCCGGTACTCAGCGGTGCGTCGCAATCCAGATCAGCAAACCGGCCTGGAACACTGAAAACGCCACCAGGCAAGTAATGGTGAAGCGCAGTCCGGTTTCTTCGCGTTTGAATTTGCTGACGGTTTCTTCCTGTTTCTGCAGTTTGACTTCCTGTTCGGCCAGATTCTGCTCGGCCTGCTGCAACATCTGCGCGGCTTCGAGGATTTCCACGAACTGCAGCTTCTCGGTGTTCCAGTCGCCCAGCAGGTCTGCGACCTTGCCGGCCTTGACGCTGCCTTTCAAATGCTGGGCGTCGGCGTAGACCACGTCAAAACCATGCACGCGCAAAAAGTGGTCGCGGCGCAGGCGGGTGTCTTCGACCAGGGCATCCTTGTTGCTCAGATCCATGGCATCAAAGCTGTAGCTCGCCCACTTTTTCTTCGCCCAGGTAATGCCCTGGGCCGCGAGAAAGCGCCCGATGCCACGGTTCATCGGTTCTATCTGTACACCGCTGTCGGGGCCGAAGTGCACGCGACGCTGTTCGTGGTCAACCCAGACGTCCAGGTGGTTCTGCTCCTTGCGCACCCGCTGGCCCGGGAGCGTGATGCTCATGCGCAACAGGCTGCGCTCCTTGTTGTTACGCTCGGCATAGCCGAACTCGACAAAGCGCAGCGGCCGTCCCCCGGTGCTGCGGTCGGTTTTCAGTGGCGCCAGGCGCAGCATCCGCCGGTGCTCGGCCGCAACGTCCGCCCACGGCAGTTCCGCCGCTTCCGGGGTTGTGGTGTCGGGCGTGGTGTCGGGTGATTTATGGGTATCAGTCATAACGGCGAGATCCTGTCCAAGCTGCGTGTCGACAGACAATGGGCTGTCGACATTGGCTTATCGGCCGATTTGCGCAGGACTGGAGGGTAAAACCGGGCTAACTTCGAGCAATGGCATCAATAAAGCCGAGGATCCGGGTGCCGAGTTCTGCCGCCAGTGGCAGTTGCGGATCCTTGTAGGACGCCACCTGGCGCTTGATGTCGTTGGGCACGATGCGCATCACGTGGTTCATGCCCTCGATCACGGCCAACTGGGCGTCGGGCTTGGCAGCCTTGAGCATTTGCGCGTCCCCGACACCGACCTGCATGTCGTTGCTGCCCTGGACGATCAGCGCGGGGATTTTCACGCGGGCGAAAGCGGCGGCCGGGTCCTGGCGGAACAGGCTGATCAGGTAAGGCTGAACACTGGGGCGGAAGATCACTTGCAGCGCAGGGGGCACATCGGTGTCCACTTGGCCGGCCTTGAGGCTGTCCAGCAGTTCATTGCTGCGCAGCAGCAACTGGGGCGGCAGGCGATGGCTCAGTTGTTGGCGCAGCACCTGGTCCACGGGACGGGCGCTGCCGGACAGGGAAATCAGGCCGGCGGCGTCCACCTGGGGGGCGGCGAGGGTGGCCACCAATGCCCCTTCGCTGTGCCCCAGCAGAATCAGTGGCCCCAGGCGTGGGTCGCTCTTGAGTTGCTTGCCCCAGGCCACGGCGTCGGCCACATAGGCCTCCAGGGTCAGGTTGCGCTCGTCCGGGGTGGCCGCCAGGCTCGCCGCCACGCCGCGCTTGTCATAGCGCACGCTGGCGATATTGTGTTTGGCCAGCACCCAGGCCAGGCGCTTGAGGCTATCGTTGTTGCCGCCCTCGGGGTTATTGCCGTTGCGGTCGGTGGGGCCTGAACCGGAAATGATCAGGACCACCGGTACCGGGGTGTCGGACTTGGGCAGCAGCATCGAGCCAAACAGCTCGCCGCTGCCGGTATCCAGGCTGACCGGGCGTTGCAGGACCGTGGCCTGCGCGAAGTTGCACAACAGACCGGTCATCAGGGTAAGGCTCAAGGCTATAACTCGCAGCATCATCACGCCATCATTCACAAGGTGTCGGTTGGACTCGCAGGCACCCATAAGGTTCGAGGATGAACTACTGAGTGAGCCTGCGTATACTGGCGCGCACTTAGTTCAGCGATTTCACGGAGCGCCCTGCATGTCCGGCAATACCTACGGCAAGCTGTTCACTGTCACCACCGCGGGCGAAAGCCATGGTCCGGCGTTGGTCGCCATTGTCGACGGCTGCCCGCCGGGTCTTGAGTTGTCCCTGGACGACCTGCAGCGCGATCTCGACCGACGCAAGCCAGGCACCAGCCGCCACACCACCCAGCGCCAGGAAGCCGACGAGGTGGAAATCCTCTCCGGCGTGTTCGAAGGCCGTACCACTGGCTGCGCCATTGGCCTGCTGATCCGCAATACCGACCAGAAGTCCAAGGACTACTCGGCGATCAAGGATCTGTTCCGCCCGGCCCACGCCGACTACACCTACCACCACAAATACGGCGAACGCGATTACCGCGGCGGCGGTCGCAGTTCCGCGCGCGAAACCGCCATGCGCGTGGCGGCCGGGGCGATTGCGAAAAAGTACCTGGCCACCCAGGGCATCGTGATTCGCGGCTACATGAGCCAGTTGGGCCCGATCGAAATCCCGTTCAAGAGCTGGGAGTCGGTGGAGCAGAACGCGTTCTTCAGCGCCGACCCGGACAAGGTGCCGGAGCTCGAGGCCTACATGGATCAGCTGCGCCGTGACCAGGATTCGGTCGGCGCCAAGATCACCGTGGTCGCCGAAGGCGTGAAGCCGGGCCTGGGTGAGCCGATCTTCGACCGCCTCGATGCCGAGCTGGCCCATGCGCTGATGAGCATCAACGCGGTCAAGGGCGTGGAAATCGGCGCCGGGTTCGCCAGTGTCGCCCAGCGCGGCACCGAACACCGCGACGAGCTGACCCCACAAGGTTTCCTCAGCAACAACGCTGGCGGCATCCTCGGGGGCATTTCTTCCGGCCAGCCGATCGTCGCCCACCTGGCGCTCAAGCCAACGTCGAGCATCACCACCCCGGGCCGTTCGATCGATGTCCACGGCAACCCGGTGGACGTGATCACCAAGGGCCGCCACGACCCGTGCGTCGGCATCCGTGCCACGCCGATTGCCGAAGCGATGATGGCCATTGTGTTGATGGACCATCTGCTGCGCCATCGCGGGCAAAACGCCGACGTGCGCGTCAGTACCCCGGTGTTGGGCCAGCTGTGAAGCCCGGCCCTGACGTCGCCGCGGTCTGATGGCCGTGGCGGCGCTCCCGTACTGGCGGCTTTCCAGCTTTTATCTGTTCTATTTCGCCTTGCTCGGTTCGACAGCGCCTTTCCTGGCGCTGTACTTCGACCACCTGGGGTTTTCGCCTGCGCGCATCGGCGAGCTGGTGGCGATCCCCATGCTGATGCGCTGCGTCGCGCCCAATATCTGGGGCTGGCTGGGTGACTACACGGGCCGGCGGCTGGCCATCGTGCGTTTTGGCGCGGTCTGTACGCTGCTGACGTTCTGCCTGATCTTCGTCAGCAAAAGCTACGCCTGGCTGGCCATGGTCATGGCCCTGCACGCTTTTTTCTGGCACGCCGTGCTGCCCCAGTTCGAAGTGATCACCCTCGCGCACCTGCAAGGCCAGGCGTCGCGCTACAGCCAGATCCGCTTGTGGGGTTCGATTGGCTTCATTATCGCGGTGGTTGCACTGGGGCGGCTGTTCGAATGGTTGAGCCTGGACATCTACCCGGTAACCCTGGTGGTGATCATGGCCGGGATCATCATCAGCAGCCTGTGGGTGCCCAACGCCCAGCCAGCGCCTGGCAGCCGGCTGGCGGGGGAGGGCTTCGTCAAGCAATTGCGCAGCCCGGGGGTACTGGCATTTTATGCCTGCGTGGGCCTGATGCAGCTCAGCCACGGGCCGTACTACACCTTCCTGACCCTGCACCTGGAGCGCCTGGGCTACAGCCGTGGAGTGATCGGCATGCTCTGGGCCGTGGGCGTGGTCGCGGAAGTCTTGATGTTCCTGTTCATGAGCCGGATCCTGGCGCGGTTTTCGGTGCGCCGGGTGCTGCTGGCCAGCTTCCTGCTGGCCGCGTTGCGCTGGCTGCTGCTGGGCTCGTTCGCCGAGTTTCTCTGGGTGCTGCTGTTCGCGCAGGTCCTGCACGCGGCCACGTTTGGCAGTTTTCACGCCGCGGCCATTCATTTTGTCCAGCGCAGTTTCGGCCCGCGCCAGCAGGGTCAGGGCCAGGCGCTCTACGCGGCACTGGCCGGCACCGGGGGGGCGCTGGGGGCGTTGTACGCCGGCTACAGCTGGAATGCCCTGGGCGCCACCTTCACCTTTAGTATTGCAAGCCTCGCCGCGCTGGCTGCAGCCGTTATCATTGCCTCACGCATGCAAGAGGAGTTGCCGAAATGAGCAGCCTGTCGGTTTACCACGTTTCAAGCCCGGACCTGCCGAACAAGGTCCTGACCCACTTCGACGACATCACCGCGACCCTGGCAGAACAGGGGGTCAGGTTCGACCGTTGGCAAGCGACGGCGAAGCTGCAACCGGGCGCCAGCGATGAAGAGTTGGTGGCCGCCTATCAAGGGCCGATCGACCAGTTGATGACCGCGCGCGGTTACCTGGGGGTGCAAGTCACCAGTGTCAGCAGCGAACAGTCACCCCACGCCGAACCCCATGCCGGGCTTTTCGAAGAACAGCACTTTGACGAGGACCTGGTACGGTTCTTTGTCGCCGGACGCGGCCAGTTCAATCTGCACATCGACGATTATGTGTACGCCGTACTCTGCGAGAAAAACGACCTGATCCTGGTGCCTGCCGGTACCCGGCACTGGTTCGATGGGGGCGAGCGACCGCACTTCGTGGCCATCGGCCTGTTCAGCAATGCCCTGGAACCACGGGCCCGCATCACCCCAGGTGGCATCGCCGGGCACTTCCCACGGCTGGAAGATTAAACAGCCGACCGGATGCGCTACAGGCGATTAAACGCTGGCGCAGTGCGCCATCCGGGCCTTCCTTGCACTGTGCGTAGGACGTTGCCTATTGCTGAGTCAGTGAAGACTGATTCAGCGTTGATGCGCTTGTTTAATCCGCCCTCTATGTAACTCTTTCTTTCTGACACCCAACCACTGGCCCGGACGATCGCCGTCCGAGCGCAGGGCATGGACGATCACCAGGAGAAAGGTAATGGACAGTGCAACGGGCGACGCCGGGCCGGGGAGCAAGCCAGTCAAGCGCCGGCGTCCGGATCGGGCAGGCAAGCCGCTGAGCGAGAAGGAGTTGGAGATCCTGCACTGGGCCAAGCGCGGCAAGACCGTGTGGGAAATCAGTGTGATCCGCTCGATTTCCCAGGCCACGGTGAAATATCACCTGGCCAATATCTACGCCAAGCTGCAGGTCAGCAATCGTGCGCAAGCGGTGGGGGAGGCGGCCAAACGCGGCATGTTGCGCTGAAAAAAAGGGCCACCTGACGGTGTGTCAGGTGGCCCAGGGATGTCTGGCAACGAACCCGCTCGATCACATTGAGTGATAGGTCGGCAGGGCAAAGCGTTGTTGGCTCTGCAGCATGGAAATTTGTGGCAACTCACTGGCCTGTTCTGCCAGGTCGCGACGAATTGCGCTGATCACCCAGGACAGTTGATCGCCAGCATGCAATTGGGCGTAGGAAATCGAGCGCTTGAAGACTTTGCCTTCGCTGCTGCGCAAGGTCAGCAGAATGCCGCCATCCGGGCGTGCCTGGGTGGTGACGTCGAAGTTGGAGAACAAGGAAGTGAATTTTTCTTGGATCAGGCTCATGTCTATCAGCTCCGTGTGCACATGAATGGCAAGCATGGAGGGGTAGTTGCAGCGATTGTGCCAGTATTGTTTTTTTAAAAATCACTTATAAATCAAGCACATACGATAAAGTGAATTTTTCGGATTCGTGCATTCTGCATGAATGGCCATCGTGCATCCTGCATTTTGCGAGAGTGTGCCGCCGTGGGCGAGCGCGCTGGGCGGCCCCGGCAGTGGGCGAGGGCCGGATACAAAACATTTCAAAAACCGCGTGTACAGCGACAGAACCCCTGGCGTACTTTTTTGCCGTTAAGCAGAGGTTTTCCGTTGTGTCTCATACAGGGATGAAGTTGCCCGAACACCTCGATTGCATGTTCGCCCGACAATAACAATACCGGCCCGCCGCAGAGGGCCGAACGGGAGCAACCATGAGCAGCACGCACCACGACACGATTACCTGGAGCATGATGCTCCGTAAGTTGCCGTCGATCATCAAAGCCCTGCCCCGGGTGGCCAAGGGCCTCAAGCTAGCCAATGTCAAACAGCCGGACCAGCCTTGTGGCCTGGCGTTCACCTTCGAACAGGCGACAGTTCGTAACCCTGATGGCCCCGCCTTGCTGCACGGCAGCGTGTCGTTGACTTATGCACAGGTCAACCAGTGGGCCAACCGTATCGCTCATCACCTGTTGGCCCAGGGCATCGGCAAGGGCGACGTGGTCGGGGTGTTCATCGAGAACCGTCCGGAACTGCTGGTGACGGTGCTGGCGGTGGCCAAGGTCGGCGCCATCAGCGCCATGCTCAATACTTCGCAAACCCAGCAAGCGCTGTTGCACAGTGTCAACCTGGTGAAGCCGGCGGCCATCGTCGTCGGCGGGGAGTTGGTCCAGGCCTATTCGGCGATTCGCCAGCAGGTGGCCATCGACGAAACCCGCACCTGGTGGGTGGCCGACCAGGATTGCTCGCGGCAAAGCGGTGAGGCGCCAGAGGGCTTGCGCAACCTGATGGCCGAGTGTGTCGATTGCGCCAGTGACAACCCGCCCAGCAGCCAGCAGGTGTTTCTCGACGACCCGTGCTTTTACATCTATACCTCCGGCACCACCGGGTTGCCCAAGGCCGGGGTCTTCAAGCACGGGCGCTGGATGCGCAGCAGCGCCAGCTTCGGCATGATCGCCCTGGATATGAGCCCGGACGACGTCGTCTATTGCACCTTGCCGCTGTACCACGCCACGGGGCTGTGTGTGTGCTGGGGCTCAGCCATCTGCGGTGCCTCGGGGTTCGCCATCAGACGCAAGTTCAGCGCCAGCCAGTTCTGGAACGATGTGCGCAAGTACCAGGCCACGACCATCGGTTACGTGGGCGAGTTGTGCCGCTACCTGATCGACCAGCCGCCGGCCACCAACGACCGGGATCAAGCGGTCGTGAAGATGATTGGCAACGGTTTGCGTCCCGGCGTGTGGAGCGAGTTCAAGGAGCGTTTTGCGGTCAACCATATCTGTGAGCTGTACGCCGCCAGTGACGGCAACATAGGTTTCAGCAACATCCTCAACTTCGACAACACCATCGGTTTTTCGTTGATGTCCTGGGAACTGGTCGAGTACGCCCATGACAGTGGAGCGCCGCTACGCAACAGCGCCGGCTTCATGCAGAAAGTCGGCAAGGGCCGGCAAGGCCTGTTACTGGCGAAGATCGACGACAAGGCACCGCTGGACGGCTACACCGACCCGCAAAAGACCGAAAAAGTGGTGCTGCACGATGTGTTCGAAAAGGGTGACCGTTACTTCAATACCGGTGACTTGCTGCGCAATATCGGTTTTGGTCACGCCCAGTTCGTTGACCGGCTGGGCGACACCTATCGCTGGAAGGGCGAGAACGTCTCCACCACCGAGGTCGAGAACATCCTGCTGCAGCACCCGCATATCGCCGAGGCGGTGGCCTATGGCGTGGAGATCAGCAACACCAACGGGCGTGCAGGCATGGCGGCGATCACCCCGGCCGAATCCCTGGCGACCCTGGATTTCACTGAGCTGCTGAGTTTTGCCCGCGAGCAGATGCCGGCCTACGCGGTGCCGCTGTTCCTGCGGGTAAAAGTCAAAATGGAAACCACCGGGACCTTCAAGTACCAGAAGACCCGCCTCAAGGACGAAGCCTTCGACCCCGGCAAGACCGGCGACGATCCGATCTACGCCTGGCTGCCGGGTTCCGACACCTACGTGCAGATCACCGAGCAGGTACTGGCGGATATCCACGGCGGCAAGTTCCGTTATTGATTGTGGCTATGGTGGCGTGAGAGAAAAAAGGGGTGACAGGGGGCAGGCCGCTTGCGGACACTAGCGGCTTATCGATTGACCGAATGTGGAGTCACCAATGTCAGACCAACCCCGCCAGATGACCCCGGAAGAAGCCGCGGACTTTGCCGAGCAGGTTTTCAACAAGGCCCGTGAAGGCGATGCAGCCATGCTCGCGGCGCTGTTGAGCAAGGGCTTGCCGCCGAATCTGCGCAATCACAAGGGCGATACCCTGTTGATGCTGGCGGCTTACCACGGGCATGTCGATGCGGTGAAAGTGCTGCTGGAACATAAGGCCGATCCGCAGATTCGCAACGACAACGGCCAAAGCCCGATTGCCGGGGCGGCGTTCAAGGGTGACCTGGCGGTGGTGACGGCACTGGTCGACGGCGGGGCGCAGATCGAAGGTTCGTCCTTTGATGGCCGGACCGCGTTGATGATGGCCGCGATGTTCAACCGCACAGCCATCGTCGACTACCTGATTGGCAAGGGCGCCGATCCCAAGGCCAAGGACGCCAATGGCATCACCGCGCTGGACGCGGCCAAGACCATGGGCGCGGCGGATACTACGGCGCAGTTGGAGAAGATCCTCGCTTGATAACGGGGTGGGGTCGCAAGCTTCGCTGAATAATTACCGGTAAATACGCTATCCTTCGCGGCCGAAAATCTCCCTCGCTACAGGATCTGCCATGAAAGCCGCACTCATCGAACTCATCAGTAAAATCAGCTCCGGCTGCATGAGCGACGCGCAAATCGTGCAGATCGCCGATGAGGCGGCGCAGGCGTACGCCGACCCCGAGGCCTTCCTGGCGGCCAACCCGGACATCAACTACGACGACACGTTCCCGATTGCGTTGGGTGAGTGGGTGGTGGTCGGCAGCCTGCCGGACACCGTGCTGTTCCAGGCCGACACTTACATGGACCTGTTCGAGCAGATCGTTGCCTCGTTCGGCCCCGGCGTGGCGTTCAACATCAAGCCCAAGCAACTGGCCAAGACCGAGGCGCTGACCGCGCTCAACCGGATCCAGATCCAGATGGGCAGCATGAACCCGGAGAACGGCGGTTACACGCTGCTCAACTTCAGCCAATTGCTCGACGATGAGATCCAGCTCGTGCTGGTGTACGGCAACGACGTGGCGCGGGTCCTGGAGTTGTGTGCCGAGGTCGGGATCAATGCGGCGCCGTCCCTGGAAGCACTGAAGGTAGCCGTGCACGTCTAACTCGCAGCAATAAAACGGAACCCTCCCGGGAGCCGGCTATCCTAAGGGGGGAATGCCTTCTATTGGGAGCAACACCATGGGTTCCACCTTTAACGGCCTGGTTGGCCTGATTATCCTGGCGCTGGATATCTGGGCGATCATCAACGTGCTCAAGAGCGGCGCGCAAACCGGGATGAAAATCGTCTGGATACTGCTGATCCTGCTGCTGCCGGTACTGGGCCTGATCATCTGGGCCATCGCCGGCCCCCGGGGCAACGTGCGCCTATAGCCCCCCTCAACGACCGTAGCAACTGTCGAGCAGCGCGAGGCGGCGTCAACGGCCGCAGGACGTTCATTCAACTTGGCACTACCGCCGAAGGCTGCGCAACCCAACGCAGCCTTCGGCAGCTGCTGCAGGACCAGGTTAGCTCGTAGTACCTATTTTGTGTTTCCAGATATGCTTTGCACGAAATTTTCACAACCGCTCCAAGACAATTCGCCCGCTTGATTTTCATCCCCGGCTCTCGTCCCGCCTGTGCTTGCGAGTAATCAATGGCAATGCCGTGGGTGATCGTGCAACATTTGTGCTCCGCGCAGGGTCCCGGCCATTTTCCGCAAGGCATGGCAATAAGAAGACCTGGGCGCCGCTACTTCTTGTAACTTCAACTTCCAATGGGTCCTAAAACGACATGGCAAACACGGACGCCCTGAATCAGCAGCGAGCTTCGAATCGCTTGCTGCAACCGACCGTCAAATCCCATCTGGCGTACACGCTACTCTGCGCCCTGGTCATGATGGTGATGCTCTCCCTGCTGCGCCTGGCGTTGCTGGTGTACAACCGGGAGATGATTCTTGACACACCGGCTTCGACGTTCCTCGAAGCTTTCGCCAATGGCCTGCGTTTCGACCTGCGTCTGGTGATCTACCTCAGCATCCCGCTGTTGCTGTCGCTGTTCAGCGTACGGGCGATGGCGGCCCGTGGCCTGTTCCGGTTGTGGCTGACGGTGGTCTCGAGCATCGCGCTGTTCCTCGGCCTGATGGAGATGGACTTCTACCGCGAGTTCCACCAGCGCCTCAACGGCCTGGTCTTCCAGTACGTGAAGGAAGACCCGAAGACCGTGATGAGCATGCTCTGGTACGGGTTCCCGGTGGTGCGCTACCTGCTGGCGTGGGTTGTCGGCACCTGGCTGCTGAGCCTGGCGTTCAAGGGTGCTGACCGTGCCACCCGTCCGCGCGGCCCGTTCAGCGGCGGCAACGTCGGCACCCGTCAGGTGGCGCCGTGGTACACCCGCACCGCGGTGTTCATGGTCTGCCTGCTGATCTGTGTCGCGGCGGCCCGTGGCACTCTGCGTCAGGGCCCGCCAATGCGCTGGGGCGACGTGTACACCACCGACTCCAACTTCGCCAACCAGTTGGGCCTCAACGGCACCCTGCAACTGGTCGCTGCGGCGAAAAGCCGTATGTCCGAAGACCGTGACAACATCTGGAAAGCCACCCTGCCGCAGCCTGAGGCGCAGCAGATCGTGCGCGACATGCTGGTAATGCCGGACGAGAAGCTGGTGGATGCCGACAGCGCTGCCGTGCGCCGGGATTTCCTGCCGCCTGCCGACAAGACCCTGCCGATCAAGAACGTCGTCGTGATCCTGATGGAAAGCATGGCCGGTCACTCGGTCGGTGCGCTGGGCGCGCCGGGCAACATCACGCCGTACCTGGACAAACTGTCCCAGGAAGGCCTGCTGTTCGACCGCTTCTTCTCCAACGGCACCCACACCCACCAAGGCATGTTCGCCACCATGGCGTGCTTCCCCAACCTGCCGGGCTTCGAATACCTGATGCAGACCCCGGAAGGCAGCCACAAGCTGTCGGGCCTGCCGCAGTTGCTCAGTGCGCGCAAGTTCGATGACGTGTATGTCTACAACGGTGACTTTGCCTGGGATAACCAGTCGGGCTTCTTCAGCAACCAGGGCATGACCAACTTTGTCGGCCGCAACGACTTCGTCAACCCAGTGTTCTCCGACCCGACCTGGGGCGTGTCCGACCAGGACATGTTCGACCGTGGCCTGGTGGAGCTCAAGGCGCGTGAAAACGGCAAGCCGTTCTATGCCTTGCTGCAAACCCTGTCCAACCACACCCCGTACGCCTTGCCGACCCCGTTGCCGGTGGAGCCGGTCACCGGTCGTGGCAGCCTCAACGAACACTTGACCGCCATGCGCTACTCCGACTGGGCGCTGGGGCAGTTCTTCGAGAAGGCCCGCAAGGAGCCGTACTTCAAGGAAACCCTGTTTGTCATCGTTGGCGACCATGGATTTGGCAACGAGCGCCAGATCACCGAAATGGACCTGGGCCGCTTCAACGTGCCGATGCTGATGATCGCGCCAGGTATCCAGGAGAAGTTCGGTACCCTGAACCACACCGTGGGGACTCAGGTCGACATCGTGCCGACCATCATGGGTCGCCTGGGTGGCGAAGTGCGTCACCAGTGCTGGGGGCGTGACCTGCTCAACCTGCCGCAGGGCGACACCGGCTTCGGTGTGATCAAACCTTCGGGTAGCGAGCAGACCACGGCGATCATCACCCAGGACCAGATCCTGGTGTTGCCGAAGGAGAAGGACATGGCGCCGAAAATGTACCAGTACCAACTGGGCGCCAATCCACGTGCCGAGATCGTGCCGGATGCCCCGGGCACCGCCGAGATGAAGCAGAAACTGGAAGCCTTCCTGCAGACGGCAACCAAAAGCCTGATCGATAACACCGCTGGTGTGGTCGACGGCACGCCGGAGTAACACCTGGCGCAATAAAAAAGAGGCCCGTTTGGGTAATGCCGATCAGTTAAGCCGTCCCGCTTGACCTTTGGCCGCAAGAAATCAAAATCCGATGCCTGTACTGGCATCGGATTTTTTATGCGTCTCGCTCGGGCACTGGAACTGACCCACAACATCGCCTCCACCCCCAACGCCATCGAGGGATTGGATTCCTTACTCGACCCCTCTTTGGTCGAGCAGGCACTTGAGCAGGCAGGCGTAGCAACCCTGCGTAAGCGGCGTTTACCGCTGGAAATGATGCTTTGGTGCGTGATCTCCATGGCCTTTTTTCGGCGCATGTCGGCCTGGGATGTGGTCAGCCGCATGAACATCATGCTGCCAGGCCAGCGCCCGTTGGTGGCGCCCAGCGCCGTAGTCCAAGCTCGTCAGAGATTGGGCAGCGAAGCTGTACGACAAGTCTTCCATCTGACTCAGAAAAGCTGGCATGAGGCGGCCGGTCATCCGACTTGGGCCGGTTTGCGCTTGCTGGGTGTCGACGGCCTCGTCTGGCGTACGCCCGACACACCGCAAAACCGTGCGCGTTACGACTCTGCCAGCAACCAGCATGGTGATACTGGTTTCCCTCAGGTTCGCATGGTTTGCCAAATGGAATTGACCAGTCACTTACTGATCGGCAGCGCGTTTGACGGCTATCGCAGCAACGAAATGAAACTGGCGGAGCAACTGATCGAAACCACACCGGATCACTCGCTGACGCTGTTTGATCGAGGCTTCTACTCCTTGGGTTTACTGCACCAATGGCAGCAAGCAGGCACCGAGCGTCATTGGCTGATGCCACTGCGCAAAGGTGCGCAGTACGAAGTGATTCAGCGTTTGGGCCGTCAGGATGCAGTGGTCTCGTTAAGCACTTCGCCACAGGCCCGCAAACAATGGCCGGGGCTGCCGGAGCGCCTGACCGCGCGACTGCTGAGCAAAACCGTCAAGGGAAAGGTGTGTCAGATCCTGACCTCAATGGCCGACCCGCTGCGCTTCCCGTCCGACGAAATCGTTGAACTGTACAGTCAGCGATGGGAGATCGAATTAGGCTTTCGGGAAATGAAACAGACGCTGCTCAACAGCAGCTATACGTTGCGCAGTAAAACGCCCGAGATGATCGAGCAGGAATTATGGGGAGTGTTGTTGGGCTACAACTTGTTGCGCTATCAGATGGTGGAAATGAGTCGCCACTGCCCCGGTATTTACCCGTGCGAAATGAGCTTTACCGCCTGCACTTGGGCGATTCTCGGATTTATCAACAGTGTCTCGGCTGATCGTTCCGGGAACATCCCCAAATACCTGGCCGAGCTTCATGCTTCAGCTATCCACTACGTCCTGCCTCATCGACAGGAGGAGCGCGTTTATCCTCGGGCGATTCGGCTGAAATCGCCGAAGTACCCGATCAAAAATAAAAATGCCAGTCAGCTTAACTGACTGGCATTAGCCCGTTCGGGCCTCTTTTTTTTGCCTGTAAGTTGTGCCTCAGATCCTACCGAGCAGTAGCAATACCAGCAATACCACGACCACTACGCCAATCACCCCGGATGGCCCATAGCCCCAACTTTTGGAGTGGGGGAATACCGGCAGACCACCGATCAACAGCAAAATCAGAATAACCAGAAGAATCGTGCCCATGTCGAATTCCTTATTGGAGAGTTATTGAACGACGCATTGGTTGAATAACAGGCCCGACTGCAGTAACTCCGAGCGGCTTACTGTTTCCGACTGTGGCGGGCGCGAGAAAATTCAATGTTTCTTTATTGCTATTGGCTTGCCGGCTTATTTCCTTTATCACCCCCCCGCGAGGGCGCGGCGCTGTGGTTGGGTTTGCCTGGGGCATTCAGCGCTTTGATGGTCATGGGTGTAGGAAATTCCTTCGCTACACTGCGAGCATCTTTCCCAGAACAACAAGGCAACTTCCTATGCAAAATCGCATGATGATCACTGGCGCCGGGTCCGGCCTGGGTCGCGAAATCGCCCTGCGCTGGGCGCGTGAAGGTTGGCAGTTGGCCTTGTCGGACGTCAGTGAACCCGGCCTGCAGGAAACCCTCAAGCTGGTTCGCGAAGCCGGCGGCGACGGCTTTGTGCAGCGCTGTGATGTGCGCGACTACAGCCAGTTGACGGCCTTTGCCCAAGCCTGTGAGGTCAAGTTCGGTGGCATCGACGTGATCGTCAACAACGCCGGGGTCGCCTCCGGTGGCTTCTTCAGCGAGCTGTCGCTGGAAGACTGGGATTGGCAGATTGCGATCAACCTGATGGGCGTGGTCAAGGGCTGCAAGGCCTTCCTGCCGCTCCTGGAGCAAAGCAAGGGCAAGATCATCAACATCGCGTCGATGGCGGCACTGATGCAGGGGCCGGCCATGAGCAACTACAACGTGGCCAAGGCCGGTGTGGTGGCACTGTCCGAGAGCCTGCTGATCGAATTGGCGCAGCAGGAGATCGGCGTGCACGTGGTCTGCCCGTCGTTCTTCCAGACCAACCTGCTCGATTCATTCCGTGGCCCGACCCCGGCCATGAAGGCCCAGGTCGGCAAGTTGCTGGAAAGCTCGCCGATCACCGCCAGCGATATCGCCGACTACATCTACCAGCACGTTGCGGCGGGCGAGTTCATGATCCTGCCCCATGAACAGGGGCGCATGGCCTGGGCGTTGAAGCAGAAGAACCCGCAATTGCTCTACAACGAAATGACCGTCATGGCCGACAAGATGCGCGCCAAGACCCGGCAGAACGCCGGCTGAACTTGCGGCTTGGGGGCACGATGGTTAGGGTTGCCGCATTCTGGCAACCCTGACGAGATGTGCCCATGCTCAATTACCTGTGGTTCTTCCTCGCGGCGCTGTTTGAAATCGCCGGTTGCTACGCCTTCTGGATGTGGCTGCGCCAGGGCAAAAGCGCCTGGTGGATGGTCCCGGCGCTGCTCAGCCTGACGCTGTTTGCCCTGCTGTTGACCAAGGTCGAGGCGACCTATGCCGGGCGTGCTTATGCCGCTTACGGCGGGATCTACATCGTGGCCTCGATCGCCTGGCTGGGCCTGGTCGAGCGGGTTCGCCCGCTGAGTTCGGACTGGTTGGGAGTGGCCCTGTGCGTGCTCGGGGCGAGCATTATTCTGTTTGGCCCACGCTTTACCTCGTCCTGAGTCAATTGGCGGGTACTGCAGGGGAAGTCTGTAGGGTAAATCGATCTGGCGTGTAGGAGCGGGCTGTTTTCCTGGCGCTGTCTTGAAGGTCCGGCGTTCGCCGGCCATCTTCAGGGCTCGGTAATCTCAAGGACCAGAGCCATGCTTGTACTCAGCCGCGTTGTCGGTGAATTGATCTCCATTGGCGACACCATCACGGTGCGTGTTCTCGACATCAGCGGTGGCAACGTGCGGTTCGGCGTTGAAGCCCCGCGGCACGTCAATGTCCACCGTTGTGAAGTCTACGAACGCATCCAGTCCAAGCGCCTGCGGGACAGGCGCGACTGAGGCTCAGTCGAACAGGTGCTTGGGCACATCGTGCTTGAGCATCAGTTGGCATTGCTCGCTCTCGGGGTCGAAGACGATCAGGGCCTGGCCTTTGCTCAGGGCATTGCGCACCCGTAGCACTCGGGTCTGCAGCGGCGTGTCGTCGCCGTTGTCGGTGCCGTCGCGGGTGACGAAGTCTTCGATCAGGCGGGTCAGGGTGTCGACTTCAAGTTGGTCGTGGGGAATCAGCATGGTTACCTCGGTCATCAATGCGCCGATCCTACGGCGCTTCAAGCAGCAGGACCAGTGCAAAGTCACCCAAATCCTAGGACGAACGTTGTCCTACCAGGCTGTCCACCGAGGGCACGCGGGTATCGCTTTCCATTTGTGCATCGTGTTCCAGCTGATGACTGAAGCGATCCAGTGAACCTTTGGCCGGTTGGGCGTCGCTGGCAAACACCGGCGGGCTGAGGATGTAGGCCCCCAGCAATCGGCTCAACGCGGCGAGACTGTCGATGTGGGTGCGCTCGTAGCCGTGGGTGGCGTCGCAACCGAATGCCAGCAGGGCGGTGCGGATGTCATGGCCGGCGGTGACGGCCGAGTGGGCGTCGCTGAAGTAATAGCGGAACAGGTCACGGCGCACCGGCAATTCGTGCTCGCTGGCCAGCCGCAACAGGTGGCGCGAGAGGTGGTAGTCGTAAGGCCCCCCGGAATCCTGCATCGCCACGCTGACCGCGTGCTCGCTGGAGTGCTGGCCCGGGGCGACCGGCGCAATGTCGATGCCGACAAACTCACTGACATCCCAGGGCAATGCCGCCGCCGCGCCACTGCCGGTTTCCTCGGTGATGGTGAACAGCGGATGACAGTCGATCATCAAGGGTTCGCCGCTGTCGACAATGGCTTTGAGTGCGGCCAGCAGCGCGGCCACCCCGGCCTTGTCGTCCAGGTGCCGGGCGCTGATGTGGCCGCTCTCGGTGAACTCCGGCAAGGGATCGAAGGCGACAAAATCGCCGATGCTCACGCCCAGCGAATCGCAATCGGCCCGGGTGGCGCAGTAGGCGTCAAGGCGCAACTCGACGTGGTCCCAACTGACCGGCAGTTCATCGACCGCGGTGTTGAACGCATGCCCTGAGGCCATTAACGGCAGCACGCTGCCACGGATCACGCCATTGTCGGTGAACAGGCTGACGCGGCTGCCTTCGGCAAAACGACTGGACCAGCAGCCCACCGGGGCGAGGGTCAGGCGGCCGTTGTCTTTTACCGCGCGCACGCTGGCACCGATGGTGTCCAGGTGGGCGGAGACGGCGCGATCGGGGCTGTTTTTCTGGCCCTTGAGGGTGGCGCGGATGGTGCCACGGCGGGTCAGCTCAAAGGGGATGCCCAGCTCTTCAAGACGCTCGGCGACGTAGCGCACGATGGTATCGGTGAAGCCAGTCGGGCTGGGAATAGCGAGCATTTCCAGGAGGACTTTCTGCAGGTAGGCGAGATCTGGCTCGGGAATTTTGCGGGTCATGGGAATTCCTTGAAGTGGGCGTACGGCGAGCGGCAAGCACGGTCTGTCGTAGCTTGCCGCTCGCGGCGTTCAGCTATGGGGAAACAACAGATCCACAAACCGCTCGGCCACCGGTTGTGGTTCATGGTTGGCCAGCCCGGCACGTTCGTTGGCTTCAATGAACACGTAGTCCGGCTGATCGGCGGCCGGCACCATCAGGTCCAGGCCCACCACCGGGATATCCAGTGCCCGCGCCGCGCGCACGGCAGCATCGACCAGGGTGGGATGCAGCACCTCGGTGACATCTTCCAGGGTGCCGCCGGTGTGCAGGTTGGCCGTACGCCGCACACACAGGCGCTCGCCTGCGGGCAGGATGCTGCTGTAGGTGTAACCGGCGGCTTGCAGCGTGCGCTCGGTTTCGTGGTCCAGGGGGATTTTGCTTTCGCCGTCGGTGGCGGCCTGCCGGCGCCGGCTCTGGGCCTGGATCAAGGCGTCGATCGTATGCTGGCCATCGCCGATGATTTGCGCCGGACGGCGGATGGCGGCCGCCACCACCTCGAAGCCGATCACCAGAATGCGCAGGTCCAGGCCTTGGTGGAAACTTTCCAGCAACACCCGGGAGTCGAAGCGGCGGGCGTCGTCGATGGCCTGTTGCAGCTCGTCGATGCTTTGCAGATCCACCGCCACGCCTTGGCCCTGTTCACCGTCCAGGGGTTTGACCACCACCCGTTGGTGTTCGTCGAGAAACGCCAGGTTGTCGTCGGCGTTGCCCGCCAGTTGCTGGGCCGGCAGATTCAGCCCGGCCGCCTTGAGCACTTTGTGGGTCAGGCTCTTGTCCTGGCACAGGCTCATGCTGATGGCACTGGTCAGGTCGCTGAGGGATTCCCGGCAGCGCACCCGGCGTCCGCCATGGCTGAGGGTGAACATGCCGGCCTGGGCATCGTCGACTTGCACATCGATGCCGCGCCGATGGGCTTCATCGACGATGATCCGCGCATAGGGATTGAACTCGGCCTGGGGACCGGGGCCGAGAAACAGTGCCTGATTGATGCCGTTCTTGCGCTTGATAGCGAAGGTGGACAGCGTGCGGAACCCCAGCTTGGTGTAGAGCTGCTTGGCCTGACGGTTGTCGTGCAGTACCGAGAGGTCGAGGTAGCTCAGGCCACGGCTCATGAAGTGTTCGATCAAGTGGCGTACCAGCACTTCGCCAACCCCGGGCCGTGTGCACTGCGGGTCGACCGCCAGGCACCACAGGCTGCTACCGTGTTCCGGGTCCGCAAAGGCCTTGTCATGGTTGAGGCCCATGACGCTGCCGATCACCGCGCCGCTGTCTTCATCTTCGGCCAGCCAGTAGACCGGGCCACCTTGATGCCGGGGCGTCAGGCGCTGCGGATCGATGGGCAGCATGGAGCGGGCCAGGTACAACTGGTTGATGGCCTGCCAGTCGGTGTCGCTTTGTGCCCGGCGGATGCGAAACCCGCGAAAGACCCGGGTCGCCTGGCGGTAGTCGCTGAACCACAGGCGCAGGGTGTCGGAAGGGTCGAGAAACAGCTGGGCCGGCTCCAGCCCCAACACTTGCTGGGGCGCGGCCACGTACAGCGCAATGTCACGCTCGCCCGGTTCTTCATGGGCCAGTTCCCCGGCCAGGCTCGCCGCGTCGGGGAAGGTATGGCCGATCAGCAAGCGGCCCCAGCCGCAATGCACGGCAATCGGCTCGCCAGCGTCGCTGCCGTCTTCGGCGAAGCGCGCTTGCAGGCGCTCATAGGACGGTGCCTGGCCGCGCAGCAAGCGCTGGTTCAACGCTGTGGCGTAAGGTTTCATCAGTCAGATTCCTTGTTCGCTGAGCCACAGGTTCAGCGCTGCCAGTTGCCACAGCTTGGAGCCGCGCAATGGGGTCAACTGACCTTGCGGGTCGGTCAGCAGGCGGTCGAGCATGGCCGGCTTGAACAGGCCGCGGTCCTGGCTCGGATCCAGCAGCAGTTCGCGCACCCAGTCCAGGGTCGCGCCTTGCAAATGCTTGAGGCCGGGGACCGGGAAATAACCTTTCTTGCGGTCGATCACCTCACTGGGGATCACCAGGCGCGCGGCCTCCTTGAGCACCTGCTTGCCGCCGTCCGGCAGTTTGAATTTACCCGGGACCCGCGCCGACAATTCCACCAGGCGGTAGTCGAGAAACGGCGTGCGCGCCTCCAGGCCCCAGGCCATGGTCATGTTATCCACACGCTTGACCGGGTCGTCGACCAGCATCACCGTGCTGTCCAGGCGCAGCGCTTTATCCACAGGCGCGACGGCGCCGGGCTGGGCGAAATGGGTTCGGACAAAGTCGCCGGCGGCATCATGGTCGGTCAGCCATTGCGGTTGCACGGTGGCGGCGTAGTCGTCGTAGCTGCGGTCGAAGAAGGCCTCGCGATAGGCGGTATAGGGGTCGCTGGCGCCATCGACCTGCGGGTACCAGTGGTAACCGGCAAACAGTTCATCCGCACCCTGGCCGCTTTGCACCACTTTGCAGTGCTTGGCCACTTCCCGGGACAGCAGGTAAAAGGCGATGCAGTCGTGGCTGACCATCGGCTCGCTCATCGCGCGGAACGCGGCGGGCAGTTGTTCGATGATTTCCTTCTCGTCGATGCGCAGTTGGTGATGGCGGGTGCCGTAGTGCCTGGCGATCAGGTCCGAGTACTGGAACTCGTCGCCCCGTTCACCGCCCGCGTCCTGAAAACCGATGGAGAAGGTCGACAGGTCCTGCACGCCCACTTCGCGCAGCAGCCCCACCAGCAGGCTGGAGTCGACGCCGCCGGACAGCAGCACGCCAACATCCACCGCCGCGCGCTGACGAATCGCCACCGCCTCGCGGGTGCTCTGCAGCACCCAGTCGCGCCAGTCTTCCAGGGTCAGGTTCTGTTCGTCGGCACGGGGGCCGTAGGGCAGCGTCCACCAGGTGTGCTGTTCGGTGCTGCCGTCAGCCTCGATGCGCATCCAGGTCGCCGGCGGCAGTTTCTCGATGCCTGCCAGCAAGGTGCGGGGGGCCGGGACCACGGCGTGGAAGTTGAGGTAGTGATTGAGCGCCACCGGGTCGAGGATCGGGTTGATGTCGCCGCCCTTGAGCAGGGCTGGCAAGGTCGAGGCGAAGCGCAGGCGCTGGCCGGTGCGCGACAGGTACAGGGGTTTCACGCCGAGGCGGTCGCGGGCGATGAACAGGCGTTGGCTGTCGCGCTCCCAGATGGCGAAGGCAAACATGCCGTTGAGCTTAGGAAGCAGGTCGGCGCCCCAGGCGTGATAGCCCTTGAGCAGCACTTCGGTGTCGCCGCCGGAATAGAAGGCATAACCCAGGCTTTCCAGCTCGGTGCGCAATTCGGGGAAGTTGTAGATCGCGCCGTTGAAGGCCAGGGACAGGCCCAGTTGACTGTCGACCATCGGCTGCGCCGAGCCGTCCGACAGGTCCATGATTTTCAGTCGCCGATGGCCCAGGGCGATCGGCCCCTGACTGTGAAAACCCCAGGCGTCGGGGCCACGAGGCGCCAGGTGATGGGTGATTCGCTCGATGGCGGCCAGGTCGGCCGGTTGATGATCAAAACGTAACTCGCCAGCTAATCCGCACATAAATTCCTTACCGGTTTTTCCGTTGGGGAGGGCAATCTCAAACCCGCCAGAAGTGGCGGGTACTCAGAAACTGACCTAATGCGGTGCTGTGAGTTTTAGATCGATCGGTTATAAGCAGAAGTTGCCTGACGGGCTTCAGGCTTTGCCGCGAATCAACTGGCGCAAGGCAAATCGATTGGGGTGGCAGGCTTCGGCGACGCTGCGGGGCAGGGGCAGCGGTTCATTTTCCAGCCAGGCGGCGAGCAGCTCGCCAGACAGTGGTGCGGTGATCAGCCCCCGGGAACCATGGCCGCTATTGACGTATAGACCTTCGAGCCAAGGGCACGGAGTGTCCGGTACTTGTCGGGCGTCCTTGGCCAGCGCGCCATAGGCCTGGTTGAAGGCCTGGCTGTCGGCCAGCGGACCGACAATCGGCAGGTAGTCGGGGCTGGTGCAGCGAAAGGCTGCGCGTCCCTGGAGGTGCTCCGGGTCCAGTTCGGCAATGTGCAGGCGCTCGACCAGGTCGGGGGAGATGTCCTTGAGCATGTCCAGGTTGCCCAGGTGTTCGGCGGTGGTGGGCGTGAGGTCGTCGCTCTTGAAGTCGAAGCTGGCGCCCAGGGTGTGTTCGCCCAGGCGCGCCGGGGCGACGTAGCCTTCGGCGCACACCACGGTGCTGAGGCTCTGGCTCTGTGGGGTTTGGGCCAAACGAGTGATCTGCCCGCGAATACGCTTGAGCGGCAAGTCGGCACTTTGCGCAAACTGCTTGATCTGCGCCGCGCCCGCCAGGATCACCACCGGCGCGCTGGCCAGCAGGGTCTCGCCGTCCCAGGCTTGCCAGAGCGGGCCGACCTTGCGCAACTGCAGCACTTCACGGTGGGCCAGCAGTTGCACCTGGGGGTGGGTCGCTTGCCAGCGGCACAAGGCAGGCGGGTGCACCCAACCGCCTTCGGGGTAAAAAAGCCCGCCGTGTTCCAGGTCGATGCCGGCGATGGCCTGGGCCTGGAGGCGATCCAGTGGATGCAGCAGATCGGTCGCAAAGGCCGCTGTCAGCTTGGCCTGGCGCTCGGCTTCCTTGGCATCGAATGCCAGTTGCAGGACCCCGCAATCATCCCAGTCATGGCCGCGTTGCAAGTGTTCCAGCAGGCGCCGGGTATGGCCGAAGCCGCTGACGATCATTTGCGAAAGGGCGGTGCCGTGGGCCGACAATTTCAGGTACAGCACCCCTTGCGGATTGCCCGAGGCTTCCTGGGCCAGGTCGGCGTGCCGCTCCAGCAGGCTGACCTGCCAGCCACGTGCAGCGAGGCTGGCGGCACTGGCGCAACCGGCCAGGCCGGCGCCGATCACCAGTGCGTGGCGTTCGCTGGGGCGCTGCGGCGGACGGGCAAACCAGGGTTTGACGGCTGGCGGTGCCGGGGTCTCTGCGGGCCAGGCGACGAACGCCCCGCGCAGGATCTCCCATTTGTGGCCGATGCCCGGCGTGCGGCGCATCTTGAAGCCCGCGGCGTTGAGCAATCGCCGCACCCAGCCGGTGCTGGTGAAGGTACTGATGGTCGAGCCGGGGGCGGCCAGGCGTGCCAGCTCGGCGAACAGCTCGGCGGTCCACATCTCGGGATTCTTCGCCGGGGCAAAGCCGTCGAGAAACCAGGCGTCGACCTGCGCGTCCAGTTGTGGCAACTGCTCCAGGGCGTCGCCAATCAGCAGCGTCAGCGTGACGCGGCCATGGTCCAGCACCAGGCGCTGGAAACCCTGGTGGATGGCCACGTACTGCGCCAGCAAGGGCTCGGCGAAGGGCTTGAGTTCCGGCCACAGGGCCAGGGCTCGCTGCAGATCGGCAGGGCTCAGCGGGTATTTTTCGACGCTGATGAAATGCAGGCGCGCGCCAGCCACTGCCTGCTGTTCAAACAGTTGCCAGGCGCAGAGGAAATTCAGCCCGGTACCGAACCCCGTCTCGCCAATCACCAGTTTTTCGCCGGCGCTCAGGGCGGCGAAACGTTCGCTCAGGCGGTTTTGTTCGATGAATACATAGCGGGTTTCTTCCAGGCCCGATTGGTCGGAGAAATACACGTCATCGAACACCCGCGAGCGCGGGCGGCCTTGGTCGTCCCAGTCGAGCTGGGCGTGGGGCAATACAGGATTCATGGCGGGCTCAGCATTGGCAAGGCCGCCATTCTAGCGGATCAGGGCAACGGGAACTGATCTATGGCAGCTCTACGCGTTTTACCCACACAAACCGCCGGTCAATCCGCTAGGCTTGGGCCATCTTGGATGGGAGCCAGTCATGTTCGAATCTGCCGAAATCGGTCACGCGATCGATAAAGAAACCTACGAGGCCGAAGTACCGGCGCTGCGTGAAGCCTTGCTCGAAGCTCAGTTCGAGTTGCAGCAGCAGAACCGTTTTCCGGTGATCGTGCTGATCAACGGTATCGAAGGGGCCGGCAAGGGCGAAACGGTCAAATTGCTCAACGAGTGGATGGACCCGCGGCTGATTGAAGTGCGCACCTTCGACCAGCAAACCGACGAAGAGCTGGCGCGACCACCGGCCTGGCGCTATTGGCGCATGCTTCCGGCCAAGGGCCGTATGGGGGTGTTCTTCGGCAACTGGTACAGCCAGATGCTGCAAGGCCGGGTTCACGGCTTGTTCAAGGACGCGGTGCTGGACCAGGGGATCAATGGCGCGGAACGCCTGGAGAAAATGCTCTGCAACGAAGGCGCGCTGATCTTCAAGTTCTGGTTTCACCTGTCCAAGCAGCAAATGAAGGCCCGCCTCAAGTTGCTGCAGGACGACCCGCTGCACAGCTGGCGCATCAGTCCCCTGGACTGGCAGCAATCCCAGACCTACGACAAGTTCGTGAAGTACGGCGAGCGGGTGATCCGCCGCACCAGCCGCGACTATGCACCCTGGCACATTATCGAAGGCGTCGACCCTCATTACCGCAGCCTGGCAGTGGGCAAGATCCTGCTCGCTGGCCTGCAGGCCGCCCTCAAGCGGCCCAATCTCAAGCCGGACAAGGTCAGCGCCGCGCCACTGACCACCAGTGTGGACCGGCTCGGGTTGCTGGATGCCTTGGACATGAGCCAGCAACTGACCAAGAAAGACTATGAAGAGCAACTTATTACCGAGCAGGCACGGCTGTCCGGCTTGCTGCGTGACAAACGCATGCGCAAGCACGCCTTGGTCGCGGTGTTCGAGGGCAATGATGCGGCGGGCAAGGGCGGGGCGATCCGGCGGGTGGCCGCGGCGCTCGATCCGCGGCAGTACAGCATCGTGCCGATTGCCGCACCGACTGAGGAAGAGCGTGCGCAACCTTATCTGTGGCGTTTCTGGCGGCACATTCCGGCGCGGGGCAAGTTCACCATCTTTGACCGGTCCTGGTATGGCCGGGTGTTGGTGGAGCGCATTGAAGGTTTCTGTACACCGGCTGACTGGATGCGGGCCTATGGCGAAATCAATGACTTCGAAGAGCAGATCGATGCGTCCAATGTGATCGTCGTGAAGTTCTGGCTGGCTATCGATAAACAGACCCAGTTGGAGCGTTTCCAGGAGCGCGAGCAGATCCCCTTCAAGCGCTTCAAGATCACCGAGGACGATTGGCGTAACCGCGAAAAATGGGACGACTACCGTGCCGCCGTGGGCGATATGGTCGATCGCACCAGCACCGAGGTCTCGCCCTGGACCCTGGTGGAGGCCAACGACAAGCGCTGGGCCCGGGTCAAGGTGCTGCGCACCATCAACCGGGCGCTGGAAGCGGCGTTCGAAAAGTCCGACAAGCACGACAAGAAACGCAAGTAGGGGTAGCTCTCTGGCAAGTCGTAAGCGTCGTGTCAGGCTCCATTCATGTTGGTCGCGAGCGAGCACCATGGGTTTGCATACGCGGGGTGAATGATTGTCGCGGTCGGCAGGGCGGTGGATTTATCCTCGATTCACTCCCCTGAACGACAACAACAATGAGGTATGCCATGCGTGAAGTAGTGATCGTCGATAGCGTGCGAACCGGCCTGGCCAAGTCTTTCCGTGGCAAGTTCAACCAGACTCGCCCGGATGACATGGCGGCCCATTGCGTCAACGCGCTGCTGCAACGAAATGGTATCGACCCGGCCAGCGTCGAGGATTGCATCGTCGGCGCCGGCTCCAACGAAGGTGCCCAGGGCTTCAATATCGGGCGTAACGTGGCCGTGCTCTCGCGCCTGGGCACGGGCACCAGCGGCATGACGCTGAACCGCTTCTGTTCCTCGGGTCTGCAGGCGATTGCCATTGCGGCAAACCAGATCGCTTCGGGTTGCAGCGACATCATTGTCGCCGGTGGCGTCGAGTCCATCAGCCTGACCATGAAAAGCGTCAACACCGACAACCTGATCAACCCGTTGCTCAAGGAGCAGGTGCCCGGTATCTACTTCCCCATGGGCCAGACCGCGGAAATCGTTGCCCGTCGGTATCAGGTCAGCCGCGAAGAGCAGGACCGCTACGCCCTGCAAAGCCAGTTGCGTACCGCCCAGGCGCAGGCCGGCGGATTGTTCGACGATGAAATCGTGCCGATGGCGGTGAAGTACAAGGTCGAGGACAAGAACAGCGGCCAAGTGCAGATCCTCGAGGGCATCGTCGATCGTGATGACTGCAACCGTCCCGACACCACCTACGACAGCCTGGCCGGATTGAAGCCCGTGTTCGCCGAGGACGGCTCGGTGACGGCGGGCAACTCGTCGCAACTGTCCGACGGTGCTTCGATGACCCTGGTGATGAGCCTGGAAAAAGCCCTGCAACTGGGCCTCAAGCCCAAGGCGTTCTTCCGGGGTTTCACCGTGGCCGGTTGTGAGCCGGATGAGATGGGCATCGGCCCGGTGTTCTCGGTGCCCAAGCTGCTCAAGGCCAAGGGCCTGCAAGTCGCGGATATCGATCTGTGGGAACTCAACGAAGCCTTTGCCTCGCAATGCCTATACAGCCGTAACCGCCTGGACATCGACAACGAGAAGTACAACGTCAACGGCGGCTCGATCTCCATCGGCCACCCGTTCGGCATGACCGGCTCGCGCCAGGTCGGGCACCTGGTGCGCGAACTGCAGCGCCGCAACCTGCGCTACGGCATTGTGACCATGTGCGTGGGCGGAGGCATGGGCGCTAGCGGGTTGTTCGAAGCGGTGCGTTGAGCGGACCGACCCATACAGTCGTGTTAGCGGCTAGTGCGCAACTGTCCCTGTGTGATGCCGGCGTGGAAGCCTAGAATGGGGTTTTCACGCCGTCTTGCTCTGGGGTTTGCATGCACATTTCGTCCGGTCGCTGGGTCTATGGTCTGTTCCTGGCCCTGTTGACCGCTTTTTTATGGGGCATTCTGCCGATCAAGCTCAAGCAGGTGCTGCTGGTGATGGACCCGGTCACGGTGACCTGGTTTCGCCTGCTGGTTTCCGGTGGGTGCCTGTTTGTCTACCTGGCGGCCACCCGGCGCCTGCCAAGCCATAAGTCCCTGGGGCCCAAAGGCGGCTGGCTGGTGCTGATGGCGGTGCTCGGGCTGGTGGGCAACTACGTGCTGTACCTCATGGGCCTGAATCTATTGAGCCCCGGCACTGCGCAACTGGTGGTGCAGGTGGGCCCGATCCTGTTGCTGATCGGCAGTGTGTTCGTGTTCAAGGAGCGTTTCAGCCTGGGGCAGGGGATCGGCCTGCTGGTGCTGTTGCTCGGCTTCGGGCTGTTTTTCAATCAGCGCCTGGGCGAGTTGTTGACGTCCCTGAGTGACTACACCGCCGGGGTGCTCTTGATTCTGTTGGCCTCCACCGTGTGGACGTTCTATGCGCTGGGGCAAAAACAATTGCTGACGGTGTGGAATTCGCTGCAGGTGATGATGGTGATCTACCTGTTTTGCGCTCTGTTGCTCACGCCTTGGGTGCACCCTCTGGAGGCGCTGCAATTGAGCCCGCTGCAAGGCTGGCTGCTGCTGGCGTGCTGCCTCAATACCCTGGTTGCCTATGGTGCGTTTGCCGAGGCACTGGCCCATTGGGAAGCCTCGCGGGTCAGTGCGACGCTGGCGATCACGCCGTTGGTGACGTTTGCGGCGGTGGCGATGGCGGCCTGGTTATGGCCCGAGTATGTACAGGCCGAGCAGATCAATGGCCTGGCGTATGGCGGTGCGTTGCTGGTGGTGCTGGGTTCGGCGCTGGTGGCATTGGGGCCGTCGCTGATGGCCGGGCTCAGGGCGCGGCGGATGCGGGCAGCGGTCAGTCGGTAGAGCGCATTGTTGTTTATCGCGGACACGCCTTGCTCCTACCTGGGGCAAGGCGTACCCGGTGTTAGCGTGCTGGCGGACTCAGCCCTGCTTGCCGGCCTCCAGCATGTTTTCCGGACGCACCCAGGCATCGAACTGCTCGTCCGTCAGGTAGCCCAACTGCAACGCCGCCTCACGTAGGGTCAACCCCTCGCTGTAGGCTTTCTTGGCGATTTCCGCCGACTTGTCATAACCGATGTGCGGGTTCAGCGCGGTCACCAGCATCAAGCCTCGTTCCAGGTGCGCGGCCATTTGCCCGGCATCCGGTTCCAGGCCGGCGATGCAGTGCAGCTGGAAGTTACTGCAGCCGTCAGCGAGCAAACGGATCGATTGCAGCAGGTTGTGGATGATCACCGGCTTGAACACGTTCAACTGCAGGTGACCTTGGCTGGCGGCAAAGCCGATCGCCACGTCGTTGCCCATCACCTGGCACGCCAGCATCGACAGGGCTTCGCACTGGGTCGGGTTGACCTTGCCGGGCATGATCGAACTGCCCGGTTCGTTGGCCGGCAGCTTGACCTCGGCGAAACCGGCGCGCGGTCCGGAGCCGAGCAGGCGCAGGTCGTTGGCGAGTTTCATCAGGGTCACGGCGAGGGTTTTCAGTGCGCCGGACAGGGTGGTCAGCGGCTCATGACCGGCCAGCGCGGCGAACTTGTTCGGTGCGGTGACAAACGGCAGGCCGGAGAGGGCGGCCAGTTCCGCGGCAATCGCTTCGCCAAAACCATGGGGTGAATTGAGCCCGGTGCCGACGGCGGTCCCACCCTGGGCCAGCTCGCAGACGGCCGGCAAGGCGCTGCGAATTGCCCGCTCGGCGTAGTCGAGCTGGGCGATGAAGGCGGAAATCTCCTGGCCAAAGGTGATCGGCGTGGCATCCATCAGGTGGGTACGCCCGGTCTTCACCAGCTTCATGTGGCGCGCCGCCAGCTCGGCCAGGCCGCCGGACAGTTCGTTGATCGACGGCAGCAGGTGCTGTTGCACGGCCTGCACCGTGGCAATGTGCATGGCCGTGGGGAAGCAGTCGTTGGAGCTCTGCGAGCGGTTGACGTGATCGTTCGGGTGCACTGGCGCTTTGCCGCCACGGGGGTTGCCGGCCAGTTCGTTGGCACGACCTGCAATCACCTCGTTGACGTTCATGTTGCTCTGGGTACCGCTGCCGGTTTGCCAGACCACCAGGGGGAACTGCTCGTCGTGCTCGCCGTCGAGTACTTCGTCGGCCGCCTGTTCGATCAGCCGGGCAATATCGGCCGGCAGGTCACCATTACGGTCATTGACCCGGGCCGCCGCTTTCTTGATCAGCGCCAGGGCGTGCAGCACCGCCAGCGGCATGCGTTCGTTACCAATCGCGAAGTTGATCAGCGAGCGTTGGGTCTGCGCGCCCCAGTAGGCGTCATCCGGGACTTCAACCTGGCCAAGGCTGTCTGTTTCAATACGGCTCATGGGTCACATTCCTTCAGGGTTGATAGCGAAGTTTAGGTGCTGATTGTCGCTGGGGGTTCCATCAGTCGATTTTTCTACCGTTGGGTTGCTGCAAATCAGGCCCGGCACGGGGGAGGGGTTGAGCGCACGCGTTTTTTAGGCGCAGAATGGCTCCCCTTGGGGTTTTACCTCGCTTGCTAGAAAAGGAAACTCGATGACCCGTCTTCGTGCCATCTGTACCGCGGTTGCCCTGGTCTGCGCCAGCGGCCAGGCCTTCGCCGATACCGCCAGCCACAATGCCAGCGCCGAGGCTTTCCTGACCCTGGCGCATGCCGACAAGCTGGGTACCCCGGTGTACATGCAGGTGCAGCAGATGTTTGCCCAGCGCTTTGCCCAGACCAAGGCCCCGGAGTCGAAAAAGGCCGTGCTGGAAACCTACCAGGCCAAGGCCAACGCCGCGCTGGACCAAGCCATCGGCTGGAACAAGCTCAAGCCGGACATGGTCAAGCTGTACACCAGCAACTTCAGCGAATCCGAACTCAAGGACCTGGTCGCGTTCTACAAGTCGCCACTGGGCAAGAAAGTCCTGGAAAAAATGCCCCAGCTGACTCAGCAATCGGCGCAGATGACCCAGGCCAAGCTGGAAAGCGCGGTACCGGTGGTCAACAAACTGCTGGCCGACATGACCAACGAACTTGATCCAAAAGCCGCGGCAGATGCCAAGAAAAAGCCCTGACCGGAGCCCGTGATGACCATGCAACAACGTATTGAGACGACGCTGAACGCGTTGCTACCCGTGCACCTGGATGTGCTGGACGAAAGCCACATGCACAGCCGCGGATTGCAGACCCACTTCAAGGCGGTGGTGGTCAGCGAACAGTTCGCCGGGCTCAACAGCGTCAAACGCCACCAAAAGGTCTACGCCACCTTGGGCGACCTGATGGGGGAGTTTCACGCATTGGCGCTGCACACCTACACCCCTGAGGAGTGGGCCAAGACCGGTGCGGCGCCTGCCTCGCCGACCTGTGCCGGTGGCAGCAAGCACTGACCGCCTACAGGCAAGCGGATTTTTGTTAGACTACGCAGCGCGCCGGTTATGCCGGCGCGTTTTTTTTCGCATCCGGTTCACCCTTTACGAGGGTAGCCACCTGGAGAAATACCCATGACACAACAGATTGTCGTGGCGGCACTGTATAAGTTCGTCACCCTGGAAGATTACGTCGCGCTGCGCGAGCCCCTGCTGCAGGCGATGGTCGACAACGGCATCAAAGGTACCCTGCTGATTGCCGAGGAAGGCATCAACGGCACGGTTTCCGGCAGCCGCGAAGGCATCGACGGCCTGATGGCCTGGCTCAAGAACGATCCGCGCATGGACGATATCGACCACAAGGAATCGTACTGCGACGAGCAGCCGTTCTACCGCACCAAGGTCAAGCTCAAGAAAGAGATCGTGACCCTGGGCGTCGAAGGCGTCGACCCGAACAAGAAAGTCGGCACCTACGTCGAGCCCCAGGACTGGAACGCCTTGATCAGCGACCCGCAAGTGCTGTTGATCGATACCCGTAACGACTACGAGGTCTCGATCGGCACTTTTGAAGGGGCGATCGACCCGAAGACCACCAGCTTTCGCGAATTTCCCGACTACATCAAAGCCAACTTCGATCCGGCCAAGCACAAGAAGGTCGCGATGTTCTGCACCGGTGGCATCCGCTGCGAGAAGGCGTCGAGCTACATGCTCAGCCAGGGCTTCGATGAGGTCTTCCACCTCAAGGGCGGGATCCTCAAGTACCTCGAAGAGGTGCCGCAGGAAGAAACCAAATGGCAGGGCGACTGCTTTGTGTTCGATAACCGGGTCACCGTTCGCCACGACTTGAGCGAAGGCGACTACGATCAATGTCATGCCTGCCGTACACCTGTCAGCGTCGAAGACCGTGCGTCCGAGCACTACGTGGCCGGCATCAGTTGCCCCCACTGCTGGGACAAGCTGAGCGAGAAAACCCGTCGCAGTGCGATCGACCGGCAAAAGCAGATTGAACTGGCCAAGGCGCGAAACCAGCCGCACCCGATTGGCTACAACTACAAGCAATCCAGCACCGAGGCCTGAACCATGACCGCGCGCCTGCTCTATGTAATGGACCCGATGTGTTCCTGGTGCTGGGGGTTCGCTCCGGTGGCGGAGGCATTGGCCTTGCAGGCGCAGGCCGCCGGCGTGGATGTGCACCTGGTGGTCGGCGGCTTGCGCACCGGCAGTGGCTCGGCGCTGGAGCCCACCACCCGGCGCTACATTCTTGAGCATTGGCAGGCCGTCAACGACGCCACCGGCCAACCGTTCAAGCTCGACGGTGCACTGGCGGAGGGTTTTGTCTATGACACCGAGCCTGCCTGTCGCGCGCTGGTCACGGCCCGCAGCCTGGCACCGGATTGCGCCTGGCAGTTGCTCAAGCTGATCCAGCAGGCGTTTTATGCACAGGGTCGCGACGTCACCCATGCCAGCGTGCTGGTGGAGTTGGCCGAGCAAGCGGGCTTGCCGCGGATCGAATTCGCCGCGGCCTTCGACCGTGCCGACCAGCACGCCGCCACGGCGGCGGATTTCACCTGGGTCCAGGACCTGGGGATTGCCGGCTTCCCGACCTTGTTGGCCGAGCGTAACGGTCAACTGGCCTTGTTGACCAATGGCTACCAGCCACTTAGCGAGCTGTCCCCATTGCTCGGCCGCTGGCTGGAGCGTGCTGCCTGTGTATGACCGGCCTGACGCCGAACAGCCACCGGAGCGAGTCGATCGGCTGAGTTGGGCACACATCCGTCGCCTCGCCCTGCGGCATAAAAAAGCCTTGTGGATCGCCAACGGTGTCGCCGTCCTGGCGACCCTGTGCAGCGTGCCGATTCCCTTGCTGCTGCCGTTGCTGGTGGATGAGGTGTTGCTGGGCAATGGTGATGCGGCGCTGAAGGTGATGAACCACGCGCTGCCCCAGGCCTGGCAAAGCGCCGCCGGTTATATCGGCCTGATGTTGCTGATCACCCTGACCCTGCGTTGCGCGGCGTTGTTGTTCAACGTGGTGCAGGCGCGGCTGTTTGCGGGCTTGGCCAAGGACATCGTGTACCGCATTCGCCTGCGCCTGATCGAGCGCCTCAAGTGCATTTCCCTGGGAGAGTATGAAAGCCTGGGCAGCGGCACGGTGACCACCCACCTGGTCACCGACCTGGACACGGTCGACAAGTTTGTCGGCGAGACCCTCAGCCGGTTCCTCGTGGCCATGCTGACGTTGGTGGGCACGGCGGCGATCCTGGTCTGGATGCACTGGCAGCTCGCACTGCTGATTCTGTTGTTCAACCCACTGGTGATCTACGCCACGGTGCAGTTGGGCAAGCGGGTCAAGCACCTGAAGAAGCTGGAGAACGACAGCACCTCGCGGTTCACCCAGGCGCTGACCGAGACCCTGGACGCGATTCAGGAAATCCGTGCCGGCAACCGCCAGGGCTTTTTCCTCGGTCGCCTCGGCACCCGTGCCCGGGACGTGCGCAACTATGCGGTCAATTCCCAGTGGAAAACCGACGCCTCGAGCCGCGCCAGTGGCTTGCTGTTCCAGTTCGGCATCGACATCTTTCGTGCGGCAGCGATGCTCACGGTACTGTTTTCCGACCTGTCCATCGGCCAGATGCTGGCGGTGTTTAGCTACCTGTGGTTCATGATTGGTCCGGTCGAACAACTGCTTAATCTGCAATACGCCTATTACGCAGCCGGCGGTGCCCTGACGCGCATCAATGAGCTGCTGTCGCGCGCCGACGAACCGCAGTACCCGGGAGGGATCGATCCGTTCAAGGGGCGCGAGACGGTCGGCATCGAAGTGCAGGGCCTGAGTTTCAGCTATGGCGACGAGCCGGTGCTGGATCAGATGAACCTGTCCATTGCGCCTGGAGAAAAAGTCGCCATCGTCGGGGCCAGTGGTGGCGGCAAAAGCACCTTGGTGCAATTGCTCCTGGGGCTTTACACCCCCCAGGGCGGCGAAATCCGTTTTGGCGGTGTCACCCAGCACGACATTGGCCTGGAAACCATACGGGAGCATGTCGCGGTGGTGCTGCAGCACCCGGCGCTGTTCAACGACAGTATTCGCGCCAACCTGACCATGGGCCGCGAGCGCAGTGATGAAGCCTGCTGGCAGGCCCTGCAGATCGCCCAGCTCGATGCCACCGTCAAGGGCCTGCCCCAAGGGCTGGACAGCATCGTCGGGCGATCCGGGGTGCGTTTGTCCGGTGGCCAGCGACAACGCCTGGCCATTGCCCGGATGGTGCTCGCCGAACCCAAGGTGGTGATTCTCGACGAGGCCACCTCGGCCCTCGACGCCGCCACCGAGTACAACCTGCACCTGGCGCTGGCGCGGTTTCTCAGTGGACGCACTACCTTGATCATTGCGCACCGCCTGTCTGCGGTGAAGCAGGCCGACCGGGTGCTGGTGTTTGATGGCGGGCAAATTGCCGAGGACGGCGACCACCAGCAGCTGATCGCTGACGGTGGCTTGTACGCTAAGCTGTATGGTCATTTGCAACAGCACTGAGGGCGATTAGCGCTCACTTTCCTGAAACTGGCGCACCCTGTTCAGGACTAGGCAACGAAACCCAAGGTTCGAGCGTTCAAGTGTTCTCGAGGTGGTATACCTCTATGAGCATTAAAAATGCCGCGGCTTGCCGGGAGTGAGATCGCCTCCTAGGCTAGCTGTAGCGAAATCGTGCAGACGACGATCAAGCAGTGCTAACGCAAGGGACCTCATGAAGCAAAAAAGGACTCTCGGGACACCTCGGTTGCTGGGCATCGTCTGGCCGTTTATTGCCGTCGTGCTATTTCAGGCCCTGCTCGGTGGTGTCAGCCTCTACACGCTGTCAGCGGTTCGCGGCTATGTGGCTGGCGAGAGCCTGTGGTCCAAGAGCCAGAAAGACGCGATCTACTACCTCAATCTGTACGCGGACAGCCGCGACGAGTCGATCTTTGGAAAATACCAGCAGGCCATGGCGGTGCCAGAAGGTGGCCATGAGCTGCGGGTTGCGCTGGACAGCGAGCCGCCGGACCGTGAAGCGGCCCGACGAGGCATTATCAAGGGGGGCAATCACCCCGACGATGTGCCGAGCCTGATCTGGCTGTACTTGAATTTTCGCCATTTCAGCTATCTGGAAATCGCTATCGATCGTTGGATCGAGGGTGATGCGTATCTGGTCCAACTGGACGAAGTCGCCCGGGAGATGCATGAGCGCATCATCCACAACCAGGCCACCGACGCGGACATGGCGCGTTGGAAGGCGCGGATATTTGCCATCAATGAAGGTGTAACTCCCGCCGCCAAGGCCTTCAGCGATGCACTGGGCGAGGGCTCGCGGGTGATTCTGCGGTGGCTGCTGTTCACCAACCTGGCGACTGCACTCGGCCTGATTGCCCTGGCCTTGCTGCGGACCCACAAACTGCTGGCCCAGCGCCACGCGTTTGCCGATGCCCTGCAACTGGAAAAAGAGCGCGCGCAAATTACCTTGCAGTCCATTGGCGACGGCGTGATCACCACCGATGTGGAGGGCGCCATCGCCTACATGAACCCGGCGGCTGAAGCGCTGACCCACTGGAAGGCCGCACAGGCCGTCGGCCTGCCGCTGGCGGCGTTGTTCAATCTGCTGGATGAAAACGCCCAGGCCGATGGGTTCAGCCTGATTGAGCACATTCTCAGCGGTCAGCTCAGTGGCAGCAGCGAACACGCCATGCTGATCCAGCGTCTGGACGGCAGTACGGTGTCGGTGACCCTGGTCGGGTCGCCGATTCACACGGCCGGCAAGGTCAGTGGCACGGTGTTGGTGTTGCATGACATGACCCAGGAGCGGCAATACATCGCCAACCTTTCCTGGCAGGCGACCCACGATGCCTTGACCGGCCTGGCCAACCGCCGCGAATTCGAGTTTCGCCTGGAGCAGGCGCTGCTTAACCTGACACGCCAACCGGGGCGACATGCCCTGATGTTCCTCGACCTTGATCAATTCAAGCTGGTCAATGACACCTGTGGCCATGCTGCCGGCGATGAGTTGTTGCGACACATCTGTGCCTTGCTGCAGTCGGGATTGCGCGAGGGTGACACCCTGGCTCGGCTGGGGGGCGACGAGTTCGGCATTCTCCTGGAGAACTGCTCGCCGGAGTCTTCGGAGAGAATCGCCGAAATCCTGCGCCAGACTGTGCAAAACCTGCATTTTGTCTGGAAAGGCCGGCCATTCGTGACCACTGTCAGTATCGGTGTGGTGCACGTCGCGCAGAATCCAACGACCCTGGAATCCCTGTTGCGGGCCGCGGACATGGCGTGCTACATGGCCAAGGAGAAGGGCCGTAACCGCGTGCAGCTGTACCACGTAGACGATTCGGAGTTGTCGCTGCGGTTTGGCGAAATGGCCTGGGTGCAGCGTTTGCACATGGCCCTTGAAGAAAATCGCTTCTGTTTGTACGCCCAGGAAATCGCCACCTTGGGGCACGTCGAGACAGGCGGTGGGCATGTCGAAATTCTGTTGCGCCTGCATGACGAAGCCGGGCGAATGATATTGCCCAACTCGTTCATTCCCGCCGCCGAGCGTTATGGCTTGATGACTTCCCTGGATCGCTGGGTGGTGGAGAATGTATTCAAGATAATTGCCCAGTGTATAGCCCAACAACATGAAGCGCCGATGGCGATGTGTGCGATTAATCTGTCAGGTATTACTATTGGTGATGATGATTTTTTAATCTTCTTGCGTCAGCAGTTTGTAATTCATCGTATTCCGCCTGAAATGATTTGTTTTGAAATTACTGAAACCAGTGCTATTTCAAATTTAGCCAGCGCAATTAAATTTATTAATGAACTCAAGGGTTTGGGTTGCTACTTTTCCCTTGATGATTTTTGTGCCGGAATGTCATCGTTCGCGTATCTGAAACACTTACCTGTAGACTTTCTGAAGATCGACGGAAGTTTCGTCAGGGATATGCTGGACGACCCGATTAACCGCGCAATGGTCGAAGTGATCAACCACATTGGTCATGTCATGGGTAAGCGCACGATTGCCGAGTTTGTTGAAACCCCGCAGATCGAGCAGGCCTTGCTGGAGATCGGTGTGGATTATGCTCAGGGTTACAACATTGAACGACCGCAATTGTTTACCACAGACAGCCTGCTCTGTCGGCCGAGTCGACCTCGGCCATTGTTGTTCAAGGCGCCCGGTACGTTCCGTTGAAGTTGTCTGTCGATCTGTAACCATCACAATCAAAAGGAGTGCGACAGTGATCGATACATTCAACAGGACCGGCCCGCTCATGGAAGCTGCTAGTTATCCCGCCTGGGCTCAGCAATTGATTCAGGCGTGCAGCGAGAGTAAGCGCCGGGTGGTCGAGCATGAACTTTACCACCGCATGCGCGACAACCAACTCAGCGCCCGGACCATGCGCCAATACTTGATTGGTGGCTGGCCGGTGGTGGAACAGTTTGCACTGTATATGGCGCAGAACCTGACCAAGACCCGCTTTGCCCGGCACCCGGGCGAGGACATGGCGCGCCGCTGGTTGATGCGCAATATTCGGGTTGAGCTCAACCATGCCGACTATTGGCTGCACTGGAGTCGTGCCCATGGCGTCAGCCTGGAGGATTTGCAGGCGCAACAGGTGCCTGCGGAGCTGCATGCGCTGAGTCATTGGTGTTGGCATACCAGTTCGTCCGACTCGTTGATCGTCGCCATCGCCGCCACCAACTATGCGATCGAGGGGGCGACAGGGGAGTGGTCGGCGCTGGTCTGTTCCAACGGGATCTATGCGGCCTCATTTGCCGATGAGGAGCGCAAGCGCGCCATGAAGTGGCTGAAGATGCACGCGCAGTACGATGATGCTCATCCATGGGAGGCGCTGGAGATCATCTGCACGCTTGCCGGCCATAACCCCAGCAAGGCGCTGCAGGAAGAACTGCGCCAAGCCGTGTGCAAAAGCTACGACTACATGTACCTGTTCCTGGAGCGGTGCCTGCAACTGGAGTTCGTCCACACGCCCAGCGTAGTTCGTGGGCGCATGGCGATGGCCGAAGGCTGACGGCGCGGCCTCTGTAGCAACTGCCGAAGGCTGCGTTGGGTTGCGCAGCGACCCCCCCCCCCCGACATTCTCAAGCAGGGTGACGGGGGACTATCCCGCCATCGCCAGGCGGTTGCGCCCCTCGCGCTTGGCCACGTACAGGGCGCTGTCAGCGCGGCGCAGCAGACTGTCAGCCGACTCTGCGGGGAGCAGGGTCGAGCAGCCGAGGCTGACGGTCAGTTCGATCTGCTTGCCCTCTACCTGGTAATCCGCCATCTGTGAGCTGTAGCGCAGGCGTTCGCCGACCATGGCTGCGGCTTCGCGGCTGGTATTGGACAGCAGGATCAAAAACTCCTCGCCACCGAAACGAAAGACCATGTCGACGTTGCGCAGCTGGTTCTTGATCGACGTGGCGACGGCCTTGAGGATCTGGTCGCCCGCCGCGTGGCCATGGCTGTCATTGACGCGCTTGAAGTGGTCGATATCCAGCATCAGCAGGGACAAGGGCTGCTGGTGACGCCGGGCCATGTGGATTTCCCGTTCCAGGGTCTGATCCATGGCAATGCGATTGCCGGTGCCGGTCAGGGGGTCTCGCAGCGCGCTTTGCGTCGCCGCGCGATACAGCAGGGCGTTGCGCATCGGGAACAGCAAGGGCACCAGCAGGGCTTCGAGGTTGGCCTGTTCCTGTTCGCTGAAGCGTTGATTGCGCCGGAACACCAGTTCACCCAAGTGTTCGCCCTGATGGCTGAGGCTGTAGCTCACCGAGTGATGGCCGCGCTGGCCGAGCTCAAGGCGCAACTCGCTGGGTTCATGCCGATAGTGCAGGGCGTCCAGGGGAACGAGGCGCTGAACTTCGCGAAAAAACAGGCCGAGGATGCGCTGCGGCTCCAGGCTGGTTTGCAATTGCAGGCCCATTTGCTGGCGCAACTGGCTCAGGCTCGCAGGGCGTTCCACAAGGGGTGGGATCTGGCCAAAACCCAGGCGTTGCAATTTGGCGCTATCAAAATCAATTGCGTGGGTCTGGGTCGGAGATTTCATATGGCGTGCGCCCCCAAGCAGGAATGCTGTCTGACAGGCTGGGTAACAGCGTGTTTGATGCAGATTTAGAGCGAAATGCGTGCCATCGGTTCATTTTCAGGAAAAACCGATTGCAATCAAATGCTTGAGTCGCCCCGAGGGGGATGCCTGCGAGCAATGCGACGGTTGTTTGACTCAGCATAGCAGAATAGTGGCATCGGCTTGCTCCCGCCGCGACGGGAAGCCGTCGCGGCGGGCTGCGGCGCCAGCTTACTGGGCGTCGAACGCCTGGCCGTTGATGCCGCTGCTGTCCGGCCCCATCAGGTACAGGTAGACCGGCATGATCTCTTCCGGGGTCGGGTTGTTGTTCGGGTTTTCCCCGGGGTAGGCCTGGGCGCGCATGCTGGTGCGGGTGGCGCCCGGGTTGATGCTGTTGGCGCGGACCGGTGCGACGGTGTCGACTTCATCGGCAAGGGTCTGCATCAGGCCTTCGGTGGCGAACTTCGAGACGCCATACGCGCCCCAGTAGGCACGGCCCTTACGACCCACGCTGCTGGAGGTGAAGATCACCGAGGCGTCCTGGGACAGCTTGAGCAGGGGCAGCAGGGTGCTGGTGAGCATGAACATGGCGTTGACGTTGACTTGCATGACGCGCATGAAGTTTTCGCCGGACAGTTGCTCGATCGGCGTGCGTGGACCAATGATCGAAGCGTTGTGCAGCAGGCCGTCAAGGTGGCCAAACTCAGTCTCGATCATCGCCGCCAGCTCGTCGTACTGGTGCGGCAGGGCGGTTTCCAGGTTGAACGGGATCACTGCCGGTTGTGGGTGGCCCGCCGCTTCGATTTCGTCGTAGACCTGGGTCAGGTTGGCTTCGGTCTTGCCCAGCAGCAGCACGGTGGCGCCGTGAGCGGCGTAGGTTTTCGCGGCGGCTGCGCCGATCCCGCGGCCGGCACCGGTGACCAGGATGACCCGGTCCTTGAGCAATTCAGGGCGAGCGGAGTAATCAAACATAAAAAACCTCTACAAAAATTCTTCAGATCAGGCGCAACCCCGGTGGGGGCGCCGGTGCGGCTATCGCCAGCAGGCGCGCTCCCTTGGATCCCTGCTTAGCAACTGCACAACGCGCTATCGAGCACCTTGCGTAACTCCAGCGGATGATCCACCACCACGTCCGCCCCCCAGTGCCGCGGGTTGTCGTCAGGGTGAATGTAGCCGTAGGTCACTGCAGCGGTGCGGGTGCCGGCATCGCGTCCGGACTCGATGTCGCGCAGGTCGTCGCCGACGAACAGGACGCTGGCCGGGTCGAGGTCGAGCATCTTGCACGCCAGGATCAGCGGTTCCGGGTCTGGCTTGCTGTTCTTCACGTGATCGGGGCAGATCAGCAGCGCCGAGCGCTCGGCCAGCCCCAGTTGTTGCATGATCGGTTCGGCAAAGCGCAGTGGCTTGTTGGTCACCACGCCCCAGATCAGATTGGCGTTCTCGATGTCGGCCAGCAGTTCGGCCATGCCATCGAACAGTGCGCTGTGGACCGCGCAGCCCTTGAGGTAGCGCTCGAGGAACTCCAGGCGCAGCGCCTCGAAGCCTGGCGCCTGCGGGTCCAGCATGAAGGTCGCGGCGACCATGGCCTTGGCCCCGCCGGAAATCTCGTCGCGGATGCGTTTGTCCGGGATCGCCGGCAGCCCGCGCTCGGCCAGCATGCCCTGGCAGATGGCGATGAAGTCCGGCGCGGTGTCGAGCAGGGTGCCGTCCATGTCGAAGAGAACTGCTCTGATGGCCATGGGCTTACTCCTCGCGCAGGGTCTGGATCATGTAGTTGACGTCAACGTCGGCGGCCAGCTTGTAGTGCTTGGTCAGCGGGTTGTAGGTCAGGCCGATGATGTCCTTGACGGTCAGGCCGGCCGCACGGCTCCAGGCGCCCAGTTCGGAAGGGCGGATGAATTTCTTGAAGTCGTGGGTGCCGCGCGGCAGCAGCTTCATGATGTATTCCGCGCCGACGATGGCGAACAGGTAGGCCTTCGGGTTGCGGTTGATGGTGGAGAAGAACACTTGGCCGCCAGGCTTGACCATGCGGAAGCAGGCGCGGATCACCGAAGAAGGGTCGGGCACGTGCTCAAGCATTTCCAGGCAGGTGACCACGTCGAACTGCTCGGGCATTTCTTCCGCCAGGGCTTCGGCGGTGATCTGCCGATATTCCACGCTCACGCCCGACTCCAGTTGATGCAGCTGCGCGACCGCCAGGGGCGCTTCCCCCATGTCGATACCCATCACGGTGGCGCCGCGCTGTGCCATGGATTCGCTGAGGATGCCGCCGCCGCAGCCGACGTCCAGGACATTCTTGCCCGCCAGTTTGACGCGCTCGTCAATCCAGTTGACCCGCAGTGGGTTGATGTCGTGGAGGGGTTTGAACTCGCTTTCGCGGTCCCACCAGCGATGGGCCAGGGCCTCGAATTTGGCGATTTCAGCGTGGTCGACGTTGCTCATGGGTAATCCTCTGAATCTGAAATATTCTGCTGTCAGCCTTGAGGTTCAGCTCAAGGGTTCGTTCTATTCGGTGTGGCCGCTGATGCGTTGGCCCCAGGCGTTGGCCGTGGCGCATAGCTGTTGTTCATCGAGGCGCGTCAGGCGCCGGTCGTCGAGCAATTGCTTGCCGCCGACCCAAAGGTGTTTCACGCAGTCCCGGCCGGTGGCGTAGATCAGTTGCGATACGGGATCGTAGACCGGTTGCTGGGCCAGGCCGGACAGGTCGAAGGCCACCAGGTCGGCAAACTTGCCGACTTCCAGCGAGCCAATCTGCTGCTCCAGACCCAGGGCGCGAGCGCCATTGAGGGTCGCCATGCGCAAGGCGCGATGGGCGTCCAGGGCGCTGGCGGAACCGGCAACGGCCTTGGCCAGCAGGGCGGCGGTGCGGGTTTCGCCCAGCAGGTCCAGGTCATTGTTGCTGGCGGCGCCATCGGTGCCGACCGCCACATTGACTCCGGCTTGCCACAAGCGCTCCACCGGGCAGAAGCCGCTGGCCAGTTTCAGGTTCGATTCCGGGCAGTGAATCACGCTGCTGTTGCTTTCTACCAGCAATGCCAGGTCGTCTTCGCTGATCTGGGTCATGTGCACCGCCTGGAAGCGTGGCCCCAGCAGGCCCAGGCGTGCCAGGCGGGCCAATGGCCGTTCGCCGTGTTTTTCCAGTGCCTGCTGCACCTCGATCGCGGTTTCGTGAACGTGCATGTGGATGGCGGCGTCCAGTTCCTCGGCGATCACCCGGACTTTCTCCAGGGTTTCGTCGCCAACGGTGTAGGGTGCATGGGGGCCGAAGGCGATTTTGAGCCGTGGATGGTGCTTGAGGTCGCCGAACAGTTCGATGCCCTGGCGGATCGCCTCGTCGGCACTGCTGGCGCCGGGAATCGGGAAGTCGAGGATCGGAATCGCGATCTGTGCCCGTATGCCGCTGTTATGTACGCGCTCACTGGCAACTTTGGGGAAGAAGTACATGTCCGAGAAACAGGTGATGCCACCTTTGATCTGCTCGGCGATGGCCAGGTCGGTGCCGTCGCGCACGAAGGCTTCATCGACCCACTTGGCCTCGGCCGGCCAGATGTGCTGTTCGAGCCAGGTCATCAGTGGCAAGTCATCGGCCAGGCCGCGGAACAGGGTCATTGCTGCATGCCCGTGGGCGTTGATCAGCCCGGGGCTGAGGAGCATGCCTGGCAACTCCCGGACCTCGTGGGCGACGAGTTTGAGTGCAGCGCTGCGTGGACCGATGAAGGCAATTCGGCCGTCGCGGATCCCCAGGCCATGCTCTTTGAGCACCACGCCCGCCGGCTCGACAGGCACCAGCCAGGTCGGCAGCAAGAGGAGGTCGAGCGCGGCAACAGGGTTCGGCATCGAGGATTCGGTCCAGTGCTTTTGTAAAGGATGGCGAAGTATACCCGAGCGTCTTCGCGGGGGGATCGCTATAATCGACGGCTTTTGTTCATGAGTACGGGGTGAGGGATGCGCGATCGACTGTTGGCTGCTGAGAAGGTGAAGGCCATCGATTGGCGAGACGGCGCCCTGTACCTGCTGGATCAGCGCCTGCTGCCGTTCGAGGAACGCTGGATTGCCCATACCACTGCGGCTCAGGTGGCCGAGGCCATTCGTGCCATGGTGGTGCGCGGCGCTCCGGCAATCGGCATCAGCGCCGCCTATGGCTTGGTGCTGGCCGCGCATGCCCGGTTTGCCGCAGGTGGCGACTGGCAGGCGGCGCTGGAAGAGGATTTTGCCCTATTGGCCGAATCCCGTCCGACCGCCGCCAATCTGTCCTGGGCCTTGGGGCGCATGCGCGAACGCCTGGTGCGACTCAAGACTCACGCCAACCCCTTGGCCGTGCTCGAGGCCGAAGCCCTGGCGATCCATGAAAGTGATCGTGAAGCCAACCTGACCATTGCCCAGTTGGGCGTCGACCTGATTCGCAAGCATCAGGGCAATGCGCAGACCATCCTCACCCATGGCAATGCCGGTGCGCTGGCCACGGGTGGTTTCGGCACGGCGCTTGGGGTCATTCGCGGGGCGTTCCTGGAGGGTATGGTCGAGCGGGTCTACGCCGACGAAACCCGGCCCTGGCTGCAAGGCTCGCGCCTGACTGCCTGGGAACTGGCCAACGAAGGCATTCCGGTGACCGTCAATGCCGATGCCGCCGCCGCCCATGTCATGAAGACCAAGGGGATTACCTGGGTGGTCGTCGGCGCTGACCGGATTGCCGCCAATGGCGATGTGGCCAGCCAGATCGGCACCTATCAATTGGCGGTCAATGCCATGCACCACGGCGTGCGCTTCATGGTGGTGGCGTCGAGTTCGACCATCGACATGAACCTGGCCAGCGGCGAGGACATCGTCCTTGAAGAGCGCGATGTCAGTGAGTTGCTCGAGGTGGGTGGCCGTCGGATCGGTGAGGGGGTCGAGGCCTTCAACCCGGTGTTCGACGTCACGCCGGCGGACCTGATCGATGCCATCATCACCGAAAAAGGCCTGGTCGAGCGGCCGGATACCGCGAAGATGGCGCAATTGATGTGCCGCAAGCGCCTGCATTGATGGGGTCGGGTGTCTGGGCGGTTGCTGTCGCAAGCAGGCTCGCGCCCACGGGTTTTGCGCGTAAACCCACAAACCAGCCTTAATCGAGCCTCGAATCAGCATTCGATAAGCCTCTAAGCTTCTCTCGTCCTCTTCAAGCCTGTCATCGGTCAACTAACTATGCTCCATGCGCATCAGGGGGATAGGTGCGTGGCGGCTCTTGTGATAACATCCGGCGGTTTCCAAGGTCGCCCCACGGGGTAACCTTTACTGCGCAGATCCATGGCATAACTCGTTGATTTGTCGTAAGTCGGTGCATGGCACTCAGCCTGCAGCGGCGAGCTTCGTTCGTCCCATCTGGATGTGACGAAGTTTCACCAGAAAAAGGAATCAGGCTTCTCATGGGCGAACTGGCCAAAGAAATCCTCCCGGTCAATATCGAAGACGAGCTGAAGCAGTCCTACCTCGACTACGCAATGAGCGTAATTGTCGGGCGGGCACTGCCTGATGCGCGCGATGGCTTGAAGCCCGTGCATCGGCGTGTGCTGTTCGCAATGAGCGAGCTGGGTAACGACTTCAACAAGCCGTACAAGAAATCTGCCCGTGTTGTCGGTGACGTGATCGGTAAGTATCACCCTCACGGTGATACCGCGGTGTACGACACCATCGTTCGGATGGCGCAGCCATTCTCGCTGCGTTACCTGCTGGTCGACGGCCAGGGCAACTTCGGTTCGGTCGACGGCGACAACGCCGCCGCGATGCGATACACCGAAGTGCGCATGACCAAGCTGGCGCACGAACTGCTGGCTGACCTGCACAAGGAAACCGTGGACTGGGTGCCGAACTACGACGGCACCGAAATGATCCCGGCGGTCATGCCGACCCGTATTCCCAACCTGCTGGTCAACGGCTCCAGCGGTATCGCCGTGGGCATGGCGACCAACATTCCGCCGCACAACCTCGGTGAAGTCATCGACGGTTGCCTGGCGCTCATCGACAATCCCGAGCTGACTGTCGACGAGCTGATGCAATACATCCCGGGTCCGGACTTCCCGACCGCTGCGATCATCAACGGTCGCGCCGGCATCATCGAAGCCTACCGTACCGGTCGCGGGCGCATTTACATGCGTGCCCGCTCGACGATCGAAGACATCGACAAGGTCGGTGGTCGCCAGCAGATCGTCATCACCGAATTGCCTTACCAGTTGAACAAGGCGCGTCTGATCGAGAAGATCGCCGAGCTGGTCAAAGAGAAGAAGCTGGAAGGCATCACCGAGCTGCGCGACGAGTCCGACAAGGACGGTATGCGCGTTGTGATCGAGTTGCGTCGCGGCGAAGTGCCAGAGGTGATTCTCAACAACCTCTACGCCCAGACCCAGTTGCAGGCAGTGTTCGGTATCAACATCGTCGCGCTGATTGATGGCCGTCCACGGATCCTCAACCTCAAGGACCTGCTGGAAGCCTTCGTGCGTCACCGTCGCGAAGTCGTGACCCGCCGTACCGTGTTCGAGCTGCGTAAAGCCCGCGAGCGTGGCCACATCCTGGAAGGCCAGGCGGTTGCCCTGTCGAACATCGACCCGGTCATCGCCCTGATCAAGGCATCGCCAACGCCGTCGGAAGCCAAGGAAGCGCTGATCAGCACGGCCTGGGAATCCTCTGCCGTGGTGGCGATGGTCGAGCGCGCTGGCGCCGATTCTTGCCGTCCAGAGACCCTGGACCCGCAATACGGCCTGCGCGATGGCAAGTACTTCCTGTCGCCGGAACAGGCGCAAGCCATTCTGGAGCTGCGCCTGCACCGCCTGACTGGCCTGGAGCACGAAAAGCTGCTGGCCGAGTATCAAGAGATCCTCAACCAGATCGGCGAGCTGATCCGCATCCTCAACAGCGCCACGCGCCTGATGGAAGTGATCCGCGAAGAACTGGAAGTGATCCGCGCCGAATACGGCGATGTGCGCCGCACCGAAATCCTCGATGCCCGTCTCGACTTGACCCTGGGTGACATGATCCCGGAAGAAGAGCGCGTCGTGACCATTTCCCACGGTGGCTACGCCAAGACCCAGCCATTGGCTGCGTACCAGGCCCAGCGTCGTGGCGGTAAAGGCAAGTCGGCGACTGGCGTCAAGGATGAGGACTACATCGCTCACCTGCTGGTTGCCAACAGCCACACCACGCTGCTGCTGTTCTCCAGCAAGGGCAAGGTGTACTGGCTGAAAACCTACGAAATTCCGGAAGCCTCCCGCGCTGCCCGTGGGCGTCCGCTGGTCAACCTGCTGCCGCTGGACAGTGATGAGTACATCACCACCATGTTGCCGGTCGAGGAATACACCGAAGGTCACTTCATCTTCATGGCAACCGCCAAAGGCACCGTGAAGAAGACCCCGCTGGAATCCTTCAGCCGTCAACGCAGTGTCGGCCTGATCGCGTTGGAGCTGGACGAAGGCGACGTGCTGATTTCCGCAGCCATCACCGATGGCGAGCGTGAAGTCATGCTGTTCTCTGACGGCGGCAAGGTCACTCGCTTCAAAGAGTCCGACGTCCGTGCCATGGGCCGTACCGCGCGCGGTGTGCGTGGTATGCGCCTGCCGGAAGGGCAGAAGCTGATTTCCATGCTGATCCCGGAAGAAGGCAGCCAGATCCTTACCGCTTCGGCGCGTGGTTACGGCAAGCGTACTGCCATCGGCGAGTTCCCGGAGTACAAGCGTGGCGGCCAGGGTGTGATCGCCATGGTCAGCAACGACCGCAACGGCCGCCTGGTGGGTGCCGTGCAGGTGCTCGACGGTGAGGAGATCATGCTGATTTCCGACCAGGGCACTCTGGTGCGTACCCGTGTCGACGAAGTCTCGAGCCTGGGTCGTAATACCCAGGGCGTGACCCTGATCAAGCTGGCCAGCGACGAAACGCTGGTGGGTCTGGAGCGGGTCCAGGAGCCGTCGGAAGTCGAAGGTGAAGAGCTGGAAGGCGAAGAGGGTGTGGTGTTCGACGGCGAAGTCGTGATCGACGACGTGGTTGACGATCAGCAACTCGATGCCGCCGCTGACGAAGAACCGCAAGAGTAAGCGGACAAACAGGGGGCGGATGAAAATTCGCCCCCTTGTTGTTTGTCCCTATGGAAAATTGATGACCCTGTAGGAGCGAGCTCGCTCGCGATGGACGTTAACGATGATGCGGGTTTCCTGATTAAACGCGGCGTCCTCAGGTTTTTCGCGAGCAAGCTCGCTCCTACAGTTGATCGCTGCTCAGCCATGTGAGTGGCGATCGCCCCCTATAAATGTGTGATACCACCAAATCAGAGCGAGATTGGATGTGAGCAAGAGAGCCTATAACTTCTGTGCCGGTCCGGCGGCACTTCCCGAAGCTGTCCTGCAACGTGCCCAGGGTGAACTCCTGGATTGGCACGGCAAGGGCCTCTCCGTCATGGAAATGAGCCATCGCAGTGATGAGTTCGTGTCCATTGCCACCAAGGCCGAGCAGGATCTGCGTGATCTGCTGAATATCCCTTCGAACTACAAAGTGTTGTTTCTGCAAGGTGGCGCCAGCCAGCAATTTGCTCAGATTCCGCTGAACCTGCTGCCGGAAAACGGCACCGCCGACTATATCGACACCGGTATCTGGTCGCAGAAAGCCATCGAAGAAGCTTCCCGTTACGGCCACGTCAATGTTGCCGCGACCGCCAAGCCCTACGACTATTTTGCAATTCCCGGGCAGAACGAGTGGCAGTTGTCGCAAGACGCCGCCTACGTGCACTACGCACCGAATGAAACCATCGGCGGCCTGGAGTTTGGCTGGGTGCCGGAAACTGGTGATGTGCCGCTGGTTGCCGACATGTCTTCGGACATTCTGTCGCGCCCGATCGATGTTTCGCGTTTTGGCATGATCTACGCCGGCGCCCAGAAAAACATCGGCCCGAGCGGTATCGTGGTCAATATCGTGCGTGAAGACCTGCTGGGCCGTGCCCGCGCGTTGTGCCCGACCATGCTCGACTACAAGGTCGCCGCCGACAATGGCTCGATGTACAACACCCCGCCGACCCTGGCCTGGTACCTGTCCGGCCTGGTGTTCGAGTGGCTGAAGGATCAAGGTGGCGTGGAAGCCATCGGCAAGCTCAACGAAGTCAAGCAGCGCACCCTGTATGACTTCATCGATGCCAGCGGCCTGTACAGCAACCCGATCAACAAGACCGATCGCTCGTGGATGAACGTGCCGTTCCGTCTGGCTGACGATCGTCTGGACAAGCCATTTTTGGCCGGTGCCGACGAGCGGGGCCTGCTGAACCTCAAGGGGCACCGTTCCGTGGGCGGTATGCGCGCCTCCATCTATAACGCCGTCGACATCGTTGCGGTCAACGCACTGGTTTCGTACATGGCAGAGTTCGAGAAGGAACACGGCTAATGTCTGAGCAAGAACTCAAGGCACTGCGCCTGCGCATTGATTCGCTGGACGAGAAGGTCCTGGAGTTGATCAGTGAGCGTGCCCGCTGCGCCCAGGAAGTCGCGCGAGTAAAGATGGCCTCGCTGGCCGAAGGCGAAGTGCCGGTGTTCTATCGTCCTGAGCGTGAAGCTCAGGTGCTCAAGCGCGTGATGGAGCGTAATCAGGGGCCGCTGGGCAACGAAGAGATGGCGCGGTTGTTCCGTGAAATCATGTCCTCGTGCCTGGCGCTCGAGCAGCCGCTGAAAGTGGCTTACCTGGGCCCTGAAGGTACCTTCACCCAGGCGGCCGCCATGAAGCACTTCGGTCATGCGGTGATCAGCAAGCCGATGGCGGCGATCGACGAAGTGTTCCGGGAAGTGGCTGCCGGCGCGGTGAATTTTGGCGTGGTGCCTGTGGAAAACTCCACAGAAGGCGCCGTCAACCACACCCTCGACAGCTTCCTCGAGCACGACATGGTCATCTGCGGCGAAGTCGAGTTGCGGATTCACCACCACTTGCTGGTGGGTGAAAACACCAAGACTGACAGCATCAGCCGTATCTACTCCCACGCCCAGTCCCTGGCCCAGTGCCGCAAGTGGCTGGACGCGCATTACCCGAATGTCGAGCGCGTGGCGGTCTCCAGCAACGCCGAGGCAGCCAAGCGGGTCAAGGGTGAGTGGAATTCGGCGGCAATCGCTGGCGACATGGCGGCGGGCCTGTACGGCCTGACTCGCCTGGCCGAGAAAATCGAAGACCGTCCGGACAACTCCACGCGCTTCCTGATGATCGGTAGCCAGGAAGTGCCGCCGACCGGCGACGACAAGACCTCGATCATTGTCTCGATGAGCAACAAGCCGGGTGCGCTGCACGAGTTGCTGGTGCCTTTCCACGACAACGGCATTGACCTGACGCGCATCGAGACGCGTCCGTCGCGCAGTGGCAAGTGGACCTACGTGTTCTTCATCGATTTCGTCGGCCACCACCGCGATCCGCTGGTCAAGGGTGTGCTGGAGAAAATCAGTCAGGAAGCAGTGGCACTTAAAGTGTTGGGTTCCTACCCCAAAGCAGTTCTCTAAGGGCGTTAACAATGAGTGGCGACTTCCTCGCTCTGGCACAGCCGGGCGTGCAACAACTTTCGCCTTACGTTCCGGGCAAGCCCGTGGACGAACTGGCTCGCGAGCTGGACATCGATCCGGCTCGCATCGTCAAGCTGGCCAGCAACGAAAACCCGCTGGGTGCCAGCCCCAAGGCTTTGGCGGCGATTCGTGAAGCGCTGGCCGAGCTGACCCGGTATCCGGATGGCAATGGCTTTGCGCTCAAGACGCTGCTGGCAGAGCAGTGCCGCGTCGAGCTGAACCAGGTGACATTGGGCAACGGTTCCAACGACATTCTCGAGCTGGTAGCGCGTGCCTATCTGGCGCCCGGCTTGAACGCGGTGTTCAGTGAGCACGCCTTTGCGGTCTATCCGATTGTCACCCAGGCCATTGGTGCTGACGCGCGGGTGATCCCGGCCCGGGATTGGGGGCACGACCTGCCGGCCATGCTGGCGGCGATCGATGCCAACACCCGTGTGGTGTTCATTGCCAACCCGAACAATCCGACCGGAACCTGGTTCAGTGCCGAGGCGCTGGATGAGTTCCTGCAGGATGTGCCTGCGTCGGTGCTGGTGGTGCTGGACGAGGCGTACATCGAGTACGCCGAAGGCAGTGACCTGCCCGACGGCCTGGATTTTCTTGCCGCGTATCCGAACCTGCTGGTATCGCGCACCTTCTCCAAGGCCTATGGCCTGGCGGCGTTGCGCGTGGGTTATGGCTTGTCGACGGCGGTAGTGGCTGACGTGCTCAATCGCGTACGCCAGCCCTTCAACGTCAACAGCCTGGCACTGGCTGCCGCCTGTGCCGCGTTGCAAGACGATGAGTACCTGGCTGAAAGCCGACGCCTGAATGAAGCGGGCATGCAGCAGTTGGAAGCCGGGTTCCGTGAGTTGGGGCTGGGCTGGATCCCGTCCCGGGGCAACTTTATCTGTGTTGATCTGGGGCGCAGTGCTGCGCCGATCTTCCAGGGCTTGCTGCGTGAAGGTGTGATTGTGCGTCCGGTGGCCAACTACGGCATGCCGAACCACCTGCGCATCACCGTCGGCCTGCCGGCAGAAAACAGCCGTTTCCTAGAGGCGCTGAGCAAGGTCCTGACCCGTGGTTGATGTCAGTGCCGTGCAGCCTGCTGCGCCGGTGATCGGTCGCCTGGTGGTGGTCGGCCTGGGGCTGATCGGCGGTTCGTTTGCCAAGGGCTTGCGCGAAAGTGGCATTTGCCGCGAAGTGGTGGGTGTCGATCTCGATCCGCAATCACGCCAGCTTGCCGTAGAGCTGGGCGTGGTCGACCGTTGTGAGGATGACCTGGCGGCCGCCTGTGTGGGGGCGGATGTCATTCAGTTGGCGGTGCCGATCCTGGCCATGGAGAAGCTCCTGGCGCTGCTCGCGGGCATGGACCTGGGCGCAGCGATCCTGACGGACGTTGGCAGTGCCAAGGGCAATGTGGTGCGGGCGGCAACCCAGGCGTTCGGCGGCATGCCGCCACGCTTCGTGCCGGGGCACCCGATTGCCGGTTCCGAGCAGAGCGGGGTAGAGGCCTCCAATGCCCAGTTGTTCCGCCGGCACAAGGTGATCCTCACGCCGCTTGAGCAAACTGATCCGGCTGCGCTGGCGATAGTTGATGCGCTCTGGCGCGAATTGGGCGCCGATGTCGAGCATATGCAGGTCGATCGCCACGATGAAGTGCTGGCCGCCACCAGTCATCTGCCGCACCTGCTGGCGTTCGGTTTGGTCGATTCGTTGGCCAAGCGCAATGAAAATCTTGAGATCTTCCGTTACGCTGCGGGCGGTTTCCGCGATTTCACAAGAATCGCCGGTAGCGACCCGGTGATGTGGCACGACATCTTTCTCGCTAACCGGGAAGCGGTGTTGCGCACACTCGATACATTTCGCAGCGACCTCGACGCCTTGCGCGACGCGGTCGATGCAGGGGACGGGCACCAATTGTTGGGCGTGTTCACTCGCGCCCGGGTTGCCCGCGAGCATTTCAGTAAAATCCTGGCCCGCCGGGCCTATGTGGACGCTATGAACTCCAACGACCTGATTTTCCTGGCACAACCTGGTGGCCGCCTGACTGGGCGGATTCGTGTACCGGGCGATAAATCGATTTCCCACCGTTCGATCATGCTCGGCTCCCTGGCTGAGGGTGTGACCGAAGTCGAAGGCTTCCTCGAGGGCGAAGATGCCCTGGCGACCTTGCAGGCCTTCCGCGACATGGGGGTGGTCATCGAAGGGCCGCACCATGGTCGTGTGACCATTCATGGTGTGGGCCTGCATGGCTTGAAGCCGGCTCCTGGCCCGATCTATCTGGGCAACTCCGGCACTTCGATGCGTCTGCTGTCTGGCCTTCTGGCTGCGCAGAACTTCGATAGCACCCTGACGGGCGACGCCTCGTTGTCCAAGCGTCCGATGAATCGCGTGGCCAATCCGCTGCGGGAAATGGGCGCGGTGATCGAGACCGCCGCTGAAGGTCGTCCGCCGATGATCATTCGTGGTGGTCATGCCCTCAAGGGCCTGACCTATACCATGCCGATGGCCAGCGCCCAGGTTAAGTCCTGCCTGCTGTTGGCCGGTCTGTACGCCGAAGGCCAGACCACGGTCACCGAGCCTGCACCCACCCGTGACCATACCGAGCGCATGCTGCGCGGCTTCGGCTATCCGGTGACTGTCGAGGGTGCAACGGCCTCGGTCGAGTCCGGCCACAAGCTGACTGCCACCCACATCGAAGTGCCGGGCGATATCTCTTCGTCGGCGTTCTTCCTGGTCGCCACTTCGATTGCCGAAGGCTCCGAGCTGGTGCTGGAGCATGTTGGTATCAACCCAACCCGTACCGGGGTGATCGATATCCTGCGTCTCATGGGTGCCGACATTACCCTGGAGAATCAGCGCGAAGTTGGCGGCGAGCCGGTGGCTGACCTGCGTGTGCGCGCAGCTCAACTCAAGGGCATCGAGATTCCCGAGGAGCTGGTGCCGCTGGCCATCGACGAATTCCCGGTGCTGTTCGTGGCGGCAGCTTGTGCGCAAGGCCGGACGATCCTGCGGGGTGCCGAAGAGCTGCGGGTCAAGGAGTCGGACCGCATCCAGGTCATGGCCGACGGTCTGTTGGCGCTGGGCGTCAAGTGCGAGCCGACGCCGGATGGCATTATCATTGATGGCGGCCAGATCGGTGGTGGCGAAGTCCACGGTCATGGCGATCACCGGATTGCGATGGCCTTCAGTGTTGCGTCGCTGCGCGCCAATGCGCCGATCCGCATCCATGATTGCGCCAACGTCGCTACCTCCTTCCCGAATTTCCTCGCGTTGTGCGCGCAGGTCGGTATCCGCGTTGCCCAAGAGGCTCAGTCGTGAACAACATTGCTCCAGTTATCACCATCGACGGGCCAAGCGGTTCGGGTAAAGGCACTATTGCCGGCATGCTCGCCAGGCGCCTGAACTGGAATCTGCTGGATTCCGGGGCGCTGTACCGTCTGCTGGCGTTCGCTGCGCGCAACCACGGGGTCGACCTGACCAACGAGGAATTGCTGAAGAAACTTGCCGCTCATCTGGATGTGCAGTTCATCGCGGCGACCGACGGTCAGCTGCAGCGCATCATCCTCGAAGGGGATGAGGTCAGCGACGCGATCCGCACCGAAGTTGCCGGCGCCGGCGCCTCCCAGGTAGCCGCGCTGCCGGCTGTGCGTGAGGCGCTGCTGCAGCGCCAGCGGGCTTTCCAGGAAGCCCCGGGGCTGGTGGCTGACGGTCGTGACATGGGCACGGTGGTCTTTCCCGATGCACCCTTGAAGATTTTTCTGACCGCCAGCGCCGAGGAACGGGCGCGCCGCCGATATTTGCAGTTGAAGGGCAAGGGCGAGGATGTTAGTCTGTCGAGTCTGCTAGATGAGATCCGTGTGCGCGATGAGCGCGACACCCAGCGAGCGGTAGCCCCGCTCAAGCCGGCGGTCGACGCGATTCAGCTGGATTCCACGGAGTTGTCCATCGATCAGGTGCTGGAACGCATCATGAGCGAAATCGCCCTACGCGATATCGCCGGGTGACCAAGAAGGCCGCAGGGGACCAGTCATAGTCCTGTGGTGCTTCTTTTAATTGAAACTAACCCACACCGTCTGGGGTGTGGAGATGGGCGTATTCTTCGCCCTTATCAACAGGAATTAAAATGAGCGAAAGCTTTGCGGAACTCTTTGAAGAAAGCCTAAAAACCCTGAACCTTCAGGCAGGCTCCATCATCACCGGTGTTATCGTTGATATCGATTACCAAGCTCGCTGGGTAACCGTTCACGCTGGCCTGAAGTCTGAAGCACTCATCCCGCTTGAGCAGTTCTACAACGACGCTGGCGAACTGAACATCAACGTCGGTGACGAAGTTCACGTTGCTCTGGACTCGGTTGAAGACGGCTTTGGCGAAACCAAGCTGTCCCGTGAAAAAGCCAAGCGCGCTGAATGCTGGATTGTTCTGGAAGCAGCCTTCGCAGCCGAAGAAGTGGTCAAGGGCGTTATCAACGGTAAGGTTAAAGGCGGCTTCACTGTCGACGTTAACGGCATCCGTGCGTTCCTGCCAGGTTCTCTGGTTGACGTCCGTCCTGTGCGCGACACCACGCACCTGGAAGGCAAAGAGCTGGAATTCAAGGTCATCAAGCTTGACCAGAAACGCAACAACGTTGTCGTTTCCCGTCGTAGCGTCCTCGAAGCCGAGAACTCCGCTGAGCGTGAAGCTCTGCTGGAATCCCTGCAGGAAGGCCAACAAGTCAAAGGTATCGTCAAAAACCTCACCGATTACGGCGCATTCGTCGATCTGGGTGGCGTCGATGGCCTGCTGCACATTACCGACATGGCTTGGAAGCGTATCAAGCATCCTTCGGAAATCGTCAACGTTGGCGACGAGATCGATGTCAAGGTTCTGAAGTACGATCGCGAGCGCAATCGTGTTTCCCTGGGCCTGAAGCAACTGGGCGAAGATCCATGGGTTGCTATCAAAGCCCGTTACCCAGAAAGCACTCGCGTTACCGCACGTGTAACCAACCTGACCGACTACGGCTGCTTCGCTGAGCTGGAAGAAGGCGTTGAAGGTCTGGTACACGTTTCCGAAATGGACTGGACCAACAAGAACATCCACCCTTCGAAAGTCGTACAAGTCGGCGACGAAGTGGAAGTTATGGTTCTGGACATCGACGAAGAGCGTCGTCGTATCTCCCTGGGCATCAAGCAGTGCAAATCTAACCCATGGGAAGATTTCTCTGGCCAGTTCAACAAGGGCGATAAAATCTCCGGCACCATCAAGTCGATCACCGATTTCGGTATCTTCATTGGTCTGGACGGCGGCATCGACGGCCTGGTTCACCTGTCCGACATCTCCTGGAACGAAGTGGGCGAAGAAGCCGTTCGCCGCTTCAAGAAGGGCGACGAGCTGGACACCGTTATCCTGTCGGTTGACCCAGAGCGCGAGCGTATCTCCCTGGGTATCAAGCAACTGGAAAGCGATCCGTTCTCCGAGTACGTTCAAGAGAACGACAAAGGCGCAATCGTTAAAGGCATCGTGAAAGAAGTTGACGCTAAAGGCGCCATCATCACTTTGGCTGACGACATCGAAGCGACTCTGAAAGCCTCCGAAATCAGCCGTGACCGCGTTGAAGACGCGCGTAACGTTCTGAAAGAAGGCGAAGAAGTAGAAGCCAAGATCATCAGCGTTGACCGCAAGAGCCGCGTAATCCAGCTCTCCATCAAGTCGAAAGACGATGCTGAAGAGAAAGAAGCAATCCAGAGCCTGCGCGACAAGCCAGCTACCTCTGACATTGCTGCTGGTCCTACCACTCTGGGCGACCTGTTGCGTGCACAGATGGAAAAACAGAACTAAGTTCTGTCAGACCATAAAAAGGGCGACTTCGGTCGCCCTTTTTTGTGCCTGGAATTTGAGTTTGCGGCGCTTGAGTGGTGTGGCGGTTATCCATGAAACGAACCCCGGTCAGTGCTGTCTGGTTCTTTGTGCGGAGCATTTCACTATTTGGGCTAGGCTTAGCCTGAAGCAAACAGCGGTCGGGCAGATCGTCCAACCTAAGGAAGCGAATGAACAGGTTCTTCGTCGTGCTTGTTGTGCTGGCTCTGGCGGGCTGTACCACTAATGTGAAGACCCATGCGGTGCGGGGTGTGAGCGGTATCGAGATCGATTGTTCGGGGCTCGGGTCGGATTGGGATAGGTGCTACAAGCGAGCGGACAAGGAGTGCAAAGCGCAGGGGTACAAGGTCGTTGCCAGGTCCAGTGATGTCAAGGAGGAGGATCAGGACTATCCATTTGGTTGGAATCCGGCGGGATACCTTACGCGCACCATGCTGGTCATTTGTAGGTGATCGAGTGGTGAATTTGTATGGTGAGTCTCGGTTTGATGCCTGAAAAACTCGATTGAGCGGTGAGGTCGTGGTCGTGCAGATAAGTCAATGCATGGGCTGTTCAAATTCCTTCCGGCATGCTAAAACCTTTGGAGCGCTGATCTAGCTGCTTGAAAAAGAAGGGAAAAATATGACGAAGTCGGAGTTGATCGAACGAATTGTCACCCATCAAGGGCTGCTTTCATCCAAGGATGTAGAGTTGGCCATCAAGACTATGCTTGAACAAATGTCCCAATGCCTGGCAACTGGTGATCGCATCGAGATCCGTGGCTTTGGCAGCTTCTCCCTGCACTACCGCGCGCCTCGTGTAGGCCGCAACCCGAAGACCGGGCAATCGGTTAGCCTGGATGGAAAATTTGTTCCCCATTTCAAACCGGGCAAAGAGCTTCGGGATCGGGTGAATGAAGATGAGGAGGAGGGGCTTTGACAGTCTGCGCAACTCAAGGAATCTCTTATGCGTAGCGTGAAGCGTGTACTGCTTGGCGTTTTTGTCCTGCTGCTGGCGCTGGCGATACTGCTGTTTGTGCTAGAGAATCAGCAGTCGGTGTCTTTGCTGTTTCTGGGCTGGGCGGGGCCGCAAATTCCACTGTCGCTGGTTGTGGTGCTTACGCTTCTGGTGGGGATGGTGATAGGGCCTTTATTGGGGTGGTTCCTGGGCCGAGTTTCCAAGGGGGCGCGAAAGCGAGTGCTGTCCTAGCGGAGCACCTTTGGCATACCTCTGGCTTTGGCTGCAGGTTGTCCATATCCATTAGTAAGCCGTGATTGATCGATAAATTGCAGCAATAGTCCACAAATGATTGGGTTTCACGTCGTTCGGACTGAGCCCGGCATAAAACGACTGGTGCATTCATGGATTAGACGGCGGTCCGGTTGGCGATGCTGTCTGCAACTCAAGGGTATGCTTTCGCGTGAAAATTCTAGTAACCGGCGGTGCAGGATTTATCGGTTCGGCGGTCATTCGCCATATCATTTCCAATACGAATGACGCGGTCGTTAATGTCGACAAGCTAACGTATGCGGGCAATCTTGAGTCTCTGGCTGAAGTCAGCCAAAACGCCCGTTACATGTTCGAGCGCGTCGATATTTGTGATCGCGAGCAGATCGACCGTGTCCTGCGTGAACAGCAACCAGATGCCATCATGCACCTGGCCGCGGAGTCTCACGTCGATCGCTCGATCAGCGGCCCGTCCGAGTTTATCCAGACCAATATTATTGGCACCTACACGCTGCTCGAAGCCGCGCGTCATTACTGGTCAGCGCAGGACGATGCGCGCAAGGCCCGTTTCCGATTTCACCATATTTCGACTGACGAAGTTTACGGCGACCTTGAAGGTCCGCAAGACCTCTTCACCGAAACCACGCCCTATCAGCCAAGCTCGCCGTACTCGGCCAGCAAGGCCAGCTCTGACCACCTGGTTCGTGCCTGGGCGCGTACCTACGGTCTGCCAACCCTGGTCACTAACTGTTCGAACAACTACGGGCCGTGCCACTTTCCCGAGAAACTGATTCCGCTGATCATTCTCAATGCGCTGGAAGGGAAGGCATTGCCGGTGTATGGCAAAGGTAATCAGGTGCGTGACTGGCTCTATGTCGAGGATCATGCGCGGGCACTGTATAAAGTCGTGACCGAAGGTGTCGTTGGCGAGACATACAACATCGGCGGCCATAACGAAAAGCAGAACATCGAGGTCGTGCGTACCCTGTGCGCACTGCTCGATGAGATGCGCCCGGGATCTCCTCATTGTCCGCACGCCAGTCTGATCACTTACGTTCAGGATCGCCCGGGCCACGATCAACGCTATGCAATCGATGCCAGCAAGATCCAGCGTGAGCTGGGTTGGACTCCGCAAGAGTCTTTCGAAACCGGCATCCGCAAGACCGTCGAATGGTATCTAACCCACTCTGAGTGGGTGGATCACGTTAAGAGCGGCAGCTACCAGCAGTGGATCGACCAGAACTACGCGGATCGGTCGAGCAAGGAATGAAAATCCTCCTGCTGGGAAAAAACGGCCAGGTAGGCTGGGAACTGCAGCGCTCTCTTGCACCCCTTGGCGAGTTGATTGCGCTGGATCGTCATGCCTCCGATGGCTTGAGCGGCGACCTGTCCGACCTCGAGGCCTTGCGCGCGACAATCCGCCGGGTCAAGCCCAACGTCATTGTCAACGCTGCTGCTTATACAGCTGTTGATAAGGCCGAATCCGAGACCGAACTGGCTGATCGTGTGAATGGTCAGGCGAGTCAGGTCATGGCGGTGGAGGCCAAAGCTCTCGATGCCTGGCTTATTCACTACTCGACCGACTACGTCTTCAGTGGGCAGGGCCTGGCTCCATGGACGGAGGTGGATGCGGTCGCCCCCGTCAATCACTACGGCGCCAGTAAATTGCTCGGTGAGCAGGCGATTATTGAGTCCGGATGCAAGTACCTGATCTTTCGCACCAGTTGGGTCTATGGGGCTCGCGGCAATAACTTCGCCAAGACGATGCTGCGACTGGCCAAGGAGCGCGAGACCTTGAGCATCATCGCTGATCAGATTGGGGCTCCTACGGGGGCAGAGCTTATCGCAGACATCACCGCGCTGGCTGTTCAGAAAGTCATGCACAACCCCGAGCTTGCGGGCCTTTATCACTTGGCTGCTGGTGGTGAAGTGTCCTGGCACGGCTATGCTAGTCATGTGATCGATTTCGCCCGCAGCCAGGGTGAACAACTGGCAGTGACGGCAGTCAATCCGATCGATACCACGGCCTATCCAACACCTGCACGCCGCCCGCTGAATTCGCGTCTGAATACGCAAAAGCTGCGCGACAGTTTTTCTCTGTGCTTACCGGATTGGCAAACTGGTGTAACCCGAATGCTTAGGGAAGTCCTGAATAAATGACCACGACAAATCGCAAAGGCATCATCCTCGCAGGCGGCTCAGGCACTCGACTTCACCCGTTGACGCTTGGCGTGTCCAAGCAGATGCTGCCGATCTATGACAAGCCGATGATCTTCTACCCGCTATCGGTGTTGATGCTTGCGGGTATGCGTGAAGTTCTGATCATTTCCACGCCTGAAGACCTGCCGAGTTTTCGTAAGCTTCTTGGTGACGGTAGTCTTTATGGCATCAAGCTAAGCTATGCCGAACAGCCGAGCCCGGATGGCCTTGCCCAGGCATTCATTATTGGCGAAGAGTTTATCGGCAACGACCCATGCTGTCTGATCCTGGGTGACAACATTTTTTACGGTCAGCACTTTTCCGATAATCTGCGCGCGGCGAGCGCCCAGCAACACGGTGCTACGGTTTTTGGTTATCACGTTTCCGATCCGGAGCGTTTTGGTGTAGTTGAGTTTGACGCATCGGGGCGAGCGCTTAGCATTGAGGAAAAACCGCTCAAGCCCAAATCAAACTACGCGGTTACAGGGTTATATTTTTACGATAACCAGGTGGTCGAGATTGCCAAGGGCATCAAGCCCTCCGAGCGGGGCGAGCTGGAAATCACGGATGTAACTCGCGCCTATCTTGAGCAGAATACCCTGAACGTCGAAATGCTCGGTCGCGGTTTCGCCTGGCTCGACACCGGCACGCACGAGTCTTTACTGGAAGCCAGTCACTTCGTGCGCACGATCGAACAGCGTCAGGGACTGAAAGTAGCTTGTCTGGAGGAGATCGCTTACAACAATGGCTGGATCACCCCAGAGCAATTGAGTGCTCAGGCACAGCGTCTCAAGAAGACTGGCTATGGTCAGTATCTGCAGAGGCTGCTGGACTAGTGTTTTTACTGACCTGTGAGCGTCCTTTTTCCAATTTGAAGTGTTCAACCAATGCAAGCAGGATCGGCATGCCAGTAAAGTATCCACGGGTAGCAGTTTTGCTGGCTGCGTACAACGGAATGCGGTGGATTGAAGAGCAAGTTTCCTCAATCTTAGATCAGTCAGCTGTAGATGTTACCGTCTATATAAGTGTTGATCCTTCGACAGACGGCACCGAGGGGTGGTGTGCCAGTCTCGCCGTTGAGCGCAGCAACGTAGTTTTGTTGCCTACTGCCGGCCATTTCGGTGGCGCAGCACGTAATTTCTTCCGTCTCATCCGTGATGTCGACTTTGAAGGTTATGACTTCATCGCGTTCTCTGATCAGGATGACATTTGGCACTCAGATAAGCTCGCACGGGCCACTCAGGCTTTACTGACAAGCGAATACGACGCCTATTCAAGTAATGTAACGGCTTTCTGGCCGGACGGGAAAACACATTTGTTGGACAAGGCGCAGCCACAGGTTGCCTGGGATTTTTTATTTGAGGCTGCTGGACCCGGTTGCACCTATGTATTGAGTAAGAGATTGGCAGACCCGCTGAAGGACTCCATGCTTTGCAATTGGCAAGCATTACAGGACGTTGGCTTGCATGATTGGTATTGCTACGCTTTCGCCCGCAGTCACCATTACAAATGGTTCATCGACCCTGTTCCATCCATGCACTATCGTCAGCACGATAGCAATCAAGTGGGGGCTAATACTGGACTAACACCTCTAATTGCCCGATATAAAACCATTCATAATGGCCAGTGGTTTTCTCAAGTGCAATTGATCGCCTCGTTGGTTGGCCAGAACAGAGATCCATTTGTCGCTGCCTGGTTGGAATTAGGGCGCAGCCAGTTATTGAAGCTTTCCTTAAGCGCCTGGAAATGCCGGCGAAGATTCCGCGATAAAGTATTCTTCTTTTTTATTTGCTGTGCCATCGCGGTGATGGGGAATAGAGCTAAATGAAAGGTCCAGAAGTTTTGGTAACGGGAGCAAGCGGGTTTGTTGGTGAAGCTTTGGTTTTCAGGCTTCTATTCGATAAAAAATTCACGCCTGTCGCCGCCGTACGGGGCGTTACACAACTACTTGGTTTGTGCCGGGTAGTCCCGTTCGACTTGAACGACAAAACTGCGTTGCCTGCCCTGAATGACGTCCAAGTAGTAATTCATGCCGCGGCTCGAGTGCATGTGATGAAGGAAGCGTCAACGGATTCCCTTTCTGAATTTCGTAAAGTTAATGTGGAGGGAACCGCTAGACTGGCCCAGAAAGCTGCCGAGTCGGGGGTGAAGCGGTTTATTTTTATCAGTTCAATCAAGGTTAATGGCGAAAAAACTGCACCAAGGACATCTTTTAAAGCTGACGACCCTCCAGCACCTGTAGATCCGTATGGAATCTCGAAACAAGAAGCTGAAGACGCGTTGAGGGAAATTGGCCAGAATACAGGGATGGAGATTGTTATCATCAGGCCACCGCTCGTGTATGGCCCGGGTGTGAAAGCGAATTTTTTAAGCATGATGAACTGGCTGTGCCGAAATGTACCCCTGCCATTAGGGGCTATCAATAATCAACGCAGTCTGGTGGCGCTTGAAAATCTTGTGGATCTCGTTGTGACCTGTATCGATCATCCCGCGGCGGCGAATAATGTATTCCTGGTTAGTGATGGTGAGGACTTGTCGACAACGTTGCTGCTTCGGCGCCTGGCTCACGCCTTGGGCTCAAAATCATGGTTACTACCGGTGCCGGCATTGATATTGACTTTAAGTGCTGCACTCATAGGTAAAAAGGCGATTGTTCAGCGTTTGTGCAACTCATTGCAGGTTGATATTAGCAAGACATGTGATGTTTTGAACTGGCGTCCCCCGGTAAGCGTGGACAATGCATTACGCAAAACTGCTGACTATTATCTGGATAAGCTAACGAAATGAATTTTTGGTGGTTGCTAACTGCGGTGTTCGCTAGTTCCTGGTTATTGACCTTTGTCCTGCGCCGTTATGCCTTGGCCCGAAGTTTGATGGATATACCTAGCGAGCGCAGTTCCCATACGGTGCCTACGCCTCGCGGAGGAGGGGTCGCTATTGTGTTGGCATTTGCAGGAGCGCTGCCGGTGTTAGTCACTATGGGCCTGCTGGGCATACCTTTGCTGACTGGGCTGCTGGGCTCTGGAATTTTAGTGGCGATTATTGGCTTCGCCGATGATCATGGTCATATTGCTGCTAGATGGCGCCTATTGGGGCATTTCATAGCAGCCGGCTGGGCACTGTTCTGGTTCAACGGACTCGCGCCTATCTCATTTTTTGGTACGGCAATTGACTTGGGTTGGTTCGGTATTGTTCTCGCACTGATTTACCTTGTGTGGATGCTGAACCTCTACAACTTTATGGACGGGATTGATGGCTTGGCCAGCGCCGAAGCCATATGCGTATGCCTGGGGGCATGTGTACTGTATTGGCTTGGTGGCTACGCCAACCTGATATGGGTTCCATTCGTTTTGGCGGGAGCGGTGGCAGGGTTTCTATGCTGGAATTTTCCTCCTGCACGTATTTTTATGGGAGATGCGGGGAGTGGGTTTCTAGGCTTCACTCTCGGTGGTTTGGCGCTTCATGCGGCCTGGACAGCACCTGAGTTGCTTTGGAGTTGGTTGATTCTGCTCGGTGTTTTTATAGTGGATGCGACCTGGACGTTGCTGCGACGTTTAATGCGTGGAGACAACGTTTCTCAGGCGCATCGCAGCCACGCCTATCAGTATGCATCTCGTCACTTTAAGAGCCATCGAGTTGTAACGGTCGGGGTTGTTGTTATTAATCTTGTCTGGTTGCTGCCCATTTCGATTTTTGTTGGGGTGGGACTGTTCAATGAAATGCTGGGGATGTTACTTGCGTACACTCCGCTGGCCTTTATAGTCTGCTTATTCAACGCTGGAGCGCTTGAGGAAAAGCCTGATTCTTGAGCCGCAGTGAGAGTGACTGTTTGCTGTATCAAACTAACAATCTCATCCTTGGTGGGAGAGATTGTTAGTTGGTTACTGTTGGCAAACTTAAGCACTATCTTTTGCGGGACTTCATCCGATAGCGTTTGACCGCGTTGGCCAATGTGAAGAGAGCAATAAGTACGGCCTTGTGCACCGGGCCAATTCCATTGAGATGCTTGATTCCAGAGGTCCATTGAACTCGGCGGATATAGTCCATCACCTGTCTGCGCGCCGTGCCACTAAATGGTGAAAGAAAGATTGTGGATAGTGCCGGGGCTTGATTCTTCTGAAAAATATCGCCGAAGCCAAAAACATCATGCTGAGGGGTCTGGATAAAGATCTTTGCCAAGTCGGGATTCGGATTGACACTGAGTTTTTTCCAGACATGCACAGCCGACGCATGCAGTTCTGCAGCGCCCACCACGTAACGCTCCAGATACGGTCCCCATACTTGAGCCGCCAGTGCGACACCTTCCTGAAAGTGAACGGAAAATTCACTGTGGGAACTATTCTCCTCGGCACAGACGTTGCGATGTGCAGTAACCTTGCCTTGCGATCGCACGTATTTCTCCGCGCTTCCCAAGTTTGAGGTGCACAGCATTTCAAGTACAGCAAACGCTTCAAACAGCTGCCCTGTATCTGCATCAACCCTTTCATCAGCACCATAGGCACATTTTGAAACGTTCGACGTCTGAGGATTTAACATCTTACGCAGGCCGAGGTACATCCCGTGAAAGTGTGTAGCAGGCTTTATCCGCGCAAGATTATCCTGGATCGTTCCGCGCCAGCCAATATCAACCAGGCCAACCTTATCGCTCTGCGAAATACCTTTTTCTGTAAGGTATTCATTCAAAAGCTCACGTTGTTCCAATATTTTTTCGTTGACGGCAGCCGTGAATTCCGGGGCCCGAATCAACTTGCTTAATGACTCGTTTGCCTCGGGGCGTTCAATAACATCCGTGGCCTTTAACCCAACCTCAGATAATAGATTAGAAAAGTTGGAGTATTCCAGGCCAAGGGTGGAAAACAGTCCGGAAACTTTTTGTGAGCGGTTCAAGCGCCAAATACGATTGAACTCATCCTTCGAGATATCTTCCATTGAGGCGACGAACGTAGAGAGCCGGCTGACTTCAAGCTCCGCATAAGCTGGCAACTGATGCCCAAAAAGCGTCTGATCTGGGAATATAATTTCGTATATGCGGCGAAAGAACTCGCCTTCTCGGGTAAGAAAGAATACTTGATCCAGACGCTGAGCGATTGCCTGTTCGGCGATCCACAAGGCGAAGCCCACGAACAGTGGAGCGGCTTCCACCCCGAAACGAAAAGCTGTCGATTCGGTCTTTTGCCGCGCAAGTATAGATGGCGCCATTGCTTGGATACTGAGCTGGCGAAGATGTTGGAACAGCGCTTCACGCGAAACAAACAGGCTCTCTCGCTCTTTCCTGTCGGCATGGGATTTTTCCGGCACGAATGAAATGCCGGTAACACCCAGTTGCGCCGGAGACTCCACATCCGACCAAGGGTGATCGCCTACATGCACATGTTCGTGAGGGCTGATCCCGAAGACCTCGTGTACATGCTTGAACAGCGTTCCTGAGCGTTTATTCAAGCCCACGTCGCACGAGCTCACGCCATCCTCGAAGAGATGACTGAGGCCCTTCTGCTCGAGCAAGTGTTTGAGCATGTCAGAGCTCATGTAGAAATCGGAAAGGAATATTGTTCTTTCGGCAGAGTGCAGCTTGAGAAACTCTTCGATATCCGGGTCCTGAAAAGTATGCCGCACTTCTACTGAAAGCTCATAGTCGGCAAAGCGCTGAGGCAGGCTCTCATCGGAGGAAGAGAGCAGTATTGTCTTCAGCCATTCTTTGAGCACATGAACGATTTCGTACTCTTCGTCCTTGTTTGCTTCTCGAGCCTCTCGCGCAAGACGGGCCTCGGTCTCTATCCGTGCTCGATAGATATCCCAGTAACCCGTATAGGGTGGTTTGAAGTGTCCAAGCAGCTCGAAATAGACATGAGCGGCAGTCGCCAGCTTGATGCATTCAGGGTGGCAATCTCTTCTAAGCAAGGTGTCCCAGACATCAACTGTCTTGATTTTGTAGATCATCGTACTTCTCGCCCACCAAAAATCACTTCACCTACCGCTTCCAGTTGTTTGATCCGAAGCTTCAGCGACTCGGGGAGTCTGGCGGAAAGCGCGCTGAGTTTATGGCGGCGAACGACCCAGCGATTTGTATTGAGACGCTGTTTTTCTTGAGCTGAGTACTCGTTGAATGCTTTTACCGTCAACTCTGTAAAAATAGACTTTTCCATGAGCGGACCTTCCAAACACTTCTCTACCCATTCGCAGAAAAGAGCCGAAGAGTCATGCCAGGAGGGCCAGTTGTCGGCCGTTTGGCGTGCCCCTTCTTGAAGCCGTGAAAGCTCCGTGCGATCGCTTATGAGTTTTTTTAGGACGTTGACGACACTGTCAGTGTCTCCAGTGGGGATCACGACCGCATTGTCTCCGTTGACGATGTACTCGTCATGTCCGGAAACATCAAAGACTACGGCGGTGCCGCCGCAGTGAAATAGCTCAAGCGGTGGGCCGAACATCCCTTCGACCGTACTGAGTTTGATCAAAATATCGCAAGAGCGATAAATTTCGGCAGTCTTGACCATTGGTACCCGAGAAAACACCCGCGAAACCCCGGGAAGCCACTTGATGGGAGACCCCGTCAGCACCCAGATGTCTTTTGCACCGGCTTCTCTGGCTAATCGAACACCCAAGGCCGTGTTCTTGAATGAAACACCAAAATGCCCTTCTACCAGGATCCTGGGTTGCGCATCAGTAGGGCGGGGTGCGCTGGCTATGCCCTGTGTTGAGTACACATCCTTGCGAATACCGTTGCGTACCAGAGCAGTATCCCGATTGAAATCGTCCTTCAGATATTGTTGGATCCACGTAGCTTCAGTCACGTATTCGATGGGGAAGCGGTAGGTAGCGTCCACCAAAGCCCGCAAGGGTATTTCCGATTCAGGATAAAATCTGGACTCGATCGATTGTACGAAGTACGCATACCTCCTGGCGTCGAAATTGCCAAGCTCAAAAGCGGTTTTCCACCATGTGGCGATGACCAGGTCGAAAGATTCTTGTTTGGCCTCTTCGATAGGCAGGCAACGAAGCTTGGGCGCTTCGTCATGCCAGGAAAGTGTCGCTGCCGAAAAAGGCTCCTGAACTGCCAGCGTTACGTCATATCCATGTCTGCGCAAGTAGCTGGCATGCTGAATGATGACGTAAGTGCCACCGCTGATAGCCATCGAGCCTACGAGAAAGCAAATTTTTCTATCGTTCAATTTATGACTACTTCTGAAAATAGCGGATTAGTCCATACAAGTTGGCTATTGGGCGGCCCACCCGCTCATCGAGCTTCTTCCATGGCCAGAACCCAAGCAATCCTCGTCCGTTGCGCCTCAGGACGGTGAACATGAACTTCAACCTAGCAGAAAAGCTTGGGACCTTGTGTACGCCAGTAAAGAAAGAGCGCTCAAATACACCGTAGTTTTCAACATGAAATACTGAAGAAAACCAGTCGATCTCGGGCTGTGAAGGCTGGAAGACCAGGCGTGCATGGCTGCGAGCGATTTGCCCAAGACGTAGTGACTTAACATCTGCTTGCTGTGTCATGGCGTCCAGCAGTTGGTCAAAGCGAGCGAAGAGGTAGCGCTGAACAGGAAACACCAGAGCCTCCACCATCTCTTGCTCATGGTACGTGTCATGGACGGCAAGGGCCTTGCCATCTGTGTCAATTAGGTAGCTGGCCACGGAGCCGTGATCTGCTGCCAGGAGTATTTCGAACAGAGCACGATTTTCATTGAATACATGAAAGCGCGGTGTACGGCCCGCAATGGAGGAAAATAGAAGACCGTGTTTGAGGTTTGCCGCCGCTGCTGCTCCTGGTGCTATAAGCCCGATGTAGTAGCCGGTGACTGATTTGATTGGCGATGCCGGTCCCTTGCACAACAGCGCATAAAGGTTGTCCTGGATCGTGCCCTTCCAGCCGACGTCTACGACCACAAGATTTTCGGGAACATCACCTTCCGAGAGCACAGAAATATATTGTTCAAAAGCCTTCTGACGACTCAGCCGTTGCTCGTCATATATTTCTATGAATCGTGGTAACGCCTTCAGGCGGTAGAAGAGTTCGCTCTCGGGAAAATCCTCTTGCCTTTGATTCAATTGTTCGTTCGTCAGCCCCAGCAAGGCTGACAGTCTCCACGCAGAACTCATCCAGCCCAAGACTCGATAGAAACTCCAGTAGCGACATGCACCGATATTGCCTGAAAAGCGTTTCGAACCGTTCTTCACTCAACGTATTCAGAGAAGGCAGCAGCGTTGACCTGCGAGAAACCTCGAGGTAACGGCTCTGAATCGGAACTCCCACGCGAACGCAATATCGATCGAACATTTGCTTGAGCGGTTGCCCCTCTCTGGAGAGAAAGAACACCTGCTTGACACCGTTGCCGATGAGCGTGCGATGCAGTTCGCTCACCCAATACAGAAGCGTGTCTGCCATCTCTCCGAAAAGTTCGAACGAGTTAGAGCTTCCTTCAACGCCAGTTTTTCTGATGCCACTCGTCGCCGATGGAGTTTTTTTCACTGCATGTATTCCGTTTGATGGGGGCGATGTCGATTGACGTTTTGAGGTATGTTGATAGCAGGTAGGACAGGTAGATCCGATAGACCGCGATACTCGGATATCCGTGCTAACTGTAAGCTCAAAGCGTTTTGCATGCCGAAGGCTGTTTCGAGCCAGCGGCATGCTCAATTCTCATGTACGGCTGTCGATGGCTGTAAGGCTTTCAAAGTACTGACCAAACTTTTCAGCTTTTATCGACCAGTTCCAGTCCTTGATTCTTTCAATATTTTCAGTTGAAAGCCGAGTCAGTAGTGCCGGCTCCTCGACAAGCTTACGGATACTCACCTTGAGTGCTTCAATTGTTCTTTCTGGCAAGATAAATGCTTTTTGCAACTCACCGAAAGCCTGCGGCACGATACCAACATCAGTACTGATAACCGGTACTCCGCAGGCCATCGCTTCTAGAACAGGATTAGGCGTACCCTCAATTTTCGACGTACAGACATAGACATCGATCTTTGTGTAGTAGTTCGGCATCTGATCATGGGGAATGAATTGATCCTGGCGGTCAGCAAACAGGCTCTTTACAGCGAAACCTTCTTGCTGAAGCTGTTCAATTGCTGGCTTGAGTATCGTATTCACGCCTTTGAAGTCTTCGAGCTCAGCTGCCCACTTACTGTTTCCTACCCAGCCGACAACCAGTTCCCGCTGACCAACTTCTTGAAAGCGCTCTATATTCATGGGCATGAACTTGCTCAGGTCGACACCATCTTCAATTACGCAGGTGGGTTCGGGGTAGCCATTCACTTCGGAATAAATGCGCTCTAATTTTTCAGAGCCCACCGTGTAGCCGGCGACTACTTCGGTAAAAATATGCGCGCGCCCACTGAGCTCCTCTTCTTTCAGAAGCAGATGGTCATAAATACTTGTACTGAGCTTTTTAGTGGCAATGAAACGCTGATGGAACAGTTCATATGGCATGCCTAGGCTTTCAGCGTAGCTCCTGTAGTAAGGAGTACCAATGAGCGTCAGATGTTCCCTCCAGAAGAAGTGAACGATGTCGCAGTCTTCGGTCATCATGAATACTTTGTTGACGTTATCGATGATATCCATCGGTATTACAACAAAATCAAACCGGTCACTCAAATAACGTTCCAGTTGTCGGGAAATATTTCCAAATGCCCAGTTATCCGTATCAATGATCAGGGCTATTTTTGTTTTTTTGTGTTCTGCCGGAACGGTCTTCGCTGGAGCGGAAATGTGATCCGCTTCATTATTGAGCCCCAGTTCATCATGCCGTGACTGCAGCCAATGGTCTACCGCGTCACCCCATATCTTGAAACCGTGTTTTGCTTCAAGATGCATCGCCGACTTGTGAAGGACACCACGAGAAAAACGTTCTTTTTCATAGTCGCGATCAGCGTCCGAATCAGGCATTGGGTGGTCATGCACCAGAGCGCAAACCGATGCGCAGCCGACTTTGTAGCCCTGCTGGAATAGGCGTACCGAAAAATCGATATCCTCGAAACCAACAAACATTGCCTCGTCATAACTACCGACGCGAACGAACGTGTCTTTGTTAACGACGCAAGCACCACCAAATAGAAAGGTCCCTAGGAACGGCTGACTGATAATGTCCTGTATTTTTGTCTGTAGGGAAGCGCTGCCCGCACCAATATGAAGTTCGCCGTCTTCATAGGACACATAAACGTGACCACCCCTGGCGAAAATTGTTTGACCATCTGGATCCAGTAAGGGGAGGCTCATGAAATGGCAGCCAAGAACCGCTAGATCATGCTGGATCTGTTTCAGCGGATTCATCGTGAAGTAGATATCATTATCCAGACACATCAACCATTCCGTCGTGACGTGCGGAATGGTTCTATTGCGGCCGCCTGATACACCGAAATTTTGCCCGAGTTCAACAATACGAGTGCGGAAGGTCAGTGTTTTACATGCTTCGCGTATCTGCTCGATTTCTTCCGCTGAAGAGCCGTTGTCTATGATTAGCGCTTCACCGGCGAAGTGTGGTATGAACTCCTCGATGGACTTGAGCAATTTGATCGAGAGCGACGAACGGTTCATTGAAAGGAAAGAAATCGTTAAGTTTTCACCGCTGCTGCCGATATTCGGTCCTGTCTCCTGCCATGCATCGGTTGCCAGAAGAGCGTGCGCATTGTCGTAAACGTAGAGCCCGCGCGAAAGCCCCGGGATGATATCCAACCCTAGAACTTTCATTTATTTGGGTTCCTGCGAACAATTTTTACGGCTTTTTTCATGAGCGCTCGAACCGGACGAGGAATCAGTCCTCCCAAACGCAGATATCGGTAATAACCGACTCGCATCTGATCACGCTCAGCAGTTACTTTAGCCACTTCGGCCTGAAGTCCGTGCACTACTTCACTCAACGCGTGCTGGGCAGAGTTGAATACATGCAGTCGTTCTTTTACTAGTTCGTTTTCCGTCAGCGTTGCCTGATAGTTAAGTCGTGTTTTTCTCAAGTCCGCCTTCAATACATCAGCTTCCATTTGAAGGGTCGTTAAAGCCTGGTTGAGCGCTTCCAGCTTCAATCGTTCATCCCCAAGCAGTGTCGCCGCCTTCTTCCGTTCGTCGACGAGCAGTGCACCGTCCATTGCCTGTACCATGCGCGCATAAACGTCCATATTTACCGGGAAAACAGCGGCGCCATTAGTGATTTCAGAAGCATTCCAGATGCCAAAGTAATAGCTGCAGTTCTCAGGGTTGAATTCCCGCTTCTCGCCGCCGTTTACCAGGTATGCACCTTGGACTGAATTGAATTTCATCCAGCTATCGGGGACAGTTTCATAGTCTCGTTCGATATCTAGCGACGTTGAGCCGAATCCGAAGACCGCGGTTCCTATGCTCCAATTGACGTTGTCTCCCAGCACGCTGCTTGCGAGTTCCTGAAACTCTTCGAATCGGTATTTGCGCAAGTGGTACGGGTTGCTTTGATGCTCTTCCGGAAAGTACCAGTAGTCATTTGGACAACTGATGATAATGATCGCATCTTTTTTTGCAATGCGTTTCAGAGAATGTAAGTAGGCTACCGGGTCTTCAATGTGTTCGATGGTTTCACATGAAACGATAACGTCAAAGTGTTCGGCCGGAAACCTGCCTTCGATGGTTGTAGCGTCCGCCGCAATAAACTCAATTCCAGGACCGCCAAATGAATGAGTGGCACGATTCACTGCGTCAGTGAATACATCTACGCCGACTACTTCTTCAGCCCCAGCCTGTTTTAAAAGGTAGCTTCCATAACCCTCGCCGCAGGCGATATCCAGGACTCGCTTATTTTTAACAAAGGGCGTGGCAACCGAGTATCTCGCGAAATGGATTGACGCTTCTATGTTCGCTCTCTCTGGAGCAGAGTTGATATCTAACCGTTCCATTTGTGGCCTATTCAAATACTGTTGAGTTCGGTTGCTTGAAAATTCCACTGTCGCGGAAGGCTTAACATGCCAACCGCCTTGAAATTATCTTCAACACGGAACGAGCACGCATTTTTTGCTTCTGCGTAAGTTATGAATCCAACATTGTCGTTAATTGCTACCCGCCACTTGTATTGACCGCTCAACAGAGGGAGATCTGCAAAGTCAATCGATACGGTTCCTGCGCTTGAGGACCGGTAGGCTGGAATTTTATCCATCAATGTGGTGGCGCCACATAGATATAGTTCATCATGTCTATATAAGTTGAAGACGAAACTGATTTCTTCCGGCGGTGCATCCACCAGCGCGATAAAATCAAAATTCACACGTACGGATTGTCCGGTTGTCACTGTATCCAGGGGCGTGCCTTCGGTGTCAGTCAGGCGGACATCCGTAATTCTAAACAGTTGATCTGCTGACTCGCTGCTACTCAGAGTTGTTTTAGGGGCGACGCTTTTTGGCTTGCTCGCACCTGACTCGGCAGGGTCTGAATCGACGTGACTTTCGACAGTCGCTGTTGCTTGCGTGGCAGTGAATGCAGCTGGAGTATTTTGAGCAACCTGAGCCTCCATTTCGATCATGTATTGATCGATGACTCTAGGCGCAGGACCGAACATGATCTGTTGGCCTTCTTTGAGGTACAGCGCTCTTTCGCACACTGACTTAACTTGATATTGGTCATGGGACACAAAAAGGATGGTGCAGCCACGATCACGTATTTCGTAAAATTTCGAAAGGCAACGTCGTTGGAATGCAGCATCGCCGACAGCAAGAATTTCATCTACGATCAATATTTCGGGTTCAACGTGAACAGATACCGAGAATGCAAGTCTGGCAAACATACCACTTGAGTAGTGTTTTACAGGGCTGTCGATAAACTGCCCAATGTCAGCAAAACCGGCAATTTTATCAAATCGATTATCAATTTCTTCTTTTGACAATCCAAGAATCGAGGCGCTCAGGTAAACGTTCTCGCGGCCAGTAAACTCTGGGTTGAAACCTGAACCGAGCTCAAGCAAGGCTGATAAGCGACCTTGACGCTCTACGTGGCCATGGGAAGGCGTCAGGGTTCCGCAGATAATCTGCAACAGCGTGGACTTACCGGAGCCGTTGCGCCCCACAATGCCAACGGTCTCGCCCTTCTTTACATCAAAGTTGATATCCCGCAGCGCCCAGAACTCGTCGCTGGGATTGGCAGCGCTTTTCCAGAGAATTTGTTTCAGTCTGTCTTGAGGTTTTTCATAAAGATGGTAAACCTTCGAGACGCCTGTAACTGAAATTGCCAGGTCATTAGAGGACATCAGCAAACCCCTTTCTTGTTTTCTGGAACCAGATATAACCTAGCCATGCAATGAATACTGCGCAAAGTGTGTAAATTGCCAGTCCCTGAAAGTCCGGGAGTTTGCCCCATATCATCACTTCCCGAGCTTGCTCAATGATGAAGGTCAGCGGGTTGATCATTAACCACGGGCGTACCGCTTCAGGTAATGAGGTGACGGGGTAGAAAACGGGAGAAAGAAACATTAATACGGTGGTGAAAAGCCCAATCGTTTGGGCTACGTCGCGCAAATACACGCCCAGCGAAGCGAGGAACCAGGCAGCTCCCAGTGAAAGTATTACAAGTGGTAATATTACCAGCGGTATGAATATAGCGGTCCACTGAATGAAACCATTGAAAATCAGGAACGCAACCAGTAGCACAGCGAGGCTAATCGTGGCATGAAATAATGCGACGCATATACTGATGGCAGGTAGGACTTCAATGGGAAATACAACTTTTTTTACATAGTTTGCATTGTCAAGTATCAGCTTCGGAGAGCGATTAAGAATTTCTGCAAGCAGTCCATGAACAATCATGCCTACGAACAATATTACAGCGAAGTCTGTCTTGCTATCGGTTCCTCCTGTCCCCCAGCGTGATTTGAACACGACGGCGAAAAAAAATGTGTATACCAATAGCATCAGGACTGGATTGAAAAAAGACCAGGCGAGGCCGAGCACCGATCCACGATAACGCCCGACTACTTCGCGTTTTGTCATTTGGAGGATGAGTTGGCGGTTGCGCCACAAACACGAAATCAGGGTGAATGGGGAAGTTGAATGTCTGCTGTGTGGATTGATCGGCGTAGCCTTTTGCATCGATACACTCACTTGTTGAATCCTTTGGGGGGGCTTGCTCTGCCTGCGTCAATAATCCGCGTGCATAGTTTCAGTGCAGAGCCAGTTGCCGGTATAGCAAACCACCTCACCATCCCAGCGAGGGCTGGTATAGAGCTAAAACCGTGCGGTTGGCGGGGGGCGTAGGTAGTAAATGATTCGAGCGGATCCGTCAAAAAGCTTTTGTCAATGCTAGCGTAGGGTGTGGTTGGAACCTTGGATAAGGTTTGCTTTTTCTGAACAGATACCTCCGTAGGTTGTTTCGGAGGCGATAACGCACGGGTGATACTTTCTAGGCAATACATCGTACTGACGTTAATCCGTACTGTGTTGAATTGGCTCACCAGCGGATCTCCAGATCTGCTCTCCAAAGCACCTTCGGCGGTTGTTTTTCTTGGTTGAACCATAATAGGCATTCGCCCCTTGGGAGCGATGGAATCCTAAACGTAAGGGAGCAATTGTAGCACCCTCGAATTAAGTCGTATAACCCCCCTAAATGATTCGTAACCATTGATGATTCCTGAGTTCAGCCGAGGCTTGATCCGTGCTTCTGAGGCCCGATTTCTCTAGGGAGCCAGCCCCTCGTGCGCCCGGTGCAGTAGTGAAAAAAACTATCCCTCCTCCATGGCGAGCGGCTCGCGAAAATCCGTGGACGACCTCGAAGCTCTGGCCGAGTTGGATAGCCAGAATGGCCGCGTTCGACTTGGTGTTTTTCACTTTTCTCGATGACCTTTGCCACTGAGCCGAAGGTCGATTATTTCGAAGGGCAGAGTACGCTATTACGCCAGCATTTTTTGGCCGTAAGTCGGAGCGCGTCGATGAATTTGCGACACCGTAAGTCGCGCTCTTCGGCAAAATACAATGTTCGCTAATGCCTGTTGCTGAGCGGCTTGAGGGTGAGGTGCTCACGCCAAGCCTGGTGAGACGCAAGCGCAAGCCATCCCGCCAGACCTGCCGCTCGTCGAGGTCATCCGCGAGCTGTCAAGGCATGGCTCGACCTGCGATTACCGCGAGCATGGCGTCTGACAGGCTCGGGATGTAGACGTGTGAGCGGTTTTGTGATCACCTGCTAGGTTAGTTGGAGGCGGGATCAATTTTGTTCGCAACCTTTGTCGTTGAGCGTACTGGCGGTGTACATAATCGTTTGCGACCCTCCATCGCTGGGCAATCTCTATCGTCAGGTTTACGGTGATGGGTTGGGATGTTTATGTACAATGCTGTATCAGATCCAGTAATGAGGGGCGGACTTGGCAGGTCAAGTGTTCATGGACAAATTTAGAGTTTTTTTGCTGGGACTGCCTCGTAGGCAAAAAAGACTGTTACAGGTAGCCACTGATACGGTCTTGGTTTGGTTTGCTCTATGGCTGGCCTTCATTGTTCGTCTGGGCATTGATGGCATGTACAATCCCCTGAAGGTCCATTTCTGGCTCTTCGTGTGCGCCCCCATTTTAGCCATCCCCCTTTTCGTCCGTTTTGGTATGTACCGCGCGGTCATGCGCTATTTTGGCAACGATGCGTTGATCGCCATCATCAAGGCCGTCAGCCTGTCATCACTGCTCCTTGCGGTCGTGGTCTATTGGTACAGTAACCATGAAGCCGTGGTGCCTCGTTCCATTATCTTCAACTACTGGTGGTTGAGCCTCGTCATCATTGGTGGGCTGCGTCTTTGCATGCGCCAATATTTTATGGGGGATTGGTTTACCGCTGCTCAACACGTACCGTTCACCAATCGCGACGATGGTCTGACCAAAGTGGCCATTTATGGAGCCGGTGATGCCGGCAATCAACTCGTTGCTGCGTTGCGTATGGGGCGGGTTATGCGGCCTGTCGCTTTTATCGACGATGATACAAGTATTACGGATCGCTCGATTGCAGGCTTACAGGTTTACAAGCCCAAGCATATTCAGCAGATGATCGATGTGACGGGGGCTGAAGAGATTCTTCTGGCTCTACCATCGTCTACTCGAGCGCGACGTCGAGAGATTCTCAATCTCCTGGAAGGCTTTCCGCTTCACGTTCGCAGTGTGCCGAATTTCACTGATCTCGCCAGTGGCAGGGTGACGGTCGATGACATTCAGGAGGTTGATATTGCGGATTTGCTGGGGCGCGATTCGGTTCCGGCGCAAGCTGATCTGCTGGCGCGCTGTATCAAGGGTAAGACGGTCATGGTGACGGGGGCCGGTGGTTCGATTGGCTCGGAACTGTGTCGGCAGATCTTTTCCATCGGTCCGACCACGCTTTTGTTGTTCGAACATAGTGAGTTCAATCTTTACAGCATCTTGTTTGAGCTAGAGCAGCGTATTGCCCGCGAGTCGCTGTCTGTCCGGTTATTGCCTATTCTCGGTTCCATTCGTCATCCCCATAAGCTTCTTGATGTAATGAAGACTTGGAATGTAGACACGGTCTACCATGCAGCCGCGTACAAGCACGTTCCTATGGTTGAGCATAATATCGCCGAAGGCGTGCTGAACAATGTGATTGGGACACTCAATACCGCCCAGGCTGCATTGCAGGCAGGTGTTGCTAACTTTGTACTGATCTCCACTGACAAGGCGGTACGTCCGACTAATGTGATGGGTAGCACCAAGCGCCTGGCTGAGTTGACCCTTCAGGCGCTGAGTCGCGAGGTTGCGCCGGTGTTGTTCGGCGATAAGGCCAACGTATCGCGGGTAAATAAAACCCGATTTACAATGGTCCGGTTTGGCAATGTGCTGGGGTCTTCTGGTTCAGTCATACCCCTATTCCATAAGCAGATCAAGTCAGGCGGGCCGTTGACGGTCACCCATCCGAAAATAACCCGTTATTTCATGACCATTCCCGAGGCGGCCCAACTGGTAATTCAGGCCGGCTCCATGGGGCAGGGCGGTGACGTGTTTGTGCTGGACATGGGCGAGCCAGTGAAGATTGTCGAGTTGGCGGAGAAGATGATTCATTTATCGGGTTTGAGAGTTAGATCGGAGAAAAATATTCACGGTGATATCTCAATCGAGTTCACCGGTCTTCGCCCGGGCGAAAAACTGTACGAAGAGTTACTGATTGGTGACAATGTGGCAGCTACTCAGCATCCAATGATCATGAGTGCCAATGAAGATCATCTGTCCTGGGATGTGCTCAAGGCTAGGCTAACGGAACTACTTGCTGCGGTTGAGCAGGATGACTATTCCCGGGTTCGTCAGTTACTGCGTGATACAGTCAGTGGCTACACACCGGATGGTGATATCGTCGACTGGATTTATCAGCAACGTCGCCTCGATCCCTGATTCCCGTATGTGCAACTATACCGTTGGAAACGGCGGGTTGTTTGCCAGGAGGGTTGTTGAGGAGTAATTAAAGTTATTGTTTTAGTTAGGTGAGCGCGAACGGGATGGTCATCCAACAATGGCCGGAACTAAAAAATGGTTCTTCACGGATTACCGGGAAAGACGCTCTTGATCTTCATGAAAAAGAACTCGCTATCCCGGTAACCGTACGCCATTCGCTTGATGACCTTTATTCGATTATTTATTCCTTCCAACTGACCGGTGTGCATCGGCCAGCGAACCCGGCTGACGATGCCCCGCCAGTAAGTCTTTAGCCGTTTGGCGAACTGGATCAGTGCCGGTATTTCGCTTTCATGCGCATGGCGCAGCCATTGCTTCCAGGCCGATCGCCAACCCCAAGCGGTGCTCGGCGTCCAAAGCGTTTTGAGTTCAGTCTTCATCAAATAGACCTTCATCAACGCGTGGTTGGCCGCCAGCAGATCCTCCAAGCGGACCTGTTGCTCCGGTGTTTTCAGGTTCTGCGGGTTGCGCAGGAGCAGCCAACGCGCCTGCTTGATGACCTGTCGGGCCGGCTTGTCATGACGCAGTCGATTGGCTTCGTCGACGCGAACCCGATCAATCACCTCTCGGCCATACTTGGCCACCACATGGAAGAGGTCGTAGACCACTCGCGCGTTGGGACAGTGCTGACGAACCTCCAGGTCAAAAGCGGTGTTCATGTCCATTGCCACCGCTTCGATTCGGGCGCACCCCTCTGGCCCCAGTTCTTCGAAAAACGGCCTGACCGCCGCCCGGCTGCGGCCTTCGCCGATCCACAGCACTCGTCGTGTATCCGCATCCAGCACCACACTGGCGTAACGATGCCCCTTGAACAGGGCGAACTCGTCCATCACCAGACGCCGTGGTTGCGCCTTCGGCAGATCGCTCAATGCCGCTTGCAAGGCACGACGCTCCAGCAACCGAACGGTGTCCCAATGCAGCCCAAACATCTGCGCCACGTGCAGCGTGGGAAGGCGTTCACAGGCTTGAATGACCGCCTCTGCCAGACGCCGCGTCATGCGGGCATAGCGATCCAGCCAACTGACGGCCTCCATGCGTTTACCGCAGTCGCGGCAACCAACGCGTCGGAGCAAAACGCTCAGGCGCACCGCAAGACCGAGAATGGGCAAATCACGAATGACTCGCTCGCAATACTCATGCGTGGTTGAGCAGGGTTTTTGGCACCCGCCACAGGAAGGGAATCGGGTGGCGTGGGGTGTCAGATCGATCTGGAGGGCGTCACCATCAGGCTTGATCGTGACGACAGAAAAGCCCTCCCAAAAAGGAAGGAAAGTATTAATATCACGCATAAGAACGCCGGTTTGTTAGATGTGTTTGCTCGCACGAACATCATCAATCAAATCGGCGTTCTTGTTTCTGTGTTTCCCGGGATTCCGTGAAGAACCTAAAAAATACCCAACATTGAAGCATGCTGGGTATTTTCGTTATTGTCTGAATGTGAAGCGATGTGTTTGATCAAAGCAGAGCTTTTTGTCTTTCTCTTCCGACCGTCAGTAAACTTGCATACAAGATGCAAGGTCTTTCCGCCCATTGCCCCTTTATCGAGAATATGAGAGGAGGTGGGCGGTTGATTTGAACACCTCAGAGTTTTCACGTTATTAGGCGTCAAGGTTTTCAAGAGTTCAAAAAAACTCTTTACCCAGCAACCGTGCCAGCCCCAACTTCATAGGTGTCTGTTCGGGGAGCTGAAATCTTTCAAGCAGCCGCTGGTTGTTAGCCCGCGAGTGGCGAATATCTCCAGAGCGCGCGGGGCCATAACTCACTGGTGGCAGTCCTCCTAGTACCTCGGACAATGTTTCCAGCATTTGCTTGAGTGTGGTGGCTTGATTCATTCCGACGTTGATTGCGCCCACTTCGACCTGCGGTGCTTCGATGGCCTGCACCAATACTTTTACCAGGTCTTCGACATAAACAAAGTCTCGGGTTTGTTCGCCGTCGCCGAAGACGGTAATCGGCAGACCTTTCTGTGCCCGTTCGCTGAAGATGCTAATCACCCCCGAGTACGGTGAAGAGGGGTCCTGGCGAGGGCCGAAGATGTTGAAAAAACGGAACATGACTGGCTCAAGGGCGTGCTGGCGGCGGTAGAAGTCGAAGTAATACTCGCTCGCTAGCTTGTCCGAGGCATAGGGTGTTAATGGCGCCTTAGGCGTCTCCTCGTCGATAGCTTGGCCTTCTCCATTGTTACCATATACCGCGGCACTCGAGGCAAATACCACGCGTTTGACGTCTGCCAGGCGCATGGCTTCGCAGACGTTCAAGCTACCGATGAAATTGCTCTGGTGTGTGCGTACTGGATCATCCACTGAGGCTTGGACTGAAGCTACCGCGGCTAAATGCACAACCGCCCGACAACCGATCATGACCTGTGCAACCAAGGCAGCGTTGGCGACATCGCCTTCGACGAATTCGACGAGAGGGTTTTCTTGCGGCAAGTTGCTGCGCTTTCCGGTGGACAAGTCATCGAGAACGCGCACTGCATAGCCCTTGGCCAGCAAAGCATCGGTCAGATGGGAGCCAATAAAACCGGCTCCGCCGGTGATTAAAATAGGGGCATTAGCCATGATGGTAAACCTATCAAATGATGTCGGGGTTTTGTGCCGTGAGCACAGCGGGTGCCCTGATATGCGCAGTTTTGCAGGCGAAGCCAGATACAGAGGCTCTTGGGTGGTGTGGGGCGGTAGTATTTTCTAATGCACAGCCAATGTAAGTGTCCCATAACGACGCTACGCAATCGAGTTGTGTTTGTGCTCTGGTAGTCGTCGTACGTTTGTTTTCCCAGGTTCAGGTCGATGGGTACCAGCGCTATGCTGACGCGCCGGTAGAGTTGAGTTTCACTCGCTTTGTACCTTTAAAAACGTTTGCAGCAGTGCGTACGGTTTGGCACTGCCCGAGGTCGCTTTGATTTGAGTGTCTCTGCTGGGCTGAGACACTCAAATCAGCGGGGGGCATCAAAATTAAGTCTACCGGTTTGCTCCCAGGAAAAAACGCAACGAAGAGTTGCGACAACATTGTGGCGACTCAGCCCCATTGAGCATGACCATCTACCCTGGGATGTGTTTAAGGTTTGATGGGCGGAGTTGCTGACTACTGCGGATCAAGACGATTACGCGCGCGTTCGCCAGTTGCTGCGCGAAACCGTCAGCGGCTATACCCCGGACGGGGAAATTGTCGACTGGATCTACCAGCAACGCCGCCTTGAGCCCTGATGCTACATACTCTGCAACGCACACATTTTTGACAGAAGCCCGCCATGACCTAGGTTTGGGAGGCAGCTTTGGAAAAGCTGCTTCTCTCTCAACGAAGTCATGGAGCGTCACTTATGCGTACAGGCTACTTCCACTCTCTGGTTTTCGCCCTGTTGACCAGTGCCTCAGTTGCAGCAATCGCTGCTCCTGCCCCTAAACTCGAAACCGTTCCAGCGCCTGCAACGATGCCAGTGGCATCTTCAGAAATGGCGGCCAAGGTCGATCTGAACAAAGCCGATGTGGCCACCTTGCAGCGCGACCTCTCCGGGATCGGCGAGGCCAAAGCCAAGGCTATTGTTGCGTACCGTGACAGCAATGGCTCGTTCGCCTCGGTGGATGAGTTGTTGGAGGTCAAGGGCATTGGCAAGACGCTCCTGGACAAGAATCGCGACCGGCTGGAAGTGAACTGATACCCGAGCGCCCGCACTGAGGCCGGTCATTGACCGGCCTTTTTTGTTTGTGGGATTGAGTACCGGCAGGTAGGGGAGGGTTTTTTGCTCACAGTCGAGCAGCGCCTGCGCTCCGATCCCAGCATCAGCCTGCTCCTGAACAACGCCGGGGTGGCGGCGGAGGGCCTCTTGGCGAGTGCCGACCAGGACCAACTGGAGCGAATGATTCAACTCAATGTGGTGGCCGTGACACGTTTGGCCTCGGCAGCCGCGGCGAGTTTCTCGGCGGCGGGTTACGGGGCAATTATCAACCTGGCATCGGTGGTCGCGCTGATCCCCGAGCGCTTCAAAGCCACCTACAGTGCGAGCAAGGCCTACGTGTTGAGCCTGAGCCAATCGCTCAACGCCGAGCTCGGTGGCAGCGGGGTGCGGGTCCAGCCCGTGTTGCCCGGGGTGACGCGTACCGAAATCTGGGAATGTTGCGCAATCGACCCAAGCGCCCTCCCGGCAGAGAGGGTCATGGACGCTGGAGAGAGGGTTGACGCTGCCTTGTCGGGTTTCGACCAAGGGGAATTGATCAGCATTCCTTCGCTACCTGATGCCGCAGACTGGGATGGGTTTGTTACCGCGCGTCACGCATTGGCGCCGAACCTGTCGAAATACGTCGCCGCCGCACGTTACAAGTAGGGCAGGTTTACTCCACCAGCTTGTTCAGATGCTCACGCGTGACGTCGAGAATCCGCTGGGCCAACTCCGGGCTTTCGACGCTGCGCGACAGCAGGAGGGCGCCGACCAGGGTCGACATGATGATCAGGCTCTTATCCGCCGCATCCTCACTGCCCAAGGCTTGCTCAACCTGCTGCAGACGAGCATTGAGCACGACATCGCTGGTAGGGCTGGCCTGTCCGCGCAAGCCCAGTTCCGACGACATGGTGGGCAGGGGGCAACCCTCATGGGGAGAGGTCTTGTGCCATTCGGACAAGTAGGTGTCGATAAAGGTCTGGAGGGGGCGCTCTTGCGCGAACAGTGCCGCACAAAGCTCACTGACTTCCTCGCCCGCTGCTTGCAGGGCCTTTTCGACCAGTTCGTCCTTGGATTTGAAGTGTGAGTAGAAACCGCCATGGGTCAGGCCCAGGGCCTTCATCAGGGGTTGCAGGCCAGTGGCACCGATTCCGTCGCGGCGAAAGCGTGCGGCTGCTTCCTTGATGATGCGCTGATGGGTCTGGGCTTTATGGTCCTGCGAGTAGCGCATTCTTAATCTCCACGGCAATGCGCCATATTAACCAAGCTAAATGGAATGGTGACTGTACTTCTATTTCTAAAAAACATGCAGATGGGGCCAGACTCCCTTATTGGCGATAAGAAGCTGGCATGAATAGTGATTACTCATTCCCGGAAGATTGTTCAACAATCCTGAGGTGATGAGTATGAGTGATGGATTGTCCCTGGCTGACCACATCACATTGGAGCTGCGCGCCGATATCATTGGCGGGCGCTTGCTGCCGGGAAAAGCGTTGACAGAGGCGGACCTGGTACTGGCCTACAACGCCTCGCGCAATACTATTCGCGAAGCCTTGCACCGCCTGGGGCAGGAAGGCCTGACCCGCTACGTGCGGCACAAAGGGGTCATGGTTCGCCAGCCCGGCGCCGATCAGGTACGCGACCTGTTCCAGGTGCGGCGCACCCTGGAGTTGCAGGCAATCGCCGCCAGCCGGCCGCTGCGCGAGCAACAATCGGACTCCATGCGCGAGGCCATCGAGGCCACGCAGTTGGCCCGTGATCGGGAAGACTGGCTAGCCGTCGGTACCCACAGCCTGCGTTTTCACCAACGGATTGTCGGGTTGCTGGGCAGTCCGTTGTTCGACGAGTTCTTCACCACCGTCGTCGCGCAGTTGCGCCTGGTTTTCAGCGCTGCGCCCGATGAATCCAGATTCCAGGCGCCGTGGCTGGCGCGCGACCGAATGATTTACCAACACCTGATCGAGAACGACCGTCCGGCCGCTCTCGAAGCCTTGAGCACTTACCTGGACGACTCCGAGCAGCAACTGCTCGAGGTATTCAACCCTGGCTCGCGCCACTGATCGAGGAATCACGCCATGTACAAAGACTATCCAGCGGCCTACCAGGTCAGTAAGGGTTCGGCCTTGCAGGTCGATACCGCGTTTTACCAGCGAATCCGCGACACCCCGGATGGCCGCACGCTGATCGAGCAGTTCGAGGTGCCCATTCGTACCGGTCGCGCCTGGCATGTTCCCGCCGGCCATGTGTTTCGGGTGACCACGCCGGTGGGACCGCAGGTGGGGGATTTTAACGTCTGGAATGCCAACGATCCGCGCGAGCGCTTATGGGCGGCCCGGACCCGGCAGTTGCAGGGGGCCCATGTCAGCACCCATGACCGACTCTGGTCAAACCTGCCATTTCTCAGGCCACTGGTGACCATCACCGACGATAGCCTGGCCGACTACGGGATCGACGAACACGGCGGCCGCCTGCATGACTTGCTGGGCACGCGCTGTGATCCCTACGTGAACAAAATGCTCACCGGCGAAGACTTTCACCATCACTGTCATTCCAACCTGACCCGTGCGGTGCTGCCCCATGGCCTGACCGAGTTCGACGTGCATGACGTGCTGAACATCTTCCAGTGCACAGGCCTGAACCACGATGACCTGTATTTCATGAAAGCCTGTCCGGCTCGCAAAGGCGACTACCTGGAATTTTTTGCCGAGATCGATCTGTTGTGCGCGTTGTCGACGTGCCCGGGCGGGGATTTGTCGCTGGCGATGTGGGGGCCGGATGCCCAGGACCCGTTGAGTGTTTGCCGGCCACTGGGGGTGGAAATCTATCGGCTGGACGATGAGTTGCTGCAAGGCTGGAGTCAGCCTGAACGGGCGGCGTACAAAGGCTTGCACGGGCTGCATATCGCCAAGGCCGACTGGCAGGAGTAGGGCGGGGCTGGCCGGGATGCACAATGGCAACATCCCGGCCGGCGCCAGGGTCAACGATCCTGAGCGTCCTTGGCGTCCATTTCCGCGTTACGTTCAGCCACGCGTTTACGTTGCTCGTCGGTCAATTCGACCTTGTTCGCGGTGTCGCGCAACATCATCAGACCACCGACGATCGATCCGATCGCAACCACCAGAATCAACCAGGCATACCAGGGCATAGGGCTCTCCTTAAGGGCAGGCATCGAGGCGAACGGTTTCGCGACAATGTCGTGCATATCCACTTTGAGTCACAACGATTCTCCGTGGTTCCATTCTAGGCCTGTTGCGCCAGGATCACCTGATCTACATCCGCTCGGCGCAGCGAGCGGGTTTCAATCGAAGACCTGGGCGTCCTTGAACCAAGCGCCTGCCTGATCCTTGGCGGAGAGTTGCGGGGCATCAGCCAGTTGCCAGTCGATCGCCAGGTCCGGGTCGTCCCAACGAATACTGCGCTCGGCCGAAGGGGTGTAGTAGTCGGTGGTCTTGTAGAGAAACTCGGCGAACTCACTCAACACCACAAACCCGTGGGCGAAACCTTCCGGCACCCACAGCTGGCGATGATTGTCGGCGGACAAGCGTACCGCGACCCATTTTCCAAAGTGTGGCGAGCTGCGGCGAATATCCACGGCAACGTCCAGTACCTCACCTGCCGTTACCCGCACCAACTTGCCCTGGGTGTTTTCCAGCTGGTAATGCAGGCCGCGCAACACGCCCTGTTGTGAACGCGAGTGGTTGTCTTGAACGAACTGGGTGTTCAGGCCTGTCGCCTGGGCAAAAGCCTTCGCGTTGAAACTCTCGTAAAAGAACCCACGTTCGTCACCGAACACCTTCGGCTCGATAATCAGAACACCCGGCAGATCGGTGTTGACTACATTCATCATGTTCTCCAGCAATAGACGACGATGGTCGGCATTCTCGCCCGAAGTAGCCGTTTTGTGCGAGCGCAAATGCTGACGTTCGCTCAGGCATGGGTGTGCAAGCGTCGTCGCTGATCGAGCCCCGCCACGCCCCGTAAATCGGGCCCTGACACTCGCCAGAGCCCACTCTTTACGCTTTCTTTATGCCTCGCCATCCCCCCTGGTCTCGTTCCTTTACGCCCTCCTTGCCGACAATCACTGCACACGCGGCAACACGCCGTAACTCGGAGAAATTCAATGAACATTCTGGACGGGGTGTCCCTGCTGCTGGCGGTGGGACTGTTCATTTATCTATTGGTCGCGTTGTTGCGCGCGGACCGGAGCTAGGAGCGGCTATGCACAGTTATGACTATTGGCTGATCCTGGCCTTTTTCGCCCTGGTGCTGATTCCTGCACCGTTCCTGGGACGCTTCTACTACAAGGTCATGGAGGGCCAGCGTACTTGGTTGTCGCCGGTCCTGGGGCCCGTGGAGCGTGGCTGTTATCGTCTCGCCGGGGTTGACCCCCACAGCGAGCAGAGCTGGCAGAAGTACACCCTGGCCTTGCTGGCGTTCAACCTCGCGGGCTTTTTGCTGTTGTTCACGATCCTGCTGTTGCAGAACTACCTGCCGCTCAATCCGCAGAATCTGCCGGGGCAGGAATGGACCCAGGCGTTCAATACCGCCGTCAGCTTCATGACCAACACCAACTGGCAGTCCTATAGCGGTGAAGCGACCCTCAGCTACCTGAGCCAGATGGTCGGCCTGACCGTGCAGAACTTTGTCAGCGCCGCCACCGGCCTGGCCGTGCTGGTTGCCTTGTGCCGCGGTATCGGACGCAAGTCGGCCCACACCCTGGGCAACTTCTGGGTCGACATGACCCGCGCCACGCTCTACGGCCTGCTCCCGCTGTGCCTGCTGCTGGCGCTGTTCCTGGTCTGGCAGGGCGTGCCGCAAACTTTCGCCCAGTACGTGAGTGCGCTGACCCTGCAAGGCGTCGACCAGGTCATCCCCCTGGGGCCGGCCGCCAGCCAGATCGCGATCAAGCAACTGGGGACCAACGGCGGTGGTTTCTTTGGTGTCAACTCCGCGCACCCCTTCGAGAACCCCAGCGCCTGGAGCAACCTGTTTGAAGTCGGCTCAATCATTCTGATTCCGGCGGCACTGGTGTTCACCTTCGGCCATTACGTCAAGGACCTGCGCCAGAGCCGGGCGATCATCGCCTGCATGCTCGCGCTGTTCCTGATTGGCGGCAGCGTGTCGCTGTGGGCCGAATACCAGCCCAACCCGAGCCTGAACAATGCGGCCGTCGAACAAAGCGCGCCGCAAGAAGGCAAGGAAGCGCGTTTCGGTACCACCGCCACGGTGCTCTGGTCGGTGACCACCACGGCCGCGTCGAACGGCTCGGTGAACGGCATGCACGACAGCCTCAACCCGCTGAGCGGCATGGTCTCGATGATCAACATGATGGTCGGCGAAGTGATCTTCGGCGGCGTGGGTGCCGGCCTCTACGGCATGTTGCTCAACGTACTGATTGCGGTGTTCCTCGCCGGCCTGATGATCGGCCGGACCCCCGAATACCTGGGCAAGAAGTTGCAGGCCAAGGAAGTGCAGTTGCTGGTGGTGACCTTGCTGGTGATGCCGGTGGGTGTGCTGGTACTGGGTGCCCTGGCGGCCAGCCTGCCTGGCCCCATGGCCACCATCAGCAACCCGGGACCCCACGGCTTCAGCCAGTTGCTCTACGCCTACACCTCGGCCAGCGCCAACAACGGTTCGGCCTTCGCCGGCCTGGGTGCCAACACGCCGTTCCACAACCTGATGCTGGGCCTTGGCATGTTGATCGGACGCTTTGGCTACATCCTGCCCGTGCTGGCACTGGCCGGTAGCCTGGCGCAGAAAAAGGCCGCACCGATTGGCCAGAACAGCTTCCCGACCCATGGTCCGCTGTTCGTGACCCTGTTGACCGTGACCATTTTGCTGGTGGGTGGCCTGACATTCCTGCCGAGCCTGGCGCTGGGTCCGATTGCTGAACATTTGAGCCTGGGCTTCTGAGCCACTGTATAGGAGCTGGATGATGAATATGCCCGCAACCAAACCCGTGGCCGCCAAGGCCCCGGAGCAACCAAAAACCGCAATCTCGGCCCTGTGGCGGCCGGCGCTGGTGCAAGCCTTCGTCAAGCTCGACCCGCGCCAGCTCAAGCGCTCGCCAGTGATGCTGGTGGTCGAACTCACGGCGATCCTCACCACGGTCTTGTGCTTCATCCCGGACACTGCGGTGCCGACCTACGTCGCCGCGCAAATTGCCCTGTGGCTGTGGTTCACCGTGCTGTTCGCCAACTTTGCCGAAGCCCTGGCCGAAGGTCGTGGCAAGGCCCGCGCCGACAGCCTCAAGGCTGGCAGTGAAGGCCTGAGTGCGCGACGCAAGAAGGCCGATGGCAGCTTTCAGGTAGTGCCCGCCGCCAACCTGCGCAAAGGCGATGTGGTGCGTGTCGAGGCCGGGGAAATGATCCCGGGGGACGGTGAGGTGATCGAAGGCATCGCCGCCGTCAACGAGGCGGCGATTACCGGTGAGTCCGCCCCGGTGATCCGCGAATCCGGGGGTGATCGCTCGGCGGTCACCGGCAACACCCGGCTGGTGTCCGACTGGCTGCTGGTGCGCATCACCGCTAACCCCGGTGAGTCGACACTGGACCGGATGATCGCCCTGGTCGAAGGCGCCAAGCGCCAGAAAACCCCGAACGAAGTGGCGCTGGATATCCTGCTCATCGGCCTGACCATGATTTTCCTGGTGGTGGTCGTGACCTTGCAGCCTTTTGCCCACTTCGCCAATGGCAACCTGCCGCTGGTGTTCCTGGTGGCGCTGCTGGTGACGCTGATTCCCACCACCATCGGTGGCTTGCTGTCGGCCATCGGGATTGCCGGCATGGACCGCCTGGTGCGGCTCAACGTGATCGCCAAGTCCGGCCGTGCCGTGGAAGCGGCGGGTGACGTGCATGTGCTGTTGCTGGACAAGACCGGCACCATCACCTTCGGCAACCGGCGTTGCGCGGCCATCTATGCGGCGCCTGGGGTCAGCGCCAAGGAACTGGCCGAAGGGGCGTTGTTCGCCTCGCTGGCGGACGACACGGCCGAAGGCAAATCGATCGTCGAGTACCTGCGCGGACTTTATCCACAGCCTGAGCCTGCCGCCGAAGCAGTGACCGGCGTGCCATTCAGCGCCGAAACCCGGTTGTCCGGGGTCGATTATCAAGGACGCGTCTACCGCAAGGGCGCGGTGGATTCACTGCTGGCCTTTGTCGGTCAGGAGCGTGCCGACCTGCTGCCACCGATGTCGCGGGAAATCGACAAGATCGCCCAGAGCGGCGGCACGCCGTTGCTGGTCTGCGCCGACGGTCGGCTGCTGGGTGCGATTCACCTCAAGGACGTGGTCAAGCCCGGGATTCGCGAGCGTTTTGCCGAACTGCGCAAGCTGGGGATCCGCACCGTCATGGTGACCGGTGACAACCCGCTGACCGCGGCGGCGATTGCTGCGGAGGCAGGCGTCGATGATGTGCTGGCCGAAGCCACGCCGGAGAAAAAGCTGGCGCGCATCCGTCAGGAACAGAACGACGGCCGTCTGGTGGCCATGTGTGGTGACGGCGCCAACGACGCCCCGGCCCTGGCCCAGGCTGACGTTGGCATGGCGATGAACGACGGCACCCAGGCGGCACGTGAAGCGGCCAACATGGTCGACCTCGACAGCGACCCGACCAAGTTGCTGGACGTGGTGCAGATCGGCAAGGAGTTGCTGGTGACGCGCGGGGCGCTGACCACCTTTTCCATCGCCAACGACGTGGCCAAGTATTTCGCCATCCTGCCGGCACTGTTCGCGGCGATTTATCCACAGCTTGGGGTGCTCAACATCATGCACCTGAGCAGCCCGCAGAGCGCGATTCTCTCGGCCATCGTTTTCAACGCCTTGATCATCGTTGCGTTGATTCCACTGGCCTTGCGTGGGGTGCGGGTGCAGGCCGCCAGCGCCGCCCATCTGCTGCGCCGCAACCTGCTGATCTACGGCGTGGGCGGGCTGGTGGTGCCATTCGTGGGCATCAAGTTGATCGACCTGCTGCTGACCGCCTTGCATCTGGTGTAACGGACCTGCGCCACGCCTGGTGCGTGGCGTTTTAACTGAATTGAGGGGTGTGACATGTCCACAATGATTCGCCCGGCCTTGAGCCTGCTAGTTCTGATGACTCTGATTACCGGCGTCGCTTATCCACTGGTGGTGACCGGCGTGGCCCAGGTCGCCTTCCCGGACCAGGCCAATGGCAGCCTGGTGCGTGATGCCGATGGCAAAGTGCGCGGCTCGTCGTTGATCGCCCAGGATTTCGTCGGTGATGCCTGGTTCCATCCACGGCCGTCGGCGGGGGCCTTTGCCACCGTTTCCAGCAGCGCCAGCAACCTGGCACCGAGCAACCCGGCGCTGGCTACGCGGGTCATCGATGAGGCCAACAAACTGTTGGTCCCCGGCCAGGGCCCGGTGCCATTGGCGTTGCTGACCACTTCCGGCAGCGGCCTCGATCCGCACTTGCCTCCGGACGCGATTGCCTATCAACTGGCGCGGGTTGCCGCTGCGCGAAATGTGCCGGTGGCGACGTTGCGCCAATTGCTCAACGCGCATATCGAACGGCCGCTGGTAGGCCCACCGGTGGTCAATGTGCTGCAATTGAACCGGGCGCTTGAGCAGTTGCCGTTGTAGGCGCTGTCGGGCCTGCGCGGACAAACCGAGCGACACCCCCCAATCACCTGAATGAAGAGCCTCCCATGAGCGACTCCGGCCGCGCCGATGCACTGCTAGCCGATCTGCCCCACGACGGCCGCGGCCGGCTCAAGGTCTTTCTCGGCGCGGCGCCCGGCGTCGGCAAGACCTACGCCATGCTGCAGGCCGCTCATAGCCAGTTGCGCCAGGGGGTGAAGGTCATGGCCGGGGTGGTGGAAACCCACGGCCGCGCGGAGACCGAGGCCTTGCTCGGCGGATTGCCGCAACAACCGTTGCTGCGCTCGGAATACCGTGGGGTGATGCTCGAGGAGATGGACCTCGACGGCCTGCTCAAGGCCCGGCCAAAGCTGGTGCTGGTGGACGAACTGGCCCACAGCAATGCCCCCGGCAGTCGCCACGCCAAGCGTTGGCAGGACATCCAGGAGCTGCTGTCGGCCGGTATCGATGTCTACACCACGGTCAACGTCCAGCACCTGGAAAGCCTCAATGACCAGGTGCGCGGCATCACTGGCGTACAAGTGCGCGAGACCCTGCCCGATTGGGTGCTGCAGGAAGCCTACGAGCTGTTGCTGATCGACTTGCCGCCCCGTGAGCTGCTTGAGCGCCTGCGTGACGGCAAGGTCTATGTACCCGAGCAGGCACGGGCGGCGATCGATGCGTTCTTCACCCAGACCAACCTCACCGCGTTGCGCGAGCTGGCGATGCAAACCGCAGCGGCCCAGGTCGACGACGACCTCAGCCGTGGCTATCGGCAGTTGGGCCAGGCCGCGCCGGCAGTGCGGGGACGCTTGCTGGTGGGGGTCGACGGTGATGCCCAGGCCGAACGCCTGGTGCGTCACGCCAGTCGGGTGGCCCAGCGGCGGCATCTGCCGTGGAGCCTGGTGCATGTGGACAACGGCAGCGCCAGAGATGAACAGTCGCGCTTGCGCCTGCAAAGCGCCCAGCAGTTGGCCGAACGGTTGGGCGGCGAAGTGGTGTTGCTGCGTGCCGGCGAAGTGGCCAAGACCCTGATTCAGCACGCCGCCGAGCGGCGTGCCAGCCTGGTGCTGGTCGGCCAGTCTCGACCACGTTGGCGTCGGCGGCTGTTTGGCGGCGGGCTGGCCTCACGCCTGTTGCGTAATGCCCGTGGCCTGGAAATCAACGTACTGGACAGCGATGAGCAACAGCACGCACCGCGCCAGCGTTCGCCCCAGGCCCTGGTCTGGTTCGACTACGCCCTGGCACCGCTGGCCACCCTGTTGGCCTGCGGCCTGGCGTGGGCCGTCTCGAGCCTGCTGCCCCTGCCGAACATCTCCCTGGTCTTTCTTGCGGCAGTGCTGCTGGTGGCGGTGCGCAGCAGTCTGGGGCCGGCGCTGGTGTGCGCTGCACTGTCGTTCCTGACCTACGATTTTCTGTTTATCCCACCCAACTTCTCGTTTGCCATCCAGCGCGAAGAAGACGTGCTGACCTTGCTGTTTTTCCTGCTGATGGCGGCGCTCACCGGCAACCTCGCCGCCCGCCAGCGGCGGCAATTGCAGGCACTGCGTGATACTCAGCAAGAGACCAGCGAGCTGCTGGACCTGTCGCGCAAACTCACGGCCGCAACTGACCGTCAGGCCGTGGTCAGTGCGGCGGCGCAGCACCTTGTGGGCTGGAATGATCTGCAGTTGTGCCTGGTCAATCGTGACGCCCAGGGCGGCTGGAAGGTGGAAACCGGCGGGCCGTTGCAGTTTTCCGAAGCCGAGCGCGCGGCCGCCGAATGGGCCTGGCAACACGATCAGCCGGCGGGCAAGGGCACGGGAACCTTGCCGTTCGGTCGCTGGTGGTGGTGGCCGTTGTCGGTCGACGACGGCCCCCTGGGCCTGCTCGGCGTGTGCCCGCGCGAAGACGAGCCGCTCAGCGGCCAACGGCGGCGCTTGCTGACGGCGCTGAGCCAGCCCCTGGCCCAGGCCCTGGCCCGCGCCCAATTGGCCGAAGACCTGGAGGCAGCGCGCCTGCACGGTGAAACCGAACAACTGCGCAGCGCCTTGCTGGCGTCGGTGTCCCACGACCTGCGCACGCCGCTGACGTCCATGCGCGGCAGCATCGACAGCCTGCTGGCGCTGGGCGAGGCGATCCCGCTGGAGGATCGTCGCGAACTGCTGGAAGGCACGCGCGATGAAGCCGAGCGGCTGGACCGCTACATCCAGAACCTGCTGGACATGACCCGACTGGGCCATGGCGCGCTGAAGCTGGCGCGCGACTGGGTGTCGCCGGCCGATATCGTTGGCAGTGCGCTCAATCGCTTGCGCGCGGTGCTGGCGCCGTTGCAGGTCGCTGTCGAGGTGCCGGCCGAACTGCCGCTGCTGTTCGTGCACGCGGCGCTGATCGAACAGGCGCTGGTCAATGTGCTGGAAAACGCCGCACGTTTTTCCCCGGTCCAGGGCCATCTGCAACTGAGTGCCGGGGCGACGGACAGCGAGCTGTATTTCTCGGTGAGTGACGAAGGCCCGGGTATCCCGGAAGAGGAGCGGGCGAAGATCTTCGATATGTTCTACACCGCCGCCCGCGGGGATCGGGGCGGGCAGGGCACGGGGCTGGGCCTGGCGATCTGTCAGGGCATGGTGGGAGCCCACGGCGGGCGCATCAGCGTTGGCGATGGCATCAATGGCCATGGCACCTGCATCACCCTGCACCTGCCGTTGCAGGCACAACCGGGGTTGGAAAGTGAAGCCTGAGGCGAGCTGCGCTACTCTGTCGCCAGTTCTTTATGTTGAATGGAAATCATGAGCCAGACTACGACCATCCTGGTCATCGACGATGAGCCGCAGATCCGCAAGTTCCTGCGCATCAGCCTGGCTTCCCAGGGCTACAAAGTGCTGGAAGCCGGCACGGGCAGCGAAGGCCTGGCCCAGGCTGCGCTGAACAAACCGGACTTGCTGGTGCTCGACCTCGGTCTACCGGACATGGATGGCCAACAGGTCCTGCGCGAATTTCGCGAGTGGTCGAAGGTGCCGGTGCTGGTGTTGTCGGTGCGTGCCAGCGAGGGGCAGAAAGTCGAAGCCCTGGACGGTGGCGCCAACGACTACGTGACCAAGCCATTCGGCATCCAGGAATTCCTCGCCCGTATCCGGGCCCTGTTGCGCCAGGCTCCTGCTGGCCAGGCGCCGGAAGCAGCGCTGACCATCGGCCCGCTGACGGTGGACCTGGCGTACCGCCGCGTCCTGCTCGACGGTGTCGAAGTGGCGCTGACCCGCAAGGAGTACGCAGTGCTGGCGCAACTGGCACGCCACGCCGGACGGGTCATCACCCAGCAGCAACTGCTCAAGGACATCTGGGGCCCGACCCATGTCGAGGACAGTCACTACCTGCGGATCGTGGTGGGGCACTTGCGCCAGAAACTGGCGGACGACCCGACCCGACCACGGTTCATCCTGACCGAGGCAGGGGTGGGGTATCGGTTGTTGAGCGACGCGTGAACCTTGTCCCGTCAGCGGATGCTCAATCGCGCTCACTTTCGTAACGGTCCAGGGTGTCCCGGGCAATCTCCCGGCCCAGGGCGATCAATTCCGGGGCTTTGTAGAACTCGAAGAACCGGCAGACGCGCTTTGGCACGTTGATCAGGATGTCCGGTGGATAACCGGCAATCTTGTACTGCGCCAGGGAGGTTTGCATGACCTCGAAACTCTGGTTGATCAGGTCGAGCAGGGAGGCCGGGCCGACGTTGTCGATGATGAACGAGCCGGTTGCCGACTTGGGTGCCCCTTCGGTTTCGGGTGCGGCTGCGGGTTGCTGGGCCTCGGGTTCGGCGCCTTCGAGCCAGGGGTTGATCTCGGCGGCTTCGCTGCGCAACGCTTCCTGCTCCAGCAGGAGCAATTGTTCGGCCTGCTTGCGACGGAACGGCAGGTGCGAGCCGAGGGAGTTGATCAGGCTGTCGAAGCGGCTTTTGAACGCGGCGGGGCGCTGGATCACCGGCAGCTGATAGTGCTTCTGGTTGGTGGAGTTGAGGTTGACCGCGATGATCAGGTCACAGTGGCTGGAGACCACGGGGACGATCGGCAGCGGGTTGAGCAAGCCACCGTCCACCAGCATGCGATTGCCCTGCATCACCGGGGTGAACAGGCTCGGAATGGCCGCCGAGGCACGCATGGCCTGGTGCAGGCAGCCTTCCTGGAACCAGATTTCCTGCTGGTTGGTCAGGTCGGTGGCCACGGCGGTGTAGGGAATGCGCAGCTCTTCGATATTGATCTCGCCGACGATCTTGCGGATCTGCCCGAAGACTTTTTCGCCGCGTATGGCCCCCAGGCGAAAACTCACGTCCACCAGGCGCAGCACATCGAGGTAGTCCAGGCTTTCAATCCAGTCACGGTACTCCTCGAGTTTGCCAGCGGCGTAGATGCCGCCCACCACGGCCCCCATGGAACAACCGGCGATGCAGGCGATGTCGTAGCCTCGTCGTTCAATTTCTTCGATGACCCCGATATGGGCATAGCCCCGGGCGCCACCGGAGCCGAGCACCAGTGCGACACGCTTTTTCATGTAGTTGATCCTTCGCCAAACAGGTTTTAACAATGCACCCTTTCAGGGGCGTGCTTCAATCACACAGACACAAGCAGTCGTTTTTTCGACACTGGATGACGGCGCATGGGTATTCTCGCCGACGCTATAGTTTCCAGCGATGGGCGAAGGCACTTTTACCTGCGTTGACCGTCATACCCTGCACGATTGTATTTCTACCTTGAGGTGTCATTGATGAAAGCATGGATCTGTCTGCCATTGATTGCGTTGGTCCTGGCCGGTTGCGCGGGCAAGACGGCGTATCGCGATAGCTGCGCCAGCCAACTGGATTCCGCTTGGAAAGAGCTGGACCTGGCCAAGGCCGAAGGATTCGCCGGCACCGTGAGTTACTCCAAGGCCCTGTCGCTGCTGACCGGGGCCAAGACCCAGCAACAATTCGAAGCCTTCGAAGGCTGCGCCAACAAGGCCGAGAAAGCGCGCTTCTATATCCGCGAATCCCGCGCCGGTCGCTAACCATCCATGACCTGGCGCAATACCGACAGCCGTTGTTGCGCCTAGCGTAGAGTGGTGAGGATGAGTGGGTTGACTGGGGAGAACGGGATGTCTGCGTTGGTGGATCGATTGGTGGCTCAAGTATTGGGCGTGCATGTGCGTTTGCTGGCTTGCCAGGCCCGCCTGAGTGCCAGCACCGACCCGGAGGCATTGCATGACTTGCGCACCACGGTGCGCCGGTTACGCAGCCTGTTGCGCCCCTTGCGTGGCTTGCCCGGCGTCGAGCAACTGGAAGCGGCAGCGGCGGGCGTGGGCACCTTGACCACGCCGATGCGTGACCGCGAAGTGTTGGCCGCCTATCTGCTCAGCCACGGGCAAACCGCAGCGGCCGAGCAACGCATTCGGCAGATGGCCCAAGCCTACCCGGCGGTGGCCGGCAGTCCCCAGTTGGCGCAGTTGTTGATGGTGCTCGATGCCTTCCCTCGGTTCCTGCGCGCCTCCCAGCGCCAGGGGCTGCTCAAGCGCCTGCGAGCACGCATCGAGAAGCGTCTGGCCAAGCAGTGGCATAGCCTGGACAAGACCCTGCACGATCCGGCCCATGACCGTCATCGCCTGCGCTTGCTGATCAAGCGCGTGCGCTACGCCATCGAAGCCTATCCGGAGCTGGATCGTTTGCCCAAGGCCGCCATGCCACGGCTCAAGGCGGCGCAGGCAGCGCTGGGCGACTGGCACGATTGCTGGCAATGGTTGGCCAGGGCCGAGCATGAGTCCGATCTGCTGCCCTGCGTGGCGGTTTGGCAACAGACCATGAGCAAGGCCGAGGCGCGTGCCGATCAAGTGCTCGACAGGCTGAGCGCCGCCTGCTTCAAGTCTTGAATCCAGCGCCGGCGTTATGCATTGCCAAGTCCAATGAACGTCCTGCGGCCGTCGACGCCGCCTCGCGCTGCTCGGCAGCGGCTACGAGGGCGGCCTATCTGTCAGGCACTTTGGCCGGAATAGGTGCTGTATAGAGCGCTTGGGCTGGTTAAGATCCTGCAGTCCTTTCCCCTGACTTGAGGTTGCCATGCGCTTTAGCGAATTACTCGACGCCGTGCGCCGTTCCCCTGATGAACTGGTCATTCCAGCGCAGTGGGCGCAGGGTCGCGCCAGTTTTGGTGGGCTGGTCGCCGCCTTGCAGTACGAAGCCATGCGCGCCAGGGTCCCGGCAGAGCGCCCGGTGCGCTCGCTGGCGATCACCTTTGTCGGCCCGGCCGAGCCCGGCGTGCCGATCCGTTTTGACGTCGAGGTGCTGCGCGAAGGCAAGGCGGTCAGCCAGGTGCTGGGGCGAGCGGTGCAGAACGGTCAGGTGGTGACGCTGGTCCAGGGCAGCTTCGGCGCCTCGCGACCATCCGAGGTCGAGGTGCTGGCCGCACCCGCGCCGGCGATGAAGCATTGGGACGAGTGCCAGGAGCTGCCATACATCAAAGGTGTGACGCCGGAGTTCATGCGCCACCTGGCGATGCGCTGGAGCATCGGCGGCTTGCCTTTCACCGGCAATAAGTCGCGCGACATGGGCGGCTGGGTGCGTTTGCGTGACGAAGCCAATGCCGAAGTGGTGAGCGAGGCGCACATCCTGGCGCTGGTGGATGCCTGGCCCCCGGCCTTGTTGCCACACCTGAACAAGCCAGCGGCCGGCAGTACGCTGACCTGGACCATCGAGTTCGTACAACCATTGCTGGCCCTGAGCACCCTGGACTGGTGCAAGTACTCTGTAGAGATCGAACACGCCCGTGATGGCTACGGCCATGCCGCTGCCGCCTTATGGAGCCCCGAGGGCCAATTGATTGCCCTGAGCCGCCAGACGGTGACGATCTTCGCCTGATGTCAGCGGCGGTGACGTTCGCGCCAGGCGCGCCACCAGCCGCCGCTCAAGACATACCGCGGGAAGGTCAGGAACTGCTCGACCAGCAGCCGCGAGACAGCATCCTTGCGATCAGTAAAGGGTTCGGCCGCCTGGGCTTCCAGGCTGTGACCGTGGCGCTGCAGGCCCAGCGCGGCCAGCAAGCCGATCACGCCAATGGCGACATTGGCCAGGCTCAGGCTGAACACCCCGGAGACGATCAGCAAAAAGCCCAGGATGAACAGCGGCACGGCAATCAGGTGCAGAACCAGGTTGGTCGGGTGCTGGTGATTGTTCGGGTATGCCCGCCATTGCCAGGCGGGAAGATTGGGGTGACGTTTGCCCATGAAGGTACTCCTCGATCCGTGTACAACACATGATTGAAGAATAGGTCGGGTCCTGACAGGCGGCGAATCAAGGTTGGCTATCGAGGTGATAGCCCCCCCTCCGTGAGAGTACCTAAAGCTTGAGTTGGCCGATGGCCTGGTTCAGTTCACCGGCCAGCTTTGCCAGCTCATCGCTGGTGCTGGCCGAGTCCAGGGTCTGCGCCACGGTGTTTTCGGTCACGTCGCGGATGCTCACCACCGCGCGATTCATCTCTTCAGCCACCTGGCTCTGCTGCTCGGCAGCCACGGCAATCTGCGTGTTGCTTTCACGCATCTGCGCCACGGCGCTGGTGATTTTTGCCAGGGCGCTGCCCGCCTCCTGCGCCTGCTGCACGCAGTCGTCAGCCTTGAAGGAGCTATCCTGCATGAAGTCCACGGCGTCGCGGGTGCCCGCTTGCAGGGCCGAGACCATGCGTGTGATTTCATCGGTCGAGGCCTGGACCCGCTTGGCCAGGCTGCGCACTTCGTCGGCGACCACCGCAAAACCCCGGCCCATCTCACCGGCGCGGGCCGCTTCGATGGCGGCATTGAGGGCCAGCAGGTTGGTTTGCTCGGCGATGCTGTGGATCACGCCAACCACGCCGTTGATCTTCTGGCTGTCCTCGGCCAGGCGCTGGATCATTGCGGCAGTCTGCTGCACGCCGGTGGACAGCCCGGCAATGGAGTGCTGCACGCGACTGACCACCTGCTGGCCGCTGCCTGCCAGGTCGTCGGCGGTTTGCGACAGGTCCCGCGTTGCGCCGGCATGCTGGGCGATGTGGTAAACGGTGGCGGACATTTGATTGATCGCGGTGGCGGCCTGATCGGTTTCACTTTGCTGGCCGAGCATGCCCTGACGGACATCGTTCATGCTGTTGGCCAGGCGCGCTGCACCGACATCCAGTTGGCGCGCGGTGTGGGCGACGGTATTGACCACGCGCTGGTAGCCGGCCTGCATGGCATTGAACGCACTGGCCATCTGACCCACTTCATCGGCGCATGACAGCGGCACCCGAGCGGACAGGTCACCGGTCTTCTCGACATGCAACATGACATCCTTGAGGGTGTTGAGCTGGCTGAGCAGAAAGCGGATCAACAGCTGCGAGGCGCCGAGCATCGCCAGCATCAGGATCAACACCGCCGCCGCGTAGTTGACGAAGCGCTCGGCAAATACCTGGGTCAGGCTCGGGCCGTAGGCCAGGACGGCAGTGCGTTCGCCATTGCCCCGCGACAGGACCTCGGCACCGATCAGCAGATGGTCGCCGAACAACGGCATGGCATTGATCGAGACCCAGCCGCTGGCATTGCTCAATTGCGGCAACGGCCGCTCGTCGAGCGTGGGAATCTGCCCCGAGCTGAAGTTCAGCAGCGCGTCATTAGCCGGCAACGGCTGGGTGGCGGGCCAGGCTCGGAGCAATTGCGCTTGCGCGCCAGCGGCCTGCCGAGCGGCCTCGCTGCGCGCCTGTTGCTCCAGTTGCACGGCGTACAGCACCAGCAGCAGGGTGGTCACGAAGGCGACGGCATTGACCGCCCAGAACTTGTATTTCAGCGAGATATTGCTAAGCCAGGCACCCATGGAGGTCTTCTCTGATAGCGGAAACAACATTGGCAAGGTGCCATCATTGTGCCGCTATCGAGGGGCGCCGGTGTTGATGTGGGTCAAGTCAGCAGTGGGTAGGGCTGGGCAAGCCGAAAAACGCCCGGGCACAGGCCGTGCTGTGGGCTGCCAGGTCTTCCAGGCTCTCGCCCCGATGCAGGGCCACTTCGCGCAGGACTTCGGGCAAGTAGGCCGGCTCATTGCGTCCATTCTTCGGTTTGGGCCGCAGGCTGCGCGGCAACAGGTAGGGCGCATCGCTCTCGAGCATCAGGCGGCCGCGGGCAATATCGCGTACCAGCGGGTGCAGATGGGTGCCACGGCGCTCGTCACAGATCCAGCCGGTAATGCCAATGTGCAAGTCCAGGTCGAGGTAACTGAACAGCGCCTTTTTTTCCCCAGTGAAGCAGTGCACCACGGCGGCCGGCAACTGGTCGCGGAAGTCGCGCAGGATCTCCAGCAGGCGCTGGCTGGCGTCTCGTTCATGGAGGAACACCGGCAACTGCAATTCGACCGCCAGGGCCAGATGTTCTTCCAGGACCTTTTCCTGCTGTGGGCGCGGTGAGAAGTCACGATTGAAATCCAGCCCGCATTCCCCCACGGCCCGCACGTTCGGTTCTTTCAGCAAACTGTGCAGGCGCCGCGCGCTGTCGGCATTCCAGTCGCTGGCCGAGTGTGGGTGAATACCGGCGGTGCAGAACAGGCGCTCGCCACTTTCGTCCAGTTGCTGGCACAGTTCCAGGGCCTGTTCGCTGCCCTCCACGCTAGTGCCGGTCAGCACCAGTTGGCAGACCCCTGCGGCGTAGGCGCGGTCCAGCACCGCCTGGTGTTTGCCGGCGAAACTGGGGTTGGTCAGGTTGACGCCGATATCGATGAGTTGCATGGTGCTACCCTGGGGATGCGGCCGGAAAGCATACCAGAGCTCAAGATTTATAAGAAAAACCAAGAACTACAACGAGTTAACGCTGTCTTTTGATGCCGCAGGAGCACGCCGACTGATTTTATCAGGCGCGCAGCCCGCTCTTTCGCCCGTTGCCAGCGCTTCAGGCGCTCTGTTTCTGTCGACCTGCTGCGCCTAATGTCGCGCAACGGGACAGTATTCTTTCCGGAGAACGGATGACGCGACTCCCGGCTTTATTCCTGTTGTGCCTGTCGCTGCTCGTGCCTTTGCCGGCACTGGCGCGCCTGGCCGGGCCCGTGGAGGCCGTACAGACGGGTAAGGTCCGCGACTTGGCGCAGATCCGCAGCAGCCGGGTACTGCGGGTGCTGGTCAATCAGAGCCGCAACAGTTCCGCGCAAGTCCAGGGCCAGAACATCGGCATGGAATACCATCGCCTGCGCGCTTTCGAGCAATACCTCAATGGCCATGCCCGTGATGGCCAGGAAATTTCCCTGAAGATCATTCCCAAGGCCAAGGACCAATTGCTCGGTGCGCTGCAACGTGGCGAAGGTGACCTGGTGGCCCCCGGCGAGCTGCTTGACGCCCAGGCAGCGCGGGCGGTCAGCGCCAGTGAGCCGATTGTCAGCAACGTGCCGTTACTGCTGGTCGGAATCAAGGGCGAACGGCGCTACACCCGTCTTGAACAGCTGTCGGGCAAAACCCTGGCGCTGCCCACTGGCAGTGCCGCCGGGGAGGCGATCAACCAGATCAACCAGAAACTCGCGCTGCACAAGTTACCGCCGGTGAAGATCGAGTGGGTAGACCCCAGCCTCGCCGTGGAGGATGTGCTGGAGATGGTCCAGGGCGGGATTTTTCACTTGACCATTGTCGAGCAACCCATTGCCGAGCGCTGGGGCAAGATCCTGCCCAAATTGCGTTTCGACCGGCAGGTACTGATCAGCGAGCCGGGCGAGGAGTTCTGGTTCGTGCATCGCGATGCCTCGATGCTGCGGGCCAGCATTGACCGCTTTCTCACCACCTACAAAGCCCCCTCCGACCAGGATGTGGCGTTCCAGCGGATCTATCGGCGCCTGTATCAGGTACGCAACCCGCTGGCCCGCAACGACCGGCAACGCCTGGAGAAAGTGCGCACGGTGCTGCAGAAACATGCCAGCGAACAAGGCCTGGATTGGCTGAACCTGGCGGCCCTGGCGTTCAAGGAATCGTCCCTGGAGCCCAGCGCCCGCAGCGGCAGCGGGCCGACCGGACTGATGCAGATCACGCCTTCGGCGGCGCAGCGGGTTGGGGTCAACAACATTCAATCCCTGGACAGCAATGTGCAGGCCGGTGCCCGGTACCTGGCGCTGATTCGGCGCAAGTTTTTTGCCAGCCCCAAGCTCAATGAGCGCGAGCGCATGGCGTTCATTCTCGCCGCCTACAACATTGGTCCGGAGCGGGTCCAGGGGATGCGTGCCGAGGCGCGGCGCCGTGGGTTGAACCCCAACCAGTGGTTCTTCCAGGTCGAGCGCATTGCCATGGAGCAGGTAGGGATGGGGCCTGTCAGCTATGTTAACAGTGTGAACAAGTACTACTTGGCCTATGACCGGGAGCGGGAGGCACTGGAGGCCCCGGGGCAGAAAGTGGCCAGTCGGAAATAATCAACTAAACTGATTGTTATGGCGGGTTTTTTGCGCTTTTAACATGAGCTTTACCGATTAATATGGCGACCAACCCACACACACTCACAATGGATGACAGAGCATGAGCACACTGATCAACAAGGTACTTTTCACCCGCGCCGGCTACGGTCTGACGGTCTTGCGGATCTTCGTCGGCGTGATCTTTGCCGCCCACGGTGCGCAAAAGCTGTTCGGCATGTTTGGCGGCTATGGCCTTGCCGGGACTGCGCAGTACATGGAAAGCCTGGGTCTGGCTCCGGGGCAGTTGATGGCGATCCTGGCGGGCGGTACCGAGTTCTTCGGCGGCCTGGCGCTGATCATCGGCTTGCTGGTGCGTCCGGCGGCCCTGGGCCTGACCTTCCTTTCGCTGGTGGCGATTTTTTCCGTGCACATCAGCAACGGCCTGTTCATGTCCAACAACGGCTACGAGTTTGCCCTGGCCTTGCTCGGCGGTAGCATCGCGGTCTTGTTTGAAGGTGCCGGCAAGCTGTCGGTGGATCGCGCCATCGCCGGTTAAGTGCTCTGGCTCACGACTAAGGCCCGCATACGCGGGCCTTTTTTGTTGCTGCGCATTCTTGACACTGTCCCGTCAGCTTCTCTAGGATGCTGCCATGCGCCGATTTAAACAGCTACTTGCGGGGCGCCAGGTGACTCAATCAGTTGCCGATAGAAGCCTTGAACAGGCTTTGAAGTACCGCTAAAGCGCTGGTTCGGTGTTGCCTCTCACCTGCCATGCAGATTTTTGAGGCTGAGACACGACAACATGAATGCACTGCACCCCTCTGTACGCCCCGCGCCGATCACGGCTCACCTGACCCAACGCAACCCGAAAATCCTCCTGGGCGGTAATCACCAGCCGACGCTGCTGCGTTATCTGGATGGCTGGCCACGTCGCAACGGTGGCCCGGCAGCGTTCCTGATCCAGTTTGTCGAAGACGGCGAATCGCTGGCGCGGTTTGCCAGTGACAGCTTTGACCTGGCTGTGATCCAGTCGCCTAGCGCTGAAGAAGCCGGTGAAATGATCCGCCAATTGACCCGTGTTGCTCGCCAGGGGCTGATTGCCCGTCGCTAGTCGTCAGGGGTAGTCGATGGCGGTGATGTACACGAACTGCTCGCCGTCCGGGGTCTGCACCCGCACCTCGGCATCCAGCGCTTTGCCGATCAGGGCCCGTGCCAGCGGTGAGTCGATGCTGATCAGGCCTTGCTTGAGGTCCAGTTCATCCGGGCCGACGATGCGATAACGCGACGTTTTGCCCTGTTCATCCTCGATGGTCACCCAGGCACCGAAATAGACCTTGTTCGGGTCGCTGGGTTTTTCGCTGACCACCTTGAGCGCTTCCAGGCGCTTGGTGAGAAACCTCACCCGGCTGTCGATCTCGCGCAGCATTTTTTTGCCATAGGTGTATTCGGCGTTTTCCGAGCGGTCGCCCTGGGCGGCGGCCTCGCTGACGGACTGGGTCACCTGGGGCCGGCGGACATGCCAGAGTTCGTGGAACTCGGCACGCATCCGCGCTTCGCCCTCGGGAGTAATGAGGGCGGTGCCGGCAGGACGGGGAGGGCGATAGCGGCTCATGACAAGGTCTTGTGCTGGGAAAGCACCGAGTCTATCAACCCTCGCGCAGGACTGTCAGGGGGCTGGCGTTCAATGCCCGGCGCGTACCGAAGACTCCGGCACCGCCGACCAGCAATGCACCGATCACCGGCAGCAACAGCAGCCACGGGTGGGGATGCCAGGCCAGGTCGAAGGCGTACCGGTACAGCACCAGGCTCACCAGCTCGCAGCCAATGGCCGCCAGTAGGCCGCTGACCGCACCCAGCAAGCCGAACTCGATCCGCCGGGCCTTGACCAGCAGTTGCCGTTCGGCCCCCAGTGCACGTAGCAAGGCCCCTTGGCGAATGCGTTCATCGAGGGTCGCCTGCAATCCGGAAAACAGCACGGCCATGCCCGCCGCCAGAACGAACAACAGCACGTACTCGACGGCCAGGGTGACCTGGCCCAGGATGCTGCGCAGCTGCGCCAGCAGGGCTTCGACTTGCAGGATGGTCACCGCCGGAAAGGCGCGCGACAGGTCGATGATCTGCTGATCGTGACCGGCTGCCAGGTAGAAACTGGTCAGGTAGGTCGCGGGCAGGTCCTGCAGGGTGCCGGGCTGGAAGATCATGAAGAAGTTCGGCTGGAAGTTGTCCCAGTTGATGCTGCGCAGGCTGGTGACCCGGGCTTCGCGGTTGACCCCGCCGACGGTGAACACCAGGTGGTCGCCGAGCTTGAGCTTCAGGCTCTCGGCAACCTTGCCCTCGACCGAGACCCCGGGCATGTCGTCGGACGGCTGGGCTGACCACCAATTGCCGGCGGTAATGCTGTTGCCCGCCGGCAGGTGCTCCGCCCAGGTCAGGCTGAGGTCGCGCTGGACCGCCCGATCACCCTGGGAGTCCTTGCTGACAATCCCCTGCACCGGTTCACCATTGATGCTGATCAGGCGTCCCGGCACCACCGGGTACAGCGGTGCGGATTGGGCGGAGAGTTCGATCAGGCGATCGGTGAAGGCCTGTTTGTCGGCCGGCAGGATGTTCAGGGCGAAATAGTTGGGCGCATTTTTTGGCAGTTGGTTCTGCCAGGTGTCGAGCAACTCGCCACGCAGCAGGGCGATCAACGCCATCGACAACAGGATCAGGCCAAAAGCCAGGGACTGACCGGCCGCCGCCAGCGGATGACGCAGCAATTGCCCCAGGCCCAGGCGCCAGGGCAGGGATGCCCGGGCCAGCAGGCGGCGCAGGCTTTTGAGCACCAGCAGCAACAAGCCGCCGAGGACCAGTGCGGCCAGTACGCCACCACCGAGCAGGGCGAAGGTCAGCACCAGGTCCAGGCTCAGGCGCCACATGATCAGGCCCAGCGCGCCGAGGGCGGCGCCATAGACCATCCAGGTGCTAGAGGGGATGGGCAGCATGTCGCGGCGCAGTACCCGCAGGGGCGGTACTCGGCCGAGGGCGGCGAGTGGCGGCAGGGCAAATCCGGCCAGGGCCACCAGCCCGGTGCCGATCCCGGCAATGGCCGGTAGCAGGCCTCCAGGCGGCACGTCGGTGGGCAGCAAGTCGCCGAGCAGGGCGAACAACCCCAGTTGGGCGAACCAGCCGATGAGGGCGCCACTGACGCTGGCGAGCAACCCCAGCACGGTCAGTTGCAGGCTGAACAGCACCAGGGTTTCCCGGCGGGACAACCCCAGGCAGCGCAACAAGGCACTGGCGTCGAAACGGCGGGTGGCAAAACGGGTCGCCGACAGCGCCACCGCGACCCCGGACAGCAGCACCGCCACCAGGCTTGCCATGTTCAGGTAGCGTTCGGCCTTGCCCAGCGCGCCACCGATCTGGCGATTGCCGTCGCGGGCATCCTGCAGGCGCTGGTTCGCCGCCAGGCCGGGCTTGAGTTGTTCGCGGTAGGTGGCCAGGGCGGTGGCATCGCCGCGCCAGAGTTCACGGTAGCTGACCCGGCTGCCGGGTTGCACCACGCCGGTGGCCGCCAGGTCGGCGAGGTTGATCATCACCCGCGGCGTGAGGCTGTAGAAATTGCCGGCACGGTCCGGCTCGTAGGTCAGGACGCGGCTCAGGCGCAGGGTCTTCATGCCGACATCGATGCTGTCGCCGATCTTCAGATCCAGTGCCGTCAGTAGCCGCGCCTCGACCCAGGCTTCACCCGGCTGCGGGCTGCCGCCGGCTTCTTCCGGGGCAAACGGCGCGGGTGCGCTTTTCAGTTGGCCGCGCAGTGGGTAGACCCCATCGGCGGCCTTGATGCTCGACAGCTGGATGCCCTGGTCGGTGGCGATGACGCTGGAGAACTCCACCACTTGGGCGTGTTGCAAACCCAGGTCCTTGCCGCTCTGGATCTGCTCGGGGCGGGCGGGTGAACTGCCTTCGAGCAACAGGTCGGCACCGAGAAATTCGGTGGCGCGCAACAGCATTGCGCCATTGAGGCGCGCGCCGAAATAGCCGATGGCGGTGCTGGCGGCCACGGCCACCAGCAGGGCGAAGAACAGCACTCGCAGTTCGCCGGCGCGGGCATCACGCAGCAATTGACGAATGGCCAGGCTGAACAGGCGCAACAGCGGCAAACGTGCCATCAAGGCTCCAGGGGGGCGACCAACAGGCCGGCTTCAAGGCGGATCAGGCGGTGACAGCGGTGCGCCAGGCGCTCATCGTGGGTGACCAGCACCAGGGTGGTGCCGTTTTCCTTGTTCAGTTCGAACAGCAGGTCGCTGATGTGTTCGCCGGTATGGGTATCGAGGTTGCCGGTGGGTTCATCGGCAAACAGCACATCGGGTTCGGCGGCAAATGCCCGGGCGATCGCCACGCGCTGCTGCTCGCCACCGGACAGCTGGCGCGGCGAATGACTCAGGCGCTTGCCCAGGCCGACCCGGCGCAGCAGCTCGGTGGCTCGTTCGCGGGCGTCCTTGCGACCATCGAGCTCCAGCGGCAGCATCACGTTTTCCAGGGCGTTGAGGCTGTCCAGCAATTGGAATGACTGGAACACGAAACCCACGTGCTCGGCGCGGATGCGCGCACGCTGGTCTTCATCCAGTTGGCTCAAGGCCTGGCCGGCCAGGGTGACTTCGCCGCTGCTGGGCAGGTCGAGGCCGGCGAGCAGGCCGAGCAGGGTGGATTTGCCGGAACCGGAACTGCCAACGATGGCCAGGCTGTCGCCCTTGTTCAGTTCCAGGCTGAGTTGGTGCAGGATGGTCAGTTCACCTTCCGCGCTGGGAACCACTTTGCTAAGGTTCCGCGCAGTGAGAATGCTTGCGCCCATGGAGAGTCCGATGCGTGTGTGGTTTTTGAGTGCTGGCCTGGCCTTGATGTGCATGGCCCAGAACGCAGCGGCGGGTACTGTCCTGATCGTTGGCGATAGTATCAGCGCGGCTTTCGGCATGGATACCCGGCAGGGGTGGGTATCGTTGCTGGAGCAACGGCTCAAGGACGAAGGTTTCACCACGACGGTGGTCAACGCGTCCATCAGTGGCGACACCAGTGCCGGTGGCCAGGCGCGGCTGCCAGCGCTGCTCGCAGCCCATAAGCCGGCGCTGGTGGTGCTGGAATTGGGGGGCAATGACGGCCTGCGTGGACAGCTGCCCACGCAATTGCAACAAAATCTTGCGTCGATGATCGACCAGTCCCGGGACAGTGGCGCCAAGGTGCTGTTGCTGGGCATGCAACTGCCGCCTAATTATGGTGTGCGGTATACCCAGGCCTTTGCCCAGGTCTACAGCAACCTGGCGACGGAAAAAAAGGTCGCGCTGGTGCCGTTTTTTCTCGAAGGCATTGGCGGTAAGCCCGAGCTGATGCAGGCCGATGGCATTCACCCGGCCGGTGCCGCACAGGGCAAGTTGCTGGAAAATGTCTGGCCAGCGCTAAAACCCCTGCTTTGATGCTTTTCTAGCGGCAGGCTTTCGGCTAATGTGGCGCCCCCCTGATCTGGAGCCCCCGATGCCGCGTCCTGCCTGGTCCCTGTTTGCCTACCAACTGATCGAGCCTGACGAGCAGCTGGATCTGTTCGCCTGCCAGGAAGTCCGGGTGCATCTGGTGACGCGTCAACTGGAGTTGGGCGGCTCGGCCGACCGTACCCTGTGCGGAACGTTGCTGCCGGCGCAACCGCGCTGGTCCAGCGTCGATCGCCGGGTATTCCAGGATCAGCGCCTGTGTTCATTGTGCCGGGCGATCCTGGAGTCGCAAAAACGCGGCACCTCGCCGATCTGGCCGGAGTTGCGTTTCGAGTTGTAACCTGCGGCGCAGCGACCGTCGCCCGGCTCCCCGAATCCGCGGACGGCGGTGTACAATCGCGGTTTTACCCCCTCTGTTGATCATGCAAAGGATTTTCCGGATGTTGTCGCGCTTTCCTGCCGTCGCCCGCTGCCTGTCTCTTGCCGCCTTGTGCGTGGCCGGTCCCGTTGCAGCGTTGGAGCTGCCCTTGCCACCGCCGGGCGAAGATATCGTCGGCCAGGTGCAAGTGATCAAGGCCAAGTACGAAGATACCTTCGCCGACCTGGGCACTACCTATGACCTGGGTTATTCGGAAATGGTCGCGGCCAACCCGGGTGTCGATCCCTGGCTGCCTGGCGCGGGCACCGAGATCATCCTGCCAACACGTTTCATCCTGCCCCCGGGCCCGCGCGAAGGCATCGTGATCAACCTGGCCGAGTACCGCCTGTACTACTTCCCTAAAGGCCGCAACGTGGTCTACACCTTCCCCCTGGGGATTGGTCGGGAAGGCTGGGGCTCGCCGATTGCCCACACCAGCATCATCGCCAAGACCCCCAACCCGACCTGGACCCCGCCCGCGTCGATCAAGGCTGAGCACGCCGCCGATGGCGACCCGTTGCCGAACGTCGTACCGGCTGGTCCGGACAACCCGTTGGGACCGTTCAAGTTCACCCTGGGCACACCGGGTTACCTGATCCATGGTTCGAACAAGAAGTTCGGCATCGGCATGCGTACCAGCCACGGCTGCTTCCGCATGTTCAACAACAACGTGCTGGAGATGGCCAGCATGGTGCCGGTGGGTACCTCGGTGCGTATCCTCAACGACCCGTACAAGTTCGGCATGAGCGGGGGCAAGGTCTATCTGGAGGCGCATACGCCCATCGATGACAAGGGCAACCCATCGGTGGTCGACAAGCACACCGCAGTCATCAACGCCATGCTCAAGCGTGAAGACATCACCAGCAACATGCGCATGAACTGGGATGTGGTGCGTGACGTGGTCGCGGCCGAAGATGGCCTGCCAGTGGAAATCGCAGTGCCAGGCACTGGCACGCCGTTGGTGTCGAGCACGCCGCTCGAGCTGCAGTAAGCGCTATACAAGACCCGCCGGGACGTCAGCCCCGGCGGGTTTTTTATGGCCGGCAGAAACTGCGGGCAATAAAAAAGCCGACCCAAAAAATGGGTCGGCTTGATAACAATCCCGAAGGACTATTACTTGCGGCTAGCTTTTTCCAGCATGCGCAGAGCACGCTCGTTAGCTTCGTCAGCAGTCTGTTGTGCTTTTTGAGCAGCAGCCAGAGCTTCATCAGCTTTACGGTAAGCTTCGTCTGCACGAGCTTGGGAGCGAGCTGCTGCGTCTTCAGTAGCAGTCAGACGTGCTTCGGTTTCTTTCGATACGCTGCTGCAACCGGTAGCCAGAACTGCGGCCAGAGCCAGAGCAGAGAATTTCAGAACGTTGTTCATCGTGTTCCCCTTCAAGGACTTTCTATTAATTGGCTGTCACCCCAGAGTGAGGAAACAGCCGGCGTACATACTACCCATTACTTTTAGTAAGTAAACTGACGTAGAGCAAGAAGCAAAAAAAATTGTAGGCGCTGATTCTTTTTCGAGCAACTTTTAATCGCGCTGTATAAAAAGTGTGCAGCCGCGAAGCCCGTCCTGAACGAGCTGCTTTAAAGCCAGGGGCACCTTGGTGGCTGTTTCGCAGTGTCGGCCTAAAGTCCTTCTTTATTGATTCGTCTACACTTACGTTGAGGAATTGTGCGTCGTTTCACGTCACATTTGCATGTTAGCGGTGACTTTAACTACTGGCGCACGTCTTAAGTCTCAATATCCGGCAATGTTCAGGTGATCGGCCGCTCAAGAGCGTCGGTCGAACCGCCTCGACGTGACCCGTGCTGAACCCGCGCCCGCGACATCGTGATGAGCGTGCCTTGAGCATTTATGCCTTTGGTGCCTACTATTTGTTACGTGCCAGGCTGCGTGGGATCCGGACGGGTTTTTCTCGGTGTCAGACAGGCACGGGGTGGCGTAGAGGTTCCTTCGCCGGAAAAACATCGGTAAGGTAGGGGTCAGTCAAAGACCCGCGAGGAGTAGTGATGAGCGAGGCGTTGTCCATCCACCATGACCAGGCTGGTCATCAGTTCGAGACCAATGTGGACGGTCATCGTGCCTACCTGACCTATATGGACCTGGGTAAGCAGACCCTGGATATCTATCGCACGTTCGTACCCAACGCGCTGCGGGGCCGTGGTATTGCCGCCGCGTTGACCGAGCAGGCGCTCGAGTACGCGGAGCAGATGGGTTACACCGTCATCCCCTCGTGCTCCTACGTGGAGCGCTACATGGAGCGTCATCAGCGGCATGCCGCCAAGCTCTGATCAGGGTTACCAATAAAAACGCCGGGCTAAGCCCGGCGTTTTTGTGTGCGCTGAATGCAGGTCAGGTGCGCTGACGTTTAGGCAGCACATCCTTGAGCTTGGCATGCATGCTGCGCAAGGTGGTTTCGGTCGCAGCCCAGTCAATGCAGGCATCGGTGATCGACACGCCGTATTGCAGCTCGGCCAGGTCCTTGGGAATTGCCTGGCAGCCCCAGTTCAAGTGGCTTTCGACCATCAGGCCGATGATCGATTGGTTGCCTTCCAGGATCTGGTTGGCCACGTTCTCCATCACCAGCGGTTGCAGGGCCGGGTCCTTGTTGGAGTTGGCGTGGCTGCAGTCGACCATGATGTTCGGTTTGATTTTGGCCTTGTTCAGCGCCTGCTCGCACAGCGCCACACTGACCGAATCGTAGTTCGGCTTGCCATTGCCGCCGCGCAGGACCACGTGACCGTAGGCATTGCCCTTGGTGGTGACGATCGATACGCCACCTTCCTGGTTGATCCCCAGGAAACGGTGTGGGCTGGAAACCGACTGCAGGGCATTGATGGCAACGGTCAGGCCGCCGTCGGTGCCATTCTTGAAGCCGACCGCCGAGGACAGGCCGGAGGCCATTTCCCGGTGGGTCTGGGATTCGGTGGTGCGCGCGCCGATTGCCGACCAGCTGATCAGGTCCTGCAGGTACTGCGGGGAGATCGGATCAAGGGCTTCGGTCGCCGTCGGCAGGCCCATCTCGGCCAGGTCCAGCAGCAATTGGCGACCAATGTGCAGGCCATCCTGGATCTTGAAGGAGTCGTCCAGGTACGGGTCGTTGATCAGGCCTTTCCAGCCGACGGTGGTACGTGGCTTCTCGAAATAGACCCGCATGACCAGATACAGGGTGTCGGACACTTCTGCCGCGAGGACCTTGAGGCGCTCGGCGTATTCGTGTGCGGCCTTGAGGTCGTGGATCGAGCAGGGCCCGATTACGACGAACAGGCGGTGGTCGGTGCCATCCAGGATATTGCGAATCACTTCGCGGCCCTTGGTCACGGTCTGCAGGGCAGCATCGCTCAGGGGGATATCACGCTTGAGCTGGTCAGGGGTGATCAGCGTCTCGTTGGAGGCGACGTTTAGGTCATTGATCGGTAAATCAGCCATCGTGTTACTCGTCAGGTCACGGGTGCCGGCCGCCAGCGATCCCCGCGCGGCGGAGCACAGCATGATTTAAGCGCAGCGGGGAGCCGAACCTTAGCGCGTTAGGCGGTGGCTCGACAATGGGCAGGCGCGGGTTTAATCCAGTGCCGGCGTGGCAAAAGCCTGGCGAACGGTCTCGTGGGAGTACTCGGTGGCATGTTGATCGACCCATTGCAGGGCCAGCGCCTGGACGCCTTGTGGTTCGCGCTGCTGCTCCTGCTGGCGGCAATAACGCTCGATCTGGCAGACCTGCTCGCCCATTCGCGCCTTGAACAGGGTCTGTTCGTCGATGAAGGCGATGCCCACCAGGTAACCGCGCTTGCGCCGCAGGCACCAGGCCACATAGCCCAAGTAGCAGACATGTTCGCTCAGGGTCGGCATGCGCACTTCCAGTGCCGTTCCCTTGCGCCAGGCGCGGTGATAATTGCAAGCCACGCCGCCGAGACTGATAGTGTGCAGCTCTTGCCGAGAAATACACTGGTGCTTGCGCAACGTTAACTCGACGGGCACATCGTCAGGATGAGGAATAAAACGCCCCATGAACGCGGACTCCAAGTGTCGGTCATTCGACAGTGTTTCCCCCAGTATAGTGGTCGAATGCGAGCTGACCGATTTTGACGCCGACCAACGGCTGTTGGCGATGAGTGGTGTCTCGCTGGTGATTTTCACCAGCGTTGGCTGCTCCAGTTGCCGCTGGGCGCGAGTCCAGTTACCCGCCCTCGGCCTCGCGGTCGATCGGCTGTGCTGGATCGATGCCGGTAACAACGGAGGCGCAGTGGCGCGTTATCAGGTCTTTCATTTACCGGCGCTGTTTGTGGTGCGCGACGGTGAGTTTTTTGGCGCAGTCCAGGCGCGCCTCACCCGCACTGAACTGAACGCGGCGGTGGGGCTGGCGCTGAGTCGGGAACCAGAGGAGTTGCCATGACCGCAACAGCAGAACAACCGCCGAGAATCGGCATTATCGGCACCGGGGCAATTGGTGGATTTTACGGTGTGATGTTGGCGCGGGCCGGATTCGACGTGCACTTTCTATTGCGCAGCGAATTTTGCGCGGTGGCCGAGCGTGGCCTGCAACTGCACAGTGCGCCGTTCGGCGCCCTGACCTTGAACCCGGTCCAGGCCTACAGCCGGGCTGAGGACATGCCACCTTGCGACTGGCTGCTGGTGGGCGCCAAGACCACCAGCAACAGCGAGCTGGCGCCGGCGATCATCCAGGCTGCGGCGGCGGGCGCCAAGGTCCTGCTGCTGCAGAACGGCCTGGACGTCGAGGACGGCTTGCGTGAGCTGTTACCCGACTCGCTGCACCTGCTGGGTGGCCTGTGTTTCATCTGTGTGCACCGCGCCGGCCCAGGCATCATCGAACACCAGGCGCTAGGCGCCGTGCATGTGGGTTATCACAGTGGCCCGGTGATGGCTGATGCACCCGCGCGCCAGCAGATCGTCGAACAGGGCGCAGGGCTGTTTCGTACCGCTGGTCTCGATTCCCAGGCCATGGCCAATCTTCAGCAGGCGCGTTGGCAAAAACTGGTCTGGAATGTTCCTTACAACGGTTTGTCGGTGCTGCTCGGGGCGAGTACCAGCCCCTTGATGGCCGATCAGCACAGCCGTGAGCTGATCCAGGCGCTGATGGCGGAAGTGGTGCAGGGCGCACTGGCCTGTGGGCACAGCATGCCACCGGGTTATGCCGAACATCTGTTCAAAGTCACTGAAAAAATGCCCGACTACTGGCCGAGCATGTACCACGATTTCCTGCAGCAGCGGCCGCTGGAGTTGGCTGCGATCTACGCCCGGCCCTTGGCTTCGGCCCGGGCAGCGGGTTGCCCGATGCCCAAGATCGAAGCCCTGTATCAGGCCCTGTGCTTTATTGATGGGCGTAACCGCTGAAGTTTCAGTCCGGGGGGACACATGGCAAAAGGCATCGACGACAAACTGGTCCTGGCGATTTCCTCGCGAGCGCTGTTCGACCTCAGCGACAGCCACAAGGTGTACCTGGCCAGTGGCGTCGAGGCGTACCGGCAGTACCAGATCGAACACGAAGACGAGACCCTCGAGCCGGGCGATGCTTTCCCCCTGGTGCAGAAACTGTTGAACCTCAATGCGCACCTGGGCAAGGCTCGGGTCGAAGTGGTGCTGGTGTCGCGCAACAGTGCCGATACCGGGTTGCGCGTATTCAACTCAATCCACCATTACGGCCTGGCAATTTCCCGGGCAGCGTTTGTCGGTGGCCGCAGTCCCTATCCGTACCTCAAGGCATTTGGCTGCGACCTGTTTCTCTCCACTCACGCTGAAGACGTGCGCAGTGCACTGGACGCCGGCTTCGCCGCCGCGACCATTCTGTCGGGAGGCGCCAGCCGTGCGGCCAGCGAAGAATTGCGCATCGCCTTCGATGGCGATGCGGTGCTGTTTTCCGATGAGTCGGAGCGGGTCTACCAGGCCGGCGGTCTTGAAGCGTTCCAGGCCAGCGAGCGGCAAGCCGCGCGTGAGCCGCTGCGCGGAGGTCCGTTCAAGGGCTTCCTGGCGGCACTCAATGCCTTGCAGCGCGAGTTCCCCGAAGACCAGTGCCCGATCCGCACCGCCCTGGTCACGGCACGTTCGGCGCCCGCCCATGAGCGGGTGATTCGCACGCTGCGCGAGTGGGATATCCGCCTCGACGAATCACTGTTTCTCGGCGGCCTGACCAAGTCGGCATTTCTCGAGGCCTTCGCCGCCGATGTGTTTTTCGACGACCAGGCCGGCCACTGCGAACTGGCTCGCGAGGTCGTGGCCACCGGGCACGTGCCCCATGGCATCAGCAACGAACTGAAGGTCTAGGCCACCCGTTCAGCACCTTGGGCGGCACGTCGAACTGCGCGCAGCACTGCTAAGCTGAAGCAATCTCCGCCATTCTGGCACTCGAGGAGGTCACATGATTGGTTCGATGCTGTATGCCACTGACCTCGGCCTTTACGCTCCTTTTGTGATGCAGCATGCACTGGCACTGGCCCGAACATTCAAGGCCGAGTTGTATGTGGTGCACGCGGTTGAACCGATGGGCCTGTTCGCTGAATCGGTGTTGCAGAGCTATCTTGACGAACAGGCGCTGAACGAGTTTCACAGCCAGGGCCTGAGTACGGTAATGACCAACATCGAGCATCGGGTGCTCGACAGTTTTCGCGAGGAATTGAGGGAAGGTCAGCAGGACCTGGAACTCATTCAGTCGGTTCGGGTGTTCCAGGGCGATCCGTCGCAGGTGATTCTCGAACAGGCCAAGAAACTCTCGGTGGATTTGTTGATCCTAGGGAGTCACAGCCACGGCAGCGGTGGGGAAACCCCCTTGGGGCGCACCGCCGCACGGGTGTTGCAGTTGGCGCAAGTGCCGGTTTACCTGGTGCCCGTCTCAAAGCGCCGGCGGCATGGGGATATTTGAGGCGAGAATGCTGGCCTTTTGATGAAAAAGTTCTAGATTTATTCTTCAAGCCATTAATATAGTTATATACCGTCGCTGATGCCCGTGGCGTCTATCTGCTTTGAGGGATTCATATGAAGCTTCAACAATTGCGCTACATCTGGGAAGTGGCGCACCACGACCTCAACGTTTCGGCTACGGCTCAAAGCCTGTACACCTCGCAGCCGGGCATCAGCAAGCAGATCCGCCTGCTGGAAGACGAGTTGGGCGTCGAGGTTTTTGCACGCAGCGGCAAGCACCTGACCCGCGTCACTCCAGCCGGTGAGCGCATCATCACCACCGCCGGCGAAATCCTGCGCAAGGTCGAGAGCATCAAGCAGATTGCCCAGGAGTTCTCCAACGAAAAGAAAGGCACCCTGTCGATCGCCACCACCCACACACAGGCACGTTATGCGCTGCCGCCGGTGATCAGCAATTTCATCAAGCAATACCCCGATGTTGCCCTGCACATGCACCAGGGTTCGCCGATGCAGATCGCCGAAATGGCCGCCGACGGCACCGTGGATTTCGCCATTGCCACCGAGGCCCTGGAGTTGTTCGGTGACCTGGTGATGATGCCGTGCTACCGCTGGAACCGGTGTGTGGTGGTACCCCAGGGTCACCCGCTGACCAAGCTGCCGAAGCTGACCCTCGAAGCCCTGGCCGAATACCCGATCGTGACCTACGTCTTCGGTTTCACCGGTCGTTCGAAGCTGGACGAAGCCTTCAGCCACCGAGGCTTGTCGCCTAAGGTGGTGTTCACCGCCGCTGACGCCGACGTGATCAAGACCTATGTGCGCCTTGGTCTGGGCGTCGGGATCGTGGCCAAGATGGCGGTCGATACCAAGCTGGATAACGACCTGGTGGTACTCGATGCCAGCGAGCTGTTCGAGTCCAGCGTGACCAAGATCGGTTTCCGTCGCGGTACCTTCCTGCGTGGCTTCATGTGCGACTTCATCGAGAAGTTTGCTCCGCACCTGACCCGTGAAGTCATGGCCAAGGCCATCCAGTGCCACAACAAGCAGGAACTCGAAGAACTGTTTGACGGCGTTGAACTACCGGTTCACTGAGTCCTTCAGATGACCTCGGTGACAGTGAACTGTTGCCGAGTGCCTGCCACCACGATCTCCACCTCATCGCCCTCGAACTTGCCCCGCAGGCTGCTGCCCAGTGGCGAGCGCGGGGTGATGACGGTAATCAACTGTCCCACCAGATAGACCTTCAAGCCCGCCGCATCCGGCGCCAGGAACAGCCATTGCTGGCGTCCCTGATCGTCTTCCAGGCCCAGCAGGCTGCCGATCTGGATACCCTGCTGTGCGTCATATGCACCCAGGGGCATGTTCTGGCACAGCGTCAGCGCCTGACGAATTTCCTCGACTCGCTTGGCCTGGCCCGCCGCCAGGTAGGAGGCTTCGAGCCCCAGGGTGTCGTACTTGTTCTCGGCGATGTTTTCTTCGTGGGTCGCGGTTTCGTAGGCGGTTTGCGCCGCTCGTTGGGCGACGTCGAAATCGACCGCCAGCTTCTCCAGAAGCAACTGGTGTACGTTCTGTTTATTCATGATCAGTTGCAGAACTGCAGCACGTTGCTGCGGCTTTTGTCGCTGGGAATGGTGCGGTCTTGTTGCAGCCAGAACTGGCAGGTCGGATTGCTCTGATTGCGTGGGTCGTTGCGCGCCTGCTCCAGGACTTCCTGCCGCGCCTGTTGATTGAGGATGGACTTGTACTGCTCGAACATCTGGTTATCCGCTGCCGGTTGTGCCGCCACCGGCGTGGCCGGGGGGGCCGGGCGCACCGCGTCAGCCAGCGGTGCCAACTGCGTAGCAGGCAACAGCCTGGACAGCAGCCAGGCGGTCAGGGCGATGGCGACAAACCCCAGCCACAGACCCAGCGCGATGCTGCCGATCAATTGCAGCGGGTTGAGGGTGATGGACACTGTGCGGCGAGTGGGGGGACGGTACGGCATCGTTGCCTCGTGGCGGGGGAAATGGGCAAGCGTGGATTGTCGCATGAAGATTAATCGCCGTCGGCCCTTCTGCGCGCACCGATTTATGCGGACAATCGAAGTCTTTGCCCCACGGAGCCCGGCATGAAAGTCGACTGGGATATTTTCTGTACGGTCGTCGACAACTACGGCGACATCGGCGTGACCTGGCGTCTGGCGCGCCAGTTGGTGGCCGAGCATCCCTGCGCGGTGCGCTTGTGGGTCGATGACCTGCGGGCATTCGAGCGCCTGTGCCCGGAACTCGATATCAGCGCGAGCCAACAATGGCAGCAGGGGGTGGACGTGCGTCACTGGCCGGCGGACTGGCAAGCGACGGACGCCGCCGATGTGGTGGTCGCCGCCTTCGCCTGTCAGTTGCCGCATGCCTACATGGAGGCGATGGCCGCACGCGAGCGGACGCCGCTGTGGCTGAACCTCGACTACTTGAGTGCCGAGGACTGGATCGTCGGCTGCCACGGCCTGCCCTCGGTGAAGTTCCAGCATGTGCAGAAGTACTTTTTTTTCCCGGGGTTCCAGCCGGGCACCGGTGGTCTGCTGCGCGAGCGCGAGTTGCTGGTACGGCGCGAGCAGTTTCAAGCCAACCCGGTTGCGCAGCGTGAGTTCCTGCAAGGCCTGGGGGTAGAGCGCGCCCCGGAGGCACGTCTGATATCCCTGTTTGCCTACGAGAATGCCGGGCTGGCCGATTGGCTGGAGGTCATGGCGAATGCCACGCAGGCCACCCATCTGTTGGTGCCGGAGGGGCGAGTCCTCGGGGATGTGGCGCGCTGGCTGGGGCAACCAGAACTGGCAGTCGGCGATGTGCAGCAACGGGGAGCCCTGACCGTGCAGGTGTTGCCGTTTGTCCGCCAGGACCAGTACGACCTGCTGCTGTGGTGCTGCGATTTCAACGCGGTGCGTGGCGAGGACTCGTTCGTCCGTGCGCAATGGGCCGCTCGTCCGATGCTGTGGCATATCTACCAGCAGGAGGAAGAGGCTCACCTGGATAAGCTCGAAGCCTTTTTGACCCTCTATACCAACGCCATGTCGCCGGCCGCACGCGCGGCGCTAGAGGGGTTGTGGCGGGCCTGGAATAGCGGCGAGGGGATGGCTGCGGCCTGGGTCGGCGCCCAGGAGCACTGGCCCGAACTGCAAAATCACGCCCGCGCCTGGTCTCTGGAACAGTCGTTGCGGGCCGATCTTGCCGCAGCGCTGGTGCAGTTTTACCTAAATTGGATATGATACGCGGCCTAGATTTTTGTAAATCCCATCCAAATTCGGATATTCGCAATGAAAACTGGTAAAGAACTGAAACCCGGTACGGTGATCCGTCTCGAAAACGACCCTTGGCTGGTTCAGAAAGCTGAATTCACCAAGTCCGGTCGTAACAGCGCGATCATGAAGACCAAGCTGAAAAACCTGCTGACCGGTTACAAGACCGAGATCGTTTACAGCGCCGACGACAAACTGGACGACGTGATCCTCGACCGCAAAGAAGCGACCCTGTCCTTCATCAGCGGCGACACCTACACGTTCATGGACACCACTGACTACACCATGTACGAGCTGAACGCCGAAGACATCGAAAGCGTTCTGCCATTCGTTGAAGAAGGCATGACCGACGTCTGCGAGGCCGTGTTCTTCGAAGACCGTCTGGTATCCGTAGAGCTGCCGACCACTATCGTGCGTCAGGTTGACTACACCGAAGGTTCCGCTCGCGGTGACACTTCCGGCAAGGTGATGAAGCCTGCCAAACTGAAGAACGGTACCGAGCTGTCGGTTGCTGACTTCATCGAAATCGGCGACATGATCGAGATCGATACCCGCGAAGGCGGTTCTTACAAAGGCCGTGCTAAATAAGCGCAGTCCTTGTAGGCAAAAAAGCCCGACCTTGTGTCGGGCTTTTTTTTGCATTGCGCCAACTGATTGTCCGCTAGAGCCGGCTGAAATCGCGCTGCAGCGCCAGGTCCCATGGCGGGATCGGGCTGAAACGGCTCTTGAGGTATTCCAGCAACAGCCGTGTGCGGGAGCTGGCCTGCTGTTCCAGGCGCAGGGCATAGATGCCGGTGTTTTCCGGCTTGGGCAAGCCGCTGTCGCAGAACAACGGCAGCAGTTCGCCGCGCAGCAGGTACTCGCTGCACAACCAGGTCGGCAGGTGCGCGATGCCCAGGCCGGCGAGGGCGCCGTAGAGCAGCGCTTCGGCATTGTTGGCGCTCAGGCGGATACGTTGCGGGCGATGCAAGTGCTGTTGGCCGTTGCGCTCGAAGCGCCAGGCGAAGGGCGGTGCCAGGCCATCCCAATCGAGGCCGTCATGGCTGCTCAATTCCTCGGGCTGCTGGGGTACGCCGCGCCGCTTGAGGTAAGCCGGGCTGGCGCAGGCAATGCGCACCATACGCGCCAAGGGGGTGGCCACCATGCGGGTGTCGGCCATTTGTCCGGCGCGCAGCACCAGGTCGACCTTGCCCAGGTTCAAGCCCTGCATGTCGACGAAGCTGTCGATCAGATGCAATTGGACGTCGAGCCCCGGGTACTCCTGCAGAAAGTCGGCAATCACCGGTGCCAGGTGACGTCGACCGAAGGCCGCGGGCGCATCGACCCGAATCAGGCCCTCCGGCGCGTTGCTCAGGGACGCCGCTTCGGCGCGGGCCAGGCGCAATTCACTGACTATCCGGCGGGCTCGTTCGGCAAACGCCAACCCTGCGGGTGTGGCGCGAACGGCATGGGTGGTGCGCACGAACAGTTGGCTGCCCAGGGCATGCTCCAGGCTGTCGATGCGCCTGGCGACAGCCGAGGGTGTCAGTGGATGGCGGCGGGCGGCCGCGGAAAAACTGCCGGTTTCCACGACGTCGAGGAAAAGCCCCAGTTGGTCGGTGAGTGCATTGGGATTCATGAAGATCAACTTATGCGGATTTGGCACAGCCATTGTGCGTTGCTGTGCGTTTCCCCGCTAGGAGCGACTGCGTAGGATGCACAGCCTGATGTGGGGAGAAATGAATTGTGATTGAGTTGGCGATGTATCTGGTACTGGGCGCTGCCCTGGGAACTGTGGGTGGACTGTTCGGGATCGGCGGCGGATTGATCGCGATTCCGGTGCTGGGCGTGCTGTTTGGCCTGGATCAGCAGATTGCCCAAGGGACGGCGCTGGTGATGGTGGTGCCCAACGTGATGCTGGCGCTGTGGCGTTATCACCAGCGCAATCGCATCGAATTGCGTCATGCCCTGCCGCTGGCGTCGATGGGGTTCTGTTTCGCCTGGCTCGGCTCGATCTGGGCGGTGGGCATTGATGCCCAGGTCATGCGTATCGGTTTTGTTGCCTTCCTGGTGGCGCTGTCGAGCTACAACCTGCTGCGCATGTTCATGGCGAGCGCCAAACCCAGCGCACAGATGCGCTACCCATGGCCCTGGCTAGGCGTCCTGGGAGCGGCCTCGGGGGCCATGGGCGGGCTGTTCGGTGTGGGTGGCGCCGTGGTGGCGACGCCAGTGCTCACCAGTCTGTTCGGCACCACTCAAGTGGTCGCCCAGGGCCTGTCGCTGGCGCTGGCCTTGCCCAGCACCGGCGTCACACTGGTCACCTACGCACTGCATCAGCAGGTGAACTGGAACATTGCGCTGCCCTTGGCTGCAGGCGGCTTGCTGAGCATCAGTTGGGGGGTGAAGATCGCACACGCCATGCCAGAGCGCCTGCTGCGCGGGCTGTTCTGCGCCTTCCTGGTGCTGTGTGCAGTGATGCTCGCGTTTAAAGTTTGAAGCCTTCGACAATGTGTTCGGCCAGGCACTCGGTGATGGGCGAGGGGGTATGCAGGTTGCGCAGCAGCATGATGCTGGCTTCGGGCAGCTGCGGCAGACCTTCCGCCTCGCCGAGAATGCGCATGTCCTGGGGGATCAGGCTTTCCAGTTGGGCCGTTACCGCCAGCCCGGCACTGACCACCGCCATGATCGCCGACAGGCTGGAGCTGTTATAGGCGATGCGGTACTCGCGCTCACTGGCGTCCAGCGCGTTACAGGCCCAGCGCCGGCAAAAACAGTCACTGTTGAACATCGCCAGCGGCAGCGGCACTTGCTCGTTGGGGTTGAAGCACTGCGCCTGGGCCCAGACAAAACGTTCCTTGCGCAGCAGTTGCCCGATCTCGCTGCCCGGTTCGCGGGTGACGATCGACAGGTCCAGGTCCTGGCGCTGCAGCAACTGCTCGGAGGAGTTGCAGTGCACTTCGATCTGGATCAGCGGATAGGCCTGGGCGAAGCGCGACAGAATGCCCGGCAGGAAGCGCATGACATAGTCGTCGGGCGTGCCGATCTTGACCATGCCGACCATGTGCGGCTCACGCAGGGTGTTGAACACTTCACTGTGCAACTTGAGGATCCGCCGGGCGTAGCCGAGCAACACCTGGCCCTCGGCGGTCAGCTTCACCTGGCGGCCGTCGCGCTGGAACAGCTGGCGTTGCAGCACGTCCTCTTCAAGACGCTTCATCTGCATGCTGACCGCCGATTGGGTGCGGTTGACCAACTCGCCAGCACGGGTGAAACCGCCCTGGTCGGCGATGGCGACGAACGTGCGCAGGACTTCGGTATCAATGCTGGGGTAGGCGCTCAACTCATCAATCTCCGAGATGTGTTGCATCAGAAACATTCGTTGGATTGATCTTAGTCCCGGCGCGAGACTTGAGCCATCCACAACGGAGGGCAAGACGATGAAAGGTCAAAAAGGTTATGTGCAGTTGAACCATTTTTCACTGCATGGCTTCACCCACCAACTGCTGGAAAGGCTCGTGCGCTGGTATCAGTTGCATCGTGAGCGGGCAGTGCTGGCCAGCCTCAGTGATGAGGCGCTGAAGGATATCGGCCTGAGTCGGGCGGACATCGAGCAGGAGGCCGAACGGCATTTCTGGGAAGACCCCATGGGCAAGGGCAAGTAGCCAGCGTTGAGCGCTCCATTGGCGTTTTGCCAGCCTGGCAGTAAGGTGGAGCAAACCCTCATCAAGGACGGTTGCATGGGCAGCTCCCTGAGTTTTTCCCTCAAGCAGGCCAGACGCCTGGCACTGGCGGCCCAAGGTTTCTCTGGGCGTCAGTCGCCGGCGCCGGTCAAGTCTGGCCAACTCAATCGGTTGATCGAGCGCCTGGGCGTGCTGCAGATCGATTCGGTCAACGCGCTGGTGCGCTCGCACTACCTGCCCCTGTTCTCACGCCTGGGGGCTTACTCATCCGAACTGCTGGACCAGGCCGCCTGGAGCCAGGGGCGGCGCCGCAGCTTGTTCGAGTACTGGGGGCATGAAGCGTCATTGCTGCCGTTGTCGATGTACCCACTGCTGCGCTGGCGGATGCAACGGGCCGCGCAAGGCGAGGGGATCTACCAGCAATTGGCGCGTTTCGGGCGGGAGCAGCAGGACACCATTCGCCGGGTCCTCGCCTCTGTGGAGGAGCGGGGTGCGCTGGGTGCTGGCAGTTTGTCGACACGCCAGGAGCGCGCGGGGCCCTGGTGGGATTGGAGTGTGGAGAAACATGCGTTGGAATGGTTGTTCGCGGCCGGGGAAGTCACGGTGGCGGGGCGGCGCGGTTTTGAACGGCTCTACGATCTGCCTGAGCGGGTGATTCCTGCGTCCGTGCGCAACGTTGCTCTGCAAAGCGAGGCCGATGCGCAACGGGGGCTGCTCCTGCATGCCGCTGCTGCACTGGGCGTGGCCACTGAGAAGGACCTGCGCGACTATTTTCGCCTGGATCTGGCGCAGAGTCGCGGCGCGTTGGCGGAGTTGGTGGAGGATGGTGCGTTGCAGGTATGTGAAGTGCAGGGTTGGAAGCCGCTGGCCTACTGTTTGCCCGTGCCGAAAATGCCACGCCGGGTCAGCGCCAGTGCCTTGCTCTCACCCTTTGATTCGTTGGTCTGGGAGCGCAGCCGGACCGAGCGTCTGTTCGACTTCCGATACCGCCTGGAAATCTATACCCCGCCCGCCAAACGGGTGTTTGGCTACTACGTGTTGCCGTTTCTGCACCATGAGCGGATCGCTGCGCGGGTCGATCTGCGGGCAGAGCGGGCGCTAGGTCGATTGGCCGTGCACGCGGTTCACGAGGAGCAACCGGGCCTTGATGAGGCGGGCATGCAGGCATTGGCGGACAATTTGCGCCAGATGGCCGACTGGTTGGGCCTGGCGCAGATTCAACTCAATTGCCCCCGCGCCAGTGCGGCGCGGTTGCGGGTGGCGTTGGCGGGGGGATAACCCGCCTTAGCGGCGAACCTGCTTCAGGGTTTCAGCGATCAGGAACGCCAGCTCCAGCGACTGATCGGCATTCATCCGTGGATCACAGTGGGTATGGTAGCGGTCCGACAGGCCGTCCTCGGTAATCGGGCGTGCGCCGCCGATGCACTCGGTGACGTTCTGACCGGTCATCTCGATGTGAATGCCACCAGCGTAAGTGCCTTCGGCCTGGTGAACCTGGAAGAACTGTTTCACCTCACCGAGGATCTGCGCGAAGTCGCGGGTCTTGTAGCCGCTGCTGGCCTTGATGGTATTGCCGTGCATCGGGTCGCAGCTCCAGAGCACTTTCTTGCCTTCACGCTCCACGGCACGAATCAGTTGCGGCAGGTGATCGCCGACCTTGTTTGCGCCCATGCGGGCGATCAGGTTCAGGCGGCCCGGGTCGTTGTCGGGGTTGAGCACGTCGATCAGACGAATCAGTTCGTCGGTGTTCATGCTTGGGCCGACCTTGACCCCGATCGGGTTGTTGACCCCGCGCAGGAACTCGACGTGAGCACCGTCGAGCTGGCGAGTGCGGTCGCCGATCCACAGCATGTGGGCGGAGCAGTCGTAATAGTCGTTGGTCAGGCTGTCGCGCCGCACGAAGGCTTCTTCGTAGTTGAGCAGCAGGGCTTCGTGGGCAGTGAAGAAACTGGTCTCGCGCAATTGCGGCGAGGAGTCCATGCCGCAGGCGCGCATGAAGGCCAGGGTTTCATCGATACGGTTGGCCAGGTGGCTGTACTTTTCCGCCAGCGCCGAGTTGGCGATGAAGTCCAGGTTCCACTTGTGCACTTGGTGCAGGTCGGCAAAACCACCCTGGGCAAAGGCGCGCAGCAGGTTCAGGGTGGCAGTGGACTGATGGTAGGACTGCAGCAGGCGGTCCGGGTCCGGTACCCGGCTTTTTTCGTCGAAGCCGATGCCGTTGACGATGTCCCCCCGATAGGCCGGCAGGGTCACGCCATCGATGGTTTCGTCGTTGGCCGAGCGCGGCTTGGCGAACTGCCCCGCCATCCGCCCGACCTTGACCACCGGACAGCCGGCGGCAAAGGTCATGACGATGGCCATCTGCAGCAGCACCTTGAACGTGTCGCGAATCTTGGCCGCCGAAAACTCGGCAAAGCTCTCCGCGCAATCACCGCCTTGCAGCAGAAATGCACGACCTTCGGTCACCTCGGCAAACTGACGACGCAACTCCCGGGCCTCGCCGGCAAACACCAGTGGCGGATAACTGGCCAGGCTTTGCTCGACGGCATGCAGGTGCGCCGCGTCCGGGTAGTGGGGTTGTTGCTGGATCGGCAGGGCGCGCCAGCTGTCAGGGCTCCAGGGTTGGCTCATCACGGTCTCTAGTGTTTACGCACGGGACCTCATGTTATCAGCAATTAGTACGTGACCTGCTGGCGATGCTTGGCCGACAATCGCGCCTTTGCCGCCTAACGCGGAACGAATGATTACGTTGTCTCGGGACTGGCCGGGCAACGACCAGGAGACGAAATGACTGAGGAGCGCGTCGAGCATCTGCTCGCCGAAGTGCACGATGAATTCGGCATGATCCGGGTGCTGGAAGTGGCGGATTACCGCTTCCTCGAATTTGGCGACGCCATCGAGCAGAGCTGCGTGTTCACCGCCGACCCCAGCTGGCTGGAGTATGACTACACCCGCGCCATGCTGATTGGCGCGCTGTGCCACGAACAGCCGGACAGCGCGTTGTTCCTCGGGCTGGGCGCCGGCACCCTGACCCAGGCCTGTCTGAAGTTCCTGCCGCTGGAAGACGTGGAGGCCATCGAACTGCGCCCGGATGTACCGCGCCTGGCCATCGAATACCTGGGCCTGGACGATGACCCGCGGCTGTACATCCGCATTGGCGATGCGCTCGATCTGCTGGAAACCGCCGAGCCGGCGGATCTGATCTTCGTTGACCTGTACACCGATGTCGGGCCGGGTGTCGGGCATCTGGCGTGGAACTTCCTGGAAAACTGCCAGAAACGCCTGAATCCGGGCGGTTGGCTGGTGATCAACCAATGGGCTACCGATGATGGCAAGCCATTGGGGGCGGCGCTGCTGCGCGGGTTGTATCACCGCCACTATTGGGAGCTGCCGGTGAAGGAGGGCAATGTGATCCTGATCGTGCCGGCAGAGCTCGACCAGGAGCTGGACATGCACGGGCTTACCGCCCGCGCCGAAGCCCTGGCCCCGCGCCTGGGTTACTCGTTGCAGAACCTGATCAAGGCCATTCGCCCCGCCACCTGAAGGCGCGCCAAGGGGGGCGGTTTAGCAGCCTTTGAACACCCCTGCTCGTTTTTCGATCAGCGACCGCACGCCTTCCCTGGCATCCTCGCTGTTCAACAGTTCCTTGGCCAACGCTGGCAAACTCGCCGCCGCCGCGGCTTCACCTTCAAGGTGGGCCTGGCGTGCCGACTGCAATGTGGCTTGCACGCCCAGCGGCGCCTGGCGGGCGATGCGTTCAGCCAGTTCAATGGCGCGCGGCAGCAGGTCCTCGCTGGCCATGACTTCCTGCACCAGCCCCAGGCGCAACGCTTCGTGAGCGTCGAATTCGTCTCCGGTCAACAACCAGCGCATGGCATTGCCCCAGCCCGACAGTCGAGGCAGGCGCAAGGTGGCGCCGCCGAAGGGAAAGATCCCGCGCTGGACTTCCATCTGCGCAAAGCGGGTGTTGCTGGCGCACAGGTTGATGTCCGCCGCCAGCATCAGTTCGATGCCGATGGTCAGGCAATACCCGTGGGCGGCCACAATCACCGGTTTGCTGACCCTGGGGCCGACGAATACGCCCCACGGATCGCAGCCGCCGCTCGGAACCTGCCAGCCCTGGGTCAGTGCGTCGCTGGCACTCACCAGGTCGAGGCCGGCAGTGAAGTGCTCGCCATGGGCAAACACCACGGCAACCCGGGCCTGCGAGTCGGCCTCGAACTCGCCATAGGCCAGGCTCAAGGCGTTCAGCAGGTCCAGGTCGAATGCGTTACGCTTGGCGACCCGATCCAGCCCGATCAACAGGACGTGACCCCGTCGTTCCAGGCTGACACGACTCTTATCCGGTTGATTCATGGGGTAAATCCTCGGAGGGAAAGGAGGCATCGGACCAAAGGTTGCGGCCTGCAAGATGAACCGATTAAGCGTGATGACCAGCAGGGCCGGGCCTTTGAAAAATAGACCGTCGCGCGAATATCCGCAAAAGCTGTGACAGTCCTGCGTTCACAGGCTTTTTCCGATAAAAAAAGCTCCCTTTTTCAGCTAATTCCGGTATAGTGCGCGCCGGCCTTTAGCCGGGCCGCGTTTAGGTAGAGCAATTCCCCGAAGTCAGCTTCGGCTGCACGTCCGCACTGCGGACTCTTCCTTGACGATTCTTTTCATTCATTCGTTTTCGCAAATCCCCGCCGACAAAGCTGCCAGGGCGACTCTTGAGTCTCAACACGGCACGCGCAGCTTTGGAGCATGGGTCTTTGCGGATGCACTTAGAGGCAGACCCATGACCCAGGAAACCGGCGGCTTCGCCGCTTTTAATCTTAATCCGAATATTCTGGCAGCCGTCATTGCGACCGGCTACGAAGAGCCTTCGGCTATTCAGCAGCAATCGATCCCGATCATCATGGCCGGCCAAGACATGATTGGCCAGGCGCAAACCGGTACCGGTAAAACCGCCGCGTTCGCCCTGCCTATCCTGCACTGCATCGATCCTGCCAAGCGCGAGCCGCAAGCCCTGATCCTGGCGCCAACCCGAGAGTTGGCGCTGCAAGTTGCAACCGCTTTTGAAACCTACGCCAAGCAAATGCCAGGCGTAACTGTTGTGGCTGTCTACGGCGGCGCGCCGATGGGCCCACAATTGAAAGCAATCCGTAATGGCGCACAGATTGTTGTCGCCACGCCGGGCCGTCTGTGCGACCACCTGCGTCGCGACGAGAAAGTCCTGTCGACCGTGAACCACCTGGTTCTCGACGAAGCCGACGAAATGCTCAAGCTGGGCTTCATGGACGACCTGGAAGTCATCTTCAAGGCACTGCCAGCTACCCGTCAGACCGTATTGTTCTCGGCCACCTTGCCGCAGTCGATCCGTGCCATTGCTGAACGCCACCTGCGCGATCCGCAACACGTGAAGATCCAGACCAAGACTCAGACCGTTACCGCGATCGAACAGGCTCACCTGTTGGTTCACGCTGACCAGAAGACCTCGGCTGTATTGAGCCTGCTGGAAGTGGAAGATTTCGACGCACTGATCATGTTCGTGCGGACCAAGCAAGCGACCCTGGACCTGGCCAGCGCCCTGGAAGCCAAAGGCTACAAAGCCGCTGCGCTGAACGGTGACATTGCCCAGAACCAGCGTGAGCGCGTGATCGACTCCCTCAAGGATGGCCGTCTGGACATCGTTGTGGCGACCGACGTTGCTGCTCGTGGCCTGGACGTTCCGCGCATCACTCACGTGTTCAACGTTGACATGCCGTACGATCCGGAATCCTACGTTCACCGTATCGGCCGTACCGGCCGTGCCGGTCGCGAAGGTCGTGCGCTGCTGCTGGTGACTCCTCGTGAGCGCCGCATGCTGCAAGTGATCGAGCGTGTAACCGGGCAGAAAGTTGCTGAAGTTCGCCTGCCGGACGCCCAGGCAGTTCTGGATGCGCGCATCAAGAAACTGACCAACAGCCTGGCGCCGCTGGTTGCTGATGCCGAGTCGACCCACGGTGATCTGCTTGATCGCCTGACCGCCGACATCGGTTGCAGCCCGCGTGCCCTGGCCGCAGCCCTGCTGCGCAAGGCTACCAACGGTCAAGCGCTGACCCTGGCTGCGATCGAGAAGGAGCGTCCACTGGTGCCGAACAATGCACCGCGTGGCGACCGTCCAGAGCGTACCGGTGATCGTCCGGACCGTGGTGATCGTGAGCGTCGTGCACCGATCCCGCTGGCCGAAGGTCGTGCTCGTTGCCGTACCGCGCTGGGTGCGCGTGACGGTATCGCTGCCAAGAACCTGTTGGGCGCCATCCTTAACGAGGGTGGTCTGGCTCGCGAAGCAATCGGTCGCATCCAGGTGCGTGACAGCTTCTCGCTGGTAGAGCTGCCGGAAGATGGTCTGGAGAAACTGCTGACCAAGCTGAAGGACACTCGTGTTGCCGGTAAGCAGCTGAAACTGCGTCGCTACCGCGAAGATTGATCCGCCCCTGGGCTGATTGATCTGCGATAAAAAATCCCCGACTGGTTCGGGGATTTTTTTTGCCTGCTGTTTGCTGCCCAGGGGCAGGGGTCAGCCAAAACGATAGATGTCCATGCCCAGCGCGCCCAGGGTGAAGCCTGTGTGCGCCACGCTGAATGTGCCGCCGGCACCGCGGGCAAAATACAGCGGCAACAGGTGCTCGTCACTCGGGTGACTGCGCACCGCGTTGGGTGCCTGCTGGCGGTAGTCATGCAGCGCCGCTTCATCGTTGGCCGCCAGCTTGTCGATCATCCAGTCACGGAACTCACGGGCCCATGGCTCGACGCTCTCGGGGCCGGCGTGCCAGTCCAGCTCCCGCAGGTTGTGGGTGATGCTACCGGAGCCGATCAACAGCACGCTGTGTTGGCGCAGGCTGGCCAGTGCATGACCAATCCGGGTCTGCAGCGCCGCACCGGCATGGCTTGGCAGTGACACCTGCACCACGGGGATGTCGGCGCGCGGATACATCAGCGACAACGGCACCCAGACCCCATGATCGAACGGACGCTGCCCGTCCAGTTGCGCCACCAGGCCATCAGCCTTGAGCAGTTCGGCCACTTGTGCCGCCAGCTCCGGCTGACCGGGTGCGGGGTATTGCACGGCGAACAGGGCGGCCGGAAAGCCACCAAAGTCGTGCCAGGTTTCTGGTTGTGCGCCGCTGCTGACCCGCAGGTCCTGACTTTCCCAGTGCGCGGAGACAATCACGATGGCCTTGGGGGTTGGCAGCTCGCGGGCCAGGCGCGCCAGTGCCGGCCCGCTGGCGCCGGGTTCCAGCGCCAGCATCGGTGAGCCGTGGGAGATAAACAGGCTGGGGAGCATGAAGGCGGTCCTGAGCGGTAAGATAGCTGCATCTTCAGTCAGATCATTGATCTAAATCTAATATAAGTTTTAGTGCCTATTGATCGAATTTTCAGGGTGATTTATGCAGCCGGCGTTTTGGCACAAGAAGTGGGCTTCGAACCAGATCGGTTTTCACCAGCCGCAAGTCAATCCGTATTTGCAGCAACACTGGCCGTACCTGGCGGTCCCTGCGCGGGCGCGTGTGCTGGTCCCGCTGTGTGGCAAGAGTCTGGACCTGCTGTGGCTGGCAGGGCAGGGGCACCCGGTGCTTGGGATTGAAATTTCACAAACGGCTGTCGAAGACTTCTTCAGCGAGCAGAAGTTAACGCCAGAAGTGAGTGATGTGGGCGCGTTCAGGGTCTATCGTGCCGGGGCCATCGAGCTGTGGTGTGGCGATTTTTTTGCGCTGGCAGCACGGGATGTGGCTGATTGTGTTGCGCTGTACGATCGCGCAGCGCTGATCGCCTTGCCGCCGTCGATGCGCGAGCGTTATGCCGCGCATCTGCAGCAGATCTTGCCGGCCGAGTTGCGCGGGTTGCTGATTACTCTGGATTACGATCAGGCGCAGTTGCCAGGACCACCGTTTGCCGTGGCGGATGACGAGGTGCAGCGCTTGCTGGGGCGTGCCTGGCGGACGCAAGAGCTGCAGGAGCAGGATGTACTGGGCGAGGGCGGGAAGTTCCTGCAGGCCGGGGTGACGCGGCTTGTGGAGCGGGTGTACCGGATTTCCCCTCGTTAGCTTTGCGTTGACTGTGCCGACCACATCGCGAGCAAGGCGCCCGCTCAGGACAAACAAAAAAGGCCCGCATCGCTGCGGGCCTTTTTGTTATTGCGCCGGGCGGATCAACCGCGACGACGCAGCGCGTCGATACGCTCTTCCAGCGGCGGGTGGCTCATGAACATGCGAGCGAACCCTTGCTTGAGGCCACCGTTGATGCCGAAGGCATTCAGGGTGTCCGGCATGTGCACCGGCAGGCCTTGCTCCGAGCGCAGGCGCTGCAGGGCGCCGATCATGGCGCTGGTACCCGCCAGGCGAGCACCGGCTTCGTCGGCACGGAACTCGCGTTTGCGCGAGAACCACATGACGATCGAGCTGGCCAGGAAGCCCAGGACCAATTCAGCGAAGATGGTCGCGATGTAGTAGGCGATGCCCTGGCCTTCTTCGTTCTTGAAGATCACCTTGTCGACAAAGTTGCCGATGATCCGCGCAAAGAACATCACGAAGGTGTTCACCACGCCCTGGACCAGCGCCAGGGTGACCATGTCACCGTTGGCTACGTGGCCGATCTCGTGGGCCAGGACCGCTTTCACTTCGTCCGGCGAGAAACGTTCGAGCAAGCCCTGGCTGACCGCAACCAGTGCATCGTTCTTGTTCCAGCCGGTGGCAAATGCGTTGGCCTCGTAAGCCGGGAAAATACCGACTTCCGGCATCTTGATCCCGGCTTCGCGGGACAGTTGCTCAACGGTTTGCAGCAACCATTGTTCATGGCGAGTGCGCGGCTGGCTGATGATTTGGGTGCTGGTGCTCATCTTCGCCATCCACTTGGAGATGAACAGCGAGAACAGGGAACCGGCGAAACCAAAGACCGCACAGAAAATCAGCAGCTGATTGAGGTTGAGATCAACCCCGTTGGCCGCCATGAACCCGTTGAAGCCGAAAAGGCTCAGGGTGATGCTGGCAATCAGCACGACCGCCAGGTTAGTGGCCAAAAACAGCAGGATGCGCATCATGGTTGTAGAAATCTCCTCATGCTAAAGATGTAGCTTACTGCGGGGTATATAAGGTGCTGCACCGGGCTATTCAACCGGGTGACTATTTCAAACTGTGTCCTACAGCCAGATTCTAGTGGGTTGCAGGACATTTCTCGTATCGTCTAAAGCCATATTGGGTCGGTTTTTTCCTACGCAATGCCCGGTGCTATTGGGTTGCAGCCACAGATGAGGCAGCGCCCGTACACAAGGCGCAGAGAGTAGTCGAAAGGCGGGGGATATGTTGCTGAATCAATCACCGAGGACGAGTCGATACTCGCCTCGGCAACAAGTCGATTACTGGCGATAGGATTTCAGGAAGTTGCCAATCCGGCCGATGGCCATGTCCAGGTCGTCCAGGCGGGGCAGGGTGACGACACGGAAATGGTCAGGCCACGGCCAGTTGAACGCGGTGCCCTGCACCACCAGCAGTTTTTCCGAGAGCAGCAGGTCGAGCACGAATTTTTCATCATTGTGGATCGGGCAGACTTTCGGATCGATCCGCGGGAACGCGTACAGCGCCCCCATCGGCTTCACGCAACTGACGCCAGGAATGTCATTGAGCAGCTCCCAGGTACGGTTGCGTTGCTCCAACAGTCGCCCCTGGGGCAGCACCAGGTCGTTGATGCTCTGGTAGCCACCCAGCGCCGTCTGGATCGCGTGCTGGCTCGGCACGTTGGCGCACAGGCGCATGTTGGCCAGCATGTCGATGCCTTCGATGTAGCTCTGGGCGTGTTGCTTGGGCCCGGAGATGGCGATCCAGCCGGAACGGAAACCCGCCACCCGGTAGGACTTGGACAGGCCGTTGAAGGTCAGGCACAGCAGGTCCGGTGCCAGCGAGGCGGTGCAGATGTGCACAGCATCGTCGTAGAGGATCTTGTCGTAGATCTCGTCGGAGAACACCACCAGGTTGTGTTGGCGCGCCAGTTCGAGCATGCCCAGCAGGACTTCGCGCGAGTACACCGCGCCGGTCGGGTTGTTCGGGTTGATGATCACCAGGGCTTTGGTGTTGGGGGTGATCTTGGCCTTGATGTCAGCCAGGTCAGGGAACCAGTCGGCCTGTTCGTCGCACAGGTAATGCACCGGGTTGCCACCGGCCAGGCTCACTGCAGCGGTCCACAGCGGGTAATCGGGCGCCGGCACCAGCACTTCGTCGCCGTTGTTGAGCAAGGCCTGCATCGACATCACGATCAGCTCGGAAACGCCGTTGCCCAGGTAGATGTCCTCGATACCGACACCTTCGACCTGCTTCTGCTGGTAGTACTGCATCACCGCCTTGCGCGCGCTGAACAGGCCTTTGGAGTCGCTGTAGCCCTGGGCAGTCGGCAGGTTGCGGATGACGTCCTGGAGGATTTCATCAGGTGCTTCGAAACCAAAGGGTGCCGGGTTGCCGATGTTCAGCTTGAGGATGCGATGGCCTTCCTCTTCCAGGCGTTTGGCGTGCTTGAGCACCGGGCCGCGAATGTCATAACAGACGTTGGCGAGCTTGTTCGATTTGCTGACCTGCATGGCGATGTGTTCCCGAAAATGAACGATCCAGACGTTGTATGAACTACCGTACTGTGAATCCTGCGTTCTCACACGAGCCCGGCGCCTCGGAGCGGTGCACCAAAATCCGTTTGAATGCGTGTAACGCGGCTGCCAGACTGGCGTTTGACGAGGCGCAATCATACGTGCCGCCCGATCCGTGGAAAAGGTACAGATCGGGCTTTTTCAGTTGCTGAGGTAGGACAATGGAAAAGATCCAGAAAACCCTGGAAGAATGGCGGGCCATGCTCGATCCGGAGCAGTACAACGTGTGCCGTCTCAAGGGCACCGAGCGACCGTTCTCGGGCAAGTACAACGCGACCAAAACCGCGGGTGTCTATCATTGCATCTGCTGCAACGAACCGCTGTTCGACTCCCGGGCAAAGTTCGATTCCGGCTGCGGCTGGCCAAGTTTCTACGAGCCGATCGGCGCCAGTGCCATGGTCGAGATCCGCGATGTCAGCCACGGCATGATCCGCACGGAAGTGGTTTGCGCCAAGTGTGAGGCGCACCTGGGTCATGTGTTCCCGGACGGCCCGCCGCCCACTGGCCTGCGCTATTGCATCAACTCCGTGTGCCTGGACCTGGTGCCGCGCGACTGAGGCAGGTGCTGGCCGGCCGGCGAAGGTGTGCTCCCGGCAGCTAGCGCTCGTTAGCCGGCCGGTACTCCCGGTCGGTTTTTGGTTAATTAAATTGCGTACAATCCAATTGCTCGCTATGTTTGTCGCCACTGCCCATTAATCGGAGCTGTACCATGACCGACAACCTGCTCAACATCCCGTGCACCACGATCAAGGGGGAGCAAAAGACCCTCGCCGATTACGCCGGCAAGGCGGTGCTGGTGGTCAACACTGCCAGCAAATGTGGCTTCACCCCGCAGTACAAGGGACTGGAGGCATTGTGGCAGGCCTACAAGGATCAGGGCCTGGTGGTGCTTGGTTTTCCCTGCAATCAGTTCGGCAAGCAGGAACCGGGTAACGAGGGGGCGATCTCCGAGTTCTGCGAATTGAACTTCGGTGTCAGTTTTCCGCTGTTCAAAAAGATCGACGTCAATGGCAGCGACGCCCATCCGCTGTTTGTTCAGTTGAAGAAGCGCGCCCCCGGCGTGTTGGGGTCCCAAGGCATCAAATGGAACTTCACCAAATTCCTGATCGGCAAGGACGGCAACCTGGTCAAGCGTTTTGCCCCCGCGACCAAGCCGCAGGACCTGACACGCGAGATTGAAGCCCTGCTCAAATGAATGACCTGTCCGTTGATTCGCTGGCGCTGGATGACCAGCTCTGCTTCAAGCTGTACGCGGCCTCCAGAGCGGTGATCCGGAGCTACAAGCCCTTGCTCGAGCCCCTGGGCCTGACCTATCCGCAGTACCTGGTGATGCTGGTGTTGTGGGAGTGGCAGCAACAGCCGCCTGAGCAACCCACGGTCAAGGCGTTGGGCGAACGCCTGGCGCTGGATTCCGGAACGCTGACCCCCTTGCTCAAGCGCCTGGAGCAGATGCAGTTCGTCCAGCGCCAACGTTCGGCGCGTGACGAACGGGAAGTGCACCTGAGCCTGTCGCCGGCCGGTAGTGCATTGCGTGAGCAGGTCGGCCCCCTCAAGACCAGGTTGTTGTGCGACAGCGGCATCGATCTTCAGCAACTGACGCAATTGCGTGCGGGGCTCGATCAGTTGCTGGAGCAGATCAAGGGGCTTTCCTGAGCGGTATCCACAGGTCCAGCAGCGCGGCGAGTTCCTCGCGGCGAAAGGGTTTGGCCAAGTAGTCGTTCATCCCGGCCGCGCGACAGCGCTCCCGTTCCTCGGGCATGGCATTGGCGGTCAAGGCGACAATCGGCAGGTCCGGCCAGCGACCGCTGCGCCGGATATGCCGACTGGCTTCATAGCCGTCCATGACCGGCATGTTGCAGTCCATCAGCACCAGGTCAAAGTGGCTGAGTTCCAGTTGGTCGAGTGCCTCGGCGCCGTGGGACACCACAATCACGTCACTGCCCAGTTTGCTTAGCATGCCTTTGGCCACCAGTTGATTGACCGGGTTGTCCTCCACCAACAGGATTCGCCCGCGGCGTGGAGGCGACGGCGTTTGATCGGGCGCCCGGTTATCCCCAGCGCTTTCCACGTTCAAGGCCCGGCGCAAGGTCTGGTACAGCGCATTGCGCGCCAGCGGGCGGGCTTGTTGTTGCAGAGGAGCAAGGGCGGCGCTTTCTTCGCTGGGCATGAAGTTGCCGTAGGCTGTCACCAGCAAGATCGGTGCGGAGAACGTCGAGCGCAATTCGAACAGGCAGGGTGGGCAGTCGGTAATCAGTACATCGGGGTCCAGACCGTGCAAAGAGTCATCGAGGCTGCGCTGCTGGTAGTCCAGGCCCCATCCGGGCAGCAGACTGCGCAACAACTCGGCCAGGCCACTGCTGGCCGCCGTGATGGCCACGACCTTGCCCTGCAGGCGGGCCGGCGGTGTGGCGCGAGTGTGCGCGGGCAGTGGCAGGTCGGCACAGAACTGGCTGCCAAAACCCGACTCCGAACTGATGCTCAGGCGGCCTTGCATGACGTTGCACAGGTTGAAGGTCAGGGCCAGCCCCAGCCCGGTGCCGCCGAACTGGCGCGTAATGCCGGCGCCGGCCTGGGTAAAGGGTTGGAAGATCTTGACCTGGGCATCCTGGGCAATGCCGATACCGGTGTCGCAGACTTCGATCCGAACGCCATCCTCCCAGGAACTGAGGCGCACATCGACGCGGCCGAAGCGGGTGAATTTGAGGGCATTGGACAGCAGGTTACTGACGATTTGCCGAACCCGTGTCGGGTCGCCAATCACCTGGGCGGGAAAGTGCGGGTCGATCAGGCAGGTCAGCTCGACACTGGGTGCCGCGTTCTGCGAGAGCAGGTTGGCGGTGTCCTCGATCAATGAGCCGAGGTCGAAGGGAATGTGTTCGAGTTCCAGTTGGCCCGCATCGAACTTCGACAGGTCGAGAATATCGTTGAGCAATTCCACCAGTACTTTGCCGGAGTCGTGGGCAATCGCCAGTTGTTGGCGCTGCTCGGCATTCAAGGGGCTGTCGAGGGACAAGGCGATCATGCCCAGCAGGCCGTTGAGGGGCGTGCGGATTTCATGGCTCATGTTGGCCAGGAACACCGAGCGAGCCTGCGCCATGTCCAGGGCTGTCTGGCGCGCGATCTGCAGTTCCTCGTTGGAGGTTGTCAGGCGCCGATTGATCGCTTTCAACTCGGCGGTTCGCGAGGAAACGATGGTCTCCAGTTGACCCAGGTAGTCGGTCAGGCGATTTTCGGCGGCGCGTCGCTGCTGGATTTCCGTGGTCATGCTTTCGAACTGCTGGTTGGCCACCCTGACCAGCACTCCGATTTCATCGTTCTGATGGTGCAGCGGGCATTCCAGCGGCGGTTGCTCGGCAATGCGCGGGTCTCGCTCGCTCAGCTCACGAATGACCCGTACCAGCGGCTTGGTCAGCATCACATAGAACAACGCCAGGAGAATGCCACTGAGGATCAGGCTGCGGGCGAAACCGTTGAGCAGGGTGACTTCGGCCCGGCGCAAGAAGCGGCTGCCGAAGGCGTAGGTATCGACTTCCAGTTGCAGTGTGCCGAGGGACTCATCGGGCAGATGCTCGAGGAACAGCCGCTCCTTGAATTGACGATTGGCGCCAAACAGGAAGTCGCTGATCACGCGGTAAGAACTGGCTGAGGGGGCACGCTTGACGTTGGCCAGCACGGTGTTGTTATTGTCGGTCAGTTGCGCACCAATCACCGCGGGTGAGCGCAATAGGCCAAGCGTCAACTCCTGGGCCAGTTCCGCGTCGATGTTGTAGGCGATCCGGGAGGCGGGACTGTGGCTGATTTCCAGCAACGACAATATTTCCCGGTTGATGGAAGCATCTTCGCTGGCATAATCGATCCCTATCTGCAGCAGACTCAGCAGCATACCCAGGACAAAACCGACCAGCACGGTGAGCTTGGCTTGCTTATAGGACAGGCGGTTGGTGAACTTGATATCCATCGGGTGCGCAGCCACTTTCGTTTCCCTTCTGGGCCAAGCATAGCTGATCGCTACCGAGTTTTGCCGTGCGCGCAGCGCTCTGGCTCGCGACTCGGATGGTGTCTGGCGTCAGGAGCGGCTTGGTCTGCCCATCATTACTGTGAACTGCCTTGAGGAGAAGACGTGGATTCTCGACTGAATGCCTTTCTTGAACGCGCTGATGCGGTTCTGGCTCGTATCGAGCCGCTGCTGCCTGCGCCACGCAGTGCCATCGACTGGACACAATGCCTGGCTGCCCGCTGGCAGCGTGAGGGGCGCAGTGGTTTTCTGCTGCCACTTGAGGTCAGCCTGGACATGCGCCTGACCGACCTGATCGGGGTCGACAAGCAACTGGAACAGCTGGGCCGCAATACGCGCCAGTTCCTCGATGGCCTGCCTGCCAACCATGCTCTGCTCTGGGGCTCGCGAGGAACGGGCAAGTCTTCACTGGTGCGCGCGTTGTTGGCCGAGCATGCCAAGGGCGGGCTGCGCTTGATCGAGATCGAGCGTGATCACCTGGCGGACCTGCCACGGGTGGTGGAGCAGGTCGCCAAGTTGCCGCAACGCTTTGTGCTGTTTTGTGACGATCTGTCTTTCGAGGCGGGCGAGGGCGATTACCGGGTACTCAAGAGTGTGCTCGACGGCTCGCTGGAGCAGGCCCCGGACAACGTTCTGCTGTATGCCACCTCCAACCGGCGCCACCTGGTGCCGGAAAAAGAGAGCGATAACGAAAACTGGAAAAGGGTCGACGGCGAACTGCACCCCAGTGAGGCGGTGGAGGACAAGATCGCGCTGTCGGATCGTTTTGGCCTGTGGCTGTCGTTCTACCCCTTTACCCAGGAGCACTTTCTCAACGTGGTCGAACACTGGGTCGGCGAGTTGGCCACCAAGGCCGGCCTGGCCTGGCAACGGGATGAAGAACTGGAAATCCTCGCGGTGCGCTGGGCGACTGGCCGTGGTAACCGCAACGGGCGTTGCGCCTATCAGTTCGCCCGCTATTGGGTCGGGCTCAAATTGTTGGAGCAACAGGCATGATCGATTTGCAAAACAGCGGCGCAGGCCTGGACGGTTATGGCCTGCTCTGCGCACAGCTGGAGTCGTTGCTGGCCGATGAGCGAGATTTTATCGCCAACGCCGCGCAGTTCTCGGCGTTCCTGTTCCATCAGCTCGATGACCTGAACTGGGCCGGGTTCTACCTGAACCGCGATGAAGAGCTGGTGCTCGGGCCATTCCAGGGCCAGATTGCCTGTGTGCGGATCCCCTTCGGGCGGGGTGTTTGTGGCGCTGCGGCGGCCACGCTCACGACTCAGCGGGTGGAGGATGTGCATGCGTTCGCCGGGCACATTGCCTGTGACAGCGCGTCGAACAGTGAGTTGGTGGTGCCACTGGTCAAGGACGGTCGGCTGATCGGCGTGCTGGACCTGGATAGCCCATCACTGGCGCGCTTCAGCGTCGCCGACCAGGCCGGTATCGAGCAACTGGCCGCAATCTTCCTGCGCCTTACCGACTGCTGATCAACTGACCAGGCCTGCTTTGGCCAGCAGGCCTTGCCGGTCCACGGCATCGATCTGCCCTGGCTCCAGGTATCTGTCGGCGTACTGCTGATAGATCTGTTCCTCGATAAACAGCGCAAAAAGCTGCGGGTCGATGTGGGCATCACGGCACATGAACGCCATGATGCCCAGGGCCTCACTGAGCGTCTTGGCTTTCTTGTAGGGTCGGTCTGCGGCAGTCAGCGCTTCGAAAATATCGGCGATCGCCATCATCCGCGCCGGCAGGCTCATCTGTTCCCGCGTGAGTTGTCTGGGATAGCCGGTGCCGTCCATTTTTTCGTGGTGCCCGGCGGCAATCTCCATGACGTTGCTCAGGTGCCCGGGGAAGGGCAGGTGGCTGAGCATCAGGATTGTTTGCACCATGTGATGGTTGATGATGTAGCGCTCCTCGCGGGTCAGCGTGCCGCGGGTGATGCTCAAGTTGTACAGCTCGCCACGGTTGTATTTGTGCGGCGGTACGTCGAGTTTGAAGCCCCAGGGGTTGTCCGTTGGAATCAGCTCGGCACTGTTGCGCTCGAACAGGTGTTCGGGTTTATCCGCCAGCAGCGGCTCGCTGACCGGCAGCACGGGAGCTGGGCTACGTGCCTGACGGCGGTTCTCCTCCCAGGATAGCCCCAGCCGGTCATCCAGGGTGCGGGTCCAGGTGCGTTGGGCTATGGCGTGCAAGCGTTGCAGGTCGGCCTCGGCCATGGTCTCGCCCCCCAGGTTACTGCGGGCGACAAAGGCAAAGTCGTCGTCGAGCTCGGCCAGGCGGGTGTCGCGCGTCGCAGCCAGTATCTGTTCATCGCCCCCCTGGGCGAGCCCCTGCCAGTAGTCGATCCAGGCATCGCGCTTGAGCACCTCGAAACGGGTGCGGATCTCGTGCAGGCGGTCGGTGAGGGTCTCAAGCTTGGTGGCTTTGTCGACCACGTATTCGGGAGTGGTGACTTTTCCGCAGTCGTGCAACCAGGCGGCAATGTGCAGCGCTTCCCATTCATCGTCGGTGGGGTTGTAGCGCTCGAATTCCGGGGCCCGGCTGGCGGCGGCAGCCTGGGCGAGCATCAGGGTCAGTGCGGGTACCCGTTGGCAGTGGCCGCCGGTGTAGGGGCTCTTGGCATCGATCGCACCTGCGAGCAACTGGATGAAGGCGTCCAGCAGCTGTTTTTGCTTGTGCTGCAGGCGCTGGCTTTCGATGCTGACGGCCGCAGCGCCGGAGACCGCCTGGATGAAGGCGATCCGGTCGGGGCGCAGCTTTTCGAGGTCCGCTTGCGCGCCGCTGTCGGCCAGCAACAGGACCAGCACGCCGACCGTTTCGTTATGGCGGTTGTGCAGGCGAATGCCGATCAGGTGCACGCTGGGGCTCTGCAGCGCCAGCATGACACTTTGCAGGTCGCCTGCCTGCTCGAATCCCAGGGTAGTCACCAGGGCGTTCTGGCTTGTCAGTGGGCGCAACCAGGCAGGGGCCTGCGTGTCGTCAGGGTCGTGACCCTTGATGTTGAACGCCGACAGGTCGTGGGATTCACCCTCGATGAACAAGCCATGGGGCTGGAGGCGGTTGCCTTCATTTTCCCGCAGGTAGATCAGTCCCGCCTGGGCCTGGCCAATCTTCACGGTTTCCGCCAGGACTCTTAGCAGCAGCGGCTCGAAGCGGGTTTCTGCCGACAGGCTGTCGGTGATTTCAAAGAAGCTGGCCAGCGTCGCTTTCATGCGCGCCATGGAGACGCTGAGCTGGTCGACTTCCAGCACCGGCGAGCGGCGGGTGACCGGGTAGTTGAAATCAAAACTGCGAATCGCGTCGGCTTCCTGCACCAGTGCCCGTAACGGTTTGACCAGGATGCGGGAAGTCAGCCAACCCAGTGGCACGCACAGTAACAAGATAGCCAGGGTCAGTAGGGCGCCCTGCCAGCGCATTCGATAGGCATCGACCAGCAATTCCTCTTCGGGCACCATCACCGCCAGGTTCAGCCCCCGCGGGCCACCCTCCTGGATGCTGCTGCGGGCAAAGATCCATTGACGGTTGCCGACCTCCAGGCGATTGCCGCTGGCCGTATGCATGAACAGGGCTGCCAGCGCCGGGCTCAAGTCCTTGACCTTGGCCAAGTGGGCCTTTTGATCATCGATGATCAGCTTGCGGCTGTCGGGGTAAGCAACAGCATTGCCGTCGCCGTCGAACAGGGCGACTTCGGTGCCGGGCGTTACCTGGTGCTTGGCCAGGGTGGCGGACAGCTGCGCCAGCGTCAGGTCGGCACCTACGACGGCGTTGGGGCCGCTGCGGCGGGCGAGCGTCGTGCCGATGTTGTGGGTCGAAAAGAAGATGTAGGGCTCGGTGGTGATTTGCTCTTGGCTGATGTTGGCCCGGTCGAACCAGGCGCGGGTGCGCGGGTCATAGGCTTCCTGCGGATTATCCAGGCGCCCGATCTGGTTCAGCGTCGCGTCATAGAACAGGGATTGTGAGCGGGTTTGCCCGGTGAGGCTGTCACGATCGATGCTCCAGAGCTGAAAGGCGGCGGCATCAGGTGCCTGCAGGTTTTTTTTCAGTGCATCGCTGCGCAATGGACGGACCATGAAAAAATCACCATCGGCATAACCGACGTACAGCGATGCCAGCTCGGTATTGTCCCTGAGGGACTGGCTGAAGGGTTTGAGTAGGGGCAGCCGGTGCGCCAGGTCCGTGCCCTGGATCGCGACGCTTTCTGCCAACAGGCTGAGCAATCGTCGAATGGGCTGGTAGGTGGTTTGCAGGTCCCTGCGTACGTCCTGGTCTATGCGTTCGAACAGTTTCTCACTGCTGGAGAGGATGATTTCGGTGGTTTGTCGGTAATTGAAAATACCCAGTACAACGCCCGTGAACAGCAGCAACAGGGTGAACATCACGCTGATGTGCACGTGCAGCGGCAATCGCCGTTTGTCCGGGCGCAGTGGGCTGGGCATTGCTGGCTCTCCATGATCGATACGCACGGCTCAGCGAACAAGCATAGTTAATGGCACAACGGTCTGCCGTGAATCCTCGAGGCTGTCCGGGGGGGGGCAGGGCCAACAGGGCTTAACCTGTGGCCCGGAAGCGTCAGGCCGGCGATTGCTGGGTGATCTCACGTTGCAGTGCTCGCTCCAGTTCCAGCATCGCCTGCTGTATCGCTTCGGTGCAGCTTGCCAGGCTGGCCTCGGTGAACGCTTCGTGGCACATCCGCTCAAGTGCTTCACAGCTGTCCATCAGCCTGGTGGCCTGGACGATGCGGGCCGCACCTTTGATTTTGTGGGCGATATCGATGAACTCCTCGCGCCCGCAGCCTGGTGACACGCTGAGCAATGCTTGTCGATCGAGGCGATTGCTGTTGAGCAGCTCGGTGAGCAGGCGCTGCACCAGCACCGGGTCGCCACCGGTCAGTGCTTGCAGGCTCTGCAGGTTGAAGGCCGGTTCTTCATTGAACGGCTGCAGGGTCTCCAGGCACTGGCTCAGTGTCGCCAGGCTGATGGGTTTGAACAGGCAATCGTTCATTCCCGCCTGGCGGCATCGAGGTTTTTCCTCGGGCTGGGCGTTGGCAGTAAAACCGAGCACCGTGCACGGTGTTCGTTGCTCATCCTGCTCGATCCTGCGGATGGCCCGGGACAGTTCATAGCCATTCATCACCGGCATGTTGCAGTCGGCAATCACCAGGTCGAAATGGCCCTCTCGCCAGGCCGCCAAGCCTTGCGCACCGTCGTTCGCCGTGACCCAACGGTGGCCCAGGAACCCCAGTTGCTGGCTCATCAGCAGGCGATTCGCCGGATGGTCGTCGACCACCAGCACGTTCAAGCTGGCCTGGCCAGGTGCGACCAGCGGCGGCACAGGCTCCCGCACGGAGGCTCCTGGTATCGGCGTCATGGGGAGATCAACCCGGACCTGGGTGCCGACGCCCGGTTGGCTGCTCAGTTGCAGGTCGCCACCCATCATTTCGCACAGGCTGCGGCAGATCACCAGGCCCAGGCCGGCACCGCTCCTGGCCAATTGTCCGGTGTGCTGTGCCTGGGCGAAAGGCTCGAACAACCGGCGCTGGTCGTCTGCACTGATGCCGATCCCGGTATCGTTGATGTGCATGACCATTTGTTGGTGGTCGGCACCCTCGACCGTCATCAACCGGACCTTGATGCTGACTTCTCCCTGCTCGGTAAACTTGATGGCATTGCTGATCAGGTTGGACAGAATCTGTTTCAGGCGCAAAGGGTCGGTCAGCACATCCGGCTGCGCATCCGCGTCGGGGAAGTCGAGGCTCAGCGTCAGTTTCTTCTGCCGCGCGAGTCCGTCGAAGACCCGTACCACAGCTTCCAGGGTTGCGCCGAGATTGACCCGTTCGGGCGCCAGGCTCAGGCGACCGGATTCGATTCGGGCAATGTCGAGAATGTCACCGATCAGCGCCAGCAGGTCCTTGGCCGAGTTGTAGGCCACTTCAATGGCCGGACGATCCTGCAGGCTGTGCTCGTCACGTTCGAGGGTCAGTTCGAGCATGCCGATCACGGCGTTCATCGGTGTACGGATTTCATGGCTCATGGTAGCCAGGAAGGTACTCTTGGCGCGGTTCGCTTCATCGGCGCGCTCTTTGGCGGCCCTGAGTTCATCAAACAGTTGGCGTCTGTCGCTGATGTCGATCCAGCCGCCGATAATCCCCTGGACCTCTCCCGTGGAATCCCGGTAGGGCAGGATCCAGTGATAGATCGTCAGCATTGTGCTGCCAGTGTGCAGGGTGCGATCGAGCAGCATCGGCACGCCCTCTGCCACCACGCGCTGATAGTCCGCCTGGTATTCCCTGGCTTCGAAGGCGTTGCTCATGGCCCCTTGCATGACGGTTTTGCCGATGACCTGCTCGCGTTTGGCGTTGAAGGTTCCCAAGTAGCTGTCATTGCAACTTTGCAGGACACCGTCGCGGTCGCGCACGTAGATCGGGTGAGGTGTTCCATTGACCAGCGTGTGCATGAATTCGAGCTGGTCATTGAGGGCCCGCTCTGCCTTTTGCCGCTGCCTGATCTGCCTGCGCATGTGGGCGTTCCAGGCCAGGAGCATCAGCAGTAGCAGGCTGCTGCCGATCACCAGTTGGTACAGCTGGCGCTGATACTTGCGCCAGGTGCTACCGTCGGGACCCATGTAGCCACGCCAGCGGCTGTTGATGATCCCCAGTTCGTCCGGGGCGATACTCAGCAGGGCCTTGTCGAGGATCGTACTCAACTCGATCGCACCACGGGCGGTGGCAAGGGAAACGGCGGCTTGCTGTGTGCCGACCGTTGCGCTGATCTGCACCTGGTCTTCGAACAACCGCGCAGCGATGAAGTAGTTGGCAATGATCAGGGACTCAACCGCGCCCTCGACCTGGCCCTTGGCAAGCAACTCCACGGCACTGAAGGCGTCCTGCGTTTGCACGAGGTGGATACCAGGGTGTTCGCGTTGCAGGTCATCGCGCAATGGATTGTTTTCGGTGATTGCCAGGCTCTTGCCGCGCAGTTGCTCGAGATTCATCGGGCTGCCGGGGTTCTTGCTGCTCAGCAGTACATAGGAGCTTTCCAGGTAGGGTCGGGTGAAGCTCAGGTGTGTCTCGCGCTCGACACTGGGAGCAATGGCGGCAATCAGGTCGACGCGGTCCTCTTCAATCAGATTGATCATGGCGCGTTCGCTGGGGCTGCGATGAAGCTCGAAACGCAATCCTGTGCGCAACCGGATGAGCTCCAGCAGGTCGGCGGTGATCCCCCTCAGGCTGCCATCGGAATCAAAAAAGGTCAGCGGTGCAACACCCTCGTTGACGGCCACGCGCACCACTGGGTGTTGCGCCAGCCAGCGTTCTTCCCGATCGCTCAACTGCAGTTTGCGGTCAGTCAGCAGGATGTCACTGCCGGCGCTCCAGCGTTTGGCGATGTGTTCCCGCTCACGGGCCGGCACCCTTGCCAGCACCGCGTTGATGAGGTTCAACAAATCCCGGTTGTCCTGCTTGACGGCAAAGCTGAAACCGTAGGCCTCGTGTTTGCCGAAGTTGGCCATCCTGACGTTCTTCAGATAGCCCTTATTGATCGTGAAGTGAGTGGAAATGGTATCGCCCAGAAACACGTCGGCCTGATCGAAGGCCACGGCATTGATCGCGTTCTGAAAGGATGGGTAGGGTGTGATGATGGCGTTGGGGTACAGGGCCGTTACCTCTTCCAGAGGCAGGTAGTGATAGACCATGCTCAAGCGCATGCCGGCCAGGCCCTCGGTCAGCGAGCGGGTTTCGGTCTCCCGGGTGACCAGGACCGGTTGGTCGATGGCGTAGGGGGTGGACAGAGCGATGTTCGCTTGTCGGGCTTCATAGCCGTTGGCCGTGCCCAGTAGGTCAACATCGCCGTTTTCCAGTGCCTCGATGGCGGCTTCTCGGGAAGGGTAGCGTCGGATCTTGATAGGCAGCCCCAGGGTGTTGCCGATGATGCCCGCGTAATCTGCGGTGAACCCTTCATAGTCCTGGCCCCGGATCGTCAGGTCGAAGGGTGGATAATCGGGCGCCGAAGTCCCCAGGATCAGTTCGGTTCTGTCCTGAATCCACTGTCGTTGCGAGGGCTCCAGTTGCACATCCATGACGCTGGTCGTCGAGCGACTGAGCAGTGAGTAATTTCCGATTTCGGGGGCTGCCATACAGGCAGAGGCGCCCAGACAAAGTCCGACACTCAAATACAACAAATAGTCCTTTAAAGAACTGGGCATCCTGTCTCTCACACTAAAGCGTTGCGTTTTGCCATTTCGATGAGTTCCACCAGGGATTTTGCCTTGAGTTTTTGCATGAGCCTTTTTTTGTAGGTGCTGACAGTCTTGTTGCTGAGAAACATCCCTTTGGCAATTTCCTTGTTGCTACGGCCTTGGGCGAACAATTGCAGGACCATCAGTTCGCGGTCATTGACGGATCTGAACAAGTCGAGTTCGGCGCTCAGTTCGTCATTGCTGCGCGTGGGGTTCAATGCCTGGCTGGGGAAGTAGTGATAGCCGGAAAAAACGGCGTTGATGGCGCTTACCAACTCACTCAGGTCTTCCTGTTTGCAGACGTACCCGCATGCACCGGACTGCATGCAGCGAATGGCGAAAAGTTCCGGGCTCTGCGCGGTGAGTACCAGGGTTTTAAGAGGTGTGCTCATGCTATTGAAGCGCGAAAGAACTTCCAGGCCATCCAGTTTCGGGATGCTGATATCGAGAATGATCAGGTCAGGCATACATTCGCGAACCATCTGCATGGCGTCGACGCCGTTATCCGATTCCCCGACGACTTTGTAACCCTCATGTTCCAACAACATACGAACGGCGAGGCGAATGACGGGGTGATCGTCGACAATAAAAACGGTGTTCATAATCAAGTCCCATACGTGCGCAAATAAAGCGAGCACCTTAGCTCAGATAGCAGGAGCGACGTATGAACCGAGGAGGGCGGGAGTGCAATATAGGACGAGTCCTACATAATAGAAGGCGAGGGATTACGCAGTCGGAAGGAATGTCAGGAGGAAGTCTGCTGTCGACAGCCTATGTTTATACTTGTAAGTTGTGGCGGGAAGGGCACTTGTAATGGGGCGCGAACTCGGCGGAGAGTGTGGCCAGTAGTGACGATGCTCAGTGATTACTCTGTTCTGGCATCAGCAGGTTTATAAGCTCGGTTTTTTTCAGCGGTTTGGCCAGATAACCGAGTAGGGGTAGCCGGTGTTCATCAGCGGATTTCTTCAAAGTGTTTAATTCCCGGCAATCCAGGCTGCTCAGGAGAATGGCTTGTTGTATAAGTCCCTGTAGGCTCGCAATGCCAATCAGTTCCAGGCCGGGAAGATCTGGAAGGCATTGGTCGCAGAGTAACAATTCGAAAGGTTGATGTGCCAGATTCATCTTTTGTAATGCATTTTCGGCAGTGTCGGCGGTAGTGACTTGGGTGAAGCCGTAACTGTTAAGCAGGCAGAGTGTTGCCCTGAGTTGAAAAGGGTGGTCTTCCACCAGCAGGATGCGCAAGTTGTATATGAACATTTAGCTTTCCTGGAAGAAAGATTGGAGTTGGGGAGGGCGGCGTTACGCTTTAATCGGGGGGATTATCTTTTTTCTATTGCTGAATATCTACCGCTGTATTGAGTTTTGAGCATGCTGTTCAGCATAGAAATGGAGTTGTCTACATACCGCTACCTTCGTTGTCATTCAATTCCGTGTGAACTGTAGGATGATTCCTGGATGGCGCCGAGGAGTGCAATCACCCGTCGCGGCCCAAAGAGATCGCGCGACGGGTGTACGGGTCACGGTCGGCTGGAGCGTCCGGTCATTTCCATGGCCATCTCGCTGGCATAGCTGTCGGTCATGCCGGCAATAAAGTCGATCATGCGTAAAAATGAGGCGTGCAACGGACCGTGTGGGTCGGGCGCGTTGTTGCCCAGCAAATCGAGTATGCGTCGATTCTTGAACGAGGCGGTTCCACCGCCGTGCTGCTCCAGGGCGGCGCCACAGAACCCGTTCAAAAGGATTTCCAGGGTGGTGTAGGCACCGATTTCATGCAGGGTCTTGCGTTTGTCCTGGAAGATCTTCTTGCGCGCCATGTCCTTGGCATTCAATACGCAACGTTTGGCCGGGCCATGCATGTGTTCCACCAGGTCACCTTGCAGCGTGCCTGCCAGCAGGGCGTCCTGTTGCTCGACGAAGGCCCGCGCCGCGGCGTTGGTCAGGTGTTCAATGGCCTTGCCGCGTAAAATCGCCAGCTTGCGCCGGCGTGAGTCAGAGGGGCCGAGCTGGCGGTAGGTTTCCGGCAGGTCATCGCCCACCAGGCCGAGTAACAGCGATTCGACCTCGGCGTATTCCAGCAACTCCATTTCCAGGCCGTCTTCCAGGTCGATCAAGGCGTAGCAGATGTCATCCGCGGCCTCCATCAGGTAGACCAGGGGGTGGCGGGCCCAGCGTTGGTCGTCCAGTTGTGGCAGGCCGAGCTTCTGGGCAATCTGTTCAAGCAGGGGCAGTTCGCTCTGATAGCAGCCGAACTTGTGTTTCTTGTAACCCAGTGAGTCGGCGTGTCGGGCGGTCCAGGGGTACTTGAGGTAAGTGCCGAGGGTGGCGTAGGTCAGTCGGGTTCCGCCATCGAACTGGTGATACTCCAGTTGAGTCAGTACCCGGAAACCTTGCGCATTGCCCTCGAAGTTGAGGAAGTCGTTGCGCTCGACCTCACTCATTGCATCCAGCCAGCCTTTATTTGCGGCCTGCTGGAACCAGTAGCGAATGGCGTCCTCGCCGGAGTGGCCAAAGGGTGGGTTACCAATGTCATGGGCCAGGCAGGCCGATTGCACCACCATCCCCAGGTCACTGGGCTCGCACCAGTCGGGTAGGGCGCTGCGGATGGTTTCACCGACGCGCATGCCCAGCGAACGCCCCACACAACTGACTTCCAGTGAGTGGGTCAGGCGGGTGTGGATGTGATCGTTGCTGTGGACCGGGTGGACCTGGGTCTTGCGGCCCAGACGGCGGAAGGCCCCGGAGAAAATCACCCGGTCATGGTCTTTGTGGAAGGGACTGCGGCCGAGTTCTTCCGGACTGTGCACAGGTTTGCCGAGGCGTTCACGGTTAAGCAGGGTCTGCCAATCCAAGGCTGATCTCTCCGTCAGGTAACTGATGCGCTAGCTTCCCGGTTCAAGCGCCAGGCTGCAAGCCCGACCGAACCTCTCGGGCAAGAGCTTGGGTCGGGCTGACGATGATGTGGCGATCAGTTTTTACGCGAGGCGCCCTGTAGCACCAGACGAATCAGTGGCAGCAACGTAGTGCCCAATCGGACCAGCCGCGTGGCACTGCGGATACCGCCACCCTTGGCGCCCTTGCCCGTGAGAAAGCCGAGCAGGGTGACCGCCGCTACGCCCCACAACGGAGCATGCTTGATGCCCAGGCCGTCTTGAAAGCTCTGGCCCATGCCCCGTACACGCTGCAGCGGCTGCAATAATTGTTGCGACTCGTGGCGGATTTCCTGGCGATGCATTTCCATGCGCAGGCGCAGCAGGGCCTTGCGCATTTCCTTGCGGGAACTGTTCTTGGGAATTTCAGGCAGGTTCATGGCAGCAGGCGCTCCCGGTCGTTGGCCAGTTCCTCGAGGGTCGCGTGGAACGGCGACGACTCATCGAAAATCGCCGCTTTCAGGCGCATCCCACAGAACAGCGCGGCGGCCGCATAGAACACACACAGACCAATGATCGCTGTCAGGCGGTAGGTGTCCCAGAGCAGAATCATCACCAGTGCCGAAATCCCCACCAGCAACAGCAGGGCAAACACCAGGGCCAGGCCGGCAAACAGCAGCAGGGTGACGGTACGGGCTTTCTGTTCCTGCAGTTCAATGCCGAACAGCTCTACGTGGCTGTGCAGCAAACCCAGAAAAGCGGCGCCCAGGCGTCGCGGCGAGGAGCCAGTGCCAGTCTCGGACGAGCCGGATTCACCGATAGCCATATCAGCGCCGTGTCGCCAGCAGGCCGATCAGGAAGCCGACACCGGCGGCGATCCCCACGGACTGCCAAGGGTTGGCCTGGACATAGTCTTCGGTGGCCGTGACGGCGGCCTTGCCGCGTTCGGTCAGGGAGTCCTGGGTCAATTGCAGGGTTTCACGGGCACGCAACAGGCTCTGATGAATCTGGTCACGCAATTCGTCGGCTTGATCGCCCGCCAGGGTCGCGGTGTGCTCCAGCAAGCGTTCGGTATCGTTGACCAGGGTTTGAAAATCATCCATCAGGATTTCTTGAGCAGTCTTTGCTGTTTTGCTGGCCATGGTGATCTCCATAAGTGGCGTGTCAAAGGTTCGAGTATGGGCCTTGCACTAAGGTTCAGTGCAAATGACTGGTACAGCTTTTGCTACGTCCTGGTGCGCCGGCCGCTTCCATTGTCCTGAAACGGGCATGCCTGGCGAAAACCTTAACTCAAATAATAGAAACCCGCGGCAACATCGAGGCAATGATTGATCGCGTTGAAGTCTTTGCGCCAAAACGGTTCGCCGTCAAACCGGTTTGAGACCAGGGGAGGTATCAACTTGGTGCACGCACAGGCTCGGCGAACTGCTTTGGTGCCATTTGCGGTTTGAAGGTCTGCCAACCCCATGGAAAATGTGCAAAGTGCAGTGGCCACCCTGGTCCATAGCTCCAATACCCTGTTCATCCTGATTGGCGCGGTGATGGTTTTGGCCATGCATGCCGGTTTCGCCTTTCTTGAAGTGGGCACGGTTCGTCAAAAAAACCAGGTCAATGCCCTGTCGAAGATCCTCAGCGACTTTGCGGTCTCGACACTGGCCTACTTCTTTATAGGCTATTGGATTTCCTACGGGGTCAACTTCCTGCAACCGGCCGCCGTGCTCAGTGCCGATCACGGGTACGGCCTGGTGAAGTTTTTTTTCCTGCTGACCTTTGCCGCCGCTATTCCGGCGATCATTTCGGGCGGGATCGCCGAGCGGGCGCGCTTCGCTCCGCAGTCTCTGTGCGACGGCGTTGATCGTAGCGTTTATCTACCCGTTTTTCGAAGGCATGGTCTGGAACGGCAATCTTGGCCTGCAGGCCTGGCTACTGGAACGGTTTGGCGCCAGCTTCCATGATTTCGCCGGTTCCGTGGTGGTGCACGCCATGGGCGGTTGGCTGGCCCTGGCGGCAGTGCTGCTGCTCGGGCCTCGTAACGGGCGATACCGCGAGGGTCGACTGGTAGCGTTTGCGCCGTCGAGCATTCCGTTCCTGGCCCTTGGCTCGTGGATTCTGATTGTTGGCTGGTTCGGCTTTAACGTCATGAGTGCGCAAACGCTGCAAGGGGTCAGCGGCCTGGTAGCGGTCAACTCATTGATGGCGATGGTTGGCGGCACCATGGCGGCCCTGATCGTCGGGCGTAACGACCCCGGGTTCCTGCACAACGGTCCGTTGGCCGGGCTGGTGGCCATTTGTGCCGGTTCCGACCTGATGCACCCGGTCGGTGCGTTGGTCACGGGGGCCATTGCCGGCGCCCTGTTTGTCTGGTGTTTTATTGCGGCGCAGAACCAATGGAAAATCGATGACGTGCTCGGTGTCTGGCCACTGCATGGCCTGTGCGGGGCCTGGGGCGGCATCGCCTGTGGAATTTTCGGCCAGACAGCATTGGGCGGTCTGGGAGGCGTCAGCCTGATCAGTCAACTGATCGGCACGGCGTTGGGCATCGTCATCGCATTGCTCGGCGGGCTGCTGGTATACGGCGTGATCAAGCGACTGCACGGACTGCGCCTGAGCCAGGAAGAGGAGTATTACGGTGCCGACCTGTCGATCCACAAGATCGGCGCGGTCAGTCAGGACTGATGGCGGGCGCCCTGTGCTCGACGGTTTTTGGTGACCGGCCTAGAATGATCACCCATTCTTTCGTGGTCCGTCTGTCATGCCCCCTGAATGCCAGTTGTTCGGCACCCTTGGCTGCCACCTGTGTGAACTCGCCGAAGCGGAACTGATGCCGCTGGTCGAGCATGGCCTGTTGGTGGAGTTGGTGGATATAGCCGACAGCCAGGCACTGTTCGAAGCTTATGGCCTGCGGATCCCGGTGCTACGCCGAGTCGATACCGGCGCGGAACTGGGCTGGCCCTTCGACGCCGAGCAAGTCGTCGCCTTCCTGCGCTGAATCCTGGAGCCAGTTCGGCGCCATGCACTCCGTTTGTCGTGTCCCACGCGACACGCATTGGCGCCAACCCGGATATTCGGTTACTGTATGTGCATACAGTTATTCGGGTGGCCGCCATGTCCCTCACCTTGCTCGCCAGTACCCAGCGCCTGCACTTGCCCGACGCCGATGAGCTGAGCCTCAGCGCCGTGCATTCTGCCGCCGAAGATCGGGGCCAGAACTTCTCCCTTGACCAGATTGTCGGCCTGGGCGCGCCCCAGGTCCGTGCGGTGTTGGTCGAAGACGACACCTTGCTGGGCTTTGGTATTTATCCGGGTGACCGCCTGATCGTCGATCGTTCGATCAAGCCGGTTCAGGATCAGTACGTGGTGGCTCACCTTAATGGCGACAACGAGTATTGCGTGCGTTTGCTGGCAGCCGACCCCAAGGGCGGGCTGCTGCTCAAGGCCGCCCGGCCCTCGGTGCCCTCGGTTGCCTTCGACGATCTCGACCCGGCCCCGATCTGGGGCGTGGTGCTCTGGGTGGTCAGCTATGTGGGACGTGGCTGAGGGCGGTCCAGCAGGCTTTGCATAAAGCGTCAGGCATCAGCGGGCGCATACGAAACAGGAGTGATGCAGCATGGTCAATGTCGAACAGTTGAAAGCCAGCGTGAACCGGATGTCGGCCGACGTGGTGCGTGAGGCGGTCCTGGAGCTGCGGCTCGATGGCCTGGTGACGGAAGGGAAGACCCCATTCAACAAATTGCACTTCAATACCTGCTTCGCGGAAATCGAAGCCTTGTTCCAGCGCGCCGGGTATCACCGGCAACTGGATGTGGTGGGGTATCAGGGGTTGCTCTACGCGCTTTATGATCCCGGGCGCTGGGAGGCAGTGGAGGTATTGCGCTGGTTGAAAGAGTTCACCGAGGCTGCGGCCTTGCGCGAGTCAATGGCTACCTGTGAGGCCTGAACCAGGGCGGCACGGAATCTCCCCTAGGTAGGTTCCGGTGGTTACTGGATAATGCCCGCCTGCATTAACGGCAAGAGCTTGCGTATGTCCACTTCATCATTTTCCGCCACCCATAGCCAGGCCAGCACGCTGTACCTGCCGCCAGGCACCTGGGCCACCGTGCTTGACTGCCTGTGCGAACACTTCAGTGCCATTGGGCGCGAACAGTGGCTGGACCGGATTGCCCGTGGTCGCGTCCTGGATGCTCAGGGCCAGGCGATTGCCCTGGACCTGGCCTACAAGGAAGGCCTGCGAATCCACTACTTTCGCGAAGTGCCGGACGAAAAAGTCATCCCTGTGCTGGAAACGATCCTGTATGCCGACGAACACCTGGTCGTGGCAGACAAGCCGCATTTTCTGCCAGTGACGCCAGCGGGTGAATACGTCGAGCAGACCCTGCTGCGCCGCTTGATTCGCCGCCTGGACAATCCCCATCTGGTGCCATTGCATCGCATCGATCGCCACACCGCTGGGCTGGTGCTGTTTTCCGCCAATCCGCAAAGCCGTTCGGCGTATCAGTCGTTGTTCCCAACTCGCAAGATCGACAAGTACTACGAAGCCATTGCCCAGGCGTTGCCCCAACTGACATTCCCCCTGGTACACAAAAGCCGGCTGGTGGATGGCGAACCCTTCTTTCGCATGCAGGAAGGCCCAGGGGTGAGCAATACCGAAACGGCGGTGCAGGTTCTGGAGAAGAACGGCGACCTATGGCGGTACGGCTTGTCACCGGTCACCGGCAAGAAGCACCAGTTGCGGGTGCACATGACTGCGCTGGGGGCGAGCATCTGCAATGACCCGTTCTATCCCCAGGTACTGAAGGATGTCGAGGACGACTACGCCAACCCGCTGAAGCTGCTGGCCAAGGGGTTGCGCTTCAGTGATCCGTTGAGCGGCGTGGAGCGGGTTTTCGAAAGCCGGATCACACTGGCCTGGTGAGTCTTGGCCACCGCTGTTGCACCACAGGTTTTTCCGCCTCTCAGAGACGACAACGCCCGCGCAGGGCGGGCATTGTCGTGCAGCCGTAGAGGCCGAGGCTTACAGGTCTTTAACGGTGCGAACCTGATCCTTGTTGATGCGGGTCTGCTTGCCGTCCAGTTGTTCGAACTCGTAGAAGCCCGAGTCGGAATCGAATTTAGGGGTATCGACAGACTGGATTTCGCGACCGTCATTCAAGGTGATCACTGCAGGCGAGGAGCAACCAGCAAGGGTGGCCAAGCCCAGAGCAAGCATGAAAGTGGCGAGGGTCCGTTGAGTCATGAGATGTCTCCGCAAATGAATTCTTTTAAATACTGGACTTGAGACGTGTGACACGCCGGCAAGTTCCTTGGCGCCGTCATTCTGGCACGCGGGCGTGCAGACTTAACAGTTCGGGCGTATTGAGGTTGGCCAGGCGCTGATCATGGTCCGGGCACTGCAAGGCCAAAGCCCCCAGATTACGCATGATACGCCCAGGACTGCGTTCACCGGTATTCCAGGCGCTTTCAAACGCCCGGGCAAGCGCTACCGGGATCACGCACAGCAACGGTTGCCAATGTTCACCCTGGCGCAGCATCAAGGGTGTGTCCGGGTGCTTGCTGGCGGCTGCGCGCATCTCATGCACAAGCTGGGCATCAACGCGTGGTACATCGCACGGCAGCACCAGCAGATGAGCGTACCGTGCCACCGCCAGGCCGGCGCGAATGCCGGCCAATGGGCCTGGGAAGTCGGCAATCTCGTCGTGCACCAGTTGGTCGGCGTAGGCCGCGTACTGTTGCCGATTGCGGTTGCAGGAGATGATCAGGTCATCGGTCAAGCTGCGCGTCAGCCGGTGCAGATGGCTGATCAAAGGCTGGCCCTGCCACTCCAGCAATCCCTTGTCCTGGCCACCCATGCGTTGGCCGCGCCCGCCTGCCAGCAGCAAGATGGAGCAGGGCGGGAGCTGAACATTCACGGGCATGACGCTACTCCATCGGGGCGGCAAAAAAACAGGGCGCTGTGATATAACACCGGGCTGTTTCTCCTACAACTGGACGAGCCTATGAAAGCCAAGGCTGATGTACCTTTCGCCCCGCTGAACATCGCGGTGCTGACTGTCAGCGACACCCGCACGCTGGAAACCGATACCTCGGGACAGGTCTTTGTCGACCGCCTGGGCGCTGCTGGCCATCACCTGGCTGCACGGGTGTTGCTTAAAGATGACTTGTACAAAATACGTGCGCAAGTGGCCACCTGGATTGCCGACGACGTGGTGCAAGTGGTGCTGATTACCGGCGGGACTGGCTTCACCGGACGCGACAGCACCCCGGAAGCCGTCAGTTGCCTGCTGGACAAGCAGGTCGATGGGTTCGGCGAGTTGTTTCGCCAGATTTCGGTGGCGGACATCGGCACCTCGACGGTGCAATCCCGTGCGCTGGCCGGCCTGGCCAATGGCACCCTGGTGTGCTGCCTGCCGGGCTCCACCAACGCGGTACGCACGGGCTGGGACGGCATTCTGGCGGAGCAGTTGGACGTCCGTCATCGGCCGTGCAACTTTGTCGCCCATTTGAAGCAGGCGGCACCTTGTGAATCCCGTGGGTAAGCCAGGCAAGACCGGCAGTTTGATGCCGGTCGAAGTGGCATTGGCGCGCCTGCTGGAGATGGCCGAAGCGGCGCCGATTGTCGAGTGCGAAAGCCTGCCGTTGGCGGCCGCCGAGGGACGGGTGCTGGCCGAGGATCTGCTCTCGAGTCTCGATCTGCCACCGTGGCCCAACAGTGCCATGGACGGCTACGCCTTGCGCGTCGCCGACTGGACAGGCGAACCCTTGCCCGTCAGCCAGAAGATCTTCGCCGGAATGGCCCCCGAGCCGCTGGCCCCAGGCACCTGTGCGCGGATCTTTACCGGTGCCCCGGTGCCGGCCGGCGCGGACTGCGTCGAGATGCAGGAAAACACCGAGGTCCTGACCGATCAGCGCGTGCGCTTCAGCGAGCCTTTGCGCACCGGGCAGAACATTCGCCCACAAGGCCAGGAAACCACAGTGGGCGAACAGGTGCTGAACGCCGGTACGCGCCTGGGTCCGATCGAACTCGGCCTGGCCGCCTCATTGGGCAATGCCGAGCTCCGGGTGGTGCGCAAAGTGCGGGTCGCCGTGCTGTCGACCGGTGATGAGTTGGTGGAACCGGGACAGGCATTGGGGCCTGGGCAGATCTACAACAGCAATCGAGTGCTGCTGTGCAGTTGGCTGCAGCGCCTGGGGTGTGAGGTGTTGGATGCAGGCATTCTGCCGGACAACCTGCAGGCCACCCGCGAGCGCCTTGCGCAGTTGGGCAGCGTCGACCTGATTCTCTCCACTGGCGGGGTGTCGGTCGGCGAAGCGGATTTCCTCGGCATCGCGCTGCGTGAGGCGGGTGAGCTGGCGTTATGGAAGCTGGCGATCAAGCCCGGCAAACCCCTGACCTTTGGGCACTTTCAAGGTGTGCCGGTGATTGGCTTGCCGGGTAATCCGGCGTCGACCCTGGTGACCTTCGCCTTGCTGGCGCGCCCCTATCTGTTACGACGCCAGGGCGTGAGAGAGGTGACCCCGCTGCAGTTCCAGGTCCCGGCGGGGTTTGTCTGGCCCAAGGCTGGCAACCGTCGCGAGTACTTGCGCGGACGCCTGGAGCAGGGGCGGGCGATTATCTACCGCAACCAGAGCTCCGGCGTGTTGCGCAGTGCCGCATGGGCCGAAGGACTGGTCGAGGTGCTGGAGGAGCGCACCCTGGTCGAAGGTGATTGGGTGAACTTCATTCCATTGAGTGAAGTGCTTGGCTGATTCTGCGCCCGGCCCACGCTGCTGCCTGGGCCGGGCACGTGTTTAGTTGAGCAACGTCAGCAACTGATCGAAACGGCTGTTGGCGATCCAACTGACGAGGCCGATGATCACGATGAGGGTTCCGGTCGAGTAGGCAAGCCTGTACCGGATGGCTTGTAACTCGCCGCGGGCCTGGTGCAGGTCCTTGTGCAGGGACTTGAGATGGGCCTCCAGTTCTGCGATGCGAGGTTCCATGTCGCTTCCTTTGGCTGGTATGGACGTGCAACGGGTTGCCGAGTGAGGGTCGCCCTTGGAGGGTGTCGGCGCAGATTTTTTTGTTGTGGAGCGGGTCAGGGCCTGGAGTGCGGGGCCATTCATAAGCATTCACTTCCTTGTGTATTACCAATCTGTTCCTGAGGTGCCTGGACACAAGGTGTTCCAATATCAATTCAGCGTCAATTAGGCTGATTCGTCACAGGCTGTAAGAAAAAACTCGAAACTTATCGCGGTCCTGGGCTCTTTCAGTCGCGTGTGTGGTCAACATCTGCCAGAGGCCTTTGATCAATCGGGGAGATGACGATGAGTGAGCGCAAGGCGCTGTTGATTTTGCACGGTAAGCAGGCACTCAACGAAGAGGTCCGTACGGCGGTCGAGGAAAAGCGCGAGCAAGGATGGGAGCTGGCGGTGCGCCTGACGTGGGAGGCCGGGGACGCCCAGCGCATGGTGCAAGAGGCACTGGCGGCGGGCTTTACCCGATTGATTGCCGGGGGAGGCGATGGCACCTTGCGCGACATCGCTGAAGCGCTGGCAGCGCAGGCTGATCAAGCCAGCCTGGTGCTGCTGCCGTTGGGGACTGCCAATGACTTTGCGCGCGCGGCAGGGGTTTCCCTGGTACCGCGAGAGGCACTCGCGTTGCTGGACGTGCCGGCGCAACCGATCGACCTGGGGGAAGTGGGTGGCCAGGTGTTTCTCAATATGGCGACGGGCGGATTTGGCAGCCAGGTGACGGCGAACACCTCTGAAGACCTGAAGAAGATGCTGGGCGGAGCGGCTTACCTGTTCACCGGACTGTCGCGCTTCAGCGAGTTGCATGCCGCCTATGGCGAGTTGCAAGGCCCGGATTTTCACTGGCATGGGCAGTTGTTGGCGCTGGGGATCGGCAACGGCCGGCAGGCCGGTGGCGGGCATGAGTTATGTCCGCAGGCGCTGGTCAACGACGGCCTGCTGGATATCAGCATCCTCCCGGCACCGCAGGATGTCGTGGGGACGCTCAAGGACCTGTTGGTGGACGGTTGGGGCATCGACAACATGTTTGTCCGCGCGCGCCTGCCATGGGTCGAGATCAAGGTCTCGGAAGGGCTCTACATCAATCTTGATGGCGAGCCACTGGAAGGCGAGAGCCTGCGCTTTTCGGTGCGTCCTAGCGCATTGCGGGTGCATCTGCCCGCGGATTCGCCGCTGCTCAAGGCGTGAGCCGGATCAGTCGTCGAGGCTGATGATGCGCTCGCGCACGGCAAACAGCACCAGCCCCGCCACCTCGTAGATCTGCAGGCGCTTCATGATCTGCGAGCGGTGGGTTTCCACGGTCTTGATGCTCAGCCCCAGACCGGAGGCTATCTCGCGAGTGGATTTGCCGCGCACGATCAGCCGCAGGATCTCCAGTTGCCGCGCGGTCAGGTTATGGCTATCGACGGTGGCGACCTGAGGGGTGTGGGCCCGTGCCAGCGCCTGGTCGATCACGGTGTGGGCGATGGCCGGGCTCAGGTAGCGTTCGTTGTTGCGCAGGGCTTCAAGGGCGTGCTCAAGCTCCGTTGCCGTGGTGTCCTTGAGCAGGTAGCCATGAGCCCCGGACTCAAGGGCACGCATGATCAGCGTCGGCTCGGTGTGCATCGACAGGATCAGCACCTTGCTCTGCGGATGGACCGCCTTGAGCCTTTGCAGTGCGTCCAATCCGCCCACCTGCTTCATCGAGAGGTCGAGGACAATGATGTCCGGGTTCAAGCTCTCGACCATCTCCAGCACCTGGGCTCCATCATCGGCCTCACCAATCACCGCATAGCCGGGAATATCCAGGACCAGCGCACGCACGCCAGCCCTGATCAGCGAGTGGTCATCCACCAGTAGTAAGTTACAAGTCAATGGGGAACCTTATGGGTGGCGGCTCGTTCGAGTGTGCGGGGTGCCCAGGGGAAAAGGGCGTCGATCCGTGTTCCCTTGCCCGGTTCACTTTTGACGCTCAGTTGGCCACCCAACTGCTCGACCCGCTCCGACATGCCGGCCATGCCGCGCTGTCCCTCACGGCCAGGAAACGCGGCAGGAGAAAACCCCACACCATCATCACTGACCAACAGTGCCAGCCCCTCGGGCGTACGCTGCAAACGAACCAGCAGATTCTCGGCCTGGGCGTGGCGCAGCACATTGGTGATGGCTTCCTGGGTGACGCGAAACGCCGCGACCGCCATTTCTTCCGGAATGCCTGCCAGTTGCTGCTGGCATTCCAGGCTCCAGTGCAGACTGTTGTTGGCCAGCGTCTTGAGCAGATGGGCGCGCAAGCTGGCTTCCAGGCCCAGGCTCGACAGTTGCCGTGGGTTGAGCACCGCGCAAATGTCGTGCACCTTGGCCAAGGTGTCTTCCAGGGTTTCCCCAAGCAGGCTGCAGTGGCTGTGCAGTTCTGGCGGCAGGCGGCGCTTTAGCCATTCGTTTTGCAGTTTTGCGGCGGTGAGCAATTGGCCGATGTCGTCGTGCAATTCCCGGCTGAGTCGATGACGTTCGCTTTCCTGGACCTGCAGCAAGCGATCCGCCAGTTCCTGGGGCTGAAACTTGATGGCGCTGCGCAAGCGCAGGTATTGGCGCAATACGCTGATTGCCGCCGCCAGGCTCAACACCAGCAAGGCCAGTGGCACCGGACTGGACAGGGAATACGCCAGCAGGCAACCGAGGGCGGTGCCCAGGCCAAGCAGCAGGGTCAAGCGTTGTGCTGCCTGTCGGGAGGGGCGCCAGTTCATGACTGATTTGAGGCTGGCGTGCATGGCGCAGGGAACCCATGAATGTTCGCTGTGGGCTGGCCGGTCAGGGTGATTGACTGGAGCGGGCGGCTGCAAAGCAGAGCAGTCTGAGGGGCAAAGTCGAGCCTTGCACTTCCCGCCGCCAGGGGCCGGGATTCAGAGTGTCATTTCTGTAGCGTCAATTAATTGGTGCGCATGTTACCACCTAAGGTGCAGTTGGTCGCGTTTGCGCACAGTGCTCCGGCGTCGTCTTGATGACGTGCCTTACGCCCGCCTGGTGGCCATGGTTGCGTAGGCCAGGCCGCTGGTCGGCCCGCCGAGCGTACAGGGCACACCGTCGATTTGCGCGACGAATGCCTCAAGCAAAGACGCCTGCTCGGTACTGTCGAGACGCAGGTCACCGGTATACAGATCGACCAGTTCCAGTTGCCAGGCGATCAGCGTCAAACACTCCTTTAACACGCCAAGTGCCTGGTCATGCAAATTGACTTGCCCCTGTACCCGGCTGAGTACGGCATGTATGGAGCGGGCAAACGTACAGATGTCACCCAGCGCCAGGACGTGCGCGCGATTGGCCAGGGTGAGCAGAGTGCCAAGCAGGCAATGGATGGCGTCGGGGTCGTTTTTGATCAGTTGCAGGTGCGCCAGGCACTCTTCTGATTTTGCCAGCAGGGTTTCGGCTTCAATCAGGAATTCAGGCAGTCGCGGGTTCCAGTTTTTCCGTTCGTTCAACATGCTTTTCTCCACGACTTCAAGTCAGGTAGGGCAATCGGGCGTCGGGTGAACGGGGCTAAGTTACTGTCTGTAATTGCACAAAGTCTGTAGGACGGTTCCGGTTTTTCCGGCAAGTTCTTGTCTGTTACGCACAGGACCGCAGCGTTGGCGGCAGGGGTCGCACAACGAACGACGGCGGCATCGCGTCGTGAGGCTCTCGCTGAATGTTCTGACGGGGGGTAAAGAGGGCCTGGCGGTGGCTCCGCGATCAACAACAAAAGCCTGACTCCATTCATGCAATGAGAATGGCGTCACATTAATGGCTATTGGATATCACGAATATCAGGCGAGTCCCGATTGCACCTAGGGGTTTCCCTGATGCTGAACGCAAGGCTGATGGGGCAGGCAGTTCTCGGGGGGCGTTACCCCGGGAGAGATTCATTCAGTAGAGCATGATGCCAATATGACATCAATTTTTTTACGAAGCCCGTCACTCCAGGGTCAAGAAGTGCAGGCAGCCGCCGATACCTTGCCTGAGTGAATTCAATGGTAAACCCAGGAGTCATAATGGCCGGCATTCTCGACACGGTAGATCAACGCACCCAACTGGTGGGTGAGAATCGCCTGGAAATCCTCATGTTCCGCCTGGCCGGTCGGCAGTTGTTCGCGATCAACGTCTTCAAGGTGCAGGAAGTCCTGCAACTGCCCAAGCTGACCCTGATGCCCCATCGTCATCCGTTTGTCTGTGGTGTGGTCAATCTGCGTGGCCAGACCCTGCCCGTGATCGACTTGTCCCAGGCCATCGGCATGCGCCCGTTGGTGCCAGGCCCCAACAGCACGATTATCGTCACCGAGTACAACCGCTCGGTGCAGGCGTTCCTGGTCGGCGGTGTGGACCGCATTGTCAACATGAACTGGGAAGCCATTCTGCCGCCCCCCACCAGCGCTGGCCGCCAGCATTACCTGACCGCCATCAGCAAAGTCGATGAACAACTGGTGGAAATCATCGACGTCGAAAAAGTCCTCGCCGAGATCGTGCCCTACAGCACCAAGGTCTCGCGCGAGAAACTCGAGGACCCGGTGCTCGAGCGTGCCCGCCATCGTGAGGTGTTGCTGGTGGACGACTCTAACGTGGCGCTGGCGCAGATGCGCGACACCCTCAGCCAGTTGGGGGTGAAAATGCACATTGCCAGCGACGGCCTGAAGGCCCTGAAACTGCTCAAGAGCTGGGCCGACAGTGGGGTGGAGATGACCGAGAAGCTGCTGATGGTCTTCACCGACGCGGAAATGCCGGAAATGGACGGCTATCGCCTGACCACCGAGATCCGCAACGATCCGCGCTTGCGGGGGCTGTACGTGGTGCTGCACACCTCGCTGTCCGGCAGTTTCAACGAGTCGATGGTGAAGAAGGTCGGTTGCGACAACTTCCTCTCCAAGTTCCAGCCCGACAAACTGGTCGATGTGGTGCGCCAACGGTTAATGCTCGACGAAGTCCCGGCCTGATAACCCGAGGCCCTGCTCGCGGTCCCAACGCCACGAAATTCGCGCCCGCCAGGCGTTGGCACCCGACCGGCCTTTGATTCGGCGATCAAGCTCGTATAGGGTGGCGTTTTTGTCCATCAGGGAGCTGGCCATGTTGCGTCTGAGCGCGCTGTACCGTTATCCACTCAAGTCCGCCAAGGGTGAAGTCCTGCAACAGGCGCACCTGGACAAGCTGGGGCTGGCCGGTGACCGCCGCTGGATGCTGGTGGACGAGGCCAGTGGGCGGTTTCTGACTCAGCGGGCAGTGGCGGCGATGAGCCAATTGTCGGCCCTGTGGAATGCCACCGGCGGCCTGACACTGGCGGCGCCCGGGCATTCGCCGATTGAGGTGGCCCTGCCGGTGGACGACGCGCAACTGCGTGGCGTGACGATCTGGCGCGACACCTTGCGGGTGCCTGATGCCGGTGACGCCGCGGCCGCCTGGGTCAGCGCGTTCATTGGCAAGCCCACGCGCCTGGTGCAAGTCCCCGAGGCGTTGGCCCGGACCACCCAGGCAGGCTACGGCAAGGATGACGATAAAGTCGCCTTCGCCGATGGCTTTCCCCTGCTGTTGATTGGCCAGGCGTCGCTCGATGACTTGGTGCAACGGGTTGGTCGGCCCCTGGAGATGCTCAGGTTCCGGCCCAACCTGGTGATCGAGGGCAGCGAAGCGTTTGCCGAAGACAGTTGGAAGCGGATTCGCATTGGCGATGTCGAGTTCCGTGTGGTCAAGCCGTGCTCGCGCTGCATCCTGACCACCATCGACCCGCAGACCGGTGAGCGCAGCGCTGACCGCGAGCCACTGGCAACCTTGCAAAAGTACCGCACCCAAGATGACGGCGCGATGTTCGGGCAGAACCTGGTCAACGATGGTGATGGTCGGCTGGAAGTCGGCATGCCGGTGACGATTCTCGAATAACCCCCCTGGGCGCAGAACGAAAAATGCCCGTGTCTCAGGACACGGGCATTTTTTGTGCCGCGCTGGCGCTTAGCCGCGGTATTCGCACAGGTAGGCGCTGTCGACCGCCACTTTGAGCTGGAACTTGCTGTTGGCCGGAACATTGAACTGGCTGCCGGCAGCGAAGGTTTGCCAATCGTCGCTGTCCGGCAGTTTAACGGTCAGGGCACCCGAGACCACATGCATGATTTCACGCTGGCTGGTGCCGAACTCGTATTCGCCCGCCGCCATGACGCCAATAGTGGCCGGACCTTCGGCAGTGCCGAAAGCAATCGACTTGACGGTGCCGTCGAAGTACTCGTTGACTTTGAACATGGGCGATTCCTCGAAAAGGGCTAAAAAAGGCTGGCCAGTATGCACAAGGCCTTTTCGCCCGTCACCTGTTGCAGTCAAGGAGTGGCGGGCAGGCTCAACGGTAATAAACGGGCGGTATTGCGCGCATCCTCCAGCGCCCGATGCTGTTGCCCGCTGAACTGCAGGCCGGCCAGTTGCAGGGCCGCGTTGAGGCCCAGTGGCCGTTCCAGTCGACGGGCCTTGGCGAAGCGCTGCTTGAGATTGATGTGCGGCACCCGGCTCAGGACGCTGTCGAGTTGCAGGCGCTGCCATTCCTGGAGCAACTGTTTGCGATCGTAGTCGCCCCAACTGGCCCAGCCCTCCAGGCGGCTGTGATGCTGGCCCAGCCAGTGTTCAAACTGCAGCCAGACGTCTGCCAGCGGTTGGGCCGCGTCGATGTTGGCCTGGGTGATATGGGTCAGCTCCCGACAAAAAGGGGTCAACAAGGGGCGTCGCAACGGCCGGACGAAGCGCTGGAAGTGATCCAGCTCGCGGCCCTGGCGATTGACCAGGGTGGCACCGATTTCAATGATTTCCATCTCTTCGACCGGCCAGCCGCCGTCATCAGTTGTCGCTTCAAGATCAATTACCAGCCAATGAGGCATCACAGCTTTCCTGGTATCCGCGTACTGATGAAGCTGAGCGTAGCCAACCCCGGCGGTTCCGCCTAGGGGCTTATTCAACCTCCAATAAAATCTGACGATTTTTCACCTGGTCGCCGGGTCCGACCTGCAAGCGTTTGATCACGCCGTCGATACCGGCCTTGAGCGGGTGTTCCATCTTCATGGCCTCCAGCACCAGGAGCAACTGGCCCTTGCGGACCTGTGCGCCTTCGCTGACCAGCACGTCGACGATCGCCCCGTCCATCGGCGCTTTCAGGGTCCCGCAACTGGCGCTGGCCTGGCCGCGAACCGGTGCCAGGGTCTGGTCCTGCAGCACCAGGGCGCCAGGGCGGGTGCCTAGCCAGAGCTGGCCGTGGGCCAAGGCATAGGCACAGCGCCGACGGATGCCATCGAGCTCCAGATAGACTGAATGCGGGCTGATCTCCAACACCGTCAGGTGCAGTGTTTGCGCGGCCACTTCAATGCTCAACCGACCCTCGGCCAGCACCGTTACTTGCGCGGGCCAACGGGCATCCTGCAGGCCGATCTGCTGTTGCAGCGGGGCACTGGCATTGTTGCGCCAGCCCGTCAGCCCGGCGCTGTGTACCTGGGCGGACTGCTGATAGAACAAAGCCGCGGCGATCGCCAATTCTTCGGCGCTGGGGACGTGGGGGTGCAGGCTTGGGTGAGCGCTGAAATGCTCGGGGATAAAGCCGGTGCTGAACTCGCCGCTGATGAACTGCGGATGGTCCAGCAGGGCGGCGAGCAAGCGCTGATTGGTCTGCACCCCCAGCAGGACCGTGTCTTCGACAGCCCGCACCAGTTTGCGCCGGGCCTCTTCGCGGGTGGCGCCGTAGGCGATGATTTTTCCCAGCATGGGGTCGTAGAAGGGGCTGACCTGCTGCCCTTCGAGCAGGCCATGGTCAATGCGCACCCCCGCTTGCAGGGCCGGCAACCAGTGGTGGATACGCCCGGTCTGTGGCATGAACGCCTGCGCCGGGTCCTCGGCATACAGGCGCACCTCCATGGCATGGCCCTTGAGCTCGACCTGTTCCTGGCGCAGTGGCAGGGGCAATCCGGCGGCGACCTGCAGTTGCCAGGCCACCAGGTCGAGGCCGGTGATCAGCTCGGTGACCGGATGCTCGACCTGCAACCGGGTGTTCATTTCCAGGAAGTAAAAGTGTCCACGGCTGTCGAGCAGAAACTCCACAGTGCCGGCGCCGACGTAGTCGACCGCGCGCGCCGCCTTGAGTGCGGCTTCGCCCATGGCCTGGCGCAGCGCTGGGGTCATCACCGGGCAAGGCGCCTCTTCGATGACTTTCTGATGGCGGCGCTGGATGGAGCAGTCACGCTCGCCGAGATAGATCAGGTGGCCGTGCTGGTCGCCGAACAACTGGATTTCAACGTGACGCGGAGCGATCAGCGCCTGCTCCAGAATCAGCTCGGCACTGCCAAAGGCATTCAGGGCTTCGGAGCGCGCAGTGCGCAGTTGCTCCAGTAGCTGGCCAGCCTCGTGCACCAGGCGCATGCCGCGTCCACCACCGCCGGCGCTGGCCTTGATCATCAACGGATAGCCGATGCGCTCGGCTTCGCGCGCCAGGGTCTGATCGTCCTGCTCCGCGCCCTGGTAGCCGGCGATGCACGGCACGCCGGCGGCAAGCATGGCGACTTTCGACAGGCGTTTGCTGCCCATCAGTTCGATGGCCTCGGGGCTTGGGCCGATAAAGGTCAACCCGGCGTCGGCGCAGGCTTGGGCGAACGGCGCGTTTTCCGAAAGGAAACCATAGCCAGGGTGGATCGCGTCGGCCCCGCTGCGCCGTGCGGCGTCGAGGATCGCCTGGGCATTGAGGTAGGACTGGGCCACCGCCGCAGGGCCGATATGCACGGCTTCGTCGGCCAGTTGCACATGCAGGGCGTCGGCGTCGGCGTCGCTGAAGACGGCCACTGTGCGATAGCCCAGGGCCTGGGCGGTGCGCTGGATACGGCAGGCAATTTCACCGCGGTTGGCGATGAGGATTTTGCGCAGAGTGGGCATGGTCGGATTCCCATTGGTGAGTGCGGAGTCTGTAAGGGCCTGCTCGCGATGCGTTCAGGGCGCCCAACCCGGTTTGCGTTTCTGGATAAAAGCCAGGGTGCCCTCGACGCCTTCTGCGCCTGTCACTGCCGCGCTGAACCACTGCGCGGCCTGGTCGAGCAAGGGCCCCAGCGGTTGTTCGGTGCTGGCCAGTAGCAGGGCCTTGGTCGCGGCATTGGCCTCCGGCGCGCAGCACAGGACGTGCTCGAGTACCGCGTCCAGGCGTTCGGCCAAGGCTTGCGCGTCCTGTTCGACAAAATGCACCAGGCCCAGACGTCGTGCCTCGTGCCCATCAAAACGTGCCGCCGTCAGGGCCAGGCGTCGGGCCTGGGTCAGGCCGATACGCCGGACCACAAAGGGCGCGATCTGCGCCGGCAGCAGCCCCAGGCTGGTTTCCGGCAGGCCGAATTGCGCCTGGTGGTCGGCCAGGGCGATGTCGCTGACACAGGCCAGGCCCAGGCCGCCGCCGAGCACCGCACCCTGCAGCACGCAGATCAGCACTTGCGGCGCGTGCTGGGCCTCCTCCAGCAACGCGCCGAAGGCCCGGTTCAGCTCACGGTAAGCGTCTGCACCCTGGGCTCGGGCGTTGGCCATGTCTTTCAAGTCGCCGCCGGCACAGAAATGCCCGCCGGCGCCGCCCAGCACCAACGCGCGTACCTGGCGGTCATCGCGCACAGCCGCCAGCACGGCACGCAACTCGGCGACCATCTGCAGGCTCATGGCGTTACGGCAATCGGCGCGGTTCAGGGTGATGTGCAGCACGCCGCTGTGTAGGTCCAGCAACAGGGTCTGGCAATCGGGCAGGGGGCTCATTTTTTCTTCCCGGGCAGGGTGCCCATCAGCTTGCAGATGATCCCCAGCATGATTTCGTCGGCACCGCCGCCGATCGACACCAGGCGCACGTCGCGGTAGGCGCGGGCCACCGGGTTGTCCCACATGAAGCCCATGCCGCCCCAGTACTGCAGGCAACTGTCGCTGACTTCCCGGCCCAGGCGACCGGCCTTGAGCTTGGCCATGGACGCCAGTCGGGTGACGTCCTGGCCTTTGACGTACTGCTCGGTGGCCTGATAGACCAGCGCCCGCAGGCACTCGATCTCGGTGGACAGTTCGGCGAGACGGAAGTGGATGACCTGGTTGTCGATCAGGGCATTGCCGAAGGTCTTGCGTTCCTTGCAGTACTCGATGGTGCTGTCGACGCAGTACTCCAGGCCCTTGATCATGTTGGCCGCGCCGAACAGGCGTTCTTCCTGGAACTGCAGCATCTGCATCATGAACCCGGCCCCTTCGTGGCCGATGCGGTTACGTTGCGGCACGCGCACGTCATCGAAGAATACCTGGGCGGTTTCCGAGCTGCGCATGCCCAGTTTGTCCAGGTGCGAACCGAGGCTGACGCCAGGCGTGTTCATCGGCACCATGATCAGCGACTTGTTGATGTGCGCCTTGTCGTCCGAGGTGTTGGCCAGCAGGCAGATGAAGTCGGCACTTGGCGAGTTGGTGATCCACATCTTGCTGCCATTGATCACGTAGTCATCGCCGTCCTTGCGCGCGGTGGTCTTCAACCCGGCGACATCGGACCCGGCGCCGACTTCCGAGACGCCAATGCAGCCGACCTGTTCGCCGCTGATGGCCGGGCGCAGGAATTCCTCGCGCAGCTCATCGGAGCCAAAGCGCGCCAGCGCCGGGGTGCACATGTCGGTCTGTACGCCGATGGACATGGGAATCCCGCCGCAATGAATGGTGCCGAACTCTTCGGCCGCGACGATCGAATAGCTGTAGTCCAGGCCCATGCCGCCGAATTTTTCCGGTTTGCTGATACCCAGCAGACCCAGCTCGCCGGCCTGGCGAAAAATCTCATGGATCGGGAAACGCCCGGCCTTCTCCCACTCATCGACGTAGGGGTTGATCTGGCTGTCGACAAACTGGCGCACAGTGCGGCGCAGGGCTTCGTGTTCCTGGGTAAAGATCATTTTTATTGTTCTCCTTTGGCCGGACTAGAACCGGGCGACACCAAAACTGTTGGGTTGCAACTGACGAACCTCGGCCTCCTGGCAAATATCCAGCAGGTAGCCCAGCAGCGTGCGACTGTCCCGTGGATCGATCAGTCCGTCATCCCACAGGTTGGCACTGGCGTAGAGGGCGGTGGACTGGCTGTCGAGTTTTTGTGCGGTGACGTGCTCCAGCATGTCGAGCATCTTCGGGTCCGGGACCAGGCCATCCTTGAGCTGCCTGGCCTCGGTGACGATGCGCAGCACTTTGCCGGCCTGGGCGCCGCCCATCACCGCCGTGCGGCTGTTGGGCCAGGCGAAGATGAAGCGCGGATCGAGGCCGCGGCCGCACATCGCGTAATTGCCAGCACCGTAGGAGCCGCCGACCACCAGCGTCAGTTTCGGCACACGGGCATTGGCCACGGCCTGGATCAGCTTGGAGCCATGCTTGATCACCCCTTGTTGTTCCGACTCGGTGCCGACCATGAAGCCGGTGGTGTTGTGGAAAAACAGCAGGGGGGTCTGGCTCTGGTCACACAGTTGGATGAACTGCGCCGCCTTGCTCGCGCCTTGCGGGGTGATCGGGCCGTTGTTGCCGATCAAACCACAGGGCCGCCCCTGGATTTTCAGATGGCCGCACAGGGTCTGCTGGTCGAACTCGCCCTTGAACTCGAGGAAGCGTGAGCCGTCGGCAATGCGCGCGATGATTTCGCGCACGTCGTAGGGTTTTTTCGGGTCGGCAGGAATCAGTCCCAGCAGCTCCTCGATGGGATACAGCGGTTCATCGAAATCGGGGCGGGCGGGCTGTGGCAGGCGGGCATTCCACGGCAACAGGCTGACGATCTCGCGCACCAGGCGCACGCCATCGGCATCGTTTTCGGCCAGGTACTCGGCGGTGCCGGCGGTCTGCGCGTGCATTTCGGCGCCGCCCAGGGCTTCATCGGTGGCGATTTCCCCGGTGGCGGCCTTGAGCAGCGGCGGGCCGGCGAGAAACAGCTTGGCCTTGCCGCGCACCACCACCACGTAGTCCGACAGCCCGGGCTGGTAGGCGCCACCGGCGGTGGCCGAGCCGTGCACCACGGTAATCTGCGGCAGCCCCATGGCCGACATCCGGGCCTGGTTGGCGAAGCTGCGCGCGCCTTCGACAAAAATCTCGGCGGCGTAATTGAGGTTGGCGCCGCCGCTTTCGGCGAGGGTGATCACCGGCAGTTTGTTTTCCATGGCGATCTGTTGCAGGCGCAGGGATTTTTTCAGGCCGCTGGGGGAAATGGTCCCACCCTTGATCGCGCTGTTGTTGGCCACCACCAGCACCCGGACCCCGGACACATACCCGATCCCGGCGATCAAGCCGCCGCCGGCCTGGCTGCCGTCCTTGTCGTCGTGCAACTTATAGCCGGCCAGGCTCGCCAGCTCGAGAAACGGCGCGCCGGGGTCCAGTAACAGGTTCAAGCGTTCGCGCGGCAGCAGTTGCCCGCGCCGGTCGAATTTCGCCTTGGCCTCGGCGGCCTTGGTCAGCAGGTTGCGTTCCAGTTGGCGGACCTGCTCGATGCTGGCCACCATCGCCTCGCGGTTAAGCGCAAACTGCGGACTGTGGGGGTCGAGTTGGGATTCGATCATCGGCATTGCTCAGTCCTCGTCCTTGAGTACATCGGGCATATAGGCGCGGTGAAAGCCATTGAAGGACTCGCTGTGCTGGGCCTTGTGCAATGGCCACGCCCGACTGCCGAGACTGGCCGCGCCGTCGATGCGCAGGGTGCTGCCGCTGACAAATGCCGCCGCGGGACTGAGCAGGAACACGATGGCGGCGCTGACTTCCGATTCGCTGCCAATGCGCTTGAGCGGCACGTGCTCGCGCAGGGTCGGGATCACCGCCTTGAATGCACCTTCGTAGGTGTCCATGCCGCTGGAGGCAATCCAGCCGGGGGCCACGGCATTGACCCGGACCCCGGCATAGCCCCATTCGACGGCGGCGGTCTTGGTGAGGTTGTCCATGCCCGAGCGCGCCGCCCCCGAGTGGCCCATGCCCGGCATGCCGCCCCACATGTCGGCGAGCATGTTGACGATGGCGCCACCGGTCTTGCACATGGACTGGTTGAACACTTCCCGGGCCATCAGGAAACCGCCCACCAGGTTGGTGCGCATCACCGTCTCGAAGCCTTTCTGGGTGATCGACGCCAGTGGCGCGGGGTATTGGCCGCCAGCGTTGTTGACCAGGCCGTGAATCGGTCCATGGGTCTTGAGCAGTTCGCTCACCAGGTGCTTGACGGCGTCCTCGTCACGAATGTCGCAGGCTTGCCAACTGGCCTTGCCACCGTCTTCGGCAATTTCAGCGGCGACCTGCTGCAGTTTTTCCGCCTTGCGCCCCACCAGCAGCACGTGGGCGCCAAGGGCTGCCAGCTCGTGGGCGGTGCAGCGGCCGATGCCACTGCCGCCACCGGTGACAATGATGTTTTGACCGGCAAACAGCTCGGGTTTGAAGATCGAATCAAAAGCCACGGCGACAACCCTCTAGTTGACTTGGTCTGCGATGCTTTGCGGCACCGGAATCTGGATTTCCAGCAGCTGCTGGGCGAACGCTTTGCCTTGTGGGTCGATCCGCAGGCTGGCCACGCCACCGGCACCGAGGGCATTCTCCAGGAGGAAATTGAGGCTGTGGCTGCCTGGCAGGTACCAGCGCTGGACTCGCCCGTGGATCGGGTCGAGCACGTGGCTCATCCACTCGACGACCACCTCGGGCGTCAGCGCTTCGGCGATCCACGGCAGGTATTCAGGGGCGCGGGCCATGACCCCGATGTTGCTGTGATTGCCCTTGTCGCCGGAGCGCGCCACTGCCAGTTTCACCAGTGCCACGCTGGCATCGGCACGCCCTTGGGGTTTTGGCGCCATAAAGGGCAAGGGCAGGTCGGCGCTGTCGAGGTGGTCGAGGGCGGGCAGGGTGCATGGGTGGCGCTGGCCCTGCAGGTCGATCTGCAGGGTGCAGGCGTTTTTGTCGATGAGGAATGAGAACAGGCGGATCAGCGGGTAGACGGTAGGACGGCCGCCGACAATGCCGGTCAGGCCGGGCGCCATGCCGGTGGCGGCCTGGGCGATTTCCCGGGAGAACAGGATCAGCGCCTGTTTGTTCGGATGCCGCACCGCCAGTTTGATCACCACTTCGCGGCTGTCCTGGCGTTGACCGTGGGGGCCATAGGTGGCCTCGCTGCCCAGCAGTTCGATGTGCACTTCGCTATAGGGCGCCCAACCGCGCTGGCTGAACATTTGCCCGGTCTTGTTGATGATCGCCTCGCTCACCCGGCGCGCCTTGGCCACGGCGTCGATCCCGGCAATCAAGCAACTGGCGGTGCAACGGAAACCATCCGGGTAAGTGGCGCTGACCTTGTACTGCGCCGGTGCCGGAAAGCCTTTGGCGCCGTGGACCTGGACCCGGTTCGGGCCCTGCTGCTGGAGTTTGACCTGGCTGAAATCGCAGATCACATCCGGCAGTAGGTAGGCCCGTGGATTGCCGATTTCGTACAGCAATTGTTCGCCCACGCTCAAGGGCGTGACCAGACCTCCGGAGCCTTCGGGCTTGGTGACGATGAACTGGCCGTCGGCGCTGACCTCGATCACGGGGAAGCCGATGTGCTCGTAGTCCGGCACCTGCTGCCAATCGGTGAAGTTGCCGCCGGTGCACTGTGCGCCACACTCGATGATGTGCCCGGCCAGTGCGGCCTGGGCCAGGTGTTCGTAGTCGTGCCACGCCCAGCCGAACTCATGCACCAGCGCTGCGCTGACCACCGCGCTGTCCACCACCCGGCCGGTGATGACGATGTCTGCGCCCAGGCGCAAGGCTTCGACAATGCCGGGAGCGCCGAGGTAGGCGTTGGTCGATACGCAGACGGGCGGCAAGGGCGCTGCGCTGAACATCTCGCGCACGCCACTGGCGGCCAGTTGCTTGAACTGCGGTTGCAGGTCATCACCCAGCAGCACGGCGATCTTCAGGGGGACGCCGGCCTGATCGCAGGCGCGCTGCAAGGCGGCGGCACAGGCCAGTGGATTGACCCCCCCGGCGTTGCTGATCACCCGGATGCGCTGTTCGGCGATCTGCCCGAGCAACGGGCCGAGGACCTCGACGAAGTCGCTGGCGTAGCCGGCCTGGGGATCTTTCATACGTGCCCCGGCGAGCAATGACATGGTGATTTCAGCCAGGTAGTCGAAGACCAGATAGTCCAGGGCGGCGCCCTCCACCAGTTGGGCGGCAGCGGTCGAGGTATCCCCCCAAAAGGCACTGGCGCATCCGATACGAACCGTCTTGTTCATGGCAAGCCTCCGACAGAAGTGTTTCGAGACTACCAAGCAAGCGCTTGGTTTGTAAATCCCGAGGAGGACTTTTACCCGAGCGCTTGCTTGGTTTCCTTCGGCGGCTTAAATTGCCCGCGCCAGCCACGGCATTTGTGGTGTGTGCACTGGGTTCGAGCGACTGTAGGAGAGAATGGGTGGACGAGCAAAAAGCTCTGCTGGTAATGCGCGAGTTGGTCGACAACGGGCAACTGACCGATCCGGACAGTGCTCGCGGCAAACTGCTGCAAATGGCGGCCCACCTGTTTCGCAACAAGGGCTATGAGCGCACCACTGTGCGCGACCTGGCCAGTGCGGTGGGGATTCAGTCCGGTAGTATTTTTCATCACTTCAAGAGCAAGGACGAGATCCTGCGTTCGGTGATGGAGGAAACCATTCGCTACAACACCGCGTTGATGCGCGCCGAACTGGCGCAGGCCACCAGCGTGCGCGAGCGGGTATTGGCGCTGATCCGCTGCGAGTTGCAGTCGATCATGGGCGGCAGCGGCGAGGCAATGGCGGTGCTGGTCTACGAATGGCGCTCATTGTCCGAAAGCGGGCAGGCCCAGGTGCTGGCGCTGCGCGACATTTACGAGCAGCTCTGGCTGCAGGTACTGGGGGAAGCCAAGGACGCGGGCCTGATTCGCGGAGACCTGTTCATCACCCGTCGTTTCCTCACCGGTGCATTGTCCTGGACCACTACCTGGTTTCGGCCCGATGGCAGCATGAGCCTCGATCAGTTGGCCGATGAAGCGCTGATCCTGGTGCTGACGCAAGCATGACGATTTGGGCAAAACGCATTAAATAGCCCCGTCGCGTTGTCTTAGTGGGCGAAACCGCCTAGCTTAATCCGGGTGGGTCTATTTTCAGGGGTGGTGTGGGTTGATGTATTCGCCAGTTCGGATGGCTTCGCGGATGTTGTTGATGGCGCTGGGTGTGCTGTCGGTAGCGCCGAGTTCGGCCGCACAACTGGTGCGCATCGGCGCGGCGCATTTCCCGCCCTACACCATTCGCCCGGAAACCGGTGCCGATTCCGGACTTCTCGCGCAATTGATCGTCGCCCTTAACCAGTTGCAGAGCGACTATCAATTTGTCCAGGTACCCACCTCCATTCCGCGCCGTTTCGGTGACTTCAAGCAGGGCCGGATCGACGTGGCTATCTTCGAGAATCCCCAGTGGGGCTGGAAAGACGTCCCGCACACGGCCGTCGACATGGGCCTGGAGGATGCGGAGGTTTTTGTCTCGCAACAGCTTCCTGAGCGCGAACAAAGCTATTTTTCCAACCTGCAGGACAAACGGCTCGCGCTGTTCAACGGCTATCACTATGCCTTTGCCGACTTCAATTCCGACACCCGCTACCTCGCCAGCCACTACAACGTGACGCTGACATATTCCCACGACAGCAACCTGCTGATGGTGCTGCGCGGTCGTGCCGACATCGCCCTGGTCACTCGTTCGTTCTTGAGCGACTACGTGCTGCGCAACGAGCAGGTCGCCCCCCACTTGCTGGTGTCCGAGCGGGTCGATCAGGTGTATCACCATTACGCCCTGATCCGTCCGCAGGCTCCGATCAGTGGCGAAGCGTTCGGCAGGATGTTGCAGGGGCTGCGGGATAATGGCCAGATGCTGAAGATTTTCCAGCCTTACAAGATTGCGCTCGTCGCAGTGCCCCAGGGCTGAAATCAGCGGCGGGCGAAGGTATCGCTGAGGGTGTCCGAAACCTTGCGACAGTGCACCAGTGCATCGCGGATCATGAAGTTCACCAGGGTCGGCGAGACCTCCAGTTCCTTGGCGATGTCTTTCTGTGGCATGCCATGCAGGCGATACATCTCGAAGGCGTAGCGGGTACGGCTGGGCAATTCGCCAAGGGCGTCGGCGATGTTTTCCAGGACACGGAAGTTGATGTGCGAGGTTTCCGGTGAGGCGCCCTGGATGACCACATTCAAGCCTTCCTCTTCACTGCCCGAGTACTTCTGCTCCAGGGCCTGTTTGCGGTAGTGATCGATCGCCAGGTTGCGCACGATCTGAAACAGGTAGCTGAGCTGGGCCTTGAACGAAGAGGTGATCTGGGGCGCCGATTGCAAGCGGAAGAAAGCGTCTTGCACAACGTCTTCGGCACGGGACCGGCAACCCGTAATGCGCGCCGCGGTTTTCACCAGCATCGGCCGGTTGTCTACGAACGCCTGGAGTAAGGATGAGTCGCAGCTGCTTGTGGAAACGGATTGCGCCATGGAAGTCACCTCGCTGCAAAAGTTAGTGGGACGACCAGCGCTTCGGATCCGTCCTACGCATTGAGCGACAAGCTAGGCTTAATGATAATAATTGTCAATTAGCATAAAGAATTAATTACGTTTGGCTTTCGCCGACGAGCTCACACTGATGTGCCTTGAGTTATGGCGCCGGCTCCTTCGTCTGGATCCGTTCACCTGGGGCAATTGCGCCCTGGTTGCCCCTTGCTTACCAAGCCTGCGCTTGAGCACATCGACGGCCTGTTCGCGGCAGGTTGGGGCGCTACCCGATCTGCCGCGAAGTCGTTGCAGAGGACTTATTTTTGTCTGAAGTACCAACGGGTTTCATCGGTATTGATGCCTAATCCGTTGAGCTTTTCCTCAACGTACCTCAAACACACTCCGCCATCGGGTTGATAGTGGCCGGAGGCGTCATTGACGCTGGCGATAACGTCTCGCAAGGCAATACCATCATTGGCACTCTCTATTCTGAATTCGCCTGCGCAGATGACCGGTCGTCCACTGCCCAGTTGGCTATGCCTGATGTAGTCGTTTCGCGACTCATGTTTCCAGCGCCTGTAGATAATTGCACCCTCTGGGGTATACACCCAGGTGTAACTATCGCTGGGAGTATTCGGCGTTAGTATTTCTGTCTGTCGGTCTTTCAACAATTCGCCCATCAGCTTTCCATCGACCATGCCGACCAGTTGGCCTGTGCCTTCGAGGGTCGAGGGATCGTAGGTTCGCCAAGATTTGATGTCGCCGATCCAGGGCATCCAGCGCACGGGATAGGTTTGGGTGTTGATATCGAGGGGGCGATTGTCGGAGTTGCTCCAGTCTGACCAACTGATATGTCCAGCCCAAACTTGCTGCAAATGCGAGGAAGAGGCATGCAACCATTGATGAATTTTTTTGAAGGAGCGGTTAGTGAAAACGCCATTGGCGATCAGTATCAGCGAGTCTAGCTCCCAGTTGTCGCTGGCGATGGGGTGAGCAATCGGTATTTGGTGCAGGGAGATGTTTTGCAGTTCGCTGATATGGATGCTGGGTCTTCCGAAGAGGCGGGGAATATCAACATCGACACTAATGATTTCACCCACCCTGGGGGCGTCGGAAAACAACTGGAAGTTATTGTGGTGGCCCATGCTTACATATACCTTGTCATCGGTGCCAGCCCAATTTGCCTCGGCAATTTTTGCAGATATTCTAAGTTCGGTGATGTTGGCGCTGCGTTCAAAGTCACGCGTGTAGTCGCTGATGATGTTCATTGTTTGAGCTCTACTTTCAATGGGGTCTTGAAGTCCTGAAAGTAGTATTTTTATCGGTGGAAGTCTTTGTAGGTGTTTTACAGTTTGTTAGTGTTGTTTTGCTGCGTTGGAATGCAGCGAAGGATTAGTTTGCGGCCGGTGTTTCAGGCGAGTTGTCAAGGCAGTCGAACCATTGAGTGGTCAAGCAGCGTTAAGCTTGCGCCAAGTTCGACGGTAAGCGCAGGCTGTAAAAGCGGGGGGAGATCATGGCGTGTAGGCTGGGTGTGAGTTCGATATAGGTCATTACTGGAGATGCCGGTTTGTCTAGAGTCGCGGTTTCTGTTGTCGGGGGCTCTGTAATATTTACTGTTAAGGCTTGAATTGACGGAGGTGCCCGGGCGGGACAGTCTCTGCGGGCATTTTTTTCGACAGAGTCTACGCAGGAGATACAGGATGCCTTTCGTTACTATTGAGGGTGAGCCCCTTCACTATATTGATCAGGGCACTGGCCCTGCCGTGCTCCTGGCTGGAAGTTACTTGTGGGACCACACCATGTGGGCGCCACAGATTGCTGCGTTGTCTCCACACTATCGGGTGATTGCCCTGGATTTGTGGGGGCATGGGGAGTCCGGGGCGCTGCCGCAGGGTACCGCTTCACTCAATGACCTGGCACGCCAGGCACTGGCATTACTCGATCACCTGGGCATTGAGCGTGTCGCACTGGTTGGTCTTTCAGTTGGTGGAATGTGGGGCGCGCGCCTGGCCCTGTCCCACCCGCAACGCATCAGTGCCCTGGTACTGATGGACACGTACCTGGGGGCTGAGCCCGAAGCCACTCGGCAGTACTACTTCTCACTGCTCAATCAGATCGAGGAGGCGGGTGCAATTACACCGCAGGTTCTCGATATCGTGGTGCCAATCTTCTTCCGGCCGGGAATCGACCCGCAATCAGCGCTTTATCGACAGTTGCGCGACTCATTGGCCTCGCTGCCAGCGGAGCGGTTGCGCAAGAGCATCGTGCCAATGGGGCGTATCACCTTTGGTCGTGAGGATAGGCTGGCGTGCCTGAATCAATTGAACCCGGATACGACGCTGTTGATGTGCGGTGAGCAGGACACGCCAAGGCCGCCTTCAGAAACCATGGAAATGGCCGAGTTGATCGGTTGCCCTTACCAATGGGTGCCTGAGGCGGGGCACATCTCCAATCTGGAAAACCCGCAATTCGTCACTGAAGCGTTGCTGGCATTCCTGGCCAATCGTTGACGGCCCTGGCTGTAGGTGCGTGCTGGCCGGGTTGTCATCCCCATGGTGAGTGAACTGATATGCAGAAGAGTGTTCAGGTTCATCGCGGTCAAGTTCGTACCTGCAGGGCGCTTGTCGTCTACAACCATCGCTGGGTATGTGTTTTTTGTCGGAGTTGGCGTGCCTTGTTGCGGTTGCAGTACGCACTTGGCATCCAGATAGCAAGGCGTTGGGGTGGCGGACAGTTCAAGTTCGTTCATCTACTTCAAGTCGGCGTTGAAGTTGGTCCGCATGTCAGCCGGGATGCCTTTCAGCGCCTTGGTCCTTGCTGGCCAACCGCGCGGCGGATTTGCCGAAGATGTCTGTTTTTGAAAAGCTCAACCGTTCGGTCCATGTGGGATGGATATTTCGCCTTGAATACGACTGCCTAAAAAGCAACTAGCAGTTCTACCAGTATACTCAGTTGGTTTTTTATGGGGGAATACAGGTGTGAAGTGCTTGCGTTGTAGGAAATATATCCATTGGATTTCATTAGTTGAGGCCTGCGATGAATACTGCGAATTTTGATAATTCAAGTCTTAAGTATAGATTGAGCATGTGGCGAAACATTCGATAGCGTTATCATGGGAGACGCGCGAAGGTTTGGTGGAGTATTGGCTGACTCCTGCTGGTGAAAATTCTGATGTTCCGCTTTACCAGGGGCCGGACAATAATTTTACTCACTCGTCACTCGTCACTCGTCACTCGTCACTCAAGTCGAACACGGAATACAGTTATTTTTTGAGCGGGAAAACGGCGGACAATAAAACTACATTGCCTGTATTGATCATAGCGCGGACAGCAGTTAGAGGAACGCCGATCCCGCCGACGTTCTTCCGGGAGTTCGGTCAGACAGCCGAGCAGGTTTCTTTCTTCTGGGATGATGGCATCGTTGATGGAGGTATACCACGTTATGAGATACGTCGAGATGGGGACTTACTAGAAAACCCCTCCGCTCCTCCCTATACAGATACAGACCCTCAGCAAGGGCGTAATCATTTGTACTGTATTCGTACGTTTGATGATGAGTTTCATTATTCGGAGCCGCGTTGTATCGAGATTTATTTCGAGGATTTCACTGCGCCCACTGATCCATCTGAGTTAGAGTTTTCTGAGCTTAGTGTTAAGTTGAGCTGGGAAGCGTCGTTCGACAGCTCCCATATTGTTTTTTATGACGTTGATAAGGGTCCCGGTGATGTACTGGCTAGAACAACAGATACCGAGATTGTTCTTACCGACCTGGACGGGAGTGAGAGATATAACTTTGGCGTAACGGCGATTGGTCAAAGTGGCAACGAATCTGGTCGGGTGGCGATAGATTATCCGGTGACGGTTGTTTCTGTTCGAAGGAAACTGTAACACTCCTGTGTTATGGGCGTTTTCTCTTTCATCCAGCCCTTATGCCAGTGCATCAGGGCTTTTTTTTGGTTCAGCACGGATAACCGGGAAAGACGCTCTTGATCCTCATGAAAAAGAACTCGCTATCCCGGTAACCGTACGCCATCCGCTTGATGACCTTTATTCGATTGTTTATTCCTTCCAACTGCCCCGTGTGCATCGGCCAGCGAACCCGGCTGACGATGCCCCGCCAGTAACCCTTTAGCCGTTTGGCAAACTGGATCAGAGCCGGTATTTCGCTTTGATGAGCATGGCGCAGCCATTGTTTCCAGGCCGTTCTCCAGGCCCAAGCAGTACTCGGTGTCCAGAGTGTTTTGAGTTCAGCCTTCATCAAATAGACCGTAAGCACTCCATAAACCCCACCAACCTTAATGGTGGAGCGCTCAGCTAGACGATGCGGGTGAGCAGTTCCACGGGAGCAGCGCTTCGTAATCTTCAATCGAGGTCGCCAGCGGTAGGCGCTCTAATGCGTGGCGCAGCCACGCATAGGGCTCTTGGCTGTTGGCTTTGGCAGTCTCGACCAGGCTATAAAGTTGAGCATTGGCCGTCGCGCCCCTGGGCGTGTCGCTAAACAGCCAGTTCTTTCTTCCGATCACCAATGGGCGGATCGCACGTTCGGCCGCGTTGTTGTCGATCGGCAAGTAGCCTTCTTCGACGTACCATTCAAGTTTGCTCCAGTTGCTTGCCAGATATAACTGATGGCTTTGCCCAAGGCATTGTGCGCGGTGACCTGCGGCTGCGTCTTTTCGATCCAGCTTTTCAACTGAGCCAGCACCGGTAGGCTTTGTTCGTGACGGCCGTTTTTACGTTCAGCGTCACCGCAGGCCTTCAGGTCGCGTTCGATGCCGTAAAGCTTGTTGATCAGGTTCAGCGCGATATCCGCGCGCCCCGTTTTACCTTTGGGCTGCACTTTCTGTGCTTCAACGAATTTGTGACGCGCATGGGCCCAGCAGCCTAAACGCTCAACTCCAGTCTTGGGCGCCCAGTGCGTTGTAAACGGCATAATCATCGGTCATGACGTAGCCACGATAGCCCTCGAGCAGGCGCGTATGGAGCGCTTACTGTTGTTCGGGAGTGTATGCGTGTTGCTGTGGTTGGGTTTGTAGTTTTGTATAGATAAGTAGGTTCTATCAAAATGCGGCTGGTAATGGTTTTTTTTAATACTATCAGATTTGATAGGTTATTTTTTAATGTTGATCTGATTAGATGTTGCTGCGGGCCACACAAAATCAATATGTAAATCAAGGTGTCTATATTATGGGTGATCTAAATAAAGTTTCTAGCACTGTCAAGGCTCAACCACCTTATCCAGTTGGCTTTCGTGATGTGACAAGAACGGCGGTCACCTTAACGTTTCCCTGGACTCATGGAGGGCTTTGGATATATTTCGAAGGTAAAACACACACGATTTCACTCCCCGCCACTGAGTATACATTTACTGGGTTGACGCCAGGTAGGACAAACATTTTTCAGTTCCAAGATAGAAATAGGCCTCCAACTTATAGTCTGACTACAGTAAGTGTAGAGACATTGAGAAATCGTCCGACCAAGCCTGGGAGTTTAGGGAAGTTTGAACATACCACCAATTCGGTCTTGTTGCATTGGGGGCCGCCGGGGGAGGTCGATGGTGGCGAGGTTTTATATAGGGTTCGGCGAGATGAAGTAGTATTGGAGGAAACGGAAGATACTGCTTATAGGGATTTAACTCCGGAGGAGGGGCGCACTTACCTGTATAGCGTTTGTACGATTGATGATCAGTACAACGAATCGGATCGGGTTACACTGACCCTCAGCTTCGATGACCTTACCCCGCCCACTGAAATATCAAACTTGAGAACCACTGATCTTAGCGTGCAAGTCCTCTGGGATCCGGCGTATGACTCTTCCGGACGTATTAAATACCATGTTTATCTGGATGGTGACCATAAGGGAACCACGGAAGAGACGGCATTTTCTATTACCGAGATGGAGTCAGGGAAGCGCTATCAGATCTGTGTAGAGGCTGAGGATGCTTCCGGTAATAAATCAGAAAAAGAATGTACAACCTACCCCCCCATCGGCATTCCTTTAAAGCACAGGCAGTAACCGTTTAACGCGGTTGGTTTTGCGCGATTGACCCCGTCCCGATGCACAAGCATCGGGACTTTTTGTGCTTGGGGTCTGTTGCGTTGCATGCCTTGTCAATCGGTGACAGTCGTACAGTCCTTCTTTCAACCCACTGTGTGTTTTCGGCTTAACTGACGCAACGAATGCCACGCCCCCCCTCGATCTGCCCGTACGCAGATGCTCCCTTCGCTCCTGCCACCCATCTCTAGGTGAGCTTCGGTTTTCGAACCCTGATCCTCCTTGTACTTGATAACACCAATACCCTTATTTTGATCCTGTCAGCCAAATGCTCTCCCCTGTATTTGCAGCGAAAATACCTACAAGGAGTAAGCGGCAGGTGGAAGGTTCCCCTTCATGGTGAAGGATAAGTCCTACAAGATGATCGGATAGGTCTTGCATACCGGTCCTTCAGAAAGCACGAAGATGCGCCCCGTTTGAAATGCAATGCCAGCTCTCTTGGTTGGCATGAAAACCCGGTGCTGGACTTTCGTCGCTTGGCTGAAGCTTGCACTTTTACTTAGCTATTTAAAGGTGAATTTAATGTTCAAGAAAGTTGCAATGTCTACCTCTGCGCTGGCTTTGGCTTTGGCTTCTTCGGCGGCACTGGCTGTTCCTCAGCAGCATGATATTACTGTCATTGCTGATATTCCGGGCGCCGATTTTTATGTGCAGCCGGAAGACATGAGCACCATTCGCGACGAGCAGCGCCTGCTTTGGAATCAGGCGACGTCGCAGTTGGAAGGTATTACTCGCATGTTCAAGGTCAAGAGTTCCGTTGGTACTGGTACTGCCCCTGCTATTGAGGCGACTCTTATGGAGGCTGCGGAGATTGTGGATGTCAAAAATGCCAGTAAAAAAATTAACTTGAATGTAAGTTTTAACGGTGCGGCGCTGACTACTGTCGGTACCCCTGTAGAAGTTGTTGGCGAAGATGGTGCGACAACTGAAATTCGATCGCCGTTGGTAATCACCCCGGTTGCACCAGGCGGAGGCTACGCTGAAGGTAACTACCGCGGCTTCGTTAAAGTGATGTTCGACGCACCATAATGCTGAGTAAGTTATAACAGTCAGTTCGTTGTTTCTGTGGCCGGCGCTCTAAGCCGGCCGCATTCTTCCTTGCACATGCAAGCGCTAACTTGAGAAGTATTTCCATGTTTTCGAAGACTCCTATCGCAGGAGCGCTTGCGCTGATTATTTGCGCGGGTGCGCTTGCCAGTGAATCCAAACCTGCGGATAAATCCGTCAGTTTATTGCAACAGGCTGAAGGCTTGCCCGCGGAGTTTCATGAATTCTTTTTTGACGTGCCATTGGCGGTCCGCGTCGAAGTCGACCAACAGTTTTTGGGTGAGGCCATGATCCTGTTGACCCGAGATGAACGGGTCACGTTGATCAATTTTTCCGATACCCGCAACAGCGACCTGACTTCGGCCGAACGTGATGAGTGGTCTGCGTTCTTGACCCAGGGCGTGGCGCTGGGATCGTGCAAAAGTGCCTGCCCTCGGCAGTTGCAGTCTGTTCACTACAGTCTTGCAGACTCCATGGTGTCGTTGGTAACGGCCAATGCCGAGCGCGACCCGCAAACCCGACAGTTTCACGATCAACCGGAAGGCGGCAGCGTCGGGTTGATTGTCCGCAATCAATTGAACATCAGCGGTGGCCAGGAGCAGAACGCGGCCGGTCGTTATGGCCTGGAGGCAAGCGCGAGCCTGGGCAACTGGACAAACACGTTCAACGCCCAACTGTCGCGCATGTCCGGGGTAGACACTGGCATCAAGCACGCGGTTCACGAGTTGCATGCCCAGCGGGAACTGGAAGGCAGCTTCTTTCGTGCCGGGTACTTTACGCCCAGTGCCCAGGGTTTGACTCGGTCAGCGCGGACAATCGGCGCCGGCCCCGATACAGTGTTGGGCATGATGTACGGCAGTTCCGACAGCCTGGCAGTCGACGACCCTAAGCCGAGCCTCTATCCGATTTCGGTGACCGCCAATCGACAGGCAATGGTGGAGATTTATCGCAATGGCGTGCTGATCAACAGTCAGCAGGTGGCCAGCGGCCTTCAGACTCTGGACACGCGTCCGTTACCGGGCGGCATCTACGAAGTGGAAGTTCGCTTGATCGAAGACGGTCAAGTGATTTCCACCAACCAAGAGCTTATTTACAAGCCCACCAACTGGCGTAACCCGGAAAATCGCTGGCGTTACAACCTGTTTGCCGGTCGCGAAAGCAAGTTGCTCAGCAATTGGCAAGAACGCGATGACGGCGATCTGACGGCAGGTGCAGCCTTCAATTTTCTGCTGCACCCACGAGTGGTCCTGGGCGTGTCCGCCCGACAGGTCAAGGAGCAGATGCAGATGGGCACTTCCGCCGAGTTGACGGTGAGCGACAAGACCTCCGTCTTCAGCAGCTTGTCCCAGACCAAGGGCGAAGGCACGGGCGTGGAAGTGCAGGGCGTGCATCACTACAACGGTGGGAGTCTGGTATTGCGCCACCAGCGCAGTTGGCTGGACACACGCAACACTTATGAAACGCTGCCGGACGGAACGCACATCCGCCAACGCAATACGTACAACGGGCAAACCAGCAACACGTCTCTGTCGATGAGCCAACGCCTGAGCAGCAGGAGTTCGGTCAGTGCACAAGTCTCTCAAAGCCAGGGTTATTCCGAAGGTATGGGCATCGATTTGAGTTGGACCCGTAATGCACAGTTGTTTGGCAATGCTGCCGACTGGCGCGTGGCCGTGTTCGACCGGCCGGGTACCGTGGGTACTGCCGACCAGCGTAATCGCGGGATCGATATCAGTCTGCGCCTGGCACTGGGTTCAGACGGTCACCAGGTGTCCGGTAGCATCGGTCAGCGTACATCGCGTGACGGTGGGCGGGATGCCAATGCGTCCGTCACCTATCGTCGGGACCTCAAGGATCACGTATTGCAAAGCGTATCCGCCACCGCAAGCAGAGATGTATACGGGGCCGGCCTTGCGGGCACGGTCGACTTCAAGACTGACCAGGTCAACGGCTCTATGCATGCGCAGCGCTCTTCCTTCAACGGGGGCGTCACCGGTGGGTTGAATCTGGACAGTACTCTGGCGGTCAGTGGAACAAACGTAGTACTCAGCAGCCAGGCCACAACTCGCGAGGCGGGCATGATCGTTGATGTTGAGAGTGACGTGGATGATATCCAGTTACGCGCCGACGACTTCTCCGGCACCCACTCTACGCTGCGGGCAGGTCGCAATTTCATTCCGGTGTCGGCCTACAAGAACGGCACCGTGAACTTCGATTTCAACGGGACGGATGTACCCGCGGCGACTATCCAGCCGGCGCGTACCACCTATCACTTGAACAAGGGTGGTGTGGACTATCGTCAGGTACGCATTCTGAAGACTGTGACAGTCATGGGCCGCTTGGTGGATGCCAATGGGAAGCCGCTGAAAGGCCACCATGTGATCAACCATGCCAGTCGTGGCGTCAGCGAAGTCGATGGGTTCTTTTCCATGGAACTTAGTGAAAAGTCACCTACGCTTGAAGTGCGGCACGACAGTCAGTTGTTATGCCAGTTCAGGCTCGATCCCACCTCCCAGCGCCGAGAGAATGATGTGCTGATGGTAGGCGATCTAAAGTGTCATCCAGACACATTAGCCGAAGCTGCTTATAAGTCTGAGAAAGCCAGTTGAAGGGCACTTATACAACAGCGGTCTGAATATGGCGTACACAGGAAGGTCAAATGAACAAGTTAATGAATCGCCTTGTATTGGCGGGGATGCTTTGCGGGGTTTATCTGGGGGCTGCCCATGCCGCCACATTGAACGTAGAGGCAGAAATAAAGCCGGACCCGAGTAATCCGGCCAGTGCTGAAATTATTAATAACACCCCAGTTACCGGATTTTGTCTGGAATACCCGGGCCAATGCGCGAGCAATCGTATTCGAAGTAATACGTTTAATATTACTTTTCAGTCGTCTGGGGCTATTCCGCAGAATGGCAACCTGCCTTTTCATTTTCCAGCGACATGGCGCAGATTTAATGTCGCCCATGAAAGTATTCCTGGCGAAACCGCAGAGATCGAAATCCGAATTGCCGGTGCAGGAACCCGTTATCGCTTGAGTGACACTGCACAAGCGTTGACGGGGCGACCACCGGGTGCCGCGCCTCACGAATACCATGTCACTCTTTGGAGGCCTTCATGGGCTAATGCGATTGCCCCCTGTTTTTCAGTGATTTCTGATGGTGCTGATCCAAATGGAACGGACTACACAACTTTCTGGAAAATCTCTGAAGTGGCCAGCACCTGTGGTCCAAGAACCGCACGATTTGCAATTCCGTGGATGACTTTAGACAGGCTCGATGTAGATTATGAGTTACGCGCCGTTCGCCCGGAAAAACTGATCAGTGGAAACTATGTAGGGTCGTATACCTACACAATACCCAGCGACTTGAACATGGGTAATTTTAATGCCAGTGATTCTTCCATGACATTCAACCTGAACCTGGCAGTGAAACAAGACGTCAAGGTCGTGATGTCCTCCGACAGGGTTGTTCTGGCCCCCAGGGGCGGATGGATGGACTGGATCACTAACGGTCGCAAAGAGGAGAAGTTACTGGGAGACCTGCGTTTTTCCATATTGAGCAATGCACCGTTCAAGATGGAACTTACGTGTGAGCGTTTTTTGGGTGATACCTGTGCAATTAGCAATGGATCCCATCAGGTGCCGGTCGAGATGAGTGTCAGTCTGCCACCTCCGTGGGTCGATAATATGAATCAGCCAATATCGCGGCGTCCGCTGACAGTGGCCGGCACCGGTTTGCAATATCTAAAACTGATAGGCTCGCCAACTGGGCAACCCAGTCTTTTGCACTTCGAGGTGCAACCAGACTCAGTGAAGGATATGCAAGGCGACAGCAGTTATCGCGGAATTGTCTATGTCACCTTTGATTCAGACATTTAATGGCAGTAGCACGGCCTGAGGCTTAATCAGGCCAGTCTCCAGCACGAGGTTCATCACATGAAATTTTTTTGTACGTTGCTTTGCACATTGATGTTCAGCCTGAGCGCTCACGCAGGCCCGAGCCTGCAAATTGGTTCCTTTTATGACTTTATGAAAAGTAATCAAAGTAGTTATCTAAAACGTATTCATAACGGCGGCACATCAACAGCATTCGTGAAAATCGAGATCAAGGAGATTTTTTACGAGAAGAACGGTAAGTCCCGAGAGGAGCCCTTGAAGACCGTCGAAGGCAGTGCTCGCGATGGCCTGGTTGCCAGTCCGGCCCGATTGATCGTGCCCGCCAAGGGCACTCAAGGCACCCGTCTGTTGTATACCGGCGATCGTAGCAAGGAGCGATATTTCCGGGTCCGCTTTTTGCCGGTTGTACCTGAAAAAGAAGATAAATTCGCCGTCGCCGAAAGTGAGCGAGAGTCCTATGAAAAGAGCATGTCTGCCGGTTTCAACGTAATGGCCGGTTATGGCATGGTGTTTTTTGTTCGCCCGGCCACAACCCGTTTTGATACAAAAATAGACAACACTGCTGGTCGCTACCAGTTGAAAAATAATGGCAATAGCGTAGTTATCATCGACTCGTTCAAGGACTGCGCCGCCAGTAACGAAGAAGATTGCAAACCGACGAAAAAAGTACACTTGATTCCAGGCCATGACTTTGCGTTCGAGAAGCAAGCGGGTCGGGTCTATCGCTACAACTTGATTGAAGACGATAAGAAGATGCCGATGGACGTGAAGGGGCGATAAGCGTTCATGAACACCGATATGGAGCGCGAGTCTTCACAGACCGGTGGTCGGATATTTCAGATTTTTCCTCGGCACCTGTCAGTTCTGACAGTTGCGATTATCTCCTGCCGGGAGCTTAGCTAACCGCGACCCTGAGCCTTCCGGTTCAGGTCTGACGGTACTCATCGCTAGGCAAGAGGGCTCATCATGACTCCACAAACACTTGCGGTTGCTGGCGTAAATACATTGCCGGCAGCGACCATAAAGCATGCACAGGACGACAACACTCTGTACCCCATTGGTGCCATTGAAGGCACTGTAGCGACCATCGCCTTTGAGGGAATGGAAGAAACCACGATCACATTGCATTGGGCAATCAAGGGTCAGGCTGAACCGACGTTTAGCCCGATTGAAAAAGAGGGCAGCGCCAGCGGTACTGTCGACATCGATGTTCCCTGGCAATGGGTGGGTGCCTGTATTGGGCACTCTGTGTTGATCTGGTACACCGCTACGGTGGGTGGTCAACTCAAGGAATCGGTTGTCCTGGAGTTGACCATAGAGCCCCTCAGGAATGAGGACTTGAAAAGCTCGTTGCCCAAGTTTGTTCACGCTGAAGTCATCGATTTCACCGTGCAACTGGATATGCACAGGTTCACTGGCGATGAAACCGTCACAATGAAGGCGTGGCCCTTTATCCAGGCGGGGCAGCGGCTGTTCGTCGGGGTAGGTGGGCAAGACTCAGAGCCGCCGATGCCAGTCATTTGGTTGGCTTATGATCACGTTGTAACCGTAGCTGAGGCCAAAATCGATCATGTTTTTGAGTTCAAACTACCCCGGGGCTGGCTGACAAGGCGTCTTGACAGGTCACGGCTAAGCTCTGAGAGCGCGGTTATTTTCAGTGGTTGCGTTCCAGTACCGCCCGTTCCCATCCCCGATCCTGTATCCGCAGTTCCGCTCCCGGAAAACGCCCACCTGTTTCGTCCAGCTACGTCTGCAATGCTACGGGTGGAGGCGCAGCTAAGCGAGTTTGATGATTTTGAGACTTATCCCCGCAAAGAGTTTGGAGGCCCTGGCACGGTTATCGATACAAATCTATTGATGTTTGAAACGGTCGCGGGCTCAGATTCATACATTGGACTTCATCAAGTTAGAGGCGCAGGCGAGCATCAGGAAGGCATGGTGGAAGGCCGCGCGCTCACGGTGCATTGTGGTGGGGGTGGATCTCAGTTGGCATCCATGCATTTCAAGTACGAATGCACAAGGGTCAGGTTCGGTTTTTCAGGTACTGGCGCAGCCGCCGCTAGCTTTTCTTTCTTTGATGCACACGGAACGTTGCTGGAGACTCAGGAGATAACCCCTCCTGCCTGGGTAGAGTCAAGAATACCCGAGGGCGATACCATCGCTCGCATTGATATACGAACTTCCAGTCACGGATCTATTGATTCGCTGACTACATGGCGCATCAGGGAGCCCAGCCCGGTCTAGTCCAATTGAAGCGATCATCACTGAGTGAATCTGTGTTGACGTAACAGGTGCACTCAGCGATGTCGCGACTTGCGCCACGGGTCACGTGGGGGTTACTTCGGCCCGAGTATCGCGGCCAGTTTTTCCGGCGACGGTGCGCCTTGTTGCTGTTGCAGTTCGCCCTTGGCGTCCAGGTAGAAAATCGCCGGGGTGGCGGACAGTTCGAGTTCGTCCATCAACTTCAAGTTGGCGTCGAGCTTGGCCTGGACGTCTGCCGGGATGGTTTTCAGTGCCTTGAGGGTGCTTTGTTTGCCGGCCTTTTCGTGGGCGTCCAAGGCCTTGCCTGGGTCTTTGCTGGCCAGCAGGGCGGCGGATTTGCCTGGGCTGTCTTCGCGGATGATACCGACCATGATGTGTCGCAACTGCACCTTGCCGGACTTCACCCAAGGCCGTGCCTGCTCCCAGAACAGCGTGCAGTACGGGCAGTTAGGGTCACTGAACAGGTAGACCACGCGCGGTGCATCTTTGTTGCCGTCCTGAATCCAGTGGCTGGTTTCGAACTTGGCCCAGACTTCCTTGGCCATCGGTGCGTACACCAGTTTTTGCAGCGGCTCGGCGCTCAGGTCCTTGCCGTCCGCGTCATACAAGTTGCCCAGCAACACGTGTTTGCCATCGGGTGTCAGGTACAGGGCCATGCCGCGGTTCTGGTACTGCGCGGCATACCCGCGCAGGCCGTCGGGGGCATCGAAGGTACCGATGATTTTTGCACCCTTGGCTTCGATCTGTTTGATCGCGGCGGGCAGTTCTTCGGCCTGCACCAACGGCAGGTGCAACAGGGCAGTGCCCAGGGTCAGCGTCAGCAGGTGGCGGAGGCGGGGCATGGCAGTTTCCTTACAGAAGTGGCGGGTGCTGCGGCAGGGGTGACGGGCTCGAAGGCCTCCAGGGCGTGGGCCAGGCTGGCGTTCGACAGTTCGCCCAGATGGCTGCTCAGCAGGCGTCCGTCCGGGCTATAGAACAGCGTGGTCGGCAGGGCCATGGAGCCCACGGCCTGGCCCAGGCGGCCGCCGCGGTCGAACAGCATGTTGCTCAGGCTCAGGCCCTGGGTCTCGAGAAAGGTGGCGACGCTCTGCATGCTTTCGCCCTGATTGACGAACAGGAAGGTCAGGTCCGGGCGTTGCTGCTGGGCGTGTTCCAGCACCGGCATTTCCCGGCGACAGGGTGGGCACCAGGTGGCCCACAGGTTGATTACCAGCGGACCGCCCTGGTAGTCGGTCAGTTGCAGGGTTTCCCCGGCGGCGTTGCGCAGGGTGATGTCCGGCAGGCGTGTGCCTTGTTCGTAGATGCTCAGCGACAGGCTTGCCAGCAGCCAGAACGCCAGGCCGCTGGCGACGCCAAAACCCATCGGGCGCCGAAGCCCGGGCCGCCGCCAGCCGCGATACACGGCGGCCAGCAACAGCACGATCACCCCCGGCCAGGCGAGGAAACCGCCGTCGCGCAGGTCGATGATCTGCCAGGGATCGTTGCGGTAGTGGGGCCAGTACCACGCGACAAAAGCCAGCCGCGCCGCCAGTGTGCCGAGCATGAACAGGCCGAACAGCACCGATTCGGGGTTGTCACCGCCCCGCTTGGCCACCCGCCAACCGACAAAGGTCGCCAGTGCCAGGGCACTGATCAGCAGCAGGTGGTTGAGGGCGATGGCAAAGGTGCCGAGGGTGAAGGTCAACATCAGCGCGCGTCCCGGGTGATGTTCCAGCGTTGCAGGAAACCGGCGGCATCCACCTCACCGGTAATACGCTGGCTGCGACGCTCTTCGCCATCGGCACCAACCCACAACAGGCTCGGTGGCCCCGGTACTTTGTAGCGAGCGAGCAGTTCGCGGCTGGCGGCGTTGTCGGCGGTCACGTCCAGGCGCAGCAGGCGCACCTCCTTGAGGGCCTCCATGACCTGGGGTTTGCCGAACACCTGTTTCTCCATGATCTTGCAGGACACGCACCAGTCGGCATAGTAGTCCAGCAGCACCCATTGACCCTGGGCGCGGGCATCATCGAGTTGGCGTTGCAGTTCGGCGGGTTCCTTGATGGTGATGAAGGCATCGTGGGCGGTCGGTGCAGCGATCGCGCTGGAGGTTGGCGCGCGATACACCTGCAACGGATTGAACACGTCATCGCTACCACCGGCGGCACCGATCAGCAGCAGGCTACCCCACAACCCCGATAGCAGGGCCATGCCACCGAACAGGTGGGTGGCGCGACCAAAACCTTCGGTCTGGCGCCAGGCGCTGTAGGCGATGACCAGCAACAGCGCACCCCACAGCCCGACCCACAGGACCGGATCCAGCACCGGGCGCACCATTACCAGCGCGGTGCCCAGGAACAGGAAGCCGAAAACGCCCTTGAGCAGGTTCATCCAGGCGCCGGGCTTGGGCAGGAATCGATTGCCGACGGTCACCAGCAGCAACAACGGCAAACCGATGCCCAGGCCCATGCTGAACAGGATCAGCCCGCCGTGCAGGGCATTGCCGCTCTGGGCGATGTACAGCAGGGCGCCGGCCAGTGGTGCGGTCATGCACGGCCCTACCAGCAAGCCGGACAGAGCCCCGAGAATGCCCGCTCCGACCAGGCTGCCGCCCCCCTGTCTGCGGCTGGCGTACTCCAGGCGGTCACGCACGGCGGTCGGCAGTTGCAGCTCGAAGAAGCCGAACATCGGCAACGACAGCAGGACGAAGATCACGGCAAAACTGCCGAGCAGCCAGGCGTTCTGCAACAGGGCCTGCAAATTGGCCCCCAGCAGCGCGGCCAGTACTCCCAGCGCGGCATACACCAGCGCCATGCTCACCACATAGCTGCCGGCCAGGGCAAAGCCGCGCTTGGCGCTGGCACCGCTGCCGACCACCAGGCCGGCGAGAATCGGCAGCATCGGCAACGAGCAAGGGGCGAAGGCCAGGAGCAGGCCGAGGCCGAAGAACACCAGCAGGCTCCAGCCCAGAGCGTGTTGTTGCAGGCCGCTGGCCAGGGCCTGGTCCGGCGCTTCAGAGGTGTTGGCTTGCGCCGCGCCACCACCCAGGTCGACCACCTGGGTCTGTGGCGGGTAACACAGGCCGGCATCGGCGCAGCCCTGGAAGCCGACCTTGATCTGGCCGCTGGTGCCGGCCGGGATCTTCAGCTCCAGACCCTGGCGGTAGACCTGCTGGTCGCCAAAAAACTCGTCACTGTGGGCCTCGCCCTCGGGCAATGCCGGCTTGTGGGCATCGGCCAGGCCGTTGAAGCTCATGCGCTTCTGGTACAGGTAGTAACCGTCGGCAATCTGCCAGAACAGTTGGGTTTCGCCCGACTCAAGGCGCTCGGAGGTAAAAACGAAGGCTTTGCCGACGGGCAGGAAATCGGGTTTGGTCTCGAACGGGTTCGATGCAGCCTGGGCCAGGCTGGCAAAGAAAACCAGGAACAGTAAAAACAGACGACGCATGGGCAAGCCTTATACCGGTGCAATTTGGATGCACCATGAGGGGTGACGATTAACCGATGATTAACCGCGTTATCCTTGTGGCCACGGCAGGCGGTGCATAATGTCCGCTTAATCCGTCGCCTTCTTAATCAACATTTTTCTACAGGTCTCACCATGCACGTACTTGTCTGTGAAGATGATGAGCTGATTGCCAGCGGCATTGTAGCCGGCCTCACCGCTCAGGGCCTGACCGTCGAGCACGTGGCCACGGCATCCGCGGCACGGGCCATGCTCAAGGTCGCCGAGTTCGATGTGATGGTGCTCGACCTCGGGCTGCCGGACGAAGACGGCCTGAAACTGCTGCAGCAGTTGCGCCACCAGGGCCTGGAGATTCCGGTGCTGATCCTGACTGCCCGGGATTCGGTCACCGACCGCGTCGACGGCCTGCAAGCCGGTGCCGATGACTACCTGCTCAAACCCTTCGACCTGCGGGAACTGGCCGCGCGCCTGCACACTCTGCTGCGCCGGGTCGCGGGGCGCAGCGTCAACCTGATCGAGCACGGTGCCCTGAGCTACGACCCCAGCAGCCGGGAAACCCTGTTGGCCGGCCAGCCGGTGGACCTCTCGCGTCGTGAGCAAGCCCTGTTGCAAGCCCTGTTGCACAACCGCGGCCGGGTGCTGTCGACCGAGCAACTGAAGGACAGCGTGTACGGTTTTAACGACGAGTTGGAGAGCAACGCGTTGAACGTCCATATCCACCATCTGCGCAGCAAACTCGGTAAAGGTATCGTCGAAACCGTGCGCGGCCTGGGCTATCGCCTGGGGCCGGCGGATGGGGCAGGGCCAAGCAAGTGATGAGTCTGCGCCTGCGCCTGAGCCTGACCCTTGGCGCCGCATTTGCGCTGATCTGGGCCCTGGCTGCCGCCTGGATGCTCAGTGACCTGCGCAACCAGATGATGTTTTCCCTCGACCAGCGCCTGGTGGCCTCGGCGCGCATGGTGGCCGGGCTGCTGGAGCAATTGCCTAACGTGCCGAGCAAGGGCGAGGGCACCCATTTCAGTGCCGAACAACTGAACGTGCCCGGGGGGATGGCCTGTCAGGTCAGTTCGTTGCGCGGCGAGATTCTGGCCCGCAGCCACAATCATCCCGAACAAGCGCTGGAAGCCGAGAAGATGGGCTTCCACGACCAGATAATCGATGGTGCTCCTTGGCGCAGCTTTACCCTGGCCCGGGGCGATGTGCGGATCACCACGGCGGATCGACAGATCGAGCGAGAGGCCCTGAACATGTCGATTCTGCTGGCGGCCTCGGTGCCGGTGGCGGTGGCGCTCCTGGGCTGTCTGTGCCTGTTGTGGCTGGGGATCGGCCAGGGGCTGGCACCGCTCAACCGTCTGCGCGAAGCCTTGATGCGGCGCAATGCCGACTCGTTGGAGCCCTTGCAATTGCAGGCATTTCCCAGTGAGTTGAAGCCGTTGCTGGAAACCCAGAACCAGCTGTTCCAGCGCATCGGCAAGGCCATCGAACGGGAACGACGCCTGACCGGCGATGCCGCCCATGAGTTGCGCAGCCCGCTGACGGCGATCAAGACCCATCTGCAGGTGGCGCGCATGACCGAAGGGGCGGCCCGCGACCAATCCCTGGCCCGTGCGGAGGAGGGCGCCGATCGCCTGCATCGGACCCTTGAGCAGTTGTTACTGTTGGCGCGGGTCGAGGGCAGCCTGTCGTTCGACGACGGCGTGCAGTGCAATGCCGAGCAGGTGGCCCGCCTGGCCATCCAGGATGCATCCAGCGGTGATCGCCGGCGTATCCAGCTGCACGTGCCGCCCGGTTGCTCCCAGGCACCGCTGCAGATGCCATCGGTGTTGGCGATTGCCGCCTTGCGCAACCTGCTGGACAACGCGCTGCGGCACACGCCCGATGAGGGGCCTGTGGAATTGAGCCTGGAAACCACCGCGAATCGGGTGCGCTTCCAGGTCCGCGACCATGGTCCGGGAATTGCCGACGACGACCTGCAGCACCTGACCCAGCGCTTCTGGCGCAACGGCGGGAGCACCGGTTGTGGCCTGGGGTTGGCGATTGTCCAGGCCATCGTCCAGCGCTGCGACTGTGTCCTGCATTTCGACAGTCGTCCCGATGGCTTGCGGGTCGAGCTGACCATGCCGCTCCAGGCCTGAGCCCTGGTTCGAAGACCCGCGCCCGCCACTGATTAAGCTGACAAAAAAGCCCGTTGAATCCTCGCTTCAACGGGCTTTTTAACGCTGGTAGATCAGGCCCCGTGCTTGACGGCCTGCAAGGTGTAACTCAGCGGCAGGCGCCACGGTGCCTGCTTGAGGTGGTACTCACCCCGTTCATCGCAGGTCATCTGCCCCGGCAGTGCGTCCCAGGGAATGCTCTGATGTTCGACCAATCCGGTAATGGCCAGTCCGTGGTTCAGCAGTGCGCTGATGATCTCCCCCAGACCGTGGTTCCACTCATGGGTCAGCGTGGCCTTGAGTGGAACATCGGTATCGACGTAGGTGCTGTCGTCATCCCACACCAGTGGCGTCTCGCGCTCGAAGTAAGGCTGTTCAATGGACAGCAGGTCCGCGCGGCTTTCATTCAGCGACCAGAGCATCGGATGCCCCTCGCGAATGAACAGGCGGCCACCGGGCTTGAGCAAATCACTGACGGTGCGCGCCCAGGCGTCGATGCTCGGCAGCCAGCACAAGGCACCGATGCCGGTATAGACCAGATCGAAGGCGGCGGCGGGCAATACGCCGGTGGCGTTGTAGACATCCGCTTCGACGTAGTCGATCTGCGTGTTGCAGCGCTGGGCCAGGGAGCGCGCCTGGACCAGGGCCGCGGGGGAAAAATCCAGCCCGCTCATCTGCGCGCCCAGTCGGGCCAGCGACAGGGTATCGGTGCCGATGTGGCACTGCAGGTGCACCCCGCGCAGCCCGCGGATGTTTCCCAGCAACGGCAGATCGAAACGCACCACCGGCGACAGATGATCGGCGGCGTCGATGAAGGCCTGGGTCGCGTAGTCCCTGGAAGCCGCATGGAGCGGGGCGCGCTCGTCCCAGTTGGCCTTGTTCAGCGAAATATAGTCACTCATGGTGAAGACCCCATCCTGGTCGGTCCTGGTTATGTGCAGGGCAGACTAGCATCGGCTTGAGTTGGGTTTCTTGAGGGTTTTTGTAAGCGCGGGCCGTAGGGCCCGCGTATTCAGGAGGGGGACTTCAGGACTTCTGGAGCAGGACGTTGAGCACTTGCTCGATGTTGCCGGACAGCTCGGCCACCGGGTCCACCCCTTCGGTACTCAGGACCAGCAACTGGCTGCCGGCGGCGGTAATGGCGGCCTGCAGTGCGGCCGACGGCTGGCGATGATGCAGCACCAGTGCCACGTCATTGTCCTTGAGGGTAGTGCTCAGCTGTTGCAGGGCGTCGGCCGTCCACTCGTTGTCGGCACGGGCATCGACGCCCACCGGTTCGAGATTGAGACCGCTGATCAGGTAGGCGAAGTGATCGCTGAGGCTGAATACGCTGAGGTTGTCGGCCTCGGCCAGTCTCGCCTCGCTGTCGGCGCTGAGCTTGAGCAGGCGTTGCTTGAGCGTGGCCAGGTTGGCCTCGATCTTCGGTTTGGCCTCGGGCGCCAGGCGCACCAGGTCGGCGGCGATTACGTCAGCCATTCGCCCCATGTTGTTGGTGGCCACCCACGGCTGGCTGTTCAGCCCATCGTGGGTACCCGGTTGCAGCGCCACGCCAGGCAGCGCGCCGTCGACCGGGCGCGCCGCGTCGATTTCAACGATGCGGATATTGCTGCGCCGGGCGTTGGGGTACAGCGGGTCATCCGGCCAGATCGAGCGCAGGCCGATCACGGCATCGGCGTCCAGGGACAGTGTGTGCAGCGCGGGTGCGCCGCGGCCAGTGAAGTAGGCGGCCTGGCGCGAGCCTGGAAGGTTGGCCGGCGCCGCCCGTTGCAGGGTGATCTCGCTGCCTTCGACCAGGCTGTTGGCCAGTCCATAGGTGATGGGTAACGAGGCCAGCACCCGCACTTTGTGGGCCGAGGTGGCCGTATGCAGCGCAGTGTTGCCGATGCCGTTACTGGCCACCACGCGCATCGGTTCGAAGCGGTCGGCGGCGAAGATGTTGCCGGTGGCCAGGCCGCACAGGGCGAGGGCCAAAGTCAGCTGACGCATGGAGAAAGCCATTTATCCAATATTCCCTTTGAGGCTGGGCACCACACCGCGCGCGATGGCGGCGAGGGCGAAGGCGATACCGGCCACCAGAATGATTGCCGCGCCGGACGGAATCGGCAGGTCGAAGACAATCGGCGCGAGAATCCCGCACAGGGTGCTGACGGTGGCGATCAGCACCGAGCACCAGAAGAAGCCTTTGAGCGACTGGCTCAACAAGCGCGCCGCCGCGGCCGGAATCACCAGCAGGGCGCCCACCAGAATCGCGCCGATGACTTTTACGGCCGCCACGGTGATCAGCGTCACCAGGATCACGAACAGGTAGTCGAGGGTCTTCACCGCCACCCCGCGCACGGCCGCCAGTTGTGGGTTGAAGCTGGCCAGCATGATGCGGTTGTACAGTGGCAGGCTCAGGCCCATCACCAGCGTGCCGACGATGGCCAGCACCAGCAGGTCGTTACCGTTGACCGTCAGCACCGAGCCGAACAGCACGTTCTCCAGAATGTGCACGTTGATCTTGCCGGCCAGAATCAGGAGCAGGCTGGCGCCCATGGCCAGCGACACCGAGAGAAACACCCCGATCAGGGTGTCCGGTGCCAGGCCGGTACGGTTACGCAGGTAGTTGAGCAGAATGCCGAACAACAGGCAGTAGCCGAACAGGCTGCCATAGGGGCCGGTGTAGGGTTCGCCGAGCAGGATGCCAATGGCCACGCCGGTCAGCGCCGCATGGCCGACGGCTTCGGAGAAAAACGCAAAGCGCTTGACCACCACCAGGGTGCCCAGGCCTCCCAGCACCGGGCCGATCAACAGTCCGGCAAGCAGGGCGTTGACCACAAACCCATAGGCGAGCGCTTCGGGCAGGTAGCCGGAAGACGCCCAGCCCTGGATCATCAAACGAAAGGCTTCGTAACTCATCACGCAGCGCTCCCGCTCGTCCGTGGATGGGTGGAAAACAGGCTCAGCAAACGCTCCGGGGTCAGGGCCTGCTTGGGTGTGGCGTCGAACAGCACCCGGCGATTGAGGCCGGTGACGCGGTCGGCCAGGCGGCCGACGGCTTCCAGGTCGTGCTCGATCCACAGCACGCTGATTCCGGATTGACGCCAGTCCCCGAGCAAACGTTCGAATACCTGGATGCCCGCTTCATCGAGGGCCGACATCGGCTCGTCGAGCACCAGCAACTGGGGTGCGGGAATCAAGCCCTGCGCCAGCAGAACGCGCTGGCGTTCACCGCCGGACAGCGCCCCCATGCGGCGCTTGCGCTTGTCCTGCATGCCGACCCGTTCCAGGGCTTCGCCGATGGCCACGCTGTAGTGCCGGCTGATGCCGAGAAACGCCGGACGCCGCTGGCACATCGCGGCCATGAAATCGTCAACCGTCATCGGCAGGCCGCGGTCGAACTCCAGGGCTTGTGGCACATAGCCGATGGTCCCGGGCTCGCCCGGCCATTGCAGACTCAAGCGGCCCTGGTGAGGCATTTGCCCGAGCAGGGTCTTGATCAGTGAACTCTTGCCGCCGCCGTTGGGGCCCACCAACGCATGCACGTTGCCGGGCTGCACTCGGAAGCTGACCTGGTCGAGGATGGTCGTGCGGCCAAGGGTCAGGCTGACGTCGGCGAACTCGATGGCGGGGCCGGCCAGTGGCGTGGTGAGGGTTTGCTGGATGGTCATGCGCCGGCCTCCTGGATCGCCCGGACCACGGTGTCGAGGTTGCCGGTCATTTCCTTTTCATATTTCTCGGCGCTGTATTCACCGTAGGAAATGTGTGACAGCGGGTAGAGTTTTACCCCCGACTCACGTTGGATGGTGTCGACGTAGGCGGAGGGGAAATCCATCTCCGAGAAGATCACCTTGACGTCCAGTTCGCGCAGTTGGTCGATGGTCTTTTTCAGTTGGCTCGGGCTCGGCTCAATCCCGTGGGCCGGCTCGACCACGGCGGTCACTTCCAGGCCGAATTCGCGCAACAGGTAGTCGTAGGCCGCGTGGACCGTGGCCACCCGCAGGTCGGCATTGGGCGCCTTGGTCAGTTTGGCCAGGGCGTCGGCACGCATCTGCCGCAGTCGTTTGCCGTAGGCGCGGGCGTTCTGGGTGTAGGTCTTGGCGTTGGCGGGGTCAAGCTTGCCCAGTTCCCGGGCAATGTTGTTGACTTGGGCGATGGAGGCGCTGATGGACAGGAAGGTGTGCGGGTTCACCACCTTGCCTGCGCCCCGCGCGGCGATCCCGGTGGCCGCCAGCAGCGGCACATTTTCGTTGGCCTCGATCACCTTGACGTTGGGGGTTTCGCTGGCGGCGATCATGCGGTCGGCGAAGTCGTCGTGGCCGACACCGTTGAGCACGATCACGTCCAGGCCGGCGATGCGCTTGATGTCTTCGGCGCGTGGCTCATAGGCATGGGGATTGAACCCGGCCGGAATCAACGGCACCACTTCGGCCTTGTCGCCGACGATATTGGCCACGTAGCTGTAGTACGGATGCAAGGTGATGCCGATGCGCAGGCGCTTGGCCTCTTCGGCGCTGGCCAGGGGCATGACCACCAGGGCCAGCAGGCCTGCCAGCAGCAGGCGTGCGCGGTGCAGAAAACGATGGGGCGCAGATGAACTAGGCATGAGCAAGCGGTCTTCTCTGGGGTGAATACGCAAATCAGTGGCGATGCTGGCGAGTGACGCCGGCGTCGAATTGGGCGACGACCTGTTGCCAGCCCGCGCTGATCAGCGCGGCATCGGCCAGATCGGCAGGGGCCTGGAGGCTGGCGCCGCGGTTGAGCCAGATGTCCGGCTCGGCGTTGCCCAGCGCGTTCAGGCGCATCAGGAAGGAGCCGGCGACACTCGGTGCCTGGCTCTGCCCGAAGTACGCGCCACTGCCCAGCAGCTGCCAGGCGTGGCCGCCGCGGCTGACGGAGCTGGCGTCCTGGGCGAAGGGGGCAAAACCTTCGTCGGCCAGGATTTGCGGGGTCGGCAGGGCTTGCTGCTCTTCACGCAGCAGGTGGATTTCGTCGAGGGTCACCCGCAGGTCGGCATAAATGCCTTGCTCCGAGGCGCCGAGATCGCGCCGCGCATCCAGTTGATGGGTTTGCACGCTGCTGACCACCTCCGGCTCGCCGCGCCAGAGCACCACGGAACCGGCAACCGCGAGGATCGCCAGGCACAGCAACAAGACATAGAGGGTTTCATGGCCGGCACCGGCCGGGCGCACGAGCTGTGTGGTGGGGGTACTCATGGGGCCTCGATATCCGCTTGGTCGATCTCGACCACGTGGCCAGGGCCTGCGTCGAACAAGACATAGAACTCGGATCCGGGCTTCTTGAAGGTCAGGGTCGAGTCGGCGCCGAGTTTGCCCGGTACCAGGATGGTTTCGTCATAGCCGATCACATCCAGGGTCACGCCAGGTGCGCCACTGCCATCGGAGAAACCACCGGTGCACTGGATCTGCTCGGCGTCGATGGCCTTGCATTCGCACATCGGGTTGTGGGCCAGGGCCTGGGCACTGAAGCCTGCACCGAGGGCCAACGCCAGCGCACTGCCAAGCAGGCGCAAAGGGGTCAAGTTGCGGGAAACGGTCATGGTTTGCCTCCTTGTTTGTTCAGCCAGGCGATAGTGGCCGGGGATGCTTGGGCAAGCGGCACGGCCGCCTGATGCATGCTGCCGTCCCAGCCTTCCATGGTGATCCAGATTTCGGCGTCGGTTTTGGTCTTCTCGGGGATCGGCAAGCTCGCGCCCATGCGATAGGGGGCACCGAAGAAAATCACCCCGGCGGCGCGCAGGCTGCGGGGTTTGCCGATGCGCAGGTAAGTCGCCTTGACCTGGCCGATGCAGGATTGGCACAGCGCCGCGTTGAAGTTCTTCATGTAGCCGGCGGGGCCTGACAGTTGCGGCTCCTGATTGCGCAACTCGGCCAGGCGCAGGCTCCAGGGGCCGACCTGGATGTCACCGATTTCTCGCTCGCCCAGGCCGCTGTCACCGCGAAACAGTGCGACGTCAGCGAAGTACTTGGGCATGAACCCCAGTGGGATCAGGAGCAGCAGAATGTTGATGTGAAACCGCCATTTGTGCCAGAACACACTCAGGCGCGAAGGGGGGACTGCGGTGGTGGCCTTGCTCACAGGTTAGTCTCCGGCGAGTTGTCGTTCATGGCTGCCGCCGGTTGTTCGACCTTGGCCGGGCGGGGCGTCTTGTTGCTGCGCTTGAGCGCGTTGGCGGTGGCCAGGGCGGTGCGTTTGGTCCAGATCAGCAGGCCGCTGAGCACCATCATGCTGAGGACCAGGCCGAAGAAGAACCAGATCAGTTTTATCCACAGGCCGCCGAAGTCGCCGGTGTGCAGCGGGCGCATGGACTCGGTGACGAACTCCAGGCCAGTGCGGTCCGACAGCAGCCGCGAGGCATCGATGTCGCCGTTGTAGGGGTTGATCGTGGCGGTCTGGAACATCAGCGGGTACCAGCCACGGCCACCAATGTTGAGGTGGCTGTAGGCATTGCTCGGCAGGCTGACGAAGCTCACTTCCAACCCGGGGATTTTCTCCTGGGCGATCAGGATGGCGTTGTCCAGGTCGATCATTTTCGGCGGAGAACCGTCGGCCGAGAGGGGTACGCTCTCGCGGGCGACCACCGGGATCACCGGCTCGCTGGAGATGGAAATCTGGTTGTCGAACAGTAGGGCTTCGATCAGGAACCAGATGCCGGTGATGGAAATCACCGCAATGAACCAGATCGACCAGATGCCGCTCAGGCGATGGAAGTCGCCCCAGAAGATCCGTGCTCCGTGATTGAACCGCAGGGTGGGCTTGAGGAAGCCCTTCCAGAATTTTTTGTACACCACCAGGCCGGTGATCAATGACACCAGCAACGGAATGCCGAGGAACGACACCAGGTACCAGCCCCAACTGAAGCCGTTGGTAAAGGGCACCAGCCACCAGCCATGCAGTGCACGGGTAAAGGCCTGGAAGTTGAAATCCGGGCTGATCCCTTGAATCACGCCACTGTAGGGGTTCACGTAGACCGCGACCGAGCGCCCGTCCGGGTAGCTCACCTGCGCCGTCAGGGCGAAGTGCGATTCATCCGGGCGGCTGATGGATTCGACGATGGTGAGAGGTTCGGCCTGCTTGATCGCGGCAATGACTTGGTCATAGCTCAACAGTTCGGCGTCGTCGGACGGTTGGCTGGCACGGATGTCCGGGTTGGCCAGCCAGACGATCTCCTGGCTGACGACTGCCAGGGTGCCGGTGACGCAGACGATCAGTACAAAGAACCAGATGGGCAGTGCTAGCCAGCTATGCACCAGAAACCACAGTTTGGAACGGGACTTCTTCGACATGAATGAGGGTCTTGATTCGATGAGAGGAGCGGTGTGGATGCACCGTGATTCCTGAAAAAGCCGGCCGTAGCTTTTGCCTACGCGACCTGCTGCATCTAATTAAGACGAATGAGAATCAAAAATCATGAAAGGCAATATGAAAGTAAATGTTTCAAAGGCGTATTTGTAGTCGCAGGCGCCGCAATCGCTGGCCCGGGCTTGCCAGCGAAACCCCCCTCCAGAGCCCCGACAATAGGCGCTTAGGCTGAAGATTGTGCTTCGCTGGTAAGCCCGTTCCTGCAGGGGCTGGGGATTATTGCTGGGTGAACATGTCCTTGGCGCGTTGTTCGATCTGCTCCTGGGTCAGGTCCTCTTTATGGGTGGCCAGAAACCATACATGGCCGTAGGGGTCTTTCAAGGTGCCCGAGCGGTCGCCGTAGAACTGGTCCTTGACCTCGGACACCACGATGCCACCGGCCTTGATTGCCTGGGCGTAGCGTTGATCCACATCCTCGACGTACAGATGCAGGCCGACGGAGGGCGAGGTGTCCGGATTGCTCAAGGGGCCTTGGTCGCACGGCGTGCCCAGCATGATCGGGCAGTCGCCGATACGCAGTTCGGCATGGCCGATGCTGCCGTCGGGCATCGACAGGCGCATGACTTCAGTGGCGCCGAAGGCTTTTTTGTAGAACTCGATGGCTTCGCCAGCTTTGTGGATTCCCAGGTAGGGCGTGATGCTGTGATAACCCTCCGGGATGGGTTTAACGCTCATGGCGGTTCTCCAGGGTGCGTAGGGGGATGGGGCGCGGTATCTCGCCGATTTCCGGTCGGATAACTATAGGCCCGTCCTCGCGTCGCCACGGATTGGCCGACGGGTTGCAGCTTGGCCATCTGCGGGCTATCAGCCACCTGGCGCCAGCAGTTGGGCGCCGCTGCCTTGCTCACCCAGCACGTCCCCGTAGTTGCGCAGTGGGCAGGCTTCCATCGACAAGCAGCCGCAACCGATACAGCCATTGAGTTTGTCGCGCAGCAGGCTCAATTGGCGGATCCGTTCATCGAGGTCGTTGCTCCATTTTTCCGACAGCAGTTTCCAGTCTGCCGCGGTGGGCGCGCGATGGTCAGGCAGGGACTTGAGGGCCGCGCCGATTTCCGCCAGGGGAATGCCCAGGCGCTGGGCTACCTTGATCAGCGCCACCCGGCGCAGCACCTCCCGAGGGTAACGACGCTGGTTGCCCGGGTTGCGACTGCTGTGGATCAGCCCCTTGGATTCATAAAAGTGCAGGGCGGTAACCGCCACGCCACTGCGCTGCGCCAGTTGCCCGACACTCAACTCTTTGTGCAGGTTGTCCTTGCTGATCATTTCAATTGCCACTTGACCTTGACTTAACTAGAGGTTTTATCCTGCCAACCTTCAATTCGCAAGATGCGACTTACGCGCCAGGGGGAATCCTCATGCAGTCGATAGAGAACAATCGCAGTTTTACCCAACTGATCGAATTCGAGATCGAGCCCCATCAACAACAAGGCCTGGTGTCGGCGTTATCCGCCCAGACCGAGCGCCTGGCCCAGCACCACAGCGGCTTTCTCAGCGCCAGTGTGCAGGCCAGCGACGACGGGCGGCGGGTACTCAATTACCTGCAGTGGCAATCCCGCGAGGCAGGCGAGGCGGCGTTTCGCAGTTTTGAAAGCGGTGAGCAGGATTTCTGGCAGTTGATCCGCACCCATCAGGCCAAGGGTGTGACCTTTGGCTCCTTCCAGGTTCTGCGCAGCATCGAGCGCAGCCCGGACAATGCCTCGCAATGCAGCCTGGTGGGCTAGCACGCGGTACTGCGCAAAAAACTCGATAAGGACTATCGAGCGCGATGATTTTTCTCGAGAAAGGCTGGGGCGTAGCCTGTGTCCATTGCTTCAGGACAGCTCTCAGGAATCGCCCCCATGACTCATTTGCCAAGCGCCACATTGTTGTTGATCGCCTCGCTGCTTGCCGGCTGCGCCACTCACCCGTCCCAGGAACTGCGGCCGTATTCGGCCGAGGAAAGCCGCGAGCTGGCATTGGAAGCGCTGAGTCGTCGAGGTTTGTCGTTTGATGAGTACCAGGCGAAAAAGGCCCAGTTGCTGCCTCAGCCAAGCAGAGCCGGCGGATTTGACCCGCAGGCTGAGATGAACGCCGAGCGCTCACCACAACTGCACGGGCGGGCGAGTTGAGCGACTGTACCGCTCTAAGTTTTTGCCAACTGTGCGTGCTCGCCGCGCGGGTGCTGCGATAGGGTCGAGTCCTGACTGACCTGATGGAATCGCACCATGACCCTCTCCCTGGATGTACTGCTCGGCTTTGCCCTGTTCGCGCTGGTGACCTCGATCACGCCGGGTCCGAACAACACCATGTTGCTGGCCTCGGGCGTCAATTTCGGTTTTAACCGAACCATCCCGCACATGCTGGGGATCACCTGCGGTTTTTTTGTCCTGGTGCTGGCCGTGGGGTTTGGCCTGGGAGCGGTATTTCAAACCTATCCGCTGCTTTATAACGTGCTGCGTTTTGTCGGCGCGGCCTACTTGCTGTACCTGGCGTGGAAGATTGCCCACTCAGGGCCGGTCTCGGACAGCGAAGAGGGGCGCGGCCAGCCCATCAGCTACCTGGGCGCGGCGGCGTTCCAGTGGGTCAATCCCAAGGCCTGGATCATGGCAATTGGTGCCATCAGTACCTATACACCGCTGCAGGGCTACTTCACCAATGTGGTCGTGATCGCGGCGGTGTTTGCCCTGATCAATCTGCCCAGCGTCGGTGTCTGGGTTGTCTGTGGCTCGCTGCTGCGCAATGTATTGCGGGACCGGCGCTGGCTGCGGCTGTTCAATTGGGGCATGGCATTGCTGCTGGTGGCATCGCTGTACCCCATGTTGCAGCAGAGCTTTGGCTGACTGGTGCTTCAACCCGGTAGCAGATGCCTGTTAAGCTCAACTTCAGGAGCGTTCCTACGCACTTTTAAATGAAGTTGTCTTTCTTTAACTGCATCCGATCAGGTATTGCTGGACGCCTGCCGTAACGCGTCCCTCAAGCGCGCCCCTCAAACGGGCACCGCGCAGTGACAGCATCCGCTGCACCTGATCCCGGAACCTGCTCTGCGAGCCTTTTTTATGAATACACGTCCTTTATATTTTGATTACGCCGCCACCACCCCGGTGGATGAGCGGGTCATCCAGGTGATGGTCGATTGTCTGGGTTTCAACGGCAACTTCGGCAACCCCGCCTCCAGTTCCCATGCCTTTGGCCAGCAGGCCCGCTGTTCGGTCGAGCTGGCGCGCCAGCAGGTCGCTGGTCTGGTGGGGGCGCAGGCGTCCCAGATCGTCTGGACCTCCGGTGCCACTGAATCCAATAACCTGGCCCTCAAGGGGGTAGCCCAGGCTCGTCAACAGCCGGGCGGGCATATCATCACCAGCCAGATCGAACACAAGGCGATTCTCGATACGGCCAGGCAATTGCAGGATGCCGGGATCGATGTCACTTATCTGCTGCCCGACGCCGATGGGCTGATCACTGCGCAAGCGGTCAGCGAGGCACTGCGCGAGGACACCTTCCTGGTGTCGCTGATGCTGGTCAACAATGAGTTGGGCACCGTCAACGACATCCCGGCCATCGGCCAGCGCGTGCGCGAACACGGGGCCTTGTTCCACGTCGATGCCGCCCAGGGTGCGGGCAAGGTGACGATCGACCTGGCGCACTGGCCGGTCGACCTGATGTCGTTTTCCGCCCACAAAGTCTACGGTCCCAAGGGCATCGGTGCGCTCTACGTCGGCCCGCGGGCCGAGCAGCGCCTGCAGGCGCAGATCCACGGTGGCGGACACGAAGGCGGCTTGCGCTCGGGCACCCTGGCGACTCATCAGATCGCGGGCATGGGCGCTGCCTTTGCATTGGCGGCCGAACACTTTGCCGAGGAGGCCGGCACCATTTCGCGGCTGCGCGAGCGTTTGCTGGAGCAACTCGGCGCCATCGCCGGCCTGCGGCTCAATGGCAGCCCGAGCCAGCGTATTCCCCACACCCTGAGCCTGACTTTCAGCGAAGGCGAGTTCAATGCCCAGGCGTTGAGCGCTTCGATAGCGTTCTCGGCGACCTCGGCCTGCAATTCCGCCAGTAACGCCCCCTCCCATGTGCTCCTGGCCCTGGGCCACGATGCGCGGGCGGCGGGACGCACTATTCGCTTGAGCCTTGGGCGTTTCACCCGTGATCAGGATATCGATCAGGCCGCCCAGTTGATCAAGGCGGCAATCGCCAGTGCACCGGCGTTCTGGGTTACCGCCCAACCCTGATGCGCCGACCATAAGTCAGCGCCCTATAACAATATTGAAGTGGTTAGCAGGAGACATGATGAGTACGCAGCCTTTGATCCAGGGAACGGTTCCCCAGCGCCTGGCGCGCACCCGCGAACTGATGAGCCGGGAGGGCATTCACGCGTTGCTGGTGCCGTCGGCCGATCCCCATCTATCGGAGTACCTGCCAGGTTACTGGCAAGGACGACAGTGGCTGTCGGGCTTTCATGGATCGGTCGGGACCCTGATCGTCACTCAGGACTTTGCCGGCATCTGGGCCGACAGCCGTTACTGGGAACAGGCGAGCAAGGAGCTCATGGGCAGCGGTATCGAACTGGTGAAACTGCAACCGGGCCAGCCCGGACCTCTGGAGTGGCTGGCTGAACAAACCCCGGAAGGTGGCGTGGTAGCGGTGGATGGCGCGGTTATGGCCGTGGCTTCGGCGCGGACTTTGGGCAGCAAGCTACAAGAGCGTGGGGCAAGCCTGCGCACCGACATCGACCTGTTGAGCGAAGTCTGGAACGATCGCCCGAGCCTGCCGGATCAACCGATTTATCAGCACTTGCCACCCCAGGCTACCGTCAGCCGTGGCGACAAGCTCGCTACGTTGCGCGAAACCCTGCATGCCCGCGGTGTCGATTGGCACTTCATCGCCACCCTCGACGACATTGCCTGGCTGTTCAACCTGCGTGGCGCCGATGTGTCGTTCAACCCGGTGTTCGTGTCCTTTGCGCTGATCAGCCAGCAGCAGGCAACCTTGTTTGTGGCCTTGAGCAAAGTCGATGCGCCACTGCGGGCGATCCTCGAGCAGGACGGCGTGACCCTGCGTGACTACAGTGAAGTGGCCGCGGCCCTGGCAGCTATTCCGAGTGGCAGCAGCCTGCAGGTCGACCCGGCTCGGGTCACGGCCGGCCTGCTGGGCAACCTGAGCAGTGGTGTGAAGCTGGTGGAGGGCCTGAACCCGACCACCCTGGCCAAGTCGCAGAAAAGCTTGGCCGACGCCGAGCACATTCGCCAGGCCATGGAGCAGGACGGCGCAGCCCTCTGCGAGTTTTTCAGCTGGCTCGACAGCGCGCTGGGGCGTGAGCGTATTACCGAACTGACGATTGACGAACACCTGACCGCGGCCCGGGCCCGGCGCCCGGGTTATGTCTCGTTGAGCTTCAACACCATTGCCGCCTACAACGCCAACGGTGCCATGCCGCACTATCACGCAACTGAAGAAGCGCACGCGGTGATTGAAGGCGATGGCCTCCTGCTGATCGACTCCGGTGGCCAGTACCTAGGTGGCACCACCGACATTACCCGGATGGTCCCCGTCGGCACACCGACTGCCGAGCAGAAGCGCGATTGCACCCGTGTCCTCAAGGGCGTGATCGCCTTGTCCCGAGCGCAGTTTCCGCGGGGCATTCTCTCGCCGCTGCTCGACGCCATTGCGCGGGCGCCTATCTGGGCCGAAAGCGTGGATTACGGCCACGGCACCGGGCATGGCGTCGGTTACTTCCTCAACGTACACGAAGGTCCGCAGGTGATTGCCTACCAGGCGGCAGCCGCGCCACAGACCGCGATGCAGCCGGGGATGATCACCTCCATCGAGCCGGGTACCTACCGGCCGGGGCGCTGGGGGGTACGTATCGAAAACCTAGTGTTGAACCGCGAGGCGGGCAGCAGCGAATTTGGTCAGTTCCTCAAGTTCGAAACCCTGACCCTGTGTCCGATCGATACTCGCTGCCTGGAAACTTCCTTGCTGACCGAGGATGAGCGCGAGTGGTTCAACGGTTATCACGCGCAAGTGCGCAAGCGCCTGAGCCCGTTGCTCGAAGGGGCAGCGCTGGAATGGTTGCACACGCGCACTGCCGCCATTTGACTGCTGAGTGCGCCGTCAGCCCTTGCGGCTGCGGCGCACGGCCCGCAGGGTGTAGCGTCAGCTCAACGCCTCGCGGACAAAGTCCAGGCGATCCTGACCGAAGAACAACTGGTCACCGACAAACAGGCTCGGTGCGCCAAATACCCCACGCGCAATCGCTTGCTCGGTCTTGTCCTTGAGCGCGGCCTTGACCTCCTCGTCGGCGGCCAAGGCCAGCACCGCCTGTGGGTCGAAGCCGTGCTCGCTGAGGACTGCCGCAACGGTCGCCGGGTCGTTGAGGTTGCGCCCCTCAACCCAGAGCGCCCGAAACAGGCAGTCGATAAAGGCGATGAAACGCTCCGGATGGCGCATCTGCATGCCGGTGACGGCGCGCATCAGCAATAAGGTGTTGATCGGGAAATGCGGGTTGAGCGCAAAGGCGACGCCGTAGCGTCTGGCGTAGCGTTGCAGGTCCTGGAACATGTAACGTCCCTTGGCTGCAATGGTCGCGGGTGATGCGTTGCCAGTGGCCTTGAATACTCCACCGAGCAGCATCGGTTGGTAAATCAGTTGGCTGGCGGTCTGTTCGCAGATGCCCGGCAGTTGGGTGTAGGCCAGGTAAGTGGCCGGGCTGCCCAGGTCAAAGAAAAACTCCACGCACTTGCTCATGTTCGATGCACTCTGATTGTTGTTGGGAGGCAGTGCTTACCAGCGTTCGCTCCATGGCCTTAGGTCCAGTTCAAAGGTCCAGGCATCGCGCGGCTGGTTGTGCAGGAACCAATAGTTCTCGGCTATGTGCGCAGGGTCGAGAATTCCATCTTCGGCCTTGAGTGCGTATTTTTCCGGGAAGTTATCGCGAATGAAGTCGGTATCGATGGCGCCATCGACCACCACGTGCGCGACGTGGATGTTCAGCGGTCCGAGTTCCCGGGCCATGCTTTGTGCCAGGGCACGAATGCCATGCTTGGCTCCGGCGAATGCAGCAAAACCTGCGGCGCCGCGCAGGCCGGCGGTGGCCCCGGTAAACAGAATCGTGCCGCGTTGGCGGGTGACCATGCGCTTGGCCACTTCGCGGGCATTGAGAAAACCCGAGAAGCAGGCCATCTCCCAGATCTTGAAGTATTTGCGCGCGGTTTCTTCGAGGATGCTGCAGGGGACATTGGCGCCGATGTTGAAGACCAGCACTTCAATGGGACCGATTTGACTCTCGATCTGCTCGACCAGCGCAATGACTTCTTCTTCCTTGCGCGCATCACAGGCAAAACCGTGGGCTTGGCCACCGTTGGCATTGATGGCGTCGACCAGCGGCTGCAATTTATCGGCGCTGCGCCGGGTGACGCAGGCGACAAATCCTTCCTCGGCAAAACGTTTGGCAATGGCCCCGCCAGTGGAGTCGCCAGCACCGACAACCAGCACGACTTTGTTGTTATGGGTTGCTGTGGTCATAGTCATCGCTCTTTGGTAAACGGTCGTTAGCTAAACGAACGTTATGCTACGATCGACACGACGTCAAGACGATGCAATTTTTGGAGCCGCGATGCGTTACTCAGCCAGTCACAAGCTGGAAACCAGGCAGAAACTGTTGGAAAGCAGCTCGGTGTCCGCCAAGCAGGAGGGGTTCGCCACCGTGGGGGTGGATGGCCTGATGAAAGCCATCGGGCTCACTGGCGGTGCGTTCTACAGTCACTTCTCGTCCAAAGACGAACTCTTTGCCTCAATCGTCGAGCGTGAATTACGCCAAAGTCTTGAGCGCTTGAGTGGCGACGGTGAATTGAGTCGCGTCAGGCTGGAGCGTTGCCTCAAGCATTACTTGAGCATGGCCCATGTCGAACAACCAGGCACCGGGTGCGCACTGCCCGCATTAGGCGCCGAAATTGCCCGTG
>NZ_CP130043.1:3977500-5857139 GCF_030505375.1 Pseudomonas kielensis
GTGGATCGGAGTGAAAGGCTAATCAAGCTCGGAGATAGCTGGTTCTCCTCGAAAGCTATTTAGGTAGCGCCTCATGTATCACTGTAGGGGGTAGAGCACTGTTTCGGCTAGGGGGTCATCCCGACTTACCAAACCGATGCAAACTCCGAATACCTACAAGTGCCGAGCATGGGAGACACACGGCGGGTGCTAACGTCCGTCGTGAAAAGGGAAACAACCCAGACCGTCAGCTAAGGTCCCAAAGTTATGGTTAAGTGGGAAACGATGTGGGAAGGCTTAGACAGCTAGGAGGTTGGCTTAGAAGCAGCCACCCTTTAAAGAAAGCGTAATAGCTCACTAGTCGAGTCGGCCTGCGCGGAAGATGTAACGGGGCTCAAACCATACACCGAAGCTACGGGTATCATCTTAGGATGATGCGGTAGAGGAGCGTTCTGTAAGCCTGTGAAGGTGAGTTGAGAAGCTTGCTGGAGGTATCAGAAGTGCGAATGCTGACATGAGTAACGACAATGGGTGTGAAAAACACCCACGCCGAAAGACCAAGGTTTCCTGCGCAACGTTAATCGACGCAGGGTTAGTCGGTCCCTAAGGCGAGGCTGAAAAGCGTAGTCGATGGAAAACAGGTTAATATTCCTGTACTTCTGGTTATTGCGATGGAGGGACGGAGAAGGCTAGGCCAGCTTGGCGTTGGTTGTCCAAGTTTAAGGTGGTAGGCTGAGATCTTAGGTAAATCCGGGATCTTAAGGCCGAGCAGCTGATGACGAGTGTTCTTTTAGAACACGAAGTGGTTGATGCCATGCTTCCAAGAAAAGCTTCTAAGCTTCAGGTAACCAGGAACCGTACCCCAAACCGACACAGGTGGTTGGGTAGAGAATACCAAGGCGCTTGAGAGAACTCGGGTGAAGGAACTAGGCAAAATGGCACCGTAACTTCGGGAGAAGGTGCGCCGGTGAGGGTGAAGGACTTGCTCCGTAAGCCCACGCCGGTCGAAGATACCAGGCCGCTGCGACTGTTTATTAAAAACACAGCACTCTGCAAACACGAAAGTGGACGTATAGGGTGTGACGCCTGCCCGGTGCCGGAAGGTTAATTGATGGGGTTAGCTAACGCGAAGCTCTTGATCGAAGCCCCGGTAAACGGCGGCCGTAACTATAACGGTCCTAAGGTAGCGAAATTCCTTGTCGGGTAAGTTCCGACCTGCACGAATGGCGTAACGATGGCGGCGCTGTCTCCACCCGAGACTCAGTGAAATTGAAATCGCTGTGAAGATGCAGTGTATCCGCGGCTAGACGGAAAGACCCCGTGAACCTTTACTATAGCTTTGCACTGGACTTTGAATTTGCTTGTGTAGGATAGGTGGGAGGCTTTGAAGCGTGGACGCCAGTCTGCGTGGAGCCAACCTTGAAATACCACCCTGGCAACTTTGAGGTTCTAACTCAGGTCCGTTATCCGGATCGAGGACAGTGTATGGTGGGTAGTTTGACTGGGGCGGTCTCCTCCTAAAGAGTAACGGAGGAGTACGAAGGTGCGCTCAGACCGGTCGGAAATCGGTCGTAGAGTATAAAGGCAAAAGCGCGCTTGACTGCGAGACAGACACGTCGAGCAGGTACGAAAGTAGGTCTTAGTGATCCGGTGGTTCTGTATGGAAGGGCCATCGCTCAACGGATAAAAGGTACTCCGGGGATAACAGGCTGATACCGCCCAAGAGTTCATATCGACGGCGGTGTTTGGCACCTCGATGTCGGCTCATCACATCCTGGGGCTGAAGCCGGTCCCAAGGGTATGGCTGTTCGCCATTTAAAGTGGTACGCGAGCTGGGTTTAGAACGTCGTGAGACAGTTCGGTCCCTATCTGCCGTGGACGTTTGAGATTTGAGAGGGGCTGCTCCTAGTACGAGAGGACCGGAGTGGACGAACCTCTGGTGTTCCGGTTGTCACGCCAGTGGCATTGCCGGGTAGCTATGTTCGGAATAGATAACCGCTGAAAGCATCTAAGCGGGAAACTAGCCTCAAGATGAGATCTCACTGGAACCTTGAGTTCCCTGAAGGGCCGTCGAAGACTACGACGTTGATAGGTTGGGTGTGTAAGCGCTGTGAGGCGTTGAGCTAACCAATACTAATTGCCCGTGAGGCTTGACCATATAACACCCAAGCAATCTTGTGACTTCGAAAGAGGCATCTGATTGCGGTGTGTGAAGACGAAACGAACCGAAAGTTCGAGAAACTCACAAAACACCGAAAGCTATCACATACCCAATTTGCTGAAGCGAGGCCAGCTGGCCACGACTCAGTACCCGAATTTCTTGACGACCATAGAGCATTGGAACCACCTGATCCCATCCCGAACTCAGCAGTGAAACGATGCATCGCCGATGGTAGTGTGGGGTTTCCCCATGTGAGAGTAGGTCATCGTCAAGATTAAATTCCAAAACCCCAATTGCGAAAGCAGTTGGGGTTTTGTTTTTGCGCGCGAGAAAGTCCGGCGCCAACCTGACATAACTTTCATGCTCCAGGGCCGCCATTGTGTGGATTAACCCTGAAGGGGACCCAGGGTTTTGGTAAGGTGCAGCTCATTTTTCAAGGGACTGAGGACACGCCCAGGGACCGGCGGTTAATCCAGTCAAAGAGTTGCCGTAGAAATGCCTGAGCCCATCCCCATCAAGGACCACGAGAAAGAAAATCGCCTGGTCAACAAGCGACTAATGGCCTGCGCGCTGCTCGTGGCGGCCATCACCTGTGCCTTGGTGGTGCGCTTGTACATCCTGCAAGTCGTCGAATTTGACTACCACTCGACCATCTCCGAAAACAACCGGGTGCACGTGCTCCCCATCACCCCGACGCGTGGCCTGATCTACGACCGCAACGGCGTGCTGCTGGCCGATAACCGCCCCAGCTACAACCTCACGCTTACCCGTGAGCGCGCCACCGATGTGAAGGGCGAGTTGGATACCCTCATCAGCCTGCTGCACCTGCCTGGTGAGGACCGCGCGCTGTTTGACAAGGCACTGAAACAGATACGCCATCCTTTTGTCCCCGTGACATTGTTCTACGAGTTGAGCGAAGAGCAAATCGCAATCCTCGCCGTCAATGAGTTCCGTTTGCCTGGCATCGATGTCGAGCCGCAGTTCGTGCGCAACTATCCGCTGGGCGCGCACTTTGCCCACTCCATCGGTTATGTCGGGCGGATCAACGAGAAAGAATCCAAGACCCTGGACTCGGTGGAGTATCGCGGCACCCAGTCGGTCGGCAAGACCGGCATCGAGAAATTCTACGAGTCCGAGTTGCACGGTCACGTCGGTTACGAAGAGGTCGAGACCAACGCCCAGGGTCGTGTGCTACGGGTGCTCAAGCACACCGACCCGATTCCCGGGAAAAACATCATCCTCAGCCTCGACGTCAAACTGCAAGAGGCGGCCGAAGCCGCACTGGGGGATCGGCGCGGTTCGGTGGTCGCCCTCGACCCGGCCAGCGGCGAGGTGCTGGCCATGGTCAGCAAACCGAGTTTCGACCCCAACCTGTTTGTCACCGGCATCAGCTTCAAACAATACGCCGCACTGCACGATTCCATCGACCGCCCGCTGTTCAACCGCGTGCTGCGCGGCCTGTATGCGCCGGGCTCGACCATCAAGCCAGAGGTGGCGATCGCCGGCCTGGACACCGGGGTCGTGACGCCACAGACCCGGGTCTTCGATCCGGGTTACTACCAATTGCCCGACTTCGACCACAAGTACCGCAACTGGTACCACAGTGGTGACGGCTGGGTCGACATGGACGCGGCGATCATGCGCTCCAACGACACCTACTTCTACGACCTGGCGCACAAGCTGGGCATCGACCGCCTGCACGACTACATGGCCATGTTCGGCCTCGGCGAAAAAGTCTCATTGGACATGTTCGAAGAGTCCGCCGGCCTGATGCCATCGCCCGCTTGGAAACGCGCCACGCGCCGCCAGGCCTGGTTCCCGGGAGAGACCGTGATCCTCGGCATCGGCCAGGGATACATGCAAGTCACCCCCTTGCAGCTCGCCCAGGCCACGGCACTGATTGCCAACAAGGGCGTGTGGAACCGTCCGCATCTGGCCAGGAGCGTCGACGGCATCGCGCCAGTGGATGAGCACCCAATGCCCAACATCCTGTTGAAAGACCCACGCGACTGGGAGCAGGTCAACCACGGCATGCAGATGGTCATGCACGATGCGCGCGGCATTGCCCGCGCTGCAGCGGCGGGTGCCCAGTACCGCATCGCCGGCAAGAGTGGTACCGCCCAAGTGGTGGCGATCAAGCAAGGCGAACGTTACAACCGGGCGAAAACCCTGGAGCGTAACCGCGACAACGCCTTGTTCGTCGGTTTTGCCCCAGCCGAACACCCGAAAATCGTGATCTCGGTGATGATCGAAAACGGCGAGGCCGGCGGTCGTGTCGCCGGTCCCGTGGTGCGGCAGATCATGGATGCCTGGCTGCTGGACAACGACGGCCACCTGAAGCCACAGTACGCCAGCCCGAGCAAGGCTCACGGCGATCCTCAGGTATGAAGTTCGCCTGCTTGGGGCTTGCCAGGTGCTTGACGTTAACGTAAACATAGAAGGCGACGCCGATTGTCCATGGCGCAGGTTTTGCTTGAGGAAAGTGCTGTCCGAGTCATCGGGCAAACTTCCCTTTACTGCCATCTGAACCGGGTGTAGACATTTGGCCATGACTCGCGTGCTTCGTCGCGAGTATGGACATGGCCCGGCGAGGTACTGGGCGGACCGATCCGGAGCGCTTGATGAGCCTTATAAAAACAACAACCCCAAAGCTGCCACACGAAGCCCGGCTCGCCCGGGAAAAACTGCACCTTGAAGGCGAAGTCCCCGACGGCGTGTTGCGCGCGGAAATCGATGCTTCATGGCGACGCAGCCTCAGCCACGGCGTGCACTTCAACGGCAAGCATGAACTGGCGCTGGAATCGAGCGCGAGCCTGGACGTGCTGTTGGCCAGCAATCGACTGCTGATCGACGCCGCCCTGCCCGCCATCGACTACCTGGCCGAACGCCAGGGCAAGGAAGGGCTGATCATCCTCGCCAACTCCGACGCCACCATCCTGGCGGTCGAAGGCCGTGCCGATCGCCTCAAAGGCAGCGGACTGCAGGACATCACCCTCGGCGCCTGCTGGAGCGAAGCCGTTCGCGGCACCAACGCGCTGGGCACCGCCCTGGTGGAAGCGCGACCGACGCTGATCGATTGCGGCGAACACTACCTCGATCGCCTGAGCGATTTCTCTTGCACCTCCGTCCCCATCCGATGCCCCCACGGCGACATCCTCGGGGTGCTCGACCTCACCCGCGAAGGCCCGCTGGGCCGCGCCCACGACAGCAGCGCGTTACTGGCCATGGCCGTCAGCCAGATCGAAAGCCGGGTGTTCAACGCCAGTTATCCGGATGAAATCGTCCTGGCGTTCCACAATCGCCGGCAATACCTCGAATCCCCCTGGCAAGGCCTGCTGGCCGTGAGTCTGGGCGGGCAGATCCTCGCGGTCAGCGGCCAGGCCTGCCAGTTGCTGCACGCTGAGCGTTCGGCCCTGGTCGGACGCCGCTGCGAAGAGTTTCTCGGAGTCGACGGCCTGCAACTGCTGGCGCGTCTGCAGCAAGGCGGGGTCGGCAGCCTGCAAACGGCCAAGGGCGAGTTCTTCTACAAAACCCTGCGCGCGCCCCAGCGCTCCATCAACCTCAGCACACCGCCGCGCAGCAGCGCAAAACCGCTCAAGGCGCCCGTGGACCTCGAAGCCCTGGCCGGCAACAATGCGCGTTATGCCCGCGCTTTGCGCATGGCCCGTCAGGGCCTGGCCAATGAACTGCCGGTGTTGCTGCTGGGGGAAACCGGCACCGGCAAAGAAGTCATCGCCCGTGCCCTGCACCTGGCCGGCGCCCGTTGTGACAAACCGTTCGTAGCAGTGAACTGCGCCGCGATCCCCGAAGGCCTGATCGAGTCGGAACTGTTCGGCTACCGCGAAGGCGCGTTCACCGGCTCGCGGCGCGGCGGCATGATCGGGCGCCTGCAGCAGGCCCATGGCGGCACCCTGTTTCTCGATGAAATCGGCGACATGCCCCTGGCCCTGCAGGCCCGCCTGTTGCGAGTGCTGCAGGATCGCAAGGTGGCGCCGCTGGGGGCCGGTGAAGAACAGGACATCGACGTCGCGCTGATCTGCGCCACCCACCGCGACCTCAAGCGCCTGGTGGAAGACAAACTGTTTCGCGAAGACCTGTTTTACCGGGTCAACGGCATCAGCGTGATGCTTCCGGCCTTGCGTGAGCGCGAGGATTTCAGCGCTCTGGTCGCGCGTCTGCTGGTCAAGCTGGACGCCCCGGCCGTAGTCCTGCATGACGACTTGAACCGCCTGCTCGGTGGTTACCACTGGCCGGGCAACATCCGCCAACTGGAAATGGTCCTGCGCACCGCGTTGGCCATGCGCGAGTCGGGGGACAACGTACTGACCCTGGATCACCTGCCCGACAGCATGCTCGACGAATTGAACGCCTGCGAACGCCCGCAGGCCGGCAGCATCCGCGAGAACGAACTGGAGCTGATTCGCCAGTCCCTGGACAGCCACCAAGGCAACGTCTCGGCTGCCGCCGACGCCCTGGGCATCAGTCGCGCGACCCTGTACCGCAAGCTCAAACAGTTGCGCAGTTGATGCGGCGCTTGATGGTCAGGCTGGTCGACAGCCCCAACCCCCAGGCGCTGGAGGCCGCGCTGGCCTGGCTGTACAGCTTCGTGCGTCCGCACCGGTTGGCGATCGCTGGGTTGCTGGGCTTGTCAGTGTGCGCCTCGCTGTTGGTCCTGGTGCAGCCGTGGCTGACCAAGCTGCTGATCGACGACGGCTTGCTGGCCCGCGACTTCTCCATGCTGGTATTGATCGCCGTGCTGATGATTGGCGCGGGGTTGCTTGGCACGGCGCTGTCGGGGATCAACCGTTACCTGCACACCCGGCTCTCGGGGCGGATCCTGTTCGCCCTGCGTGACGACCTGTACCGCCACCTGCAAACCCTGTCGCCGGGATTCTACGGACAACGGCGGATCGGCGACCTGATGTCGCGCCTGGATGGCGACGTGGCGGAGATCCAGCGCTTTGCCGTGGACTCGCTGTTCTCGGCGGTATCCAGCGTGATCGGCCTGGTCTGCGCGGTGGCCATGCTGCTGACCCTGTCGTGGAAACTGTCGTTGCTCGCGTTGATCCTGATTCCCCTCGATGTGCTCTGGTTGCGCTGGATGCGGCGCAAGGTTGAACGGGATGTGCGGCAGTTGCGCGAGCGCTCGGCGGACATGTCCTCGTTCATGGTCGAGACCCTGCCGGTGATGAAATTCATCCAGTCCGCCGGCCAGCAACAACGCGAAGCGCGACGCCTGGAATCCCTGGGCCAGGGCTACATGAGCCAGTTGCTGCGCCTGCAGGTCACCGAGTTCTTCACCCAGGCGGTACCAGGCACCTTGACCTCTCTGTCGCGGGCCTGTGCGTTCCTGATCGGTGGCTACTGGGTGGTGCAGGGCACTTGGCAGTTGGGTGCACTCATCGCCTTTTCCACCTACCTGGGCATGGCCGTGGGACCAGTCCAAAGCCTGCTGGGCCTGTACGTGGCGATCCAGCGCATGACCGTCAGCCTCGGCCGGGTGATGGAGCTGCGGGGCGAAACACCGAGCGTGCTGACCCCGCTCACACCACAACCGATGCCCACCTGCGGTGAGCTGCGTTTCGACAACGTGCACTTCAGCCACCCCGGACGCCCGAGCACCTTGCGCGGCATCGAGGCGCGCATTCCCTACGGCCTGAAGGTCGCCTTGAGCGGCGGCTCCGGTGTCGGCAAGTCGACCCTGATCGACCTGCTGCAACGCCATCACGATCCGCAGTCCGGTCGAGTATTGCTGGGGGAGGTCGATCTGCGGGAGCTGGACTTGTTCCAATTGCGCCGGCGGATTGCCGTGGTCAGCCAGGACATCGTGCTGTTTCGCGGCAGCCTGGCTGACAACCTGGCCTACGCGATGCCAGACGCCAGCCGCGAGGCGATTGCCGAAGTGGCGCGCCTGGCGCAACTCGAAAGCCTGATCGAGTCGTTGCCCGAAGGCCTCGACAGCCCTCTGGGCGAGCGCGGCCAGCAGCTCTCGGGGGGGCAGAAACAGCGGATCGCCATAGCGCGGGCGTTGTTACAGGACCCCTTGATCCTGGTGCTGGACGAAGCCACCTCGGCGGTGGATGAAACCACCGAGCGCGACGTCATCGAAGCCATCGACCGACTGTTTGCCGGGCGCACGCGGATCCTGATCAGCCACCGTCCCTCGACCCTGGCCGATGCCGATTTGCGCTTTGAACTGCTCGACGGCCTGCTCATTGCAAAAACGGTGCTGCATGAAGCCTGAGCTACTGATCGGCGTGGTCGACAGCGGCCACTCGACGGCGCAACGCCAGCAAGTGGTCGTGGGGCGACGCTTCTCCCTGCTGGACGATGGGCTGGCCGAAGGCGCGCTGTGCGACGATCCGCTGGGCCATGGCAGCGCGGTGCTCGAGGCCATCAGCCGGCGCGCGCCCACCGCGCGCTTTTGCGTGGCCCAGGTGTTTGATCGGCGCGGGGTCACCAGCGCCTTGCAGATCGCCACCGCGATCGACTGGCTGGTGGCGCAGGACGTTCGCCTGATCAACCTGAGCCTTGGCCTGCGCCAGGACCGCAGCCTGCTGCGCCAAGCCTGCGCGGCGGCGGTGGCCCGCGGCGTATTGCTGTGTGCTTCCAGTCCGGCGCAGGGCGCGGGGGTGTTTCCAGCCAATTATCCACAGGTGCTGCGGGTGACCGGCGATGCCCGTTGCGCCGAACCACAGTGGTCGTGGCTCAACAGTGCCCAGGCGGATTTCGCCGCCTGCGTGCAGGGCACCTCCCCGGGCCAGTCCGGCGCCAGCCTCGGCTGTGCGGCGTTGAGCGGGCACATAACCGCGTTCCTGCTGGCCCACCCCCAGGCCAGCAATGGGCAGGTCATCCAGTGGTTGCGGGACAACGCCCACTACCGTGGCCCTGAACGGCGTAGCGGCCCATGAAAACACTCGTGATCCTCGGGGCCGGACCGGCCGGCGCGGCCACTGCGCTGGGCCTGCGCCGGCTGGGTTATCCGGTGACGCTGGTCAGCGAGTGGCGGCGATTTTCAGCACTGGAAGGCGTTTCCCTGCGGGTGCTGGAAGCCTTGCGTGGCGCCGGGCTGGAACAGGCGCTGGCGCAGGGGGCCTTGGCGTCCCAGCGACAGGTGTCCTGGAACGGTCAGCAGCATGCGCAGAACATCGAGTACCTGCTGGATCGCCCGAGCTTTGACCGCGGCTTGCGCGAGGACTTGCGCCGGGCGGGCGTCGAGGTGATCGAAGGCCGGGTGCTGAACGTTCAGTCGAGCGCAACGGGACATAGGATCGAGATCCAGGGGCGCGAACCGCTACAGGCGGATTTCCTCATCGAGGCTCGCGGGCGCCAGGCCCCGGCTCTCGGTAAAGGCTTGCGCGGACCAGCGACGGTCAGCCTCCTCAATCGCTGGCAGGGGGCCCCGGGCAGCACCGCCAGCGCGGTGGAAAGCCTGGAGCAAGGCTGGGCATGGATGGCCCGGCGGGCCGACGGTCAGTGTTACTGGCAATGGACCGTGGACGTGGCCAGTGCCACCTTGCCGGCCAAGGCCCTGTTGCTCGACTACTGTCGCCAGCAGCGCGCGGCTTCGGCCCTGGCCCGGGCGTTTTTTGCCGACACAGTGCAACTCGACCTGCAACTGCATGCTCGCAGCAGCACCGCGATATTGTCCTCGCAGGTGTGTGGCGACAACTGGATCCGGGTCGGTGATGCGGCGATGGCCGTCGACCCGTTGTCCGGTAACGGTATTTTCCAGTCCCTGTCATCGGCCCTGCAGGCCCCGGTAGTGATCAACACCCTGCTGCGCAAACCCGAGCGGGCGGCCCTGGCCCAGGGTTTTCACCAGAGGCGGGTGGAACAATTGTTCCTCAGGTTTGCACGCATCGGCCGGGACTTTTATGCCGACGAACAGCGCTGGCCCCAGCAGCCATTCTGGCAGGCTCGCCGGCAGTGGCCGGACACCTTCGTGGCACACGCCGAAGCAGATTTTTCCGCGCTGCGGATTGAACGGGCACCGGTGCTCAAGGACGGTTTTGTCGATGAGGCCGAAGTGGTGATCACAGCGGACCAGCCATTGGGGATCTGGCACGTGCACGGCGTGGAACTGGCGCCGTTGCTGCGGCGATTGGCGAGTCAGCCGGCGGCACAGGCGTTGGCGGAGCTGACGGCAGAGCAGGGGACGATGGTCAGGCGCTGGTTATTGGCGCAAGGCTACCAGCCCTGAGATTGGTGCTGACTGGACGAGCCTTTTCGCCAGCAGGCAGGCACCCACAAGGGGGATCGATCACACATCCCCTGTGGGAGCTTGCTCGCGATAGCGCTACAGCTTGATCAACACCGACTTCAACTCGGTGTAATGCTCGATCGCCGCATACCCCATCTCCCGACCCACACCGGACATCTTGTAGCCACCAAAAGGCAGCGCCGGGTCGAGGGCGCTGTGGCAATTGACCCAGACCGAGCCGGACTTGATCCGCGGAATCATCCGATGCACCGCCGCCAGGTCGTTGGACCAGATGCTCGCCCCCAGGCCATAAGGACTGTCATTGGCCATGCGCAACACCTCGGCTTCGTCATCGAACGGAATGGCCACCAGCACCGGCCCGAAGATCTCCTCCTGGACCAGCGAGTGTTGCTGGTCGACGTCGACAATCACCGTCGGCTTGACGAAAAAACCGGGTCCGAACTGCTCGCCGCCACAGGCAATGGTCGCTCCGCTTTCCCGGCCCATCTCGATGTAGTTGCTGACGCGCTGCTGTTGCCGCGCGGAAATCAGCGGGCCCATCTCGACACTCGGGTCCAGGCCATTGCCCAGCTTCATCGCATTGGCAATCCCGGCGATGTCGGCCACCACATTGTCGAAATGCTTGCGCTGTACATAGAGCCTGGAACCGGCGCAGCAGACCTGGCCCTGGTTGAAGAAAATCGCACTGGCGGCGCCCGCAGCGGCACTCGACAGATCGGCGTCGGCCATGACAATGGTCGGTGATTTGCCGCCCAGCTCCAGGGTCACCCGGGTCATGGAATCCATGGCGATCTTGCCGATCTGCTTGCCCACCGCGGTGGAGCCGGTGAAGGTCAGCTTATCCACCCGTGGGTTGTGGGTCAGGGCGGAGCCGGCGGTGATGCCGGTGCCGGTGACCACGTTGAACACCCCGCTGGGGTAACCGGCTTCGAGTACCAGTTCGGCGAGTTTGAGTGCGCTCAGCGGGGTTTCGTCGGCGGGTTTCAGCACCACGGTGCAGCCGGTGGCCAGGGCCGGGCCGAGTTTCCAGCAGGCCAGCAGCAGCGGGAAGTTCCAGGCGACGATGGCGCCCACCACACCCACCGCTTCACGCCGGATGAAACTGTGGAACTGATCTTCGGGCATCAAGGGCAGCGAGACTTCCACGCTGGAACCCTCGATCTTGGTCGCCCAGCCGGCCATGTAGCGCAGGAAGTCGATGGACAACTGCACGTCCATGACCTGGGCCACCGCGGCACTCTTGCCGTTGTTCAGGCATTCCAGTTGCGCCAGCACCTGGGCGTCGCGCTCCATCAGCTCGGCGAGCTTCCACAGCAGGTTCTGCCGTTCGCGCGGGCGGGTGCGGGTCCAGGCCGAATCATCAAACGCCTGGCGGGCGGCGAGTACCGCCCGGTCGACATCGTCCGGGGTGGCCCTGGGCACGACGCACAGCACCTCGCCCGTGGCCGGGTTGTGCAGGGGCATGGTCTGGCCGTCGGCGGCCTCGACCCATTCGGCGCCGATCAACATGCGCGGGGCGCGCTGGATGAACGCCGAAACGGCGGGAAGCGGAGTGGGGAGCGACATGATGGTGCCTCGTCTGGTTCGTGTGCCGAGGCTGATCGCAACCCTTGTGCCAGTTTGCCCGGGGCCCGTATCCAGAGGCCCTTACGGCGAAAGGGCTGGGCTTTCGCGCGTGCAGATGTCGCAGATTGCGACAATTTTTGAGACGCACCTCTGAGACGGGTTATCGAGTGGCGATGAGCTATTCGTTAGACTTGCGAGCTTACAAATTTCAAGGAAGAGATCATGAAATGGCGCTCAAGGATCAAGGGCAAGCACTTGATGCTGGCCGGGGCCGTGTTGTTCGGTGTGTGGGGCGTGATGCTGTTGACCGGCGCCGAGCATGCCGCAGTCGTCAGCAGCACCGCCTCGGTATGGGTGATCCTGGGCTACTTCAGCCACTGCGATGCCAAGAAACGTGCAGCTTCCGATAACAGTAATTCTGCTTGAGGCCTTCCGGTCGATGAGGATCTGTGGGGGCTGCCTAAGGCTCGGTCTACCGTCCGGCCTGCGTTTCCCTGGTGTACGAATTTCCCTTGTGGGAGCGGGCTCGCCCGCGATGGCGATACCCGCCACACCACCCGTTACCGGCAACACCCCAATCCCCCGTAGCAGCTGTCGAGCCCGCGAGGCCGCGCTCGAGGACGCAGTCCTCGCCGCCCTTTGCTCAATGTGCCGACGGCGCAGGTGGATCAAGATCAAAAGCCCAAGCACGGCGACCTCGAGTCGTGCGGCGCTCTGCCTGACTCAACTCATCGTCCCAGGTTCATCGCGGGCAAGTCTTGCTCCTACACCGGTAGTCCGTTTTATCGCCCCGCCATCCGATCAATCACTGCCCACAACTGCGGATCATTGAAGTCGTCGATCACCAAGTGCGCCCCTGCAGCCAGCAGCGTTTCACGGCGCTGGCTGGTCACCAGGCCCACGGTAAAGATCCCGGCCTTCACCGCTGCCGTCAGGCCGGGGATCGAATCCTCGAACGCCAGGCTCACCTCGGCGCTGGCCTGCAAGCGCTCCAGGCCGGTGAGATAGGGCAGGGGATCGGGCTTGGCGCGGGGCAGTTCTTCGGCGACCACGACGTGCTCAAAGCGCTCGCTCAGGCCCAATGCCTGCAACATGTGCTCGGCATTGGCCCGGGGGGCATTGGTCACCACCGCCACGCCGATCTCCTGAGCCTGGGCAAAATCCAGCAACCGCCCCAGCCCGGCAATCGGCGTAAGGTGCACTGACAACTGGCGAAAACGCTGCTCCTTGCGATCGGCAAAGGCTTCATGCTCGGCCACCGAGCGTTCCGGGAACAGGTAGCGACACATGGCGGCATTGGCCTGGCCGCTGACATGGGCCTCGAATTCAGCCTTGGTAAACACCCGGTTGTCTTCCTCCAGCAACAACTGTTGCATCGCCTGCACGTGCAGCGCGTCGGTGTCGGTGAGGGTGCCGTCGAGGTCGAAGAGCAAAGCGTTGAGCATGGCGCAATTCCCGTAGCTGAAGCGGTTAAGCGGATAGCGGGTCATCCTATACGAGGAACACTCGCCTATGCTCGTCTCAGCCTGCAACAGTTGTCGCGAAATTAAACGCCAGGTACCGCGGTGGTGACTGGAATTCCCCAAGTGTTTACCAGCAAACCATTGATTCATTGAGCAATTCATAAGCTGGCACGCTCCGTGTATTGGTCCTTGGCAGACGTTTCTCTTGCCTTCGTCAGCGGCGTGTCCGCTGGCGGTAGAAACCATAAAAACGACTGTTCAAAAAAATAAGAAAGCACCGTGCGAGGTTCGACGTTGATGAAGAGAAAACTCCGATCAGGCATGAGCGCCAGTCTGCTGGCGCTTGCCGCATGTGCCGCCCTGCATGCTCCGCAAAGCATGGCCGCGCGTGACGCCCAGACCATCCTCAAGGAAACCTGCCAGGGCTGTCACACCCCTGAAGCCGATAACGCCTTGAGCCGTATCAGTCACCAGCGCAAGACCCCGGAGGGCTGGCTGATGAGCATCGCGCGGATGCAGGTCATGCATGGCCTGCAGATCAGCGATGACGACCGCCGCACGCTGGTCAAATACCTGGCCGACACCCAGGGCCTGGCGCCCAGCGAAACCGATGGCGTGCGCTACGCCCTGGAACGGCGGCTCAACACCGTCGAGCAGTTCGACGAGCAGACCAGCCAGATGTGCGGCCGCTGCCACTCCGGTGCGCGGGTGGCCCTGCAGCGTCGCCCGGCCCAGGAGTGGGAGCGCCTGGTGAACTTCCACCTCGGTCAATGGCCGTCGCTGGAATACCAGGCGCTGTCTCGCGACCGCGACTGGTTCGACCTGGCCCGCAAAGAGATGGTGCCACTGTTGGCCAAGCGCTATCCGCTGGACAACCCGGCCTGGAAAACCTGGCAGCAAACCGCGCCCAAGGCCCAGACCCTGGTGGGCGACTGGAGCTTCAGCGGTCACCTGCCGGGCAAGGGTGAGCTGGCCGGGATCATGAGCGTCAGCGCCGACGGCGACGATACCTTCAAGGTCAGCGTCACGGGCCAATACGCCGACGGCACAGCGTTCAACGGCGATGGCAGCGCGATCCTCTACAGCGGCTATGAATGGCGCGGCAACGTGACCGTCGACGGGGTCGTGATGCGCCAGGTGTTCGCCGCCAAAGGCAGCGAGCTGCAAGGCCGGATGTTCGAAGCCGAGCATGATGAGCGTGGCCTCGACTTCCTTGCCGCCAAACAGGGCAGCAGCCGTTTGCTGGCAGTGCAGCCGGGCTACCTCAAGGCCGGCAGCGAAACCGAAGTGACCCTGATCGGCAGCGGCCTGCAAGGCCAGCCGGACTTCGGCAAAGGCGTGCAAGTGCTGGAAGTCATCAGCCAGAGCCCGGAGCAGATCAAAGTCCGCCTCAAGGCCGCGGCCGATGCCCAGCCGGGCGTGCGTGCCGTGACCCTTGGCAGCCTGAAAGGCCCGAGCCTGTCGGTCTACCAGCAGATTGCCGAGGTCAAGGTGGTGCCTGAATTCTCGGTGGCGCGCATCGGTGATGGCGGGGGTTCGACGCCCAAGGTCCAGGGGCGTTTCGACGCCGAAGCTTGGGGTAAAGGCGCGGACGGCAAGCCCTATCGCATTGGCGTGTTTCCGGCGCAGTGGAAGGTCGAGGCCTTCGACGACCGCGCCAGGGAAGACGAAGACGTCAAGTTTGCCGGCACCATGCAGGCGGACAGTGGCGTATTCACCCCGGGCGATGCCGGGCCGAACCCGGCACGCAAGATGTCCACCAACAATGCCGGCAACCTCAAGGTGATCGCCGCCGTCGACGACGCCGGAAAATCCCTGACCGGTGAAGGCCACCTGATCGTCACCGTGCAACGCTGGAACAACCCACCCATTCCGTGAGGCCGCTGAACCGGCAGTTTTCAGAGACTTTTTCGGAGTGAACGCAGGCCCCGCCAAAGGGGCTTGCACAGGAGGTTTGCCATGGGCGCTATCTTGAATCTGGTCGAACGCAACCTGCACGAAGTGCAGGTGGATGCCGACCGCATGTTGTTTCACATTCCCAGCAGTTCGCTGTTCGCCAGCGATGCCCTGACCGGCAGCATCATCGATGCCCTGCGCGGTCACGGCTGCTCCAGCGCTGAGTTGATCCAGCGCCTGGCCAGCCAGTTCGCAGGCGAGGAAATCCACGAAACCCTGCGCGAGCTGATGGCCCTGGAAGTGGTCAGCGACGGCTCGCCGCTGACCCCGGACATCGCCGCCAAACGGGTCGAGCGCACCGCCATCAACACCGTGGTGCTCAACGTCAACACCGGCTGCAACCTGAGCTGCACCTACTGCTACAAGGAAGACCTCGACAAGCCCTCGGCCGGCAAGAAAATGGAGGTCGAGACCGCCATCGCCTCGGTGGAAATGCTCCTGCGCGAATCCCCCGATGAAGAGCGGTTTACCGTGGTGTTCTTCGGCGGCGAGCCACTGAGCAACCGCAAGCTGATCGAGTACATGGTCGACTATTGTGAAAAACGCTTTGCCGAGGCGGGCAAGTTCGTCGAATTTGTCATGACCACCAACGCCACGCTGCTCACCGAGGAGACGGTGGACTACCTCAACGCCCACCGCTTTGGCTTGTCGGTGAGCATCGACGGACCGAAGACCGTGCACGACCGCAACCGCATCACCGTGGGCGGGCAGGGCACCTATGACGTGGTGCGGCGCAAGGCCGAAATGCTGCTGTCGCGCTACAACAGCCGTCCGGTCGGCGCCCGCGTCACCCTGACCACCGGCGTCACCGACGTCGAAACCATCTGGGACCACCTGTTCAACGAACTGGGTTTTGCCGAAGTCGGCTTTGCCCCGGTGACCTCCGGTGACATCAGCACCTTCAATCTGTCCAGCGAGGAGTTGATCGAAGTCTTCGCCAGCATGAAGCGGCTCGGCCGGCGCTACCTGGAGGCCGCGCTGGAACACCGCAACATCGGCTTCTCCAACCTGCACCAATTGATCACCGACATCCACGAGGGCCACAAGAAAGCCCTGCCGTGCGGCGCCGGGCTGAAGATGCTGGCGGTCGACCACAAGGGCGAACTCAACCTGTGCCACCGCTTCACCGGTTCGTCATTGCCGACGTTTGGCAACGTCCACAGCGGGGTCAAGCAGGTGGAGTTGAACGACTTCCTGTCCCAGCGCCTGGACCGCAGCAACACCGGTTGCGAAGACTGCCAGATCCGCAACCTGTGCTCCGGCGGCTGCTACCACGAAAGCTACGCCCGATACGGCGATCCGACGCACCCGACCTATCACTACTGCGAACTGATGCGTGACTGGGTCGACTTCGGCATCGAGGTCTACACCCGGATCATGGCTCATAACCCTGCGTTCATCAGCAGTTACATCACTCCGCGCAAGGCTCACTGATATGAAACATCTCAAGCCCATCAATAACAAAGCGTTGAAGCTGGATCAGGCCGCGGACGAGAACCGCATCGAAGAAGTGGTGGCCATGAGTTCTGTCGCCGGGTGTGCCTCGACCACCGACCCGGGTTGGGAAATCGATGCCTTTGGCGGCGTGTCGTCGTTGTGCCAACCCATGGAGGCCGACCTCTATGGCTGCTCGGACCCGTGCTGGTGGCCGGCCCAGGTGCCGGACATGATGAGCACCTACCCGGACTGGAACAAGGATGCCCAGGCCTCCAACGACAACTGGCGCAACCTCGGCACTGTCTTCCCCAAAGACAAGTAATCGGACAAGAAGAAGGATTCCAGCATGCTTCGTACCAAAGCCTGCGGCCTGGCCGCTTTCGCCTTCCTGGGCAGTGTTTCGCTCAGTGTTCTGGCCGATGAAAACCTGGCGCTCAACGCCGGTCACGAATACATGGTGACCACCAACTACCCCAACAACCTGCACGTCATCGACCTGCAGACCGACACCCTGTACAAGTCCTGCGAGCTGCCCGATGCCTTTGGGCCCGGCACCATTCAGCTGTCGCCGGATCGCAAGACGGCCTACGTGCTCAACAACCACTACGCGGATGTGTATGGCATCGAGCTGGACAGCTGCAAGCAAGTGTTCCACGCCAGCATCACCCAGCAACCGGGGGAGAAGGCCCGTTCGATGTTTGCCTTTACCGTCAGCCATGACGGCAAGGAGCTCTACACCATCGCCAACCCGACCCGGATGCTCAACGACCGTTACGAGGTGCAGGCGCCCCGCCTGGATGTCTACGCCACCGACGCCGGTGCCAGCGCCAAGCCGGTGCGCAGCTTCCCGGCGCCACGCCAGCTGACCATCATGCAGAGTGGCGACGACGGCACCCTGTACGTGGCCGGTGCGGATGTCTACAAGGTCAACGTCAAGACCGGCAAGTTCGACGTGCTGATCCCCAGTCGACACTGGAAACGCCCCAACTACAGTGCGCCGGACGTGCTTTACGTGTGGAACCAGCAGACCTATCGCCATGACTTCTCGCTGCTCTACACCGCGGCGAAATTCAAGGATAAGAAACAGGACCCTGCCACCGCCGAGTACCTGTATGGCCTGTTCAGCGTCGACCTGAAAACCGGCAAGACCGAGACCACCGACTTCGGCCCGCTGACCGAAATCTACTTCAGTGGCATGCGCTCGCCCAAGGACCCCAACCTGATGTTCGGCGTGCTCAATCGCCTGGCCAAGTACGACATCAAGCAGAAGAAGCTGATTCAGGCGGCGACCCTGGACCATTCCTACTACTGCATTTCCTTCAACAAGGCCGGCAGCAAGATCTACCTGGCCGGGACCTTCAACGACGTGGCGATCTTCGACCCCGAGACCATGCAGCAGATCGGCAGCATCAAGCTGCCGGGTGGCGACATGGCGATCACCACGGCGCAGGTCTTTACCCGGTAATGGGCGGCAAACCCCTGACGTGAAAACACCATGGCCCTTTAAGCACCGGCATGCCGGCGCAGGGGCCTGGTGACGTCGGCCAATCCTGCGATCAGGAACGCACCGGGCAACTCAGGTCGCCTTCCTGGCAGTCGAGGTAGCTTTTGAAGGTCTCGACCCGTTTTTGCGTCAGGTCCGCCAGGCACTGGTTGTGGATCATCGGGTACACGCTGCCACCTTCGACCCCGGACGCCGCAAAGGTGCACTCGGCATCACGAAACGCCAGCCAGGCGCGTTGCGCGCTCAGCAGGCGTTTTTTGCCTTGGGGATTGTCCTTCAACTGACCATTGATCTGTTGGTACAGCGTGTTGAGTTGGGCGTCGGCCTGTTTGTATTGCGTGGCCGCGCACGCATTCAGCGTACCTTGGTTGCTGGCTTTGGCGCAGTCATCGGCCTGGACGCCAGTGGCGGCCAGCAAAGGCAGGAGGCTTAGTAGAAAAACGATACGCATGGGAAAACTCGCTGGCGCTAAAAAGTTGAGTGAGTGTAGAGCAGCGGCAAACTCTTCAGCGCTCGGTGTCAGCCGGTGGCTGCCATTGTGCGCATTCGACCAGTCCCTGGTGGGCCACCCACGGCACATCGTGGGAGGTCCAGATATGGGCCTGGGGTCTGTGGCCCGGATCGTCATCAAGGGTCGCGACCCGCACGATCACATGGGGCTGGGCCGGGCGCTCAGCCACCAGGTGGCTGCCACAGCGCGAGCAGAAATGCCGCAGCTTGCCGGGCGAGGACTCGAAACTGGACAGCAGCTCAAGGCCCCGGATCCAGCGAAAATGCTCACGATTGACCCCGGCCGTCGAGGCGAATGGCGCCGCATGGGCCTTGCGGCAGGTATGGCAATGACAATGGCTGATCGGCATATCGAGGCTGTCGACTTCATAGGCGATGGCCTGGCACAGGCAACTGCCGTGTAGTGTGGGCATGGGTATTCCTTCCCGGGACTGACGAGTGGTAAAAAGCCGACATTAGCACTGTTGGCCGGGGCCTGTCGGGGCTCGGAACGATGGGCGTTGCCGCGAGTCGTATCGGTTGAATGCAACGGCAAGATTGCTCGTTCGGTCGTCCGCGCCTAGTGTTCATCACAGGAGGTGCCCAATGCACACATCAGATCGCATCGAAAGAAAGATCCTGCTCAAGGCGCCGCGCTCGACGGTATGGCGGGTGGTCGCCAATGCCGAAGCCTTTGGCCAGTGGTTTGGCGTGGCCCTGGAGGGCAAGCGTTTCGTCGCCGGTGCGCGGACCCAGGGGCAGATCACCTACCCGGGTTATGAGCACATGGTCTGGGATGTCGAAGTCATGCGGGTCGAACCGGAGCGGGTGTTCGCTTTCCGCTGGCACCCCTATGCCGTAGACCCTGGCGTCGACTATTCTGGCGAACCCACGACCTTGGTACAGTTCGAGCTCGAGGACATGGACGGGGGCACCTTGCTGCACGTGGTCGAGTCGGGGTTTGACAGGATCCCGGCAGAGCGTCGTCTCAAGGCCTTTCGCATGAACAGTCGCGGCTGGGACGCGCAGATGAACAACATCGAGACCTACCTCGCCATCCCTTGAAATTCCCACTGAGCCTTGAATCGCCCCCGCATGTTTGAACCCTACCTCACCCAATGGCAGTTGCACCCCGAAGGGGAGCCGATCATTACCCTGGGCAGCCGCCTGCTCCCGGTGCGTTACCAGGGGTTGCCGGCGATGTTGAAAATCGCCCTCGATGACGAAGAAAAGTTCGGCAACCTGCTGATGACCTGGTGGGCGGGAGAGGGCGCCGCGCGGGTCTACGCCCATGATGGTGCGGCGCTTTTGCTGGAGCGCGCCGAAGGCCGGCGCTCACTGCTGCACATGGCCATGCACGGGGCGGACGACCTGGCCAGCCGGATCATCTGTGACGCCGTGGCGCGCCTGCATGCCCCGCGCTCGGCACCGCTGCCGCCCTTGGTCGACATGGCGCACTGGTTTCGATCTCTGGCACCGGCGGCACGCCGCCATGGCGGGCGGTTGCGACAATGCCTGGCCAGTGCCGAGTACCTGCTGGCCACCCCCCAGGAGGTTGTTGTGCTGCATGGCGATGTGCACCACAACAACCTCCTCGATTTCGGCCCGCGGGGCTGGTTGGCGATCGACCCGAAGCGGGTGACCGGCGAACGGACCTACGACTACGCCAACCTGATCTGCAACCCGGACCTGCCCAGCGCCACCGACCCGGCACGGTTCAACCGGCAAGTGGCGCTGGTCGCGGCGCAGGCAGGGCTGGAGCCGCGGCGGTTACTGCAATGGGTCCTGGCGTTTGCCGGCCTGTCCGCCGCCTGGTTCCTGGAAGATGACGACGCGCCTGCGGCCGACAAGCAACTGCAGGTGGCCAATCTCGCGCTGTTGGCCCTGGAAGTCGGACACCCCGAGGGTGCTTGACCTGCACGCTTATAGCGAATGTCTTACATGAGTTACTTGCTATGTCGTCTATTGCGCATTGGATCCGAAGCGTAATCTTCACCCATCAACTGAGCACAGGATGTACTCAGGATCATGGATGATCGGCCATATGCAAGGAACGCAGCGACAGGATGTCGTCATGGTCTTGAAAACCCGCTTCGGCGGGTTTTTTTATGGGCGCGATAAAGTGCCGGTTCACCCTGCGACGGCTTCACGCACGCGCTCCAGTGCCTGCTTGAGGCGGTCCATGGCCACTGAACCCATGGCTACTCGCAAGGCATGGGGCACATGGGCGGTGGTGGCAAAAGGTTCGGCGCTGGTCACCATGACCCCTTGGCGTGCCAGGTCTGCCACCACCCGGTCGGCGCGCAGGCCCTCCGGCAATGGTAGCCAGAAATAGTAGGACGACGGATGACCGATCAAGGTGCTGTGGCGCAGGACCTGGCGGGCCAGCGTTTGTCGGCAGTGCGCATCCTGGCGCTTTTGTTCCTCGAGGTCATCGACCACGCCGCTGTCGATCCAGCGACAGGCCAGGGCGACGTTGAGCGACGGTGTGCTCCAGGTGGAAATGCGGATGGCATGCTCCAACGCTGGAATGATCGCCTTGGGTGCGACCACAAATCCTACCCTCAGGCCGGAAGCGACACTTTTCGACAAGCCACCGATGTACACGGTGCGCTCGGGTGCCAGGGTAAACAGCGGTTTGGGCGATGGCTCCGCAAGAAAGGCATAGGCCCCGTCCTCGATCAGCACAAATCCATAACGCTCGGCCAGTTGTGCCAGGCGCAGCCGGTCGGGGGCGGACATCACCGTTCCCAGCGGATTATGCAGGGTCGGCATGCAATACAAGGCGCGCACCGGACGTCGCTGGCACAGGGCCTCCAGCGCATCAAGGTCGGTGTGCCCGGCGATTTGCGGCAGCGCCTCCAGGTCCAGGCGATGCGCCTGGGCCAGGGTTTTCAGTCCGGGGTAGGTCAGTGCGTCCAGAGCCAGCACATCCCCGGGCTTGAGCAAGGCCATCAGCGTTACGGCCAGGCCTTGCTGGGCACCGTTGACGATCAGTACCTGATCCCCGGCCACCCGAATCTCTCGATTGCGCAAATGCCGGGCGGCGGTCTGCCGCTCATGGGGGCGGCCACCTTGGGGGGGCGAATGCAGCAGGGCATCGAGATCGCCCGAGGCGGCCAGTGCCCGCAGGCCTTCGCGCAGCAGTTCCGCCTGGCCAGGCACCGCAGGGTAATTGAATGTCAGGTCCACGCTGCCCGCACTCAGGGGCTGTTGTTCCAGGCCCAGGCCGCGCGGCACTGATGCATCTCGCACGAAGGTGCCGCGTCCGGTTTCGCCAACCACCAGTCCACTGGCCTCCAGCTCGTTGTAGACCCGCAACGCGGTGGCCAGGGCGATACGCTGGCTGGTCATCAGCGCGCGAAGGGTGGGCAGTTGGGTGCCGGGTGACAATGCACCGCTGCGGATCTGTTGGGCGAACTCATCGACGAGGCGTTTGTAGCGAATCCGGGACATGATTTTTCGCTGCCGTGTATCTAGATCAATTTTTTGTTTGTATCAGATGTTAGCTCTACTCTACAGCCTTTGCTGACCGAGCGCGGGCGCCATGATTGATCTGACGAGCTTATGGATATTTGTCGGCGCGGTAGTGTTGTTGCTGCTGTCTCCGGGCCCGAACATGGCGTTTGTGATCAGCCATGGCGTCAGCTATGGGTGGCGCGGCGGGGTGGCCGCGGGGCTGGGTATCGGCCTGGCGGACCTGCTGCTGACGGCGCTGACCGCCACCGGGATCACCACCCTCGTCGCCAGTTGGCCGCCGTCTTTCGAGCTGATTCGTTATGCCGGTGTGTTGTACCTGCTGTGGCTGGCATTCAAGACCCTGCTACAAAGCTCGGCCACCAGAGCGGCATCGGCCCCGCTGGAAGCACTGCCAACCCTGCTACTGCGGGCCATGCTCAACAGCCTGCTCAACCCCAAGGCGCTGCTGTTTTTCATGGTGTTCCTGCCGCAATTCGTGCACCCGGAGCAAGGGCCGATTGCCCTGCAACTGGTGGTGCTGGGCCTGGTACTGACCTCGGTCAGCGTGGTGTTCCATATCCTGCTGGGGGTCTTTGGCGGTGTCCTGCGCCGGCGCCTGGCAAGCCGTTCCCCCTATGCTCGTCTGCAAGCCCTGGGCCTGGCCGCGGTGCTGATACTGTTGGCCGTCCGGCTGGCACTGCTGACGCGCACCCCCTGAGACCACAAGGAGTTGTCATGTACATTGCCGCATTCATCTACAAGCCGGGACAGCAGGACCAGGAATTCCAGCGCTTGAGTGCCTTGATCGACGAAGTCGCCAGTAGCCTGCCAGGATTTGTCGGCAGCCAATCCTGGCGTTCGGCCGATGGCGAGCTCGTCAACGCCAGTTATTACTGGCAGGACCAAGCCTCGATTCGCGCCTTCGCCACGCACCCGCGTCACCTGGAAGCCAAACGGCAGTACCGCAAGTGGTACGCCGGTTACCAGGTGGTGATCGCCAAGGTCGAGCGAGCCTATGGCGACGGCGGCGTCAGTTCATTCGTGGTGAATGACCGCCAGGCCGGTCCCCATTAGCCGAGCGGGTCCTGCAGCCTGGCGGCGGCCCGTTGGGTGATCAGCCTGCGCTGGGTGAGCGAGTCGGCGGCCAGTTGCCTGGCCCGTTGCAGCACGGCCTCGGGCGCGGTTTGCGGCTCACCCGAGGCAAAGGGCGGGGCGGGCGCGTACTCGAGTTGCAGTTGCACCAGTTGGGCGACGTCATCGCCATACAGTTCCGCCGCCAGGGTCAGGGCAAAGTCGATCCCGGCCGTGATCCCGCCACCGGTCAACAGGTTTCCGTCGCGCACCACCCGCTCCTGCACCGGGATCGCCCCCTGCAGGCCCAGCAATGAGTGATAGGCCCAGTGGGTCGTCGCACGCTTGCCCTTGAGCAGGCCGGCGGCACCCAGTACCAGGGCGCCGGTGCACACTGAGGTCAGGTACCGCACCTTGGTCGCCTGGGCCTGGATAAACGCCAGCACCTGCGCATCTTCCATCAACGGCCCGACACCGCTGCCACCGGGGATGCACAACACATCCAGGTCAGGGCAGTCGGCGAAACGGCAGGTTGGCTGCAGCACCAGGCCGGTGCTGGCCGTCACCGGCGCCAGGTCTTTCCAGATCAGGTGTACTTGCACGTCCGGCAGCGACGCCAGCACATCGTAGGGCCCGGTCAGGTCCAATTGCTGCACCTGTGGGAACAACAGAAAACCAATCTGCAATGGCATGACGCTCTCTCCTGGGTGGGTAAATTCACCCCCGCCAGGGGGTGGACGACTTGACTCTAGGCTTCTAGTCTTTGGCGTACATGCCAATCAACCCTCGAATTACGCCAATGTCTACGACCCCGCCGAAACCCATTCATGTGCTCGCCTTCGCCAAGGTGCAGTTGCTGGACGTCACCGGGCCGCTGCAGGTATTTGCCTCGGCCAATGATGTTGCCGCCCAGCGCGGGATGCCGACGCCCTATGCGCCCCAGGTGATCAGCCCGGGTGGTGGCGCGGTGCTGTCTTCTGCTGGCCTGGCCCTGCTCGCCGAACCCTTGCCGGAGACGGCCTCCGACACCCTGATCATCGCCGGTGGCTGGGGGGTGTATGCGGCGGCCCAAGACCCGGCGCTGGTGGATTGGGTGCGCCAGCAGGCGACGGTTTCGCGACGGGTGGCTTCGGTCTGCACCGGGGCTTTCCTGCTGGCGGCCAGCGGCTGGCTCGATGGGCGGCGAGTGGCGACCCACTGGACCCGTTGCGAGCAACTGGCCCGGCAACACCCGCGCCTGCAGGTCGAACCCGACCCCATCTTCATCAACGACGGCCCGGTCTGGACCTCGGCCGGGGTCACGGCGGGCATCGACCTGTCATTGGCGTTGGTGGAGACCGACCTGGGGCGTGCGATGGCCCTGGAAGTCGCCCGGCAACTGGTGGTGTTCCTCAAGCGCCCAGGTGGTCAGGCACAGTTCAGCGTGACCCTGGACCTGCAGCAGCAGGGCAAGCGCTTCGACGACCTGCACGCCTGGATCGCCGACAACCTCAGCCTGGACCTCGGTATCCCGGCGTTGGCGCTGCAAGCGGGCATGAGCGAACGCAGCTTCATCCGCCACTACCGCGCCGACACCGGCCAGACCCCGGCACGCGCCATCGAGCGGATCCGCGTGGAAACTGCGCGCCGTCTGTTGAGCGATACCGGTCTGCCGATCAAGCGCATCGCGGTGCAGTGTGGGTTTGGCAGTGAGGAGACCTTGCGTCGGAGTTTTTTGCGGGCCATGGGGGTGGTGCCGCAGGTTTATCGCGAGCGGTTTTCGCGGGAGGATTTGCGGTGAGGCTGTGGTGTTCTTGATCTTGGGTTTTGTGGGTTTATCCGTTGCTGGGGTGATGGCGGCTAATGGTTCCTTCGCTACGGTATCCATCCGGGGCATCGTCTCCGGTTTGCTTCGCTGCACCTCCTCTCGATGGCAGACTGGCGCGCCGGCCGGGGAGTTCAGGTTCAGGTCGGTTGACTTGCGCCGTCGATGCGCAAGCCGCGCAACATCAGCGCCAGGCCCGCCAACGCTTCCTCCAGGCGTTCGGCGGGTGCTGGATCGCGGGCGATCCACAGCGCGGCGTGCACCAGGCTGCCGTTGATCAAGCGTGCCAGGGCTTGGGGTGGGGCGACGGCAATGGTCTGCCGGTCCATCAACTGTTCGAGCAGACGGGTCAGGGTGGCGATGCAGTCCATTTGCAGCGACAGTGTCAGGTCGCCGAGTACGGCCGGGGCGTCCAGCAGCATGATGCGCTGGATCTCGGTTTCCTGGGCCATCTGCAGGTACGCGGTGCAGCGTTGGCAGAAGCCGCTCCAGGGGTCGCTGGCATTGGCTGAGATCGCGTCGAGCCGGGCGTCCATTTCGCCGTCGATCTGGGCGACCACCGCCGCCAGCAGGCCTTTCTTGTCACCGAAATGGTGATACAACGCGCCACGCGTCAAGCCGACGTGAGCGGTCAAGTCGTCCATCGAGGTGTGGCCATAGCCTTGGGTGGCGAAGGCGTGGCGGGCGCTGCTGATCAGTTTGGCGCGGGTCTGCTCGATCATTTCGGCGCGTGGTCGCTGGCCCATGGTGTCCCTCACGGTTTTTCGGTTTGACATACGACGCGTATGTTTGCATGATTTTGTACATACGCAGCGTATGTATTTTTACCACGCTGACGCTTTATGGCAAGTTACATGCCCCATAAGAGGATGGAACCTGATGGCAAACCCCTATTCGGCCTTGTTCAAGGCACCCGGCAGCCGGGCCTTTGTGCTGGCCGGGATGATTGCGCGCATGCCGATATCCATGACCGGCATCGGCCTGATCACCATGCTTTCGCAGCTCCACGGCGGGTATGCATTGGCCGGAGCCGTGGCCGCGACCTTCGCCTTGGCCACGGCGGTGTGTGCACCCCAGGTGTCGCGCCTGGTCGACCGCTACGGCCAGGGCCGGGTGCTGCCCATCGCGGCTCTGGTGGGCGGTGGTGCGCTGTTGCTGCTGTTGCTCTGTACGCGCTTGCAGGCACCGCACTGGACACTGTTTGTGTTCGCCGCGTTGGCCGGTTGCATGCCGAGCATGTCGGCGATGGTGCGGGCGCGCTGGACCGAGATCTATCGCGGTCAGCCACAATTGCAAACCGCCTACGCCCTGGAGTCGGTGCTGGACGAGGTCTGTTTTATTGTCGGCCCGCCACTCTCGGTAGGGCTGTGCGTGGTGGTCTTTCCCGAAGCCGGGCCGCTGGCGGCGCTGCTGGCGCTGGCCATTGGGGTCAGCGCGTTTGTCATGCAGCGCAGCACCGAGCCTGGCGTGCACCCCCATGACCATGCGCAACCCGGTTCGGCCATCGCCTCGGTTCACGTGCGCTGGTTGATCCTGCTGATGGTCGCCCTGGGCACCATTGTCGGCGTGGTGGACGTGGTCAGCGTGGCCTTCGCCCAACAGCAAGGGCAGCCGGCGGCGGCGAGCATCGTGCTCTCGGTGTATGCCATTGGTTCCTGCCTGGCAGGCCTGGCGTTTGGTGCGCTGAAAACCGAGGTACCGCTGCCGCGCCTGTTTCTCTATGGCGGGGTCGCGACGGCGCTGACCACGCTGCCGTTGCTGCTGGCGAGCAATATTGTCGGGCTGGCGCTGACGGTGTTCATCGCCGGGTTGTTTTTTGCCCCGACCCTGATTGTCGCCATGGCCCTGGTCGAACGCATCGTGCCGCCGGCCAAGCTCACCGAAGGCCTGACTTGGCTCGTGACCGGCCTGAGCATCGGCGTGGCCATTGGCGCCGCCGGCTCCGGCTGGCTGGTGGACGCCTTTGGCGCGCGCAGTGGGTTCTGGTTGGCGATTGGCGGGGGGGCGGTGGTGCTGGTGGCGGCGGTACAGAGCTATCGTCGCTTGCCGGCCTGATCGAGACTGCCTGGCTCCTCTGACAAAACGCCGCGGCCCCATTCCTGAGGCCGCGGCGTTTGACGGTGGGGGTTTAGAAGTTGTAGGTCATGTTCGCCGTGACGGTGCGACCTTCGAGGTAGCAGCAGTCCAGGGCGTTGCTGCTACCGGCCGGCCTGCTTTTTCTGGGTGGGTTATTTCTGTGGGATGCCTTTGTGGGAGCGAGCTTGCTCGCGATAGGGCCGGCACAGCCAGCAATTATGGCCCCTGACCCACCGCCATCCCAGGCAAGCCTCGCCATGCTGGCCATACGCAAAATGTACGGGCCGTCACATTGCCTGTGGCAGCGGCTTGCTCGCGGTAGCACTCCGGCTGTTGGCCTTATCGCGAGCACACGCGGCGCCGCCCGGCTCGCTTGTATGTTTAGACGTTAAGAGGTGGGACTCGAGTTCAGCTTCTGACGCTGGCCGGTAGCGACCGTGGGGCGTGCCAGTGCCCTGCATCGTCAGCTCACCAATTGCCCCCCAACGCTTTGTATAAGCCAATGCTGGCCTGCAACCGCGCCAGGCGCAGTTGCACGTTCAAGTCCTGGGCGGCAAACAGGGTGCGTTGGGTTTCCAGCACGCTGAGCAGATCCTCGGCGCCGGCCTGGTAGCGGCTCTGGGCGATGTCGAAGGCGGTCTGGGCCTGGGCCAGTTCCTCGGTTTGCCATTGGCGCTGCTGGTCGAGGCCGCGAATGCTGGTGAGGGCTTTTTCGACGTCGGCGAAGCCATTGATGATTGCCCCGCGATAATGCTCCAGCAGCTCTTGCTGGCGCGCGGTGGCGCGGTCGCGTTCGGCGCTCAGGCGGCCGTTGTTGAAGATCGGCGCCACCAGCCCGGCCGTGAGGTTGTAGAACGGACTGCGCAACAGGTCGCCGACGGTGTCGGCCCCCGAGCCAATGTTGGCACTCAGGGTGACGCTGGGCAGCATCGCCGCACGGGCCACGGTAACGTCGGCCTGGGCGGCCGCCAGTTGCGCTTCGGCGCGGGCGATGTCCGGGCGGCGGCTGAGCAGGTCGCTGGGCACCCCGCTGGCGATACTCGGCCAGCTCATGTGGGCGAACGTCAGGTGGCTGCGTGGCAGCGCTTGCACCGGACGACCGAGCAGGGCCGCGAGGCTGATCCATGCTTCTGCGGCCTGCTGTTGCACCAGCGGTAATTGCCGCTGCTGGGCCGCCACCAGGCTCTTTTGCTGGGCCAGTTCCAGGGCCGTGGCCGACCCCGAATCGTAGCGGGTCTGCACCAGTTTCAGCACGCTTTGCGCGTTGCCCAGGTTCAGCTCGGCGATGCGGCTTTGCTCGGCCAGCGACAGGCTCTGGCTGTAACGGTTGGCCACGCTGCTGAGCAGGGTCAGTTCCACTGTCGCCTGGTCGAACTCGCTGGCGCGCACCCCTTGCAGCGCGCTGTCGCGGGCCGCGTGCCGGGCGCCCCAGAAGTCGATTTCGTAACTGGCGCTGAGGCTGGCGTCAAAGTAGTCCACGGCCTGGTTGCTGCTGTCGGCATCCAGTTGGCTGTAGCCATTGCCGCGCAGCAACTTCTGGCGGTTGGCATTCAATCCGCCCTGGACCTGCGGCAGCAACGGGCCAGCGGCGATCACCGCCGTGGCCTGGGCCTGGCGTACCCGTGCCACGGCGGCCGCCAGGTCATGGCTGCCGAGCTGCGCCTGGGCGATCAGGCCCTCCAGCTCCGGGCTGCCGAACGTGGCCCACCATTGCTGGCGCTTTTCGTCGGTGCTGGCGCTGACGGGCGATTGCCAGGCGGGCGGCGCGCTGATGCCGCTGTCCGGGTGCTCGGCGGGGGTTGCGCAGGCGCCGAGCAGCAGGCACGCGCAGAGCAGGCTCAAAGGCGACTTCATCGTTCGATCATTCACTGGTAAGGGCCGTGACCGGGTCGAGCCGGGCAGCTTGACGGGCCGGCATGAAGCCGAAGATAACGCCGGTGACCAGGGCGCAGCCGAAGGCGCCGAGGACCGCGAACAGGGAAAACGCCACGGCCACTTCACTGAGGATCAGCGCGCCGCCCACCAGCAGGGCCAGGGCGATCCCGGTTATGCCGCCGACCACCGAGAGCATCACCGCTTCCGTCAGGAACTGGCGCAGGATGTCCCGTTGCCGGGCGCCAGTGGCCATGCGGATGCCGATCTCGCGGGTGCGTTCGCGCACGGTCATGAGCATGATGTTCATCACCCCGATGCCGCCCACCAGTAGGGAAATCGCGGCAATCGAACCGAGCATCAGCGACAGGGTATTTTGCGTGCGCGCCTCGGCCTGGATCATCGCGGCGTTGTTGGTCAGCTCGTAGTCCTTCTTGCCGTTGTGCAACTTGAGCATCAACTGGTCGATGGCCTGTTCGGCTTCCTTGACCTTGCGCGCATCGGCGGCGGCAATGGCGATGTATTCCGGCTCATACGTGCCGAACAGGCGCACGCTGGCGGCCGAGTAGGGGATGGCGATGCGGTCGTCGCTGTCCTGATCGCCCGAGCTGGCGCCTTTTTCCGCCAGCACGCCGACCACCTGGAAGGGCACGTTTTCGATCAGGATGTACTGGCCGATGGGGTCGGCGACGTCCTTGAGCAGCTTGTCGCGGACCTTCTTGCCGATCACCGCCACCGCCGCGGCATTGCGCTCGTCAGCCTCGGTGAAGTAGCTGCCCTCGACCACCGGCCAGTTGAAGATCGCCGGGAAGTTGGTGTCGTTGCCGCCGACGTAGCTCAGGTGGTCGGCGTTGCCAAAACGCACCCCGGCCTCCGCGCCGTTGACCGGCATGATGCGCTTGACCTGCGGCAGGCGGGCCAGGGCCGCGACGTCGCTGAGGGTGACTACGCCGGGTGGCGTGCGCGGGTTTGGCGCCGAGCCGCTGAGGTAAATGATGTTCGAGCCAAAGGCGCCCATCTGCGCCATCACCTGGCGCTTGCTGCCTTCGCCCACCGCCAGCATCACCACCACCGAGGCCACGCCGATGATGATCCCGAGCAGGGTCAGGGCGGTGCGAAAGCGGTTGATCCACATCACCCGCCAGGCCGCCTGTACGGCATCCAGCAGTTCGCCTTTCCAGGCGCCGCTGGCTGCGCTGCCCTGGCTCAGGCGTTGGCGCAGGTCGACAGCCTGCAGGGCGCCGGGGTTGGCCGACCGCTGGACCTGCGGGTTGTCGGCGGCACTGTCGCTGATAATCAGCCCGTCGCGGATTTCAATGACGCGCTTGGCCCGGGCCGCGACTTCGCGGTCGTGGGTGATCAGGATCACCACGTGACCCTGGCTCGCCAGTTCATCGAGCAGGGTCATGACCTCGGCGCCACTCTGGCTGTCGAGGGCGCCGGTGGGTTCGTCGGCGAGGATGATATGGCCACCGTTCATCAGTGCGCGGGCAATCGACACCCGTTGTTGCTGGCCGCCGGAGAGCTGATGGGGACGGTTGCCGGTGCGCTCCGCCAGCCCCAGCCGGGCGAGCAGGGCGGCCGCGCGGGCATGCCGTTCGGCGGCCGGGATGCCGGCGTAGATCGCCGGCATCTCGACGTTTTCCTGGGCCGAGCCCGAAGCAATCAGGTGGTAACCCTGGAACACAAAACCGAAGGCCTCACGGCGCAGCCACGCCAGTGCGTCGCTGTCCAGTTGCGCGACGTTTTCCCCGGCAAACCGATACTCCCCGGCGCTCGGGCGGTCGAGGCAGCCGAGGATGTTCATCAGTGTCGACTTGCCGGAGCCGGAAGCGCCGACAATCGCCACGAACTCGCCGGCATGGATCGACAGGTCAATGCCGCGCAGCACATGCACGTGGGGGGCGTCACCGCCGCCGTAGGATTTGCGGATGTCTTTGAGGTCGATCAGCGGCGTCTGCATTCAACCCTCGTTGCCGTCGACCGGACCGATCAGCAGGTGATCGCCCTCATTCACGCCGTCGAGGATCTGCACCTGCAAGCGGTCGCTGAGGCCGGTGCTGACTTCACGGGTTTCGATGCTGCCGTTTCTGGCGACCACCCGCACCTGCTGGCGGCCGGCCCTGGCGCTGTTCTGCAGGGCCGAAACCGGGGCGGTGAGCACGTCTTTCGCCGCCCCGGCGACAAAAAATACCTGAGTGGTCATTTCCGCCATCAACGCGTTGTCGGCGTTGTCGACATCCAGCAGCACGGTGTACAGCACCACCCGGGCGCTGCCGCTTTTACCGCTGCTGGAAGGGCTCCCGCCACCGCCGCCCTGGCCACTCGGGTCCAAGGGCTTGGGCGGCACCGGGAGAATCTGGCGCACCGTGCTCTGCCAGCGCCGCGCACCGCCGGCCAGGGTGGTGAAGTAAGCCTGCATGCCGGGTTTGACGTGGCCGATATCGGCCTCCGAGACTTCGGCCCAGACGGTCATCGGCGACAGTTTGGCGATGCGCAGGATCAGCGGGGTCTGCTGCTGGGCGTTGAGGGTCTGGCCGGTGCGGGCGTCCAGCGCCACCACGGTGCCGGCCATTGGCGCGTAGATGCGCGTGTAGCCCAGCTCCGCCTGATCGCTGCGCAGACTGGCTTCGGCCTGGCGGATCTGGGCCTGGAACATCTGGATGCGCGCCTCGGTGGCGCGCCGTTCGGCGTGGGCGGTCTGTACGTCCTCTTCACGGGTGGCGCCACCGGCGGCGAGGGTCTGCTGGCGCTGGTATTTCTGCCGGGCCAGGTCGTGCAGGGCCCGTTGCTCCTGCAACTGGGCCTTGAGGTTGTCGATGGAAAAACGCCCGGCATCGAGCTTGGCGTTCTGGGTCGCGGGGTCGATTTCCACCAGCAGTTGACCTTCCTTGACCACATCCCCGACCTCGACGTGGAGCTGCTTGATCTGCCCCGAGGCCTGGGCACCGACGTCGACATAGCGCCGTGGCTGCAAGGTGCCGAGGGCGGTGACGCTGCTCTCGATATCGCCGCGGCTGACCTGCACCGTGGCGAACTGATCCCGGCCGGGGGCGTTGAACTGCCAGGCAGCCAGGGCCATAACCGGGATCAGGCAAAGGCCTGCAAGCAGGGCGCGGCGGGTCTTTCGCGGGTGTTTCATGCAGGGTTCCGGTCAATGGAAATCGTCCCGTGCCCGCTGGCGCAAACAGCGCGACCACAGCCAGGCCCTGCCAGAAACGGTGGCAGTGACGGGGAACTGTCCTTAATACGATGGGCTGACGGGCAAATTTAGGCGCTGACACAAAGGGTTACAGCTGCCCGTCGGGATTATTTACGGCGCAATCGAAGCAGTGCTTCAAATCTATATGAGAGAAACATTGCCGCGTGCGCATGCGCCAAGGGGAAGCCGCTTGAGCGGGTGTCGCGCGCTGCCGTCTACAACCAGCCCGAGCGCTTGAAGCTGCCCCACAGCGCGGCGCAACCCACGCCGATAAACCCCAGCACCCCGAAGTAGCCGTAGTGCCAGCTCAGCTCCGGCATGTTCTGAAAGTTCATCCCGTAGATTCCCGCCACCGCCGTCGGAAACGCCAGGATCGCCGCCCAGGCGGCGAACTTGCGTTGCACCACGCTTTGCCGTGACGCCTCCAGCAGCACCCCGATCTCGATGGTCTGGCTGGCAATGTCGCGCAGGGTGGTGAGGTCTTCCATCTGCCGCGTGACATGGATCTGCACGTCCCGAAAGTAGGGACGCATGTTCTTGTCGATAAACGGGAATTTGAGCTTCTGCAGCTCCTCGCTGATCTCCACCATGGGCGCGGCGTAGCGGCGCAGGCGCAACACGTCGCGACGCAGGCCGTGCAGGTTCTGGATATCCCGCTCGTTCAGGGCGCTGTTCAGCACGTTGTGTTCCAAGGCGTCGATTTCGCCATGGATCGCTTCACCCACCGGCTGGTAGTTCTCGATCACGAAGTCGAGCAGGGCGTAGAGCACGAAGTCTTCGCCATGCTCCAGCAGCAGCGGGCGCGCCTCGCAGCGCTGGCGCACATGGGCATAAGAGGCCGAGTGGCCGTTGCGGCAGGTGATGATGTAGCCCGAGCCGGCGAAGATGTGGGTCTCGATGAACTCCAGCACGCCGTTCTGGCGCACCGGCGAGTAGGTCACGATGAACAGCGCGTCACCGAAGGTCTCGAGCTTGGGCCGGCTGTGTTTTTCCAGGGCGTCTTCAATGGCCAGTTCGTGCAGGTTGAACTGGCGTTGCAGGTTGGCCAGCTCCAGGGCACTCGGCTCTTCAAGGCCGATCCAGACGAAGTGCCCGGGCTTTGCCGCCCAGGCCGCGCCTTCATCCAGGGTGATATTGGTGACTTTCTTGCCGGCGCTGTAGACCGCGGCCGCAACGACTCTACCCATGATTGCGATTCACTTCTTCTTGACCAATGGCAGTGACAAACAGGGTGCAGCTTAGCCTGCTTGGGGAGGTCGGAGCGAGGCTAACCCGCAGCGCGGGCTGGGGAATCAGGCGGCTTGCAGTTGGCGGTCCATGGCCTCGATGCATTCACGCATCTGCTCACGGCACTGGGCCATCAGTTGCGGCATGTCGTCCAGGGTCAGGCCTGCGGTAGGAATAGGTGGCAGCGAGCGGATCAGGATCTGGCCGCTGTTCCAGCGGTTGAGGCGCATGTGGTTGATGTAGTTGCTGACGCACACCTGCACGATCGGCACACCGGCGGCAATCGCCATCTGGAACGCGCCCTTCTTGAACGGCAGCAGTTCCTTGCCCAGGTTGCGCGTGCCCTCGGGGAATACCCAGATCGAGGTGTCCTTGTGCTTCAAGGTGTGGGTGGTGGTGAGCATCGACTGGCGCGCCTTGTGGGCGTTGCCGCGGTCGATCAGCACATTGCCGGCCAGCCAGAACAATTGCCCGAACAGCGGCACCCATTTCAGGCTCTTCTTGCCGATGCACACGGTGCGGTGGGGCACCACGTTACCCAGCACAAACAAGTCGTAGTTGGACTGGTGGTTGGCAATCACCACGCAGCTTTGCTTTTTGTGGGTCAGCGAGTCGACGTCGGTCTTGACCCGCAGGCGCAGGATGCACATCGCCGGCCAGGCATAGAGGCGGGCGCACAATCGGCTGTTATCCGGATTGAACGGCCGGCACAGCCCGAGCAACACACCCAGCACACCCGCCAAAACAAAATGCAGGCCCATCAACAACATACGAAACAGATACAGCATCTACAGGCCCACCGGAGCAAAAGGTGGCGCAGTGTACGGATGTGCACTGTTTTCGGCAATTGCCGCTATATAGGTAGGAGATGGCCGATGTTTAAGCGCATGTTTCCGACATCTGCTGACGGATGCGGACTAGAGCGTTTGAGTGCTTTTCAACGGTCAATGTAGGAAAAAACCCGATGCCGGGCGGCAACGCTGCACTTTGTAGGAGCGGGTGCCCGCTTGCGGCTTGCTCGCGATGGACGTAAACGATGACGCGTGAAACCTGAATAAACGCGTTGTGTTTAAGTTCATCGCAAGCAAGCGCAGCGCCTGACGTTAAACCAGGTGGGCCTGATCCTGGGCGATGGCGCTGTCCAGTGCGTCCAGCAAGCCCTTGCGAACTTTGAGCTTGGTGTTCTTGTGGGCGGTCATGTTGATCTTCTTCAACTGGCGGGCTGCGGCCAGTGCCGCGCCTTGCAGCTCGTCGGCCGCGACCACCTTGTCGAGGAAGCCGGCATCCACTGCGCCTTGCGGGTCGAACATCTCGCCATTGATCACCGAACGGTGGAACGCCGACTTGCGCAGGCGATCACGGGCCAGCTCGATGCCGGCGTGGTGCATGGTCATGCCGATCTGCACTTCATTCAGGCCAATGCTGAACGGCCCCTCGACCCCGATCCGGTAGTCGGCCGACAACAGAATGAACGCACCCTTGGCCACCGCATGCCCAGGGCACGCAACGATCACCGGGAACGGGTGGGCCAGCAGACGGCGGGCGAGGGTCGAGCCGGCAGTCACCAGGCTCACGGCTTCCTTGGGACCGGCCGTCATCACCTTCAGGTCATAACCACCGGAGAGAATGCCCGGCTGGCCGGTGATGATCACCACCGCCCGATCCGTCACGGCCTGATCCAGCGCAGTATTAAACGCGGCGATCACGTCCGGGGAGATGGCATTGACCTTGCCATTGCTCAAGGTCAGGGTCGCGATACCGTCTTCGAGGTGGTAGGAAATCAACTCACTCATGACGCTATTCCTTGTATTGAAGTGCAGCAGACGTTACCCATGGCTGTCGGCCAGGTAAAGCGCCGTGACTGACCGGCCAGTCAGCCAAACCGGCTGCACCCGGCATGGCCAGCCACGGCCACCCGGCATTCCCCTCTATATAGAGGCACGGCCCGGGCCGGAGAATGGCCGGTTTGCCCTGCCCACAAAACCGCGTGCCCGAACAAATGTCTTAAGCGCATGAAAATTCTGAAAAAAATGTTTGCCATCAGAAAAGCTTTCGACTACATTAGCGCGCCTCGACAGACAGAACTTGTTTGAAGAGATACGGTGAAGTGTCCGAGTGGCTTAAGGAGCACGCCTGGAAAGTGTGTATACAGGAAACTGTATCGAGAGTTCGAATCTCTCCTTCACCGCCACATTCTGCAAACACAAACCCCCGATTTTCCTAGAGAAAGTCGGGGGTTTGTGGTCTCTGGCGTCTGGAAAAAGGCAATGTGGGAATGCGGGCTAGTGCAGGTGCGCTAGATAGCTATGGTTTAGCTGTCAGCATTTACCGCCTGTTCCTAACACTAGTAAATCCGCTTTGCTGACTAACGCTGTTAAGAGCAGCAACTGTCCCTCGATGGCCTGGCCCGTTCGGTTGGGGCAAGTGTGCACCTGAACTCGGGACTGATGTTCAAACGCAACTTGCTGAGCAAGACCTTCATCCCGCACCCGATGTTGTCCCGCGCCGCGTTTGAGCAGTTCGCCCTGGACTCGTTGTGTCTGGGCAATGGCTACCTGGAGCGCCGCCGCTCGGTGCTGGGCGGCACTCGGCAGCTTGTACCCCCACTGGCGAAGTACATGCGAGCCGGACCGGATGGCATGTTTTACCAGGTGCAGGGCTTCAAAAATGAGCATGCGTTTGAACCGGGCAGCGTCTTTCACCTGCGCGAGGCGGATTTGCACCAGGAAATTTACGGGCTGCCGGAGTGGATCAGCGCCTTGCAATCGGCCTTGCTCAACGAGTCCGCGACCCTGTTCCGGCGTAAGTACTACGAGAACGGCAGTCATGCCGGCTTCATTTTGTACATGACCGACGCTGCACAGACCGATATCGACGCACTGCGCAAGGCGCTCAAGGATTCAAAGGGGCCCGGGAATTTCCGCAATCTGTTTGTGTACTCGCCGACCGGCAAAAAGGACGGGATTCAGCTGATCCCCGTAAGTGAGGTGGCGGCAAAGGATGAATTCAACTCGATCAAGAATCAGACCAGGGATGACGTGCTGGCCAGTCTGCGGATACCACCGCAACTGATGGGCATTGTGCCGCAGAACGCTGGGGGCTTTGGATCGATCAGGGAGGCGGCGCAGATCTACGCGGCGAACGAACTGGAACCCATTCAGATGCGGATGCTGCAGCTGAATGATTGGGTTGGGGATGAGATTATAAAGTTTAGCCCGTATATAATCGACTCTCAGATTTAATTTGCATTGATTAAAGTAAAATATCTCAAGGATTGAATGAAGTCCTAAGCTGTAGGAGGGGTTTCGGTGTCAAGAGCCTCTATGTGAATAAATTTTCTTTCAGGATGAATTTTTTTTGCGATGGTTCTTAGATCTTTGAATGTTGATTTTAAGGAGTGGAGGGTTTCGGTGACAAGTTGATGCATAGTGCTGGATCCGAGCATTGCGCCTGCATAAAGACGCTCTCCTAATTCGGATTTATACTCGGCTACGGTCATGATTTTTCCATTTAGACCTTTTTCGCTAATTGCTATTTGAACTTCATTTACATAAAACTCGTTGCGAATGTTGATGGAGTGTATGGTTTGCTCGAATCTTTCCTGTTCAATTGAGATGTTTAGGATGATTTGGACTTCTCCATGTTCTATTAAGTGAGTAAGGCTTGCAATATTTTGACGTAGGTCGTGATAGGCTGGTGGCTTTAGAGCGGGTAAGTTGAACGCTCTTTCAAATGGAGTTGGAAATCGATCTAAGTCAAGTTTAAAGTTGCTTAATGCGTTCATTTGTCTAGCTAGGATCAGAAGACTCATGTCGAGCGAGTCTTTGTTGGTGTTGAGTACGATTTTGTCGTCCTCATTCTTTTTTAACTTGAACGCGAAATAGGCACCGATGAAAGCGCCGACTGCACTTATGGAGGCATTTATTAAGTAGTCCAGGCTTTTTGGTAATATAGTGTTTTCAATTGCAAGGCTTGAAAGATACCAAAGGTTTAGTGCGGCTAATACAGTAAGTATTCCGATGATTTCCGGGGAGTAATTCTTAATTCGATTCAAGATAGCTCCTGTTGTAATTGGTTGTGAAAGCTTTGAGTTAAGGGTGGGGCACTCTACGCTGGCTCAATGTGTGTATCTATTGAGGCTAAATCATGAAGACGCGGAATAGATGAGGCCGTTAAAACGGCCTCCTTTCAATATCATGTCTACGGCTTCCAAGCCTTTAGTATCTGCGTCTTGTCGATCATGGAGTAAATCCATTCATTCCCAACTTTTCGTTTGCTGAACAGCTTTAGTTCTACTAAGCCATTTAGAACCGTCGCAGCTGTGTTGTATGCACAACCAAGATTTTCTTTTACGTTTGTTACAGTGAACTCCTTGGCTACACCGGATTTGGCTACATTGAATACGATCCTCTGTTTTTCGCTTAGCTTTCCATATAGTCCGGATGAGTAAAGGAAGGTGTTGAACTCATCCATTGCCTTCACTGTTGCGTCATATGTTTTCTTGAATTGACCGATTGCTCTGGTTATTACTCTGCATTGGTAGTCAATAAAATATGTTAGGTCCATGTTGTCAGTTTCTGTGTATAGGTAGCTTTTCCCGTATTGTATTGGGGCGAGTTTAAGTAGTGTGCTAATTGCTATGTATCTAAATGCACCGAACCCCTTTTTAAACATGTACCAGTAAAATAGTGATCTCGCAACTCTGCCGTTACCATCATGAAATGGATGTTCGTACCCAATCGTAAAGTGTAGGGTGATTGCTTTAACGAGTGGGTGAATAAAGCTTTGACTGCTAACGTCTGAGTGATTGGTGTTTACCCAGTCTGCAATTGCTCTTAGCCGACTCTCCAGTGTTTCTGCTGGTGGTGGTTGATGGACGATATCCCCCTTTCCATCTTCGACGACGATGTTGTCGTCGTTTCTAAACTCTCCGGGATGGTATCTATCATCATCAATTCCTTCTACACCGACTTGATGCAGTTCGGTGATGAGTTCTAATGAGAGTTCTTTATCTCTGCATTCCCACGCGTGCTGCATCATTTTGAAGTTGCCGATGATCATCTTTTCATCTGGCGTTCTAGGGCCGGGCTTCTTTTTTAGTAGCTGTTTAGCCGCGCGGGTTGTTGTTGCTGCGCCTTCTAACTGACTGCTGCTGATGGCTTCATCTTCAATTAGATCATTAAGTAGATATTGTAAATGCTTCCCTTCACCAATTTTCGAGCACATCCATTCAAGTGCTGCTGTCGTCGTATTTTGATCGCATGCGGATACCGCTATATGCATGGTTGGCGTATAGAGAAACGTACACATCAGGGGTGGTTCCCCCAATGGAAGTGCGGGCATAAGTTGTCTCGCGCGAGCCCCTTTTACAATAGACCATGCCAATGCTGGGTCTACGTTTGCAGGCAACCGGAAGCGAAACTTATCAAAATGCAGGTAGCGACCTTTCGAATCGAGAGCGTGACTCAACTCTAGATAAGTGCCTGCCATCTCCGTGTGTTGCTCGATGACCACCTTGAAAGGGTTTAGAACCAGTTTAGGTGGGGACTTGATCATGCTCATTTCAGAATCCCTCAAATTTGAAATGAGCATACCGAGGCGGTAGCTAGATTTCAAATACTCAAAAAAATGAAATCCTTCCTCTCAATCTCAGGAGAGGAAATCGTTTCGTCGAGCTGAATTGGATGAGGTTTCGCACCGTTGTGGTGCGCTGTGCTTAAAGGCAGATCTGCGTAAGCTGGCGCGCGCCGTCATCCCCCCACCACGCCTGCGGGCTAAATAGGTCGCTTTTTCTGCATACCTGCAAGTAGCTCAAGCCCTCCCAGGCTGGGGGCTGTGTATGCGAATGTGAGGCAGCAAAAGCCTGCGAATCCCTGCGCAGGGCCTCTAAAACTAGTCTACGCCGTCATCAATGTCGTAACCGCCTTCCGCATTCCTGAGGTGATCACTCTCGTGATAGTCGAATAGACCGCCAAGATAGGTCATCAAAATTCGAAACTGATCAGCTGAATTCAAGAGCCATTGAGACGTTATGTCTTTCATATAGGTTGGCTTCATTGCTTTGTGCATTTCACGGTGTGTTCCATCGGGAACTCCTGGAACCCACTCGCCACATACCCGCTCTGGTTTTCCGTGCGCCAACTGATCACGGAATTTAAAGATCCTCGCAGCGAACTGTAATGGTCCGTCCCCCCAGGAGGGTTTCGCTCCTGCGACCTCGTGAAGGATTTCGATTTTGGTTCGCCAAGGTAGCCGTTCGATCTCACTCCAGAAGGTGACTTGCCTGGCACCCAACGTGTTGAGGTAAGCCTCCAACGAAAAAGCCATGAAAACGATGACTGATGGATATTCTCCTTCTGAGAGCTCGCCTTTTTCCAAACGGCTGATCATGAGGTAGAACGCACGCAGCGCTGTGGATTGCGCTGTGAAATTCATATATGGCCGCCATTGAACAGTACCCATAGTCACCTCCCTTGATCATGAGGATACAAGGATACCCGGAGGGAGCCGAAAATAGCGCTCACGTCGTTTCAGCTTAAGGGGCGAGAGGCATCACTATTGGGGGGGCGTTTGAAAAGAGTAATTTCAGTAACCAATCCAAGGAAATGCTCTGAAGGGCACGTATTCCGCTGGGTCGGGGATTACAAATAGGAGTAATAGAGAAGTAATTGAAAGCGTAATTATTGATCAAGTCATTGATTTTAAAGGGTTTTATTGATTGTTTGGATTGCATTTATAGGGAGTAATCAGATTACTTCAATATTACTTAAAGATTACCTTTTGCGAATCAAACAAAACCTATGTATTTCAAAGGCTTGCGTCTGAAAACTGGGCAATGTTACTGATGTTACTCTTTTTTTTGGCCTCCCCTAGATCTTGGAATTCAGGCTCCTATACGTGTGATGTGCACGCGTACTGAGATGTGCGAGAGGTCCGTGGGAATGGCATGGGAACGTTTTCCCGGAGCTGGCATCGCTGGAGCCCTTATAAACCGGTACCTCTGCCGAGCGATCGAGGGCGCGGGCGCTTTCGAATCTCTCCTTCACCGCCACATTCTGCAAACACAGACCCCCGATTTTCCTAGAGAAAGTCGGGGGTTTGTGGTTTCTGGCGTATGGAAAAAGGCGATCGCGCAGCACCAATGGCAGTGCGAGCAGGCCTTCTCCTAATCCCGCATATACCCCCCATCCACATCCATAATTTCCCCAGTGACAAAACCCGCCGCATCCGATGCCAGGAAGCACACGGCAGCGGCGATGTCGCGGGGGGTTCCGGCGCGTCCCAGTGGCATGTCTGCCAGCACTTTGGCCCGTGCTTCGGTGCTCAGGGTGCTGGTCATGTCGGTTTCGGTCAGGGCGGGGGAGACGGCGTTGGCGGTGATGTTGAAGGGGCCGGCCTCGCGGGCCAGGCCCTTGGTCAGGGCGATCACGCCGCCTTTGGCGGCGGCATAACAACTGTTGCCCAGCAGGCCGCCGCCGCGTTTGCCGGCGACGGAGGCGATGTTGATGATCCGTCCAGAGCGTCGGGCCATCATGCCGGGCAGTACGGCTTTGGCGCAGTAGAAAACGCTGTTGAGGTCAATGGCCATGACGCGCTTCCATTCCGCGGCGCTCACTTCAAGCAGGGGCAAGGTCGAGACGATGCCGGCGTTGTTGACCAGGATATCGATGCTGCCCAACGCCAGGCCCACCTGGCTGACCATGGCCTGCACTTGTTGCTCGTCGGCAACGTCCACGCCCAGGCCGATGGCATCGATGCCCAACTCACCCAGCTGGGCGGCGGCCCGTTCTGCGGCGTCGTGGTCGAGGTCGCAGATGGCGACCCGGGCGCCGCATTGGCCCAAGGCCACGGCGATGGCATAGCCGATGCCGCGCGCGGCGCCGGTCACCAGTGCGTTACGGCCCTTGAGAGAAAAACTGATCGGCGCAAAATTGGCTGAGGCATTCATTGTTGTTATTCCTTGATCTGGGCGCAGGTCGGCCTTCCCGAGTCACGGGAAGTGGCCGGCTTTTCGATGAACAGCAGGGGGTAAACCGTCAGGAAGGGGCGAAGCTGCCCAGCGCCAACTGGTTCTTCAGCGGCGCGATGTCCAGCCGCCGCAGGACGCGATACAGCGAAGGCCGGCAGATGCCCAGCGCGCGGGCTGCCGCGGTCATGTTCCAGCGGCAGTCGATGAGCACGCCGAGTACGTCCTCGCGCTCACCCACGGGAGCGGCGGTGGGCCTGCTCGGGCGAATCGGCGTGACGTTCTGCACCTGGCTGCGGGCCGGCAACCCAGGCTGACCGCCGGCTTGGGCGAGGAAATCGCCGGGCAGGTCGCACCGCTGGATGCGCGCGCCTTCCTTTACCGCGCAGGCGTAGCGGATAACCGCCCGCATCTGCCGCAGGTTGCCGGGCCACGCATGGCCGAGCAGCAGGGGCCAGACATCGGCACTGATCACCTGGCGTGGGTCGCACCCGGGCAATTCGTGGGCGACCATGCTGCACACCAGTTCGGCCCGGTCAGTGCGTTCACGCAGGGGCGGCAATTGCACCACGCCGGTGGCAATGCGATAGAACAGGTCTTCGCGAAAGCGGCCGTTTTCCACCAGGTGGGTCAGGGATTGGTGGGTGGCGCAGATCAAGGCGAAGTTCACCGGCACGCTGCGTTCGGCCCCCAGTGGGGTGATCTCGCGTTCAGCGATGACCCGCAGCAGGCGGGTTTGCTGCTCGAAGGGCATGTCGCCGATTTCATCGAGAAACAGGGTGCCGCCGTCGGCCTGGGCCACTTTGCCTTTCTTGCCACCGGGCAGGGCGCCGGAAAACGCACCGCGGGCATAGCCGAACAGTTCGCTTTCAATCAGGGTTTCGGGGATGGACGCGCAGTTGAGGGCGACCAGTTGCGCGGCGTGGCGCTGGCTGTGCTCGTGCAGCGCACGGGCCAGGACCTCTTTGCCAGTCCCGGTCTCACCCTGGATCAGCACCGCGATGCCGCGCTCCATGAGCCGCAGTGCACGGCGAAAAGCCTGGCGGACGTAGGGGTCAGAGTCGTGGGCAATATCGCATTCAGGGTAGGCGGAGGTTGTGTGGGCTCGGGTAAACGAAGGGTTTTCGTGTACAGAAGGCATCAGCGTCACCTTTTATTATTGTATAGCTCGTGACTATGTCGACTGACCGCACTTGTGATGCAGCCGTCGATATGGCGTTGAATGACAATAACGAGGCACACTTATATTTTCCAATCCATAATAAATCATCTATTGATACCTTTGAGAGCATCATGATCGAGCTCCGCCATCTGCAATATTTCCGCACCTTGGCAGAAACGCTGCATTTCGGCCGTGCCGCTGAACGCCTGCATATCTCGCAGCCGCCGCTCTCGCGGCAGATCGCCCTATTGGAAGATGAACTGGGGGTCAGGCTGTTTGATCGGTCCCGGCGCCGGGTGGAGCTCACCGAAGCCGGCCAGCGTTTTTACCTGGACACCGGCACGGTGTTTGCCGCGTTCGAGCAGGCCAAGCGCAATGCCTTGGCCGCCGCGCGGGGGGCGGCGGGCGAGCTGTCGGTGGGGTTCATGATGTCGACGGCCTACAGCGTTACGCCGGCGATTACCCGGCGCTACGCTGCGCAGTTTCCCCAGGTCAGCCTGAAGCTGACCGAGACCTTGCCCCTGGACCTGGCCCAGGACATCAGCAGCGGCAACAAGGACGTGGCGATCATGTACCGTCCGCAGGATTGCTCCGGCCTGGAAACCGTGACCCTGTTTCGCGAAGAAATGACCGTGGTCCTGCCACCCGGCCATCGGCTCCTTGAACAGGCGCTGATCGACCCCCGGGAGCTGGCCGGAGAAACCTTCATCATCGTGCCCCGACGGATCGCTCCCGCCTTGCACGACATGATCTTCAACTACTGCCTGCAGCACGGTGTCACCCCGAACATCGGGCTGGAAATCAACATGCAGCAAACCATCGTCAACCTGGTGGGCGAAGGCTTGGGGATTGCGATCGTGCCGCGCTCGATGTGCAACATGCGCCTGGCCACCACCACCTTCAAACCGTTGCGCGATGCCCCGGTCATCGAGGTGGTGGCGGTGTGGAAGGCCGACAACCACAACCCCTGCATCGCCACCTTCATCGACAGCGCACAGCACGCGTGCCTGCAAGTGACGCGCGAGGCTGAAGCGGGATGACGGGCGGGCCAATCCGCTTGCCCAGACGATACAACTGACGCGACACCTGTCTCCCGGAGTGTCTCCCGCCCAGCCCCGGGCGACAGCTGCCTGGGCCTGACCTCTATCGCGCAAAGCCCCGTTCCATAAGGCCTGCGCTGACCTTTTCAGCCCTTGGCACCGCTCTTGCTATCGCCCTTGCAAACACCATTCATGCAAGGAACCCCTTATGCGATTGCCCGTTATCACAGGCTGGTATCACTCCCCATTCGGTAAGTTCGACCACCTCGATCCCGAGCTGATGATGGCCGAGGCCGCCGTTGGCGCTTTGGCGCATGCCGACATCGCGCCGCAGCAGATCGACTCCATCCACATTGGCCATTTCAATGCTGGCTTTGTGTATCAGGACTTTCCCTCGTCCCTGTTGGCCAACCACATCGAGGCACTGCGCTTCACGCCTTCGGTTCGCCTGGAAAATGCCTGTGCCACCGGCTCCGCTGCGATCCATTCGGCGCTGCAAGCCGTCCTCAGTGGCCAAAGCCAGCACGCACTGGTGGTGGGTTTCGAGAAGATGAATACCCTGCCCACCGCCGAGGTGGGCAAGATCCTGCTCAAGTGCTGCTACGCCAAGGAAGAAGCCGACATCGAGGGCGGTTTTGCCGGGGTGTTCGGCAACATTGCACAAAGCTACTTCGACCGTTACGGCGACCAGTCCGATGCGCTGGCGATGATCGCGGCCAAGAACCACGCCAACGGCGTGTTGAACCCGTACGCCCACATGCGTCGGGATTTCGGTTATGAGTTCTGCCGTCAGCCATCGGCCAAAAACCCGTTCGTGGCCGGGCCACTGAAACGCACCGACTGCTCGCTGATCACCGATGGCGCAGCCGCGTTGGTGATCAGCCGCGAGGATCTGCTAGGCGAGCGCCGCCACGCCGTGCGCTTCCGGGCCGCGGTGCAGGTCAACGACTACATGCCGCTGTCCAGGCGCGACCCCACCTACTTCGAAGGCGCCGCCCGCGCCTGGCAACAGGCCCTGCAGCGGGCCGAGCTGAGCCTGGCCGACCTGTCCCTGGTCGAGACCCACGACTGCTTCACCATCGCCGAATTGCTGGAGTACGAAGCCATGGGCCTGGCCGAGCGGGGGCAAGGGGCGCGGGTCATCGCCGAAGGCATCAGCCGCAAGGACGGGCGCCTGCCGATCAACCCCTCCGGCGGTCTCAAATCCAAGGGCCATCCCATCGGCGCCACCGGCGTGTCGATGCACGTGATGGCCGCCATGCAGCTCTGCGGCCAGGCCGGCGACATGCAGTTGCCCAAGGCCGATCGCGCCGGGGTCTTCAACATGGGCGGTGCGGCAGTGACCAACTACGTGAGCATTCTGGAGCGCGCGCAATGATGGGCATCGACAACGTCATGAACCTGGGGGAAATGCTCAACCAGGTCGCCCGTCGCTACCCGGATGCGCCGGGCTTCATTCGCAACGGTCGTGAGCACTCCTGGAAAGACATCTCCCGGCGGGTCGACAGCGTCGCTGCCGCCTTGCGCGCGCGCGGCCTGGGTAAAGGCGACAAGCTGCTGGTGCATTCACGCAACAATCTGCCGCTGTTCGAAAGTGCCTGGGTCGCGTTCCGCCTGGGCGTCGTGTGGGTGCCGACCAACGTGCGGATCACCCCGGCGGAAGCGGCCTACCTGGGCAGTTCCAGTGGCGCGGTTGCGATGCTGTATGACGAAGGCCTGGAGCATTATGTCGACGCCGTGCGTGCGGCATCGCCGAGCCTGCAACAGGTCATCGCCATCGGTCAGCCCCGCGCCGGCGAACTGGGCTACGAGCAATTGCTGGAGGAGGGCAGCGCGCTGCAGGCCAGCTTCCGTCCGGCCGAAGTGACGTACCACGACCCGCTGTGGTTTTTCTACACCTCGGGTACCACGGGTCATCCCAAGGCCGGGGTGCTGACCCACGGCCAGATGGCGTTTGTCATCACCAACCATATCGCCGACCTGATGCCGGGCCTGAATCAGCATTCGCGTTCGCTGGTCCTGGCTCCGCTGTCCCACGGTGCCGGCATCCATGCGTTGGTCAACGTCGCCCGGGGCGCTGCCTGCATCCTGCCGGCCAGTGACAAACTGGACTGCGACGAGGCCTGGCGCCTGGTGCAGGAATACCGCGTGGACAACCTGTTCACCGTGCCGACCATCGTCAAGATGCTCACCGAAAGCGAGGCCGTCGACCGCTATGACCACAGCAGCCTGCGCCACCTGATCTACGCGGGCGCGCCGATGTATCGCGCCGACCAGCGCCATGCCCTGGGCAAGCTGGGCAAGGTCCTGGTGCAGTACTACGGCCTGGGTGAAGTGACGGGCAACATCACCGTGCTGCCCGCCGATTGCCACGACAGCGAAGACTCACCCACTGCCAAGGTCGGTAGCTGCGGTTACCCGCGCACCGGCATGCAGGTGGCGATTCTCGATGACGCCGGCAACGAACTGGACACCGGTATCGACGGTGAAATCTGCGTGCGCGGACCGGCGGTGTTCAGCGGCTACTACAACAATCCCCAGGCCAACGAAGCCTGTTTCAAGTTCGGCTGGTTCCACACCGGCGACCTCGGTCATGTGGATGAACACGGCTATCTGTTCATCACCGGGCGGGCTTCGGATATGTACATTTCCGGCGGCTCCAACGTGTACCCGCGGGAGATCGAAGAGGCCCTGCTCAGCCATCCGGCCGTCACCGAAGCCGCTGTACTGGGCATGCCCGACATCAAGTGGGGCGAGTCCGGCTATGCCGTGATCGTCACCACCGGCGAGGTCAGCGATGAACAACTGCTGGCCCATCTGGAGCCGCGCATCGCCCGCTACAAATGGCCCAAGCGTTTTGTGCGCTGGGACGAAATGCCCAAGTCGGGCTACGGCAAGATCGTCAAGAAACAGATCCGCGCGTTGCTCCAAGAACGCCAGGAGGTGGCCTGATGACGCCGCATTTTGCTGAGCGTGCCGGGGTGCGCACCTTCATTCACGAGGGACCGTCCCTGGCACCGCGACTGCTGGACCTGGAGGTGCCGCGCTGCGAAGAGCTGCGCATCGTCCTGCCCCTGGCGAGCAACGTCGCGGCAGGGCTACTCAAGGCGCTCGAAGGTCGACGCTATGGCAGCGCCGTGGGCCGCATCCTGTGTGGCGGCGCCGCGCACCTGAGCTATCACCGGATGATTGTCACCAACCAGCCCGAACGTCCGTATGACTACGGCCAGCCGGTGGTCCTGGACGGCTACATCACCTTTATCAGCGGCGCCATCACCGTGGGCCGCGATGCCCGGGGCGCGCCGTTGTTGCATTGCCATGCCGGGTTTCTGGACCGCAATGGCGAGCAGCACGGCGGGCATCTGGTGCTCGACAAACTGATTGTCGGCAGCGAGCCGCTGACGATTCGCCTGTGCCTGTTCGACCAGGTGGCCTACCAGGTGCAGCCTGACGCGGAAACCCATTTCAACCTGCTGCATCCCGTCCTCAAGGAGCTGTCATGAGCGTTGCCGTAACCGAAGATTCCCTGGTCCAGGACGGCCGCCTGGGCCGCCTGGTGATCGCCCGCCTCAAACCCAACGAAGACCTCATCGACAGCGCCGAGGCCCTGTGCAAAGAGCACGGTATTGATTTAGCGGTGGTTCGCGGTGGCTTGGGCAGCCTGATTGACGGGCAACTGAGCTACCTGGGGCGCGAAGGCTTGATCCAGATCCATGTGCCTGGCCCGGGGGTGGAAATCCTCAGCGTCAGCGGCGAAATCCTCAGCGGGGCAAGTCGCCTGCAGGCGGTGGTGGCCGATGCCGACGGCAAGCTGTTCGCCGGCCGCCTGGAACGCGGCAAAAACCTCACCTTCATCACGGTCGAGCTGACGCTGCAAGAGTGGCTGCCCGACTGACACGTTCACCCGCCATCGCCATAACAAGAACGTCGAAGCCAGGTGCAACGGGCCCTTTGATGCCCCGCGCCCCCGGATTGTCGACCGCATCCATTAGGAGAAACAACAATGACAATAAATCCTTTCGTTCGCCTGTCTTTGCTCGCCACCAGCGGGGTGCTCCTGACACCCCTGGCCCACGCTGACTTCATCAAGGACGGCAAGGCCACCCTGGGTTTTCGCAACTACTACTTCAACAACGACTACCGCGATCGCGCCGGTCCCGCCGGGCAAAGCAAGACCGCCGAATGGGCGCAGGGCTTCTTTCTCGATTACAAGTCCGGCTTCACCGATGGCACTGTCGGCTTTGGCGTCGACGCTCTGGGTCTGCAGGGGGTACGCCTGGACGGCGGCAAAGGCAATCACCGTGGCAGCTCGATGATTCCGGATGAGAGCGATGGCAGCGCCGTGGACGATTGGAGCCGACTGGGCCTGACCGGCAAGGTGCGTTTCTCCCAGACCGAGGCCCGCTACGGGACCCTGCAACCGAAGTTGCCGATCCTGGTGGCCAACGATGGTCGGGTGCTGCCGCAAACCTTCGAAGGCGGCATGATCACCTCCAAGGAAGTGGACAACCTGACCCTGCTCGGTGGTCGCCTGGAACATGCGACCGGCCGTGGTTCGACCAACAGTTCGGGGCTCGCGGTGGCCGGTGGCACCCAGCAAAGCAATGAGTTCCTGTTTGCCGGCGCCGACTACAAACTGAGCAAACAACTGACCCTGCAGTACTACGCGGCCCAGTTGGAAGACTACTACGTGCAGCATTTCGGCGGCCTGGTGCATGTGCTGCCGTTGGGCGAAGGCCAGTCGTTGACCACCGACCTGCGTTACTTCAAGACCGACGCCGATGGCCGCAACGACTCCGCCTCGGGTCGGGCCGCCGGCTACCGGGTCAGTGGCCTGGGAGACACCCCCGGCAAAATCGACAACGACACCTGGAGCGCGATGTTCACCTACGCCCTGGGTGGCAACTCCTTCCTGCTCGGTTACCAGAACGTCTCTGACAGCGGCAATTTTGTCCAGGCCAACCAGGGCAATACCAACGAAGGTGCGGCCGGCAGCAGTATCTACCTGTTCACTGACCGTCTGATCACCAGCTTCACCCGGGCCGGCGAGCGCACGGCGTTCGGCCAATACGGCTACAACTTCGCCTCCTTGGGCGTGCCAGGGCTGGTGGCGTCGGTCACCTACCTCAAGGGCACCCATATCCGTATGGCGAGCGGGTCCGACGAGAAAGAGTGGGAGCGCGACCTGGCGCTGGATTACGTGGTGCAGAGCGGTACCTTCAAGGGCGTCGGGTTCAGCTGGCGTAACGGCACGATGCGCAGCGGCGTGCCCAGCGAGTATTCCCAGGACCAGAACCGCGTGTCGGTCAACTACACCCTGGCGTTGTTCTGATTCCGAGGGGGTCGCTTGAACAGGGCCCCTTTTCAGTTGGCGTCAGGGTTGGCGATCCTGCAGATCCATAGGTATCTACTCAATTGTGGTGCGATCAGGATATTGGATTAGACCGAGTGCATATCCATTTTTGCGGTAACGGCCACTTATGGTTCCGCTTTTACAGCGGCTCACTTTTGAGAGGCGCAAAAGTAAGCAAAACGCTCTTGCCCCACCACTCGGTGCCTCGCTTAGGCTCGGCATGCCCGTACTCCGACATGGATTTGGGGGGCCGCCGCAATGGGCCATCCCTGGCCCAGTGCGGCTAAACCGGCGTCCTGCCGGTTTACCCCCCAAATCAATATCGGACTCCGGCCAGCGTGGCTAACGGGGCGCCCAGGATCAAAAACAAAGCGAGGCGGCCTTAGAGCCGACCTGATCGCTAGGGCATGCGCGGTGCAGCTTGTACTTCCTAAGACGCTGACGAAGTCAGCCATCTTTTGATCTGGCTCTGGCTTTTGATCCTGGGCGCCCCGTTAACCACGCTGGCCGAACGCAGGCTTGAATCCGTGGGTAACCCGGCAGGACGCCGGGTTAGCCGCCCCGCGCCATGGATGGCGCGTGGCGGCGGCCCACGGATTCAAGCCGGAGTGAGGGAACACCGAGCCCAGGCGAGGTGCCGAGTGGTGGGGCAAGAGCCTTTTGCTTACTTTTGGGCTCCAAAAGTGAGCCGCTGTAAGAGCGGAACCATAGGTGGCCGTTACCGCAAGAATGGATATGTACTCGGCCTAATCCAACACCCCGGAAGGCCCACAGGTGCAACGTCGCACCACAGATACCTATGCAGCAGATGTGCAGGACAGGTGTCACTTGCCATGCCGGGTACAGCGACACTTGCCGGAGACACCTGTTACATCCACCGTCGCGCCAGATGCCCTGCAAGAAATAAATGCATTCCTGCAGGCGCTGTTTTTCCTTGTGAAAACAGCTGGTTGAGTAGCAGCCTGGGTTGCTGCCAGGAGGGCTGCGCCATTCGTGGCACCCCAATTGCTATAGCTTGCTTAGCCAGTCGCCGGCATAACGGCCATTGATCCATAAAAACAATAAAGTCAGGAGAACCAAATGAGCGACTTTTCGCGCCGCAACTTTCTCAAAACGGCCACCCTTGCTTCTGCCGCCGTTGCCGCCGCCGGGCTCGGTCTGTACAGCGGCAAGAGCCAGGCCGCCGAGTTCAAGCTGAAGTTTGCCAACAACATGCCCATCAGCCACTCCATGAATGTGCGGGCGCGGGAAATGGCCAAGGCGATTCGTGAAGAAACCAATGGCGCGGTGCAGATCCAGATCTTCCCCAGCAGCCAGCTTGGCAGTGACACCGATACCCTGGCCCAAGTGCGCTCGGGTGCCGTCGACATGTTTGCCCTGTCACCGGTGATCCTGGGCACGATGGTGCCTTCGGTGCAGATCAGCGCCGTCGGGTTCGCCTTCAAGGATTATGAGCAAGTGTGGAGTGCGATGGACGGCGACCTCGGCGCCCATGTGCGGGCCGAGATTGCCAAGACCGAGACCCTGTTTGCGTTCGACAAAATCTGGGACAACGGTTTTCGGGTGACCACCACCAGTACCCGTCCGATCGCCACGCCCGACGACCTCAAGGGCATGAAGCTGCGCGTGCCACCGAGCCCCATCATCATGTCGATCTTCCGCGCCTTCGAAGCCGCGCCGACCAGCATCAACTTTTCCGAAGTGTACTCGGCACTGCAGACCCGCATCGTCGAGGGCCAGGAAAACCCGCTGACCCTGGTGTCCTCGGCGAAACTCTACGAAGTGCAGAAATACTGCTCCCTGACCAACCATGTCTGGGATGGCTTCTGGATGCTGGGCAACAGCGCCTCCTTCAAGCGCTTGCCTGCGGACGTGCAGGCCGTGGTCAGCAAACACATCAATACCGCGGTGCTCGCCCAGCGCGATGACCTGGCCAAGTTGCAGGGCACCATCCGCGATACGCTCAAGCAGCAAGGCCTGGAGTTGGTGGCGGCGCCACCGGAACCCTTCCGCGAGCGCCTGCAAAGCGCCAATTATTATGGCGACTGGCACGATAAGTTCGGCGACGCCGCCTGGTCCATCCTCGAGAAATATGCCGGGAAACTGGCATGATGGTCGCGCCAGCAGCAGTGGCCCCCACGTCTACCATGCGCCTGCCGGCCCGGGCGCTTGTCTGTCTGAACACATGGACCATGCGGGCAGTCGGCTTGATCACCGTCGCGTTGATGGTGATCGAAACCGGCGTGCTGCTGGCGGGGGTGGTTTACCGCTACCTGCTGCACAGCCCGCTGATCTGGTCCGATGAGCTGGCGTCTTCGCTGTTTATCTGGATGGCCATGTTTGGTGCGGTGCTGGCGCTGGACCGCGGCGAACACATGCGCATGTCGGCGCTGGTGAACAAGCTGCCCCACGCCTGGCGCGGGTTCTGCGAGACGCTGTCGGCGCTGGTGGTGTGCCTGTTCGTGGTGATGATCATTGGCCCGGCCATGCAGCACTCCCATGAGCAGATGTCGATCACCACCCCGGCGCTGGGCATTCCCGATGGCCTGCGTGCCGCGGCCTTGCCGGTCGGTGCGGTGTTGATGCTGCTGGCCGCCGTGTCGCGCATGGCGCGGTTTTCCACGGTGCGCCAGTTCATGGCCGGGATTGCCGTGGTGGCGCTCGTGGCCTCGGTGCTGTGGATCAGCCAGCCGTTGCTGGTGGACCTGGGCAACTACAACCTGATTATCTTTTTCCTGGTGCTGCTGGGGGCCTGTGTCTTTGGCGGGATTCCCATCGCGTTCGCCTTCGGCACCGCGACCATGGCGTACCTGGCGCTGGCCACCCATGCTCCGTTGTCGATTGTGGTCGGCCGCATGGACGAAGGCATGTCGCACATGGTGCTGCTGGCGGTGCCGCTGTTCGTGATGCTCGGCGTGGTGCTGCAGACTGTCTGGCATGGCGCGCACGCTGATCGACTTCATGGCCTCGTTGCTCGGGCATGTGCGCGGCGGCCTGCAGTATGTCTTGCTGGGGGCGATGTTCCTGGTCTCGGGGATTTCCGGTTCCAAGGTTGCCGACATGGCGGCGGTTGCTCCGGCGCTGTTTCCTGAAATGAAAAAACGCGGTTCCGAGCCCGAAGAACTGGCGGCGCTGCTGGCGGCGACCGGGGCGATGACCGAGACCATTCCGCCAAGCCTGGTGTTGATCACCATCGGCGCGGTGTGCAGCGTCTCGATTACCGCGCTGTTCATCGGTGGGCTGATGCCGGCGGTGGTGGCCACGGTGGTGATCGCGCTGGTGTGCTGGTGGCGTTCACGCAAGGAAGCTATGCCCAATGTCCAGCGTGCGCCGCTGTCGGTAATCGCGCGCACGTTCTTGATCGCCGTGCCGGCGCTGGCCCTGCCGGTGCTGATCCGGGTGGCAGTGCTCGAAGGCGCGGCCACCGCGACCGAAGTCTCCACCATCGGAGTGGCTTACGTGGTGATGGTCGGGCTGGTGATGCACCTGTTCATGCGCCACATCGAGTTCAAGAAGGTCTACCCGATGATGCTCGAAGCGGCGGCATTGTCCGGCGCCATCCTGCTGATCATCGGCATGGCGTCGGCCATGGCCTGGGCGCTGACACAGTCGGGCTTCTCGGCCTCGCTGGTGGACCTGATCAGTGAAATTCCGGGCGGTGCCATCGGCTTCATGATCGTCACCATCGTCACTTTCGTGATCCTGGGCAGCGTGCTCGAAGGCATCCCGGCGATCGTGCTGTTCGGGCCACTGATGTTCCCGCTGGCCGAGATGCTGGCGATCCACCCGGTGCACTACGCCATGGTGGTGATCCTGGCCATGGGCATCGGCCTGTTTGCACCCCCTCTGGGGGTTGGTTTCTACGCCGCCTGCGCGATCAGCAAGGTGTCCTCCGATCTGGTCATCCGGCGTGTCTGGGGCTACCTCGCGGCCCTGATCCTGGCGTTGATTATCGTCGCCTGTTTCCCATGGATCTCCATCGGTTTCCTTTAAGAGAGCACTTGTCATGAGCCAAACAGCAAAACAATTTCTGCCAGGCGCCTCGCCACTGGGACGCGTGGCCCTGGTCACAGGCGCCGCCATGGGGATCGGTGCCGCCATCGCCGAACGCCTGGGGCACGACGGGCATACCGTGGTGGTGGCCGACATCAACCTGGCGGCGGCCGAAGAAATGGTCGCCGGGCTACATGCCCAGGGCATCGAGGCCATGGCACTGGTCATCGACGTCGGCGACGCCGAGTCCATCCGCGCGGCATTTGCCTTGCTGCAAGCGCGCTTCGGCCGCTGTGATGTGCTGGTCAACAACGCCGGCGTGGCCAAGACCCAGGCGTTTCTGGAGTGCGACCTCAGCGACTGGCAACGGGTGCTGAATATTAACCTGACCGGCTCGCTGCTCTGCGGCCAACAGGCGGCGCGGCTGATGCAGGCCAATGGCTGGGGGCGGATCATCAACGTCGCCTCCATCAGCGGTCTGCGCGCCAGCCTGGGTCGTACGGCCTATGGCACGTCCAAGGCCGCGCTCATCGGGCTGACCCGGCAGATGGCCGTCGAGCTCGCCGAATACGGGATTACCGTCAACGGCATTGCCCCAGGCCCGGTGGATACCCCGCTGACCCAGAGGCTGCACTCGGCCGCGACGCGCGACTCCTATGCCCGGGCAGTACCGATGCGCCGCTATGGCACCCCGGCGGAAATGGCGGGGGCGGTGGCCTTCCTGGCATCCGATGATTCGTCGTACATCAGCGGCCATGTGATTCCAGTGGACGGCGGTTTCATGGCCTCGGGCATTCTGGAGATCTGAAGGGGCGCGGTGGACAGGAGCGCGCGCCCGCGGCGCAGCCTGGTGGCGCAATCTGCCCAAGGTGCTGGCCAATGCCCTGGTCATGGCGCCGATCATTCGCCGCTTGATCGACAGCAATCCACGGGACATGACGGAGCAGGATGTAGCGGCCATCTATCGCGGGATTTTCTGAGGGGAGTATTGGCCTGCCGTAACCTGTGAATCCATTCGGCCCAGGCCATCCAACCCGGGTGGTGGTTCTGGCCTGATGCCGGGTGGGCTGGCTGAGCACTCAATGTGAAGCTACATTTTCCTCTTTGAGTGCAAGGAACAATCATGCGGATAGGGATGGCAGTGCTGGGGTGCGTGGTGTTGGCGGGGTGTTCGCTGCCCGCCTCGCTGGTGCCGGGGGAGCCGAACCTGAGCAAGGAGACCGCCAAGCCGCCCAAGGAGTACGCGGCTTGCGTGTTGCCCGCCTGGCAGCGCGAGGTGCCCAAGGCCACCCAGACCCAGATCTCCAACGGCTGGCGGATCAACGCGCCCAGCATCATTACCGCCGATGAAATCGTCGATATCGTCAAGTACAAGGACGGCAGCAAGGTTTCGCTGTATCAGGGGCCACCCTGGGCCAAGTCGGCAGCCTTGCGCAAGGCGGTACGCGATTGCCTGTAGCTTATGGGCTGGCTTGGGTTTCACAGACGAAGTAGTTGCTCTGGCGGTTTTTCGCGGTGAGGTCCTTGGTCAGTTGCCTGGCCGCCGCGACGCACTGTTGATAGGCATCGGGCTGCACCCAATGTTCAACGGCAATCACCTGGCAGTCGCTGCGCGAGGCGTCGGTGCACAGGTAAAGCAGTAGAAAGACCGTCATACACGCTCCCGCACGCTCGATGGCAGAATCTGTGCCGCCAGTACTCAGTATGTACGTCTCCATGACTTAGGCCAGTCTTGCGGCCGCCATTAGTCCATCAAGGAAGTTGTCATGATCACCACCACTACCCATTCCATCGAAGGCCGGCAGATTGCGGCGTACCTGGACATCGTCAGCGCGGAGTCCGTGCAGGGCATCAACGTCGTGCGGGACATGTTTGCCGGCATGCGCGATTTTTTCGGCGGGCGTTCCCAGACCCTGGAGAAAGCCCTGCGCGAAGCCCGTGCCCAGGCCACTGACGAGCTCAAGGAGCGGGCTCGCAGCCTGCAGGCGGATGCGGTGGTGGGGATCAACTTTGAAATCAGCATGCCTTCCGGCAAGGGCAGCATGCTGGTGGTCTTCGTGACCGGTACCGCGGTCAAGCTGAAGTAACCCGAGTTGGGCCATTCGTCGGCGGATGGCTTTTGGAATGGGTAGTCCGGGGATGACCGGCTAGTCTGGAATCTCTTGAAGGTCTGTGCTTTTCAGGCGAACGCTTGTTTGCCGGCGCCGACCTAGAGGGAGGGACGCAGGGATGAGCAATCCGTACATTGAAGATGATGGCGCTGAGTACCCGATCAACAACTGTGTGCACTGCGGGCAGACAGATTACGTCTCGGGGTTTGGCCAGGCACCGAGCAAACCGGGCCAGGCCCGCGTGTCCACGGTGAGCAGGACTTCCAGCAAACCGTTCATGCCCAAGGTTAGCGTGCCATTGCGCAAGTGATCGCCAACCCGACAGACCCCGCCGATGTGCGGGGTTTTTTGTGCCTGCGGTTCGGCGGGAGGAGGGGGGGCTGCAGGCTTGTCATATTTTGTTTCAATGTAACCGGAAGTGGTTGGGGTGTTTCACGTTTCTTTCACAAGCCCAAACGTAGGCTCAGCTCATCCGTTAAAAGCAAGTCTTGTCAGCCCGTTCCCCAGCGGGCTTTTTTTTGGTTCTTCACGGATTACCGGGAAAGACGCTCTTGATCTTCATGAAAAAGAACTCGCTATCCCGGTAACCGTACGCCATTCGCTTGATGACCTTTATTCGATTATTTATTCCTTCCAACTGACCGGTGTGCATCGGCCAGCGAACCCGGCTGACGATGTCCCGCCAGTAAGTCTTTAGCCGTTTGGCGAACTGGATCAGTGCCGGTATTTCGCTTTCATGCGCATGGCGCAGCCATTGCTTCCAGGCCGATCGCCAACCCCAAGCGGTGCTCGGCGTCCAAAGCGTTTTGAGTTCAGTCTTCATCAAATAGACCTTCATCAACGCGTGGTTGGCCGCCAGCAGATCCTCCAAGCGGACCTGTTGCTCCGGTGTTTTCAGGTTCTGCGGGTTGCGCAGGAGCAGCCAACGCGCCTGCTTGATGACCTGTCGGGCCGGCTTGTCATGACGCAGTCGATTGGCTTCGTCGACACGAACCCGATCAATCACCTCTCGGCCATACTTGGCCACCACATGGAAGAGGTCGTAGACCACTCGCGCGTTGGGACAGTGCTGACGAACCTCCAGGTCAAAAGCGGTGTTCATGTCCATTGCCACCGCTTCGATTCGGGCGCATCCCTCTGGCCCCAGCTCTTCGAAAAACGGCCTGACCGCCGCCCGGCTGCGGCCTTCGCCGATCCACAGCACTCGTCGTGTATCCGCATCCAGCACCACACTGGCGTAACGATGGCCCTTGAACAGGGCGAACTCGTCCATCACCAGACGCCGTGGTTGCGCCTTCGGCAGATCGCTCAATGCCGCTTGCAAGGCACGACGCTCCAGCAACCGAACGGTGTCCCAATGCAGCCCAAACATCTGCGCCACGTGCAGCGTGGGAAGGCGCTCACAGGCTTGAATGACCGCCTCTGCCAGACGCCGCGTCATGCGGGCATAGCGATCCAGCCAACTGACGGCCTCCATGCGTTTACCACAGTCGCGGCAACCAACGCGTCGGAGCAAAACGCTCAGGCGCACCGCACGACCGAGAATGGGCAAATCACGAATGACTCGCTCGCAATACTCATGCGTGGTTGAACAGGGTTTTTGGCACCCGCCACAGGAAGGGAATCGGGTGGCGTGGGGTGTCAGATCGATCTGGAGGGCGTCACCATCAGGCTTGATCGTGACGACAGAAAAGCCCTCCCAAAAAGGAAGGAAAGTATTAATATCGCGCATAAGAACGCCGGTTTGTTAGATGTGTTTGCTCGCACGAACATCATCAATCAAATCGGCGTTCTTGTTTCTGTGTTTCCCGGGATTCCGTGAAGAACCTTTTTTTTGCCCGCGATAAAACTCTTCGGCCAATTGCTGTCCAACCCTCGCGCACAGGAAGGTTGGCAGCGTCCCCGTGTGGACAGCCCCTTCATTAGCAGCCCATTTCTACGATTCAATATTCTGTTTGAGGTTTATGTCATGCGTTTAACTCTGCCTGCTTTGGTTCTGGGGCTTCTGGTCGCTCAAGGTGCAATGGCTGCCGGTGATGGCACCGCGGCGTTGGGTGGCGGCCTGGGTGGCGCGTTGGGCAATGTGGTTGGTCAGAAGCTCGGTGGCAGCACCGGTGCGACCATTGGCGCGGGTGTCGCCGGCGCTGCCGGTGGTGCTGCGGGCGCACACAAGGGTAATCGCACCAAGGCCGCCATTGGCGGGGGTGTCGGCGCGGCCGGCGGTTCGGTCATCGGGCGTTCGCTGGGCGGCAAGAATGGGGCAACCATCGGTGCCGGCCTGGGCGGAGCCGCCGGTGGCGCGGTAGGTAACAGCATGGGCAAGAAGGGTCACTGATCCTTCGCCGCGATGCACCAGAGAAGCCCTGCCCTATGGTCGGGCTTCTTTGTTTGTGCTGGTCGCACACCATCAGGGTTCACAGCTCCAGCTGATCGGCGCGGATGCCGAAGGCCCTGCTGCCAATATCGCGGCGGGCAAATGGTTGCCCCAGGCAAACCAGGCTCGTTATGCTGCTGAACCCTTTCATCGACCGTTGCCCGGTCGATGAGGGCCATGGCCGCCCCTGAGCCGTTCCTGGAATGTTGTGTTGATAACGGACAGATGCGATGAGTGCACAGCTGGAGTTGGGCCCGATCAAGGCCGTGATTTTTGATATGGATGGTCTGTTGCTGGATACCGAGGGCATTTACACCGAGGTCACGCAGATCATCGCGCAACGTTATGGCCGTACGTTCGACTGGAGCATCAAGCAGAACATCATTGGCCGTGGCGCCGCCGACCTGGCGCGCTACGTGGTGCAGGCGCTGGAGTTGCCCATCAGTGCCGAGGAATTCCTGCGGGTTCGCGAACCCTTGATGCAGGAGCGGTTCCCCCTTGCGCTGGCGATGCCAGGGGCGCGGGAGCTGGTTGAGCATTTGCAGGCCAACAACATCCCGATTGCCGTGGGTACCAGTTCTTCGAGTCAGTCCTTCGCGCAGAAAACCACGTTGCACCGTGACTGGTTCGCGCTGTTCGACACCATCGTCACCGCCGACGACCCTGAAGTCGGCGCCGCCAAGCCGGCCCCGGACATCTTCCTCACCGCCGCGCGCCGCCTGGGCGTAGCGCCTGAGGATTGCCTGGTGTTCGAGGATTCGCCGTTTGGTGTCACCGCGGCGAAAGCGGCGGGGATGACCGCGGTGGCGGTGCCGGACGCCGCCATGGCTGACGAAAAGTATGCCCATGCCGACAGCATCTTGCGTTCGCTGAAGGCTTTTTCCCTGCAATCCTATGGCTTGCCGGCGCTCGAAACGGCTTGAGCGCTGAGCCAGGCACAGTAAAACGCCGGGTAACCTGTGCAGGGTTGCCCGGCGTTTTTTTGTACCTGTAAAGGGCTCAGGCGCCAAAACCACCGTCGATGGTCAGGCTGGCGCCGGTGATGTATCCCGCTTCCGGACCGGCCAGGTAGGCGACGAAGCTGGCGATTTCGCCAGCGGTGCCATAACGGCCCACAGCCATCAATGGGATCAGGCTCTCGGCAAACTCGCCGTGGGCCGGGTTCATGTCGGTGTCGACCGGGCCGGGTTGCACGTTGTTGATGGTGATGCCCCGTGGACCCAGGTCGCGGGCCAGGCCCTTGGTCAGGCCGACCAGTGCGGCCTTGCTCATGGCATACGGGCCACCCCCAGCGAAGGGCATGCGGTCGGCGTTGGTGCTGCCGATGTTGATGATGCGACCGCCTGCGCCCATGTGCCGTGCAGCTTCCTGGCTGGCGATGAATACGCTGCGCACGTTGATGGCCAGTGTCTGGTCGAAGTCTTCGAGTGTGAAATCCTCCAGCGCAGCAACGGCCAGCACGCCTGCGTTGTTGACCAGGATGTCCAGCCGACCGAAGGTTTGCACCGTGCTATTGACCGCCTGGCGGATGGCGGCGGCATCGGCGCTGTCGGCCTGGATCGCCAGGGCCTTGCCGCCTGCGGCGATGATGCTGTCCTGCAGTGCCTGAGCCTTGGCGGTGGAACTGACGTAGGTAAAGGCAACGGCGGCGCCTTCAGCAGCCAGGCGCTGGACGATGGCCGCGCCGATACCACGGGAACCGCCCTGAATCAGCGCTACTTTGCCGCTCAAAGGTTGAGTGGTCATATCGATCTCCAAAGTCCCGGGGCGAAGTGTCCCGGTTGATGGAGCCTAGTATCGATTTCCCATTACCTCCTGAGTAGACCCTGATTGCGATAGTCTGTGTAAACCAGAAGTTTATAGTGGCGATCATGGAAACCTTCAGCAGTATCGAATGCTTTGTCCGCAGTGCCGAGGTCGGCAGCTTTGCCGAGGCGGCGCGACGCTTGAGCCTGACCCCGGCGGCGGTGGGCAAGAGTGTCGCCAAGCTGGAGGCGCGCCTGGGCGTGCGGCTGTTTCAGCGCAGCACCCGACGCCTGACGCTGACCGAGGCCGGTCAGTTGTTTCTCGGCGAGGTCAGCGCCAGCCTGCATACGATCCAGAATGCGGTGGCCAACCTGGCCAGTGCCGAAGGGCGTCCGGCCGGGACCCTCAAGGTCAGTATGGGCACGGTGTTCGGCCGACTGTACATCGTGCCGTTGCTGGGGGAGTTCCTGGGGCGCTATCCGGCGATCAACCCGGACTGGCATTTCGATAACCGCCAGGTCGACCTGATCGGCCAGGGCTTTGACGCGGCGATTGGCGGTGGCTTCGAGTTGCCCCAGGGGGTGGTTGCCCGGCGACTGACCCCGGCCCATCGGGTGCTGGTGGCGTCGCCGGAGTACCTGGCACACCAACCGCCGGTGATTGAACCGGATGATCTGCGGCACCACGACGGCATCCTGATTCGCTCGCCGCAGACCGGCCGCGTGCGCTCCTGGCAGTTAACCAGTCGCCAGCAGCAACACAGCCCGCTGAATCTCAGGGTGCGGATGACCCTGAGTGACTCGGAGGCGGCCTGTGCCACGGCGACCCAGGGCTTGGGCATCGCGCTGGTGAGCCTGCCGTTTGCGCTGGGTTATCTGCAGGCGGGAACGTTGCAGCGGGTGTTGCCGGACTGGTATGTCGATGACGGCAACATTTCCATCTATTACGCCGAGCACAAACTGCTGCCGGGCAAGACCCGGGCGTTTGTCGATTTCATCATTGAGCAGTTCGCGCAGCAGCAGTGGGCTGCGCGATTCAGCGCGGTCTGATTCGCGAGCAAGGGCAGTGCCGGCCCTCGCTCCTTCAGGATCAGGCTTTCTTGATGATGTTGCCGGCGTGCAGGCCACATTCTTTCTGGGTGGCTTCTTCCCACCACCAGCGACCTTCGCGCTCGTGCTGGTTCGGCAGCACCGGACGGGTGCAGGGTTCGCAGCCGATGCTGATGAAGCCGCGTTCGTGCAGGCTGTTGTAGGGCAGCTCCAGCATGCGGATGTAGCCCCAGATCTCTTCGCTGCTCATTTGCGCCAGCGGGTTGAACTTGTACAGGGGGCGTTCGGCGGTGGAGAACGCGCCGTCGATTTCCAGCACGGCCACCTGGCTGCGGGTTCCCGGGCTCTGGTCGCGGCGTTGGCCGGTGGCCCAGGCGCGCACGCTGGAGAGCTTGCGGCGCAGCGGTTCGATCTTGCGGATGCCGCAGCATTCGCCGTGACCGTCCTTGTAGAAACTGAACAGGCCCTTTTCCTTGACGAAAGGTTCCAGCTTGCTGTGGTCCGGCGACACCAGTTCGATCGGGATGTTGTAGTGCTCGCGCACCTGGTCGATGAACCGATAGGTCTCCGGGTGCAGGCGACCGGTGTCGAGGCTGAAGACCTTGACGTTTTTGTTGAGCTTCCAGGCCATGTCCACCAGCACCACATCTTCGGCGCCGCTGAAGGAGATCCACAGGTCATCCCCGAACTCGGCAAAGGCCAGTTTGAGAATGTCCTGGGCGGATTTGTTGGCATAGGTCGCGGCGAGTTCAGCGACGTCGAACGATGGGCTCATCAGGGCGGTTTCCTACAGGTCGGTGGCGCTAAGCGCTCTATAGGGAGGCGATGTTAGCAAAAACCCGGGCCCGCTGGCGCGCTTGTCTGCGTTGCACAGCCGGTGACGACTCGCTAGAGTTCGGCAGTCCTTTTGCTCGCTCAACTCAATAATCAGTACAAATGGGAGTGTGTTGTGGAAATTGCCTGTCTCGACCTGGAAGGTGTCCTGGTCCCGGAAATCTGGATCGCCTTTGCCGAAAAAACCGGGATTGAATCCCTCAGGGCAACCACCCGGGATATTCCCGACTACGACGTGTTGATGCAGCAGCGCCTGCGCATCCTCGACGAGCACGGCCTGAAGCTGGCCGATATCCAGGAAGTCATCGGCACTCTCAAGCCGCTGGAGGGCGCCGTCGAGTTCGTCAACTGGCTGCGTGAGCGCTTCCAGGTGGTGATCCTGTCCGACACCTTCTACGAATTTTCCCAGCCGCTGATGCGTCAGCTGGGGTTCCCGACCTTGCTCTGCCATCGCCTGGTCACCGACCAGACGGGTCGGGTCACCGGTTATCAGTTGCGCCAGAAAGACCCCAAGCGCCAGTCCGTGCTGTCCTTCAAGAGCCTGTACTACCGGGTGATTGCCGCCGGTGATTCGTACAACGACACCACCATGCTGGGCGAAGCCGATGCCGGGATTCTGTTCCATGCGCCCGACAACGTGATCCGCGAGTTCCCGCAGTTCCCGGCGGTGCATACGTTTGCCGAGTTGAAGCAGGAGTTCATCAAGGCTTCCAACCGGGAGTTGAGCCTGTAACCGTCCGTGAGGACGCCATCGCAAGCAGGCTCGCTCCCACAATGGAATGTGATCTCCTTGTGGGAGCGAGCCTGCTCGCGATGTTTTTATAGGTTCTGCAGGGTTTCGAGCAGCACCTTCACCTTGGTGATCGACTCCTGATACTCGGCCTGCCACTGCGAGTCGGCGACGATTCCGCCGCCGCCCCAGCAGCAGACCTGGGCGTCCTTGACCAGCAGGCTGCGGATGGCGATCGAGCTGTCCATTTGTCCGCGCACGTCCAGGTACAACAATGAGCCGCAGTACAGGCCGCGACGGGTGGGTTCCAGTTCGTCGATGATCTGCATCGCGCGGATTTTCGGTGCGCCGGTGATCGAGCCGCCGGGGAAGCTGCCGGCGATCAGGTCGAGGGCGTCCTTGTCGGCTGCCAGCTCGCCGGTGACGCTGCTCACCAGGTGGTGCACGTTGGGGTAGCTTTCCAGGCTGAACAATTGCGGCACACGCACCGAGCCGATACGGCAGGTGCGGCCCAGGTCGTTGCGCAGCAGGTCGACGATCATCAGGTTTTCCGCGCGGTCCTTGGGGCTGGCCAGCAATTCGGCGGCGTTGGCCGCGTCTTCGGCGGCATCGCGTCCCCGTGGGCGGGTGCCTTTGATCGGGCGGGTCTCCACCTGGCGCTGGCTGACTTTGACAAAGCGTTCGGGTGACAGGCTCAGTACCGCGCCGCCGTCGGGCAGGCTCTGGAAGCCCGAGAACGGCGTGGGGCACGCCGCCCGCAGTGCGCAATAGGCCGTCCAGGCGTCGCCCTGGCATTGGGCGCGGAACCGTTGGGCAAAGTTGACCTGATAGCAGTCACCGGCCTGGATGTAGTGCTGGATGCGCTCGAATGCCTGCCGATAGTCTTCAGGGCTGAGGTCGGGCTGCATGGGGCCCTTGAGGCTGAAGGACGCGCTGTTCGCGGCGACCGGTTGGCTGAACACCTCGCACAGGCGCTGGCGCTCGGCTTCGCTGATCGTGGGGTGAAACACCAATTGGCTGGTGCCCAGCAGGTGGTCGCTGATCAGCGCCCAGGCATACAGGCCGAAGCGCGCATCGGGCAGTTGCAGATCGTCCTGCGCCTGGTGGGGCAGGGCTTCAAGGTGGCGGCCGAAATCGTAGCTGAGGTAGCCGATCAGGCCGCCGGCGAACGGCAACTCCAGGGGCGCCGGGATCGCCGCTTCGCCCAATTGGCCAAGGGTGGCGCGCAAGCGTTGCAGGAATGCGGTGCCGCTTTCGTCCGGCGCGACCGCCAGCGTCGCCAGCGGCCAGGCGCTGAGCAGGTCATAGCGCCCGCGCTCGGCGCTGGGCCGGCCACTGTCGAGCAGCACGCTGCCGGGGGCATGACGGATCGCCGCGAAATACTCGGCGGGATTGGCGTGATAGGGCAGCGGGTATACGGAACAGGTCGACATGAGCGGGGTAGATCAGCCATCGAGGCGGGGTGGCGATTGTAGTCCTCTGCAGGAAATGCTCCTAGAGGGGATTGGCTATCGCCAGCAGGCTGGCCTGCCCACAGACCCACTGTGGGCGCCAGCCTGCTGGCGATAGGTGCAGCGTTTGGCGATCAGCCCTCGACCGCAGGAATATGCCCGAACCTGTCCTGGACAAACCGCACGCGCTCCTCCACGGTTTCGCTGATGCCCTGGGCCTTGAGTTCTTCCAGGCGCGCTTCCACCGCGTGGGTGCGCAAGGTCAGCCCGCAGTCGTTGGCGATCTGGATGTTCAGCCCCGGGCGCGCGTTGAGCTCGAGAATCAGCGGGCCTTTTTCCTGGTCCAGCACCATGTCGACGCCGATGTAGCCCAGGCCGCACAGTTCATAACAACCGGCGGCAAGCTTCATGAAGCCGTCCCAGTAGGGCAGTTGCACGCCGTCCACCGCGTTGGTGGTGTCCGGGTGTTTGGTGATGATGTTGTTCAGCCAGGTGCCACGCAAGGTCAGCCCCGTGGCCAGGTCGACACCGACGCCGATGGCGCCCTGGTGCAGGTTGGCCTTGCCGCCGGACTGACGCGTCGGCAGGCGCAGCATGGCCATCACCGGATAACCCATCAGCACGATGATGCGGATGTCCGGCACGCCCTCATAGCTGATGCTCTTGAAGATCTGGTCGGGAATCACCCGGTATTCGATCAGTGCGCGGTCGCGGTGGCCGCCCAGGGAGTACAGGCCGGTGAGGATGCTGGAAATCTGGTGCTCGATTTCCTCGTGGCTGATGATCTTCCCGGACACGGTGCGGTAGCGCCCTTCGAAACGGTCGGCGATCACCAGGATGCCGTCGCCGCCGGCACCCTGTGCCGGCTTGATGACGAAGTCGCTGTGCCCGTCGATGATCTCGCCGAGCTTGTCGATTTCCTTCTCGGTGGAGATCACCCCGTACATCTGCGGCACGTGGATGCCGGCCTTGATTGCCCGTTCCTTGGTGATGATCTTGTCATCGACGATCGGGTACAGGCTGCGCTTGTTGTACTTGAGCACGTAGTCGGCGTTACGCCGGTTGATGCCCATGATGCCCCGCGCTTCCAGGGCCTTCCAGGTCTTCCAGAAGCCGAACATTACGAATCAGCCTTGAGGAAGGCTTTGAAACGCACCAGCTCGGTCAGACGGTAGCCGCGATAACGCCCCATGGCCAGCATGAAGCCCACCAGGATCAGCAGGATCGCCGGGAAGGTGAAGACGAAATACACCAGCTCAGGCACGCTCATGATCAGGTGCGCCAGGGAGGCCGCGAACAGGGTGCCGATCGCCACTTTCATGGCATGGCCACCGCCGCGCTCTTCCCAGGTGATCGACAGGCGTTCGATGGTCATGGTCAGGATCACCATCGGGAACAGCGCCACCGACAGGCCGCGTTCCAGGCCCAGCTTGTGGCTGAACAGGCTGATGGCGGCGATCAGCACCACCACGAACGTCAGCACCACCGACAATCGCGGCAGCATCTGCAGTTTCAGGTGCTCAAGGTAGGAGCGCAGCGACAGGCCCAGGGCGGTAATCACGGTAAACAGCACGATACCGAAGCCCAGTTGGGTTTCGCGAAACGCCAGGGCGATCAGCACCGGGGTGAAGGTACCCAGGGTCTGCAGGCCGATGAGGTTACGCAGGACCAGGATCACCAGCACGCCAATCGGGATCATGACCATGATCATGAAGGTCTGCTGGGTTTGCAGGGGCAAGCCGTACAACGAGTACTCGAGGAAGTTGGCATCGGTATTTTCGTCGGTCAGCTTGGCCAGGCGAATGGCGTTCATTTCGCTGTTGTTCAGGCTGAAGGTCACGGTGGCTTTCTTGCCACCGTCCACGGTGATCAGGTTGTCATCGCCGGTCCACCACAGCAGGCGGTCGCTCGGCAGGCCCTGCTCGCCCGTCTCGGGGTTGAAGTACAGCCAGTCGGTACCGTTGAAGCTGCGCAGCCAGAGTTCCGGGGACTGGGGCTGGTCGGCCACCAAGCGGATGGTGTGGACCTTTTCCACCGGCACGTGGGCGATGGACAGCAGCAGTTCGACGATCTTGGCCTTGTGCGCCGGCGTCGGGTCGCCCGCCAGGAGCATCTTGGCGTTGTCGTCGTTGCTGTTGTTGACCCGCTTGATCGCTTCGCTGATGAAGGTCTCGACGTCGGCCGAGTGCTGGCGAATCGGCGCGAGCAGGGCTTCGGCGGCGATTTTCTCCGGGCCTTCGATGGCGATGCTGTCGCGGAAGGTCGGGCCCTTGATCTTGGGTTTTTCGGCGGTGTAGCGCTTGGTCAGCACCAGGCGGTAGTACAGGGTCTGGTTGCCCTTGGCGCGGCGGGCCGACCAGGTGACTTTGCGGTTGCCGTCGACGCGGTTGACCGCCACCCCATAGTTGTTGGAGATGAAGCTTTCATTGAGGCTGACGTAGTCGCGGCTCAAGGGCGGCACGAACATCTGGATCTTCACCGGGTCCTTGGCGCTGGCGACAAACTCGACCTTGGCGTCGATGTTCCACAGGTCGTCGGTGGCGTCTTCGGTCACCGGGATGCCCAGCACGAAAATCTGATAGGCCGTAACTGAAATGCCCAGCACCACCAGGATGGCGATCAGCAGTTTCAGATGGAGGGTAAGAGAGCGCATGGGTATTACTCTGCGGTGTGAGCGTCGGTGGCGCAGGCGGGTTTGCCAGCAGCGTATTTAAGACTGGGGTCGACCAGTGCATCGAAGCGTTTCAAGGCTTCGGAGCCGATCAGGAGCGGGTATTGGAATGCACTTCGGTCGGTCAAGTTCACTTCTATGCTGCGCAAAGCCGATCCCATGCAGATATCCAGCTCGATGACCGGGCGCGCGGTGTACTTCTTGCCCTCTTCGGGATCGTAGTCGCCGGCGCGCCGCTTGATCTTGCTGACGCGGGCCAGCGGGCGTTCGATGGGGTGCGAATGAGCCGTGTCGATGGCCAGGTAGAAGCGCACCCAGGATTCGCCGTTGCGTTTGAAACGCTTGATGTCGCGGGCGCTGAGGGAGGCGGTCTTGGCCCCGGTGTCGAGTTTGGCCGCGACTTCCAGGTCGATGCCTGACAGCTGGGCGTATTCGTTGAGACCGTACACGGTCTTTTCGCCCGCGTAACCGAGGCCCGGCAGGCAGAACAGGCAGAGCAATAAAGGGAGGTGCTTGAGTCTCATAAATCCTGGCGCGTTGCTGTCCATTCTTCAGTTCAAGGTGACTGGCATTGCTGCACAAGCGCCTCGTATGCCTGCCATATAAAGATGACAGGCAATTGCGGGCGGCATTCTAGCACGGTGGTTTTCTGGTGCCAGCGCCGAGGTGGTCCTTCGATTTCGATTTATCCAAAGGGTTTATTAGACGATTGTCGACAATCACTCTATTTCCTTTGACTGGCAGACTGGTATTGGCTAGTTTATGGCGCATTGACTCACAAGGTGTCGACAATATGCTGGATCAACTCGATCCCCCGGTGCTGGCCTCGGACGATTCGGAAACCCTTTCCGAGAACGTCTTTCGCCGCATCCAGGCGGCCATCGTCAAAGGTGACATCGCCCCGGGCAGCAAAATCTCCGAGCCAGAGCTGGCGCGCACCTACGGCATCAGCCGTGGACCGCTGCGCGAGGCCATTCACCGCCTTGAGGGTCAGCGCCTGCTGGTGCGCGTGCCGCACGTCGGGGCCCGAGTGGTATCGCTGAGCCATGCCGAATTGATCGAGCTCTATGAGATCCGCGAGTCGCTGGAAGGCATGGCCTGTCGCCTGGCCGCCGAGCGCATGAGCAGCGCAGAGATCGACGAGCTGCGCCGCGTCCTGGAAACCCATGAGCGCGACGAGGCATTCCAGGCTGGCGTGGGCTACTACCAGCAGGAAGGCGATTTCGACTTCCACTACCGGATCATCCAGGGCAGCGGCAACCGTACGCTGACCCAAATGCTCTGCGGCGAGCTGTATCAACTGGTGCGCATGTACCGCATCCAGTTTTCCGCCACCCCCAATCGGCCGCGCCAGGCGTTCGCCGAACACCACCGAATTCTCGATGCCATCGCCGACCGTGACGGTGAATTGGCCGAGTTGTTGATGCGTCGACACATCGGCGCCTCAAAACGCAACATCGCCCGTCACTATCAGGACGGCGCCCATCAGACAGTCACTCCACGAGGTGAGTCATGAGTTCCAACAAGAGCACACCAGGCCAGCGTTTCCGTGATGCGGTTGCCAGCGAGCAGCCGTTGCAAGTGGTCGGCGCGATCAACGCCAACCACGCGCTGCTGGCCAAGCGCGCCGGTTTCAAGGCTATTTATCTGTCCGGTGGCGGGGTGGCTGCCGGCTCCCTCGGCGTGCCGGACCTGGGCATTACCGGGCTGGATGACGTGCTGACCGACGTCCGTCGGATCACCGATGTCTGCGACCTGCCGTTGCTGGTGGATGTCGACACCGGCTTTGGCTCCTCGGCCTTCAACGTGGCTCGTACCGTCAAGTCGATGATCAAGTTCGGCGCGGCGGCGATCCACATCGAGGACCAGGTGGGCGCCAAGCGCTGCGGCCACCGTCCGAACAAGGAAATCGTGACCCAGCAGGAAATGGTCGACCGCATCAAGGCGGCCGTGGATGCGCGCACCGATGACAGCTTCGTGATCATGGCCCGTACCGACGCCCTGGCCGTCGAAGGCCTGGAATCGGCCCTGGATCGAGCCGCTGCCTGCATCGAGGCCGGCGCCGACATGGTGTTCCCGGAAGCCATCACTGAGCTGGAAATGTACAAGCTGTTCGCCAGCCGCGTGAAAGCGCCGATCCTGGCCAACATCACCGAATTCGGCGCCACGCCGCTGTACACCACCGAGCAACTGAAGGCGGCCGACGTGTCGCTGGTGCTGTACCCGCTGTCGGCGTTCCGTGCCATGAACAAGGCCGCCGAGAACGTCTACACCGCGATCCGCCGCGATGGCACGCAGCAGAACGTCATCGACACCATGCAAACGCGCATGGAGCTCTACGATCGCATCGACTACCACACCTTCGAGCAGAAGCTCGATGCGCTGTTCGCGGCAAAGAAATAAGGCAAGCCCTGTAGCCGCTGTCGAGCTCGCGAGGCTGCGTTCGAGTCCGCAGGACTCGCCAGCTGCTACACATATACGTTGTTAATCAGAAAGAACTTGCCGATTCCCTAAAAAATTCAAGATTGGAGACAGCAATGGCCGAAGCAAAAGTATTGAGTGGCGCCGGGCTCCGTGGTCAGGTTGCCGGGCAAACCGCACTGTCCACCGTTGGGCAGGAAGGTGCAGGCCTGACTTACCGTGGCTACGACGTGCGCGAACTGGCGGCGGATGCGCAGTTCGAGGAAGTGGCCTACCTGCTGCTGTACGGCGAGCTGCCGAGCCGGGCGCAACTGGACGCTTACGTCGCCAAGCTGAGCCAGCTGCGCGACCTGCCGCAAGCCTTGAAGGAAGTGCTTGAGCGCATTCCGGCCGACGCCCACCCGATGGATGTGATGCGCACCGGTTGCTCGTTCCTGGGGAACCTGGAGGCGGAGCACAGCTTCAGCGAACAACACGACAAGACCGACCGCCTGCTGGCCGCCTTCCCAGCGATCATGTGCTACTGGTACCGCTTCAGCCACGATGGCAAGCGCATTAATTGCGTCAGCGACGAGCCGTCCATCGGTGGTCACTTCCTGCACCTGCTGCACGATGAGAAGCCAAGCGAGTTGCACGTCAAGGTGATGAACGTGTCGCTGATCCTCTACGCCGAGCACGAGTTCAACGCGTCGACCTTCACCGCGCGGGTCTGCGCTTCGACCCTGTCGGACCTGTTCTCCTGCATCACGGCGGCCATCGGTTCGCTGCGTGGCCCGCTGCACGGTGGCGCCAACGAAGCGGCGATGGAAATGATCCAGCGCTTCTCGTCGCCTGAAGACGCGATCAAGGGCACCCTGGGCATGCTTGAGCGCAAGGACAAGATCATGGGCTTCGGCCACGCGATCTACAAAGACAACGATCCGCGCAATGAAGTGATCAAGGGCTGGTCGAAAAAACTCGCGGACGAAGTCGGTGACACGGTGCTGTTCCCGGTCTCCGAAGCCATCGACAAGACCATGTGGGAGCAGAAGAAACTGTTCCCCAATGCCGACTTCTACCATGCCTCGGCGTACCACTTCATGGGTATCCCGACCAAGCTGTTCACCCCGATCTTCGTCTGCTCGCGCCTGACCGGCTGGGCGGCGCATGTGTTCGAACAGCGCGCCAACAACCGCATCATCCGCCCGAGCGCCGAGTACACCGGCGTCGAACAGCGCAAGTTCGTGCCAATCGAACAACGCTGAATGGTGAGGGCCGGTACCGGGATCTGAACTCAACGCAGATCCCTGTAGGAGCGAGCTTGCTCGCGATGGAGAGTCATACACATTGGTGTCGACTGATACACCATCGCGAGCAAGCTCGCTCCTACAGTGGATTGTGTTGATTTCGAAACTGGCGCCTGGCCCCACCTCTTGAAACTACCGTGACCCGAGTCCCGACGATGAACACAGAATTTCGCAAATCGCTGCCCGGCAGCCAACTGGATTACTTCGACGTCCGTGCGGCGGTCGAAGCCATTCAGCCTGGCGCCTACGACACCCTGCCGTACACCTCCCGCGTGCTGGCGGAAAACCTTGTGCGTCGCTGTGATCCGGCCACGCTCACCGAATCCCTGAAGCAGTTCATCGAACGCAAGCGCGACCTCGACTTCCCGTGGTTCCCGGCGCGGGTGGTGTGCCACGACATTCTCGGCCAGACCGCCCTGGTGGACCTGGCCGGCCTGCGGGATGCGATTGCCCTGCAAGGTGGCGATCCGGCACAGGTCAACCCAGTGGTGCCGACTCAGTTGATCGTCGACCACTCCCTGGCCGTCGAGCGCGGTGGTTTTGATCCGGAGGCGTTCGAGAAGAACCGCGCCATCGAAGACCGGCGCAACGAAGACCGTTTCCACTTCATCAACTGGACCAAAAAAGCCTTCAAGAACGTCGACGTGATCCCGCCGGGCAACGGCATCATGCACCAGATCAACCTGGAGAAAATGTCTCCGGTGATCCAGGTGCGTGACGGCGTGGCGTTCCCGGATACGTGCGTGGGCACTGACAGCCATACCCCGCACGTCGATGCCCTGGGCGTGATCGCCATTGGGGTCGGTGGCCTGGAAGCCGAAAGCGTGATGCTCGGCCGTGCCTCCTGGATGCGCCTGCCGGAAAGCGTCGGCGTTGAACTGACCGGCAAGCTGCAACCGGGTATCACCGCCACCGACATGGTGCTGGCGTTGACCGAATACCTGCGCCAGCAGAAGGTCGTCGGTGCCTGGCTGGAGTTCTTCGGCGAAGGTGCATCGCGCCTGACCCTGGGCGACCGGGCGACCATTTCCAACATGGCCCCGGAATACGGCGCCACCGCGGCGATGTTCTACATCGACCAGCAGACCATCGACTACCTGAAACTCACCGGCCGCGAAGACGAGCAGGTGCGTCTGGTGGAGCAGTACGCCAAGCAGACGGGCCTGTGGGCCGACAGCCTGGTGGGCGCGCAGTATGAGCGCAACCTGAGTTTCGACCTGTCTTCGGTGGTGCGCAACATGGCCGGCCCGAGCAACCCGCACGCCCGTGTCGCGACCTCGGACCTGGCGGCCAAGGGTATCTCCGGGCAATGGGATGACGTGCCTGGGCAAATGCCTGACGGCGCGGTGATCATCGCGGCCATCACCAGTTGCACCAACACCAGCAACCCGCGCAACGTGATTGCCGCCGGCCTGCTGGCGCGCAACGCCAACAAGCTGGGCCTGACCCGCAAGCCGTGGGTCAAGTCGTCCCTGGCACCGGGCTCCAAGACTGTGGCCCTGTACCTGGACGAGGCCGGCCTGACCGACGAGCTGGAGCAATTGGGCTTTGGCGTCGTGGCGTTTGCCTGCACCACGTGCAACGGCATGTCCGGTGCGCTGGACCCGGTGATCCAGCAAGAGATCATCGATCGCGACCTGTACGCCACCGCCGTGTTGTCGGGTAACCGCAACTTCGACGGGCGGATTCACCCGTACGCCAAGCAAGCCTTCCTCGCGTCGCCGCCGCTGGTCGTGGCCTATGCCATTGCCGGGACCATCCGCTTCGACATCGAAAAAGACGTGCTGGGCGTGGTCGACGGTCAGGAAATCCGCCTCAAGGACATCTGGCCAAGCGACGAAGAAATCGACGCCGTGGTCAAGGCCTCGGTCAAGCCGGAGCAGTTCCGCCAGGTGTACATTCCGATGTTCGCCATCCATGAAGACACCGGCCCGAAAGTCGCACCGCTCTACGAGTGGCGCGAGCAGAGCACCTACATCCGCCGTCCGCCGTACTGGGAAGGCGCGTTGGCCGGGGCCCGCCCGCTCAAGGGCATGCGCCCGCTGGCCGTGCTGCCGGACAACATCACCACCGATCACCTGTCGCCGTCCAACGCGATCATGCTCGACAGCGCCGCCGGCGAATACCTGGCGAAAATGGGCCTGCCGGAGGAAGACTTCAACTCCTACGCGACCCACCGTGGCGACCACTTGACCGCACAGCGCGCGACCTTTGCCAACCCGAAACTGTTCAACGAAATGGTCCAGGAAAACGGCAAGGTCAAGCAGGGTTCGCTGGCGCGGGTCGAGCCGGAAGGCCAGGTCATGCGCATGTGGGAAGCCATCGAAACCTACATGGAACGCAAGCAGCCGCTGATCATTATTGCCGGTGCCGACTACGGCCAGGGTTCGTCCCGCGACTGGGCGGCCAAGGGCGTGCGCCTGGCGGGTGTGGAGGCGATCGCGGCCGAAGGCTTCGAGCGTATCCACCGCACCAACCTGGTAGGGATGGGCGTGTTGCCGCTGGAGTTCAAGCCGGGCACCGACCGCAAGACCCTGGGTATTGACGGTACCGAAACCTACGATGTGGTGGGCGATCGCACCCCGCGTGCAACCCTGACCCTGGTTATCACCCGCAAGAACGGTGAGCAGGTCCAGGTGCCGGTCACCTGCCGCCTGGATACCGCTGAAGAGGTGTCGATCTACGAAGCGGGCGGCGTGTTGCAGCGCTTTGCCCAGGACTTCCTCGAATCGGCTGTCGCCGTTTAACACGACGTGCCGCGCGGGGCGTCAGTCCCGCGTCGGCCCACTAAGGACCATCATGGCTCACGCACCTCAGATCAAGATTCCCGCCACCTACATGCGTGGTGGCACCAGCAAAGGCGTGTTCTTCAGCCTCCAGGATCTGCCCGAGTCGGCGCAGGTTCCTGGCCCGGCGCGCGATGCGCTGCTGCTGCGGGTGATTGGCAGCCCCGACCCTTACGAAAAGCAGATCGACGGCATGGGCGCCGCGACCTCGAGCACCAGCAAGACGGTGATCCTGTCCAAGAGCATCAAGGCCGATCACGATGTGGATTACCTGTTTGGCCAAGTTTCCATCGACAAGCCGTTTGTCGACTGGAGCGGTAACTGCGGCAACCTGTCGGCCGCGGTCGGTTCGTTCGCCGTCAGCAGCGGCCTGGTGGATCCCGCCCGTGTGCCGGAGAACGGCGTGGCCGTGGTGCGTATCTGGCAGGCCAACATCGGCAAGACCATCATCGCTCACGTGCCGATTACCCAGGGCGCGGTGCAGGAAACCGGTGATTTCGAACTCGACGGCGTGACCTTCCCGGCCGCTGAAGTGCAGTTGGAATTCATCAGCCCAGCGGCCGAGGAAGAGGGCGCCGGCGGTTCGATGTTCCCCACCGGCAACCTGGTGGATGAGCTGCACGTGCCGGGTGTTGGCACCTTGCAGGTGACCATGATCAATGCCGGCATCCCGACGATTTTCGTCAATGCCGAGGATATCGGTTACACCGGCCGCGAATTGCAGGGCGAGATCAACGGCGATCCCAAGGCATTGGCCATGTTCGAGACCATCCGCGCCCATGGCGCCTTGCGCATGGGCTTGATTGCCAACCTCGACGAAGCGGCCAAGCGCCAACACACCCCCAAGGTAGCGTTCGTCGCGCGGCCTGGCGATTACCTGTCGTCCAGCGGCAAACCCGTGGCAGCCGGCGATGTCGATCTGCTGGTGCGGGCGCTGTCCATGGGCAAGTTGCACCACGCAATGATGGGCACCGCAGCAGTGGCCATCGGCACAGCGGCGGCCATCACCGGGACCCTGGTCAACCTGGCGGCCGGCGGCATCGAGCGCAACGCGGTACGTTTCGGCCATCCGTCCGGCACCTTGCGTGTCGGCGCAGAGGCTAACCTGGTGGACGGCGAATGGACCGTGACCAAAGCCATCATGAGCCGCAGCGCGCGAGTGCTGATGGAAGGCTGGGTGCGGGTCCCGGGGGATTCGTTCTAACCTTGAAACATCGCCCCTTGTGGGAGCGAGCACGCCGCAAGCGGGCGCTCGCTCCCACAGTCGAGCCCATTCCTACAAGAAAATATCGGTTACCCAGCCGTATCAGTCCTGAACCGAGGTCCCATTTACGAACCACTGCCCGAGTGAATCGAACATGAGCGCCAACGTTGACCTTAACAACCGTCCCGACTATGACCTGGTCCTGCAGGACATTGCCGACTACGTCCTGAACTACCGGATCGAGTCCCAAGAGGCCCTGGACACCGCCCGCAACTGCCTGCTCGACACCCTCGGTTGCGGCCTGCTGGCCCTGCGCTTTCCCGAATGCACCAAGCACCTTGGACCGATGGTCGAAGGCACGATCGTGCCCTTTGGCGCCCGGGTGCCAGGCACGAGTTTTCGCCTGGACCCGGTGAAGGCGGCCTGGGACATTGGCTGCATCGTCCGCTGGCTCGACTACAACGACACCTGGCTGGCCGCGGAATGGGGTCATCCCTCGGATAACCTGGGAGCAATCCTGGCGCTGGCCGATCACTTGTCGCAGAAGCGCCTGGCCAATGGCGACGCGCCGCTGACCATGCGCGCGGTGCTCGACGCCATGATCATGGCCCACGAGATTCAAGGGGTGATTGCCCTGGAGAACTCCTTCAACCGGGTCGGCCTGGACCACGTGCTGCTGGTCAAGGTCGCCTCGACCGCGGTCAGCGCCAAACTCCTCGGCGCCAGCCGCGAGCAATTGCTGGCGGCGCTGTCCCACGCCTTTGTCGATGGCCAGGCCCTGCGCACTTACCGGCATGCGCCGAACGCCGGCTCACGCAAATCCTGGGCAGCGGGGGACGCGTCCAGTCGCGGGGTGCGCCTGGCGGACATCGCCCTGCGCGGTGAAATGGGCATTCCCGGCGCGCTGACTGCCGCGCAATGGGGCTTCTACGACGTACTGTTCAGCCATACCAACAAGGACCTGGCGCTCAAGCCGGCGGAGCAGCGCGCGTTCAGTTTTTCCCAGCCCTACGCCAGCTACGTGATGGAAAACGTGCTGTTCAAGATCAGCTTCCCGGCCGAGTTCCATGCGCAGACCGCCTGCGAGGCGGCGGTGACCCTGCATCCGCAGGTGCGTAATCGCCTGCATGAGATCGACCGGATTGTCATCACCACCCACGAATCGGCCATCCGCATCATCTCCAAGGTCGGGCAACTGGCCAACGCCGCCGACCGCGATCACTGCATCCAGTACATGACCGCCGTGCCGCTGGCGTTCGGTAACCTGGTGGCCGAGCACTACGAAGATCAGTTCCATGCCGCGCACCCGATCATCGATGTGTTGCGCGAGAAGATGGTCATCGTCGAGGAGCCGCGTTTCACCCGCGAGTACCTGGAGGCCGACAAACGTTCGATCGCCAATGCCCTGCAGGTGTTTTTCAAGGACGGCTCGAGCACCGAGCAAGTGCTGGTGGAGTACCCGATCGGCCATCGCCGGCGGCGCGCCGAGGGTATTCCGTTGCTCGAGGACAAGTTCAAGGCCAACCTCGCCACGCGTTTCACCGCCCAACGCACGGCGCAGATCTTTGCCCTGTGCAAGGATCAGGCGGCCCTTGAAGCGACACCGGTGAACCGCTTCATGGACCTGTTCGTGATCTGACCGATAGCCCTGCCGCAGCGGATGTCGTGGCTGGCGGTTACTTGGCCAGCCACTTCTCCACGGGCAACTTGGTGATCGCAAACCCCATCAGCAGTACCGCCGAGTACCCGATCAGTTCCCGCGAAATCACCTGTCCCTCGTACCAGGCGCCGATCATCACCGCGAACACCGGAAAAATGATGAACACGAAGGACAGGATGATCGGACTCAAGCGCTTGAGCAGGACGAAGTACACGATGAACCCGCCCACCGACGCCACCAGCCCCAGATAGAGCAGGGCACCCCACGAGCGCGCGCTGATGGTCGCGAAGGCCGGGGTCTCGACCGCCAGTCCCGCCACAAACAACAGCAGCCCGGCGATACCGATCGGCAGGGTGTTGTAGGTGATGACGCTGATGGCGCTCCCGTGTTTTTTGGTCACCACGTAACACAGCGCATGCAGGATCGCCGCCGTGAGAATCGCCAGCACGCCGAACAGTTCGGCATGGTCCAGGTGCAAGCCCTGGCTGCGGATGATCATGAACAGGCTGGCAAAGCCGATGGCGATGCCCAGGACCTGGGAGGCATAGATTTTTTCCCGCAGGAACAGCGCCGAGAACAGCAGGATAAACACCGGCATGCAGCTGAACAGGAGGGCGGTGAGCCCTGACGAAACGTGCATCTCGCCATAGTTGAGCAAGTAGTACGGCAGGCTGAAATACGAAAGGGTGACGAACAGGAAGAACCAGCGACTGCCCTTGGGAAACAGCAAGGGTTCGCGGCGCCAGGCGGCAAAACTCAGGAACAGCGGGAAGGCGATCAGAAAACGCAGGCCGGCAGCGGTCAGCGGCGGCACGCTTTCGACGGCGATCTTGATCCCCAGCCAGGTCGTGCCCCAGCTCAGGCAGACAATCAGGAACAGCACGCTGGTGATCAAGCCCGACAGCCAGCGGCGGGGGTGTCTTTGGAGGGTATCGACGGCGATGGCAGTGGGCATGCTCGGGCACCTGGGCGTGATGGGAATTGACCGGGTCATGGAAAAGGTCTATCCCTGATTGAACCTGTTTTCAGCACGCTATTCGGGGTGGTAATGGCTGTCAAAGTAAGTATTGCCATGGTGTCAATCCTGCGGGATGCCCTACGCCATGGAACCGGCATGAAGTACCAGCGCCTCAGCGACGGGGTTGAGCAGGGCATGGCAGACGGCGTGCTTGCGCCCGGCTGCAAATTGCCGCCCCATCGCCTGCTGGCGGACAGCCTCGGGGTCACGGTGGGCACCGTCAGTCGCGCCTATGCCGAGTTGGAGCGTCTGGGCAAGGTGGTCGCCCGGGTCGGTGACGGCACCTATGTCCGGGAGCAGGGCATGGAGCGCCCGCGCGACGGCGGGTTCCGCAATGTCAGTGAGCAACCGCCGCCGTGCCTGGACATGAGTCGCAATCAGCCAATTCCCGGGCGTCAGGCGCAGTGGCTGAGCCAGGGGCTGCAGGCCCTGGCGGGAGATTCCCGGGCCATGCAGCGCATCAGTGGTTACACCGCGGACGCCGGTCTGCCGGAGTATCGGGCGGCGGGTGCGCAGTGGCTTGGGCACGGCGAATTCGTCGCCCATGCCGAGCAGGTGATCTGCGTCAACGGCGGCCAGCACGGTTTGCTGTGTGCCCTGATGGCGCTGCTCAAGGCGGGCGATACGCTGGTCACCGAGCAGTTGACTTACCCCGGCTTGATCAGCGTGGCGCGCAATCTGGGGATCAAGCTGATCGGCCTGGCAATGGACGCCGAAGGGTTATTGCCAGCGGCCTTGGACGAGGCCTGTCGCCAACACCGGGTGACGGCGCTGTACTGCACGCCGACTCTGCAGAATCCCACGGCCGCGGTAATGTCCACGGCGCGCCGCGAGGCCCTGGCGCAGGTCTGTCGTGGGCACAATCTGTTGATCATCGAGGACCAGGCCCACGCCGTGCTGGTCCAGGAACGGCCACTGCCGCTGAGCCATTTTGCTGCGGAGCGTACGGTACTGATCGCCAGCCTGAGCAAGGCGGTGTCGGCGGGCTTGCGGGTCGGCTATCTGTATGCGCCCCAGGCATTGCTCAGCCGCTTGTCGGCAGCGGTACGCGCCTCCTGCTGGATGGCCACGCCCCTGGCCCTGGAATTGGCCACGCAGTGGATTGAAACCGGCGTCGCCCAGCAATTGCTGGAGCAGCAAATCATTGAGATTCGCCGACGCAAGGCCCTGGTCGAGGACCTGCTCCAGGGCTTGCAGTACCGCACGCACGACCACAGTCCGCATTTCTGGATCGACGTGCCCGAGCCGTGGCGCGCGTCCCAGGTTGAAGCCGAGCTCAAGCGCAGTGGCTACCTGATTGCCACCGCTGAAGCGTTTGCGGTGGGGCATGGGGCCGTGCCGCAGGCTATTCGGGTGAGCGTGTGCAATTCGGTGGGGGATGATCGGTTATTGCGGGAGGGGATTGCGGCGGTCGCGGCAAGCTGCACGCCGCAGGCAGGAGCGGTCTGAGCAGGCTCCTGCTTGCGGCTTGCCGTTCAGCTGCGCCTTACTTGAATCGGCGTTCGACGCCTTTTTCCACCAGGATCTTGGCGGAAATTTCTTCCACGGAAAAATGCGTGGAGTTGATGTTCGGGATGTTTTCGCGGCGGAACAGGTTTTCCACTTCGCGCACCTCGAACTCGCACTGGGCATAGCTCGAATACCGGCTGTTGGGCTTGCGCTCGTTGCGGATGGCGGTGAGGCGGTCCGGGTCGATGGTCAGGCCGAACAGCTTGTGCTGGTGGGCGCGCAGGGCGGCCGGCAGTTGCAGGCGCTCCATGTCGTCCTCGGTCAGCGGGTAGTTGGCGGCGCGGATGCCGAATTGCATGGCCATGTACAGGCAGGTCGGTGTCTTGCCGCACCGCGACACGCCCACCAGGATCAGGTCGGCCTTGTCGTAGTAGTGAGTGCGCGCACCGTCGTCGTTGTCCAGGGCGAAGTTCACCGCCTCGATGCGCTCCATGTAGTTGGAGTTGTGGCCAATGGAGTGCGACTTGCCGACCGAGTAGGACGAATGCTCGCTCAGTTCCAGCTCCAGCGGGGCGAGGAAGGTCGAGAAAATGTCGATCATGAAACCATTGGACGTGGCGAGAATCTCACGTATGTCCTGGTTGACGATCGTGTCGAAGATGATCGGACGAAAGCCGTCCTTTTCGGCGGCCGTGTTGATTTGTTGTACCATGGCCCGCGCTTTATCGACGCTGTCGATGTACGGTCGGGTGAATTTGCTGAAGGTAATGTTTTCGAACTGCGCCAACAGACTTTGACCCAGGGTTTCGGCCGTAATGCCCGTGCCGTCGGAGATAAAGAAAGCAGATCGTTTCATTTGCGCCTTGGGCCTTAAGCTGGTGACGATTCTTGGATATGATAGGCGCGATTTGGCGGCCCGGATTGGCCGGCATTCTCACTTATTTTCCAGGTCCAGGCCATACAGCTGGCAAATGCTCCCTTGAGCGGCCAGTAACCTGAGCTTTTCCAACACAGTTAGTGGAGAGATCACCTTGGTAGAGTACGTAGTTTCCCTCGATAAGCTCGGCGTCCATGATGTAGAGCATGTGGGGGGCAAGAACGCATCCCTCGGCGAGATGATCAGTAATCTTGCGGGTGCCGGTGTATCGGTCCCGGGTGGCTTTGCCACGACAGCTCAGGCTTATCGTGATTTTCTCGAATTAAGTGGTTTGAACGACCAGATCCACGCCGCGCTGGATGCGCTGGACGTGGATGACGTGAACGCGCTGGCCCGTACCGGCGCGCAAATTCGTCAATGGATCATGGAAGCCGAGTTCCCGGAGAAGCTCAACGCCGAGATTCGCACCGCGTTCGCCACCCTGTCGGCCGGTAACCCGGACATGGCCGTGGCCGTGCGCTCTTCGGCCACCGCCGAAGACTTGCCGGACGCCTCGTTCGCCGGTCAACAGGAAACCTTCCTGAACATTCGTGGCGTCGAGAACGTCATTCGTGCAGCCAAGGAAGTGTTCGCTTCCCTGTTCAACGATCGTGCCATTTCCTACCGCGTCCACCAGGGCTTCGACCACAAGCTGGTGGCCCTGTCGGCCGGTGTGCAGCGCATGGTGCGTTCGGAAACCGGCACTGCCGGCGTGATGTTCACCCTCGATACCGAGTCGGGCTTCCGTGACGTGGTGTTCATCACCGGCGCCTACGGCCTGGGTGAAACCGTGGTCCAGGGCGCAGTCAACCCGGATGAATTCTACGTCCACAAGGGCACGCTGGCCGCGGGTCGCCCGGCGATCCTGCGCCGCAACCTGGGCAGTAAAGCGATCAAGATGATTTACGGCGACGAGGCCAAGGCCGGTCGTTCGGTCAAGACCGTGGACGTCGACAAGGCCGAGCGCGCGCGCTTCTGCCTGTCCGACGCGGAAGTCAGCGAGCTGGCCAAGCAAGCGATGATCATCGAGAAGCACTACAAGTGCCCGATGGACATCGAGTGGGCCAAGGACGGTGACGACGGCAAGCTGTACATCGTGCAGGCCCGTCCGGAAACCGTGAAGAGCCGTACCCAGGCCAACGTCATGGAACGTTACCTGCTCAAGGAAACCGGCACCGTGCTGGTGGAAGGCCGTGCGATCGGCCAGCGCATTGGCGCCGGCAAGGTCCGCATCATCAAGGACGTGTCCGAGATGGACAAGGTCCAGCCGGGCGACGTGCTGGTTTCCGACATGACCGACCCGGATTGGGAACCGGTCATGAAGCGCGCCAGCGCCATTGTCACCAACCGTGGCGGCCGTACCTGTCACGCGGCGATCATCGCCCGTGAGCTGGGGATCCCGGCGGTAGTGGGCTGCGGTAACGCGACCCAACTGCTGAAAGACGGCCAGGGCGTCACTGTTTCCTGCGCCGAAGGCGACACCGGTTTCATCTTTGAAGGCGAACTGGGTTTCGACGTCAAGAAGAACTCCGTGGACGCCATGCCGGAGCTGCCGTTCAAGATCATGATGAACGTCGGCAACCCGGACCGCGCCTTCGACTTCGCGCAGTTGCCGAACGCCGGTGTGGGCCTGGCCCGCCTGGAGTTCATCATCAACCGCATGATCGGCGTGCACCCCAAGGCGCTGCTGAACTACGACGGCTTGCCTGCGGACATCAAGGAAAGCGTCGACAAGCGCATCGCCGGCTACGACGATCCGGTTGGTTTCTATGTCGAGAAGCTGGTCGAGGGCATCAGCACCCTGGCCGCTGCGTTCTGGCCGAAAAAGGTCATCGTGCGCCTGTCGGACTTCAAGTCCAACGAATACGCCAACCTGATCGGCGGCAAGCTGTACGAGCCGGAAGAAGAGAACCCGATGCTGGGCTTCCGCGGTGCCTCGCGTTACATCAGCGAAGCCTTCCGTGACTGCTTCGAGCTCGAGTGCCGCGCCCTCAAGCGTGTGCGCAACGAGATGGGCCTGACCAACGTTGAAATCATGGTGCCGTTCGTGCGCACCCTGGGCGAAGCCAGCCAGGTCGTCGACCTGTTGGCCGAGAACGGCCTGGCCCGCGGCGAAAACGGTCTGCGCGTGATCATGATGTGCGAACTGCCGTCCAACGCGATCCTGGCGGAAGAGTTCCTGGAATTCTTCGACGGTTTCTCCATCGGCTCCAACGACCTGACCCAGCTGACCCTGGGCCTGGACCGTGACTCCGGGATTATTGCGCACTTGTTCGATGAGCGTAATCCGGCGGTCAAGAAGCTGCTGGCCAATGCCATTGCCGCCTGCAACAAGGCCGGCAAGTACATCGGCATCTGCGGTCAGGGCCCGTCCGATCACCCGGACCTGGCCAAGTGGCTGATGGAGCAGGGCATCGAAAGCGTTTCGTTGAACCCCGATTCCGTACTGGAAACCTGGTTCTTCCTGGCTGAGGGTCAAGCTTCGGCTTGATGGTGTGAACAGGCCCCTGGCTCCTGCAGTGACAGGAACCAGGGATCTGTTTTGAGATTCAAGTAGGGCGGGCTCCTTCGGATGCCGCCCTTTTTTGTGCAAGAGCATTATGCAAAGCAGCAGTAACCTGTTTCCTGTCGCCTTGATCAGCGCCGAGCGTCGCGGCGATCTGAGTGAGGACGTCTATCGCCTGAAACCGGGCAACAGCCCGGACGGCACCGTTGAGCTGGCAGTGACCCGCCTGGGCATGGCCGATGAACCCGCCCTGCGCGGGGTTCCGGTGATTTTGCTGCACGGCAGTTTTTCCAACCGGCGTTTCTGGTTTTCCCCCAAGGGCCTGGGCCTGGGGGCGTACCTGGCACGCGCTGGTTTTGATGTGTGGATTGCGGAAATGCGTGGGCACGGCCTGTCGCAGCGCAATCAGCACTACCGCAAGAACCGGGTGGCCGACTATGCCCGCTACGACCTGCCGGCCATCGCCGCGTTCGTCCGCGAACTGAGCGGGCAGGCACCGCACTGGATCGGCCATTCACTGGGTGGCATCACCCTGGCCGCTGCATTGGGTGGTCACTACCTGGAAGAGGCCGATGTCGCCAGCGCCGCATTTTTCGGCACGCAGGTGAGTCGCACCTACTGGCCGTTGAAAATTCCCCCGGTGGAATGGAGCGGACGTTTCATCCTCAATCGTTTTGCCCAACTGTCGGGATCTCGTCTCAAGCGTGGGCCGGAAGACGAGCCGATCGGCCTGGCCCTGGAGAGCATGCGCTGGTACGGCCTGTTCGGGCGTTTTGGTGATGCCGACAAGGACTGGTGGGCGGGCTTGGCCGAGGTGCAGGTGCCGGTTCTGGCCGTCAGCGCCAGCAACGATCACCAGGACCCTGACTGGGCTTGCCGCAAGCTGTTCGAGCAAATCGGCTCGACGCACAAGCAATACATTTGCCTGGGTCGCGCCCACGGCTTTGCCGATGACTTCGGGCATGTGCAAATGCTGGTGAGCAAAGCCGCGCAAATCGAAGTCTGGCCATTGGTCCAGCGTTGGCTGACGGATCCGCAGGCACCCGTGCAGGCGCAGGCGCTCGCCACGGTCGGTGCAGACTGACGTGATCGCTCTATCAAGGGCGTTTCGTTCCGGTGCGCTTACGGCTAAGATATGACGCATTGGGCTTTTCTGGTCACTTTACGTGGCGATGCAGTAGCGGTGTTCGCGCAAGATCGGCTTTAAACCGCAACCCTCAGCGCGCGTTTCCTTTAAGGTGACATCCTCGATTGTCTTCCTCATTACAGGAGTTTCTCGATGAATCATTACCTCACTCCCGACCTGTGCGATACCTATCCGGAACTGGTACAGGTCTTGGAGCCGATGTTCAGCAATTTTGGCGGCCGTGACTCCTTCGGCGGTGAAATCGTGACCATCAAGTGCTTCGAAGACAACTCGCGGGTCAAGGAGCACGCTGAACTCCCGGGGAACGGCAAGGTGCTGGTGGTGGATGGTGGAGGCTCGCTGCGCTGCGCGCTGCTGGGCGACATGATTGCCGAGAAAGCGGCCAAGAATGGCTGGGAAGGCTTGGTGATCTACGGCTGCATCCGCGACGTCGACGTCATCGCACAAACCGACCTGGGGGTGCAGGCCCTCGCCAGCCATCCGAAGAAGTCCGACCGCCGCGGTCTTGGCGAGATCAACGTGCCGGTGACCTTTGCCGGTGTGACGTTCCGTCCGGGCGAGTTCATTTATGCGGACAACAATGGCGTGATCATTTCGCCCACCGCGTTGAAAATGCCTGAATAAACGGCGACCAGACAGGGGTGAGGATGTTCGAGGAAGAAAACGCGCAGTGGGGGCTGGTCCATGCCCTGGTGCTGGATGGAAAAGGCGGTGCGCGTTCGATTGCCCGGACTGAACTGGATGACCTGCAACTGCAATCCCACGAAAGCCTCTGGCTGCACTGGGATCGCAGTCACCCGCAAACCCAGACCTGGCTGCGTAAATCCAGCGGTCTGAGTGAATTCAGTTGTGACCTGCTGCTGGAGGAGAACACCCGGCCGCGCCTGCTGGCGCTGCCGGACTCCGAATTGCTGCTGTTCTTGCGCGGGGTCAACCTCAACCCTGGTGCCGAACCGGAAGACATGGTCTCGGTGCGTATTTTCGCCTCGGCCCAACGGGTCATTTCCCTGCGCCTGCGCCCACTGCGCGCCACCGACGAATTGTTGGTGCAGTTGGCCGAGGGCAAGGGGCCGCGGACGGCTTCCGAACTGATCCTGTACATGGCCCAGTACCTCACTCACAAGGTCCAGGACCTGGTGGGCGACCTCTCGGAAGTGGTCGATGTCGAAGAGGAAAAGCTGGATGCCGACGAACGGTATACCCCCGAGCACGGCTCCATTTTGCAGATCCGTCGGCGTGCCGCCGGACTCAAGCGTTTTCTGGCGCCGCAACGGGATATTTTCGGACAACTGACGCGAATCAAACTGCCCTGGTTTGTCGAGGATGACGGCGACTACTGGAACGAATTGAACAACAGCCTGACCCGCTATCTTGAAGAGCTGGAATTGACCCGCGAGCGCGTGGGGCTGGTGTTGGAGGCCGAAGACCGGCGTCTGAGCGTGAAAATGAGCCGCACCATGTACCGCTTCGGGATCATTACCGGGATCTTTTTGCCGATGAGTTTTCTGACCGGTTTGCTGGGCATCAATGTCGGTGGCATTCCGTTCTCCGAGAGTCCCTATGGCTTCCTGGTTGCCTGCCTGATCATGGTCTCGGTGGCGCTGGGCCAGTGGTGGTTGTTCCGGCGTTTGCGCTGGGTATGAAGGGGCGTCATGTGACCCGGGGAATTTTGATCGCGTCTTTCACAGATATCACGAGAGGTGCGTATGCACGATCCGTTTGAACAGTCTTTACGTGACATGCTCCAGGCATCCCCGTCCACCCGTGACGATGATGCGTGCCTGGGTCGTGTACTGAAAACCGCCAACCGCCAGGTGGGTGCCGGTGATCTGTTCAGTCTGCTGGGCCGCTGGCTGCCGGCACTGATGATCGCCCTGAATAACGGATCGGCCCATGTCTCGCCGGTTTCCCGTCGTAAACCTAACGCAAGCACTGCTGATAAGGCTGATTGAATATGGAACTTGATCTCTGGACTCAGAGCCTCGTCACGGCAATGACTGCGTTGTGGACCAAGGTAGCGAACTTCATTCCCAATCTGTTTGGCGCCCTCGTCGTGCTGCTGCTGGGGTTTGTCGTGGCCAAGCTGCTGGACACCCTGTTGTCCAAATTGTTGGCAAAACTGGGCCTGGATCGCTTGATGGGCGGTACCGGTTTGACCAAGTTGATGTCTCGGGCAGGGCTGCAGGTTCCGATCTCGACCCTGATCGGAAAGATCGTTTACTGGTTCGTTTTGCTTATTTTTCTGGTTTCTGCTGCAGAATCCCTTGGCTTGGAGCGAGTTTCGGCTACGCTCGATATGCTTGCACTGTATTTGCCGAAAGTGTTCGGTGCCGCGTTGGTGTTGCTGGTAGGGGTATTGCTGGCGCAGCTGGCCAATGGCCTGGTGCGCGGTGCCGCTGAAGGGGTCGGTCTGGACTATGCTTCGGGCCTGGGGCGAATAGCCCAGGGCCTGGTGATCATCATCAGTATCTCGGTGGCGATCAGTCAGCTCGAAGTCAAAACCGACCTGCTGAACCATGTGATCGTGATCGTTTTGATAACCGTTGGTCTGGCAGTTGCCTTGGCCATGGGATTGGGTAGCCGGGAAATTGCCGGTCAGATTCTTGCGGGAATCTATGTGCGTGAGTTGTATCAGGTTGGGCAACAAGTGCGTGTTGGTGAGGTCGAAGGTCAGATCGAAGAGATCGGCACGGTTAAAACTACATTGCTGACCGACGAGGGTGAGCTAGTATCACTCTCCAATCGGATCCTCCTGGAACAGCATGTTAGTAGCCGCTAACCCGGCAAACCCTGCTAATGTATGCCGCCGCGAAATGCCCGACACCCTTGGGCCGCGGCGGACATTGACCTGACTGTCGGCCCGACTTGTTTTGAATAAACCCCAATCGCTATCCACGCGCTACGACCCCCGCGAGCTCTCTGATGAGGAGTTGGTCGCGCGCTCGCACACCGAGCTGTTTCACGTCACGCGCGCTTATGAAGAGCTGATGCGGCGTTACCAGAGAACTTTATTTAACGTCTGTGCACGATATCTTGGGAACGATCGCGACGCGGACGATGTCTGTCAGGAAGTGATGTTGAAGGTGCTGTACGGCCTGAAGAACTTTGAAGGAAAATCCAAGTTCAAGACATGGCTATATAGCATCACGTACAACGAGTGCATCACACAGTATCGAAAGGAACGGCGTAAGCGTCGCTTGATGGACGCTTTGAGTCTGGACCCCCTCGAGGAAGCGTCGGAAGAAAAGACGCCGAAACCTGAGGAAAAGGGTGGACTTGATCGCTGGTTGGTGCATGTGAACCCGATTGACCGGGAAATTCTGGTGCTACGATTTGTCGCAGAGCTGGAATTTCAGGAGATCGCAGACATCATGCATATGGGTTTGAGTGCAACAAAAATGCGGTACAAACGCGCTCTAGATAAATTGCGTGAGAAATTTGCAGGCATTGCTGAAACTTAGTTCGGCGCAAATATCTCTTACGTGTAGGCAAGTTCTGATAGACTTGCCGCCGAGTTGTCCCCCGGTTTGTGGGACTGCTTTACAATCACCAGATGGGGATTTAACGGATGAAACTGAAAAACACCTTGGGCTTGGCCATTGGTTCTCTTATTGCCGCTACTTCTTTCGGCGTTCTGGCACAAGGCCAAGGCGCAGTTGAAGGCGAGCTGTTCTACAAGAAGCAGTACAACGATAGCGTCAAGCACATCGAAGACGGCTTCAATCCAGGCGCTCGCATCGGTTACTTCCTGACCGACGACGTTTCGATCGATCTGAACTACGATCAGACTCACCACACCCGTTCGAACGACGGTACTGGCAACCAGAAGATCAAAGGTGACACCGGCTCCCTGCTGGGTACCTACCACTTCGGTCAGGCTGGCGTAGATTCCCTGCGTCCTTACGTTTCCGGCGGTTTCGGCCACCAGAGCCGCACCAGCGTAAAAGCTGACGGTCACAGCGGTCGCGATCAGTCGACTCTGGCCATCGTTGGTACCGGTGTTAAGTACTACTTCACCGACAACCTGTTCGCTCGTGCCGGCGTTGAAGCTGACTACGCAATGGACAACGGCAAGTGGGACTACTCCGCCCTGGTTGGTCTGGGTGTGAACTTCGGCGGCAACGCCGGCGCAGTCGCTCCAGCTCCAGTTCCGGCACCGGCTCCAGAGCCAGAGCCAGAAGCTCCAGTTGCTGAAGTGGTACGCGTTGAGCTGGACGTCAAGTTTGACTTCGACAAATCTGTTGTTAAGCCAAACAGCTACGCTGACGTGAAAAACCTGGCTGACTTCATGAAGCAGTACCCACAGACCACCACCGTGGTTGAAGGTCACACTGACTCCGTAGGTCCAGACGCTTACAACCAGAAGCTGTCCCAGCGTCGTGCTGACGCTGTTAAGCAAGTTCTGGTCAAAGACGGCATCGACGCTGGCCGCGTTAGCTCCGTTGGTTACGGCGAATCCCGCCCAGTTGCTGACAACGCAACTGAAGCTGGCCGTGCTGTTAACCGTCGCGTAGAAGCGCAGGTTGAAGCTCAAGCTAAGTAATTAGCTCGCAGCTCGCGAAAAGCCCGGCTTAGGCCGGGCTTTTCTTTGTCTGCGATTTACTGCCAGGCCGGCGTTACAGCGCTGCGCTGGACGGCAATGGCAACGGTGTCACGGACGCCGGCAGTCCCTGTTCCAGGGCTGCGGAGGCGGCTACAGCCCCTATCACAAGGATCGCTGGGCTTTTTAACTGAAAGCTGTAGGCATCTTCCTGCATCGCTGTCAGGTTGCTTCGGCATTCGCGCTGGCACGGCATGGATGCGTTTTCAATCATTGCCACCGGCGTATCCAGCGCCATCCCGCCGTCCAGCAACTGCTGGCGAATTTCCCCGAGTTTTGCCACTCCCATGTAGATCACCAGGGTGGTCCCGCCTTGGGCCAGTGCGCGCCAATTGAGCTCGCTGTCATCCTGGGTATGGGCTGTCACCAGGGTCACGCCCCTGGCGACGCCGCGCAGGGTCAGGGAAATATCGCACTGAGTGGCGCCCGCCAGGCCGGCGGTGATGCCATTGACCAGTTCGACCTCGATCTGGCGCTCGCGCAACCACTGTGCTTCTTCACCCCCCCGGCCAAATATGCACGGGTCCCCCCCTTTGAGCCGCACCACACACTTGCCTTGGCGGGCATAACGCAGCATCAGGCGATGGATGAAGGCTTGTGGGGTCGAACGGCAGCCCCCGCGCTTGCCCACGGCAATGACCCGCGCCCGGGGGCAATGCTCCAGCACGGCTGGATTGACCAGATCATCGATCATTACCACGTCTGCCTCCCTCAGTGCCCGTACCGCCTTGAGGGTCAGCAATTCAGGGTCACCCGGGCCTGCACCCACCAACCAGACTTTTGCGCTCATGTTGCATTCCTCACGAGGTGATTGCGCTTGGCCGCACCTGGGCGGCCAGCAGACGCTTGATTTCCGGGACGCAGGAGCCGCATTGCGTGCCGCAACCCAATTGTTGTTTCAGGCCTTGCAGATCCAGGCCGCTGCGAATGCCGGCGCACACGGCGCTGTGGCTGACGTTCTTGCAGTTGCACAGGGTTTTCTGCGCGCCAGAGGCGGCACCGGCAGCGCCCGGCGGGGCGCTCAAGGGCGCCAGCAGCCAGGGTCGCAATTGCTCATCGACTCGACCTTCCAGCCAAAGATTCTGCAACCAGTGCCGGGCCAGTGTTTCCCCGGCCAGGCGGATCGCGGTGATGCGCCCCTGTTCGATGCGCACGCGTTTGCCGATGGCGCGACGCGGATCGTCGTAGGACAGTACCGGGCCGTGGTCGAGCCCCAGGTGCTGGTCGATCTCCTGCAGCCGTTGCGGGTCCGGCGCCTGGGCGCACGCGGCGCGTATCAGCAGCGCCGGCCGCTCACGCCCGGCAAGGCTGAGGCTGACGTAGGAAAAGTCTTCGCAGAGCGGGCGCAGCGCCTCGAAATGCTGTTGAACATTGCCCTCGACCAGGGCGAAGAACTCCCACGGCAGTTCAACGGCTTCAATTCGCACACCGCTGTGTTTCAGCTCAGGCTGCTTGGACAGTGGGTCGAACGCCGGCTGGGTCAGGACGTTCACGCCGCCCTTGAGGAAGCGGTCGCCCCAGTGCATCGGGAGAAAGGCTTGCCCCGGGCGTACCGAGTCATCGCTGGCGAGCGCGACGATCACACTGCCGCGGCGGCTCTTGAGGCTGACCAGGTCGCCGGCATTCAAGTGTTGGCGCTGCAGTTCATCCGGGTGCAGGCTCAGCAGCGCTTCGCTGACATGGCCGAACAGTTGCGCCGCGGTGCCGGTGCGGCTCATGCCGTGCCATTGATCCCGCAGGCGCCCGGTAATCAGGGTCAGGGGAAAGTGCGCGTCCCGTTGCTCCTTGGCGGCGCAAAATGGCTCGGCGATAAATTGCGCGCGCCCGCTGGCCGTGGGAAATATCCCGTCCACGTAGAGGCGTGGTGTGCCGCAGGTGGCGCCCTGGGGGAAAGGCCATTGCTGTGGACCCAGGCGGTCGAGCAGGGCGTGGCTGATACCGGACAGGTCCAGGTCGCGTCCGCGGGTCAGCTGTTTGAATTCATCGAACAATTGCCCAGGTTGATCGAAGGCAAACAGGCTGGGCTGACCCGGGCGCAGGTGTTTCTCCAGGCGTTGAGCGAAATCCACGGTGATCGCCCAATCCGGGCGTGCTTCACCGGGTGCGGGAATGGCCCGGCGAACGTGGGAAATCCGCCGCTCGGAGTTGGTCACCGTGCCTTCCTTTTCCCCCCAACTGGCGGCCGGCAGCAGCAGGTCGGCGAAGGGCGCGGTTTCGGTGGTGCTGAAGGCTTCCTGCAAGACCACGAACGGGCACGCCTGCAAGGCCGCGCGCACATTCTGTTGGTCGGGCAGGGACTGCGCCGGGTTGGTACAGGCGATCCACAGCGCCTTGATTTTTCCGCTGTTGACCTGCTCGAACAGTTCGATGGCGCTTAGCCCTGGCGTTTCCGGCAGCGTGGGCACCCCCCAATAGGCGGCGACCTCGGCGCGATGCCCGGCATTGTTGGCTTCGCGATGGCCTGGCAGCAGATTGGCCAGGCTGCCGGTTTCGCGCCCGCCCATGGCATTCGGCTGACCGGTAAGGGAGAAGGGGCCCGCGCCCGGGCGGCCGATTTGTCCGGTGGCCAGGTGCAGGTTGATCAGTGCGCTGTTTTTCGCGCTGCCGGCCGTGGACTGGTTCAAGCCCATGCACCACAGCGACAGAAAACTCGGCGAGGTGCCGACCCATTCCGCGCACTGCTGCAACTGGGTGACGCTGATGCCACACAGTTGCGCCACCATGGGGGGCGTGTAGTCGCGCACCAGCTGCTTCAGTTCGGCCAGCCCCTCGGTATGGGCCTGGATAAAGCTGCGGTCGATCCAGTCTTCCCACAGCAGCAGGTGCAAGATGCCGTGGAACAGCGCGACATCGGTGCCCGGCAGAATCGCCAGGTGCAGGTCCGCCAGGTCGCAGGTGTCGGTGCGCCGAGGGTCGATGACAATCACCTTCATCTGCGGCCGACGGGCCCTGGCTTGCTCCAGGCGGCGAAACAGTACCGGATGGGCGTAGGCCATGTTACTGCCGACGATCATCACGCAATCGCTCAGCTCCAGGTCTTCGTAGCTGCAGGGCGGTGCATCGGCGCCCAGGCTGCGCTTGTAGCCGACCACCGCCGACGACATGCACAGCCGCGAATTGCTGTCGATGTTGTTGGTGCCCACCAGCGCCCGCGCCAGTTTGTTGAAGGCGTAGTAGTCCTCGGTCAGCAGTTGCCCGGAGATGTAGAACGCCACACTGTCCGGACCGTGCTCGGCGATGGTCCGGGCAAATACGCTGGCGGCGTGGTCAAGGGCACTGTCCCAGTCGGTGCGGGTGCGAGCCAGGCCCTTGCCCAGGCGCAACTGCGGGTACAGCGCGCGGGCCGCCAGGTCACCGGTCAGGTGCAGGGTTGAGCCTTTGCTGCACAGTTTGCCGTAGTTGGCCGGGTGCGTCGGGTCGCCGCTGACGCCGAGGATCTGCTCGCCGTCGTGCTCGATCAGGATGCCGCAGCCCACCCCGCAATAGCAGCAGGTCGAGGCAGTCGTCTGACGCTTCATCATGATGCTTCCTGCAGTGTCAGGTCCTGGTGGCCGGCCGCGCTCGACGCCGGTTCGCCAAACATCAGGTGATCACGGATCGCAGCAATGCCCTGGTGTTCGCGAATCTGCCGGAAATACCAGCCGCCATCGGCGGTATCGCCGTACAGGCAGGCGCCGACCAGCACGTCGTCCTTGATCACCAATTTTTTGTAGATGCCGCCGACCGGGTCGCGCAGGGTGATGGTCTCGGTGCCTTCGCCCCCCATGAAGTCGCCAGCGGAGAACAGGTCGATGCCGGTGACTTTCAGCTTGGTCGAGGTCACCGAGCCTTTGTAGGTGGCGAACCCCAGCTGTGCCAGGTGGTTGGCGCAGACCTTGGCCTGCTCGAACAGCGGCGCCACCAGGCCGTAGGCAATGCCACGATGGCTGGCGCATTCACCGATGGCATAGATGCGCGGGTCATAGGTCTGCAGGGTGTCGTTGACCAGGATGCCGCGGTTGCAGGGCAGGCCGGCCTGTTCCGCGAGCTCGCTGGCCGGGCGGATCCCGGCGGCCATCACCACCAGGTCGGCCGGGATGATGTCGCCGTTCTTGAATTGCACCGAGCCGACCCGACCGTTGCCGGCGTCGAGCAGGGCCTGGGTTTGCTCACCCAGGCGAAAGTGCAGGCCGCGTTGTTCCAGGGCGCTTTGCAGCAATTGGCCGCTGGTCTTGTCCAGTTGCCGTTCCAACAACCATTCGCCGATGTGCACCACGGTCACGTGCATGCCGCGCAGCATCAGGCCGTTGGCCGCTTCCAGGCCCAGCAGGCCACCGCCGATGACCACGGCGTGGCGGTGGGTCCGGGCGGTGTCGATCATGGTCTGGGTGTCGGCGATGTCACGGTAGCCAATCACCCCCTGCAGGGTGTTGCCCGGGATCGGCAGCATGAAGGGCGTCGAGCCGGTGGCGATCAGCAGGCGGTCGTACTCGGCGCTGCTGCCGTCGGCAGCGATGACCCGGCGCTTGAACCGGTCGATCTCCACCACTGTGCGGTTGAGCAGCAAGGTGATGTTGTGCTCCTGGTACCAATTGAGGTCGTTGAGCTCGATCTCTTCGAAGGTCTGTTCACCTGCCAGCACCGGGGACAGCAGGATGCGGTTGTAGTTGGTGTGGGGTTCAGCACCGAAAACCGTGATGTCATACAGTTCGCTGCTCAGCTTGAGCAGTTCCTCGAGCGTGCGGACCCCGGCCATCCCGTTGCCGATCATCACCAGTTTCAATTTTTTCATCGGGTTCTCCGCAAGCTCAGGCCGGTGTCATCGGGTCGATGGGACTGGCTCGGTGTATTTTGCGCAAACAAAAAAAGGCGTCCCGCTAGTGCTCTAGCGAGGACGCCTTTGTCCTGGTCCCGTTCTCTCGGGCAGCGCACCCTTCGTCGTTGAAGGCTGGGCTTTATGTGTGATGAACGGGCTAATGCAGTGGTTGTGCCAAGTGGTGGAGGCTACGGTTTTATCGGGCTCATCCGGGTGTTCGGGCGGTGCCGACCGGGCTTTTTGCACCGATAGAAGGCGCGGTGCACAGCAATGGCGCGACGCCGACGGGGTTTGCGGGGCCTGGGGTCAGTGGCGAATGAGGGAAAACAGCAACACCAGGTTAATCATCAGCAACACCAGCGCCAGGGTGCGCCAAACCTTCACCGGCTCGCGCTCCAGTAGCGGTCTGGGTCGCACGCTCAAGCTGCCGCGCTCGCCGTGTTCGAGAATCAGCAGCCATTGCTCGGCGGTTTCGTAGCGCTGGGCCGGGTCGGCGTTGACCCCGCGCTCCAGGCTCTGCCCCAGCCAGTCCGGCAGGTCCGGGCGATAGCGCTGGGCATTCACCGGCTGACCGAAGCGGGGGCGCTGGAAGGCTTCGATTTCGCCGTAGGGATACTGCCCGGTGGCCAGGTAATACAGGGTCACGCCGACGGCATACAGGTCTTGTTGCGCAGACGGCGCCTCACCGCTGAAGGCTTCCGGGGCGATGTAGCTCGGGGTGCCGGGCAGTGCGTTGGCCTGGTCTTCGGACAAGCCCGGGCAGTACGCCAGGCCGAAATCCAGCAGGCGCAACTCGCCGTCGTCACTGAGCAGCAGGTTTTCCGGCTTGATGTCGCGATGCAGGATCTGCCGCCGGTGCAACAGGCCCACCGCGCGTAGCAGGCGCTCGGCCAGTGCCTGCCATTGCGCCAGGGGCAGCGGACCGGTCTGGGTGAAGGTTTGGGCAAGGGTCTGCCCTGGGTACTCGCGCATCAGGTAGTACAGGTGTTGACGCTGGGTCGCCGGATGGACCTCGGGAAAACTGCGTCCGGCGACGCGCTTGAGAAACCATTCCTCTGACAGCAGGGCCTGGGCGGCCTGGCTGTCGTCGCTCAACTGCGCCGGCAGGGTTTTCAACAGCCAGGGCTGCTGCTGGCTGTCGTGGACCCGATAGATCAGTGACTGTTGGCTGTGCCCCAGCAGTTTCTCGACGTGCCAGCCTTCGAAGCGCTGGCCGGGCTTGAGGGGCGGCGGCAGGGGCCATTGTTGCAGGTGAATCAGGGCATCGCCGATGCTCGCCTCGCCGAGGGCCTCGACCCGCACCAGCAGCGCGCTGGCATTGTCCTGGCTGCCGGCCAGGTGCGCGGCATTGACCAGGGTCTGGGCCGCGCTGTGCAGGTCCGGCTGATCGCGCAGGATGCCGGCAATCGTGGTGTCGCCCAAGGTTGCCCAGACCCCGTCGCTGAGGAGCACGAAGCACTCGCCGGCGCGCAACTCACCATCGAGAAAATCCAGCACCAGGTGTTGGTCCAGGCCCAGGGCGCGCTTGAGCACATGTTGCATGCCCGGTTGTTCCCAGACATGGTCCTCGCTGATGCGTTGCAACTGCTCGGCGTGCCAGCGATACACCCGGCAATCGCCGACGTGGGCCAGGGTGAAACGTTGTCCGCGCAGCACCAGCGCGCTGACGGTGGTGAGCAGCGGCAGGCCGCCACCGTTGGCCTGCAGCCAGCGGTTCTGCGCGAGCAGCAGGCGGTCCAGGGACTGCGCCACGCCCCAGGTCTGCGGGGTGGCGTAGTAGTCCAGGGCCAGTGCTTGCAAGGTGGTGCGCGCGGCCAGCCCGCCATCGGCGCATTGGCTGACGCCATCGGCGATGGCGAACAGAAACCCTTTGCTCGCGGCCAGCTCTGCGGCGGGCGTGACCAGGCGCAGGGCGTCCTGGTTTTCCTCGCGCGGGCCGATGGCGCTGGCTTCGGCAAAGCTCAATTGCAGGCTCATCGCTGCCTCAGACCCGCGCCGCGGTCACAGCGGCCGAGCCCCAGGTGGTTCTCCAGCGGCGCTTGACCCCGTGCAGGCCGAACCACGCCAGGATGCCGAGGCTGGCGAACAGCCACAAGGCCAGTTGATAACTGCCGGTGCTCTGTTTGATCGCCCCCATGCCGGCGGCGAGGGCAAACCCGCCGATCCCACCGGCCATGCCGATCAACCCGGTCATCACGCCGATTTCGCGGCGAAAACGCTGGGGCACCAACTGGAACACCGCGCCATTGCCGGCGCCAAGGCCAAGCATGGTGCAGACGAACAGGGCGAGCGCCGCATAGGAGCTGGGCAGGTTGAAGCCGACGGCGGCAATGCACACGATCGCGACACCGTACATCAGCAGCAGGGTGCGGATCCCGCCGAAGCGATCGGCCAGGGCGCCACCCAGTGGGCGCATCAGGCTGCCACCAAACACACAGGCGGCGGTGTAGTAGCCGGCAGTCACCGGGCTCAGGCCGTACTGGTCGTTGAAGTAGCCGGGCAGGGCACTGGCCAGGCCGATGAAGCCGCCGAAGGTCACGCAGTAGAAGAACATGAACCACCAGCTGTCGCGATCACCCAGGGCCTTGAAGTAGTCGCTCATGGATTTGGCCTTGGGCCGTTGCGGCGCGTTTTTCGCCAGCCAGGCGAAGATGATCAGGGTCAGGATCAGCGGGATCAGGGCGAAGCCGAACACGTTGCTCCAGCCAAACGCGGCTGCCAGCACCGGCGCGATCAGCGCCGCGAGCACAGTGCCCGAGTTGCCCGCACCGGCGATGCCCATGGCCTTGCCCTGGTGTTGCGGCGGGTACCACTGCGAGGCCAGGGGCAGGGCGACGGCAAACGAGGCCCCGGCCATCCCCAGGAACACCCCCAGCAGCAGGGCTTGCTCGTAGCTGTGGATGCCCAGCTTCCAGGCACCGAACAGCGCGCAGATGACGATGACCTGGCCAATCAGGCCAGCGGTCTTGGGTGACAGGCGGTCGGCGAGCAGGCCCATGACAAAACGCAGCAAGGCCCCGGCGAGGATCGGCGTGGCCACCACCAGCCCGCGCTGTTGAGTGGTCAGGTGCAGGTCGGCGGCAATTTGCACCGCCAGGGGGCCCAGCAAGTACCAGACCATGAAGCTCAGGTCGAAATACAGGAATGCCGAGAACAGGGTCGGGGTATGACCGGATTTCCAGAAGCTTGAATTCATCGCGCACCTCAGCGGTTAAGAGTCTCGAAGGGAGTCGTGAGCTTGGCGGTGGGGCGCCTTGACGGCCGCACCACCGGCCCCGGTCTGTGGGGCCAAAACGAAAAAACGCCGCAACCCGCTGCGCTTGCGCGAAAGGGGTGTGCGACGTCGTTGTCGTTGGTGGGGCAACCGCCGTTGGTTACCTGTGCCGATTACTTAGCGATATCTGTGCCAACCAGTGCGGCCGAGGGCGGGCTGATCGCGAGCAGGCTCGCGAGGGTCGTCACCGATGACGCGCCAAGCCTGATTCGGCGTGGTGCTCACTCCAGCAACTCACTCATGGCAATGATCTGCTCGGCCACCTGGATCAGCTTCTGCTGGCGACTCATGGCCTGGCGGCGCATCAGGGTGTAGGCCTGTTCTTCGTTGCAGGCCTTCATTTTCATCAGCAGGCCCTTGGCCAGTTCGATGCGCTTGCGCTCGGCCAGTTGCTGGTCGCGGGCAAACAGTTGGGCGCGCAGGGCCTGGTCGCTTTCAAAGCGCGCCATGGCCACGTCGAGGATCGGCTGCAGGCGGGCGGCATGGATGCCTTCGACGATGTAGGCGCTGACGCCGGACTTGATGGCCTGGCGCATCACGCCCGGGTCGTGTTCATCGGTGAACATCACGATGGGGCGTGGCTGGTCGCGGCTGACCAGCACCACTTGTTCCAGCACATCGCGGCTGGGTGACTCGGTATCGATCAGAATCACGTCCGGGCGCACCGTTTCGACGCGCGCGGGCAGGTCGATGGTCAGGCCGGATTCGTCGATCACCTCAAACCCGGCTTCGGTCAGGGCGGTCTTCAGGCGTCCGACTTTTTTAGCGGTGTCATTGATCAGCAGGATTCGCAACATGCTCATGCTCTCCTGTCAGGGCCGGGCGCGCAGGGCGGGGGTATCGGTCATGGCGTGCAGGGTGAAGCTGCGGGCGTAGGCCGCCGGGTCGGCACCGTCCCAGATCTTGCCGTCGATCAATTGGCTGCTGCGCATCTCATGGCTGTCCGCTGTTATGCCCAGGGCCCCGGCCGCGTCGCGGTACAGGCTCAGTTGCTGGACCTGGCGTGCCACGCCCAGGTAATCCGGGTCGTCGCGCAGCAAGCCCCAGCGGCGGAACTGGGTCATGAACCACATGCCGTCGCTCAAGTAGGGCATGTTCACCTCGCCATGGCCGTGAAAGCGCAGCGCGTGCGGGTCCTGCCAGCGATTGCCGAGCCCGTCGGCGTAATCGCCCAGCAAGCGTGGCTCAATGGTGTCCACGGGGGTGTCGAGGTAGTCGGCGGCGCTGAGCAACTGTGCGGTGCTGCGGCGGTTTTCCGGGCTTTGCTCGATGAACCGGCTGGCTTCCAGGATCGCCATCACCAGCGCCCGGGCGGTATTGGGGTATTGCTCGACGAAGGCGCGCGTGCAGCCGAGGACTTTTTCCGGGTGGTCAGGCCAGATGGCCTGGCTCGTTGCCAGGGTAAAGCCGAGGTTCTGCTGCACCGCGCTGGCGCTCCAGGGTTCGCCCACGCAAAACCCGTCGATGCGCCCGGCCTGCAAGTGCGCGACCATTTGCGGCGGTGGCACCACCACGCTGGTGACATCCTGCAGCGGGTGAATGCCCTGGCTGGCCAGCCAGTAGTACAACCACATGGCGTGGGTGCCGGTGGGGAAGGTCTGGGCAAAGGTGAGTTTTGGGCGACTTTGGTGCACGTGCCGATCCAGTGCCTCAGGACTGGTCACGCCCAGGCGTTGCAGGCCGTGGGACAGGTTGATGCTCTGCCCGTTGTGGTTCAGGCCCATGAGCACGGCCATCTCGGTGGCGGCGACGCCTCCGATGCCCAGGTGTACCGCGTACACCAGGCCATAGAGGCTATGGGCGGCGTCCAGTTCGCCGCTGGTCAGCTTGTCCCGCAGGTTGGCCCAGGATGTTTGGCGCTTGAGGTTCAAGGTCAGGCCATAAGGCTGGGCAAAGCCCTGGGTGGCGGCTACGACCACCGAGGCGCAATCGCTCAGGGCCATGAACCCCAGGTTGATTGAGGTCTTTTCCGGCGCGTCGCTGCCGTTGACCCAGGCCAGCGGGCCGACTGATGGTTCGTTCATCGGGAGTGCACCTTGCAGAAAAAAGCGTCGCCCCGGGCCCCTGTGCAAGCCAGGTCGGATGACGACGCCATGGTCGTTCGACTCATCCCGGCGTTGGCATGAGTACGGATAGGCTTCACGGTGCAAGGCATATGCCATTGCCGAGGGATTTGTACATGTGCCTCGCCTGCGACCCCGATGCCCGGCTATAATCGCCGCCTTATTTTGCCGCCGACCGAGTCAAGCCCGCCCATGTATACCCTGGCCCGCCAACTGCTGTTCAAACTCTCCCCGGAAACCTCCCACGATCTGTCCCTGGACTTGATCGGCGCGGGCGGACGCCTGGGCCTGAACGGCTTGCTGTGCAAGGCCCCGGCCCATGTGCCGGTGAATGTCATGGGCCTGGACTTCCCCAACCCGGTTGGCCTGGCTGCAGGCCTGGACAAGAATGGCGCGGCCATCGACGGTTTTGCCCAGCTTGGTTTCGGGTTTGTCGAAATCGGCACCGTCACCCCGCGCCCGCAACCGGGTAACCCCAAACCACGGATTTTCCGCTTGCCGCAAGCCGAGGCGATCATCAATCGCATGGGGTTCAACAACCTCGGCGTCGATCATCTGCTGGCCCGGGTTGCCGCGGCCAAGTACAAGGGCGTGCTGGGGATCAACATCGGCAAGAACTTCGACACCCCGGTCGAGCGTGCGGTGGACGACTACCTGATCTGCCTGGACAAGGTCTACGCCCACGCCAGCTATGTCACGGTCAACGTCAGCTCGCCGAACACCCCGGGCCTGCGCAGCCTGCAGTTCGGTGATTCGCTCAAGCAACTGCTCGCCGACCTGGCCACGCGCCGCGCCGAACTGGCCCTGCGACATGGCAAGCATGTGCCCCTGGCGATCAAGATTGCCCCGGACATGACGGACGAAGAAACCGCCCAGGTGGCGCAGGCGCTGATCGAAACCGGTATGGACGCGGTCATCGCCACCAACACCACCCTGAGCCGGGTGGGCGTCGAAGGCATGGAGCACGGGGACGAGATGGGTGGCCTGTCGGGCGCCCCGGTGCGTGAGAAGAGCACCCACACGGTCAAGGTGCTGGCGGCGGAACTGGCAGGGCGCTTGCCGATCATCGCGGCGGGCGGGATCACCGAAGGACGGCACGCGGCTGAGAAAATCGCCGCGGGTGCCAGCCTGGTGCAGATCTACTCGGGCTTCATCTACAAGGGCCCGGCGCTGATCCGTGAATCGGTCGACGCCATCGCCGCCCTGCGCTGATACCGCGCCTGTTTACGACGGCTACGCCGCCGAACGCAGGCTGCGCCAGCGGCTACAGACAGGAATAAAAAAGGGCTCCTCAAGGGAGCCCCTGGGCCGAAGCCCGCCGTCCGGAGAGGACGTGCATGGTTAAGTCGTTACGTAATCAAGTTGTCGTGTCGGAATGTGTGCCCCGTTTAGCCGACGGCGTGAAGTTCGTTGAGTCTATGGATTCCCGCAGTGCCGGTCATACCGTCCCAGTTGTCGCCGCGTCCTTCTCGCCAGCCGTTAATCCAGGCTTGGCGTACCGACGGTAGAGTAAATGGGCAAAGCTCACGGGATTTGCCACCAACGCCATATTGATATCCGCGCAAAAATGCTCTTTCCAACGGATCACGCTTAAGTCTTCTCATAGGGTGTTTCCCTCACTTGTTGACTGTATGTATCGCGTCGACCTCTATCGAGGTCAGGCAGAAAACGCTCTGCCAATGGCGGCTCGCTGCCGGCGTGGCGAGCCAAGGTGTTGACGTCGTTGCGGCGTCAACCTGTATTGAGTTCTAACCAATGCGTCACATCGAGGGAATGATCGTTTTGTCATAAGGACGTAACGATAAAGGTGTTATGGCCATAAGAAACAACGAGGGTTTTGTCGGGTGGTTGGCCAAACCCCGCTATGATCAGGCTCTCAAAGAATGATGAGGCTAATGCTTCCTAGGTCATGACCCACCGATGCGCTCGGTTACTATTCGACGAAGGGTCGAGTTATGACATTTTGTTGCACCGAATTTTTTATCTGCCCGGGCATCTAAGCTCATTCCAGCCAGTTGGCTGGCATAGCCGCCAGGGTGGGACGGCACACCTTCGTGCCACGCGAGCGCTCTTTTAGAAAAGCGCTTGATTGAAAACCGAGCGGTCAATGCGTTGCCCGTTCACTCATTGCTAAAGGCCCTGGAACTCCCATGTCGGATCGTTACGAACTCTTCCTCACTTGCCCAAAAGGCCTTGAAGGCCTGCTCATCGAGGAAGCCGTCGGGCTTGGCCTTGAGGAAGCGCGCGAGCACACCTCGGCTGTGCGCGGCATGGCCACCATGGAAACCGCTTATCGCCTGTGCCTGTGGTCGCGCCTGGCAAACCGCGTGCTGTTTGTCCTCAAGCGCTTCCCGATGAAGGACGCCGAAGACCTCTACCACGGCGTGCTGGATATCGAGTGGCAAGACCACATGCTGGCGGACGGCACCCTGGCGGTGGAGTTCAGCGGTCACGGTTCGGGCATCGACAACACCCACTTCGGCGCCTTGAAGGTCAAGGATGCGATTGTCGACAAATTGCGCACGCCAACGGGCGAACGTCCTTCGATCGACAAGCTCAATCCGGACCTGCGCATTCACCTGCGCCTGGACCGTGGCGAAGCGATCCTGTCCCTGGATCTGTCCGGGCACAGCCTGCACCAGCGCGGCTATCGCCTGCAGCAAGGTGCCGCCCCGCTGAAGGAAAACCTCGCGGCGGCGATCCTGATCCGTTCCGGCTGGCCACGCATCGCCGCCGAGGGCGGCGCCCTGGCTGACCCAATGTGCGGTGTGGGTACCTTCCTGGTCGAAGCGGCGATGATTGCCGCGGACATGGCTCCCAACCTGCGTCGTGAGCAATGGGGCTTCACCGCCTGGCTCGGCCACGTGCCGGCGCTGTGGAAAAAACTCCATGAAGAAGCCAGCGCCCGTGCCGCTGCCGGCCTGGCCAAGCCACCGCTGTGGATCCGCGGTTACGAAGCTGATCCGCGCCTGATCCAGCCGGGCCGTAACAACGTCGAGCGTGCCGGCCTGAGCGAGTGGATCAAGATCTACCAGGGCGAAGTGGCCACCTTCGAACCGCGCCCGGACCAGAACCAGAAAGGCCTGGTGATCTGCAACCCTCCGTACGGCGAGCGCCTGGGCGACGAGGCGAGCCTGCTCTACCTCTACCAGAACCTCGGCGAGCGCCTGCGTCAGGCCTGCCTGAACTGGGAAGCGGCGGTGTTCACCGGCGCACCGGACCTGGGCAAGCGCATGGGTATTCGCAGCCACAAGCAATATGCCTTCTGGAACGGCGCCTTGCCGTGCAAGCTGCTGCTGATCAAAGTGTTGCCCGACCAGTTTGTCACAGGCGAGCGCCGGACCCCGGAGCAGCGCCAGGCCGAGCGTGAACAGGCGATCTACGATCAGGCACCGGTTGAACCGCAAGAGCGCCAGTACAACAAGAATGGCAACCCGATCAAGCCCGCCCCGGCACCGGTACCGGTGGTCGAACAGGCGCGCCTGAGCGAGGGTGGGCAGATGTTTGCCAACCGTCTGCAGAAGAACCTCAAGGCCCTGGGCAAGTGGGTCAAGCGCGAAGGGATCGACTGCTACCGTGTGTACGATGCCGACATGCCTGAGTACTCGATGGCCATCGACCTGTACCACGACTGGGTCCACGTGCAGGAGTACGCGGCACCGAAGTCGATCGATCCGGAAAAAGCCTCGGCGCGGATGTTCGATGCCCTGGCCGCCATTCCCCAGGCCCTGAACATCGACAAGAGCCGCGTGGTGGTCAAGCGTCGCGAGCGCCAGAGCGGTACCAAGCAGTACGAGCGCCAGAGTGCCCAGGGCAAGTTCGTCGAGGTCAATGAAGGCGGAGTCAAGCTGCTGGTCAACCTGACCGACTACCTCGACACCGGGCTGTTCCTGGATCACCGGCCGATGCGCATGCGCATTCAGAAAGAGGCGGCCGGCAAGCGCTTCCTCAACCTGTACTGCTACACCGCGACCGCCAGCGTGCACGCAGCCAAGGGTGGCGCGCGCAGCACCACCAGCGTCGACCTGTCCAAGACTTACCTGGATTGGGCGCGCCGCAACCTGTCGCTCAACGGTTTTTCCGACAAGAACCGCCTGGAGCAGGGCGATGTCATGGCCTGGCTGGAAGCCAACCGTGATGAGTTCGACATGATCTTCATCGATCCGCCGACCTTCTCCAACTCCAAGCGCATGGAAGGCATCTTCGACGTCCAGCGTGACCACGTGCAGTTGCTCGACCTGGCCATGGCGCGCCTGGCACCGGGTGGGGTGTTGTACTTCTCCAACAACTTCCGCAAGTTCCAGCTCGAGGACAACCTCACAACGCGCTACGCCGTCGAGGAAATCACCGCGCAAACCATCGACCCGGACTTTGCCCGTAACGGCAAGATCCACCGTGCCTGGAAAATCATGGCGCGCTAAGGTTCGAATGGCCCCATGGAGCCTTGATGCTGCCTGGCTCTATGGGGTGTTCGGTTGGAAAAGCTGCGGCCTGCCGCGAACCGCGCGCAGTGCTGGGCGCCGTCACCGGCAGTGTTGGCATCGTCAACTGGCGCCCGGGGAGGGCGCCGATGCCGTGCTGCTGCGCGCAGCCTTGACTCGAGAGTTACAGTACTGACGCGGCGGTCGCCAGTTTTGGCTGGCGATACAGGTCCAGCAGCACTTGATCGAGCACCGACGAAGCACCAAAGGGTGCCTTGTCGTTGAGGATCGCCACCACGGCCCAGGTGTTGCCATTGTTGTCGCGGCTGAAGCCGGCAATCGCCCGGACAGTGTTCAGGGTGCCAGTCTTGACGTGGGCTTCGCCACGCATCGCCGTGGTTTTCAGGCGTTTGCGCATGGTGCCGTCCATGCCGGCAATCGGCATCGAGCTGACGAATTCGGCCGAGTACGGGCTTCTCCAGGCGGCCTGCAGCATGCTTGCCATCTCACGGGCGCTGACGCGCTCGGCACGGGACAGGCCGGAACCGTTTTCCATCACCAAATGCGGTGCAGTGATGCCCTTTTTCGCCAGCCATTGGCGCACGACGCGCTGGGCGGCCATGGCGTCGTTGCTGTCGGCGTCGGTGCGGTATCTCGCGCCCAGGCTGAGGAACAGTTGCTGGGCCATGGTGTTGTTACTGTATTTGTTGATGTCGCGGATGATTTCCGCCAGGTCCGGGGAGAATGCCCGGGCCAGGACCTTGGCGCTCTTCGGCACCGCGCCCTGGCGATCCGCGCCCTGGATGCTGCCGCCCAGTTCCTGCCAGATCGCCCTTACGGCACCGGCGGTGTAGGTCGCGTGGTCGAGCAGCGAGAGGTAGGTCTGCGAGCTGCAGCCGTCGCCCAACTGGCCGGCTACGGTCACGGTGACGCTGCCGTCGGCCTGGGTCACCGGGTTGTAGCGCACGCCGCCGGTGCACTGCTTGGTGTTGACGGCCTTGACCTGGTTTTCGATGCGGATGCTGGCAATCGGCGGTTCGACCGACACCAGGACCCGGCCCGAATCATTGCGGGCCACGAAGCGCAGGGCCTTGAGGTTGACCATGGCCGCGTCGGGCTTGACCAGGAACGGCTTGTTGTCGTCATTGCCGTCATCGTTGAACTGCGGCAATTGCGGTTGATTGAAGAAGCCGCGGTCCAGCACCAGGTCGCCGGTGACTTGCTGCACGCCATTGGCCCGCAGGTCGCGCATCAGCAGCCAGAGTTTTTCCATGTTCAGTTTCGGATCGCCGCCACCCTTGAGGTACAGGTTGCCGCGCAGGATGCCGCCGCTGAGGGTGCCGTCGGTGTAGAACTCGGTTTTCCACTGGTGGTTGGGACCGAGCATTTCCAGGGCGGCGTAGGTGGTCACCAGCTTCATGGTGGACGCCGGGTTGACCGACACGTCGGCATTGAACACGGTCGGGGTGCCCGGGCCGTTCAGGGGAATCATCACCAGCGACAGCGCGCTGTCGGGGAGCTTGCTGGCCTTCAGGGCTTTTTCGACGCTGGGGCTCAGGGCGGTATTGACGGGCGCAGCAGAAACCGTAAAGGCCAGGGGGACAAGCAGGCTGGCCAGCAACAATGGACGCAAAGATCTGATCATATGAAATAAAACCCTACAGCCGAGGGGAAAAAAGATGAGGGCATGAAGATAAATTCCCTCAGTGGTCACGAAATTGTCGGCATTATGCCCAAGGTATAGCGCTTTGTGCCGCAAGCACGCGAGCTATTCGGCTATTTTTTTTACCGGTCGTAAGGCCGGCGTCCAGAGAGTCGGGCAATTGGCGGCTTAAAATGCTAAAGTGCCGCCCGATATTACTTATGAGGATTGTTCCAATGGCGACTAACCGTTCCCAGCGTCTGCGCAAAAAACTGTGCGTCGATGAATTTCAAGAGCTGGGTTTCGAACTGAACCTGGATTTCAAGGAAGATTTGGCTGATGAAGCCATTGACGCTTTCCTCGATGCATTCCTCAAAGAAGCCATGGAAGCCAACGGTCTGGGTTATGTTGGCGGCGACGACTACGGTCTGGTTTGCCTGCAGAAGCGTGGCTCGGTTTCCGAAGAGCAGCGTGCTGCTGTTGAAGCCTGGCTCAAAGGCCGCAGCGAACTGACCGAAGTCACCGTCAGCCCGTTGCTGGACGTCTGGTACCCGGAAAAGCCGATCAATCCGGTAGCTTGATGTTGAAAAAAACGGCGACCCTCGGGTCGCCGTTTTTTTTTCGCTCAGGCTTTGCGCCAATTCAGAATCATTAGCGTCACCACCCCCGCGACAATCCCCCAGAATGCCGAGCCAATGGAAAACAGCGTCAGCCCCGACGCCGTGACCATGAAGGTGATCAATGCCGCTTCACGCTCCCGGGTTTCACTCATGGCAATGCTCAGGCCATTGATGATGGAGCCGAACAGCGCCAGTGCGGCAATCGACAACACTAATTCCTTGGGCAGGGCCGCGAACAGCGCCGCCAAGGTTGCTCCAAAGACCCCGGCAATGCCGTAGAAAATCCCGCACCAGACCGCCGCGGTGTAGCGCTTGTTGCGATCTTCATGGGCGTGCGGCCCGGTGCAGATCGCCGCGCTGATCGCCGCCAGGTTGATCCCGTGGGAGCCGAACGGCGCCAGCAGCAGCGAGGCAACGCCGGTGGCGGTGATCAGGGGCGAGGCCGGCACGTCATAGCCGTCGGCGCGCAACACGGCGATGCCGGGCATGTTCTGCGAGGTCATGGCCACCACGAATAGCGGGATGCCGATGCTGATGGTCGCGGCGAGGGAAAAGTGTGGGGTGGTCCAGACCGGCGTCGCCACTTCGAGGTGGAAGCCGCTGAAGTCCAGCAGGCCCATGAACCCCGACAAGGCCGTGCCGATCAACAGCGCCGCCAGCACTGCGTAGCGCGGCGACAGGCGCTTGACCACCAGGTAGGTGAAAAACATCCCCAGGACCAGACCGGTACGGTGCTGGGCGGCGACGAAGATCTCGCTGCCGATCTTGAACAGGATCCCGGCCAGCAAGGCTGCGGCCAGCGACGCCGGGATGCGTTTGACCAGGCGTTCGAAGCTGCCGGTCATGCCGCAGATGGTTACCAGCACCGCGCAAGTGATGTAGGCACCAATCGCCTCGCCGTAGCTGACCCCCGACAGGCTGGTGATCAGCAGCGCAGCGCCCGGCGTCGACCAGGCAATGGTGATGGGGGTGCGATAACGCAGGGACAGGCCGATGGAACACACCGCCATGCCGATCGAGATGGCCCAGATCCACGAGGAAATCTGCCCGCTGGTCAGGCCGGCGGCCTGTCCGGCCTGGAACATCAGCACCAGGGAGCTGGTATAGCCGGTCATCATTGCGATGAACCCGGCGACAATGGCCGAGGGTGAAGTGTCGGCCAGCGGGCGGAGCTGGGTGCGGGTGGCGTCGTTCATGACAGCGCTGTTCCTTGAGTCTTGTAGGCCGCGAGTGAAGCGGGAAGGCGTTTTGCGGGTTCAAGCCTAAACTCAAACGTAACTGATCGTTGCAATACAGCCGGGGGCGTATATGGCCGTACAGTCGTGTTGCCACCTGCAGTTGTGTACAATGTGCCGTGTTTTTTACGCGATACTTGCCAGCGATCCACTGTGACGTATTACAGTCACGGTCTCTTCGTCGCAGTTCTCCCGACTCGAGTGCCCATGAACGAACAGTTGCAGCCCCTCAAGAAACAACCGCGAGCAGGCAAAGCCGGCCGCAGCGGAACCCAGGACGATATTGTCTATGCGCATATCTTCGAGGCGATCCTCGAACAGCGCCTGGCGCCCGGTACCAAATTGAGCGAAGAGGCGCTGGGAGAGATTTTCGGGGTCAGCCGCACCATCATTCGCCGCGCTCTGTCGCGCCTGGCCCACGAAGGCGTGGTGCTGTTGCGCCCGAACCGTGGCGCCGTGGTTGCCAGCCCGAGTGTCGAGGAGGCGCGCCAGGTGTTCATGGCCCGGCGTCTGGTGGAGCGGGCGATTACCGAACTGGCGGTCGAACACGCCAGCGCCGAAGAGCTGAGCGAGTTGCGCCAGATGGTCAACGACGAGCGCGACAGCTTCTCCCGCGGCGACCGGGGTGCCGGCATCCGCCTTTCCGGGGAATTTCACCTGAAGCTGGCCGAGGCGGCGAAAAACGCGCCGCTGATCAGCTTCCAGCGCAGCCTGGTGTCGCAGACCTCGTTGATCATTGCCCAGTACGAAAGCGGCAACCGCTCGCACTGTTCCTACGACGAGCACACTCAGTTGATCGACGCCATCGAAGCTCGCGATGCGACCCTGGCGGTGAACCTGATGATGCATCACATGGATCACATCGACAGCAAACTCAACCTCGACGAAGAAAGCGCCTCGGACGATCTACACGCGGTGTTTTCCCATCTGCTGCAGACCAAGAAGCCAGGGCGCTCGCCCGCCAAGCTCTAAGTCAGACGCGAGTCGGGTCCATCGCGGGCGAGTCGAATCGCCCGCGATTTCGTTCTGCCAGGCAAAAAAACTTAGCGCTGGTGCACCAGGTTCCCCGCCGCATACGTCTGCAGCACCGTCCGGTCATCCCCCAGGGTCATCAGCACAAACAGCGTTTCGGCGATGTTGTTCGCCTGTTGCAGGCGGTAGCTGAGCAGGGGGGTGGCGTGATAGTCGAGCACCAGGAAGTCGGCGTCGGTGCCCGGTTGCAGGGTCCCGATACGGTCTTCCAGGCGCAGTGCGCGGGCGCCGCCGAGGGTTGCCAGGTACAGCGACTTGAACGGACTCAGGCGTGCGCCTTGCAGTTGCATGACTTTGTAGGCTTCGTTGAGGGTGTGCAGCAGCGAGAAGCTGGTGCCGGCGCCCACGTCGGTGCCGAGGCCGACATTGAGGTTGTGTTTCTCGGCCATCGGTAGGTTGAACAGGCCGCTGCCGAGGAAGAAGTTGGACGTCGGGCAGAACGCTACTGCCGAACCGGTCTCGGCCAGCCGTGCACATTCGTCGTCACACAGGTGTACGCCGTGGGCGAACACCGAACGCTCACCCAGCAACTGGTAATGGTCGTAGACATCCAGGTAGCCCTTGCGCTCGGGGAACAGTTCCTTGACCCATTCGATCTCCTGCAGGTTTTCACTGATGTGGGTCTGCATGTAGAGGTCGGGGTACTCGCTGAGCAATTGGCCGGCGAGGGTCAGTTGTTCCGGGGTGCTGGTCGGCGCAAAGCGTGGGGTCACCGCGTAGTGCAGACGGCCCTTGCCGTGCCAGCGCTCGATCAGCGCCTTGCTTTGCTCGTAGCTGGATTCGGCGGTGTCGGTCAGGTAGTCCGGCGCGTTGCGGTCCATCATGACCTTGCCGGCGATCATCCGCAGGTCGAGCTTTTGCGCCTGCTCGAAGAACGCGTCCACCGATTGCGGGTGCACGCTGCCGAACACCAGGGCGGTGGTGGTGCCGTTGCGCAGCAGTTCCTTGATGAAGATTCCGGCGACTTCCTCGGCGTGGGCCTTGTCGGCGAACTGGCTTTCGCAAGGGAAGGTGTAGGTGTTGAGCCAGTCCAGCAATTGTTCGCCATAGGCACCGACCATGCCGGTTTGTGGCAGGTGGATGTGGGTGTCGATGAAGCCCGGGGTAATCAAGGCGTCTTTGTGGTGGACGATTTCAATGTCCGCCGGCAGGCTGGCCAGCAGCTCGGTGGCATGGCCGAGGGCACTGATCCTGCCGTTTTCGGTGACCAGCAAGCCGTCTTCGAAGTACTGATAAGAAGCTTCGATCCCGACCACGGCAGGGTCGGCGATGCTGTGCAGGATGGCGGCGCGGTAGGCTTTGCGAGTCGAAGGCATGGGTGGTTCTCAGTTCGTGGCTTGACTGCGGCGTGAAGCGGGCAGCAGTTTGGCAATGGGTTCGGCGCGAGCGGTGCCCTGGCCGAAATTCGCGTTATAGGTGGCGATGATTTCGCCGGCGATGGAGATGGCAATTTCCACAGGCAACTTGCCTTTGACTTCGCCGATGCCCATCGGGCAGCGCATGCGTTGCACGGTGCTGTTGTCGAATCCGCGATCGCGCAGGCGGTGTTCGAACTTCACGCGCTTGGTCTTCGAGCCGATCAGGCCGAAGTAGGCGAAGTCGTTGCGCTTGAGGATGGCGGCCGTGAGCTCCAGGTCGAGCTGGTGATTGTGGGTCATGACGATGCAGTAGCTGCCCACCGGCAGGTCGTCGATTTCGTCCACCGGTTCTTCGCTGACGATTTTACGCACGCCATGGGGAATGTGTTCCGGGAACTCGGCGTCCCGCGAGTCGATCCAGCGCACCCGGCAGGGCAGGCTGGCGAGCAGGGGAACCAGGGCGCGGCCGACGTGGCCGGCGCCAAACACGGCGATCTGTGCCTGCACCTGGCCCATGGGTTCGAACAGCAGCACGGTGGCGCCGCCACAGCACTGGCCGAGGCTGGCTCCGAGGCTGAAGCGCTCCAGGTGGGTGTCCTGCTTGCCGCTGGCCAGCATCTCGCGGGCGATCTGCATCGCCTTGTATTCCAGATGCCCGCCACCGATGGTGTCGTAGGTGTGCGTGGCGCTGATGACCATTTTCGAGCCCGCGTTGCGCGGCGTCGAGCCGAGCTCTTCGATGATGGTCACCAGGACGCAGGCTTCGCCCTGGGATTGCAGGTCGGCGAGGGCGTCGATCCAGTTGTACATGTTCACCTCGACATCTTCATTGTCTGTTCGGCCGTCATCGCTAGCAGGCTAGCTCCCACAGTGTTTTGTGGTGTTCACAGAATCTGAATTCAACACAAGTTCTGTGGGAGCTAGCCCTGCTAGCGATTGGCCGCACTTCGGTCCTAGAGCGGAGCCAGCTCAGGCTCAGTTTCGACTGGCTTCACCGCCTTCAACTGGCGCATCTGTTCACAGCCCCACAACACCCGCTCCGGGGTCGCCGGTGCGTCGATGTTCGGCTGATGTTTGTAATCGCCCAGGCTCGCCACGGCGTCCTTGATCGCACACCAGGCGGCGATGCCGAGCATGAACGGCGGCTCGCCCACGGCCTTGGAGTGGAACACGGTGTCTTCCGGGTTCTTGCGGTTTTCCACCAGCTTGACCCGCAGGTCCAGCGGCATGTCAGCCACCGCCGGGATCTTGTAGCTGGCCGGGCCGTTGGTCATCAGTTTGCCCTTGTTGTTCCAGACCAGCTCTTCCATGGTCAGCCAGCCCATGCCCTGGATGAAGCCGCCTTCGACCTGGCCGATATCGATGGCCGGGTTCAGCGAGGCGCCGACATCATGCAGGATGTCGGTGCGCAGCATTTTGTATTCGCCGGTCAGGGTGTCGATGATCACTTCGCAGCAGGCGGCGCCGAAGGCGAAGTAATAGAACGGCCGACCACGGGCCTGGCTACGGTCGTAGAAGATTTTCGGGGTCTTGTAGAAGCCGGTGCTGGACAGCGAGACCTGGGCGAAATACGCCTGCTGGATCAGCGCCTCGAAGGTCAGGATGTGGTCGCGGACCCGCACGTGACCGTTGTGGAACACCACGTCGGCTTCGCTGACTTCATATTTGCGTGCGGCGAACTCCACCAGGCGCTGCTTGATGATTTCTGCGGCGTTCTGCGCCGCTTTGCCGTTGAGATCGGCGCCGCTGGAGGCGGCGGTCGGCGAGGTGTTCGGCACCTTGTCGGTATTGGTCGCGGTGATCTGCACGCGGTCGATTTCCACCTGGAACACTTCGGCCACCACCTGCGCGACCTTGATGTTCAGGCCTTGACCCATCTCGGTGCCGCCATGGTTGAGGTGGATACTGCCGTCGGTGTAGACGTGGATCAACGCGCCCGCCTGGTTGAGGAAGCTGGCGGTGAAGGAAATGCCGAATTTCACCGGGGTCAGCGCCAGGCCCTTTTTCAGGATCGGGCTGTTGGCGTTGTAGCGGCGGATCGCTTCGCGACGCTCGGCGTATTGGCTGCTCTCTTCCAGTTCAGCGGTCATTTCTTCGAGCATGTTGTGCTCGACGGTCTGGTAGTAGTGGGTGACGTTGCGCTCGGTCTTGCCGTAGTAGTTGGCCTTGCGCACGGCCAGCGGGTCGAGGCCCAGGTGGCGGGCAATGGCGTCCATCACCTCTTCGATGGCAACCATGCCCTGAGGGCCGCCGAAACCACGGTAGGCGGTGTTGGAGGCGGTGTTGGTCTTGCAGCGGTGACCGTTGATGGTCGCATCGCCCAGGTAGTAGGAGTTGTCGGAGTGAAACATCGCCCGGTCGACGATGGAAGCCGACAGGTCCGGCGAGCACCCGCAATTGCCCGCCAGGTCCAGGGCGATCCCATGCAGGCGTCCGCTGCTGTCGAAGCCGACGTCGTACTCGACATAGAACGGGTGACGCTTGCCGGTCATCAGCATGTCTTCGACCCGTGGCAGGCGCATCTTGGTCGGTTGGCCCGTCAGGTGGGCGATCACCGCACACAGGCACGCCGGGCTGGCAGCCTGGGTTTCCTTGCCGCCGAAACCGCCGCCCATGCGGCGCATGTCGACCACGATCTTGTTCATCGACACGTCGAGGACTTCGGCCACCAGTTTCTGCACTTCGGTGGGGTTCTGGGTCGAGCAGTAGACGATCATGCCGCCGTCTTCAGTTGGCATCACCGAGGAAATCTGGGTTTCCAGGTAGAAGTGCTCCTGGCCGCCGATGTGCAGCGTGCCCTGGATGCGATGTTCGGCGGTGGCGAGCGCAGTGGCCGAGTCGCCGCGTTGGTGGGTGTGGCTGTCGAGCACGAAGTGGCGTTTGCGCAGGGCTTCGACCACGTCCAGTACCGGCTCCAGGTCTTCATATTCGATGATCGCGGCCATGGCCGCCTTGCGTGCGGTTTCCAGGTCTTTCGCTGCCACGGCGAGCACGGGTTGACCGACGAATTGCACGTCATCGATCGCCAGCAGTGGGTCGCCCGGCAACAGCGGTCCGATGTCTTTCAGGCCTGGTATGTCTTTATGGGTAATGGCGATGCGCACGCCTTCGAAGGCGTAGCAGGGCTGGGTGTCGATGCTGATGATTTTCGCGTGGGCGCGGTCCGACAACCGTGCATAGACATGCAGCTGATTGGGAAACTCCAGCCGGTCATCGATGTACTGCGCTTCACCGGACACGTGCTTGGCGGCGCTGTCGTGCTTGACGCTGCGGCCGACCCCGGTGGTCAGGTCCTTGGCGAACAGTTCAGCCAGTTCGGCCTGGGTCTTCTCTACGGCGTGATGATTAGACATAAGCGGTCACCCGGGTCTCGATGTGCGGTGTTTGCAGTTCGATGAAGTATTTGCGCAGCAGGTTCTGCGCGCTGAGCAGGCGGTATTCCTTGCTGGCGCGGAAGTCCGAGAGCGGGGTGAAATCTTCTGCCAGGGCAGCGCAGGCGGCTTCGACGGTGGCATGGTTCCAGGCCGCGCCGAGCAGCGCCGCTTCGCAGCTTTTGGCCCGTTTCGGGGTGGCGGCCATGCCGCCGAAGGCGACGCGGGCGTCGGCGATCACGCCATTGTCGATACGCAGATTGAAGGCGGCGCAGACTGCGGAAATATCATCGTCCAGGCGCTTGGACACCTTGTAGGCGCGGAACTGCTGCGCGGCGCTGGCGCGCGGCACAATGATCTTCTCGATGAATTCGCTTTCCTGGCGCGCGGTGACTCGGTAATCGATGAAGTAATCTTCCAGGGCCAGGGTGCGGCGGGTGTTGCCTTTGCACAGCACGATCTGTGCGCCCAGGGCGATCAGCAGCGGTGGCGAGTCGCCGATGGGCGAAGCATTGCCGATGTTGCCGCCCAGGGTGCCCTGGTTGCGGATCTGCAAGGAGGCGAAGCGTTGCAGCAGTTCACCGAAGTCCGGGTACTCGGCCTTCAGGGCCTCGTAGCAGTCGGAGAGGGCGGTGGCTGCACCGATTTCCAGGCGATCGGCAAAATGCTCGATGCGCTTCATTTCGGCAACGTTGCCGACGTAGATCATCACGGGCAGGGTGCGGTGGAACTGAGTGACTTCCAGCGCCAGGTCGGTGCCGCCGGCCAACAGCCGGGCTTGCGGGTAGGCGTCGTAGAGGTCGGCCAGGTCAGCCACGGTCAACGGCACCAGGCAGCGTTTGTCGCCGCTGTTGAGTTCACCGATGTCGGTGGGGGCAATGGCCTTCAGGCGGGCGATGGTCTCGGCTTCACGGGCATCGAACTGGTCGGGCTGTTTAGCGCAGCAGGACTGTTCGGCGGCTTCGAGAATCGGCCGGTAGCCGGTGCAGCGGCAGAGGTTGCCGGCGAGGGCTTCATGGGCCTTGTGGGCGTCGGGCTGGTCGCTGTTTTTCTGCAGGGCAAACAGCGACATGACGAACCCCGGCGTACAGAAGCCGCACTGCGAGCCGTGGCATTCGACCATGGCTTGCTGCACGCTGTGCAGTTGGCCCTGATGCTTGAGGTCTTCGACGCTGATCAGCTGTTTGCCATGCAACGAGGAGACAAACGTCAGGCACGAGTTGAGGCTGCGATAGCGAATATGTTCGCGGCCGTCGTCGTCACGTTGCAGTTCACCGACCACCACAGTGCACGCGCCACAGTCACCACTGGCGCAACCTTCTTTGGTGCCGGACTTGCCCAGGTGCTCGCGCAGGTAGTTGAGCACGGTCAGGTTGGGGTCCAGGGCGTGCTCGCTACGGAGTTCCTGGTTTAGTAAAAACTGGATCACGGAAGGCCTCGCAGACTCATTATTGTTGTTAACCGTTATGACCCGAATTTATCAGGTCTGACTTTTCGGTCAATGGTTTTCTGACTTAAAGGTCAGGAAATCACCTTTTGTCGATCAGCAACCCCTGCTTTGAGTATTGACCCTCTGGGCCCAGCTCGCCTTTTGCTTGAATCGTGCCAATTTCCACTGGCCGGCCCCTGCATCATCCACTACCAAGTGCGCTACACTGCGCCGCTTGTACAGATCGAAGAGTTTGAAGGAAAACCATGACGTTCAAGGCGCCGGACAGCCTCGCCGAGCAAATTGCTCAACACCTCGCCGAACGCATCATTCGCGGCGAAATGAAGCCAGGAGAGCGCATCCAGGAACAGAAGGTCACGCTGGCGCTCAATGTCAGCCGCGGTTCGGTCCGTGAAGCCTTGCTGATCCTCGAACGACGCCACCTGGTCGCGATCCTGCCGCGACGCGGCGCCCATGTCACCGAGCTCACCGCGCACAAGGTGCAGAGCCTGTGCACCCTGATGAGCGAGCTGTACATCCTGCTGGGCAACGCCGTGGCCAATGGCTGGCAAGTCCAGGCCGACATGGCGCCCTTCGTGCAGATCCAGCAGCGGCTGAACGCCAGCTACGAACGCCAGGACATCCGCACCTTTGTCGACGACAGCTTCAATGTGATGCGTGCCGCGTACCCGTTCGCCGATAACCCCTACCTGCAGGAAACCGTCGAGAACCTGCAGCCGGCCATGAGCCGTGCGTATTTCCTGGCCCTGGAACAACGCAAGGCGGAAATGAGCGAGTTCCTCGAACTGTTCGATCGCCTGCTCGCCGCCGTGCTGGCCCGTGACCTGCCACAGATCCGCATCGTGCTCTCGGCCTACGCCCAGCGCAGTTGCGACCTGGTGCTGTCTGCCTTGCCGGCGGCCTGAGCGTGCGGCTCAAGTGCATCAAACTGGCGGGGTTCAAATCCTTCGTCGACCCGACCACGGTGAACTTCCCCAGTAACATGGCGGCGGTAGTCGGGCCCAATGGCTGCGGCAAGTCGAACATCATCGACGCCGTACGTTGGGTGATGGGCGAGAGTTCGGCGAAGAACCTGCGCGGCGAGTCGATGACCGACGTCATCTTCAATGGCTCCACCAGCCGCAAGCCGGTGAGCCAGGCCAGTATCGAACTGGTGTTCGACAACTCCGACGGCACCTTGCTCGGTGAATACGCCGCCTATGCGGAGATTTCGATTCGCCGCAAAGTCACCCGCGACAGCCAGACCACCTATTACCTCAATGGCACCAAGTGCCGGCGCCGTGACATCACCGACATCTTCCTCGGCACTGGCCTGGGCCCGCGCAGTTACTCGATCATCGAGCAGGGGATGATCTCCAAGCTGATCGAGTCCAAGCCCGAAGACCTGCGCAACTTCATCGAGGAAGCGGCAGGGATCTCCAAGTACAAGGAGCGCCGGCGCGAGACGGAAAACCGGATCCGTCGCACCCACGAAAACCTTGAGCGCCTGACCGACCTGCGCGAAGAACTGACGCGTCAGCTCGAGCGTTTGCACCGCCAGGCCGAGGCCGCCAAGAAATATCAGGAATACAAGGCCGAGGAGCGTCAGCTCAAGGCCCAGCTGTCGGCCCTGCGCTGGCAGGACCTGAACGAGCAGGTCGGCCAGCGTGAAGCGATCATCGGCACTCAGGAAATCAGTTTCGAGGCCCTGGTGGCCGAGCAGCGCAATGCCGATGCGAGCATCGAACGCTTGCGTGACGGTCACCACGACCTGTCCGAGCGCTTCAATCTGGTGCAGGGGCGCTTTTATTCGGTCGGCGGCGACATCGCTCGGGTCGAGCAGAGCATCCAGCATGGCCAGCAACGCTTGCGCCAGCTGCAGGACGATCTCAAGGAAGCCGAGCGCGCGCGCCTGGAAACCGAATCCCACCTGGGCCACGACCGCACGCTGTTGCTGACCCTGGGCGAAGAGCTGGACATGCTGACCCCGGAGCAGGAAATCACCAGCGCCGCCGCTGAGGAAGCGGCCGCCGCGCTGGAAGAGTCCGAAACCACCATGCATGGCTGGCAGGAGCAGTGGGACGCCTTCAACCTCAGTTCGGCCGAGCCCCGGCGCCAGGCCGAGGTGCAGCAGTCGCGCATTCAACAGTTGGAAACCAGCGTCGAACGCTTGGCCGAGCGGCAACGCCGCCTGGCCGAGGAGCGCGATCTGCTGGCCGCTGACCCGGAAGACGCGGCAATCATGGAACTCAGCGAGCAGCTCGCCGCCAGCGAAGCGACCCTAGAGGACTTGCAGGCCAGCGAACAGGCCCAGGTCGAACGCCTTGAACAGTTGCGCCAGGAGTTGCAGCAGGCCCTGCACAATCAGCAGCAGGCCCAGGGCGACCTGCAACGACTCAATGGGCGTCTGGCGTCGCTGGAGGCCTTGCAGCAAGCCGCACTCGACCCGGGCACCGGCACGGCGCAATGGTTGCGTGAGCAGCAGCTGGCCGAGCGCCCGCGCCTGGCCGAGGGCTTGAGCGTGCAGGCGGGCTGGGAGCTGGCGGTGGAAACCGTGCTGGGGGCTGACCTGCAAGCGGTGCTGGTGGACGATTTCGCCGGTTTCGACCTGGCCGGCTTTGCCCAGGGCGATTTACGCCTGCTCAGCCCGGGTACCGACGGTGTGCGGGTCGCAGGCAGCCTGCTGGACAAGGTCGAGGCGCAGATCGATCTGTCGCCGTGGCTGGGCCAGGTCAAGCCGGTGGAAACCCTTGAGCAGGGCTTGGCCTTGCGTGGCCAGTTAGCGGCCGGCGAAAGCCTGATCAGCCGGGACGGCTACTGGATTGGCCGGCACTTTTTGCGCGTGCGCCGCGCCAGCGAAGCCGAAAGTGGAGTCTTGGCCCGTGGCCAGGAAATCCAGGCCCTGGGCCTGGAGCGCGAGGAGCGTGAAGCCACGGTCGAACACCTTGAGACCACCCTGCAGAACCTGCGGGCCCAGCAGCGACAACAGGAGAACGGTCGTGAACACTTGCGCCGCCTGCTGCAGGACGAAGCGCGCCAACAGGGCGAGCTGAAGGCGCAATTGTCCGCGGGCAAGGCCAAGGCCGAGCAGTTGACCTTGCGTCGTACCCGGCTCGATGAAGAGTTGGTGGAGCTGGGCGAGCAGCGCGAGCTGGAGCACGAACAGATCGGCGAGTCGCGCCTGCAATTGCAAGGCGCCCTCGACAGCATGGCCCTGGACACCGAGCAGCGCGAGTTGCTGCTGGCCCAGCGTGACAGCCTGCGCGAGCGCCTCGACCGGGTGCGCCAGGAAGCCCGGCAGCACAAGGACCATGCGCACCAGTTGGCGGTGCGCCTGGGCTCGCTCAAGGCGCAACACGACTCCACGCGTCAGGCCCTGGAGCGCTTGGAGCTGCAGTCCGAGCGCCTGACCGAAAAGCGTGAACAGTTGAGCCTCAATCTGGAGGAGGGTGAGGCGCCGCTGGAAGAATTGCGGCTCAAGCTCGAAGAGTTGCTCGACAAGCGCATGAGCGTCGATGAAGAACTGCGCACCGCCCAGCTCGCGTTGGAAGAGGCCGACCGTGAGCTGCGCGAGGCCGAGAAGCGGCGCACCCAGGCTGAGCAGCAGTCGCAGTTGATCCGCAGCCAGCTCGAGCAGCAGCGCATGGAATGGCAGGCCCTGACCGTGCGCCGCAAAACCCTGCAGGAGCAACTGCTCGAAGACGGCTACGACCTGCACGGCGTGCTCGCGACCCTGGTGGCCGAGGCGAACGAGAACGACGCCGAAGAAGAACTGGAGCGCATTGCCGCACGGATTCAGCGCCTGGGGGCGATCAACCTGGCGGCCATCGACGAATATCAGCAACAGTCCGAGCGTAAACGTTATCTGGACGCCCAGGACGCCGACCTGGTGGAAGCCCTCGATACCCTGGAAAACGTCATTCGCAAGATCGACAAGGAAACCCGCAACCGCTTCAAGGACACCTTTGATCAGATCAACGGTGGTTTGCAGGCCTTGTTTCCAAAAGTTTTCGGTGGCGGCAGCGCTTATTTGGAACTGACGGGCGAAGATCTACTCGATACAGGGGTGACAATCATGGCGCGTCCACCTGGGAAGAAGAACAGCACCATCCATTTGCTCTCCGGTGGCGAAAAAGCCCTGACCGCATTGGCCCTGGTATTTGCCATCTTCAAACTCAATCCTGCGCCGTTCTGTATGCTCGACGAAGTTGACGCCCCGCTGGATGACGCTAACGTTGGACGCTACGCAAGACTGGTCAAAGAGATGTCACAGACGGTGCAGTTCATCTATATCACCCACAATAAGATCGCCATGGAAATGGCTGACCAATTGATGGGAGTAACGATGCACGAGCCCGGTTGTTCGCGTCTGGTGGCCGTGGATGTCGAGGAGGCGATGGCGATGGTGGACGCCTGACGTCCTGTGTTTAAGCCATATGTTTATGGGAAGTAAGGATTTTCGCCGGTAGGGATTGCTGGCCAATCGACATATTCGCTGAAGCCATTGTGACAGACGGTGTAAAGTTACCTTTGGTCGTGCTAGTTTAATGTCAATTTATTGTGTACGTGGGCAAAACGCCTGTCAGAACATAGAGTTGGCGCCACGTTTTAAAGCGGTTTGCAGCTTGTAAACCCCTTATTTTTCAGCATTTTTTATAGAGGCACGGGATTACATGGAAATCGGTCTGCGCGAGTGGCTGATCGTCATCGGCATCATAGTCATTGCCGGTATTCTTTTTGATGGCTGGCGGCGCATGCGCGGCGGTAAGGGCAAACTCAAGTTTCGCCTGGACCGCAGCCTGTCCAATCTGCCGGACGAGGACAGCGGTGCTGAACTGCTGGGCCCGCCGCGCGTGCTGGATAACCACAAAGAGCCGCAACTGGACGAGCACGATCTGCCGTCGGTCAGCATGCCTGCCCGTGAGCCCCGCGAGTCGGGCTCCAAGCGCGGCAAGCGCGGTCACAGCGAGCCGGCCCAGGGCGACTTGAACCTCAACCTGGACCTGGATGGTGGCCCGAGCTTCAGCAGCCGTGACGACGATTTCCCGGACGAAACCAAGGCCTCGAGCGCTGCGGCGAGCAAGGACCAACCGCAAGCCGAAGAAGTGCTGGTGATCAGCGTGATCTGCCGTGATGCCGGTGGCTTCAAGGGCCCGGCGCTGTTGCAGAACATTCTGGAAAGCGGCCTGCGTTTTGGCGAGATGGATATTTTCCACCGCCACGAAAGCATGGCAGGCAATGGCGAAGTCCTGTTCTCCATGGCCAACGCGGTCAAGCCGGGTATTTTTGACCTGGATGACATCGACCACTTCAGCACTCCTGCGGTCAGCTTCTTCCTTGGCCTGCCGGGTCCGCGTCATCCGAAGCAGGCGTTCGATGTGATGGTCGCCGCCGCTCGCAAGTTGTCCCAGGAACTCAATGGCGAACTCAAGGACGATCAGCGCAGCGTCCTGACCGCACAGACCATCGAACACTACCGTCAGCGCATCGTCGAATTCGAGCGCCGTGCCCTGACCCAGAAGCGCTAAGCGCTTGTTCGCTGGCAAGCCAGCTCCTACGGATTGTTGGTTTCCCGTAGAAGCCGGTTTGCCGACGAAGCTTTTATCGAATCAACAGATTGAGCAGCCTCGGCTGCTCTTTTGCTTTATGAGAGAACACCCATGAACGCCGCCGAAAAACGCATTCTAGAGCTTCGCGCTGAACTGGATCTGCACAACTACCGATACTACGTGCTGGATGAGCCGAGCATTCCGGACGCCGAGTACGATCGGTTGTTCCAGGAGCTCAAGGCGCTGGAAGCGGCCAATCCGCAACTGATCAGCCACGACTCGCCGACTCAGCGCGTGGGCGGCGCGGCGCTCTCGGCGTTTACCCAGGTGCGCCACGAAGTGCCCATGCTGAGCCTGGGCAATGCCTTCGAAGAAACCGACATGCACGAGTTCGATCGCCGGGTCACCGAAGGCCTGGACTTGCCGGTCGGCGATCTGTTTGGCGGCGGCGCCGAAGTGGAATACAGCTGCGAGCCCAAGCTCGATGGCCTGGCCGTCAGCCTGTTGTACCAGGATGGCCTGCTGGTGCGCGGCGCTACCCGCGGCGATGGCGCCACCGGTGAAGACATCAGCGTCAATGTGCGCACGGTGCGCAATATTCCCCTCAAGCTGCAGGGCAGCGGCTGGCCGGCGACCCTGGAAGTGCGCGGCGAAGTCTATATGTCCAAGGCCGGTTTCGAGCGCCTGAATGCCACGCAGTTGGAGGCGGGCGGCAAGACCTTCGCCAACCCGCGCAATGCCGCCGCCGGCAGCTTGCGCCAACTGGACTCGAAAATCACCGCCAGCCGGCCGCTGGAGTTCTGCTGCTACGGCATCGGTCAGGTATCGGCAGACATTGCCGACACCCACATCGGCAACCTGCTGCAGCTCAAGACCTGGGGGGTGCCGGTCAGTCGTGAGTTGAAACTGGCCAAGGGCATCGGCGAATGCCTGGACTATTACCGCGATATCGGTGAGCGGCGCAATGCGCTGCCTTACGAGATCGATGGCGTGGTGTTCAAGGTCAACAGCATTGCCGCGCAGCGTGAGCTGGGCTTTCGTGCCCGTGAGCCGCGCTGGGCGATTGCCCATAAATTCCCGGCCATGGAGGAACTCACCGAATTGCTCGATGTGGAATTCCAGGTCGGCCGCACCGGTGCGGTGACGCCCGTGGCACGCCTCAAGCCGGTGAAAGTGGCGGGTGTGACGGTGTCCAATGCGACCCTGCACAACATGGACGAAGTGGCACGCCTGGGCCTGATGATCGGCGACACGGTGATCATTCGCCGGGCCGGCGATGTGATTCCGCAGGTGGTGCAGGTGGTCACCGAGCGGCGTCCGGCCGATGCCCGGCCGGTGCAGATTCCCGAGAGCTGCCCGGTCTGTGGCTCCCATGTCGAGCGCACGCAGTTGATCAAGCGCAGCAAGGGGCGCGAAACCATCAGCGAAGGCGCGGTGTACCGCTGCGTCGGCCGCCTGGCCTGTGGGGCGCAGCTCAAGCAGGCGATTATCCATTTCGTTTCGCGGCGGGCCATGGACATTGAGGGCCTGGGCGAAAAAAGCGTCGAACAGTTGGTCGATGAAGGCCTGGTCAGCTCGCCGGCGGACCTGTATGGGCTGACGTTCGAGCAGATCGTCGACTTGGAAGGCTTTGCCGAACTGTCGAGCAAGAACCTGCTGGCGGCCATTGCCGACAGCAAGCGCCAGAGCCTGGCGCGGTTTATCTATGCGCTGGGCATTCCGGATGTCGGCGAGGAGACGGCCAAGGTCCTGGCGCGCTCGCTGGGCTCGCTGGAGCGCGTACAGCAGGCATTGCCGCAAGTGCTGACGTACTTGCCGGATGTCGGCCTGGAGGTCGCCCACGAGATCCGCAGCTTCTTCACCGACAGCCACAATCAGCAGGTGATCAAGCAGCTGTTGGCTCATGGCCTGGAGATTCAGGATCAGGGTGAGCTGGGCGCCGAGTTCGCCGCGAGCACCACCCTTGGGGGGTTGCTCGACAAGTTGCACATTCCTTCGGTCGGTCCCGGCGGGGCGCAGAAGCTGGCCGACAAGTTCGGTTCGCTGCAAGCGGTGATCGAGGCGGACTGGCTGGACATGCGCCAGGCTCTGCCGGAGAAACAGGCCAACGCGGTGCGCGAGTTTTTTGCGAACGAGGACAATCGCCAGCAAGCCCTGGCGGCTGAGCAGCAGTTGCGTGACTTCGGCATGCATTGGCAGAGCGAAAAGAAAGTCGTCGAAGGCTTGCCGCTGGCCGGGCAGACTTGGGTGCTCACCGGCTCCCTGGAACTGATGAGCCGCGACATCGCCAAGGACAAGCTGGAAAGCCTGGGCGCCAAGGTCGCCGGCTCAGTCTCGGCCAAGACCTATTGTGTGGTGGCAGGGCCGGGCGCCGGCTCGAAACTGGTCAAGGCCAATGAGCTGGGGCTCAAGGTGCTGGATGAACAGGCTTTTGTCGCGTTCCTGGGCGGGCACGGCATTACCGTGTGACGGTGGGGGCTGGCCGGGCGGCGCTCCGCTTGCCCGCGCTGACGTCCTTGGCGACAACCGGACACTCAGAGTCAGAGGGAACGATCAACGCGGTGCCAGGATCTAGACTTGGCCAGCCCCCAGGGAGAGATCGCCATGTACCGCTTCTTCGAGCAACTCAGCGCACGGATCGCCGCGCCCTTCATCGGCGACAGTTCACGCAACAGCAAGGTCTGGCCGTGCCGGTGTGGGCAGTCGCTGTTTTTTCGCAACAGCCAGTGCCTGGCCTGCGCCGCAGCCCTGGGCTATCAGCCTGAACAAAGCCGCTTGTCGTCGCTGCAGCCCGGCCCACAGCCGGACACCTGGCACTTGGACGCCGACCTGGGAGGTGGCCTGTTTCGGCGCTGCGCCAACCTCGATACGCCAGCGGCCTGCAACTGGCTGCTGCCTGCTGGCGATCCGCACTCGCACTGCATTGCCTGTCGCCTGAACCGGACCATCCCCGATCTGTCCATTGCGCAAAACCACGAGCACTGGCGCAAGGTGGAGATCGCCAAGCGTCGACTGGTCGCGCAATTGCTCGACCTGGGGTTGCAGGTTATCGACCGCTCCATCGACGAAGAGCAGGGGCTGGCCTTCGACTTTGTCAGCATCGATCTCGACGGCAAGTCGCCGATGACGGGGCACGCCAGCGGCCTGGTCACCCTGGATATCCGTGAGGCCGACGACGCGCACCGCGAACGGGTCCGGGTGCAGATGGGCGAACCCTACCGCACCCTGCTGGGACACTTGCGGCATGAGGTCGGACATTATTATTGGGATCGTCTGATCGCCAACGGTCCCTGGCTCGACGGCTGTCGCCAGGTGTTCGGCGATGAGCGCGCCAGTTATGCCGAGGCGCTGGAGCGGCATTATCAGCAGGGCGCCCCGGTGGATTGGCAGCAAAGCCACGTCAGTGCCTACGCCACCATGCACCCCTGGGAAGACTGGGCGGAAACCTGGGCCCATTACCTACACATGATGGATGCGGTGGACACGGCGCTGGGCTTGGGCATGAGCGCTCGGCAGATGGATTTCGACTACCCGGCATTTCCTGCCAGCGTGCTCTATGACCCGCAGCACCCGGGCGCCGCGGCGTTCCTGTCGTTCGTCAATGCCTGGATCGAATTGGCTGGCATGCTCAACGAGCTGTCGCGCAGCATGGGCCAGCCTGACTTCTACCCCTTCGTCCTGCCGCCAGGGGTCGTCGGCAAGCTGCACTTCATTCACCTGGTGATCCAGCAAGAAGGCGGCCGCGCCGACCAGGCGGTGCAGGCCCTGTAGCAGCTGTCGAGCCTGCGAGGCTGCGTTCGGCGGCACGGCGGCCGCCATGCGCTGAATCAGGTCCACCCAGTGAGTCGGGGCGACGCCGGCGACGCCGCCGAACGCAGGCTGCGCCAGCTGCTACCTGCGCTGTTCTCGCAGGGCTATCGCATGTCATTGAAGTGGCTCATTTTTTTTAATCTGCGGGAACGGTTGTAACTTCGTCTCAGATAGGTACAATGGCGCGGCTCGCCGACTGGCGAGTGTCGTTATGGTGACCCCATCGGTCCCCCCGCAACGATTACCCGTGAACCTGGTCAGATCCGGAAGGAAGCAGCCACAGCGGGAACATTGTGTGCCGGGGTGTGGCTGGTGGGGTTACCACCTTAACGCTGTGCTACAGCCTCGCTGGACATCTCCAGCCCATCCGCGCTGTCAGCATCTACTCCTGAATCCTGCTGTTTATTGCCCTCCGAGCGTTTCTCGGTCCAGGGTGTCTTCTGCTGTCTGCCCCCGGCGGCGCCGCTCCCGCGTGTTGCGCTTTTTTATGGGCGCGTGAACGACACAGCAGAGGCAGCGATCAACGTTGCCTCTGCTGTTGGTTGTTTCTGGCGCTAAGGCTTGGACAAGGCGTGATCAACCGCTGCGATCAGCTTTCCCAGATCCTTTGGGGGGGCTTTGTGTACGACACCAAACAGATACGCTCGCTGTTCGTCTTCGTCGCCATAATCGGCGAAAAACACTTTGAGCTTCACTCCCATTGCGTTGGCAAGCATGAACAGGGCTTCAACACTGGGGGTATAGGTGCCGGTTTCGAAGCGGCTGATGGTTTTGGGGTCAAAACCGGTTCTTTCGCCGAGTTCAGCCTGAGTTAGCCCCGCTACCTTGCGATAACGTTTGATGGCTGGACCCAAACTTGAAATGTGCATCGCTCAATTCCCATTTAGAATCAAGAACTTAACGACAGATTTTGGCATTGCACAACTGCATGATTCATCACCTTGCTTTCAAATATGTGATGTATTTCGTAGAATTGGCGCTCGACACGGGCATTGGGTGGCTAAAAATCCGCAGTTTAGGCGATGTGAAACAGCCATCATTGGGCAAGTTTCTTCTGTGCAGGAAGCGGAAGAAATGAACCAGATGGCAGGTTGAGTGTCGACTATGCGGATTTTTGTCTGACTGATTAGAAGCCTTTAAGGCTAGTTGGTCTTCGCCCGTTCGGGGGCCATCACCGCTGTTCATGGAGTGTTAATGTGCATCTGAATATGCCAGCCCGCACGATTACAAGGACTTTGCCTGCGTTGCCCTCCGGGCTGCGACCTGCCGAGCCGTTCTACTACGCCCCCCCTACCTCTTCCAAGCGTTGCGCGCTGGTTGAGCGGTACGACCGCTAGCCACCACAGGCCAAACTCATGGATGAGAAATACCGCAGGGCGGTGGATGCCGCCGCTCTATTTTCCGAAACCGACCTCGATGGTCGAATCACCTACGTCAACGACCGGTTCTGTGCGGTCTCCGGATATCGCCGGGAAGAGCTGCTGGGCGTCGATCACCGGCTGCTCAATTCCGGGCTGCACCCTGACGAGTTCTTTGCCACGCTGTGGCGCACCATCGCCCTGGGCAATGTCTGGAAGGGTGAACTGTGCAACCGGGCCAAGGACGGTAGCCTGTATTGGGTCGACAGTACCCTGCTGCCGGTGCTGGACGAGTCGACGGGGCGGGTGCACCGCTACGTGTCGATTGGCTTTGATACCAGCGAGCAGCGCCAGTTGCTGCATTCGCTGCAATGGCGGGTCGGGCATGACGTGCTGACCGGCTTGCCCAATCGGGCGTTCCTCTCCGACCTGCTGAACCAGGCCCTGGACTGCTCGCGCATCGAAGAGGTGCCGCTGGCGGTGTGCATGCTCGACCTGGACGGTTTCAAGGCGGTCAATGACGGCTATGGCCATGCCAGTGGCGACCTGTTGCTGGTGGAAGTGGCCAAACGCCTGCGCAGTATTGTGCGTGGCGAGGATGTGGTGGCGCGCCTGGCCGGGGACGAGTTTGTGCTGATCCTGCGCTATGTGCATGATGTGGCGGAGCTGCGCGCGGCGTTGAACCGGGTGCTGGAGGCGATTTCGGCGGCTTACTCAATCCAGGGCAAGGACATTCACGTCTACGCCAGTATCGGCGTGACCCTGTTTCCCCTGGACAGCGATGACGCCGAGACCTTGTTGCGCCATGCCGACCAGGCCATGTACGTGGCCAAGCAGAGCGGGCGAAACCGCTTTCACCTGTTTGATGTAATGCGCGATCGCGAGGTCAAGGCGACGCACCAGACCGTCGCCCGTGTCCGCCAAGCCTTGCTGGGCAATGAGCTGCACCTGCATTTCCAGCCCAAGGTGAATATGCGCGGCGGTGTCGTGGTCGGTTTCGAAGCCTCGTTGCGCTGGGAACATCCGCAGAAGGGCGCGGTGCCGCCACGGGAGTTTTTGCCACTGGTGGAGGAAACCGACCTGATCGTCGATATCGGCGAGTGGGTCATAGACCAGGTGCTGGCGCAGTTGTCCCGGTGGCAGGCGAGTGGGCAGCAATGGCCGGTCAGCGTCAATATCGCCGCCCGGCATTTCCAGCGCACAGACTTCTTCGACCGGCTCAAACAGGTGCTGGAGCGTCACGCCCGGGTCGCTCCCCATCTGCTGGACCTGGAGATTGTCGAGTCCATGGCGATCGAAAACATCCAGCATGTCACTGCCTGCCTGCAGGCCTGCCAGGCGCTGGGGGTGAGGTTCACGCTGGGGGATTTCGGTACCGGTCACTCGTCCCTCAGTTACCTCAAGCGCCTGAACACGCAAACCATCAAGATCGATCAGTCTTTTGTCCGCGATATTCTGCATGATCGCGACGACCTGGCCCTGACCACTGCCGTGATCGGCCTGGCGCGGGCGTTTGGTCGGGAGGTGATCGCCGAGGGAGTGCAGAGCCTCGAACATGGCCAACTGCTTCTAACCCTGGGCTGCGAAGTCGCCCAGGGTTACTTCATTGCCCGGCCGATGCCGGCCAGCGAGGTGCCGGGCTGGGTCGCGAATTTCGTCGCGCCCCTGCAGTGGCAGGTGCTGGATGAGGCTGTCTGAACCTAGGGTGATGGCTCTTGAGTGCCGGTATACAGGCGGATGATGTCGTCGATCTCACCGGACATTTTCATCCGCAGCAGGGTCCGCAGGATGCGCTGCACCGGCAGGTCCGGATCGTTGCGCACGTAGCAGCCGACGTGCAGCTCCTGCAGGACGGCGACGGCGCGTAATTGCCGCTCCGGCAACAAGCGTTGATTGAACCAGTCCAGGGTCCACTGGTTGCTCACCCCGTACTCATTGCGTCCGGCCAGCAGCTTTTGCAGGACCTGGTCCTGGTTGCGGGCGTCGTCGCGCTTGAGTTGCCCGCTGTCGAACAGCGGTTGCAGGGTCGGGTAGTTGTAGCTCAGCACCGTGCCGATGGATTGGGGGGCCAGGCTGGCCGGGACTACCGACGCATGACGGTGCTGGGTGCTGATCAACAGGTCGCGCTGGAACCACAGGGGAATGCTCCAGATATAGTCGCCGGACTGGTTGGGTAGCCAGGATTGCGCGGCGTAGCAGCGGACGTCGATTTCCCCGTGCTCCATGGCGTTTTGCACGCGCGCGCGGGCCAGGACGTGGAACTCGGCGGGCAAGCCGACCTGGGTGGCGAGGCTGAGCATCACGTCATGCAAAATGCCCTGGGTCGGGCGTCCGTGCTCGATCTGCACCATGGGCATGGCCCAGCTGTCGGTGATGGCGAAACGCAAAGGGCTGGGCGCCGCAAGAGCGCTGGCGCTGACCAGTAACAATGCCCCCAAGGCTGACCGCATAAACTCTCCAGCAAATACCGCCCGACGTCGATTAAAACGTCCCCCAGACACCATCTTAGCCAGATTAGCCGAGCACACCGGATGCAATTTTGCCCTTGCTCCGCTAGCATTACCCGCTTCCGCTTCCCAGTTGCGACGGTTTTCGATGAGTTATCAGGTTCTTGCACGTAAATGGCGTCCGCGCTCGTTCCGCGAAATGGTCGGCCAGACCCATGTGCTCAAGGCTCTGATCAATGCCTTGGACAGCCAGCGGCTGCACCACGCCTATTTGTTTACCGGCACCCGCGGGGTGGGCAAGACCACCATCGCGCGGATCATTGCCAAATGCCTGAACTGTGAAACAGGTATCACTTCGACGCCGTGCGGCACCTGTTCGGTGTGCCGTGAGATCGATGAGGGACGCTTTGTCGACCTGATCGAGATCGACGCCGCGAGCCGGACCAAGGTCGAGGACACCCGCGAACTGCTGGACAACGTGCAGTACGCGCCGAGCCGTGGGCGCTTCAAGGTCTACCTGATCGACGAAGTGCACATGCTCTCCAGCCATTCCTTCAATGCGCTGTTGAAAACCCTCGAAGAGCCGCCGCCCTACGTCAAGTTCATCCTGGCCACCACTGACCCGCAGAAACTTCCGGCAACGATTTTGTCGCGCTGCCTGCAGTTCTCCCTGAAAAACATGACGCCTGAGCGCGTGGTCGAACACTTGACCCACGTCCTGGGCGTGGAGAACGTGCCGTTCGAAGACGACGCCCTGTGGTTGCTCGGGCGCGCCGCCGACGGTTCGATGCGCGATGCCATGAGCCTCACCGACCAAGCGATTGCCTTCGGTGAAGGCAAGGTCATGGCAGCGGACGTGCGGGCCATGCTCGGCACCCTCGACCATGGCCAGGTCTACGACGTCCTGCACGCGCTGATCGAAGGCGACGCCAAGGCGTTGCTCGAAGGCGTCCGCCACCTGGCCGAGCAAGGCCCTGACTGGAACGGCGTGCTCTCGGAAATACTCAACGTGTTGCACCGCGTAGCGATTGCCCAGGCACTGCCCGAAGGTGTCGACAACGGTCAGGGCGACCGCGACCGGGTGTTGGCGCTGGCCCAGGCCTTGCCGGCCGAGGATGTGCAGTTCTATTACCAGATGGGGCTGATTGGTCGGCGCGATCTGCCGCTGGCCCCTGATCCGCGGGGCGGCTTTGAAATGGTCCTGCTGCGGATGCTGGCTTTCCGCCCGGCAGACACCGCCGATGCGCCGAGGCAGCCGCTAAAGCCAGTGGGGATCAGCCAGGCCACAGTTGATTCCGCTCACTCAGTGGCTGGCGCGTTGCCTGTTGCGCCGGTCGTGGCCGCTGCGCCGATTGTTGCGGCACCTGCACCCACCCCTGCGCCTGTGGCGCCGGTGGTCGAGCCTGAACCTGAGGTGTACGTCGCACCTGAGCCGGCAGCCGTTGTCGAGGAGGTCGTCGACCTGCCCTGGAACGACCCGGTAGAGCCGGCCGCCGAGCTGCAACCGGCGGTCGAGCCGGTGCTCGAGACCGTCGCCGAACAGCCAGACCTGACCCCGATGCCCGTGCCGGTGCCCGACAGTGTGGTGCCGGATGCGCCGGAATGGGCCGCCGCGCCGATTCCCGAGCCTTCGGTGGCCGAGGTGGACGCCGCCACGCCAGACATGGACCTGGATGATGAGCCGCCGCTGGACGAGGATTACATCGAGCCAGACATGGATTCGGCGTACAGCTACCTTGATGAACTGGCCAGCGAGCACACCGCCGAGCCTGCGCCTGCGCCGGAACCGGAGCCCGCAGCGATGCCGGCCACCGGCCTGGCCCTGCAGTGGCTGGAGCTGTTCCCGAAACTGCCGATTTCCGGCATGACCGGCAGCATCGCCGCCAACTGCACGCTGATCGCGGTGGACGGCGACCAGTGGTTGCTGCACCTGGACCCGGCCCACAGCGCGCTGTTCAACGCCACCCAGCAACGGCGACTCAACGATGCCCTGAACCAGCTGCTGGAGCGCACCCTGACGGTGAGCATCGAGCTGATCAAGCCCGAGCAGGAAACCCCGGCCCAGGCATCGTCCCGGCGGCGCGCCAACCGTCAGCGCGAGGCTGAGGACTCGATCCACGGCGATCCGTTCATCCAGCAGATGATGCAACAGTTCGGCGCAGTGATCCGTAACGATACTATTGAACCTGTCGAGGCCCTGGTCAGCCAGGGCTAACAAACTGAAGGTGCCCGGTCCACTGGGCCGGGCACCGTTTTGATCCACGTACTTTTGAGGTGATTCCCATGATGAAAGGTGGCATGGCCGGCCTGATGAAGCAGGCGCAGCAGATGCAGGAAAAAATGGCCAAGATGCAGGAAGAGCTGGCCAACGCCGAAGTCACCGGTAAAGCGGGTGGCGATATGGTCACCGTGGTCATGACCGGTCGTCACGACGTCAAGCGCGTGACCATCGACCCAAGCCTGGTGGAAGGCCTGAGCGAAGACGACAAAGAGATGCTCGAAGCCGTGTTCGCGGCTGCGGTCAATGACGCCGTGCGCAAGATCGAGGCCAACAGCCAGGACAAGATGTCCGGCATGACCGCCGGCATGCAACTGCCACCGGGCATGAAGCTGCCATTCTGATTCGCGTTGACGCGTCGGATGGACTACAAAAAATGCCAGGCGCCTAGCCTGGCATTTTTGTTTCTGGTGCGCGGGGTGCGCTGCAAAACATCGAACGCCGGCCGTTTCCCAGGGTCTGCTGCTATAGCCCCTTAAACCTTCGCTCAAGGAGACGCTCACATGCCAGACGCATTGACCCTCAACCAACGCATCGTGCTGGTGTCGCGCCCGGTGGGCGCGCCGACCCCGGAGAACTTTCGGCTCGAGCGCGAAGCCTTGCCCGACCTGGCCGAAGGTCAGGTGCTACTCAAGACCCTGTACCTGTCGCTCGATCCCTACATGCGCGGACGCATGAGCGACGCACCGTCCTACGCCGCCCCGGTGGCCATCGGCGAGGTCATGACCGGTGGTGCCGTCAGCCGGGTCGAGCGCTCGCTGAACCCGAAATTCCACGAAGGTGACCTGGTGGTCGGTGCCACTGGCTGGCAGAGCCACAGCATCAGCGACGGTCGGGCCCTGATCCCGGTGCCGTCCGGCTTGCCCAGCCCATCCATGGCCCTGGGCGTACTCGGCATGCCGGGCATGACCGCCTACATGGGGTTGATGGACATCGGCCAGCCCAAGGAAGGGGAGACCTTGGTCGTGGCGGCTGCTTCCGGCGCCGTGGGCTCGGTGGTGGGTCAGGTGGCGCGGATCAAGGGGCTGAAGGTGGTCGGCGTCGCCGGTGGCGCGGATAAATGCCGCTACGTGGTCGATGAGCTGGGTTTTGATGCCTGCATCGATCACAAGCGTGCGGATTTTGCCGAACAACTGGCGCAGGCGTGCGGTGCGGGTGTCGACATTTACTTTGAAAACGTTGGTGGCAAGGTGTTCGACGCGGTCCTGCCATTGCTCAATCCCAAGGCGCGGATCCCGGTGTGCGGCCTGATTGCCCAATACAACGCGCAAGAGGCGCCGCCGGGCCCGGACCGCATGCCCCTGCTGCAGCGCACCTTGCTGACCAAGCGGGTGAGGATGCAGGGGTTTATCGTGTTCGACGACTATGGCGATCGCCACTCCGAGTTTGCCAAGGCCATGGCGCCCTGGGTGCGTGACGGCAAGGTGAAGTTCCGCGAGGACGTGGTCGAAGGCCTGGAGCAGGCGCCCGAGGCCTTTATCGGCCTGCTGGAGGGGCGCAACTTCGGCAAGCTGGTGGTGCGGGTGGCCAATGACTGACTGACCGACCGATGAGCATTTGACGCTGGCCAGAGGCGCGGGTATAAACCGCGTCTCGTTGTTTTGTCGGACCTTTGCCCATGAGCTTCAGCCCTTTGATTCGCCAACTGATCGACGCCCTGCGCACCTTGCCTGGGGTCGGCCAGAAAACTGCCCAGCGCATGGCGTTGCAACTGCTCGAACGCGACCGCAGCGGTGGCTCGCGGCTGGCGTTGGCCTTGAGCCAGGCAATGGAAGGGGTCGGCCATTGCCGCCTGTGCCGCACCCTGACCGAAGAAGAACTGTGCCCGCAGTGCTCCGACCCCCGCCGCGACGACAGCCTGCTGTGCGTGGTCGAGGGGCCGATGGACGTGTATGCCGTGGAGCAGACCGGCTTTCGCGGACGCTACTTCGTACTCAAGGGCCATTTGTCGCCGCTCGATGGCCTGGGGCCGGAAGCCATTGGCATTCCGCAATTGCTGGCGCGGATCGAAGAGGCCGGCACCTTCAGCGAAATCATCCTCGCCACCAACCCGACCGTGGAAGGCGAAGCGACCGCTCACTACATCGCCCAGTTGCTCAGCAACAAGGGCCTGATCACCTCGCGTATCGCCCACGGGGTACCGTTGGGGGGCGAGTTGGAACTGGTGGATGGCGGCACGTTGGCGCATTCGTTTGCCGGGCGTAAGCCGATCGCGTTGTAAAACATCGCCGCCTGCGGCAGTCCACATCGCCACAAATCTGTTGAAAACCAAGCAAGCGCTCGGTTAACTTCGCTGAACCTTCAGTGGAGTTCGCCGATGCCTGCCTTCCAGGAATACTTCGATCCCAGCCATGAATTGGTCCGCGATAGCGTAAGACGTTTCGTCGAGCGCGAGATCATCCCGGACATCGACCAGTGGGAGGAGGCCGAAGGGTTTCCTCGCGAGCTCTACCTCAAGGCCGGCGCGGCGGGCATCCTGGGCATCGGTTACCCCGAAGCGCTGGGTGGCAGTCACGAGGGTGACCTGTTTGCCAAGATCGCCGCCAGTGAAGAGCTGATGCGCTGTGGCTCCGGTGGGCTGGTGGCCGGGCTGGGTTCGCTGGACATCGGACTGCCACCGATCGTCAAGTGGGCGCGGCCCGAGGTGCGCGAGCGGGTGGTGCCGCAGGTACTCAGCGGCGCAAAGATCAGCGCGCTGGCGGTCACCGAGCCCAGTGGCGGCTCCGACGTGGCCAACCTGCAGACCCGCGCCGTGCGCGACGGTGATCACTACCGGGTCAATGGCAGCAAAACCTTTATCACCAGCGGCGTGCGCGCGGACTTTTATACGGTGGCGGTGCGCACCGGCGATACAGGGTTCGGCGGCATCAGCTTGTTGCTGATCGAGCGCGACACCCCGGGGTTCAGCGTTGGGCGCCAATTGAAGAAAATGGGGTGGTGGGCCTCGGACACCGCCGAGTTGTTCTTCGACGATTGCAAAGTACCGGTGGACCACCTGATCGGTGCCGAGAACATGGGCTTTGCCTGCATCATGGGCAACTTTCAGAGTGAGCGCCTGGCGTTGGCGCTGATGGCCAACATGACCGCGCAACTGGCGCTTGAAGAGAGTCTGAAGTGGGCCCGCCAGCGCGAAGCGTTCGGCAAGCCCATTGGCAAGTTCCAGGTGCTCAAGCATCGCCTGGCGGAAATGGCCACGGCGCTGGAGGTGTCCCGGGAGTTCACCTATCGCCAGGCGGCAAAAATGGCCGCCGGGCAGAGTGTGATCAAGGAAATTTCCATGGCCAAGAACTTCGCCACCGACACCGCGGATCGCATCACCCACGACGCGGTGCAGATCCTCGGCGGCCTGGGCTATATGCGTGACAGCCTGGTGGAGCGCCTGTACCGCGATAACCGCATCCTGTCCATTGGCGGCGGCACGCGGGAGGTGATGAACGAGATCATCAGCAAGCAGATGGGGCTGTAGATTGCGCTATGGCGGCTAGCCTCATCGCTAACAGGCTAGCTGCCACAGTGTGATCTGGCCACCCACAGGCCTCCTGTGGGAGCGGGCCGGGCGGAACCCCTATCAGCCGTTACAGCAAGAATGGATATGTACTCGCTCTAATCCAAATCCCGGTCGGCCCAGAGGTCACCACCCAAGCAGATTCTCTCTCCGCAGGCGCAGATATCGCAGTCACCCCCAAATCTGTGTGGAGCGAGCCTGCTCGCGATAGCGTCAGCACCGACACCGCCTACTGTTCGGACAAGGCAAACTGCGTCAGGCAGAACGTCGGGATGCCCATGTCTTCCAGGCGCTGGGAGCCGCCCAGTTCTGGCAGGTCGATGATCGCCGCCGCTTCGAAAATCTTCGCTCCCATGCGCCGGGCCAGGTTGGCCGCGGCAATCAGGGTGCCGCCAGTGGCGATCAGGTCATCGAACATCAGCACCGAGTCGCCTTCGCACAGGCTGTCGGCGTGGACTTCGAGGAAGGCTTCGCCGTACTCGGTCTGGTAACCCTCGGCCAGCACGTCGGCCGGCAGCTTGCCTTGCTTGCGAAACAGCACCAGGGGTTTGTTCAGTTGATAGGCCAGCACCGAGCCGATCAGGAAACCACGGGCATCCATCGCGCCGATGTGGGTGAAGTCGGCTTCGACATAACGATGGGCAAAGCTGTCCATCACCAGGCGCAGGGCCTTGGGTGACTGGAACAACGGGGTGATGTCGCGAAAGATCACGCCAGGCTTGGGAAAGTCGATCACGGGGCGGATCAGGGATTTGATGTCGAAGGCGTCGATGAGCATCGTCGAGAGGTCCTGGCAGGCTGCAAATGCAGCAGTATAACGGCGGCCGAGCAGCTGCGCTCGACCGACCGTGCCGGGTCAGCCTTCGACGGAGCCGCCCGCCAGCGCGCACAGCTGGATCGGGTCGAGGATGTGCACTTCCTTGCCCTCGGCGGCGATCAACTGGTTCTGCTGAAAGCGGGTGAACACCCGGGACACGGTTTCCACCGCCAGACCCAGGTAGTTGCCGATTTCGTTGCGCGACATGCTCAGGCGGAACTGGTTGGCCGAGAACCCGCGTGCGCGGAAACGCGCCGAGAGGTTGACCAGGAAGGTGGCAATCCGCTCGTCCGCGGTCTTCTTCGACAGCAACAGCATCATTTGCTGGTCGTCGCGAATTTCGCGGCTCATCACCCGCATCAACTGACGGCGTAACTGCGGCAGTTGCAGGGCCAGTTCATCGAGACGCTCGAAAGGGATTTCGCACACCGAAGTGGTTTCCAGCGCCTGGGCGGACACCGGGTGGGATTCGGTGTCCATGCCCGACAGGCCGACCAGTTCACTCGGCAAGTGGAAGCCGGTGATCTGCTCTTCACCGCCGTCGCTGAGGCTGAAGGTCTTCAGGGCACCGGAACGCACGGCAAAGACCGAATCGAATCGGTCGCCCTGACGGAACAGGAACTCGCCTTTTTTCAGCGGGCGGCCCCGTTTCACGATGTCGTCCAGCGCATCCATGTCTTCCAGATTCAGCGATAGCGGAAGGCAGAGGGGGGCCAGGCTGCAATCCTTGCAGTGAGCCTGGCTGTGAGCGCGCAGTTTAACTGGCTCGGACATTTCTTAGATCCTTGTGGGAAAAAACACACATAAGACGTAAGGGTACCCCACGGGAGGACCTGGAGACCAGACTGCGGCAACTTAGCGCAGGTTATTTGTCCGTAACGTCGTCAAATGACGCGTGAAAAGCGCTGGCGGTTCTGCTGTTCCAGGTAGACGTCGAACACCATGCAGACCGAACGCACCAGCAGGCGCCCGGCCGGCAGCACCAGGATTTTTTCGCTATCGAGCTCAATCAGGCCGTCGCTCGCCATGGCCTGCAATTGCGGCCAGAGCTCACCAAAGTAACCACGAAAGTCGAGGTTGAACTGCTGCTCGATGGTGGCGAACTGCAGATGGAAATTGCAGATCAGCTGTTGGATCACCGCCCGCCGGATTCGGTCATCCTGAGTGCAGACCAGGCCACGGCTGGTGCCCAGTTGGGAGCTGGCGAGGGCATTCTGGTACTCGCTCAGATCGCTGCTGTTCTGGCAATACAGGTCGCCGATCTGGCTGATGGCCGAGACCCCCAGGCCAATCAGGTCGCAATGGCCGTGAGTGGTGTAGCCCTGGAAGTTGCGCTGCAGGGTGGCTTCTTCCTGGGCGATGGCCAGTTCATCGTCGGGCAGGGCGAAGTGGTCCATGCCGATGTAGCGATAACCGGCGGCGGTCAATTGCTCGATGGTGCGCTGCAGCATCTGCAGTTTTTCTGCCGGGGCGGGCAGGTCGCTGCTGTTGATCCGGCGCTGCGGCATGAAGCGCTCGGGCAAGTGGGCGTAGTTGAACACCGAGAGCCGGTCCGGCTGCAGGCTGATGACTTCCTCGACGGTGCGGGCGAAGTTTTCCGCGGTCTGCTTGGGCAGGCCGTAGATCAGGTCGATGTTGATCGAACGGAATTGCAGGGTGCGCGCCGCATCGATCACCGCCCGGGTCTCTTCCAGGCTCTGCAGGCGATTGACCGCCCGTTGCACCGCCGGGTCCAGGTCCTGCAGGCCGATGCTGACCCGGTTGAACCCCAGCTCGCGCAGCAGGCCCATGGTCGACCAGTCGGCCTCGCGTGGGTCGATCTCGATCCCGTAGTCGCCGGAATCATCGTCCAGCAGGTTGAAGTGCTTGCGCAGTTGCGCCATCAACTGGCGCAGTTCGTCGTGGCTGAGGAAGGTCGGGGTGCCGCCACCGAAGTGCAGTTGCTCGACTTTCTGCTGTGGGTCCAGGTGGCAGGCCACCAGCTGGATTTCCTGCTCCAGGCGTTGCAGGTACGGCAGCGCGCGACCACGGTCCTTGGTGATGACCTTGTTGCAGGCGCAGTAGTAGCAGATGTTCGCGCAGAACGGCACATGCACGTACAGCGACAATGGCCGCTGGGCCTTGCGGCTCTCGCGCAGGGCGTGGAACAGGTCGAAGGAGCCAACCTGGCTGTGGAATTGCACCGCGGTCGGGTAGGAGGTGTAGCGAGGTCCCGCCAGGTCGTAACGGCGGATCAGATCTGTGTCCCAACGAATGGCGTCGAGCATGCGGGCATTCCCCGGATAGGCTAGCAATGTCAGCGAGTCTAGGGGGTTGCCCATGTGGGCATGTTGACTTGCATCAACGGGCGCAGCAGGCGCCTTGTTCAGTGCCCCATTAGCCAGTGCTGATGCGGCCCCGGCAGGGTCCAGATGCCAAACAGGATCACCAGCAGGCCACCGGTCATGCGCACGCTGCGCTTGCGCAACAGGGCGGTGACCCGCTCGGCCGCCAGCCCGGTGGCCAACAGCACCGGCCAGGTGCCGAGGCCAAAGGCGAGCATCAGCAGCGCGCTGTCCAGCGCATTGCCCTGGCTGGCGGACCATAGCAGGGTGCTGTACACCAGCCCACACGGCAGCCAGCCCCACAGGGCGCCCAGCAGCAAGGCGCGCGGCAGGCTTGATACCGGCAGCAAACGGCTGGCCACTGGCTGGATATGGCGCCACAGGCCTCGTCCCAGGCCTTCGATGCGGGTCAGGCCGCTCCACCAGCCCGCGAGGTACAGGCCCATGGCAATCAGCAGCAGGCCGGCGAGGATGCGCATGAACATCGCCGCCGGACTATTGGCCACGGCCCACCCCGCCAGGCCGATCAGCAGGCCGGCGGTGGCGTAGCTGAGAATCCGCCCGAGGTTGTACGCCAGCAGCAGGCGAAAACGCCGACTGCGTTGTTCCTTGGGGATCGCCAGGGTCAGCGCCCCCATCAGCCCGCCACACATGCCCAGGCAGTGGCCGCCACCGAGCAGCCCGAGGATCAGTGCCGAAACCAGCAGGGGGGCCAACTCAAGCATGGGGAGGGGTCTTGTCGGTCGGCTTGGCCGGATCCGTCGGGTGGCCGTCGGCTTCGTTGATCGCCGCCTGGTGGTTCGGATCCTGGTCGTCGAACAGGATGCTGTGGGCCGGGCCGTCGAGGTCGTCGTACTGACCGCTGTCGACCGCCCAGAAGAAGATGTAGATAGCGATGGCGACGATCAGCAGTGCCGCCGGGATCATCACGTAGAGAGCTGGCATCGGGACTCCATGCGCGCGAGGCTCAGGCCGGCAGCGCGCGGGTGTGTGGCGGGGTGCTTGCGGGCGCGCTCGGCAGGCGAGTCAGGCGCAGGGCATTGAGCACCACGGTCAATGAACTGATGGACATGCCGACCGCAGCCCACACCGGAGTGATCCAGCCGAGGGCCGCGAAGGGCAACATGAGGCCATTGTACAGCCCAGCCCACAGCAGGTTCTCGATGATTACCCGGCGGGTCCGGCGGGCCAGGCTGAAGGCTTGCACCAGGGCGTCCAGGCGGTTGGACAGCAACACCGCATCGGCACTGGTTTTTGCCAGGTCAGTGGCCGAGCCCATGGCCACGCTGATGTTGGCGGCAGCCAGCACCGGTACATCATTGACTCCGTCGCCGAGCATCAACACCTTGTGGCCTTGCTCCTGCAATTGCTTGAGCACCTGCAGCTTGTCGTCCGGGCGCAGGCCGCCCCGGGCTTCATCGATGCCCAGTTCGGCGGCCACGCTGGCGACCATCGGCGAACTGTCGCCAGACAGCAGCAGCGTACGCCAGCCCCGGGCCTTGCAGGCGGCGAGCAGGGCGGGTGCGTCACTGCGCAGGCGGTCATCGAGGACCAGCCAGGCCAGCGCGCCATGGGCATCGCCCAGTAGCAGCCACTGCCCGGCTTCTTCAGGCATGGCCGGCACGGCACAACCGCTCAGTGCACAGACGAAAGCCGGCTGGCCGATGCGCAGGCGCTGCTCGCCGACTCGCCCCTCGAGGCCCAGGCCCGGGCTGCTGAGGACTTCTTCGGCGGCCAGTGGCGCGCGGCCGAATGCGCGGGCAATCGGGTGTTCGGAACGGTTTTCCAGGGCGGCGGCAAGCGCCAGGCACTGGTCGCTGTCGAGACTGGCCAGGGGGCGGATCGCGCGCAAGGCCAGGCGTCCCTCGGTGAGGGTGCCGGTCTTGTCGAAAATCACCGTGTCGATCTGGTTCAGGCCCTCCAGCACATGGCCGCGGGTCAGCAACAGGCCGAGCTTGTGCAGGGTGCCGGTGGCGGCAGTCAGGGCGGTGGGCGTGGCCAGCGACAACGCGCACGGGCAGGTGGCCACCAGCATCGCCAGGACGATCCAGAACGCCCGGGACGGGTCCAGTTGCCACCAGAGCAGGCCGATCGCCACGGCGGCCACCAGTGACAACAGGAGGAACCACTGCGCGGCTTTGTCGGCGATCTCCGCCAGCCGTGGTTTTTCCGCCTGGGCCCGCTCCAGCAGGCGAACGATGGCTGACAGGCGCGTGTCCTGGCCCAGGGCCAGGACTTCGACGGTCAGCGCGCCCTCGACATTCAGGGTGCCTGCGGTGACCGCATCGCCACGGGTCCGGGCCTGGGGCAGGTATTCGCCGGTCAGCAGCGACTCATCGACGCTCGACTGGCCGTCGAGAATCCGCCCGTCGGCCGGCAGGATCGCGCCGGGATGCACCAGTACCCGGTCGCCCAGGCGCAATTCGCTCAGCAGGATCCGCTCGCTCTGGCCATCGCTACTCAGGCGCAGGCAGGAAGCCGGCAACAGGTTCACCAGTTGCGCGGTGGCCGCCGCTGTACGCTCCCGGGCCCGGCGTTCCAGGTAGCGCCCGGCCAGCAGGAACAGGGCGAACATGCCGACCGCGTCGAAATACAGTTCGCCAGTGCCGGTGATCGAGGTCCAGATGCCCGCCAGGTAGGCGCCGCCAATGGCCAGCGAGACCGATACGTCCATGGTCAGGTGGCGGGTGCGCAGGTCGCGCATCGCCCCTTTGAAGAACGGCGCGCAGCTGTAGAACACAATCGGCGTGGTCAGGAACAGCGCGACCCAGCGCAGGATGGTGTGCAGTTCGGGGCTCAGGTCGATGTTGAATTCCGGCCAGGTGGCCATGGTCGCCATCATCGCCTGGAACCACAGCAGGCCGGCCACACCCAGTTGGCGCAGGGCCAGGCGGTTTTCGCTGGCCAGTTGCTCGCTGGCACGGTCGGCCTGGTAGGGGTGGGCGGCGTAGCCGATGTGGCGCAGTTCGCTGAGCAACTGACTCAGCGGCAACTGGCTATCGACCCAGCGCACGTGCAGGCGATGGTTCGACAGGTTCAGCCGCGCCTCGGCCACGGCGGGCAGGCCACGCAGGTGCTTCTCGATCAGCCAGCCACAGGCCGCGCAACTGATGCCTTCCATCAGCAAGGTGGTCTCGGCCAGGTCGCCGTCGTGGCGGACGAAGGGTTTTTGCACGTCGGCACGGTCATACAGCGCCAACTCGTCCACTAGCTGCACCGGCAAGGCTTCGGGGTTGGCCGAGGCTTCGCTGCGGTGGCTGTAGTAATGCTCCAGGCCGCCGGCGACGATCGCTTCGGCCACCGCCTGGCACCCCGGGCAGCAGAGCTCGCGGGTTTCGCCGAGAATCACGGCGGTAAACCGGCTGCCGGGCGGGACGGGCAGGGCGCAGTGGTAGCAGGGGGTTGGGATGGTGGTCATGGAGTAATCACTAGTACCGCTGGATCGCTATCGTCGGATAGGGCCTCTTCGCGGGCAAGCCCGCTCCCACAGGGATCGTTGGTGGGCTGCCCGACCGCGGATCAACTGTGGGAGCGGGCTTGCCCGCGAATGCGCGAAGCGCAGTGTTTAGTTCTTCAGGTCTTCCGCGCCTTGCAGCGGTTCGTCACCCAGCAGCATGTCCTTGTCGTGGCTGACTTGTTCTTCCTCGAACATGCGCCAGATGTGATCGTCCTGGCTGCCCAGCAACTCCACGAACCGGCGGCCTTCGACCTTGTCGGTCAACTGGCCAATGTAGCGGCCTTGTTCGGTTTCGCTGCGGGTCAGGGTGATCTTGCGGTCTTTCTCTGGCTGGGTCGGCGAGATCAGGTTCAGCTCCAGTGTCTTGGGCTGGCTGTTGCCGGTCAGGTGCAGGTCGACTTCGCCGGTGACCCCGTCCAGGTGCACGCTGGCGCGCAGCAGCAGGGTCTGGGCCAGCAGTTCGCGGTCCAGGGAGCGGTTGATGCCTTTGCCGGCCTCGTAGTAATTGTCATTGACCAGGTTGTCCGGGTTGTTCACCGCGATGGTCACCATCGACAGGGTCAGCGTCACCGAACAGGCCAGGATCGCGATGATGATCCAGGGCCAGAGGTGCTTGTACCAAGGGCTGGTGGCATTTGCTGCAGGCATGATGACTTCTCTCAACGAATTTGTGGGCCGATGAATCGGCTCTTGGCTTCAACGTGGACGCTGTCGTCGTCGGCATCCTTGAGGATGAACTTCACCTCGTTGGTGCTCGACGGCAGTTGTTCCGGTGCACTCGATAACTCGACCGGCATGCTGACAATCTCCCCTGCGGCGACCTTGATCTCACGCTTGCCTTGCAGCTTGAGGTCCGGCAGGCCGGCGGCTTCCAGCAGGTAAGTATGGTCGCGCTGGTCCTTGTTCATGACTTTGAGGCTGTAGACGTTCTCGATCCGCCCTTCGGCGTTCTCGCGGTACAGCACGCGGTCCTTGCTGACGTCGAAACCCACCAGTGGGCGCATGAAGAACGCGGTCACCAGGAGGCTGATCATCGCCAGCAGCACCAGCGCATAGCCGATCAGGCGCGGCCGCAGTTTATGGGTTTTCTGCCCGGACAGGTTGTGCTCGGTGGTGTAGCTGATCAGGCCGCGGGGGTAGTCCATCTTGTCCATGATGCTGTCGCAGGCGTCGATGCACGCCGCACAGCCGATGCACTCGATCTGCAGGCCGTCGCGGATGTCGATGCCGGTCGGGCACACCTGTACGCACATGGTGCAGTCGATGCAGTCACCCAGGCCCTGAGCCTTGTAGTCCACGCCTTTCTTGCGCGGGCCACGGGCTTCGCCACGGCGCGGGTCGTAGGAAACAATCAGCGTGTCCTTGTCGAACATCACACTCTGGAAGCGTGCGTACGGGCACATGTAAATGCACACCTGCTCGCGCAGCCAGCCAGCGTTGCCGTAGGTGGCGAGGGTGAAGAAGCCGACCCAGAAGTACGACCAGCCATCGGCCTGGCCGGTGAAAAAGTCGATGACCAGCTCGCGAATCGGCGAGAAATAGCCGACGAAGGTCATGCCAGTGACGAAGCCGATCAGCAGCCACAGGCTGTGTTTGCTGAACTTGCGCAGGAGCTTGTTGGCGCTCATCGGCGCCTTGTCCAGCTTGATGCGTTGGTTGCGGTCGCCTTCGGTGACCTTCTCGCACCACATGAAGATCCAGGTCCAGACGCTCTGCGGGCAGGTATAGCCGCACCAGATACGTCCGGCGTACACGGTAATGAAGAACAGGCCGAAGGCGGCAATGATCAGCAGGCCCGAGAGCAGGATGAAGTCCTGCGGCCAGAAGGTGGCGCCGAAAATGAAGAACTTACGCTCCGGCAGGTTCCACCACACCGCCTGGTGGCCGCCCCAGTTCAGCCACACCGTACCGAAATACAGCAGGAACAGGCCGGCACCCCCCATCATCCGCAGATTGCGGAACAGGCCGGTGAAGGCGCGGGTGTAGATTTTTTCTCGTGAGGCGTAAAGGTCGACGCTGTTGTTCGCGTTCTTGGCAGGCGGAGTAACGTCGTGTACCGGAATCTGATTGCTCATCATTGCATCCCACGGCAGTGGAAAAATGCCTCGGTCAGTACATGCCGACCGCGGTCAAAAAGGCTGTTGCAGTGGCGCAATGATACGCCTGAAGCTCTAGCGCAAGGGTGCGACCTTTGGTCGCGTTGGGAAAAGAGGGTGGATGGTGTAGCAAATGTAACAAATCATGATGCAGGTCAATTGACTTGTTCAGTATGGACGATTTTCCCCTCCCGATCCTCGTGCCTGGCCAGTAGCGTTGCCATCAGCGTTGAAACATCGGCACTTGATTAAGTGCAGCCGGGGGTTTGTTTCATTTTCCCAAGGGGCAGTAAGTTGGTGGCGAGCCAGGATCGACCTGGCTCACTCACCTTAGCCCTTTATGAAAATGGAATTTTATGAAGCTCATTAATTGTTACAAGTTAGCCGCCGTGCTCGGGCTCTTCTGTTGGGCGCCCGGCGCATTCAGTGCGCAGGTGACTGAATCACCTAGGCACCTGGTCTTTACCTCCGACCCCCAGTATCCCTGGACCGAAAGCTCCGATGACGGCTCGCCTGAATCAGACTCACAGCGCGACAGCCGCTCGAAATGGTTGATCGATAGCCAATACGCCGACATTGCCGATTTCCGCAGGAACTTTGGGGGTGCCCAGCGGGTGCCGGTGATGATCAATGGCGATCTCACCGCCTTTGGTCATGGCTGGCAACGCTCGGCACTGATGCCCATCCTTGACGCGAGGCTGGAGGGACTCTACGACTACGGGCTGGGCAATCACGACTACGAAAACAACGTGGACGATTGTTTTCTCAACAGCTGTGCGGCCGACAGTATCGAGGCGTTCAAGCAGCGTTACTGGGGCAAGGTCGACAGCCTGGACTTCGGCGTGCGGGTCGCGGGGCGCACCGAGATCTATTACGGCAGCCTGGCGTATTCACGCAATCTGGGTGATGTGCACTTGGTGCAGTTGCACAACGAGCCGACCTATTCGGCGAACTTCAGCTCCGGAGTGCCCCTCATAAGCCCCAAGGCGTTCGAAATCAACGATGCGCTGGACTGGCTCGAAGGCGACCTGAAGAAGGCTCGGGAGCAGGGTCGAATCATTATTCTCAACCTGCACAAGCCGCGGGGATGGGCCGGCAGCGAACAGCAGATTACCCGGTTCAGAACCATGATCGAGACCTACAAGGTCACGGCGGTGTTTGCCGGGCACTATCACGACTACTCGGGGCGGTACTGGAATGCGACCGGTGAGTTCGGTCGGGTGCCGGTGTTTCTCAGTGGTTCGGCTTCACAGCAGAGCTACCTGATCGCCAGTTTTGCGGCGGATCGCCAATCGCTGACGATTCATCGCGTCAAAGGCAACAACTGGCCCAGTCGTCAGGTCGAGTCGGTGATAGACGTGCGGTATTGAGGGGCGGCGGCCCCCACAAAACAAACGGCCCCGTCAGGTGACTGACGGGGCCGTTTGTTGTTGCATCAAGCGTTTGCCTTACTCGGCGTCCGCTGCCTTCTCGCTGTGCGACAGGCTGTAGACGTAAGCGGCCAGCAGGTGAACCTTGTCGTTACCCTGCATTTGCTCTTGCGCAGGCATCTGGCCCTGACGGCCGTAACGGATGGTCTGCTGCAGTTGAGCGAAGCTCGAACCGTAGATGAACGCGCCCGGGTGAGTCAGGTCAGGTGCGCCCATGGCTGGCGTGCCTTTGCCCGCAGGGCCGTGACAGGCCACGCAGTTGGCGGCGAACAGCTTCTGGCCGGCAACCGGGTCGGCTTTGCTGCCTTCTGGCAGTTTGCGGCCATCGAGGTTGGTCAGGACATAGGCAGCCACGTCGCTGACACCTTGTTCACCGATCACTTCAGCCCAGGCTGGCATCACGGCGTGACGACCGCCCAGGATGGTGGCCTTGATTTCCGCTGGCGAACCGCCCCAGCGCCAGTCGGCGTCGGTCAGGTTCGGGAAGCCATAAGCGCCCTTGGCGTCGGAGCCGTGGCAAACCGAGCAGTTGGAGGCGAACAGGCGGCCACCCATCTTCAGGGCTTGTGGGTCCTTGGCGACTTCTTCGATCGGCATGGCAGCAAACTTGGCGAAGATCGGACCGAACTTGGCGTCCGACTTGGCCATTTCCTTTTCCCACTCGTGAACGCCGGTCCAGCCGGACTGGCCGTTGGCGAACGGGGTCTGCTTCTCGTTATCGAGGTAGCTGTAACCCGGCAGCAGGCCTTTCCAGTTGCCCAGGCCCGGGTACAGAACCAGGTAGCCGAGGGCGAAGACGATGGTGCCGACGAACAGCATGAACCACCATTTCGGCAGCGGGTTGTCGTACTCCTCGATCCCGTCGAAGGAGTGGCCAACCGTCTCATCTGTCTGTTCGCTGCGCTGGCCCTTGCGGGTCGACAGCAGCAGCCAGGTCAGGGCGAAGATGGTACCCAGACTGAGGACTGTGACGTACAGACTCCAGAACGTAGTCATTCTTTGTTACTCCTAGAAGCTTGCTCGACGTGCTTGATGGCTTCGGGATCATCCGCGAAAGGCAGCAAGGTCGCGTCTTCAAACTCGGATTTGCGCTTGGGGCTGAACACCCACAAGGCCAGACCGATAAAGGCAACCATCACGACAACGGTGCCCAGGCCACGAATCATCCCGATATCCATCTAAATCACCGTTTGCTTTTGATGATGGTGCCCAGGCCTTGCAGATAGGCCACCAGCGCGTCCATTTCGGTTTTGCCCTTCACAGCATCCTTGGCGCCGGCGATGTCTTCGTCGGTGTAAGGGACGCCGAGCGTGCGCAAGACTTCCATTTTCTTCGCGGTGTCTTTGCCGTCGAGCTTGTTTTCCACGAGGAACGGGTAGGCCGGCATTTTCGACTCAGGCACTACGTTGCGCGGGTTGTACAAGTGCGCACGCTGCCAGTCATCGGAGTAACGACCGCCGACTCGGGCCAGGTCCGGACCGGTACGTTTGGAGCCCCACAGGAATGGGTGGTCCCAGACGCTTTCACCGGCTACCGAGTAGTGGCCATAACGTTCGGTTTCAGCGCGGAACGGACGGATCATCTGCGAGTGGCAGCCGACACAACCGTTGGCGATGTAGACGTCGCGGCCTTCCAGTTCAAGGGCGGTACGTGGCTTCATGCCTTCGACCGGCTTGTTGGTGACATCCTGGAAAAACAGCGGGACGATCTGGGTCAGGCCGCCGATGCTGACGGCGATGACCATGAAGAAGGCCAGCAGGCCAATATTCTTCTCGACTGCTTCATGCTTCATCAGTGAGCTCCAACTACAGCAATCTGTTCGGCGGCTTTGGCTTCTGCCGGGTTCGAGGCACGTACGGTACGGAATACGTTGTAGGCCATGAACAGCATGCCGCTAGCGAAGAATGCACCGCCCAGGGCGCGAACGATAAAGCCCGGGTGGCTGGCTTGCAGCGCTTCAACGAACGAGTAGGTCAGGGTGCCGTCGTCGTTGATTGCACGCCACATCAGACCCTGGGTGATGCCGTTGACCCACATCGAAGCGATGTAGAGCACGGTACCGATGGTCGCGAGCCAGAAGTGCGTGTTGATCAGGCCGGTGCTGTGCATCTGCGCACGACCGAACAGTTTCGGGATCATGTGGTAGATCGCGCCGATCGAGATCATCGCTACCCAGCCCAAGGCACCGGCGTGTACGTGGCCGATGGTCCAGTCGGTGTAGTGCGACAGCGAGTTGACGGTCTTGATGGCCATCATCGGGCCTTCGAAGGTCGACATGCCGTAGAACGCCAGGGACACCACCAGGAAGCGCAGGATCGGGTCGGTGCGCAGCTTATGCCAGGCGCCCGACAGGGTCATCATGCCGTTGATCATGCCGCCCCAGCTCGGGGCCAGCAGGATGATCGACATCGCCATGCCCAGGGACTGAGCCCAGTCCGGCAGTGCGGTGTAGTGCAGGTGGTGCGGGCCTGCCCAGATGTACAGGGTGATCAGGGCCCAGAAGTGCACGATCGACAGGCGATACGAGTAGATCGGACGCTCGGCCTGTTTCGGCACGAAGTAGTACATCATCCCCAGGAAGCCGGTGGTCAGGAAGAAACCTACCGCGTTGTGGCCGTACCACCACTGGATCATGGCATCGGTCGCACCGGCATAGGCCGAGTAGGACTTGAAGAAGCTGACCGGCAGGGAGGCGTGGTTGACGATGTGCAGCATCGCCGTCACGACGATGAAGGCACCGTAGAACCAGTTACCGACGTAGATGTGCTTGGTCTTACGCTTGGTGATGGTGCCGAAGAACACCAGACCGTAGGTAACCCAGACGATAGCCAGCAGGATAGCCAGAGGCCATTCCAGTTCCGCGTATTCCTTGGTGGTGGTGTAACCCAGCGGCAAGGTAACAATCGCGCCGACGATCACCGCTTGCCAACCCCAGAAGGTGAAGGCCGCGAGGCTGTCGGAAATCAGTCGCGTTTGGCAGGTTCGCTGCACGACGTAATAAGAAGTGGCAAACAATGCACAACCACCGAAGGCAAAGATCACCAGGTTGGTGTGCAGTGGGCGCAGGCGTCCAAAGCTCGTCCATGGCAGACCGAAGTTCAACTCCGGCCAGACCAGTTGCGAGGCGATGAAGACACCGAGCCCCATGCCAAGGATCCCCCAGACCACCGTCATGATGGCGAACTGGCGGACTACCTTATAGTTATAAGCAGTCGGACTGATTGCTGTGCTCATTCTAAGGTTCCACGGTTTGGGTGTTTTATTAGGGATAAAAATCGGCCGCAAGTATGGAGAAAGCGGGGGGTCATTGCAACGCGCCATGACCTGCGTCAATGCTTTCAAAAGCTGATTCTGCGGCCTTTCCATGCGCCGCGTAGGGACAAATTTGCCCAGGGGGAAAATGTCCCGGCAGAGGAAAGAGGCGAGGGGGTCGGGTCAGTTGTAACTGGGTGTGTTCAAACGAGGCGTGCAGGTGACAGACGGCAACTTGGACGACAGCCGGTATCTACCGGCCTTTGCGGCCTTTCATCGAACCGAAACGTCGAACCCATCCTCAACGGTTGACCTGTGACCAGCCTTTGCCAGTCCGCTTGGCAGCAAGCTTAGACCCGAATCTGCCGGACGCAAAGGCAGACCTTTTGAGGGTGCGACAATGCGTCGCAAAGAGGGAGGGAGCTGTCGCACCAGGAAGGTGCGACAGTAATGCGGTTGCGAGTTATTCGCTTTTGCTATCGGCCTGCAGCGGCTGGGCGCTGGTGCCGTGGGAGAGGCTGTAGACGTACGCCGCCAGCAATTGCACTTTGTCATTGCCGAGCAGTTCGTTCTGCGCCGGCATGTGGCCCTGGCGACCATGGCGAATGGTCTGTTGCAACTGGGCCAGGCTGGTGCCGTAGATGAACCCCGCCGGGTGCGTCAGGTTTGGCGCGCCCATCAGCTCCATGCCCTGGCCATTGGCGCCGTGACAGGCTACGCACGTGGTGCTGTACGCTTGCTGTCCAGCGGCCAGGTCGGCACCGCTGTCCGCTGGCAATGGCAGGCCGGCGAGTTCGTGGCGCACATAGGCCGCGACGTTTTTCACCCCGGCATCCCCCAGGACTTCACCCCAGGCCGGCATCGCTGCCATCCGCCCACCCATGATGGTGGTCTTGATCGCTTGCGCGCTGCCGCCCCAGCGCCAGTCGCTGTCCGCCAGGTTGGGGAAGCCGAAGGCACCCTTGGCATCCGAGCCGTGGCACACCGAGCAGTTGGAGGCGAACAGGCGTCCGCCCATCTTCAGTGCTTGTGGGTCCTTGGCCACTTCTTCCACGGGCATGGCTGCAAATTTGGCGAAGATCGGCCCAAACTTGGCATCGGCCTTGGCCATTTCCTTGTCCCATTCCTTGGTCTGGGTCCAACCGTCCTGATAGCCCGGCAGGACGCCTTTCCAGTTGCCCAGGCCCGGGTAGAGGATCAGGTAGCCCACGGCAAACACCAGTGTCCCGGCGAACAGCAGGAACCACCACTGGGGCAGCGGGTTGTCATATTCCTCGATGCCGTCGAAGGCATGGCCCATGGTCTGGTCGACACTGCCCTTGGTCTCACCCTTGCGGGTGCCGACCAGCAGCCAGGTCAGGCCGATCAGGCTGCCGATGGTCAGTACGCAGATCCACGTACTCCAGAAGGTGGTCATGGCCGGGTACTCCTTGTTGCAGGTTCTTGAGTGCTGGCGTCTTCGGCCAGGGGTTCATCGGCAAACGGCAGCAGGCGGGCTTCGGCGAATTGCGCGCTGCGCTTGCTGTTGAACACCCACAGGGTCAGGCCGATAAAGGCCACGAACACCACGACGGTGCCCAGGCCGCGGATCATTCCAGTGCTGATTACGCTCAATATTTCATAGGGCATGGCTCACCTCTTGCTCTTGATCGCAGTGCCGAGCACTTGCAGGTAGGAGACCAGGGCGTCCATCTCGGTCTTGCCCTTGAGCGTGGCGACTGACCCGGCGATGTCCTCGTCGGTGTAGGGCACGCCCAGGGTGCGCATGACCTTGAGCTTGGTTTCGGTGTTGCTGCTGTCCACGGCCTGGGTGACCAGCCATGGATAGGCCGGCATTTTCGATTCCGGTACCACGTTGCGCGGGTTGTACAGGTGGGCACGGTGCCAGTCATCGGAGTAGCGACCGCCGACTCGGGCCAGGTCCGGGCCGGTACGCTTGGAGCCCCACAGGAACGGGTGGTCCCAGACGCTTTCTCCGGCTACCGAGTAGTGGCCGTAACGTTCGGTCTCGGCGCGGAACGGCCGGATCATCTGCGAGTGGCACTGCACGCAGCCTTCGCGGATGTAGATGTCGCGGCCTTCCAGTTGCAGCGCGGTGTAGGGCTTCATGCCTTCGACCGGCTTGTTGGTGACGTCCTGGAAGAACAGCGGGACGATCTGCGTCAGACCGCCGATGCTCACCGCAAAGACCATCAGCAACAGCAGCAGGCCGACGTTTTTTTCAATCGTTTCGTGTTTCATGGTGGACTCCTCAGGCCATCTGCGCCGCGGCGGCGACTTCGGCTGGTTGGGCCTCACGCACGGTGCGCCAGGTGTTGTAGGCCATCAGGAACATGCCGCTCAGGAAGATCGCCCCGCCGACCAGGCGTACGACGAAGCCTGGGTGGCTGGCCACCAGGGTTTCCACGAAGGAGTAGGTCAGGGTCCCGTCTTCGTTGACGGCGCGCCACATCAGGCCCTGGGCGATGCCGTTGACCCACATCGAGGCGATGTAGAGCACGGTGCCGATGGTGGCGAGCCAGAAGTGCGCGTTGATCAGACCGACGCTGTGCATCTGCTCGCGGCCGAAGATTTTCGGGATCATGTGGTACAGCGCGCCGATGGAGATCATCGCTACCCAGCCGAGTGCGCCGGCGTGTACGTGGCCGATGGTCCAGTCGGTGTAGTGGGAGAGGGCGTTGACCGTCTTGATGGCCATCATCGGCCCTTCGAAGGTCGACATGCCGTAGAACGCCAGGGACACCACCAGGAAGCGCAGGATCGGGTCGCTGCGCAACTTATGCCAGGCCCCCGAGAGGGTCATCATGCCGTTGATCATGCCGCCCCAGCTCGGCGCCAGCAGAATCAGTGACATCACCATGCCCAGCGACTGAGCCCAGTCCGGCAGCGCGGTGTAGTGCAAGTGGTGCGGGCCAGCCCAGATGTACAGGGTGATCAGGGCCCAGAAGTGCACGATCGACAGGCGATAGGAGTACACCGGGCGCTCGGCCTGTTTCGGCACGAAGTAGTACATCATCCCGAGGAAGCCAGCGGTGAGGAAGAAGCCTACGGCGTTATGGCCGTACCACCACTGGACCATGGCATCGGTCGCACCGGCATACACCGAGTAGGACTTGGTTAGGCTGACCGGCAGTTCCAGGTTGTTGACGATGTGCAGGATGGCCACGGTGATGATGAATGCACCGAAGAACCAGTTGCCGACGTAGATGTGCTTGGTCTTGCGCTTCATCAGCGTGCCGAAGAACACGATGGCGTAGGCGACCCAGACGATGGTGATCAGGATGTCGATCGGCCATTCCAGTTCGGCGTATTCCTTGGAGCTGGTGTAGCCCAGCGGCAGGGTGATGGCTGCCAGCAGGATCACCAGTTGCCAGCCCCAGAAGGTGAACGCGGCGATTTTTGGCGCGAACAATTGCGTCTGGCAAGTGCGCTGGACCGAGTAGAACGAGGCGGCAAACAGCGCGCAGCCACCAAAGGCGAAGATCACCGCGTTGGTGTGCAACGGGCGCAGGCGACCGAAGCTGGTCCACGGCAAATTGAAGTTCAGTTCAGGCCAGACCAATTGAGCCGCGAGAAAAACCCCGAGGCCCATGCCGACGATGCCCCAGACCACCGTCATAATGGCGAATTGGCGGACCACCTTGTAGTTATAGGCGGTACTTATAGAAGTGTTCATGGTTCCCCATCCACGGTTCAGCCGAAGTGAAGGCGTCTGCGCAAGGCACGAACGCTCCCTTCGCCTGGAGTTATAGGCAGATTAAAAGCGAGGCAAGCATGGACAAAGAGCACAAGGCCAGTATTGACGGGGATCAATGGGCGCGGTGTGTGCGTGAACAGGGATGGCTGTGGAATGGTGCCTCGACGCCGGCCGTGGCGACCCTGATTCTTGCCCATGGCGCGGGTGCGCCGATGGACAGCGCCTGGATGAGTGACATGGCTGCACGCCTTGCTGCCCGCGGGGTCAATGTGTTGCGCTTCGAGTTTCCCTACATGGCCCAGCGACGCCTGGACGGCGGTCGGCGCCCCCCCAATCCGGCGCCGAAGCTGCTCGAGTGCTGGCGAGAGGTGTATAGCCTGGTGCGACGTCATGTCGCTGGGCGCCTGGCCATTGGCGGCAAGTCCATGGGCGGGCGGATGGCCAGTTTGCTGGCGGACGAGTTGGGTGCGGATGCGTTGGTGTGCCTGGGGTATCCGTTTTACCCAGTGGGTAAGCCGGAGAAGCCGCGAGTGGAGCATTTGGCTGGATTAACAACCCGAACCTTGATTGTCCAGGGTGAGCGGGATGGGTTGGGCAATCGGGATACGGTGGAGGGTTATGACTTGGCGCCTTGCATCGAGCTGATGTGGCTGGTGGCAGCGGATCATGACTTGAAGCCGCTGAAGGCTTCTGGGGTTAGTCATGAGCAGCATTTGGCGGCGGCTGCGCAGGGGATTGCGGAGTTTTTGCGGTAGTTGGGTGGATCAAGATCAAGAGCTGTAGGCGAGCTAACGCTCGCTGTAGGAGCAACTGTCTTAACCTCGATCCCCCGTAGCGATCAATCGCAATCAGCGGTTGAAGCGCTCCACCAGCGAATACTGGGTATTCGCGGTCCGGGTCAGCTCTTCGCTGAGGAGTGCCGAGTTCTGCGCCTGTTCCGAGGTCTGGTCGGCCAGATGGGAAATGTTGCTGATGTTGCGGCTGATTTCTTCGGCCACGGCGCTCTGCTCCTCGGTGGCGGCGGCGATCTGAGTGGTCATGTCGGTGATGTTGGCCACCGCCTCGCTGATGCCCACCAGGGCCTGATCTGCTTCCAGGACCCGTGCCACGCCTTCTTCTGCCTGGCGATGGCCGGCTTCCATGGTTTGCACGGCGGTGCTGGCGGTTTGCTGGAGCTTGGCGATCAGGCTGTGGATTTGCCCGGTCGACTCGCTGGTGCGTTGCGCCAGTTGCCGGACTTCGTCGGCCACCACTGCAAAACCCCGGCCCATCTCGCCGGCGCGGGCCGCTTCAATGGCGGCGTTGAGGGCCAGCAGGTTGGTCTGGTCGGCAATGCCTTTGATCACATCGACCACACCGCCGATTTCGTCGCTGTCCTTGGCCAGTTGGGTCACGGTCAGGCCGGTTTCCCCGACCACCACCGACAGGCGCTGGATGGCGTCGCGGGTTTCCCCGGCGATATCGCGGCCGCGTCCGGTCAGGCGGTTGGCCTCCTGGGTCGCGTCTGCGGTGCGCTGGACGTGGCTGGCCACTTCCTGGGTGGTGGCGGCCATCTGGTTGACGGCGGTGGCCACCTGCTCGGTTTCCACGCGCTGACGCTCCAGGCCCGTGGAGCTGTTGTGGGCCAGTTGGTCAGACTGGCGCGCCTGCTCGGTCAGGTGCTCGGCAGTGTCCTGAAGGCGGGTCAGGCAGGTTTTCAAGCGGGCTTCCTGGCTGAGGATCGACATCTCCAGGCGCGCCTGGGCGCCACGGCTGTCGGTGTACATCTGGGCGATCAGCGGGTCGGAGGTGGTCTGCTCGGCGAGGCGCAACAGACGTTTGAGGCCGCGTTGTTGCCAGCTCAACCCGAGCAGGCCCAGGGGCACCGAAAGGCCGGCAGCGAGGGCAAAGCCCCATTGCGAGTTGAGGGTGGCGCCGATCATGAAGCTCAGTTGGCTGACCAGAATGAACGGCAGCCAGTCCTGCAGCACCGGCAGCCATTTGTCACGCTGGGGAACGGCGGACTTGCCCTGGTTGATGCGCTGGTACAGGGTCTCGGCGCGGCGGATCTGCTCGGCGGTGGGCTTGACCCGCACCGACTCGTAGCCGATCACCTGGTTGCCTTCGAACACCGGGGTCACGTAGGCGTTGACCCAGTAGTGGTCACCGTTCTGGCAGCGATTCTTGACAATGCCCATCCATGGCAGGCCTTGTTTTAATGTGCCCCACATATGCGCGAAGACCGCCGACGGGACGTCGGGGTGACGGACCACATTGTGCGGCGCACGGATCAGCTCTTCACGGGAGAACCCACTGATTTCGACGAAAGCGTCGTTGCAGTAGTTGATCACGCCTTTGGCATCGGTGGTGGAAATCAACCGTTGCTGTGCCGGGAAGGTCCGTTCGCGTTGAGTGATGGGCTGGTTATTACGCATGGCTTTTTCAATCCGCAAGGCTTTGACAGGGTTTCGGCCAGTCCGGTGAATTATTGAAATTATTTTTCAGGAAGTCGGCGCTGCGTCGCAAAACGACCGATGCGTCATTAGCGGAGTGGGCCTACAGCACTCAAGGAAACGTCTGATTTATTTCCCGCGAGCGCCTCATCTAGCGTGCGTCCTTTCGTCAAATCGACAGGGAACAATCTGGCATGAAGCGCTACCACATCACCGTCGGGGCCAAGACCACCGCCGACGGCACCGTCACGACGGGCTACGAATTCTGGACCATCGACGGCCAGCCCATCGCCCGCGAAGGCGATGAAGTGGCTTGTCCAGCCTGCGACAGCACTGGCGTCATCGTCTGCGACGGCCCGCACCTGGTGGACCTTATGCAAGGACGCCCCACCGCCCTGGACGGTGACCTCTGTCACTGCAAGTGCGACCCACCACCACGCCTGATCGCCAACCAGACCCTGCAGTGCCAGGAGTTCAAGGACCTCGCACCAGATCCGCGCTTCACGCCGCCGTCCGCTTCGGCCACATCCCAGCAGCCTGCAACCGGGCCGCGCTCCTCCAATTTCACTGCAACACCCAGCCGCCCCACACCCACCTTCACCGAACGACCTGGAAGGGCCTGCGAAAATCTCTGGATCAGTTACCAGCAACTAGCCGAGTCCATCGTCGCACCGGGCGGCCAGTTGATCGCCGATCCCAAGGCCCGCAACCGCGCGATCAACGCCGCCTACGCCCGACTGTGGCTGCAGGACCCGCGTTTCCAGTGGGCCGGCCTCGCCGCCTTCGCATCAAAACAGGTGGGTTGTGGCTTGCTGCATGCCGCAGATTCGATCGACCGGATCCAGGCTGAATATGACGCCGAGCAGCAACTGCAACAGAGTGCCAGGTCAGGCTTCTATGGCTTGCTCGAGCCCAGCGAACGCGAGCGACAGGCCAGACTCCAGACCTTCCAGCAAGCACAACGTGACTACGAGCACGCGCTGCGCAACAACCCGCTGCCAGGCATCGATTTCAGGCCCGAGGGCGAACTGTCCTACGCGCAGCAGCTGTACCAACACGTGTACACGATGTTGTCCATGGGTAATACCACGCTGTTCCTGGACGTGTATCCGTTGCATGTTTTTTATCAAGAGCGGGGGATGTCGGCGCTGGAGGCCTGCTTACCTTCGCGGAAAAACATCTATGGAAATGTTCAGAATCCGGTGCTGTGGCCTGTGGCGCAGGAAAGGCTGGCATTCGGCGCAGACCACGATGAAATCCTGGAAAGTTTTCAGGCCATCGAGGGCGGTCGTGTCGCCGAGAGTGTTGAGCATCTTGCCAAGCACGAACAGAAGAATATCCTGCAACCGGCGATGTACAGCGACCTGGTTTTGGTCGCACTGCTACGTGGCAACCACCTGTCCCATGTCACTGACTTTCCGTCCGGTGTTGCTCAAGCAATCGAGTTGACCCTGGCCAGCCAGTGCCAACGAGTGGATGACGGACGCACGATTGGCTTCAGTAGCAATCCTCTTGCTGACCTGTCGGATATTGATCAACGCATGGCCTTCGTACTCAAGGCGGCGGTGCAGTTTGATCAACTGTTACACAGCAACGATCGCAACCAGATCGAACAGGCGATATGGAATATCGCCTCTGGCAGAGGCATGCGATGAATTGGCTGACGCAACTTGGCTGGCGACATTGGGTTGTCGCTCTGGCTGTAGTCGCCTTTCTGGGATGGGCGATCGAACTACAGTCAGAAAAGGAAATCGCACTGAAGTTTGGCGAGCCCTGGGAGGATATGCGTCAGCGCTCCAGTGCCGCTATTGGTCCAACCATTCCTGGACACTTTGCGTTCAGCATTCCCAAGTCGGACGCTCGGCTACGTTTCATCGATCCTCAATATGGGTTCATTACTCCACTTGCGCGATTTTTCACCATCAACTTCAACAGTGATGGGTTAATCAGCGGTATCCGCATGTCCCCGCAAATCGAGCCCCTGTTACTCGATGACGCCCTCAATGTCGTACTGGATCTGCAGGAGCAATGGCGCAAGGGCGGCTGGACGCCGAATCGGGCCGGGGACTTTCCATCGTTCGCCGATACCCCCCAATGGCGTGCCCAACTGCGCGAAGTCAATAAAGGCGGTACGGCTTACTGGCTAGCGGGTGACAAGTATCAGGTCATGCTCATGGTTAATCGCTTTCGCGACTATAAGCGGCCCACAGAGGAGCGTTACCTCATCACGCTTGGGCTTTCCAAGTCACGAGGCGTGAAATGAGTCGGTTTGCAGCTATGGGGCTTGTACTCGCGCTGCTGAAAAGGCAGCGCGAGTACCCACCGAAAAGCGCTCGGGGTGCCCTTACGAGGCAATCAACTGCCGCAACACGTAATGCAAGATTCCCCCGGCCTTGAAGTACTCCACTTCATTGAGGGTGTCGATCCGGCACAGCACCTCGACTTTCTCGCGGCTGCCGTCTTCACGGGTGATGATCAGGGGCAGGTTCATCCGTGGCGTCAGTTCCACGCCGCTGAGCCCCTGGATGCTCAGGGTTTCCTTGCCGGTGAGGTTCAGGCTCTTGCGGTTCTGGTCGAGCTTGAACTGCAGCGGCAGGACGCCCATGCCCACCAGGTTGGAGCGGTGAATCCGTTCGAAGCTTTCGGCGATCACCGCCTTGACCCCCAGCAGGTTGGTGCCCTTGGCGGCCCAGTCGCGGCTGGAGCCGGTGCCGTATTCCTGCCCGGCGATCACCACCAGCGGGGTGCCGGCGGCCTGGTAGCGCATGGCTGCGTCATAGATCGCCATTTTCTCGCCAGTGGGGATGTACAGGGTGTTGCCACCTTCTTCGCCACCGAGCATTTCATTGCGGATGCGAATGTTGGCGAAGGTGCCGCGCATCATCACTTCATGGTTGCCGCGCCGTGAGCCGTAGGAGTTGAAGTCCCGTGGCTCGACCCCTTTTTCGCGCAGGTAGCGGCCGGCCGGGCTGTCGGCTTTGATGTTGCCGGCGGGGGAGATGTGGTCGGTGGTCACCGAGTCGCCGAGCAGCGCCAGTACCCGGGCGTGATTGACGTCCTCGACCACTGGCGGCGGGCCGTCGATGTGGTCGAAGAACGGCGGGTGCTGGATGTAGGTGGAGTCTGGCTGCCAGACGTAGGTGGCTGCTTGAGGCACCTCGATGGCCTGCCACTGTTCGTCGCCGGCGAATACTTCGGCGTACTCCTTGTGGAACATGGCGGTGTTGACCTGGTTGACCGCATCGGCGATCTCTTGGGTGCTGGGCCAGATGTCGCGCAGGTACACCGGGTTGCCGTCCTTGTCGTCGCCCAGTGATTCGCGGCTGATATCAATGCGCACCGTGCCGGCCAGTGCATAGGCCACCACCAGCGGGGGCGAGGCGAGCCAGTTGGTTTTCACCAGGGGATGGACCCGGCCTTCAAAGTTGCGGTTGCCCGACAGCACCGAGGCGACGGTGAGGTCCGAGCCCTGGATGGCTTTTTCGATTGGCTCCGGCAAGGGGCCGGAGTTGCCGATGCAGGTGGTGCAGCCGTAACCCACCAGGGCAAAGCCCAGTTGGTCGAGGTATTGGGTCAGGCCGGCGGCTTTGTAGTAGTCGGTCACCACTTTGGAGCCGGGCGCCAGGGAGCTCTTGACCCAGGGTTTGCGCCGCAGGCCTTTTTCCACGGCTTTTTTCGCCACCAGCCCGGCGGCCATCATCACGCTGGGGTTGGAGGTGTTGGTGCAGGAGGTGATGGCGGCAATGACCACGGCGCCGTTTTTCAGGCGATAGGTCTGACCCTCGTATTGGTAATCCGCCTCGCCGACCAGGTCGGCATTGCCTACGGCCACACCGCCACCGCCTTCACTTTCCAGGCGGCCTTCTTCCTTGCTGGTGGGCTTGACCTGCAGCCCGAGGAAATCGCTGAAGGCCTGGGCCACGTTGGGCAGCGAGACCCGGTCTTGCGGGCGTTTTGGCCCGGCGAGGCTGGCTTCGACGCTGGCCATGTCCAGCGCCAGGCTGTCGCTGAACACCGGCTCCTGGCCGGGCAGGCGCCACAGGCCCTGGGCTTTGCTGTAGGCCTCCACCAGCTTGACCACCGCAGTCGGACGCCCGGACAGGCTCAGGTAGTCCAGCGTTACCTGGTCCACCGGGAAGAAGCCGCAGGTCGCGCCGTATTCCGGAGCCATGTTGGCAATGGTGGCGCGGTCGGCCAGGGGCAGTTCGGCCAGGCCGTCGCCGTAGAACTCGACAAATTTGCCCACCACGCCTTTCTTGCGCAGCATCTGGGTCACGGTCAGCACCAGGTCGGTGGCGGTGATGCCCTCCTTGAGCTTGCCCGTGAGCTTGAAGCCGATCACTTCCGGAATCAGCATCGACACCGGTTGGCCGAGCATCGCCGCTTCGGCCTCGATCCCGCCGACACCCCAGCCCAGCACCCCGAGGCCGTTGATCATGGTGGTGTGGGAGTCGGTGCCCACCAGGGTGTCGGGGAAGGCATAGGTACGGCCGTCCTCGTCTTTGGTCCACACCGTGCGCCCGAGGTATTCAAGGTTCACCTGGTGGCAGATGCCGGTGCCCGGCGGGACCACGCTGAAGTTGTCGAAGGCGCTCTGGCCCCAGCGCAGGAAGGCGTAGCGTTCGCCATTGCGCTGCATTTCGATGTCGACGTTCTCTTCGAACGCACTGCTGCTGGCGAATTTGTCGACCATTACGGAGTGGTCGATCACCAGGTCCACCGGCGACAGCGGATTGATGCGTTGCGGGTCGCCGCCGGCCTTGGCCATGGCGGCACGCATGGCGGCCAGGTCGACCACCGCCGGCACTCCGGTAAAGTCTTGCATCAATACCCGCGCCGGGCGGTACTGGATTTCCCGGTCGCTGCGCCGCTCCTTGAGCCAGCCGGCGAGGGCCTTGAGATCGGCGCCGGTGACGGTTTTCCCATCCTCCCAGCGCAGCAGGTTTTCCAGCAGTACCTTGAGCGACATCGGCAGCTGGTCGAGGTTGCCCAGGGCTTTGGCAGCCGTCGGCAAGCTGAAGTAGTGATAGGTCTTGTCGTCGACTTGCAGGGTGCTAAGGGTTTTCAGGCTATCGAGGGACGGCATTGAAATGACTCCTTTGAGTCCGCACGGCTACGGACTGACGGGACGGACAGAGCATTAAACCTAGCTCTGTTTTAAGTAGCTGGCTAATTACTGGACTCTATGGGCGGGTCCAGGGTTCCGAAGTCAGTTATCATGCGCCGGTTTTCGTGACAGGCTTTGCTACAGGGCAAGTTTGCGCGCACTTGCCCAGGAGATTTAATGAACATCCTCTTTATGCATTGCCGGCCGGGCTTCGAAGGTGAAGTCTGCTCGGAGATCGCCGAACATGCTGCGCGTTTGAACGTAGCCGGCTACGCCAAGGCCAAAACCGCCAGCGCCTGCGCCGAGTTCGTCTGCACCGAGGAAGACGGCGCCGAGCGCTTGATGCGCGGCCAGCGTTTTGCCCAGTTGATCTTCCCGCGGCAATGGGCGCGCGGAATCTTTATTGATCTGCCGGAAACCGATCGCATCAGTGTGATCCTCGCCCACCTGGCGGATTTCCCGGTGTGCGGCAGCCTGTGGCTGGAAATGGTCGATACCAATGACGGCAAGGAACTGTCGAACTTCTGCAAGAAATTCGAAGGCCACCTGCGCAAGGCGCTCATGGCGGCTGGCAAGCTGGTGGAAGACCCGCACAAGCCACGTTTGCTGCTGACCTTCAAAAGTGGGCGCGAAGTGTTCATGGGCCTGGCGGAAGCCAACAACTCGGCCATGTGGCCGATGGGTATTCCGCGCCTGAAGTTTCCCCGTGAAGCGCCAAGCCGCTCCACCCTGAAACTGGAAGAGGCCTGGCACCACTTCATCCCGCGTGACCAGTGGGATGAGCGCCTGCACAGTGACATGACCGGCGTCGACCTCGGTGCCGCCCCGGGTGGCTGGACCTGGCAACTGGTCAATCGGGGCATGCTGGTCACGGCTATCGACAACGGGCCGATGGCTGAAAGCCTGATGGACACCGGGCTGGTGCAGCACTTGATGGCCGACGGCTTCACCTTCAAGCCCAAGCAGCCGGTGGACTGGATGGTCTGCGACATCGTCGAGAAGCCGGCGCGCAACGCGGCGATGCTGGAAGAGTGGATCGGTGACGGGCATTGCCGCGAAGCGGTGGTCAACCTGAAGCTGCCGATGAAGCAGCGTTATGCCGAAGTGAAGCGCTTGCTCGAGCGCATCGCGGAAGGTTTCAAGGTCCGCGGGATTCGGGTCGATATCGGCTGCAAGCAGCTGTATCACGACCGCGAGGAAGTGACCTGCCATTTGCGCCGGCATGATGTGAAAAAAACCAAATCCCGTTGAGTGGGGGCCCATTGCGAGCGGGATCGCTGCCACAGTAATGGTGTTACGCCATAGCTGACGCAGCCCCCGGCTTTGCGCGACAATGCCGGCACGTTTCAGGAGTCAGACATGAGTGAATTGATCCATACGCCGGTTGACGGCACCCTCGACGCCACCGGCCTGAACTGTCCGGAACCGGTGATGATGCTGCACCAACACATTCGCGACCTGGTCCCCGGCGGCCTGCTCAAGGTGATTGCCACGGACCCTTCGACCCGTCGCGACATTCCCAAGTTCTGCGTGTTTCTCGACCATGAACTGGTCGGCCAGCATGAAGACAGCGGCACCTACCTGTACTGGATTCGCAAGAAGTCCGATTAACCGGCGGTTACAGGGCCGGTGGTGCGCTGATGAATACGAATCCGCTTGCGAGCGCTGCGCACCAGGCGGATCGACAGCATCAGCGCCGCGCAGCTCAGGCCGGCGATCAGGCCTTCCCACAACCCGCTCGGGCCGCTGGCCGGGCCGAACCAGTCGGTCAGTCCCAGTACGTAGCCCACCGGCAGGCCGATGCCCCAATAGGCGAACAGGGTCAGGATCATCGTCACCCGGGTGTCCTGATAGCCCCGTAGCGCCCCGGCGCAGATCACCTGGATCGCATCGGAGAACTGGTACAGCGCGGCATACACGATCAGCATCGAGGCGATCTGGATCACACTCTGGTCAGGGGTGTAGATCGAGGCGATGGGTTCGCGCAACAGCAGGATCAGGCCCGCCGAGAATGCCGCAAACACCAGGGCCGCACCCAGCCCGACCTTCGCCGCGAAACGTGCCTGGTAGGGGTTGCCGGCACCCAGTGCCTGGCCGACCCGGACGGTGACCGCCATGCCCAACGAGTAGGGAATCATGAACAGCAGCGAGCTGATGTTCAGAGCGATCTGGTGCCCGGCCACCACGGTCGAGCCGAGGCTGCCGATCAGCAGGGCAATGACCGCGAAGATGCTCGATTCGGCGAACACCGCGATGCCGATCGGCAGGCCGATGCCGATCAGGCGTTTGATCACCGCCCATTGCGGCCGATCGATCCGCACCAGCACCCGGGTGCGGGCATAGAAGGGCGCCCAGCGGGTCCAGCCAGCCATGCTCAGCGCCATGAACCACATCACGATGCCACTGGCCCAACCGCAGCCAACGCCGCCCATGGCCGGTAGGCCGAAGTGGCCGTAGATCAGCGCATAGTTGAGCGGGATGTTGAGCAGCAGGCCGCTCAGGCCGATGGCCATGCTCGGGCGGGTACGCCCCATGCCATCGCTGTAGCAGCGCAGCACGTAGTAGAAGGCGATACCTGGAAAACCGAATGCGATGCCCTGTAGATAGCCCATGCTCGGGTCGATCAGCTGCGGGTCGACTTTCATCCAGTGCAGGATCGGCTCGGCGCTGAGCAACAGGCCGCTGCCCAGCAGACCGACGAACAACGCCAGCCACAGGGCCTGGCGGGTCAGAGGGCCGATCTGCTCGAATTGCCCGGCGCCAAAACGTTGGGCGACCTTGGGGGTGGTGGCCAGCAGCACGCCGGTCATCAACAGGTACACCGGAATCCAGATCGAGTTACCCAGGGCCACTGCCGCCAGGTCCTTTGGGCTGACCCGGCCGGCCATCACCGCATCGACAAACCCCATGGCCGTGGTGGCCAGTTGCGCGACCATGATCGGCAAGGCCAGGCCGAGCAGGCCTTTGAGTTCCAGGCGAACCGGGGTGGTGCGGGGTGGGGCAGTAGCGGTGGTGCTGTCAGTCACGGCGTTCACAGGCGAAGCGTCCAAAGGGTTTTGATGCGCAAGGCGGCGCATTCTACGCCCTGACGCAGCAGTCAGGAAAACTCCAGTGTTGTGGATTTGTAATCGCCGCCTCTGGTGGGAGCTGCGCTACACTGCCGGTCCGCCAAAGGAGCCTGCCATGCTGATTGTTGCTGACGAAAATATTCCGCTGCTCGACGCCTTCTTCGAAGGTTTCGGCGAAATCCGCCGCGTGCCGGGCCGGTCCATCGATCGCGCCACCGTCGAGCAAGCCGATGTGCTGCTGGTGCGCTCGGTGACCCACGTCAGTCGCGACCTGCTGCAAGGCAGCAAGGTGCGGTTTGTCGGCACCTGCACCATTGGCACCGATCACCTGGACCTTGAGTACTTTGCCGAGGCCAATATCGGTTGGTCCAGCGCCCCGGGTTGCAACGCCCGTGGTGTGGTCGACTATGTGCTGGGCAGCTTGTTGACCCTGGCCGAGATCGAAGGCGTGGCGCTGGCCGAGCGCACCTTTGGGGTGGTCGGCGCTGGCCAGGTGGGTGGGCGGCTGGTCAAGGTGCTGCAAGGCCTGGGCTGGAAGGTGCTGGTCTGCGACCCGCCGCGCCAGGCGGCCGAGGGGGGCGATTACGCCAGCCTTGAGCACGTCATCGCGCAATGCGATGTGATCAGCCTGCACACCCCCTTGACCCCGTCGACCCGGCACCTGTTTGATCGCCAGCGCCTGGAGCAGCTCAAGCCGGGTGCCTGGTTGATCAATGCCAGTCGCGGCCCGGTGGTGGATAACCAGGCGCTACGCGAAGTGCTGCTGGAGCGCGAAGACCTGCAGGCGGTACTGGACGTCTGGGAAGGCGAGCCGAGTGTCGATATTGCCCTCGCCGAATTGTGCGTGATCGCGACCCCCCATATCGCTGGCTACAGCCTCGATGGCAAGCAACGTGGCACGGCCCAGATTTATCAGGCGTTGTGCCAGTTCCTCGGTCAGCCGGCGAGCGTGTCGCTGGATCAACTGCTGCCCGCTCCCTGGCTGGCGCAGGTCAGCCTGAGCGCCAGCTGCGATCCAGCCTGGGCGCTGGCGATGCTCTGCCGTGGGGTCTACGACCCGCGCCGCGACGATGCGGATTTTCGGCGCAGCCTGGTGGTCAGCGGAGCCGAGCAGCGCACGGCGTTTGACCTGTTGCGCAAGCACTACCCGGAGCGCCGCGAGATTGACGGGCTGCGCGTGCAGATCGAAGGCCAGTCGCCGGAGTTGCGTCAGATCGTGGCAGCCTTGGGTGCGCAGGCGCTCTAGCGCAATCGCGGCCATAAAAAACCCGGCCTAGGCGGGCCGGGTTCGAAGATATCAGGCGATATGTCACTTATGTTCGGCAGGCTTGACCAATCGCTGTTCCAGTTCGCGGCATGCGCTCTGGATCATGTCTTCAGTGATCGGTACTTCGCGGCCTTGGGCGTCAATAATGGCGCACCCCAGAGACTGGTGCGGCTGCGTGCGAATCACTTGAATCTTGTCATCGCTGCTGTGTTGCAAGGACATGGCCTGTCTCCTCATCAGGTTGTGCGCGTACTCTAAATCCGCCAGGTGACCACACTGTGACAGCTCTACGCAGGGCGATCAGGCGGTATCTCCACTCCACCAGAAATACTCTTTAACTTCCAGCCGGACATTAGACCAATAGCATCTAGGCGCTATTGTTACAGGTCATATTCAATCCGACTGATTACGATTTACCCAAGTTCCCTTGAATTGACCGGTGTACGCTGGCCCGCGTTAATTCTTTCAGTTGGCCCTTTTGGATGATCCTGATGCTGTCAGCCCGCCACCGTCGCGCGATTCGTTTGTCCCTGCAATTTATTGCGCCGTATCGCTGGCAGGCCTTGGGTGCCTTGCTGGCGCTGATCGTCACCGCCGGCATTACCCTGTCCATGGGGCAGGGCATCCGCCTGCTGGTGGACCAAGGCTTCATGACCCAATCGCCGCACCTGCTCAACCAGAGCATTGGCCTGTTCCTGCTGCTGGTGGTGGGGCTGGCGATGGGGACCTTCACCCGCTTTTACCTGGTGTCGTGGATTGGTGAGCGCTGCGTGGCGGACATCCGTCGGCAGGTGTTCAATCACCTGATCTACCTGCATCCCGGGTTTTACGAGGACAACCGCAGTTCCGAGATCCAGTCGCGCCTGACCGCCGATACCACCTTGCTGCAATCGGTGATCGGTTCGTCGCTGTCGCTGTTCCTGCGCAATGCCTTGATGGTGATCGGCGGTATCGTGCTGCTGTTCATCACCAACCCGAAGTTGACCAGCATTGTGGTGGTGGCGCTGCCGTTGGTGCTGGCGCCGATCCTGATTTTCGGCCGGCGGGTACGCAGCCTGTCGCGCCTGAGCCAGGACCGGATTGCCGATGTCGGCAGCTATGTGGCCGAGACCCTGGGCCAGATCAAGACGGTTCAGGCCTACAACCATCAGGCCCAGGACGAGCAGCGTTTTGCGGCCACGGTGGAGCAGGCGTTCGACACCGCGCGCAAACGGATTCTGCAGCGTGCCTGGCTGATCACCCTGGTCATCATCCTGGTGCTCGGCGCAGTCGGGGTGATGCTCTGGGTCGGTGGCATGGACGTCATTGCAGGGCGCATCAGCGCCGGGGAGCTGGCGGCGTTCGTGTTCTACAGCCTGATCGTCGGCAGTGCCTTTGGCACCCTGAGCGAGGTGATTGGCGAGCTGCAGCGGGCTGCCGGTGCGGCCGAGCGGATTGCCGAGTTGCTGCGTGCGGAAAACATCATCCAGCCGCCGCCCACTGGCCTGGTAACCTTGCCCGAGCGGGTGCGCGGCGAACTGCAACTGCAGGAGGTGCGCTTCAGCTACCCTTCGCGCCCGCAAAGCTTTGCCGTCGACGGTTTGAGCCTGCGGATCAACGCTGGCGAAACGCTGGCGCTGGTCGGGCCTTCGGGAGCGGGCAAGTCGACGGTGTATGACCTGCTGCTGCGCTTCTATGACCCGCTGCAGGGGCAGATTCTGCTGGATGGCGTAGACCTGACACTACTCGACCCGCAGGACCTGCGTCGCTGCTTCGCCCTGGTCTCACAAAACCCGGCGCTGTTTTTTGGCAGCGTTGAGGAGAACATTCGTTATGGCAAACCCGAGGCAACCCTGGCACAGGTCCAGGAGGCCGCGCGGATTGCCTACGCCCACGACTTTATCGAGCAGATGCCCGCCGGCTACCAGACCCACCTGGGTGATGGCGGGCTGGGGCTTTCCGGTGGTCAGCGCCAGCGCCTGGCCATCGCCCGCGCCTTGCTGGTGGATGCACCGATCCTGCTACTGGACGAGGCCACCAGCGCCCTCGATGCCCAGAGCGAGTACTTGATCCAGCAGGCCCTGCCGAGCCTGATGAAAAACCGCACCACACTGGTCATCGCCCATCGCCTGGCCACAGTGAAAAACGCCGACCGGATCGCCGTGATGGACCAGGGCAAGCTGGTGGCGGTGGGCACTCATCAGCAGCTGATTGACAGCAATGCGTTGTATGCACGGCTGGCGGCGTTGCAGTTCAGTGATGGGCATGAGGTGTCATAAGGGAAGGGGCCGGGTTTTCCGCTCTCAGGGCGGCAGGATGCTGTTTAGGGGTGTTGAACCGACCCAGTAACCGACCTAGTAGTCCAGCTGTTGTGGGGGATCCGTGGGCCGGTAGGATTCGCACCCAAGGCCAGCTAAATCCTGCCAAAAAAAAGCCCGCATCCCATGATGCGGGCTTTTCTTCAGTCAGGAAGGTTACTGATCATCAAAATAGCGCTCATGCCAATCCACCAGCGGTTGGGGTGAGTTGAGCTTCTGCCCGTAGATCACCGAATAAGACAGCACGTTCTGCACATACTGGCGGGTTTCGTCGAACGGGATGCTTTCCACCCAGACGTCGAAGCTCAGGTGGTCGGCGCCGCGCAGCCATTGGCGCACGCGACCGGGGCCGGCGTTGTAGGCGGCGGAGGCGAGTACCCGGTTGCCGTTGAACTGGCTGTGGACTTGGCTCAGGTAGGCCGCGCCAAGCTGGATGTTGGTGTCCGGGTTCAGCACTTGCTGGGGCGAGGCCAGGGGGATGTTGAACTTGCGCGCGGTTTCCTTGGCGGTGCCGGGCATCAGTTGCATCAGGCCGCTGGCACCGACGCCAGAGCGGGCGTCATCCATGAAGGCGCTTTCCTGGCGGGTAATGGCAAACACCCAGCTGGAGTGCAGGCCACGCACCTTGGCTTCGCGCACCAGGGTGTTGCGGTGGGCCATCGGGAAGCGGATGTCCAGGTCGTCCCAGTATTGCGCCTGGCTGATGGTGCGGATGGCCGGGAAGTACCATTTCAGGTCATAGGCCAGCTTGGCCTGGGCGACCATTTCGTCGCGGTTGAAGTGGCGACTGACGTGGTACCACTCGCGGCGGCCGTCGACGATCTGCCCACGGGCATGGAATTCCAGGGCGCGGCGCACCCCGGGAGTATTGCGCACTTTGTTGATCAAGGCCTGGCTCATCACCAGGGGCTTGTTGTTCAGCGAATACGCAGACTGCGAGCGGTCGGCGGCGAGGAAGCCATAGAAGTCCCGCTCACGGGCGAGGCTGCGGTACAGGGTCTGCGCTTGCGGGTTCTGCGGTTGTGCCAGTTCCAGGCTGCGGGCCTGCCAGTAGCGCCAGCGATTGGTGGTGGCCAGGTCTTGCGGCAGGCGCTGGGTCAACTGATAGGCGTCGTTCCAGCGGGCCAGGCGCAGCAGCAGGCGCAGGCGCCATTCGGACACGGTGTTGTCACGCAGTTCCGGGTCGTACTTGGTCATTACGTCCAGGGCGCGGCTGTCGAAGCGGCGGGCCAGGGTCAGGCCGATCTCCCGGGCAATCGCGACTTTTTCATCGCGGGAAAAATGCATGCTGCTGGCATAACCGTCGAGCAGGGCCATGGCCTTTTCCGGGTCCTGGCGGGCCAGGCGGCGCAAGCCCAGGCTGACCACATCGGCCATGGGCTCATCCGCCGGGGTGAAGCGCGATGGCTGGTTCAGCAGTTCGGGTTTTTGCGCCACGTCCACCAGCAGGCGGCCACGGGGTGCCAGGGTGGTCATGCTGCTGACCAGGCTGTTGGCCAGCGCGTAGTTGCGAGCCTGGGCGGCCAGCTTGGCGCGCTCCCAGCGTTTCTGTTCGGTGAGTTGGCCTTGGGCCGCCCACATGCCGAACAGGGTGTCGCACGCGGCCGGCTGGGATTTGCCGGTCAGCCAGAGTTTTTCGGTGTTGGCGTAGCCTTCAGCCTTGAGGTTGTGGCTGATCTGGTACTGCGCGTTGAGGCAGTCCAGCTCGGTGAAATTGAGCTTGGGATCGTAGTATTTCTGGAAGGTCGCCCAGTCCCCGCGATCGGCCAGCCAGCGCAACCAGCGCAACTTCATCCAGTTGGCCTGGGGCAGGTCGCCGTGCTCGGCGAGGAATTTCTCGATTTCGGCGTTGCTCGCGCTTTTCAGGCGGGCGGTCAGTTCGTCATACGCCAGGTAGGGCTCCAGCGGGTAGTCCGCGAGAGCCTGGCTGTAGCGAAAATACGGACCGGTGTCACCCTTGGCCAGGGCGCGCTTGGCTTCGTCGTAATACAGGCGTTGGGTAGACAGGTCCACTGCCTGGGCGGATTGAGCGGCAGTGGCGGAAAGGAGCAGACAGGATAAAAAGCTGAAGAGGCGACTGCGCATGAGACATCCGGGCAGAGAAATCGTGACAAGTGCCAGCAGGTGCCAGCACTGATTATCTGTAGCTTAGCCTTTTGCCAGCAACGGGTGAAAGCTTTGCCGGCCCGCCGGCACAAGTTCGCAACAATTAATGTGCAGAGTGCTCCTACAGTGAAAATGCCAGCCTTCTGACGCCTCAAGTCAGGTAGAATGCGCGCCCAGTTTTTGGAGAAGCTCATGACCCTGCTCAAATTCAGCGATGTGTCCCTTGCTTTCGGCTCTATGCCGTTGTTGGACAAGGTGTCCTGGCAGATCGCCCGTGGTGAGCGGGTGTGCATCATCGGCCGCAACGGCACAGGCAAGTCCAGCATGATGAAGCTGGTCAAGGGCGATCAGAAGCCCGATGACGGCTCCGTCTGGCGCGCACCTGGCCTCAAGATTGGCGAATTGCCGCAAGAATTGCCGGTGGCCGACGAGCGGACCGTATTCGACGTGGTGGCCGAAGGCCTGGACGGTGTCGGCGAGCTGCTCGCGCAGTACCACCACCTGAGCCAGAACATTGTCACCGACGCCGACCTGGACAAGCTGATGCACGTCCAGCACGACCTCGAAGCCCGTGACGGCTGGCGCTTGCAGCAATTGGTCGACAGCACCCTGAGCCGTCTGCAATTGCCTGCCGACAAGACCCTCGCCGAATTGTCCGGTGGCTGGCGTCGTCGCGTCCTGCTGGCGCAGGCGCTGGTTTCCGAGCCGGACCTGCTGCTGCTCGACGAACCAACCAACCACCTGGACATCGGTGCGATTGCCTGGTTGGAAGAAGCCCTGAAGGATTTCCAGGGCGCCGTGCTGTTCATCACGCACGACCGTTCATTCCTGCAGAACCTTGCCACCCGCATCCTCGAACTGGATCGCGGCGGGCTGATCGACTGGAACGGCGACTACGCCAGCTTCCTGGTGCACAAGGAAGCCACGCTGGCGGCCGAAGAGACCGCCAACGCGCTGTTCGACAAAAAGCTGGCCCAGGAAGAAGTCTGGATCCGCCAGGGCATCAAGGCCCGTCGCACCCGTAACGAAGGCCGCGTACGTGCCCTCAAGGCCCTGCGCGTCGAGCGTAGCGAGCGCCGCGAGCGCACCGGCAAGGCGAACATTCAGCTGGACACCGCTGACAAATCCGGCAAGCAGGTGATGGTCCTCGAGAACGTGAGTTTTGCTCACCCGGGTGGTCCATTCCTGATCAAGGATTTCTCGATGGTCCTGACGCGCGGCGACCGTATCGGCCTGCTCGGCGCCAACGGTACCGGCAAGACCACCTTGCTCAAGCTGATGCTCAACGGTCTGCAACCGACCAGCGGCAAAGTGGAAGAGGGCACGCGCATCGACGTGGCTTACTTCGACCAGTTGCGCCACCAGTTGGACCTGGAAAAAACCGTGATCGACAACGTTGCCGAAGGTCGCGATTTCATCGACATCGACGGCCAGAGCCGCCACGTGCTGAGCTACCTCGGTGACTTCCTGTTCAGCCCGCAGCGTGCCCGCACGCCGGTCAAGGCGCTGTCCGGGGGCGAGCGTGCCCGTCTGTTGCTGGCCAAGTTGTTCAGCAAACCAGCCAACCTGCTGGTGCTCGACGAACCGACCAACGACCTGGATGTGGAAACCCTCGAGTTGCTGGAAGAGGTCCTGCTGACCTTCAACGGCACCGTGCTGATGGTCAGTCACGACCGGGCATTCCTCGACAACGTGGTGACCAGCACCCTGGTCTTCGAAGGTGAAGGCAAGGTGCGTGAATACGTCGGCGGCTACCAGGACTGGCTGCGCCAGGGTGGCTCGCCACGCCTGCTGGGCGTGACCGAGAGCAAATCGGGCAAGGCTGACCTGAACTCGGCTGTGGTCGCTGCGGCGCCTGCACCTGCGCCAGCGGTGGAAGCACCCGCGGCCAAAAAGAAGCTCAGCTACAAGTTGCAGCGTGAGCTCGAAGCCCTGCCGGGTCAGATCGAAGCCATGGAGCAGCAGATCGCGGCCGTCGAAGCGCAAATGGCCGACGCCAGCTTCTATCAGCGTCCCGCTGCCGAGACGGCGGCCGTGATTGCCCAGCTGGAGCAGTTGCAGGCTGAGCTTGAGGTGATGGTCGAGCGTTGGGCCGAGCTGGATGCCTGAGTGATCTTGCAGTAAAAAAGCCCGGCGCTCAGTGATGAGTGCCGGGCTTTTTGTATGCAGCAGGCTCGAATCGAACCCCTGTAGGAGCGGGTGTCAGCTTTTGACTAGGCGAACCGCCAGCACATCGCACGGCGCGCCGTGCAGCACGTCATTGGCGGTGGAGCCCAGCAGCAATGCCAGGCCGTGACGGCCATGGCTGCCAACCACGATCAGGTCGCAGGCCTGTTCCTTGGCGAAATGGTGGATTTCCTGGCGCGGCTGGCCGTAGGTCAGGTGGCTGCAGTCCTTGGTCAGCTCCGGATATTTGAGGATCAGGCGCTCGAGGCGTTCCTTGGCCTGGTCGAACTGCTGTTGTTGCAGTTGCGACAGGTCCATCGGCACGTCACCACCAAAGGCCATGGCCATGGGTTCGACGATGTGCACCAGGGACAGTTTGGCGCTGTTGCTCACCGCCAGTTCGCGGGCGCGGTGAATCACGGGATCGCATTCTTCGGTTAGATCGACGGCGACCAGAATATGGTGGTAGGGCATGGGGTGCACCTCCTGAGGATTGCGATAAGGGTAAGTATGGCTGGTTTCAAGCGTATTGGTTTCGACAGAGATCAATGCGCCCATCAAGAATCGGGAGTACAGATATGACGGTCTGGATAGTGGTGTCAATCCTTGCGGTAATGCTCAGCCCCCTGGCATGGCTCGCCCCGTCGCGTCGCCAGGGCGGCAGGATGGCCCTGCGCATGGAGGCGCGACGCATCGGCCTGGCCATGCAGTTGGCGCCGCAGGAGTGGCCGCACTGGCTGCAGCCGGAGCCCCCCAGCCCGTGTGCGCAGTACCACCGGCCGCGCCGTGGCAACCGGCCGGCGTGTTGGAGCTACTGGCAGAAAGCCCCGGGCCTGTGGGTCAATCAGTGGCAGGAGCCCTGCGAGGATCCGGCCTTGCTGATTCATTTCGAAAAGTTGCCAGGCAACGTCTACAAGGTCGAAGCGGACAAGCAGATGATCACCCTGTATTGGGGCGAGAAGGGCGAGCCCCAGGTGCTGCAGCAGATCGATGCCACCCTCAAGGCGCTCGCCTGAGCGCGGTGCGTTTAATGACGGGCAATAAAAAGCCCGACAATCAGCATCGGGCTGGAGTTGGCCAGGCAGGCCGGAAACGTTCTGTCGTACTGATCCTACGCTGGATATCCCTCCCAGCGCGCTGATTTTTCCTCTATCGCCCCTGCCAGCGTAGCTGTTAAAGCAGCGCTTGCTGCAGATTAGGGCGACGATTCTAAATATTGATTCTATGAATGACAGCACATGCAGCCGCGTGTTGCTGGTCTTCGTGGTACGGAAATGACCGCAAAGTCGCGTTTCAACCAGCGTTTTGGGCGATTGACAATTGTCGGAAATTCCGTGAAGGTGGCGTACCCAAATCAAACGGGCGTATGAATTGAGCGTTTGTATTTCAGAACGCTCCTACAGAATCCCGACTATCGCGTTGGCGGGTGTGCCTGGTGGAATGGCGTTAGCATCGACCGTAGCGTCTATGCCCAGCCAGGACATCAGCGTCCGACGTGTACTGTTCAGCTTCCATATCGTGGAGATCAGTTGATGATTTACGAAGGTAAAGCCATCACGGTTAAGGCTCTTGAAAGTGGCATCGTCGAACTGAAGTTCGACCTCAAGGGTGAGTCCGTCAACAAGTTCAACCGTCTAACCCTGAACGAACTGCGTCAGGCCGTGGACGCCATCAAGGCAGATGCGTCGGTCAAGGGCGTGATCGTCAGCAGCGGTAAAGACGTGTTCATCGTCGGCGCCGACATCACCGAATTCGTCGACAACTTCAAGCTGCCGGATGCCGAGCTGGTTGCGGGCAACCTCGAAGCCAACAAGATTTTCAGCGATTTCGAAGACCTCAACGTGCCAACCGTCGCCGCGATCAACGGCATCGCGTTGGGTGGCGGCCTGGAAATGTGCCTGGCCGCGGATTACCGCGTCATGTCCACCACGGCCAAGATCGGTCTGCCGGAAGTCAAGCTGGGCATCTACCCAGGCTTCGGCGGTACCGTGCGCCTGCCGCGCCTCATCGGTGCCGACAACGCCATCGAGTGGATTGCCGCCGGCAAGGAAAACCGTGCTGAAGACGCACTGAAAGTCGGTGCGGTGGATGCTGTGGTTGAAGCTGACAAATTGCAGGAAGCTGCGCTGGAGCTGATCAAGCGTGCCATTTCTGGCGAGTTCGACTACAAGGCCAAGCGTCAGCCGAAGCTGGAAAAGCTCAAGCTCAACGCCATCGAGCAAATGATGGCGTTCGAAACCGCCAAGGGTTTTGTCGCCGGTCAAGCTGGCCCGAACTACCCGGCGCCGGTTGAAGCGATCAAGACCATCCAGAAAGCCGCGAACTTCGGTCGCGACAAGGCCCTGGAAATCGAAGCGGCCGGTTTCGTCAAACTGGCCAAGACCTCTGCTGCGCAGAGCTTGATCGGTCTGTTCCTGAACGATCAGGAGCTGAAGAAAAAGGCCAAGGCCTACGACGAAATCGCCAAGGATGTGAAACAGGCTGCCGTATTGGGCGCCGGTATCATGGGTGGCGGTATCGCCTATCAGTCGGCGTCCAAAGGCACGCCGATCCTGATGAAGGACATCAACGAGCACGGTATCGAGCAAGGCCTGGCAGAGGCTGCCAAGCTGTTGGTGGGTCGCGTGGATAAAGGTCGCATGACCGCCGCGAAAATGGCTGAAGTGCTCAACGGCATTCGTCCTACCCTGTCCTACGGCGACTTCGGACATGTCGACCTGGTGGTTGAAGCCGTGGTCGAGAACCCGAAGGTCAAGCAAGCTGTGCTGGCTGAAGTCGAAGACCAGGTCAACGAGGACACCATCCTCGCGTCCAACACCTCGACCATTTCCATCAGCCTGCTGGCCAAGGCCCTCAAGCGTCCGGAAAACTTCGTCGGCATGCACTTCTTCAACCCGGTGCACATGATGCCGCTGGTGGAAGTGATCCGTGGCGAGAAGTCCAGCGAGCTGGCTGTGGCCACCACCGTTGCCTATGCCAAGAAAATGGGCAAGAACCCGATCGTGGTCAACGACTGCCCGGGCTTCTTGGTCAACCGCGTCCTGTTCCCGTACTTCGGTGGTTTCGCCAAGCTGGTCAGCGCCGGTGTGGACTTCGTGCGTATCGACAAGATCATGGAGAAATTCGGCTGGCCGATGGGCCCGGCGTACCTGATGGACGTGGTCGGCATCGACACCGGTCACCACGGTCGTGACGTGATGGCTGAAGGCTTCCCGGACCGCATGAAAGACGACCGTCGTTCGGCTGTTGACGTGCTCTACGAAGCCAAGCGCCTGGGCCAGAAGAACGGCAAGGGCTTCTACGCCTACGAGACCGACAAGCGCGGCAAGCAGAAGAAAGTCGCCGACCCGTCGGTGCTGGAAGTGCTCAAGCCAATCGTTTACGAGCAGCGCGAAGTCACTGACGAAGACATCATCAACTGGATGATGATCCCGCTGTGCCTGGAAACCGTGCGTTGCCTGGAAGACGGCATTGTCGAGACGGCTGCCGAAGCCGACATGGGCCTGGTCTACGGTATTGGTTTCCCTCCATTCCGTGGCGGTGCACTGCGCTACATCGATTCGCTCGGTGTTGCCGAGTTCGTTGCCCTGGCTGACCAGTACGCTGATTTGGGCGCGCTGTACCACCCGACCGCAAAACTGCGTGAGATGGCCAAGACCGGCCAGCGGTTCTTCGGTTAAGCGTCCAACTTTTGAGCGAGAGTGAAATTTTATGAGCTTGAATCCTAGAGACGTCGTGATTGTCGACTTCGGTCGTACTCCGATGGGCCGCTCCAAGGGCGGCATGCACCGCAACACCCGTGCTGAAGACATGTCGGCGCACCTGATCAGCAAACTGCTGGAACGCAACGTCAAGGTCGACCCGAACGAAGTCGAGGACGTGATCTGGGGCTGCGTCAACCAGACCCTGGAGCAGGGCTGGAACATCGCCCGCATGGCGTCCCTGATGACGCAGATCCCGCACACCGCTGCAGGCCAGACCGTCAGCCGCCTGTGTGGCTCGTCCATGAGTGCCCTGCACACTGCCGCGCAAGCGATCATGACCGGCAACGGTGACGTATTTGTCGTCGGCGGCGTCGAGCATATGGGTCACGTGAGCATGATGCACGGTGTCGATCCGAACCCGCACATGTCGCTGTACGCGGCCAAAGCCTCGGGCATGATGGGCCTGACCGCGGAAATGCTGGGCAAGATGCACGGCATTACCCGCGAGCAGCAAGATGCCTTCGGCGTGCGCTCCCACCAACTCGCCCACAAGGCGACCGTGGAAGGCAAGTTCAAGGACGAAATCATCCCGATGCAGGGTTACGACGAGAACGGTTTCCTGAAGCTGTTCGACTACGACGAAACCATTCGTCCGGAAACCACCCTGGAAAGCCTGGCGGCATTGAAGCCAGCGTTCAATCCAAAGGGCGGCACCGTGACAGCCGGTACTTCGTCGCAGATCACCGATGGTGCTTCGTGCATGATCGTGATGTCGGCGCAGCGTGCCCAGGACCTGGGTATCCAGCCAATGGCGGTGATCCGTTCGATGGCAGTGGCGGGTGTGGATCCGGCGATCATGGGCTATGGTCCAGTACCGGCGACACAAAAAGCATTGAAGCGCGCGGGTCTGAGCATCTCCGACATCGACTTCTTCGAGCTCAACGAAGCTTTCGCCGCACAGGCCCTGCCGGTGCTGAAAGATTTGAAAGTGCTCGACAAGATGAACGAGAAGGTTAACCTGCACGGCGGCGCGATCGCCCTGGGCCACCCATTCGGTTGCTCCGGTGCACGTATCTCCGGCACCCTGCTCAATGTCATGAAGCAGAATGGCGGCACCTTCGGTGTATCGACCATGTGCATTGGCCTCGGCCAGGGCATTGCCACCGTCTTCGAACGCGTTTAAGCGTTGCGTTGACGGAAGCCGGGGCCAAGTGCCCCGGTTTTTGTTTTTCTGAAGATTTTTTTGTTTTTTATTTCGACGTATTTGAACGAGGCCCAGAGCATGCCGATCCAACCCGGGCTCTACCAGCATTACAAAGGTCCGCAGTACCGTGTTTTCAACGTTGCACGGCACTCCGAAACCGAAGAGGAAGTGGTCTTCTACCAAGCCCTGTATGGCGATTACGGCTTTTGGGTGCGCCCTTTGAGCATGTTCCTGGAGTCGGTCGAAGTTGACGGCGAGCAGGTCCCGCGCTTTGCTTTGGTGCAGGCCGAACCCAGCCTTTTTTCCCGGCCATAAGCGCAAGTCGCGCAGAACCCTGCGCTTGACCTCACCTTGTTGCCACTATATATAGCGGTGCCGCGTCAGGCGCCAACCGCCTTTCACTTCTCGAATTCAGGAATTTTCTGATCCATGGGCAAATCGCTGGTCATTGTGGAATCCCCGGCTAAGGCCAAGACCATCAACAAGTATCTGGGCAACCAATACGTGGTGAAGTCGAGTATCGGCCATATCCGAGACCTGCCCACCAGCGGTTCGGCTAGCGCCAGCAAAGAGCCTGCCGCCAAGCGCGGCAAGGCGGCTGCTGGTGAAGTGCCGGCGCTGTCGCCTAAGGAAAAGGCGCGCAAGCAGTTGGTTGCGCGCATGGGTGTCGATCCGGACCACGGCTGGAAAGCCAAGTACGAGATCCTCCCGGGCAAGGAAAAGGTCATTGAAGAACTGCGTCGGCTCGCCAAAGACGCCGACACCATCTATCTCGCAACGGACTTGGACCGCGAAGGGGAAGCCATTGCCTGGCACCTGCGCGAAGCCATCGGTGGGGATGAGAGTCGTTACAAGCGCGTGGTGTTCAACGAAATCACCAAGAAGGCGATCCAGGAAGCCTTCTCCCAGCCAGGCGAGCTGGATATCGACCGGGTCAACGCCCAGCAGGCGCGGCGCTTCCTCGATCGCGTCGTGGGCTACATGGTCTCGCCGCTGCTGTGGTCGAAGATCGCCCGTGGCCTGTCGGCTGGCCGTGTACAGTCGGTTGCCGTGAAGCTGGTGGTAGAGCGTGAGCGCGAGATTCGTGCGTTCAACCCCGAAGAGTACTGGGAAGTCCACGCTGATCTCGGCACCGCCAAGGGCGCCAATGTGCGTTTCGAAGTGGCCCGTGAAAACGGCGAAGCCTTCAAGCCGCTCAACGAAGCCCAGGCCATGGCGGCCCTGGAAAAGCTCAAGTCGTCCAGCTACACCATCGCCAAGCGTGAAGACAAACCGACCAGCAGCAAGCCGTCGGCCCCGTTCATCACCTCCACCCTGCAGCAGGCCGCCAGTAACCGCCTGGGCTTCGGTGTGAAGAAAACCATGATGATGGCGCAGCGTTTGTACGAAGCGGGCTACATCACTTATATGCGTACCGACTCGACCAACCTCTCGGCTGATGCCGTGGCGATGGCGCGTACTTACATCGAAGGCGAGTTCGGCGGCAAGTACCTGCCGGAAACCCCGAATGTCTACAGCAGCAAGGAAGGCGCCCAGGAGGCTCACGAAGCCATTCGTCCTTCCGACGTGAATACCGATCCAAGCAAGCTGTCGGGCATGGAGCGGGACGCTGAGCGTCTCTACGAGCTGATCTGGCGCCAATTCGTCGCGTGCCAGATGCTGCCGGCCAAATACCTGTCGACCACCGTCAGCGTCGCTGCCAGCGGCTTCGAGCTGCGTGCCAAGGGCCGCATCCTGAAGTTCGACGGCTACACCCGCGTAATGCCGCAAATGGCCAAGCCGGGCGACGATGACGTGCTGCCGGACATGGCCCAGGGCGACGTGCTCAAGCTGATCAAGCTTGATCCAAGCCAGCACTTCACCAAGCCGCCGGCGCGCTACTCGGAAGCGAGCCTGGTCAAGGAAATGGAAAAACGCGGTATTGGTCGCCCATCGACGTATGCGGCAATCATTTCGACCATCCAGGACCGTGGCTACGTCGCGCTGCACAACCGTCGTTTCTATTCGGAAAAAATGGGTGACATCGTCACCGAGCGTCTGTCCGAGAGCTTCTCCAACCTCATGGACTACGGCTTTACCGCCGGCATGGAAGAGAACCTCGATGACGTCGCCCAGGGCGAACGTGACTGGAAAAACGTGCTGGACGAGTTCTACGGCGACTTCAAGAAGAAGCTCGAAGTGGCCGAGAGTCCGGAACACGGCATGCGGGCCAACCAGCCGGTAATGACCGACATCCCGTGTGTGACCTGCGGTCGCCCGATGCAGATCCGTACCGCGTCGACCGGCGTGTTCCTTGGTTGCTCGGGCTACAGCCTGCCGCCGAAAGAACGCTGCAAGGCCACCGTCAACCTGGTGCCGGGCGATGAAATCGCCGCGGACGACGAGGGTGAATCGGAGTCCCTGGTGCTGCGCGGCAAACACCGTTGCCCGATCTGCAGCACCGCGATGGATGCTTACCTGCTGGATGAGAAGCGCAAGCTGCACATCTGCGGTAACAACCCTGATTGCGATGGCTACGAGATCGAACAGGGCAGCTACCGGATCAAAGGCTACGAAGGTCCGAGCCTGGAATGCGACAAGTGTGGCAGCGAAATGCAGCTCAAGACCGGCCGGTTCGGCAAGTTCTTCGGTTGCACCAACGCCACCTGCAAGAACACCCGCAAACTGCTGAAAAGCGGTGATGCGGCGCCGCCGAAGATGGACCCGGTGAAGATGCCCGAACTCAAGTGCGAGAAGGTCAACGACACCTACATCCTGCGCGACGGGGCTTCCGGCCTGTTCCTGGCGGCCAGCCAGTTCCCGAAGAACCGCGAGACCCGTGCGCCGCTGGTGATCGAGATCGTGCCCCACAAGGACGAGATCGATCCCAAGTACCACTTCCTCTGTGAAGCGCCGAAGAAGGATCCGGATGGCCTGCCAGCCGTGATTCGCTACAGCCGCAAGACCAAGGAGCAGTACGTGCAGACCGAAGTCGAGGGCAAGCCAACCGGTTGGAAGGCCTTCTACGATGGTGGCAAATGGGTGGTTGAAGACAAGCGCGTAGCCAAGTAAGCCGGCAACGCGTTACAAACAGGCCGCATGCTTACCCTCGGGTGGGCATGCGGCCTTTGTTTTGGGCTTGCGGATGCCTTGTCTGATCCGTGACACTGTCAGGCCAGCATTACGCGTCCTATTTCGTTGTGGAGACTGCCGTCATGGCCTTTGAGCTCTATACCCGTACCAATCAGAAAATCTACTTCGCCGGCCTGTCGCTAGAGGCCCTGGCCCGAGCGGAAGACGGGCGGGCAATGAACTCCCCGGCGCTGATCCAGGCCGGGCGCGAGTCAGCGTTGTTTCACCTGTACGGTGCATTGCTGGGTTTGTGCCATGAGATCGCCGGGTTCTACCGCCTGCCACAGGCCAACGCGCCTCGGGCGGAGCTCTTGCTGACCCCTGAGGTGCTCGAGACCCTGGCCATTCCAGAGCTGGCGGAGATGGTCGAGCTGGCCCGCAACCGTGAAACCTGGCTGGCCAAGCTGCTGGCGGCCCATACCGCGCTGTTTCAGCCGCCTCGTGCACCGCACAAGCCCAAGGGCGACGTGACGCAGCCGCTGATCGTGGCGGTGAGTCTCGATGAGGAGCCCGAAGAGGAGTTGAGCAGGGAAGAGCTGGAAAGCTGGCGCCAGAACCTCAAGAGCCTGGCACTGCGCTTTCGTGAAGGCTTGAACGAGTGCTGATGCATCCCGCAGGAAGCTGAGCGGCCACGGATCAGGGATGATCTCAAACAATGGTTTCGGTTACATGCTGTCGGTCAAGATCCTGAGCGAAGCATCACCGATGCCTATATAATCCCCGCCTTTCGTGGAGAACAGACTTTTATGCCAACGTCCTTTCTAGAAATTGTCGAACTGCCAGACGGCCGAATTGAACTGCGCAGGGCTGAGGACGAGGGTTCCCTGGTGACGCTGGACTTCTCCGAAGATGCCAAGGCGTTCCTGCAAGGCCAGCACGTTGAAGTCGCCAAGGCGATGTTGAGCGTGGGTGTGCAGATGGCCGGGCGCCTGGTTGAAGGCGATTTTGAAAAGGAAGAGGGGCCGCGGATTCTGCATTGATTCCGCCTGTCGGCTTTTTTCCGTAAGCATCCTTACAGATCTTCGTTACAGATTGGCTTCTCTGCCCTGGAGAAGCCCTGCGTCTAGCTCGTGCGCCCTGGCTGTCACTTAGCCCAATCGAATGTTCAGACTTTGTGCATCGCCGACACGTGCGGCGCCGATCAACTGTTGCCGAGCGCTGCTGTTCAGCGGGTTCAGCCAGCTGACAACGGTGTGGCTGCGGCCCAGGCGCAAGGCTTCGCAGGCCAGTTGCTGAGCGCTTTGCGTGCCGCGCGGGTGGAGCAGGAGAATGCGCTCGCGGTTCAGGCCTGCATCGCGCAGCCAGGCCTGGGTCAGGCTGGCTGGAGGGGCGATAAGGGTCAGCCAGCGGGCGTCCTGGTCCTGGCTCAGCTCCCTGAGGATAGGCGCCAGCAGGTTCAGGCAGTTCCCGGCCGCACCACGTAGAGACAGCTCGCTGAACGCTTCGGGTTCCGCGCTCCAGGGCGCCTCGACCACGTCTTTGAGGATCGGCGCCAGTGGCTGGGCCATGAACGCTTCGAACAACGGCAGTTGAGCGGGCTGTGGTGTGTGTGGGAACTGCATAACGCCTCCTTTATCGGCGAATGACGCCGACACTCAAGCCTTCGATCACCAGATCCTGATCTTTCAGGTTCACTTCGATCGGGGCGAACTCGGGGTTTTCGGCAATCAGCCAGACCTTGCTGCCATCACGCTTGAAGCGCTTGACGGTGACTTCGTCGCCAATGCGCGCGACGACAATCTGGCCGTTGCGGGCCTCGCGAGTGGTGTGGACGGCCAGCAGGTCGCCGTCGAATATCCCCACGTCCTTCATGCTCATGCCGTGCACGCGCAACAGGTAGTCGGCGCGTGGATGAAAGAAGGTCGGGTTGATGTTGCAGGATTCTTCGATGTGCTGCTGGGCGAGGATCGGCGCGCCGGCGGCGACCCGGCCAATGATCGGCAGGGTGGACTCGTCGGCCTTGGCCTCGAAGCCGGGGATGCGAATGCCGCGTGAGGCGCCGGGGGTCATTTCGATAGCGCCCTTGCGGGCCAGGGCCTTGAGGTGTTCTTCCGCCGCATTGGGCGATTTGAAACCGAGCTCCAAGGCGATTTCCGCACGGGTGGGCGGATAACCGTTGTCTTCGAGGCAACGTTTGATAAAAGCCAGAATCTCAGCTTGGCGTGGCGTCAGTTTTAGCATCTCGATCGCTCTGTCTTTTTATACAGTGACTGGGATTATATACAGTGGAATGATCTTGGCAATCCTCCTTTTTGCGGCGACCGCCGGACGGTCTGCCGACAGTTCGCCGTTGCCTGGGTTGTAGGACTGGCTACAGCCGGCGGCTTGTATGGTTAAATAGCTGACTGACCGTTCCCAAAACGGACGGGCAGACTTGACAACCCACAGGCTGAAACGTATGTTTCAAACAAGTGTTTGTCAGGCGGAGTAGCCATGGCCCAGTCGGAAACCGTAGAACGCATTCTCGATGCTGCCGAGCAGTTGTTCGCGGAAAAAGGTTTTGCCGAAACTTCATTACGGCTGATCACCAGCAAGGCCGGGGTCAACCTGGCGGCGGTGAACTATCATTTCGGTTCCAAGAAGGCCTTGATCCAGGCAGTCTTCTCGCGTTTTCTCGGGCCGTTCTGCACCAGCCTCGATCGTGAGCTGGAGCGTCGTTCCGCCAAGCCGGACAACAAGCCGAGCCTGGAAGAGCTGCTGGAAATCCTCGTCGAACAAGCCCTGGTGGTCCAGCCACGCAGCGGCAATGACCTGTCGATCTTCATGCGCTTGCTCGGCCTGGCGTTCAGCCAGAGCCAGGGGCACTTGCGCCGTTATCTGGAAGACATGTACGGCAAGGTTTTCCGCCGCTACATGACACTGGTCAACGAAGCCGCCCCGCGTATCCCACCTATTGAACTGTTCTGGCGCGTGCATTTCATGCTCGGTGCCGCGGCATTCAGCATGTCCGGGATCAAGGCGCTGCGTGCGATTGCCGAGACCGATTTCGGCGTCAATACCTCGATCGAACAGGTGATGCGCCTGATGGTGCCGTTCCTGGCCGCTGGCATGCGCGCCGAAACCGGCGTCACCGACGCCAATATGGCTGCCGCGCAACTGCGCCCACGCAGCAAGTCGGTACCGGCCGCCGCCAAGGTTTAGCCGCGTATGGCTGGGCGCGGCAGCGGACATCCGCTAAGCTAGCCGCCCATGCCGACTGCCGTTTCAACCCTGTCCCCAGTTTCCCCAACCGAGCTCCTTTTTTCGGGCATTGCCTGTGGCGGCCACGTTGCGCGCCTGCGCCGGGATGGGGGCTTTCAAGACGCGCCGCGCGCGCATTTCAAGATCAAGGAATTTTTATGACTGCTGGCCTGCAAGGCTCGTTGATGGTGGACGTCGCCGGTACCTGGCTGACGGCTGAAGATCGCCAACTGTTGCGTCAGCCCGAGGTGGGTGGCCTGATCATTTTTGCCCGCAATATCGAGCATCCCCGCCAGGTGCGCGAGTTGAGCGCATCGATCCGCGCCGTGCGTCCCGATCTGTTGCTGGCAGTGGACCAGGAGGGCGGTCGGGTGCAGCGCCTGCGCCAGGGCTTTGTACGGCTGCCAGCGATGCGGGCAATTGCCGATAACCCGAACGCCGAGTTCCTGGCCGAGCAGTGTGGCTGGATCATGGCCACCGAAGTGCTGGCCGTGGGCCTGGACCTGAGTTTTGCTCCGGTGCTGGACCTGGATTATCAGCGCAGTGCGGTGGTCGGCACGCGTTCCTTCGAGGGGGATCCGGAGCGCGCCGCCTTGCTCGCCGGAGCGTTCATCCGGGGTATGAACCAGGCTGGCATGGCCGCCACCGGCAAGCACTTCCCGGGGCATGGCTGGGCCGAGGCGGATTCCCACGTGGCGATCCCTAATGATGAGCGCAGTCTGGAGCAGATCCGCGCCCACGACCTGGTACCGTTCGCCCGCTTGAGCAAGCAACTGGCGGCGGTGATGCCGGCCCACGTGATCTACCCGCAGGTCGATTCGCAGCCGGCGGGCTTCTCGCGCCGCTGGTTGCAGGACATCCTGCGTGGCGAATTGCAGTTTGACGGGGTGATCTTCAGTGACGACCTGTCGATGGCCGGTGCCCACGTGGTGGGGGATGCCGCCAGTCGCATCGAAGCGGCGCTGACCGCCGGTTGTGACATGGGCCTGGTGTGCAACGACCGTGCAGCGGCAGAGCTGGCGCTGACAGCGGCGCAACGCTTGAAGGTCACGCCGTCTGCGCGCATTGCGCGGATGCGCGGCCAGGCGTTTGCCAGCACCGACTATCGCCAGGACCCGCGCTGGTTGGCGGCCTTGGGTGCGCTCAGGGAGGCGCAGTTGATCGATTGAGGGCTCGGTTGCGCTTACCGAGTTGAACCCATCGCGGGCAAGCCGCAAGCGGGCGCCCGCTCCCACAAACGGATGATGGGGGCTTGCAGGTTTTGCATGCACCCACCAAACCTGTGGGAGAGAGCTGGGCGGCGTCTGCTAGAGCTTCGACTTGTCCGGCAGCGGTGCAAACAGGGCCTCAATGTCATCACTCTGCAGCTTCCAGTCGCCCGTGGTGCGGCCATCCAGCACGCCGGCGGCGAGGTCGGATTTTTCCTTTTGCAGATGCTGGATTTTCTCCTCGACCGTGCCGCGGGCGATCATCTTGTAGACGAACACCGGTTTCTCCTGGCCGATCCGGTACGCGCGGTCCGTGGCCTGGTTCTCGGTGGCCGGGTTCCACCATGGGTCGTAGTGAATCACCGTGTCAGCTTCCGTCAGGTTCAGGCCCACGCCACCGGCCTTGAGGCTGATCAGAAAGATCTGACGCTTGCCGCTCTGAAAGTCCTTCACCGGGCTGCGCCGATCCCGCGTCTGCCCAGTCAGCAGCGCATAGGCGATGCCGCGTTTTTCCAGCTCCTGCTCGATCAGCGAGAGCATTGAGGTGAACTGGGAAAACAGCAGGATCTTGCGGCCTTCCTCGAACAGTTCCTCGAGCATTTCCATCAGGCTGTCGAGCTTGCCCGAGGTGCTGCCGCGGGTGGGCAGGGCGGCTTCATTGACCAGGCGCAGATCGCAGCACACCTGGCGCAACTTGAGCAGCGCTTCGAGAATGATGATCTGGCTGCGGGCCACGCCTTTGCGGGTAATTTCGTCGCGTACCTTCTTGTCCATGGCCAGGCGCATGGTTTCGTACACGTCGCGTTGGGCCTCATTGAGGTCGACCCAGTGGATGATTTCGGTTTTAGGCGGCAGTTCGGTGGCCACCTGTTCCTTGGTACGACGCAGCAGGAAGGGTTTTATCCGACCGTTGAGGTGCTGCAGGCGGACGTCGCTGGCGTGCTTTTCAATCGGTACGCGGTAGTCGCGGTTAAAGCTTTTGACGTCTCCCAGCCAGCCGGGCAGCAAGAAGTGGAACAGTGACCACAGCTCGCCCAGGTGATTTTCCAGGGGGGTACCGCTGAGGCACAGGCGCTGCCGGGCATTCAGATCGCGGGCCGCTTGCGCGGCCTTGCTGGTGGGGTTCTTGATGTATTGCGCTTCGTCGAGCACCAGGATGTGCAGGGGTTGTCGGGCCAGGCGCTCGACATCCTTGGGCAGCAGCGCATAGGTGGTGAGGATCAGGTCGTAGTCGGCCAGGTGATCGAAGTGTTTTTTGCGCGCGGCGCCATATAGCGCCAGGACCTTGAGTTGGGGCGCGAAGTGCGCGGCTTCGTCGAGCCAGTTGGGAATCAGGCTGGTGGGCATCACCACCATGCACGGTCGGTCGAGGCGCCCGGCGTTCTTCTCGGTCAGCACGTGGGCCAGGGTCTGCAAGGTCTTGCCCAGTCCCATGTCGTCCGCCAGGATCCCGCCGACTTCCAGTTGCCGCAGCGATTGCATCCAGCTCAGGCCTTCCAGCTGGTAGGGGCGCAGCGTCGCGTTGAGACCGACCGGGGGCTCGGCGCTGTAGTCCTTGATGTCCCGCAGGCGCTGGGCGAAGGAGCGGATGTGCTCGCCGCCTTCCCACAGCAGTGGCAGGTCTTCCAGTGGGTTGAGGCGCGTGGCATCGGCGCTGCTCAGGCGCAGGCTGGTTTCGCCGGGTTCCTGCAGGTAGAACTCACCCAGGGTCGCCAATACCGGCTTCAAGCGGCCGAACGGCAGTGCCACCTGCAGCGGTCCCTGCTCGGAATTGGGGCGGTGGGGAATGTTCACCAGGATCAACTCATCGTCACGGCGCCGGGCCAGGCGTTCCGGGTTGAGGATCTCGGTGTGCGAGCGCATCAGGTTCAGCAGGATCGGCAGCAGGCTCAGGCGCTCGCCGTTGACGATGATGCCCAGTTCGAGGTCGAACCAGTCGCGCTCCGGCGCTTCATCGACCGTGGCGTACCAGTCGTCGACGGTGGTCAGGTCGAAACCGAAGTCCTCATCGATCTGCAGTCTCCCAGCCCTGGCTGCGCAGCTTGGGCAGCTCATTGAGGGTGAAGGTCAGCCAGGCGCTGTCATTGACCATCTCATAGAGCTCGCCGGCACTTTCCGGCAGGGCCTTGCTTTGCCGCGTTGCGACCTTGAAACCGAGGATGCGCAACTGTTCGCGGTAGGCCTTTTCCACTTCCGGCTGGCGCTTGATGCGCAGGGTCTGGTGTTCCTGGCGGATCAGCACGTCGCTGTTTTTCTGCCCGCTGACGTATTCGTCCAGGTAGCTGAACGACAGTGCCGCACGGTGCTGGATGTAGCGCTGCATCTTGCCGTTGCGTGGTTCAAAGGCGCTGAACTCGACGCTGGCCAGCCACAGGCGTGGCAGTGGTTGCACATTGTCCAGCACTTGCTGTGGCAAGGGCGCGGGCGAGCGGTTCTCCAGTACGGCCTGGAGTTTTTCCAGGAGCAGGGCGTCCTTGGCCGCGGCCGGGTACTCCAGGGTGTCCTGGACTTTGAGCAGCACCGCGGCGCAATGCTTGCAGTTGACCCGTACCGGGCAACTGCAGGTCGCTTCCACCAGCAGCAAGGTGTTTTTGGCTGACTCGCGCAGGGTGATGGTCTGGCGGTAGACATTGCCGCCAGAGCCTTCGCAACTGGCGGTGAGGGTGCTGTCGCCGGCTTCGACGATCCTGACGCGGTTCTCCAGGGCGTAGCGGCGGCCGCGCTCCAGGCTCTGTTCCTTGAATCGACTGACCCAGGAGGGGGCCAGGGGTTTGCTCAGGCTCGGGGACATAGGGACTTCAATCAGTCCGGTACGACATCAGGGGCTTGTTGCCGGGCAGGTGCCGTCAGCGAGGTGATCTTGATCAGCAGGCCCAGGTGGCCGTTGTCGAGGAAGTTCAGCTGGCCATTTTTGGTGTGGCTTTGCTGTTGCAGGCGCTCGCTGGCGCTGACCAGCCCGTCGTTGCTGAACTGATTGACCCAGAAGCTGGCGTTGACGTCGGTAAACCGACCCAGCTTGAGATCCAGCGTGCCCTCGATCGGGAAGTGCCCGTAGTGCTCTTCGCCGTCGCTGATCGCCACTTTGCTCGAGGTCTCGCCGAGGTTCTGCTGCCAGGTCTTGTGCAGCAGCACGCTGTAGTCGGCGCTGGCGCGCAGCTTTTCCACTTCGGCATTGAGGGCGGGGGTGCGTTGGCTGTCCGCGCTGATCGGCTGTGCCCCGGCGGCCCAGTCTTCCGGCGCAGGGCGGCTGGCGACGGCGGGTACGGCGTTCTGGCGAACCAGGATCATTTCTACCTGGTACAGGCTGTCGGCAAACGCCGTTGGGGCGACCAGCGTGAGCAACAGGGTCAGTGAGCGAAACAGGCGCATGCGGCGTCCTTCAAGCAGTTTTCGGGATGAGGCGCTCAAGCAGCGCCTCTACAGTGTTGAAGCGCTCTTCCGGGCGCTCCATCGGCACCTGGAACTTGAACATCGTGGCGCCTTCGAATTTGTAGCGTTTGGGCTGGCTCTGGATCAGCTTGATCAAGGTCAGCGGGTCGACCGGCGTTTGCGAGTCGAATTCGATACGGCCACCCTGGGGGCCGCCATCGATCTTCTTGATCCCCAATTGTTCGGCCTGCAGTTTCAGCGCGGTGATGCGCACCAGGTTCTTGGTCGGCTCCGGGAGCAGGCCGAAGCGGTCGATCATCTCCACTTGCAGGTCCTTGAGGCCTTCCTCGTCGGTGGCCGAGGCAATGCGTTTGTACAGGATCAGGCGCGCATGCACGTCCGGCAGGTAGTCCTCGGGGATCAGCGCCGGTACCCGCAAGTTGACCTCCGGACCGCCGCCCAGGGGCTGGTCGAGGTTCGGTTGCTCGCCCTTGCGGATCGACTTCACGGCCCGCTCGAGCATTTCCATGTACAGCGTAAAGCCGACGGCCTGGATCTGCCCGCTCTGGCCGTCGCCCAGGAGTTCGCCAGCGCCACGGATTTCCAGGTCGTTGGTGGCCAGCACGAAGCCGGCACCAAGGTCCTGGGTATTGGCGATGGCTTCCAGGCGTTTTTCCGCGTCCGTGGTGATCTGCTGGCGCGGCGGTGTCAGCAGGTAGGCGTAAGCCTGGTGGTGACTGCGTCCGACGCGGCCGCGCAATTGGTGCAGCTGCGCCAGCCCGAACTTGTCGGCCCGTTCGATGATGATGGTGTTGGCGCTCGGCACGTCGATGCCGGTCTCGATGATGGTCGAGGCAATCAGCACGTTGAAGCGCTTGTGGTAGAAGTCGCTCATCACCTGTTCGAGTTCGCGTTCACGCATCTGCCCGTGACCGATGCCGATCCGTGCTTCTGGCACCAGTTCGGCGAGGTCGGCGGCGCATTTCTCGATGGTCTTCACATCGTTGTGCAGGTAGTAGACCTGGCCGCCCCGCAGCAGCTCACGGAGCAAGGCTTCCTTGACCGTGCTCTTGTTCTGCTCCATGACGAAGGTGCGCACCGACAGGCGTCGCGCCGGGGGCGTGGCGATGATCGACAGGTCGCGCATGCCCGACACGGCCATGTTCAGCGTGCGCGGAATCGGCGTGGCGGTCAGGGTCAGGATGTCGACTTCGCTGCGCAGGGCCTTGAGTTGTTCTTTCTGCCGCACGCCAAAGCGGTGCTCTTCGTCGATGATCACCAACCCGAGGTTTTTGATCTTGACGTCATCCTGCAGCAGCTTGTGGGTGCCGATGACGATGTCGATCTTGCCCTCGGCCAGGTCGGCCACCGCTGCGTTGACTTCCTTGGCCGACTTGAAGCGACTCATCACTTCCACGGTCACCGGCCAGTCGGCGAAGCGATCGCGAAAGCTGTTGTAGTGCTGTTGGGCGAGCAGGGTGGTCGGCACCAGGATCGCTACCTGGCGACCGCCGTGCACGGCGATGAAGGCGGCGCGCATCGCCACTTCGGTCTTGCCAAAGCCCACATCGCCGCAGACCAGGCGATCCATGGGCTTGGGGGCGAGCATGTCGGCGCGCACGGCGTCGATGGTGGTTTGCTGGTCCGGGGTTTCTTCGAACGGGAAGCCGGCGCTGAAGGTGGCGTAGTCGGCTTTCGGGTCGGCGAACGCATAACCTTCGCGGGCTGCGCGGCGGGCATAGATGTCGAGCAGCTCGGCGGCGACGTCTCGCACCTGTTCGGCGGCTTTGCGCTTGGCTTTCTGCCAGGTTTCGGAGCCCAGGCGGTGCAGCGGTGCCAAGGCGTCGTCGCTGCCGGTGTAGCGGGCGATCAGGTGCAGGTTGGCCACCGGCACATACAGCTTGGCGCCCTCGGCGTACTCAAGGGTGAGGAATTCGGCGGCCTGGTTGTCGATCTCCAGGGTCGCGAGGCCCAGGTAGCGGCCGACCCCGTGGTCAATGTGCACCACCGGCGCGCCTTCACGCAGTTCGGTGAGGTTCTTGATCACCGCGTCGTTGTTGCCGTCGGCGCGTTTCTCCCGGCGCCGACGCTGCATCACCCGCTGACCGAACAGCGGGCTTTCGGCAATCAGGGCCAGGGCCGGGTCGTCCAGTACCAGGCCTTCGTCGAGCGGGGCGATGGTGATCGCCAGGCGTTCTTTGCCTGCGACGAAGTCCGGCCAGCTGTCGACGGTTTTCGGCCGCAGCTTCAGGCGTTCGAGCAGCTCCAGCAGCACCTCGCGGCGCCCCGCCGATTCGGCGGTGAACAGCACGCGGCCGGGGAACTGGTCGAGGAACCCGGCCAGGGCTTCCATTGGCTGGTTGGCCTTGGCTTCGATCGCCAGGTTAGGCAGCGCCTGGGCCGGGAAACGCTCGCGGCCGACCCCGGTTTCGACGTCCTGTTGGCTGGCCACCACGCGCGGCCAGTTTTTCAGGCGGGCGAAACAGTCTTCCACCGGCAGGAACAGTTCGGCAGGCGGCAATAAAGGTCGCGCTGGGTCGACGCGGCGTTCTTCGTAGCGATTGCGCACATCGTTCCAGAAATTCTCCGCGGCCTGTTCGATGCCCGGCAGGGAAAACACCTGGGTGTCCTGGGGCAGGTAGTCGAACAGGGTCGAGGTTTCGTCGAAGAACAGCGGCAGGTAGTACTCGATGCCGGCCGGGGTAATCCCGCTGCTCAGGTCCTGGAAGATCGGGCAGCGCCGGAAGTCGACATCGAAGCGTTCGCGAAAGCGCGCCTTGAAACGCGTGACAGCGTCTTTTTGCAGCGGAAACTCGCGGGCCGGCAGCAGCTTGACCGAATCGACCTTGTCGATGGAGCGCTGGTTTTCCGGATCGAAGGTGCGCAGGGTCTCGATTTCGTCATCGAACAGGTCGATGCGGTAGGGCAGTTTGCTGCCCATCGGGAACAGGTCGATCAGCGAGCCGCGCACGGTGAATTCGCCATGCTCGTACACGGTATCGACGTAGCGATAGCCGGTGGCTTCCAGGCGGGTGCGCATTTGCTCGACGTCGAGCTTCTGGCCGATATCCAGCACCAGGCTGCTGCCCAGCAGGAACTTGGTCGGCGCCAGGCGATGCAGGGCCGTGGTGATCGGCACCACCAGCACGCCATGGCTCAGCTCGGGCAAACGATAGAGGCTGGCGATGCGCTGGGAAATGATGTCCTGGTGCGGGGAAAAAAGATCGTAGGGCAGGGTTTCCCAATCAGGGAAATGCAGCACCGGTAAATCCGGGGCGAAGAAGCTCAGCTCCTGTTCCAGCCTCTCAGCGCTTTGGCTGTCGGCGGTCAGTAGCAGGGTAAAGCGCTTGGCAGCGCTGGCAGCCTCGGCAATGGCCAGGCTCAGGGCGGCACCGGGCAGGTTGCCCCAGTGCTGTTTACCTGCCGCGGCAGGGAGAAGCGGTAGACGCAGAACGGGCACGGAAGGTTGAGCTCCAAGCGTTGCGACAAAGTCGGTAATTGTAGCGGTCCCGGGTGCCGCCTGTCAGTTGCTGACTGTGTCTATTACGCAGGTTGGGCGAAATGTAGTGGTAATCACAAAAACCAGCGCTTTTTTGGTGAATATGTAGTGGCAAAAGTGCTGAGTGTTACGGAGGGTTACAGACAAGACAGCGCTGTCTATGAAAAATGGGGTGCGCTGCAGGCCACGGTTTTACTGGGCTTCAGCGGGGTCTGTTTTTTTCAAAGGGAAAATTGTTACTGTCTGCACGACAAGCGCGCATTGCTACGAGAGGGACACGGCGGCATAATGTAGCCCCTTTTTTCTGCCCCTACATGTGGAAGGTTACCGTGACTCAGAAGCCCGACCAGTGTCTTGGTGAATGGATCGACCGTGAAGCACTCGCAGAAGCGATGATTCCGCTGATCGGCCAGCTCTACCGCAATAACAACGTGGTGAGCTCGATCTATGGCCGCAGCCTGATCAACCAGTCTGTCATCGCGATTCTCAAAGCTCACCGCTTTGCTCGCCACCGTTCTTCCGACGACAGCGAACTCTCCGTCCACGAAACATTCCCACTGCTCAAAGCCATGAGCGAGCTCAAGCTCGGCGCGGCTTCGGTAGACCTGGGCAAGTTGGCGTTCAAATTCCGTAACGAAGGCAATGGCCGCAGCGCCGAGCAGTTCGTACGTGAAGAAATGGCTGACGTGGTTGGCCAGCAAAACGCTTCGGCCCGCAAAGGCACCGACGTTGTCCTGTACGGCTTCGGTCGCATCGGCCGTCTGCTGGCGCGCATCCTGATCGAAAAAACCGGTGGTGGCGACGGCCTGCGTCTGCGCGCCATCGTGGTGCGCAAGGGCGCCGAAAACGACCTGGTGAAACGCGCCAGCCTGCTGCGCCGCGATTCGGTCCATGGTTCGTTCAACGGCACCATTACCATCGATGAAGAAAACAACACCATCACCGCCAACGGCAACCTGATCCAGGTTATCTACGCGAAGAACCCGACTGAGGTGGACTACACCCAGTACGGCATCAAAGACGCGCTGCTGGTGGACAACACCGGTGTATGGCGTGACGCCGATGGCCTGGGTCAGCACCTGGCGTGCCCGGGTATCGACCGCGTGGTCCTGACCGCGCCTGGCAAAGGCAAGCTGAAGAACATCGTTCACGGCATCAACCACGCTGAAATCACCGCTGACGACAAGATCGTGTCCGCCGCTTCCTGCACCACCAACGCCATCGTGCCGGTGCTCAAGGCAGTGAACGACAAGTTCGGCATCATCAACGGTCACGTTGAAACCGTTCACTCGTACACCAACGACCAGAACCTGATCGACAACTTCCACAAAGGCGATCGCCGTGGTCGTAGCGCTGCGTTGAACATGGTCATCACCGAGACCGGTGCTGCTACCGCCGCTGCCAAGGCCCTGCCTGAGCTGGCTGGCAAGCTGACCGGCAACGCGATCCGTGTACCGACGCCAAACGTGTCGATGGCCATTCTCAACCTGAACCTTGAGAAAGCCGCTACCCGTGAAGAGATGAACGAGTACCTGCGCTACATGGCGCTGCACTCCGATCTGCACAAGCAAATCGACTACGTCAACTCGCAGGAAGTGGTGTCCACTGACTTCGTTGGTTCGCGCCACGCCGGTGTGGTCGACGCTGAAGCCACCATCACCCAAGACAACCGCGTTGTGCTGTACGTTTGGTACGACAACGAATTCGGTTACAGCTGCCAGGTGGTTCGCGTGATGGAAGACATGGCCGGGGTCAACCCGCCAGCCTTCCCGCGCTAAGCCTTAGCTGCAGATGAAAACGCCCCGACAGTGTCGGGGCGTTTTTGTTTGTGCGTTGAAAACAAAATGCTAGGTTGGGCAGCTTTCGCTCCCGACAGAACACTGAGGACGACTTTGATGCGCCTGATCCGACTGCCCTGTGCCGCTTTGCTTGCACTGACCTGTGCCGCGTCGTTCGCGCCGCTCACCGTGGCGAGCACTGCGCGCCCGGCTCTCGACGAGGTGGTGCAAGAGGCTGCGCAAGCGCTGATGCAACAGTACAACATCCCTGGGCTGGCCATTGGACTGTCCGTGGACGGCCAGCAGCGTTTCTACAATTTTGGCGTGGCTTCCAGGGACACGCAGCGCAAGGTCAGCAGCGATACGTTGTTTGAGGTCGGCTCGATCAGCAAGACCTTCACCGCCACCCTGGCGAGCTACGCACAAGTCAATGGTCGGCTCTCGCTCGCCGACCACCCTGGCAAGTACCTGCCACAACTGGCCGGCAGCCCGTTCGACCAGGTGTCGCTGCTGAACCTGGCGACCCATACCGCGGGCGGCTTCCCGTTGCAGGTGCCGGATCAGGTGCAGGACAACCAGCAGTTGCTCGAGTACTTCAAGGCCTGGCAGCCGTCCTACGCGCCAGGTGCCAAGCGCACCTACGCCAATCCGAGCATTGGCGCGTTGGGCATGATCACCGCCATCAGCATGAAAGTGCCTTACGCCCAGGCGCTGGAGGGGCAACTGTTTCCCGGGCTGGGCATGACTAATAGCTACATCAACATACCGGCGAGCAAGCAGGCGCTCTACGCCCAGGGCTACAACAAGCAGGACGCCCCCGTCCGGTTGAATTCCGGGGTGCTGGGTGATGAAGCCTATGGGGTGAAAACCTCTGCGGGCGACCTGCTGAAGTTTGTCGACGCCAACCTGGGGGTGGTCAAGGTTGCGCCAAACTGGCGCAGTGCATTGCTGGAAACCCACAAGGGTTACTTCCAGGTGGGCGCCATGACCCAGGACCTGATCTGGGAACAGTATGACTATCCGGTAGCGCTCGACACGTTGATCGAGGGTAACGGCGACAAGATGATCTACGACAGTCATGCCGTTACCGCAATCGACCCACCGCAGCCACCCAAGGCGGCTGCCTGGATCAACAAGACGGGATCGACAGGCGGGTTCTCGGCTTATGTGGCGTTTGTGCCTGAGAAAAAGCAGGGCATTGTGGTGTTGGCGAACAAGAGTTATCCCAATGAGGCGCGGGTGCGCCTGGCGTATCGGATTCTCGGTGAGCTGGAGCGCTGAAGGGGTATGGGCGGGAGCTTTCCAAATGGCACGTAGGGAGTGGAGGTGTTCGGCTGGGCTGCTGTTGGTTGCGGCTCTGACCGGCTGTGGCAATGGCGACTCCCAGGAAAAGTTTGGCGGGCCGACCATGGGCAGCCGCTATTCGATCCAGTACGTTCGCCATGCGGGCCTGCCCGGGCCGGTGCAGGTGCGCCAGCAGGTCGAGGCCATCTTGAGCGAGGTGGATCAACAACTGTCGACCTACCGCAGCGACTCCGATATCGAGCGCTTCAATGCGTTGCCTGCCAATAGCTGTCAGCCGATGCCGGCGCCAGTCCTGCAACTGGTCGAGGTCGGTGAACAGTTGTCGCGCGCAAGCGAGGGGGCCTACGACCTGACGGTCGGGCCGCTGATGAACCTCTGGGGCTTCGGCCCGCAGGCGCGCACCGTGCAGGTCCCCAGTGAGCCAGCGTTGGCGCAGGTGCGGCAGCGGGTCGGCTACCAGCACCTGCGGATCGACGCACAGCAACTGTGCAAGGACGCGCCGGTTGAGGTTGACTTCGACAGTATCGCTGCCGGCTACACCGTCGACCGGATAGCTGCCGCGTTGGGCGGCATGGGCATCACGAGCTTCCTGGTCGAAGTCACTGGTGAGCTCAAGGCGGTCGGCACAAAACTCGACGGCAATCCCTGGAAGATTGCCCTGGAAGAACCTCGTGACGACCAGCAGGTGGTGGAACGGGTGTTGACGCTGGATGGCTATGGCGTCTCCACTTCGGGCGACTATCGCAACTATTTCGAGCAGGGCGGGCGGCGTTACGCTCATACATTCGATGCTCGCAGCGGGGCGCCGGTGCTGCATGACCTGGCGGCGGTAACGGTGGTTGCTCCGCAGGCGCTGATGGCCGACGGCTGGTCGACCCTGTTGCTGATTCTCGGGCCGGAACGTGGAATGGAGTACGCAGAAAAACACGCGATTGCGGCTTTTTTTGTGATGCGTACCGATGGCGGTTTCGTCACACGCAGCAGTCAGGCTTTTATCCGTCTGAGCGGGGAAAACGCCCCATGATCCGGGCCCCAATCCCGGGTGTGGCTGGCGTTGTAGTGCAGGCAAAACTAGCCTACGACGCGACCAAGGGTTAATGTGCGCGGCGTTGACGCTTCTATAGACTGTTCCTGGGTTTTCGACTGACCCCAAATTGTTCCTTCATGCCGCATGGCTGGCATGATTTAGCCGCAGGTGCCAACGGGGTGCCGCGGCCTGTTCTGAGGAGTACGCATGGCTGTCTACAACTACGACGTGGTGGTGCTGGGTTCCGGCCCAGCGGGAGAAGGCGCGGCAATGAATGCCGCCAAGGCAGGGCGCAAGGTGGCGATGGTCGATAGTCGTCGCCAGGTCGGCGGCAACTGCACTCACCTGGGCACCATCCCGTCCAAGGCGTTGCGGCACTCGGTCCGGCAGATCATGCAGTTCAACACCAACCCGATGTTCCGGGCCATTGGTGAGCCGCGCTGGTTCTCGTTCCCGGACGTGCTGAAAAGCGCCGAGAAAGTCATCTCCAAGCAGGTCGCCTCGCGCACCGGCTACTACGCACGCAATCGGATTGACGTGTTCTTTGGCACCGGCAGCTTCGCTGACGAGCAAACCATCGAAGTGGTCTGCGCCAATGGCGTGGTCGAAAAACTGGTGGCCAAGCACATTATCATTGCCACCGGATCGCGCCCGTATCGTCCGGCCGACATCGATTTCCACCACCCGCGTATCTACGATAGCGACACCATCCTCAGTCTCGGTCACACCCCGCGTAAGCTGATCGTCTACGGCGCCGGCGTGATCGGTTGCGAGTACGCCTCGATCTTCAGTGGCCTGGGTGTGCTGGTGGAGCTGGTGGATAACCGTGGGCAACTGCTGAGCTTCCTTGACTCGGAAATCTCCCAGGCCCTGAGCTACCACTTCAGCAACAACAACATCACCGTGCGCCACAACGAAGAATACGATCACGTTGAAGGCGTGGACAATGGGGTGATCCTGCACCTCAAGTCCGGCAAGAAGATCAAGGCCGATGCCTTGCTCTGGTGCAACGGCCGGACCGGCAACACCGATCAACTGGGTCTGGAAAACATCGGGGTCAAGGTCAACAGCCGTGGCCAGATCGAAGTCGATGAGAACTACCGCACCTGCATCCAGAACATTTATGGCGCCGGCGATGTGATCGGCTGGCCGAGCCTGGCCAGTGCCGCCCATGACCAGGGTCGTTCGGCCGCTGGCAGCATTGTCGACAATGGCAGCTGGCGTTTCGTCAACGACGTGCCGACCGGGATCTACACCATTCCGGAGATCAGCTCGATCGGCAAGAACGAGCAGGAGCTGACCCAGGCCAAGGTGCCCTACGAAGTCGGCAAGGCGTTCTTCAAGAGCATGGCCCGGGCGCAGATCGCCGGTGAACCGCAAGGCATGCTGAAGATCCTGTTCCACCGGGAAACCCTGGAAGTGCTGGGCGTACACTGCTTCGGTTATCAGGCGTCGGAGATCGTGCACATCGGCCAGGCGATCATGAACCAGCCGGGCGAACTCAATACCCTGAAGTACTTCGTCAACACCACGTTCAACTACCCGACCATGGCAGAAGCCTATCGGGTAGCGGCATACGATGGCCTCAACCGGCTTTTTTGAGCGGCTCCGGCCGGTGGCCTGAGCCGGCCGGGGAGACCGATTTCAGCAATTCTCGAGCGTGGCAATGGCCAAACCGGGAAAGTCTGTAATCAGGCTGTCAACGCCGAAGTCAGCGAGTCTGCGCATCAGCGCGGGCTCGTTGACAGTCCACACCGACACATGCAACCCCTGACGCTGCGCCTTCTCCAGGCGTTCCGGCGTACACAGGGTCCAGTTCAGCGCCAGAATCTCGCAGCCATAGCTTTGTGCGACCTTCAATGGGTCGAGCCAGGCGTATTCGGCCACCAGTCCCCGGGACACGTCCGGTACCAGGTCCAGCGCTGCCTTGAGCACTTCCCGCGAGCTTGAGGTGATGGTGACTTTGTCCAGCAAGCCAAAACGCTGGGCCATTTCGCGAATCGCCAGCACGGTGGTGGCGGCGCGGGTGCGTGAAGCGCTTTTGACTTCCAGTTGCCAATGGTCGAAGTCGCACTGTTCGAACAGTTGCTCCAGGGTCGGAATCGGGCAAGGCGTGATCCAGCCCGGTCCGCCCTTGCGCGCGTCGTAGGTCACCAGGTCCGCTGCCTTGTGCTCGACCACCTTGCCGCGGCGGTCGGTGGTGCGCTTGAGCGTCGAGTCATGGATCACCATCAACTCGTTGTCCATGGACAGGTGCAGGTCCAGTTCGCAGCGACGCACGCCATGCTTGAGGCATTGCTGAAAGCTGGTCAGGGTGTTTTCCGGTGCTTCGCCTTTAGCGCCGCGGTGGCCGTAGATGAGGGTCACGGTGGTTCCTTAATTAATTGCCGGATTCGGTGTGTTCGCGCGCCAGGCGGCGTTCTTGGGCCTGTCTTTGCAGGATATAGCGTGCCAGCAGTTGGCGCTGGGCGTCGCTTAAGTGTTGGAATTGGGTGCCGACGTCAAAACCGCCGTCCGTGGCATCGCAATGGGTGACTCGGGCGCGCATCAGCAGGCCCAGGGCCTGGGGCATGAGCACCAGTTTGATCGACAGATGACTGCCGGGGGCGAGCGGGGTGGGATGCTGGAAGTCGATGCCGCCCTCGGAAAGGATCACCGGTTGTGGTTCGCCGATCTGACCGAGGACCGTCAGCGCCACGACCTGACTGAGTAGGTCGATGCGTTTGTTCAGCACTTTCAGGTAGGCCGCAGTGTTGCGATCGCGCTCGCTGATCTGGCGCAGCAGGTGCTGGGATTCGAATTCGCTCAGGTGCAGTTCACTGAGCAGATTGAACAGCGGGGAAGCATCCTGCAACACTTCCTCGGCCGTGGCGGCGGGGCCCGTCAGGGGCTGAATTTCCAGTGCGATCCTGTCCTCGATACGGTAGTATTCGCGGCGATCTTCTTCATCTAATGTCGACATGGCGAACCCATGGTAGCGGCGGTGGTCTGAGTGTAAAGCTGGTTATCGACCCCCGCCACAAGGACGTTCCTTTTCCCTCCGAACAAGCCCCGACATGTTCAGACCTCTCTTCGTATTTATCGGTACGCGTTATACCCGTGCCAAGCGGCGCAATCATTTTGTGTCGTTCATTTCCCTGACTTCGATGATCGGACTCGCCCTGGGCGTGGTCGTGATGATTGTGGTGCTGTCGGTGATGAACGGCTTCGATCATGAGATGCGCACCCGCGTGCTGGGCATGGTGCCCCACGCGACCATCGAGTCCGGTGAGCCAATCAGCGACTGGCCGAGCCTGGCCGCCAAGGTCAAGCAGAACCCGCAGGTGCTGGCCGTCGCTCCCTTTACCCAGATGCAGGGGTTGCTGACCCACAACGGCCAGGTCTCCAAAGTGTTGCTCAATGGCATCGACCCGGCGCTGGAGCGCCAAGTCTCGATCATTGATAACTTCATGCAGCAGGGCAAGCTCGACGACCTGGCGCCCGGCAGCTTCGGCATTGTCATCGGCGACAAGGCGGCGGCCAAGCTCGGGGTGGGCCTCGGCGACAAGCTGACCTTCGTCGCGCCGGAAGTCACCGTGACCCCGGCCGGGATGTTCCCGCGCATGAAGCGCTTTACCGTGGTCGGCATCTTCCATGTCGGCGCCGGTGAAATCGACGGCTACCTGGGGGTCACCAACCAGCAGGATTTGTCCAAGCTGCATCGCTGGAAGCCAGACCAGATCCAGGGCCTGCGCCTGAAGTTCGACGACCTGTTCCAGGCCCCGCGCGCGGCCTGGAACATCGCCCAACAATTGGGTGATGACCGTTTCTACGCCCGTGACTGGACCCGCACCCACGGCAACCTGTACCAGGCCATCCGCATGGAAAAAGCCATGATCGGCCTGTTGTTGCTGCTGATCGTCGCGGTGGCGGCATTCAACATCATTTCCACCCTGGTGATGGTGGTCAATGACAAGAAGGGCGACATCGCGATCCTGCGCACCCTGGGTGCAACGCCGGGCACCATCATGGCGATCTTCATGGTCCAGGGCACGGTGATCGGCGTGGTCGGCACGGCCATCGGCGCGCTGGTGGGGATGTTTGCCGCACTGAATGTCAGCGCGGCAATCTCTGCCCTTGAAGGCCTGATCGGGCACAAGTTTCTCAACGCCGATGTGTACTTCATCGACTACCTGCCGTCGCAGTTGCAGGCCCAGGATGTGTTGATGGTCTGCGGTGCGGCGTTGGTCCTGAGTTTCCTCGCCACCCTGTATCCAGCCTGGCGTGCCGCGCGCACCCAGCCGGCGGAGGCGCTACGTTATGAGTGAGTTGGGCATGAGCGAAAAAGCAATCTTGAGTTGCCGCAACCTGGGCAAATCCTACGAGGAAGGTCCGGAATCGGTGGAGGTGCTGGCCGGTCTGCAACTGGAGTTGCACCCGGGCGAGCGCGTGGCGATCGTCGGGACTTCGGGGTCGGGCAAGAGTACCTTGCTCAATCTGCTGGGCGGGCTCGATACGCCGACCCAGGGCAGCGTCTGGCTGGCCGGTGAAGAACTGTCGGCACTCAATGAAAAGAACCGTGGCTTGCTGCGCAACCGTTCGTTGGGCTTCGTCTACCAGTTCCATCACCTGTTGCCTGAGTTCACCGCCCTGGAAAACGTCTGCATGCCGCTGTTGATCGGCAAGACCGCGATCCCGCAGGCTCGCCAGCGCGCGACCGCCTTGCTGGAGCGCGTAGGCCTGGGGCATCGCCTGGAGCACAAGCCGGCCGAGCTGTCCGGTGGCGAGCGCCAGCGCGTGGCCATCGCCCGTGCGCTGGTGAACAACCCGGGGCTGGTGATGCTCGACGAGCCGACCGGCAACCTCGACTCCCATACCGCGCAAGGTATCCAGGACCTGATGCTGGAACTCAGCACCTCGATGCGCACGGCGTTCCTGGTGGTGACCCATGACATGAACCTGGCACGGCAGATGGATCGCGTACTGCACTTGCAGGAAGGTCGCCTGACGCCCATCTGATGCTTTGAAACCCGGTGCCTGAACAGGCGCCGGGTCTTTTATTTTTATACGGTGCCCCAGCGAATGTTCAGACCGTTATCGATCTTTATCGGCATGCGCTATACCCGCGCCAAGCGCCGCAATCGCTTTGTTTCGTTTATCTCGATGACCTCGATGATCGGCCTCGCCCTGGGCGTGTTGGCGATGATCGTGGTGCTGTCGGTGATGAACGGCTTCCAGCGCGAAATGAGCTCGCGCATCCTCGGCATGGTGCCCCACGCAACCATCGTTGGCGTCAAGCCGATCGACGATTGGGCGCCGGTGGCTGCCGCTGCGTTGAAAAATCCCGCGGTGACCGCCGCGGTGCCCTTCACCGAGATGGAAGGCATGCTCTCCTACAAGGGCTCGATGCAGCCGATCCAGATCAGCGGCGTCGACCCGGCCCAGGAAGGCAAGGTGTCGATTGTGGCCCAGCACATCGTGCAAGGGCGCCTGGGTGACCTGAAACCGGGTGAGTTCGGGGTGGTGGTGGGCGAAATCACCGCACGGCGTTTTCGTTTGAATGTCGGCGACAAGATCACCCTGATCGTGCCGGAAGTCAGTAGCGCGCCGGGGGGCATCACCCCGCGCATGCAGCGCCTGAACGTAGTGGGGGTGTTCAAGGTCGGTGCCGAACTGGATGGTTCGATGGCCCTGATCCATGTCGCCGATGCCGCGCAGATGCAGCGCTGGGCACCCAACCAGGTGCAAAGCGTGCGCCTGGCGGTGAAGGACCTGTACGCCGCGCCACAGGTGTCGGCAGCGATTGCCGGCAGCCTGGGGGCTGGATACAAGGCCGATGACTGGACCCACACCCAGGGCAGCCTGTTCAGCGCCATGAAAATGGAAAAAACCATGATCGGCCTGTTGCTGCTGATGATCGTCGCGGTGGCGGCGTTCAACATCATCGCGACCCTGATCATGGTGGTGAACGACAAGGGCGCCGACATCGCGATCCTGCGTACCATTGGTGCCACGCCACGGCAGATCATGGCGATCTTCATGGTCCAGGGCACGGTGATCGGTATCGTCGGCACCCTGATTGGCGGCGTCCTCGGCGTGGTCGCGGCGCTGAACGTCAGTGCGCTGGTGGGCTGGGTGGAGCGCGTCAGCGGTCAACACATCTTCAGTTCCGACGTGTACTTCGTCAGCAACCTGCCTTCGGAGTTACAGGGTGGTGATGTGCTGTTGATCTGCTCGGCCGGTTTTATCCTGAGCTTCCTGGCCACCGTTTACCCGGCCTGGCGCGCGGCGAAGATCGAACCAGCGCACGCGTTGCGTTATTCCTGATCCGGCCATTGCTCGGGGTGCCATGAATCATGGGCATACCGAGGATTTCGTGGGAGCGAGCCGGCTCGCTCCCACGGGCGTTGTGCAGGCATTAGCGCGTGGGCTCAATCGCCTTTTGGCAGTTCGATCACGAAACGCGTCCAGCCCTGGGTCGATTCGCAACGAATGGTCCCGCCATGGGCGCGGATGATTGACTGGGTAATCGCCAGGCCCAACCCCGCATGTTCACTGCTGCCTTCACGGCGCGCCGGATCGGCCCGATAGAAACGGTCGAACAGGCGCGGCAACAAGGCCGGGGGAATACCGTCGCCAGTGTTGGCGATACTCAGGTGCAAACCCTGCGCCCCGTCCACGATCTGCACCTGAACCTCGCCCTGGGGTGGGGTAAAGCGCAGGGCGTTGTCCAGCAGGTTGGACAGGGCCCGGCGCAGCATGCTGCGGTCGCCGCTGATGGTGGCTTCGCCCTGGCGGGTCAGGCGGACCTGCGCGTCTTCGGCCAGGGGCGCATAAAACTCCAACAGCGCATCGGCCTCCTGCGCCAGTTGCAGCGGTTCACGCCGGGGCATCAACAGGCCGTGGTCAGCCTTGGCCAGGTACAGCATGTCGTTGACCAGTTGTGCCATCCATTGCAGTTCCTCGAGGTTGCTGTGCAAGGCTTCGCGGTAGTCTTCGAGGTCCCGCGGGCGGGTCAGGGTGACCTGGGTGTGGGTCAGCAGGTTCGACAGCGGGGTACGCAGTTCGTGGGCGATGTCGGCGGAAAATGCCGACAACCGCTGGAATGAATCGTCGAGACGCCCGAGCATGGCGTTGAACGCCTGGGCCAGTTCGGCCAGCTCGGCGGGCATCTGCGTGTGGGGCAGGCGCTGGGTCAGGGAGCTGGCGCAAACCCCGGCCGCCACTTCACTCATGCGCCGCAGCGGACGCAAGCCACTGCGCGCCGCCCAAGCCCCGAGCAAGGCCGTGGCCAGGGCCGAGAGCCCGACCGTCAGCCAGATCAAATGCTGCATGCGCTGCAGGAAATGCTGGTGGTGGGTGATGTCGAGCACCAGGGTCAGTTGCGCGCCGTCGGTTCTGCCCGGCTCCAGTGGCGCGTTGAAGACCCGATAGGCGGTGCCGGCGCTGTGCAGGCTAGACAAGCCGGTCAGGGTAGGCAGGTCGTCAGGCAGGTTGGCTGTGCTGTCGAACCACACGTGGCCGTCGGCACCGCGTACCCGCAGGGAGAGGTCGGTCTGGTGGCTCATTTCCTCCTGCAGACGGGCTTTACGCTGGGCGAACAGCACCGGGTCGTCCGCGCCTTGCAGGGCGCTGCGCAGGGCCACCAGCTTGCCGTCCAGCAGTTGCTGGTCGAGTTCAATGAAGTGGGTTTCACTGGCGCGACTGAACAGCACGCCGGCAATCAGCGAGACCACCGCCGTGCACGCGGCAAACAGCAGGGCCAGGCGACTGCTCAGGGACAGGCGGGGCATCAGGCTGGACGCTCTTCAAGCACATAACCCATGCCGCGTACGGTATGGATCAACTTGTTGGGGAAGTCATCGTCGATTTTCAGGCGCAAACGGCGGATCGCCACTTCGATGACGTTGGTGTCGCTGTCGAAATTCATGTCCCAGACCTGGGAGGCGATCAAGGATTTGGGCAGCACTTCGCCCTGGCGGCGCAGGAGCATTTCCAGCAGGGCAAATTCCTTGGCGGTCAGGTCCAGGCGTTGGCCATTACGTTCGACCCGACGGCGGATCAGGTCCAGGCGCAGATCCGCCAGTTGCAGGCAGGTTTCCTGCGGGGCCGTGCTGCCACGGCGCAACAGGCTGCGCACCCGAGCCAGCAGTTCGGAAAAGGCGAAGGGCTTGACCAGGTAATCATCGGCGCCCAGTTCCAGGCCATGGACCCGGTCCTGCACCGCATCGCGGGCGGTCAGGAATAACACTGGCACGTCGAGGCCGGCACCGCGCACCGCTTGCAGGATCTGCCAGCCGTCGCGGCCAGGGAGCATCACATCGAGAATCAGCAGCCCATACTCCCCGCTCAACGCCAGTTGCTGGCCGGTCGTGCCGTCGGCCACCAGTTCGACGTTGAACCCGGCCTCGGTCAGGCCCTGGCGCAGGTAGTGGCCGGTTTTCGGTTGGTCTTCGACGATCAGCAGTTTCATGGGCAGCTCAGGGTAGATGGGACACAAGCGTTATACCGTGGCGTGCGCGCAGTCGGCTCAACCTGACAAAGTTGTAATCAACTCGTCAGCTACTTGGCAGCGGCGCACCCTTAGAGTTTCCCACAAGCTGAACCTAATCTTGTTGGAGTGTGATCATGTTTTTCGGTAAATCCTGGGTGTTGGCCGGCTGCTTGCTGGCATTGAGTTCGCCGCTGCTGGCGGCGCCGGCGCAGTCCTACGCTTTCGGTGAGCCTGCCCCAGCGGCCAAGGCGACGCGCACGGTGGAAATTGTCATGGGCGATATGAGTTTTGACCCCAAGGCCCTGCAGATCAAGGCCGGTGAGACCGTGCGTTTTGTGTTGATCAACAAAGGCCAGTTGCTGCACGAATTCAACCTGGGTGACGTGGCGATGCACAGCCAGCACCAGGCTGAAATGCTCAAGATGCAGCAAAACGGCCAACTGACCCCGACCGCAATGAAAGCGCCGGCCATGGATCACGCGGCCATGGGCCACGGTTCGATGGCGGGCATGGACCATGGGGCGATGCAGCACGATGACCCCAACAGTGTGCTCGTCGAGCCGGGTAAAACGGCTGAGCTGACCTGGACCTTCAAGCAGGCCGGCAACCTGGAATTCGCCTGCAACATCCCGGGTCACTACCAGGCGGGCATGGTCGGCAAACTGACGGTCAGTCAGTAAGCACTCAAAGGCGGGAGCAAAGGCTGGTAGAATCGGCTGATTCTTCAGTCAGGTTTCCGCCATGCATCCCGCAGCCGAACACTCGCCGCTGGGCAAATCCAGCGAATACATCGCCACGTACACGCCATCGTTGTTGTTCCCGATCCCGCGCACCGCAAAATGGGCCGAGCTGGGGCTGACGGCCGACACCCTGCCGTACAAGGGCGTGGACTTCTGGAACTGCTTCGAACTGTCCTGGCTGCTGCCGTCGGGCAAGCCGGTGGTGGCCATCGGTGAGTTCAGCATCCCGGCTGACTCGCCGAACATCATTGAGTCCAAGTCGTTCAAGCTGTACCTGAACTCATTGAACCAGACGCCGTTCGCCGACACCCAGACCCTGCAAGCCACCCTGGCCAAGGATCTGTCTGCGGCTGCAGGCAAGCCGGTGGGCGTGCGCATTCGCAGCTTGAACGAGGTGCAGGCCGAAGGGGTGGTGGCCCTGCCGGGGGTGTGCATCGATGACCTGGATATCAGTGTCAGCAACTACGAGCACCCGCGTCCGGAACTGCTGCGTTGTGATGCCTCGCGTATCGTCGAGGAGAGCGTGCACAGCCATTTGCTCAAATCCAACTGCCCGGTCACCAGCCAGCCGGACTGGGGCAGCGTGGCGGTGCAGTACCGTGGTGCGGCATTGGATCACGCCAGTCTGTTGGCGTACCTGGTGAGCTTCCGCCAGCACTCGGATTTCCACGAACAGTGCGTGGAGCGGATCTTCCTCGACCTGCAGCGCCTGCTGAAGCCGGAGAAGTTGACCGTCTACGCGCGTTATGTGCGCCGGGGCGGGCTGGACATCAACCCGTACCGCAGTACCGAAGACGTGCAATTGCCCAACCATCGCCTGGTTCGCCAGTAAGCACAGCCAACGCGAAGCCCCGTAGCAGCTGCCTCGCTAGCTCGGCAGCTGCTACATGGACTGTGTGTCGGTCAAGAAACGAAAAAGCCCCGCTATCGCCAGCGGGGCTTTTTTTGTTCGTGTGGATCAGATCCCGATGTTGCCCAGGGTCTGCACGATGTTGCGCAGGGTTGCGGCCAGCGCGGGGTGGTCGAGTTCGAAGCGCTCCACGGCCAGGTTGACGCCATCCGCCAGGCTGCTGTCGTTGGTGGCGGTTTCCAGTTGCAGTTGCGCGTCGATCTGCGTCATCAGGTCCAGCAGGTGGTCACGTTCTTCCTGCGAGAGCGGCGGGTTCTGCTCCAGTTGCTCGCGCAGAGTATTGAGCTGTTCTTGCAGTTCGCGGGCAGGCATGGCTACTTTCCTTTTATCGATAGGCACTGGCATAGACCGCAGCAGTGATCCAAAGGTCTACGTCTGACTTGTAGATTAATCCACTGGCGAGCGAAGTGCATGATCTTGATCAAGAATGATCGATCAGGGCTTCTCGCCCTTGCGCCGGCGCAGGCCGATATCCGACAGGCAGGTGTCGAGATCGCCGAGGTGATCGATCACCGAATGCACGCCCAGACCGAACAGTTGCAAGGTCGCCTTGCCGCGCATGAGTTCGCGCTCCTGTCGGCTCAGTGCTTGCCATTCCTTGGGCGCCAGGCCGCAGAGCGAGCCGCAGGAGGCGAGGCCAATGGTCCACAACCCGGCGTTGAGACCCGACTGCAGCAAGCGCGGCTCTCCGCTGACCAGCACACAACCGTCCAGGCGATGGATGTTCAGCGCCATCAATGCTGACCAGCAGGCAGCGGGAGCCGGCCATGGGGCGATGCTCTGGGGGCGTGGGCTGGCGGTGATCCAGTCAGGCAGTTCGGCCGCCAGCGACTGGCTCTGGCTGTGGGGTAATTCATCCAGCCAAGTGCAGGGAATGCCTTGCAGTCGCAGCGATAGCAACGCCTGCTCGGCGCCAGGGGTCAATTGGCCATGTGGGGCGCTGCCGCTGCCGTAGAGCCGGGTTTGTGCGCCAAAATCCACCAGGCAGCCACTCAGGCCAAAAAGCACGGCGGTGGGTTGGGGGAGGGCTTGGGGGTGTACTTGAGGTTGGGCCATTTCAACATCCCTGAAATAATCAGAGAGGGTAGGCCGGCCTCGTGACAGTTAAATGACATTCTCTTGACCGGCCGGGGAAACAGGCAGTGTCGTAGGGCGTTTCCCTGAAAGCCGGCATCCGACTTATACTAGCGAGCTTACCGTGCGGGTTTTGCGATCCGCGCCAGTACAATCCAAGGAGTTTCTGCTATGCGCTGGAGCAATTGCCTGGCTCGACTAAGTCTGTTTGCCGGCGTTCTGTTCGTTCCGTTCGCCGCCCAGGCGGCCACCGAAGAAGATCCTTGGGAAAGCATCAACCGCCCGATCTACACCTTCAACGACGTGCTGGACACCTACGCGCTTAAGCCTCTGGCCCAAGGCTACCAGTTCGTCACGCCGCAGTTCCTCGAAGACGGCATTCACAACATGTTCCGCAACATCGGTGACGTCGGCAACCTGGCCAACGACATCCTGCAGGCCAAACCCCACGCGGCGGGCGTCGACACGGCGCGCCTGCTGATGAACACCACCCTGGGCCTGGCCGGGTTCTTCGATGTGGGCACCAAGATGGGCCTGCACCGCAATGACGAAGACTTCGGCCAGACACTCGGCTACTGGGGCATGCCCAGCGGTCCTTACGTGATGCTGCCGCTCCTCGGCCCTAGCACCCTGCGTGACGCACCGTCCATGTACGTCGACAGCTATGCCCAACCCTACCGCTACATGCACGACGTTCCAGCGCGCAACATGGCGCTCGGCATGGAAGTGATCGATGCCCGTGCCAGCCTGTTGTCGGCCGAGAAGCTGATCAGTGGCGACAAGTACGTCTTTATCCGCAACGCCTACCTGCAGAACCGCGAATTCAAGGTCAAGGATGGCCAGGTCGAAGACGACTTCTGAGTCGGCGCTTTGATAAGAGGAGGGCGGCCCATGGGCCGCCTTTTTCGTTTTAAGGCAGGCGTTCCATCCTTACATTTTGTTGCGAACTTTACGGTTCTTATAACTCCCGGTGATTTGCAGGGCAAAGACGCCTGATGACCATCGGCGTGAGCTTGAAACGCCTCGCGGATGGGAGTACCGTCTGCGCCTTAGAAGGGCACCTCTGATGAACATGTGTGTCGGGCAAATGCTCGAAAGCAGTGCAGCAGAGAGGCTAGAAAGCGAATCCAGTAGTGTGTGCCGGGCCAATCACCCCGCCAGCTACGCCAACCTAATTCTGGCGCCGTTTGCCCACATGCAAAAAACCAGTGCCACGCTGCTGATAATCGATGACGACGAAGTAGTGCGCGCGAGTCTCGCGGCCTATTTGGAAGACAGTGGGTTCAGCGTCCTGCAGGCCAGCAATGGACTGCAAGGACTAGCGGTATTCGAGCAAAGCCACCCCGATCTCGTGATCTGCGATCTGCGCATGCCGCAGATGGGCGGGCTCGAGCTCATTCGCCAGGTGACCGACCTGTCGCCGCAAACACCGGTGATCGTGGTGTCCGGTGCCGGCGTCATGAACGACGCGGTCGAAGCCTTGCGCTTGGGCGCGGCAGACTACCTGATCAAGCCGCTGGAAGACCTGGCTGTGCTCGAGCACTCTGTGCGCCGAGCCCTGGATCGCGCGCGCCTGCTCCTGGAGAACCAGCGTTACCGGACCAAACTCGAAACCGCCAACCGTGAGCTCGAGGCCAGCCTGAACCTGCTGCAGGAAGACCAGAACGCCGGTCGCCAGGTACAGATGAACATGTTGCCGGTGAGCCCCTGGACCATCGACGACTTCAAGTTCGCTCACCAGATCATCCCCTCGTTGTACCTGTCGGGTGACTTTGTCGACTATTTTCGGGTCGACGAGCGCCGGGTCGCGTTCTACCTGGCGGACGTTTCCGGGCATGGCGCGTCTTCGGCCTTCGTCACCGTGCTGCTGAAGTTCATGACCACGCGCCTGCTGTTCGAGTCCAAGCGCAATGGCACCTTGCCAGAATTCACCCCTTCAGAGGTACTCGGCCATATCAACCGGGGCCTGATCAGCTGTAAGCTGGGCAAACATGTCACGATGGTCGGTGGAGTCATCGACGAGGAGACCGGTTTGTTGACCTATAGCATCGGCGGACACCTGCCGTTGCCAGTGTTGTACACGCCAGACAGTGTGGGATACCTCGAAGGCCGTGGTCTGCCGGTGGGCTTGTTCAATGAAGCCACCTACGAAGACCACGTCATCGAATTGCCACCGGTGTTCAGCCTGACGCTGATGTCCGATGGCATTCTGGACCTTTTGCCAGAACCGACACTCAAAGAAAAAGAGGCCGCCTTACCGCAACGGGTAAGATCGGCGGGCGGCAGCCTGGATGGTCTGCGGCAGGTTTTTGGATTGGCCACGCTAGGGGAGATGCCGGATGATATCGCCCTGTTAGTGTTGAGCAGGAATCTTCAATGAGTACCGGTAGAATCCAGTTCGCCGAGCAGGATGGCACCTTTGTCCTGAAGTTCGTCGGTGAGGTTCGCCTGACCCTGTGTTCGGCGTTGGATGCGACTATCGAGCGGATCTTCACTGCGTTGAATTTCAACGCGATCGTGATCGACCTGACCGAAACCCGCAGCATCGACAGCACCACCCTGGGCCTGTTGGCCAAGCTGTCGATCATGTCGCGGCAAAAGGTCGGCCTGCTGCCGACCGTCGTCACCACCCACGAAGACATCACCCGTCTGTTGGAGTCCATGGGTTTCGAGCAGGTGTTCAACATCGTTGACCGCCCGGTGCCGTGCCCGGAGTGTCTGACCGACCTGCCTGACCAGGATCAGTCCGAAGAAGTGGTGCGGATCAAGGTGCTGGAAGCGCACAAGATCCTCATGGGCCTCAACGACTCCAATCGTGAAGCGTTCCATGACCTGGTAAACGCCCTCGAGCGGCACTGATAGCTTCCGTAGTCCCTCGGCTGGCCGCTTGCCAGCCAAAGTGAACGCCGCGTCAAACCGCGCAGACAAAAAAGGGCGAACCCAACAGGGTTCGCCCTTTTTGCATGGCTAGATCGACCTCACAATTTGGCCTGCAGCAGCGCCTCCAGCTTTTCCTGGTCCCGGGCAAACTGACGAATGCCTTCGGCCAGCTTCTCGGTGGCCATTGCATCTTCGTTGGACGCCCAGCGGAATTGGGCCTCGTTCAGGCTCTGGCGTGCTTCGCCGGCATGGCCTGGCGTCAGTTGGCGCTCCAGCTTGCCGGTGTCGGCCGCCAGCTTCTCGATCAGATCAGGGCTGATGGTCAGGCGATCGCAGCCCGCCAGTTGCTCGATCTGATTGAGGTTGCGGAAGCTCGCGCCCATGACTACGGTCTTGTAGTCATTGGCCTTGTAGTAGTTGTAGATGCGCGTCACCGACTGCACGCCCGGATCATCGGCGCCACTGTAGTCGGTACCGTTGGCCTTCTTGTACCAGTCGTAGATGCGCCCCACGAACGGCGAAATCAGGAACACCCCGGCTTCGGCGCAGGCCACTGCCTGGGCGAAGGAGAACAGCAGGGTCAGGTTGGTCTGGATGCCTTCGCGCTCCAACTGTTCAGCGGCGCGGATGCCTTCCCAGGTGGAGGCGATCTTGATCAGCACGCGTTCACGGCCGATGCCGGCCTTGTCGTAGAGCTCGATCAGGCGGTGCGCACGCTTGAGCATGGCCTCGGTATCGAACGACAGGCGCGCATCCACTTCAGTGGAAATGCGCCCGGGAATCACTTTGAGAATCTCCTGGCCCACTGCGACCCCAAAACGGTCACTGGCCAGGCCTACGTCGCCCTTGCAGTCGGTAACGCTGGCGTTGAGCAGTTCGGCATAGGCAGGAATGGCCGCAGCCTTGAGCAGCAACGAGGGGTTGGTGGTAGCGTCCACGGGTTTGACGCGGGCAATCGCTTCAAAATCGCCGGTATCGGCCACGACGGTGGTGAATCGTTTAAGTTGTTCCAGCTTGGAAGTCATGGGTGTGCTCTATCCTGTGGGTCTGCTGACATTACCCGAGCGCTGACAGCCACTCAAGGGCGCAAATGCGTAACAACGGCCTGGGCGGCAACATCTGCAAAACAGATGTTTGAAAGGCCCGGCGCTCTCCGCTAACTACGATGGCAAAACCGCCCACAGGTTCAATCGCGGCGACGGCTAGCGGCCTTCCAGCAGCGCTGCCGCCTGATCGAGCAGGGCCAGTGGGTCCTTGGCCTTGTGGATGTCCACCGACAGCAACTGCCGAAACTTGCGCGCCCCCGGAAAGCCCGTGCCGAGCCCCAGGACATGCCGAGTGATGTGGTGCATCGCGCCGCCGGCCTCAAGGTGTGCCGCGATGTACGGACGCAACTGCGTCAGCGCCTCGGCCCGGCTGATCACCGGCGCCGTGCTGCCAAACAGCTGCTGATCCACCTCGGCCAGCAGATAAGGATTGTGATACGCCTCACGCCCCAGCATCACCCCGTCAAAGGTCGCCAAATGCTCATGGCAGGCCTCCAGCGTCTTGATCCCGCCGTTAAGGATGATCTCCAGTTCCGGGAAATCCGCCTTCAGCTGCGCCGCCACGTCATAGCGCAGCGGTGGAATATCGCGGTTCTCCTTGGGCGACAACCCCTCAAGAATCGCAATTCGCGCATGCACGGTAAAACTGGTGCAGCCGGCATCGCGCACCGTACCGACGAAATCACGCAGTTGCGCGTAACTGTCACGTCCATTGATCCCGATCCGATGCTTGACCGTGACCGGAATCGACACCGCATCGCGCATCGCCTTCACACAATCGGCCACCAACTGCGGATGCCCCATCAGGCACGCACCAATCATATTGTTCTGCACCCGATCACTCGGGCAGCCGACGTTCAGGTTCACCTCGTCATACCCATGCTCCTGCGCCATCCGCGCACAGGCCGCCAGATCCAGCGGAACACTGCCACCCAACTGCAACGCCAGCGGATGCTCCGCCTCGTTGTGCCGCAGGAAACGCTCGTGATCACCGTTGAGCAAGGCACCGGTGGTGACCATTTCGGTGTAGAGCAAGGCGTGTTTGGAGAGCAGGCGCAGGAAGAAACGGCAATGGCGGTCGGTCCAATCCATCATCGGCGCAACGGAAAACCGGCGAGAAAAAACTGGGGGAGTAGTCGATGCGGTTGAATGAGGCATGGGTATCTGAATCAGGAGGGTGAGGCGGGGCGAGGAGTTTATCAGGAATGGAGGGTGGGTTGGGGTTGCGTCGAGGCGCCCGGACGAGGCTCGTGGCGTCTGACACTATTTAACTGGCTACTGCGGGTGCCGGCAGATTATCCAGTGCGTTGCGGGCCTGGTAGTGGCTCTTGGAGCCAAGCCAGGTGAGCAGGCCTGTCACCCCGAAGAAGGTGAACAAGCCCGATACATACAGGGCGATGGCCGGGAAGAACAGCACCAGCACACAGAGCACCACCACTATGCCGGAGTTGACCATGGCATGCCGAAGTGGGTTCTTGGACACTTCGCCGTTGCTTTCCTAGGCGGCATAAACAGTGTGCTTGCCAAGGGATTTGACGCAGGAAAGTCGCACGGTGTTGCCTGGTTTGATCATGCTGTCCAGATAGTTCTGGCAGCGGATGTGCCTGATACGTTTGCCGCCGATCTTGATGTACTCGTAATCGGTAACAGTGCCGTTGCTGATGACGCCATTACCGGTTTCTTATTGCTCCTGCCATTGTGCACCCAAGTGTTCAGTCAATAATGTGATGCTGCTCGTTGCTGCTGCGCCTACATGCCGGCGGTGGTCAGGGTTCGTGCGTTTTTCAGCGGGGTTTCCCGACGTACTTTGTTTAGAAGGGAGTGATGGCATATCGCCTCCTTCTCGCGGGCGCACTAACCACTAGCGCTCGAAAAATCACTCATTATTTTTTGTTTGAAGGCTCTGGAATGGGGTTGTAGCTTGTTTTGAGGGTGTACGGTGCAAGCGCTGGGCGGCGGAGGGTGGGGGCGTCCGGATTGATGGTCAGTCTCTAGGGGGGAATCAGGCGCAAAGTTCCTGGCGGGAAAAGCCGAGGGCGACCGCCAGGGGCGCCCTCGATGCATCCGGTTTGCGCGCTTAAACCCAGCGCCGAAACAGCACGCTGGCATTCACCCCGCCAAACCCGAAGCCGTTGGACAGTGCATATTCCATCGGCATGTACCGAGCCTCGCCGCGAACCAAGTCAAGGCCGTCGGCAGCGCTGTCCGCGTCTTGTAGGTTTAGGGTTGCCGGCGCGACCTGGTCACGCAGGGCCAGGATGGCGAAGATCGCTTCGATGCCGCCGGCAGCCCCGAGCAGGTGGCCAGTGGCGGATTTGGTGGCGCTGATCGCCAGGCCGCTGTGGGTGCCGAACACGGTCTTGATCGCCGCCAGTTCCCCTTTGTCGCCGACTGGGGTCGAGGTGGCGTGGGCGTTCAAGTGCTGGACCTGGGATGCTTGCACGCCGGCCTGGCGCAGGGCTTGTTGCATGGCTCGGCGGGCGCCGTCTCCGTCTTCCGGGCCGGCGGTCATGTGGTAGGCATCGGCACTGGTGCCATAGCCCACCAGTTCTGCGATCGGTTTGGCGCCACGAGCCAGGGCATGTTCCAGTTCTTCGATCACCAGCAGGCCGGCGCCTTCGCCCATGACAAAACCGTCGCGCGCTGTATCGAAGGGGCGAGAGGCCTGTTCGGGTGTTTCATTGTGATCGCTGGATAGCGCTCGTGCCGCCGCGAAGCCGGCCAGGCTGACGCGGTGAATGGCCGCTTCAGCCCCACCACAAACGGCAACGTCCACTTCCCCGGCGCGGATCATTCGCGCGGCGTCGCCAATGGCTTGAACCCCAGCGGCGCACGCCGTCACTGGGGCGCCCAGCGGTCCCTTGAGGCCATGCTGGATTGAAACGTGGCCAGCGGCCATGTTGCTCAGGAACGACGGGATGGTGAAGGGCGACAGGCGACGCGGCCCCTTGCTGTCCGTGGTGCGTACGGCCTCGGCGATCGCCGGAAAGCCACCCACACCCGAGGCGATAATGGTCGCAGTGCGCTCCTGCTGCTCCGCGGTCTGCGGCGCCCAGCCCGCTTGTGCCAGGGCTTCATGGGCGGCGGCCAGGGCAAACAGAATGAAGCGATCCATTTTGCGCTGTTCTTTCGCCGCCAACAGTTGGTCGGGATCGAAGCCGGCTTCAGGGTCCTGCGTTCGATCGGGAACCTGGCCGCCGATGCTGATCGACAGGTCGCCAATCAGCGATTCTGGAAGTCGGCGAATGCCGGATTGTCCCGCCAGCAGGCGTCGCCAAACCGGTTCGACTCCGCAGCCCAGCGGGGTCAGTGCGCCCATGCCTGTGACAACAATGCGTTTGCTCATGACGGTCCAACTCCTTCAGATTTGTCGGGGATAGTGATGTGTGGACGTAACTATCATCATGAAAGTAACATGCTCGAACGACAAATGTCCGAGCGCATCACCCAAGGAGCCGTCATGCAACGCAAAACCCTGGCCCACGCCGAATGCCCGATCGCCCGCAGCCTGGAAAGGGTCGGTGAGTGGTGGAGTATCTTGATCATGCGTGATGCCTTGCACGGGCTGCGCCGATTCGACGAGTTTTCCCGCAGCTTGGACATTGCGCCGAACATGCTCACTCGCCGCCTTAACTCATTGGTTGAGGATGGGTTGCTGGAGCGCCACGCCTACAGTCAGCGGCCTTTGCGTTATGAATACGTGCCAACTGCTCGTGGGGAGGACTTTCGCGTGGTGCTCATGGCTTTTGTGGCGTGGGGTAACAGGCACTTTGCGCCGGAAGGGGAGAGCGTGCAGATTGTCGAGCGAGAGACCGGCAGACCAGTGCAGTTGATGACGGCGGATATGGCTGACGGGCATCTGGTGCCATTGGCGCAATGCACGGTGCAGGCGGGGCCGGCGGCGAGCGCCGGCATGCGTCAGCGGATGGGGGCTGTGCCGAAGTGTCCATAGTGCTCGGTCGCCGGCGCGGCAATCGACCGGGTCACAGTCCCAGGCCTTCCTCTACGATCCACAGTAGATTTTCTTCATTCCAGGCTACCGGGGCTTGAGCGACCTGTCCCAGAGGCGGGATTTTCTGCAGGGTCCATTGCGACTCTCCGTGCTCATCGATGCTACGCAGTGCGCGAAGGTTTTTCCCCGGCAGGTGAATTTCGACCAGGCCGTCGGCTTTGGTTGAAAAACGCGCTATCGGGTCGAACGTGATGGTGCGGTGCAGGGCTTCGAGTACTAACTGGTCAATCGCGTAGTTATAGGTGGCGCCGCTCGGATGGCGCTCGAACACGTGAGTGGGGTTGCGGCGGATGCCAAGGCCTGCCTCGATCAATGGGGCCAGCCAGGTTTCGACCTGGTGGTAGAGGTCGTTGACTTGGGTCGGCCAGTGGTCGATAGCCGTGTCGGTGCAGATCTCGGTCTCGTCGGTTCGTTGCAGGCGGTTCCTGAGTTTTGCCGCCAACTCGTCTGCCTTGTTCATATCGATTCCTCGTCAGATTGTTCAGGTCATAGTAGCCACGCTCAAGGTGAGTACGTATTGCTCCCGATCATGTTGTGCAAGGGCGGCGACCAAGTTGCCCGTGAACCCAGTCTAGCTGAGCGGATACTGCGAAGTGACAGTTGAGATGTTCAGGAAGTGGCCTATAGACAGCATCTAACCGAGTCTCTCTTCGCAGTGAACCAATTCGAACATTTAACCCAACAACCATCGCTTAGGGTTTTCCCTGACCGTCGAGACCGCGTATTATTCCCACAAATATGTCTGAAGATTACCTGCGTGTAACCGTCAGGTCATCAGCCTTGCGCCCCCCGGCGTGCTATGCAAGGCAACCTCCAGATGAAAAAGATTATCCTCAGGTGACGTTTAGCGACTTGCCAAAAAATATATCGGCCAGGCATGCGGCTGTCCGCAGGATGGGACGGTGTCCGGTAGCGTTTTAAAGGAATGGGTTTTGACAAAGCGTAGACAGGTAGCAATTGTTGGTTGTTCTTTTCGTTTCCCCGGTTCCACAACCAGCAGTTTCTGGCAGAACCTGATGACGGGGCAGGACCTGGTGACCCAGGTCGATGCCTCGCGCTGGGACCATGCCGAGTTCCTGCACCCGGACAAGGCCAACCCTGCCACCAGCTACACCTTCGCCGCCGGATCGCTGGGCGACATCAGTGCGTTTGACGCGGGCTTCTTCAATATTTCGCCCCGTGAAGCGGCAGTGATGGACCCCCAGCAGCGCATCCTGCTGGAGATGTGCTGGGAAACCTTCGAGAACGCCGGCGTCAAGCCGTCGAGCCTGCGTGGCAGCAATTGCGGGGTGTACCTGGGCATTGCTGGCGTCGAGCAGGCCTATCGCCTGGTCGAAGACCTGGCCTCGATCGATGCGGCCACCGCCACCGGCAATACCATGAGCATTGCCGCCAACCGTCTGTCCTTTTTCTATGACCTGCGCGGGCCGAGCATGGCCATCGATACCGCGTGCTCGTCGTCCCTGGTGGCTTTCCACCAGGCCTGCCAGGCGATCATCAGCGGTGATATCGACCAGGCCGTGACGGGCGGCATCAGCCTGCACATGCACCCCTTCGGCTTCATGATTTTCGCCAAGGCCTCGATGCTCTCGCGCACCGGGCGCTGCCAGGCGTTCGATGAGCGCGGCGACGGTTATGCGCGCTCCGAGGGCGGTGGTCTGTTCCTGCTCAAGGATTACGATCAGGCGCTGGCCGATGGCAACCCGATTCTTGCGGTGGTTGCGGCCAGTGCGGTCAACACCGATGGACGCAAGTCGAGCCTGACCCTGCCGAGTGCCGATGCGCAGGCGGCGCTGCTCAAGCGCACCTATGCCAAGGCCGGGATCGATCCGTCGCAGTCTCGACTACCTGGAAGCCCACGGCACGGGCACGGCCGTCGGCGACCCGATCGAGACCCGCGCCATCGGTGAGGCCCTGGGCCAGGCCCGGAAGGCCGGCAACCCGTTGCCGATCGGTTCGATCAAGAGCAACCTCGGTCACCTCGAGGCAGCTTCCGGCGTTGCCGGCCTGATGAAGGCCCTCAATTGCCTGATCGAACGGGAAGTGCCGGCGACCATCGGCATTGAAGAACTCAACCCGAATATCCCGTTTGCCGACCTGAACCTGCAGGTGGTCACCGAAAGCCGCGCGCTGAAAGCTGAAGGGCAGTTGACCGTCGGCATCAACTCCTTCGGATTTGGTGGCGCCAACGCCCACGTGATCCTGCAAAGTGCCGAGCCACTGCCGGCGTCCACCGCTGCCGGCAACACCCGGCGTGTGCCGCTGCTGCTCAGCGCCAAGGATGCCGAAGGCCTGCGTGCGACGGCCGAGGGGTTTGCCGAGTACCTGGCCGCCCACCCGCAGGGCAATTATTACGATGTGGCCTACCAGGCCATGTTCCGCCGCGATGCCCACCCCCATCGTTTGCTGTTGATCGCGGCCGACCCGGCCGAGGCCGCGCAGGCACTGGCCGACTATGCCCAAGACCCGAGCCTCAGTGAGCTGAGCTCGGTGCTTGAGGTGGGCCAGGCCCTGGATAAAGTCCAAGGCCCGGTGTTCGTGTACTCCGGCAATGGTTCGCAATGGCAAGGCATGGGCCGGGCGATGCTCGGCCAGCCGGTGTTCGACGCCGCAGTGGCCGAAGTCGATGCGCTGTTCCAGCCGCTGGCCGGCTATTCATTGCGTGCTGAACTGTTGGGTGAAAATGGCGAGGGGCGTTATGCGCGCACCGAGATCGCTCAGCCGGCCTTGTTCGCCCTGCAGGTGGCAGTCACTCGCGTACTGGCCGCCCAGGGCTTCCATCCGGCGGCAGTGATCGGGCACAGCGTGGGCGAAGTCGCCGCGGCCTGGGCCAGCGGTGCACTGAGTCTGGAAGACGCGACCCAGGTTATTTTCCATCGCAGCCGTTTGCAGGGCACGACCCGCGGCACCGGGAAAATGGCTGCCGTTGGTCTCAGTGGCGAGGCCACGGCGATATTGCTGGTGGAACTGGGGCTGGACGATCAGGTGGTTCTGGCCGGCGAAAACAGTGCGCGAGGCGCTACGGTGGCCGGCCCTGTCGATGCCCTCAGCGAACTCGAACAGGCCCTGACCGAACGCCAGGTGTTTGTCCGTCTGCTAGACCTGGACTATGCCTTCCACTCCCCGGCGATGAACCCGATCGAGCAGCAAGTGATTGCCGATCTGGCGCACATCCGCCCGCGCAGTGCGAAGATTCCGTTTTATTCCACAGTGGTCGGCGGCGAGCTGGACGGTCAACGTCTGGACAGCCGTTACTGGTGGCAGAACATTCGCTTCCCGGTGCTGTTCCAGGGCGCGATGGACGAGTTGGTCGGGCAGGGTTTCAACCTGTTCGTCGAGGTCGGTCCGCACCCGATCCTGCGCTCCTACGTCAGCGATGCCTTGACCCAGCGCGAGCTGGCCGGTCAGGTGCTCGCTACCTTGCTGCGCAAGGACGACAGTGCGGCACTGCTTGAGCGTTGCGTGGCGCGGCTGTTGATCGCCGGTGCCGAGCCGGATTGGCAGCAACAATTCCCGGTGGCCGGCAGCAACCTGCGCCTGCCTAACTACGCCTGGCAGCGCGAACGTTTTGAACTGCCGGTCAGCGCCGAGTCGTTCGGCGTGCTGGCGCGCGAACGTGTGCACCCATTGCTGGGCTACCCGCTGGCCGACCGTGCCCTGACCTGGGAAAACCGTCTCGACACGCAACTGTTCCCGACCCTGGCTGACCACAAGGTCGGTGAAGCGGTGTTGTTCCCTGGCGCCGGTTTCACCGAGTTGGCGCTGGCCGTGGCCTTGCTGCATCAGCCGGGCGAGTTCGTCGACATCGAAGAGCTGGAGATTCACAACCCGCTGTTGCTCGGCAACGAAGGCAGCAAGAAGATCCGGGTCAACATCGAGGAGGCCGACGGCACCCTGCGGATCACCTCGCGCAGCCTGGCCCAACGTGAAGAGTGGGTCCAGCACGTGGTCGCGCGCCTGCCCGGCGAAGCCCGTGGCGTATTGCTCGGCACCCGTGCGCCGGCCCTGCCACAGCGCCCGGCCGACTTCACCGGCGAACAGCATCTGGCGCTGACCCGGGCCGTGGGCCTGAACTATGGTCCGGCCTATCAGGCCGTGGCGGCGGTGTGGGTCGAACCGGCGCACATCCTGGCGCAATTGAGCGTGCCCCAGGCCATCAGCCAAGAGCTGGCGACCCTGCACCTGCATCCCGCCTTGCTCGACGGTGCGTTCCAGTTGATCACCGAATTGCTGGTCGGTCAGCCGGGCAGCAACAAGGGCCTGGCGTTCATCCCGGTCAAGCTGGGGCGTGTTGCCTTTGCCAAGGCCGGCGGCGTGCCGTGCCTGGCCCAAGTGCGTCAGCTCAAGCGTACCGAGCATTCGTTGCTGGTGGATTTCACCCTGTACGACGCGAGCGGCGCAGCGGTGTTGTTCATCAAGGACGCACGTTTCCGTGGCGTGCGCCTGCAACGCGACCGCTCCCATGACATCAAGCGCCTGGCCCACGTTGGCCTCGCCGCGCCAGGTCAGGTGGTGCCCGTGCTGCGTGCGGCCAGCAGCACCACGCCACTGGTTGAACACCTGCAGGGGCTGGCCGATGAGCCGGTGCAGCAGCGTTATCTCAATGAAGTCGAGCCGTTGCTCGATGCCCTGTGCGCGAGCTTCGTGCAGGACCTGGTCGAGCAGGCCGGTGGCCGCTTGAGCGCCGAACAGGTTGCGTTGTGGTCGCAACAGGACGGTGTGCCGAGCGATTACCTGGCGACCTTGCTGCGCCAGGGCCTGGAAGACGGCAGCCTGGATTGCGATGCCGACGGCAACTGGTGCGTCGCCGAGGTCGGCGAGCGTCCGGCTTCCGAAGCCATCTGGCAGGAGCTGTTCCAGAGCTATCCGGAGCACTTCCAGATCATCCATTCGGTGGGCCGCATCGGTCGCCACCTGCTGTCCCTGCTCGACGCTCGCCAGACCCTGGAGCAGTTGCTGCCACGGGAAACCAGCGGTGCCAATCTGTCGCGCCTGGTGCTGGGTGCCGCAGGTCAGCAGCGGCTGCTCGCCGGCCTGCGCGAAACCCTGGCCCAGCGCCTCGCCGCGTTGCCGGCCGGGCAGCGCCTGCGGGTGCTGGAGTTTGGTTTTGGCGGTTCATCCTTTGCCGAATCGCTGTACGCGGGAATCGATTTTGATCGCGTCGACTACAGCTACTGCGTAGCAGAACCCGAGCTGGCACAGATGCTCGGCGATGATTGCCCGGCACTGCAGGTCATCGATTTTGAACAACTGAGCGGCGCCGCAGGTTACGACTGGGTGCTGTTGCCGACCGACCTGGCGGCCCTGGACAACATTGGCGAAGCGCTGCGCCAGGCAGCCAGCCACCTCAACCCGCACGGGCAGTTGGCCGTGCTGGCGCAACACCCGACGCGCTGGGCCGACTTCGTGTTCGGTGCCCAGGCCGACTGGTGGCTGGCCGGCCCGGAGCAGGCATTGTCGCGTCAACAGCGGCCGCAGTTCTGGCTGCATGAGTTGCAGCGTCACGGCCTGAGCGTCAGCCACACCCTGGAAGCATTGCCGGGCAATGCCTGCGGCAGTTACCTGCTGCTGGCCGGTCATGGCGCGAGTGCCGCGGCCACTTTGCCGGAGGTCACCGTGCAACGCTGGGCGTTGCTGGCCGAATCCGGGCAGGCGGCTGCCGAGCAACTGGCCCAGGCCCTGCGTGAGCAAGGCCAGCAGGTCAGCCTGTTGCACCCAGGTGATGCGCAGTCCCTGGCGCAACAACTTGCGGCGTTGGATCAAGCGCCAGAGCACGTGTTGCACCTGGCCGGTTTTGACAGCAGCCAAGGGCTCGATGGCCAGGGCGCGCGGTGCATGCTGGCTGCGGCGCTGGTCCAGGCCTGCGAGTCGCTGGCGATCGCGCCACAGTGCTGGCTGCTGACCCGTGGCGCGGCGGGTCACCTGTACGCTGCCGAACAAAGCAGCGCTGTCGATGCCATTGCCGATGCGGCGTTCTGGGGCTTCGGCCGGACCCTGGCGAACGAATCTGCCAGTTGCCGGATCCGTCTGCTCGACCTGGCCTGCGCTGCGCCTGTCGCCAGCCTGGTCGCGGCCCTGTTGCACGCCGACGCCGAGACCGAAGTGGCGATCAGCGCCGACGGCCAGCGTTATGTGCCGCGCTTGCGTGTCCTGCACGAACAAAACGGTGCCAGTGCCGACGGCAACACGCGCATCAGCCTGGGCTTCGACCTGCCGGGGCAACTGCGTAACCTGCGCTGGGAAGCCCGCGAGCTGACCGCGCCGGCGGCGGACGAACTGGACATTGAAGTGCGCGCCACTGGCCTGAACTTCCGTGACGTGATGTTTGCCCTCGGCCTGCTGTCCGATGAGGCCATCGAAAATGGCTTCTCCGGGCCGACCATGGGCTTTGAGTTTTCCGGTGTGGTGCACGGCAAAGGGTCTGCGGTGTTCGGCGACTTCGCCCTGGGCGACCGCGTAGTGGGCTTCGGTCCGCGCAGTTTCGCCAACCGCCTGGTGACCAACGCCAATGCCGTGGCTCGCATCCCCGAGGGCATGTCCTTCGAGGCGGCGGCGACCATCCCAAGTACTTTCTTCACCGTGTACTACGCGCTGCATCATCTGGCGCGTCTGGAGCCCGGCGAGAAGGTGCTGATCCACGGCGCCGCCGGTGGTGTCGGGATTGCCGCGATCCAGATCGCCAAGTGGTGTGGTGCCGAGATCTATGCCACCGCCGGCAGCGATGAGAAGCGCGACTTCCTGCGTCTGCTGGGGGTCGACAAGGTCTTTGATTCGCGTTCCCTGGCCTATGCCGATGAGGTGTTGGCCCTGACCGACGGGCGTGGCGTTGACGTGGTGCTCAACTCCCTGGCTGGCGAAGCGATCAACCGCAACTTCCAGGTGCTTAAGCCATTCGGCCGCTTCCTGGAACTGGGCAAGCGTGACTTCTACCAGAACACCCGCATCGGCCTGCGTCCGTTCCGCAACAACATCAGCTACTTCGGCATCGACGCCGACCAGTTGATGAGCGAGCGTCCGGACCTGACCCGTCGTCTGTTCGGGCAAATGATGGAACTGTTCGAGCAGGGCATCCTGCACCCGTTGCCGTTCCGCGAATTCGACGCCAACCACGTGACCGAGGCCTTCCGCTACATGCAGCAGGCGCGGCAGATCGGCAAGATCGTGGTGACCTATGGCAACCCGATCGAACGCCTGGTGGAAACCCGCGAACAGCCAGTGCAGTCGTTGCAACTCAGCGCCGAGGCGACCTACCTGGTCACGGGCGGCCTGGGCGGCTTCGGCCTGCGCACCGCGCAGTGGCTGGTGGACAAGGGCGCGCGGCACCTGGTGCTGCTTGGTCGTCGTGGCCCGGCCAGTGTCGAGGCGCAGCCGTGCCTGGCCGCCTGGCAGGCGCAGGGTATCGACGTGCAAGCGCTGGCGTGCGACATCACCGATGTGATGCAGGTGCGCGGTGTGTTCGAGCGCATTGCCGCCAGCCCGTATCCGTTACGTGGCCTGGTGCATGCGGCGACAGTGATCGACGACAGTCTGATTCGCAACCTTGATGCCGAACAACTGCAGCGCGTGCTGGAGCCCAAAGCCAAGGGCGCGCAATACCTGCATGAGCTGACCCGTGAGTTGCCGTTGGACTTCTTCGTGATGTTCTCCTCGGCCACCACCCTGTTCGGCAACCCGGGCCAGGCCAACTACGTGGCTGCCAACTATTGGCTCGAAGCGTTGGCTCGGCATCGTCGTGGTCACGGCCTGGCTGCCACCGCCGTGCTCTGGGGGGCGATCGACGACGTTGGCTTCCTGGCGCGCAACGAGCAGATCAAGGATGCGCTGCAAAGCCGCATGGGGGGCGCCGCGTTACGCGCCGAAGTGGCGTTGGCGCACCTGGAGCAGATGCTGCTCAAGGGTGACGACGGGATCGGCGTGCTGGAGCTGGAGTGGAAAGCCCTGTCGCGCTTCCTGCCCAGCGCTGCGACCCCGCGCTTCCTCGAACTGGTCCGCGCCCATGGCGGCGACCAGGACGACGAGAATGACGCCGAGGACATCCAGCGCATGCTCGCCGAGCTTGATGACGAGCAACTGCTGGAGCGTTTCGTCGAACTGCTCAAGCACGAAGTCTGCGAGATTCTGCGCTTGCCGGCCGCGCGCCTGGACACCCAGCGTCCTCTGCAGGAGCTGGGCCTGGACTCGTTGATGAGTGTCGAGTTGGTGGTGGCGCTGGAAGAACGCTTCGGCATTCGCCTGCCGGTGATGGAACTCAGCGAGAGTTCCAGCATCGATAAGCTCAGCGTGCGCATCCTTGAGCTGCTGCGTGGCGAAGCGGGGGCCAATGACACGGCGGCGCCTGCCGCCCTGGCGGAAAACGTATTGGCCCGCCACGGCAGTGAATTGAGCCGCGAGCAAATGGCCGAGCTGAACGCCGAACTGGCTGACAGCGCTGCGGCACCTAACCGTCTGATTGAGTGATGTTTGATTGAGTGATAGTGCGATGACTGCAAAAACGCCCACCGGCCTGAGTGTCGGGATCAAGCAACGGTTGATCCAGCAAGCGCTGGAGCGCCGTCGCAGCGAGGCGGGCGACGCGGCCGTTGGCGCCACCCTGGAGCAAGCGCAACAGGCGGCGCTGAAGGTGCCGGAAGCGTTTTATCGCTTCGACCAGCATCCTGGCTATCAGCAGTTGCGCGTGATGCAACAGGGCGCGGCGCGCCTGGGCCTGAGCAGCCCGTTCTTTCGTTTGCACGAAGGCCTGGCGGGCGCTGAGACCTCTATCGGTGCCCGGGAATACGTCAACTTCGCCAGCTACAACTACCTCGGCTACTCCGGTCACCCGGCGGTGGCCGAAGCGGCCAAGGCGGCCATCGACCGTTACGGCACCTCGGTGTCGGCCAGCCGGCTGGTGTCCGGCGATCGTCCGCTGCACCGCGAGCTGGAGCGAGAGTTGGCCAATCTGTATGAGGTCGACGATGCGATCGTGTTCGTCAGCGGCCATGCCACCAACGTCACCACCATCGGCCATCTGTTCGGCCCCCGAGACCTGGTGTTGCACGACGAGTTGATCCACAACAGTGTCCTGCAAGGCATCCAGTTGTCCGGTGCGCGACGCCTGAGCTTCGCCCACAACGATTGGCAGGCCCTGGACCGGATTCTCGGTGAGCAGCGCCAGCACTTCGAGCGGGTGCTGGTGGTGGTCGAAGGCATCTACAGCATGGACGGCGACTACCCGGACCTGCCGCGTTTCGTCGAACTCAAGCACAAGCACAAAATCTTCCTGATGGTCGATGAAGCGCATTCGCTGGGAGTGATGGGGGCGACCGGCAAAGGCATTCGCGAGCACTTCGACCTGGCCGGAGATGACGTCGATATCTGGATGGGTACGCTGAGCAAGGCCCTGGCCAGTTGCGGTGGCTACATTGCCGGCAGCACGGCGCTGGTCGAGCACTTGAAATTTCTCGCTCCAGGCTTCCTCTACAGCGTCGGCATGCCACCTTCGGTGACGGCTTCGGCACTGGCAGCGTTGCGTTGCCTGGCCAACGACGGTGATCGGGTGCGGACGGTGCAGGCGCGAGGTGAGCTGTTCCTGCGCCTGGCCAAGGCCGCTGGCCTGAACACCGCCACCAGCACCGGCCTGGCCGTGATCCCGGTGATCACCGGCAGTTCGTTCAAGGCCGGGCGACTGTCCAGCGCTTTGTTCGATCGCGGGATCAACGCCCAGCCGATCCTTTACCCGGCGGTTCCCGAGCACGTCGCGCGAGTGCGCTTCTTTGTCTCGTGTGAGCACACTGAAGAGCAAATCATCCAGACCGTGGCCATCGTCGCCGAAGAGCTGGCCAAGATCGGTTGAGCCCAGGCGGCATCTCTACCGGGAATCACCCCCGATAAAACTGTAGGAGCGAGCTTGCTCGCGATGGTCTCGAGAGCGCCGGGTTCATCCTGGATGCCCGCGTTATCGTTGACGACCATCGCGAGCAAGCTCGCTCCTACAGGGTTTGGAGTCGTTCACACATCTTGTGTTGTTGAGCACATCCATTGTGGGAGCGAGCCTGCTCGCGATGGTCTCGAGAGCGCCGGGTTCATCCTGGATGCCTGCGTTATCGTTGACGACCATCGCGAGCAAGCTCGCTCCTACAGGGTTTGGAGTCGTTCACACATCTTGTGTTGTTGAGCACATCCATTGTGGGAGCGAGCCTGCTCGCGATGGTCTCGAGAGCGCCGGGTTCATCCTGGATGCCTGCGTTATCGTTGACGACCATCGTGAGCAAGCTCGCACCTACAGGGGGTGGAGTCGGTCTGCATTTTGTGTTGTGAGCACATGCATTGTGGGAGCGAGCTTGCTCGCGATGGTCTGGAGAACGCCGCGGGCAAGCCTGCAAACCGCTCTCTCAGATGTACGGCTTTTCGTAGGCGTTGAGCTGTTCGATGAAGCGCCAGTGGCTGCGTTTGTCGAAGCCCATCAGGCGCTTGAGGCGGATGTCCCAGCGCATGTGGTGGTTGGCGATCCAAGGCAGGGCGAACAGGTGGGCGCCGCGCCAGGGGATGAATGGGTTGCGGCGCAGGCTGGCATAGATTTCCACGCGATGGCTGGGGCGCAGGCTCGGGCAGCGGGCGTGGAAGCCCGAGGTGTCGGCCACCACCAGGGTGTTGGCCGGGACCGAGAAGCGTCGGGGGGCCGGCAAGCCCAGTTCGGCCAATTCGTGTTCATGAATGCGGAACGAGCCTTCGCGGTGCATCTGCTCGTGGGAGCGTGCCGCGCCGAGGCTTTGGCGATATTCCCAGGCCAGGCGCTCCGGCGTCAGGCGATGGGAGCCGGGTACGTAACTGAACGGCCCCTGGTCGTCGGCCACATCATCGAGAAACAGCCAGGCCTTGGCCGTTGGGTGGAAGGTGTCGGCGTGCAGGCGGGTTTGCGGGTCCTGCTCGGCGTTCACCCCATCGATCACGATCGACTGCAGTTGATAGGTGATTCCGCCGGTGTTCGACGAGGCATACGCAATCAGGTCGCGCACGCTCCGGTCAGCGACAAAGGCGGCGCTGGCCGGGTTTTTCGCCAGCACGTCCTGGTCCAGGCTGACTCGCCGAGTCACCGCCTTACCCTGGCGCATCTCCCAGCCGGTGCTGCGCAGGTCGCCCAATTCAGCGCGCAAGGCGGCAAACTGCTCGGCGGGCAGGGCGTTCTCGCGTACGAAAAAACCCTGTTCCTCGAAGCTCGCCAGCTCTGCGCCATCCAGCCGTGGCGCCAGGGCCCGGCGGCGCATGGCGGCCATGCCCATGGCCAGTTGGCGGCGCTGTACATGCAAGCCCAGGGCGTTGAGCCGGGCGCTGCCCAGCACCGGGTTGTTCTCGAACGATTTGGCGTGGGTCAGCAATTGCAGGCAATGCCAGGGAAGTGCCGCATAACGGCCCAGGTCCTTCAGTGATGCAGGCATGGTCTAATCCTTGAGTGGGACTGATGCACGGTCGCAGCCGAGCATGGTCCGGGTGTAGTTGCGCAGCGGCAGCAGACGCGCAGGAAGCGTCAGGCGCGGCGGCCTCGGGGTCGACAGGCATGTCAGGGCATGCCAGGCATCGCAGGGCATAGCTTGCTGGAGGTCGGCATAGCGCGCATAGCGCAACAGGGCGCCGGCTACCAACTGGTCCAGGGTCAGGCGCCGGGTGCGGCGCGCTAAAGGCTGCTGGTCACGTGTCAGGCCCCAGCCGGCATAAAACGGGGTGCCATAGGTGACCACTGTGAGGCCGCGCAGTAACGCTTCGAAACCGGCAGTGGAACTGAGGGTGTGCACTTCATCGACCTGCCCATACAGGCGGGCGATATCGATCCCTGGCAGCACCTGGTCCGCCAGGCCCAGCAGACGATCGCTCGACACCGCGCCATGGCGCTTGCCGGCTTCGACATCCGGGTGCGGTTTGTAGACGATCCAGGCATCGGGAGCGTTGAGTCGTACCTGTTTCAGCAGCTCGAAATTGTCGAGCAGGGGGCCGGCGCTGCAGCGCACCGAGGCATCGTCCTCCACTTGGCCGGGCACCAGGATCCGGCGTTGTCCGGGACGGGCGCAGACCTGACCGGCCAGGTCACTCTTGAGGTTGAACTTGCTGGCCCCCAGGGTCACGATCCGCTCACGCAGGCGCGCGGCCTCGGCCAGCGTGGCCTCATCGAACTCCTCGTGCTGGAGCAGCGACTCCAGGTCGCTGCTGGCGCTGGCATCGAAGTGCATGCCGCTGCGGTCGAGCACCAGCGACAGGGCCGGTGCATTCAGTGCGCCGAGCCCGTTGGAGCGCAGAAAGCCGTCTTCAATTCGCCACACAGCGACCCCATGACGGCTGGCGCGAGCCTTGAGATCGGCCGGCTCACGCGCCGCCCAGACCAACAGCTTGCCGCCTTTGGCCGCGACGTCCGTGACCAGTGCCGGGCGGTCTTCGCAGAAGTCCAGGCGACCCCAGCGGCTGCTGAAAAAGCGGCGGACGTTGTGCTGTTTGTGACGCTTGACCCCCAGCACCGTGAAGTGCCCGGCAAACTCACTATCCCGGGCCTTCTGGCGTGCCAGTTGATGGGCTACGGTCAGGGCGTCGGTGGGCTGGCTGGTCAGCGGGTCGACGTAGCGGCAGTAGCGCACGTAGGCCGCTGCCACCAGTTGCTCCAGGTCCGGTCGCGCCTGGCGCCGGGCAATCGGCATGCGGTCGTCGGTCAGGCCCCAGCCGGCATAGAACGGCAGGCCAAAACAGGTCACCGGCACACCCTGGATCAAGGCCTCCAGTCCCGCCTGGCTGGTGCCGATGTAGACCCGCCGGGCCCGTCGGGCCAGCGAGGCCCAGGACACCGGGCGCGCTTCCAGGGTGACGCCGCGCTCGGTGGCCGCCGCCAGCAGGCAACTGGGTTTCTGGCCGCCGACGCAGTCGGGGTGAATGCGTACGCGCACCTCGGCATCGGGGTTTTCCGCCAGGGCTGCGTCGAGCATGCGCACATAGTCGGCCTCACACAAACCGCCACCGGGGATCGAGTAGTCGCCGGCCGTCTGGTCCACCACCAACACCAATGGACGCTCGCGGCCCAAGGGGTCATTCGGGTCGAGGTCCGGGGCGTTGTTGTACTTGCCGATGCCACTGCTGCGCATCAGGGCGATCAGTTGTCGCGCGCTGTCCAGTTCCGCAGCGGTCAGGCTGGCGGGATCCTGGAGGATGTTTTCCAGCAGCGAAGGGCGGTCGGCCAGGTAGTGGATGCCCACCGGATCGACCACCAGGGACATGGGTGTGTCGCCCTCGATGCCCAGCGATGAGGAGCGCAGGAAGCCGTCTTCGATGGCGATGTAGGGCAGGCCCCAGCGCTTGCACAGCACTCGCGCCTGGGCCGAGGAGTCCTTATAGCCGATCCCGGCAATGGCCTTCAGGCCCTTGGGTGCATGCCGCCCACGGCGCCACAACCAGAAGGGCGAACCTTCCGGCCCGAGGAACTGCGGCAAGTGCAGGACATTCCACGCTACCCACTGCTGCATGATGCCGACCCAGCCCGGGCCTTCTACCAGCGGCGCCAGCTTGATCGGTGGCGATTCGAGGCCGTTCAAAGGACCGTCTCCAGGCGCCGCTGCATGCTGCGCACCGGTGGCCAGGGCACCCAGCGCTTGCGCAGCAACCGGAAACCGTTATGCAGGTAGAGCGCACGGGCGCGATCGTTGTCCAGCGGCACTTCCAGAAACACCTCCTTGAAGCCACGGGCCGCGGCCTGTTGGCAGCAGGCCTGGACCAGCGCCGAGCCAATGCCGTGGTGGCGGGCCGTCTTGCTCACGCGCAAGCCATACAGCAGGAACGGATAGCGCCACTCCCGCAGTTCACTGAGGCAGAATCCGGCAAACCGCAGCCAGCCCATCGGCCAGCCGAACTCACGGACAAAGGGTTGCGGGCGCAGCGCGAAGGGGCCGCGCAGATGGTGCTTGAAGGCGACATAACCCACAGCGGCGCCGTCTTCGAGGGCCAATAGCACGCGGTCCCAGTGAATGCTGGTGCCGAGCAGCCGCTCGCGGCAGGCATTGTCGCCGATCAGGAAGGCCAGGGAGCCGCGCCCACCCGTGACCAGGTGCGCCAGTTGCGGATTCGCCAGCGCCTCAGGCGTCAGGTCGCTGCCCAGAACGATCTTGGCCACGGACTCAGAGGACCTGCGCCGCAACCGTCGGCGTGCGGGCCTGATGGGCGCAAGCGAGCAGTTGGCTGGACAGCGCATCGACGCGGATCGTCTTGGGACTGGCACTGCTCTGGTGACGGTTGGACCAGATCAGGTAGTCGGTGTCGCCCGCTGGCGCGCCAACGGCTTGGTACACATGGGGCAGGATCGGCACGTGGTCGCCAAAGAAACACAGCAACGCCTCGCGCGGCTGCTCGAGCAAGGTGGTGCGCAGTTGCCCGAGCATGCGGTCGGCGTTGCTGATGTGCCGCAGGTAGGGGGCCAGGTCGTCCATGCCGGCCAGCAGCGGACGGTCGAACCAGTTCGGCAGTTCGCTGGCTTCGACGGTCTCCAGGTGCAGCGGTCCGTGGTTTTCCATGGTCACTGCGTGGATGAACAAGGGTTGGGTGCGCGCCGGGTCATCGAGCAGTTCGCGGATCTTGTCGGCCACTGCGCAATCGCCAATGAACGGTCCGGCCTTTTGCGAATCGTTGAAGGCGCGGACATCGATGAATTCGTCGAAACCCAGGGCCGGCAGCACTTTGTTGCGGCCATAGAAGCTGCCGTCGTAAGGGTGCACGCAGATAGTGCGATAGCCCTGGGCCTGGAGGTGGGCGGCAATACTCGGCAGGCCCTGGCGGGCCAGCACCCGGTACGGGTTGAAGCGGTGCACGCCGAGGCGGTCGCCGGGAATGCCGGTCAGGTAGGCAAATTCGGTGCGCACGGTGTTGGCGCCCCAGGCGGCGACTTGCAGTTTGCCGCGGGCCAGGGATTCGCCGGCGAGGCGGTCGTACTCGCTGAGCACCTGGGTTTTCACGCCGGGCCACAAATCGCGCACGTCAAAAAACGATTCGCTTTGCACCGATACCAGGTCGGGTAGGGCAGTCGCGGGTGTGGGCGAAGGGGCTTTGCTGAATGGCGAACCCAGGGTGGCTGGATCGACGGTGGCGCGGGCGGCCCAGTAGTAGCCCCATAGGCTTCCTGCCAAGCCCCACCGTCGCACGTCGGCTTCGGCGTCGAAAGTCGGCGCGCTACGGCGGCGGTGGCCGAGGTGCAGCAGGAGCAACCCGGCTAATCCGAGCCAGAGCGCGCTGCTACGCCCCCCCGCGACTTCGGGCTCGAACGTCAGCCCGGCCCACAGGTATACGAGGAAACCGATTGCCAGCAACGCGGCCTTGCCGACACCGAAGAACGGCAGGTACAGCCGCGGGAAGCGCACGGCATCGCTGAAGTACTCGAAGTCGGCGCACACGAACGGCTCGCGCAGGGAGTGGTACTTGGCGTTACTGACCATCACGATCAACAGCCACAGCAGCAGGACGTTGATTGCGCTGAACAGCGGGCGAGCGGTCAGGGCGTAGAGCACGGCCAGGCTCACGCACCACAGGCCGGCGTGCAGCCACCAGTTGCCCAGCGGTCGGCGCAGGTTCGGGCGGGGGATCAGCAGGCGTTCGATGAACACGGTGAGGAGCAGGCCGACTACCGCAGCCTGAAGGATGGACAATTCACTCACTGTAATTCAGACCACGCAGGATGAACGAAGAAAGGCGCTGGGGAATCACCCCCAGCAACCAGGTGCCGAGGTTCAGCGGGAACGGGAAACTGATGCGCCCCTGGTTGGCGGCCAGTCCGCGCTTGATGCGTCGTGCGGCTTTTTCGGCGGTCCACAGGAACGGCTTGGGGCCGGGCATCTCAAAGCACATTTTCGATTCGACATAACCCGGCAGGATCACGTTGATCCGCACGCCCTCTGGCGCGAGCCAGTCGCGGATGGCCTCGCCGTAGACCCGAATCGCTGCCTTGCTGGCGCTGTAGGTCGGGGTAACCGGCAAGCCGCGCCAGCCGGCCAGGGAGCTGAACAGGGCGATCTGGCCGTTACCGCGCGCCCGCATGGCCGGCAACGCCGCTTCCACGGTAGCCAGGGCGGCCATTACGTTGACTTCCAGCAGGGCGCGGCTGTCGTCCCAGCACTCGGCTTCGCCGTTGCTGCCGACAGCCGTGTTGAGGCCGGCACCGACCAGCACCAGGTCCGGTTGCTCGGCCTCGCTGACCCGCCGGACCATGGCGCGCAAAGCGTCCAGATCACGTACATCGAGGGCTTCGAGCAGTACCCGGGCACCGAGGGCGCGGCATTCGCTGGCCATCTCCTCAAGGCGGTCCATGCGCCGGCCTTGCAGGATCAAGGTCACGCCCGGCGCCGCGTAGGCGGGCGCCAGGGCGCCGCCGATGCCGCCCGTGGCGCCGGTGATGAGGATGCAGCGGGGTGAAGACGGGTGCGTCATAAGAAGTTTTCGATTCTCGAAGTTTTAGCCAGCAACACGTCCAGGCAGTTGTTCACCGCCATGTCGATCCCGCAGCCGGTGTAGAAGCCGCCATTGATCTGGGTTGTGTGGATCACGGTATTGCGAAAATCCCGGAACAGCGCCATGTCCGGCGCTTCGTGATGGCGCCAGAAGTCGTCGAGGCTGCCCTGTTGGGTCAATCCCGGCATGGCGTAGATCGGGTTGGCGAGGGTGTAGGTCGGGCGCTTGTGCAGCAGCGCCGAGGCGCCTGCGGTGCTGTTGACCGTGATCATCCCGGCGATGTGCGACAGCAGAGTCGGCATGTGGCCGCTTTGCAGGAAGTCGACCCGGTCGGCCACGCCGTACTGCTTGGCCAGTGCCTGGGTGATGCGGTGATAGTTGACCAGGCCGGGGGTCAGCGGATGGTTCTTCACCAGCAAGCGTGCCTCGCCGGGGGCAAAGGCGGCGAACGAAGCAATGACATGGTCGATGACTTCAAACATGTTGGCGAACGCCGAGTGATCCTTGATTTGCGCATCGCTGTCCAGTTGCAGCGGCAGCAAAAAGGTCGGGTGGCGTTCACGGGCGACTTCGGTCACCAGCGCGTCGTCACGGCGTCCGGCGAACAGCAGGCGCACTCCCTGGCGAATGAAGCCGGCGTATTCCTTGGCCGCATTGAACGGGGCGTGGGTGCGGTAATGGGGGAAGCACAGTTTGTTCAGCGCGCCGCCGCTGTGGTAAAGCACGTCATGCGCGGCACGGGCGACAAACGACAACTTGAACGGATTGCCATTGTCATAGCGCGGGACGTTCTTGCCGACCTCGCGGTACCAGTCCGGGTCGCGGGGCAGCAGGGAGTTGTTGTTGACCCCGTCGCGCTCAAGGGTGATCCAGTAGGGGCGGAAGTAGCCTTCTTCGAACACGTGAACACGAATACCCAGGCGCCGAGCCAGGGCGATGGCGGGGCGATGCACCGGGCGGCAGTCACCGAACAGCACCAGGTCGGTGATGTCGAGGTCGTGAAAGCGTTGGCTGTAGAACGATTCGAGTTCGTCGGGGCGCGCCGAAAACCCATGGCGCGAGCCGGCGCTGTACAGCACATCACCGACGTTGAAGTTGATGCTGTGCACCCGTTGGCCGATCGCCCGCAGGGCCTTCGCCAGTCGCGCGAAGAACGGCGAGCTGACGCCCTGCAGGAACAAGAAGCTGTTGTGCGGCTGAGGCGGAAGAGGGCGATGGGGCGCCTGCGCCTTCAGCTTCTCAGGCGACTGATGCCTAATAAACTGCTCAAGCGCTGTTTCAATTCCTGCCATCTGGATGGTGCTCCTGGCTGCGGTAAAGCGTGCCAATTCTGTAATTCGTAAAGAGTCTGTTCAGCGGTGGTAAAGCGGTTGGTGATGCGGCTGACATAGGTGGGGTAGAGCAGCAAGGTGCCGGCCACCAGTTCATCGAGGTTCAGCCGGCGCATGCGCCTGGCCTGTACTTCGGGTTGCAAGTCCTGATCCCGGGTCAACCCCCAGCCGGCATAAAACGGCTGGCCATAGGTGGTCACCGGCACGCCGCGCAGCAAGGCTTCGAAACCCGATTGCGAGGTCAGCACGTGAACCTCGTCGACCAACTCCAGCAGTTGTTGCAGCGGTGTATCGCCAATCACTTCGTCGCACCAGTTGACGGTCTGGGCTTCGTCGTCGCCACGGGCACGAGTACCGGCCAGTACTTCGGGGTGCGGCTTGTACAGCACCCAGGCGCCGGGGTTCTGCTCGCGCACCGCCTGCAATAATTGCAGGTTGCTGCGGATGCGATTCGCGCCAAAGCGAATGGACGCATCGCCCTCCACCTGGCCGGTTACCAGGATCACTCGTTGTGCTGCCGCGGGGCGCTGCCAGGCATTGCCGGGCAAGTTGTATTTGGTCAGCCCGGCGCTGCAGATGGCTTCGCGCAGGGCTCGTGCCCGGGAAACCAGCGCTGGGTCAAAGCACTTATTGAGCAAGATGTGTTCCAGGCGCGAGGTGCGCGTGGCGTCGTAATAGATGCCCAGGTCATCCACTACCCAGGAGAGCGGGCGGGCCTTGCCGGCACCGAGGCCAACCGAGCGCAGGAATCCATCCTCCACCCGACTGACCGGATGCGAATGTCTCGTTAGGTCGCCGTCATGCTTACAGCCCCAGGACACCACCGCAAGACGTGAGTCCAGTGGTTGTTCGGCTTTGACAAACTGAATGGCACAACCATCAAAAAACAGCTTCACCAGCGGCTCTTTCCAACGACTGAAGCCGAGCATCTGGACGGACTCCGGCAACGCACTGCGATGGCGACGCTGTAGCCCGAGCCAGTTCATCAGCACTTCAGGTGTGCAAGGCTGGCCGGTTTCAGGGCTGATATAACGCGGATAGCGCACCAGGCTGGCGTGTATCAATTGCGCAAGGCTGACTGGCTGGCGCCGTGATGGTGCAGGCAGACGATCCTCGGTCAGCCCCCAGCCGGCGTAGAACGGCATGCCCCAGGTGTGCACGGGGACATTCCACAGCAAGGCATCGAAGCCCAGTTGTGACGTCATCACATACACGGCGCGCATACGCGGCAGCAGTTCGGCGGGGTGGACATTTTGTGCCAGCACTTGCACTCGCGGATGGTTGGCCAGTGCTGCCAGGTCGAAATGCCCGCGCTTGCGTCCGGCGACCACATCCGGATGGACCTTGAGCACAATAGTACTGGCGGGGAAGTGCGCCAGGGCTGCTTCGAGCATGGCGCTGAAATCGGCGGCAGTGGCTCCTTGCAGGGACGCATCGGCAAAGGTCTGGTCGGCCACCAGCACGCAATCGGCGGGGAGTTCGAGGTGGGTGATACGTGCGTCGTTGTATTTTGACACTCGCTGCTGCTGCCACAGTTGTTGCAGCGCGATGGCTCGCTCGGTCTGGATTGAATCCAGTGGCTCGCCGATAAGTTGTTCTAAGCGGGAGGGTGTGCTGGAGTCATAATAAACACCTATGTCGTCGACTATCAGGGACAGTGGGGGGGCGTCGGCACCTAACCCCATCGAGCGTAGAAAACCATCCTCCAGTGTGACAATAGGCATTTCCGCTTGAACTTGCTCTCGCAATAATTTTCAATGCGCTAGGTTTTCTTCCCCACGCCATTAGGTAGTCCGCTCGACGAATAGCACGCAAGCCGCCGTGCAGCAGCACGTATTCAGGCAGCAACGAGGGGAGAGTGGCGATGCGCTGGGCGCCCTTGGAGAGGACCAGCAAACGCGGGCGGGGAGAAACGTCGTCCATAACGTGGAGCGCAGATCCGTTCGATTAATTGGTTATGGAAGTGTTTACGTTGGATGCTTCCACCGTTAACAAATTCGCGGGGATAGTAATACAAATAAATAATTGAAGAACGGGCTTTTGGACGAATAACTATACGAATTTAGTAAAATGTTTGATTGCATTATGCCATCTTTTTGTGCGAAGGGTTAGAGTAAACTGAGCAAGTAATCATATTTCTGACGAAGCAGGGGCATACGCTCCTTCTCCTGATACTCGGCGATAGTCTCCGGCCGCAGGCAATGGAATAGGGCATTGAGCAGGAACATGTAGTGTAGATTGCGCAGTGCCTCGTCAGCGTCCAAGTCTTCAGGCAATGCGGCGTGATAAGTATCGAGGAACTGCTGTTGCGCGGCGAGAAACAGCGACATGTCCTTGCGGCGGAACAAGCTCCCTAAGTAGGCCCCGCCATCAAACCCCACGCGTCCAACCTTGACTTCGCTCCAGTCGATCAACTGCAGTTTTGCGCCATCGACGAAAAGATTTTTGCGTAGGTAGTCCATATGGCTAATGCAGCGTGGGCTGAGGCGTGCGGCTCGGCCGAGGCGGGCCACCAAGGGCTCGAAAGCTTTGAATGAATTGGTTAGACCGGTAAAACGCTCATCTGCCTGGGCTAGCCGTTCGAGTTCAGGCAGGTAGCGAGCGAAATTAAATCGCGGGCGTAGTAGAAACCAGGGGCGGTAGAAATCCATGCACCAGTAGAGGGGCGCCTGGTGCAGAGGACGAGAATTGATATAGCGATGACTGAGGCTTTCCAGTTCGGCGATGCCTAGTGCCAGTTGCGGGGCGATAGAGTGCATGCGCGGCGGCTTGCCGCTGACGAAATCGGTAAAGATCAAGCTTTCCCAGGGGGTTTCGATAATCCCCAGGCAAGCCGGGTAGTGGAATTGTTCGCTGCCCTGGAGCATATCCCCGGTCCGATAGAAGCGCGCTTCCTGGCTACCGATAAAAGCCACTTTGCGAATGGACTTTTCCACCAGATCTAGGGTCTTGCCATTGCTCGGGTCGATCAGGCGATGGTGTCGCACGTAGTTGACGAATGAGGCGTTGGAGGCCAGGTCTTGACTGCTGATGGATAGCGGCTCATTGCCCCAGTGAGGCAGTAGCGTGCGTAAGTGTTGCTCCAGAGTCCCTTGTTGCCAACGATAGAGGGTTCTGCGGCCATGCAGGGGGTGTAGATCCATTTTCATAACTTCAACTTAGGCAAGAGCCGTATGTCCGATTTGTAGCGGTTTTGGTAACAGTATGCTGCGTGATACAGATCACTGATTCAACGAAAAGTTTACTAAAAACGCCGCCGCTGTGGCTTGGGGCGGCATTAAACTGGTTAAATCCCACTGCGTGCAGGATTGGGACTTTGCTAAATGTTGCAAAGACCTTAAAATTCGCCGCTTAACACTACGTAGTTTTCAGGGACGAAAGTCAAACATGAATCACCTCGCTATCGCTAAAGAAGCCCTCATTGCCCAGGCGCAGGCTGTCACTCAGATGGCTGCTCGCCTGGATGGTGAGTTCCAGAATGCTGTCGAGCTGATCTTAGGTTGTAAAGGTCGTACCGTGGTCTGTGGTATGGGCAAATCCGGCCTGATCGGGCAGAAAATGGTTGCCACCTTCGCCTCCACCGGCACCCCGAGTTTTTTCCTGCACCCAGCCGAAGCCTTTCATGGCGACCTGGGCATGCTCAAGCCGATCGACGTGGTGATCCTGATCAGCTACAGCGGCGAAACCGAAGAAGTGATCAAGGTGATTCCAAGCCTGAAGTCTTTCGGTAATAAAATCATTGCGATGACCGGTAACGGTAAATCGAGCCTGGCCAAGCATGCCGACATCTGGCTGGATATCTCCGTCGAGCGCGAAGTGTGCCCGAACAACCTGGCGCCGACCACCTCGACCCTGGCAACCATGGCCATGGGCGATGCCCTGGCAGTTGCCTTGATCGAGGCCCTGCAATTCAAGCCGATGGACTTCGCACGCTACCACCCCGGCGGCAGCCTGGGCCGTAAACTGCTGACCCGCGTCAGCGACGTGATGCACACACCGGCACCGATCGTGACGCCGACCACCAGCTTTCACGACTGCCTGATGGTCATGACCCAAAGCCGCATGGGCCTGACGGTTGTGATGGACGACGGTGTTCTGGTCGGCATCGTTACCGACGGCGACTTGCGTCGTGCGCTGCTGGAAGACGAAGGGGTGATCCACACCACAGTAGGTCACTTCATGACCGCCAAGCCGCACACCATCAAGGATGATTCGCAACTGGCTGAAGCCGAAGCCTACATGCTTGATAACAAGATCCGTGCCCTGGCTGTGACCAATCACGAAGACGCAGTAGTTGGCGTGGTCGAAATCTTCGACTGATCGTGTCGCCGGTGCAAAGTTCGGGGTCAACACGGCCCCCAACTGCCTTATCGAGCGTCCAAAAAAACGGTAGGAGCCAGCTCCTACCGTTTTTTTCGTTTCAGCGAGTTGATCGAGCTATTGCTCGACTCCGCTCGTTCATCCACTACTGTGCCATCTTCGCCATCACCTGCGCATAACCTGCCGCAGTGCCGAGCACGGCATCCTTGCCCTGAGCAAACAGAATGGCGTCCGCGACTTCACGGAACGCGCCAGTACCGCCTGCTGCGTTCAGGGTGTGGGTGGCCGCAGCCTTCACGTACACCGGCGCATCCGCCACTGCAAAGGACAGGGCGCAGGCCGCAAAGGCCGGCAGGTCGATGCAGTCGTCGCCGATGCACGCGGTGTGCGCGGCGCTGACGCCAGCTTCGGCCATCAGTTGATTGCAGGCGGCCTGCTTGTCCTTGACGCCGAACTGGCAGAGGGTGATGCCCAGGTCAGCCACGCGCTTGCGCAGCGTCGCCGAGTCGCGGCCGGACAGCACCGCCACGCGCACACCATTCTCTTCCAGCAGGCGCATGCCCATGCCGTCGCGCACATGGAAGCGCTTCAGGCATTCGCCGGTGGCATCGTAATAGATGCCGCCATCGGTCAGCACGCCATCGACGTCGGTGATCACCAGGCGCACATCGTTGAGGGTAGGCTGTGGCGCTGGCGCCTGGCCACTCATGATTGCTCGCACCTGCTCCAGGCACTCCGGCGTATCGACACCCGGGCCGGTGGGTTCAACCAGATACGCACGAATGCAATAACCGGCCGCCATCAGTCGCAGTTGTTCGAGTTTCTCGGCGTGCTCGAGCATCGGTTGTGGCAGGCCGCTGTAGTCGGCCAGCACTTCGCGACGATAGCCATACACACCTACGTGCTTGAGGTAGTGCGCGACTTCGCCATCCCGTGGGTAGGGGATCGGCGAGCGGCTGAAATACAGGGCATTGCCGTTATTGGCCAGCACCACCTTCACGGTGTTCGGATTGCCGGCTTCGTGCGCATCGATCGGGTGGCACAGGGTGCCGACCTTCACGTCTGCATCGGCGAGCATGCCAGCGGCAAGGGCTTCGATGTCGGCCGGACGTACCAGCGGTTCATCACCCTGCAGGTTGATGTAGATGTCCGCATCGACCTGGGCCATGACTTCGGCCAGGCGGTCGGTGCCGGACGGATGGTCCGGCGAGGTCATCACACATTCACCACCGAAAGCACGCACCGCTTGCGCGACCCGCTCATCGTCGGTGGCGACCACCACAACCTGGGCGTTGGCCACTTGCAGGGCGCGTTCGTAAACGTGCTGCACCATCGGCTTGCCAGCAATGTCGGCCAGCGGCTTGCCCGGCAGGCGGGTCGAGCCATAGCGGGCCGGAATGACGATCGCGACCCGTTGTTCTGTACTTGCCATGTTCACAATCCTTGCTTCAAGAGCCGCTGTTTCAGGCAATGTTCAGCGGTGCGAACGATTTGATCAGGTCATCCAGGGCCTTGATCTGTGCCAGGAACGGCTCCAGTTGGTCCAGCGGCAGGGCGCTTGGGCCATCGCACTTGGCCTGGTCCGGATTTGGGTGAGCTTCCAGGAACAGACCGGCCAGGCCAACGCCCATGCCAGCACGCGCCAGTTCGACCACTTGCTCACGACGACCACCGGACGCAGCACCCGACGGATCGCGTTGCTGCAGGGCGTGGGTCACGTCGAAAATGATCGGCAAGTCTTCGCAGGTGCGCTTCATCACGCCAAAACCGAGCATGTCCACCACCAGGTTGTCATAACCCAGGCAGGTGCCGCGGTCGCACAGGATCAACTGGTCGTTACCGGCTTCCTTGAACTTGTGCACGATGTTCTGCATCTGCGACGGGCTCAGGAACTGCGGCTTCTTGATGTTCACCGGCTTGCCGGTCTTGGCCAGGGCCACTACCAGGTCAGTCTGGCGCGCCAGGAACGCAGGCAGTTGCAGCACGTCGGCGACTTCGGCAACCGGAGCGCACTGATAGATCTCGTGGACGTCGGTGATTACCGGCACGCCGAATTCAGCTTTGACCTTTTCGAAGATACGCAGGCCTTCTTCCATGCCTGGGCCGCGGTAGGAGTGGATCGAAGAGCGGTTGGCCTTGTCGAAGCTGGCCTTGAACACGTAAGGAATGCCCAGCTTCTCGGTGACGCGCACGTATTCGGCGCAAGCGGTCAGGGCCAGGTCCAGGGATTCCAGGACGTTGATGCCGCCGAACAGGACGAAGGGGGCGTTGTTGGAGCATTCGATGGTTGGAGTAATTTTGATCATTTTTTTATCTCAGAGAATCCCATTGGGAAGTAACCGATTGTCAAGCAGATATTTTTTATTTTGACGACTTTGCTTTTTCCGTCTGAAGCTAAATTGAATCGAACGAATAATTTGTCTTTATGGCCTTTATTTACCGATAGGAACTGCTCGAAAACGACGAGCTGCGTCCATTCACCAGGTACGCTTTTTTCAGAGTTCTTGTGATGATATCCAAAATTTCCAACACCACCAAGCGTAATGGAGGCTTCACCTTGCGAGCTAAATACGTCTGCAGTGAAGGTCAGAAATTGACCTGCTAAGGTGTTTAGTTTCACTGGCTTTGTGACGCTGGAGTGCAAATAAATATTCGTATCTCGTGGGTCTTGCACATCGATTTCAATTTGGCCCTGTTGGCCGTTTATCGTAATTGTTGACTGTGACTTGTTCCGTAGCTTCCAGTGATCATTAATGAAAAAATCATCAGTTGAAGAGCTAATTTCGCCTGCTGTGTTTAGGTAGTGGGATTCTATGAGGTTGTATTTTTTATTATATGTTGGTGTGACTAATTGCCAAGAGGTTTTATTGAGGTTGCATGTTGTGCCTGAAAGCGAGCTTCCGCGATAAAAACCGGTGTTGTTGAAGAAAATCGGAATGTTGGTTTCTTTGTAGTCATGGCGATACTGCCAGAGTGCGCCTTTATTGGGTGCGCATAGCGATCTGAAGGGGTCAAAACAATTAGTGTTTTCTCTTTCTAGGCGTAGGGACCTCCTTAGATTCTTTGCGTCGGTTGTTATTTTTTCGGTAATGGATGAAAGGTCTGGCTTGGTTCGTAGAGCAAGTAGTACGTTTATTAAGTCGTAAGTATAGTCGGCGCTATTTCCAAGATTAAGGACATGTGACTCTATGTTTATCGTGTGAACGATAAGTTTCTTTTGATCGGGCTGTGCGTTGGTGAACAGCTTTGCATTGATTACATCTATGTCGTCATGTCCGTGAATTAAGTAAATTGCGGAATTTTTCCAAGTGTTATGGACGATGTCTTCGATCTTCGTATGGTTCCCATTCAGGTTGTCGATGTGCTCAATAAGTTCTGGCCAGGCGTAATTTTTTGTGATGTCTAAGTTTATTTGTGGGTTGAACGCAATTGCGTTCAGGTCAAGTTTCAGCGCGTGCAAAATTGCGCCGTATCCTGACATGGATGATCCGAATAGAAAGGTGTTTTCTGGTTTGTAGTTCTTGATGTAATGTGAGATGACGCGCTGAAAGCTCTCTCCATTATCTCGATCAAGATACCATGTGTTGTTTGGGTCGGTGATGAATAATAAATCACAAATTTGGTTTTCTGTGAAGGAGCGAAGAGCCATATATCTATCACCATGATTGTGGGTGCTCATGACAATCAATAGCTTTTCAGTGTGTTGTTCGCCGTCCAGTCTTGCGTAGAGAACCTTTTTTCCTGAGGTGGTTTCCTCATGCTGTTTAACAAACACTAATAGGTCGTGCGCGCCCGTCACATTATGATCTCTTATAGTTAGTTTGGGCGGGTCCAGACGCATTTGCTTAAATATACTCTGGCGCCCGCTCCAGTATCACTTTATTTTTTTCTCGAAAAGCTCATTCTTTTTGGAAAGAAAATATGCATCCAATGAATTCGCTTATTCTTCGAATCTGAAAAGAATTTTTTTGGTGTCCTGCGGAATTTTTCCCATTTTTTCTTGGATTTCTCAGCTTTCTCGGCAACCTCTCCAAGTGTTGCGGGAATCATTTGTGGTGCTGGTGCTGGTGCTGGTGCTGGTTTGACAGCTGGTGCTGCTGCCGCTGCTGGAGCTTTTACAGCGGGAGCGGGTGCTGCGGGTGCTGCGGGTTTTGCGGGTTGCGGCTTAGTTGCTGCGGGCTTCGCAGGCGCAGGTTTTGGTGCTGCCGCAGGTTTGGCTGGTGCAGGCTTCTCTACTACTGCCCCAGGTACAGTTGGCTTCACCAAAGAAACGTGGGATGGTAGCTGGAAAATGCTTTTAAGCTGAGCCTTTCCTGATGGAAAGGCAGAGACAAGTGAGCGCTGTAGAGTTCTCAGCAGAAAAGTCTCATACTGACGATATTCAGTAATTCCAAGTCGGCTAGGTACTTTTCCGGCTAATAGATCCTCTATGAAATCATCAATCTGGTCGGTACGGTAGTCGGAAGTAAAACCCTTATCGCCATAAAAGGCATTGCCGAATTGTATGGGTTGATAACCCTCAAATGCTGCCTCAAGCAGGGCTTGTGAGTTGATCCCTGATATATAATCAACCTGCTTGAATAGCGACTTGATGTTAAAGTCTTCTATCAATATCAAGCGGTCGTTCGCGGCTGCAATATAAGGTGTTGCGTCATATTTTCTACAAAGGGTTTCTAGGGTTAGAGCGGAGGTAATGTTTTTCTTTTTCTGCTCCCATGGGTGAGACTTGAATATGATGTTAAAATCAGTTTTTCTAAGCAGTTTGTCGATTAGCTTCGAGTAGAAGGCGATCGTATTCATGCCGGTGCCATTATACTCAAGGACAGAGAAGTCGTTGAGAACTTGTCCTGTAATCAGTAGCGTTGGCTTGCCGTTTTTGAAAAGTTTAACGTTTGTTTCTTTAGGTTGGCTAACATTTTTGTTTTTTGCAGATACAACCTTGTTAAGTGCTTTGTTGCGTTCGCGGTCGCGTTCGTCGGCAGAGATTTTTGGCTCAAGTGACTTGTAATATGCTTGGTATTTAAGGTTTGAGTTGTTGGCAATAGGCTCGTACTTTTCTTCTGTGTAGTTGTCGTTTCCTGTGAAGAAACTTTCCAGTACAAATGGTCGTGCGGTATGGGTGCGCGTGAACTCAAGTAAGGCTCTGGCGTAAACAAGACTGCCCGAAAAAACCAGTACGAATTTCGGGTTGTGGCGCTTGAGGATAGTGGCCCAATAATTAATCCAGTGTATGGCGGCAGCCATGTTCCAGAGTACGAGGTCTCTGTGGCTGGACAGTAGAAGGGTGAGTAGTGTTTTTAAGTCGCTTGGTAGCGTCTGGTCGCGGAGGTCTTCTGATGTGATTGCCAGTGAAAGTATCTCGGCGCGAGCGACTTTAAATGCGTTGATCTGAAAGACGCTGTATTCAAAAAGCTGCGAGGATGTCATGTCCTTTAAGAGGTTGTAGTGCTCTGTCAGCTTATCTTGAAAGGGTGTGTAATCTCCGAAAGCGCTCATCCACTCTCGGTACTCGTTGTTGACAATTACAGTCGCTTTGGCGTCATGTAGATAGTCGAAAAGGCTGCCAAAGTTTCGGGTGTGAATGTGTACCGGGTCCGCGATAAGGAACTTGCTCATGCAAATGCTTCCATTGCTTTGATAATTGAATCCTGCTTTCCTTTAAGCAGATTAACGTGTTGCTTCATGTTCATGATGATCGAATCTTGCCAGGTGATTAGGTTCTGGCTAGGTGTTTGGCTTGAGTGAAGCATATTCGAATAAATATTGTTCTCGTTGCTGGCCAGGCGATTGATGGTTTTTGCGTCTTCAGCCGGATCCATTGTCAGGTAGATTCCGTGACGGCCATTCTCAATTAGGTCCGGAACCATGCCAATCGGATTGGAAAGGACAGGGACACCCATTGCGGCAGCTTCAGGGATGTTGGCGGGGCCACCTTCGAAGTAGCTAGTCATCAGGAGTGCATCAATGCCGCGGTAGGCATCAATTAGTGTTGCGTATGGAATTCTCTCATACACTTCCGCTTCAAATCCTAAACTTCTGAATACGCGACCTTCTTCAGATCTTCCATCGCCAACAAGAAAAAATTCTATCAATGATGGATCTAAGCGTTTGGCAAGTTCAAATAGGAATGCTTCACCCTTTACCTTTCTCCCATATCTTTTGGATACAACAGCAAGGGTGAATTTATCTCGTTTGATTCTACCTTTGGTTCGAGCACTATCTATCAGGTGGTGATTGTAGCCGTGAGGAACGACGCATGTGTGGTGAATGCCACATTCTGCCAGTTTCTTCTGTTGGAGTGTGTTCAGGCAGATAACCATGTCAGCTTCGCGATAGCGATCAAGGAACGCATTGATCGAAAGCCATCCATCAGGGTCATTCAGGTCGTGGTGAACAGTAACGACGCAGGGTGAGATCAACTTATCTTCTAGGTGTGGGCGGTGATAATGGCGAACGTGTGCGCCGATCACCGGTTTTTCACTAATTATCTGTTCTGCGATACCGTCTGTGTAGCGGGAGAAATAACTAAATATATCTTCGAAAATCCCGCTGTGAACATTGTTGGATGTAACGTGGTTTATGATGATAGTCATTTCGAGTTTTCGGCCCTGAAAATTCGTGATTTAAGTTGTAATGCTGGTAAGTCAGGCATCTATTTCAAGAGGGGCAGGGTTAATCAGGACGGTCATCCTGATCCCCTGACTGAGTTTTATTTACTTGTAAGCGCCAACTGCGCGTCCTAATAGCATCGTCTGTACGACTGGCGAGATGACTTTTTGCCATTCATAAATTGCCGCGTTGGTCACGTAGATCGTGTCGTCCGGTTTGATCATGATCTGGCGGGCGTAGAAAACGGCTGCCGGGTCACGCATGTCCAGACGTAGGACCGTGGGTTTCGGATTGGTTCCTTCACCCATGCGAAATACAAATACGCCTTCTGGGTTGGCATTGGCTTCTCTCAGGCCGCCGACGCTGCCCAGTGCATCGAGCAAGCTGGTGTTTTGCGCTGGTAGGTCCTTGAGGCCAGGTTCGCCGACGGCGCCCATGGCAACAAAACGTTGGCGGGCACGGTCCAGGACAACTTCCGAGTTTGGACGCAGCACCATGTTGTTGCCGGCAAGTACGTCTTCGTAGTTGAACTGCTGTACCTGGCTGCCGGTGCGCACGGTGACGTTTACCAGGTGCGGCTCCATCACCGGGCCGCCCGCTTGGTTAACCGCATCCAACAAGGTCAGGGGGCCTTGCAAGGTGCTGAATCGACCGGGGGATTTGACGGCGCCGGCTACCAGTACCGAACCCGACAGGTCGCCCACCAGTTCGACATGGGTCTGCACGTCGGTGGTCACGCCCTTGAGTTGCTTGCGGATCATCTCCTCAACCTGGTTGAGGGTCATGCCGGCAACGAACTGACGACCCACGTAAGGCAGGGAGATCATGCCCTGGTCATCAATGCGGGTCTTCAGTTGGGTGCCGCCGCTGGAGAGCGGGGCAAACAATGCCGAACCTTCTGGAGCGTTGTCGGTGATCAGTACGTTCAGGATGTCTCCCGCCATCAGGCGCGCGGAGGGCGCAACTGGCTTGGCGATGGAGGCTTGCACCGGACGCACGGCGCCACGCATGTACGGGCCGATGGTGTTGGCGTTGATTTCGACCAGGTTGTAAGACTCATTCTTGGTTTCGATATCACCCTTGTACGGGCCTGCGCCCGACAATGTGCCGCCGCATCCGGCCAGGCCCAGGCTTGCCAGGGCCAGCGCCGCCAGCTTCAGTTTGAATTTTGGTGGGACAGCAAGGGATTTAATCACGATGATCCTCGATCGAAGCCAGGATGAAGCGGGTAATGCCGTACAGCATGAGCAGGCCAAGCAAGATCGTTGCCAGGTTATACAAGCGCTCTGGGTACAGGGCGAGTTGTGGCGTGTTTGGGCTGACTACGGTGACCAGGGTGCGGATCTTTTTGCTGGCCTCGATGCGGGCGTTGTCGAGGGCGGCTACCGCGGTCTTGTAGCTTTCTTCGGCAATGCCGGCGTCCAGTGTCAATTGCTGGAAGCGCGAGGCAACGACGTTCAGTTGTGAGCCGCCCGGTGACGAGACCAGCAGGCGTTTTTCCTTGGCCAGTTGCTGGGTGATGGCATTGACCTTTTGCTTTTGCTGTTTCACTTGAGGCGAGTCAGGGCGCAGCTTGAACTGCATTTCGGTGAGGATCGCCTGCTCTTTGGTGTACTGGCTTTCCAGGTCGGCAATGATGGTGGCGCGGCTCTGTGCGGTGTTGGCACCGTCCAGTACTTTGTTTACGTTCTGGAAGTCCAGCAGTTCTGTCTTGCGCTCGGCGTAATTGATTCGCGCGGTTTCCAGCTCGCCTTTGGCAAAGGTCATTTGCTCACGGGCAATGCTGTGGCTGACTTCGTTGACGAAGTGCTCGCTGGCCTCGAGGATGGTGCGCAGCATCTGTTCCGAGAGTTCCGGGGTAAAAGCTTGCACCTCAACCCGCAGCAGGCCGGTGGTTTCGTCGTAGTGAGCTGAAACCATGCGCTGGTAGTACTTGAGCAGGTCTTCGCGCTCTGCGTCCTTGTTCAGCCAGAAGAAGATGTCGCTGCGCTGGGCGGCGTACTGTTCGACCCAGTGCAGGCGCTCTTCGAGCAGCAGCATCATGTCCATCGACACAATGTATTCACGCAGGTAGAGGGTTTCCTCCCGGGAGGCCGGGTTGGTGCCGGTGAGTAGAGTAGCCAGCCCCGGCACTGCAGCGCCTTGATTGCCACCGTCCTGGCGGACGACTACCTGGGCGGAGCTGACGTAGCGGTCAGTGGCGAACACGCCGTAGTAAATGGCTGCCAAGGCCAGTGGCAGGATCACCAGGCCGATTGCCAGGCGCCAGCCCTTGAGTTTACCCGTACTGCTCATATGTGATGCATCCTTGAAATGGAACGGTGCTGCGATATAAGGGGGGTTATCAGGTGTTATAGGCCTTGATGCCTTCGGCGACGTCTTCGTAGATCTGAATGCCGCCATCGCGTACCAGCAAGACTATGTCGCAAAGCTTTTCGATCTCCGGCATGGTGTGGGTAACCAGCACGACTTTCGATTGCTGCAGTTTTTGCTGGAATACTTCTGCGCATTTGCGTTTGAACTGGGCGTCGCCCACCGACATTACTTCGTCGATCAGGTAGTAATCGAAGTCGAAGGCCATACTCAGGCCAAAGGCCACGCGAGACCTCATCCCAGATGAGTAAGTCTTGATCGGTTCATCGATCCAGTCGCCAATTTCGGCAAACTCCTGGACGTAACGAACCTTCTCGCGCATGGCTTCGCCTTCAGCTCCGTAGATCCGCGAGACGAACTTTATGTTGTCTCGGCCGGTCATGCTGCCTTGAAAACCTCCCGACAAACCCACAGGCCAGGAAATGCTTTTGTCGGTCACGATGGAGCCTGAGTCTGGGATGTCGGCACCGCCAAGCAGGCGCATCAGTGTTGACTTGCCCGCACCGTTTCGGCCGATAAGACCAATGTTTTTGTCTGGCGGAAGGGACAGCGACAGGTTGCGAAACACATACCGACGCCCTTTGGGGGTTAGGTAGGATTTGGTGACGTTCTTAAGCTCGAACACGGGCCTGTACTCATCCGTTCTTCGTGGAAATCAGGTGCAAACGACGGGCGCGGTAACTGCCCAAGGCAATGAACAGCAAAACCACCGTGAACGTAATTACATACGCTTCAGAGACGCCATCAACTGGGGTGTAGTGGGGCAGAACTTCGGCGCGAATCAATTCGACCAAATGGAGGAACGGATTGAGCAGCAACAATGGCATCATCGCTTGCGGCAGGTAGGCGGCTGGCATCAGTACGCCTGAGATGAAGTACAGTGGAAAAAATGCCATGCGTATGACGAGCTTGAGGCTAGGCATGGCATGGGTTAGGAGTGCGAGCAACATACCCAGACCAAAGGCAAAGCACAGTCCCAAGCCCAGGGTAGCCGCCCACTGGATTGGATCGCTTACCGTCATGTCGAAACCAAACCAGGCAAAGCCGAACAATAGAATGGCATAGACCGTAGCGCTGATGCAGGCTTCCACCAGCGCGCGCGCTACGTATGTGTCCAGTGGCTTGATCTGTTTATAGGCAAATAATGATCGGTTCTCTCGCAGGCTATCCATCAGTCGCAGGGCGATGTTGCGATAGAGTAGGAAGGGGGCCATGCCTACGAGGATAAATACTGGATATTCAACGCCTGCCACGGTGCGGCCACGAATCAGGGTGAACAGGAGGGTAAAAATCAGTAGATGGCAAATCGGCTCGATTAGCGTCCAAACTGCCCCCATGCGCCGCTCACCAAAACGGGCTCGGGCTTCGCGTAGCACCAGGGCAAAGATGACCGATTTTTGAATCTGGAAGGAGGAGCGAGGCTTCAAGATATTTACCGCACAGCAAAGCGGCGCGATTGGGCGCGCCGGTGAATTCATTTCAGGAAATGCCCGGGTCCCGCGCGCTGATATGGGGATTTGGGCGGCTTCCGTGCTCTAAGGGCGGGAGATTAATCGCTGGGCGGTCTTAGCGTCAAGTAAGAATCCTTCCCTATTTCCTACATTCACAGTCCTATTCCCTGCGCATAATTCTTACGTCCGCCTCAGATGTAGCCTGTATTGAATCAGCATAGGTCCGACAAATGACAGTTTGATATTAGGCCCTTCGGTGATATCACTAGGCTACTACTTGGCTGTTGTTCGCAATTATTTGTACCGGGCTTGGAACTTGTACAAGGGAGAGTGAACTTTATATACATCAACTCATTAGAGGCATTGTTTACAGCTGTGGCGGAGGATTGGATACGTCTACCGCTAACAAGCTTGATTCGTATGATTGTGCAAGCGGAAAAATTCCCGAATTCCTGGCCTGTGATGGTGCCCGCTGACCATCGTGGGAGCCTGGTTCATTGCAGCATTTCGGCAGTCTGCTCGATCAGTCATCGGGTCGATTCTATGATTTGATCACCCAGGCAGCCCGCGTCCGGGAGGGATTGATTTATCGGAGGGGGGAGGCGATTTGCAGTCTGTAGTCCGGCTGGGCATTCAAGTCTCTGTGCAATTGGAATGCTGATATGCCTTAAGTGAAGTTGGGACGCTTGTACCATTGCGGTTGTCGTTTCTCTATCCTGGGGCTTTCAGAGGCGCGGAGTGTGCTTGCGCAGTCTTGGCGAGTAATACGGGTGCAATGATGGACCGAATATAGGGGCGACACTCGTATTGGCGCTCAAGCAATAGCCCTCTATACATACTGACTCCTACTACGACCAGGTGATTTGCTTAATCCAATTGCTATCTCGTCCCTAAATCCCCCGCTGATTAACCCGCCCACTCAACTCCCGCGCAGTCTCCCAGCGCTCTGAATACCGATCCACCAGACCTGGTCGATCGCGCAGCAACATGAACTTCACCAGCTCTTCCATCACATCCACCACTCGGTCATAGAGCGCCGAGGGTTTCATGCGGTTGTGCTCGTCGAACTCGAGGAGGACTTTGGGCGCGGAGGGCAGGGAACCACCGGAGACTTGCATCACGGCCTGGCTTTCTGGCCATCGCATCTTCTCTATGGTGCGTAGGCCGTGATCATGACCGGCGCTACAGGCGGATTATCGAATACAAGGTAAAGCGCGGAGGTGGATCTTTATCGATGGTGCGCCGTCGGCTGAAACCAAAAGGGCGACCTTGGTGGGTCGCCCGCGCTTGTGCAGTGGTGGGAGCCGTCAGAGCTCCAGCCCTTGCTCGATCACTGAGAGGAAGTTCAGTTCGTCCAGCGCCACCGGCGTGGGGCGTGGTTGTCCGGTGCGGGGCACGGGCTGGATTTGCCATACGGGCTCGGCCATGTCGTTCTCGGTGCGGCGGATGTACAGCGCCTGGCCTTTGCCACGGATGTCGACCTGGCCCGTACCGCCGATGGTGAAACGGGCTATGGGGTCGAGGGTAATGGTGTTGTGGTTGCCCTCGATCTGCAACTGGTCGATGGCGTAGTTGAAGGTCTCGCCGGATGGCAGGCGCTCGAACACGCGGGTCGGCACTCGGCGGATGTTGAGGCCGGCGTGGGTCAGCGGCTCCAACCAGGTTTCCAGTTGGTGGTACATGTCATAGACCTGGCTTGGCCAGTGCTCAATGGCCAGGTCGGCGCGGGCCTCGGCGTCCACACGGGTTTTTTGTTTTTGCTTCAGTTTCGTGGCGAGTTCGTCTGCCTTGCTCATTTCGATTCCCTATCGTGTGTTCAGAGTGGTCTGCGTTTTCAAGGTACTGCAGTTGAGCGAGTGATTGCCAGTCGCTGGCACTCCCTTGATGCGGGTTGGAGAAGAATGTCTTCTGCTCATGCGCGGCCAGCCCTCACAATAGACCCATTGGATGTTCCGCTTTCAGGTGTGTGAATGAAACAACTGTCTGTATGGGTCCTGTTTGGTGTGCTGGCGATTGGCAGTGTGGTCCTGAGCAATACGCCGCAATCCTCGCGCAACAAACAGCAGAACGAGTCGGCGTCGGGGGTGTTCGACTATTACCTGCTGGCGTTGTCCTGGTCGCCGACCTTTTGCCTGACGCGCCCGGAAAATGCCCAGTGCTCGGGCAAGGGCTACGGGTTTGTGTTGCACGGGCTTTGGCCGCAATACGCCAAGGGTGGCTGGCCGCAGTCCTGCGCGCCGAATGCGCGGTTGTCGGCGGCCGAGCGGGCGCGGGGGCTGACGTTGTTTGTCACGCCGGCCTTGCTCAAGCATGAGTGGGCCAAGCACGGTACCTGCAGCGGGCTGGGTGCCATGGGCTACCTGGCGGCTGCGGACAAGGCGCTTGGTGCGGTGAAAATTCCTGAGCCGCTGCAGCCGTTGAGCAAAGAGGTGTACTTCTCAGCCCAGGACATCACGCAGATGTTTCGCCGCAGCAACCCCGGGATACCGTCAGACGGTATTGCAGTGATCTGTCGAGGCCCTGAGTTGTCGGAGGTGCGTGTGTGCATGGCAAAGGACCTGTCCTTCCAGGCGTGCGGCAAGGGGGTGAAAAACCAGTGTCGCTCGGGTGATATTCGAGTGCCGCCGATGCGTTGAGGGTCTGGGTGCGGTTTTTGTAGCCGCTGTCGAGCGAAGCGAGGCGGCTGCTACAGGTGCTTGGCAGTGCACAGTTGCTCGACACGACCATTTTTATAGGGGCAGGCCCAGGGCGGCGAGGTCTTTGCGCAGTTGTCCGGCGTTGCTGAACTGCAGCGCATGGAAACCTTCGCGGCGGGCGCCTTCGATGTTGGGGGCGTGGTCGTCGATAAACACGGCGTGGTGAGCTTCGAACTGGTAGCGCGATTTGAGCAGTTGGAAGATCTGTGGTGCGGGCTTGATGATGCCTTCGACGCCCGAGACCAGGATGCCTTCGAATTTGTTCAGGAAGGCGAAGCGCTCAAGGGCAATGGGGAAGGTTTCCGCCGACCAGTTGGTCAGGGCCAGCAGGCGCACTTTCTTGGCGTGCAGTTGCTCGAGGATCTCGACGGTCTCTTCCAGTGCGCCGTCGAGCATCTCTTCCCAGCGTTCGCGGTAGGCACGAATCAGTGTCTCTTGCGTCGGGTGGCGGGCGATGGCTTCGTCGATCGCTTCCTGCCATGAGCGCCCGGCGTCCTGGCGTTCGTTCCAGTCGGTGCTGCAGACCTCGGACAGAAAGGTCTCCATGGCCTGCTCGTCATCGCCAAACAACTTGCGGTAGAGGTTTCTCGGGTTCCAGCGAATCAGCACATTGCCCAGGTCGAAGACCACGGTGTTGATGTTGGGCACAAGGTCCTGATGATTCATGCGTTCCTCCATGGGCTACCGATCAGAGTGAAGGATTGAGCCTAGCAGAGCCCATGGAGGAACTGCCGGCATTGGCTGCGCGGCAAGTGTTTCCAGGTGTTATCGCGTTGTCGTGGTTTGCCCCGCGTCACCGCCGTAGGCTAAGCTTCGCCGATCGAGGGATCCGGGCATTTGCTCGCGCTTTACCCTTCAAGGATGATGCATTTGCCAACCCCCATTCACGACCCCCACGATACGCTCGGCGGCCCACTGAAGCGTTTACCCCTGCGCAAGGCGGCGGTGATCTTTATTGCGGCGGTGTGCCTGAGCCTGTGCGGCCTGTTGTACCTGCAGCTTGAGCAATCCCGAGAGCACGACTTGTCCCAGGCGCAAATCGCTTCTGTGAACCTCACGCGGGCGATGGCGCAACAGGCTGAGGATACCTTCGTGGCTGCCGACCTGGTGGTGACCAGCCTGGCCGACTGGATTCAGGCCGACGGCTTCGGCGTGGCGTTGACCCCGCGTTTGCAGCGCACCTTTGCCCGTCGGGTGCAGGCCCTGCAGCAGTTGCATGGGCTGTTTCTGTTCGATCGCCAAGGGCAGTGGGTGGTGACGTCCTTTGGTGAGTTGCCAACCCGGCAGGGCGTCGCCGATCGCGAGTATTTCAAGTTCCATCAACAGAACGCTTCGTTGCAGGCCCATATTGGCCCGGCGATCCGCAGTCGGCAGAACGGTGAGTGGATCATCCCGTTGTCGCGGCGAGTGAATGACCGCAATGGTCAGTTCCAGGGCGTACTGATGGCAGGGATCCGCATGGAGTATTTCGACCGGTTTTTCACAAGCTTCAGTCTTGACGACCGCGCCTTGATGTTTCTGGCCCTGGCGGACGGCACCTTGCTTTCGCGGCGGCCGGGTGCGGAGTTGCGCATTGGGGAGTCGCTGGCGCAAGGGGAGATCTTCCGGCATTACTTGCCGAATGCGCCCTCGGGCACCGCGATGATTCGTTCGCGGGTGGACGGTGAACTGCGGCTGTACGGCTACCAGCAACTGGACGCTTATCCGCTGGTGGTGGCGTCGGCCACCCCGGAGGCCGTGGTGCTGCGTGGCTGGTACGCCAACGCGGTGCAGTCCAGTGTCATCGTGGCCCTGGTGGTGCTCGGCGTCAGTCTGTTCGGTTGGGTGTTTGTGCTGCAGGTGCGCAATGGTGAGCGCATCGAGGCAGACCTGCGTGCGGCCCAGGAGCGCCTGGAAGTGATCGCGACCCATGACAGCCTGACCGGTCTGGCGAACCGGCGGTTGTTCGAGCGGGCGTTGCAGGTCGAGTTTGCCCGGGGCCTGCGCCAGCAAAGTCCGCTAAGCCTGATCATGCTCGATATCGACTACTTCAAGCGCTTCAATGACAGCTACGGCCACGTCGCCGGTGACCAGTGCCTGGCGCGGGTCGCCGGCGTGGTCAAAGGCTGCTGCCAGCGCCCGTCTGACCTGGTGGTGCGCTACGGTGGGGAAGAGTTTGCGGTGCTGTTGCCGGATACCGATATCGAGGGTGCAGTCGCCATTGCCGAGCGGATTCGGCACAGCGTCCGGGACGCCAATATTCTCCACAGCGGCGCACCTTCGGGGCAGTTGACCGTCAGTCTCGGCTGCCATGCCTTCGTGCCCAAGGACGGCGACAGCATTGAGTGGCTCATCGAGTGCGCGGATGCGGCGTTGTACCAGGCCAAGAACTTCGGCAGGAATCGCACGCAGGTGGCCTCTCGGGAGAGGCGTTCAAGCGATACCCATAGTCGGGGCTGAAGGCCTGGCGTTGCCGTTCGATGGTCTGCTTGATGGTCAGGCCGGGCGTCGCCTTTTTCTTCAGCGGGCCGATGAGGGAAATCAATTGTCGTTGCCAGTGGTGGCTGTCGTATAACTTTTGCCCATCGGCACGGCACTCGACCGCGCCGGCTCCGGTGCGCCTTCATGTCCAAGGAATCGCTCATGACCCCAACTGCGCTCGAATACATCGACCTGTACCTTCAGCGTCTTGGTTTTGCCACGCCACCCGCACCCACCCTGGAAACCCTGGCTGAACTGCAGCTAAGGCACACCAGCACTTTCGTCTTCGAAAATCTCTCGCCCCTGGCCGGATTGCCCGTGCCCCTCGACCTGCCCTCGGTCCAGCACAAAGTGTTGTTGGAGGGGCGTGGCGGCTATTGCTACGAGCTCAACAATCTGTACATGACCTTGTTGTTGCACCTGGGGTACCAGGTCCGTGGTATCACCGGGCGCGTGGTGATGAACGCCCCGCAGGACGCCTGGGCGGCGCGTACCCATCGCCTGACGCTGGTGACCCTCAATGGCGTGCGCTACATCACCGATGTGGGGTTTGGCGGCATGGTGCCGACGGCGCCGCTGCTGCTCGACACCGAGCAGGAGCAGGTAACGCCCCATGAGCCCTATCGCATCACCCGCGAAGACGAGAGCTACACCTTGCGCGCCAAGGTCGCGGACGAGTGGCGGGCAATGTATGTCTTCGACCTGCAGCGGCAGGGCGATATCGATTACGAGATTGGCAACTGGTATGTCTCGACTCACCCCCAGTCGCCGTTCCTGCAGCGTCTGATGGTGGCGCGGACCGGGGAGGGCGTGCGCCACACCCTGAACAATGGCAGCTATGCTGTGCATCGCCTGGGGTGCCCCAGCGAGCGGCGCGAGATCAGCGATGTGCAGGCGCTGATCGACGTGCTGCGCAGCGAATTCTCGCTCCAGGTGCCCGAGCATCCGGCACTGCGGGCGACCCTGGCGAGATTGATCGCCGCTGAGCAATAAGTACCGGCACGCGAAAAAAAGCTGATCGATCGATCAGCTATTTTTCGACCGGCGGTAAAGCCAGAAACGTGCGGGCTAGACGGTTGGAAGCGGGCTGGGGTGGATGCTTGTCCATTATGTGACTGACAAGTTGTATACAACTCTATGGACATTTGTCTTGGGTGTTGAATACAGTGTGCGCATAACAAAAACCCAGGGAACCCCCCACGATGAAAACGCCCTCTGTTTCACACCAACGGCCCGAGGATGAAAACCTCGGGGTCGGCGCGAATATGGCTTACGGCCTGCAACACGTTCTGACCATGTATGGCGGTATCGTTGCGGTACCACTGATCATCGGCCAGGCGGCCGGGCTTTCTCCGGCAGACATTGGTCTGTTGATCGCGGCATCGTTGTTTGCAGGCGGGTTGGCAACGCTGCTGCAAACCCTGGGCCTACCGTTCTTTGGTTGTCAGTTGCCGCTGGTGCAGGGCGTGTCGTTCTCCGGTGTCGCGACCATGGTGGCGATTGTCAGCAGTGGCGGTGAGGGCGGCTTCCAGTCGATCCTGGGGGCAGTGATTGCCGCCTCGTTGATCGGCTTGTTGATCACCCCGGTGTTCTCGCGGATCACCAAGTTCTTCCCGCCGCTGGTGACCGGGATTGTCATCACCACCATCGGCCTGACGCTGATGCCGGTGGCCGCGCGCTGGGCCATGGGCGGCAACAGCCATGCCGAAGACTTTGGCAGCATGGCCAACATCGGCCTGGCGGCCGTGACCCTGGTGTTGGTGCTGCTGCTGAGCAAGATCGGCAGTGCCACCATCTCTCGTCTGTCGATCCTGTTGGCCATGGTCATCGGGACCCTGATTGCAGTGTTCCTCGGCATGGCGGACTTTTCCAGCGTCAGCGAAGGGCCGATGTTCGGCTTCCCGACGCCGTTCCACTTCGGTATGCCGACCTTTCACTTCGCCGCCATCCTGTCGATGTGCATCGTGGTCATGGTGACCCTGGTCGAGACCTCGGCGGACATCCTTGCGGTGGGTGAGATCATCGACACCAAGGTCGACTCCAAGCGCCTGGGCAACGGCCTGCGGGCCGACATGCTGTCGAGCATGATCGCGCCGATCTTCGGCTCCTTCACCCAGAGCGCCTTCGCCCAGAACGTCGGGCTGGTGGCAGTGACCGGGATCAAGAGCCGCTACGTGGTGGCCACGGGTGGATTGTTCCTGGTGATCCTCGGGCTGCTGCCGTTCATGGGGCGGGTGATTGCCGCGGTGCCGACGTCGGTACTCGGTGGGGCCGGTATCGTGCTGTTCGGCACCGTGGCCGCCAGCGGCATTCGTACCTTGTCCAAGGTCGACTACCGTAACAACGTCAACCTCATCATCGTCGCCACCTCGATCGGCTTCGGCATGATCCCCATCGCTGCGCCGAACTTCTACGACCACTTCCCAAGCTGGTTCGCCACGATCTTCCATTCTGGTATCAGTTCGTCGGCAATCATGGCCATTGCGCTAAACCTGACCTTCAACCACTTCACCACCGGCAACTCCGACCAACAGTCGGTATTTGCCGCCGGTACCGAGCGCACCCTGCGCTTCCAGGACCTGGCTGCGCTGCGTGAAGGCGACTACTTCAGCGATGGCAAGTTGCATGACTGCGATGGCAATGAAGTGCCCGTGGTGGTGGAGAGCCATGGCCATGACGCGCCGGAACATCGACCTGCGCAGATCAAGAGTAGCGAGCACGTCTGACCGCAGTCACTGGCGATAATAGAGGCCGACCTGTTGAATAAACAGCTCGGCCTTTTTTGTGGTGTTGGATGGCTGTGTTGTGGGTAGGTGCGACGTACATTAAGTGATGGGGGCTTCCTACGGTATAAGCTGAACGTTGCGACTTTGTTGTCTTTTAAGTTCGGCTACCATCGGCACTCGACGTTTAATAATCGCAAGGTTGTTGATGCGTTTTCTTGAATTGCCGAGTTGTTTAACGAATGGAAGTCAACGTTATGGAAGATGTGGGCAGTTTTAACGGGGCTGATCGCTCCGACACGAGCGAGCAAGCGCTAAAGGCAGCTGGAGGTGTTGAGGGGCGACGGTTGATCGTGACTTCAGATCAGCTGTTGCAAATAAAACTTTATGTGGAGCAGGGCAAGTTTCTTCCGACGGATCGTGAGGGGATCGAACTCGCACTGGGTGGGATTATTGATCATCCGGATTTCCAGTGGACGGACATTCAGGAGCTGCACACAAAGATCAAGGTCCATGCTGGAACGTGGCTGCCGATTGAAAGCAAGTTGTTGCTGGTGGGAGGTAATTTAGGTGCGTTTGCAAAAACACAGGGCAAATTTGCCGCAGACCTTGTGCAGCAAATCGAAGCCATGCCGATCAGTGAACGGGTCAAGAACTACGGTCCTATCGCAGTGGATGAAACGCCCTTCATTCCGTTTGATCAGCTTGACCGGGCTGTGTACGAAGAGCTTGAAGGGATGTTTCAGGACCTGAAGGAGAGTGTCAATCTGAGCCGTGCGCCTACGGTCGAATTGAAAGAGTCCATTGAGCGTTTTCACCGGGAGTTGAGCGAACAGCTAGTGCCCTCGGTCAAGCTGAAAAGAAACAAGCTCAATACCATCGACTTTGCGGTGGACCTGATCCGGTTTCGCGAATCACTTGCAGAGATCGAGCGTGATATTGCTCAAGCAGAAAAAGAAGTCAGAACGCTGGCGATCCCCAGTGTGCTGAAGGGATTGAATCCTGTTGCTGTTCTGCTGGACTTTATCCTGGTCGGGCCGGAGGAAGCGCTCATGGGGCGGGGTGGGGCTGAGGCGATGAAAAAGTTGCGAACTTTCGAGAAAAAGCGGCGCAGCCTTATCGCGATGATCGACGGTCAGGAAAAGTTGCCTAGTTTAATACTGTCTCACAGTAACTCGTTGGACAATATTTACGGTTTCATGCGAGCGGCGTCCGCAGTCTGCAGAAGCCTTGGTGATGGTGTGGGATTCGGTATTGGCAGAAATAGATAAGTCTGCGAGCGAGCTTTCGCTGATCAAGGAGGGCGTGAGCTTGATACGTTTCAAGCAAAGTTTTATCCGCGGTATTGAGCCGTGGGAGAACGTCAAAGCGCTGGCCGAGTCCCTGTTGCACTCTCTAAACAAGGCCATCGAAGACTTCAATAAACAGCAGTTCGCAAGTTAACCGAGGGAAGGTGTATGAACGAGATAGACAGGATGTCCACTCAAGAGCAGCGCCAGCCGGATTACGCGCTGATGAAACAAAGCAAATACTCAATAAACATGGCCGTTTCGGAGATTTCCCTGGGGTTTGCCGAGTATCTGCAGGCCAGGCTTGGGCGCCTCAATGCAGTGCTCAATGACGCGCATTCAAGCATTTTGCAATCGACGGTCGCCATGATGCCGTTGTTGAGAAATGCCAATTTTTTAAGCTTGAACGCTGAACTCGATCGGCTGGAGAGCGCTCAGGAATTGGATGAGCAGGCGCGGCAGCGGGCCAAGGAAGAGTTGAGAGAGGACTATATAAGCAGTGTCAATGCCGACATGCGGCGTGTCCGGGGTTTCTGGCTTGGCATGACTACGGCGATCAATCAAGTCGACGACATTGAGGTATTGCCCACTGACGAGGCGGGCAGCACGAACTCGGTCAACCTGGAAAATGGCATTCGATTGGCTCTGCAGGATCTGGATACGCGACTGCTTGAATTGGATGAGCAGCGCAAGGACATTGACGAGTGCATCAGGGTGATCGATGACAAGAACCTGTTCGATTACCTATTGCCCTGGATCGCGAGTGATGAAGAGTTGGATGGGCTTGATTTAAGCGCCCCGCAAGTTGAAATGGTGAAACGTGGTGTACGCCTGTTCAGGAAATTGGTCGAACATGCGTCGCAATACATCCGCTACGTCGACATGGTGAAGCTCAGGAATGACCTGAGGATAAAGCGTCAGCACTACCTGGATCAAAAAGACCAGTTGACCAGGTTGTTGACGGACTCGATCAAGCAGGCGCAAGCCTTGAGTCGGGTCACTCGGCTTGATGCGGTACGGCTCGATTACGTGCGGGAGGCTCAGTTGCTGGCTAGGCAGATCGGTGGTTTTGTCACCGCGTTTGATCTGCCGCCGCACACCCCTCTTGAGAGTTTGAGTGCGATTACAGCGCAAGGCGTCGCCTTGCACAAAACCCTTGAACCTATCGCTTCGGCGTGGCGTATTTAGTAGGCCTGCCCGCCGGGCTTTTCTCTCGCCCACAAAAAAGCCCCTGATCGTTCGATTCAGGGGCTTTTTGATCTTGCTGTCTGGCTCCACGACCTGGACTCGAACCAGGGACCCAGTGATTAACAGTCACTTGCTCTACCAACTGAGCTATCGCGGAATGCGCCGTATGTTACTGATTAAAAAGAACAAGTCAACAAAAAATTGAATCTGCAGGGTTTTTTCCGGTGAGTGGTGTCGATTCGTTGCGGGGTGGGCAGTCGGCGGTCATTGGCGGTTACCAGAAACGCAGTAGAGGTCTACCATGGGCCCCCGGGCGTGGTTTCACGCGCTGTCGGCCATTAGCCCACAAGGTAGGCGTCATGACTCAACAACCGCTGTTCTCTCAAATCCTGGCGTGCGGGGTGCACGCATGAGCATTGCCCAGATCAGCCTGCCCAAAGGCGTGGGTGCGCCCGCCGAAAAACTGTTCGAAGCGATCACCCAGGCCGGCACCGCTGAAGAGCTCAATCGTGCCGGGGGCAAGGCCGAGGGGTTTGTGCTGGGGCTGGAAAGCGCCAAGGCGATCAAGAGCCAGGTGGCCGAGGCCTTGTACGTGGCCTATGACGATGCCGCCAGTCAGCGGTCGAGCCAGCTGGCTGGCTGAACCGTCAACCGCCGAAGGTCACGGTGCCGAGCATGAGCTTGGCATACAGCGAAGTGGCGGCCAGTTGCACCAGCCACAGGGCCAGGCCGCCGAGAAACACCCCGCTTGCCACTTGCAGCACCAGGCTGTTGCCACGCTTGGTCGCAGGGCGAGGGGCGAAGTGATCCAGGTCGTCATCGCGGTCGGCGCGTAAATTGTCGTTTTTCATCTCGGCTCTCAAGGGTTTCGAAGTTTTGCTGTGTCTGTGGCAGAGCGCTTCGCGAGCAGACGGAGCGCCGCCCGGCTCGCCTCCACAGTGAGGCGCTCTAGAGTCTAGAGTGTGGAGCCTTGGCGTTGGGTATTATCTGCTCGCAAACAAAAAGGGGAAGCCAAGCGGCTTCCCCTTTTTTATCGAGCTGAGCTTCAGATCACCTGAACGATGGCCTGGGTCACGGCTGCGATGTTGTTCTGGTTCAGCGCGGCCACGCAGATGCGGCCGGTGTCCAGGGCGTAGATGCCGAACTCGTTGCGCAGGCGGGTCACTTGTTCAACGGTCAGGCCGGAGTAGGAGAACATCCCGCACTGGCGGCCGACAAAGCTGAAGTCATGATCTGGGGCGTGCTGGGCCAGCAGGTCCACCATCTGGGTACGCATGCCACGAATGCGCAGGCGCATCTCGGCCAGTTCCTGCTCCCACTGGGCGCGCAGTTCCGGGCTGTTGAGCACGGCGGCAACCACTGCCGCGCCGTGCGTCGGCGGGTTGGAGTAGTTGGTGCGGATCACGCGTTTGACTTGCGACAGCACGCGCGCGCTTTCTTCTTTCGATTCGCTGACGATCGACAGTGCGCCGACGCGCTCGCCGTACAGCGAGAACGATTTGGAGAACGAGCTGGAAACGAAGAAGTTCAGCCCCGACTCGGCGAACAGGCGCACGGCAGCGGCGTCTTCGTCGATGCCGTCGCCAAAGCCCTGGTAGGCCATGTCGAGGAACGGCACGAGGTTTTTCGCCTTGACCACTTCCAGGACGTTTTTCCAGTCCGCCGGGCTCAGGTCGACGCCGGTCGGGTTGTGGCAGCAGGCGTGCAGCACCACGATGGAGTTGGCAGGCAGGGCGTTGAGGTCTTCCAGCAGGCCGACGCGGTTGACGTCATGGGTGGCGGCGTCGTAGTAGCGGTAGTTCTGCACCGGGAAGCCGGCGGTTTCGAACAGCGCGCGGTGGTTTTCCCAGCTCGGGTCGCTGATGGCCACGACGGCGTCCGGCAGCAGTTGCTTGAGGAAATCGGCACCGATTTTCAGCGCGCCGGTACCGCCCACGGACTGGGTGGTGACCACGCGGCCAGCGGCCAGCAGCGGCGAATCAGCGCCAAACAGCAGCTTTTGCACGGCCTGGTCGTAGGCAGCGATGCCGTCGATCGGCAGGTAGCCGCGGGAAGCGTGTTGAGCGGCGCGAGTTGTCTCGGCTTCGACTACGGCGCGCAGGAGTGGAATTCGCCCCTCCTCGTTGCAGTAAACACCGACCCCCAGGTTGACCTTGTTGGTTCGGGTGTCAGCGTTGAATGCTTCGTTGAGGCCCAGGATTGGATCGCGTGGTGCCATTTCGACAGCGGAGAACAGGCTCATTATTGCGGCGGCTCTGAATGGAATGTGGAGGGACGTGTGGCGCTCCAGCCGAATGCACTAGAGCGGTGCACAAACGGGGAGCTAGTATAGAGGCCATCACCGGGCAGGGCGACAGGCGTTTGACCTTTTCCGGCAAGTTTTTCGGTTTATTTGCCAACCGTTAGTCTTATTGTCATGACGGTCTATTACGGGGCATGTAGGACGATTACCTTGAAACTACAGGTATTCGCCACCACATCAACGGTTATCATGATTTTTCCCCGCGACATCCGTCGTCAGCGCTGTTCATCGTGGCTGCCTGGCCCCCCCGCTCAGGCGGGCGTGCGCGCCGCGCAAAACCAGAGGTAGGTATGTCCGAATTCCAGCTAGTCACCCGCTTCGAGCCTGCCGGCGATCAGCCGGAAGCCATCCGCCTGATGGTCGAGGGCATCGAGGCCGGGCTCGCGCACCAGACGCTGCTCGGTGTGACAGGTTCCGGCAAGACCTTCAGCATCGCCAACGTGATCGCTCAGGTGCAGCGTCCGACCCTGGTGCTGGCGCCGAACAAGACCCTGGCCGCGCAGTTGTATGGCGAATTCAAGGCGTTTTTCCCCAACAACGCTGTCGAGTACTTCGTTTCCTACTACGACTACTACCAGCCGGAAGCCTACGTGCCGTCGTCCGACACCTTCATTGAGAAGGACGCCTCGATCAACGACCACATCGAACAGATGCGCCTGTCGGCGACCAAGGCGTTGCTTGAGCGCAAGGACGCGATCATCGTCACCACGGTGTCCTGCATCTACGGCCTGGGTAGCCCGGAAACCTATCTGAAGATGGTCTTGCACATTGATCGTGGCGACAAACTCGATCAGCGTGCCCTGGTCCGCCGCCTGGCCGACCTGCAATACACCCGCAACGACATGGATTTCGCCCGTGCCACCTTCCGCGTGCGCGGCGACGTGATCGATGTCTACCCGGCGGAATCGGACCTGGAAGCGATCCGCATCGAGCTGTTCGATGACGAAGTCGAAAGCCTTTCGGCCTTTGATCCGCTGACCGGGGAGGTGATCCGCAAGCTGCCGCGCTTTACCTTCTACCCCAAGAGCCACTACGTGACGCCCCGTGAAACCCTGCTCGGCGCCATCGAGGGGATCAAGGTCGAGCTGCAGGAGCGTCTCGACTACCTGCGCACCAACAACAAGCTGGTGGAAGCCCAGCGCCTGGAGCAGCGCACCCGGTTTGACCTGGAGATGATCCTGGAGCTGGGCTATTGCAACGGCATCGAAAACTACTCGCGCTACCTGTCCGGCCGTGAATCTGGCCAGGCGCCACCGACCTTGTTCGACTACTTGCCGGCCGATGCCTTGCTGGTGATCGACGAGTCCCACGTCAGCGTGCCGCAGGTGGGTGCGATGTATAAGGGCGACCGTTCACGCAAGGAAACCCTGGTGGAATACGGGTTCCGCCTGCCTTCGGCGCTGGATAACCGGCCGATGCGCTTCGATGAGTTCGAAAGCATCAGTCCGCAGACGATTTTCGTCTCGGCCACCCCGGGTAACTACGAAGCCGAACACGCCGGGCGCGTGGTCGAGCAAGTGGTGCGTCCGACCGGCCTGGTGGACCCGCAGATCGAAATCCGCCCGGCGCTGACCCAGGTCGACGACCTGCTGTCGGAGATCACCAAACGGGTAGCGCTGGAGGAGCGGGTGCTGGTCACCACGCTGACCAAGCGCATGTCCGAAGACCTCACCGACTACCTGGCCGACCACGGTGTGCGCGTGCGTTATCTGCACTCGGACATCGACACCGTGGAGCGGGTGGAGATCATCCGCGACTTGCGCCTGGGCACTTTCGACGTGTTGGTGGGGATCAACCTGTTGCGTGAAGGCCTGGACATGCCGGAAGTGTCGCTGGTGGCGATTCTCGATGCCGACAAGGAAGGCTTCCTGCGTTCCGAGCGCTCGCTGATCCAGACCATCGGCCGCGCCGCGCGTAACCTCAACGGCCGGGCGATTCTGTATGCCGACCGCATCACGGGTTCGATGGAGCGGGCGATCGGCGAGACCGAACGTCGTCGTGACAAGCAGATCGCGTTCAACCTGGCCAACGGCATCACCCCCAAAGGGGTGTTCAAGGATGTTGCCGACATCATGGAAGGCGCCACCGTGCCGGGTTCGCGCAGCAAGAAGCGCAAGGGCATGGCCAAGGCGGCCGAGGAAAGCGCCAAGTACGAAAACGAACTGCGCTCGCCGAGCGAGATCACCAAGCGCATTCGCCAGTTGGAAGAGAAGATGTACCAGCTCGCCCGCGACCTGGAGTTCGAAGCCGCAGCCCAGACCCGCGACGAAATCGCCAAGATGCGCGAGCGGTTGCTGGCGGTCTGATCCTCGGCGCCTGACAGGGCCTCATCGCGGGCAAGCCCGCCAGTGCGCTATAAATTCAACTAGTGCGCCTCTCCAGCCTTGATCCCCGCCGGCAACGCCTTGGTCAGCAGAATCGCCAGCATGCTCACCCCCAGCGCAATCCCGACAAAATGAAAGGCGTCGTTGTACGCCATGATCGATGCCTGCTGATGGGCAATCTCGCTGAGCTTGCCCAGCGCGGCCGTCTCGCTGCCAAAGCGGTCGGTCAGGCTGGTCAGGCGCTCGGCCACTTGCGGGTTGGTTGGCACGATGGCTTCGCGCAAGTAATCGAAGTAGGTCTTGGTCCGCGCATCCAGCAGGGTGGCGAGCAGGGCGATGCCGATGGCGCCACCGAGGTTGCGCAGGATGTTGAACAGGCTCGACGCCGAGCCGGCATCCTCGGGCAGGATGTAGGCGGTGGCGATCAGCGAGATGGTGACCATGATCAGCGGCTGCCCCAGTGCCCGGATGATCTGGATCTGGTTGAACTGCGGCCCGGCAAAGTCCGGGTTCAGCACCCCCGACGAAAAGCTCGCCAGGCCGAACAGGCCAAAACCCAGGGTACACAGCCACTTCGGTGAGATGTACTTCATCAGCTTGGGCACCAGCGGAATCAGAAACAGCTGGGGCACGCCCATCCACATGATCACTTCACCGATCTGCAGGGCGTTGTAGTTCTGGATCTGCGCCAGGTACAGCGGCAGCAGGTAGATCGAGCCATACAGCCCCACCCCCATGCCCAGGCTGGAGATACTCGACAGGCCGAAGTTGCGGTTGCGCAGGATGCCCAGGTTGATCAGCGGGTTGGGCTTGGACACCTGGACGATGACAAAGGTGATCAGGCTGACCAGGGCAATGCTGCCCAGGGTGACGATCAGGCTCGACTCCAGCCAGTCCTTGCGATGGCCTTCCTCGAGGAACACCTGCAGGCAGCCCAGGCCGACGCCCAGGGTGAGGATGCCGGTGTAATCGGTGCTCTTGAGCAGTTCCCAGTGCGCCTCTTTCTTCTCCAGGCCATACATCAGGCCGGCAATCATGATCATGCCGGGCGGGATGTTGATGTAGAAGATGTACTCCCAGCCCCAGTTTTCCGTGAGCCAGCCACCCAGGGTCGGGCCGATGGAGGGGGCGAAGGTGGCGGTCATGGCGAACATGGCCATGCCTTTGGCGCGATGGTGTTCGGGCAGCTTGATCAGCGTCAGGGTGAACGCCAGGGGGATCAGCGCGCCGCCGGTAAAACCCTGCAAGGCGCGGAACACGATCATGCTTTCCAGACTCCAGGCCATGGAGCAGAGCAGGGAGGCGAACAGGAAACCGACCGAGACCCAGACCGCCAGGCGGCGTGCCGAGAGCAACTGCACCAGCCAGGCGGTGAGGGGGATCATGATGATTTCCGCCACCAGGTAGGAGGTGGAAATCCACGAGCCTTCCTCAAGCGTCGCCGACAGCGCGCCCTGGATGTCCTTGAGCGAGGAGTTGGTGATCTGGATGTCGAGTACCGCCATGAAGGCGCCGAGCATCACGCTCATGACTGCAATCCAGTCCCGCCGGGTCGGTTCGCCGACCGGGCGGATCAGTTGATCACCGGCCATCGACAGGGTCTTTGATGTTCACTTTGACGGTGACCGACATGCCTGGACGGATCTTGCCGTGCAGCGGGTTATCCGCGGCAAACGTCAGCTTCACCGGAATCCGTTGCACCACCTTGGTGAAGTTGCCGGTGGCATTGTCTGGCGGCAGCAGGCTGAACTGGGCGCCGGAGGCGGCGAACAGGCTGTCGACCCGGGCGTCGATCGGGGTGTCGCCGTAGGCATCAAAAATCAACTCGGCCTTTTGCCCAGGCTGCATGTGGCCGATCTGGGTTTCCTTGAAGTTGGCCTGAATCCAGATGTCCTGGTCCGGGACGATCGACAGCAGGTACGCGCCGGCTTGCACCACCTGGCCGTTGCGCGCTGCGCGTTGGCCGACCAGGCCGCTGATGGGCGAGTGGATCTCGCTGCGGGTCAGGTTCAGCTCGGCCTGGGCCAGGTCGGCCTGGGCATTGGCGATCTGCGCGTCGAGGCGCTTGATCTCGGCGCTCAGGGCGTTGACCTGTTGGCGCTGTGCCTGGGCGTCGGCCTGGGCCTTGGTGACCTGGGAGCGAGCGATATGGTTTTCCGCCGACAGGGTGGTGACCCGTTCTTCCGAGACGTAGCCGGGCTTGCGCAGGGTTTCGGCGCGGGACAGATCAATTTGCGAACGCCCCAGGCTGGCCTGGCTGGAGGCGACCTGGGCTTCGCTGGAGGCGATCAGGCTGGCTTGCTGGGTCAGTTTGCTCTGGGCTTGCAGGCGCTCGGCCTGGCGGGTGGCGAGGGCGGCGGCAGCACGGTCGACGGCAAGGCGGAAGTCCTCACCTTCGAGGCGGATCAGCAGCTGGCCTTTTTCCACGTGCTGGTTGTCCTGCACCAACACCTCGTCGATGCGTGCGCTCAACTGGCTGGAAACGCGGGTGATTTCACCCTGCACATAGGCGTTATCGGTGCTTTCGTAAAACCGTCCCTTGAAAAACCACTCGGAAAAAAAGCCGCCGGCGACCAGCAGGACGATAAACAGGAAGATAAACAGGCGACGCTTGAGTTGGGCAGGCATGGGCAGCTTGTAGTCGATAAAGTGTAAGGAAATTTAACAGCTGGTGAATCTGGCACATAGCCGACAGGTGGTAAATGCCACCCATTGATATTCAGGCATTTGCCGCTGTTAGCGCCTTTTGTGGCCTCAATCTTGGCTTATATGCCCTGCTCACTGGAGCCGGGCGGGTGTCGCCTGTTACCATTCGCCCTTTGTTTCATCTCCGCTTTTCATCATCTTTCGAGACACGCCATGACCACCGTCCGCACTCGCATCGCGCCATCGCCTACCGGCGATCCCCATGTCGGCACCGCTTACATCGCTTTGTTCAACTACTGCTTTGCCAAGCAGCATGGCGGTGAGTTCATCCTGCGCATCGAAGACACCGATCAGTTGCGCTCGACCCGCGAGTCCGAACAGCAGATTTTTGATGCCTTGCGCTGGCTGGGCATCGACTGGGCTGAAGGCCCGGACGTCGGCGGCCCGCACGGCCCGTACCGGCAGAGCGAGCGGGGCGAGATCTACCAGAAGTACTGCCAGCAGCTCGTAGACATGGGGCATGCGTTCCCATGCTTCTGCACTGCCGAGGAACTGGACCAGATGCGCGCCGAGCAAATGGCTCGCGGCGAGACCCCGCGCTACGACGGTCGGGCGCTGCTGCTGTCCAAGGAAGAAGTGGCGCGCCGCCTGGCCGCTGGCGAACCCCACGTGATCCGCATGAAGGTGCCGACCGAAGGTGTCTGCGTGGTGCCGGACATGCTGCGTGGCGACGTCGAGATCCCGTGGGATCGCATGGACATGCAAGTGCTGATGAAGACCGACGGCCTGCCGACCTACTTCCTGGCCAACGTGGTCGATGACCACCTGATGGGCATCACCCACGTCCTGCGCGGCGAAGAGTGGCTGCCATCGGCGCCGAAACTGATCCTGCTGTACGAATACTTCGGCTGGGAGCAGCCGGAGCTGTGCTACATGCCGCTGCTGCGCAATCCGGACAAGAGCAAGCTGTCCAAGCGCAAGAACCCGACCTCGGTGACCTTCTACGAGCGCATGGGCTTCATGCCGGAAGCGATGCTCAACTACCTGGGGCGCATGGGCTGGTCGATGCCGGACGAGCGCGAGAAGTTCTCCCTGCAAGAGATGGTCGACAACTTCGACCTCAAGCGCGTGTCCCTGGGCGGGCCGATCTTCGACATCGAGAAGCTGTCCTGGCTCAACGGCCAGTGGCTGCGTGACCTGCCGGTGGAAGAGTTCGCCAGCCGCCTGCAGACCTGGGCGCTGAACCCTGAGTACATGATGAAGATCGCGCCCCACGTGCAGGGCCGGGTGGAAACCTTCAGCCAGGTGGCACCGCTCGCCGGGTTCTTCTTCGCCGGTGGCGTCAACCCGGATGCCAAGCTGTTCGAATCCAAGAAGCTCTCGGGCGACCAGGTGCGCCAGTTGATGCAGTTGATCCTGTGGAAGCTGGAGAGCCTGCGCCAGTGGCAGAAGGACAACATCACCGCGACGATTCAGGCGGTCGTCGAATCCCTTGAGCTGAAGCTGCGCGATGCCATGCCGTTGATGTTCGCCGCGATCACCGGTCAGGCGAGCTCGGTGTCGGTGCTCGACGCCATGGAAATCCTCGGCCCGGACCTGACCCGTTTCCGTCTGCGCCAGGCCATCGACCTGCTCGGTGGCGTGTCGAAGAAAGAAAACAAGGAGTGGGAAAAGCTGTTGGCCGCGATCGCCTGATTCCCAGCAGCAGCTCCTGCCAGGCCTTTGGCCTGCGCCAAACCCCCGGATTTCCGGGGGGAGGGCGGTAAGTGATTGTAATGTCGGCAAAAAATTTTAAATTTTTTGAAAAATAAGTTTGACAGGCATCCGATACGCCCTTAAGATTCGCCCCGTCCTCAGCGATGACATCAACGATGAGGGGCTATAGCTCAGCTGGGAGAGCGCTTGCATGGCATGCAAGAGGTCGACGGTTCGATCCCGTCTAGCTCCACCAATTTACACTTCAAGGTCTGGCCACACCGGCCTTGAAGCGATCAACACTCAGCGTTGATCAGTTGTATAGAAGGTTTGTGTCCCCTTCGTCTAGTGGCCTAGGACACCGCCCTTTCACGGCGGTAACAGGGGTTCGAGTCCCCTAGGGGACGCCAGTTTTACAGAAGTGATGTTGCAAGATGTCACTCCGCCGCGAGGCGAAAAATCTGGGGCTTTAGCTCAGCTGGGAGAGCGCCTGCATGGCATGCAGGAGGTCAGCGGTTCGATCCCGCTAAGCTCCACCAATTTTACACTTCAAGGTCTGGCCACACCGGCCTTGAAGCGATCAGTACTCAGCGCTGATCAGTGTATAGAAGGGTTTGCGTCCCCTTCGTCTAGTGGCCTAGGACACCGCCCTTTCACGGCGGTAACAGGGGTTCGAGTCCCCTAGGGGACGCCACGATTACCCGCTCTGCGGGATTTTATAAGGGTCATTCAATTATTGAATGGCCCTTTTGTTTGTCTGGCGTTTGGCCAATTCCCCAATTCCCCCTCTGCTCTTCTGACCAACGGTCAAATCCAACCCTTGCGTAAATTTATTATGAGAATAATATTTCCATCGTAATATTCGGAGGTAACGATGAACGACAAAAAAGCTCAAACCCGTGAACGCATTCTCCAGGCCGCCAGCTCTGCGCTGATTCAACGTGGCCCGGCGGAACCGAGCGTGGGCGAAGTGATGGGTGCGGCCGGCCTGACTGTCGGCGGCTTCTATGCGCACTTCGAAAGCAAGGACGCGATGATGCTGGAAGCCTTCACCCAGTTGCTCGGCCAGCGTCGGGCGTTGATCGCCGACATGGATGCCGAGCTGACCGGGGAAGAGCGCCGGGCGTTGGTCGCGGCGTTCTACCTGTCGCGCAAACACCGCGACTCCACCGAAAATGCCTGCCCGATTCCGGCGTCGGTGGGGGAGCTGGGCCGCCTGCCGGATGACTTCCGGGTGGCCCTGAACGAGCACGTCGAGCTGATGGTCGCGCAGTTGGCCAACAGCCCGGAAGACGCCGACAAGGTCCTGGCAGACCTGGCGCTGATGGTGGGAGGTCTGGCTCTGGCGCGAGCGCTGGGAGCCGGTGAGTTGTCTGATCGATTGCTGCGTGCCGCCAAGTCGGCGGTGCTGTGACCTGAAGCGTTGGCCTTTGGAGATGAGCGATGAGCACCTTGAGTTGGGTTCGCGGCGTTAACGGCACGTTGGGCTGGGTGGCGCCGAAGTTGATTGCGAGCAAGATGCGGCAGGTGTTCATGACGCCCCGTGAATTGCCGCCCCGTGACTGGGAAATGCCGCTGCTGGCCAGCGCCGAGCGCATCACCTTGCGCTTTGGGCTCTCGGCCTTGCGCTGGGGGCAGGGCCCGGCGGTGTTACTGATGCACGGCTGGGAAGGGCGGCCGACCCAGTTCGCCAGCCTGATCACCGCCCTGGTGGACGCCGGTTATACGGTGGTCGCCCTGGACGGTCCTGCCCACGGCCGTTCGCCGGGGCGCGAGGCCAACGTCGTGATGTTCGCCCGCGCCATGCTCGAAGCCGCGGCCGAGTTGCCGCCCCTGCAAGGGGTCATCGGTCACTCCATGGGCGGCGCCAGTGCGATGCTGGCAGTGCAACTGGGGCTGCGCACCGAAACCCTGGTGAGTATCGCGGCACCGGCGCGGATTCTGGGCGTGCTGCGCGGTTTTGCCCGCTACGTCGGAATGCCGCCCAGGGCGCGCTCGGCGTTTATCCGGCAAATTGAAAAGGATGTGGGGTTTTCGGCTTCAAGGCTCGATGTCGCCCACTATCAGCTGGATATGCCCGGGCTGATCGTACATGCCGAGGACGATATCTTCGTCCCGGTGAGCGAGTCGCAACTGATCCACGAGGCCTGGTTCGACAGTCGTCTGTTGCGCCTGGAGGAGGGCGGACATCAGCGGGTGCTGGCCGACTCGCGAGTGATCGACGGGGTGCTGGGCTTGCTCGCGGGTCGCAGCCTGCAGACGCGGCAATCGGCCTGATCATCCGTTACACTGCTCCCGGTCGAATAATCGGACCGGGAGCGAGGCATGGGCTGGGATCGGGCAACACCCTTTGTGATTGACCTGCAGGTGGCCGCAGAGGACATCGACGGGCTGGGACACGCCAACAACGCGGTGTATGTCACCTGGCTCGAACGTTGCGCCTGGCGCCACTCACAGCGCCTTGGGCTGGACCTGGTGGAGTATCGACGGTTGGACCGGGCCATGGCCGTGGTCCGCCACGAGATCGATTACCTGGCGGCGGCCTATGAGGGTGACGAGCTGCAGTTGGCGACCTGGATCGTCGACTGGGACCAGCGCCTGAAAATGACCCGGCATTTCCAGCTGGTTCGCCCCAGCGACAACGCGACCCTGCTGCGCGCGCAAACCACCTTTGTCTGTATCGAACTGTCCAGCGGCAGGCCCAAGCGCATGCCCGCCGAGTTCATCGAAGGCTACGGTCCAGCGTTGCACGTCCCCGCCTGAACGGATTGATGGAATGCAAAAACGGCACCCGAGGGTGCCGTTTTTTTGTTGCTGCGTTTCGCTTGAGCGATCAGCCCGCCAGGCCGGCTTGCTGGACCAGGGTCAGCAGCGGTTGCGGGTAGACGCCCAGGAAGAACGCCAGGGCGGCGATGGCCAGCAGCATTACGCCACCTGCCTTTTGCTCCCAGTGCAGCTGTGCGTCGACGCGGCGCAGGTTAGGCTCGATCAGGAACAGGGTAACCATCACGCGCAGGTAGTAGAACACGCCGATGGCGCTACCCAGCACCAGCGAACCGACCAGCCACCATTGGTGCGCTTCGACACCGGTGGCAATGATGTAGAACTTGCCGATGAAGCCAGCGGTCAGCGGAATGCCGGCCAGGGACAGCATCATCACGGTCAGCACGGCGGTCAGGTACGGACGGCGCCAGAACAGGCCGCGGTACTCGTACAGGGCGTCGGCGTCACGGCCTTTGTATGGCGAGGACATCAGGGTGATCACGCCGAACGCGCCAAGGCTGGTGATCACGTAGGTGACCAGGTACACGCCGATGGCTTCCAGGGCCAGGCCCTTGCTCGCCACCAGGGCAATCAGCAGGTAGCCGAAGTGGGCAATGGAGGAGTAACCCAGCAGACGCTTGAGGTTGCTCTGGGTCAGTGCCAACAGGTTACCGAACAGGATCGAGGCAATCGCGATCACGGTCAGGACGTTGCTCAGCACGGCGGTGTTGGCAGCTGGGGATATCTGGAACAGACGCACCATGACCGCAAACACTGCAACTTTCGAGGCAGTCGCCAGGAACGCGGCGACAGGGGCGGGAGCACCTTCGTACACGTCCGGCGTCCACAAGTGGAAAGGCACCAGGGACAGTTTGAACGCCAGGCCCACCAGCATCATCGCCATGCCCAGTTGCGCCAGCGGGCTGGCCGCGCCGCTGGCGGCCAGGGCGTGACCGATACCGCTGAAGCTCAGGCTGCCAGCATCGGCATAGAGCAGCGCCATGCCGAACAACAGGAACGCGGAACCGGCAGCCGACAGCACCATGTACTTGATGCCGGCTTCCAGGGAGCGCTTGTTGAAGAAGGCGTAGGCCACCAGACCGTAGACCGGTACCGAGAGCAGCTCCAGGCCGATGAACAAGCCGGCCAGGTGTTGCGCGCTGACCAGCACGATACCGCCGGCCGCAGCCAGCAGGATCAGCAGGTACAGCTCTTCGCGGTTGCCCGGGTAGCCAGTGCCGCCTTCGCCGAGGTAGGCGTGGGCGAGGGTGACGCAGGCCAGGGTCGCCACAAGGATCAGTGCGATGTACAGCAGCGCGAAGTTGTCGACCAGCATCAGCGGGGTGACGACCAGCGGCGCGACCTTGAGTGCCGGCAGGATAGACAGCAAGGCCAGGTTAAGACCCGCCACCGAGAGCAGGAAAGTCTGTGAGTGGTTGCGGCGCCATGCGATAGCCAGCATCACCACAATCACGGTGAGGCTGGTGATCAACAGTGGCGCTAGCGCGATAAAGTGTTGAATCGTGAATTCCATAGCGCTCTTACCGGGCCGAAGCGAGTTGAGTGAAGGCGGTACCGAGCCATTGCTGCACACCATGCATCGTCGCAGCAGAGGTATCGAGGAACGGTTGCGGGTAGACGCCGAGGTAGATCAGCAGTACCGCAAGGCCGAGCACCATGATCAGTTCGCGAGCATCCATACCGTGCAGCACCGCGTCCGACTTGGACGGGCCGAAGTAGGCACGGTGGATCATGATCAGCGAGTAGACCGAACCGAACACCAGGCCGGAGGTGGCAATCGCGGTGATCCATGGCGCACTGGCGAACGTGCCGATCAGGATCAGGAACTCACCGACGAAGTTGCCGGTACCTGGCAGGCCCAGGGAAGCGGCTGCGAAGAACAGGCTGATGGCCGGCAGGTAGGCGATCTTCGACCACAGGCCACCCATTTCACGCATGTCGCGGGTGTGGGTGCGCTCGTACAGCTGGCCGCTGAGGATAAACAGTGCCGCCGCGGACAGGCCGTGGGCAAGCATCTGGATCACGGCGCCTTGCAGGGCCAGCTGGCTGCCGGAGTAGATACCGATCAGCACGAAGCCCATGTGCGAGACGCTGGAGAACGCGATCAGGCGCTTGATGTCGGTCTGGGCAAATGCCAGGAACGCACCGTAGAAGATCCCGACCAGGCCCAGGGCCATGGCGATCGGCGCGAACTCGGCCGAGGCGTTCGGGAACAGCGGCAGGGCGAAACGCAGCAGGCCGTAGGCCGCGGTTTTCAGCAAGATACCGGCAAGGTCGACGGAGCCTGCGGTCGGCGCCTGGGCGTGAGCGTCAGGCAGCCAGGAGTGGAACGGCACCACGGGCAGCTTGACCGCGAAGGCGATGAAGAAGCCGAGCATCAGGATGTACTCGGTGGTCATCGACATCTTGGTTTTCAACAGGTCGGCGTAGTTGAACGTAATCACGCCTGTGCTGTTGAAGTTGACCAGTACCAGACCGAGGATCGCCACCAGCATGATCAGGCCGGAAGCCTGAGTGAAGATGAAGAACTTGGTCGCCGCGTAGATCCGGGTTTTCTTGCCGTCCGAAGAACTGTGACCCCAGAGCGCGATGAGGAAGTACATCGGCACCAGCATCATTTCCCAGAAGAAGAAGAACATGAACAGGTCCAGCGCGAGGAACACGCCGACAACGCCGCCCAGGATCCACATCAGGTTCAGGTGGAAGAAACCCACGTGACGCTGAATCTCTTTCCACGAGCAGAGTACCGAGAGGATACCCAGCAGGCCGGTCAGCAGGATCATCAACAGCGACAGGCCGTCGAGGGCCAGGTGCACGTTGATGCCAAAACGCTCGATCCAGACGTGCTTGAACTCAAGCGCCCAAGTCGGATCGGCGCCAGGTGCCGGAGCAAATGAATAGTCACCGTGGGCCCACAGCCAGAGGCCGAGGGCGAGTTCCAGGGTCATGGTCAACAGCGCAATCCAGCGTGGGAGGGTGGCGCCGAAGCGCTCACCCATCCAGCACAACAGGCCGCCGATGAAGGGGATCAGGATTAGCCAAGGCAGAATCATGACGGGCTCGTTTCCTTTCGCAAATTCGCAAGGTTCATATCAGACCGCTACCAGCACGATGGCGCCGATAACCAGCACGGCACCAGCAGCCATCGAGGCGGCGTACCAACGCAGTTGACCCGTCTCGGTGCGGCTCAGGGAGTTGTGACCCCCTTTGGCCAGACGCGGGATCAAACCGATGGTTTGGTCGAACGGGTCTTTGCGCAGCAGGTGACTGATCGCCAGGTACGGCTTGACGAACAGCTTGTCGTAGATCCAGTCGAAGCCCCAGGCGGCGAACCACCAGGCCGAGAGCAGACGGCCGATGCCGCTGTTGGCGATGGCCGTGACAAACCGACGCTTGCCCAGGAACAGCAGCGCGGCCAGCAGGATACCGGACAGAGCGATGGCGCCCGAGGCGATTTCCAGGCTGTGCTTGGCTTCGCCACCGGCATGCCCGACGCTTTGCGGCAGGACACCGTGCAGCGGCGGCACGATCATCGCGCCAATGGCAGTCGACAGCACGATCAGCACCGACAGTGGCAGCCAGTGGGCAATGCCGTGGCCGGCGTGGGCTTCGGTCTTCGCTTCACCGTGGAACGCGATGAAGATCAGGCGGAAGGTGTACAGCGAGGTCATGAATGCACCCACCAGACCTGCGTACAGCAGGGCGTGGTTGCCGCTGGCAAAGGCTTCCCAGAGGATTTCGTCTTTCGAGTAGAAACCTGCGGTCACCAGTGGCAGGGCCGCCAGGGCCGCGCCGCCGACGATGAAGCTGGCGTAGGCCAGTGGCAGTTTTTTCCACAGGCCGCCCATCTTGAAGATGTTCTGCTCGTGGTGGCAGGCCACGATCACCGCACCGGACGCGAGGAACAGCAGCGCCTTGAAGAAGGCGTGGGTCATCAGGTGGAAGATCGCGCCGTCCCAGGCACCGACGCCCAGGGCCAGGAACATGTAGCCGATCTGGCTCATGGTCGAGTAGGCGAGGATACGCTTGATGTCGGTCTGGACCAGGGCTGCGAAACCCGCCAGCACCAGGGTCACACCGCCGACGATGCCGACCAGTTGCAGAATGTCCGGCGCCAGGGCAAACAGACCGTGGGTACGGGCAATCAGGTAGACACCGGCGGTGACCATGGTCGCGGCGTGGATCAGTGCCGAAACCGGGGTCGGGCCGGCCATTGCGTCCGCCAACCAGGTTTGCAGCGGCAGTTGGGCCGATTTACCGACCGCGCCACCCAGCAGCATCAGGGTCGCCAACACGATCCAGAAGTCGCCGGCCTGGAATTTCTGCGGTGCCAGCACCAGCAGTTCCTGGATGTTCAGCGTGCCCACCTGTTGGAACAGGATGAACAGGCCGATGGCCATGAACACGTCGCCGATACGGGTGACGATGAACGCCTTGAGTGCCGCGTTACCGTTGTTGCGGTTGCTGTAGTAGAAACCGATCAACAGGTAGGAGCACAGGCCCACGCCTTCCCAGCCGAAGTACAGGAACAGCAGGTTATCGCCCAGCACCAGGAACAGCATGCTGGCGATAAACAGGTTGGTGTAGGCGAAGAAGCGCGAGTAACCGGCTTCACCGCGCATGTACCAGGACGCGAACAGGTGGATCAGGAAGCCCACACCCACCACGACGCCGAGCATGGTGACCGACAGGCCATCCAGGTACAGGGCGAAGTTGGGGGTGAAACCTTCCACCGCCATCCACTGCCACAACACCTGGGTGTAGTGGCCGCCTTCAGGCGGTGCGACGTTGAACTGCCAGATTACGTAGGCAGTGACGATCGCCGAGAGGCCGATGGAGCCGACGCCGATCAGTGCCGCGAGGTTTTCCGAGATGCGTCCGCGGGAGAACGACAGCAGCAGGAACCCGATCAGGGGGAATACGAAAGTCAGGAAGAGTAGGTTCATCCGCGCATCTCACTGGCAGCGTCGATATCGAGCGTGTGGAAGCGGCGATACAGTTGCAGCAGGATCGCCAGGCCAATACTGGCCTCGGCGGCTGCCAGGCTGATCACCAGGATGAACATGACTTGTCCATCCGGCTGGCCCCAACGTGCACCGGCAACGATGAATGCCAGGGCAGCGGCGTTCATCATCACTTCCAGGCTCATCAACACGAAAAGAATGTTGCGGCGGACCATCAGGCCGACCAGGCCGAGGCAGAACAGGATGCCGGCGACGGCCAGTCCATGCTCTAAAGGGATAGCAGGCATGAATTACTCCTTCGCCTCGTTGCGGCCCAAATGGAACGCCGTGACGGCTGCAGCGAGCAGCAGCATCGAGGCGAGTTCGACCACCAGCAGGTAAGGACCGAACAGGCTGATGCCCACGGCCTTGGCGTCCACGGTGGTAAGACCAATGGCAGCGCCGCTGGAGTGGCTGAACAGTACGTACAGCAGTTCAGCCAACAGCAACGCGGCGAGCACGACCGGGCCCAGCCAGATACCGGGCTTGAGCCAGACGCGTTCCTGCTGAACCGAGGCCGGGCCCAGGTTCAGCATCATCACCACGAACACGAACAGCACCATGATGGCGCCGGCATAGGCGATCACTTCCAGGACCCCGGCAAATGGCGCACCGAGGCTGAAGAAGGTCATCGCCACGGCGATCAGCGAAATAATCAGGTAGAGCAGGGCGTGCACAGGGTTGGTGTTGGTGATCACACGAAGCGTGGACACCACCGCGATACCCGATGCGAAATAGAAAGCGAATTCCATCTTTCTTCCTTAAGGCAGCAAGCTCTTCACGTTGATCGGCTCGGCTTCATTTTGCGCGGAGCCTTTTGGCTTACCGGCAATGGCCATACCTGCAACACGATAGAAGTTGTAGTCAGGGTTTTTACCGGGACCGGAGATCAGCAGATCTTCTTTCTCGTAAACCAGGTCCTGACGCTTGAACTCGGCCATTTCGAAATCCGGCGTGAGCTGGATTGCGGTGGTCGGGCAGGCTTCTTCGCACAGGCCGCAGAAAATGCAGCGCGAGAAGTTGATACGGAAGAAGTCCGGGTACCAGCGACCGTCTTCGGTTTCAGCTTTCTGCAGCGAGATGCAGCCGACCGGGCAGGCCACGGCGCACAGGTTGCAGGCTACACAACGCTCTTCACCATCGGGGTCGCGGGTCAGGACGATACGGCCACGGTAGCGAGGCGGCAGGTACACCGCCTCTTCCGGGTATTGCAGGGTGTCGCGCTTGCGAAAGCCATGGCCGAAAACCATGATCAGGCTGCGCAACTGGGTACCAGTACCCTTAACGATGTCGCCAATATATTTGAACATGGGTCAAATCCTCACTGAACCGCGCCCGCAGGCGTGTTCAACAACACAACCGCAGCGGTCACCAGCAAATTGATCAGGGTCAGTGGCAGGCAGAATTTCCAGCTGAAATCCATCACCTGGTCATAACGCGGGCGCGGAATCGAAGCGCGCAGCAGGATGAACAGCATGATGAAGAACGCGGTCTTCAATGCGAACCAGAAGAAAGCCAGTTGCGGCAGGATGCCGAACGGACCGTGCCAGCCACCGAAGAACAGGGTGACCAGCAGCGCCGAGATCAGGATGATGCCGATGTACTCGCCGACGAAGAACATGCCCCATTTCATGCCGGCATATTCAATGTGGTAACCGTCGGCCAGTTCCTGCTCCGCTTCCGGCTGGTCGAACGGGTGACGGTGAGTCACGGCGACGCCAGCAACGAAGAAGGTACAGAAACCGAAGAACTGCGGAATGATGAACCACAGGTTCTGCGCCTGGTACTCGACGATGTCGCGCATGTTGAACGAGCCGACCTGGACCACGATGCCCATGAGCGCCAGGCCCATGAACACTTCGTAGGACACGGTCTGGGCCGAGGCACGCAAGCTGCCCAGCAGGGCGAACTTGTTGTTACTCGACCAGCCGGCGAACAGCACCGCGTAGACCGACAGGCCGGCCATGGCGAAGAAGAACAGCAGGCCGATGTTCAGGTCCGCCACACCCCAGGTCGGGGTGATCGGGATGATCGCGAAGGCGATCAGCAAGGCGCTCATGGCCACGACCGGTGCCAGGGTGAAAATCACCTTGTCGGCAAACGGCGGGGTCCAGTCTTCCTTGAAGAACATCTTGAGCATGTCGGCGGCGATCTGGAACATGCCGAACGGGCCAACGCGGTTCGGACCATAACGGTCCTGCCACCAGCCCAGCAGGCGACGTTCGACGAAGCTGAGCAGGGCACCTGCGACCACCACGGCCAGCATCACCACCAGGGCCTTGACGACCGCGATGATGGTGTCGATCACTTCAGGGGTGAACCAGGTCATTGCGCTGCCTCCTGCAGACCGTCAACGGAAAAGCCTGCGATCGCCGGTGGAATGCCCGCCAGACCGACAGGCAGGGCCACCAGGCCAGCACCCAGCTGTTCATTGATGCGCAGCGGCAGACGCAGGGTCTGGCCGGCCACGTTCAGGCTCAGCAGGGCGCCATCGTTGACTCCCAGGCGATCGGCTTCGGACTTGGCCAGCGCCACGTAGGCGGCCGGAATGCGCTCTTGTACCGGCGCGGCCTTGGAAGAGTTCTCTTCGCTGCCGAACAGGTGGAAGAACGGCACGACCTGCCAGGTGCCCTGGGCCGGGTTGAAGGCGCGAGGCACATTGGCGAACCAGTTCAGCGCATCACCGGTGCTTTCGATCAGGCGGGTGCCCGGGTCGCCAGCGCGGATGTGACCACCGACTTCGTCCTGGAACTTGTTCCAGGCTTGCGGCGAGTTCCAGCCCGGGGACCAGGCGAATGGCACTTGCTGACGCGGCTCGACCGAGCCCGAGTAACCTTCCATGGAGAAGGCGAACGCGGTGTCGTTGTCTTGCGGGGTACGCGGTTCATGCACGCTGATGTCGGCCCGCATGGCGGTCCGGCCGGAGTAACGCAGCGGCTCACGGGCCAGCTTCATGCCCTTGATGCGGAACGCAGCGGACGGGGCGGCATCGACGATGCGCGCCAGTTGCGGCGTGCTGGAAGCGACGGCAGCGGTCACGTGGTCGAGCTGGGTCCAGTCGATCGGCTGGTTCAGCAGGGTGGCGCGCAGGGCGTGCAGCCAGCGCCAGCCTTCGTGGACCAGGATGCTGGCGTCCATGTACTTCGGATCGAACACCTGGAAGAAGCGCTGGGCGCGACCTTCCTGGCTGACCAGGGTGCCATCGCCTTCGGCGAAGCTGGCAGCTGGCAGGACCAGGTGCGCGCGATCGCTGGTGGCGGTCTTCTGATGGTCAGCGACGATCAGCACTTTCGCGGCGTTCAGGGCTGCATCGACCGTGGCCTTGGCGGTGCGGGTGTACAGATCGTTTTCCAGTACGACGATGGCGTCGGCCTGGCCGTCGATGACCGCTTGCAGGGCAGCGTCAACCGATTCGCCACCGAGCATGGCCAGGCCAAGGCTGTTGGCCTCTGGGACGATCAGGCTGATGGAACCGTTCTTCTCGCGCAGCTTCAACGCCTTGGCGATGTTCGCGGCGGCTTCGATCAAGGCTTTGGAGCCCAGGGAAGTGCCGGCGATGATCAGTGGGCGCTTGGCTGCCAGCAGGGCGTCGGCGATGCGCTGGGCCAGTGCCAGGGCTTCGCTGTCCAGGCCGGCAACGGCTGGGGCGCTGGCGTCGAGGGCGTGAGCCACGGCGAAACCGATGCGGGCCAAGTCGTCGGGAGCGGCGTGTACGCACTCTTCGGCGATGTCGTCGAGCTTGGTTTCAGCGATGCTTGCGATGAACAGCGGGTTCAGCGCGTGCTGGCCGATGTTCTTCACCGCGGCGTCGAGCCAAGGCTGGACGCGCATGGCGTCGGCCATGTCTTCGGCCTTGCCCTTGACCGACTGGCGCAGGGACAGGGCCATGCGGGCGGCAGTCTGGGTCAGGTCTTCACCGAGGACGAAGATCGCGTCGTGGTCTTCGATGTCGCGCATGTTCGGCACTGGCAGCGGGCTGTCTTTGAGCACCTGCAGGACCAGGCGGATACGCTCCAGTTCAGCGGCTTCGATACCGCTGTAGAAGTGCTCGGCGCCGACCAGTTCGCGCAACGCGTGGTTGCTTTCGAGGCTCGCGCGGGGCGAACCGATACCGACGATGTTGCGACCGCGCAGCAGGTCGGCGGCTTTATCCAGCGCTTCGTCGAGGCTCAGTTTGGCGCCATTGGCCAGCAGTGGCTGGCGTGGGCGGTCTTCGCGGTTGACGTAGCCATAGCCGAAACGGCCACGGTCGCACAGGAAGTACTGGTTCACCGAACCGTTGAAACGGTTCTCGATGCGACGCAGTTCGCCGTAGCGCTCACCCGGGGAGATGTTGCAACCGCTGGAGCAGCCATGGCAGATGCTCGGCGAGAATTGCATGTCCCACTTGCGGTTGTAGCGCTCGGAGTGAGTCTTGTCGGTGAACACACCGGTCGGGCAGACCTCGGTGAGGTTGCCGGAGAACTCGCTTTCCAGGGTGCCGTCTTCAACGCGACCGAAGTACACGTTGTCGTGGGCGCCGAACACACCGAGGTCGGTGCCGCCGGCGTAGTCTTTATAGAAGCGCACGCAGCGGTAGCAGGCGATGCAGCGGTTCATCTCGTGGGAGATGAACGGGCCCAGTTGCTGGTTCTGGTGAGTACGCTTGGTGAAGCGGTAACGGCGCTCGTTGTGGCCGGTCATTACCGTCATGTCTTGCAGGTGGCAGTGACCGCCTTCCTCACAGACCGGGCAGTCGTGAGGGTGGTTGGTCATCAGCCATTCAACAACGCTGGCGCGAAAGGCCTTGGACTCTTCATCGTCGATGGAGATCCAGGTGCCATCGGTGGCAGGGGTCATGCAGGACATGACGATACGACCACGGGTGTCGTTTTCGTCGGTGTACTGCTTGACCGCGCACTGGCGGCAAGCGCCAACGCTGCCAAGGGCGGGGTGCCAGCAGAAGTAAGGAATATCGAGGCCTAGCGACAGACATGCCTGTAACAGGTTGTCTGCCCCGTCGACTTCGAGCGCTTTGCCGTCTACGTGGATAGTGGCCATGGTTCAAAGTTCTTCGTTGGCCCGGTGTCAGCGGGCGTGGCTAATGGAATCTTGTCATTCGCGTGAGTCAAAACAGCCGCGGGCGGCGTCATCACACGAGAAGGCGAAGGGCACGGACCCTTCGCCTTGTTAAGCGTTACGCGCCGACTACGATCGGCCTTGCCAGAGGCGGGACAGCGGCGCTGATAGGCGCGATGCCGGCTTCGAACTCTGGACGGAAGTATTTGATTGCGCTGCCCAATGGCTCCACGGCACCCGGTGCGTGAGCACAGAAGGTCTTGCCTGGGCCGAGGAAGCCGACCAGACCCAGCAGGGTCTCGATGTCACCGGGTTGGCCTTCGCCTTTCTCGATGGCCATCAGCAGCTTGACGCTCCATGGCAGGCCATCGCGGCAAGGGGTGCAGAAACCGCACGACTCACGGGCGAAGAACTGTTCCATGTTGCGCAGTAGGGACACCATGTTGACGCTGTCGTCCACCGCCATGGCCAGGCCGGTACCCATACGGGTGCCCACTTTGGCGATGCCGCCGGCGTACATTTGTGCGTCCAGGTGTTCTGGCAACAGGAAGCCGGTACCGGCGCCGCCTGGCTGCCAGGCCTTGAGCTTGAAGCCGTCGCGCATGCCGCCAGCGTAGTCTTCGAACAGCTCGCGGCCGGTCACGCCGAACGGCAGCTCCCACAGGCCCGGGTTCTTGACCTTGCCGGAGAAGCCCATGAGCTTGGTGCCCATGTCTTCGCTGCCTTCACGGGCCAACGACTTGTACCAGTCCACGCCGTCGGCAATGATCGCCGGCACGTTGCACAGGGTTTCGACGTTGTTCACGCAGGTCGGCTTGCCCCACACGCCTACGGCGGCAGGGAAGGGTGGCTTGGAGCGCGGGTTGGCGCGGCGGCCTTCGAGGGAGTTGATCAGTGCGGTTTCTTCACCGCAGATGTAACGCCCGGCGCCGGTGTGCACGAACAGCTCGAAGTCAAAGCCCGAGCCGAGGATGTTCTTGCCCAGCAGGCCAGCGGCCTTGGCTTCTTCCACGGCACGGTTGAGGTGCTTGGCGGCGGTGGTGTACTCGCCACGCAGGAAGATGTAGCCACGGTAGGTTTTCAGCGCGCGGGCGCTGATCAGCATGCCTTCGATCAGCAGATGGGGCAGTTGCTCCATCAGCATGCGGTCTTTCCAGGTGTTGGGCTCCATTTCATCCGCGTTGCACAGCAGGTAGCGGATGTTGATGGATTCGTCTTTGGGCATCAGGCCCCACTTCACGCCCGTGGGGAAGCCTGCACCGCCGCGCCCCTTGAGGCCGGCGTCTTTCACGGTCTGGACGATGTCGTCCTGGGCCATGTCGGCGAAGGCCTTGCGAGCGGCCGCGTAACCGTTCTTGGCCTGGTACTCGTCGAGCCACACAGCCTCGCCGTCGTCACGCAGGCGCCAGGTCAGCGGATGGGTCTCTGCCGAGCGCTTGATGCGGTTGGCCGGGCCGAAGGAAGTCAGGGTCATACGTAGCCCTCCAACAGTTTGGCAACGCCAGCAGGCTGTACGTCACCGAAAGTGTCGTCGTCGATCATCAACGCCGGCGCCTTGTCGCAGTTGCCGAGGCAGCAGACTGGCAGCAGGGTGAAGCGACCGTCGGCAGTGGTCTGGCCCAGGCCGATCCCCAGCTTGCTCTGGATTTCGCTGACCACCGACTCGTGGCCGCCGATGTAGCAGACCATGCTGTCGCAGACGCGAATGATGTGGCGGCCCACTGGCTGGCGGAAGATCTGGCTGTAGAACGTCGCCACGCCTTCAACGTCGCTGGCCGGGATGCCGAGGATTTCGCCGATGGCGTACAGGGCGCCATCGGGCACCCAGCCACGTTCCTTCTGGACGATCTTCAGGGCTTCGATCGACGCCGCGCGCGGGTCTTCGTAGTGATGCAACTCGTGCTCGATGGCCGAGCGCTCGGTTTCACTCAAGGTGAAACGGTCTGTCTGGATAAGCGTGCTGTTCATGCTTAGCGGTCCACGTCGGCCATAACGAAGTCGATACTACCCAGGTACGCAATCAAGTCCGCGACCATGCTGCCTTTGATCACCGAAGGGATCTGCTGCAGGTGCGGGAAGCTTGGAGTACGGATCCGGGTGCGGTAGCTCATGGTGCCGCCGTCGCTCGTCAGGTAGTAACTGTTGATGCCCTTGGTCGCTTCGATCATCTGGAAGGATTCGTTGGCCGGCATGACCGGGCCCCACGAAACTTGCAAGAAGTGCGTGATCAGGGTCTCGATGTGCTGCAGCGTGCGCTCTTTAGGCGGCGGCGTGGTCAGCGGGTGATCCGCCTTGTACGGGCCTTCCGGCATGTTGCGCATGCACTGGTCGATGATCTTGATGCTCTGGCGCATTTCTTCGACGCGCACCATGCAGCGGTCGTAGGCATCGCCATTGGCCGCCAGCGGTACTTCGAATTCGAAGTTCTCGTAGCCGGAGTACGGACGCGCCTTGCGCAGGTCGAAATCGCAACCGGTGGAACGCAGGCCGGCACCGGTGACGCCCCATTCCAGGGCCTCTTTGGTGTTGTAGGCGGCGACGCCGATGGTCCGACCCTTGAGGATGCTGTTCTGCAGGGCGGCCTTGGTGTATTCGTCGAGGCGCTTTGGCAGCCATTCAACGAAGTCCTTGACCAGTTTTTCCCAGCCGCGTGGCAGGTCGTGGGCGACACCACCGATGCGGTACCAGGCCGGGTGCAGGCGAAAGCCCGTAATGGCTTCGATCACCGTGTACGCCTTCTGGCGGTCGGTGAAGGTGAAGAACACCGGGGTCATGGCGCCGACGTCCTGGATGTAGGTACCCAGGAACAGCAGGTGGCTGGTGATCCGGAAGAACTCGGCCATCATGATGCGGATGACGTCGACCTTCTCGGGCACCTTGATGCCGGCCAGCTTCTCGACCGAGAGCACGTACGGCAGGTTGTTCATCACGCCGCCGAGGTAGTCGATACGGTCGGTGTACGGGATGAAGCTGTGCCAGGACTGACGCTCGGCCATTTTCTCGGCACCACGGTGGTGGTAGCCGATGTCCGGTACGCAGTCGACGATCTCTTCGCCGTCCAGCTGCAGGATGATGCGGAACGCACCGTGAGCCGAAGGGTGGTTGGGACCCAGGTTGAGGAACATGTAGTCCTCGTTCGCCCCGGAGCGTTTCATGCCCCAGTCTTCAGGCTTGAAGCGCGCGGCTTCTTCCTCGAGCTGTTGCTTGGCCAGGGTCAGGCTGAACGGGTCGAACTCGGTGGCGCGGGCCGGGAAGTCCTTGCGCAGCGGGTGACCTTCCCAGGTCGGCGGCATCATGATGCGCGACAGGTGCGGGTGACCTTTGAAGTCGATGCCGTACATGTCCCAGACTTCACGCTCGTACCAGTTGGCGTTGGGCCAGATGCTGGTGACGGACGGCACGCTGAGGTCGCTCTCGGACAAGGCGACCTTGATCATTACGTCACTATTACGTTCGATCGACATCAGGTGGTAGAACACGGTGAAGTCGACGCCGCCTGGTAGCCCTTGACGCTTGGTGCGCAGACGCTCGTCCACGCCATGCAGGTCATAGAGCATGACGTACGGCTTGGGCAGGTTGCGCAGGAAGGTCAGGACTTCGACGAGTTTGGCACGGGCAACCCAAAGCACCGGCATGCCGGTGCGGGTAGGCTGGGCAGTGAATGCCTCGGGGCCAAAACGGTTGTTCAGTTCGACGACCACATCCTGGTCGTCTGCCTTGTAAGGCGGGATGTACAGAGCACTGCCTGTAGTCATGGTTATTTATCGCTTTCGGTCAACGTAAAGAATGAAGCCAGCTTTCGGTTTCTTTGCAGGAACAGATCTGGATCAGACTTCGTCGGGGCTGCGCAGGTTGGTGACTGCGATTCGCTGTTCGCGGCGCTGTTCCTTTTGCGAAGGCATCTCGGCGCGGTACACGCCTTGATCGCCGACGACCCAGGAAAGCGGGCGACGCTCCTGGCCAATCGACTCCTGCAGCAGCATCAGGCCTTGCAGGAAAGCTTCAGGGCGGGGCGGGCAGCCAGGCACGTAGACGTCCACGGGCAGGAACTTGTCCACTCCCTGAACCACGGAGTAGATGTCGTACATGCCACCGGAGTTGGCGCACGAGCCCATGGAGATGACCCACTTCGGCTCGAGCATTTGCTCGTAGAGACGCTGAATGATCGGCGCCATCTTGATGAAGCAGGTACCGGCGATAACCATGAAATCCGCCTGGCGCGGCGATGCCCGGATAACCTCGGCGCCAAAGCGCGCGATGTCGTGGGGCGCCGTGAAGGCAGTGGTCATTTCCACGTAGCAGCACGAAAGGCCGAAGTTGTACGGCCACAGGGAGTTTTTACGCCCCCAGTTGACTGCACCGCTCAGCACGTCTTCGAGCTTGCCCATGAAGATGTTTTTGTGGACTTGATCTTCTAACGGATCGGAAACGGTTTCCCGCTCGCCGATCGGGTACTGCTCGTTAGGAGCATCCGGGTCGATCCTGGTGAGATTGTATTGCATTGCCAAAGCCTCATTGTTTCAGCTTCGCCTGCCGCTTACGACGAGCTTCCGGAGCCCAGTCAAGGGCGCCCACTCGAAATAGGTAGACAAGACCTGCCAACAGAATTGCTATGAAAACGAGAGCTTCGACGAATCCGGTCCAGCCGCTTTCGCGGACGGACACAGACCATGCAAAGAGAAAGAGGGCTTCGATATCGAAGATCACGAACAACATCGCGACCAGATAGAATTTGGCTGAGAGCCGCAAGCGGGCGCCACCTGTAGGTAGCATGCCGGACTCGAACGGTTCGTTTTTGCTGCGGCCCCAGGCTTTTGACCCGAGGAGGCTGGAGACGCCGAGCATGAAGGCACAAAGGCCGCCGACACCCAGAAGGAAAATGGCAAAGCCCCAGTTGTGGGCCATGAGTCCTGTCGCTTCGGGCATGCTGGTAATCCTTAACAGAGAGCAAGGGTCTCTGAGCTTGATAAAGAAATAAAGCAGTGACGATATGTCGCAGCGCAATCAATCGCGGTGATTTTATGGCTAAACACCGTGCAAGTAAAATTCCTATAGCGAAATTATTTATAGGAATAAGGACATAGCGCACCTGCGAGGCCCTGCAGCCCGTGCGGTACGGGCATTAGCCGGGGTTTTGTTAATTATGTTTTGTGGCGGTTGCAATGAATATAGTTCGAGCTAAATGATAATCAATATTATTTGGGGTGGTTTTTAAACTATTCCAAGGTCGGGTAGCGGCTAAGTTACGGTTACTTGCGTGCTACAGCAAGTTGCCAGGGCGCAGTTTTTAACCGTTTTGGCCATTGTCGATACCGCTCTGGATCAATGTTTTGCTTCATGCGCCACGGTCTCCTGTAGGCGTGTGCTTGCTCGCGAAAAAGCCTTCGGAAAACGCGGTCGTTCAAGCAGGGCGCATTATCGTTGGAGTCCTTCGCGAGCAAGCCGCAAGCGGGCGCTCGCTCCTACAGGGGGGCTGTGTTACTGAGAAATGCCACGCAAAAAAACGCCCCGAACCAGTCGGGGCGTCAGATTTTCGGCATTGCAGTTAGCTTTCTACCAGGTCTGCGATGGCCGTGTGCTCAAGGCGAAGTCGATCAGTGGAACTGTTCTTCTTCGGTGGAGCCGGTCAGTGCGGTAACCGAAGACGAGCCACCCTGGATCACGGTGGTCATGTCGTCGAAGTAGCCGGTGCCCACTTCCTGCTGGTGAGCCACGAAGGTGTAACCCTTGGCGGCGTCAGCGAATTCCTGCTCCTGCAGCTTCACGTAGGCAGTCATGTCGTTGCGGGCGTAGTCGTGCGCCAGGTTGAACATGCTGTGCCACATGTTGTGAATGCCGGCCAGGGTGATGAACTGGTGCTTGTAACCCATGGCGGACAGTTCGCGCTGGAACTTGGCGATGGTCGCGTCGTCCAGGTTTTTCTTCCAGTTGAAGGAAGGCGAGCAGTTGTACGACAGCAGTTGGTCCGGGTATTCCTTCTTGATTGCTTCAGCGAAGCGACGAGCTTCGTCCAGGTCCGGCTTGGCGGTTTCGCACCAGATCAGGTCGGCGTATGGCGCGTAAGCCAGGCCGCGGGCGATGGCCTGGTCCAGACCGGCGCGCACTTTGTAGAAACCTTCCTGGGTACGTTCGCCAGTCACGAATGGCTGGTCGTACGGGTCGCAGTCGGAAGTCAGCAGGTCAGCGGCGTTGGCGTCGGTACGGGCCAGGATGATGGTCGGTGTACCGGCAACGTCAGCTGCCAGACGAGCAGCGGTCAGCTTCTGTACCGCTTCCTGGGTAGGAACCAGTACCTTGCCGCCCATGTGGCCGCACTTCTTCACGGAAGCCAGTTGGTCTTCGAAGTGAACGCCGGCAGCGCCTGCCTCGATCATGCTCTTCATCAGCTCGTAGGCGTTCAGTACGCCGCCGAAACCGGCTTCGGCGTCAGCCACGATTGGAGCGAAGTAGTCGATGTAGCCTTCATCGCCCGGGCCTTTGCCGGCTTTCCACTGGATCTGGTCAGCACGACGGAACGAGTTGTTGATGCGCTTGACGACGGTGGGTACCGAGTCAACCGGGTACAGCGACTGGTCCGGGTACATCGATTCGGCGGAGTTGTTGTCCGCGGCCACTTGCCAGCCCGACAGGTAGATCGCCTGGATGCCGGCTTTGACTTGTTGCACAGCCTGGCCGCCGGTCAGGGCACCCATGCAGTTGACGAAATCTTTCTCAGGGCGGAAGGACGGCTTGGCGCCCTGGGTCACCAGGTTCCACAGCTTCTCGGCGCCCAGTTTTGCAAAGGTGTGCTCAGGTTGAACCGAGCCGCGCAGGCGGACGACGTCAGCAGCGGAGTAAGCGCGTGTCACGCCTTTCCAGCGTGGGTTTTCAGCCCAGTCTTTTTCGAGGGCTGCAATTTGCTGTTCGCGTGTCAGTGCCATGGAGATAAACCTCGTCGCATAGGTCTTGGTGGAAAATTCCGTTTGCCGGGTACGCGTGTCAATAGGCGTAACAGGCTGCTCGCTGACCAGAAGCTTGCCGGTCAAGGCGAATGTGGCGGGGGTGGCGACGGGATGAACGATGGGCTCGAGGGTGGAGGCTGAGCAGGTAAGGGCGGGCTGTCGGGCGCATTCGGGCGTCGTGGGCCTGGTGCGAACATCAGTGGTGTGCCGGGTTACCTAATTACGCTTCCGTCCCTCGGGACAACTTCGTTCCAGTCGGCAACCTCGTCAAACACACCTTGTGGGCGGTACAGACACGAAACGGCTCGCAGGGTAGTTGCAAGCAACGCTTCGAAGGCCCTTGCCAGGGCCTCTGATTAGCGGGAGCGAGGCCATCATGCCTTTGCTTTTTTGCCTCGTCAAACGTTTTGTAGTGCTTTTTTTCAGGCACTACATCTTTGGTCTAATACGACTAATCAGTCAGTTTTCGGTGAGTTAGTCCAAGGTATCGACTTTCACCCGCAAGGTCAGGTCATCCCGGCCCTGGGTCCCATAGGTACGGGTCATGCCCTGTTTATCGGCCTGGGTCTGGCGGCTGATCCCCGCCAGGGTGATCCATTGGCCCAGTCGACCGCTGACACTTGTGTCGGTGCTTTGCACATTCACTACATCCGCACGTTCCTGGCTCATGCGGTCACGGTTGGTGCTGATGGCCAGGTGCACGGTTTCGCCGGTGACGCTGGCAGTCACGTAGAAACCCTGGGTGACGTTGCGGTATTCGGTCTGGCTTTGCAGGCGGCCGTAGGTGTCGGTCCCAGTGCTGGTGAGCGGGACGCTCTGGCCGGTCTGGATCAGCGCCGGCACGCCTTCACTGGCCTGGATCTGCTGGATGCCACCCTCGCGGCTGGCGGTGCCGTAGCTAATGATCTGAGTCTGCTGGTCGCCGCTGTCCTGTGGGGGGTTCTGGTTGGTGTCGACCGTGATCAACAGGCGTTTTGGCGCAGTGTCGAGCTGGCTGAGCAGGGTCCTAAGTTCGTCGATCCTGGTGGGATCTGCGTTGACGATCAGTTGATTGCCATAGGCGCTGACGGTGCCGTCCTTGCCGATGAAATGCTGCGCCACGGGTAGCAGGTCGGCACTGGTGCGGTGGTTGAGCGGTACCACTTCGGTCGCCGCCGAGGCCGCAAAGCTGCAGCCGAGCAGCAGGGTGGTCAGCAGGGTGCGTAGGGACATATCCGTTATCTCCGCATTCAAGTGTCTTGATAGTGCCAGTTTGTCGGCCTGCGGTGGAGCAAGTTGAATCGTAGGCAGCAAAACGCCCCGGCATCGGTGGATGGCGGGGCGTTTTGGGTGGTTTGATAGTGCCATCGCGGGCCGGGCGGCGCTCCGCTTGCCCGCGATGGCCACAGCCCGGTTTCAGGCCGAGCCACGCACCATGTCGACATGAGGAATCCCGGCTTCCAGGAACTCTTCACTGACAATCTTGAAGCCCAGGCGCTCATAGAACGCCGTGGCCTGCACCTGGGCGCTGAGCATCTGCTGCTTGAGCCCCCGCGCCTCGGCTTCGCCGATTACCGCTTGCATCAAGGCGTCGCCGACTTTCAGGCCGCGCCAGTCCTTGAGCACCGAGACCCGGCCAATGTGGCCGTCGGGCAGCAGGCGGGCGGTACCGATCGGAAAGTCGCCTTCAAGGGCGAGGAAATGCACGGCGCTTGCGTCGTCGGCATCCCATTCCAGCTCGGGTGGAACCGATTGCTCGGCGATGAATACCGCTTCACGAATGCGCCGGATCTCGGCGTTATCCTTTTGCCAGTCTGCGACACGTACGCGAATCTTATTCATCGGCAAACCCCAGGCTACCTTGCTTGACCAGTTCGCACAGCAGGCCGCGGCCGTCTTCGTCGCTCAGCCAATGGCCGAGGTTGTCGACGTGCAGCGCGTCGGCGGCGCAAATCATTTTCAGCAGCTCGCGCAGCTTGCCCGGCAGGTAACGGCTCTGGCCGCTGGCAAACAGCAGCAGGTCGTCGTCGACTTCGGACCAGGCCAGGCGCGCGCTCGGGTTGCGAATCAGCACCGCACCTTGTTCCAGGGCGCCAAGGAAGTCGTCCTCGGTCACGTCTTCCGGGCCTGCGACCAACTCAGGGTAGCGCGGTTCGGTCATGAACTGGCCGAACCAGGTCAGCAACAGGCGCTCGTCGCTCATGTGCTCGGCCAGCAGGCCTTTCAAGCGGTCGAGTGCGTCATGCTGGATCTGGTGCGGGTCGGCGGCCGGTTGTGCGTCGGCGTCGGTGTAGCGCTCTTCATCAGGCAGGAACTGGCTGAGGAAGTCAGTGAAGTGGGTCAGCACTTCAGCGGCGCTCGGCGCGCGGAAGCCTACCGAGTAGGTCAGGCAGTCATCCACGGCGACGCCGCAGTGGGCCAGGCGTGGCGGCAGGTAGAGCATGTCGCCCGGCTCCAGGACCCACTCGTCGGTGGCTTCGAAGTCGGCCAGGATGCGCAGGTCGGCGTGTTGCAGCAGCGGGCTCTCGGAGTCGCACATCTGGCCGATTTTCCAGTTGCGCTGGCCATGGCCTTGCAGCAGGAACACATCGTAATTGTCAAAGTGCGGGCCAACACTGCCACCTGGGGCGGCGAAGCTGATCATCACGTCGTCGATGCGCCAGCTCGGCAGGAAGCGGAAGTTTTCCAGCAGTTCGCTGACTTCTGGTACGAACTGGTCGACAGCCTGCACCAGCAGGGTCCAGTCACGCTCCGGCAGCTTGCTGAACTCGTCTTCGGCGAACGGGCCGCGACGCAATTCCCAAGGGCGCTCGCCGTGCTCGATGACCAGGCGCGATTCGACTTCTTCTTCCAGGGCCAGGCCGGCCAGTTCGTCGGCGTCGATCGGGCTTTCGAAGTCAGGGATTGCCTGGCGGATCAGCAGCGGTTTTTTCTGCCAGTAGTCGCGCAGGAACTCGCGTGCAGTGATGCCGCCCAGAAGTTGCAGAGGAATATCAGGATTCATGTGTAACCTATTGAAAAAAAGCACTTTTCAGACGGGAATAAAAACGCCCGGCGCTGCCGGGCGTCTCAAACGGGTCAAGCGGTCGATCAGATGCGTCGAGCTTGCTCGACTGCGTTACCGATGTAGTTGGCCGGGGTGAGCAGTTTCAGCTCGGCCTTGGCCTCGGCAGGCATGTCCAGTGCATCGATGAAAGTCTGCAGCGCTTCAGGGCTGATGCCCTTGCCGCGGGTCAATTCTTTGAGCTTTTCGTACGGGTTTTCGATGTTGTAGCGGCGCATCACGGTCTGGATCGGCTCGGCCAATACTTCCCAGCACGCGTCCAGGTCAGCGGCGATTTTCTGCGCGTTGAGCTCCAGCTTGCTGATGCCTTTGAGGCTGGCTTCGTACGCGATCACGCTGTGGGCAAAGCCCACGCCAAGGTTGCGCAGTACGGTGGAGTCGGTCAGGTCGCGCTGCCAGCGGGAGATCGGCAGTTTGCTCGCCAGGTGCTGGAACAGTGCGTTGGCGATACCCAGGTTGCCTTCGGAGTTTTCGAAGTCGATCGGGTTGACCTTGTGCGGCATGGTCGAGGAACCGATTTCGCCAGCGATGGTGCGCTGTTTGAAATAACCCAGGGAGATGTAGCCCCAGATGTCGCGGTCGAAGTCGATCAGGATGGTGTTGAAGCGTGCGATCGCGTCGAACAGTTCGGCGATGTAGTCGTGCGGCTCGATCTGGGTGGTGTACGGGTTGAAGCCCAGGCCCAGTTCGTCTTCGATGAAGGCGCGGGCGTTGGCTTCCCAGTCGATCTGCGGGTAGGCCGACAGGTGCGCGTTGTAGTTGCCTACGGCGCCGTTGATCTTGCCCAGCAGTGGCACGGCAGCGACCTGGGCGATCTGGCGCTCCAGGCGGTACACCACGTTGGCCAGCTCTTTGCCCAGGGTGGTCGGCGAAGCCGGTTGCCCGTGGGTGCGCGACAGCATCGGCACGTCGGCGAAGCGGATCGCCAGTTCACGGATGGCGTCAGCGGTCTGGCGCATCAGCGGCAGCATCACGTCATCACGGCCTTCGCGCAGCATCAGGGCGTGGGACAGGTTGTTGATGTCCTCGCTGGTGCAGGCAAAGTGGATGAACTCGCTGACGTTGGCCAGTTCCGGCAGCTTGGCCGCTTGCTCTTTGAGCAGGTATTCGATGGCCTTGACGTCGTGGTTGGTGGTGCGCTCGATCTCTTTGACGCGCTCGGCGTGCTCCAGCGAGAAGTTCTCGGCCAGTTCATTGAGAACGGCGTTGGCTTGCGCGGAGAAGGCGGGCACTTCAGGGATGGCGGCGTGAGCGGCCAGGCGTTGAAGCCAGCGCACTTCCACCAGGACGCGAGCACGGATCAGGCCGTATTCGCTGAAAATCGGCCGCAGGGCCTGGGTTTTGCCGGCGTAGCGGCCGTCAACAGGGGAAACCGCAGTGAGCGAAGAGAGCTGCATGGGGTGTTCTCGGACAGTCGGGCAACGAAATGGGGCGCGTATCATACATGAAAAAATCCGCCGGTCCGTTGCCAACTGACCAGCGTATTACGCCTAACACGGTGTACAGGACCCTTGATGCGACTTATTCGTTGCGCATCAATGGGTAAAGTTCTTTGAGCAATTTGCGACGGCTGATCACCAACTGCCAGCGGTGCCCACCCAGTTGCCGCCATAGGCGTGCCGAGCGGATCCCGGCCAGCAACAGGGCGCGGATTTTCGAGGCGTTGCTGGGCTGCTGCAGGTTGCGCATGTCGCCGTGTACCTGGATGCGCTGGCGCAGAGTGCTCAGGGTGTCCTGGTACAAAGCGCCACAGGCGGCAATCACGTTCTCGTGCGCCGGGCCGAAATGTTCAACCTGGGACTGGATCTGGGGCAGGCGCTTGCCGATTTCCGCGAGCATGTCCTCGCGCTTGGCCAGTTGACGCTCAAGGCCGAGCATCGACAGGGCGTAGCGCAGCGGCTCGCGTTGCAGGGTGCTGGGGTCGCGCTCCAGGGCGCCGATCAACGCGCGATAGCCTTCGCGCAGGTTGAGGTCGTCGCCGCCGTAGACTTCCAGGGTGTCCTTGGGGTCGCGGATCAGCAGGCTGCCGAGCATGCAGGTCAGGCCGGCTTCGCTGACCTGGCCGGTCTTGGCGATCTTGTCCACCAGCACGGCGGCCAGGAAGACACCGCCCAGCGCGGTCAATTGCTCCTGAGTGGGGCTCATGCCTTGCTGCTCCAGGGTTCTGCAACTTCGATGACGCCGCCACCGAGGCAGATTTCACCGTCATAGAACACCACGGACTGACCAGGCGTGACGGCGCGTTGCGGCTCATCGAAGGTGGCGCGATAGCCGGTCGCGGTTTGTTCCAGGGTGCAGGCCTGGTCGTTCTGGCGGTAGCGGACCTTGGCGGTCAGGCGGCGCGGCTGGCTCAGGTCGACCGGGTTGACCCAGTAGATCTCGGAGGCGAGCAGGGCGCCGGAGAACAGCCATGGGTGGTTGTTGCCCTGGCCAACGATCAACTCGTTGTGCTCAAGGTCCTTGACCAGCACGTACCAGGGCTCGTCGCCGGCGTCTTTCAAGCCGCCGATGCCCAGGCCCTGGCGTTGGCCGATGGTGTGGTACATCAGGCCGTGGTGGCGGCCGATCACTTCACCTTCGGTGGTCTTGATTTCGCCCGGCTGGGCCGGCAGGTATTGCTTGAGGAAGTCGCTGAAGCGCCGTTCACCGATAAAGCAGATGCCGGTGGAGTCTTTCTTCTTGGCCGTGGCCAGGTCGTGTTTCTCGGCGATTGCGCGCACTTGCGGTTTTTCCAGCTCGCCGACCGGAAACAGGGTCTTGGCGATCTGTTCACCGCCGACGGCGTGCAGGAAGTAGCTCTGGTCCTTGTTCGGGTCCAGGCCCTTGAGCAGTTCGGTGCGGCCATCAATGTCGCGGCGGCGCACGTAGTGGCCGGTGGCGATCAGGTCGGCGCCGAGCATCATGGCGTAGTCGAGGAACGCCTTGAACTTGATCTCACGGTTGCACAGGATGTCCGGGTTCGGGGTGCGACCGGCTTTGTACTCGGCCAGGAAGTGCTCGAACACGTTGTCCCAGTACTCGGCGGCGAAGTTGGCGGTGTGCAGCTTGATGCCGATCTTGTCGCACACGGCCTGGGCGTCGGCCAGGTCATCCATGGCGGTGCAATAGTCCGTACCGTCGTCCTCTTCCCAGTTCTTCATGAACAGGCCTTCCACCTGGTAACCCTGCTCGATCAGCAGTAGGGCGGAAACGGAAGAGTCCACGCCGCCGGACATGCCGACAATGACGCGCTTCGATTGGGTGTCAGAAGGGGCTGGATCACGCATGGGAATTTAATGAGTGTCTTGAAAAAGGACGCGATTCTAACAGGCTGGCGCCCGCAAGGCTAAAGAGAAGGACGGATGAGTTCGAGACTGAAGCAATTTCCCTGCAGGTAATCGTCGATGCAGCGGATGATCAGCTCGCTGCGCCAGCTTTCGCGCTGGGCCAGCAACTCGTCCCGAGTCAGCCACTTGGCGCCGACGATGCCGTCGTCCAGTGGGTAATCGGGGTGGTGCTTGATGGCTTTGGCGATAAAGCAGACCCGTTGATAGGTCACGCCGTTGCTGGGGGCGGTGTAGAGATAAATGCCTACCACGCCGGTCGGCTCGACGTCCCAGCCGGTCTCTTCGAGGGTTTCGCGTACGGCGGCTTCGGTCAGGGTCTCATCCGGATCCAGGTGGCCGGCGGGCTGGTTCAGTACGTTGCGCCCGGCTTTGTGCTCTTCAACCATGAGGAATCGGCCGTTGTCCTCGACGATAGTGGCGACGGTGATGTGGGGTAGCCAATCCATGCAGCTTCCTCGGTTTCTGGTATTGGAATAAAAAACAGTGTGGGAGCGAGCTTGCTCGCGATTGCGGCGGATCAGTTCACACCAATGCTGAATGATATATCGCTATCGCGAGCAAGCTCGCTCCCACATTGGTTCGGTTTTGGCAAATAGATAGGTGTCATCGCCACAAACAGAAACCCCGGCACTAGGCCGGGGCTTCTTTGCATCCTTACAACCTTACACCAGCGCAGCAATCGCCGCGTTGAAGGTGTTGCTCGGGCGCATGGCCTGGCTGATCAGCTCGGCATTGGCGTGGTAGTAACCGCCGATGTCCACTGGCTTGCCCTGGACGGCGTTGAGCTCGGCAACGATGGTTGCCTCGTTCTCGGTCAGGGTGCTGGCCAGTTGGCTGAACTGCGCTTGCAGGGCCGTGTCTTCGCTCTGGGCGGCCAGTGCTTGTGCCCAGTACAGCGCCAGGTAGAAGTGGCTGCCGCGGTTGTCGATGTTGCCGACTTTGCGCGATGGCGACTTGTTGTTGTCGAGGAACTGGCCGGTAGCCTGGTCCAGGGTCTTGGCCAACACCAACGCTTTAGGGTTGTTGTAGGTTACGCCCAGGTGTTCCAGGGACGCGGCCAGGGCCAGGAACTCGCCCAGCGAATCCCAGCGCAGGAAGTTTTCTTCCAGCAGTTGTTGCACGTGCTTGGGGGCCGAACCGCCAGCGCCGGTTTCGAACAGGCCGCCACCGTTCATCAGCGGCACGATCGACAGCATCTTGGCGCTGGTGCCCAGTTCCATGATCGGGAACAGGTCGGTCAGGTAGTCGCGCAACACGTTGCCGGTCACCGAGATGGTGTCCTTGCCTTCGCGGGTGCGCTGCAGGGTGAATTTCATGGCGTCGACCGGTGCCATGATCTGGATGTCCAGGCCGGCGGTGTCGTGGTCCTTCAGGTAAGCCTGGACCTTCTCGATCACCACGCCATCGTGGGCGCGCATTGGGTCCAGCCAGAAAATCGCTGGGGTGGCGCTGGCGCGGGCACGGTTGACGGCCAGCTTGACCCAGTCCTGGATCGGCGCGTCCTTGGTCTGGCACATGCGGAAGATGTCGCCGGCTTCAACCGGTTGCTCCAGTAGGGTGCGGCCAGCGCTGTCGGAAACACGAACCACACCGTCAGCCTTGATCTGGAAGGTCTTGTCGTGGGAGCCGTACTCTTCGGCTTTCTTCGCCATCAGGCCAACGTTTGGCACGCTGCCCATGGTGGTTGGGTCGAAGGCGCCATTGACCTTGCAGTCTTCAATCACTGCCTGGTAGATGGTGGCGTAGCAGCGATCCGGGATCACGGCCTTGGTGTCGTGCAGTTGACCGTCGGTGCCCCACATTTTGCCGGAGTCACGGATCATGGCCGGCATCGATGCGTCGACGATCACGTCGCTTGGCACGTGCAGGTTGGTGATGCCTTTGTCGGAGTTGACCATCGCCAGGGAAGGGCGAGCGGCGTAGACCGCCTGGATGTCAGCTTCGATCTGCGCTTGCTGGTCGGCCGGCAGGGCCTTGATGCGAGCGTACAGGTCGCCGATGCCGTTGTTCAGGTTGAAGCCGATCTGTGCCAGCACGTCTGCGTGCTTGGCCAGGGCGTCTTTATAGAACTCGGCAACGATCTGGCCGAACATGATCGGGTCGGAAACCTTCATCATGGTGGCTTTGAGGTGGACCGACAGCAGCACGCCCTTGGCCTTGGCGTCTTCGATCTCGGCGGCGATGAAGCTGCGCAGGGCGTTTTTGCTCATGACCGCGCAATCGAGGATCTCACCGGCTTGTACGGTGGTCTTTGCCTTCAGGACGGTGGAGGTGCCGTCCTGGGCGATCAGTTCGATTTTCACGGCGTCAGCGGCGTCGATCAGGGCGGCCTTTTCGCTGCCGTAGAAATCGCCGGTGCTCATGTGCGCAACGTGGGACTTGGAGTCCTTGGCCCAGGCGCCCATCTTGTGCGGGTGCTTGCGAGCGTAGTTCTTGACCGACAGCGGCGCGCGGCGGTCGGAGTTGCCTTCGCGCAGAACCGGGTTTACCGCGCTCCCCTTGACCTTGTCGTAACGAGCCTTGGCGTCTTTGTCGGCATCGCTGGTCACGGTTTCCGGGTAGTCCGGCAGTGCATAGCCCTGGGCTTGCAGTTCTTTGATCGCGGCTTGCAGTTGCGGTACCGAAGCACTGATGTTCGGCAGCTTGATGATGTTGGCTTCAGGCGTAACGGCCAGGGCGCCCAGTTCGGCGAGGTGGTCGGCTACGGCTTTGTCACCCAGTTGCTCGGGGAAGCTTGCCAGGATGCGCCCTGCAAGGGAGATATCGCGGGTTTCCACGGCAATATCGGCGGAAGCGGTAAAGGCTTCTACGATCGGGAGCAGGGAATAGGTGGCGAGGGCGGGAGCTTCGTCGGTGAAGGTGTAGATGATCTTCGAGCGGGTGGGCATATTCGGATTAACTCTCTTCTTTGCTAAAAGCGTGCGCGGAAATTCGAGGGGCGCCGGGTAAGCGCGTTCGTTCAAAGTCATCCATGAGCCGAATGTCGAGATTTCGTCGCGGTGATGTTGGGTGCATCAGTCGAGCGTCAAGCGCTCGGGTTGCGGTAACAACCCGGCTTTTCGGGCCGAAACTCTTGTAGTAGAGGGCTCGGCCGTCGTGACTCTGTGGTCAGCGGCGGCATTATACATAGGTAGCTGGCAAAACGCCGATGGTTCATACACCTCTGGTCTCGTCCATTGGTCTAAAGGTCGCACCCGGTGCTGCGGCGTAGAGTCGCTCCACGTGCTTGAGTTTGGCAGTTTCCCCTTTGCTTTCATGCTTGTAGGCCGCGAACTGGGTAGCTTGGCGGCAGATCAGTGGAACATGAGGTTCCCGTGCAGATTCAACTGGGGTACGCTCGAACGCAGCCAGATGTTCAATCCACACAACGGAGTTCAGCATGGGATACAAGAAGATTCAGGTTCCAGCAGTCGGCGACAAAATCACCGTCAATGCAGACCATTCTCTCAATGTTCCTAACAACCCGATCATCCCTTTCATTGAAGGTGATGGTATTGGTGTTGATATCAGCCCGGTCATGATCAAGGTTGTCGATGCTGCTGTTAAGAAGGCTTACGGCGGCGAACGCAAGATTTCCTGGATGGAAGTGTATGCCGGGGAAAAAGCGACTCAGGTTTACGATCAGGACACCTGGCTGCCTCAGGAAACCCTGGACGCAGTCAAGGATTACGTGGTTTCCATCAAGGGCCCGCTGACCACGCCGGTCGGTGGCGGTATCCGTTCCCTCAACGTTGCACTGCGTCAGCAGCTGGACCTGTATGTGTGCCTGCGCCCGGTGCGCTGGTTCGAAGGTGTACCGAGCCCGGTGAAGAAGCCAGGTGACGTCGACATGACCATCTTCCGTGAGAACTCGGAAGACATCTACGCCGGTATCGAGTGGAAAGCCGGTTCGCCGGAAGCGACCAAGGTCATCAAGTTCCTGAAAGAGGAAATGGGTGTCACCAAGATTCGTTTCGACGAAAACTGCGGCATCGGCGTCAAGCCGGTTTCCCTGGAAGGCACCAAGCGTCTGGCGCGCAAGGCCCTGCAATATGTGGTCGACAATGATCGCGACTCGCTGACCATCGTCCACAAAGGCAACATCATGAAGTTCACCGAAGGTGCCTTCAAGGAGTGGGCCTACGAAGTGGCGGCCGAAGAGTTCGGCGCGACCCTGCTCGACGGCGGTCCGTGGATGCAGTTCAAGAACCCGAAAACCGGCAAGAACGTCATCGTCAAGGATGCCATCGCCGATGCCATGCTCCAGCAGATCCTGCTGCGCCCGGCGGAATACGACGTGATCGCGACCCTGAACCTGAACGGCGACTACCTGTCCGACGCCCTGGCGGCTGAAGTCGGCGGTATCGGTATCGCGCCAGGTGCCAACCTGTCCGACACCGTGGCCATGTTCGAAGCCACCCACGGTACCGCACCCAAGTACGCCGGCAAGGACCAGGTCAACCCGGGTTCGCTGATCCTTTCCGCAGAAATGATGCTGCGTCACATGGGCTGGACCGAAGCGGCCGACCTGATCATCAAGGGCACCAACGGCGCCATCTCGGCCAAGACCGTGACCTATGACTTCGAACGCCTGATGGAAGGCGCCAAGCTGCTGTCTTCTTCGGCGTTTGGTGATGCCCTGATCTCGCACATGTGAGCTGAGCGGCATTAAACACAAACCGCCCGGCTCAAGTGATTGAGCCGGGCGGTTTTTTTGTGGGAAACCTGCAGTCGGTAGGGGTCTCAGGCGGTAACGGGGTGTTCCTGCGGGGAGGTGTCGATTGCGCTGGTTTCTGTGGCGGCGCCGATATTCACGGCGTGCAGGCCCTTGGGGCCCTGGATGATCTCGAAGCTCACCGCTTGGCCGGCCTTCAAGGTCTTGTAGCCCTCCATCTGGATCGCCGAGAAGTGGGCGAACAGATCTTCCGTTTTGCCGTCTTCGATGATGAAACCGTAACCCTTGGCATTGTTGAACCACTTGACCTTGCCATTGATCTTGACGCCTGACATACCCAACTCCCTCTGCAACAGACTCCATCACTGGAGTATCATCCAGTTGATCCTGGTCAAATCCTGCAAATAGGGTTTGACGGCACGGACCTTTTTTACCCACTGTGGGCTCTATTGGTTGTAACACTGATTTGCCGATAGTCAAGGCGACCGGACAGTCAGAGTTGAAAAGCTCTGGGACCGCCCCCACCACTGTATTCAGCTCAACTGACGAACCTTTCTTTCCATGCATGCAATCAGCCAGATTCGACTAACATTCAATCAGGATCGCCCGGATTCACACGACGACGATTCCGCAGGCATTGCTGTACAGGAGGCAAAGCCTGCCTTACAGGCACCGCCGATGTACAAGGTGGTTTTGTTCAATGATGACTACACACCGATGGATTTCGTCGTCGAAGTGCTCGAGGTGTTTTTTAACCTGAATCGTGAGCTGGCGACCAAGGTAATGCTGGCCGTCCACACAGAAGGACGGGCAGTATGTGGATTGTTTACCCGCGACATCGCCGAGACCAAGGCCATGCAGGTCAACCAGTACGCCAGGGAAAGCCAGCATCCGCTACTCTGTGAAATCGAGAAGGACGGTTAACGCCGACCACTTGGGTATGAGGTGAAGCTATGTTAAACCGCGAGCTCGAAGTCACCCTCAATCTCGCCTTCAAGGAGGCGCGTTCGAAACGTCATGAGTTCATGACCGTCGAACACCTCCTGTTGGCTCTATTGGATAATGAGGCAGCCGCCACCGTTTTGCGTGCCTGCGGCGCAAACCTCGACAAACTCAAGCACGACCTGCAGGAGTTCATCGACTCCACCACGCCTTTGATCCCCGTTCATGACGAGGATCGTGAAACCCAGCCAACCCTGGGCTTCCAGCGTGTGCTGCAACGTGCTGTCTTCCATGTGCAGAGCTCGGGCAAGCGTGAAGTGACCGGCGCCAACGTGCTGGTCGCAATCTTCAGTGAGCAAGAGAGTCAGGCGGTGTTCCTGCTGAAACAGCAGAGCGTTGCCCGCATCGATGTCGTCAACTACATCGCCCATGGCATTTCCAAGGTGCCAGGGCATGGCGATCACTCTGAAGGTGAGCAAGATATGCAGGACGAAGAGGGTGGTGAATCTTCTTCTTCAAGCAATCCGCTGGACGCTTATGCCAGCAACCTCAACGAACTGGCACGCCAGGGTCGTATCGACCCGCTGGTCGGGCGTGAAATGGAAGTTGAGCGAGTGGCGCAGATTCTCGCGCGCCGGCGCAAGAACAACCCGTTGTTGGTGGGCGAGGCAGGCGTGGGTAAAACCGCGATTGCCGAAGGCCTGGCCAAGCGCATTGTCGATAACCAGGTACCTGATCTGTTGGCCAATGCCGTGGTCTACTCCCTGGATCTCGGTGCACTGCTGGCCGGTACCAAGTACCGCGGCGATTTCGAGAAGCGTTTCAAGGCGCTGCTCAATGAACTGAAAAAACGTCCACAGGCCATTCTGTTCATCGACGAAATCCACACCATCATTGGTGCGGGTGCTGCCTCTGGCGGCGTCATGGACGCTTCGAACCTGCTCAAGCCGCTGCTGTCGTCGGGTGATATCCGCTGCATCGGTTCGACCACTTTCCAGGAATTTCGCGGGATCTTCGAAAAAGACCGCGCCCTGGCACGACGTTTCCAGAAGGTCGATGTCTCGGAGCCTTCGGTGGAGGACACCATTGGCATCCTGCGCGGCCTCAAGGGGCGTTTCGAGGCGCACCACAACATCGAATACAGTGATGAAGCCTTGCGCGCCGCTGCCGAACTGGCCTCGCGCTACATCAACGACCGGCACATGCCGGACAAGGCCATCGACGTCATCGACGAGGCGGGCGCCTACCAGCGTCTGCAGCCGGTCGAGAAGCGCGTAAAACGCATCGAAGTGCCTCAGGTTGAGGACATCGTGGCGAAAATCGCGCGGATTCCGCCCAAGCATGTCACCAGTTCCGACAAGGAGCTGCTGCGCAACCTTGAGCGTGACCTCAAGCTGACGGTATTTGGCCAGGATGCCGCGATCGACTCGCTGTCGACTGCGATCAAACTGTCCCGTGCTGGTCTCAAGTCGCCGGACAAGCCAGTGGGTTCGTTCCTGTTCGCAGGTCCGACCGGTGTCGGCAAGACCGAAGCGGCTCGCCAACTGGCGAAGGCGCTGGGGATCGAGCTGGTGCGGTTCGACATGTCCGAGTACATGGAGCGTCACACCGTATCGCGTCTGATCGGTGCGCCACCGGGTTACGTCGGGTTCGACCAGGGCGGTCTGTTGACCGAAGCCATCACCAAACAGCCGCATTGCGTGTTGTTGCTCGATGAGATCGAGAAGGCGCACCCGGAAGTCTTCAACCTGCTGCTGCAGGTCATGGACCACGGTACGCTCACCGATAACAACGGGCGCAAGGCTGACTTCCGCAACGTGATCGTGATCATGACGACCAACGCCGGCGCCGAAACTGCAGCCCGTGCGTCGATCGGCTTCACCCATCAGGACCACTCGTCCGATGCGATGGAAGTGATCAAGAAGAGCTTCACGCCGGAGTTCCGTAACCGTCTGGACACCATTATCCAGTTTGGTCGCCTCAGTCATGAGGTCATCAAAAGTGTGGTGGACAAGTTCCTTACCGAGCTTCAAGCGCAGTTGGAAGACAAGCGCGTACAGCTGGAAGTGACCGATGCCGCACGCAGCTGGTTGGCGGCAGGTGGCTACGACTCGGCAATGGGCGCTCGTCCGATGGCTCGCTTGATCCAGGACAAGATCAAGCGTCCGCTAGCGGAGGAAATCCTGTTTGGCGAGTTGGCCGATCATGGTGGGGTGGTGCATATCGATATCAAGGACGGCGAGCTGACCTTCGATTTCGAGACCACGGCGGAAATGGCCTGACGGTTGATTGTGGTAAAGCAAAAAGGCGCCGGGAGGCGCCTTTTTGCTTTTCGGCGTCTGGAAAAGTGAGTCGCTGTAGAAGCGAACCCGCCAGAGGCCTTAACCGCAGCAACGGATATGCTCAAAAAGCTAAAGACAAACAAGGCGCAAACAAAAACGCCCGGCATAAACCGGGCGTTTTGTATTGACTTGATTAGCGAGCGCGGTAAGTGATGCGCCCTTTGCTCAAGTCATAGGGCGTCAGCTCGACGCGCACTTTGTCACCGGTAAGAATACGAATGTAGTTCTTGCGCATCTTGCCGGAGATATGCGCGGTTACGACGTGCCCATTTTCCAACTCCACACGAAACATGGTGTTGGGCAGGGTGTCGACGACAGTGCCTTCCATTTCGAAGCTGTCTTCTTTCGACATGCAGTAAAGCCCTCGGTGTCCAATGAATGGCCCGGTGCAACTGCGCCAGGCAAAAGCGGCGTGCATTGTGCCCGAAAAATGGGGTTTAAGCCAAGGGCTTTAGGGTTGACCCTAGTTCAGAACCACCCAGCGCTGATTAATCAGCAGCTCTATGGGGCGATATTGGGTCTTGTAGTTCATTTTTTTGCAGTTCTTGATCCAGTACCCCAGGTACACCGCATCCAGCCCCAGGCGGCTGGCTTCGCCGATTTGCCAGAGGATCGCGTAGCGCCCCAGGCTGCGGCGCTCTTCTGCAGGTTCGTAGAAGGTGTAGACCGCGGATAAACCGTTGGGCAGCAGGTCGGTCACGGCAATGGCCAGCAGTCGGCCCTCCAGGCGGAACTCATAGAACCGGGAAAAGGGCAGGTCGCGCACCAGGAAGGTGGAAAATTGATCGCGACTGGGTGGGTACATGTCGCCATCGGCATGCCGCTGTTCGATGTAGCGCTGGTAAAGGTCGAAGTATTCTTCGCTGAACCCTGGTTTGGCTGGGCGTACCTGCAAATCGGCGTTGCGCTTGAAAATGCGTTTCTGCTGCCGGTTGGGGGTAAATTGCGCCACCGGGATGCGCGCAGGCACACACGCATTGCAGTTCTGGCAATGGGGCCGGTACAGGTGATCGCCGCTGCGCCGAAAACCCATTTCCGACAGGTCTGCGTAGACATGCACATCCATGGGCTGGCTAGGATCGAGGAACAGCGTGGTCGCCTGCTCCTGCGGCAGATAACTGCAGGAATGGGGTTGAGTGGCATAAAACTTGAGACGCGCCAACTCGGTCATGGATCAACCCTCGGGGGTAAGCCGTTCAATTAAGTGTAAGCCACAGGCGTCAAAGTCGCCTGATAAACCCATGTGGCGCGGTTGGGCTGATCGAGGTGGCGGGCCAGATAATCGGCAAACTCCCGGCGCGGGATCGAGCGGGCTCCCAGGCTGTGCAGGTGGTCGGTGGGCATCTGGCAGTCGATGAGGACAAAACCTGCCTCCCTGAGGTGCTGCACCAGGCTCGCAAAGCCCACTTTGGAGGCGTTGTCGGCGCGGCTGAACATCGACTCGCCGAAAAACAGCTGGCCCATGGCTAGGCCGTACAAGCCGCCCACCAGCATGTCCTGGTCCCAGACTTCGACGCTGTGGGCGTGGCCACGGGCATGCAGTTCCCGGTAGGCGTCCTGCATGGCGCCGGTGATCCAGGTGCCGTCGGCATAGTCCCGGGGCGCTGCGCAGGCGCTGATCACCGCGGCGAAGTCCTGGTCGAACGTCACCCGGTAGCGCTGTTGTCGCAGCAGTTTGCCGAGGCTGCGCGAGATATGCAGTTCGTCGGGAAACAACACCGTGCGCGGATCCGGGGACCACCACAGGATCGGCTGGCCTTCGGAAAACCAGGGGAAGCAACCGTGACGGTAGGCTTGGACCAGGCGATCGGCAGACAGGTCGCCCCCGGCGGCGAGCAGGCCGTTGGGCTCGCGCATGGCTTTTTCCAGCGGAGGGAAATTCAGGGAGTCGCGTTGTAACCAGGTCAGCATGGTATCCAGCTTGCAGTAGGGGAGGGCAGCGGCAGCGCCGGGCTGCCGCCCATCATCCGAGTCAGTTGTCGTCGAGGTATTTTTCAGCGTCCAGCGCCGCCATGCAACCCGCGCCGGCAGAAGTCACCGCCTGGCGGTACACATGGTCGGCCACATCGCCGGCGGCAAACACCCCGGCAATCGCGGTGGCGGTGGCGTTACCTTCACTTCCACCCTCGACCCTCAAGTAGCCATCATGCATCGGCAGTTGGCCCTGGAACAGCTCGGTATTGGGTTTATGGCCAATGGCAATGAAGACCCCGGCCAGGGGCAGTTCGCGGGTTTGCCCGGTGAGACTGTCCCGCAGGCGGGCGCCGGTCACGCCGCTGGCATCACCGAGGACTTCGTCCAGGTTCTGGTTCCAGTGCAGGCGGATATTACCGTTGGCGGCTTTTTCGAACAGTTTGTCCTGGAGGATCTTTTCCGAGCGCAACTTATCGCGGCGGTGAATCAGGTGCACTTCCTTTGCAATGTTGGACAGATACAACGCCTCTTCAACCGCCGTATTGCCACCACCCACCACGGCGACCACCTGGTTGCGGTAGAAGAACCCGTCGCAGGTCGCGCACGCCGAGACCCCCTTGCCGGCAAAGGCCTCTTCCGACGGCAGGCCAAGGTACTGCGCCGAGGCGCCAGTCGCGATGATCAACGCATCGCAGGTATAGGTGGCGCTGTCGCCAATCAGCTGGAACGGGCGCTGCTGCAACTTGGCGGTATGGATGTGGTCGTAGACGATCTGTGTATCAAAACGCTCGGCGTGTTTTTGCATGCGCTCCATGAGTGCCGGGCCGGTGAGGCCTTCGACGTCACCGGGCCAGTTGTCGACTTCGACCGTGGTGGTGAGCTGGCCACCGGCCTGCATACCGGTGATAACCACGGGTTTGAGGTTGGCGCGGGCGGCATAAACGGCAGCGCTGTAACCGGCAGGACCGGAACCCAGAATGATCAGGCGTGAATGCTTCGCATCGCTCATAAAAACACCTCATAAGCCTTTGTCACAAAAGACAATGCATGCTCAAATTGAATCGCACGCCAGAGACTTCTGGCTATGCTGTAGCCATGGACTTGAAGCATGTCATCGGCCGTACAAACCCGTACAATGCAACGCTGTAACAATGTCTTACGCAAAAAAGCACAGCGTGCCGTGTTTATAAAAACCCGGGCGCAGTGTTAAAAGTAGTCCCAGTTGCGCCTGTACACTTTTTTACCTGCCTGGATTGGGCAGTTTTTTATAGTCATTCAACAGATGGACGCGCCCCTGGCGCAGGAAAAGAAGCGTTTTGAAGAAATCCACCGCAGCACCTAAACCAGTCGTTCCGCTTTGGCGTCAACACCTGCACTACCGACTCAAGGAAGGTGCGTTGATTGCCATCGGGGCCCTGTGCCTGTTCCTAATGATGGCCTTGCTGACCTACGGCAAGGACGATCCGGGCTGGAGCCACAACAGCAAGATCGACGACGTGCAGAACTTCGGCGGCCCGGCGGGCTCCTACAGCGCCGACATCCTGTTCATGGTGCTGGGGTATTTCGCCTATATCTTCCCGCTGTTGCTGGCGATCAAGACCTATCAGATCTTCCGCCAGCGCCACGATCCGTGGGAGTGGAGCGGCTGGCTGTTCTCCTGGCGCCTGATCGGCCTGGTGTTCCTGGTGTTGTCGGGCGCGGCCCTGGCCCACATCCATTTCCATGCCCCCACCGGCTTGCCGGCCGGTGCCGGTGGCGCGCTGGGTGAAAGCCTGGGCGACCTGGCCAAGAATGCACTGAACATCCAGGGCAGCACCCTGATGTTCATCGCCCTGTTCCTGTTCGGCCTGACCGTGTTTACCGACCTGTCGTGGTTCAAGGTGATGGACCTCACCGGCAAGATCACCCTCGACCTGTTCGAACTGTTCCAGGGCGCCGCCAATCGCTGGTGGGCCGCGCGTACCGAGCGCAAGCAACTGGTTGCACAACTGCGTGAAGTGGATGATCGGGTGCATGACGTAGTGGCACCGACCGTGACCGACAAACGCGAGCAGGCCAAGGTCAAGGAGCGCTTGATCGAGCGCGAGCAGGCCCTGAGCAAGCACATGTCCGAACGCGAGAAACAGGTCCCGCCAGTCATCGCCCCGGCACCACCGAAACCCGCTGCCCCGAGCAAGCGCGTCGAGAAAGAGAAACAGGCGCCGTTGTTCGTCGACAGCGCCGTGGAAGGCACCTTGCCGCCGATCTCGATCCTCGACCCGGCGGAAAAGAAACAACTCAACTATTCGCCTGAATCGCTGGCGGCGGTAGGGCATCTGCTGGAAATCAAACTCAAGGAATTCGGGGTCGAGGTCTCGGTGGACTCGATTCACCCGGGCCCGGTGATTACCCGCTACGAAATCCAGCCCGCGGCGGGGGTCAAGGTCAGCCGTATTTCCAACCTGGCCAAAGACCTCGCGCGTTCGCTGGCAGTGACCAGTGTGCGGGTGGTGGAAGTGATTCCGGGCAAGACCACGGTCGGTATCGAGATTCCCAACGAAGACCGGCAGATCGTGCGCTTCTCCGAAGTGCTGTCGACCCCGGAATACGACAACTTCAAGTCGCCAGTGACCCTGGCCCTGGGCCACGACATCGGCGGCAAGCCGATCATCACCGACCTGGCAAAAATGCCTCACCTGCTGGTGGCCGGTACCACCGGTTCCGGTAAGTCGGTGGGGGTCAACGCGATGATCCTGTCGATCCTGTTCAAGTCCGGCCCGGAAGACGCCAAATTGATCATGATCGACCCGAAAATGCTCGAGTTGTCGATCTACGAAGGCATTCCGCACCTGCTGTGCCCGGTGGTCACCGACATGAAGGACGCGGCCAACGCCCTGCGCTGGAGCGTGGCCGAGATGGAGCGGCGCTACAAGCTGATGGCCAAGATGGGGGTGCGTAACCTGTCCGGCTTCAACCAGAAGGTGCGCGAGGCGCAAGAGGCCGGCACACCGTTGACCGACCCGTTGTACAACCGCGAAAGCATTCACGACGAAGCACCGCTGCTGACCAAGCTGCCGACCATCGTGGTGGTGGTCGACGAATTCGCCGACATGATGATGATCGTTGGCAAGAAGGTTGAAGAACTCATCGCCCGTATCGCGCAGAAAGCCCGGGCGGCCGGTATCCACCTGATTCTCGCGACCCAGCGTCCGTCGGTGGATGTGATCACCGGTCTGATCAAGGCCAACATCCCGACGCGCATGGCGTTCCAGGTATCGAGCAAGATCGACTCGCGGACCATCATCGACCAGGGCGGCGCCGAGCAACTGTTGGGTCACGGTGACATGCTCTACATGCCGCCTGGCACCAGCCTGCCAATCCGGGTGCACGGTGCGTTCGTTTCCGATGACGAGGTTCACCGGGTGGTGGAGGCCTGGAAACTGCGCGGCGCTCCGGAATACAACGACGACATCCTCGCCGGTGTCGAAGAAGCCGGCAGCGGCTTTGAAAATGGCGGCGGCGGTGGTGATGATGACGCCGAAACCGATGCGCTCTACGACGAAGCCGTGCAGTTCGTGCTCGAAAGCCGTCGCGCGTCCATCTCGGCGGTGCAGCGCAAACTCAAGATCGGCTACAACCGCGCGGCGCGCATGATTGAAGCCATGGAAATGGCCGGGGTCGTGACCTCCATGAATACCAACGGCTCGCGTGAAGTCCTGGCCCCTGGCCCGGTGCGCGACTGATCAGTGCCGCGTGACCTCACGCGGCGCGTCATTCAAACGAATCTCTATGAGGACTCCCATGCGTCTTATCCGCATGTTGCTGTTGCCGGTACTGGCTTTCACCACCCTCTCGGCCCATGCCGATGAAAAGGACGTGGCGCGTTTGACTCAACTGCTGGAAAAGTCCCAGACCCTGAGCGCGCGTTTCTCCCAGCTGACCCTCGACGGCAGCGGTACCCAGTTGCAGGAAACCACCGGCCAGATGTCGCTGCAGCGTCCGGGCCTGTTCTACTGGCACACCGATGCGCCGCAGGAGCAGTTGATGGTCTCCGATGGCAAGAAGGTCTCCCTGTGGGACCCGGACCTGGAGCAGGTCACCATCAAGACCCTCGACCAGCGCCTGACCCAGACCCCGGCGCTGCTGCTCTCCGGTGATGTGTCGAAGATCAGCCAGAGTTTCGACATCAGTGCCAAGGAAGCCGGCGGCGTGATCGATTTCACCCTCAAGCCGAAAACCAAGGACACCCTGTTCGACAATCTGCGCCTGTCGTTCCGTAACGGCCTGGTCAACGACATGCAACTGATCGACAGCGTCGGCCAGCGCACCAACATCCTGTTCACTGGCGTGAAAGCCAACGAACCGATCCCGGCGTCCAAGTTCAAGTTCGACATCCCCAAGGGTGCCGATGTGATCCAGGAATAACCAGCCGCAAAGCGCCCGCGATGGCGTCGGCACATCCAGCATTGATGTGACTGATGCGCCGCTTTCGCGGGCGAGCCCGCTCCTACAGGGATTGTGTTGTTAAGCACATCGACGTCAGGCCCCAGTGAGGTTTCAAACGTAGTCATGGATCTGTTTCGAAGTGCCCCGATCGCTCAGCCACTGGCCGCTCGCTTGCGCGCGGCGAACCTGGATGAGTACGTCGGCCAGGAACACCTGCTGGCCCGCGGCAAGCCCTTGCGCGAGGCGTTGGAGCAGGGTGCCCTGCATTCGATGATCTTCTGGGGGCCGCCGGGCGTGGGCAAGACCACCCTGGCGCGCTTGCTCGCGGAAGTCTCGGATGCTCACTTTGAAACGGTTTCGGCGGTGCTGGCCGGGGTCAAGGAGATCCGCCAGGCGGTGGAAGTGGCCAAGCAGCAGGCTGGGCAATACGGCCGCCGCACCATCCTGTTCGTCGACGAAGTGCATCGCTTCAACAAGTCGCAGCAGGACGCCTTCTTGCCGTACGTGGAAGATGGCACGCTGATTTTCATCGGTGCGACCACCGAGAACCCCTCCTTCGAGCTGAACAACGCCTTGCTGTCCCGGGCCCGGGTCTACGTGCTCAAGAGCCTCGACGAGGTGGCGCTGAACAAGCTGGTACAGCGCGCGCTGACGGAAGAACGCGGCCTTGGCAAACGTCAACTGAGCCTCAGCGACGAGGGCTTCCAGATGTTGCTGTCGGCAGCGGATGGCGACGGCCGACGCTTGCTCAATCTGCTGGAGAACGCCTCCGACCTGGCCGAAGATAACAGCGAGATCGGTGTCGACCTGCTGCAAAGCCTGCTGGGTGACACTCGGCGCCGCTTCGACAAGGGCGGCGAGGCCTTCTACGACCAGATTTCCGCGCTGCACAAATCGGTACGCGGCTCCAATCCCGATGGTGCCTTGTACTGGTTCGCCCGCATGCTCGACGGTGGCTGCGACCCGCTGTACCTGGCCCGGCGCGTGGTGCGGATGGCCAGCGAAGACATCGGCAATGCCGATCCGCGGGCGCTGAGCCTGTGTCTGGCGGCCTGGGATGTGCAGGAGCGCCTCGGCAGTCCCGAGGGCGAGTTGGCGGTGGCCCAGGCCATTACCTACCTGGCGTGTGCGCCGAAAAGCAACGCGGTGTACATGGGCTTCAAGGCCGCCATGCGCAGTGCCGCCGAGCATGGCTCGCTGGAAGTCCCGCTGCACCTGCGCAACGCCCCGACCAAGTTGATGAAGCAGCTGGGCTACGGCGACGAGTACCGTTACGCCCACGATGAACCGGATGCCTACGCCGCTGGCGAAGACTACTTCCCCGACGCCCTCGAGCCCCAGGCGTTCTACCGGCCGGTGCCGCGCGGCCTGGAATTGAAGATCGGCGAGAAGCTCAATCACCTGGCGCAGCTCGACCGCCTGAGCCCCCGGCAGCGGAGAAAAACATGATTGCCCTGATCGCCGCCGTCTCGTTGGGCGGTATAACCGGCACCTTGCTGCGCTTTGCCACCGGCAACTGGATCAACGCCAATTGGCCGCGGCACTTCTATAGCGCGACGCTGGCCGTTAATATCGTGGGCTGTCTGCTGATCGGCATTTTGTACGGCCTGTTTTTGACTCGCCCGGAAGTACCCCTGGAGGTGCGCGCCGGGTTGATGGTTGGCTTTCTTGGCGGCCTGACGACTTTTTCATCCTTTTCACTGGATACGGTGCGCTTGCTGGAAAGCGGGCAAGTACCGCTGGCCCTGGGCTATGCGGCCATCAGCGTATTCGGCGGGCTGCTCGCGACCTGGGCTGGCCTGTCCCTGACCAAACTTTGATAAACGAGAGACCGACATGCTCGATTCCAAACTGTTACGTAGCAACCTTCAGGACGTAGCGGACCGCCTGGCATCCCGCGGTTTTGTGCTGGATGTTGCGCGCATCGAAGCGCTGGAAGAACAGCGCAAGACCGTCCAGACCCGCACCGAAGCACTGCAGGCTGAACGTAATGCGCGCTCCAAATCCATCGGTCAGGCCAAGCAACGCGGCGAAGACATCGCGCCGTTGATGGCGGACGTCGAGCGCATGGCCAGCGAACTGGGGGCCGGCAAGGTTGAGCTGGACGCGATCCAGACCGAGCTGGATGCTATCCTGCTGGGCCTGCCGAACCTGCCCCATGAGTCGGTGCCGGTAGGCGCAGACGAAGACGGCAACGTCGAAGTGCGTCGCTGGGGCACCCCGGCCACCTTCGATTTCGAGGTCAAGGACCACGTCGCCCTCGGCGAGAAGTTCGGCTGGCTCGATTTCGAAACCGCCGCCAAACTGTCCGGCGCCCGTTTTGCCCTGCTGCGTGGGCCGATTGCCCGTCTGCACCGCGCCCTGGCGCAGTTCATGGTCAACCTGCACACCACCGAACACGGCTACGAAGAGGCCTACACCCCTTATCTGGTGCAAGCGCCGGCCCTGCAAGGCACTGGCCAGTTGCCGAAGTTCGAGGAAGACCTGTTCAAGATCACCCGCGAAGGCGAGGCCGATCTGTACCTGATCCCGACTGCCGAAGTGTCGCTGACCAACATCGTTGCCGGCGAGATCGTCGATGCCAAGCTGCTGCCGATCAAATTCGTCGCGCACACGCCGTGCTTTCGCAGTGAAGCCGGTGCCTCGGGTCGCGATACCCGCGGGATGATTCGCCAGCACCAGTTCGACAAGGTCGAAATGGTCCAGATCGTCGAGCCGTCGACCTCGATGGAGGCCCTCGAAGGCCTCACCGCCAACGCCGAAAAAGTCCTGCAACTGCTGGAACTGCCTTACCGCACCCTGGCGCTGTGCACCGGCGACATGGGCTTCAGCGCCGTCAAGACCTACGATCTGGAAGTGTGGATCCCGAGCCAGGACAAATACCGCGAGATTTCCTCGTGCTCCAACTGCGGTGATTTCCAGGCCCGGCGCATGCAAGCGCGTTTCCGTAACCCGGAAACCGGCAAGCCTGAGCTGGTGCACACCTTGAACGGCTCTGGCCTGGCGGTGGGTCGGACCCTGGTGGCGGTGCTGGAAAACTACCAGCAGGCCGACGGCTCGATCCGCGTGCCGGACGTGCTGAAACCCTACATGGGTGGCCTTGAGGTCATCGGCTAAATGAAATATCTGCCGCTGTTTCACAACCTGCGCGGCAGCCATGTGCTGGTGGTCGGTGGGGGGGAGATTGCCTTGCGCAAGTCCCGCCTGCTGGCCGACGCCGGTGCACTGCTGCGGGTCGTTGCACCCGAGATCGAAGTCCAGTTGCGTGAGCTGGTGCAAAACAGTGGCGGCGAACTGCTGGGGCGCGGCTATCAGGAATCTGACCTGGACGGTTGCGGGCTGATCATTGCCGCTACCGATGACGAAACCTTGAACGCGCAAGTCTCCGCCGATGCCCATCGGCGTTGCGTGCCGGTCAATGTGGTGGATGCGCCTGCCCTGTGCAGCGTGATCTTCCCGGCGATCGTCGACCGTTCGCCGCTGATCATTGCGGTGTCCAGCGGCGGTGATGCACCGGTACTGGCGCGGCTGATCCGGGCCAAGATCGAAACCTGGATTCCGTCGACCTACGGCCAGTTGGCGGGGTTGGCGGCGCGTTTCCGTGACCAGGTCAAAGGCCTGTTCCCGGACGTGCAGCAACGCCGTGGCTTCTGGGAAGACGTGTTCCAGGGCCCGATAGCCGACCGGCAACTGGCCGGGCAGGGCGCTGAAGCCGAGCGACTGCTGCAAGCCAAGCTGGCCGGTAAAGCCAGCGTGACCACCGGCGAGGTGTATCTGGTGGGCGCGGGGCCGGGCGATCCGGACCTGTTGACCTTCCGCGCCCTACGCCTGATGCAGCAGGCGGACGTGGTGTTGTACGACCGCCTGGTGGCGCCGGCCATTCTCGAACTGTGTCGGCGCGACGCCGAGCGGGTCTACGTCGGCAAGCGCCGCGCCGATCACGCCGTGCCCCAGGACCAGATCAACCAGCAACTGGTGGATCTGGCTCGACAAGGCAAGCGTGTGGTGCGACTCAAGGGGGGCGATCCGTTCATCTTTGGGCGCGGCGGTGAAGAAATCGAAGAGCTGGCGGCCCAGGGCATCCCGTTCCAGGTGGTGCCGGGCATTACCGCTGCCAGCGGCTGTGCGGCCTACGCCGGGATTCCGTTGACTCACCGTGACTACGCACAGTCCGTGCGGTTCGTCACCGGTCACCTGAAAGACGGCACCAGCGACCTGCCGTGGAGCGACCTGGTGGCACCGGCCCAGACCCTGGTGTTCTACATGGGCCTGGTGGGCTTGCCGATGATCTGCGAGCAGTTGATCAAGCACGGCCGTGGCGCGGACACGCCAGCGGCGTTGATCCAGCAGGGTACCACCGCCAATCAGCGAGTCTTCACCGGCACCCTGGCCGACCTGCCACGCCTGGTGGCGGAGCATGAGGTGCATGCGCCGACCCTGGTGATCGTGGGCGAAGTGGTGCAACTGCGTGAGAAACTGGCGTGGTTTGAAGGGGCGCAGGCGCAAGTCTGAAGTCCGCGTTGCCAATATCGCGGGCAAGCCCGCTCCCACAGATGACTTGTGCTGGACACAAATCCCCTGTGGGAGCGGGCTTGCCCGCGATAGGGCCTTCAAAAAAACTGCAACATCAGGCCTTGCGCCAAACCCCCTGGCCATTCAAGCGCTGCCGATCATGGGGCGCGTTGAAATCCTGCTGCGGTCCTTTTGGCACCACCCCCGTCGGATTGATGGTCTTGTGGCTGACGTAGTAGTGATTCTTGATGTGGGTAAAGTCCACTGTCTCGGCAATCCCCGGCCATTGATACAGTTCGCGTAGCCAGTTCGACAGGTTCGGGTAATCGGCTATCCGCCGCAGGTTGCACTTGAAGTGACCGTGGTACACCGCATCGAACCGGATCATCGTGGTGAACAAGCGCACATCTGCTTCAGTCAGGTACTCCCCCGTCAGATAGCGGTTTGCGCCCAAGACACGCTCCAGGTGATCGAGCTCGGCAAACACCTCATCGAACGCCTCGCCATAAGCCTGTTGCGACGTGGCAAACCCGGCGCGATACACACCATTGTTCACGGCCGGATAGATCCGCTCATTCAGCGCATCGATCTCACCGTGCAGCGGTGCCGGGTAGAAATCCAGGTCATTGCCGGTCAAATCATCGAACGCGCTGTTGAACATGCGGATGATCTCCGCCGATTCATTGCTGACGATGCGTTTGAGCTTTTTGTCCCACAGCACCGGCACGGTGACGCGACCGGTGTAGTCGGGCGTGTCGGCGGTGTAGCGCTGGTGCATGAAGTCGAAGTGATCGAGTGAGTCGCCGGTTGATCCGAGAGTGGTGTCGAAGGTCCAGCCATTTTCCAGCATCAACCAACTGACCACCGAAACGTCGATCAGACCTTCCAGGCCTTTGAGTTTGCGCAGGATCAACGTGCGATGCGCCCACGGACAGGCGAGCGAAACGTAGAGGTGATAACGCCCGGCTTCAGCGCCAAAACCGCCTTCGCCGTTGGGGCCGGGCTGGCCGTCAGTCGTGACCCAGTTGCGGCGCTTCGCCTGTTCGCGCTGGAACGCGCCGTCCTTGCTGCTTTCGTACCACTTGTCCTGCCAGTGGCCATCAACGAGTAAACCCATGCTCAAGACTCCGCAAACCAATAATCGTTGGAGCCGAGTCTATTCCGATGAGTTCGAACTAAAAGCGCAAAGATCGGGCGTCAATGATCGGTTAAATCGATTTGTCGCGAGCAGCCCAGTACTGTTCGGCGGTTTCAAACGCCTGCTCACGGGGCTGGCCAAGACCGCGCAGGGCCAGTGCCATGGTCGAAATCAGGGCCATTTGCGGATAGCTGTCGACCACATCACCACGCCACACCGCTTTCAGGTGCTCGATATCCAGCGAGGCCGGCTTGACGTGACGTTGCGCCGACAGCTGTGGCCATTCTTCGTCCCAGCTTTCGCCGCCGGCAGTGCCATACAGATGGCTGTCGGCATCCGGATTGATCTCGATTTCACCGCCATCGCCCTTGACCACAATCGCCGTGTCGCCGAGCAAGCCACTGGCATCGCGATGCACAGCCTGATAGCCCGGGTGGAAAATGCTTTGCAGGCCGCAGCGCGCGCCCAGCGGGTTGAGAATCCGCGCCAGCGAATGAATCGGTGAGCGCAGGCCGAGTGTGTTGCGCAGGTCGATCATCTTTTGCAGTTGTGGTGCCCAGTCCATCAGCGGCATGAACGCCAGGCCACCGTTGTCCAGTGCCGTACCGACTTGCTGCCAGTTGCGGCACAACGCAATGTTCAATTCGCCGAGCAGTTGCTCGCTGTACAGGCGTCCGGCAGTGTGCGCGCCACCGCCATGCATGAAGATGCGCACGCCGTTCTGGGCCAGGCACTTGGCCGCCAGCAGGTACCACGGCAGGTGACGCTTCTTGCCGGCGTAGGTCGGCCAGTCCAGGTCGACCGCCAGGGGGGAGCGTGCAGGCGTTCGCGCAGGGCTTGGGTGAAGCCCGCCAGTTCTTCCGGGCTCTCTTCCTTGTGCCGCAACAGCATCAGGAAGGCGCCGAGCTGGGTGTCCTCGACTTTGTCGTCCAGCAGCATGCCCATGGCTTCGCGGGCTTCCTCGCGGGTCAGGCTGCGCGCGCCGCGCTTGCCTTTGCCGAGGATGCGCACGAAGGGGGCAAACGGGTGTTCGGCGGGCGTTTCGGTCAGCAGTGGGGCGAAATCGGTCATAGACAATTCGTCGGTTTGGGCAGGCCCGCCAGCTTGGCGGCGAGTTTGGCGGGAGTGCCTTTGAACAGGCGGTTCAGGTGCAGGCTGTTGCCCTTGTCCGGCCCCAGCTTGAGCGCGGTGTACTTGATCAGCGGGCGGGTTGCCGGCGACAGCTGGAACTCCTGGTAGAAGCCGCGCAGCAGCTCAAGGATTTCCCAGTGTTCGGCGCTCAGCGTCAGCGCTTCGCTGGCCGCCAGCGCTTCGGCGACTTGCGCCGACCAGTCCGCCAGGTCCAGCAAGTAGCCGTCTTTGTCCAGGGCGATCTGGCGTGTACCCACAGTCAGGGTGTTCATAACCAGCTGTTGACCTTGTCGTAGGTTATCGACAGTTCGACGAAGGCCGGGTAGTCAAGGCGCTTGATCCACTGCGGCACTGGCAGGCCCCGGGCCTGGACGTCTTCTTCCAGGACATACAGCGACAGGCCGTCAGCCCGATCCTGCAATTGACTGAACGGCGCGCTGCCGGGTTGCAGGGCATAGACCGCGTCCCCTGTAAGCAGCAGGCCATCGTTGACGCCCAGCAGGCGCAGGCAACTGTCCAGCCGGTTGTCGGAGAAGGGGGAATGAGACAACACATGCAAAGTCGACATCAGAGGGTAATAACCTGGTCATAGCGGTCAATAACGGCCGAGATCTGCCCGGCGGCCAATAGCTGCAGCTCATCAAGGCTCAGGTCCTGCGCCAGCAAGCCACGTGCGTGGGCACTGTCGGCACAGACGTAGAGGTCCTCGACGCCGAACAGGCCAAGGGCTTGCAGGTTGGCGCTAAGGTCTTTTTGCTGGATGGCCTTGGCATTCTGCTGGCTGGCCAGCTGGAACACACCATCATCGAGAAACAGCAGGCCGATGGGCAGGTCGAAGGCGCCGCCGGCCAGCACGATGTCCAGTGCTTCACGGGCACCGGGGCCGGACCAGGGGGCCTGGCGGCTGATAATCAACAGGGATTTAGGCACGGCTCATGGCCCTCCAAAGCAAATCAGGCGATCGGCGTCCTGCACCGCGTCGTGCAGTTGACCGAGGCCGGACAATTGCCACGGCGCGTCGACATTGATCGCGCTGCGCTGATAGCGCTTGGCCTCGGTCTCGTCCAGCACGCCGCGTCTCAGGGCGGCGGCAATGCACACCACACCGTCGAGTTGCTGCTCACTGACGAAGGTGCGCCACTGCTGGGCGACGTCCTGCTCATCCTGTGGTGTGACGACGCTGCTCGAAGCGTTGTAGACGCCGTCCTGATAGAAAAACAGCCGCACGATCTGGTGCCCGCCGGCCAGCGCGGCCTGGGCAAACAGCAGGGCGCGGCGCGAGGAGGGGGCGTGAGGGGCCGAAAACAGCGCGATGGCAAACTTCATGGCGAACTCTGACGATAAATCTGCGGCCATGATAATGCTTTATCGGCGGTGCGGCGAAGGGCGATTCAGCGCGGCATGTAGCCCAGATGCCAGCGACGCGGAATCTTCAGCGAGACAATGCCCAGCACGGCTGCCAACAGGCCGCTGGCGTACAGCGCTTGCAGGCCGAACTGATGCTCCAGGAGCGCCCCCAGCACCGCACCGGCAAACATCCCGGTCCAGGGGATCAACTGCACGCGCCAGCCCGCGCGTCGCTCGCCGAGCATCCAGCGTCCTAGGCCACGGCCGAAGCGTGACAGGGCGCCGGTGACGTAGGTCAGGCCGATCGGCAGGCCGTTGACCTGCTCCACGGCGGCATTCAGCATGCCCATGGCCAGGATCGCCGCCAGCAATGCCGGGAATTGTGTTTCCAATGGCCAGGCTGCGGCGCCGCACAGCAGGGCCGCGATACTCAGCATCAGGGGCAGGGCGTGGCGCCTGCCGATGCGACTGACGATCACACCCAGGGCGTTGCCGACGATAAACATCAACACCAGCACCAGCAGGCGCAGGGTCAGTTGCCAGTCACTGTCGCTGATCGCCACCGCCAGGCGTGTGGTGTTGCCGCTCATGAAGGAAACAAAGTCGCCGGTGGCCATGAAGCCGATGGCGTCGGTCATGCCTGCCAGGACCGACAGGCTCGCCACCAGGCACAGGCCGATCCGGCCACGCCATTTCTGCACGTGCAACAGCCCGCTGGTGGGGGCGCGATGGGGAGGGGAAGGCAGCATCGGCTAGCGCTCGAGGCCGTGCAGTTCGCAGTATTCCTGCCAGTCCATGCCGGCCATCTGCGCCACCTCCTTGTGCACCTCCAGCCGTTGGGCGGCGAAGTCCTCGGGGGTAGCGGCGGTCAACTGCAAGGTCAGTTCCCAGGCAAACAGGCCTAGGCGTTCGGCCTCGGCTTCGTAGGCTTCATGCAGACGCTCGCTGCGAAAGTGTTCCATGCTCTCGCCTTTGGCCTGGGCGGCCAACGGATTGAGGTGGTCCAGTTCTTCGCGCAGTGCCGGATGGGCATTGAGAAAACGTTGCAGCGCCAGTTCGTGTTGCGATTCGATCGGAGCCATGGATCATCCTGGTCAAAGTGAAAGTATACGCGCAGTCCCTGGCCGGGCCTTGATCCTGGTCAGGAAGTCTTCTTGCGGTTGGCCTTGGCTTCGGCCGCCAGGCACTCAAGGGCAAACTGTTCGGTGTAGGTCATCTGAATCGGCGTGGTCTCGCCCTTTACCGTGCGTTCGCCGTCGAGAATGTAGCGAATGCGTTTATCGGTCACGCCAATGCGCTTGGCAATCCAGGAGGGGGTCTGGCCGATCTGGCTGATCAGTTTGTCAGCGTAGTCGGTGGATGGTTTGTACAGCTCGGCGTTGGGGGTCATTGGCTTTCCAGAAAGAGTACGTGGCGCACGGCGCCCATAATGGCGCGATAGGGTGCGTGAATAACCGTGGCCTGTCGCGCCTTATCTCGAAGTAAAGCAGAGCCTTTGCACTTCGAGACGGCGGTGTGGGGTGATAGAGTCGGCGTTTTTCCCATTTAAGGAAGCATGATGCGTATTTGTATGGTGGCACTGGCGGGGCTGTTACTGGCCGGGTGTGCGGGATCGACGATGAATCAGGCCCGTACCCAGAGCCCCTACAAGACGCTCGCTTCGAACAAGGCTGACCTGGTGGTTGCCCAGTGTGTGCAGTTTGCCTGGCAGGATGAGGCGGTCTTTGGGGTGGATGCCAGCGGTTATCTGGAGCCGGTGGACGGTGGTGGGTTTACCGTTTATACCCGGTCGGCTGAGTCGTTTATCGATGTGCAGGGAGGGGTGTTGAAGTATTACGTGGTGCAAGATAGCTGGGTTGCCACGCGTCGGTTGGCGGCTTTGGCGACCTGCTTGTAGGGGGTTATCCATAGATGTGGCAGCGAGCTTGCTTGCGATGGGGCCGGCACATTCAACAGCGATGGTGCCTGAGCCACTGCTATCGCGAGCAAGCTCGCTCCTACAGCTGCGGCAAGGCAGCCACCGGGAAGTCGAACGCGGCCAGTTGGAATCCCTGGTCGTCCACCTGCAATGCCCAGCCTTGACGGTCCCAGTCACCGAGCACAATGCGCTTGGCCGCCAGTTCGCCGATCTGGAGTTTGTGGATGGCGGGGCGGTGGGTGTGGCCGTGGATCAGGGTTTTTACCCCGTATTGCTGCATGATCCGCGGGATTTCCTCGGGGGTCACGTCGACGATGTCGTTGGCTTTCATGCGGGTTTGGGTGCGGCTTTCGCTTCGCAACTTGCGCGCCAGGGCGTGGCGAGTGCGCAGGGGCAGGTGGCGCAGGATGAACAGCGTCAGCGGATTGCGCAGGTAGCGTCGCAGTTTCATGTAGCCGATGTCGCGGGTACACAGGCTGTCGCCGTGCATCAGCAGCACCGGTTCACCGGCGAGTTGCACCACACTCGGGTCTTTCAGCAGGGTACAGCCGGCTGCTTTGCAGAAGGCCTTGCCCAGCAGGAAGTCGCGATTGCCGTGCATCAGAAAGATGGCCGTGCCGCTGTCGCTCAAGGTGCGCAGGGCCTGGCAGATGGAGCGTTGGAAAGGGCTCATGGCGTCGTCGCCAATCCAGGCCTCGAAAAAGTCGCCCAGTATGTACAGCGCACTGGCCGCGCGGGCGCGGGTGGCGAGCAAATCCAGAAACGCCCGGGTGATGTCCGGGCGCTCCTCTTCCAGATGTAAGTCTGAAATCAGCAGTATCACTCAATGATCTCGGCTTTCTCGATGATCACGTCTTCTGCTGGAACATCCTGGTGGCCGGACTTCATGGTGGTGGAAACGCCCTTGATCTTGTCGACAACGTCAGTGCCGGCAGTCACTTTGGCGAATACCGCGTAGCCCCAGCCCTGCACGTTCTTGCCGCTGTGGTTGAGGAAGCTGTTGTCCGCCACGTTGATGAAGAACTGCGCGGAAGCCGAATGCGGCTCCATGGTGCGAGCCATGGCCACGGTGTACTTGTCGTTGGAAAGACCGTTGTCCGCTTCGTTCTGGATGCTTGGACGCTTGTCTTTCTTTTCCTTCATGCCTGGCTCGAAACCGCCGCCCTGGATCATGAAGTTGCCGATGACGCGGTGGAACACGGTGTTGGTGTAGTGACCGGCCTTAACGTACTCGATGAAGTTGGCCACGGTGATCGGGGCTTTCTCGGCGTTCAGGTCCAGGACGATGTCGCCATGGTTGGTGGTCAGTTTGACTTGAGTCATGATCGCTACTCTTTAAGGAATTCGTGGGTTTCGGGGCAGCACGGCCCCCAACCGGTTTGGCCAGCGTCGGCCAAGGTGCGCAGTTTAGCGTGCCGGGCGCGAATTTCGAGGCTGTTTTTTCATTGGAGTTCGATTAAAAGCAGCAGTTTTCCGGCCTGCTCTGTCAGGCACTTGACCGCATCGGCTATGATAGCCGCTTTGTTTTGTCCGGCCTGCATGTAGGCCACGCACTTGTACGCCCAAGGATCCTATGAGCAAGCCCACTGTCGACCCTGCCTCGAATTCCAAGAACGGCCCAGCCGTGCCGGTCAATTTCCTGCGCCCGATCATCCAGGCGGACCTGGACTCGGGTAAGCACACGCAGATCGTCACCCGTTTCCCGCCTGAGCCCAATGGTTACCTGCACATCGGTCACGCCAAGTCGATCTGTGTGAACTTCGGCCTGGCCCAGGAGTTCGGTGGCGTTACGCACCTGCGTTTCGACGACACCAACCCGGCCAAGGAAGACCAGGAATACATCGACGCCATCGAAAGCGACGTCAAGTGGCTGGGTTTCCAGTGGTCCGGTGAAGTGCGCTATGCCTCGCAGTATTTCGACCAGCTGCACGACTGGGCGGTCGAGCTGATCAAGGCGGGCAAGGCCTATGTGGACGACCTGACCCCTGAGCAAGCCAAGGAATACCGCGGCAGCCTGACCGAACCGGGCAAGAACAGCCCGTTCCGTGAGCGCAGCGTGGAAGAAAACCTCGACCTGTTCGCCCGCATGAAAGCCGGCGAGTTCCAGGACGGTGCACGGGTGCTGCGGGCCAAGATCGACATGGCCTCGCCGAACATGAACCTGCGCGACCCGATCATGTACCGCATCCGCCACGCCCACCACCACCAGACCGGTGACAAGTGGTGCATCTACCCCAACTACGACTTCACCCACGGTCAGTCGGATGCCATCGAAGGCATCACCCACTCGATCTGCACCCTGGAGTTCGAAAGCCATCGTCCGCTGTACGAGTGGTTCCTGGACGCGCTGCCGGTGCCGGCCAAGCCGCGCCAGTACGAGTTCAGCCGCCTGAACCTGAACTACACCATCACCAGCAAGCGCAAGCTCAAGCAGTTGGTCGATGAAAAGCACGTCAACGGCTGGGACGACCCGCGCATGTCGACCCTCTCGGGCTTCCGTCGTCGTGGCTACACGCCAAAATCGATCCGCAACTTCTGCGAAATGGTCGGCACCAACCGCTCCGACGGCGTGGTCGACTTCGGCATGCTGGAATTCAGCATCCGCGACGACCTCGACCACAGCGCCCCGCGCGCCATGTGCGTGTTGCGTCCGCTGAAAGTGGTGATCAGCAACTACCCTGAAGGTCAGGTCGAGAACCTCGAACTGCCGTGCCACCCGAAAGAAGACATGGGCGTGCGCGTCCTGCCGTTCGCCCGGGAAATCTACATCGACCGTGAAGACTTCATGGAAGAGCCGCCAAAAGGCTACAAGCGCCTGGAACCGGGCGGTGAAGTGCGCCTGCGCGGCAGCTACGTGATCCGCGCCGACGAAGCGATCAAGGACGCCGATGGCAACATCGTCGAACTGCGTTGCTCCTACGACCCGGACACCCTGGGCAAGAACCCTGAAGGCCGCAAGGTCAAGGGTGTGGTTCACTGGGTGCCGGCCGCTGCCAGCGTCGAGTGCGAAGTGCGCCTGTACGATCGCCTGTTCCGTTCGGCCAACCCTGAGAAGGCCGAAGACAGCGCCAGTTTCCTGGACAACATCAACCCCGACTCACTGCAAGTCCTCACCGGTTGTCGTGCCGAGCCTTCGTTGGGCAATGCACAGCCGGAAGACCGTTTCCAGTTCGAGCGCGAAGGCTACTTCTGCGCGGATATCAAGGACTCGAAACCGGGCGCTCCGGTATTCAACCGTACCGTGACCCTGCGCGACTCCTGGGGCCAGTGATTCAGTCAAGGAACTAAAGTGCTAACGATCTACAACACGCTCACCAAGAGCAAAGAAGTCTTCAAGCCGCTGGATGGCAACAAGGTGCGCATGTACGTGTGCGGGATGACCGTGTACGACTACTGCCACCTCGGCCACGGCCGCAGCATGGTCGCGTTCGACCTGGTGACCCGCTGGTTGCGGTTCAGCGGGTACGACCTGACCTACGTGCGCAACATCACCGACATCGACGACAAGATCATCAATCGGGCCAATGAGAACGGCGAGTCGTTCGAAGCCTTGACCGAGCGCATGATCGCGGCGATGCACGAAGACGAAGCGCGCCTGAACATCCAGAAGCCGGACATGGAGCCGCGCGCCACGGATCACATTCCGGGCATGCACGCGATGATCCAGACCCTGATCGACAAGGGTTACGCCTACGCCCCGGGCAATGGCGACGTGTACTACCGCGTCGGCAAGTTCATGGGCTACGGCAAGCTGTCGCGCAAAAAGATCGAAGACCTGCGCATTGGTGCGCGGATCGAGGTCGACGAAGCCAAGGACGATCCTCTGGACTTCGTGCTGTGGAAGGGCGTCAAACCGGGCGAGCCGAGCTGGGAGTCGCCGTGGGGCGCCGGGCGTCCGGGCTGGCACATCGAGTGCTCGGTGATGTCCACCTGCTGCCTGGGCGAGACCTTCGACATCCATGGCGGCGGCAGCGACCTGGAGTTCCCGCACCACGAGAACGAAATCGCCCAGAGCGAAGCGGCCACCGGCAAGACCTACGCCAATGCGTGGATGCATTGCGGCATGATCCGGATCAATGGCGAGAAGATGTCCAAGTCCTTGAACAACTTCTTCACCATCCGCGACGTGCTCGACAAGTACCACCCGGAAGTCGTGCGTTACCTGCTGGTATCGAGCCACTACCGCAGCGCCATCAACTACTCGGAAGACAACCTCAAGGACGCCAAGGGCGCCCTGGAGCGTTTCTACCACGCGTTGAAAGGCCTGCCGAAGGTGGCACCGGCCGGTGGCGAAGCCTTTGTCGAGCGGTTCACCCAAGTGATGAACGACGACTTCGGCACGCCGGAAGCCTGCGCGGTGCTGTTTGAGATGGTGCGCGAGATCAACCGCCTGCGTGAGAGCGATCTCGCGGCGGCGGCCGGTCTGGCGGCGCGCTTGAAAGAGCTGGCCAGCGTGCTGGGTGTGCTGCAGCTCGAAGCCGACGACTTCCTGCAGGCTGGCGCCGAAGGGCGGGTCGACGCGGCTGAAGTCGATGGCTTGATTGCCGCGCGCCTGGCGGCGCGTGCCGCTAAAGACTGGGCCGAATCCGACCGCATCCGCGACCAGCTCACCGCCATGGGCGTGGTGCTGGAAGACGGCAAGGGCGGTACGACCTGGCGTCTGGCTGACTGAGTGGTGTCATCGCTGCAAAACAAAACCCGCCTAGTGCGGGTTTTGTTTTGACTGGCATCGCAAGCCATTGATTCGGCAGATCAACCGTGAGGCTAAGGGCTGGCCGCTGATCGTTATCTGCGGGTTTTTTCCCACTCAGTGGGAATCTGGTTTCAGTTAATGGAAAACTCGGTGCACCATGTCCGCAAGAGCATGAGGCCGATATGAACTACAACACGCCCACTGATCGCTTGCTGCAAATCCTCGTCACCCTGGGGCAATCCGGCGAGGCGATCTCCGCCAAACAACTGTCCGAGCAACTGGCACAGCCGCTCAGCAGCACTTATCGCCATCTCAAGACCCTGCTGCGCTGGGGGCTTGCCGAAGAGAACGGTCAGGGTCGCTATTTGCCGGGGCCAACTTGTTTGCAACTGGCCAAGAAATTCGACCGCGAAGCCGTGCTGGTGACCCTCGCCAAGCCGGAACTCAAGCGCCTGGCCGAGCAAAGCCAGGAAAGCGTGGCGTTAATGGTGCCCAGCAATGGCCAGGCGATTTGCATCGAGCTGGTCGACAGCCCGCAACCGCTGCGTTGCTGCTACCAAAAAGGGCTGGCCCAGCCGCTGTTGGTCGGTGCGTCGGCGAGAGTGCTGTTGGCCTATATGGATGAGGCGCAAAGCCTGTCGGCTCTTTTGGCGCAAGGCGTCGAAAGCGAGGAAGTCGCCACGTACCAACGCAGTTTTGCCGATATCCGCGCTGCCGGGTATGCCGTGAGTGTGAGTGAAATCGACGACGGCATTTGGGGTGTCAGCGCGCCGTTGCTCGACAGCCGCAATCGCCTGCAAGGCGCCATCAGCCTCATGGCTCCTGCCTTCCGGGCGCACACCCGCCGTGAACGCCTGATCCGCTGGACCCAGGACGTGGCCCTGCGCCTGAGCGCCCGGCTCGACTGAATTTGACTGGAGTTTCAAGCATGACTGCTGTTTCTGACATACCCCTGTGGACAGGTCGTATCGACGCTGGCGAAGGGCAGGCTGCGCTGCGCTGGCATCAATGGGTCAAGCCCTTCTGCGAGGGTCAGTCTGCGGGTGCAGCACTGATTGGACTGGCCTGTGATGAAGGAGTCAAACGTAATCAAGGACGCACCGGCGCCAGTCTTGGCCCGTCAGCACTGCGCAAGGCGTTGGCCAACCTGGCGTGGCACGGCCATACGCCGCTGTATGACGCGGGCGATGTGAGCTGTACCGACAGTAACCTCGAAGGCGCGCAGCAGATTTACGCTCATCACGTCAGCTATATGCTCAACCAGGGGCATTTGCCGTTGGGGTTGGGTGGCGGCCATGAAATCGCCTTTGCCAGCTTTAGCGGCCTGGCCGATCACCTGCGCCAGGCCACCCCGCATGCGCGAATCGGCGTTCTCAACTTTGATGCCCACTTTGATCTGCGCCATGGTGAACAAAGCAGTTCGGGAACCCCTTTTCGCCAGATAGCCGAGTACTGCCAGCGTGCACAGATGCCGTTCACCTATTGCTGCCTGGGTGTCAGCCAGTTGAACAACACCCAGGCGCTGTTTGAGCAGGCGCAGCGACTGAATGTGCGTTACCGCCTCGACCGGCAAATGAACAGCTGGGACATACCCGCCTGCGAAGCGCTGATCGATGAGTTCTTGCAAGACGTCGATCACCTCTACATGACCATCTGCCTTGATGTCCTGCCCGCCAGCCAGGCGCCCGGTGTCAGTGCGCCGTCTGCCCATGGCGTGGACATGCAGATCGTCGAGCACCTGATACGTCATGCCAAGGCCAGCGGCAAATTGCGCATGGCCGACATCGCCGAACTCAACCCCGGCCTGGATATCGACAATCGAACCGCCCGCATTGGCGCGCGTCTGCTCGCCAGCCTGATCGATTAAGTTTTTCCGTAAATCCCTGAAACCGCTTGTTGAATCATAAGAAAAAGAGAAATTCGCCATGCTGACATTCGAACTGGATGCGCTGAGCACCCTCGCTCTCGCGCTGCTCCTGCTGGGCCTGGGTGCCCAACTGAAAAAACGTAGCTACTGGCTGCGTCACCTGTGTGTTCCTGCACCGGTGATTGGTGGTTTTGGTTTTGCCTTGGTGATCTGGCTGTTACGTGATCAGCAACTGCTCAACCTGACCCTCGACACCAGCCTGCAAACCCCGCTGATGGTGGCGTTTTTCACCACTGTCGGTTTGGGGGGTAGCCTGGGTTTGCTGCGCAAGGGCGGCAAATTGCTGTTTATCTACCTGGGTGCGTGCTGGGGCCTGGCGCTGGTGCAAAACGTGGTGGGTGTCAGTGTCGCCAAGCTGCTGGGCATCGACCCGTTGTTGGGGATCATGGCTGGCGCGGTGTCACTGGAAGGCGGTTTTGGTGCGGCGGCAGCTTTCGGGCCGATTGCTGAAAACCTCGGTGCGGTCGGTGCGACCACTGCAGCGCTGGCAGCTGCAACCTTTGGCATGGTGGCAGGCGGCTTGCTAGGTAGCCCGCTGGCGCGCTGGTTGATCGAGCGCAACAAACTCGTGGTCAAGGCCGAAGCCGTTGGCAGCCTCAAGGCGTTCGAAGAAGTGGTCCACACCGCGCCGCCCGCGCTGGATGCTGCCACCTTGTTGCGCTTGTTGACCTGCATTGTGGTGATCATGGTGCTTGGGTTCTGGCTGGGCTCCAGCTTGCAACAGCATCTGGGTATCGTGTTGCCGAGCTATGTGGGCGCCATGTTCGTCGCGATCATCCTGCGCAACCTCAATGACCGTGCTCAGGTTATCGAGATGCCCGACCATGCCGTCAGCACTATCGGCGATGTGTGCCTGGGCATGTTCCTGACGATGGCAATGATGAGTCTGAAGTTTTGGGAGCTGGAGAAGCTCGGCTTGCCGCTGCTGGTGATTCTGGTGGTGCAGGTGGTGATCATGATTTTGCTGTGCGTGTTCGTCCTGTTCCGCCTGTTTGGCCGCAACTACGACGCGGCAGTTTTGTGCGCGGGCTTCATGGGTCACGGGCTGGGCGCGACGCCCAATGCAGTGGCCAACATGGGCGCCATTTGTGACCATTACAAAGTGTTCTCGTACAAAGCCTTCATCATCGTGCCGCTGTGCGGTGCCGTGCTGATCGACATTGTGGCTATCCCGATGATCACCTGGTTTATCAACGCATACAGTTGAGAATCACCTGGTTGCTTCATTGCTAAATCGCGCAGAAGCCATCGCCGGCAAGATGGCTTCTGCCAACCAATGCGCGCCCGGAAATTTTCTTCGTTGGCTCCGGCGACTATCACCACCTCACGCCGGCGTTTCCTGCCGACTTGAAAGAGCCCATCAGCCTGATCCACTTCGATAACCACCCCGCGTGGGTACGCCTGCTGCTGACGCCCGGACAAAGCTCTGGATATGACCAAGGCGAAGCGCTGATCGAAGGTTTTACGCCCGATGCGTTATTGGCAGACGCTCGGCCTGTTGAGTGCTAAAGGCGGGCGAGGCCGCCTACCGGCCGGCCGGCCTTTTTCCTGATGAATGAATTTCCCCTGTGGGAGCTAGCCTGCTAGCGATTGACCGCGCAGCGGTCAGCTCTCGCACTGGCGCAGCCGCTTGTAGAGGGTGTTACGACTAACCCCCAGCCGCCGTGCCAAGTGCGAAATATTCCCCCCGGCCGCCTGCAACTGTCGATTCAAGTCCTCGGCGTCATTCACATCCACTGCCAACGGCTCAGCCGCCGCGATGGGCTCCATTTCCAGGTCGACAAAAAAATCATCCGGTAAATGCTCGGGCCGTACCGGCTGGTCTTCGGCCATGGCCAGGGCCACCTGGATCACGCTGCTGACCTGGCGCAGGTTGCCGGGCCATGGATGGCGTTCGAACAGGGCCAGTACTTCCGGGCTCAAGCCGGCCCACTGGAGCGCCTCGCGGTGCTGTTCCCACAGACGCTTGAACAGCGCCTGCTTGTCGCTGCGCTCGCGCAGCGGCGGCAGTTCCAGGGTCAGGCCGCCGATACGGTAATACAGGTCTTCGCGAAAGCGCCCCAGTTGCACCTGCTCGCGCAAAGAACGGTTGGTGGCCGAGATGATGCGCAGGTCCACCGCGAACAATTCACTGCTGCCCACCGGCTGCACGCAACGCTCCTGCAGTACCCGCAGTAGCCGGGCCTGGGTCGGCAGTGGCATGTCGCCGATTTCGTCGAGAAACAAGGTGCCTTTGTCGGCCTTGCGGATCAGGCCGATGCTGCCCTTCTGATTGGCGCCGGTGAAGGCGCCCTTTTCATAGCCGAATAGTTCGGACTCCACCAGTTCGGCGGGGATCGCCGCGCAGTTGACGGCGATAAATGCCTGTTTGCTGCGTGAGCTCGCCTGGTGCAGCGCCTTGACGAAGACTTCCTTGCCCACCCCCGTTTCGCCGTGGATCAACAGGGGAATGTCTTTTTCCAATAAGCGCTCGGCCTGGCGCACGGCCTTTTCCACGCGGCTGTCGCCAAAGTGCAGGGTGCCTAGGCTGATGGGCTGTGGCGCGGGGAGGGGGGCTTGGGCGAATACCCGGGCCTGCATCGGGCGCTGTAACGGCCGCTTGAGCAGGCAATGGAAACGGTTGCGCCCGGCGGCCTGCAGGGCGAAGGGCAGGCCGTCGGGCTGGTTGAGCAACTCCAGCAACGACACCTTGAACAGGCTGTCGATGCTGACCCGCGACAAGCTGATGCCCAGCAGGTTGTCCGCCCGCCGGTTGGCCGAGAGCACCTGGCCGCTTTCATCAAAAATCAGCAGCCCGGCCCATTGACTGTCGAGGTTGTTCAGGCCGGTGTTGAACACCAACTGGAAGTGCTCCCCCTTGAACAGATTGAGGATCAGTCGGTTTTCCACGGTCTGGCTCATCATCTTGACCATGCCCAGGGTGTGGTCTGGCGGCAGGTAGCTGTCGCTGGACACATCGAGCACGGCAATCAGCCGCCGCTCGGCATCGAAAATCGGCGCCGCCGAGCCGGTCATGAAGCGGTTGGCCTTGAGAAAGTGCTCATCGTGGGCGATGTGCACGGCCTGTTCGCAGGCCAGGGCGGTACCGATGGCGTTGGTGCCGCTGGATTGCTCACGCCAACTGGCGCCGGCGTTGAAGCCACGGCTCAGGCTCGGCTCGATAAAACGCTGGGTACCCCAGGAGGTCAGCACCTGGCCCTGGTTGTCGGCGAGCATGATCAGGCAATTGGAGTTGCTCAGGATGTTCTCGTAGTAGGGCAGCACTTCCTGGTGGGTGGTCTGCACCAGCGCGTGCTGGCTTTCCAGCAGGCGCGCGATGCCGGCGGCGGGGAGCTGGTCGAAGGCCGGGGGGCTTTGATGTTGCAGGCCGAAGGCGCGACAGCGGCGCCAGGAGTCCTGGATGATGGCATCGTGGGGCAAGGGCGAGGCAGGCGCGGACATGGCGGGCAGTCTCTGGGCAAGCATTTATTGTTCTTGTTATGGGCAAACACGATCGCCGGACGCGGGCCGCGCCAGCGGTTTCAGGGGACCTACGTACGCTGTGAGGTAATGGTTGAGTGTTGTTCACAATTGTTCAAAGTCAACTCGGCAACTGTTCAATTGTCCTGCCAATGTTGTTCATTTCTGTTCAGCGGTGAACCCGCCAGATTCATCCTTTTCGTGAAACCCACGGCGGATCAAACACTTGGAATTTCTGGCACGAATGTCGCTCTGTCACCTCGGTCGCTTGACTCCAATAAGAAAAAGGCCGAGCCATGTCATTAACGCTGGAGCATGTCAGCCGCACCGTCGAGGGCCAGGTCTGGATCGATGATGCCAGCCTGCGCTTCGAACCCGGGTCGTTCAACGTCCTGCTGGGCCGCACCCTGTCGGGCAAGACCAGCCTGATGCGGCTGATGGCCGGTCTCGACAAGCCGGATGGCGGGCGCATCCTGATGAACGGGGTCGATGTCACCCAGCGCCCGGTGCGCCTGCGCAACGTGTCGATGGTCTATCAGCAGTTCATCAACTACCCGACCATGACCGTGTTCGAGAACATCGCCTCGCCCTTGCGTCAGGCCGGGGTGTCGGCCGAGCTGATCCAGAGCAAGGTGCACGAAACCGCGCAGATGCTGCGCATCGACAAGTTCCTCAAGCGTTATCCGCTGGAACTGTCTGGCGGCCAGCAGCAGCGCACCGCCATGGCCCGGGCGCTGGTCAAGGATGCCGAACTGATCCTGTTCGACGAGCCCCTGGTCAACCTCGACTACAAGCTGCGCGAAGAGCTGCGCCAGGAAATGCGCGAGCTGTTCCAGGTCCGCCATACCATCGCCATCTACGCCACCACCGAACCCAACGAGGCGCTGGCCCTGGGCGGCACCACCACCATCCTCCACGAGGGCCGGGTGATCCAGAGTGGCAAGACGGCTGAGGTCTATCATCAGCCGCAGACCGTGCTGGCCGCCGAATTGTTCTCCGAGCCACCGATCAACCTGATGCCGGGGCGCATCGCCGGCAACGAAGTCAGCTTTGCCAATTTTGTGCACTTCCCGCTCAACGTCGACCTGCGCCCGGTGGGTGAGGGCGACTTCCGCTTTGGTGTGCGCCCCAGCCATATCTCCCTGGTGCCGAGCAACGACGACGACCTGGAACTGGCGGTGACCGTCGAGGTGGCGGAAATCAGCGGTTCGGAAACCTTCCTGCATGTGCGCAACGAACACTTCCTGCTGGTACTGCACCTGCCCGGGGTGCATGAGTACGACGTCGATGCGCCGATCCGCATCTACATCCCGACCCACAAACTGTTTGTCTTCGACGGCCAGGGGCGCTTGCTGCAGGCGCCCGGGCGACGTGTCGCGAGGGTTGCCTGATGGCCGAAATTCACTTGCACAACCTCGCCCACAGCTACACCCGCACCCCGGCGGGGCCTGAGGACTACGCGATCCGCGAGATGAACCATGTCTGGGAACAGGGCGGGGCCTACGCGTTGCTGGGGCCGTCCGGCTGCGGCAAGTCGACCCTGCTCAACATCATTTCCGGCCTGCTCAGCCCCTCCGAAGGCCAGGTGCTGTTCGACAACAAGGTGGTCAATCAACTGACCCCCGAAAAGCGCAACATTGCCCAGGTTTTCCAGTTTCCGGTGGTCTACGACACCATGACGGTGTTCGACAACCTGGCCTTTCCCCTGCGCAACCAGGGCATGGCCGAGGCCCGGGTACACAGCAAGGTCCAGGAAATCGCCGAGGTCCTCGACCTGCAGGCGCTGCTGGGGAAAAAGGCGCGTAACCTCAGCGCCGACGAAAAACAGAAAGTCTCCATGGGCCGCGGGCTGGTGCGCGACGACGTGTCGGCGATCCTGTTCGACGAGCCCCTGACGGTGATCGACCCGCACCTGAAGTGGAAGCTGCGGCGCAAGCTCAAGCAGATCCACGAGCAGTTCAACATCACCATGGTCTACGTCACCCACGATCAACTCGAGGCCTCGACCTTCGCCGACAAGATCGCGGTGATGTACGGCGGGCAGATCGTCCAGTTCGGCACCCCGCGCGAGCTGTTCGAGCGACCGAGCCATACCTTCGTCGGTTACTTCATCGGCAGCCCGGGGATGAACCTGATCGAGGTCAGCCCACGTCCCGGCGGCGTGGGTTTCGCGGACATCGACTTGCCGTTGTCCGAAGGCCTGCAGCAGCGCATCGCCGAGGCCGCCGGCAAGTCGCTGAAGGTCGGCATCCGCCCGGAGTTCGTGCATGTCTGGGACGAGCCCTTCGATGAGGCGATGCAGGCGACGGTGGTGCATGTCGAGGACCTGGGCACCTACAAGATCATGACCCTGAACCTGGGCGGCGTGCCGCTCAAAGTGCGCCTGGCCGAAGACAAGCCGGTGCCCCAGGGCACCGCCTATATCAGCTTTCCGGCCCAGTGGCTGATGGTCTACGCCGATGACTATCTGCTGCCCATGCACGCCAGCAACGAGGGGCAGCCATGAACAAGGTGCAGAACAACAAGGCCTGGTGGCTGGTGCTGCCGGTGTTCCTGCTGGTGGCGTTCAGTGCGGTGATCCCGATGATGACCGTGGTCAACTATTCGGTGCAGGACATCTTCGACCAGTCCAGCCGCTACTTCGTCGGGGCCGACTGGTACAAGCAGGTGCTGCTGGACCCACGACTGCATGACTCGCTGCTGCGCCAGTTCATCTATTCCGCCTGCGTGCTGCTGATCGAGATCCCCCTGGGCATCGGCATCGCCCTGACCATGCCAACCAAAGGCCGCTGGTCGTCGCTGGTGCTGATCATTCTGGCCATCCCGCTGCTGATTCCGTGGAACGTGGTCGGCACCATCTGGCAGATTTTCGGCCGCGCCGACATCGGCCTGCTGGGCTCGACCCTCAACGCCATGGGCATCAGCTACAACTACGCGGCCAACACCATGGACGCCTGGGTCACGGTGCTGGTGATGGATGTCTGGCACTGGACCTCGCTGGTGGCCTTGCTGTGTTTTTCCGGGTTGCGGGCGATTCCGGATGTCTACTACCAGGCCGCCCGGATCGACCGGGCATCCAGTTGGGCGGTGTTTCGCCACATCCAGTTGCCCAAGCTCAAGAGTGTGCTGCTGATCGCGGTAATGCTGCGGTTCATGGACAGCTTCATGATCTACACCGAGCCGTTCGTGCTCACCGGTGGCGGGCCGGGTAACGCCACGACCTTCCTCAGCCAGACCCTGACCCAGATGGCGGTCGGCCAGTTCGACCTGGGGCCGGCGGCGGCCTTCTCCCTGGTGTACTTCCTGATCATCCTGCTGGTGTCCTGGCTGTTCTATACCGCCATGACTCACTCCGACGCCAACCGCTGAGGCCTGACATGAGCAAGACCAAGCTGCTGCCTCTGTTGCTCTACATCCTGTTCCTGCTGGTACCGATCTATTGGTTGCTGAACATGTCGTTCAAGAGCAACACGGAAATCCTCGGTGGCCTGACCCTGTTTCCCCAGGACTTCACCCTGGCCAACTACAAGGTGATCTTCACCGACCCGAGCTGGTACACCGGCTACCTCAACTCGTTGTATTACGTGAGCCTGAACACGGTGATCTCCCTGAGCGTGGCGCTGCCAGCGGCCTACGCGTTCTCCCGTTATCGGTTTCTCGGCGACAAGCACCTGTTCTTCTGGCTGCTGACCAACCGCATGGCGCCACCGGCGGTGTTCCTGTTGCCGTTCTTCCAGCTCTATTCGTCGATCGGCCTGTTCGACACCCACATCGCGGTGGCCCTGGCCCATTGCCTGTTCAACGTGCCGCTGGCGGTGTGGATCCTGGAAGGGTTCATGTCCGGAGTGCCGAAGGAAATCGACGAAACCGCCTACATCGACGGCTACAGTTTCCCCAAGTTCTTCGTCAAGATTTTCATCCCGCTGATCGGTTCGGGCATTGGTGTGACGGCGTTCTTCTGCTTCATGTTTTCCTGGGTCGAGCTGCTGCTGGCGCGCACCCTGACCTCGGTCAATGCCAAGCCGATCGCCGCGGTGATGACTCGCACCGTGTCGGCCTCGGGGATCGATTGGGGCGTGCTGGCGGCGGCCGGGGTGCTGACGATCCTGCCGGGCATGCTGGTGATCTGGTTCGTGCGCAACCATGTGGCCAAGGGCTTTGCCCTGGGCCGAGTGTGAGGAGCTGATGATGGAGTGGATGAACTGGACCCTGCCGACCGCGCTCTTCTTCGGCGCCATCGCCTTGCTGCTGGTGGGCATGACCACCTGGGAACTGCGTTCGCCGAGCATCGCCCGGCGCGGCTTTCTACCGATCAGCACCACCCGTGGTGATCGGCTGTTTATCGGTCTTCTCGGCAGCGCCTACCTGCATTTGCTGGTGATTGGCGTTACCGGCTGGAGCATCTGGGTGGCCACCGGCCTGTCCCTGGTGTGGCTGTTGGTCGTGATGCGTTGGGGCTAGCCGACAATCGGCAATCGTGCTCCGAAACCTAATACAGGAGGTCTCTATGTTCGAGAAAAACAATAAGCTGCGACATAGCGTTTCAGTGGCAGCCATGCTGGCACTCAGCGGGTTGAGCGTTGCGGCCTGGGCCGATGCCTATGAGGATGCCGCGAAAAAATGGATTGGCAGCGAGTTCAAACCCTCGACCCTCACGGCCGAGCAACAGCTGGAAGAGCTGAAGTGGTTCATCAAGGCCTCCGAGCCGTTTCGCGGCATGAAGATCAACGTGGTCTCGGAGACCATCGCCACCCACGAGTACGAGTCCAAGGTGCTGGCCAAGGCCTTCAGCGAAATTACCGGGATCAAGCTGACCCACGACCTGCTGCAGGAAGGTGACGTGGTGGAAAAACTGCAGACCCAGATGCAGTCGGACAAGAACATCTATGACGGCTGGGTCAACGACTCGGACCTGATCGGTACGCACTTTCGCTACGGCAAGACCGAATCGATCACCGACCTGATGGCCAATGAAGGCAAGGACTACACCTCGCCGACCCTCGACCTCAAGGACTTCATCGGTCTTTCCTTCACCACTGCACCGGACGGCAAAATCTACCAGTTGCCCGACCAGCAGTTCGCCAACCTGTACTGGTTCCGCGCCGACTGGTTCGAGCGAGCGGACCTGAAGGCCAAGTTCAAGGAGAAGTACGGCTACGAGCTGGGCGTACCGGTGAACTGGTCGGCCTATGAGGACATCGCCAAGTTCTTCACCGAAGACGTCAAGGAAATCGACGGCAAGCGGGTCTATGGGCACATGGACTACGGCAAGAAGGACCCGTCCCTGGGCTGGCGGTTCACCGATGCGTGGTTCTCCATGGCCGGTGGGGGCGACAAAGGCCTGCCCAATGGCTTGCCGGTGGATGAGTGGGGCATTCGCGTCGAGGATTGCCACCCGGTCGGTTCCAGCGTGACCCGCGGTGGCGATACCAACGGCCCGGCGGCGGTGTTCGCGACACAGAAATATGTCGACTGGATGAAGGCCTACGCACCACCGGAAGCGGCCGGCATGACCTTCTCCGAATCCGGGCCGGTGCCCTCCCAGGGCAACATCGCCCAGCAGATCTTCTGGTACACCGCCTTTACCGCCGACATGACCAAGCCGGGCCTGGCGGTGATGAACGCCGACGGCACGCCGAAATGGCGGATGGCGCCATCACCGCGCGGACCCTACTGGGAGGAGGGCATGAAGCTGGGCTATCAGGACGTGGGGTCCTGGACGTTCATGAAGTCGACGCCGGAGAAACAGAAACTCGCGGCCTGGCTCTATGCCCAGTTCGTCACTTCAAAAACCGTGTCGCTGAAAAAGACCATCGTCGGCCTGACGCCGATTCGTGAGTCGGACATCAACTCCCAGGCCATGACCGACCTGGCGCCCAAGCTGGGTGGCCTGGTGGAGTTCTACCGCAGCCCGGCCCGTGTGCAATGGACCCCGACCGGGACCAACGTGCCGGACTATCCGCGCCTGGCCCAACTGTGGTGGAGCCATATTGCCGAAGCCGCCAGCGGCGAGAAAACCCCGCAACAGGCCCTCGACGGTCTGGCCAAGGACCAGGACGCCATCATGGCCCGGCTCGAACGCTCCAAGGTCCAACCGGTCTGCGGTCCGAAAATGAACCCGGAGCGCGATGCGCAATACTGGTTTGACCAACCGGGCGCGCCGAAACCGAAACTGGCCAACGAGAAACCCAAGGGCGAGACCGTGAGCTATGCCGAACTGCTGAAGTCGTGGGAGGCGGCGCGCAAGTAAGTGAGGGGGGTGGGGGAGCAACGGCACCTTTGGGTGCCGTTTTTTTCAGCCGTTCCATCCTCCGCGCCTGCCTGGAAACGGCTAACCTGTTATCGGGTGTACCTCGGTCGGTCATTGGTTCCTCCGAAAACATTTCTGTAGGAAACCAATTGTTTCTATTGGTGAAGTTTCCTATTCCACTGGGTCGGCCTGTTTTCGGGCTCGTGATCTGGTTATTGTCCGCCGTACTATTTTCTTCGCTCGGTTGAGTGTGATTCTGGTGTGTTTGTCAGGCGTGAAGGTGTGCCGATGGCCAGTGATTGTCTGCCCCAGGTCCACCGCCAAAGTGTTCATGAAACTGACGGTCAATAGGCTGGACTCGACCGGACGAAATGGAGAGCAAGCTCAATGAATGAAGGTCATTTTATCGGTTTGAAAGACAGGACCACCTGTGGTGGCGTCGTTCTGGACGGTGATATCAGGATTATGCTGTACGGCCTGGCCCATGCCCGCGAAGGGGACCGAGTCACGTGTGGGAAGGACGGCAAGACCTATCGAATCGTAGGGGGCGTTGCGCACATAGTCAGTCACGGCAAACCGCTGGCGGGCACGCTGGACAGCTTCAGCAACTGCCCCTGTAAGGCCCAGTTGATCCCCTCCGTCTTCACGGCCACTTATGAGCGTCAGGTCGATCCTGCTCCAGGTGCCACCCTGGGCACCGCTCAGCCGACAACGCCTCCCGCTACTCGCCATTCGATTGCGCCGCGTCCATCCGGGATTACCCCCTCAAGTAATCCCGTGCCAGGCATCTCTCCGGACGCAGGCCAAGCTTAGCCACGGCCCTGAAACCACCAGCTTTACCGGCCAGACAGCGACCTGGCGTGGTATGAGTGCGCAGGTGATGGACAAGCACCTGACCAGGCTGCCCGACACTCGTTGTGGGGGCAGCGGCACCTTCAGGTGTTGATTAAGGGACAAAGTCAAAACGCTTGCCGAAGGTCGATTGCGTGCCAGTAACCGCAGTTTTACCTGCAGCCAGGCAAGTGTCCCGATGATGTGAATTGTTACTTGAGCAGCCCTAAATCCCACAATGCGACAAGTAAAGCCTGGGTAACGATCAATCCAACAATGCTCCATTGCAGAGCTACACGTTTTCTTCGTAGTGGAAGGGGGAAGTTGCTTATATCTTCAGCGCTGACGAGGCCGTGTTTAAGAAAAAAGCAGGGAAATGTAACAGCGCTGGCAATGCCGCCCACTAACTGCAACTTGCCCCACGGGCCTGTGTGTTTGTGCGTAGCGACAGTGATTAGCGAGGAACTGTTCTGGAAATACGCCGCCATTGCTTCAGCTTGGGTGTAACCCAGGTACAGTGCGATCCCAATACAAGTAGACAAACCAAGGAGGACTAAGCCACATAGGCTTCCGACAACCAGTTCAGCAGTGTTCACTGGATATTCTCATAGACGATTTCGCCAATTGCCTCACCCATCCTATCGCCGAGTTTTCCGGTTGTGTAAGAACCGCCGCCAACTACGACGGCGCTACACGCCAACTCTCAAACACCACCTGTTGGTATGCCCAATGCGATGTACATCGCAGTAACTGCGGGGGCGGTCAACGGGCCCTTCAATGCGTACTGGAGTTATAACTCGGGTGTCTAGGGGCTGCGGAACATGGCGCAATCTAGTGACGGTTCCACAATGCATAGGCGGCCAACAACCAGACGATGCTGATGTTGATTATTGTATTCATCACCATGAGCCATTTCCTAAGGATGGTCTGAAGTAGCCACGTATTTCTGGCTGACTTCGGTCACCGCCGATTTGGAAGTTGGCGGGTCGATCCAAAACACTCAGATCACTCACTCATTCCCGTCTTTTTAGCCGCTGCGAGCACCTCGCTGCGGCCATTCCCCACATTACAGGCGCACCTCTCCTGTAATGCCCAGTAAATGTCGGCGGGCCATCCACAGATTCGACAACGCAAACAGCGTCACCAGCTGTGCCGTGTTCTTGGCTAGGCCACGGAAACGCGTCTTCACATAACCGAACTGGCGCTTGATCACTCGGAACGGATGCTCGACCTTCGCCCTTACCTGCGCCTTGGCTTTTTCGATTTTGCGCTTGGCTTTGTACAGGACGCTGCGCTTGCCCAGTTTCTGGTAGGTGCTGCGCCGGGCGGCAATCTGCCAGATGACTTGGCGACCTTCATGCTCGAGGCGTTTCTCCACTCCGGTATAACCGGCATCGGCACAGACCACGTTTTCGCCGTCGTGCAGCAGCTTATCGACCTGCGTGACATCTGCCACATTGGCCGCGGTGCCCACCACGCTATGCACCAGGCCCGACTCGTCATCCACACCGATATGGGCCTTCATGCCGAAGTACCATTGATTGCCTTTCTTGGCCTGGTGCATTTCCGGGTCACGCTTGCCGTCCTGGTTCTTGGTCGAACTCGGCGCATGAATCAGCGTGGCATCGACGATGGTGCCCTGGCGCAGCGACAGGCCGTGATCACCCAGGTAGCCATTGATCACGCCCAGAATCCCTGCCGCCAGCTCGTGCTTTTCCAGTAGGCGACGGAAGTTGAGGATGGTGGTTTCGTCGGGAATGCGCTCCAGGTTCAGCCCGGCAAACTGGCGCAGAATAGTAGTCTCGTACAGTGCCTCTTCCATCGTTGGATCGCTGTAGCCGAACCAGTTTTGCATCAGATGGACACGTAGCATCGCCATCAGCGGATAGGCCGGACGACCACCATCACCCTTCGGGTAGTGCGGTTCGATCAGTGTAATCAGCCCCTTCCACGGCACCACCCGATCCATCTCGATCAGGAACAACTCTTTACGGGTCTGTTTGCGTTTTCCGGCGTACTCGGCATCGGCGAAAGTCATTTGCTTCATCGGAAAACTCGGCGGGTGGAGTCGGGGTATTTTGCCAAAATCAAGGAGTCTTTTTGAGGGTTCCCTTAGCTTGTAGCCAGCCATTATTAAAGACTACGGTCGAGAATGGGCCTTCAATGCGTTGTTGTTAGCTCAGTCAAGCGTTGCGTTTCAGAAAGAACTCCCTGTCGAACGCTTCGACAATTGGCATGGCAATGCGCAACTGATGGTGGCCATCGGTGCTGAGGGACACCAGATTCGCACGCTGGTCTTCAGGATTCGTCCGCTTTTCGAGAAGCCCATCTCTTTCCAGACGAGATACGATTTGCGAAATATGCATCCGGTCCATACCGGTAAAGTCCGCGATGCCATGCTGAGTGACCAGTTCGCATTCTCGAGTTAGCCAGCCACATACCGCTAGGATGGCGAACTGCGGCTGGGTGAGCCCCAGGGGTTTCAGGCGGGCATTGAGTAGGCGTTGCCAGTCCAAGAAGTCGCGCCATAGCCGGAATCCTGGGCTGTCGCTCGGTCCCGAGTAAGTAGAGCCACTCCAGTTCACGTCGAAGGCTGGTTTGCTCGCACTCATGATGTGCTTACATGGGCTTCACTAAATTGTTTGAGGCCGCGCATTGTATTGGGCAGCGATGCCTGAATGGACTTCCCGACCAAGTACTGAAATAGAAAGCTCAAAGGTCCGGAGAATTCGACCCAATGAGTTGCCACAGTCCATCCACCGCTCTCCGCTAGGCGGTGCCCGAACAACATGCGGCATAACGGCAACCGACTCTGGACCGAGAACGACTTGCCTTCGGTCACTTCGACGATCTGTATATTGGCCTTAGGACCAGTCCTTGGCTTCAGCCAGCCCTTGGCTCCCAGCATGAGACCGTCGGGCAGGCTTGCACTGGCCACTTCCGGGTCCCAATCGGCCCAGCATTCGGCGTCCTGATACAGCCGGAACACCTGCTCAGGCTTCGATCTAATCTCAATGGACTCTTCGAATTGCATAGACCGCATCCTGTGTTGGTTGTTGAAATATAATAGTAAATGCATTTACAAAATTAAACTACAGAACACTCCCATTTGAGGAAAATCTAGCCACTCGATACTCTTGAATTATTTTGGAGGGCGGGATGAGCCGCTATCGGCTGCGCGCTGATCGGTGGGAACGGATCAAGGATCTGTTGCCTGGAAAAGTCAGCGACCGAGGTGCCACGACCCGTGATAATCGACTGTTTGTAGAAGCTGTGCTGGGTGGCCCGAACCGGAGCCCCTTGGCGTAATCTGCCCGATTTCTATGGCAATTGGCATCGCGTGTACGTTCACTATGACCGATGGTCACGCAAAGGCGTCTGGCTAAAACCGATGGCCTCGCTTTGTGGTGATGCTGATCTGGTAGTGGGCTGTCTGGGCCGGCTCCTAGTGGCCAGGAGACAGGACCGGATGGCGTAAGGGTGGTGATCGATTGTGCTCGGCGAGCCTTTGACTGGAACGGTGGGCGAGAGGTAGCGCCATCGGAACTCTCTGGAAGCTCGAAAGGGAAAGTCCAGACATTTTGCCAAAATCAGGAAGTCTTTTTCAGAATTTCCCTAAGGCGTAAAGGAAAATGCTGGATATCGTCCAGATCTGCCAGCCCTCGCTTGACCAGCAGGCGCGGGAACAGAACAGTCGCGCTAATTCTGGCAAGCAAGATCAAGCGGCCGAATGGCCCGGCGTCTTTGAGGTTTGCCCAAAGCATGACGTCCCGGCAATGTTTTAAAGCCTCTAACATGGCGGGCAGTCGTGTGTACGCGAGATAAAGACCAATACCCATTCCGATCATTCCAAAAACGAACGGCAAGACGAGGTACATCAGTGCGTATAGGGGTGGCCAACTGTTGAGGTCAATCATGGGCGTACTACTTCATACAGAAGATCACCGCCTTTCTCTCCTGCCTCAGTACCTATGGATGTCCCCACTAGAGAACCAATGCCAATCAGAGCCGCAGCGCATGCGATCCCTCCAATGGCTGTAGTGATACCGAGAGCCATGCATATCGACGAAGTCGAGCGGGCACCCGCGTAAGCTCCCAGTGAGCCACCCGCTGTCCCGAGCAAAAACTTGCCGCCTTCAACAAACCTGACACGCTCACATGCCACAGAGTCGGGGTTGTCGCTACAAACCTGTTGGGTGCTCAGGTACCCGGAAACACCGCCGATCAATACACCTATATAGCCACCGGCTTTCATGTACCGGCTGGCCCGGGCGACTTTTCCCAGATGGGTGGCGTATCCGGGCAGTTGTCCAGGCACACCTGCCTTCTTCCAATGATGAACGATGCTGCGACTGGACATGCCAAGGGCATTCTTCAGCTTGCGATAATCGTTGTCTGGTTGGCAATCAGGCGGGGCTGCGGGTCGCATTTGCAGTGGCAAAGATCGCCGTCCAGGGCAGCCGCGCGTCCCCCCATAAGTTCCGGCAGGTGCGGGCCGTCACAGACGATGACGCCGGTGCTGTCACATGCCGGGCATTCGCCTTCGCAAGCGATAGCCTGGCCATCGATGGTCCAGGATCCGTAGCCCGTCCGTACCGTACCGTTGACTGTGGTTTTTGCCCCCACGGTGATGTTGTAGCGCCTCATGCGGATGCGTCCTTGTTTGCTCGAGAGGACGCACGCTAGATGAGGATATGATGGGGATTAAATCAGTCGCTTCTTCGAATGATGTAGGTTGATTCTGTAATCGTCTGTCTGAAACAACCGTCCACCGGTACGGCATGCCCTGATCGGCGAAACCGGCTAAACTGCCGCACGATTTTTGTTGAGTGTTTTCCATGCAAATTGCCTTGGCGCCCATGGAGGGGTTGGTCGACAACATCCTGCGGGACGTGCTGACCCGGGTTGGCGGTATCGATTGGTGCGTGACCGAGTTCATCCGGATCAACGATCAACTGCTCACCCCTGCCTATTTCCACAAGTTCGGTCCTGAATTGCTCAACGGTGCCAAGACCGCTGCCGGCGTGCCGCTGCGTGTGCAATTGCTCGGTTCCGATCCGGTGTGCCTGGCGGAAAACGCGGCGTTGGCCTGTGAGCTGGGCTCGCAGGTGATCGACCTGAACTTCGGCTGCCCGGCCAAGACCGTCAACAAGTCCCGTGGCGGTGCGGTGTTGCTCAAGGAGCCCGAGCTGCTCAACCAGATCGTCGAGCATGTCCGGCGCGCCGTTCCGGCGCACATCCCGGTGACCGCCAAGATGCGCCTGGGCTTTGATAGCCCGGACGGTTCGCTGGTGTGTGCCACCGCGCTGGCCGAAGGCGGCGCGGAGCACATCGTGGTGCATGCGCGGACCAAGATGGACGGTTACAAGCCGCCGGCGCATTGGGAGTGGATCCCGCGGGTGCAGGAAGTGGTCAAGGTGCCGGTGTTCGCCAATGGCGATATCTGGAGCGTCGACGACTGGCGCCGATGCCGCGAGATCAGCGGGGTGGAAGACATCATGCTGGGTCGCGGCCTGGTGTCGCGCCCTGACCTGGCGCGACAGATCGCTGCCGCCCGGGCGGGTGAAGAGGTGGTCGAGATGACCTGGGCCGAGCTGTTGCCGTTGATCCAGGCGTTCTGGCTGCAGGCCAAGGCGCAGATGACAGCGCGTCAATCGCCGGGTCGCTTGAAGCAATGGCTGGCGATGTTGACCCGCAATTATCCGGAGGCGGTGGAGCTGTTTACCCTCATGCGCCGGGAGACGGAGCTGGACCAGGTTTCCCGTTTGCTGGGTTTGCAGGTCGCTGAAGCGGCCTGAAAAAAAACTGCAAAAAACCTCTTGAAATGCAATCAGCGGTCCTTATCTAAGGGTTACGCGATGCCGAATTCGGGTCGCGGAGACAAAAAACCTTGCTGATTGTTTTCAGGAGATTTGAACCATGAGTACCGCATTTTCCCTGGCTCCACTGTTCCGTTCTTCGGTAGGTTTCGATCGTTTCAACGATCTGTTCGAGTCTGCGCTGCGCAACGAGCCCGGCAGCAGCTACCCACCCTACAACGTTGAAAAACACGGTGATGACCAGTACCGCATTGTCGTGGCGGCAGCCGGCTTCCAGGAAGAAGACCTGGAGCTGCAAGTCGAAAAAGGCGTGTTGACCATCAGTGGCGGCAAACGCGACAGCAATGACAGCGTGACCTTCCTGCACCAGGGCATCGCCCAGCGCGCGTTCAAACTGTCGTTCCGCCTGGCCGATCACATCGAGATCAAGGCCGCGGACCTGCGCAATGGCCTGTTGAGCATTGACCTGCTGCGCATCGTGCCGGAAGAGGCGAAAGCCAAACGCATCCCGATCAACGGCGAGCAAAAACCTGCACTGCAGCACTGAGTCACCGCAATGAAGAAGGGCGCCGATGGCGCCCTTTTTTATTGTCGTTTTTGGCGCCTCTCATTTGAGCAATAACTGAAACTCCTCCACCGGCAACGGCCGGCTATGCAGGTAGCCCTGGTACAAGTGGCAGCCCAGGCCCTGCAAAAACTCAAGCTGTTCCGGGGTTTCCACGCCCTCGGCGATGACTTCCAGTGCCAGGCTGCGGGCCATGGCGACGATGGCGCGGATGATTTCGGCGTCGTTGGGGTCGCTGGTGGCGTCGCGAATGAACGACTGGTCGATTTTCAAGGTGTCCACCGGCAGGCGCTTGAGGTAGGTCAGTGACGAGTAGCCGGTGCCGAAGTCGTCCATGGCAAAGCTGACGCCGAGTTTTTTCAGGCGACGCATTTTGCTGATGGTGTCCTCCAGGTTCTGGATCACGATGCCTTCGGTGATTTCCAGTTTCAGCAGCGAGCAGGGCAGGCCATGGCTGCTGAGGCTGCGCTCGATGCGCTCGACGAAATCGACCTGGCGGAACTGTCGCGGGCTGATGTTCACGCACAGGCTGAAGTTCAGCGGGTTGACCTTGCCCCGGGTGATCAGTTGCTTGAAGGCCTGGCAGGCTTCATCGAGGATCCAGGTGCCGACTTCGAGGATCAGCCCGCTGTCTTCCAGCACCTTGATGAATTCGTTCGGCGACTGTGCGCCCAATTGCGGGTGGGTCCAGCGCACCAGAGCTTCGGCGCCGACGATACGGTTGTCGCGGGCATCGACCTGGGGTTGGTAGTGCACCCGGAATTCTCCCCGCGACAGGGCCAGGCGCAGGTCGGTTTCCATGCGCAAGCGCTCGCTGGCGGCCTTCTGCATGGTGTTGTGGTACATCTGCGTCGTGTTGCGCCCCGAGTCCTTGGCCCGATACAGGGCAATGTCCGCGCGCTTGAGCAGGTCGGTGGGGGTCGAGCCATGGTCGGGAATCAAGGCCACGCCGATGCTGGGGGTGACCTGCAGGCGGTGGCCGTCGAGGAACATCGGCTCCGACAGCAGTTCGCGCAAGGTGTCGGCCAGGTCCCGCACCTGATCGCTGACTTCATTGCGCGAGCCTTCCAGGCCACTGAGCAGCACCACGAACTCGTCACCGCCCAGGCGGGCCACGGTGTCTTCCATGCGCACGCTGGCTTCCAGGCGCGCGGTGATGATCTTCAGCACCGTGTCGCCCACCGGGTGGCCCAGGGAGTCATTGATGTGCTTGAAGTGGTCGAGGTCGAGGAACAGCAGTGCGCCGCGCAGGTTGTGGCGCTTGAGCAGGGCAATCTGCTGGCTCAGGCGGTCCATCAGCAGGGCGCGGTTGGGCAGGTTGGTCAGGGAGTCGTGGTAGGCCAGGTGGCGGATCTGCGCTTCGGCGTTCTTCAGCAGGCTGACGTCCCGCGCGGTCAGTAGCAGACAGTCGGTTTCGTTGAGGGTGATCGGCTCCACCGAGACTTCGACGGTGAGCAACTGCCCGCTCTTGTTGCGCCCGAGCATTTCCAGGTGGTGGACCCGGCCCTTGAGTTGCAACTCCGCCAGCAGCATGGAGCGCTGCTTTTCTTCAGCCCAGATACCCACTTGGTACACGGTCTTGCCGATCACCTCCTCGGCGCGGTAGCCGGTCAGGCGGCAAAAGCCATCGTTGACCTCCAGGTAACGCCCGGTGTCGCGCTCGGTGATAGTGATGGCGTCGGGGCTGGAGTGAAACGCCTTGGCGAATTTCTCTTCGCTGGCCTTGAGCGCGGCCTCCGAACGCTGTTGCTGGGTAATGTCGCGCAGGGTGGTCACGATGCACGGTTGCTCGCCGACGCTGATTTGCCGGCTGGAGATCACGCAGGTCAGGGATTGGCCGTCCTTGTGCTGGACCATGATCGCTACATTGTTCAGGCCCTGTTCGCGGATCACCTGTTCGATCCGCCGCAGGCTCTGCGCCGAGGCGTCCCACAGGCCGATGTCGTCGGCGCTGCGGCCGATCACGTCGGCGGCGGTCCAGCCGAAGGTCTGGGTGAAGCTGTTGTTGATTTCGATGAACTGGCCGCTGTCCTGGCGGGTCACGCAGATCGGGTCCGGGCTGACCTGGAACAGGGTGGCGAACTTCTCTTCGGAGGCCACCAGGCGCTGTTCGCGCTCCACCTGGTCGGTGATGTCCAGCAAGGTCCCGGCCATGCGCAAGGGCTGGCCCTTTTCGTCGCGATACAGGCGCGCGCGGCTTTCCAGGTAGCGCGAACTGCCATCGGCCAACTGCACCCGATAAGTCAGCTGGTAGTTGCCCGCCGGGCCTTCACGCAGGCTGCGGTAGGCGTCGCGCATGCTGTCGCGTTCTTCGCCGGGCACCCCTTCGAAAAATTCCTCGAAGGACTCATGAAAGGGGATGGGTTCCAGCCCGTGCAGTTGGGCGGCCCGCGCCGAGCCGTAGAGCATGCCGCTGGGGATGTGCCAGTCCCAGGTGCCCAGTTGGGCGGAATCCAGGGCCAGGTCCAGGCGCTCCTGGCTGTCCTTGAGTGCGTGTTCGGCGATTTTGCGTTCAGTGGTGTCGAGAAAGGTGCTCAGCAGGTAGGGCTGGCCTTCGAGTTCGACCTTCTGCGCGCTGAGGATACCGTCATGGACCTGCCCGTTGCTGGCACGAAACTGCACTTCCATGCTGACCAGCTCGCCCTTGGCCTTGGTCGCCTTGACCAGCTTGGCCCGCTGTTCCGGGTGCACCCACAGCCCCAGCTCCAGGGTGGTACGACCAATGGCGTCCTGCACCGGCCAGCCGAACAGGCTTTCGAAATACTGGTTGGCCTCGGTGATCAGGCCGTCTTCCTGGCGGGTCAGCAAGACCATGTTGGGGCACAGGTGAAACAGCGTGGCGAAGCGTTTTTCCGAGCTGCTCAGGGCCTGTTCGCGCTGGCGCTGATGGGTGATCTCGCGGATCACCCCGATCATCCGTGGCCGACCCTGTTTGTCCGGCAGCAGGCTGCCGCTGATTTCCAGCCAGTGCAGGCTGCCATCCGGCCAGCGGATGCGGTGGTGCATCACTTGTTCCAGGGGCGCGCCGGCGATGACTGCGTTGAATGCACGCAGGGTCTTGGGCCGGTCCTCGGGGGGCAGCAGGTCGAGGTATTCAAGGTCTGCCGGCAAGGGGTGCCGGGGGTCGAAGCCGAACAAAGCCTGGGTGCCTCGTGACCAACTGATCAGCCCGCGCTCGATGTCCCAATACCAGGCACCCAGGCGCGCGCCGTTAAGGGCGGCCAGCAACTGCGGAGCGCTTTCCCAGCTTTGCTCCGACGTGTGGGGGTCAAGCGCCTGGATACGCGGCATCAATGGCGTATGGGAACGAGGGCGGTCAACAGAATTGGGCATTGGTAGCAGGCCTTGGGCTGAATGTGGCGTTAGGCACGGGTTTTGCGGCTCTATAGGAGTAGCACAAGTTAGCCATCAGTCCCTGGCAAATCGATCTGTGCGTCCAGCAAAGCCATGAAGGCCCGCGCGGCATTCGACAACGTCCTTTCGGTGTGCACGATATAGCCTAGCTGGCGAGTGAGTTGTATGCCCGGCAATGGGATGCGTGCCACCTGTTCGTCGAGCATGGTGCGCGGCAGGACGCTCCAGGCCAGGCCGATGGACACCATCATCTTGATGGTTTCCAGGTAGTTGGTGCTCATGGCGATGTTGGGCGTCAGTCCCTGGGCCTCGAACAGGCGCTGGACGATGTGATGAGTGAAGGTGTTGCCGCCGGGGAATACCGCCGGGTGCAGCGCGATGTCGACCAGGCTGACCGCGCCGTTGCTGATCAGCGAATGCTCGGGGGCGACCACGAAATCCAGCGGGTCGTCCCAGACCGGGGTGGCCTTGACCAGGGTGTGGGGTTCCGGGGCCAGGGTAATCACCGCCAGTTCGGCACGGCCGTGAAGGATCTCTTCGTAGGCCACTTCCGAGTCGAGGAACTGGATGTCCAGCGCCACCTCGGGGTATTGGCGGGTGAACGCCCTCAATAAGGGGGGCAAGCGATGCAGGCCGATATGGTGACTGGTGGCCAGGGTCAGGCGACCGGTCACCTCGCCGGTCAGGTTGGTCAGGGCGCGACGAGTGTCATCCAGCACGTTGATGATCTGGTAGGCCCGCGGCAGCAGGGCGCGCCCGGCTTCGGTCAGGCCCACTTCACGACCCAGGCGATCGAACAGGCGAACCTTGAGCTGTTGCTCCAGGCCGGCGATGCGTTTACTGATGGCCGGCTGGGTCAGGTGCAGGCGTTCACCGGCGCCGGAGAAGCTGCCGGTCTCGGCGATGGCAATAAAAGCATTGAGGTTGGCCAGGTCCATGTTTGTATTCCAGTTGGTTATCCAAAGCATAAAAAATATGAATTTGAGTTATTTAATGTAACCCCATAGGATCGACCTCACAAGCCAAGGGGTTATTGAGTCGCTCAAGGCCCAGGGCATAGAAACAAGCTGATGAGGAAAACGTCTGATGGCCGGCAAAACGCTCTACGACAAGCTCTGGGATTCGCATTTGGTCAAGCAGCGCGACGATGGTTCGGCGCTGATCTATATCGATCGTCACATCATTCACGAAGTGACCTCGCCGCAAGCCTTTGAAGGCCTGCGTCTGGCCGGGCGCAAGCCGTGGCGCATCGATGCCAACATCGCGACCCCGGACCACAACGTACCGACCACCCCGGAGCGCAAGGGCGGCATCGACGCCATTGTCGACCAGGTCTCGCGTTTGCAGGTTCAGACCCTCGACGACAACTGTGACGAGTACGGCATCGTCGAATTCAAGATGAACGACGTGCGCCAGGGCATCGTTCACGTCATCGGCCCGGAGCAGGGCGCCACCTTGCCAGGCATGACCGTGGTCTGCGGCGACTCCCATACCTCGACCCACGGCGCCTTTGGTGCCCTGGCCCACGGCATCGGCACCTCCGAGGTCGAGCACGTGCTCGCCACCCAGTGCCTGGTCGCCAAGAAAATGAAGAACATGCTGGTGTCCGTCGAAGGCACCTTGCCGTTCGGCGTGACGGCCAAGGACATCGTGCTCGCCGTGATCGGCAAGATCGGTACCGCGGGCGGCAATGGCCATGCCATCGAATTCGCCGGTAGCGCAATTCGCGAATTGTCGGTCGAAGGCCGCATGACCATCTGCAACATGTCCATCGAAGCCGGTGCCCGTGTAGGCCTGGTGGCCGCCGACGAAAAAACCGTGGCGTACGTCAAAGGCCGTCCATTCGCCCCGAAAGGCGCAGAGTGGGACTTGGCTGTCGAAGCCTGGAAAGACCTGGTTTCCGATGCCGATGCGGTATTCGACACCGTCGTCGAACTCGACGCGAGCCAGATCAAGCCGCAAGTCAGCTGGGGCACTTCGCCCGAGATGGTCTTGGCGGTGGACCAGAACGTGCCGGACCCGGCCAAGGAAATGGACCTGGTCAAGCGCGATTCCATCGTCCGTGCCTTGAAGTACATGGGTTTGACCGCCAATCAGGCGATCACCGACATTCAGCTGGATCGCGTGTTCATTGGCTCTTGCACCAACTCGCGGATCGAAGACTTGCGCGCGGCAGCCGTGATCGCCAAGGGCCGCAAGGTGGCCTCGACCATCAAGCAAGCCATCGTGGTCCCGGGTTCGGGTCTGGTGAAGGCCCAGGCGGAGTCGGAAGGCCTGGACAAGATTTTCCTCGAGGCCGGGTTCGAATGGCGTGAGCCAGGTTGCTCGATGTGCCTGGCGATGAACCCGGACCGCTTGGAAAGTGGCGAGCATTGCGCGTCCACCTCCAACCGCAACTTCGAAGGCCGTCAGGGCGCCGGTGGTCGTACCCACCTGGTCAGCCCGGCCATGGCCGCCGCAGCCGCTGTCAACGGCCGTTTCATTGACGTCCGCGAATTGATCTGAAGGAGCGCAGCATGAAAGCTTTTACCCAGCACACTGGTCTTGTCGCGCCTCTGGATCGTGCCAACGTCGATACCGACCAGATCATTCCCAAGCAATTCTTGAAGTCGATCAAGCGCACCGGTTTTGGTCCGAACCTGTTCGACGAGTGGCGCTACCTCGATGTCGGGCAGCCGTACCAGGACAACTCCAAGCGTCCGCTGAACAAGGACTTCGTGCTCAACGCCGAACGTTACCAGGGCGCCAGCGTATTGCTGGCCCGTGAGAACTTCGGTTGCGGCTCGAGCCGCGAGCATGCGCCGTGGGCCCTGGAAGAGTACGGGTTTCGCAGCATCATCGCGCCGAGCTACGCCGACATCTTCTTCAACAACAGCTTCAAGAACGGCTTGCTGCCGATCATCTTGAGCGACGCTGAAGTCGACGAACTGTTCGAGCAAGTGCAAAGCACGCCGGGCTATCAGTTGCAGGTCGACCTGCAGGCCCAGACCGTGACCCGTCCCGACGGCAAGGTGCTGAACTTCGAGATCGACGCCTTCCGCAAGCATTGCCTGCTCAACGGCCTGGACGACATCGGCCTGACCTTGCAGGACCACGAGGCGATTGCCACGTTTGAGGCCAAGCACCGGGCGAGCCAGCCGTGGCTGTTTCGTGACGCGTGATTGATACGAGATTCAGGTAGGTAGTGCTGCCCTCATCGCGGGCAAGCCCACTCCCACAGTGATGTGTGCTGTTCACAAAACCTGTGGGAGCGGGCTTGCCCGCGATCAGGTCAGATCAGGCACCACAAGGCTAACCACCTAAAAGGAAGTCCCCATGACCCGCACCACCCAGCACACCCAAGTCGTACAAAAGCAATTCGGTGAGCAGGCCACGGCCTACCTGAGCAGTGCCGTGCACGCCCAGGGCACTGAGTTCGCGCTGCTCCAGGCCGAGGTGGCGGGGCGCGCTGATGCGCGGGTGCTGGACCTGGGCTGTGGCGCCGGGCATGTGAGCTTTCACGTGGCTGCGCTGGTCAAGGAAGTGGTGGCCTACGACCTGTCGCAGCAGATGCTCGATGTGGTCGCCGGCGCTGCGGTGGATCGTGGCTTGAGCAACGTTTCGACAGTCCTGGGTGCCGCCGAGCGGTTGCCGTTCGCCGAGGGTGAATTCGACTTCGTCTTCAGCCGTTATTCGGCGCACCATTGGAGCGATCTCGGCCTGGCCCTGCGCGAAGTGCGTCGGGTATTGAAGCCGGGCGGGGTGGCGGCGTTCATTGATGTCTTGTCGCCGGGTAGCCCGTTGTTCGACACTTACCTGCAGAGCGTCGAAGTGCTGCGCGACACCAGCCATGTGCGCGACTATTCCGCCGGCGAGTGGTTGCGCCAGGTCAGTGAGGCAGGGTTGTCTGCCCGCAGCACCAGCCGTCAGCGCCTGCGCCTGGAATACAGCTCCTGGGTCGAGCGCATGCGTACCCCCGAAGTGATGCGCGGGGCGATCCGCGAGCTGCAACAGGCGATGGGCAGCGAAGTGCGCGAGTATTTCCAGATCGAAGCCGATGGTTCGTTCAGCACCGACGTGCTGGTGTTGATGGCCGAACGCTAGAATTTTTCCGGGCGTGCCTCGTATGGCGCGCCGACTGATGACATGAGGAACCCATGAGCAAGCAGATTCTGATTCTCCCAGGCGACGGTATTGGTCCGGAAATCATGGCCGAAGCAGTCAAGGTGCTGGAGCTGGCCAGCGATAAGTTCGCCCTGGGCCTGGAATTGAGCCACGACGTGATCGGCGGCGCGGCCATCGACAAGCACGGTGTACCGCTGGCGGACGAAACCCTGGAGCGCGCGCGCGCGGCCGACGCTGTAATGCTGGGCGCCGTGGGCGGCCCGAAATGGGACACCATCGAGCGTGACATCCGCCCTGAGCGCGGCCTGCTGAAAATCCGTGCGCAACTGGGCCTGTTCGGCAACCTGCGTCCGGCGATCCTTTACCCGCAACTGGCCGAGGCTTCCAGCCTGAAGCCGGAAATCGTTGCTGGCCTGGACATCCTGATCGTCCGCGAACTGACCGGCGGCATCTACTTCGGCGCGCCACGCGGCACCCGTATCCTGGAAAACGGCGAGCGCCAGTCCTACGACACCCTGCCGTACAGCGAAAGCGAAATCCGCCGGATTGCCCGTGTCGGTTTTGACATGGCCATGGTTCGTGGCAAGAAGCTGTGCTCGGTGGACAAGGCCAACGTGCTGGCGTCCAGCCAACTGTGGCGCGAAGTGGTCGAGGAGGTGGCCAAGGATTACCCTGAGGTCGAACTGAGCCACATGTACGTCGACAACGCTGCCATGCAACTGGTGCGTGCACCCAAGCAGTTCGACGTGATCGTCACCGACAACATGTTCGGCGACATCCTGTCCGACCAGGCGTCGATGCTCACCGGCTCCATCGGCATGCTGCCGTCGGCGTCCCTGGACACCCACAACAAGGGCATGTACGAGCCTTGCCACGGCTCGGCGCCGGATATCGCAGGCCTTGGCATTGCCAACCCGCTGGCGACCATCTTGTCGGTGTCGATGATGCTGCGCTACAGCTTCAACCAGCAGGCGGCGGCCGATGCCATCGAGCAGGCGGTGAGCCTGGTCCTGGACCAGGGCTTGCGCACTGGCGACATCTGGTCGGCCGGTTGCCGCAAAGTCGGAACGCAGGAAATGGGCGACGCAGTAGTCGCCGCGCTGCGGAATCTGTAATCTCTCGGGCCCCGCTTGTTGCTGATGCCGGCAAGCGAGCCCACTTTTTGTAAAAGGTGTAGTTGCGATGAAACGTGTAGGTCTGATCGGTTGGCGCGGTATGGTCGGTTCCGTGCTCATGCAGCGGATGCTGGAAGAGCAGGATTTTGATCTCATTGAGCCGGTGTTTTTCACCACCTCCAATGTCGGTGGGCAAGGCCCGTCCGTGGGCAAGGATATTGCTCCGCTCAAAGACGCTTACAGCATTGAAGAGCTCAAGACCCTCGACGTGATTCTGACCTGCCAGGGTGGCGACTACACCAGTGAAGTCTTCCCCAAGCTGCGTGAAGCCGGCTGGCAGGGCTACTGGATCGATGCCGCTTCCAGCCTGCGCATGCAGGATGACGCCGTCATCGTACTGGACCCGGTAAACCGCAAGGTCATCGACCAGCAACTGGACGCGGGCACCAAGAACTACATCGGCGGCAACTGCACCGTCAGCCTGATGCTGATGGGCCTGGGTGGCCTGTTTGAAGCCGGTCTGGTGGAGTGGATGAGCGCCATGACCTACCAGGCGGCCTCCGGTGCCGGCGCGCAGAACATGCGTGAGTTGATCAAGCAGATGGGCGCGACCCACGCCGCGGTTGCCGATGAACTGGCCAACCCGGCCAGCGCCATCCTCGACATCGACCGCCGTGTGGCCGAAGCCATGCGCAGCGATGCGTACCCGACCGAGAACTTTGGCGTACCACTGGCTGGCAGCCTGATCCCGTGGATCGACAAGGAACTGCCGAACGGCCAGAGCCGTGAAGAGTGGAAGGCTCAGGCTGAGACCAACAAGATCCTCGGTCGCTTCAAGAGCCCGATCCCGGTGGACGGCATCTGCGTGCGTATCGGCGCCATGCGCTGCCACAGCCAGGCGCTGACCATCAAGCTGAACAAAGACGTGCCGATCGCCGATATCGAAGGCCTGATCAGCCAGCACAACCCATGGGTCAAGCTGGTACCGAACAACCGCGAAAGCAGCATGCAGGAGCTGAGCCCAACCAAGGTCACCGGCACCCTGAATGTACCGGTTGGCCGTCTGCGCAAGCTCAACATGGGCACCCAGTACCTGGGCGCGTTCACCGTCGGCGACCAGTTGCTGTGGGGCGCGGCCGAACCGCTGCGTCGCATGCTGCGGATCCTGCTGGAACGTTGATCGGTTGATGTCATGAAAAAACCCGCGCCTCGCGAGAGGCGCGGGTTTTTTTTGCCCACCGAAAGTCCGTCATCGCGGGCAAGCCCGCTCCCACAAGGATTGCGTTGAACCCTGTGGGAGCGGGCTTGCCCGCGATGGAGTCGATACAGACACTGCATAATTGCCTGTGCGCCACCCACCCGGTAAAGTGCCGCTCCCCCCCGTTTCGCCTGAGGTAGAACCATGAGCCAGACCTTTGATATCGCCGTTGTCGGCGCCACCGGTACTGTCGGCGAAACCCTCGTCCAGATTCTCGAAGAGCGCGACTTCCCGATTGCCAACCTGCACCTGCTGGCCAGTAGCGAATCGGCCGGGCATTCGGTGCCGTTTCGCGGCAAGAACGTGCGGGTGCGGGAGGTCGATGAGTTTGATTTCAGTAAGGTGCAACTGGTGTTCTTCGCCGCAGGCCCGGCGGTCACCTTGAGCTTTGCCCCACGGGCGACGGCCGCCGGCTGCTCGCTGATCGATCTGTCCGGCGCCTTGCCGGCCGAGCAGGCGCCCCAGGTGGTGCCGGAAGCCAATGCCCAGGTGCTGGCCGGCCTGAAAAAGCCGTTCCAGGTCAGCAGCCCGAGCGCCTCGGCAACCACCCTGGCAGTGGTGCTGGCGCCGTTGCGCGAGCTGCTGGATCTGCAGCGAGTGACCCTGACCGCCAGCCTGGCGGTGTCCACTCAGGGGCGCGAGGCGGTGACCGAACTGGCCCGGCAGACGGCCGAGCTGTTGAACGTGCGTCCGCTGGAGCCGCGCTTTTTTGATCGGCAGATGGCATTCAACCTGCTGGCCCAGGTCGGTACACCGGATGCGCAAGGCCACACCCTGCTGGAAAAACGCCTGGTCCACGAACTGCGCGCGGTCCTCGGACAGCCGGCGCTGAAAATTTCCGTGACTTGCGTTCAAGCCCCGGTGTTTTTTGGCGATAGCTTTAGCGTGACCCTGGCGTCGGCCAGGCCGGTTGACCTGGCGGCAGTCAACGCCGCGCTGGAGGCCGCCGAGGGTATCGAGTTGGTGGAGGCGGGCGATTACCCGACGCCGGTCGGCGATGCGGTCGGCCAGGACGTGGTCTACGTCGGTCGGGTTCGCAGCGGGGTCGACGACCCGGCGGAACTTAATCTGTGGCTGACGTCAGATAACGTGCGCAAAGGTGCGGCACTCAACGCGGTGCAAGTGGCCGAGTTGTTGATAAAAGACCTTGTGTAAAAGATACTTGGCAACAATTTTCAGAATGATTCTAGCTGAGCGCTATGCTTGCAAGCGGAGCGTCTGCGCAGGCTCTCTGGCGTGTCAGTGAAATAATCGCGTGCAGCCTCATCCGGGGCCTGTGCGCAATGCCTTGTGGCAGCGACAAACAACACCTTCTCGCTGGCCGAGGAATGTTCAAACAAAGGATGAGGCTATGGTTCAAGTTCGCAAACTGGTGTTAGCAATAGCGGCCGCCTCGGCGCTGTCCTCCGGTATGGCGCATGCCCTTGGGCTCGGGGAACTGACCCTGAAGTCGACCCTGAACCAACCGTTGGTGGCCGAGATCGAGCTGCTCGATGTCAAGGACCTCACGGTGGCCGAAGTGGTGCCGAGCCTGGCCTCAGCCGATGACTTCGCCAAGGCCGGCGTGGACCGCCAGGCGTTCCTCAATGACCTGACCTTTACCCCGGTGCTCAATGCCAATGGCAAAAGCATTCTGCGGGTGACCTCCAGCCAGCCACTGTCCGAACCCATGGTCAAGTTCCTGGTCCAGGTGATGTGGCCCAATGGCCGCCTGCTGCGCGACTACAGCGTGCTGCTCGACCCGTCCAAGTTCTCGCCGCAGACAGCCGAGGCGGCCGGACAGGCTGCACCGGCGATCAATGCGCCGGTGACCGGGGCGACGGCGCAACACACCACCGTGACCCGCGACACCCTGTGGGACATCGCCGCGAAGGCGCGCAACGGCGGTTCGATCCAGCAGACCATGCTGGCGATCCAGGCGCTGAACCCGGATGCCTTCATCGATGGCAACATCAACCGCCTGAAGGCCGGCCAGGTCCTGCGCCTGCCGGATGCCACGCAAATCAGCCAACTGCCCCAGGCCCAGGCCATTGCCGAGGTGGCTGCGCAGAACAAAGCCTGGCGCCAGGGCCGTCGTTATGTGCCACGGACCCAGACCCAGCAACTGGATGCCACCGGTCGTGCACCTGACGCGGCTGCGGCGCAGGGCGCGGCCCGCGACAGTTTGAGCCTGGTCTCGGCCGAGTCGGGCAAGAAAACCGGTAAAGGCGCGGTCGGCGATAGTAAGGGCATCAGTAACAAGCTGGCGGTGACCCAGGAAAGCCTGGACACCACCCGGCGGGACAATGCCGAGCTGAAAAGCCGCGTGGCCGACCTGCAGAGCCAGATGGACAAGCTGCAACGCTTGATCGAACTGAAGAACAATCAACTGGCCAAGTTGCAGGCTGAAGGCGGCGCGACGCCTGAGGCTGCTTCGCCCGAGGCGCTGCCTGCGGAGTTGGTGGCCCCGGCCGCGACCACGCCTGCCGAGTCCGTACCGGCTGCGGCGCCTGCACCGGTGGATGCTGCACCGGCCGCCACCCCTGATGAAACCCCTGCCAAGGCGACACCCGAGCAGACCTACAACGAATTGCTGACCAATCCGCTGTTGATGGGGCTGATCGGCGGTGGTGCGATTGTCCTGGCGTTGCTGCTGTTGTTGCTGGCACGCCGGCGCAAGGCGCAGCAGGAGGCCGAGAAGCACGTACGCATGGCGCGTGCGTTGGCCGAGGAATCGGATTTCAACGACGACCTCGACCTGCCGGAGAGCAGTTTTGAAGGCCTCGAAGAACCGGCTCCGACCGCCAAGCTGACCACCGCGCCGACGCCTGCGCCGGTCGCTGCGGCGGTTGTTACCCCGGTGGTGATGACCACCCCGATTGCCGCGCCGTTGGTGGCACCGGCCGGCGAGCGGGCGGACGACGTGCTGGGCCATGCCCAGGCCCATATCGACGAGGGGCGCCTGAACCAGGCCGCCAGTCTGCTCGAGGAAGGCATCAAGCAAGAGCCGCAACGCAGCGAGCTGCGCCTCAAGCTGATGGAAGTCCACGGCATGCAGGGCGATCGTGATGCGTTCGTGGTGCAGGAGCGCCAGTTGGTTGCCAATGGCAAGAACTTTGCGCAAGTCGAAGAACTCAAGAGCCGCTTCCCGGCCATGGCTGCGGTCGCGGCGGTGGGTGGCATCGCTGCCGCGGCGGTAGCCGCCGAACTGGATGCGCAATACGTCAAGGACCTGCTGCAGGACGAGCCGCAAGCCCCCGCGCCGAGCGCTGAAGACCAGGCGCTGGGCGATGATCTCGACAGCGCCTTCGACCTCGACCTGGATGCACCGCAGGCCGCCTCGCCAGTCGAGCCGGCTGCTGCAGAGGTTGCGCCGGAAGATGACTTCGATAGCGCCTTTGATCTCGATCTTGATCAGCCGCAGGAGCCTGCTGCGGCACCGGCGGCACCAGAGGTTGCGCTGGAAGATGACTTTGATAGCGCCTTTGATCTCGATCTGGATCAGCCACAGGAGCCTGCTGCGACACCCGCGGCGCCAGAAGCTGCGCTGGATGACGACCTCGATGCCGCCTTCGATCTGAGCCTGGACGAACTGGAGGCGGTGTCGCCGGCTGTGGTCGCGACCGAGCCGGTTGCCGAACTGGAAGACTTCCCGCTGGACGACGACCTGAGCTTCGAGTCGGTGTTGCAGCAGCAGACTGACGCGCCGCAAAGCCCGGCCGACCTGGCGGATTTCGACCTGGACCTGGCTGGCGATGTGCCGGAGTCGGTCCTGGCTGAAGACGCCGCGGTGCTGAGCCTGGACGATGAGCCCCAGGACCTGGCCGCAAGCGAAGAGCCGGCGGTAGCCGAGGTGACGCCTGACGATCTGGAGTTGCCGGCGGATTTCGACCTGTCCCTGGCTGATGAAATGGATCCCCCGGCCAAACCGGATGATTTCATCACCGACCTGGATGATGTGCACGCCGAGCTGGACCGTTTTGCCGAGGATCTTGAGCATCCGCCTATCGGCGAGCCGAGCTTCACCGCCGAAGATGCGGCGCTGGCCATGGACAGCGACGAGCCAGAGTTCGACTTCCTGTCGGGCACCGATGAAGTCGCCACCAAGCTGGACTTGGCCCAGGCCTACATCGACATGGGCGACAAGGACGGCGCGCGGGATATCCTGGGCGAGGTGCTCAGCGAGGGTGACGACGGACAGAAGAGCGAAGCCAAGGAGATGCTTGCTCGCCTGGTGTGATTCAGCACCTCTGGAAGCGGTAAACCTGTGGGAGGTGCTGACGGCTGCGATCCTTTGATCTTGGCTTTGTGGGCATATCCATTGGTGGGGGCGGGGCGGAACCATAGGTGGCCGTTACCACAATAATGGATATGTACTCCGCCTAAACCAACACGCCAGAAGCCCACAGGACGCTGCAAAGTTGTGTAGATACCTATCGATGAGGTCATCCATCCAACATCAGTGGCACCTGACGCACCGCCATCCCGGACAAGCGAAGCGCCGCCGGGCCAGGTCCCACAGGCTCACTGTGAGCGAGCGCAAAACAAAAAACAGCGCGAACATGGCATCCCCGGCGCACACCCTTATAATGCCCGCCTTAGCGTAAATCAGCAGGCTGTCACCCCTTGGCAAATATAGATAACCCGGCCGCCGAAATGGCGGCCGACGGCTTTTTCCGGATCGCGTTGGGCGTTGAATACAAAGGCTCGCGCTACCGCGGCTGGCAGCGCCAGGCCTCCGGCGTGGCCACTGTGCAACAAGCCCTCGAAACGGCCTTGTCGAAAGTCGCCGATTCGCCAGTGTCCCTGCATTGCGCGGGACGTACCGACGCCGGCGTACACGCCTGTGGCCAGGTGGTGCATTTCGACACCCAGGTCGAGCGTTCGCTGAAGGCCTGGGTCATGGGCGCCAACATCAACTTGCCTCACGACATCAGTGTCAGTTGGGCCAAGGTCATGCCGGCGGATTTCCATGCGCGTTTCAAGGCCATTGCCCGGCGTTATCGTTATGTGATCTACAACGACCAGATTCGCCCGGCCCACCTCAACGAGGAGGTGACCTGGAATCACCGGCCGCTGGATGAGCAGCGCATGGCCGAAGCCGCGCAGTATTTGCTCGGCACTCACGATTTCAGCGCCTTTCGCGCGGGGCAGTGCCAGGCCAAGTCGCCGGTCAAGCAGATCCATCACCTGCGTGTGACCCGGCACGGCAAAATGATCGTGCTGGACATCCGCGCCAATGCCTTCCTGCATCACATGGTGCGCAACATCGCCGGGGTGCTGATGACCATTGGTACCGGCGAGCGTCCGGTGGAGTGGGCCAAGGAAGTGCTGGAGAGCCGGATTCGTCGCACTGGCGGGGTCACGGCGCATCCTTTCGGGCTGTACCTGGTGCAGGTCGAGTACCGGGATGAGTTCCCGCTGCCAGAGCGTTACATCGGGCCGCACTTCCTCACCGGCTTCTCGGAACTTGACGGCTGACGCCTGCGAATGCATTTGCTACCATCCGGGACTTTCCCGGATTTGCCCTGAGGTTCCCCCGACATGCCAGCCGTTCGCAGCAAAATTTGTGGGATTACCCGCATTGAAGACGCGCTGGCGGCGGTCGCGGCCGGGGCCGATGCCATCGGTCTGGTGTTCTACGCCAAGAGCCCGCGGGCGGTCACGGTGCAGCAGGCGCGGGCGATCATCGCCGCGCTGCCGCCGTTCGTGACCACCGTGGGCTTGTTCGTCAATGCCAGTCGCTGCGAGCTCGGCGAGATCCTCGATGCCGTGCCGCTGGACCTGCTGCAGTTCCATGGCGATGAAACCGCGGCCGATTGCGAAGGCTGGCACCGGCCCTATATCAAGGCCCTGCGGGTCAAGGCCGGGGATGATATCGCCGCTGCCTGCGATGCGTACCCCAGTGCCAGTGGCATCTTGCTCGATACCTATGTCGAAGGGGTTCCCGGTGGAACCGGCGAGGCCTTCGACTGGTCATTGATACCGCCGGGTTTGCGCAAGCCGATTATCCTGGCCGGCGGCCTGACGCCGGACAACGTGGCACAGGCCATCGCCCGGGTCCGGCCTTACGCGGTGGACGTCAGCGGTGGGGTAGAGCAGGGCAAGGGCATCAAGGATCACGCAAGGATTCACGCATTTATGCAGGCCGTACGCAGCAGCACCGCGACGATGTGACGGCTGGCAGTCTGCCGCCGTCCACTGCATGGTACAAAACATGCGCTGCACACAGCAGGCAGGCGTCGCCTTCGGGCGGGCCGGAACCGAAGTGGCAACCCCAAGCGCGGGTTGTCTGGATGGCTGAGGATGGAGTGCGTTGCAGGCAGGTCGCGGCCTAGTGCTGACCGCCGTAGCGTACCGATCATCGCCGCACACATGAATTTAGCTCAAGGGCATACACGGGGCTGCGAACCAGAGCGTTCGGGCCGCCGGTACTGGAGAAAGAAAGCATGAGCAACTGGTTAGTAGACAAACTGATCCCTTCGATCATGCGTTCCGAGGTGAAAAAAAGCTCGGTGCCTGAAGGTCTGTGGCACAAGTGCCCATCCTGCGAGGCGGTGCTGTACCGTCCGGAACTGGAAAAGACCCTGGATGTTTGCCCCAAGTGCAACCACCACATGCGCATTGGCGCCCGTGCACGGATTGACATCTTCCTCGACGCTGAAGGCCGTGCCGAACTGGGCGCGGAGCTGGAGCCGGTTGACCGTCTGAAATTCCGCGACGGCAAGAAGTACAAGGATCGCCTGACCGCGGCCCAGAAGCAGACTGGTGAAAAAGACGCCCTGATCTCCATGAGCGGCACCCTGCTGGGCATGCCGGTGGTGGTGTCGGCGTTCGAGTTCTCCTTCATGGGCGGCTCCATGGGCGCGATCGTCGGCGAGCGCTTCGTGCGTGCGGCCAACTATGCGCTGGAGCACCGTTGCCCGATGATCTGCTTCGCCGCTTCCGGTGGCGCGCGGATGCAGGAAGCCCTGATCTCGTTGATGCAAATGGCCAAGACCTCGGCGGTCCTGGCGCGTCTGCGTGAAGAAGGCATTCCGTTCATCTCGGTACTGACCGACCCGGTCTACGGCGGCGTTTCCGCCAGCCTGGCGATGCTGGGTGACGTGATCGTCGGCGAGCCCAAGGCCCTGATCGGCTTCGCCGGTCCGCGCGTGATCGAGCAGACCGTACGGGAAAAACTGCCAGAAGGCTTCCAGCGCAGCGAGTTCCTGCTGGAGCACGGCGCCATCGACATGATCATTGCCCGTTCCGAGCTGCGTCCACGCCTGGGTAACCTGCTGGCGCAACTGATGGGCCTGCCGACGCCCGAGTTCGTCGCCACACCTATCGAGCCAATCGTGGTTCCGCCGGTGCCTGCCAACCTATGACCCAACGTACCCTTGGCGAATGGCTCGCCTACCTTGAGCAGTTGCATCCCTCCGCCATCGACATGGGGCTTGCGCGCTCGCAAGAGGTAGCGTCCCGGATGGGGCTGGGCAAGCCGGCGCCTCGGGTGATCACGGTCACCGGCACCAACGGCAAGGGTTCTACCTGTGCGTTCGTGGCGTCTTTGCTGCGCGCACAGGGCCTGAAGGTCGGTGTCTACAATTCTCCGCACCTGCTGCATTACAACGAGCGGGTGCAGGTCAATGGCGTGCTGGCCACTGACGAACAGCTGTGCGAGGCCTTCGCTGCGGTGGAGGCGGGGCGTGGCGAAATCTCCCTGACTTACTTCGAAATGGGCACCCTGGCAGCGTTCTGGCTGTTCCAGCGCGCAGGCCTGGATGCGGTGGTCCTGGAAGTTGGCCTTGGCGGGCGCCTGGACACGGTCAACCTGGTGGATGCGGATATCGCGCTGGTCACCAGTATCGGTGTCGATCATGCCGACTACCTGGGCAATACCCGCGAATCGGTGGCCTTTGAGAAGGCCGGGATTTTCCGTCAGGGCGCCCCGGCGCTGTGCGGCGACCTCAATCCGCCGCAACCGCTGCTGGATAAGGCGCGCGAACTGGCCTGTCCCTTTTTCCTGCGGGGGCGCGATTTTGACCTGGGCGTGACCGACCAGCACTGGCAATGGCGCGGTGTCGACGGCCAGGGGCGTGCCCTTGAGCTGCGGGATCTGCCATTGCTCGACCTGCCGATGGAAAACGCCGCACTGGCGCTGCAGGCCTACGCCTTGCTGGGCTTGCCCTGGGTGCCTGAGCAGATCGCCGCGGCATTGCAGGCGACCCGCGTGGTCGGGCGCCTGGATCGGCGTCAGTTCAACTGGCATGGCAAGCGCCTGAACCTGATGCTGGACGTCGGGCACAACCCGCACGCGGCCGAGTACCTGGCGCAGCGCCTGGCGCGGCGTCCGGTGGCGGGGCGACGCCTGGCGGTCTTCGGTTTGCTGGCCGACAAGGATCTTGATGGAGTTGTCGGTGAATTGAGTGCTAGTGTCCAGCACTGGGCTGTCGCCCCGCTGGATTCTGCGCGTGCGCGCCCGGTTGCGGATTTACAGGCTGCATTGCAGAACCTTGGCGCGTCCGTGACCTCCTATGCAAGCGTGGCCGAGGCCCTGGAAGGGCAGAGCGCGCAGGCAACGGCAGACGACGAGATCCTGCTGTTCGGATCATTTTATTGTGTCGCCGAGGCCCTTGAATGGCTGGCCCGGCACTCCACGGAGGAAGCTGCAGATGGCTTTGCTGGATAACGCGTACAAGCAGCGGATGGTCGGCGCACTGGTGTTGGTGGCCCTGGCGGTGATTTTCCTGCCGATGCTGTTTTCCCGGGAGGATGAGCAGCGTCAGGTGGTGGTCCAGGCTCCGGCCGCACCACAGGCGCCGGTCATGCCTCAGGTGCAGGTCGAGCCGGTGGTGGTTCCCGAGCCGCAAGCGTTGCCGCAGGAGCCTGTGCCCAGCGATGCCGAAATTGCGATGGAACAGGCGCCAGAGGCCAGTGCGCCGACTGTCGCTCCGAGCGCGCCGATCGTCGCGGCCCCGGTGGTGACCAAGCCCGTCACTGCGCCGCCAGCACCCAAGCCTGCACCTGCTCCGGTTGCGCCAGTCAGCAAGCCTGACACCACCCAGAGTCGGGTCGATGCCAATGGCCTGTCGGTCAGTTGGTCGGTACAAGTGGCCAGCCTGGCCAATCGTGAAAGTGCCGAAAGCCTGCAGAAAACCCTGCGCAGCCAGGGCTACAACGCCTATATCCGCACGGCGGACGGCAAGAATCGGGTGTTCGTCGGGCCGCTGATCGAGCGCGCCGAAGCTGACCGTCTGCGTGACCTGCTGAACCGCAAGCAGAACCTCAAGGGTTTTGTGGTGCGTTTCCAGCCCGAGCGCGGCTAGTAACCCACCCAGTAGCAGCTGCCGAACCCTCCACCCCAAAGCACCGCAGCGACCCGTTTTGCGGTCGCTGCGCAGCCGAACGCAGGCTTCGCCAGCTGCTACGGGCTGATTCTGTCGTCTCGTATGAAAATCGCAGCTTACCGATAGCCATGGGCTCTGCTAAAATGCGCCGCCTTATCCGTCTGTAGGCTGTACTGTGCCATTTACCTGGGTTGACTGGGCGATCGTTGCAATCATCGCCATCTCCGCTTTGATCAGTCTGAGCCGCGGCTTCGTAAAGGAAGCATTATCGCTGGTGACGTGGATCATCGCAGGAGCCGTTGCCTGGATGTTTGGTGGCTCATTGTCCGAGTACCTCGCCGGATACATCGAAACACCTTCGGCCCGCGTGATCGCCGGCTGCGCCATCTTGTTTGTGGCCACCCTCGTGGTGGGTGCAATGATCAATTATCTTATCGGCGAATTGATTCGCGTCACCGGCCTCTCCGGGACCGATCGATTCCTCGGCATGGCCTTCGGCGCTGCGCGTGGCGCGTTGCTGGTGGTCACCGCCGTCGGGCTCCTGAGCCTGGGCCCGGTACAGCAGGATTCATGGTGGCAGGAGTCGCGGCTCGTGCCACAATTTCTATTGGTTGCAGACTGGTCCAAAAACCTCATATTGGGGTGGAGCAGTCAGTGGCTGGCCAGCGGTATCAGCGTACCCGCTGACATACCGTTCAAGGAGCACCTCTTGCCGACGGCGAAAACGCCGCAGTGAGTCGTGTTCAGTTCAGTTTCATTAAGTAGGGGTTGCGTCGCATGTGTGGCATCGTCGGTATCGTCGGTAAGTCGAACGTCAATCAGGCGCTGTATGACGCGCTAACCGTCCTCCAGCACCGCGGCCAGGACGCTGCCGGGATTGTGACCAGCCACGATGGCCGGTTATTTCTGCGCAAGGACAATGGCCTGGTACGTGACGTGTTTCATCAGCGTCACATGCAGCGCCTCGTCGGGCACATGGGCATTGGCCATGTGCGTTATCCGACTGCCGGTAGCTCGACTTCGGCCGAAGCTCAACCGTTTTACGTCAACTCGCCGTATGGCATCACCCTGGCGCATAACGGCAACCTGACCAACGTTGAACAGTTGGCCAAGGAGATCTACGAATCTGACTTGCGCCACGTCAACACCAGCTCCGACTCGGAAGTGCTGCTCAACGTGTTCGCCCACGAACTGGCCCAGCGCGGCAAGTTGCAGCCCACCGAAGAAGACGTGTTCGCCGCCGTCACTGACGTGCACAACCGTTGCGTAGGTGGCTACGCGGTCGTGGCGATGATCACCGGCTACGGTATCGTCGGTTTCCGCGACCCGCACGGCATCCGTCCGATCGTCTTCGGCCAGCGTCACACCGACGAAGGCGTCGAGTACATGATCGCCTCCGAGAGCGTGTCCCTGGACGTGCTGGGCTTTACCCTGATCCGCGACCTGGCGCCGGGCGAAGCGGTCTACATCACTGAAGAGGGCAAGCTGCACACCCGTCAGTGCGCGACCAACCCGTCCCTGACCCCGTGCATCTTCGAACACGTGTACCTGGCGCGTCCGGACTCGATCATCGACGGTGTGTCGGTGTACAAGGCTCGCCTGCGCATGGGTGAGAAGCTGGCCGAGAAGATCCTGCGCGAGCGTCCTGAGCACGACATCGACGTGGTCATCCCGATTCCGGACACCAGCCGTACTGCGGCCCTGGAGTTGGCGAACCACTTGGGCGTGAAGTTCCGCGAAGGCTTCGTGAAAAACCGCTACATCGGCCGGACCTTCATCATGCCGGGCCAGGCCGCGCGGAAAAAATCCGTACGCCAGAAGCTCAACGCCATCGAGCTGGAGTTCCGCGGCAAGAACGTGATGCTGGTGGACGACTCGATCGTGCGCGGTACCACCTGCAAGCAGATCATCCAGATGGCCCGTGAAGCTGGCGCCAAGAACGTCTACTTCTGCTCCGCGGCACCGGCCGTGCGTTACCCGAACGTCTACGGCATCGACATGCCGAGCGCTCACGAGCTGATCGCGCACAATCGTTCGACCCAGGACGTGGCCGACCTGATCGGTGCTGACTGGCTGATCTATCAGGACCTGCCTGACTTGATCGAAGCGGTCGGCGGCGGCAAGATCAAAATCGAAAAGTTCGATTGCGCAGTGTTCGACGGCAAGTACGTCACCGGCGACGTCGACGAGGCTTACCTGGACAAGATCGAGCAGGCGCGTAACGACGCCTCCAAGGTCAAGACCCAGGCAGTCAGTGCGATCATCGATCTGTACAACAACTGAGTTTCTACCGGCCCTGAGGGGCCGGTTTTGTATCTACTACAGGCTCTTCATGACAAGAGCAGGGCAAGGAGTGACAGCATGAGTCAGGATTGGGATGCCGGTCGGCTGGACAGCGACCTCGATGGCGTAGCGTTCGATACCCTGGCCGTACGTGCCGGCCAGCACCGCACGCCGGAGGGCGAGCACGGTGATCCGATGTTCTTCACCTCCAGCTACGTGTTCCGTACCGCGGCCGATGCTGCGGCACGCTTTGCTGGCGAAGTGCCGGGCAACGTTTACTCGCGCTACACCAACCCCACCGTTCGGTCCTTCGAGGAGCGCATTGCCGCCCTCGAGGGTGCTGAGCAGGCGGTGGCCACGGCCACCGGCATGGCGGCGATTCTTGCGGTGGTGATGAGCCTGTGCAGTGCCGGCGACCACGTGCTGGTGTCGCGCAGTGTGTTTGGTTCGACCATCAGCCTGTTTGAGAAGTACTTCAAGCGGTTTGGCATCGAAGTCGACTACGTCCCCCTGGCGGACCTGTCCGGCTGGGACGCGGCAATCAAGGCCAACACCAAGTTGCTGTTCGTCGAGTCGCCGTCCAACCCGTTGGCCGAACTGGTGGATATCCGCGCATTGTCCGAAGTGGCGCACGCCAAGGGCGCGATGCTGGTCGTCGACAACTGCTTCTGCACGCCTGCCTTGCAGCAACCGCTCAAGCTCGGCGCGGACGTCGTGGTGCATTCCGCCACCAAGTTCATCGACGGCCAGGGCCGGTGCATGGGCGGCGTGGTGGCTGGCCGCAGCGAGCAGATGAAGGAAATCGTCGGCTTCCTGCGTACCGCCGGGCCGACCCTGAGCCCGTTCAACGCCTGGATCTTCCTCAAGGGCCTGGAAACCTTGAGCCTGCGCATGAAGGCGCACTGCGCCAACGCCCAGCAACTGGCCGAATGGCTGGAGCAGCAGGAGGGCATTGAGAAGGTGCATTACGCAGGCCTCAAGAGCCACCCGCAGCACGAGTTGGCCCAGCGCCAGCAGAAGGGCTTTGGCGCGGTTGTCAGCTTCGAGGTCAAGGGCGGCAAAGAAGGCGCATGGCGCTTTATCGATGCCACCCGGCTGATCTCGATCACCGCCAACCTGGGTGACAGCAAGACCACCATTACCCACCCAAGCACCACGTCCCACGGACGCCTGGCGCCACAGGAACGCGAGGCGGCGGGTATTCGTGACAGCCTGATCCGGATTGCCGTTGGCCTCGAAGACGTGGCTGACCTGCAAGCGGACCTGGCGCGCGGGCTGGCCGCCTTGTGATCGAGATCGCAACGCCTGCCGGCGGCAGCAATGGCCGGGTTGCCCTGGTCACGGGTGCTGCCCGCGGCATCGGTTTGGGGATTGCCGCCTGGTTGATCAGCGAAGGCTGGCAGGTGGTGCTGACCGATCTCGACCGTGAGCGTGGTTCCAAGGTTGCCAAGGCGTTGGGCGAACATGCCTGGTTCATCACCATGGACGTAGCCGATGAGCTGCAAGTGACCCAGGGCGTTGCCGAAGTACTGGGGCAGTTTGGTCGCCTGGACGCCCTGGTGTGCAACGCGGCGGTCGCCGACCCACGCAATATCACCCTGGAAAGCCTCGACCTGGCTTACTGGAACCGGGTGCTGGCGGTCAACCTCAGTGGGCCGATGTTGCTGGCCAAACACTGTGCGCCGTATCTGCGGGCCCACAACGGTGCCATCGTCAACCTGGCCTCGACCCGGGCCGGGCAGTCGGAACCTGACACCGAGGCCTACGCGGCGAGCAAGGGCGGCTTGCTGGCCTTGACCCACGCCCTGGCCATCAGCCTTGGTCCGGAAGTCCGGGTCAATGCGGTCAGTCCCGGCTGGATCGATGCCCGCGACCCTTCGGCGCGACGTGCCGAGCCATTGAGTGATGCCGATCATGCCCAGCATCCGGCGGGCAGGGTCGGCACGGTCGAAGATGTCGCGGCGATGGTGGCGTGGCTGCTGTCGCGCAATGCCGGGTTTGTCACCGGCCAGGAGTTCGTGGTCGACGGCGGCATGACCAAGAAGATGATCTACGAGCAGTGAAGGGCAGCGGCACGCTGCGAGCGGCAAGTAAAAGCCGGTCGCAAGTGTCACTGCCTGCGCACCACTGCTTTGACTTGGAGCTTGCCGCTTGTGGCTTTGAGTTGTTTTTGAAAAAAACTTCAATCCTGCTATTGACTTAGCTTCGGTATCTGCGTAAATTTCGCGGCCTCGGAGAAGCAAACGGGTGATTAGCTCAGCTGGGAGAGCGTCTGCCTTACAAGCAGAATGTCGGCGGTTCGATCCCGTCATCACCCACCACTTCTTGAGAGTCTTGCGAAAGCAAGATGGAAGCTGAAAAGCCTCCACCGACGCGCAGCGGTAGTTCAGTCGGTTAGAATACCGGCCTGTCACGCCGGGGGTCGCGGGTTCGAGTCCCGTCCGCTGCGCCATATTTTCCAAATCGGGTTTGCCCGGTTTGAGATTGCAAAGCCTCGAAGCTTTACAGTCAGAAGAATTAACTGGACGCAAGTCCACAGCGATACGCAGCGGTAGTTCAGTCGGTTAGAATACCGGCCTGTCACGCCGGGGGTCGCGGGTTCGAGTCCCGTCCGCTGCGCCATATCTGCTCCAGGGCCCACTGAACGCCTTGGTGCTACGAAGCAAAACATTGGCCATGCCGATGTCTGTTTCGAGTCGATAGCAAAGACCCTGGCCGAAAGACCGGGGTTTTTTGTTTGTGCGATACACAAAAAACCTGCGAGGCTTACGCTTCGCAGGTTTTTTGCTTTTCGCCTGGCACGACGGGCGTGAAAGCCGGCAGCGCCTTCAATATAGCGCCGCCGTGACTTTGTTCTATCCTCAAATGAGAACCCCATCTCAGGAGGAGAGTGCCATGGCCGCTGACAAGCAACACGATCAATCTCGCGAAAACGACGAAGAAGATCAGGACGAAGCCAGCCCTGAAGAGAACCCGCCACCGCAAACCTGGAAACATCCCGATGACGGTAAAAGCCTGTCGGACCAGGATCAGGAATGGCCGTTGAAACCCTGAACCCAGCTCCCGCCGGTCATGCCTTTCCAGCAACGGCGGGGCGCTGTTGCGCCGAGGTCTGCTCAAGTAGCTTGCCCTGGGTCCCCCTGATGGCGACCCGCCGGGCCTGAGAAGCACCGCTGCGACTGTGTTCAGAATGCGTAGGGAATGGTGACCTTGGCCCACAGCATCTGGCCTTCTGGACGGTTTTCCACGTCAAACTCCTTGGCCCAGCGCAACTCGGCACTGGCGTATTTAAGAAAGGTGAAATACATCGCCGGACCCACGGCGAACACCTCGCCACGCACCCCATCGTTGACGTTCTGGCCGTTGAACTGCACGGTCTTGCCGTATTGTTTATCGTCGGTGGTCTGTTTGAGGTAGTAACCGTTGAGGCCGAGGTTGAGGTTGTCGGTCACCTTGTAACTGGCGGAATAGTCGAAGTGGAAAATCTGCCCTGAGCGGTAATCGGTGTCGTGGTTCTCTTCGTTGAAGCTGTAGGTGGTCTTGAGCGACAGCTCAGTGCGCTCGGTCGGCAGCCAGGTGAAGGAAAACAGCGGTTTGTAGGTGTAGAAGTTGTTGCTGGTGTTAGCCAGGCGCGTGGCGTCGTATTCACCGGTAGGAAGGGTGATCTCCAGCGCCGCACCCAAGGTCAGGTTTTTCCCCATGTCCCACAAAATGATCGGTGCCACCGTGGTGTCGCCCATGCTTTCGCGCTCATCCTCCAGGCCATAGGCCTGCACGCGCTGCTTGAGCCAGGGCTGGGCTGCGTAGAAACCCAGGCGACCACCGGCGAGCCGCAGTGGGGTCAAGTAGTCCAGGCGCGGAATCACCGCTTCGGAGGTGATCTCGACACCCGGCACCTTGCCACCCAGGGAGCTGATATCGAGCTTCCTGGCCTTGTAGAAGTTGTAGTAGAGGTTGAACGCAACCATGTTGTCCGGAAGGCTGTTGACGTCCAATGGCAGCATGAAAAAGCCATCGGTGCCCGGGCCGATGTTGTCGACGCCGGATTCGGTGGCCTGTGCCGACAGGCACACACTCGACAGCAAGACCAGGCTGATCGCCAGGCGCAGGGGAGAGGAGACACGGGTCGGATTCATTTTTTTAACTCTTATTATTGTCTGGGGACACATCGCTGGCCTGCACGCTGGCCGCGCCATAGAAATAAGCCCTCAACGCCCGACAGGGCAGGGTATTGGCGGACACAGAGCGGACTTCTGCGGCCAGCCTGTGGCCTGCCATGGCACCCGGCAGGCGACGTTGGTTGCGGGTTGGCGGTCAGGCGGCCAGGCGTGCTAACGTTCTGCGACATAATCGGTTACAAAAATAAAAACTGAATCTGACCGGAAGCCCGTCGCCATGCCCATCAAAGTCATCGATCCCCACTACGAGCTGGCGCTGGTGTCACCTTTCCTGCTGCAGACCCTGGCCGAAGTGGCCAGCGCCAACGGTATCGACCCCCACAGCCTGTGCCGTGGCCTGGGGTTTTCCCTGGATGACCTGCAGGACCCGGCGCAACGTATTTCCTACCGCCAGGCCGTGGCGATGATCCAGCGCGCACTCAAGGTCATCCCCAACCAGGGGCTGGGGTTGTGGGTGGGCAACCAGAACGTGCTGGGCACCCTGGGGTTGCTGGGGCATGTGTTGTCGCTGTGCAAGACCCTGCGTGACGCATTCGAGCTGGGCATGCGCCACCAGCACACCTCGGGCGGGATTGTGGTGTCCAGCGTCCGCGAAGTGGCGACCCAGGTATTTGTCGACGCCGAATGTCGCCTGCCGTTCGCCGACGTGCAGATGTTCGCCGTGGAAGAGTTTTTTGCCAGCCTGCTGGTCTACGGTCGAGCGCTGGTGGGAGCCGATTTCAGCTGTGTGCGGGTGGAGTTTGTTCACGCGGCCCCCGACTACCTGGCGGAGTATCACCGCCTGCTGGGCGCGGATGTACGCTTTGGCTGCCTGCACAACCGCCTGGTGCTGGACGCCCGCTGGCTCGACGTGCGCCTGCCCAACCACCATTCCCTGGCGCTGCGCCAGGCGGTCAAGCTGCTGGAACTGGAAGGGGCCGAGGTGCACCAGAAGCTCGACCTGATTCAAGCGGTGGAGCGGGCCATCTCCCGCGACCTGACCCAGGGCAGCCACATCGAGAAGATCGCAGGCGACCTGAACATGAGCGGCCGCACCCTGCGCCGACGCCTGACCGAACATGCCCTGACCTTCGAGGCCCTGCTGGAGCAAGTACGCCAGGCACGCACCATGAGCCTGCTGGCCAACCCCGAGATGTCCATCGAACGCATCACCGAAGAGGTCGGCTACAGCGATGTGCGCAGTTTTCGGCGAGCCTTCAAGCGCTGGACCGGGCAGAGCCCGAGTGCGTACCGGGGCGAGGCGCAGGCACAATAACCCTTGCTCACACAAACCCCCGCGTGCCGGGTAGAATTCCCGCCTTTCTAAAGGAGTTCTCATGAGTTACTACCAGCCGGGCATCCTCGCCACACCCGTCCCGCCTCAGGCGCGGCATCTGTTTTTTGCACTCCAGACCGTTGAAGCACTGCCGGCGGCGCTCGACCAACTGATGCAGTGGGTGGACGGGAAGTCGGCGGTGGTCGGGTTTGGCAAATCGCTGGTCAATGCCCTGGAGGCCAAAGTGCCTGGGCTGCGCCCGTTCCCGGCGATGATCGGCGTGGGCGTCGACAACCCGTCGACCCAGCACGCGCTGTGGCTCTGGCTGCACGGTGAAGACCGCGGCGAACTGCTCAACCGCAGCCGCGCCATCGAGGCGGCGCTGGCCCCGGCCCTGCGCCTGGTGCAGATGAACGAAACCTTCCGCCACATGACCGGCCACGACCTGACCGGCTACGAAGACGGCACCGAAAATCCCCACGATGATGCCGCCGTCGCGGCCGCGCTGGTGGCGGAGGGCGAGGATGGCCAGGTGGGTGGCAGTTTTGCCGCGATCCAGCAGTGGCAGCATGACCTCAGCGGCTTCAATGCGCTGCCGTCCCATGAGCAGGACAACATCATGGGTCGGCGCAAAAGCGATAACGAAGAACTCGACGACGCGCCGATTTCCGCCCACGTCAAGCGCACCGCCCAGGAAAGCTTCACCCCGGAGGCGTTCATCGTCCGTCGCTCGATGCCGTGGATCGAAGGCGAGCGTGCCGGCCTGATGTTCCTGGCCTTCGGTCATTCGTTCAATGCCTTCGAAGCCCAACTGCGCCGCATGAGTGGCCTGGAAGACGGGATCGCCGATGGCCTGTACCGCATGAGCCGGCCGATCACCGGTGGTTACTACTGGTGCCCACCCCTCAAGGACGGTCGCCTCGACCTGCGCGCATTGCATATCGGCTGACGGGCATTCACCAGCGATGGCGCCTGACCCACCGCCATCGCTGGCAAGCCAGCTCCCACAAGGTAGGCGGGCGTATGCCAAATCTGCGAGCCCCCAAAACCACACTGTAGGCATGGGTAATCCGCCTGGCGGCTGGCTCTTGTAAGTAATTTGCGAGAGGAGTACAAGTGTACTCCATGACTACTTTAACGCCTCGCCGTGCCGCCATCCTGACCTTCATCCGCGACCGTATCGCGCAACAGGGCCAATCCCCGAGCCTCGCTGAAATCAGCGAGGCCTTTGGTTTTGCCTCGCGCAGCGTGGCGCGCAAGCACGTGCTGGCGCTGACCGAGGGCGGGTTCATCGAGGTCAACCCGCATCAGGCCCGGGGCATTCGCCTGCTCAACCAGCCGCGCCGCCCCGAGTTGCTGGATATCCCGGTGCTCGGGCGGGTAGCCGCTGGTGCGCCGATGGGGGTCGATGCCGAGGTGCACAGCCGCCTGTGGCTGGACCCGGCACTGTTCTCGCGGACCCCGGACTACCTGCTGCGGGTCCAGGGTGACTCGATGATCGGCGACGGCATCCTCGACGGCGACCTGGTGGGCGTGTGCCGCAGTGCCCAGGTGCAGAACGGCCAGATTGTGGTCGCACGGCTCGAAGGCGAAGTCACCATCAAGCGCTTTGAACGGGCCGGGGACAGCGTGCGGTTGCTGCCGCGCAACCCGGCCTACAGCCCCATTGTGGTCAGCGCCGATCAGGACCTGGCGATCGAAGGGGTGTTCTGCGGCCTGGTGAGGCAAGGCTGATGGGCGCCGTCGTTGCGCTGGACACCCTGTTCCATCGTGGCCAGGTCTGGAAAGGCCGGCCTGCGCCCGCCGATGTCAGTCGCCAACCCACCGGGCATGCAGCGCTGGACGCGGCGTTGCCCAGCGGCGGCTGGCCGGAGGCGGCACTGAGCGAAATCCTGATTGCCGGGCAGGGCGTGGGTGAGTTGCAACTGGTGTGGCCGGCCCTGGCCCGCCTGACCAGAGGCGGGGAGCGGGTGGTGCTGGTGGCGCCGCCCTGCGTGCCATACCCCCAGGCGTGGCAGAACGCCGGGGTCGACCTGCGCCAGTTGTCGATCATCCAGGCCAGTGACCGCGAGGCCCTGTGGGCGGCGGAACAATGCCTGCGTTCGGGCAGTTGCGGCGCGGTACTGTGCTGGCCGAAACAGGCCGATGACCGCGCCTTACGGCGTTTGCAGGTGGCGGCCGAAACCGGCCAGACCCTGGCCTTCGCCTATCGCTCGATCAAGGACGCGATCAACCCTTCGCCGGCAGCCCTGCGCATCGCCATCGATGCGCGGCCCGCCCAGTTGCGGGTACTCAAGTGCCGCGGCGGGCTGGCCCGTACGGCGCCAATCGCCTTCGCCCCGGGGCATTGAGGTTGCTATGCGCTGGGTCTGTATCCTGTTCCCGCAACTGGCGCTGGACGCGGTCTTGCGTCAGCGCAGCGACCCCGATGAACCGCTGGCGCTGCTGAGCGGCCCGGCACAACGCCGGGTGTTGCAGGCCGTGAATGAGCCGGCGCGAGCCCTGGGCTTGCGGGCCGGGCAGTCGATGACGGCCGCCCAGGCCCTGAGCAAGGCTTTTGCCTGTGCCGACTATGACCAGGCGGGAGTGGAACACTGGCAGCAGTTTCTCGCGGCCTGGGCCTACCGCTTCAGTTCCCAGGTCAGCGTGCATTTCCCGCGTACGGTGCTGTTTGAAATCGAGTCGAGCCTGGCGCTGTTCGGCCCCTGGCCGCAGTTCGAGGCCCGCTTGCGTGCCGAACTGACGGCCCTGGGGTTTCGCCATCGCCTGGTGGCGGCGCCCAACCCCCTGGCGGCGCGGATCCTGGCCAATGCCTACGACGGCCTGGCGGTGCCGGACGCCCAGGCCCTGGGGCCACTGCTGGGGCAGATGCCGGTCGAGCGCATAGGCCTGGCGCCCACGGTCGCCAGCGCCCTGTCACGCATGGGGCTGCGCACCTTGGGCCAGGTCCAGGCGCTGCCTCGGCAAACCCTGGCCCGACGGTTCGAGGCCCCGGTGCTCAAGCACCTCGATACCCTGCTGGGGGAGCGACCGCTGGCCTTGGCCTTCTACCTGCCGCCGGACCGCTTTGATGTGCGCATCGAGCTGAATTTTGATGTGCAGTCGCACCAGGCCCTGCTGTTTCCATTGCGCCGCCTGACGGCTGACCTGGCGACGTTTCTCTGTGGCCGTGACGCTGGCGTGCAGCGGTTCGACCTGCACCTGGAGCACGCCGGCCTGCCTGATACCCTGATCAAGGTCGGACTGCTGAGCGCCGAGCGTGAGCCGGGCATGCTGTTCGAACTGGCCCGGGGGCGCCTGGAACAGGTGCAGGTCGAGGCCCCGGTGCGCGGGTTTCGCCTGTCGGCGCAGGACTTGCCGAGCTTTATACCGCAGCGCCGCGAGCTGTTCGACGAACGCCCACAGCAATCCTTGCCCTGGGAGCAACTGCGCGAGCGCCTGCGCGCCCGCCTGGGCGACGATGCCGTACAAGGCCTGGGGTTCCAGGCCGACCACCGCCCCGAGTGTGCCTGGCAACCCCATGCCCAGAGCCAGCCTGCCACGCTGCTGTCGCGGGCGCAGCGCCCAGGCTGGTTGCTGACCGAGCCGCAGGCGGTATCGGAAGGGGCGGCACGGATTCTCATGGGGCCGGAACGCATCGAGTCCGGCTGGTGGGATGGCGCCGATGTGCGCCGCGACTATTACCTGATCCAGACCCGTGCCGGGCAGCAGGGCTGGGCCTATCGCAGGGTGGGCGAGGGCGGGCCGCTGTGGCTGCAGGGCTGGTTCGCATGAGCGGCGGGTATGCTGAACTGCACTGCCTGTCGAACTTCAGTTTCCAGCGCGGTGCCTCCAGTGCCCAGGAGCTGTTCGAGCGGGCCAGGCGCCAGGGCTACCAGGCCCTGGCGATCACCGACGAATGCACCCTGGCCGGTATCGTTCGTGCCTGGCAAGCGTCCAGGGTGCAGGGGGTGCCGCTGATCATCGGCAGCGAAATGCGCATCGAGAACGGCCCGAAGCTGGTACTGCTGGTGGAGAACATCGAGGGTTATCAGGCCCTGTGCCGGCTGATCACCCAGGCCCGGCGGCGCGCAGAAAAAGGCCGGTACCGGGTCCTGCGTGAAGACTTTGCCGAGCCCCTGCCCGGGCTGTTGGTCTTGTGGCTGCCGGACCCGGACCTGGACGACGCGCCGGCCCAGGGTGCCTGGTTGAAAGGGCTGTTTGGCGCGCGGCTGTGGCTGGCGGTGGAGCTGCATTGCGGGCAGAACGACACCCGGCGCCTGGCCGATCTGCGGGCCCTGGCGGCACAGCTGCAGATCCGCGCCGTGGCCAGTGGTGATGTGCACATGCATGCCCGTGGTCGCCGGGCGCTGCAGGACTGCATGACCGCGATTGCCCTGCATGTGCCGGTGGCCGCCGCCGGGCAACGCTTGCATCCCAATGGCGAGCGGCATCTGCGCAGCCTTGAGGCGCTGGGCGAGCTGTACCCGCGCGCGCTGCTCGACGAAACCCTGGAAATTGCCCAACGCTGCCGCTTCGATCTCGCTCAGTTGCGCTATCAATACCCCCGCGAACTGGTGCCTGAGGGGCAGACACCGACCTCCTGGCTGCGCCATCTGACCGAGCAGGGCCTGTCCCGGCGCTGGCCACAAGGCCCGGACAGCAAGGTGCTGGCGCTGATCGACAAGGAACTGCAACTGATTGCCGAACTGGGCTACGAGAGCTATTTCCTCACCGTCGAGGACATCGTCAGCTTCGCCCGGCGTCAGCGCATCCTGTGCCAGGGTCGAGGTTCGGCGGCCAACTCGGCGGTGTGCTTTGCCCTGGGCATTACCGAAATCGACCCGAGCCGGATGAACATGCTGTTCGAGCGGTTCCTGTCCCGCGAGCGCAATGAGCCGCCGGACATCGACGTCGACTTTGAGCACGAACGCCGCGAGGAGGTCCTGCAATACGTGTTCCAGCGCTATGGCCGGCGCCGGGCCGCGCTGACGGCGGTGGTCAGCACTTACCACGCGGCCGGAGCGATCCGCGATGTGGCCAAGGTCCTCGGCTTGCCGCCCGACCAGATCAACGCCCTGGCCGATTGCTGTGGCCACTGGAGTGACGACGCGCCGCCGCTTGCGCGTTTGCGTGAAAGCGGCTTTGACCCGGACACCCCGCTGCTGCACCGGGTGTTGAGCCTGACCCGGCAACTGATCGGCTTCCCCCGGCACCTGTCGCAGCACCCCGGTGGCTTCGTGATTTCCGAGCAGCCGCTGGACAGCCTGGTGCCGGTGGAAAACGCGGCGATGGCCGAGCGTACGATCATCCAGTGGGACAAGGACGACCTGGACATGGTCGGCCTGCTCAAGGTCGACATCCTGGCCCTGGGCATGCTCAGCGCCATTCGCCGCTGCTTCGACCTGCTGCGCTACCATCGCGGGCTGGACCTGAGCCTGGCGAGTATCCCGGCCGAAGACCCGCCGACCTACGAGATGATCTGCCGCGCCGACACCATCGGCGTGTTCCAGATCGAGTCCCGGGCGCAGATGTCGATGCTGCCCCGGCTGCAGCCTCGCACCTTCTATGACCTGGTGATCGAAGTGGCGATCGTCCGCCCCGGGCCGATCCAGGGTGGGATGGTGCACCCCTACCTGCGGCGGCGGAACAAGGAGGAGCCAGAAACCTATCCCAGCGTGGCGCTTGAAGCGGTGCTCCAGCGCACCTTGGGGGTGCCGTTGTTCCAGGAACAGGTCATGCAGATCGCCATCGTGGCGGCCGACTACAGCCCCGGCGAGGCGGATCAACTGCGCCGCGCCATGGCCGCCTGGAAACGTCATGGCGGCCTGGACTCGCACCAGGTGCGCCTGCGCGAAGGCATGCTGAAAAACGGCTACTCAGAGGCGTTTGCCGCGCAGATCTTCGAGCAGATCAAGGGGTTCGGCAGCTACGGTTTTCCCGAGTCCCACGCCGCCAGTTTTGCCCTGCTGACCTACGCCAGTTGCTGGCTCAAATGCCATGAGCCGGCGGCGTTTGCCTGTGCCTTGATCAACAGCTGGCCGATGGGTTTCTACAGCCCGGACCAGATCCTCCAGGATGCGCGTCGGCATCAGTTGCAGATCCGTCCCGTGGACGTCTGCGCCAGTACCTGGGATTGCAGCCTGGAACCGATTGGCCAGCAGCAGCCGGCGATCCGCCTGGGTTTGCGCATGATCAAGGGATTTCGCGAGGAGGACGCCCGGCGTATCGAGGCGGCGCGCCTGTGCCGGGCCTTCGCCGATGTCGCCGACCTTGGCCAGCGCGCCGGGCTCGATGCCCGGGCCCACGCGTTGCTGGCCGACGCTGGCGCCTTGCGTCCGCTCGCCGGCAATCGTCATCGGGCACGTTGGGAGGTGGCGGGGGTGCAGCAGCAACTGGGGCTGTTCGCCGGCTTGCCGAGCCAGGACGAACCGCCGGTGAGCCTGCCGGTCCCCACCGTCAGCGAAGACCTGCACGCCGACTACCACAGCGTCGGCACCACCCTGGGGCCCCATCCGCTGGCGCTCTTGCGCGAGCCGTTGCGCGCCCGGCGTTGCCGCAGCTCACGGGAGCTGCTGGAGGTCGAGCACGGGCGCAACGTCAGCGTCGCCGGCCTGGTCACCGGCCGCCAGCGTCCGGGCACTGCCAGTGGCGTGACCTTCGTCACCCTGGAAGACGAGTTCGGCAACATCAATGTGGTGGTCTGGCGCGACCTTGCCGAGCGCCAGCGCAAGGTTCTGGTCGGTGCGCAATTACTCAAGGTCGACGGGCGCTGGGAAAAAGTCGGCGAAGTGCGCCACCTGATCGCCGGCCGCCTGAGCGACCTGAGTCCCTTGCTCAATGGCATCAGCGTGCACAGCCGGGATTTTCATTGAGTCGGCCCAGGTCGTGTCGCCAATCTGGAGCGAGCGGGACGGCTGAAACGCAGGTGGTGGTCTTATTCCCGGCAGGATGCATGTGAAGAGGATTGTGGTGTGGCAGCGATGCTGGCAACTGCCAATTGCCACTGACCACCAGGGTGGCCGACACCGCGCCTTAGTTAGTGCTGTCTTCGTTGATAGCACTTTGCAATAATGCCGCCGCCGACACCTCGAACCCAAGCTGTCGATTTCCATCCCATCATTATCTTTCGTTGCTGCAACCTGTGGTAACCAGGCCACTTCGTGCCGGGATAAATAGTTATTAAATAAGGAATGTGCAGTGAGAATGATCTCTCGGATGGTGCTGTCAGGTGCCGCCATAGCCATCGCGGCCACAATCGGCGGCTGTGCGACCGAAAGCTCCCGTGCCTTGCCGGTGGCCAAAGTCGAAAGCGCCACCCAGGCCTGGAGCGGTGCTCGAGTCCCTATGGCAGTCGGCAAGTTCGACAACCGCTCCAGCTACATGCGCGGCATTTTCTCCGATGGCGTAGACCGTCTCGGTGGCCAGGCCAAGACCATCCTGATCACTCACTTGCAGCAGACCAACCGCTTCAGCGTGCTGGATCGCGACAACATGGGTGAAATCCAGCAGGAAGCGGCGATCAAGGGCCAGGCCCAGCGTCTCAAGGGCGCCGATTTTGTGGTGACCGGCGATGTCACCGAATTCGGGCGCAAGGAAACCGGCGATCGCCAACTGTTCGGCATTCTTGGTCGTGGCAAGACCCAGGTGGCCTACGCCAAGGTCAACCTGAATATCGTCAATATCAGCACCTCGGAAGTGGTGTATTCGACCCAGGGCGCGGGTGAGTACGCGTTGTCCAACCGTGAAGTGATCGGCTTCGGCGGCACCGCTTCCTACGATTCGACCCTCAACGGCAAGGTCCTGGACCTGGCCATGCGCGAAGCGATCAATCGTCTGGTGGACGGCATGAACGCCGGTGCCTGGAAGCCGGGCAACTGATCAAGGTTCGATCACCAGGAGCGATACCCATGAACAAGTATATGGCGTGGCCAATGATGGCCCTGGCCTTGTCGGGCAGTGTGTTGCTGGCCGGATGCAGTACCCAGAAAACCTTGTACCAATGGGAAGACTACCAGCCCCAGGTCTATGAGTACTTCAAGGGCGAAGAGCCCAAGGAAGCCCAGGCCGAAGCGCTGGAACGCGACCTGCAGAAGATCAATGCCAAGGGCAACACCCCGCCACCGGGTTACCACGCCCACCTGGGGCTGTTGTACCTGAGCATGGGCAAGGACGATCAAATGGTGCAGCAGTTGCGGACCGAGAAAGCCCTGTTTCCCGAATCCGGGCCGTACATGGACTTCCTGCTCAAGAACGCCAAGACCGGAGATGCCAAATGATCACGCGCTCAGCAAAACTGCTGGCCGGTGCCCTGGCTCTGGCCCTGCTGGGTGGGTGTGTCAGCCCCAAGACCGTGGACTATTCGGCGTACAAGCAAAGCCGTCCGAAAAGCATCCTGGTGTTACCGCCGCTAAACGACTCGCCAGACGTCAAGGCCACCTACAGCATGCTGTCCCAGGTGACCTTCCCGTTGGCGGAAGCCGGTTACTACGTCTTGCCCATCGCCCTGGTTGACGAGACCTTTCGACAGAACGGCCTGACCACGCCGGCAGACATCCATCAGGCGCCTGCCAACAAGCTGCAGGAAATCTTCGGTGCCGACGCCGCGCTCTACATCACCGTAAGCGAGTACGGCACCAGCTACATGCTGATCGCCAGCGACACGGTGGTCACGGCCAGCGCCAAACTGGTGGACCTGCGAACCGGCACTACCCTGTGGACCGGCACCGCCCGGGCTTCCAGCGAAGAGAGTGGCGGCGGTGGCGGCGGCGGCCTGGTCGGCATGCTGATTACCGCGGCGGTCAAACAGATCCTCAACAGCTCCACCGACGCCGGCCACCCGGTTGCCGGCATCACCAGCGTACGGTTGCTGTCAGCCGGGCAACCGGCAGGTCTGCTGTATGGGCCGCGTTCACCCAAGTACGGCACCGATTGAGCTCGACTCACGGCTGATCCAGGCTTCGTTCGACCCGCACGCTGCGGGCTGACAAGCGGCGAGAGTTGGACAACAATGAAACCATCAGCGTCGGCCGCGCTCAAAGCTTGAGCGCAGGCTCGTCTGCGTCGGTCCGTTGTTCCACCTTTGCCCTGTGCGCACAGAGTCCATCGATGCAGTTTCTAACGCAGAACCATGGTTGTAGCGGGTGGAGCGGCGAAATGGCCGAACGCATCCGCGCGTTCGACTGGAGCCTGACCGAACTCGGCAGCTTCGACACCTGGTCGCGCAGCCTGCGCAGCTCGGTGCAGTTGCTGCTGGCCTCGCCGGTGCCGCTGGTGATGCTCTGGGGGCGCCCCGGCTACATGATCTACAACGATGCCTATTCGGTGTTTGCCGGCGGGCGTCATCCCTATCTGCTCGGCTCACCAGTGGAACTCGGCTGGCCGGAAGTCGCTGAGTTCAACCGCAACGTGGTCGACACCTGCCTGGCCGGTGGCACCCTTTCGTACCGCAACAAAGAGCTGGAACTGTTGCGTAACGGCCAGCCCGAAGCCGTGTTCATGGACCTCTACTACAGCCCGGTGGCCGACGATGACGGCGTGCCGGCCGGGGTCCTGGCGATTGTCGTGGAAACCACCGCCCACATGACCTCCGAGCGCCTGCGCGAACAGGCCGAAGCGGCCTATCGCGCCGACAACGAACGGGTGCGCCTGGCGCTCAACGCCGGGGCTCTGCTGGGGTCGTTTGTCTGGGACATACGGGCCAATCTGCTGTCTGGGGATGAGCGTTTTGCCCGGACGTTCTCCTATCCGAGCGAGCAGTCGCTGGAGCTGTTGTCACCCGAGTTCGCCGCAACCAGGATCCATCCCGATGACTTGCCAGAGGTTACCCGACTGGTGGAGCAGGCCTTGAGAGTGGGTGGCCCGTTCAATGCCCAGTACCGTATCCGGCGGGCGGATGATAGCTATTGCTGGGTGCTGGCCAGTGGTTGCTGCGAGTTCGATGAACAACGACAACCCCTGCGTTTTCCCGGGGTGTTGATCGATATCCACGAGCGCAAGATCGCCGAAGAGAACTTGCTCAAGTTCACCCGCAACCTGGAGCAGCGGGTCGCCGATGAGGTGGAGGGGCGCCTGGCCGCGGAAGAGCAATTGCGCCAGTCGCAGAAACTCGAAGCCATTGGTGGACTGACCGGCGGCGTTGCCCATGACTTCAATAATCTGTTGCAGGTGATCGCCGGCAACCTGCACCTGTTGGCCCGCCATGAAGCCGGCAACGCCAACGTGCAGCGCCGGGTCGGTGCCGCACTGGCGGCCGTCGAGCGCGGTGCCATGCTGTCCTCGCAACTGCTCGCCTTCGCCCGCCGCCAGCCCTTGTCGCCGGCGGTCTATAACACTCGGCAGATCTACCAGGGCCTGGGGGAATTGCTGCAACGGGCGCTGGGTGAAACCATTCAGATCGATGTGCAACTGCCCGACGACCCCTGGTGTATTTCAGTCGACCGCAACCAGTTGGAAAACGCCTTGCTCAACCTGGCGATCAATGCCCGTGACGCCATGCATGGCGAAGGCACGATTGTGATCAGTGGCAAAAACGTCGTGCTCGATCGATTCGTGTGTGCCGGCAAGGGCATCAGCGCTGGCGACTATGTGCGCCTGTCAGTGATCGATCCCGGCGAGGGCATGGACGCGGCCACCCTCAAGCAGGCCTTCGAACCGTTCTTCACCACCAAGGCCGACGGCCAGGGCACCGGCCTGGGCTTGAGCATGGTGTTCGGTTTCGTCAAGCAGAGCGGCGGGCATATCGAGATGACCAGCGAGGTCGGCGGCGGTACGTGCGTGCACATGTATTTTCCGCGCAGCGAGCGGGCCCAGAGCCGCGAGGTGCCACCGCGCGGCGTGCGACACACGGGCGGCAACGAGACGATCCTGGTGGTGGAAGACAACGAGGAAGTGCGCGATACCGCCGTCGAGTTTCTCCAGGCCTCGGGCTACCAGGTGGTGCTCGCGGCCAATGGCGACAGTGCCATGCAACTGCTGCTGGACGGCGTGGCGGTGGACCTGATTTTTACCGACGTGGTGATGCCCGGGTTGATCAAGAGTTCCGATCTCGCCGCCTGGGCCAAGGTCCAGGTGCCTGCGGTGGCGGTGCTGTTCACCTCGGGCCATACCCGCGACATCATTTCCGACAATCATCAGCTCAGCCCCGACACCCACTTGCTGAGCAAGCCCTATAGCCCGGATACGCTGTTAAGCATGATCCGCAATGTCCTGGAAGAGGGCGGTCGAGGGTGAGGGTGCCGACGAACGGACACCGCTGGTCCGATTGGCGGTCGACAGCGACCCTCAGGCAAGGCCATGCTGATAACTGGTGAACACAGGACAAGTGCTCGCCACCGATCAACAAACGGAGGTGTTCCATGCCGGTGAAACATGACCTGTATCAGGACTTGAGCTATTCAAAGGAAGAGATTCAGAAAAAGCGTGCCAATGATCCCCACCTGCACGCGCTGCTGGATAAATACTCGGATATCGACACCCAGGTACTGAAGGCGGAAGCCGCCGCCCAGGCCGACGACGAGGTGAGGAAGCTCAAGGCCAAACGCCTTACGATCAAAGACGAAATCTCCAAAAGCTTGAACGGTGCCTCCAAGGCGTGACCACTCGGCGGGGGCGCAGCGTCGCCCCCGTGATTGACTCAAGGCCCTGCCGACAACGCCTTGGCCAAGGGCAGTCGCACCATGTGACTGGACTTCAGCGAACCGAAATACAGCCAGTCGCCATACTCGCGAACCGTGGTGATGGGTGAGTAGTTGCCACTGCTGGCATCCTGCAGGTTGCTGATCACCTTGCCGTCCAGATCCAGCCCCAGGGCAAACGCTCGACGCTCCACCGGCTTGGGCAGGAGCATCATGGCCCTGACGACCATCTTGCGCACGAACGGATACCCGGCCAGCCCGTCGAGCAGGCTGTTGCGCGGTGCGTACAGCGCCACCCAGAAACGCTCCTGGCCGTTGAAGCTGAGGTTGTCCGGCAAGCCCGGCAGGTTGTCGACGAACACCTCACGGGTGCGTGCCTTGGGGCCGCTCAGCCAGTAACGGGTTATGCGATAGGCACCGGTTTCGTTGACCAGTACAAAGCTGTCATTGGGCCCCAGCGCCACACCATTGGCGAACTCCAGGCGGTCCAGCAACTGTTCGGTCTTGCCAGTCTGGAAGTCATAGCGCAACAAGCGCCCGTCACCCCCGTGCTCGATGATCGCCTCGCCATCATGGCCATAGCCCCACCGACTGGAAGCATCGCTGAAATAGGCGTAGTGCCCGGTCCGGTCGATGACTACGTCATCGGTAAAGCCCAAGGGCACGCCGCCGGCCTCGGTGCTCAGGGCGATCAACTGGCCTTGGGTATCGAGGGCCAGCAGGCCTTTGATGGCATCGGCGATAATCAGCCGGCCATCCGGATGCCGGGCCAGGCCCAGGGGCCGACCGCCGGTGTCGGTCAGCACCTTGAGGACCTTGCCGTCCAGGCTGGTACGGATCACCCGGCCGTCATGCAGGCCGCTGATCAGGAAGCCGTCTTCCAGCAGCAGCGCTTCGGGACCCGGGAGGTTGGCCGCGCCGATGTGCTCGACGTCCCTGAGCCGTTGGTTCTCGGCAAACACCCCCGAGACCAGGGACGGTGCCGGTGGCGGCGTCCAGGCCACGGGTTGCACCTGGGTCGGCGCTAGCAGCAGGAACAGGCCGACCAGCACCACGACCACCAACAGCAAGCCACTGAGGCTGACGCGCCGGCGCGCGCGGCTCATCAAGCGACAGCTCCGGCAGGCTTGAGCAGCGTGCCCAGCGCCCGGTCGCGCAGGGCCAGCAGCGACACCGCTGACTCGCGGTCGATCCGTCGCTTGAGCAGCAACCGATTGGCCAGGCGCATCCACAGGCCGCTGAAGCGGTACTCCAGAGTGCGTACAAAACGGCAGCCGTCGCCCTCGCTGCTGCATTCATAGGTCAGCAGCAGCTCCAGGCCATGATCGCCCTGGGCCCGGGCGCTCCAGCGGCGCCCCGGCAAGTATTCGTTGACCTCCCAGCTCAAGTGCCCGGCGCGACCACCGGCGTGGATGTCCTCTTCAAAACGTGCCCCGGCGTGCAGCGGTCCCTGCGGCCCCTCGACCCGCAGCGAGGAGGGGTGCCACTCCGGCCAGCGGCTGACGCTGCTGGCGTAGGCGAGCACGGCAATCGGCTCGCGGGCAATGTCGATCTGGTGCTGCAGGCGGGTCATGGGTGTTCTGCTCCTAGGCAGGTGGGCGTGGTCAGGGTGGTCTTCCCAGTACAGCGTGCCAAACAGGTAGTCCATCAGTGGCAACACAATATTGAAGTTGCGCGCCTGCATCAGCTCGCGCCGATGATGCAGTTGATGCAGGTGGCGCATCTGGCGGATCCATGGCAGGCGGGTGAGCGGATTGCTCGGCGGCAGGTGTTCGCAGGCGTGAAACACTTCGTAGGTCAAATAGCCGAGGATCATGCAGCCAGCGAACAGTGCGGCGACGTTGTCATTGAACTGCGCCAGCAACCACCAGGCGGGCAGGGTGACCAGCAGGCAATGCAGCACGATCAGCCAGGCCGGGAACAGGATCACCCGCCAGTCGCGCGCGGTGTCGTAGGCCATTTGGCCAGGGGCGAAAAAACTGTGGTGATCGCCGGCGTGCCGGGCATAAAACAGGCGGGCAAAGGCGTGTTTGTGATGGCCCAGGTGCCGGTGCACGGTATAGACCACCAGGTTGAACAGCAGCAAGGTCAGTGGCACCGCCAGCCATTCGAGCGGCTGCACTTGCTCCAGCGTGCTCCAGAACAGGCTGATCGCCGTGATCCCGAACGCCAGCACAAACCCTGCGTGCAGCCACGGATTGTAGAAGCGGTGGATCTCGGCGCGATAACGGTTACGAAACGCCTGCGTGGTTTGCCTCACCCTGATCACCTGTTGTCGTTGTTAGTGACAGAAGATTAGTCGCGGGCAAATTATCCGGCCAATGGATCTGCGTAATAGCGCTTGATCCAGGCGCTGAATGTCTTCAGAGCAACGGGTCCCAGCGTTGTGACCAGTCGCTGTCGCGCTGGACCAGTTGGCGCAGCAACTCGAACGCCTGCTGCAGGACCTGGGAATCACGATCGCGCGAATACACCAGGAACGTCGGGTAGCTGAACTCCGGCGCCTTGGGCACCCGCTCCAGCACCCCGCTGTCCAGATAGGACTGCACCACGCGGGTCCGGAAGTAACCGGCGCCCCCGTTCTGCAGAATGTACTGCAACGCCAGCGGCCCGAGGTTGAAGCTCAGCACGGCCTTGGCCTTGTCCGGCAACGCGGAGTCGTGCTGGCGGCGAAAGTCGCTGCCCCAGTCGATGTACACATAGGGTTCGGGGAGCGCGGGCAGTCGCACCTGGATCAGCTTTTCCTCAAGCAGTTGCTCGACCTGCAACCGCGGCCAGTATTCGGGCTGGAACACCAGGGCGGCGTCCAGTACGCCCATTTCGAGCTGGCGCAGCAGGGTTTCGCCGTTGCTGATTTCCGTGCGCAGGGCGTAGGCCGGAATGTTGGCGCGAATGTCGCGGGCCCAACTGAGCATCAACGGATTGCACAGGCTGATCTCGCCGCCGATGTGCAGCACATTGCGATAGCCGTCCGGCAGGGGCAGGTCGCGGCGGGCCGCTTCCCAGGTCTGCACCAGTTGATTGGCATACACCACAAAGGCTTCGCCGTCGGCCGTCAGGCGGGCGCCGGCACGGTTGCGCACGAACAGGGTGCAGGCCAGTTGGCTCTCGAGTTTTTGCACCCGTGCGGTGATCGCGGTCTGGGTGACGTGGAGTTTTTCCGCGGCCGCGGCCAGGCTGCCGCAACGAACGATTTCCAGGAAGGTACGGGCGAGATCGATGTCCATGGGGCGGCCGCTGAGCTAAAGGGTCCAGCAGTGTAGAGCAAGCGGGCGTTGAAGACCCACCGGGGACCTGAAACGACGAATCCCGCCATGACGGCGGGATTCGTGTGTTGCCTGGCCAGGCCTCCACCGGGAAGGCCGCAGGCTTAGGCCGGGAACAGCTCGGACAGTTTCATCGCCAGCATCATGTCGCCTTCAGCGCGCAGTTTGCCGCCCATGAAAGCCTGCATGCCATCGGTTTCGCCGCTGACGATGCCTTGCAGGGTTTCGCCGTCCATGACCAGGGTCACTTGGGCGTCCGGGTTCTCGCCTTCTTTCAGTTCGCAGGTGCTGTCTTTGACAACCAGCGAGAAGTTCTTGTCTTCGTCGATACGGAAACCGAACACCAGGTCCAGACCGGCAGCGGCGGCTGGGTTGAACTTGGCTTGCATTGCTTGTACGGCGTCAGCTACGGAGGTCATGGTTCGATCCTTTTATGGGGTGTTACAACAAGGGTCACAGTAATCCGGGGTTCATCGCAAAGTGATGAGTTCCGGGGCCTTCAACAGTTGCAAGTGGGCATGGCTGTTGAAGGAAGCCAGCGCCACCTCGCGACCACGGAACTTCAAGTGGTTGAGCGAGGTGTTGACGATTTGCCAGTTCAGTTCGAAAGCCTGTTTGGCTGGCATCAGCGTAATCAGGTGGAGCAGGGCGGTAATGGTTCCACCGGAGGTGAACACGGCGATCTTCTGGGTGTTGTCCGCCTGTTCCAGTATGCGCTGCAGGCCGGCCTGCACCCGTTCGACAAAACCGAGCCAGCTTTCCAGGCCGGGTGTGTCGTAGGTGCCGGTCAGCCAGCGCTCGATGATCAGGGCGAAGATGCGCTGGAACTCGCCGCGGTTGTGCGCCGCGTTGCGCAGGATGTGCAGGGCCTCGGGTTCTTCGGGCAGCAGGTCCGGGAGCAGCGCACGGATTACGGCGTCGGCGTCGAATTCATTGAAGGCCGAGTCGGTCTCCAGGGTCGGCACCGGCAGGCCAACGGCGGCGAATTGCGCCAGGGCGCTGGTGGCGGTGTGTTGCTGGCGGCGCAGGTCGCCGGCCAGGCAGCGATCGAAGCTCAGCCCCAGCTCAGCCAGGTGGCTGCCGAGGATTTCTGCCTGGCGCACACCCGTCGGCGACAACACGTCGTAGTCGTCTGCACCGAAGGAGGCCTGGCCATGTCGAATCAAGTAGATGCTGCCCACGTCCGCGTCATCCCGGTACGTTGAAGGTTTTGCGAGGTTATGAGGATGCCGGTGAGCTGTCAATGAAAAAACATACGCTTGTTTGAAATGCTCGTTGGAGGCCCTTCCCATCAGGTTTCACGGCTGGCCGCGACGTGGCCGCATGGGTATGCTGGAGCTATCCGCGCCCGCGAGTCGAGCGGCGCACCGTCGTTAAGGAGTCCATGTGGAGTTTTTTGCCGAGTACGCAAGTTTTCTGGCTAAAACCGTTACCCTGGTGATCGCCATCCTGGTGGTCCTGGCCAGTTTTGCCGCACTGCGCAGCAAGGGCCGGCGTAAATCAGCGGGCCAGTTGCAGGTCAGCAAACTCAATGATTTCTACAAGGGGCTGCGTGAGCGCCTGGAGCAGACCTTGCTCGACAAGGACCAGCTCAAGGCCCTGCGCAAATCCGAAGCCAAGTCCGAGAAGAAACAGAAGAAAAAGCCTGAGGCCAAGCCGCGGGTGTTCGTCCTCGATTTCGACGGCGACATCAAGGCCTCTGCCACGGAGAGCCTGCGCCACGAAATCACCGCGCTGCTGTCCCTGGCCACGCCCAAGGACGAAGTGGTCCTGCGCCTGGAGAGCGGCGGTGGCATGGTGCACAGCTACGGGCTGGCGTCCTCGCAACTGGCGCGTATTCGCCAGGCCGGCGTGCCGCTGACCGTGTGCATCGACAAGGTCGCCGCCAGCGGTGGCTACATGATGGCGTGCATCGGCGAGAAGATCATCAGCGCCCCCTTTGCCATCCTCGGCTCGATCGGTGTGGTGGCGCAGTTGCCCAACGTCAACCGGTTGCTGAAAAAGCACGACATCGACTTTGAAGTCCTCACCGCGGGCGAATACAAGCGCACCCTGACCGTGTTCGGCGAAAACACCGAGAAGGGCCGGGAAAAGTTCCAGGAAGACCTGGATGTGACCCATGAACTGTTCAAGAACTTTGTCGCCCGTTATCGCCCGCAACTGGCCATCGATGAAGTGGCCACCGGGGAAGTCTGGCTGGGTATCGCCGCGCTGGACAAACAGCTGGTGGATGAACTCAAGACCAGCGACGAATACCTGGCCGAACGCGCCAAGGGCGCCGAGTTGTTCCACCTGCACTATGCCGAGCGCAAGAGTTTGCAGGAGCGGGTCGGGCTGGCTGCCAGCGGATCGGTGGATCGCCTGTTGCTGACGTGGTGGAGCCGCTTGACCCAACAGCGGTTCTGGTAACTGACAAGGCGCTCAAGCCGAGGTTCTATCTCTGTCGTCATGTAGGGGGCCACTCCTACATGTTCTGTCGCCGTGACGGGATAGGCTGGGTTTAACATTTAGTTATGCTGGATGTTCATTAATCAGCAGCAAGGATGTTGCGCCATGACTAAAAGCAACCCATACAATACCGATCCTGATGTGTTTGCCCTCTTTGAAAAAGCCTTGCCCAAGCAAGGGATGTTTCTCATTGATGATGTCCTGACCAGGGACCTGAAAGTGGTCTCGCGCTCGCGGGATGATCAAATTGAGTACAGCTTTATCAAGTCCTATGGAAAGAACCCGGGACAGGTGGACTTCAAGGTGTTCATTGAAGGTTCGCGCTGGGGGGATTTGAATGGCCGCTTGTTTGATGACATATCGGGCCTGGTCGCTGCCCTGCGTAGTAGAGGCTTGCAACACGTCCAGTTATGAGCCCCCTGCGGCTAAACATGACGACAGGCTTTTTCCCAAGCCCTGAACACAAGGAGTGATCCTCGGTTCGGGGCTTTTTCGTCATGGCGGATATCTGACTTTATGTGTCGGGATTTTACCGCCCATTGGCGACTTTTCCGGCACGGTACCAGCGGTTCGATCGCTTAGGCTGGGGGTTTCCCACTCCAGTGCAATGGAACTGCCTGATGATTAAGTCTGAACACCCTCTGCCCGCGACGCTTTCGCGCCAAGACCTCAAGGTCACCGTAGACACAGCCCTGCCGCTATCGCCCGCGCAGTTCGCCAACCAACTGATTCAGGCCAGGTGGGGTCGCGACATCGATCCGGCGACCGCGCAACTGGTCACGCTCAACTACGCCTATCACGGTCACCCTGCGCTGGAGGGTGTCGAGCAGGGGCGGGTGGCGCATACCCAGAGTCTGAGCCAGGTAGTGCTGGGCAACTATCAAACCGTCGGTGACGGGCGTTTTGGCGAGACAGCGTTCGGTTTGTATACGCCACCCGATATCGGCCCGGCTGTGCGAATCGTCGCCAAGGTCGATGAGTTTGCCTACGTCGGCAATGGCAACCATGACACCTATGAAGGGATCTACCGCCAGGTCGACCCGCCAACCTACGGCCCCTCCACCCAGCTGAAAATCCGCCCTGCGGACTTCAAGCGCTGGGTCTGGGAGCTGGAGCTGAAGGACCGCTACCGTGACTATCTGGACCAGGCCTGGCCCACCGATGAGGTCATCAGTGCCGCGCCAGCCTACCCGCTGCGCACCTCGGTCAAGACGGCTCTGGTCATGGCGGCGTACTTGCAGCGCCAGGAGCGCAGCCTGAGCGAACAGGGGCTGGCCATCGTCCTGCAAGCGGCTGGCCTGGCACCGCAACAGCCATGGGCACAGGTGACGCTCGAGCAGTTGCAGGCGCCGAGTCGCAGCACGCGGCAGATCGAAGTCGCGCGCCTGGTGATCTATCGCTACAGCGCCACCGATATCTGGAGTTTTGGTCATCCCGGCGACCCCCGGATCGTGCTGTGCATCCCCGGCAATTCCTCACCGCTGCATGAGTTTGCCGATACTCATGCGCTCCGTGCCTGGATCGTGGAACAGGCCAGGGATGCCGGTAAAAAAGCGGCCCTGGCTGCCCACTTTGCCGAAGATGATCGTGTCGATGGGACCTTTCACGCCGGGGTCCTGACGGCCCTGGAGGGCATGACGATCTATCCCCGGCAACACCATCTGCAGCCGGGTCACGGTTTTTTCAATGATGACGGCTATTGGGACCCCGCCGAGTACATCCATTTGGACATAGCCCCTCGGGCGACTGACCCGTTCGCACAATGGGTCCTGAGTATGAAACAGGCGGCCCGTGCCAGCGTTGAAAGCATCCGCGATGACGCACAGGTCAATCGCGATAACCTCAGTGCGGTGGTCGAACCCATGGTGCAGTGGATCAACCGCTATGCCCCCTTGGCCCTGTTTGTCCCCGGCGGCGAAGGTCTGCTGGCGCTGGCCGGGATCATCGATGCCGGGTATGGCCTGGACCAGGCCGTCAATGGCCGTGATCCGCAGACGCAGGCGGACGGTGCGACACGGCTGGTGTTTGGCTTGCTCAATGCCCTGCCATTGTTGCGGGCCGGTGCGGTGTTGCGGGGCGAGGGTGGCGCGTTGGAGCCGTCGATACACCCAGAACCCGCTGCCGAGGCCCCAAAGGACCCAGGCGTCAGTCTCGCCCCCGCTGAACGCTCTACATCGGCCCCGTCACCCGCTGCGGCCACGCGCCTGACCTTGCTGCGTGGGCTCGGGGCCCCTGTCGTGTCGTTGAGTGATGAGGCGTTGCAACAGATCGCCAAGGTCAGCACGGTCGATGACGATATGCTGCGCCTGATGCAGGCCGGGGGGCGGCCACCGACGCCGTTGCTGGCCGATACCCTCAGCCGTTTCCAGCTCGACCAGGAACTGGCCAGCGTCGCCGATCCGGCCACCCGTGCCGAGTTGTTCAACCGCCGTTATCGGGCACTCCAGGATTCGGAGAATGAGTGGGTGCGCCTGTTTCAATGCCAGTACCCCGGCCTGCCGAAAACCGTCGTGGAGCAGATGCTCGACCGCTCGGGGGTTGACCTTGCCCAGGGCCTCGATCCCGTCGCCAGCCGCCAAGTGCTCAAGCGGCTCGACGCCAAGGCTCGCCAGTATCAGCAGCACGTGCGCCTGAATCGGGCGTATGAAGGGCTGTACCTGCGCGCGATGAGCAACCCGGAGTCGGACACCCTGGCCCTGCATACCCTCGGGCGCCTGCCTGGCTGGCCGAAGGGCATGCGGATCGAGGTGCTGGACGGCTCGATCAGTGGGCCTGTGCTGGATCAAGTCGGTCCAACCCAGGGCGCCGATTGTCGGCGCTTGATCCGGGTCGGCGCCCGGTATCTGCCGTCCGGCGTGGCCCCCAACGCCGAGGCCGCGATGGACCTCTATACCGGATTGCTGGCACAGCTCTCTGAAGAGCAGCGTGCCGCCCTGGGGTTGCACGGGGCGGATCAGGCCGCGCAGTTGCGCCGGTGCCTTGCGGACCAGGCGTTGTCGCGCTCCGAACTCATGCACGGCCTGGGCCGGATGGATTTCGGCCTGCCGTTCGACACGCAAGGGCTGGCAGGCGGCGGTTTTCCCTCGACCCTGCAGGGCAGTGCGCTGACCCATGAAACCATGCGCCTGCAGGTGCGCGAGCTGTATCCCGACTTCACCGATGCCCAGGCTGATGAGCTGCTGCAACGCGAAGGCACGGGAGCCGCGGCCTGTCTCGACGGGCTGCACAATCAGCTCAATCAACTGTTGGCGCAACTCAACCTCTGGCTCGACCAGACTGCGCAGGACATCGGCGACATACAGCATGACTTTCTCGCGGTCGGCGATGCCGAGGCGGCCGGGATGAACGAGGCTCAGGTGCAGGCGCGCAACCTCGAAATGCTGCACGCCGACATTGGCCATGAGCGTGAAGCGCGCAAGGAACTGGCCCAAGACCTGCTTGCGATCTGGCAGCAGCGCGCGCCGGTCGCCGGAAACCTGTACAGCGGCAATGCCACCCAGGGTTTCTCGATCAACATGGATTTCGAGGAGTTCCACAGCCTGCCGAATCTCGATGTACGGTTCAGTGGGGTGCGCGAACTGTCGATGCGCGATCTGCACTTGGTGGAGCGTGAGAGTCTGAATGTCTTTTTGCAGAGCATGCCGAATTTGCGCAGCCTGAATCTGGAGCGATTGGACCTGCGCCTGCTGGCCAGCGAGGATGACCTGCAAGGCCGATTGCCTGGCGCAATCGTCGACATGAAGGGCTTGCAGAGCCTCAACCTGCGGTCCACCTTCCTGGTGTTGGATGAGCGCAGCGCCGGCCAGTTGGGTGGCTTGAAGCACCTGCAGAAGCTGGACCTGAGTGACAACCCCCTGGGCGTTCCACCGCTGGTCATGGGGCTGAACGAACTGCAGGTGCTGAACCTGCAGGGCACGGGCATCAGCCGTTGCCCGGTCGGTGTCGCCGAGCAACCCTACCTGACTTCACTGGACCTGCGGGACAACCAGATCAGCCGCGTTCCCCAGGCCATCCTCAACCAGGCGGTGTCCCGTGATCGGCTGGGGTTGTGGGGCAACCCGCTGACGGATGAGGACACCCTGCTGCGTCTGGTCGAGCACCGCGAACGTACCGGCATCAATCTCTGGCTGAGCGAGCCGGGCGAGGGGTATGGCAGCGCCCAGCCTTGGCTGGCGGAAGGTGACCCGGTGTTACAGCAGGCTCGTCAGGCGGTCTGGCAGCGCCTGTCCTCCCGGCCCTCGGGCACGGCGTTGCTACGGGTCATCGATGGGCTGAGCCTGAGCGCGGACTTCCAGGTCGACTATCTGGCGTTACAGGCGCGTGTCTGGCAACTGTTGGTCGAGGCCGATGCCAGTGAAGAGTTGTGGGGCTGGTTATGCCAGCGTCTCGAATCGACGCCGGGCGATGCGCACAACCCATTCAGGTTGTTCGCAGTGCTGGAAAACCGCGCCCGGCTATACCGTGATTGGGTGGCGTTGGGGCGGCCTATATCGATGGCGGGGCAGGACCTGCCTCGAGCGGGGGAAGCGCCTTGAACCCGGGGTCGGGTCCAAGGCGCGACGATCAGCGGCGACGGAACAGCGGCAGCGGTTCGTCAGTGGCGGCCTGGTAGGTCACCGAGAAGTCCTTGAGGCTTTCCAGGGCTTCGTACGGGTCTTTGTCGGCACGCAAGGCGTAGGCGTCAAACCCGCAGCGACGCAGGTAGAACAACTGATCGCGCAGGATGTCGCCAATCGCCCGCAGCTCACCTTTGAAGCCGTAGCGGTCGCGCAGCAGACGGGCGTTGGAGTAGTTGCGGCCGTCGGTGAACGCCGGGAAATTGAGGGCGATGACCTGGAATTTATCCACGTGGTCACCGATTTCCTCGGCTTCTTCATCGGCGTCCAGCCACACGCCCAGGCCGCCATCGCGGGCCAGGAGCATGCGCCCGTGTTCGCGCCACAGTTGCAACGGCACGATGTAGTCGTCGCAGTTGCTGATTTCATCGATGTTGAAATCCTTGGGCAGCAAGTGCCAGGTTTCGTCGATGACTTCGTTGTTCTTAATGATTCGCTGCATAGACGCGTTCCTTGAAGAGGTCGATGCCGATACGTTGATAGGTGTCGATGAAGCGCTCGTTTTCGGTACGTTGTTCCACGTACACGTCGATCAGCTTCGAGATCACGTCCGGCATGGCGTCCTGGGCGAAGGACGGGCCGAGGATCTTGCCCAGGCTGGCGTCGCGGCTGGCGCTGCCACCCAGGGACACCTGGTAGAACTCTTCACCTTTCTTGTCCACCCCGAGGATGCCGATGTGGCCGACGTGGTGGTGACCGCAGGCGTTCATGCAACCGGAGATGTTCAGGTCCAGTTCACCGATGTCGAACAGGTAGTCCAGGTCGTCGAAGCGACGCTGGATCGATTCGGCAATCGGGATCGACTTGGCGTTGGCCAGGGAGCAGAAGTCACCGCCCGGGCAGCAGATGATGTCGGTCAGCAGGCCGATGTTCGGCGTCGCAAAACCTTGCTCGCGCAGCTCGCCCCACAGGGTAAACAACTGGCTCTGCTCGACGTCGGCGAGAATGATGTTCTGCTCGTGGGAGGTGCGCAGTTGACCAAAGCTGAAGCGATCGGCCAGGTCGGCCACGGCGTCCAGCTGTTTGTCGGTCAGGTCGCCCGGGGCAACGCCGGTAGGCTTGAGCGACAGGGTCACAGCAACATAACCCGGCTTCTTGTGGGCCAGGGTGTTGCGGGTGCGCCAGCGGGCGAAGCCTGGGTGTTGCTGGTCGAGTTCGGCCAGTTCGGCGTTCTGGTTGTCCAGGGCCTTGTAGTCCGGATCGACGAAATGCTTGGCGACACGGTGCACTTCTGCTTCGGTCAGGGTGGTCTGGCCACCGCGCAGGTGCTCCATTTCCGCGTCGACTTTCTGAGCGAACACTTCCGGCGTCAGGGCCTTGACCAGGATCTTGATCCGCGCCTTGTACTTGTTGTCGCGACGGCCATAGCGGTTGTACACACGCAGGATGGCGTCGAGGTAGCTCAACAGGTCTTGCCAGGGCAGGAATTCATTGATGAACGCCCCCACCACCGGCGTACGCCCGAGGCCGCCGCCCACCAGCACGCGGAAACCCAGTTCGCCTGCGGCGTTGTGCACCGGCTCCAGGCCAATGTCATGGACTTCGATGGCGGCGCGGTCGGAAGTCGAACCGTTGATCGCAATCTTGAACTTGCGCGGCAGGTAGGCGAATTCCGGGTGGAAGGTGGTCCACTGGCGCACGATCTCGCACCATGGGCGCGGATCGATCAACTCGTCGGACGCCACACCGGCAAACTGGTCGGTGGTGACGTTGCGCAGGCAGTTGCCGCTGGTCTGGATCGCGTGCATCTGCACGGTGGCCAGCTCAGCCAGGATGTCCGGAATGTCTTCCAGCGCCGGCCAGTTGAACTGCACGTTCTGCCGGGTACTGATGTGGGCATAACCCTTGTCGTAGTCGCGAGCGATCTTGGCCATCATTCGCGTCTGCCGCGAAGTCAGTTGGCCATAAGGCACGGCAACCCGCAGCATCGGGGCGAAGCGCTGGATATAAAGGCCATTTTGCAGGCGCAGGGGGCGGAATTCTTCTTCGCTCAGCTCGCCTGCCAGATAGCGTCGGGTCTGATCACGGAACTGCTTGACGCGGTCCTCGATGATCCGCTGATCGTACTCGTCGTATACGTACATATAAGTCCTGTTCTCAGGCTTGGGCCCCTCGGAAAATCGCGGCGTTTCTCGCTCGCTGAGTTCCGAAAATGCCTTGGCAATTCTGCGCGCACGGCCGCGCACTCCCCACGGAGCCGGGGCAAGATACCAGTTTGCGTTTATGCGCAAAAGTGATGTTTGAGTATATGTAAAGAACCAAATCGACTAATGAGACTGATTATTGTCTTACCCTTATTTGTCGTATGGGCAATCCTCGACTTAACTGTGATCGAGACTTCATGCAATCACCGATAAAACCGACAAGAGGCGATGCAATGAGCAATCCGACCAAAGCAGGCAAAAGCGATAGCAGCGTCGATGCGTGGGCGATTCTGTTCCTGATCATCCTGGTAGTGGGTACTGCCGTGTACTGGGTCAGCCATCAGTAAACCCCGTGACCGGGCCCTGATTCGCTGATTGTCGGACGAAACGTTAATTGACCGCGATGTACCAGCCAGTGGCCGGCTATAATGCGCGGCTAATTTTCGGGGCTCGGTTGTTTAATGTTCAGGTTCGTGTGGGGGATTTTGCTGACGCTTTGCGCGGTCTTCGGACCGGGTGCGCAAGCGGCGTCGGTGGTATTCCTCAATCCGGGAACCACCACGGAAGTGTTCTGGGTCAGCTACACCCAATTCATGCAGGCCGCTGCTCGCGATCTGGGCATGGACCTGCAGGTCCGTTATTCCCAGCACGTGGCGCAAACCACCATCGAGCAGGCACGCGAAGTGCTACTGGGCCCCAACCGCCCGGATTACCTGGTGTTCGTCAACGAGCAGTATGTCGCCCCGCAAATCCTGCGTCTGTCCCAAGGCAGCGGGGTCAAGCTGTTCATGGTCAACAATGCCCTGACCGCCGACCAACTGGCGTTACTGGGCGATGCGCGGGAAAAATACCCTGACTGGCTCGGCAGCCTGGTGCCCAACGACGAGGAGGGCGGCTACCTGATGCTCAAGGAGCTGATCCGCCAACATCCGCCCGTCGCCCCCGGCCAGAAGCTGGAGTTGCTGGCGTTTTCCGGGTTGAAGATCACCCCGGCCGCGCAGTTGCGGGAAAAAGGCATGCAACGTGCGCTGCGTGAGCACCCCGAGGTGCAATTGCGACAGATGGTCTATGGCGCCTGGAACCGCGAGCGCGCCCATGAGCAGGCCACCCAGTTGTTCAAGCGTTACCCCAGGGTGTCGCTGATCTGGTCCGCCAATGACGAAATGGCCTTCGGCGCCATGCAGGCCTACGAGGAGCTGGGTGGACAACCGGGCAAGGGCGCCTTGTTCAGCGCGGTCAATACCTCGCCGGCGGTGTTGCAGGCGTTGGTGGACGGGCGCTTGAGCGTGTTGGTGGGCGGCCATTTCAGCCTCGGCGGCTGGGCCCTGGTGCAGTTGCATGACTATGACCAGGGCGTGGCCGTCGAACAGTACGGCGGGCGCGACCGGCAAGTGCCGCTGTTGCAGTTGATCAACCGTGATCAGGCCCGGCGCCTGCTGGCGCTGCGCGACAGCCAGGGTTACGGGGTGAATTTCCGCAGTCTGTCGGCCAAGGGCCGTCCAACCAGCTACCGCTATCCGTTCAGCCTGCAGATCCTGATGCGCTGAACCGCCTGCTAGACCCCGGCCAGATACACCACCAGCTTGACGATGGCAAACAGCGTCAGGGCAAACACCGCCGTGAACACAATCCCCAACAGCACAAAATGACTCGGCTTGCCGTGGGTAAAGTCGCGGGCGCGGTTCTTCCCGCTTTGTACGCCAAAGGCCGCCGCCATCACGCTGTGCAGCATCTGCCAGAAGCTGGGGGGCTTGTTGTCGACTGGATCGTCCATACATCCCTCGTCACCGGTGAGTGTCAGCCAAGCATAGCCAAACTTCCCGGCAGCGCAGGGGCTCAGGGCTTCACCGACACGCCTGAGGAACTCAAGCCCCCATGGTGAGGGCGGGGTGAACTACCTGGTTTCGGCGCAGTACCAGGACAGCGGCCATGTCCTGCGAGCGAGCAACGGCCAGTTCACCGCCACCCGCTTCAGCAAAGCATCCGCACCTCAGCTGTCCCCCGCGACCGGGCCCGGCTCAAGGCGAGGGCAGGGCCTCAGAACTGTTCGGCGCTGAGCTCGAACAGCGGCTGGCTGCCGGCGCGAATCGCTTGCTCCAGGCCCAGCACCCTGGGCAACAGGCGCTGCATGTAGAACTTGGCGGTGGCCAGTTTCGCGCCGTAGAACTCGGGATCGTCCTGCAGCTTGTGTTTGGCCACCTGGGCCATGCGTGCCCAGAGCCAGGCGTAGGCGACATAACCGAACAGGTGCAGGTACTCCACCGAGGCTGCGCCGATTTCGTTGCGATCGTTCGCGGCCTGGTCTTCCAGCCAGTCGCTGAGGTCCTCCAGACGGTGCGCCGCCTCAATCAATTGCGCGCGGTAGGGCGCATCGGGCTGTTGGGCGAACTGGTGGATTTCGCCGGTAAACAGGCGCAACGTCACGCCGCCATCGGCCAGCACCTTGCGCCCGAGCAGGTCCAGGGCCTGGATGCCATTGGTGCCTTCGTAGATCTGCGCGATGCGCACGTCTCGCACCAGTTGCTCCTGGCCCCATTCCCGGATGTAGCCATGGCCGCCAAACACTTGCTGGCCGTGGATACAGCTTTCCAGGCCGGTGTCGGTGAAGAACGCCTTGGCCACGGGTGTCAGCAGGGCCACCAGGGCCTGGGCGCGATCCTGTTCGGCTGCGTCGGGGGAGAACTTCGCCAGGTCCAGCTGTTGCCCGACATAACTGGCGAATGCCCGGCCGCCTTCGGTCATGGCCTTGATGCTCAGCAGCATGCGCCGCACATCGGGGTGGACGATGATCGGGTCGGCAACCTTGTCCGGGGCGCTGGCACCGTTGGCTGCCCGACCCTGCAGGCGGTCACGGGCGTAGGCCACGGCGTTCTGGTACGAGGCTGCGGCGCAGCCGATGCCCTGGATACCGACGGACAGACGCTCGTAGTTCATCATGGTGAACATCGCCGCCAGGCCCTTGTTGGCTTCGCCTACCAGCCAGGCGCTGGCGCCGTCGAAGTTGATCACGCAGGTGGCCGAGGCCTTGATGCCCATCTTGTGTTCGATCGAACCACAGCTCACCGCGTTGGCCGCGCCGAGGGAGCCGTCCGGGTTGACCAGCACCTTGGGCACCACAAACAGCGAGAGCCCCTTGGGGCCGGGTGGTGCATCCGGCAGCTTGGCCAGGACCAGGTGGATGATGTTTTCGGTCAGGTCCTGGTCGCCCCCGGTGATGAAGATCTTGCTGCCGCTGATCCGGTAACTGCCATCGGCCTGGGGTTCGGCACGGCTGCGGACAATCCCCAGGTCGGTGCCGGCATGGGCTTCGGTCAGGCACATGGAGCCGGCCCAGCGGCCTTCATACATGGGCGGCAGATAGAGGCGTTTGAGGGTGTCGCTGGCGTGGGCATCCAGGGCCAGGCAGGCTCCGGAGCTCAGGGCGGAATACAGGGCGAAGCTGGAGTTGGCGGCGTAGAGCATTTCCTCGAACTGCACGGCGAGCATCTTGGGCATGCCCATGCCGCCGAACTCGGGGTTGCCGGACAGGCCGACCCAGCCGCCTTCGATGTAGGTGGCGTAGGCCTGCTGGAACCCTTCGGGGGTGCTGACCTGGCCGTCGTGCCACTGGGCACCTTGTTCGTCGCCACTGCGATTCAGCGGGGCGATCAGTTGGCCGGTGACTTTGGCCGCCTCCTCGAGAATGGCATCGGCGGTGGCGGCGTCGACCGTCTCGGCCAAAGCCGGCAGGCGCGCCCACAAGGCCTGGGCGTCGAACACTTCATGCAGGACAAAGCGCATGTCGCGCAACGGGGCGTTGAATTCGGGCATTTCGTGAACCTCAATGGGACTGTGGACACGGCGGGGTCTACACCCCGCCGCCGGACGGCTGGACCAAACGCCTGGTTTACAGGGCCTGGGCCCGCTCGCGCAGGAGGTACTTCTGGATCTTGCCGGTGGAGGTCTTCGGCAGCAGGGTGAAGACCACGCTGCGCGGCACCTTGAAACCGGCCAGGTGGTCGCGGCAGAAGCCAATGATGTCGGCCTCGCTGACGTCCTGGTGATCGGCCTTCAGGGTGATGAAGGCACAGGGGGTTTCTCCCCACTTCTCATCGGGGCGGGCCACCACGGCCGCTTCCAGCACACCGGGGTGGCGATACAGCACGCCTTCCAGTTCGATGGTGGAAATGTTCTCGCCGCCGGAAATGATGATGTCCTTGAGCCGGTCCTTGATCTCGATGTAGCCGTCGGCATGACACACCGCCAGGTCGCCGGTGTGGAACCAGCCGCCGGCAAACGCCTCGGCGGTGGCGGTTGGGTTTTTCAGGTAGCCCTTCATCACGGTGTTGCCACGCATGAAGACCTCACCGATGGTCTGGCCGTCGCGCGGGGTGGGCGCCAGGGTGCGCGAGTCGCCGACCATCACCCCTTCCAGCGTCGGGTAACGCACCCCCTGGCGGGATTTGATCTGCGCCCGTTCATCCAGGGGCAGTTCGTCCCACTCGGTGTGCCAGGCACACAGCGTCACCGGGCCATAGGTTTCGGTCAGGCCATAGACGTGAGTGACCTTGATGCCCATTTCCTCCACGGCGCCAATCACCTTGGCCGGCGGTGCGGCACCGGCGACCATGGCGTTGACCGGGTGATCGATGGCCGCCTTCGCCGACTCGGGCATGTTGACCAGCGCATTGAGCACGATGGGCGCGCCGCACAGGTGCGTGACCTGGTGCTCGCGGATCAGGTTGAGGATGCGCTGCGGATCGACCCGGCGCAGGAATACGTGCACGCCGGCCAGCGCGGTGATGGTCCAGGGGTAGCACCAACCGTTGCAATGGAACATCGGCAGGGTCCAGAGGTACACCGGGTGGTTGCCGATGGACCAGGTCATCTGGTTGCCCAGGGAGTTCAGGTAGGCCCCGCGATGGTGGTACACCACGCCCTTGGGATTGCCCGTGGTGCCGGAGGTGTAGTTCAGCGAAATGGCCTGCCACTCGTCCGCCGGCCACTGCCAGGCAAAGTCAGGGTCGCCTTCGGCCAGCAGCGCTTCATAGTCCAGCTCGCTGACTGCCTCGCCTTCGCCGTACTCCGGATCGTTGACATCGATCACCAGTGGCGGGTGATCGAGCATGCCCAGTGCCGCGTGGATCACCCCGTGGAATTCACGGTCGGTGATCAGTACACGGGCTTCGCCATGCTGGAGCATGAAGGCGATGGCTTCGGCATCCAGGCGCACGTTGAGTGGGTTGAGCACGGCGCCGATCATCGGTATGCCGAAATGCACTTCGAGCATCTCGGGAATGTTCGGCAGCATCACCGCCACGGTATCGCCCTGGCCGATCCCGCGTCCGGCCAGGGCCGAAGCCAGGCGGCGGCAACGGTCGTAAGTCTGCGCCCAGGTACGGCGGATCGAGCCGTGGATCACGGCGGGGTAGTGGGGGTAGATGCTGGCAGTACGCTCGATGAAGCTCAGGGGCGACAAGGCGATGTGATTGACCGGGGCAGGGCTGAGCCCTTGTTCATAAATCGACATGACGGATTCTCGATGGCTGATTGTTAGCTCTACGGATGTCCCTGGGGCGCGGCGGCCTGGGTCATCTCTTGGGTCCGGTAGACTTTATATAACATTCGCCGATGTATATGGAAGTTAAACCTAAGCACTATAGTATATGTACTATATTTGTTTCTTCCCAAGCCATGACCGGTATATGCTGGCCGCCCCGAATGAAGTAGACCTGCAATGACCCACGTTCCCGTTCGATTGCACAGCTGGTTGCGCCTGCAGCGCGAGGGTGTGCCCCTGGCAGCGCGGGCCGATGCCTTGTGCCGTGTGTTGCAGGATTGCCCTGAAGTGCGCCGGGCGTTCTACCTGAGCTGGCAACCCGAGGCACGGCTCTACAGCCATGCCGGTGCTGCCCGGCATTTTCCGCCGGGGCAGGGCGATCCGGCGTTGGCCAGCGATCAGCGCTTGTTCGAACACCTGCAGCAAGTGGGGCGCCTGGACCTGGCCCAGGTGCGGCACCTCGATTGCTGGCTGGCCGGGCGCCTGCGCCGGGCCGCCATTCGCCATGGCCAGGTATTCGAGCTGGCGTTGCACGCGGGGCAGCCGGGGCTGTTGCTGATTGAAGTGTGCGAGGGCGTCAGCCTCGACTGGCTGGGCTGGGTCCATGACCTGTTGACGACCCTCTTGCACAGCGCCAATGGCACGCTGCGCGCGTCACCGCTGTTGGGCCACGATCCGCAGCCGAGCCTGCTGCTCGATGCCCAGGGCCGGACGCTGGAATGCAACGCCGCACTGTTGGCCTTGCTCGGCGATAAGTCGTTGGCCGAGGTGCCGGGTTTGTTGCCGGTCAACCACCGGGAGCTGGTGCGCGCCTGCCTGGAACAGCAGCGCGCCATCGACGGGGTCGAGGCCCAGTGCCAGACGCAGATCCTGATCTGGACTTTTATCCCCGACCCACAGGATGAGCGTGTGCTCGCTCGCTGCCGCGACGCGACCACCCAGGTGCTGGCCGCGCGCGAAGCGGCCACGGCCCGTCGGCTGTACCGCTTGATCATCGAGAACACCACCGACCTGATTTCCCGGCACACCCCCGACGGGCGCTTTCTCGACGCCTCGCCGGCGTCCTGGACCCTGCTGGGCTACTGGCCGGAGCAATTGCGCGGGCGCCTGGCCCGCAGCCTGTTTCATGAGCATGACCTGCACAGCCTGGTGCAGCGGGCGCGGGATGCGCTGGAGCAGGACGGTTATCACACCATGACTTACCGCATCCGCCACTGTGACGGCCATTACCTGTGGTTCGAAACCGCGAGCCGGGCGATCCGCGAAACCTACACCGGGGCGGTGGTCGAAGTGGTCAGCGTGTCCCGTGACATCACCGCCCGGGTGCAGGCCGAGGAGAACAAGCGGCGCCTGGCCGAGGTGGTCGAGGTCAATACCGATCCGGTGCTGTTCATCGACCCGCAGGGGCAGGTGACTTACCTCAATCCGGCGGCCCGCCGCCTGCTCGGGATCGCCGACGCACAACCGCTGCCGGAGCTGGCCGCGTTGTTTGCCGGTGACGACCTGGCGCGGCTGCAGCGTGACGGCTGGAGCAGTGCCGAGCGCGATGGCGTGTGGAGCGGCGACGCACGCCTGCAACCCTTGGCAGGCGCCAGCTCGGTGCCGGTCTCGCTGGTGCTGCTGGCCCACCGTTCCGCCGGTGGCGAGCGCTACTACTCGCTGGTGGCGCGGGACATGACCGAACGGGAATTGCGCGAAGCCCAGCAGCGCCGGCATCAGGACGAACTGGCCCACACCGCGCGAGTGGTGACCCTGGGCGAACTGGCCTCGGGCATTGCCCACGAAATCAATCAACCGCTGGCGGCCGTGGTCAACTATGCCAATGCCAGCCAGCGTTATTTGCAAAGCCTGGAGAGCAATCCCCAGGCCGCGGAAAAAGTTGCCCAGGGCCTGCAACGCATCACCCATCACGCCACCCACGCCTCGCAAGTGATCAGTCGGCTACGGGCGTTTCTGCGCAAGGGTCAACGGCGCATGCAGGCCTTGGACTTTGCCGAGGTGGCGCGCGGTGCCGTACGTTTGTGCGCCTGGGAGGCGAGCAATTGGCAAGTGACAATCGAGGATCGCCTGCCGGATAATCTGCCGCCCGTGTATGCCGACCGGGTGTTGCTGGAACAAGTGCTGCTCAATCTGTTGCGCAATGCCATCGATGCCAACCGCGAGCGCCATCCCTGCCAGCCTTCGCTGATCCTGATGGCGGCGCAGCAAGGCAGCGCGGGTAACGTCGAGATCACGGTGCATGACCAGGGGCCGGGTGTCAGCGAGTCGCAACTGGCGCAGCTGTTCACCCCGTTCTACACCAGCAAGCCCGACGGGCTGGGCCTCGGCCTGTCCATGAGCCGCAGCATCATCGAAGGTTTTGGTGGCGAGCTTGAGGCCCGGCGCCAGGCCGTCGGCTTGCTGATGAGCTGCCGCCTGCCGCTGGCCGGCCCAACCAGACAACCTCAGGAATAATGTAATGGCGGGTGCGACAGAACACGTGGTGTATGTGGTCGACGATGATCAGGGCATGCTCGACTCAACGGTCTGGCTGCTGGAGTCGGTGGGGCTCAAGGCCTTGCCGTTTACCAGTGGCGTCGAGTTTCTCAATGCCTGCGATGCCAGCCTCGACGCCTGCGTCTTGCTCGACGTGCGCATGCCCGGCATGGGCGGCTTGAACGTGCAGGAGGAAATGCGCCAGCGCGAACTGAACCTGCCGATTATTTTTGTCAGCGGTCACGCCGATGTGCCGATTGTGGTGCGCGCCTTCAAGGCCGGTGCCCATGACTTCATCGAGAAACCCTACAACGAGCAGTTGCTGCTGGACAGTGTGCAACAGGCGCTGAGCAATGGCGCCGCCGGGCGCTCCGGCAATCAGGGGCACCAGGCCTTGCAGGCGCGCCTGCAGACGTTGACGCCACGAGAGCGCGATGTGTTGCTGCCGCTGGTACAGGGTTACACCACTCGGGAAATCGCTGAGCAACTGGGTGTCAGTGCCAAGACGGTCGACCTGTATCGTTCGCGGGTGATGAAGCGGATGCTGGCTCAGACGTTGCCGGATCTGGTGGGGATGGCTATTGCGGCGGGGTTGGTGGATCCGCTGCAACTGCGGTGATTTTGGGGTTTGTGTACATAGCCACTGCTGCGGTAACGGCGGCTGATGGCTCCGCCCTTACGGCGGGTCACTTGGAAAAACGGAACGCCGTCCGACCCCAAGTAACCAAGGGCTCTTACCCCTGACGTACGGCCCCTCGCTACGGTATCCATCCGGGGGGCATCGCCTCCGGCCTGCTTTTCCTGGTGTACCAATCTCCCCCTGTGGGAGCGGGCTTGCCCGCGATGGCGATCTGCGCCACACCGTAGATTTCGACATGCCCCCCAATTCCCCGTAACAGCTGCCGAGCCTGCGTTCGAGGACGCAGTCCTCGCCGCCCTTCACTCCTGAACCTTGACCAGGCCTGTCTGGATCGCCGTCTCCCCCGACAATCGTCAAACGACAAAATCCATGCAGGGCCGATGACCCCGTCCGCTATCCTTGAGCTCTCTGTCACCGAGCGAGCGTTGCCCATGCTCGAGGTTCAAGGGGTGTTCAAGAGCTACGCCACCGCCCAAGGGCCCTTGCCGGTGTTGTTGGGGGTCGACCTGCGCCTGGAACAGGGCAGCAGCCTGGCGCTGATGGGCGAGTCGGGCAGTGGCAAAAGCACGCTGCTGCACCTGGTGGCCGGGCTGGATCAGGTCGATCGCGGCCACATCCGGATCAACCAGCAGCCATTGGAGGGGATGAACGAACGCCAGCGCGCTCATTGGCGGCGCACTGAAATCGGCCTGGTGTTCCAGCAGTTCAACCTGATCGGCAGCTTGCGCGTGGAGGACAACCTGGCCTTCCAGGCGCGTCTGGCCGGGCGCCTGGATCCGGCCTGGCAGGCGCAGCTGGTGGAGCGCCTGGGCCTGGGGGATCTGCTCAGGCGCTACCCGGAACAACTGTCCGGTGGCCAGCAGCAGCGTGTGGCGCTGGGGCGGGCGCTGGCCTCGCGACCGCCCTTGTTACTGGCGGATGAGCCCACCGGCAGCCTCGATGAAAGCAGCAGCGACGAGGTGCTCGACTTGATGCTCGAACTGCTCGCCGACAGCCCCAGCAGTTTGCTGATGGTCACCCACAGTCCGCGGATCGCGGCGCGGCTGGCGCAGCGGGTGGTGTTGCACGGCGGACGCCTGGTCGACTCTGGCCCGCGGTCATGAACGTCTGGTGGCAAACCCTGCGGGCGCTGCTCAGCCACTGGCGCCGGCATCCGGTGCAGTTGTTCAGCGTGCTTATCGGCTTGTGGCTGGCCAGCGGCCTGCTGACCGGGGTCCAGGCGCTGAACAGCCAGGCGCGCGACAGCTACGCCCGGGCCAGTCAGTTGATCGGTGGCGAACCCCAGGCCAGCCTCGTGGCTGTCGATGGCGCAACCTTCGGGCAACAACTGTTCGTCGAGTTGCGCCAGGCGGGCTGGCCGGTGTCGCCGGTGTTGCAGGCCCGGGTGCAACTCAAGGACCAGCCCGACCAACGTTTGTTACTGCTGGGCATCGAGCCCCTGTCGTTGCCCATGGGCTCGGCGCTGGCCGGGCAAGCCCTGACGCTGGAGCAGAGGGTCGATTTTGTCAGCCCGCCGGGACGGACCTGGATTGCCCCGACAACGATGCAAACCCTGGGACTGCGCGAAGGCGACCGGCCGTTGACCACCACCGGCCGCACCTTGCCCGCGCTGCACGGGCAAGCCGACATGGCGCCCGGCGTGCTGTTGGTGGACATCGGCATGGCGCAGCAGGTGCTGCAATTGCCCGAGCAGCTTTCGCGCCTGCTGTTGCCCAAGGACTTTGCCGCCAGCGCGCCGCCGTTGCCGCAGGCCGTGAGCGCGCGTTTGCAGCTCAAGCGCAGTGACGAGGAAAACAATCTGGCGCGGCTCACCGAGAGCTTTCACCTGAACCTGGATGCCTTGGGCGTGCTGTCGTTTGTCGTCGGCCTGTTTATCGTCCACGCCGCCATCGGCCTGGCTCTGGAGCAGCGCCGAGGCCTGTTCCGGACCTTGCGCGCCTGTGGCGTGAGTGCGCGGTCGCTGATCGGCTGCCTGTGCCTGGAACTGGCGGGCCTGGCCTTGCTCGGTGGTCTGTTGGGGGTGGCCAGCGGTTACTTGCTGGCCAGTGCCTTGCTGCCCGACGTCGCCGCCAGCCTGCGCGGGTTGTATGGCGCCGAGGTGGCAGGGCAGTTGAGCCTCAGCCCCTGGTGGTGGTTCAGTGGCCTGGGCTTGAGCCTGCTGGGTGCCTTGTTGGCGGGGGGCAACAGCCTGCTGCGTGCGGCGCGCATGCCGCTGCTGGCGGTGGCCAATCCGCAGGCCTGGCACCAGGCCCACGCCCGCTGGTTGCGACGCCAGGCCTGGGTCGCCCTGGGTGCCGCGGTGATGGGGCTGCTGGCATGGGCCTGGGGCGACAGCCTGGCCAGTGGTTTTGTGTTGATGGCGGCGCTGCTGCTGGCGGCCGCCCTGGGTTTGCCGGTGCTGCTCGATGGCCTCCTGAATCTGTTGGCGCGGCGCCGTAGCTCGGTACTCGGGCAGTGGTTTCTCGCCGATTGCCGCCAGCAATTGCCGGCCCTGAGCCTGGCCCTGATGGCGCTGCTGCTGGCGCTGGCCGCCAACATCGGGGCGGGTAGCATGACCGCCGGCTTTCGCCTGACCTTCAATGACTGGCTGGAGCAACGCCTCAGCGCCGAGCTCTACGTCAATCCGCAGAACCCGGCGCAGGCCACGGCTTTGCAGCACTGGCTGGCCCGGCAAAACCTCGACGCGGTGTTGCCCAGTTGGCAGGTCGCACTGTCGTTGCAAGGCTGGCCGGCGGACCTGTACGGGGTGATCGACGACCCCAGCTACCGTACGCACTGGCCCTTGCTCGAAGCCCTGGGGGACCAACCCTGGGACCAGTTGGCGACGGGGGACAGGCTGATGCTCAGCGAGCAACTGGCACGCCGGCTCAAGGTGCGCCTGGGCGATCACCTGAGCATTGCCACGCCCCAGGGGCCGTGGTCGGTGCAATTGATCGGGATCTACGCTGACTACGGCAACCCCAAGGGGCACTTGTTAGTGAATTCCGAGCAGTTGCTGCGACATTGGCCAGGGCTGGCCCCCAGTCGTTTCAACCTGCGGCTGCAGCCGGCACGGATTCCTGCACTGCTCAGCGCCTTGCACAGGGACTTTGCCCTGGATGACAGCCGCATTGTCGATCAGGCCCGGCTCAAGGGCTGGTCGAGCGAGGTCTTCGAGCGCACCTTTGCCGCCACGGCGGCGCTCAACAGCCTGACGCTGGGGGTGGCCGGCGTGGCCTTGTTCATCAGCCTGCTGACCCAAAGCGACAGTCGTCTCGGGCAACTGGCACCGTTGTGGGCGCTGGGGGTGACCCGCCGCCAGTTGATGCTGCTCAACCTCGGGCAGACCTGGTTGCTGGCGCTGTTGACCCTGGTGCTGGCGTTGCCCCTGGGCATCGCGCTGGCCTGGTGCCTGGACACGGTGATCAATGTCCAGGCATTCGGCTGGCGCCTGCCGTTGCGGGTGTTTCCCCTGCAGTTGGCACAACTGATGGGGCTGGCGCTGGTGGCCACGTTGCTGGCCTCGGCCTGGCCCTTGTTCAAGCTGTACCGCAGCCAGCCTGCGGACTTGCTCAGGCGGTTTGCCCATGACGATTAACCGGCTGTCTGCGTTGCTGGTGCTGGCGCTGGCATTGGCCGGGTGCGATAAGCCACCGCCTGACGACCAGGGGTTCGCCGGCCTGGGCAGCGATGCGGCGGCCTTCAGTCAGGTGACCCCCGGGCGCACGTTCAGCTTCCCCGCCGATCACGCCGCCCATGAAGGCTATCGCATTGAATGGTGGTACCTCACGGCCAATCTCAAGGACGCCCAGGGGCGTGAGTTCGGGGTGCAGTGGACGCTGTTTCGCAACGCCCTCAAGCCCGGCCCCGAGCAGCCGGGCTGGGCCAGTCAGGTGATCTGGCTGGGCCATGCCGCCGTAACTTCGGCCACCGCGCATCATGCTGGCGAACGCTACGCTCGCGGCGGAGTGGGTCAGGCCGGGGTCCAGGGCGTGCCCTTTGCGGCGTGGATCGATGACTGGCGCCTGAGCAGCCGGGCTGAGGCCCAGGAGCCGTTGGCCGAGATGCAGGTGCAGGCCAGTGGCGCGGGCTTTGCCTATCAACTGCAACTGACGACCCGCCGGCCCTTGGTGCTGCAGGGCGAGCAGGGTTTCAGTCGCAAGTCCGAGCAGGGCCAGGCCTCGTACTACTACAGCCAACCGTTTTTCCAGGCGCGCGGCACCCTGGAGATCGATGGCGTGCATTACCAGGTCAGTGGCCCGGCCTGGCTTGACCGGGAGTGGAGCAGCCAGCCGTTGCTGGCCGGGCAGAGCGGTTGGGACTGGTTTTCCCTGCACCTGGACAGTGGCGCGCACCTGATGCTGTTCCGGGTCCGGGAGAAGGACGGGCGAGGCTACCTCAGTGGCACCTGGATCTACCCCGACGGCAGCAGCCGAAGCTTGTCGCGCCAGGAGATCAGCCTGACGCCCTTGGCCCGTAGCGAAGTGGCGGGGCGCCAGTTGCCGACCCAATGGTCGCTCAAGGTGGCGGGCGAGGGGTTGGACATTCGGGTCGCGGCGCTGAACCCCAGGGCCTGGATGGCCTTGCGCATTCCTTATTGGGAAGGTCCGGTGCAATTGAGTGGCACTCACTCGGGCACCGGCTACCTGGAAATGACCGGTTATTGAGGGCTGATTTGCAGTCCGCGGTGCTGTGCGGGAAGTTTTTAGGAAAAGTGCTGATCTATGTCTATGCTCACTCGACACACAAGACTTTAGGCTTGCGTAGTAAGTCACTGCCCATATTTATTGCACAGGGAATGTATCGCCATGAAGCTTCATACGCTGACCAAAGCCATCACACTTGCCACCCTGCTTTCTACCGGTAGTCTCAGTGCCTACGCTGCGGATATTCCCCTGACGGAAGTGGTCGAGGCCAATCAGGTGATCACCAAGGTGATCTCCGTCGATGCGGCCAATCGCGAGGTGGTACTCGAAGGCGCCGAAGGCAAGCCGGTGCACATCCAGTTGAGCGAAAAAGCCAAGGATCTGGGCAACCTCAAGGCCGGCGACAAGGTGCAACTGGACGTGATCCGTTCGGTCGGCACGTTCCTCGACACCGATATCGACAAGAGCCTGCCGGGCTCGGTTGAGCGGGTCGGCGAAATGCGCGCCACCGAGAACAATCCGAACCCGGGCGGCACTGCCTACCGTCAGGTCAAGGTGCAGCTGAAAATCACCGCCATTGACCTGGCGAAAAACCAGGTAACGCTGCAGAACCCGGCGGGCGTGAAAAAGACGGTGACCGTGGAAAAACCTGAGCTGCAGGCCAAGCTCAAGGACCTCAAGGTCGACCAGAGCGTGGTGGTGGTCTACACCGACGTGCTGAAGGTCACCACGGCGCACTAAGATTTCTTGTCGCAGAATAAAACGAAACCCGGTGAGGATGATCCCCCCACCGGGTTTCGTTTTTTTTCGCTTATGAATTCTGTTGAAATATGACTGCACATTTATTCAGAATTTGTCACCGGACATATCTGCCAACTTGCATTAAAATTCCCCACGTTCGCCCAGTGCCATGGCTCTTTACCAGTGCAAGGATTGCCAGGCCATTACACTGGGCGAACTCCTTTCTACACAGTTCGACAAACAACATTCAGATGTACAACATTTATGAATGTTCGTGCCTCAGTTGCGCGCTGGCAGATTTAACGCCGCGTAACACTCTTCAAGCGAACGCTGCTGCGTTTGTGCATACAACCCCAGTTCATCGATGGTCGAACGCCCCAACGCCTGCTCGAACGCGGCTTGGTTGGAGTGCTGTGCATAGTGGGTCTGTGCGGCATCGCCCAGGTTCGACTGGAAGATCCCGGCGGCGCTGACCGGCAGGAAGTCCTCGTACACCAGCGGCTCGAACCGCAGGAAACCCGCCTGCAGCAAAGCGTCCAGGCTCAGGCCCTTGAGCGCTTGGGCAGGGGCGGTGCGGCCTTGTTCGGTGACGAAATACCGGAAGTAGGCCAGGTCTTGCTCACGCAGGGCGGCGTAGCTGTCCGGGAACGCTTCGAAGTGCTGGTGCATCAGGCGGTTGTAGCGTTCGGCGTTGGCTTCGTTGGGGAAGTCCTGAAGCTCGTCGCGGGCGGCATTCAGCAGGCGATCGTAGAGCGCCCGGCCTTGGGGCGTCAGGGCCGCGCCGCGCTGCTCGATTTCGCCGAAGCGCGCGCTGTGACTGCCGCTGGCCTGCTGCTGGTCGGTGAAGGCGATGGCTTCATCCAGCGCTTTGAAGCTGGTCTGGCGCAGCAGGATCGGGCACTGGCGACGGGGCGGCCCCTCGATGACGGCCTTGGGGGTGATGCCATGCGCGGGCATCTGCGCCTGCACGATGTCGATGTCCAGGGTGCGCGGTGTCAGGTGGTTGATGTGCGGGCCCTTGAACGCCACCACGTCGGCGACCAGCCGGTGCTGGGCGCTCAGTTGCTGGTACTGCGCGGCGGTGACCGTGGCGTGGTGGTGCCAGCGGAAGGTCTCCAGTGCCTGTTCGACAAACGCCTGGGCCTGGGCTTCGTCGAGACCGCCTTGCTGTTCGGCCAGGTCGATCAGTTGCAGGGCCTGGGCGGTGAAGATCGAGCGCCGGGCCAGCACCGATTCGGCAAAGGCGCGCAGCTCGGGGTCGGCGATCAGTTCCAGGCGCAGCAGCGAGGTGAATACACGAAACGGGCTGATCTGCAGCGCGCTTTCATGCACGGCGCGAAACGCCGTGGAATGTACCGGCACCCCGGCCGGGGTGAGGTCGTAGTAACCCACCGGCTCCATGCCCATCACCGCAAACAGCCGGCACAGGGTGGCCAGTTCGCTGGCGCTGCCCACGCGGATTGCGCCGTGGCGTTCCAGGTCCAGGCGGTCGATTTCGCCCGTGGCACTCAGTTGCCGGGCGATGGCCGGATCCTGCTCCAGTACCTGGGCGTTGGTCTGGGCTACCAGCGCCATCAAGGCGCCGTACAACGGCACTTCTTCGCGGTACATGTCCGACATCGCCCGTGAGAAGCGTTGGCGGATCAGGTCAGGGCTGACGACGTTCTGGTTGCTCATGAATAGGAATCCCGGCGCAGTGACAGTGAAGTAGGCCGATTCTGTTCGGCGCTGGCGGGGCTTGCAAACGAAGTTTCTTCCGAACTTCATTCTGCAAACGACTGCTGCACAGGTCGTTATGGCTTCTCTGGCTGTTGCCTTTGCGGATCAGTAGTTTTTCGACTGTCGCCAGGCGTCGGGCTAACGCCGCGGGCGCTCAAGAAACTGCCGATACAAGGCTGCCGTCTGCGCGGGGCGCTCGACCATCGGCATATGGCCGATACCGTCCCAGATTTCCAGGCGGGCACCGGCGATGCCCTTGGCCCAGACTTGGGCGCTGCTGACATGCAGCAAGCGGTCTTCGCGCCCCCACAGCAACAGCGTCGGGGCGTGGATCTGCGCCAGCCGGGAGCCGATCGGCTGGCTGGCGTGAAAGTCCTCGAAGATCTCCGCCAGCTCGTCGCGCCGGTCCTCGTAACGTTCGGCAATCGCCGCCAGCACCACGCCCGGAACCCAGGGCGGGGAAGCCATGGTCATCCGATAGAGCCGCTTGAAGTCGTCTTGCGAATGGATCAGGAACGGATTGGTGCCGGCGGCCAGCAGCCGCTCCATGTCGCTGGGCTCGGGTGAACTCAGGCCCGCAGGGTCAATCAGGGTCAGTGAGGCGATTCGACCCGGGTGGGCGGCCGCCAGCCAAGCGGCGATGTAGCCGCCCATGGAGTTGCCGATCACGTGGACCTTGCCGATGCCACAGGCGTCCAGCAACTGGATCATTCGTTCGGCCTGGGTCGGGATGTCGTAGCCGCCTCCGGCCTTGAACCCGGTTTCACCGTGGCCGGCCTGGTCGGGAATGATCACCCGGCAGTCGTCGACAAAATGCCGGGCGAAGCGCAACCAGATGGCCTTGTCGGCGCTGTAGCCGTGGAGCATCAGCAGGGTCCTGTCCGGTGTGTCCGGCCCGCCCTGGTAGGTGACCATGCCCATTTCCGCTATCGGCATGGTGACTTTTTCCAGGCGATACAGGCGCGCCTCCAACGCGGTGCTGGCGTCGTACAACAGGTGGCCGATGCGCGGCCAGGTTCGCCAGGTCCAGTAGGCCAGCAGCACGGCAAGGATCAGCACAATCACCATCGCGTTCTCCCCAGTACATGTCAGGACAGGATGTGGTCGCCCGGTTTCAGCCGGCGCGTCAGTTGGTGGTAGCTGAAACTGAATCCCGGAAACATGGCGATCACGTGACCGCTCTTGCTTTGATACCAGCTGTGGCAGCCACCGGATTTCCACACGGTGCGCTGCATTTGCTGGTGGATCATTTCGGTATAGGCGCTTTCGGCTTCCTTGCGTACCTCAATGCTGCGCAGACCCTGTGCCTTGAGGGTGCGAATGCAGTCGAGGATGTAGTTCATCTGTGATTCGATGATGAACAGGGCCGAGGTGTGGCCGATGCCAGTGTTGGGGCCGGTGACGATAAACAGGTTGGGAAAGTCCGGCAGGCTGGTGCCCAGGTACGCGCGCGGGTAGAGCGCCCAGACGTCGCTGAGGCGAGTGCCGTGTTTGCCCAGCACCGGATAGTTGATGACCCCGTCGGTGGCGTCGTAGCCGGTGGCCCAGACGATCAGGTCGAGGTCGATGTGCTGGCCGTCGACGGTGCGGATACCGCGTTCGTCCAGCGCGGCAATGCCCTGGTCTCGACCATGCAAGGTGACGTTGGCGCGGGTCAGCGCCGGGTACAGGGTGCTGGACAGAATCACCCGCTTGCAGCCGATGGTGTAGTCCGGGGTGAGTTTTTGCCGCAGTACCGGGTCCGGCACCTGGCGCTTGAGATGATTGAGCGCCTGGTGCTGCACCAGCTTGAGGGCGGTCTTGGAGTATTTGAAGGCGATCACCCGGGTTTCGAACTGCCAATAGATCAGCCAGCGCAGCAGTTTGTAGGCCGGCTTGAGGCCCAGCAGCCAGCGCTGGAAACGGCCGAAATGGCGGTCGGCGCGGGGCAGGACCCAGTGTGGGGTGCGCTGGAACACATGCAAGTGGGCCACCTGCGGCGCAATGCTGGGAATGATCTGCGCGGCACTGGCCCCGCTACCGACGATGGCGACCCGCTTGTTGCGGTAGTCGTAGCGGTGATCCCAGGCATTGCTGTGGAAGGTGGTGCCGGCAAAACGCTGCTGGCCTTCGAACGCCGGGATCACCGGTTGGCTCAGTGGCCCGGAGGCGTTGATCAGGAACTGCGCCCGGAAGGTGCCTTTGCCACGGGTGAAGACCTGCCATTGCCGGGCGCTGTCGTCCCATTCGACCCGCTCGACATCGGCCTGCAGCTCGACCTTGTCGCGCAGTTGGTAGCGATCGACCACATGCTGGGTGTAGCGGTGCAGCTCGGCCTGTTCGGCGAACATCTGCGTCCAGGGCCAGGAGGCGAACGACAGGGAATAGAGCGGGGAGGGCACATCGACGGCGGCGCCGGGGTAGGTATTCTGACACCAGGTGCCGCCAAAAAAATCACGCCGTTCCAACAGGCGGAAATCGTCGATACCGGCCTTCTGCAGGTTGACCGCCGCACACTGGCCGCCAAAACCGCTGCCGATGATCAATACCTGATAGGTGTGCATGATCCTCCTCGTTTAGCGTTGCGCCGCACGCGAGTCTCGGCGGTGCGATAAGTCCCTCTCATTTATAGTCAATCTTTCGTCGCCGGGTAGGCCGAGTCACCTTTTTCTGGCTGCTGGACGGTGATGGCTATTTGACGTTGCCCTGATAGACTCCGAAGTATTGCCGTCTACGGAACTTGCCGTCGCAGGGTTCCCATCTGCCGCACCAAGAGGAGCGTTGACCCCCTATGCAGCCTGTTGCAGGAAAGGGTCTTTCAATGGCCAGGAGGTTGTACACCTCGCGCTCCCTCGGCTTGGTGCTGGGCCTGTTGTGCGTGGGCGCGGCGCTGCTGCCGCTCAAGCCGCCGGTATGGCTGGTGGCACTGATGCTGTTCAACGGCCTGGTATGGCCACACCTGGCGTACCAGTGGACGCGCCGCTCGGCACAGCCCTATCGCGCTGAATACCGCAACCTGTTGATCGACTCGTTCATGGGCGGCTTCTGGGTGGCGGCCATGCAGTTCAACCCGCTGCCCAGCGTCGCCACGCTGTCGATGATGGCCATGAACAACGTGGCCATCGGCGGCGTGCGCTTCCTGCTCGCCGGCCTCCTGGCCCAGTCGCTGGGGCTGGGATTGGGTCTGTTGTTGTTTTTTCCGGCCTTTATTCCGCCGACCAGTCCCTTGCAGTTGTATGCCTGCCTGCCGTTGCTGACCTTCTACCCGCTGGCACTGGGCTGGATCTGCTTTCGCCAGACCCATGCCCTGGGTAAAAGCAAACGCGAACTGTTGGCCCTGAGTCGTACCGACAGCCTGACCGGGCTGCTGAATCACGGGGCGTGGAAAGACGCCCTGGAAATCGAGTTCCAGCGCTGCCAGCGTCAGCAGGCCGGCGGGGCGATTGCCTTGATCGACATCGACCATTTCAAGTCGATCAACGACACCTACGGGCATGTCGCCGGGGACATTGTGCTGCGCCAGTTGAGCAAGATCCTCAAGCAGAACCTGCGCGCCACGGATGTCGCGGGGCGTTACGGCGGCGACGAGTTCTGCGTCATTCTCCCCGACGTGCCGCTGGCCCATGCGGTCCAGGCGATGGACGCCCTGCGCGACCGTTTTTCGGGTCTGGGCTACGAACAGAGCCCGGCCCTGCAAGTCAGCCTGAGCATCGGCCTGGCGGCGTTCAACCCGATGCACAGCGACGCCACGCAATGGCTCAGCGACGCCGACCTGGCGCTGTACGCCGCCAAGACCACCGGCCGCAACCGCGTCATCTGCCACGCCGACGGACTGGTCCAGCGCGTGGCCGTAGGGGTCCCGTAGCAGCCCGAACGCAGCCTCGCAGGCTCGACAGCGGCTACGGGCGACGGCCCTCGACTCCCATTTCCTTTAAACGCTGCGCCAACTCCAGCGCCACGCGCCCACTGGCGAACGTTGGCAGCAGATGGGCGAAGGGCACGTCGAGCATGCGGTTTTGCTTCACGGCCCGCAGTTGCGAGAGCACCGGGTCGTGGCGCAGCAGATACCGTTTGCGGCTGGCCGGAGACCAGACGGCGTCGGCCAGCAACAGCACGTCGGGGTCACTGGCGAGCAGGGTCTCGCGGCTCACGCTCAGGTGGCCCTGGTCGACCTCGGCGAAGGCATTGCGCGCCCCGGCGGCGCTGAGCAGGGCCGTGACGAAGGCGTGTTTGCCGACGCTGTCCAGGCCGTCCGCCTCGCTGTCCAGGTAGAACACCGACAACGGTTTGGTACCGCTGTGCAGGGCCGCGGCCCGGGCCAGGTCGGCGTCCAGGGCGGCGCTCAACTGCTGCGCCTGCCCGGGGCGTTGCAGCAGAGCACCGAGGGTTTGCAGGTCGGCGCGGATGTGCGCGAAAAAATCCAGGGAGCGCTGGTCGCAGGCGGACTCCAGCAGGTAACTGGCAATGCCCTGGCGGGCCAGCATCGGCCGTGAGCTCAGGTGTTGCGCAAAGGCCGAGGCAAACCCGCCCACCACCAGGTCGGCGTGCTGGGTGTACAGCACCTCGGCCGATGGATAATGTTTGGAGATGAGCGGGATGCCGCGGTAGGCGCCGTGTTCGATCGCTTCCTTGTCATCGTCGATATAGGCCACGCCAATCAGCGTCGGACCGGCGCCCAGGGCCAGCAAGGTGTCGGCGCTGTGCTGGTTGAGCGCGATGATGCGTTGCGGCGCCTGCTCGATCACCTGGGTTGTTCCGCAGTTGTCGTAGGTCTGCGCCCATGCGGGTAGCGGGGCACAGAGCGACGCACTGAGCAGCAGTCGCCTAAGCATCGGGCGAACCTCCCGCACGCGCGCCGATCAGCAAGTGCGCGACCACCGCACCCGCTACCAGATGCCCGTCCACCAGTTGCTTGACCTCCTGCTCATCGCGCACCCGGTACCAGCAAGCATCCGGGTAAACGGTCAGCACTGGCCCCAGGTTGCAGGGGAACTGGCAGCCGGTGCGGGTCAGCAGGACGCCTTCGGGCGTTTCGATCCGGTCGTGCTTGAGCAATTCCCGGCGCAGGGTTTTCCACAACGCCAGGGACCCCCTGGCCACACAGCGCGGACCGGTACACAGGAACACCTGGCGGGCATGCGGTGGGATGCTCGACCAGGCCGGGTCGCTCGGCACGCCGTTGATGTCATATTCCATGGCAGACACTCCCTCAGAAACGGTAGGTGTAACGCACCTCTGTGGTGAACGGCCGGCCGAGGTTCTCCACGGACGGGCTGCCGGTGGTCATGCTGGTGGCGTAGTCACGGTCGAACAGGTTTTCCACCAGCAGGCTCAGGCGGTGGCGACGGGCGTTGTCCAGGTAGCGATAGGCGTCGGCATCGACCACCGAGTAGTGGCCGTAGTCCACGTCCTTGGCGCTGACCACCGAGCGGATGTAGCGCAGCGCCCCACCGGCGCCCCACCGGCGGTTCTCTGACTCGTAGCCCAGGCGCGAGCGGGCGAAGAAGCTCGGGATGTTGCTGATGGTCACGCCGTTGCGGCCTTCCACCAGGTTGCGGGTCATGTCGCCTTGCAGGCTCCAGCGCTCATTGAGTTGCCACTGGCCGTCGACTTCGATACCGCGCACCAGGATCTCACCATCACCGTTGACCCACTGGTCGCCGTCGAGGGTGATCAGGTCGTCGATTTCCCGGCGAAAGCCGGTGATGCTGGCGCTGAATTCGCGATCCAGCAGGGTGCCTCGATAATCCAGGCCCAGTTCGGCATTGCGGCTTTTCTCGGCCTTGAGGTTGGGGTTGCCCATCTCCTCGCCAGGTTCGTTGACGTACAACTGCTCGGCGTTGGGCAGTTTGTAGGCGCTGCCGAACTGGCCTCGCAACGCCCAGTGCTCCGTCAGGTCGTAGAGCGAGGTCAGCATGCCGACCGTGGCGTTTTCGCCGCCGCTCAGGTGCTCCTGGCGTACGCCGATGCTCGGGTGCCAGTCCGGCAGCGCGGCGATCACCGGGCGCAGTTGGGTATAGAGCGCGTGGGCTTCGGCCTGCTGGTTGTCGATGACCATGACATCGTCCTGGCCCTTGAACCACTGGTTGTCGCTGCCGAACACCAGCACGTGGCCACCGGGCAATTCGGCCTTGCCCTCGGCCTGCAGGCCCCAGTCGGTGAAACCCCAGTAGTCGTTGTGGTTGAGTACCCGGGTGCCGCCACCTTCCAGGTTATAGACCCGGGTGTAGCGGGTGTCCCAGTCGTTGACGTGGCCTTTGAGGAAGTAGCTCAGGTCTTGATTGACCTGCTGTTCGAAGGTGGCCGTGGCGATCTGTTGCACCCGGTCGTTGCGGGTGTTGCGGTTGTCCGTGGGGCGGGCGAAGTCCAGATTGGCGTCGCTGTACTGGTAGAACAGTTCCAGGCGCGAATCGTCGCCGAAGGCCTGGGTGGCCTTGGCGCCGAAGGTGCTGACTTCGTAGCCGCGCTTGCGGTCGGTGGCGGTGCTGCGCATGTCACTGCTGCGAAATGGCTGGTAGCCGTCGGAGACGTTGTGGCTGACGTACGCCAGCAAGCCCAGGTCGCCAAAGCCGTTGCTGACAATCTGCTCGGCGCGCGCGTCGCCGCTGCGGCCCATGAAGCTGTCCAGCCCCATGTTGACTTCACCGGAGGTCTCGCGGGTCTGGGCGCTGCGGGTCACGATGTTGATCACCCCGGCCACGGCCTGGGTGCCGAACAGCAGACTTTGCCCGCCCTTGAGCACTTCGATGCGTTCAATGGCATTGGCCGGCAGGGTGTCGAGGTAGAGCCCACCGTACAGGCGATTGTTCAGGCGCACGCCATCGAGCAGGATCAGGGTGTCGTCGTTGCGCCCACCCAGCAGCGAATAGTTGGCGTAGTCGAAGGGGCCGTTTTTCGGCGCGACGTAGAGGCCGGGTACCGACATCTGCAGCACGCGGGTGATGTCGGCATCGGGGCCGGCGCGCTCGATCTGGGCGCGGTCGATGATCTCGACCTTGCTGCCAAAACGCGCCATTTCGGCCACGGTGGTGGATTCCACCGACGGTGCGCTGACGAGTTGCTGGTCGAGGGTCATGGCCGGGGTGTTGGCCAGTGCGGGGGGGCTGATCAGGCAGAGCAGGGCGCCACAGGCATACAGTCGCGCAGGACGCGGGTCCTGGCTGGAAGGAGTTGGAATCTGAGTCATTTTTGGTCTTCTCGAAAAAAATCTTCGCAGAAGCACGCAGGAGAAAGTATCGGACACGCGCCAATACCGGCCCATGCCCGCCCACCGCAGGTTTGCCAAACAGAAATTCCAGGCCGGTCTCCGGGCTTGCGAGGCTCGAAGCGTTCACCTTCCCAGGCCCCGTGGGCCCAGTGGTCTGTCGAACGCTTCACTCGCTTACCGTTGCGGGGGCAGCACCGGACTAACCCTGAAAAGGGCGCACCGGTTTCCCGTTTCACCTCATGCACGGCGGCATGAGGCACCTGAAACTGGGCGGTATCTGAACACTCGGATGACCGTTCGTCAAATAATCAGGTGGGCTTTAGGTACAAGGCTTGCCCGTGATGGCCTCTAAAACCCTGGTCGGCCCACCGAAGCAACGTCGCACCACAGTTGTGTAGATACCTAGGCCGCGATGGCGATATCTGGAAGGCCATCGCGGGCAGGCCTGGAGCGGCAAGCATCAGGCGGGGCCTCAGCTCATCGGCGTCTCGACAAACGCCGGCTGCTGTTCGGCATACGCGGTAAATGCGCTGATCAGTGGAAACTGCGCGACATCGACCTGGTCGGGCACGACCAGCAAGGTGAAGCTCCAGGCCACGGCGAGGGTGATGCCGTCCTGTTGCAAGGTGCCATCCATGGGCAGCGGTTGCCTGGCCAGCTCCTGTTCCAGTGCCGAGTACGCCGCGTGCAACTGCCCGCTGACCCGATCCAGCCAGGGCGCATGTTGCTTCTCGCTGGGGCGCAGGTTGCGTTCGTAGTAGATCTGCACCGACTTCTCGCACGCGGCCAATGCCAGGCCGATCAGCCGCAGGGCGCGCAGGCGCTGGTCCAGGGAGGCCGGCATCAGGCTTTTGCCCGGGCTGCTCAGGGCTTGCAGGTAGTCGATGATCAGGGTCGAATCCATCAGCACTTCGCCGTCGTCCAGCACCAGCGTGGGTGCCTTGACCACCGGGTTGATCGCCTGGAACGCCTCGAAACCGCGGAACACCGAAATCGAGGCGTGCTCGAACGGGATGTCCAGGGTCTTGAGGCTGATGGCGACACGTCTTACATAAGGAGAATCGAGCATTCCGATCAGCTTCATGTACAGCTCCTTGGAGAGAGGCGGGGCAAGGGCCTGAATCTAGCGCTAAACAGCGGGTCTTGAATACTTCTGGCGGTCTGTGTCGCCGTTTGTCTTCTATATACAGCCGCTGGATTGAATTTCTTGCTATAAACGCACTCCGATAAACGCCCAAAGCTTGCCGCAGAGCAATTTAAGGGCTTTGTCAGACAAATTCCCTGTCTTTTCAGTTGCTGAGGCCGCCCCTCGGCCTTAGACTGCCGCCCCCTCGTAAATTGACTGCTGGGTGGCGCTTGGAATGTATGGCGCCTTTGCGAAACCTGGCAGGTTGACCGGAACGCATCCTGATTCGCCTTAATGCACGTATTTTTTATAGAGAAATCAATGACAAAGGATAAGTTGCTGGCCATGCCGGCGGATGACTACATGAATGCCGAGCAACAGGCTTATTTCACTGAGCTGCTGCAAAACATGAAGGTGGAAACCCACGAGCGTATCGAGCAGAACCGCATCGCCATTGAAAGCCTGGACACCCCGGCAGATCCGGCTGACGCGGCTTCGGTCGAAGAAGAACGCACCTGGCTGGTGAACGCCATTGACCGTGACCAGCGCATGCTGCCCCAGCTGGAACGTGCCCTGGAGCGCATTGGTGACGATACTTTTGGCTGGTGCGACGACAGCGGCGAGCCTATTGGCCTCAAGCGCCTGCTGATCAGCCCGACCACCAAGTACTGCATCGAAGCTCAAGAGCGTCACGAGCAGATCGACAAGCACCAGCGTCAAGCCTGATTCGCGCGGGTTACCCTTAGAGGGTTGCCGCAGACAAATCGCAACTTGCCACAGCGTCCGCGACGGACGTTGCTGCAGGTTGCGATTTTTGCGTTGTGCGGCCGACAAAAAGCCTCGACCACGGGCGGGATTGTTACCGGTTGTGTAACTAAATAGTGCAGGCGTATCGCTATTTCCGCTTCCGGCTATTCATTACCATAGGCTTACTGTTAGGAAGCTAATGAATATCCCGAGGTGGGTTCATGCAGTGTAAAGTCGATGTCGCCGTGATGATCGGCAGTGGTGTGCCGGCCGGCCTGAGGGCCCTGGGACAAGCGGTGTGCTGGGTGGTCCTGCTCAATGGCGAGCAGTACGGAACGGCCTTTGGCAGTCGCGCTGAGGCGCAAGCCTGCAAGGATGCCTGGTTGGCGCAGCTGAGTGCCCGGCAGCCCGAGAGGCCGCGGGCCGCAGGGGTGAAAGCCTGATCAGCTCTTCAGGGCGCCTTGATCGACGGCGAGCTTGAGGGCCTTGGCCGACTCCTTGGCCGCGACAGCCGCTACTTCGCCGGTCTTGAACCAGCGATCTTTCTCGACCTGGTGATAGGTGATGGTGGTCAGCGGTGGTTTGGCACGCATGACAATCACTGCCTGGAATTCGCCGTCGATTTCTCTGGCTTCGCCCCGGATGAAAAACTCGCCGATATCAAATTCGGTCACGTGCGCCTTCCCTTGGAAATTATTCTATTGATTGCAACGCAGTCCGCGAGGAGGCTGGGTTCAATGGTCGGGCAGTATGGCAGTTGTTGCAGGGAGGCGGCGCAGTTATGTCATGGGTGTGACGAAACGCCTGCGCCGGTTTACGGAGAGGTTACTTAGTGGCTGACTTCAAAGGTTCGGGCGAGGGCACAGGCTTCATTGTGGTTCATACGGAAACCTCTTACACGACCTGTGGCGGTTTCTTTGATATGAAAGAAGCCATTCCCAGCGAGTATTACTTGATAACGCAGTTGGGGTGATGCGGGAAGAAGACCATCCATTGCCCTGCAAGTCCCGCCGTGGGCGGTCTGTGGCGAATAGTGGCGGTTGCTGGTGGTTGGGCCGGGAAGGTGTTGTGAGTACATAGGAATTCCTTTTCTATGGTTTACCGACGGTCGCACGTCACTTTCAGTAGTCTAGAAGCGCTTGGCTGCTCTAGAATCCTCCCCACTGACGGGAGGTAGGTGCTCATCTAAAGCAATTTTCTTCAAGGTATATGTCAGAAAATTGGTTTTTTTTAAGAGTTTTTTCCCTAATGTTGATAGTCCAGTAATCTCTGATCGTTAGAGGGAACCTTTCCTTCAACATCCGACGACTGCCAGAGACGACGGTGCGAGTGCTTATCCAGTAGCCTGCTCGTACCTTGCGATGAAGCGGTGTTCTACCGGCTTCTCGATGACAGCCTGGGCCATTAGTGCGACATCTTCGGTACGGCCGTTTTTTTTGCTGCCTGTTTTTCTGCCGGCAGTGTCATTTCTGATGTGGGGATATTTCGTTGGCAGTAAGTAATCTCGATATGCACGCTTTGTTTGTGCTGGGCGATCTGCGCGCAAAGCTGGTTAAACAGTTTCAGTCCCGTTTTGTCTACATCACCGAGCAAAACCCGGAAGGCATCTACGTCGCCGAGATCGATACCGAATCGGCCCTGGTGGTGGATGACAAGCAACGCCTTGAACTCAAGGTCGGCGATCATTTTCGCGCCGCGGTATTGCCCAGCCGTGAAGGCGGCAAGTTGGAAATCAAGTTTCGTGAAATCAAACTGACGGTCTATGGCCTGGGCGATTACGCATTCGTCACTACGGCCGACGGCCATGCTGTCGTGTTCAAGGAAGGCAGCAGCGTGGTCACCGTGTTTGCCGCGCACCAGCAACTGCAGGAAGGCCTGACCAAGACCCTGAAGGCCGTTACCGCCAAGGCGGCGAAGTTTCGCAAGGGTGAGCTGGTGTCGTTCAAGGCCAGTGAGTAATGAGCCTGTCCCGGGCTGATTTCCATCAGCAGCACCAGGCCCGCGCCCGTGATCACGCACTGCAGTTGTTCGCCGAGAAGGCGGTCATGCAAGGCGCCTGGCTGAACTGGGTGGCGTCACAGCTTTACCTGTTGCGCCCGGCGGAGTACGCCAGCATGGTGCGCCGAGAGTTGCAGCAGTTGCAGGAACCGCCTGCCCGATAAGCCCCGTCCCGCGATCACTGGAACCTCTACTACAGTCAGTTGACTGAGTAAGCAGAGGCTGGCGTTTTTTCTGCGCCGGGCCGTCCGGTCATCGCTGTGAACAGAACGAGGTGCGAGGCATGAAAGGATTTCGACTGCTGTTGGTCAGCACGTTGACCGCTATTGGCCTGCTGACGTCGCCCACCGCCGCCACGGCCGCCCAGGCGCCGATCCACTTTGCCGACCTGAACTGGGAAAGCGGCAGTCTGATCACCGACATCTTGCGGATCATTGTCGAAGAGGGTTACGGCCTGCCCACTGACACCTTGCCGGGCACCACCATCACCCTGGAAACCGCCCTGGCCAACAATGATATCCAGGTCATCGGCGAAGAGTGGGCCGGTCGCAGTCCGGTCTGGATCAAGGCGCAAGCGCAAGGCAAGGTGGTGAGCCTGGGGGATATAGTCAAGGGAGCCACCGAAGGCTGGTGGGTGCCCGAGTACGTCATCAAGGGCGACCCGGCCAAGGGCCTCAAGCCACTGGCGCCGGACCTGCGCAGCGTCAGCGACCTGCCGCGCTACAAGGATGTCTTCAGCGATCCGGAAACCCCCGGCAAAGGACGCTTCCTCAACAGTCCGATTGGCTGGACCTCGGAAGTGGTCAACCAGCAAAAGCTCAAGGCCTATGGCCTGAGCGACAGCTACGTGAATTTTCGCAGTGGTTCGGGCGCGGCACTGGATGCGGAAATCACTTCTTCGATTCGCCGGGGCAAGCCGGTGCTCTTCTACTACTGGTCACCGACCCCACTGCTGGGGCGTTTCAAGCTGGTCCAGCTGGAGGAACCGGCGTTTGACGCCGAGGCCTGGAAAACCCTGACCGATGCCGATAATCCCAACCCACGACCCACTCGTTCGTTGCCCTCCAAGCTGTCCATTGGCGTGTCCACGCCCTTTCAAAAGCAGTACCCGCAGATTGCAGTGTTCTTCAGCAAGGTCGATCTGCCCATCGATCCCTTGAACAAGGCACTGGCCGAGATGAGCGAGAAACACAGCACCCCGCGCCAGGCGGCCAAGGCCTTCATGACCGCTCATCCGGACGTCTGGAGAGCCTGGTTGCCCAAGGAGATCGCCGACAAAGTGGCGGCGTCGCTGTAGCCTGGGAATCTCCTTGAGGGGCACTGGGAACATTGCGCTTACCGATCGGCGTTTCATTGATAAATGGCAACGCATTGAGGATTCGTCTGGACTAGGCTGTTTTTTCTGCCAACGATTCAAGGAAATTCGATCATGACCTTCGTGCTTGCTCAGTGGCTCGCAGGAGTATTTGTGGTGATCAGCCTGATCCATGTGTACTGGGCGCTGGGTGGTCAATGGGCTAACGATGCGGTAGTGCCCTACGTCCCGACACCCGAGGGCAAGGGCTTGCGCCCGGCCTTCAAACCGTCGTCGCTGGGGACCCTGGCGGTAGCCGTCGGGCTGCTGCTGATTGCCCTGATGGTGAGCTTGCGAGTGGGGCTGCTGGTGCCACAGATTCAGCATTGGTCGCTGCAATGGCTGATCAGCGCGATTGCCCTGCTGATGTTTGCCCGGGCCATTGGTGATTCGGACCTGGTGGGGTTCTTCAAGGAACAGGTCGGGTCGAAGTTCGCGCGCCTCGACACCTGGGCCTTTTCGCCCCTGTGCGTCGTCCTGGGGGCGGGGCTGCTGACCGTCGCCTGGGTCTGAATCAGCCCCTCAACTACCGCTCTCGTTGTGCCGGCTGCTGACCTCGGCCGGCACCTCATGACCCGCCATGCGCTTGCGGAACAACGCCGCGCGCGCCAGCAGCAGGGTGGTCACCGGCATGGTGATCGACAGCAGTATCGGGATCAGCCACGCATGGAGCACCAGGCTGGATTTGAGCGTCGAGAAATAGAGGATCGAGGCCAGCGCCACGCACCAGGCACCCAGGGTCGAGGCCAGAGCGGGTGGGTGCATGCGCTGGAAGTAATCCTTCAGACGCACCATACCGATGGCGCCGATCAGGGCACTCAGGCTGCTGATCACCAGCAAAATGGCCACGGTAATCTCGACCCACAGGGGTAATTGAGAAGCCTGGTTCATTCGATCACCTCGCCGCGCAGGAGGAATTTCGCCAGGGCAAACGAGCCGACGAAACCGAACAGCGCAATCAGCAGCGCCGCTTCAAAGTAGGTGTCACTGGCATAGCGGATGCCCAGCACCATCATCATCAGCATGGCGATGACGTACAGGTAGTCCAGCGCCAGGACCCGGTCCTGGGCCGAGGGGCCTTTGAACAGACGGATCAGGGTCAGCACCATGGCCAGGGAAAACACGAACAGGCTGAACACAATCGCATTCGAGAGCAGGGCACTCATTCGAAGATCTCCATCAGGGGGCGCTCGTAGGTCGCCTTGAAGTGCTCGATGAATTGCGCCTCGTCATCCAGGTCGAACACATGCAGCAGCAGGATGCTGCGATCCAGTGCCAGTTCCGACCAGACCGTGCCGGGAACCACCGTGGTGATCATCGACAGCGCCGCCAGCCCGTTGGCGTCGCGCAGGTCCAGCGGCACCTTGACGAACCGTGAGCGCGGCGGGCGTCGCTTGGCGTTCAGCACGCTCCAGGCCACAGCCAGGTTCGACCCCAGCACGTCACGCCCCACCAGCAGGAACAGGCGCAGGACCACCCCCGGGCGGCGGATGCGGATCGGTAGCGGGCGCAGCTTGCGCATCATCAGTGGGGCACAGAAGCCCAGCAGCGCGCCGAGCAGCAGGTTGCCCGGGCTGACCGACAGGTTCAGCACCAGCCACAGCACCCACAACGCCAGGGATAACCAGGGAGCCGGAAACAGACGCCTCATGGCTGCACCTCCTGCGCGGCGGCCTGGGCTTCAGGGCTGGGCACGGCGCGGGTGCCGAGCACGGCCATGACGTATTGCTCGGGATTGTTCAGGGTGTTGGCGGCAGCCTGGGTGAAACGCATCAACGGTTCGGCCTTGAAGGTCAGCAAGATGCTCAGGCCCAGCAAGGCGATGATCGGCACGCATTCCAGGCGCCGCAGAACCGGTGGCTGGCGCTCTTCCGGGGTCCAGAAGCGCTGGATGCCCAGGCGCGAGAACGCGATCAGCGAGGCCAGTCCGGAGAGGATCAGCAGCGCCAGCAGGTACCAGGCCGCGGTCGACACCGGCTGCCCCGAGGACGCGCCGAGCCCCAGCGGGTTGAGCAGGGCGCTGAGCAGGCTGAGCTTGCCGATAAAGCCCGAGAGCGGCGGCATGCCGATGATCAGCAGGGCACATGCAATGAAGCTGAGGCCGAGAAAGGCCATGGTCCAGGGAATCACCTGGCCGACCACGGCTTGCTGTTCGTCGTCGAGGTTGATGCCCTTGGTCGGCGGGCTCGCGCCCAGTGGACGCGGCAGGGCTTCGGCTTCATCGTCCAGGGGGATTTCCACCGCCGTGCGCGAGCGCTCGATCAGTTCTGCCAGGAGAAACAGCGCACTGAGGGCCAGGGTCGAGCTGACCAGATAGAACAGCGCCGCGGCCACCAGGTTCGGCTGGGCAAAGCCGATGGCCGACAGCAGGATGCCGGCCGAGACCAGGATGCTCAGGCTGGCCATGCGTTCCAGGCGGCGCGCGGAGAGGATCGCCAGCGCCGCGCAGACAATGGTCGCCATGCCGCCGTAGATCAGCCAGTCACCGCCGAAATACGCCGAGGCGCCGGCCTGCCCGGAAAACAGCAGGGTCCACAGGCGCAGCAGGGTGTAGACGCCGACCTTGGTCATGATCGCGAACATTGCCGCCACCGGCGCGCTGGCCGAGGAGTAGGCCGGCACCAGCCAGAAGTTCAGTGGCCACATCCCGGCCTTGGCCAGGAACGCCACCGCGAGGATCGCTGCGCCGGCATGCAGCAGGCCGCGATCGGCTTCGGGCACCAGGGGAATCTTCAGTGCCAGGTCGGCCATGTTCAGGGTGCCGGTGACGCCGTAGATCAGCGCCGCGCCAATCAGGAACAACGAGGACGCCAGCAGGTTGATCGAGATGTAGTGCAGACCCGCGGACACCCGGGTGCGGCCCGAGCCGTGCAGCATCAGGCCATAGGAGGCCGCCAGCAGCACTTCGAAGAACACAAACAGGTTGAACAGGTCGGCCGTCAGGAAGGCGCCGTACAGGCCCATCAGTTGAATCTGGAACAGCGCATGGAAACTGGCCCCGGCCCCGTCCCAGCGCGCCATGGCGAACAGCAGGGCGCTGACGCCGATGATCCCGGTCAGGACCAGCATCAAGGCCGACAGGCGATCGACCACCAGCACGATGCCGAACGGCACTGGCCAGTTGCCGGGCAGGTACACGCCGATGGAGTTGGGCACGCCCTGTTGCTGGGTCCAGTACAGCAGCATCACCGAGATCCCCAGGCCGATCAGACTCGAGAACAGGTTCAGCCGGGCCTTGAGCGGACGGTGCTTTTCGCCCAGCAGCAGCATCAAGGCCGCCGTCAACAACGGCAGGAGAATGGGAGCGGCGATCAGATGTTGCATCCAGTTCATTCTTTAGGCTCCCGGCCATCGACATGGTCGGTGCCGGTCAGGCCCCGGGATGCCAGCAGCACCACCAGGAACAGCGCGGTCATGGCAAAACTGATGACAATGGCGGTCAGCACCAGTGCCTGGGGCAGGGGATCGGTGTAGTTCAGCAGGTCCTGGGGCACGCCGTCCTTGATGATCGGCTCCTTGCCGATAAACAGGCTGCCCATGCTGAAGATGAACAGGTTGACCCCGTAGGACAGCAGGCACAGGCCCATCACCACCTGGAAGGTCCGCGGACGCAGTACCAGCCAGACCCCGGAGGCCGCCAGTACGCCGATGGCAATTGCGATGACTTCTTCCATCAGGCAGACTCCTGGCTTGGCAATGGGTTTGGGCTGGCTGCTCGGCTTGTGGCCACGCACCGATTGGTGCGCCAGGGCCGTCAGGATCAACAGGGTCGAACCGACCACCACGGCATACACGCCGACGTCGAAGAACAGCGCGCTGGCGATATGGATGTCACCCAGCAGTGGCAAGCTGAAGTGCCAGGTATGGGTGGTCAGGAACGGATAGCCGACCGCCATGGCACCGAGGCCGGTGACGCTGGCGAACAACAGCCCGGTGCCCATCCAGCGCAAGGGACGCAGGCTCATCTGTGCCTCCACCCATTGGGTGCCGGCCACCATGTACTGCAGGATGAACGCCACCGACATCACCAGGCCGGCGACAAAGCCGCCGCCAGGCTGGTTGTGCCCGCGCATGAACAGGTAGAACGAGACTACCAGGGCAATCGGCAGCAACAGGCGCACCAGCACGGCCGGGACCATCATGAAGCCCAGGGCGGTGTCGCTGGCATGGCGCGGGTTGACCAGGTCGGTGACCACGTCGGGTGCCAGCAGGCGCTGTTGCGCCGGCAGTTGCATGCTTTCCTTGGGAGGGCGGAAGCGTCGCAGCAAGGCGAACACGGTCAGCGCCACGGCCGCCAGCACGGTGATTTCACCCAGGGTGTCGAAACCGCGGAAGTCCACCAGCATCACGTTCACCACATTGCTGCCGCCGCCTTCGGGCAAGGCGCGGCTTAGGTAGAACGAGGAAATGTCGTTGGGTGTCTGGCGGGTCAGCATGGCATAGGACAGCAGCGCCATGCCGACACCGACCGCGATCGACAGCAGCAAGTCGCGCAGGCGGCGGACCTTGGCCCGGGCTTCGCTGCCCGGCAGTGGCGAGACGTCCTCGATCCGCCGTGGCAACCAGCGCAGGCCCAGCAGGATCAGAACCGTGGTCACCACCTCGACCACCAGTTGGGTCAGGGCCAGGTCCGGGGCCGAGAACCAGACGAAGGTGATGCAGGTCATCAGGCCGCAGACACTGACCATGGTCAGGGCGGCAAGACGGTGGTACTTGGCCTGCCAGGCGGCGCCGAGGGCGCAGACAATCGCCAGCAGCCACAGGGTGACGAAGACAATCGACCCCGGGATCTTCGGCCGGTCGCCCCAACTGATACCGCTGCCCAGCATCGGGATCAGTCCGGCCAGCACTGCCGCCAGCACCAGCAGGAACAGTTGTGCCTGCAGACGCTTGGTGCTGATCCGTCGCTCCAGGCGGCGGGCCAGGCGCATCATCACCACCAGGCTGCGTTCGAACAGGCGCTTGCCGTTGAACCGGCCTATCAGCGGCGGGTACTTGAAGCGCCCGTGCTTGAACTGGTTGCGCAGCAGCAGATAGAGAACGATGCCGCAGGACATGGCGATCAGGCTCATGATCATCGGCGCGTTGAGGCCGTGCCAGATCGCCAGGCTGTACTCGGGCAAGGTGCCGCCGACGACCGGCAAGGCGGCAGCGGACAGTAGCGGGCCGACCACCTGGGCCGGGAAAATCCCCACCACCAGGCAGGTGAACACCAGCAACTCGACCGGCGCCCGCATCCAGCGCGGAGGCTCGTGGGGGGTATGGGGCAGGTCGGTGGCGGTCGGGCCGAAGAACACGTCGACGGTGAAGCGCAGGGAGTAGGCAACACTGAAGGTGCCGGCGATGGTCGCGATGATCGGCAGGCTGGTCTCGACCCAGGCGGTGGCATTGATGAACACCGTTTCGGCGAAGAACATCTCTTTGGAGAGAAACCCGTTGAGCAACGGCACGCCGGCCATCGAGGCGCTGGCGACCATGGCCAGGGTGGCGGTGAACGGGATCAGGCGGATCAGGCCGCTGAGCTTGTGGATGTCACGGGTGCCACTTTCGTGGTCGATGATCCCCGCGGCCATGAACAGCGAGGCCTTGAAGGTGGCGTGGTTGAGAATGTGGAACACCGCCGCCACTGCCGCCAGCGGACTGTTCAGGCCGAGCAGCAGGGTGATCAGGCCCAGGTGGCTGATGGTCGAGTAGGCCAGCAGGCCCTTGAGGTCGTTCTGGAACATGGCGCAGTAGGCGCCGAGCAGCAGGGTGCAGGCCCCGGCGCCGCTGACGATGTAGAACCATTCTTCACTGCCCGACAGCGACGGCCACAAGCGCGCCAGCAGGAAGACGCCGGCCTTGACCATGGTTGCCGAGTGCAGGTAGGCCGAGACCGGTGTCGGTGCGGCCATGGCGTGGGGAAGCCAGAAGTGGAACGGGAACTGCGCGCTTTTGCTCAAGGCGCCGATCAGGATCAGGGGTAACAGGATGGGGTAGAGCGCGTGGGCACGAATCAGATCGCCGGCGGCCAGGACCTGGTCAAGGTCGTAGCTGCCGACGACATGGCCAAGCAGCATGACCCCCGCCAGCAGGCACAATCCACCGGCACCGGTCACCATCAACGCCATGTAGGCGCCTCGGCGGGCGTCGGCGCGATGGTGCCAATAGCCGATCAACAGGAATGAGAAGAGGCTGGTCAGTTCCCAGAAGAACACCATTTGAATCAGGTTGCCGGAGATCACCAACCCGAGCATGGCCCCCATGAACGCCAGGAAAAACGCGAAGAAGCGCGGCACCGGGTCTTCGGGCGACATGTAGTAACGGGCGTACAGCGACACCAGCGTGCCGATGCCCAGCACCAGCATGGAGAACAGCCAGGCGAACCCGTCCATGCGCAGGACGAAGTTCAAGCCGAGGCTGGGCAGCCAGGAAAATTCTTCGCGAATCACGCCGCCGTCGGCGATTTGCGGGTACAGCAAGGCTACCTGGATGGTGCCGACGAGGGCGACCAGTCCAGCGAGAATCGATTCAGCATTACGTGCGTTGTGGGGCAGCAAAGCCGCCAGACAGCTGCCAATAAATGGCAGAAGCAGTAGAACTATCAGGGACATAGGCTTCTATTCTGCGCAAGTTTGTGAAGGATCATACTTGCCGAGGCCCGGATCACCAACTGCCAAGCTGTGGCAGGATCCTACAAGTTAGACTGAATTTGCCTGTTTATCATTGTTTCGGTGGTGGGTGGGTATGTGTGCATATCCGTTGCTGCGGTAACGGCTACTTAGGGTTGCGCCCTGACGGCGGGTCACTTTTTTACAAACGCCGGAGTGCCGGCCCAGCAAAAAAGTAACCAAAAAAACGCTTGCCCCAAGCGTTCGGCCCCTCGCTTAGGCTCGGGGTACCGGCCTTGCTTGAACGCAGGCGCAGGGGTGAGGGTTTGCAAGGGGGGCCGACGTGATGGTCTTGCGCACTACCTGGGTGGGACGCACAATGCGTCGGCAGTTGGGCAGTATACTGCGCAATCCATACAAGTGAGCAATATAGTGCACAAAGACAACGGCCAACGCGCCTCCGTCCTGCAACACGTCAGTCAAAACGTCCGCCGCCTGCGCCATGCCGCCGAACTCAGCCAGAGTGCGCTGGCAGAAAAGTCCGGGGTCAGTCGACGGATGTTGGTGGCTATCGAGGCTGGCGAGAAGAACGTCAGCCTGACCACGCTCGACCGGGTCGCCGAAGCGCTGGACGTGGCCTTCAGCGACTTGATCCAGGCCCCCGACGCCCGTGACCCCAGTCGCATCAACGAGCTGGCCTGGGCCGGTGCAATCCCCGGCAGCCAAGCGGTGTTGCTGGCCAAGGCCAGCGCCAGCCGTGAGGTGGAGCTTTGGCAATGGCGGCTTGAGCCCGGCGAGAACTATCTGTCGGAAGCCGATGCCGACGGCTGGAGTGAACAGGTGTATGTCTTCGAGGGTTGCCTGACGGTAGTGCTCGGCGATGAAGAGCGGGTATTGTCGAGCGGTGAGTTCATCAGTTTTGCCAGCAACTGCACTCACGCCTATCGCAACGATGGCGCTGTGGCTGTCAGGTTTGTCCGTAATGTGGTGATCTGAACCTCATTAAGATTCTCTAAAAGATATCTAAATCATTGAATTAAAAATAATTATGAGAAATTCATGAGCGAGATTCCCTGCGAGCAAACACCCTCGGATGTCCGTAGCGCCGATATCCTGATCGTCGGTGGTGGCTTGAGTGGTGCACTGCTGGCCGCGCAGTTGCTGCGCCTGCCGGGCCAGCGCCGGGTGCTGGTGATCGAACCGCGCGCCGAACTGGGCCGTGGCGAGGCCTACAGCGCCGTCGAACTGGGCCATACCCTCAATGGCAACGCGGCGCGGATGAGCGTTGATCCGGACAATGCCGATGACCTGAGCCAATGGCTGAGCGCCTTCATCGCCGCCGGTGGCTGGCCGGAATCGGCAGAGCAAGCGGTGCCGGTCGCCGAGTTGTTCCCGCCTCGGGGGTTGTTCGGGGTCTATGTGCAACAACGTCTGGCGCAAGCCCAGGAACAGGGTGCCCGGCAGGGCTCGAGCGTCGAGCACGTACGCGGCGAAGTGGTGGATCTGCAGGTCGATGCCCAGGCCGCCTGGTTGACCTTGAGCGACGGCAGTCGGCTACGGGGGGAGTTTGCGGTGCTGGCCACCGGCATGTTCCCGGCGGCGAGAACGCCGCAAACCCACTCCAGCGGGGTCAACGCCGCGGCCCTCGATCCTTGGGACGTGGCGACCATGGCGCGACTCGATCCGCAAGCGACGGTGATGATCATCGGCTCCGGCCTGACCATGGTCGATGCCGTGGTCTCGTTGGAGCAGGCTGGCCACCGCGGTCCAATCGAAGTGTTCTCCCGTCACGGCCTGTTACCCCATGTGCGCCGGCAACCGCCGGAATGGGTGGATTTCCTGGCCCTGGATCCGGATATCCGCAGCCCCCGACAGCTGCTTCGTGAGCTGCGCCGCCAATGCCGGGCGGCGCAGGCCCAGGGTATCGACTGGCAAGCCCCGCTGGACACCGTGCGCGCCCATATCGCGCGCTTGTGGAGCCAGGCCACGGACCTGCAGCGTCGACAGTTCGTACGCCATGTGCGGCCTTGGTGGGAAAGCCATCACCATCGTTCGCCACCGCTGAGCGCCCAGTTGGTGGCCCGCCTGCATGAAGAGGGACGGCTGCGGATTCACGCGGCGTCCTTCAAGGGCCTGCTGCCGGCACACGAGGGTCGGCTCTGCCTGGCGCTTCGGCGGCGCGGCGAGTCTGAGGTGACGGTGGTCAGCGGTGATGCCTTGATCAACTCCAGTGGCATCGAATACGACTGGCGCCGGGTTGCCCGGCCACTGCCCCAGCAGTTGCTGGCCCGTGGCTTGATCCAGCCGGGGCCGCTGGCGCTGGGAATTGCCGCGCGAGCCGATGGGGCTGTGATCGACGCCCAGGGCCGGGTCGCCCGACGGCTGTTCGCCATGGGGCCACCCTTGCGGGGCATGTGGTGGGAAAGTACCGCAGTGACAGATGTGGCCAGCCAGGCCAAGGCGCTGGCGCGGCGGTTGGTGCAGGGGGGCTGATACGCCCCCCCGTTGGAGCTCAAGCAAACAGTCCTGCGCACGTTTGACGAGTAGGCCGCCTCGCCCGGCCTGACCCCACCAACGGATATGCCCAAAAACCCAAGATCAAAAGATCAAATCAAGACAGAAACCCCCCATCCACATTCAGCGAAACCCCGGTGGTGTAGCTGGACGCATCGCTCGCCAGGTACAGCACCGCGCCCGCCATTTCACTCGGCGCAGCCACGCGCTTGAGCGGAATCTGTTGCAGCGCGGTGTTGAGGATCGCGTCGTTCTTGACCAGCGCCGAGGCGAACTTGGTGTCGGTCAGGCCCGGCAGCAGGGCGTTGCAGCGAATGCCGAACTGCGCGCATTCCTTGGCAAAAACCTTGGTCATGTTGATCACCGCGGCCTTGGTCACCGAGTAGATGCCCTGGAAGATGCCTGGCGAGACGCCGTTGATCGACGCCACGTTGATGATGCTGCCGCCCCCGTTCTCGCGCATCAGCTTGCCGGCTTCCACCGACATGAAGAAATAACCCCGGATATTCACATCGACGGTTTTCTGGAACGCGCCCAGGTCCGTGTCCAGCACGTTGCAGAACTGCGGGTTGGTGGCGGCGTTGTTGACCAGGATGTCCAGGCGCCCGAACTGCTCGCGGATTCCGGCAAAGACCTGGCTGATCTGCTCCATTTCCCCGATGTGGCAAGCAATTGCAGTGGCCTTGCCGCCGTCGGCGATGATGGCGTCAGCCACGTGCTGGCACCCCTCGAGCTTGCGGCTCGACACGATCACGTGGGCACCTTGCTGGGCCAGCAGCCGGGCAATGGCTTCACCGATACCGCGGCTGGCACCGGAGACAAACGCGATCTTGCCGTCGAGGTCGAACAACTGAGTCTTGGACATGGTGTTTCCTTGTGAGGGGCGTGGCGCCGGGAGGGCAGTCAGAGGCTGGACTTGTGGATCACTTGCAGGCTCATCTGCTCCAGCAGTTTGTTCATCGAGATGAACTGCGCGAAGCGTTTGTCCTGGGTCTGGCCATGGAAGAAGCGGTAGTAGATCTGCTGCACGATACCGGCCAGGCGGAACAGCCCGTAGGTGTAGTAGAAGTCGAAATTGTCGATCTGGATGCCCGAGCGTTCGGCGTAGTAGTCGACGAATTCACGCCGGGTCAGCATGCCAGGGGCATGGCTGGGTTGGCGGCGCATCAGTTGCACGGGCGCCGGGTCGGCGGCCTCGATCCAGTAGGCGAGGGAGTTGCCCAGGTCCATCAGCGGATCACCCAGGGTGGTCAGCTCCCAGTCCAGCACACCAATGATCTGCATCGGGTTGTGGGGGTCGAGGATCACGTTGTCGAAGCGATAGTCGTTGTGCACGATGCTCGAGGTCGGGTGGTCGGCCGGCATCTTGTCGTTGAGCCAGGCCTTGACCGCTTCCCAGCTCGGCGCATCCGGGGTCAGGGCCTTGTCGTAGCGCTCGCTCCAGCCCCGAATCTGTCGCGCCACATAACCTTCGGGCTTGCCCAGGTCGGCCAGGCCACAGGCCTGGTAGTCGACGCCATGCAACTCCACGAGCTTGTCGATAAAGCTCTTGCACAGGGCCTGGGTCTTTGTCGCATCCAGGCCCAGCTCCGGTGGCAGTTCGGAGCGCAGGATGATGCCCTTGACCCGTTCCATCACATAGAACTCGGCGCCGATCACCGCTTCGTCGGTGCAGTGCACATAGGCTTTGGGGCAGTACGGGAAGCCGTCCTTGAGCTGATTGAGGATGCGGAACTCGCGACCCATGTCGTGTGCGGATTTGGCCTTGTGGCCGAAGGGTGGGCGACGCAGGACAAACTCCTGCTCAGGGTATTCCAGCAGGTACGTCAGGTTCGACGCGCCGCCGGGGAACTGGCTGATCTGCGGCAACCCGCTCAAGCCCGGAATGTGGGCCTTGAGGTACGGGTCGATCAAGCTGGCATCGAGTTCTTCGCCTGCGCGAATACGGGTGGACTGGTCGTTGAGCGCCATGCTTATCCCTTCTGCTTATTCTGGATGGCAGGAATTATTGGCTAATCTAATGCGCGCACCCGGCACCCACAACCATGGCGTCCCTTTATAGGTGAGCGTGTTGCCGGTTAATCATTGTTTTTGATACAGGCGTTTGAAAACTGCTTCAGCGCATCGCGCGCCGAATCGCCGGCGGCAGTTCTACAGGGGTCAACAGCGGGCGATTGGAGAAGAACGCCAGCAGGTTCTGCCCCACCAGCTCCACGGTGCCCTGGGTCGCTTCGGGCGTCAGGCCGGCGACGTGGGGCGTGAGGATCACATTGTTCAGGGCCTTGAGCGCATCCGGCACCTGGGGTTCGGCATCGAACACATCCAGGGCGGCGCCGGCGATCCGGCGGTGTTCCAGGGCGCTGATCAAGTCGGCGGTAACGATTACGCTGGCGCGGGCGATGTTGACGATAAAGCCGTGGGGGCCGAGGGCGTCCAGCGCCTGCTTGTTGATCAGGTGCTGGGTGCCCAGGCCGCCCGGAGTGCAGATCATCAGAAAGTCCGACGCCCGCGCCAGTTCGGTGGGGGTGGGGCAGAAGTCATAGGGCACATCGTTGCGCACCTGGCGGTTGTGGTAGCTGACGCTCATGTCAAAACCGTTGGCCGCGCGCTTGGCGATGGCCATGCCCACCGCGCCCAATCCGAGAATGCCCAGGCGCTTGCCGGCCAGGGATGGGCGCATGATTTTCGGCCATTCGCCACGGCGTACTGCCGAATCGGCCCGGGGAATGTCACGCACCAGTGCCAGCAGCAGGGCCATGGCATGGTCGGCCACCGAAGAGGCGTTGACCCCCGCACCATTGGTCACGCGAATGCCACGGTCGCTGGCGGCCTGCAAATCGACCTGCTCATAGCCGGCGCCGATCACGCAGATGATCTTCAGGTTGGGCAGGGCGGCGATTTCTTCGGCATGCAGACCCAGTGGTCCGCGAGTCAGCACGGCCTCGATTTTCCCGCCGTAGGTGCTGATGGCCTGGGAGCGTTCGGTGGGGGTGGGGGCGAGGATCAGGTGAAAGCCTTGGTGTTCGAGAATCGGCAGGTAGTCATTGATGGTTTCAACCAGTACCAGGACAGTTGCGGGCATGCTCGGCTCCTATAGGCATTGAATGACGATCACATCACACTGCTGAAGATTGCTGGCTGGCGCAGCGTTTGGCAATGGGCTCGGCCGGGTGGGTTGAGGGGTGCCCATGCGGCGTCGATCACGGTTTTTGGCAGGGTGACTGGAAAAAAGCCGTCTGATCATCTGATCTGCATAACCGCTCCTCAGCTAAGTCTTTGCTTCTGTTCATTAATCCCGGACAATCGCGCCCCTGTTTCGGCCAGGGCGCTGCCTGTCAGCTATTTCTGACTCGCCCTGACCGAGTGGCAAGTGACCGGAATGCGGAGATCCGACCGGATGAATGATCAGGCCAATAGCGTTGATGAACGTTATGAAGCGGCGGCACCAGCAAGCCTCACTAGCTGGAATCGTCATGACACCACCTGGATGCTGGGCCTGTTTGGCACGGCGATTGGTGCGGGCACCTTATTTTTGCCGATCAACGCAGGTGTTGGCGGTTTCTGGCCGCTGTTGATCCTGGCGCTGCTGGCATTCCCCATGACCTTCTACGCACACCGTGGCCTGACCCGCTTCGTGTTGTCCGGTCGCGAGGGCGCCGACATCACCGAGGTGGTCGAGGAGCATTTCGGGATCAAGGCCGGCGCGCTGATCACCTTGCTGTATTTCTTCGCGATCTTTCCGATCCTGCTGATCTACAGCGTCGCCTTGACCAACACCGTGGGCAGCTTCCTTGAGCACCAGTTGCACATCATGCCGCCGCCACGGGCCATCCTCTCGTTCGTGCTGATTCTCGGCCTGCTGGCCGTAGTGCGTTGCGGCGAACAGGTGATCGTCAAGGCGATGAGCCTGATGGTCTATCCGTTCATCGTCGCGCTGCTGTTCCTGGCGGTGTTCCTGATTCCGCACTGGAATGGCGGCATCCTCGCCACCGCGAACACCGTGCCAGAGCCCTCGGCGTTGCTGCATACGCTGTGGCTGGCGATTCCGGTGATGGTCTTCTCGTTCAACCACTCGCCGATCATCTCGGCCTTCGCGGTGGACCAGAAGCGTCGTTACGGTGTTCACGCCGAAGAGCGCAGCTCGCAGATCCTGTCCCGGGCTCACCTGTTGATGGTGGCCATGGTGCTGTTCTTCGTCTTCAGTTGCGTACTGACCCTGTCGCCAGCGCAACTGGCTGAAGCCAAGGCGCAGAACCTGTCGATCCTGTCGTACCTGGCCAACCACTTCAGCAACCCGACCATCGCCTTTGTGGCACCGTTGATTGCGTTCGTGGCGATCTCCAAGTCGTTCCTGGGGCACTACATCGGTGCCAGTGAAGGCCTCAAGGGGTTGATCGTGAAAAGCGGCAAGCGCCCGGGCGCCAAGGCCCTGGATCGCATGACGGCGGCGTTCATGCTGGTGGTCTGCTGGATCGTTGCCACGCTGAACCCGAGCATCCTGGGCATGATCGAAACCCTCGGTGGCCCGATTATCGCGGCGATTCTGTTCCTGATGCCGATGTACGCGATCCGCAAGGTGCCGGCGATGGCCAAGTACCGTGGCCAGGCGTCCAACGTGTTTGTTACGGCCGTCGGCCTGGTAGCCATTACTGCATTGATCTATTCGCTGACGGCGTGATGGGGACAACTACCGATTATTGAGCAGGATTTGCCGCTGGCGATCCTTCGCTTTGAGCTACAGTGGCCGCTGCGCGTAACTCGCGCAGCGGTTTTTTTTGGTCTGGAGACAGTGGATTGTCGAACCCCTCCCAAGCTGTTGAGCCCACCAATCGTTGGCGGGATGTACTCGCCGGTATTTCGATTGCCGGCCTGCTATTGCCCGAAGCGGTAGCGTACTCGACCATTGCTGCGCTGGCGCCCCAGGCGGGGGTGATCGCGTTGTTTGCCGGGCTGCTGTGTTATGGACTGCTCGGCACCAGTCGCTTTGCGATTGTCTCGGCCACCTCGTCCTCGGCAGCGGTACTGGCGGCGGCTACCGCGACGCTGGCCCAGGGTGATCCTCAATTGCGCTCGACCCTGGCGGCCGGCCTGGTGCTGGTGACGGGCGCGCTGTTTGTCCTCGCTGGGGTCTTTCGTTTCGGCAGCGTCACGTCGTTCATTGCCAAGCCGGTGCTGCGTGGGTTCGCCTTCGGTCTGGCGCTGACCATCATTCTCAAGCAAGTGGCGAGTGTGGTCGGCGTGCATCTGACCGACACCAATCTGGTGCGCTTCGCTCCGCAACTGCTCGAACAGCTGCCGCAATGGAACTGGTCGGCTGCCGCGGTGGCCGGCGTGGCCCTGCTGTTGCTGGGCCTGTTTTCGCGCCTGCCGCGGTTGCCCGGTGGCCTGTTGGTGGTGGTCATCGGCATTGCTGCCGGACAATGGCTGGACCTGCCGGCCTACGGCGTGAACATGATCGGGGTGATCGACCTCAGTCTTGAGGTGCCGAACCTGCCGGTGCTGGTGTTTGCCGATTGGCTGCGGCTGGGGGAGGTGGGGCTGGCACTGGTGATGATTCTGTACGCGGAGTCCTATGGCTCGATCAGCGCTTATGCGCTGAAACACGGCGATCGCGTCACCTCCAATCGCGACCTGTTGGCGCTTGGCGCGAGCAACCTGCTGTCCGGCCTGTTTCATGGCATGCCGACCGGGGCCGGGTATTCGGCAACCTCGGCCAACGAAGCGGCGGGCGCCACGTCACGCTGGGCCGGCGCGGTGGCGGCGTTGGTGGTGCTGATCATCGTACTGACGGTATTGCCGTGGATCGCCCTGACGCCGGAGCCGGTGCTGGCGGCGATTGTCATGCACGCCCTGGGACGCGGTTTGAGCCTGCAGCCCTTGGGTCGCTACTTTGTCTGGCGCCGCGATCGACTGCTGGTGATGTGCGCAGTGGCGGCGGTGTTGACCCTGGGGGTGCTGGACGGCTTATTGGTGTCGGTGGCGATCAGCGTGTTGTTGATGCTCAAGCAGCTGTCGGCGACGGATATCCAGATACTCGGACGAATCGATGGCGGCCACGACTTCGTCGACTTGCAGCACCATCCCACCGCCAGGGCCGAGTCGGGCATTCTCATCGTGCGCCCCAGCGAAGCGCTGTTCTTCGCCAACGTCGAGCGCATCCTCGGCACCGCTCTGCACCTGCTCCGTCACTCACCGGTGCCGGTGCACACCGTGATCCTCAGTCTGGAGGAATCACCGAACCTGGACGGCACCAGCATCGAGGCCATGCAGGAGTTTTTCCTGCGGGTGCATCAGGAAGGCCAGCAGTTGATCCTTGCGCGGCTCAAGCACGAAGCGTTGAACGCAGTGTCGGCGTTGCCTGAGGTGACGGCCTGCGGGGTGATTTTGAGTGGATTGAGTGTGGATGGCGCGGTGCAGCATGCGCTGGAACGGCAGGCATAAAAAAACGCCGCTCATCTCACGATGGGCGGCGTCTTCTACAACAGTTAAGCCTTAGGCTTGAACAACCGGGATCTTGGCGTTCGCAGCGGCTTCACGGAACTCGGCGATCTGGTCGAAGGACAGGTAGCGGTAGACATCGGCCGCCATGCTGTCGATCTTGCCCGCGTATTCCATGTACTCCTCGACGGTCGGCAGGCGACCCAGGATCGATGCCACGGACGCCAGCTCGGCCGAAGCCAGGTAGACGTTCGCACCGTCGCCCAGACGGTTCGGGAAGTTACGGGTCGACGTCGACACCACGGTCGAGTTCGGTTCTACACGTGCCTGGTTACCCATGCACAGCGAGCAGCCCGGCATTTCCATGCGCGCGCCAGCCTTGCCGTAGATGCCGTAGTAGCCTTCTTCGGTCAGTTGGTGAGCGTCCATCTTGGTCGGCGGCGACAGCCACAGACGGGTTGGCAGCTGACCCTTGACCTGATCCAGCAGCTTACCGGCAGCGCGGAAGTGACCGATGTTGGTCATGCACGAACCGATGAACACTTCGTCGATCTTCTCGCCAGCAACGCTGGACAGCAGACGGGCGTCGTCCGGATCGTTCGGCGCGCAGAGAACTGGCTCCTTGATCTCGTTCAGGTCGATTTCGATGATTTCCGCGTATTCGGCGTCAGCATCGGCAACCATCAGCTCAGGGTTGGCAATCCAGGCTTCCATCGCTTGGGCGCGACGTTCCAGGGTGCGTGCGTCGCCGTAGCCTTCGCCGATCATCCAGCGCAGCAGGGTGACGTTGGAGCTCAGGTACTCGGTGATCGACTCTTTCGACAGCTTGATGGTGCAACCGGCAGCCGAACGTTCGGCCGAGGCGTCGGACAGCTCGAAAGCCTGTTCGATGCTCAGGTTGTCCAGGCCTTCGATTTCCAGGATGCGGCCGGAGAAGGCGTTCTTCTTGCCTTTCTTCTCTACGGTCAGCAGGCCAGCCTGGATCGCGTAGTAAGGAATGGCGTGAACCAGGTCACGCAGGGTGACGCCCGGTTGCATCTGGCCTTTGAAACGCACCAGGATCGATTCCGGCATGTCCAGTGGCATTACGCCAGTGGCTGCGGCGAAGGCTACCAGGCCGGAACCGGCCGGGAACGAAATGCCCATCGGGAAACGGGTGTGGGAGTCACCACCGGTGCCGACGGTGTCCGGCAGCAGCATGCGGTTGAGCCACGAGTGGATGATGCCGTCGCCCGGACGCAGGGACACGCCGCCACGGGTCATGATGAAGTCAGGCAGGGTGTGGTGGGTGGTCACGTCGATCGGCTTTGGATAGGCCGCGGTGTGGCAGAAGGACTGCATGACCAGATCGGTCGAGAAGCCCAGGCACGCCAGGTCTTTCAGTTCGTCACGGGTCATTGGACCGGTGGTGTCCTGGGAGCCGACGGTGGTCATCTTCGGCTCGCAGTAGGTACCAGGACGAACACCTGCTACGCCGCATGCCTTGCCGACCATTTTCTGCGCCAGGGTGAAACCCTTGGTGCTTTCGGCAGGTGCTTCAGGCTTCTTGAACAGGTCCGAAGGTGGCAGGCCCAGTTCGGCGCGTGCTTTTTCGGTCAGGCCACGGCCGATGATCAGCGGAATACGGCCGCCAGCGCGAACTTCGTCCAACAGTACCGGCGTCTTCATTTCGAAGGTGGTCAGGACTTCGTCGGTGCCGTGCTTGCAGACTTTGCCAGCATGCGGGTACAGGTCGATCACGTCGCCCATGTGCATGTTGGTCACGTCGAATTCGATTGGCAGTGCGCCGGCATCTTCCATGGTGTTGTAGAAGATTGGAGCGATCTTGCTGCCGAAGCAGAAGCCGCCAGCGCGCTTGTTCGGCACGTAAGGAACGTCGTCGCCGAAGAACCACAGTACCGAGTTGGTTGCCGATTTACGCGAAGAACCCGTACCGACCACGTCACCGACGTAGGCGATCGGGAAGCCTTGGCCGCGCATTTCTTCGATCTGCTTCATCGGACCGGTGACGCCTTGCTGGTCAGGCACGATGCCTTCACGGGCCATTTTCAGCATGGCCAGGGCGTGCAGCGGGATGTCCGGGCGGGACCAGGCATCAGGAGCAGGGGACAGGTCGTCGGTGTTGGTTTCGCCGGTGACCTTGAACACGCGCAGGCTGATCTTGTCGGCCAGGGTTGGGCGGTTCTTGAACCACTCGCCGTCAGCCCAGGATTGCAGGACGCCTTGGGCGTGCACGTTGCCGTTCTTGGCTTTTTCCGCGACGTCGTGGAACGCATCGAACATCAGCAGGGTGTGCTTGAGTTGGGCAGCAGCGACCGGGGCCAGTTCGGCGTCGTCGAGCAGGTCAACCAGGGTCACGATGTTGTAGCCGCCCTGCATGGTGCCGAGCAGTTCTACAGCGCGCTTTTTGTCGATCAGAGGGGAAGTGGCTTCGCCCTTGGCCAGGGCGGACAGGAAACCGGCCTTGACATAGGCTGCTTCGTCCACGCCAGGTGGAACGCGATTGGTGATCAGGTCCAGCAGAACGGCTTCTTCGCCAGCCGGGGGGTTCTTCAGCAGCTCGACCAGGCCTGCAGTTTGTTCGGCGTTTAGCGGCTGGGGAACGATACCCAGTGCTGCGCGCTCTTCGATATGTTTGCGGTAGGCTTCAAGCACAGTTATTACCCTCATCAGTGGTCCCAAATGGGTGTCCGGGACGCTCATCCCGAAATTGCCGTACTCATGCGCTGCGTGGCGTTGTGGGCCGCTTAGCCAGAATTACCGACAATTCCTTACAGAAGCTGCTTTCAAAGTTTTACGCCTGCAGAACGGGAGCTGATGAGGGTTGGCGACAGGTTGTTCACCGCTGAAAAACCTGTCGCCAACACCGCTCTGAAGGAACGACTGTGCTCGTGACGCTTTGAAAACAGCTTCTAACGGACATTGGCGCCTAAAAAGGCTGGCTGATTCTACGGCAAAAAAAAATTAAAGGTAAGTTCGCCCCTGAACTTTGAGGGGTGATCAATGTTAGACAAAGGGCTAACATGCCGGCCTGTCCTGCTTTCTCGCGTCCTGCCTACCTATGCCCAATCAGACTATCAAGACCCCTTGCATCGGCCTCTGCTCCACTGTTTACGGGGATCTGGTGTGCCGTGGTTGCAAGCGTTTCCACCATGAAGTGATTCACTGGAACGGTTACAACGAGGAAGAAAAACGCGCCGTGTGGCTGCGTCTTGAGCAGTTATTGGTGCAGGTGATGGCCGGCAAGCTGGAAATTTTCGATGCCAAGCGCCTGCGCGAGCAGTTGGAATCACGAAAAATCCGCTTTGTGCCCCATCAGTCGGAATATTGCTGGGCCTACCAGTTGATTGCCCGTGGGGCGCGGGTGATCAACAACCTGGAGGCCTATGGGATGGTGCTGCTGCCGGAGTTTCGCGCGTGGAACCTGCCGGAGCTGCGGGATGCCATTGATCGGGAATTTTTCCTTTTATCCGAGGCGCATTACCAGCGGTACATCGCCCCGGGTTTTCTCAAGGATGTATTAGGCGGCTAGGTTAGAAAGAACCTCGCTGGAGAGCCGGCTCCCCGGTGGGGGCGGGCTCTCCAGCGAAAGCGCCCCATCAGGTCTCGCTAGACACCAACTCCTCCAGGTGATCCATGATCTCCTGCGGCTTGAGCACCAGCACGTCGCTTTCCAGGGAGTCGAGCACCACTTCGGCGGTATTGCCGATCAACGCCCCCGAGAATCCGGTCCGCGCCACGCTGCCAATCACGGTCACCGCCGCCTGCAGCTTGTGGGCCATGTGCGGAATCAAGACATCCGCCGGGCCTTCCTCGACATGCAGGTGCTCGTCATCGATGTCGAACTCGGCCTGGAACGCCTTGCAGTCTTCGCGGTAGCGCGCCTCGATGGTTTCCTTGAGCTGGAACACCGGGTCGGCGGCTGACAGCATCGGCGACGGATGCGCGGTAATCACATGCAGTTGGGCCTTGGCCAGGTGGGCGATGTCGAACCCATGATCGACGATAGTGGCGTGCAATACCCGGTGTTCAGGGTCGTTGTTCCCCACATCGATGGCCGCCAGGATGGTCCCGCCGGTCCAGGGCTTGGCGGTTTTCACCAGCAGCACCGGGCTCGGGCACTGGCGCAGCAGCTTCCAGTCGTCCGGGGTCAGGAGGAACTTTTTCAGCGGATTGTCGGCAAAGTGCTGCTTGATCACCAGGCCACAGCCTTCGGCCTGCTGCACATCGACAATGGTGTCGTGCACGGTTTCGTTCCAGGCCTGCTCGGTGGTCACGCTGTGGCCTTCGCCCTGCAGGCTGGCCTTGAGCACGCTCAACAGCGCCGAGTGATCATGCTTTTTATCGCAAATCAGCAAATGCAGGTGTGCCTGGGTGACCCCGGCGATCAGCTTGGCGCGCTTGAGCGCCAGGCTTTCGTCGGGAGAGGGCTCAATCACCACCAGAATGCTGCGGATGTCTTGCATGGTCGGGATCTCCGATGACAGAAAATAACCTTGTTGCACAACTATAGATGCTGGTGGTGATCCAGGGCCTTGATGCATATCAAGTGCAGCGACTGGTGGTCTGCCGGCAGCCCGGTATAATCGCGCCTCGCTTTGAACCCATTGCCCGTGAGCCCCATGTCATCGATCCCTGAAATCCTCGCCGTCCTGCCCTCTGGTCCTGTTGAACTGTCGGAAGTGAGCCAATGATCCTTCCCGAGATTCATGAGTTCCTCGGTTGCCGGACGCCGGATGGCTGGGTTCAAGCGGCGCTGGCGGATCAGGAAACCCTGCTGATCGACCACAAGAACTGCGAGTTCAAGGCCGCCAGCACGGCGTTGAGCCTGATTGCCAAGTACCACTCCCATGTCGACCTGATCAACCTGATGTCGCGCCTGGCCCGTGAAGAACTGGTGCACCACGAGCAGGTCATGCGCCTGATGAAGAAGCGCAAGATCGAACTGCGCCAGCTGTCCGCCGGGCGCTACGCCTCGGGCCTGCGCAAAGTGGTGCGCAGCCATGAGCCGGTCAAGCTGGTGGACACCCTGGTGGTCGGGGCCTTTATCGAAGCCCGCAGCTGCGAGCGATTCGAAGCACTGGTGCCGCACCTGGACGAGGAACTGGGCACGTTCTACTTCGGTCTGCTGAAAAGCGAAGCCCGGCACTTCCAGGGCTACCTGAAGCTGGCCTACCAGTACGGCGACGCCAAGGACATCGCCCAGGTGATCGACCGGGTCCGTGCTGCCGAGCAGGAGCTGATCGAGTCGCCGGACGTCGAATTCCGCTTCCACAGCGGCGTACCGGCCGCCGCCTGAATACCCGCCGGGTCATTGTCAAAGAATCCGGGGCAATTGTTAAAAACTCTTAAGAGTATGAAAGATCACTGAAAACCGTCCGCCAAGGGCGGTTTTTGCCGTCTGTCGTCTGCGTCCCGCCGCCGATTGGCGCCATAATGCGACCCCTTCACTCAAGGCGTGGTCGACGGTCGTTATGGATAACCTGGGGTTTGGCAAAGTATTGCTGGTGGAAGACGACGAAAAGCTCTCTGGACTGATCGCCTACTTCCTGTCCCAGCACGGCTTCGAAGTGCGGCAGGTGTATCGCGGCGACCTGGCCCTGGCCGCGTTCATCGAGTTCAAGCCGAAAATCGTCGTGCTCGACCTGATGCTGCCGGGCCAGAGCGGGCTGCACCTGTGTCGCGAGATCCGCAGCCTGTCCGACACCCCCATCGTCATCCTCACTGCCAAGGAGGATGACCTCGACCACATCCTCGGCCTGGAGTCCGGTGCCGACGACTATGTGATCAAGCCGATCAAACCGCCGGTGCTGCTGGCGCGCCTGCGTGCCCTGCAACGTCGCCAGGTCCCGGAAAGCACGGTGCGCGGATCGCTGGAGTTCGGCGGGCTGCTGATCGACCGCAGTTGCCGCGAAGTGCGCCTGGCCGACGAACTGATCGAACTGACCACCATGGAGTTCGAGTTGCTGTGGTTGCTGGCGAGCTCGGCCGGCAAGACCCTGTCCCGGGACGATATCCTCAACCGCATGCGTGGCATCGCCTTCGACGGCCTCAACCGCAGCGTCGACGTGTACATCAGCAAGCTGCGGGCCAAGCTCAAGGACAACCCGCGCGAGCCGGTGTGCATCAAGACGGTGTGGGGCAAGGGCTACCTGTTCAATCCGTTTGCCTGGGAGCTGTAGATGCTGCGTCTTTTCTTTGGCCTGTTCCTGGTGCTGGCGATTGGTCTGGTGGCGGCCCTCGAGGTGGTGGACCGGACCTTTACCGCCGTTCTCGACGACACCCTGAAAACCTATAACCGTGAGGCCGTGCGCGGGCCCGCCTATTCACTGGTGGAACAACTGCGTGAGCTGGACGGGCCGGGTCGGCAGGCGCAACTGGAAAAACTGCGGCCTCATTACGGCCTGCGGTTGCAGTTGGTCGAGCCGGCCGAGCTGGCACTGAGCGACACCGAGCGGGCCGAACTGGCGGATAACCTGATGGTGGTCCGCGACCAATACACCCAGTTCATTTCGCGCATCGACGACGGCGAGCAACTGCTGAGCATCCAGTTGCCGGAGGAACCCAGCCGCACCACCATCTATATGATTCTGGCCTACAGCATGCTTGGGGTGTTGCTGGGCATCGTGCTGTTTTTCTGGGTCCGCCCGCACTGGCGGGACCTTGAGAAACTGCGCTTGGCCGCCGAACGCTTTGGCGACAATGACCTGACGGCGCGAATCCAGTTGTCCAAACGCTCGAACATTCGTGACCTGGCCGAGCACTTCAACCAGATGGCGGCGCGCATCGAAGGCCTGATCGCCAACCAGCGCGAGCTGACCAACGCGGTGTCCCATGAACTGCGCACGCCGATTGCGCGATTGTCGTTCGAACTGGACCAGCTCCGGCAGCAGGTGGACCCGAGTGCCAACAAGGCCCTGATCGCGGACATGTATGCCGACCTCGGCGAGCTGGAAGAGATGGTCTCCGAGCTGCTGACCTACGCCAGCCTGGAACGCGGCGCAACGGTCATCAGCCGGGAGAACATCCAGGCCAACAACTGGCTCGACAGCGTGGTCGGCAGTGTGGCGCTGGAGGCCGAGGCCGCCGGGGTGCAGTTGCTGATTGTCGAGTGCCAGCTGACGCAGGTGCGCCTGGAGCCGCGCTTCATGGCCCGTGCGGTGATCAACCTGCTGCGCAACGCCATTCGGTATGCCGAGCGGAGGGTGGAAGTGTCGCTGGTGCGTAACGGCGATCACTATGAAGTGCGGGTCAATGACGATGGACCTGGCGTGCCGGTGGACGGGCGGGAAAAGATTTTCGAACCGTTCTCGCGCCTGGACGCCAGCCGCGACCGCCGCACGGGTGGCTTCGGCCTGGGCCTGGCGTTGGTACGCCGGGTTTCGCAATCCCATGGCGGGCAAGTGCAGGTGACTGACTCACCGTGGGGCGGGGCGTCGTTTCGCATGACCTGGGCGCACTTGGATTAACCTGGGAAGCCCTTACGCGCCAAATCGCTCAAGGTTTTTATGGTGATCCTGGGTTTGAGGGTGGATCCGTTGTTGGGGTTGGGGCGGCCAACATTGACAGACCTGACCCACCGCCATTCCAGGCAAGCCCGGTCCCACAGGGGAGGGGCGCTGGCAAGTCAGTTGCCACAACGACTGTGACCCTCAAAAGGTGTACACCACCTGGCCAGTTGCTGCCGTCTGCCACCGTCGTTCGACCAGTGGGCTGTCGGCGGCATCGCCGTTGAGGTACTGCAGCGCCAGCACCGTCGACACGCTCCACTGTTCATTGATCGGCAGGGACCAGCTCAGGTCCGCGCCGCGACTGACCAGCCCAGCGTGGGTGTCGTGGGCGCGGAACTGGCTGTGCGAAGCCTGTTTGGCGCTGACGCCATACCAGGTGCGCACATAGTTGCCGTCACCGAACTGGCTGTTGAGGCTGCCCAGCAATTCGCCGTAGGCACCCTTGTACAGCGGCGCGCTGATGCTCAGTTTCAGGTGGTTGTAGGCCGAGCCGGTGTCATGATCGTCGTCCTTTTTCAGCGCGTGCTCGAAGGTCGCGCCAAGGATGGCTTCGCCCAGGGGGTAGGTGGCCTCAAGGCCGAATACCGGGCGCGATTGGATCGAACCCATGCCGTTGAGTGCGTCGCTGCCGTGGAACTGCGATTTGCGATCCTTGCGCCCGTCACTGGCGCCGACGTACAGGCTCAGGCCAAAGTCGTCCTCGTCAAAGGCCCAGCCCAAGCCCTTGTCGCTGTCCAGGAAGAGTCCATAAGGGCTGGTGATCTGCACACCCAGCAGCGGTGCACTGACCCGCTCGTCGCTACCGCTGTAGCGGGGCAGGTGGGCGATGCCGGCTTGCACACGGGCGTGCCAATCGTCGGCAGGCAGCGGCTCGGCCCCGATCAACAGGCCGAAGGAGGTGAGGGAGAGGCATAGACACTTGCAGTTGCTCAGCGACGACATGGGGCACCCAGGGGAAATGAGGATGCCGCCATGCTAGGGGCGCGAACGCAGGCAATCTTTGACAGCTTTGTCGGGAAACTGTCAAAGATTGTGCAGCGTCCCGGCCGGTCCTCAGCCCGCCTCGACCGGCACCAGGATCGCATCCCCGGTGGCCACCAGTTTCAACTGCTCGCCGCTCTGGGCAAACAGTTCAGCGCGGGCGAACACCTGCTTCTTGCCGGCCTTGACCACCTTGCCCCTGGCGATGAACACCTCACCCACCGCCGGTGCCAGGCAGTTCACCGAGAAGTGCGAGGCCAGCACGTTACCGGCCACTGTCCCGGCGGCAAAACCGCAGGCGGTATCGAGCAGGGCGGCGATCATCCCTGCGTGCAGGAAGCCGGCATATTGCGCCATGTCGGCCTCGCGAAAGGCCATGCTCAGCTCCACCTCGCCGCTGTCGGCGCGGGTCACGTGCAGGCCGGCCCAGCGGTTGAAGGCTGAACGCTGGTTGATCTGTTTGAGTGTGTTGAGCATGTCGAATCCCTCCGGTTGAAACATCACCCTGCGCCAGGGCCAATCGAAAGTCATCGACGATAGAGCAGGGTGATAGGGGCCCAGGAGGCCGGTGAATGCGGGCCGGTGGGCGATACCTCGGGAAGCCGCTTGGTAGTTATCACAGTTAATTGAACTTTCCGTGAGGATTTAGCGATCTATTGATTCGCATACTCCCTGACAAATCCAACGTCAGGAACTGATCATGTCAGTGCTGCCCACCCCCGTCCGCGCGCCTCTCGAGCACCGGCATGCCAGCCACCCCCGCTGGCTGCGGTTGACCCACTGGCTCAATGCCCTGGCCGTGCTGATCATGGTGACCAGCGGCTGGCGCATCTATAACGCCTCCCCTCTGTACGACTTCAGTTTTCCCCTGTCGATCACCCTCGGTGGCTGGTTGGGCGGCGCCTTGCAATGGCATTTTGCGGCGATGTGGCTGCTGCTGTGCAACGGCCTTGCCTACCTGCTGATCAACCTCGCCAGTGGCCGCCTGTCGCGGCAGTTTTTTCCACTGTCGGCCAAGGGGGTGGCGCAGGACCTGTGGGCCGCCTTGAGGGGACGCTTGGGGCATGCCGACCTGAGCCGCTACAACCAGGTGCAACGGCTGGCCTACCTGTTCGTGATACTCGACATCGCGGTGCTGGTGGTCTCCGGCCTGGTGCTCTGGAAGTCGGTGCAGTTCGCCACGTTGCGCGAGCTCCTGGGGGGCTACGAAGCCGCCCGGCATGTGCATTTCGTGGCGATGGCGCTGTTGGTGGGGTTCGTTGCGGTCCATCTGCTGATGGTTGCCGTGGTGCCTAAAACACTCTGGGCGATGATCGTCGGCCGCAAGGAGCGCACATGAACAAGCACACGCAAGATCCACAGCTGGATGAGTCCTCCATCCTGACCGATGCCAGGAAGATCCTCGCGCCACAGTTGCAGATCGAGGACCGCTCGCGCCGCTCGTTCCTGCTCAGGGGCCTGACCCTGGGCGGGGTGGCGATGTTGTCCGGCTGCAGCCTGAGTGACAACGACAGTGTCGAGACCGCGCTGTCGGCCATGTCGCGCTTCAACGACCGGGTGCAGGGCTGGCTGTTCAACCCCAACGCACTGGCGCCGACGTATCCGCAGTCGATGATTACCCGGCCGTTCCCCTTCAATGCCTTCTACGGCATTGACCAGGTACCAGTGGTGGAGGAGGCCGAGTATCGATTGGAGGTCACCGGTTTGGTGGCGGACCGGCGCAGTTGGCGCCTCGACGAATTGCGTGCCATGGCGCAGACCGAGCAGATCACCCGGCACATCTGCGTGGAAGGCTGGAGTGCAATTGGCCGCTGGGGCGGGGTGCGCTTCAGCGATTTTCTCAGGCGCATCGGTGCCGACACCAATGCCAAGTATGTCGGTTTCAAATGCGCCGACGACTACTACACCAGCATCGACATGGCCACCGCCCTGCATGCACAGACCTTGCTGGCCCTGACCTATGACGGCGAAGTACTGCCGCGTCGCTATGGCTTTCCGATGAAGCTGCGCATGCCGACCAAGCTGGGCTACAAGAACCCCAAACACATCCAGGCAATATTCGTCAGCAATACCTACAGCGGTGGCTACTGGGAAGACCAGGGCTACAACTGGTTCGGGGGTAGCTGAAGGGCGCTTTCGTTTTTTCACGGCGCAGCGTCCGCTGCGTCGAATCGCAACCTGAGCTTCAAGGAGTTACACCATGAATAAGATCACCACTGCCGTCCTGTCCATGTGCCTGGCACTGGGCGCCGCCAGCGTTTATGCCGCTGACACCATGGGCAAGGACACCATGTCCAAAGATGCCATGAGCAAGGGCGCCATGCAGAAGGACGCGATGTCCAAGGACGCCATGAGCAAAGATGCAATGGGCAAAGATGCAATGAGCAAGGACGCAATGGGCAAAGATGCAATGAGCAAAGATGCAATGAGCAAAGATGCAATGAGCAAAGATGCAATGAGCAAGGATGCAATGGGTAAAGATGCAATGAGCAAGGACGCCATGAAAAAAGACGCCATGGCGCAGTAACACCCCTCGGGTGTGCAAGATCCCCTAGGCCGCCTTTCTGGCGGCCTTCTTGCGTGGCCAATCGGCACCGCGCGACGCACTATAATTAACCTGTGTTGGGGTGCGTATTGCCCGGCGAACCCGCCGGCCATGCGACGACTCACAACAGAGGGTTCTGCCATGAAAAATCATTCCTTGCAGCATTTGTCCCACGACCTGGGCATGGCCGTTCACGACACGTGGACCACCACCCGGGTGAAATCCGCTCTGGCTTTCTTTGACAAGGCGTTGAGCCTGAATGTCCACGTCAAGACGCACGCCGGCACAGTGGCCCTGAGCGGCAGGGTGCTGACCCATCGCCAATGTGATCAGGTCATTGAACTGGCCCGCGGCGTGCCGGGAGTCATGGAGGTCGACGCCCGGGAACTGCGGACTAACGTGTTCGTGCCGGGCAGCAACATAGAGATAGAGGCACCCGACGCCGAGGAGCGCCACGAGTACCGCTCGCCGTTGTCGGGCAAAAAGGACGATGAGCTTTAGCGGGTCCGCATCTCACCCCTAGCAGCCGGGGAGTGGCTCCCCGGCTGGCCCGGTTCGATCACCGCTGGACGTGACACCTGACGCGCTGCTGCTCACCCCCGCGCATCACCTGCGGCTGTTCGCAGCCGTGGGTGCTGAAGCTGCAGCGCTCACGGAAAAAACAGCCTTCGGGCAGACGTCGGTTACCGGGCAACTCGGTCGGCGCGGCGACCTGCTCGGCATGCAGGGCAACCCCCAGGCGCGGCACCGCTTCGAACAGCAGGCGAGTGTAGGGATGGCGCGGTTCTTCGAGGACCTGGGCGGCGCTGCCCAGCTCGACGATCTGCCCCAGGTACATCACCGCCACACGGTCGGCCATGTGCCGCACCACCGAGACGTTGTGCGAGATCAAGATGTACGTCAGGTTGCGAGCCCGTTGCAGTTCAGCCAGCAGGTTGAGGATCTGCGCCTGCACCGAGATATCCAGGGCCGAGGTCGGCTCGTCGAGGACGATGATATCCGGGTCCGAGGACAGCGCCCTGGCAATGGCGATCCGTTGCCGTTGGCCACCGGAAAACTGGTGGGCAAACCGGTCCAGATACTCCGGGCGGATCCCCACCTGCGCCGCAACCGTGGCCGCGATCTCGCGCATCTGGTCGCGGTTGCGGTTGCCCCGGGCGTACAGCGGTTCAGTGATGATCCTCCAGATGGGCAGGCGTGGATCGAGGGACGACTGTGGATCCTGGAACACGATCTGCACGTTGCTGCTGCCCGGGCCCTTGCTGCCGGCAGCCCAGTTCAGCTCACCGCTGCTGGGCGCGAGCAGGCCCATCAACAACTGGGCCAGGGTGCTTTTGCCACAGCCGGATTCGCCGACGATGCCCAGGGTTTCGCCGGCCCGCACTTGCAGGTCTATGCCATTGAGGGCGTGGGCGAAACCCCGTGGCCGCCCCAGCCAATCGTTGCTCACCGGGAAGCGCACACGCACATCCGTGAGCCGCAGGATCTCGGCTGCGGTTTCGGTAACGGGGTGAATCAGCGCACTGTTCATCACGCAAACTCCTTAAGCGGCAACCAGCACGCGCTTTGGCGTTGCTCATCACCCTGGATGGGGGTCAGGACCGGACGCTTGCCACACACCGGCATGCTGTGGGGGCAGCGGTCTTCGAAGGTGCAGCCCACGGGCAGGGAGGCCAGGTTAGGCACCTGTCCGGGGATGGTCATCAACGGCTGCCCCGGCTCGACCATTTCCGGCAGGCCGCTGAGCAGTCCCTGGGTGTACGGGTGTTGGGGATTGCCCATCACCTGGGCCGTGCTGCCTTGCTCGACCACGGCGCCGGTGTACATCACGTAGACCCGGTCGCAGAACTGCGAGACCAGCGCCATGTCGTGGGTGATCAGCAAGATCGCCGTGCCTTTTTGCCGGGCCTTTTCCCGCAGCAGCAACAGCACCTGGCGTTGCACCGTGACGTCGAGGGCGGTGGTCGGTTCGTCGGCGATCAGCAGTTGCGGTTCGCAGGAAAACGCCAGGGCGATCATCACCCGTTGGCGCATGCCGCCGGACAGCTCGAAGGGATAACTTTCCAGCACTTGTTCAGGGCTGGCGATGTGCATGTCACGCAGCAACGCAATGGCCTTGGTGCGGGCCTCGGCGGCACTGATCTTCTGGTGGTGGATGATCACGTCGAGCATCTGCCGGCCAATGCGCCGGGTCGGGTTGAGCGCGGTCATCGGCTCCTGGAAGATCATCGCCGCATCGCGACCGCGAATCTGCAGCAAGTCCTTTTCCGGGGCGGCGAGCATGTCGCGGTTGAGCATGTGCAGGCTGCCACCGGTCACCCGGTAACTGCGCTCGGGCAGCAGGCGCATGCTGAGCATCGCGGTGACCGACTTGCCCGAGCCGGACTCGCCGACCACGCCGACGATTTCCCCCGGATTGACGTGCAGCGAGACGCCGTTCAATGCCTTGACGTTGTTCTTGTAGGCCGGGAATTCCAGGCTCAGGTTATCGATGGCCAATACAGGCGTAGCGGTGTGCATGGTCATTTCCCCTGTTGCCGTGGGTCGAGCAGATCGCGCACGCCATCGCCCAGCAAGTTGAAGCCGGTGGCGGTGATCAGGATCGCCAGCCCCGGGAAGGTCGAGTACCACCAGTTGTCGAGGATATAGTTGCGCCCGGTGGCGACCATGGCGCCCCATTCGGCGGTCGGTTGCTGCGCGCCCAGGCCGATGAAGCCCAGGGCCGACGCCATGAGGATGGCGCTGCCGATGTCCAGGCTCAACTGCACCAGCAAGGGCGGCATGGCGTTGCGTGCGACGTGCCAGTGGACCATGTGCCAGCGCCCGGCGCCGAAGGTTTCGGCGGCCTTGACGTAGCCCATCTGGCGGATGCTCAGGGCCTGGCCGCGGGCCAGGCGCACATAGGACGGAATCCGAACCAGGGTAATCGCTAACATGGCATTGAACAGGCTGGCGCCCAGCGCGGCAGCCAGGGCCATGATCAGCACCAGCGACGGAACCGACAGCATGATGTCCATCAGGCGCATGGTCAGGGCATCGAAACGCCCGCCGATCACGCCGGAAAAACAGCCCAGCAAGCCGCCAATCAAGCACGAGGAAAAGGCCACGAACAGGCCGACGCCCACCGATTGCTGGCTGCCGTACAGGACCCGGCTGAACAGGTCGCGGCCGACTTCATCGGTGCCGAACCAGTGCTCGGCCGACGGCGGTGCCAGACGCTCGGCGAGGTTCAGGGCATTGGGATCATGGCTGGCCAGCCAGGGCGCAAAGATCATGCACAGCAGGACAATCAAGGTGATCGCCAGGCCGGCCATGGTCAGCGGGCTGCGGCGGATCTGGTAGGCCAGGTAGGCGAGTTTTTCGCGCCAGCGCGGACCGCGCGCGGCTGTCAGGGTCAGGGACATTTCAATTCACCTCGCCAATGCGTGGATCGATCACGCGGTACAGAAGATCGATGGCCATGTTCAGCAGTACATAGATAAACGACACCAGGATCGCGAAGCCCATCACCGCCGGGAAGTCCAGGGACTGGATCGACTTGACCACGTAGGCGCCCATGCCGGGCCAGGCGAACACGGTTTCAGTCAGCACCGCGCCATACAGCAAGTCACCCAGGGTCAGCCCCAGCACCGTCACCGACGGGATCAGCGCATTGGGTAGCGCATGGCGCAGGATCACCGTCCAGCGTGACAGGCCATAGGCGCGGGCTGTGCGGATGTAGTCCTCGCCCAGTTGGTCGAGCATCGCCGAGCGGATTTGCCTCGCGACCACCCCCAGGGTCACGAACCCGAGGGTCGCGGCCGGGAGGATCAGGTGTTCCAGGGCGTCGAGAAACAGCCCGCCGTCACCGGCCAGCAGGGCGTCGATCAGGTAGAAGCCGGTGAAGGTCGGCGGCGGCGCCACGCCTTCGGACAAGCGACCACCGCCGGGCAGCCAGCCCAGGTGCCCGTAGAACAGCACAATGGCCCCCAGGCCCAGCCAGAAGGCCGGCGTGGAAATGCCAGTGACCGCCAGGGTCCGCGCGATCTGGTCAATCGCCCGGTTGTGATAGACCGCCGACAGCACGCCCAGGGGCACGCCCACCAGGATCGCCAGGAACAGCGCCACCAGGGCCAGTTCCAGCGTGGCGGGGAAGAACGCCTGCAAGTCTTCCAGCACCGGACGGTTGGTGCGGATCGACGTCCCGAGGTCGCCGTGCAACAGGTCCATCAGGTAGCGGCCGTATTGTTGGTACAACGGCAGGTCCAGCCCCAACTGGTGACGAATGCCCGCCACCAGCGCATCGCTGGCCCGGTCGCCAGCGATCAGCCGGGCCGGATCCCCGGGAATCAAGTGGGAAATTGCAAAGGTAATCAGCGAAACGCCGAACACGACCAACACCAGGCCGAACAGGCGCTTGCGCAACAGAGTCAGGAAGGCCATTGGGCACCTCAGTCACAGCAACGACAAAATTCAACAGCCGCGCCAGCCATCGCTGACTGGCGCGAGGGAGCGGATTTACTTGCTCATGCCGGCGAGGTTGAACACCTGTTCCAGCATCGGGTTGAACACGTAGCCCTTGACCGAATCACGCATCGGCAGGGTGTAGCTCTTCTGATAGAGGTAGGCGTAGACGCTGTCCTTGAGCACCATTTTTTGCGCACTCTGGTACAGCTCGACGCGCTTGGCCGTGTCGCTGGTGGTGGCGGCCTCGCGGATCAGGCTGTCGACCTGAGGGTTGCTGTAGAACGAACGGTTGCCTTGCAGGCCCTGCATCTTGGAGTCGAACCAGAAGTTCATGAACATGTAGGGGTCGGCGAAGTCCGGGCTCCAGGTGCCCACGGCGATGTCGTAGTCGGCCTGGCCGACACGCTCACGCAGGGTGGCGTTGGCGGTTTTCTCCAGCTTGAGGTTGATGCCCAGGGGCGCCAGGGCCGCTTGCAGGGTCAGGCCGATCGGCTCCCAGTTGGCGTCCTTGTCCGAGTACATGTAGCTCAGGTTGGTGATCTTCTGCGGCGCCTTGGCCAGGCTCTCCTTGGCGGCTGCCATGTCCTGCTTCATCTCGGGCAGGGAGCTGTCGTAGGCCCACATGCCATCCGGGATCGGCCCGTTCAGCAGCTTGGCCTTGTCCTTGAGAATGCCCTTGACGATGCCGTTGTAGTCCACCGCTTCGGTAATCGCCCGGCGGGCGTCGACGCTGGTCAGCGGGCCTTTCTTGTTGTTCAGGTACAGGTAGGTGACCCGCAGCGACGGGTACTCCTTGACCACCACGCCCGGCTTGCTGGCGAGTGCGCCCAACTGGTCTTCGGGCATGTCTTCGATGATGTCCAGGTCACCGCGTTCCAGTTGCAGGCGGCGCACCGACGGTTCGGCGATGATCTTCAGCACCACGGTTTTCAGCGCAGGCTTGGGCCCGGCGAAGTGCGGGTTGGGCTCCATGGTCAGCGACTGGCCTTTCTGCCAGTTGCTCAGGCGGTAAGGGCCGGAACCTGCGGTGTGGCTGGACAGCCAGGCGTTGGTGTCGGCGCCCTTGCTGGCCACGGCCGGGTTGACGATCGAAGCGCCGTTGTGGGCCAGGGTGAACAGGAACGGGGCGAACGGCGTCTTGAGGGTGAAGCGGATGGTCTGTGGATCGATCACGGCGACCACCATGTCTTCCGGGAACGCACCGGACGGCCCCTGCTTGAGGGTCATCAGGCGGTCGAAGGAAAACTTCACGGCGGCGGCGTCCACAGGGGCGCCGTCATCGAACTTGTTGCCGGGCTTGATCTTGAATTCCCAGACCAGGTTGTCCGGGGAAACGGTCCAGCTTTCAGCCAGGTCGCCCTGGACTTCGGTGCTGCTCTTGTCACCCTCGATCTTGTAGCCCACCAGGCGTTGGTAGGACGGGTAGGTGATGGTCCAGTCGTTGTTGTCGAAGGTCACGGCCGGGTCGAGGGTCTGCGGGTCGGCGGGTTTGCCGATGACCAGAGTGTCCTGGGCGACGGCCGCGGTGGCGGCTTGCCAGGCGCCGAGGCTCAGGGCGCTGCACAGGACGCTCAGCAGCAGTTTGCCGACGCCGGGAAAAGGTTTGCGGGTCACGGTGGTGATTGGGGTCATGCCGGTTTCCTTGATCATTCGATGTATGGAAGTACGTCAGGTTTGTTTTTATAAAATCTATAACCGGGCAGTAGCAGGTGAAGCAGGGCGGAGCATCTTGTTGTTGTATACAGCGGCGAAACTCTGCGGTTTCTTCGTTACGTGTTGGTCAGGGGGGGGTCAGGCCTCCAGCAGGGGGTAGTCGTCGGCGTTCGGCAACTCGAAATGCCACCACTCGGTGGCGATGGCCTGGAAGCCGGCGCCGAGCATGATCCCCAGCAGCAGCAGGCGGTTGCGCTGCACGCTCGCTGGCAGGTCGGGGTAAAACTGGTGGGACTTTTCTTCCATCGCGTCGAAGGCCGTGCCCATGTCCAGCGGCGCGCCGTCGCTGTCCACCAGGGTCAGGTCGACGGCCACGCCACGGCTGTGGTGCGAGCCCAGGTGGGGATCACGCACGTAGTCGTTGTTGGGCAGGGCTTCCCATAACAGGTACTGGGCATACGGCGGGCGGTAGGCGTCATAGATGCGCAGGGTGTAACCGGCCAGGCGCGCCAGTTGGCTGGCCTTGTCCAGGCACTCGGCGGCGGCGCTGTGCAACAGGCAACGCGCCGTCGGGTAGATCACTTTTCCAGCCAGGTTGTCGGCACTGGCGTAGATCAGATCGATTTGCACCTGATAACGCTGGGCGTCAATTTCTACAAGGGGGCTGTGGCTCACGCAAACACTCCAGTTGGGATTCAGTGGGGCGGGGGTATCAGCCTTCGAACTGGCCGAAGGCTTTTTGCAGTTGACGGTTCCTGGCCAGGCGTTCGTCGAGGCGCTCGCCGTATTTTTCCGCGACCGCCGAAACCATCAGGTTCAACAGGCACGCCAGGGGCGCCGGGGAGTCCCAGAACTGCCCGACATCGGTTTTCAACTGCAACAGGTCAAGGGGGTAGTCACGGGCCCAGGGGCATTGCAGGTCGGTGATCAGCGCCAGGGGCAGGTCGTTGTCGATCGCCGCGTCGCAAAAGGTCTGGGTCACACTGGAGTACGCGCGAAAGTCGGCAATGATGGCGTACGGGTTGGCGAAGCCGGAGTTCAGGGTCTCGGCATAAATGCCCGACAGGCCATCGACGTAGTAGACCTTGGGGCGAATGTATTCCAGGTGACTGTGGAAGGCCGTGAGGATCCCGCGTGTGGACTGGATCCCGAGAATGAACACCGCATCGGCTTCGTAGATGCGCTGCACGATCTGGGCAAAGGTTTCACCGCGCGCCAGGGCGTAGACCATCTGGATCGCTTCGATCTCACGATGCTGGGAACGCTCCAGGGCGTCGTCGGCGTTGGCTTCGGCACGGAAGGCGGCAATCCGGTCGGTGATCAGCCAGGAAGTCGGTGCTTCGCCGCGCAGGCTCTGCTTGACCTCATCGATATTCTGGTAGCCCAGGGAACGCAAGAAACGCCCCACGGAAATTCCGGTGGTGGAGGTCTGCTGGGCGATGCTGTCGGCCGACTCGAAGGGCAATTGCTCCGGGTTGCCGAGCAGGTAACTGGCGATGCGCTTGCCGGTCGGGGTCAGGCTGGAGAACTTTTGTTCCAGCAACTGCAGAAAACTGTTCTTTTCCATGGACATAGGGGCGCGCCAGGTACGGGATTGTTATGTTTGTGTCATTTATTATGACCGTGTTATGAACATAACATCGGTTCTCGAGGGAACACAACGCCTTTTTGCGCCGTGTCCGCAATGACCCGGTTGGCTGGCTGGACGCTGTTGCGCCGCCTGTGGCATGGTCCAGCGCTCAGGTACGTCAGGCTTGTTCAGTAGTCGGGGTTGTCGTGATGGTTGCGGGTGAGTTGTGCGCTGCACAGATGTCGATGGCCACGTTCGAGGCATTTAATCGTTGCCTGCTCCAACTGTCCCGGGTGGCGCGGGAGCGGGGCGGTTCGCACTTCATTGCCGAAGGCCTGCAAGCCTTTCGCCAATTGGTGCCCTTTGCCTCGGGTTGGTGGGGCGAGATGTCGGCCTCCCATGCCAGCGCGCCGCCGCAAAGCTGGATGCACGGACGTATCGACCTGCCGGAGTCGTTTGTCGAGGAGTGGAGCCAGGTGGCGGAACTGGATTGCTTCGCCAATGACACCTTCACCCGATTGGGCCAGGTGATGCGCGACAGCGAGTTCACCGACCCCAACGAGCAAGTGAACGACTTCGCCCGCCGGCATGATCTCTATCACCTGATGAGCATCACCTTCGAGTTACCCGAAAGCGGCCTGTACTTTTTTGTCTGCCTGTACCGGGGCGTCGGCGATGCGACCTTCAATGAGTGCGAGGCTGGGTTGTTCCAGGCCTTCTGTGATCACTTGTTGCAGCTGTGGCGATTCCAGGTGCAGGACATGATCCGCCTCGACACCGGCAATGGCGCCAGCGATTTTGGCGTGGCGCGCATGGACGGCAGCCTGCTGTATGTGGGCGCGCAGTTGTGCGCCGCGATTGGCCGCGAAGTGCCGGGGTGGAACGGCTCGAACCTGCCGGCCCAGGTCATCGCCCAACTGGCCAAAGTCCCCTGTGTGATGCGCCTGGGCCGCTGCGCCCTGACCCTGAGCCCGAATGCCGAGCACGTGATCCTGTCCCTCGAAGCGCCACCGCGCGGGGTGGTCCTGGCCCCCCGCGAACGCACGGCGGCCATGCTGTTTGCCGCGGGCCACTCCTACAAGGAAATCGCCAGGATCCTGGCCTTGAGCCCCGCCACCGTTCGCACCTACCTGCGCAATTGCTACGTGCAGCTGGGGGTCAAGAGCAAGGTTGAACTGGGCTCGGCGTTGCGCTCCAACAGCTGACACGCAGCAAACTTGTGGGAGCGAGCTTGCTCGCGTGGCGGCCTCAGGGGTGTTGGATTAGGCGGAGTACATATCCATTTCTTCGGTAACGGCCTCCTATGGTTCCGCTTTTACAGCGGCTCACTTTTGAACAGCCGGAATGCCGGCCCAGGCAAAAGTAAGCAAAACGCTTTTTGCCCCACCACTCGGTGCCTCGCTTAGGCTCGGCATGCCCGTACTCCGACATTGATTTGGGCCAGCGTGGTTAACGGGGCGCCCAGGATCAAAAACAAAGCGAGGCGGCCTAAAAGCCGACCTGATCGCTAGGGCATGCGCGGTGTAGCTTCTACGTCCTAAGACGCTGACGAAGTCAGCCATCTTTTGATCTGGCTCTGGCTCTGGCTTTTGATCCTGGGGCGCCCCGTTAACCACGCTGGCCGAACGCAGGCTTGAAGCCGTGGGTAACCCGGCAGGACGCCGGGTTAGCCGCCCCGCGCCATGGATGGCGCGTGGCGGCGGCCCACGGATTCAAGCCGGAGTGAGGGAACACCGAGCCTAAGCGAGGTGCCGAGTGGTGGGGCAAGAGCCTTTTGCTTACTTTTGGGCTCCTCCAAAAGTGAGCCGCTGTAAAAGCGGAACCATAGGTGGCCGTTACCGCAAAAATGGATATGTACTCGGTCTAATCCAACATCCTGGTCGCACCACAGTTGTGTAGATACCTATGCCTATCGCGAGCAAGCCCGCTCCCACGGGTTGGGTCTGGGGTTGTCCTGTGTACCCCCCCCCCTCATTTGTAGAGGTCCGTTCTGCGCTGGTGTTCTATAGGGTGATGCCAGCCCGATAACAACAAGAGAGCGTCCCGATGCAACGATTGATTCCCAACCTGTTGGCCGCTGCGCTGGCCCTGACGGCGGTACCGGCAATGGCCGCGGCTGACCTGGTGCTGTTCAACGGCAAGGTGTTCACCGCAGAGCCCGGCCAGGCGCTGGCGCAGGCAGTGGCGGTGCAAGATGGCAAGATCCTGCAAGTGGGCAGCGACGCCGAGATCCAGGCCCTGGCCGACGCCAATACCCAACGCATCGACCTGGCGGGCAAGGTGCTGATGCCGGGGCTGATCGACACCCACAGCCACCCGGTGGTAGCGGCCTTCGACAGCATGGGTGCCAACCTGCAGGACGAGGTCAAGCCGCTGGCGGAGCTGGAACAATGGATCATCGAGCAGGACCAGGCCGGGCGTGCCCGGGCCGGCGACGTGATCAGCATTGCCGGGACCAGTTCGGCCTACTGGGACAAAGCCCGCGAAATGGGCCAGCGTTTCAATCAGGGTCGCTGGGCCGATCAGCCGCTGGTGTTCAGCGGTATCGACGGCCATACCGGCTGGGCCAACAACGCCATGCTCAAGCGCCTGAAGATCGATGCCGCGCTGGTCAAAGGCCTGTCGGAGCAGGACCGTAGTTTTGTCGGGCATGAGGCGGACTTCACCCCCAACGGCTATTTCGCCGAATCGCGCTGGGACAAAATCCGCAACGAAATCCCTGCACCGAGCCAGGAGACCATGCTCAAGGCCGCCCGCGAGGCGGTCAAAATCAACAACCAGTATGGCGTCACTGCCTGGATGGACGCCGCGGCGAATGCGGGGAGCGACGATTCGCTGTTCGACTTCAAGGCAACGGCCGACAGTACCGGGGTCCTGCCGTTGTACCGCGCGCTGGCTGAAAAGGGCGAACTCAGTGCCCACGTCGCGGCCTTGATGCTGACCAATCCGAAGAGCCGTCCCCAGGACCTGGAAGTCCTGGCCACGGTGATGAAACAGTTCGAGGGTGTACCCAACCTGACGTTCCCCGGGATCAAGGTGTTTGCCGATGGCATTCTCGAGTTTCCCGGGCAGACGGCGGCCGTCATCGTGCCCTTCAAGAACAGCCATAAAAATGGCCAGTTGCTGATCGACCCGGAGCATTTCGGTGAACTGGTGGTGGCGGCGGAAAAGCGCGGCTGGATCCTGCACATGCATGCGGTCGGTGACCGTGCGGTGCGTGAAGCCCTGAATGGCGTGGCCTACGCGCGCAAACTCAGCCCGACGCCGGTGCCCCATAGCATCGCGCACCTGCAACTGGTCAACCCCAAGGAGTTCCCGCGCTTCAAGCAACTGGGGGTGATCGCCTCGATGCAACTGCTGTGGGCCACTGGCGAGTCGTACACGGTGGAACTGGTCAAGCCTTACATCAGTGCGTTTGCCTACGGTTACCAGTATCCCGCCCGCTCGCTGCATAACGCCGGCGCGGTGATTGCCGGTGGCAGTGACTGGCCGGTGTCCAGCCCCAATCCGTTCAACGCCATCGCCCAGGCCAGTACCCGAAAAGGCCCGCTGGGGGTGTTGAATGCCAAGGAGAGCCTCGATCGCCAGAGCATGTTCTACGCCTATACCCTCAACGCCGCCAAGACTCTGCGTCTGGAGCAACAGATCGGCTCGCTGGCGCCGGGCAAGCAGGCCGACCTGATCATTCTCGACCGCGATGTGTTCAAGGTCTCTGACGACGAGTTGTTCGACACCCGGGTCCTGAAGACCTTTTTCGCCGGCAAGCAGGTCTACGCCCCCGCGTCCTGACCCGCGTCATCCCTCCACCCAGCGATCCCGCAAACCGCCGGGCGCCTTGCAGCACAAGGCGCCGGCAACGCCGTGCCTGCAATAACCCGCACACTCATAACAACAAGGGTTTTCCATGAACGCACTCTCACGCTTTGCCCTGGCCAGCCTGGTCCTGTTGCCCATCACCAGCCAGGCGTTGCCCCTCAACGATGACTTCAGCCTGGACATGAGCCTGACCGCTGTCAGCGACTACCGCAGCCGTGGTATCTCCCAGACCCTTGGCGACCCGGCGCTGCAGTTCGGCGCCACGCTGCAGCACAGCAGCGGCCTGTACCTGGGCGCCTGGACCTCGAATGTGGACTTTGGTTATGACTACAAGACCCGCCAGGAAGTGGAGTACTACGCCGGTTACTTCTGGCAGGCCAGCGATGCCATCAGCCTGGACCTGGGCTACGTCAAGTACGACTACCCGAAGGAGGGCCAATTCAACCTCAGTGAGGTCTACGCCATCCTTGACCTGTATGGGGTCAAGGTGGGGGCCTATTACTCCAACGACACGCCCAATGTGTTTGGCGAAGACCAGGACACCCTGTATGCCTACCTGGGCTACACCCTGGTGTTGCCGGCCGAGCTGAGCCTGGACCTGCGCCTGGGGCGCAACGACACCAAGGATGAAGCTTTCCTGGCCACCAACGGCAACGGGCGCTCGGCCTACAACGAATGGGAGGCCAAGCTCAGCCGGGAGTTCGTCGGCGTGACCTGGGGCCTGAGCTATGTCGACACCAGCCTGAAAAAAAGCGAGTGTGCCAGTTGGTATGGCTATGACGACCTGTGCACGGCCACCGTCGTGGTCAGTGCCAGCAAGGCGTTCTGAGTCGACGCCGCAATAACAACAACAGTGTCCGTTCCTTCAAGGAAAAGCCGTTCATGACCCAGGTCATCGAGAGTTCCAAGCGCAATCCACTGATCGAGATCCGCTCGATCGACTACATCCCCGAATCCGAACGCCATGGCAGCCTCTACAGCCAGTTCACCCTGTGGCTGGGGGCTAACCTGCAGATTACCGCGATTGTCACCGGGGCCCTGGCGGTGGTGCTGGGTGGCGACGTCTTCTGGTCGCTGATCGGCCTGTTGCTCGGCCAGGTGCTGGGCGGGGCGGTGGTTGCCCTGCATGCGGCGCAAGGGCCGAAGCTGGGCCTGCCGCAGATGATCTCCAGCCGGGTGCAGTTCGGGGTCTATGGCGCGGCCATCCCGATTGTCCTGGTGTGCCTGATGTACCTGGGGTTCAGCGCCACGGGCGCGGTGCTGTCGGGGCAGGCGATTGCCCAGTTGATCCATGTGAGCGACAGCGCCGGGATCCTGATCTTTGCCGCGTGCATCGCCTTTCTGACGATCCTCGGCTATCGGGTGATCCACCTGGTGGGCAAGGTGGCGAGTGTGCTGGGGATCATTGCCTTTGTGTACCTGTTCACCCGGCTGCTGACCCTCAATGACATCGGCCTGCTCCTGGAGAACCGCCACTTTGCCTGGGGCACTTTTCTGTTGGCGGTGTCGCTGTCGGCCTCCTGGCAGATCGCCTTTGGTCCCTACGTGGCGGACTATTCGCGCTACCTGCCGAGCAACACCTCGTCCTGGAAAACCTTCACCGCCGTCGGCCTGGGAACCGTGCTCGGCGCCCAGGCGTCGATGGTCCTGGGGGTGTTCGCCGTGGCGTTGGCGGGGGGCGGTTTTCGTGGGCACGAGGTGGCGACCATCGTCGGCCTGGGCAGTACCGGCGTGATCGCCTCCTTGCTGTATTTGAGCGTGGTGCTCGGCAAGGTCACCGTCTCGACCCTCAACGCCTACGGCAGCTTCATGTGCGTGGCCACCATCATCAGTGGTTTTCGCAGTGGCCTGCAGCTGACGGCCCGGCACCGCATGGTGTTCGTGCTGTTGATTGTCGCGGCGTCCACCACGCTGGCGCTGCTGGGGCAGTACTCGTTCCTCAACGCGTTCAAGTATTTCATCCTGTTCCTGCTGACCTTCTTCACCCCCTGGAGCGCGATCAACCTGGTGGATTACTACTTCATCAACAAGGAGCGCTACGACATCCCGGCCCTGTCCGACCCCGCAGGCCGCTACGGGCGCTGGAACGTGCTGGGCATCAGCGTCTACGTGATTGGCGTGTTGATCCAGTTGCCGTTTGTCGACACTCACTACTATTCCGGGCCGATGGTCGCGCAGTTGGGTGGGGTGGACATTTCCTGGATCGTCGGGCTGCTGGTGCCGGGCATCCTTTACTACCTGCTGGCCAGGTCGACGGCCCTGGCGGTAGTGCCGCAGCGGCCGGTGGTTTAGGAGAGTAACCGTGGGTGATCTACACTGGATTGACTGCACCGAGCCGGTGCAACGGCCTGTGGGAGTTCATCATGAGAAGGTTGTCATCCATTAGCCTGTGCGCTGCCTTGTCGATTGCCTGCACCCAGGGATGGGCGGAAACGGTGGTGCCGACAAAAGGCCAAAGCGCGCAGCAAACCCAGCTCGATATCAGTGAATGCCATAACGTGGCGGCCAGCCAGAGCGCGAGCACCAACTCGACGTCCGGGGGGCGCCTGCGCGGCGCCGCCGTGGGGGCCGCGGCCGGTGCGACGGGGGCCGCGGTGCGCGGCAATCAGCACGACGAGATCTACGACCGGGTCGACGACGATGTGAAGCAGGACTATCGTCAAGACCGCGCCAAGCAGACCGCAGCGGCGGGCGTGGTAGTGGGGGGCTCGCGGCAACGGCAGGAGCGCCGGGAGCAGGAAAAGACCAGCGCTTCGACCAGTTCCACCGCCTATACCAGTTGCCTGCAGGGCAAGGGGTATCAGGTCACGCCTTGATGGTTGTCATCGCGCATTCATCCACATCCTTGGGGGTTCATGAAGCCCCCGAGGATGTCACTCATCCCCCTGTCGGGTGGTCAGCGGCCAGGAGACAGGCCCACCAAAAAAACGCTTGCCCCAGGCGTTCGGCCCCTCGCTACGGTATCCATCCGGGGGCATCGCCTCCGGTTTGCTTCGCTGCACCTTCGCTCAGCCTACCGGCCGGCCTGCTTGTCCTGGCTGGATTTTTTCTTTGGGTTGTCATTGTGGGTGTACGCGAGATCTGTTGGCAGGCAAAAACACTGTGGGAGCGAGCTTGCTCGCGATGAGGCCGGCCCATTCAACATCGATGGCGCCTGATCCACTGCCATCGCGAGCAGACTCGCTCCCACGGTGACTTGCCCGGCTTAACTTCCCGTTGTTTTGTTCAGCGCCGCTTCGGCCTCAGCGATTTGCGCCTGGCGTTTGCTGATCATGTCGCCGATCGGTGGGCCCTGGAAGCGTCGGGCTTCGAAGCCGAACCAGACGATGGCGGTGAGGATCAGGAAGCCGATGGTGATGTACAGCGCCCAATCGTTCGGTGGCTGGATGCCGATGATGAAGATCACCGCCATCGAGATGATCGACGCAATGGCAAACAGCGAGTACCAGCCGTGCCCCATGTTCCAGGGGCCCATGGTCGGCCACTTCGCGGTGCCGTAGGTAAACAGGCCGAGCACGATCGGGATGATGAAGGAGAAGAACAGGAAGATCACCGTGCAGGAGACCACGATGGTGTAGACCGGGGTGGCGCCGATCGAGATCACCGACGAGCCCCAGTCGAACAGCACCGCCAGGGTGGCGCCGGTCCAGATCGCGGCGACCGGGCTGCGAAAGGTCGGCGAGACAGCGGCCAGGGTTCTCGAGAAGGGCAGGCCGCCATCCCGGGAGAAGGCGAAGATCATGCGTGACACCGAGGTCACGGTGGCCAGCCCGCAGAGCACCTGGGAAATGAAAATCGCCACGTACAGCGCGAGTTTGACGTTGGGATTGACCTGGGTGTCCATGGCCCAGAAAAACACGTTCCAACCCTGTTTCGCCGCTTCGTCCAGGCTCGGCAACAGCAGCACGAACGAGCACAACATGACCCAGCCGAACAACAACGACCAGACCACCGACATCACCATGCCCCGGGGCACCGACATGGCCGCGTTGCGGGTCTCTTCGGAGGTGTGCGCGGAGGCGTCGTAGCCGGTGATGGTGTAGATCGGCAAGAGCAGGCCGAGCATGAAGATCCAGGTATTCGACACTTCAGGCCAGACGCTGCCGCCGGCCGCCCCGGAATAGTTGCCGAAGGTCCACAGCCGGGCGAATTCATAGCTGGGCGCCGAGACCAGGCAGACGATGGTCAGCGCCAGGGCGGTGGTGAAGATCAGGTAGCCGGAAAAGTCGGTGAGCCGTGCCGTCAGACCGATGCCCAGGTGGTTGCACAGGGCCTGGAGGCCGGTGAGGACCGCCAGGAAAATCACCCTGACTGTGGTGGTGTCCTCCATGCCGAGCGCGGGTCCAAAGGCGCCGAAAAAGAAGTAGTAGGTGCCGACGTTGATGGCGCCGAGCACGGTCACCAGCCCCAGTAGATTGAACCAGGCGGTCAGCCAGCCGGTGAAGCGGTTGCCCAGGATCGAGCCCCAGTGATACAGCCCGCCTGCGGTGGGGTAGGCCGAGGAAATCTGCGCCATGGCCAGGGCGAACACCCCGGAGATCAGGCAGCCAATCGGCCAGCCGATGCCAATCGCCGCACCGCCCGCTCCCGAGGTGCCCTGGGCCAGGGAGTTGATGCCGCCGGAGAGGATGCAGATGATCGAAAAGGAAATCGCGAAGTTGGAGAACACCCCCATTCGTCGCGAGAGCTGCTGGGCGTAGCCCATGCTGTGCAGCATCTTGACGTCGTCGTCATGGGGGGTGCTGGTGTCGGACTGGCTGGCGGGTTTCATGTCGGTGCCCCTTCAGGTTTTGATACGCGTCCACCCGCGCTGACAGCACCGGATGGCATGGCTTTCAACCCCTTGTCGTACTGCTCCTGTGACTGCTGGGTAAACCCTGTCCCGGCCCGCGCTCGGGTCAGGGCCAGGTGATTGCTCTAGAGGCGGCCGTGGTAGGCCGCGGCGAATATCTGCGCCGCACCCTCGCGGGTCAGGGGCAGCGGATTGCCCCCCGCGCAGGGGTCGACCACGGCCATGTCGGCGATCAGGTCGGCCTGGCGATCGTCCACCCCCAGTTCGACCAGGGTATGGGGCACATCGATGTCCTTGCGCAACTTGAGGACGAACGTCAGGAAGCTGTCGAACCCGGGGGAGGGCAGGCCCAGGTAGGCGGCCAGGCGGGTGATGCGTTCCTCGATGGCCGGGCGGTTGAACGCCAGGACATAGGGCATGAACGTGGCGTTGGTCATGCCGTGGTGGGTGTCGTACAGCGCTCCCACCGGGTGCGACAGCGCGTGCATGCCGCCCAGGCCTTTCTGGAAGGCGGTGGCGCCCATGGCGGCGGCCGCGAGCATGTTGGCCCGCGCTTCGAGGTCCGCCGGGGTGCGCACAGCGCGGACCAGGGCCCCGGCCACCAGGCGCATGCCTTCTACCGCAATGCCGTCGGCCATGGGGTGGAAGCCAGGGGCGCAGTAGGCTTCCAGGCAGTGGGCAAACGCATCCATGCCGGTACCGGCGGTGACCTTGGCCGGCATGCCGACACTCAGGGCCGGGTCGCTGATGACCACCCGTGGCATCATTTTCGGGTGGAAAATGATGCGCTTGGTGTGGCTGCGTTCATCGATGATCACCGCCGCCCGGCCGACTTCCGAACCGGTCCCGGCGGTGGTGGGCACGGCAATGATCGGGGCGATGCGGCTGGCGTCGGCGCGGGTCCAGTAGTCGCCGATGTCTTCGAAATCCCAGACCGGCCGGCTCTGGCCACTCATGAAGGCGATGAGCTTGCCCATGTCCAGGCCACTGCCGCCGCCGAAGGCGATCACCCCATCGTGCTGGCCGGTGCGCCAGGCCTGCAACCCACCGGCCAGATTGGCTTCCACCGGGTTGGGCTTGAGGTCGCTGAACAGCGCCACGCCGAGGCCCGCCGCGCGCAAGGCGTCGAGCGCTGCGAGCGTAATCGGCGCCCGGGCCAGGCCGCTGTCGGTGACCAGCAATGGGCGCTGGATGCCCTGGCTGCGGCAGACGTCGGCCAGCTCGGCGATGCGCCCGACACCGAAGCGTACGCTGGTGGGGTAGTTCCAGTTTCCCGTCAGGCTCATGGTTCAGATCTCGTGGCGCAGATGAAAGGATTTGGCGCGGGTCAGGTGCTCATAGCCCAGGCTCGACAGGGTGACGCCGCGCCCGCTGTCTTTGACCCCGGTCCAGGCCAGGGCCGGGTCCAGGTAATCGCAGCGGTTCATGAACAGGGTGCCGGTGTCGATCGCGTGGCCCAACTGTTCGGCAGCGGCCAGGTCCTGGGTCCAGATCGAGGCGCTGAGGCCGAACGGGCTGTCGTTGATCAGGGCGATGGCCTCGTCGTCGCTGCAGACCGGCATGATGCCGACCACCGGGCCAAAACTTTCGTCGCGCATCACCGCCATTCGATGGCTGACGTCCACCAGGACCTGGGGCGCGAGGTAAGCGCTGCCTGGCACGTCGGCGGGGAAATCCTCGGGGTTGATCAAGGCCCGGCCACCCTGGGCCAGGGCCTGGGCGATTTGCCCGCGGACAAAATCCGCGGCCTGTGGCGTGACCATCGGGCCCAGCGTGGTGGCGGGGTCCAGCGGGTTGCCCAGCACGTACTGGCGGGTCAGGGCGACAAACCGTTCGACAAAGGCGGGGTAGAGGCTGGCAGCGACAAAGATGCGCTCGACGGCGCAGCAGCTTTGCCCGGAGTTGAAGAAGCTGCCGTCCACCAGGTTCTCCACCGCGTGGTCGAGGTTGGCGTCCGCGCGCACGTAGGCCGGGTCCTTGCCGCCGAGCTCCAGGCCGACGCCGATGAAGGTATCGACGGCCGCCCGCTGCATGTCCTTGCCGCCGCCCACGGAACCGGTGAAGTTGACCTGTTGCACCCGGCCGCCAGCAATCATCTGCGCGGTATCCAGGTGGCTGAGCAGCAGGTTGTGGAACAGCCCTTCGGGCAGATTGGCGCGGCGAAAGGCCTCGGCAAAACGCTCGCCCACCAGCAGGGTCTGCGAGGCGTGCTTGAGGATCACGCTGTTGCCCGCCATCAGCGCCGGAATAATGCTGTTTACGGCGGTGAGGTAGGGGTAGTTCCAGGGCGCGACCACCAGCACCGTACCCAGTGGCTCGCGACTGATCCAGCGGCGAAACCCGGCGATTGGTTCAGGCTCGACCGCCGCCAATGCCTGCGGCGCCAGCGCGATCATGTGCCGGGCCCGTTCGGCAAAGCCGCGCAGCTCACCCGCGCCAAAACGTACCGGGCGGCCCATCTGCCAGGCCAGCTCCGGGACGATCTCGGCCTGCATCGCCAGCATCGCGTCGACGGCGGCGCTGCACAGCGCCGCACGTTCATCCAGCGGACGGCGCTTCCACAGTGCCTGGGCGCTGGCGGCGCTGGCCAGGGCCTGTTCGATCTGCCCGGCATCGGCGCGCTGGCGCTCGGCGTAGACCTGGCCATCGACCGGGGAAATCAGCTGGATAGTGGAAGTCATGGCGGTCTCAATAGCGCTCGAAGCCGCGCTGCAGTTCCCAGTCGGTGACCCGTCGGTCGTACTCTTTCTGCTCCCATTCGGCGGTGTGCACGTAATGGTCGATCACGTCGTCACCAAACGCTTCGCGCAACATGCCCGAGCCCTTGAGTGCGGCGCAGGCCTCGCGCAGGGTCTTGGAGACTTCCGGCAAATGGCTGTCGACATAGGCATCGCCCTCGAAGGGCGGGGCCAGTTCGAGCTGCTCGTCGATCCCGGCCAGGCCCGCGGCGATCAGGGCGGCGAAGGCCAGGTAGGGGTTGAGGTCGGCCCCGCCGATCCGGCATTCGATGCGGATCGATTTGCTGCCCTCGGCGCACAGGCGAAAGCCGGCGGTGCGATTGTCCAGGCTCCAGACGGCTCGCGTGGGTGCAAAGGTGCCGGCCTGGAAGCGCTTATAGGAGTTGATGTAGGGCGCGAGAAAACAGGTGATGTCGTTGGCGTACTTGAGCTGCCCGGCCACCCAGGCACGCATCAGTTTTGACATGCCGAACTCGGCCTTGGCCTCGAAGAACAGCGGCTTCTTGCCGTTCTTGTCCCACAGCGAATTGTGGATGTGGCTGCTGGAGCCCGCGGCGTCGTAGCGCCACTTGGCCATGAAGGTGATCGCCTTGCCCTGCAGCTGGGCGATCTCCTTGCAGGCGTGCTTGATGATGACGTGGTGGTCGGCCATGGTCAGGGCATCGGCGTAGCGGATGTTGATCTCTTCCTGCCCTGGCCCCCATTCGCCCTTGGAGTTTTCCACGGGGATGCCCGAGGCCTGCAGGTGTTTGCGGATCGCCCGCAGCACCGGCTCCTCGCGGGTGGTCTGCAGGATGTTGTAGTCCTCGATGTAGTGCCCGGCGGTTTTCGGCTGGTGGTAGTTGCGCTGGTGGATGGCCTCGTAGCTCTCGTCGAACAGGTAGAACTCCAGTTCCGAGGCGAACATGCCGGTGTAGCCGCGCTGGCGCAGGCGTTCGACCTGTTTCTTGAGGATCGCCCGCGGGCTGTGGGGCAGGTCCTGGCGGTGGTGATGGTCGAGCACGTCGCACAGCACCAGGGCCGTGCATTCCAGCCACGGCACGCGGCGCAGGGTGCTCATGTCGGGCTTGAGCACAAAGTCGCCGTAGCCTTTGCTCCAGCTGGCGGCCGCGTACCCGGGCACCGGCTCCATGTCGATGTCGTCGGCCAGCAGGTAATTGCAGCAGTGGGTTTCTTCGTGGCCGCTGTCGATGAAGAACTCGACCTGGAAGCGCTTGCCCACCAGACGGCCCTGCATGTCGACCATGCACACCAGCACGGTATCGATTTCGCCATTGGCAGCGGCGCGCTTGAGTGCTTCGAAGCTTAAGAGAGGCTCGGTCATCACGACAAATCCTGCAGCAAGGAGGTGGGCAGTCTGACTAGCCGTTGCAGACGCTCTCCAGAAAACCCCAAAACCTGCAGCATGAGCATCGTGTGCAATGAGCTGCTCAAAGCTTAGCTGACTGTCGCCAAGTGCAAGTCTGGCCGAGCAAAAGCGGGAGAAAACTGCCCCGCAGGGCCGGTAACCGCCATGACTTATGAGCAAGTAGCTGTTTTCAAACAAATTTGTTAAAAAAAAGCTTCCCAGACTCGAACAAACTTGGTAAATTTCCGCGCATTCTTGCACTGGCCATTACACGGTCATCGTGGTGCAAGGGTTCAGCAAGTGAGTGCCCAGCACTCGTCGCTACATCTACAGGGGCGTCGCCAAGCGGTAAGGCAGCAGGTTTTGATCCTGCCATGCGTTGGTTCGAATCCAGCCGCCCCTGCCATTTTCCAAAGCAATCTGTCTCGTAAAATCTGCTGCGCCGGCCTGGGCCGTGACGCGGTTTTTTCCGTGCCTGGGATTTTTTTCCAGCGGGGGCGGTAGACTGCGGGACTTTTATCCCCTCATGCAGGAGCACCCCATGGCTAATCAAGACCTGACCTTCATTCCCGATCCGGACGCCGATTCGATCTCTTCCGACGTTGCCGGTTTCGCTGGCCTGCTGGTCTCGACCCAGATTCCTACCCGCGCCGACGGCAGCCTGGAGCTGGGCGATATCGTGGCGCAGAGCGAGTGCACCTTGCAGGCGCTGAAAGTCGCACTGGAGAAGGCCGGCAGTTCCATGGACCGGGTGCTGCACCTGACCATCTACCTCACCGACATGGCCGACCGCGCCGCGTTCAACCAGGTCTACCAGCGCTTCTTCGCCAAGCCATGGCCGGTCCGCGCCGCCGTGGGCGTGGCCGCCCTGGCCGTTGAAGGCATGCGCGTGGAAGTCACCGCGATGGCCGCCAAGGCCTGAGTCGGCGGGTTCGGACGGCGGCCTTGCCCAGGCAATGGCCGCCACCGGGCAGCGCACGGGTGCCGCCCAGGTGATTCGCCGCTACAATGCGCACCTACCGTGACAAGTCGACTAAAAAAATATGTCCCTGCCTAAACATCATCTGGAATTACTCAGCCCCGCCCGCGATGTCGCCATTGCCCGCGAGGCCATTCTGCATGGCGCCGACGCCGTGTACATCGGTGGCCCAAGCTTTGGTGCGCGGCACAACGCCTGCAACGAAGTGAGCGAAATCGCAGGCCTGGTGGAATTTGCCCGGCGCTACCATGCCCGGGTGTTCACCACCATCAACACCATCCTGCACGACAACGAGCTGGAGCCGGCCCGCAAGCTGATCCATCAGCTCTACGACGCCGGCGTCGACGCGCTGATCGTCCAGGACCTGGGGGTGATGGAGCTGGATATCCCGCCGATCGAGCTGCACGCCAGCACCCAGACCGACATCCGCACCCTGGCCCGGGCGAAGTTCCTCGACCAGGCAGGTTTCTCCCAACTGGTGCTGGCGCGCGAGCTGAACCTGCAAGAGATCCGCGCGATTGCCGACGAGACTGACGCGGCGATCGAGTTCTTCATCCATGGCGCCTTGTGCGTGGCCTTTTCCGGCCAGTGCAACATCTCCCATGCGCAGAACGGTCGCAGCGCCAACCGGGGCGACTGCTCCCAGGCCTGCCGCCTGCCGTACACCCTCAAGGACGACCAGGGTCGTGTGGTCGCCTTCGAGAAGCATTTGCTGTCGATGAAGGACAACAACCAGAGCGCCAACATCCGCGCCCTGGTGGAAGCCGGCGTGCGCTCGTTCAAGATCGAGGGGCGCTACAAGGACATGGGCTACGTGAAGAACATCACGGCCTACTACCGCCAGCGCCTGGATGATGTGCTCGAAGACCGCCCGGACCTGGCCCGCGCCTCCAGCGGCCGCACCGCGCACTTCTTCCTGCCGGACCCGGAAAAGACCTTCCACCGTGGCAGCACCGACTACTTCGTCAGCGACCGCAAGATCGACATTGGCGCCTTCGACACGCCGACCTTTACCGGCCTGCCGGTGGGCATCGTCGAAAAAGTCGGCAAGCGCGACTTGCAGGTGGTCACCCAGGAGCCGCTGTCCAACGGCGACGGCCTCAACGTGCTGATCAAGCGCGAAGTGGTGGGCTTTCGCGCCAACATCGCCGAGGCCAAGGGCGAGTTCGAGGAGGACGGCGAGAAGCGCTACCGCTACCGCGTCGAGCCCAACGAGATGCCTGCGGACTTGTACAAGGTCCGGCCAAATCACCCGCTGAACCGCAACCTGGACCACAACTGGCAGCAAGCCCTGCTCAAGACCTCCGCCGAGCGCCGGGTGGGTGTTGACTGGAACGTGCACCTGCGTGAGGAACGCCTGGAACTGACGGCCACCAGCGAGGAGGGCATCAGTGCCAGCGTCGCCCTCGAAGGCCCGTTCGGCGTCGCCAACAAACCTGAGCAGGCCCTGGAGCAACTGCGCGACCTGCTCGGTCAACTGGGCACCACCCAGTACCACGCGGCAGCGATCAAGCTGGATGCGCCCCAGGCCTACTTCATCCCCAACTCCCAGCTCAAGGCGGCGCGCCGCGACGTCATCGACGCCCTGACCGCCGCCCGGGTCAACGCCCACCCCAGGGGTGGACGCAAGGCCGAGACGAGCCCGCCGCCGGTGTACCCGGAGTCCCACCTGTCGTTCCTGGCCAACGTCTACAACCAGAAAGCCCGGGACTTCTATCATCGCCATGGGGTCAAGCTGATCGACGCGGCCTTCGAGGCCCACGAGGAGACCGGCGAGGTGCCGGTGATGATCACCAAGCATTGCCTGCGGTTCTCCTTCAACCTGTGCCCGAAACAGGCCAAGGGCGTCACCGGCGTGCGCACCAAGGTCGCGCCGATGCAACTGATCCACGGCGACGAAGTGCTGACCCTGAAGTTCGATTGCAAACCCTGCGAGATGCACGTGGTCGGCAAGATCAAGGGCCACATCCTCGACCTGCCGCAGCCGGGTAGCGGTGTACAGCAGCAGGTGGTCGGGCACATCAGCCCGGCGGACCTGCTCAAGACCATCGTCCGCGCCCCGCACTGAGTGCCGAGCGAACGTGATGCCAAGGCGTCACGTTCGCCCGTCAGGCAAAGAGGGAGCAGATTCACTTCGAGATACACCTCTCGGCGGTCTGCGGCTTCAAGCCAGCAGTTGACGGTGTAAGATGCCCAACAAATGTCCACCATCGAGGCTGCCATGACCGGGATATCCCTGATCCTGCCGGAAGACCTATCAAACTCCCTCGCCGATCTGGCCAAGACCAACGGGCAAAGCGCGAGCTATCTGGCGATGGACGTTCTTCGCGATTACATCGCGCATGAGCGCGCGCTGACTGCACAGATCGAATTGGCGGTAAAAGAAGCAGACGAGGGCAAATTTGCCACCGATGACCAGGTAGCAGCGATGCGCGCTCGCCGCTGGAGCAACAGTGCGGGTTGAGTGGCTGGAAAGAGCCCTCAAGAACGTGGAAGACGAAGCTAGCTACATTGCCCTTGAAAATCCCAAGGCTGCCAACGACTTTTCCGATGCTGTCTTCGCCAGCGTCGACAAACTGGCCCGGCTTCCAGCCATGGGCCGTAAAGGCCGGGTCAGAAACACACGTGAATGGGCGGTGCCCAACTGGTCCTATCTGATCCCTATCGAATACGCGGTGATCGCCTTCAAGTTCTTGGCGTGTTCCACACACGGCAGCGCCCACGTTCCAAGTGGTGACGTCGGTGAGATCTGAGCCGTCCTGTCGCTTCGTTGTCGCTACTGCGAAGGGCTACCTGTTGAATGTGTCCCCACCATGCAGCACCGAGGATAAGAGCTGCTACGCTTGAACCATTAGCTTTGGCGCTTTCCAGCCTACCACCGCACCGGTTTTCTGCGGGCTGACGGAACAGTCGAATTGCCAGGTCCTGTGCCCAAGCGAATCAGACTTCGTTGAGCAGAGGAGCGGACATGCCCCCGCCAAAAAACCGGCCTGAGGCCCGCAACCCAGAGCCGTCGGAAGACACCAGAGACGAACGGGTCTTTCAGTCGCGCAAAGAACGGTTGTACGCCGGCGCGTTGTTGCGCGAGCGTCTGCCCCATGGGCAACACGCCCAGTGGAAGCCCGTGCGCAAGCAGCGGGACGCCATCGAACTGCTCGAAGAATCCAACCGCTATCGACTGCCCAACCTGGTGCCGGTGCGCTACGGCCGCATGCTGCGCAGTCCCTTCACCTTTCTGCGCGGCTCTGCCGGGTTGATGGCCCATGACCTGGCGGCGACCCCGACAACCGGTATCCAGGTCCAGGCCTGTGGCGATTGCCACCTGATGAACTTCGGTTTGTTCGCCACCCCTGAGCGCAACCTGATCTTTGACATCAACGACTTCGACGAAACCCTGCCCGCGCCCTGGGAGTGGGATGTCAAACGCCTGGCCATCAGCTTTGCCGTGGCCGCGCGCGACAACGACCTGGGCGACAAAGAGGCGCGAGCCATCGCCGCCGGCTGCGTGGGTGCCTACCGCGAGAATCTGCGCAGGTTCTCCAAGATGAACCCGCTGGATGTCTGGTATGACCGCCTGGACGCGCAAACCATCATCGACATGGCGCCCAATGCGCAAATCAAGAAAATCCGCGAGCAGGTGGTCGCCAAGGCCAGGATGCGGGTCGGCGATTACCTCTACCCCAAGATCAGCGGTGAAGTGGGAGGGCGGCGGCGCCTGATCGATCAGCCGCCGATCCTGTTTCATGTGAATGAAAAGGGATTCCGGCGCAACGTCCATCTGGCGCTGCAGGACTACCGACTGTCACTGCCCCATGAACGGCGCGTGCTGTTCGATCGATACCGCCTGGAAGACATTGCGGTCAAGGCGGTGGGCATTGGGAGCGTCGGCACCTACTGTTTTGTCGGTCTGTTCTTTTCTGCGGAAAATCACCCGTTGCTCCTGCAGTTCAAGGAGGCCTGTCCCTCGGTCCTGGCGCCCTATGCCGGCAAGAGCAACTACGACAACCAGGGCCAGCGGGTGGTCACCGGGCAGCGCCTGATGCAGTCCTCCAGCGACATTTTCCTGGGCTGGACCCGCAGCCAGAATGGTCGCTGTTTTTTTGTACGCCAGCTACGCGACATGAAAATGTCCGCGCCCATCGAAGGCATATCCGCCGCGCGGATGAAAATGTACGCCCAGTGGTGCGGCCTGACCCTGGCGCGCGCCCACGCCAAATCCGGCGATGCGGCGCTCATCAGTGGTTACCTGGGCAAGACCGACTCCTTCGACCAGGCCATCGGCAAATTTTCCATCGCCTATGCCGATCAGAATGCCGCCGACCATGGGACGTTGCTGGCCGCCGAAAAATCCGGGCGGATCATCGCGTTGAGAGAGGAGGAGTGAGGCGCGGCACTGATGTTGCGCCCGGCCCCGGCGGGGGGGACGTTGACGACAACGGACCAGGCCGCTCAGCGCGTTAATCTTGCTCCGCACTGACCTCCTTCCAGCTGTCATCCGGGTCAAAGAGGGTCATCCCCTGGGCCAGCTTCTCACTGTCCGGCCCCAGGTCTTTTTCGAACACCTGGCCGTCATGGCTGATCATGAAACTCATCACCCCGGTGTCGGCGTATTTCGCCGGCCAGGCGATCAGGGCAAAACCCCGGCTCATCTTGTCGCCGATCAGGTAGCTGTAGGCCCCACCCGGTGCCGAAGGCCCCTGGCCATGCAGGATGCGGAAGTGATAACCGTGCCAGTCCTCGCCGCCGACGGTCTTGCCGAACGCGGGGCCCAGCGGGCTGATCTGACCGCTGTCATCGTCTGCCCAATAGAGCCCGTCGTGCTGGCCCGGGGTGCTGAAGAGGTTCTGCGCATACTCCAGGGCGCCATCGCCGTCGCGATCGATTGACGCATATTCCATCTGCGCATCGTGATAGGCCAGCGCCGCCTGCACGGCGGAGAGTTCGTTGCGGCCGATGCGCCGAGCCCGGATTTCGGCACTGCCGGCCTTGATGTCGAAGCGCCAACCGTTGGCGCTTTTGACCAGGGGAATCGGCAGCGTCCAATGGTTGCTGCCCACCGACAGCAGTGCCTTGTCGTCGCCGGTTTTCTCGATCTGATGCTGTTCGTGGTACTGCTTGATGAAGGCATCGACGTCCTGGCGCTCGGTGCCTTCGCGTGGGATGAAACTGCGCCATTCGTTGCCCAGCAACGCCGTCAGGCGTTCGTGATCGGCGTGTTTGCTGCCCAGCGCCTCGACGAATGACTGGGCGGCCTGTTCCGGTGTGGCAAATTCCTGCTGCGCGCTGGCCAGGCACGACCACGCCAGGCCAGCAGTCAGTGCCAGGGCGTGCAGGAGCCGGCCGGTAAATGGCTTGATGCGAGGATGGTTATTCAACGACGGCTCCCCCGTTGGCGCGCGGGTGCGCTGGATGGTCGACTGACTTGATGGCCTGCGGCTCGCGAGGCGCTGGGGCGCTGCGCGGAAACTTGGCTGGCACGGCCACGATTGGCTTGGGCGTTGACCTGGGACGGTGAGCGCGCGCCGGCAAAGGCATTGTTGCGCGCGCCGGTCTGATGGGTCGCGGCCGGGCGTTTTTGCGTACTTTGCCGTGCTTGTGCGGGACGCTGGTCGCGCTGGTTGAGCTGCGGGTTCTGCTGCCTCGGCTGCTGATTGTCGCGGGTGGTCCTGGGCGTGCCCTGGCTTCGGTCCGTGGTGCGGGGCCGCTCGTTACCGGCCTGCATGCGGTTGCCCGCCGTGGCGCCGGACTGGGCGTCGCGCACCCGGTCACGGGCTTCGCGGTTGCTGGTGGCGGGGCGTTCGATACCGTGCTTGTCCATCGACGTGCGGGCTTTTTCCCGCGCCTGGGCGCGCTGGGCATTGTCCCCGCGGTAGGCCTCACGCTGAGTGGCACCGTCCAGTTGGCGACCGTATTGCTGGCGGCTGCGGTTGTCGCGATAGGGCACGCCATTGCGGTGCGCGGCGTTGTGCTGCCACTTGTTCTGATTGTTGGTGATGCGGTTGTTGGCATTGATGTTGTTGTAGCGATCAACGTCGATGTCGATGTCGTTATCGTCCCAGTCACATTCGCCCCACAACGCCCCGACGATCGCCACACCGGTACCGAACGCCAGCCCGGCCATCAGGGCCGAACCCGGGTAGTAAGCGGGTGGCGGCGGATAGTAGACCGGCGGCGAAGCCGGGTAGGGCCAGGTGCCGTAAGTGGTGGTCGGGTTATAGGTGGGGACGTACACCACCTGCGGGTCGGCGGGCTGGATGATGATGGTCGAGGTGCTGCTGGCCGGGGCGGGCGCGGAGCTGCTGGTGCTGGCGGCCGGCGCTGGCGCTGCGGCCTGGACCGTGACGTTCTGGTACTGGTTGCTCTGCAGGTTGCCGGCGGTCTGTGCCTGACGACGCAAGCGTTGCACGCCTTCCATGACATCGTCGGGCTGAGCCAGGAAGGCATCCCCCAGGCGTTGGACCCAGACCGGATCCTGTCCCAGGGTCACCATGACCTGGGGAAACGCGACCAGCGCCTGCACGCTCGGGTCCCACGGCTGGCTCGCCACCTGTTTGACCGCGTCATCGCCCTTGGCGTCCGGGTGAGCCTTGGACCAGGTCACCGCCTCCGCGATTTCCCCGGGGTAGGTGCTGGCCATCAGCAGTTGGGCCAGCAGTGGGTCCGGGTACAGGGCAATGGGCGCCAGCATCTGGTCCAATTGCTCCTGGGTAAACACCGGGTCCTTGGCTGGCGCGGTGGCCGGTGCCGCAGCGGCGCTGCTGGCAGGAGGGCTGGCGGCTGTATCCACGCTTTGTGCCTGGCTGGCCGCTGCACTGACAAAAAGGACGGCTGATAACGCGTAAATGAATGGAATGCGCATTGCAACTCCATGGGCTCAGGCAGGTTGAGAGGGGTGAATCAAAACCGGGGAAGTGTCAGCCGACTGTGCAAGCCGCAGGCGTCGGTGTCGAGGCCGTCCGCTAATAGTAGCAAAGCCTGAAAAACTGCCAGGAAACTCCGGTTGTTTCCTGCGTGAAACGGTTCGGCAATCGCGCATAACTGCAACTACGCTTTCCAGCGCCGGGCTGGAAATGCCGCCTGGGGATGCCAATGTCTGGTACAGGGGGCGGTCTGCGATGAATAGCCAACCGAGTCAATACACGGGGACGACCTTGCTGGTGGTCGACGACACCCCCGACAACCTGTTGCTGATGACCGACCTGCTCAAGGATCGCTACCGGGTCAAGGTCGCCAATAGCGGCGAAAAAGCCTTGCGCCTGCTCCAGGGCGACTCGCTGCCGGACCTGATCCTGCTGGACGTGATGATGCCTGGGCTGTCTGGGCATCAAGTGGCCAGGCGACTCAAGGATGATCCCCGTACCCGGGAGATTCCGATCATTTTCCTCACCGCCATGGCCGGCACCGAGGACGAAATCCTTGGCCTGGAGCTGGGCGCGGTGGACTACATCACCAAGCCGATCAGGCCGGCACTGGTGCTGGCGCGGGTCGATACCCAACTCAAGCTCAAGGCGGCGGCCGACTTCCTGCGCGATCACAACGACTATCTGGAACAGGAAGTGCAGCGTCGCACCCGCGAGGTCATCGCCATCCAGGACGTGGCGATCCAGGCCATGGCCTCCCTGGCGGAGACGCGCGACAACGAAACCGGCAACCACATCCGCCGCACCCAGCACTACGTCAAGGTGCTGGCCGAGTACCTGCAGGATCACCCGCGTTTCCGCCACTTTCTCAGCGCCGCGACCATCGAACTGCTGTTCAAGTCGGCGCCCCTGCACGACATCGGCAAGGTCGGCATTCCCGACCATATCCTGCTCAAGCCGGGTCGTTTTACCCCGGAAGAATTCGAGATCATGAAGACCCATACCACCCTTGGGCGTGACGCCATCCAGCACGCCGAGGACCAGTTGGGCATACGCGCCGACTTCCTCATCCTGGCCAAGGAGATTGCCTACAGCCACCAGGAAAAATGGGACGGCAGCGGCTACCCCGAGGGGCTGGTGGCGGACGCTATCCCCATCAGCGCCCGGTTGATGGCGGTGGCCGACGTCTATGACGCGCTCATCAGCCGGCGGGTCTACAAGGCGGGGATGCCCCATGAGCAGGCGGTCGAGATCATCACGCAGGGCCGCGGCAGCCACTTCGACCCGGACATCTGCGATGCCTTCCTGGCCTGCAAGGAACAGTTCCAGGGGGTCGCCCAGCGTTTCGCCGACACCGACCAGGACATGGCCGTCCAGTTGGCAGCCCTGCAACGTAGTGGGCAGACGCCTTGAACCCGCGAGAGCGGGGCTTTTTCGATCAGGTTCACGAGGATAGGTAATGGCTGGATTTCGCACCCTGCTCGAGCGTCTCACGCTGCTGCACAAACTGCTCCTGGGATTCGCCGCGTTGCTGCTGTTGGTGCTGGTGCTCGGCGTGCAAAGCCTGCGCACTCAGCAATCGCTGAAGCACGACATGCAAAACCTCTATCTGCAGGAACTGGTCGGCATGGAGCACCTGCATGAAGCGCGGGTGCAACTGCCCCATCTGATGCAAATCCTGCAGCGTGCCGTGGGCACCGACAGCGCGCAGATCCGCGTCGAAGCCCTGCAGCAGTTGGCTGACACCCGGCAACGCCTGCAACTGGCGCTGGCCCAGGCCAAGGTCACCCTCATGCGCCCGGAGAACCTCGCGCGCCTGGCCGAGATCGACCTGATGCTGCAACAGTTGCAGCGCTACAGCGAACAGGCGTTTGCCTTGATCGACCAGGGCCGGCAGAACCAGGCGTTGATGCTGCTCAACAGCAGCGAATTCCAGAGAATCGCCCGGCAGGCCGACAGCCACCTGTACGGCATCGCACAAATCAAGGAAGCCTCGATTCGCGACACGGCCAAGGACATTGTCGAGTACGCCGAACGCAGCACCTTGCTGACCTACATCCTGTTGTTCGGTGGCTTGTCGCTGGCGTTGCTGTTGTCGTGGCTGGCCAGCCAGTCGATCCGCAACCCGCTGAATCGGGTACGGGTGGCGGTGGATCAACTGGCCGCCGGGCAGCTCGACCAGCCGATTCCCCACACGGACCTGAACAACGAAACCGGGGACCTGGCACGGGCCATTGCCCAACTGCAGACCGAGTCCCAGCAACTGGAGCGCCAGCGCTGGATCAAAGGCCATACCGCCCAGTTGCAGGCCGACTTGCAGCAGGCCGACACCCCGGACGAACTGGCGCAGGTATTCCTGCAGCACATCGCCAGCCTGCACGGCATCTGCCAGGCGGTGCTGTACAGCGCCCCGGAGGACGCTGACACGCTGCTGCTGATGGGCGGTTACGCCACCGATTCCGAGCACCCGCCCAAGGATCACGTGCCCTTCGGCGACGGCCTGTTGGGCCAGTGTGCGGTGGATCGCCAGGCGCGGCAGTTGCAGACGTTGCCGCCGCAATACTGGCGGTTGCACTCACCGCTGGGGGAGGTGGCGGCCAGTTGCCTGTTGCTGCAACCGATCGTGCATGGCGAGCGCCTGCTGGGGGTGTTCGAGTTGGCCAGCCTGCAACCGTTGGACGAGCGCCAGTGGCTGCTGTTGCAGGAGGCCACGCCACGACTGGCCGCGGCCATGGCGATCATGGAGCGTAACGAGGCGGTCAAGACCCTGCTGGCGCAAACCCGGCGCCAGGCCAGCGAAGTGGCGCAACAGGCGCTGCAACTGGAGGCACAGGCCCAGGCGCTGGAAGCCCAGCAAGGGGCACTGCGCGCGACCGAAGCCTGGTATCGCGGCATCATCGACGCGGCGCCCGACGGCATGCTGGTGGTGGACGATGGCGGGCATATCCTCAGGACCAACCGTCAGCTGGATCAACTGTTCGGCTACGCCCCCAGCGAGTTGATCGGCGCGGCCATCGAACGCCTGGTGCCACAGGCCAGTCGCGGACGTCACGTGGCGCTGCGCGACGGCTTCATGGCCCAGGGCGACACCCGGCAGATGGGCGCCAACCTCGAAGACCTGCAAGGCGTGCGCAAGGACGGCAGCCTGTTTTCCGCCGAGATCAGCCTGTCACGCTTGCCGAGCCTGGAAGGGAGCGGCCTGTGCGTGTGCGCCTCGGTGCGCGATGTCAGCGAGCGCCGGCAACTGCAGGCGGCGCTCAAGGCCAGCGAGATCCAGTTGCGCGCGGTCCTCGACAGCAGCCCGGTGGCCATGCTGATCAAAGACGCCGATGGCCGTCCGACCTACAGCAACCCGCAGTTCGACCGCTTGTTCGCCAGCCAGTTCGAGCAGCTGCAGGGCAGCGACCTGAGTCAGTTCTGGGTCGAGCCCGAGGCCCACCAGCGCTTTCTCGCCGCGGCGGCGCAAGGGGCGGTGCTCAACTTCGAGGCCAGCCTGCAGCGCACCGACGGTGAGCGCTTCGAGGTGCTGGTGTCGACCGTGACCCTGAGTCAGGGGGAGCAGGGCATGGGGGCCAACTGGTACTTCGACATCACCGACCGCAAGCTCGCCGAGGCCCAGGTGCAGCGCGCGCGGGAAGCGGCAGAAGAGGCGACCCGGGCCAAGAGCGACTTCCTGGCGACCATGAGCCACGAGATCCGCACCCCGATGAACGCCATCATCGGCATGAGCCACCTGGCCTTGCGCACCGAGCTCGATCACCGTCAGCGCAACTACATCGAAAAGGTCCATCGCTCGGCGGAAAGCCTGCTGGGGATCATCAACGACATCCTCGACTTCTCCAGGATCGAGGCCGGCAAGATGCACCTGGAACAGATTCCCTTCCACCTCGAAGACGTGCTCGACGGCTTCGCCAACATGATTGGCCTCAAGGCCGAGGACAAAGGCCTGGAACTGCTGTTCAGTACCGCCGTCGAACTGCCCACCGCGTTGATCGGCGATCCGTTGCGCCTGGGCCAGGTGCTGGTCAACCTGGGCAACAATGCGACCAAGTTCACCGAGCACGGCGAGATCGTGCTGGGCGTGGAGCTGCGCAGTGCAACCGCAGACCAGGCGCAGCTGCATTTCTGGGTGCGTGACAGCGGCATCGGCATGAGCGCCGAGCAGTGCTCGCGCCTGTTCCAGCCCTTCAGCCAGGCAGACAGCTCCACCACCCGCAAATACGGCGGCACCGGCCTGGGCCTGGCCATTTCCCGGCATCTGGTGGAGCTGATGGGGGGCGACATCTGGGTCGAAAGCGAGCCGGGCCAGGGCTCGACCTTTCACTTCGAGGTGAGCCTGGGGCTGCAGCGCGAGAGCCATGTGCGGCGCATGCTGACCGCCGATGAACTGCTTGGCAGCCGGGTGCTGGTGGTCGACGACAACGCCAGCGCGCGGGAAATCCTCTCGACCATGGCCCGCAGTTTTGGCGTGGAAGTCGACGTCGCGCAGAGCGGCCGTGCGGCCCTGGCCATGCTGGTGGACGCCGAAGCCCGGAAGCTGCCCTACGACCTGGTGCTGATGGACTGGCGCATGCCCGGCATGGATGGGGTGGAGGCAGTGCTGCAGATGCATGCTGCCCAATTGGCACAAACCCCGTCGGTGATCATGGTCACCGCCTTTGGCCGCGAGGAAGCCCGCGAAGAAGCCAGCCGCAACGGCATTCAATTGCCGGTGGTGCTGACCAAGCCGGTGACCCCCTCGACCCTGCTCGAAGCGCTGGGTACGGTGCTCGGCAAGGCGCCCCAGGTCGACACCCGGGCCAGCGAGCGCTCCGGCCAGAGCGCCAGCGCCATCGCCAGCCTGCGGGGCGCCCGGGTGCTGCTGGTGGAAGACAATGAACTGAACCGCGAGCTGGCGTGTGAGTTGCTGGAGAGCGCCGGGATCGAACTGTGCCTGGCCGTCCACGGCGCCGAAGCGCTGGAACAGTTGCAGCGTGACTCAGACTTCGATGGCGTACTGATGGACTGCCAGATGCCAGTGATGGACGGCTACACCGCCACCGGCAAAATCCGCGAGCAATCGCGCTGGGCCGACCTGCCGGTGATCGCCATGACCGCCGACGCCATGGCCGGGGACCGCGAGCGGGCGCTGGCCTGCGGCATGAACGACCACATCAGCAAACCGCTGAACATCGACGAGATGTTCGCCACCCTGGCCAAGTGGATACACCCGCGCCCAGGGCGCGGTACGCCTGCGGTCGAGGTGGCCCCAGCCCGCGCAACCACCACGAGCCTGCCCGCCAGCCTGCCCGGGATCGACCTGCACGCCGGCCTCGCCACCTGCATGGGCAAGACCGACCTCTACCTGCGCCTGCTGGGTAAATTCCACGCCAGCCAACAAGGCTTTGCCGCCGAATTCCACGTCGCGCGCAACCAGGCCGATTCATCGGCGCCAGCGCGACTCGCCCACACCTTGCGCGGCACCGCCGGCAACATCGGCGCCAGCGCCCTGGCCCAAGCTGCCGGCGCCCTGGAGCAAGCGTGCCTGGAAGGTGCCAGCGAACAGGACCTGGCCGAACGCCTGACGACCGTCGAACAGCACCTGACCCCGCTGCTGGCCGGCTTGTCTTCGCTGAACGAGGCACCCGCCGTCGACGCGCCTCCACCGGGCAGCGAATGGCACACCCAACTGGCCCACGTCCGCGACCTGCTGGCCGAAAGCGACGCCCAGGCCCTGAGCGCCTTGCACACCCTGCAAGGACTGGCATCAGGCCCACGAGTGGCCGAGCAGTTGAATCGAGTGATGCAACAAGCCCAATCCTACGACTTCGACCAAGCCTTGGAGCTCCTCGAAAACCTCTAGAGCTAACCATCTGCATGGCGACCGCGAGCGTTTGTAGCAACAGCCTGCGGCAGCTGCTACAGATCGTGCTACTGCTCAACTCATCAACACACCCCCATGCAACTATTCCCCCCCAACGCTAAGCTATCCCCAGCCCCGGCGCCCCACCCAAAAAAAGGATCAACATGACACTGACGGCCGAAACCCTGCTCGAGGTGGCACTGGCCAACCCCGTCAACGCACTGATCACCGCACGCCTGCCCGCACTCGGCCTGAACCAATGCATGCTCACCGCCGGCTGCCTGTTCCAGGCCATCTGGAACCAACAGGCCCAACGCCCCCTCGACTGGGGCGTAAAGGACTACGACATCTTCTACTTCGACCCCGACCTGTCCTGGGAAGCCGAAGACCAGGTCATCCAGGCGGGCCGCCAGCTGTTTCACGACCTCGACGTCAACATCGAATTCAAGAACCAGGCCCGCGTCCACCTGTGGTACCGCCAGCGATTCGGCAGCGATTATCCGCAATTGCACTCCACCCGAGACGGCGTCGACCGCTACCTGATCGCCGGCACCTGCATCGGCCTGGACATCACCACCGGCGAACTCTATGCCCCCCATGGGCTGGGCGACACGGAGCAGGGATTGTTGCGGATCAACCCGAAAAACCCCAAGCCGGCATTGTTTGCGCAGAAGGCGCAGAGCTATCAGGAACGCTGGCCTTGGCTGAGGGTGGTTGAGGCTTGCGCTTGAGCGCGTTGGGCAACGCGTCAGCTAACCCATGGCGAAGTGCGCGAGTGCCGTCCGCACATGCACTGCCCTGGTCGGGATTGCCTGAACCTGCGGATGCAGCGCGCGGCGCTGTCATCAACACGCCGCGCAACCGCAACAACCTGTCCTGGCCCCACAGCGAAGCGCAGGGGGAGGTGGACCTGACTAGTACTTGATATCACGCGCCGTATCGCGCGTGTCTTGCTTGGTGTCGCGCTTGTCCTGGCGGCAATCGGCGCGACTCTTTTCGTCGCCTTCCTTGCAGGCTTCCTTGGTTTCCCGAGCAGCATCACGCCCCTCCTGCTTGGTATCGCGCGACTCCTGTCGCTGATCAGCCTGATCGGTGGCGAAAACCTGTGTCGACACCCAGGAGCCGCCAACGGCAAGGGCCAGGGCGGTCAGGGCGGTTAGATAGTACCTGCGGATCATGAGCATTCTCCTTGCACTGAATCTAATCACGTCTTGCCCCAACCTCCTTACCGCACGCGGTTAACTGGGGCTGTTGTGCCGCGCGATTTGAAAGGTGCTCCGAGGGGATTAACGATAGGACGATGTTGGGGGGTGTACAAGGTGGGAGGCGTTTGTCGTGACGGGCGGGAAACGGCCAGAAGCGGGCGGTCAAACGTACAGAAAATAAATCTGTCCCTTTCTTCTTTCTGGCCGGTTGGCTGACCGGATTGCGGGTTACGCGGGATGGTCACGTTGTGGCTGAAGGCTTTCGGGACGCAATTCGACGCATAGTCCTTCGCAGCCGCCAATTGCCAGCAGGTCTGTTCGATCAGTGAGACGCATCCGCTCCATCGCGGAGCATGCCTGCCTGGAATCAAGTCCGGACGTACTGCTCAGTACCCGAATCACACATTCCGTGTTGGATCGCCCGCGCTTGCGTGGCGCCGATCCGGGTCAATTTTCATATTGAGCATCATCTGATGGTGTCAGCGCCTTATTTCCGGTTGCCTAAATTGCATTCACTTTTGCTCCAGCGCGGCATCGTGCCGCAACCACCCACCTACTTGCAGGTGCTCAAGCGTGTGAGCATGCGAGCTCACAACGTCTGATTGATAAACCGGGGGGCTTCAGGGATTTAACGGGCTATAAAAGTAGACGTTCAAGAACGCACAGCGACGTTATTGAGCTATACCCAATAGTCCCCCACCGCACTTCTTCCAGTATTGGAGGTTGGCAATGAAACTCCGTCTCCCCCTGTCAGTGCTATTGACTACCGCAAGTCTCTTCGGCTGCATCAACTCCTCACACCAATCAATGAATCTTCCGTTGGCAGCGACCCATAAAAACCCTGGTCATACCGCCACGACTACATTGACGGGCGAAGGTAATAAAACCAACTTTGACTTCTACATTACCGGCGTTCCAAACGGGACCATCCTGCCGCCGCGCATCTACACCTTCATCAACAAAGGCAGTTGCCAGCAACCCGGGCCAGTCGCGTACGCAATGAACGATAAGGTCAACACCGAACCCAATGCAGGCACCGGTGGATGGACCTTTTACAGAAGCGCGCCCATCACAATGCCAGACCTGCTTTCCGGCAAGTACGCCGTTGTCGTGCGTACTTCACCCGAGGATGGCAGCGCCGATATTTTCTGCGGCGATATTGCGCACGCGACTCGATGAACCGCCGGTAGTCATTTTTAAGTTGAGTCGCGCTTTGTGGCGATTGTGTTCACCGCGTTCATGGTTGGTATTTATTCAGTTTGTAATCCTAACGTTACATACACCAACAAAACACGGCTAGAGGTTAACCATGCCAACCAAAACCACTGCCCTGCCTGCTTGTACGTTCCTCGCGCTGTGCTGCCAGCAAGCCTGGGCCGGCGGCATCATGCTCTACGAAATCGGCACCGATAACGCTGGCCTGGCCAACGCCGGTGCCGCCGCCCGGGCCCAAGGCCCAGCGACCATCGCCAGTAACCCGGCGGGTATGAGTTACCTGCGGGGCACGCAGATCACCGGCGGCTTGCAAGTGCTGTATGGCGACCTGAGCTTCGATCGCGACGCTGGCAGCAATGTGGCCGGCAGCGGCAGTGGCAATGCCCTCGACCCGATCCCCGGTGGCAGTTTCTTCATCAGCCATGAACTGGATGAACATTGGAGCGTCGGCTTCGGCCAGTACGGCGACTTCGGCTTGGCGGTCAACTACGACAACGATTGGTCCGGCCGCTACTTCGCGCAGAACTCCAGCCTGCTGGGTCTGTCCTTGGTGCCCAGCGTGGCGTATCGCTTCAACGAGCAATGGTCGGTGGGCGTTGGCGTCAAGGCCATGTACGGCATGTTGCAGGCGCAAACCGCCATCGACCGCTCTCCCTTCGGTTTCACCGATCGCGCTGACGGTCAGTACAAGTACAAGGACGGTGCCTGGGGTTATGGCGCCAACGTCGGGGTGATCTATGCCCCGCAATCCGGCACCCGCATTGGCCTGGCCTACACCAGCAAAGTCGACCTGGACTTCGAAGACCGGCTGGATGTGAAAGGCGACGGCCGTTTGCTGGAACGCATCAACGACACCAACACCAAACTCGACACCACTGTGCCGCAGACCGTAACCCTCAGCCTGTTCCAGCAACTGGACCGGCAATGGGCCTTGCTGGCCTCGGCCAACTGGCAGGACTGGTCGGAATTCGGTGAGATCGGCGTACAGGTCGACACCACGGCGTTTGGCGCGCAGTCGAAATCGGTCGATGCCGGTTTCAAGGACACCTGGCACCTGTCCCTTGGCGCGCAGTACCAGGCCTCCGAGCAATGGCTGTGGAATGTCGGCGTGGCCTACGACAGCAGCGCTGTCTCCGATAGCAAACGCAGCGTGATCGTACCTATGGGCGAGTCCTGGCGCATCGCCACAGGCGCCACCTATGCTCTGAACCAAGACACCGACATCAACGTCAGTTGGGCCATGGTCTGGCTCGGCGACATGCCGGTGGACCAGACCAAGTCGATCTCGGGCAACCGAGTCTCCGGTCAGTTCGACGATGCCTGGATTCAAGCCCTGACCGGCAACATGACGTGGCGTTTCTGAAGTTCCGCTATCGAAAAATGATGATTCAATCCATGAATCGCATTTTGAGCCCTGAATCCCTCTGTAGAGGCAGAAATGAATGTCCGCAATGGGTCGGCTGCCGCCGGTGGCGACAGGCAGAAATCGGCCAAAAGCAGCCCTTCATGATTGGCTGCTATCGCCTAACGGAATTCAACTACAGCTGCATTTCACTCGAATGCGAAAATCTTCTTCCAGTCCTTTTTCATGCTTATCACAGTCCAGCCGTCATTTGTCGCCTGGGTATATAAGGATTCGGTAAAGGTGCCCACCTTGGTATCCGGTAGTCCTTGCGCAGGACCATAGGCGTACTCACGTTCGGCGTCGTCATGCAGGACCAGCATCGCTAGGCGGGCACCCTTGCCGGACTTGGCGTACTCCAGCATTTGCCTGTCACCAGTGGAATTGCCGAAGGCTGCATTGGGTTGGCGGCCGACCAGCAGGTAAATGTTCTCAGGCTTGCCGGCATCGTTGTCGTTGAGCAGTATCTTGGGTTGCTTGATTAGCTGCGGTTTGCCGCTTTTGTCGTAGCCATACTCGGTGGTCCCGGCACTGCCGACGACCTGTTCGGGAGGCACACCATAGACCTCTTCGGAATAGGCGCGAACGAAATCCTGTCCACCGCCGGTGACGATGTACGTTCTGTAGCCATTGTCACGCAGGTATTGCATGACTTCCTTCATCGGCTGGTAGGTCAACTCGGTAAACGGGCGCTTCCAGCGAGGGTCTTTGGCCTTGGCCAGCCAGGCATGGACTTCCTGCTTGAACTCGTCCGTGGGCATGCCGCTCAGGGTTACCATGGCAATTTTCAGATAGTCATCAAGGGTCAGTTTCGCCATGGCGGCATGGTCCCCCGACAACACTGTCTTGAACGGTTCGACCTGAGCCAGCTCAGGTTTCGCCTCGACGGCGGCAGGCACGCGACTCAGGCAATAGAACAATTGACCATAGGCAGGGTGCTCGACCCACAACGTGCCGTCCTGATCGAACGTCGCGATGCGCTCTGCTGGCGCCACGAACTGAGTACCACCTTCCTGGGTGGTCGCCTTGACGAATTCAACGATGGCTTGCTTGGCCGGCCCCTCATTCCAGGACGCTAGAGGGTCTGCAGCGAACACTGCCGTTGAAGCTATCAGGCTCAACCCTAATATCGTTAGTGGTGAGCCATAGCGTCGCCTGACGTGGGAGATAGGGCGCTTATCAGAAGTTACGGAGCTCCAAGTACGCTGCACCAAGATCATGAGTTTCATGATGTCTACCTATGGCTGATTTGGTAAGTCGTTGGTGGTACTTGCCTGCTCACCCTGTTGATGACTACAGCAGTCAGTTGGGAGTCCAGTGTAGATGTTTTGGTAGTATGTGCAGTTTCCGCAATCGTATGGAGTACCCGATAGCCTGCCTGTCGCGAAAGTCTTCCATCCAAAGCTGACAGTGGCAGCAAGCAGAGCTCGGCCAAAACCAGGCGCTTACATGGTCCATTGAAACTTGGCACTCACTTGGGAAACAACAGTGTAAACGCCACCCGGAATCCCCAGCCCTCAGCACCATCTTTAGGACTATCTGCCCAATAACGTGGTCCTGCTTGCAGGGTCATGGGTTGATGGCCGACCTTGAACAACTGGGTAACGAAAAGGTTGATTGGCACTGACCATTCGCGTGTCTGCCAGTCATAGGTGGATTCGGTGTTAATTCCGAAGGTGGTGTAAGTGTGGGTGGTGTAGCTGAAGAAAGGCTGCAGGAAAGTCGCGTTGACCTTGTCCTTGTCATCGGGCGGGCTGTTTTCCACCGACCAGATGTGATTGGCGAGAATGCCACGGGTCCAACCGTCATGCTGCTTGAGCAAGACCACCGTGGGGCCCAACCCCCATTGCTCACTGCTCAAAAGCTCATCGCTGCCGGTCGGCACCAGAATGGCCGGTCCTGCGCCCCAAATCCAACCGCTGGAAGTCGGCTGCTTGGGTGAAAAAAAGAAGCTCTGGGTCACATCCCCCGTACCGGATTTGTCCGCCTGGCCGCCAGGTACCAGACCATGCTGGTCAATGATCGGCAGGATGGTACGGGAGATCAGGTTCCACTCGTCATTGATGCTGAAGGGCAGCACTGGCTGGATGTTGGTGACACTTTGGTAGCCGTCACCGCTGGGTCCGAGTTTCTGGTTCCAGTTGTATTGAATCGGCAAACTGTAAAGCGCGGCAACGGGATTTAGCGTTTGCTTGGCCAACTCGGCCTGACTATCGGCGGCGAGGCTGATTTCGGGCCATACCACCGCAAAGGTAATGAAAGGAACAAGTCGAATGCCATTGTTCATTTCCAACTCCTTTCTCGAAATTGAGAGTTTGGGTTGTCGTGTCGCGGTGATAAAGCTGAGGGTGACCCTGCCGCCAATGAGCTTAGATCAGGTATCTAAAAGATGTTCATCGGGGAAAACTATCTCCGGTCAGTCGGATTAATTCGTATTAACTAACGCTCCGTTGAGCCATCGATCAATAGCCCCTCTTCATCGGGGCGAAATTTCCCCCATTGAAAGGAGTGTCCCAAAACTTTATTAGACCAAAACAGAAGATGGTCTCTTCAAAAAGCGTCTATTGATACAGCGAGAGCACTTACCACGCACACCTGAAAAACCGCACTAGACTGTATCCTGCGCCTTAACTTGTGCATGGTCATGCAGGAAGGGGAAATGATTCTGTACGCAGTACCTAGGCTAATTACTCGGTGGTCAACGCACCAAGTGTCAATGTAGTTGTGCACTCATCACCAGGTTGCCAACACAATGAAACAACGAGGATTGCTGGTATGGACAAGCTATCGGATCGTTTCAAGCTGTCTGTCGTGTTTGCTGCACTATTGTCATTGAACGGATTTGCCCACGCGGCTCAAACGGAAAAGACCAATATTCTGTTTATCGTCTCCGACGATACTGGCTATGGCGACTTGGGCCCCTACGGCGGTGGGATCGGTCGGGGCATGCCGACACCCAGCATCGATGAGTTGGCGGCAGAGGGCGTCACTTTCTACTCTTTTTATGCGCAACCCAGCTGCACGCCTGGTCGGGCAGCCATGCAAACCGGGCGTATTCCCAATCGCAGCGGCATGACCACCGTAGCCTTTCAGGGCCAGGGCGGCGGCTTGCCCGCAGCCGAGTGGACCTTGGCATCGGTGTTGAAAACCGGGGGCTATGACACCTACTTCACCGGCAAATGGCACTTGGGCGAAGCAGATTATGCGTTACCCAATGCGCAAGGTTATGACGTGATGAAGTACGTAGGCCTGTACCACCTCAACGCCTACACCTACGCTGACCCGACCTGGTTCCCGGACATGGATCCGGAAACCCGGGAGATGTTTCAACGGGTCACCAAGGGCGCGTTATCCGGCAAGGCGGGGGAAAAACCGATCGAAGAATTCAAGGTCAATGGCCAGTACGTGGACACGCCTGTCGTAGACGGCAAACCCGGCGTCGTCGGCATTCCGTTCTTTGATAACTACGTCGAAAAAGCCGCCCTGGAGTTTCTCGACACGGCGGCCAAATCGGACAAGCCGTTTTTCATCAACGTCAACTTCATGAAAGTGCACCAGCCAAACATGCCGGCACCGGAGTTCGTTCACAAGTCCATGTCCAAGTCCAAGTACGCCGACTCCATCGTCGAACTGGATACCCACATCGGCCGCATCATGGACAAGCTAAAGGCACTCGGCCTGGATAAGAACACCCTGGTGGTTTACACCACTGACAACGGAGCTTGGCAGGATGTCTATCCCGACGCCGGCTACACCCCGTTCCGTGGGACCAAGGGCACGGTGCGTGAAGGCGGCAACCGAGTACCGGCAATTGCCGTCTGGCCAGACAAGATCAAGCCAGACACCAAAAACCACGAGATGCTCGGTGGCCTGGACTTGATGGCGACTTTCGCTTCTGTCGCTGGCGTGAAGCTGCCGGAAAAAGATCGCGAAGGCCAGCCCATCATCTTCGACAGCTACGACATGACCCCGGTACTCACTGGCAGTGGCCCTTCTCCGCGCAAGGAATGGTTCTATTTCACCGAGAACGAATTATCCCCGGGCGCTGCCCGTGTTGGAAACTATAAGGCTGTATTCAACCTGCGCGGCGATGATGGCGCGCAAACCGGTGGCTTGGCGGTGGACACTAACTTGGGATGGAAAGGCGCCGAAAAATATGTGGCCACCGTGCCGCAGGTCTTTGACTTGTGGCAAGACCCGCAAGAGCGTTATGACCTCTTCATGAACAACTTTACCGAACGTACCTGGACGATGGTGCCGATTACCGGCGCGATCATAAAACTGATGAAAACTTACGTCGATTACCCACCACGGAAATTGCAAAGTATGGGTTACGACGGGCCGATCGAGCTATCGCAGTACCAGAAATTCCAATACGTGCGTGACACCCTAAAAAAAGAAGGCATCAACTTGCCATTGCCAGCGGGCAACTGACCACATCAGCTGGAAAAGGGCGGCCTCACCAGAGGTCGCCACTTCAATATGACGTCACGAGTAGTGGCAATCTGGAGTTCTTTAGCAGTCACCGATGGCTGCTGTGGGTCGAACGCAGACGGTCACGACCGACCGCTTCTGGCCGATGGTGGAATCTCCACACGTCTTGCGGTCGATTCAATACTCAGGTCAGCTGTCGTACTCCCAGGCCCAGAATCAGACCACCGCACAGGCGATCAATCACTTTCCTAGCATTCTGATACGCCGAGGAAATCTTTGGTTGCGACAAAGCCACCGCAACCAGTCCATACCAGGCCAGCGAAACGACCACCACAACCACCAGCATTGAGACGAAGGTGCTGACCGAGGGGTGGGCGGGGGCGGCTGCTGAAAAGACGGCGGCGTAGAAGGCTATGGATTTAGGATTGCCGATGTTGGTAACGACACCCTGAAAGAAAGATTTCCGGGCGCTGCCAGCCGGGCCCTCGCAAGGCCGTAGGGCGGGATGCTTGCCTGCTTTAACGATCAGACGTACGCCAAACCACATCAGGTACGCAGCCCCCATTATTTTCACAACCAGTACCGCCCATGGGAAGGCTGCAAACACAAGGCCCAGTCCTGTGATCGCACAGCCAGACCAGAGCAGGTTCACGGTCACTATACCGGCGACTAAGGCCAGCGCCTCTGCACGTGTGGCAGCTACTGCCTTGTGAACAACGGCGACGAAGTTCGGCCCCGGAATCACTACGCCCGCCAGATAAACCCAGAAAACAGTGAGCACCGCGGTACTGTCGAACATTTCGATCCCTCTTGGCGCTGGTCGGTATCAGTGCCTGGTTGAAGATTTCATCACGTTCTTCGCCGCGAGAGCATCAATGCTAGCGAGCGAAGGGGCCGACAGTCAGACACAGATTCCACAATAAACTCCGATACAGTGACTTTTTATGCTGGGTACGCTGGTACGTTTTGCCCGGCGATGACGCGATCAGGGATCGCTATGGCCATGCGAGGAATGCTTCGCTGATAAGGACGGATGTGTGCTGCCTCCAGTGCCCGCAATTGGCCGATTTCTGTCTGTCGCGACCGGCTGAAAACGACCCATTGCAGCCCTTCATGCTGTCCTGTCTAAAATCAAACTTTCAACAGAGTATCCATGATTGTTCCGGAATAAATCGTCTCCACCGGCCCGGTGAGAAAGACCGGTCCCACGCCATCCCATTGAACCGTCACAGCCCCGCCGTCACATTCAACCTCAACGCAACGGTCTAACAAGCCACGACGAATTCCATTAACGGCGGCGCCACAAGAGCAGGAGCCTGAACCCAGCGGAATACCCCCACCGCGCTCCCAAATACGCAACCGAATGCGCGCTCGGTCAATGATCCGGACGAAATGCACGTTCGTCCTTAGGGGAAACAAGGGGTTGGTTTCAATTGCTGGTCCAATCGTCTCTATTTCAACGGCTGTCAGGTCATCCACGAAGTAGGTGCAGTGCGGATTTCCCATGCTGCATGCTGTTGGTTCACCGGCAAGTGGCAACACTGAAGTATCCATTTCAAGAGCCAGAGGAATATCCACCCAGTTGAAAAGCGGCTTTCCCATATTGACGGAAATAGCGCCGGTTGAAGTACGTTCGCAAGTCAGTAGGCCACGGTTGGTTCGCAGTGCTACCGAAGTCATATTGGATTCGCGCATCAGCATATCTGCCGCCCCCCGCGTTGCGCTGCCGCAAGCGTCCAGCGGTGAGCCATCCGCATTCCAGAACACCAAACGCGCATCTGCATCATCGCAATCGAGCATCACAGCGAGTTGATTGAAGCCGATTCCTCGGTTGCGATCTCCCATTCTCCGAGCCAAATTGCTTGTGATTGGATTGGGTGAGTTTCGCGAGTCCACGATAACGAAATCATCGCCATTGGCGTGCATTTTATGAAAACTCAGCGGCATAAATAGACCTGGCGACTACACATGATGAGTTGAGGTTTGAAAACGATCTATCCCGACTCGCGTGACATTAGCAAGCTGTGTGGAAGCTAATGAGGCAAATAAGTCTGGCAGACCGGACCATTGTTGTGTTTGCTTCGTAAGCGGCTGCTAATGGCCGATAAAATCGGGCCACCAACGTCCGCTACTGGCCGATTCTGTTGAAAAAGTCGGCCATGGTTTCCACGGTAGAGAAGTATGCGCTTGAGATTGAAATCTTCACGTTGAGCAGAGGATTCGCGGCTCAGATTTCGCATAGCGACGCGCAAAAAAGGCATGTTGAGCAGTCAGTACGTGGGCAGTCTGGAAGTACCGACTTTTTCAACAGAATCGGCCGATAGCTGCCTCCCATCAACGGCCGCTGTGGGTCGCTAGCTGCCCCTCCACTGATCTTTCCCCCTCACCGCAAACTCCAAGAAACCCCCGCATAAACCCCAAACCCCTCCCCAGGCGTCGACCGTGCCGCATCCAACCCTTTATCGTCATACCCCGGCGTAACCGTCGCCGCGTACCGTTTATCCGTCAAATTGCGCAGGTCCAGCCAGGTTTGCCAGTCGCCCTTGGGGGCGTTGTAGCCCAAGGTGGCGCCGAAGAGGGCGTAGGGGTCGGCGTATTCGCTGTTGGCGTAGTCGACGGCGACTTTGGAGACCAGTTGGGTGTTGAGGGCGGCGAAGAAGCCCAGGGGCCAGTCGTAGCGCAGTTCGCCCTGGTAGTAGTGCATCGGCAGGCCGGGCAGGCGGTTGTCGCCGAAGTGGTCGTCGTCGCGGTAGTGGAAGTCGCTGAAGGTGTAGCTCTGGCGCAGGCTCAGTTGCTCGCCGGTTGGCGATGCCCACAGGGTGCTTTGCAGGCTGGCTTCCACGCCCTGGTGCACGGTGGGGCTGGCGTTGAGTTCGTAGGGGGTGATGGTGTTGGCGTCCGGCAGGACGGAGAGCAGTTCATGGCGGACCTGAGCGTAGTACCAGGACAGGCTCCATTGCCCGAGGGTGGCGTCGCCGCGCCCGCCCAGCTCGAGGGTGGTGGCGGTCTGGTTTTGCAGTTCGATCGGCGCGCGCTGGGTACCGGTGGCGGCGCCGCTGTCTTTCGGAAAACGAATGTTGGAGCTGTAGATCATCGACCAGGGGTGGGGCGCTTCCACCGAGCGGCTGAGGTTGCCGAACACTTGCAGGCCGGGCGTCAGTTGGTAGCGCAGGCCCAGGCGGGCGGCGTAGTCCCAGTGGTGCAGGCTGGTCTTGCCGCCTTCCTCGGGGTAGGTGACGGCGCTTTCGCGGCGGGTGTAGAGGGCGGCGAGGCCGGTGGTCAGCCACAGGTCGTCGGCGATTTCCAGGTCGTTGCCGGCGTGCAGCACGGAGTCCGACCCCTGGTAGGTGAAGTCGCGCATCGGCGTGCCGGGTGCGTAGCCGGCGGTGTTGCCGATGGGGATGCGCACTTCTTCACTGGCGCCGGCGTTGGGCAGGTGTTTGGTGGTGCGCAGGCCCAGGGTGCTCTGGCTTTCCAGGCCCCAGAGGGTGTCGCGGCGCTTGTAGTCGAAGGTGCCACTGACATCGCTGTAGGCGACTTTCAGGCGGTTCGGTCCTTCGCGCAGGTCCATCGGGTAGTCGTGGTAGACCAGGCCGGTCTGGATGCTCGAATCGTCGTCGATGTAGTAGGTGGTCTTGTTGCCGATGAAGGTGCTGCCCGGTTGCTCGCGGCGATCGTCGCGCGCCACGTAGGCGGGGTTGGCGGCCCGTGGGTCGTGCTCGATCGAGTACTTGCTGACCCGCCCGGCCAGGTCGTTGTCGGTCTGGCGGTAGCGCAGGTAGAAGCGGGTTTCCAGGTTCGGGTTGAAGCGGTAGCCGAGGTTGGCGATGAAGCCCTGGCTGTCGCTGGCGGTGTGATCCTGATAGCCATCGGAGCGGGCATCGGTCACGGCCAGGTAGTAATCGAAGTCGCCCAGCACCTGGCCGGAGCTGACCTGGCGCTGCTGGTAGCCGTGGCTGCCCATCCCGTAGCGCACCTGCAACAGCGGTGAGTCATAGCCGGTGTGGCTGACGTAGTCGATGGCGCCGCCCAGGGCCAGGGCGCCCCGGTCGAAACCGTTGGCGCCGCGCAGCACCTCCACGCGGTTGAGCCACAGCGGTTCGAGCAGTTCATAGGGGGTGCCGCCGGGGCCGGTCAGGGGCAGGCCGTCGAGCATGGCGTACAGTCCCGAGGCGTGGGCACCGGGAGCGCGGTTGATCCCCGAACCACGGATCGAGATCTTGACCCCTTCGTTGCCCGCGGACTGGGCGTAGATCCCGGGCTGATAGGCCAGCACATCCTGGTTGCTGGCCACCCGGCCCTGGAGCGGGCGGCGCAGGTCGACCACGTTAGTGCCACCGGGCACCTGGGCCAACCGGGCCTTGGCGTCCTCCACCGAGGCGTCTTCGCCGCTGCGCTCCTCGGCACCGATCAGCACCTGGCCCAACTCCAGGCCCTGCGCCTCGGCCATGGCCGGACAGGCCAGGGCCAGGCCCAGTAATGCAGTGGGCAAGGATTTGGACGCGGGCATCGGGTGAACTCCAGACGAAAAGGGGGCGGGCAGTAAAGAACTGCGACGCCGGGCAGCCTCCGGGAAACACATGCAAACGCGGCTTTTTACCCTGAATTTCAGTGGTTTGCCTGCCAGATCATGGTCTGGACCAGAATCTGCGGGTGACAGGCCAGTGGGGGCACTCATCGATGAAGACGAAACCCTGCCTGAGGTAGAAATTCGCCGCGCGGTGGTTGTCCGGTGCGACATCGAGGAACACCCGCCCATGGCCTTGTTCCTGTGCGCGGGATTTCACCGCGTCCACCCACATGCCGATCAGGCCCAGCGCTCGTTCGTCCTCGAGGGCCAGCCAGAACGCAGTCCCGCTGGTGGAGTCGGCGCGCGCCTGCCATTGAACAGTGCAGCTAGAATGAACCGGTCTGTGCCAATTCTGGAGAAACAAAATGGTCAGCAAGAATACGATCTGTCTGTGGTTCAACGGCGATGCCCTGGACGCGGCGACCTTCTACGCCAAGACCTTCCCGGACAGCACGGTGGGCGCTGTGCATCGCGCGCCCGGCGACTACCCGGCTGGCAAGCAGGGCGATGTGTTGACGGTGGAGTTCAATGTGATGGGCATCCCTTGCCTGGGATTGAACGGCGGGCCGGCGTTCAAGCACAACGAGGCGTTTTCGTTCCAGGTCGCGACCGACGATCAGGCCGAAACCGACCGCCTGTGGGACGCGATTGTCGGCAACGGTGGCGAGGCCAGCGCCTGCGGCTGGTGCAAGGACCGCTGGGGACTGTCGTGGCAGATCACCCCCAGGGTGCTCACGGCGGCGTTCACTCACCCCGATCGAGCGGTGGCCAAGCGTGCCTTCGCCGCGATGATGGAAATGGGCAAAATCGATGTCGCGGCCATTGAGGCTGCAATCAAGGGTTAACCCGCGTCAACCGGGGGCAGGGCAGGCCGACTGTCCTGGCCCCCAACGGTCTCATGGCGGCCACCTACAGGATTAATTTCTGTACGTGTCCAGTGTCCTGCATCCAGGACGCGCCATGGGGTCCTGCTTCAAGACCGTTAGCTGCTACCATCGCGCCATTGTCACCCTGAGTAGAACACCATGAACCGCCGTAAAAAGATCAAGCAGTTGCTAAAAGCTCACGCGAAAAAGGCCAGCGCCAAACTGGCGCCGGTCAACAAGGACAAGTACATCAGCAAGGCCGACCGTTTGAAGCTGGCAGCGCAAGCCAGCCAGGATTCCGGCAGCCCGGCCGAGAGCTGATCGCGCCCCGATTACTTCACGGTGCCGCCCTGGGGAATGTCGCCACAGAACAGGTCCAGGTTGCCGTCCTCCGGTGCCGATCGCACGACGATCGAGTACTGGCCGGCCAGCAATTCCGGCAGGGCGATGGGGGCGGTTCTGGAAAAGGTCCAGCCGGTGACGGCGGCGCGTTCGGTGGTGACCTGGCTGTTCATCGCATAGGCCACCGGGCCCGGCTGCTGGCAACTGCCCTTATGGATGAAGGTGTAGATACGCAGGGGCAGGGAGGTGCCGGTGGGCACGCCGCTGATGAAAAAGTCGAACCCGGTCTTCTGGTCCCAATTGGCCAGGGTGGTGTTGGCGATTTGTCCGGCGTTGTGCCGGGTAGCCGCCAGGGGAATGCTGATCCCGTGCTCGGATGAAGTGCTGCAGCCAAACAGGCTCGCGCAGACCAGCAGGGCGACCAGTGGGTGTCTGGGATTCATAACCAACCTCCAGTGCTGAAGAAGCACTATGGGAGATTAGCGGGTATGGCCCAATAGTCGCCTGACGTTCGTCAGACGGGGCCCGCAGCACGCTGCGGGCCCCGTTTGTGTCAATGGACGATCTGCGCCAGGAAGGCTTTGGCCCGTGGGCTTTTCGGCGCGTTGAAGAAGTCCTCGGGTGGCGCGTCCTCGATGATCTGGCCGCCGTCGAGAAACAGCACGCGCTCGGCCACTTGCCGGGCAAAGCCCATCTCGTGGGTCACGCAGAGCATGGTCATGCCGCTGCCAGCCAGTTTCACCATCACATCCAGCACTTCGCTGACCATCTCCGGGTCGAGCGCCGAGGTGGGCTCGTCGAACAGCATGATTTTCGGTTCCATGCACAACGCCCGGGCGATGGCCACGCGCTGTTGCTGGCCGCCGGAGAGCTGGCTGGGGTACTTGCTGGCTTGGCTGGCGATACCCACTTTCTGCAGGAAATGCTCGGCCAGTTCCTCGGCCTTTTTGCGGCTCAGGCCGCGCACCGAGATCGGCGCCAGGGTGCAGTTGTCGAGCACGCTCATGTGCGGGAACAGATTGAAATGCTGGAACACCATGCCCACTTCGCTGCGCACCTTGGCCGCCTCGCGGGTGTTCTGGGACAAGTCGGTGTTGTTGACCAGGATGCAGCCTTTCTCGGCGATTTCCAGGCGGTTGATGCAGCGGATCAGGGTCGACTTGCCGGAGCCGGAAGGCCCGCACAAGACGATGCGTTCGCCTTCGCGTACCTGCAGGTTGATGTCGTGCAAGACATGGAAGGCGCCATAGAACTTGTTCAGGGCGGCGATATCCACCACCACTTTACGGGTGTCGGGTTGCACGGCGAGCGGCGTATCGATACGGGCAGAGAGGGCAGGCATGGTCGGGTCTCCGGCAATCAATGGAAGCGCTCGGCGCTGTAAGGGGCAGGGTCGGTGAACGGGGTGGCGCCGGTCATCATTTCGGCCAGCAAGCGGCCGCAGACCGGGCCGAGCGTCAGGCCATGGTGGGCGTGGCCAAAATTGAACCACAGGCCCGGGTGCCGCGCTGCCGGGCCGATCACCGGGCACATGTCCGGCAGGCACGGGCGGCGACCCAGCCAGGGTTCGGCGTCCAGGCGTTCGCCCAGCGGGTAGAACGTGCGCGCCAGCGCTTCGCAGCGGCGCAACTGGATTTCGTTGATCGGGTCGTCGCTGTCGGCGAACTCGATCCCGGTGGTCAGGCGCACCCCGCCCACCATCGGCGCCAGCACGTAACCGCCGATAGGGTCGAGCAAGGGTTGTTGCAGGCAACTGCCCGGCAGGGCGGCATAGTGCATGTGATAGCCGCGCTTGATCGCCAGCGGAATCTTGTAGCCCAGGGGTTCGAAGACACCCCGTGCTTGCGGACCGAGGGCGACCACGGCTTCGTCGCCGATCACCAGGCCCTGCTCGGTCTGCACCTGCCATTTCCCCTCGCTCTGGCGCAGGGAGAGGGCATCGCCCAGGGCAAACACGCCGCCGCGCTCGACGAACAGCTCGGCATAACCACGGGTCAGGCCACCGGGATCGCTGACGGTCTTGGGGTCGAGCCAGTGGATGCCACCGATCACGCTGCTGTGCAGGCCGGGTTGCCGCGCCCGCAGTTCGTCGCGGTCGAGCACCTGGTAATTGAGGCCGTAGCGCTGCAGTGCTTCGGCGTCCTTCTGTGCCTTGAAGAAAGCCGGGATCGAACTGTAGGCCTCGACCCAACCGCCGGCCTTGATCAGATGGTCCATGCCGGCTGGCGTCGAGAGCAGGTCATGTTCACTGACGCAACGCTCCACCAGCGGCAGCATGGCCTTGGTCGCGGTGGCCAGGCCCTTGGCCCCGGAATGCCGCCAGTATTGCAGCAACCAGGGACCGGCCTTGGGCAGGTGCTTGAGGCTGTAGCGCACGTCCGACTGCTGGTTGCGGGCGTAGCGCAACAGGCTCGTCAGCTCGCGGGGGAAGGAATAGGGGATCACGCTGGCACGCTCGATCAGCCCGGCGTTGCCGTGGCTGGTGCCTTTGCCCGGCTGCTGGCGGTCGATGAGCACCACCTGGCGGCCACGGGCCTGTAGCTGGAGTGCGGTACTGACGCCGACAATCCCGGCGCCCAGAACGATGGTTTGGCAATGCATGGGTAGATCCTTGATGCTGGGGCGGCCACGGCAGCCCGAGAAAAAACCGGTTTACTGCAAATGGCGGCCGAGGCGGCCTTCCAGGGCTTTGAGGCTGCGTCGCACCACTTCCACGATCAGCAGGTACAGCACCGCGGCCCAGAGGTAGATCTGGAAGTCGAAACTGCGCGAGAAGGCCAGTTTGGTCACCCCCATCAAGTCGTAGATGGTCACCAGCGAAGCGATGGCGCTGGCCTTGATCATCAGGATCAGTTCGTTGCCCAGGGGACCGATCGCCACCAGCAGCGATTGCGGCAGGATGACTTTGCGAAAGGTGGTCCAGCGCGACAGGCTCAGGGCGTTGCAGGCTTCGCGTTGGCCCTGGGCCACGGCCAGGATGCTGCCCCGCAGGATCTCTGCCTGATAGGCCGCGGTGTTCAGGGTGAACGCCAGCAGGGTGCAGAACCAGGCGTCCCGGAAGAACCACCACAGGCCGACGTCCTGCCAGAAACCTTTGAACGAACCCAGGCCGTAATACAGCATGAACAGCTGGGCCAGCAGTGGCGAGCCACGGAAGAAGTACACATAGACGCCGGCAAAACGGCTGAGAAACCGGTTGCCCGACAACCGCGCCAGGGCAATCAGCAGGCCGAGCAGGGCGCCCAGGGTGAAGGAAATGGCCACCAGTTTGGCGGTCACCAACAGCCCGTCGATGAAGCGTGGACCGTAACGTTCCAGCAGATCAGGGCTGAGGAACAGGCTCTGCAATTCAGCCAGGCTCATGGGCGCACGCTCCGTTGATGGCGGCTGAAATGCTGCTCCAGATACTGGAACAGACGGCCGGAAATCGCCGAGAAGAACAGGTAGCCGAAGCAGGCCACGGTGTAGAACAACATCGGTTCCTTGGTCACGCTGACCGCCAGGTTGGTCTGGCGCATCAGGTCGACCAGGGAGATGGTCGACACCAGCGAGGTGTCCTTGAGCAACGACAGCCAGTTGTTCGACAGACCCGGCAGGGCGATGCGCACCAGTTGCGGCAGCACCACCTTGGTAAAGGTGGTACGCCGGGACAGGCCGAGGGCGGCAGCGGCTTCGAACTGGCCCTTGGGCACGGTCTTGAAGGCGCCCAGCCAGATCTGGCTGGAGAACGCGGCAAACACCAGGCTGAAGGCGATCATGGCGGCGACGAAGGGGTTGATCGCCACTTCAGTCTCGTAGCCCATCGCCGACAACAGTTTCTGCGCGCCGATCTGGCAGCCGTAGTAGATGATCAGCAGGGTCAGCAGTTCGGGCAGGCCACGGAACACGGTGGCAAACACCGTGCTCATGGCGCGCGGCCAACGCCGCCGGGAGCGGGCGGCCAAGGCCAGGCCCAGCCCCAGTGGCAAGCCGATCGGCAGGCAGCTCAGGGCCAGGACGATGGTCACCAGGGCGCCGGCCAGCAAGGCTGAGCCCCAGCCGCCGCTGGCGAAGGAAAGCAGTGACAGATGTTCGAACATGCTCGAACCCTCTCGGTAAATTAAGCCCGCACGCGCTCACCACCGCCGGTGGGTGCGCGGTGCAGCAGGTCGGCAAGGAACGCCCCTCAGGCTGGCCTGAGGGGCAGGGGATCAGTAGATGTCGAACGCGAAGTAGCGGCTGGAGATCTTCTTGTAGGTACCGTCGGCGACGATCTCATCCAGCGCTTTGTTGAAACGCTCGCGCAACGCATCGTCACCCTTGCGCACCGCGATGGATGCATCGGCCGTGGTGCCGTTGACATCGCCGATGATCTTGCAGCAGTCCTTGCCGGCGCTGTCGATCCAGGCCAGCAGCGGGAACTTGTCGGCAATCACCCCGTCGACGCGGCCGGCGGCCAGGTCACTGTTGGCTTCATCCAGGGTCGGGTAGAACTTGACGTCGGCGCCGGCCGGGCCGTAGTGGTCTTCGGCGTAGATGGCCTGGGTCGAGGAGGCCTGGGCGCCCACGGTGCGACCTTTGAAATCGGTCTGGGCATCGGTGATGTCCGAGTCCTTGGGCACGGCCACGGACAGCGGTGTGCGGTAGTAGTGGTTAGTGAAATCGATCTTCTGCTTGCGCTCGTCGGTGGCGATCATCGAGGCGACCACGGCGTCGTATTTCTTGGCCATCAGCGCCGGGATAATCCCTTCCCAATCCTGGGCGACGATGCTGCATTGCACTTTCATGCGTTCACACAGCGCGTTGGCGATGTCGACATCGAAACCGTGCAGCTTGTTGTCCGAGTCGACATAGTTGAACGGCGGGTAAGCGCCTTCGGTGGCGATCTTCAGGGTTTCAGCCTGCGCCCCGGAGGCCCCGGCCAGGACCATTGCACATGCACTGGCAAAGCGAATGACGTGTTTCATCTAGCACCTCGATTTATTGTTTTGAGCTTGGTGATGATGTGTATCCAACGAACTCGTTGTGCAGGAGCGCAACGGCGGCAAGACGTTTTTCCACTTCCGGGCCCAACTGTTTGCACACGTCGTTGACCAACAGGTGCACCAGCGACAGCATCGCGGCGGTCGATTCCCAGAAGAGGTTGAACTCGGTGGGCACGCGGAACACTTCGTCGGCGTTCTGCTCGGCCCAGTCGCAAAAGGTGTCGGTGACCAGCGTCACCGGGATGCCGGCCTCGCGGGCCTTGCGGCACAGCGTCAGGGCGTGGCGCGAATAGCGGCGGGCTTCGAACACCACCAGGGCGCTGTCGGCGGGCACGCTGAGCAGCACGTCGGCGTAATGCCCGGCGGCGCCGTCGACCCAGTGCACGTCATCGCGCAGGTACTGCAGCAGATGCACCATGGAGGCGGCGATGCCCCGTTCGGTCTGGAACCCGGCGACGAACACCTTGCGCCGGCTGGCCAGGCGCTGGCTGACGGCGTGCCAGGTGGGGGTCAGGCTGTATTCGTAGACTTTGACCAGGGCCGCCACTTCCAGCTCGAAGCTGCGGGGCAGGCCCTGCGGACCCTGGCTGGCCTGCTGGCGGAATTCCTGCAGACGGTCGCCCACCAGCCACGGGCCATCGCCCAGGTCGGCCTTGAGGTCGTTTTTCAGGTCTTTGAAGTGGCTGTAGCCGATGGAGCGGCAGAAGCGCCCGACACTGGACTCACTGACGTTCAACTTCGCGGCGATGTCCGCTGCGGTCTGGAACGGCAGTTCATAAAGATTGGCCAGCATGTAGTTGGCAATCGCCCGGCCGGAGGCGGCGGCGGTTGACAGACTGCTTTCAAGGCGTTGTTTGATGGGCTGGCTCAAGGCTGCTTCCTGTTGTTATTCAGCGCTTGGCGAGGAAAATGGATGTTTTCTGTCATAAAGTCAATATTTGACAGATAACTGTCACGGCCGGATAGTTCGCCCATAACAACAATTCGCCCGGAGCCTTTCGAATGTCCCACGCCAATGCCGCCTTGCCCGAAGTGGAAACCCTTGCACTCGCCGACCTGACGGAGTTGCTGCAGCGCATCTTTGAACAGCACGGCACCTCGTCCGAGGTTGCCCAGGTGCTGGCGCACAACTGTGCCAGCGCCCAGCGCGACGGCGCCCACAGCCACGGGGTGTTCCGCATTCCCGGTTACCTGTCGTCGCTGGCCAGCGGCTGGGTGGATGGCCGGGCCGTGCCGGTGGTGGAGGATGTGGCCTCGGGGTTTGTCCGGGTCGACGCCGCCAATGGGTTTGCCCAGCCCGCCTTGGCCGCGGCCCGCGGCTTGCTGGTCGAGAAGGCCCGCAGTGCCGGCATCGCGGTGCTGGCGATCCGTAACTCGCACCATTTCGCCGCGCTCTGGCCGGACGTCGAACCCTTCGCCGAAGAGGGGCTGGTGGCCTTGAGCGTGGTCAACAGCATGACCTGCGTGGTGCCCCACGGCGCGCAACGGCCGCTGTTTGGCACCAACCCGATTGCTTTTGCCGCACCCCGTGCCGGTGGTGAGCCGATCGTCTTTGACCTGGCAACCAGCGCCATCGCCCACGGCGATGTGCAGATCGCCGCGCGCCAGGGCCAGATGCTGCCTGAGGGCATGGGCGTCGACAGCCTGGGCCAGCCGACCCGGGACCCCAAGGCGATCCTCAACGGTGGTGCGCTGTTGCCGTTTGGCGGACACAAGGGCTCGGCCCTGTCGATGATGGTGGAACTGTTGTCGGCGGCCCTGACCGGCGGCAACTTCTCGTTCGAGTTCGACTGGTCGAACCACCCCGGGGCACAAACCCCCTGGACCGGTCAGTTATTGATCGTGATCGACCCGAGCAAAACCGCCGGCAACCACTTCGCCAGCCGCAGCGAAGCACTGGTGCAGCAGATGCGCGGCGTCGGCCTGCAGCGCATGCCAGGCGACCGACGGTATCAGGAGCGGGCCAAATCCCTGGCCGAAGGCATCACCCTGCCTGCAGCCGAGTTGGCACGGTTGCGTGAACTGGCGAGCGCGCGCTAGGCAAAGCGCTCTACGACCTGTAGGCGCGAGCTTGCTCGCGATGGGGCCAGTCCATTCAACACCAATGGCGCCTGGCCCCCCCACCGGTTTGGTGGGTTAAACCCGCCACCCCGCCGACCTGCGCTCCGTTGTAACCGACCCCTCTCCACGCCCCGGCCAGGGTGCAAACGCTTTCTGCTCTTTCGATCTGCAGTCAGTGAAGGCACAATGCGCATCCTTTTTTGGCTAGCCTTGCCGGAGGCCTCGAAATGATTAAGACGCCGTACTACCTGATCGATAAACAAAAGCTGCTGGCGAACATGCAGAAAATCGCCTATGTGCGCGAGCAGTCCGGGGCCAAGGCCCTGTTGGCGCTCAAGTGCTTCGCTACCTGGTCGGTGTTCGACCTGATGGAGCAGTACATGGACGGCACCACCTCGTCCTCGCTCTACGAGCTCAAGCTCGGCCGCCAGAAATTTGCCGGCGAGACCCACGCCTACAGCGTGGCCTGGGCCGACGACGAAATCGAAGAGATGCTCGCCAACTGCGACAAGATCATCTTCAACTCCATCGGCCAGCTGCAGCGCTTTGCCGAGGCGTCCGAAGGCAAGGTTCGCGGTCTGCGGGTCAACCCGCAGGTGAGCAGCTCCGACTACCTGCTGGCTGACCCGGCGCGTCCCTTCAGCCGCCTGGGCGAGTGGGACCCGGTCAAGGTCGAGGCGGTCATCGAGCAGATCTCCGGCTTCATGTTCCACAACAACTGCGAGAACGGCGATTTCGGCCTGTTCGACCAGATGCTGTGCACCATCGAAGAGCGCTTCGGTCACCTGCTGCACAAGGTCGAGTGGGTCAGCCTGGGCGGCGGTATTCACTTCACCGGTGAAGACTATGCCCTCGACCAGTTCTGCGCGCGCCTCAAGGCCTTTTCGCAGAAGTACGGCGTGCAGGTCTACCTGGAGCCGGGCGAAGCCGCCATCACCCAGAGCGCCTCGCTGGAAGTCACCGTGCTCGACACCCTCTACAACGGCAAGCACCTGGCCGTCGTCGACAGCTCCATCGAAGCGCACATGCTCGATCTGCTGATCTACCGCCTGAACGCCAAGCTGGCGCCGAGCGAGGGTGAACACACCTACATGGTGTGCGGCAAATCCTGCCTGGCCGGGGATATCTTTGGTGAGTATCAGTTTCCTGCACCGTTGGCCATTGGCGACCGTCTGTCGTTTGTCGATGCCGCGGGTTACACCATGGTCAAGAAAAACTGGTTCAACGGCCTGAAAATGCCGTCCATCGTAGTGAAACAACTCGATGGTAGTGTCGAGCTGGTTCGTGAGTTTGGTTTCGACGATTACTTGTCCAGCCTTTCGTAAGCTGGCGCAGAAGGAGAGAGAGAAAAATTGAAGAAGAACGTACTTATCATTGGTGCAGGAGGTGTCGCCAAGGTGGTGGCCCACAAGTGCGCGCAGCACAACGATGAACTCGGTCGTATTGCTATCGCGTCGCGCAACATCTCCAAATGCCAGGCCATCATCGACAGCGTCAAGGCCAAGGGCAGCCTCAAAGTGCCCGCCGATATCCAGGCTTTCGCCCTGGACGCCATGGATGTCGAAGCGACCAAGACGCTGATCCGCGAAACCGAATCGCAGATCGTCATCAACGTCGGTTCCGCGTTCCTCAACATGTCGGTGCTGCGTGCCTGCATCGATACCGGTGTCGCCTACCTGGACACCGCCATCCACGAAGAGCCGGGCAAGATCTGTGAAACGCCGCCCTGGTATGGCAACTACGAGTGGAAGCACCTCGAGGAATGCCAGCAGAAGAACGTCACCGCCATTCTCGGCGTGGGCTTCGACCCGGGTGTGGTCAACGCCTATGCAGCCCTGGCGCAACAACAGTATTTCGACCGCATTGATTCGATCGACATTCTCGACGTCAATGCCGGTTCCCACGGCAAATATTTCGCCACCAATTTCGACCCGGAAATCAACTTCCGCGAATTCACCGGACAGGTGTGGAGCTGGCAGGACAGCCAGTGGACCAGCAACACCATGTTCGAAGTCAAACGCACCGACGACCTGCCCGTCGTCGGCGCGCAGAACCTCTACCTCACCGGCCACGATGAAGTGCACTCCCTGTCGAAGAACCTCGGCGTGGCCAACGTGCGTTTCTGGATGAGCTTCGGCGAGCACTACATCAATGTGTTCACCGTGCTCAAGAACCTTGGCCTGCTCTCCGAGCAACCGGTCAAGACCGCCGAAGGCCTGGAAGTGGTGCCGTTGAAGCTGGTCAAGGCCGTGCTGCCGGATCCAAGTTCGCTGGCGCCGGGCTACACCGGCAAGACCTGCATCGGCGACCTGGTCAAGGGCACCAAGGATGGCCAGCCGCGCGAAGTGTTCATCTACAACGTGGCTGATCACGAGGAAGCCTATGCCGAAACCGACAGCCAGGGCATTTCCTACACCGCTGGCGTGCCACCGGTAGCCGCGGCCTTGCTGGTCGCCCGTGGCGAGTGGGACGTGCAACGCATGGTCAACGTCGAGGAGCTGCCAGCCGAGCCGTTCCTCAAGGCGCTGGACGTGATGGGCCTGCCGACCCGCGTCAAGGATGAGCGTGGCGATCGTCCATGGGACAGCGAGGCCTGAGACCTTCCAGGTCCTGGTAATCGCCCCGCGCACAAGAACGCCGCTCATTGAGCGGCGTTTTGTTTTGTGTGCCCGGCCCATTTTCAGCATCGTCTGAAAAGCGTTACCCGGGGTACGGCTGTCGCGCTGCGTGCCATCGCCCGATAAGCCTCGGGCAAACACACCGCACATGGCCTGAAACCGGCCGCCAGGGCGGCGGCCTCATCGGCAAAAAACACCCGATGAGTGACGTAGCCGCCCCGGGCGATGGCACGCAAGGCGCCTGGGCAATCCAGGCGACCGTAGATCTTCGAGCGCCGGTGGCCGCCCAACAGGCCGGGCACCGGGCTGGCGACCTTCTGTCGTTTCTCGTTGAGCAGCCAGTAGGTTTTCATCCTCTGGGCACTCGCCACAAATACCACGCGGCAACCGTCCGATACGGGCTCCAGGCTTGGCCGAGCTCGAGCATCTGTCTACGGGTGGGCGTCTGTTCCAGGCCCTTGAGGCGGCGGTATCCGTCACGCACGCCAAAGTCGTCGGCGGGCAGGATGTCCGGGCGTTCGAGGGTATAGATCAGCAACATCTCCACGGTCCAGCGACCGACCCCGCGCAACGGCGTCAGGCGCGCAATCAGCGTCTCGTCGTCCATGGCTTGCGCCGTGGGGTAATCCGGGACTACGCCGCTCAAGGTGGCGTCAGCGATGCCCCGGATAGTCGCGACCTTGCTCGCGGAGAACCCGCAGCGGCGCAGCGCGTCACCGTCACTGGCCAGCAACTGCGCGGCACTGGGGAAGGGCTGCCCCGGGAACAGCGCGAGCAAACGCCCGACAATCGCATCGCCGGCCCGCACGTGCAGTTGCTGATAGGCGATGGCCCGCACCAGGGCTTCGTAGGGATCGCGGGTTGGCTTGGGTTCATGCAGGCATGGGCCGATGGCCGCGACATGCCGCGCCCAGTCGTCGTCAAGGGCGGCGAGGAACTGGCGGGCGCGGTCATAAGGCATGGGTCATCCGGGGCAGCAGTGAAGGTATGGCGGACAGACTAGTCGTCCGTGCGCCACCTCGCACCCGGTGTCTTGCGTTTAAATCCAGGCTGGCGCCTGGGCCATCAGGCCTTGCTCGCCGCCAGGTATGCAGCCAGGCGCCGGCCCATCTCATCCCCCAGGGCCTGTAAGGCACTCATCGGCCGCACCATCACTTCGAACTCGACAATTTTCCCCTCCGCGTTGAAGCGGATCATGTCGATGCCTTTGAGTTGCTTGTCGCCGACCCGGGCACTGAACTCCAGCACCACATTCAGCCCGTCGGCACTCGCCAGTTCGCGGTGGTAGGTAAAGTCCTCGAACACTTGGAACACCGTGTTGAGGATCATCGCCACCACCGGCGCGCCGGGGTAGGGCGTGTGGGCCATGGGCGAGCGGAACACCGCCTCGGGGGCCAGCAGCTCGGGCAGTGCGCGCAAGTCACCCTGGTCGAGCATGGCGTGCCACTGGGCCAGGGCGGTGGCGACGTTGGGGGACAGGTTGAGTTCAGACATGTTCGACTCCTGGGTTTTTATCCGTGTGCCGCTGCCCGGTAATGGCCCGGGCGGCGTGCTCTGCCCAGAGACTGTAGATCACAGGCCCAGGATGGAAACCATCGGCGGCCATCATGCCGGCCTCCGGGGCCAGGCTCAGGGTCAGGAGGCTACAGGATGGCTGGGCAGCGATCAGGGTGGCCAGGTGTTGGTTGAAGCGCCTGGCCCGGTTGCCCAGGTACCAGCGCAACGGCTGGGGCAGTGCGGGGAACAGGTGCATCGGCGGCAGTGGAGAAATGACCAACTGTTGCACTGCGAACTTGTCCTTCAAGACCCCCAGCAGGCGCTGTTGCCGTGTCAGCCATTGATCGGCGCCAAGGCTGCTGGTGACATCGTTGACACCGATACCCAGCACCGCCACATCAAAGGGCTGCGCGTCCTGGCTGTCGAGCAGTTCCAGCAGGCCCTGGGAATCCAGCCCGGTCTGCGCCCAGAGCTGCCAGCTCACCTGAAAGCCCTCAGCCAGCCGAGCGACCAGTTGCCCGCTCAAGGCCTCATCCTGGGTCGCGGCACCCACCCCGGCAATGGCCGAATCCCCGACAATCAGCAAGCGCAGGCGCGCGCCGTTGCCCGCCAGGCCCTGGCGTGCACCGCTGGCTTCCGGCAACCGCGGGGTGACCCGCCGGGTGTACAGGCCCTGCAGCAGGAGCAGGGGACCTAGCAGCAGTTTGCTCAAACGTTCAGACATGCTCGAGGCTCAGGTCCGACGCGCCATTACTGGCGGTGGGCAATACATGCAATGTTGGATCGCTGCCAATGGGATCACCGTATGTCACGCAAGGGGGTAAAAGCTTATAGCTGACTTTCAAACCCGCTTCCATGAGCAGCGTTGACGCCGAAGCCCAGGGCATCCTCAACGCGGTGGTGTTTCTGACAACGATCAATGATTACGATTGGCTAGCCGCGCGACCCATGGATTGGCAGTCAGGCCGTGCAGCAGCACACTGAGTAAAACGGTACAGACCGCCGTCGCCACCAAGGTGCGACTTTCCTGTAGAGGGGAGGCCAATATCATGACGGCGAAGACAATGCTGGCCAGGCCTCGTGGGCCGAACCAACCGATGAAGAGGCGGGTTTCGAAATCGAAGCGTGTTCCCACCAGGCTGATCAGCACGGGCAGGATGCGAATCACGGTCAAGCTGAGCACCGAGTAAAGCCAGATGTTCAGGGTGAGACTGCTCCAGGCCCAAGGGATCACCAGTGCGCCAAATACGACCCAAGTGATGACCGATAGCAGGCTGGCGAACTCTTCGCTGGCCTTGAGCATCTGGTGCTTTTGCTCGGTAAACAGAAAGCTGGCGAGCAACCCACCGACGAACGCGGCGATAAACCCGCTGCCACCCAGTGTCTGCGCGGTGGCAAAGCACAGAATGGCGAGCCCGGGCAGGGTCAACTGTGACCACATGGGCGTTTGCCATTGGTGTTTTGCGGAGTAGCGCTGCAACCGCCAGGCGATGAGCGTCAGGCTGACACCGATCAATGCACCGATGCCCAGCTCCTCGATGACTAACTCGAACGCCAGTGAGAGGGGGGACTGTGTCTGTTGTTCAACCAGCAATGCCAAAAACACAAGCAACACGGGGACGCAGATTCCGTCATTCAACCCGCTCTCAACGTTTAGCCCTTCACGCACGGACGCGGGAACCTGGGGGTTGCTCACCACCGCCTTGCCGAGCGCCGCATCGGTGGGCGCCAGAAGGGTCGCCAGTATTGCTATTTCCAACGGTGGAACCTGTGGGAACAGCCATATGCCGACGAGCCAACCCGCTGCGATGGTCAGGGGCAGCCCCACCATCAGCAAGCGCAACGGAAGTCCTTCATTGGCCCGCAGGACCTTCAGGTCGGCGTTGGCCGCATCGCTGAACAGAACAATCGCCAGTGTCAGCTCCGCCAGGAACTTGAGGCCATACCTGTCAATCTGGAGTTGCATAATGCCCAGAACGGCCGGGCCGAGAATCAGACCGGCCAGCATGAACATTAGCGGGCCATTGAGCAGACTGGACTCCAGGCGCCCCGCAAAGATGCTGTAGGTCAGGAGGAAGGCGGCAAGCAGCGCTAAGTTCTGATACATCGATGACCCGCCTGTTCAGGATGGGCAGCTGGAGCACGCAGCCTCTAGGTCAATAACCTGCCGGCACGGGCTTCAGGCATGGAACACGACGTCTTCTAAAGAGGGCTGTGCTAAGCATAGGTGGTGCTACTTTGGATGCGCACCTCATTCAGCTGTTGACCGCAAGAACAGACGAATGGACAAAGCCCGCCGGCCTGCAGCGGCGTGGATTGATATCGGTAGATAACCTGGGGTTTTGTTTTGGACCAGGATTGCTTGCTGGGGAGGGGAGACCGACTTTGATCGATTCTGTTGAAAAGGTCGGTCTGGTTTGCGTATCAGAAAAGTAGGTGTTGGAGATTGACGTTTTTATGGTTTGGAGAGGCTTCCGGAGTCGGATTTCAGGTGGGGGCGTGTAAAGCAGGCGTTCCGACTGTTTTTAATAGAATCGGCCGTTTTCTGCTTGTCGCGAGAGGTAGAAAACGGCCAGGAGCAGACATTCGATGTGTCTGAGAAATCAGGAGCGATTCACAAGACGGCATGTGAAACGAGGCTGTCTCAGTTCGAGACCTGCTCAAGGAAGATCAGTTGCAAAGGCTCCTTGAGCAAACTATCGGCGGTTGCCGCAAATTGTTTGAAGTACGGCGTTGCAAAATGCACATCGAGGGCCGCCTGGTCCTTGAACGCTTCGCGCATGTAGAAAGTGCCGGGTTCATCGCGCAGCTCAAACAGCACATAGTCAAGATTACCGGGCTCGGTGCGCGTTGGTTCAACCAACGCCAACAAGCCTTGCTTGAGCGCCTGCTGTTTGCCTGGCTTGGCCTTGAGTACGGCGATGGATATCAATGATTTTTGCATAGTGGTAGTTCCGTCAGAAGAAAGGGTTGGGTGTTGGCTGCCGCATCCGCCGATCAACAACACCAGTAACGATAAGCCCATCGATCTGATTAAGGTGTTCATGCAAAGCCCTCTAGAACAATCTTGCCCCACGCTTTGTTGCTTTCGACCAGCGCGTGGGCGCGGCGCATATTGGCGGCATTTATGACCCCAAAATGCTCACCCAGTGTGGTCTGCAAAATGCCTTGGTCGATCAGTTGGGCAATGCGATTGAGCAGGTGATGCTGGTTGATCATGTCCGGGGTTTCGAACAGTGAGCGGGTGAACATCAGTTCCCAATGCAGGGATAAAGACTTGAGCTTGAGTGGCATCACATCCAGGCTGCGTGGATCATCAATCACCCCCAGGCGACCCTGAGGGCGCAACACTTCGATCAACTGCGCCAGGTGCTCCTCGGTGTGCGTCAGGCTGGCCACATAACTGACCTCGCCAATCCCCAGAACCTGCAATTGGGCCAGCATCGGCTGGCGATGGTCGATCACATGGTCGGCGCCCATGCGCTTGACCCAGTCAGCGGTTTCCGGGCGCGAAGCGGTACCAATCACGGTCATGCCGGTCAGCTCGTGAGCCAGTTGTACCAGCATCGACCCCACACCGCCGGCAGCACCGACTACCAGCAATACATCGCCATCGCTGCCGCCTTCGCTGACGCCTAGACGATCAAACAACAATTCCCAGGCTGTAATCGATGTCAGCGGTAAGGCAGCAGCGTGGGCAGCGCTCAATGACTGCGGCCGGTGCCCGACAATGCGCTCATCCACTACCTGCAGTTCACTGTAACTGCCTGCCCGGGTCAGCGAGCCGGCGTAGTAGACCTTGTCGCCAGGCTTGAACAAACTGACGTCGGCGCCCACTTCCCGCACGGTGCCGGCCGCGTCCCAGCCGAGTATTTTCGGTTCTTTGGCGAAGCTACCGGAACGGACTTTGGTGTCCACCGGGTTGACCGCAACCGCTTCCACTTCCACCAGTAAATCCCTAGGGCCTGGCATAGGTGCGGCGATGTTCACGTCTTGGAGGGAGCGCGGGTCGTTGATAGGTAGACCGTGCTCCGTAAAGGCAATGGCTTTCATGACAACTCATTGATGATGGGGTTGCGTGCATCTTTACCTTTCCCACTACAAAGAAAAATCAACACAATGCAGTAACACTTTCACTGCTGGAGGGAAAATGATTCGTATCGATGATCTTGGGCTGTTCCTGCGCAGCGCCGCCCTGGGCAGCTTTACCGCAGCGGCGGTCGAAGTTGATTTGCTGCCGGGGCAGGTTTCAGCCGCTATTAAGCGGCTGGAGCGGGAGTTGGGGGTGCGCCTATTTACCCGTACTACGCGCAGCCTGCGCCTCAGCGCTGAAGGCGAGCAATACTTGCCCACAGCTCGGTCAGTGCTCGAGCACCTGGAGCAAGGACGGGCGAACCTGCGCGGTGACAATGCACCACTGCGCGGTACCCTGCAGATCGCCGCCCCGTCTGATCTGGGACGCAATATCTTACTGCCGTGGCTCACGGATTTTCGGCACCTGCATCCTGAGTTGAACCTACGCTTTCTGCTCTCCGATCAAGTGAGCAACCTGTTTCGCGACCCGGTGGACGTGGCCATCCGCTATGGCCTGAACGAAGACGCTAACTACATTGCCCTGCCCCTAGTTCCATTGAACCGCCGGGTACTGGTGGCGTCGCCGGACTATCTGGCACGCCGTACCGCGCCACGAACGCCAGAAGACCTATTGCGTCACACGTGCCTGCCCTACCTACAAAGCGGCCGACTGCATGACCGCTGGCAATTGGGCACGCAAACGGTGCAAGTCGCCGGCCCGTTGTTTAGCGATGATGCCGATGTGGTGCGCCGCTGGGCACTGGAAGGTGAAGGTATCGCCTACAAGTCCTGGCTGGATGTCAGCGTCGATGTGCAAGCGGGAAGGCTCGTGGTGCTGCTGACTGATTTTCCCGGTGACGTGTACCCTCTGAGTTTCGCCTGCCCCCACCGTGGGCAAGTATCGCGGGCCGTAGCCGAGCTTCATCAGTGGTTGAGGAAACGGTTCATCGCCATTCCTCCTTTTGTCAGGGAGGATTAGAAAATCCGTCGTTTGATGATCCTTTTGAATCTTCAAGCCGAAACACGTCTTGATATGCAGCAAATTGCCGCTATCAGTTCTTACTGATATAGGATTTTTCAGCCCTCAATCGCCTCTAATTCTCAGACACACCTGATGTCTTCTTCTGGCCGATTTCTGCCTGTCGCGACCGGCTGAAAACGACCCAAAGCGGACGAATTCAGGTGCCGTCGTCGATTGATCGGTGATAAGGATTGAGCCTGCTAGCATTGAGTATCAGAGAGCCTATAAGAGCACTGAAAATGCAGATGATTGAAGTAGAAGCGAGCGGTTTGAATCAGCTCCGCGCGTCCCTGAGTCAAGCTGGATTGCCCTACGATGATGTGAGCGATCCCGGGCGACAGTTTTACCGATTCGACGTGGATGGGGAAATGGTTGCTTACGGAGGGTTGGAGGGTACTGGTCCCGATCTACTATTGCGATCTATGGTCGTTTGCGAGGAGCATCGTGGAGCAGGACTGGGCTCGGCGGTGTTGTCGGAACTGGAACAATACGCGGTCTCCCGAGGCGCAGACCGACTGCATTTGTTGACCCAAAGTGCTGTTGATTTTTTCACGGCCAACGGGTACGAACGGCTTGATAGGGATAAGGCACCTGTCGCAATTTCCCAGACAGCTCAGTTCAAGCATTTGTGCCCTTCGTCAGCAAGCTACCTGCGGAAAACGTTAAGCAGATCCCCTCTGCGCTGAGTGAGTCATCGCAGCGCTACTGGGTCATTATTAGCGAACGCCCGCTTTTGGCCGATTCTGTTGAAAAAGTCGGTACTTCCAGACTGCCCACGTACTGACTGCTCAACATGCCTTTTTTGCGCGTCGCTATGCGAAATCTGAGCCGCGAATCCTCTGCTCAACGTGAAGATTTCAATCTCAAACGCATACTTCTCTACCGTGGAAACCATGGCCGACTTTTTCAACAGAATCGGCCAAGAGCGGTCGTTTGGGGAGGCTAATGAATGTCCCCTTTTTCGTCCCCTTTTCCAGTCAATCAAGCAGGAATAACGACCGGGCAGTCATTGGAAAACGATGACCCGTCGCATCTCTCCTGAGCGCTCGCGGGAGTGGCACCGGGCTCTCTGACTCAGGCATGATGTGAAACTGAGCCAACGGAGATGCGCTATGGGCAGTCACGACAACCCAGCGGTTTCACTGGCCCTTCGTTCGTATTCGGGCCAAGTCGAACTGCACGATCACGACTTTCATCAGCTCGTGCTGCCGCAGTCCGGCTCCATGGACATCGAAGTCGACGGTCGGGGCGGCAAGGTCGACTGGAGTCAGGGCCTGGTAATTCCTGCCGGTGCTCGCCATGCGTTTCTGGCGCAAAAGACCAATACCTTTTTGGTGCTCGACGTGCCGGCGACGACCTTCGGCGGGCCCAAGAATGTCGACCTGTCGACCAGACTCCTGGCCGGCAAACGCTTTTTCCCGGTACGCCCGGAAATCCGCCATTTACTCGAATACGCCAGCCGCAGCGCACCCCTGCTGACCAGTTCACCTCAGGTGGCGGAGTCCTGGAGTACTTTGCTGCTGTCTTCGCTGACGCTACCGCCCGGAATCATCCCTGAGCATGGTCAGTTCACCCTGGCACGGGCTCTCGCTTACATCGAAAGCCATCTGGACAGCCGGCTCAGCGCCATGGAGATTGCACGGGTGGCAGGTACCAGCGAGCGGCGACTCTACGTACTGTTCGCTCGGCATTTGAAGAGCACGCCTTTTGCGCATATCGCCACCTTGCGCCTCAACCGTGCTATCGACTTGCTGTGCGAAACCGCGCTGTCGATCACCGAGATCGCCCACCGCGTCGGTTATGCCGATCAAAGCGCACTCACCCACGCCCTGAAAAAGAACCGCGACCTGACCCCGGCCGCGGTGCGCCGAAGTTCGCGGGTAAGTTGAGTCCGGCAGGCCTGAACAAATCTTCAGCAGTGCTCATCAATACCCGCCCGGCCGGACCTTTCTATCATTGCCCCACTGACAAGGATAAATCAGACGGGGCGTAGATGACCGAAGCGACGCACACTGCCAAAACACAGGTGTCTGTCAGAGCCGCAGCCTCGGCCACCGCCATCGGCGTGATCGCGGTGTTCCTGTGGTCATGCCTGGCGTTGCTGACCAGCCTCACCGAAGGCATTCCGCCCTTCCAACTGCTGACCCTGAGTTTTGCCGTTGCGTTTGTGGCGAGCCTGTGCATCCTTGGCCGCAACGGCATGGCGGGGTTTCGCAGCTGGCGTCAGCCCTGGTCGGTATGGGCGGTCGGTTTTCTCGGGATATTCGCCTACCACGCGCTGTATTTTTTCGCCCTCAAGGCTGCCCCGGCTACCGAGGCGAGTCTGATTGCCTACCTGTGGCCATTGTTGATTGTGCTGCTCTCGGCCTTCAGCGCGGGGGAACGGCTGCGCAAACGCCAATTGCTCGGCGCGCTGCTGGGGTTGGCCGGTACGGCGTTCATCATGCAACAGCGCGCCTCGGGTGAAGCCGCCGCCATGCCGGTAGCCGGTTACCTGGCCGCCTTCGCCTGCGCGCTGGTCTGGTCGTCCTATTCGGTGATCAACCGCCGCTTCAGCGACGTGCCAAGCAGCATCATTGGTGGCATCTGTGGCCTCGTCGCAGTGGCCGGCCTGGTCTGCCATCTGGCGTTTGAAACCGCGGTCATTCCAAGCACCGGGCAATGGGCGGCCATCGTCGGCCTTGGCCTGGGGCCGGTGGGCCTGGCGTTTTTCGCCTGGGACCACGCCACCAAGCACGGCAGCCTGGCGATGCTCGGCGCTCTCTCCTATCTGGCCCCCCTGATCTCGACCCTGCTGCTGGTGGCCATAGGGCAAAGCCATGCCAGCCCGATCCTGATTATTCCCGCACTGCTGATTATCGTCGGCGCCGTTATCGCCACTGAGTCAAAAAGTTGAAGCATTGAACCGTCCCGGCTTATCTAGACACTTGATGACCGCCTCTGGCCGTTTTCTGCCCGTCACGAGAGGCAGAAAACGACCCCTAACTGACATTGAAAGCAAGCGCAAAGTGGCCGATTGCTGCCTGTCGCGAAGGGCACCTGGCGACCCTTTAGCCTGTCATCTATATCGACTGAATCCATGGTGGGTTTCAGCAGTGTTCAGAAGATCTCCAGCTCATGCTGTTACATCACGATGGGCATCGGTCAGAACGCTTGAGCACCGCACTGAGGACGCGTTGTCCGTATAAGCCGACGCCAAGACCCGACACAATTAGAACCACTGCAACGATTTTGTTGGCTGACAGGCTCTCACTGAAAATCATGACTGAACCAAGCAGTCCGAATACCGGCACCAATAACGACAATGGCGCGACTGTAGACACTGGATATCGTTTCAGAAGTGAATTCCACACCCAGTAGCCGAACAGTGTATTGGGGTAGACCTGGAACAGGATCGACAGGACGGCGCGGTAGTCGAGTTGATTCACCAGTGCGCTGTAACCCGTCGATCCGTTAACAGCGTAATCCAGCGCGAAAAGAGGGATGGGTGAAAACGCACTGGACCACACCAGGAAAGCGAAGACCTGGGTGGTCTTCGCTTTTTTGTTGATCACGTTGGCTGCACTCCAGGCGACCGCTCCCATCAGCACCAATACCAGCCCGGCCGTCGTTACTGTCCCATCAACAATTGAGATGATGCTCAACAAACCACAGGAGGCGATACCCATACCCGCAAGTTGGTAGCGGGAAATCGCTTCCTTGAATATCCATGAGCCCAGCAGGATGGTGAAAAATGCGCTGAACTGAAGCACAAGCGAAGCGATCCCTGCGGAAAGACCAGACTTAATACCAAGGTTAACGACGCCCCAAAGTCCGATACCGAAGACCAGACCGTAACCAATGAGGTAGCGCCACTGCACATCGGGTTTCGGAATGAAAAAGATCGCTGGAAGTGCGCAAAGCGTGAAGCGAATGCCAGCAAGAATCAGCGGGTCAACACTGGTGAGGCCCAGTTTGATAACCGAGAAATTCAAGCCCCATATGGCAGTAATCGAGATTGCGAGCAGTAGGTGCCTGGCTCTCATGCTGATCTTCCTTGATGGGTTGTTGAAAAATGAAACGTGAAAAACCACAGCACCAGGGCAGTAGCGCTGATCAAGGCGCCCAGCAGGCTTACTGCAATCCAGCCCCAAAGCGCATAAACCTGGGTCGCCGCTGCGGCTCCCAGTGCGCTGCCGACCGAGTAGAAGCACATGTAGGCGCCGACCATGCGACTTTGGGCGTCGGGTCGTGCAGCAAAAATGAGGCTCTGGTTGGTGACGTGCACTGCTTGCACCGCGAAGTCGAGCAAGACTACGCCGCAGACCAGTGCGATGAGGGACGTCTCGGCAAACGTGATGGGCAACCAGGACAGTGTCAGGAGCCCCAGCGAAATACCGGTCACTCGCTGCCCCAGGCCTTGATCGGCCCAGCGACCGGCTTTACTGGCAGCAAGGGCGCCGGCGACGCCGGCCAATCCAAACAGGCCGATGGCCGTGTGTGAAAGCGACAGCGGCGGTGCGCTCAGTGGCAGCACCATGGATGTCCACAGCACGGAAAACGCGGCAAAGATCAGTAAAGCCAGAAGGCCCCTGGTGCGTAAGGTGCGTTCGGTGATGAATAGTTTGAAGAGTGAACTGATGAGCGCCAGGTAGGAATCTTTGTGCCTTGGCGCCGCCGCGACAGGAACCACTTTCCACAGCACCGTCGCGATGGTCAGCATCAATCCTGAGGACACGAAGTAAACGGCGCGCCAGCCCGCGATGTCCGCAATCAGGCCAGAGGTAAACCGAGCCAGAAGAATGCCCAGGACAATTCCACTGGTTATTGTCCCGACTGATTGCCCGCGTTGTGAGGGTGTTGCCAGCGCGGCCGCGTATGCCACCAATACCTGAACGACCACTGCCAACAAGCCCATCATGATCATGGCGCCCAACAGGGCCAGCCACTGCTGTGCCGCACCGACCGCCGCGAGCGCCGCCGCCGACAGCAGTACCTGCGTCAGAATCAGCCGCTTGCGGTTTATCAAATCGCCCAGCGGGACTATGAACAGCAACCCCAACGCGTAACCAACCTGAGTGGCCGTCACCACAACGCCGATCATTGATGAGGCCACACCCAGGCTGAGTGCCATTGAGTCGAGTAACGGTTGCGCGAAGTAAACGTTGGCTACGGTCAGTGCGCAGGTGATAGATAACAATAACGTCAGCGCCGGAGAAAGCCCTGGAGAGCGGTCGCAGCTGCTGCTCTCAGCGGTATCTGAATGCAGCAATTGCGAAGGATGTCTGGAGAACCGCTTGGTGACTGAGTCGGCATCTGCTGTCATGTGCACCTCCATGGTGCTAATCTGGTTTTAATTAGAAACTAGATTTCATTGTTGCCGCATCAGGTTTTAAATTGCAACCACATTGCGCCAGACTGGTGGACAGACTTGGCCACCCCACACCGCACAAGGTCAAAAAGATGGAAGAATATGCCTCACCACACAGCAGCGAATGCCCGGTAGCAAGGACGCTGGAGGCCATTGGGGATCGTTGGTCGCTTATGATCATCCGCGACGCTTTTGACGACATTCGCCGGTTCAGCGAATTCCAAAAGAGCTTGGGCGTGGCCAAGAATATTCTGGCATCGCGACTGAAGACGCTGGTTGAGGTCGGCGTTTTCGACATTCGACCGGCGTCAGATGGCAGTGCCTACAAGGAGTACGTCCTTACGGAAAAAGGAAGGGAGATCTTTCCAGTTGTGATAAGTCTCAGGCAGTGGGGCGAACGTTTCCTGTTCAAGCCGCAGGAGACGCGTTCCGTGCTGATAGACAACGAGTCCGGCCAGCCTCTGATGCCGATTGATGTTCGCTCATCAAACGGTCAAAAACTTGGACCGTCTGACTGCCACAGAGTGAGACTTGTTGGCGGCGAGTCGTGAATCGACAGCAGACTTGCCTCCAACCAGAACGACGCCGGGATAATTAGAGCCAGTGTGCTGGGCGTAGTTGACATGAGCATGTCCGCTTTTGGCCGTTTTCTGCCCGTCGCGAGAGGCAGAAAACGTCATCAGCAGACTCACAACTCCAGATGGAGCAGTGACTAGTTTTAGGGTGCGGCAAACGCTCGACTAGAAATGGAAATCGAATTGCCGTCGGGGTCTTTGGCATTAGCGAAGGTATAGCCGTCGGCCTTGTGTGTGGCTCCAAACTTCAGTCCTTGCGTCAGGCATTTTTCCTTAAAGCCATCGACATCCTCGATGTCAAAGACAAGTTTGACGGTGACTTGGCCTGTCTTGACGCTTTTTGCCGCTAGGTGAACCATTAGAATCGCACCGCCGTTCGCAGACCTCAATTCGACGACCCGGTCATCAGCATCACGCTCGCTGACAAAGCCGAAATGGCGCTGATAAAAATCGCAAGTCTCCTGAACATTTCTGACGTACAGCATTATCCGATTGAGTGATGGTTGCATGGTTCTTCCCTGAAAATTGTTGATAGACGGCAGGCGCTGAGAGCCGGGCTCATTTTCAACACTGTGTGTGCCGTTGTCGATAGACCGCTATTGGCCGGTTGCTGCCTGTAACGACCCATCGCAATCGACCCATTACAGATTCTGTATTGAGCGTATGGCAGCGCTATACCGCAATTTTGCTCGCTGGCAAGTTTCATGAGTGAACGCCCGCGGGAGTGAAAATGTGCTGAACGACAGAATATTGGGTTTGAACCAGCACATCGAAAAAGCCAGCGCTGCTATGCGCGACCCACTCGTGGTGCCTGATACCGATCACTGCAAATCTCAACAAATCGCCGCCGGGGCTTTGTTTTCCAAGCGCAGCGCGGGCATTCACCGTCAAAGGAAGGCGTGAGTGGTCATCGCCTTTTTGTTGTACCTATCGGATGCGTTTGTATATGTTTTGTGCAGATAAGGCCTAAAAAGCCCGCTGATAATCGCCATTTCCAGCCCCTATTGCTGACGCCAGATCACCAGGCGACGCTACCGGCTCATTAACGCGTGCCGAAGCCAGCCCCTGGCCCCCCTCGCGGATGGAGTATTTTCGTCAAAACCTTCCTCGCACTAACCTCTTTTTTCGGCGTAGATCGTCTTCAAATCCATCGTAATTAAGTCATTTCGCCGGGATCGCTGCCGTCCGTTTTGGTGGGGGCAGTCGAGTTTGAGATATTTCCTGTACAAAATAAGCATTTGGTATAACTTTTAAAGGTGCCGATTGCGTCATATCGAGGGCTTTGCATGACCAGGCAGACGGGCCGCTTTATCCGCCACGCTATCTGTTTTGTTCTGATGCTCCAGAGCGCAGAACTGTTTGCTGATTGGCGCGAGGCTATTCCCAATGCTCGCCGGCTGGGTTCCGGGGAGTTGCGCGTGTTCGGGTTTTCCATTTACAGCGCGCAGTTCTGGAGCTCACGCCTGATTGCCGGTGAAACCCTGGGGGCGGATGTGCCTTTTGCGCTGGAGCTGACCTACCGGCGCGCTATCAGTCGCGATGATCTGGTTGAGGCCAGCCTCAAGGAAATCCGTCGCTTGTCGCCCAACGGCCTGGATGCCGAGCTGATGGCCCGCTGGGAGTCGGAGATGTTCCAGGCGTTTGTCGATGTGCGTGCCGGTGACCGCATCACCGGCGTTTATATGCCGAGGGAGGGCGCGCGCTTTTACGTCGGAGAGCACCTTCGGCATGTGGTGAGCGATGTTGCGTTCGCCAAAGCCTTTTTTTCGATATGGCTTGACCCCCGAACACGCAACCCGGAGCTGCGCGCCCAATTGCTGGGTGCAGCTAAACCCTGAGACCGCTGAGGAAATGCACATGTTGAAGATAGGGATACTGCTGCTGTGTCTTGGCCTTGCAAGTTGCAGCCCGGTGGATGTGCAAAGCTACAGCCAGGAGACGCCCACGCTTGAGCTGCGAGAATTCTTCGAGGGTCGGGTTGAAGCCTGGGGTATGTTTCAAAAGCGCTCTGGCCTGGTTGCCAAGCGCTTCCATGTGGAGATCATTGGCCACTCCGAAGGCAGCAAGCTGATACTCGACGAATCGTTTACGTACAGCGACGGTACCCGGCAAAAACGAGTGTGGACGTTGACCCCGGTTGGCTCCAGTCAATGGCGCGGAACCGCTGGCGACGTGGTGGGCGAGGCGCTGGGTGAGGTGGCAGGCAATACACTGCGCTGGAAATACGTGCTGAGCCTACCGGTGGACGGCGAGGTGTATCAGGTTCAGTTGGACGACTGGATGTACCTGATGGACAAGAACACGATGATCAACCGTTCGTTCATGACCAAGTTCGGGGTGGAGGTCGGCCAGATCACCTTGTTCTTCCGCAAGCAACCCTGATTCAAGAGCGGACTGCGCCACGCTGGGTTTTTGGCTGGCGCACCCACGGCTCGTACTCATGATCCAACAGAGACTGCCAGGTGGGTGGCGTCAGCCCAGGAATGTCGAAGTCGGCGTTGGCTACAAACTCCGCGACATGAGGCAGTGCTCTTTGCCCCAAACCTCAAAGCGCTCCAACACCGTCCAGCCGAGCTTTGTGTAGTAATGGCTCTGGCTGTGGGTGTGCAAGTACAAGGTCGTGAATCCAGCATCTTTTGCATGGCTGCAGATGCCTTCGATCAACTGCGTTGCGAGCCCTCTGCGCCTGGCTTCAGGGGCGGTGAAAACACACGCAAGCCATGGGCCTAGATCGGGTCGGTCAGAGAGGTCGCTACTGGCAAGCGTGGCGCCGCCCAGCAACTGGTCTTGTTCTGTTGCGATCAGACACTTCCAACTGCCATCACGCTGTCCTTCAGCGAATTCCTGTTGCCAACTCGAAAGAGATTGTTGCGCAAACTCGTAACTGAATTCCCGATAAATCCATTCGGCCATCAGGCCGCATTTATCCATTTGATTATCGAGCCAATCCACTCGCAGCATCTGAAACACTCCTTATGTTTTCGTCCCGCCGGTGGGGTTTGAATAAGCCTACAGCCGTCGGCAGGCGGTACAGACTATGTGAATGTCAGCAGGATCGCCTAGCCCTTCGACCACAAGATCGGAGTGGGGCGGCGATCATGAATCGATTCATTGCCGGCGCTGTGCCGCTTTTTAAGCTTGCTGAAACGTTTCATCGCGTTTATAAAAATGGCACAACTCCAAGAAAGGCTGCTGCCATGACCCCGCTCAAACTCGTTGTTGCCCTCAGCGCACTGTCCGCTGCCTCCCAGGCCATGGCCTGGGATTACGTTCTGCTCGACACCGACAAAGCCGCCCAGAGCTGGCAGATCACCAGCCAGCAACTGGGCATAAAAACCGACACCCCCTTCAGCGTTACCCTGCGCACCTTGCACGGCGGTCGGCAGGAGGGTGTCAGCATCGTCGACATCGATAACGGCACGATGAAACTCTCGGTAGTGCCGACTCGCGGCATGAACGTCTTGCAGGCCTCGGTCGGCGATGTGCGCATGGGCTGGGATTCGCCGGTCAAGGAAGTGGTCAATCCGTCCTTCATCGAACTCAATGGCCGCGGAGGTCTGGGCTGGCTGGAAGGTTTCAATGAGCTGGTCACCCGCTGCGGGTACGAATGGGTCGGCCATCCCGGCGTCGACAACGGCGAACTGCTGACCCTGCACGGTCGGGCCGCCAACATTCCTGCGAACAAAGTCACCCTGCACATCGATGAAAAACCGCCGTACGCCATCACCCTGCGCGGCGAACTGAAAGAGCAGGCGTTCAAGAAGGTCGACTTCTCCGTCGCGACCGAACTGGTCACCGAACCCGGCAGCGTAGTGTTCGCCCTCAACGACACCCTGACCAACAACGGCGACTATCCGAAGGAATACCAGGCGCTGTATCACAGTAACTTCAGTACGCCGTTCCTGGAGCAGGGCGCTCGTTTCGCCGCGCCGGTGAAACAGGTGTCGCCGTTCAACGACAAGGCCAAGGGCGATCTGCCCGAGTGGCAAACCTACCGCGCACCGACCAAGGACTACGACGAAACGGTTTACAACGTGGTGCCGTATGCCGATGCCAAGGGCGATACGTTGACCGTGCTGCATAACAAGGCCGGCAGCCTGGGCGTTTCGGTTGGCTTCAATACTCAGACACTGCCGGTGTTTTCCCTGTGGAAAAACACCGATACCCAAGGCCAGGGCTATGTCACGGGGCTGGAGCCGGGAACAAGTTTTTCCTACAACCGCCGTTATCAGCGGCCCCTGAACCTGGTCCCCACCATTGGGCCCAAGGAGCACAAGCAGTTCCGCATCAGCTACAGCTTGTTGGCGGACAAGGCGGCCGTGGATAAGGCCTTGAAGCGGGTGAGCGAGATTCAGGGTGAGCGGGAGACCGAGGTGCGGCAGACGCCGTTGGTTGATCTGACCAAGGGCTGACACCGGCTAGGGCCTTGTCGGCCGTGGATCGGTGTCTCGCCTGTTGTGCGTATCGCTCGAACTGAACCCTTGGGTACCGTCGATTACTTGGCCATCGTGAAACGAAACGCCTGTTCTTGCAGGCTCGTTTTGATCAATGCGGCCAATTGGCGGGCGGCCGGCGTGGGGTCATCGCCATTGCTGTGGAGCACATAACCAAGGCTTGGCACGGGGGGTAAGCCGGCAACCACAGTGAGATGGCTCGGCAGGCCGATGCGGGTGCGCAGGGTCAGGCCCAACCCGGCGGTGACGGCCGCCCAGATGCCGCCAACGCTAGGGCTGGTGAGGGCGATCCGCCAGGGTATTTGCGCGGCATCCAGCGCCTGGGTGGCGGCGCTGCGCATGACGCACGGCGCGTCGAACATGATCAAGGGCAGCGGTGATGCTTCAAGGGCCCCCAGCAATGGCGTATCGCGGGCCCCGATCCAGTGCATCGGTGTCTCGCCCAGACGCGTGGCATAGGGCGACTGGTGCCCGGTGTCCCAGGTCAGGGCCAGGTCAAGATCGGCGCTTTGGATCAGCGCCAGCAATTCGGCATTACGGGCGATCCGGACCTCCAGTTTCACTCTCGGGTACGTCTGGACGAAGCGCCGCAGGATTTCGCTCAGGAAGTGTTCCCCAAAGTCCTCTTGAAGCCCGAAGCAGAGGCTGCCGGCAGTCTCTCTTTCACGCAGGGTCTGGAAGATGCCGTCGTTCAGCTCCAGCAGCCGACGGGCATGGCTGAGCAGGGCTTCTCCCGTGGGGGTCAAGACCAGTCCGCGACCGGATTTAGCCAGTACCGGCGTGCCGATCTGCTCCTCGAGTTTCTTCAATTGAGCGCTGACGGCAGACGTCGACCGACCGAGGCGATCCGCCGCTTTGGCAAAACTGTTGAACTCCACGCCTGTGACGAAGGTGCGCAGTACGTCGAGGTCGAAGGTTGGGCGGCGCATGAAATGGTCCACTAATTCGGGATGATGGGTGCCATTAAATCTGATATTCGGCATTGTCGCGACTTGATAGTTTGCCCCCGTCAATTGGGACATTCGGGGGAAAACATCATGAGTGCATCGAGGGTCACGGGGCGGGAACAGCAGAGCAGCTACCCGCAGAAGTTTGCCGAACTGACCGACAACGTATTGTTTGGCGACATGTGGACACGCCCGCAATTGGGGCCTCGTGAGCGCAGTCTGGCGACGGTGGCCGCGCTGGTGGCGCTGTACCGGCTCGAGCAATTGCCGTTCCATTTGCAACGTGCGCTGGATAACGGGTTGAGTGCCGACGAACTGGCCGAAGTCATCACCCACCTGGCGTTTTATTCCGGTTGGCCGACGGCGGCTTCGGCGCTGAATGTGCTCAGTGAACTTCAGGCTTGCCTTGCAGAACACCAGGAGTAACCGCTGATGCCCTTTGCACGAATTTCACTGCACCGCGGGAAGTCGCTCGAGTATTTACAGGCGTTGTCCGAGGGGTTGCACGATGCCTTGGTCGAGAGCTTCGAAGTGCCGAAGGCAGACCGTTTCCAGGTCATACACCAGCATGAGGTCGGCGAGCTGATATTTGATCCGCACTACTTGGGCGGGCCGCGCAGCCATGACTTTGTGCTCATCGCGATCACCGCAGGCCGTCCACGAAGTGTCGAGACCAAGCAGGGTTTTTACCGCGACCTGGTCGAGAAGTTGGGGCGTTCGACGGGCCTGAACGCGGAGGACGTCATGGTGGTCATCACCACGACGGCCGGCGATGAGTGGTCGTTTGGGGGAGGGCGGGGTAACTAGCGGGTGCAATCACGGGGTCGGCGTGTAGTTACCTGTCTACCCCACGACGAACTTTTTTGGCTAATGCAGATCGGCGATCGTTTGACCACGTTCGATGGTGAACACGGGCTCATTGAAAATCCTCTGGCGTATGCAGTCCGGGGGATTGCCGGTAGAAATTTTACGTAAAATTTACGGGGGCTTGAGTATCGGTATCTAATACTGCGCGGTGATCATTTGGAACGCTCTGTTATGTCCCTCGCTGCAATTCGACTTATCGGCTTCATCCTAGGCATTTTTCTGATCACGCTGGCCATAAGCATGGCTATTCCCATGATCACACTGGTGGCCTATGAGCGTAGCGACGATCTGTCGGCCTTTCTCTGGTCGAGTTTGATTACCTTTATCTGTGGCCTCCTGTTGATCGTGCGAGGACGCCCGGATACCGGCCAGCTGCGTCCCAGGGATATGTACCTGCTGACGACTGGCAGTTGGGTGGTTGTGTGCACCTTCGCAGCGTTGCCAATGGTGTTCATCAGCGATATCAGCTACACCGACGCGTTTTTTGAAACCATGTCCGGCATCACCACCACAGGCTCGACTGTAATCACCGGTCTGGATACCGCATCTCCCGGTTTGTTGATATGGCGCTCCATGCTGCATTGGTTGGGAGGTATCGGTTTTATCGGCATGGCTGTGGCGATCCTTCCGCTGTTGCGAGTAGGCGGCATGCGCCTGTTCCAGACGGAGTCCTCAGACTGGTCGGAGAAAGTGACGCCACGTTCCCATGTGGCGGCCAAGTACATCCTTTTGCTCTATCTGGGGCTTACCGGCATCGGCGCTCTGGCACTCTGGCTCGCTGGAATGACGCCATTTGAAGCGGTCAACCACGCAATGTCGTTGATCTCTACGGGGGGGTTCTCAACGTCGGACGCCTCACTTGGGCATTGGACACAACCCGCGATTCACTGGGTGGCGGTGGCCATCATGATTCTGGGCAGCCTGCCTTTCACCTTGTATGTCGCGACATTGCGGGGCAATCGGCGTGCGCTGATCAAGGATCACCAGGTACGCGGATTTATTGGGTTCTTGCTCGTCACATCGCTGGCGGTGGGTACCTGGCTGTGTTTTCACAGCGATTACGGATGGTGGGATGCGTTTCGTATCGTGGCAGTCAATGTGACCTCGGTCGTCACGACCACCGGAGTTGCAGTGGGTGACTACACCTTGTGGGGCAGCTTCGCTGTCTTGCTGTTTTTCTATCTGACCTTTGTCGGTGGATGTTCCGGCTCCACTGCAGGCGGTCTTAAGATCTTCCGTTTTCAGGTGGCTGCCGCACTGCTGGTCAGTAGTTTGAAGCAGTTGATCCATCCTCGAGCCGTGATTCAGAAGAAATACAACGGTCATCCCATTGATGAGGAGATCGTGCGCTCGCTTTTGACCTTCTCGTTTTTTTTCACCATCACGATTGCCGCCATCGCCTTGGGCCTGGCTCTCATTGGACTGGATTGGACAACCGCATTGAGCGGCGCCGCTACTGCGGTGTGTAACGTCGGGCCGGGGCTTGGCACGATCATTGGGCCGGCCGGTAATTTTTCAACATTACCGGATGCTGCCAAATGGCTACTGACCGTTGGAATGCTGCTAGGGCGACTGGAAATTCTGACTGTGTTGGTGCTAATCACTCCCGTTTTCTGGCGATATTGACCTACATTTTCGGGCTCTTTGTCTAAGAGGTGCATGGGTGGTGGTCAAATGACTTGCCGCAGGAAAGCCAGCAACCGCCCGACGCCGATCAGGCACGACGCGCGGTAGCCATAGCGGGTGGCGTTGCTGACCGACAACAGATTACTCGGCCCCGGTGCCATGCTCCGCCGCCAACATCGACCTGAACTGCGCAAGGGTCTCTGAAGGCAGCCCGGCCGCCTCGAACACTGCGCAGGTGAAGCTGACGGGGGCCGGGCCGGGCGCGGTAATGATGCGGTCTGCAACGACCGCGAGCGGACTGCTTCGATAGAACGAGTGCCCGGCATAACCTTGGGCATTGTCCTGCAGGAACTCAGGGGTGTTCGAGGTGTGCGGCACGGTGTCCAGAAGCCCGGCCCTGGCAAGTGCCAGCGTTCCCCCACAGATGCCGGCAATGGTCGCGCCACGTGAACGACTGGCTTGAAGAAAGTCTGAAATATCCGGTGCATGGGCACCTTCCCAGACCGTTCCGCCAATGATCACCACCACATCCGATTGCCAGTCCAGGCAGTGCTGCAGATTGCTGTCGACGGTGACAGGCAATCCACCCTGCGAGTGGAACTGCCCCGCCGCCGGGGCGAAAAACCTGACGTCGATCCCGTAGAACGGCGACCCAGTTCCCGCGATGAATGCATATTCCCAGTCTGCGAAACCGGGTGTCAGTACCAAACTTACGCGTGCCATCAGTCAGTATCCTCCATGAAAGCCGACAATCTAGGGCGATAGCAAACAGGCATCAAGCGCGGCGATGGGTTGAAGGCGGACCGTCACCTGAGAGCGCACCGGGCATCCTCAGGGTTGCTGGGCCTGAGCGGGGGGAGCCTGCTCGGGAGGTCGCGTTCGGCACCTCAAGGCCGTTGAAGGTGCCGAATCAAGGCTGGCGATTGTTTGCGCCAGTCGCCATCGCTAGAAGCTCTCGAGGCTGGCTTTGATTCCAGCGCGTTGCGCCAACTCAATGACTTCTCCCAGCTTCTGGGTGTCAACAATCACACCTTCGTAATTGTCACCCGTGCAGTCCAGGTGGAGATAACGTTTATCGAACCGCGCCAGCCACTGATCAAAGTGTTGGAGAACCTCTGGCATCGATGACGCCTCTTGCCTCACGTAAACGTAGGGTTCTTTCACGCCGCTGGCACTGACCAAATAGGGCGCTTGATACTCGAACACGTCATAACCCTTCCACTCCACGCTGAGGAGAACGAGGTGTTCAAGTTTTTGTCCCTTTGGGTCATTCAGAAACCCTTCCGAGAGGGCACCGGGTGCGTCATCTCCCATTGCGTATCTGCGCATAACGCGCCGGACCAGTCTGCCCCCTTCCTTTTCCGGAATGAGCGCTACCAGCGCTTGGGCAAAAGCCTCGAGTGCTTTTTTCTCGGTGGGATCGCTTCGCTCGGGTCGCAGTTCTTTCATGATTGCTGAAGCGCTGAGGTTGGTTTCCTCAGGTGGCGGGAGGGTAAAGCGTCCACCAAACAACCGATCTAAAATGCCCATGTCCGTCCTTGTCGTTCTTTGAGGAAAACCCGCTGGTCGCGCTCTGCCGTCCATTCTCGCCATTGAGCTTGGTGCTTGAGCGTGAAGTTCTTCGAACTGGTGTTTTCGACCCTATGGCTACCTGCCAGGTTCAATTCTTTTATAGGTAGTCGCGACTCCCAACTATTCTCAAGCCAATCAGGATTCACCCGTGCAACGTCAGGTGTCGAGGATGACTTCGGCATTAGGGAAACCGCTATGACAGATCCGCAAGATAAAGCCGAATCCGAGGCGGATTTAGCTCAGATGGTGATCGGGCTGGGGCCTTGCACTTATTTATTGCTGCTCTTGCTGGGGCTGATCCTGCTGTTTCCCTTTCTTGAGGAGGGGCTGCTTGCTCGCCTGTTGCTCGGCATTCTGTTTTCGGCCGTGCTGCTGGTGGGCGCATTCGCCACCCGGCAGACCCGGTTGGGGTTCATCCTCAAAGTGTGCCTGGCGTTGTTCGGGATCGGCCTTCAATGGGCGGCCTTGTGGACTGAGAGTGTCGCGACTCTTCAACTGGCCGGGATAACCTATGCCACGTCTCTCGCCATTTCGCTCAGCGGCGTGCTTCGCTACCTCCTCAAGCGCGGCCACATTACAGCCGACAAGCTGCACGGTGCGCTGGCGGGCTACATCATGCTGGCCTTCGTCTGGTCCTTCATGTATGCCCTGGTGGAGATTTCCGCCGCGGGTTCATTCGGCCCTGGGAACTTCGATTTCAGAGACCCCGGTACTTTCTTCAAGCTGATCTATTTCAGCTTCACGACGCTTACGACCACCGGTTATGGCGATGTTATCCCCTTGACCAACCACGCCCGCTCACTGGTGATGGTGGAAGAATTTTCAGGCGTCTTTTACGTGGGGGTGGTGATCGCGCGGCTTGCCGGTATTTATCCGGTGCGTCAGGCCCAGTGACGTTCGATTTGCCTGGGTCATCTATGGGCATTGCCGCCCGGATCGCTGATAAGGAGGCTGCTTCTGGTTGAAAGCGCCTGCCTGTTGAGAGGCTCAGCATGACGGCAAAGCTGTCCCGCCCCTGCATACATCGCTGCAAGGTCGGTCACTGAAATGGTTTTAAGCGTTAAGCCGAAAATCCACCGTCAATGCTCAGGCTGGCGCCAGTGATGTACGCAGCTTCAGGGCCTGCGAGGTAGGCGACGAAGCTGGCAATTTCACTATCCTTTCCGTAGCGACCGAGTGCCATTAGCTTTTTAAGTTGCGCAGCAGTTTCGCTACTGGCCGGATTCATATCAGTTTCTACTGGGCCTGGCTGAACATTATTGACCGTGATCGAGCGCGGGCCTAAGTCGCGAGCCAAACCTTTGGTGAAGCCGACAAGCGAAGCTTTACTCATCGCATAAACAGCACCACCAGCGATGGGGGTTCGGTCGGCGTTAATGCTTCCTATATTGATAATGCGTCCACCGGCTCGCATGTGACGGGTTGCTTCTTGGCTAGCGATGATGACACTGCGGACGTTGATGGCCAGTGTGAGGTCGATCTGCGCGAGTGTGAGTTCTTCCAAAGGGCCCCATGGAAGAATGCCTGCATTGTTGACCAGGATGTCCAGCCCGCCGAAATGTTCCGTTGCCTGACGGATAGCCTGCTGCAGTAATTCTGGATTCGCGCTGTCGGCTTGGATAGCGATGGCGTTCCCGCCAGCACCTACGATCTCACTGACTATTTTTTCCGCCGCGACCGTTGACGATTGATAGGTAAACGCGACAGCAGCGCCTTCACTGGCCAGGCGTTTCACGATCGCTGCGCCAATGCCTCGGGAGCCGCCTTGTACGAAGGCAATCTTGTCTTGAAGATTCTTTACTGGGTTCATGTCTGCTCAGTCCTTACCTTTGAAGTTCATTTCGTATCGTTGGATAAGGCTAAGCGATTCACAGACGTTGATTAAGTCCCTAGAATTCCAATCTCTAAGTCCTGCGTGGAATCAATGGTGATGGTCAAGAACCAATTTTTTGAGATTCGAAATTTCGTTTCTGTCGCGCAGGCGGGTAGCTTCACCGTAGCCGCGCAGGCGTTAGGAATGACCGGTTCAGCGCTGAGTAAAAGCATCCTGCGCCTTGAGGCTCGCCTGGGAACAAAGCTGTTGCACAGGACTACCAGGCGGGTGAGTTTGACTAACGATGGTGACTCTTACCTCACGGACTGCCAAAACGCGATGGCGATCCTGGATGAAGCCGAAAGTCGACTGGGTAGCGAGCAGCGGGTACCGGCAGGCAGAGTTCGGATTGATCTGCCCTCGGCATTTGGTCGTAGATATATCCTGCCTTCTTTGCTGGAGCTGTCGAAAGAACATCAACAGCTTGACCTATCAATTACGTTCAGTGATCGAACTGTTGATTTGATGGGGGACGGTATAGACCTGGCTGTGCGTGTGGGACACCTTGATGACAACGTAGATCTGGTTGCACGTCGCCTGGGTGAGCAACGAAGGGTTATCTGTGGCTCTCCCGCCTACTTTGCTCAAAGAGGTTTCCCGCTTATCAAGGAAGATCTCCAGCAGCATTCGTGTGTTACCGGGTGGCCAATGACATTGCGGCATAGCTGGCTGCTCAAGAGCCACGAGGGTGTGACTGAGCCCTATGAGATTCCAGTACGGCATGAAATCGGAGACTGCGAAGCAATCCTTTCAGCCGCTCTGGCGGGCTGCGGGCTTGCCCAAGTGCCCACATGGTTAGTGGAAGAGCACCTTCAATCAGGCGCCTTGGTATCCGTACTTGATGAGCTTGCGGGAGACGATGTACCCATGCACGCCATCTGGATCAAGACGCCTTATATCCAGCCAAAACTGCGTGCAGTGATTGATCGATTGATCCATTTATCCAGTGCTCCTGACAGCAAATTTATTGCCGGATAGGACTCGTGGAGACTACGTGATCTTCAAGCTCTGTAAGGAGCCCTGCTGGCCAATGCAGAGATTTTGCTGAAGGCCAGGCAGGGGACAGGCCCAGGGCTACTTTTTCACCAGCATCGGCCGGGGGGCGGACATTGACGCAGATCTCCAGGCTGGGCAAAGAGGCGCCCTGCCAAGCACGGTGGCTCAGTCGTTCATGTCCTCGGCGTAATGACACGCCACCTGCCGATTGTCGAGCACACGCAAGGCCGGCTCTTCGCTGCTGCAGCGCTCGGTGGCGTACGGGCAGCGCTTGTGGAAGGCGCAGCCGGACGGTGGGTTGAGCGGGTTGGGCAGTTCGCCGACGATCTTGATTTTCGGCTTGTCCGGGTCCGGGTGGATGGTCGGTGTGGCCGACAGCAGGGCCTGGGTGTAGGGGTGCAGGGGACGGGTGTAGATGTCCTCTTTGGGGCCCATTTCCACTGGCCGGCCGAGGTACATCACCATCACGTGGTCGGCCACGTGGCGCACCACCGCCAGGTTGTGGGAGATGAACACGTAGGCGGTGTTGAATTCCTGCTGCAGGTCCATGAACAGGTTCAGCACCTGAGCCTGGATCGACACGTCCAGCGCCGAGGTCGGTTCGTCCGCCACCAGCACCTTGGGTTGCAGCATCATCGCCCGGGCCAGGGCGATGCGCTGGCGCTGGCCGCCGGAGAACATGTGCGGATAGCGCTGGTAGTGCTCGGGCCGCAGGCCGACCTGCTTCATCATCGCCTGGACTTTTTCACGGCGCTCGGCGGCCGAAAGGTCGGTGTTGATCAGCAGCGGCTCGGCCAGTTGGTCACCGATTTTCTGCCGTGGGTTGAGCGACGCATAGGGGCTCTGGAACACCATCTGCACGTCTTTGCGCAACTGCTTGCGCTCGGCCTTGTTGGCCCCGGAGACTTCCTGCCCGGCGATTTTCAGCGAGCCGGAGGACGGCTCTTCGATCAGCGTCAGGGCGCGGGCCAGGGTCGACTTGCCGCAACCGGATTCGCCGACCACGGCCAGGGTCTTGCCGGCTTCCAGTTCGAACGACACGCCGTTGAGCGCCCGCACGGTGGCGTGGCCCTTGAACAGGCCGCGGGAGACTTCGTAGTGACGGGTCAGGTCACGGGCGGTGAGAACGACGGCCATTACGCCACCTCCTGATTCAAGGGATAGAAGCAGCGAGCGAGGCTGTTGCTTTTCGGGTCGAGGGCCGGACGTTGGGTGCGGCAGTTGTCCTGCACGTACGGGCAGCGTGGCGACAGCAGGCAACCCTGCGGACGGTCATAACGGCCCGGCACGATGCCCGGCAGCGTGGCCAGGCGCGATTCGCCCAGGCTGTGCTCCGGAATCGCCTTGAGCAGGGCTTCGCTGTAGGGGTGCGCGGGGATGTCGAACAGCTGTGGCACCTGGCCGACTTCCACCGCTTGACCGGCGTACATCACGCACACGCGCTGGGCGGTTTCGGCGACCACGGCGAGGTCGTGGGTGATCAGCACCAGGCCCATGTCCTGCTCTTTCTGCAGGGCCAGCAGCAGGTCCATGATCTGCGCCTGAATGGTCACGTCGAGGGCGGTGGTCGGTTCGTCGGCGATCAGCAGCTTGGGTTCGCCGGCAATCGCCATGGCAATGGCCACGCGCTGGCTCATGCCGCCGGAGAGTTGGTGCGGGTAGGCGTCCATGCGGCTGGCGGCGCCGGGGATCTCGACTTTTTCCAGCAGTTCGATGGCGCGTTTGCGCGCCGCGCGGCCGGACATTTTCAGGTGCAGGCGCAGCACTTCTTCAATCTGGAAGCCGACGGTGTAGCTCGGGTTCAGGGCGGTCATCGGGTCCTGGAAGACCATGGCCAGGTCCTTGCCGACGATTTGCCGGCGTTGACGGTTGCTCAGCTTGAGCATGTTCTTGCCGTCAAAGTTCAGGGCGTCGGCGGTGACGATGCCGGGGTGCTCGATCAGGCCCATCAGCGCCATCATGGTCACCGATTTGCCCGACCCCGATTCGCCCACGATGGCCAGGACTTCGCCCTTGTCCACGCTAATGTCGAGGCCGTCGACCACGGGGACGGCGGTCTTGTCGCCGAAGCGCACGTTGAGATTCTTGATTTCTAACAGTGACATGGGAATCTCCTCAGGCGGCGTTCTTGAGTTTCGGGTCCAGCGCGTCGCGCAGGCCGTCGCCCATCAGGTTGATTGCCAGCACGCTGAGCAAAATGGTCAGGCCGGGCAGGCTCACCACCCACCAGGCACGTTCGATGTAGTCGCGAGCCGAGGCCAGCATGGTGCCCCACTCCGGCGTTGGCGGTTGTACGCCAAGGCCAAGGAAGCCCAGGGCAGCGGCATCGAGAATCGCCGAGGAAAAACTCAAGGTGGCCTGGACGATCAGCGGCGCCATGCAGTTAGGCAGCACGGTGATGAACATCAGGCGTGGCAGGCCGGCACCGGCCAGGCGCGCGGCGGTCACGTAGTCACGGTTCAGCTCGCCCATCACCGCGGCGCGGGTCAGGCGCACGTAGGAGGGCAGGGACACGATGGCGATGGCGATCACGGTGTTGATCAGGCCAGGGCCGAGGATGGCGACAATCGCCACGGCCAGCAGCAGGGATGGCAGGGCCAGCATGATGTCCATCAGGCGCATGATGGTAGGGCCCAGCAGGCGCGGGAAGAACCCGGCGAACAGGCCCAGCAGGATCCCCGGGATCAGTGACATGACCACCGATGACAGGCCGATCAGCAGCGACAGGCGCGACCCCTGGATCAAGCGCGACAGCAGGTCGCGGCCCAGTTCGTCGGTGCCGAGCAGGAACTGCAGTTGCCCGCCTTCGAGCCAGGCCGGCGGGGTCAGCAGGAAGTCACGGTATTGCTCGCTGGGGTTATGCGGGGCGACCCAGGGCGCGAAGATCGCGCAGAAGATCACCAGCAGCATGAACATCAGGCCGGCCACCGCGCCCTTGTTGCGGGAGAAGGCGTGCCAGAATTCTTTGTACGGGGACGGATACAGCAGGCTTTGATCGACTGCTGCCGAGGGGGTTGGCGTACTCATGGGTAATGATCTCAGCGCTGATGACGGATGCGTGGGTTGGCAAAGCCGTAGAGGATGTCCACCACGAAGTTGACCAGGATCACCAGGCAGGCGATTAACAGGATGCCGTTCTGCACCACGGGGTAGTCCCGGGCGCCGATGGCTTCGATCAGCCATTTACCGATGCCGGGCCAGGAGAAGATGGTCTCGGTCAGGACCGCCCCGGCGAGCAAGGTGCCGACCTGCAGGCCGACCACGGTCAGCACCGGGATCAGGGCGTTGCGCAGGCCGTGGACGAACACCACGCGCGACGGCGACAGGCCTTTGGCCCGCGCGGTGCGGATGTAGTCTTCGCGCAGCACTTCGAGCATCGAGGAGCGGGTCATGCGCGCGATCACCGCCAGCGGGATGGTGCCGAGCACGATGGCCGGCAGGATCAGGTGGTGCAGGGCGTCGAGGAACGCGCCGGTGTCATCGGCCAGCAGGGTGTCGATGAGCATGAAGCCGGTGACCGGCTCGATGTCGTAGAGCAGGTCGATCCGCCCGGAAACCGGGGTCCAGCCCAGGGACACCGAGAAGAACATGATGAGGATCAGGCCCCACCAGAAGATCGGCATCGAATACCCGGCCAGGGAGATGCCCATGACCCCATGGTCGAACAGCGATCCTCGCTTGAGGGCCGCGATCACCCCGGCCAGCAGGCCGAGGATGCCGGCGAAGAGCAGGGCGGCCATGGACAGCTCCAGGGTCGCGGGGAACAACGACGTGAACTCGCTCCACACACTTTCACGGGTGCGCAGCGATTCACCGAGGTCGCCCTGGGCCAGTTTGCCGATGTAGTCCAGGTACTGGGCATACAGTGGCTTGTTCAGACCAAGGCGTTCCATTGCCTGAGCGTGCATTTCGGGGTCGACCCGGCGTTCGCCCATCATGACTTCCACAGGGTCGCCGGGAATCATGCGAATCAACGCGAACGTCAGCAGGGTGATGCCGAAGAACGTGGGGATCAACAACCCCAATCGGCGGGCAATAAAACTCAGCATTTGGGCGACTCACTCCTTATCTTTTTTGTAATGGCGGTTATCGTGCTGGCCGTTCTCAGCCGTTCAGGCTGCGTGGGTCAAGGCTGCTGCTCGACGATTCCCGGTGTGGCGCTAATTGTTCTGGTTGGAGCCGGTGAGGCAGTCCTCGCCGGTCTGGCGCCGGCTCGAGGAAGGCGAAGGGGCCGTTTGGCCGGCCCCTGTCACTCACTGGGCGTTGTTGACGCCGTAGAAGCTGCTGAGTCCGAAGGGGCTGATCTGGAAGCCCTCCACACTGGTGCGCATCGGCTGGTAGACCGTGGAGTGGGCGACCGGGGTGATCGGCACCTGGGCTTTGAGGGCATGCTGCGCTTGTTTGTACAGCGCGGTGCGCTTCTCCACATCGGCGGTGGCCCCGGCGGCCTTCACCAGTTTGTCGTAGTCATCGTTGCACCACTTGGCGAAGTTGTTGCCGTTGACCGCGTTACAGGTGTAGAGGGTGCCCAGCCAGTTGTCCGGGTCACCGTTGTCGCCAGTGAAGCCGATCAGCATGACGTCGTGCTCGCTGGCGTGGGCGCGCTTGATGTACTCGCCCCATTCGTAGCTGACGATGTTGGCCTTGATGCCAATTTTGGCCCAGTCGGCCTGGAGCATTTCGGCCATCAGCCTGGCGTTGGGGTTGTAGGGGCGCTGCACCGGCATGGCCCACAGGGTGATTTGCGTGCCTTCCTTCACACCTGCAGCCGTCAGCAACTGCTTGGCCTGCTGCGGGTTGTAGTCGGCGTCCTTGATTGTCTCGTCGTAGGACCACTGGGTCGGCGGCAAGCCGTTGACGGCCAACTGGCCGGCGCCCTGGTAAACGGCCTCGATGATGGCTTTTTTGTTGACTGCCATGTCGAGCGCCTGGCGCACTTCGAGCGTGTCGAACGGCTTGCGGGTGAAGTTGTAGGCGATATAGCCAAGGTTGAAGCCTGGTTGACTCGGCATCTTGATGTTCGGGTCTTCCTGCAGCGGCTTGATATCGGCCGGGCGCGGGAAGGAGGTGATCTGGCATTCGTTCTTTTTCAGCTTTTGCATGCGCACCGAGGCGTCGGTGGTGATGGCGAAGATCAGGTTGTCGATCTTGACGTCTTCAGGCTTCCAGTAATCCTTGTTGCCCTTGTAGCGAATCTGGGCGTCTTTCTGGTACTTGCTGAACACGAACGGGCCGGTGCCGATCGGCTTTTGGTTGATGTCCTTGGCCTTGCCTTCCTTGAGCAACTGGTCGGCGTATTCGGCTGACTGGATAGAGGCGAAGCTCATGGCCAGGTTCTGGATGAAGGCGGCGTCGACACCCTTGAGGGTGAACTTGACGGTATGGTCGTCGACCTTTTCGACCTGGGTGATCTTTTCGTTCATCCCCATGTCGGTGAAGTAGGGGAACTCGGTGGGGTAGGCCTTGCGGAACGGCATGTCCTTGTCGAGCATGCGGTTGAAGGTGAACAGCACGTCGTCGGCGTTGAAGTCGCGGGTCGGCTTGAAGTAATCGGTGGTGTGGAACTTGACCCCTTCGCGCAGGTGGAAGGTGTAGGTCAGGCCATCGGGAGATACGTCCCAGCGGGTTGCCAGGCCTGGGATGACCTGGGTGCCGCCACGTTCGAACTGCGAGAGACGGTTGAACACGGTTTCGGCTGAGGCGTCGAAGTCGGTCCCTGTGGTGTATTGGCCTGGGTCGAAGCCCGCTGGGCTGCCTTCGGAGCAAAACACCAGATTGCTGGCGGCGTGGGTGACGCCGCAGCCGAGGATCAGGCTGGCGGCAACGATGGTCTTGAACGTGGCTTTTTTACGCATGCGAACCTCATTGTTATTATTTTGAGGGCGGCAGATCAGGTCGTCCCTTTCAGGGGGATGCACCTGACCCTGCGGTTTTACGGGCTGTAGGCAGCCCGTCATGTGAACAGGTAGCCGAAGGCCGACGTACCGGCTCGGGCGGTAGCGCTGAAGGGGGGAGAGGGGAATGCTCGCACCGCCACCGGCCGAGGAAAAACTTAAGTTATTCTAAAATTAATTACAACTTAAATTCAGTGGGGCTTACTTTTTGCCGGCGCACGCTCAGGTCGTGGAGTGGTCGTCGAGCAGCCCGGCCATGGTGGTGACGACCAGCACTTCGGCAACCTCGTCGCCAGCGTTGGCGATGGAATGCTGCTTGGTGGAATCGAAGTGCACCGATCCGCCCGGGCCGAGCGGGTAGGTCTGGCCTTCGATGGTGTAGACGATTTGCCCGGAGAGCACATAGGTAAACTCTGCGCCTTCGTGGGAGATGAGCTCGGACTGGTAGCCCACCGCCATGGTCATCTTCATCGCGTTGACCAGGTTGCCAGGGAAGTTGCTGGACAGGCGCTCGTAGACCAGCGGCTGGCTGCCGATGCTGTACCGCACGCGCTGGCCCTGGTGGGAATCGGGCTGGGGCTGGGAGGGCTGGTTGAACAGGCTGTTGAGCGGAATGCCCAGGGCATTTGCGATTCTCGCCAGCGAGGAAATGGACACGCCAGTGAGGTTACGTTCCGCTTGGGACAGGAAGCTGGCGGTAAGGCCGGTTTCAGTCGCGACTTGGTTCAGGGTCTTGTTGGCGGCGCGGCGGTAGCGGCGCAACCGTTCCCCGATCTGTTCTACGGACATTGGCGTGGCTCGTATTCTGAAAGGCGCCAGTATAGCGGGCGACGCCGTGCAGAAAAGGCTTTTCGCCTCACCGAAATTAAGCTGGACTGAAAAAACCCATTGACGCAAGTTTAAGTCGTGCTTAAATTTCCAACACCGCAAAACAATTCGGGAGAGCGAGATGACAGTGGGCGTAGGTGGCAAAACTCCGGAGCAGGCGCTGGCCGGCCTGGCGAAGATGACCGCGGGCATGACGCCCATTGGCCTGGACGAATACCAGTCACGCATTGCCAAGGCCCAGCGTCTGATGCTCGAGCAGGGCATCGCAGCGCTCTACCTGAACGCTGGTAGCAACCTCTACTACTTCACCGGGGTGAAGTGGAGCCCGAGCGAACGCATGGTCGGCGCCGTGCTGCCCGCCAGCGGCCCGCTGGCTTATATCGCCCCGGCCTTCGAAGAGGGCACCATCCGCGACTTCCGCGAGGTGGATGGGGTTATTCATGGCTGGCAGGAACACGAGAGTCCCTACCGCCTGCTGCTCGACCTGTTCGCTGAAATGGGCGTCGCCGCCGACGCCGTGGTGGGCCTGTGCCCGTCCCTGGCGTTCTTCATGTTCGAAGCAATCCGCCGCCTCGGATCGGATTTGACGTTCGTAGACGCTTCTTGCGTGATAAACCCGTGTCGCTATCACAAGAGCGCGACAGAACTGGCGCTGATGCAGCGCGCCAAAGACATGACCTTGCACGTGCACAAGGCTGCCGCCAGCATCCTGCGCGCAGGCATCAGCACCACCGAGGTTGCCGAGTTCATCCGCGAGGCGCACCGCAAGGTCGGCGCGCCGGGTTCGACCTTCTGCATCGTGCTGTTCGGCGAGGCCAGCGCCTTCCCCCATGGGGTGAAGCACGCGCAGGTGCTCAAGGACGGCGACATGGTGCTGATCGACACGGGCTGCCTGCTCCACGGCTACCAGTCGGATATTACTCGCAGTTATGTGTTTGGCACCCCGAGCGACCGCCAGCGCGCCATGTGGAACCTGGAAAAGGACGCCCAGTTGGCCGCCTTCGACGCCGCGCGCCTGGGCGAACCCTGCCAGGTGGTGGATGCCGCCGCGCGGCTTAGCCTGGAAGCCGCCGGCCTCGGCCCGGACTACCAGTTACCGGGCCTGCCGCACCGTACCGGGCATGGCATCGGCCTGGACATTCACGAAGGGCCCTACCTGGTGCGGGGTGACCAGACGCCGCTGGCCGAAGGCATGTGCTTCTCCAATGAGCCGATGATTTGTGTGCCGGGCGAGTTCGGCATCCGCCTGGAGGATCATTTCTACATGACCGCCACTGGCCCTCGCTGGTTTACCCAGCCGAGCCATTCCATCGACGACCCGTTCGGGTTGGAGGCCTGAGGCCAGGCGCTGGTCCGAGGTGACCAGCTACCTGTGACAGCTGAATGCGTATGATGGCGGGCCATCATTTCCGATAAGGAAATCGCCATGCAGCCTGACAAGGCCTGTTCAGTCGTTCTTTCCGCCACGTGGCCACCCAGGATCCTTCTGTTTCGGCATCCTCAAGCCGGGGTTCAGTTGGTGAAGGGAACCATTGAGAAGGGCGAAACACCGGGTCGAGCTGCCCTGCGTGAACTGGCGGAAGAGTCGGGTATACGCGCTGCCGAAGTCGTGGACGACCTGGGATGTTGGGACTCCGGTCATCACGGCCAGAGCTGGTCGTTTCACCTGTGCAAGACGGATGGCCCCATGCCTGAACAATGGTCACACCAGACGCTCGATGACCATGGTCACGTCTTCGAGTTTTTCTGGGCTTCGCTCGACCACTTGCCCTATGACGATTGCCATCCTGTGTTTCGTCGAGCGCTGGACTTTTTGTGCGCGGTCCTGGAAGCGCGCGGGCACTGGGCGGGCAAGCATCGCTGATGAAACCAGTTCGTAACAGAGACATTTTTCCTGCGAACTTCGGGCTTCAGCTCATGCAAGAGACGCCATCCAGACAGGCGTCTCACAGACCATGGGTGCAAAATGTTCGGTCTTCGTCGCGGCCAGTGTGGACGGTTTCATTGCCAGGGTTGATGGCGATATTGAGTGGCTTCTGGTCTGTTTGAGCGCCGCCTGTTACTTGGGGTGATGTTGGGCGCCGTTAGGGTTGCCCGGCGTGAGATGACTCAAGAAACTGCGCGATCAGCGAAGCAACCTGCTGTTGAATCACCCCGCGCTCACGAGCGCTGTCGCCATCCTGGCAAATGATGCCATCGCCTGGTACTTCCTCTTCGAGCATTGCCTGCGCACCCGGTTTGCACACCGACAAGAAAGTGAAGTGGCTGGCGTCGCTGATTTCGACGTAACGGCTTGACGCCGCAGGCAGGCGGCTGGCCAGGTTGGCAGACTCCAGCTCGGCAGGAAGCTCGCGCGAAGGCGCGCCGGCGGCGATCACCAGCGCGGGCACCGGCAGCGCGGCCAGGCTTGCGTCGGTCATGCCCCGTGACAGCCCCAGGTCTAGGGTGACCACCGCCGTGACGCGTTTATCGCGCCAATCGGCGGCCAACGCGGCCTTGGCTGGTGCGGTGCTTGCCGGGTTCATCTGGGCATAGACGCTGCAGCTCGCCAACTGCGGGTGTGCCTTGCAGTCTTGGGCGAAGCGGTCGGGGTCGAATCGCGCACCGCCGATCTCCAGGGCAGTCCAGCCGCCAAGTGAATGGCCGACCACGGCGATTCGCTCATGGGCGACCGCGCCGAATTTTCCAGGTTGAGCCGTAACCCGATCAATGACTCGGCTCAGATCAACCGGTCGCTGCCATAACTGCGCGGCGGCGTTAGGGCTGCGGTCATGAGTGGTGGAGCCGGGGTGATTGATGGCAGCGACGATGTAACCCTGGTGAGCCAGCGCACTGGCCAGCCAGATCTGGTTGCTCCAGTTACCTCTGTACCCGTGGGAAAGGACCAGCAATGGATGTTTGCCCGCAGCCGGCGGCGCGTCACGCACGGCAGCCGCGCCGACGAACACCACATCATCGCCAATCAGCTGCGCGGCGGCGGTCGTTGTGCTGGGGTACCAGACAACCATTTCCAGTGCGCGCTCATTCTGCGCGTCCGCCAGTGTCGAGGATTGGAAGCCGACGGCGCTTTCCTCAGCGAGTGCGACAGTCGTCAGGCAGGTCAACAGCAGGGCGCCAAAAGCTATTTTCAATGTCGTGTCTTCCTTGATTCCGTCGTTCTGCAGGAACGAGCGTTACAGTACGCCAGGCTCGGATGGAATGAGAATAACCAGGTCTGTATCCCCTATGTCGACACCCGCTTGTGAAAGCAAGGTCGTGACTTGTCCGCGGTGATGGGTCTGGTGGTTGAAGAAATGCATGAGCAACCCGTAGAAGTTCCTGTCAGCGGGGACACCCTTCATGCTGGTGTAATGAAGGGTGTGATCCAGGTCTGACTCTGTAATGGAGCGAGACCACTCGACCATTTGCTGATCGAGCCACACGCGATGCGCCGACAGTTCTCGGATATTCGGGAACAGCAACTGGTCGAGACTTTTGACTGGAAGCTGGCGAATCGGCCCCAGTGTCACGTAGTTCGCGGGGTGGGTGGCGAATCGCTGCAGCCAGACAGTGTCGCCGGCCACCAGGTGGTTCAACGTCCCGAGAATTGAACCAAAGAAGGCTTTCCTGTCCGCGCAGAGTTCTTCATCTGACAGGCTTCTGGCCGCCTCATAGAGCTTGTTGTTCATCCACTCGTTATAGGTCGCCATCAGGTGGATATGGCTAGTGCGGGTCATCGTGTTCATCCTTTTTCCTGGCGCTTGTCATACGGCGGGGCCCATCCCTGAAAGGCCACAGGTATCTCATGCATGTCATCCCCAATGCTCTTACAATCGGCGGATCAACAAACTGGAGGTTGATGTGCAAGATCATAAGCACAATCGGGTGGTCGTCATAGGCGCCGGCATAGTGGGCGCGTCCCTGGCTTATAACCTGTCACGCAAAGGCGCACAGGTTACGTTGCTAGACGCTGGAGATATAGCGTGCGGCGTGACGGGTACTTCATTCGCCTGGATCAACGTTTCTCACGCGGGGGTCGACCCTATCGCGCAATTGCGCAGTCTAGCCGTCAATGAATTCCGTCGACTCGAAGTGGAGGTGCCTGACCTGAACATTCGATGGACAGGTGCCCTGACTTACGGCACGAGCCCTGAGGAAACGCTACAAGCATCAGGTAATAACACGACGGAAAATGTGCTGACTCGTACCCAGGTTCTCGCTATTGAACCCAATCTCAAACATCCCCCTGAATTTGCCTTGTATGACGCGCAAGTGGGGGCTGTGGATGCGGTACAAACAACCCACGCCTTGATTGCTGCCGCCAAAGCTCAAGGCGCCAATGTCTTAACGCACACTCAGGTGCTCGGTTTTACAACGCTGAACGCACGGGTGACGGGACTCAACACTGCAGCCGGAAACATTGACGCCGATCTGGTGGTCATCGCAGCGGGGACGGGTACCAAACAGCTCACCGACATGCTTGACGTCTCTCTTCCTATAGAAGAGTCGCCCGCCATTTTCATTCGTTACAAGGCGCCCGCCAACCTCGTGCATTCCATTATCTCCAGCCCCGCAATGGAAGTCAGGCAAGACGCCGATGGTGCGTTGCTCGCCGCAGAGGATTATCTGGGGGATGCCTTGGAACACCAGCCAGAAGCGGTAGCGCTGCGAACAACCAAGGCCATTCAGGAGCAGCTTCATGGCGCCGATTCCCTCGAGACTGCAATTGGCCTGTGTCGGGCTGAGACCATTTCCCGCCGATGGCATTCCCATTGTCGGCTACTTGCCAAATGTCAGCGGTGTCTATGTCTGCACGATGCACCCTGGCGTAATCCTCGCCCCGATCGTTGGCCGTCTTGCCAGCGAAGAGATACTGGACGCAAAGGTGGCACCCGCCCTCAGCCCTTGCCGCCCCGACAGGTTCTTCAAACCTTAGTGGGGGCTGGTTGATAGCTGTCGCAGTCAAAGAAGCGGCTAGTAAAACATGCATGACGGCGGGTTCAAACCATTCGCTTCGCTCACTGGGGCGGGCTAAATCCCGCCCCAAAAGCTGCCCGTGGCGGCTGGCAGAAATCGCCAAAAGCAGGCATTCGGATGTGCCTAAGAAATCAGAGGCGATTCACTTTCCCAGCCCGAAGTCGGTCACGTAGCTCAGCTAGTTACTCAAAACCCATTATTCAGTCACAGCCTCAAGGTTGATCCAGCTAATACCGCAGCATTAGCGCGAAGAACCTTGATTACTCGACTTTATTGTTTGGCAGTGGCGCGGTATGAATCTCGTCAAACATAGCGGTCGCCACCGCGGCAGCATAAACGATGTATTTCACATCACTCACGTCACTCTTGACTTCATAGATCTCGCAAAGAAGACTTCTTTTGTTCTTGGGTAACTCTACAGGCGACCAAGATGAAGGGCTCTTGAAATTATACTCAGGGCCTTTGTATGTTAAAGATTTTATACCAACAACCATGCGCTTATATTGTTGTCTGTCAGGTCTTCTGGAGTTTTCATAGCTGCCTCTAAATGATCCTAGAGAGCCAGAGACAACATCTATGCACGCCTTGTCTAGCGCAGTCTCATAATCCGCAGCCGCATATGTTCCAACGCGCCCATGGTCGGAATAGAATTTTGCACGCGGCGACAAGTTTTCTTCTGGGTATTTGGGGGTGTATTCATCACCTTCGAAGTAATATTCGATGTATCCTTTCGAAATATCTACCATGCTGTATCTATTTCTCTTTTCTATTACCTCATTGAAAGAATACCAGCGCTGCTCAATTAGTTTGTGCTCGACTTCTAATTCGCTCGCAAGAACCTGTAAGGAAAGCGCAGGCCCAAACAATGCAGATGCAATCAAAAGATTTTTCATGGATTCACCTAAGGCATGGTTTTTAATTTTGCTTTTTTTTAATCAGTGCGCGATAGAGTTATGCATTTATCTCATAGCACAATCTGCCTTATCCATAAGCGTAATCGCCCCCCAATTCCATAGATACCTGCAAGCTTCAATGAAGGTCGACTAAGCCGGTAGCGGCCTGCCGCCAGCGTCTGCTTGCGCCAAGAGCGGGTCCAAAGTTAACCACTAAACAATACCTTTCCCTTCCAGTATCAGGCTGACTGTCTTGGCGAATTTCAAGAGGTTCGATCCGCAAGACGTTCTTGAATGAGCGGTTACCCAGGCACGCTCGGCACATTGAGCCCGACTTTCACACGGTCCAGCGCCACGATTGTCTTGAACCAGGTAACGTTGGAATTTTCGGCAAACAATCGCCGCGCCAACGCCTGGTATTCCTTCATGCTGGCAACGGTTAACACCAGGACGAAATCCACTTCGCCGGTGACGTAGTAGCACTGCTGAACTTCGGGGACCGCGAAGTGTGCCTTCATCGCCTCCAGCGCCTCGATGCTAGTGCGCTCTGCCATCACTTCGACAATGATCGTGATCGGCCGTCCTACGGCGGTGGGATCCACGATGGCTACGTTGCCCGTGATGACTCCCCGCTCTTCCATCCGCTTGATGCGGCGCTGAACGGCGGCCGTGGAAAGATTGACCTGCTCGGCCATAAGGCGCAGCGGCATAGTGTTGTCGCGCTGAACGAGGTCCAGGATGGCACGGTCGAATTTGTCCAACGATTCAGGTGCTGCGTCGTTTTTTGCCATGGTAAACCCGTGAGAAATTTTCTCGAAAACTATCAGAAAACTGCGCCCCTTTATCTAGCCTAGAGAAATATTATCTTGCCAGCAGTCTGCGTACGCAGCCTTAGTCGGGAACACACACAGGATATTATTGGCATGCTCGCACTGTTCCATCTTTCCCCAGTCCTGTTGGTTACAGCCATGCTCGTGGTGCTGCGCCGGCCACCCGTTCACGCCGCCATTGCAGGCACTCTATTAGTCATGGTGCTCTGGCTCGCCGGCGCTGCCGACGCGTGGCGCCTAGGCAGTATGGTGGCCGCCGCTCAAGATACGGCCGTGCTGTTTGCAAGTACGGCTTTCGTGATCGTTCCAGGTCTGGTCTTCGTGATTTTTATCGAGCGCATGGGCGTCAACCTGGCGCTTAGCCAATGGGTGCGGTCACTGGGGCTTGGACGCGGCGATCAAGTCGTGTTTATCGTCCTTGGACTGGCACCGTTGCTCGAAGCGATGACCGGCTTCGGCGTGTCGTTGATCGCTACGGTGCCTCTGCTGCTCAGTCTCTTCGAACGTCGGGTCGCGCTACGAATAGCACTGACCGGCATGGCAATCATGCCCTGGGGAACGCTGGGCTTGGCATCTGTCATTGGTGCTTCGTTGGCTCACCTGGACGCACCCGCGCTGGCATCGACCTCGGCACTGACCAGCGCACCGGTTTTCTTGGCCCTCAGTGCAATCGCGCTCTATCTTGCAGGCGTTCGTGACTCGCGGGAGTGGAGGGCGTTGGGCGCTTTCTGGCTGCTGTTTGTGGGCGTGCTTTACAGTGCTAGTCGATGGCTGGGGCCGGAAGTGGCCGGCGTTGCCGCGGGCCTGGTGACGGCAGCAGCGGTACTCTCTGTTGGGCTGTGGCGCCTGCGCCGCAACGATAGCGAGCGCGGTGCGGTGCAATGGCCGCGTCAGGCATGGCCGTATCTGGTGCTGATTGTCTGCATTGTCGCGTTGAAGATGGTGTGGACGATCACCTCTTGGCAGGATCACTGGGTTGTACAGGGCGCCCAGGTCACCTGGAAGCCACTCGCCTCACCAGGCCTGGCACTGGTTCTGGTGCTGATCGGGCTAGGGTTTTACACGCGCAACACACAACGCCAGACAGCACTCGACGTCAACATGCCTGCTGCGCTGGTGGCGCGGGCGAAGCGGCCATTGTTGACCATTTTCTTTTTTCTCGCGATGTCGCAGATGATGGTGAAGGCCGGCTTCCTCGCGGGTTTGATGCAACTGCTGGCGGGCCTGTCGCCCACGGCCGCGACGTCGCTGGTTGCCATGTTTGGCGCGCTGTCAGGCTACATGACCGGGTCGAATGTTGGCGGTAATGCGATCTTCATGCCGGCCATCGCGATGTTGCCCGAATCCTCACGCCTATTGTTGGCTGCCGTCCAGAACAGCTCGGCAGGGCATGCAGCGCTGGGCTCGCTGTCGGTTGTCATGCTGATCCTGGGACTTGCTAAAACCCAGGCCAAGGAGGAAGGCGAACTGGTGAGGTTTGGCTTCATGCTGGTCTGTCTCAATACCGCGTTAGTCGCGTTGGGCGCAGCGTTGCTGAGTGGATAGCAGGGTATTAACCAGCAGGCATTTACCCAGCGAATCCTAAAGGGATTTACTACCCATTGATTCGATCCCGCAACCGATGCTGTCTGACGGCAAAGCCGAGTCAGATAAGCGAGCGAGGCTGCTGATCATGGAGCATAGGGTAGATCGGCTGTCCTTCAGTCGAGTGCAGATGGACGCAGGCAACCGATAGCCATGGCGACCAGACTGTCGAGCAAGGCCGGCTGTTCCAACTGCGCCGGCATATCCTCCAACACCGAGCGAATTACACTGCGCAACCCCTGTCCGAGCAAATAAGCCGCCAAGGCAGGGTGCTCCGTGGTGATCTCATGCTCGTACAGATGCAGGAGCGGCAGCCACGTCGCTTCGATGAATTCCCCTGTCGTGTGGTAAGGGCCACGCCACATTCCCAGGTGCAGGGCGGAGTGGTAACGCAAGTGAAAGGCCTTGTTCAATTTGAACAGGCGTGTTTCGACGCGAATGATATTGGCAAAAATATCCCGTAATGCCTGCGCTCGAGATCATCTCGGTGCTGGGTGTCGGCTACGATGGCATCGACCTTGAGGCTGCGCGCGATCACAATGTTTGTGTTACCCATACGCCAGGTCTTTCCACCGAAGACATCGCGGATTTTGCCATGGCACTGTTGCTGTGTGCTTCACGCCAAGTGCTCAGCGCTGACCGGTTTGTGCGACGAGGTGAATGGACAAGCGGCCGCTATCCGATGACTGCGCGGCTCCTTCGTCGACGAAGATGCACTTGTGGAGGCCTTGCGCGACCGCAAGATTCTCGCGGCGGGGCTCGATGTGTTTGGTGATGAGCCGTACGTTTCGCGGGCATTGCTAGCGCTACCCAACGTGGTGCTGACACCGCATATGGCCAGTTCGACTCATGCGACAGTTCAGGTAATGCTGGATCTGACTTTCGATAACGTCGCGGCTCACTTCGCGGGGGAGCCTGTATTAACTCAAGTGAACTAGCGCTGCTACCGTCAGACCTTGCGGTGAAGTTAAATTTTTTCACGGCCACGCTGACTGACTGCTAACAACCGACTCTGTTGAAAAAGTCGGCTCGCCCAAAGGCCTTTTTTGCACACTGCTATGTGAAATCTGAGTCCGGAAGCCTCTGCCGAAAATAAAGATTTCCATCACGGACGCATACTTTTCTGCTGCGCAAACCATGGTCGACTTTTTCAACAGAATCAGCCGATTACGACCTGTCACAAACCGCCGCCATTGACTGTGGATTCAACCGGTCATCAATGACCCATTACCTGCAGGTCAACTCACCAGGCTTTTCGGGGCTATCCTTTAATTTTTACGCTTTCTTTACGGTAGGCGCATGTGTCGGCAACGATACTGGCCGCGATTTTTTGCCGTCCATGCGTCCGCATGTCTGAAGACGCTGGCGATGCAATGCTCAAGGATGGCGTGAACGTTCTCCCCCGACCTATGTGAGAAGCAACCCTTGAGTAAAACAGTGACCAGCGCGCAGGCAGATACCCAATCCAAAACGTCAGGGGTGGGCTTGCTCGTCGCCGCCGTCGGGGTGGTTTACGGTGATATTGGTACCAGCCCTCTCTACACACTCAAAGAAGTCTTTTCCGGCCACTACGGCGTGCAGGTCAATCACGACGGGGTGCTAGGCATTCTGTCGTTGATCTTTTGGTCGCTGATCTGGGTGGTGTCGATCAAGTACGTGTTGTTCATTCTACGTGCCAACAATCAGGGCGAAGGCGGCATCATGGCGTTGACGGCGCTAGCCCGCCGTGCGGCAGCGCCTTATCCGCACATGAGCAGGGTACTGGTGCTGCTCGGTCTGTTTGGTGCGGCACTTTTTTACGGGGACAGCATGATCACCCCGGCAATTTCGGTGCTCTCCGCGGTTGAAGGGCTGCAACTGGCATTTGACGGGATCGAGCACTGGGTCGTGCCCTTGTCGGTGATCGTGCTGGTGGCGCTGTTCTTGATACAAAAACACGGCACGGCTCGCATCGGCATCCTGTTTGGTCCAATCATGGTCCTGTGGTTTGTCGTGTTGGGGGCGCTTGGGGTCTTCGGGATATTGCAGCGCCCGGAGGTGTTGCTAGCGCTCAATCCGGCCTGGGCAGTGCAGTTCTTTGTGGTTCATCCGGGAATGGGGGTGGCGATTCTGGGGGCTGTCGTCTTGGCATTGACCGGTGCCGAAGCACTGTATGCCGACATGGGGCATTTTGGCCGTAAACCGATTTCGCGCGCGTGGTTCATGCTCGTACTGCCTGGTTTGGTGCTCAATTACTTTGGCCAGGGCGCGTTGATCCTGGGAGACCCGGAAGCGGTGCGCAACCCGTTCTATTTGCTGGCGCCTGATTGGGCCCTGCTGCCGATGGTCGCGCTCTCCACACTGGCGACCATCATCGCGTCTCAAGCGGTGATTTCCGGCGCTTTCTCCCTGACTCGCCAGGCCATCCAGTTGGGTTACATCCCGCGCATGTTTATCCAGCACACCTCCAGCCAGGAGCAAGGGCAGATTTACATCGGCACGGTTAACTGGGCATTGATGGTCGGTGTTGTGCTGCTGGTCATCGGTTTCGAGTCGTCCAGTGCGTTGGCGGCCGCCTATGGTGTCGCCGTGACGGGAACCATGTTGATCACAACCATCTTGTCCTCGGCGGTTGTCCTGCTGCTATGGAAAACCCCGCGCTGGTTGGCCATCCCGATGCTGCTCGGTTTTCTGCTGGTGGACAGTCTGTATTTCGCGGCCAATGCGCCAAAGATTTTCCAGGGCGGCGCGTTCCCAGTGATTGCTGGCATTGGCCTGTTCATTTTGATGACCACCTGGAAGCGGGGTCGCAAGATCATTGTTGAACGGCTGGACGAATCCGCGCTGCCGCTCCCCCTGTTCATCGCCAGCATCCGTACGCAGCCGCCTCATCGGGTCCAGGGTACGGCGGTGTTTCTGACCGCCAGGTCCGACGCCGTGCCGCATGCGTTGCTGCACAACCTGCTGCATAACCAGGTGTTGCATGAGCAGGTGGTATTGCTCACGGTGGTGTCTGAGGACTGCCCTCGTGTGAGTGCGCAACAGCGGTTCGAGGTTCAAGCGTATGGTGACGGCTTCTTCCGGGTCAGCCTGCACTTTGGCTTTATCGAGGAGCCCGATGTCCCCTTGGCGCTGAGTCTCTGTCACCTGCCAGAACTGGATTTCAGCCCGATGCGCACGACCTATTTCCTCAGCCGGGAAACGGTGATCCCGACCAAGCGCATCGGCATGGCCCGCTGGCGAGAAAGCCTGTTCGCGTTTTTGCTGAAGAATGCCAATAGCAATCTGAAGTACTTCAAGTTGCCCCTGAATCGAGTGATAGAGTTGGGTACACAGGTTGAGATGTGAAGCCTCACCTTGTAGCCGAGGGGGCAGGGGGCGGCGCTCAATGTGGGCCATTGATGCTGGATGAACCACGCGTCAGACGCTTGAGCGCGATGACCATCATGCCCCCTGCAACCAGCATTCCTGTGAGAAACAGCGGATAGGCAATCCACCAGGGGACGGCGGAAGTCATCATGCTGAACTCGGACATGCCTCCGATGCTGGCGATCAGGTTCAGAGGCAGGAAGACCACATTGATCAGCGTCAGTTTGCGCAGCAGGTTGTTCATGGTGTTGTTCATCAAATTGCCCCGTGCATCGATCAAACCGGCAAATACCCTGGAGTAGATTTCTGCCTGTTTGTTGCACTGGGTGTTCTCGATGATCAGATCGTCGATCAGCGCGATCGCCTCTGCGCTGAAGTGCTCTTTTTCTGCATGGTTGCGCAGCCGGGTCAGGACCGCGCCATTGCTGTGAATGGCGTTGATGTAATAGATCAGGCTTTCGCTGAGATTGAACATCTGGATCAGATGCCGATTCTCCATCGAGGCGTTGAATTTCTGCTGCAACTCCCGAGCCACCATCTTGATGACTTTGAGGTGACCCAGGTAGTGGTGGAGGTTGGTGAACAGTATGTCCAGCAACACATCCTGCGGCGTGTGCAAGGGGTGCCGGTCCCCCAGGCCCGTCAACTGGGAATCATCGGTCGCGATGATCACCAGGCGCGTTTTAGAGAACAGCAAGCCAAACGACGACACTTCAAAGTTCAGGCTATCGCCGCCCGAGTAGCTTTCCGGACGCTTCCAGATCAAAAACAAATTGTCCGGGTGGAATTCAATGCGTGAAACTTCGTCCGGATCCAGTGCCGACGCCAGCGCGTGATCATCCAGTTTGAAATCGCTGCGCAGCAGATCCCGTTCTGCCGCATCGGGATTGCTGAACAACATCACATCGGCATCCAGGTGTTCAACCGATACCAGCGCCCCATTGGCGAGTTTGAAACTCTTGATCACGTCTGGCCTATGGCGTTATCGATTGAGGAATTCAGCGTCTCGCAAACCGCTGCCCAAGCCGCATTCACCACGCCTGGCCACGACGTTTCAGTTCGAGACGGCGAATGAACTCTTCCAGAACCAGGGCATACAGGTCTTCCTGCAAGTAAGCGTCTTCGATGCCCGCGTCCATGTTCGGGTTGTCGTTCACCTCGATGACCACCACCTTGCTCCCTGACTGCTTCAGGTCGACCCCGTACAAACCATCACCAATCAGATTCGCGGTCTTCACCGCCAGTTCGACCACCGCCCTTGGGGCTTCGTGAACCGCAAGCGTGCGGCATTCGCCATTGATGTCCTGGCCCTTGGCTTTGTGGTTGTAGATCTGCCAATGCCCTTTGGACATGAAGTACTGGCAGGCAAAAATCGGTTTGCGATTGAGCACGCCAATGCGCCAGTCGTACTCGGTGTAAAAGAACTCTTGGGCCAGCAACAACACCGAGTGTTCGAACAGTTCGGCGGTGGCTTCCAGCAGGGCCTGTTGGCTCTCGACCTTGATCACCCCACGGGAAAAGCAGCCATCGGGAATCTTCAGCACCAATGGGAAGCCCAGGCGTTCACCCACGCGTTCAAAGTCTTCCGGTCGTTCCTTGTAGAGAATCTCGGTTGCCGGCATACCCAATTGATGGCTTTTGAGTAGATCCGTCAGGTACACCTTGTTGGTACAGCGCAGGATCGACGTCGGATCGTCCATCACCACCAGGCCTTCGCTTTCCGCCTTCTTGGCGAAGCGATAGGTGTGGTTATCCACGCTGGTGGTTTCGCGAATCAGCAGGGCGTCATACTCGGCGATTCGTGAATAGTCTTTCTTCTCGATCAGATCGACATCGATCCCCAAGCCTTTGCCGACCCGGATGAAATTCTCCAGCGCCTTGGCGTTGGAGGGCGGCAGCGCTTCTTGCGAGTCATGCAAAATGGCCAGGTCGTAGCGGGCCACGCGGGGGGAGCGTGGCATTCGCCATACCTTGCGGCTAAAGCTGTCCAGCGAGTTGGCGAACTGATCTTCCTGGTCTTCGCGTAATTTTTGCAGGACCCCGGATTTTATTCCGTCGATGCGCCAACTATTACTTTTACGGAACTCCACCAGGAGGATCGGGCACGGGAATATTTCGAAAATTTGTCGAGCCAGTTCCTGCAAGGGCTCAAGGTTGGTTTTACCGAAGTACAGGGTGAGCGTGAACCCTTCGGTATTGCTGTAGATATGGTTGTTCAGTGCTTTGTCCAGGGTTTTGCCCAGGTCATCCAGCGCCAGGCCATACAGTGATTTTTTGGTCAGTTCGCTGATAGTGCGCACGGACGGAATAACTTTATGGCCGCGTGCTTCTGCCAGCAGTGAACAGTAGTACCCGTGCCCTAGGTACTTATAACTTCGGCACAGGTTGATAACCTGCACGCGCTTGCCGGCTTCGCGCTCAAGCGGCTGTTCCAGGTATTCCTGCGCACTCATCACATCCTCCGAGGGGAAGTAAGAGGCCCAGTCTTCCTTTCGTTCGACAATAATAATCACCTGGCTGGATCTTCCCGGTGAGTCCGGTAAATAAGTCAGGTTTGATATTGCTGTTAACCGATTTTGCTCTGATACTTCACGCAAGCCGCCCTGTACCGCTGACATATGAAAAGGTCCGTTGGAGAACAAGTCCTTATCTATTAAGCACGATACTTTTAAAAAGTCTCGTTTCGTTACGCAACTTTTACGGTGGGCTTATGAGTCTGTTATTTCGCAACGCGACACAGGATGATCTGAAGTCGCTGCTGGACCTGGAGAACCAATGCTTTACCTCTGATCGACTGACGCCGCGCAGTTTCCAGTGGATGATTAGCCGAGCCCATGGCAGCCTGATCGTGGCGCAAGACGGCAGTCAACTGATGGGCTACTGCCTGGTCCTGTTCCACCGTGGCACCTCCCTGGCACGTCTGTATTCAATCGCAATCGCCACCCACAGCCGCGGCCTGGGTCTTGGCAAACAGCTGTTGGATCAGGCCGAGCATTGCGCTCGCGCTCACGACTGCGCCTACCTGCGACTGGAAGTGCGGCCGGACAATCCCGTGGCGCTCAGTCTTTATGAGCGCAACGGTTACCGACGCTTTGCTGTGGTTCACGACTACTACGAAGACCATGCCCATGCGTTGCGTTTGGAGAAGCGCATTGTGCAACATCGGGAAAACCGCGAGTTCCAGGTGCCTTACTACCAACAGACCACTGAATTTACCTGCGGCCCGGCGTGCCTGTTGATGGCCATGAGGGCATTGCAACCTGAGCGCTCTATCGAGCGCCGGGACGAACTGCAAATCTGGCGTGAAGCCACGACGGTGTTCATGACGTCGGGGCACGGCGGGTGCAGTCCCCAGGGGTTGGCGTTGGCGGCCTGGCGTCGAGGGTTTCGAGTACGCCTGCAAGTGAGTATCGCCGGTCCGCTGTTTCTCGACGGGGTGCGCGACGAACATAAAAAGGAGGTCATTCGCCTGGTACACGAAGAGTTCTGCACGGAACTTCAACACAGTGATGTGGAGCAGGTGAGCAGCCACCAGTTGGACCTGGCGCACACCCTGAAGACCGGCGGTCAGCCTCTGGTGTTGATCAGCAGCTACCGTCTGACTCGCTCCAAAGCCCCGCACTGGGTCATTGTCACTGACTACGACGAAGACTTCGTGTACCTGCATGACCCGGACATCGATCACAGTCAGCACCGTCAGGCACTCGACTGCCAGCATATTCCCGTGACGCACAAAGCGTTCGACACCATGTGTGCGTTCGGCGGTAACAAGTTGCGCGCCTCAGTGACGCTTTATACGCGTGAGCAGTCCAGCAGTGGAGTGCCCGCTACCCAGCCCGCGCTCCGGTGACGGGTGACGGGCGGGCAGGGTATTGAGTGACAAATCCGGACGCACCGCGCGGCATTCGCTCAGGTGACGAATGCCGCTAAGTTTTATGTCCGGTCAATGACTAAAAGAAGGGGGGCGAAAGAATAACGCGCTTATAAAAGTTCTAGGGACGGGCGTCGGTCTAAGCTTGGTGTTTATTATTGGAGAGATCCCTTTTTGTCGATGTTTTAGGGTGTGCCTCTGCTGTTTTGTTTTTCGAATGACGTTTGCTCAAGTGCTCAAACATAAAAGATGCGAGCCCGAACAATCCGATGATAGAAATGACCATAATGCCCAAGTCCGAGCTGTTCATAGTGTTCTCCCGATGAATGTGCCCCGCAGGATAAAATACCTGCGGTGGAACTCAAGGGGCTATACAACTTCTTTACGGCGCTCTCGGTTAATTATACGGGGTCGATGTTTTTGTCGGGGCGCGACGCTGTATGCAGCGAACTGCAGTTGCATCGACGCCCGGCTCTTGTGTTCCCCTCATCGGTTGTTTGAAATGACACCAATCATGTATTGATTCAAATCGCGAAAATCCTTAACGCTCCAAGCGTGCGGCGCCACCTTGACACCATTCTCACGCAAGGTCCTGGGAATCAAGTCGCCATTGGGGCGCAGGATTATCGAGGAGACAATGACGCCCGGATAATCATGCAAGCGTTGTTTGAACGTGGCGGTGGTCAGGTCGGGTGTAGGAGGGGTGCTTTTATGGGCCAGCGGTCCGGTTCCCTTGATGTCTGTGCCGTGGCACATGGAGCATCGCTGGGTATAGAGGTTTTTCCCATTGGCATTGTCCGCGAACGACAGTGATGCCTGAGCCAGCGAGAACAGTCCTAGCGAAACGATGAACACTATTTTCATGTTTTTCATCTTCCTTGATGGGGTGGGCGTCGAGTGGACGCGATTCGGTGCGCGCAAAAGATATCAGGCAACGCGTGCGCAAGCTGTAGCTTCCTCCATCATCCACTCCACGAATGCCTTGACCTCATCGCGTTGCATCGCATCTTCGCCAGCTCACAGGTGGGCAAGCCTCCGCCATCGCCTCAGGGGCCTTCTGGCGTCGAGGAGTCATGGTTAAGACGAGTCGAGCCGTCGCAAAACCCTCAAGGCAACCGTTCAGTGGCAGAATCTCCTCAACTTGATGGTTCTGGAGAACACCATGCTTCGTGCGTTTGAACGAAGGCTCGACCCCTTTCCGCCCGATGAGGTGCCACCACCCCCCAACGGCCTGGCGCGCTTCCTGTGGGCCTGTACCCGGGGCGCCCGTGGTTACATCCTTGCGCTTGCGGTACTGAGTGCCGGTGTGTCGATTTACGAAGCCTGGCTGTTTTACTTCCTTGGGCAGGTCGTGGACCTGCTCTCGACCTGGCAGGCAGGCGGTGCAGCGGCGGCGCAGGAAAGTCGTGTGTTGTGGGGCATGGGCATCGTCATGGTGACCAGCGTTGGATTGGTGGCGTTGCGCACCATGGTGCAGCACCAGATCCTGGCGATTAACTTGCCGTTGCGCCTGCGTTGGGATTTCCATCGCCTGATGCTGCGGCAAAGCCTGTCGTTTTTTTCCGATGAGTTTTCCGGCCGGGTCACCACCAAGGTGATGCAAACGGCGCTGGCGGTGCGTGACGTGCTGTTCACCCTGATCGAGATCGCCCCCGGGATCGGCGTGTATTTGATTGCGATCATTGCACTGGCCGGCGGCTTCGCACTGAAACTGATGCTGCCGTTCGTGACCTGGGTCGTGTTGTTCGGCCTGGCCATGTGGTACTTCGTGCCTCGTCTGGGAAAAGTCGGGCAGGAGCAGGCCAATGCGCGGTCGATGATGACCGGGCGCATTTCAGACGCCTATACGAACATCACGACGGTGAAGCTGTTCTCCCACTCCAATCGTGAAGCGCACTTCGCGCGTGCAGCGATGGAGGATTTCAAGCAAACCGGCTTTCGCCAGATGCGCCTGGTCAGCCAGTTCGAGATCGTCAACCAGGCACTGGTGGTGGCGTTGATCATGTCGGCCGGTGGTTATGCCCTGTGGCTATGGCACCACGGTGAGGTAGGCGCCGGTGCCGTGGCCGCAATCATTGCCATGGCCTTGCGTATCAATGGCATGTCGAACTGGGTCATGTGGCAAATGACCTCGCTGTTCGAGAGCATCGGCACCGTACAGGACGGCATGGCAACGCTGACCCTGGGCACCAAGGTGCAGGACGCGCCAGGTGCCGGCGCGCTCGTGACCTGCGGTGGGGCGGTCACCTTCGATAAGGTGAGCTTCAACTACAACGGCGAACGCCAGGTACTCAACGACCTGAGCCTGAGCATCCGCCCGGGCGAAAAAATCGGCCTGGTCGGCCGCTCTGGCGCGGGCAAGTCCACGCTGATCAACTTGCTGCTGCGCTTCTATGACGTCGACAGCGGGGAGATTCGCATCGATGGCCAGAACATCGCACACGTGACGCAAGACAGCCTGCGTGGCGCCATCGGCATGGTCACGCAGGATACTTCCCTGCTGCACCGCTCCATCCGCGACAACATCGCCTACGGCCGTCCCGATGCGACCGACGCGCAAATCCGCCGCGCCGCGGCCAATGCCCAGGCCGATGAGTTCATCAGTCAACTGAGCGACCGGCAAGGCCACAGCGGCTACGACACCCTGGTGGGGGAACGGGGCATCAAGCTGTCCGGCGGCCAGCGCCAACGCGTGGCGATTGCCCGGGTAATGCTCAAGAACGCCCCGATCCTGCTGCTGGACGAGGCCACCAGCGCGCTGGACTCGGAAGTCGAAGTTGCCATCCAGGAAAGCCTCGACGAAATGATGCAGGGCAAGACGGTGATCGCCATTGCCCATCGGCTGTCGACGATTGCCGCCATGGACCGGCTCATCGTCATGGATGACGGACGCATCATCGAACAGGGCACCCACAGCGAATTGCTCGGCAAGAACGGCGTCTATGCGCGTTTGTGGCAGCATCAGAGCGGCGGGTTTCTGGGAGAGGACAACGGCGTGGTCGAGGCTATGGACCAGGCGTGAGTGCGCAGGGGCGCAGCAGAGCGAGCCGATGCAGTTCGCACCTGCCCAGCCATTAAAAAAACCGCCCCTTTGCCACCGATTCCATCGTTTCTCGGGGGCGGCTTATTTCCCTATATTGGCCGCCATACCCGGTGAGTGGCTGAACGCTCGCCATCCTTAGTGCGAGTAGTCTCTATGAATAAAAAACCTGACAGCGCAGGACTCACCCAAGCCGGCGCGGGGACCCGTGCGGTCTGGGGCGGGGAGCAGGGTGGACATCCCTACAACGCCACGCAAACGCCGATCGTTGCCAGTGCCGCCTACGCCTACGACGACATCGACGTCTGGTACGACGTGGCGCTGGGCAAGGCGCCCGGCTTCATCTACAGCCGCATGAGCAACCCGACGGTGGAGACCCTGGAAGCGAAGATCCGCCAACTGGAACAGGCCGAGTCTGCGGTGGCGTTCAGCAGCGGCATGGCGGCCATCAGCAGCGTGCTCTACACCTTCCTGGCCAACGGTGACCGGGTGGTGTCGACCAAGGACAGCTACGGCGGCACCAACAAGATCTTCGAAGAATTCCTGCCGCGCATGGGGGTGCAGGTGACCTTGTGCGAGACCTTCGATCACGTTGAGATCGAAGCGCAAATCGCCAAGGGCTGCCGCGTGCTGTACCTGGAAACGCCGACTAACCCGACTCTGAAAATTCTCGACATCCAGCGTCTGGTTGCCGCGGCCAAGCGTGTCGGTGCGCTGGTGGTGGCCGACAACACCTTTGCCACCCCCCTGAACCAGAACCCCCTGGCGCTGGGTGTGGATGTGGTGATCCACAGCGCGACCAAGTTTCTCAGCGGCCATGGCGACGTGCTCGGCGGCCTGGTGTGCGGCAGCGAAACCCTGATGGCCCAGGTCCGGCATTACCGGGAAATCAACGGCGCGTCCCTCGACCCGTTCTCGGCCTACCTGATCATCCGTGGCATCAAGACCCTGGTGCTGCGCATGCGCCAACAGCAGCACAGCGCCCGTGCCCTGGCGGATTACCTGTGCACCGAAGCCCTGGTGGAGTCGGTCAACTACCCAGGGTTGCCCAGCCATCCGAACCACAGTGTCGCTGCTGCGCAGATGCGCGGCTTTGGCGCCATCGTCAGCTTCGTGCTGGTGGGGGGCATGGACACGGTCAAGGTGCTGCTGCCACGCCTGCGGTTTGCCCATTGCGCGGGCAACCTGGGGGCGGTGGAAACCATCTACGGCCCGGCCCGCACCACCAGCCACGTCGAGAACACCCTGGAGGAGCGTCTCGCCCTGGGGATCTCCGAAGGGTTGGTGCGGGTCTCGGTCGGCATCGAAGACACCGATGACCTGCTCGCGGACCTGCAGCAGGCGTTCGCCTATGTCCGGCGCGTTCGGGAAGAGCCGCCCGTATCCCTGGCACACCTCGCCAGTCATCCGTCTGGCGCCGAGGTCGCAAGCTGACGTTTGAGGGATCACCCGCCCCACGGCGAGTCCGTCCGTGGGGACTTCATGAAGAGCCATAACAATAAAACCTGGGTGCGCCTCTGCCGGGCAACCGTGCGCAGGCGCCAGTGCGTGCCCTAAACCCTTTCATGAGAATAACCATGTCCATAAAAGAGCAAAAACTCGACCCCCGTTCCGGTTTCAAACAGGAAATGCAGACCCGCCACATCGTCATGCTGGCATTGGGCGGCGTGATCGGCACCGGTTTGTTCCTTACCTCCGGCTACACCGTCAACCAGGCCGGCCCACTGGGCGCGGTGATTGCGTACATCATTGGCGCGCTGATGGTCTACATGGTCATGATGTGCCTCGGCGAGCTGGCGGTGCAGATGCCGGAAACCGGCTCCTTCAGTACCTACGCCACGCGTTTTCTCGGCCCGGGCACCGGCTACACGGTGGCCTGGCTCTACTGGCTGACCTGGACGGTGGCCATCGGCTCGGAATTCACCGCCGCCGGGATCCTCATGACGCGCTGGTTCCCGGACACCCCGGTGTGGATCTGGAGCGCCCTGTTTGCCGGAGTGGTGTTCCTGACCAACGTGGTTTCGGTGCGTCTGTTTGCCGAGACCGAATTCTGGTTGTCGCTGATCAAGGTGATAACCGTGGTGGTGTTCCTGGCGATTGGCGGCGGGGCGATCCTCGGCCTGTTGAACATCGACCAGGTGCACAGCATCGGCCTGGGCAACTTCACCCGTGAAGGCTTGTTCCCCACCGGCTTCATGCCGATTGCCATGACCTTGCTGGCGGTGGCCTTTGCCTTCTCCGGCACCGAGTTGATCGGCATCGCCGCCGGTGAAACCAAGGACCCGCAACGCAATGTGCCGCGGGCCATCCGCACCACCGTGCTGCGCCTGGCGATCTTCTTTGTCGGTACCATCTTTGTCCTCGCGACCTTGCTGCCCCGTGAGCAGGCCGGGTTGGTGGAGAGTCCATTTGTCACGGTGTTCACCTACATCGGCATTCCGTACTCCGCCGACATCATGAACTTCGTGATCATCACGGCCTTGCTGTCGGCAGCCAACTCCGGGTTGTACGCCGCCTCGCGGATGCTCTGGACCCTCAGCGACCAGGGGCACCTGCCCAAGCAGTTCTCGGCCCTGACCCGCATGGGCACGCCGCTCAACGCGATCATCGTGAGCATGGCCGGGGGCGCCGCCTCCCTGCTCAGCAGCGTGTTTGCCGCTGACACCATCTACCTGGCATTGGTGTCGATTTCCGGGCTGGCCGTGGTGGTGGTCTGGATGAGCATCGCCGCCAGCCAGATCGGCTTTCGCCGGCACTATGTGGCCAACGGCGGCGACATCCGTGACCTCAAGTTCCGGGTCCGCGGTTACCCGTGGGTGCCGTTGGGGGCGTTGGTCTGCTGCAGCCTGGCCTGCGTCGGCATCGCCTTTGATCCCGAGCAGCGCGTGGCCCTGTACTTCGGCCTGCCCTTCATCGCCTGGTGCTACTTCGTGTATTACATTACCCGCAAAAGCCGTGAGCGCCGCTTGGCGCTTGCCCCCTTGGCACAACCGTCCGATGCGTTCTAGCAACCGTCGACGGGCTGGGCAGATTCGCTCGGTGCGGGGGTGTTACAGAGGTCCAGTTCATGAAGCAAAAAACCTTACCCCCGTTGAACTGGTTGCGGGCCTTCGAGGTGTCTGCCCGCTGCCTGAACTTCACCCACGCCGCCGACGAGTTGTTCCTGACCCAGGGCGCGGTCAGCCAGCAGATCCGCCAGCTCGAAAGCCATCTGGGGGTGGCGCTGTTCAAGCGCTTGCCCCGTGGCCTGGGATTGACCGAGGAAGGGCAGGCCTACCTGCCCGTGGTGCAGGACGCGATCACTCGGCTGGCCGTGGGTACCAACGAAATTTTCGGCCAGCACAAGCGCCGGCCGATCAAGGTGCGCGGCAGCCTGTCGTTCTTCGTGCACTGGCTGGCGCCCAGGCTGGTGGGGTTCCGCCAGGCGCATCCGCAGGTCGACATCCGCTACATCAGCAACATCTGGGTCAAGGAACTGGACGGCGAGGACGACATGGAGATCCGCTGGGGCCATGGGCATTGGCCCGGCCTGGTGGCGCAGCGCCTGACCTGGGACAGCCTGTTCCCGGTCTGCTCGCCGGCGCTGATGGCGCGCTCGCCCCTCAAGGTCCCGGCCGATGTGGCCCAGCACCCGTTGCTGCACGTACTGGGTTACGAAGAAGGGTGGGGCTACTGGTTGAAGATGGTCGGCGCCGACAGCGTCGACTCCTCCACCGGCATGCAGTTCGACACCCTGATCTCCACCTTGCGCATGGCCGAGTTGGGGCAGGGCATTGCCCTGGCCCGTTCGTCGATGGTGCTCGAGATGCTCGAGGACGGACGCCTGGTGGAACCCTTCGCCCAGCGCATCGAAGCCAGCGAGTCGTTTTACCTGGTGCGCGGTGCCGGCACCGAGGAACACCCCGACGCGATCATGTTTGCCACCTGGCTGGTGGAGCAGGCGCATCGTCACAAATGAATGGCCGGAGCCAACCATGCGTTATGTAAGTACCCGCAATTGGGCCGTAGAGGCTGACTTCGAAAAGGTCGTGTTATCCGGACTGGCCGACGATGGGGGATTGTATGTGCCCGTCGAACTTCCCCACTTCAGCCCGCAGGACATTGCCAACTGGTCGACCCTGGCCTATGACGAACTGGCCTGGCGGGTGTTGCAGCCGTTTATCGGCGAGGCAATTGCCGAAGCGGATTTGCGGCCGCTGCTCAAGGCCGCTTGCCGCGGCTTCAGCCATCGGGCGATTGCGCCCCTGCACCAGGTCGACCGCAACGAGTGGGTGCTGGAGCTGTTCCACGGGCCCACCGGTTCCTCGAAGGACTTTGCCGCGCAACTGCAGGCCCAACTGGTGCAACACTTCCTGCGCAAGCGTCAGCGCCGGGCGGTAGTGCTGGGGGCCACCAATGGCGACACCGGGCTGGCGGCCATCGAGGCGTTCAAACACTGCGCAGAAGTCGACGTGGTGCTGCTCTATCCGCAGACCGGCGTGGCACCGCAGCAGTGGCAGCAGTTGCAGGCGGTGAACCGACCCGCAGTCCAGCGGTTCGCGGTCAACGGCAGCTTCGATCAGTGCCAGACCCTGGTCAGCCAGCTGTTCCAGCAGTGGCCGTGCGCCGACGCGTTGGCGGTCAGCTTCAACTCCAGTAACTGGGTCAGTGTGCTGGCGCAACTGGTGTTCTATTTCCACGCGGTGCTGCAACTGGGGGGTGGTCAGCGGCCCATCGGTTTCAGTGTGCCGGCGGCGAGCTTTGCCCAGGTGTATGCCGGGTACATTGCGCAGAAGATGGGACTGCCGATCACCCAGATCATTGTCGCGACCAATCAGAATGATGCGCTGCACCAGTTGTTCCTGAAGAACCACTATGGTCGTTCGCAGGCCAACAAGACCCTGTCGCCGGCCATGGACCTGTCGATTTTCTCCAACCTCGAACGATTGCTCTGGGCGTTGTACGGGCGCGATGGCCAGGCGGTGAGTGCGCTGATGGCCGGGTTCGAGGCCAGTGGCGACATGCGCATGGCCAACGAGTGCTGGTTGCAGGCGCGGATGATCATTGACTCCTACGCGGTCAGCGATGCCGAGACGGTGCAGGAAATCAGCGCGCTGTACCGCGACACCGGCTACGTCATCGATCCCCACACGGCGACGGGAGTGCTCGCGGCCCGGCTCTATCGCCGCAGCCTGGTGGCGCCGATGGTAACCCTGGGCGAGATCGCTCCCGGCAAGTCGGCGCAGTTGCTCGGCGAGCTGGGGATCGTCCTGCCCGTGGTGCCTGCCCCGAGGGTGGAGCAGGGCGGCGATGGGGAATGTCGGATCGAGGCGGATGATTTGCACACACTTGAGCAACGCGTGGGCGCGCTGCAACGGGAGGCCCGGTGAAACGTATTCTCGATCCCCTCGATGAGCGCATCATCGCCGAGCTGCGGCTCAATGCCCGGGCAGCCCATGCGGAGCTGGCGGCCAAGGTCAACCTGTCGCGCAATGCCGTGCGCCAGCGCATCGAGCGACTCGAGCGCGACGGTGCGATCCAGGGGTATACGGTACGCACGGGAGAGGGCCATTCCGGCGCCTCGAACATCAATGCGGTGATTTTTGTCTACCGTTACGACCGCATGCGCGGCGCCGAAGTGCTGCAGGCGCTGCGGGCGATCCCGGAAGTCATTCAGTGCGATGTGATGAGCGGCGAGTTCGACCTGATGCTGCGCGTCGGCGCCGCCAGCCCCGAGCGGGTGCACAAAGTCTGGAACCAGATCTCGGCACTGCCCGGGGTGGAAAATACCGTGACTTCGTTTGTGTTGTCGTCGGTGGTTTAGGGCGAGTCGGGCTGTACACAAAATCTGTGAGCAACCAAATTCATTGTGGGAGCGAGCGCCCGCTTGCGGCCTGCTCGCGATGAGGCCAGCACAGCCAACATCTATGTTGCCTGACACACCGCCATCGCGGGCAAGCCCGCTCCCACACAAATTTTGTGGCTGTACACAAAATCTGCGAACACCCAAAACCACACTCTGGGAGCCCCCCACACCGGTCCGTGCAATTGCGCAAACCCTGGGCAAAACGCCCAGGAAATAGAGCAAATTGGCCTATTTCACTGCCCAGGCCCGCCGCCTAATCTAGTGCCCAACAACCCATCCCCCGGATCAAGGGCAATAACAAAATGACTGAATACAAACTGGCGCTGGTCGGCTTCGGTGGTGTCAACCGGGCGTTGGCCCAAATGATTGCCGAGCGTAATGAAGGCTGGAAAACCGAGCTGGGTTTCAGCCTCAAGATCGTCGGGGTGACCGACTTGTTCCTGGGCTCGCTGGTGGGCCGTGAAGGTCTGGACGCTGGTGTGCTGGCTCGGCTGCCGTCGGTCAAGGGGGCGTTGGCCCAGCTTCCTGGCGGCACGGTCGAAGCCTTGAACGAAGCGGTGATCAAGGACTCGGGGGCTGACATCATTGCCGAGGCGACCTTCACCAATCCGGTGGACGGCGAGCCTGCCACCTCGTTCTGCCGTTGGGCCCTGGAGGCGGGCAAGCACGTGGTGACCACCAACAAGGGACCGATTGCCCTGCACGGTGCCGAGCTCAAGGCCCTGGCCCTGCGCAACAAGGTGGCCTTTGAATACGAAGGTTCGGTGATGAGCGGCACACCGGTGATCCGCCTGGCCAAACAGACCCTGGCCGGCAGTGCGATCAACGGATTCGAGGGCATTCTCAACGGCACCTCCAACTTCGTCCTGACCTGCATGGAAGGCGGCCTGGGGTTTGCCGAGGCGGTGCGCCAGGCGCAGGAACTGGGCTACGCCGAAGCCGACCCGAGCGCCGATGTCGAAGGTTACGACGTGCGCCTCAAGGTGGTGATCCTGGCCAATGAATTACTGGACGCCAAACTGCAGGTCAGTGATGTCAGCTGCCAGGGCATCAGCGCCCTGACCCTGGATGACATCGCCAAGGCCCGCCAGGAGGGTGCGCGCTGGAAGCTGATTGGCGCCGCCACGCGTCAGGCCGACGGCTCGGTCAGTGCCCGGGTCGAACCGCGCCTGCTGCGCAACGACCACCCCTTGGCCGCGATCAGCGGCGCCACCAACGCGGTGTCGTTCACCAGCCCATTGCTCGGCGCCGTGACGGTCTCGGGGCCCGGCGCCGGGCGTATGGAAACCGCGTACGCCTTGTTGTCGGACATCATCAGCCTGCACTCAACCGTTGCCACCCACTAGGAGAAAGCCTGTGAACCTATCGCGTCTGGCCCTGGCGGTTGTCGAGCCGCCTATCGATGTGTTGAACCCGTTTGACGGCAGCCTCGTCGGCACGGTTGCCAAGGTGGGTGCGGCCCAGGTCCCGCAACTGCTGGAACAGGGCCGGCAGGGTGCGCGCCTCTGCGCCGCGCTGCCGCGCCATCGTCGCGCGCGGATTCTTGAACAGGCCGCACTGGCCATCGAGCGCGATGCCCATGGCTTTGCCCGGCTGATTGTCGACGAAGCCGGCAAGACCCTGGTGCAGGCGCAAAAGGAGGTCAAGCGCTGCGTCAACACCCTCAAGTTGTCGGCCGAGGAGGCCAAGCGCAACGCCGGCGAAGTGGTGCCGTTCGATGCCTACGAAGGCTCCGAGTCACGCCAGGGCTGGTTCACCCGCGAGCCGTTGGGCCTGATCGTCGCGATCACTCCGTACAACGACCCACTGAACCTGGTGGCGCACAAGCTTGGTCCGGCCATTGCCGGCGGCAATGCGGTGATCCTCAAGCCGTCGGAGCTGGCGCCCTTGTCGGCCCTGCGCCTGGTGGATTACCTGGTGCAGGCCGGGCTGCCGGAGGCGGTCGTCACGGTCGCCACGGGCGGGGCAGAGCTGGGCAGGGCGCTGGTGGCCGCCCGCGAGGTGCGGATGATTTCCTTCACGGGCGGCTTTGTCACCGGCGAGCAGATTGCCCGCACCGCCGGCCTGAAGAAGCTGGCCATGGACCTGGGCGGCAATGCGCCGGTGATCGTGATGGGCGACTGCGACTTGCCGGCGGCGATCGACAGCTGTGTGTCCGGGGCATTCTGGGCTGCCGGGCAGAACTGCATCGGCACCCAGCGCCTGTTGGTCCAGGCGTCGGTCTATGAAGCCTTTCGCGAAGGGTTCGTGCGCCGGGCCGAGGCGCTGGTCGCCGGTGACCCTGCCTTGGCGAGCACCGATATCGGGCCGATGATCACCCCGCAGGCGGCGCAGAATGCCGAGCAGGTGGTCAACGACGCCTTGCGAGACGGCGCCAGGCTGCTCTGCGGCCATCGCCGCCAGGACTCCTGCTATGGGGCGACGGTGCTGGAGAATGTCGATCACGCCAGCCGGTTGTGGCGCGAAGAAGTGTTCGCCCCGGTGGTGGTCCTGCAACCCTTCGACACCTTCGATGAGGCGATCGCCCTGGCCAACGAGCCGGAGTACAGCCTGCACGCAGGGATCTTCACCGGTAACCTGGCCACGGCCATGAGCGCCGCCCGGCGGATCGAGGCGGGGGGGGTGATGATCAACGACTCCTCCGATTACCGTTTCGATGCGATGCCCTTCGGCGGCTCCAAGTACGGCAGCCTGGGGCGCGAAGGGGTGCGTTTTGCCTATGAAGAAATGACCCAGCCCAAGGTGGTGTGCCTCAATACGCCGACCTAGGTGTTTGAAGGCCGCTGTTACCGGTAGAAGTCGTTAGGTCATCGTACCTCTTTCAGAGTTAGTCAGCCCAGGCAGCGATTCTTTTCTGCTTGAGGCTGACTTCCCCAACCCCCTCATCTAGACCCATCAGGCCTGTCATACCTCGCTAACCACTGGTTATCGAGGTGCGACGGGCCTTTTTGCGTGGAAAAAAAACACTGGCACTTGGCGATTGCGAAATCAGAAAAACGCATGTCATACTACGTCGTACAACAACAGCGAGGCGCTTGACGATCCTCCATGATCTTCAGCGGACCTCCAAGGAAGGCGGGCATTTCATGAGTTTTGAAAGTCAACGCGTCAAGCAGATCTCTTCTTCTCCGAGCATGATCATTTCCATGCGTGCCAAGGAGCTGGCCAGCCAGGGTCGCGACATTGTCGACATGAGCCTGGGCGAACCGGATTTCGATACCCCGGCCCACATCATCGACGCCGCCTGCCAGGCCATGCGTGACGGCCATACCCGCTACACCGCGCCCCAGGGCACCTTGGCCTTGCGCCAGGCGATCGTCAGCAAGTTCCAGCGCGAGAACGGCCTGGACTACAGCGTCGACGAGATCACCGTGGGCAACGGCGCCAAACAGGTGATTTTCAACACCTTCATGGCCACCCTGGAGGCCGGTGACGAGGTGATCATCCCCGCGCCGTACTGGGTCTCCTATTCCGACATCGTCACCTTGAATGGCGGCAGCCCGCAGGTGATTGCCTGTGGCATCGAGGTCGGCTTCAAGCTGACTGCCGAGGCGCTGCAGGCCGCACTGACCGAGAAGAGCCGCTGGCTGGTCCTCAACTCGCCGTCCAACCCTAGCGGTGCCATCTATTCCCTCGCCGACCTGCAAGCGCTGGGCAAGGTGCTGGAAGACTTCCCCAACGTGCTGGTGATGTCCGACGAAATCTACGAGCACGTGCTGCTCGCCGACCAGCCATTCGTGTCCTTCGCCAATGCCTGCCCGCACCTGCGTGAGCGCACCCTGCTGATCAATGGCGTGGCCAAGGCCTATGCCATGACGGGCTGGCGCATCGGTTACGCCGCCGGCCCCAAGGCGCTGATCGCCGCGATCAGCAAGATCCAGTCGCAAAGCACCTCAGGCGCCAGCGCGATTTCCCAGGAGGCGTCGCGCGCCGCGCTGCAAGGCCCGCAGGATTTCGTCAAGCACAGCGCCACCGAGTACGCCGCGCGCGGCCGCCTGTTGGTCGAGGGCCTGAGCCAGTGCGCCGGCTTGCGTCTGAGCGCACCGGCCGGGGCCTTTTACGCCTTCCCCGAGTGCAGTCAGTTGCTCGGTCGGGTCAGCCCGGACGGACGGGTGATCATCGATGACGTCGAGTTGTCGGCCTACCTGCTCGACCATGCCGGTGTCGCCGTCGTGCCGGGGTTGGCGTTCGGGCTGCCGGGGTACTTCCGGCTGTCGTTCGCCACCTCCCGGGAAAACCTACAAAAAGCGGTCGTTCGTATCCGCGAAGCGCTGGATGCCTTGCGCTGAAACGCTTCGCCCTTTCGCTGTGCCAAAGCTGCCATAACAAAAGTCGGAGATCCCCATGCTCGATAAAAAGAAACAGCTGCTTGCCCTCGTCGTCGCTGCTTGTCTGGGCACCAGCGTTGCACAGGCTGATGACCTCACCGGAACCCTGAAGAAAATCAAGGAATCGGGCACCGTCACCCTCGGTTACCGCGACGCCTCGTTGCCGTTTTCCTACCTCAACGATGCCCAGCAACCGATCGGCTACAGCATCGAGCTGTGTCAGAAAATCGTTGACCAGATCAAGGTCAAGGTCGGCGAACCGGGCCTCAAGACCGAGTACGTCTCGGTCGTCGCGGCGACCCGCACCCCCCTGTTGATCAACGGCACCATCGACCTGGAATGTGGGGTGACCACCAACACCGTCGAGCGCCAGAAACAGATTGGCTTCCTGCTCACCAGCTATGTGGCCAGCGCCAAGTACGCGGTCAAGAAGACCGCCGGCATCAACAGCGTGGCCGACCTCAAGGGCAAGGCGGTGGTGGTGATTACCGGGGGCAGCGGCGAGTGGATCACCAAGAACCTGAATCGGGAAAAACAGCTGGGCCTGAAAATCCTCAATGCCAAGGACGGTGGCGAAGCCTTCCTGATGCTGGAAACCGGGCGCGCCGTGGCCTACATCAACGACGACGTGCAGTTGATGGCAACCATCGCCCAAAGCCGCAGCCCGGACGCCTACACCTTGCTGCCCGAGCCGATGTCCGCCGAACCCTATGCCATCGGCATCCGCAAGAACGACCCGCAGTTCAAGTCCTTTGCCGATGACGTGCTGCGCAATCTCTACAGCACCGGGGTGATCGATGCCCAGTACCCGAAATGGTTCGAGCAGCCGATCCCGCCGAAAAATGCCGTGATCAACCTGCCGATGAGCGAAGCGCTGAAACAAGCTATCGCGCACCCGAACGACACCGGGGTCTGATGCCGGTTTGCCAATGAACTGATGCGCTTTTTAAGGCGTGGGTGCTGGCTTGCCAGCTCCTGCGCAGGGGAGAGCGTGTTCAGCGTGCAAGCGTTGTGCTTTTTCTGAAAGGTTGGTGGTTGATGGATTACAACTGGAACTGGAGCGTGTTCTGGGATTTCGCTCCCGGAGAAACTTCGTCGTATCTGCACTGGCTGGTCACCGGCACCAGCTGGACCCTGGCGACCACCTTGGTCGCGTTCATTCTCGCGCTGTTGATCGGTGGCCTGGTCGGCACCCTGCGCACCAGCACGCTGCGGCCACTGGTATGGCTGTGCAACCTGTACACCGAGGTGTTTCGCAACATCCCGCTGCTGGTGCAAATGTTCATCTGCTTCTTCGTGGTGCCCGAGTTGCTGCCGGTGTCGATGGGGGACTATCTCAAGCAGGACTTGCCCTATCCCTCGTTCTTCAGTGCCGTGGTGGCGCTGACCCTGTTCACCTCGGCCAAATTGTCGGAGCTGTTCAAGGCCGGTATCGAGTCGGTTGCCGCCGGGCAGCGGGGCGCGGCCCTGGCGCTGGGCCTGCGCCCGACCCAGATGTACCTGCAGGTGTTGTTGCCCCAGGCGATCCGCGTGGTATTCCCGCCGCTGACCTCCGAGGCCCTGAACACCCTGAAGAACTCATCGGTGGCCCTGACCATCGGCTTGATGGAGTTGACCGCACAGGCGCGCAACGTCAGTGAATACTCGTTCAACACCTTTGAGGCGTTCACCGCCGCCACCGTGATCTACGTGGTGATTTCGCTGCTGGTGACCTTTGTCATGGGTCATATCGAACGTTCCCTGGCCATTCGCGGCGCGACGAGGTAGTCATGTTTGATCTAGACCCAAGCGTCATTGTCCGGGCCATGCCGGCCCTGTGGAATGGCCTGAAATTCACCCTGCTGCTGACCCTGGTGGCCATGTCGGTCGGCATCGTCGCCGGCACCTTCCTGGCGCTCATGCGCCTGTCGCACAACCGCGTGCTGCGCGGCTTTGCCCTGGGCTATGTGACGGTGATGCGCAGCATCCCGCTGGTGCTGGTGATTTTCTGGTTCTACTTCCTGATGCCCCTGCTTCTGCAGATGGCCTTCGGCACCGAACGCCCGGTGCAGATCGGCCCGGTGGTCACCGCCTTCGTGACCTTCTGCATGTTCGAGGCGGCCTATTACAGCGAGATCATTCGGGGGGGTATCCAGAGCGTCAGTGGCGGCCAGCGACAGGCCGCGGCGGCCCTGGGCCTGCGTCCGGCGCAATCGATGATCTACGTGATCCTGCCCCAGGCGCTGCGCCGCATGACCCCGTTGTTGTTGACCCAGACCATCATCCTGTTCCAGGACACCTCACTGGTGTACGTGCTGTCCATCGCCGACTTCACCGGCGCGGCCAGCAAGTTCGCCCAGCGAGACGGGCGCCTGGTGGAGCTGTACCTGTTCGTGGCCCTGGTCTACCTGGTGATCTGCTACCTGCTCTCCAGCCTGACCAAACGCCTGAAAAGAAATGTAGGGAGAACCGCATGATCCAGATGAAAAACCTGAGCAAATGGTACGGCAACTTCCAGGTCCTGAAGAACTGCACCACCGAGCTCTCGCGAGGTGAAGTGATGGTGGTGTGCGGGCCGTCCGGTTCCGGCAAGAGCACCCTGATCAAATGCGTCAACGGCCTGGAGCCGGTGCAGGAAGGCGAGATCTTTATCGAGAACCAGCCTGTCACGGGCCAGGGGGTGGACCTGCCGAAACTGCGTGCGCGGGTTGGCATGGTGTTCCAGCATTTCGAACTGTTCCCGCACTTGAGTATCATCGACAACCTCAACCTGGCGCAGATCAAGGTGCTGGGCCGCGACCGCGACACCGCGACCAAAAAGGGCATGGCCTTGCTGGAACGCGTCGGGCTCAAGAGCCATGCGCACAAGTACCCGATCCAGTTGTCCGGCGGCCAGCAACAGCGGGTCGCCATTGCCCGGGCCCTGGCCATGGACCCGATCGCCATGCTGTTCGATGAACCAACCTCGGCGCTCGACCCGGAAATGGTCAACGAAGTGCTGGACGTCATGGTCCAGTTGGCCCGCGAGGGCATGACCATGATGTGCGTCACCCATGAAATGGGCTTTGCCCGCAAAGTGGCCGACCGCATTGTGTTCATGGATGGTGGCGAGATCATCGAGGACGTGAAGTCCGAAGAGTTCTTCGGCGCCCCACGCTCGGACCGGGCCCGCAGCTTCCTGTCGAAAATCCTCCAGCACTAAGGCGTTGCGCGCGGGCCGGGAGCCATTCCCGGCCTGGCCGCCATACCGATCACTCAAGCGATTTGCGCCGCTCTTGTAGCAGATGCTGATCGCCCAACGGATCAGCATGAGTCGTTGCCCCTCTGTTTTTGCTGTCTCTCCCCCCGCGCTTTGCCAGCTGCCGCACATTTCTCCTCGTGATCGCTCACTGGCGATCGGATTTCGTGCCAGATTTCCCGACAGGGTCTTCGCCGTCGTGCCAGGAGCCCGGACCGCTCCTGCCCAAAGGCTGTGGGCGGCTACAGGATATTCACTGCTGCGAGGCTGACATGTCACTGAATCGAGGACGACGTATCCGTAAAGCGATGGGGCAGCGCCACATCAACAAGCATTACGCGCTGGCTGCCGCCATGGGGGTCAGCGAGAGCGCGGTATCGCGCTGGTGCCAGGGCGGGCCCATGACCCTGGCCAATGTCATCACCCTGTGCGAGTACCTGGACGTATCAGCGGACTGGCTGCTGCTGGGGCGTGGTGGCATGGAGCAGCACCGACAACCGACGCCATGGCCGGCCGAGCTGCCGTTTCCCGACCTGTGCGATCGGGCGCGCGCGCACCTGATGCGTGTTCTGCAGGACCCTGCCAGCGGCTACTGAGCGCCACGCACGCGAAGTGCGCAGTGCTCATGCGCCATTGCTTGTAGGCCTGGCGCAAGCTTGCCAGGGTGGTGACGCGCTACGTGCACCGCAAGGGTGTCGGGGCGCCAGTGACGATTCTGTGGTTCAAACTGTTAAGGAGAACGACCCATGAAACAGATCTCAAGCAACCCAGTGACCTCCCTGCTCAACACCACGGTGGTGGGCCAGCCGTGGCAAAAGAGCTACCAGCTCGGCTTGGGTGTCGATGCCATCACCGGTCAATTGCGTGCCTCGGCGGTCAAGCCGTTCACGGTGACCCCGGCGGGGCAGAAGTCGACGGAATTCATCTATTCGCTGGTGCAGTCCGAGAGCGACTTGCAGAGCATGATTTCCGGCTCGGTGAAGGCCGCCTACAACCTGGAAGGGGTGAATGTCTCGGCCAGTACCTCGTTCCTCAACGAGATGGCGGTTTCCGAGCTGAGCGTGACACTGGTGGCCCAGGTATCGATCGAGGAGAGCCAGTACGCGCTGGCGCAGAAGAACGAACTGAACGTCACCCCGGGCGAGGATTTTCGCAGCAAGTACGGCGACTACTTTGTCGCTGGCTACCGGGCCGGTTCATCCTTGTATGCGATCTACCAGTGCCGTTTCTCCAGCGCCGAGCAACGCAGCAAGTTCACCGCCGCGATGGCCGCCGATGTGCCCCAGGTGTTCAGCGTCGAGGGCAGTTCCAGCTTCGAGCGAATCTCCAAGGAACACAACGCCAGCGTCTCCGTGCGGATCAAGGCCACCGGGGTGAACAGCGCGATCCCCTCGCCACCGAAAACGGGCTGGACCGCCGAGACCATCGTCACTGAGTTGCTGCCGTGGTTCAACCAGTCGCTGCAAGCCAACCAGCTGGAAACCTACCTGCAGCACTATCGAGTGATCGACCCGTCGATTTCCGGCGAAGTGCCGGTCAGCCCGGTGGTGTTTTCCGAGCTGAGCTTTCTCTACAACCGTTTCTGGCTGGCGCGCGCCTTGTTCAGTAGCTGTCCGGACTTCGGTCGGCGGCTGGTCGAGGAGCCGTACCACCGGCTGGAATCAAAAATCCAGGCGCAGCAAGCCTCCTTGCCCAAAGACTCGAAAATGATCGAGCTGTTGACCGAGGAAACCAATCGCCTGCTCAACGGCCTGCGCGAGATCAACAACCGCCAGGTGTTCTACACCCAGGTGGTCGCGGCGGGTAAAAACGAGCCACAGAAGGACCAGAACTTCGACGCCGACAAGGGCACGGTGCGCTGGAGCTTCGGGTTCCAGAAGTGCGACATGCCGGGGGTCAATATCCAGAGCGTCTCGGACCATGTCGAGGCGAAGTGGCGGATCGGCTGGAACAAACATGTGTTCTCCTTTCGTGACTCGACCAAGGTGATTGTCGGCTGGGACATCATCTGCAACTGGGACGATGGCACGGGCGGCGACTGGCATAAAGTCAGTGAGCAGGTCATTGGTCGCAGCACTGGCGATGTGTTCGTCAAGAGCGACTACGACCGAGGCTACAGTTGGAACATCGTCTGGTACCTGGTGGACGCCAATCTCTACCCGGTGGGCCCATGGCTGGCTACCGCCGTGCATGCCCAGGACTTTACCGCGAGCGTTACCGAGTCGCTCGAAGACCTTGCCGCGCTCTGGACCACCGAACGCATGGCCAGCGCACAGCCACTGGATCGCTCCACTCACGCGCTGGATGAATACCCGCTGCCGGAGGCGGGCCGGTCGATCGTTGGCGGCGACGCCAACAGTCTGTTGGCCGGGGGGACAACGCCGTCCACGGGCAGCTTGAGTGTGCACCTGGGACCAGACACTTCGCGGGTCCAGCATCTGCATGAGTTCCCGCAGCGTACCGTCGGCAAGCTGTTCTTCGACATGAACGGCAGGCCGTGCACCGCGTCGGCGGTGGTGGTGCATCGACACGGGATCTTGACGGCGGCCCACTGCCTGCTGCTCGATGGGCATCACGCCAGCAATCTCTATTTCGTCCCTGCCTATGACAACGGCAACGCCCCCTATGGTGGCTGGCAAGTGGAGAACTGGAATTGGCCGACAGCCTGGGAGCACACCCAGAGCCCGGCCTGGGACCTGGGTCTGTGCAAGGTCAAACCCGGCCCCGATGGCCGCGGAGTAGGGGATGTGGTCGGCTGGGTGGGCGTGCAGTGGGGCATGGTTGCCGGTTGCTGGAGGAACACCGGTTATCCGGCGCAAGCCACGGTGCTGTTCCCGTTCGACGGCCAGGTGCCATGGCAGAGCATTGGCAGTCAGGTGCCCAGTGCCGCGCCGTCCATCGTGGTCAAACACGATGAGTTGACGGCGGGCGGCAGCGGCGGACCCTGGTTCATGATCAATGAACCGCAGTTGGTCAACGGTGTGTTCAGCCAGTACAACATCGACCTGCAGCAGAACCACGGACCGGAGTTTGGTCCCTGGGTCGGGGAGTTCTACCACGGGGTGTTTGGCTCAGCCTTGAACCAGGATAAGGACTGATCGTTAGCCCCTTGCACCGCTAAAAACCCGGGAGCCTGGTGCTCCCGGGTTTTTTGTTGCCCTCAGCGGCGATCCAGCCACACGGTCTGGGCGTTGCAGAACTCGCGGACGCCGAAGTGCGACAGTTCCCGGCCAAAACCGCTTTTCTTCACCCCGCCGAAGCTCACGCGGGGGTCGGAGGCGCTGTAGCCGTTGATGAACACGCCACCGGTCTCCAGCTCGTCCGCCAGTTGCCGGGCCCGTTCGAGGTCGCGGCTGAAGACCGTCGCCGTCAGCCCGAACTCGCTGTCGTTGGCCAGCGCCAGCGCATGGGCGGGATCGCGGGCGGTGATGATCGACGCCACCGGGCCAAACAGTTCCTGGCGGAAGGCGGTCATCTGGTCGGTGACGTCGGCCAGAATCGTCGGCGGGTAGTAGTTGCCCGGGCCTTCGGCCTTGGTGCCCCCCAACAGCAGGGTCGCGCCTTGTTCCAGGGTCTCGCGCACCTGCTCGTGCAGCTCGTCGCGCAGGTCGAAACGCGCCATCGGGCCGATGTAGGTTTCGGCGGCCAAGGGGTCGCCGACCACCAGTTGGCGGGTCAGCTCGACAAACTTGCGGGTGAACGCCTCGACCACGCCCTGTTCGATGATCAGGCGCTTGGCTGCGGCGCAGACTTGCCCGGTGTTCTGGTAGCGACCGATCACCGCCGCCTTGACCGCTTCATCGAGGTCGGCGTCGTTGAGCACGATGAACGGATCACTGCCCCCCAGTTCCAGCACGCATTTCTTCAAGGCCGCACCGGCCTGGGCGCCGATGGCCATGCCGGCACGCACGCTGCCGGTCAGGGTCACGGCGGCGATCCGTGGGTCGGCAATCGCACTGGAGACGCCGTCGGGCGTGACGTTGATAACGTCGAACACGCCCTCGGCAAACCCGGCCTGGCGCACGGCATCACGCAGCAGGTAGGCGCTGCCCATCACGTTCGGTGCATGCTTGAGCACGTAGGTGTTGCCGGCGATCAAGGCCGGCACCGCGCCGCGCAGCACCTGCCAGATCGGGAAGTTCCACGGCATCACGGCGAGAATCGGCCCCAGTGGACGGTACTCGATGCGCGCCTTGCCGCCTTCCACCTGGGTCGGCTCGGCAGCGAGCATGGCCGGGCCGTGTTCGGCGTACCACAGGCAGAGCTGGGCGCATTTTTCGATTTCACCACGGGCCTGGGTCAGCGGCTTGCCCATTTCCAGGGTGATCATCCGGGCCATGTTCGTGGCGTTGTCGCGCAGGGCCTGGGCCAGGGCGATCAAGGCCTGGGCACGCTGGGCCAACGGGGTACGGCGCCAGGTGGCGAACCCGGCACTGGCCCGGGCCAACGCGGCATCCAGCTCGGCCGGGGACTGATAAGGGTAGTGGCCGATCTGTTCGGCGGTGGCGGGGTTGATCGAGAGGGCATGGGTGAGGCTGGAAATCTGGGTCATGGCACCGTCCTGCTGGGTGGGAATGGATGCAGGCTACGCTGGCACTTGGCTGCTGAAAACTGAATAATGCTGAGTCTATCGTTCACGAATGGAGAATGACTTGGATCTGGTTCAGCTGGAGATTTTCAAGGCCGTGGCCGAGCACGGCAGCATCAGTGCCGCTGCGCAGCACATCCATCGGGTGCCCTCGAACCTGACGACGCGGATCAAGCAACTGGAGCAGGACCTGGGGGTGGATCTGTTTATCCGCGAGAAAAGTCGCTTGCGCCTGTCGCCGGCCGGCTGGAGTTTTCTCGACTACGCGCGGCGGATTCTCGACCTGGTCGGGGAAGCACGGGCGACGGTCGCCGGGGAAGAGCCCCAGGGCTCGTTCTCCCTGGGCTCGCTGGAAAGCACGGCAGCGGTGCGTATTCCCGGATTGCTGGCGGCTTACAACCAACAGTACGCCAAGGTAGCGCTGGACCTGTCTACCGGCCCTTCCGGGACCATGATCGACGGCGTACTGTCCGGGCGCCTGGCGGCGGCCTTCGTCGACGGGCCGGTGCTGCATCCGGCACTGGAGGGGGTGCCGGCGTTCGAGGAGGAGATGGTGCTGATCGCGCCCCTCAATCACCCGCCGATCCACCGTGCGCGGGAGGTCAATGGCGAGAGCATTTACGCGTTTCGCGCCAACTGTTCCTACCGGCACCACTTCGAAAGCTGGTTCGCCAAGGACGCGGCTGTGCCCGGGCGGATCCATGAGATGGAGTCCTACCACGGCATGCTCGCCTGCGTCAGCGCCGGCGCCGGCCTGGCCCTGATGCCCCGCAGCATGCTCGAGAGCATGCCCGGTTGCAGCACGGTGAGCATCTGGCCGCTGTCGGAGTCGTTCCGCTACTTGCGCACCTGGCTGGTGTGGCGCCGGGGCACGGTGTCGCAAAGCCTGAGTATGTTTGTGCGGATGCTGGAGGCGCGCGGGGTGGTGGAGCCGCAGGCTTGCGGGCTCAAGCCGGCTTAATACGAATGCTCGTCCACCACCCGCTTCACCGTTTCCAGGGCAGTCTGCAGGCTATCAAGCGCCAGAGAGCCCAGTGCCAGGCGGATGGCGTGGGGCACGTGGCTGGAGGTGGCAAAGGGTTCGGCGGTCGATACCGAGACGTTCTCGCGCAGCAGGGCCATGGCGATCTGGTCGGCGCGCACTTCTTCACCCAGGGGCAACCACAGGAAGTAGGCGTTGGGGTGGCTGGTGAACGGCAGGCCGCGCAAGGTGGCGCGGGCCAGGGCTTGGCGGTGGCGGGCATCCTCGCGTTTTTGCTGTTCCAGGCGCAGCACGGTGCCGTCGTCGAGCCAGTTGCAGGCGATCGAGGTCATCACGCCTGGAGTGTTCCAGACGGTGGCCCGGATGCTGCGTTCCAGGGCCGGGATCCACGGCAGGGGCGCCGCGACAAAACCAACCCGCAGGCCGGTGGCGACATTTTTTGACAGCCCCGAGACGTAGACAGTGCGCTCCGGTGCCAGCGCGGCCAGGGGCGGTGGCGGGTCTTCGGCAAGAAAGGCGTAGGCGGCGTCTTCGATGATCAGCAGGTCGTGCTGGCGGGCGATCTGCACCAGGCGCTGGCGCCAGTCGGCACTGGCGACCCAGCCCAGCGGATTGTGCAGGGTCGGCATGCAATACACGGCGCGCACCTTGCGTTGCTGGCACAGGCGCGCCAGGGCGTCGAGGTCCGGGTGCTGATGGGCGGCGGCAATCGGCGCCAGTTCCAGGCGCTGGTTTTCGGCGAGGACCTTGAACCCGGGGTAGGTGAGGGCGTCGGTGGCAACCACATCGCCGGCCCGCAATAGCCCCATCAGGGTGACGGCCAGGCCGTGCTGGGCGCCGCTGACGATCAGCACCTGCTCCTCACTGACCGCAAGGCCGCGACAACGCAGGTGCCGGGCGACACTGGCCCGCTCATGGGGGCGACCACCGTGGGGCTGATACCGCAGCAGGGCTTCCAGGTCACCGCAGTTCGCCAGTTGCCGCAAGGCGCCGCGCAGCAGTTCGGCCTGGCCGGGAAGCGCGGGATAGTTGAAGTTGAGGTCGAGCAGGCCCGCGGCGACGGCGTGCTGGTCGACTCCCAGCCCGGCGGGCAGCGCGGTCTCGCGCACAAAAGTACCGCGGCCGGCCTCGCCGCTGACTAGGCCCATGGCTTCGAGTTCGCCATACACCCGAGTCGCGGTGGCCAGGGCCAGGCCTTCGCGGGTGGCCAGTTGGCGATGGGTGGGCAGGCGGGTGCCGGGCGTCAGGCGGCCGGCGCGGATGTCAGCGGCGAAGGCGTCCACCAGGGACTTGTAGCGGGAACGGGCCATGGACTTGTATCCAGTACAATAATTTGATTGTACTGATTATTGGCCATAGCCTGAGACCCCACAACCGCCCCCAACAGGCGCACCCCAGCCCACTCAGCGGACGACCCGGCCATGCATATCGCGATTCTGACGTTTGAAGGTTTCAACGAACTCGACTCCCTGATTGCCCTCGGGCTGCTCAACCGGATCAAGACCCCGGGCTGGCGTGTGTCGATTGCCAGTCCGACGCCGCGCGTACGCTCGATGAACGGGCTGGTGATCGAGTCCCAGGCCACGCTGCAGGAGGCGAACGAGGCGGATGCGGTGATTGTCGGCAGCGGTGCGCTGACCCGGGAAGTGGTCGAGGACAGTCAACTGATGGGCCAATTGCACCTGGACCCGACGCGGCAACTGCTGGCGGCGCAGTGCTCCGGGACCCTGGTGCTGGCCAAGCTGGGGTTGCTGGAAGGGGTGCCGGCCTGCACCGACCTGACCACCAAACCCTGGGTCCAGGCCGCAGGGGTGGAGGTGTTGAACCAGGCGTTCTTCGCCAGGGGCAACGTGGCGACCGCCGGCGGCTGCCTGGCGTCAACCTACCTGGCGGCCTGGATCATCGCCCGCCTGCAAGGTCTGGAGGCGGCCAGCCATGCGGTGCACTACGTGGCCCCGGTGGGAGAAAAACAGTGGTATGTCGAGCGCGCCATGGCCAATATCCAGCCGTATTTGTAGCGGTGCCCGGTGCCCGGTGCTTGAGCCGAGCTGACACCCCGTGTCCGCTCGGCGTGTGGGCCATGGCTTGAAAGTCGTGGGGCGGGTCACCAGCACATTGCGCGGGTCGCCGTAGTCCGAGGCGTTATAGAAGCCGATGGCTTTGGCCCGGTGGGTCAGGACCTGCCAGCCTTTTCCTTGCCCGCGCGCACCACCGCCGAGCGTCAGCTTGTCGAGGTAGCCCTGGAAGTTTTAGCGGCTGTAGAGATTCAGAGGGGCCTCGGGTTCACATCAGCCGCTTGCCCATGATGATGGTGCGTTCGGCGCCATGCTGCTGGTCGCGAACCTTTTCATAGCCGAGTCGGCGATAAAAACCCTCGGCGGTGAGCGAGGAGGGCACGCGCAACTGCTCGACGCCGGCATCGGCGGCCGCTGTGTGAATCACTTCCATCAATTGCTGGCCAATGCCACGGCCCTGGTGATCCGGGTCGACGAACACGCTGCGCACCACGTCCTGGTCAAGGCTGGCCGTGGCGACGACCCGCTGTTGCAGGGTCGCCACGTAAACCTGGCGCTGCGCCAGAAATTGCAGGATCGCCGCCGGGGAAAAGTGCTGCACCACCTGGGCAATGACCGTGGGCGGATAGTCCTGGGCATTGGAGTGGCGCAGCGCCGCGATCACCACTTGGCTGATAGCGGTTGCGTCCTCGGCGCGGGCGCGGCGTACCTGGCTGTTCATCGGGCAGCTGTCCTTTTCTTATGGCTGGAAGTTCCAGTCCGCGGCGCTTACCAGGCGGCAGAAGGGCCCCGCCAGCGTTGCATTGTGGTGGGCGACTATCTGCTCGGCGCTCAAGACCTCGGTGTCGCTGCAACTGTGGGCGTCCTCGACCAGCACGGCGTCCAGGCCCAGGTCGCGGGCGGCACGGCAGGTGCTGTCGACGCAGTACTGGGTCTTCAGTCCGGCGATCACCACGCCCTCCGCGCAACGCTCCCGGAGCCAGGCGACCAGAGGCGTGGCGGCAAAGGCGCTGGGGCGGCTTTTGTCGAAGACCATTTCATCGCCCTGTAGCCGCAGTTCATCGATCAGGCAAGTCAGCGGGCTGCCCGGTTCGATCGGCGACCCCGGCGGGCCGACATGCCGGGCCAGGAACACCGGCGCGCCGGCCTGGTGCGCCTTGTCCAGCAACAGATTGACCGCGTCCAGCAGCGCGGCGCTGCGCCAAAGCGGGTCCGGGCCGTGGAACAGGCCCACTTGCATATCGAGAATCAACAGTGCGTGCATGCGGCATTTCCTTGTCGTAAAACCAGCGACAGCGGCGCAATAAAAAGGCCCCGTCCATTGCTGGCGGGGCCTTTGGGATAACGTGTGCTTAGCCGCTCACGGCACCTCAGACGACCCGCCCTGGGCGGTCGTGGTAAAGGTGGTTGAGGTCGTGCGGGGCTGATTCATGGTCCAGACACTAGCGTCACCGTGGCGGGTTGGCAAGTGAGTTGTGCCGACATCAGCGCTGCGCTTTATCGACCGCCGCATCCAGGGCCGCCAGCGCCATGGGAATCATCGCCAGCAGGCGGGCCTTGGCGATCCCGTCTCGCGCCTGGACCGACAACCCGTGCAGCAGGGTTGCGTAGCAGTCGCCCAAGGACGTGACGTCGGTGCGGGCCGGCAACTCGCCGCAGCGGACTGCCTGCTCCAGGCGTTCGATGATCGACTGGGTCCTGTTGCGTCGGTGCCCGGCCAGCCACTCGCGGATGCCGTCGTTGTCGGGCGAGCAGTTGGTGGCGGATGACACCACCATGCAGCCTTGTGGCCGGCCGGGCAGGGTGTACAGCTCGACGGCGTCCCTGAGCATGCGCTCGATGGCATCGCGCGCACTGCTTTCCCCGGCCAGGGCGACGTCGGCAAAGGCCCCATCGGCGGCTTCGTAGAGGGCGACGGCTTCGCGAAACAGTGCTTCCTTGGAGCCGAACGCGGCGTAGATCCGCGCCGATGCGATGCCCAGCGCCTCGACCAGGTCGGACATGGACGTGGCTTCGAAGCCGCGCCGCCAAAATACATCGCGGGCGTTGCGCAAGGCTTGATCGCGGTCGAACTCTCGGGGTCTGCCAGCCATGGGTTGGGGTCTCTTGGGGGAAGGGGCGTGTGGCCTGTCGCTATTATTGGTCGATCGACAAAAAAAGCAAGTCGGCGTATTGACGGACTTTGCTCAGCGTCTCTATTCTTTGTCGATCGACAAACAAATGGAGTGAACGATGAAAACCCTCAAGGGACCGAGCCTGCACCTGGCGCAATTCAGTGACGTTGCACCGCCGTTCAACAGTCTGCCGGCCATCGCGGCCTGGGCTGCGGACCGTGGATTCAAGGCGCTGCAGATTCCAGCCTGGGATGAGCGCCTGTTCGATGTGAGCCTGGCGGCGCACAGCCAGGATTATTGTGAGGAGGTCAGCGGAACCTTGGCAGAGCATGGCCTGGTGATCAGCGAGTTGACCACCCACCTGTTCGGGCAACTGGTGGCGGTGCATCCGGCCTATGACCGCTTGTGCGACGGGTTCGCCCCGCCTGCGCTGCAGGGTAATGCAGCCGCCAAGACCGAGTGGGCGCTCGAGCGCTTGCGGTTGTCGGCCAAGGCTTCCCGGCGCTTGGGGCTGACGGACATGGGCACGTTCTCCGGCTCGTTTGCCTGGCCCTATCTGTTCCCGTTCCCGCAGCGCCCTGCGGGCCTGATCGACTCGGCGTTCGACGAGTTGGCCAAGCGCTGGCTGCCGATCCTCAATGCCTGTGACGAGGAGGGCGTGAACCTGTGCTATGAAATCCACCCCGGCGAAGACCTGCACGACGGTGTGACATTCGAGATGTTCTTGCAGCGGGTGGACAATCATCCGCGCTGCAGGATCCTCTTCGACCCCAGCCACTTCGTGCTGCAGCAACTCGACTACCTCGACTATCTGGACATCTACCGCGATTTCATTCGCATGTTTCACGTCAAGGACGCTGAGTTCAATCCGACCGGGCGCCAGGGTCTCTACGGTGGGTATCAGGGATGGGCCGATCGCGCGGGGCGGTTTCGTTCCGTGGGCGATGGCCAGGTCGATTTCAAGGGGATCTTTTCCAAGCTGGCGCTCCATGACTATGCCGGCTGGGCGACGCTGGAGTGGGAGTGCTGCCTGAAGGACCAGGATGACGGCGCCAGGCAAGGCGTGGCGTTCATCAATGAACACATCATCCGGGTCACGGACAAGGTGTTCGACGACTTTGCCGGCGCCGCTGTCGACCAGGCTCAACTGGACGCCATGCTCGGCCTGGCCCGACCTTCACTTCAAGGGCGGGCATGAGCATGGATCTCTTCGAACAGCAGGCGTTCGCCGGGCGCACGCACGAGCATGGCTACGCCGAGGTCGACGGCAGCCGCATTCATTATGTGACCGAGGGGCAGGGGGTGCCGGTACTGTTGATTCCCGGTTGGCCGCAAACCTGGTTGACCTGGCGGCATGTGATGCAGGCACTGGCGGCGAATGGATTCCAGGCGATCGCGGTGGATCTGCCGGGCACCGGGCTCTCCGATAAACCGCAAGACGGTTATGACACCGGGACCACGGCCAGCCGCTTGCACGGCTTGATGCAGGTCCTGGGCTACGAGCATTACGCGGTGGTGGGCCATGATGTCGGCATGTGGGTGGCGTACGCCCTGGCGAGCGATTATCCGCAAGCGGTTGAATGCCTGGTACTGACAGAGGCCGTGATACCCGGATTGGCGCCGGCGCCGTCGATTTTTGCGCCAGCGGGGCAGAACATCTTTCTCTGGCATTTCATGTTCAACCAGTTGCTCGACTTGCCCGAGGTGTTGATCGCGGGGCGGGAAGCCCAGTACCTGGCCTACATGTTTGCACAATGGTCGGTGCGCCAGGATCGAGTCGCGGTGCAGAGCTACATCAACGCCTATTCGGCACCGGGAGGGCTACGGGGTGGGTTCGGCTACTACCGGGCGATCCCTGAGACCCTCGCACAGAACCAGCGGCGAGCCGCCAGGCCGCTGGAAATGCCGGTGTTGGCTATCGGTGCCGAACATGCAACCAACGATGCGCCGCTGCTGACGATGCAAGGCAACGCCTTGAATCTGCACGGCGCGATGGTGCCAGGTTGTGGTCACTTCATTACGGAGGAGGCGCCCGAGGCGTTTGTCGCGCTTCTGTTGCCGTTTCTGCTGGCATCGCCAGCATCGCGGGTTACTGCGCGGCACTGATGGGCTGCTGCCAGCGCCCTGTGACAGGCGCTGGCAGGCTTGGCGGATTAACGGATGAAGGCTTGCAAGTCGCTGTTGAGTTTGGCGATCGCCGCCTTGAAGTCGTTGGTGGTGATCTTCTGGCTGGAGTTCTCCAGGGTCTTGCCGAAGAGTTTGCGCACTACCCTGGCCACGGTCTGGTTGGTGCGGGCGTCTACCAGTTCGGCCTCGATGAACAGTTCGGTGTCCTGGTCGCGGTGGCCGGTGGCCGCGCTGACCCCGCCGACGACAGCGGCGATGGGCACCACTTCATACCATTTCATGCCTTCGTTGGAGGCGCTGACGCCGGTGATCGCCGCACGCAGAATCAACACGCGGGAACCGGCAAGCGCCGCTTGCGGGGTCGGCACAATGCGGTACTTCATGCCCAGGCTGGCTTTGGCCCCGCTGGTCATGTAGCGCTGCAACTCATCCAGGGTCTGGCGGTTGACTCGCTCATCAGGCTTGGGCGCCGGATACAGTTCCAGCTTGTTGAACGCCACGGTGTCGTAGGCGTTGGCGTTCCAGGACGGGCTGACCCAGCGCATGGCTTTCTCGCCGCTGGTGGTGGTGACTTCTTCCATGTTGTTGTAGTTGGACAGGAAGCCGGAGTACTGCTCCCGCTCCGTGACTTTCGAGGTGCAACCACCCAATAACAGGCTGGCCAATGCGGCGCCGAAGATCATGTTTCGCGTCAAGCTCATAAGGTGTGACTCCATGTATTTAAGTTCGGGTTGCAGGGCCTCAAAACCGCCAGGTCATGTTGCCAGTCACGGCTTGTATCCAGGCGTTATCGAATTGCCCCGAAATTCGCTCGCCTGAGAGTGATTTGCTCTGATCCACCGGCATGTCCCCCAGCCAGACCAGGGCCCAGCTGAGGTTGACATCGGTGCTGTCGTTTACAGCATAGGTGGCTCCTGTGGCAATGCGCCAGGATTCTGCCATCGGTACGCTCACCGAGCGGTGGTTGTCGGAGACCGCGCTGCTGTCGTAGGCCAGCCCGACGTTCCACAACAGCTGCGGCGTGGCCTGGTATTGCGCGCCCAGCGCCAGTTGCCAGGTGTCCTGGTAATGGGCATCGATAGTGCTTGACCGGGCGCCGGCAGCGGAGGTGTCGACCTGCACGGCGATCTCGCCAAACTCTGACCAGTCCTGCCAGTTGACCGAGGCCAGCAGCGCCCAGCGCGGATCGAGTTGCTGGAACAGGCTGAGGGTCACGGTTTGCGGCACCTGCATCGACAGGTCGGTGTTCAGGCCGTTGAGGCGCTCCAGCGCCGGACCGTTGCCTTTGACGTTGAGCCGATCCTCAAAGTCGAGGTCGACTTTGCTGGTGTACGCCAGGCCGATCCGGGTACCGGCTTGGGGTGCGTAGATCAGCCCCAGGTTGGCGCCATAACCCCAGGTGTTGTCCTGGTACTTGAACTGGCCGTCACCGCGATCGAGCAACCCCAGGGGCGAACGATCAATGGCCGTCTGGGATTGCAGCATGCCGTACATGGCCTTGAAGCCGACCCCGAGCGACCACTGCTCATCAAACCGATAGGCCACACTGGGCACTAGCGACAGACCGGCAATGCTGGCGTTCTGCGCGAAATAACGTCCGGCCCAGTCATTGTCGTAGTTGGCCGCCAGGCCGAAGTCGCCGTAGGCGCCAAACCCGATGCTCCAGTGGTCATCGAGTTGCTGGCTGATAAAAAAGCTGCCACCGGGGATCGGGTCCAGGGCATTGCCACTGCCGGTGCCCGACACATTGGTGGCGCTGTCGCGATTGAAGCTCAGGTCGCCATACAGCACCTGCAGGCCACCGGTGATCTGGGTACCCTGCAAGTAGCTCATGCCGGCCGGATTGCTGGCGATGGTGGAGGGGCCCTGGGCGCGAGCGCCGGCGCCGGCGTTGGCCAGGCCGACGTTATCGGTGCCGATTTCATAGAGCATGATGCCGCCGGCGCTCGCCTGCTGGGTACCGCTCAACGTAAGCAGGGCCAAGGTGATTGCCGACAGGACCGGGATGTTTGACTGCATGGAAAGTCCTTATCTATCGAGAATCAGCAGCAAACGGGTGGTCACCCGTGACCACCCGTGATCGTTTGGCTTACTTGGCCATGGCGGCGCGAGCGGCCTCGATCTTCGCCTTGACCGAATCAAGGTTGAAGCTCGCGCCTTTTTGCATGGGTGGGAATTCAATCGCCGTTTCCGCCAGTTTGGCGACCTGCTGCTGGACAAACACGAAGCGCCAGAACTGGTACTTGAACCAGTCGAAGTACTGTTGCGAACCTTGTGCCGCCTGGTTTTCGGGCCAACCCATACGCTCGAAAGGATCCAGGCGCAGGTTGGTCAGGATCGGCACGTCAACCGCTACCTTGGCGCCCATCCAGCCGCCTGGCTGGTCAATGAAGCGATATTTGTAGTCATCGACCCGGACAGCCCCCAAGGCACTCTCGCCGAAGTAGAAAACCTCATGACGGTTCGACGGCCCTTTACCCGTGATCAACGGCGTCTGGTCATAACCGTCCAGGTGCACTTTGTAGGTGGTATCGCCCAGCTGCTTGCCCTTGAGCAGCTCTTGGGCAATGTTGGGATTGCCAGCGGCTGCAACAAAGGTCGGGAACCAGTCCATGCCGGACATCAGGCCATCAGAGATCTTGCCCGCCGGTACCTTGCCGGGCCAACGGACGATTGCCGGGACCCGAAAGCCACCCTCCATCACCGTGCCCTTGCCCATCGCGAACGGGGTAGTGCCGCCGTCAGGCCAGGTGAAGTTTTCCGCGCCGTTATCGGTGGTGAAGACCACGATGGTGTTGTCGTCCATGCCGTCGTTTTTCAGCTTGGCCATGACTTCGCCGACGATGTCGTCGAGCTGAGCCATGCCGGCTTCCTGTTCCGACCAGCCGTTCTGCGCATTACGCATGCCTTCGTACTTGTCGGAGAGGTGAGTGACGATGTGCATGCGGGTCGGGTTGAGCCACAGGAAAAACGGTTTGTTGTCCTGCTTGGCCTTGTCGATGAAGGTGAAGGCCTTGTCGCGGATTTCGTCGTCGACCGTCTTCATCCGTTCCGGATAGAGGGTGCCGGCGTCTTCGATCTTTTGCTTGCCGACCTTGCCCCAGCGCGGCATCACGGTGGCGTCATCGGTGCTGGTGGCCCAGCTATGGACCATGTTGCGTGGCCCCACGGTTGCCAGAAGCTCCTGCGGATAGTTGGGGTGCGCCGGGTCTTCCATGGCGTCGAGGTGGTAGAGGTAACCGAAGAACTCGTCGAAGCCGTGCACGGTCGGCAGGAATTGGTTGAGGTCGCCCAGGTGGTTCTTGCCGAACTGGCCAGTGGCATACCCCATGGACTTGAGCGTGGTGGCGATGGTGACCGCTTCGGCTGGAATGCCGATCGGCGAGCCTGCCTGGCCGACTGTGGTCATGCCGGTGCGGATCGGCAGTTCACCGGTAATGAAGTTGGCGCGCCCGGCGGTGCAACTGGCCTCGGCGTAATAGTCGGTGAAGCGCATGCCTTCATTGGCCAGGGTATCGAGGTGCGGTGTCCGGCCAGCCATCATGCCCTGGTTGTACACGCCGATATTCGACCAGCCGATATCGTCGCCCATGATCACGATAATGTTCGGTTGTTTGCTGTCCGCCGCCTGAGAGTTGAGCGGCACGATCGTCGCAGACGCCATCGCTGCGACGAACAGTGCCGTATACACAAATCGCTGGTGCATGGTGGAGCTCCTGTCGGGATGCTTGAGTGCCGGAAGAGGAGCCCCACCGCCCCTGAAAGTTGTATTCCCCAGGAAGGAGCGTAGGGGGCAGTCCTGAAATATCCAGTAAAACTTCTTCGCCCCAGGCTCAAATGCCGCTAACAGGTTCATTTACTTGGGATTTGTATATGGCGGGCGTCATCCTAAGTGCCCGAGCGAGCTGCCGGTGCGTGCTTCAAGCACACACCAGCAAGGTCATGGCGATCAGGAAGGGCTTGCAGATTCAGGCGCCAGGCGGCGTGAGCGGGACAGTTACTGGTACTGGATCACGATGCCTTTGAGTTTGCGGCCCTGGATGGTTTCGATATCGCGGCTCCACAGCGGTCCGCTGACGTAGGCGGCCACCGGCTGGATACGGTCGTAGACCACCACCACGGCGTCTCCGCCGATTTTCGCCGCTTCATCCTTGAGCTTCTGTTCGACGTCGGTGATCGGCGGGGCCGGGTCGACGCTGGCATCGACCAGTATTTCACCCAGGCGCACGTGGGGGCGCATCGGCTCGACCCGCAGTACCTGGACGTTGGCCGCCAGGGTCGGGCCGGGATGAGGTGCGCCGACGTAGGCGGTGGTCTGGGCATCGATGCTGGCACAAGCACTGAGTAGCAGGCTGACCAGGGTAATTGTCAGCCAGGAAACCGTGTTTTTCATTGCGCAACTCCGACATCCAGGAAGGGGGGATCGCCGCTCATTAGCTGAGAAAAAGCCTAGCACAAGGTTTTGCGCACACCGCGGCGATCGGCGAAAGGCTGACCGGCGAGCGCGATCACAGAACCTTGACCGCCCGGCCGATGAACTGGATCGGCCCGGTGGGTTTGCCGGTCGGCGAGCCACCCGGGTTTTCCAGGGTCAGCTCGAACAACTGATCGGGGGTCAGGGGCGGCAGTTGGTCCAGGGGCACCTGCAGGCGCTGCCCGGGCTTGACCAGGCCCAGGGACACCGGCGCCTGCCAACCCTCGGCCTTGGTCCAGAACTGCAGGGCCTTGTCGGCAGGTATCTGGGCAACGCCCAGCGGAATCAGTTGAATCTCCCGGGGGTTGCTGGCCTGGATGACCCAGCCTGGGGCCTGGCTCTGCGGGGCCACCAGTACCACCAGATAGGAGGTCACGGGCAGGGGCGTGGTCCGGGTCAGCAGCATGCTGCCCAGCACCAGGGTCGCGGCAAGTCCTGCACCGGCGAGGCCACGCCACAGTGCCAGGCGGTCCCACCAGGTCGGAGCTGTGGCCGGGGCAGGCGCTGCTGCCACAGGCCGATCGAGGGCCTCGAGGCTGCGTTCGATGCGCCCCCACAGGTGTGTGCTTGGTGCGTGGGGAGGGGCCAGGTCGGTCAACTCCAGCAGGCGCCGCTCCCAACTGGCGACTGCCAGGCGCAGGTCCGCGTCCACGGCCAGGCGTTGCTCGACCTCGCGCCGTTGTTCGGTCTCCAGGGTGCCCAGCACGTATTCACTGGCCAGATCGTCATTGTCGTTGGGGCTCGTGTTCATCCCATGCACTCGCGTAAGGCCGCCAGGCTGCGTTTGATCCAGGCTTTGACGGTGCCCAGGGGCGTGCCCAGCTTTTCGGCAATCTGCCCATGGGAGTAACCATCGACATAGGCATGCAGCAGGCAATCGCGGCGGGCCGGCTGCAGTTGCTCCAGGCAGTCGTAAATCCGTCCCGAATGGCCGTGCAGGTCGAAGCCGGACGGAGTGTGCGAGGCGTCTTCGTGGTCCTGGTTGATCGGCACCAGCCTGGCGTTGTTACGCATGAAGTTGAGGGCCAGATGCCGGGTGACGCTGAAGATCCAGCCGCGGGCGGTCCCCAGCGCCGGATCGAAACTGGCGGCCTTGGTCCAGATCCGGATAAACGCGTCGTGCACGATGTCTTCGGCCAGGGCATTGTCCCCGGCGATGCGCCGGGCCACTCCCAACAGGCGGGCGCTCTCCTGCGTATACAGGGCGCGCAGGGCCTGGTGGTCGCCTTGCGCGCACGCCGTCAGGCACGCTTCATAATCAAAACAGGGTTCGGGCAAGGACAATGGATCCGCCATCGACAAGGTGAAACCGCCCCAGCCCTAAGGCTGGGGTGCCATTGCAGCAGGGTAGACGAGTTTTCGCGACGGCTCGTGTTTTTACCCCGCGCCGTCAGTTGGCCGCCCAGAACAGGTAATCGGCCTGATAGTTCACGATCTCGCGCTGCCCCTTGTTGGCGGCCGTGCAGGCGAGGCTGGGTGCGACGCCGCCGCGAGTTGCCACGCGCTGGATGTAGCTGACACCGGTCATGGCACCTTTGCCTTGCGCCGGATTGGCCTTGACCAATTGATAGGGCAGGTTGCCGCTGGACGATGGCGCGACCGCCAGTTGGGTGCCGGTGATGGTCGAACCGTCCTTGGCCTGCCAGGTGGCGGGCGGGCCAAAGTAGCTGCCCAGCATTTTCCCGTCGCGGTCATTGAGGGTGGCTTTGGGGCCGACAAAAAACCACTCGGTCTGGCCGGGGGCGTTGGCCTTGTCGCGGCACTCGTAGGTGATCTCGCCAACCCCCACGCTTTCCAGCACCAGCTTGTGTCCCGACGGCACTTTGATCGGGTCCGGCAGGTTTGTTTGCCCATGGGCGAGCGACATCGCACTCATCAGGCAGGTCGCGGATAACGCAGTACCGAGGTGGCAGAGCAATTGACGGGTGTTCATTGAGGTCTCTCCAGCAGGTTGAACAGCTCGGCAGCGCAGGGGCTGCTACCTGTACTACCCGCCAGGGAGGGTTTTGGATGCAGGCGCCGGAAAAATAAACGGCGACCCGATTAAACAGTCTGAAACAACTTGTTGCGGGGCCCCAGGACGCCGTTTCACCGAGCTGGCACAGCGCTCTGGTGCAGGGTTTATGGCCCATCTCGCGGGGTCTGGGCGCGGTGGTCGCAGTCCGACGACTGTTTAATCGCGGCGTCGATTGGGAATATGGCGGCACATCCTGCGCGTCCCTTGGTACCATCGAGCACATCTATATGAAGATTTAATGTCTGGAAGCATATTTTTGTGAACATCATTCGTCACTGGTTGCAGCACCCGCGCGCGCGTCTGATTGCCCTGATGGGCCTGGTCCTGGTGGCGCCCCTGTGCCTGCGGGCGGCCATGGGCTGGTCGGACCCGCTGGGCTACCTGTCGGACCTGGGCATCGGCAGCCTGCTGGTGGTGCTGCTGCATCGCCGTCCCTGGTGGCTGGCGCTGCCGGTGCTGCTGGTCTGGGGCCTGTTTACCGTGGCGACGGCCGAATTGGTCAGCGCGGTCGGCCGGTTGCCCAATGCGGCTGACCTTAACTACCTAATCGACCCGCAGTTTCTCGACAAATCCACCAGCGGCAGTTTTGCCCAGCCGTGGCTGGCCGCCAGCCTGCTGTCGGGGCTGCTGGTGTGGTTGCTGTGCCAATGGGCAGCTCGCGGCCAGCCTGCGCCGCGCCTGCCTCACAGTGCCTGGGCCGCCCCGGTGTTGCTGCTGGTCACGCACTGGGGGGCGCAGTACCTGCACCCGACGGATGCCGATCAATGGCAACTGTTCAACCTGCCGCACCAGTTGCTGGCCGCCGGTGTTGGCGATGTGCAGATGCGCGCCGAAGAATGGCTGGAAGGGGATGTGGTCGATGTGCCGCCGCAGATGGCCGGCCTCACTCAACTGGACCTGGACGGGCAGCAACTGCTGGGCGCACCGGGTCGTGCGCGCAATGTGCTGATCATCGCCCTGGAAGGCATTCCCGGGGCCTATGTCGGGGTCAATCGTCAGGCCTTGCACAGCAGTTATCAGGAAAACCTGATGCCCAACCTCAGCCGCTGGGCCGAGCGCGGCATGAACACCCCGGACTATGTGTTGCACAGCCACCAGACCATTCGTGGTCTGTACGCCATGCTCTGCGGTGACTACGACAAACTCGACAACGGCACGCCCAAGGGCGTGGAGATGCTCACCCAGACCGAACGCAACCAGGCCTGCCTGCCGGCCCAACTGCGCCAGCATGGTTTCGCCACCCATTACCTGCAGGGTGCCGGCCTGCGCTTCATGGCCAAGGACAAGATCATGCCGCACATCGGCTTTGATGCGACCCATGGCCTGGAGTGGTTCAGCAACAGCAATTACCTGGAATTCCCCTGGGGCAAGGACGACAAGGCCTTCTTCGAAGGCGCGCTGGATTACGTCGGTCAACTGAAAAAGCAGAAGCAGCCGTGGATGCTGACCCTGCTGACCGTGGGCACGCACCAGCCGTACTCGGCCCCGGAGGAGTACCTGCAGCGCTACGACACGGCCAAGCAGGCCGCCGTCGGTTACCTGGACGACGCCCTTGGGCAGTTCCTCGATGGCCTGGAACGCCAGGGCATTCTCAAGGACACCCTGGTGGTGATCACTTCCGACGAATCCCACGGCATCGATGGCGTGCGCCTGGCCTCGTCCTGGGGCTTCAACCTGACACTGGCCCCCGAGCAGGATCAACTGCCACGGGTCAAGCAAGGGGTCTATGGGCACGTCGACCTGAGCACCTCGATCCTCGACTATTTCTCCTTGCCGGTGCCACCGAGCCTGAGTGGCCGCTCGCTGTTTCGCGACTATGCCAGCGGCCGGGAAATCATGTCGTACACCAACGGCAAGCTGCGTTACCACGATGGCCAGGGCACCCTCACCGAGTGCGATTTCCAGCAACGCTGCCGCTACTACAGCAGCGCGGGGTTCATTGCCGACCGTGCGACCTTCGCCGGCCAGTACGGCGGCCTGCGGGCCCGTCAGATCAGCGCCCGCGCCGAGGCCCTGGACCGCACACTGCTGCGCACCCCGCTGAACCAGCGCTACCAGTTCGGCAGCCCGGCGATCATCCCGCTGCAGGCACAGATCAAGGACGACTGGGCCGACAACCTGATCGGCGCGCAGTACCTGGAAATGCCCAAGGGCTCCCAGACCCGCGTGCGCCTGACAGTGCGCTCGCTGGACCCGCAAGAGAAGGTCTACATCCTGCTCAAGGCCAAGGAGCTGGAACAGGACGTGCCGCTGGGCCTGCCGGAAGAAATGCTGGTGACCGGCGATCAACCGCTGGAAATGAACTTCAGCTTCGACAACCCCGAGTCACGCAAGGCCTTTTCTTTCCACCTGCTGGGGTACGGGGTGGGGGCGATCGAGGTCAGCGATTTCACGGTGATCACCGAAGATCCGGGGCAACCGGAGTCGTTGGACGATATCCCGGACGAGGCGATTGTGCATTCGAGCTGAAGCCCTCAGCTCGCCCAGGTTTTGTTGCCAGTTGCGCATAGCCAATGAAGTAGATGCCGAACTCGCCTGCGCCGGGGCGGGGAACCGCAGGGTTTGCAATTCGCTCAGTCAAGCAGGCCGGCGTTCTTCAGCAGCGGGTAGAGGCCTTCGGGCACCAGGGGGGCGCTGTCGGTGAACGCCGAGCTGTCTTGCCAGGTGACCTGAAAGGCCATGCCGTCGCTTTCGTGACCGGTGAGGCAGGCCATCTGGTACAGGCGCTGATCACGAAATTGCCCATCGTAGACCTGGACGATTTCATGCCCTGGCGTGTTGTTGTATGTGAACAGGCTTTCCAGCGTGCCGACCAGGCGCAGGTGGTCGACCGTCTGGTCGAGCTCTTCCTGGACTTCGCGCACGATCGCCTGGGCACTGGTTTCACCGAATTCGATGCCACCGCCAACCGGCCGGAACAGGGTCTGTCCGGTGACGGGATCGTCGAAGCGATGGACCAGGATTCTGCCCTGGTGATGGAACACGCAGAGCGCGAGCGCGCGGATGCGGGGTGTTTTCATGAGCTGAAGTCCTTTTGCAGGTGATGCCCGAGATAGCACCAAGTCCTAGGGCATGATAACGCGGCGACCGGGCGTGAAACCACGGGCCCTGGCTCGCCACACCACGGCCAGAGCCAGCAGCGCGAGGACCAGCACCGTCGGAGCAAACGCCTGGGCGCCGATCTGTTCCAGCAACAGGCCACCGACGATTCCGCCTGTGGCCACGGCCAGGTTGAACAGAGTGACCAGCATCGACTGGGCGACATCGGCTTCGTCACCGGCGGTATCGGCTATCGCCGTTTGCAGCAAGGTGGGCGCCCCGCCAAACGTCAGGCCCCAGACCACCACACTGATCAACACCCAGTCGGCGTCGGCGTTGACGATGGCCAACCCAAGCGCCGCCAGGGCGAACAGCGCCAGGCTCAGCAACGCCAGCACGCGCAGGCTGCGATCCACCCACAAACCGGTAACGCTGAGGCCCACGATGGAGGCGACGCCGAACAGCAGCAGCACCAGGTCGGTCCGTTGGCCCAGCCCTACGGACGCCAGGAAAGGGGCGATGTAGGTGTAGAGAATGTTGTGCGCCAGGATCCACAGGAAAATCACCAGCAGGATCGGACGCAGGCCCGGCAGCCGCACAATACTGCGGATCGGCTGGCGCTGACGGTGGGCTTGCCCGGCAAAGTCCGGCACCGCCAACCGCACCCAGGCCAACAGCAGCAGGGCCAGGGCCGACATGATCCAGAACACCCCACGCCAGTCGAACAGGCTGCCCAGCCAGGTGCCCAGAGGCACACCGAGGCACAGGGCAATGGGTTGGCCGACACCGACCACCGCCAGGGCCCGGCCCTGCAGTTCATGGGGCACCAGGCGCCGGGCATAACCGGCCAGTAGCCCCCAGATCACGCCCGCCGCCATACCGGCAAGGAACCGCGCGACCAGGGTCAGGCCGTAGTGGCTGGACAGTGCGGTGACGCTGTTGAACAGCAGCAAACCGCCGATCGCCAGGAGGAACAAGGGGCGTCGGCGCCATGTCCGGGTCGCCGCCACCAGCGGAATGGCGGCCAGCACCGAACCCAGGGCGTAGAGGGTCACCAACTGTCCAGCCATGGCCTGGGACACCCCCAGCCCCTGGCTGATCAGCGGTAGCAGGCCGGCGGGCATGGTTTCGGTCATGATCGTGATGAAGCCGGCCAGGGTAAAGGCCAGCAATTGCCACAGGGGCAGTCGTGATGTGTGGCTGGCATCGACCTTTGCGCAGAGCGAGGGAGGGGTGCTGGGTAGGTTCATCGGCAAGTCCTTGAGGAAAAATCCATGATTTATTCTGGAATGATCATTCCAGAAACAGGCAAATAAAAAGCAGCCACAAGCCCTGCGCCAGTCTTTGAAGCGCTGGCGCGACGCAATCTGTGTTGGGTTTCTACAGGGTTATGTTGGGGTTACAAGGCGTCCAGCGTGATGTCGAGCACATCCAGCAAGCGTTGCCGGCGTTGGTGCCGGGCGCTGCCTTTGCTCAAGACCCGTAGGCCTTGAATGGTGTTGACGATAAACCGTGCCAATGCCCGGGGGTTTTTCTGCGAGGCGATTTCCCCTTCGGCCTGGCCGCGCAGCAGCGCCTGCTCCAGGGCCTTTTCCAGGCGCAGGAAGTTGCCTGCCAGCAGCTCGGTGATGCGGTCGTCCGGACCGGCCAACTCCAGTGCGGCATTGGCCGCGAGGCAACCACGCTGGGCACTGCCATCGAGTTCGTCGTTGACGATGCGCATCAGCAGGCGCCGGACCAGTTCCTTGACCGGACCCGGCTCCTGCAGCAGCGTGATGTTGCGGGCGGTCAGCTCGTGATAACGACGTAGCGCCTGCGCGTAAAGCCCATGCTTGTTCTCGAAGGCGTTGTACAGGCTGCTGCGAGACAGTCCGGTAGCGTCCACCAGGTCCTGGATCGAAGTGGCGCTATAGCCCAGTTGCCAGAACACCTGCATCGCGGCGTCGACTATCTCGTCGTGGTTGAAAGCCTTGGTGCGCATCGTTGATGCCTTTCTGGAATGATCATTCCAGAAAGGCTACGCACCGCCGCCTGTTCCGTCAAGCGCGGTGCATCACCCTCAATACTGTGCGCGCAGGGTCAGCGTCAGGTATTGACGTTGTTTTTGGGGGGGATGGCGCTGGAGGTCTTGCCTTCATTGCCGTCATCGGCCTCCAGGCTCCAATTGTCGCTCCACTCGGTTCCCAGTCTTCGCTGCAGCCAGGCGTATAGCCAGCCTGGCCCACGTAGAGGGCTTCGACGTGGTGCTGGTGAGTGACGGTAGGAGCCTCGCTGACCGCGGGGCAGTTTGTTTGGCTACACTGTCCGGTGTCGAACTTGCCACTCACGGATAAGGCGTTGTCCCATGAACCGATTATTCCTTGTGCCCCTGTTGCTGTTGAGCAGCTCGCTTGTCCAGGCGGCGATCCCGCTGCTCAATTACACCTGTCCCGGTGGTATCGAGGTGCATGCCGATGAGGGAGGGCCGGTCTATATCAATGGCAAGCAAGCCAGGCTCAAGCGCTTCAATGACAATTACTACGAAGCGACGGGGGAGGGAGTGACAATCTCGATTTCCCGTAATCCCGATCAGAGTTTCAGTCTGTCGTACACGGGCAAGCATGGGGTCAATGGTATTTGCAGTGATAGTTCGGTGGTGGAGCGGGGGGATGGTGCGCCATAGAATCTGGAAGTCCGCCCATCCCCTGTCACTGCTGCCGAGCCCGCGAGGCTGCGTTCAAGAACGCAGTTCTCGCCGCGTTTGCCCCACTCACCCTGCCAATTCCCGCTCCTCCAACGCCAACTGCTTACCGTGTACGCGGTTGACCCACCAGCCGAATCCTGCGGCGGTGAAGAACATGATGAAGCTGTAGATCGCGGCCGGAATGGCCATGGTGGCGTTGTTCAGCAGGCTCGGGCTGAGTGCCAGGGCGATGGCCAGGGTGCCGTTGTGGATGCCGATTTCCATGCCGATGGCCACGGCCTGGCGTTGTGGCAGGCGTAGCAGGCGGGGGACGCCGTAGCCGATGGCCAGGCTGAGCAGGTTGAACAGCAGCGCGGCCAGGCCCACGACCGGCGCGTAGTCGACCACGGTCTGCCAGTCCTTGATGAAGGCGATGGTGACTGTGCCGACGAGGAACAGGGCGGAGACGATTTTCATTGGTTTTTCCATGCGGCTGGCAAAGCGTGGCCAGAAGCGGCGCACCAGCATGCCCAGGCCGACCGGCAGCAGGACAATCGCGAACACCTGCAGCACCTTGGCAAATTGCAGCGGGATGGCCTGGTCGGCGGACATGAAATACAGCAGCGACAGGTTCACCAGCAGCGGCATGCTGAGGATCGCGATCATCGAGTTGACCGCCGTCAGCGTCACGTTCAACGCCACGTCGCCGTGGGCCAGGTGGCTGTAGAGGTTGGCGGTGGTGCCGCCGGGTGAGGCGGCCAGCAGCATCAGGCCCACGGCCAGCGCCGGCTCCAGGCGAAAACCCTGGACGATCAGGAAGCACAGGAATGGCAGTACCAGCAACTGGCAGACCAGGCCGATCAGCACGGGCCTGGGGTATTTCACCACGCGGGTGAAGTCGGCCAGGGTCAGTGAGAGGCCCAGGCCCAGCATGATGATGCCCAGGGCAATGGGCAGGAACGCGGTCAGCAGTGGCGTTGCGGTCATGGTCGGTCGACTCGTGGGAAAGGACGCTCACCAAGGTGTAGCACGCAGTCTGGAAATGGACAGGTCGCCAGTTGTTACAAAATCCCCATTGACGATTGGAGCCCGCCACGACTGGTCCGCCCGCTGGCAATTGCGTAACATTCACCGCCTTTTCCCGTCATCGTCCACGGCCGGTTGCTCCGGTCGCCACTTCAGGTAAGCCATGAAACCTCAACGTCTGCGCGCCGATGTCCTGGCCGGACTCACCACGTCTTTTGCCCTGTTGCCCGAGTGCATCGCCTTCGCCCTGGTGGCCCACCTCAATCCGTTGATGGGGCTCTACGGCGCCTTCATCATTTGCACCCTGACCGCACTGTTCGGCGGCCGGCCGGGCATGGTCTCCGGTGCGGCCGGTTCGATGGCGGTGGTGATCGTCGCGCTGGTGGTCCAGCACGGCGTGCAGTACTTGCTCGCCACCGTGCTGCTGGGCGGGCTGATCATGCTTGCGTTCGGCCTGTTGCGCCTGGGCAAGCTGGTGCGCATGGTGCCGCATTCGGTGATGCTGGGGTTCGTCAACGGCCTGGCGATCATCATCGCCCTGGCGCAACTGGAGCATTTCAAGAGCGGGGAGGCCTGGCTCAGCGGAACACCGTTGTACCTGATGCTCGGCCTGGTGGCCGCGACCATGGCCATTGTCTACCTGCTGCCGCGCCTGGCCCGTGCAGTGCCGCCGGCCCTGGTGGCGATTCTGGGGGTGGGTGCGGCGGTCTACCTGCTGGGCCTACCGACCCGGACCCTGGGGGACATGGCACACATTGCCGGCGGCTTGCCGGTGCTGGCATTCCCCGACTTGCCGTGGACCCTCGAGACCCTGCGCATCATTGCCCCCTACGCGGTGTTGATGGCACTGGTGGGACTGCTGGAAACCCTGTTGACCCTGAACCTGACCGATGAGATCACCGAGAGCCGTGGTTACCCGGACCGTGAGTGTGTGGCGCTGGGCGCGGCCAACATGGTCTCGGGGGTGTTCGGGGGCATGGGTGGCTGCGCGATGATTGGCCAGACCGTGATCAACCTCAGCTCCGGCGGGCGCGGGCGGCTCAGTGGCGTGGTGGCCGGGGTGATGATTCTGTTGTTCGTGCTGTTCCTGTCACCGCTGATCGAGCGCATTCCCCTGGCGGCCCTGGTCGGGGTGATGTTCGTGGTTTCGCAGCAGACCTTCGCCTGGGCCTCCCTGCGGGTCCTGAACAAGGTGCCGCTGAACGATGTGCTGGTGATTGTCGCGGTGACCCTGGTCACGGTCTTCACCGACCTGGCCACCGCCGTGTTGTGCGGGATCATCATTGCCGCGCTCAACTTTGCCTGGCAGCAAGCCCGCCAGTTGTATGCCGACAGCCACCTGGAGGCCGACGGCAGCAAGCTCTACCGGGTCCATGGCACGCTGTTCTTCGCCTCGACCACGCCCTTTCTCAACCAGTTCGACAGCGCCGGCGACCCACCCCAGGTGACCCTCGACTGCCGGCACCTGAGCTTCGTCGACTACTCGGCCATCGCCGCCCTGGACACCCTGCGCGAGCGCTACGCCAAGGCCGGCAAGCACCTGCGCGTGCTGCACCTGTCCGAGCGCTGCAAGAAACTGCTCAAGCGCGCCCGGGTGGCTCACGACTGAGGGGGGCCTGATCGTCACCGATGCGTTCGATCGGTCTCTCGAACGCCAGGGGCAGGCCCATCACCGGCCAGGCCCTGCGCCCTTGACTCTCCCCCCAGGGGCAGAGTCCATGCTGGCCGCCACGACAGGGATCAACGAGGCGCTATGAGTCAGTCATGTCTGGTCACCGGGGCCAATGGGCACCTGGGCAATACCCTGGTCAGGGCCTTGCTCGAGCAGGGCTATCGGGTGCGGGCCGGGGTTCGCGATATCGACGACCGCGCAGCGTTCCAGGGCCTGGATTGCGAGTTGGTGTACGCCGAATTGCTCGACGAGGAGGCGCTGTTCAAGGCGTTGCAGGGGGTCGAGGTGTTGTTCCAGGTGGCGGCGGTGTTCAAGCACTGGGCCCGAGATCCCCAGGCCGAGATTGTCCAGCCGAACGTCGAGGGGACTCGCCGGGTCCTGCGGGCAGCGAAGCGGGCCGGGGTCAAGCGGGTGGTCTACGTCAGCTCCGTGGCGGCCATCGGGCACAACGGGCAGGCACTGGATGAGCAGCAGTGGAACGTCGAGCAGGACAACGCCTATTACCGCTCGAAGATCCTCGCCGAGCAAGTTGCCTGGGACACGGCGCGAGCCCTTGACCTGTGGATGGTCGCGGTCTTGCCTTCGGCCATGATCGGCCCGAATGCGACGCGCCTGACCGACACCATGGGGTTCATCGAGTCCGTCAGGCAGCGCAAACTGCCGCTGGACCCGGGCTTTCATTTCAATTTTGTCGATGTGCGGGACGTGGCCGCGGGCATGATCCTGGCCGCGCACAAGGGCCAGCCTGGGCAGCGGTACATTCTGGCCAACGAACGGTGTTCGTCCCTGGCGCAGATCATCGATGCGGCCAATGCGGTTACTCCGGGCTATCGGCTGCCCGCGCCGGCGCCGCGCTGGCTGTTGCTGGCGCTGGCCTGGGTCGAGGAGGCGCGCGCGCGAATGACCGGGCGGCCGGCGCAGTTGTTGCAAAGTCAGGTGCGGATGTTCCACCAGGTGCGCCAGCACTACTGCATCGACAAGGCCAGGCAGCAACTGGGTTTTGCCCCGCGCACGCCCGAGGCCGCGCTGCAATCAGTCTTTCGCTATCTGGGTCGCCGCGCGTCGTCGAGCTGATACCAGCAGGCTTTGTCCTCGATGCAGCTGTGGCGTTGCTTGGCGGGCTGGAAGGGGGTGTCCAGGGTTGCGACGGCAATCGAGATCCAGTCCGGGAACGCGCCCCGGGCATCCGACCAGAACAGCGATGATCCGCAGTGCCCGCAGAACTGACGGGTGACCCCAGGGGAAGAGGGGTAGGCCTTGAGCGCCGAGGCGTCGGCTGTAATCGCCAGTGCCGATCTGGGCGCACTGGCATAGGTGGCGAACGCCGCACCGTGGGCTTTCTGGCATTTGCGGCAATGGCAATGGGTGAAGGCCTTGAGCGCACTGCTCAGTTGGTAGCTGACGGCGCCGCACAGGCAACTGCCGTGGAGTGACTGATCCATGTTCCGAGTTTGCGCCTAGTCGTTGAGTGGCTCACAGGATGACATCCAGGCCCCAGCCCGCCAAGCCGCACCCCAGCACCACCTTCCACGGCGCGACCTTGCCGAACATCAGCGCCACCAACGCCACCAGGGCCAGGGCAAAGTCTGCCGGGGTGAGGATGGCGCTGGTCCACACCGGCTGATACAGCGCGGCCAGCAGCAGGCCGACCACCGCGGCGTTGATCCCCAGCAGCGCCGCCTGCATGCGCAGGTTGCGCCGCAGCCGCTCCCAGAATGGCAGTGCGCCGAACACCAGCAGGAACGACGGCGCAAAGATCGCCAGCAGCCCCAACAGGCCACCGAGCCAGCCCGACTGCGGGCCCTGCATCGAGGCGCCGAGAAACGCGGCGAAAGTGAACAACGGCCCAGGTACCGCCTGGGTCGCGCCATAGCCGGCGAGAAAGGTCTGATTGCTCACCCAGCCGTTGGGCACCACGTCGGCCTGCAGCAACGGCAGCATCACGTGGCCGCCACCGAACACCAGCGAGCCGGTGCGGTAGAAGGCATCGATCATGCTCAGGGTCGGGCTGGCCAGCAGTTGGGCAAGGATCGGCAGGCCCACCAGCAGCACCGCAAACAACGCCAGCCATAACAGCCCGGCACGGGGGCTGATGGTGATCGGCAATGGCTCGTGCGCCAGGGTGGGCGCCGGGTTGAACAGCAACAGCCCGGCGACACCGGCTGCCGCAATCACCCCGACCTGGGCCCCGGCAACAGGCAGCATCAGCACCAGGCACGCGGCGCCGATCATCAGCAGGATGCGCGGCAAGTCCGGGCACAACAACCGCGCCATTCCCCACACGGCTTGGGCGACGACCGCCACCGCCAGCACTTTCAAACCATGCACGATGCCCCCGGGCACGGCGTCGCCGTAGTCGTGCAGCCCCAGGGCAAACAGGATCAGCACCAGGGCCGAGGGCAGAGTGAACCCGCACCAGGCAGCCAGCGCGCCACGGTAGCCGGCCCGTGACAGGCCCAGGGCCATGCCGACCTGGCTGCTGGCCGGGCCGGGCAGGAACTGGCAGAGCGTGACCAATTCGGCATAGCTGCGCTCACTCAACCAGCGCCGACGCACCACGAACTCCTCGCGAAAGTAGCCCAGATGGGCAATCGGGCCGCCGAAGGAGGTCAGGCCCAGGCGCAGGAACAGCAAAAATACCTGCCAGGGACTATGGTCTGCGCTCGGGGGTGGGGACATGCAAGGCTCTACGTAAAAGGCGGTGGGGCGGGCAACGAGCATAACAACGCGCGGCTGCGCTTTCGATAGCCTGCGGCGTTTCAAGCCCCACTGAATAGCTGGCGGATCAGCTTGGGGGTGCTGCCGGTCCAGCGCTTGAACGAGCGACGAAAGTTCGCCGGGTCGTTGAAGTTCAGGTAGGCGGCCACTTCCTCGTTGCTCAAGCCCTTGACCTGGTACAGGTAGAGCGCCACGTGTTTGCGCACCAGGTCGACCTGCTGCTGGAAACCGGTGTCGTGCTTGTGCAGCTTGCGCTTGAGGGTGGCCGGGCTCATGCCGAAGGCCTGGGCCGCCTGCTCCAGGCTCGGCGCCTGGCGGACATGGCTTTGCAGGTAACGGTACAGGCAGCCGAGAAAGCTGCTGGCATGGCCCAACTGCTCCAACTGCTGCTGGGCCTCTTGGCGGGCGACCTGGCCGGCCGTGGCGGAGGCGCCGGGCCAGGCTTGCGTCAGGTACTGGCGGGGAATGCGCATCATGTCCAGCGGGCGCTGGAACTGGGTCTGCTCGCCCAGGTGTACCCAGTACTGTTCGACATAACGGGGCTCGTCGTAGCTGAAACTGCATTGCCACGGCAGGCGCTGGCCGCTGAGCCATTGGCTCATGGCGACCAGCGAGGTCATGCTCGCCTCCAGCAGGAAGCGCCACTGCTCGCCAGCGCCGCAGCTGTCGAACCAGTAGACGTAGGCGTACTGCTCATCCAGCACCAGTTGCGGCGTCACCAAGGGGCTGAGCAACGCCTGCTGCAGGACCAGGGTGTCGAGGGCCTGGTGCAGGTTCTGCGCGTGGCGCAGGGCATGGCTGGCGGCGCCGTAATGCCCGGGCAACAGGCGCTGGCCAAACAGGAAGCTGCTGTCGTCGGCGTCGAGCAGACGCTTGCTGTTGCCGATCAAGGCAACAAACTGCTGGGGACTGAGGCGGGTCTGGCCGGCCAGGATGTCTTCATGAAACAGCCCGGTGCCGCGCAGCAGGCGATGGCTGTCGATCTCCCGCGACAGGGCCAGGTCGATCAGGGTCGCCGGCTGGTAATGCCCGGGAATGAAGCGACTGTCGTTTTCGTACCACAGGGATTTGCCGGTCATGGGCGCGCCTCAGGCCGTCTTGGCCAGCGGCTGCTTGGCCCGGGCCAGCGCCAGGTTCAGGCGTTTGAGCACCTGCTCGGGGGATTCGTCCATGGCCATCACCACTGCGGTGCTTGCCGACAGGTGCAGGCGCTCGCCGTGCTGGCGGGTTTTGTGGGCCAGGCCGTGCACCGCCTGTTGCAGCTCCAGCGCCAGCAACCGTGCCTGGCTTTCGCCGGTGTTGGCCAGCAGCACCACGAAGCGATCGCCGGCCAGGCGGCAGAGCAGGTCCTGACGCCGCAGGTTGAGCAGCAGCAAGTGACTCACGGCCTGCAGCACGGCGTCGCCTTCGGCGTGGCCACAGGCCTGGTTGATGGCGGCGAAGTTGTCCAGGTCCAGGGCCAGCAGCGACAGCGGTTGCTGCTGCGCCAGGCTTTCGTCGAGGCTGCTGGCCAGTTGGCGCTTGAGATAGTCAGCGCCGCCCAAGGGGGTGAGTTTGTCGAACAGCCGGTGTTCGCGAAACAGCCGCTCGCGCTTTTCCATCTGCGCGCTGATCGCCAGTTGTTCGCGGTGCCAGTGATAGATGCCCAGGGTCAGCAGGAGCATGCCCACCGGCATCGGCCCCGACTCCAGCCAGTGATCCCAGATGATGCTGTCGGGCAGGCGAATAAACTCGTCGAGGCTGTCGATCCACCAGGAGAAAAAGATGCAGCCCAGGCCCAGCGCCAGGTAATTGGTGACCCGCCCGGCAGGCCGGCTTTTGAGCACCAGGCCCAGCCACACCAGGGCCAGCAGGGCCGAGCCGCCTTCACCGACGATGTCCAGCCAGACCCATTCGCTGACGCTTTTCAACTCGCCGCAGGCCAGGTGCAGGATCAGCCCCAGGTTGGCGGCCAACAGCAGCAGGAGCAGTTTCCAGCGGTGGGGTTTGAGTACCGAGAACATGGCCGTGATCCTTTGGCGAACGAGCAGTGCGCGCCAGCACAGCAGATGTCTGTGACAGTTGGGTGACGGGGCGGGGAGGTCGAATCAGCTCAGCCTGGAACACGCGATTTTTTCGCCACCCAGCGAATGGTGCCTGGAAAATCGCCATCGCGAGCAAACGGAGCGCCGCCCGACCTCTCCCACAGTCTGGTTGCCTGCAAATCTTGCGTACGGCCACTAAACCTGTGGGTGCGAGCTTGCTCGCGATGCTCTCAAGTCAGGGCAAAATGCTGATCGGCCCCCTCGTATCAGAGGTCAAATCAGCTCACTGTCGCGGCAAAACCGCGCTAAACCCCCTGTTTACCGGGCTACCTGGCTCAGGCTGTCACAGAACCGTCATTCCCCACCCCTAGCGTGCCCTCCCAGTTGCCGGGCCTCTTGCCTGGCGTCATCGGACTCTTGGGGGGACCACCATGTACCAGCGCAGCAGCCACCCGCGCAGCGGCACCGCCGGGCTCGTCAGTTTCACACTGACCGCCCTGGCCCTGGCGATTGCCAGCGAACGCTTGCACGCCGCCGAAACCGCCGGCCAGACCGAGCACATCGAAGTGGTCGGCCAGGCCGCCAGTATCGATCAGGCGCTCAAGGAACAGCGCCGCTCCGACAGTATCAAGAGCGTGGTGCATGCCGACGGCGTGGCGCAGTTGCCGGACGAGAACGTGGCCGAGGCAGCGCAACGCATGCCGGGCGTCAGTGTCGAGCGCGACCAGGGCGAAGGCCGGTTTGTCAGCGTGCGGGGCCTGGGTCCGGACCTCAACAGCGTGACCATCAACGGTACCCTGGTGCCTTCGCCGGAAAGCGAGCGCCGCGCCGTGGCCCTCGATGTACTGCCGGCGGAGCTGGTGCAATCGCTGTCGGTGATCAAGACCCTGACCCCGGACATGGACGCCAACTCCCTCGGTGGCACCGTGGATGTGCAGAGCCTGTCGGCCTTCGACCACCCGGGCCTGTTCTACACCGGCAGCAGCGAGGCCAGCTACGACCAGAACAGCCACCAGACCAGCCCGAAATTTTCCGGGGCGATCAGCGACCGCTTCAGCCTGGGCGACGGCATCGACAATTTCGGCGTGGCCGCGGCGCTGAGCTGGCAGAAGCGTGACTTCGGTTCGGACAACGTCGAGACCGGCGGCGCCTGGGACTTCGAGCACGGTGCAAGGCTTGAGGAGTTCGAGCAGCGTGACTACGACATCAGCCGGGAACGCGCCGGTGGCGGCCTGAACTTCGACTACAAGCCCGATGACCTGAGCAGCTATTACCTGCGCACCCTCTACAGCCGCTACAAGGACAGCGAGACGCGCAACTCCACCAGCATCGAATTCGCCGAGCCCCAGGCCGCCGCAGAACGGGGGGACGCCGACGGCAAGCGCAAGCTCAAACAGCGCGAGGAAACCCAGGAGATCCAGTCCTACGTGCTGGGTGGCGAGCGCCTGTTGGGCCTGTGGACCCTCAGCGGCCAGGCCGGCTACAGCCGCTCCAGCGAAGACAGCCCGGGGCACATCGCCAATGCCGCCTTCAGTGGCGCCGACGACTTTGCCGGCAGCGGTTTCTACGACACCGAGAAGCCGCGGCTGATCATTGGCCAGGACTTCTACAACCCCGACAACTTCAGCCTCGACAAGGTCGACTGGGAAAAGCAGAAAACCACCGACACCGAGAAAAACCTGCGCCTGGACCTGGCCCGCGACTACGACCTCAGCGGTTATGCGTCCCAGGTCAAGTTCGGCGGCAAGGTCAGCCGGCGCAACAAAGACAACAACCTTGACGCCTGGGTTTATGAGGACTTCGACGACCTGGGCATGAGCGATGAACAACTCAACCTCAGCCAGTTCCAGAAGGGCAAGGTCCACTACCGCCTTGGCGAGTTCGGCCCGGGTATCAGTTCCAGCGCGATCAAGAACCTGATTGGCGGCCTCGACCGGGCGGACTTCTATGACGAGACCGAGTCGCGGGTCAACGACTTCAAGATGAGCGAGGACATCAACGCCGGCTACCTGATGAACACCCTGGACATCGACGACTGGCGCTTCATTGCCGGTATGCGCTACGAAGGCACCGAATTCGCAGCCAAGGGCACCGGGGTCAACGACGGCGAGTTCGAGGCCAACGACAGCAAGCGCAGCTACCACCACTGGTTACCCGGCCTGCACGCGCGCTACCAACTGGACAAGAACACCCAGGTGCGCGCGGCCTGGACCAAGTCCGTGGTGCGGCCGACCTTCGGGCAACTGGCGCCGGGGTTTGTCATCGACGATGACGAGGCAACCTTTGGCAACCCCAACCTCAAGCCCCTGGAATCGAGCAACCTGGACCTGGGCATCGAGCACTACATGGGCCGCGCGGGCACGATCTCGGCGTTCGTGTTCTACAAGGACATCCAGAATTTCGTCTACAACACCGACGTCGCCGGCAGCGGTGCCTGGGTCGATTTCTCCGAGGCCCACACCTTCACCAACGGTGACAGCGCCAAGCTCTACGGCCTGGAACTGGCCTACTCGCAGAAATACGACTGGCTGCCCGCCCCATGGAACGGCCTGCTGCTGGGGGCCAACGCCACCTTCAGCCGTTCGGACGCGCAGATCGAAGGCTTCGACGCCGCCAGCGGGGGTAACCGCAAACGCAGCATCGACCTGCCGAGCCAGTCGGACACCGTCGGCAACCTGATGCTCGGCTGGGAAGACGACACCCTCAGCCTGCGCCTGTCGGCCAACTACAAGTCCGACTACCTCTATGAGCTGGCCGCAATCAACGACAAGGCCCACGACCTGCACGTGGATGCCCAGACTTTCGTCGACTTCAGTGCGCGTTACTCGCTGACCAAGAACCTGCAGCTCAACTTCGAGGCGCAGAACCTCACGGACGAGTCGTACTACGTCTACGCCGGCCACGGCGCCTACAACGCCCAATACGAAGAGTACGGCCCGACCTTCAAGCTTGGCCTGACCTTTACCCATTTTTGATTCCCTGCTTGCCACAGATTCGGGCATTGCACACCAAGGACTTCCATGACTATTTCGTTTTCCCCCACGCGCTGCCTGTTGGCCGCCTTGATCTGCCTGGGCACGGGCCAGGCACTGGCCGCCGGGCCGAAGTTGACCCTCAGCCCCTGGGCCCCCGGTCTCACTGTTGAGGCACTGGCTTTCCTGCCAGCCGACCTCGGCCCGCAGCGCCTGGCGGCCAGTGAGCGTGATGGCTTGCTGTTGCTCGACGAACAAGGTGCGCCACTGGCCAGCCTGCCTGGCACCTTCAGTGGCCTGGACCGCCGGGCGGCCGGCCAGCAGGTGTTGCTGGCCAGTCTCGACAACCGTCGGCAACAGGCACTGCTGGTCAGCCTCGACCCGCGCCAGCGGCGTTTTGGCCAACCGGTGTATCTGCCAACGCGGGACTTCCCGGTCAGCGGGCTGTGCCTGTACCGCGACGACGCCAGCAACCTGTTCCTGTTCCTGGTGGGCGAGGAGGGCAAGGGTGAGCAGTGGCTGGTGGGCCACGGTGCACAGTTGAACCCGCAACCGCAGCGAGTTCGAGGTGTGCCGCTGCCGCCTTCGGCCCAGTTCTGCCAGGTCGACGATGGCGCCAATCAGTTACTGGTCAACGAGGAGAACGTCGGCTGGTGGGCCTATCCGGCCCACCCTGAGGCCGAGGTGGTGCGGGTGCCGGTGGCCCTGCGCGCGCCCTTTGGCGATGTCAGCCAGGTGGCCGGGGCCATGGCGCTGGTGCCGGGCGGCGTGGTCGCACTCGACCCCAAGGCGGCACAGCTGCATCTGTACCAGCAGCAGGGCGCCGCCTGGACTGGCGCGGCAACGCTGGCAGTGAGTGGCTTGAAAGAACCGGAAAACCTCGCCCTGCGGGCCACCGCCAAGGGCCTGCAACTGTTGCTGCGTGACGACGATGACGGGCGCTTGTACCAGGGCGAGCTGGACTGGCAGGCCAAGCCTGTGCCCCTGGCGCCAGTGTTGCCCAGCGTCGGCGCGTTGGCCCAGAGCGAGCCGGTCGGGCGCCAGGGTGATGCGGCGGACGATCCGGCGATCTGGATTCACCCGCAACAACCGGCCTTGAGCCGGGTCCTGGGCACCAACAAAAAGCAGGGGCTGCTGGCTTATGACCTGCAAGGCAAGCTGCTTCAGGAGCTGTCGGTGGGGCGCCTGAACAATGTCGACGTGCGGCCCAACTTCAAGCTGGGCCAGCAGACGGTCGACCTTGCGGTGGCGAGCAACCGCGATCACAACAGCCTCAGCCTGTTCAGCATCGACCGCAGCAGCGGTGAGTTGCGCGAGGCCGGCGAGATCGCCACGCCGCTCAAGGAGATCTATGGCATCTGCCTGTTCCAGCCTGCCAGTGGCGAGCTGTATGCGATTGCCAACGGCAAGGATGGCACCTTCCTGCAATACCGCCTGAGTGCCCCCAGTGGTGTGGTGCAGGGTGAGCTGGTGCGTCAGTTCAAGGTCGACAGCCAGCCTGAAGGCTGTGTGGCCGACGATCAGCGCCAGCGCTTGTTCCTGGGCGAGGAGGACGTTGGGGTCTGGGCGGTGGATGCCCGCGCCGATCAGCCGGCGCAGTTGACCAGCGTGATCAAGGTCGGCCCGCAACTGCACGCCGATGTCGAGGGCCTGGCGCTGTATCAAAGCCCGAGCCGTGACTACCTGGTGATCTCCAGCCAAGGCAATGACAGCTATCTGGTGCTGGACGCCGAGCCGCCATTTGCCTCCCGTGGCGCCTTCCGGGTCGGCTTGAATGCGGCGGCCGGCATCGACGGTGCTTCGGAAACCGACGGCCTGGAAGTCACCGCGGTCAACCTCGGCGGTGCCTGGAGCAAGGGCATGCTGGTGGTGCAGGACGGGCGCAAGCGCATGCCCGAACAGACCCAGAACTTCAAGTTCGTGCCCTGGGCCGAAGTCACCCAGGCGCTGCAGTTGCCCTGAGCGCGCCGTCATCAACCTGTCATCGGTTTTTCATCGAATAGCCTGGCGGCCGTTGCACGGCAACCGCCACCGGGCGCCAACCAAGGAGCTTCACCATGCAGGCCACACTGGAACACATGACCGTCTGGGGGCTGATCAGCGACGCCAGTCTGTTGGTCAAAGCCGTCATGCTCACGCTGTTACTGGCATCCGTGCTCAGCTGGTACCTGATTATTGCCCGCAGCCGTGTGCTGCGTCAGCGCGAGCGCCAGGCCAACGCATTCATCCAGCGCTTTCGCAGCGCCCCGGACTTGCAGCCGCTGTACCGCGAGACCGCGCAGGGCAGCGATCCCGAGGCTGGCATCGAACCGGTTTTCCATAGCGGCTTGCAGGCCTTCAGCCAATTGCGCCAGCACCCCGGCAACACCCCCGAGGTGGTGCTCGAAGGTGTGGAGCGCGCGATGTTCGTGGCCCTCAGCGAGCAGGAGATCAAGCTGGAAAAGGGTCTGCAGTTTCTCGCCACGGTCGGTTCGGTCAGCCCTTACATCGGCCTGTTCGGCACCGTATGGGGGATCATGAACGCCTTCCTCGGCCTGTCCCAAGTGCAACAGGCAAGCTTGTCCACGGTGGCACCGGGCATCGCCGAAGCGCTGATCGCCACGGCCATCGGCCTGTTCGCGGCGATTCCGGCGGTGATTGCCTACAACCGTTTTTCCGCCCGCAGCCAGACCCTGCTGACCCGTTACTACGCCTTCGGCAATGAGCTGCAGGTACGCCTGCACCGCACGTTGCACGGCGGCTCCATCAACCTGGCCGTAGCCGCCTGAGCAGGAGAGAGCCGATGTTAGTCAGGCCGCAACGCAAACACGGGCCCAAGGCCGAAATGAACGTCGTGCCCTATATCGACGTGATGCTGGTGCTGTTGGTGATTTTCATGGTCACCGCGCCGATGCTCACCCAGGGGGTGAAGATCGAGCTGCCCAAGGTCGCCAGTGAAGCCTTGGCCACCGACAGTCGCCAACAGATCCTGACGCTGTCGGTGAAGGCCGAGGGCGGTTATTACTGGAACCTGGGGGGTGAACTCGACACTCGGCGGCAGACCGACAGCGCACTGACCCTGGACGAAATGCGTGCCAAGGTCACGGACATCGTTGCGGCCAACAGCCAGACCCAGGTCTACATCCGCGCCGACAAAGACGCCGGCTACGGCACGGTGGTGGCGGCCATGGCGGCGTTGCAGCAGGGCGGGGTGAGCAACCTCGGACTGGTTACCGAGGCGCCGCAATGACCAGCATGAGCATGGCCCATCCAGAGCTGGGGGGGCCACGCGCCGATCACTCGGGCTTCTGGCGCAATGGCCTGGCGGCGGGTCTGGCGGTGGCGCTGCATGTGCTGGTCCTGGCCTTGCTGGTGCATACCTGGTCGGTGCAGATGCCAGCGCCTGCGCCGCAAGCCGTGTTGCGGACCCAGTTGGTGATGTTGCCCCCGGCACCGCCAGCTCCCGCCGCGGAACCGCTGCCAGCGGTGGTCGAGCCAGCACCGCCTGCGCCGACAGTGGCCACGCCGGTGCTCCCGGCTCCGGTCAAGCCGACGGTCGACCCGCAGATCCAGGCCCGTAAACTGGAACAGGCGACCCTCGCTCGCAAGCGGGTCGAAGAGCAGCGCACGCGGGAGGCCGAGCAACAACGTCAGCGCGTGGCCCAGGATCAACAGCGCACACGCGAGGCCGAGCAGCAACGCCTGGCCCAGCAGCAGGCAGACCAGGCGCAGCGTGCCGAGCAGGCGCGCCAGGCAGCCGAACGCGCGCGCCAGCAGGCGGCGGCCGACAGTCGTCAGTACCTGCCGTTGAGCAAGGAGGCGCCGGATTATCCGCAGCGGGCCCTGGACAAGAACATCGAGGGCGACTGCTCGGTGGAGTACACCGTCAACCCCCAGGGCAAGGTGGAAAACCCGAGGGTGCTCGACGGCTGCCATCCGTTGTTCATGCGTCCGTCACTGGCGGCGGCCAACACCTTTCGCTACCAGCCACGGCTGGTGGGCGGCCGCGCGGTGGCCGTGCCGGCGGTGCGCAATACCTTCCATTATCGGATCAAGTGAGGTGGGGGGCAGGGGATTGGCGCCAGGGAGGCGCCAATCCCCTGTGGGTCACAGTGGCGGGGTGCGTGGCGGGATCAGGCGCTTGGAACCGGTGGACTCGAACGCCGAGGCAAACCGCAGCAGGGCCGAATCGTCATAGGCACGACCGGCGAAGGTCAGCCCTACGGGCATGCCGATGTCCGGCATGATGCCCATGGGCACGGTGACGGTTGGCACGCCCAGGTGGCGGATCGCGAGGTTGCCGTTGGCCACCCACACGCCGTTGCTCCAGGCGATATCCGCGGCCGCCGGGTCGACATCGGCATTGGCCGGCGCCACGTCGGCGACGGTCGGGAACAGCACGGCGTCGAGCCCCAGGCGGTCCATCCACTCTTCGAGGTCGATGCGCCGGGTCTGTTCCAGGCCACGCAGGCCGTCAGGCACCGTGCTGATCTGGTCCCAGGGGGTGATGCCGCGTTCGGCCATGCGCACGTATTCGTCCATGCCGGCGACCAGGTCGCCTTCGCGGTTGGGCAGGGTGCCAGGGTCGTGGGGGAAAATCAGCGCGCCGTCGACGTCCACCAGGCGGTGCAACTGTGGATCGCCGTTGGCCTGCAGGAAATCGTCGAAGGCCCAGGCCGTCAGGTCCCACAGTTCGTGATGGAGGAACTCCTTGGAGACCAGGCCACGGGTAAACACGGTCGGCGCACCGGGGCGATCGCCTTCGCAGTTGGAGACCAGCGGGAAGTCAACTTCGAGGACTTCGGCTCCAGCCGCTTCCAGGGCCTTGCGCGCGTCTTGCCAGAGGCCGATCACCGACGCTCGGGTGTGGATGCGTTGCCCGGTCGGGCCACCGATTCCTGGCGCGGCGCTGGCACCGGCATCCGGGTCGGCGTTGATGAACATGCGGGGCACGCCGAAGCGTTTGCCGGCGAGGGCCTGGGCGTTGGCGGCCAGCGCCGGGTAGGACGCCGGACGCACCGAGGTCACGCTGGGGATGGGCACCCAGGGTTGCAGGCGCCACAGGTCGCCACGGGTATCGGGATCCTCGGCGACCACGATGTCGAGGACTTCCAGCAGGTCGGCCATGGTGCGGGCAAAGGGCACCACCACGTCCATGGTCGGGGTCAACGGCCAGTTGCCGCGCACCGAGATCACCCCGCGCGACGGCGTGTAGGCGCACAGGCCATTGTTCGACGCTGGCCCACGACCGCTCGACCAGGTTTCCTCGGCCAGGCCGAAGGCGGCAAAACTGGCTGCGGTTGCCGTGCCGGCCCCATTGGAGGAGCCGGAGGCGAAGGGCGCGGTGAGGTAGGCGGCGTTGTAGGGGCTTTCGGCACGGCCGTAGACCCCACGCTGCATGCCGCCGTTGGCCATCGGGGGCATGTTGGTCTTGCCCAGGCAGATCGCCCCGGCGCCACGCAGCCGTTCGATGGTGAACGCATCGCGGTAGGCGATCAGGTTGACGAAGGCCGGGCTGCCGGAGGCGGCGGTGAGGCCCTTGACCAGATAGCTGTCCTTGGCGGTGTAGGGGATGCCATCCAGCGGCCCGAGGACCTGGCCCTTGGCACGCCGGTCATCGCTGGCCTGGGCTTCCTGCAGCGCATCCGGGTTGGCCACCACCACGGCATTCAGCGCGGTGGGGGTGTCGGCGCCATCGTAGGCGGCGATTCGCGCAAGGTAGGCCTGGACCAGCTCAACCGAAGTTGTCTGACCGGATTCGAGCGCAGCCCGCAGCTGCGCAATGGATACCTCGGTGACCTCAAACTGCTGTTTCATATCGGCTCTCGTTGCACTGTATTACCCGCCAGGGTCCGGGCTTGCGCCCTGAGCGGGCTATTTAACACCAAGGCGCGGTTAAAAGAATCAGCCCAGGGGATTTTCGCGGGCCATCACCCCAGGGGAAGGACGCCTTCACCGACCCCGGTAAACCGCCAATTGCGATTGCGCCCGGGACTGGCGTAATATACGAAACGTATATATTTCATATTGAGTGACCCCATGGGTATCGTAAAAATTTCCGAAGGCATGCATGAGAACCTGCGTGTCGCCAGCGATGCGCTCAGCCGCTCGATCAACGCCCAGGCCGAGCACTGGATGCGCATTGGCATGTTGAGCGAGTTGCATCCCAACCTCGACCACAGCGATATCTGCCGCTTGCTGATTCGTGCCGAACAGGCGGGTGGCCTGGACTTGAACCAGCTGTGCGCGCCAGCGGACCAGGCCTTGAGTCCGGCAGTGCGGGCGGTCGGGGGGGCACGCGATGAGTGCGAAAGTCCCGCTCAATACCCCGGCACAGATCGCCCAGTCCCGTACAGCCGGAATGCTCGCCGCTGAAGTGCTGGCGATGATCACCCCGCACGTCAAGGCGGGGGTCACCACCGACCAGTTGGATAAAATCTGCCACGACTACATCGTCAACGTGCAGAAAGCCATTCCCGGCAACGTCGGTTATCACGGCTTCCCGAAAACCGTGTGCGCCTCGGTCAATCAGGTGGTCTGCCATGGCATCCCTTCGGGCAAGGCCCTGCGCGACGGCGATATCCTCAACATCGATATCGCGGTGGTCAAGGATGGCTGGTACGGCGACACCAGCCGCATGTACTACGTCGGCGAACCAAGCGCAGACGCCCGGCGCCTGGTCGAGACCACCTATGAAGCAATGTGTGCCGGGATCCGCACCGTGCGCCCGGGCTCGACCCTGGGCGATATCGGCCATGCGATCCAGACCGTGGCCCACCGCGAGGGCTACAGCGTGGTGCGCGAGTACTGCGGTCACGGCATCGGCAAGGTCTATCACGACGAGCCGCAGGTGCTGCACTACGGCCATCCTGGCCAGGGCCTGATCCTCAAGCCGGGGATGATCTTCACCATCGAACCGATGCTCAACGCCGGTAAGCCCCACACCCGGACCCTGGGTGACCGCTGGACGGTGGTGACCAAGGATCACTCGCTCTCGGCGCAGTGGGAGCACATGGTGGCGGTGACCGCCGATGGCTTCGAGGTGCTGAGCCCCTGGCCGGACACCCCGGCCGGGTTTGCGCCGATTGTTTGATCGCCAAGTCTTGCACTCAGAAAAGCCCGTGCTCGATTGGCGGGCTTGGCTAGACTCCAGGGTCGAGCCCTGACCTGAGCCGAGTTGCCTATGACCCTCAAACTGCTACGTGCCGATGCCTCCAGCCTTGATCAAGTCGCCGGTCTGTTCGACGCCTACCGAGGTTTCTATGGCCAGCCGGCGAACCTGCCTCAGTCACGGCAGTTCCTGGCCGAGCGCCTGGCCCGCGACGAATCGGTGATCTTCTATGCGCAGGATGAGTCCGGCCAGGCGCTGGGTTTCGTGCAGTTGTACCCCAGTTTTTCCTCGATCGATGCCCATCGCACCTGGCTGCTCAGCGACCTGTTCACCGCCTCCCAGGCCCGCGGACGCGGGGTAGGGACCTTGTTGATGAACGCCGCCCGGGACTTTGCCCTGGCCACCGGGGCCAAGGGCTTGGTCCTGGAAACCGCCACGGACAACCACACCGCGCAACGCCTGTATGAGTCACTGGGCTACGTCCGCGACCCCGGCTACTACACCTATTGCCTGGACCTGAAATAACCTGGGTCGACGCCCGTGTAGGAGCGAGCTTGCTCGCGATGGACGTCAACGATGACGGGTACTGCCTGGAGGCATGCGGCACCCGGCGGATCTTGGCGGGCACGCCAGTGCCTATAAGGTGCGGAGTGATTTGCCGTAGACTGCGGCGAGCACATTCTCTTGCTCGTCCGAGATGGATCCTCCATGCACAACCCGGCTCCGCAACATCCCCTCTGGAAAATCTACCTGCTGTTCCTCGCCCCGATGGTGCTGTCGAATTTCCTGCAGTCGATGTCGGGGACGGTCAACAGTATCTACATCGGTCAGATGCTCGGCACCCAGGCGTTGGCGGCGGTGTCCGGGATGTTCCCCATCGTGTTTTTCTTCATTGCCCTGGTGATCGGCCTGGGCGCTGGCGCCGGGGTATTGATTGGGCAGGCCTGGGGCGCGCGGGAGCCGGCGGTGGTCAAGGCCATCGCCGGCACCACGCTGCTGCTGGGAGCGCTGATCGGCCTGGTGGCGGCGTTGCTGGGCAGTGTGTTCGCCCGGCAGGCATTGCAGGGCTTGGGCACCCCGGCGGACGTGCTGGAGGATGCGGTCGCCTATGCCCGGGTGATGATGTGGACCATGCCGCTGCTGTTGGTGTTTGTGCTGTTCACCCAGTTGTTGCGCGGGGTCAGCGATACGCTGTCGCCTTTGTTGGCGCTGGTGGTGTCGACCTGCATTGGCCTGTTGCTGACGCCGGCGTTGATTCGCGGCTGGTTCGGCTTGCCCCAGATGGGCATCCAGAGTGCGGCGTGGGCGGGCCTGGCGGGTAACCTGGCGGCGATGCTGTTGTTGGTCTGGCGCCTGAACCGCAAGGCCCATGTGCTGGCGCCGGATCGCGCGCTGCTGGCGGCGATGCGCCTGGACCGGGCGATCCTGGCCAAGGTGCTGCGGATCGGCTTGCCCACGGGGCTGCAGATGGTGGTGATTTCGCTGTCCGAACTGGTGATCCTGGCGCTGGTCAACCAGCACGGTTCCCAGGCCACGGCGGCGTACGGCGCGGTCACGCAGATCGTCAACTACGTGCAGTTTCCCGCGCTGTCGATCGCCATCACCGCCTCGATTCTCGGGGCCCAGGCCATTGGCGCCGGACGCGTCGAGCGCATTGGCCCGATCCTGCGCACGGGTCTGTTGATCAACGTCTGGTTGACTGGCGGCCTGGTGCTGCTGGGCTACCTGTTGTCGCACTGGCTGCTGGGGTTGTTCATCACGGAGCCGGCGACTCAGACACAGGCCCAGCACCTGTTGCACATCATGCTCTGGAGCATGCTGGTGTTCGGCTTCCAGTCGGTGATTGGCGGGATCATGCGGGCCAGCGGTACGGTGCTGGTGCCGGTGGCGATCTCGCTGTTTTGCATCCTCGGTGTCGAGTTGCCGGTGGCCTACCTGCTCAATGCACATTTCGGTCTGCCCGGGGTGTGGATGGCTTTTCCAGTGGCTTACCTGAGCATGCTGGCCCTGCAGACGGCCTACTACCGGCTGGTGTGGCGCCATCAGAAGATCGAACGCCTGGTGTAGGGCAACTGCCCGTGCCGTTGCCACGGCCCGGGCGTTTGTCGGTTGCGCTTACCTCGGCGCTGGCGTGGTGCGCAGATACGGCAGGTGGATGTCCAGGCTGCCGTACTGGTCCCGGGCCTGTTCATCGTTGAGTGCCAGGGCGACGATCACGTCCTGGCCCGCCTGCCAGTTGGCCGGCGTCGCCAGCGGGACGTTGTAAGTCAGCTGCAAGGCATCCAGGGCGCGCAGCACCTCGGCAAAGTTGCGCCCGACGGACATCGGGTAAGTCATCGACAACTTGAGCTTCTTGTCTGGGCCGATGATGAACACCGAGCGCACCGTGGCGGTGTCGGCAGCCGTCCGGCCATCGGGCAGATAGGCCTCAGCCGGCAGCATGTCGAAGGCCTTGGACACGGCCAGGCCTTCGTCGGCAATGATCGGGAAGTCGGCCTTGGCGCGGCAGAAACCTTCGATGTCGGTCTTCCATTTCGTGTGCGACTCGGCGCTGTCCACGGACACGCCGATCACCTGGGTGCCACGCTTGGCCCACTCGGCGGCCAGTTGCGCCACTGCACCGAATTCGGTGGTGCAGACCGGGGTGAAGTCCTTGGGATGAGAAAACAGAATCGCCCAGCCCGAGCCGATCCAGTCATGGAACTGGATCGGGCCTTGGTCCGTGTCGGCGCTGAAATCGGGGACGAGGTCGTTGATGCGCAATGCCATGGGAGTCTCCTTGTGTCGTGGGGTGAGGTGCAGCCTGACTCAGCCTAGTCGGGATTTGCCGCCTGGCCTGGCACCGGCAAACCGTTCGTCATCTCGCCCGCACCGAGGCGCGCGGCCGCCTTCCAACCATTACGGCCCAGGCTTTCTGGACCTCAATCGGTGAGGTGACTATGTCTACTGACTCGAGTTTCCAGGACGAGCCCCTGGAAGATGATCCATCCACTGTCGACCCGGCACCGGAGGACGACCCACGGGTGTCCGATCCGCTGGCGCGTCCGGATGTGGCGCCCCGCAAACGCTCTGAGGACTGGAACGAACCCAGCGAGGGCGATGGCATTCCCAGTGACAAGGATATGCCGCTGCCCAATGACTGATTGCCATTTGAATGGCGCGCCTGGCGGGGCCGGATGCCCCCTCAGGCGTCTTTAATGAGGTGTACGACGATGGCCATGTTTAGCCCTAACCAACCCAGCCCCAGCGATCCACCGGATCCCGCCCGGCAACACGACCCGGTAACCGACCCCAACGTCAATGGCGATGCCGATCGCCAGGATAAGGGCACTGATGTCGAGCGCCCGATGGACCCGGAGGCGCCCGGCGCCATTCCCCAGGTACCCAGGCCTAACGAGCCATCGCCGTTGTCGGATGACCGGCGCTAGGCACGGGGCAGGGCGCGGGGTTATGGCGCGCCGAACAGGCTGGTCCAGTAGATGCCTGCGTCACTTTTCGGGTCGACCGCATAGGCCGCGCCCAGTTCGCTGAATTGCGGGTTCATCAGGTTGGCGCAGTGCCCGGGGCTGGTCAGCCAGCCGTCGAGCACTTTACGCGGCGTGTCCTGGCCGGCGGCGATGTTCTCGCCCACCAGTTGGCCGCTGTAGCCGGCCAATTCCGCGCGGTCGCCGGGTGTGCGGCCGTCGCGGTCCTTGTGATCGAAGAAGTTGTTGTTGGCCATGGACCGGGTGTGGTCCAGGGCGGCGCTGGCGAGCGTGGCGTTCCAGGCCAGAGGCGTGGTGGCGCTGAACGCCTGGGTGCCACACTGGCGCGGTTGGGCACGGGCGCTGTTGATCAATTCCAGGAGCTTCTGGCCTTCGGCCTGCCAATCCCCCAGGCGCCCGCTCAATAGCGGTCGCGCCAGGACGATGCGCCATGCCGGGCCTGCGCGGCTGACCCCGATATCGACGAACTGCGGATCGAGCACCACCTGGCAAAAGCTTTCCTGCACCGCTTTCATCGCCGCCTGGGCATTGACTGGGCCCTTGAGGGTGATCGCCTGGACGTTGACCATCGGGTAGGCCGCGCGGGCCATGGCCTGTTGCAGGTCGCCGATGTTGCTGTCGGGCGACAGCACCAGGCGCGGGTCGGCAGCCAGTGGCGGCAGTTCGCCGGCCGGCTGGCCCGCGCAGCGCTGGATCTGACTGCGATAGGCGTTGATCGACTCCACCAGTTGGCTTTCCTCGGTGGCCGTCGCGCTGCTGGCAAAGCCTAAGGCCAGCGACAACGTGGCAAGACGCAAAACGGATGACAGGACGCGCATGGAGGTCTCCCTTGAACTGACTGGGCACATGATGCGCGATCTTGCCCCGGGTCGCGCAACGGGTTTTTACTTGGCAGCTACGCTTAAGCCTGTCAATCGGCCGCAGTGTCGACTGTTTGGGCCTGTCGCCAATCTATCAGCAGGGTGCGCTCATGCGTTGCATCTGGATGTTCAGTGGTCTTGTACTCGCGCTCCTGGGCAGCCAGGCGATCGTGGCCGAAACGGCGGAAAAGCCGGCGGCGGTGGTGGAGGACAAGGCCGAGGTCCTCGAACAGAAAGGCGCCGACAAGGCCCCGGTACCCAAGGCCCAGGCCATCACCCCCGGCGAGGTGCAGGTGGTCGATCCGGCGGGCAAGGCGCCGCTGGACGATGCCATCACCTGCCTGTCCCGCACGATCTACTGGGAGGCGAAAGGTATCTCCACGGCGGACATGGAAGCGGTGGCCAGCGTGGTGATGAACCGCCTGGGCCATGCAGGTTTTTCCGATACCGTGTGTGGCGTGGTCAAGCAGGGCGTCGAGACCCGTGCCTGTCAGTTTTCCTGGTGGTGTGACGGGCGCTCGGATCAGGTCCGGGAGGAGGGCGAATACACCGAAGCCAAGGAGATCGCGCGCAAGGCACTCAACCAGCAACTCAAGGACCGTACCCTGGGCGCCTTGTATTTCCATGATCGCAATGTGAAACCCGACTGGTCGCGCACCTACATCAAGACGGCCGAGACCAGTCAGTTTCTGTTCTATAAACCGCGTAATGGCACGGCGCAGTAAGGGGGCAATGTAAACGGTTTTCCCCCATGCCCGTGGCAGGCTGCAATCAACCGGCTTTGCGGGTTCGTTGAACGGCGCACCTGAGGTAGAATGCCGCGGCACGGAGGCTCGCGGCCTCGGGGATCATGGGCATCCGGCGTCTTCAGGCGTTGGGTGTGAGTGCCGCGAAGCGGTTGACGGGCGTAGTTGAGCGAGCGGGTCTACTCTGTTTAATCATTGCGCTTGATGTTGTATCCGAAATTAGTGTCACCCATGTAGCTGAAGCCAATGACTTACAAAAAAGTCAGCGCGGGAGGGGCCTAAACGTGAAGTCGACAGTGTTTGTCGGCCTTATATGTTCACCCACCGGTCTTCCTGAGTGCGGGGTTCGATGGCATGCGCCAGCGCATGTTGCCAGCCAGGGCGCCTCATGATCATGAGTGGGGGTGAATGGCGTTCTATCCTAGGTATTACCGAATGTTAAAAAAAATGAACAAGGGGCTACTTGGCCTGGCCATGTCGATGGCCCTGATGCCTGTGCATGCAGCTGAAACCAAAAAAGTCGATGTGCTGCTGATCGGTGGCGGCATCATGAGTTCCACCCTGGGTGTCTGGCTCAATGAACTCGAGCCAGGCCTGTCGATGGAGATGGTCGAGCGTCTCGACGGCGTCGCCCTGGAAAGCTCCAACGGCTGGAACAACGCCGGTACCGGCCACTCCGCCCTGGCTGAGCTGAACTACACGCCGGAAGACAAGAACGGCAAGGTTGAAATCCCCAAGGCCATTGAAATCAATGAAGCCTTCCAGATTTCCCGTCAGTTCTGGGCCTGGCAGGTCAAGAACGGTGTCCTGAAGGACCCGCGTTCGTTCATCAACTCCACGCCGCACATGAGCTTTGTGTGGGGTGAGGACAACATCAAGTTCCTCAAGAAGCGCTACGAAGCCCTGCAGGCCAGCCCGCTGTTCGCTGGCATGCAGTACTCCGAAGACCCGGCCCAGATCAAGCAATGGGTGCCGCTGATGATGGAAGGCCGTGATCCGAACCAGAAGATCGCCGCCACCTGGTCGCCCCTGGGCACCGACGTGAACTTCGGCGAGATCACCCGCCAGTTCGCCGGTTACCTGCAGACCAAGCCGAACTTCTCGCTGAAAGTGTCGAGCGAAGTCGAAGACATCGCGCGCAACGAGGACGGCACCTGGCGTGTGTCCTACAAGAACCTCAAAGACGGTAGCGAAACCCAGACCGACGCCAAGTTCGTGTTCATTGGCGCTGGCGGCGGTGCCCTGCACCTGCTGCAGAAGTCCGGTATCCCGGAAGCCAAGGAATATGCCGGTTTCCCGGTGGGTGGTTCGTTCCTGGTCACCGAGAACCCGACCATTGCCCAACAACACCTGGCCAAGGCCTACGGCAAGGCGTCGGTTGGCGCACCGCCGATGTCGGTCCCGCACCTGGACACCCGCGTGCTGGACGGCAAGCGCGTGATCCTGTTTGGCCCATTCGCGACCTTCTCCACCAAGTTCCTCAAGGAAGGCTCGTACTTCGACCTGCTGACCAGCACCACCACTCACAACTTCTGGCCAATGACCAAGGTGGGCATCGAGCAGTACCCACTGGTTGAATACCTGGCCGGTCAGTTGATGCTGTCGGACGCCGACCGCATGGACGCCCTGAAGGAATACTTCCCGAACGCCAAGGCTGAAGACTGGCGTCTGTGGCAGGCCGGTCAGCGCGTGCAGATCATCAAGCGCGACGAAGAGAAGGGCGGCGTGCTGAAGTTGGGTACCGAGATCGTGGCTTCGCAAGACGGCAGCATCGCCGGTTTGCTGGGCGCATCGCCAGGCGCATCGACTGCGGCACCGATCATGCTCAGCGTGCTGGAGAAGGTCTTCAAGGACAAGGTCGCGACCCCGGCCTGGCAGGAAAAACTGCACCAGATCGTGCCAAGCTACGGCACCAAGCTCAACGATGATCCAGCCCGTGTAGCCCAGGAATGGGCTTACACCAGCGAGGTCCTGCAACTGACCCCGCCGCCGGCGATCAACCCGGCCCTGGTGCCGACTGCAACCCCGGCAGCCCCGGCCAAGCCGCTGCCGAGCAACCCGGCGGCCGACATGGCGCTGTAAGACCTTGAGCGCCCCTCAACAGGTTTGAGGGGCGCGCAGGTTTTGAATCGATGTGAAGAAGCCCAGCCTAGTGCTGGGCTTTTTTGTGGTGTGGCGCCGCTCACGTATGATGGGCGCTTTAGCTGCCCGTCATTCAAGGAACCCCCATGGCACTGAGTAAACGCGAACAGGCGCACATCGAGCGCCGCCTGATCGCTACCCTGACCGAGGCCTGCGAAACAGCCAAGGCCGAGATCGTCGGCTTCTGCTGGTTGACCCACGAGGTTGATTATCAACGGTTCCCCGCCAGCCTGCGGGTGACCTGGGTGTTCCAGGACCAGGCCCAACTGGATCGGGCACTGGCCAGCGGTGAGGGCGAGCGCATGCTCGAGCTGACGGCAGTGGCCTTGCGAGAGGCCGAGGTGGCGTTCCAGCAGATCGCGACTCACGTGCAGTTCGCCTGCGAAGCGCTGCGGGGCTGAGCCATGGCCAAGGACATCGAGAATCCGTGCATCGCCGTCTGCCAGTTGAGCGGCGAGCTGTGTGTCAGCTGTGGCCGGACCAAGGACGACATCCGCCAATGGAAACGCATGAAGCGCCCGGAAAAGATGGCGGCGGTGCAACGGGCAACGCTACGTTTGAAGAAACTGAAAAAATCCAGCTGAACGGACTACCCTCTCTTTTTGGTGGGAGCGAGTCTGGCGGCGCTCCGTCTGCTCGCGATGGTCGTCAACGATGACGCGTACAGTCTGACACCCAGCAGCGCCCTCAGGCTTTTCGCGAGCAGGGCTCGCTCCTACAGGTTCAGTGGGCGCATGCAGGATCTGCAAGCACCGCAAATAACGGTGGGAGCGGGCTTGCCCGCGATGGTCGTCAACGATGACGCGTACAGTCTGACACCCAGCAGCGCCCTCGGGTTTTTCGCGAGCAGGGCTCGCTCCTACAGGTTCAGTGGGCGCATGCAGGATCTGCAAGCACCGCAAATAACGGTGGGAGCGGGCTTGCCCGCGATGGTCGTCAACGATGACGCGTACAGTCTGACACCCAGCAGCGCCCTCGGGTTTTTCGCGAGCAGGGCTCGCTCCTACAGGTTCAGTGGGCGCATGCAGGATCTGCAAGCACCGCAAATAACGGTGGGAGCGGGCTTGCTCGCGATGGTCGTCAACGATGACGCGTACAGTCTGACACCCAGCAGCGCCCTCGGGTTTTTCGCGAGCAGGGCTCGCTCCTACAGGTTCAGTGGGCGCATGCAGGATCTGCAAGCACCGCAAATAACGGTGGGAGCGGGCTTGCCCGCGATGGTCGTCAACGATGACGCGTACAGTCTGACACCCAGCAGCGCCCTCGGGTTTTTCGCGAGCAGGGCTCGCTCCTACAGGTTGAGTGGGTACATGCAAAATCTGCGAACAACTTGGTCCCTTGTCAGGGCAGCCGCTAGACCAGGTATCGCTTGAACCACGCCAGGGTCCTGCTCCAGGCCAGTTCGGCGGCTTCCTTGTCGTAGCGCGGGGTCGAGTCGTTGTGGAAGCCGTGGTTGGCGCCGGGGTAGATGTAGGCTTCATAGGTCTTGCCATTGGCCTTCAGGGCCTGTTCATAGGCTGGCCAGCCTTCGTTGATCGCCTTGTCCAGTTCGCCGTAGTGCAACAGCAGCGGCGCCTTGATCCGTGGTACATCCTTGGCGTCCGGCTGGCGGCCATAAAAGGGCACGGCCGCCGCCAGTTCCGGGTAGGCCACCGCCGCAGCATTGGACACCCCGCCGCCATAACAGAAGCCGGTCATCCCGACTTTGCCGTTGCTGGCGTCGTGTTTCATCAGCCACTCGATCGCGGCGAAAAAATCGTTCATCAGCTTCGCCGGATCGACCTTCGCCTGCAGCTCGCGCCCCTTGTCATCGTTGCCCGGATAGCCGCCCACCGAACTCAGGCCATCGGGCGCCAGGGCAAGGAAGCCGGCTTTGCCCAGGCGCCGGGCGACATCCTCGATATAGGGGTTGAGCCCGCGATTCTCATGCACCACCACCACGCTCGGCAGCTTGCCGCTGGCCTTGGCCGGACGCACCAGGTACCCGCGAACGTCGCCATGGCCCTTGGGCGAGGGGTAGGTGACGTACTCGGCGAGAATCTCTGGATCGGTAAAGGCCACCTGTTCGGCCAGCGCATAGTTGGGGCTCAGGGCGGCGAGCAGGGCACTGGCGTTCATGCCCGCGAAGGTGAACAACGCCGCACGATCGAGGAACTGGCGGCGGTTGATCCGCCCATGGGCGTAGTAGTCGTAGAGCTCCAGCAATTCAGGGGCAAAGTCTTTCGCAGTGAGACGGTTCATCTGGGCGCTCCCGTGAAAATCGTTGGCGGACCCCGGTCGCAGGAGGGGCGGGCTGTTGCGGTGTCAGGGCAGCATAGCAGGCGTCGCCAGGGCGCAGACTTCACGGGCGCCGTTGCTGGGGTCGCCTTCGGCCAGCATCCGGCTGAGGATTTCCCGTTCTTCTGCCCTCGGCAGGATGCCGCGGGTATGGGCCTGCAACACCACAACGCCGTCCTCGTTGGTCATGGTCACCGTCGCCGCGGCCCGGGTGTTGTGGGTGATTTCGGTGATGAGCCAGTGGCAGGTGATGCGATCGCCTGCGTACACCGGTTTCTTGAAGTCGAACGTCATGCCAGCCGCCAACCAGCCAATCTGCCCACCGATTTCAGTGAGCAGGCTGGCCGTCAGCAGGCCGTGGGACACCGGCGCCCGAAAGCCCCGAGCCTCGGCAAAGCGGGCATCACAATGCACCGGGTTGTAGTCACGGGAAATCTTCGCGAAGTCCTGGATGTCGGCGTCGCTGAAAAGGCGGCTGAGGGTAAAGCTGTCGCCCACCTTCAGGCCCTGGGCGGCACGCTGTCTGAGGCTGGTCACTGAGTCGTCCTTATAGTGAGGTGATCGGCGGGGCCTATCAATAAGCGGCGGGTGGTCCTGCGTCAATGAGCAATTTCATCACCCGCACAGGTACTGGCCAGGTCGGCATGAGCCCGCAACGCGATCGCCCCGGCGCGCCTGTATCCCGCAAATGCAGCTCATCTGTGTCTATCGGCCGTCCTGATGGATGGGTAGTTTGCGCCGATCAACTGTGCTCAAGGAGGCACCCATGGATCTGACAAACATTCCCTTCGCCACCACCGATTGGTCAACCATCGAACCCACCCGGCACGAGGGGCAAACGGGTACGGCGTATTGGCGGACCTGCCAGTTTGCGTCGACGCGGGTGCGGATGGTGGAGTACAGCCCGGGCTACCTGGCCGATCACTGGTGCTGGCGCGGGCATATCCTGTTGTGCCTGGAAGGGGAGTTGCTCACCGAACTTGAAGACGGGCGCCAGTTCACCCTGACGCCGGGCATGAGCTATCAGGTGGGCAACGACGCTGAAGGGCACCGTTCCTCCACTGCCCAGGGGGCAAAGCTGTTCGTGGTCGATTGATGCCGGCGTGACACGTCGCACCTTCGCAGTGACTGCTAGGATTGCAGGTGGGGTTGCTACCCGGTACGCCGGCCAACGGGCTTGCCAGTACCGGAACGGAGCGCGGTCATGCCAAGTGCCAGTGAGCGGATATTCGTTGCCATTGCGGTTTCCAGGCCCGGCGGCGGGCTCGACCCGCTGCCGGGCGCCATCACGGCGGCGGAGCGGATGGCGGCCTGGGCCCGGGGGCAGGGCTACATCACCGTGCTGCTACACGATGGCAACCTGCCGGAAATCACCGTTGAGCTGCTGCGCGAGGCGATCAGCCAGGCCATCAACCAGGTCACGGACCACGCCCTGCTCAAACGGCTGGTGATCTTTTTCGCCGGCCACGGTGCGGCATTGGCGGTCGGTGACCAGTACTGGATCCTGACCCACTGGAAGAAAGACTCCAGTCAGGCGATCAAGGTCTCCGCACTGCAGCGCATGCTCGAGTACTACGGCCCGCGGCAGGTTTCAGTGATCGGTGACGCCTGCCAGGAATTTTCCGCGCAATTCATCAATCTGGTCGGCAGTGCGGTGCTCTTCCAGCCTGATGAGGAGCAACGACCCTATGAGCTGGACCAGTTCTTTGCGGTCGATGTCGGCAAGCAGGCGTTCATGATCAAGGCCCAGGGCGAGCAAAAGGATTTCTGTCTGTTCACCGAAGTCTTGCTGGATGCACTGGAGGGCGATGCTCAGGGTGACTTCTTCGATGCCGAGGGTGCGGACAGACTGGTCACCAGCCAGTCCCTGGCGCGCTACCTCGACAGCACGCTCGCCCAGCAGGCGGGCAAGTACGGGGTGCGGATGGTTGCGCGACCCCGGCCGGGGTTTTATACCGACCGTACCTACCTGAAGATTCCGGGCCCGCCCGTATTACCTGAACCACCCTCCATCCACTTCAATGCCGAGATCAATCTGCCCACCGCGGGGGCCGCCCCCTGGATTGAACTCGAACCGCCAATGCTCCAGGCCCGCGTGCGGGCAGTGGACAAGGCCAGGTTGAAAGCCCCTCGATCGGCCAAGGCTGCCTTGGCCAGCCAGACCCGGGCCTTGCAGGCAGGCCGTGAGGCCCGGCGCAAAGCCTTCGTCAGCGAGGTCGACAGCGCCCCGGTGCGTGACCATTTCGAGACCGGGTGCGGGCTCTGCGTCAGTGGTGCCGAGGTCATCAGTGTCCAGGCGTCGAGCGCGGAGGTCAGCGCCATCGACGGGCAACCGAGACTGGTGGCGCATCGAGTTGCCCTCCGGCAGTGGCGATAGCCTGGGTTGGAGTGACGTCTTGGTGACCCTGGCCGACGGGCGCATCGTCCCGGTCTGTGTGCTCAACGGCTTTGTCGCGGCGCTGCACATCATCGACGCCGACTCGCTGAGCCTGTTCCACCGCCCGCTGGGTGCCAGCGAATACGAAGGCCGGGAAGCCATCGAGTTGCTGGCCCAGGCCCAGGCCGGCCTGCTCAGCCGCCAGGCTATCATCGATAGCGCCGCCTTGTTGCGCGACGGCAAGCACCGGATCATTACCCTCGGTTGCATCGCCGCGCAGTTCTATGACGGCCTGCGTGACGTCGACAGCCTGCGCTCGATGGCCGCGTTCTATGGGCTGCACCAGCAGCCGGTGCCGCTGGATATCATTCTCTACGGCGGCGGCACGCTTAGCGCCGTCGAGGGGCGGCTGTACGCCGACATCCCCGCAGTCGCGGCGCGTGAACCGCGTACCGCGCAAGAGCGCGAGCAACGCTTCACCTACGAGTCGACGCCGGGCTTTGCCCACCATCCGGTTGCCGGTCGTATCCCCTGGATGCGCCAGGCCTGGAGCGCGCTCGCCACCGCCCGCTGCGATGTCAGTGCGGCGACCTGGCGCCAGCAGGCGCTGGAGGTGGTGGAGCACCTGGGCCCGGGCCTGTTCAGCGTTATCCAGCCGTCCGGCCAGGCGGCCCTGGCGCAACTGGCTGACATCCAGGTTACGCAGGAGCCACTCGAACCTGTCCCACTCTCTTGAGCCACTGACGCGGAGGTCACGACCATGCGCATGATTCTGGTCCACGGTATCAACCAGCAAGGTAAAAGTTCGCAGAAGATCCTCGATGCCTGGCTTGGCCAACTGCACAAAACCTATGCGGTCCATGGGCCCGATCCGTTGGCCCGGCTGTCGCGTATCGAGGCCGCGTACTACGGCGATACGCTGGAGGCGCTCAGCTCAGTCAAGGTGCCGGACCAGGCCATTGCCCTCGGGGTCGAGGCCACGGTCGATGACTTCGATGACTTCGCGGTCGAGGCGCTGGAAGAAATCGCCCTGCGCCTGGGGGTCACCCAAGCGCAGATCCAGGCTCAGGACCAGCTCACCGTGGTGCCGCAAGGCGCCGGCTTAAACAAGAAATGGGTCAAGGCGATTGCCCGGGCCATCGAAACCGTTTCCCCGCTGCGTGGCACTCTGGCCCTGCGCGTGCTGGGGCAGGCACACGCGTACATCCGCAACCAGCACGTGCACGATGAGGTCAACAAGCTGGTGCGCCCGCTGTTCGAGGACGATGAACCCGCCATCGTGGTGTCCCATTCCCTGGGCACGATTGTGGCGTACTCCCTGCTGCGCGAATTCGCCAGAAACGATCGGCCACGCCAGTCTTCGCTGTTGCTGACCCTCGGCTCGCCGCTGGGCATCGACAGCGTGCGCAAGGGATTCGCCAAGCCACGGACCCGGCCGGACAACGTGCAGCGTTGGGTCAACGGTGCCGACCCGGAAGACTTTGTCGCGTTGCGGGCCGAGCTCACCAACGACAATTTTGGTCCGGGGATCGAGAACTATCCCGACATCGACAACGGCCATGACGACCCCCATTCGATCCTCGGCTACCTCAGTGACCCGCGCATTGCCAGGGCCATCGCCCAGGCGATTCCCTGAGCCAGCAGAGGTCGGAAAGAGCCGGATGGGGCTACGTTTGCTCGCGATGAACTCAACCACAACGCATTGACTCAGGCATTGCGCGTCATTGTTAAGGTCCATCGCGAGCACGCTCGCCTGACAGTACGGATTTAGAAGCTCGGCGTGTATTTGACGCTGAACATCAGGTTGCGCGGGTCGCCGAGGTTGTTGTTGCCATCGAGCTGGTTGTAGCCCGCCGCGTAGTAGTGTTTGTCGAACAGGTTGTTGGCGTTGAGCGCCAGGCCGATTTCCGGGCTCAGTTGATAGCCCAGGCGCGCGTTCCAGAGGGTGTAGCCCGGGACGTCATAGGTGCGCTCGTAACCCAGGGTGTGGCTTTGGCTGGTGAAGCCCAGGCCGGTGCTGACCTGGCGCCAGTCGCCGCTGAACTGGTAGTCGCTCCACACCCGTAACATGTGCTTGGGCGTCCACTGGCTGAAGACTCGCCCTTCGTTGACCGGGTCGTCGAGGTACTTGGTGGTGTTGTAGGTGTAGCCGGCAAACAGTTGCAGGCCGTCCAGTAGTTCGCCGCTGATCTCGGCGTCGAGCCCCTGGCTGCGGACCTTGCCCGAGGCCGTCGAGCAGTACCAGCCATCGCACGCATAGCCCGCCGCGACGTCATTTACCGCGCGGTTTTCCTGGTCATAGCGGAACAGCGCCAGCGAGGTGTTGACCCGCCCGTCCAGCAACTCCCCCTTGAGGCCGATTTCGTAGTTGCTGCCGATCACCGGCTTGAGCACCGAGCCGCTGGCGTCGCGCTCGCTTTGCGGCTGGAACACGTCGGTGTAGCTGGTGTAGACCGACCATTGCGGGTTGAGCGCGTAGATGGCGCCGAGGAAGGGCGTGACTTCGCCGGTTTCACTCATGCTACTGGGCTCATTGACCGTAACGACGTGGCTGATGGCAGCCTCGTTGGAGGCGCTGTAGCGGTAGTCGTACCAACTGACCCGGCTGCCAAAGATCAGGGTCATGGGCTCGATCGGCTTGACCCGCCAGGTGCCGTACAGGCCTTTTTGCCGAATGTCGTAGCGGCTGCTGGTACCACGCCCACCCGGGGTGTTGAGCAGGCTGTCGTAGCTGATGGCGGGGCGCTGGTGGTTGATCGCAAAAATGCTGTCGCTGCTGTCGTTGAAGGTCCGGGCGATACGGTCATCGGAGGTGAACTTGGAGTAGTTGCCACCGACGATGATTTCCTGGGCCATCGACAGGGCTTCGAAACGGCCGACCAGGTTGGCGTCCAGGCCGACCTTGGTGGAGTCGAAGTCGGTCACCCAGTCGGCATATTGCACACCGCTGCCATCGAGGTTGAGGCCATCCCCGCTGCTTTGCACCCGCTGTTGGGTCGAGTCGTTGTTTTCGTTCATGCGTACCGCGCCGACCTTGGCGCTCCAGTCGTCGTTGAAACGGTGCTCGAGGTCGGCATAGACGGTGGTGACGTCGATGTGCGAGCGGTTCCAACCGGAGCCGGTGTAGGTCGAGCGCGGAACGTCCACCGGATCGCCGTTGGCGTAGCGCGGCAGGCCCCGCAGCATGGGCCGGGCGGAGGCGTCGGAATTGCTCACGGCCAGGCCCAGGGTGGTGTCGTCCTGCAGGTCGAAGTCCAGTGCCGCGTACAACGAATGGGTCTTGCTCCATTCATAGTCGATGAACGACTGGCTCTGGTCCTCGTCTGCCACCACCCGGCCGCGCACGGTGGCGCTGCTGTTCAGCGGACCTCCGGCGTCCAGTTGCAGGCCGTAGTGATCCCAGGTCCCGGCCTTGGCCGTGAGGGCCACGGTCGGCGCGTTCTGGCCGCGCTTGCGTACCAGGTTGATCGCACCGCCCGGGCTGCCCGCGCCCTGGAGCAGGCCGGACGCACCGCGCAGTACTTCCATGCGGTCGAAGAAGATCAGGTCCTGGGTCGCCCAGTTGCCGAGCGCGTAGGTATTGCGCGGGATGGGCACGCCGTCGTACTGCCAGTCATCGATCTGGAACCCGCGGGAAGTCAGGATCATGCCTTTGCCGACGCCCTGGACGCCCACCAGGCCGGTGGTCTGGTTGGCCGCATCCTTGAGGTCGGTGAGGCCCTGGTCATCCATTTGCTTGCGGGTCAGCACGCTGACCGACTGGGGAATTTCCTTGAGGCTGTGGTTGCCCTTGCCGATGGTCACCGCGCGGGCAGCGTAGGAGCCCGAGTCCTCGGTGGTGGCGTCGGTGCTTTGTTCAACAATGCTGGTGAGCCCCAGTTGCAGGGCGTCCTGGTTGTCCGTGGTCGGTTCGACGCTGTAGTTGCCTTGCCCGGTCACGCGCAGTTGCAGGCCGCTGCCGGCCAGGGCCGTGTGCAGGGCCTGCTCGGTGGGCATCTGGCCGATCACGGCGGGTGCCAGCTTGTCCCGTACCAGGGCAGGGTCCAGGGAAATGATCTGCCCGCTCTGGCTGGCAATGGCATTCAGGGTGCGGGCCAGCGGACCGGCCGGGAGGTTGAAGGACAGGCTCTGCGCCTGTACCAGGGCAGGGCTGGCCAGGGTTGCCAGGGCAACGGCGAAGGAAAGGGCATTGGGCCACGGGTTAAACACAGCGTTCTCCTGATCGTGTGGATGTGTCAGGAGATAGGTGGGATAAGAAATGAAAACCAGACACAAATAAGATCGATTTTCAAAAAATAATCCTGGCCGCTGTCATTTCGCTTGAATCAGGGTCAGCCAGGGGCTGTAGCGCTGGACCCGGATCGGCAGGGTTTCCGCCAGGGCGGCCAGGGTTTTGTCCGGGTCGTTGAGGGGGAATACCCCTTGCACCCGCAGATCGCGAATCGCGGGGGCCACCCGGACAAAACCACGGCTGTAGGGGCGCAGGGCATCCACCACCTGTTCCAGAGGTTCGTCGAGCACGTTCAGGCGCCCGTCCAGCCAGTCGGCGCGATGCCGTTGATCACCGGCGAGACGGACTATCCGTTGCCGGTAGAGCAGAGCCGACTGGCCTTCCTGCAGGACCGCCTGGCTGCCGTCGAACAGGCTCGCCTGGACCGCATGCTCAAGCACCAGAACCCGGCTGGCATCACGCTCCTGGGCCACCAGGAAACGCGTGCCCAGCGCGCGCACTTCGCCTTGGGCGGTGCGTACGCGCAACGGACGCCGGGGATCGGCGGCCACCTGGATCAGCAGTTCGCCGTGGCGCAGGATCACCAGTCGTTGTTGTCCATCGAACTGCAAGTCGACCGCGCTCTCGGCGTTCAGGCTCAGGCGGCTGCCATCGGCCAGGTTGAAGTCCCGGCGCTGCCCACGCCCGGTGTGCAGGTCGGCGAACAGGTTGTCGCCCAGTGGACTGCGCGCCCCCAGCCACAGACCACCACCGAGCAGGCCGAGGCCGGCGATCAGCCGCAGTGCATCGCGGCGCGATTCCTGGGGTTGCAGGAGCAACTGTCGAGCTTGCGCGGCCTGGCCGGGAACCCGTCGATCAAGGGCGCGCAGGGTATTAAACGAGCCGCCGAGGCGTTCCTGCAACGTGGCCCAGGCCTGTGCGTGGGCAGTGTCCATGGCCTGCCAGGCATCGAAGCGTTCTTGCAGTCCTGCGTCGGGCTGGCCGGCGCGCAGCTTGACCATCCAGTCGATGGCCTGCTCGCTGAGAGGGTCCAGGCGCGGCGCACTCATGAGCTCATCTCGCTCAGGCAGCACTGGCGCAGGGCCTGTTTCATGTAGCGGCTGACGGTGCGCTCGGACAAGTCCAGCCGGCGGGCGATCTCGACGTACGTCAGGCCGTCCAGTTGGCTGTAGAGGAAGGTGGCCTTGACGACCAGGGGCAAGCCGTCGAGGGCCCGGTCAATCGCCACCAGGGCTTCAATCAGCTGCAATTGTTCTTCGGGGGAGGGCGCGAGCAATTCGGGAAGTGCCGACAGGCGCTCCAGGTACGCCAGCTCCAGCTTGCGCCGACGATGGCGGTCAAAGATCAGGCGGCGGGCGATGGTCGCCAGGAAGGCGCGCGGTTGTTCGATGCTGTCGGGGTCGACCCGGGCCACCAGCATCTGGCAGAAGGTATCGGCGGCAGTGTCCTCGGCGTCCGCGTGATTGCGCAGGCGACGCTGGATATGCTGCAACAGCCAGCGGTGATGGTCGCTGAAGAAGAAGCCCAGCTTGCGGGTCGAAGGGGGTTGCACCGGTCGGCTTTCCAGATGTTAGTGTGAATCGTTCTCAATACTACCTTCGAGAGGATCAACACTGCAATCGCCAACCGGTGCGCCGCGACACTGGTTTACATCTTGTGGTCGGCCATGTTCAGCGCCCGCACCGGGGCCTTGACCTCGATCGACTCTTTTTCGCCCTTGGCGTTTTCAACGATCAAGGTCAGCGGCACGGTGTCGCCTTCCTTCACCTGGGCCACCAGGTCGATCAGCATCACGTGGTAGCCGTGGGGGTCGAACGACACCGCCTTGCCGGCCGGCAGGACGACGGACTCCACCGCTTGCATGCTCATCACGTCGTTCTTCATGGTCGACTGATGCACCTGGACGATTTTCGCCGCTGGCGATTGCACGCCCAACAGCTTGCTGTCGGTGCTGGCGGTGAGGGTCATGAACGCCCCGGTGGCCTGCTGTCCGGCAACGGTGGCGCGAACCCAGGCGTCATCGACTTGGGTCTGGGCCGAGGCCTGCAAGGCCAGGCCCAGCAGGGAAACACCCAGGACCAACTGTTTGATACGGCTTTTGCTGAACGTTGCGGTCATTAGCAGACCTCCATGACAGTGAGCAGGTCTTCCGTACACTCTTGTGCCGAAAGTGACTGGGACAATCCAAGGCGCAGGGTGCCCCGGGAGTCATAAACATAACTGGTGGCGGTGTGGGACAGGGTGTAGGTCGAGCCGCTGGGGACCTTCTCGAAGAACACGTCGAACTCTTTGGCCGTGGCGGCGGTTTCTTCGAGGCTGCCGTACAGCGCGACAAACGACGGGTCGAAGGCTTTGACGTAGGCGTCGAGCACTTGCGGGGTGTCGCGTTCCGGGTCCAGGGTGATGAAGATCACCTGCAGGCGGTCGCCATCCTTGCCCATCAGCTTCTTGATTTTCGCCGCACGCGCAAGCGTGGTGGGGCAGATCGCCGGGCATTGGGTAAACCCGAAGAACACCATCGGCATCATGCCGCGAAAGCTCGACAGGGTTTGCACATCACCGTTGGTGTCTTTCAACTTGAAGGTGCGCCCCAGGATCTTGTCACTCAGGTCCTTGCCGTATTTGTACGACAGCTCGCCGCGAGTGTCGCAGCCGGTCAGCAGCCCCAGGCCCAACAGCCCCATACCTGCAATCACCTTGCGGCGATTCATCAAAACACTCATGCGTCAACGCCCTTTGGCCACCTGGCAGTCGAGTTGACCTGGCAGGGGGGTCACCGTGAAAGGGCAGCATCCTATCAAAATCGCGGCGTAGGGTGCCGGCTTCGGGACAATTGGTCGCAGCACGCTCGTCGTGCGCTCAGGGAAAGAACTCCCCGGGTGTGGCGCCGAATTGCTGGCGGAAGGCGGCGATGAAAGCCGAGGTCGAGTCGTAGCCGCAGGCCAGCGCCACGTCGGTGACGCGCTCGCCCTGTTCCAGCGGGGTCAGCGCGCCGAGCAGGCGCAAGCGCTGGCGCCAGGCACGAAAGGTCAGGCCGGTATCGCGCAGGAACAGCCGGCTGAGGGTCTTCTCGGTGACCGCGAACTTTTCGCTCCAGTGGCCCAGGGTGGTGGCCTGCTCCGGGTGCAGTTGCAGGCTCTGGTAGATTTTCTGCAGGCGACTGTCCTGGGGCAGCGGCAGCATCAGGTCGATCTGCGGCGCCTCGGCCAACTGGTCGAGCAGGACCTGCACCAGTCGCCCCTGGGCGCCGTCCTCCTGGTACTCCACCGGCATCTGGCTGAAGCGGCGGATCAGCTCGCGCAACAGATCGCTGACCCCCAGCACGTGGCATCGCGGCTGCGCCCAGGCGGTGACGCTGCAATCGAGGTACAGGCTGCGCATTTCCGTGCGCGGCGAGCTGAACACCCGGTGTGGCACGCCGGCGGGGATCCACACGCCCCGTTGCGGCGGCGCGACGAAGCGTCCGGCGCTGGTCTGCACCTCAAGCACCCCTTGAATGGCGTAGGACAACTGCACCCAGGGATGGCTGTGGCGGCGGGTCAGGGCGCGATTGGGCAGCGATTCGGTGCGCCCGTAGACCGGTCGTGGCAGGCTGGGCAGCCCGGGCACACTGCGCCGGTAGCTCTGGTCATGTCCTTTAGGCGGCATCTGCTGGCTCTTTGGCGTTAGTCGGTAATACGCAGTCACGTTAGAGTCGCCGCTACGTTCTTGGCAACCCCCGGATGATCCCGATGACCCGCCCCCGTTTCCTGCCCGACAACTTCACCCTGACCCTGATCGGCGTGGTGCTCCTGGCCAGCCTGCTGCCCGTCAGCGGCCAAGTCGCGGTCGGCTTTGGCTGGCTGACCAATGCCGCGATTGCCCTGCTGTTTTTCCTGCATGGGGCCAAACTGTCCCGTGAGTCGATCATTGCCGGCGCCGGCCACTGGCGCCTGCACCTGCTGGTGTTCGGCCTGACTTTTGTACTGTTCCCGCTGGTGGGTCTGGCGCTCAAGCCGCTGCTCTCACCCATGGTCGGCAACGAGCTGTACATGGGTATGCTCTACCTCTGCGCGTTACCGGCAACGGTGCAGTCGGCGATTGCCTTTACCTCCCTGGCGCGCGGCAACATTCCGGCGGCCATCTGCAGTGCGGCGGCGTCCAGCCTGTTCGGGATCTTCCTCACGCCCTTGCTGGTGGCCTTGCTCCTGAATGTGCACGGCGATGGCGGCTCGACCCTCGATGCCATCCTCAAGATCAGCCTGCAGTTGCTGCTGCCGTTTGTGGCCGGGCAGATCGCGCGCCGCTGGATCGGCGCCTGGGTGGGGCGCAACAAGCATTGGCTGAAGTTCGTCGATCAGGGCTCGATTCTGCTGGTGGTCTACGGCGCCTTCAGCGAGGCGGTGAGCGAGGGGCTGTGGCAGCAGATTCCGCTGTGGGAACTGGCGGGCCTGGTGCTGGCCTGCTGCATCGTCCTGGCGCTGGTGCTGATCGCGGCGACGCTGCTGGGCAAAGCCTTTGGCTTCAATCAGGAAGACCGCATCACCATCTTGTTCTGCGGCTCGAAGAAAAGCCTGGCCACCGGCGTACCGATGGCCCAGGTGCTGTTCGCCGGCAGCACCATCGGCCTGTTGATCCTGCCGCTGATGCTGTTCCACCAGATTCAACTGATGGTCTGTGCGGTACTGGCCCAGCGGTATGCCAAACGCCCGGAGACGGTGGCCGAACTGATGGGCCAGGTCGATCCCTGAGCCGAGGGCGGTTACTCAGGCGCGGCGCAAGTGCGCGGCGGCCACGGGCGGCTGCAGCAGGGCGAACAGGTTTTTCGGGTCCTGTAGCGTCGGCACCAGTTCAATCTCGCTGCCGATGTCCAGGGCCTTGGCCACGTCCAGCACGTAGCGCAGGGCCGAGTAGTCCTCGAGGGCGAAACCCACGGAGTCGAACAGGGTGACTTCCTCGGGGGTTCGTCGGGCCTGTTCCTGGCCGTTGACCACTTTCCAGAACTCGACCACCGGCGAATCCGCGGGCATCTGCTGGATCTCGCCCTCGATGCGGCTTTGCGGTTCGTACTCGACGATCACCCGAGCCCGCTCGACGATCTCGCGGTGCAACTCGGTCTTGCCAGGGCAGTCGCCACCCACGGCATTGAGGTGCATGCCGGGTTCGATCATGTGCGGGGTGAGAATGGTCGCGTAGGCCTTGTCGGCGGTCACGGTGGTGACGATATCGGCCCCGCGCACCGCATCGGCGACGCTGGCGGCAATCGTGATCTTGAGGGCCGGGTAGGCACTCAGGTTGGCCTGCAGTTTGGCGCTGGCGGCCGGGTCGATGTCGTACAGGCTCAGTTCGTCGATGCCCAGCAGGGTGTGGAACGCCAGGGCCTGGAATTCACTTTGCGAGCCGTTGCCGATCAGCGCCATGCGTCGGCTGTCCGGGCGGGCCAGGTAGCGCGCGGCCAGGGCGGAAGTGGCGGCGGTGCGAATGGCGGTGGTCAGGGTCATCTCGCTGAGCAGGACTGGCTTGCCCGTATCGACATCCCCCAGCGCACCAAAGGCCATGACCGTCAGCAGGCCGTTGTGGGTGTTCTTCGGGTGGCCGTTGACGTACTTGAAGGCGTACAGCGCAGCATCCGACACCGGCATCAACTCGATCACGCCCTCGGGCGAATGATTGGCCAGGCGGGCGCATTTCTCGAAGTCTTCCCAGCGCAGGTAGTCCTGGCGGATGTACTCGGCCATCTCAGTCAGGCAGCAGGTCAGGCCTTTGGCCTGGACGAGGCGGCTCAGGTCATTGACGTCAACGTAACGGGTCATGGGCGTACCTTTTTATTAGTGTTTGAGGGGGAGATGCAGGGGGTTGGCCATAGCGCCATTGTCGGAGCAATCGTCGGACAATCTCGGCCAATCCGTGGCCATGGCGCAGCGGTTGCGGTCGAAAACCCCAGCCCCACAGCCGAATCGGCTGTGGCATTCAGTGCCCCCCCAATCCTCGGCCGCTGCCATCGGCACTGTCGTGAAAACGACCTGTTGGCATCGAACGCGAACCCCGCCGAGTTTTCTGTTGAACGACTGTTCAGCTTGAACTATGTTGAGCGCACCTTCTTTCCCCGGCTGGTTGCGGGCTTGGCTTTCTTCTTTTCGAACGAGGCACTGGCATGCGGTTTTCACCCTTGGTAGAGCGAATCCCAGGCCTGGATGCTGACGTCGGGGAGATTCCTCAGGCAGCCCGGACGATGATCGAAGTCGATCGCCTGCATAAACGTTTCGGCAATATCGAGGTGCTCAAGGGCGTCTCGCTGACGGCCCGCGAAGGCGAAGTGGTTTCGCTGATCGGCGCCAGTGGCTCGGGCAAAAGCACCTTGCTGCGCTGCATCAACATGCTCGAAGTGCCGGACCAGGGGCGCGTCCTGGTGGACGGCGAAAGCATCCGCCTCAACCATTCCCGTCCCGGCGCGCCGCTGGTGTCCGACGCCAGGCAACTGGTGCGGATTCGTTCGAGCCTGGGCATGGTGTTCCAGAACTTCAACCTCTGGCCCCATCGCACGGTGCTGGAGAACCTGATCGAGGCGCCGACCCAGGTCCTGCGCGAGAGCCGGGCCGAGGCCACCGAACGCGCTGAAGCCTTGCTCGAACGAGTGGGGCTGGCCGCCAAGCGCAATGAATACCCGGCATTTCTTTCCGGCGGCCAACAGCAGCGGGTGGCTATCGCCCGGGCCCTGGCCATGCGTCCCAAAGTCATGCTGTTCGATGAACCCACCTCGGCCCTCGACCCGGAACTGGTGGGCGAGGTGCTGCGGGTGATCCGCTCACTCGCCGAAGAAGGCCGGACCATGATCCTGGTGACCCATGAAATGGCCTTCGCCCGCGATGTCTCATCCAACGTCGCTTTTCTGCACCAGGGGCTGATCGAGGAAAGCGGTACGCCGGACCAAGTGTTTGTACACCCACGCAGCGAGCGTTGCCGGCAGTTCGTCAACGCTCATCAGACTCGCTAAAGCACAATAACAAGACGGGAAACATCATGGTAAATCGACGTTTGGCAAACTGGTTGACGGGCGTGGCCTGCGTGATGCTGGCCGGCATGAACGCCGCGCAGGCACAGCCGATCAGGTTCGCGGTGGCGGCCGAACCCTATCCGCCGTACACCGAGAAGCAGGCCAACGGTGAGTGGAAAGGTTTTGAGGTCGACCTGATCCACAAGCTGTGCAGCGAAATGAAGGCCGAGTGCGAGATCAAGGAAGTGGCGTGGGACGGCATCATCCCCTCGCTGCTGGCGAAGAAGATCGACGTGATTTTTTCCTCGATGTCAGTCACCAGCGAACGCGAGAAACAGATCGCCTTCAGCAAGGCCTACTACGACTCGGCGATCGCCGTGGTCGGGCCCAAGGGCAGCACGGTGAGCAAGTACCCGGATGACCTCAAGGGCAAGATCATCGGCGTGCAGAACTCCACCGTCAGCGCCAGCTACCTGAAGGCCAAATACGAAAAAATCGCCGACGTGAAGTACTACGACACCCAGGACTCGGCCAACGCCGACCTGATCGCCGGGCGTCTTGACCTGATGATGGCCGACGGCACCGCCATGACTGAGTTCGTCAAGACGGCCGATGCCAAGGACCTCGCCTACCTGAGTACCGTGCCGTACGACCCGATCTTCGGCAAAGGCGTCGGCGCCGGCCTGCGCAAGGACGACGCCGCACTCAAGGCACGCCTGGACCAGGCGATCCAGACCCTGCTGGCGAGCAAGGACTATGACGACCTGTCGCAACACTACTTCGGAACCAGCGTAAAACCCGCCTTCTGACGACGGCACGCGCAATCTGCAACCAATCCCCCTGTGGGCGCGATGAGGCCTTTGGATTATGCGCCATGGCTCAGGCCGCCATCGCTGGCAGGCCAGCTCCCACATGGGGTGCAGTGGTGCACATGATGATGCTGTGAACCCGGTCTGTGGGAGCGAGCCTGCTCGCGATGGTCGTTAACGATAACGCGCCGAGCCTGATTCAACGCGGCGTTCTTGAGTCGTTCGCGAGCAAGACCCACAGGGGGTTGGCGGTCGGTAACCGGAGAGTGAAATGCCTGCAATGTTCGAATTGATCGGCTTCAGCGAACAAGGCTGGGGTGGGGCTTTGTTGCGCGGGTTGTGGATGACCCTGCAGATATCCGCCGGGGCCTTCGTGGTCGGGCTGCTGATCGGCCTGGTGGTGGCCTGCCTCAAGCTGGGCGCGCCGAAACCGATCGCCGCCCTGATGCGCGGCTACACCACCTTGTTCCGCGCGGTCCCGGAACTGCTGTTGATCCTGCTGCTGTACTACGTCGGTTCCATGCTGCTCAACGCCCTTATGGCGCGCATGGGCTACGACGCGCTCGACGTCAGCGGGCCACTGGCGGCGATCCTCGTCCTGGGGTTGGTGCAGGGGGCGTACGCTTCGGAGATTTTCCGCGCGGCAATCCAGGCAATACCTTTCGGCCTGATCGAGGCGGGAAGAGCCTTCGGCCTCAGCGGCTTTGGCCTGTTCCGGCGCGTCACCCTGCCGATCATGGCGCCCTATGCGATGGCCGGCATGGCCAACCTGTGGATCAACCTGATCAAGGACAGCGCCCTGATCAGCGTGGTCGGCACCAACGAGTTGCTGTACACCGCCAAGCAGGGCGCGGGTTCGACCCGTCACTACCTACTGTTCTACCTCACCGCCGCCGCGCTGTATTACGCGGTGACGCTACTGTCCAACTACCTGTCGGGACGGCTGGAGCGACGCATTCGTCGCTGGATGCCATTGGCTGAGTGAATGACATGATTGCAGCGTGGATAACCGAGTACGCGGCCCTGTTGGGCCGAGGGTTGCAGACCACCATCAGCCTGCTGTTGATCGCCAGCGTGCTGGGCTTCGTCCTGGCGGTGCTGGTGGCCCTGGCGCGGATCTCGAAAAACCGCCTGCTGGCCAAGGCCAGTCTGTTCTACACCAGCCTGTGGCGCGGAACGCCGCTGCTGATCCAGATCTACATCTTCTACTACGGCCTGGGCAGCCTGTTTGCCCAGTTCCCGCTGCTGCGCGCCAGCTTCCTCTGGCCCTACCTGCGCGATGGCTACTGGTACATCGTGTTCGCCCTGGTGCTGTCGGTGGGGGCCTATGTCGGTGAAGTGATTCGCGGTGGCCTGCTGGCCGTGCCCAAGGGCGAGATGGAAGCGGCCTCGGCCTTTGGTATGACCGCGCGCCAGGCGCTGCTGCGGGTGCGCCTGCCTCGGGCGATGCGCCTGCTGTTACCGACCCTGGCCGGCGAGTGCGTGATGCTGCTCAAGTCCACGGCGCTGGCCTCGACCATCGCGGTGATCGACCTGCTGGGCGCGGCCAACGTCGTCCGGGCCCAGACCCTGCAGGTCTATGAACCGTTGCTGCTGGTGGCCCTGGTGTACGTTTGCCTGACGTTTTTGATCGAGGCGCTGTTTGCCTTCGTCGAACGCCGCGGCACCCCTGTGCGCAGGTCGGTGTGATGAACAGTTCGCGCGTCGACCGTTCATTGCAGGGCATTGGCCTGTGCACCCTGGGCTACGCCTTCCTGGCCTTGCAGGACGCGGCTATCAAGTGGCTGGTGGCCGATTACTCGGTGGTCAGCATCCTGTTCTGGCGCGGCCTGGTGGTGGTCGTCGCCTGCCTGATGGTGGGCCGCCGGCAACTGGTGCAACGGGCCTGGCGTTCGCCGAGCCGGCGTTTGCTGGTGGTGCGCGGCCTGTTGTCGATTGTCGCCTGGCTGCTGTATTACACCGCCGCCCGCGACCTGACGCTGGCGGAGATGACGACCCTGTATTTCTCGGCACCGATCATGGTCACGGTGCTGGCGGCGTTGATGCTCAAGGAACGCGCCAACGCCTGGCAGTGGGTGAGCCTGATCATCGGTTTTGTCGGAGTGGTGATTGCCTGCCGCCCGACCCAGATACAGGACCCCTGGCCGGTGGTGCTGACCCTGTTGGCCGCCATGTGCTGGGCCTTCACCTACATCCAGTTACGCCAGGTCGATGAACAGACCTCAGTGCTGGAGCAGATGCTGATCACCAATGGGGTGTTTGTGGTGTGCATGCTGGTGGCGCTGCCCTGGACCCACACCCCGGCACCGACCCCGGCCTGGCTGGGCATGCTTGCGGCGGGGCTGGTGGGCGGGATCGGCCAGTTCCTGCTGTTCGCCAGCTTCCAGCGGGCCACCGCGACCTTGCTCGCCCCCTTCGAGTACACCGGGCTGATCTGGGCCTTTGCCCTGTCGAGCCTGGTCTGGGGCACGCTGCTGGACGGCTCGCTGATCCTGGGCGCCGGGTTGATCGCGGTCAGCGGCACCCTGGCGATGATCTTTGGTCGGCATGGCTCCCAGGAGGTGGTCGGTGCTGAATGTTCGGTCTCGCAGCCGCTGTATCCGCCGGTGACGCAGGAGCAGGCCGAGTGCGACCGACAATCCATTGAGCAGCAGCAATGAACAGGGGAGGACAGGGGGATGGCCGAGGATATTTCATTCAGTGTGCCGAACAATAACGGCGACCCGGTGCGGGTCGGCGCCTGGCGTTTCGCCGGCGATGGCCAGGGACCGACCGTGCACCTGCAGGCTGGGGTGCACGCCGATGAAATCGCCGGCATGCTGGTGCTGCACCTGCTGATGCCCAAGCTGGCGCGAGCCGAAGCCGCGGGCCGGCTCAAGGGCTCGGTCACGGTGGTGCCCCAGGCCAATCCGCTGGGCATCGGACAGTTTCGCCAGGGGCGGATTCTTGGGCGTTTCCACGAGGCCACGGGGCACAATTTCAACCGTGGATTCGACCAGTCGGCGGCGATGCTCCAGCCGTCCACCGTGGTTCAGCACTGGCAAAAAAGCCTGGTGCAATTGGCCTCCAACGCCGACGTGGTGCTGGACCTGCACACCGACGATGAAGCCTTGCCCTACCTCTACCTGCACCGCAGCTTCTGGCCCCGCGGCCGCGCGCTGGCGGCGGCGATGCGCATGGAGGTGGCGATCATCTGGGATGACGGCGGTGACGGTTCGTTCGAAGAAACCCTGATAACCCCCTGGCTGCGTACGGGGGTGAACGAGCGGCAAATGGCCGCGACCCTGGAGCTGCGCGGGCAGGGCGATGTCAGCGATGACCATGCCACGCAGGACGCCGAGGGCCTGTATGCCTGGCTGTGTGGCCATGGGGTCATTGATGAGGCGGGTGAGCCTGCGGACTGGCCCGTGGAGGCCATGGACATGGGCCAGATGGAAACCATCCTGGCGCCGCGTGCGGGGGTGCTGGTGTTTGAAAAGGCGCTGGGGGATTTCGTCGAGCAAGGGCAACGGTTTGCGCGGATCATCGCGCGCCCGGGGGATCCGTCTTCCGAGGTGGTGTTGCTGGCCGAGCAGGCCGGGCGGATGGTCACCCGCTATCGGGACCGCCTGGTGCCCCAGGGCATGGTGGTGGCGAAATTCACCGGCAGCCAGGTGTCGCGCAACTGGAACGGTGGGTTGCTGGACCCGGATTAAGGCAAGCGGTGCGCGCCGATCAGTCAAGCGACAGCAGTTGCTACAAGGGCTGCGCAAATTGCTTAACTGATCGGCATAGCGTCAGAGACCGGCGCTTTGCGCAGCTTCGGTCTTCGGCTTGCCGTAGTGCCATTCGTAGACCACGAACTTGAAGTCCTTGAGGTCGCCTTTTTCATCGAAGCTCAGGTCACCGGTAGGAGTCTTGAAGGTGCCGCTGTGGATCGCGGCGGCAACTTTTTCCGGGTCTTCGCTCTTGGCCGCGACGATCGCGCCGGCAATCACGTCCACTGCCGAGTAGGTCGGCAGCACAAACGGGCCGCTGGGGTTTTCCTGTTTCGCGGTGAATGCGGCCACCAGCGCCTGGTTGGCCGGGTCCTGGTCGAAGGATTTGGGCAGGGTTACCAGCATGCCTTCGGCCGCGTCCTTGGCGATCTGCGAGATCGAGTCGTTACCCACGCCCTCCGGCCCCATGAAGCGGGCGCTGAGGCCTTTTTCCTTGGCCTGGCGCAACAGCAGGCCCATTTCCGGGTGGTAGCCGCCGAAGTACACGAAGTCGACATTGGCCTGCTTGAGCTTGGTCAGGATCGAGGAGTAGTCGCGTTCGCCGACGTTGATGCCTTCGAACATCGCCACCTTGATGCCTTCCTTGCCGAGGATATCGCGCACCGAGGTGGCGATGCCTTCACCGTACTGCTGCTTGTCGTGCAGCACCGCGACATTGGCCGGTTTCAGGCCTACGATATAGCGCGCCGCCGCCGGGCCCTGGGCGTTGTCCAGGCCGATGGTGCGGAAGATCATCTTGTAGCCGCGGGCGGTCAGTTCCGGGCTGGTTGCCGCTGGCGTAATCATCACGATGCCTTCGTCTTCATAGATATCCGACGCTGGCTGGGTGGAGCTGGAGCACAGGTGCCCGACCACGTACTTGATGCCGTCGTTGACCACTTTGTTGGCGACCGCCACCGCCTGCTTGGGGTCGCAGGCATCGTCGTATTCCACGGCCACCAGCTGTTTGCCGTCGACGCCGCCACGGGCGTTGATCTGCTCGATGGCCATGCGGGCACCGCTGAACTGCATGTCACCGTATTGCGCCACCGGGCCGGTTTTCGGCCCGGTGATGCCGATGCGGATGGTGTCCTCAGCCAGGGCATGGCAGGACAGGCCGGCAAGGATCATGGCGCTGAGCAGTTGGGTGGTTTTTTTATTGATACGACTCATGGTGTTCCACTCCTGTGGGTAATGACTCATAAAGGTCTTGCAGTTGATTCAGCGATCCCAGGGCGCGCTGCGCGATGGATCGGGGCGGTAGCGGCGGATCGCCTCGCTGAGTATGCCAGCGTCGAGGCCATCATGGTCCACCAGACTTTTTAAACCGGCCAGGGCAATGCTGTGCTGATCCACCTCAAAGAACTGCCGCAGGTTGGCCCGGTTGTCGCTGCGGCCAAACCCGTCGGTGCCCAGGGTGGTGTAGGGCGCCTCCAGGTATTGGCCGATCAGTTGCGGCCAGGCACGCACGTAGTCGCTGGCGGCGATGATCGGCTGGCGACCGCCGAGTTGGTCTTGCAGATGACTGCGGCGCGGCTCGCCAGTGTGCAGGCGATTGTCGCGCTCGATCTCGCGGGCCTCGCGCGCCAGTTCGCTGAAGCTGGTGGCGCTGAACACCTCGGTGTGAATGCCCCAGTCATTGGCGAGCAGTTCGCTGGCAGCGAGCACTTCACGCAAGATCGCCCCGGAGCCCACCAGGCGCAGGCGAATGCGCGACGCCTCGGTACAACTGCGCGAGTAGCGATACAGGCCCCGCAGGACATCGGCATGCAGGCTGTCGTCGAGGCTCGGCTGCGGGTAGTTTTCGTTCATCACCGCGACGTAGTGGAACTCGTCGCACTGCTGTTCCAGCAGGCGCCGGGCCGCGTGGTCGAGGATCACGGCCAGTTCCCCGGCAAAACACGGGTCCCAGGCGCGGCAGTTGGGCACCATCGCCGCCATCACCAGGCTGGAGCCGTCCTGGTGTTGCAGGCCCTCGCCACCGAGGGTGGTGCGACCGGCCGTGGCGCCGAGCAGAATACCCCGGGAGCGCTGGTCGGCGGCGGCCCAGATCAGGTCGCCGACCCGCTGGAAGCCGAACATCGAGTAGTAGATGTACACCGGCAGCATCGGCACGCCGTGCACGGAATAGGAAGTCGCGGCCGCGACCCAGGAGGACAGGGCGCCGGCCTCGGTGATGCCTTCTTCGAGCAACTGGCCATTGCGTGACTCCCGGTAGGAGAGGATCGAGCCGCTGTCTTCCGGTTCGTACAACTGGCCGTGGGGCGAGTAGATGCCGATCTGGCGGAACAGGCTGGCCATGCCAAACGTGCGCGCTTCATCGGCGACGATCGGCACCACCCGCGGCCCCAGCTCTGGCGCCTTGAGCCAGGCGGTCAGCAGGCGCACGGCGGCCATGGTGGTGGACATTTCCTTGCCTTCGGCCTTGAGGGCAAAACCGCCGGACAGCGCCAGCGCCGGCACCGGGATCTGCGGCGCAGCGCTCTTGCGCGCCGGCAGCGGACCGCCCAGGGCCTGGCGCCGGGCGCGCAGGTAGCGCATTTCGGCGCTGTCCTCGGGCGGACGATAGAAGCGCAACTGCTCGACATCCTGGTCCGACAACGGCAGGTGGAAGCGGTCGCGGAACGCCAGCAGGGCGGCGACATCCAGTTTTTTCGCCTGGTGCGCGGTCATCCGCGACTCGCCGGCCGCGCCGATGCCATAGCCCTTTTTGGTCTTGGCCAGGATCACCGTCGGCCGGCCCTTGCAGGCCTTGGCGGCGGCGAAGGCGGCGTGCAGTTTGCGCAAGTCATGGCCGCCGCGCTTGAGGCCATTGATCTCCTCGACGCTCATGTGTTCCACCAGGCGCCGCACGTGCGGGTCCTTCTGGAAGAAGTGCTCCAGGTTGTAGGCACCGTCATGGGCACCCAGGGTCTGGTATTCGCCGTCCGGGGTGGCCGCCAGGCGCTTGAGCAGCACGTTGTCGGTGTCGCGGGCAAACAGTGCATCCCACTCCGAGCCCCACAGCACCTTGATCACGTTCCAGCCGGCACCGGCGAACAGCGCTTCGAGCTCCTGGATGATCTGGCCGTTGCCGCGCACCGGGCCGTCCAGGCGTTGCAGGTTGCAGTTGACGATAAAGGTCAGGTTGTCCAATTGCTCGCGGGCGGCCAGGGACAGGCCGGCAATGGACTCGGGTTCGTCCATCTCGCCGTCGCCAAACACCCCCCAGACATGCCGGCCCTCGGTCTGCAGCAGTTCGCGGTGCTGCAGATAACGCATGAACCGCGCCTGGTACACCGCGCTGATCGGACCGATGCCCATGGAGCCGGTGGGGAACTGCCAGAAGTCCGGCATCAGCCAGGGGTGAGGGTAGGAACACAGCCCGGGGCCGTTGATTTCCTGGCGGTAGTTGGCCAGTTGTTCTTCGCTCAAGCGCCCTTCGAGAAAGGCCCGGGCATAGACCCCGGGTGCCGAGTGCGGCTGGAAAAACACCAGGTCGGCGTTGCGCTGGCCAGTGTCGCCATCGCCACGGAAAAAATGCTGGAAACCGACCTCGAAGATCTCCGCCGCCGAGGCGTAACTGGCGATATGGCCGCCCAGTTCACCGTAGGCATGGTTGGCCCGGACCACCATGGCCAGGGCGTTCCAGCGCAGCAGGCCGGTGATGCGCTCTTCCAGCAGCAGGTCGCCGGGGTAGGTGCCCTGTTGCTCCAGCGACAGGGTGTTGCGGTAGGCGGAAAAGGCCTGGGCGTCGCGGTTGATGCCGTGTTCGCCGGCGTATTCTTCCAGGCGCTTGAGCAGGTAGCGGGCGCGCTCAGGGCCACAGGCGGCGAGGGTCGAGGCCAGGGCGTCGAGCCATTCGCGGGTTTCTTGCGGGTCGTCATCCTGGGCGCAGGGGATGCCCTCATGACGCGGAACTGGCGTAGTCATCGTGGGCCTCCCTCAGGCGCAAGCGTCGAGGGCCTGGGTGACGTCGGCCAGCAGGTCGGCGATGTCCTCCAGGCCCACGGACAAACGTACCAGCCCTTCGGAAATGCCGTGTTCGGCGCGTTGCTCCGGGGAGTAGGTGGAGTGGGTCATGCTCGCCGGGTGCTGGGCCAGGGACTCGGCGTCCCCCAGGCTGACCGCGCGGCTGAACAGTTGCAGGGCGTTCATAAAGCGCCGGCCGTCCACCAGGCCACCCTTGAGTTCGAAGGCGATCATGCCGCCGGGCAATTTCATCTGCCGCGAGGCCAGTTCGTGTTGGGCAAAAGACGCCAGGCCCGGGTAGGTCACCCACTCGACTGCCGGGTGTGCCTGCAAATATTCGGCGATCACCTGGGCGTTACTGCAATGACGCTCCATGCGCAGGGCCAGGGTCTTGAGTCCGCGCATCAGCAGGAAGGCGTCCTGGGGCGACATCACCGCGCCGGTCAGGTCCTTGAGGCCTTGCAAGCGGATCCGGTCGGCCAGTGCCTGGCTGCTGACCACGATGCCGGCGGTGATATCGCCATGGCCGCTGAGGTACTTGGTGGCCGAGTGCACCACCACGTCCGCGCCCAGTTCCAGTGGGCGTTGCAGGTAAGGCGTGCAATAGGTGTTGTCCACCACCAGGGTGACCTGCGAGTGCTGACGGGAGATCTTGGCCACGGCGGCGATGTCCACCAGTTGCATGGTCGGGTTGGCCGGTGTTTCGCAGTAGATCATTCGGGTGGCCGGGCTGATCGCTGCGCGCAACTCGTCGAGGTTGGACAGGTCGACATGCCGCACCTTGACCCCGAACTCGCCGATGCCATGGTGCAGCAGGGCGAAGGTGCAGCCATATAGGGTGCGGTCGACAATGATCTCGTCCGCCGGGCGCAGCAACGTCCAGAGGGTCGCGGCAATGGCCCCCATGCCGGAGCTGAAGGCCACTGCGGCCTCGCCGTTTTCCAGGGTCGCCATGCGCGACTCCAGCAGCGCCAGGGTCGGGTTGGAAATCCGCGTGTAGAAGTGCCCGGGCTGTTCGCCGGCAAAACAGCCGGCGCCGTATTCGGCGGTGGGGAAGGTGAAGGTGGACGTCAGGTAGATCGGCGGGATCAACGCCCCCTGGTTATCCAGCGGGTTGTAGCCGTGGTGAATCGCACGGGTAGAAAAGCCAAGTTCGTTGTTTTTATTGTTCATGGTTAACGCTCCCTGATTTCCTACAATGCTATGCTCAAATTCAACGCGATAAATTCCAAACTTGCCCGTTTATAAACGCCTGATTGGAATACAAACCCATAAAAACAAGATTAAGAGGCAAAATATGCCCGCCGGCCTGGATCGTACCGACAAAGCCCTGCTGAACGCCCTGCAAGGCAACGCCCGCCTGACCACCGCCGAACTGGCCGACCAGGTGGCCCTGACGACTTCGCCGTGCTGGCGCCGGGTGAAAATGCTCGAGGAAAGCGGGGTGATCACCGGCTACCAGGCGATCCTCTCGCCCAAGGCCCTGGGCTACGGCGTCACTGCTTTTGTCAGTGTGATGATGGAATCCCACAACCAGGAAATGGCTCGCACGTTCGAACAGCGGCTGCTGCAGATCCCGGAAATCGTCGCCTGTCACAACGTCTCCGGACGCTACGATTTCCTCTTGGAGGTGGTGGCCAAGGATCTGGAATCCTTTGGCGAATTCGCCCGCGAAGTGCTGCAGACCTTGCCGGCGGTGAAGGAGATTTATTCGAGCTTTTCGTTTAAATCGGTGAAGCCTTCGCGGGTGATTCCAGTGTTGGGGTGATGAGATCCGGCGCGCTTGTCCAGCGGCTATTGTTACCCTCGACAGGGTCGTACCGAGGTAGCACTCGGCAGCGCTGATCGATGACTGGCAGAGGAGCAGCACCATGGACCGATTTACCGGCGGTTGCCTGTGCGGCGAGGTCCGAATCGAAGCCGCAGGACAGCCCTATCGGGTTGGGCTGTGTCATTGCCTGGCGTGTCGCAAGCATCACGGCGCGCTGTTTCATGCCTCTGCGATTTTTCCCGAAACAGCGGTGACCATCACCGGTGAAACGCGTGATTACGCCGGACGGTTTTTCTGCCCGCGCTGCGGCTCCTCGGTGTTCGCCCGCAGCGCCGACGAAGTGGAAATCAACCTGGGTTCCCTGGATGCCCCAGACCAGTTGATGCCCACGTACGAAAGCTGGGTCATCCGTCGCGAGTCCTGGTTGCCGGCATTTCCCCTGTCCCACCACTACCCGCAGGACCGTGAGGGCAGCGGGCGCCTGGAAGCGTAAGGCGTCTTGGCTATGCCGTTGTTGAAGTTTTTCGCAATATATAAAAATATATAGCGATCGACGGTTTCTATCCAAGGGAATGAATGATGACAACGGCCCAGGGCAACAAAGAAGCGGTAGGTGAGCGCTATGAACTGCAATCCATGCGCCATGCGCAGCAGATGACGTGGCAGGCCATTGAGCAGATTGCCGCGGCAATCACCCCGGGCATGCGCGAGTCCGACGCGCAGGTGCTGGGCAAGCGGATCCTCGGAGAGCTGGGCATGGACCGGATCTGGCACCCACTGCTGATCCGCTTCGGCGCCAATACCCTCAAGACCTTCAAGCAGCGTTCCGAGGGCGACCCGGAACTGGGGCGTGACGACATCTTTTTCGTCGACATGGGCGTGGTCTGGCAGGGCCACGAAGGGGATGCCGGGGCCACCTTCACCACCGGCTCCGACCCACAGATGAGCGCCTGCGCTGCGGCCGCCCGCGAGCTGTTCCAGCGGGTCGAAGGGTACTGGCGCAGTGAGCGGGTCGCCGGCAGCGAGCTGTACCGTTACGCCGCCGATGAAGCCCAGCGCATGGGCTGGAAGCTCAACCTGGACATCAAGGGCCACCGGGTCAGCGATTTCCCCCACGCGATCCACCGAGGCGGTGATCTCGGCGATTTTGCCCAGTACCCCAACACCGGTCTGTGGATCCTGGAAATCCAGATCGCCCACCCGCAGCGCCCGTTTGGCGCGTTCTATGAAGACCTGTTGATCTGATCAAGGATCATTGCGGCGTTTGCAGATTGTTCACCAACCACTCGCTGAAACTGCGCGCCAGCGGGTTGTTCTCGCTGTCGCGATGGGTCAGCAGGGCCCAGTTCGGGCCCCGAATCGTCTGCTCAACCAAGGGGGTCAATGAACCATTGGCCAGGGCCTGGTGGCTCAACAACTGGCTGACCAACGCCATGCCCAATCCTGCGCAGGCAGCGTCCAGCAGCAAGCCGGGGTCGGAAAAATTCAGCCCCTGGGCCTGCTGGCCGACATCGATCCCAGCCTCCACTGCCCAATGACTCCAGTCCATTTCCCGCTCGCCGTGCAGGGTACTGCGCTGTGCGCCGGGCATCGCCAGCAGGCTCGGGTGGCATGCCGGGAACAAGCGGTCGGCGTGCAACACCTTGAAGCTGCACTCGGCCTGGGCGCTGAGGTCATCGCGCACCGCCAGGTCGATGGTCTGGCTGCTCATGTCAGGGACTTCATCGGTGCTGAAGAGCCACAGGTCGACGCCCGGGTACTGGCGACGAAAATCCCCCAGGCGCGGCAACAGCCAGTGCCGGGCGAACGCCGGCGTGGTGTTGAGCACCAGTTGGTTGGGCTTCTGGTACTGGCCCAGGCGGCGGATCCCCACGGCCAATTGTTGCAGCAGCGCCTGGGTGGTACTGAGCAGATCATGCCCGGCATCGGTCAGCGCAACGCTGCGGCCATTGCGGAAAAACAACGGTTGTTCAAGGTACGCCTCCAGGCTGCGGATCTGCTGGCTGATGGCCGACTGAGTGAGGTGCAGTTCGGTGGCGGCCTTGTGGAAACTGCCCAGCCGGGCGGCGGCTTCAAAGCCACGCAGGGTGCTGAGCGGCGGCCAGTGCTTAAGCATACTGATAAGTTCCTCTAATCACTTTTACGCAAAATCCATCGTTTGTTTGCCCGTTTTCACAGCCGTAGCATGCATGCCAAGACCTCGTAGGCCGATTTCATTGAACACAATGACTTAACTCAAAGGTACTTGTCATGCAGCACGACGAACAATTGAACGACGGTTGGTGGATGCCGGCCGAGTGGGTCCGGCACGCGGCTACCTGGATGGTGTGGCCGCACAATCAGGCACTCTGGGAGTCCGGCTGGGGCGTCACCTTGCCCCAGGTGCAAGAGGACTTTGCCCGGGTGGCCAATGCCATTGCGCGCTTCGAGCCGGTGAAGATGGTGGTCGACCCCTCGGCGCTCGCCAGTGCCAAGGCCTGGTGTGGGCCGAACATCGAGCTGATCGAACTGGCGGTCAACGACAGTTGGTGCCGTGACTCCGGCCCAAGCTTCGTCTGCCACCCGCAACAGGGTGTGGCGGGGGTGAGCTGGCGCTTCAATGCCTGGGGTGGCAAGTCGGCCCATGACTTGGACGCCAGCCTGGCGCGCCGGGCCCTCGATCACCTGGGGCTTGGGTGTTTTGGCACGCCACTGTGCAACGAAGGCGGGGCCATTCATGTCGATGGCGAGGGCACGCTGATCACCACCGAATCGGTGCTGCTCAATGCCAATCGCAACCCGGGAATGACCAAGGCCGAGATCGAGCAGGTCTTCGCCCGCCTGCTGGGCATCAAGAAGACCATCTGGTTGCCTGGCGATCCGGACGCGGTGACCGGCGACATGACCGATGGCCACGTCGATGGCGTGTGCGCGTTTGCCCGTCCCGGGGTGTTGCTGGTGGACGCGACCCACGATCGCGGCTCGGTGTACGCCGAGGTGGTGCGGGAAAACCGCCGTGCCCTGGAACTGGCCAGCGATGCCCGCGGACGCCCCTTCGAACTGATCGAACTGTATGAGGCCAGCGAGGCGGTGGATGCCAGTGCTGAAGTGTTCTGCGCCTCCTACACCAACTTCTACATCGCCAATGGCGCGATCATCATGCCGGCCTATGGCATCAGCGCAGACCAGGCGGCGGCCGAGGTGTTGGCCCGCGCGTTTGCGGGGCGCACGGTGGTGCCCGTGCGGATCAACCACCTGGCCCATGGCGGCGGCGGTGTGCATTGCATCACCCAGCAACAGCCGGCCTGGCCGGTGGAGGGTTGATGCCATGAGCCTGTTGACGATCGCTACCATCCAGATGCCCTGCAGCTGGGACCTGGCCCATAACCTCGACCAGGCCGAACAGCGGGTGCGTGAGGCCGCAGCCCAGGGGGCTCAGGTCATCCTGCTGCAGGAGCTGTTTGCCACGCCTTATTTCTGTATCGAGCAACACCACCCACACCTGGCACTGGCCCAGGCGTATGACGACAGCGCGATCCTGCGGCGTTTTGCGGCGCTGGCCAGGGAGTTGGCGGTGGTGCTGCCACTGAGCTGGTTCGAGAGGGCGGGCAACGCCTACTTCAACTCCCTGAGCGTGGCGGACGCCGATGGGCGCCTGTTGGGGGTGTATCGCAAGACCCATATCCCCAACGCCATCGGCTACCAGGAGAAGGAGTACTTCAGCCCCGGCGACACCGGTTTTCGGGTCTGGGACACGGCCTACGGACGGCTCGGCGTGGGCATCTGCTGGGACCAGTGGTTTCCCGAAACCGCGCGCTGCCTGGCCTTGATGGGGGCCGAAGTGCTGTTGTTCCCGACCGCGATTGGTTCGGAGCCGGGCTGTGCCAGCCTGGACTCCCGCGACCACTGGCAGATGACCATGCGTGGTCATGCGGCGGCCAACCTGCTGCCGGTGGTGGCGGCCAATCGCATCGGTGTTGAAGTGGCAACCACCGACCGCAGCCTTGAGATGAGTTTCTATGGCTCGTCTTTTATCTGCGACCACAAGGGCCAGTTGCTGGTTGAGGCGGATCGCGACACTGCCGGCATCCTCCTGCATGACCTGGACCTCACGGCTATGGCGCAGGAACGCCTGAACTGGGGGATCTACCGCGACCGCCGGCCGGAGATGTACGGGCCGCTGTTGAGCCAGGACGGACGCCACCTCAATGCCCGCTGGCATACCTCGGGAGATTTGGCATGAGCATTTCCAATCCGCTGTTGATCGGCGTGCTGGGACTGGCGTTGAGCGTGACCCAGCCGGCACTGCACGCCGAAGAAAAAACCCTGCGGCTGTACAACTGGGCCGACTACTTTGCCGAGGACACCCTCGCGCGGTTCACCGCCGAGACCGGGATCAAGGTGATCTATGACGTCATGGAGGGCAGCGAGACACTGGAGGCCAAAATGTTGGCCGGGGGCAGCGGCTACGACCTGATCTTCCCCGGCGACACCGTGGCCGAGCGCTTGATGCGCGCCGGCAGCCTGTTGCCGCTGGACCGCGCCAGGCTCACCGCCCTGGACGACATCGAGCCGGGGTTGCAGCAGTTGCGCAGCCACTATGTGCATTCCAGCCAGGCCACGGTGCCCTACACCTGGGGCACCATCGGCCTGACCTACAATGCCGAGCAGATCAAGCAGCGCATGGCCGATGCCCCGGTCGACAGCCTGGACATGCTGTTCAAGCCGGAGCTGGCCCAGCGCTTTGCCGACTGCGGCATTTCGATCATCGATTCGCCCGACGAAGTGCTGGCGGTGGTCCTCCATTACCTGGGGCGCGAACCGCGCAGCGCCAAGCCTGCGGACCTGGCGGCGGCGAGCGAGCTGCTGGGCAAGTTGCGTCCGTACATCCGCAAGTTCCAGTCGCAGCCGGTGAGCGACCTGGTCAACGGCAACCTGTGCCTGTCCCTGGGCTACAGCGGCGACATGACCCAGGCGCAACGCACCACGGACAGTGCCGGCAAGCACACTCGCTTTCAGTTCCGCGTGCCCCGCGAAGGCACCACGGTGTGGATGGACACCATGGCGATTCCGGTCGATGCCAAACACCCGGACTACGCCTATACCTTCATCAACTTCGTCATGCGCCCGGAAAACATGGCCGCCATCAGTAACGCCACCGGTTATCCCACCTCCAACGCCAAGGCGCGCGAAGGTGTCGATGGGAGCATGCGCAATAATCCGGACATCTACCTCGACGCCGCCACCTATCAGCGTCTGATTCCCGGCCAGGATATTCCCCAGGCCGATATGCGTGCGCGCATGCGCGTCTGGACCAAATTCAAGACGGCCACCGCCCAATGACAACCGCCAGCTCTTTGAGGAAACGCCTCATGTCGACCCGTCGCCAATTCATCAAGCAGGTTTCGCTGGTTGCCGGATGGGCCGCCGGGGCGTCCATGGGCCTGCTGCCGTTGTCCGCGCGGGCGGCTGCCGCGGGTCCCTGGCACATGCCGGACGAAGGTGATCGGCACCAGCGTGCTTTTATCGCCTTTGGCGCACAGGACGCCATCTGGGAGGACTTCACCGCCGACGTGCAAGCGGCCCTCGGCCGGATCGCGCGCACCATCGCCCGCTATGAGCCGCTGACCGTGTTCTGTCGCGAGCATGAACGGGACCTGGCCGAACGGCACTGCGGCACGGCCAACATCACCTATGTCGAAACCGAACTGGACGACATCTGGATGCGCGATATCAGCGCCAACTTCGTGATTGACGGACACGGCGGGCTGGGCGCCGTGGATTTCAACTTCAACGGCTGGGGCAACAAACAGCAGCACCGCGAAGATGCACAGGTGGCCGCGCAAGTGGCCGAATTGGCCGAGGCCGATTACCTGCGCAGTGAACTGGTGGGCGAGGGGGGCGGGATCGAAGTCGATGGCCAGGGCACGGCGATCATGACCCAGAGTTGCTGGCTCAATCGCAACCGCAACCCGGACTGGAGCCTGGCCGAGGTTGAGCAAGCCCTCAAGCAGCGCCTGGGTTTGCGCAAGATCATCTGGCTGCCGGGCATCAAGGGCAAGGACATCACCGATGCCCACGTCGATTTTTATGCGCGTTTCGTCAAACCCGGCGTGGTGATTGCCAACCTCGACCAGGACCCGGCGTCCTACGACCACCCAGTGACGCTGGCCCACCTGGAGATTCTGCGCCAGGCCACCGATGCCCAGGGGCGCAAGCTGCAGGTGCACACCGTGTCGCCGCCGCTCAAGCCGCGCAACAACAGGTTCAGTCAAGACAACCCGGATTTTGCCGCCGGCTACATCAACTACTTCGTGATCAACGGCGCGGTGCTGGCGCCGCAATTTGGTGACCGGGCGGCCGATCGCCGGGCCCTCGAGTTGCTGACCAGGCTCTACCCGGACCGCGAAGTGGTGCAACTGGACATCGACGCCATCAGCGCCGGGGGAGGAGGCATCCACTGTGTGACCAGTCACCAGCCGCAGGTCTAGGTGGCGTGCTGACCCAAATGGCCATTTATTTTGGCCATTACGATCCCCTTTTGGCCAAGGTCCCACTGTGTTCGGCGGCGGCACTGGGCAAAAATCGAAGACAGTTGGCCGATCCCGGAACGTGCACTCAAACCCTAACTAAAATCCGGATTCGCCTGCCCTTGGCTATCGTTTAACCCGCTGCCGTTTACAGAACATAAAAACCGTCGAACTAACGCCGCATTTGGGGAAACCATTCATGGTCACGATGAACCGCATTCTGGGCGCCACCTTGTGTGGGCTGACGCTGCTGACCAGCGCCGTGCACGCCGAACAGCGCGAACTGAGGGTGTACAACTGGGCGGACTACATCCTGCCCTCCGTGCCCAAGGATTTCGCCAAGCAAAGTGGCATCAAGGTCACCTGGGACACCTTCGACACCAACGAATCCCTGGAAGCCAAGTTGCTGACCGGCAACTCGGGTTACGACCTGGTGGTGCCCTCCAACCAGTTTCTCGAGACCCAGATCAAGGCCGGGGTGTTCCAGAAACTCGACAAGTCGAAGTTGCCTAACTGGCAGCACCAGGACCCGGTACTGCTCAAGCTGCTGAACCAGAATGACCCGGGCAACCAGTACGGTGTGCCGTACATGTATGGCACGGTGCTGATTGGTTTCAACCCGGCCAAGGTCAAGGCTGCCCTGGGTGAAAATGCCCCCGTGGACAGTTGGGACCTGGTGTTCAAGCCCGAGAACATGGAGAAGCTGAAAGCCTGTGGCGTGGCGATGCTCGACTCGCCGACGGAAATCCTGCCATTGGCCCTGCACTACCTCGGGCTGGATCCCAACAGTCAGAACCCGCAAGACTACGAAAAGGCCAAGGCCCTGCTGCTCAAGGTTCGCCCCTACGTGGCCTATTTCAACTCGGCCAAGTACATGACCGACATCGCCAATGGCGATATCTGCGTGGCCATCGGTTACTCCGGCAGTTTTTATCAGTTCGGCAACCGCGCCAAGGAGTCCGGCAATGGCGTGGTGGTCGATTGGCGCCTGCCCAAGGAAGGCGCACCGATCTGGTTCGACACCTTTGCCATTCCCAAGAGCGCAAAAAACGTAGCTGAGGCCCACGAGTTTCTCAACAATCTGCTGGACCCTAAAGTCATCGCCCCCATCAGCGACTTCCTCGGCTACCCCAATGCCAACAAAGACTCGCTGGCGCTGATCAACCCTGAAATCACCGGCAACCCCAACCTGACGCCCACCAGCGAGGCGTTGAAAACCCTGTATGTGGTGCAGCCGTTGCCACAAAAGCTGGAGCGGGTGCGTACCCGGGTCTGGACCAGCATCAAGACCGACAAATAAGGCCCTTGCCCTGGAAAACTGCCACGCAAGGTGGCGGTTTGCCTGGGCAGAAGCGTGAGTGAAGTCCTGATGTCGAGCGTTCGCAGATTTCGCAAGCCCACTCAACCTGTGTGGGAGCGAGCCTGCTCGCGATGGACGTCAACGATGACGCGCACTTGCTGGATGAACCTGTCGCTCTCAAGTTCTTCGCGAGCAAGCTCGCTCCTACAGTGAATCTGGCTGCCCACACATTTTGCGTACGGCCACCCAATCTGCGGGAGCGGGCCGGGCGGCTCTCCGCTTGCCCGGGATGGCCGTACGTCACGGGGCAGGCCCAGCGAGTTAACGCTCGAGAGCCCCCCCTCAACCCTCGGCGCAATCGTGCAACGACTGCTCATACGCCCGGGTCATGATTTGCCAGGTCTGGGCATCGGCTGGAATCAGGTGTTCGATGCGCAGTGAGCTCAGGGTGATGTCCTGGGGCATGCCGAAGGTGGTGAAGGTCGACAGGAAATTCAGTTCACCCTGGGCGCAGTCGATGCGGGTCAGTACCAGCGGTGGCAGTTCAGCGGTCATTGGCGGCGGGTTGGCCGGGGCGGGCAGGGTGTCCAGGAGCTGCGCCAGGGTCGGGTTGGCCATGGCCTCGCGGGTTGCGCGCTGCCAGGCCAGGCGGCGAATCTCCTCGGCGTTGCGCAAATGGTCGCCCAGCCCGCCCGGCTGCAGCAGCGTCACCAGCAGGTTGAGCTGCGTCGCCGCATCGGCCGGCAGTCCCACCAGATCAAAGAGCACCGCCGTGCTGGCGTTGGCGGCCAGCACCTCCCAGTGGCTGCCCAGCACAATCGCCGGCGCGGGGTTGTTGGCGTGCAGGACATGGCTGATGGCACCGCGCACCGCCTCCATGGGCGGTGCCGTCAGTGGTGTCGCTTCGTAGCGCGGCGCATAACCGGATGCCAGGAACACGCGGTTGCACTGCTCCAGCGGTGCTTCCAGGGCGGTCAGCAGGTTGTGCAGGGTGCCAGGGCTCGGCTGGGCGCGGCCGGTTTCGATGCAACTCAGGTGGCGCTGGGAAACCCCGGCAATCAGGGCCAGGTCGAGCTGGCTCAGCCGGGCCTGGCGGCGCAGCAGGCGCAACTGCTCGCCGGCGGTGGTGGGGGGCGTCGTGCGGGGAAAGGGTCGGATATCCATACATTGACTCTGGCCGTGCGAAGGGGAGGCGTCCATGACCTCGGAGGTCATTGAGGGCCGGGCGACGATAGCACTAACCTGCCGTGCATCAACCGCCGATTGCAGGAAGCACCGCATGTCCCGACCCTATCTCGCCCTGGCCGCCTTGAGCGGATTTTCGCTGTACACGGCCTGGACCCTATCGATCGCCGAGCAATCGCTGCTGGCGTTCGGGCTCGGCCTGTTGTCCCGGCCGGACACCGCCCAGGTGGTGATCGACCTCTACCTGCTGGCGGTCATGGCCGGCGTCTGGATGTACCAGGATGCCCGAGCCAGGGGGCGCTCCCTGGTCTCGGTGCTGCCGTATTGGCTGCTCACCGCGATCTTCGTCTCGATCGGCCCGCTGTTGTACCTGGTCGTCAATGGCTTTTGCGCCAAACCCAGCGCCAGGGGGCAGGGATGAACAGCACGCTGCACGTCTATGCCCTGTGCGTCCTGCTGTTGTTCGGGAAGATGCTGTTCATCTCCTGCTACCAGGGTTTTTTCCGTATCCGCCACCGGGTGTTCACCAACGCTGAGGACGCGCGTTTTTTCCAGCGCCAGGCGTTACCCCAGGAACTGCCCCAGGTACAACGGGCGGCCAGGGCCTGGGCCAATGACCTGGAAAACATTCCGCTGTTCTTCGTGCTGGGCGGGTTGTGCCTGGCCCTGGACACCGATGGCCAGGTCACGGCCATGTTGTTGTGCCTGTTCACCGGCGCTCGGGTGATGCACACCCTGATGTACCTCGGCGGCTGGCAGCCCTGGCGCACGATGGCCTATGGGGTCGGGCTGGCTTGCCTGCTGGCTATGGCTGGCCTGGTCACGGCGAGGATTTTTCCGGCAGCAGGATAGGCTGCACAAATCTTCTAAACAGCGCGGTGCAAAGCGCGGTAAGTTGATCGCCCCCATTTTTTGCCCAGTGCAGGCGCCGGAGGCACCGTGGACGATCACCACTGGATCGAGCTGTCCCAGGATCCCGACACCGGGATCGAGTCGATCCGCGCCCATTTCCAGGGCCACGCCTATGACCCGCACTGGCATGACAGCTTCCTGGTGGGGATCACCGAGCAGGGCGTGCAGCAGTTCAATTGTCGGCGGGTGCGCCACCTCAGTACGCCTGGCAAGGTGTTCATGCTGGAACCGGGGGAAATCCACGATGGGCAGGCACCCACCGAGGAAGGTTTCACTTACTCCATGCTGTACTTCGATCCCGCGTGGCTGGAGCAGCAACTGCGCCTGTTGTTCGAGCATGTGCCGCAGCACAGCCAGTTGGGCTTCGCCGACACCCTGAGCCAGGACCCAGGCCTGGCGATGTGCATTGGCCAGGCGTTCCAGGCGCTGCACCAGGGCGAGTTGCGCATCGTGCGCCAGAGCGCCACCGATAACTTGTTGGCCGCGCTCACCCGGCACCTCGACTGGCGTCAGCGCCAGGCCTTTGATCCACGCCTGCCACGGGTGGCCCAGGTGGCGCGTGACTACCTGCAGGCCCACGCCTTTGAAGACATCGGCCTGGATCAGTTGGCCCAGGTCTGTGGCGTCGATCGTTTTCGCCTGAGCCGCGCTTTCAAGGCGGCGTTTGGCCTGGCGCCCCATGCCTATCTGATCCAGCTGCGCCTGGCCCGGGCGCGCCTGTGGCTGGCGCGGGGCGAACCCCCGGCGCAGGTTGCCAGCGCCCTGGGCTTTGCCGATCAGAGCCATCTGGGGCGTTGGTTCCGCCGTGCCTATCGGCTCACCCCGGCGGATTACCGCAAGCGCTGCTCAAACCTTCCAGACTGAGCCCCGTCGGCGCGCGAGCATGGCTCCCTGTCTGATCAAGGAGTCCCTGCCATGCTGTCGTTTCTGCCTTTTCTGTTGTTTGCCTTCGTGGCCTCGATCACCCCGGGGCCGCTCAATATCCTGGTGCTGAGTCACGGTTCCCGGCGTGGGTTGGTTGCCACCCTGCCGATTATTTTCGGCGCCTGTGTCGCAGCGGCAATGGTGGTGTTGATCGTCGGGCTCGGGTTGGGTGAGACGCTGGGGCGGTTCCCGCGTTTACAACAGGTGATGGTCTGGGCCGGGGCGCTGTGGCTGAGTGGGTTGGCCTGGCAGATCTTTCGCAGTACGCCGCCGTCCCTGGACTCGCCCGATACGCGCGACGCCGGTATGGGCGTGCTCGGTGCCGTGGCCCTGCAGGTGATCAACCCCAAAGTCTGGATGATGGCGGTGGCGGTGGCGAGTGTGTTTGCCGGCGAAGGTGAACAGGCGTCGCGGATGTTGCTGTTGTCATTGTTGTTCCTGTTGACCTGCCTGCCGTGCATGACCCTGTGGGCGTTGTTGGGCGTGGGCAGCGCCCGGGTACTGCGCTCGCCGCGGGCGTTTGTGCGGATGAATCGTGGGTTGGCGGTGTTGCTGCTGGTGTCGGCCTGGAGCGGGGTGTTCATCTAGGCCAGGGTGTCTAGAGCAACGTGATTTCGATGCGCTCCTTGCCTTTGCCGGTGTTCTTGCGTTTGAGCTTGAGGGCGCCGATTTCTCCGGTGGAGCGCGGGTGAGTGCCACCGCAGGCCATGGTCGCAAACCCCTCGACCTGCCAGTAGCGGCGCTGCGCGGCCTCATCGCTGAAGGCGGTGATGATGGGCAGGTCGGCCCTCGACAAGGCAACGACCTGGGGCTCGATCTGCGGGAACAGGGTGGCGATGCTGGTCTCGCGGGCAAAGTCGATTCGCGCCTTGTCCGCCGAGATGTGGGCACCGAGGCGGGCGATGTCCGGTTCAAGCTGGTAGACCAGTTGCAGCACCATTTCCGCGGCAAAATGCAGGCGCATCAGGCGATACCGCCGTGCCCAGTCAATGCGCAGCTCAACTTCGCTGCCCACCTGCAGGCCATGCCCGGCGGGCAGGGTGTAGACAATGTCCAGGCCGTGTTTTTCCGCCGCCAGCACCGTCAGGCCCGCGAGGGTTCCGCTGTCACTCTCCTGACCACCGGAAAAGGCAAAGAACACCGTTTGTGCCAGACGCACCGCGTCCCCCTCGACCGCAGTGACCTGGGTTTGCAGCTCGGTTCGGTAAGGGTCTTGCCAGAAGAGTTTTTGCGTTGCCATGGTCTGCCACCGTCCTTGAGTACGTTGATGGCGAAAATCATAGAAGGGTTGCCGGCGTCAGGCTTGAACGATCTTGCTCAACGTGTCGGGTTGGCCAAGCACCTGGGTACACACCTCGCGTATGCAGCCGCGCAGCCAGCGATGCGCCGGGTCGGCGTCCATTCGTGGGTGCCAGATCAGTGACAGGCCGATGGCCGGAGTGGGCAGGGGCAAGGTGAAGCTGAACAGGTCACTGCGCAAGTGCCGGGTGTGGCGCTCGGGCACCGTGGCGATCAGTTGCGAGTCGCGGGTCAACGCCAACGCGGCGGCGAACCCACTGACCAGGGTCGCGATGTTGCGCTGCAGGCCCTGGCTGTTGAAGGTTTGATCCAGCAACCCGGTGTCCAGGCCACGGCGGGAAACCAGCACGTGTTGCCCAGCCATGTAGCGGGCTACGGTGATTTGACCCTGGCTCAAGGGATGGCCGTGGCGGACCACGCCGACAAAACGATCCTCGAACAACAGGCGAGTGTGCAATTGCGGGCTGGTTCCAGGCTCGACCACGCCCGTGTCCAGGTCGACGCTACCCTCGCGCAGGGGCGTGCTGTCCTTGCTGAGCTTTTGCAGGAAATACACGCGCACGCCGGGCGCCTCTGCAGCCAGGCGCTGGATCAATGCCGGGCCGAAGTTCTCGACAAATCCGTCGCTGGTGCGCAGCGTGAAAGTGCGTACCAGATGCCCCAGGTCCAGCTGTTCGACGGGACGCAGCACGGCGGTGGCATCCTGCACCAGTTGGCGCACCTGGTCGCGCAGTTCGATGGCCCGTGGCGTCGGCACCAGGCAGCGTCCGGCCCGCACCAGCAACGGGTCGCCGGTGGTGGTACGCAAGCGTGCCAAGGCCCGGCTCATCGCCGAGGGGCTCAGGTGCAAACGCTGGGCCGCGCGCGCCACACTGCCTTCGGCGAGCAGGGCGTCCAGGGTAATCAGCAGGTTCAGATCGGGCGTCGACATTGGCCAACGGTAGCACGCCGTCCACATGAGATGGCGTTTGCTGCAGCTATAAAGTGCAAATGCTGCGTCTTCCGCCTCATCACGCTCAGGCATAGGCTTTTATCCATCACCGAGCGCGAGGCCTTATCCATGAACACACTCCCCACAACAACCGCCACACAAGCGCCGCCCCTGGCCCCGTCGAGCCGCTGGGCACTGGCCAGCCTGTCACTGTCGATGCTGTTGCCGTCACTCGATACCAGTATCGCCAATGCTGGCCTGCCGGCCCTGGCCCGCACGTTCGAGGCCTCTTTTGCCCAGGTGCAGTGGATTGTCCTGGCTTACCTGTTGAGCATCACCACCTTGCTGGTCAGTGCCGGTCGCCTCGGTGACCTCCTGGGACGGCGACGCCTGCTGCTGTGTGGCATCACCTTGTTTACCCTGGCCTCATTGCTCTGCGGCCTGGCGCCCAGCCTTGGCTGGCTGATTGCCGCCCGGGCGCTGCAGGGGCTGGGCGCGGCGATCATGCTGGCCCTGACCCTGGCCCTGGTGGGCGAGACCGTGCCCAAGGCCCGGTTGGGCAGCACCATGGGCCTGCTGGGCAGCCTCTCGGCGATCGGCACGACACTGGGACCGGCGCTGGGTGGGGTGTTGCTGGTCGCCCTCGGCTGGCAGGCAATCTTCCTGGTCAGCGTGCCTCTGGGTCTGCTCAATGGCGGGTTGGCCTGGCGCTACCTGCCGCCGGATGGACCGCTCACCCGGGGCGAACAGCGCCGTTTCGATCTGCCGGGGAGCCTGCTGCTGGTGTTGACCCTGGGCGCCTATGCGTTGGCCATGACCCAGGGCCAGGGCGCGCTGTTGCTGCTGGCAGCCGTCGGCGCCGGGCTGTTTGTCTGGCGCCAGGGGCGAGCGGCGGTACCCTTGGTCCGCCTGCCACTGCTGGGTGATCGGCAACTGAGCGCAGGCCTGGCCATGAGCCTGCTGGTGTCGACGGTGATCATGTCGACGCTGGTGGTCGGGCCTTTCTACCTGGCTCGCGGCCTGGGACTCGATGCCCTGGCAGTGGGGCTGGTGCTGGCGGCGGGGCCCGCCGCCGCGGCCCTCAGCGGGGTGCCGGCCGGGCGCCTGGTCGACCGTTTCGGCACGCGCCGCATGGCCCAGGCCGGGCTGCTGGGCATGGCGCTTGGCGCCACGTTGCTGGCACTGTTGCCGAGCGCCAGCGGGGTGCCCGGCTACCTCATGCCGATGCTGTTGCTGACCGCCAGTTATGGGCTGTTCCAGGCGGCCAACAATACCTCGATCATGGCCGCCATCGACCCGCAGCAACGGGGTGTGGTGGCGGGCCTGCTGAGCCTGTCACGCAACCTGGGGCTGATCAGCGGGACAGCGTGCCTGGGGGCGTTGTTTGCCTTCGCCACGGCGGCGGATGTGTCAACTGCGTCTGCGCCCGCGTTGGCCCGGGGGATGCATGTGTGCTTCGCGGTTGCCGCCGGATTGATCGTTCTGGCGCTGCTGATATGCCATCTCGCGCAGGGCAAGCGTCGGCATTCAGGCGATCCCGACTGATGTTCATCAGGGCGAGCGCCTCGACGAGCTCGCCCGCTACCCGGCAGTAAAGTGGCATCTGATCCGTATTTTTCATCTGTACCTGACGCTGTTTTCGATACAGCCCGGGCGCCACAATAGGGCCGCAACCCTGAACCTATTTTTGGAGGCCCGATGTTCAAGATGGCGATGTTTCTCGGTGGATTCCTGCTGCTGACGATCATGATCGGCGCCCTTGCCACCATCTCCCCGGTGTAATCACCGCACGATCGTGTCAAATCTTGTAATAACTCTGCGCGGCAGAAAAGCCCTGCCGCACTGTAGGATCATGGACCCAATTTTCTACAGGTCCGTATGAACACCCTCCTGGAGCCTCCCAGTCGCTTCGCTCACCTTGCAGCCTCGTTTCCCTCAGTCAGCGCCCGTAGGTCCATCGCGCCTATCACGGTTGCGATAAACCGCCCAGGCACCTTCCTCGCCTGTTGCGCAGCACCCTTTACTCCGAACAAAACCGCCCCCATTGTGCGTTGCAGGGCGTCGCACCTGCGTGCGCGTCAATCGTTCAAGCTGATTCGAGAGAGCAAATAATCCCTATGGAATGGATTGCAGATCCCACGGCCTGGCTTGGCCTGTTGACCCTGATTGTGCTGGAGCTGGTGCTCGGCATCGACAACCTGGTGTTCATTGCCATCCTGGCCGACAAATTGCCGCCCGAGCAGCGTGACCGCGCCCGGGTCATCGGCCTGTCGCTGGCATTGCTGATGCGCCTGGGCCTGCTGGCCAGCATCTCGTGGATGGTGACCCTCACCGAGCCCTTGATCGAGGTGTTCGACAAGGTGTTCTCGGGCCGCGACCTGATCATGTTGTTCGGTGGTGTGTTCCTGTTGTTCAAGGCGACCATGGAGTTGCACGAGCGCCTCGAAGGCCACGTTGCCACCCACACCGGGACGTCCGCCTATGCCAGGTTCTGGCCGATCGTGGCGCAAATCGTGGTGCTTGATGCGGTGTTCTCCCTGGACGCGGTCATTACCGCGGTGGGCATGGTCGAACACTTGTCGGTGATGATGATTGCCGTGGTGTTCTCCATTGGCCTGATGATCATCGCGAGCAAGCCGCTGACCCGCTTCGTCAACAGCCACCCGACCGTGATCATGCTCTGCCTGGGCTTTTTGATGATGATCGGCTTCAGCCTGACCGCCGAGGGCCTGGGTTTCCACATTCCCAAAGGCTACCTCTACGCGGCCATTGGCTTCTCGATCCTGATCGAGCTGTTCAACCAACTGGCGCGGGCGCGGCGCAAGAAGAGCCTGCAAGGGCACCGGCCAATGCGCGAGCGGACCGCCCATGCGGTGTTGCGTCTGCTGGGCGGGCGCACCTTGCACGCTGATGAAGTGGGCGAGGAAATTGCCGACATGCTCGACGGTACTGAGGCCGATCAGGTCTTCGATCGTCGCGAGCGGGTGATGATCAGCGGCGTCCTGCAATTGGCCGAGCGGCCGATCCGCAGCGCCATGACGCCGCGCGCCGAGGTCGATTACATTGACCTGGCCGATTCGGCCGAGACCATCCGGACCACGCTGATGCACTCCTCGTACTCGCGGTTGCCGTTGATCCGCGAGGGCCGCATCGATGAGCCGCTGGGCTTCGTCCACAAGAAAGAGCTGCTCAAGGAATTGCTCGCCGGCCATCAGCCCAACCTGGAAGCCATGGCCCGCACGTCGATCAACCTGCTGGAGAACTTCTCGATCCTCAATGCGCTGGAACAGATGCGCAAGGAGTCGACGCACATTGCCTTTGTGGTGAACGAGTTCGGTGACTTCATCGGCTTGCTGACCATGACTGACATTCTTGAGTCGATCGCCGGCGAGTTGCCGGACGCCAGCGAAATCGAAGGCCCGAACATCGTGGCCCAGGGCAATGGGTTCCTGGTCAGCGGCGCGCTGAACCTGAGCCAGATTCGCCAGCAGATCGGCTTCCAGGCCAAGGCCACGGATGACTACCAGACCCTCGCGGGGCTGGTCATGAGCCTGCTGGACCGTCTGCCGGTGATTGGCGACACACTGACCTGCCAGGGTTGGAACCTGACCGTGGTCGAGGTCGAAGAGCGGCGGGTGACGCGGGTGTTGCTGAGTCCAGTGTTGCCAAGTTGAATGATCGTCCTGCGGCCGTTGACGCAGCCGTCACATCCCTTTGCGCAGCAGCGGCAGGTACCTGGGGCTGGCGGCGATGGAGTTGTGTCCCGTGCCAGGTATGACCTCAAGCCTTGCCACGCCAGGGTCGAATTGCTGTAGCAGGCGTTCGGTGCTGGCGCGGGGGATGACTTCATCGTGCTCGGCGGCGAGCAGCAAGGTTGGCACCTGAATACGCCGGGCGTACTTCCAGGCGTCGTAGCGGTCGCGCAGCAGCCAGTGCACCGGGAAGATTGGCAGCTGACGCGCGGCCAGTTCCTCCAGGCTGTTGTAGGGCGTGATGAGGATCAGCCGTGCCACCGGTCGTTGGCTGGCCAGACGCACCGCGACCCCGGAGCCGAGGCTGCGACCGATCACGACAACCTGTCGGTGGTCGGCGTAGACCTGATCAAACAGTGCCAGCGCATCCGCGGCAATCGCTTCTTCCGAAGGTGAGCCGCTGCTGCCGCCAAAACCCCGGTAGTGCATCAGGTACAGGGCATGGTCGGCAAAGGCCCGGGCAAACTGCGGCAGGTTCGCCGAGACATCCTCGGCGTTGCCACCGAAGTAGATCAAGGCCTGGGGCCCGTCGCGCGGGCGGACGCTGACCAGCACCTGGGCCTCATCCACCACCAGCCTCATCTGTGTCGTCGCACTGTCAGCGGAACCTGGCTGCGGGAAGTAGATCAGCGCGCGCTGGAACACCCACAGTCCCGCACAGAGCGCCAGGTACAGCGCTGCAGCGATAACCACGATGGACACCAGGATGCGCGACATTCGTCTAACGTTAGTACATCGATCGGACCAGGAGGCATGAACATGCTGACCCGCGCCATTCCTTCCAGCTCCGAACCCTTGCCCATCGTCGGGTTGGGCACCTATCGCGGTTTTGATGCCGTACCCGGAACGGCGTCCTACCAACAGTTGCCGGCGGTGCTCGGTGCGTTGTTTGCCAAGGGCGGCACGCTGCTCGACAGCTCGCCGATGTACGGTCGGGCCGAACAGACCAGCGGTGAGTTGCTGTCGATCCACGAGCCGCGCTCGCCGGCGTTCCTGGCGACCAAGGTGTGGACCCGAGGTCGCGAGGAGGGCATCCGGCAGATGGAGCAGTCCTTGCGCTTGCTGCAGACCGATCGCATCGACCTGATGCAGATCCACAACCTGCTGGACTGGCAGAGCCATCTGCCGACGCTGCGAGAGTGGAAGGCGGCCGGACGGATTCGCTACATCGGCGTCAGCCATTACACCGCCAGCGCCTATGACGAGGTGGAGGCACTGCTCAAGGCCGAGACGCTGGACTTCCTGCAGATCAACTACGCCCTCGATGACCGTGCCGCCGAGAAGCGCCTGTTGCCGTTGTGCCGCGAGCGTGGGGTGGCGGTGATCTGCAACCGGCCGTTTGGCGGCGGTGACTTGCTGACCAGGCTCAAAGGCAAGCCGCTGCCGGGTTGGGCGGCACAGGTGCAGGTCAGCAGTTGGGCGCAACTGGCGCTGAAGTTTGTGTTGTCCCATTGCGCGGTGACGTGCGTGATTCCTGGCACCCGCCACCCACGCTTGATGAGCGAAAACGCCGGTGCCGGGTTTGGCTCGATGCTGACCGGGGCGCAGCGTGAGCAGTTGATTGATCTGATCGGCTGACCGACTGCGCCAGGCTATGCCGAAATCGTCATCGCCCGGGCCTAAAGCGATCAAGCCGGGGGCTCTGGAATGGGCGAGTCTGGACGGTCTGTTCAAGGAGCTGACTATGATCCGACTGTCCCTGGCCGAAGCCCGCGAGCTGGCCGAATCGATCCTGCTGCACAACGGTTTTAACTCCGCCCACGCCCAGGCAGTGAGCAACACGGTGATCGCCGGCGAGCGTGATGGCTGCGCCTCCCATGGCTTGTACCGGATTCTCGGCTGCGTGAATTCACTGCGCGCTGGCAAGGTCTCGGCCGATGCCGAACCCCAGGTGATCGACCAGGCGCCCTCGATCGTGCGGGTCGACGCGACCGGCGGTTTCTCCCAACTGGCGTTCCAGGCTGGGTTGCCGTTGCTGGCGGCGAAAACCCGGGCCAACGGGATTGCTGCCCTGGCGATCAATCGCTGTGTGCATTTTTCCGCGTTGTGGGTGGAGATCGAGCAACTCACCGCGGCCGGCCTGGTGGCGCTGGCCTGCAACCCGAGCCATGCCTGGGTCGCACCGGCCGGCGGCAGTCAGCCGGTGTTCGGCACCAACCCGATTGCCTTCGGTTGGCCGCGCGCCGGCCAGGAGCCGTTTGTCTTCGACTTCGCCACCAGTGCGATCGCCCGTGGCGATATTGAGTTGCACCGCCGGGCCGGCAAGGCGATTCCCGAAGGCTGGGGCGTGGATGGGCAGGGGCGGCCGAGTACCGATGCCAACGTGGTGCTCGACAGCGGCGCGATGCTGACCTTCGGTGGGCACAAGGGCTCGGCACTGGCGGCCATGGTGGAGTTGATCGCCGGGCCGTTGATCGGTGACCTGACCAGTGCCGAATCCCTGGCCTACGACGCAGGCAGCAAATCCTCGCCGTACCATGGCGAACTGATCATCGCCCTCGATCCTCGGCGCTTCCTCGGTGACGCCACCGAGCACCACCTGGCCCGTGCCGAAACCCTGTTCCAGAGTATCGAAGGCCAGGGCGCGCGCCTGCCGTCGCAACGTCGCTATGAAGCGCGGGCCCGCAGCCTGGTCGAAGGCGTGCAGATCCCCGAGGCGCTGTATCACGACCTTAAAGCGTTGTTGGCCTGAACGGGCGGATAGCCCTGTCGGAGCGGGTGCTTGCAGATTCCGCACACACCCAACTCCTGGCCTGTAGGAGCAAGCCGCTTACTGGCTGATGGCCTCGCGCTGCTGTTTGCCGTCAACCAGACGGTTGATGCCCAGCGGGTTGGCATCTTTCAGGGGCTCGGGCAGCAGGTGGTCGGGGCAGTTCTGGTAGCACACCGGGCGCAGGAAGCGCTCGATGGCCAGGCTGCCGACCGACGTGCCGCGGGCGTCGGAGGTGGCTGGGTAGGGGCCGCCGTGGACCATGGCGTCACACACCTCGACCCCGGTCGGGTAGCCGTTGAACAGCACCCGGCCAACTTTCTGCTCCAGCAGTGGCAACAGCTCGCCGTGGGCCTGCAAGTCAGCGGCTTCGGCAATCAGCGTGGCCGTCAGCTGTCCGTGCAAGCCGTGCAGCGCGCGCTGTAGCTCTGCGGCGTCGGCCACTTCCACCAGCACCGTGGTCGGCCCGAACACTTCCTCCTGCAACAGCGGGTCACCTTCGAGCAATAGACGGCTGTCGGCCTTGAACAACTGTGGCTGGGCCTGGCGACCCTGTTGCTCGCGACCGGCGAGGTGGCTGACCTGCGGATGTGCGTGCAATGCCTCGACACCCCGGGTGTAGCTCGCCAACGTGCCGGCGTTGAGCATGGTTTGCCCCGGTTGCTCGGCCATCAATGCGCTGAGTTGTTCGACGAAGGCGCTGAATTGGTCCGAGCGGATCCCGATCACCAGGCCCGGGTTGGTGCAGAACTGCCCGCAGCCTTGCACCACCGAGGCCAGCAGTTCACTGGCGATTGTTGCGCCCCGTAGCCGCAGGGCTTCGGGCAAGACCACCACCGGGTTGATGCTGCTCATTTCGGCGAACACCGGAATCGGTTGCGGGCGGGCGGCGGCCATGTCGCACAGGGCCCGACCGCCTTTGAGGGAGCCAGTAAACCCGACTGCCTGGATCGCCGGATGCTTGACCAGGGCTTCACCGACCCCGGCGCCATAGATCATGTTGAACACGCCTTTGGGCATCCCGGTCTGTTCGGCGGCGCGAATAATCGCATCGGCGACTCGTTCGGCCGTCGCCATGTGCCCGCTGTGGGCCTTGAACACCACCGGGCAACCGGCGGCCAGGGCGGCGGCAGTGTCGCCACCGGCAGTGGAGAAGGCCAGGGGGAAATTGCTGGCGCCAAACACGGCCACCGGACCCACGCCGATCCGGTATTGACGCAGGTCCACGCGGGGCAATGGCGTGCGATCGGGCAGGGCGCGGTCGATACGCGCGCCGTAGAAATCGCCACGGCGCAGGACTTGGGCGAACAGGCGCATCTGGCCGCTGGTGCGTCCGCGCTCGCCCTGAATGCGCGCCGTTGGCAGCGCGGTCTCGCGGCTGACCAGGGCGACGAATTGCTCATCCAGCGCCTCCAGTTGCTCGGCGATGGCCTCGAGGAACTCGGCGCGGCGGCTGGCCGTCAAGCCGCGAAAGGCCGGATAAGCACTCGCGGCGGCCTGGGCGGCGGCGTCCACCTCAGCCTCCGTGGCCTGGCTGAAAGCGTAGGGCAGGGGCTCGCCGGTGCTGGCGTCGTAACTGCGCAAAGTTTGGCTGCCAGCGGCGCTGCGGGCGCCGCCGATGTAGTTGTGGCCGAGAAGGTCGGACATCAAAAAGCTCCTGTGAAAAATTGGGACGCCCCAGCTGTTTCTTTGTAGGGGCGGTGCCCGCTTGCGGTGCCCGCTTGCGGCGCCGCTAGCGGGCACCGCAAGCGGGCGCCGCAAGCGGGCACCTGCTCCTACAGACAGTCGGGTTACGCCAGTGAGTCGGCGCGGCGTGGGTCGGTGGCGCTCGGGTCGAGGGCGGCGATCCGTGCGGCGGATTCGGCATCCACCAGGTGCAAGGACTTGCCACGGGTTTCCCGAGTCAGGCCGACGGCCACGATGGAGATCAGTGAGGCGCCAACCAGGTACCAGGCGATCGGTGTCGAGCTGTGGTACTTGTTGAGCAGGGTGATGGCAATCAGCGGTGCCAGGGAGCCGGCGAAGATCGGCGCCACCTGGTAGCACAGCGACAGGGCGGTGTAGCGCACATGGGTCGGGAACATCTCGGCCATCAACGCTGAGTAGGGCGCGTAGGTCATCGACTCGATGGCCAGGCCCAGGGTAATCGCCGCCATGATCAGCCAGTTGTTGCCGGTGTCCATCAACGGGAAGCCGATGAAGCCCCAGAACGCGGTGAGCACCGCCCCGGTCAGGTACACCGGTTTGCGTCCGACGATATCCGACAGGTAGCCCATCAGCGGAATCAGGAAGAAATGCAGCAGGTGGGCGCCGAACATCAGGAACAGGATTTGCGAGGTGTCCTTGTGCACCACCAGCTTGAGGTAGGTGATGGAGAAGGTCACCACCGTGTAGTAGAGGATGTTCTCGGCAAACCGCGCGCCGATCCCCACCAGCACCGCACGCCAGTGATGGCGCAGGACTTCCACCACCCCCAGTTGTTGCTGCTTGGTCTGCGCCTGGCGAGCCTGGGCCTCCTTGAAGATCGGGGCATCGTCGACGCTGGTGCGGATCCAGTAGCCGATCAGAACCACCACGGCCGAGAACCAGAACGCCACGCGCCAGCCCCAGGCGAGGAACTGCTCCTCCGACAGGCTCGACGACAACAGCAGCAGGGCGACCGTCGCCACCAGGTTGCCCGCCGGAACCCCGGCTTGAGGCCAACTGGCCCAGAACCCACGGCGGTTGTCCGGGCAGTGCTCGGAGACCAGCAGGATCGCGCCGCCCCATTCACCGCCAAAGGCGAACCCCTGGATCAGCCGCAACAGCACCAACAACACGGGTGCGGCATAACCGATCTGGTCGAAGCCGGGCAGGCAGCCCATGAGGAAGGTGGTGATGCCGACCACCACCAGGCTCAGTTGCAGCAGGCGTTTGCGGCCGAATTTGTCACCGTAGTGACCGAACACCAGGCCACCCAGGGGACGGGCGAGAAAGCCTACGGCGTACAGGGCGAAGGCGGCGATGATGCCGTCGATGGGGCTGTCGGTCTGGCGAAAGAACAGCTGGCCGAAGACCAGTGCCGAAGCCGTACCGTAGAGAAAGAATTCATACCATTCGGCGACGGTACCGGCCATGGCGGCGCCGACGACACGTTTGAGTCCCGCGGGGGTGGTTGCGCTTGGAGTGGGTTGAGCGTTGGACATGCTGGCGTTTCCTGTAGGGGCGCAAAACAGGCAGCCGGGCGGGGGCCGCGAAGGTCCGCCCGGCACTCACTCAGAGGCCGACGTCCGGCAACTCCGGACGGTTAGCCAGGGCCTTGGCCATGATCTGCTCGACGAATACCCGATCGGCTTCCGGCAGGGCCAGGCGTGGCGGACGGGTCAGCGCGCTGCCGCGACCGGCGATGGCTTCACACAGCTTGATGCACTGCACCAGGTCGGCACGGGCATCGAGGTGCAGGATCGGCATCAGCCACTCGTAGATCGGCATGGCTTCGGCAAAACGACCGGCCTTGGCCAGGCGGAAGATGGTCTCGCCTTCCTTGGGGAACACGTTGGACATACCCGAGACCCAGCCTTCGGCGCCCACGGCGATGCTTTCCAGGACCACGTCGTCGAGGCCGGCGAACAGCACGAAGCGATCGCCGACTTCATTGCGCACGTCGATGAAGCGCCGGGTGTCGCCGGAGGAATCCTTGAAGCACACCACGTTGTCGCAGTCGGCCAGGGAAATCAGGATGTCCGGGGTCACGTCGTTTTTGTAGATCGGCGGGTTGTTGTAGACCATCAGCGGTACGTCGGCATTTTTCGCCACGTAGCGGTAGTGCTCGGCCGTCTCGAACGGCTTGGAGCCGTAGACCAGTGCCGGCATCAGCATCACGCCATCGACCCCGACCCGGCGTACGGCGTTGGCCACCTTGGCCGCTTGCACGCTGGTGAACTCGGCCACGCCGCAGATCACCGGGACTCGACCGCGGGAAGCGTCGACCGCGACCTCGGTCACGGCGATTTTTTCTTCCGCGGTCAGGGAGGTGTTTTCACCGACCGAACCGCAGACCACCAGGCCGGATACGCCATCACGGATCACGTTGGAGATCACCTGGTGGGTCTTTTCAAGGTTGATCGAGAAGTCATCGTTGAATTGGGTGGTCACCGCGGGGAAGACGCCACTCCAGTTAATGCGCTTGCTCATTGTTGCCTCCGGTTTGTTTATTGTATTTCGTATACGATATTTTAAATGCTGAAACTCGGCTAGTGCTTTTTGCAAAATAAACAGGGGTTTTGATGCCGTTGGTCCGGGCAGATTCAGGCGCCCGGCCAGGTGTCGGACAAGCGATAGCCTTGTGGCCATGGATCGCTGGGGTCGAGCAGGTGTTGATGGGTGCCGGTGATCCAGGCCCGCCCGGAAATACACGGGTAGATGGCGGCGCGGCCGGCGACTTCGGTCAGCGAATCGATGCGGCAGTGGAACTCGGAACCGAGGATCGAGCGGCCGATAAAGCGTTCGCCGACCTGCATCAGGCCCTTGGCGTGCAACACCGCCATGCGCGCCGAGCAGCCGGTGCCGGTGGGCGAGCGGTCGATCTTGCCGGGTTGGATCACCACCGCATTGGCGCCAGTGGCAATGCCGTTCTCCACCACGATCGGGGCTGCCAACTGGCAGAAGGAAATGTGCGACCACTCAGGATTCAGCGGGTGGACGAAACCCAGTTGCTCGTTGGCCGCGCGGGTGATTTTCAGCCCGGCCGCCACCAGGTCCGCCGCCTCATCGGGGCGAATCGAGAAACCCAGGCGCTGGGCATCGGCGATCACAAAACTGTCGCCACCGTAGGCGGTATCGACCTGCAGCGACCCCAGGCCTTCGACTTCGATCCAGGCGTCGAGGCGATCGGCGAAGGAGGGCACGTTCTTCACCTCCACTCGTTGTACTTTGCCATCGCGGCAGTCGGCGACCGCTTCGATCAGGCCGCCGGGGGCTTCGAGCACCAGCCGGGTTTGGGGTTCGGTCATCGGCAGGATGCCGCTGTCCAGCAGCACGGTGGCCACGCACAGAGAGTTGGACCCGGACATCGGCGGGGTGTCGGCCGGCTCCATGATGATCCAACCCATCTGCGCCCGCGGGTCCTTGGCCGGCACCAGCAGGTTGACGTGGCGGAACACCCCGCCGCGTGGTTCGTTGAGTACGAAGTTGCGCAGGGTCTGGTCCTGGGCGATCCAGCGCGACTGCTCCCACAGCGTGGCGCCGGGTGGCGGCGCAACACCACCGACGATCACATCGCCGACCTCGCCCTCGGCGTGGCAACTGACCACGTGGATGACTTTTGATGAACGCATGCTGTCCTCCTGTTGTTGTCTGTTTGGGCCTCATCGCGAGCAGGCTCGCTCCCACACGGGTGTTGATGTGGAAGCGGGCTTGCCCGCGATGAGGCCAGGGGTCATTTCACCGATTTGAGAAACGCCGCTGTCTCCGCGTGCAGCGGGTTGCCGATGACCTGGTCCGGCGAGCCGATCTCGTGCACCAGGCCGTTGCGAAAGAACGCCACGCGGTCGGAAACGTCCCGGGCGAAGCGGATTTCGTGGGTCACCAGGACCATGGTCATGCCGTCTTCGGCGAGCATGCGCATGGTGTCCAGGACTTCGCCCACCAACTGCGGGTCGAGGGCCGAGGTGGCTTCGTCGAACAGCATGTAGTCCGGCGACATCGCCAGGGCGCGGGCAATGGCCATGCGCTGTTGCTGGCCGCCGGACAGCTTGCCGGGGAAGGTCTTGAGCTTGTCGCCCAGGCCCACGTGAGTCAGTTGCCTGACCGCCAGTTCCTCGGCCTCGGCCTTGCTTTTGCCCAGCACCTTACGCGGCGCCAGCATCACGTTTTCCAGGACCGTCAAGTGCGGGAAGGCGTTCCATTGCTGGAAGACGATGCCGATTTTCTGCCGCAGGCGGTTGAGGTCGGTGCCGTTGCCGTGGACCTCGATGCCGTCGACGCGGATGCTGCCTTTCTGGATCGGTTCCAGGCCGTTGATGCACATCAGCAGGGTCGACTTGCCGGAGCCGGAGCCGCCGATGATCGACACCACCTCGCCCTTGTTCACCGTCAGGCTGACGCCCTTGACCACTTCCAGGTCGCCGAAGGATTTGTGTACGTTGTCGATCTCAATCATTTTCTTGCCACCTTCTTTCCAGACGAGCGCCCAGGCGGGCAACCACCAGGCTCATGACGTAATAGATCAGACCCGCGACGCACAGCACCAACAACGGTTCCTGGATGCGGGTGACGATGGTTTGCGAGGCGCGCAGCAGTTCGACGATGCCGATCCACATCACCAGCGCGGTGTCTTTCATCACGCTCAGGACCAGGTTCAGCCAGCCGGGGAAGGCCACGCGGGTGGCCATCGGCAGGACGATCCAGCGCAGGTCCTGCAGGTAGCTCAGGCCCAGGGAGCGACTGGCGCGGCGCAGGGTGTAGGGCACCGAGAGCACGCCGCTACGGACGATTTCGGTGAAGTACGCGGCGGCGTACACCCCCAGTACGATGCAGCCGACAGTGAAGGCGCTGATGTTCAGGCCGACGATGCTTTTCAGCGAATTGAACAGCACGAACTGGATCAGCAACGGCACGCTGCGAAACACGTCCAGCACCCAGGCCAGGGGCAGGCTGGCCCGTGGCAACAGGGCGCGCAGCAAGCCGAACAGCAGCCCGGCCACGGAGCCGAGGATGATCGACCAGAACGTCAGTTGCAGGGTGACCCAGGCACCGTTGAGCAGGAACAGCAGGTCATTGATCGAGAAGCTGGTGGTAAACATGCTCACTTCCTCAGTAACGGAACAGCCGCCACGACAACAGTCGGGCCACCGCGACGATCGCCTTGGCAATCAGGTAGTACAGGACCGCGGCAATGGCGAAGTACTCGAAGGTGCGGAACGTCTTGACGTTGTAGTCCTGGGTCACCCCGGTCAGGTCGTTGTTCAGTCCGACGATCACCCCCAGCGAGGTCATCAGTACCGCCCAGACCATCTGATTGGTCAGCGGGTAGAAGACGATGCGCAGCAGTTGCGGGACGATGATCAGGCGATAGGCCTGGAACGCACTCATGCCCAGCGAACGTGCGGCGCGCACCTGGGTGTCGGGCACCGCCTTGAGGCCCCCGCGAAAGTTTTCCGCCAGGTAGCCGGCGTTGTTGAAGGTGATCCCGGCGAGCAGGGCGAACCAGGAACTGACATGCAAACCGAGCGAACCCAGGCCGAAGTACAGGATGTAGATCTGGAACAGCGACGGGGTGTTGCGGGCGATTGACACCCAGCCGTTGCCGATCCCGCGCAGCAGCGGATTGCGGGTTTCGCGCATCACTGTCAGGGCCAGGGCGATCAGCACCCCGAAAATCATCGACAGGGCTGCGGTCTCGAAGGTCACCAGGGCGCCGGCAAGCATGTCCGGCAGGGCGCGCAGGGCCGAGCGCCATTGGAAGCTGTAGTCAAACATGCGCAGGATTCTCCAGGCGGGCGGCAGGTTGCAGCCAGGCCGGCAGGCGCCCGCTGGCCGTGGCGGTGCAGGCGGCGTCGACACATTCCTTGAGGCTGGCGAAGTGCACCTTGCGCCCCACCAGGCCGGGTGCGTAGTGGGCGTATTTGCCCGAGTTGGTCATCAAGGTGGTGGCCGCCAGCGGGATCACCGGCTCACCGAGCATGCACCAGCAGGTGTCGGTGACCAGGGTCGCGCCGAAGGCTTCGATCGTCGCGATATGCCCGGCGGCCCGTGCCTGCTCCAGCACGGCACGGCCGCAGGTGATAGCCACGACCACCTCGGGGTGCTTGTGCCGGCCGCGACACAAGCGCGCCAGGTGAGCAAATTCACTCAGGGAAAAGTGCGGGTTGCCCAGGGACACCACATCGACCCGGCTTTCGCGGGCGCTGTTGAGTTCACGCCAGCTCACCAGCAGGTCTTGCAAGCGGATACTTTCCTGCGGGAGCAGGGCATCGGCTTCCAGCACCTGGCGCGGGTCGAGCGCCTCGGGGGTGACCCCGGCGATATGGAACAGCGGCGCCGCCGATGTGGTGGCGAACGCGGCGCCAAAGGCCTTGAGGTCGTCCAGGCTCGGCTGGTGCTGTTCCAGGCCCAGCACCAGGGGGATGCGGCTGCCGGCCAGTGCACCGATGTGGTAGCCGAGCAGCGGGTAGAACGCGTCGTCCAACTCAGCCAGCTCGGGTACCTGCACCCGCAGACTGGCCTTGCGCTGGGCGTCCAGGTGGCAGCCGATCAGCGGCGCACGGCCGGTGAGGGCGATGCAGATGTCCAGGTAGTCCGGGTATTTGAGGGTCCGCGCGCCGAGCACGCTGTTGGCGTAGACCACGGCATTGGATTCGGCCCAGACAATCTGCTCGCCAGCCTGGGGGGCGCTGTCGAGCAGGTAGGGCGCACAGGTGAAGCTCAGTTGCGCGCCCATCGCCATGTAGGCATCACCCAGGGCACTGGCCGGTACGCCGAGGGCCGGGTCGATGCCCAGTTCGCGCCAGCGGCGCTGGTCCACGGAGATGGAATTGAGGGTGGTGGGCACGCGCACTTTCGCGCCCCATTGCACCAGTTGTTCGGCAAAACGCAGGCTGGCCGGGCCGGTGTAGATGCAGCCGTCGATGTGCGCCTGGGTAACATCCACCAGGCGTTGTGCGCCCTGCAGTTCGGCCATGCGCAGGACGATCTGCATCGCCACTTGTGCGGCCTGGCCATGGTGGCCAGCGAGCAGTGCCTGATCCAGTTCGCTGAGTTGCAGGGTGCTGGGGTTGTCGGCTTTTGGTTGGGCGTTGTCGGGTGCCCGCCAGGCATCGCCGGGCGGTTGCTCGAACAGGCTCAGGGTGCTGTCTTCGACCCGCGCGACCGCCATGTCGCGCAGGGTGGCGAAGGCCTCCTGGCCGATGCACAGCACCGGCAGGGAACGTTGGAAAATCGTCTGCGCCACGAGCACGCCCAGGGTCAGGATCTCATCCGGTTCGGCCAGCACCAGGGCTGCCGGCGCGTGACCGTTGCTGATCAGTTCCATCAGCACGCTGCTGCCGGTACAGGAGCCGCGGCCGCTGGGAATGGCCAGCACCCGACCGGCCAGGTATTGGCCGCTGAGGGGGTGGTGACGGTCAATGACCTCACCGCTGTACGGATCGACCCCGCCCCAGAAACTCAGGCCGACATCGGCGAACAGCAAGGCGCCCTCGGCGGCGCCCGGGACCAGACTGCGCCCGGTCAGAGAAGTGAGCCTAGGCATGCCGGACACCTTAGTAGTAGACCTGAGGCACGGTCAGGTTGGTCGGCGGGATCTCGGTGCCGACCCATTTGACGAACAGCTCCTTGTAGCGGCCGGTGCGCACCTGCTGGTTGACGAACAGGTTGAGGTAGTTGAGCAGGCCGTACTCGTTACGCTTGGCTCCCAGCGACACGTAGTCGATCACGTAAGGCGCGTTGCCGGCGATTTTCAGGTTCTTGTACTTGCCCGATTTAATGGTCGCGGCGGCGACCGTGTTGGTCACGATGGTGGCGTCGATGTGACCCTGGGCGACCGCCAGCAAGGTGTCGTTCTGCGACTGGTAGGCACGGAAGCTGCCGCTGCCCCAGCTCTTCACGTCTTTTTCCAGGGCGATGGCTTCATAGGTGCCGCTGGTGTTGCCGACGGGTTTGCCCTTGATGTCGTCGAAGCTGTTGATGCCGGTGTTGTCGCGGGTCAGCACCACCATCTGGAAGGCGAAGTAAGGCACGGTGAGGCCAACGGTCTTGGCCCGCTCCAGGGTGTCGGAGGTGGAGGCGACGATCACGTCGGCACGGCCCGAGACCAGTGCCGGAATACGGTCGGGGAACGGCGTTTCCACCACTTCAGCCTCGACCCCGAGGATCTTCGCCAGGTCGTGGCAATAGTCCACGTCGAAACCCGCCGGGTTGTTACCTTCATCGCGGAAACCCATGGGCGGGAAGTCCAGGGTCACGGCGCAGCGCAGCTTGCCCGAACCGATGATGTCGTCGAGCTTGTCGGCCTGGGCGGTGGCAATAAAGGAGGTACTGAGCACAGCGCTGAGGGCTACGGCAAATGCGGGGTTTTTCATAGAGGCCTCGTGATGGGTGAAGTGCTGTTGGGTAGCGTATTGGGGATTTCGTATACGATATTAACAATAGCAATCAACGTGCCTGTTTCCAGTGCCAAAGCAGATTTTTTTCTCGGCCCTTGCGCTAGGGGTGCTGCGGTGAAGTGGTTGGAGGCAGAGTGACAGCATGGCCGTCGGGGGAGGTGGGAACAGGTGTTACATATGGGAGCAAAGGTTGTTTGAGCGCCCCTAAAAGGAACACTTGTACGTCGCTGAGGCATCCTCTCAAGTGCTGGATGTAGGGCCGGTCTGTGGCTTGCGTAGGATCGGTCCTGATCAGCCTTGGAGGGCTGGTTTTGCTATGTGGGATGGAACTAGGGTTCGAGGTTTTAAGACAGGCTGAAAACGCCATGGAGCCCGCCTCGTGCCCACCCAAATGACCAGATTTTTCGACCACAGCCGGCACAAGCTACAGGTCGAGGGGGGCGAGGCGCCGCTTGACGTGCTCGCTTTCGAAGGCGAAGAGCAACTCAGCCAGCCGTTCAGCTACCGCATCGAATTCACCAGCAGTGCCGCTGAAATCGAGGCCGCGCAGATGCTCGGCCAGCGTGCGCAGTTGAGCCTGTACGCCTTGGCGCCGAACGTGCCGGTGTTCAGCTTCAGCGCCCCCGACGTGGTCCTGCCCCTGCGTGCTTTGCGCGGTGTGGTCACAGCTTTTCGACGCCTGTCCGGCTCGGCGGATGAAGCACGCTATGAGCTGACCCTGCAACCGCGCCTGGCGTTGCTGGCGCGGGGCAAACAGTTTCGTATCTACCAGCACCAATCAGTGCCGCAGATCGTCGAGAGCATCCTGCGCAGCCGCCACGGCTTCGAAGGCCAGGACTTCTTTTTCGACCTGCTGCGCGAGTACCCCAAGCGCGAGCAGGTGATGCAGTTCGGTGAAAGCGACCTGGCCTTTATCTCGCGGCTGCTGGCCGAGGTCGGGATCTGGTACCGCGTTACCAACGACGAACGCCTGGGCATCGACGTGCTGGAGTTGCATGACGCCCAGCGTCACTATCAGTTCGACGTCGAACTGCCCTATCGACCGACCTCCGGCCTGAGCAGCAGCGCCCAGGACGCCGTCTGGCAACTGGAGACTCGTCACCAGGTGGTGGAGCAACACGTTCACTTTCGCGCCTACGACCCACGCCAGGCCAACGCGTGGCTCAAGGGCGACGTGGACCAGAGCCGCGGGGCGAGCAGCACCTACGGCGAGGCCTATCTGTACGCCGAACCGTATACCCAGTTGGGCGACGCCCTCGACCAGGACGAAGAGCTGCAAAGCGAAAGCGGCTTTTTCTACGCCCGCCTGCGCCACGAGCGTTACCTCAACGACCAGACGCAACTCAGCGGCATCAGCAGCAGCGCGACCCTGGCCCCGGGCCAGGTCCTGAACATTTCCGGCGGTGCACCCAAGGCCTTTGCCCCGGGTGCGCTGATCACTCACCTGAGCCTGCATGCCGCCCGCGACCGCAGCCTGGAGGTCCGTTTCCAGGCCATTCCCTACTCGGACAGCGTGTGCTTCCGCCCGCCGGTGCCGAGCAAACCGCAAATTGCCGGCACCGTGCCGGCGCGGGTCACCAGCAACCGGGCCAACGACCCCTACGGCCATATCGACCTCGAAGGGCGCTACAAGGTCAACCTGCTGTTCGACCGTGACAGCTGGAAACCCGGCGAAGAAAGCCTGTGGCTACGCCTGGCCCGCCCGTACGCCGGCGACACCCACGGCCTGCACCTGCCGCTGATCGCCGGCACCGAAGTGGCCATCGCCTTCGAACAAGGCGACCCGGACCGGCCCTACATCGCCCACGCCCTGCACGACAGCCAGCACCCCGACCCCGTGACCCTGCACAATTACAAACGCAACGTGCTGCGCACCCCGGCCAACAACAAATTGCGCATGGACGACAGCCGTGGCGAGGAGCACATCAAACTCAGCACCGAACACAGCGGCAAGAGCCAGTTGAACCTGGGGCATATCGTTGACGCCCAGCGTCAACCGCGGGGCCAGGGCGTGGAGTTGCGCACCGATGGGCACGGAGCTATTCGAGCCGGCAGCGGCCTTTTTATCAGTGCGGATGCACAGCCCAAAGCGCAGGGGCCGATGCTGGACATGAGCGACGCGCTGGGCCAGTTGCAACAGGCAGGCGATCAACTGGAAAGGGTGTCGGCCGATGCCCAGACGGCCAATGCCGATCCGGCAGATGTGCAGGCGCAAATGTCGTTGATCCGCGAGCAGATCGACCAACTCAAGTCCTCGGTCATATTGCTCAGCGCTCCCCAGGGCGTTGCCCTCACCAGTGGCCAGCACCTGCAGTTGGCCGCGCAAAACAACCTGATGCTCAGCGCCGGCGCGCAAGCGGACATCAGTGTGGCCAAGCGTCTGTTCATGGGGGTGGGGCAGGGGTTAAGCCTGTTTGTGCGCAAGCTGGGCATCAAGCTGATCGCCAACCAGGGCCCCGTGAGTGTCCAGGCACAGAACGACAGGTTGCAACTGATGGCCCGCCATGGCCTGGAGATCACCAGCACCGAGGATGAAATCCGCATCGTCGCGAAAAAGAAAATCACCCTCAATGCCGGTGGCAGCTACATCACCCTTGATCAGAACTGCATCGAGTCCGGGACGCTGGGGGACTACAACATCAAGTCGCCGTATTTCGACTATCTGGGACCAGCCAGTATGAGGGCTTCGCATCCTGAATATCCGCAGAGTCTGACCAAACAAACGCTGCGGCTCAGCGTGGCGCAAGCCCCCAATGCTTCCCATCGTGGCTGGGCGGGCATGCCTTACACACTCTATGCCGACGGCGCAGTGCTCAAACAGGGCGTGCTGGACGAGTCCGGGCAAGTGCTGATCGACCACCAGGTCGTGACCCGGAGCTACCGGTTGGTCATGGCCAACGGGGTGAGCCACCACATCCCGGTGCCTACGGACTACCGCAACGCCGAGCAGGCCCACCTGGCCAATCGCGGCTTGCATAACCACCTCTCGCAAGCGGACCCCGAGATGAGTCAACCCACATCGCACACGGATCACCGCGCGCTGTACGTCACGGTGATCAATGGAGTGAGTAAACAGGAGGGGAAAACACCATGAGGCAAGACGAAATCGTGTCTCCGGCCGCGCTCCAGCACACCCAAGAGGTGACCTGCATCCCGCGCTGGTACGTGCAGCGCACCGAATACCCGCCCGCAATGGCGACTTACGACCCGCTGATCAATGGAGAGGAAGCCTTCGAGGCGGTGCATCTGGCTATCGCGCAAGCCAAAAAGTCCATCGACATCATCTGTTGGGGATTCCAGCCGTCGATGTATTTCATCCGCGATGGCAAGGCGCCGAGCATTGGTCAACTACTCATGGACAAAGCCAAGGACGGGGTCGCGGTTCGGATACTGGGCTGGGAAATGCCGTTCAACAGCGCGGGTGCCGGAGGCGAGGCTAACTTGCCCGGCAAAGGTACCTTGCGCATCCAGGATCGGGCGCTGCAAAGCTCCTCCAAGAAGCAGTACGACGAAGACCGGAAGTGGTTTGCCGAATGTGCGGTCTCGGACGGTAAAGCGGCCCAGCATGTCGCGCTGAAATTGCCGGTGTTTGTCAGTCGCGGTTTCGACTTCAATGAACGAGTGGAAATCGAACATCAAGTGCGGCGCGCGCGTCTAGATCCGCAGGTCAGCAGCAAGACGCGCTTTACCCTGGCAGCGACCGCGACGCACCATCAAAAAACCGTGCTGGTCGACTTTGAACTGGCGGACCGCGCTGTTGGGTTCGTCATGGGTCACAACATGCTGGATGAGTACTGGGACAACAACGCCCATTCGGCGCTTAACCGTTCCGAGGCCACCAAGCCTGCACCCAATAGGGGCCCACGCGGCAAGACCCCGCGCCAGGACATTTCCAGCCGCGTCAGCGGGCCGATTCTGGAAGCCCTGCACCACAACTTCGCCAAGGCCTGGCGCAAGGAAACCGGTGAAAACCTGATTGCCTCACGCCAGTCCATGCAGCTTGGACCGCAGCTGCAATGCACCCCGGACGCCACCCGACAAATCGCGCAGATCGTCCGCACCCAGGCCCAGAAAGAAAAGCGCGACATCGAGCAGCTCTACCTGCAAGCCGTCAATAACGCGACCCAGTTCATCTACATCGAGAACCAGTACTTTCGCTGGCCACCCCTGGCCGAGCTGATCAAGGCCGTGGCAGCCGGCCAGACCCAAGCCGGGCGCGACCCGGGCCTCCACGGTCCCTTGCACCTGTTCGTGATCACCAATGCCAGCGAAGACAGCGTAGGGCCCGGCGCGGTCAATACCCAGCGCATGCTCGCCAGCCTCGGAAGGGCCGAGACCATTCCCGAAGTCACCAAGCTACAGCGCATCGAAGCGGTGAAAAAAGACGCCACGCCTCAACCACGACCTGAACCCCGCGACCGCGTCGGGCATCGGGAACTGGCCGACTGGCAGGCCGAGCTCGACAGGCAAATCCGCGTGGTCAAGGACAGCACGATTACGCCCGAAGAGCGCCCCGGCCTGAAGGTCCACCTGTGTTCGTTGGTTGCACCCGACTCGCCCGCCGGCAACTGGATGCCGGTGTACATCCACTCCAAGCTGATGATCGTCGACGACGTGTTCACCACTCACGGCTCGGCCAACATCAACACTCGCAGCATGCAGGTCGACAGTGAGCTGAATATTGCCCATGAGTGGGCGAGTGTGACGCAGGCGCTGCGGCGGCGGTTGTGGGATCTGCATACGGATGGGAAGGGGGCGCAGGATGATCCGGGGGAGGCGTTCGAGGAGTGGCAGGACATCATCGATAAAAACAAAGAACGCCAGGATGACAAGGTTATGGGGACACCGTACGCCCCTCTCGTAGAATTTTATTACGACAAAGCCACGCTGAAGGACCTCGACTGATGCGCCGCGTTCTTTTGTTGTCATGCCTGCTGCTGGCGGCCTGCGACAGCCGCAGCACCTTTACCTATATGAAGAAGGATCCTCATGTGAATCCGCTCACCGAGATCAAGGCCAACCTGGCCTTTACTTGTGTACACGAACAAATCCCCGCGCCCTCCACCGAAGCCGATGTGCTGTTTCAGTACGCCCGTTGGCTACAGAAAAACAATCAGCTCAAGCAGGACAAGAGCGTCGATGTCGAGATCGAGCGCCTGTACCGCATTGCCGCTGAGAACGGCCATTACAAGGCCAATATCAATTTACAGAACGGTGCCATGCGCGGGCACTTCCAGCTTCGGGGCGACGAGCATTTGCGCTTGAGTCAACGACTGATCAGCGAAGGTGTGGCAACGGGTTATTACTTCGTCGGAATCTTCCTGCAACAGGGTTCGGCTGGACTGAAGCAGGATCCAGAAATGGCCCTGCGTTACTACCGCAAGGCTGCCGATAGCGGCAATGCCCAAGCCCAGGCGTATGTGGGTAAGAAACTGGCGCCGAGCGACATGGCCCCGGCCATTGCCCAGCAAATGCGCCGCTGTGCGGCTGAACAAGGTAATGGAGAGGCTGCTCGTGCATTAGGTGTCAATCTTCAGGGCAAAGGGCAATACCCAATAGCGCTCGAAGCTTTTCAACTTGGCGTCGCTGCAGGTGACAGCACTTCTGCTTACAAGTTAGGAAAAGTCTTTCGTAATCCGCCCCCTACCAATGAACTTGATTACCTCGGTCAACAGGAAGACCTCGAACGCGCCGCACGCTACGAGAAAATCTGGCGAGTACTCGCAAACTATTCCTACGCCCACCCCAAAGTCCCCGAAATCAACGACATCCTCCCGCTGCCGCCGGCCAAACTGCCCGCCTGGAATGGCAAGCTGCAATGGCTGGAAGAGCGCCTGGCCAATGTCCCGCCGGAAAAGCCCAGCGCCGTACTGATCAAGCAACTGGCCAATGCCATGGTGCTCGATCCCGCGACCGGCAGACCCATGCCGGGCTCACCCTCGTTCAGCGAGAACAACTTCATCGGACCCACCTGCTACAGCGGCGAAGCCTGCCCGCAGAGCGGCTACTGGAAGATCATGTGGTCCGGTCGCCATGAGCGCTATCAGTTGGTGGGCAGGAATGTGGCCCGCCATTTCTCTCAAGGCGAACTCATGCCTATGGGCCTCGTAGGTTTTTATCAACAGCGTATTTGGCCCCTGCCCGAGAAGTACCGGCAAGGGCATATAGGGATCAACTGGGGTCTGCTGGGGTGAAGCGCAACGCTCTTTTGCCCGTGCTTCCAGGCGCGTCAATGTTGGGCTGTGGCTCTCTGAGGCGTGCTCGGCATCGTCAGGGCGAAAAGGTTATGGGGACACCGTACGCGCCCCTCGTTGAATTTTGTTACGCCAAAGCCACGCGGAAGGACCTCGACTGATGCGTCTCATTCTTTTGTTGTCATGCCTGCTGCTGGCGGCCTGCGACAGCCGCAGCACCTTTACTTATATGAAGAAGGACCCTCATGTGAATCCGCTCACCGAGATCAAGGCCAACCTGGCCTTTACTTGTGTACACGAACAAATCCCCGCGCCCTCCACCGAGGCTGATGTGCTGTTTCAGTACGCCCGCTGGCTACAGAAAAACAATCAGCTCAAGCAGGACAAAAGCGTTGATGTCGAGATCGAGCGCCTGTACCGCATTGCCGCTGAGAACGGCCATTACAAGGCCAATATCAATTTACAGAACGGCGCCATGCGCGGACATTTCCAGCTTCGGGGCGATGAGCATTTGCGTCTGAGTCAACGACTGATCAGCGAAGGTGTGGCGACGGGGTATTACTTTGTCGGGATCTTCCTGCAACAGGGTTCGGCCGGGCTGAAACAGGATCCGGAAATGGCCCTGCGCTATTTCCGAAAAGCTGCTGATAAAGGGAGTGCCCAAGCTCAGTATTATGTGGGTGACAAGCTTGAGCCGAGCAATGTCGCGCCAGCCATCGCGCTTCAGATGTATCGCTGCGCAGCCGAGCAAGGTAATGGCGAAGCGGCGATTGCATCGGGCATATACCTTAAGAACCAAAAAAAGTACGCGCAAGCGCTCGAAGCTTTTCAACTTGGAGTCGCTGGGGGTGACAGCACTTCTGCTTACAAATTAGGAAAAGTCTTTCGTAATCCGCCCCCTACCGATGAGCTTGATTACCTCGGTCAACAGGAAGACCTCGAACGCGCGGCACGCTACAAAAAAATCTGGCGAGTGCTCGCAAACTATTCCTACGCCCACCCCAAAGTCCCCGAAATCAACGACATCCTCCCGTTGCCACCGGCCAAGCTGCCCGCCTGGAACGGTAAGCTGCAATGGCTAGAAGAGCGCCTGGCCAATGTCCCGCCCGAAAAGCCCAGCGCCGTACTGATCAAGCAACTGGCCAATGCCATGGTGCTCGACCCCGCGACCGGCAGACCCATGCCGGGCTCACCCTCGTTCAGCGAGAACAACTTCATCGGACCCACTTGCTTCAGCGGCGAAGCCTGCCCGCAGAGCGGCTACTGGAAGATCATGTGGGCCGGTCGCCATGAGTTCTATCAGTTGGTGGGCAGGAATGTGGCCCGCCATTTCTCTCAAGGCGAGCTCATGCCTATGGGCCTCGTAGGTTTTTATCAACAGCGTATTTGGCCCCTGCCCGAGAAGTACCGGCAAGGGCCTATAGGGATCAACTGGGGCCTGCTGGGATGAAGCGCAACATTGCACTGCCCTGGCGGACGCTTTCGCGGGCAAGCCTTGCTCCTACGATGTACGTGGTGAGCACAACACCCCGCTATGCGCGCGATAGTAATCTCAAGCCTTGCTAGTGTTGGTTATCGCGATACTGGCTGGGCGACAGGCTCGTCAGGGCACGAAACTGGCGGCTGAAGGCGCTGTGGTCGGTGTAGCCACAGCGCAGGGCGATGTCGGTGATGGGCAGGTCTTTGTCCAGCAACAGCCGCGACGCTTCCTCGAGCCGCGCCTTGTGAATCATCTGCCGTGGGGTGAGCTGGAACACCCGCTTGCAGTGGCGCTCCAGTTGCGCCACGGAAAACCCGGCGATCGCGGTCAGTTCGGCGAGGCTGATGGGGCGGGCGAAGTGACTGCGGATATGGGCGTCCACCGCGGCGAGTTTGTGGAATGCCGGATGATTGGCCTGGGGCAGTTGCAGGTCCCGGGAAATACCGGCCAGGCCGACGATTTCGCCCTGCAGGTCGCGCAGGGCCAGTTTGTGGGTCAGGCACCAGACCGGTTGGTTGCCGTAATACAGGTGCAGCTCAAGTTGGTCGGACAGTTCCCGACCGCTGGCCAGGACCCGTCGATCCTGCTCGGTGTACAGCGGACCGAAGCGCGCCGGGAACACCTTGTCGGCGGTCAGCCCGAGCAGTTCGTTACTGTGTTTTTTTCCGCAGCGCCGGGCCAGGGTCTGGTTGACGAAGGCGTAGCGGGCCTCACGGTCCTTGATGAAAAACACCACGTCCGTCAGGGAGTCGAGCAGCGGCGTTATGGCGTGCAGGCTGCTGAGCAAGGTCGGCAGGTCGCAGGGCTTGAAGCTGTTGAGGGTGGGGTACATGGCGCTGAGGGTCTGGTGGCGACCCTCGGGATCATAGTGGCAAGGCTGCCCAACGCAAAGGGCCGGCATGGGATTCAGGGCGCCGGCTGTTCATCCAGGCACAGCAAGGTCTCGATCCGCGCCGGGCTGAAGGGGGGGCGGGGTGCCGCGGCCGGCCAGTCGAACAGGTGCTGCACCGCGCCGCCGCAGACCCGGCCCTGGCAGGCGCCCATGCCGCAGCGAGTGGCCAGCTTGGCCGAACGCCAGTCGTGATGTTCGGTCAGCGCGGCATAGGGCACGTCTTCGCAGCGGCACACCAGGGTGTCCGGTTGGGCCAATGTCTTGAGCTGCGGGTCGAGGGCGAACGCCGTGTTCAAGGCCTTGGCGAACCCCTGCCAGCGGGCCCGTCGCGGCCAAAGTTGCTGGGCCGCCTGCCGTTCGTCCACCGCCGCATGCCCGGCAATTGCGCCTTCCACCAGCGCCAGTTCACTGCCACCAAAACCGGTGCATTCCCCCGCAGCGTAATGATCGGCACGGCTGCAGGCCTGCCAGGCATCCACGGCGATGGCCTGGCCTTCGATGGCGCAGTCCAGGGCCTGGCCTAGCTGAATATTGGGGATCAGGCCAAAACCGCAGGCCAGGCGTTGGCATGGCAGTTCAACGATTTTGCCCTGTTGTTGCAGGCGGACCCCTTCCAGGCGATCACTGCCCAGCGCGGCCAGCACGTGGCTGGCGGTGCGGTACTGCGGATCGAACAGGCGCAAGGATTGCAGCAGCTTGGCCGGCCAGCGCGGCAGTTGCGCGGCGAACCCGGCCACCGCGCTGCGCGAGGCCTGCTCGGCGATGCGTAGCACCTGGGCACCGTGTTGTTTGGCGCTGGCGGCACTGGCCAGCAACAGTGGGCCGCTGCCGGCGATCACCAGGGTTTCTCCCTGCACCGGCAGGCCACCCTTGATCAGTGCCTGCAGACCGCCGGCCCCGGTGACACCGGGCAGGGTCCAGCCGGGGAAGGGCAGCAGCAGCTCGCGGGCGCCGGTGCACAGGATCAGCTTGTCGTAGCTGATCAGCCAGCCATGCTCCGGGTCTTCCACCAGCAGCTGTTTTGGCCCGTTACTGGCGATCACCCGGGTGGCGGAGTGAATGCGGATGTTGCTGCAGGCGTCCAGGCGCTGGCGCAGGTTGCGGGCCTGGCGCGGCAGATGGGCCGCTGGGCCATCGCGCCAGATTTGCCCGCCCGGCAGCGGGTTGTCGTCGAGCAGGACGATGCGCGCACCACTGCGCGCGGCCGCCAGGGCAGCGCTGATGCCCGCGGGGCCGGCGCCAATGATCAGCAGGTCGGCATAGTGCGTCATGGGCGGGTCTCCACCTGCATGCCGTCCCGGCACAGGGTCTGGCAGGCCAGGCGTCGGCGCCCGTCGATGGTCACCCGGCATTCCTGGCAAATGCCCATGCCGCACACCGGCGCGCGGCGTTGGCCGGTGACCGAGGTGCGGCTGCAGCCATCGCCACCCAGGGCCAGTGCGGCGGCCACGCTGGTGCCTTCGCTGACCTGCAGGCGGCGACCGTCGAGCATCAATTCAGGCATACACGGGCTCTCCGAGGAAACGTTGTGGCAGATAGGGTTGGGCGGGCAGGGGCGAGGGTTCGTCGAACAGTTGCGCCACCAGCAAGTCGGCGGTGCCGGGGGCCGTCGTCACCCCCAGGCCTTCGTGCCCGACCGCCAGCCACAAGCCTTGCTGTTGTGGATGCTGGCCCACCAGCGGCAGGCCGTCCGGGCTGGCGGCGCGCAAGCCGGTCCAGGCACGAATGCCATTGAGCTGGGCCAGCCCCGGCATGTAGTCGCAGGCGCGCCGGAGCATTTTGGCGAGCATCCAGCCCTCGACCTGCGGATCGCTGGTGCCGAACTGCCGGGAGGCGCCGATGAACAGTTGCCCGGTCGGCCGTGGCTGAATGTTGCAGGCGGTCGACGGGCCGCTGGCGTTGTGTGCACTGGTGACGTAACCCAGTTCCACCAGGGTGTGGGTGACGGTTCCGGGATAGCGATCGGTAATCAGCAAGTGGCCTTTTTTCGGTTCGATCGGCAGTTCCGGGCACAGCTCGGGGGCCTGCACGCCGTTGGCCAGCACCACCGCTGCGGCGCTCAGCCATTGCCCGTCGTCGAGGCGCACGCGGTTGCCGTCGAGCTCGCTGACCCGTGCCCGCCGCTGCTGGATGTTCGGCGTTTGCAGCATCCATTCGGCGGTGGCGGGGGCATACAGGATGCCGTCGCCATTGATCAACAGCCCGCCTTCCAGACCCTGGCGCAACTCCGGTTCGCGCCGGCGCAGGTCGCTGGCGCTGATCAGTTGGCAGGCCACGCCCTGGGCGCGCAGGTTGAGGAACTTGCTGTGGGCCACGGCCATTTCCTCGGCATTGGCCGCCAGCCACAGGGTGCCGTTGCTGCGGTAGGCGCAACGGTCGGGCAGGGCCGGTGCCTGGTCGCGCCAGCGTTGCAGGGAGTACTGACTCAGGGCCAGTTCGGCCGGGTTGTCGTCGAGCACCAGCAGGTGGCCCATGCCGGCTGCCGTGGCGCCATGCAGGCCGGCGTCCAGCACCAGCACCCGCAAGCCACGCCGGGCCAGGGCCTGGGCACAGGCGGCGCCGATGATACCGGCACCGATCACGATTACATCGGCGACCTGGCCCTCGCTCACGGGCGAATGCCCCAGGCGAACGGGTCATCCTGCTCGATGATCAGGCTGGCCTCGGCGCTGATAAAGGCCCGCCCGCGAATGGTCGGGATGATGCGTTCGCCCTGCCACTCATAGGACCCTTCGAACTGACTGCCGATCACACTGGCCTGACGCCAGATCTGACCGGGCGGCAGTTTGTCGTCGGCCGCCAGGCACGCCAGCTTGGCGCTGGTGCCGGTGCCGCACGGGGAGCGGTCGTAGGCTTTGCCGGGGCACAGCACGAAGTTGCGGCTGTCGGCGTGCGGGTCAGCGGCGAACAGTTCGACATGGTCGATCAGGCCGCCGTCTTCACCGCGGATGCCCTGGACTTCCAGCGCCTGCTGCACGGCGTAGGTGTAGGCGGTGAGGGCTTCCAGGTTGTCGCCTGCGATGGCCAGGCCATGTTCGGCAATGAGGAAGAACCAGTTGCCGCCCCAGGCAATATCGCCGACCACCTGGCCGATACCGGGCACCTGCAGCGCCAGCGCCTTGCGGTAGCGATAGGCGGGGACGTTGCGCACGCTCACCGAATGGTCTTCGTGCAGGGTCGCCTGCACCGTGCCCACCGGGGTCTCGATGCTGTGCACGCCGGGGCCGATCTTGCCCAGGTGCGCCAGGGACGCCACCAGGCCGATGGTGCCGTGGCCGCACATGCCCAGGTAGCCGGTGTTGTTGAAAAAAATCACCCCGGCACAGGCGCTCGGGTCCACGGGCTCGCAGAGCAGGGCGCCCACCAGCACATCGCTGCCCCGAGGTTCGAGGACGCAGGCGGCGCGCCACTGATCGTGGTGTTCGGCCAGTAACTGGCGTCGCTCGGCCATGCTGCCACGGCCCAGGTCAGGAAAGCCGGCGGTGACCAGGCGGGTCGGTTCGCCGCCGGTGTGGGAGTCGATCACGGTGATGCGTTTCATGGGGGGCCACGTCCGTTCAGATGAGTGAACAGAAGAGTGGCCTTTGCAGCGGGGTGCCGGCTTGATGGATTTATCCGTTGCCGATGACGAAATCGGCACAGCGAAGCGCAAGATCAGTGGGCGTGGGGCAGGTGCTCGAACAAGGTCTTGCAGACCCCGGCAATGTGTTCGTCGAGCAGTTTTACCGCCAGGTCGACGTCGCCGGCCCGGCAGGCCGCGAGGATTTCCCGGTGTTCGTGGTCGGCGCGTTCCTTGCCGGCCGACAGGCTCATCTGCATGCGCAGGTAGCGTTCCAGCTTGTCGTTGACCGAGCGGATCAGGCTCACCAGGAAGGGCCGTTGCGCCGGCTCGTAGAGGCAGGCGTGCAGTTGCCAGTTGAGCTCGGCCCAGCGCCCGACGTCATCTTCGCCGATGAACTCCTGGCAGATGCTCTCGGCCCGGGCGAAGGTGGCTTCGGTCATGTTGGGAATGGCCAGGCGCAGCACCTTGTCTTCGAGCAGCATGCGCACCTCGAACATTTGCGCCAGTTCGGCATCGGAGATGCGCGTGACCATCGCCCCGCGATTGCGCTGGAACATCACCAGGCCTTCGGCTTCCAGGCGCTTGAGGGCCTCGCGCACGGGGATCTTGCTGACGTTGAACTGGCGCGCGATGTCATCCTGACGAATCGGCTCATCCTCGGCAAAATGCCCGGCGACAATGGCGTCGCGCAGATGGCGGGTGATGATTTCCGAAGTCGAAGGCGTATTGCCTAGGTCGGGGGCGTTGAGTCTGGATTGGGTCACGGCGGCGAATCTTCGGAATGAGGTGCCTATAGGGTATACGAAATTCGGTTTTTCTTCCTTTCCCCCCAAAGGACCTCAGGCCGTCACCCGTTCCTCGTCGCGCAGTTGCAGGCTCAGGTCGTCGCAGCTCTGGGCCCAGGCTCGCAGCCACTCGGGCAGCGGCGGTGACTGCGGGGCCAGGCCCATTTCCTGGACGAACTCGCCCGGCGCAACCGTGCCTTTGCCGGACCGGAACAGCCCGCGCATCACCACCACGCCGACCACCCGGCCGTTGCTGATGAAGCGGTGCTCCATAAAGTTCCATTTGGCGTCCCAGGCCAGTATCCGCGTATGGATCTCGAAGCGTTCGAACAGCTTCAACTCGCGACGGAACTTGCCCCAGACATCACCGACGATCGGCACGGCCTTGTGCCGCAGCGCCACGCGAAATGCCCCGCTGCGCAGGACGTAGTCCATGCGCCCGACATCGGCCAGGTTGAAATAGCGGCCGTTGGTGACGTGGCGGTTGAGGTCCAGGTCCAGCGGCCAGACGCGCATGCGCACGACCGTGGTGACCCGGCCGCTCACCGGTTGGCGCCAGGGTCGACGGAACAGCATGCACAGCAAGCGAAACCAAAGATTCATACGGGGTACCTGTGCAGGAGCTGGCTGGCCAGCGAGAGTGTTTCCTGGAGACCAGGAGAACAATCGCTGCACTGTAAAACCGGGTGATCGGCTAAGCTAGGTGCACAAATGACTTAAACCATGCGAAAAGCGCAAACGAGTCCTCCATGCATATCACCCTGCTCCTGGCCGAACACTGTTCTGCCGCCGCCGCGACCCTTGCCCTGGAAGTGCTGAGTGCGGCCAACCTGTTCAGCGACAGTCCGCCGTTTGAGGTGGTCAGTGCTTCGCTCGACGGCGCTCCTGTTGCCGCGGGGGGCGGGCAGATGTTGCGCGTCGATCATGGGCTGGCCGAGATCCAGCACACTGACCTGGTGTTGATTCCTGGGTTCCTCTTCACCCTCAAGGACGCGTTGCCGACCTTCGCCGTCTATGGGCCCTGGCTGCGGCAGCAACACCAGCAGGGGGCGGTGCTGGCGTCGATTTGCACCGCGTCGTTCCTGCTGGCCGAGAGCGGTTTGCTCGATGGTCGACGCGCCACCACCCATTGGGCGTTTGCCGATTACATGCGCCGACGCTACCGAGAGGTCGATCTCGACGAGGGCCAGATGCTCTGCGAGGACCAGCAGTTGATCACCAGTGGCGGGGCCAGTGCCGCGATTGACCTACTGCTGCACCTGGTCCGGCGTTTTGCCTCACTGGAGCTGGCTCACACCTGTGGCAAGTACCTGCTGATCGATAACGTGCGCCGCGAGCAAACGGTGTATGCGCTGTGGTCCTTGCCCAAGAACCATGGCGATGGCGAGATCCTGCGGGTCCAGGAGTGGCTGGAGGAGCGGTTTGCCCAACCGCTGTTGATCGATGACGTCGCCCGGCAATTTGGCTTCGGGGTGCGCAACTTCAAGCGGCGCTTCAAGGAAGCCACGGGCTCTACGCCCATTGCCTACCTGCAGACCCTGCGCCTGGAAAAGGCCAAGCAATTGCTGGAATCCACCCGCATGACCCTGGACAGCATCACCTACGCCGTGGGTTACGCCGATGGCAACTCCTTCCGCCGGCTGTTCCAGCAACGGGTTGGCCTGTTGCCGGCGGCCTACCGCAAGAAATTTCAGCCGAGGCTGTGCTGAGGCCGGCTTGCGTGCTCCAATGGCGCCCGCACCGCTGGTCAGCCACAACCGATGGGATCCACAGGATGAAGAACACCGTAGCACTGACGTTCGCCTGGCTGCTCAGCACCGGTGCCTGGGCCGCGGGCGACGTGCCGGCCGGCGAAAAACTGTTCAACCGCATGTGCGGTGGTTGCCACCAGGTCGGCGAATCGGCGCGCGCCTCGTTCGGCCCGCAGTTGAACTCGATTTTCGGCCGCCCCAGTGCGAGCACCACGGACTACCAGTACTCCGACGCCATGCGTGCGGCGAACCTCGTCTGGACCCGGGAAACCCTGACGGCATACCTGCAGGCACCGAAAAAAGTCGTGCCGGGCACCCGCATGATTTTCTGGGGCCTGAGCGACCTGGAGAAAATCGACAACCTGCTGGCCTACCTGCAGACCTTCCAGGCGCAGTGACCGCCCATCAGCGCCCCAGGACCAGGCGGTAGTCGAGCTTGTGCGGGTCTGCGGCAGGAGGCGGCTCAAGGACAAATCCGCAGCGTTCAAGCACCTTGCTTGAGCCGACATTGCGTGTGTACACATCCGCCACCAGGTACTGCAGCTGCCAGCGCTCCCGTGCCTCGTGGATCAGTTGCTGCAGGGCCAGAGTGGCCAGGCCCTGGCCGCAGAAGCGTCGATCGATCCGATAACCGACTTCCGCACAGCCCCGGGTCGAGTCGATGTCTTTGAGGTTGGCCCGCCCGACGATGCCTTGGGTGGCCTCTTCGAGCACCAGGGGCTGCCAGGTCCCTTCGGCAAAACCGCGCAGATAGTCCTCGACGTGCGCGGTAATGCCCTGCACTGAATAGAAGTCCGCGGCGCGCGGATCGATCTGCGATTCGAACCAGTCACGGTTGGTGATTTCAAATCTGAGCAAGGCTGGAATGTCGGTCATGTGCAGTGGGCGAACGCTGACGGTTGGCATGGGCTTGCCTCTCCTTGCTTGAGCAGTCCTGGTGGTGCGTGGCGGCTTGTGCCGTGCCGGTCTTGCCGCAGTCTGCCACAGCCCGGGTTAACCCTGGTTCACCCCCTGTGTCTCCAGTCCCGCAGCCTCCACCGGCATTCGTGCGCGGCCGCTGAGCTTGAGCCATACGCCAAATTCCTGCATCACCGCCACCACGGGGCGCAGACGGTTGCCGTCTTCGGTCAGTTCATATTCCACTTTGACCGGGACAGTCGGGTAGACCGTGCGCTTGATCAGGCCGACGTCTTCCAGGGCACGCAGGTCCAGGGTCAGCATGCGCTGAGAGATCCCGGGGACGTCACGGCGTAGTTGATTGAAGCGCTTGGGGCCATCAAGCAGGTAGGACACCAGCAGCAACCGCCAGCGGCCACCGAGCAGGCGCATGGCTTCTTCGACGGAGCAGCCGGTCACGTTGTGTTTCATCGAGTCTTCCTCAGGGGCTAGCAGGTATATTTTATGTACCTAGATGATAAAAAACTGCCTTCTTCCGTTTATATACCTGATCGCCAAGAATGTGGCTTCACCCATTTTTGGAAGTCGCCCATGAAGCTGTATTACATCCCCGGTAGTTGCTCGCTGTCGCCGCACATCGTCATCAATGAACTGGGGCTGGACGTCCGGTTGCTCAAGGTCGATCACCGCCAGCACACCGTGGCGGGCGAGGGTGATTATCTGCAGGTCAACCCGCTGGGCTATGTGCCGATCCTGGAGTTGGACGACGGCACGCGGTTGCGTGAGGGGCCGGTGATCGTGCAGTACCTGGCGGATCAGCTGCCCGAATCCGGGCTCGCGCCGGCCCATGGCACGCTGGAGCGTTACCGGTTGCAGGAGTGGTTGAGTTTTCTCTCTTCGGAGATCCACAAAGGTTTTATTCCACTGTTGTATGCCGGGCTGGCCGGCAAGTATGTGGACACCGCCAAACCCAAGCTTGAACTGCGTTTTGCCTGGATCGACCAGCAATTGGCGGACCGTGAGTATTTACTCGGTGAGCGGTTTACGGTCGCCGATGCCTACCTGTTCGCCCTCATCGGCTGGGGACAGGCGCAGTGGTTGCGCTCCTTCTACAAGGCCGATATTCACTTCGATGGATTGAGCCATCTCGAGGCGTGGTACACCCGGGTCTACCAGCGCCCGGCGGTGAGGCAGGCGCTGTTGCAGGAGGGCTTGGAATGAGCGGTGGGGGCAGGTGAAGGCTGGATAACCAGCTTCTTGGCGTCCGCTGCCAGGAGACAGGCCCAGCCTGGCGCTGTGCGGCGTCCTCGGGTTCTTCGCGAGCAGGCTCGCGCCTACAAGCGGTCAGTCAAGCGCCAGTCCGGTCGAGGCTTGCCAGGGTGTGATCGCGGCGCTCGGGCGATTCCTCACTGAGTTCCCACAACAAGGCGGTGATGGTTTGCCCGTCGACCGTGCCCTCGGTCTGTAGCCGTTGCGCCAGCGCGCTGACCGCCGGCCAGTAACGCTGCACCAGGCAGTGGGAGCGGGCGATGGCGCGGGAGTGGGCGTCGAGCAGTTTTCGCGCAGGCAGCAGGCTGATCAACTCTTCGCCCCGCACCCAGTCCCCTCGGCCGCTGCCTTTGAAGAACTGCTCGGGCGGGGCATGCCGGTAGATCGCTTCGGCTATCGGGCCGGCAAAACAGTTGAGTAGGTCACGCTCGATCCACTCCACCATCGACGGCAGGTATTCCGCCACGCCGGGGGCCTCGCCGGACGGGCGCAGGACAAAATAGCTGGCCTCCACCAGCCCCTCGACCTGCTGCAGATTGCCATGCAGATCCAGCATCGGGCCGCTGGCGGCCTCGGCCTGGGTGCGGACGGTGACCCGTTCGATAGGCCGCTCATTCCACCAGAAAGCCAGGGCATGGCCCGCTTCGTGGAACGCCGTGGGGCGTGCGCGGGTGTTCATGGTCGGGACCTCGTCCGGACAGCAGAACGCTGACAGGCTTGATGCTTGCACGGCTCCATGACCGGCGATAAAAGATTATCGCTATCGCCAATCAATACTGACGCTATTTGCCCTGCCCTTGGCGGGGGACTAGCCTTAATTTTGAGCTGGCGCGAGCCGGCCGGAATGGCGCTGACTAGGAGAGAGGAAGACGTTGCACGTTTACCAGGCCTAACGTTGGTCACCGTTGCTGGCAAATTGCTTGCCGCGCTCATGTTTTGCCGTGTGACCCTCCCGATCGGTTGATCGAACTCTCGGTCCTGCAACCTATGTCATTGATTTCGCTCGTCGCTGTATCGGGCCCATCCTGGGCCAGTTAGCTGGATGAATTCGACCAAAGGTAGCTCACACATGGCAACTGAATCGAAATGCCCGTTCAATCACGCCGCTGGCGGTGGCACGAAGAACCGCGACTGGTGGCCGAACCAACTGAACCTGAACATCCTGCACCAGCACTCATCGCTGTCCGACCCGCTGGCCCCGGGATTCAACTACGCACAGGCGTTCAAAAGCCTCGACTTTGCAGCCCTCAAGCAAGACCTCAACGCCCTGATGACTGACTCCCAGGACTGGTGGCCGGCGGACTTCGGCCACTACGGGCCGCTGTTTGTGCGCATGGCCTGGCACGCCGCAGGCACCTACCGCACCGGTGATGGGCGGGGCGGGGCCGGCTCCGGGCAGCAGCGGTTTGCCCCGCTCAACAGCTGGCCGGACAACGTCAGCCTCGACAAGGCCCGGCGCCTGTTGTGGCCGATCAAGCAGAAGTATGGGCAGAACATCTCCTGGGCCGACCTGATCGTGCTCACCGGCAACGTTGCGCTGGAGTCCATGGGCTTCAAGACATTCGGTTTTTCCGGCGGGCGAGCGGACGTCTGGGAGCCGGATGAAGATGTCTACTGGGGCTCGGAAAACCAGTGGCTGGGCGGTGACACGCGCTACGGCAAGGGGCAGGAGCCAATGCAGGCACCCGGCGACGGCACCCTGGTGGCCGAGCCCGACCTGCATGGCGAGGAAGAGAGCCGCACCGACCAGGGGCGCAACCTGGAGAACCCACTGGCCGCCGTGCAAATGGGCCTGATCTACGTCAATCCGGAAGGCCCTGAGGGCAACCCGGATCCGCTGGCATCGGCCAAGGACATCCGCGAAACCTTCGCGCGCATGGCCATGAATGATGAAGAAACCGTGGCCCTGATCGCCGGTGGCCACGCCTTCGGCAAGACCCACGGTGCAGGGCCGGCCGAGCATGTCGGCGCCGAACCGGAAGCCGCCGGCCTTGAGTTGCAGGGCCTGGGCTGGAAAAGCACCTTCGGCACCGGCAAGGGGGCCGACACCATCACCAGCGGCCTGGAAGTGACCTGGACCACCACGCCGACCCGCTGGAGCAACAACTACCTGGAAAACCTGTTTGCCTTCGACTGGGAGCCAAGCAAAAGCCCGGCGGGCGCCAACCAGTGGACGGCGAAAAACGGAGCCGGTGCCGGGACCATACCCGATGCCCATGACCCCTCGAAACGGCGCAACCCGACCATGCTCACCTCGGACCTGGCCCTGCGTTTTGATCCGATCTACGAAAAAATAGCCCGCCGGTTCCTCGACAATCCCGAGCAATTGGCCGATGCCTTCGCGCGCGCCTGGTTCAAGCTGATCCATCGCGACATGGGCCCGCTCTCGCGTTACCTCGGCCCGGAACTGCCCAACGAAGAGCTGCTGTGGCAAGACCCGATCCCTGCGCTTGATCACGCCCTGGTCGACGACGCCGATGTCGCCGCGCTCAAGGGCAAACTGCTGGCTTCGGGCCTGAGCGTGGCGCAACTGGTGTCCACCGCCTGGGCCGCGGCTTCGACCTTCCGTGGCTCGGACAAACGCGGCGGCGCCAACGGCGGGCGCCTGCGCCTGGCGCCACAGGTGTTCTGGCAGGCCAACCAACCCGAGCAACTGACCCAGGTGCTGGGCAAACTCGAAGCGCTGCAGCGCGAGTTCAACAACGCCCAGACCACGGGCAAGAAAATCTCCCTGGCGGACCTGATCGTCCTGGGCGGCAGCGCCGGCATCGAGCAGGCGGCGAAAAACGCCGGGCACAGCCTGACGGTGCCGTTCACGGCGGGACGCATGGATGCCAGCCAGGAGCAGACCGATGTCGAGTCGTTCGCCTTCCTCGAACCGATCGCCGACGGCTTTCGCAACTACCTCAAGACCCGATACCGGGTGTCGGCCGAGGCGTTACTGATCGACAAGGCGCAATTGCTGAGCCTCACGGCCCCGCAAATGACGGCCCTGGTGGGCGGCCTGCGCGTACTCGACACCAACGTCGGCCACACCGCCCACGGCGTCTTTACCCAGCGGCCGCAAACCTTGAGCAACGACTTTTTTGTCAACCTGCTGGACATGGGCGTGAAGTGGAAACCCACTTCGGACAGCAACGAGACCTTCGAAGCTCGCGACCGCAAAAGCGGGGCCGTGAAATGGACCGCCACCCGCGTCGACCTGGTCTTCGGCTCCAACGCGCAACTGCGTGCGCTGGCTGAGGTGTATGCCAGCAGCGACGGCCAGCAGGCGTTCCTCAAGGACTTCGTGGCGGCCTGGACCAAGGTGATGAACCTGGACCGTTTCGAGTTAATTCGCGGCGTCTAGAGGAGATGTTGTCATAATGCTGGCATTACCGGCAAAAAGTGCCTCGGCTCGCCCTCCGGCTCCGACATCAGCGGAGGGCATCCAGCGACCATACACCTTGGCGATCATGGTCCAGTCTCTGTGGCCGAGCTGCTTGGCGACCCACATTGGACTCTCGCCCGCAGAAAGCATCATCGAGGCATAGGTGGTGGCGACTCTGATAGGGTCGCCGCCACCTAACACCTGACTTCTTCATGGCTGGCATCCAGATTACCCGGTAGATGTATCCGGCATGCTTCCAGGGCTCTCCGGTGATTGTATTGAGAAACACCCTGCCGCCAGCGAGGAAGGTCAACTCCTTCTGCTTGATCAACGGTTCTCGCGCCGGAGCCAGCAACTTCACGGTGCGCCTCCCAGCTAACGTCTTGGTCGACTCAGGCCCTTTTGCAGCCTGCGTCTTGGCCCTGACGATCCTTATCGCCTATGTAAACGTGATCAGCAGATGGGGGATATTGTCTGGCTGGTACGGGCAAACCCGATCGGGCTTATGCCATAGATCAGCGCGATGCTGCATACGGTCAGGAACGAGATGATCAGGAAATACTTTTCAGCGCAGCGTTCATGGAAGTCCTTTGCGTAGTCTTTATTGAGGATTGCTTTGATGCAGGTGGGTTGGCGGACGTGCATCACCCTGTGGCAGGAGAAGCACGCCTCCCTGATCGATTACTGCTTTGTGCCAGGCAGTAGCTCAAAGGTTGGGGTGAATGGAGTCATGGCTGCCATCAACAGTTCGAAAGGTTTTCGATTGCCTTCGAAGGTGGCTTTGCCGGCCGCGACAAGTTGATCGAAACCTGTTTTTCTGGCCATTACGCCCTCAAGCGCAGAGCGGTCGAGGGTAATGGTGAGGTCGGCGTTTTTGGCTTGCTGCCCTTTGATACTGGTCAGTGTCGAATTGCTCAACTCCACCACGAATTGCTCGCCGTTGTCGGGCGTCTTCAGGTTAAACACGAAGTGTTGATCAGCGACTTTGCTGCCATCTAGGGCAATGCCGAGGTATTCCAGCCATAACTCTGTACTCATGGCGCGGATCATGTCAGGCCCGCTGGTTTTGGGCGGCAATCCCTTGGGCACTCCATGGCGTAATTCGTACGCCGCAGCAAGGAAGCTGTTGCGCACCCCGGCACTCTCCTTTTGATAGCCGACCTGTTCATAGACGTCTGCCAACAAGTCCTTGGCCTTGCTGTTTTGCGGTTCGGCATAGACCAGTTTATTGAGGATTTCATAGGCTTCACGGTACTTACCCTGATCGAACAAGGATTTACCCTTGGCCATAATCTTGTCGGCTCCCCCCATCATTTCCACGTACAGCGGTGCCGAGTCCTTGGGTGACAACGGCATCAGCGTCGCCGGATTGGCATCCCAGTAACCCAGGTAGCGGTTGATCACGGCGCGGCTGTTGTGCTCCTCGGAGCCGTGATAGCTATGGGTCGCCCAGTTGTTTTTGAGGCTGTCGGGCAGTTTGTAGACGTTGTGGATTTCGTTGATAGTGACGCCCTGGTTGGCCGCGTGCAGCACGGCGTTGTTCAGGTTGGCGTAGGCGTCGCGTTGCCCGCGCATGACGTCCTGAATACGCTCATTGCCCCAGCGTGGCCAGTTGTGTGCGGCGAACATGACTTCGGCCTGCTGGCCGTAGCGATACAGGGCGTTGTTGATGTTCTTCGACCAGACCAGTGGGTCTCGGACCAGAGCACCGCGCAGGGTGTAGATATTGTGAATGGTGCCCGTGATGTTTTCGGCCGCCCAGAAGGCCTTGAACTGTGGAAACCAGGTATTCATTTCCGCGGGCGCTTCGGTGCCGGGCGTGCTCTGAAACTCCATTTCGACACCGTCGATGGTCATGGTCTCGAAATCTTTCGCAATGTAGCGGTTGGGTTCAATCAGCCCCATGTTGCCATTGGAGACATTTTTACCAATCGCCATGTCGACATGACCATAAGCGCTGTGCGGCAACAGCACGCCATATTGCAAGAACGCCCGACGGTTCATGGCGTTGCCGGCATAGACGTTTTCAGCCACGGCGTGCTCCATGAAACCTTCCGGGGCAATCACCGGTACCTTACCACTGCGCACATCAGCCTCATCGACCACCCCTCGAATGCCACCAAAATGGTCAGCATGGGAGTGCGAAATCACCACCGCGACGACGGGCCGCGTGCCTAGTTTTTCATTGATGAAATCCAGTGCAGCCTTGGCGGTTTCCTTCGAGAGGAGGGTGTCGAACACAATCCAGCCCGTATCGCCTTTGATGAAGGTGATGTTCGCTAGGTCAAACCCGCGCACTTGATAAATTTTCCCCGGAACTACCTCATACAGACCGAAGGCCATGTTGAGTACCGCCTGGCGTTGCAGGGACGGATTGATACTGTCGTAGTCCTTGCCGTCCAACAGAAAGTTGTAGCTGCCCATGTTCCAGGCAACGTTCCCGCTCTCGGCCATGATCTTGTTGTAGGCCGGTGCGGCGATAAAGCCTTTCCTGGCTTCTTCAAAGTCACGCTTGTCCGCAAACGGAAGTGTCTTGCGCACTCCATTCTGGGCTTCGATCGTGTAAGACGAAGGTGCTTTACCGTTGCTGTCGAAGTGCCCGTTCTTGATGGAAGCGGGATCGGTAACTGCGCCATTTTCATCAGCGGCAAAAATCGCAGGGCTGAAGCTGCTGCCAAGCGTAATCGCTAGGGCGAGATGGAAGGTCTTGTTGTACATGAGTAGGTTCCTGCGCCAAGAGGGGGTGTCAAAGAGCGTCGGCAGCGCAACCTTTCAGGCGTTTGCCGCTTGACCCTTCCGGCAAAGGAATAGCATATTCATTCGATTGCGAAAAATTCAGTTTTAACGATTTTAGATAACATAAAGGTTATGACATGACCCCACGCCGTCTACGCCAGTTTCTGGCGCTGATTGAACATGCGCACTTTGGTCGGGCAGCTAAAACGTTGGGCATTTCTCAACCGGCGCTGAGCAAAAGCATCCAATTGCTGGAGAGCGAACTCGGGGTCACGCTGTTCGACCGACGCCCAGAGGGCGTCGTGCTGACGGCGTTTGGTCGGTTACTGCATGAAAAAAGCCATCGTATGCTGATGGTTGAGGAGGATTTGCGCCGCGACATCGCCTTGTTGGCGGGCGGGGATATCGGCGCACTGAAAGTGGCTTTGGGTCCCTACCCAAGCGTCACCAGCGGTTATGCCAGCATCGCGCGACTGCATGCCCGGCATCCGCAGATCAGGATCACTGCCCATGTCGCCGGCTGGCGTGAGGTTGCTCATCAGGTAGCCAGCGGCACAGTGGACCTGGGGATCGCCGAAATCAGCACCTTACAAGGCCAGGAAGAGTTCACCTGTGAGTTGCTCGGCGAGCATGAGGGCCGCCTGTTTTGTCGTCCAGGCCATCCGTTGCTTTCGCAAAAACGATCACCAACGTTGGCGCAAACACTCGATTACCCGTGGGTGGCCTCGCGCATACCGCTGCGACTGGCGACCCATTTGCTACCGGCAACATTGGGCTGTGCCGGCGCTTATGATGCGCTGACGGGGGACTTTGTACCGGCCATCGAAATAGATGTGCCCATGCAAATCGTTCAATTCGTCGAGAGCAGTAATGCCCTTGCCTTGGGGAATTTATCGACGTTTGAGCCGCAAATCAGGGCAGGAGAAATCGTGCCGTTACCCACCCATGACCTCGCACTGCGTACCCATTATGGCTTCATCTACCTTAAAGAGCGCTCACTGCCACCGGCGGTAGAGGCTTACATGAGGGAGGTGAGAGCAGTGGAAGAAGAAATCTGTCAGCGTGAGCGCGTTTTGGCCCAGATGAGCAATGAGTGATCGCCGCCTGGTTTTCCAGAAGCGGGCAATCCTGACTGCCTTTCGCCAATGAAGCCATTTTTGCCGCTTCATGAGAGGCAGCTTTGGGTTTGCGGCCCTTCCGGAGAGGCAGAAATCGGCCAGGAGCAGACGTTTGATTTCGTCTCTCGACAATGTTTGCTCACGAGGTCAGCCAAAAATAGATCCGACACTTGAACTATTCGGATCGTGACAACAGACGCAAAGCTTGTTTCCTTCAGGGTCTCGAAAGTACGCCCCATAAAAATTCGGATGGTATTCGGGGCGTAGTCCCGGAGCGCCTTCGCATGTTCCATCCAATACCAACGCCAAAGCATGCGCGTTGTGTACGATCTGCCGATTAGGTGCCAGCAGCGCAATCATTTGCCCATTTCCTGGCGTCGCAAATTCACCGTCGAACGGTTTGCCCACCACGAAAAGAGGGCGCGCCGTGTCGGGGTGTTTCCAGCCAGCCCATGGGCGTTCAAGGTCTGTGAACTTGAGATCAAGTCCGAGTATCTGCATGACCCCTTGATAAAACACAAATGCTCGATTGAAGTCATTCACTCCGATGAATACATGTGAAATCATTTTTTGTCCTTAAAAGAGCGAGCTTCTCGCACCATACCAAGAATCTCCAGGCTGCATTCAACACATGGCCTTAAACGTACTCCGTCGACCTTGGAAGCTGTTTTTACACAAACCTGGGCCGATTCCACCTGTCGTGTAGGGCTCACTATCGACCCAAGCTGTGTGCGGTGAAAGGACAGGCAGTATTTTGGCCTATTTTCTGAAACGAGCCTGACACCCTCTCTCTAAAAATAAGTCACGGTCCATAAGTAATACGTGTGCCGACTACATCGGAGGACGTTGCAATCTGACCCACTCCTGTACGGTTGGTCGTTGCCATTGACGCTGCGCGTACTCCACCAGCACGGGTGGTACGCAGTCACCATTGAGTATCAGCCGGTTGAGCATCAAGGCCAGATCCACATCGGCGATCGACCATTGGCCGAACAGGTACTCGGGATTGTCGCCAAGCAGCGTTTGCGCGGCACCGAACAGCTTGCGCGCTGCCGACTCGGCAGCTGGCGACAAGGGCTTTGATTTGAGGCCATAAAACACAACTAATGTGGAACGCTCCTGCCGAATGGGCAGCAGGTCACTGCGCACCCATGCTTGGACTTGTCGTGCCTTTGCATGCAGCAAACGGTCTTGTGGGTACACCGGTGCCTGGGGGAAAACATCTTCCAGGTACTCAGTGATCGCCGACGACTCAGACAAGGCGAAGTCCCCGTGCACAAGTGTGGGTACCCGTTGGGTCTGCGAGAGGCTGGCATAGACCTCCGACTGGTTTTCAGACGCTTCGAGGTCTAGCGGGCTCATTTCAAATTCGATGCCCTTTTCGCGGAGTACCACGAAAGCCGACATGGCATAGGGGCTGGAAAATTGAGAGTCAACATACAAGCGCAGGCGGGAATTACTCACAGGGTCATCTCCTTATGCAGAAGGAGACACGCTACGAGATCCAAAGAGAAAAATAAAATTTATGATTTTCATGGGCGTATTCCTGGCCGGAATACCGGTTGAAGACAGCCCTTCTTTTGACTGACTTCAGATTGAAGATATGTACCTGTGATTTCTCTTCTGGAATCGGCGGGTCGCTGTTGGCCGTTTTCAGCCGGTCACGACAGGTAGAAATCGGCCAATAGTGATCATTCAAATTGCCCATGCAACACAAAGCACGATACCTCTTGATCGCATCGGTGTAGCGTTTTAGTACAGCTCAAAGAAGCTGACTCGCGACGTCAAGCTCACCATTTGCCGATGACCTACATCGGCCCCCGTCTCCAATCGTGTAAAAGCCGGTTGGTTGATTTAAATCAGATCCGTCTGTAGCGGCAGCGTGAAAACTCAGCCGACGTTAAAACAGGTTGCCCACTGCGGCGACATGGTTTGGTAGAGCAGCGACCTAAATGAGCCGGCAACCCGGCAATGTCGAAAAACAACATCGATTCAACGGTATTCCGCGCATTCGGCACTACAACAACCTGCGAAAAATGAGCGTGCTCGGTGCAATTGTTCCTCAGGAGTAATAGCCATGAAACGAACGGTAATGCTGCTCGCCGCCTCAAGTATTTTTCTGTCGTCAATCACAGCCTTTGCACAGTCCAATCAACCCAACATCCTCGTTATCTGGGGGGATGACATTGGCATCGAGAACATCAGCTATAACAATCGAGGCATGATGGGCTACCAGACGCCTAACATCGACCGTATCGCCAAGGAAGGCCTGGGCTTCACCGACTACTACGCCCAGCAAAGCTGTACCGCCGGACGTGCGGCCTTCATCGGAGGTTCCGTCCCCATCCGCAACGGCATGACCAAAGTTGGCCTGCCCGGTGCGAAGGAAGGCTGGCAGAAGACCGATGTGACCATGGCCACGATCCTGAAGAGTCAGGGCTACGCCACTGGCCAGTTCGGCAAGAACCATGAAGGCGACCTGGATGAGCATTTGCCGACCATGCATGGCTTCGATGAGTTCTTCGGCAATCTCTACCACTTGAACGCTCAAGAGGAACCAGAGAACCTGGACTATCCGAAAGATCCTGCGTTCCTGAAGAAATACGGTCCGCGCGGTGTGCTTCATACTTTTGCGGACGGTAAGGGTGGCCAGACTATCGAGGATACTGGCCCGCTCACCAAGAAACGCATGGAAACCATCGATGAAGAAACCGTCGAGGCCGCCAAGGATTTCATTACGCGTCAGGCTAAAGCCGGTAAACCGTTCTTCGTGTGGTGGAATGGCACACGCATGCACTTTCGCACTCATGTGAAGGCCGAACATCGCGGCATTTCCGGGCAGGATGAATACAGCGACGGCATGGTCGAGCATGACATGCAAGTCGGCGAACTACTCAAGGTCATCGACGATCTCGGCCTCGCCGACAACACCATTGTCCAGTATTCAACGGATAACGGTCCGCACTACAACAGCTGGCCTGATGCAGGTACCACGCCCTTTCGCAGTGAAAAGAACACCAACTGGGAAGGCGCCTACCGGGTACCGATGTTTGTGCGCTGGCCAGGTCATTTCCCCGCGGGGGTTACGCTTAACGGCATCGTGGCGCACGAGGATTGGCTACCGACGTTCGCCGCCATCGCTGGCGCGCCGGATATCAAGGAAAAGCTGCTCAAGGGCGTAGCGCTTAACGGTCGTACCTACAGGAACTATATCGATGGCTACAACCAGTTCGATTACTTCACTGGCAAGACAAAAGAGTCTGCGCGCAACGAGTTCATCTATGTGAATGACATCGGTGAGATCGTCGCTGCTCGCTTTCAGGACTGGAAGGTGGTTTTCATGGAAAACCGCGCAGAAACCATGGACCTCTGGCGCGAACCTTTCGTCGAACTGCGTGCGCCACTGATCTTCAATCTGCGCCGCGATCCGTTTGAGAAAGCCCAGCACAACTCCAACACCTACAACGATTGGTGGATCGATCACGTTTACGCCATCGTGCCGATCACCGAAATGGTCGGCAAGTTCCTGATGACGATGAAGGACTACCCACCGAGCCAGACGCCAGGCTCGTTCAACTTATCGAAGATGCAAAGGCAGGTCGAAGAGATGTCGCAAGGAGAGCATTAATGATGTCCGCCATATGAAGCGCTGAGCCTGCTAACTGAGCCGCATCCGTTCCACTGGGTGCGGTCTCTATTTTGAGTGCCGCACTGATGAAAGCCATACGAGTACAAACGATTCTGGCCGCCATATTGGCTTGTGCGCTGACGTTGACCGCGTTCGGCGCTCAGTCCGCGGATCCACTTCCCTCCTGGAATGATGGTAAAGCCAAACAGTCCATCGTGACTTTCGTCGAGAAGGTCACCCAGCCGGGTTCGCCAGACTTTGTGCCGGTGCCGGAACGCATCGCCACCTTCGACAACGACGGTACGCTCTGGAGCGAGCAGCCACTGCCTGTTCAGTTGTACTTCGCGCTCGACCGCGTAAAGGTACTTGGCGCTCAGCACCCCGAGTGGAAAACCAAGGAGCCGTTCGCGTCGCTGCTCAAGGGGGATGTGAAAACCGCCCTGGCGGGGGGCGACCACGCGCTGCTTGAAATAGTGATGGCCACCCACACGGGCATGACCACGATTGAGTTCGAGAAGATCGTCAAGGACTGGATCGCGACGGCGAAAAATCCGGAGACCGGCAAGCGCTTTACCGACATGACCTATCAACCCATGCTCGAACTTCTCGCCTATTTGCGCGAGAACGGTTTCAAGAACTTCATCGTGTCAGGTGGTGGCATTGAGTTCATGCGGCCGTGGACCGAGCAGGTGTACGACATCCCGCCAGAACAGATCATTGGCAGCAGCGTCAAGACGAAATTTGAACTGCGTGACGGCAAGCCGGTGCTCGAACGCCTGTCAGAACTCAATTTCAATGATGACAAGAGCGATAAACCGGTCGGCATCAATCAGCATATTGGCCGCCGTCCTATTGCCGCCTTTGGTAACTCCCGCGGCGACAAAGAAATGCTGGAATATACGCAAGGCGGCAGCGGTGCGCGTTTCGAGTTGCTTGTGCTACACGACGATGCGACGCGTGAATTCGCCTATGGTCCGGCTCGTGGATTGCCGGACGTCAAACTGGGTGCTTTCCCAGTGGCACTGGATGAGCAGGCGAAGTCGAGCGGTTGGACTGTGGTCAGCATGAAGAACGATTGGAAAACAGTTTTCCCGGCCGCGCAGTCCAGGGTCACCGCCATCGATATCCTCCTGGAACCAGACAGCACAATGCTCAAATATGCCGACGCCAATAACGCCCGCCTGCTCGCGGTGTTCCCGAAAGGTTTCGCTCTGGATGCCGAGCACCGTCCACATATAACGCTGATTCAGCGATTCGTCCGCACGGAGGATCTCGACAAGGTCTATGCCGCTGCGGAAAAAGTTCTCGTCAGTGCCAACGTCAAAGCAATGAAGCTGGAGGCGTTCAAATACTACTACGCGCCCGCTGGAGCGCTCGGGGTCGCCGGCATTTGCGCGAAGCCAACGGCGGAAATCATCAAGCTGCAAGCGGACATGATTGCCGCCGTGGAGCCGTTCACCGTAGAAGCCGGCCCGATTGAAGCGTTCACTGCTGCGCACGACGATCCCGGCAGTGACGCGGCGCTCATCCAGTACGTATCAACATTTGTCCCGAAAATGTCTGGCGAGAATTTCAATCCTCATGTGAGCACGGGAGTTGCTCCCCGTGACTATCTCGACAAAATGAATGCCGAGCCATTCCAGTCATTTGTCTTCTCACCAGCCGGTGCGGCCGTGTACCAGTTGGGGCCTTTCGGAACCGCTGCAAAAAAACTCAAGGCATGGGATCTGAAACCTTAAGACGGTCAAAATTACTCATAGTTACTGTCTGAGAGTCCGCTATGGGTCGGGATGTCCTTCAAGATGATGATCCTGGATCGATTCGAGTTGCTTTGCAGCCAGATTGGATTCGCCAGCAGAAAGCATCATTGAGGCATAGGTGTGGCAGCGCTGATAGGGCCGTTGCCATCTAGCGCCCGCGCATCAACTCAACAGCCGACCATTTCCAGTCGCAGACCGGCCCTTGAAGGTCGCGGCGCGATTCTGAGTTTGGCTTAGTCATGGCGAATGCGCTTTTTCCCTTGCTGGCATTGATGGATCAATTCCCGGTCAGCGGCAACACACTACTTCAGCCCCCCTTTTCCAAAGACATCGCGCAACTGCCCGTCGCAAGAATCCTTGGCATTGAAGTATTGATGAAAAAGCGGCGCCATAAAAATAGCATCGCGCGTCATATTTTAGTCGTCATTAATATGGCAAGAAAAACGGCGCGTTAGTTCAGTTTGGTTAGCGTAAATATACTGCCGTCATAAAGCTGACAACTAACTTTGCCATTACTATTAAATGGCTGGGGTGTCGTTGTTTTGGCGTCATTAAATTAAAGTCATTCTTTGTGATTTATTTTTAGTTTCTCTATTGCTTTGCTTTGTCCAAGTGCTCACCATATGTCCCGGCCTACAGCTGCTCAGCGGGATCTCGCAGCTTCAGTAGCGCCGCACTCACGTTGTCTATCGTCTGTTTTGTGCTTGCCAGTACCGTTGTCTTATATGGCGGTAATTGGCGCCCGCGTGGGTTTTCACAAGAGATATTGAAGTTAATCAAGTTGATGTATATAGGGCGGCGCAAGTTGCGCAGTCCTACTGTTTGCAGGTCGTGGATTCAAGTTGCCTGTAAATGGATACGGGAATGTTATAGGGACATTCCATGACCTTAAGTTGCAAGGAGCGTTCGTAGCATGCGAATCAGCATATTTGGTCTGGGTTATGTCGGCGCGGTATGTGCCGGATGCTTGTCGACAAGAGGGCATCAGATTATCGGGGTCGATGTTCAGGCTCTGAAGATCGATATGATCAATAGTGGAAAATCGCCCATTGTCGAGCCGGGTCTGGGCGAGTTGCTGCAGCAAGGGGTCGCCAGCGGAAGGCTGCGCGGCACCCTGGATGTTCGCGAGGCCGTCCTCGAAACCGATATTTCCTTCCTCGCACCACCGACGCCGAGCAAGCGCAACGGCGACCTCGATGTGTCCTACATCGAAGAGGTGTGCCGGCAGATTGGCCAGGTTCTACCGCTCAAGACCACCCGTCACACGGTCGTGGTACGCAGCACGGTGCTGCCGGGCACTCTGCGCAATGTGGTGATTCCAACCCTGGAACAGTACTCCGGGCTCAAGGCCGGCGCCGACTTCGGCGTGGCGGTGAACCCCGAGTTCCTGCGCGAGAGCACCGCGATCAAGGACTACGACTTTCCGGCGATGACGGTGATCGGCGAGCTGGACAGCACCTCTGGCGACCTGCTGGAAGAGATCTACCGCGAGCTGGATGCGCCGATCATTCGCAAGACCATCGAAGTCGCGGAGATGATCAAGTACACCTGCAACGTCTGGCACGCGGCCAAGGTCACCTTCGCCAACGAGATCGGCAACATCGCCAAGGCGGTCGGCGTCGACGGTCGTGAGGTGATGGAGGTGATCTGCCAGGATCGCAAGCTCAACCTGTCCAGTTACTACATGCGCCCGGGCTTCGCCTTCGGCGGCTCCTGCCTGCCCAAAGATGTGCGCGCGCTGAGCTATCGCGCCGGCCAGTTGGACGTCGAGTCGCCGCTGATCGAGTCGCTGATGCGCAGCAACGCCGCGCAGGTGCGCAAAGCTTTCGACATCATCGCCAGTTACGACAAGCGCAAGGTCGCGCTGCTGGGTCTGTCCTTCAAGGCCGGTACCGACGACCTGCGTGAAAGCCCGCTGGTGGAGCTGGCCGAGATGCTCATCGGCAAGGGCTTCGACCTCAGCATCTACGACAGCAACGTCGAGTACGCCCGTGTTCACGGCGCCAACCGCGACTACATCGAGTCGAAGATTCCCCATGTATCGTCGTTGCTGCGCTCCAACTTCGACGAAGTGGTCGCCAATGCCGACGTGATCGTCCTGGGCAACGGCGATGAAGCCTTCGCGTTCCTTGCAGAGCGGGCTCCCGCCGACAAGCAGGTCTTCGACCTGGTGGGGTTTATGCGCAAGTCCAGCGGTAGCGGGTTAGAGGGTATCTGCTGGTAGAGCCGTTGCAGTGATGCCCGTGGGGCGCCCTGGCAACAGGCGCGGCGCTCCTGTTGCCATATTGTCGATCAGTCATACAGGTCCGAAACATGGATGTTTTTCAGAGTCGCCTGCGCAGCGCCGCAGGGTGGTTACTGCTGGTAACCACGCTCATGGGGATGGCGTTGCTGCTGCCACGCAGCACCTTCGACCCGGAGTCCGTTGATTTCATTCTTCTGCTGGGTGTTATTGGCATCTGGCGTTATTCCATGGGCGCCGTGCATTTTGTGCGGGGGATGATCTTCCTCTATCTGGTGTTCCCCTGGTATCGGCGCAAAGTGCGGCAGCTGGGTGAGCAAGCGGCCCCGTCCCACGTGTTCCTGCTGGTCACCAGCTTTCGCATCGAGGCGCTAACCACCGCTCAGGTCTATCAATCGGTGATCCGCGAGGCCATCGCCTGCGGCTACCCGACCACCGTGGTGTGTTCCATCGTCGAGCGTTCGGACGAGCTGTTGATCGAGAGCCTGTGGCGGCAGATGAACCCACCGGAGCGGGTCAGTCTGGACTTCGTGCGCATCGCCGGAACCGGCAAGCGCGACGGCCTGGCCCACGGTTTCCGCGCCATTTCCCGGCACCTGCCCGACGACGATGCGGTGGTGGCGGTGATCGATGGCGATACCGTACTGGAGCAGGGCGTAGTCAAGAAAACCGTGCCTTGGTTCAAGCTTTTCCCCAATGTCGGTGGCCTGACCACCAACGAGTTCTGCGAAGTGCGCGGCAGCTACATCATGAGCGAGTGGCACAAGCTGCGCTTCGCCCAACGCCACCTCAACATGTGCTCCATGGCGCTGTCCAAGCGTGTGCTGACCATGACCGGGCGCATGTCGGTATTTCGCACCAGCGTGGTGACCAATCCCGGCTTCATCGCCGACGTCGAGAGCGACCATCTGGAGCACTGGCGCCTCGGACGCTTCCGCTTCCTCACGGGCGACGACAAGTCCAGTTGGTACAGCCTGATGCGCCTGGGCTACGACACATTCTATGTGCCGGACGCGTCCATCAACACCGTTGAGCACCCGCCGGAAAAGAGCTTCATCAAGGCCAGCCGCAAGCTGATGTTCCGCTGGTACGGCAACAACCTGCGGCAGAACTCCCGGGCCCTGGGCCTTGGTCCGAATCGTTTGGGCTGGTTCACCTGCCTGGTGCTGGCCGACCAGCGCGTATCCATGTGGACCAGCCTGCTGGGGCCCACCGTGGCGATCATTGCCAGCCTCAAGTACGGCTTCGCCTTCCTGATGGTGTACCTGCTGTGGATCGGCCTCACTCGCCTGGCGCTGACGCTGCTGTTGCTGGCTTCGGGGCACAAGGTGGGGCCGGCCTACCCGCTGATCCTCTATTACAACCAGATCATGGGCGCGCTGGTGAAGGTGTACGTCTTTTTCCGCCTCGATCGGCAGTCCTGGACCCGCCAGAACACCAAGCTCAATCGGGACCTGGCCAGCTTTTCGCGCTGGTTCAACACCTGGTCTTCACGCGCTATGACCTTCTCCGCGGGCAGCGTCTTTCTTGCCTTGCTGATGTTCGTGGTGTGATCGGCGAAAAGGACCGAAATACCTTGAAGCCAGGTTCAACTTACTAATTTGAAAGGAAAAAATTATGAGTGCAGTGATCAGCCCGGTGGGCAACGCCAATATGGTGCATGAGTCCGAGGCGCAGCGTCAGCATGCGCGCCTGAAGCTGCCGGCGAAGGTCCGGTTCCAGGGCCAGCAGGGGGGCGTCCAGGAAGTCGAATTGATCGACCTGTCTGCGGGCGGCTTCAGCTTCGAGCAGGGCAGTCAGTCGGTGGTCGAGGGCAAGCTCTATCGCGGCAAGCTGATGTTCAAAGTGGAAGGCATCGGCTTCGCCATGGATGTCGAATTCCAGGTGCGCTCCATCATCGGCGGCAAGCGCGTTGGCTGTGAATTTCACAACCTGCGTCCACGCGAGATGTCGGCGCTGCGCTACATCATCAGCTCCTTGATCGGCGGCGAGCTGGTGAATGTCGGTGGCCTGATCAGCATTCTCCAGCGCGAGAACTTCACCAAGGCCCGTGGCGGCAAGGGCAATGAAAAGCTCAGCCTGCTCGGCCGCCTGCGCGCCATGGGTTTAACCCTGGTGATCCTGCTCGCCGGCCTGGCTGCCTTCGCCTACGTGCTGTACCAGTTCTACGACATCTACTTCGTCACCCACGCTGACTCGGCCCAGGTCAGCGTGCCTGGCACGCAGGTCGCGATGCCGCGTGAAGGCACTGTGCAAAGCCTGGTCACCGTTGGTAGCACGGTCAGCAAGGGCGCGCCGGTGGCCACCTTCACGGCGAACATGCTGGATGCCCTGAAGGGCGCCCTGCCGGAATCGGAGATGACCCCGGACAACCTGGAGCGCCTGTTCAACAAACGCTTCCAGGGCACCCTGACCAGTCCCTGTGACTGCAAAGTGGTCAGCCAACTGGTGGGTGATGGCCAGGTAGCGCCCAAGGGCACCCCGGTGTTCATGCTGGCGCCGGTGGACAGCGTCGCCACGGTCGAAGCACGCTTCCCGTACCGCGCGTTCAACAAGCTGCAACCAGGCACCCCGGTGAGCTTCCTGGTGGGCGGCGAGACCGTCGAACGCGGCGGCCGGATCGCCAGCATCGCCCTGCAGGATGGCGGCCTGGCTTCGGACATCCGTGTGCACATCCAGCCAAACGATCCGCTTGCCAGCGATCTGGCCAAGCGTCCGGTGGACGTGCGCATTCGCCCGTTGAATGGCGTTTTCGCCAGTAACAGCCTGGTGTTCGAAAAATGAAGAGCACCGGACTAGCATGCGGGCTGCTGAGCTCGCTCAGCCTCGGCCTGCTGGCCGGTTGCGTGGCGTTGCCCGACCTGCAGTTGGCCAAGACGGCCAAGGGCAGTGGTGACCTCGCGACCGCGGAACAGAATTACCGCGTCCTCGCCAGCCAGGGGTACGTCGAGGCCCAGATCGGCCTCGCCGACCTGCTGATACGCAGTCCTTCGATCGAGCAGCGGGGGCAGGGCGAGACGCTGTACCGCCAGGCCCTCGATCGCTCCCCGGTGGCGCCAGCACGGCTGGGTAAATGGCTGGCGAGCAAGCCGCAGGCGAGCCCTGCCGAGCGCCTGGAGGCCGAGAAGCTGCTGCGCCAGAGCCTGGCGGCCGGCGACTACAGCACACTGTTGCCGCTGGTGCAGCTACAGCTGCAGGATCCGCAAAAGCTTGCCGACGGCGAGCTGGAACGCGAGCTGGAGCAATGGCAGGCGCAAGGCATCGGCGAAGCCCGGCTCGGCAAGGTGCTCCTGTACCGTGTGCGCGGCAACTACTTACAGAAGCTGGACGAGATCAAAGCCATCTGTGAGGGCTGGCTGGAGCAGGCCAGTGAATGCTATGTCGAGCTGGCCGAGGTCTACCAGCGACGTGGCGACAAAGACAGCCAGCAGCAGTTGCTGGCGCGGCTGGAGTCGGCCTACCAGGCCGGCCTGGTGTCGCCTGATCGTGTGATGGGCGTTGCCAAGGTCGTGGCCGACAGCAGCCTGGGCGAAGCGGATCCAAAGGCTGCCCAGGAGCTCTATACGCGTATTGCGCCGGCCTACCCGGATGCGTGGTGTGGTTTGGCGGAGCTGGTCCTGAGCTTCCCCGACCAGGGGGATGCGGGCGTACTCACCGGATACCTGAACAAAGGCATCGAGGCGGGTTCCAGCCGCGCCGCGCTGATGCTCGGGCAGCTGTACCTCAAGGGCCAAGTCGTACCGGCCGATCCGCGGGCGGCGGAGCAGTACCTGCTACAGGCCGCGCCCGGCCACCTCAAGGCACACCTGCTGCTGGGCCGTCTGTACCGGGATGGCGCGCTGGGCGACATCGAGCCGGAAAAGGCGCTGGAGCATCTGTTGATTGCCGCCCGTGCGGGCGACCCGAGCGCCAACATCGCGCTGGCCCAGCTGTTTGGCGAGGGCAAGGGCGTGCGGATCAATGCCGTCTACAGCTACACCTTCGCCACGCTCGCGTCGCGCCAGGGCCTGGCCCAGGGGCAGGTTTTGATGGAGCGCCTGGCGCCGAGGCTGCAGGCGCAGGACTACCAACAGGTGGAGAGCCTGCTGGCTCGTGAAATCGAGGCGCGCGGTGGCCAGCAGGTCACCGCCAGGAATCAAGCTGATCAAGCGCAGGAAGTGCTATGACTTCGAAATACCGTCCAGTCACCACGCTGGCCTGCATGGCCGGATTGTTGGCCAGTTCCGTCGTCCTTGGGGCGCAGCCGCAACCCGGCTTGTCTTACGGCGCCAATCTCAAACTCACCGCGCAGTCGATCGATGACCTCGATCTGGGTACCCGCGACGGCGGCGACTTCAATGGCGTCGGCCTCAGCGTGCGGCCCTGGATCTTCAACCGTCAGGGCGACTGGAGCACCTTCGCGCTCGGCGAGGCGTTCCTCGCCACCGACACCATCGAGTCGGACACCAGCGAATCCGACACCTTCGACCCCAACGACGCCCGCGAGCGAGAGGACCAGTTCCTCGCCATGCACGAGTTCTGGGTCGACTATGGCGGTCTGAGCGCTTATCCGGGAGAGTCCTTGCGACTCGGTCGGCAGAAGATCCGCAGTGCCGACGGCCTGTGGTGGGACAGCAATATCGAAGCCCTGCGCTGGAACTTCGAGACAACCCTTCTCAGTGCCCACGTCGGCATTGCCGAACGTTTCAGTGACTACCGCACTGACCTGGATGAACTGGCGCCCGAGGACGAGGATCGCCTGCACCTGCTGGCCGACCTGTCCTGGCAGTGGCAGCCGGGTCACTGGGCCGGGCTGAAGCTCCATCACAGCGATGATCGCGGCAACCTGCCCGGCAAGGGGGCTTCTGTGGATCAGTTGAGCAAGACCGCTACCGGCGAACTCAGCTGGTTAGGGGCTGAACTCAATGGGGATTTCTACAACGAGCGCAGCAACCTACCGCTCAGCTACTGGGTCGCCGCCACTTGGCTGACCGGTAACGTCGACACCTTGCGCACCAGCACCGTAGCCGGCCGGCGCCAGGCCGACGGCCAGCTCAGCCAGGATGTCGATGCCTGGGCGGTCGACCTTGGCCTGCGCTGGAACATCGACCAGAACTGGCGCGTCGGTACCACCTACATGCGTGCCAGCGGCGGCTCCGACGGCGACGACTCCGAGCAGTTCACACAGACCGGGCTGGAGAGCAACCGCTCCAAATTCACCGGCACCGGGAGTGCCATCAACCGCTTCGGCGAAGCCTATCGCGGTGAGATGAACAACCTGCAGGCGGCCAGCGTGTTCAGCGGCTGGCAGTTGGGCGAGGACTACGACGCCAGCCTGGTCTACCACCGCTTCTGGCGGGTGGATGACCAGGCCGACAGCAGCAGCGGCCTGAAGGCCCAGTTGGTGCCTGGCGAGAAGGATATCGGGCAAGAAGTCGACCTGGTGGTGACGCGCTACCTGAACCGCGGGCAGATACCGGCCGGGATGGAGTGGCTGAAGGCATCCTCCGCGCTGGTCCGCTTTCGGGGCGGGCTGTTCCTTCCGGGCGATGCCTTCGGCAAAGGCACGGATTCGAGTATGCACCGCGCATTCGTTGATTTTGTCTGGCGCTACTGAATGCCGCCTGCCGAGCTGACCATGGAGTTGGACGCTATGTATTTACACACAAGAAACAGGCACCGCTGGGTCGCCGGCCTGGTCCTCGCGGGTAGCCTCGCGTGGGCGGTCGTGGCACCGGCCGGGGAACACGCCGCTCCCGCTTACCAGGTGTCGAGCATTCCCGCCGAGCCGCTGCTGATTGACCCGCCGAAGCTGCCCGATCTGTCGCCCTATACGGCCGAGGCGGCCAATGCGCGGATCGTACGCAAGCCCGTTGGCAACGTGGTGCTCAAGCGCATGATCGGCCCGGACCAATTGGTGGAGTTCACCGGTGGCGATGAGCGTCTGCGTGAATGGGTCAAGCGCCAGGGTGAAATGCCCCAGGCGATTTTCATCGAGGGTGGCTATGTCACGCTGAAGGATCTCGCCCGCAGCCTGCCGAAGAAGTATTTCGAGGAGACCGAGCCGGGTATCTACATCGCTCGCCTGCCGATCGTCGTCAGCCAGGGCGCGACCCTGCACGTCGGTGCCGAAACCCGCGACTTCCGTCTCTCCAGCGAGCGCGGCGCGTTCCTGATCAACGACGGCAAGCTGTTCATCATGTACACCCGGCTTACGGCCTGGAGCGAGACGGAAAACCAGCAGGACTGGTTCAAGAAGAAGGGCAAGTTCCGCCCCTTCCTCAACGCTTGGGGCGGTACCGAGACCTACATCGTCAACTCGGTGGTATCGAGTCTTGGCTACACCGCGAGCAAGTCCTATGGCGTATCCATCTCCCAGTACAGCCCGGCGATGCATCCGACCATGCAGCGCGACCATCCCAGCGGCTGGCTGATTGGCTCGATGTTCGACGACATGTGGTACGGCTTCTACTGTTACGAAGCCTATGACGTGGTGCTCAAGGGCAATACCTACCGCAATAACCTGGTCTACGGTATCGACCCGCACGACCGCTCGCGGCGCTTGATCATTGCCGAGAACACCGCCTATGGCACCCGCGAGAAGCACGGCATCATCGTCTCCCGCGAGGTGAACGACAGTTGGATCTTCAACAACCGCTCCTACGAGAACACCCTCTCCGGGATCGTGGTCGACCGCTCCAGCGTCAATAACGTGCTGGCCAACAACGAGGTTTATCGCAACGGCTCCGATGGCATCACCATCTACGAGAGCGGCGACAACCTGTTGTGGGGCAACCGGGCGTTCAACAACGCGCGGCACGGCATTCGTGTGCGCAACAGCGCCAATGTCGGGCTCTATGAAAACCTCGCGGTGGCCAACGGCCTGCTCGGCATCTACGGGCACGTCAAGGACCTCGTCGGCACGCCCCGCGACCTGGTACTCGACCCCTTCGACATGAACCTCTCCCTGACCGTGGTGGGCGGTCGCCTGATCGGCAACGAGTCGGGCGCCATCTCAGTCGTGTCGCCGCAAAGCGTGAAGCTCTACGGTGTGGAAATGCTGATGCCGACCCAGCCCAGCGGCATCGGCATATTCGGTGCGCTTGCCAAGGATCAGAGCCGAATCATCGACCTGCTGGTGCGACAGAAGCAGGCCGTGCTGGTCCTGCCGCTCGACAAGTTGGCGCAACTTCAAGTGAGTGACAAACAATGAAACGGAGTTCAAAGGGCCGCGTTGTCCACGGGTGGCTGGCGTGCGCTTCTATTGCGACGCTTTTCACCAGTTCCCTGAGCCTGGCTGCCGAGGCGCCCGAATACAAGATCGAGCGCTGCTGCCAGATCTGCCCGCAGGCGCTGCAGGACAGCAGCTACACCGGTGACCTGGGCGATTTCACCCAACTGGTGCAAGGGCAAAAGGATTGGCTTTTCCGCAGCAAGATAGACTTGATGACCAACATCGGCACCACGCCCGAGGGTTTCAAACTGCTGCAGGATCTGCGTGATGCACTCAAAGCCAGGGGCGTGGAACTGGTGATGGTCTACCTGCCACCGCGTGGCCTGCTCGTCACTGAGATGCTCAACCCGCAGGCGCGCAGCAGCTTCAATGCCGAACTGTCGCGCAGCAATTACCGGGCTACCATCGAGCGCCTGCGCAGCCTGGGGATACGCGTGCCGGACCTCTCCGCGCTGCTGGACCTGCCGGCCGACGTGCGCAGCAAATTTTTCTTCAAGCGTGATAACCACTGGACGCCGCAAGGCGCTGAGCTGACCGCGCAGTTGCTGGCCGCCGAGATGAGTAAGTCGGGGGTTTTCAAGGGGATTGCGCGCAAGGAGTTTGCCACCCGCACGGAAGGCAACTTGTACAAGGTCGGCTCACTCAACCAGGCCTTCGGCAAAATCTGTGGCAGTGGTTACGCCAATGAGTACTTCACGCGCGCAGTGACGGAACCTAAAGAAGAGAGCAATGAGCTGTTTGGCGATACCGAACGGCCCGATGTGGTGCTGGTCGGCACCAGCTTCAGTTCCGAACAGTACAACTTCGACGGCTTCCTCAAACAGTACGCCAACGTTGACGTGGATAACCGCTCGGTGACAGGAGGTGGCTTCCACAGTGCCATGCTGCAGTACCTCGGCACCCAGGACTTCCAGGACAAACCGCCGAAGCTACTGATCTGGGAGGTCAACAGCTATTACGACCTGGCCATGGCGACGTTCTATCGCCAGGCGATGCCGCTGCTGGATAACGGTTGCCGGGACGTGACGACGGACATAGACCAGAAGCTGGCCCTGCGGCCAGGCAAGAACGAGGTGCTGGTCAACACGGGGGTCAAGCCGATCCGCAGTGAGGACGCCGTCGTCGAGATCCAGTTCAGCGAGCCCGGGATCAGTGATTTGCGCAGTACCGTCTGGTACATGAGCGGCTCGCGGGAAAACCTGTTGATCAGCCGGTCGCGGGAAGTCGAGTCGGACGGGCGCTTTGTTTTCCGCTTGCGTGAGGACGCCGAGTGGGCCGGGCAGACGCTGCTCTCCCTTGAAATCGATATGCCGGCAGACATGCCCCCGGGGCTGAAGGTCGAGGCGAAGATCTGCCGCAGGGCGGACAAACCAGCAAGCGTGATGCAAGCCAAGGCCGATTGACCTGATGGAGCCTTGCGCCGGGCTGCGCCTGGCGCATGGGCTCCTTAGGGCAACGACGATCATTCAAAAGGAGATTGAGAGCGTGGTTTTTTCTTCCAACGTGTTCCTGTTCCTGTTTCTGCCGATTTTCCTCGGCTTGTACTACCTGGTCGGAACGCGCTATCGAAACCTGCTGTTGCTGGTCGCTAGCTACATCTTCTATGCCTGGTGGCGCATCGACTTCCTGGCGCTGTTCGCTGTCGTGACAGTGTTCAACTTCTGGATTGGACTGCGCATCGGCGCGGCCGGAGTGCGCACGAAAACTGCGCAGAAATGGCTGCTCCTCGGCGTGGCGGTGGACCTCGGCGTACTCGGCTATTTCAAGTACGCCAATTTCGGCGTCGACAGCCTCAACGCCATCATCACCTCGTTCGGTATGGAGCCCTTCGTGCTCACGCACATCCTGCTGCCGATCGGGATTTCTTTCTACATCTTCGAGTCCATCAGCTACATCATCGACGTCTACCGCGGCGACACCCCAGCCACCCATAACCTGGTGGACTTCGCGGCCTTTGTGGCGATTTTCCCGCACCTGATTGCCGGCCCGGTACTGCGTTTCCGCGACCTGGTGGACCAGTTCAACCACCGTACCCATACGGTAGACAAGTTCGCCGAGGGCTGTACGCGCTTCATGCAAGGCTTCATCAAAAAGGTCTTCATCGCCGACAGCATCGCGCCCATCGCCGACCATTGCTTCGCGCTTTCCGACCCCACCACGGGCGATGCCTGGCTTGGCGCGCTGGCCTATACCGCGCAACTGTACTTCGACTTTTCCGGCTACAGCGACATGGCCATCGGCCTGGGCCTGATGATGGGCTTTCGCTTCATGGAAAACTTCAAGCAGCCGTACATCAGCCAGTCCATTACCGAGTTCTGGCGACGCTGGCACATCAGCCTCTCCACCTGGCTGCGCGACTACCTGTACATCAGCCTGGGCGGCAACCGTGGAACCGCCTTCCAGACCTACCGTAACCTGTTCCTGACCATGCTGTTGGGCGGTCTGTGGCATGGCGCCAACTTCACCTACATCCTCTGGGGCGCCTGGCACGGCGTCTGGCTGGCCATTGAGCGTTTCCTGGGCGTGAACGCCGCGCCACGGGTGCTCAACCCGCTGAAGTGGGCCTTCACCTTCATGCTGGTGGTGATCGGCTGGGTGATTTTTCGCGCCGAGAACCTCGACGTGGCCTGGCGCATGTACGCAGCCATGTTCAGCTTCGCCGACTGGCAGCTCTCCGAGCTCAACCGCGCCCAGCTCACCAGCCTGCAGATCGCCACCCTGGTGCTGGCCTATGTCGTGCTGGCCATCTTCGGCATCCGTCAGTTCTACGCCCAGCCGCTGGCCGGCGGACCCAAGGCCGGCGCCGGCGAAGACGACGGCATCATGATCAACGCCGACGGCAGAGCCGCCGTGGCGCGCCTGCGGATAGGCGCCGTGGCCTTCCACGCTGCCGTGCTCCTGCTGTTCACCGTCTCGGTGCTGAAGCTCTCGGCGCAGAGCTTCTCGCCCTTCCTGTACTTCCAGTTCTGAGGGGAACCGACTATGAACAGAACCCTGAACCTGCTTTACAGCCTACTCTTCGGCAGCCTGCTGCTGGTGCTCTGCCTGTGGTCCCTACGCGCGGTCTTCGGCTTCTCTTCAGCCAGTGAAACCAGTGTGCTGGACGGCAAAATGGCGCAGGCCTTCGAGAAGCACTACGACGCCGAGTTCCCGGTCAAGCAACTGGGCACCAATCTCTGGGCGCTGGCGAGCCTCACGCTTTTCGGCGAAGGTCGCCAGGGCGTGGTCATCGGCCAGGACGGCTGGCTCTTCTCGGACGAGGAGTTCAAGCCGGCGAGCAAACCCGATCAGTTGCAGGACAACTGGCAGTTGGTGAACGCCGTACGGGCGGAATTCGAGCGCCGTGGGGTGACGCTGGTGCTGGCGCTCCTGCCAGCCAAGGCTCGACTCTATCCGGAGCATCTGGATGACGAGCGACCCGCGCTGGCTCAGCAGAGCCTGTACCCGAAGGTCCTGGACATGATGCGCCAAGCCGGGTTGAACGGACCGGATCTGTTGCCTGCCCTGCAGCAGGCGAAGGTGCAGGAGCCGGTGTTTCTGCGTACCGACAGCCACTGGACTCCCTTCGGCGCAGAAGTCGCGGCCAGGAGTCTGGCCGAGCATCTGGCGCGGCAGGATATCTGGCAGCATGGCGACCAGGCCTTTGTCACCGAGGCTGTCGCCAGCCGGGAGCACAAAGGCGATCTGCTGAGTTTCCTGCCCCTGGAACCGTACTTCGCCGACCTGCAACCACCGGCCGAGCGCTTGCTCCCGCGTCTGACCCGGGCCGCCGAGGGACCGGAGGCGAGCGCCGAGGATGCGCTGTTCGCCGACGCTCAGCCATCGATCGCGCTGGTCGGCACCAGCTACAGCGCCAACCCCAACTGGAACTTCGCCGGCGCCCTGAAACAGGCCCTGGGCAGCGACCTGCTCAATTACGCGGAGGAGGGCAAGGGCCCACTGGTGCCCATGCTGAACCTGCTGCGGCAGGGGGATAAAGAACTCGCCGGGCTGCGCCTGGTGATCTGGGAGTTCCCCGAGCGCTATCTGATGCTACCCAGCGACCTGTCCGGATTCGACGCGGCCTGGCTCGCCCAGCTGCACAACGGCGTGGAACCGGTCAGCCGCGCGCTGCACACCGCCACCTCTACCTCCACCGAGCCCGTCCTGCAATTCTAGGAGTACCTGTATGTCCCTTTTTTCCTCGATGTCCTACACCCTGCGCTTGGGCAGCCTGCTGCTGGGCCTGTCTGCCCCGTGGGTGATGGCTGATGAAGCGGCGCTCTATGGTCCGGCGGCACCGTATGGCTCGGCCTTCGTGCGCGGCTTCAACGCAGCAAACAGCAGTTTTGACGCCAACCTCGGCCCTGTCCGCATCAATGACCTGGGCGCCAAAAGCAGCAGCGATTTCGCCTTCCTGCCAGCCGGTAAGTACAGCGTCAATGCCGATGGCAAGAGCCTGGCGGTGAAGCTCGACGCCGAGCGCTACTACACATTGGTGCAGATGCCGGATGGGGCGCTGGAGATGGTGGAGGAACCGGCGTTCAAGAATCGCCAGAAGTCCTTGCTGCGCCTGCAGAACCTATCCGACACCGCCCTGTCGATTAAAACCGCCGACGGTCGTACCGAGGTCATCCACCCGGTCTCGGCTAACGCCCGTGGCGAGCGCGAGATCAACCCGGTCAAGGTGCGCCTGACGCTGTTCGCTGGCGAGCGCAAGATTCGTGACCTCGACCCGCTGGTGCTGGAGCGTGGCGAAGTGGTCAGCCTGTTTGTCACCGGCTCCGCCGACAATCTGTCTCCGGCCTGGGTCAAGCGTCCGGTCGCGACCAACTGAGGAATGGCTATGAAACCCTGGCTGATCTGTTCGCGGATGGCGCTCACCGGCCTGGCCCTGTTGCTGGCCGCCGGCTGCAGCAAGCCCCTGGAACGCAAGGCCGGCGCCAACCTGGTGCCGCCCAGCGGCTTCTACCTGGCCGCGCCGTCCCCCAAGGAAGAGGTGGCGGCCTGTCCCGAGGCACCCGCGCCCTATTCGGGCGACCTGCTGTTCCCGAGCAAGTACGAAGGCTCGGACTCGGCCAGGGACAAGCTCAACCCGCAGGCCGCCGCGCGCTACAGGCGGCTGACCGGTGAGGTGCGTACGCTGGAAAGCGGGGTGAGCAAGCTGGTCGGCAAGTATCTGGAGGATGGCCGTCAGGAATACGCCGACTGTGCTCTGACCTGGTTGAGCACATGGGCCGAAGCCGACGCGCTGCTCAGCCGAACCTACAACCACACCGGCAAGTCGGTGCGCAAATGGGCGCTGGGCAGCCTGTCTGCCGCCTATCTGCGGCTGCAGTTCGCCGGCTCCAAACCCTTGCGTGGGCATGAGGCCGAGACTCGCGCCATCGAGCAGTGGTTCGCCCGGCTCGCCGACCAGGTGGTGCACGATTGGAACGAGCAACCGCGCGAGCGACGCAACAACCATCAGTACTGGGCTGCCTGGGCGGTCATGTCCAGCGCCGTGGTGCTCGACCGCCAGGACCTGTTCGACTGGGCGGTCGAGCAGTACCGCCATGGTATGGAGCAGGTCGACGCCGAGGGCTACCTGCCGCTGGAGTTGTCCCGGCAAACCCGGGCGCTTGCCTACCACAACTACAGCCTGGGGCCGCTGATGATGATCGCGGCATTCGCCGAGGCCAACGGGCTGGATCTGCGTGGCGACAACGATGGTGCCCTGCAGCGGCTCGCCCAGCGGGTCGAAGGGGGCGTGCACAACCCGCGCTTTTTCGAGGCCCGGTCTGGCTACCCGCAGGAACTGGAGGATTTGCAGGAGGACGGCAAGTTCGCCTGGCTGGAGCCCTACTGCGCACTGTATCGCTGCTCGGCCGAGACCGATGCGTGGCGGCGCTCTCTGGAGCCCCTGGAGACCTATCGGCTAGGAGGGGATATCACCCAGTTGTTCAATCCTTGATCGCATCGATGTATTCACTCTCCCGGTAGTCCGAGGCAGGGCCTCGGCGGGGACAAGTAGCAATTTGAAATGGAACTTTAATGAGGCTTTTCCCATGATTCCGGTAATCCTTTCTGGTGGTAGTGGTTCGCGTTTGTGGCCCCTTTCGCGCAAGCAGTATCCAAAGCAGTTCCTCGCCCTGACCGGCGAGCATTCGCTGTTCCAGCAGACCCTGCAGCGCCTGGACTTCGAAGGCATGCAGAGCCCGCTGATCGTGTGCAACCACGAGCACCGCTTTATCGTCAACGAGCAACTGGAGCGGATCGGCGTCGAGGGGCACTCGACCCTGCTCGAACCCTTCGGCCGCAATACCGCGCCGGCCGTGGCCATGGCGGCCTTGCAACTGCTGGCCGACGGCCGCGATGAACTGATGCTGGTGCTGCCGGCTGACCATGTGATCGAGGACCAACCGGCGCTGCGCGAGGCACTGGAAGTAGCGCGCGTGGTGGCCGAGCAAGGGGAGATGGTGTTGTTCGGCATCCCGGTCAAACGTCCCGAGACCGGCTTCGGCTACATCAAGGCGACCCGTACAGGTGACGCCGGCGGCATGCATCCCGGCGTCTACCGGGTCAGCCACTTCGTCGAGAAGCCCAATGCAGACCTGGCCCGCGAGCTCGTCCGCACGGGCGGCTATTACTGGAACAGCGGCATGTTCCTGTTCCGTGCCAGCCGTTATCTGGACGAGTTGCTCACGCATGCGCCGGGCATCTACGACGCTTGTGCGCTGGCCCTGGAGCGCAGCCAGCGCTGCGGCAATGTCATGACCATCGATACCGTCGCCTTCGAGTGCTGCCCGGACAACTCCATCGACTACGCGGTGATGGAGAAGACCTCCCGCGCCTGTGTGGTGCCGCTCGCCGCTGGCTGGAACGACGTGGGCAGCTGGTCCTCTCTGTGGGACGTGCATGAGAAGGACCAGGCCGGCAACGTGCTCAAGGGCGATGTGATGATCCACGACAGCCGCAACAGCTTCGTACACAGCAGCAGCAAGCTGGTGGCCTTGGTCGGTGTGGACGATCTGGTGGTGGTCGAAACCAAGGATGCGGTGATGATCACCCACAAGAACTCGGTTCAGGACGTCAAGGCGCTGGTCAACGACCTGGATCTGAAAGGTCGCCCGGAAACCCAGAGCCATTGTGCGGTCAATCGTCCTTGGGGCAGCTACGACTCGGTGGACAACGGTATTCGCCATCAGGTCAAGCGCATCACCGTCAAGCCCGGCGCGCAGCTGTCGCTGCAGAAGCACCACCACCGTGCCGAGCACTGGATCGTGGTATCCGGCATCGCCCAGGTGACGTGTGACGATAAGGTGTTCCTGCTCGCCGAAAACCAGTCCACCTACATCCCGATCGCCTCGGTGCACCGCCTGGCCAACCCTGGAAAAATCCCGCTGGAGATCATCGAGGTGCAGTCCGGCAGCTACCTGGGTGAGGACGACATCGAGCGCCTGGAGGATGTCTATGGGCGGACCGGCGAGGCGCTGCTGGCACCCAAGCTGGTGGTCGGCGGTTGAGCCCAAGCACCTGAACCCGCCTGTGCACGTCAGGTGCTGCTCAACGCAGCGCTTGAACGTTGCCTGGCCCCTGACACAGGTGCTGGGCGAGTCATGGCAGCGCAGTTGGGCGTGCTCCAAGCCGTTGCGCTGCCATTTCCATCCAGCCTTATCAGGGCATGTCCGGGTGTGCTGTCCTCGTTTCAGTTTTATACATCGACGACAAGGAGGTGTACCGTTGTTAAAAAAGAAACTAGTGTCCGCTTTGATCTTGGCCGGTGCGTCACTCTTTACAGTATTTAACTTTTTCAGCCTGTTTTTTTCTGGATATTAGCCAGCCAATCGGCGATCAGGAGGTCTGGTCGGCGAGGGCGAACTTATGTGCGGCGGTTGCGGCTGAGCAATCGTCAAGGGCTAATCTTGGAACTTGATGCTTTAAGGATTTCAATTGCTTGTCAGCGTTAACTATGGAGTTGAAAAGTCAGTATGGATACCGTGCACGCTGTACAAGTTATCGCTATCGCCAGCGGTAAGGGCGGTGTAGGCAAAACTACTGTGGCTGTGAATCTGGCATTGGCGCTGGCGGAGCTTGGGCGCCGAGTCGTTTTGCTGGATTCAAATCTTGAGTTCCCGAATGTCAACGTCCAATTGGGGCTTGTGCCACGGTATACGCTGGTCGATCTAGTCGAGGGTCGCTGTGAATTCTCCGACACCCTGATGGAAGGGCCGGGAGGAGTGCGCGTAGTCGCATCTGGTTCAGGTGCCCCGAGTATGGTGCGCCTGTCGCGGGCCCAGCATTCAGGCCTGATACAGGCATTCAGCGAGATAGCGGACAGCCTGGACGTGCTGGTGATCGACACCGCCACGGGTATTGGCGAACCGGTCGTCAGCTTCATTCGAGCTGCCCATGAAGTCCTGGTGATTGTCTGCGATGAGCCGGCTTCCATCTCCGGGGCTTACGCGTTGATCAAAGTACTTAATCATGAGCACGGAATGAAGCGCTTCAGGGTGTTGGCCAACATGGAGATTAACCCGCTAGAAGGGCAGAATTTGTTTGCCAAGCTTAATAAACTCACGGACCACTTCCTGGATGTTTTCCTGGAGTATGCGGGAGCAATTCCTTACGACGAATATGTACGTAATGCCGCGCAGACACGGCGGGCGGTTTACGAGAGACACCCACGATGCAAATGCAGCAAAGCCTTTCAGGAGGTTGCGCTCAAGGCCGACGCTTGGCCATTGCTGGGCGGTCCAAGAGGGTATGTAGAGTTTTTTGTCGAGCGACTTGTCAGCGTCTCAAAAAGGTAACAACGCTCTTGGTCGTTCGTGTGATCACTCGGGCGTCATCCTGGGCCAGTTGGCCGGAGCTCATGAAACGAAAAGGCAGTGACTGTGCATAAAGCAATCTGGATGAAGCGTTATCGCGCAGGGTTGATTACCGTCGCTTGCCTGGTCATGGCAACCGTGTTTGTTGTTCTCTGGCGGCTTGACACTTATGGCCTGGATCGCCGGGTGAGTGAACCTTTTGCATTCGAAGCAAATGGACTGCTCCTGGCGGGTACGCTCTGGCTTCCTGACCACGCTGCAACAGCGGCAGTCGTCCTGGCTCATGGGGATGGCCCACAAGATCGCACGTCGCAGCAGGGTTACGATCCACTCATCAATACTCTTCTTGACGCAGGTATTGCGGTTGTTTCGTGGGATAAACCGGGCATTGGGGGCTCACAGGGGCATTGGCTCAGTCAGTCCATGGCTGACCGCTCTGTGAACGTGCGCAGCGCGGTTTGCGCCCTGCGCAGCAAGCTGCAAGGAATCCCTGTCGGTGTGCTTGGGTTTTCGCAAGCCGGTTGGGTATTACCCCGCCTTACGCCCGGTAGTGCAGACTTTCTTGTGCTTGTCGGAGCCGCGGTATCCTGGCAACGGCAAGGAGACTATTACACTCGAACCCGGTTGGAACGCACAGGGATGTCTGAGCCTGATATCGAACGAGTGATGGCGCAAGTGGCCGCAGATGACGAGCGTCTGTTTACCTCTTCGCACGTGCCGCCAGCGACCCTTCTAGGCAGCATGAGCCCAGAGCGGTGGGCTTTTGTGCGGCGAAATCTTCACGAAGATGCAACCCATGATCTGAAAAAGCTCGAGGTGCCAGTGCTTGCGATGTGGGGCGCGGAGGATCTGAATGTCAATCCTGCGGTCAACGCAGAAATCTACAGAAAGACTGTAGGGGGCAATCATCCCGCCAACCGGATTGAAGTCATACCGGATGCAAGTCATGGACTCCTGAGGGCGGTGCCCTACAACACACAACTCACCAGCGAATGGTCCTGGCTAACCACGCTGAGGTTCCTGATGGAAGGTCGTCATGCCTACGCCCCTGGCGCCCTTGAAACGATAACCGAGTGGGTGCATGCAAGAGCAGGTGTGACTGAGGTGCGCTAGCAAGCAGATGCACTTGCCAATGGCATCCGTAAACGCCTGTTGTCGGCCAATGCAGCACCCGGGGTTCTGGCGCTGGTTACACACCGACATACCGGTATACCGCTGTGCTCCAATACTGGCTACCGTTGCGCTGATGGCGAACCCAACCATCTTTCACGAGTTGTTTGGCGATCATTTTATTCATGAAGCCATGACCGAGCAGCAGAACGGATCCTTCGCTAGAAAGGGACTGCAATAGTTCCGCTGCTTTGCGGGCGCGCATCCTCGCGGTGTTTGCAGGTTCGACGTCGCCTGAGTAGCCACAAAGCCATAAGATTCGAAGGATAAATGCCCAGGTAAAGGGCGAGAGTCGTGGCCGTTTCCAATGCCCAAAAGGTAGTTGTGCTTCGCAGAAAATTGCGTCGACCCTTACAGGCTTCAGCCCGAGCGCCTGTACGGAGGTCAGTGCACGAGGCGCGTTGCTTGAAGCAATGACCGTGGCGGATGCGGCGAGTCGCAGACTGGCATTCGGAACCGGCTGCTGGGTAATTTCGGATCGGTTGTAGTGTTCGATCCAGTCTTTCATCTCGAGTGCCGAGACTTTATCGACGTTCACCTCTTTCGGCTGACCATGTCGCATCAGAATTATTTCCCTGTTCACCGTGAATTGACGTCCTTGTTCTTGTGCGTGGTGAATAGATCAGAAGTGCGGTATCGGGACTCAACGCGACGGTTCGCGTGTCAGCGTCACGTCGCACAATGAGTGCCGAGACTATCGGCTTTGCGGCTTGATAGTCATGGCGCGCTCTGACAGTTATTTGCCGACTATGTCGGACGAGCGTTGTTTGTTCGCGGCCCGCGCACTGTGGTTTTCAAACCAGCCGTGATCGCGGTACCACGCCACGGTGTCAGTGATTGTCAGCTCCAGCGACCGGAAAGTGAGGCCCAGTTCTTGTTCGCTCTTGCGGTGATTGAAATGGGTGCGGTACTCCTCTCGTATCATCAGGCGCAAGGTGGCCATGCTCAACAGAATGGGCTTGCCGGTAAGACGAGCATAGAGCTCCTGCACAGCCGCCAGGGTGTATAGAAGCAAGAGCGGTAGTTCGCGTGAGGGGGTCTTGACCCCCGCGATACGGCCCAGAACAGGTACCAACTCGCGCATCGTCATGTGACGGCCTGCCGCGAGATAGCGTTGGCCACGTCGCCCATGTTCGGCGGCGGCTATCAGCGCCCGTGCCACATCACGTGCATCGACAACCGAGACGCTACCAGGGATCAAGCCGGGCAGTTTGCCGTTCACCACATCCTGTACCAACTGCCCCGAGGAGGTCGGACCGATGTCGGCGGGGCCCCACATCCAACCCGGCAGGACCATGCAGGCATGCATATCAGGATGGGTTTCCAGGAACGATAAAACGACACGGTCGGCGAAGATCTTGCTGCGGTAGTAGTCGTCTGCGTCGGCGTCGGCCCGCAGACACGTCTCATCGATGGAGGCACCCGGCGCACCGTCGAGCACGGCAATCGAAGAGGTGTGGATAAACCGTCGTATACCGGCGCGGTAGGCCTGATCAATCAGGTCCTGCGTACCGATGACATTGACCTTTTCGAGTTCTTTCCAATGGCTGCCGCCCTTGTAGTTGTCACGAAAGAAAGCCGCCGTATGAAACACCACATGGCAACCTTGCAACGCTGTTGCGAATGCGCTCACGTCGGCCATGTCCCCAACGACCAGTTCCACCTTCGGCAGTTTATTGAACTGCTGCTCACCTTTGGCTCTCGAGCGGACCAGGGCTTTGACGGCGTAGCCACGAGCGACCAGTTCTCGGACCAGATTGTTGCCCAGCAAACCGGTTGCGCCGGTAACAAATGCGTTGCGCATGGATTAACTCACCCCCTGTTCGGCTAACGGCATCAGCACAGCACTGTCGAAGAAGGCCTCCTCACGGATCGCCAGCCCATCCTTGAAGGTAAAGTGTGCTGCATAGTGGAGGGTGATAGGTCGGCCGTGGGGGGGCAATCACCCGGCCAGGCAGCACCAGCGGGGCGGTGAAGGTACCGGTCAGTAAGGCCGTCAGCGCCAAACGATCGTCCGCGACCATGAATGGGGTGAGAGACACTTTTGCATCGGGCAGTGCGTCGAGAATCGCGGTCTCTCGTTTGCGCATGGATTGGCGACCGATTTGAATCCCCATGCTATCGAGGTAGATGAAGTCTTCGCATACCAATGCAAGCATTGACTCGACATCGCGGCGATTGAAGGCTTCGGCGGCGCGTTGCGCATAGTCGTTGGGGCCAGTCGTCATACAGTCCATTTCCGTTGTTTCGAAGGCCTGTAGATATACCGTTGAGATAGCTCCTGAAAAACAACCACTCCTGCATAATGGATTTGCATATCTGCAAACCAAGGAGGGAAGAGCGCATGGCGGTGCAAGCAAACTGGGACGATCTTCGGCTGTTGTTGGCAGTCTCGCGGCGTGGCAGCTTTCTTCAAGCGGGTCAGTTGCTGGGGATTGCGCCGTCTACCTTGTCTCGTCGCCTGAGCCAACTTGAGGCCGCGCTGGGCGAGCCACTCCTCGAACGGGGTGTTGAGGGGTGTCGGTTGACCTCGCGGGGTTCATCTCTGGTGGAGGTTGCCCTCGCTGCGGAGGCAGGCTTGAGGCGTCAAGCCGTGGCTGATTTGTCCGGCTTGTAAGCAGAGCTGTCTGGCAGTGTTCTGGTCAGTGCAGGTGAGGGGTTCTCTTCTCGGGTGCTGGAGGCCGCACGTCGTTTCACCACAGCCCATCCGCTTTGCTCGGTGGAGTTGCAGGTTGCAGCCGACTTTCACAAGATCGTCCGCGGCGTGGCCGACATTGCTGTACGCACGGTACATCTGGGCGAACCATCGCTGATTTATCGACCCATAGGCAGGCTTGCCTATGGTGTCTTCGCTGATGCTGGGTACCTCGAGCGCTTTCCTGACTTGACCCCGGCCACAGCAGTCAATATCGCCTTGCTCCCTCCATTGGACGTGTTGCCGCAAATGCGTGCAGCAAAGGCGGCGGGTTTGGAGCGTACGCAGATCAGCGTAAGTTCATTCGCCGCGCAACTCGAGTCGGTGAGAGGGGGATTGGGCGTAGCCGTACTGCCTCGAGTTCTGGCGAAAGACCTGATTGAGGTGTTTGCGCAGATCGATGTTCCGGATATGGACGTCTATCTGGTGACCCGGCCTCAGGCATTGAAACAGGCCCACATCAAATGCTTCTTCGCGCTCTTGGAGCAGGTACTGCTCGAAGCCCTGTGCGTTGAAAATGGGCAGGATCATCTGTGTGCTTGAGGCGTCATAACGCGCCTGCCCAGTCGTTGAGCCGAGCGAGCATGTTGTCGAGTGGTTGGCACAGAGGGTTGCCATCGACCTGGATTACCTCAGCGACTGCGGCCCAGGAGTCAGTGACGGGGCCACAACTCTATTGCTGCGTCCTTGCGGGACAACTTGTATCCTTAAGCACTCTCAGGACATACGTTTGCTGTTATTGCCTTGGTCAAATAACGGCCAGAACGGGAAACCGGACTTTCCATCAGGTACTGACGTGAAGCGTGACATCCACCTAGTAATACTCTTGTTGTTAGTCATCGGCTGTTCCTTGGCGTCACTGACTCTCTGGAAGGTGGTCGCCTCTCGAGATAGGGTGCTGGAGGAGGCGGACGTCCACGGGTTGAACCTTACCCAGGCGCTCGCGACCTATTCTGAAGGTATCGTCCGGCAAAGTTCGTTGCTCTTGCTCGGTCTCGTCGAGCGTCTTGAAACCGAGGGCAGTGGACCTGCGCAAATACAGCGGCTCAGCACGCTGGTCAGCCGACAGCAGCCCCTGATGCCACAGCTCAGTGGTGTCACTATCTATGACAACCAAGGCCGCTGGTTGATGTCCTCCAACCCTATGGCTCCGGCCGGAGCCAACAGCAGTGACCGTGCCTACTTCATTCATCACCGTGACAGTCCTGCCCGGGAACCCTTCATCGGGCCGCCGATACGTAGCCGGTCAAACCAGGAGTGGGTGATCACCATCAGCCGGCGCTTCAATGATGTTCACGGAGCGTTCGCCGGGGTGGTTGCGGTGACGCTGGGGGTTGAAAACTTTCTACGGTTGTTTGGGAAGATTGATGTGGGGCAAGAGGGGGCCATCGGGTTGTCCTATACCGACGGTACGCTGCTGGTTCGTTATCCGTTCCGCGAACAGGACATGGGGCGCAACTTTTCGCAGTCGCCGATCTTTGCAAAGTACCTTGTTGATCAGTCGGTCGGTACGGCTTCGTTCACCTCCAGTCTGGATGGTGTGGAGCGGCTCTATGCCTTTCGCAAGAGTGACAAGCTGCCGCTCGTGACCACGGTCGCACTCGGTAAACACGAAGCCTTGGTAGGGTGGCGGCAGGAGGCAATGTTGTCGATCGGCGTGGTGACGAGCCTCTTGGGCCTCATTGGCATTATCGGTTGGTTGTTGATCCTGCATATTCGTCGGCGGATCAACGTGGAGTCGGAATTGCTGGTCACCCAGCAGCAGTTGCTCAGTTCGAATCGGCAACTGGAAATGTTGGCGATGAAGGACGCGCTGACGGGCCTCGCGAACCGGCGCTGTTTTGACGAGACCCTTGCGATTGAAGCGCGGCGAGCGCAACGGGATGGATTGTCGTTGGCGTTGCTCATGATTGATATCGACTATTTCAAGCTTTACAACGACTCCCTTGGGCATGTGGCGGGCGATGCGTGTTTGCAGAAAGTAGGTAAAGTCCTGGAGGAATGCATACGGCGGCCATCGGATCTGGTGGCGCGGTACGGTGGCGAGGAGATGGTGGTTGTCATGCCCAATACCGACAGTGCCGGTGCAGCCGTCGTGGCGCAAGGTATCCAGGACCGGCTGAGCCAAGAGAATATTCCTCACCAAACCAGCCCATGGGGACGTGTCAGTGTGAGTATCGGGATTGCCACTGCAACGGGGTCGGAGTTGGATCAATTGCAGGGGTTGATCGAGGCTGCTGATCAGGCGCTCTATAACGCCAAGTCGGCTGGACGGAACCGGACGGCAAGCCACTACTGCGCCTGATGGCACTGAGCAGTGCCAGTCAAGTAACCGATGTCTGGGCACAATCCGCCAATGGCGGCCGACGCGAGACAGTACCTGAGGTCGCGCGATTGCTTGAGAAGTCCGGAATTAAGGGGGGGATGGTGATCGGTCGACAGGGGGAGGGCTGCGACCTGTTCGGTTTCATTTGTAGCCCTTGAGAAGCCTCAAGCCCCCTGTCTGCGGTACCGGCGTAGCTCAATGCGATCAGCAAGTCAGAGGGTTCGTACAGAACCCAGGATAGAGAGCATCAAGGCAACATCCGGGTGAGGCAGTTGTCACGAACCCAATAGTGATGAAACAGCCCTGCGCCGGCGTGCAAACCAATCAGCCAGTAGCCGGCACTGCCCAGCAGCTCATGCCATTCCTTCAATTGCTTTGCCATGTCGGGGTCCGGGGCGATGAGGGAGGGCAATGGGAATGCGAAGTAAGGCACCGGTTTATCGGCGGCATTGAGCATCAGCCATGCCAGAAGCGGGGTGCCGATCATCAGCACATAGAGCAGTAGGTGGGTCATGTGGGACAGTGCGGTTTGCCAGGCCGGCGGCTGTGGGGAAATAGGTGGCCGGGCTTTCAAGCGGCCTAGAAGACGGATCCAGACCAAGGCAAAAATGGCCATCCCGAACACTGCGTGACTGCCCAACAGCGGACCTTTGAGCGCATGGCCTTTGGGAAGCAACCCCTTGAGTTCGATGCAACCATAGACACCGACAAACAGCACAAGCATCAGCCAGTGCATGATGATCGACAACTTTGCATAACGTTGTGTGCGGGGGGCGGGGGTCATCACAGTGCCTCGTCGATTGGAGTGCTGGCTGCCGACTCGTTCGTGCGGCCAGGGGGCCGGGTTCGGGGTGTCGACGAACCTGACCGCAGCACCCTGCCTGACTAGCCTTAAGACAATCTGAAGCTCCCTTGCAAAGGGTCTGTTCAAGCCGGCTGAAAGTGCCTCGGCTCGCCCCCCGGTTTCGCCATCAGCGCGCGGCCATGAACCATGAGTTGCCCTACTTCGATACCACCAGCGCGGGTGGCTGCCAGCTGCCTTCGCCCGCAGGAAGAATCGACGGCGGTGTGCTCTTCGGCCAGTAGAGCCGCATCACCAGGTAGACGGTGTCGTCAGGCGCCGGCAACCAGTTGGCTTCCTTGGCCTTGCCGGGGGAGTCCTTCTGGATGTACAGCGTCAGTGAGCCATCCGCGTTTTTCTTCAAGGCCGAGAGCATCGGCGAATTGATCAGGTAACGGTTGATCGGGTTCTCGATCAGCAGTTGGCTTTTGCCGTCGTACAGGGTCACCGACCAGAAGGCATTGACGGGTGGCAGCTTTCCAGCGGGGAAGGTCAGCGTGTAGTTGTGTTTGCTGGTATCGAGTGTCTTGCCTGTGCCGTCAGTACGGGTATAGGGGTACATCGCCTCCACGGCGTCGTTGCCGTACAGTCCGCCCTTCGCGGCGCCGGCACGCATCAACCAGTTGGCCTTGTAGAACGCCTGGTCGCCGAAGAACGCTCCGACATTCCAGCCATTGATATTTTTCATTCCGCTCGAGAGAAACGTATCAACTGTCTTGTCGCCAGCCTTCATCCCCAGCAAGACCGCGGCTTTATGCTCGAGCGACAGGTTCTTGAATTCGAAGCTTCGGCCAGGGCCTACGCCGATGCTGGCCAGCTTCGCCCGGATCTCCTTGTCGTCAGCCGATGGCGGCACATACGCCAACGCGGCCGACAGGTACTCGAAGAAGTTGTCCTTGATGCCAGCGGTGGTAGCCGGTACGAAATCGAGCTTCGGCGCAGCGGGCGGCGCGGGTTGATGGAGGAAGGCGGAAAGCGGCTGGACCTGGTAACCGGCCTGGACCTTCTCGACATTCGGCATGTCGGCCGGGTTGAACAGCTGGGTCCGGATCAACGTCAGTGCAAAGGGCGTTGTGGAATTGAACACTTTATCGATCCCAGGGGGCGGCACCCCTTTCCAGTCCGGGCCTGCAACCAGATAACTGCCGGCGGCGCTGGCCGTCGCCCGGCTGCCGATGTAGCCGAAGTTATAAGTATTGCCGTCAATCAGTTGCACCGAGTAGTAGCGCTTTTTGGAGACGGCCGGCACCGTGATCACCAGCGGCTCTGCGCGCAGGTCGGCCCACATTATCGAGTAGGGGGTGTCGCTGTTTGGCGTAATGACGGCGGTGTCAGCGGGCGTCGCGACCCGATGCTCATTGTGCAGTTGGTTAAAGGGGGCCTTGAACTGACTGGAACTGGAGTCCACTGCAAACTCATTCATCACGGCGTAGTTCATGACCAGCGGCAGGCCGTAGATAAAACCTGCCTCGGCGATCGCCCGGGTCTGCTCGAGACTGGGTGCGGTCACACCCTTGGCAACATCGGCCTGGTCTGCCTGGGTAATAGGATCGGTCTTGCTCGCACACCCGGCGAAAAGTGTTGAAACCGCTACGACGGCTGCCGCAGCCATTGTCCAGCCCCGATTAGACTTCCTGTTCATGTCCACCTCGTCAGTTGTGAGCAGGCTGTCACCATGAACTTGACTGGCATTCAGGTCTGTCACTTAAGCCGCGACTCATTAATCCTGTGGCGATGCGCCAATTCACACGCCCAGAGAGTGTAGATCACAATAAGCCAGCCTCCGCGCCAGACAGAGTTGTCGGACTTCTATCCCGAGTATCGACGGGTGGCCCAGGCTATTGCGAGTCAACCCCGACCGCGTGCGGTATTGCTCAGCCTGTTGCACGCCAATATTCAGGACGTGTTCAACGAGTACGCGGTGCAAATTATGTCGCCGCACTATCTGGGTGATCTCATCGAAGAAAAACCTATATCCCTAGAGTCGTGCGCGCACATCAGGTGGTGCAAGCGGCCCGGCGGATGGCCAGCGTATCGTCGACATCGAAGGTCGACACGCGTCACTGACCATTGAGCGTGTGGTGCATGCGGGTCAAATCATCGAATCATGTTGCGCTGACGCGGTGAATGATCCTTGGACAACAGGCGGAATCGACAGCCCAGAGCGGCTCGTTTGCTTTTCTTCTGCGTCCACTCATGAACTGCTTGTGAACGGCACTGCGAGGCGTCTGTTCAGCACCTTCAGACTTCGTTAAGAAAGCTCTCCGATACTCCTCCCTAACTTATCCGGGAGGCGTGCCGCCAATGTCCGACTTTAACTGGAACATCCCTTTACCGCTGCGCCTTGGGCAAGCTGACAATTCGCCCATGACACTGGCCAGAGCGTTGCCCGAAGAATCGCTGCGTCCTGCCTTCGAAGCCTACATCCAGGAACGGTTTCGGAAGATTCACGGTGCTGATATTCGCCATTTCATGCCGCAACTGTTCGGTATGAGCACCCCCTCAGGCACGCTCTGTGCCGTGGCGGGGGTGCGGCTTGCCAGTGTCGAGCCGCTGTTTCTGGAACGCTATCTGGACGAACCCATCGATCCGCTGATCAGCGCAGCGGCCAACCAAGCCGTGGGCCGGGCTGCCATTGCCGAAGTCGGCAACCTGGCCGCTAGCGACACCGGTAGCGCACGCTTGAGCATTGTTGCGATGACGTACCTGCTGGCCATGGGAGGACTGGAGTGGGTGGCGTTTACCGGGAATGTTGGCTTGGTCAACAGTTTTCACCGCCTGGGTCTCAAACCCGTGACGTTGTGTGCTGCCGACCCGGCACGTCTTGGCGATGAGCGCCTTAGCTGGGGCAGCTATTACGAGAGCCAGCCGTGGGTGCACGTCGGCAACATCCGCGCCGGTTTCACCCATCTGCGCAACATCGGACTGTTCAATCGCCTCGGCTTGCCATCATCTATCGAGGGGGCCAGTCATGTCGCCTGAGACACTGCGCTTCCAACAGACACTACGTAACTATGCCGAAAGCCAGCCTCACACCATTGCTTTGTGGGGGGATGACCTGAAGCTGGACTACGCCATGCTCAATGCTGAGGTGGCGTACCGTCAGCAGTGCCTGCGAGATCAGCACGTCAAGGTGGTCGCACTGGCATTGGACAACGGCACCGAAGCAGTGCTCTGGGACCTGGCCATCCTGTTTGAAGGCCTCACCTGTCTGACGCTGGCTCCTTTTTTCAGTGCGGCTCAACGCCGTCATTGCCTGGAGCAAAGCCAAGCCGAGCTGGTCATTGGCGCAGAGGATCAGGCAGACGAACTGCAGGCAGCCGGTTACACCCAGTCTGGCAAATTCTGGCGTCGTACGTTCTGTGCTCCAAACCGGCTACCTGAAGGTACGGCCAAACTGACGTTCACCTCGGGCACCACGGGCACACCCAAGGGCGTGTGTCTGAGCGCCGAGAGCCTGTTGAGCGTTGCCCGTGAACTGGAGCGGGCCAGCGAACCGTGCAAGCCGCAGCATCATCTTGCCCTGTTGCCTCTGGCCATTCTGCTGGAAAACATCGGTTGCTACGCGGCCTTGTATGCCGGTGCAACGGTGAGCGTGCCGAGCCAGAAAACCCTGGGCATCCAAGGTGCCAGTGGCGTTGATGTACCGGTATTGCTTGGTTGCCTGGCGGCCCGCGCGCCGCAGAGCCTGATTCTGGTGCCACAGTTGTTGCTGCTGCTGACAAACACCGCCGAGCAAAAAGTCTTCGACCCCCGATCGCTACGGTTTGCCGCCGTCGGCGGGGCGCGAGTGTCCCGGGCATTGCTGGATCGTGCACAGCGGGTCGGTCTGCCGATCTACGAAGGCTACGGCTTGTCTGAGTGTGCATCGGTGGTATGCCTGAACCGACCCGATGCACATCGCCCCGGCAGCGTGGGGCGCCCGCTGCCGCATGTAGAGGTCCGCCTGGCCGAAGATGGTGAAGTGCTGATCCGCGGCTCGGTGCTTCTCGGCTACCTGGGGGAGGCTGCACATACCCAGCAATGGTGGGCCAGTGGCGATCTGGGCGAGTTCGACGCCGAGGGTTTTCTCTACCTCAGGGGGCGCAAGAAGCACCAGTTCATCACCAGCTTCGGGCGCAATGTGAACCCCGAGTGGGTTGAGGCCGAGCTGACCCAGCGGCGCGACATTGCACAGGCGTTCGTCCATGGCGAGGCCATGCCGCACAACCACGCCTTGCTCTGGCCCCATCGTCCCGAATGTACGGATGACGAGTTGGCTCTTGCGGTGTCCGAGGCCAACGCGACGTTGCCCGACTATGCCCAGGTGCACCACTGGACCCGATTGAATCAACCGTTTACCCCCGCCAACGGCCTGCTGACCGCCAATGGCCGCCCGCGTCGTGACGCCATCGTCGAGCGTTACCGGGCGCAACTGACTGAGTCGGTCAACTTTGAGGAATCCGCATCATGAGTTTTTTCGACACCCTGCAACACGCCACGCAACAGGAGCGTCAAGAGCTGTTCGCGCTGCCGATCATCCGCGACGCGCTCGAAGGCAAGGTCAGCCTGGACAGTTATCGGGCATTCCTGGCGCAGGCCTACTACCACGTGCGTCATACCGTCCCCTTGATGATGGCCTGTGGTGCGCGCTTGCCGCAGCGCCTGGAGTGGCTGCGCAAAGCCGTCTGTGAATACATCGAGGATGAGTACGGTCACGAACAATGGGTACTCAATGACATCGCTGTGTGTGGGGGCGACAAGGAGGCTGTACGCGACGGTCGTCCGTGCATGCCGATCGAACTGATGGTCAGCTTTCTCTACGACCTGATTGCCCGAGACAATCCGGTCGGGCTGTTTGGCATGGTCAATGTGCTCGAAGGCACCAGTGTCGCCCTGGCGACCCATGCCGCTGGCAGTATTCGCCAGCGTCTGGACTTGCCGGAAAGCGCCTTCAGCTACCTAAGCTCGCACGGCTCATTGGACATCGAACATATGCAGACCTACCGCCGGCTGATGGATAACCTCGAGGACCCGGGCGACCAGGCTGCGGTTATCCATGCCTCTAAAGTGGTCTATCGGCTTTACACGGACATGTTCCGAGGTTTGCCGCGGGACGGGGAGGTTGAGCATGCGCCTGTCTGAGGCTCGCGTAGTACTGACGGGGGCCAGTGGTGGTATTGGCCTGGCCATCGCGGCGCAGCTGTGCGCCAGTGGCGCGCAGGTACTGGCAGTGGCCAGGCACCGGGAACCCCTGGCCTCTCTGCTTGAGCGTTACCCCCTGCAACTGACCTGGATAACTGCCGACCTGACGTTTCTGGCCGACCGGCGCAAAGTGCAGGCCGCCGCGCAAGAGATGGGCGGCATCAACCTGCTGATCAACGCCGCCGGGGTCAATCACTTTGCCATGTTGGAGCAGCTCGATGACAGCGACATCCACGCGATGCTGGCGGTCAACATCAGCGCACCGATCTGCCTGACCAAACTGCTGCTCCCGCTGCTCAAGCAGGCAACGAGTGCCATGGTGGTGAATGTCGGTTCCACCTATGGCTCCATCGGCTATCCCGGCTACGCCAGTTACTGCGCCACCAAGTTTGCCTTGCGCGGTTTTTCCGAGGCGTTGCGCCGGGAACTGGCGGACACCCGGGTCGCCGTGCTGTACGTCGCTCCCCGGGCCACGCGTACCAGCATGAACAGCCCCGCGGCCCAGGCCTTGAACGATGCGCTCAAGGCGAATGTCGACGACCCAAAAAAAGTCGCCTCAGCCGTCATCCATGCCATCGCCGGTGACCGACGCGACCTTTACCTGGGCTGGCCGGAGCGCTTTTTCGTGCGACTCAACAGCCTTCTGCCCAACCTCGTGGATCGTGGTCTGCGCAAGCAATTGCCGCTGATCCGTCGCCTGAGTCAGAAAACCGAAAACGAGAACCTCAAACCATGAAAAAACTACTCGCTTGCCTGTTTCTGGGGGCCCTGAGCCAAAGTGTCTGGGCGCTTGATGCGGCTGATGAGCAGCGTCTGAGCGGCATCCAGCAACGCTGGGCGCAGATTCAGTATCAAATGCCCGCCGACCAGCGCACCGCTGCTTTCGAACAGCTGGCCGCCCAGGCCTCGGCGTTCACCCATGAGCGCCAGTCGGTGGCCGAGGCCTGGATATGGTCCGGGATTGTCAGCAGTAGCTGGGCCGGCGCCCAAGGTGGACTGGGTGCGTTGAGCAAGGTCAAACAGGCCAAGGCCGACCTTGAGAAAGCCCTGGCTATTGATCCCAATGCCTTGCAAGGCTCGGCCTATACCAGCCTGGGGGCCTTGTACGACCGGGTGCCCGGCTGGCCTATCGGGTTTGGCGATGCCGACAAGGCAGAGGCGTTGCTCAAACAGGCCTTGCAACTGAACCCCAACGGTATCGATAGTCTGTACTTCTGGGGCGATCACCTCTACCGTCAGAAACGTTACACCGAAGCCAGGGCCGCGCTGCAAAAAGCCCTGCAAGCGACACCACGGCCCGGGCGGGCAACCGCTGACGCGGGACGGCGCCAGGAGATTGAAGCGTTACTGCTGGACGTGAATAAAAAACTTGGCTGACAGGAGTGCTGCATGTGCGTCTATTGCTGATCGAGGATGACTTGGCGCTGGGAGAAGGTATCGATCAAGCCCTGGGCCGAGAAGGGTATACCGTCGACTGGATTCGCGATGGCAGCAGTGCCCTGCATGCGCTACTCAGTGAAACCTTTGACCTGGCGGTGCTGGACCTGGGGCTGCCGCGCATGGATGGTCTTGAAGTGCTACGGCGCCTCAGGGACAGCGGCTCCAACCTGCCGGTGCTGATTCTCACCGCCCGCGATGCCACAGAAGACCGTATCGCGGGCCTGGACGCCGGGGCCGACGATTACCTGATCAAACCGTTCGACCTGGCCGAGCTCAAGGCCCGCTTGCGTGCGTTGTTGCGGCGCAGTGCCGGGCGTGCCCAGCTCCTGATCGAACACGCCGGCATCAGCCTCAACCCGGGTACCCAGCAAGTCAGCTATCAGGGCGAGCCGGTGCCCTTGACGCCCAAGGAGTATCAGTTGCTTCACGAATTGCTGTCGCCGCCAGGTCGGGTGATGACCCGCGACCACTTGATGCAATTGCTCTATGGTTGGAGCGAAGAGGCGGAAAGCAACACCCTGGAGGTGCATATTCATCACCTGCGCAAGAAATTCTCCAGCAACCTGATCCGTACCATACGTGGCGTCGGCTACCTGGTAGAAGAACGCCCATGACCTCGATTCGGCGCCGCACACTGACGCTGATTCTCGGCCTGCTGTTTGTCGGTCTGTTGATCATGACGGTGTTCAACCTGCACGACAGCAATCACGAAATTGATGAGGTCTATGACGCCCAACTGGCTCAGAACGCTCGTCTGTTGCAAGGCATCATGCGCATGCCGATGGCCAGCAAGGAACACGCCGAGCTTTATCAGGCATTCAATCTGGCGTTGAGTCAGGCGGTGCCTAAGATCGACGGCCATCCTTACGAAAGCAAGATCGCTTTCCAGGTCTGGAATACGCAGGGCACATTGTTGGTGCACACCGCCAGTGCGCCGACCTTCACCTCTGCCCCGGACACAACCGGTTTCAGTGACGTGGTCGACCTCAATGGCCGCAAATGGCGAGCGTTCATGCTCGATGACCCCCAATACGCCCTGAAAATATGGGTGGGTGAGCGTGACGATGTGCGTGCCGACCTGGTGGATCGCATCGTTCGCCATACGGTGGTGCCCAACCTGCTCGGAAGTCTGGTGCTGGCGGTGGTGATCTGGCTGGCGATCGGCTGGGGGCTCAAACCCCTGGAAAACATGGCGAGGACCCTGCGTGCCAGGCATTCCGGCTCGCTTGAACCCCTACAGATGGTGCCCCTGCCCACCGAGCTGGAACCGATGCAGGCCGCACTGAACCGGATGCTGGCGCAGATCCAGGAAGTGCTGGGTCGGGAGCGGCGGTTCATCGCCGATGCGGCCCACGAAATGCGCACGCCGTTGGCGGTTCTCAGGGTGCATGCGCAGAACCTCATGGAATCGGGCTCCGATGAGGACCGCCGTGAGTCCCTCGAGCATTTGATCAAAGGCGTGGATCGGACCAGTCGGCTGGTCAATCAGTTGCTGACCATGGCGCGAATTGAACCGCAATCGATGCTTTCTGCAACGCCCTGCATTGATCTGGAGGCGACGGTTCGCGAAGCGCTGGTGCAGTTGACGCCCTGGCTGCTGAGCCGGGGGCTGGAACTGGCATTCGATGTCAGCGGCCCGCTGTCGCCGGTAAGGGCAGATCCCGCCGCCATCCATATTGCCCTGAACAACCTGGTGACCAATGCCGCAAACTTCTCCCCACCGCATGGCACGATCACGGTTCGACTGGCCAAAAAAGGGGAGCACCTCGAGCTGTCGGTCGAAGACGAGGGGCCAGGTATCGACGAAGCTGATCGCGAACGGTTATTCGAACGCTTTTACAGTCATGGCAACGACCAGGGCGCCGGGTTGGGCCTGACTATCGTGCAGGCAATTGCCGTCCGTTTGGGAGGGAGTATCAAACTGCAGAACCGCGAATCGGGCGGGCTACGGGCAACCTTGGAGATTGCCGACAATCGAGATGGTTGAACCTGTGGCAAGTACCTCGGTTCGCCCTCCGGCTCTTGCATCAGCGCAGGGCGTCACCTTGGCAATACAGGAGGCAAATGGGCCCGGGTTAGCAGGGCTGGGCCGCCAGGCTATTGGTGATGTTACGCCCCAGCACCAGCACCGTGACAAAACCGCAACCGACCAGCGCCGTGGCGAGACTCAGCAGTACCGAGCTGCCCAGTTGGTCGACGATCTGCCCGCCGAAGAATGAGCCCAGCGCGATAATCACCTGGAACAAGGCGACGAATAGCGGCATCCCGCGTTCTACATCCTTGGGCGCGACGACAAACATCCAGATACTGGCGCAGGCCGGGAAGGCGCCGAAGGCGAAGCCCCAGAGCGCGATCAGCATCGCAGCGCCGGTCATGCCGGTGGCGAAGTGGGGGAATAGGGCGGTGCTGGTGCCGATCATCAGGGCCACCAGCAGCAGGGTATGACGTACGCTGCGGTTGGCGGCGAAGCCGGCAAAAATATTGCCCATGACCCCGGCCACGCCAAAGAGCAGCAGCAACGAACCAATGGTCGGTCCGTCGAACCCGGCACTGTGTTTGAAGAAGGGGGCGACGTAGGTGTACGCGGCAAAGTGCGCCAGGCCGATCAGCAATACCGCGATCAATCCGACGCGCGCTTGTGGATTGATAAACAGGGCCGGCAGGTCACTGATGCGGATGGCCTTTTCCGGGGTCAGGCGCGGTAGAAGGAAGATCTGCGCCAGTAACACCGGTACCCCCATCAGCGCAGTGATCAGGAAGGTCATGCGCCAGCCCATCAGGCCGCTGAGCCAGGTGCCTACGGGCACGCCCAGCACGGTGGCCAAGGTCACGCCGACCATGATGATCGAGGTGGCCTGTGCTACGCCAACGCCCTTGGGCGCCAGCCTGCCGCTCAGCGCGATCGCCGTCGCCCAGAAGCCGCCGATACTGATACCCAACAGAACACGACCGAACAGCAGCAGGCTGAAGTCGCTGGCGAAGGCCACGACCGAGTTGGCGATGATCATGATCAGCGTCAGGCCGATCAGTAGGTATCGACGGTCCATGGCGCCAATCCCGACCGACAGCAAGGGGGCGGCCAGGGCGGCCATGATGCCGGGCAGGGTCACCATCAGGCCGGCGTGACCGGCACTGATGCCCAGGTCGCTGGCGACATCGTTGAGTACGCCCACCGGGAGAAACTCACTGGTGACCAGGGCGAATGCACCCACGGCGACGGAGAGAATCGCCAACCACTGCTGTTTGACACTTTGTTGGCTATGTTCAGGGATGTCGCGAGGGGCCTGGCTGGCGCTTGGCATGGTGTTGATTCCAGAGGGACATGTCGCCTGAAGCCAGGCGGGGGGAAAAGGGAGGCGATTATAGGAATCAGTTCTGGTAATTCAACAGGCGTGCCGCTTGATAGTCATCATCAGCGCAATCAATGCGACGTCGTTGGGGGCAGGCCATAAACGGCAGTGCCGGATATGGCCTCAGCGGGTTCGGTCATCTGCCGATGCTGTTTAAAAGTCGGTGCCTCGCACACTGAGCACTGATGACGATGTTAGTGTCTGCGACCACCCCTGTGGCCGCAGAAACCCAGGCGAGCACCCTTTACGCGCCAGTAGCCAATGGCATTCGGTATTCGATAACGCCAGGTTTTTCGGCAATCCAGTCGTATAACCTTTGGGCGGTTTGATTGGTTTGCTGGGTGTGCCAGTAAAGCCGTTCACAGTTTTTTTCCTGCGCTTGCCTTTGCACATACTCGATAAGTTGTTTACCTATCATCTGGCCCCGTGCGCTTGGGCAGACGTAGAGATCTTCCAGGTAGCAGAAGTCATTGCGGCCCCAGGTCGAGCGGTGAAAGACGAAGTTGACGAAACCGTAGAGGCGTTCGCCGTCGCAGGCGACCGCGCAATGCACAGGTTCGGCACTGTCAAAGAAGCGTGCCCAAGTTATCTTGGTCGTCGCCAAACCGACATCTACCTCGTAAAACGCCTGGTACTTGGCCCAAAAATCGCACCACTGCTCGAAGTCCCTTTGTTCTACTGGGCGAATCGATAACGCCTGTTTTACTGCTGTCATGCTCATCCTTAATGGCGGTGGAAACGCTCACGTTAAATGTCGATGCACCAAGCCTTTCCTGCCCGCTTCGGTGCCGACCCCAAGTGGTAACAGCACCCTTGGTGGCGGATTTATATCGCGCCAATGGCCAAACTCGCCCAGCCAATTTTCGATCTGCGGCCAGACCAGTTGGCGTTCGGCTTAGTCCATAGATGACTCCACGTCATCCATCCATTGAACAACCATCCTTTGTAAGCCCCCCGCCCCCTGGCGCTTAATCGCCGCGGACTGCGATCCGCGCGGTCTCATGCGCTCACTACAATAACAAGGGGATGTCATGCACGAAGAGGCGGGTTTACTACTGATTTTGATGGCGGCCATCGGCTTGATTGTCGTGCTGGTGGTCAAGTTTCGCGTTCATTCCTTCCTGGCGCTGATGCTCGCCAGTTTTGTCGTCGGGGCGGGCGCGGGCATGCCGCTGTCGTCCATCGCCCGCCCGCCTCACGGCCACCCGGGCGATGCCGGGCCTGGGGGTGTACCTGGGTGAGGCGCTGAAAAATTTACTGTTGGAACCTTGCTGGCCTCGGTCGTGGCCCTGGGTATGACGTTATTGGTATCGCAGTGGGTTTGAGCACACCCGCGATGCTGTCCACTGTCTGGAGTAGAACCATGATTCACAACAAATCCCTGGCTGACTGGTGTCAGAGCCACCCCCTGATTGGCCCGTTGACCCGGGTCGAGCCCGTCACCTGGTTCAACCCGGCCCTGGCGCCGACCGCGCAGGCCTTGGGTGACGTGCCGTTGAGCCTGGCCGACGTGGATGACGCCAGCGCCCGGCTCGAGCGGTTCGCCAGCTACATTCAGTCGGCGTTCCCCGAGACCCAGGCGAGCGCTGGCATCATCGAGTCGCCGCTGATTGCGCTGCCGCGCCTGCAGGCCACCCTCTGCGCCGAGGAGCAACTGCCGGTGCAGGGCGCATTGTGGCTGAAGGCCGACAATCTGCTGCCGATTTCCGGTTCGATCAAGGCCCGGGGCGGCATCTATGAGGTGCTCAAGCATGCCGAGGACCTGGCGTTGGCCGGCGGCCTGATTCAGCCGGGTGCTTGCTACAGCACCCTGGACAGCGATGCCGCCCGGGCCTTTTTTGGCCAGTACAGCATCGCCGTCGGCTCCACCGGCAACCTCGGCCTGTCCATCGGCATCATGAGCGCACGCCTGGGGTTCAAGGCCACCGTGCACATGTCCGCCGATGCCCGGCAATGGAAGAAAGACCGCCTGCGTGCCTGCGGGGTGACCGTGGTCGAGTATCAATCGGACTACAGCGTCGCCGTCGAGCAGGGCCGGCAGCAGGCCGAGAGCGATCCCAAGTGCCATTTTGTCGACGATGAGAACTCGATCAATCTGTTCCTTGGTTATGCGGTGGCGGCGCGTCGCCTGCAGCACCAACTGGTGTCCGCGGGGATTACGGTCGACGCGTTACACCCGCTGTTTGTCTATCTGCCGTGCGGTGTCGGCGGCGGCCCTGGTGGCGTCGCCTTTGGCCTGAAGCAGATTTTCGGCGACGCGGTGCACTGCGTGTTTGCCGAGCCGACACACTCGCCGTGCATGTTGCTGGGGGTGTACACCGGGCTGCACGATGAGGTCAGTGTCTATGACTTTGGCATCGACAACCGCACCGCCGCCGATGGCCTGGCAGTGGGGCGACCGTCGGGGTTTGTCGGGCGCTCGATGCAACGCTTGCTCGACGGCTACTACACCCTCAGTGACGAGCAGATGTACCGCCTGCTGGCCCTGCTGCATGCCGAGGAAGGCCTGAAGCTGGAGCCCTCGGCGCTGGCCGGATTGCCCGGGTTCCTGCGGGTGCTGCAAGAGCAACAGGGGTATCGCCAGCGCTTGGGCCTCGACGCGCAGCGCCTGGCCAACGCCACGCACCTGGTGTGGGGCACGGGCGGCAGCATGGTGCCGGCGCAAGAAATGGACGCGTACCTGGAGCAGGGACGTACACTGTTGGCCGCACATTAGCCATTGCACCCGGGGCCGCGCGGCCCCGGGTTTCTCGCCCGCGGAAAAACGCCCCGATGCTGAACCTGCCTCCTCGATTGAGCTCCCGGCTCAACAGTTCCCAGTTCGCCAACCTGCACACCTTTCTGGTCGCCGCCCGGCACCTGAGTTTTGCCCTGGCCGCCGAAGAATTGTGCGTCACGCCCAGCGCCGTCAGCCACCGCATCGCCCGCCTGGAGCAAGCCCTGGACCTGCGCCTGTTCGAGCGCCTGACCCGTCGCGTACGCCTGACCGGGGAGGGCGAGCGCGTGTTCGCGATCCTCGAAGGGGTGATGGAGCAGTTGTCCGAAGCCCTGCAACAATCGCCCCAGGCCGAGCTCTGCGGGTCGGTGGCGCTGTATGCCCGACCTTCGGCTGCGCAATGCTGGCTGGTGCCACGCCTGGCGGACTTTCACCAACGTTACCCGAACATTGCCCTGGACATCCGGGTCGGCAACGACGCCATCGATTTCCGCACGCAAAACGTCGACCTCGCGCTGCTGTACGCCAACGGCGAATTCCCCGGGCTGGCCAGTCATGCCTTGATGAGCGAGACCATCGCGCCGGTTTGCAGCCCGCTGTATGCCGAGCGCCACGGCCTGCTTGAGGCGCCGCACAACCTGCGCCACTGCACGCTGTTGCACGATGCCCTGGCCTGGGACAACGCGGTCTACGATGCCGAGTGGCAACTCTGGGCCCGGCAGCAGGGGCTGCTCGAGGTCTTGCCGCAACGCGGGCTGACGTTCGATCGTTCCGACCTGTGTGTGACGGCGGCCATCAACCACGCGGGCATCGCCATCGGCCGCCAGCGCCTGGTACAGAGCCGCATCGACCAGGGCGAACTGATCCTGCCGTTCGGTGGATTTTCCCAGCCGGGGCGCTACGACTATTTTCTCGTCCACCCCCACCGTGACCCCATGCCCCCACGGGTGCAGGTGCTGATCGACTGGCTCAAGGAAAAGGCCGGCGAAGGCTCGGCGGCTTGAGCTGCCCGCAGCACGGACCGCGCCAGGTTAGTGGTGAATGGACGACACCCGTCAGCTGCGCTATCTTGCCGCCGCTGCCAAAACGGCGGTGCGTGCCTCCCGTGCAGGCATGAGAGTCAGCCCAAGGATTGTTCATGGAACGAGTCACAACGAATCGCTGGTTTGCCGTCATGCTCGGCCTGGTATTTATCGCGTTCGACCAGTGGATCAAGGTGCTGGCGCTGCTGTCGCTGTCGGCGCAGAGCTTCAAGATCGGCGGCAGTTTCGCCTGGCTGGATATCGCCTTGAGCCTCAACCCTGGTGCGTTCCTGAGCCTGGGGGCCGGCCTGGCACCGGCGGTCAAGCAACTGATCTTCATCGTCGGCGTGGGTGCTGTGGTGTGCTGGGCGATCGGCTGGGCCTTGTCGCGTTGGATCAGTTCGCCAGGCAAGGCGCTGGCGGTGTACTGCATTGCACTGGGTGGGGCGTCGAACCTGATCGACCGGGTGTACCGTGACGGACACGTGGTCGATTACCTGGTACTCAACCTGGGGCCGCTGCATACCGGGGTGTTCAACATTGCCGATATCGCCATCATGGTCGGGGCCGCTGTCCTGCTACTGGCTGAATGGCGCAAGCCGCGCCAGGCCTGACGCTAGTCACAGGTCACGCTGACGGCCTTCGCCGCGCGCTGCAGTTCCTGTTTCACGTCCACGGTGATGCGCTGTTCCATGCGGCGCTGTTCGAGGAAGACCTGGTCGCCCCGGGTGTCCACCTGCGCATCGATCGCCGCCGCCTCGGCCTCGATGGCGGCCGCATGGGCGCCGATCACGGCGTTGACCTCGCTTTCATTGCGGGCAGCGTCGAGCGCCTTGATCAGCGCGGCCACCTTGGCTTCCTCCTCCTGGCTGTAGGCATCCAGCGACAAGCCGGCGGCCAATGCCCGCGCCCGAATCTGCACCTCCTTGAGTGCGTGCCGGGCCTCTGCGCACTGCACCTCGCGTTTGTGCTGGTTGACCAGCTGCCACTGGATCAGCGCGTAACTGGTCACGCCGATAAGCGCCACGGTGAGGCCGGCCATCAGCCGGCGGCTCATGGCCGCCTCCAGGCAGATGATGTGAGGAGGGGGATGCACCCATACATCGTATTAATCCATTCGAAGTAGATCAAAGCGTAGCAGCAGAATCGATCCACTCCGTGTGCTGGCCGCCGGTGTCAGCGGGTTTTGCACTCGGCCAGCACCACTTTGCAGGTGCGCGGCGTGCCCCCGGATCGACCGGCGTAGCGTTGACAACTGGCCAGGGATTTTTGCCGCGCCACGCCCAGGGTCGAGCCCCAGGCCAGGCCGCCTTCTCCGACAGTGGGCAGCGCCTTGGCATAGCAGTTGGAGGCCTGGCTGGCGCTCCCATAGGTGGTCCGACTGGTTTTGCTGCTGCATCCGACCGTCAGCAGCAAGGGCAGGGCGAGCAGGCAGGCCGCCCATTTGCCCACTGTGGTTGCGTTCATCTGGCTTCCCCTGAATGGACGTTGGTTGCCGCCGAATACGCCCATGGTTCACATGGCGCTGGCATCGAGTTCTGACAGCGCGGCCGTGCTCATGGCAGTCACCTGGGCAGAGGAGGGTGCTCTGTAAAAGCGTAGCAGCGCGAGGCTGCGTCGACGGCCGCGAGTGGGGAGATGAAGTGCCATGAATCAGTGTGCGACTCAAACATCAAGCAGCGAGCCCGGTGAGATCGGCTCCTTGCTTGTTTGAGCCGTGCGCGTCCCTGCGCCTGGGGCACCTAGAAGCTGTATTTGGCGGTCAACATCATGTTGCGCGGAGTGCCGTAGGTGTCGCCACCGTAGCTGGTGGAGTTGGAGATGGACGAGTAGTACTCGCGGTCGAAGATGTTGTTGGCGTTGAGTTGCAGGTCCAGGTTCTGGTTGACCCGGTAGCCGGCCATCAGGTCGGTAATGGCGTAGCCACCCTGCTCGAGACGGTAGGTGCTGCCATCTTGCAGGGCGACGTCGTTGTACATGCGGCTCTGCCAGGAGACGTTGCCGCCGACCCGCAGTTTTTCCAGCGGGCCCTGGAAGCTGTAGCGGGTGGTGAGCTTGAACAGGTGCTCCGGGGTGTCAGTGTCGTAACGTTGGTTCTCGTTCTGAGGTTTGGCCGCATCCTTGATGGTGTGCAGGCGGGCATAGGTATAGCCGCCGCCCACCTGCCAGTTCTCGGTCAGTGCGCCTTGCAGTTCGAAGTCGATGCCCTGGCTGCGAATCTCGCCGGAGGCCTCATAGCAGGTGGCCTGCGGGCAGTTGGGCACGTACACCTGCACGGCACGGTTTTCCTGGTCGATGCGGAACACTGCCAGGCTCGCATTCAGCGCACCGTCGAAGTATTCGCCCTTGATGCCGACCTCGTAGTTCTTGCCGACGATTGGCTTGACCGGCGTACCGGAGGTGCCCTTGGAACTCTGGGGGGTGAAGATGTCGCTGTAGCTGACGTAGACCGAGTGATGCTCGTCCAGGTCGTAGATCAGGCCGGCGTAGCGGGTGACGTTACGGGTGACCTTGTAGTCGCCGTCGCCATCGCGGTTGTCATAGTCGTACCAGTCCAGGCGGCCGCCGAGGATCAGCTTCAACGGGTCGGCCAGGCTCAGGCGGGTGGTGAGGTACAGGCCGTCCTGGGTGGTGACTTCGCGGCTGTTGTCGGTGTGCACGAAGTCCGGTTTGCCGGCATTGATCGGCCAATTGGTGTCGTACGGGGAGTAATTGTGGGTGGTCATGTCGTAGATGCGCTTGCTGGCACCCACCACCAATTCATGGCTGCGCCCCAGTGCCTCGAACGGACCACTGACAAACGCGTCGACGCCGGCCTGGTTTTCATCGTGGGCGGACTGGTAGACGGTACGGGCCAGGGTGTTGTTGACCCAGCGCGACTGGTAGGACCCGGTGAACAGTGCGTTCTGTTCGGAGTAGTTGGCGTTGAACTGCAACTTCCAGTCATTGGCCAACTGCTGGCGGACTTCGGCGAACAGGGTGTTGATCTCCTGATCCTTGTTCTCCCAGTCAGTGCCGGGGTTGTAGGAGCGCGGCAAGTCCAGATGATGACCATCCAGGCCGATCATCGAGGCGCCCCAGAAGTAGTTGGTCTTGTCCTTCTGGTTGGAGAAGCCGAGGGTCAGGGTGGTGTCGTCGCTCAGGTCCGCTTCGGTGATCGCGTAGAACAGGCCATGCTGTTCGTCGACATCATCGACGAAGCTGTTGGCGTCGCGGTAGGAGGTCACGACCCGGCCGCGCCAGGTGCCGCTGTCGTTGAGCGGGCTGGAGGCATCGACCTCGCCGCGATAGTTGTCCCACGTGCCGGCCGCGCCGGTGAGGGTGACTTTCTGCTCGTCCAGCGGCCGCTTGCGTACCAGGTTGATGGCGGCCGAAGGGTTGCCCGCACCGGTCACCAGGCCGGTGGCCCCGCGTACCACTTCGACCCGATCGAACATCGCCAGGTTTGGCTGGGCGCCGACGATCCAGCCTTGATAGCCGCTCGGGATGCCGTCATACATCAGGTTGTCGATGTCAAAACCGCGCGCCGAGTAGGACTGCCGGCCGGGGCCGCTGGAATAGTCGAGGAACAACCCTGGGGTGGCATTGACCACATCGTTGATGCTGGTCATGGCCTGGTCGTCCATGCGCTGGCGGGTGATCACGGTGACGGCCTGGGGCGTTTCACGCATGGTCAGCGGCAGCTTGGTCGCCGTGGACATGGCGCCAGTGGTGTAGGAACTCGTGCCCTCGGTGGTGCTGCCCAGGTGGGTGCTGGTGATTTCGGTAGCGCCCAGTTCCAGGGTGGTCGGCCTGGAGGTTTGCTGCACCGCGCCGCTGTCATCGGCAAAGGCGGGCGCCAGGCTAGCCATGCAGATGGCCATGGCCAGAAGGTTTCGGGGCGCATTCAAACAGCACGGCGGGGTAACACGCGACATGGGGGGCTCCTGGATTGTTAATGATATAAATAGAGCTATTGAGAATCATTAGCAAATATTCTCTCAGGAATTGCCGCGGTGAAAAAGCCTGTAATGAAAAAAATCTATGGGAGCGTGACAAGTGTGGAGCAGGTTGCCGCATTCAGTCCTGGGCCGGCGGCTCCTGGTCGAGCAGGACCGCACCGCGGCCCTGTTGACCCAGGCGATCAGCGGGGTTGCGCAGCGGGCAGTCATCCATCGACAGGCACCCGCAGCCGATACAGCCGTCGAGTTGATCGCGCAACTGGCTGAGGCTATGAATTCGCACGCTGAGCATGTCCCGCCAGATCGTCGACAGGTGTTTCCAGTCCTGCGCCGTCAAGGTGCGCCCGGCCGGTAATTGGTCCAGTGTCGCCTTGATGGTCGCCAGGGGGATGCCCGCGCGCTGGGCGATCTTGATAATGGCTACCCGGCGCAGTACTTCCCGTGCATAACGCCGCTGGTTGCCGGCGCTGCGCTCGGCGTGGATCAAGCCCTTGGTTTCATAGAAGTGCACGGTGGCCACCGTCACGCCGCAGCGCCGGGACACTTCTCCTACCGAAAGAGGCACGCGAACATCGATCGACATGGCAGCTTTCTCTTGACCTCATCTATGGATGAGGTTTTATAAGGAGGTCGGCTTGTCGTTGCAAGCACCCATTCGCGGTGGCGTGTGGGACCACTGACTGGAGCTGACATGGACACGTGTGAAGGACCCGCTGACGATCATTTGCAATCTGCGCCACAGGCAGGCACTGGCTGGGCCGACCTGCTATCGGGGGCCAATGGCGTGCGCTCGCTCGCACTCGCTGGGGGCGTGGTACTCCATGCGATCAATGTCTACATCGCCACCACCATCCTGCCCTCGGTGGTCAAGGACATCGGCGGCCTCGACTATTACGCCTGGAACACCACACTCTTCGTCGCGGCGTCGATCCTCGGCTCGGCGCTGTCGGCGCGCTGGCTGACGGGCATGGGACCACGGGGCGCGTACATTGCCGCGACACTGGTGTTTGCCTGCGGTGCGCTGATCTGCGCATTTGCCCCGTCCATGGCCGTCATGCTCACGGGCCGGCTTATCCAGGGGCTGGGTGGCGGATTGTTGTTCGCACTGTCCTACGCCATGATCCGGCTGGTCTTCGCCCAAGCCTTATGGCCGCGGGCGATGGCCCTGGTCTCCGGCATGTGGGGGGTGGCCACCCTGGTCGGTCCCGCCGTCGGGGGGATCTTTGCGCAACTGGGCGTGTGGCGGGCGGCGTTCTGGTCGTTGATCCCGGTCGCCATACTGTTCGCGGTGCTGGCAGCACGCGTACTGCCCAAACGCAGCGCGGACCAACCGCCGCGCGTGCCATTGCCGTTGGCCCAATTGGTGTTGCTGACGGCGGCGGTGCTCTGCGTGTCGGCCGGCAGCGTGGCGTCGAGGCTGTCCTGGAATATCCTCGGCCTTGGCGCGGCCGCGATCCTCACCGCCCTGCTGATCTACATCGAAAGCCGCACCCGCCAGCGCCTGCTGCCGGCCGGTGCATTTTCCATCACGTCGGCGCTCGGTGTGCTCTACGCAACGATGTCGTTGCTCGCGGTCGCGGTCACCAGTGGCGAGATCTTCGTGCCGCTGTTCCTCCAGGTTCTCCATCAACAGTCGCCACTGATGGCCGGTTACCTGGCGGCACTCATGGCCGCGGGCTGGACGCTGGGTTCGATTGGCAGTTCAGGCGTAAGTGGCCGGGCCGTGGGGCGGGTGATTCTCGCCGGTCCGTTGCTTGGATTCGCCGGCATGGCAGCCCTGGCCGTTCTGCTGCGCAGCGAAAGCAGCGGTGACTGGCAGGCACTCCTGCCGATCTGCCTGGCGCTGGTCATCATCGGCCTGGGCGTCGGCCTGGCCTGGCCCCATCTGCTGACCCGGATATTCCAGGTAGCCCCGGCGGGAGAACAGGACCTGGCGTCGGCGTCGATCACCACGGTGCAATTGTTCGCCACGGCGCTCGGTGCGGCGCTGGCGGGAATGGTGGCGAACCTCGCTGGCCTGACTGATCCCGGAGGCGTCGCGGGCACAGCGAATGCCGCAAGCTGGCTGTTTGGCGTGTTCGCCCTCGCGCCGCTGGTGGGCATCCTGACGGCCCGGCGGGTGGTGCGGGGGTATGCAAAAGCAACGGGCGGCTAGGCAAAGGCCGCCTCGATAAAGGCTTCCAGCGCCTGCTCTTCGAGGATCTCGATAGAAAAGTGGCCAAAGCGCTTGGGCAGCCAGATGATGCGCGTCCCGGAAGGGGACTGCAGGTTGGCGCGAGTCAAGGGTTGGCCATTTTCATCCTCTGGCTGGACCCCGCGGGCCAGCAGGTCGTCATAGGCCTGTTCGATGTCCGGTGTTGAATAGCAGTGGCGATAAATCATTCCCTCGCCCGCGGTGTCCAGCAGTTCCTTCAGGTTCCCCGCCAACGGTTGGACCAACATGAAGCGTTCCTGGCCGATCAGCGCAATCGCGTAACGCACGTGCAGGCCACCGCGCTCCCAGACCAGAGTCCGGGAGATCCTGGCCTGCAGTATCTGGGTGTAATAGTCACAGGCTTGCTTGAGGTCGTTGACCAGTACATCGACATGACTGAATTTCAGTTCCATGGCAGGGCTCTTCCGGTAGGGGGAACCCATCGTAGCCACGTCAGTCGTGGAGTTCGACCGGTGTTTTTTCTGGCCCTCGCCCAGTCCAGCCTGTAGAAATGCCGATTATCGTTGTGCAAAGGAGCTATCCATGACATCCGGGCAATGCCTGTGCGGGGCTGTACGTTTCTCCCTGGAGGTTGAACCGCGCTACTTCTATCGCTGCCATTGCAGCCTGTGCCGCAAGCAAACCGGGGTCGGCCATAACCTCGCCACGCTGGTCAAGGCGGATGAATTTCGTTGGCTCGCAGGACAGGCGCTGATCAGCAGTTGGCAAAAACCCAGCGGCTACAGGAACGACTTTTGCTCTTCATGTGGCTCCACGGTGCCTAATCCTCTGCGCCAGACCCCGTACTTCTGGATTCCCCTGGGGCTGCTGGACGTCGAACTGAGCAGTGTGTGCATCGGCGATTTCTGCACCGATGACGCCATGCCCTGGGATCAGCACCGCTCGCCGAACAGTCACCGTGCGGCGCCGGAATCACTCGAGTTTATTTTGCAGGCATTGCAGGTCGACGCTGATTGATGGCGGCGTTGCCGGCAGGCTGTCGAGAAAGGCGCGGATCTGCCGGGAACCGCGCAAGTGCAGGGTAGGGATCTGCGGGCCGATGGCCTGGCGCACCGCCTCGATGCCGGGACGGTAGCCACGGTCGAAGTTCCACACGAAGTTCAGGAAGGTCAGGAACGCCCGATCGATTTTCTCGCTACAGCCTGCTGCAAGGTCGGGGCGGGGGCGGTTCATGACGCTGCGCCGGATCACCCGGGTGAGGCAGGTGAGCCGCCCAGTGTCGAGCCAGATGATCAGGTCGGCACCGGGGAGGCGCAGGTCGAAGGTGCGCCGGGCATAGTTGCCTTCACAGACCCAGGCCTCTGGCGCAACCGCGGCCCTGACGCGGGTGCGGAACTGCTCGGCGTCGGGCTCGACCCAACCAGGCTCCCAGAACAGCCTGTCCAAATGCACCACGGGCAGTCCAAGGCGGCTGCCGAGGGCGCGGGCCAGGGTAGATTTGCCGCTACCGGCGTTGCCGAGAATTACAATCCGTTGCATGGTCCCACTGCCTGTCGCGAAAAAAGCCGGCGATTGTGCAGGATTCTGCAGCAACTGGCAGCTAAAAAACGAGGCAGGCGTCAGATCGCCTTTGCCGCGTGGGCCGCTCAAGCATCGCTGGCCAGCGGGGCGCGGATAATGCCGGGGGAGGGGGTTGATACAGGCGCCGCGCCCCCCCCAGCACACAGCCTTGGCCCCTATTGACTCGTCTGGTAATTCGCAACCGCTTGCTCAAGGTTGAAGAACATTCGTGTGCGGCTCAATTCCGCCAAGGGCGAATGCATCATCATCGCCAGTACCGTTGGGTTCATGCCTACGAACAAGAGTGTCACGCCTTCATCGCGAAGTCGGCGCTCACCATCGGTCAGCATTTTGAGCGCGGTGTATTCCAGGTCGAACACACCACTGAAATCAAGCGCCACAAAGCGTGGTCTCGCCTGGTCGATCAAGGTGCGCATTTTTTGCCCGATCCTCTCAGCATTCGCGAAGAAGATACGGCCTTCGGGGCGCAATAGGAGTAAATCCGAGAAATGCTCATCAAGAGGGTTGGCATCACTCTCTGGACGAAAAACATTAGTGCCTGGCTTGCGAACGATCACATACACCGGTGGGTCGGAAACTTGATGAGCCAAGGCCAGGAGAGAGACGATGATGGCCACGAGGATACCTTGTAATGTGCCAAGCATCATGACGCCCAACGTCGCGACAAGAGCCCAAACAAACTCTGTGCGGCGGACCTTGAGAATTTCTCGAAACTCGGAAGGGGCAACCAGCCCAACTGAATAGACGATCACCACGGCAGCCAATGTGGCGTTGGGCATCAAGCCAATATAGGGGGCCAATAACAGAGCGGCCCCCAACGCCAGAATGGCGGTGATCAATCCCGCCAACTGAGTGTGGGCCCCCGCCAGGCGGTTCACCGCCGTCTGCGTCGTGCCCCCTCCGGCAACCATGGCACCCAGGAAGGCTCCCCCTATATTGGCCATGCCTGTTGCGATCAACTCCCGGTTTGCTTGAGGCGAGGGTTCATCACTGCGATCAAAGGCACGCCCCGCAGCGATCGTTTCCGTAAAACTCATCAAGGCAATGCCCGCAGCAGAAGGCCAGAGCGTTGCTACCAGTTCCCACTTGGGCAACGTCAAGGCAGGTAAGCCGGTGGGAACATAACCGACTACCGAAAGACCATGGGTATCCAGCCCTAGCCAGCTCACCCCCAGAATCCCGATGGCCACTGCTGCCAATGGTGCTGGTATGGCCGGCGTAAAACGCTTCATTGTGATCAGGATAAGCACCATGAACAGCCCGACTGCAACGGTAATCAACGACGCATCGGGGAGCCCCTGTAACGTGGCCCAACAGTTATGGAAGAAGTTGCCCTTATCAATATGGATGCCGATGAGTTTGGGCACTTGGTCAAGCACTATCACGATGCCGATTCCTGCCTTGAATCCTACGAGTACAGGTTCGGAGATAAAGTTGGCGACAAAGCCCATGCGCAAAAGTCCCGCCAGCGCGAGGAATCCCCCTACCAGCAAGGCCAATGTGGCTGAACCTGCCATCAAGGCTGCCGGATCGCCGGACGCACCAATCTGATCAAGTGCCGAACCCGCCAGGATGGCGAGTGTCGTTGTCGTACTCACGCTCAGTGGCCGCGACGAGCCGAGCACGGCATAAATCAGCATGGGCACCATCACGGTATAGAGCCCTACCTGAACCGGCAGACCCGCAATGGTGGCGTATGCCAGTGCTTTGGGGATGACCACGGCCGCGGTGGTCAGACCCGCGACCGTATCGCCTCTGAGCCAGCTCTGCCGATAGTTGCGTATCCATTCCGGCAATCGTTTTTGCGAGCGGCGGGACTGCTCGTGCGCGACGTCCGGCGGGGCAGTGTGTGGGGGGGACTCTGATTCAGAGGGGCGCGGACTCATTGAAAACTCCAGGACGAGACTCACTGTTTTCAGCAAATGCACTCGAATAAATCAGTATGAAAGCGCGGCGGTCGTCGTGGTCTGCTTTAAATCAACTATTCTTCGCCAATCCAGGCCATCCAGTTCAATGTCGTTTGTTTGCCAAACCTTCAACAGTGGCGGTTTGTACCGGTTTGCTCATCGCGCTTCGCAGGGTTTGAGTGCCAATCGATGGGTGGCAGGGCTGTCCTGGCACTTGCATTGATTTTTGTCAGAAATGCCAATGTCGGCTGGTGTTAGCGTTTAGCAAAAAATGGCTACGCATCGGCTCGAGTATCTGTTCCGAAGCCGGGGAGGGGGGGGAACATGAACAATGCTAGAAAGGGTGCCGTGATGGCATTGGTCCTTTTGTCAGGGGTTTTGAGCCAGCTTTACGGGTGTGACAAGGCACCGGTTTCCCCGGCTCGCAAGCCGCCTGAAGTGACGGTCATGACAGTCACTGCCCGCGACACCCCAGTCACCTTCGAATTCGTCGCTCAGACCCAGAGCTCCCGCGAGGTGGAAATCCGTGCTCGCGTGGCCGGCTTCCTTGATCAGCGGCTGTACACCGAAGGTGATCTGGTGAAAACCGGGCAGAAGCTGTTCCAGATGGACCGTAAACCTTTTGAGGCCGCGCTGCTCTCGGCCCAGGGCCAACTGGCCCAGCAACAGGCCCGCTGGGAAGTGGCCAAGGCTACGTTGGCTCGGGTCCGGCCCCTGGCCGCGCAAAATGCGGTCAGCAAGATGGACCTGGACAATGCCGTGGGCAACGAGCGTGAGACACGTGCCGCCGTGTTGGCCGCAGAGGGGAATGTGCGCACCGAGCAACTGAACCTCAGTTACACCACCATCGTCTCTCCCCTCACCGGGCTTGCAAGCTATTCCAAGAAGCAGGAAGGCAGTTATGTGACGCCAGGCGAGTCGGGACTGCTGACGTCGGTGTCACAAATGGACCCGATGTACGTCAACTTCAGCCTCTCGGAAAACGAAACCTTGAAGTACCGCGACGATGTCGCCGCCGGCCATCTCATTTTTCCGCCGCGCAGTGAGTTGATCGTAGAGGTCGTCATGGCGGACGGCACCGTGGTGCCCAACACGGGCACGGTGAACTTTCTGGCGCCTTCCTATAGCCAGGGCACGGGCACTTTCCTGGTCCGCGCAGTGCTCGCCAACCCCAATGGCCTGCTCCGTCCCGGCCAGTTTGTGCGGGCCCTGGCCAAAGGCGCCTCCCGGCCCAACGCCATTCTGGTGCCGCAAAAGGCGGTATTGGAGGGGGCCAAGAGTCACTTCATATGGGTCCTCAATGCCGAAGGAAAACCCGAGCAACGGGTGGTTGAAGTGGGCGACTGGCAAGGTGACAACTGGTTCATCAATAAGGGCCTGCGGTCCGGCGAGCGTATCGTGGTCGATGGCGCGATCAGGGTCACGCCGGGCGGGCCATTGAACATCGTCGACGCCCCCGGCGCCGCATCCACAGGCGCCGCCGATGGGCAACCGGCAAAAGCCGATGGTGGGAAAAGCCAATGAGTATTTCCCACTATTGCATCGACCGGCCCATCTTCGCCTCGGTGATTTCCATCGTTATCACCTTGGCCGGTGCTGTGGCCATGCTCAAGCTGCCTGTTGCGCAGTACCCGGACATCACGCCGCCGCAGATCACGGTGGCCGCGACTTACCCCGGTGCCGATGCCCAGGTCGTCGCCAATAACGTGGCGGCGCCCATCGAGCAGCAGGTCAACGGTGCCGACAACATGATCTACATGAACTCGTCGAGCTCCGCGACGGGCAACATGACCCTCAACGTGTTCTTCGAAATCGGCACCGATCCATCCCTGGCCCAGGTCGACGTGCAGAACCGGGTGAACCTGGCCTTGCCGCAACTGCCCTCCGCCGTGCAGAGCCAGGGCATCCAGGTACAGAAAAAATCCTCGGCGTTCATGATGGTGCTGGCCGTGTATTCCGCCGGCGATCGCTTCGACAGCACCTACGTCGCCAACTACGCCAACCTTTATATCCTCGATGCGATCAAGCGGATTCCGGGGGCGAACCAGGCCAGCATCTTCGGCACGCCCGACTACGCCATGCGGATCTGGCTCAAGCCTGACCGCATGGCCCAGTTGGGCATCACCGCTGCCGATGTGCAGCAAGCCGTCGCCAATCAGAACCAGCAGTTCGCCGTCGGCCGGGTCGGCCAGTCGCCAACCGGCAAACCCGTCGAGCAGTCTTTTGCCGTGACCACCAAGGGACGCCTGACCGAGCCTTCGGAGTTCGAGAACATCATCTTGCGCGCCAGCAATGACGGCGCGGCCATCGTTCGACTCAAGGACGTCGGTCGCGCCGAACTCGGGCAAAAGGACTACTCCCTGCGTAGCACCTATCAGGGCCGGCCGGCGACGCTGATTGCCGTGTACCAGCAGCCCGGCGCCAACGCTCTGGACGTTTCGGCGGCGGTGACCAAGACCCTGTCGGACATGAAGGCCACGTTTCCCGAAGGCATCGAATACAAGATCGTGATGGACACCACGGCCTTTACCCGGGCTTCGATTTCCGAGGTGATCCACACGTTCTTCGAAGCCCTGGTGCTGGTGGTCATCGTGGTCTTCATCTTCCTGCAGAGCCTGCGGGCCACGCTGATTCCGGTGCTGGCAGTGCCGGTGTCGATTGTCGGTACGTTCATCGGCATGGCCGCCCTCGGGTTTTCGGTGAACATGCTGACGCTGTTCGGCATGGTGTTGGCCATCGGTATCGTGGTGGACGACGCGATCGTGGTGATCGAAAACGTCGAGCGCAACATGCATGTGCACAAGATGACGCCCAAGGACGCGGCCAAACGGGCGATGGATGAAGTCGCCGGCCCGGTGGTGGCCATCGTCCTGGTGCTGTGCGCGGTGTTCATCCCGGTGGCGTTCATGGGCGGTATCACCGGTCAGCTCTACAAACAATTCGCGATCACCATCGCCATCTCCGTGGTGATTTCCGGCCTGGTCGCCCTGACCCTGTCCCCGGCCCTGGCCGCCTTGCTGCTCAAGCCGCAGCACGGTGAAAAGAACGCGTTTTTCCGCTGGTTCGAACGCAGCTTCGAACGGATGACCGAAGGCTATTCCCGCTCCGTGGCCTTCATGATCAAGCGCTTCGTCCTGGCGTTGCTGCTCTTTGCCGGGATGATCGTGCTGATGCTGTTGATGGCCCAGCGCATCCCCAGTGCGTTCCTGCCGCCGGAAGACCAGGGTTACTTGCTCGGTGCGGTGATCATGCCTGACGCCGCCAGCCTGGATCGCACCGGTGAAGTGGGCAAAGTGGCCAGTGACTTCTTCATGAACGACGAGGCCGTCGAAGGCGTCGCGATTGTCAACGGTTACAGCCTGCTCGACGGCCAGAACAAGAACAATGCCAGTGCGTTTTTCGTCGGCTTCAAGGATTTCGAGGGGCGCTACAAGGATTCTGAAACCATCAAGGCACAGAGCGCCCCTGCGGTGATCCAGAAAGCCACGCAGGCGTTTTCCACCGTTCAAGGCGGGATCATCCTGCCGCTCAACCCTCCATCCATTCCCGGCCTGGGGACCACCGGCGGCATGGAAGTCTGGATTCAAAGCAAGGGGGACGGCAGCGTCGATCAACTGGCTGAAGTGGTTGGCAATCTGGTGGCCAAGGCCAAGGAGCGTCCCGAGCTTGGCGCCATTACCTCCACCTTCAATGTGTTTTCCCGGCAGTTGATGGTCGATGTCGACCGGGAAAAAGCGGAATCGCTGGGGGTGCCGGTCGAAGATGTCTACAGCGCCATGCAGACCATGTTCGGTTCGCTGTACGTTTCGCAATTCAACAAGTTCAGTCGCCTGTGGCAGGTGATTTTGCAGGCCGAACCGGCTTATCGCTTGAAGGCCGAGGACCTGCAGGAGATCTTCGTGCGCAGCAAAAACCTTGAAATGGTGCCGCTCAAGGCGTTGCTGACCACCCGCTACGTCACCGGCCCCGACCTGCTGACCCGCTTCAATAACTTTCCAGCGGTCAAGCTCACGGCGAATCCGGCGCCGGGCTACAGCTCCGGCCAGGCACTCAAGGCCCTGGAAGAGATCAGCGAGCAGGTCATGTCCAACGACTACGCGCTCGCCCTGAGCGGCGAGGCGTTCGAGGAGAAAAAGAGCGGTGGCGCCTCCTCCCAGGTGTTCATCTTTGGCCTGGTGATGGTGTTCCTGATCCTCGCCGCACAATACGAAAAATGGTCGCTTCCCGTGGGTGTGCTGCTGGCGGTGCCTTTCGCCTTGTTCGGCGCCTTGCTCGCAGTCCTGCTTCGGGGGTTGAGCAACGACGTCTACTTCCAGATCGGCTTGACCATGCTGGTGGCGCTGGCTGCCAAGAATGCCATCCTGATCTTCGAGTTTGCGGTGTTGAATCGGGAAAATGGCATGTCCGCCTACGATGCCGCCATGACCGCCGCGAAAGAGCGACTGCGCCCGATCGTGATGACATCCCTGGCGTTTATCCTCGGCTGCGTTCCGCTGGCCATTGCCGTCGGTGCGTCCGAGAACAGCCGTCACTCCATCGGTACCGGGGTGATTGGCGGCATGCTGGCGGCGACGGCGATCGCGATCTTCTTCATCCCGCTCTTCTATTACCTGGTGGAGCGTATGTTCGGGGAAAAGGACACCGCCCAAAAGGCTGCCAAGCCGGCCGAATTGACTCAGGCTGCGCAGATTCCCGACGGCGCGGCACAAAACCGACAGGAGGGGGATTGAGATGGCTAAGCCCTCTTTTGCTCTGTTGATGTGCCTGGGCCTGGCGGGTTGCATGGTGGGGCCTGACTACCAGCCCCCGAATATCGACACCCCCGCGGCCTACCGCTACGCGGACAAGGAAGCCAGGAATCTGTCGAACACGCTATGGTGGGAGCAGTTCCAGGACCCTGTCCTGAATGAACTGATCCGCACCGCGTTGCTCGAAAACAAAGACATCAAGATTGCCGCCGCGCGGGTCGAAGAGTTCCAGGGCCGATACGGCCAGACCCGTTCCCTGCTGTTTCCACAAGTCGGGCTGGGCACCCAGGGGCAGCGGTCCCGCTCGCCGCGCGACTCCGGTCCGGTGCCTTTGGGTTCATCGGTGGACCCGGTGTACAACAACTACCAGGCCATTCTCAGCGTCAACTGGGAGCTGGACATCTGGGGCCGTTTGCGCCGCCTCGACGAATCCGCCCGTGCCGATTTGCTGGCTTCGGAGGAGGGCCGTCGAAGCGTTATCTTGAGTCTGGTGGCTTCGGTCGCATCGAGTTACGTGACCTTGCGCGATCTCGACCGGGAACTGGAAATCGCCCGTACGACCGCCAAGGTGCGCGGTGACTCCTTCGAGATATTCAAACTACGCTTTGGTGCTGGCACCATTTCCGAAATGGAGTTGGCGCAGAACCAATCCGAATTCGAGCGCACCCAGGCCTCGGTTGCGCAATTCGAACCCTTGGTCGCGCAACAGGAAAACGCCTTGGCCGTGCTGCTTGGGCGCAACCCGGGGCCGATCATTCGCGGGCGTGAGCTGGCCCAACTGAATCTGCCATCGGTGCCTGCCGGCTTACCGTCGGATTTGCTCGAACGTCGACCTGACCTGCGTCAGGCCGAGCTGAACCTGATCTCGGCCAATGCCCAGATCGGCGCAGCCAAGGCCCAGTACTTCCCGACCATTTCCCTGACCGGGCTGTTGGGCTCTGCCAGCAACCAGCTGTCTAACCTGTTCACCGGGCCCGCTTCGACCTGGTCCTATGGTGTTGCGGCGAGCATGCCGATCTTCACGGCCGGCGGTATCGCCGGCCAGGTGCAACAAGCCGAAGCCTTCCAACAACAAGCGCTGCTGATCTACCAACAGTCGATTCAATCGGCGTTCAGGGATGTGGAAAACGCCTTGGTCGCGTCGAGCAAATCCAGAGAGCAGATGGCCTACCAGGCCAGGCAGGTCGAGGCACTGCGTACCTACGCTCATTTCGCTCGGCTGCGTTACGACAACGGCTACACCAGCTACATAGAGGTGCTGGATGCCGAACGTAGCCTGTTTGACGCCGAGTTGAACTACACCCGCACCCGTGGCTCGGTGTTCACCAGCATGATTGATCTGTACAAGGCCACTGGCGGAGGTTGGGTGAATCAGGCGGACCAACTGACGGCAACCACCGCCGCAAAGGAACCCTGATCGGGGCGCATCAACACGTGAGAGAAGAACACTGATGAAGCCGATCCAGCGCAGCAGTTACCTCGCATGCTGAACCCCAATGCCAGGTGCAACAGCACACTACGTTGTGAGGCAAGGTCATGGACCACGATCTTTCAATGGCGAAGACCCGGCTATTGCCGGGTCATATTCGTCATGTAGCGCTCTTGTGGGTGGCGTGCTGTTTCGCCGGGTGCACAACGATGGGACCGAACTCGATTCAGCGTGACCGTACAGACTACAGTGCGGTCATCGCCTCGACCTGGAAAGAGCAGACACTGCTCAACATCGTCAAATTGCGCTACGCAGATGCGCCCGTGTTCCTCGAGGTTTCCTCGGTCATCGCCTCCAGCGCGATGCAGAGCCAGGTCAACCTTGCGGCGAGTTGGTATTCGGGACTTCCCAGCGATGGAAACAACCAGGCCATAGGGGCTTCCGGGGTGTACACGGATCGTCCGACGATCAGCTACACCCCGCTTTCCGGGGAGAGATTTTCTCGTTATTTACTGCAGCCCCTGTCGCCGGCCGCGGTGTTCTCCTTGATTCAGGCAGGCTACCCCATCGATCGTGTCCTGCAATTGACCACCAGCGCCGTTAACGGTGTCTACAACCGGTCCACATCCCCCTCACGCTTTCGAGCAGCCGATCCGCGTTTCTACGAGTTACTGGAGGCCTTCAGAAGGATCCAGCGCTCTGAGTCGCTGGGCATGCGCATCAGTCAGCGAAGCAGCGATGAAAGCATGCTCGTCTTGATCTCGCGTGATGTCTCCGACGATGTCGAGAACGATCGCCAAAGGGTGCGCGAACTCCTTCACTTGAGGCGCGGTGCCAGTGAGCTGAATCTAACGTTCGGCATGGTGCAACGGCACGATACCGAGGTCGCGCTACTGACTCGTTCCATGTCGGAAATCTTCGTGGAACTGGCCGCAACCATCGAGGTTCCACCTGCACATTTGCAGGAAGGGCGTGCAAACCCGGCACCTGCTGCGCCTGCGCATCCCAGCCCATGGGACGAACCATTGGTGCGTATTTATTCAAGCCGGGAACAACCCAGCGATGCCTATGCCGCTGTTCGCTATCGCGACTATTGGTTCTGGATCGATGACCGTGACATGAAATCAAAGTCGGAGTTCTTGTTTGTGCTCGTACTGTTTTCGCTGGCCGAAACGGGCGTGGCACCGCAGACGCCGGTGATCACCGTGCCCGCAAACTAAGCCTTCGCGTCGCAACCTGGCTGACACTCGAGAAGAGGGCCGCACGCCAAAGGGAAAGGGGAGGATTGGTGTTGGCCCTGGTCCAGCACGGTGCTGCGCCGTGCTCCTTTCTAGAGCCAACGCCTGACCTGGCTGCAGTACTGCGTGAACTCACGCCCGAAAAGCCTGGCAAGGGCCCGCTCCTCAGGCCCGATCTGGAAGCGGTTCATATACATCACGAAGCCCAGCACGCCGAGGAGTGCCGGTGGCCAGGCGAGGAGGATTGACCAGGCTATCAGGACTGTGGCGAAGCCCAGGTACATGGGGTTGCGTGTGTATCGGTAGACGCCCGAGCTGACCAGGGCCGACGCTGTTTCCGGCTTCAGCGGGTTGACCGTGGTATGGGCGCGGCGCAAGGACAGCACACCGGCTAGACAAATGGCGACGCCTGCCAGCAACACCACCAGCGCCAGGCCAATGCGCCACTCGATAGTCAACGCCACGGCGCCCGGTAAGTATCGAGCTGCGCACCACATCAACAGACCGAACAGGGCAGCAACCAGCGGCGGAGGGATGCGGTTGTCCATGATCAATTCCTATTAGAGACGAACGGGCGATCAGTGTGAGGGTTATAGCCACTAGAGGGTCAAGCACTGGGTGGCGCTTTCTCGGGAGGCCGCTTTCAGCCGATTCTGTTGAAAAAGTCGGTACTTCCAGACTGCCTACGTACTGACTGCTCAACATGCCTTTTTGCGCGTCGCTATGCGAAATCTGAGCCGCGAATCCTCTGCTCAACGTGAAGATTTCAATCTCAAGCGCATACTTCTCTACCGTGGAAACCATGGCCGACTTTTTCAACAGAATCGGCCAATAGCGGACGTTCAGACGGGGTAGGGCTGTCGCCGTTGGCGGCCTTTTTTGATTTTTGCCATTCGCAGCATTGATTACGTGCCTCATCTATACCAATCCCGTAACCAACGGCTGCTTTTGGTTGAACAGTTGCTCCTGAAAACCAGCCATGATGCGGGTTGCCTTTGGCGCGCGTCGCGACCTATTATTCAAATAGACCATCTTTTCCCCCAGCGTGCCCCCATGAGTCAATCGCTACACAATCTCCCCATTGCTCTTGAAATCTGCGCTCAATGCTGGACGTTCAGGCAGGCGGGAATTGTGTTGCTTCGACGTCGCCGCAGTACGTTCTTCGCTCTTACTTTCTCACCTCCTGCCGTCTTCAACTGATCGGGCGCTTCGCATCGCTCCACTAGACCTGCGGCCATCGTGATGATGATCCGCATCGCCTCAATGGCCGGTCTCCTATTGATGATCAAGGCAAGACCCGCTCGGTTTTCGGGCGGGGAGGAAGAGTAATGAATAGCGTATTCAGCAAAATCGATATGCACCCTGTTCGGCCCTGAAGCACAGGGACGTTTCTTGACATGGAGGGCATCATTTTGATCAAGACTATTCGTAACGCTGATGTGGTAGTGATCGGTGGAGGCTCGGCAGGCTGTACCATCGCGGGCCGGCTTGCTGCGGCAGGCCGTCAGGTACTACTGATCGAGGCGGGACCTGACTATGGTTCGCGGACTTCACCCGATTGGCCCGCCGATCTACTCAACGCACGCACGCTGCCCACATCGCACGACTGGGGCTACACCGGTCCCGGAAGCGCCGGCCAGCCACTCGCGCTGGACCGTTGCCGTGTGATCGGTGGCTGTTCAAGTCACAATGGCACGACCCAAAATGTCGGCTGGGCCGGCGATTATGACCAATGGGCTGCCCAGGGCTGTCCCGGCTGGGATGCGGCGTCTCTTGCACCGCTGTTTGAATCGGCGTTAGACCGCTATTGGGCCAGACACTATCTGCCCGACGAGATCCAGCCCTTTCACCAAGCGGTCCTGGGGGCCGCTTCCGCTCAGGGGTTGCCGCTGGTAAGCGACTTCCATTTGCTTGCCGGCGGTGCCGGTGCGGGTTGTGCCCCGATCAACAGCTCGCTGGAGGGTGTTCGCCTCAATGCGGCATTCGCCTATCTGGACCCTGTCCGTGACAGTGGGCATTTGCAAATGCTGTGCGACACGCTGGTGGAGCGAATTTCATTCAAGGACGGGATCGCTCAAGCGGTACACATCATTCATCAGGGCGTTGAACAACGCATACCTGCCAAGCTGATAGTGCTTTGCGCGGGAGCCTATGGAAGCCCGGAAATATTGCTTCGTTCGGGCATCGGCCCCAAGGAACATTTGGCCGATCTGCAAATCCCCGTGACCCTGGATTTGCCGGGTGTTGGACACAATCTGCACGACCAGCCAACCGCCAATCTGGAGTATGAGGGCACTCAAGCGTTGGCCGAGGCGCTTACTGCATTCGAAGCCGATCGGGTGCTGATGGAGGAGCAAACCATCATCAAATTGCGTTCTCCTTACGCAGGGAGCGCCCCGTATGATTTGCACGTGTTTCCCTGGATTGAACGCGATCCTTCCCTCGAACAGGGTTGGCGCTGTGTTTTTCCGGTCGGCCTGCTACGTCCCAAGTCACGCGGACACCTACAATTGACCTCCAGTGACGCAAACGTTGCCGCGACTATCGACACGGGCTTCTTCGCTGATTCCGACGATATTCCGCCAATCTTGTTCGGGATTCAGTGGACCCAGGAGCTGATCCGCTCACCGGCCATGTCTGCATTCATCGGCGCGCCCTTGGCCATCCCGCCCCAGCAGCAAACGGAACGGATCGAGTGGGTACGGAGCAATCATCGCCACTACTGGCACCCGGTTGGCACCTGCCGCATGGGGCCTTCGTCCGACCCCTACGCAGTTGTTGAATACACCGGCAAGGTACATGGATTGGAAGGACTGCATGTCGCCGATGCCTCGGTGTTTCCTGAGGTGCCGCGCGGTACGACGGCACTGCCCAGCGCTGTCGTCGGTGAACGCATTGCGCGTTTCCTATTGAATGGAGTCTGCTGAAAATGCTGATTCCACAATACGGCAGCCTTTTTATCAATGAGCAATGGACACCTCACACAGGAGAGTCCGTTTGGCCTGCACAGGTGAACCGGGCTCGAATGGCAAAGGCAGCCTGTCGCTGGTTGTGATGGGCATAAATAGACTGATGAATGGGCATGTTTTTCGCTGTTTCAGCGTCGCGCAGACAGCTGTCGCGGGGCCAAAAATGAATCGTGGAAACAGTTACTAAACGCCTGCATCTCCGGGCCAAATTTGCGCTCGCGATGCCACGCCAGCCCGACACTCATGGGCGTCACCTTGTCGGTGACGGTCAGGGTTTCGATGCGATTGCCTTCCAGTGACCAGAGGTGGAGCAGCAGATTCGAGAGGATTGCCACGCCGCTGCCATTGGCGACCATGCTGCACACCGGTTCGACTGAACTGGTGACAGCTTGGTTTGGCGCCACCACATTGGGTCTTGCGTTGATGTTTTCCGGCGGCGGCCTGATGAATCGCCCGTAGCGTCCATGAGGCGGCACGCAATGTTGTTCGCTCACCTCAAACGAATCCTGAAACTGGATCGATTAAGGCTACGAGAAATGACCGGTGCAAACGACGAATTTACCTTGGCCGCTGCGGTACAGAATTTAAGAAGACTGGCGAAACTGACCTCACAAGGGCCGCCGGCCCCGGGATAGGTACGCCCGGAATCAGCAAAAACCCTCAAATTAACCCACTGACCAAGCTGCAAAGATCAACGCAGAACCCAAAAACCACCCAGCGTGGTGAACAGGTTCTGAAGTGACGGCCAAGCTTAATGTCTCCCCCGGTGTCAGGATAGTTGTCGCCTCGCCAGACTTACCTGAAACCAGACCCCGGGGGCGGAAAGAGAGCCGTTGTGCCGTACTATTCCTCTGAGCGCAAAGCCGAACTGCTCAAGATGCTGGGCCCTCCACTCAACCTGACGATGGCCGAAGTCGCCAGGCGCGAGGGCGTTACTGAAATGTCGCTGTATACCTGGCGCAAACGAGCCAGTGCCGAAGGATGTGTGGTGGTGACCGATCCCAAACACCCGACCGAGAGTTGGTCGGCAGAAATGAAATTCGCGGCTGTCGCCGAATGTGCCAGCTTGTCCGAGATTGAACTGGGTGAATACTGCCGTCGCAAAGGCTTGTATCCCGAGCAGATTGCTGCCTGGCGGCAAGCCTTCCTGAGTGGGATGGCCCCTCAAAAAGCGCAGCCCAAGGTTGATCGGGAGCAGGCCCGTCAGGATCAGAAACGTATTAAACAGCTTGAGCGCGAACTGCGCCGTAAGGATAAGGCGCTGGCTGAAACAGCCGCGTTACTGGTGCTGCGAAAAAAGCTCAACGACTACTGGGGAGTAGACGACGAGGACAATTGACCGCTCTGCCGGAACGGCAACTGCTGGTGGCGTGGCTGACAGAGGCGATCAATACCGGCGCTCGAAAATCGATGGCGTGCCAAGAAGTTGGATTGACGCTCAGAACGTTGCAGCGTTGGACTCAAACGGAAGAGGTGGTGGCGGATGCGCGTACTACTACAGTTCGCACAACCCCGCCCAATGCGCTGAATGAGCATGAGCGAATAGCGATTCTCAACCTGTGCAACAGCGCTGAGTATGCTCACTTGCCACCCAGCCAGATCGTGCCGAGGCTGGCCGATAAGCAGATCTACGTAGGCTCGGAGTCAACGTTCTATCGTGTGCTTCGAGACTGCCGGGCAGAGGCAACACCGAGGACGCGCTCAGCGCCCTGGACGTAATGCCGAGCCAACCACGCATGCGGCTCATGCACCAAATCGTGTGTGGTCGTGGGACATCACGTACTTGCCGTCTTCGGTGCGTGGAAAGTACTACTACCTGTACCTGATCGAGGATATTTACAGCCGCAAGAGCGTCGGCTGGGAGGTGCATGAGGATGAGGACGGCGCCAAGGCCGCAGTGTTGCTGCAAAGGAGCGTGATCAGCGAACAATGCCTGAGAGAGCCTCTGGTACTACACTCGGACAACGGCGCGCCGATGAAGTCGACCACGTTGCTGAGCAAGATGTATGAGTTAGGCATTACGCCATCAAGGGGCAGACCGCGTGTCAGCAATGACAATCCGTATTCGGAGGCTCTTTTCAGAACGCTGAAGTACTGTCCGCAATGGCCGACCAAGGGTTTCGAGACCTTGGATGCTGCAAGATGCTGGGTGCGTGATTTTATCCGCTGGTACAACCACGAACACCGACATAGCGGGATCCGCTTCGTCACACCGGCAGAGCGTCATCGTGGTCAGGATAGGCAAATCCTTGCCCTGCGCCATGAGCTGTATGAACAAGCTCGAAGCAGGAATCCAGAGCGATGGTCAGGACGCACTCGTAACTGGGAGCCAATTGGTACGGTGCTGTTGAACCCTGATCGGGATCAACAGCACGCGAAGCAAGCCGCATAGCTGGATGGTTGACGCGACAACTACCTTGAAAAACGCCGGTCTTTCAGTCTGAAATTTCGACTTTTTCAACAGAATCAGCCAACCGCGGACGTTCACTTTAAACGGCAGAGCGATTCCGTTTCCTGGCTGCAATAGGGTATTGGCGCATGACCTGAGCCAAGTGCCGACTTCCAGTTCACGGCTTTTTAGGTAATGCGTCTTCACCTCAAAGACAGTCATAAGCGTAGGTATTCATTAAGTTTTTTTTGCTTTCGTGCTTGACGCCCCAGTGGTAAAAAACGTTTAATTGCGCCGCAGCCCAGATAGCTCAGTCGGTAGAGCAGGGGATTGAAAATCCCCGTGTCGGCGGTTCGATTCCGTCTCTGGGCACCAAAATACCGAGAAACCCCAAGGAACAATGTGTCCTTGGGGTTTTTTATTGCCTGCGATTTAATGGCCTCTGGACCATTTCTGGACCAAGGCGCTTCGGCAGTGTGATTGAAAGGCGTCCAACGGACTTTCGGTACCGGACCAAAAACTGAATAGTTTTAATCTGATTTAAATTGTCAGGCTGAGAGCCTCACTCAGACAAGCTGAGACGTCGGCAATACAGTCCGCCCAGGCATAGTCGTCTCGTCTCCCATGGAGCGCCCCAGGGGCCCTGCGCGCGCCCCGTGCCCTCCCACGTCTGAATAGATAAAAGTCACGTGGTATGCGCGGCAGTCACAATCCGGCGCCTGCATCCTGCCAGTACTTCCTCATGGAGCGCCTACAAAAACAGAGCAGACTGATGAGACATTGGCGCAAAGTCTTTCCCATACTCGCTGAACGCAAACTACTACAGACATTATTGGGCAGATGTCACGCTTGTTCGTCCAGCGCGCCTTAACATCTTCTGCCTGCGTTTGGCTCGTGAACTTTCGACGAGCAACGCTTTAACCGTTACCGACGCGCGCCCCTCAATGTAGCTCTGTGCTGGGTCGCTGCGTGAACAAAGCTGGCGTCGATGATCTGCCCCCTCTCCGCTTTGAAACCATGCTGATGATGAAGCGAGCGTTGTACTTTGTCGAAAATCAGGTGCTGAACCTTCGTTTATACCAGTTGCTCATGAAGACCCAAATTGTGTATCGATATAGAACACGACCAGAGCCCCACAGCCGGGGAAAAACTGGAAACTCATGCGATCGACATCTGCTCATTGGACAGGCTGAACAGATGCTAGGGCACCCGTAACAGCGCCATCAGCTCCTGGGGATTGAGGAGCCCGCTTTTAGCCCGGAATGAACTGGGAGCCCAACAATCTATCTCGGTAGCCGTGGCGCACAGTGCACATGCTTACTCATTAGCTCAGCGCCCCTATTTGCCTCCCCAATTCACGCGGTGCGCGCGGTGGAGCGTTCCATCCACCCTTCCAAACCATCACCAAAACAACCCAAGTATCAATTTACTGAGGGCGAAGGACGGTAGACAGCACGATGTCAAAGTAATAGCCTCGGACATATTAATTCGCTCCCCAAGCACCTCGAAACCTAACAAGGATGTAGAAATGCCAACTCCCCAGATAACTACTCTTAAAATCAAGAACTTTGGTTGCATTGGCCCGCAAGGTATTTCAATCGACATTGATAAAATTGTAATCTTGGTTGGCGCCAACAACGCTGGAAAAAGCACAATCCTCAGGGCGTTTGAAGTTGTGGCTGATAGCCTAAAGCTAAACGAAGATGAGTTTCACAACAGGATAGTTTCTCCAGACAGCCCACCTGAAATTGAAGTTCACTCTATAGCCACCGACGAAAACAAACCTGGTGATAATTGGTGCACCGTGTTGGGTGATGGAACATACTTAATAAAAGAGAAATGGACCTGGACCAACGTCAACACCGAACCCAAAAGGGTCGGCTACAATATTAATCACCAAAGATGGGCTATCACAGCAGATGGCGAAACTATGCCATGGGGAGCAAATAACGTCGCAAAGTCTCGTCGACCGAAGCCTCGCAGGGTTAATACATTTGACAATCCCGAAGTACAAGCGAAGGCAATCACCTCTTTATTGAAGACCGTTCTCGAAGAAAATATAAAAACTTTAAAGCTAAACGAAGACGACGAACTCTCTCGATTCGATACAATTGTTCAAAACCTCATTACGCTACGCAATGAATCTAAGATATCCCAAAAGACAAGTGTGGATGCAATTCAAGCGCAAGCCAATCAAATCCTAGAAAAAATATTCCCTAATTATGAACTGAAGATTATTTCACCTGAGAGTACAGCTCCAATTGGAATAGACCTATTAGGTGAAGAATTCGACATCGAAATGGGACTCATCGACGGCGTTTCACTGCCTCTAGAAAAACAAGGTAGTGGAACTCGCAGAACAGCTTTGTGGACAATACTAAAATTACTAGCCGACAAAGGTGTTCGCGCAAGGCCCGCCTCTGGCAAAGCAAAGGCTCACGAACCTGTAGGCCCAAACACAGCTCACATTCTCCTATTAGATGAACCCGAAGTTAGTCTTCATCCCAAAGCAATTCAAAATGCGCGTGACGTCCTATATTCCCTACCAGACAATGAAAACTGGCAGGTGATGATAACAACCCACTCTCCTAGCTTTATTGATTTAAGCAAAGATCATACAACAATCATTAGGGTAGAGAAGAACTCACAGGACAACATTGAAGCCACCACCCTATTCCGTCCAGCCCAAGCCCAACTGGATGCAGACGATAAAGAAAACCTAAAACTAATAAATCTATTTGACTCACACGTTTCTGATGCATTTTTCGGGGGCAAAATATTAGTAGTTGAAGGGGACACCGAATACGCTGCATTCAACTACATAAAGCAAAAAGAGTTAGAAGCTGGCAACAACTTCTACCATGACCTAAATGTTATACGTGCACGAGGTAAAGTCACAGTAGCTTCGATGATGAAAATTTTGAATCATTTTCAAGCTCGCTACTTCGTACTTCACGACACTGATCGTCAACGCACAAAGTCCAAAGTCAAAGACAGAGCAGCAAGCGTTGATGGAAGGACTGTCTATCGGGTTACAGATATAAGGAATCCCGCTTGGACAAATAACGAAAAAATACTAAACCAAATGTCTAGAAACTCTCGCGTAGTCGCATCAATCGTCAATTTCGAAGAGGCGTATTTCGCGGAGGTTGTTGACAGCGAGAAGCCTGAAAACTGCATAAACCATCTAAAATCAGAACTAGCCGCATATAATGTGACGAAACAATTACTTGACGGTGTATTAGAGCTCAATGGCGTTGATCTTCCCGATGGAGCCATCGCATGGACAACAATTGAAGAAATAGACCAGCGAGTGGCTGATTGGGATATGAGAACCCTTTATTTGAATGACTAAAAACCATTCGCAATAAAGGCAAGCTCCGATGGTGAGCAACAGTATTTCTGCGCTAGGGATGATTTTGTAGTGGGTATTTTCGATATATTTAGTAAAGAAAAACGTGAACGAGCGCAGTCAATTTTCGACTATGACGCATGCCGCAAACATCGCGAGGTAAAGTTACTCTCGTTCCGACAGGCCATGCGCGACCAATATTCCTTTGAATATCCTGACGGACTCATACTGGCGAATAAATATTGTCGCAACTTTATCATATATTCAAAAGCTAGCGGAAAGTTGCATATTGGTGACTTTGCCGACGAGTTCTATCCTCGAATCGAATATATCACCGAGGAAGCTGGGACTGAGGACAGGCGTAAAGAAGTTATTACCTACCAGCAAAAGCTTAAGTTGGCGAGAGGGAATATCTGCAAAAGCTCAATGTCAAAGTTCGGATTTGTATCGTTCACCGATTTTACAAGCTATCATTCCAAAGTGATGCATAAAGGGTACGGGATTTTCAACGAACTTTCGCTTGAATTTATTTATGGCGCCGCTCTATATCTAAATGGCAGAGAAATCGCCTTATCTACAGTTTGGGTCAAGCAGCCTAGGAGCTGTTTTGCGAAGTCTTTACAAAAGTATGTAATAGAAGGTCGTCCGACTCAAAAAGGCATTTCTGTTGTCGAACTGGTGATTGGTTATTGCAACCCAATTAACGAACACTACAATTTTAGATATGAAATTTTGTTTGATGACAGATGTGACTACACTAAAACGGATGACGGTAATGTCTTCAGAAAAGCTTTCAACGAACTGAATGCCTTTATGTTTGCTTTTGAAAATGAAATCAATGGAACTAAAAACCCTGACGAATTCTATTTAGAGCATCCGGGTAGCATTTGCTCAAAAGAAGAGAGCGACAAGCAGGGTTGATCAAGGGCTTAGTATTTGGTTAGGAACTCTTTCGCATGAAGGGCTTACAAGATATAGCTAGTATAACGCTGATATAATTACACGTAGCCGATTTAAACAATCGGATGACGTCACTAATTCAGATTACTGCGGCAGTGGTGAGATACGCTGTAAAAGACCACCTCCTACCACTCCCGACTAATCTTTTTAGCCCACCTAGAAAGCGCCTCATGCCGACCTATAGCGCCTTTGCAGTCGGTCGCGGCAGGCAGCAATCGGGACGAAAATCGCGCTCCTACGTAAATTTCAGGTCTGCTGATTAGCCAAGCACTTGCAGATTTTACGTAGCAACGCAGACGTCAAAACGGTACCTGCGTTTTTACACACTCTGGTCCACAAGCAGCCAGTCAGATGCGTCTAAGAAATCTGATGCAACTCAGGTAGTGCATACTGGAAAACGGTCGTTGATAGTAATATGCCTTCATGGGCATAGGCCGAATACTGTCGCGTCCTATGTTATAGGTTACCCACGAGCTAAGATGCGGAGAATGGAATGTCCCTTGCTGGAAACGATAAGCTAACGATTGGCGCGATCATTAAATCAGTCAGACTCGTCCAGCAGGCTGGCTACCTCAAAGATGCCGGATCATGCGCCGGCCAAATCCTCTACGAAAACTACGAATACCTCATTCAACAATCGTTTCACCGCAACCTTAATTCAATCCCAGAAATTCTTAGGATAGTAAAATCGAAGAGAGATAAGGACCTAATACGTGGTTATCTACATTTGTTCTTTCCTGTGTACGCCAACGTGGAGTTGGAAAAGTGTAAGCCTAAGAAGGTTGAAGAGTTTCCGAGAGAAGAAACCAAGGCCCTGTTAATCGATTTTGAACTCTACAAGCGGCTGACAGATGCCAAGGTGGAGGTAACCTTCGATAAGCTTAATGACATCAGATTCGAGGTCCGGCTCGTGACGACGAATTGGAAGGCCTACCTCGAGTCGTTCTTGAAATGGCCCACCACTGATGCGCCCGCTTCGCTTTCTGAATTAGTCAAAGTTGGTTGGATTAAGGCTGGCTTGCTAAGCCACTTTGGATATCACGTCGGAATGAGCGGGCAGCCATCAGCAATGAGGATAAATATTCTCGATAAGCTATTCAATGCAACCTTGACGATTCATTACTTTGACAAAAGCTATCTCTCTGAGTGGGCTAAACCGTCCAGCCTCGAGCGGTTAATGAAAATGGCCAGGACGATTGCCGCTCTTTGCAGAAATGCCAAACGATCGCCGGGGAATTTCACACAGGCGATTTGCGATTGGGAAGAGGATCTGGAATATCTTCACCGGACCTACTACGAGACTTTCCTGAATCTGCAGGCCTTTAATTGGCCTGAGACGTGAACAACGTCTCTACGTTGATCAAGTGAGCGCTAAAGAGAATAGCGGACGACGGCATCACATTCATTTTTTCAGCAGAATGGGTCGTTCGCTAGTCGTTTTGGGCGCAATGTTCAAGTCGGTGCTTTCCCCTGTTCCAAGGCTGATGGCTATATCTATCAAAGACTTTCATGGCTTGTCCTCCACGTTGAGGGGGGACAGCAGCCCCTCACGATAGGCAGAAATGGGCAAGAGCAGACATTCCTGCCGTGTTAGACAGGCCTCTAGCGAACCGAGGCCAATTAATGGGGTATCCATTCGGGAATGTCAGCTTTGTAGGCAGCAAAGGCGGCGCATACGCCCCGGTACCAGGCCACTCCCAACCTCAGAAAAGCCTGGTGATCTGAGAGTCCCACAGAGGAAGCCTCCAAAAGAAGTTACTTGACGCAAGCAGCATCGCTGGCACTCAACAAATTGTTGACGCCGATCCGCTTTTGACCCCCCTGCCGGAATTTGATTAATCCACCTCAGACGTCAAAAAGCGTCACTACTGGCCGGATTGTTGGGTGTTCAGGCGTGTCAGTTAAAGTTGGCGTTCTAGGTTAAAAGTGGATCAGCGTCAACAGTCATTCAACGCGCTTCAATAATACTCAACCGCTGAGCTTCAGGGTGCCTGGACGAGTGACTGCTACCTCCTCGATGAACACGCGTTTTCAGCTCATTGGCACAGCGAACACAGCACCGGCGTGCGCAACTGTTCGCTTACCGACATGCAGGCTGACGACGGCAAGCGCCAGTTGACGTTTTCGGGATGTAATAGGCGGGCAGAGGCCCTTTAAGATAAGTCTCACGGAGCTATGGTGGCATTGTGCACCCCTTCAGCTCCCCCCTCTATGATGATGGTGATATGCTTCAAACCGGAAGATTTGGCTGGGGCTATGGACATTTCGTTACTGGCAAACGAAGGCTGCGCCCTAAATCAAGCACCAACGATCTGCGCAACGCTAATAAAGACCGGCTGGACGGAAGCAAACAATGCCTAGCTATGATTTCAAACAGCTTTCCCCTAACGACTTCGAGGAGCTTGCTCGAGATCTCATCCAGGCACGAGACCAGATAACTCTTGAATCTTTTAAGTCCGGAAGAGATGGGGGGATTGATTTTCGTATCGCACGCGCCTCGCTCAATACAATAGTACAATGCAAACACTACAGCGGCACAGGGTTTGCTGGGCTTTTAAGCAGCCTTAACAAAGAGAGCATTAAAGCTCAAAAGTTAAACCCCACCCGCTATATTTTAGTAACATCAGTTGGTTTAACCCCAGAAAACAAAGCAAGCATCGCGCAATTATTCAGCCCAGTGCTATCCACCGCCGACATAATTGGCCAGGACGACTTAAACAATCTCCTCACTCTTTTCCCGAGTGTAGAGATGACCCACTACAAACTGTGGCTCGCAAGCAAAGTTGTTCTAGATCGCGTTATCCATAACGCATCTATTACTCAAAGCGAGTTCGATGTTCATCGTGTGCACAGGGATATACAACGCTACGTAAGCAGTGCCGCCTTCCCCAGAGCTCTAAGAATGTTAGACAATGAGCATGTCGCAATCATTTCAGGCGCACCGGGGGTTGGCAAAACCAGCCTGGCTAAAATGTTGCTTTTCAATCACCTTGAGCAGGGTTACGAAGTTGTATCTATCGTTGATAGCTTCCGTGTTGGCCGAGAACGGTATCAACAGGGAAAAAAACAGATTTTTTATTATGACGACTTCATCGGAGCCACGTTTCTAGGCGAAAGCGGATCGTCCTTTACACGGAACGAAGACAGAGAGATCCTCGATTTCATTGAGTTGGTACAAAGCTCCCCTTACTCACGACTTATACTGACCACCCGTGAACACATTCTCAGGCAAGCGATCACGATTTCAGAAAAACTAAAGCACTCTACAATTATTGATAAGCACTGCATCCTGGAAATATCGGACTACACTCAACATCAGCGCGCTCTGATTTTGTACAATCATATATATTTCAGCGACCTACCCAAAAGCTATAGATCAGCTTTACTGAAGGATCGTTTCTACGCCGCCATCGTGCAACATGCCAAATTCAATCCTCGACTAATAGAATGGTTATCATCGTTTGGCCGACTAAAATCAGTTTCTGCTGATCAATATCAAGATTTTGTTACAAGCTTATTAGCCAATCCTGCGGAAATCTGGTCTCACGCGTATGAAAATCAGATTAGTGATGCAGCCAGAAGCGTGTTGTTGGCGCTGTATCTATGCGGCGGCAAAACTGATCTAAAAAACTTGGAAAAATCGTACTCCGCCTTACACTCCCGCAGATCACAACGGTATGGATTCCGCAGCCAGCCGTCTGATTGGCGCAGGGCGTTAGCGGAGTTGAACGGGTCTTTCATCCGGCCTGGTGACAAGTTTGAACTCATTAATCCCTCCGTTCTGGATATGCTGAACGAAGTGGTTAGGCAAGACTTGTCCAACTTGATCGACCTGATAGATTCCGCATATAGTTTTCCCCAAATCCGACGCATTTGGATATTTGCCCAAGCGCAAGAAAAAACTGTGGTTTTAGACTGTCTAGTGCGCGAATCCGATCATCTAGCACAAGCACTGAAGAGACTACTCCACACTCCTACGGTCGCTGAGTACAATGGAGACTTCTCTCACTACCATTCTAACTCCCTGGAAACACGAACCGATATTATACTGCAGATAGCGACATCAATACCCGCCCCGTGCATGCAAGAAATCGCGCTCGAAGCCCTTAGAACCCTCACTAATTCATGGCAACGATCGGCTCCCAACATCATTAGTGGGGCGGCCGCATTCAAACAACTGCACGAAAGCAAGTTCATTCCAATCAAAGATAAAGTTTTTTTCCTGAACCACATTATTGACTCTCTAATAACCCACTCTTTGAGCGAGCCTCGCTCGGACGAACTTTGCTCACTCTTGAACATCACCAATAAACTTCCTAGCTCCTCGCGATCAGAACTACTCGCAACCGCGATAGAGCAATTCTTGGATGAAGGCTTCAGAGATGAATTATCCGACCTCGGCTCAGTGTCAGAGTGCGAGTCTTTTGAACAAGACATACTTACTTTGTCTGAAGCAATAGAAGTCGATGTCTCTACAGAGCGTGAATACATCGCAGAGAAAATCGGTGAAATTGAGGCCTATAACGCAGAGCAAACCGAACATGCACATGATAACTGGCAGGATAACAGAGGCTCACACTATGACACCGGGCCCTCCATTGACGAACTATTCAACACACTGAGCAGCTTAGATTAGTAAAATTCGATTTAGGGACCCTCATCTGTTCTAGAGCGACTATCCAAACCTCGGCTAGTCGCTGGAACCAACCTCCCGTCAGCACGGTTACCAACGCTTAGGCTTTTTTCTCCGTCAGCGCGAAGCTCGTAGCCGTCAGGTTCAAACGCATAGAGTCGCTTCAGCTGAGAGAGGCTTGGACAACAGTGAAACGACAGGCGCTGTTTTGGATATAATGGAAGGATCAGCTGAAGCATTCAAACGTTGACTCGCTAAATATCATTTTTGATACCGGTGTAGATCCGAGTCTAAAAGCCGAACCGCTTGCTCTGAAAATTAATGCCTAACGGTGGTGTTAGACATTAATTTTTTAACTTGTCGGTAACTAGCCTCTCTTTCAGCTCAGTCGAATACATGCAGCACGTAAATCTATAAGACTTTACACCAAGGAAACGGTCAACATGGAAAATCAAGATGAATTTTCAAATTTGAGTCTGGCGGAACTGCAAAGCTTAATGCGGAAAAACAGCGCTGAAATGAGGGTATCGTGCTCGCAACTGGAAATACGTAAACCACCTAAAAAACCTAGAAAACCTGAAAAAACAAAATCATTTTTTAGCACATTAATTGAAGTGATAATACCCAACCGTAGCCCCAAACGAATTACCCTGCCGCCTAAATATATTAGAAGTTTAGGCTCCGCTTTTTCTGACCAGATGTCCAACAAAGAACAAAAACTTGTCCCAGGCTGCATAGTAGCCTGTGACCTAGCAGGAGGGCTTATTGAACACACAGGTATTTATGTCGGCAGGAACCGAGTAATCGAGCGCAATGGCGACGGCTCAATAAAAAGCGTTTCCATTGATGACTTTATGAATTCATCAGGGCTCAGAACTGGAGTTAATCTCTATGTAGCATGTGCTCACGACAAGATAATATCATCACCTGCTATTAGCCGCCGTGCTCGCGCAATAGTTGGATTAAACCGAAATTACGACTTAATCAATGAGAACTGTCATCGGTTCACCGCTTACTGTGCAACTGGTGTTTGGTATGAAATCACGCAATTCACTACGCTCGCCGACACTCTCGAGCATGAATTCGATGATCTAACTTGGCGTTCAGCACGCCTTCATTTTAGCGACAAGAGGACATCTAAAACTATTTAATTCACCGATCAATACCAGGCACAGAAAAATCACGAATAATAATTAGCCAAAAATCAATATCATTGTGACACCCCTCAAAAGACAAAACAATCGAAGCCGATGCATGAGTTAGTCCTAGTAAAAAACCGAGCATGAGTAAAAAACCTCATGCTCGTACTCGCTTCTTTACAAAGTTTTCCAGCGATCAATAGCCTAGAATCTCACAGAAAATCACCTCCTTTAATAAGTCACGCATAGAGGACAGACAGCCAAAGACGTACTCAGGGGCTCAACAACACTCGTCCACCTCTAAACCTAAATTATTTTGCCAGCAATTCCAGACAGTAGCTTAAACGCTTCTTTCCTTTCACAGCCTTAAATAGCTGATTACTTCTTGCGTGTTTTCCTGAGTCGTAGCTGCGCATGGCTAGCCGGGTAAGCGCTGGCATATTTCTCGCCAACATTCGACCCAAACTCCGTACTCGTCTATTGCGTTCAGCATCCGAAAGCACCGGAGGCTTAAAAGAATAGAAACTATCAAAAACCCTAATATGTGTGGCTTCAGAATATACGGCAGCAATCGCCTCTAAAATAAATTTCTGAACAGAGTTCAAATCAAACGAATCACGCATTTTAGTATCTACCAATTCATAAATCATAAATCCATTCATATCCTAACCTCTCTCATAGCTGGCTCTTCTTTATAAGGCCAACAACATCACTAAAAACAACGATAAACTGCCTCACCACACACCACTTTAAACCCTGAGCAAACTGTATCAGCACTAAAAACAAGCAGATATATTTCTATGACCCCAACACTGTGTCGGGTGAATACTTAGGAGATATCTATGTGCTCATGTAAAAACCCTTGGATTTCCAGTGCTGTTGATACGGGCAGACATATTCCTGACCCGCGTATTCAAACTGCAATCAGCATTTACGATTTGCTCTGTACGCTGTGTCACGAAAAGTAGTCAACTAACTGCACCAACACTGAAGCCAGCTACACACACCTCAAAGATTAAAACTCTTTAACCCCCGCCCAGATTATTGGAGCGTATCAAAAGTACCTTCACTTCGGTGAGTGCGTTCGTTCTGCTTGAGCTAGGGCAAAGGTCATCACCTAATTATTACTACGGAAAAACCATGAGCAGAAACAAAGCCGTTGAACCAAGTTATATGGAGCTACTAGCTGTAAAAGAAGGGCATGCACCAAAGCTAAGTCTCGGAGCCGAAGGGAAGATCACCTACCAACTAGCACTATCAATTGACAAAAAGCAGATCTTCATCGCTTTGGTCGATAGTGGAAGCCAGGGCTACTTCAGTCGCGAGTGGATTAACACCGATGCCATTCTCGAAATCTTGGAAGGTCTGGGTCAACGAGCAGAGGCATTCCCTAGCAAGGTACTACTACCCGTCTTTGTGGGACGCTCAAGCAATAATGCCCCGTTCCTTGCCGCCGCTTTGCTGGCTGAAAATTTACTGGGGCGAGATGGGAAGCATGAAACCAAACTACGGGTAACTGACGATGGTGCCACATGGAGAAAAGGTGTTCTTACGCTTAAAGGTAAGCCAATTCGTGTTCGACTTGATGGAAAGCCAATCGTGTCTACCGCTGAGGAGAGTAATCGGCCATCTGATCCTAGCAACGAGCAACGGCAAATCGAGGAGGCAGACCATGCTGCTGATTCGCCAGAGTAAAGCTACCGTTCAAATCCAGGACAGAGGCATACGCCAGTGGGTAGAGGACCAGTATCAGGTGCTGCGGGAGTATGGCTCTCAGTGGCTACCTGATGAGCTCGGGTGGTTTGCAGTCTGGGGCGAAGGAGACGACCCCTACGACAAAGGGCTTTTCCTCGGAGTCAGAAACCTTTTACAAAGTCCCTATGATCCAAATATTTCATTTGAGATCGTCGAAGATCACGGTCACTTCTATGAGGTCGTGATCCTGCTTTCCGACCTGCTCTCGGTGGCCGTGCTCATTCCAAAAGGCTTAACCCTTCAACCGGAAATGAACAGGATACTCGCGCAGTGGATTTCACCTTGATTTAGCGCTGCTATTTCCCATCCGTATATCAACGGATGACCGTCGCAGGCAACAACAGCTTCCGCTGCTGTTGGCATTTCCGGCATTGACACCGAAAGCACCGGAAATGAACCGGAGCGACGGACGTAATCAACAGTCTCAAGTTCACCAATCCATCAACCCAACAACCATGACCGCTGATGGCTACCCTGGCTCAGCTTTCTGAGCTGACTCAGGGATAGTCCAAACTCGTGTCGTTAAAAGGTGCCCTATGAGCAAGCTCATTCGCTTTTCCAAGCGTGTGATTGACGCACTGCCACCGCAACCCGCAACTGCCAAAGCGAGAGAGTGCGAATATTCAGATACAGAGGTCTCGGGCCTCAAACTCCTGATCAATCGCCAAGGTAGAAAGTTCTTCTATCTGCGCTACCGACATGCTGGGCGTCAGCGAAGCATGAAGCTCGGAAATTATGGTGAGTTAGACGTTGGCGAAGCCCGTTTACTCGCTCTGAAGCACCGGGCCCAGCTTTCGAGTGGAATTGATCCGCAAGAAATCGTAACCGAGTCAGGCATGACGTTTCGCCGCTTCATTGATGGCCACTACCTGCCGCATGCGTATGCAAGCAAACGCAGTGCAAACAGCGATGATTCAAAATTTAAAACTCACCTCTTTGAAATGTTTGGCGTACGACTTTTAGCCTCCATCACCAGACAGGAGATCCAGCGCTACCATGACGAATTAATCAGCAGGCGGGCTCCTGCAACTGCTAATCGACATCTCGCCCTTCTGAAGCGGTGTTTCAACCTCGCCATCTTATGGGGCTACATGGATAGCAACCCGGCGACCGGCATTCGTATGCACACGGAGAACAACCAATCCCAGCGCTTCTTAAACATTGATGAGGCTAAGCGACTATGGAAGGTACTTAGCACTGAGCAAAACCAAATAGCAGCAAGTGCCATCAAATTGATGCTATTGACCGGGGTCCGTCGCGAAGAAGCGCTGCAAGCACGCTGGGAGGATATTGATCACGAAAGACTACTCTGGAGTCTGCCTATGACTAAAAGCGGTCGCCAGCGCTTCGTCATGCTCAGCGAAACGGCGCTATCATTACTAAGCGAACTACCAAATAAAGGAGGCGCTAGTTACCTCTTCCCTGGGAGTAAGCCAGGCAAGCCGCTGAATAACGCTCGAAAATGCTTCCAGCGAGCACTAAAAGCGGCTGGCCTTGCTCATCTTCGGATCCATGATTTACGTCACACGTTTGCCTCGTTGGCAATCAATAACGGTGCAACGCTGTATGAGGTGCAGCATTTGTTAGGGCATGCAAGTAATACGACGACCCAACGATACGCTCACTTGGCATCTGATAACCTGAGAAAGGCGTCGGCACGGGTTGGCGCGCTTGTTGTACCAACTGACTGAACTGCATCATCCAACACTTCGCCAGCGACATACCTCTTTTTAAAGAAGCGCACTAACCAACTAATGAAAAATTAAAGTAGTGTGACAACAGAGTAAAATAATTGGCTAGCACGTGTTGCGACAACTTAAAAACCCAGCCACCGGTGGGGTTTTTTTTGGCCCATCTGTACGGTCCAGCTCGACCGTCAGAGTAGCTCCCATGACCTGTGCACTTTTGGCGTTTCAGTCGTCATCCGACGCCACCTCTACGAAGCGCTCCAAATCCTCTGACCATTCAATGCCATGATCTTTCAGCCACTCCGTCCGCAGGTGATAGTGAGGGGGTTTCCCAACTGTATTGCGACCCGCGTCGGCCCGAACAAGCAGCCCATCATCTTTAAATCGCTTGCCGATAACTTCCACTTCCTCCGCCCCTGCAAAGACCTTCTGAAGGAACTCTTTGGTGATCATGAGCGTGGGCATATCACCACTGTCTTCATGATGACGGTAGAGCGGCAAGCCAAACCTCGGCGCACTTTCAGGTATCCGTTTCTGCTGAATTAAGGCCGCAGACAAACGTTCCAGGTAATGCCAACGTGTATTGATCCAGCGTTCAGCACAAGCGGCCACACCATTGAACAAAGTAATCTCGTCGACAAAATCCTCGCTAAACACCTTGTTTCTCAGGGCAATCCTGCCCGCCAACACCGCTAAAGCAAACCGAGTTAAAACTCGGACCGGTCCATCATTGCTCACGTAGCCTGGGCAAGCATCGACAAGCTGTTGCCTTATTTCGTCAAGTTCCGCTTTCCAGTTTTGACCGTCCATCTCAGACAAAATGGCTTTGATGTAGGCTGGAGCCACAGTACCGTACTGATGCGGGATCGCCGCAGAGACAGCTTTTTTTACCCCTTCAGACAGAAAGGCGTGCTCTTCAGCGACTTGACCGTTAAAGCCTATCCTCCCACTGCCGATATTGATGTCCACCCCCCGATCCAACACGCCCTGTTGCGCGTTACGGCTCAACAGCAAGCCAATCGGAACTTCGCCTGTGGTCATAGAGAACAAGGCCTTCGGCGGCGACTCTTGGACATCTCCGTTACTGCTCAGTCGAGTACGGCTGTTGCCATTACCGGTCACATAAATGAACTTGTCTAGTGCACCGTAATTGTTACTGCCGATTTCATCGATCAGCATGGGGCCTAACGAGGTTGCCTGTCCCTTGGCTTGAAGCGCGAGTTCGGTGGAGGCGAAGGTCTCAATGATTGATCGCCCATTGCGACCGGCACTGCCATGCCCAGGCGCGGTCGTGTTTCCGAACAGACTGGCCACCGTCGATAGCAGTAATGTTTTGCCTCGGCCAGCACCTCCGAAGAAGTTGAACGTGCAAGAAGAAACACCAGGTACCAAATCGAGCATGGTTGCCGCTAAGCCAATCTGTAGCGCGCCAGTAAGAATATGGCTCTTACTTACCGGGACAAGGACCTCTTGATTCCAGCGCTCAAGCGTGCCCGATTGCGCAAGCCTCGGTGCGGCGACATCAACGTAAAATTGCTGCACGTCGGCACCTGGAGCGAGTAACAATTCCTGACCGCAAACGCAGCCCTCGATGTTGGAATCAATACTTCGAATCCATCCTTCACTTTTTATCCAAATCTGACTGTCAATTGTATCAAAGGCATGTCGGAGCAGCTCTTTTACCAGCTCCCCTAAGCCTTTACGATCGACCACACAGGGCACCATTGAAACCACCCACTCCGTGAGTTTTTTGGTGTCCTGCATGGTGCCATTGGCAATGACTTGCGATGTCACCCGCCACTTCATTCCCGTACGGCTCAGAATATTAATGCGGGTCGATATGTGCCCGGTCTGCGGATCCTGCAGGATCTTATCAATCCAGAGAGCCGGTGCAACTTCTTCAACATTATCTTTTTTGCGGCGGCGTACCTTATCCAGTGAAAACTCAAAGTTTCCAAGGGTACTGAATCCATACATCGCTTCAATCAATCCGATCTCACGCGTTGCAATTACGTCCAAAAAATCGAACGGATGCGACTTTGGCATCTCTCCATTTGCAGGAGTCAACCACTGGCCGTGCACCGGATCCTCTTGGCTCTCTCCCGCGTCCACGTGCAACTTGATCTTAGCTAAGGATTCTCGCAGGAACACCAGCAATTTACTGTCCTGAATGAAGCTCTTGGACAACGGGACAAACACCCCAGCGCTTGTTCGAAAAACCAGAAAATGCTTTAACAGGATCGGCACTATATGACTGTAATCAGGGTGATTTTTTGCAATCGAGAAAATAATGGTTTTTTCAGTAAACTGTAGGCTTTTGACATCAGATAGCGAGTAAGCATCTCCGTCAAGAATATCCGCACCGGCCAGTAATGCAGCGTCAACCATATCAGATGACAAAATATCGCTCGAATAAAACCGCTTCATTTCGCGCCCCTTTTATAGAGGCCAAGGGCACTTGATAACCGACAGCTGGCCTTGAGCAAGTCTTCGGAAGCCAGCGCAGAGTATCGCTCACTCATCCTGATTGACGAGTGCCCCAGTAATCCTTGTACGGTATACAGTGGAATTCCATCTTTGACGCACGCCGAGGCGAAAGTATGGCGAAGATCATGAAAGCGTAACGATAACGGCAACCCCGCGGCCAGGCAGGCTCGTTTCCAGGGTCGAACCGGCCTCGTCATGTGCGAATGGCCACGTGACGAGGGAAACACCCAGCCATCCCGTGAGAAATCAGCCTTCATCTCGACCCGCCGACGCAGAAGCGTCATGCAGTCATCGTTGATAGGAACATGCCTGACTTTTCCGTTTTTGGTAAGTCTCAGGGTGATCTGCCGAGTCGAAAAGTTAACATCGCTCCACTGAAGGGGCAGCGCCTCGCCTATCCGCATGCCGGTTAATAATAACAATTCAACGAGGCAAGCGGCCCTCGAATCAGCTTGTTCTAACCAGCGCACTGCGTCACGGAGACGGCCGATGAACTCATCGGTGACCTCATACAACTTTGCTTGGACCTCCGCGCGCAATTTAATGCTGCGACTTGGGTCGTTATCGCTATACCCCTGATCAGCAGAAAATCGGAAAACTGATCGCAAACCGGATAAGTATCGATTTCGAGTGGCGTCACTAAAGGAGGGGTCCAACGAACCCATGACCGCTTGAACATCCTTTAAGCTGATGGCCTTCACATTTTTGCCACCCAACATTGGCTTAAACGCTTTTTCAAAGCGCAGCCGCTCAAGGTTTATCGAGAGCTTACCGCTGTACTCCCCCGACTTTGCATACAACTCGAAGACTTGTGTCAGCGTCAAAGGGTGAGGCGCGAACCCCAAGCTCAAAGTTTCAGCAGCTTTCTTTCGCGCCTGCTTGAGCGTCAAGTCATGCGAGGTCCCCAACTTTACACGCCGACGTTTTTTGGTCGTTCCACGCGTGTAGTAAGTCGAATTTCCCGTTGCAAGGTAATTAACGACAATCAGGCCTTCAACAACTGAATCTCTGACTTCGATCTGTTTTGCAGACTTTGAAATAGACATTAAAATTCCTTAGATAACTATGAGATATTTTTTGCTTCATATTTTTACACCTATAAGTAAGCGAATTAGACTCTTGCATTCAAAATTAACTTAGAACAAAGAGCGACGCGAAAAACTAGCGCTGAGAGCGCCATTAAAAGCAAGACGTTGATACATAGAACCTTGTTGAGGCTATACCAACGTCACCAAATTGTTAAAGAGCGACCACCCAGCTGAATTCAAGTTGCAGTTTGCCCTAGCCATCAGGCCAAAAGCTGTCACAACGACATATTGAAATAAGCTTTAAAGTGCTATGTCATACAACCCGTACTAAATTAACGATCTGAGCGATGACTTGAGACCAATACTATCAACCAAAAATATTTAAGCAAGACGCATATTTCGTCACCAAAATCGCACTAATCCTTTCGCCCGTCTTATTTACAATTCAAAAATCCGTTATCTCCAGGACTTCTAGGCTAAAAACTATTTTCTATCGAAATCTCCTATAACTCCTGTGCAAATCGGAATTGACTCATTCTGCCCAGGAGCTATAGGCGAAAAGACGGAACACGTTTTCGATTGCCAATTTTAAAATCGAATAAAAATTACGTTTTTAATTCCAAATAATCATAAGATTGATAACTGCTATTTTTCATTTTCCAGGATTCGAACTCAACTGGATGCCCGGCGCTTGACTCCGGCGTACCCACGTGGAGATCTTGGCTTTATGTTTTGTGGAGATCACGATCAATCGAGTCTTGGCCGCCATAGACGACTAGATGGCACTGGGCTATCGTCCACTTTGCGGAGCAGGGAGGTCTGGGAAAACGCCTCCCTATGGATCAATGGCGGCTTGACGCCCAGGAATAAATCTACGGTTAAGGAAATTTGCTTGGAAAATTTAGAGAAGTACGCAGAACTAACACGTGAAGCAGACTGGGAAGCCATTTGCGAACTAAACGACGTAAGGCTAGATTCGTTTGGAACAAAAAAAGAGATAAAGGTGCTAACCAATCATCTTGAAGCTGAGGAGGTTGTGTTCGCACTAACTTCTGGGATCGTCAAGCACTCAGACAGCTCTAACTCGTCCGACTTTGGCAGCAATACTTGGCTGGCTGTCCTCACCGATCAGCGGTTTCTATTCTTGGATTGCGCTATGCTGACCAGCTCAGTAGATACTCAAAGCATCCGCCACGATCGTGTTCAGGCTGTTTCCTCGTCCCAAGGATTTCTGCTAGGAAAGATCATGGTTGACTTAGGTAGTAGGGTTCTCACAATCGACAATTGCCAGAAAGCAACCGTTTCAGTAATGGCCACGCTTGCTAACCGGTGGTTACAGGAACTCAACACACGACGCCAATCATCATCCCCTCGGGTAGAAGTTCAACAAGAGTCCCCGCTAGATAAGCTCACCAAGCTCGCAAACCTACGTGCAATGGGAGCCCTCACCGAAGAAGAATTTAATACAGTGAAAGCCAAAATCATCACTCAGTTTTAGTCGATCTCGGTCGCCGCGAAGGCATGTGGCAAAAGTAGTCGGATTCGGAGGGGGAGCGCTGATGAGAATATACCCTTTGCAAGTGCCTAGCGCGGTACGACCACTGGAAAGCATTTCTTTCCTGCTCAAATGTCACGCGGTACGCGCGGCGTGTCGAAACGCAGCAGCAAACAGCCCACCCTGCTCCGGTATCCTCGGCACGACGTTATCGCTAAGGTGCGCATGAATCGGAGAGTAAGCTTTATGGGTAAATTATTGAGTATCCGAGATGTAAAGATTTCCCTTGAAAGACGCGGATTTTTCCACGTAAAGCAGAGCGTCTCTGATGGTAAGGTCATGCGTTTTGATCATGTGCTAGCAACTTATCCGGTTTATTTGAAGCAGAGTGTTAGTCTGAACCCGATTCAAAAAGTCCCTTTGATCATCCATCCAAGTTTTTCTGATCAGCTTGCAGAGCTAAGAACAATTGCTGGCGTTTTTTTTGGTAAGTACCTTTTGGCCTTCAGTAGCAACATGGAGGCGTTTCCTAAAAAAATAAATGATCAACCTCGGAATGGCCGAAAGCCGGGCCAGGTGCCCGAACCCCATGGTATCGAGCTAGGTTTTGAGCATGAAGCAGCGCTCGATGAGTTTGTGGACTGGCTTACGGCAAAACGGTCGTTTGATTCAGCAAGTGACGCAACGTCGGTGGCTGGTAGGCATGCGGCCCCCACGCAGGACTCACTGCTGCCGCTAACCGAAACGGAGCGTGAAGCCATAATCAAGGCGCGTATTGGCCAAGGCATGTACCGCGCTGCCCTGATTGATTATTGGGGCAGTTGCTCAGTTACAGGTTGCGCAAATCTGAATATGCTCCGTGCCTCCCATGCCAAGCCTTGGTTTGCAGCTACATCATATGAGCGACTCGATCCATTCAATGGGCTGCTGTTAACCCCAAACCTCGATTTAGCCTTCGACCAAGGGCTGATCAGCTTCAACGACGACGGCCAAATTCTCATCAGCAACCAACTAGACGAGCAAAGTTGCAGTGCGCTTAATGTGTGGCCACATCTACGTTTGCGCCAACTAGAGCCGCGCCATCGTGTTTACCTTGCCTGGCACCGTGACTATTTGTTCAGGAAGTAAGCTTGTAGGAGCCCGAGAGGGGGATTGATAGCGCCTGAAGCCCCCGCGCACTCCAATCTATCGTCATTCAATTTATAGTTTGTAGCAGTCAACAGTGAGGACGTCATGTTTCTATCCAATGGACAGTATCTGGACCAAGTCCGCCAGTTAGTGGAGAACAGCCAGGAGTTAGCGATAGCTGTAGCGTTTTGGGGGGAGGGGTCAGAAGCCTTGTTTGACCATTGGAATGGTAATGACCTTCGCATCATTTGTAACCTTGCTAGCGGAGGCACAAATCCGTTCGTAATTCGCCGCTTGCAGCGGCTTGAAAACGTCAAACTACGTAGCCTGGAAAATCTGCACGCCAAGGTCATACGCGGAAACAGTGGTGCGGTTATAGGATCGGCCAATTTTTCAAGCAATGGTCTTGGGCTCGAGGGTAGCGAATCACGCCATTGGCTTGAGGCTGGCGTTTTTACAGATGAGGCCACACAGATCCAAAGCATTGACGCCTGGTATAAAGAGGTCTGGAATAAGGCATTCGAGATCGATGAAAAGGCCTTGTGTGCTGCAGAAAAGGACTGGCAAGCCCGTCGCCACGAGCGGCCGGCAAGTAAAGGTGATATCCGCTTTATCAATGCCCCAAGCGAAGCACTAAAAGATAGGCACATTTACCTTGCCGTATACTGGGAGAACTCTACAGAGGTGGCCGACGCGGCTTTGGCTGAGGTCCAAGAGACATTTAAGCTCACGGAGCAACAGCGTCGCCAGGCGTTCGATTGTTTTGAAGACTGGCCTGATGGGCAAGAAAACAGTTTGCCTAATGACGGGACGATCATCATTGTTTACTACGGGAATGGTGGTGCAATTAAAGTACAAAATGCATGGAGGCGCATCCCTAGCTTAGACAAACCCAGAGTAAAAATGCTTCAAAGGGAAAACACAGTCTCTGACTGGTCGTTCTCTTCAACCGACCAAAAAGAGTTCGCCAAGCTTCTTCGACCTTGGCTTGAAGCTTTAGACAAAGAGGATGCCTACTCGGAGGGAGCATTGTGCCGTCCGCTGAATGATTTCTTGGCCTGGCGAAGACACAATGATCTAAGCTCGCGATCATAGGAACGGCACTGGCCCTCCATAGCCGTCGGCGTTTTTCAAGGTAGTTGTCGCGTCAACCATCCAGCTATGCGGCTTGCTTCGCGTGCTGTTGATCCCGATCAGGGTTCAACAGCACCGTACCAATTGGCTCCCAGTTACGAGTGCGTCCTGACCATCGCTCTGGATTCCTGCTTCGAGCTTGTTCATACAGCTCATGGCGCAGGGCAAGGATTTGCCTATCCTGACCACGATGACGCTCTGCCGGTGTGACGAAGCGGATCCCGCTATGTCGGTGTTCGTGGTTGTACCAGCGGATAAAATCACGCACCCAGCATCTTGCAGCATCCAAGGTCTCGAAACCCTTGGTCGGCCATTGCGGACAGTACTTCAGCGTTCTGAAAAGAGCCTCCGAATACGGATTGTCATTGCTGACACGCGGTCTGCCCCTTGATGGCGTAATGCCTAACTCATACATCTTGCTCAGCAACGTGGTCGACTTCATCGGCGCGCCGTTGTCCGAGTGTAGTACCAGAGGCTCTCTCAGGCATTGTTCGCTGATCACGCTCCTTTGCAGCAACACTGCGGCCTTGGCGCCGTCCTCATCCTCATGCACCTCCCAGCCGACGCTCTTGCGGCTGTAAATATCCTCGATCAGGTACAGGTAGTAGTACTTTCCACGCACCGAAGACGGCAAGTACGTGATGTCCCACGACCACACACGATTTGGTGCATGAGCCGCATGCGTGGTTGGCTCGGCATTACGTCCAGGGCGCTGAGCGCGTCCTCGGTGTTGCCTCTGCCCGGCAGCTCGAAGCACACGATAGAACGTTGACTCCGAGCCTACGTAGATCTGCTTATCGGCCAGCCTCGGCACGATCTGGCTGGGTGGCAAGTGAGCATACTCAGCGCTGTTGCACAGGTTGAGAATCGCTATTCGCTCATGCTCATTCAGCGCATTGGGCGGGGTTGTGCGAACTGTAGTAGTACGCGCATCCGCCACCACCTCTTCCGTTTGAGTCCAACGCTGCAACGTTCTGAGCGTCAATCCAACTTCTTGGCACGCCATCGATTTTCGAGCGCCGGTATTGATCGCCTCTGTCAGCCACGCCACCAGCAGTTGCCGTTCCGGCAGAGCGGTCAATTGTCCTCGTCGTCTACTCCCCAGTAGTCGTTGAGCTTTTTTCGCAGCACCAGTAACGCGGCTGTTTCAGCCAGCGCCTTATCCTTACGGCGCAGTTCGCGCTCAAGCTGTTTAATACGTTTCTGATCCTGACGGGCCTGCTCCCGATCAACCTTGGGCTGCGCTTTTTGAGGGGCCATCCCACTCAGGAAGGCTTGCCGCCAGGCAGCAATCTGCTCGGGATACAAGCCTTTGCGACGGCAGTATTCACCCAGTTCAATCTCGGACAAGCTGGCACATTCGGCGACAGCCGCGAATTTCATTTCTGCCGACCAACTCTCGGTCGGGTGTTTGGGATCGGTCACCACCACACATCCTTCGGCACTGGCTCGTTTGCGCCAGGTATACAGCGACATTTCAGTAACGCCCTCGCGCCTGGCGACTTCGGCCATCGTCAGGTTGAGTGGAGGGCCCAGCATCTTGAGCAGTTCGGCTTTGCGCTCAGAGGAATAGTACGGCACAACGGCTCTCTTTCCGCCCCCGGGGTCTGGTTTCAGGTAAGTCTGGCGAGGCGACAACTATCCTGACACCGGGGGCCGTCTCGCTTGAAAATGGTGTCCACTCAATTTGATTTGCCCCCAAAGTTTGGACACCATCGCCCTAAACGCAGGAATCAGGAAGGTGTGTTTGGCAGGCGCTTAACCCTGTCTCGTCATAGGCTGAGCCATTGCAGTAGTCGCGATCTGAAAAGGTGGCGACCGCCTGCACGCCCGTGTATGCCCTTACGCAACTGAAAATCTGCTTCACCCGAATGTCACGCGGTACGCGCGGTGGGTCGAAAGGTAGTAGAAATCAACCCGCCCCGCTCCGGTACTCCTCCGGACCGTACGGAACACTTTCGAGCTATCTGGCCGGTTTCTGGCCGGAATTGACCGCCCCGTAATCCAGATCGGCCCAGGAAATCCAGGCGCTTTTGACATGCGGCCGGGCTTTCACAGGTTTTGAAAATCCCCGTGTCGGCGGTTCGATTCCGTCTCTGGGCACCACCTTTTGTTTTCTGGTGGTTCCAATACCATCCGAAACACCCAAAAAACCCGCCTAGTGCGGGTTTTTTGTTGTCTACGGTTTCCTGCCGTTGTCGTGTCAGGCACAACATTCAGCTACCCCCCTTCGTTCCGCCCAGCCGATAGCCGGGAGGAGCGAAGTTCAGGCGATGGGCGAGTTCAACGTATTGAACCGTTTGAGAATACTCTCGTACATTTTTGTGCGTCGGTGGTGCTGACCATAACCTCCGGCGGCGGCGACTGTTCCCGCCTGGATGTGGTCCAGATACTTGAAGATTTTTCGCGGTGAAAGAAACACAACTTTGTAGCCGATATCCGTCAGCCAGTCCTGCAATGCATAACCAGGGACTCGATCATCGAGCTGAAAATGCAAGCCGTGCTGCTTCATGATGTTGATGTTCCAAAGCGTGCAAAAGCTCTTCAGGTGAGTTTCCCTGTAAGGTTTCGGTTCTCTGGATCGCAAACCCAACGACAACTTCAGACGTCTGAAATGATGTTTCAACAGGCGCGAAGTGAAGCGCCAAAGTGTCCTGGGCACGCCTCGATTGAGTTGCTCGGTGCAACCGACGGCGACGACGGCCGGATCTTGACGGCAGTGCTCCATCATCATCGTAAATACGTGCGGATCAAAGACGAACGTGTCGGTGTGCATCAGAAACAAATAATCGCTATCAACCTTTTCCAGCGCCATATCCAGGGCGTTGCCATGGGCAATGTGACCTGGCTCTGGGGTGAGCGACTTGCGTTCAATCAGGTTGATCCAATCGAGTGAGCGCAAATAGTCAGTGCTGGCATCCGCCGATCCGTTATCGACTACCCAAACAGGAATGCCGGCTTTTTGTGCATGTGCATGCAAAAGCTCCAGGCATACCCTGGTCAAATCGAGGGTTTTATAGTTGACCAGAACGATGCTGAAAGGTGGTTTCGACTCCGCGTTAAAGGTGCCCATGCTCGAAATGCTCAGATCCCAAAAAATCCCAAGATAAGGGGCCAACCTTATTTCAAACTTAATTTCTCCCGGTGCGGGTTGGCCAACGATCGTCAGGACTTCCAGGCGTCCCTGATTTGCAAATGGAGACCGGATGATCGTGGCCGCCTGATGCCGACATTGCCCGCTTGGTGCTACGGTGATGGCTTTCTAGCATCCCATTCGAGATATCCCAATGAACCCCAATCCGACAATCGACAACGTATTACGCGTTGCGTTGGTGACCGGATCCACTTCCGGTATCGGCGCAGCCATTGCACGTGTACTCAGTCAGGCAGGCTATGCGGTGGTGCTGCATTCGCGAAATTCTGCGGACACGGGACGCGCTATGGCGGCCGAAATGAAGCAGGCTGTTTACGTGCAAGCGGATCTTGCTTGCGAAGCTGACAGGGTCAGGCTTATTGACGAGGCGATTGCCGCGTGGGGGCAGCTCGACGTATTGGTCAATAACGCCGGTATTAGCAGAGTCATTGCGCACGACGACCTGGCCTCGGCCAACTCGGCGGTGTGGCACGAGCTCAACGAGGTCAATGTCGTGGCGCCGTTCCACCTGGTCGCATTGGCCGAGTCGGCATTGCGCGATGCCGCCCGTTATCGTCGAGCAGGTTGCGTCGTGAACATCAGCTCCCATGCCGGTGTCCGTCCCAAGGGGGCATCGATTCCCTATGCGGTCAGCAAAGCGGCGCTCAATCACATGACCCGCTTGCTCGCGGTAACGCTGGGACCGGAAATTCGCGTAAATGCAGTGGCGCCTGGCTTGGTCGACACGCCTATGACCGCCGAGTGGACAGGTGCCCAGGAGTTGTGGCGAACTCGCGCACCTATGCGCAGGGCCGCTAGCCCAGACGACATCGCAAAAGCGGTTGTTTTGCTGGTCGAGTCGGACTACTTAACCGGCGAGATACTCCTCTCGGACGGCGGGTTGAACCTGACCTAGGTTTAGCGGGCTCCGGTGTAGCAGGGGAGAAGACGAGTCACAGTGTTTCGTCGAATTGCCCAAAGGCCGGGTACCGACTGCCAACGCATCGGGCGGATGCATGGGCCTGGTCATTGAGCCGACATCTCGCTCTGATCCCAACGCTGGGGGCACTGTGTGACCCCTCGCAGGGGCCCGCACGGGTGGCGGGCTTGATCAGTGTGATTGCGCCGTTTCTCATCCTGCAGCGCACCGCGCAGGTGCATCAAATCTCTTTGGATAACACCAGGTTTGCACCTTTGCGGTTGAGGATGCACAAGTAGACCAGGCCGAGAGCAATCCAGGCGCCGCCGAGTTTTTGTGCGTCCAGGCCCATGTTGTACATGATTGCACTGGTGATGATTAACCCCGTCAGCGGGAATATCAGGTGGGCGAGGATTCTTCCGGTTTTCTGGCGGCGCCAGTAGTAGTTGATGACGGTGATATGAAGAATGATAAAGCCGCTTAAAGCGCCGAAGTTCACCAGCGACGTCAACGTGTCGACGGCATTGATGAACAAGTAGCAAATGCCCACTGACAGTATCGCCACCAGATAGATGCTGACGTGCGGCGTGTGGTATTTGGGGTGAACGTTCGCCAGGACCTTTGGCAGCTTGCCGTCCCGGGCCATGCCAAACAGCAACCGCGAAACGGCGGCTTGCGAGGTAATGGACACCGCCACCCCCCACGACAGCGCTGTTGCGATGGCGGCCAGGGAGGCCAAGCGATCACCCCCGGCGATGGCGGCTATTTCGTAGAACGCGGTGTCGGCCGAGGTGAAGCCCATGCCCGCGGCCAGGTCCGCAGCGAGCCAGGTTTGTGCGACGAAAATGCCCCCCATGATCAGCAGGCTGATCAGGGCTGCGCGGCCAACACTGCGCCCGGCATCGCCCTTGGTTTCTTCGGCCAGCGTGGAAATCGCATCGAAGCCCAGGAACGAAAGCACCGCAATCGACACCGCCTGCATCATCAACCCAAAGTTGAAGTTCGCCGGGTTGTACAGGGGAGCCAACGTGAGCTGCCCGTTCCCGCCACCGGCGTGCAGTGCCTGCCAGGCACAGGCCAGGAAAATACCCAGGACCGTGAGCTGGGCAAGTAGAAACAGGATGTTCATGCGGGCCGTGAAAGTGATGCCACGCAGGTTGACCAGGGTCGCGCTGATCAGAAAGGCGAAGATAAAACCGAACTTCGGAATATCAGGGTAGAGGTGGTTGAGCGCCATGGCGGCGTAGATGTATAGCAACGGTGGAATCAGCAAGTAGTCCAGCAACAGCAGCCAGCCTGCAATGAACCCAAGGTTGGGGTGCACGCCCCGTTGCGCATAGGAGTACACGGAACCGGCGATGGGAAAGGCCCGCGCCATGTTGCCGTAGCTCAATGCCGTGAACAGCATCGCAACCATGCCAATGATGTAGGCCAACGGAACCATTCCGGGGGCTTCCTGGTTGACATAGCCGTACACGCCAAAGGGGGCGATGGGAATCATGAAGATCATTCCATAGACCACCAGGTCGGCGAGCGACAAACTGCGTTTTAATTCTTGTTTATATCCAAAATTTTCGACGGCCATGACAGGGTACTCCGTAAGCGAGTAAGGCGGATGTCCAGTCACTGCCGGGCAACGGCGGTGACTGAAGCAAGTTTTTGAACCCGGCAGGTTTAAAAGCGCCCAAGCGGTGTTTTTATAGTTGTATTACCGATTTACCAAGCAACAGCGTTCAGAGCAGTGGAGCCAAGGCATCCGACCAAGCCTTTACGGCTTGCGGGCTGCGTAGCAGGTCGTTCCTGACCTCGATCAGCACAGCCTCAATGCCGCGCCGGTCGCCGTGAAAGGGGACGGTCATGTCCTCCAGAGGGTTGATTTCATACGGCTGGTTCGCCGCCACCTTGAGGCCCTGGGCCGCGAGCCCATCGAGCAAACGCTGGGCATAGGCCTGGGCGCGGGCGTACAGCACGCCGATTTCCAGGGGGCGTGGCTGGCCGAAGTAGATCGGGGTGAAGCTGTGAATCCCCACGACCCGTACGGCGCGACCCGCGGCGAGCCTGGCGTCGATCAGGGCACTGAGTCGTTGATGAAAAGGGCTGAACAGGCAGTCCCGTCGATACTGGCGCGTGCGCTCGTCGAGGTTCTGGTTGCCGGCCACCGGATAGATCTCACTGCGCGCTGGAATGCTGTCGGGGGCATCGAGGGGGCGATTCAGGTCAATCAGCAGGCGCGAGTAACCCGCCGAAATCAGGGTCGCCCCCAGGGCTTTTGACAATTGTTGCGCCAGGTCCAGGGCGCCGATGTCCCAGGCAATGTGCTCGCGTGCCGCCTCGCGACTGAGCCCCAGGCGCTCCAGTTGCTGCGGGATGTAGGGGCTCGCATGCTCACACACCAGAATCACCGGATGCCCGGAATCCTCTTGGCTCAGGGTGTAAACCGGCTCGCTGTACAAGCCCAGCTCCGGGGTTTCAATAGATGCGGGCATAGTGGTCACAGAGTTCGGTAGGGGTGAGTGAATCTGTCGACTTGAGCTCCTGGGTCTTGATCGCGAGGTAAGTCTCCATCATCGGTTTGGGCAGCGCGTCGAACAGCTCATCGTGGTGGCGCAGGCACTCCAGAGCTTCGCCCAGGGAGCCCGGCAGCGCGACGATGTTGCGCGCCTGCCGTTGTGCTTCGCTCAGGGTGTCGGGCTCTTCGTCGGTGGTGGCGTTCAACGCCAGTTTCTGCTCGATGCCCAGCCGGCCGGCCATCAACACCGTTGCCATGCTCAGGTGCGGCGAAGCGGTGGCGTCCAGCGGTCGAAACTCAAGGTTGTACTGGTTTGCCGGTGATTTGCCGCCAATGGTGATCGTCGGGCAGATGCGCAGCGAGGCTTCACGGTTGCGTTGCCCCAGGCAGGCGTAAGAGGCACTCCAGTGATGGGGTTTCAAGCGCAGGTAGGAGATCGGCGTCGGCGCGCTGAAGGCGCACAAGGCGGGCAAGTACTTCAACACGCCGGCAGCCCAATGCTGGCCCAGTGTCGACAAGCCATTGCTGGTGTCGGGGTCGTACATCACCGGGTTGCCCTGTTGGTCCTGCAGGCTGATATGCAGGTGCACCCCGTTACTGACGCCATCCTCTTGCAGCTTGGGTGAGAAGCTGATGGCCAGGCCCATCTGGCGAGCGATTTCGCGGGTGATTTCGCGCACGTTCACCGCCCGGTCGGCCGCGGCAACGCCTTGGGTCGGGCGGCAAGTGATTTCGTACTGTGCCTTGCCGTACTCGGGCAGGAACATTTCAGGCTCGACCCCGCCGGCCCTCAAGGCACTGAGCAGCCAGCCACCAAAGCTGGCCGCGTGGTGCTGGGCGCCAAGCGAGAATGCCCGGTGCGAGAGCGGCGCATCCAGCTCGCCGAGGTTGAACTCGTGTTCGAAAGCGGCCGTGACCTCCAGGCCCAACTGCTCGCGGTAGCGTTCGACTTCATTGCGCAACAGTGTGCGCGGGCATGCCGCCCAGGGCCGACCATCGGTTTCGCAGATATCGGCGTGAATGAAATCCAGGCCCGGTGCATTGGCGTCGGGACCGTTAGGTACCTGCACGCGAGTGTGCATGTCCGGGATCAGTCGCAAGTCGCCGTAAGCGCCCCAGGGATTGTTGTCGGCCACTGCATCCTGTGGGGTCAGTGCGCTGTTGGCGGGCACCCAGCCACAGCCGCTGGCTTGATAGCTTGCAAGTTCGTCGGTGGGAAATGAGCGACCGCGGGTGATGCCGATCAAGTCGGTGGTGACGATCGTGGTCATCGCAACAGGGCCGATCATGCCCGTGTCAGCTGTGGGCCGGCTCATGCTTGCATCTCCTGCAGGCGCTGGACCACGGTCTCGGTGTCAGTGATCCAGCAATAGCCTTTGATGGCTTGCAGGCAGGCCTGGTGTCGGGTCGATGTGTAGGTGGCGCACGCATCCTCGACCAGCGTCACCAGGTAGCCGCGATCCGCCGCATCGCGGACCGCCATGTCCACGCATTGATCGGTGACGATGCCCGCGATGATCAAGTGCCGGGTCTCAAGGTTGCGCAGCACGTAATCGATGTTGGTGGAGTTGAAGACCCCGGATGAGGTCTTGGGCAGGATCACTTCGTTTTCACTGGCGGCAAGCTCATCGATGATGCCAGCGGGGTAGCTGCCCTTGGGCAAGTGCATTTCCGACAGCTTGTGGTCCAGGGAGCGGTCACGCCCGTCGGCCGTGAGGCTTTCGATGATGGTATGAAGCACATTCTGCCGGGCGTCGCGCATCGCCTTGAGGAGCCGCTGCTGGTTGGGGATGACCTCGGCCTGCGTGCGCGTCAGGAAATACTGCGCCTCAGGGCCGTGCAAATGTTGATCGAACTGCGGGTCCAGCCAGGCACGTTGCATGTCCACCAGCAGCAGGGCGGTGTGGCCGTGCACGTAGGGAAGGGCGCGTGGCGAATGATGAGGGAGGGTGAACATTGTTATTTTTCCTCAAGCAGGTGGGCGGCGAAACGGGTGCGCAGTTTGTCGATGCCTTCCAGGCGATCTTCCAGGTCCGTGGTGCGCAGTGTGAGAGCGGCAATCAGGGCTTCAACCTGCGCCAGGGCCGGGACCATCGTGTCGAAGGCCGAGATCGACTCAACGGGGGCGCTGATGACCAGGTCGGCCAGCTCGCGCAACGGCGAGGCATAGATGTCGGTGAACAGGACGACGCGCGCACCACGGGCCTTGGCTGCATCGGCCACGCGCAGGGCCTGGGTCTGATAACGGCGGTAGTCGAACAGCAGGACAACGTCCTGGCGTTGGACGTCGTACAGGCGATCCGGCAGTTGAGCGTTGTCTTCCAGTGCATGGCAGCCTGGGCGCAGCAGACGCAGGTGACCGACCAGGTAGCCGGCCAGGAAACTGCTGAGGCGTCCACCGAAGCAAAAAAGCTGGTGACGGGTATCGAGTATCAGCTCAACCAGTACGCGCACATCCTCAGGTTGAGTCAGGGCCTGGGTTTCTTGCAGGCTGCGACTGCTCTCATCCAGGTACTTGGTCCAGGAGTCGTCCTGGGAGGAGTGCGCGCGTGGTTGCAAGAGGGTGACGGGGGAGCGCAGGCGATGGTCCATCTCACTGAGCAACGCCTCCTGGAAGTCGCCATAACCACCGAACCCCAGCTTCTTGACCAGGCGCATGATGGTGGGATCACTGACGCCGGCATGCCCAGCCAGTTTGGCCATGGGCCCCAGGCCGCTGCGCGGATAGTGGTCGAGCAATGCGCGGATCACCTTGCGTTCAGAAGGCGTCGGGTTCAGCGCAGGATCGGTGAGGCGTTCTCGCAAATTGGTCATGTGTGCAGTTCTTATGGGTTTGTTTGATTTGCTTCACATTGTCGCTATCGAGTGTATGTGTAGTGTTTACTACAGTCTAGTGTTTTTGTAGTGCGCCCTGAAAACCGTAAAAGGTCGTCATTCGAGCTGTCTCTGTCCATTGAATGCAGGAGACTTTTCCAGAGGGGTTGCCGCGTGGCAGGTGCCCGACCCGCGTACGCCCGGGGTAGGTCATCCGTGCGTGAATCTGTCTGCTCAAGGATTCCTAGCCGGCGCCCCGGATGATCGGGCATGATCAAGCGATTCGAACCAAGTTGCACTGACCTATGCCCTTAGACCTGCAAGCGCTCTATCCCAAACTGATCCACCTGATGCTGGACACCGTGTTTGTCGTTGACCGGGATAACCAGATTGCGTTTGTCAGCGATGCCTGCGAGACGCTGCTCGGTTACCGGGCCGACGAGATGATCGGCACACCGATCACCGGCTATATGCACCCTGACGACCTGGCGGCCACGCGGGCTTCGATTGTCCGGGTCATGAATGGTCAGCCCCATGTGGATTTTCGCAACCGCTATGTGCGCAAGGATGGCGCCATCGTCCACATCCTGTGGGCGGCGTTCTGGTCCGAGGAGGTGGGGGCACGGATCGGCGTGGCTCGGGACGTGACAGCCCTGTGGCAGGCCGAGCAGGAGTTACGGTTCCTCGCCCATCACGATCCGCTGACCCAACTGACCAATCGCTCGCTGTTCAATGATCGGCTGGACGCCGCGCTGCACGCCGCCCACCGGCACCAGAGCACACTGGCGTTGCTGTTCCTGGATATCAATGACTTCAAGCAGATCAACGACATCCATGGCCATGCCGCCGGCGATCGGGTGCTCTGTACGGTTGCCCGGCGGTTGCAAGCCTGTGTCCGCGAGACGGACACGGTGGCCCGGATGGGGGGCGATGAGTTCACGGTGCTGTTGACCGACATCCAGTCGCCGGACGCGGTGGCGCACAAGGTGGCGCAGATTCTCGCGGTCATGGCCGAGCCGCTGGGTGCCGAGTTTGGTGCGATCGACATGCCGTCGTGCAGCATTGGCGTGGCCTGCTATCCCGCTGACGGCCAAGATGCCGATACGTTGCTCAGTCATGCGGACGGCGAGATGTACCGGGTCAAAAGGCACAGGTCTGCAACGGGCATCACCTGATTCCCTTTGAGCCGCCTCAAACCAGCAAATCGACGGTCTGCAACATGCGTCGATACGGCGAGTGGGCGTGGCCCATCTCGAAGTGAATGGTTTCGATCAGGCATTCCAGGAACCGCTCCGCCGCTGGCCGCAGGGGTTGTCCGCTGCGGCTGATGGCGCCGACCGAGGCGCTGCCCACCGGCTCGCGCAAGGGCAGGGCGCACAGGCCTTCGCGTTGAGCGCAGAGCTCCACCAGCGGCCAGGGAAAGACACTGAGCATATCGGTTTCGCGCAGCAGGCTGAGGATGATCGACAGCGAATGGGCAAAGTGCACATGGCCCTGGGTGGAGATCGTGCCGTCCTGCTGCGACGCCATGATCCAGTCGGCCGCCGCCAGGTCCTCCATGCGTCGGCTGTCCGCCAGCGGGTGTTCCCGGCGGGCCACCACCGCACAGTCGGCGGTAAACAGCGGCAGGTAGGTCAGGTCGGAGCTGGAAAAACGCGTGTCCAGGCGCCCGATGAACAGGTCGACGCTGGCATCGCGCAGCAGCGGGCACGCTACCGACGAGAGCCCTTCATACAACTCCAGTTGCACCTGCGGGAACAACTGGCGAAAGCGCACCACCGCCTTGGGCATCAGCGTCATCGCCAGCCAGGGGGTGACCGCCACCGACAAGCGTCCCACCAGTTCGCCGTTGCTGTCGGCCAGCACCTGGCGTGCGTTGAGCATCTGCGCCACCAGCAGGCGGGCCTGGATCAACAGCTTCTTGCCCAGTTCGGTGAACACGATCCCCGAGGTGTTGCGGATCAGCAACTGGGTCGCGGTGTCGGCCTCCAGTTTCTGGATCGCCTTGGTCACCGCCGCCGGCGAGGTGTCCAGGCGCTTGGCGGCACCACGGATGCTGCCCGCGTCGGCCACGGCCACCAGTGCATTGAGTTGATAGAACTTCATGGTGTCCACCGCTGTTAACCCTGGGTTGCCCTGTTGACTTTCGATTGCCTGTTGGCGCCGGCTCCCTGGCTCTAAGCTCGGACCCATAGCGCCCAAGCCCTGCACCTGTGCCAGGGAGCTGCAGGAGCTGGCAGAAAACGCCTTGGCACTGTGCGCAATCCCGGCCTGACGTTCAACAAGGAAATTGCTGACCATGACCCAGCCCCTGCCGCTGTTGCAAGAGATCGAACAGGAGATGCGCGCGCTGCGCCATCAGATCCACGCCAACCCCGAACTGGGCTACCAGGAAGTCGAGACCAGTGCCCTGGTCGCCGAGCGCCTACGCCAGTGGGGGTATCAGGTGACGCGCGGGCTGGCGGAGACCGGGGTGATCGGCACCCTGAAAAAAGGCACCAGCACGCGGGTGATCGGCATCCGCGCCGACATGGACGCGCTGCCGATCCTGGAGAAAACCGGCCTGCCGTATGCCAGCCGGATCCCGGGGAAGATGCACGCCTGTGGGCATGACGGGCACACGGTGATGCTGTTGGCGGCGGCCTATGCCCTGGCCCATGACCACCCATTCGACGGCACCGTGCATTTGATTTTCCAGCCGGCCGAGGAGGGCCTGGCGGGTGCCCGGCGGATGATCCAGGAAGGGGTGCTGGAACAGTTTCCCTGTGATGCGGTGTTCGCGGCGCACAACATGCCCGGCTACCCGGTGGGCAAGATGGGCTTTCGCGCCGGTCCGTTCATGGCTTCCGCCGACCAGGTCACGGTGACCATCCACGGCGTGGGTGGCCACGGTGCGATGCCCCACCTGACCGTGGACCCGGTGGTGGTCTGCGCGAGCATCATCATGGCCTTGCAGACCATCGTCTCGCGCAATGTCTCACCCCAGGACATGAGCGTGATCACCGTCGGCTCGATCAACGCCGGCAAGGCCTCCAACGTGATTCCCGACAGCGCGCAGATGCTGATTTCGGTGCGAGCGCTGAACAACACCGTCCGCGACCGCCTGGAAAGCCAGATCAAGCAACTGATCCACGCCCAGGCCCAGGCATTCGGCGCGACCGCCGATATCCACTACAGTGCCGACTACCCGCTGCTGGTCAATGATCCGCAGATGACCCGCTTCGCCAGCCAGGTGGCCACCGACTGGCTGGGTGAGGACGAAGTCCTCAACGACATCGTGCCCTTCAACGGCAGCGAGGATTTCGCCTATTTCCTGCAGCAAGTCCCTGGTTGTTACCTGATCATCGGCAACGGTGATGGGGAGAAAAGCTGCATGGCCCACGACCCGCGCTACGACTTCAACGACGACATCCTGCTTCGGGGTGCCGGTTTCTGGGTCAAGCTGACCGAGGCCTTTTTACCGCTCAACCCTTGAATGACGACCTGCCCAACCGTGAAAACCAATAAAAGACGAGGTCTACATGCAACTCTTGAAACTTCGCTACCGCGCCCTGTTGCTCGGCGTACTGTTCGCGCCCCTGGCCCAGGCCCAGCCGGTGATCAAATTCGGCGTCGACCCCAGCTACCCACCGTTCGAACAAAAGCAGCCGGACGGCTCGCTGAGCGGCTTTGATATCGACCTGGGCAACGCCCTGTGTGCCGAACTGCAGGTCAAGTGCATCTGGGTCGAGCAGAATTTCGACGGCATGGTCCCGGCCTTGAAGGCGCGCAAGTTCGACGCCATCCTGTCGGCCTTCAGCGCCACCGCCGCGCGCCGCCAGCAGGTGGATTTCAGCGACAAGATCTACACCGCGCCGTCGTCGCTGGTGGCCCGGAAAGACAGCGGGCTGTTGCCCACCGCCGCCTCCCTCAAGGGCAAGTCCGTGGGGGTGGTGCAAGGCACCCTGCATGAAGCCTTCGCCCGCGCGCAGTGGGGCAACCAGGGCGTCAACATCCACACCTACCAGACCCAGGACCAGGTGTTTTCCGACCTGATCAACGGGCGCCTGGATGCCACCTTCCAGGCGTCGGTGCAGGCCGATGCCGGGCTGCTGCAAAAACCCCAGGGCCAGGACTTTGCCTTCGCCGGCGAGCCGATCACCGACAAAAGCATCATTGGCGATGGCGTGGCTATCGGCATCCGCAAGAACGAACCCGAGCTCAAGCAGCAACTGAACACCGCCCTGGCCAGCATCCGCGAGTCCGGCGAGTACCAGCAGATCGCCAAGAAGTACTTCAATTTCGACATCTACGGTGAGTGAGGCCAACGTCATGAACGAAATGACCCGATTTGCCGACGCCGGTTTTACCTGCCCCATCAGCGATGAGGCGGTGCAGGCCTACCAGACCCAGGGCGCCGTGTGCATCCGCAACGCGTTCACCCCGCAGCAGATCAGCCAGTTGACCGCGGGCATCGAGGCCAACCTGGCCAATCCCAGCCCGCGGGCCAAGGTCGCCAGCAGTGCCAGCGACCCGGGCTGGTTCTTCGAGGACTTCTGCAACTGGCAGGAGAACCGCGACTACCGGGACTTCATCTTCAGCTCGGCCCTGGGGTCAATCGCCGGGGCCTTGCTCGGCAGCCAGCAGGTGCGCCTGCACCATGACCACTTGCTGGTCAAGGAGCCCAACACCCGCCAGCGCACCCCCTGGCACCAGGACCAGCCGTACTACAACATCAGTGGTTCGGACACTGTGAGCTTCTGGATTCCCGTCGACCCGGTGCCCAGGGCTTCGACCCTGGAGTTCATCGGCGGCTCCCACAAGGGCCCGTGGCTGATGCCGCGCTCGTTCATGGACAGCCAGGCCAAGTGGTTTGCCGAGGGCACCCTGGGCGAACTGCCGGACATCGAAAATCATCGCGAGGACTTCCCGATCCTCGGCTGGGAACTGGCACCGGGGGACATGGTGTGCTTCAACATGCTGACCCTGCATGCGTCCTCAGGTGTGGGCGGAAACAATCGGCGTCGGGCGTTCTCGGTGCGGGTCATCGGTGATGACGTGCGCCATGCCCCGCGACCCTGGGCGACGTCCCCGGAATTTCCGGGCCTGCGCGAGGTGCTGGCCGCCGATGTGCCGATGGAGCACGAACTGTTTCCGCCCCTGTGGCAGCGCCCGCTTCAGCGATAAGGCAATTTGCTGGCCCCTGAGCATTCGATGTGTCGTCAGAATCGCCGAAATTTCAGGCGGTTAGGCGGAATACTTAATGCGAAATCTACTGAGCGCGCTGATCCCGGTTGCCCTGGTCAGCGTCGCGGCACCGGCACAGGCCAAGGAGTTGCCGGCCAACGACCGGTATGTCTGCAGTTGGGGGGCCGGCACTGCGGCCAGGGCCCAGGAGCTCAAGCTGTCGGGGGTTTCCCTGTATGCCGCGCGGAAGAAGATCCAGACCTACACGTTCAACAAGTCATGGATGCGCATGATGGCCCTGGGCATTACCGAGCAGACCTACGACAGCCCGTCGCGCTTCAAGCCGGCAGCGGTGCGCGAGAGCTTCTACAAGGATTGCGTGCGCTACAAGATGGCGCACAAGTAACGCCAGGGGCGGGCATCGCCATCGCGCTGCCCGCCCATCCTCCTCAGGTGTCCGAAGCGCTCTCGCGGCCGTGGGCGGCAGCGGCCAGTTGTCCGGCGTCGACCCGCACGAACACCGAATCGCCGACGGCGGTGAGCACCTCGCCGGCATACACCTCGCAGATCACCCGGGTCTTGCGCCCGACTTCACCTTCGACCCGCGCGCGCAGGGTTAACGGTACGCCCATGGGAGTGGGCTTGATGAACTTGATGCCCAGGTTGCCGGTGACGCAGTTGATGCGCGGCAGGCTGTCGGGTTCACGCTGTTCGGCGCGGTAGTGGTAGGCCATCACCGCCCAGTTGGAATGGCAGTCCACCAGCATGGCAATCAATCCGCCGTAGACCAGGTCCGGCCAACCGCAATACTTCGCGTCGGGCAAGTGCTCGGCCACCACGTGCACGCCATCCTCATGCCAGCGGCTCTTGATGTGCAAGCCATGGGGGTTGCGGCTGCCGCAGCCATAACAAACCCCTTCAGGGGCGGCGGAGTCTTGCAGGGAGGTGTCGAGCACGGGCATACCTGGGTCCATCCTGGAGATAAAAAAACCAAGCCTAGCGGATTTCGTCCTGAAGCAGAACCGGTTGGGGCGGGTGGGCTTGAGGGGGCCTCCCGCCAGCGCCCGGAGGATCAGGTGGGTCGGCTGGCGCGGACTTCGCTGGCGGTACAGGCGAAGTGCTGGCGGAAGCTGCGGGTGAACTGCGCCTGGTCGCTGAAGCCCCAGCGCATCGCCAGGGCACCGATCGCCAGGTGACAGTTGGGGTCGAGCAGCCCCCGGTGTACGGCTTCGAGCCGGCGCCGGCGAATCCACTCGCCCAGGCTGTAGGGGGTGCTGCTGAAGAGTTTGTGCAGGTAGCGCACCGACACCCCACACGCCTGGGCGATCTGCTGCGGGTTGAGGTCGGGGTTGCCCAGTTGTTGTTCAACGTAGCGTTCGATGCGTTGCAGGTGCAGGGCGGCGAGGTTCGAACTCTCGCTGTTGAGCACGCGCTCATCGTCGCGCAGGGCCATCAGCAGGGTCGAGAGGGCCTGCTCCAGCAGCATGTGGCGCGCGCTGGCGTCGCATTCGTCAAAGCGCGCGGCGCACATTGCCAACTGATCGACGAAGACCCGTCCCAGGGCCCGCCGGGCGTCGAAGCAAAAGCGCGTGTAGCGTTCGGCGCCGCGCAGTTGGCCATGCAGCGCTTGCTCCGGCAGCTTGAACACCCACAGGTCGTTGTCGCTGGCGTAGTGAAAGCGATAGGGCGCGTCACCGCGCTCGAAAATGAATCCGCCAGGCTGGCAATGCAGGGCGCGGCCGTCCTGCTCGAAATGCACTTCACTGCGCCGCGGCACGGTCACCAGGTAGCAGGCTTGCTGGTCTTCGCTGACCTGGGCCTTGCTGCGCGAATAGCCGAGCTGACTGGAACGCAGGCGCGACAGGGTCAAGGGGGTGCTGGCGGTTTCCCAGATCTGCAGGTTGCCGCTGAAACGGTCGCTGGCGGCAAACTCCAGCGACAGCGGGAAATAGGCACTGCCGATCGCTTGCGCCCAGCGGGGCTGGCGTTCGCTGTCGGACCAGTGGCGGGTGGAGACGGTGTGTGCCATGGCTGCCCTCGTGTTGTTGTTATTCTGAGGGCGGCGCCGCCAGTCAAGGACCGGCGGCGCCGCTGGGAGGCCATCATTTGCCAATGTCTACAGGGGGTCAACCGCCACGCGTCAGCCGGTAGGTGGCCGACGGCGCGAGCGTTGCGCGCCAGCCCGGCGGGACCACGATGTTGGTGGTGGCTTCCTCGATCACGCAGGGCCCCTCGACCGTCTGCCCGGATTGCAGGTGTTCACCGTTGTACACCGGCGTCTGCTGCCAGGCCGCCTGGGCATCGAACAGCATCGAGCGGTGGCTGCTGGCCTGGGCCGGGGTGTCGTCGGTGGCTGGCGGCAACTCGGGCATGGGCGGGCGTTGCAGGCGCGCAATCACCGAGCATTCGAGGTTGACCAGTTCGATCGGGCTCTGCGGTTCGCTGTAGGAGAACAGCGCCTTGTGCCGGGTATGGAAAGCATCGCGCAAGGCAGCCAGGGCACCTGGGTCGAGCTGGTCGCAGGACAGTTCGACGCTGCATTCGTGGATCTGGCCCAGGTAGCGGATTTCCAGGTGGTACTGGCACTCGACATTGTTGCCAGCGCCGAAGCCGTCTTCACGCAGGTTGTCCATGCCCCGTTCGCGCAGCTCGCGCAGGGTCCCGTTGAGCAGGGGCAGGTCGACCCGGTCGTCGTCCAGGCGCATGGGCAGGGTGGTCAACTGGTCGTAGCGGATGTCCGAGAGAATCTGCCCGTAGGCACACAGGCCCGAGGCGACTTTGGGGATCAGCACCACGTTGCTGCCGATCTCCTCGGCCAGGCGCATGACGTGCATGCCTGCCGCGCCCCCGGCACCGATCAGGGCGAAGTCCCGTGGATCGTAGCCGCGTTCCACCGAGACCCGGCGGATGCCGCTGACCATGTTCAGGTTGACCAGGGTGATGATGCCGGTGGCCGCCCGCTCCACGCTGATGCCCAGGGGCTCGGCGATCTTGCTGCGGATCGCCTCGATCGCCGCCTGGCGGTTCAAGCGGATGCTGCCGCCAAGCAACGCGCCATCGGCCAGGTAACCGAGGGCCAGGTTGGCGTCGGTGACCGTCGGCTCGACGCCGCCCTTGCCGTAGCACACCGGCCCCGGGTTGGCCCCGGCGCTGCGCGGGCCGACCTGGAGCATGCCGAAATCGTCGAGGAAGGCAATCGAGCCGCCGCCGGCGCCGAGGGTTTCAACCTGGATCATCGGCACGCCGATGCGGTAGCGCAGGAAGTCGGTGTCCTTGCTGAAGTTAGTGCGCCCGGCTTTGCTCAGGGTGATGTCGAACGAGGTGCCCCCCATGTCCACGGTGATCACGTTGTCGATGCCGAACGGTTGGGCCACGCACAGGCCGGCCTGGGGCGCGGAGGCGGGGCCGGAGTTGATGGCGTTGACCGCGCGCTCGCGCATGACCAGGCCAGGGGCCAGGCCGCCGTTGGACTGGAAGTAGCGCGTCGGCTGTCGCGCCCCCAGCTCTTCGAACAGTGCGTCGATGCGCTCGATGTAGCGGCCCATCACCGGGCTCAGGTAGGCGTTGACCACGGTGGTGGAGGTGCGGGTGTATTCGCGGATCTGCGGGAACACTTCATTGCCGGTGCAGACGAACACGTCCGGCAGCGCTGCGCGGACCAGTTCGGCGGCGCGTTGTTCGTGGCTGGGGTTGCGCACCGACCAGACGAAGGAGATCGCCACCGCCTTGACCTGCTCCTGGCGGAAGTACTCGATGGCCGCGTGGATCGCCTGCTCATCCAGCGGCGTATGCTCGCGGCCGTCGCTGATGATCCGGCCGCCGATGGGCCGGCGCAGGTGGCGCGGCACCAGCATGTAGGCGGGCGGGTAGCTGGCGTCGTAGCGGTGCCCGTCCTCCTTGTGGCCGAGGCGGATTTCCAGGCTGTCCTCATGCCCTTCGGTGCACAGCAGGCCGACCTTGACCCCGGTCTTTTCGATCAGGGCGTTGAGGGCCACGGTGGTGCCGTTGATGCACAGGTCGCAGTCGGCAATGATTTGGGCCGGGGTGCGGCCGATGGCATCGGCGATCTGCGCCAGGCCGTTGCGGATCGCCAGCGTGCCGTCCTGAGGTGTGGAAGGGGCTTTGAACAACTGCACGTTGCCCTGGCGATCGGCGAGGATGAAGTCGGTGAAGGTGCCGCCGGCGTCGATGCCCAGGCGATATTGGGGTTGGCTCATGGTGTCGGATTCCAGATGGCTCAAGGGACTGGGCGTGATCAATGGGTGGTGCGCAGGGCATGGGTCGCGGCGTCGTCGACCTGGCCATTGCCGTCGATGGCCACGCCGTATTCGCGACGGGCGCCTTCGGGGGACACCAGGCCGTTGCGCACATCCTCCAGCACGCTGCTCACGGGCCGGCGCAACGGGTTGCCGTAGCCGCCACCGCCGGGGTTGATATTGATCACCCGCTCGCCCGGCTGGGCCGTCAGTTGCGCGTTGTAGGTGAAGTGGTCTTCTGCGCCATCGACCTTGCGGTGGATCAGCCGCCCCAGTTTCGGTTCCAGCAGAACGTTGCGGGCACCTGCCGCGCCTGCCGTGGGCAGTTGCCGGCCTTCGCCGAAGCCGACCACCGTCATCCCGTGGTCCAGCGGTTCGATTTCAATGCGGGTCCCTGAGCCGCCGCGAAATTCACCGGCGCCACCGCTGTCGGTCATCAGGCTGTAGCGATGGATCAGGATCGGGTAGGAGTACTCGAGCAACTCGATGTCACCGGACATCAGCGCGCCGAAGCAGCACAGCGGCCCGCACGCCGGCCAGCCGTCCATGGCCTGGTTGGCACCCGCGCCGGAGATGATCGAGGCGAGGACCATGGTCACGTATTCGGCGTTGCCATTGCGCGGGTCGTGGCCGGCAATGTTGATTCCGCTGGCGTGCCCCCAGGACGCGGTGACCCGCTCTGGCGCCGCTTGTTCCAGGGCCTGGCGCACCGCGTCGGCGAGGGTTTCCATCGGCGTGGTGGTGCTGTTGACGTGGGGCGCCGGTTCCGCGGCGTTGCACAGGGTGCCGGGCGGCCCGAGGTCCACCGTCACGCAGCGGTACAGGCCTTCGTTGTAGGGCGGCGGTACCTGGGCAAACATCATCAGCCCCAGGTACACCCCTGACACCGAGTTGCCGGCATAGGAATTGATGAAGTACGGCACCTGCGGCGGGCTTTCGATGAGCACGTGGGCTTCATCGCCGCGAATCTCCACCCGCGCGGTGATTGCCAGCTCGCCCAGGCCGTGGCCGGAATCCTCCAGCACCGCGGTGCCACTGTAGAAACCGTCGGGGACTTCACGCAGCAGCGCGCGCATGTGCCGGTCGGCCATGTCCTTGAGTTCAGCGATGCAGGCCCGCACCTGCTCCACGCCATAGCGTTCGAGCAATTGCAGCAAGTGCCGCTCGCCGACGGTGCAGGCGCCGTATTGAGCGTTGAGGTCACCTTCCTGGTAGGCGCGGGCGCGCATGTTGGTCAGCAGCAGGTTGATCACGTCCTCGCGACGTTTGCCCTGGGACCAGAGCTTGACCGGCGGAATGCGCAGGCCTTCGGCGTAGATCTCTTTGGCGTCGGGGTTGTAGCCGGCGGGCACGGGGCCGCCGATGTCGGTCAGGTGGCCTTTGCACACGGCCCAGAACACCAGTTCGCCCTGGTAGAACACCGGTTTGTACATGCAGCAGTCGAGAATATGGCTGCCTTTGTAGGCCGGGTCGTTGTGGTAAATCACATCGCCTTCGAGGATGTCGTCGCCGAAGAACCCGGCGACGCATTTCATGGCCGGGATGAGCGAACCGAGGTGGATGGGGATGTCCTGGCCTTGCAGGATCATTTCCGGGAGGTGGTCGAACAGGGCATTGGAATAGTCGTGAGCGAGGTTGAACACGCTCGAGCGACCGGTCTTTTCCAGGGTCAGGGTCATTTCCCGCTGCGCCGTCTCAAGCGCGCCGCGCACCACCGCCAGGGTGATCGGATCTACTGTACTCATGGGTCACCAGAGGTCTTGTTGTTATTGAGGTTGGAGCGCCTATCGCGTCGTTCGCCCACACCTCCAAGCTACGCCGGCGTGCGGGTGGCTGGCTTGTCGGGCAGTGCACTGGTAGTTGACGCAGAGGGTACTTGTAGGTGCAGGCCTGGCGGCCCGCATAAATGTGGTGGCTGTATGCAGGATCTGAGAGCAGCCAGAATCACCGTGGGAGCGGGCCGGGCGGCGCTCCCACAGGTGTGGAGGCCGTACGCAAAATGTGCGGGCAACCAGATTGACTGTAGGAGCGAGTGCCCGCTTGCGGCTTGCTCGCGATGCTCGGCAACGATGACGCCGCGCTTTAAACGAACGGCTGTCCGCTGAATCCCCTTGGTAGGCGTTGTCGGCCGGGCAGGTCGCTCAGGCGTTGTACCCAGGCGGCGCGCCAGTTGAGGGCGGCAGGGGCCACCTTGGCCTTGCGGGCGGCGCGGCGGGCGGCGTTGCGTGCTTCTCGGCGGGCGTCCTTGAACGCATCGGTGTTGCGGCAGCTGCGGCATTTGACCCGGGCAAACTCGGTGGTGGAAACCAGGTTCTTGCCGTGATGACCGCAGGCAAGGTGCCCGGCGGTTTTGTAGTGAGTCACCATGGGTGGCCCTCCTTCGTGTAACGGTATCCCCATACTGGTAGTGACACCACGGTGCGGTAGGCGTTCGCCGGTGAGTGAGGTTTACCGTGGGGTGTTTTTCTTCAATACAGACATTGGCCCGGCTTTTACCTTGCACATCAGGGATGTTCCCCAGTGAGTGGAGAAAAGTGCAATGAGTCTGATTATGTCCATGGCCGCGTTTGCGCTGGCTGCGTCTATCACGCCGGGGCCGGTGAATATCATGGCCTTGAGTTCGGGGGCGCAGTATGGCTTTCGTGCCAGTCAACGGCATGTGCTGGGGGCGACCTTGGGGTTTGTGCTGTTACTGGTGTTGATGGGGTTGGGCCTGCATGAGCTGCTCAAGCTCTGGCCGGCGTTGACTCGGGTGGTGCAACTGGCGGGGGTGGGGTTCCTGTTGTTCATGGCCTGGAAGCTTGCCACCGATGACGGGCGCCTGGGCACCGCCGATGCCAGGCAGGCGCCGACCTTTTTTTACGGCGCCTTGATGCAATGGCTCAACCCCAAGGCGTGGCTGGCCTGTGTCGCGGGAATGGGGGCGTTTGTCGCGGACGGCGAGACGCGGCTGGTTTGGCAGTTTGCCGCGGTGTACCTGGTGGTGTGCTACCTGTCGGTGGCCTGTTGGGCCTATGCCGGGACCTTCTTGCGCAAGTACCTGAGCAACGCCGGGGGCCTGCGCCTGTTCAACCGGGTGATGGCGTTGTTGCTGGCAGTGAGTGCCGGCTACCTGCTGCTGCCCTGAGGGTTAGCCGCGATACTGCCCGGGTGTCGCGGCCAGGTGCTGTTTGAACACCCGTTGAAAATGCGCCTGGTCGGCAAACCCGGCGTCCAGCGCCACGTCGGCGATCAATCTGCCCTGGCGCAACTGCTGGCGGGCGAACTGGATACGGCGGTTGACCAGGTAGGCATGGGGCGTCATGCCGTACTGCTGCTTGAACGCGCGGATCAGGTACGAGGCTGAAAGCTCGGCGGCCGTGCAGATGTCTTCGAGCTTGAGCGCCTGGGTGCAGTGTTCGCGGATGTATTCGGCGGCACGCTCCAGTTTGCTGTTGGGTTCGTCGAGCATGACCTGGGCCGGGTTGAGGCAGATCTGCACCTCGGTAAAAAACGCCACTGCGCCGCTGTGCTTTTGCAGGGTCGAGGCCTGGGCGTCGAGCAACAATTCATACAGCTGGTTGAGGCCGTCGAACAGCGTGCGGTCGGTGGTATGGGTGCAAGCGAACGGACGATAGTCCAGCTCGGCGGCAAAGCCCAACTGATGCTGCAAGTCGGTCAGCCAGGGCGTGTCGACATACAGCATGAGGTACGACCAGGGTTGATCGTCGATGGGGTTGCAGGCGTGCACGTCGCCAGGGTTCATCAACACCACGGTGCCGGTCGCCACTTCGCAGGACGCCTGTTCGTGCACGTAGGTGCTGCGTCCGGCGGTGATTGCACCGATCGAAAAGTGTTCGTGGGAATGGCGGGTGTAGCAGACTTCGCGGCCATCGGCGATGGAGCGGGCCTCGATGAAGGGCAGGGCCGCATCACGCCAGAAGCGCGGGGCTTTGTCGGCATCTTTGGCGATGGCGTGCTTCATCGGTCAACGTCCTTTGCTCATCCGGTGGGCCAGTGTAATGGCTGGCGGCGGCAAAGGCTCGTGGTTGTGCGGGGATAATGACTGTCGGCAGACCGCACGCTGCCCGGGGAGCGGGCAGCGTGCGAGTGTCAGGGGTTTAGAAGTCCCACTTGGTGGTGAGCATCAGGTTGCGTGGCTCGCCGTAGTAGGTGGTGTCGAAGTTGCCCAGGCCCGTCAGGTACTTCTTGTCGAAGACGTTGTTGGCATTGGCGGTAAAGCTCAGGTGCTCGTTGAACTGGTAACGGGTCATCAGGTCGACCAGGGAGTAGCCGCCTTGCTTGATCCGGGTGTAGTCGCCGACGCTGGCGCTGTAGATATTGCCGTAGAACGCACTCTGCCAGCTGATGCCGCCGCCGACGGTGACCTTGTCCAGCGCACCCGGCAGGCGGTAGGTGGTGAACGTGCGGAACACGTGCTCCGGCTTGGAGGTGGTCAGCGGATAACCAAAGATCCGTTGCTCATCCTGGTCACGGGTACGGGCATAGGTGTAGCCGGCCATCAGGTTCCAGCCGTCTTGCAACTCGCCGGCCATTTCCAGCTCGATGCCTTGGGTCGTCGCGCCGTCGATGGCCTTGTAGATGCCTTCGTTGGTCACCGGATCAGTGCCGATCGATTCGGCGACGTTGTCCTGTTCGATGCGGAACAGGGCCAGGCTGGCGTTCAGCTTGCCGTCCAGGTAGGTGCCTTTGATGCCGGTTTCGTAGCTGTCGCCTTCCACCGGTGCCAGGGTCTTGCCGTTGATGTCCTTGAAGGTCTGCGGCTGGTAGATCGAGGTGTAGCTGGCGTAGACCGAGTAGGTGTCGTTGAGGTCATAGACCACGCCGGCGTAGGGGGTCACGACCCCGTGTTCCTTGTAGCTGGCGTGGGTGTCGTCAAGGCCCGCGCCTGGGTAGTACGAATAGTCTTCGTTGTACTTGAAGGTGCTCACGCGGCTGCCGAGGATAAACGACAAGTCATCGGTGGGACGCAGGCGGGTGGCCAGGTACATGCCGTTTTGGCTCTGGGTGCGCTCGTACTTGCCGTTTTTCGGGAACTCCTGGTACGGCAGGTCGCCGTCCCAGTCATAGATGCTGCCCGGTACCTGGCTGAAGGCACTGGTGTCGAAGGTCGAGCCGGTCTGGCGCGAGTGCGAAGTCATCACGCCGGCCACCAGGTCATGTTCACGCCCGCCCAGGGTAAACGGCCCCGAGACGTTGGCGTCGGCCGTGTTCTGCACGCGGTGACCTTCCCAGCGACCCCAGTACAGGAACATGCCTTCACCGGTGACACGGTCCGGGCTGCCGCCGCTGGCCGAGGCCAGGCGGGTGTCGTGGTCGGTGGTTTTCTGGTCGAGGCTGACCTTGAACTGCCAGTCGTTGGCCAGGGCCTGTTCCAGGGAGGTGAAGTAGGTGACGTCGTCGAAGTCGCGACGGCTCCAGTCGGCACCCGGGTTGAAGTGGCGCGGGAAGTCGGTGCGGCCACCGTCGGCGAAGTAGGTCGGGTTACCGGTCCACGAGGTGCCGCGCGGGGTCACGCTGGACTTGTCGATGCCGAAGGTCAGCAGGGTGTCGGGCGTCAGGTCGGCTTCGAGGATGCCGTAGAACAGGTCCTTCTTCTGGCTGTAGTGGTCCAGGTAGGAATTCTTGTCCTGATAGGCGCCGACAAAACGCCCGCGCACGCTGGCGCTGTCGTTCAGGGGGCCGGAGATGTCGCCTTCGGTGCGGTAGGCGTCCCAGGAGCCGGCCGTGCCGCTGACCGAGGCCTTGAATTCCTTGGTCGGCTTCTTGCGGACCAGGTTGACGGTGGCGGACGGGTCGCCGGAGCCGGTCATCAGGCCGGTTGCGCCCTTGACCACTTCGATGCGGTCCAGGGTGGCGGCGTCGACGTTGGTTGCCGCTTCACCGTAGACACCGTCATAGGGACGGTTGATGCCGTCGTACTGGTAGTTGGTGATGGCAAAACCGCGGGAGGAAAACTCCATGCGGTCGCTGTCGTAGGCCTGTTGGCTGATGCCAGGGGTATTGCGCAACACATCGCCGACGCTCTGGGCGCCACGGTCGTCCATTTGCTGGCGGGTGATCACCGTCACCGATTGCGGGGTTTCACGCAGCGACAGCGGCAGGCCGGTGGCGGTAGAGGTGGAGCCGGTGGTGTAGGCGTGCGTGTCTTCGGTGGTCGCGCCCAGGCCCTGGCCGGAGATGGTGGTGGCGCCCAGCTCCAGGGTACCGTCACCTTTGGGGGCCGCTTGCAGGATGTAGCCGCCGTTGTCCAGGGCCTGGGCCTGCAGGCCGCTGCCTTGCAACAAGCGCTGCAGGGCAGCGGCAGTGGTGAAGGTGCCGTTGAGCCCGGGGCTGCGCTTGCCGCTGGCCAAGTCGTTGTGCCCGGCGAGGAACACCCCACTTTGCTCGGCGTAGCTGTTCAGGGCCTCAACCAGCGAGCCGGCGCCGATGCTGTAGGGGCGCTTGCTGCTGGAGTGTTCGCTGGCGGCGGTTTCAGCGGCGTGGGCGACTGCCGGGGCGAGGCTCAGCAGGGCGGCCGGCAGGGCCAGCGCCAGGGGACGCAAGGCAAATCGAAAACGGGCAGCGACGTGGTGCGGCATGGGGGTCCCTTTGGATCGAGTCGATCGGCAATTGAAGTACGTGTGCAGGGTTATCCGAACGAAAACCCCAAAAGGGAACCGCGAATCAAAATAATTCTCAGTATCTTGGTTGTCAGCTTCTAGCGCCGACGTTGACCCACCACGGCATGGGTTTTTCCACCCTGATCGGCAGCGCAGCGGCCAGCAGGCGCAGGGCCTGGTCGGTGTCCTTGAGCGGAAAGGAGCCCATCACCGGCATCTGCGCCACGCTCGGGTCGCAGGCCAGATGGCCATGGCGGTAGCGGCTCAGCTCCTCGAGCAACTGGCCCAGGGGCAGGTTGTCCGCCAGCAGCACGCCACGGCGCCAGGCTTCGCGCGCGGGGGAGACCGGGAGTTGGGGCTCGAAGCGCTCTTGGCTGAAGGCCATTTGGCGGCCCGCGGGCACCACTTGCACCTGAGCGTTGGCCAAGCGCACCTGTACCGCGCCTTCGAACACACTGAGTAAGGTGCGATCTGGGTCCTGGCGCACACTCAAGCGCGGGCCCATGGCCTGTAGCAGGCCGTGGCGGGTCTGCACCCGCAAGGGTCGGAGGAGGTCCTTGGCGGTGTCGATCAGCACTTCGCCGAGTTGCAGGTCGAGCAGGCGCTGGTGGCTGTCAAAGCGCACATCCAGAGCGCTCAAGGCGTTGAGCCAGACCCGGCTGCCATCGCTGAGCCGGGTTTCGCGTATTTCACCGGTGCCGGTGGAAAGGTCGGCGGTCCAGCGCTCCAGGGTGGCGGGCAGCGAGGTCTGGCGCCAGGCACTGAAGCCCAGCAGGCTGCCCGAGGTCAGGATCAACAACGACTTGAGGGTCTGGCGGCGCGTGACGCTGGTGCGTCCGGTGCCGCGCAGGACCTTGCTCGCCGCTTGGGAGTCGCCGGCGCCCTGCAGCGGGGCAAATCGCTCACCGACCCGCTGCACATACCGCCAGGCGTCCTGGTGCTCGCCACTCTGGGCCAGCCAGGCTTGCCAGCGCAGGCGCTCCTGCTCGCCGACCTGTTGATCGTTGAGTTGCACGTACCAATGGGCCGCCTGCTGCAGGCTGGCGTGGCTGAGTTTGTTCACGGTGCTGGGAGGCAAGGGCGGTTACTCGATCAACAGGCCGTCGAGTTCGGCCTCGAGCATGGCGCAGTGCATCAGGGCCTGGGCCAGGTACTTCTTGACCATGCGCTCGGACACACCGATCTCAAGGCCGATCGCCTTGTAGGGCATGCCGTGCAGTTGGGCGAGGATGAACGCGTCGCTGACCCGCTGCGGCAGGCGCTGCAACATGGCATCCACTTCGTGCAGGGTTTCGACGATGATCGCCCGTTGCTCGGGAGAGGGGTGCATGGCCTGGGGGCGTTCGCTCAGGGCCTGCAGCCAGGCCTGTTCCAGTTGCCGGCGGCGCCAGTGATCAATGCACAGACCCCGGGCGATGGTCGCCAGGTAGGAGCGTTCATGGACTTCGCCCTGGAATTCCTGTGGGCGCTTGAGCACCCGGATGAAGGTGTCATGGGCCAGGTCTGCGGCATCGAAGGCGTTGCTCAGGCGACGGCGCAGCAGCTCGTACAACCAGCGATGGTGGCTGGTGTAGAGGTTCTGCACGAGTGAGGGTTCGACGACCATCATAAAGAGCGCATTTCCATACGGCGTGATGGCACCAGAGGTGCAAATGGGAATTGGTCGCGATTAAAACAAAAGGTGTGTCAGGGTGCAAATGATATTGGTTTGCTTTTAGGCGCTGGCTTGTGGCGCCTGGCGAGCGTTGTTGTCCGGGTATTGTGTTCAAGAAGTCAATATGACTCGTTCTGGTGTCATTACGACCTCATTGATTTGCAGTCAATATGACTCTATGGCCATCAAGCCCGCGGATTACCAGAGGGTGGAGCTGGCACGGGACTTGATAGCTATCACGGACAACGCACGGGTGAAGGGAGAAAAAAACAATGTTCGGCAGCAATCAATGGCTGATGGAAGGGGGCGCCTGACATGCCTTCAATCAAGGACGTACCCCTGTGGAGCCTGGGCTTTCGCCCGTTTTTCCTCGCCGGCGCCGGGTTTGCCTGTGTCGCCTTGGCGATCTGGAGTCTGTGGCTGTACGGGCGCTTGCCTGCGGCCCAACCCCTGGGTGGGATGCTGGCCTGGCATCGCCACGAAATGCCCTTCGGTTTTGCCACGGCGATCATTGCCGGGTTCCTGCTGACGGCGGTGCCTAACTGGACCGGGCGTCGCGGGCTGTGTGGTTGGCCGCTGCTGGGCCTGGTGCTCGTATGGCTGCTGGCGCGCCTGGCCTGGCTGATGCCGATCGACGCGGATGCCTTGCTGGTGCTGCAGACTGCCATTCCTGCCGTTGCTGGCGCTGCTGCTGGGACGTGACCTGGTCGCCGCACGAAAGCGCGAGAACTACCCGATTCTGTTGATGATCGGTTTGTTGGCTGGCTGCCAGTGGCTGACGCTGTGGGGCATGGCCCACGAGGACCTGGCCTGGCAGCGTCGTGGCGTGTTGGCGGCGCTGTGGTTGGTGGCGGGGTTGATGAGTGTCATTGGCGGGCGGGTAATTCCCTTCTTTATTCAACGCGGCCTGCAGCGCGCGCCAGGCGCGCCGGCCAGCCCGCTTCCGACCCGGGTGCTGCTGGTCACCAGCCTGCTGGCGGCGTTGCTGATCGGCACCGGGGTCAACGACCTGCCACGGCCCTGGCTGGCGGCGCTGTACCTGTTGATCAGCGGCCTGCACCTGGCGCGCCTGTGGCGCTGGCATGACCGGGGTATCTGGCGCGTGCCACTGCTCTGGTCGCTGTACCTGGCTTATGCCTGGATGCTGGTGGCCGCGCTGGCCATGGCGCTGTGGCAACTGGGGGGGCTGGCGCAACAGAGCCTGGCGACCCACGCGCTGGCGGTCGGCGGCATCGGCGGCCTGGTGCTGGCAATGATCGCCCGGGTCAGCCTGGGGCAGGCCGGGCGCCCGCTGCAGCCGCCCAAAGGGGTGGTGCTGGGATTCGCCCTGGTGCTGTTGGCCGGTCTGTCCCGGGTATTGCTGGTGCCGTTCAGCAGCCACGGCCTGGGCATTTCAGCCCTGTGCTGGTGCCTGGCGTTTGCCCTGTTTCTGCAGGGTTACACGCGGATTTTGAGCGGGCCCAGGATCTAGGGCGTTTGCGCCGATGCCTGACCGGTGGTCGCACCACGCCAATTTTGGGGGGAATTGCGCTTAGCTCAAGGGACAACCACCAGCGCGCGTAGGCACTCGATGCCACAGCGACGCTGACCCAGGACTCCTTGCGTCCTGACCGTCCCTGAGGAGATTGCCGTGCTGACGTTCAATATCAATGGCAACGATCAACCCCTGGAAGTGCCCGGCGACATGCCGCTGTTGTGGGTGTTGCGCGATGTCGCGCACCTGACCGGGACCAAATTCGGCTGCGGCATGGCGCAATGCGGGGCCTGTACCGTGCATGTCGACGGTGCGCCTTTGCGCTCATGCATCACCCCGGCTGCGGCGGTGGCCAACGGGCAGAAGATTGTCACCATCGAAGGCCTGTCCAGCGACGGTTCGCACCCGGTGCAGCGGGCCTGGGCCGAGATCGACGTGGTGCAGTGCGGTTACTGCCAGTCCGGGCAGATCATGTCGGCGGTGGCCCTGCTGGCGAAAATCCCCGCGCCGACTGACAGTGATATCGATCAGGCGCTGTCGGGCAATATCTGCCGGTGTGGCACCTACCCGCGTATTCGGGCGGCGATCAAGCGTGCTGCGCACATCGGGGAGGCCTGAGCATGAGCGTACTCATTGATAGCTCGCGCCGGTCCTTTCTCAAAGGCAGCGCCGTGCTGGGCGCCGGCCTGGTGGTGGGGTTTGTGATCCCCGGGGCCAACCGCTTTGCTCGCGCCGCCACAGCCGCCGATCCTGGCTTTGCGCCCAACGCGTTTTTGCGGATCGCCCCGGACAGCCGCGTCATCATACTGTTGGGGCACGCGGAAATGGGCCAGGGCATCTGGACTGGCCTGACCATGCTGATCGCCGAGGAACTGGACGCGGACTGGAGCAAGATTCGCGTCGAACACGCCCCGGCGTCGGCGGCGTTGTACGGCCTGCCAGCCTTTGGCGGCATGCAGATCACCGGGGGCTCGACTTCGACCTGGATGGAGTTCGACCGCTATCGCCAGGCCGGTGCCGCGGCACGTCTGATGTTGATCGAAGCCGCTGCCAAGCGCTTCAACGTCGCGCCATCCCAGGTGCGCACCGAAGCGGGGGTGGTGATTGCCGGCGACCAGCGGGCCACCTATGGCGAACTGGCCAATGAGGCCGGGCAACTGCCGGTGCCGGATCCGGCATCGATCAAACTCAAGGACGCCAAGGACTGGACCCTGATCGGCAAGCCGACCAAGCGCCTGGACTCCCCGGAGAAAATCACCGGCCAGGCGAAGTTCGGCATGGATGTGCAGTTCGAGGGGCTGCTCACCGCCATGGTCGCCCGTGCGCCGGTACTGGGCGGCAGCGTGCGCTCCTTCGACGCCCAGGCCGCGCTGGCGGTGCCCGGGGTGCACAAGGTGCTGCAGGTGCCCACGGGCGTGGCGGTGGTGGCCGATCACTATTGGGCCGCCAAGCTGGGGCGCGATGCGCTGAAAATCGACTGGGACCTGGGCCCCAATGCAGGCCTGGACAGCGTCACCCTGCTGCAGGACTTCCGCAAGCTGGCCACCACCCCCGGCACACCGGCCAGCCAGGCCGGGGATGTCAGCGCCGCGTTGGCCAAGGCGACGAAGACCGTGGATGTCGAGTACAGCGTGCCGTACCTGGCGCATGCGCCGATGGAGCCGCTCAACTGCACGGTGCGCATTACCCACGCGCAATGCGAGATCTGGACCGGCACCCAGTTCCAGACCCTGGACCAGATGGTCGCGGCGAAGATCACCGGGCTCAAGCCGGAGCAGGTGGTGATTCATACCCAATTCCTCGGTGGCGGCTTCGGTCGGCGGGCCAACCCGACCTCGGATTTTGTCAGTGAGGCGGTGCAGGTGGCGCACGTCGCGGGTGCGCCAGTGAAGACCGTCTGGTCGCGCGAAGACGACATCCGTGGCGGCTACTATCGCTCGGCCTTCCTGCATCACGCGCGGATCGGCCTGGGGCCGGATGGCTTGCCCTTGGCCTGGCAGCATGTGCTGGTGGGGCAGTCGATCATGGCCGGGACCATGCTGGAGGCGAGCATGGTCAAGGATGGCATCGACAAGACCTCGGTCGAAGGGGTGGCGGACAGTCCCTACCTGGCCAGCCTGGCCAATCACCGGGTCGACCTGCACTCACCCAAGACCGGCATCAGTGTGCTGTGGCTGCGTTCGGTGGGGCACACCCACACCGCTTTTGTCATGGAATCCTTGATCGACGAACTGGCTGCGGCGGCAGGCAAGGACCCGGTGGACTACCGGCGGACCTTGCTCAAGGACCATCCACGGCACCTCGGGGTGCTCAACCTGGCCGTGGAAAAGGCCAACTGGCAGGCACCCTTGCCGGCGGGGCATGCCTTGGGGGTGGCGGTGCACGAGTCCTTTGGCAGTTATGTCGCGCAAGTCAGCGAAGTGTCCCAGGACAACCTGAAAATCCGCGTGCACCGGGTGGTCTGTGCCGTCGATTGCGGGATTGCGGTGAACCCGGCCAGCATTGTCGCGCAGATGGAGTCGTGCATCACTTTCGGCCTGGGTTTCACCTTGCACAGCAAAGTGACCTTCAAGGACGGTCAGGTGGTGCAGTCCAACTACCACGACTATCAGGTGCTGCGGCTCAACGAAATGCCTGAGGTGCAGGTGCACATCCTGCCTAGCACCGAGAAGCCGGGCGGTATCGGCGAGGCTGGCGTGCCGCCCACTGCACCGGCGGTGGCCAATGCGGTGTATGCCCTGACCGGGCAACGCCTGCGTGAGTTGCCGTTGCAGCTGGAGGGGGTGTGAGATGAGACGCCACCTGTTTTTGGCCACGCTGCTGTTGCTCGGGGTGGGCGGATACACCTCGGACCTGTTCGCCGACGAGTCGCCGGCGCTGAGTGCATTCGGCACGGTGCAGAAGGTGTTCCAGAGCCCGCGCTGCCAGAACTGCCATATCCCCGGGGATGCGCCTTTGCAGTTCGATGCCGGGCTGACCCACGGCATGAGTGTGGTGCGTGGGGTGGAGGGCAAGGGGGCTGCCGGATTGCCCTGTGCCTCCTGTCATGGCGAGTCCAATCCACCGGCCAGTTATGGCCCCCACGCGCCACCGGGCGCCCCGCACTGGAGCCTGCCGCCGGCGGCACACAAAATGGCCTGGATCGGGCTGCCGGCCGATCAGTTGTGCCAGATGATCAAGGACCGTTCGAGCAACGGCGACCGCGACTTTGCCGCGTTGATCAAGCATGTCAGCGACGACAAGCTGGTGCTCTGGGGCTGGAACCCCGGCGGCAACCGAGCCCCGGTGCCGGTGCCCCACGATGTGTTCGTCAGCCAGTTCAAAGTGTGGGCCGAGGCGGGTGGGCCTTGTCCGGTGGTGGGGAGTTAGAGGGCTGTTGATCTTGGTTCTATCCCGGGCAAGCCCAGTCCCACACATGTGCTGGGTGTACGCGAGATCTACGGCCAGCCAAAAACACTGTAGGAGCGAGCTTGCTCGCGATGGGGCCAGTGCATTCAACATCGCTGGCACCTGACCCACTGCCTACACGTTCAGCAGTTGCCTCAGGCCTTGGGCTTGGCCTTGCGTTTGCCGGTCGTTGCGGCTTTGCGTGAGGGGCTCTTGCGTTTGCCTTTCCAGGGTGTCGCGCCTTTGCCGGCCGGGCTTGCCGGGCCGCTGATGGTCAGGCGCAGGCCGGTGCAGCGTCCCACTTGCTTGCTCATCCAGGCGGCCTGCTTGGCGACGAATTCTTCCAGGCTCATTTCACCGCTCTGCACCATGTCCAGGGCTTGTTCCCAGATGGCCGTGGTGCCGGGATCGGCGATGGCTCGGGGGACGGCGTCGATCAGGCTGAAGGCCGCCGGTGTGGCAGCCAGCGCCTTGCCGTGCTTGACCAGGTAACCGCGGTCCAGCAGCCCCTGGATGATTCCCGCGCGGGTGGCTTCGGTGCCGATGCCGGTGGTGTCCTTGAGTTTTTGCTTGAGCAGCGGGTCCTGCACCAGCTTGGCCACGTTTTTCATGGCCTTGATCAGGTCGCCCTCGGTAAACGGCTTGGGTGGCTGGGTCCACAGGTCCTTGAGATTGACGTCGGCAACCGGATAGTCGCTGCCCTGGGTCAGGGGCGGCAGGTTTTGCGGGGCGGCGGCTTCGCGTCCCTTGGCGGCTGCCAGAGCCTCGGGCATGGCGCGTTTCCAGCCCGGCTCCACCACCTGCTTGCCCACTGCGCGCAGAGCGTGGCCGGCACAGTCGAAGTCGGCCTGGGTGCGGTCGTACTCATGGTTGGGCAGGAACTGCGCCAGGTAGCGCGCGCGAATCAAGGTGTAGACCGCCCGGTGCTTGCCGCTCAGGCGCTCGAAATTGTGCGCGGCGGCGGTGGGGATGATGCCGTGGTGGGCGCTGACTTTGGCGTCGTTCCAGGCCCGGGAGCGGCGTTGCGGCTCCAGGTGCTGGAGCAACGGCGCCAGGCTTGGGTCCGCGCGGCCCAGGGCCTGCAGAATCGCCGGTGCTTCGCCGTGCTGGCTCACGGGCAGGTAGCCGCAGTCGCTGCGTGGGTAGGTGATGACTTTATGGGTTTCGTACAGCGCCTGGGCCACGTCGAGGGTTTCCTGGGCCCCCAGGCCGAGTTTTTTCGAGCAGATTTCCTGCAGGGTGCCAAGGTCGAAGGGCAGTGGCGCGACCTCCCGCACCCGCTCGGTGCGCAGCTTGACCAGGCGCGCACTGGCGGCAGTGCGCATGGCTTGCGCCGCTTGCTGGGCCAACGCTTGATTGAGGCAACGGTCCTGTTCATCGCACAGGTCCGACGGCGCCCGCCATTGGGCGGTAAACGGGGTCGCGTCGTGCAGCAATTGCACGTCGATCGCCCAATAGGGCACTGGCACGAAGTCGGCGATGCTGCGGTCGCGGTCCACCACCAGGCGCAGGGTCGGGGTTTGCACTCGACCCACCGGCAGGACGCCCTGGTAACCGGACTGGCGCCCGAGCAGGGTGAACAGCCGGCTCATGTTCATGCCGATCAACCAGTCGGCCCGCGAGCGACCCAGTGCCGAGTGATACAGGCTGAAAGTCTCCGCTCCCGGCTTGAGGGCCGCCAGGGCCTTGCGGATCGAGGCATCGTCGAGCGCCGACAACCACAGCCGCTGGATCGGCCCGCGGTAGCGACAGTGCTCCACCAGTTCGCGGGCAATCATTTCGCCCTCACGGTCGGCGTCGGTGGCGATCACCAGTTCCTGGGCCTCACCCAACAGCCGCTTGACCGCCTTGAACTGGCTGGCGGTCTTGGGCTTGACCAGCATCTTCCACTTTTCGGGAATGATCGGCAGGTCTGCCAGCACCCAGCGTTTATAGCGGGCGTCGTAGGCATCCGGTGGCGCGGTTTCCAGCAGGTGGCCGATGCACCAGGTGACGGTGATCCCCGTGCCCAGCCAGCAGCCATCGCCACGCCGGCTGGCGCCGAGCACCGCGGCAATGTCTTTGGCCTGGGAAGGTTTTTCACACAGATACAGACGCATATCGACCATCAGTCTTCAGGTAACAAGCTGCACAGCATGCGCGGTGCGGCGGCCTGGATCAATCTTTATCTGTATGGATGTACAGTCAAAGGCGTTGCCGGCCATTGCGCCCGACACCACGCCCGTGCATGACGAAATTGTCATTCGCCCATCATCTTCACGTTATCTCGTGCTTGCCACGATATCGCTCGGCGGACCTGGGGCGCCCGGCCCCGCACTACAACAAGACTTTGCGCCAAACATTCAGGAGCGAAAGATGAATAACAGCACAACATTGACCCTGGCGGCGATAGCCGCGCTGGCCGGTTCCGGCGCTTCACTGGCGGTGGCCGAAGAGAAGCCCGAAGGTTTTGTCGAGGGCAGCAGCCTGACGGTGCTCAACCGCAACTACTACTTCAACCGTGATCACCGCAACGGCCAGTCCAGCCCTACGGGCAATGGTTATTCCGAGGCCTGGGCACAAGGGATTATCAGCAAGTTCGAATCGGGATTCACACAGGGCACCGTGGGTGTCGGGGTGGATGCCTTCGCCATGATCGGCCTGAAACTGGACACCGGCGATGGGCGCAATGGCGCACGCAGTTCGTTCGATGTACTGCCAGTCGACGCCCGGGGCGAGCCCCGCGATGAATACTCCAAGCTGGGTGGCGCGGCGAAAATCCGGGCGTTTGATACGGTGGTCAAGGTGGGCGATGTGTTTCCTGCCACGCCGGTGGTGGCTGCCGGGGATTCGCGACTGCTGCCGGAAAGTTTCACCGGGGTCACGGCCAGCAACACCAGCCTGGAGGGCCTGACGCTGCAGGGCGGTCGTCTGCACGCAATGAGCCAGCCGGTTTCGAGCAACATGCGCGACAACTTCGCAACCTTTTATGCCGGGCCGGTCAACTCGCCTTGGGTGGCGTACTTCGGCGGCGACTACAGCCTCAACCGGCACGTCAGCGTCAGCCTGTATTCCAGCCGACTGAAGGACGCCTGGAATCAGTACTACGCCGGTACGACCCTGAGTTATCCGCTGGGCGAGGAGGTCTCGCTGTTCGGTGGCTTGAACTATTACAAGGCGGTGGATGAGGGCCAGCAGTTGCTGGGCCGGTTCGACAACAACATCTGGAGTGCCAAGGCCGGGGTGAAGTTCGGTGCCCACAGCCTGGCGCTGTCCCACCAGCGCAATAACGGCAACGATGACTTCGACTACCTGCGGCAGTCGGACTCGATCTTCCTCGACAACTCGATCCAGTACAGCGACTTCAACTCGCCCAAGGAGCGTTCGTGGATGGTGCGTTATGACCTGGACATGACCACTTACGGAGTCCCGGGTCTGAGTTTCATGACCCGTTATGGGCGCGGCAGTGATGCCGACTACTCCAACGCCAACACGGTGTACATGCGCCGCGATGCCGAGGGCAATCCGTTGACGGACCAGAAGCGCTGGGAGCGGGATATCGAAGTCAAATACGTGGTGCAGTCCGGTTCGCTCAAGGATCTGTCGTTGCGCGTGCGCCAGGCGAACACCCGGGCCACGGCATTCGAGTCGGACCTGGACGAAGTCCGGCTGATTGTCGAATACCCTTTGGCGATTCTTTGATAGTGGGGCATGGGATGAGCCGTATGGGCCCGTTTGAATAGCCAACCTATCAAGAATGTAATGTCCCGCCCATGCTCCTGTTAACTTGGCTTTTTTATACTTGTCGGCAAGCCAAAGACTTGAAGGCCAATAGGTCGGCGAGTCATTCCGATGATGGTAAGAGGAAGCCTGTCATGAAACTTGTGAAGTTCGTGTTTATTACGGTAGTTGCCGTGGCCAGCAGCAGTGTATTTGCCGAAGGGGGCGCCGAGCGTTCTCAGCAATACCTGGCAGCGTTCAAACTGAGTCAGCAACAAGTGCACGGTACTTCGAGCACGGTTGATGTCCAGTCGACGGCCAACGCTGACTCACAGGATGAGGGCAAGCAGGGCAAGAACTCGGAGGGTTGATCAGCGTTCACAGTGTCCATTCACCTTGGTAGCGTCTTGCTCCTTTGGAAGAGGTGAATTTTTCAGCGTCCTTCGGGACGCTTTTTTTTGCTCTGCGGATTGTTGCGGCTGCCATAGCCGCTGGAGCGAGTGCGCTCGCTCCAGCGGCGGGCGGACGTTGCCGGGCTCAGTGGGGTCAACCGCCGCGACGGCTGCAGTCGCCGGCGATGGTGTAGCGCAGGGTATTGAGTTGCCCGCGGGTGTCTTCATAGGTCATCTGCGCCGGCACGGGCCCGCAGGACTTTATCGGGGGAGTGACATTCACCACTTTGGCCACATCCAGTTTCATGCCATAGGCATATTCCTTGACGATGGGTTGTTCCTTGCCTTGTTGGGCGGCATAGCGCTGCATCGCCATCTGATTGTTCTGCATCATCGTTTCAAATCGCCTGTCGCCGCCACTTTCGGCGAGGGCGTTAGTGGAAACAATCAGTGCTGCGGTGAGGCTGATAAGTTGGCTGAGTTTCATGTTGATGACCTCGGTTAAATAAAGCGGAATATTATCAATGCCGACCTTTCGTCGACGTGGCGATGCGATGACAGATCAGTCATGTAAATATCCCGAGCACTAAAAAAACCGCAGCCATTAATGACTGCGGGCAAGTAAGCACAAACGGATTAGTGCACGGGTTATTCGCTCACTGCCTCTTCATCCCGCCGATGGGCCCAGTGATACAGTGCCGGCAATATCAATAACGTGAGGGCCGTCGACGACAGGATTCCACCGATCACCACGGTGGCCAGGGGCCGTTGGACCTCGGCACCGGTACCGGTTGCCAGGGCCATGGGAATGAAGCCCAGGGACGCCACCAGTGCGGTCATCAACACCGGACGCAAGCGCGTCAAGGCACCTTCGTTGACGGCCACACCAAGGGATAGACCTTGCTCGCGCAGGTTGCGGATGAAGGCGATCATCACCAGGCCGTTGAGCACTGCCACTCCGGACAGGGCGATGAACCCCACGCCGGCGGAGATCGACAGTGGAATGTCCCGCAGCCACAGCGCCATTACGCCACCGGTCAACGCGAACGGAATCCCGGTGAACACCAACAAGCCATCCTTGAGGTTGTTGAACATCATGAAGAGCAGCGCGAACACCAGCAGCAAGGCCACCGGCACCACAATCTGCAGGCGCTTGGCTGCCGACTGCAGCTGCTCGAACTGGCCTCCCCAAGTGGTCCAGTAACCGGCAGGAATCTGCACCTGCTGCTCGATCCGGGCACTGGCCTGCTGCACGAACGAACCGATATCGCGGCCACGCACGTTGGCGCTGACAATCACCAGGCGCTTGCCATTCTCGCGACTGACCTGGTTTGGCCCGAGCACCAGATCCAGGCTGGCAACGTCCGCCAGGGCGATGAAGCCGATGGTGTCGGCGCTGCCGTTGAGCAGGGCGGGTACTGGGATCAGCAGCTTCGACAGGCCCTCGACGTCCTTGCGCATGGCGTCGGACAAACGCACCACCATGTCGAAGCGCCGATCACCTTCATACAGGATGCCGGCCTGGCGTCCGCCAACCGCCACCGCAATGGTGTCTTGCACATCACCGACGTTGAGCCCGTAACGCGCGGCCTTGTCGCGGTCGATATTGATGGTCAGTACCGGCAGGCCAGTGGTCTGTTCGACCTTGACCTCCGAGGCGCCATCGATGGTTTGCAGGGTCGCCGCAATTTTCGTCGCGGTGCTGTTGAGTACGTCCATGTCGTCACCGAAGACCTTGACCGCGACGTCGCTACGCACCCCGGAAATCAGCTCGTTGAAGCGCAGCTGGATCGGTTGCGACAACTCATAGTTACTGCCCGGCAACAGCGCCGTCACCCGCTGGATATCGGCGATCAGCGCCTCGCGGCTTTTGTTCGGGTCGGGCCACTGTTGCTGCGGCTTGAGCATCACGTAGCTGTCGGAGATGTTGGGCGGCATCGGGTCGGAGGCGATCTCGGCGGTGCCGGTGCGGGCGAACACACGCTGCACTTCGGGGATCTTTTCCAGCAGCAGTGTTTCCAGGCGCTGTTGCATGTCCACTGATTGACTCAGGCTGGTGCCCGGTACGCGCAAGGCTTGCAGGGCGAAGTCGCCTTCGCTGAGGCTGGGCACGAACTCACTGCCCATGCGGCTGGCGACCACCGTGCAGACGCCGATCATCGCGAGCGCCAGGGCGAACGCCAGTTGGCGGTGCCCCATGACCCAATCCAGCGCCGGCGCATAGGCCCGGCGCGCGCCGCGCATGACCAGGTTCTCGCCTTCCTTGACCTTGCCGGTGACAAACATCGCGATGGCCGCCGGCACGAAGGTCACCGAGAGCAGCATGGCGCCGAGCAGGGCAATCACCACGGTGAACGCCATTGGATGGAACATTTTGCCCTCGACCCCGGTCAGGGCGAAGATCGGCAAGTACACCACCATGATGATCAACTGGCCGTAGATCAGCGGCCGTCGTGCTTCCCTGGCTGCCGCGAAGACTTCATGAAAGCGCTCGGAGCGCGTGAGAATACGGCCATGTTGCTGCTGGGCGTGGGCCAGACGGCGGATGGCGTTCTCGACGATGACCACTGCACCGTCGACGATAATGCCGAAGTCCAGCGCGCCGAGGCTCATCAGGTTGGCGCTGACCTTGTTGGTGAACATGCCGGTGAAGGTGAAGAGCATGGCCAGGGGGATCACCATGGCGGTGATCAGCGCAGCGCGGATATTGCCCAGGAACAGGAACAAGATGGCGATCACCAGGATCGCGCCTTCGATCAGGTTTTTCTTGACCGTGGCAATGGCTTTGTCGACCAGCGTGGTGCGGTCATACACCGTCACTGCGACCATGCCCTGAGGCAGGGTCCGGTTGATTTGTTCAAGCTTGCTGGCCACCGCTTGCGACACCGTTCGGCTGTTTTCGCCGATCAGCATGAACACCGTGCCGAGTACCACTTCCCGGCCGTTTTCAGTGGCAGCACCGGTGCGTAATTCACGGCCGATGTCGACACTGGCGACGTTCTTGATCCGGATCGGTGTGCCGTCGACATTGGCCATGACGATGTTGGCGATGTCATCGAGACTCGCCACCTGGCCGGGAGCGCGAATCAGCAACTGCTCCCCACTGCGCTCGATGTACCCGGCACCGACGTTGGCGTTGTTGCGTTCCAGTGCGCTCACCAGGTCAGTCAACGTCAGCTTGTAGGCGGCCAGGCGCTTGGGGTCGGGGGCAATCTGATACTCCTTGGCAAAGCCGCCGATGGTGTTGATCTCCGCCACACCGGGCACATTGCGCAGTTGCGGCTTGATGATCCAGTCCTGGATCACCCGCAGATCGGTGGGGGTGTAGGCGCTGCCGTCCTCCTTGCGTGCATCGGCCGTGGCTTCCACGGTCCACAGGAAAATCTCCCCGAGCCCCGTGGAGATGGGGCCCATGACGGCCTCGACGCCCGGAGGCAGTTGCTCCTTGGCCACCTGCAGCCGTTCATTGACCAATTGCCGGGCGAAGAACAGGTCGGTGCCTTCCTTGAAGATCACCGTCACTTGCGACAGCCCGGAACGTGACAGCGAACGGGTCTGTTCCAGCGCCGGCAACCCGGCCATGGCCGTCTCGATGGGGAAGGTGATGCGCTGCTCGGTTTCCAGCGGCGAGAACCCGGCGGCCGCGGTGTTGATCTGCACCTGGACGTTGGTGATGTCCGGCACGGCGTCGATCGGCAACTTCTGGTAGCTGGCGATACCCAGGCCAGCCATGAGTAGAACCGCGAGCAGCACGATGATGCGCTGCTCGATGGCGAATTGGATCAGGCGTTCGAACATGAGGACCTTCTTGTGCCGATAGCGGATCAGTGAGCGTGCTCGGCCGAAGCCTTGCCCAGTTCTGACTTGAGGATGAAGCTGCCCGCCGTGGCGACGCGCGCCCCGGCATCCAGCCCCTGGATGATTTCCACCTGGCCTGCGGAGCGGCTGCCGAGCGCTACCGTCCGGGCCTCAAAGCCGTCGTCCGTGCGCACGAAAACACGGGGGCTGTCCTCAATGGTCTGAATCGCGGTTTCGGGGACGGTGACCGAGGCCTGGCGGGTATCGGTGGTGACCCGCACGGTCACGAACAACCCCGGACGCCAGGCGCCGTCTGGGTTGGCGAGGCTGGCCCGGACCGTGGCCGTACGGGTTTGCTCGCCCAGCAGGCTGCCGACGTAGGACACGTTGCCCGCCACTTCGGCATTCAGTTCCGGGGCATTGACGTTGACCGACGTGTCGACTCGTACGCTGTCCAGGTCCTTGGGTGAAACCCCAAACGTTACCCAGACCCGCGACAGGTCGGAGAGGGTAAACACGCTGGTGGCGTCGTTGACCACTTCCCCCAGGGTCAGGTGTTTTTCCACCACCATCGCGTCGAAGGGCGCCCGCAACTCATAACGATTGCCACCACCGGTGGCGCTGCTGCCACTCAATGCGCTGATTTTCTGGCGGGCGTTGTTCAGGGCGATCTCGGCTTCTTGCAGGGCCTGGCGCGCTTGCAGAAAATCCTGCTCGGCGGAAATCTGCTCCTGCCACAACTGGCGTTCACGCTCAAAGGTGCTGCGCGCCAATTCAACGCGACGCTGGGCGGCCGCCTGTTCACTGCGTTGCTCGGAGATTTGCGGGCTGGCAATCACCGCCAGCAACTGCCCCTTTTTCACCGCTTGTCCGAGGTTGACCAGCACCTGCTCGACCACCCCGGGGGCGCGGGGAACGATGTGAGCAGTGCGGTCTTCGTCAAAACGTACTTCGCCGGGGAACGCCAGCGACAGCGCCATGACCTGTGGCCGCGCCTCGGCCAATTGAATGCCGGCGGCATTGATTTGCTCGTCGCTGAGCGTCAGGTGACCTTCGGCTTCCTCCGGTTCTGCTTCAGCGGGTGTGTCGGCCGTGATCTGGGCGGGTGTGCCGTGCTCGGCGTGCGACTGCTCTGCGACGGGCGCCGACGTGGCGCGGGTGGTCAGCAATGAACCGAGGCCGATGCCGGCGATCAGGGTCAAAGCGATGGCCAGGATGGCTTTTTTGTCCATGGATACTCCAGGCACCGTTGGGTCAGTACGACCGGACGGGTGCGCAATACGGCTATAGATAGGATTTCAAGGGGTGGGGAGGAGGGCGCGGGTGTCGCCATAGATGCGTTCGATACGCACCCAGGCATCGGTGGAATCGGCCACGGCCTGCAGGTATTGGCTGCGCGCCTCGAACAGGGTGCGCTGGGCATCGAGCACGTCGAGGAAGTTGAATTTGCCCATTTCAAAGCCACGGGTGGCGGTGTCGACTGCACTTTGGGCCGCCGGCAGGATCACCTGGTTGAAGGCGTTGACTTCGGTGTTGGCAGTGGCCCATTGCTCCAGGCCTGACTGGACCTCGGAGCGCAGGCGCAATTCGCTGGCGTTGCGCAGGTCCCGAGCCTGGTCGGTGCGGCGCGCGGCGGCCAGCACATTGCCCTGGTTGCGATTGAACAATGGAATCGGCATCGACACGCCCAGCAGGTTGACCCGTTCGCGATCGGTCTCGCTGTACTGGCTACCGATGCTCACCGTCAGGTCGGGGATGCGCAGGGCCTTTTCCAGGCCTAGCGAGGCTTCCTTCTGGTTGATCTGCAAGCGCGCCAGGCGCAGCTCGGCGGTAGTGGGGAGGCGATCAAGCAGGGTCTGTGGCGAGGCAATGGCCGGCAATGCGGTTGTCGGTTCTTCGACGCGGGTAAAGGTGGCCTGTGGGGCCCCGGTGACCTGTGCCAGCTGCTGATAGGCGGTGGCCTGGTCACGTTCGGCGCGACGCAGTTCCAGGCGCACCTGGGACAGTTGCACCTGCGCACGCATGGCTTCGACCGGCGCCGCTTTGCCGGCGTTGATGCGTCCCTGGGCTACGCGCAGTCCTCGCTCGGCCAGTTGCAAGGATTGCTCGGTCAGTAACAAACGTTGCTGAGCGATGGTCGAGTTGTAGAAGGCCTGGAACACATCCGCGCGCAATTCATTGCGTCGACGTTCCAGTTCGATACTCGCCGCGTCCTGCGCTCGCTCGGCCACTTCGATTCTGGCGCCGCGTTTTCCACCCAGCTCCAGCGGTTGGCTGAGCATCAGCGTGGTGGTTCGCGAGCGGCGTCGGGTGTCTTCGGCCTCCCAGGACACTTGCGGATTGGGGATCAGCCCGGCTTGCTGGCGATCACCCTCGGCGACGCCGATTTCCCATTGCGCCGCAGCCAGACTCGGGTTGTGGGCAAAGGCACTCTGCAGCGCTCGCTCCAGGGTCAATGGTGCGGCCTGCGCCATGGCCGGCAAGGCACTGGCGGCGATTGCCAGACTGAGCAGTAAAACAGCAGGGCCAGTGAGTAACTTTCTGATCCTGGGTGGACTAACGATGCATTGATAACCCTGCACTGTGGACGTTCCTTAAATGCGAAACAGGCGATGGCGTTAATCTAGAGGTCGGTGCTTATCAGTAAGGTGGCTGGATAATTACAAATACGTTATCCGCGGTTTGCGTAGGAACTTGTGTATTAGGATGGAAAGTGTCGGAACGTTATAGGCGTCGCCATAGAAATATGACGATACAAACACCGATGGTTTATCCGCTCAGATGCACTTGTTGATTTTGTTTGTTCGTGAATTACCCGGGCTGTTAGTTGCGGCATTTTGTCGCGCTTGTGGATTGCAGCACTCAAGGCCGCGGATTCCGGTTGACCCTGAAGCCACTACAGACATTAGCGTGGTGCACGAGCGGCTCATTTTGAACCACGGAGCCGTATGAAAACATCTTTGTCGTGCTCTGAATAAATCCATGCGTTATTTGTTTAAAGGTGAACAACTATGCGAATCCTTGTGATCGAGGACGAGCTGAAAGCTGCCGAATATTTGCACCAGGGGCTGACCGAAAGTGGCTATGTAGTGGACTGTGCGAACAATGGTGCAGATGGACTTCACCTGGCCCGGCAACAGGCCTATGACTTGGTGATACTTGATGTAAACCTTCCTGAGGTAGATGGCTGGTTCGTGCTGGAACATATCCGCAAGAGTGGCAACACCCTGGTGATGATGCTGACCGCCAGAGGGCGGCTTGCCGATAAGGTCCGTGGGCTGGATCTGGGGGCTGATGACTACCTGGTCAAACCCTTCGAGTTTCCCGAACTGCTGGCGCGGGTACGCACCTTGCTGCGGCGCAGCGGGCAGATTCCGTTGCCTCAGGTGTTGAAGGTGGCCGACCTGGAGCTGGATCAGGGGCGACATCGGGCGTTCCGGGGTGAGCAACGTATCGACCTGACCACCAAGGAGTTCGCGTTGCTGCACCTGCTGATGCGCCAGTCGGGTGAAGTGCTCTCGCGGACCCAGATCATTTCCCTGGTGTGGGATATGAACTTCGACTGTGACACCAACGTGGTCGAGGTTTCGATCCGCCGCTTGCGGGCCAAGATCGACGATCCATTCGACCGTAAGCTGATCCACACCCTGCGCGGCGTCGGTTATGTGCTGGAGGCGCGCGAATGAAACCGGCCAGCCTGTCGATGCGCTTGGGGCTGACGGTCAGCGTACTGGGCGCACTACTGGTGGTGGTGTTGGCCATTCTCGCGTTCCTGGCGCTGACCCACGAACTGGACGCCCTGGCCAAGGGCGGCCTGGAAAGGAAAATGCAGCAGATTCGCCACAGCCTGGCACTGGAGCAGCGCGCCAGCGACCTGTCGCTCAAGCCGCACTCATTGCTGGACCAGGTCATGGGGCATGACAACCTGAACCTGACGATCCTCGATCAAGGCGACCCGACGGCACCGTTGCTCAGTGTCGGCAGCCCACTGCCGTTACCGGCGCAGGCTCGTCGTGAGGTGGCCGCGGCGAGCCAGGGCAAGGTCAGCTACTTCAGCCGCTCGGATGATCAGGGCAGGCACTTTCTGACGGCCACCCAATTGATGCCGCTCAACGATGGCCAGTCGGTTGTGGTGCTGTTGTCGATTGACCGATCCAACGATGAGGCCTTGCTCAGTGCCTACCTCAGCTCGACCCTGATTGCCTTGCCGTTGCTGTTGATCCTGATTGGCCTCAGTGCCTGGGCGGTTGTCCAGCGCGGCCTTGCCCCGCTGCGTGAGTTTCGCAAAGTCGCGGCGATGGTTTCGGCCCAGGACCTGAATCATCGACTGTCGGAAGCCAATATGCCCCAGGAGCTTAGCGAACTGGCGCATGGCATCAACTTCATGCTGCACCGGCTCGACAACGGTGTGCAGCAACTGTCGCAATTCTCCGACGATCTGGCGCACGAACTGCGTTCGCCCATCAGCAACCTGATGGGCAAGGCCCAGGTGACCCTGTCGCGGGAGCGTCCAACCGAGGAGTACAAGGCGGTGCTGGTATCCTGCACCGAGGAACTGGCGCGAGTCACGCGGATCGTTTCCGACATGCTGTTCCTGGCCCAGGTCAGCCACCCGGCGGCGCTGGTGCCCTTTGAGGTGATTTGCCTGGAGGATGAAGCGCTGAGGGTCGCCGATTTGTTTAGCCTGGCGGCGCAGGAAAAACACATCACCCTGCAGGTTTCCGGCAGCGGACGAGCCCTGGGCGACCGGCTGATGATCCAGCGCGCGATGTCGAACTTGCTGTCCAACGCGATTCGCCATTGCCCTGACGGGCAGGCGATTTCGCTGGTTATCGACAGTCACGGCGAACACGTGTCGGTGCAGGTGAGCAACCCCGGCGCGGGCATCGAATCCCAGCATCTGCCGCACCTGTTCGACCGCTTCTACCGCGTCGACAACAGCCGCTCCCGCGCTCAGGGCGGCACCGGCCTGGGGCTGGCCATCGTGCGCTCGATCATGAGCCTGCACCAGGGCTTGGCCCAGGTGGAGAGTTCACCTGGGCGTGTGACGGTGTTTCGCTTGGTGTTTCCCAATGGCCGTAACGGCTAGGACAATGGGAATGCTTCTTCGACAGCTACCCGGCCGGGAGGCCTCAACCCCTCAGAACCATTGCTTGAAGCGCCGGATGTAGAGGGTCTTCATCACTTGGGCGACCACGCAGTAGCTGAGCAGGGTGCCCACCAACCACGGGAAGTAGGACCACGGCAGTGGGGTCAGGCCCACCAGGTTGCCCAGTGGCGAGAACGGAATGTAGATGCCCAGCACCATGACCAACCCGGTCATCAGGATCACCGGCAGCGCCGCGGTGCTCTGGAAGAACGGGATCTTGCGGGTGCGCAGCATGTGCACCACCAGGGTCTGGGACAGCAGCCCTTCGATGAACCAGCCGGACTGGAACAGGCTCTGCATTTCCACGCTGTTGGCGGCGAACACGTACCACATCAGGGCGAAGGTGGTGATGTCGAAGATCGACGAGGTCGGCCCGATCCACAGCATGAATCGCCCAATGTTCTGCGCATCCCATTTGCGCGGTTTGCTCAGGTACTCCTTGTCCATCTTGTCCCACGGTAGGGCCAGTTGGGAGATGTCGTACATCAGGTTCTGCAGCAGCAGGTGGATCGCCAGCATCGGCAGGAAGGGAATGAACGCACTGGCCACCAGCACCGAGAACACGTTGCCGAAGTTGGAGCTGGCGGTCATGTTCAGGTACTTCATGATATTGCCGAAGGTCTCGCGGCCCTTGAGCACGCCTTCTTCGAGCACCATCAGGCTTTTTTCCAGGAGGATGATGTCCGCTGATTCCTTGGCAATGTCGGTCCCGCTGTCCACCGAGATGCCCACGTCGGCATCGCGCAGGGCCGGGGCGTCGTTGATCCCGTCGCCGAGGAAACCGACGGTGTGGCCGTTGGCTTGCAGCGCCTTGAGCACCCGGGATTTCTGCAGCGGTGTCAGCTTGGCAAACACCGTGCGCGTCTCGACCTGTTGTTGCAGGGTCGAATCGTCCATCGGCTCGATGTCCTGGCCGAGCAGCGGGGTGCCGGGTTCAAGGCCGACCTCACGGCAGATCTTGCAGGTCACCACGGGGTTGTCGCCGGTCAGCACCTTGACGGTCACGCCCATGTCCCGCAGCGCGGCAATCGCCGGGCCGGCAGTTTCCTTGGGCGGATCGAGGAAGGTCAGGAAGCCGCGAATCACCAGGTCGTGCTCGTCGCCCGTGGCGTACTGGGCTTTGCTCTGGGCCTTGGGGATGTGCCGGGTCGCCAGCACCAGCACCCGGAAGCCGTCTTCGTTGTATTGGTTGGCCAGGCGCAGCAAGGCTTCGCGTCGAGGCTCATCGAGGGGCACGAGCGCGCCGTCCTCGTGCAGGTGGCTGCTGATGGCGAGCATCTCCTCGACTGCCCCCTTGCACACCAGCAGGTGATCGGCGCGGTTGTCTTCGACGATGATCGACAGGCGCCGGCGGATGAAGTCGAAGGGCAATTCATCGATCTTGCGGTAGGCCAAGGGCGCCTTGAAACGCGGGTTCTGCCGGGCGAATTGCACCACCGCCTGGTCCATCAGGTTTTTCATGCCGCTTTGGTGGTGACTGTTGAGCCACGCCAACTCCAGCACCGCGTCGTCGCGCTGGCCGGCGCTGTCGAGGTGATGTTCGAGGATGATTTTGTCCTGGGTCAGGGTCCCGGTCTTGTCGGTGCACAGCACGTCCATCGAACCGAAGTTCTGGATCGCATTGAGGCGCTTGACCACCACTTTGCGCTTGGCCATCGCCACCGCGCCTTTGGCCAGGTTGGCACTGACGATCATTGGCAGCATTTCCGGGGTCAGGCCGACCGCCACGGCCAGGGCAAACATGAAGGCTTCGCTCCAGTCGCCCTTGGTGAAGCCGTTGATCAGCAACACCACCGGCACCATCACCAGCATGAAGCGAATCAGCAGCCAACTGACACTGTTGACGCCACGGTCGAAGGCGGTTTGCGTGCGCGAGCCGACGATGGCCTTGGCCAGCGAGCCAAAGTAGGTGCGTGGGCCCGTGGCGACCACCACGGCGCGCGCGGTGCCGCTGACCACGTTGGTGCCCATGAAGCAGATGTTGGACAGGTCCAGCAGGTTGTTCTGCTCGCTGGCCACGCTCGCCGCCGATTTCTGCGCGACATCGCCCAGGGTGTCGTATTTCTCCACCGGCAAGGCTTCACCGGTCAGCACCGCCTGGCTGATGAACAGGTCCCGGGATTCGAGCAGGCGGATGTCCGCGGGGATCATGTCGCCGGCCGACAGCTGTACGATGTCGCCTGCCACCAGTTCACGCATGGGCACTTCACGCAGGGTCGGCGTGCTGCCCGGCTGGTCGCGGCGCAGTACGCTGGCGGTGGTGCGCACCATGGTCTTGAGGGCTTCGGCGGATTTGCCCGAGCGGTACTCCTGCCAGAAGCGCATCAGGCCGCTGGCCAGGACCATCACCAGGACGATGATGACGCCGGTCAGGTCGGTGTCTTCTCCGTCGCGCAGCGGGATCCAGAAGTCGGTGATGAAGCTGATGACCGTGAGGGTCAGCAGCACATAGATGAAGGGATTGTTGAAGGCCTTCAGCACTTGCACCAGGGCGTGGGGCGGCTGATCGTGGGCCACCTCGTTGCTGCCGTCGCGCAGCAGGCGGCCTTCGGCGTCAAGTTCGGTCAGGCCAGCGCTGCTGGTCTTGAGGTTGGCGAGGGTCACGGCCAGGCCGTTCTGCGCTTCACGGGCGGCGCGCATTGACAGTTTGCCCGTGTCGCGCGGGCTGCCCTTGAGGGTTTTTTTGGCGGTCTTTACGGTGTTCATGCTGGGTGCTCCTGCCGCTGGCTGGCGGCACGGCACAGCAATCACTCAACTAACTAACGGCGAGTGAAAGTGCGTCGAGTCGCCCGGCAGCGATCGATTCTGGGAGTTGTTGTCGTGCTGTTTTAATGTTCGCCGTACACCGCTGGAATACAGGCATACAGCGAACCGTCTACTGGCGTCTTCCATGGGGGTTCTCGCTCTTTTAATGGTTTAACGGGCAATAGAAAGTTGCCGAGTTCCTGAGTAAGGAACACGTCGATCAAGAGTGCCTGGAGAACTTTCAGATCAACTGAAAGTGTGCGCCCCGAGAAACCGGCCGAGCATCAACGCGGCCGGTTGCATCCGATGCGCGAAGCCCCGCCCCGGAGGTTCCTGGCCGTCATCGAGGCTCCAGCGCTGCGCGAGCTGGCCGCTTGCCGGGCAGACGTGCCAATGCCCCAGCGGGTGTGGGCGCAGGCGTGCAGGTGGGGACTTGAACAGCGGGCGTGGGAGGGCCGCTGGCGGGCGGCGCAGCAGGGCGCGCGCCGCTTTGGCGAGGGGCCGAGCCCCTGGGATGCAGGTGCAGATGAAGTTCATAACATGCCTCGCAACCGGACGGACGCCGGCGAGGCAGGTTACGTTGGAGCCTCAGGCTCTAGCGCAGCATGCCCGACCGAGGTCGAGTCCCATCGATGACTGGGTAAGTGGCCCGACCTGGCGTATACGCATCGGTCGGGCAGCGTCTAGATACTGTGTCCATTGAGTTCTTTTGTAAGTTGAAATAAGGGCCGGGCTGACCGGCCCGGGGCAATCTACGCAGACGACTATTTGAAGTCAACCTTGAATTAACGGTTGTTTAGCAATTAGACAGGAAACAGTTGTTGTCACTGCAAGTTAATGATTAACGGTTGTTTATAGATGACAGTGCTATGACCGTCGACCCTCATGACTCTTTACCTTTGAGCAATGCATAGATGGCCATGGAGTGGCCGTGACCGAGGTCAAAGTCGGTTTTCAACCATTCGATGATCTGGCCGGCCTTGACTCCAGCTTTCAATTTGCCGTCTTCGGCGAACCCTTTGTCGTTGGCCAATTGCTTGAGGTCAGCCGGTGATTTGCCGGTCTTGGTCTGGATGTTGTCCAGATAGGCTTGGAAAGACATGGTGTGGCAGCTCCTGGATGCACGTAGAGGTGGCTTCAAGCATAGACCAGGCGAATGGAAACTGCCTATTGCCAAGCCCACCCGCGCCACATGACAATGCGAAACATTATCAATCACGAACCTGCGCCGTCATGTCTGCCAACGATCTTTCCCTGCGCAGTGCCGTTCACGACCTGTACCACGAGCATCACGGCTGGCTCCAGGGCTGGCTGCGCCAGCGCCTGGGCAGTGCGTGCGATGCGGCTGACCTGACGCAGGACACCTTCGTGCGGGTGCTCAAGGCACGTAATGCACTAGAGATTCGGGAGCCGCGGCCGTACCTGTCGCAGGTTGCCAAGGGCCTGCTGATCGATCTGTTTCGCCGGCGCTCGCTGGAGCACGCCTACCTTGAGGTCCTGGCCAGTGCCCCGGAATCTCAGCAACCGTCGCTCGAAGAGCAGGCGATCATGCTGCAGGCGCTGCTGGACATCGACCGCATGCTCGACGGCCTGGGCAAACAGGTCAAGCAGGTGTTCATCCTGTCGCAGTTCGAAGGCCTGACGTATCCCCGCATCGCCGAGCGCCTGGGCATTTGCACGCGCACCGTGAATAACCACATGGCCAAGGCCATGGAGCATTGCTGCCTGATGCAACTGCAGTTGCAGCTGTCATGAGTCACCTCAAGTCCAGCTTGTCCGGCCCTGAACTGCAGGCGCTGAGTGCGGCCGCGCAGTGGTATGCGCGGCTGCAGTCCGGTGAGGCAAGCGACCAGGACCGACAGGACTGGCAGGCCTGGCAGGCAGCCGATGAACTGCACCGCCAGGCCTGGCAGCGTATCGAGGCGGTACGCCAGCAGATGGACCGGGTGCCGGGCAGTTTGGTCGCGCCGACGTTGCACGGTGTCCAGCGCTCGCGCCGCCAGGTAGTGCGCAGCGTTGTGCTGCTGGCGTCGGCCGGCTCCCTGGGGTGGTTGGGTTGGCGCAGCGAGACCAGCCAGAACCTGTTGGCCGACTACCGCACGGCCGTGGGCGAGCGGCGTGAGGTGCGTCTGGCGGACGGCAGTTTATTGCTGCTCAACACCGACACCTCGGTCAACGTGCGCTTCGACGGCGCGCAGCGGGTGCTGGAACTGCTGTGGGGCGAAATGCTGGTCAGCAGCGCCCTGGACCCGTTGAAACGGCCGCTGCGGGTCAGTACCCGACACGCTCAGGTCCTGGCCCTGGGGACGCGCTTCATCGTGCGTTCCCAGGCTGCTGGCGGCGAGGTGGCGGTGCTGGAAAACGCCGTGCAGGTCAGCCTGGCGCAGGGTGGGCCAGCGGTTCATCTCGACGCTGGGCAACGCCTGGATTTCACCTCCCAGGCCCTCGGCGCGATTCGCCGGAACGATGCCACGGTCGGTGCCTGGCAGCAGGGCAGCATCATCGCCATCGACCGGCCGCTGGGGGAGTTGCTCGCCGACCTCTCGCGCTATCGTCCCGGGGTACTGCGCTGCGACCAGCAGATTGCGCGGATGAAGATCTCCGGCGCCTTTCCGGTGGATGACACTGACCGGGCACTGGCTGCGTTGCACAGTGGCTTTGGCCTGAAGATCCAGCACTACAGCCGCTATTGGGTCAATGTTTCCGGGCCTGCGGCGGTCTGAAGCGCGGCGCCTGAAAAATTAATTGATTCTCATGTGCATTTTTTATCGACGTCATTCGGCTCATCCCTCAGTGATTTCAATTGGATGGTTCTGGGGGAGGGTAAGCATGTCTTTTGTGTACAAGCCGGGTGCGGGTCGGTTGGCGGGCGCGGTGAGAATTGGCCTGTTTGCGCTGGCCGCCAGCGGCGCGGGTGTGGCGACTGTCCAGGCCGCGACGCCGGCGCAGCACGCGGTGCAATCCTACGATATCGCGGCCGGCAGCCTGACCGAGGTGCTGAGCCGATTCGCCAGTGCGGCGGGCGCGGCCATTTCGTTCGACGCCCGGCAGACCGCAGGCCAACAATCGCCGGGCTTGCAGGGGGCCTATAGCGTCGGCGAAGGGTTTGCGCGGATTCTCGCCAACAGTGCTTTGCAAGCCGAGCCCCAGGCCAACGGCAGCTACGTGCTGCGCCCCCGTCCATCCGCAGGCTCGGCCCTGGAGTTGGCGGCGACCAACGTCAATGCCCAGGCGCTCGGGGCGACGACCGAAGGCAGCGGTTCGTACACCACCGGTGCGGTGACCATCGCCAAGGGCGCTCATTCGCTCAGGGAAACCCCGCAATCGGTGACCGTGATCACCCGCAAGATGCTCGACGACCAGAATCTCACCACCATCGACCAGGTCATGGAAAAGACCCCGGGCATCACCGTCTATGACTCGACCATGGGCGGCAAGTACTTCTACTCCCGGGGCTTTCGCATGTCCGGGCAGTATGAGTACGACGGTGTGCCGCTGGACATGGGCAACTCCTATGTCCAGGCCGACAGTTTCAGCAGTGACATGGCCTACTACGATCGGGTCGAGGTGCTGCGCGGGGCGGCCGGCATGATGAAAGGCTCGGGCGGCACCGCCGGCGGGGTCAACTTTGTGCGCAAGCGTGGGCAGAGCACCCCCCAGACCCAGTTGAGCCTGTCCGGCGGAACCTGGGACAACTACCGAGGCCAGGTCGATACCGGTGGTCCGCTGAACGAGTCCGGGACTCTGCGTGGCCGCGCGGTGATCGCCGAGCAGAGCAAGCATTACTTCTATGACGATGCCAGTCGCAAGGACCAGGTCTACTACGGCGCGCTGGATTACGACCTGTCGCCCGACACCACCCTGGGCCTGGGCATTGCCTATGAAGACGTCGACGCCAACCCGTGCTGGGGCGGCATGCCGCGTTATCGCGATGGCAGCGACCTCAAGCTAAGCCGCTCGACCTGCCTGGACCCGTCCTGGAATACCTGGCGCAGCCAGCGCACCACCACCTTCAGTGACCTGGCGCATCAGTTGAATGACAACTGGGCGCTGAAAGTGGCCGGGGTCTACAGCAAAAACACCCAGGACATCAAATACGCGTTCCCGTCCGGCCCCGTTACCCCAAGCAACAGCAACGTGCGCATGCTGGGCAGCATGTACGACTACGATCAGGTCGACTATGGCCTGGATGCCTACCTGGACGGCAAATTCGAGGCGCTGGGCCGCGAGCACCAACTGATCGTCGGCCTCAATGGCAGTCGCTCCAACAAGAACGACTTCTACTCCGTGGCCTTTCTGCCGCAGACCCAGGACGTGTTCAATCCCGACAAGCATCTGCCCAAACCCGATGACAGCTATTTCATCGCCAACTCGACCCGCGGCGGCCCGGTGGACAGCGTCACCAAGCAGTACGGGGTCTACTCCACGGCACGCCTGAAACTGGCCGACCCCTTGACCTTTGTCCTCGGTGGGCGCGTCAGACTGGTACCACGCCGAAACCGATTCGCTGTTCATCAACTCGGGTACTTCAGAGACGGCCGAGACCAAGGAAACCGGGCAGGTCACACCGTTCGCCGGGCTGCTGCTGGACCTCAATGACAACCTCACGGCCTACACCAGCTATTCGGAAATCTTCACCCCCCAGGGCAACCTGCGCTCCGAAAGCGGTGCGGCGCTCAAGCCGCTGGTAGGGCAGAGCTATGAATTGGGGATCAAGGGCGAGTGGTACGGTGGCCGCCTCAACAGCTCGTTCAATCTGTTCCGCACGATCCAGAAAGACCAGGCCCAGACCGACTACAACTCGTCCTGCCCATCCTCGGACGGTTATTGCTACGTCAACGCCGGCAAAGTCCGGGCCCAGGGCTTTGAAGCGGAAGTCAGCGGTGAATTGATCGAGCGCCTGCAACTGCTTGCCGGCTACACCTACACCCAGACCAAGACCCTCGACGACATCGACACCAGCCTCAACGGCGAAGCGTTCAACAGCTACGTGCCACGGCACGTGCTGCGTATGTGGGGCGACTATGCCCTGGAGGGTGCATGGGAGCGCTTCACCCTGGGGGCCGGGGTCAACGCGCAAAGCGACAACTTCCGCGTGTCACCCTTGAGTGGGGAAAAGATCAGCCAGGGCGGGTACGCCGTGTGGAATGGCCGGGTCGGCTACCGCATCGATGACACCTGGTCGTTGGCGCTCAACGGCAACAACCTGTTCGACAAGCGCTACTACAGCACCATCGGCACCGAGACCTTCGGTAACTACTATGGCGAGCCGCGTAACTTCATGGTGTCGGTCAAAGCCGACTTCTGAAATTGATGCAAAACCTTGTGGGAGCGAGCAGGCTCGCTCCCACAAGGTTTGCGGTGCCTACAGGGCCCGATTTACACAGGACCTGTAGGAGTGGGCCCTTCGGGCTCAGTTCTTCTCCAGGTCGACGTCCTTGGTTTCCCGCAGGCACAACAGGCCCACCACCAGGCTCACGCCGGTGATCAGCACCGGGTACCACAGGCCGTAGAAGATATCGCCGGTGTACACCACCAGGGCAAACGATACCGTGGGCAGGAAGCCGCCGAACCAGCCGTTGCCGATGTGGTAGGGCAGGGACATCGAGGTGTAGCGGATGCGGGTCGGGAACAGTTCGACCATCAAGGCCGCCAGCGGCCCGTAGCACATCGCCGAGATGATGATCAGCGCCACGATCAGGGCCACGATCATCGGTTTGTTGACCTGCTGGGTATCGGCGGTCTGCGGATAACCGGCCAGGGTCACGGCACCGCGCAGGGCGGCTTCGTCGTAACCGTCGATTTTCACCTCGCCAATGCTCACTTGCACACCACTGCCGGCCGGTGCGGCCGCGCTGCTGTAGGGCAGGCCCTGCTTGACCAGGAAGGTCTTGACCTTGTCGCACGGGCTGTCGAAACGCGCTTTGCCGACCGGGTCGAACTGGAACGTGCAGGTGGCTGGATCGGCCAGCACGGTAATCGGTGCCTGTTGGCTGGCGCGGTCGATGGCCGGGTTGGCGTAGTGGGCCAGGGTCTTGAAGATCGGGAAGTACAGCACGGTCGCCAGCAGCAGGCCGAGCATCAGGATCGGTTTGCGCCCGACCCGGTCCGACAGCCAGCCGAAGAAAATGAAGAACGGCGCGCCGATCACCACGCTGACAATCAGCAGGGTGTTGGCCAGGGCCGGGTCCATCTTGAGGAACTGGGTGAGGAAGAACAGCACGTAGAACTGCGCCGCGTAGAACGTCACCGCTTGCCCGGCGTTGATGCTGAACAGCGCAATCAACACCACCTTGAGGTTTTCCCAGTTGCCGAAGGACTCGCGGATCGGCGCCTTGCAGGACTTGCCTTCTTCTTTCATTTTCAGGAAGGCCGGTGACTCATGCAGGCTCAGGCGGATCCAGGTGGAGATGCCCAGCAGCACGATCGACAGCAGGAACGGAATGCGCCAGCCCCAGACTTCGAACTGGTCGCCGGTGAAGTAGCGGCACCCCAGCACCACCAGCAGCGACAGGAGCAGGCCGAGGGTCGCGGTGGATTGAATCCAGCTGGTGTGGAATCCGCGTTTGCCCATGGGCGCGTGCTCGGCGACGTAGGTCGCGGCCCCGCCGTACTCACCGCCCAGGGCCAGGCCCTGGAGCATGCGCAGCACCACCAGGATGATCGGCGCGGCGATACCGATGCTGGCGTAGGTCGGCAGCAGGCCGACGCAGAAGGTTGCCACACCCATCAGGATGATGGTGGCGAGGAAGGTGTATTTGCGTCCGATCATGTCCCCCAACCGGCCGAACACCAACGCGCCGAACGGCCGCACGATGAAACCGGCGGCGAACGCCATCAGGGCGAAGATGAACGCGGTGGTGTCGTTGACCCCAGCGAAAAACTGCTTGCTGATGACCGCCGCGAGGGCGCCATAGAGAAAGAAGTCATACCATTCGAAAACGGTCCCCAGGGATGAGGCGAAGATGACTTTCTGGGTTTCCTTGCTGGTGCCGGTGCTCAACGTTCCTGCCACGGCAGTTGCCTGGTCTGACATACGGGTATCCCTCACAGTGTTTATTTATTGTTGTTCCACTGTCGGCACCGGCCTTGCGGGCTGGTGCGTCTGCTGTCCTAGAGGTGCGGTACGGTTGCTCGTTCTGTGGGTATGGCGTTGCTCCTTGTCGGTGAGGCGAGAATCAGCTGTGCCGCCTTCTCGGCGATCATCAGCGTGGGTGAACAGGTATTGCCCGAGGTGATGTGGGGCATGATTGAGGCGTCGGCGATGCGCAGGCCGGGAATGCCGTGAACCCGCAGTTGGGCATCGACGACCGCATCGCCATCCTGGCCCATGCGGCAGGTGCCCACCGGGTGGAAGATGGTCGTGCCGATCCGCGCGGCGGCCTCGTGCAACTGCTCCTCGGTGTGCAATTCGGCACCCGGCAGATACTCCACCGGCTTGAACGGTTGCAGGGCCTTGGCGCTGACGATCCGCCGGGTCAGGCGAATGGCCGCGGCGGCCACGCGCAGGTCTTCGGGGTGGCTCAAGTAGTTGGGCTGGATCAGCGGCGCCTGCTGTGGGTCGGCCGAGCTGATCTCGATCCGGCCACGGCTTTGCGGACGCAGGTCGCACACCGAGGCGGTGAACGCCGGGAACGCGTGCAGTGGCTCGCCGAAGCGCTCCAGGGACAGCGGCTGGACATGGTATTCAAGGTTGGCCGAGGTCTGTTCGGGCCCTGAGCGGGCAAAGGCGCCGAGTTGGCTGGGGGCCATCGACAGCGGACCGCTGCGGTCGTACAGGTAGCGCAGGCCCATGCCCATCTTGCCCCACAGGCTGCCGGCAATCTGGTTCAGGGTGCGGGCGTTTTCCAGCTTGTAGATCAAGCGCAGTTGCAGGTGATCCTGCAGGTTGCCACCGACGCCATTGAGCTCATGGACCAGGTTGATGCCCAGGCGCTTGAGCAGGGCGGCCGGGCCGATGCCGGAGCGCTGGAGAATGCTGGGCGAGCCGACGGCGCCGGCGCTGAGGATGATTTCCCGGCGCGCAGTGAAGGTGCTGGCCTGGCCTTGCCAGCGCGCGGTGACCTTGCAGGCCCGGCCGTTCTCCAGGAGCACGCGGTCGACATCGACCCCCGTCAGTACCGTCAGGTTTGGCCGATGGGCGACAGGTCTGAGAAATGCCTTGGCGGCGTTCCAGCGCACGCCGGCCTTCTGGTTGACCTGGAAATAGCCGCAGCCTTCGTTGTCGCCCTGGTTGAAGTCGTCGATGTTGGCGATGCCGGTTTGTTCGGCGGCGCTGCGAAAGGCGTCGAGAATCGGCCATGACAGGCGCTGGCGTTCAACCCGCCATTCGCCGCTGGCGCCGTGAAAGTCGTCGGCGCCGGCAAAATGGTTTTCGCTCTGGCGAAACAGCGGCAGTACCTCGTTCCAGCTCCAGCCGGGGTTGCCTTCGCTGGCCCAGCGATCATAGTCGCCAGCCTGGCCGCGCATGTAGATCATGCCGTTGATCGACGAACTGCCGCCCAGCACTTTGCCCCGTGGGTAGCTCAGGCTGCGGCCCTGCAGGCCGGCTTGGGCCTGGGTCTTGTAGCACCAGTCGGTGCGCGGATTGCCGATGCAGAACAGGTAGCCGACGGGGATATGGATCCAGGGATAGTTGTCGCGCCCGCCGGCTTCGAGCAACAGCACCCGATGTTGCGGGTTGGCGCTCAGCCGATTGGCCAACAGGCAGCCGGCGGGCCCGGCGCCGACCACGATGTAATCGTATGCATCAACGACTGGTGACATCCATGACCTCGCAGCGTGTTGTTCTTATTGCGCTTCATCCTAGTTGTTAGTTTTCGATAAAAGAATGTTAGTTTTTGCTCAGCCGCTGTGCGTTTATAAACAGCGACAAGCCCAACGTTAAACAAGGAAGACCGATGTTCGACTGGAATGACCTGCGGTTTTTTCTCGAACTGCAACGCAGCGGTCGCTTGCTGACCGCCGCCAAGCGCTTGAAAACCACCCATGCCACGGTGGCGCGGCATATCGAGGCAATCGAACAGAGCCTGGGCACCGCGTTGTTTGTCCAGCAGGCGCAGGGTTACCAGTTGACCCCGGCTGGCGAAGCGCTGCTTAAACATGCCGAGGCCATGGAAAATGTCGCCTTGCTGGCCCAGGAAGAAATCACCCAGTCCAGCGCGCCCTTGGGCAAAATCCGCGTGGGGGTCACGGAAGGGCTGGGCATCATGTTCCTCGCCAGTCGCATGAAGGGCCTGTTTGACCGCTACCCGGGGCTTGAGGTGGAACTGGTGGCCGTGCCGCGGTTCGTCAGCATCCTCAACCGCGAAGCCGAGATCAGCATTCACCTGGAGCGGCCGTCGGCGGACATGCTGGTCACCCGCAAACTCACCGACTACCGCCTGGCGCTGTATGCCAGCCAGGACTACCTCGATCGCGCGCCGCCCCTGCGCAGCCGCGAAGACCTGGGCCGCCACGCCTGGATCGGCTATGTCGACGACCTGTTGTTCAGCCAGGAACTGATGTTCCTCAACAGCTTCTGCCGCAGCCCCCAGGTGGTGTTCCACAGTACCAGCGTGATCGCCCAGCAACAGGCCGCGCGCGCGGGCCTGGGGATCGCCGTGTTGCCGTGCTACATGGCCAGCGGCGATCCGGGCCTGGTGCCGCTGCTGCCGGCCGAGAGCATCCAGCGCAGCTACTGGATCAGCACCCGGCGCGAGCTGCACAAGTCGGTGCGGCTGCGGGTGTTGTGGGATTTTGTGGTGCAGTTATGTGAGCGCGAGCAGGCCCTGTTGCTGGGGCGGGTGGATCAAGATCAAGAGCAGCAGGCGAGGTAACGTTCGGCCTGTTGAGTGGTAAGGGCGGGCGAGGCGGCCTACCGGCCGCCTGTTTTTTCGGATATCCGCACGCTAGGGAAGCATGGGTTTAGGAAGTGATTTCGAAGGCCGTGCTCGCCAGTCGCTCGCCATTGACCATGATGTGTACCGCGTGGGTGCCGGGGTAGTGCTTGCGGGTGGTCATGTCGCGCACGTGCTGGGCGCGGCTGAGTGTCTGTCGGTTCCGGGCGGGCAGGGTGAGGCCCTTGAGTTTGAACACCTTGGCCGACGTCGCCCCCGAGGCCTTGACGTATTCGATGGCGTAATCCACCACCAGGCGCTGCTCGGCATCGGCGGTGGACTGCAGTCTCGAACGACAGGCTGATGCGTTGCCCCAAGGCGATCACGGCGGGTTCGACGGTCAGTTGATGAATCTCGACCTCAGGCTTGCCACCGGCGCCGATCAACGTCAGTGCCCGCTGATTGCCCTGCTTGATCAGGCTACGCAGGGCGTGGCGGGCTATCCAGGCCGTGCGCGGATCCTCCAGCGACCAGCCCTCGAGGGTGTCCAGCACCCAGTCCGGGTGGTCCTTGGTGATGTCGTTGAGGTGGTTGGCCACTGACTTGCGCACGTACAGGCTGCTGTCGGCCTTGAGGTTGTCGATGATCTTGGCGGCCAGGCGCGGGTCGGCCTGGACCTGCTCCAGGCGGAACGACCAGGGCAAACGTGGCCGGCTGCCTTCGCTGGCGAGCCGGCGCACGTGTTCGTTGGGGTCCAGCGACCAGTCGTGCATCAGGGCCAGGGTGCGTTCGAAGTCGCTTTGCAGGAAGTGCCGCACCGCAAACTCCGAGGAGCCGAAGCGGGTGAAGTGCTGCAGCGCGTCCATCGACAGTTCGAAGGCGTGGCTGCCGTAGCGCGCAACGTAGTGCGCCAGGAACATGCTGACGAAGCCACTGTTCAGGCGTGGTGCCAACTGGCGCAGGACCTCCAGCGACTGCTCGTAGTCCAGGCCCAGCACGGCGTGCAGGCACTCGGCGGTGTGGGCCATGCGCTGCATCACCGACAGTGGTTCGAGTCCGTCGCAGGCCATGGCCAGGAACGCCTGGTGATCGAACGCCGGGTACACCGCACGCAGTTCACTGGCGATGTGGGCAAAGCGCTCGGCGTTGAAGATTTCCTTCAGGGCCGGGGAGGATTGCTCGGTGCTGCTCATTCAGAGCTCCTTGAAAAGGTTGGACCGCGTTATCGTGCTTCGCCGCCTTGCCCGCGAAGGTGCCAGTGTCGGCTGCAAGCCATGTCCCTAGACCACCTTGGGGGACTCTTCCTGCAATTGGTCGGCCTCGAACAACCGGGCCAGTTCCTCCCGTGCCTCCTGGGCGGTCTGCAAGACTTTGACGGCATCGTCGTAGATCGCGCGCTGGGCTTCGAGCACCTGTTCGTCATGCTGCTTGAAGGTTTCGATGCGCGCTGCGGCCTGAGCCTTGCTCAGTCCCAGGCCGATCAGGGTCATGCGGCTCATTTCCAGGCTGGAATGGAAGGTTTCCCGCACCGCCTCGGCGCCCAGGTCGACCAGGCGATGCACGTGCTGGCGGTTACGCGCGCGGGCGATGATCTTCATGTGGGGGTAGAGCCGGCGCACCAGTTCCGCAGTCTTGATGTTGGTGTCCGGGTCGTCGGTGGCAATCACGAAGAACTCCGCCTGCTCGACCTTGGCCGCGCTGAGGATCTCCGGGCGCATCGGGTCGCCATAGAACACCGGGACCCCGCCAAAACTGCGGGACAGTTCGATGGTTTCCACCGAGGTGTCGAGGGCCACAAAGCGGATTTTCTGCGCCCGCAGGATCCGCGCCACGATCTGCCCCATGCGGCCCATGCCAGCAATCACCACGCGCGGGGTGTCGGTGTCGATCTCACGCAGGTGCGGCGGCACGGCGACCGGTTCGACCTTGGGTTTGGCCAGGCGCGCGCACAGCAGAAGCAGCAGGGGAGTGACGGCCATGGACAGGGTAATAGTCAGCACTTGCAGGTCATACAGGCGGGCATCGAACAAGCCTTGGTCGCGACCGATCTTGAACACCACGAAGGCAAATTCACCGCCGGCGGCCAGGACAATGCCCAGGCGCACCGCACTCACGCGGTTGAGGCCCCCGGCCATGCGTCCGACCAGGTACAGCATCGGCAACTTCAGTGAAATCAGCAGCACCGTCAGGCCCAGCACCGCGACCGGGGCGCTGAACAACAGGCTGATGTTGGCGCCCATGCCCACGCTCATGAAAAACAGCCCCAGCAGTAGGCCCTTGAACGGTTCGATCTGCGCTTCCAGTTCGTGGCGGTATTCGGAGTCCGCCAGCAGCAGGCCGGCGAGGAACGCCCCGAGGGCCATCGATATCCCGACTTCGTCCATCAACCAGGCGGTGCCGATCACCACCAGCAACGCGGTGGCGGTGGACACTTCCGGCAGGCCGGACTTGGCGACGATACGAAAGACCGGGCGCAACAGGTACCGCCCACCCACGACCACCACGGCGATACTGCCCAGCACCTGCAACCCATGGTTGAGGTCTTCGGCGGGGGTGGTGGTGGCATTGCCCCCGGCCAGTAGCGGCACCATGGCAATCAGCGGGATTGCGGCAATGTCCTGGAACAGCAGGATGGCAAACGCCAGGCGCCCGTGGGGGCTGGTCAGTTCCTTGCGTTCGGCCAGGCTTTGCAGGCCGAAGGCGGTGGACGACAGGGCCAGGCCAAGGCCGAGCACGATGGCGCTGTTGAGCTTCTGGCCAAACAGATAGAACGCCAGCACGCCGATCACCGAGGCCGTCAACAGCACCTGGGCCAGGCCGACGCCGAACACCGCCTTGCGCATTACCCAGAGCCGGCGCGGGGACAGTTCCAGGCCGATGATGAACAGCAGCAGGACCACGCCCAGCTCGGAAATATGCATCACGCTTTGCGGGTTGCCGATCAGTCCCAGTACGGCGGGGCCGATGAGGACCCCGGCCAGCAGGTAGCCCAGCACGGCCCCCAGTTGCAGGCGTTTGGCCAAAGGCACGGTGAGCACCGCCGCAAACAGAAACACCACAGCGGCTTGCAACAGGTTGCCTTCATGGGGCATGAGTCACTCCTGGACAGAAAAAAAGGCTAAACACGGGTCTGACGCCGTCTGATTCGACGCGCAGTGTAACGGTGGGGAACGCTGACTGCATCGTTGGATCAGCCGGGGCCAGTCTGACAACAGAGTGTTACGCCGAGGAGCGCCTGGAGTAATATAGCGAATCGCCATTACTGCCCAGGACGTCAAGCGCTATGACGCCAGCCCTTTGATGAACTCGATCTGGTTCGGCCTGGGTGCCGTAGGGGTGATCCTGCTCCTGATCGCCGTGCTGGTGCTGCGCGAGCGGCAATTGCGCCAGCTCCGGGCGCAGTACCGGGCGCTGCTGGACAAGTGGCCGGCCATTCACTCCGCGAATCTCGGCGCCCCGGGCACCCAACCCGAGGATGTCGAGCGGTTCAAGCGCAGCCAGTATTTCGCGCGGATCGGCACATGGGACTGGGACGTCGACACCGAACAGCTGTATTGGTCCGACGCGATCTACGGCATGTTCGGCTTCAAGGTCGGCGAGGTGACGCCCAGCTATCAACTGTTCTGCTCCTGCGTGCACCCCGACGACCGCGCGCAAGTGCGTGCCGGCGAACTCCGTTGCCTGGCCACCGGCGAAAACCATGACGAAGAGTACCGAGTGGTCTGGCCGGACGGCAGCATCCATTGGCTGCGGGAAACCGGCAATGTGGTCAAGAGCGCCGATCGCTCGGTGGTCAAGATGATGGGGGTGGTGCGCGACATCAGCGAAGAGAAAGCCAGCGCCAGGCAGCTACAGACCCTGGCGCATGCGGATCCGCTGACCGGGCTGCCGAACCGGCTGGTCCTGGAAAAACGCCTGGCCAAGGCGCTGGAGTTGGCGCGCCTGAGTGCCACGCGGGTGATGCTGGTATTTGTCGACCTCAACGGCTTCAAGGCAATCAATGATGTTTATGGGCATGCCGCCGGCGACCGGGTGTTGAGGACCACCGCGACTCGCCTGAACACCATCCTGCGGGCGGGGGACACGGTGGCACGCATCGGCGGCGATGAGTTCGTGGTCATTATCGAGGGCTTACCCCAGGGCAAGAGCCTGCAGGACGAGGCCCACAGCATCTGCCAGAAGATCTTCATCGAGCTGTTGCCCCCGATCAGCATCGGCGTGGACCTGTGCCACGTCGGCAGCAGCCTCGGCGTCGCGGTGTTCCCCGACCATGCCCCGAGCATGGACACCCTGCTGCACATCGCTGACCTGGCCATGTATGAGGCCAAGCGCAGTGGCAATAATCAATACCGGCTGGGCAAGCAGATGGCTTAGTGCCCAGCCTGGGTGACGCTAGTTCAGGTGCACGCGCAGAAATTCGATGACCCGCTGCAAGGCAATGCGTGTCGGGTCGGTGTCCGAAGGCTCGGCGTTGGCGTATTCCTCGGTCAGCACGGCATGGGGGTGGGCCACGTGCGGTGTTGGCGAGGGATACTCGTGCAGTTCGGCCTGTTGGTCGAAACGTTCGGCGATCAGTTGGACCCGGGCTGCCGGGCATAACCGATCATCGATGAAGCGTTGAACCAGGATGTGCTTGTCTTTGTCCGCAGCGCAGTCAGCGGCGTCGAACAGGTCCTGGTCGGATACGTTCATTTCCCGCATCCAGTCCCCTTCACCCAGGCCGGTTGCGTGGTAGACAGCCGAAAATGGAATCGAAGGCTGGGAGACTACGCCAGTCACCACGGCGTCCTCAAGGATCAGCGGGATGACGAATGCTCCCGTCACGCACATGCCGATCGCCCCGACTCGCTCTGTGGTGGGCGTTTGCTGCTGAACCTCGCGCGACAGGGCGCGCAACCAGTCGCAGACGGGGGCCGTGGTGCCCGCCTTGAGGTGGCCGAACTCCTTGCTGATGCACAGCTTCGCCAGGTTGCCCACTGGCGCATCGTCCAGCAGCTTCTCCGAACAGCAGCGGCAGGTACACGCGAAAGCCGGCGGCGATCAGCCGGTCGGCAAAGTCCAGCACCGTATGGGTCAGGCCGGGCAACTCATGCATGACGATGACTTTTGGCCCGTGGCCTTTGTCGTAGACAGGATGGCTGTAATGGCCGTCGCTGAAGTCAAAACGGGTGAAACCCTTGGCTTGCATCACGATGTCGGTCATTGCATCTACCTCTGGAGCCGCAGCGCAGTGCATTCATGCTGGGACATAGCTGCTGGCTAAGGTTCAAGTTGCACGTTCGGGCAGTGAGTGGTGATCAGCATAGTCGCTGTTTTAACAGGCATACGGGGCAAGCAAACCTCCAGGCAGCAGCCATCCGCATCACTACTAGACTCCATAGACTGAAGGCCGGTTTGCCAATAATTCCCTGAAGAGATTGGCTTTATGTCGAATCAGACTAACGCGCAACAGCCAGTTCCGGAGCGCCAGGTGGGCACGACCGAACAGTTGTCGGCACACTTTGGTGGTCCGGCCCTGCTGCTGGGGGCTTATCTGTTTTTCTATTCGTGGTTGTTATTGTTCTATTACTTCAGGACGTTCGGTATTTCCCTGGTTTCCCTGGATATACCGGTGTACTTCTACCTGACCTTCGCCTGGACCGCGGTCGAGTATTTTGGTGTCGGGGTCCTGCTGGCATTGACCCTGGGGGCCATCTGCTACGTCTGGCTCAACGGCGCCTGGGCCATGGACCGTAAGCCCTGGGTGCATTTCCTGCATAGGTCGGCATTTGCTGTGTTTTTGATGGTGGGCCTGTGGAGCACGTCGTTCCTGGCGCAGCAGCAGGGTGAACTTCAGGCGCAACAAGTGCGTGACGGGGGCGTATTGGCACCCATCAGGCTGGTGTTCGGCAAAGACCAGGCGGGCATGTTTCCAGAGGTCCTGACGACAGCCAAAGTCACCCCCGATCAAGGCGTTAAAGAAGCCGTACTGCTGGTTGAAACCACGGCGGCTTATTACGTACTGGTGCAAAAGGTCTTGCGCGATCAACAGACATCGGTGACGCAGTATGACGCCATGGGGGTGGTTTACCGGGTGCCGAAGAAGTACGTCACTTATGCGCAAATGGATGTGATCAACACGCAACGCGTCGAACGACTTTTTCCCAAACTACCGAGCTGGAAAACACTCTTCAACTAACCACTGTTGCAGGAGGTCCTATGTTGCGCAACTGGGTTGGCATGGTTGTGGCGCTACAGGCATCGAACCTGTTTGCCGAACAGATACTGCAACTCAATAGCGGGGATCGCTACTTGGGGCGGCAAACCGCGGACAATTCAGGGGTCTTTGTCGATTGCCAGAAGAAGGAGCATAAGTTGGCCGATGGGGTGATCCTGCCCACGGCACAGACCTGTGCACCCTCCAGCACGCCCAATCCGTCACAAGCCTCGTTGATTACCCTCTCTCCTCTGGAGGTGGTGGCGGTGGATGCCTTGGGCAAGACCATCGACGTTGAGCGAAATGCGAAGGTGCAGACCCTGGATTTGCAGAAGTTTCCGCACATCGACTTCTCGGTGTTTGGCATTGGCAAGAAGATCGGCATCGTCACCGACAAAAAAAGCCAGTACGCCGAATGGATCAGCCCCGATGCCATTTTTGATTCAAGCTTTGCCGCTGAAGCCAAGGCCGCACAGGCTCCGCCAAAAAACGAGGGTCAGCCGCTGTTCGACAAAGGCTCTTGAGGTTGCCAAGCACGCGGTTTTCTGGGAAAAACCTGCCCCCAACGCCCAGTCGGGCCAGTGAACAGACGAGAGCAGCAATGAACGATGAATTACAGGTCGCCGACCTGCTGGTGGGCAACGGCAAAGCGGCAGTCAAAGGTGCGTTGATCACCACCCAGTACCGCGGCTGCCTGGAAGACGGCACCGAGTTCGATTCCTCCTGGAGCCGCGGCAAGCCCTTCCAGTGCGTGATCGGCACCGGGCGCGTGATCAAGGGCTGGGACCAGGGCATCATCGGCATGCAGGTCGGTGGCAAACGCCAACTGCGGGTGCCCGCGCACCTGGCCTACGGCGAACGCAGCGTGGGCAGCATCCCGCCCAACTCCAACCTGGTGTTCGAGATCGAACTGCTGGAAGTGTTGACGCGGGACGACTGACGGTCGCTCATTTTTCGCTGAACAGTGGAATCCGCCCGTTCAGCGAAGGGCGGTAGTGCCAGGTCAATCGGGCGAAGTGTTCCCTGTGCGTCAGCAACTCACTCAGCGTGGCACTGGCGATGCTCATGGCCAGTGCCTGGCCGGGGCAGTGGTGGCGTCCCGCACCGAAACTCAAGCTGCGCCGGGCCGGGCGCTCCAGCACAAAGCGCTCGGGGTGTGGGTTGAGTTGCGGGTCGCGGTTGGCCGAGGCCAGCAACAGCAGCACGGTATCGCCGGGGGCCAGGCGCACGCCCTCGATCTCGCAGGGGGCGCTGACAAAACGCCGGGTGTTTTGCACTGGCGGGTCAAAGCGCTGAACCTCAGCCACAAACGCATCGACTCGCCCTGGCTCGGTCAGTAGCCCCGGCTCGCGGATCAGCGCCAGTACAGCGTTGCCAATCAGGCCGGCACTGGCTTCATAGGTCTGGGAGAGCAGGCCGATCAGGTTCGCCAGCAGGACTTCGCGATCAGTCAGGCCCTGGCGCAGGCTTTCCAGCAGGGGGCTCTGAGGGGATTGGGCGCTCAGCCGCTCGATGAAATAGCCCTTCAGTTGCTCGGCGGCCTGGTGGGCCGCGACCCGTTGCGCGGCAGTGCTCAGGGGCGAAAGGCAGGCGACGAAGTCTGCGGTCAACTGGCTGAGGGTCCTGCCTTCAGAGGGCGCGAAGCCCAGCAATGCGGCGACGACCCACACCGGCCCCATGAACATGGCCTGGTGCAGGCCTTCGGCGTTTGCCGTGATCAGCCGCGCACGCACCCGCTCGCCGACCTGCTCGGTGTCGATCCGCTCCAGCACCGGCGCCATGGCCGAACGCGGGCAGCGGTGGGGTTCGCCCTCGTTCATCCGCATCAAGCGGGCGAACACTCGGCCGGCCTCGCCCTGGGCAATCGCGGCGGGCACCGGTTCGTGTGCCGGGCGCACCCGGCAGTCGGCATGGGCCAGCACCGCCGCCACCGCCTGGGCGCTGCTGGCCACCCACAGGCCCAGGTTCTGGTCGAAGGCAAACCCGCCGGCGGCGCGCAGACTGGCGTAGTAGGGATAGGGATCAGGGTGAGTCGCAGCGATGATCGGGTCCATGGGACGCGCCTTATGGGTAGTGACAAGTCTTGTTACTATCCGGGGTTCGGCAGGACGACGATTCGTCCGGGAGCGAAATATGAGTGCAGAACAACACGATGTCGGTGTCTCGCAGGTGGCGGCGGCGATCGCCGAGCCGGCGCGGACCAAAATCCTCTGTTCGTTGATGGATGGTCATGCCCGCACCAGCACCGAACTGGCGAGCATTGCCCAAGTCAGCACGTCGACGGCCAGTGCCCACCTGGCCCGGCTCAAGGAACTGGCGCTGGTGCGACTGCACGTACAGGGCCGGCATCGGTATTACAGTCTTGCCGATCAGCAAGTCGCCCAGGCCCTGGAGGCGCTGATGGTGATCGGCCAGAACGCCGCGCCAACCTTCACCTCGCGCACCCCGGATCGCCTGCAATTTGCCCGCACCTGCTACGACCACATGGCCGGCACCCTGGCGGTGTTGCTGCACGACCGGTTGCTCGAAACCGGCTGGCTGCTGGTGACCGAGCCGCAGTCGTATCGATTGAGCGCGAGCGGCGAGGCGGGGTTCCAGCAGTTGGGCATCGAGGTCAGTGAGCTGAGCGCACTGCGTCGACGGTTTGCCTGCCCGTGCCTGGACTGGAGCATGCGCCGCCCGCACCTGGGTGGAGCCCTGGGCGCGGCGTTGTTGGCAACGGCGCTGCAGCGCAGATGGCTGACCCAGGACCTGGACAGCCGGGCGCTGGCATTGACCGCCACTGGGCGCAAGGAATTCGGCCGTCGGTTCGCCATCGAGTTGCCGGCCCAGCGATTGCCCGCGTCAGGTGAAGCCCGCCAAACCGCGCGCCGAACGCTCGCAAGCCCTGGGCCCTAGCGGCTGGCCGAAGCCATCAACAGGCCGAACCCAGTGAAGGTCACGCCCGAGATCTTCGCTGCCAACCAGGCGCCTTTGGGGCTCGACAACCAACCTCGAGCGGCATTGGCAAGCAGCGCATAGCTGGTGTGTACAACAATCACCACCACGCCGTAGGACGCCACCAGCTTGAAAAACTGGCTGTAGAAGTGCGCCGAAGGGTCAATGAACTGCGGGAAGACCGCGAGAAAGAAAAACACCGCCTTGGGGTTGAGGAGCTGGATCGACGCCGCTTCCAGGTAGCGATAGCCGGGACTCGATGGCGTGTTGTGCAGTCGCGTACTGATACGGTCGGAGCGCCAGCTTTTATACCCCAGGTACAACAGGTAAGCGGCACCTGCATATTTCAGTACGCTGAAGGCCTGCGCCGAGGTACTGAGAATCAGGCCGACGCTGGTGGCACTGATTGACGCCACCACGAAGGCACCCGAGGCGATACCGAGAATGCCTGGCAGGGCGCCGGTCCAGCCGTGTTGCAGGGCATTGGACAGGGTCAGCAGCACTCCCGGCCCGGGACTGAGGATAGTCAGGGTGGCGAACAGTAAAAACAGTCCATAGGTGTGCATGTCGTGCTCCGTCAGAAGGTGTTGGCTGGGTGCCAAGGTAGGCGGGACGCGGAGCACGTGACAAACGCTTTAATTGCCGCGCATATGTGACTAAATTAGACGCATGATCACTCAACTCCCACCCTTGAACGCTGTTCGCGCCTTCGCCGCTGCCGCTCGTCACCAGAGCTTCAGCCTGGCGGCCGAGGAACTCCATGTCAGCCACAGCGCCGTCAGCCGGCACATCAAATTGCTCGAAGAGCACCTGGGGGTGCTGCTGTTCGAGCGCCGAATCCGCCAGTCGGTATTGACGCCGGCCGGGCAGCACTTCTTTGAACAGGTCAGCGCTGGCCTGGCGCAGATCGCCAGCGCCGCCGCTGAGCTGAGGCGACAGGCCTCACGGCCTGCGGTGAAGATTAACGTGCGCCCGTCCTTCGCCTTGCTGTGGCTAACCCCCAGGCTCGCTGAGTTCAACACCTTGCACCCGCAGATCGAACTGCAGGTGGTCACCCAGACCCAGGCGCCGGATCAGGCGCGGGATGGCTTCGACGTCGTCATTCGCCGCGGACGTGACGACTGGGCGCCGGCCATTGAGGCACAGGCGTTGTTCGAGGACGAGTTGGTGCTGGTGGCGGCGCCTTCGCTGATCGAACGCCTGGGCCTCGACGACCTCGACGCGCTGGCTGCGCATCGGCTGTTGATCGCCAAGGCGCGGCGCGAAGACTGGCACAACTGGGCCATGCACTTCGGTCAGACCCAATCGGCCAATCAACCGACACGCCAGTTCGAGCACATGCATCGGGTGCTGGAAGCCGCCGTGGAGGGGCAGGGTGTTGCCTTGTGCCCGACTTCACTGCTGGGCAGCTATCTGGCGAGTGGGGAATTGATCTGTCCGTTGCCCGCGTTGCGCATTCCGTTGCCGCGTTACTACTACGGGCTGGCCCCGCAGGTGACGGAGCAGACGCAGGTGTTCCTGACATGGTTGCGCGCCCAGTGCGCTGGATCGACGCCCACAAAAAAGGCCCAGCCGACGCGCTAACGCCGGCTGGGCCTGTTCAGTGCCTGGAACGCGGGATCAGACCTTGACGATCCAGCCTTCTGGCGCTTCGATGTCGCCGGTCTGGACACCGGTCAGCTCTTTGTAGAGCTTCTGGGTGATCGGGCCGACTTCGGTCTCGCTGTGGAACACGTGCAGGTGGTCTTTGTAGCTGATGCCACCGATCGGCGTGATCACTGCGGCAGTGCCGCAGGCACCGGCTTCCTTGAAGTCCGCCAGTTTGTCGATGAACACGTCACCTTCCACCACTTCCAGGCCCAGGCGCGACTGAGCCAGCTCGATCAACGACAGACGGGTGATGCCCGGCAGCACCGAAGGCGACTTCGGCGTGACGAACTTGTTGTCGTGGGTGATCCCAAAGAAGTTGGCCGAGCCGACTTCTTCGATTTTCGAGTGAGTCATCGGGTCCAGGTAAATGCAGTCGGCGAAGTGCGCCTTCTTGGCCTGGGAGCCGGGCATCAGGCTGGCGGCGTAGTTGCCACCGACCTTGGCCGCGCCGGTGCCTTGCGGGGCGGCACGGTCGAAGCTGGAGATCAGGAAGTTGTGCGGGGTCAGGCCGCCCTTGAAGTAGGCACCGACCGGGATGGCGAAGATCGAGAAGATGAACTCGGGGGCGGTGCGCACGCCGATGTTGTCACCCACGCCGATCACGAACGGACGCAGGTACAGCGCGCCGCCGGTGCCGTACGGCGGAATGAAGCGCTCGTTGGCGCGGACCACGGCCTTGCAGGCCTCGACGAACTGCTCGGTGTCTACCTGTGGCATCAGCAGGCGGGCGCAGCTGCGCTGCATGCGCAGGGCGTTCTGGTCCGGGCGGAACAGGTTGATCGAGCCGTCCTTGCAGCGATAGGCCTTCAGGCCTTCGAAGCATTGCTGACCGTAGTGCAGGGCGGTGGAGCCTTCGCTGATGTGCAGCACGTTATCTTCGGTCAGGGTGCCTGCGTCCCACTCGCCGTTACGCCAGTGCGACAGAAAGCGCTTGTCTGTCTTGATGTAGTCAAAACCCAGCTTGTCCCAATTGATGCTTTCGTTACCCATGACACCCTCTATCACTTAACAATCGCCTGAACGGTTCAAGGCTTCTGACGTTTTTCTGGATGGGCACAACAATACTTCATTCCGGGCCGGTTTCGCAGCCCAGACGATCGGACGAGAGGCAGATTCATCGTGTTGGCCTCAAGAAACCGCGGGCAAGCCCGCTCCCACAGTACGTCTAACCCTTGTGGGAGCGGGCTTGCCCGCGAAGAGGCCATCACCGATGACCACCCATCTCCCTTGGTTTACAGGTGCAGCGCATGCCCCAAGGCCCGCAATGCAGCCTCTTGCACCGCCTCACCCAGTGTCGGGTGGGCGTGGATGGTGCCGGCGATGTCTTCCAGGCGAGCGCCCATTTCCAGGCTCTGGCCGAACGCGGCGGACAACTCCGAAACCCCGACTCCGACCGCTTGCCAGCCCAGGATCAGGTGATTATCCCGGCGAGCCACGACCCGCACGAAGCCGCTTTTCGATTCCAGGGTCATCGCCCGGCCGTTGGCGGCGAACGGGAAACTGGCGACGATGCAGTCCACGCCCGCGGCCTTGGCTTCGTCCGGGGTCTTGCCGACCACCACCAGTTCCGGGTCGGTAAAGCACACGGCGGCGATGGCGGTGGGGTTGAACTCGCGGTTTTTGCCGCTGATCAGCTCGGCGACCATCTCGCCCTGGGCCATGGCTCGGTGCGCCAGCATCGGCTCGCCACTCAAGTCGCCGATCGCCCAGACGTTGCGCATGCTGGTGGCGCAGCGGTTGTCGATCTTGATCGCCGCGCCGTTCATCTGCAGGTTCAGGGCCTCCAGGTTCCAGCCCTGGGTGTTGGGTTTGCGCCCGACGGCCACCAGGACCCGATCGGTTGCCAGGCGTAGGGTGCCGCCGTCCGGCTCGGAAACCTGTAGCGTATTTGCTTCAGAATCAAAGCCTTGCACGCTGTGTTTCAAGTAAAGCTTTATGCCGAGCTTTTTCAGCTCTTCGTGCACTGGCTGGGTCAGTTCGGCGTCGTAGGCGGGCAGGATGCGCTCCTGGGCTTCGACCACGCTGACTTCGGCGCCGAGCTTGCGGTAGGCAATGCCCAGCTCCAGGCCAATGTAACCGCCGCCGACCACCACCAGGTGTTTTGGCAGGCTTTTGGGGGCCAGGGCTTCGGTGGAGGAGATGATCGGCCCACCAATGGGCAGCATCGGCAGGTTGACACTGTTCGAACCGGTGGCCAGCAGCAGGTGCTCGCACTGGATACGGGTGTCACCGACGTCCACGGTCTTGCCGTCGACCACCTTGGCCCAGCCATGGATGACCTGGACCTTGTGCTTTTTCAACAGCGCCGCGACGCCAGTGGTCAGGCGATCGACGATGCCATCCTTCCACTCGACGCTTTTGCCGATGTCCAGGCTCGGCGCGGCCACCGAGATCCCCAGGGCCGAGTGCTGGCTGTGCTGGCGGGTCTGGTGAAACTGTTCGGCGACATGAATCAGCGCCTTGGATGGAATGCAGCCGATGTTCAGGCAGGTGCCGCCCAGTGCCTGGCCTTCGACCAGGATGGTATTGATGCCCAGTTGCCCGGCACGAATGGCCGCTACATAACCGCCAGGGCCGCCGCCAATGATCAGCAGCGTGGTGTTCAGAGTCTGCATGTCTTACTCCACAAACAGCGTAGCGGGTTGTTCGAGCAAACCACGCAGGGCCTGGATGAATTGTGCTGCGTCCATGCCATCGACCACCCGGTGATCGAAGGAGCTGGAGAGGTTCATCATTTTGCGGATCACGATCTGGCCTTTGATCACCATCGGCCGCTCGACGATCTTGTTGACCCCGATGATCGCCACTTCCGGCAGGTTCAGCACCGGGGTGCTGACAATGCCACCCAGGGCGCCGAGGCTGGTCAGGGTGATGCTGGAGCCGGACAGTTCGTCGCGGCTGGCCTTGCCATTGCGCGCGGCCGTGGCCAGGCGGGCGATTTCCCCGGCGCTGTCCCACAGGCTGCGGGCTTCGGCGTGGCGCACTACGGGCACCATCAGGCCGATGTCAGCCTGGGTGGCGATGCCCACGTGTACGGCGCCAAGGCGGGTGATCACCTGGGCTTCGTCATCGTAGCGGGCGTTGATCTGCGGGAAGTCGCGCAAGGCAACCACCAGGGCGCGCACCAGGAACGGCAGCAAGGTCAGCTTGCCGCGGCTCGCGCCGTGTTTTTCGTTGAGGTGCGCCCGCAGTTCTTCCACGGCGGTGACGTCGATTTCTTCGACATAACTGAAGTGCGCCGCGCGCTGGGTAGCGTCCTGCATGCGCTGGGCGATCTTGCGGCGCATGCCGATGACCGGGATCTGCTCTTCGTCATGCCGTTCGCGGTAGGCATTGCCGGCCGCGCTGGAGGCTCCAGGCCCCTGTGCCAGGTAGGCGTCCAGGTCTTCGTGAAGAATGCGCCCGGCAGGGCCGGTGCCCTGAACCAGACGCAACTGGATACCGGCGTCCAGGGCATGCTTGCGCACGGCCGGCGAGGCCAGCGGACGTTCGTCTGCGGTACGTGCCACGGGCGCCTGGGGCGCTGGACGGCAGGCGGCTGCAGGTTTGCCCGGGGCCACGGCCTCGACCTTGGGGGCGGGTGCTGGCGCCGCCTTGGCAGGCTCGGCCTTGACCTCGGCCACGGCCGCCGGCTGTGCGGATTCCTTGTAGTTGCCCGCGCCTTCGACTTCGATGCTGATCAGGATGCTGCCCACGGCCATGACTTCACCGGGCACACCGCCCAGGGAAATGACCTTGCCGTGCACCGGCGAAGGAATGTCGACCATCGCCTTGTCGGTCATCACATCGGCCAGGACCTGGTCTTCGACCACCAGGTCGCCCACCTTGACGTGCCATGCCGACAGTTCCACTTCTGCAATGCCTTCACCAATGTCCGGCATTTTAATAACGTGCGTGCCCATTCAGACCTCCATGACCCGTTTCAACGCCGCGCCCACACGGGACGGCCCTGGGAAATACGCCCACTCTTGCGCGTGCGGGTAGGGGGTGTCCCAACCGGTCACACGTTCGATCGGCGCTTCCAGGTAGTGGAAGCAATGTTCCTGCACCAGCGCCACCAGCTCGGCGCCAAACCCGCAGGTGCGGGTCGCTTCGTGGACAACCACGCAACGGCCGGTCTTTTTCACCGAGTTGACGATGGTTTCCAGGTCCAGCGGCCACAGGCTGCGCAGGTCGATGACTTCGGCATCGATACCACTTTCTTCAGCCGCCACCTGGGAGACATAGACGGTGGTGCCGTAGGTGAGGATGGTCACTTCCTTGCCCGGACGGGTGATTGCCGCGACGTCCAGCGGCACTGTGTAGTAACCGTCCGGCACTTGTGCGGCCGGGTGTTTCGACCAAGGGGTTACCGGGCGGTCGTGGTGGCCGTCGAACGGGCCGTTGTACAGGCGTTTAGGCTCGAGGAAGATCACCGGGTCATCGTTTTCGATGGAGGCGATCAGCAGGCCCTTGGCGTCGTAGGGGTTGGAAGGCATCACGGTGCGCAGGCCGCAGACCTGGGTGAACATCGCTTCGATGCTCTGGCTGTGGGTCTGGCCACCGTAGATGCCACCGCCGCACGGCATGCGCAGGGTCATCGGGGCGGTGAACTCGCCGGCCGAGCGATAACGCAGGCGGGCGGCTTCGGAAATGATCTGGTCGGACGCAGGGTAGACGTAGTCGGCGAACTGGATCTCAGCCACCGGACGCAGGCCATAGGCGCCCATGCCGACGGCGACGCCGACGATCCCGCTTTCCGAGATCGGTGCATCGAACACCCGCGAGGTGCCGTATTTGGTCTGCAGGCCTTCGGTGCAACGGAACACGCCACCGAAGTAGCCGACGTCCTGGCCGAACACCACTACGTTGTCGTCGCGCTCAAGCATCACGTCCATGGCCGAGCGCAGGGCCTGGATCATGGTCATGGTGGTCGTGGTCATGGCGGTTTCCAACTCGATTTTATGGTTGTGATCGTTCATGTCAGATCCCCAACTCCTGGCGCTGGCGCTTCAAGTGCTCCGGCATCTCTTTGTAGACGTCCTCGAACATGGTCGCGGCGCTCGGGATCTGGCCACCGGCCAGGGTGCCGTACTGCTCGGCTTCTTTTTGCGCGGCAATCACTTCGGCTTCCAGCTCGGCGCTCAGGGCCGCGTGTTCCTCGTCGGACCAGTGGCCGTTTTTCACCATGTGCTGCTTGAGGCGGGCGATCGGGTCACCCAGCGGGAAGTGGCTCCAGTCGTCGGCAGGGCGGTACTTGGACGGATCATCGGAAGTCGAGTGCGGGCCGGCGCGGTAGGTGACCCACTCGATCATGGTCGGCCCCAGGTTGCGGCGTGCACGCTCGGCAGCCCAGGCGGACGCGGCGTAGACCGCGATGAAGTCGTTACCGTCGACCCGCAGCGAGGCGATGCCGCAGCCCACGCCACGACCGGCGAAAGTCGTGGCTTCACCGCCGGCAATGGCCTGGAAGGTGGAGATCGCCCACTGGTTGTTGACCACGTTGAGGATCACCGGTGCGCGGTATACGTGGGCGAAGGTCAGGGCGGTGTGGAAGTCCGATTCGGCGGTCGCGCCGTCACCGATCCAGGCCGAGGCAATTTTGGTGTCGCCCTTGATCGCCGAGGCCATGCCCCAGCCCACGCCCTGGATGAATTGGGTCGCCAGGTTGCCGGAGATGGTAAAGAAACCAGCGTCCTTGACCGAGTACATGATCGGCAGTTGCCGGCCCTTGAGCGGATCGCGCTCGTTGGACAGCAGTTGGCAGATCAGGTCCACCAAGGGCACTTCACGGGCCATCAGGATGCTTTGCTGGCGGTAGGTGGGGAAGCACATGTCGTCGATGTTCAGGGCCAGGGCCTGGGCGCTGCCGATGGCTTCTTCGCCGAGGCTCTGCATGTAGAACGACATTTTTTTCTGACGCTGGGCGACCACCATGCGGTTGTCATAGATCCGCGTCTTGAGCATGGCGCGCATGCCTTTGCGCAGGATCTCCACCGGCACGCCTTCAGCCCACGGACCCAGGGCATTGCCTTGGTCGTCGAGCACGCGAATCAGGCCACGGGCCAGGTCGGCGGTGTCGGCCGGTTCTACGTCGATTGGGGGTTTGCGCACAGTGCCCGCATCGGTCAGATGCAGGTAGGAGAAGTCGGTTTTGCATCCAGGACGGCCCGATGGTTCAGGCACGTGCAGGCGCAGCGGTTCATACGCTTCTTTCATGGCTTCTACGCTCGATCTTGTGAATTTCTTGTAGTGAGCTGACGTTCATCCTTCGGGTCGAAGAAATCTTGTCCTACAACAATCATAGGCCCGGAGCAGAAGAATATTTCTCTCTGTTTCGTTGCGCTTGAGATCATTTGAGGATAAAAAATCTGCATAAACATAAAAAACAGGTGGTTTTGTCTCATGCGCAAACTGGACCGTACCGATATCGGCATTCTCAACAGCCTTCAGGAGAACGCGCGCATCACCAATGCCGACCTTGCCCGCTCGGTGAACCTGTCGCCCACGCCCTGTTTCAATCGGGTCAAGGCCATGGAGGAACTGGGGCTGATTCGCGAGCAGGTGACGCTGCTGGATGCGGATCTGCTGGGGTTGCATGTCAATGTGTTCATCCACGTCAGCCTGGAGAAGCAGGTGGAGGAGGCACTGCAGCATTTCGAAGAGGCGATTGCCGATCGTCCGGAGGTGATGGAGTGTTATTTGATGGCCGGGGATCCGGACTATCTGATTCGGGTGCTGGTGCCGACCATTCAGTCGCTGGAGCGCTTCATGATGGATTTTCTGACCAAGGTGCCGGGGGTGGCCAACATCCGTTCCAGTTTTGCCCTCAAACAGGTGCGGTACAAGACGGCGCTGCCGTTGCCGGCGAATGGGTTGACGCTGGGGGTTTGACGGGGCGCGGATCGCCTCCCCGAAGGAGCATGGCTTGCTCGCGATGGCTGCCTGCGCCACACCATGGCGCTGGGCAACACCCCAATCCCCTGTAGCAGCTGGCCATCCACCGGTTCAGAGTTGGTTGATCGGAATTTTCAGGAACACCACGCCATTGTCCTCCGGCGGCGGCAGGTGGCCTGCTCGGACGTTGACCTGGATTGCCGGCAACAACAGGGTCGGCATGTCCAGTCCGGCATCGCGTTTGGTGCGCATGGCGATGAATGTGGCGGCGTCGATGCCGTCGCGCACGTGGATGTTGTGTGCGCGCTGCTCACCGACGGTGGTTTGGCACTGCGGCGTGCGGCCGGGCGGTGGGTAGTCGTGGCAGACGTAGAGGCGGGTGGCGGGAGGGTGGGCCAGCAGGCGCTGGATCGAGGCGAACATTTGTGCGGCGTTGCCGCCGGGGAAGTCGCAGCGGGCCGTGCCGACGTCTGGCAGGAACAGGGTATCGCCCACCAGGATCAGTTGTTCGTCGATCAGGTAGGCCATGTCTGCCGGGGTGTGCCCAGGCACATGCAGGGCCCTGGCCGACAGGTTGCCGATGGCAAACACCTCGTCTGGCGCAAACAGATGATCGAACTGCGAACCGTCGACCGCAAATCCCGGTTCCAGGTTGAACAGTGCCTTGAACACCGTCTGTACCTGACTGATAGCCCGGCCGATGGCGATCTTGCCGCCCAGTTCGCGGCGCAGGTAGGGCGCGGCGGACAGGTGATCGGCGTGGGCGTGGGTTTCCAGCAGCCACTGCACCTGCAGTTGGTGGTCGCGCACGAAACGGATGATCCGCTGGGCCTGGACCGTCGAGGTTTTTCCGGAGGCGGGCTGATAGTCGAGCACCGGGTCGACGATCGCGCAGGCACCGCCACAGGCTTCGTAGATCACGTAGCTGTAGGTCGACGAGGCGGGGTCGAGGAAGGCTTCAATCAAGGCGGGCATGGTGGCCGTTTCTGGCGGGACAGGCCTTGAGGGTAGTGCCATTTTCCCTGCCTTGACCAGCCCCCGGACAATTCAATGCAGGAAAAAAGCCGCGCGCGCTCTATCCTGTCAGGCATCGATACCGGGCGTTCCCGGCTTTTTTTCGCGGACCATGAGTGTTTTATGTTGCTGGCGAGTGTGCTTGGCGTGGTGATGGGGCTGGTGCTGGGTTTGACGGGGGCAGGGGGTGGCATTCTGGCGGTCCCGGCGCTGGTACTCGGTTTGGGCTGGAGCATGACCCAGGCGGCTCCGGTGGCCCTGTTTGCGGTGGGCAGCGCCGCGGCGGTGGGGGCCATCGATGGTTTGCGCCACGGCCTGGTGCGCTACCGCGCGGCGCTGTTGATTGCGTTGTTGGGGGCGATATTTTCCCCGCTGGGCATTTATTTCGCCCATCAGTTACCGGAAAAAATCCTCATGCTGCTGTTCAGCCTGCTGATGGTCATGGTGGCCGTGCGTATGCTGCGCCGCGAACGCCAGGACGCCGGGCCGAGCGATCACGGTCACGCCAACTGGGGGCAGAAGAACTGCATGCTCGACCAGCAGACCGGGCGCTTTTCCTGGACCGCCAAGTGCACCGCGACCCTGGCGGCGCTCGGCGCGGTGACCGGGGTGGTGTCGGGGTTGCTGGGGGTGGGTGGTGGGTTCCTGATTGTCCCGGCGTTCAAGCAACTGACCGACGTGCAGATGCGCGGGATCGTCGCCACATCGTTGATGGTGATCAGCCTGATTTCGCTGATTGGCGTGATCGGTGCGTTCCACGCGGGAGTGCGCATCGACCGCCAGGGGGTGGCGTTCATCGTTGCCAGTATCCTCGGCATGCTGCTCGGTCGCAGACTCTGCGCCCATGTTCCGGCCCGCGCCTTGCAGGTCGGTTTTGCCAGCGTGTGCGTGGTGGTTGCGCTGTACATGCTGGTAAAGGCCCAGGCCTGACGATTAGAAGCCTGCACACCACGTTGGTGGGTGTATGCAAAACCCGCGAGCACCCAAAATCCCTGTGGGAGCGAGCTCGCTCGCGATGAGGTCGGTCCTTTCCACATCGACGACGCCTGAGACACCGCCATCGCGAGCAAGCTGTGCTCCTACGGTAAAAGAGACGTACGCCCAAAGTGGTGGGCCTTGGCCGGGACCGGTCTTACGCCGTATTTGCTGAGCATCACCCGCCAACCCAAAGCACCTGGCAACCGCCTCCAAGGCAGCGTATGACGCCGCCGGGCGGCTTTCGATAATCGCCTCCGACATCAAGTCCCCGTTGCGGAGCGCGCCATGCACAACAATAAGAACTTCCAGCACCGTTTCTTGCCAGCCTTCATCGCCAGTCTGTCCACCCTGGGCCTCAGTTCGTTCGCCGAGGCCGAGATCATGCTCTACGACAAGGACCAGACCACGTTCTCCACCGACGGCTACGTCAACGCCTTCTACGTCAACAGTGACGTCGACCGCGCGGGCGATCAGTACGACCGCCGCCAGTCGCGGGTGAAGATGGGGTTTTTGCCCAACTACCTGGGCTTCAACATGGGCAAGCAGGTCGATGACCTGAAGCTCGGCGCCCGGGCCTCGTTCTGGGTGACCATCAACGACAGCGAAACCAACGGCACCGACACCGCCATCGACGTGCGCCAGTTCTACGGCACGGTGGCCAACCCGGAGTGGGGCGAGGTGCTGATCGGCAAGGACTTCGGCCTGTTTGCCCGCTCCAACATCCTGCTCGATGAATTGCTCGCCGGTTATGGCCAGGTCAGCGACACCCTGGGCCTGGTGGACGGCGGCGGCGTGTCGTTCGGCAACATCGGCACTGGCTACCCGTACCCGTTCCCGACTTCGCAAATCACCTACCGCACGCCAGTGATGGACGGGTTGCGGGTGGCAGTGGGGATCATGGACCCGGTCGACACCAACGACAGCAGCCCGACCGGCAAGGCCTACCAGGAAAACCCGCGGACCGAGAGCGAGATCACCTACCAGTTCGACCTCGCCGGGGCGAAGATCTACAGCTGGGTCAACGGCAGCTACCAGACCTCCGACAATACCGACTCGAGCGTCGACACCATCACCTCCAAAGGCGTCGGTTACGGCGTGCAGGCCAAGATGGGCGGGCTGTCGCTGACCGGTTCCGGGTTCCAGGCCAAGGGCATCAACCCGTTCTATACCAACAACGCTGGCGAACCCACGCTGCGCAACGTCGACAGCGACGGCTACCTGCTGCAGGGCTCCTACAAGCTGGGCAAGAACCGCCTGGCCCTGTCCTACGGCAAGACCAACGACGATGGCAACGGTGTGGTCGGCAGTGGCGCGGACTACGAGACGCGCGGCGTCGCGCTGTTCCACGACGTCAACGACAACCTCAAGCTGGTGGCCGAGTACAACCAGTTCGAACTCAACGGCCACGACAGCAGTGAGCAGAACGAAGACACCGACACCTTTGCCGTAGGTGCGGTCCTGACTTGGTAACCCCCCCCCGGTGTGACGCTGGCTGTGCGCATCACGGCCGGCGTCGCACCCCTCTCATCCCATCGAAGCGCCAGACCGCTACCCAAGTAGCATAGGTCGCGGTGCGTCGCCTTCGTACACTCAAGCCTCAACCATGCGCACCTGCCGGAGGCGACGATGCAGCAGGTCCAGAGTGAAGGGGTCGTCAGTGCCATGTCCCAGGCCAGTGACGCGCAACAGGTGGCTCAGGAGTTGGCGCGGCAGTTGCTGCATCCGCACCTGGGGTTCGTGCTGTTTTTCTGTTCCGCCGAGTACGACCTGCAGGCGCTGGGCCAGGCCTTGCAGCAGGGCTTCGGCGGCATCCGCCTGGTGGGTTGCACCAGTGCCGGGGAAATCACTCCCCAGGGCTACGGCCGCAACTGCGTGACAGCGGTAGGCTTCGACCACCGGCACTTCTCCATTTCCACCGAACTGATCGACGAGATGGAGCACTTCAGCCTGATCGACGCCCAGCAGATGGTCGAGCGCCTGGTCAGCGGCTGTCGCAGCAACACCCTGGCGCCGATCAAGGGCAACAGTTTTGCCCTGACCCTGCTCGACGGGCTGTCCAGCCGCGAGGAGATGGTCCTTGCCGCCCTCAGTGCAGCCTTGGGCGACATCCCCCATTTCGGTGGCTCGGCCGGCGACGACAATTACCTGACCCACACCCATGTGTACTTCGGCGGCGCGTTTCACAGCGGCGCGGCGGTGGTGGTGCTGGTCAACACCTGGCTCGACTTTGAAGTGTTCACCACCCACCACATCCTGCCGCGCGCGGAAAAGCTGGTGGTGACCGGTGCTGACAGCCCGTCCCGGCGGGTATTCGAACTCAACGCCGAGCCGGCCGCCGAGGAGTACGCCCGGCATATCGGCGTGCCGGTGGCCGAGCTCGATCACCGGATTTTTGCCGCCCACCCCTTGGCGGTGCGGATCAACGAGCAGTACTACGTGCGGGCGATCCAGCAGGTACACCCGGACCTGAGCCTGAGTTTCTACTGCGCCGTGGAAAACGGCATCGTCCTCACCGCGATGACGCCGGGGCCGATGCTGCCGAACCTGGAGCGCCTGTTCGACGGCCTGCAGGAGCGCCTCGGCGAGCTGCTGTTGACCATCGGCTGTGACTGTTTCCTGCGGCGCCTGGAGCTGGAAGACAGCGGCAAGCTGGAGCAGATCGGCGGGTTTTTGCGGGACCAGCGGGTGATGGGTTTCAACACCTACGGAGAACAGTTCAATGGCATGCACATCAACCAGACCTTTACCGGGGTTGCCATTGCCCGTGGCCGATCCCCAGCAAAACGTTGAGCTGCTGGCGCAGATCGCCAGCTTGCAGCGCGACAACCAGAAGCTGGCGCGCATCAACAGTGCCTTGATCGAGCGCATCGAGTCCGGCGTCACCCGCGGCAACGACCCCTATGCGGCGTTCCAGCATTCGGTGGTGCTGGCCGAGCAGGTGCGTGAGCGGACCGATGCGCTGAACCAGGCGATGGCCGAGCTCAAGGCCGGCAATCACCTGCTCAGTGACGCGCGGCTGCGGGCCGAGACGGCGCACCAGCACCTGATCGATGCCATCGAGAGCATTTCCGATGCCTTCGTGCTGTTCGACGCCGACCAGCGCATCGTCCTGTTCAACAGCCGCTTCAAGGCGTTCTGGAGCAACAGCCGGGTGCGGATCATCGCCGGCATGCGCCTTGGCGAGGTCAAGCGCCTGATGACCGGGACCGGGCTGTTTACCGAAGAGCCCCGGGGCAGCGCCGACGAAAGCCTGCTGTACCGCCTGCAAAACGGGCGCTGGCTGCAGGTCAGCGAGCGGCCGACCCAGGAGGGCGGGCGGGTGATCCTGTTCACCGACATCACCGAGGTCAAGCAAAGCGAGACCGTGCGCCGTGAGCAGGCGGTGGCGCAGAAATCCCATTTGCTGCAACGGGCGGTGGACAACCTGTCCCAAGGGGTGGCGATGGTCAACGCCGAGGGTGTGCTGGAGCTGTGGAACCGGCGCTTTCTGGAACTCAGCGGGCTGGCCCCGGTGGCCGCCCATCGACCGTTCAGCGAGGTCATCGGCGACAGCGAGTTGCAGCTGCTGACCCCCGCCAGTCGCGACGCCAACGGCCGCCCCGTGCAGGAGTGCGAACAGCGCCTGTACGATGGCCGGGTCCTGGAGATCCGCACCCATCCGTTGCCCACCGGCGGTTTCGTCAACACCTTCACCGACATCACCGAGCGCTACCAGCACGCCGAAGCGCTGAGTGAAAGCGAGCGCTGGATCCGCCTGATCACCGACCACGTGCCGGCCTTGATCGCCTACCTCAATGCCGACCTGGTCTACGAATTCACCAACAAGGTCTACGAAGAGTGGTACTGCTGGCCGCGCGGGGTGATGCTCGGCCAGAGCCTGCGCGAGGTCCACAGCGAGCAGCACTATCAACGCCTGGAAGCCTATGTGGCGCGGGCGCTGGCGGGTGAGAGCGTGACGTTCGAGTTTGCCGAGACCAACATCAACAATCAGGAGCGCTACATGCTGCGCTCCTACGTACCCAACCGCCTGGCCAGCGGCGAGGTGGTGGGGATCTTTGTGCTGATCCGCGACATCACCGAGCGCCGGCGCACCGCCGAGGCCCTGCACCAGGCCTATCAGAACCTTGAGTTGCGGGTGCGCGAACGCACCACGGAGCTGACCACCCTCAACAATCAACTGCGCAGCGAGATCGACGAGCGCCGGCGCGTCGAATCGCGGCTGCGCGAGGCCAAGCTGGAAGCCGAGCGGGCCAACCTGTCGAAAACCAAGTTTCTCGCCGCCGTCAGCCATGACCTGCTGCAACCGCTGAACGCTGCCCGCCTGTTTACCGGGGCCTTGCTTGAGCGTCGCGAGCCCCAGGCCAACGAAGTGCTGGTGCGTAATGTCAGCAACTCCCTGGAGGACGTGGAAAACCTGCTGGGCACCCTGGTCGATATTTCCAAGCTGGATGCCGGGGTGATCACCGCCGATATCGCCCCGTTCGCCTTGAGCGAGCTGCTCGAGAACCTCGCCGCGGAGTACACCCAGGTGGCCCGCAGCGAGGGCCTGGAACTGCACTTCGTGGCCTGTTCGGCCTTGGTGCGCAGCGATATCCAGTTGCTGGCGCGGATCCTGCGCAATCTGCTGAGCAATGCCATCCGCTACACCTACAGCGGCCGCGTGGTGCTGGGGTGCCGGCGTCAGCACCAGCGGTTGTCGATCGAAGTCTGGGACAGCGGCATGGGCATCGCCGAAGACCGCCTGGAAGAAATTTTCCAGGAGTTCAAGCGCGGAGACGTGCAGCGCCCCGATCAGGACCGAGGCCTGGGCCTGGGCTTGGCAATCGTGGAGAAAATCGCCGGGATCCTCGGGCACCGGATCCATGTGCGTTCCTGGCCGGGTCGCGGTTCGGTATTTTCCGTGGAAGTGCCCCTCAGCGCCACCGCGCCCAAGGCCCTGCCAAGCCTGGTCATCAGTGAGCCGATGCTTGAGCGCCTGCGCGGCGCGCGGGTATGGGTGCTGGATAACGACGCGGCGATCTGCGCCGGCATGCGCACCCTGCTCGAAGGCTGGGGCTGCCGGGTGGTGACCGCGTTGTCCGAGCAGGACCTGGCACGCCAGGTGGACAACTACCACGCCGAGGCCGACCTGCTGATCGCCGACTATCATCTGGACGACGAGCAGAATGGTGTGGACGCCGTGGCCCGGATCAACGCCCGGCGCGCCTGTGCGATTCCCGCGATGATGATCACCGCCAACTACAGCAACGAACTCAAGCAGCAGATCCGCGAGCTGGGCCATACCCTGATGCACAAGCCGGTGCGGCCGATGAAGCTGAAGACCGCGATGAGTCATTTGCTCGGCCGGCTGTAGGCCGTGGCTCCGGCGTCTTGGGGTAAGCGACGCCGACCATTGTAGGAGCGGGCGCCCGCTTGCGGCTTGCTCGCGAAGAGCTCAAAGGCACCGCGTTTATACTGAATGCACGCGTTATCGTTGACGTTTTTCGCGAGTAAGCCGCAAGCGGGCGCTCGCTCCTACACGCTTAACCGATCTGCAGAAAAGCCTGCGGCTAACCCCCGGCTGTTCGTGCCCATGCAAAACCCGGCTGTGGCGGGTATCCTTGCCACGCGAGGTTACACGTCTGAATTGGGGAGCACGCAAACATGGATAAAGTCATCGTCATCACCGGTGGCGGTCGCGGTATTGGCGCGGCCACGGCGTTACTGGCCGCAGCGCAGGGGTATCGCATCTGCATCAACTACCAGGCGGACGAAGAGGCGGCCCATCAGGTCCTGGCCCAGGTCCGTGCCCTGGGGGCCCAGGCGATCGCGGTGCGTGCCGATGTCAGCATAGAAGACGAAGTGATCAGCCTGTTCCAGCGCGTGGACAATGAACTGGGGCGGGTCACCGCGCTGGTCAACAACGCCGGCACGGTCGGGCACAAGTCCCGCGTCGAGGACATGTCCGAGTTTCGCATCCTGAAAATCCTGAAGACCAACGTCCTGGCGCCGATGCTCTGCGCCAAGCACGCGCTGCTGCGCATGTCGCCCAAACATGGCGGGCAGGGCGGCAGCATCGTCAACGTCTCGTCGGTCGCCTCGCGCCTCGGCTCTCCGGGGGAATACGTCGACTACGCCGCCTCCAAAGGGGCGCTGGATTCCTTCACCATCGGCCTGTCCAAGGAAGTTGCCGGCGAAGGCATCCGGGTCAACGCGGTGCGTCCCGGCTACATCTACACCGACTTCCATGCCCTGAGCGGCGACCCGGACCGGGTCAGCAAGCTCGAATCAGGCATTCCCATGGCCCGTGGCGGGCGTCCCGACGAAGTGGCCGAGGCCATTATCTGGCTGCTTTCGGACAAGGCATCCTATGCCGTCGGGACCTTCATCGACGTGGCGGGTGGGCGCTAGAACGAGCGCACGATGCGGCCCAGGGTCTCCATGGCCTTTTCCGTGTCCTCGGTCCAGGGGCTGCCGTAGTTGAGGCGGATGCAGTTGCGAAAGCGCCGGGTCGGGGAAAAGATCGGCCCCGGCGCGATGCTGATGCCCTGGGCCAGGGCCATCTGGAACAACTTCAACGAGTCCATCTGCTCCGGCAACTCCAGCCACAGGAAGTAACCGCCGGCCGGTTGGCTGACGCGGGTCTGCGCCGGAAAGTAGCGGGCGATCGCCGCCAGCATGGCGCTTTGCTGTTCTTCCAGGGCATACCGCAACTTGCGCAGGTGGCGGTCGTAGCCGCCGTGCTGCAGGTAATCGGCGATCGCTGCCTGGGCCGGCATCGAGGCGCACAGCGAGGTCATCAGCTTCAGCCGCTCGATCTTCTGCGCGTAGCGTCCGGCGGCCACCCAGCCAATGCGGTAGCCGGGGGCCAGGCTCTTGGCGAACGAACCGCAGTGCATCACCAGGCCTTCGGTGTCGAAGGCCTTGGCCGGTTTCGGCGCTTGCTGGCCGTAGTACAGCTCGGCGTAGACGTCGTCTTCGATCAAGGGCACCTGATGACGGCGCAGCAACTCCACCAGTTCCTGTTTCTTGGCCTCGGGCATGGTGGCGCCCATGGGGTTCTGGAAGCTGGTCATGCACCAGCAGGCCTTGATCGGGTGGCGTTCGAGGGTTTGCGCCAGTACCCCAAGGTCGATGCCATCACGCGGGTGCACCGGGATTTCCACAGCCTTGAGCTTGAGTCGTTCGAGCACTTGCAGGCTGGCATAGAAGGCCGGGGCCTCGATGGCCACCAGGTCGCCGGGTTCGGTGACGGCTTGCAGGCAGAGGTTGAGGGCTTCCAGCGCGCCGTTGGTGATCAGCAGTTCTTCCATGGGCAGCATCAGCCCGCCGACCATGTAGCGCAGGGCGATCTGCCGGCGCAGTTGTGGGTTGCCCGGCGACATGTCGGTGACCACCATGCGCGGGTCCATCTCGCGGCTGGCACTGGCCAGCGAACGGGCCAGGCGTTGCAGCGGAAACAGGGTCGGGCTGGGGAACGCCGAGCCGAACGGCACGGTGTGCGGGTCCTTGATCGAGTCCAGTACCGAGAACACCAGTTCGCTGACGTCGACTTCGGTGGACTCGTTGACCTGGCTGCTGATCACCGGCTCGGAAAACGGGCTGGGGGCGTGTGTGTTGACGAAGTAGCCGGAGCGCGGCCTGGCGCGGATCAGGCCCCGGCGCTCCAGCAGGTAGTAGGCCTGGAACACCGTGGACGGGCTGACCCCGTACGTCTGGCTGGCATAACGCACCGAGGGCACCCGCTGGCCGGGGCCCAGGACGCCTGAGCGGATCAGCTCGGCAATGTCGTCAGCGAATTTTTCGTAGCGTTTCATCGAAAGCCCGATAGATGTCATTCAGAAAAATCGAGGTGAGTGTGTCGCGAGCGGGCTCGCTCCCACAGGTATTGCACTGTTCCTGTGGGAGAGGGGCTGCTCGCGATGACAGCACCGCAGTGTAAAGGCTCAGCGGTTCATCGGTGCAACAAAGCGGCTCTTCGCCACGCTGTAGACCTGTGGCTCGTCGCTGTCGCTGACCTTGAAGCTCAGGGTCTGCGAGCTGCTGGCGGGCTTGTCGGTGGTCATGGCGACCGACACCGGCACATCGAGAATCTCCCCGGGCGCCAGGCTCAGCTCGGTCTTGCCCTGCAATTGGAAACCCTCGCCATCCACCAGTGACAGGCGATAGTCCTGGCGCTGCTGGGTCTTGTTGATGACCTTGAGGCTGTAGATGTTTTCGATCTGGCCCTGGCTGTTTTCGCGGAACAGGCCACGGTCCTTGCTCACGTCCAGGGACACCATCGGCCGTTCCATCAAGGCCAGCACCAGGGCGCCGATCATCACCAGCAGCACTGCGGTGTAGCCGATCAGGCGCGGACGCAGCAGGCGGGTCTTGCCACCTTGCAGTTGGTGCTCGGAGGTGTAGCTGATCAGGCCCCGGGCGTAGCCCATCTTGTCCATGATCGAGTCACAGGCGTCGATGCAGGCGGCGCAGCCGATGCACTCCATCTGCAAGCCGTCACGGATGTCGATCCCGGTGGGGCAGACCTGCACGCACAACTGGCAGTCGATGCAGTCGCCCAGGCCCACCTCGGCCGGCTTCACCTCACGCTTGCGCGGGCCACGGTGTTCGCCACGGGCCGTGTCGTAGGAGATGGTCAGGGTGTCCTTGTCGAACATCACACTCTGGAACCGTGCGTAGGGGCACATGTGCATGCACACCGCTTCGCGCAGCCAACCGGCGTTGATGTAAGTGGCGGCAGTGAAAAACAGCACCCAGAACAGGCTGACGCCGCCCATCTGCCAGGTCAGCAGCTCTTCGGCCAGTGGCCGGATTGGCGTGAAGTAACCGACAAAGGTCAGGCCGGTCAGCACGCTGATCGCCAGCCACAGGGTGTGCTTGGCCGAGCGACGCAGCAGTTTTTCCAGGGTCCAGGGCGCGGCTTGCAGCTTGATCCGCTGGTTGCGTTCGCCCTCGGTGACTTTTTCACACCACATGAACAGCCAGGTGAACGAGCTCTGCGGGCAGGTGTAGCCACACCAGACGCGCCCGGCAAACACGGTGATCGCGAACAGGCCGAAAGCGCAGATGATCAACAAGGCCGAGAGCAGGATGAAATCCTGGGGCCAGAAGGTCGCGCCGAAGATGTGGAATTTGCTTTGCGCCAGGTCCCAGAGCACGGCCTGGCGGCCACCCCAGTTCAGCCACACGGTGCCAAAAAACGCCAGAAACAGAAAACCCGCACCACTGACACGCAAGGTGCGGAACAAGCCGGTGAAGCTACGGGTGTGGATCTGGTTGTCGCTGGATTTGGCCTTCATCTTTGAACGCGAAGGCTCGAATGTTTCTACTAATCGGACGGGGATTTTTTCGCTCATGGTCTTTCGCTCATCAGCCTCCATCAGGCCAATGAACTATGCGCGGGCAACTGTTTGCATAACAGACTCAGGTATTGGATTAAAAAGCGGATCAGATGCGCCGCTGAGCCGCCCCTGCGACAACTTGATGCACCCCGCCGGGCGTGGCGCAGGTGCCTATCCCAGGCACCTGGCGGGGGGCTTGATAGCGATCAGTCAAATCACCGAATCACTGTCGGTGACCTTCAAGTGCCGCCGCCCATCGACCGCACCTGCTACGGTCAATGCGTCGGCTTCTGCTTCGGTGATGTACACGCGCTGACCGTCCAGGTCCACGGCTGACATCGACTTTTCACTGTCGGTGAGGATGGTCACGTCGGCGGCCAGGCGGATCTCTTCGCCGCTTTCGGTGGTGAAAAAGCAGGTCTGGTTTTCGATGCGCACGCTCATGGGGCTCTCCACTGTTTACGGGGCTTTCACGTTAGGGGCCTGGGGCCGCCCATCGTTCGCTGCGACCGATTAGCGGTCAGCGCGGTCCATGCCTTATCAACCTTCTTTTCAGGACTGCCTCATGGACGCCTGGTGGCATGAAGTCTGGATCACCCTGCAAGCGGAGTTCGCCGACATCGGCGACGCGTCGCAGTTGACGCGCATCACCGTGCGCTTGCTGATCGCCGCGTTGTTGGGGGCGATCCTGGGGTTTGAACGCGAGCAAAAGGGCAAGGCCGCCGGGGTGCGCACCCACATGTTGGTGGCCATGGGCGCGGCCCTGTTTGTGTTGGTGCCGCAGATGTCCGGGGCCCAGGCCGATGCCATGAGCCGAGTGGTGCAGGGGGTGATTGCCGGGATCGGCTTTCTCGGCGCCGGGACCATTCTCAAGGGCAAGGACGGCGACGACAGCCACGTCAAGGGCCTGACCACCGCCGCCGGCCTGTGGATGACCGCCGCCATCGGCGTCGCCGCCGGCATGGGCCGCGAGTCGACGGCGGTGCTCAGCACCTTGTTGGCCTTGGCGGTGTTCAGCGTGATGCCGTGGATCGTCAACCGGTTCGATAAGGACAAAGAACCGTAGGGACAGATTTTTATGCCGGGCCGACAATCACCGGCGGCATCGGCGTCGGTGGCTCCTCCCGCGGTGGCGGGTTGGTGCCAGGCGGGTCCTGCTCGGGAACCGGCTGCGGATCGGTCTCGGGGATCACCGGATGATCGATGTTCGGGTCCGGGGTTTCTCCTGGGAAGGGATTGGTCATCGGTCTAACCTCCAGCGGCACGTGGCGTGGGTCCTGCTTATGTGGGTTGACCTCCCGCGTGTGGATTTGATTCCAGGCATCGAGCGCAACGGTTAGGGAGCAGAGGTCGTGGCTGCCCGGATAAATGCTTCGTCAAGGCTATCGGTCTCGTAGTGGCTAATAAATTCAGCGCCGGATTGAAAGGGTTTGAAAGTGCATTCACTAATCATATAAAAACGATCGCAGTGGGCAGACACTTCTTCAATGTTGTGTGACGAGACTAAAATGGCGACCCCCTCTCGAGCCGCACCCGTTAAACATTTCCAGATGTAGTGGCGGAACTCCGGGTCAACCCCGGCACTGGGTTCATCCAGGATAACCAGGTCGGCACTTAGTGCGAGTAAGGTTAATGTGAAGAACCAGCGCTTCTCACCGTAACTACAGAGAGTGGATTTTTTATTCCATAGCGCCTTGTATCTATCAATGATTTCGGGGCTCCATGCCCGGAGTTTATCAATTGCACACTGTTGGCTAATATTTTTTGATGAGCAGAGGGTCGTAATCAGCTTGAAGACATCAGACATGCGAAGTGTGTGTGGGGTTGTTAAAGATTGAGTGAGGTACAGTGGGTGTTTGAATGTGCTATTCACTCCAAGATTTCTGTCGTTCAATAATCCGCATATCATGTCGAAAAATGTGGTTTTCCCGCTGCCATTTGGGCCTAGTAAACCCACGATTGAACCGGCCTCTACAGATATTGAGGCGTTGACGAATATTGGCCTGTTTGGATATCTGAAACAAATATTGTTGACTGATAGTGATTTCATTAGTATCTGCTCCATACCGGGTTGACTCTTAAGAAGCGCAGGGTAAGAAGAAAGGTGATGGGGAATAACGTTAATATGATTATTAAGTGTGGCAGGTTGCTCTGTGTACCGTTCAAGATTATGTTGTAAGCCATGGCTAGCGGGTTGATGTTGTATAGAGAATACGAGGTTGATGGCGTGATGTTTGCGCTGTAAATACCTAGTGTGAGCATTGAAAAAGAGATGATTGAGAAGGTGGTGTTGGCGTTTTGAAACGTAAGGGGAGGGAGTGTCAGTAAGAGACCGGGTATGCTGAAAAGGAGAAAGCAGAGGTAGAAGCGACCAACGATGAACGTCGCTTCACTTATGGAGTAGGCACTGAAAGCGGGGCGTGTAAGCAAGTAAAACGCCAGACAGTAAAATACCGATATTGATGAATAGGCCAGGAATTGACCCAGTAAGAAAATGGTTCTTGCTTCAAGTGTGTAGATAAAAGATCGTGTAAATCCGCTTTCTCGGCGTCCGATGATGTAAAAGGAGAAACCAAAAAAAGCGACGCTTGAAGATATGTAGGCATAGAACCAAGACGTCGCCTCCATATAATTCGCCTGGTAGGGGGGAGTAATGCCTTTGGAGTAGTTCAGTAAATAAAATAGCGCCGTTGGCGAGAGTATTGTCCAAAAAAAAGCGGTAGGTTCTTTAAGCTGTTCTTTTATGAAGACGGTACTGATTTTTATGGTGCGATAAGTTATTGTGCTAAGCATGGGTGTTCTCTTTATGGGAAAGGGACCATGAATTTTTTACGATCTTCGTAGATTTCGTTCAGAAACTTTTCCGAGTATTTGTTTCGGAGGTTTATGTTTGCTGAGTTGTTCATGTGTAAAAACAGATCTGGAGATATGTATTTGCTCGCGTAGCATGTGGAGTTATTGATGGTCATTGGCTTTAAGTAGATGAAGCCTTTGATGTGCTGATTGTCGAGTGCGGCAAGTAATCCTTGTTCGTTAAATTCGAATGACTTGCTGGGTTGCGGTGGTGGCTGAATGAGCGTGGTGGTAATTGTTCTGTAAGTTGTATAGTTGTTACAGTTCAGAAAGTACTTCAGGTAGGGGTCGTCAATGTCAGAGTGCGCGCTGTCGGTGGCAGTAAAAACATCTATGAAACGGTACGTCTGCCAAAGTTCGTTAATAGACTTTTCTATTGCTTCCTCCACGCTTGCCGCATAAGCCATGCCGGCACAGTAATTTACGTGCCTTCCTTTTTTGTGGTTTCCGTAAACTGTCAAGATGCAGGATCCTGGGAAGTTGGCGTCTGAGATATCAATAATCGTGCTTTCTCCAGACTCGCAGTAGGTGCTTGTATAGTGCGCACGAATTGGATTTGCGTAACATATTAACAGTGTCGGTGGGTGAGATTATCTTGTTGCATCTTTTTGTAAGCCAGAATTTAGCTAAAAACTGTCTTTCAAGTTTTTCTTTTAGCGAGCCAAATATAGCAGTCGTGGGGTCCCAGTGAAAACTGCACCCGCATGTATCACGTTGCGGGTATAATAAATTGTCGCTCTCAATTTTGTGTGAGCTAAGTGATATGCACGCGGTTGGGATGTGGCAACTGGAAAAATCGTCGCTTCTGTAGACTTCAGATAGATTAAAAGTGTGCTCTTCAATCTTTTCTGGTTGATGTGCTTTTTCGGACGTTTGACTCAGCGCCACTGCGAAACTGATTTTTTCTTCTGGGGTTAATGAATACCCAAGAGGGCCTTGCTGGTCGGGCATGACCTCCATATAGAAGTGGCGTCGTTCAAAGTACTCGCCGAGCGCAGACTGTATGGCTTTTGACCCGGCGCCGATACCTGACCCACCATTGCCCCATCTATCATTAACTTCTGCTGATGTAGGTATGGATTTAATCCCGCAGGGCTGACAGGTCAACATTGTCGGTAATGAGGATATGTTGTTCTGGTTGTATGTATTCATTTATTCTCCTACAAACTGCACTGAGAGAGGTAGGAATAACGCCGGATTCAATCCGAGCGATTTACATAGCATTGAGTCTGTGTAAGCAGACCAAAGCCGGCTTTGAAGATTGAGATTTTTAGCTTGAAGGTCGATTAGCATATAGATAGAACCCGCCTCCATAAGTGCTAGGCGATATCCTCTGTATCTGTACTTGAACATCGTTTTGGGAAGGTATGCGATATATATTATGGCGAGGCTTGGTGTTCCAATAGTTCCTGAGGTAGACAAAATTGCAGAGCGTAATTCGTTTGTGCATTCAGAGTTCTGGACGATTTCGAATTTTGCAGATTGAGGGAGTAGGTGTAATATTTTTTCTGGGCACGGCCATGTTGGCTCGTCACTCATTAATGAGCAAATAAATACCTCGATTGGGTAAAGCGCACCACCGCTAGGGTAACCTCTTTTGTAATGGTCTGTATTTTTAGAGATCAAGGGGCTGACCAGATCTTCAATAAGATCGAACGTTATGTTGGCTTTGGTGAATTTTTCGCATGACTCATTTCGATTGAGAGGGCTGGATGTTTTATTAATTCTCGTCGGTAGGCAGATGTCCATGTCTGGATAAAGTCTAAGCTCATTGCCTGTTAATCTTTCTAGATGTTTTTCGTCAATAAAATGAAGGGCGGTTGATGGCTGGAATGCAGGGTGGAGGATGTAATTTCCTTTGCTGTGAAAGTCAAGGACGTCGTCATAAACTATTGGGTCGAGAAACCTAAGGTAATAGTCGTGAGGAACACTATTCATTTGATATTCCTCAGGCAGTCACACATGCACCAATGTGAAACTGAAGACTCTGAAACTTGCCCGTTGCTGAGGGAAATATTGGTTTCTTGAAGAATGTTGTCTTGATAGCGGCAAGCACCGTTTGTACCGGTCAAGAATTTTATCTTTTGGACCAATGCGCCAATAATTAAAGCCTTTTGATAAAGGGTTGGTAGTGCTGATGGGGTTGGGATATATCGGCTTTGACAAAAATTGAGCAAGTTTGACCATGTATTTTTGCTGGGTTTATAGGTTTCATGACTAATCACTCTATCTATAGAGCAGAAGTGACAGGCATTGCCTAGTGCTTGAACGTGGGGTTGCCCTATTACGTAGGATGCTCCTGCAGGGTAGCAAATTATAATTGCACTTTCAGGTAGGGTGGACGCAAGTTGGAAGTAAATACTTTTTAACTCGTTATAGTCATAATTCTGATAGGTGATTGCTATGAGATATCGCGTTTCATTATTTACGGTTATGGTCAGTTCCGATATTGGGCAAGTGATTGTCGAGTCAGGTAGTTCGTCTGCTAGAAGTGATTCGAGGTACTCACGGTCCTCCCAGTCGTGGGCGACGATTATTTTTTCAAAAAATAGAGGTCTGTCAGATTTTAGACCTACTGATTTTTCAAGCGATCGGTAGGCGTCTTCGTAATCAAGGTGATGTTCGCTTAATAAGCTAGATAGATCAGCTTCTGAAATGCTTGTTCGATTTTGTAGTTTTTTTAATACGTCTAAAAGAGACGGAGATGTCACTCGGGATACACCTTTTGGTGAGATTATAATGCTGTCATTGTTGAAGTTAAGAAGGTTGTAGTTTTCGATGCTTAGTTTCATGGCTGTCCTTGTGTTGGCCTTTCAGAACGTATCGAAAAGGCCAACTCTCATTTTAGAGTTTAAGTAGGCTATTTAGATTGCTCATTGTCTGGATGGGTTGAGATCGCGTTACCACCGGATCCGCCGGAACCGCCACTTCCACCACTGCAACCGCCACCACCACCGCAACCACCACTTCCACCACAGCCACCGGCTCCGCCAGAACCTCCCGCGATTTGCGGTACTGAGGCTTCTCCAAACTCACTTTTGAAACTGAAGACTGTTTCGATCAAATTTCCTGGTTTCATTTTTGTACTCCTGATCGGTTGAGAGCCACTTCCTATCAAGTGGCTCTCAACTTTTAGTCTGGCGGGGCGCGTGTTGCAAATTGATTGGGTTTGTAGCTGTAGGAGGTTTCTCTCGAATATTTGAACATTTTCTTGCGAGTTTAAGATTGATTTCTGATTGTTTTGTTTTTGATATAAACCAGGGCGAAAGAGTGACTTTTCTACGGTTTGTCCTGATTTTATGGGGGTGTTAATAGATGGCCTGTTGTAATCCGTTTTGTTGAGGCGCTGAAGCTTCTTAAGATGTTTGTAGTGCGTTTCTTAAGCTCACGTAGGTTGCGTATTTTTATTCGCACTAACCGGCCAAGAAAAACCGACGAGCGGTATGTGTTTCACAGGGTTGTCATGGTGACCATTCAATACTGAGGATTGCTGGAGGTTTATTAGCGAGTTTGCCTCTACTGCAGCACCGATCTCGATAGCGACGTGCTCGCCGGCAGAAGTGCTGGATTATCGATACCCACTGCTGCTGTCGGGAGTGGATGGGGGATTTTCCAACCCCCAGTGGCATCTGGCCTGAGTCGTGCTTAAGTAGGTTGACCACGGCGCCGAGGATTCGGATCCAGCCAATTCCCTATGAACTTTTGCCGGTGCCTGTCGCTCGGAACCTAAGTGAGCTCATTCGGTGCGGGACTACCTTGCCGACGACACCCAGACACATGAGCGTCCTTGGGGCGTAAAGGAGAGAGGCTCGATGACGGCTGCGAAACCTGATGAGTTGAGCTACAACCCCCACATTCCACTGTCCCAGGCGCTGCTGCTGCCGCGCATCGTGATTGAAGGCACCATGCCGATCCTCGAAGGCGGGCAGTTTGCCGTCAAGGCCGTGGTGGGGCAGGACGTAGAGGTGACCAGCAACGTGTTCGCCGACGGTCACGACAAGCTCGCGGTACGCCTGCGCTGGCGTGGCGAGGGTGATGCAGTGTGGCGCAGCGAGGTGATGGCCGACCTGGGCAACAATGCCTGGCAGGGGCGTTTTCGTGTGCCGGCCCAGGGTCGTCATGTGTTTTGCATCGAAGCCTGGATCGATCACTTCGCCAGTTTTTGCTACGAACTGGACAAGAAGCACGTTGCCAATATCCCCGTCAGCCTGGAGCTGCAGGAAGGCCGGCTGCACGTCCTGCAGGCCGCCGAGCGCGCCGAAGGGCCACTCAAGGCGCAACTGACGGCGCTGCACCAGCAATTGTCCGGCCTGCTCGAAACCGAGCAGGTCGCTTTGTTCCTGCACCCCGATAGCGCCGAACTCATGGGCCAGGCCGATCACCGTGCCTACCTGAGCCTGAGCCCGGAGTACCCGGTGGACGTGGAGCGCGAGCTGGCGCAGTTCGCCAGTTGGTATGAGCTGTTTCCGCGTTCGATCACCGACGACCCCGCGCGCCATGGCACCTTCAATGACGTGCATGCGCGCCTGCCGATGATTCAGGACATGGGCTTCGACGTGCTGTACTTCCCGCCGATCCATCCGATCGGTCGCCGCTATCGCAAGGGGCCGAACAACGCCCTGACGGCCGGGCCGGACGATCCGGGCAGCCCCTATGCCATCGGTAGCGAGGAGGGCGGCCATGAGGCGATTCATTCGCAATTGGGCAGCCGCGAAGACTTCCGTCGGCTGGTGGCGGCTGCGGCCGACCACGGCCTGGAAATCGCCCTCGACTTCGCCATCCAGTGTTCCCAGGATCACCCATGGCTGCAGCAACATCCGGGCTGGTTCAACTGGCGTCCGGACGGCACGATCAAATACGCGGAAAACCCGCCGAAGAAGTACCAGGACATCGTCAACGTCGACTTCTATAGCAGTGAGGCCATTCCCAGCCTATGGCTGGAGCTGCGCGATATCGTGGTCGGCTGGGTCGAGGAGGGGGTGAAGATCTTTCGCGTCGACAACCCGCACACCAAGCCGCTGCCGTTCTGGCAATGGCTGATCGCTGATGTGCGGGCGTTGTACCCCGAGGTGATCTTCCTCGCCGAAGCCTTCACCACGCCGGCGATGATGGCGCGCCTGGGCAAGGTCGGGTACTCCCAGAGCTACACCTATTTCACCTGGCGCAATACCAAGCAGGAGCTGGCCAGCTACTTCAGCGAACTGAACCAGTCGCCCTGGCGCGAATGCTACCGGCCGAATTTTTTCGTCAACACCCCGGACATCAACCCAGGCTTCCTGCACGAATCAGGGCGTGCCGGGTTTCTCATCCGTGCGGCGCTGGCGACCATGGGCTCGGGATTGTGGGGCATGTACTCGGGGTTCGAGCTGTGTGAGTCGGCAGCGGTACCGGGCAAAGAGGAGTATCTGGATTCGGAGAAGTACCAGATCCGCGTCCGCGACTTCAATGCCCCCGGCAACATCATCGCCGAGATCGCCCAGCTCAACCGCATCCGCCGGCAGAACCCGGCCTTGCACAGCCATCTGGGCTTGCAGCTGTACAACGCCTGGAACGACAACATCCTGTACTTCGGCAAACGCAGCGCCGATGGCAGTAACTTCATTCTGGTGGCCGTCAGCCTGGATCCGTTCAACGCCCAGGAGGCGCATTTCGAACTGCCATTGTGGGAGCTGGGCCTGGCGGACGACGCAGTGACCCAGGGCGAAGACTTGATGAACGGCCATCGCTGGAGCTGGTACGGCAAGACCCAATGGATGCGCATCGAGCCCTGGCATCAACCGTTCGGCATCTGGCGGATATCGCTGTAGCGCGGGCTCACAAGGCCCGCACGACCGGTCCTGCCACCCCCCATTGAACAGGAGATTGTAATGGCGAAGAAACCCAGGTCAGCCACCTTCAGCGATGACCCGCTCTGGTACAAGGATGCGGTGATTTACCAGGTTCACGTCAAATCCTACTTCGACTCCAACAACGACGGAATCGGCGATTTCCCCGGGCTGATCGCCAAGCTCGATTACATCGCCGACCTTGGCGTCAACACCATCTGGCTGTTGCCGTTCTACCCTTCGCCACGGCGTGACGATGGCTACGACATCGCCGAATACCGTGGCGTGCACAGCGACTACGGGACCATGGCCGACGCCAAGCGCTTCATTGCCGAAGCCCACAAGCGCGGGTTGCGGGTGATCACCGAGCTGGTGATCAACCACACCTCCGACCAGCACCCCTGGTTCCAGCGGGCACGCAAGGCCAAGCCCGGATCGGCGGCGCGGGACTTTTATGTGTGGTCCGACGACGACCAGAAATACGACGGCACCCGGATCATCTTCCTCGACACCGAGAAGTCCAACTGGACCTGGGACCCGGTGGCCGGCCAGTATTTCTGGCACCGGTTCTACTCCCACCAGCCGGACCTCAATTTCGACAACCCGCAGGTCTTGAAGGCGGTGCTGTCGGTGATGCGCTACTGGCTGGACATGGGCATCGATGGCCTGCGCCTGGACGCCATTCCGTACCTGATCGAGCGCGACGGCACCAACAACGAAAACCTGCCCGAGACCCATGACGTGCTCAAGCAGATCCGGGCCGAGATCGACGCCAATTACCCGGATCGCATGCTGCTGGCCGAAGCCAACCAGTGGCCGGAGGACACGCAGCTGTACTTTGGCAACAAGAAGAGCGGCGATCCCCACGGCGACAGCGGCGACGAGTGCCACATGGCGTTCCACTTTCCGCTGATGCCCCGCATGTACATGGCCCTGGCCCAGGAAGACCGCTTCCCGATCACCGATATCCTGCGCCAGACCCCGGAGATCCCGGCCAACTGCCAATGGGCGATTTTCCTGCGCAACCACGATGAGCTGACCCTGGAGATGGTCACCGACAAGGAGCGCGATTACCTGTGGAATTACTACGCCGCCGACCGTCGGGCACGGATCAACCTGGGTATCCGCCGGCGCCTGGCGCCCTTGATGGAGCGTGACCGACGCCGGATCGAGCTGCTCAACAGCCTGCTGCTGTCGATGCCTGGCACACCGACCCTGTACTACGGCGACGAAATCGGCATGGGCGACAACATCTACCTGGGCGACCGGGACGGTGTGCGCACGCCCATGCAGTGGTCGATCGATCGCAACGGCGGTTTCTCCCGCGCCGACCCGGCCAGCCTGGTGCTGCCGCCGATCATGGACCCGCAGTACGGCTACCTGTCGGTCAACGTCGAAACCCAGGCGGGCGATCCCCACTCGTTGCTCAACTGGACCCGGCGCATGCTGGCGGTGCGCAAGCAATCCAAGGCGTTCGGCCGCGGCACGCTGAAAATGCTGTCGCCGAGCAATCGCCGGATCCTGGCCTATACCCGTGAATTCACCGGGGCCGATGGCCGCCACGAAACCATTTTGTGCGTGGCCAACGTGTCGCGCAGTGCGCAAGCGGCCGAGCTGGATCTGTCGGCCTACGTCGGCATGGTCCCGGTGGAGATGCTGGGGGGCAACGCCTTCCCGCCCATCGGCCAGCTGAGCTTTCTCCTGACCCTGGCGCCCTATGGGTTCTACTGGTTCGTGCTGGCGGCGGAAAACCAGATGCCGAGCTGGCACGTGGAGCCGGCGCAAAGCTTGCCGGACTTCACCACCCTGGTCCTGAAAAAGCGCATGGAAGAGTTGCTTGAAGCACCATCGCGCACCCTTTTGGAGCAAAGCGTGCTACCCAGCTGGCTGCTCAACCGCCGCTGGTTCGCCGGCAAGGATGCCAGCATCGAATCGGTGCACATTGCCTATGGGGTGCGTTTTGGCGATGCCCAGCATCCGGTGTTGCTGAGCGAAATCGAGGTCAGCAGCCAGGGCCAGACCAGCCGGTATCAATTGCCCTTCGGTTTTCTTGGCGAGGACCAGGTGGGGGCGGCGTTGCCCCAGCAACTGGCGCTGTCGCGGGTCCGGCGTGGGCCGCAGGTCGGCCTGGTCACCGATGCGTTCAGTCTCGACAGCTTTGTGCGGGCGGTGTTGCAGGCGATCCAGGCACAGACGGTGCTGGCGTCCAGCGACGGCGAGATTCGTTTCGAACCCACTGGCCAACTGGCGCAGCTGGGGCTTGGGGCCGAGTCCGAAGTGCGTTACCTGTCCGCCGAGCAGTCCAACAGTTCAGTGGTGATCGGGGGCAGCCTGGTGCTCAAACTGATCCGCAAAGTGGCCGGTGGTGTGCACCCTGAGCTGGAGATGGGCGCGTACCTGACGGCGGCGGGCTTCGAACATATTTCGCCGCTGCTCGGCTCCGTGGTGCGGCGCGACGCCCAGGGCGTGGACCACCTGCTGATGATTGCCCAGGGGTACCTGAGCAACCAGGGCGATGCCTGGGAGTGGACCCAGAACAACCTTGAGCGGGCGATTCGTGACGAACTGGCCGATGCCATGTCCGAACAGGACCAGCACTACAACGCCCTCGGCGAACTGCAGGATTTCGCTGCCATGCTCGGCCAGCGCCTGGGTGAAATGCACCTGTTGCTGGCAGCTCCCGGCAAGGACCCGGCGTTCGGCAGCGAAGTGACCACCGCCAAGGATCAGCAGGTGTTGTACCAGTCGATCGCCGCGCAACTGGAACGCGCCTTGCTGTTGCTCAAGCAGCACCAGGCTCAACTGGGAGCTGGCGATCAGCAGCGGGTGGCCCGTTTGCTGGAACACCGCAAGGTCATTCTCAAACACCTGCAAGGGTTGGCCGAACAGGCCACGGGCGGCCTGCGTATGCGAGTCCACGGCGACTTGCATCTGGGCCAGGTGCTGGTGATCAAGGGCGATGCCTACCTGATCGACTTCGAGGGCGAACCGGCGCGGGCATTGCATGAACGTCGGGGCAAGCACAGCCCGTACAAGGACGTCAGCGGGGTCCTGCGTTCGTTCGATTACGCCGCGGCCATGGCGCGCAACGGCCAGGGCGTCGACAGCACCGAGCAAGCGGATGTCGCACGCGCACGGGTCACTGAACGGTATTTACGTGAGGCACAGGCCGCTTTTGTCCAGGCATATCGGCTGGCGACAGCTAGTCTTGCTCATGCCTGGCAGATGCCTGGGGCGCAAGACGCCGCGCTGGCCTTGTTCAGTCTGGAGAAGGCTGCTTATGAAGTGCTGTATGAAGCCGAAAATCGTCCCGCCTGGCTACCCGTGCCGTTGCACGGGCTCTATGGGTTGTTAAGTGGACTTGAACCCTTTTCCGAGATAGGTGGAGAGCAGTGATGAAGGAACGGGGACTCAAAGAAGCGCTGCTGCCGGCAGCGCGCGACATCGAGGCGCTGGTGCGTGCCGAACATCCGGATCCGTTTGCGATTCTCGGGCCTCACGGGGATGACGCCGGCGGCCAGTTCATTCGGGCGTATCTGCCGGACGCCTTGAGCGTCCAGGTGCTGGCCCGTGACAGCGGTGCAGTGCTGGGCAGCCTGACGGCCAGCGAGGTGCCGGGGTTGTTCGTCGGTCATTTCCCCCAGGCCCAGGCGTACGTCCTGCGGACCCAGTGGGCCGGTGGCGAGCAGACGGCCGAGGATCCTTACAGCTTTGGCCAGTTGCTGGGCGAGATGGACCTGTATCTGTTCGCCGAAGGCAACCACCGTGACTTGAGCGCCTGCCTGGGCGCCCAGTTGCAGAACGTCGACGGAGTGGATGGGGTGCGCTTTGCCGTGTGGGCGCCGAATGCCCGCCGGGTCTCGGTGGTGGGGGACTTTAATATCTGGGACGGCCGCCGCCACCCGATGCGCCTGCGTCATCCCTCCGGGGTCTGGGAGTTGTTCATCCCGCGCCTGCAGGTGGGGGAAGCGTACAAGTACGAGATTCTTGGCGCCCAGGGGATCCTGCCGCTGAAGGCCGATCCCATGGCCCTGGCCACCCAGTTGCCGCCGGACACCGCGTCGAAAGTCGCCGGCCCCTTGACCATCGACTGGCAGGACCACGCCTGGATGCAGACCCGCGGTGAGCGTCACCTGCCGAGCGCGCCGTTGTCGATCTATGAACTGCATGCCGGTTCCTGGCAGTGCGAGGTCGACGATGTCGGGGAAGTGGCGCGCCAGTACCAGTGGGGCGAACTGGCCGAACGTCTGATTCCCTACGTGCAAAACCTGGGTTTCACCCACATCGAATTGATGCCGATCATGGAGCATCCCTTTGGCGGCTCCTGGGGTTACCAGCCGCTCTCGCAGTTCGCACCCAGTGCGCGCTACGGTTCACCCAGTGACTTCGCTGCCTTCGTCAATGCCTGTCACCTGGCCGGGATTGGGGTAATCCTCGATTGGGTGCCGGCACACTTTCCCACCGACACCCATGGCCTGGCGCAGTTCGATGGCACCGCGCTGTACGAATACGGTAACCCGCAGGAAGGCTTCCACCAGGACTGGGACACCCTGATCTACAACCTGGGGCGCACCGAAGTGCACGGTTTCATGCTGGCTTCGGCGTTGCACTGGCTCAAGCACTTCCATATCGACGGGCTGCGGGTCGATGCCGTGGCCTCGATGCTCTATCGCGACTACTCGCGCAAGGCCGGTGAATGGGTGCCCAACCGCCATGGCGGACGGGAGAATCTGGAAGCCATCGATTTTGTCCGCCACCTCAATGACGTGGTCGACCTCGAGGCGCCGGGCGCCCTGATCATCGCCGAGGAGTCCACCGCCTGGCCGGGCGTCAGCCAGAGCACCCAGCAAGGCGGGCTGGGCTTTGACTACAAGTGGAACATGGGTTGGATGCACGACTCCCTGCACTACATCCAGCAGGACCCGGTGTACCGCGCGCACCATCACAATGAGCTGAGTTTTGGTCTGGTGTACGCCTGGTCCGAGCGTTTCATCCTGCCGATCTCCCACGACGAAGTAGTACACGGCAAGCATTCGCTGATCGACAAGATGCCCGGCGATCGCTGGCAGAAGTTCGCCAACCTGCGGGCCTACCTGAGTTTCATGTGGGCGCATCCGGGCAAGAAGCTGTTGTTCATGGGCTGTGAGTTCGGCCAGTGGCGCGAGTGGAACCATGACCAGCAGCTCGATTGGTACTTGCTGCAGTACCCGGAACACCGGGGCGTGCAGAAGCTGGTCAGCGACCTCAACCAGCTGTACCGCGAAGAGCCGGCGCTGCACGACCAGGACGATGTGCCGCAAGGGTTCCAGTGGTTGATTGGCGATGATGCGATCAACAGCGTCTATGCCTGGCTGCGCTGGAGCAAGGATGGCCGACCGGTGCTGGTGGTGGCCAACTTCACCCCGGTGCCGCGTCCTGCCTATCGGGTGGGCGTACCGTTTGCCGGGCGCTGGAGTGAGTTGATCAACAGCGACGCGGGCATTTATGCCGGGTCCAATTATGGTAACGACGGTGGCGCAGAGACTGAAGACGAAGGTAGTCACGGGCAGCCGCAGTCACTGGTGCTGAATTTACCGCCGTTGGCGGTGTTGATGTTGCGTCCGTTTGGGTAGAGGCCGGCCTGATGTATCGATGGTGGCTGACATACCGTCATCGCGGACAGGCTCGCTCCCACACATGTGCTGGGTGTACGCGAGATCTACGGGCAGGCTAAAGCACTGTGGGCGCGAGCTTGCTCGCGATGAGGCCAGTCCATTCAACATCAATGGTGCCTGACGCACCGCTATCGCGGGCAAGCCTTGTTCCTCCAACATAAGCTCACCAGCGCATCCGCACGCCGAGGCTGCCGATCAGACCGTTGAGGTCGTTGTCGTCGACGTCGCTGCTGTAGTCGGCACTGACGTAAAGGCTGACGCTGGGGCTGACTTTGGCGACCAGGCCCAAGCCCAGTTCGACGGTGGAGGAGTAGCGGCTGCTGCTGATCTTGTCGACCTGGTCCAGGGTCACGGTGTCGCTGGTGTTGATCCGGTGCCACAGGTTGGTGCGGACGTAGGGTTCGACCGGCAGGCCGTTGATGTCGTAGCTCCCTTTCAAGCGCGCCCCGACCCGGCCACTCCAGCTGCTCAGTTCATTGGCCTGGGCGTTGCCGTTGGCGTAGGGGGTGTCCAGGGAGATGCGCTGGTTGATCAACTGCGCCTGGGGTTCGATCACCCAGTTCTTGCTGATCCCGATGGGGAACCCCCCTTCCACCGACAGCGTCACCGCGCTGCCTTCTGTGGCTTGGCGCTCGCCCTGGGCGTTACGGCTGAAGCCGCTGACCCGGCCGCCACTGGCGCTCAGGTCGACGTGCCAGCCGTTGGCCCCGGTCAAGCTCCAGTACGCACCGAGACTGTCGCCCTGGACGTTCAGGCTGTCGGTGCCGGGGTTGGCCAGGGCCGGACCAACCAGCGTACCGTTGCTGTTGCCCTGGATCTGGTTGCTACCACCCAACAGGCCCACTCGTTGGGTACTGCCGCCATTGCCGTGCACGGTCAACAGGGCCGGGCCCTTGGCCAGCGCCGCACCTACGGTGGAGAACTGTGAGTTGAGGACATCCTGCTCGGCCTGGGTGGCGGCGTGTCCGTAGACCTGTTGCCAGGCCGAAGGGGCGGCCTGTTGGATGGTCAGTAACTGGTTGTCGAGTCCGGGCTGGCGCATGAACTGGCCGGACGCAGTGATAGGGGGGGCAGGGAAGGCGAAGGTCGGTACGTCCTGGCGATACCAGGGAATCGCCTCGTCTTCGGCAGACGATGCCACAACCTCCATGGATGTACACAGCAGCAGCGAAGTCGACAGGGTGTATAGGGTGACGGATATCTCGTGTTGGATAAGGGAGGTGTTCATGGAGGTCTACCTTGCTGCATACGCATGCCATGTCTGGTCTTGGCGTCTCTCCTACCCCGAATGAGGGGCGACCGATTTCGTTGGGGCAAGCCCCGGCGGCCCGCAGGAACGGGAGCTTTCGGCCTGCCCCAGGAGTTACTTCCGGGGGTAGTAAGGGTTAGCTAAGAAGACCCGGAGCCCTGCGTCAAGAAATTGAACGATGAGCGGTATGGCTAATTTAGGTCACGTAAATGCCTGAAAATTGACGACTCTCTAAGCTGTTGTTTCACCGGAAAATCATCCGGAAACGGCTCTGCATTACCCTTTTGGCACGAATCAGAGATGTACCTCGACCGCCAGCGGCAAGTGGTCGGAAAGATGGCTCCAGGGTTTATTGCCGAGGATTCTGGGGGCGTGGCTGCTGGCGTTGCGCAGGTACACGCGGTCCAGGCGCAGCAGCGGGAAACGTGCCGGATAGGTCTTGGCCGGCCGCCCGTGGTGGCGTTCGAAGGCCTCATGCAAGTCATCGCGCTGAGCAAGGGTGACGTTGCCCTGCAACTGCCAGTCATTGAAATCGCCGGCGATGATCACCGGAGCGTCTGCGGGCAGTGACTCGATCAACTGGCAGAGCAGCGCCAGTTGCAGTTGGCGATGGCTTTCCAGCAGGCTCAGGTGTACGCAGATGGCGTGGACCTCGGCGTGGCCCGGTACATCCAGCACACAGTGCAGCAAACCACGGCGTTCGGGCCCGGTGATCGACACGTCCAGGTTGCGGTGATGGCGGATCGGGTACTTGGACAGCAGGGCGTTGCCGTGGTGGCCGTCGGGGTAGACCGCATTGCGTCCGTAGGCGAAGTCGCTCCACATGCTGTCGGCGAGGAACTCATACTGCGACATCGACGGCCAGTTGCTGTGGCGCGAGGCGTGGCGATCATGCTCACCCAATACCTCCTGGAGAAACACCAGGTCGGCGGAGGTACTACGCACGGCCTCGCGCAACTCGGGCAGGATGAAACGCCGGTTGAGGGCGGTAAAACCTTTGTGGGTGTTGACGGTCAGCACCCGGAGCCGATGCACGGCCGGGAGGGTGTCCTGCGGCGGGACGGGGCCGGGTTGACGTTCTGGGTCGGGGTTCACGTGCACTCCTGGAAAGTCGCGGCGGGATATCCATGCGACTGATGTGGCGGCCAGCAGTTCAGAGTATCGCCGCCGATCATCGACATCTGTGGGCAATGGCCTTACACAAAGACAATCTCATAGGGTTGGCGCAAGCGTTCCAGGACCACCTTGGGCAACAGCGGCGCGATGCCCATTTCCGGATCGCCATCCAGTTGGCTGGCATAGGCGTGGATGGCATGGCGCTTGCGAGCGGTCGTCCAGCTGTCCAGGCGCACCTTGCGCGCGCGATGCCAGGGGATCTGCCCTTGGTCGCGCACCGGCCAATGCCAGGCCCAGAAAGGCAGTTCGCACAGACGGGCACCGACCATCTGGGCGGCCTTGGCACTGGCGCGACCGACGGTGTCATGGTCGACGACGCCGTCTTCGCGCCATGTGCTGAACAGCACATCTTCGGGGCGCAGGTAGCGGGCAATGAAGTGCGCCAACTGGGTCTCGCGCTCGGCCAGTGCGGCGTCGGTGAAACCGCCACGAATCCACTTCAGGCTGTGCATGGGCAGCCCCAGCCTGCGCAGGGCCTCGACACTTTCCTGGGGGCGAAACACGCTCAGGCGTTTCTCCGGCCACAGTTGCGAACCCGGGTAGCTGGCGCTGCCGTCGGTGACGGATATCAGTTGCAGGGGATGCCCCAGGTTGGCGAACAATTGCAGCAGGCCGCCGCAGGTCACCACTTCATCGCCGGGGTGGGGGGCGATCACCACGGCGCGGGCGCCGGGTGCGATGAGCGACTGAGTGTTGATGACCGGCAGGTTGTCCAATTGGCGGGCGCCATTCCAGATCTGCGCGGGCAGGTTGCTGTCCAGAAGCGAGGTGCTTTTCATGTTGACACGTCCTTGTAAGCGTGAGCTGTCGGTCGTCTCCCGATGCCTGACCGACAGGCTGAGTGCCTTGCTCCGTCCATGCGCCCGGAACACCCTGGGGGCAGTTCCTCAAGGGCAGCGGGCAGAGTATTGCCCATGGTTCAGGGTTCGTCGCGTGCGCGGCGTGGTCCCCCAGGTTTTTTTTGTGGTGCACCTGGGGGAACTCCTCAGTCTTCGTCGTGGTGCTGCAATTCGAACAGCAGCAGCGAGCGGCCGGTGACTGAGTATGAGTGCTCGAACTCGAAGCGCTCCTGGCCGCGGATCGAGGGCTGGTTGGTGTCGATCATGCAGGTCCAGAAGCCACCGTCCGGAACCGCGGGCAGGCTGAAATTGACGATGTCGTGGTGGGCGTTGACCACCAGCAGCAAGGTCGCATCGGCGCCCTTGCGGCGGATGCCGGTTTCCTGGGCGCGGCCGTCGAGCAGCATCCCGAGGCAGCGGCCATGGCTGTCTTCCCACTGTTCGGTGGTCATCTCGCTGCCATCCGGGGCCAGCCAGGTCACGTCCTTGACCCCGATGTCTTCGTTGTAGCTGCCCACCAGGAAACGCCCGCGACGCAGGATCGGGTAGGTCAGGCGCAGTTTGATCAGGCGTTTGACGAACTTGAGCAAGGCCTTGCCGTCGTCACTCAGGTCCCAGTTGACCCAGCCGATCTCGCTGTCCTGGCAGTAGGCGTTGTTGTTACCGTGTTGGGTGCGGGCGAATTCGTCACCGGCCACCAGCATCGGTGTGCCCTGGGCCAGCAGCAGGGTGGCGAAGAAATTGCGCATCTGCCGTTGGCGCAGTTCGTTGATCTCGGGATCGTCGCTCGGGCCTTCGACGCCATGGTTCCAGGACAGGTTGTTGTTGCTGCCGTCCTGGTTGTCTTCGTCGTTGGCTTCGTTGTGCTTGTCGTTGTAGGACACCAGGTCGTTGAGGGTGAAACCGTCGTGGGCGGTGACGAAATTGACCGAGGCGTAGGGCCGGCGCCCGCGCTGGTTGAACATGTCGCCGGAGGCGGTCAGGCGTCCGGCGAAGTCGGCCAACTGGCCGTCGTCACCTTTCCAGAACGCGCGCACGGTGTCGCGAAAACGATCGTTCCATTCCACCCATCCCGGCGGGAATCCACCCACCTGGTACCCCCCGGGGCCGCAGTCCCAGGGTTCGGCGATCAGCTTGACCTGGCGCAGCACCGGGTCCTGGCGGCAGGCCACGAGGAAGCTGTGGCGCTCGTCGAAACCATCGTGGTAACGCCCGAGGATGGTTGCCAGGTCGAAGCGGAAACCGTCGACGTGCATCTCCGTGGCCCAGTAACGCAGGGAGTCGGTGACCATCTGCAGCACGCAAGGGTGGCTCAGGTCGAGGGTGTTGCCGGTGCCTGAGTCGTTGATGTAGAAACGCTTGTCGTCCGGCATCAGGCGGTAGTAGGAGGCGTTGTCGATGCCGCGCATGGACAGGGTCGGTCCCTGTTCGTTGCCTTCGGCGGTGTGGTTGTAGACCACGTCGAGAATCACCTCCAGATTGGCTTCGTGCAGGTGCGCGACCATCTCCTTGAACTCGGCGATCTTGCCGCTGGCCAGGTAGCGTGGGTCGGGAGCAAAAAAGGCGATGCTGTTGTAGCCCCAGTAGTTGGTCATGCCTTTGTGCAGCAGGTGCTGGTCGTTGACGAAGGCATGGATCGGCAGCAGTTCCACCGACGACACTCCCAGCTTGCGGATGTGCTCCAGCAGGTCATCGACCATCAGCCCGGCGAAGGTGCCGCGCACCGCCTCCGGAACCGCCGGGTGGCGCATGCTGATGCCGCGTACGTGAGTCTCATAAATGATCGTTTTGTCCCAGGGCACACTGACTCGGTGGTCGTGGCCCCAGGTGTGCGCCGGGTCGATCACCTTGCACTTGGGTACGAATGGCGCACTGTCACGTTCGTCGAAGCTGAGGTCGGCGTCCGGGTGGCCGATGGTGTAGCCAAACAGCGCTTCGGACCATTTCAGCTCGCCGACCAGTTGCTTGGCGTAGGGGTCGATCAACAGTTTGTGATGGTTGAAACGATGACCGTTCTGCGGGTCGTAAGGACCATACACACGATAGCCATAGATCAGCCCCGGATGGGCATCGGGCAGGTAACCGTGAAAGATCTCGTCGGTGTACTCGGGCAGTTCGATGCGTTCGAGTTCGACTTTCCCGGCATCGTCGAAGATGCACAGTTCGACCTTGGTCGCGTTCGCCGAGAAGATCGCGAAGTTGACCCCCAGACCATCCCAGGTCGCGCCCAGCGGGAAGGGCAGCCCTTCACGAATCCGCGAGGTTTCTGCGCCATGGGCTGGTTTTGCGGTGTTGTCGGGTGAGGTCATAAAAACTCCTGTAGCGCATGACCGGCATCGACCTGAGGTGGTCGATGCGGTTGTCGTAGCCGCTGTCGTGGGTCAACTGGCCGGTTTGCGCGGGGCGCGGGGCTTTTTCGCGGCGACGCTTTTTTCCCCTGGCGGGGTGACGACCTGGGCGGCGCCGGCCTTGGCCTTGGTTTTCGTTGCGGGCGGGGCCTTGGCTTTTGGCGTTTTTACCGGCTTGGCCGGTGCCAGGGCTTCGGCTTCCGCCAGTTTGCGGGCCATCTCCCAGTGGCGCGCTTCCTGTCCTTGGGGTTGACCCTCGGACTCCCAGATCTGATAGGCAAATTCACGAACGCGTTTTTCATCGGTACTCATCGCAATGCTCCTGAGTTGAACTCAAGTCTGGATAAACAGATTGACCGGGAAATCCCCCAGCGCGGCGCTGATCAGCAACTCTGTGTGATGTGTGACTTGCACCGTGGAAAAAAGTCCCTTCAGTTTTCCCCCGCGAGGGGTGAACGGTAGAGTGACCCGGGTATCGCCCCACTGCAGGGCAGGAACCAACGGTGTGGCACTGCTTTCCAGCAGCGCGGCGACCCGGACCGGCACCAGCACAATCGCCCACTGGCCCTGGTGCTCGCGGGCAAACGCCAGCACGCGTGGGGCCTGGCTGCCTGACACCGGCAAGGGCAAGTAACGCCCGGCGCGAAACAGTTCGGCATGCTCGGCGCGTACTGCCAGGGTGCGGGCGATCAAGGCTTGCTTGATGTGTCCGTCCTGCCAGGTGTCGAGCAACCGGGCCGGATCTGGTTGGTGCTCCAGTGCCTGCATCCGTGCCTGGAAATCCACCGGCCGCCGGTTGTCCGGGTCCACGAGGCTGAAATCCCAGAACTCATTGCCCTGGTACAGGTCCGGGACCCCCGGCACTGTCATGCGCAGCAAGGTTTGCGCCAATCCATTCAGGCCGCCACCGCTGGCAATCACCGCTACGGCGTCGGCGATACGGGTGCGCAGCGCGAGCCCCTCGGGGGCGAGCAATAGGCGCTCGGTAAAATGCCGGGCGCTTTGTTCGTAAGCGTCGTTGGCAGCACTCCAACTGCTGTGCAGCTTGGCTTCGCGCAGGGCTTTTTGTTGCCACTGCCACAGGCGCTCACAGTAATCGGTCAGGGCCGGCAGGTCGTCGCAGCGCAAACCCAGAGGCCAGCTGCCGAGCAGCGCCTGGTAGAGAATCAGTTCGTCCCCGGCTGCCGGCGCCTGGGCGTCTTCACGTAGAACCGCGGCCTCGGTGCGCCAGGTGTCGACCTGTTGCGCATACCAGGCGCTGCGTTCGCTGAGTACGGCCAACCGCGCCCGGCTGTCTTCACCGCGCTTGTGGTCGTGGGTGGCGCTGGTCAGCAGATTGTTCGGGAAGGCTGCCAGACGCTGGATGCAGGCGGCATGGAAATCGGAAAAGGGCGCACTGAATTGCTCGGTATCAAACCCGACATCGTTGCGCGACAGCAGCACGCCCGAGCGATAGAGCGCGGTGTCCTCCACGGCCTTGGCCGCCGCCGGTGATGTCAGTTGCTGGAACCGCACGCAGGCGTGCTTGAGCAGCTTGCGTTGGCGCCCCACCGGACGCTCGCGCCAAGGCTGGCCGCCCAGCCACAGGGCAATGTTGTCGAGCACCGGCCAGTCGGCTTCGCCCAGGGTCTGGCGGGCACCGTCCATGGCCTGCTGGAAAAACACCTGGTCCTCGGCGGAGCGTCCGCGGGGGCTGATGTAGGTGCGGTACACCGGGAAATGCACGATCAGTTCCTGCAGCGCCCGGCGAATGGCACCGAGGGTCAGGTCGCGGGTCATTACGTCATCGCGGGCCACTTGCAACAGGGCCTGGGCGACGCTTTCAAAATCGCCGGCCAGCGAGCCGTTGAGTATCTGCTGGCGGGCCAGGTGCGCTTCCTCGATGAACGCCTGTGGACGTTCGCTGTGCCGTTGCCACAGCTCGCCCAGGGCTAACGCGCCGTGCGGGTCGTGCTGCAGCAACGACAGTTGATTCATGAACTCATAGCCGGTGGTGCCATCGACCCCCCAGTCGCGACGCAGGGTTTCCCCGGGGCCGAGAATCTTTTCCACGTAGATCGGGATGTGCCGTGACGGTACCAGGGCGTCGACCCGGCGCCGCAGTTTGCGGCAGTAACCCCGTGGGTCGGCGAGCCCGTCGATGTGGTCGATGCGCAAGCCGTCCACCAGGCCGTCGGCCAGCAACTCGAAGAGTTTGCCGTGGGTGGCTTCGAACACGGCCGGGCGCTCGACCCGCAGGCCGCCCAGTTCATTGACGTCGAAGAAGCGCCGCCAGTTGATGTCGTCCGCCGCCGTGCGCCAACTGGCCAGGCGATAACTCTGACGTTCCAGCAGGTGGTGCAGGCGGGTGAAACCATCGGGCTGGCGAGCGTCATGCAGCGCCAGGTTGTGTTCGATGCAGCTGGCCAGCGCGGGCTCCCTGGCCAACTGCGCCAAGGCCTGTTGCAAGGGGCCGGCCAGCGAATGGGCGGTGGTCTGGTGACGCAGGCGGGTAAAACCCTCGGCGAGGGTTTTCAGTGCGCCGCTGTGTTCGACGCTCAGACGCTCGTCGGGCATCAGCAGCGTTGCATAGTCCATTGGACAGATCGGGAAGTGGTGTTCGTAGTGCTCGGCATAAAACCGCCCCTGCGCCGAGTCAAAGCGCAGCGCCAGGCTACCGTCCTGCAAGGCGCTGCCATAGTCGCTGCCCAGGAACGGCAGGAGCAACTGGCCTTCGAGCAGCGGGTCGGGCGAGTGCCACTGGATATCGAAGAACTCGCCATAGGGGCTGAGTCGTCCCCACTCCAGCAGGTCCTGCCACCAGGGATTGTCGGCGCCACCGACGGCCATGTGATTGGACACGACGTCGAGAATCAGGCCCATGTCGTGGGCCCGCAGGGTCTTGACCAGGCGCCGCAGCGCCGCTTCACCCCCCAGTTGCGGGTTGACCTGGCCAGGGTCGACCACATCGTAGCCGTGCATCGAGCCGCTGCGGGCCTTGAGCAGCGGCGAGGCATACAGGTGGCTGATGCCGAGCCGGGCGAAATAGGACACCAGCGGCACCGCGTCATCCAGGGTAAAACCGTGATGAAACTGCAGCCTGACGGTGGCCCGCAGACTACTCATCGATCACGCTCGCTGGCTTGCAGGCGTGCGCAGGCGAGCATTTCCAGGCGCCGCGCGGCGTCGGCATCGTCCAGCAGTTGCTTGCTGTCGGCGGGCAAGCGTCGCCGCCAGTTGGGGTGGGTGTCGACGGTGCCCGGCAGATTGGGCTGTTCGTCCAGGCCCAGGGCGTCTTCCAGCGGTAGCAACACCAGCGGCGCCCGGGTATGCCCGAGAAAACGCACGCTGGCATCGAGCACTTGGTCAGTCTCGTGCTGCTCTTCACGAAAGTTCTGCGGGTCCTGGCTCAGCGCGCTGCGCAGGCTGTCACGCTCGCGCTGGCGGTGGGCGCGCCAGTGGGTTTCGTCGTCGCCGGTCACCAGCCCGAGACGGGCGTTCCATTCGATGTCACGGCCATGCCACCAGCCGTTGAGCGTAGGCAGGTCGTGGGTGCTGGTGGTGGCCAGGGCGTTGTCGGGCCAGTCGAGAATCGGCCGGAAGCGCGTGCTGTGATCCTGTTCGAACAGCAGCACGCGCATGCCGAGGATCGAGCGGGCGATGAGTTTTTCCCGCAGGCCATCGGGCACGGTGCCGAGGTCTTCGCCGAGGACGATCGCCTGGTGCCGGTGCGACTCCAGCGTCAGCAGGCGCAGCAGGTCGTCCACCGGGTAATACAAGTAGGCACCGTCACAGGGCGGCGCGCCGAGGGGGATGACCCACAGTCGTTGCAGGCCCATCACATGGTCGATACGCAAGCCGCCGGCGTGGGCAAAGTTGGCCCGCAGCATTTCGATGAAGGCGCGAAAGCCATTGCGTACCAGGCCTTCGGGTGAAAACGCGGAGATCCCCCAGCCCTGGCCGGCGCGGTTGAGAATGTCCGGTGGCGCGCCAACGGTGAGCGAGGCCAACAGTTCGTCCTGGCGACTCCAGGCTTGACTGCCACCGCCGTCCGCCCCGACCGCGAGGTCGGCAATCAGGCCGATGCCCATGCCGCTGCTGCGGGCGACGTTTTGCGCACGCTGCAGGCAGCGCGCGATCAGCCATTGGCAAAACGCGTAGAAGCCGATGCGTCCGGCATGCTGTTCGGCGAAGGCCGCCAGCTCCGGGCTGCGCGGGTTGCGCCAGGGCTCGGGCCAATGGCGCCAGTCCAGGCTTTCGCCACGGGCGGCGCAGACCTCTTGCAGGGCTTCGAAACGGCAGTGGTTTTCCAGGGCTTCGCCACCGCTGTGGCGGAAGCTGCTGAAGTCGGCGTGCAACGGATGATCACCGCGGGCAAAGCCTTCGTACAGGGCCTGGTAGAGTTTCTGCTTGGCCTGGGCTGCCGCGGGCCAGTCCACCAGGGGCTGGCTTTCCAGCTGGGCGAGCTCGTCGGCCAGCTCGGTGGCCTCGATGGCCATGCGCAGGGCGCGTTCGCCAAGGATCTCGCCGGGCGCGGCATACAGGCTGTTGAGGAACAGCCGACTGGACGGTGAGTAGGGGCTGAAGCGCTGGGTGTCGCAGCTGAACATCGCGTGCATCGGGCTGATAGCCAGCGCTTCAGCGCCGCGTTCACCGGCAACCCGGGCCAGCTCTTCGAGGGCCTGGGTGTCACCAATACCGCCGTCGCCGGGGCGGCGCAAGGCGTACAACTGCACGCTCAGGCCCCACGCTCGCGGGGTGTCGCTGTCCACGGCCGAGGCGACGCTGTGACAGTGCAGGGGCGCCACGGCCAGGGTGAAGTAGCGGCCAGCGATGCTGACTTCCTGGTAACCCACCGGGATCAGCCCCGGCAACTGCGCCTCGTCGTCGAGTTTCAGGTTGAGGATGGCGCCGTCCTCCAGATGAATCTCGCAGGGGCTGTGCGGTTCGAAGTAACGCGCCAGGTCAAGCCGGGCCCCGACATCCACGGTCAACAGCGGTGGCAACTGGCTGCGCGCCTGGCTCTGCTGTACCTGCAACAGGCTGGCGTCGATTTCCTGGGCACTGCCGGCCGGGTGGCCGAGACCGTTGAGGACGGCGCGCAGAACTGCCGGAGCCACTTTTTGTGCGCGCCCATTGGCGTCGATCCAGTCCACGGCCAGGCCGGCCCGGCTGGCGAGAATTTCCAGTTGCGCATCGCTCATTGGCGCTCTCCTGCGGGGGGTAGCATGGATGCCGCTGCCGTCAGGCTGACCAGCGCGCAATAGGGAGCCAGGGTGCCTCGCTGTAAGCGAGTGCTCGCCTGTGGCGGGCACGCGAACAGCAGTTGGGCCTGGGCTTGCGGTATATGGGCAACAGCCTTGGCGCTGAGGTTCAACTCAATGTGCAGCACGCTGCCGTCCCCCAGTTGCCAGCGCGCGCTGATCGCCCCCTCGCCGAGCACCGAAACACCCAGCGCGTGGGCGCCGGGCAGGCGTGGGATGATTTCGCGGTGGCGAATCAGCAGCAGTTGCCGGTAGAGCGCCTGGGTGCTGTGGCGAATGCCGTAATCCCCGGGCGTGAGGTTGGGCCGCGAGTCTTCGAAGGTCTGTGGCGCATTGGGGTCGGGAATGCGTTCGCGGCTATGGGGGTCGGCAAAGGCTTTGAAGGAGGCGAACTCATTGCGCCGGCCCTCGCGTACCAACGGTGCGAGGTCGCCGTGATGACTGGTGAAGAACAGGAAGGGCTGATCGGCGGCCACTTCGTCGCCCATGAACAGCAGGGGAATCATGGGCGACAGTAGCAACAGCACCGTGGCGGCGTGCAGGGCCTGGGGCGGGCACAACTGGTGCAGGCGTTCGCCAAAGGCGCGATTGCCGATCTGGTCATGGTTCTGCAGGAACAGCACAAACGCGCTGGGGGGCAGGTGGCCGCTGGGCTCACCGCGGGTCTCGCCATGGCGGTTGGTGTGGCCCTGGTAGACAAACCCCTGGCTCAGGCAGCGGGCCAGTTGCTCGGTGGGGTTGTGGGCGAAGTCGGCGTAGTAGGCATCTGTTTCCCCGGTCAACAGGACGTGCAGGGCGTTGTGCCCGTCGTCGTTCCATTGGGCGTCGAACCGCTGCTCCAGCAGGCTGGCCTGGTTGTGCTCGTTTTCCACGGTGAGCCACACATGTCGCGCCGGATCGACCTGTTGGTGGACCCGCTTTGCCAGCTCCTGGAGAAAGTCCGGGTCGTCGATGGCGTGCACGGCGTCCAGGCGCAGGCCGTCGAAGCGGTACTCGAGCAACCACATCAGGGCGTTGTCGATGAAAAAGTCGCGCACCTCGCGGCGCCGGAAGTCGATGGCGGCACCCCAGGGCGTGTGCCGGTCTTCGCGAAAGAAGCGCTTGGCGTAGTGGTGCAGGTAATTGCCGTCCGGCCCGAAATGGTTGTAGACCACGTCGATGATCACCGCCAGGCCCAGGCCGTGGGCGCAGTCGATCAGTTGTTTGAGGGCTTCGGGCGAACCGTAGGACGATTGCGGGGCATAGGGCAGCACGCCGTCATACCCCCAGTTGCGCTCGCCGGGAAACTGCGCCAGGGGCATCAGTTCAATGGCCGTGACGCCCAGCTCTACCAGGCGCGGCAACTGGTGCTGGACCTGCGCGAACCCGCCGAGCAGGCCGACGTGCAACTCGTAGATCACCGCTTCGTGCCAGGGCCGGCCCTGCCAGGAGAGGTGTTGCCAGCGGTAGGCGAGCGGGTCGACCACCACGCTGGCCGACTCAGGTCCCGCCACCTGGGCACGCGAGGCGGGGTCGGGGACGTCGTGTTCGCCATCGATGTTGAAGCGATAGCGGGTTCCGGCCGGACAGCGGGTCTTGAGGACAAACCAGCCGTCGGCCTGGGGCAGCATGGGCAGCGACGGCCCCTCGTCCAACTCGACACTCACATAAAATGCATCGGGTGCCCACAGCGCAAACCGAGTGTGTTGCGCATCCAGCATGACAGCGCCGTGGGGCCAGGTTTCCATAGTCCGTAACGGCATGCACAGTTCCCTCTTATAACTTGACCGATTTCCCCAGCGCCTTGGCCACCAGTTGTTCGTAGAGTTCAGCGTAGGGTTCGACGGCCTTGCACCAGTTGAACGGTGCCGCCATGGCCCGGCAGCGCATGGCATTGAGCAGGGCAGGGAAGGCAAAGACCTTGAAGGCCCGGCTCAGTGCCTCTTCGTAGCTGGCCACAGTGGACTCGTCGAACAGAAAGCCGGTGACGCCATTTTCGATGGTGTCGGCCAGCCCGCCGGTATTACGTGCCACCGGCAGGGAGCCAAACCGCTGGGCGTACATCTGGCTCAGGCCGCAGGGCTCGTAGCGCGAGGGCATCAGCAGGAAGTCACTGCCGGCGAACATGCGCCGCGCGTCGGTTTCATTGAAGCCGATGCGCACGCCGATCTGCCCGGGGAAGCGCAGGGCCAGGTTGCGCATGGCTTGTTCTTCCTCCGGTTCGCCGCGGCCGATGATTGCGATCTGCCCGCCGGATTTGACGATGTACTCGGCCACCCCTTCGGTCAGGTCCAGGCCTTTCTGGTAGACCAGGCGCGAGACCACGGCAAACAGCGGGCCCTCGCTGTCCTGCAGGCCGAACAGTTCGCGCACCTGGGCGGCATTGGCGGCCTTGCCGTCCCAGTCGCCGATGGTGAAGGGGCAGGCCAGGTGCGGGTCGGTGGCCGCGTCCCAGCTTTCATCGATGCCGTTGGGGATGCCACTGAGCAGGCCCTGTTGGGTCTTGCTGGCCAGGAAACCGTCGAGGCCGCAGCCGAAGGCCGGGGTGGTGATTTCCTGGGCGTAGGTCGCGCTGACCGTGGTGATGTGGCTGGAGTAGGCCATGCCGGCCTTGAGAAAGGACAGTTTGCCGTAGAACTCCATGCCTTCTTGCTGCAGGGCGTGTTCGGGAATGCCCAGCTCCGGGCACGAGGCCAGGCTGACCACCCCCTGGTAGGCCAGGTTGTGGATGGTGAACAGGGTTGGGGTGCGCTGCCCACGCCAGTGCATGTAGGCCGGGGCCAGGCCCGCGGGCCAGTCATGGGCGTGCACCAGATCCGGGCACCAGTGGATTTGCGCCAGGTTGGCGGCGATGTCGGCGGCGGCCAGGCCCAGGCGGGCAAAGCGGATATGGTTGTCGGGCCAGTCTCGACCGTTATTGGCGCCGTAGGGCGACCCTTCGCGCTCGTACAGTTCGGGGCAGATCAAGACGTAGATCACCAACCCGTCGGGCATGTCCATGCGTCCGATCTTGCACGGCGGCAGCGCGGCATGACCGCCCAGTTCGCCAATGATGTGGATCGGGTTGTCGCTGTGCATCACTTGCGGGTAACCGGGAATCAGCACGCGGACGTCGTGCAGGTGGGCCATGGCCCGAGGCAGTGCAGCAGAGACGTCACCCAGGCCGCCGGTCTTGACCAGGTCGGCGATTTCCGACGTCACGAACAGGACTTTCTTTTTGTTCGGATTCTGACGTGGAGTGGGCAGTACCGTCTTTGCACCGGGGGCCAGGATCGACATCGACGTCGACTCGCCGATGGCCTGCTGAGTACGCTCTCCCTGGATTTCTAAAGCGGCACTGTTCATGTGTTTCTCCCGTTTTATTGATCTGTTTCAGGCATCTCACCCGTACATCAAGCGGCCGGTTCCTGTGGCCAGGCGCAAGCGCGCCACGCGTCGTGGCGCAAGCGCGACCCGATGCGTTGGAGCTCCAAGGCTGTTGTGAACATTGCAAGGATTGCACCAGCGGCCGTGACCCCTCTAATCACCTGACCTGTCGCTATAGCGGAAAGTTTCGAGTTTTTCGCCGTTTTATGACCCGACGGTCTGACCCTGCGAAACCCAGTCTAGGCCAGAACCTAGAGCGGGGTAGGCCGGTTTTCGGATTGTTCGACAATCGGTTTGGATCAGGAGAAGACAACCGAAAAATTGTGACAATTGCACCGACGAAGGGCAGGTTTTCAGCAATGGGCGAACAAAAAGAGGCAGGAGGTGTAGGTCTGTGGCGCGAGGGGAGGCAGGTATGCGCACCAAATAAGTGCGCGACAGGGAGGGTGTTGGCCTGTGATGCACGTGTCATCGTTGAAGGCCATCGCCGGCAGGCCGGCTCCCACAGGGTTGGTTGTGTCCGGGGGAAAAGGTCAGCCCTGCCAGCCAAGCGTGGCCAGGGCGAGCACAGCGTACCGGGCGCCTTTGGCCAGGGTCACGATCAACAGGAAACGCCCCAGTGGCTCGCGCATGACGCCGGCCACCAGGGTCAATGGATCGCCGATCACCGGCAACCAGCTCAGCAGCAGCGACCAGTGGCCATAGCGCTGATAATGCCGGCGGGCCCTTTCCAGGTTGGCCGGGCTGACCGGGAACCAGCGGCGGTCCTTGAAACGTTCGACGCCGCGCCCCAGCCACCAGTTGACCAGCGACCCGAGGACGTTGCCCAGGGTCGCGACGGCCAGCAGCAGCCACAGCCAGTGCTGGCCGTTGAGCAACAGGCCCACCAACACCGCCTCGGACTGCAGGGGCAATAGGGTGGCGGCGCCGAATGCCGCCGCAAACAGCCCGAGGTACGCCAGCAGCACTACTTGGCCGGGTAGTCGGCGATCACTGTTTGACTGCCATCTTTAGACACGCCGATTACCTGGTACGGGTCGACGGTATCGCCCATTTCCATGCCCGGCGAGCCGGTGACCATGCCCGGTACGGCCATGCCCAACAAGTCGTCACGCTTGGCCAGGGCCAGCACCTGTTCGGCCGGGACGTGGCCTTCGACAAATTTGCCGTTGATCAGCGCGGTATGGCAGGACGCCAGGCGCGGTGCCACACCCAGGCGCTGCTTGACCTCGCTCATGTTGGTTTCGACGTGGTCGGTGACTTTGAAGCCGTTGTCCTGCAGGTGGCTGATCCAGGCTTTGCAGCAACCGCAGTTGGCGTCGCGGTGGACGTCGATCGGGATCAGTTCGGCTGCCAGGGCCTGGGTGCTGATGAACAGGGCGCCCAGGGCGGCCAGGCGAAGTGCTGTGGTGTGCATGGGAAGTCTCTTTGTCGATCGTTGCGTTGATGGGCTCAGAACCAGAGCCGCACGCCGGCGACGAAGCGCGTCTGGCTGCGCTGTTCGTCATCCTCGCCAGTGTAGTCGGCGGTGTTGCCGTAGGTGCTGCTCCAGGTCACGCCAATGTACGGGGCGAACTCGGGAACGATTTCATAACGCAGGCGCAGACCGGCTTCGGTGTTGGCCAACCCCGCGCCGATCCGCCGTTCGGGGTCGTTGCGGCTGTACAGGTTCAGCTCGGCGCTGGGTTGCAGGATCAGCCGGTTGCTCAGCAGAATGTCGTACTCGCCTTCCAGGCGGAGGGCATTTTGCCCCTTTTCACCGACGAAGAACGTGGCTTGTGTTTCAAAGTTATACAGGGCCATGCCCTGCACCCCGAATGCGGCCCAGGTTTGCGGCGAGCCTGGCTCGAAGTCCTGGCGCAGGCCGGCGACCAGGTCCCACCAGGGACCGATGGCATGCCCCCACAATGCCTGTACTTCGGCTTTTTCGGTGTGGCCATTGGTGCGTTCACCTTCGGTGCGCAGCCACAGACGGTCGATATCGCCGCCGACCCAGCCACTCATGTCCCAGGCCAGGGCGCTGCCGTCGGTGGCATCCTGGTACTCCAGTTGGTCGATCAGCCAGAAGCCATTGAGCGCTTTGTCGTGTACCCCATGCCCCTTGACTGCCGGGAACGCTGCCCGGCGGTCCGCGTCGCTCGGCACGGGGATTGGCGTGCGGCTCTGCAGCGCAGGCATCTGGCTGTGGTCCATGGCCGGCATCGTGCCGTGGCCCATGGCCGAATGGTCGATGCTTTCGGCCGACTGGGTCGGGCTCAGGTAAAAACCGCCAAGTGCGGCCAGCAGCAGGCGAATGTTCATGTCGGGCTCCCCGGTTCATCGACGCGCACTTCACGGAACATGCCCATTTCCATGTGCAGCAGCAGGTGGCAGTGAAAGGCCCAGCGACCCAGGGCGTCGGCGGTGACCCGATAACTGCGGCGGGTGCCGGGTGGCATGTCGATGGTGTGCTTGCGCACCTGAAAGCGCCCGTGCTCGTCCTCCAGATCACTCCACAGGCCGTGCAGGTGAATCGGGTGGGTCATCATCGTGTCGTTGACCAGGGTGATGCGCAGGCGCTCGCCGTAGGTCAGGCGCAGGGGTTGGGCGTCGCTGAACTTGATGCCGTCGAATGACCACGCGAAGCGTTCCATGTGCCCGGTCAGGTGCAGTTCGAGGGTGCGCGAGGGTTCGCGCCCGTCGGGGTCGGCGAAGCGGCTCCGAAGGTCGGCGTAGGTCAACACCCGGCGGCCGTTATCGCGCAGGCCAATGCCCGGGTCGGCGAGCCTGGCGCTGGGACGCTGGGTCTGCATGTCCACCAGCGGATTGTCGGTTTCCGACGCCGGATGGCTTTGCCGTGGGGCGCTCATGCCGGGCATGTTGCTGTGATCCATGCCGGCCATCTGGCTATGGCCCATGCCCGCCATGCTGCCGTGGTCCATGCCCATGTCGGCCATGCCGATCAACGGGCGCGGGTCAGGCTTTGGGACCTCGGCGCTGAGCCCCAGGCTCGTGGCGAGCGTGCCGCGGGCATAGCCACTGCGGTCCATCGACTGGGCGAACAGGGTGTAGGCGCGGGCGCTGGTGGGCTGAACGATGACGTCGTAGGTCTCGGTGACGGCGATGCGCAACTCGTCGACGGTGACCGGCTGCACGTACTGGCCGTCGGCAGCGACCACGGTCAGCTGCAAGCCGGGAATGCGAAAGTCGAAGTAGCTCATGGCCGAGCCATTGATCAGCCGCAGGCGCAGCTTTTCCCCTGGCTGGAACAGGGCGGTCCAGTTGGTGTGTGGCGTCTGGCCGTTCATCAGGTAGTGGTAGGTCTCACCGCTGACGTCTGCCAGGTCGGTGGGGCTCATGTTCATCTCGGCCCACAGGGTGCGGTCCGCTACGGTGGCCGCCCAGCCGTCGCGGCTGACATCGGCAATGAAGTCGGCGACCGTGCGCTGGTGCCGGTTGTAGTAGTCGGACTTCTTTTTCAGGGTGTGCGTCAGGTGTTCCGGGGCCTGGTCGCTCCAGTCACTGAGCATCACCACGTAGTCCCGGTCGTAGGCGAACGGTTCGGGTTCGCGAGCGTCGATCACCAACGGGCCATAGACGCCGGCCTGTTCCTGCAGGCCGGAATGGCTGTGGTACCAGTAGGTGCCGTTCTGCTTCAGGGTGAATTGGTATTCGTACAGGCCATCGGGGGCGATGCCGTGGAAACTCAGGCCGGGCACGCCGTCCATGTTGGCGGGCAGGATAATCCCATGCCAGTGGATGGAGGTGTCCTGTTTGAGCCGGTTGTGCACGCGCAACGTCACCGTGTCGCCCTCGCGCCAGCGCAGCAAGGGGCCCGGAATGCCGCCGTTGATGGTCATGGCGGTGCGTGGGCGGCCACTGAAGTTGACCGGCGATTCGCCGATCCACAGGTCGAAGCGGCTACCGGTCAGGGTCGAGGAGGGGGTGTCAGCGGTCACGGCCCAGGTGCTTGGGCGCCACAGGCCTGCACCTGCCAGGACTGTGCCGGCGGCCAGGCTTTTGAGCAAAGAACGTCGTGAGGGTGTTGAAGGCATAAAAAAGTCCCGTCAATCCTGAAGCTTCAGGTTTGGCAGGACCTTAAACGGCCCGCGCTGTCAGTAGACTGAGGCGCGGATTACCGATTTGTCAGTTGCGTGGCGCGCCCGGCGAAACATCTTGGGTGTACCATGTGGCCCGCGCGCTGCTGGCTCCCCGAACAGGGAGGGGGCAGCGCGCCGCAGGACTCACACATTCACAGGTTCAGGAACCCGCAATGACCCAGTCGCAACGTTTGAAATACTCGATTCTGATTTCCCTGGTGGTGCTGGCGATCATGCTTGGGCTGTCGTATCTGCAGAATGCCGGGATCATCAGCGAAACGCTGTTCCAGTACATCGCGATCGGTGTGGCCGTGGCGGTGGTGGTAATCAACGGTGTGATGCGGCGCAAGGTCAAGCCCTGAGCGAGGTGGGCCCGCGTCAGTCGAGACGCTGGAGCACGGCGGCAGCCTGCGGATGCAGGCTGTAGCTTTTGTCCGGGTTGAGCACAATTACCCCCTCGCTGCACAGACGCTTCAAGACTTCGCGCACGCTGAGAAAAGACAGCGGTATGTCCAGTTCCAGCAGGTGGTTGTGCACCCCACGGACGCCCAGCGGGTGGTCGTTCTGCGCGGCACTGAGCAGTGCGTCGATCACTTTCAAGCGTATCAGGCTGGTGCGCAGACCGAAGCTCTTGAGCAGTTGGCGGATACGTTCGTTACTGTGACGCTCCACCGGTTTGCCGAACACAGTGACTTCCTGACCCAGTGAAACGCCTTGCGGCGCGGGTTTGCCATCCGTTGGCATTGGCGAGTTGTACATGCAGAAAACTCCTTTTCAGAGCCTGATCAGGAAAATGTGATTTGTGCTCTCTGTCATTAAGACGAATGAGCGGGGCAAATCATGAAGCTCTGAATGTAGAAATTTTGTCGAAAGTACGTCATCGAAGGGTCAGACGCCGATATTTTGGGCCAGTGGCCTGTCAATTATTTTCCGCCGATTTTTACCCATGACAAGGCCCATTACGCGTTTGCCGCCATCATCCCGGTGCCAGTGTCGGACAGCAGCACCGGCCGCCGAGACCAGCCGTCATGGCGATTAAACATCAATGAATGGCTTTTTCGTCCATTCCTGGAACCGGGTCGAGGCGCCGGCCCATTTCACATACCAGGCGTGCCACCGAATCGGCATTACGCAGGATGGTGTCGGTACGTCGATCGGGCGAATCGGGATTGAAGAACGCCGTGCGTGCCTCCTGCATGTTTGCGGCGCCGGTGGCTGACCTGACGGCGTTGCGCAATTGCCTGGCCTCCAGGGCGTCGTCAAAACTTTCCCACGTCTGTTCTTCGCGGTTCCAGTAGGCGAACAATTCCTCGGCCGGCGTGCGCAGGGACAGCGCTTCACGCTGGAACGTCTCATGCGTGGCCTTGAGCAGGCGGTGAGCGTGAGTGAGGGTCGAGATGAGGTCACTGAAGGGTCTGCGGGACTCCACTGTGGCGAAGTCATACGTATTGGAAAACAGGTGCGAAAACTCGTGGATCAGAGTGGCGGCCTGGGCGTGGGCGGTGATATCGAATGTTTCGGTCAAGGCCCCCTCATACATGTCCAGTTGCTGGTTGAAGAAGTGCTCGGTGAAATGCACCGCACGCTGTGCGTCTTCACTGACGACAAACGCGATCACGCCCTCGGTGGGATAGAGGTTGGAGCCCACCACAAACCGATCGTGGTCGAGTGAGTCCAGGCTCGGATCCACCAGGGCTTTGCACAGGGGCACAATGGCCTCTTTGATTTTCCGAAGCAGGCTTTCATTGAGGCTGTCGACGTCAAACATTTCCTTGAAGAGTACCTCCAGGCGTGCGCCGCGCTGGGTGCTCTTGAGCTGGGCCAGATTGTGCAGGCTGTTGAACGCGTAGAAGCGCGCAAGGTCGAGTGCCTGCACGATCTGCCTGGCTTTTTCCGGGAACAGTTGGCGGATCTTCTCCATACCCCGGGCTTCGATGTTGATGAGCCGGCGTACCTCCTGCCGGGTGACCAGTTTGCTGTGCAGTTTCGACAGCGCCTTGCCGTAGTGAACACTATGCACGTCAGGGTCCAGCAACCATTGGGTACCCTGGTTCAGCAGGTAGGGCCCCTGGCGCTGGGTCTCGACGATGCGTGGTGCGATGGCTTTCTTGCTGATGGGGTAGACCTTGCCCGCCACCGGGGCATAGTGCTGCCCGACAGCCATGGGGTAGCTGCCGTCGGCAGCGCGTTCGCCGGAGAGGGCCAGTTGCGTGGCTTCGAAGGGCTGTAGCCGGGTCCGCGCGGGCGCACAGAGGTCGATGGCCCTGGTGTCGCGGCTCACCCCGACGGGGACATGCAACAACCTGCCCAGCCTCACCAGTTGCGCGATACCGTTGATAAAGCTCGGCAACACGGTCTTCCAGTGGTGATCCTGCAGGGCCTCGGCCGACTGCTTGAAGGAGGTGTAGCTTTGCCAGAGCGCCAGGGGAATCGCCAGTTTGCCCGGCAAAAAAGCGCCGCCATACTTCATGCCCTTGGCAAACAGCGCCTTGAGCGCGTCCCAGTCCGCTGCTGCACTGCGCTCCAGATGACTGCCCAGCAGGTGTGACAGCAGAACGCTGTTATCGGCGAACAAGCGATGCAGCAGGTTGCCTTCAATCGGGTGGCAGGCGAGTTGGATATCGGAGTCGGGGCCACTGCCCAGCAGGTTCTGGTAGGTTGCCTGGTGGGGGGCGGGCAAGCGGCGCAGCAACAGATCCTGCAATGGCCCCGGATGATTGATCGCGCTCACCACGCTGGCCGTGTTGGCGTACTCGGTAATACCCAGGTGTTTGTCGTACGGCGCATAGAGCACCTGCGGCCCGTTGACGTGCTCGCCGATCAGGTACAAACCCAAGGCCTTGACGGTTGCGGCGCCCTGGGTGGCGATCAGTTCCAGGGGCCGGACGATCGCCTTGGCCCCGCTGACACTGGCACGCGCCAGGGCATCCGGCATCTCCAGCACTTGCTCAACCAGGGCAAGGCCCTGCTCCGAGAGGTTGCCCTGCAGGTTCAGGGCGTGGGCGTGCAGCCGCAACTGCCAGGGCAACTGCCGGACGAAGCGTTGCTGGCGCTTGAGGACCGCACGGGTGTTGCCGGTGAGGAGCCGGGTCAGTTGCTCGCGGTAGGCGGTCTTGATGTCCAGTTGCAGCAACAGCTTTCTGACTTCACTGGCAGTGACCTGCGCGGTGAGCTCCAGGGCACTGCCCGAGGTGATCGCGAAACCGGCGCTATGCAGCACATGGGTGGGGTTGAGAGCGAATTCAGTGAGTGTCTGAACTGGGCCGTTCAAAGCCAGTGTCGGCGTCACCTGCATTTGATCGGGGTCAAGCTCAGCCCCAGGAAAACGCGCGCGCAGCAGTTGCTTGAGGCGCTCGGCGACGTAGCCTGAAAGGGGTTGCACGTCATGCAGGTAGTCACCGCCTGGTTCGAGGCTGAGACGAAATTGCTCCAGCAATTCGGCATGCTGCTGCATCTGTCCCGCAGAGGCCGCGCCGAGCCAGGCCGGTAACGAGCGCTGGGTGATGATGCCCCGGGCTATCTGCATGGCATGTTCGAGATTGAGTGGCGTGGGCGACGATTTATGCCGTAGCCAATCCGCGCGTAGGCTCGCGTCCGGCAGGCCGAGTGAGCGGGTGAACCGGCGTGCGGCAATGAAGTGGTTGATCGCCGATTGCTGACGCTCCTGCAGTACATGGCCTTCAATCAGGCGAAACGGCCCCAGCGTATAGCTGCGATGAGGGCGGTAGAGGTCACGCGGGAGGTTTTCCAGCAGCTCCAGGCGTGCGCCTTCATCCAGCAAGCGCTTGTCCAGTTCGAGCCGGGCGTGGGTGATGGACGCGAAGGCCTCCAGACCCTGTGCCGGCGTCCAGAGAATGGCCCGTCCCGAGTGTGACGGGTCCAGGCCGCCGCGTTCGGTCAGCAGCAAACAATTGGCCAGTGGCATCAGGTTGGGCTCACCCGAGCAGAGCAGGGTCAATGACCAGGCATCGGGTCGGAAACCGCGCAATGCGTTGCGTTGCCGGCGGGTCGGGGTATCGGGATTGAGGGCAGTGTCGACGATGGCCTTGTCATGCGCACTGAACGTACGGGGCAGTTGGCGCAGAGCAGCTTCGCCGCGAATACCGACCGCCATGGCGTGGCCGAGGTCGGGCTTGAGACCCTCGAGGAAGGTTTGCTGGAGTGCCAGGCTGTCCGCGGGCAGCGCCGCGAGTTTTTCGGCCAGGGAGTCTCGTACGCTTTGCAGGGACTTGAGGTGCAGCTCGGCCCTGTCCGTCGCCCGTATGGAGGGGTGATGTTCACCGCTGATCAACGGCCGCAGACTCCAGCGCTGCTGATCGGCCGGCTCCAGCAACGCGCTGTCGAGCATGGCCCGCACGTCCAGTGACTGATCGAACAACGCCGGCAGATCGATAGCCCCTTCACTGTTGCGAAAGACATCCAGTGCGTGGCTGATGCTCTGCTGTTGCTTGCTGATGATGTCCGACACCAGGCGCTGGAACAGGTTGCCGAATACCGGTTCGCCGGATACCTGGGGCTCGTCCAGGCGCAGCAGCAGGTTGCGCTCCGGCAGGCTCAGCAGGCTGTAGACCTGATCTTCATGGCCGCTGCTGGTGACCATGCGTTGCACGGTCTGTTTCAGCTGGGCGTAGTCGCTCAGGACTTGCACGCCCTGGGACTGGCTATACAGGTAAGCGCTGTTGCGGTTGCTCAGCAGCAGTGTGCTGGCCGGCTCGACATACTGCTCAGGCTGCTCCCACACGCGCACGGTTTCGGCTTGCAACTGGTCGGCGTCATAGCCGGCGGGGGCGTTCCCACGCTCGAGCAGCGCGAGCAGGACCTGGTGCTGCTCGGGGCTGAGGATTTGCTCCTGGCGTTTGCGCAGCAGGTCGAGGCGCGCCTTGTCACTCATGGCCTGGGCAAAAAAAGCCAGGCGCGAACCGACGACCCCGGCGTCAGTTGCCCAATAGCTGCGCAATCGCTCGGCCAACAAGGGCGCCAGGCCTTGCGCGATGCCCTTGACGGCGTTTTCCCAGGGGGCAGGGTCATCGGCAGTGGGTACCAGGCGCGGATTGGCAAACCGTCGGTTGAGGCCCGCAGGCCATGTGCGATGCAGGAAAAAATCCAGTAGCGCCTGGGTCAAGGGTTTGCTATCGACCTTGCGCCGTTCACCCTCTGGGTCGAGCGCGAAGAATTCGACACGGCTTTGTCGTTGGTCCAGCCCGGGAAAGGAGCGCCCCAGCTCACGGTCGAGTAGCTGTTCAAGCAAGTGGCTCAAGGTGGGCAGTTGTTCGAGTTGTTCGCGCATCAGGCTGAGGTTGTTGCGCTGGCTGGCAGCGAATTGTCGCCCCTGGTGCTCGAACACCGGCTCGTCGATGACCTCATGGCTCAGGCTGAAGCTGTTGTCGTCGGGCCATGAATGACGCCAGGCGATGGGCAGCAAGCGCAACAGCTCCAGGCGCTTGCCGGGGTCCTTGAGCGACGCCTGTAGCGTCTGAATCGCGGCGCCCGGGTTGTCGAACTTCTGCAGCCCGCCGTAGGGCGTGTACAGCACTGCCTTTTGATCGACCGGTGTCGGGTGCAGCATGAAGCTGCCGGCCAGGGGCTCTGGCTGGCTGTCCTTGACCCTGAGGGCGATGGATTCGACGGTCATGGGGTCAGGCTGCGCGGCACGGTGTGTGTGGCTGGCGAGTTCAACATTGCGCAACCAGGCCAGGTCCGCGAGCGAGAAATCCAGGGCCCGTAACCTTGGGGTGAGGACTTTCAGGTCTTGCAGGGCTTCAGGGAAAAACAGCGGTAGGGGCTGGTCTGTCATGGTGTTTGTCTCGGTGGGGCGCGACGATTGTGAGTCGCTGGGGAGGCTCCAAGGCTAAGTGGGCCGAGACGGCGCAGCGCGGTAGATAGTTAGTGTGCTGTGGGTCGCCTTTCGACAGTTGACAGCGGGCGCGTCAAGGGGGGTTTAATCAGCGCCTCGGGATCCCCGCGCTGTTGCCCCCTCCAATAAAAAACCTGGAGCTTCAGATGTCTGTGTCACACGATCAAGCTGCCTCACATACGGTGTCGTACCCAACACTGGTGAATCTTCTCGAAGGGATTTTTCTGCGCCACGGCACCCGTCCCGAAGTCGCCACGGTGCTGGCCAACAATTGTGCCGGGGCCGAGCGAGATGGTGCCCATAGCCATGGGGTGTTCCGCATTCCGGGGTATGTCTCGACGCTTAAAAGCGGCTGGGTCAATGGCCAGGCGGTGCCGGTGGTGGAAGATGTCGCCTCGGGGTTCGTGCGGGTCGATGCGCAGAACGGCTTCGCCCAGCCGGCGTTGGCTGCTGGCCGCGCATTGCTGGTAGAGAAAGCCCGCAGTGCCGGGATCGCGGTCATGGCGATTCGCAACTCCCACCATTTCGCCGCGCTCTGGCCGGACGTCGAGCCCTTTGCCTATGAGGGGCTGGTGGCACTCAGCGTGGTCAATAGCATGACGTGCGTGGTGCCCCACGGCGCCGACCGTCCGTTGTTTGGCACCAACCCCATTGCGTTTGCCGCGCCACGGGCAGACGACGAGCCGATTGTCTTTGATCTGGCCACCAGCGCCATTGCCCATGGCGATGTGCAGATCGCTGCGCGCAAGGGCGAGCGCTTGCCGCCGGGTATGGGGGTGGACAGCCTGGGCCAGCCGACCACGGACCCGAAAGCGATCCTCGAGGGCGGGGCGTTGCTGCCGTTTGGCGGACACAAGGGCTCGGCGTTGTCGATGATGGTCGAGTTGCTGGCGGCGGCGTTGACAGGGGGCAATTTTTCGTTCGAATTCGACTGGTCCAATCACCCTGGTGCCAAGACCCCGTGGACCGGGCAGTTGTTGATCGTCATCGACCCGAGCAAGGCGGCGGGGCAGAACTTCGCGCAGAGAAGCCAGGAGTTGGTGCGGCAGATGCATGCCGTCGGTTTGCACCGACTGCCGGGTGATCGCCGTCATCGCGAGCGGCGTAAAGCTGAGTCAGCAGGCATCGTGCTGGACGATGAAACCCTGGTGCAGTTGCGCAGCCTGGCTGAGGGCTGACCTGCCGATGTGCAGGCGCCGGCTTGCCGGCGAGGGTCGTCAACGATGAGGTGCAGTGGCTGGATGGACGCGTTGTCCTTGAGTGCATTGCGAGCAAGCCGCAAGCGGGCACTCGCTCCTACAAGTCCTGCGTCCACCAGACCCCAGTTGTTCCTACAGCGATGTGGGGCTCAACGGCGCCCCAACAACAACCCCACCACCAGGCCAAACCCGGCAGAGATTGCCACGGTTTGCCAAGGGTGCCCGCCGATGTAGGTTTCGGTGGCATCGACCACCGGTTGGGTGCGTTCGCGCACGCTGGTGACCGAGTCGCGAGCCTGCTGCAGCTTCAGGGCAATTTGCCCGCGCAGGGTCTCGGCTTCCTCGCCCACCAGGGCGGCGCTGCTTTTAAGGAGCTTTTCCGACTCTTCGATCAGCGCTTGCAGCTCACTGAACGCCTGATCCTTGATTTGCTCTTCTTGAGCCTGGGCGGCAGTTTTTCGGGCCATCGGGTAACTCCTTGCAGGGAAAGGGACAGTGAACAATGGAGTGTAGGCGGCGGGTAAAAGTTGCAGATTTTTTCTGCGATGCTCCCTGGTCTGGGTAAATCCATCGCCGGAGATTTCTACCTACAGTGTAAGATGTCGCCTATTTTATGCAGCAGGTAACTCCCATGAGCTTCAATCTGGCCGACAAGCCCCTTGCCGAGCGCGCCGCGCTTGAAGATGAAAAGTCCCGTCTGTTCGACCTCTGGCAGAGCAACCTGGGCAAATCCAAAGGTGAAGCGGCCCGTCTGTTCGGTGAGCGTTCCAAGCGCAAAGGCAAATGGGCCGAATGGGTCCGCTCGGAGCTGGACGCCATGTCACCGCCGGAATACGCCAACATGGTGCGCAGCGAAGTCAATCGCCTAATGGCGGCGAAGTAAGCGCTGCCACTGCTCGCGGGTGATTTCCCAGGTTTCCTGGGCGTAGCGGCCGCCGACGAAGTTGCCTTCGTCGACCCGGACCAGGTGCATGCCGCTGCGTTCCGAGAGTCGGCGTGACGCCAGGTTGGGCGAGGCCTTGGGCACACGCATGAGCTCGCGCCCAAGGTCCTGGAACCAGTAGCGGGTGACCTCGGCCGAGGCTTGCGCCATCAGCCCCTGGCCCTGCCACGCAGGGCCCAGCCAGAAACCACGGTTATTGTCCTGTTCGTCCATCAGGCTGATGTTGCCGATCAGTTGCTCGGGGGCCGACTTCAAGCGGATCGACCAATGCCATTCCTCCCCCCGGGTAATCGCCGGCAGGGCGATGTCGCGCAGGTAGACCAGGGCACCGTCCGGCGGATACGGCCAGGGCACCAGGGCATTGAGGTAGCGCACCACGTCCCACTGGGCGAACTGCTGCTGGATCGCCTGGGCATCGGCGAGTTCCAGCGGTTTCAGGATCAAGCGCTCGGTGTACAGCGTGGGGTATGGGGCCATATCTGAATCCACCTCCTTGGTGTGATGGGCGCGCGGCGTCAACGGGCGCCGGCAGTTGGGCCGGCCAGGCTCAATTGGCCGCTGTCGACAAAACGCTGGGTGCCGAACAGGCCGCCCGCTAATTTACCTCGTAGCACGTAGGGCAGGTTGTCCAGGGACTGGGTCTGGCTCAGTCCCAGGGTCTGGCGCATCACCGAGAACGCCGAAATACTCACCGGCACGCTGATCAGCGCCTCGCTGAAGCGCGGGATCGAGCCTTGCTGGTCACTGACGCCGGAGGCCAGAGGCTGGCCGTTGACCTCAAGGTTCAGGGCCACGCCGTGGTAGTCGATGGCGTTGTCGTTGGGGTTCTGCAGACGGATCTTGACTGCGAATCGCACCTCCAGGCCCTGGCTGGGCAGCGGCTCGAGGCCGACCACGTTGACGTTCAACGGGTCGCGATCGGGAAACAGCGCGCAGCCATTCAGGCTGAGCAACAACAGGGCAAGGCCGGCAAAGATGAATCGGCGCATGTAGGGGCTCTCATCAACAGGGGTCGAACCGCCAGCGGCTCGACCCACCCGCGGATTAGCGCTTCAAGGATGGGACCGCCGAGGGCTTGAGCGGTTCGCCCGAGTGGCTGACGTCGGGGTTTTCCATGACCTGGAGAATCGAGGCCTCCGGGTCAAAGTCGTCTTCTTCCAGCTCGATGAACTCCTCGGGCAAAAAGATATTCAGCACGATAGCGCACAACGCGCCGACGGTGATCGGTGACTCGAAGATGTTGTGCAACGCCTTGGGCAACTCGCGCAGCACTTCCGGTACGGCCGCCACGCCCAGGCCCATGCCCAGGGAGATCGCCACGATCAGCATGTTGCGCCGGTGCAGCCCGGCCTCGGCGAGGATCTTGATCCCGGCCACGGCCACCGTGCCGAACATCACCAGTTCAGCGCCGCCCAGCACGGGCTTGGGCATCAGTTGCAGCACCGCGCCGATCATCGGGAACAGCCCCAGCAACACCAGCAGGCCGGCAATGAAAAACGCCACGTAGCGGCTGGCGACGCCGGTCAGCTGGATCACTCCGTTGTTCTGGGCGAAGGTCACCATCGGCATGCTGTTGAATACGGCGGCCATCGCCGAGTTGAGGCCGTCCGCCAACAGTCCGGACTTGATCCGGCGGATATACAGTGGGCCCTTGACCGGTTGTTGCGAGATCATCGAGTTGGCCGTCAGGTCGCCGGCGGCCTCCAGGGGCGAGACCAGGAAAATCACCGCGATCGGAATGAACGCCACCCAGTCGAAGTTAAAACCGTACTTGAACGGCACCGGCACGCTCATCAGGGGCACGGCGGTCATGTTGGCGAAGTCGACGTCGCCCATCAACCAGGCCACCAGGTAACCCAGGGTCAGGCCGATGACGATGGCCCCCAGGCGCAGGAATGGCACGTCTACCCGGTTCAGCACCACGATAGTGCCCAGCACCAGGGTGGCCAGCAGTAGATGGTGGGCGCCGCCCAGGTCAGCCGCGCCAAAGCCGCCGGCGATGTCGGTCATGGCGACCTTGATCAGCGACAGACCCATCAGGGTGATGATGGTGCCGGTGACGACCGGGGTGATCAGCATGCGCAGTTTGCCGATGAACTGGCTCAGCACCACCTCGATGAATGCGGCAAAAAAACACACGCCGAAAATCGTCGAGAGGATCTCGTCGGTACCGCCACCCCGCGCCTTGACCATGAAGCCGGCGCTGAGGATCACGCTGATGAACGAGAAACTGGTGCCTTGCAGGCACAGCAGGCCGGAACCGACCGGGCCGAAGCGGCGCGCCTGGACAAACGTGCCGAGGCCGGAAACGAACAGGGCCATGCTGATCAGGTAGGGGATTTCACTCTGCAGCCCCAGGGCGCTGCCCATGATCAGGGTCGGGGTGATGATCCCGACGAAACTTGCCAGCACGTGCTGCAGTGCGGCAAACACGGTCGCGGTGAAGTGGGGACGGTCGTACAGGCCGTAAATCAGGTCGGAACGCGGGGCAGTTTTTGCGTGGTCAGATGAGGTCACGGGGAGGGTGCCAATAAGGCCAGGTCAGAAAATGGAGGCGCAGGATGCCAGAAAGGTGGACCTGCCAGAAGCGTCAAGCCACTAAAGCGTCGAAAGTTGGTTGGGTGGGGAGGGTTGGGTGGGTGTATCCGTTGCTGCGGTGATGGCTACTTAGGGTTGCGCACTACGGCGGGTTACTTGGGAATACGGAACGTCGCCCGACCCCAAGTAACCAAGGGCTCTTACCCCTGTGGGAGCGAGCTTGCTCGCGATGGCGATATTGGCCACACCGTCTGCTTCGGTAATACCCTAATCCTCTGTCGCAGCAGTCCTTGCTCTGCACCAAGGCATCTGGCGGATTATCCGTGAGGGCATGCGATACTTCGGTTTTTGCGTATTGACCCCGGGGCCCCATGACCTTCGATTCTCCTCTCAGCGCTTATCAATCGGCCATCAGTCAGCAGGGCTTTGTTGTCGATGCCGCTCAGGAGCGGGCGGTGTTGGCGTTGCAGGCGTGTCACGAGGCTTTGCATCAAGGCCGGGCGCCGATCGCTGGGGTTTATCTGTGGGGGCCGGTGGGGCGGGGCAAGACCTGGTTGATGGATCAGTTCTACCAGACCTTGCGGGTAGCGGCGCGGCGGCAGCATTTTCATCATTTCATGGCCTGGGTGCATCAGCGTTCGTTTCAACTGACCGGCACCGCCGACCCGCTGCGGGCGTTGGCTCGGGAGTTGAGTCGGGAGGTGCGGGTGCTGTGTTTTGACGAGCTATTCGTCAATGATATTGGTGACGCGCTGATTCTCGGTCGTTTGTTCCAGGTGATGTTCGAGGAAGGCGTGGTACTGGTCTGCACGTCCAACCAGCCGCCCGAGCAGCTGTACGCGGACGGTTTTAATCGTGACCGCTTCGTCCCGGCGATTGCCGCGATCCAGGCGCATATGCAGGTGGTGGCGGTGGACGGCGCTGAGGATCACCGCTTGCATCCGGGGGTGAATCTGCAGCGTTATTGGGTCAGCAAAGCAGGTGAGCCCGGGGGGTTGAGTCAGGTCTTCGCCGAGCTGACCGCCGGCCAGCCGGTGTCCAGCGCGCCGGTGAACATCGGTTACCGTTCGGTGGCCGTGGTCCAGGCCAGTGACAAGGTGCTCTGGTGTCGTTATGCCGACCTCTGCGAGCAACCGTTGGCGGCCATGGATTTCATGGCGCTGTGTGATCGCTTCAGCGCTATCCTGATCAGCGAAGTGCCCAATCTCAGCGCCCAGCAACGCCCCGGACGGATTGCCCGCGGCACCGAAGATGGGAGTGCCCGTGTTGCTGCCGGTGACCGCGAGTTGCCGCAGTTGTCGGTCCACGACGACAGCGTGCGGCGCTTCATTGCCTTGGTCGATGAGTGCTATGACCGCAAGGTCCCGCTGTATCTGGAAGCACAGGTGCCGATGGATCAGTTGTACACCGAGGGTTACCTGGAATTTGCCTTTCGCCGCACCTTGAGCCGTTTGAAGGAGATGCAGTTGCGGCGTTTTGCTCCAGCCTGAAACGCTACCCCAGCCGTCACGGTTGTCCGGTCGCGCGCCACAGGTTAATGTCGATTGCCCCAGGCGATACCCGCAGGGATAGCGCTTACCGTTAGATCGAGGAAGGAAATGGAACCCGCAGACATCCTGGTACTCCAGGCCAGCTACAGCAACCCGACTCATGCCGAAGCCATAGGCGTGGTGCTGGACCACTATGCGCAAGACCCGATGGGCAGCGGCACACCGTTGCCGGCCGACGTGTTGCAGCAATTACCCGGCGAATTGGCCAAGCGTCCCCATGCATTCAGCGTCCTGGCTTTCGTCAATGGCGAGCCGGCCGGGCTGGTGAATTGCTTCGAGGGTTTTTCGACCTTTGCCTGTCGCCCGCTGGTCAACGTCCATGACGTTGCGGTGGTCGGCAAGTATCGCGGTCTTGGGCTGAGTCAGAAGATGTTGCTCAAGGTCGAGGAAATTGCCCGTCAGCGTGGCTGCTGCAAGATCACCCTGGAAGTATTGGAAGGCAACGCCGTCGCACAGGCAGCGTACGACAAGTTTGGTTTCGCCCCCGGCATGTTCGATCCGGACCACGGGCGGATGCTGTTCTGGACCAAGCCGCTGTAACGTGAAGGAGCGCCGGACGGCGCTCCTTCAGTTCCTGAGGGTCAGAGCTTGTAGTCCAGGCTCAAGGTGACGGTGCGTGGGTCACCCCAGAACACGCCGTTGTAGAAGCCGACGTTGTCGTAGTACTTCTCGTCGAACAGGTTGTCGACGTTCAACGAGGCGGTGAGGTGTTTGTCGAACTCGTAGCGCGACATCAGCTTGACCACCGAGTAGTTGTTCTGGTTGATCCGCGTTTCCTTGGTCACGATGTCGCCATCGGCGTCGCGTCCGACGGGGCGGCTGGCGAATTCGTAGATGTCGCTCTGCCAGTTCACCGCGCCGCCCACCGTCAGCGCATTCCATTCACCCGGCAGGCGATAAGCCGTCGAGATGCGCAGCATGTTCAACGGCTGGTTGGTGTTGTTGCGCTCACCTTCGCCGTTTTTCGAATGGGTGTAGGTGTAGCCGGCCGTCATGTTCCAGCCCGGCATGACCTCACCCGATACCTCGGCCTCGAAGCCGTTGACCTTGTTGCCCTTGCCACCGGACTTGTAGAAGTCTTCGCCGGTGGTCGGGTCCGGTCGCACCGAGTCATCCAGTTCGGCGACGTTGTCCTGCTTGCTCCAGAACACCGCGGTGGCGACGTTCAAGCGCTCATCGAGCAAGCTGCCCTTGAGCCCCAGTTCATAGTTCTGGCCGACAATCGGGTCCAGGTACTTGCGGCTGGAATCGCGCTCGGTCTGCGGCTTGAAGATGTCGGTGTAGCTGACATAAGCCGTGTACTCAGGGGTGATGTCGTACAGCAAGCCGGCATAGGGGGTGAAGACGTCGTTTTGGGTCTGGCTGCTGTGGTCGTTGCCGGTGCGCTGGTACTGGTCGTTGAAACTGTAGTAGTTGCTATCGGTTTTCCAGCTGCCATAACGGCTGCCCAGGACTGCATGCCACTTTTCGGCCAGGCTCAGGCGGGTGGCCAGGTAACCGGCTTTTTGCTTGGTGCTGTCGTTCGAGCCTTCGATACCGGTGTCGGTGTCGCGGAACTTGCCGATGTTGCCCATGTACTTCCAATCAGGAATGTTGTCGTAGCCCGGTGGCGTCGGTGCAGACACCAGGTACGGGTTGGACGCGCTGCGCTCGGCTTCACCGTAGCCGACCATCAACTCGTGTTCGCGTCCGAGCAACTGATAGGGGCCGGCGAAGTTGAAGTCATAGACTTCCATCTTCTGCTCGCCCTTCATGTGGCTGCGGTAGGCGACCATGCCGCTGCGGTCGTCGTTGGGATAGCCGCCACCGCCGTAGTAGACCTTGCCGTCGGTGTCACTCTCCCGGTAGGTATAGGCGCCCTTCATGTGCCAGCCGTTGCCCAGGTTCTGGTCCAGGTTGGCGAAGGCGGTCTTGTCTTTCAGTGGCCAGGAACTCCACTTGGTCGCCATGTTGGTCGAGCGCGACAGGTTGGCCTTGTCACCGTTGGATTTCCAGTACGGCACCGTGCCCCAGGACGTGCCCTGGACCTGTTTGTCCTGGTAGTCGTAACCGACCGCCAGCACGGTGTCGTCGGTGAGGTCCGCTTCGAGGATCCCGTAGCCGACTTCCCGTTGCAGCTGGTAGTGATCGCGGAACGATTTGCTGTCGCGGTAGGCCAGCACGCTGCGCCCACGCAGGCGGCCGTCGAACGCCAGCGGGCCACCGACATCGACGTAGCTGTAGTAATCGTCATAGCTGCCGCCGCTGACGCCGGTCTTGGCTTCCCATTGGGCGGTCGGACGCTTGCGCACCATGTTGATGGTGGCCGAAGGATCGCCCGCGCCGGTGGTCAGGCCGGTGGCGCCGCGAACCACTTCGATGCGGTCGTAGATGATGGTATCCGAGTCGGACTTCATGCGCCCGAAGGTGTTGAGCATGCCATCGATCTGGAAGTTGTTGATCGAGTAGCCGCGTGAGGAATAGCTGACCCGGTCGGAGTCGTTGTGCTGGACGACCACGCCGGTGGTCTGACTCATGGCTTCGGAAAGCGTGGTGAGCTTGAAATCGTCCATCTGCTGGCGGGTGACCACCGAGACCGACTGCGGGGTTTCCTTGATGGAAAGGTTGAGCCGGGTCGCCGTACTCATTGCACCGGTGGTGTAGGACTCGGTGTTTTCAGTGGTGGTCCCCAGACCCACCGCATTGATGTTGGTGGTGTCCAGTTCGAGCGCCTTGGCGGCAGGCTCCTGCTGTTTATCCGGCTCGGTGTCCGCATGGGCGGAAGGGCACAGGGCGAGACTGCACAGGCCCAGGGTCAAGGTCATGGAACGGGTAATAGGCGCGAACATCGCAGCCGACTCCTTGTCTTCGATGGAAAAATTCCGTTTGCTCAAAGACGAAGGTGAATCAGGATATTTAGCCTAATTGCGAATAATTATTAATCTAATTTTTTCGAGGGGGATTTTGCGTGGGCTCAGGGCCTGCAGAAACGGGGGCCGGAACCGGCCCCCGCAGGGTTTGCTTATTGAGCCACGACGGCCGTGGCAGGCGCCTTGGGCTTCATCAGGCTGAAGTCGATCAGTGCCTTCTGCTCACGTTCGTAAGGGTTGCCGATCAACAGCGGGCGCGCCTTGAAGCTGTTGCTGACCAGGCTCTTGCTGTGGTCCAGTTCGTCGAAGCTCAAACCGGCCAGGTCAGCCCAGGTGTGGATCAGGTGCGAACTGCTGTAGGGCCGCTGCAAGTCGCCGGTAAAGTCCCAGGCGTGGTTTGCCCGCCATTTCGGCGAGGCCCAGGCCATGAACGGAATGGTGTACATCGGCGCGGTGGGCTTGGCTTCGTTGCGACCCAGGGTGTTGTGGCCCGCCGAGTCGAACACGTCTTCGCCGTGGTCGGAGAGGTACAGCAGGAAGCCGTTCGGATCGGTCTTGGCGTAGTCCTTGATCAGGCTCGAGACCACGAAGTCGTTGTAACGCACCGCGTTGTCGTAGCTGTTGTAGGTCGGCAACTGATCGTCGCTGACCCCAGGCGGTACGCCCTGACGGTCCTTGAAGGTGTCGTAGGTAGGTGGATAGCGGTACTGGTAGCTCATGTGGGTGCCCAGCAGATGCACCACGATGAATTTACGCGGCGCGCTGTCGGCCAGGGCCTTGGTGAACGGTTCCAGCACGTCGCCATCGTACTGGCGGGCGTTCTGGTTGCGGTTGTTGTTCAGGTAGACCTGCTCATCCGCCTGCTCGGAGAAGGTGGTGAGCATGGTGTTGCGCTTGGTCATGGTCTGCTGGTTGGTGATCCAGTAGGTCTTGTAGCCGGCCTGCTTCATCACACTGACCAACGACGGCGTCTTGAGGTACAGGTCCGGGCTCTCTTCGTCGGCGAAGGTCAGAACCTGTTGCAGCGCTTCAATGGTGTAGGGGCGTGGGGTGATGACGTTGTCGAACACCGCCAGTTGGTCCTTGAGCTTGTCCAGCTCCGGCGTGGTTTGCCGCGGATAGCCGTACAGGCTCATGCGCTGACGGTTGGTCGACTCACCGATCACCAGGACCAGGGTCGCGGGCTGGCCGGCCATCGCGTCCTTGAAGTTGTGCAGCGGTGGGACCTGGCTGGCGTTGTCGAGCATGCCCTGCATGCTGGCCAGGGTTTCGCCGTAGCGACGATAGGCAACCAGCATCTGCCATGGCACCGCCGGTTCGATCCGGGTTTCGAATTTTTCGTAGCCGGCGGCCAGGCTGCCGGTGCGCGCGGTCTGTTTGACCAGCGGGTAGCCGATGACCGCGACCAGAATTGCCGTGGCTGCCAGCAAGGCCTTGCCGCGCGGCAGGTAGACCGGGCGCAGGCGGGTCCAGAGGAACAGGGCTCCAGCGGTGTGCGCGATGAACGCAGCCACCATCCACCAGGCAAAGTACTGCGTCATGTACTCGCCGGCTTCCGAGACGTTCGACTCGAACATGATGAAGATGACGCTTTGCGAGAACTCCTGCTGGTATATGAAGAAGTAGCCCAGGCTTGCCATCGAACAGGCCCAGAGCACCACCCCAATCACCGCCGCGAGCAGGCGTGTACGGGCGGGGAACAGCAGCATCGGCGCGAGCCAGATGGCGGACATCACGAAGGCCTGGCGAAAACCGGTGAACCCCGAGGTGCCGGTCAACAGGATCAGTAGCTGGGTAATGCCGGAAAAATACCAGAAGAACAGGAACAGCCAGCCCAAGCCTGCCCAATCAAACCCTTTTGCAGGCGTACTGCTGCGTTTAAACATCGCCATTCAGCGCTCCAGCCGATTAATGACGCGGAGACTGGAGCGTTTCCAGGCATCCACGGTTCACGCGCGCGCGAGCGGCGTACTAAAACGGCGAAGTATCCCTAGGCGGATGTGAAAAAATTGTTAGTTTTTGTTTGCGCGGTGCAAGGCAGCTTCAGCGGGTCACTGAAGGCTCTGGCAGTTGCACCTGGGCCAACTGCAAGCGCAGTTGCGCGACCTGTTCGAGCAATTGTTCGCGGTCGGCCTTGAGTTGGCGCAGTTCGTCACGACGAACGGTGACGTACAGGGTTTGTGTCGGCAGTGCGGTGACTACTGTGCCCATTGCTCACCTCGTAAATGGCGTCTGACAACAGTGGCCGGCATGGAAAAGCGTGTGCGCAGCCACTTTGGACGGCGATTTTGATTTCTTTTGCCGCTCAATGGAACTTTTTTATTTTGCGCTGTCCCTGTGTCTTCGCCATTGTTTGGGACGTTATCCCTATAGTTCAGGCAAAATGCCCGGAAACTATGTAGCAACGCCCTGGACTAAGCTTGACTTGGTTCGTGGCGCTATCGACTTTTGGCACACTTTTTTTCGCAGTAAGGAGCATCAGCACATGCAATTAGGGATCATTGGACTGGGCCGCATGGGCGGCAACATTGCACGGCGCCTGATGCTCAACGGGCATAGCACTGTGGTCTACGACCGCAACACCGCGTTCGTTGATACCCTGGCCCAAGAAGGCGCAACCGGCGTTGCCGACCTGCCCGCACTGGTGGCTGGCCTGGCCAAGCCGCGCGCGGTCTGGGTCATGCTGCCCGCTGGCGCACCGACCGAAGACACCATCGAAACCCTGAGCGAGCTGCTGGAAGCCGGTGACGTGATCATCGACGGCGGCAATACCTTCTATAAGGACGACATCCGTCGTGCCAAGACCCTGGCGCAAAAAGGCCTGAAATACATCGACGTCGGCACCTCCGGCGGCGTGTGGGGCCTGGAGCGTGGTTATTGCATGATGATCGGCGGTGACGCCGACGAAGTGAAACGTTTGGACCCATTGTTCGAGGCGCTGGCCCCGGGCATGGGTGACATCCCGCGGACCAAGGACCGGGTGTCCGAAGATGACCGTGCCGAGCGCGGTTACATCCACGCCGGCCCTGCTGGTTCAGGGCACTTTGTGAAGATGATTCACAACGGCATCGAATACGGGATGATGCAGGCGTTTGCCGAAGGCTTCGATATCCTCAAGACCAAATCCTCGGAAATCCTGCCGGAAGACCAGCGCTTTGAGCTGAACGTCGCCGATATCGCAGAAGTCTGGCGTCGTGGCAGCGTGGTTTCGTCCTGGTTGCTGGACCTGACCGCCGATGCGCTGGCCAGCGATCCGAAGCTCGAAGGTTACTCCGGCTCCGTCGCTGACAGCGGTGAAGGGCGCTGGACCATCGAGGCCGCCATGGAGCAGGCGGTACCGGTACCGGTGTTGTCCAGTTCCTTGTTCTCCCGTTATCGCTCGCGCCAGCAGGGTGTTTACGGTGACAAGATCCTTTCGGCCCAGCGCTTCGGTTTCGGTGGCCACGTCGAGACGCCGAAAAAATGACCTCGATCCGCAAGAAGTCCAAGGCACAACCAGCACCGCCGACCACGCTGTTTCTGTTCGGTGCCCATGGCGACCTGGTCAAGCGTTTGCTGATGCCAGCGCTGTACAACCTCAGTCGCGACGGGTTGTTGGGGGACGGCTTGCGGATCATCGGGGTGGATCACAACGCCATCAGCGATGTCGACTTCGCGAAAAAACTCGAAGACTTCATCCGCAACGAGGCGGCGAGCAAGGTCGGCAACGGCCATGACTCCCTGGACCCGGCGCTCTGGGCCAAGCTGGCCAAGGGCATCAGCTACGTCCAGGGTGACTTTCTCGACGCCGGCACCTACCAGGCGCTGGCGACGAAAATCGCCGAGAGCGGCACAGGCAATGCGGTGTTCTACCTGGCCACCGCGCCGCGTTTCTTCAGCGAAGTGGTGCGCCAACTCGGTTCGGCCGGGCTGCTGGAGGAGGGCCCGGAGGCTTTCCGTCGGGTGGTGATCGAAAAGCCTTTCGGTTCCGATCTGCACACCGCCGAATCCTTGAATGCGTGCCTGCTCAAGGTGATGACGGAAAAGCAGATCTACCGGATCGACCACTACCTGGGCAAGGAAACCGTGCAGAACATTCTGGTCAGCCGGTTTTCCAACAGCCTGTTCGAGGCGTTCTGGAACAATCATTACATCGACCACGTACAGATCACCGCCGCGGAAACCGTCGGCGTTGAAACCCGTGGCAGTTTTTACGAGCACACTGGCGCCTTGCGCGACATGGTGCCCAATCACCTGTTCCAGCTGTTGGCCATGGTTGCCATGGAGCCGCCGGCGGCGTTTGGCGCCGATGCGGTCCGCGGTGAAAAGGCCAAGGTGGTGGGGGCGATTCGTCCCTGGTCAACGGCTGAGGCACGTGCCAATTCGGTCCGTGGCCAGTACAGCGCGGGAGACAGCGGCGGCCAGCCGGTGGCCGGTTATCGCGAGGAGCCGAAGGTGGCGCCTGACAGCACCACGGAAACCTTCGTCGCGCTCAAGGTGATGATCGACAACTGGCGTTGGGTCGGCGTGCCGTTCTACCTGCGCACCGGCAAGCGCATGAGCGTGCGTGACACGGAAATTGCAATCTGCTTCAAACCTGCGCCCTACGCGCAGTTTCGCGATACGGAAGTCGATGAACTCGAACCGACTTACCTCAGAATTCAGATCCAGCCCAATGAAGGCATGTGGTTCGACCTGTTGGCCAAGCGCCCGGGACCGGCGCTGGACATGGCCAACATCGAACTGGGGTTTGCCTACAAGGATTTCTTCGAAATGCAGCCCTCCACGGGCTATGAAACCTTGATCTACGATTGCCTGACCGGCGACCAGACCCTGTTCCAGCGCGCCGACAACATCGAAAACGGCTGGCGTGCGGTACAACCCTTCCTCGATGCCTGGCAGGAAGATGCCAGCGTCCAGGCCTATGCCGCCGGCACCGACGGCCCAAGCGCCGCGGACGAACTGCTGGCCCGCGACGGCCGGGTGTGGCACAGCCTGGGCTAACCCCTATGCCACGCCCCCTGTAGGAGCAAACTCGCGCCTACAGGGGGCGTGGCATTTGTCCGCGAAAGCTACAGCCAGTAACTCACCGCATACCAGCCCAGTCCACCCATCACCACGGTGTAGGGCAATGCCATCCACACCATGCGCCCGTACGACAGGCGAATCAGCGGGGCAACCGCTGAGGTCAAAAGGAACAGGAACGCGGCCTGACCGTTGGGAGTGGCGACGCTGGGCAGGTTGGTGCCGGTGTTGATGGCGATCGCCAGGGTCTCGAAGTGCTCGCGGCTCATGTGGCCGGCGAGGAACGCCTGCTTGACCTCGGTGATGTAGATGGTCGCCACGAACACATTGTCGCTGATCGCCGACAACAGGCCGTTGGCGATGAACAACATGCCCGGTTGCTGCTCGGCAGGCAGGGCCAGCACCCACTGGATCAACGGGGTGAACAGTTGCTGGTCGTGAATCACCGCCACCACGGCAAAAAACGCCACCAGCAGTGCGGTGAAGGGCATGGCGTCCTTGAAGGCATTGCCGAGGCGATGCTCATCGGTAATCCCGGTCAGCGAAGTGATCAGCACAATCACCATCAGGCCAATCAAACCCACTTCAGCCACGTGCAGCGCCAGGCTGACAATCAGGATCATGGCCGCTGCGCCTTGCACCAACAAGGCTGCGCGCTGGCGGGCAGTCCGTTCAGCGTTGTCCTGCGCCGCGTAGTCGGCCAACACCCGGCGTACGTTGTCCGGGAGCAGGGTGCCGTAACCGAACCAGCGCAGTTTCTCCAGCAGCACACAGGTCACCAGGCCGGCGGCCATTACCGGCATGGAGACCGGCGCGACCTTGAGGAAAAACTCTGCGAAGTGCCAGCCCATTTCATGGCCAATCAGCAGGTTCTGTGGTTCGCCGACCAGGGTGCACACACCACCCAGGGCGGTCCCCACCGCGCCGTGCATCAGCAGGCTGCGCAGGAAGGCGCGAAACTGTTCGAGGTCTTCGTGGTGCAGTGCCGGCAGGTCGTGGTCTTCAGTGAACGCACTGTTCTGGCGCGGATCGTTGCCCGAGGCGACGCGGTGATAGACCGAGTAAAACCCCACGGCCGCGCTGATGATCACCGCCGTCACGGTCAAGGCATCGAGAAACGCCGAAAGGAAGGCGCAGAGAAAGCAGAACAGCAGCGCCAGTACGGCCTTGGAGCGAACGCCCAGCAACAGCCGGGAAAACAGGAACAGCAGCAGGTCCTTCATGAAATAAATCCCGGCCACCATGAACATCAGCAGCAGGATCACCGGGAAGTTGTGTTGCAACTCGTCATACAGCGCCTGGGGCGTGGTCATGCCCAGCAGCAGCGCCTCGACCATCAGCAAGCCGCCTGGCATCAAGGGGTAGCACTTGAGCGCCATGGCAAGGCAGAAGATGAACTCGGCAACCAGCAACCATCCAGCGACTACCGGGCCTGCAGTCCACAGCAGCAAGGGGTTGAGTATCAGGAAAGCGAGAATGCTCGCCTTGTACCAGCGCGGCGAATGCCCGAGGAAATTATGCGCAAACGCCTGGGCCATTGAACCGGACATCGGCTGCTCCTTTGATTAAGAAGCGCGCAACTTGCCGTAACACTCGGACAAGATCAAGTTCTTGAATTTTATTGTTGTTCATGAGCGCCCAGGATCAAGCCCGGTAGCGCACCAGCACGGCCCGATAATGACCGTCCAGCGAGTAGCCGCCGACCACGATACCTTCGTCCGCCTGCACCACCACTGAGGTCGCCGTGTCCAGGCTATGTCCCAGGCGGGTGCGAACCCAGCCGTTACCTTGCCCGAAATCCAGGTCCGGGCGGCCGTCGGCCAGGTGCCGCGCGATCAGGAAATCTGCCTCGACCCCGCCAATGGTGGCGCCCACGCTGAGTACCCGGCCATCCGTGCAGGTCGTTGCCGCGGTCCATTGGCTGGGGACATTGGCGATCTGCGTGAGTCGGGCATGGCCGGCGTTGTTCGTCGTGTCTGGACGGCCATCGCGACGTACCTTCAGGGACAGGCAGTGCATCGGGTCGCGACTGCTGCCAAAGCACTGCAAGTGGCCGTCCAGGTGTTGCACGACCTGGCTGACCTGGGCGCTGCGGCCCTGGGCGCGGAAACTCAGGAAGCCGTGTTCGGCAAAACTGCTATCCAGGCGGCCATCCTTGTCGAAGCGTGCCAGTAAACCTTCTTGGGGCAGGTCGATCGAGCCGGCAACCACAATCGCGCCATCGTGCTGCACCAGGATGCTGGACAGCCAAGTGTTGAGCAGTAGGTGGCGGACCATGACAAATCCCCGGCCATTGAACGAGGTGTCCAGGCGGCCGTCTGGCTCCAGGCGAATCAGCACGCCTACATGATCTGCAAACTCGAAATGGTGATTGGCCAGCAGCAGGATCCGCCCATCGGCTTGTACCTGAACGTCGCAGGCTTCCGCGCCGGGTACGCCAGGAGGCAGCCAAGCGTCGCGCAGCCCCAGGGACAGGTTGCCCGACAGGCGCACCACCTGCACGCCGCGGTCGCCGAACGTGGGGTCCAGACGACCCTGGTGATCGAACAAGGCGAGGGCAGGGAGTGTGCGGTGGAGGCTTTCATACACATGGCCCGATAACAGGATGCGTCCATCGGCCAAGGCAAGCACCTTGCCGCCGGTGGACTCCAGGCCGGGCGCGAATTGTCCGACCCGGCTGCCCAAGGTGCCAAAGCTCAGGTCCGGCGAGCCGTCTGCGTGCAGGCGGGCCAGGCCGAAGTGGCAGCCGTGGTCCAGGCCGACCTTGGCCGCGACCAGCAAACGGCCCTGGCTGTCGACGGTCACGTCATTGGCCAGGCTCCACAGGCTGCCGGGGAAATCGACCCAGGCTTTGCCGGCGCAGGCAAAACGGCTGTCGAGTTGGCCGGCCGTATCTGTAGGGATACGGAATGCCAGGGCGCTGTGAATGGCGTGGATGGACATGTCGCTTCTCCTTGCGAGTCGACCTGATCCGGAAGCTGAGGAGGAGGACTTCATGAAGGAAACATTCAAGCGCTGATTCAAATAATGCACAACTGTCAGAAATTACAGGCGGAGCGGCGTTATGTGCCAGAACAGTGTCTTTGCGAACCGAAGTTGGGTTTGACCGTGAAAAGCGACCGCTCATCGTTAATTAAGCAGAGTTTTTCTGACTAACTAACGAGGACTAAACCGAGATAGCGGCAGGGGAGGCCAGGAAGTTATCTCGATAAACAGGCGGGCCACCGAGGTCGGTGACCCGCGCGCTGTTTTATTGCGGCATGGTCCAGGATTGCAACTGGTAGCCTTCTTCGCTCAATTCGGCACGCGCCTGCTTGAGCAGGGACTCGAGTTGTACCGGGTCGGTGTAAATGCTGCACGGCACTTGCTTGCGTTCGATCGGGGTGCTGGTACGGTCGATCACGGTCAGCGTCAGCTCGCCAGTGCCATCCTGTGGGGCCCAGGCCACGCATTGGAAAGGAGTAAATGCGTGGTCGGCAATCAAAAGAGCTTCGTTGAGACGGAGCGGGGCGTTCATGGGGTCTTCTCTCGTAGTGCCCAATCAAGTGATGTGCCGTCGGTTGGGCTTACCGTTCGGCTGGTTACTTGTACTGATGCGCGCAACCATCAGGCAGGTCACACATAATTGAAAGAAATTTAAACTTTCTTCCATATGCTCGGTATTGGCGGACACTTTGAAAGCTGAATGAAAGGTTGGGAGTCGATAGGTTGCTAAGCAACAGGTTGCTTATAACTAAAACGTAATTAACCTTATAGTTAAACGATACAAGACCCTGTCAAGTTCTTGCTAATGTTACACCCAGGTCCGCCAAACGACTGTTTCTAATAACTTTTCCATAATTTGGCGCCAAGGAACAGTCATGCTCGAAGCCCCTGCACTACGCCGTCTATTGGTGGTGGATCCCTGTGACGATTGCCACCAGTTGTTGCCCGGTCTGCGTGCCATCGGCTGGGATGTCGACAGCTGTAGCCTGGAAAACGCCGTCGACCGCAGTTGCGACGTCGGCCTGCTGCGCCTGCAACCCTTTCACCTGGAGCGGCCCGAAGCGGTCAAGGACCTCATCAGCCGCAGCGGCACCGAGTGGATTGCCGTATTGAATCAGGAAGTGTTGCGCCTGCAGAACGTCGGCGACTTTGTCTGTGAATGGTTCTTCGACTTTCATACCTTGCCGTTCGACGTCTCCAGGGTCCAAGTCACCTTGGGCCGGGCCTTTGGCATGGCGCGCTTGCGCGGCCAGGGGACGATCCATGTCGACCAGCCGGCGCACGAACTGCTGGGCGACAGCAAGCCGATTCGGGAGCTGCGCAAACTGCTCAGCAAGCTGGCGCCAACCGAGTCGCCAGTGTTGATCCGTGGCGAAAGCGGCACCGGCAAGGAACTGGTGGCCAGGACCCTGCACCGTCAGTCGCAACGCCACAACAAGCCTTTTGTGGCGATCAACTGTGGGGCGATCCCCGAACATCTGATCCAGTCCGAGTTGTTTGGCCATGAGAAGGGCGCCTTCACCGGCGCCCACCAGCGCAAGATCGGGCGCATCGAGGCCGCCAATGGCGGTACGTTGTTTCTCGACGAAATCGGCGACCTGCCGCTGGAGTTGCAAGCCAACCTGTTGCGCTTCCTCCAGGAAAAGCACATCGAGCGGGTAGGGGGCAGCCAGCCGATACCCGTGGATGTGCGGGTCCTGGCGGCCACTCACGTCAACCTCGAGTCGGCCATCGAAGCCAAGCGTTTTCGTGAAGACCTGTACTACCGGCTCAATGTCCTGCAGGTGGTGACCGCGCCTTTGCGTGAGCGCCATGGCGACTTGTCGATGCTGGCCAACCATTTCTCCCACTTCTATAGCCTGGAAACCGGACGCCGGCCCCGCAGTTTCAGCGAGGACGCCCTGGTGGCCATGGGCAAGCACGATTGGCCGGGCAATGTCCGTGAGTTGGCGAACCGGGTGCGTCGCGGCCTGGTGCTGGCCGAAGGCCGGCAGATCGAGGCGCGGGACCTGGGCTTGATCAGCCACCAGGCGATCGCCACGCCCATGGGCACCCTTGAGGACTACAAGACCCGGGCCGAACGCCAGGCCTTGTGTGATGTGTTGAACCGGCACAGCGATAACCTCAGTGTCGCCGCCCGGGTGCTGGGGGTGTCCCGGCCAACGTTCTACCGATTGCTGCACAAGCACCAGATCCGCTAGGGCGCGGTGAAACGCCAGGGCCCGCTGCGAAGTAGATCGCAGCGGGCCCTGGCGTTTGCGGGGCTTAGAAGTAGTAAGGGAATTTCAGGCTGAAGGTGAAGTCCGGCGCATCGTCGGTGAGGCCGATCGACAGGTTGGGGACGATGGTCAGGTTGTCGCTGGCCGCCACGGTCATGCCGACGTTGAAGTAGCCGGCGTTGGCGTCGCTGGACGTCACCGACTGCCAGTCACCGCCATCAGGTTTGAGCTTGCTCTTTTTTTGCACTAGGTCGGAGACCGAGAACGACATACTCATTTTTTCGTTCAAGGCAAACGCGATACCGGCGCCAATCTGGAAGCTGTCGCCCAAACGGACTTTACCCGGTGTATCGACGTTGACAGTAGAGCTGATGTCGTCAAACGATTCCTCCAGGTTGTGGGTATAGGACAGGGAGCCGAACAGCACGGCCGGGTCGAAGGTCTTGACCAGGGAAATCCCCGGGGTAATCGACCACACACCGTTCCCGGTTGGCAGGTCATCCGGGATGAACAGATTGTTGTTGCTGTCGACCTGACGCAACTTGATGCCGAATGGCTCCTTGCCGGTCGGCGTCTTGACGCGCAGGGTCAACACCGCATCTGGAGAGTTGACCGACTCGTCGAGGAACTTGTAGGCAACACCGAAGTTGACGTCACCAATGGTCGGATCCTGGGTCACGGTTTCCTCGGATGTCACGTTCGCCGCGCCGCCCGAGGCACCGCCGGACTGGTAGGTCGACTCGCGATAGACCACCGGCACGTTGACGTCGAATTGCCAACGGTTGTCCAGGTTATAGCGACCGGTCAGGTCGAAGGTCCAGTTGTCCGCCTTGATTCGGTCCAGGTTGATGTTGCCGAGGAAAATCGAGTCCAGGGCCAGGAAGCCGTTGAGAATCAAGGTGCGTGTGTCATAGCGGGCATAGGTCACGCCGGTCTCGAAGCTGAATTTGCCGCCCCCGAAGAAGCCGCTGGCTTCGTCATAGAGGTTCGACACGCTCTGGGCCGGTTGGGTGTCGTCTGCCAGCGACTGGCCGTAGGAACTGCCCTTGGCACCACCGCCCCCTGCGGCTCCGCCCGAAGCTGCCCCGGCGCCTGTACCGGCGACCTGGGTATTGCCGCGCATGTCGGCGGGCGATTTGGCCAAGCGTTTGGGTGGTGGCTCGGCCGGTTGCTCTTCAACCTGGCGGACTCGCTGTTCGAGTACCGCCAGGGCTCTTTGCTGGACTTCGTAGCGTTGCTTGAGCTCCAGAAGTTCCTGTTTAAGGGTCTCTACGTCCGAGTTGGGCGCCGCTTGCAGTAGCGCAGCGGGAAATAGAGTACTTAGGCAAACAACCGCGCGTAATGACACCGATCGATACATGAAATAAGCCGTCCCTTTGAGCCCAATGGTCGAAAGTCAGCGTAGTTCAATATCCCATGTTGCGTAGGCCTTTGAGCTGGCTGAGGTTGCAATCCAATGCGCCAGGACTTGGCCCGTTGTTATTGAGAACTACGTTGAGTTGAGTCAAGTTGTTCACCACGTTGCTGTTGCCCAGCAGCCGGGTGTTTTGCAGCAGCCCACCCTGGGCGACCTGCTGCAGGGCGTTGCCCTGATTGTTGTTGGCCGAGATGGCCATCTGAATGCCGCCGCTGGCGGCTGTCACGGCGATCGAGCCGGCACCGTTGCTAGCATTGATGGTGTTACCCGCGGTCAGTACCTGGCTGCCCGCAGGCGCAGTGAGCGGCGCCGGGGCGCTGGAGGCTTCTTTGACGTTGATGCCGATATCGTTGTAGGCACTGTTACCATCGCCTGCTGCACGCACGGTCTGGGTGATGCCCTGGGTGGTGCTCAAGGCGCTACCACCGATCACGTTGCCGGTGCCTTGTTGTGGCGTATGACCACCTTGGCCCGGCACATTCACGGTAGACACATAAAACTCGGGTTTGACCGTCGAGGACTGAATCTGAAGGGTGCTGGAAGCACCGATGATGTCGCCACTGGCATTGCGCCAGGTACTGCTCATGACCACGCCAAAGCTGATAATCCGACCGGGCATGACGTAACGGCCGCGTAGCTGCGCCAGTTCTGAGTCTTTGATCTCTATCGGGGTAAAGCTTGCGTAGGTGAGCGTCGGAAAGCTCGCAGCCAAGCATGCGGCGACCACCCAATGTGAAGTTTTCATCTTCGGCTCCTGGAGCGTCCAGCTGCTCCTTTATCTTTTTTGAGCGCCTAGAAGAAATCGCTCTGAATAAACCCGAAATCCATAAGTTCGGCATCTTTGACAGGGTTGAAGTTATCCAGTTTGTTCTTGGCAGTCAGCGGCGTCGGTGGGTCGAGCAAGGCGTTGGCCTTGTCGTAGCCGGGGCCGATGATGGCAAACACAATGCCGTTCCAACCTTTGACAAAGTCTTCGTGTGCGTAACGTTTGTGGCCCAGGACCGGATCACCGATGTACACCCAGTCTTTTTCTGCCCGCTGTAACACCACGAAGTGCTTGTAACCACGAATGTCCATCAGAACCACTACGGGAATCGTGACCGCTTCCAGTTTTTCCGGAGGGATCCGGTAGCCCCGGGCACGCATGCCGATGCTTTCTATGTAGCGCTTCATGTCCAGCATGGAAAAGCCCTGGGTTCTCACCAGGTCCTGGTCAGCGTTGACCAACATGCCTTTGATGACGTGCTCTTCATCGACATCCAACCAGTAAGCCTGGCGTAACACCGTTGCCAGCGCGGCAGCGCCACAACTGAAATCGGTTTTTTGTTGGACCAGGTCGGCGAATTTGCGCTCGCGCAGGCTTTGCACGTCCTTGTAAACCATAACGCCGCCGGGAAGGGCGGCCACTGGCATCTGTGCGGCCTGAGTCAGGCCAGACAGGCAAAGCAACAGTGAGAGGGCAGCAACACGCATGGTCGATACGCCTTGTAGGGTCTGAAGAAAAGCCCCGTTGCCGGGGCTTCCTTGGTCTTCGCAGTTAGAAGCTGTTGCCGCCTGGGCAAGCTTTGCAGCCTGCAGCGATGGACAGCGAGTTGCTTTGTTGGTTGCCCACGCCTGCTGCAACGTTGGCACCGCCGTTACCCGAGAAGCCGTTCATGGAACCGGTCATCGAAGCATTGTTCACCACTGGGTTTTTCCAGCCATCTTTGGTCAGCACTTGCTGAGTCCAGTAGCCAGCCAGCTCGATACTTCCTTGTTCTTTGAAGGTGAATTTCTGATCTTTGTTGCCGCCGCCGCCATAGCGATCGTCGTCGTCATGACCACCTTTGCCACCGTCAATGGTGCCGTAGCCGGTGCCTTTGTAGCTGCCGTTGGCTTTGAAGCTGCCTTTGAGGTCAACCACTTTGGTCACGCGATCAGCTTTGTTGTCGACATCCAGGCCGGTGGAGGTCTGGTTGGCCGCAGCAGCCGCGGTGGCTATACGACCGGCCGATACAGCAATGGCCAGGTTGTTTTTCTGTTGGTTGAAGTCGCCAGCAGCCACGTTGACACCAATGTTGCCGGAGCCGTTGTTGGCTGAGTTGTTAAGCGTAGCGTTGTTTTGGGTGGAGTGGTTTTTTACATAGTTGTCGGTATTGGTTTGCGTGGCGCTGGAGATTGCAACGGCGCTGCCGAAGATGAATTTTTCATCGGCGGTGGCGATGGCCGCAGCGTTGTCTTGTTGGTTGCCAGTACCGGCTGCAACGTTGGCGCCCATGTTGCCGTTGGAGCCATTGAGCGAGCTATCGGCCTTGGCGTTGTTTTGGGTGCCTTGGTTGAGCACGCTGTTGTCGCTGCTGTCCTGTACGTCCAGGATCGCGGCGCCAGCACCGGCGGTGATGGACAGGATCTGATCCAGGGTTGGACCTTGTGGTTTAGTAGGATGATGACGTTTGCCGCCATCGGCCTGAGCCGCCATTGCCATGACCGCTGCCAGAGCGAAAACCAGTGGTTTCAGAGCTGTTGTAGGTTTCATGGTGTTTCTCCGTGCTTATTAGTTGGTTAAGTGTTGGTACTTGTCTAATCGCACTGCGGTTGGGTCAGTCAGCGACCCGGATGCTCAGGGTGTTAGCCATTCGGTTCCCCACCCCTGCACTCTGGTTCACCTGAATCACTCCTCGGCTGCCGGTGAAGGCCTGGTCGCTGGTAACGACCTGGCGGCTGCCTTGCGAAGTGCCAGTTGCTCCTGAGTCTGGTAACAGCGCCACGTTCTGTTGGGACAGGACGCTGTCGTCGATGCTTTGCGGTACCGCGCTAACGCTGATCCGCATGGCATTGATCATCTGGTTGTTGGCGCCGGCCGACTGGTTGACTCCCAGTGCGCCGTTGCCGTTACTGAATGCGTTGCCGGTGATGGCACTGGTTGCGTTCATCGAGCGGTCGGCAGGCGTGGTGATGGTCTGGCGCAGGTTGCCGCTGGCCGAAGCCTCGGTACCGATCGCAATGGCGCGGCTGTTGACCTGTTGTTGCTGGTCGCCGGCGGCCTGGTTCATCATCATGTTGCCTTTGTAGTTCGCCCCGGAGTTGCTCAGGGTCGCGTTGTTCACTGCATTGACACCGGAGTCGGCCATCGCACAGGTACTGCCCAGCAGGGCAATGAAGATCAGGGTGCGCTTCATCTCATTTCCCCATGTTGGTCAAAGGCGACAGGCCGATATTGATGGTGCGAGTGATGGTGCCGGAGATCGCATTGCCACTGCCGCCGCCGTGTCCGGCTGACATGCCGGGCAGACCATTGGGGTTGGTCAGCACGTTGATCCCGGCGCCACTGTTGGGGTTGGGTACAACGTTTTGATTGATGACCCGGTAGCCACTGTTGATGCCGGCAAAGTCGCCGTCACTCAGTTCGTGGTTGGTGGCCTGTACCACTCGATCGGACGGGTTGGCGTTGACGGTGGTGGGGTAGGGGTCTTTGGCGAAAGGTTGTCTGCCGATGGCGCGAGGCTGGACGTCACGTTGAAGCACGATGACGCCATTACCCTCTGCCTGGACCGGCAAGCTGAGCACGGAGCTCAGTGCGCATCCGAACATCAGCAGGCGGGTAAAGCCTTTATCGTAATTCTCCATGTCGGCACTCCTTATCTTCTATCGCTGGCCCTGTCAGCGTTGTCAGGGAGAGAGCAGAAGCCGTGCCGCTTTTGGTTTTCTACATAGATTCAACGACTTGGCGATTCGAGCGGACAATGACCGGTCAGCACTGTATCAAGCGTGAGACAGGGGACCCTGCCGGCGCATGGCAGCAGGCGTTGTAACGCTCTGGAACAAGGGGTGTGGCGCAGCTGTATCAGCGGTGTAACAGTGCGCGTGACAAGGCCGTGAACCCCCTGATACCGGCTGTTACGCCGTATGGATGTGTTTCAGGAATGGACACTTGTGCCCCGAAACCGGGGTGAAACGGGGGAGAGAAGGCTGGTTCAGGGGGTCAACTCTTGAGCAATTGCTCTACCGCCGCGAATGCCAGGCGGCGCCGTTGGGCCCAGTCGCCCTCGACAATCTGCAGCGTGCGCTCGTGCTGCTGCAACCAATTGCGGGTGGCTTCGAAGAACGCCAGGCGTTGCCCCAATTGTGGTTGGCAACGTTGGCCGTCGTCGGTCCAGGCCACGACTTCCGGGGACAGCAACAGGTGCAGGTCGTAGTGGCGGGCGAGCAATTGATCCTCGATCCAGGGCGGGCAGTCGCCAAACAGGGTCTGGCTCCAGAGCATATTGCTCAGCAAGTGAGTATCGAGAATCAACAAGGCCGGCTGTTGCGCGCGGGCGCCATCCTCCCAGTCGAGTTGCCCCCGGGCAATCTGCGGGATGTCGGCCAGGCAGGTATCACGCGGGTTCTGTTCGATGAAGTAGCGCACATACTCACCCACCAGCAGCCCACCGAAATGCCTGTGCAGCTCGGCCGACAACCAGCTCTTGCCGCTGGACTCGGGGCCGGTCAGGACCAGCACCTTCATGTGCGCAGCGCCGGATCGGCTCGCCATTCGCGCAGGCCATGGACCGCCAGCAGGGTAAACAGCGCGTAGAGGGCCGCCGTCAGGTACAGGCCCTTGTAGAGGAACAGCCCGACGAAGATCACATCCACGGCGATCCACAACGGCCAGCACTGCACGCGCTTTTGCGCCATCCACCACTGGGCCACCAGGCTGAAGCCGGTCAACGCGGCATCCAGCCAGGGCTGCGCGGCATCGGTCCAATGGTCCATGGCCGCACCCAGCAACAGACTGCCAACGGCCCCCAGGGCCAGGTCGCGCACCACTCTGGGAGTGCCCAGGCGTGTGACCTTGCGCCCTTGGTGGCTGTCGCCGCCGCGGGTCCACTGTCTCCAACCGTACAGCTGCAAACCGGCGTAGATCACCTGCAGCAACATGTCCGAGTAGAGTTTGACCTCGAAAAAAATCCAGCTGTAGAGCAACACCATGACCAGGCCGATCGGCCAGCACCAGGGATTCTGTTTGACTGTCAGCCAGACGGCGATCACGCCCAGCGTGGCGGCAAACAGTTCAAGCCCGGACATGGCGGTTCCTTGGGGAAGTCGGAGAGGGCGCCGATTGTACAGCAGGGCCGCACATCAAGGGCTCTCTCCCACAGGATTCACGCCACTACACCCGAAACTGCCTGAGCAGCCCATTGAGCTGCTCGCTGAGTGCTTTCAGGTGCACGCTCGCCGCACTCGATTGCTGCGCCGCCAGGGCGGTGCTGTGGGAGAGGCCGGCGGCCTGGGTCACGTTCTGGTTGATGTCTTCGACCACATGGGCCTGCTGCAGGGTGGCGCTGGCGATGGACGCGTTGAGGCCATTGAGGTTGTGCAGCGCCTGGCCGATGGCATGCAGGCTGGCACCGGCAAGCCCTGCCTGTTCAATGGTCAACTGGGAGGCGCGGCTGCTGTCGCCGATCACCTGCACGGCCGCCTCCGAATGGTTCTGCAGGCGCTCGATCATTGCCTGGATCTGCGCGGTGGATTTCTGCGTGCGCTGCGCGAGCAGGCGCACCTCGTCGGCCACCACGGCAAAACCGCGGCCCTGCTCGCCGGCCCGGGCCGCTTCGATGGCGGCGTTGAGGGCCAGCAGGTTGGTCTGCTCGGCGATGGAGCGAATCACCTCCAGCACGCTACCGATCTGTGTGCTTTCGCTGGCCAGGGTACGAATCACTTGCACCGCCTGTTCGATGGTGGCGGACAACTGGTCGATCTGCTGCAGACTGCCGTCAATGTTGACCTGGCCCTGTTGCGCCTGCGCCTGGGCGTCGCGCATTTCGCTGGCCGCGTGCTCGGCATTCTTGGCGACATCCTGTACGCCGTAGGTCACTTCATTGATGGCGGTTGCCACCAGTTCCATCTGTTGCGACTGCTGCTGGCTGCGGGACTGGGCTTGCGCTGCGTTATCACCCAGGTCCGTGGAGGATTGGTCCAGGGCACTGGCCGAGACCTGCAGCTGGCTGATCACCCCGCGCAGTTTGGTGGTGAAGGCATTGAAGTGCCTGGCCAACTCGGTCACTTCGTCCTGGCCGTGGGTGTCGAGGTTGCGGGTCAGGTCGCTTTCGCCGCTGGCGATGTTGGCCATGGCGTCCACGGCCTCCTGCAGCGGCCGCACAATGCTGCGGGCAATCAGCATCACCAGCAGGGCCATCAGCGCCGCAATGCCCAGGCCCACCAGCGAGGCTTCTGCTACCTGGCTGCGGAACTCGAGACTGCATGTCGTCGATGTAGACGCCCGAACCGATCACCCAGCCCCAGGGTTCGAACAGCTTGACGTAGGAGGTTTTCTGCACCGGGGTACTGGCGCCAGGTTTGGGCCAGCGATAGTCGACCATCCCCGCGCCCTTGGCCTTGGCGATGGCCACCATCTCGTTGAACAGGGCAAAGCCGTCCGGGTCCTTGATCGCCGACAGGTTCTGGCCGTCCAGCTTGGGGTTGGTGGGGTGCATGACCATCACCGGGGTCAGGTCATTGATCCAGAAGTAGTCACTTTGCTCATAACGCAAGCCACGGATCACGCTCAGGGCCTGCTGCTGCGCTGCTTCGCGGGTCAGGGTGCCGGCGGTTTCCAACTGCCGGTAGTAGTCCAGCACGCCGCTGGCCGCTTCAACCACATGGCGGGTCTTTTCTGCCTTGGCCTGATACAGGTCGTCGTGAATCTGCTTGAGCATCAGCAAACCCAGGGCCAAGAGCATCAGCACAGCCACTACCAGGATGAGCCACAACCGCCGGCTGATCGACATACTGCGCAAGCTGTTCATAGTGCGTCACTCCAGGTTCTTATTCTTGTCATCAACCAGCGCCAGCATAAAGACATGCTTTTGCCACTACGCCAATGCGACTGAAGTCCTATGACGGCGCAGCGCCGAGCGGGCATGTCTGATAGGATTTCGGCCGCGCACGGTAAAACCTGAATCCGTGCTGATTTTTCACAGGATTTTTACCGGTTCCGGTAGATCCTGTACGCCTTGCCATTCAGCTACGCTGAGCGCAGTGAACACCAAAAAAACTAGATAACGTGGCATGCCTGGGGCATCGCTTCATGGGGGATTGATGGATCTTTGGACGGCCATACAGGCGTTGATTCTTGGGGTTGTAGAGGGGCTGACCGAGTTCTTGCCGATTTCCAGTACCGGGCACCAGATTATCGTGGCGGACTTGCTCGATTTTGGTGGCGAGCGGGCGATGGCATTCAACATCATCATCCAGCTCGGGGCGATTCTGGCGGTGGTCTGGGAGTTTCGCCGCAAGATCCTCGACGTGGTCATTGGCCTGCCGACCCAGCGCAATGCGCAGCGCTTCACCGCTAACCTGCTGATTGCCTTCCTGCCGGCGGTGGTGCTGGGGGTGATTTTCGCCGACCTGATCCACCATTACCTGTTCAACCCGATCACCGTGGCCACGGCCCTGGTGGTGGGCGGGGTCGTGATGCTCTGGGCCGAGCGTCGCCAGCACAGCGTGCGCGCCGAGACAGTCGATGACATCACCTGGAAAGATGCACTGAAAATCGGCTTCACCCAGTGCCTGGCGATGATCCCGGGGACCTCGCGTTCCGGCTCGACCATTATCGGCGGCCTGCTGTTCGGCCTGTCGCGCAAGGCGGCTACCGAGTTCTCGTTCTTCCTGGCCATGCCGACCATGGTCGGCGCCGCGGTGTACTCGGGCTACAAGTACCGTGACCTGTTCCAGGCCTCGGACCTGCCGGTGTTCGCTGTGGGTTTTGTCACTGCGTTCATTTTCGCGATGATCGCGGTCAAGGGCCTGCTGAAATTTATCGCCAGCCATAGCTACGCAGCGTTTGCCTGGTACCGGATTGCCTTCGGTTTGTTGATCCTGGCGACCTGGCAGTTCGGCTGGATCGACTGGGCGGCGGCCAAGGCGTGAACGCTCACAGCAACGGCGGTGCCATCCAGCATCCGCGGCTCAAGGGCCTGATCTTCCTGGCCCTCTGCGCCTTGCCGCTGTTCGGTGCCAGCCTGCTGTGGCTGCGCGGTGGGTCGCCATTGGCGCTGGCAGCCTACGGCGTGGTCAGCGTCGTGGCGTTCCTGCTGTACTGGGCCGACAAGCGCAAGGCCCGCGCCGAGCAATGGCGTACCCCGGAAAACGTCCTGCATGCGGTGGAACTGGCGGGCGGTTGGCCGGGGGCCCTGCTTGCCCAGCAAGTGTTCCGCCACAAGACCCGCAAGGTGTCGTTCCAGGTTGTGTTCTGGATCATCGTGCTGGCGCACCAGGTGTTCTGGATCGACCAGTTGTTTCTCGGTGCCGGTTTTTTCCGCCTGTTTTAAAGCAGCAAGCCGACCTGCAGCCGCTTGGGCAATTTGCTCACCACCAGTTGGTGGGAGCGTTGCAACAAGCCCTGCAGCTCTGCGGTTCCTAGCGGGTAGGGGAGCTGCATGATGATCCACTGGGCGCGCGCCAGATAGGGCGCCGGCCCTATCCCCGGGCGGTCGACGTGGCCCAGGAACAGCTCCTTGTCCACCTTGAACGCCAATGAGTCGCCCCGCAGGTTCTGCAGGGCGAACATCTTGTTGCCCGCGACCGAAAACACCCGCACGCCACCCCATTTGTAGTCTTCCCGGGCCCCGGGCAGGGTCAGGCAGAAATCGGCGACCTGTTGTTCGCTCATCACCTTGGCCTTCATAGCAGTCGGTCTCCACAGCTTTTGAATGATTCAGTCAGATGGTCGATCCAGGCCCGCACCGCCGGCAACACGCCGCGCCGATGGGGATAGACCGCCTGCAGCCAGCCACCGGGCAGCGACCATTGAGGCAGCAGTTGCACCAGCGTGCTGTCGGCCAGTTCCTGTTCGCAATACAGCATCGGCAAAATGGTGAAGCCCAGCCCGGCGAGGGTGCAGGCCTTGCGCACGACAAAGTCATCGATGCCCAGGCGCGCCTCCAGGCTCAAGTCGCAACTGTGCCCGTGCTCGTCGAGCATGCGCAAATGCACCAGGCGGTCGGCTTCCAGGGCACCGAGCACTGGCACATTCTTGAGGTCGTCTGGGTGGTTGATCTGGCGCTCGCGCAAGAACGCCGGGGTCGCGACGATCACCGTTTGCGCCTGGCGCAGGCGGCGGGTCACGAGGAAGGGGGCCTCGTCGCCCAGCTCGCGGACCCGCAAGGCCACATCTATGCCTTCGGTGACCAGGTCGACCCGGCGGTTGAGCAGTTGCATCTCCAGTTGCACCTGGGGGAAGCGCTCCAGAAATGTGCTGATCACGCTCGGCAGGAACTCATGGGCCAGGCCCACCGGGCACGACACCCGCAGGCGGCCACGCGGCTCGCTGGTCATGCTGGCCACGGCTTCGTCGGCCATCTCCGCTTCCAGCAACATGGCCTGGCAGTGGCGCAAGTAACGTTCACCCACCGCCGTCAGCTTCAGTTGTCGAGTCGTACGCTGCAGCAGGCGCGCGCCCAGGCGCTCTTCAAGCTCGGCGATGCGCCGCGACAGCCGCGACTTGGGAATCCCCAGCAACCGCCCGGCGGCGGCGAAACCGCCGGCTTCGACCACTTTGGCAAAATAGTAGAGGTCATTGAGATCTTGCATGGCGGGCTCGATTGTCCTATCAGTGGGACGAACTATCACATTGTTGCTGGCTAATCGTCCATTGGATTCACCTGTAGGATTGTCTCAACTTGATCGCCCGGTGGCGATCCTCACTTGGAGATCCCACATGAAACTTCTGCATATCGATTCGAGCATTCTTGGCGACAACTCCGCTTCCCGTCAGTTGAGCCAGGGTGTGGTCCAGGCCTGGTTGGCCGCCGACCCGGCCACCCAAGTGACCTACCGCGACCTGGCCAGCGATGCCATCAGCCATTTTTCCGCCGCGACCCTGGTCGCCGCCGGCACCTCCGCCGAACTGCGCAACGCCGCGCAACAGCACGAGGCCGAGCTGAGCGCTTCGACCCTGGCCGAATTCCTTGCCGCCGACGCGGTGGTGATTGCCGCACCGATGTACAACTTCACCATCCCCACCCAGCTCAAGGCCTGGTTCGACCGTATCGCCGTCGCCGGCCAGACGTTCCGCTACACCGAGGCCGGCCCTGAAGGCCTGTGCGGCAACAAGAAAGTGGTGGTGGTGTCGACCGCCGGCGGCCTGCATGTCGGCCAGCCAACCGGTGTCGGCCATGAAGAGTACTTGAAGGTCATGCTCGGTTTCATGGGCATCACCGACATCGAGTTCGTCCGTGCCCACGGCCTGGCCTACGGCGATGACGTACGCAGCAAAGCCATGAGCGATGCCCAGGCACACATCAGTGAGCAGCTGTTCGCCGCGGCGTAAAGCTTGCGTCAACCACTGGACTGCGCGCTTTGATCGAGAGTAAAACGGTCAAGGCGCGCAGTTTTTTTGTGTCCGCTTAAAAAAGGGCTCGTGCAGCGTGACACTGGCCCGGGTTATGCAGCGTTGGTTTACCAGCAGCGTGCTGAGTACGATATTTCTACCAATCGGGTAACAAGGTGAGGCCTGCCATGTCGCGTCTGTGGGCGCTGTTACTGATTTGCCTGCTGGGCAGCCTGAATTCAGTGCACGCCGCACCTGGATTGACGCCACATTGGAGCGTCGGTTACCACTCCTTGAGCTTTCTCGACCCGCTGGACCTGCAACCCATGTCCGCCATCGCGTTTTATCCTTCGACGGGCATCGAGCACCCCAGCTTGCTGGAGGGTTATCAGATCCAGGCAACGCAGGATGCCCGGGTCGCCATCGGCCGTTTCCCGCTGCTGATGTTGTCCCACGGCAACACCGGCACGCCCCTGGCCCTGCACGACCTCGCCACGGCGCTGGCGCGCAAGGGGTTTGTGGTGGTGGCGGTGATTCATCCCGGTGACAACTCCAAGGACCACAGCCGCCTTGGCACCTTGAGCAACCTGTACGGGCGCCCGATCCAGATTTCCGAAGCCATCACTGCCACGCTGGCCGACCCGTTGCTGGCGCCGTTCGTCAATCCCGGGCAGGTCGGGGTCATCGGCTATTCGGCGGGCGGTGAAACCGCATTGATTCTGTCCGGGGCCACGCCCGACCTCGACCGCTTGCGCCGCTACTGCCTGGAGCGCCCAGAGGATCGCGACGCCTGCAACACCCAGGGCGAACTGATCGTCGACCGTGACGACCTGCAACCGGTCGCCGATCCACGGGTCCACGCCTTGATGCTGATGGCGCCTTTGAGCCTGAAGTTCGGCCGGCACACCCTGGCAGGAGTGCATGTGCCGGTGCTGCTCTACAGCGGTGATGGCGACAAGCTGGTGGCTGTGGACAAGAACGCGGCGGCCCTGGCACGCAAGCTGCCGGTCGCGCCGGACTTCAAGCTGCTGGCCGGGGCCGGGCACTTTGTGTTCATGGCGCCGTGTAGCGCCGAACAGCGGCTGGCCATGGCGGCCCTGTGCACCGATGCCGATGGCGTCGACCGCGAAGACATTCACCGCAACCTGATCAGCGAAGCGGCCGCATTTTTCTCCCGAACCCTGGGCAAACCCAGCCGGGCCGGGCTACAGACTGTCAGCGAGGAACATGGGTCCTGACGCCGTGGCTAGCCCTGCAGGCTCCTGCGCTTGAGCAGCAAGGTCAGGCCCAGGCCGCTGATCGACAACAGCGCTGCACCAAAGAAGATCCACGAATACCCCAGGTTCAACGCCACGGCCCCCATCAAGGGACCGGCGATCGCTAGCGCCAGATCGAAGAACACCGCGTACGCGCTCAAACCGGCGCCGCGACTGCTGCTCGGCACCTGCTTGATGGCCTCAACGCCAAGGGCTGGATACACCAGCGACAGGCCAAACCCGGCCAGTCCGGCGCCAATCAGGGCCACGGTCGTCGAAGGGGCCAGCCACAGCAGCGCCAAGCCTAGCGTCTCGATGCTCATGCAGGCAATGGCCGAACGGTAGCCGCCGAAGCGGTTGATGCAGGAGATGAACAACAGCCGCGCGAGAATGAAACACAGGCCAAACACCGTCAGGCAGTAGGCCGCGCCGGTCCAGCCGCGACTGACATAAAACAGGGCGATGAAGGTGGTCAGGGTGCCGTAGCCGATCGAGGCCAGGCTCAGGCTGGCGCCAAAGGGCGCGATACGGCCGAACACCGACCAGAAGGGCAGGCGTTCGCCACGAATCACCGGCACCGAGGGTTTGTTGCGAATCAGCAGCAAGGCGGCCGCTGCCAGCACGGCCAGGGCAATTCCCAGGCTGGCGAAACCCCAAGCGTCGATCATCACCACCCCGAGTGGGGCGCCGATGGCAATCGCGCCATAGGAGGCAATGCCGTTCCAGGAAATCGAACGCGCCGTGTGTTCCGCGCCGACCTGGCCCATACACCAACTGATGGTGCCGACGCCGATCAAGCCCTGGGCGACCCCCAACAACAACCGGCCGCCGATCAGGATGCCCAGGCTTAGCAGTGGCAGACTCTGCAACAGGGTCGAGGCCAGGGTCAGCAGGCCGCTGAGCAGGATTCCCAGCAGTCCATAGACAATGGCGCGCTTGGTGCCGACGCTGTCGCACATGCGCCCGGCCATGGGCCGGCTGAGCAGGGTGGCCAGGTACTGCGAGCCAATGGTCAGCCCGGCCACCACCGCACTGAACCCCAGCTGATCGTGGACATAACCCGGCAGCACCGCAATTGGCAGGCCGATGCAGATAAAGGCAATAAAGGTGTAGAACACGATGGAGACGATCTGCAGGGTGATCGCCATGGAACTGACGGGGGGTGTTTGCTGCGCAGACATGGGAGCTCGTTCGCGGGCGGGCAGTACCCTGCATCATGGCGCGCGACTGAGATAAAAGAAAGCAGGCTAACGGTATAGGTGTGTGGGGTTGAGCTTGCTCGCGAAGGCGCTGTGTCAGGCACCTTCGATGTTGCCTATTCTGGCGCCATCGAGGGCCAACTGGCCGGCCGGTACGTTAAGATGGCCGTCAAATAAAAACCGGGTCGCCACGCTTTATGTCGGAAAAAGACACCATCTCCATTCACCTGGTGCGCGAAGCGCTGTTGCAAAGCTGTGAGCCGGGTGCCGCCAGTCACGAAGTGCTGCTCAAGGTCGGCATCGAGCCGCGGTTACTGGAGGAGGCTGACGCCCGGGTACCGGCCACCGCATACGCCCGGCTGTGGCGCCTGCTGGCTCGCCGCCGCGACGATGAATTCTTCGGGATGGACCCGCGCCAGCTGAAATCCGGCAGCCTGGCCTTTCTCTGCCAGTGCGCCATGGCCCAGCCGACGCTGGCAGCGGGACTGAACAGCGGCCTGGGCTTTCTGTCACTGATGCTCGAGCGCCTGCCGGCGCAACTGGTGCACCAGCAGAGCCTGGCGGAAATTGTCCTGCTCGAAGACGACCCGCAACCGCGCCGCGCCTTCACCTACTTCACCTACTGGATGATCGTCCATGGCGTGGCCTGCTGGCTGGCGGGGCGGCGGATTCCGATCCTGGCCATTGAACTGCGGTGCGCCGAGCCGCCGTTCTGCGACGACTACAAGGTGATGTTTTCCGAGAACCTGCGATTCGACCGGCCACGGACCCGGATGATCTTCGCGGCCGACTGCCTGGACCTGCCGCTCAAGCGCAGCGTGCAAGAGCTGCAGCGCTTCCTGGCCCATGCTCCGGCCAACATCCTGGTCAAGTACCGCGACCCCCAAAGCCTGGCCAGCCGCATCAAGCACGACTTGCGGCACCTGCCGGCGCACACCTGGCCGGAAACCGAAAGCCTGGCGCAACAGCTGTGCATGTCGGCCTCGACCCTGCGCAGGCGCCTGGCGGAGGAGGGACAGACCTACCAGGGCTTGAAAGACAGCGTGCGCAAGGAACTGGCGATCGTCTGGCTGGCCGAACCCGCCATCAGCTTCAGCGATATCGCCGCCCGCCTGGGGTTTGCCGATACCAGCTCGTTCTACAAGGCGTTTCGCAAGTGGTCGGGGTCCAACCCGGGGCACTACCGCAGCCTGATTCTCAGCGATGCCGATTGAGTCGGTTCTAGCGTGTCCTTATATGGCTATCGCGGTGGGGGGATTAGGTGGAGTACATATCCGGTTCTTTGGTAACGGCCTCCTATGGTTCCGCTTTTACAGCGGCTTACTTTTGCGCTCTCAAAAGTGAGCCGCTGTAAGAGCGGAACCCCTATCGGCCATTACCGCAAAAATGGATATGTACTCGGTCCAATCCAACTTCCTGGTCGGCCCACAGGCGCAACATCGCACCACAGTTGTGTAGATGCCTATGCCGGCCGCGATAGCGCCGTCAAGTCACACAGAACCGCCCCCTTGGCCAAAGCAGTCAAGCAACTTGAAGGCTTTGACCATTGTCCCGCGCCGCCTGTGGAGCGAGTATTTCGAGGATTTTGTAGGTTCCCCCAACCCAATAAAAACACCAAGGGATTCTGGCAATGCGCGATTACCTGTCTGCGACTTCACAGTTCAACTATCAGCACACGGTCGATGCGGCACTTCATGGTTCGCTGACGGCACTCAATGCCTGTGTCGAGTGCTGCGACCGGCATGCCTTGCCCGGGCGCATTGCCTTGTTCTGGGAGGGGCGCGACGGCGCAAGCGCCACCTACACCTTCAGCGACTTGCAGGACAAGGCCGCGCGTTTTGCCAACTTCCTCAAGGCCCAGGGCGTGAAGCGGGGCGACAAGGTCGCCGGGCTGTTGCCGCGCAACGTAGAACTGCTGATCGTGGTGCTCGCTACCTGGCGCATCGGCGCGGTCTATCAGCCATTGTTCACCGCCTTCGGCCCCAAGGCCCTGGAACATCGCCTGGGCACTTCCGGCGCGGCCGTGGTGGTGACCGATGCGACGAACCGGCCCAAACTCAGCGAAGTGCCCGACTGCCCGACCATCGTCACGGTCACTGGCAACAAGGGCCAGGGCCTGGTCCGCGGCGACTTCAGTTTCTGGGCGGAACTGGCCAATCATTCCAATCAGTGCGAACCGGTGTTGCTCAGCGGTGAAGACCCGTTCCTGCTGATGTTCACCTCGGGCACCACCGGCCCGTCGAAAGCCTTGTACGTGCCGCTCAAGGCCCTTGTCGCCTTCCAGAGCTACACCCGCGACGCCGTGGACCTGCGCCCGGAAGATGCTTTCTGGAACGTCGCCGATCCCGGTTGGGCCTATGGCATCTACTTTGGTGTGGCCGGCCCGTTGGGCATGGGTCACCCGATCACGTTCTACGACGGCCCGTTTACCCTGGAAAGCACCTGCCGGGTGATCAACAAGTACGGGATCACCAACCTGACCGGCTCGCCGACCGCCTACCGCCTGCTGATTGCCGGCGGCGACGAATTCGCCCGTAGCATCAAAGGCAAGCTGCGCATTGTCAGCAGCGCCGGCGAACCGCTGAACCCGGAAGTGATCCGCTGGTTTGCCGACAACCTCGGCGTGGTGATCCACGACCATTATGGCCAGACCGAACTGGGCATGGTCCTGTGCAACCACCACGGCCTCGAACATCCGGTGCATGTCGGTGCCGCCGGTTTTGCTTCGCCGGGCCACCGCATCGTGGTGCTGGACGACAACTACAACGAATTGTCCGTTGGCCAGCCCGGGATCCTGGCGATCGATCGCAGCCAGTCGCCGATGTGCTGGTTCCCCGGCTACGACGGTGCGCCGACCAAGGCCTTTGTCGGCAACTACTACCTGAGCGGCGACACGGTGGAGCTGAACCCGGACGGCAGCATCAGCTTCGTCGGTCGCAGCGACGACGTGATCACCACCTCGGGTTACCGGGTCGGCCCGTTCGATGTCGAAAGCGCATTGATCGAGCACCCGGCGGTGATCGAGGCGGCGGTGGTCGGCAAACCCGACCCGGAGCGCACCGAACTGGTCAAGGCCTTCGTCGTGCTCGGTGGCCAGTACCTGGCTTCGCCGGCGCTGGCCGAGGAATTGCGCCAGCATGTGCGCAAGCGCCTGGCCGCGCATTCCTATCCCCGTGAAATCGAATTTGTCAGCGACTTGCCGAAAACCCCAAGCGGCAAATTGCAGCGCTTTATCTTGCGCAACCAGGAAATCGCCAAGGCTCAAGAGGCCGCGGTCAACAAGGCTTGAATCCAAGGAAACAACGATGCAGATCGAAAACAAGGTTTTTATCGTCACCGGCGGTGCGTCGGGACTGGGTGCGGCCACTGCTGAACTGTTGGTCGCCGCTGGCGCCAAGGTGATGCTGGTGGACATGAACGCCGCAGCAGTCGCAGCGCAGGCCGAGCGCCTCGGCGCCCACAGTGTGGTCGCCGACATCAGCAACGAAGAAGCTGCCCAGGCTGCGGTACAGGCCACGGTAGCGGCGTTCGGCGGGCTCAACGGCCTGGTCAACTGCGCCGGCATCGTGCGGGGCGAAAAGATCCTTGGCAAAAACGGTCCACACGCCCTGGGCAGTTTCAGCCAGGTGATCAACGTCAACCTGATCGGCAGCTTCAACATGCTGCGCCTGGCGGCCGAGGCGATTGCCCAGGCCAGCCCGGACGCGGACGGCGAGCGCGGTGTGATCATCAACACCGCCTCGGCGGCCGCCTTCGACGGCCAGATCGGCCAGGCCGCCTATGCCGCATCCAAGGGCGCGATCGCCAGCCTGACCTTGCCGGCGGCCCGTGAACTGGCGCGCTTCGGCATCCGTGTGATGACCATTGCCCCGGGCATCTTCGAAACTCCGATGATGGCCGGCATGACCCAGGAAGTGCGCGATTCGCTGGCCGCCGGCGTGCCATTCCCGCCACGCCTGGGCAAACCAGGCGAGTACGCAGCGCTGGTCAGGCATATCATTGAAAACAGCATGCTCAACGGTGAGGTGATCCGTCTCGACGGTGCCTTGCGCATGGCCGCTAAATAAGGAGTCATGAACATGACCACTCACAACGATCCGATTGTCATCGTCAGCGCCGTGCGCACCCCCATGGGCGGTTTCCAGGGTGATCTCAAGAGCCTGACGGCGCCCCAACTGGGCGCCGCCGCCATTCGTGCGGCGGTCGAGCGCGCGGGCCTGTCCAGCGACGCCGTGGAAGAAGTGCTGTTTGGCTGCGTACTGCCTGCCGGTCTCGGCCAGGCCCCGGCACGCCAGGCCGCATTGGGCGCGGGCCTGGACAAATCGACCCGCTGCACCACCCTGAACAAGATGTGCGGTTCGGGCATGGAGGCGGCGATTCTGGCCCACGACATGCTGCTGGCCGGCAGCGCCGAGGTGGTGGTGGCCGGTGGCATGGAAAGCATGTCCAACGCCCCGTACCTGCTGGACCGCGCCCGTAGCGGCTACCGCATGGGCCACGGCAGCGTGATCGACCACATGTTCCTCGACGGCCTGGAAGACGCCTACGACAAGGGGCGCCTGATGGGCACCTTTGCCGAGGATTGCGCCCAGGAACACGGCTTTAGCCGCGAGGCCCAGGACGCCTTTGCCATCGCCTCGACCACCCGCGCCCAGCAGGCGATCGAGGACGGCAGCTTCACGGCCGAAATCGTCCCGCTGCAGGTCATGGTCGGCAAAGAGCCAAAAACCATCACCAACGACGAACAACCGCCCAAAGCCAAACTGGACAAGATCGCCAGCCTCAAGCCGGCCTTCCGCGAAGGTGGCACGGTGACCGCTGCCAACTCCAGTTCGATTTCCGATGGTGCCGCGGCCTTGGTCCTGATGCGGCGCAGCGAGGCGCAAAAACGTGGGCTCAAGCCCCTGGCCGTGATTCATGGCCATGCCGCGTTTGCCGACACCCCGGGGTTGTTCCCGGTGGCTCCGGTGGGCGCGATCCAGAAGCTGATGAAAAAAACCGGCTGGTCGCTGGATGAGGTTGATCTGTTCGAAATCAACGAAGCCTTTGCGGTGGTCAGCCTGGTCACCATGACCAAGCTGGACATTCCCCACAGCAAGGTCAACGTGCATGGCGGAGCCTGCGCCCTGGGTCATCCAATCGGCGCTTCGGGCGCGCGGATCCTGGTCACGCTGCTCTCGGCCCTGCGCCAGAAAGGCCTGAAACGTGGAGTGGCGGCCATCTGCATCGGCGGCGGCGAAGCCACGGCCATGGCCGTTGAATGCCTGGATTAAGGATTCCCTATGCTGCCCAATGACGAACAACTACAGATCAGCGAAGCGGCCCGGCAGTTTGCCCAGGAACGCTTGAAACCGTTCGCCGCCGAGTGGGATCGTGAACACCGTTTCCCCAAGGAAGCCATTGCGCAAATGGCCGAGCTCGGGTTCTTCGGCATGCTGGTCCCCGAACAGTGGGGCGGCTGCGACACCGGTTACCTGGCGTACGCCATGGCCCTGGAGGAAATCGCCGCGGGCGATGGCTCCTGCTCGACCATCATGAGCGTGCACAACTCGGTAGGCTGTGTACCCATCCTCAAGTACGGCACCGATGAGCAGAAGGCGCGTTTCCTCACGCCACTGGCCAGCGGGGCGATGCTTGGCGCCTTTGCCTTGACCGAACCCCAGGCCGGCTCCGATGCCAGTGGCCTGAAAACCCGCGCCCGACTCAATGGCGACCACTATGTGCTCAACGGCTGCAAACAGTTCATTACCTCCGGGCAGAACGCCGGGGTGGTGATTGTGTTTGCGGTGACCGATCCGAGCGCCGGCAAGCGTGGGATCAGTGCCTTTATCGTGCCCACTGATTCGCCTGGCTATAAGGTTGCACGAGTCGAGGACAAGCTCGGCCAGCATGCTTCCGACACCTGTCAGATCCTGTTCGAGGACGTCAAGGTGCCCGTGGCCAATCGATTGGGGGAGGAGGGCGAGGGTTACCGCATTGCCCTGGCCAACCTGGAAGGCGGCCGGGTCGGGATCGCTTCGCAGTCGGTGGGCATGGCCCGTGCCGCGTTCGAGGCCGCCCGTGATTACGCCCGTGAGCGGGAAAGCTTCGGCAAACCGATCATCGAGCATCAGGCCGTGGCGTTCCGTCTGGCCGACATGGCCACGCAGATTGCCGTTGCCCGGCAGATGGTGCACTACGCCGCCGCCCTGCGTGACAGCGGCAAGGCAGCCCTGGTGGAAGCGTCGATGGCCAAGCTGTTTGCCTCGGAAATGGCCGAAAAGGTCTGTTCGTCCGCCTTGCAAACCCTCGGCGGTTACGGTTATCTGAGCGACTTCCCGCTGGAGCGTATCTACCGCGATGTGCGGGTGTGCCAGATCTACGAAGGCACCAGCGATATCCAGCGCATGGTCATTTCGCGCAATCTTTGAACAAGGAACCCTTGCATGAGTTACGAAACGATTTTGTTGGAAATCCAGGGCCGCGTGGGCCTGATCACCCTCAATCGCCCACAGGCATTGAACGCCCTCAACGCACAGATTGTCAGTGAGCTGAACCATGCGCTGGACGGCCTGGAAGCCGACCCGCAGATCGGCTGCATCGTCCTGACCGGCTCGAAGAAAGCCTTCGCCGCCGGTGCCGACATCAAGGAAATGGCTGAGCTGACCTACCCGCAGATCTACCTGGACGACCTGTTCAGCGACAGTGACCGCGTGGCCAACCGCCGCAAGCCGATCATCGCCGCCGTCAACGGTTTTGCCCTGGGTGGCGGTTGCGAGCTGGCCTTGATGTGCGACTTCATCCTGGCAGGCGACAACGCCAGATTCGGTCAGCCGGAAATCAACCTTGGCGTCCTGCCGGGCATGGGGGGCACCCAGCGCCTGACTCGCGCGGTGGGCAAGGCCAAGGCGATGGAAATGTGCCTCAGCGGTCGCCTGATCGATGCGGTGGAAGCCGAGCGTTGCGGCATCGTGGCGCGCATCGTGCCGTCGGATGAGCTGCTGGATGAAGCGCTGAAAGTCGCGACCCTGATCGCCAGCAAGTCGCTGCCGATTGCCATGATGACCAAGGAGAGCGTGAACCGCGCCTTCGAAGTCAGCCTGTCCGAAGGCGTGCGTTTTGAACGCCGGGTCTTCCACGCGGCCTTCGCCACCCAGGACCAGAAAGAAGGCATGGCGGCGTTTATCGCCAAGCGTGCGCCGGAGTTTGTCGGTCAGTAATCCTGGGTTTTGACGGTCACCATCGCGGGCAAGCCCGCTCCCACAAAGCATTGAAGAGCTTGTGGGAGCGGGCTTGCCCGCGATGGGTTCAGGGTTTTACAGCAGGTAGTTCTTCAATTCCCGCGCAATCACCATCCGCTGGATCTCACTGGAACCTTCGTAGATCTGGGTGATCCGCGCATCGCGGTAGTAGCGCTCCACTGGATAATCTTCCAGGTAACCATAACCACCGTGGATCTGGATGGCCGAGGAGCAGACCTTCTCGGCCATTTCCGAGGCAAACAGCTTGGCTTGCGAGGCTTCGGACAGGCAGGGTTTGCCGGCGCTGCGCAGGCGTGCGGCGTGGAGGATCAACAAGCGGGCGGCGTTCAGCCGGGTGTGCATGTCGGCCAGCAGGTTGGCGATGCTCTGGTGCTCGATGATCGGCTTGTCGAACTGCACCCGGTCGCGGGCGTAGGCCAGGGCTGCTTCAAAGGCTGCGCGGGCAATGCCCAGGGCCTGGGCAGCGATGCCGATGCGCCCACCTTCGAGGTTGGACAGCGCAATCGCCAGGCCCTTGCCACGTTCACCCAGCAGGTTGGCTTCGGGGATGACGCAGTTGTTGAGCGTCACCGCGCAGGTGTCGGACGCACGGATGCCCATCTTGTGCTCGCTGCGGTCGACGATGAAGCCCGGGTTGTCGGTGGGTACCAGGAACGCCGACAGGCCTTTCTTGCCCAACTGCGGGTCAGTAACCGCAAACACGATCGCCAGCTTCGCCCGCTTGCCGTTGCTGACAAATTGCTTGGCGCCGTTGATCACCCACTGGCCATCGCGCAGTTCGGCGCGGGTGCGCAGGTTGTGCGCCTCGGAACCGGCCTGGGGTTCGGTCAGGCAGAAGCAGCCGATGGTCTGGCCGCTGGCCAGGTCCGCCAGCCAGGTCTGCTTTTGGGCCTCTGTACCGTAGTTCAACACCGGCCCGCAGCCCACCGAGTTGTGGATGCTCATCAAGGCCCCGGTCGCGCCGTCGCCGGCGGAAATCTCTTCCACTGCCAGGGCATAGGCAACGTAGTCGACATAGGTGCCGCCCCATTCCTCGGGCACCACCATGCCCAGCAGGCCCAGTTCGCCCATCTTCGCCACCAGGGCGTCGTCGATCCAGCCAGCCTTTTCCCACGCCTGGGCATGGGGTGCGATCTCGCCGCGGGCAAAGTCCCGGGCCATGTCGCGGATCATCACTTGTTCTTCGCTCAGTTCGATGTCGTGCATGAGAATCAGCTCCCGCTCTGCTCAAAGCCTGTGAAGAAACTGGCCACGTGCTCGGCGTCCAAGGCCTGGACGGAGGCAGGGTTCCAGCGTGGATTCTTGTCTTTATCGATCAGCAGGGCGCGCACGCCTTCGATCAGGTCGCCGCGGGCGAACCATTGGCGGTCCAGGTGCAGCTCCAGGGCAAAGCAGCGTTCCAGGCTCAGTTCGCGGCCGCGACGGAGCATTTCCAGGGTTACGGCCATCGCCAGCGGGGAACGGGTCTGCAGCAGGTTGGCGGTGTCCAGCGCCCATTGATGACTGTCGGCTACGGTCACGCTGCGCAGTTGTTCGATGATGCTCGGGACGTCCGGCAGGGCGAAGAAGTGGTCGATGACCGGGCGCAGGGCATGCAGCGGCGGCTCGGGCAGGTGCTGCACCGCCAGTTGGGCCAACAACCCTTGCAGGTCCTTGAGTGGCGTATCGTTCCACTGGAGGTTATCCAGGCGCCGGTCCAGCTCGCTCAGTTGCTCGCTGGCCAGGTACCAGTCGGCCAGGCCGCAATACAGCGCATCGGCGGCGCGAATCTGCACCCCGCTGACCCCCAGGTAGATCCCCAGTTCGCCCGGGATGCGCGGCAGGAAATAGCTGCCACCCACGTCCGGGAAATAGCCAATGCCGACTTCCGGCATCGCCAGGCGGCTGCGCTCGGTGACCAGCCGCAGGTCAGCGCCTTGCACCAGACCCATGCCGCCGCCCAGGACAAAACCGTCCATCAGCGCCAGCACCGGTTTACGGTATTGGTGAATAGCCAGGTCGAGGGCGTATTCCTCAACGAAAAAATCTTCGTGCAGGGTGTCGCCGGCCTGGTAGCTGTCATACAGCGAACGGATGTCGCCGCCGGCGCAGAAGGCTTTTTCGCCGGCGCCGCGCAGCACCACGGCATGCACCTGCGAATCCCGGGCCCAGGCCTCGAGTTGGCGGTGCAGGGTGCGCACCATGTCCAGGGTCAGGGCATTGAGGCCGGCGGGGCGATTGAGGGTCAGGTGGCCAATATGGTTGCGGACCTCGGCCAGGACTTCGTTTTGCGTGGCATCCATGGCCTTTACCTGCGTAGATAAAACCTCAGCAGTCATCGGTAACTCCCTGCTTTTATTGTTCTTTATGGAAATGCCCGGGCGCGGGCGATCGTCGATCGTAACAGTGCAAATTTGCCATGTACAACCCGGATGAATGCAGGTTAGGTGTGCATTTTTGTAATATCGAAACGGCCGTCGGCGATATTTTTGAGTGAATAGGGCATTCGCGACAGAATCGGCTGTGAATCGGCCGATGTCAGCCGATCTGCGCTGTTTGCTCAGCCCTTAACGACACCTCGAAGGCAACGTCTGTTGGCATTCTGGCCACGGGTTTGAAGCCGTCAGCGTCGAGGGTTTCAGGTCGACAGAGGTGCGCGGCCAGGGGTATTTCCTGTACAAGTTCACCGTTGAAAATCTGTATGAACGTTTTGACTTGGAACAGGGGCGAGCAGTTGGGGGCTGCGACTATTCTCGACCGGCCAATCAGCGTGAACGTATGCAGTAATTTCTATCGGGCCGTTTGAAGTGAGGCAAGACGTACATGGCGGATATCCGCGATCTGTCGATTGTGCTTGATCGTATCGACCAGGCAATTATCGAGGTGCTGCGCCACGATGGGCGCATCACCTATCAAAAGCTGTCCGAGCTCGTGCACCTGACACCCAGGCCCTGCCTTGAACGGGTGCGTAAACTCGAGCAGTTGGGGGTGATTCGTGGCTACGGGGCGATTCTCGACGAGAAAAAACTGACCCCCGGCCTGTCATTGCTGGTGCTGGTGGCATTGTCGAACCAGAGTGGCCGCGCCGCGCAAAAGGCCTTCGAAGCCAAGGTCCGGGCCTGCCCACAAGTGCTGGAATGCCAACTGATCAGCGGCGCCTTCGACTACAGCCTGCGCATGCGTTGTCGCGACATGGAGCACTATCGGGTCCTGACCGAAGTCTGGTTCGACGACCCGGAGTTGCACATCGACAAACTGGTCAGCCACCCCGAACTGGCGATGGTCAAGACCTCGACCCTGGGCTGATTCAGCCTTGGCCGCTCAGTACCTGGCCGATGCTGCGACGCTTGGCGTGACGCTCGCTGGCATGGATCAACTGTTCGAGGTCTTCGGGGGTGACGTCGAAGAAGGCCTCAAGCTCGGCCAGCGCGGCCTTCAGGTCTTCGGCGGTGATGGCCTGGCTGTCGGTGGGCGGGTGGTCCGCCGGGATCATTGGTACAGGCTCGGCGGGGCGCTTGGGGTAACGAATGCGGGTCAGGTTGTTGTACCCCAGGGCGCTCAGCAGCAGGGTCGATGCGCCCAGCATCACCGGGGCCAGCGCCTGCCAGTCAAGGGCGATGGTTGCCGGATCCGCCAGCACCATCAGCAGTGCCAGGGCCCCGGCCGGTGGGTGCAGGCAACGTAACCAGCACATCAGGATCAAGCCCATGCCGGCCGCGAGGCAAGCACTGGCCAGGGTTCGTCCCAGCACGTGAGCCACCAGCAACGCCATCACGGTGGCACACAGGTAGCCACCGATGATTGACCACGGCTGGGCCAGGGCACCGGATGACACGGCGAATAACAGCACTGCCGACGCTCCCAGGGGGCCGATCAAGTGCAGGGCAATCGGCATGCCGAAGACCTGGGCACAGACCCAGACACTCAGCAGCGTGCCCAGCGACATGCCGATGGCCGCGCGGCTCCATTCGGTCGGGCGAGTGTTGATGGCAGCAGGAATCCAGCGAGCGAACATGGGCAGAACGGTCCAGTGGTGAAGGGCAGGCAAAAAGAAGGGCTTGGCTGGTTCTCCAGCAAGCCCTTTAAGCGTTCCAACATTTGGGGGAGGAACCGGCACAGTGTGCCGGCCAACGTGCCGCCTGACAAATTCATATTAATGAGCTTTAAGTTCATTAATGTTGAAGTTAAATCCCCCGGCGTGCACTCAGGCCACACAGGCAACCGCCGATTACGGCCGGTGCGCCGAGCCTGCAACGGTTTGTCGCTAGAGGCGCAAGTCCAGGCGCATGGCGCAGCGCCGATGACGGGGCAGGCCGTGGGCCGCTTCCGCGTCCAGCCGTTGCTGCAGGTGGGGATCGATCTGCTGTGCTGCCAGGGTGGCAAAACCACAGCGCCGATAGAACGGCTCGTTCCAGGGTAATTCACGGAAGGTGGTCAGGGTCACTGCCAACAACCCCTGGTCCCGGGCGTGCTCGATCGCCGCCTGCAACAGCCGGCGACCCAAGCCCTGGCCCTGGGCCGAACGTCCGACCGACAGCTCCTGGACATGCAGTTGGCGGCCCTCCACAGCCGCGCTGAGAAAACCGACAATACCCCCATCCGCCGCCTCGACCACCCACACCGGGGATGTTGCGATGTGCTGGCGATGTTCAGGGCCACTGATCACCGCGGCGTCGACCAGCCAGGCCAGCTCCGGGTCTTGGGCAAACAGGCGTGCCGCTGAGCGCTCGATGTCGGGTAGGGCGTCGGCATCATCGACGTGGGCTCGACGCAGGGAATAGGTCATGGCGACGGCCTAGGCGATGGCCGCTGCAGCGGGCCACTGCTGCTGCGGCATCGGCAGATGGCAGGACTCGCCGCGCCCCATCGGGAAGTACTTGAAGCCATTGCGCGCCAGGCGTTCGGCGTCGTACAGGTTGCGCCCGTCGAAAATCACCGGCGCCTTCAGGCGCTGCTGGATCAACTCGAAGTCGGGGGCCTTGAACTGCTGCCATTCGGTGCAGATGATCAACGCGTCAGCGTCCTTGAGGACTGATTCTGGCGTGCCCATCAGCATCAGCCGGGTCTCGTTCGGGTACAGCTTCTGGGTTTCCTGCATGGCTTCTGGGTCGAAAGCGCTGACCGATGCGCCCGCTGCCCACAACGCCTCCATCAAGACGCGACTCGGGGCGTCCCGCATGTCGTCGGTATTGGGCTTGAATGCCAGCCCCCAGAGGGCGAAAGTCTTGCCGGCCAGGTTGCCGTTGTAGAACGCGTTGATCCGCTCGAACAGCTTGTGTTTTTGCCGTTCGTTGATCGCTTCCACCGCTTGCAGCAGGTCGCTGGAGCAATTGGCTTGCTGGGCGCTGTGAATCAAGGCCCGCATGTCTTTGGGGAAGCACGAGCCGCCATAACCACAGCCGGGGTAGATGAAGTGATAGCCGATACGCTGGTCGGCGCCGATGCCCAGGCGCACCGACTCAATGTCGGCCCCCAGGTGTTCGGCCAGTTCGGCGATCTGGTTGATGAAGCTGATCTTGGTCGCAAGCATGCAGTTGGCGGCGTACTTGGTCAGTTCGGCGCTGCGCAGGTCCATGAACAGGATGCGATCGTGGTTGCGGTTGAACGGCGCATAGAGGTCGCGCATCACTTCGCGGACTTCGTCACTGTCGCAGCCGACAATGATCCGGTCGGGACGCCGGCAGTCGGCGACCGCCGAGCCTTCCTTGAGAAACTCGGGGTTGGAGACGATATCGAACTTCAGGCTGCGCCCGCCTGCGTGCAACTGGCGTTCAATGTGCGCGCGCAGCGTGTCGCCAGTGCCCACGGGCACGGTGGATTTCTCGGCGAGGATCAGCGGCTGCTGGCGGTGGCGGGCCACTGCATCGCCGACTGACAACACATAGCGCAGGTCGGCCGCACCCTCGTCGTCGGACGGCGTGCCCACGGCGATGAACAGCACCCGGCAGTGCTCGATGGCGAGTTTTTCGTCGGTGCTGAAATGCAGCCGTCCAGATTCCAGCCCTTCACGTACCAGGCTGGCCAGCCCCGGTTCGAAAATGCTCACATGCCCTTGCTGCAGCAGCGCAATCTTTTGCTCATCGATGTCCATGCAGACCACATCGTGGCCCACTTCGGCCAGCACGGCAGCCTGGACCAGGCCCACGTAGCCACTCCCGATTACACTGATTTTCATGAGGCATTCCTGAGGTCTGAAGTACGGTTGCTGCGCGAATTGATGGTAATGACTCCGAGGATGACCAGGGCCACCCCCAGGGAGCGGGACAGGCTGAAGTCTTCGTTGAACAGTGGCAGGCTGGCCGCCAGCAGGTAGACCAGGGCGTAGCTGATGCTCAGCAGTGAGTAGGCGCGTCCCAGCGGTACGTCACGCAAGGCCAGCAGCCAGCAGAGCATCGACAGCCCATAGGCGAGGATGGCGCTCAGCACCACTGCCACCGCGAAGGGGTCGACCGTGCCGTCGTGCAGGGCCGTCCACCACTGCGATGGCAGGGGCAGATGGCTCATGCTCCAGCGCATGCCCAACTGGGCCGTGCTGACCAGCACCACGCTGGTCATCGCAAAACCCATTCCACGACCCAGGCTCATAGTTGCCTCCCGAGCAGAATCACCCCGGCGATCACCAGGGCGACGCCGATCCAATGCTGGCGGTCGATCGCTTCATGGAACACGAAGCGGGCCACCAGGGTGATCAGGACAAAATTCAGGCTCAGCATCGGGTAAGCCACCCCGACATCGAGCTGTTGCAGCACCAGCAACCACACCAGCAGGCCCAGGCCCAGGCTCGCCAGCGCCAGCCACAGCCAGGGCGAACGCAGTTTGTCGAGCAGTGCCGAAGGCCGGTCACGCCAGCTTTCCACGGCGTATTTCTGCGCCACCTGGCCCAGGCAAGTCAGCAGGCAGGCGACCCCGATCAGTATCAGGCTCATGGCTGACTCTTGGGGAAAATCAGGATCACCAGATTGCCTTGGTCATAACGTTTGAAGTCCTGGGGCAACATGTCGATTTCGTAGTGCTCCTGGCCATTGATCCGCATGACGACGCCCACCTGGCCTTGCTGGCGGGCTTCGCTCATCCATTGCGGGACCTTGAGGAAGTCCACCCGGCGATGCAGGGTGTCAGGATAAGCCAGACCATATTTCACTTCGCCTACGGTGTTGTACAGCGCCACGTCCGGGCGGTTGAGGCGCCAGGCCAGGGCCGAGGCGGCGCCCAGGTCGTTACTCAACAGGCGGGTACTCTGGCTGAGCTCCTGCAGATGGTCGTTGATGAACTGGTCCGGGGTCTTGTTGTAGACCACCGAGTTCGGCAGGCCGGCCGGCAGCAGGGCGACGAACAGCCAACTGCCCAGTACCGGCGCGGCCCACAGTCGCAAGGGTCGCAGCGCCTGCAGGGCGTTGCACAGCAGCCAGCCGATCACGGCAACGCTGACCAGCGCCAGGTGCTCGGGTTCGTTGTTGTACAGCGGTTTCTTGATCTGGAAATACACCAGCGCCAGCAGCACCAAACCACCGAGTGCCAGATTGAGCGCAGCGTTGATGCGGATGACCCGGGTCTGGCGGTTTCTCAAGCGATCCACCAGGGCATCGCCCATCAACAGCGCCAGCGGCAACAGGCAGGGGAAGATGTAACTCGGCAATTTGCCCTTGGCCAAGCTGAAGAAGGCCAGTGGTAGCAGCAGCCACAGCAGCAGGAAGCCGATGCTGGCCTGGCGCCGGTTTTGCCAGGCCTGGCGCAGGGCGACCGGCAACAATGCGACCCACGGCAGGCTGAACGCCAGCAACAGCGGCAAGTAGTACCACCAGGGCTCCGAGTGCTGGGCATCGGCACCGGCAAACCGGCGGATGTGTTCATGCCAGAAGAAGAAATTCCAGAAGTCCGGCTCCTGGGCATGCACCGCCAATGCCCAGGGCAAGCTCACCAGCACCGCGACCACCACGGCCACGCCGCCGTAGGTCAGCAGTTCACGCAAGCGCTTTTGCCAGGCCATGTAGGGTAGGGCGATCAGCACCGGCAGCAGCCAGGCGAGGAAGCCCTTGGTCATGAAACCCATACCGCAGGCCAGGCCGGTCAGGGCCCAGTAGCCCAGGCGGGCGCGGGGTGTCTGGCTGTCAAAGGCCAGCCACAACGCCACCAGGCTCAGGTTGACCCAGAAGGTGAATTGCGGATCGAGGTTGGCGTAGCCACCCTGGCCGACCACCACACACAAACTCATGTAGAGCAAGGCGCAGGTCAGGCTCTTGCGTGGGTCGCTCCATAGGCGCCGGGCAATCAGGTAGGTCAGCACGATGCTCAGGCCAGTGCTCAGGGCCGAGGCCACGCGCACACCAAACAGGTTGTCGCCAAACAGCGCCTGGCCCAGGGCGATCATCCAGTAACCGGCCACCGGTTTTTCGAAATAGCGGATGCCCATGAAATGGGGGGAGGCCCAGTTCCCGGTCAGGAGCATTTCCTGGCTGATCTGGGCGTAGCGGGTTTCGTCGGGAATCCACAGGCCGTGGGACGTCATCGGCAGCAGGTAGAACAGGCCGAAAGCCAGCAACAATAACGGCAGTATCCAGCGTCTGCTCATGCGCCTTGCACCCCCAGCCAGCCTTCACGGCCGGCCAGCGTGCCCCGCAGGACCCGCCCCGCAGGCAGGGTGTCCAGCGCATCGGGCAGCAAGTTGCCCAAGGGCTGGAAGTCGATGTCGCGCATGCGCGCTTGCACCAGCAATTGACGGAAATGCTCAGCCATCAGAATCCCTTCTACCTCTGCATGTACGGTGTAGACGTTCAGCTGCGAGGGGCTGAATCGGTCCAGAATGAATGGGTTGAACCCGTCGGCGGCCACCAGCGGGCCGACCACTTCGTCGAACGTCGGCAAATCCACCGGAATCTGTGGGGTGCCGAGACTGCCGTCGGCCAGGCGCGGACGAAACAGGCTGTGCCCCCGGCAATCACTGTTGTAGCGAAAAGCAAAATCCTGCTTGGCCGCAATCACCCGCTCATCGGCACGCCAGCCGGCGGCGGCCGAACAGTCCACGGCCTGGCCGAGAATATCGCTGAGGCAGTCGACGCCTCGGCGGATCTGCTGGCTCAACTGTGCATCGCTCCAGCGCCCGGCATTGGCCTGCCAGCCGTGGTGGTCCCAGGCATGCAGGCCAATTTCATGGCCGGCGTCCGCAGCCCGGCGCATCAGGTGCCCCAGGTCACGACCGATGGGCTTGCCGGGCCAGGCGGTACCCGCCAGCAGAATGTCCCAGCCGTACAGGCCGGCGGCATTGGAACGCAACATTTTCCAGAGGAACTGTGGGCGGATCAGGCGCCACAGGTGGCGCCCCATGTTATCCGGGCCAACGCTGAAGAAAAACGTCGCCTTGACCTGCGCCTCATCCAGCATGTCGAGCAACCGGGGCACGCCTTCGCGGGTGCCCCGGTACGTATCGACATCGATTCGAAGGCCTGCCTGCATCAACGCTTGTCCGCGATTTCGAGCATGGCTTCACGCAGGAAGAAATCCAGCGTGTTGCCGATGGTTTCGCGCATGTGCACGGTCGGGGTCCAGTCCAGCAAGCGCTTGGCGTTCTTGATGCTCGGCTTGCGGTGCGCCACGTCCTGGTAGCCGGTGCCATAGAACGCCTTGCTCTCGACCTCGCGAAAGCCAGCGAACGGCGGGAAGTTGCCACGCAGTGGGTGTGCCTCGAACTGGCGCAGCAATTCCTCGCCGAGTTGGCGAATGCTGGCCTCGTTGTCCGGGTTGCCGATGTTGATGATCTGGCCAGTGCAGGCGCCATTGCGGTTGTCGATGATCCGCGCCAGGGCTTCGATGCCGTCGGCGATGTCGGTGAAGCAGCGTTTCTGCTCGCCGCCGTCGAACAGGCGGATCGGCGTACCTTCCACCAGGTTGAGGATCAGTTGGGTGATGGCTCGGGAGCTGCCGATCCGTGCGGAGTCCAGGCGGTCCAGGCGCGGGCCCATCCAGTTGAACGGCCGGAACAGGGTGAAATCCAGGCCTTGCTGGCCGTAGGCCCAGATCACCCGATCCAGCAACTGCTTGGAGACCGAGTAGATCCAGCGCTGCTTGTTGATCGGGCCGACGACCAGATTGGAGGTGTCTTCGTCGAAGTTCTCGTCCTGGCACATGCCATAGACTTCCGACGTCGACGGGAAGATCACGCGCTTGTTGTACTTGACGCAGTAGCGAACCAGTTTGAGGTTCTCTTCGAAGTCCAGTTCAAACACGCGAAGTGGGTTGCGGGTGTATTCGATGGGCGTGGCGATGGCCACCAGCGGCAGGACCACATCGCATTTCTTGATGTGGTACTCGATCCACTCGGAGTGAATGCTGATATCGCCTTCGACGTAGTGGAAATTGGGGTGGCTGCGCAAGCGCTCGATGGCGTCGGAGCCAATGTCCAGGCCGTAGACTTCGTACTGGTCGTCGCGCAGCAGGCGCTCGGACAGGTGATTGCCGATGAACCCGTTGACGCCCAGGATCAGCACCCGGGTGCGCCGTGGGCTGCGCCCGGATTCGGCGCCGCGCAACACGGAGCCCTCGACCAGGCCCAGTTCGTCTGCCAGTTGCGGGCCACTGAGGAACAGACCGTTGTCGTTGCGTTGGCCAAAGGTGATCACCAGCGAGTCTTCGCCGCAGGCAATGCGCAACGGGTCGACACTGATCACGCGTCCGGGTGCCAGGCCCGCATTGCCCTTGGCCACCTCGGCACTCCAGACAATCAATTTGTGCTCGCCAACGGCACAGAAGGCGCCAGGGTAGGGCTGGGTGACGGCGCGCACCAGGTTGAACAGTTGCTCGGCCGGTTGTTGCCACAGCAGTTTGCCGTCGGCCGCGGTGCGGCGCCCGAACACGGAGGCGCGGGATTCGTCCTGGGCGGTTTCGCGGGTTTTGCCCTGGAGCATCAGGGGCAAGGTGTCGCGCAGCAGAGTGGCGGCGGCTTCGCGCAGCTTGCCGTGCAGGCTCAGCGCGGTGTCGTTGCGTTCAATGGCGACCGCTTGCTGGGCGACGATGGCCCCGGCGTCGGCGCGCTTGACCATGCGGTGCAGGGTGACACCGGTCTGGGTTTCACCGTTGACCAGCACCCAGTTTGCCGGTGCGCGGCCACGGTAAGCCGGCAGCAACGAACCATGCAGGTTGAACGCACCCTGGCGGGCGGTTGCCAGCAGCGGCTCGCTCAACAGGTTGCGGTAATAGAAGGAGAACAGGTAGTCAGGGTTGAGTTTGGCGATGCGCTCGACCCACAACGGATGGTTGACGTCCTCCGGCGCATGCACGGTGATGCCCTTGCGGGCGCAGAGTTGCGCGACCGAACCATAGAAAGTGTTTTCCTTGGGATCGTCGGCATGGGTGAACACCGCGCTTATCCGGACGCCCGCTTCGAGCAGGGCTTCGATGCCCGCGCAACCAATGTCGTGGTAGGCAAAAACAACAGCGTTTGAACTCATGGCGAAACCTGATCAGTTGAAGTGGAAGTCAAACCGTCGACAGTGACAACGGGAGCCGGCGTGGCGGCTTGGTTGCGCAAAACTTTCTCGATGAAGAACCGTGGCCGGGCCCTGACATCACCGTACATCCGTCCCAGGTACTCGCCCAACAGGCCCATGCCGATGAACTGGCCACCGGTGAACACGAACAGGATGGCGAACAACACGAACATGCCGTCACCGGCCCAGTCGGCACCAAAGGCCAGGCGCAAGACAATCAGGGTGAGGGCGAAGAGCATGCCCAGCGCCGCCATGCTGAAACCGATGATGCTCAGCAGGCGCAGCGGGGTGGTGGTCATGCAGGTGATCAGATCGAACATCAGGTTGATCAGGCGCATGGTGCTGTACTTGGACTCGCCGTGCTCGCGCTCGGCGTGCTGCACCAGGATCTCGGTGGTGTGGCGCGCAAAGCTGTTGGCCAGGATCGGAATGAAGGTGCTGCGTTCGCGGCAGGCCAGCATCGCGTTGACCACGGTGCGCCGATAGGCCCGCAGCATGCAGCCGTAGTCACTCATGGCGACCCCGGTGGAGCGCTTGACCGCAAGGTTGATCAACTTCGAGGGATAGCGGCGCAAGGCCGAGTCCTGGCGATTGTTGCGCACGGTGGCCACCACGTCGTACCCCAGTTCGGCCTGGGCCACCAGGCGAGGAATTTCCTCGGGCGGGTTCTGCAGGTCGGCGTCGAGGGTAATCACCAGATCGCCCTTGCACTGTTCGAAGCCGGCCATGATCGCCGCGTGCTGCCCATAGTTGCGGTTGAGGATCACCGCCACCACGTTGCTGCCGTCGCGGGCGGCGGCCTCTTCGAGCAGTTGTGCGGAGCTGTCGCGGCTGCCGTCGTCGACCAGGACTATTTCATAGTCCTGCTTGAGTTGGCGGCAGGCCGCTTCGGTGCGGCGCAACAACTCGGGCAGGCTGTCTTCTTCGTTGTAGACCGGGATAACGATCGACACGCAATGGATTGGATAAGGCTTCAAAGGCTTGGGTCCAGGGTCTGTGCAATGGCGCCCACTACGGGTTTGACGTCATTGGGAGTCATGTCAGGGAACAATGGGATCGAACACCGAGGTGTCGAGTTCCGTGGAAAGCTCGGCTTAAATGAATAAATTGTCACAGAGTAACTCAAGAAAAATATTCCATATCAAACGGTTAGCCGGTAATGGTGAAAAACCCCATGAATTGACTTTTCTCCCAGGGACCGGCAGCTTGGCTCAGGCAGAACCTGATTCGGAAGCGCTGAGAGTAAGCGCGGAAATGTAAAAGTGACATGAAAAATCGGTGTCCGGATCGTTTAACTTAGACGCTTACAGCAATTGTTCAGGGGGCTGCCAGGGATGCAGCTTTTATCAGAAACTTCCTACAGGTTTAGCCTGTCTGACCCCTCTTTGTTGAGCCATTTTCATTAAAGGTCCTTTCAGTTTGTTCGATTTACCCGATACCCCACCGACACCCGACGTGCAACGCCCCAATCCACTGACGCTGTATCTGGCGCGCCTGGCACCCTCCAGCCAGTTGACCTTGCGTTATGTCTTGCAGGACGCGGCCGACCGCCTGGGTTTTGATGAATTGAACATGGAAGACATCCCCTGGCACCAGTTGCAGCCCGAGGATGTGATCGCGCTGGTGGCGGCGTTGCGCAGCGATGGCTACGCGCCCAACACCTCGTCCCTGTACGTCAACGCGGTACGGGGGGTGATGAACGAAGCCTGGCGCATGAGCCTGATCAGCCATGAGCACCTGCTGAAAATGCGCTCGGTCAAAGGCATCGCCGGCACGCGCCTGTCCCAGGGGCGCAACCTCAAGCGCACCCTGATCCACGACCTGATGGCGGTGTGCGCCGCCGACCCTCGGCCCCAGGGCCTGCGCGATGCCGCGATCATTGCGATCTTGTACGGCTCGGGCATGCGCAAGTCGGAGTCGGTCAACCTCGACCTGGCACAGGTCGACTTCGCCGAACGCAGCCTGCAGGTCACGGGCAAGGGCAACAAACAGTTGATCAAATACGCGCCGAGCTGGGCCTTTGCCAAGCTCGAGGCCTGGCTGGAACTGCGGCGTTCGTTTCTCAAAGAAGGGGAGGCCGACGATGGCTTCCTGTTCAACCGCATTCGCCGTGGCAGTCACATCACCCGCGAGCGGATAACCAAGCACGCGATCTACTACATTGCCCGGCAACGCGGAACTCAGGTAGGCGTGAAGATCATGCCCCATGACTTCCGCCGTTCATTCATCACCCGGGTGATCGAGGAACACGACCTGTCGATCGCGCAGAAGCTGGCGCACCACAGCAATATCCAGACCACTGCCAATTACGATGTGCGCGACGACAATGAGCGGCGGCGCGCGGTAGATCGCTTCGATCTGTAATTAAATCCTTATCAAACAATACGATATCGACGATTTATAAAGTAATTTAGAGGATTTGGCAGGGGTGGATAATCTTGACTGCCTGGGCGCCACTCACCCCAAGCGCGGGACACCCTGTGCTATTGCTCTGCAACTTGATTGTTCAGCACGTCCGGCCAATCAGCATCATTCACCGTGCCGAGTATGTGCAACTTCCCATCTGGACCCGCTGCCGCAAACAACGCGCTGGTGTACTCGGCTTTGCTGGCATGCTTGAAGCCGTTCTGTGCTTCGAAATCGCTGATGCAGCCACTGTGGGTCACCAGCACCAGATTGCGCTGCGCCGTCTTGTGCGCCAGCACCTCGGCGCCCATGGTCTCGCCGCAGGCTGCCAGCCATTCCTGCTGGGGAATCTCCTGGGCTGAGAGGTAGTGCGCGGTTTGCACCGTGCGGGTGGCCGGGCTGGTGAGCAGGTCGGTGTGGGCCAGCCCCAGGGCGTCCAAGGCCTGGCCTACATGCCGGGCCGCGTCCCGGCCGACTTCGGTGATGCCGTCGGCAGGGCCCAGGCAGGGGTTGCTCGACTGGTCACAGCGTTCGGCATGGCGCACCAGCACCACGATTTCCCCGGCCTGCCAGCGTTGCAGCATACCGGCCTTTTGCACCTGGTCGCCTTGCGCCAGGAGCATCGGCGAGACTGGCCAGGCGACGAAACCCATGACCAAGGCCGCCACCAACAGGGCCAGGGTGACGAGGGCCACCTTGCGTAGGGGGTGTTGAGCGGAACGTGCACCGGATGACTTCGGTGTTCGGGACATAACCACAGTGTTCACCTGTAGACCATCAATCCAATACTGAAATGATCCTGACAAGGCGCGTGCAAGGCGCTCGCAGGACAAATGATGTCGGGCACTCTAGGCGTCGGCAGGTGGCAGGGGAGTGAAACCAATGTGAAAAATTCGCTTCGGCCCAGTAGCGAGTATTAGCGGATCCAAATCATTGCCGCTAAGTGGCCGGACAATCGTTACGCCTGACCGTCGGTCGCTACCGTCCCCGGGCCTGTCGATCATTGGCCGGGCCAGTCGACTAGTGCATGAGCCGTTCCATCAGCCAATGTGCAACAGGAGTCTGAGCATGTCCTATGTCGATGGTTTTCTAGCCGCTGTACCCACCGCCAAGCGCGAGGCGTTCCGCCACCATGCCGAAACCATGGCGCAGATCTTCAAGGAGTTTGGCGCACTGAACGTGAGTGAGTGCTGGGGCGACGATGTGCCCGAGGGCAAGCTGACGTCGTTTCCCTTGGCGGTGAAACTGCAGGAGGGCGAAACCGTGGTGTTTTCCTGGATCCTGTGGCCCGACCGACCAACCCGCGACGCCGGCATGGCCAGCTTCATGGCCGACCCGCGCGTGCATGAGCAGGGCAACCAGATGCCGTTCGATGGCCAACGCATGGTGTTCGGCGGTTTCCAGCGGATTGTCGACGTCTAGCGCGTGTTCATTCGTGAGGCGTGATCCGGCAACTCTTGCGGTTACGGATCTCGTCCTGCGAAGGCCGTTGCTTGACGAATTCAAACCGTGGTTCGCCTTCGTTGTAAGTCACCAGCCAGCCCCATTCCAGCTCTGACTCGTCCTGCCCTTGCCGGGGGGGCTGCGCCCACCAGGGTTCTTTACTGACTATCTGGCGCATGACGCCCTCCCGCTTATCCAGTGGGTTCGAGGGTGCACCTCAAGGGTGCGCTGGCCGGGCGCTGCAGCAGCGCCTGGTTGCCGTTCTGGGAAAAACTGTAATAGCCGCGAGCGTCCTTGCCGCTGTAGCGCTCCCCCGAGTCACTCGGCACCTGGGTGAGGGTGATCGAGGTCGTGGCCCAGCGCAGATAGAGCACATCCGGGCCAGCCCTGAAGTAGGTGGCGGCCACCAGCGCGTCCAGCCCGTCGCAATGAAACGCCAGCGGTCCGTCGGTCAGCCGGCTGGGGTCCTTGGTCCTGACGATGGCGGAGCCCTGGCGCAACTGATGGGCCCGTTCGGCATAGGCCTGGCGGATGCAGGTCTTGGGCTCGGCGGTGGAGGCGCACTGATTGCGGGCCAGGGCCCAGAAGCGCTGGTCGGTCATGACCTTGTCCGGGCGCGGCACCGAGCGCTCATCGGTGAGGGCCAGGCGATACAGGCGGTACAGTTCGAGGTCCATACGTGCCAGCTGCGGATCGCGGCAGATCAGCTTTTCCACCACCAGGCTGGCCTGGGCGCACTCGAAGCTGGTGTTGTACAGGGCGTCCGCCCAGGCCAACTCGCTGTGCACCGCGCAGGCGCCGGTGGCGAGGAGGGTGGTGCACAGGGTCGTGAGCGTTTTCATGCTGGCTTCACTCAGATCATCAGCGACTGCCCGGGCAACGGTGAGCACCATGATCCGCGTTATGGGTCTTTCAGTGTAAGTCAGTGGGAAAAACTTGCCACAGGCCTCGCCTACCGCAGGGCCAGTGGCCGCTGAGATAGACTGCAGGGCCAGAGAGCATGCGTGGGAGCGGTTGACATGGATTCGCTGATCACGGCCGCCGCCCGGGCACTGGCGGTCGGCGACCCGTTGGGGGCACTCAAGCACGTCGCCTTGCGCGACGACCCGCCGGCGCTCGCCCTGCGCGGGATTGCCATGGCGCAGTTGGGCGACTTTGCGCGGGCCAAGGCTCTGCTGCGCCGGGCCAGCCATGACTTCGACCCCAAAGAGCGGGTGGCGCGGGCGCGTTGCGTGGTGGCCGAGGCGGAAATTGCCTTTGCCGCGCGGGACCTCGGCTGGCCACAACCGGCCCTGGAGGCCGCGCGCGAGTGCCTGCAACGGCACGGCGACCGGATCAATGCCGCCCATGCCCGCTACCTGCAGATCCGGCGGCTGTTGCTGATTGGCCAACTCGACGCGGCCGAGGGCCAACTCGCCACACTGCAGCCAGGCTCGCTGCCAGCGGGATTGCGCACGATCCATGGGCTGATTGTCGCGGGTCTGGCGATCCGGCGCCTGGATGCCCCGGCGGCCCGGTTGGCCTTGGCCGACGCCGAGCAGGCTGCGCGGTTGGCCGCAATCCCGGCGCTCAGTGCCGAAGTGGCAAGCGCCCGGCAGGTACTCCAAGCCCCGGCCGCGCGATTGCTTGGCCAGGGCGCAGAGCGACTGCTGGACCTGGAAGCCGTCCAGGCGCTGCTGGGGTCCGGGGCGCTGGTGCTGGACGCGCGGCGTTATCAGGTCCAGCAGTTTGACGCGCAGATTTCCCTGGCGGGCCGCCCGGTGCTGATGGCGCTGCTCAGCCTTCTCGGCGAAGCCTGGCCGCAGGCGGTGCCCAGGGCTACGCTGATCGCTCGGGTGTTCCGCCTGACACTGTGCGACGACTCCCTGCGGGCCCGTCTGCGGGTGGAAATCGGCCGCTTGCGCGCGGTGTTGCGGCCCCTGGCCCAGGTCACCGCAACCCAGGGCGGATATGCCCTGGTGCTGCCTGCACCGGGCACGCTGGCAGTCCTGGCCTGGCCTGTCGAAGCTCCCCACAGCGAGGTGCTGGCGCTGTTGATGGACGGTGAGTCTTGGTCCAGTTCGGCCCTGGCGTTGGCGTTGGGCATCAGTCAGCGCAGTGTGCAACGGGCCCTCGAGGCGCTGGCGGCAGAGGGCAAGGCACAGGTGTTCGGCCGAGGCCGGGCGGCGCGCTGGACCCGCCCACCGATTCCGGGATTCGCGACCACTTTGTTACTCCCGCTGCCCTGGTCCGGTGATTAGGCTGCAGGTTCCAACCCATACGAGGATGTCGCGATGAAACAGTCAGCCGCAAACATAGTGCGCGAGTACGGACCCTTTCCCGGGGTCGACAGTGTGCACGGCGTCACCTGGGACGGTGAGCGCGTGTGGTTCGCCAACAACCTGGGCCTGATCGCCCTCGACCCGGACAGTGGCGAGACGCTGAATACTTTCGCCATGGCCGCGGATGCCGGCACCGCTTTCGACGGCCAGCACCTGTATCAGATTGCCGGGAATCAGATCCACAAGATCGACCCTGCCAGCGGACGGGTGCTGGGCAGCATCCCGGCCCCCGGAGGCAGTGATTCGGGGTTGACCTGGGCTGAAGGGTCGCTGTGGGTCGGCGAGTACCAGGACCGGCAGATTCACCAGATCGACCCGGCCTCGGGGAAAATCCTGCGGACCCTGCAATCGAACCGTTTTGTCACGGGCGTGACCTGGGTCGACGGCGAATTCTGGCACGGCACCTGGGAAGGTGAAGAGAGTGAGCTGCGGCGGATCGACCCGCAGAGCGGCGAAGTCCTGGAGACCCTCGACATGCCCGCTGGGGTCGGCGTCTCGGGCCTGGAGTCCGATGGCGCCGAGCAGTTCTTCTGCGGCGGAGGCAACAGCGGCCGCGTGCGGGTGGTGCGCCGGCGCTGAGACGCTTGCATTCACTGGGCCCGGCTCAGCCCCCACCCGCCAGCGACTTGAGATAGTCACCGAACCCGCCTCGCGCACGGCAGTCCACGCGGCTGCTGGTGCGCACTCCGTTGAGGGCAGTCCAGACAATGCTGGCACCGCTGCGTTGCAAATCCTTCACCAGGCACACGTCCTCATGGGCCGGCAGGGGGCGGAAGCCGCCCACGCGCCGGTAGGCTTCCGCGCACACCCCCAGGTTGGCGCCGTGCACATGCCGATGGCCTTCCCGGGATTGATACAGCGCCTGATAGCGCTGGCGCGCCGCCGGGCAATGGTCGGGGTGCCAATCATCGACGCTGACCGTGCCACACACCGCATCGGCCTGGAATGCCAACTGCTGACGCAGCCAGTTGCGGGGCGCCCGGCTGTCGGCATCGGTGCAGGCCAGCCAGCGCGCCCCCCGGTCCAGCATGTAGGCTGCACCGGCCCGGCGGGCGCACCCGACGTTAGCGTCGTTGATGACCAGGGTCTGCACGCCACAGGCCTGGGCGATGGCTAACGAGCGGTCGGTGCAGGCATCCAGCACCACCAGGATCGCCACCGACTCTCCACCGCGTTCGACGGCGTGGGCGGCGCAGGCCAGTGCGTCGAGGCAGCGTTTGAGCAGGGCCTGTTCATTGTGAGCCGGGACGACGACGCCGATCATAGGGCTTGTTCTTCGAGGTCAGGACGGTAGGGGCCTCGGCACCAGAGCTCGAGGATGAAGTCGGGTTCCTGGTGGTGCACGGCACGCGGCAGGTGCAGATGGGCCTGGAGCATGGCGTGGACCTGCGCCCCGGTTTGCGGGCAGTCCGCTATCGGCCGCAGCCAGTGGCAGGCCAGGATCGCCCCCTGGGGACTGAGGCTCGCGCGGGCCTGGTCGATCACCTGACGCCAGTCGTCAGTGTCCAGGTAATAGCCCAGTTCACTGAGCACAATCAGGTCGAACAGGCCTTCGGGCCACTCTTCAGGCAAGCAGCCTTGCACCACCTGCACTGTGGGATACCCGGCCAGGCGCTCAGTGGCCAGGGCCACGGCGGTGGGGCTCAGGTCCATGCACAGCAAGTGCTCGCCGCGCTCGGCCAGGCCCAGGCTCAGCTCGCCATTGGCGCAGGCCGGCTCGAAGATTCGCCCGTAGCGTTGGCGGGGCAACAGGGCGAGGGTCAGTGCCCGTTTGCGTTTTTCGTACCAGCGGCTGCGGAACGCCCAAGGGTCCGGATTGGCACTGAACAGTTGTTCGAAGTAGGGCGCGGACAGGCTCATAGAAACACCAGTTCAAAAGGTTGCAGCAGGCGCTCCAGCGCTGCCGGGGGGAGAATGGCCGGCTGACCGGTGCTCGGGTCGGCCAACAGTTGGCTCTGGTGCGCAGCAATCGCCCGGCGCTTGCGCACCAGGAAACGCGGCGCCACCAGCAGTTTGCGTGCCCGCAACCACGGCAGGCGGCGATCCTCCGGTTCAGCCCAGTGCCAGGCCCACACGGGCACCTCCAGCAGATGGGCCTGGCGCGCGCGGCAGGCACTGGCACAGGCGCGGCCAACGGCTTCGTGATCACAATGACCGTCGTGGCGCCAGGTGGTGAGCACCTGGTCGCCGGGGCGGATCTGCGCGCAGAGTTGCCGCACCAACTGTGTTTCGCTGTCGGCGACCGCGGAGTCGGCGAACCCCAGGCGCAACCAATCGAATCGTTGTGCATCCAGGCCCAGGTAAGCCAGGGCCCGGGCACTCTCCCGAGGCCGCTCGGCGCCCAAGCGCTCGGAGGGCCAGAGGCTGGACCCCGGGTGACTGCCTTCACCGTCGGTGACCGAAATCAACAGCAGGCAGGGCGAATCGCTGGCCAGGCTGGCCAACAGTCCGCCACACATCAGCACCTCGTCGTCCGGGTGCGGGGCGACCACCACCAGGCGCCTGCCCATGGGCAGGATCAGTTCCCGGGGCAAGGACGGCACGGCGTGCAAGGCGCGCGATGCCTGCCACTGGGCCAGTGAGGTGCCGGCACCTTGAATCAGTTGGTCCGGGTCCTGGCTCATAGACACCAGCCTTGCGGATCACGTCCGTGCAATTGCCGGCCGAGTTCGGCCAGGTCGCGCTCGGCATGGCTCTGCCGGATAAACACTGGCAGGTCCGCGCTCAGCCGGGCGAACCGTGGATCACGGCAAAAGGGCGTGGCGCCCAATGCCCGGCCGACGTGCCATTGCACCTGGACCACTGCAGCCTCCACCAGGGCGCGGGTACGGCGCACGTTAAACTCGGCATCGGCCCGGGGGTGGGCATCGATCCACGCCGCGCACTCGCGCAACCCGGCCGCTGCGCTGGCCAGGGCGGCATCGACGGCACCCAGGTGCGCCTGCGCATGGGGGTCGTTGCGCGGTCCGGCGCAGGCTTGGCGCAAGGTCTCGGCCAGGGTCCGCGCGGCGCCGTACCAGCAGGCGGCGATGCCGGCACCGCCATGCCAGAAACCTGGGCGCTGCACATACGCACCGCTGGGCCCCACACAGTGAGCGCGGGCGCCGTCGAGGTGGACACTGACGCTGGCGGTGGTCGCCATTCCGCGGGCCTGCCAGTCGTCACTGTCGATTCGCAGATCGCCTTGGGTCAGTGCCAGCGCCACCAGTTGCGGGCGGTCGTCTTCGCCCCACGCGGTGAGCAACGCATGGTCGATCTGCAGGGCGCCGGAGCACCAGGCTTTGGTCCCGCTCAATTGCACCGCCCCGTGTTCCCGACCGACGATGCGCACCCTGGCCGTTGGCGGCTCGGCGGCCCATACACCCCAGATGCCCGGGCTGTCCAAGTGCAGGGCACCCAGTTCGGCAAGAATCGCCTTGGCATCGGTGTGGCCTTCGAACAGCTTGAGCAGCGCCAGGTCGTTGCCCGCTACCTGCGCCAGGGCGCGCCAGCGTTGCAGCGTCTGGCCCTGGCCGGGCAGCGGCAGGTCGGCCTGGCCGTCTGCCAGGCAGCGGCGCATGACCTCGGGCAATTGTCGATCGAGCTCCAGCGGCGCGGCACGCTGGCCAAAGTCCTCGAGGATCTGCTCAAGCGAACGCCCCCCGTCCTGCGCTGTCGACCTGTTCACACTGACTACTCCCTGCGCTGGATGGCGAGTACCGCCGCCTTCATAGCATTGTGAGAGATCGGCATATAAGGAGTTCAATCTGCTTTGCCCGGTGCCGATGCCATCTAGGATCAACAGATCCAGAACAACCCATGCAGCGTGCCAAACCCGAGGCTATCGTCGCCAGTTGGAATGCCGCTGCGGCGCGGATCTAAGGCTATGACGAGGCCGAGATCCTCGGTGCGCATTTTTCCAGGTTCTACACCCAGCAGGATCGCCAGGACGGCAAGCCCCGACAGGCGTTGCGCACGGTCATCGAGGAGGGGCGGTTCGAGGGCTGGTTGCACGATCGTTTGAGCTGACGCTGTTGATCGGGGTCCGGACTCAATGTCCCAACCCCCCACCCAATTCCCGTAGCAGCTGCCGAAGGCTGCGTTGGGTTGCGTAGCGGCCCCCGGCGGTTGACGCAGCCTCGCGCTGCTCAACAGCGGCTACGGGGGGGCGTACGGGCACGCTTTTTCCTTGCCCACGACTACATAAAACATCATTTCGCTAATCCCCTGCGCATCACAGAATGCGCCCAACACCCGCGCACAGTCAGCCGTATTCGCAGCACCACGATGATCCGCATCAGAGGCGCCAGCCATGACCGATCTGAACCCGTCCAACTTTCAGAAGTGCACAGACATGACCGTTGAAAAAATTCAAATTGATACGCTTGTTGTGGGTGCCGGTCAGGCCGGCGTGGCCACGAGTGAGCACTTGAGCAAACTTGGGGTGCCGCACCTGGTGCTGGAGCGCAACCGTATCGCCGAAGCGTGGCGCACAGGGCGCTGGGATTCGCTGGTCGCCAATGGGCCGGCCTGGCATGACCGCTTTCCGGGCCTGGAATTCGCAGGCCTTGACCCGGACGCCTTTGCCCCCAAGGAGCAGGTGGCGGACTACTTCGAAGCCTATGCGAAAAAATTCAATGCACCGATCCGCACCGGGGTCGAAGTGCAGAGCGTGGAGCGCAATAGCGATCGTCCGGGCTTCACGGTCAACACCAGTGCCGGGCTGATCGAAGCCCGGCACGTGGTGGTCGCCACCGGTCCGTTCCAGCGCCCGGTCATCCCACCGATTGCGCCGGCCATCAGCGGCGTCCAGCAGATCCACTCGGCCGACTATCGCAACCCGCAGCAACTGGCGGCGGGCGCGGTGCTGGTGGTGGGCGCCGGATCCTCTGGGGTGCAGATCGCCGATGAACTGCAGCGCGCCGGCAAGCAGGTGTACCTGTCGGTAGGAGCTCACGACCGGCCGCCACGTGCCTATCGCAACCGTGATTTCTGCTGGTGGTTGGGGGTGCTGGGCGAGTGGGATGCCGAGGCCATGCAACCCGGCAAGGAGCACGTGACCATTGCCGTGAGCGGTGCCCGTGGGGGTGAAACCATCGATTTTCGTCGGCTCGCCCAGCAAGGCATGACCCTGGTCGGCCTGACCGAATCCTTCAACGGTGCAGTGGTGAATTTCGCCGCCAACCTGGCCGACAACATCGCCCGTGGCGACGAGAACTACCTGGCCTTGCTGGATGCAGCGGATGCCTACATCGCCCGCAACGGTCTCGACCTGCCGCTGGAGCCCGAAGCCCGCAGCCTGTTGCCCGATCCGGCGTGTGTCAGTCAGCCGATCCTGCAGCTGGACCTGGTCAAGGCCGGAGTCGGCACCATCATCTGGGCCACCGGTTACACGGTCGACTACAGCTGGTTGAAGGTCAATGCCTTCAAGGACAACGGCAAACCCCAGCATCAGCGCGGCGTGTCGAGCGAGCCGGGGGTGTATTTCGTTGGCCTGCCGTGGCAGTCGCGGCGCGGCTCGGCATTCATCTGGGGGGTTTGGCATGACGCCAAACACGTCGCCGATCACATCGTCAAACAACGCACCTATTTCGCCTACCGGGATGCCGCACAACGCCAGGCCGATGCCGAACAGGCGTGCGCGGCACCGCTCCAACCAGCCAGCTGCATGGGAGTTCGTTGATGCCTACTCATACCCGCATCCGCATGTTCAACACCAAAGACACCTACCCCAACCAGACGCTGGACAACGACCTGTGCCAGGCCGTGCGCGCCGGCAATACCGTGTACGTGCGGGGCCAGGTCGGCACCGACTTCGATGGGCAACTGGTGGGCCTGGGCGACCCCCGGGCCCAGGCCGAACAAGCCATGCGCAACGTCAAGCAACTGCTTGAAGAGGCCGGCAGCGACCTGAGCCACATCGTCAAGACCACCACCTACCTGATCGACCCGCGCTACCGCGAGCCGGTGTACCAGGAGGTCGGCAAATGGCTCAAAGGGGTGTTCCCGATTTCCACTGGCCTGGTGGTCAGCGCCCTCGGCCAGCCGCAGTGGCTGATGGAAATCGACGTGATTGCCGTGATCCCCGAGTAAGGAAGCGAACATGACCTTTTCCATCGTTGGACGCTGCGCCGAGACCGGCCAGTTGGGCATCGCCATCAGCTCCTCGAGCATCGCCGTCGGGGCCCGTTGCCCCTGGCTGCGGGCCGGCGTCGGCGCGGTCTCGAGCCAGAACATTACCCTGCCGGCCCTTGGCCCGCAGATCCTCGACGGCCTGGCCGCCGGAGCCGCGCCGGCCCAGGCCCTGGACCAGGCCCTGACCCGCAACGGCTACAGTCAGTACCGCCAGGTGGCGGTGGTGGATGCCCAGGGCCGGACTGCGGTGTTCAGCGGCAGCCAGGCCCTGGGGACCCATAACGCCCTGGCCGGTGAACAGTGCGTGGCCGCTGGCAACCTGTTAGCCAACACCGGGGTGATCGAGGCCATGGTCAGCGCCTTCGAACACAGCGAAGGCTGCCTTGCCGCCCGCTTGCTCAGCGCGTTGCAAGCTGGCCAGGCGGCCGGTGGCGAAGCCGGCACGGTGCACTCGGCGGCGCTGTCGGTGGTCGACGACCTGACGTGGCCGATCGTCGACCTGCGGGTCGATTGGGCCGAACACCAGCCCATCGACGAACTGGGCAAATTGTGGCGCGCCTACCAGCCACAACTGCAGGACTACCTGACCCGCGCCCTCGACCCGACACAGGCCCCCAGCTATGGAGTGCCGGGTGATGAGTGAGCCGCGTAGCCGCGCCTTGTTGGCCAGTCTGGTGGGGTTTGCCACGGTCAGTCGCGACTCCAACCTGGCGCTGATCGAGTTCGTGCGCGACTACCTGCAGGGCCTCGGCGTTGACTGCGAACTGATCTACAACGCCGAGCGCAGCAAGGCCAACCTGCTGGCGTCCATGGGCCCGCAGGTGGCCGGCGGCATTGTGTTGTCCGGGCACACCGACGTGGTGCCGGTGGACGGCCAGGCCTGGACGGTCGAGCCGTTTTGCCTGAGTGAGGCCGACGGCAAACTGTTCGGGCGCGGCACCGCTGACATGAAAGGCTACCTGGCCTCGGTCCTGGCGGCGGTCCCGGTGTTCCTGGCAAGCGACTTGCGCCGGCCGGTGCACCTGGCGCTGTCCTATGACGAGGAGGTCGGTTGCCTGGGCGTGCGCAGTCTGCTGGAACGGTTGCCCCAGCGAATCCCGGCGCCGGCCATGTGCCTGATCGGCGAGCCCACCGAGCTAAAGCCGGTGCTTGGCCACAAGGGCAAGCTGGCGATGCGTTGCCATGTGCGCGGTGCCGCCTGCCATTCGGCGTACGCCCCCTCTGGGGTGAATGCCATCGAACAGGCCGCGCGCCTGATCGGCCGGCTGGGTGAGATCGGCGCCACCCTGGCAGAGCCAGAACTGCAGGACCCACGTTTTGATCCGGCTTACTCCACCGTGCAGGTCGGGGTGATCCAGGGCGGCACGGCGCTGAACATCGTGCCGGCCGATTGCCGTTTCGATTTCGAAGTGCGCGCCTTGCCCGACTTCGCCCCGCAAGCGGTGGTCGATGAGTTGCAGCACTACGCCCAGACCACACTGCTGCCGGCGATGCAGGCGATCAAGCCCGAGACGTCGATCCGCTTTGAACAACTGTCGGCCTATCCGGGCCTGGCAACTGCGCAGGACAGCGCCGCCGCGCGCCTGATCGCCCAGCTCTGTGGCAGTGATGCCTTCAGCACCGTGGCCTTCGGCACCGAAGGCGGGTTATTCGATGCGGCCGGTATCGCGACCGTGGTCTGTGGTCCCGGCAGCATGGATCAAGGACACAAGCCCGACGAGTTTGTCAGCGTCGAGCAGTTGCACGCCTGTGACCGCCTGATGGATCGGCTGGCGGCCTGGCTGAGCGCCCCCGACGAACAATAACAAGGCCTAGCGGCCGCCCATGTGTGTCCCGCCGCCGCCTCAGTGCGTACCGGCATTCTCGAGGAACAGATCCATGTCCAGATCCTTGCGTTGCAGTCTTCCGTTTGCCCTGGCCCTGTTGAGCGGCGCTGTGTGCGCCGCGCCCCAGAGCCTTACCGTGATTTCCTTTGGCGGGGCCACCAAGCTGGCCCAGGATAAGGCGTATTTCCAGCCGTTCAACGCCAGCGGTGCGGGCAACATCGTCGCCGGCGAGTACAACGGCGAACTGTCGAAGATCAAGGCCATGGTGGCCGCCGGTCACACCAGTTGGGACGTGGTTGAAGTGGAAAGCCCGGACCTGCTGCGCGGTTGTGAGGAGGGCCTGTTCGAGAAACTCGACCTGAGCGCCCTGGGCGACCCGGGGCAATTTGTCCCCGGGGCATTGACCGAGTGCGGGGTCGCCACCTATGTCTGGTCGATGGTCCTGGCCTTTGACCAGGGCAAGTTGGCCAAGGCGCCGCAGAACTGGGCGGACTTCTGGAACGTCAGCGAGTTTCCTGGCAAGCGCGGGCTGCGCAAGAGCGCCAAGTACACCCTGGAAATCGCCTTGCTGGCCGACGGGGTGAAAATGGACGAGCTGTATCAGGTCCTCAACACCCCACAGGGCGTGACCCGGGCCTTTGCCAAGCTGGACCAGATCAAGTCCAGCATCCAGTGGTGGGAGGCGGGCGCCCAGCCGGCGCAATGGCTGGTGGCCGGCGACGTGGTGATGAGCGCCGCTTACAACGGGCGCATCGCCTCGGCTCAGGAGGAGGGCATGAAACTGAGCATCGTCTGGCCGCAAAGCCTGTACGACCCGGAGTACTGGGCCGTGGTCAAGGGCACGCCGAACAAGGCCCTGGCCGAGAAATTCATCACCTTCGCCAGCCAGCCCCAGGCGCAGAAAGTGTTCTCGCAAAACATCCCTTACGGGCCGGTACACCGGCAGACCCTGGCCTTGTTGCCCGCATCGGTGCAGGCGCAACTGCCCACCGCCGAGGCCAACCTGGCCGGCGCCGGCGCGGTGAACGCCGAGTTCTGGGTCGACCATGGCGAGGAGTTGGAACAACGCTTCAATGCCTGGGCCGCACGCTAACCCCCACCCGCACCGCAACACGGTGGGTATGTATGAGCGAGCTTGCTCGCGATGGTCTCCAGGGCGCCGCGTCCATCCTGAATGGGCGCGTCATCGTTGACGGCCATCGCGAGCAAGCTCGCTCCTGCGGTGTGATCCGCATCCACCTACCCGCCTAGTCGGTCAGTGAAATCACCGTGTCGATCGCGCTGATGGGAATGTAGAGCAGGGTCAGCGCCGAGTAGGCCGTGCGCGACCTGGCTTTGAATGCGCAGAGCGGCAGCACAATCATCAACACATCCAGGCCCCCCCACAGCGCGATGGGCGATGCCTGGAAAAACATCACATTGACGAGCAGCCCAAGCGCCAGATAAGCCGACAGCGCCAGCAGCGCGTAACGGCCGTCTTCTTCGAAGTAGGTGCGCAGGCCGTTCTTTTCATCTTCAATGCGGCTGGGCAACAACAAGGCAGCCGCGACAAACAGCGACAACGCCAGCAGCACCAGCAACAGGAACTCCAGGAAGGAAAACGTCTGCTTCACCGCCGGCAGCGAATTGACCGCCCACCAGAAATCCAGCTGTATCGTGAACAACATGACGGCCCACACCAGCGGGACCCAGTCCGGTTTCGCCGAACGACGGATGCGAAACACGGTCACCAGCCCCAGCAACAGGCGAGTGACGGACAGCCCCAGAATCATCGAGAGTACCGTGGCCACGATCGGGAAATTGTTCATGCCATCTCCTGCTCCTGCTATGGCGGATTGCGCAAGGGTAGACCAGCCTGGCGCTTATCGTCAGTGGTAAAGGGGGGGGTTAGTTCACGTTGGAAAGTTGACGGCAGACGGCGTCGATCACGGTTTGAGGCTGTTCCCGGTGGGGAACGTGCTGGCAATCTCTGATCAACAGCAGCTCGCTGCGTGCGCCTGTCAGGCTGGCGTATCGATAGGCATGTTGGGTCGAACCAAACTCGTCGTCTTCACCGTGGATCACCAGGTGCGGGCAACTGATCGCCGGCAGCGTCTGCTCAATGGCCCAACCCGCGTAGGTCGGGCTAAGCCAGGTTTGGGTCCAGGCATTGAGCACCCACGGGGCCTTTTCACCGTGGTACTTGCGCAGACGCTCGATCTGTCCCGGTTGTTGGAACTGCTCTTTGGCAAGCTGCACGCCCAGGACCGTGCGCTCCTCGACAAAGGCCTGGGCCGACTCGGTCACCAGGGCCAGGCAGTGCTGGGGAAACAACCCGGCGCAGTGGGTCGCCATGGCACCACCGACGCTATGACCAAAGGCGATGAAGCGGTCGATACCCAGGCTTGCGCGCACGAGCGGCACATAGCGCTGGGCTTCCTGGCGGATGAAGTCATTGGACCAATCGCCGGGATGGGGATCTGAACGACCAAAGCCCAAGCGGTCATACGCCACGACAGTGCGCTGGGTCGCACGTGCCAGCAGGGAAGGGAAGTCACGCCACAGCTCAACACAGCCGAGCGAGTCGTGGAACAGGATGATCGGGGCCAGTGGCTGGGGTTGATTGTTCGGATACCAGCAGCGTGCGAATACCTGACCGTAGGGCGTAGTCAGCGAAAAATCTTCGTGGTTGATGGGTGCCGGCATTGATGATCTTCCTTTTCACGCGGGATGTCTGGCGTTAGCGAGCCGAACACAGTCTATCCCGCTCTGCCGCGTCGATCACCCCATGAGCGAATCAGGAGGCGCGCAAGCGCAGGATCTGCGAGCCGTCAAAGGGGTCCGTGAGGTAGTGCCCGTGGACCCCGAAGGTGTGCAGCAGGCGCTCAGGGGTCAAGACTTCAAGTGGTGTGCCCAGGGCGACCAGGCGCCCCCGTTCCAGCACTGCCAAACGATCACAGCCCAGCGCCTGGTTGAGGTCGTGCAGGGCAATCACCGTGGTCACGGGCAAGGCGTGAATCACGTTCAGGATCGCCAGTTGGTGCTGGATATCCAGGTGATTGGTCGGTTCGTCCAGCAACAGGATCTGCGGGCGTTGCGCCAGGGCGCGGGCGATATGCACGCGCTGGCGCTCGCCGCCGGAGAGGCTGCGCCAGGTGCGGCGGCTCAGATGAGCCGCATCGACGTCACGCAGCGCTTGCTCGACGATCGCCGTGTCCGCCGCCGACCAGGGGCTCAAGGCCGACAGCCAGGGTGTGCGGCCCAAAGCCACTGCCTCGAACACGCTGATCGTATCCAGGGTGTCCGCCTGCTGTTCGACCACCGCCAGGGTTTGCGCGATGGTGCGCCGCGACAGGGTCTTGAGGCCTTGGCCGTTGAGGTGGATGGCGCCCTGACTCGGCGAGCGCACGCCGGCCAGCAGCTTGAGCAGGGTGGACTTGCCGGAACCGTTGGGGCCGACCAGGCCCAGGGTCTCGCCGCGATGAATGGCCAGGTGCACGTCGTGCAGCAACTGCGCATCGCGAACGGCAAAGCCCAGGCCGGAACAACTCAGCACACAGGGCTCGGCAACAGACACCGCCGCCGTCATCGGGCATGCCTCCGACCCACCAGGATCAGCGCGAACACCGGCGCCCCGACCAGCGCCGTGACCACGCCGACCGGAATCACCTGGCCCTTGATCAGCGTACGTGACAGCACATCGGCGGCGATCAGAAACACCGCGCCCCCCAGCGCGCTGGCCGGCAGCAGGCGGGCATGCCCCGTCCCGAGCAACAGCCGGGCGGCGTGGGGAATCACCAGGCCGACAAAACCGATGGAGCCGACAATCGAGACCATCACTGCCGTGACCAATGCGGCGCAACTGATCAACAGCAACTGCACGGGACGCACCGCAATCCCGAGGGAGGCCGCTGAGTCGGCGCCAAAGGTGAAGGCATCCAGCGCGCGGCGGTGCCACAGGCACACCGCGAGCCCGGCCAGCGCCACCGGTACGGCCAGCCACACCGATGGCCAGCGCACGCCACTGAGATTGCCCAGCAACCAGAACATGATGCCGCGCGCCTGTTCGGAGCTGGCGGACTTGGTGATCAAAAACGCCGTGAGCGCGTTGAACAGTTGTGACCCGGCGATCCCGGCGAGGATGATCTGCCCGGTTGCACCCGGTACACCGCTGGCACGGCCGAGCAACACCACCACGGCGAAGGCCACCACCGCCCCGGCAAACGCCCCGACCGACATTGAGATCGCGCCGGCGCCCAAGCCCAGCAGCGCCACCAGCACCGCGCCTGTCGAAGCCCCCGCGGAAATCCCCAACAAGTAGGGATCGGCCAATGGGTTGCGCAGCAGCGATTGCAGGATCACCCCGCACGTCGCCAGGCCCGCACCGCACGCCGCGGCCACCAGCGCACGGGTCAGGCGGTAGTTCCAGACGATGCCCTCGTCGATGGGGGCCAGGGCGTAACCGGCGGCCCAGAGTTTGTTGGCCAGGACCTGAAACACCACCGTGGGGTCGATATGGGTTTCGCCGATCGCCACGCCGGCAATCAGTGCGATCAGCAGGGTCACCAGTGCCCCGGAGGTGCGCAGTAGCATCGCCGTCATTGCGCCAGGTCGTAGCTGTTGAGGGCGGTCGCCAGGGTTTCAAGGCCCTCGAACATCCTCACACTGGCCTGCAGGGCCATGGCGTCGAGGACAATGATGCGGTTGTGTTTCACCGCGTCCATGTTGCGGGTCACCGGGTCGCTGCGCAGGAATTTCAGTTTCTTTTGATAGTCGTCGGCCGGAAAACGCCGGCGATCCATGCGCGCGATGACCAGGAAGGTCGGGTTAGCCTTGGCGATGGTTTCCCAGCCGACGCTTGGCCACTCTTCGTCGGACTCCACCACGTTGCGCACGCCCAGGGTATTGAGCATGAAGTCGGGAATGCCCTTGTGACCGGCGACATAGGGATCGATATCCAGGCTGGCACTGGAGAACCAGACCAACGCGCTGGTGTCCTTCAAGTCCTTGTTCTGCACCGTGGCCACGGACTTGGCCAGGCTGGCCTGGAGCTGCGCGTTGAGCTGCTGCGCACGCTCCTGGACATCAAAGATCTGCGCCAGTTGGGTGATGCTCTGATAGATGCTGTCGATCCGGAACGGCGCCAGGCGAGTCCCGTCGGCTCCCACCAGATTGTCCTTGGACTCGCAGTCCGAGGGCATCAGGTAGGTCGCAATCTTCAGCTCATCAAACTGCTCGCGGGTAGCCACCACCCCTTGCGGGCCAACCACCCACTCCAGCTCGACGGCGACCAGCTCCGGGCGCTTGCCAATCACCGACTCGAAACTCGGCTCGTTGTCGGCCAGGCGTTCGATCCCGGCGTTTTGCGCCTGGTACTGGGGCAACACATCGTTGAACCACAGGGAGGTGCCGACCAGTTTGTCGCCCAGCCCCAAGGCAAACAGCATTTCGGTGCCGGCCTGGCCAATCGTCACGGCCCGAGCCGGCGCGTGGGCGAAGGTCTGCGTGCTGCCACAGTTTTGCAGCGTCAGTGGGTACTGAGTCGGCGCAGCCTGGGCCACAGAACAAAGACCCAGACCCGTGGCGAGGGCGACAACGCGGGGCAGCAGCATGATGCAATCTCCATTTGAACCGTACACGGAGCGAGGGTGTCGGGCCTGGAAACACATCAACGAGCGCTGCCGAGAAACCGGGCAGGGGTCGATCACCAAAGTGACGCACGCGCAAGGATGCCCCTCCCGGACACCCCGCCGGTTAGTGATTGTTGCGTTGCCGGCAGGTCTCCTGACTGGTGCGTCATGGCGTGCTCCAGCCTTCCCGGGTCATCCCAGTGGCAGTTCAGGAGCAGGCTCGGCACCTACAGTTGCGGGGGCAGTTCCGTTTGATGCGGAGCGCGCATCACGGATTCCCTATTATTCCCATGTGGAAACCGGCGGCGGCATGGTAGTCGATTGTGGGGTTGGAGGCGAACCTATCTAAAGGATTGCGCCCGGCCGGCCACTCGAGGACTGCATGTTTGACCTGGCTAAACGCGGGTGTGGCTCAAATTCACGGGCTGACCAAGGATTAGCTGCATGCAGGTTTTCCTGCATTTTTAATCCAGGTATCAAGCTCCCTCACCATTTTGTTGACCTCACTGTCCTCTCGTTCCGAGGGGCGGACTATGGCGTTCCAGGCGATGTCGAGGCCGTCATTCAGGGCGGCCCACGCCAGCTCCCCACGCTCAAGGCTGGGGCTCACCAGATCCCGTTGCAATATGCTGATTCCGTATCCTGAGCGAACCAGTTCGACGATGGCTTCGATCAATTCCACCGTGATCATGCGGCGCGGCAGGATGCTGGCGGGAGCGAAAAACCGGTCATATTCCCAGCCACTGGCGCGATCGGTTGAGTACGTCACCAGGTTGTACGTCTTGAAGTCCTGCGCGTAGATGTTTTTCCGGCCGGCAAGAGGATGATCGGTCGCCATGATCGCAATCAGGTCGTCCCGAAAAAGCGGCAGTTTTGCTACGCCACTGGGCACCATGCCGTCATCGATGATGGACACATCAAGCCGACCTTGCATCAGGCTCGCGTAAACGTCGTTGCGGGGCACGGTCACCAGTGTGATTTCGATGTCGGGCCGAAGATGGGAGTAGTGCTTGATGAATTTTGGAATCCAGCGAAACGGGCCGTAGGAGGTGACCCCCATACGGACAAACGCGGTGACGCCACCGGCCATGGACCGAGCTTCGGACTCGGCTTCATTGAGAGTGGCGATGATGTCCTTGGCGGCTCGCTCCAGGCGCACCCCGGCGGGGCTGAGTCGCAGTTTGCCACCTGATCGTTCCGTCAGGCTCACCCCCAGGCGCCGCTCCGCTTCGCGTATGCGGTGACTGACGGCTGAAGGGGTCAGCCATAAGCGCTCGGCCACCGCGGTGACCGAGTCGACTTCTGCCAAGGTTTGCAACATCACCAGATGATCGAGCGTCAGTCTCATTGTCGTGCGACCTGAAAATAATTCACAAAATTGCGTAAAATTATGAGCGTGACTTGTTTTTGGCGGCGATGCAATCTGAATCCAGCAGAACCACCGGAGACCAACAATAATGACTACCCTGCCTTTCACACCTGCGCCAACCCTGAGCGATATCATCGATCTCGAGCGTTATCCCATTACCGATCGCACCAGCCCCGCTTATCTCGAACTGGTCAAGCACAGCCAGTCGTTGCTGGGACAAGAGGGGGTCGCGATCTTCCCGGGTTTTGTTCGTGATTCATCGGTTCTCGCGATGGCGCAACAAACACTTGCCCTGCACTCGCACATGTTTCATTTTCGGGAAAACCACACGGTTTACTTCAAACCGCAGGATGAAAGTGTTGACCCGGCGCATCCGCTACGGCGGTTGATGAACACGGCGAAAGACACCGTCGCGTATGCCGATATTCCCGGCGATCATTTGATCCGGCAGATCTACGGATCGGACGAGGTCCTTGCCTTCATCAAGGATGTCCTGGCCCTGGACACGCTCTATCGTCATGCCGACCCACTGGCCGCCCTTAACTTGCAGGGCTTCACGGCTGGACAGGAGTTGGGATGGCACTTTGACCGTTCCGACTTCAGCGTCACGCTGTCCCTTCAGGCGGCGAACGCTGGCGGGGATTTTGAGTACGTGCGCATGCTGCGCAATGAAAACGACGATTGTTATGACGCCGTCAGGGAGTTCCTCGATAACCCGAACACTCAGCAGGTCGAGGTTCTGCCTCAAGTGCCCGGCACCCTGACATTGTTCCGTGGCCGCTATTCATTGCACCGGGTCACGCCGGTGGAAGGAGACAGGCTGAGACTCAACGCAGTGTTTGCGTACGTGGACCAGCCCAATGTCGAGTTCAGTGCCTATGCCCGGCAATTGTTTTACGGGCGTACCTCCGTTGACCCGACAGCCTGAGTTTTGCCCATAACAATAAAAGTAATTTGCCTTACGTGTTTGCGCGCGTTTGTTCCTGTGTCGCACACAACAGTTCGCTGCCCCCAATAAAAACGATTCGGAGCGTCTGATCATGAAAAACAGGAAGCGTTTGCTGGCCTCGTTACTTACCCTCGGCCTGCTTGTCGGCAGTGCCTCAAGCCAGGCTGCGGGATGGTGTGAATCGGGCAAGCCGGTGAAGTTCGCCGGGTTGAACTGGGAGAGCGGGATGCTCCTCACCGACATCATGATGATCGTGCTCAAGGAAGGCTACGGCTGCACAACGGACCAGTTGGTGGGTAACACCATCATTCTTGAGACCGCGCTGGCCAGCAACGACATTCAAGTGTTTGGCGAAGAGTGGATGGAGCGCAGCGAAGTCTGGAAGAAGGCTTCGGCAGCCGGGAAGGTTGTCGGGGTTGGCGCTCCGATCGTTGGTGCGACTCAAGGCTGGTATGTGCCGCGCTATGTCGTGGAGGGGGACGCAAAACGCAATCGACCGGCGCAAGCACCCGACCTCAAGACAGTCGCGGACCTGAGCAAGTACCCGGGCGTTTTCAAAGACGCGGAGGAACCGTCCAAAGGCCGCTTCTACAATTGTCCCGCTGGCTGGATCTGCGAGCAGGAGAATACCGAGATGCTGAAGGACTACGGCCTTGAAAGCACCTTCATCAACTTCCGTCCAGGCACGGGTGCGGCATTGGATGCAGCGGTCCTGTCCAGCTACAAACGCGGCGAGCCGGTCCTGTTCTACTACTGGTCACCGACCCCGTTGATGGGCGAGATCGATGCCATAAGACTGGAGGAAAAGACCGGGGCCAACAAAGACGTCATCACCATGGTCGGGCTCTCCAAGGCGTTTCATGAACAGGCGCCCGAACTGGTCGCCGTATTGGAGAAGGTCAACATTCCCATTGATCTGCTGAATCAGAACCTGGCCAGGATGACCCGCGAACGCATCGAGTCGCCGAAGCTGGCCAGGATATTCCTCAAGGAACACCCGGAAGTTTGGCATGCCTGGGTGGATGAAGGCGTCGCAAAAAAGATCGAGGCATCGCTCTAACCGGCCTCCAGGGCAAGGACGCCCGCCTTCTGTAACACCCCTCTGAACATAACCTCTTTACCCTTTCTACAACGTGGAGGTTTCTCTTTGCCTCCGGGAATCATGACGATGATCAAATCACGAGCGGCCGTCGCCTTCGCGGCGAACCAGCCTCTGCAAATTGTCGAAATCGATGTGGCGCCACCGCAAGCCGGTGAGGTGCGGGTGCGCATTGTTGCGACAGGCGTGTGCCATACCGATGCGTTTACCTTGTCCGGCGCCGATCCGGAAGGGATCTTCCCTGTCATTCTGGGCCACGAAGGTGGCGGTATTGTCGAAGCGGTGGGCGAGGGGGTGACCTCGCTTGCAGTGGGCGATCATGTGATCCCGCTCTACACCCCGGAATGCGGGGATTGCAAATACTGCAGGTCCGGCAAGACCAATCTCTGCCAGAAAATTCGCGCAACCCAGGGCAAGGGATTGATGCCAGATGGCACCAGCCGTTTCTCCTACAATGGCCAGCCCCTGTTCCACTACATGGGAACGTCGACCTTTTCCGAATACACCGTGCTACCGGAAATTTCCCTGGCCAAAATCCCCAAGGATGCGCCACTGGAAAAGGTCTGCCTGCTCGGTTGCGGTGTGACCACCGGCATTGGTGCGGTGCTCAACACGGCAAAAGTGGAAGAGGGCGCCAGCGTGGCGATCTTCGGTCTGGGCGGCATCGGCCTGGCCGCCATCATTGGCGCGACCATGGCCAAGGCCGGTCGCATCATTGCCATCGATATCAACCCGGCCAAGTTCGACATCGCCAGGCAACTGGGCGCTACCGACTTCATCAACCCCAAGGATTACGACAGACCGATCCAGGACGTGATCGTCGAGATGACCGAGGGCGGTGTCGACTATTCCTTCGAATGCATTGGCAACGTCCATCTGATGCGCGCGGCCCTGGAGTGTTGCCATAAAGGTTGGGGGGAGTCGGTGATCATCGGCGTGGCCGGGGCGGGTCAGGAAATCAGTACCCGACCGTTCCAGCTGGTGACCGGTCGGGTCTGGCGCGGCTCGGCATTTGGCGGTGTCAAAGGCCGCAGCGAACTGCCCACTTATGTGGAAAAGTCCCAGGCCGGCGAAATACCGCTCGACACCTTCATCACCCACACCATGGGGCTTGAGGACATCAACAAGGCCTTCGCGCTGATGCATGAAGGCAAGAGCATACGCACCGTTATCCATTTCGATCGCTGATTGAATCGTCCCGGCGTTGAGCGTCTGACGTCTCGCGCACGGGCCAACTGCACTATCCACTCACTGTGTCTTTATAAAGAGAGCATCAACATGAGCATCTTCACTCACGTCACCGTCGGTACCAACGATCTGCAAAAAGCCCGCAGTTTCTACGACAACGTGCTCGGCACACTCGGCCAGAAACGCATCGCGGATCTGGAAGACAATGGTTCGATCTGGGGGGTGAATGCCCCGTCCTTCTTCGTCCTGAAGCCAGCGAACGGTGCACCGGCCAGCGTCGGTAACGGGGTCACCATCAGCTTCGAAGCACCGGATCGCGCCGCTATCGATGCCTTCCACGCAGCCGCCCTGGCCTGCGGTGGCAGCGACGAAGGTGCTCCGGGCCCTCGAGGTTGGGCCCCTAACGCCTATGCGGCTTATGCGCGGGACCTGGACGGTAACAAGCTGGCCGTGTACTGCTTCAAGGCTGCGTAAGTCTCATACAAGCCGCTCCTTCACGCCTGTGAACCGCTCCATCCAACAGGAGGTCGTGGTCATTTCCAGAAGATGCCCATGACCCCCTGTTTCACGAAGCGCCAGTTCAATGTCGGTGACCCAACATGGTTGGGGGCACCGACATCACCATGCCGCGCCTACAGTGATGCCCTGACCACCAACGGACAATCAACGGGCTGGGCGCCCGACGCCTCGAGGGTGTCGATCAGGTGCCGGGCTGCCTTGCGGCCGATCTCGTAGTACGGCAGTTGCACGGTGGTCAACGGTGGGATGAACAACTGCGCGATACCGATCATGTTGTCGTAGCCGAGCACCGCGACATCGTCGGGAATCTTCAGGCCACGGCCCAACAACAGCTGATAGGCACAAAAGGCAATACGGTCGTTGCCACAGATCAGAATGTCGAATTGGGGGCGGCCATCAATGATGTGCCGATCGAGGATACCGGCCGTTTCGCCATAGGCGTCATGGTCGCCAAGGTCGTATTGCAGGAGCGCCTCAGGTGGCAGTCCGAATGCCTGGCAGGCACGCTGCAGGCCTTTTTGCCGCAGGCCCCAGGCCAGGCTCTGTTTTGGCAGATTGATACACAGCGGCCGCCTATAGCCGCGACTCAACGCGTGGTGTACGGCCCGATACTGGCCCATTTCGTCGTCTGGCACATAGCTGACCAGTTGACTGTCATCAGCCAGGCAATTGGCGAGCACCAGGGGTTTGCTCTTCAATCGCTCGGGAATGCACACCTGGCGCAAGCCCATGGCACTGAAGATCAACCCGTCGGGACGGTGCGATAGCATCAGGTCGATATTCTGGTCGGTGGGCGGGTTGCTCAGCAGGTTGAGAATGAAGACATTCCAGCCGGCCTGCTGCGCGGTCTGTTCGATGGAGAGCAGCAGTTCGACGGCGAACGGTGTGGTCGCGGTGTCCAGTGCGAACACACCGATGGTTCGGCTCTGGAGGTTGTCACCGCGAATCCTGCGCGCCGACAGGCTCGGTACGAATTGCAGTTCGTCAATGGCCGAACGCACCCGCTGAAGGGTTTCGGGGCTCAGTTTTTCTGGGTTGTTGAGCGCTCGAGAAACCGTCATCAGGGACACGCCAGCCAGCTGTGCAACGTCTTTCACTGAAGTCATGCGAGGCGAAACCGGTCAGGTTGACGCTCAATCATGACACAGGGCCGGCGCTTCTCGCGACCCGAATGACGCCGCTCATAACCATCCCGAAGCCAGAGGCCACGCCCTGGGAATCGACACACGCCCGCCAGCCCCGCTTGCAAGAAGCTTCACCCCCAGGCTATCGGGCCGTGGGTAGATGCGACTGCTGAGGCTGAAGCGCCCGTTTTCGTCGAACACCTCGATGGACGAGCGATCGAGGAACACACGCAGCGCCAGCAACCCTTGTGCCGGGTCTATCGACACGCTGCGCTGACCGGTGACTTGCGCACCCGAGTGGCTGCGATCCAGCACCAGGCGCTGCAACGCGGCATCGTAGTAGAGCAACGTTTGTTCTTGGCCATCCTCGCTGCAGCGCAAGGCGACTCCCAGATGGCCGTCGGTGCAGCCAAGTAAATCCAGGTGCACTTGGATTTCGAGCATATCGCCGGCCACGTCTGCGACCCATTGGGTGCCCGACGCTTCCCACCACGGCGTGCCTGGCAGCAGTGTCTTGCGCAACGCTGTGAGCTCTCGTGCCGGATACACGCAAAGGCGATCGGCGCACAGTTCAAGTTCGCGCGGCAATCCGAGCATGCCGCACCAGTGATGGGCCTGGCTCGGCATCGGGCTTTCCCACATGTCGAGCCAGGCCCACACAAGGCGCCGACCATCGGCGGCCACCAGCGTTTGCGCCGCATAGAAGTCATGGCCGTTATCCAGCTCGATAAAAGGGCCGCCAGTGAAGTTCCATTCGCTGTCGAGTCGACCCACCCGGTAACCCGTCTGGTATTTGTTGAGTCGCTCGTAACCTTGGGGCGACATGCCTTGTGGGGAGTACAGCAGCACATCGCGTCCGTTCAATCGGAACAGATCCGGGCACTCCCACATGTAGCCATCGTCCTCCCTGCCGCCAGACACATAGTTGAGGAACTCCCACGTGTGCAGATCCGTGGAACGGTACAGCGGGAGCAGCGGCATATCGCCCAGACGTGCGCCGACAATGAGGTACCAATAGCCATCCTCCTTCCAGACCTTGGGGTCACGAAAGTGCATGATCGCGTCTTGCGGCGCGGTCTCGATGACGACGCCGTGCTTGGTGAAGCTGATGCCGTCGACGCTGGTGGCCAGGCACTGGACTTGACGAATCGAGCGTTCATCACCCACTTCCCCCAGCCAGGTGTGTCCGGTGTAGATCAGCGCCAGGGTATCCCCGTACACCAAAGCGCTACCGGAAAAACACCCATCGCGATCGAAGTCATCGCCGGGTGCCAGCGCAATGGGCAGGTGCTGCCAATGCACCAGGTCGGCACTCTTGGCATGGCCCCAGTACATCGGGCCCCATTTCGAATCGAAGGGGTAATGTTGATAGAACACGTGGTATTCGCCACGAAAGTACACGACCCCGTTAGGGTCGTTCATCCAGCCTGCCGGCGGGGCGATATGATAACCAGGTCGATAGTCGTGGATGACGCGAGACAGGCCGTCACTCAGTGCACGCTGCGCAAGGTCAAGCTGATCAGGCATGGGGTCGCTCATGTTGTGTGAAGAAAGGGTCATAGGGCGCGAGCTCGGACCGGGTGCAGAGAGATGTCATTGGGCTGGTTTTCACCGGCTTGCGGTGGGCGCTCCAAGGCCGTGCCGTCGTCGTCGAACAGGTGCAGGTTGTGGATGTCCAGTTGCAGTTCGACCCGATCGCCCGCCCGCCATCCGGCGCTGACCTCGCAACGGCAGATCAGTGGCTCGTCCTGACCGGTTTCGAGGTGCACATAGGTTTCGCTGCCCAGGTACTCGACCCCGGTCACGACGATGCCACCGGTTCCCTGCGCCGCCTTGAGCGAAATGTGCTCCGGGCGAATGCCCAGGCTCAGCGACGTGCCCGCCGCCAGGTTCGTGCTGTCGAAGGGCAGGGAAGTCATGCCCAGCACAGGGGTGTCGACCAGGCTGATGGTGCCCGGGGTATGCAGGCGCGCCGCCAGGAAGTTCATTCGCGGAGAACCCAGGAAACCGGCGACAAAGCGGCTCGCTGGACGCTCATAGAGTTCGCGCGGTGAGCCGATTTGCTCCACCCGACCGCCATTGAGCACAACAATTTTGTCGGCCAGGGTCATCGCCTCCACTTGATCGTGGGTGACGTAGATCATGGTCGAGCCCAGTCGATCATGCAGCCGGGCGATTTCGTTGCGCATCTGCACCCGCAAGGAGGCATCCAGGTTGGAGAGCGGCTCATCGAACAACAGAATGTCCGGTTCACGCGCCATGGCTCTGCCCATGGCTACACGCTGACGCTGCCCGCCCGACAGTTCTTTTGGCTTGCGCTGCAGCAGTTTGTCCAATTGAAGGATCTGCGCTGTTTTCAGCACGCGCTCGCGCAGGCTGCTCTTTTCAGTCTTGGCCAGTTTGAGGCCGAAGCTGATGTTGTCGTAGACGCTCATGTGCGGGTACAGCGCATACGACTGAAACACCATGCCGACGCCTCGCTCGCGAGGCTCCAGGTCGTTGACCCGCCGCCCATCGATCAGCATGTCACCGCCGCAGATCGACTCAAGCCCGGCGATCAGCCGCAGCAGGGTCGACTTTCCGCAGCCCGAGGGACCGACGAACACCACGAATTCACCCGCAGCGATCTCCAGGCTGACATCGCGCAGAATCCGCATGCCGCCCAATTGTTTGTTCACATTGTCCAGTTTCAACTTGATCACGATGCTGTTCCTTGTCGTTGTTGGGCATCAACCCTTGAGCGCGCCGGCAGTCAGGCCGGAAACGATTCGGCGCTGGAAAATCAGCACCAGAATCACCAGTGGGACGGTGACCAGCACCGATGCGGCCATCAGCAGCCCCCACGGCAGCTCATGGGAGCTGCCACCGGAAATCAGGGCGATGGCAACCGGCACCGTGCGCTGTGTGTCGGTGAGGGTGAACGTCAGGGCAAACAGGAACTCGTTCCAGGCGGCGATGAAGGCCAGCAAACCCGTGGTCACCAGTGCGGGCCAGAGCAACGGCAACAGCACCCGGGTGAGGGTGATCCAGGGCGACGCGCCATCCATGATTGCCGCCTCTTCCAGTTCATGGGGCAGTTGGCCCATGAACGTGGTCAGCACCCAGACGGTGAAGGGCAGGGTGAAAATCGTGTAGCTGAGGATCAACGCCCAGGACGTGTTGTACAGACCCAGGGCGCGGATCACTTCGAACAGCCCCGACAGTACCGCGACCTGGGGAAACATCGACACGCCCAGAACCATCATCAATACCGTGCCCCGCCCACGGAACTTCACCCGTCCCAAGGCATAGGCGGCGGTGACACTGAGGAACAGCGCCAGCGTCACGACGCAAAGCGCAACCACCAGCGAATTACCGATAGCCCGCAGGAATGAGGCTTGGTTCAGTACCGCTGCGTAATTGGAGAAGTCGGGGTTGTCGATCCAGTAGCTCACCTCGAACAAGGCACTGGAGGGTTTTAACGACGTCACGATGGCGTAGTAGAAAGGGAAGACGGCGTACAGCAGCAACACCCCGATCAGACTCCAGAGGCCCAGGCGCAACAGCGCCTTTTTCAGTAGACGCAGGCTCATGAGCGCACCTCCATCTGGCGGCGTCCGAGGTAGAGATAAAGCATGGCGATTACCGCAACGACCAGAAACAGCAGAGTCGAGGCCGCGCTGCCATAGCCCACATCCTGGAACTCCACCAGGTGTTGGCGGGCATAGACCGACATGCTCATGGTGCTCGACGAGTTGGAGGTCAGCACATAAATGACGTCGAATACCCGCAGGGAATCGAGGATGCGGAAGATCGCCGCCACCAACAATGCGGGCATCAGCAGTGGAAGCGTGACGTGCCAGAACACTTTCAGCGGATGAATGCCATCGACCCTTGCGGCTTCGTAGCAATCACTCGGCAACATCTGCAAGGCCGCCAGCATCAATAGCGTGACAAAGGGCACGGTCTTCCAGACGTCGACGATGATCACCGCCCACATCGACAGATCCGCATCTGCCGTCCAGGCCAGGGGGGCATCAATCAGGCCGACGCTCAGCATCATGTGATTGATGATGCCGAACTGGTCGTTGAGCATCCACGACCAGATCTTCGCCGAGACGATGGTAGGAATCGCCCAAGGAATCAGAATCAGCGCACGTACCAGGGGACGGCCGGTAAATTTGATGTTCAACAGCAAGGCCACCAGTAGCCCCAGGACGACTTCCAGTCCCACCGACACCACGGTGAAATGCAAGGTGTTGCGCACCGCGTTCCACCATTGGGGGTCGACCAGGATGCCCGACCAGTTAGAACCGTCGTGGAACAGATAATTGCTCAAACCGACAAAGGATCCCTCACGGGTTTGCCCCAGGGTGGCGTCAGTCAGGCTGAACCAGAAGGTACGCAGCAGCGGCCAGGCGGCCACCAGGGCCAGGCATAGCAACATCGGTGTCAGAAACAGCCAGGCGGCGCGTACTCGGCGAAGCTGGACTGGCGTTTCCCTGGTGAGCAGAAGCTCATCACAGGGGGCATGGGTAGTTAAGGCAGACATGGTGATTTCCTTCCTTGTGGCTTACCAGTTCCGGCGTTTGATGCGCGTGAGTTCGCTTTCCAGCTCGGCCAGCGCCTGATCGACAGGCAGCTCGCCCGCCAGCACGCCATGCACTCGATCGAAGAACGCATTGGAGACCCTTGGATAGCGATCGGCGGTGATCGAGGCGGGACGCATGACCCCGTCGTTGAGGATGCTGTGCAGCTGACTGTAATAAGGCATTGCCGCGAGCAGTTCGGGATCTTGATACAGCGACTCGATCACCGGGTTATAGGCGGCACTCAGCGCACGATGTTTTTGCTGTTGGGCACTGGTCAGGTAGCTCACCAGCTGTGCGGCAAGTTCTGGATGGGCGCTGTAACGCGACACCGCCAGGCCCCAGCCACCGAGGGTGGAGGCATGGGTGCCGGTTGTGCCGCCGCGGGGCAGGGGAGCGACGCCGACCTTGTCTTTTACGACACTGCCCTGGCTTTGTACCAACGCCCAGACATACGGCCAGTTACGCATGAACAAGGCATTTCCCGACTGGAACACGCCACGTCCTTCTTCCTCGGTGTAGTTGAGTACGCCACGCGGGGAGATGTCACCTACCCAGCTTTTGGCCAGGGTCAACGCCGCTCTCGAGGCCGGGCTGTTGACCACGATGTCGCCTTGTGGATTGACCAGCCCGCCTTCCGGTTGGCTGCTGATCCACTCCAGCGCATTACACGTCAGCCCCTCGTATGCGCGTCCCTGAAAGACGTAACCCCAGGCATTGGGGTTCCCCGCAGTGCGCTCTGCCTGTTGCACCTCCCTGGCGGTAGTCGTCATTTCCTCCCAGGTCTGGGGAACCTGCTTGTTGTACTTCTCGAGCAAGTCCTTGCGGTAATACAACAGGCCCGAGTCAGTGAACCACGGCATCGTCACCAGCCGTCCATTCACCGTGGCGTTATCCACCTGTGCCTGGAAGTAGCCTTGGGTCGCGTTGGCGGGCAGCACCTCGCGCAGATCCATCAGGTGCTTGGCCAACATCCCCGGCCACACCATATCGATCTGAATGATGTCGATGTCAGTGGACTGGGCACTGAGAATCTGTTGGTAGAACGACAACCTTTCGGTCGCCGAGTTAGGCGTAGAGACCACTTCGACGTTGTTGCCGGTCTGTTTCGACCACGCCTCGACGGCCTCTTTGCACAGTTGCAACTCCGCACCCACCGCACCGCAGGAGATCGTCAGATCAGCAGCGTTCGAGACGGATGGCAGTCCGGCACAGAGGGTGATTAGTGCTGCGGGCAGGAGAGATTTCAGATGTTTCATGGAGCACCCTTTATTTTTGTTTTTAGAAAAGTTAACGTTAACATCGCCAAATGTATCAGCGTATTTGCGATGAGGCATCCTTTTTTTCGTCGATTGCCACAGTTTTCAACTCACGAAAAAAAGGCCGGTAGCGGAAATTGAACAATAAAAACAAAACAGGGAATTCACATGCACAAAGCATCAAGCTGGCTAATCGCAGGCGTGCTCGGCACATCGGCGGCGACCTCTCAGGCCGCGACGCTGGAACAACGTATGGCTGCCTTTGAGGCACGTGCCAGCGCAGCGGAAAAGCGCGCAGCGGCCGCCGAACAGCAAACCCAGGCACTCGCCAGGGAACTGCAGCAGATCAAACTCGCCACCTCCGCCGCGCAGCCTGTTGCGTCCACTGCGACAGCCACGGCAGTACCCACGCTTGACTCCCGCCTGGCAACACTTGAAGCCCGGCAACAAAGCATGGAAAAGCAGGGCAGTACCGAACACCTCACGGATGGCTTCAGCTTCAAGGGCTACGCCCGCTCCGGGTTGCTGGTGAACGATGGCCTGGGGGGCGGCCGTGGCGGCCCGTATGCAAGCCCCGCAGGTTCAGTCGGGGGGGCTGTCGGGCGACTCGGTAACGAAGATGACACCTACATGCGCATAGACCTGTCGAAAGAACTCTATGCGCAGAACGGCACCCGTTCCAAATTCACGGTGTCCATCGCCGATGGCGTGGAAAGCTCCAATGACTGGACCGCGGATGAAAGTAACCTGAACGTGCGCCAGGTGTTTACAGAGCTCGACCATCTCGCTGCATTCAAGGGCAATTCAATGGTGCAGAACGCCACCTTGTGGGCGGGCAAGCGTTTTGATCGAGATAACTTCGATATCCACTGGCTGGACTCGGACGTCATCTTCCTGGCCGGTACCGGGGGTGGAATCTACGACGTGCAGATGAACAAGAACTGGCGCTCCAATTACTCCTTGATCGGGCGTAACTACGGGGACTTCAGTGAAGGCGGCGTTGACGCCGATGTGGAAAGCTACATTCTGACCTCTAACCAGTTCTTCGATGAGGGTCAGTGGCAGTGGATGTTCAACGCCATTGGCTCAAAGAAAAACGACATTGGCACCCGCAGTAATGACGCCGGCCTGACACCTGCGGACTCCGGTCTGCACAGCATGCTGGCCAATCACCAGAAAACCTTTTTCGGCGCAGAAGGCTTCTTCAAAACGGCGCTGCTGTATGGGCAAGGTCTGGGGGCCGAGGTCAAGAACGTCGGCTCGGACGGTGAACTGATTGACGAGGCCCGCGCAGTGCGCCTGGCACTGTACGGCGAGACCCCCATTGCAGCGGGTTGGCGCATCGGTCCTAGCTTGCTGGCCGAACAAAGCAAGGATCGATACGTCAAGGGTGACAACTACGCCTGGATGACCCTGAACATGCGTTTGGCCAATGCAATCAACAGCAATTTCGAGATGGCCTACGAAGTGAGTTGGCAAACCATGGACCTCGACCCGAAGGGGTATCTACAACGGAATGCCGTCGATGGTAACTTCTGGAAGTTCACAATTGCCCCGACGTTCAAACCAGACGTTGGAGAGCTGCTCACGCGTCCTGAACTGCGTGTGTTCGCGAGCTTCATGGATTGGTCTTCGGAGCTGGACGGATACAGTACCCAAGACGCCTTCGGCAAGACGGACTTCAACGCCGGAGGGGTCTGGCAATACGGTATACAAATGGAAACCTGGTTTTAGCATTTGAACGCATTGGCCAGGCCAGCACCGATCAACAGGCCTATTAACGCGATCAACCCTCTGTAGCGAGCCTTTAAAAGAGCAAACGACTATGTATTTGGTATGTGGCGAAGCGCTGTTCGATTTCTTTAGTGAAAACGCTCCAGGGAATCAACGTTCAAAAATAAACTACAAAGCCATTGCCGGCGGCTCACCGTTCAACGTTGCCGTCGGGCTGCGGCGCCTGGGTATCGACGTGGCGCTGTTGGCCGGGTTGTCCACCGACTACCTGGGCCGGCGTTTACAGCAAGTCCTGCAGGAGGAGGGCGTGCGCCTGGACTACCTTCAGGACTTCGACGCACCGACCACCCTGGCCATGGTCGCCGTGGGTGCCGATGGCTCGCCGCATTACAGCTTTCGCGGCGAAGGCTGCGCTGATCGTCTGCTGTTGCCCGGGCATTTGCCTGTGCTGGGCGATGACGTGCGAGGGCTGCATATCGGCTCGTTCTCGTTGGTGGTGCAGCCGATTGCCGACACCCTGCTGGCGCTGGTCCGCCGGGAAAGTGGCAAACGCCTGATCAGCCTCGACCCCAACGTGCGGCTCAACCCGGAGCCCAATATCCAATTGTGGCGTGAACGCATCGGCGCTCTGGTCGAACATGCCGATCTGATCAAGGTCAGTGACGAAGACCTGAGCCTGCTCCACCCTGAGCGTGATCCGCAGAGCGTGATCGAGGGCTGGCTGGAGCACCGCTGCCAACTGGTATTCCTCACCCGGGGCAGCCAGGGCGCGACCGTTTTCAGCCGCCACCACGGCACTTGGTCGGTGCCGGCCCGTGCCGTGGTGATGGTCGACACCGTGGGCGCCGGCGACACCTTCCAGGCGGCATTGATCGCCTGGCTGACGGAGCAGCAGTTGGATTCGGTGGAGGGTTTGCAGCGCTTGAGCCGTGAACAGATCGAGGCAATGCTCAGCTTTGCCATCGGCGCCGCTGCGCTGACCTGCGGCAAAACCGGGCCGGACTTACCCTTTCGGCATCAGTTGGCTTGATATCCGGCCAAAGGCGGTCGATGAACGGGTCACGCTATTGAGCATGGCCCTTGTTCATAAACGGCCGCAATCCTGGATTGTGAGACCTGTCAGCCACAAACCCGGTTAGAGTGTTGAGCACTACCTGCTCATGAGCCCCCCCTCCATTCGATTCCCGTAGCCGCCCCCAGCGCTTGCAGCGGACGAACCGGGTAAACAAACCGTATATCAATCGTTATGTGAAGAATGAATCGTTCGCTGTTTGTGTCACTGGATGGGCCCAAGGGAACCGGTAAAACCACACTGTTGGAGGCCGTGACGAAAGTACTGAGGGCAGACCACAACAAGGTGATCCGACTGTGCGAGAAAAAAAGCGACCCCTATCGGGGTGAAACCATGGCCCTCGTCAACCAGTTCGTCAGAAATCCCTCCCGAGACCTGGAGCTGCAGGTGTGTGAGCGCTTTGCTGATAGCCGTGGCTGGATTTCCCGGCACGTGCTGACGAAACAGCCACCGGACAGCATCATCCTGATCGATCGCTGGTACCCCTCTGATGCCGCGTTTCGCCGGCAGGTCCCGTTTGCAGAGATCCTGCAGCTGAACATCGATCGAAACGTGCGAGTGCCAGACCTGCATGTCGGGGTTGTCACCGCCCCCGAGATTTCATGGGCGAGGGCAGCGGCACGCCAGCGTGGGCTGAACAGTACGGTGATCCATAGGCTGCAAGAGCATGTCGCTTGTACCCAGGCATTCGAGCGAGCGATTGCCGATCACGGCTGGGTTCTATGCCGCAATGAAGGCACCCTCGAAGAAGCGACGATGCAGGTGGTTTCGCAGATTTATCGCGTTCTTCGTTGCATCGGCCTTGATCCGGTTGAGATAGGCAGCACTCAGTGATTACGAGACGCTGACAGATTGTTCATTGCTCCAACCCGTGAGCTTGATCTAAAGCTCAGGTGGAATCAGCAAAATATAAATACGAATGCGTATCGTACGCTAATGAGGTGGTATACCATGCGCCGCGAATTATTGGCGCGTATGCCGCCCCATTTGGCTATTCACTCAAGGTTTCCTCGATGCGTCGTACTCTGGTTTCTATCTGTGTGCTCCAGGCGTTTTCCGTTCCCTCTTGGGCGGAGCAAGCTTCAACTGATAAAACCACTCTGGAGTTGCAGGCGACTGACATCGTCGGTACCTCGGATTACGAAACAGCCCAAGGCCCGGTGGAGGGCTATCGAGCAACCCGTTCCGCCAGCGCGACACGAACCGACACGGCGATTCATGAAACGCCGCAGTCCATCAGTGTGGTGACCAAGGATGTTGTAACGGACATTGAGGCCACTCGCCTCCAGGACGCGCTGGACTATGCCGGCGGAGTAGGGCGGGCTAACAACTTCGGTGGCCAGGGGCTGACCACATTCACGGTGCGTGGATTTACGACTGGCGAGTTCTATCGCAATGGTTTTGCGATCAATCGTGGTTATCCAAACATGCCGGACGCGAACTCCATTGAGCGGCTGGAAGTGCTGCGCGGCCCGGCGACCACCCTCTATGGCCGGGGCGATCCTGGTGGCACGTTCAACGTGGTGTCCAAGCAGCCGCTGGCTGAACGCAGCGTGACGCTGGGCAGCCAACTCGACGATCAGGGAATGCAGCGTGGCACTCTGGATGCCTCTGGCCCGCTCGACGAGGAAGGCCGCCTGGCTTATCGCTTGAACGTGGTGGGAGAGGGGGGTGACACCTTCCGCGATCACGTCGAGACCGAACGTTACGGTGTGACGCCCGTTTTATCGTGGCAGGCCAACGACGACACCAAGGTGATCTTCGAAGGCGATTTCATGCGCAACAACCATCCACTGGATCGCGGTGTGACGCGCTATCCGAATCAGATCGGCACCGCGTCGCGTGACACGTTCTTTGGTGAAAAAGACGTCGGCAAATTGCACAACGACAACAACATGGCGCAGTTGCGTTTCGAGCACTTCCTCAGCGACAACTGGACATTGGGTGGTGGTTTTCAATGGCTCGATGGCACCTTGCAGGGCAATGCCGTTGAAGCCAATGGCGTAGCTGACGACGGACGCACGCTGGGTCGCAACTGGAACTATCGCAAGCTGGAGTGGACGGACAAGGACACCCAACTGAACCTCACCGGACATTTCTCCGCCGGCGGCTTCGATCACACCCTGCTGACCGGAGTCGAGTACGAGGATTACGACTATAAGTCCATTATCCAGCGCTCCAGCGGTGCGGTGAGTGCCTACCCGATTGATATCTTCAACCCGGTATATGGCCAGCCTCGTCCGGCCCTGACCCGCACGCCGACCAATGATAAGGAAAACCTCAAGACCTACGCGGCCTTTATCCAGGATCAGGTGGCATTGACTGAGCGCCTCAAAGTCTTGGCCGGCGCCCGTTTCGAGCGCTTCGAGCATGACTACGAAACCTTCGTGCCGGGTGGCAGGAGCTGGGAAGCGAGCGACAATGCGGTGACGCCACGTCTCGGCGTGCTCTATGACCTGACCGATACCGTGGCGGTGTATGCCAATACCGCGCGCTCTTTCAAACCCAATAGCGGAGCCAGCCGAGAGGGTGGTGGATTTGAGCCGGAAAAGGGCAAGTCCTATGAGATGGGAATCAAATGGGAAGCGCTGGATCGTCAGCTGAGTGTTGATGGGGCAATCTATCAGATTGAAAAACGCAATGTCCTGACCACCGACCCCGTGGACTCGACCTTCAGCGTGGCGGCTGGCGAAGTGCGCAGTCGTGGCTTTGATTTGAACGTGGCTGGCAATGTCACCCCTGAGTGGCGGGTGATTGGCGGTTATGCCTATGTCGATGCCGAGGTCACCAAGGACAATGTGATCCCGTCGGGCACCCGCCTGATGAACATTCCGAAGAACAGCTTCAGCCTGCTCAACGTCTACGAGTTCCAGAATGGCGGGCTAAGAGGGCTGGGGCTTGGCACAGGGTTCAAGTACGTCGGTGAGCGCGCAGGGCAGACGGCGAATACGGCGTTTTCGATGGGCAGTTACACCGTCGTCGATCTGCTCGGTTTCTACAAAATCAATGACAACGTCAGGCTGAATCTAGATGTGAAGAATGTGTTTGACCGGGACTATGAGGAAGGCGCCTTCGGAAATGTCTACGCTTACCCTGGTGAACCGAGAACCGTTCAGGTCGGCTTTTCTTACACCCTGTAGGCAATCCGGTGAATTGAGTTTGAACGTAAAAGGCCCTTCCTGGGCCTTTTACGTGGGGTGTGTGATGAGGTGCGTGGACCTAGGCGTCTCCTCAAACAAGATCCAGATCTTGGAGTGAGGTCATTTCTCCCACTGTTCCAGCAGTATCGAGACGAATTTTTCCGCTGCCGGAGACAGTGAGGCGCCTCTTCGGTAAACCAGTCCCAACGATCGGTTAACGATGGGCTCTATCAAAGGGACGCTCTACGTTTACCGCTCTGACTATTCCCGTGGACGTGACAGCAACCGGATCTACTTTACCTACGACATCGCTCTCTGGTGATCCCCCTATCGCGGCCTCGCTTGTGTTTTTTGCAGCCTCCAGGCGCGCTAGACCACCGCTCCGAACAACGATCCCACCAGCGCGGTGATGCCCATCGCCAACACCCCCCACACCGACACGCGCCACGCGCCGGTCACTACGCTGGCGCCCCCGGCCCTGGCCGCCACGGCCCCCAGGCTGCTGAGAAACACCAGTGACATGCCGCACAACCACGGCACCACGCTGTTCGCTGGCGCGATGAAAATCACCGCCAGCGGCAACGCGGCACCGACAACAAAACTGGCGGCGGAGGCGAGGGCGGCCTGCAGTGGCTTGGCGGTGAGGGTCGCGCTGATGCCCAGTTCGTCCCGGGCGTGTGAGCCGAGGGCGTCATGGGCCATCAATTGTTCGGCCACTTGATGCGCCAGTTCCGGCGATACGCCGCGATGCATGTAAATGTTCGCCAGTTCGATGTGTTCGGCTTTTGAGTCGTTGGCCAGTTCGGCCCGTTCGCGCGACAGATCGGCCCGTTCGGTGTCCGCCTGAGAGTGCACGGACACGTATTCCCCGGCCGCCATGGACATCGCACCCGCCACCAGTCCGGCCATCCCGGTGACCAGCAGCGTGGTGTGACTGGCGTTGGCGGCGGCGACGCCGATCAACAGGCTGGCGGTGGACACGATCCCGTCGTTGGCCCCCAGGACGGCCGCGCGCAGCCAGCCAATACGCTCACTGCGGTGTAACTCGGTGTGCCGGTGCATGAATTTCATGGTTTAGCGGGACTCACTGTCATTGGGCGGATCAAACGCACGGGTATCAATGTGCGCCTGCAACTGGCCGCCGACTATAGAAATCTCCTTGAACTGTTGACCGTCGTGCAGCACGAACAGCGTGTCCATCCCGCGTTCCTGAGCCAAACGTGGGCCTTCGATGTCCCCCAGCACCAGCAGCGCCGTGGCCCAGGCGTCGGCGAGCATGCACGAGGCCGCCACCACGGTGACCGCCGCCAGTGAGTTGCGCAGTGGGGCGCCGGTGACCGGGTTCATGGTGTGGGCGTAGGTTTGCCCATTCACCTCGACCCACTGTCGATAGTCGCCCGACGTCGCGATGGCGGCATCGCTGAGTTCCATCACGCCCATGACTTCACGCGTGCCCCGGCAGGGCTTTTCAAGGGCCACGACCCAGGGTTGCGCATCAGGCTTGAGGCCGCGGGCGCGCATTTCGCCGTCGATGCCCACCAGGTAGCGCGTGATGCCAAAACCTTCGAGGCAGCGGGCCAGTTCGTCGACCCCGAAGCCCTTGGCGATGCCATTCAAGTCAAGGTGCAGCGGCACACGTTTGCGCACCTGATTGCGCTGCGGATCCACCGTCAGCGCTGCGCAGACGGGTAGTCGGGGGCGCGCTGGCGTTGCGGTGAGCGCCTGTTCACTGACTGGCCGTTCGCCGGAACCGAACCCCCAGGCCTCCACCAGATCACCGACGGCGATGTCGAAAGCGCCGTTGGATTGCTGACTGACCCGCAGCGCGGCAGCCAGCACCGTGGCCAGTTCCTTGGGCACCGGCAGCCACTCTCGTTCAGCGGCGGCATTGAGGCGGTTGAGGTCGGAGTCGGCTTTCCACGTGGACATTTGCTGGTCCACCCGGCCCACGGCCTGGGCCAGGCGGCTACCGATTTCATCGGTGTCGACACCCGTATCGGCATAGAACAGTGCGGTGTAGCGGCTGCCCATGGTCTCGCCGTTCAGGCTGTAGCGTTGCCCATCAGTAGACATCTTCACGGTAGCGTCCTTGTGCCTTGAGAGTCAGTACACTCAGGTTGAGCGGCGCCAACACTTCATCCAGGGCCAGCATCACGCCTTTGGCCATTTCGCGACTGCCGCACACCAACACCTGAGCCCCTTTTTCAATCAACCGGCGCAAGGCCAGGGCATCGCCGATCAATCGGTCCTGCACGTAACTGCGGTCCTGAACCTGCGAGAACGCGGCGCGTAGCGCGGTCAGACGTCGGTCGGCCAGGTAACGGTTGAGCTCCGGTTCGTAGAGGAAATCCGACGCCGGGTTGCGTCCGCCCCAGTACAAATGCATCGGGTGTCGGGCCTTGTTGTTACGAATAAAACCGGCCAAGGGGCCAATCCCGGTGCCGGCACCGATCAGGATCACCGGGTGCGCGCCCGAGGCTGGACGAAATTGTGGGTTGGGCTGAATGAACGCTTCGATCGACTCGCCAATCGCCAGGCCGTGCAGGAACGCCGAACACAGACCACCTTCGTGTTTACGGACGCAGATTTCCAGCACGCCGTCGTCGGAACCGCTGGCCAGTGAGTAGAAGCGTGGTACGGGGCTACCCGGCGGTAGAATCCCGACCAGGTCCCCCGCCTGGAAGGCGGGTAATTCACCCGGCGCCTTGAAGCGCAGAATGTGGGTCGGCGCATTCACCTGCTCGCCGTAGACCCTGCATTCGTGCAATACCAGTTGATGCGTACGCGGCTGTTGCGGGGTGTGGACCAGGGTCAGATCATCTCCCAGCGCATCGCCTAATGCGTGCCCCCATCGTGCGAACTCTTGAGGGGACTGGCGATTGATTGTCTCCAGCCCCACTAATGCTGTGCCACCGGCCTGCACCAACGCATCGTGCACTTGATGGGCGTACTGACAGAATTTCGGAAACTGTCGATCCCCAAACCCCAGCACCGCAAACGGTAGGCCTGGCGTGAGGCCCACCCGGGTCAGCCGTGCCAGGAATTGCGACGCCGAGGCGGGGGCATCGCCGTCGCCATGGGTCGCGGTAAGAATGAACAGCCGTTGGGCGCTGCGGTAATCGCCTGTCCATTGATTCATCGCCGCGCTGTGCACCCGATGCCCGGCCCGGTGCAGGGCATCGTGCAGGGTGTTGGCAAAGCCCCAGGTGCTGTTGTTTTCACTGCCCACCAGAATCACGCTATCGGCGCAGTGAGCGGGGCTGTTGTGGCGGATGTTCGGGCCGGCCTTGCGGCGGCGCCACCAGAGCAGCATGCCGGTCACACTCATCAACGGTACGCACAGGGCGCACAGACCGAGCAGCAGGCCCAGCCACCAAAGGCCTTCACCGGTGTGCAACCGGTAGATCAGTTGGTAAACGTTGTGCATCGAGTCATGGGCTTGCCAGGACAACAGGGTGCCGCTGACCGGGTCCACGTAGCCGTCGCCCTGGGCCGTGCGCAAGGAAAACACGTCCTGCGGATTGCCGGGGCTTGGGTAGACCAGTTCGTGCAGGTCATTCAGGTCGATGGCCTGCAAGGCTTGCAGGTTCGCCACCGGCAACGCCTCGCCGGTGCTGATGTGAGTGGGGAAGGGGGGCTCGTTCTGACTGCCGTCGGCGATCAAACCGAAGGTGGTGGCAGACATGTAGAGGCCACTGAGGGCTGACAACAACAGCCCCAGCAAGGCCAGGCGCCCGACTTCAGCATGCCAGCGCTGGCTTAACGTACCCCGCAGTGGTCGCAGCAGATTGCGCCAGCCGCCCAGGCGTCGGGCCAGCAGTAAGGCGCCGGACACCGACAGGATCAACATGAACAGGGCGCCGGCGCCCGACACACCGTGGCCCGGCGTGCCCATGAACAGCGAGCGGTGCAGGTCTTTGACCCAGCGCGTGAAGGCCGACGGTGCATAGGGCGCAAGGCCCTGGCCGGTCAGTGGATCGACCATATCGGCCCCGGACTGACCGCCCTGGCTGTAGTAGACGATGACCGTTCCCGACGCGGTGCGCTGGATTTGCTCGGCGCCCCGATAGTGGTTGGCAATGCGCCCGGCCAATTGACCCACATTCAGTTGGCCGGCAGCAACAGGGGGGCTGTGCAGGCGTTCCAACGCTGGATCCACGGACAATATCGCGCCGCTGATGGCCAATGTCATGACCAACAGGGCGGCAATCAGGCCGGGCAAGGAATGCAACTGACGAAGCATGTTCAGCCTCCAGTACGTGCAGGTGCTACAGATCGTAAGTAAAGGAATCGACGTAGGTGTTGCCCGGCGCGGGGACGCTCGAACCCTTGGAGGTCAGGGGGACGCTGATGTCGGCTCGGGCTTCACGCTTGTCCTCCACGGCGCTGTCGATGCGGATCTGGTAGCCGGCATCAATCAAGGTGTCCGCCAACTCAACGCTGACTTTGAGGGTCTGCCCACTGCCGACACTGGCGCCGCTGACCCCGTCATACTCGCTCGGGCGCATACCGCTGCCCCGGGCCCAATCGGTCAGGTGCCGGTAGTACTTGGCCTTTTTGCCAGCCACCCAAAGCGTCTTCTGGTATTGGCCATTGGCGTCGGTGAGATAGATCGCCAGGTATGCATCGTTTCCGCTGTAGTTCTTCAGTTGCGTGGTCAGGGTCACTTCACGGGCCTGGGCCAGCCCCGGGAGGGCAATGGCACCGACCAGGCAGGTTGCAGCGATGATCTTTTTCATGAGGAAGTCCTGTTTGTACGATAGGGCGGGAGCCTGAACCTGCTTGCTGACAGCAACCTGAACGGCCATGAATCATTCGTGAGCCGGCTGGGCGAGGTAGTCCCCGGCGTCGCCGTCGTCACCGAAATTGATCTGCAACGAGCGCAAGCGTAGGGAGGCGGGGGCGTAGCGGGCTTCGATGGCGTTGCCCTTGCGGTCGGTTCCTTTGAGTTTGTAGCAACCGTCGTCGACCTTGATGCGCTGCACGCTCCAGCCCCATTGCTGTTCCACGTTCTGGCGCAGGGTTTCGCGTGGCTGCCAGTCGCTGACGGGCTCGCTGCAGTCGTCATCGGCCAGGGCATAAGCGCTGAGCAGCACGCTCAACAGGGCGGTACTGGCAATAAAAGCTGATTTCATGATCTGTCTCCTGTCGGGCCGGCGTGAGTGGCATACCCTAAGGTGCATTCCTGACAACCAGCTGAATCTTCAGATTCACGTCAGGCAAGGCGATTAAGGTGCTGCATGACAACGATCACAGGGGATGCAAGATGCGGGTTTTATTGGTCGAGGACGCACAGGGGCTAGGAGAGGCGGTACGCGAGCAGATTGCCGATGACGGTCACGCCGTGGATTGGGTGCAACGCCTGGACCATGCGCGCAATAGCGTACGCACGACGCCATACGACTTGATTTTGCTGGACCTGATGCTGCCGGACGGTCGCGGCCTGGATTTCCTGCGCCAGCAGCGCTTGGCCGGTGACGTGACCCCGGTGATCATCCTGACCGCCCAGGATCAGATCTCCGACCGTATTGCCGGTCTCAATGCCGGGGCTGACGACTACCTGGTCAAGCCGTTCGACCTGTTCGAACTGTCCGCCCGGGTTGCAGCCGTGGCCCGACGCTACAGTGGCAATCCCAATCCGCAGATCAGGCTCGGTGATCTGCAAGTCGATATGAGCGCCCGCACGGTACAGCGCGCCGGCGTCACGGTAGATCTGACGGCCCGCGAGTGGGCGCTGTTCGAGGCCTTTGTCCAGCGCCCCAGTGCGCTGCTGTCGAAGTCGCAGCTCGAGGAGCGCCTGTATGCCTTCGGCGCGGAAATCGAGAGCAATACCATTGAGGTCTACATCAGTCGCCTGCGCAAAAAACTCGGGCGCGAGCTGATTGAAACCGTGCGCGGCATGGGTTACCGGTTGATGCCCCTATGAAGTCTTCAAGCCTGCAAAAACGCCTCGGCCTCGGTTTGACACTGGGCATGACCTTGCTCTGGCTGGGAGCGACCGTTGGCGCCTGGCTGGTGGTGCAGCACGAGTTGAATGAAGCCTTCGACAGCGCGCTGGAGGAGACCGCGCAGCGCATCTTGCCTTTGGCGGCACTGGAAATCAGCAACCGTGAAGAACCACGAGATGCACAACACATCGCCACGCTGAAAATGCACAAGGAATACCTGACGTATCTGGTTCGCGATGCCAACGGCGAGATTCTGATGCAGTCCCACGATGCCAACCCAAAGATCTTCAACAAACGACCGAGCGAAGGCTTTTCCACCACCAAAAAGTACCGCCTGTACGGTGCTTCAGCGATGCGCGGAACACTGTTTATCGAAATCGCCGAACCGCTCGGCCATCGCCGTGAAGCGGCGCGCGAAGCGCTGTTTGCCTTGCTGTTGCCGTTGCTGGCGTTGATCCCCATCAGTCTGCTGGGCACCTGGGTGTTTGTTCGCATCAGCCTGCGCAGCGTGTTGGCCTATCGTCGGGCCGTGGAAGCGCGGGGCGTGGGTGACCTGTCTGCGATCAACGTGGCGCAACTCCCTGCGGAAATCGACCCGCTGGCCGATGCGGTCAACCACCTGCTTGAGCGTCTACGTAAGGCATTGGAGGCCGAGCGCAGTTTCACCGCCAACAGCGCCCATGAACTGCGTACACCGCTGGCGGCGACCCTGGCGCAGATCCAACGCCTGCGCCAAGAAGCGCCCGAGGGGCCGTTGCGGGTACGAGCGGCGAAGATCGAAAACTCCTTGCGTGACCTGGCACGGCTCTCGGAAAAACTCATGCAACTGGCCAAGGCTGAGGGCGGCGGGCTGTTGCCCGAAGCGCCTCAGGACCTGATTCCATTACTGGCCCATGTGGTCGACGAGTGGAACCAAAGCAGCGGGCATCGGATCGAGTTGCAATTGCCAACCCAGGCCAGTGTCTACTCGGCAATTGACCCGGATGCCTTCGGCATTCTGTTGCGCAACGTAATCGAGAATGCGTTGAAGTACGGCGCAGCAGACCAACCGATCAACGTCAGTCTCACCAATCAGGCGCTGCTACGGGTAACCAATGGCGGCCCGACGGTGCCAGAGTCAGCCTTGCAGCAACTGACCGACCGCTTTGTTCGGGGTAACAACCAAGCCAGTGGCTCGGGGTTAGGGTTGGCGATTGCCAAAACCATTGTGCAAGGCGTCGGCGCCAGTATGACCCTGACATCACCGGCGAAAGGTCGGGAGGATGGCTTTGAAGTGAGCATCCAGTTTTGCTCGGCCGAGGCTCCTCGCTGACCCTCTGCTTCGCCAACGTCTTTGAAGGTCACATCGGGCACCCGATTTTCCATGGTGACTCCGAGCGCCTGGGCGGCGACCTGATCGCGCCATCGGCCTACTACGGACCTGCTACCCACTTCACACAGATCAGCTTGATGTTCGGCGATGTACGTATCTACGCCATTTTGCTCAACAGCCACGTGCCGTGATGCCGAACAGCTTCGATTTACGTTTTGGGTGCATGGTCAAACGGGTCCCGAGCTGGACTGAAGAACAGAACCAGGAGGTGGCCAGGGCGTATGTCCAGGGCAATCGGGATTCGTTCTATCAGGACGTCGTGATCCGCCAGTCATCCATTTCCAGCAGTTTGGGAGGGGATGACATGACGTCCACTGCTCCTGCGCCGTTGGCAACGCTCCGAGCAGTAGCGCACCTCAGCCCAGCAGCGCGCCCATTTCTTGCGCCAGGCGAAAGGCAATCCGCAGACCGCACACGCCTTTACAGGCAGTTCACTCTTCTTCAAAACGACTCCCCCGCATCGAGTTTGGCGAGCAGTTGTTGGCCCCGTTTCCAGAGTCCTTGCTGCTTGGCCTCAGTCATCCGATCGAGGTTCTTGTAGACCATGCCCATACGCTGATTGCTGCGCAGAAGGTCGCCGTGACGCATTAGGAAATGCCAGTAAAGCGAATTGAAAGGGCAGGCGTCGTCCGTCGTGCTTTCACTGACTTTGTACGCGCAGTTTCGGCAGTAGTCGGACATACGCTTTATATACTGGCCACTGGCGCAGTAAGGCTTGGAGCCCAAGTAACCACCATCGGCATGCATGACCATGCCCAATGTATTGGGTAGCTCGACCCAGTCGAATGCGTCCATGTAGATCGCCAGGTACCAGTCGCACATCTGGCTCGGTGCGATGCCCGCCAGCAACGCAAAGTTGCCGGTCACCATCAACCGTTGGATATGGTGGGCATAGGCATGTTTCAAACTTTGGCCGATCGCCTGGCCCATGCAGTTCATCCTGGTGTCGCCTGTCCAATAGAACGCTGGAAGCGGCCTGCTGTTACCAAACAGATTGCCGCCGGCGTAGTCGGGCATTTTCAGCCAGTACACGCCGCGTACATATTCACGCCAGCCAATGAGTTGACGGATAAAGCCTTCGGCGGCGTTTAATGGAATTCTGTGCGACCAATACGCCGCCTCGACGTCGCTGCACAATTGACGCAGATCCAGCAGGCCAATATTCAGCGCGGCGCTGATCCGTGCATGGAACAGGAAAGGTTCATCACTGGCCATCGCATCCTGGTAGTCGCCGAAGGCTGCCAACCCCCAGTCGAGGAAGTAGTCCCACAGCGCTTGGGCATCGGCGTGAGTCACCGGGTAGTCAAAGGTGTCGAGGGCGCCGTAGTGGCTGGAAAAGTTTTTTGCGACCAGCGCCAGCACGTCCTGGGTGATTGCATCGGCCGAAAAACGGAGGCGGGAGGGGGCTCTAACGCCTTTAGGCAGTGCCTTGCGATTTTCGGCATCAAAGTTCCAGGCGCCGCCGACCGGGCTGCCATCGCCGTTGAGCAACAAGCCACTCTTGCGTCGCATCTCGCGGTAGAAGAACTCCATGCGCAGCTGCTTTTTGCCTTCGGCCCAGGACGCAAACTCGAGTCGGGTGCAAAGAAAACGGCTATCGGTATGCCACTGGATCGCCAAGCCGCAATCTTTGAGCGACTGCTCCAGGCGCCAGTCACCGCATTCTGTCAGGTGCAACTCATCCGGTTGCAGCAACGACTGCCAGCGCCGCAACTCGCCCGGCATCGAGCCGCTGTTTTGCGGATCATCAAGCGTGACGTATTGCACGCGGATGCCACGCTGCTGCAACGCCTCAGCAAAATGACGCATCGCACTGAAGATCAGTGCGATTTTTTGCGGGTGATGGGGCACATGACTGGCTTCCTCCATCACTTCGACCAGTAAAACCGTATCGCGCTGGCTGTCCAGCCCCTTCAATGAGGCCAGGTCAAAAGACAACTGGTCGCCCAAGACCAGGCACAGTCGGTGAGTCTTGTTCATTCGACAGCGTCCAACGGAAGGTGACTCACCAAGGCGCAGTCAGCGAGAACGGAATGCGTAACTACCACGGTAGGCGTTCTGCGTTATAAGCAAAGAAATTGCCGCTGTCGGCAGGCGCCAAGCGGTCAATCAGTGATAACAATTCGCGGGCAGCGAGGCTTGCAGGCCTGGCGGCGCAAGCGCCTTTAAAGGGCTGGGACAGGCCCGAAATGACCGTGCCTGGATGAAGACTCAGCAAGCGCGTCTGAGGGCGTGTTCGTGCTAGTTCAATCGCCGCCGTTTTAATCAGCATGTTCAACGCTGCCTTGGAGGCGCGATAGGCATACCAGCCGCCCAGACGGTTATCGCCAATACTGCCGACCTTGGCGCAAAGCATTGCCATCGCACCACGAGGGTCAAGCAAGGGCAGGAAGTGGCGCAAAACCAGTGCAGGCCCGAGTGTGTTGACTTGGAATATTGCCTGAAGCGCATCCGCTTCAATGGAGGTGTAACTTTTTTCAGGCTTGATGTCTTCGCGATGAAGCAGACCGGCAGCATGCAAAATCAACTGATACGGGGCTTCTTCGGCTAATTCGGCGGCTGCGCTTGCGATACTGTCGGGCTTTTCCAGATCCAATCCTGGAACACTATTGCGCCCCAGCTCACGAACCACCGAGCATCCTGGATCTTCGTTGAGCCACTCACAAAACGCCGCGCCGAGCGCTCCACTGGCGCCTATCACCAAGGCACGGTAGCCCTCGCCAAGGGAGTTCATCCTGAAGGAACTGTTCATTTAGCCTCTCCGCAGACAGACGTGATCTATTGGCGCTAAGCGCGTCGCCCTATCAGTTGCAGGAACTCGTGACGCGTAGCGGACGAATCGCGAAAGGCGCCCAGCATCACCGATGTAGTCATCACCGAGTTTTGCTTCTCCACGCCTCGCATCATCATGCACATGTGCTTTGCCTCAATAACCACAGCCACACCGGCCGCATCGGTGATGTGATGGATGGCATCCGCAATTTGTTTTGTGAGGTTTTCCTGGATCTGCAAGCGGCGAGCGAACATATCGACGACTCGGGCGACCTTTGATAGACCCAGTACCCTGCCTGTGGGGATGTACGCGACATGAGCCTTGCCGATGAAGGGCAGCAGGTGATGCTCACACAATGAATACAGTTCGATGTCGCGCACGATGACCATTTCATCGTTTTGCGATTCGAACAGGGCACCGTTGGTCACGTCTTCCAGACTCATCGTGTAGCCGTTGCACAGGTATTGCATCGCTTTGGCTGCGCGCGTGGGCGTGTCCAGCAATCCTTCACGCTCAGGATTCTCGCCTACGGCGACGAGAATTTCACGGTAATGCTTGGCTATTGATGGGTTCATTTAGACTCCTCGCAGCCATGCTGCGCTTGATGTGGCGGCAATCCTTGGCAGTCGGAGAGTGCCTGCTGCGCACCAGAAAACACGTTGTTCACCCGATCAGCTATGACCCAGGTGCACACAGCGACGGCGGCCATCAGGGTGAGGAAGCCACGCCAGATGGGGGCGCAAGCGGCAGAAGAGGCGATAACCTAAAAGCAGCAGCGGTCGGATGGCACACCATGTCAGGGGCGATGCCCAAAACCCTACAAAGCACAGCGTCAGTGGCCAATCCTTTTTATTGTACATCCACTGCTGTCTTGTATAGGTTTTGTATAAGATAGGCTGAAAGAAAAGGACTGACAATGGGCTCTATTCATTTGCCGCGAGATTGGCCACTACTGCCCATTCGGAAGTGACGACAGCCTGGCGAGGTGCGAGCGCAGCAGATGCATAGCAGAGTGGCACGCATCGCCAAAACCCTTTACGGGCGTTTTTTTTGTATAGGTTATGTCTGCTCACGCATCCCTTGAAGTCACGATGCCATCGGGTGGCAGCCGATCCACCCGTAGTGCATCAACGACTAGCGAAAAAGCCTGGGAAGGCTGCCGGCGGCTGGGGTAGTACAGATGGAAACCGCCGAAAGGCTCACACCAGTCTTCCAGCACCCGTACCAGGAGTCCTTGAGCCAGTTGCGAGGAAAATTCGTCCTCGGGCAGATAAGCGATGCCCAGCCCGCTGACCGCGGCATCGGCGATATGGGTAGTGGAGTTGAATACCAATTGGCCAGCTACCCGCACTTTCAGCTTCTTGCCCTGGCGCTCGAATTCCCACGCGTCCATGCCGTCATAGGTGGGGAAGCGTATGTCGATGCAGCGATGTGTTGCCAGATCGCGAGGATGTTCGGGAGCGGGGTTTCGGGCGAAGTAACTGGGCGCTGCCACGACCGCCATTCGTATCGCCGGGCCGATGGGCACGGCAATCATGTCTTGGGCCACCGTGTCACTGAAGCGCACGCCGGCATCGAAGCGGTCGGCGACGATATCGCGAAAGCCATAGTTGATATCGAATTCCAGCTTGATATCCGGATACATCTGCAGCAGTGGCGTTAGCTTGGGCAGCAGCGTGGTCTTGATGATGCTGTCACCGCAGGTGATCCGCACCGTGCCGGCCGGTTTGTCGCGCAACTCAGTCAAGGCTTCCACTTCGGCTTCGATTTCATCAAAGCGATGGCCCACAGCTTCCAGCAATCGCTCACCCGCCGTAGTCAGAGAAACGCTGCGCGTGGTGCGGGTAAGCAAGCGAATTTTCAGACGTGCCTCCAGGGCCGAAACCACCTGACTCACTGCCGATTGGGTCACCTCAAGTTGAACTGCCGCGCGGGTAAAGCTGCCCGTGCGCGCCACGGTGACGAAGGCCAGCAGATCGTTGAAATTGTGTTTAGCCACAGCGATGTACTCAGGCGATTGATTAGCTAGGCTTATATCCGAATTAAGTATTCATTAGCTAATCAAAATCTCTTGGTTCAGCAACAATAGCTGGCATCCCAACCCTGCCTGCGGGGAGAGGGCAGAGCCTTGCGCTAACTGCCTGCTTCGCCGTTGGCTTCCTCTGAAAAAGATGCCCTATGAAAAGCCTTCTCGTAATGCTCGGGTTTATGTTCTGTTCACTCACCGCTTTAGGAGCCGATATGTCCAACGGTGCAGATAATTTCTTCAAAAGTGACAAGGTGACCATGCAGAAGGTCAGCTTCAAAAATCAGTATCAGCTCAATGTGGTGGGCAATCTTTTCGTCCCTAAAGGTCTGGCCAACACCACCCGCAGCCCGGCCATTATCGTTGGCCACCCCATGGGCGCGGTAAAGGAGCAAAGCTCCAACCTTTATGCGCAAAAACTGGCGGAAGAGGGCTTCGTTACCCTATCGCTGGATTTGTCGTTCTGGGGCGAAAGCGAAGGCAGCCCACGCAATGCGGTGCTGCCGGACGTATACGCCGAGGACTTCAGCGCCGCCGTGGATTATCTCGGCACGCGCCCCTTTATCGACCGTGAGCGCATCGGCGTCCTGGGTATCTGTGGCAGCGGTAGCTTCGTGATCAGCGCGGCCAAGATAGACCCACGCATGAAAGCGATCGCCACTGTCAGCATGTACGACATGGGCGCCGCCAACCGCAACGGTCTCAAGCACTCGCAAACCCTTGAGCAGCGCAAGCAGGTCATCGCAGCGGCGGCCGAGCAGCGTTATGTGGAATTCACCGGCGGCAAGACCGAATACACCGGTGGCACCGTACAGGCGCTCAATGCCGACACCCACCCCATTCAGCGCGAGTTCTTTGATTTCTACCGCACCCCGCGCGGTGAATTCACGCCGGCCAGCTCCACCCCGCAACAGACCACCCGCCCGACGCTGAGCAGCAACACCAAGTTCATGAATTTCTACCCATTTGTTGATATCGAGAGTATTTCGCCCCGCCCGATGCTGTTTATAACAGGCGCAAACGCCCACTCCCGCGAGTTCAGCGAAGAAGCGATGCGCCTGGCCGGAGAACCTAAAGAGTTGGTCATCGTGCCCAACGCAGGCCATGTCGATCTGTATGACCGGGTCGATCTGATTCCTTTCGCCAAGCTGACCCAGTTCTTCCAGGATCATCTGAATTAACGGGCAGGCACCATCAAGGCTTTTCAACACGATGAACAACACTTGCACTGACACCCACCCGAGCGCCAATTCCACCCGCGAATCAGGACCCCGTGCGGGTCACTGGGGCGGCGTTTACGCGATGACATTGTGTGTATTCGCGCTGATCGCATCGGAGTTCATGCCAGTCAGCCTGCTGACGCCATTGGCAAACGACCTGCAGGTGAGCCAAGGCTTGGCAGGGCAGGGGCTTGCCATCTCTGGCGCGTTTGCGGTGTTGGCCAGCCTGTCCATCAGCTGGATCGCCGGCACTCTCGATAGAAAGACGCTGCTTTTGGCGCTCACTGGCTTGATGGCGGTGTCGGGGGCTGTTGTGGCACTTGCTCCGAACTACCCGATCTACATGGTTGGGCGTGCCCTCATTGGTTTGGTGATTGGCGGCTTCTGGTCGATGTCGGCAGCCACCGCGATGCGCCTGGTTCCGGCCACACAGGTGCCCAGAGCGCTAGCGATTTTCAACGGCGGCAACGCGCTGGCGACGGTGGTGGCCGCACCGATGGGCAGTTATCTGGGCTCGGTAGTGGGGTGGCGCGGGGCGTTTTTCTGCTTGGTTCCGGTGGCGCTGATTGCCCTGGTCTGGCAATGGATCAGCCTGCCAAGCATGGCAGCGCAGGAGCGTTCGCCAGTGGGGGGCAATGTTTTCAAACTGCTGAGAAATCGCACGGTGGCGTTAGGCATGGCCGCCAGCGGCCTGTTTTTTATGGGCCAGTTTACGCTGTTCACTTACCTGCGCCCATTTCTGGAAACGGTCACCCTGGTCAACGTGTCGACCCTTTCTCTGCTTCTATTGGTGATCGGTGTGGCCGGCTTTTGTGGCACGGCAATAATCGGTGTGGTGCTGAAGCGCAGCCTCTACGGAACCCTGGGTACTATCTCACTGCTAATGGCCCTGATTGCCTTCGCGCTGATTCCTGCTGGCACTTGGGTTATGACCGTGGCGTTGCTGCTGGGGCTCTGGGGATTTATCGCGACGGCTGCGCCAGTGGGCTGGTGGAGCTGGATCGCGCAGGCCTTGCCCCATCACGCCGAGGCGGGCGGCGGACTGATGGTGGCGATCGTGCAATTAGCCATCGCAGTGGGGTCCACCGTGGGTGGCGTACTGTTTGATACGCTCGGCTACCAGAGCACTTTTATCGCCAGTGCGTGCTTGCTGATGCTGGCCGCGTTGTTGACCTTTCTAACCTCACGTTTACTGGTGCCGTACACTGGGTGAGCGTCCCTTGTCTGAGAGCGCAGACCTTCAAGACGCATAGGCCTCGTCACACGATGGCGGCCGCAATCTTCGGTCGTCTTTAACCGCGGGCAGATTGCGGCTCAGACAACCAAGCGTAATAACCACTGGGGTGGACCTTCAGCGTCAGGCAAAGCCGTCGTATGGAATAGTCGCCCGCTCACTGCTCGATAAAGTACTTTTACTGCACTACTCCGTGTTGTGCTTGATAGCACCTGCAGTGAAATTGGCACTGCCAATCAAGACCTCTCAGCGGGTGCCCGCCCTGACCTAGTCAGAGTACAGAGATGATCTTGGCGTGGGACCAGGTTTTACCTTCTTCGGTCAGCAGTTTGCGCATCAGCGGTATGTGCTTCTGAGCGATCTAGGAACTTCAGGTGTGCGTACCTGTAGGATGGCGCTTCGTTCCAGCAGTCTGCTTCTTTTTGATTGGCTCCTGGGGGATCACCCACAACGCGCTGGCTCTATCCGCGTCATTCAACCGCTGGGCGACAGTCACTTCCACGGCGGCTAGGAAGGCTTGAAGGGCGGGGCGGGTAGGTGATTGTCGATCAACGTCAAGTTCGTCCAGTGGCCGTAACCAATTCGCCAGTTGTGGGCAGTTACGCTTGAGGTTTTGCTTGCCCACCACTTTGCTGAGCAACGCTGTACACAATTGACGCCCTTGGGGCGTGAGGCCTTGATAAGTAACTAGTTCCTGTCGGTTGGTTTCCATGCGCACAAAGCGGATGTGATCGTCATAACGATGATAGAAGGGGTGAAAGAAACTCATCGCGGCAGGCAAAGGGTAACGCTCGTGGGGCCCTGTGGACTTGCCCCAGTCATCATTGGCTTTCATTGCATTGCAGTCATTGCACGCAATGGCGAGGTTACGGGTGTGGAGTGCAAATTGCGGGTAATCATCGCGCGGCAAGATGTGCTCAATTGGGCTGGCATGGGCATTATTTATCAGCCATCGCTTGCAATAGCAGCAGCGAGGTTCCTGCCGAGCCTTGAGGTGATCGCGCAGAATAGCCTTGAGGTTTTTGCTCACGGCGTTATCCGTATCGCCAAGACGAGCCCAAACGTCTTTTTCTTTATTTTTTGCAGCGCTGATCAATTCACGTACAAGCGCCAGCCGGGCAATTCGTTGGGCCTTGCGCTTTTCGGCGGCGCTGAGTTTCGGTTCGGTGGCGTTGGCAGATTTTTCGTTGCTCATGCATTCACACCCTCTGCGCGAATTTGAACGTCTCTGCAATCGCCTCTCGGGCGCGCTCGATCAGTTGCTGGTCGTGCACATATCGCGGGTCCTGGGGGTTACCCGAGCTCGACATGATCTCGTCCAATTCGTCCAACTCGGCCTGGAGTTTTTGTTGCGGATCGTCGTAGCTTTCTTCGCTGAGGTTGATTTCCCGAATGGCCTTGGCTACTAGGGCTGCACAACGTTCGGCGATTTCACGATTGTGCGGCGTATAGGTCTCGAACCCTTCCAGCAAAATAGTTTCCACCGAGTGACGTTCTTCAGGAGGTACCGGGAAAAGCTGTTGTTTTTTTGCCAGAAAGCACTCGCTGATGTTGTCTTGCGCGTTGGCGATCAGCGTGGGTGAGTGGGTGGCGATGACGAACCGCGTTTGCAGGGCGCGTGCAACCAGGCTGAAACAGCTGGGCAGTAATTGTTGCCAGCGAACATGCAGGCTGATTTCCGGCTCGTCGATGAGTAGAACCTTTCCGGGGCCAGCGCTTGCCATTACTTTGCCCAGAAGCAACAGCACCTGTTGCTCGCCGGAGCTCAAATCGTTGAACCGAGCCATGTGCAAATAGCCCTTGCGCGACAGCGCAAGCGTCATGCCTTCAATTGGTACCGCTTCGTTCAAGGCCTGTGCCAGGGGGCGAACGCGTTCGAACTCAGCGTCCGCCGGTGGCAACTGACCGAAAAGCTCAATGGGGGCCAGATAGATTCGGCCCTTGAGGCTAAGTAATTCGAGCATGTCTTCGAATAACCGGGCACGGTCGGGAAGGGCGAACGCCTTTTTCAGAAACTGGAGCAGTTTTTTCTCAATGGCCTGGGCTGAATGGCTTTGCGTGCTTTTATTACCCATATAACTGTAGAGATCCTTTACACCCTTGCGCGGGAAACGATCTGCTGCAACGCTGACAATCACCGCACAAGGCGTTCTGTATTCCAGCAGATGGTTTGCCAAGGCTGCTAGCAACAAGCTTTTGCCTGCGCCGTTATCCCCAATGATATAAGCGCACAAGGGATTTTGGCCGGCCTTGTCCAGCGCTTCCACTAATTGATGCTTGTCCAGCAGCGAAAAGGCATTCTCGATAGACGCTCCTGCAGGTACATGCTGCTTGCTGAAGGGTTTTTCCAGTACCGTTCGCGAGTCATGAACCGCGCAAATACCGTCAACGTCGCGGTAACCGTTGTGGAAGTATTTGCCGAAAAGCCCCTGCAGCATGCCCAGGCGCTCCTGGGGAAACTGCCCAATGCGAAATTTCGTCGGTGAAGCCCACAACTCGCACACCGCACAGGCAAACCAGGCAAGTTGCTCCCCGCTGATACCGGGAAGATTCAGCAGCAGGTTGCGGGTGTCGATATAAAGTGTCTTTCTGCCGTGAAATTTTTCGACGGTCAGCAGCCAGGCGCGCATGGGCGTAGGTTTGCCTTTGGCGTTGTAGCTGGTGAATTCAAACGCAGCCTCGAATAAATCGTCAGCATGTAGCTTTTGCCGGAGTTCGTTAAGTACAGCCAATTCCGCACCAGGCGTGTGCTTGAACATGAACAAAGTGCGCCCGGTCAACGCTCCCGATTGCAGCCGTTTGTACAGCTTATCGAGTGGGGCTATTTCACCAGCGGGAAGGTCCAGCAACGTCAGGCATTCGTTAACGAACTCATTTGGTTGGTCGTTGAGAGACTCGCTTTCAATTTGATGTACCACAAGTCTGAGACAGGTTAAGTCCTGGAATGTTTTTCTTTCCGGTGTGTATCGGTAGAGCGGCTTGTTCCTGTCCCTGTCTAGCTGACGATGCACAATAAAGGGCTCACCGCTGTATGCCTGCAGCTCTATCAAGCCGTCATTGCGCGCCAAGCCATTGGCAAATGCTGCGCTGATTTCAGCATGCCGACGGTCGACACCCAACTGCGCCGCAACCCGGTAGAACAGTGCGTCGAACAGGGCTAGGCGCTCATCACTATCCAAGTGATCCAACGTGATGTTTATCAGGTAATTCAACGGTTGGTGAACGGCGCGGTGACGTGAGGAAAGATTATCGTCTCGCTGACAGTAGTCCATGAGCCGTTGTGCTGGATCATCGTCGTAGTCAGCTCTGCGCCCGTCGACAATCTGGACGGCGACCCAATAAAGCAGCAGTTGCTGGAAATCCAACTTAGTCATGTCTTTATCGAGCTGTTGTTCTGCCGAGGACTTGAGCAACCTGTTCAGCCAGAGAAGGCTTTCATCCATGAGTGTGTTCCGAGTTCGTAAAAGGCGCGAAAATTTAGGGGAGTCAAAATAACATCAATAGTAGCGAATCAGATCATTAACACGAAGTACATGGCCCGTTGACAGAGTGGACGTCAGAAGCGGGTTTGTCGAATCAGTACCTTATGAGCCTCATGAACATACCTAACATAACACTATATTTAACATAATATACATTATGCGAACCGACAGATATGAACCTATGGGGCTCTGGTAGTTGTGGCCCCCCCTTAAAGATGGCGCCTTAAGTGGCGCCACCCATTTTATTTCGAAAGCCTTGTAGGCCGTGCCTCTGCGAACATTCCTCACTCTCGGAGAACGCCATTTCAGTGCTTTTTAATCTGGCGGAATAGGCCCTAACACATGGTATGACTACTTTTTGTTAGTTCGGGATGCCGTATGCCGCGTAGAAATGCTTCCACGCGTCCTAGTAAACGCCCATTTCGAGCATGTTGCCCCAGTGCAATAAAGAGCCCGAATGCACGACATCTTTTAAAACTGGCTGAAACCTTTAAAAATGACCCCGTCTGTAGCCCAATGAATACGCCTAGGTAGTCTAAACTTCGCCTGCGCGATGAAGGCTAATCTTGGTTGAGGGCGTGCAACACCGGCGTGCGTTGCGTGGATAAACATTGGAGCGAGCGACCGATATGTCAGCTCAGAGAGATTCAAGCAGGGAGAACGCTATATAGACGGAAGGAGCGTATCTAAAGGTGTATTCCAGACTGAAGCTTCGAAGAAGCTTCATTATAAAATCACTAATAGTTCTGGATTACAAGAGTATTTCTTATGGGCTGACAACTGGTTGTTCAAGATGCCCCCCTCATTTAAAAAGCTTTTAAAAATGATCGAAACCTTTAAAACTGGTCAGGCCCACTAATTATGGCGGTTGCTGCCGTGCAGTCCGTATTATTAGGATGGTGCAGCTATAACACTTTTAAAAATGGCTGAATCTTTTAAAAGTGGCCCCTTAGGTTATGGTTATAGTGAAGACTAACCCCCCCTATATAAAGGGCTATTTGCGCCCCTCAACAGCTGGGTAGTTTGAGCACGGAACCCGCACAGTTCGGGGCTTGTGGCCGTGCAGTCGGCGTTTCTCCGCCAGGGCTCGGTCAAAACTGTCAATATATAACTAATTAGTATTTAGTTGTTTGATCATCAGTCAATCTTTGAAAGATAAAACTTGCAATGACATGTTTGCCATGTATAACCTACATGCCATCGATCAAATGGTTAGGGCTATGAGATGAACGATTCATCCAAGCAGACGGACACGCTCGCCTCGAACAAACGGAAGGATACGCCTCCTACTTCCGATAACTCCCAGAATCGGAAGTCTGCAATGCAGTCTCCCGTAAAGGATAACAAGATGCCGGCCCCGTATCCGCTGTTTAACACCTATAAAGAATTCGTCAATCACACTAGCGATGAACCCGACCCGTGCCTACCGCTGGTAATGAACTATTTGGCGAATTTTGATGCACATCTCAAACCCTTGGATGGTTTCGAAGCCGTCCGTGGTTTTCTGCGTTCCTACTCCAACGTCGAGGCGACATTCGTTTCATATCGCACCCATGCCGAGCGCCTGCTGCTTTGGGCATTGTTAATCAGAAAGAAGCCCCTGATGGAGCTGCGTCGCGCAGACGCTGAAGCCTTCTTGGAGTTCTGCATGGCTCCACCCATAGGTTGGCTCGGCCCCGTGACACGCAGTAGGTTTCTGATCGTGGCATCCAACAAAGATGCAGAGCTGTGCCCAAATCCACGTTGGCATCCATTCTCGGTGAAAACATCGAAGCACATGAGTAATGCGGCTGATCTTGACCGCCCAGTTACTGGCGTTCCATACCAACCATCACGAGGGAGCATTTCCCAGGTTTTCTCGGTTTGCAGCAGCTTGTACGAATACGGCCTTGATGAGGGCCTGACGTCGACGAATCCCTTCAGAGCCATCAAACAGAAATCGCGCTTCAAAGCGTCGCGCTCAATGGAGCAAACCGGACGCGCCCTCACGCCTCTTCAATGGGACTTCGTACTGACCACCGCTGAAAAAATGGCAGCAACTGCTCCTGAACACCATGAACGCACCCTGTTCATCGCCGCGACGTTGTTCTCGATGTACCTACGCGTTTCAGATCTCTGTGGTCGGGTGAATTGGCAGCCCACAATGGGCTCCTTCAAGACAGATCATGAAGGCAACTGGTGGTTCTACCTCATTGGTAAGGGTGACAAAGCCGCCAAGGTAGCTGTAAGGCCGGAATACATTGATCGTTACCTAAAGCGCTACCGACGCTTCATGGGGCTGCCTGAACTGCCAATACCTAATGAACAGACCCCTCTGATTGCGACCTTGAATGGTCGTCCAGGGTTATCCACTCGAATGGTTCATTCGATCATCCAGAAGCTGTTCGACCAGGCAATTAATGAAATGGTGAACGAAGATCGCCAACTTGGCGAGATTGAGGCTCTGCGACTGGCCTCCACACACTGGCTTAGGCATACGGCTGCGACACTTGATGCCCCTTGGCGAGACCCTAAGGACTTGCAGATGGATCTACGTCACAACAATTTGTCTACTACTCAGGACATCTACTACAGCAGCTATGAAAACAAGCGCTCCTACTCGCTTAAAAAGCTGGGTTTGAAAAATCGCTAATAATCCTCAATGACAACTGGTAGAAAAAGCCATGGAATCAATGCCCCTCCCTTGCTTTGAACCGCTGGAAGAATTTTCACGGCTAGACCCAGACACCCTTGATGATGAGCTGCCTGTAATTCAGCGTTTTCTAAACATTTGCCCAGCCAGCAGTCTGCCGATAAAAAGCTACATGCTGGTGAAGCAGTATTTGATTAAACATGCCGAACCTACCCGCTATTCGAACTACCGAAGGTATATCGAGCGTCTTTTGCTCTGGAGCATTTTGGAGGCCAAAAAACCCATAACCGATTTGAATGAAGGCGACCTTCAAGCATTTATGAGTTTTTGCACATCTCCCCCGGACGCCTGGGTGGCAGATAAGTCATGTCGGCGATTCACTCTCGGGAACACGAAACAGCTAATAGGAATTAACCCCGCCTGGCGTCCGTTTAGCTATGACCAGACGTCTATTGGGGAAGACGGTACTCGCTTAACGTACATAGCTGGTAGAGGCGCACTCGCTAAACAGTGGTCTGTGATTGCGACTTTTTTTCTGCATCTGCACTACAGTGAACTTATAGCAGTCAATCCTGCGCGAAGGCTACACGCTGCCGGCTTCTACGCTTTAAATCTTCCCATTCACACAGGTGCGAATGTTTTTAATGACGAAGAGTTTGCGGTCTTGATGTTGACGCTCAGTGACATGGCGGATGAAGATATCGAAAATGAACGTACGCTACTCATGATGGCGTCAATTTATTATCTTAGGATGCAGCCATCTGAGATCGACAGCTTAGGGGGCAAACTAACGTTCAGTGCGCTGGGGCTTATGCGCGATGGAACTTACGATTTAGTGGAGGATCATTTCCCGGGCAATCGGGCGTGGAAAATCCACCCCGAGTTTGTAGCTAAGTACGTGAATCGTTATCGTGAAAATCTTGGCCGAAAATCCCTTCCACTGGAACGTGATCACACATTGTTGTTCGGGAAGATTCGTGGGAAGGGTTCGATAAGTTCCGCTCACGCGAGACTGTTATTCAGAACTGTATGTCAGGTTGTCATTGATCGGCTTACCGAAAGCGGATATGAAGTCTCGCCTGAGTCAGGGTTCCGTAAAGCGAGTCTGTTCTGGTTGCGAGAAACAGGTATGCACCATAGCGCAAGGACGATGGGAATGGATGACGTAATCAAACTTGTGCGAAAATCAAATGCCGAAAATGCCTACCGACGTTTCTTTGCGTGGCGTGGTGAGGTTAGCATTTAGCAAGCTGCCCTACTCTTTACAGGGGTTATTTCCAGTAAGCTTTTTTAGCTCAACTAAATGACTATTTAGTTGAGCTAAACATACTATTTAGCCCGTGCGCTGAATCTCTGGATCGCTCACACGAATTCAGTTTAGACGATATCTTGCCTTGGCATTGCTCCGCGTCAGCCACTTCTGGGTTAAGTAGTTTAGTAAAAATTCCCTTATTAGACTTACATGCAGCAAATTTTTATCCGAGATCAGCTGTCCGAAATCTAGCTGCCCGCAAGGCGTCCGTCTTGACCCTGCGAGCATTAACCCTTTTGCCTGCGCGCGCCCTTCCCTGCTCCTGCTTGGGATAGCGCTGAGATTGTCTGGCCTACTGCCGCTGGCCAAAGCGCTTAATCTTCATCGCCAACTGCTCCGTCGAAGCGGCCAGCCAAGGACTGCCGCGCACAAGTTGTTCTTGCGCGCAGTCATTCAGATCTGTTGCCGCTGACCGAAAACTGACCCAGTAAAGGCTGTTCTGCCGACTGAAAACTGACCCAGGTGTTCAACTGCTTCTGCTCAATTTTTGAGCAGGAGAACACAGGGTGATCAGCATGGAAATGATGGGCAAAATTCGGCGCATGTATTTTCGCGACAAGCTGTCGCTGCATCAGATAGCCAAGCGTACCGGGCTGTCGAGAAACACCATCCGAAAATGGGTCAGAGCACCCGAAGCCACTCAACCGGCGTACCTGCGGTGCGCAGCCTCCAACAAACTCAGTCCGTTTCACCAGACGCTGGAGCAAGCGCTCAAGGCCGATTCGTTTCGGGCAAAGCACAATCGCAGGAGCGCCAAAGCGCTCTTCGAGCAGATCAAGGCCGAGGGTTACGACGGCGGCTACAGCCAACTCACCGCCTTCATACGTTCGTGGCGCGGTGAGCAAGGCAAATCCTTACGGGCCTTTGTACCGTTGACGTTCGCACTCGGCGAGGCCTTTCAGTTCGACTGGAGCGAAGAAGGCCTGCTGATCGGCGGCCTGTTTCGACGCATCCAGGTCTCCCACATGAAGCTGTGCGCCAGTCGCGCATTTTGGTTGGTTGCGTATCCCAGCCAAGGCCACGAGATGTTGTTCGATGCCCATACCCGCTCGTTTGGAGCGTTAGGTGGGGTGCCTCGTCGCGGCATCTACGACAACATGAAGACCGCTGTCGACAAGGTCAACAAGGGTAAGGGCCGCACGGTCAATGCTCGATTTGCCGTGATGTGCGCGCACTATTTGTTTGATCCGGATTTCTGCAACGTGGCCTCGGGCTGGGAGAAAGGCATCGTCGAAAAGAACGTCCAGGACAGCCGGCGACGTATTTGGCTCGATGCTCAAGATTGCATGTTCCACACCTTCGAAGAACTAAATGTCTGGCTTGGACAACGCTGTCGTGCGCTCTGGAACGAGTTGCTGCACCCACAGTACAACGGTCTGACGGTGGCGGACGTCCTGGAACTGGAACGGGTGGAAATGATGCCAATGCCCACGGCCTTTGACGGCTATGTCGAACGCACTGTGCGGGTCTCCAGCACCTGTCTGATCAGCGTGACGCGAAATCGCTACTCGGTGCCTTGTGAACGGGTCGGTCAGTGGGTCAGCAGCCGCCTGTATCCCACTCGGGTAGTGGTCATCGCCGATGAAACGATGATTGCCAGTCACGAGCGCCTCTTTGATCGAGACCAGGTCAGTTTTGACTGGCAGCATTACATCCCACTCATCGAACGCAAGCCCGGAGCGCTGCGCAATGGCGCTCCGTTTGCCGATCTGCCGAAGCCGTTGCTGCTTCTCAAGCGCGGTCTGAGACGTCACACCAATGGTGATCGAGTCATGACGCAGGTACTGGCGGCAGTTCCCATCGCCGGGCTCGATGCCGTGTTGGTGGCTGTGGAGTTGGTACTTGAATCAGGCAGCTTGAGCGCTGATCACATCCTGAATGTCCTGGCTCGACTGACATCGACAGCAGCCCCTCCATCTGCCGAAACCAGCCTTCAACTCAAGGTCGCGCCTGTCGCCAATACGGCGCGCTACGACCGGCTCCGTACCACCGACGAGGAGACTCGCAATGCGTGATCTTATGGCGGAACTCAAAGAACTGCGGCTGCATGGCATGGCCAGCGCCTGGGAAGAGTCTGGCGTCCCAAGGAGAAGCTTCGACGGCGTCGTCGAAATGGCTGCTCGAACATCTGCTTCAACAGGAACATGCAGATCGCGCCGTACGCTCTGTGAATCATCAGATGAACATGGCCAAACTCCCCATGCATCGTGATTTGGCAGGCTTCGACTTCAGCGCTTCCAACGCAGACGCCCGCTTGGTCAGGGATCTGTCCAGCCTGGAGTTCACCGATACCGCGCAGAATGTCGTGTTCATCGGCGGGCCTGGAACAGGCAAAACACACCTGGCCACCGCCTTGGCCGTGTCCGGGATCACGACGCATAACAAACGCGTGCGCTTCTACTCCACGGTGGATCTGGTCAATTTGCTGGAGCGCGAAAAATACGAGGCTAAGGCAGGCCGAATCGCTCAAGGACTGCTTCGCACAGACCTGGTGATACTCGATGAGCTGGGGTATTTGTCCTTCAGTCAGAGCGGTGGTGCCCTGTTATTTCACCTGCTGTCCAAGCTATACGAGCACACCAGCGTGATTATCACCACCAACCTCAGCTTCTCGGAATGGTCGAGTGTGTTCGGTGACGCCAAGATGACCACTGCGTTGCTGGATCGGCTGACACACCACTGCCACATTGTCGAAACGGGCAACGAGTCCTACCGCCTGCAACACAGCAGCTTGGTCGACCAGACAAAGATCAAATCACGTGAGCGAAAGCGCAAGGACGATGACGGTACAGAGGACGATGAACCGTTTTGATCAACACCGGGAATACCCTGCCGCATGCCTGTATGCGGTGGGGCTTAGTGCCTATGTCAGCAGGACACTGCTGCTAAGCTTATCCACAGTTGCTGATGCAAAAATCAGCAATCCGCCCTGGGTCAATTTTCAACCGGCAGGGTGGGTCAGTTTTCAATCAGCGCCAACATGCTTCATCGCGAAGGCATCAAGCCTGAAAAAAGTTACACCTCCATTGAAGCGGATGCGCTTCAGGCGATATTCCAAGTCAACACACTCGGGCCTGCACTGGTTTTGCGCCACTTCCTGCCCTTGCTTGACCCTCGTGGTGCGATGGCAGTGCTCTCCGCCAAGGTCGGCAGTATTGGCGATAACCGTCTGGGCGGCTGGTATGCCTATCGCGCCTCCAAGGCAGCGTTGAACATGCTGATTAAAACGGCTGCGATTGAACTAGCACGAGCACGCCCTCAGACCCGCTTGCTGAGTCTTCATCCAGGTACGGTCATTTCGGGCCTGTCCCAGCCCTTCAAAGGCGCTTCTGCCGCCAGGCCCGCAAGCCTCGCTGCCCGCGAATTGTTATCACTGATTGACCGCTTGGCGCCTGCCGACAGCGGCAATTTCTTTGCTTATAACGGAGAACGCCTACCGTGGTAGGCAGGGAGTGAACCTTGAATCTGCAAGCGTTGACTGAACAGGCCGCGAATGGCGAAGTACGAGAGTTGGAGCTGCTGTCTCTGGAAGGCGGTTTTTATCTGGCGCGAGTCGGGCTGGATCAAGGCCAGTTCACACTGCTGGACGACGAAGCAAAGCCTATGCGCCTTCGCTCCATCAATCACCTGCGGGAGTTGTTGCAGTTTGTCCCGCCATTCCCCTGCGTGCTTGTGCAGCAGTGCGTCCATGACGAGATGTGCGGTTCACGTGAAGGGCCAATTGGGTCGTTACGCATTCCGTTCTCGCTGACTACGCCTTGGTGAGTCACCTTCCGTTGGACGCTGTCGAATGAATAAGACTCACCGACTGTGCCTGGTCTTGGGCGACCAGTTGTCTTTTGACCTGGCATCATTGAAGGGGCTGGACAACGAGCGCGATACGGTTTTACTGGTCGAAGTGATGGAGGAAGCCAGTCATGTGCCCCATCACCCGCAAAAAATCGCACTGATCTTCAGTGCGATGCGTCATTTTGCTGAGGCGTTGCAGCAGCGTGGCATCCGCGTGCAATACGTCACGCTCGATGATCCGCAAAATAGCGGCTCGGTGCCGGGCGAGTTGCGGCGCTGGCAGTCGCTGCTACAGCCGGATGAGTTGCACCTGACAGAATGCGGTGACTGGCGCCTGAAGCAGTCGCTCAAAGATTGCGGCTTGGCGATCCAGTGGCATACCGATAGCCGTTTTCTCTGCACCCGACTCGAGTTTGCGTCCTGGGCCGAAGGCAAAAAGCAGCTGCGCATGGAGTTCTTCTACCGCGAGATGCGACGCAAGAGTGGCTTGTTGCTCAACGGCGATGGCAGCCCGGTCGGCGGCGCCTGGAACTTTGATGCCGAAAATCGCAAGGCACTGCCTAAAGGCGTTAGAGCCCCCTCCCGCCTCCGTTTTTCGGCCGATGCAATCACCCAGGACGTGCTGGCGCTGGTCGCAAAAAACTTTTCCAGCCACTACGGCGCCCTCGACACCTTTGACTACCCGGTGACTCACGCCGATGCCCAAGCGCTGTGGGACTACTTCCTCGACTGGGGGTTGGCAGCCTTCGGCGACTACCAGGATGCGATGGCCAGTGATGAACCTTTCCTGTTCCATGCGCGGATCAGCGCTGCGCTGAATATTGGCCTCCTGGATCTGCGTCAATTGTGCAGCGACGTCGAGGCGGCGTATTGGTCGCACAGAATTCCATTAAACGCCGCCGAAGGCTTTATCCGTCAACTCATTGGCTGGCGTGAATATGTACGCGGCGTGTACTGGCTGAAAATGCCCGACTACGCCGGCGGCAATCTGTTTGGCAACAGCAGGCCGCTTCCAGCGTTCTATTGGACAGGCGACACCAGGATGAACTGTATGGGCCAGGCGATCGGCCAAAGTTTGAAACATGCCTATGCTCACCATATCCAACGGTTGATGGTGACCGGCAACTTTGCGTTGCTGGCGGGCATCGCACCGAGCCAGATTTGCGACTGGTACCTGGCGATCTACATGGACGCATTCGACTGGGTCGAGCTACCCAATACATTGGGCATGGTCATGCATGCCGATGGTGGTTACTTCGGCTCCAAGCCTTACTGCGCCAGTGGCCAATATATAAAGCGCATGTCCGACTACTGCCGTAATTGCGCGTACAAAGTCAGTGAAAGCACGACGGACGACGCCTGCCCATTCAATTCGCTTTACTGGCATTTTCTAATGCGTCACGGCGACCTTTTACGCAGCAATCATCGCATGGGCATGGCCTACAAAAACCTCGATCGTATGACTGAATCGAAGCAGCAAGCGCTATGGGATCGTGGCCAGAAACTGCTCGTCAAACTGGATGTTGGGGAGTCGCTTTGAAGAATGGTGAACTCCCGGTCAAAACCCGTGCGGTCTGCGGATTGCCCTTCGCCTGGTGAAAGAAATGGCTGCACTGCTGGGCTCAGGTGCGTTTGGTAAATACCTATTGAGAACTCATAGCCTTCCACTGTAAAAGCACGTCTTTACTCGTTACAGGCTCAACCGTCGGCACTCAAATTAAGCTTCAACTCGCGTCTAACTGGAGAAACTCTTAACTGGACGACATTGCAGATGAACATACTCGCGCCCTGCCCGCGCTCTTCGCTTCGTAGAGTTGCTTGTCCGCAGCTTCTATCAAAGCCTGGAAATCAAGATCTCTAGTGGGAGTCAATGTTGCGACGCCTAGAGAAATAGTCACCACACTATCTACATCAGAAGCAGAATGTTCGATGCCCAATGTCCGAACACGCTCTTGCATTCTTTCTGCAATCTCGACCGCACCAGAAAGAACTGTATTGGGCAGAACGCAGGCGAACTCTTCGCCCCCATACCGAGCGACCAGGTCGTAGGGCCGTCTAACCGTTTCAGATAACGTTTGGGCAACGGATTTCAAGCAGTCGTCTCCAGCCTGGTGTCCGTACCGGTCGTTGTAGCGTTTGAAATAGTCGACATCCACCAAAATGAGCGACAGCGGCTTTTGCTCTCGAAAGCACAGACGCCAATCAGCCAATATGTCCTCATTAAATTTGCGTCGATTGGCCACTCCAGTAAGACCATCCATCAATGCCATGGAACGCAGCAGATCGCTCTGTAGTTTCAGGGTTAGATGTGTTCGTACCCGTGCTCTGACAATGATGGTGTTGATGGGTTTGGTGATGAAGTCCACCGCACCAAGTTCCAGACCTAGCACCTCATCTGACTCCTGCTGCTGTGCGGTGATGAAGATGATAGGGATGCCTTGGGTCACAGGATCAACCTTGAGTCGACGGCATACTTCATGCCCGTCCATGCCCTCCATGACCACGTCCAGCAGAATCAAATCGGGCAGTTGGGCCTGGCATACGCTGATTGCCTGCTCACCGCTGGTGGCCATGAATACATCACAGTCCTCACGAAATAGCTCATGAAGTACCCTGATATTAGTCGGTTGGTCGTCAACAATAAGGAGTTTGGGACGGTTAAAGGAATGCGGTAACCAGGTTTCCATCGATTGTTCCATCAGGCGTATCTCAACAGGTCACGACCAATCGGCATCGCAGCGGAAAAGTCTAGCGATTGCACCCTGACAACAAGTTCGTCGAACTGTGGGCGCAAGGATTGCGGCATTTTTGACGCCAATACGTCTGCCAGTTCTATGGCTTGAAGGTTACCCGTTTCCAGCAATAGCAAAATCTCCTCTAGGGACTCTCTCCATTGCGCCGGCTCCATGGGATCTTCGTCAGCACTGTTTTTTGCACGCGGGCTCTGATCAAAATCGGCAGTCATTTGCTCAAGGCTTTGTTGCAGTAACCTACTCAACCCGTCAAACCATACCGGGTCGGCCAAAAGACTTGCTACACACTCAGAATCGGCAGATTTCAGTTTGTGCTCGAGGTCGCCTGCCAGCAGCGACAATGCCTTGGCGCCCATAGTACCGCTGCTACCTTTAATGGTATGGAGTACAAACGCGGCCCCCGATGCATCTTGCCGCTGTATCTGATCGCGCAACTGGACAAGCTGTTTTTCCATCTCAGGGCCAAAGGTACGCAGCACGTTACGGATCAAATCGAGGTCACCACCAAAGCGGTCAATAGTTGATGCACGAGACTCTATAACGCCTTCTCCGGTATTGACTTGCCCCAAGGTTAAAGATGCCCGGCTATCCTCACGGCCCGTTTGAATGAGCAGCGTTACGATGAGTTGCTCTAGGTCTATAGGTTTGCCGACATGTTCATTCATCCCAGCAGCAAGACAGGCTGCACGGTCGGTATTGGAGGCATTTGCGGTCATCGCCACAATCGGCAAAGCTGCAAAGCGCGGATTCGATCGAATACGACGAGTCGCCTCCAAGCCATCAATGTCCGGCATCTGGATATCCATTAACACAACATCGAAGGGCACACCCTCATTCATCACCTTGCCCACACCTTCCAGCCCGCCTTCGGCCAGCGTTACCTGAGCACCTTCCCTAGTCAGTAACTCATCGGCGACCTGGCGATTGAGCATGTTGTCTTCCACCACCAGTAGCCGTAACCCGGACAGACGCGCTGGTCTCTCAACCGTTGAGCGGGGAATGGGGGAATGCAGCAGGTCTTGGCCCTTGAGTGCTCGCTGAACAGCATCGGTTAGCTGCTTTGGAGTGACTGGTTTGGTGAGAAAACCTACGAAGGGAGCGTCTCCCGCCTGGTGCGCGTCGGCCAATATTTCGCGGCCGTAAGCAGTGATCATAATGATCATCGGAGGTGGCACACCGTTACCCTGCAGATGGATCAATTGCGCAGCGCTCAGCCCATCCATATCGGACATCCGCCAGTCCATCAGCACCACGTCGTAGGCTTCACCTAGCGCCTGGGCTTTCTTCACCCATTCCACCGCTTGCGTTCCACCACTCACGCGGTCAGCCTTCCACCCCAATGCATGAACGGTTCGCAACAGCAATTCACCCGCCGTGGCGTTGTCGTCAACGACCAGAATCCGTAAGGACACATCGACTACAGTACATACGGATTTCAGCAGTGACGTCGGCGCTACATCCAGAGTTACATCGAACCAGAAACGACTCCCGACACCTTGCTGGCTCTCCACTTGAAGTTCGCCACCCATCATGGTGACCAACCGCTTGCAGATCACCAGGCCCAGACCTGTGCCACCAAAGCGGCGGGAAGTTGAAGCCTCGGCTTGAGTGAAGCCTTCAAAAATGCGCTGAAGCTGTTCCTGGCTGATACCGATGCCGGTATCAGAAACGGCGATGCGCAAACTCACAGCATTTTCCGTGCGCATCAGTTGTTCAACGCTAACCACGACCTGGCCTTCCTGGGTGAACTTGAGGGCATTACCCGCCAGGTTGATCAGTACCTGTTGCAGTCGCAGGCTATCGCCGATCAGGTTGTTGGGTAAATTGGAGTCAAGGTCGAACATGACCTCAACCTCCTTCTCACCCTGGTTACCTGCCAGCACTACGGCGAGGTCACGCATGAGCGGTTCGAACTCGAACGGGTGCACATCGAGTTGCAACTTGCCTGCCTCGATCTTGGAGTAATCGAGGATGTCATTGAGCAAGCCCAGCAGTGATTTCGCAGCGTTCTGCGCTTTGCTCACATAGTCGAGTTGGCGACCATTCAGGTCAGTGTTCTGCACCAGCTGCAACATACCCAACACGGCGTTCATCGGTGTGCGTATTTCATGACTCATGTTAGCCAGGAAAGCAGACTTGGCCGCACTCCCGGCATCGGCCTGCTCCTTGGCGTAAAGCAGATGCGATTCTAGCTCGCTTTGGACAGTGATGTCCCGATTGATCCCGGTCACACACAATGCCGCACCGTTCGGGCTGCGTTCAATCTGCGCGCCGGCCTGTATAAAGCGGATCTGACCGTCCGGGCGAACGACACGAAAAATTGTGTCATACACATCAGTCCCCTCGACGGCGGCATTCAGCTTTGCAGCCGCTGCCACGACATCCTCAGGGTGAACACGTGAGTACCAGTGCATATAGCTCAGACCGGTATTGCGCAACGTCAGTGGCTGCCCGTAGAACTCGAACATACGGTCATTCCACTGCAAGCTATTGTCCGCCAACGTCCAAGACCAGACGCCCAATTCGGCTACTTCAGCAGCCATCAGCAATTGATCGTGCACCGCCATTAGTTCGCTACGTTGTTCCAGTGTCGTCTTCAGGCTCGCAGCCAGTTCTTTTTCTGCAGCTTTACGTTCGGTGATGTCTACCGCAATACCCAGGTAACCGTTCAATGCCCCATAGGCATCGCGCATGGAGGTGACCACTAGCGTGACAGGAAACCGCGAGCCGTCCTTGCGTGTGTAAGTCCACTCTCGGGTTTCCGCGCCTTCAAGCTCAGGTTTATGGATAAACACACGGAAACCGTCGATAGTCTGAGCGTACTCCTCGCTCAGCTCAACGCCACGTGCAGCGACTTCCTCTGGGACATGGAAGAGCGCTGGGGTGTCTTTGCCTAGTAACTCATCGGCGTCATAACCCAACAAATTCTCGGCGCCTTTGTTGAACACACGGATAACGCCATTGAGATCCGTCGCAATGATCGAAACCTCAGTGGCCGAGCGCAGCACCGTGTCCAACAACAGATTGAGATGCAGTAACTCGAATGTCCGTTGCGCAACCTGCGCTTCGAGGTTGGAGTTGAGTTCAAGAATTCGGGCCTCTGCCACTTTTTTCGCCGAGATATCCCTCAATGTATTGGACGCACCGATAACGCGACCACCCTCGCCATAAATGGGTGAGATGCTGACGGAGACATCGATCAGTCGCCTGTATTTGTGATGGCGTTGCGTATCAAAACTGCCGATACGCTCACCCGCCCTGATCTGCGCAAGGATAAGAGCTTCCTCTGTTACAAGTTCTGCCGGAACAATCAAATTGGCGAGTGTCTGTCCCACCGCTTCATCGGCGGTGTAACCAAAAAGACGTTCGGCTCCTTTGTTCCAGTTTGTGATGATGCCATCGAGTGTTGTTCCGATAATGCCATCTGCCGAACTTTCAACGATGGAAGCCAGCCTTGCCTGCTCGGCAATTATCTCTCGACGACGATGGCGGCTGACACTCACGACACTCACCAAGGTCGCAAGAAGAAGCGTGAGAAAACCACCGAAAAACAGGACAACTTTTGGCGAGACCTGATGCAGGCCCTGGATGAACAGCGAATTTGCGTCGAGTTCGATTTGCCAACGCCTCCCGTATACCTCGCGCTCCATCTGATGGGTCATCAATGTTTCACGGCGAGCCGAATCGCCGGTGCTTTCATAAAACAGCTTTTCTTGCCCTGGGACGGTGATATCCCTTAATCGCACATGCATCGTGTCGTTTTCTATGCGCAGGCCTCTGAGCACCTCCTCTGTCCGCAAAACGACATAGCTCCAGCCAAAAGCTGCGGCCTCGCGTTCAGCGGCGGTCACAGGAGTCACTCCGCCGCGAAAGATGGGCATCAATACCAGGAAAGACTGCTGCGGTTTTCCTATGGGCTGTATTAGCGTGATGGGCCCAGTGATCCGTGCCGAACCGCTTTGTATCGAGGATTGTGCAGCCTCTCGCCGCGACATCTCTGACGCTATGTCCAAGCCAATGGCGGCCTGGTTATCTTCAGCCGGTTCGACATATTGAATAACGTAGCGCTCGCCTGAATGCGCTGAGAATTTATGAATGGAGAAATCCGCTGCGCCGTCAGCTTGAGCGTGCTTGAGAAACTCGTTTTCATCGCGCTCTGGTACACGCCTGATAAAACCAAAGGCACTAGCGCCGGGAAACTCGAAAGCGAGATCACGGGTTCTGTGATATCGGCGAAACACTTCACGGCTAATGTCATATTCGCCTGCTGTGAGCACCGCTCCACGAGCGCCTCGCAAACCGTATTGGTAAAGATTGAGACGCATTAAAACCAACTCTGCGGCGTCTTCAGTCGCCTTTTTAATCGCTGCTTGAGCCTGCTGCTCGTTGATGCGGTCAAGGATCCAGCCACCCAGAAAGCTTGCCCCTAACCCCATGGCCAGAGTGACGGCTACTCCCCAGTTCCATGCTAAAAACTTATGCTTTCTCAACCGCATTGTCCCATCGCAGAAGGCCTTCAGCCTTCAAGATTAAATTTTAAACCCTGTCGGGGGGGCCACAAGATGCCCATCCTGTAAGTCACGAATACGCTCAGGTCAGACCGGCTAATCGTTGAAGTCTGTCTATGTCCGCTTCGGGTTCGCAGTTGCTCATGGCGGCAGCAAGGCGCATCACCACTTGTTCGCGGCGAACTTGCATGTTGGGCAACGCATAGATTGCGCCTATCAACTCGCGTAGAACCATAGGCAACCCCCAGCGAGCTTTCAAGCGAATCGCAAAAGGCTCTGAAAAATCACGGACAGCGTGGGTGAGTGTTTCTTCGGTCACGCTATTGCCCTGATTCTCCCATTTCTGAGTTTGGTACAGCACGCAGAGTTCGCCCATGCGGTGCAACAGAGCGGCACTTTGCAGCGGAGCGGGATCAAGACCACATTGTTGACCCAGAAGAACAACCCTTTCAGCTAAACGCTCGGCATCATCCAAATGAGCCTGGATGAAAGTTATCAGCATGCCGTCAGGTTGAGTATTGGTCTGTCGCAGGGCCTGGCTAATCGCCAGATTCACGCTGGTAAGCCCTCCCAGCCGCGCCAGGGCACCGTTCAAATTCGTGCATGGCTGGCCGAGCCCGAGATACGCGGCTCCGTTGGCGGCGGCTATCAAGTGGGCGCATAGCGCCGGGTCATACTGCCAATCATTGGCGAGTTCTCGTAAATCCATTGACGCGCCGCCATAGCCGAGCTGGAGCTTTTCTTTTACAGAGGCCAGTAAAGGCAAGTCCAACTCACACGCAGACAAACCACTGAGATGGCTCATCAGGTCTTCAGTGTTGACAGTAATTGCTTGGGAGGGCTCATCAAGCGGAAGGAGCTCGTCCAAGCGTTGTACGACACGCGAAACTTGGAATGGCTTGGTAAAAAAGGCACTGATCCTCAGCGATTTTACCGCCAGAACACTGTCTCGATCAGCGCGCCCAGTGATCATGATCAGCGGCGTGCTTTGATCTTTTTGGCGAATTTTCTGCAACAGTTTGACGCCAGGAGCATCCGGTAAATTCCAGTCGGCCATCACCAACTGATAGGTACTCGGCTTCCAAGCGTCTAAAGCGCTAGCGACATCGATAAAGCAATCGACCTGAGCCACCGGACGGATGCTCAACACGAGCTGTTTTAAAAGATCGGATATCCAAGGGTCGTCATCCAGGATCATCACGCGCATTCGGTAGTCCTCAATGGATTTACTCAACCTCGCAACGTGTTAGTGGCTGACGATAAGCCAACAACAATTTGGACGTGGACGTCGTTGAGATCAAAGGGTGAGGTTGTACCGAGTGATTTTGAGTAAGTCACGGCAATTTCCCTTTGGCATGTAGCTTGATAGGATCCTTGAAGAATCGAATTTATTCCTGACCCGCGAACTATACAAGCAAGCAAACAGCTCATAAGTAATTAGGCTGACGGGGGTTAGTGCATGAACGCCGCCATAGTGGAATTGCTGAGTGATCAGTCCTGCTGCTCGCTGGCCTACTCCCCTCCAATAATGCGCTACCCGGTCTGGCTGCTCCCACCACGCGTCGCAAGGCGCGTTTGCCTGCGATAAAAGGCGTGAATAGCCCACACCACCCCTATGAATAGCAATCCTGTCCCAACCGCTTCCATAGGAGAGGGCCAGCGTTGGTTGATGAGCAGGCCCATCGTAGTCGCATAAATGGTTCCGCTGGCGATCAATTGCCCGCTTAGAGCTAGAGGTAGACGCCGAGTTGCAATTGACCATGCCCAGGCACCCGCAAGGGTAGCCCCTAACCCCTGAATTAACCCACATACCATTAGCGCCTGAGTACCTGCTAACCCGCTCGGATGGCTGGCGAAGTGGGACAGCTTCAAGTACAGCCCAACTGGGATAAAGGCCAGCATTTCGACGCTGCACATGAAGATAAGCATGGCTGACCACAACATGGGGGACATGCTTGGGCGTTGGGCCAAAGCGCTTTCATTTAACAGGCCAAAACCAGTCCAAAATCCAATTGCCATTAACGATGCGAGCAGCCCCAGCAGTATCGAATCGTTCGGGAGCACCACCGTTGCGCTGCTAAAATCGAAAACGCTCAGGTTTACCAAACTTATACCCAATGCCGCGACCAACAGAGGCCCTGCAATGGCCCGCCAGGGCACGCTGGAGCTTCGCATGTTGCCGGCAATCGCGAGCACAATCGGTACTGACCCCATCATTACCGGAGGGATCACCGGCCCAGCTGCCAAGACCGCAGTGGTGATCAGGAAGAAGTAGCCGATGTATCCCAAGAAGCCCAGCAGTGCGGCACAGGCCCAGTCGCTCAGTCGCAATTGCCTAACTTCGCTGCGGTAAACAAACAGCACAAACAGGCTACCTAAACCGGCAAAGGCATAGCTCACCACAGCCAGATCAAAAAGGCTGTAATCGCCGACCAACCCCGGAAAGATGTAGAGCAGCGACCAGGAAAAAGTGGCGGCAATGGCCGCTAATAGGCCTAGGGTCATACGCTCTGCTCCTGTTGGGCCTGCTTCCGGATCCAGCAATGAGCTACGTGTCGGGCAGTGTCGAATACCCGCACGTCCTGGCCCATGGCACCGCTGACAAAACTGCCCTCCAGTAAGATAAAAAGCCCCTCAGCAACTACGTCAGGGTCACTTATACCGGCGCTCAGGGCCAAGGCAGTAAGATTGTCGCGTATCCCTTGCTTATGCCTGCTCACTGCTAAATGGACAGGGTGGCTAAACTGGGGGAATTCGGCCGCACTGTTGACGAACAGGCACCCGCGCTCACTGTCTTGCAAAAGAAAGCGTTGATACAAATCGAAAAAAGCGAGCATGCCGCTGACCGGGTCAGGATGCCCTGCCAAGGTGCGCTCTACCTCTTCACGCCAGCGTCGGTCTCGCTCCTCAAGGCAAGCCACTATCAGCGCATCCTTGGAGGGGAAATGGCTGTAGAGCGTCATCTTGGTCACACCCGCCATCGCGGCGATGGTCATCACACCAGTAATGTATATACCTTGTGACAGAAACAGCTTCAGTGCTGAATCAATCAAGCGCTCACGGGTATTGTCCAATTGAAGGCACTCCGGCGTGGTGACGGAGTTGACTATACTGACCGGTAAGACTTGGGAGCATCCAAATACGACCGGAATCATGGAAGTTACGACACTGACCGCAGCATGCTGACTAAGCAGTAAGGCCATTCAGAAATTTTGTTACGCTAGCTAAGAGAGAGACCACAGCCGCGTGGTTAGCGGCACCACGATCTTAGCGGATGCATTAGCAAAGGAGCTGAGCATCATTCACCTGGAAGCAGATGATTTTTTGTGGTTACCAAGTGATCCGCTATATCAAAATCTGGCAGACAACACCCAGCGAGGAGAGCGCTTGCTAAAAGAAACGCGCTTTCATGGCCGCGCCGTGGTTGCCTGCTCAGTAATGGGCTGGTGTCAACCGCTTGAGAATGGATTTGATCTTTTGGTGTTCCTTTATCTTCCTGTTGAACTCAGGCTAGAGATTAAAACGTCGAGAGGTAAAACGCTTCGGTCAAGCAAGACCGGAGTTTCTGGCCTGGGCAGCCCAGTATGATGAGGGAGGCATCCCAGGACGGAGCTTGGCCAGGCATAAGGAAGGCTTTCTGTGCTTACTTGTGCTGCCTTAAAGCTTGATGGGGACATGTCCGTTACAGATCGGGTACGGCAAATAATGGATATAGTCGGCGAACTGAACCACACGCAGTCGATTATATGATGGTGTGTTGGCTATAAGCTTGCAGCCCGTTTTAGCTATTAATGCCCATTCGTGAACGTTAGCGCCCCGCTAAGCGCAACGAATCTCGATGAAGACAAGTCCCAGCTTGCAGAAAGCGATCTTCAGCCTATTTCCTTTTGCGTCCAAAATCGGGCAATGAAACATATTTTGCCGGCGTGGTGCCGAGCGCCAGCTTGAACATCCTGATAAAGCTCGTTACGGCCTCATACCCAAGGTCTCCTGCTACCTGTTGGACGCTCTTCCCCTCAGCCAGCAGTTTCAGCGCAACCATCAGATGAAGCTGTCGACGCCATTTACCAAACGACATCCCGGTGTCCTTGAACAGCTGACGTGAAAATGTACGCTCGCTCATCCCGCCAAAACTTGCCCATTGCTCTAGCGTTTTTCTGTTATCAGGAGCGTTGATCAATGCTTCAGCTATCCGCCGCAACCTCAAATCAGCTGGCATTGGGAAATGTGTACTCACCCTTGGCATAGCGCTCAACTCTTCAAGCAGCAATTGGGTGATGAGTTCTTTACTGCGAGTACTGCGGTCGCTGCGACCTTCGCATAGCTCAATAATCATTTCGCGCAGCATGGCACTGACACTGAACGTACAGCACTCGTCTGGAAGAGTGGATGCTGAGGGGGTGATGAAAAGGAAATAGCCGCGAGCGTTGGCAGAGGCATGACTTTGGTGGGGAACGCCAGCAGGAATCCAGAGAGCGCAATAAGGCGGCACTATCCAATGGTTATCGGCCACCTCGCACGCGACAACCCCCTGCATAGACAAGGCCAGTTGTCCCTGCTCATGAAGATGAGTCCTTGATCCCGAGAGTTCCTCACTCAAAGCCGTAAAGCTAATCGCTGTTACGATTTTTCCTGACGCGCCGGAAGGTAGAAGTAGATTCTTTGGCATTTTGACGCTTTTTGCAGATAAGTTGACTTAATACACGAATCCTACCACGACTGGTACCGATAAAATCCTCCATAAGCTAGAGATAGCTAACCCGTCGACCCGCCCAAAAACTACTGGAGGAAAGTATGAGTAGTAATCCGATCAGAGCACGCATGATCAGTCCTGATGAAGGCCATCATGTTTTACACCCTACAGGCGCTCTCATGAACATCAAGGTGTTTGCTAACGAAACAGGAGGACTGTATTCGCTTATGGAGACCGTACTCCCGCCTGGAGGTGTCGTACCGCGCCATATCCACACGGGTGAGGATGAAAACAACTTTATCCTTGAAGGACAGCTAACCATGCAGATTGGCGAGGATTTTCACTTAGCTGGGCCAGGCAGCTACGTCGTTGCTCCGCGCGGTGTACAGCAGTATTTTAAGAACGACGGTGATAGCAATTGTCGATTTCTCACCAGCTTTACTCCTGGAGGAGCAGAAGGTTTTTTCAGGGAAGCCGGTGAATTGATACGTCGTCTCGCTCCCGAAAAGCCCAGTCGGGAAGAACTGCTCCAGCTCCAGCAACGATACGGTCTGAGCTATCTATAAAAGTGAGATACCTTATGGCTGTGCCATCGGTCGGAGCAAACTCCTGAGTTCGCTCATCTCATTAAAACGGTATTGACGCGATCTTGGCAGAGCCGTGGATTGCTGTCCCCATATCTCAAAGTCGCCAATTCGCTAGGAGGCAGCCGACTAGCGGCCGCCACCTTTTTTGATTTACTCCTGCGAGCCAGCAGAGGCTTGGTCGCGGGTTTTCCACAGCGACAGCAGCACACCGCCCAGCAGCAGACCCAAGGTCACGCTCAGTGAAATGACCGCCGGAATCTTGCCGATGATGCCGACCAGGAAGATCTTGCCCCCGATAAACACCAGCACCAGCGCCAGAGCGTACTTCAGGTAGGCGAAGCGGTGAATCATCGCCGCCAGGGCGAAATACAACGCACGCAGACCAAGGATGGCGAAGATGTTCGAGGTGTAGACGATGAAGGGGTCTTGGGTGATGGCAAAGATCGCCGGCACGCTGTCCACAGCGAACACAAAGTCGGCACACTCGATCAGCACCAAGGCTAAGAACAACGGCGTTGCCCAGACCACGGACTTGCCGCTGGCGTCTGCCTGACGGACAAAGAAGTGCCCTTCATGCAGTCGCTCGGTCACCCGCATGTGTTTGCGCAGGAACTTCACCAGCAGGTTTTCGCTAAGGTTTGGATGGGCATCAACCTTGCTGAACAGCATCTTCACTCCGGTTAACAGCAGGAAGATGCCAAACACATACAGAATCCAGCTGAACTCGGCGATCAGCACTGCACCCAGGGCAATCATGATCGCGCGCAGCACGATGACACCGAGAATGCCCCAGAATAGCACCTCGTGCTGATACCTACGCGGGATAGAGAGGAAACTGAAGATCATTGCCATCAGGAACACGTTGTCAATCGACAACGATTTCTCGATCAGAAAACCGGTGTAGAAATCCATCCCGGCGTCAACACCCTTGACCTGCCAGACCCAGAGGCCGAACAGCAAGCCAGCCGTGATATAGCCAGCAGACAGCAACAGACTTTCAGTGACGCCGATCTCTCGCTGCTCACGGTGGAGCACCCCGAGGTCGAAGGCCAACAGGCCTATCACGATGCTGATAAAGACTAGCCACAACCAAGTGGCGGTGCCGAGGAACTCGGCCAGGAAGAACGGTTCTAGGGCAGTCATGAGCCCCTCCTCTAAGTGTCGAAGTTATACAAACTGCAACTCCGACATGGCAGCGGCTAGCTGTCAGAGGGGCCCGGCATTGCGATATCAAATCTAGAGAGACGCGTGCGGTTTCTCAATCACACAAGAGTTGCAAGTTATTTCAATCTGGGAGGCCGCATCAGAAGTCGGAATGCCGATATGCAGAAATGATATCTGCATCCAGAGAACCTTTAACAGAGCCTGGCTCCCTGGTTTTTTTTGCCGAACTTAGCGATTAAATGAGCCTGAACATTCAATAAGCATCTCAAGCTTCCGGGGACTCAGTCATCGCGACTCCTTTTCGCCCCAGCTGCTTTACGCCATACATGGTCTGATCCGCCGCCTTAAGCAATGTATCGAGACTCTTGCCATGGATAGGACACAACGAGACTCCGATACTGCACGATATTGAAAGCTCTCCCGCACTGGTCATGACTGTCTGCGCGATGGTTTCGAGCACCCTCGCCGCCTTCAGTTCCGCACTCTCGGGGTGGGTAATACCTGTAACCAGAATCACGAATTCATCCCCGCCGTAGCGTGCGATGGTGTCACACGAGGGAGTGGCTTGAAGCATGCGATTTGCGACCGCACGGAGAACCTGATCGCCGACCTCATGGCCGTACTTATCGTTGATATTCTTGAAGTGATCCAAGTCGATCAACAGCACGGCAAACGGAACCCCGTTCAATTTCCAATCGGAGAAGGCCTGATCAAATCGATCGGCGAAAAGGTAGCGATTAGGCAGTTGGGTGAGCACGTCATGAGTTGCGAGATAAGCCGAACGTTCGTGTTCAACCTCTGCTCTTTCGATTGCTTTGAAATGCCGAATCAACACCGCAGGCACAAGCACTAACGCCCCTGCGAGAACCGCAAGGATGATCAACATTTCCGCTGTCAGAATATCCCCCAATCGCAACTGACGCTCAAACAACAAGGTCATCGGTTGTGAAACACTCCTGATCTCGACTCGGTCAGATAGCGCCGGTAATAGTAAACGATCCAAGATACAGGCTTGCTCAGTCTGAGTTGAAAAAACATTGCTTTCAGATCCCGCAGCGGTTTTCAGGACAGCACTGATGCGAACCAGGGGATCTACGTTCACATAACTCACAGCATCCTGTAGCGCACTCGTCTTGATCAAAAGTAATGACACCATCGTGCTGCCAAAGAAATTGGGCCGAGTATTCTCTCGCGCCTGTTCAGGCCGACTGACTGACTGCATCAGAATGTAAGCGTCCCCCCCCTCATACATTGAGAAAACAGGCGATACGACCGGCTTCTGATTATTGCGTGTTCGAGCCAACGCATAGGAGAGATAGGCGACGGTTTCTAGCTTGACGCCATAGATCGAACTCGACTCAGGGAGTAAGGGGTACATGAACAATACAGGCCAAGTCTCATTGAGATAGACCTGATGTTGCGCGGGTTGGTGAGTGAGGCTCGGAAAGCCTTGAGTTGAAAGTCTGGACGCCAAGTACGGCGCAACAGATCTTCAAAAGCCGCCTGTTCGGCGATGGGTACCGACCGCGCCGCCTCAAGCATGTAAATATGAGGGTAAGCAGCTAAAACGACAGCTGCATATCGGGCCGCAGCTTCCGTATCGCTCTGATCGACGGCCTGAAGAAATGCCGAAAAACCCGCCAGCACAGCCTCATTAGTAGCAAGCTGATTGCGCACGATGCCGGAAATATTTTGCACGTATTCCGAGAAACGCTTTTCTCTACGTTCAGCCTCAGACTTCAGTAGTAACAGAGCTGAAAAACCAACCAATCCGACAGCGAGGATAATGAAACCTGCCAGGGAGCTGCGCCGCATAGTAAGCATCACTTTAACTTTGCCAAAGCGCAGAGCGAGAGCCGAACCTTGGCAAGCACCGTTGAAACTAGAAGAGATCGCGGGTGAACGACCGATAAATGCCGATTTGAAAGTCGCTGAGCACTGAGAACCATTCCCAAGGAATCAGATCCGATACGATTTCTGCTCTGCTCTGCTCTGCTCTGCGACTACCCCTTTCGCATGTGCTCGAAAGAAAAATTTTCGAGCCCAATTTGCTGCTTCTTCGATGGTCACCACTTCACAGTGGCAATTTGCCACCATTCGCTGTGTCGTGTGCAACACATTCGGTTCGAGCTCAGGCGTTTATAAGGGGAAAACCCAAGTGAAAGCTCGTACCCGCGTCAGTGCTATCAACGGTTATACAACCGCCATGCAGTTGCATAATCGAACGAACGATGGCCAACCCCAAACCACCGGAATCGTCGGGTTGATTGCGTGATGGGTCACACCGGTAAAAGCGCTCAAACAATCGTGGAAGATGTTCTGCCGCAATCGGCTCGCCGTGGTTATGCACCGTGATGTCGAGACGGTGCTCCAAAACCCTGCTGCTGATCGTCACTGCAGAGGTAGGAGTTGCGTAGCGCAGCGCATTCGCCAGCAAGTTAGCAAGTGCTCGACGGATCAAGCCTGGATCACCCAGCAATTGATCCTGGGCCTGGTTTATCAGTTGCACATCTCGTTCTTGCGCTACCCCTTCGAAATACTCACAGAGCTGCTCGATCAGATCGTGCAGGTTGATTTGCTCGAATTTTACGCAAGCGTTTGGCTGCTCGGTGCGAGCGAGAAACAGCATGCTGTCGATCATGCGGGCCAGCCTTTCATACTCTTCCTGATTGGAAACCAGCAGGTTCTGATAGTCCTCTATAGAGCGACTGCGCCTCAGGGTTTGTTGGGTATGTCCCATCAGGTTGCCTAGTGGGGTTCGCATCTCATGGGCGAGATCTTCCGAGAAACGTGAAAGCTGGGCGAATCCGTCCTCAAGGCGTGCAAGCATCTGGTTGAGTGCGCCACAGAGCAGTTTGAGCTCATTCAGTTCATTGAACTCGTCCAGCCGCAGATGCAGATGCTGCACATCGATTCCAGCGGCGCGCTTGGCCAGCAGGCGCACAGGGTGTAAGCCTCGTTGACTCACCCACCAGCCGAATGCAAAAGCCAATAGCGCTCCGACTGACATGGCCAGCCAGAGCTTGAGTCGGTAGGCCCCCAGCATTTGGTCGCGCTCACTCAACAACTTGCCAGCGATCAGGGTCAAACCGCGATCACCCTGCGTGACATCCTGCCAGGCAAGCCGCACTGGCTCGGAAGAGTGATCGTCAACGAGGCGAGCCTGGGATGCAGCCGGCAACTTTGGAAAAGCCATACCCACTGGGTTGATTTCGATCAACACCTTGCCGGTGTCATCGACAATCCATAGCAGACTGTCGCGATTGCCCAACATGTTTTCGTAGAGCTTGGGCCGACCTTGCAGTTGCTCGATGCTGTCGCTATCGCTGATCAATGCTTGCATTCGCTCCAGGCGCCCCAGCAGGGCCTGATCATCGCGCCAGGCAATCTCTCGCTGTAGGGATTGATAAAGATAAAAACCAATGGAGCCCAGTAACAGTGCGCTGACCAATGCGAACATGATCGCCAGGCGCAGGCTCAGGGTGCGCGGAAACAGAGTCAAGATTGCACCTCAAGCATGTAACCGATACCACGCACTGTGTGTATCAACTTGAGCGAGTATGGATCGTCGACCTTGGCCCGCAGGCGACGAATCGCGACATCCACCACATTGGTGTCACTGTCAAAGTTCATTTGCCAGATCTGTGAGGCAATCAACGAACGCGATAGCACCTCCCCTTCACGACTGAGCAGCAGATGCAGTAGGGCGAATTCCTTGTTGGTCAGGGTGAGGCGCTCTCCGTTGCGCGTTACCTTGCGTCGCAACAAGTCCAGACTAAGGTCGCCAGCCACAAAATACTCCACCTCGCGAGGCGGGCCACGGCGCAGCAACGTGCGTACGCGAGCCAACAACTCGGCATACGAAAAGGGTTTCACCAGATAATCATCAGCCCCCAACTCCAACCCTTTGACCCGATCATCAACCGAATCACGTGCGGTAAGAAACAGTACCGGGGTCTGCCACTTACGCCGGATGATTTGCAGCAATTGCCAGCCGTCCAATCCCGGCAACATGACATCCAGAATGATCAGATCGAACTCACTCTCCTGTGCCAAATGCTGGCCGTCCAGCCCGTCAAGGGCGATCTCTACCGCATAGCCCGACTCAGTCAGGGCTTTGCGCAGGTAATCCGCCATTTTCGTTTCATCTTCAACCACCAGGATACGCATTTTTTCCTCCAGGACTGGAGCACAGGCTAGCCCGCTTCGCTGATTTCTCACATTACATATTGGTAATCAGGAGGTAATCATTCTGACTGAGCGGGCTGGTCATGATGTCTGGCAATGACTCAGACAGACTCAACCAACCAAGGAAACAGCATGCGTACAAGCCTATCGACTTCATTGCTGATCACACTCGCAATGAGCTCTGCGTTCGCCGTTGCAGCCCCGGATCAGGTTGCGCAGCGCAAGGACGTATCACTTGCAATGGCCAACGATTTGCTATCGGCCGCGCTGACGGCCTGTAACGCCGATGGCCGCACAGCCGTTGCCGCCGTTGTTGACCGAGGCGGCAATCTGGTTGCAGTCCAACGCAATGACAATGTCGGCCCGCACAACACGTTAGCCGCCCAACGCAAAGCCTATACAGCCCTGTCGACCAAGACTTCGACGCGGTTGTTAGCTGAACGCGCTCGCGCTAATCCAGATGCTGAAAACCTCAACACCCTCGATGAGTTGTTACTGCTCGGTGGAGGCGTGCCATTGAAATTCGATGATCAGGTCATCGGCGCCATCGGAGTGGCCGGTGCGGGTGGCGCTGCACACGATGAACGTTGTGCAGAGGTCGCCATCAACAAAGTTTTACCTGCCGTTAAAAACTAAGGACATCACCATGGCTGTATTGAAAAGTTTCTTCGCTGGCGCAGTATTGAGTGCTTTTTCGGCCCTTGCATCAGCGGCAACAAATCCGTTGAGCGTGCATGTACTCAACTTACAGGATGGTCTGCCCTCCCCTGGAGTCAATGTCACGTTGGAAAAACAGGACGGGAAAAACTGGGACATGCTCAACAGCGGGGCCACCAACGAGCAAGGTCGTATCACCGGGCTGTATCCGGAAGGTCGGGGTCTGGAGAAAGGTACCTACCGTGTCACCTTCAAGACTGGTGAGTGGTTCAAGTCGCACAAAACGTCCAGCTTCTTTCCGGAGGTACCCGTCATTTTTGAGGTGGACGGTACCGTTCCTCACTATCACATCCCGTTGCTTCTGAGCCCTTACGGTTTCTCCACATACCGAGGAAATTGATCGTTAAGCGATACCAAAGGATACCGCCCAAAGGTGACAGCCGCCCCGACTCAAAAGGGCGGCACTGTCGCTTAACTTTTCGGTATCAAAACCTTCAGTGATGACCACGTTCACGCCTTGGGCTTGGTTCACGTTACAGGGGGGACACCGGTAACAACACCTTTCTGATCCTTGACCATAAATTGCAGGCGACTGATCACCACGCCCATTTGGCCATGCCGAGACAAGGGCATGCGGTGGATTTCAAAGCGCAAAAAATAGCCTCCATCCTCAGTGTGTTCCTGTGTTTAGTTGATACAAACCTATACAAGCTAATGTCACTCGCACAAGACTGGTCAGCAGGCGGTGACGCCCTACTTTGACGATGAATGCCCGCTCTGCGCTCTTTACATCATTGACCTGCGCAGAGTCGTCAATGAGCCGCACCCTTTATTTATTAGTGTCCGTTGTGATCGGCTTGAGCCCGCGCCAAGGAAGGATAGTCAATTGCCAGTGCTCAATCCCCTGCCCGATCAGCGCGTCAACCGCGATCAACGTGCTCCCCTCGTGTTCAACCTGGAATTTTCTTGTACAATTTCCGCCACGCTGTATAAGTTTTTTCGTTGCCTTGATGAAAGTGCCAAGCAGCCCATAGCCACTGAGGTACGTATGTTCAACTCGCAAATTAAGAAAGAACTGGCCTTCAGCAAGCAGCGTTTGGCTAACTGTGAAGCCACCCTCGCAGCATTAGGTGGCTCCATGGCTCTGATTGAGTTCCAACCTGATGGCACGATCCTCGGCGCCAATCATAATTTCCTGAGCGCAATGGGCTATCGCCTTGAGGAAATTCACTCCCAGCATCACCGCTTATTCTGTACACCGACCTACGCCAACAGCGTCGCCTATCAAGGTTTTTGGTCACGCCTGAGTAATGGTGAGTCCATAAACGACCGCTTCCTGCGCCTGGACAAACAAGGGCGTGAGATCTGGCTGGAGGCCAGCTATAACCCTGTTCGCGACGCCTCTGGACGAGTGATTAAGGTCGTCAAGATTGCTACTGATGTCACTGCCCGGGTTCAGAAGGAACAAGAGCAGGAAAGTCAAATCAACGCGATCAACCGTTCCATGGCAACCATTGAGTTCAACCGGCAGGGAGAAGTCATCAGCGCCAACGAGAACTTCCTTGCAGTGATGGGTTACCGCCTCGATGAGATTATTGGCAAGCACCATCGCCTGTTCTGTGAGCGTAGCGAAAGTGAATCCAACGAGTATCGCCAGTTCTGGGAGCGCCTGAATCACGGCGAATTTTTCTCCGGCAACTTCAAGCGCCTCAACCACCAGGGAAAAACCGTCTGGTTACGTGCGACTTATAATCCAGTGTTCGACGCCAACGGCAGCCTTTACAAAATAGTTAAGTTTGCGAGCGATATCACTGCTGAAGTTCTCCAGCAGGAAACTGAGTCACGAGCCGCACGTATGGCCTATGAGACGTCACTGAAAACCGACAATACAGCACAGGAAGGCGCCCGAGTGGTGCAGGAGACCGTGGATGTCATGCAAAGCCTGGCTGGCGAATTGAATCACGCAGCCGAAGGTATCAATGATGTCAGTCAGCAGTCGGAAGTGATCAGCAGCATCGTGCAGACCATCCGTGGCATCGCCGAACAAACGAATCTTCTTGCGCTAAACGCCGCCATCGAAGCGGTCTCGTGCCGGAGAGCAGGGTCGAGGTTTTGCGGTGGTCGCTGATGAAGTGCGCAATCTGGCTTCGCGCACAAGCCAGGCCACTATCAAAATTGTCGAAGTGGTGCAGCACAATCGTTTATTGGCCCAGGGGGCAGTGGCCAGGATGGAGGTGAGTAAAGACAAGGCAGAACAAGGGGTCAAATTAGCCGGAGAGGCTGGTCAAGTGATTCTGGATATTCAGGATAGTGCTCGCCAAGTCGTACACGCGATCAGCAATTTCTCGTCGACATTAGCTAGATGATTCAGCCTTGCGGGATGAGCAAAACCCTGGTTTGACCGACACATTGACGGTAATTGAATAATAGGTTTTGAATGAACGAAAAATCACAACCAGTCCCTACTTGTAGGGCCTGCAGGAATGGCAAAGAACTGGATTTCGAGTTCAGTATGGCGTTCCAACCAATCGTAGATCTGCGCGACAACAGTATTTTTGCCTACGAGGCTTTGGTACGTGGCTGCGATGGCAGTGGGGCCGCAGCTATTCTTGGAAAGGTGAACGAGCAGAACCGTTATGCCTTTGACCAAGCATGCCGAGTCAAGGCTGTTGAGCTTGCTTCACTTTTACAAATACCCTGCTTTGTCAGCATCAATTTCTTACCCAATGCGGTATATCAAGCAGCCACGTGCATTCGTGCGACGCTTGAGGCCGCACGCCGATTTGGATTTCCCACTGAAAGACTGATTTTTGAGATCACCGAAAACGAAGAACTGGTGGACAAGGAGCATCTAAAAAGCATCATTCGAGAATATCGTCTTAAAGGCTTCAAGACAGCGATCGATGATTTCGGAGCGGGGTACGCGGGGCTAAATTTGCTGGCAGAGTTTCAACCCGACATCATTAAGCTGGACATGACCTTGGTACGTAGCATATGCACTGACCCGGTGCGACAGGCAATCGTCCAAGGCATACTAGGTGTATGCAAAGCGCTCAATATTGAAGTGATTGCAGAGGGCGTAGAGACCAATGCCGAACTACAGCAGTTATTAGCAATGGGCATTAACTACTATCAAGGCTATCTGTTTGCAAAGCCCGAATATGAAACGCTGCCAAAGGTGAGTTGGCCAACCCCGACCCCGGGCCATAGGGCGTCCTCGACTTGAAAATATAGGCAACGCTTCGATAAAACGCGATGCCTTAATCTGATTGAATGGATAAGCCCCGCTTTTTCCAATTGGGCTAAAAGCAGAGCTCTAAACCTCAACTACCTCTACCCTATTGCGCCCAGATGACTTGCCCTCGTAGAGCGCGTAATCAGCCCGTGCAATAGCGTCGCTGAGCACCTCCTCAGCGCGATATTGAGTGACGCCGATGGACAGCGTAACGCTGACCTTTTTGCCGTTACTGTAAATCTCCAGTGCCTGGACTGCCTTGCGTATACGCTCTGCGCTATCAGTTGCCTGGCTAAAATCCGTGTCCGGCAATATGGAAAGAAATTCTTCGCCACCCCAGCGGCCGATAAAGTCTTGTTCCCGCATTGAGCATTGTAGTGATTGACTCACCGCTTCGAGAACACGATCGCCGGTATCGTGACCGTACAGATCATTGACCTGCTTGAAGTGATCTATATCCATCAGCATCAAGGTGAGATTGCTGGGCCGTCTATGATGTCGCGCCAAAATTTTCTCGGCCAGCTCAATCATATGCCGACGGTTGAATAGGCCGGTTAATGAGTCCGTCGTTGCCATACGCGCCAGACTCTTGTGCGCGCGGGTTACCGTGACCACATAGAACAGCGCAAGATAACCGAACATGCAGAACACCACTGTTAGGTTGAAAACATGCACAGCCAACAGGGAGCTGGAGGAGATGGGTTGCAGAGGGCTTATGAACCACATCAGTACATATAGGCCTACGTAGTAAACCCACAGCAAACCGGCATATATCCAGGCGCTATGTGCACGCATGCTAACGAACAGTGCCGGAATAAACATTAGTAAGAAATAGTGAAAACCACTTCCCCAACCGATTAGAACTGTTCCCAGCCCGGCGTGCACGAGTACTTCAATGCGTATTAGGAGAACGGCCAACTGATTTCGTCGCTGCTTAAACGCGAGATAAGCATAGACATACATGGCCACACTGACCACGTTTATCCATGCCAAAATGGGAGATCCAAGAATGAGAAAAATAAAAAAGAAGGCGATATCTACGCTGCCTGCCAACTGGCAGCAACGCATGGAAAGCTGCCAAAATTCTGGCCGAGCGTCGTACTTGGCGGGGTTTTCTAAATGTGTCCCTTGCATCGAACCGGCCACCTCAATATCCGGGTATAAGTCCGGTTTGTTTTTAGGTTGACTACCTCAATTCAGAAAATGAGGCGTAAAAATATTTTGTAGGACGTTGTTCTGAAGGTACGAGGCTATGCATCAGTTGTCTAGTGGCAATTAGCCGCTTTTTTTGGCCGTTATATTACTGAGGGTGGTAAATCGAATTTTCTTTAAGCCTGAATCGGCCCGGGTTCCGTACACACCTCCGTGCCTTAAACTGAGGCCAATCACGAGTTGCCATGAGCAACCCACTTCATCTCGAAGAATCAAAATCCAAGCGGTCAATCAAGTGACCGAAAAGAAGCTGCCTGTCGCTGATGTGGCGGCGCGTCTTCGTGTGTCGACGCATAGCTTCTTTGCCTGGATAAAGCGCTAGCGCAACCCTCGAGAAAAAACGACCGCAAGACGATGACAACACGCCGAGCAGGGTAGTCCAAGTAGTCATTCAATGCGTCTATAAACGTAGGGTCGATTCAGCTGGATGAGTTTTTTTGATTTCAAACCCTTGCGAAGGGTAATAGATTACTTATTGAACATTTCGTAAAAAAGCGTAGCATTGCCGACCATGATACTCGAACAGCTAAAAGCCCTGGCCAATGACACTCGCATGCAAATGATGGAGTGGCTCAAAGACCCAATCAGTAATTTCCCACCTCAGGATCATGGCGATCCTGCGATAGGAGTGTGCGTAACCCATTTGCAGCACAAGGCCGGGCTTTCACCTTCTACCGCGTCTGCACACTTAGCTATCTTGCAGCGCGCAGGCTTCGTGCTAACCACCCGCATCGGAAAGTGGACTTACTACCGGCGCAATGAGCAGGCGATTGATGACTTTGCGGCTAGGTTGATCATCGAATTGTAATTTTTAAATTTTCATTTCGTTATTTCGCGTAATTAGAAAACATAAGGAACCCCCTATGAGCAGCAAAACTATCTTCGTCGAACCCGGTGGCGGCTATGAAAATGTTGTGGTTGGCAGCAGCGAAGTCCGAGCCGCAGCGCGTGGCGAAATCACCGTACGCCTCCACGCCAACTCGCTCAACTACCACGACTTCGCGGTGGTCAGCGGTATGTGGGGCCCTAGCGAAAAACGCATCCCCATGGCCGATGGTGCCGGTGAAGTCATTGCTATCGGCCCAGATGTCACTGAATTCAAGGTGGGTGACTCGGTCGTAAGCACCTTCTTCCCGGAGTGGATCAACGGTGCGCCCCTGGTTGAAGGCTTTGTTAGCGTGCCAGGTGATGGCATTGACGGCTACGCTCGTGAGCACGTGACGGCCAAAGCCACATCGTTCACCCTCGCGCCTACTGGCTACAGCCATGCTGAAGCGTCGACACTTACCACCGCCGGCCTTACTGCATGGCGCGCCCTGATGGCCGATGACTCCCTCAAGCCGGGCGACACCGTGCTCGTCCAAGGCACTGGTGGCGTTTCAATTTTCGCCCTGCAGTTCGCTAAAATGGCCGGTGCTACCGTCATTGCTACCTCTTCAAGCGACGAAAAACTTGAACGTCTGAAAGCTCTAGGCGCTGATCATGTAATCAATTACCGCAAAGACCTTAACTGGGGCGAAACTGCGCGCGCTCTAACGGGTGGCCGTGGTGTTGACCACATCATCGAAGTCGGCGGCCCCGCGACGCTTGAGCAATCGATGATTGCAATTCGGGTTGCTGGTCACATCTCCATCATCGGGATATTGAGTGGCGTAAGCGGTGCAATGAATTTTGTACCGGCACTGATCAAGCAAGTGCGTCTGCAGGGTGTATTGGTGGGTAGCCGCAGCCAGCAGCAAGACATGATCCGAGCTATCAATGCTAATGGCATGCGCCCGATTATTGATCGTCATTTCCCTTTGAGCGAGATTGTCGAAGCGTTCAAGTATCAGGAAACCAACCAGCATTTCGGCAAAATTTGCCTGGATATCTAATCGCGCATGAGTGGGCATGAGCAAACGCTAAGTTTCGCGATTCGCTTTGTGCCCGTCGGGCGGCCTCAATATCCTGCTGGCCATGCCGATAGACTTGTCATGACCCAAAAGGCGGTTTCCCATGTTCAACACCAAAATCAAGAACCAGCTTCAATCTCAGGCAGCCGAGCTATCTGAGCTGCGCCAACTACGCGATGGGCTGAACCGTGAAATGCTAACGTTGAGTATCGATTCGACGTTTAAAATTACTGCATGCAACGAAAGTTTTGCAGAGGCTTTGGGCTACACCGAGGATCAGCTCCTAGGTCGTGCCATGTCCGATATTGTTCCGCAGTACGTATCCAAGCTTCCGTGCTTTCACAACTTTCGAGCAGCCGTCGCCGCAGGCAAGTCCATCACTGACGAGTACAGGTACCTACATGCTGACGGTTCATTGGTGTGGCTTAATGCACATTGGCAGCCCATTGCGGATGCGACTGGCCAGTTGAGTCATATCACCGCCTATGCGACGAACATTACCTCTCGAGTGGAGAAAACATCTGAAAACGCCTCCTTCATTGACGCATTACTTCGTTCGACGGCGGTGATCGAGTTCGATCTCACCGGGCATGTACTCATGGCTAATGACCAATTTTTAAAAGCGATGGGCTACAGCTTGGGCCAAGCTAAGGGCAGTCACCATCGTATTTTCTGCAAGCCAGAGGAAACCTCATCCCAAAAATACAAGGACTTCTGGTCAACTTTGAACAAGGGTGAGTTTGTTGCAGGTCGATTTGAACGTATTGACAGTCGTGGTCAAACCGTATGGCTGGAAGCGACGTACAACCCGGTTTATGACACCGAAGGAAGACTCTGCAAGGTCGTTAAATTTGCGACGGTAGTCACCGACCAAGTTGCCCGTGAGCAAGAGGTCAGTAAAGCCGCGCAAACTGCATTTGAAATTTCCCAACAGACGGATGTTAGTTCTCAGCGCGGAGCACTTGTAGTCAACGACACTATGCATACCATGCGTAAAATTGCTATTGATATGCAGACTGCCTCTGGCGGGGTCGAAGCGCTCGGTAAGCAGTCATTGTTGATCAGCTCAATAATTCAGACGATAAGTAGCATTGCCCAACAAACAAACCTGTTGGCATTGAATGCTGCGATTGAAGCTGCCCGCGCAGGTGAGCAGGGTCGAGGCTTTTCGGTTGTGGCTGATGAGGTGCGACAATTGGCTGGGCGTACCAGTACAGCCACTGAAGAAATCGCAACAGTTGTCTTGCAGAACCAGAAGCTAGTAGATGAGACCGTAGCTGAGATGGAAAACAGCAAGTTCCAAGCAGAGCAAGGCCTTGAACTTGCCACGCAGGCAGGCCAAGTAATTGTTGAGATTCAGGATGGCGCCAAGAGAGTAGTCGACGCGGTGGGCAGGTTTGCGAATCAGGTGGGTTAGAAAATACCGTCACGCTGCGGCAGCGTTTGCGATAGCCCGAATGATCGTTTTGAGAAAAAGTGTAGTAGTTCTCGTACCGGCTCGGGCATTAGTCTTCAAACTGTTGGTGCCCATTGAGAATCTGACCCAACACAGTAGGGGTATCATTTTCTAAAAAAGCCAAATTACGAATCTGGTTGCGTCGATTGCAATCGTTTCGATTGTCGTCAATCCAAGCGCTTCTAAACATAAAACGCACGACTTCTAGCAGAACGTCTCCACCATCATCGACACAAATTTTCATTGCTGGTGGCGACTGGCATTTCGGCCAATATAAGCCACAAAAATGGCTTTCAGTGAAATGTCAGCCCTCATTCCAAACTTTTCGTTTCATTGAGGGTCATTTCTTTATACTGCCGACGTGGCTTCACAACCTTGGACAGCTGACCAAAGCTAAGGACTGGGGATGACATTTCTCATTTTTCTTCTCGCTTGCGCTGCTGCCGCAAGCACCGGCATCCTGTTCAAACCGGGCCAGTGGTACGAATCTCTCGTTAAGCCCGGCTTTACGCCGCCCAACTGGGTGTTTCCCATCGCTTGGTCGACGATCTATCTGCTGCTCGCTTGGGCCGGGTACCGGTTAACACTGATACCTGGAAGTCAGGCGGTGCTAGCGTTATGGGCGGCACAGATTGCACTTAATACACTGTGGACTCCCGTGTTCTTCGGCGCGCACCGACTCTTCGCCGCTATGGTGATCCTAACGCTGCTTTGGCTGGTGGTCTTAGCAATGATGGTGATGGCGCTGCAGCTTGACGTCATTACTGGCCTGATCCTCTTTCCTTACGTAGCCTGGCTGTGTGTAGCCGCCGCGTTGAATTTTTCCATCTGGCGCAATAACCACTGACGATTATTTCCGTATGGATGCCGAAGCGCCACCGCCTGCTGGCGAGCAAGCATTGGCGCAAATGCTCACCTTCAATTAATAGCTCGTCTGTTTGCCGCGCTTTTGAATCCGCAATCGCATCACCTGTGTACATCCACTCATCGAATTCGATGTTCGGCCTATGGCGAAACTCCTGTCACTTGCAATATACCGTCCAAAGCTGATCCACTCTGGTCGTAAAACTCTGGCACATCATCTCCCTGCGCATCTCCCAGTCGGGATCGTTTGGCACACTGGCCAAGCGCATCGTCCTCCTGCCCCATCGGCCATTGATTGTGTCCAACACGCCCATGACCTTCTCAGTGGCAATCGGCTGCGAGATCGAAAAAAGGTCTTCGGTGTATTCGCCTTTTTGGCATAGGTTAAGCATGAGCACCTCGGCCTTGCTGTATTTGAAGCCTGGCCGGAAGACTCGATCCACCGCGTCCAAGGCGGCCTTGGTCATCAAGCGAACGTCGTCCGTTGGATAGGGCAGCTCCACCAGGACACCGTTGGCTTACTTGGCCTCTTCTAGATTGAACATCCCGGTACGTATGCTCACTCGAATTTTCTTACACAACGACTGTTGCGCCCGAAGCTTTTCCGTAGCGCGTTGCATGTAAGTTGCCATGGCCTCTTTGATCGGTGCTATCTCGGTGAGACGTTTGCCGAACATTCGGCTGCAGGAGATCTCCTGCTTGGGTGGATCAGGCTCATCGAGCTCAAGGCATAGTGTGCCGGCCAACTCACGCGCAGTTTTCTTGATCACCACGCTGAATTTTTTGCGCAACATCCAGGGATCGGTTTTGGATAGATCCCAAGCTGTCTTGATGCCCATCCCTTCTAGGTGCAAAGTCATCTTCCGCCCTACTCCCCAAACATCAGAGACCGAGCATTTCTTCAGCACCCAATCGCGCTTGGTTTGATCACGGAGATCCACCACTCCGCCACTCTGCGCTTGCCACTTTTTGGCCGCGTGGTTCGCGAGCTTGCTAAGGGTTTTCGTAGCAGCAATTCCGACACCCACCGGAATGCCAGTGCTGCGATAAACCTGTGCACGAATCAGTCGCCCGAGCGCCTCGAGATCACCTGGTACACCTGCCAAATCCGCGAACGCTTCATCGATGTAAAGGAAAGACCTCCACGGCAGGCACCATTGACTCGATCACACTCATCACCTGCTCACTCATGTCTCAATAGAGCGAATAGTTCGACGAGAAGGCCACGATGCCGTGCTGCTTGAGTTTGTGCTTGATCTGGAAGTACGGCTCACCCATTTTCACGCACGGCTTACTGTCCGCGCTGTGGGCGATCACACAGCCATCGTTATATCTGAATGACGCTAACAGTTATCAATATGCAAGCTACTGATTTTAAAGATAATTTACGATCTAACATTTTTCTCGATTTTTCGTAGTTTTAACCATTATCGTGACGGTGGCTTACATCGTTTCCATCGTGACTTGCGTCAATGTTATGGGATCTGGTGATGCTCAACTCGTTGCTATACGTGCAAACCGATCCAGCCATGGAAGCCTACGTACAGACCAACACCGATGATCAAGACACCCGACAGGTACGGCGCACGCCGAGCAACAGTACCCAGCCATGGCCAACGGTTGGAAGCTTGTTTAGCACCAATAGCTGCCACAGCACCGACAGTGACCAAGGTGAGCGCCAATCCGATGCTGAAGCACAGGACGAGCATGCCTCCCAGCGCGACTTCTTTAACCTGAAGACACAGCAACAGAACGGTGATGGCAGCCGGACAAGGAATCAAACCGCCCGTCAAACCGAACACGACGATCTGTCCCGTGGTGACTTCACGGTTGGTAACGCGCTTCCGGATATCGTTTGCATGAGCACGTTCATGCGCATCCTGGTAGTCATCAATCGACAACTCCAGACCTTCCAGTTCGGAATGCGCATGCCCGTGGTCATGCTCCTGGTATTCCAGGTCGTAATCATGGGAGTGACCCGCATGCCCAAGCCTGGGCCGGGCATACCTATACGTTGTCAGTGATGTCGCAACAGCCGGCCTGGGAGATTGCGCAAGACGCTCATCACTCTCATGAAGAGCAAGCCGAGATGTCGTGTGCGAGCTGTTCGGATCCCCTAAGGCCTCATTCCTGGCCTTAGAGGGCAGCCCTCATTCGTAGTAGAAGCGGAGCCCGGCCTGCAAAACACTTTGTTCCCTCGCATCGGAAATACCGTAGGCGCCAGAAATATAGGCGTTCTGCTCCGACCCACCAGTGATCTGGTAGACGCCGGTTACATAGCCAAGTAAGTAGCGATTGAAATTGTAAAAATAGGTAAGGCCGAGTTGATTCGCGCTAGCGTTCCCAAGCTTGGCATTCCCATCCATGTATGCGTAGTTAGCGTAAACGCCTGACTCGTCGTTAAGTGAAACCAATACGCCCAGTAGATACGAGTCGATGCCCGCGTCGGTGTAGGTGTTGTTCGTCTTGGTGTATAGACCATCCAAGACGACAGGCCCGAACTCATAAGCAAAGCCGGTGCCGTAGTTTTCTATACCGTTTTTACCATCGTTGATCGATTTATGCTCGGCGTTGGTGTATGCCGCTGACAGCCTTAGAGGCCCCTCTGAATATGCAGCACTGTAACTTGTCGTGCGCCCGAAATTATTCGAGCTACTCTTGTCCCCTTCCGCATACATTGCGCCTAGCACTACGCCATTTAAGCTTGGCGTCTTATACTTCACAGCGTTCCCGGTTGGAAAGCCGCCCGCAATTCGGTTGTAATCGATAGACCCAAAAGGCAGCCCTAAATTGAAAGGCCCTGCATGAACCTGGAAAAGCGATACGTAACCTAGGTTTTTACCCCATCGCTCAGCGGAAAGAGTTTCGAACATGAAGTCCCACTGCTTACCAATGAAGACATCACCATAGGGTGTTTTCACACCCCCATAAGCCTGCCTACTAAAAATCCCATGACCAGTGATCCTGAGATCTTCTAACGAATATCCAGATTCAAGCTTTAACACTCCCTTGTAGTCATCGGTAATGCTGCCCTCCCCCTTCAACCCGAAGAAGTTTGGCGAAAGCCTGCCCTCTTGATAGTGGTACTCTTGCTCCCCTCCGATGTTGTTAGTTGTATTCCAGCCCACATCGGTCAGAATGTAAGGCTTAAAATAATCCTCAGCATCAGCGATTGCTGGCAAGCAAAGGAGTGAAGCCAAGGCAATAGTGCTCTTCATCATCAGCCTCTTTGTATTTATGAGTTACGGCAGATTTCAGTAGGTTTTGCATTTGGGAGGTAATTGCCGCCCCTTGCTGCTCCAACTTTACGATCCCCCGATGCACGCCGACTATCCAAAACAGAGTAAATTTTTATCCGCTTTCGGGGGAACATCCTAAACTCAATTACTCATTGAACAACCACCGTTACACTGAGCCGCAGCCAACGCCCCAGCGGGTATGGAAAACTCACCAATATCCCGCGATAATAGTACATTCTCTGTAGATACTATCCACTTAGTGCAATAATTTATGAAGCAAGCCTCGTTGCACTTGAAATATCTAATTAATCAACAGTCAATTGCAAAAAACAACCAAGTGTAGCGAGCGTGATCATGAGAGCGTTCAATGGCGTACCGCAACTGGACATTGATATCTCAAGAAGCGACGAGTCGGGGGCTCACGCCTGGATGACGAGCATTTGCGGGCCTCATGATTTGAGCGTCGCCCGGCCTGGCCATATTGGCTTCCGGCACGTCGGACGCGTGCTTAATACAGCTACCATCGGGTACATCGAATATGGAACGGATGCGCAGATTGCCGTGGATGAACTCGCCCATTTCGATAACTTCTGCATAAGTCTACCGGTTGCAGGCTCGCAGGAATTGACACTTCAAGGACGGAGCATTTTTTCTGATCAAAATACAGGCTGCATAATCGCGCCATTCCAGGCTCAACGCCTTTCAATGGACAAGCTGTGCAAGAAGATTCAACTGACCCTTCCATCCGCCCTCTTGCAGGAGAAGCTTGAGCACCTTCTTGGGCGCCAAGTATCCGCCCGCCTTGAGTTCTCACCCACCATTGACGCAACAAGTGGGGCATCGGGAAATTGGTGGGGGCTTATAAAATATTACCTTAACGAAAGCCCCCTAGGGCTGAGCGCATTCGGCAAAATGCATCTTGCTGCCGAGATCGAGTCTATTATCGTAAAAAGTCTACTATTCAGCCAGCCCAGCAATTACACCGACGAGCTAATCAAAACCAGTGAAAAATCTATCCCACCCCACATTAAAAAGGCGAGAGCCTTTATTGAGCTCAATGCTAAATACGAGCTTTCCTTAGAGGACATAGAGACCGCTGCAGGTATTTCGCGCTACAAATTATTAACTGACTTTAAAAAAAGCATGAATACTTCACCCATGGCTTACCTGAAAAAGTATCGACTTACCAAAATCAGAGAAGCGCTTCTAAGTGATCGATCCTGTGCAAACGTTTCGACTATCGCTTTAAGCTGGGGCTGCACGCACTTGGGAAGGTTTTCAACTGAGTATCGCGCTTTATTCGGAGAAAGTCCCAGCGTCACCTCTCGACGGTTCGAATCTAAAGGAAAATGAAAAAAACCACTCCAGTGGTGGCGCCCTATCAAAAAAACTGGATAGATCTCGCTCCCTATCTGGATTGGAGTTAAGGCCATACTGAGCGAACTTATCATCTCCGACAGGGCCCCGGTATTACCTACTGAAGAGCCCCGTTTGCCATCAAAAATCGGAGAGCATATGGCCGCCTTTAGCAAGTCAACAGACGATCACTCATTAGAGTCTGTCCCTTCCAATGAACGACAAAACTGGCTTCAGTTAACTTGGAATACCACCGGGATTGTCACGACGCTCATCCAGATATTTCTCGGCGCATTGGTAACATTTGTTGCCGGGATCTGGATTGGCATAATCGCAGGCCTTGTCGTGACTGTAGTAGGCGCGCTCCTGGGGTGGGGAGTAGGACACGTTGCCTACAAGACGGGACTTGCGAGTTCGATGCTGTCGCGTCAGCACGGCTTTGGCCGCAAAGGCTCCGTGCTCGTGGCGCTGACATTCGGCTTCATGATCATAGGGTTCATCGCCCTTGAGAACGCCCTGCTGTACAAGGGATTGCTGTTCTGGCTTGGCTTCGAAGACACCGTATTACTGCAGGTCGCGGTCTATGGGGTGATGTCACTTGTGTGGATCCTACTGACGGCCTTCGGCTTCCAGGTCGTAGCTCGATTTTCCTCCATTACGTTAGTCGCTTTCCTCGCGCTACTCGTCTACATGGTGTTCGACGTCATTCATTCGTCAGGTCAGAGCTGGCAGACGGTGCTGACCTTCGGAGCGCAATTTCCTCCTGAGGCCCTGGCCGCGATGGGGGCAGATACCGAGATGGGGAAATTTGTCTTCTGCATCAATGTGCTCATCGGCTCTGCAGGGGCTCTGGCATTGATTGATGGCGATCTGGGCCGCTATGCCAAATCCAGTAAGGACATTCTGATCGCCGCCATTTTCGGAAACGTGTTCATGGATATCGTGATGCTCATTTTCGGCGCGGTAATCATGTATGCCGGCACAGAGCAGCTCGTGGACTACTACGTGGCACGAGGCATGAACCATGAGACGGCGTTGCAGGCGGTACTGCAAAGCCCAGACAGCGTTGCCGCAGCTTTTGTCATTTTTGCTGGCAGCCTTGGTGCTGTAATGCTTTTCCTTGCTCAAGGTAAGGCACAGGTGCTCAACACCTACAGTGCTTCGCTTTCCCTGACGGGACTGGCGGATGTGGTATTCGGGTGGCGACCAGGCCGAATCCTATTTGTCATCCTGGCCAACGTACTGGCTTGCTTGATGTTGGCGGGCTCTATCCTAGAGTGGGTCAACAGCTTCATCACCATCCTAGGTGTGCTCACGACTTGTTTTGCCGGCATCATCATTGCCGATTACCTTATCGTCGCTAAATTCGACGAAGGACAATTAACACCAGAGGTGAACTGGGCTGGAGTGGTCACCGTTGGAGTTGGCTTTGTGCTGGCTCACTACGTACTCAAAACGTGGATACCCATTGAATTCGCCACTTCATTGGTAGCCTCATTCGTCCTCTATCCGATGCTTCGCTTAATTGGACGAAAGAAATCACTGGCAACGGCTACCTGAGAAAAATAATAAAGGCCAGCAAGCTGGCCTTTATTATTCATTCAACCACCAAAACTTCCATGTGTAAGTAGTCGCCACCCTATTCTCATCAAAGTCAGAACCGTATCGGATTTTGACCTGGATATTACGCGCCTCCAAACCCAAGCCCTTCAGAGCTCCTTGTTGCATGACGTAACTTACGACAAAATTTCGCTCGCTTTCCAGACCATGCGACATCCCATTTCCTCGATCGATGTCGGTACCTTTCATGTATCGCGTCATGAATTTGAGCCCAGGAATACCGGCGCTCGTGAAATCATAGTCATACCGGGCCTGCCAAGAACGCTCTTCCGACAGATAGAAGGCAATCGTTGACCAGTTCACCAGATGAAGCTGTGGCGCATAGCCAAGAAGAGAAAAGGGTCAGACCCATTCATTTCTTGATGTGCGACGGTGAAAGCGTGCCCGCCTTTGCGCAAGGAAGTCATCAAGCCCAGCGATTTGTTGTCATAATTCCCGTTTAACTGCTGGCCATCGCCAGTATCCTTGTAGTATCCCATGTCGTTTTTCAACGAGTAGCCATCGCCAAGATCTGCGGTATACGTCCGCCCTAAATAGTTTTGATCGTAGATATCCTTAAGCTGCGCATAGAAATAACTAATACTGAGTGATGGGATGAAGGTGTAGGTAACACCGTCGAAATTCAAACCGTCGCTGCACCGATCCGGGGTGCCCAGAAGATAGAGTTTTTCACGATTGGAAGACTCTCGGGATGCGAACGTCCAGAAACGCCCAGCATTCAAAGTCAATCCGCACCACTCTTTGGACTCCACGGTTGATCCCTGGTAGGTAGTCACCAGCTGCCGCTAATCGTCCAGATATGCGACCGGCAGCGTCGGTCGATGCTCTCCTATCCTAATCTCGACTTTAGAGGTGCGAAGCTTAATCGCTGCTCCGGAGCGTCCGTACTCTTTTACTTGTTCCTTTCGGCTTCGGTCTTACGGGATGATGGAATCCGGGCCCCTTCCTCCCCCATCGAGACGGTAAGCAAATTGGCTGGAGGTTTCCACAGCAAACTGTACAGGCCCTGAGGTGTAGCCTGATTTGAACTGAAGGTCGAACCCTTGGCTCCAGTTACCAACCCTAGACTTCGGAGCATCCGATTTTTTGAAATCTCAATCGAAATAAAAGTTTCTCAAGCCCAGCCTCAAGCTCGATTCTTCAAAAAATCTGCTTGCGCCTGACAGGCTATAAGTCCCACAGAAATACCTATCAACGGAAAACGCTTGCTCGCACAAATCTGTCGACCTCTATTTTGTTTTTCTGTACTTTAAAATCAGGTTGAGAAGTTGTAGACCTGAAAGCCATGAATTAAACTTCAGCATTACAAACATATGACTCGTAAAGCCTTAGAACTCTTGGAGCCTGGATTTTAGAGTGCGGCAACAGCGCATGGCAGTCCGTGCATCGCGACATAAATTCACAACTATCAAAACATGCCGTTTTAGGATATTTAATGCACTAATTGGATATCGGCATCGTTCCACGAAAGGCGACTATGGCTGCATGGTCGGGCGCGACGCGCCTTAAGCGGCCTCCCACAATATAGGAGCAAAAATCTATGAATACCGGTAAACCCACCCTAGCCACCCTAGCAGAACAACTTTCTGTAGGTCAGGTCAAGATCATCGACCTAACCCATACACTTTCTCCAGATTTCCCAGCACTTCAACTGCCTGCTCATTTTGGCCAAGTACAGTCTTTCAAGATTGAACGAATTTCGATGTATGACGAAGCCGGCCCTGCCTGGTACTGGAACAACTTCACCTGCGGCGAGCACACCGGCACACACTTCGACGCCCCTGCGCACTGGATCTCAGGGCGTGAACACCCGGCGAACACGGTGGATTTGATACCTCCATCCAATTTCATTGCACCCGCCGTCGTGATTGATGCGAGCACCCAGGTTGCGGCTCACGAAGATTGGGTTCTTACCGTGGAGTTTCTGGAGAGATGGGAAACCCAATACGGTCGCATCCCTAAAGGTGCTTGGGTGTTCTTACGCACAGATTGGTCGAAACGGCTTCCTGATGCGCAGGCATACCTGAACATCCATGAGGACGGCGCTCATACTCCAGGCCCTTCGCAACAAGCAATTGAGTGGTTGATTCATCAGCGCGACGTTCATGGCTTCGGCGTTGAAACGATCAACACTGATGCAGGGCAATCGTATTCGTGGCCTGTTCCTTACCCGTGTCATACGCTGATGCATGGCGCTAACAAGTACGGTCTGCAGTGCCTGAACAACTTGGATCAGTTGCCACCGGTTGGCGCATTGATCTTCTCTGCCCCTCTCAAAATCCAAGCTGGATCCGGAAGCCCGCTGCGCGTCTTGGCCTTGGTGGAGTAACGAGATGACCGTGGCAAACAGTCACCAGGTGGTATTTGTAGGAAGCGGAATCAACTCCATGATCGGAGCTGCGCTTCTCGCCGTCCGTGGAAAGCGAGTGCTTGTGCTTGAGCGGAATGACCGCCTGGGTGGATGCATACGGACTGAGGAGCTATTCCCTGGCTTCACTCACGAAGTGCTCTCGTCCTGGCACTCTCTGCTCGCTGGAAGCCCGGCCTATGCGGAGTTGGAGCCCGAGCTCCGCAAGCACGGGGTCGAAGTGCTGCACAGCAAGTACTCAACCGGGTGGGTTCATCCAAACGGCAAAGGCATCGCGCTGACGCGAGATTTGGATGACGCATGTGAGCGTTTGGAAAAGATCGCTCTTGGGGATGGTCTGGCCCTCAAAAATACCTTCTCCAAAGTGATGGGTGAAGACGCCGGTCTTATCTTTACGATGCTTGGCAAAGATCCATACGGGCTCAGCATGCTCAAGCCTCTATTCCAAGCGTGGCGCAAGCGCGGCGTGGACGGGTTGCTTACCTTTGCTACTGAGTCTTTGGAAAATTTCCGTCGCTGGTCGGAGCGAACCTTTATTTCCAATGAAGTGCGTACCCTCATTGCCCCTTGGACGCTGCACTCCGGATTAGGCCCTGACGATGCATCTTCCGCGCTCATCGGCAAGCTAACGTTCGCTTCGGTGGTCACCGCAGGCATGCCCGTGATCAAGGGTGGCGGCAGCCGCCTGGTTGACGCCCTTGCAAGCATCATCGAAGCCAAAGGTGGTGCCGTACGAACCAACAGCGATGTCGTTCGAATCAACACCAACGGTCAAGGCACCAGAGAGCGCGCAACCGGCGTCACGCTTTCAGACGGATCCCAATTCCAGGCATCTGAATCCGTGGTCTGCAACGTGACGCCTGAAAAGCTGTACGGTAAGCTGATCGAATACAGCCCAAAGTCTGTACGTGACCATGCCAACGGCTACCGCTATGGGCGCGGTTGCATGCAGATCCATTTCGCGTTGAGCGCGAAGCCTAGTTGGCTCACCGAAGAGCTGGGCGAAGTCCCCCTAGTCCACATGACGGAAAGCATGGAGCAAACCTGCCTTTCCGTCACTGAGGCAAATAATGGACTGCTCCCGTCGAAACCCACTTTGGGTATCGGTCAGCCTGTAGTGGTTGATAAATCGCGCGCGCCAGACGGCTCGTGGATTCTTTGGATTCAAATGCTGGAGCTACCCACCACACTTAAAGGTGATGCTGCCGGCGAAATCGCCACGCCCGCTGACGGCAAGTGGAACGATCAGGTCAGAGAGGCTTTTGCTGATCGCGTTCAAAAGCGTCTTGAACAGGTCATGCCAGGGCTCTCTTCCATCGTCATAGGCAGGAAGACCTTATCCCCTGCTGACCTTGAAAAACTCAACTGCAACCTAATCGGTGGTGATCCTTACTCCGGAATCTGCTCGCCGGATCAATTCTTCTGGCTGCGTCCTTTTGCTTCTACTCATGGCGCGCGTATCAACAAAACCACGCTCAAAAATGTCTACCACATCGGGGCTTCCACGCACCCTGGGCCTGGATTAGGAGCAGGCTCCGGCATCCTTGTGGCTGACAAGCTTTCACGTCGCTGATTGTCTCCTTTTGACACCGGGAGGTGCGCCAATCATCTCCCCGGCTTTTTGAGCTGTTGTAAACGTCCTTCCTCTCCGCGATGCTCTATTCAGTTTTCATTCGTTGATAGCGTTAAGAAATACACCGGAAGCTCTATAGCTCTTGGTATCTTGCTTTCACTATCCACTCCCTGCATGAATTTCCTCTAGCTACGTGCGCGGCTACTCTGCCCACGTTACGTTTACGCCTCACTCCAGTGAGAGAAAAACATGGCTTCCTCTACGTACAGCTATTCCGTAGCCGATGGACACGGCCTTCCCCATGACCCACTGCCGGCTATCCTAGGCCCGCGCCCAATTGGTTGGATATCAACCATCAACCAGGAAGGTCGCACAAACCTTGCGCCTTACAGCTTTTTCAACATCGTAAATTACCGCCCGCCGATCTTGATTTTCTCTAGCGTCGGGAAAAAAGACAGCGTCCGCAATGCCCAGGAAACCGGCCACTTCGTATACAACCTGGCTACCCGCCCCCTGGCTGAATCGGTAAACGGCAGCAGTACCGAGATTGCCGGAGTTGAGGAGTTCGAGGCGACCGGCTTGACCCCTGTGCCGTCAACGCAGGTGACGTCGCCGCGCGTGGCAGAAAGCCCCGTTTCACTTGAATGTAAGGTCATTTCTGTCCAGCAACTAAGCGGCCTCGATGGTACACCTCTGAACACCTGGATGGTCATTGGCCAGGTCGTCGCGGTTCACATCAATTCGGCACTATTGATGGATGGGATTTACGATACCGCGTCGGCCCGCCCAATCCTGAGAGGTGGAGGCCCTGCGGATTACTTTGAGGTTTTACCGTCTGGGCTCTTTCAGATGACCCGACCCGAGTGAGAGAAATGCCCTTGCAAGAGGGCGTTTTAGATTTTCGGCTGATGCCGTGCGATCAGCTCACGCAGAACCTCTTTAAGCGCGGATATCTTCTCATCCTCGAAAGGAGACAGGATTTCCACCTCGTGCTTTTCAGCAAGCGCGATCAACCCCGTCACAAGACGCCGACCAGCGCGTGTTACTCGTACGAGTGTAAAACGTCGGTCATCAAGACTCGTTGAACGCTCTACATAGCCTTGCGCTTCAAGGCGCAGCAGCAGGCGAGTCACCGTGGGTTGTTTGCTTACAGTAACCTGAGCGAGAGCGGAGATGGATATGGCCCCATGGCTGGCCAAAGTCGATAGCACACGCCATTCGAGCACAGAGAGCCCGTGCTCCTCGACAACGGCATGGAATTGCGTGGAAACCAAGTGCCAGGCTTGACCGAGGAGCGCGGGAAGGTAGTTATCGACGAAATCGTTTGTTTTGGTCATGCAAGCGATGGCCTCTAGCACAGAATTATCCCGTCGATTGTAGCGTTTGCGAATGAGCGAGGATAACCCCGCTCAGGACATCAGTATCGCCCAGACAGCAGTGAGCCGAAACCAGGTACCGCCGTATTGAGGCCTAGTCGTTTGAGCATCATGTAGGTGGTGGCAACTGAAGACGAAAGCACCGGCAAGCAAACACGATCCTCAATGGCTTGAATCGACTGAAGCGACGGCATTTGTACGCAGGCCGAGGCAACGATCGCATCAACCCCAGTAGTCTGAAGCCTTTTGGTGATCTCGATCGGCGCTCGGGAGTCCTGACGACCCACCTCCAGATTGTCTGGAATCTCCAGCGAGATGCTATCAACGACCTCGATGCCCTCGCTTTCGATGTAGTCGATAACAAGACGTGTCAGAGGCTTCATGTATGGAGCCAGCAACGAGATCTTCTTGGCGCCGATGGCATGCAGCCCATCCACCAGGGCGCCGGCGCTGGTCACGACCGGCGCGGGCCCGTCGTTCTCGACCGTCCGTTGATGGAGTCTGCTTTCGGAGACACGATGATACCCGTTACCCATGCTCATGATCGCCACCAGGCATGCATAGCCCAGCACATCTACACGCGCATCAGAAAGCTCCAACGCACAACGGTCGCTGTCACCATCCATCGCTGCCAGCTCCTCTTTGGTCACATGCTTCATTCGCATGCGACTGGAGTGGAACGTGAACCGCTCAGGAGCAACGGTTTCGCGGATTCGAAGGATAGCCGGGATCTCCGTTTCCATGGTGGTGTTCGAGGACGGCACAATCTGGCCAATGCGATAAATCCGGCTCTCACTCACGAGGCATTCTCCTGGATCTGTTCGGACGCACCGCTTGATGAGGTGCTGAAGACTTCAGTGGGATCATCGTCGAAGCGCGCGGCCTGCAGAGGACGGCGGTTCACTTTGAGGTCAAAGATATCGAAGCGGTTGTAATGCCCAGCGATGTCGTGCATCTGGCGGGGTTGAATGCAACGCGACAGATCGATATCTGCGTAGACGATCCCCTCTTCGTCGATAAGAGGCTCACCGATGACCCGGCCATCTGGGCCGAGGAAACCAGAGAAAGCGCTGTTCTTGCGCGTCAGCAGTCTCCCGGGCGCGAGGGAAGTCTTTCTCCAGGGCCTCGATGATCTCTTCGGATACGGTCGAACACGAGACCGCCGTGAATAACTTACCCTCGAAGCAATGGGCTGCTGCACGCACCTTGATCGCGTCGGCCATGTCGTAGTCAGGCGGCGCCACTGGCAGAGAAATGTAGCTTGCAACGTGCATCAACTCCCCTTGGGCGATCAGGGAGAAACGCGCCAAGGTGTTGGTATTCTCGCCACAGGCCAGTGCGCCCAACGGCCCAACGCTGGTTTGGTGAACCCGCAAGGCAGAAGCGTCACCAGGAGCCCAAGTCAGCTTCTCTGCCCAAGTCGGCACCAGTTTGCGATGACGCCCCAGGATCGTGCCGTCCTCACCGATGGTCACCACGGTGTTGTAAAGCGTGCCGATGCCGTTGCGGTTTCGCTCGTTCACACCAATGACCACGTTGATTTTGTGGCGCGCTGCCGCCTGAGCAATCTTGCTTATTTCCGGGCCAGGAATTTCGATGGCCGAACGCGCGAGTCGCTCAAACCAGGGGCTGCCTTCGATTGGATTACCGATCCAGCTCCAGTACGGATATCCAGAGATGAAGACTTCAGGGAAAGCGACAAGCTTGGCGCCATTGCCTGCTGCTTCCATGATCAACGATATGGTCTTATCCACTGTCGCATCGGTATTCAGGAACACGGGGGCTGTTTGAACAGCCGCCGCCTTGAAGCGAGGTAATTCGAGCATGAAATACTTCCTTCTAGAAAACCCTTAAGCCTGCTGTTTACCGGAGCGAGGCTCGTCACCCACGGCTACCACCGGGTTGCGCAGCTCACCGATTTTCTCGACGTAGGCTTCAACAACGTCACCTGGCCAGAGCCACTCTTGCGGCGTGCGACCTGCACCTACGCCTGCTGGGGTGCCGCTGGCGATGATGTCGCCCGGCTCCAGCGTGATGCCGGCGCTGATATCCGCGATCAAGGTCGGGATTTTGAACAGCAGGTGACGCGTATTGGATTCCTGCTTGATGACTCCATTGACCTTGAGGCTGAGGTTCAGGTTGTGTGGATCTGGGAGTTCGTCAGCGGTGACGATTACTGGCCCGAAGGGAGCATAGGTGTCTTGCCCTTTGGAATAGATCCACTGGCCTGCACGGCGGTTATCGCGGGCGCTGATGTCGTTGATCACGCTGTAACCGAACACGTAGTTCAGTGCTTCAGCACCGCTAACGCCCTTGGCGCGCTGGCCGATGATGACCGCCAACTCGACCTCCCAGTCCATCTGGCGTGTGATGTTCTCGTTGTGCTCGATCGCGTCGCCAGGCCCGATCACAGTGGTTGGCGGCTTGGAGAAGATCACTGGCTGCTTGGGGAGCTCCTTGGAGGTATCCAGGGTGCGGCTCGACTCTTCAACGTGCTCAACGTAGTTCAGACCGATACCGAAGATGTTTTTGCGCGGACGAGGGATCGGAGCCAGCAGTTTGACGTTGCTCGCGGGAACAGCAACGCCGAAAGGCCATTTGCCTTCAAAGCTCTTCAGCAAAGCGGTAGTAGCGCTGACTGCCTGCGGGCCGAGGTCGATGAAGTCCAACATGTTGTCAGGGATGACATTGCCCGAGTGTTGGCCCAGGGCGTTAAGATCTACGACAAGACCATCGACCAGAGCCCCGAGGCGAGCGGCGGCGTTGACGTTGCTACGGAAAGTTACCAGGCGCATAAAAACTCCAAGTTCTCGTTTATTGTTTGCAGGGGTTTAGTGGGCAGCGACGGGCTGATGACCGTCGTTGTCTGCCAGGGCCTCTTCGCGATATAGCCCAAGTTTTTCCATCACAGGGAGGTCGCTGAAGCAGAACAAGCAGGCGTCATCGGTACCGCTTTCGTTGACGTGCTCATGCCACGCCCAGGACGGAACACAGAAGATGTCTCGTTCCTGCCAGTCGAGGCGTTGACCATTGATGATGGAGTAGCCCTTACCTTTAGCTACCTGATAAAGGAAGCTGCCAGTGTGCCGGTGTGCCTTACCAACGAAGCCGGGGCGAAGAAGCTGCATGCTTGCGCCGATGGTGGCCATGACATGTCCGCCACTGACAGGGTTGGTGTAGTGCATGAGTGCACCGTCGAAGGGGGTGTCTTCTTTGGCGGCGGCATAGCGGCGAAGGGCTTCGTAAGTCGGCTCCCATTGGTACTTGAACAGCGGGGAGTAAGGTTTTTTCCAGCCGATGTTTTGAGGACGAAGGCCGGCCGCGCCCCACAGACTGACCGAGTCATCGACAGGGAAACCCACAGCCTGTTGCAGATCTGGGTGCACAGCGTAGAAACCTGCTTCGAGTGCATTGACGAGCGGGATGTCCAGGCCGTCCTGCCAGATGCACGGCAGGCCATCGGACTCGACACCGTGTTCATGCCAGGTGCCATTAGGCGTCAGAACGAAGTCGTTCGCCCCGAGGGTCATTTTGTGGCCATCGACGATGGTGTAGGCACCCCGACCTTCCATGATGAAGCGCAGCGCAGAAGATGAATGTGCGTGAGCGGAGGCCAGTTCGCCGGGGTGCATGACCTGCAAGCCCGAATACAACCAACCTACCGCCGCTGACACTTCTGTGCGTCCCGGATTATTTAGGTAGATAACGCGGCGCCCAGCTTTTTCTGGAGTAACCAGATCCACGGAACGCAGCACAATTTCCCGCAGATCCTTGTATCGCCAGACTACCGGTACCGAATCCGATTTCGGCTGCCACGGTTCGATCTTGTTGGCGACAGTCCAGAGCGCGCCAACTTGAAGTTCATCAAGCTGACGGTAATAAGCGAGCAGTTCCGGCGTATCTTCGACGTCGGCGCGTCCAAGCGTATTCTCGCGGTATTGATCGTAGGATTTAGTCATTGTTTTCTCCTCAGGACATCAATGTCGTTCAGGTCTAAACACGGGTAGCGAAGCTGCGCTGCAAGGCGTCTTTGCCCCACAGATAGGCCTGGGGCCACTGAGTTGAATCCCAGCCCAGTCGAGCAATTTCACGGAGGAACCAGGTCGGCTCTGCGAGATACGGCCTGGAGATGGCGCACAGATCAGCACGACCGGAAGCAATGATCCCATTCACTTGGTCTGCATCGCTTATGGCACCTACCGCGATGGTTGGGATACCCGCCTCGTTACGCACCCTGTCTGCAAATGGCGTCTGGAACATGCGCCCGTACACTGGACGCTGGTTCGCGACCACCTCACCGCTGGAGACATCGATGACGTCTACACCCACGACCTTCAGCGCGCGTGCGATCGCGACAGCTTCATCAACTGTGGTACCGCCCTCCGCCCAGTCGGTCGCAGAGATGCGTACCGAAAGCGGAAGATTCTCTGGCCAGGTTTTGCGAACTGCTGCGACGACCTCAAGCGGGAAGCGAAGACGGTTTTCAAGCGAACCGCCGTATTCATCGGTACGCTCGTTGGTGAGAGGCGAAATGAAGTTGGAAAGAAGGAAGCCATGGCCAGCCTGGATTTCCAACCAGTCAAAACCGGCACGTGCAGCACGCTCCGCAGCTTGAGCAAAAGCCTCTCGGATCTCGGCAAGGTCAGCTTGCGTGGCCGCCTTTGGTGTTTGCGTGACGCCGTCGAGGTAGGGTATCGCGCTGGCAGCAATCAGAGGCCAGTTACCTTCTTTGAGAGGTTGTTCGGGCTTTTCCCACCCTTTCTGAGTCGACCCTCGGCGACCACAATGGCTGAGCTGAATACCTACCTTGGACTGGCTGCTGTTGTGAACGAAATCGGTCACCCGTTTCCACGAAGCTACCTGGTCTTCATTCCATAAGCCGGTATCACCCTTGCTAACGCGAGAATTGGGGCTGATCGCAGTGGCTTCAGCCATTACCAAGCCGGCACCGCCAAGGGCCCGGCTGCCGAGGTGAACCATGTGGAAATTACCGACAACGCCTTCGTTAGCGCTATACAGCATGGTGGGCGAAACCACGACACGGTTCACCAACGTCAAATCGCGGACGGTGAAGGGCGTCAAAATAGGCGGACACGGCTTGGCGCCCTGCCCTACATCAATTCCAACGCGCCGTGCCAGCCATGCCTCATAGCCTCCCAGCCACTTTGAATCTCGCAGTCGCAGGTTTTCATGCGAGATACGCTGAGAGCGCGTCAGCAAGGAATAGGCGAACTGCTGAGGCTCAAGCCCCTCGTAACGCGCCACGTTTTCGAACCACTCGGTAGAGTTGCGAGCCGCGTTCTGAATCTTCAGAACTTCGACACCACGCACCTCTTCATAGTGGGCAAGGCGTTCGCGCAAATCGCCGGACTCTTTGAGGGTGTTGCAGAGTTCAATCGCATCCTCAAGGGCGAGCTTGGTACCGGAGCCGATGGAGAAGTGGGCGGTATGGGCTGCATCACCCATGAGGACAACGGGAACGTCTTGGCCGCTCTCTCCATATGGCTTCGTCCACTGAACCCAGCGACCGCACATCACACGCGGGAAACGAATCCAGATGGCCGAGCCGCGCAGGTGAGCAGCGTTGGAGATCAGTGGCTCACCCTGCAGCCACGGCGCGAAGATCTTCTCGCAGTACGTAATACCTTCTTCCTGGGACATCTGGTCGATACCAGCGGCCTGCCAAGCTTCGTCAGTAGTCTCGACGATGAAAGTGCTGAGACCATCCTCGAACTGGTAAGCGTGGGCTTGGAACCAGCCGTGCGGAGTCTCAACGAAGAGAAAGGTAAAGGCATCGAAGACCTTGCGCGTTCCCAACCAGACGAAACGGCAGTTCCGCTGATCAATGTCCGGCTTGAACGTTTCCTGGTAACGGGTACGCGTCGGACTATTGATGCCGTCCGCAGCGATCACAAGATCAGCCTCATACTTGCGCGCGATTTCTTGATCGTCCTCGACGAAGGTCTCGAACACCAACTCGACACCAACCTCCTCGCAACGTGCTTGGAGGATGTTCAGGAGTTTTTTACGACCGATCCCGATGAACCCGTGGCCACCGCTGCGCACCATTTCATTTTTGAAATGAATATCAATGTTGTCCCAGCGGTTAAACGCGCTGGAGATGGTCTGTGCCGAGACAGGATCTGCTTCGCGAAGGTTGTCCAGGGTGGCGTCAGAGAAGACTACGCCCCAACCAAACGTGTCGTAAGGGCGATTACGCTCGATTACGACGACGCGATTGCTTGGATCATGCAGTTTCATGAGCAGACCGAAATAAAGGCCAGCTGGCCCACCACCAATACATGCGATTTTCACGATGCGATCTCCTTTTATTCTTGAATGGGCGATGAAGCCAGCACCTTGCGTAATACGCTAGGAACTTCAATAGCTTTATGAGTTACCAACGACGTGGTAACCAGAACCTGCGTGACACTTACGCGAACCTCACCATCAGGGGACATACATTGAAGTTGCAGGGTGATTGACTTCGACCCCAGACGCACAACATCAAGAGTCAATACAACTTCATCACCCATTTTACTGATGGACTTGAAATCCGCCTCAATCCGAACTGACGGCATTCCATATTTGAGCTCACCAATGTAACCAGCGAATCCAACTTCAGGAAGCAGGTTATCAATCCATTCCTCTAGAAGATTATTGAACATGACAAAATACTGGGGATAAAAAACAATCCCTGCCGGATCACATTCAGCAAAACGAATCTTGTGCGACTTCTCGAATTTATCTGGACTCATAAGACTTATCCTTCAGCAGTAAGCGCGTGCCGATTGAGCGATTCTTTTAATTTGAACCCGTGCTCGTCAGCGAGCGCTGCGTTTCTAAGTTCCCGCAAAGTGGGTGCACCAAGGACATTTTTGTGGCGATCTACAGCCGCCATTAATACTTCGAAATTTTTGAGTCCGCGGCTATGGGTATCGCTGTAGCCCTTCACCAGCCGCTGGCATTGAACAACTTCCAGCGCGACCACGGGGTCGATGGCCGCAAGCCTTTTGACCCGCTCCAGCCACGCCTCGATACGCGCGTCTTCCAGCTGGTAGCGAAGGGTCGAACGACGCCAGCGACGCCACTTGGCCAGTCCATGCAGCAGCAAGAACCCGCTCAAGGAGCTCGTCTTCACGGTGCGACCACTTTGCGTCATCCGTCCGACTAGACGGTTCAGGAAGTGTGGCTTCGCCAACCACCGCCCCAAGCCAGCGGGTAGCGTTTCGCAAATCTCTTCTAGCCGTGGGTGCATGTACTCTTGAATGTGCAGAACCTGGTCGGTCTTGCTGCGAACCTCTCCACGTACTCGGTCGAAACGGGTGCCACGGCTTTTCAGATCAGCAACACGGATGGTGTCCTCAAAAGACATCCAAAGAGCCAGATGGCGTGCCAGCTCGCGGAGCAGCCCACGATCGCTACCGCCTGGTGCCTGAGCAACCCTTTCGAGTCGATCCAGATAGAGCGCGGCATACGCGGGATCTTGATAGTCAATCAGGCGCTTCACCCCTTCATAGGCGAGCTCCGCCACGTCTTCGGGCAGCAAACACAAACGATCAACGAGCATTACGACATCACGATGCAGCTTGCCTGTCCTGGCCTGCTCCCAGCTAGAAGCGACTTTGATCGCCGTGGAAGCTTGTTCAGCTCCACCATCGCGTACCAGGGTAAATCCGAGATCAAAAGCCTTGAGACTTGGTTTGACACCTACCCCGCCCAGCTCGATGGTTTCCTCGAATTGCTTACGGTTGAATGGCAACACCCCTGCACCGCTCAGCGCTCCGAACAGAACCGCAGAGATAACACTGCCCGTTTTCTCCGCTGCCTTTTCCATGTCGAAACAGATGAACTCCTTAGCGGCATTTCGGGCCTGATCCAGAAGAGCTTGACTTGAGACACGGCCATCACCCATGGCGGATTTTTCAGCGATGGAGTAGACCCGGTGGGTGGAGGAGATAAGGGTCGTACGGTCGGTGGTCACGAATCCACGCTGTACAGCGCGACCTGCCTCCATCAACTCTGATGCCAGGACGATATCGACGTCGCCAGGAAGCGGAGCTTGCGACAGTACAGGCACGCGGCGACCTTCCACGTTCGCACCGGGGAAAAGTTCCACGTAGTAAATGGTCGCGCCCGTCCGCTGAGCCACACCTGGCACCGATGTGGTTTGAGCGAAGTAGCCATTGTGCTCGCCCAAATTGACGATCCAGTCGGCAAGTACACCGCCCCCCTCGCCGCCCATGGCAAGAATGGCAATTTTGATTGGCTCATGAGTCATAGCGATTATCCCAGCAGTATTTGTTTTTCTGCATCAAACAAAAGTTCATGGTCACTTTTGCTCACCCGAGCGCCGGGGAAGAAAAGCCACCGCAACAGCAGCTAGTGCCGCAATCACAGCGAAAGTAACGAAGTTCCACTCTACTCCCAGGCCACTTCCGGCAACGTAACCGCCCAATATCGGGCCGGTCATTGCACCTAATCGGGAAAAACTCAGTCCCCAGCCCGTTGCAGCGGCACGAACATTAGAGGGGTAGTAACTTGCAAGATGACCGGTCAGGATCAAAGAGGCTGAAATGGTTCCAACCCCCGCTACAGCAACAAGGACGTAATTGATGAACATCGAGTGTTGCCACATCAGCGCGAAAATCGCCAACGCGCCCAGTAGATAAAACAAAGTCACCATCACCCGCACACCAAAGCGATCCGCTGCTTTACCCAAGAACATGCCGCCAATCGCCGAGGCTAGACTGAAAACAATCAGCAAACTCAGACTTGATCCAAGGTCATAACCATTACGGCGCATGATCGATGGCAGCCACGTGTTGAGTGCGTAGATCAAAAGAAGCCCGCAGAACAACGCCAACCAGAAACAAACGGTTGCTCTGAGATGACGCTTTGAGAAAACCTCGGCAAGCACTTGACGCCATCCAGCCGTAGGGGACTCGCTTTGCTGCGCTCGCTGTGGCATCGAAACGCCAAACTTTTTTGCCAATTGCTCAGCTTGTTCCTGCCGCCCCCTGCTAACCAGATTCTCAAGGGACTCTGGAAGCGCACAAGCCATCGGCAAGATCGCGATCAACGGAATGAGGCCAAGCCCCACAACAGTCCGCCATCCGTGATCCTGTATCAGCCACATCGCTACAGCTGCCGCTGTGAGAATGCCTATCGAGTAGCCCGAATACATAATCCCGTAATTGAAGCTTCGCCGATGCTGAGCGGAATACTCGATAGTCAGCGCTGCAGCTACAGGGATGACACCACCCAGGCCTAGCCCCCCAATGAAGCGGAAAGCACCAAACCATTCTGGTGTCGGCGCCCAAGCCGCTCCTCCCATCGTCAGTGAGAACAATGTCACGCACATCAGCAGCATGCGTCGCCGTCCAACCAGTTCGCTAAGCGTGCCAATTAAAAAGGCGCCGAAGAACATGCCAAGCAACGCATAGCTACTTAAAGCCCCCAACTCTAGGGGAGTCAGGTTCCAGGCTTTTTCTTCAGCCATCGAAGGAAGAATGGCTCCCATCACGCCTACGTCATAGCCTTCGAACAGGATCGCGAGCCAGCAGACAAACAGCACCCTTGTGGTCACCTTCGCTGGAGGATTCGCGGCGGTAGCGACAGCAGCGCCACCTTTAGCTGCTGCAGTATTCATAGCGCGTACCTCGCACGACGATTCGCTTCCCCGCGCTGCAACCATCCGATGATGCTGCTGGTGATTTTCTGCCCCAGGCGATCCATGAAGGTAGGATTGCTCACGATCTGCGCCCGATAGAACGATGGGCACAGCACCGCCGCATGTGCCACCTCGCCGCAGTTGCCACAACCCACGCAGCTGTCCATGACCATTGCCACCGGATCTTGGCGTAGCGGATCCGGGTTATCACGGATAGAAAGCGACGGGCAGCCAGACAAACGAATGCAGGAGTGGTCGCCAGTGCAAGTATCGGGATCGATACCGAAACGCTCTCTAACTACACGCTTCCCTTCGCCCAGCGCTTTGCGCGTTATTTTTTTCTCGCGGCGCTGGCGGTTGAGCATGCACTCGCTTTGCGCAATGAGAACTTTAGGCCCAGGTTCATTGGTCGTGAGAGCCTCGCGCAGCGTCGCAGTCATCGCTTTGAGGTCATAGGTACGCTTGATTGTACGCACCCACTTCACCCCGACCCCTCTCACCGCCTGCTCGATTTCATGGCCAGTGCTACGGGTTGGATTGACCGCGCGCGATGAAAGCACATCTTGCCCACCGGTTGCCGAGCTGTAGTTGTTGTCGACGATGATGGTGAGGTTGTCGCTCTTGTTGAATACGGAGTTCGCGATACCGCTGGTGAGACCGTTGTGCCAAAAACCGCCATCACCCATTACCGCGATCGCTCGCTTCTGAGCAGCGGCACTGCCAGGTGCCACAGTGAATGCTGCCGCAGCGGCACCGCCCAAACCGTAACCCATGGTGGTGTTGCCCAGGTTGAACGGGGGGAGAATGGAGAACAGGTGACAACCGATGTCGGCGCTGTAGTGGTGAGGCCCAAGCTCGCGTTCGATCAGCTTCACAGCAGTGAAAATTGGACGCTCAGGACAACCTGTACAAAGCCCTGGTGGCCGGGCATGCACCGTCTCCTCCAGGGGCAGCAGTTCTGCTTTCGCCGCGACCGAGGAACCGGTCACATCGGAGACGGCCAACTCCGTCAAAGGGATCCGCTCGCCTTTCCAATCGTCATTGGCAACGCTTAGCCCTTTCTGCTCCGCTCCAATCAATGGATCGAAGTGGATGGGTGCAGGCTGCACCTTCACAACCTGAGCAAGATCTTTCAGGACACCAACGTTGGTCAGGAAACTACGCAACCCTTTGAGCACTGTCGCCGTGTTGTAGTCCCCTGCCAGTGGCAAGACATCCTTGCCATGGATGTCTGTATCGAGGCCACGCTGATGGAAGATGGCTGCAATGTTTTGCTCAACGAAATTGGGTTGTCCTTCCTCAACAACCAGCACGGCGCGCTTGTCCTGAGCGAATCGCTCAAGTTCATCATCCACTAATGGGTAGGCGACGTTCATCACGTATAGAGGAACCTTGGAGTCCCCATAAGCATTAGCAAGCCCCAACTTCTGGAGAGCTCGAATAACCGTGTTGTAGAGTCCGCCATGCAGAGCAATGCCGATATCTGCTGCGCCCTCCGAGAAAAACTCGTTGAGCTGCTTTTCCTTAATGAATTCGATGGCCGCAGGCCAACGCTTTTCGATTTTCTCCCGCTCATGCAGGAAGCTCGCCGGTGGCAGCACGATCCGACTCAAGTCCCTCGTGGGATTCTCAAGTGCGTCCTTTACGGTGAAGGCCGGAGGGCGGTTGTCAGAGGTAATGAACTGACCATGCAAGTGACATGAGCGGATGCGCATCTGCAGCATCACAGGCGTGTTACTCGCCTCAGAGAGCTCAAAGCCATCCTTGACCGATTGAACGATGCTCGGAAGATTTGGGCGAGGATCTAGCAGCCACATCTGAGACTTCATCGCGAAGGCATGGCTGCGCTCCTGCATGATGGACGAGCCTTCACCGTAATCCTCCCCCACGATGATGAGGGCACCGCCTGTCACACCTCCTGACGCAAGGTTCGCCAAGGCGTCGGAAGCGACGTTGGTGCCGACAGTGGCCTTGAACGTAATGGCGCCGCGTAGCGGATAGTTGACGGATGCGGCGAGAGAAGCCGCAGCGGTGGCTTCACTGGCACTGTTCTCGAAGCGGATACCGTACTCCGCCAGAATATCCTGGGCGTCCGACAAAACGTCCATCAGGTGAGAAATTGGAGAACCTTGGTAGCCGCCGACGTAGGCGACTCCCGACTCCAGTAAAGCCTTGGTTACCGCCAGGATGCCCTCACCACTGAAGACCTCACCAGCGCCCATCCTCAGCGTTTTGACTTCCTCAACAAACGATCTTTCGGCCATCGTGCTTCCTCTCGGGTTCAGCCCGTCAAGCTTGTTCTTAATGGCCTTTACTTTTCCCTCTAGAGGCGCGGCCCGTCAATGCATGATTTATCATGTGTTTTCACAAAAAGCACAGAGCGGATAGTTGTTGCACAGGATGGAGGAATCCGCTAAATGGCGCGCAAAAATGGCGCAAAAAGCCTTAATTTGTTGCGCGACGCTCCCTGTGAACAGCAGAAACTTCGACGCTGAAACCTTCTCTTTGACGGTAGACTGCAGGTTGCAGGTGACACCTCTCCACCACCCTGATAAGCACTCAAAAACGTGATTTCATGGCGCATTTACGCAACACGCTGTCATCTAAAAAAAGTTCCAAAACTCATTCGAGACTCAAAGCCGCAGACTAGAGCGGCTGCGCCTGAATTACCCAAAAATGAGCACTTAGGGAAGCGATGTAGGGTGGATTGATTTTTCCCTGACCTCATGAGATTAATGGCCAACGAAGTGCATGAATAATCATATAACGCCGTCTAATTTCGAAGCGTCGGCGTTGGGGTGATCAGAGCTTCGAATAACAATAAAAGAGGCTGGGTACCAGCTACCTTTCAGGAAGTATTACCGTGCAAAACCACGCGTTATCCCCTAATGCCTCAGGCCGAACTCACCCGTCTATGGGCTCCATAGATCAACTGCTCAGCACCCCAGATAAGCTGCTTTTTGCGTCGTCCAGCCTTGAGGAAGCTCGATCGATGGTTAGCAGAGTCATGAAGCCGCACCGCATCGTTCAGATGGACAGGTCGGAGAAATTGGACGCGAGGATGCACCACCTCGCACTAGGAGAAATCTCCATCAGCCGTCTGAGGTACGGTGCTAAGGTCGAGATCGACTGTGACCCGTTGGATGGATGCTTTCTGATTCAGATGCCGATTGGCGGCACTGCGAACATCACCGTAGGCAACCAAAAGCTCATGGATGGAGGGGACGTTGCATCTGTTTTGAGTCCGTCGGACGCGGCTCATATGCAATGGAGCCATGACATGGATCAGTTGATCATGCGAGTTTCCCGACACCTCCTGGAACGTACTCTGGTCGGTCACTTAGGGCATCCGCTGCACGACCCTTTAAGATTCGAGCACTCGTTCGCCTGGCGCAGCAGCCCAGCATGGCGTTGCTTGCTCTCCTATCTCATGGAGTGCGCCGTTCAATACCCTGACTTGGCTCAGCACAAATTTGTGCTCCCGCAGATCGAGCAATTGACGACGTCAGTCCTGCTGGCCACCCATCAGCACAATTACAGCGAAGCCGCGCCTGCTCGCCGGAACACCATCTTGCCCCGTCATGTGCGAAGAGCGCAGGACTTCATTACCGCCCATGCCCACGAGCAGATTTCGCCCGAACAGTTGGCGGGGATCGCGGGCGTAAGCCTTCGTAGCCTCTATTCTGGATTCCGAGAGTTTCTTGGCGTTAGCCCTATGCAATACCTGCGCGACCTACGTATGGAAAACGTGCGCGAGGAACTCGTAAATGGGGAAGCAACCAACGTTGCGGGTGTAGCCCTGCGCTGGGGCTTCGCCCACCTGGGGCGTTTCAGTACCGAGTACAAACAACGTTATGGAGAAACACCCCGACAAACCCTCAGGCGAGCCTGAGTTTTAGAGGAGTAAATCATTTGCTTGCACGCCCTTTTAGCGCGCCCCATTTCGGGTTGACCGTACCTGATTTGGTGGCAGCTATCACTTGGTACATCGAAACCTTGGATTTTCGGCTTCTTGCTGGGCCGCTCTCCGTTAGAGAAGACGATCGGCTTCTCGGCCCGCCTGCCACGCAAATCTATGGGAGGGGATTCGGAGTTTTTCATTTCGCCCACCTGGCCACCAGTGACAACGTGGGTCTTGAGCTTTTCCATTTCGAAAAGACCAAGGTCGATCCAGGCACCGAGACATTCACCTACTGGCGCAAAGGCTACAACCACATCGGGTTAACCGCGCCAGACATCCATCTCGCGGTGGAACGGCTTGAAGCTGCAGGCGGAAAAGCGAGGACGGAAATTCTTACCATTGATCCGGTGAAGAATTACAAAATCGTTTACTGCGAAGACCCTTGGGGTAACACCATCGAGTTCTGCTCCCATCCCTACGTCGAGATGTGGGAAGGCGTAAAACCATAGAGAAAAAGCCCGAGATTCGGGCTTTTTTTCAACCAAAAGTTGATGAACTAAAGTGCGGTTCACAAGCTGGCCGATCGGCCTGGGCTACGGTCACACACCACCTACACATCGGTCTGGTGCATTGAGGCAGAACACGGCTAGTTACCCGCCATGGCACCAGGAACGCTATCACTTGGCTCGCTTGGAAGCGATCAGAGCATCAAAAGCCTACTGGCTTGGCAGACCATGCGTACCTGAGGAAAACCGGTATCGCCATGCTGGTTGCTGGCGGAGTCGTAACGCGCACGGTTTTCGGGTGTATCGGGCGTTCGCCAGACGACGCCATCGACACCCAGCAAACGCAACCCGGCCCAGGTCGGATGGCCGGCCGCTTCATGCCAGCTTTTCTGAGTCAGATCGAAGACTTGTCGTACGGCCTCGCTGCCCAACCGCTGACGGGCCTGGACTACGGCGCTGGGCGCGACCAGCGGACGTTGTCCAGGCAGCATGATGTTCATGCGACTGACCACATCCCACGCCGACATGCGCCGAAAAAACGCCATAGAGATGACGCACCAAAGCATCATTTCCAAAGGTAAGCGCCGCTTGCGCAAGGTGGCGACACCGGCCTGTTCCAAGGCCTGTTCGACCAGAGATGGATCAAGCAACGAGTCCAATCTCTCGAGGGAATTGGGAGTCGAGACGAAGTTGTGGGTCAGTTCCAGTGCCCGAGCCAGACGCATAAAAAAATCCGATGCCTATTCAGGCATCGGATTTTGATTTCTTGCGGCCAAAGGTCAAGCAATGAGGCTTAACTGACTGGCATTACCCTCTCGGGCCCTTTTGTACTCAACCCAAAATCACTTTGCCAGCCAGGACTCAACCGTGTCTGATCCGTATTCGGCCTTCCACTCTTTCAGCGTCCGTTGATTTCCGCCTTTGGTTTCGACGACTTCACCGGTGTTAGGATTTTTGTAGACCTTCACTTGACGAGGCTTGCGAGACCCGGCTTTGGATTCGACTGCTGGAGCGCGACGACCCGCTTGCGGATCAAGAAGAGCGATCATTTTCGGCAGGCTGTAACTGTATTCGGCAAGCAAGGCGCGCAGCTTGGTCTCAAATTCAATTTCTTGCTTGAGGCCAGCATCGCCTTTCAGGGCTTCGAGCGCTTGAAGCTGTTCAGCTAGGTGTTTTTCGAGTTGGCGGAATTCTGCGAGTTTGGACATGGTAAATCTCATATGTGATTTGTATGTACGAAAAAAGCGCTCGGCTAACACATCTTTTGCTCTTGGAGCGAAAATCCATGAAGAGCCACCGAGGCATTATCAACCATTATTGCTACCAGCGAAGCCATCGCGGCCCTAGTAATCCGCCTAAGGCAGTCGGAACTAACATACCCAGCAAATACCAGGCCCCCCAAAATGGAGCCTCCATTTCAGGGCAATGCAGGCAATAGGCAATCGTAGCCATCGCACTCGCCAATAATCCACCACAGGCACCCGTCAGTGACAGTCGCGTCGGGGCCATCCCGCGTAGGGCCCAGAAAACAGCAATAAACCCAGGAATCGAGAGCAAGGTGATGTTCATCGCGCATACCCGCCAAGTCTTACCCAGAATGATCGCGACGCGCGTATCGGGAACTGCAGTCATGAGGACATATAGGGTACCGGCCCACACCGCTGCCACCGCTGCACCGATCAGGAGGCTTCCGGTGCCCGGAGTTACTCCAGGTCTTGCCAGTCGCGTCACCACGCTCAGAGCGCCGATCATCAGACTCAGCGGGAAGGCGATCTTCGCCCAGAAGATAGGGGTTGTTGCAACTGTGGCCAGGTCTGGACGGACACCCAATATGATCGTCACCAGCAAGGTGGCAACTACAAGCCCTGCCAGCACCGCAACACTGAAGCGTTTGGCAAGCGCATGCCGGTCTACCGGGGTTATCCCGGAGGCGAGCATGCCAATAAAATCATCAGTTTTCATAGTGCACCTCTAATCTTCAGTGCCAGCGCTTTAAGCCCGCGATGGACGCCGATCTTAACGGCTGACTCCGACAATCCTGTAATTTGCGCAGTTTCTGTGACGGACAATCCCTCAAGCTTCACGTGCATGATCGGCAGACGCTGACGCTCAGGTAATTGCTCAAGTAACTTGCCCAGGTCGCGACTGGCCTGCGCCGGTTCAAGGTGAGGCTCGGCAAACAGTTCCGCCGCATCGTCGAGTGTGTCGTTGAAGACCTCATGGCGCGACCGTCCTCGGAAAAAATCTGTGAGTTTGTAGCGGGTGATGGCAAAAACCCACGCCGTCAGGGGTTGATCCGTCTGATACGTATGGCGACCGTTATGCACGGCCAGCAGCACCTCTTGCAGCAAGTCCTCGATTTCACTGGGCTGGCGTTGCAGCCGGGCGCGCAAAAAGCCGCGTACATGACCACTTAACACCGACAGGAACGAGCGATAAGCCCGCTCGTCGCCCTCAAGGCCTGCGAGGAACAGAGCCTGAAGCTGCATCTCTCGGCTGCGCAACGCGTCGTTACATGTAGTTCGTTCCATCGTCCGCCCTGGTTACACGAAGAGTAAAAATTTTTTTGTACCTATACAACGCCAGCCCTGACGACAGGCAACGGATGATGCTTGCGCTCAAGGACGTAAGGCAACAATCGACCTTGTTTGCGGCTTATGAAAAGTTTTTGAAAAATATTTTGTGGTGGCTGTAACCGGAAAGGAGAAGCCAGCGAACTACTTATCGGATCGCAAGTACAGAGCATCCTGCACTGATACGACGACCCATCCCCATGATCCCGGAGTAACAGCCATGAACAATCTGAAACTTGCCGCCCTCGCCGTTGCCTTTTCTTCCTTCGCCGCTGGCGCCATTGCCGCAGAGACCCCAACCGCAGCCGGTTCCATGGATAAAGCAGGTGCCATGGAAAAATGTTACGGCGTTGCCATGGCTGGTCACAACGATTGCAAAGCCGGCGCCGGCACCACCTGTGCAGGCACTGCCAAAATGGACTACCAGCCTAACGCCTGGAAAAACGTTCCAGCGGGTACTTGCACCAGCATCAAGACGCCAAAAGGCACCGGCACCCTCACACCTATGTAATACCGTCACCATGGGGCACACGCCAATCATGAATAAGCCATTCCAGATCGGGGCCGGACTCGGTCTCAAACCGAACCATTATGAGGACGCCCTCGAGTGTACCGTCGAGGGTCTCTGGTTCGAAGTTCATCCGGAAAACTACATGGTTGGCGGTGGCCCCCGTTTGGCATGGCTGGAAGCCATTGTTGAGCGACACCCACTGTCGTTGCATGGTGTATCGCTATCACTGGCCGCCGATTGCCCGCCGGACGAAGAGCATTTGAAACGTCTGAAAATGCTCGCGGATCGCGTTCAACCGGCCTTAATCTCCGAGCATCTGGCGTGGTCAACCTGGCGCGGAAAGTACCATCCTGACCTACTGCCCTTTCCCCGTACCGGAGAAGCCTTGCAGCGCATCGCAGGCAATATTCAACGCACACAAGATATCCTCGGACGTCGCATTGCGATCGAAAATCCGACCCACTATTTGCACTTTGATGGACATGACTACAGCGAGCTCGACTTTCTCACCGAGCTGAGTCGGCGAACGGGCTGCGGTTTGCTGCTGGATGTGAATAACGTGCACATCAGCGCCCATAACCTGGGGTTCGATGCGTCTACCTATCTGGATGCGTTTCCGGCGAAAGCGATCATGGAGATTCATCTAGCAGGATTCGCCGAAGATCCTGGCAACTCCACGTTACTGATTGATACCCACGATGCCCCTATCGCCGAGGACGTCTGGTCTTTGTATCGACGTCTGATCGAGAGGATCGGCCTGCGCCCTACACTGATTGAACGTGATGATCATATCCCTGACTTCGACGTTTTACTGGCCGAACGCAACCGGGCACAGACCGTGTTGAACCTTGGGCAAAACCAGCGATTGCAGGTGGCGATATGAAACCATCGCTTGCGAGTTTTCAGGATGCATTCGTGGATGCGTTGCATGGCATCGAATCATCCCTCATGGACTCACTTACCAGTCAGCCTGGTTTTACGGTGTATCGCAATACAGTACTCAAGGGTTCGACTGATGCGCTGCTCGCCAACTTTCCAACTGTTGAGCGCCTGGTGGGTACTGACTGGCTCAGAAGTGCGGTGGCGATATACGCACGCCTTTCGCCGCCAACGGATGCCCGGTTGCTGCACTACGGCACCGACTTCCCCCGCTTTCTCGACGAATTTGAGCCTGCGAGAGAAATGCCTTACTTAGGCGGTGTCGCCCGGCTGGATATGCTCTGGACACACGTTCATTGCGCCAATGATGAACCGGGTCTGGAGCTGAGCGACTTGTCGCAGTTTACCGAGACAGAACTTGGCAATCTGTGGCTGACACCAAGGGCCGCAGCCGGTTGGCTCTGGTTACCTGACTGCCCGGCCTACACGATATGGCGTGTCAATCGTGAACAACTGGAAATGCCAGAGGAACTCGAATGGCAAGGTGAAGGCGCGCTGCTGACACGTAAAGCCGGTCGCGTGCATTGGCAACCCGCCAGTGCTGCTGATTGTGCCTTTCTCGACGCCTGTACAGCGCACCTGCCCCTCGATCTCGCGGCAGATAAAGCCATTGAAGCCGAACCAGACCTGAATCTGGAGAATCTCATTATCCGCCTGGTGAGTGCCGATGCATTCGTTTCTATGGACTTGGGTCTTTCCTCCTGAAAAACCGGTTACTGACATCATTAAAGGAGCACGACATGGACACTCTCCAAACCCGCTCACCCGCCGCTGACCACTCCCTGCGCGGACTCTGGAATCTCGTCGCGAACCGGCTGAGCACACTCATCGGCGATTCGTTTTTGGTTCTGGTGGCGCGCATTGCTATTGCCGCCATTTTCTTCATGTCCGGACGCACCAAAGTCTCGGACTTTATGACAATCACTCCGAGCACATACGAGCTTTTCCGTACGGAGTACGCATTGCCGTTGATCTCTCCAGAACTGGCGGCGCACCTCTCGACGTACAGCGAGCATCTGTTTCCTGTGCTTCTGGTGCTGGGTCTGTTTACCCGTCTATCAGCATTGGCATTGCTGGGCATGACCTTTGTAATCGAAGTGTTTGTGTACCCCGATGCCTGGCCAACTCACCTCTCTTGGGCAGGCCTACTGCTGCTCATAGTCGCGCGCGGGGCTGGATCACTTTCACTTGATCGGCGGCTGGGCATCCGATGAAACCTTCACCATTGAGCATGGTTTCAGAAAGCAACCTTGTTCATGGTTTTCGGCAACCCGTGTACCGCTAAACGCTTCGTTCTCCGTGCGCCGCAAATCACGCCAGTACAACGCCCGCCTTCCGTAGGGCTGCAACTTCCAGGTAATTCACATGCAAAGTAATGTCGTCCGATTTTCCTGTGTAGGCTGCGGTATTTGCTGCAAAGGCAGACTGATACCGTTGACGTTAGCTGAGGCACAACAGTGGCTGACTCGGGGGGATGAAGTCGCAGTGATTGTCGAAGCCTTCGATGAATCGAACTGGCCTCGTTCATCAGAGGAATTCGCCCACGCCAAAGGTCGGTCGGTAAGCGTTCGTTGTGGCGATGCCCGGATAAACGTCATCGCCGTATTTGCTGGCAAAGCCCTCGAGCAATGTCCCAACCTCAGAGCGGATAATCTGTGCGGTATCTACGACGAGCGCCCGTTGGTTTGTCGAATTTATCCAATGGAAATCAACCCATTTATCCCGTTACGCCAAGACAACAAGGTGTGCCCGCCAGAAGCGTGGGAGAGCAACGATATTCTATGTACCGATGGACAAGCCAATCCAGCGCTAGAAGCGCTCATCCATCAGTCTCGACTGGCAGACAACTCCGACGCCACAAGCAAAGTCGCCATTTGTGCGCAACTGGGATTAAATGTGGCGAGCTGGAAAGACAATGCGCTGGCCGTTTATTTTCCGCCTCGGACAAATTTGCTAGAGGCGATAGACAGCGCCATAGGTAACTCAGAGGATCATCCAGATTATGAGTGGCTAGTACGGGTCGATGATCCATCACTCAGTGAACGATTGGCCAGGGCGAATCTAGCAATGGCTGCCAACGATTCCACCGATTACATCTTCCATACTTTATGAACTGCCTTCACAGACCGAACATAAATGTATGATGGATTGCTCTTCACCAACGATCGCTTATCGAACCGTGCTCGCGTCCTGATTGAATAGCAGCTTGCGTGTTTCCTCGTCGACGACCGGAGCGGTGTTGATTCGTTCCGCCATCGCGTATGCACGCTTTGTCGCAGGTCGATCACCTACTCGCTCAAACCAGCGAGCCAAATGAGGGAAGTCGGCAAGGTCTTGCTGCTGCCGGACGTGGGGCACAATCCATGGATAACTGGCCATGTCGGCAATGCTGTAGTCGCCAGCGATGTAGTCACGGCCATCCGCCAAGTGTTTATTCAACACGCCATACAATCGAGCGGTTTCCTTGACGTAGCGCTCCTGCGCATAGGGAATTGGCACCGGGGCGTATTGGACGAAATGATGGTTCTGCCCTGCCATTGGCCCCAACCCGCCCATCTGCCAGAACAGCCACTGCAAGGTTTCATTACGACCTCGCAGATCATCAGCAATGAACTGATGAGTTTTATCTGCCAGGTACAACAAGATCGCACCCGACTCGAAGATTGATAACGGTTGACCACCATCGAGTGGCGAATGGTCGACTATGGCCGGAATGCGGTTATTGGGCGCGATGTTCAGAAACGATGGAGTGAACTGCTCCCCCTTCCCGATGTTCACCGGCACGATGCGATAAGGCACACCCGATTCCTCAAGGAACAAAGTGATCTTGTGGCCGTTTGGAGTAGTCCAGTAATGCAAATCGATCATGACCTGGCACCTTTACTGAGCAATCTGCGGGAACATTGCCTTACGGGCGTCAGCATCCATTTCGGTCTTGTAACTGTGCTGGGTCTTCAATGCTTCCGCACGCTGTGCAGCAGGTCGCGTATTGATTTCGTCGAGGAGGCGTTTGACGTTCGGGAGCTTTGCCCAAGCGTCATCCCCCAATATGAATGGAACCGCTCGCGCCCACCCCCACACGGCCATGTCCACTAGCGTGTACTCACTTCCGAGCATGTAAGGCAGGTTGGACAGGCGATCATTGATGATTGACCAGTGACGCCAGGCTTCGAAGGTGTAACGAGTAACGGCGTAGTCTTTGGGTTCGGGTGCGTAGTGTTTGAAGTGCACGGCCTGACCAGAGTAAGGGCCAATGCCTGTCGCGACGAACATCAGCCAGGAATACATTTCGCCGCGTGCTTTCAGGTTGTCGGCAGGCAAGAATTTTCCGGTCTTCTCTGCCAGATAGATGAGAATGGAGTTGCTGTCGAACACAACGTTATCGCCATCAACCAAGGCCGGTGTCTTGCCATTAGGGTTGATCTTGAGAAACGCCGGATCGTGTTGCTCCCCTTTTCGCGTATCGACAGGGATGAGCTCGTACTCAAGACCTGCTTCCTCCAGGAAAAGAGCGACTTTCGCGGGGTTGGGAGACGGGTGATAGTAGAACTTGATCATGTCGACTCCGTACAGTGGCTTTCATTGAGTGTCGCAAAGAGCCAAGGGCGGAAGCCCCAGGCTGGTGAGTGCAATTCCAATAGCGTCGGTTACACACGCAGGATCCGGATTGATCCGTGCCAACACGCGAATCCCAAGTAATACGCTGAGCAAGTGATGAGCGCCCTGCTTTGCATCGATCCCTGTGGCGACTGCGCGTTGCAAGCTGAAGGCATGTAGGCGGCTTTCAAAAAAACTGCGGATGGTCTCAAGTTCTTCTGACACTGCCTGACGCAAGTCTGCATCCTCTGCATTCGTTTCGAGGGCAGAGTTCACCAACAGGCACCCACGATTCAGCGGATCGTTCAGCGTGCGATACAACACTTCTGCAAAGAAACCGGTAATGGCCAATCCTGGATCTGGCAACTCCTCGAGGCGCCGAATTCGCTCACGCACGCCACATTCCAGATAATGCTCAAGGGCGTGACGATAAAGACTGCGCTTGTCACCAAAAGCGTTGTAAAGGCTTGGCTGGTTAAGGCCTGTGCACCTGACAAGGTCTCTGGTTGAAGTGCCCTCGTATCCCTGAGTCCAAAATGCCTCGACTACGGAGGTTAGAACCTTTGATTCATCGAATGTACGAGGCCGGGCCATTGACTGGAGTGCTCTGCAGGTTTGCCGTAGAAGGTAACACATGTTTTGTATCGACCGACACAAAATAAAGCTAGCACCTGACCACACGACTCACCTACCGGTTTGGCGCTTTAATGTCGCGAGTGTTGGGATTGGGGAAGCGCATTCACACCAGCTACGCTTGTAACGTCTGTAGCAGGTAACCATTGGAGGCAAACCATGCCCACGGTAAAAACCGCACTTGTCCTCGCGGGTGGCGGCAGTCTGGGCGCGGTTCAGGTTGGTATGTTGAAAGCGCTGGTCGAGGCGCAGGTTACATTCGACCTAGTGGTGGGAGCGTCAGTCGGCGCCATCAACGGTGCGTACTTCGCCGCCAGGCCGAATGCACAGGGTGTGGCCGAGCTAGCGGACTTCTGGCGAGGTTTGCGCAAGGACGATGTGTTCCCGTTCTCGGTACTCGACATGCTCACGGCGATATTGCAGCGACGCGGACATCTGCTACGCGCGTCAGCATTACAGCGCCTCGTGCGCCGATCGCTGCCGTTCGAGCAGATCGAAGACACTGAATTGCCATTGCATATCGTCACCACCGATCTGCTCAGCGGTGCCGAAGAACTGCTGTCCAGTGGTAATGCTGAACAGGCGTTGCTCGCCAGTGCTGCAATTCCGCTGGTGTTTCCCTCCGTGCGAATCGGCAAAAAGTTCTTGATCGACGGCGGCGTAGCCAGCAATACGCCAATTGCCAGTGCGGTTGCCCTAGGGGCAACGCGGATCGTGGTGGTACCCACCGGTTTCGGTTGTGCTTGCCCGACACCGCCCCTCGGGCTCGTGGCGCTAGCCCTGCACACACTGAACCTCATGAGCATGCGCCAATTGGTGCGCGACATTGAACTATACTCCCCGCGCGCCTCTATCCATGTCGTCGCCCCCTTGTGCCCACTGGACGCCTCGGTTTTCGACTTCAGCCAGACCGATCAACTGCTGCAGCGCGCGTATCATTCGACCCAAACGTGGATTGAAGGAGGGGGATTGATACGAATCGGGGTTCCGGATTCGCTGCAGGCGCACACCCATCATGCAGGCAAGGAGAATGGATAGTGCTTTAGCAAGTCACTGCTCATTTGCAGTACACAGTCCAAAGCTGATCCACCCGCGTCGTAAAGCTCTGACTCATCATCTCCCTACGCATCCCCCAATCCGGGTCGGCCGGCACACTCGCCAAACGCAGCGTTCCCCTACCCCAGCGTTCATTAATTGAGTCCAACACACCCATGACTTTCTCAGTGGCAACCGGCTGCGAGATCGCGAAGAGGTCTTCCGTGTACTCACCTTTCTGACACAGATTGACCAGAAGCACCTCGGCTTTGCTGTATTTGAAGCCTGGCCGGAAGACTCGATCCACTGCTTCCACAGCAGCCTTTGTCATCAACCGGACATCGTCAGTTGGATACGGCAATTCAACCAGAACTCCATTGGCGTATTTGGCCTCCTCCGGATTGAACATGCCGGTGCGGATAGACACGCGTATTTTCTTGCACAGTGAGTGCTGGGCTCTGAGTTTTTCTGTGGCCCGCATCATGTAGGTCGCCACGGCCTCTTTGATCGGTGCAATCTCGGTGAGACGCTTGCCGAACATCCGGCTGCAGCAGATCTCTTGCTTCGGTGGGTCAGGTTCATCGAGCTCAAGGCATGGCGTACCCGCGAGCTCCCGTGCGGTCTTCTCAATCACTACGCTGAATTTCTTGCGCAACGTCCAGGGATCGGTTTTGGAGAGATCCCAAGCTGACTTAATGCCCATACCTTCCAAGTGAAGAGTCATCTTACGTCCGACACCCCATACGTCCGAGACCGAGCATTTCTTGAGTACCCAGTCGCGCTTGGTTTGATCACGAAGATCGACCACGCCACCACTCTGAGCTTGCCACTTTTTCGCCGCGTGGTTGGCAAGCTTGCTGAGGGTTTTCGTGCCGGCGATACCCACACCGACTGGTATGCCGGTACTCCGATAAACCTGCGCACGGATACGCCGCCCGAGCGTCTCTAGATCACCTGGTACGCCTGCCAAATCTGCGAAAGCTTCATCGATGCTGTAAACCTCAACGGCAGGTACCAGAGATTCGATCACACTCATCACACGCTCACTTATGTCCCCATACAATGCGTAGTTCGACGAGAACGCCACGATGCCGTGCTGCTTGAGTTTGTGCCTGATCTGGAAGTACGGCTCGCCCATTTTAACGAACGGCTTGCTGTCCGCGCTTCGAGCGATCACACAGCCGTCATTGTTCGACAGCACCACGATGGGCGTTTTCGCCAGGTCAGGACGGAATACTCGCTCACAGCTCGCGTAGAAACTGTTGCAGTCGATCAACGCGAAGACAGGCTCAGGCTTTTGGATCATGAGCACGCACACTGAAAGTCACCACACCCCAGATGATCAGCTCATCGCCTTCGAGGATATAGCGAGGTGGAAATCCGCTGTTCTCTGACATGAGAATGATGTTGGGCCCTTGCTTACAGAGACGCTTGCAGACAGGTTCGCAGTTCACTGCAGCAATAACGATGTGCCCGTGTTCAGCGGTGATCGAGCGATCAACCACAGCCATATCACCATCAAAAATCCCTGCACCCTCCATACTGCGACCCTCGATGCGCACCAGATAGATATGCGGGGCTCGAATGTCCAACAGCTCGTCGATGGAGATGTGTTGTTCAAGGTGATCAGCCGCAGGGGATGGGAAGCCGGCTGGGACTTTGAACGAGTAGAACGGGAGCTGGACTCCCCCTCCTCCTAACTGGCCAATTATTGTGACGCTCATGGTGGGTGCCTTAACCAAAACTGTACATACATACAGTAAACGTCGAAGGCGGTTGATGGTCAATGTCGAGCGCGAAAAATAGACCAAAGGGAATGACGCCAGATCAGCGGATGGCACGGCTCTGGTCGTGAGGGATACCTAATTTTGTTTGCTGATTGCGGGGCTCGGCTTTGTTGCCAAAAAAACCGCAGTCCAAAGCTGTTCCGCCAACCACTGAGCCTCACTTCGGCTGAGTCTCCAACCAACCCACCCAAAACACATTAAGACGTATTGGCCTTCTAGTCTGATCTGAAAGTCATGGATAGGCTCTTCACCGTCCTTAAATTCCACCATCGGCTCAGGATCCAGGAGAGCTCCTTCAATGAGGAAACGTCGACCTGTCATCACAAGTTGGAGCAGATCAGATGTTTCTTGTGATCCAAACGGATCATGGCGCTCAATGAGAGCAGTCCAATGATCATGAGCTGTCTGGATATTAGACTTATCCGGCTTGGGGTGATTATGATCAAACGAGTTAATTACTGCTTTGATTAGACCAGACGCTATTTCATAAGCCTGCCGTGTGGTGAAGCATGCTTTGAAGTCGTGTAGCGTTACCCGTATGAGTCGAGACGGAGTGAGCTTGACCCTCGCAAGATACTGCTCGTCTGTTCCCTGAAAGGTGAAAAACTCAGAGGACTTGAAGGTGAGGCGGGATTTCAAACGATCATTGTCGCTCATAGCACTCTCGAAGAATTGGCTTACTGAATGCCAATCGGCTCGACTCCTACGAACCTTTAACAGGCTCCAAAAATTTTATTGAGCACGTCGGCCAGATGGATGAATCGAAATTGACCAGGCTCTGCACTTCCCCCAGCCGGTGGAAGGTCGACCTAAATCGAGAGTTAGCGCCTCTACACTGCGGATTCCACGCGCAGTTGGACACCCATTCCACGAACACTTGGACAGTGATTCCACGCTGACTTGGACACTCATTCCACGAGCATTTGGACAGTGATTTTCCACTGACCCAGCCCATGCTCAGGCAGGCAGCGACGCAGGATTATTCACTACCATCGACCTCTTTTCTCGAAGCGAAGAGGTCGTCGTGGAGCGTATATCCATGCGTAAAATCCGAGAGGTACTACGCCTAAAGTTCGACGCCGGCCTGTCCGTGCGCAAGATCGCCACCAGCCTTCGCATCAGCAGTGGCAGCGCCGGCAACTACCTGCATCGCTTCAACGCTTGCGGGCTGACCTGGCCGACGGCGTTGTCGGATGCCGAACTGGAACGCTGTCTGTTCCCGCCAGCGCCGACGGTTCCCAGCGATCAACGTCCGATGCCGGACTGGGCTCATGTCCATGCCGAACTGCGCCGTCCCGGCGTCACCCTGGCCCTGCTTTGGCAAGAGTATCGACTCAGCCATCCGCAAGGCTTCCAGTACAGCTGGTTCTGCGAGCATTACCGCCTCTGGGCCGCCAAGGTCGACGTGGTCATGCGCCAGGAACACCGTGCCGGCGAAAAGCTGTTTGTCGATTACGCTGGCCAGACCGTGCCAGTCATTGATCGGCGAACCGGCGAGATCCGCCAAACGCAGATCTTCGTCGCCGTCCTCGGCGCGTCCAGCTACACCTTTGCCGAGGCCACTTGGTCGCAGAAACTGCCCGACTGGCTGGGCTCGCACGTGCGCTGCTTCGCCTTTTTCGGCGGTACATCGCAGATCCTGGTACCGGACAATCTGCGCAGCGGCGTTACCAAAGCGCATCGTTACGAGCCTGACATCAATCCCAGTTACCGCGACCTGGCCGAGCATTACGGCGTGGCCGTATTGCCTGCCAGATCCCGCAAGCCTCGGGACAAAGCCAAGGTCGAAGTCGGCGTGCAAGTGGTCGAGCGCTGGATCCTGGCAGTGCTGCGCAACCGCCAGTTCTTCTCGCTGGGCGAACTCAACACGGCAATTGGACTGCTGCTGGATCGACTCAATCAGAAACCCTTCAAGAAGCTGCCCGGCTCACGCCGGTCGGTCTTCGAGACCATCGACCAACCCGCGCTGCAACCGCTGCCGGAACACCCGTACGTCTACGCCGAATGGAAAAAGGTACGAGTACACATCGACTACCACGTCGAGGTCGACGGCCATTACTACTCGGTGCCGTATCAGCTGGTGAAGCACCAACTCGAAGTGCGGCTGACGGCGCAGACCGTTGAATGCTTCCACGCCAATCAGCGCGTGGCCAGCCATCTGCGCTCGGCACATAAAGGCCGCCACACCACCCAAACCGAGCACATGCCCAAGAGCCACCGCGAACATGCCGAGTGGACACCGCAACGGCTGATCCGCTGGGCCGAGCAGACCGGCCCGAACACGGCTGGCGTCATCGCCCACATCCTCGAACGCCGAATCCATCCGCAGCACGGTTTCCGCGCCTGCCTGGGCATCCTGCGCCTGAGCAGACAGCACGGCGAAGAGCGGCTGGAAGCCGCTTGCCAGCGTGCGCTGGCGCTGGGCGCATGCAGTTACAAAAGCCTCGAATCGATCCTGCGCCAAGGCTTGGAACGGCTGCCGCTGACCCAGCAAAACCTGCCACTGCTGCCCGAAGAGCACATCAACCTGCGTGGCCCCGACTACTACCACTGACCTGAAAAGGAGCATCAAGATGCTACCCAACCCGACTCTGGACAAGCTGCAAACCCTGCGGCTGCACGGCATGATCAAAGCGCTGAGCGAGCAACACGCAACGCCCGACATCAGCGATCTCAGCTTCAACGAACGCCTTGGCCTGATGGTCGACCGCGAACTGACCGAGCGTGAAGATGCTCGGCTGACCACTCGCCTCAAATCCGCGAGACTACGCCACAACGCCTGCTTGGAAGATATCGATTACCGCAGCCCACGCGGCCTGGACAAGGCCCTGATCCTGCAACTCGGTAGCGGCCAATGGCTGCGTGACGGCCTGAACCTGATCATCGGCGGCCCGACAGGCGTAGGCAAAACGTGGCTCGCCTGCGCGCTGGCCCATAAGGCTTGCCGGGACGGTTACAGCGTGCGTTATCTGCGTCTGCCTCGCTTGATGGAAGAACTGGGCCTGGCCCACGGCGACGGTCGCTTCGCCAAACTCATGGCGGGTTATGCCAAGACCGATCTGCTGATCCTGGACGACTGGGGCCTTGCACCGTTTACCGCCGCGCAGCGGCGCGACATGCTGGAACTGCTGGACGACCGTTACGGAAACCGCTCGACGCTGGTGACCAGCCAGATGCCGGTGGATAAATGGCATGCGCTGATCGGTGATCCGACCTTGGGCGATGCGATCCTCGACCGGCTGGTGCACAACGCTTACCGCATCGAACTGAAGGGCGAATCGATGCGCAAGCGCGCAACGAAATTGACTGCAACCGGGACTTCAGACTAACAATGCGAACCTGCGTCGCTGCGCTCCGACTGCCTGTCCAAGTGAGCGTGGAATGAGTGTCCAAATGATCGTGGGCTGAGTGTCCAAGTGTCGTGGAATCCGCATCTACACCCAATTACACACCCAATTACACCCATTTAATCTCTCTGTGGAGGTCTGCTTACGCGCTCATGACACTCTCTGTATCTTGAGGTCGAGTAAGCGGCTAGCCGTGCAGGCTGAAATATTGCAATCGGAAACGGTGTTATTGGCCGTATAAAATAGGATGCTCGCTAAAGTGTAAGCTTGCTTATCGCGTCTGAAGAGACAACACCATGCAGAGTGAGGAGGAAATTCAATTGGAGTTGGCTCTGGCCGAGGCACTGAGGCGGAAGCATTTCGAGCAATGGCTGACAGAGAACCGCGAGGCCGTTAAAGCCTACAACGAATTCGTGGAGGCCCACGGCGCCTTCAGCGACTTTGTACGAAGCTTTTGAAGCTTCAGCAAGTGTTGGGATTCCCCAAAAACGACTTTGAAAATGGACTGTCAGTCGTCTCCCCAAGGATCGAACTTGTCCCCGTACTTGGCATGCAAGGCTCGATTTCGTTTGATCTGCCAGATCCACGGATCGTAGTCATCGGGCAACGTGGCGAGCTTGGCGCTGATGACAATTTGCACGGTTTCGTCGCGCAAAAAGCGGCGAGTCAAATTGCGGCATTCGCCGAGCGTAGTAGCTCCGTGCACGACATGATTTTCCTTTACATAGAGGTCAGTCATACCCACACGCATGTGACCGTATTCCCTCACTTCATCAGGGTAAATGTCCTCCAAGCTGAGATGTCCCATATCGTGCTCCTGGGTGAAAAAACCGCTCGCAAATGAGTACTCAAGTGTTGTCCGAGGACACTATGGATAGGTGTGCACCATCGATGAAATCGCCCCTGCGCGCCAGCGCCTTCAAAGGTCAGGTAGTCACAGGTGATTTAGTGTGCGTATGACAATCGCCACGCTGGTGCATTGCTGAATTTACACCTCAGTAACGCTCACCTGTCTGAAGAAACTCACGAAAACTTTTCCGTCCGACACCTCGCAGGAAACTTCCGAGGACGTAGTTGCCACTTTGAGTTTCAAGAAGCCAGAAACGTCCCTCTTTCCATACCTTCTGAATTTTCCCTGTCCGAAGAAGGCCGCCATCTGCTGGGCGAAAAGCGTCACCTTGCTCAACGTGATCGAAGGAAATGCCAAGGCACGTGTCATTTGCGATGAAGGCGTCACTGATGAACGCAGTGACCGGTACCGAATATTTTCGAATGCTCGCTCGCTCTAGGCGATACAGCTGAAAGTCGGTCAACTCTTTGCTGTGAAATTCGACCTCGATGATTTCAGACATCCCGAAAGGCTCCAAAACGAATTCAAATGATTTGTCCGCACACATCACTTACCCGACCGACATCGAAAAAGCTGCACCCACAGTGGCCTCTTTTCTCTGACCTGAGCCCCAGAGAAGGTAGACGGTGTTCTTGGTTTCAAACATACAGCCTTCGGTGAAGGATCTTCCGAAGTTGCTGCGTACCCACATGCCAGGCTGAAATCGATTTCGACTATCGAGAACGACCTCATGTGCATATAGGGTGGCCGGAAGTAGACCGATGCCCATGAGCTTTTCTTTCTCATCCGGGTTAACCGTAAGGTCGATCAAAATCCATTGCCGTACTACGCAAAATGATTTCCCTGGGAACGCTTTTGCAGCCAATGCAATCAGTTCATCCTGGGTGCCCTGCCAGCCAGCCATCACCTCCCCTGCGCCGTAAAGGAACTGTGCAATCTCTTCTAACGTAACCATGTAAATTTCTCGAAATCGTAAGCAGCGAAATTCAGTTCGCTGAGGTTCAGCGCTGAACGGCTGCTCATCAAATCTTGATCAGAAAATCTGGATCGAATCCAGTATGTTGCCTCGGATAGCCGCGAGGGTTGGAGATCACACGGCACCCATTCTTGAGGAAATCCGCTGAGACTTGGGTGTGCCCGTAAACCCAAACATCGGCCTTGCCCACGAGCTCCTTCCAGTCATTGGCATAAGCAGCGATGAGGTGTGCAGGAAGCTCATCACCAACGTAATCCAATACCGGTGCATGGTGCGTAACTACAACGGTTTTGCCATCGAATTGTTTGTCCAGTTCCTGTGTGAGCCAGGCATAGGCTGCTTTTGATCTAGCGATCAAGTCATCGGGACGAAGGCGCCGGTAATTCTCATCTGCTCTGATGACAGTGAAGTCGTTCATCCATTCCCAAGCGACGCGCCTCGCGGCAGCAACGTCTCCAGTCGAGGAGTAATCTGTCCACGCTGTCGTGACCAAAAACCTAGTTTGATTCAGGATCAAGGCCTCGTTTTCAAGTACATGGACATGCGGCATTGCCGCTTCTTTCATCTTGCGCAGCGTGTGATCGATGTGGCCACCGTAGTACTCGTGATTGCCACAAACGTAGATAAACGGACACTGGAAGACCTCGTTCGCCCATTTCACTCCACGCGATTTGATATCAACGTCCCCCGCAAGAATGACTACGTCCGCATCGCTTGGGGCGGGATCGAACCGAGCGAAACCGAGGTGCAGATCTGAATAGATTTGAATCTTCATGGATTAACCTGCTGCCGTTGTAGTGGCAGAGCGATTCGGGGTCTGATAGTTGGTGCAATGGAAATGCTTTCCGGCGGCAGTCATGGCGTCGTAGATCGTTCGAATATTGCTGAGCAAGCCTGCGTCGATAACGCCGGGCGAGCTGCTATAGATTGCTCCGCTATCGACTTTATGAAGCAGTACGCACTCACCGTTTCCGTCATAGCCGACGATCACACTGATCAACTTTTCCATCCGGTCTAAAGAGCCCCCATTAATGCAAGCGGGAGTCACAACCTGAACCGCCTCAATCGTGTGCTCTCGGCTCCGCTGAGAGATTAGGTGGGCCAACATAGAGGGGTCTGTTGGCATCAATTTTTTGAACCGAACCCCTGCTTCTTCACAAATGCGAAAGCGAACGTGATACCAAAAATCTTCCGAGTCTCGCTCGACCATCCGCCAAGCCGTGCGGCCAAGCCCGGGAAATCCCGGTAGGCCGACAAGACAAGTTTCATCTGAAATAAACATGATGGTTATATCCGTAACATCAATATTTTGGTTTGAGAGCTCTTAAGGGCGTGAGAGACACCACCCGCCATTACACGCTCTGCGGCGCTTCTTCTGCATTCAACGAGCTTGGGAATGAGGCTTTCGGACAAAAAGGAATGATCCCTTGCCGGCTTTAGCGTCCATTCACAGGTGTCAATTTATGCCTAATGTTTTTTGTTGCATCCTTCCTGAAAGTATGATTAAGACAAGAAGGCGATCACGATACCAGACCCACAAGCTCGTTGTACAGAGTGGCTGGGTCACTAATTTGCTGGCCTTATCCTCCGTTTTGAGGACAAGTCGTCATGCTGACTCAGAGTCTCGCGGTGGTGCTTCGCGCGCTACGAAAAACTAGAGAGCTCACTCAGGAACGACTCCCATCTAGTAGGAGCTACGCCTTTGCCTTAGAGGCAGGTACGCCGAAAAATATATCGTTAGGCAAGGTACGGGAGCTTTCAAAGAGCCTTGAGATCACTCCCCTGGCGCTTATGGTGTTGTGCGAGTCTATAGAGAGTGGACAGGACTCTCTGGATGTCATAGGCAAGCTGAAGGAGGAGCTTCGTCATCTCCGCTCGATCGGCCTAGATGAGGAAATACGCGAGGAGCAGCTAAGCTCCAGCCTAGTATCAAAAGCTAAGGCTCGCGAAATCGCTGACAGCAGGAGACTCGCTGTTAAGCGTCTCAAAGAGGAAGGTAAATCAAGAAAGGAAGTCGCCGAAGCACTAGGTATTTCAAAGTCTTCCGTCCAGAGATTCTGGGTTTGATTGTTTCCAGCTACTCGCCTGGGCTCAAGTCATCGCTGGCTTGATCCGCTGTGTTGAAACGAGTAGCGGACAAAAAACGCGATGTCTCTGGGATTAAGGAAGATGCTAAAAATACGGGTATGCCAAAAAACATATGCGTGCGTCAGATTGCCGCAACGATCCGGCTAGTCCGCTCGGTGCGCGGGCTGGCATACGAAGACTTGGTGCCTATCAACGCTCGCACGAACATCAGTGCGCTCGAACTTGGAAAATTCAACATCACCGTTGATAAATTGGCTGAGCTATCCACGCCTCTGAAGCTTGACCCTGTGGCCCTTCTAGCCATTAGCATCCCCCTAAGCAATGACGAGACGCCCGAAGCGGCTTTAGAACGAGCCCGTGTCGAGCTAGACAGATTCCGATCAGAAGGAGGTTAAAACTACGCAACTCAACGCTATAGGCATCAGTCACCTACGACGCCTGAAGTCTTCACTCCACCGCTGCCAGGCTGACTGAGTTTTACGGCGCTCGACAATGTTGGTCTTGAGACCTCATATCCTGCGGAACGATTTGGCCCATTAACGCGTGGACGATTTAACGCTTGGGCCGGTTTGAACGAAGGGAGCGGGATGCGGCTTCACCGAAACCCTCCAAAAAACTCGACATCATGGTGGATGATATCTCCCTCAGGTTGACCAGTTTCTCTCGAACAACCATCACTTCCTCTGCACTTAGGGCCAGAGCTACCAAGCGTCCCAATTGCTGCGGTGAGGGCGGCAGCGTTCTGTGAACGCAATGGTTATGGCGCCCCAAGTAGACGATTTCTTCTGGTGAAACAATACCGCTCAACCATCCGATCAATAGCAAAGCCCCCATCCGCTGGTACGGATCGCTGTCATTCAATCCGAATTCGATGCGCTCATGCAGATCCAAGTTTACTTTGCACAGGAGTTGCTGAGTGCGAGAAAACCCTGCTGAGGCTATCCCACCGGGTGCAAACGCCGTCCGCTTCGCAAGCAGCAGTCCATACAGAGTTTCCACCCCTTCATTGAGTGCTTGTGCCACTACTAGAGATTCAATCCATTGCTGTACGCGTATTGTGATTCCCGCAATCCGCCGATCAGATAAAGAGTGCTTCACTGACCGCTCCCCTCTTGAATAGAGGTAAGCATCCCAGATCCGCCTTTCGGGGGTAAACGTATTTCGAGGCCTGATTAACACGCATCGGTGATCAACGCAAAATGCAGTGGTCGTGTAGCACCATGATTGGCGCCAAATGGGAAAACCTGTTCTCCGCATACTTTCTTTTAGACATGTAGAGCAGTAGGCGTGTCGGTAATGGATGTGAATCAAACGAGACTGACGGGCGGCAAATAGCTGCTGCAGTAAAACCCCATCGATACCATAGGTGGCACGCATCACTTTGAAAAGCTCAGTGGTGCAATCAAACTCAATGTCCTCGAATGCGGGGAAAGGCCACGATTCCACTATCCCGGGAAGCACGCGCTTGGGGACAGAAAGGCCTCGATTGATTGCCTCGCGAAATAGATGAGGGTTTCGAAGCTTGTTGTGGGCAAGCCGCCGCATCACCCAGGAAAGTAGCGTTTCTCCCAGAACGAAACGAGGCGCTGCCCCTGATGAGAACTCGTCGAACAAGTTAGAAATTCCACATGTTACGCAGACACTGGATTGGTAAAGATGGACAAGCCTTGTAGCTGGAGTTACGCGCTAGCGCCTGGAAGATTTGAATGAGAGCTCCACTGGCACCATGAGATCTAACCAAAAGATCCTTGATGAAATCGTCATTGAGCAATTGAGAGCGTTTGAAGCCACATGCCTCCCCAACCCGTGAAATGAAGGTTCGGAACTGTTGGTCATCCTGCCACAAGCCGATGTCGACATAGCGAGCCTCCTTAGCAACGACCTTTTTCAGATCTCCATCTAAAATATCGGGCCCAGACACAGCCAATATCTTTAAGTTCTGAAATCGCTGTAGCAAGGCCCCGACTAAATCAATAGAATTATTTCTTTGCTCCGCACCGCCGCCAAAGTGAACACTTGCATCGTCAAACACCAGACGAAACTCTCGACCACCGATCAGATCCTCAAGTGCATGTTCGACATTTCGAAAAGACATAAAATGACTGTTCAAGGGAAGGCCCAGAGCTGCCGCGAATGCCGCGTAGACGTTGCCATATGCCTTAGTAAACCTTCCAGGCACATAAGCAGTATACACTTGTGTCCGATCGGCATTTTTAAGCAACCGCTTGGCAACAGTGGTTTTTCCTGTCCAAGTCTCCCCACCTAGAATAATTGGTACGTTAGCGGAAAAACCTGCCAAGACGTTCTGCTCAGCTCGATACTGTTTTGGACACAATAAATACTTCACTCGACAGTACCCTTTGGTCGTACGCGGGTATTCCACTTCGAACGAGTAGCTGCCTGCAAGCTTTCAAGTGTAATTTTCTCATCGCCCCATATCACTGCTAGGCAAGCAGCCGCTCGGAGTAACGTGCAAATATTTCCAATAACCCCCGAAGTATTATTATAAATATAGTCAGACATTGCCTTAGAAGAAAGATGTGACCTCTTTGAAAGCGGAACGATCTCCTCCCAAGTATCCAAAAAGTTAAGATACTCTGCATCGTTTTTCGACCAAGGAGTAAGCTCATAGAGCTCAAATCGGCGGATGTACTGGGCGTCACTTGCGAGAGCATTGAGGGCCTCATCGATACCGAAAACAAAAAAGCTTAGGTAAGCAGGCGCCCCACATAAACCCCTCAGCAAGGAGAGAAACGTATCCTGCTCGCCCTTAGAAAGCCCCTTGATAGAGTCATGAAACTCATCCATAAACACACCGCGAATATCGTTAGCGATACAGTATTCGGCTACCATGCTAATGGGTATCCCAACTTTCCCAGGTTCCATGCCCAAAGCGGTCAAGAGCTTCACCATGGGCTTTGTCTTCTCAGTATCCTTGACAAAGGTCACATACCTGATTTTATGACGCCATGATTCATCCATCCCCCTGACCGCATTGCAAATTGTGGTCTTTCCATGGTTAGATCCGGCAGATACGACTAGACATGGAGCCTCCATACTGCCGCGTACAATGCTAAGCATGTTGTGGACAATGTTAGACACGGTGAGCAAGTGTTCGGTGTCGACCTTAATATCCTGCCGAATAATCTTACAGCGCTCCTCAGCTGACAGAACCAAAGCGTAACGCCGGCTCTCATGCAAATGTTCACCATCCATTCTCAGTCTTCCCACTTAAGTTTTTTTCGAGTTTGATCAGAGCTCGGCTCTTTGGTTTTCCCCTGAAGCAAATTCCCTTCCCCGCCGTAGGAAAGAAAAGACATAGTTTCAGCGGCCGTAACTTTCTTGGCGACGTTTTGCCGGAGCCGCTTGGTCGTAGCCTTTGAATTTTCCACTAACTCATGATTCTCCAAGCGAACTTGGTGCAATTCCTCGTCCACCAGTGTTCCCGGGCGACGGTCGCGAGGTCTCGAAAACGCCCAGTACTCGCTGTATGAGACAGGTGTTTTCGTCAGATCAGAATAAGGAATTTCATGATACCGGCCATCTTGGCGCAACCATATTTTTGAAAGGTTCAATGGATTGTACTTAAACGAAAGTCGTGAACCAACGAACCTACTGAGTATTGCCGAAGAGTAAAATGACCTACTAAACTCGACACCCTTTGGTTGCACCGTTCGTAGCACACTTGGAAAGAAGTCAAGAGCAAATGTTTGAAAGTTCCCCGGCATAGGAGGTACATAATCCGGCCCCTTCTTGGCCATCTCTGCATCCCAAACCTCGAACGGCGCAAGTCTGTTCAACCCTTCATGAGCACGCCCATGATAGATCGCCACTTCATTTGCGAACCACTCACAAAATGCTGAAAAGGTCATAGCTGAATGCTTGGCAGAGTCGTAGTCTGCTTTCTTCAGCACATTCGAGTAGGTAGTACCTGGCAGAAGATGCACCTTCCCCATCAGCGTACCGATAATTCGCTCAACGTGCCCTCCGTAATGCTTTTTCCCAACAGGCCGCAGCATAGGGACGATTTTGTAAAATTGCAGGGTGGCTTCAAGTTCTGGGCTAGTAAATTCCGCGGCGTTATCCATACCAATTGCACCAGGCACTCCCCAGTACCTGTGGCGAGAATTCTGACCACCACCGAGAGCGATTGGAAAGGCTTGCTTAGGAAAACAGGCAGAAAGCATCGCCATGGCAACGCTGAGTGAGCTAGGCGGATGGAGTGCAAGATAGTAACCAAGAATAACGCGACTCTTAAGTTCGATAACTACCGTCAGCCAAGGCCGCATGAGTGGTCGACCATGATCGTCGCAGATAATTACGTCCACCCGTGTGTGGTCGATTTGCACCATAGTAAGTATAGTATCTACATGAATCATCCCTGGTTTCAGAACAAACTTTTGAAGCATCGGCTCTCTGCCGTGCAGAAGGGAGTAAACGGCTTTCTGCCCGAACGATTCAAGCCTTCGCTTCAGAGCATTAATACTCGGGGTTTTAACACCCATGGTGTGACATAGAGAGTCGACATATTCCCAAAGAGAAGCAAATGCTTCTAATTTTTTAGTCTTATCATTAAGGCGTTTCGAAATTGCTTTCTCCATGATTTTCTCTTGAGTATCAGAAAGCAATCGCGAATTTTTTTTACGCCCCCTGATACTTCTAACAAGAGAAACAGCACCAAGCTCTGGGTCATATCTTTTTAATAGACGTCGAATCGTTGTTTCTGATGAGCCGAGTTTTTCGATAAGCTCTGCCCGCGAAACTTCCCCCTGGAAGTAGTCGCTGATGTTTTTTGCTCGATCCGCAGCAATAGCCAACTCTTTCGGATTAACTTTTGTTTGTTCCAACCAAATCAAACGGCGATCATTGTATAGCTCATGTTTTTCTTGATCGACCTCAACCAGATTTACCTGAGTAAAGAGCACATCAAAGGAGTGCTCACTTTCAAGGCTTTTTAGGGTAATCGCACCGTTAGCTCCGCAAGTTATTACACGATATACCTTTTCCTCAAAGCTAACTAAGTTTCCTTCGACGATGGGTTGCAACATAAGGACTCGGCACCGACTGTTTTAAATTCTAGGTGCGCAAGCATAGCTCTATGACTACCGAGCTTGTCAATCGTCATGAAATTGGCGTTAGGCATCAACTATTTTTCGTTAGGCACTGTCTTAAATTTCATATATTGACGAAGGGCTTTAACTAATATTGTGTTAATTGACACCAAGCTTAAACATACTTAATCAATTGACACGCCCGCATTTAGCAATAAGCGAGCCAAGCACCTGCGAACCCCGGATTCAGGACTCATGGATTATTATTTGATATAATTTTCGCTTGCCGCCTGAAGTGTCAATTTATTAAATATACACAAATAAAATTAATAAGATTCAATTTTTATCTATTGATGTATGAACCGCATTCACGTTGGGAAGGGTATTTCCTGAGCCAGCCCCGAGTCAATTAACAGCTTTGAAAGAGCTTATTGGATTTTGCGACTCGAAATAACCGCCAAGATAATGGCACAGCTCTGTAAACTGGAGTCTTAGACGCCGCATCCGACGGCCAAAAAGGCTAATTATTGAGTCAAAAAATCTGCTTTTACTTATATTGACAGCGAGCCAAGTCGGGTATCAGGGCGCCAGTTATCTCAGCCTGTGAGCCGCACTCCTCATTCAATGGCATAGCAAGGGGTTATCTAGCCCCTTCCCCCTTTCATAGCCAGCTGAGGTTAAACGTCTACGTAATGTGCCCTCCAACACCCTATGGGGCTTGCAGAAGGCTTTACCGCGCGCTGACTGTCGTTCACGTGGCATATATCACAACTTTGTTTCCGTGCACAAGGCTGTAGCTGAAAGTAGTCACTGCCGATTGGAGTCCTCCCTGATACCCCGTGTTAGCAAACGCTCCTTGAGCAACAGCTTTACAAGGGGAACAGGAAGCGATCTTTTTGGACTTTTAGAACTGGCATATTTCTCAAGGCCTCACGTGCTTAAACCCTTAAAAAAAACCGCTACAAATCAATTGGTTGGATTCCATTACCAAAACCAGGACGCAGAGGTTATTTCAGCCCCCCCTGCATTTACGGGCTAAGACTGCACTCCTTTTAAAATGATCAAATCCACTAATGCATCAAAGCTTTCAGCCATTTTTAAAAGTCGGAATCGCTAGAAGCCACGGATCCTAAAGGCTTGAGCGTTTAACCACTTTTAAAGGAGGGCCACACTGGCGATGCCAACGGCAAACCATGCCTCTGGTGATGCACGTTCGTTGTAATGACCCATTACGTTGGCAAACGCCCACCCCTGTATTCTCATCACCACCGACTGGACACATGTCGCGCTACAGGACGCTCATTATTCCCAGCGACCGCCGCACAACCAACCAACTAGCTTGCGAATCAACCATCAACCCAGGTGTTACGTATGCAAAGAAACCCTGCGCGAATCTTTCAGATCACCGGAGGTTTCCTTTGCGTACGCAATATTGGCCAAGTTGCCGGGTATTGGCGTGAATGCTTTGTGTGGCTCGAGGCCGGATGGCGGCGCCATGTCACTCGGTGGGTTTAACGGGAGTCGTTGAAGAGCCGATCACGCTTGCGATATTGCCCATATCGGGACGCAGTTCAGTCTTGCCATTCAAAAAGTCCAACGCGCGTTGCCGATCAGCAGCCGTCATGGCAGCGAGCCTGGTCGAGATAGCCTTCAGTTCATCGTCGTGAATCTTATCCATGTTCGTTCTCCTGATAGGCACCACACGGTGCTGGAAGCCCCATATTCCGGACATTCCAGGGTTGTGGCTACTGTAGGAAGTACCCGTTTTTTAGTGTTTTTGACGATAGTGGCTATTTCCATATTCAACAACGGTAGAGCTCGGAATGTCGGTGTGTGCCCTACTCTTCATATTCCAATAACTTATAACTCAACTAAAGGTCTATTTAGTTGAGTTATATATTGGTGAGTCTTGGACCGTGACTGATCAGCCCCCTGCTCCTCAGCTTTTGATCTGTACTCGGCCAGTTCGCGTAGTGTCGTGATCCTGACTACGCTTGTGTTCGGATCCCTATCGGAGTTTGGTTAATGAGCAAGAAAAAACAGGCGCTTGCGAAAGCGCAGCCGCCCGCGCCGCTCAATCGCAAGGACTACGAGAAGCAACTTGCCGCCCTGCACGTCGAGCTGGTGAAGTTGCAGCAATGGGTGGTTGCCACGGGGGCCAAGGTGGTCATTGTGTTTGAGGGCCGTGACGGTGCGGGCAAAGGCGGCACGATCAAGGCCCTGACCGAGCGCGTGAGCCCGAGGATCTTTCGGGTGGTTGCCTTGCCTGCCCCGTCGGAGCGGGAAAAATCCCAGATGTACCTGCAGCGCTATATGCCGCACATGCCGGCCGCTGGCGAAGTGGTGATTTTCGACCGCAGTTGGTACAACCGCGCTGGCGTGGAACGAGTCATGGGGTTTTGCAGCGAGGATCAGGCGCGCACGTTCCTTGATCTGGCGCCGAGTTTCGAGCGTTTGATGGTCAACTCCGGGATCCTGCTGTTCAAGTACTGGCTGGAGGTCAGTCCTGAGGAACAAAGCCGTCGCCTCAAGGAGCGCATCACCGACGGGCGCAAGACCTGGAAACTCTCGCCCATGGATATCAAGTCCTACAACCGTTGGGATGATTACACCCGTGCGCGCGACGAGATGTTCCAGGCTACGGATTCGCAGTGGGCGCCCTGGCATGCGGCCCGCTCGGAAAACAAGAAGTCGGTGCGGCTCAATGTGATCACTCACCTGCTGGAAAACATTCCCTACGAAACCATCAAGCAACCGCGAGTCAGGCTGCCCAAGCGCAAGGTGGGCGACTACAAGGCCATCAACTATCCGTTCAAATACATCGCCGAACGGTTCTGAGCACCAGGGCAAGTGATTCACCACAGGGCCGGGCGCATCTATGGGCAGTGCATGGAAAACGATGTGGTTGCTGGCGCTCGTCCTGTTCGGGTCATGGTCCGTTGTCATGGCGGCGGACGCCAGCCCGGTCGGCCTGGTAGCCAAGACTGAGCAGGCGACGTTTGTCATTGCGCAGAATGACTTGCCGGGCTTGCAGGCCCGTCTCGACGGCCTCAAGCAGCAGGTGTCGCTGGCCGACAGCCTGACCCAACTGGTCAGTCTGCAGGACTTGATTCAGACCTACCTCAACGACGTCGAACGGCAACTCTCGGCGTTGCGGCCGTTGCAGGCCCAGCTCCAGGCCCAGCTGGGGGTGCTGGGCCCCGCCTCCGCTGACGAACAGGCGCCGGAAAACACCGACATTGCGATCCAGCGCATCCATCTCATCGAGCAGAAAGACAAGCTCGACAGCAGTTTGAAAACCCTGGCCGGCCTCAAGGCCAGTGCCACGGAGCTGACCACCCAGATTGCCGCCCTGCGCCGCAGCCTGCTGGAAAGCGAAGTGACGCAGCGCAGTAACAGCATCCTCAGCCCGAATTTCTGGCGGCCGTTGATTACCCCGCAACCGCAAGACCGGCAACGGCTCAGTGCGGTGCTGCAGGAGATCGGCGCCACCCTGGCGTCGGTCTGGCAGCCGGGCCAACGCCTGGCGAGCAGTATGTTGCTGTTGCTGGCACTGGCGGTATGGACCCAGGGACGTAGGCTCGCTGAGCGGGGGCTGTTCTGGGTGTGCATTCATCGCATGCCCGAAGGTCGGCTGCGCCGCAGTTCATTGGCGCTGGCATCGATCCTCGCCACCTTGCTGACCGCTACCTGCGCCTTGGAGTTGCTGTTTTATGCGGTGACACGGCAACTGCCGTTGACTCCCATGCTGCAGAACCTGGCCGAAGAAATCGAAAAACTGGTGTACACCTGCGTGCTGATTACCGGCCTGAGCCGGGCCTTGCTCTCGAACCGCCATCCCTCCTGGCGACTGCCGGCGATTGCCGACCCCGTGGCCATGGCAATGGAGCCCTTTCCGCGGATCCTGGCGGGCGTGCTGCTGGTCCTGGTGACGCTGTCGCAGATCACCAACGTCAGCGGCATGAGCTCCCAGGCGGTGATTGTTGGCCGGGGCGTGATCGCCCTGATCGTGACCGTGATCCTTGCCATCTTGCTGTTGCACATCAGCAAGGTACGCAAGGCCGTGGCCGACAGCGGTGAGGCTCCGGAAGCCGGCACCACCCTGGCTGGGCTGATGTACGCGTTCACCAGCCTGGCGGTCGTGGCCTCCATGTTGGCGCTGCTGACGGGCTACATCTCGCTGGCCCGGTTCATCACCTATGAACTCGTGTGGCTGTTCATTGTGTTCTCCGGTTTCTACCTGCTGATGCAGTTGTTCAAGGACCTGTGCGAGTACCTGTTTTCCCCCAGGCAAGCCAGCGGCAAGGCACTCAAGCAGTTGCTGGGGATCGGCGATGCGCGCCTGGAGCAGGTTTCGACGGTGCTGTCGGGGGCCGGTCGCGCGAGCATGTTGTTGTTCGCCTTGATTGCGCTGCTGGTGGGCGGCGTCGGCACCACCTTCGGTCAACTGTTTGCCCAGGCCCTGGAGATTCTCGGCGGCGCGGGCTTGCGCAAACTGAACATCATCCCTGGGCATTTGCTCAACGCGGTGTTGGCGTTGTTGATTGGCGTCTACCTGATCCGCTCACTGCGCCGCTGGCTGGACAACGAGTTCCTGCCCAAGACCGCGATGGACCCTGGCATGTGCGCGTCCCTGAGCACGCTGTTCGCCAACATCGGGTACGCCCTGGTGATTTTGCTCGCCCTGTCTTCGCTGGGCGTGCAATGGACGAACCTGGCCTGGATCGTCAGTGCGTTGTCGGTGGGCATTGGGTTTGGTTTGCAGGAGATCGTCAAGAATTTCGTCTCCGGCCTGATTCTGCTGACCGAGCGCCCAGTCAAGGTCGGCGACCTGATCAGTATCAGTGGGGTCGAAGGCGACATTCGGCGGATCAATGTCAGGGCCACGGAAATCCAGCTCAGTGACCGCTCCATTGTGATCGTCCCCAACTCCCAGCTGATTTCCCAGAACCTGCGCAACGTGACCCTGGGCGGGAGTGCCCAGGGGGTGGCGACGCTGGAACTGACCTTCGCGCTGGATATCGATCCCGAGCAAGTCAACGACCTGCTGTACAACACCTACTGCGAGCACGAGAACATCCTCGACCACCCTGCCCCCTTCGTGCGCTTCAGCAAGTTGACGCCCGACGGCATCACCCTGACCGTCACCGGCTACGTCAGCAGCCCCAGAGTGGTGGGCAAGATCAAGAGCGACCTGCTGTTCGAGATCCTCAAGCGCCTGGGGGCCGCCGGCATCTCCCTGGCCAAACCGGCGGCGGAGTGACCGCCGGCCTCAGCTCATTTCTTCCTCGCGGATCAGCTTTTTGTTGATCTTGCCGACGCTGGTCTTGGGGATCTCGGTGACGAACTTGAACTGCTTGGGGATCGCCCACTTGTTGATCCGCCCACGCTCGACAAACGTCTGCAGGTGCGCTTCGAGGAGCTTGCGGTCCAGGTAGTGCCCGGGCTCGCACACCACCAGGGCCATGGGCCGTTCACCCCACTGCTCGTCAACAATCCCGACCACCGCCACCGACATCACCGCCGGGTGTTCGCTGATCAGGCTTTCCAGTTCCAGGGAACTGATCCACTCCCCGCCCGTCTTGATCACATCCTTGATCCGGTCCTTGATTTCCACGCCGCCGCGGGCATCGATCGACGCCATGTCGCCGGTGTGCAGCCAACCGCCCTGCCACAACTCGGCGCCCTTTTGCGGCTCCTTCAGATACCCCTGGGTCAACCAGGGCGCGCGCACCACGATCTCACCCAGGGCTTCACCGTCGTGGGGCACGTCATTGCCTTCGGCATCGATGATTTTCAGGTCGACCATCGGCACCGGCACCCCAGTCTTGATACGCGTGGCCAACTGGTCCTGCATGGGTTGCTGCAGATCGTCGGCCCGCAGGTAGGTGGTGCACAGCACCGGGCAGGTTTCCGACATGCCGTAGCCACTGTGTACCTGGATCCCCCTGGCGCTGGCTTCGCTGGCAATGCCCAGGGTCAGCGCGCTGCCGCCCAGGAGCATTTTCCAGCCATCAAAACGGCTGTGCTTGCCCGCCTCGCAGTTGAGGATCATCTGCAAAATGGTCGGCACACAGTGGGAAAACGTGACCTTCTCCTCACGGTACAACTGCACCAGCCGATTGGGCTCGTAACGCCCCGGGTACACCTGCTTGAGGCCCATGAGCGTCGCAACATAGGGCACGCCCCAGGCATGCACATGGAACATCGGGGTGATGGGCATGTACACATCATCGGAGCGCAACAGTGGCAAGCCTTGATAGGCCCCCAGGGTGCCCACCGCATTGAGGGTGTGCAGCACCAGTTGGCGGTGGGTGAAATACACGCCTTTCGGGTCGCCGGTGGTGCCGGTGGTGTAGAACAGCGTCGCCACCGAGTTCTCATCGAAGTCGGGGAAGGCGTACTGGTCTGCGGCCTCGGCCAACAGGTGCTCGTACTCCCCCACCACTGGCAGGCAGGTCTCGGCCGCCGTCTCATCCGTCAGCTGCAGGTAACCCTTGACCGTCGTCAGTTGCCCTTGCAGTTGTTCGACCAGGGGCAGGAAGTCGTCATGCACCAGCACCAGGTCATCCTCGGCGTGGTTCATGGTGAACAGCACCTGCTCCGCCGACAGGCGAATGTTCACGGTGTGCAGCACCGCGCCGATCATCGGCACGGCAAAGAAGCATTCCAGGTAGCGGTGGCTGTCCCAATCGAGCAAGGCCACGGTGTCCCCGGCCTTGACGCCGGCGGTGGTCAGGGCGTTGGCCAGGCGGCGAATCCGCTGGTTGAGGGTCTGGTAGCTGTAGCGCAGTTTGTCGGCGTAGACGATTTCCCGCCCTGGCTCGTAGCGCACCCCGGACAGCAGCAATTGCTTGATCAGCAAGGGATAGGCATAGGCGCCGGCGGCCGGAGGAATGATTTTTGTCTCGATCATGCTGGGGTTCCTTGTCCGTTCAATCAGAACTGCGCGGCTGGCAGTTCATAGAGGCAGGCGCTACCGGCCCTGACCGATTCGCTCAGTGAATGGATGCGCGGCAACAGGCGGGCGAAGTAGAAACGCGCGGTGCACAGCTTGCCGGCATAGAACTCATCCTCATGGGCCTTGCCCATGGCCGCCTGGGCCATCAACGCCCACATATAGGCATAGGCGGTGTAGCCAAAGACCTGCAGGTACTCCACCGAGGCCGCGCCGATTTCATTCGGGTTGTCCTGCGCCCGATCCAGCAGCCAGGCGGTCAGTTCGTCGAGGTTGTCGACGGCGGCGCTCAGTGGCTTGCAGAACTTGCCCATGTCCGCCCCGGCATTGGCGATGAAATGGCGGATTTCTTCGGCGAACACGCGATACAGCGCCCCGCCGCTGCCGACAATCTTGCGCCCGGCCAGGTCCAGGGACTGAATGCCGTTGGTGCCTTCATAGATCTGGGTGATCCGCACATCACGCACCAGTTGCTCTTGCCCCCACTCACGGATGTAGCCGTGGCCGCCAAACACCTGCTGGCCGTGCACCGTGGTCTCCAGCCCCATGTCGGTGAGGAACGCCTTGGCCACCGGCGTCAGCAAAGCCACCAGTTCCTGGGCGCGGGTCCGGGTTGCCGGGTCTTGGCTGTACTTGGCCGTGTCCAGTTGCAGCGCCACGTAGCTGGAAAACGCCCGGCCGCCCTCGTTCAAGGCTTTCATGGTCAGCAACATGCGTCGCACGTCCGGGTGCACGATGATCGGGTCGGCGGCCTTTTCGGTGGCCTGCGGGCCCGTGGGTGCGCGGCTCTGCAGGCGATCGCGGGCGTACTCCACCGCGTTCTGGTAGGAACGCTCACCCAACGCCAGGCCCTGGATACCTACGCCCAGGCGCTCGTAGTTCATCATGGTGAACATCGCGGCTAGGCCCTTGTTCGGCGCATCGACGATCCAGCCGGTGGCACCGTCGAAGTTCATCACGCAGGTGGGGGACGCCTTGATGCCCATCTTGTGTTCGATGGAACCGCACGACAGCGCGTTGGTGGCGCCCAGGGAGCCATCGTCGTTGACCAGCACCTTGGGCACCAGGAACAGCGAAATGCCCTTGGGCCCGGCCGGCGCATCCGGCAGTCGCGCCAGCACCAGGTGAATGATGTTCTCGGTCAGGTCGTGCTCACCGCCGGTGATGAAGATCTTGCTGCCGCTGATCCGGTAGCTGCCATCGGCTGCCGGCTCGGCCCGGGTGCGAATCAGCCCCAGGTCGGTACCCGCATGGGCTTCGGTCAGGCACATCGAGCCGGTCCAGGTGCCGGCGTACATGTTCGGCAGGTAGCGTTGCTTGAGCGCCTGGCTGGCGTGGGCGTTGATCGACAGGCAGGCGCCGGCCGTCAGCATCGGGTACAGGCCAAACGACAGGCTGGCGGAGTTGACCATCTCCTCGACCTGGGCCGAAATCGCCTTGGGCATGCCCATGCCACCAAACTGCGGGTCGCCGCCAACGCCCACCCAACCGCCTTCGGCAAACGCCTGGTACGCCTCGGCGAAACCCTGTGGCGCAGTCACCTGGCCGTTGTCCCACCCACAGCCTTGCTCATCACCGCTGCGGTTCAGCGGCGCGATCACGTGCGCGCTGATCTTGCCGGCTTCCTCGAGGATCGCCGCGGCTGTCTCTGGATCGATGACCTCGGCCAGGCCCGGCAATTGCGCCCATAACCTGGAAACCTGGAACACCTCATTGAGGACAAACTGCATGTCACGCAAAGGGGCTTTGTAATCAGACATAGTTGGCTTTCTCACAAGTTGTCAGTGCATCAGGCATACCCTGACGTTGGGATGTGTCGGTTGTACCGGCGGGGGCCACGGAGTTTTCGGCTGCCACCCGACGCTCCAGCGCCGGATCTCGCAGCAGGAAGTACGACAGGGCCGGAATCAGGATCAGCGCACCCAGCATGTTCCACAGGAACATGAAGGTCAGCAGGATGCCCATGTCCGCCTGGAACTTGATGGGCGACCAGACCCAGCACACCACGCCGGCGGCCAGGGTGATGCCCACCAGGCCCACGACCCGACCGGTGAACGACACGGCATTGCGGTAGGCCTGGGCCAGTGGCAGGCCCTGGCGCTGGTAATGCAGTTGCACGCTGAGCAGGTACAAGGCGTAGTCCACGCCGATCCCCACCCCCAGGGCGATCACCGGCAGGGTCGCGACCTTGACCCCGATCCCCATGACCACCATCAGCGCTTCGCAGAGGATCGAGGTCAGTACCAAAGGCAGCAGCGCCACCAGGGTTGCGCGCCAACTGCGGAAGGTAATCAGGCAGAACAGCGTGACCGCCGCATAGACATACAGCAGCATGCTGCGATTGGCTTCGCGCACCACAATGTTGGTGGCCGCCTCGATCCCGGCGCTGCCGGCGGCCAGCAGGAACTGGCGATCTTCGCTGCTGTTGTCGCGGGCGAATTTATCGGCGATGGCCACCACCTCATCCAGGGTCTGGGCCTTGTGGTCCTTGAGATAGGCAATCACCGGCATCAGCGAGCAATCGGTGTTGAACAGTTCCGGGGAATTGACCGAGGCCTGCTGGGCCGCATAGTTCAACACGTCCTGGTTGCGCTGGATGCTGTTGAGCTTGGGGTTGCCCTCATAAGTGCCCGCAGTGATCTGGCGCACGGCATTGACCAGCGAGGTGGTCGCCTGCACGCCCGGTGACTGCTGCAGTTCCCAGGCCAGGCGGTCGGCGAGCACCAGGGTCTTGTAGTTCAGGCAGCCTTCGGGAGCGGTCTTGATCATCACCGCGAACAGATCGCTGGACAGCGCGTAGTGCTGGGTGATGTAGGCGTTGTCGCGGTTGTAGCGCGAATCGGCACGCAGCTCCGGCGCCCCGCTTTCCAGGTCGCCGATCTGCAGGTGCAAGCTGATCATGAAGCCGCCGATGCCCATCACCAGGGCCACCAGCACCGCCCCCGTGGCCCACTTGGCGCTGGTGAAACGGTCGAGCCAGTCCCACAGCTTGCCAAAGCCCTTGTGGCCGTCGGCCCGGGTGTCGATTTTCAGGGCACGCTCGGCTGCCTTGCGGCCGACACCGACATAGGACAGCGCCACCGGCATCAGCAACAAGGAGGTAAAGATCAGTACGGCGACGCCGATGCTGGCGCTGATGGCCAGGTCCTTGATCACCGGAATGTCGATCAGCATCAGCACCGCAAACCCCACGGCGTCAGCCAGCAGTGCGGTGACCCCGGCAATGAACAGGCGGCGAAAGGTGTAGCGCGCGGCGATCAGCTTGTGGGTGCCACGGGCGATGTCTTGCATGATCCCGTTCATCTTCTGCGCGGCATGGGACACGCCGATGGCGAAGATCAGGAACGGCACCAGCACCGAGTACGGATCGATGGCATAACCCAGCCAGGCGACGATGCCCAGTTGCCAGACCACCGCGATCAGCGAGCAGCCGACCACCAGCAAGGTGCTGCGCACGCATCGGGTATAGAGGTAGATGATCAGCAGCGAGGTCACCACCGCCAGGCCGAAGAACATCATCACCTGGATCAGGCCGTCGATCAGGTCGCCCATCAGCTTGGCGAAACCGATCACCCGCACCTTGTACGGGCCCTTGCCCTCCTCCCCGGACGCGCGTGCCGCCTTGTCGCCGGCAAATTCGATCTTGTCGCGCAGTTGCTCTTCGAGCATCTGCGAGAACGCGTGGTAGTTGATCGGCTGGCCACCGGCGGCGGCCTTGTCCAGCAGCGGGATGATCAACATGCTCGACTTGTAGTCACTGGCCACCAGGCTGCCGACGATGCCGGCCCGGGCGATGTTCTGCCGCAACTGTTCGATCTGCTCGGGCTTGCCCTCATAGGTGTCGGGCATCACCGGGCCACCCTGGAAGCCTTCCTCGGTGACCTCGGTCCAGCGTACGGCCGGGCTCCACAACGATTTCATCCAGGCACGATCGACGCCTTCGGTGAGGAACAGCTGATCGTTGACCTGCTTGAGCACGTCCAGGTAGGCAGGGTCGAAGATGTCGCCCTGGGTGTTCTCCACCACCACCCGCACCGAGTTGCCCAGGCCGCGCAGGGACTGGCGGTTCTCCAGGAAGTTCTGGATGTAGGGCTGGCTCTGGGGAATCATTTTTTCAAAGCTGGGGCGCAGTTCCAGGCGCGTGGCGGCCATATAGCCCAGCACCACCGTCGCCAGCGCCATCAGCAGCATGAACAGCGGCCGGTAGTTGAACACCAGGCGCTCCAGGCGGTTGCCGGAGCGTTGGTCGAAGTCACGCACGTCGCGGATGACCGGCATGGTGTCTTGCTTGATATTGCCCATGTCTGGGTTCTCGCTCTAAGGATTCGAGGTCTTAATCGCCGGACAGCGCCCGTGCACCACGGCTACCCACCACCACCAGCGCACCATTGGCGGCTTGGGTGGCACCGGCCACCGGGGCGGGTTCGGCTTGCGGCACCAGGTGCAACGGCGCACCGGCGCCCTGGCTCTGCAGCATCTGCCCACCCTGGGTGAACAAGCGGTACTGGCCCTTGGCGTCGAGCAGGCCAGCGGTGATGCTGACGTGCAGGCCGGTGTCCAGCGGGGTCCAGCTCAGGCCGCCATCGACGCTGCGCAGCACGTTGCCGCGCAAGCCGTAGGCAAGCACCTCGCCGGGTTTGCCGAGCACCCCGAAAAAGCTGCCCTGATAAGGCGTGGCCAAGGCGACGAAGCGTTGCCCGGCCTCATCCCAGCGCAACATCAAGCCTTGCTCGCCGGCGATGTACAGCGCGTCGCCGGTGGAGGCGATGGCGTTCAGGTGAAAGCCCTGAGGGTTGTCGGTGCGGTCCTGAAACGGTGTCCAGGTCAACCCACCGTCCTCGGTGCGCAGGATCAGGTTGAACACACCGACCACATAACCGAGTTGATCGTTGGCGAACCAGACGTCGAGCAATGGCTTGTCGGCGCCCTGCTCCACCATGCGCTGGCCTTCGTCTGCCAGTTGCGCCCAGCGCTCGTTAGCCGGTTCGGCCCTGGCCAGGTCGCCGTAGTGCTTGACCAGCAAGGCGCCGATCTGGCGCCCGTCCAGTTGTTTGCTCCAGCTCGCCCCGGCATCGCTGCTGTGCAACACCACGCCGTCGTTCCCCACCGCCCAGCCTTGCGAGGGCGATGGAAAACTCACCGCGTTGAGATCGGCGCTCACCGGCACCACGGCTTGTTGCCAGTGGGTGCCGCTGTCATCGGAATACAGAACATGGCCACGCTGGCCGACCGCGATCAGCCGCTCGCCAGCCCGCGCCATGCCTGACAACGGGCTGCGCACCGCCAGCGGGCTGGCCTTGGCTGGCAAGTCCAGGACATCGACGTAGCCAGCGGCCCATGTCAGGCCCTGGCTGACGGCAAGCACGGCGCCCAGCGCCACTTGCAGGTACTTTTTGTACGAACCCATACCGCGTCCTCTTCGGAAAACTGCGCCAGGCCACACAACCGTGTGGCCTGGCGTTGACACCTGGCGTCCTTGCCGATCAGCGAATGCCCGAACCTGCCAGGGACTCCGGCGACCACTGCGCCTTGGAGAGCGGCTCGATGTACTTGATGCCGCCGTAAGGGCCGACCACACCGTTGATGTTGTAGGAGCCACCGACCAGGTCGTAGATCATGAAAGGCGTGGAGTCCGGGATCTGCTTGTCATAGCTCTGGCTGAGGAACGCGAAGGAGCCGCGATACAGTTGGCCACGGGCGTCGTACTGGTCTGAGGCCAGAGCGGTCCAGCTGTCTTCATCGAGGTAGAAGCGGCGTTTCTGGTAGATGTGCCGGGCGCCGGCCTTGAGGTTGCCCTCGACGACCCACACCCGGTGTTTTTCCCAGCGCACATAATCCGGTGCCAGGTGATTGGGGGTGGTCAGCGACTTCGGATCCTGGGCGTAGGTCAGTTTGTAGGTGTTGTAGGGCACGATCATTTCCTGCTTGCCCACCAGCTTCCAGTCGTAGCGGTCCAGGGCCCCGTTGAACACGAACACATCGTCGTAGGTGCCCGCGCCGGCCGTGCCCGGGTTCGGTGTGTCATAGGCCAGGTTCGGGGCCAGCTTGACCCGACGCTGGCCAGGCAGGTATTGCCAGGCGCGACGGGGTTGTTGCAGCGGGTTGGCGGCGTCCTTGAGCATTACCGCTTCGCCGGCCCGGCGCGCAGGACCGGTGTACGACAGCTTCATCTGGTAGTACACGTCGGCACTGCTGATCGGTTGCGCGAGGTTTTCGTAGATCGGGTAGGAAATCATTGCCTGGCCGGTGGTCGCCAGGCTCGCCACGCCGGCGGAATCGACGTTCCAGGAGTCGTACTTGGAGTTGATGTTGACCCCCTGGTAGCGCAGCAGGAAGTTCCACATCGCCTCATTGCCCGACTGCGGGATCGGGAACGGCACGCCAGGCAGCACGTTGTCGATGGCCAGGCCGCCTTCCAGGGACTTGGCACCGGTGGCGTTCTTCACGCCGTTGTCCAGCACGGCCTTGGGCAAGGTGACGGTGCGGTGGGTCGGGTAGACGTTGACGTGAAAGCTGGGGAAACGCTTGGCCAGCTCCAGGGTGGTTGCCGTCAGCGCGCCCTTGTACTGCTCGGCATTCTTGCCGTCGATCACCAGCACCGGCTTTTCATCGGCAAAAGGGTCCGGACGCATGCTGTCGCCGGCCTTGAAGCTGGCCGGTGGCGTGGTCAGGCCGCCGCTGTAGGCGGGAATCGAGCCATCGGCATTGCCGGCCTTTTCCGCCCCGATCAGGGTCAGGCTGCTGCCCAGCTTGGCGGCTTCCTGGGCGGAGACGGCGGCTTGGGCCTGGCCGGCGATGACCAGGGCCAGTGAGGCAGCCAACACGGTGTGCACGAATTTCATCTTGTTATTCTCCTGCTGACTCGAGTCAGCGATTCGTGAGTTAAAACGTGGTTTTCATCGTCAGGTACAGAGCGCCACGGTCTTCGGTAGTGGCTCCGCCACCGGAAAAGGCTGAGTAGCCCCCGCCATAACAGGCGTAGTTTTCGTTACCGCTGAAGGCATTCGGAGTCGAGCCGTCGCCGCTGCCGGCATTGGCTGCGCCGGTGCTCGAACCGCTGTTGTCACACTTGTCGGACTTGCCGAAGGAATCGACGTACTTGAGGTCGACAAAGTATTTGTTGTACGCCACGGCGCCGACGCCCACGGCGTAGTTGCCGGTGTCCTTGGCGCCGCCGCCGGAGACAGGCGATACACCGTCCAGCCCGACGTTGACCGACAGCGGCATGTTGAGGTCGACCCCCGGGAACACCTGGTACCAGGTGGGCGTGAAGTTGACGGCAAGACCCCAGTTGTCGCGGGTCGGCGCATCAATTCCACGATAGCTGCCGTTGCCCTTGTACAGCGCTTCGTTTTTGTCATCGAGCTTGAGCAGGTTGCTGTAGTACAGCTCGGCGAGCAGGTTGGCCGAGTCGAACAGCGGGGTTTTCGGCAGGCTCATCAGACCGTTGAGGGTCCAGTGCAAGGTGTCACCGGTGGCGCTCATGCTGTCGCCCCGGCTCGGGGCGTCATAGACCACACCGGTGGCGGCAGTACGGGCCGGCAACAGGCCAAGGCCGGCGCCCAGGCCCAGCGGCCCCGAAGAACTGACAATCGCCGGAATACTCGCCAGCGGCATGTTGTGGCGGATGTTCAGGTCCGAACCCACGCTCACCCCGCCCACATCCTTGGACAGACTCAGGCCGAACACCCGGATGTTGTCGGCATAGGCCATTTGGTAGGTACTGGTGCTCAACGAGTTGAGGGTGTTGACCACGGCCGGCACCTGCCCGGCTGGACGGGTGCCGTTGGGGTTGGCCGAGGTCAGCCCGGTGGCGTTCAACCAGGCTTGCGGCAGGATGTCCGAGGTGTTGCGGTAGTAGGCGCCGAGGGTCCCGTCCAGCCAAGCCGGAGACCATTTGGCCATCACCCCCCAGTCACCGCTGCTGCCCGGCGTCAGGTCATGCCCGCGACGCACGTTGGTCAACCCGTTGCACGGTGCCAGGCCACAGCCCAGCGGGCTGCCCGGGACCACGGAGTTGGTGTTGCCGAGCAGGAACGATTGCGCGCCGAAACCCACCAGGTCGGAACCGCCATAGTAGGTGCCGGCTTCCGGCAAGCGGGCGGCGTCCCAATCGAGGAAGTACTGCGCGCCGACGGTCAGTTCCGGGTTCACGGTGAACGACATCGACAGCTGGTTACGCGGAACGAACAGCTCCTTGGCCTCAGTGCCCGGCGACGCCGACAGTTTGGCCAGGTCCAGGCCCGACTGGCCGTAGCTGACCGAGTGCACCGGGTTGAGCAGGGTTTCGCCCCAGAATACGTTGTGCTGGCCGGCCTTGACGCTGAGCAACGACTCTTCGCCCACTTCGGTGCTGTAGAACACGAAGGCGTCGAGGATTTCCCCGGACGGTCCGGTGTAGTAACGCTGGGCGTAGTTGCTCAGGTGCGGGCTGCCGTTGCCGACATTGTCGCCGGTGACGCCCGCCAGGCGCGGGTCATTGGCCACCAGGCCGGAGCGTGCATCGTTGCCGTTGACGAACGGATTGGAGTTCGAGCCAACGTTTTCATAGGCCTTGTCGTACCAGCTGGCGGCGCTGACCCGAAAGCCCATGCTGTTCTTGTAGACCACGTCCATCTCGGTCAACAGGTCGATCCGGTTGCTGATGTTGGTACCGGCCTTGCGAAAGTTGTAGTCGCCATCGTTGTTGTTGGGCGTCGCCAACATGCGTTTGTCGGCACTTTCAGTGCGCACCCCGTAGTTGTACTTGACGGTGTTGTCCAGACGCGCGGTCCAGTCCGGGTTCCCCGTATCGAGCTCGAAACCGTGGGCGACCGGCATGCTGGCGGCGAGGATGGCTGAGGCCAGCAAGGTGTAACGCGATGGGGTGAAGCCGTGACTCTTATTGTTGTGCATTAACGTGTCTCCGCCTTTTTGTAGTTGTTTTAAGCGCAGCCGCCCTCTCGTCACCCCTTGTTCCAGGGGTTGACGCTGATCAGCAATGAGGGCCTTGGCCGGTTGACTCGGGGTCTTGCGGTGCCTGAACTAACGATCCAGTTCCTGGATCAGGGTGTAGGCCTGTGGCCAGGGGCCGAAGCCCGCAGCCGGGTTGAGATGACCGACGGCGCCGACGTTGCGCAGTTCGGCGCCCCAGCCCTGGGCCATGCGTTGCACGGCCTGGAGGCTGGCCAGGTGATCATTGGTGCTGGCGGCTACCAGGCTGCGAAACGGCAGCGGGCCATTGGGTAGCGGGTCCCAGCCTTGGGTGCGCAAGGTTTCGGGGGACGGATAGCCTTGCGGCCAGGCGGCATCGAGGTCCGGTGGTGCGACCAACAGGGCGCCCTTGATCGCGCGGGTGTGGCGGGCGGCCCAGTGCGCAACCATCAGCACACCGGCACTGTGGGCCACCAGGATCACCGGCCCGTCGATCTGCTCCAGCGCGTGCTGGATCGCCTCGACGCGCTTGGCGCAGTCCAGTTTGTCGGTGGTCAGTGGGGGAACGCTGCGCACCTTGCAAAGTTGCTCGGCAAGCAACGTTTGCCAATGCTCGGCAACGTGGTCGCGCAAGCCCGGTACGATCAAAACGGTTGCGGCAGTCTGCAGTTTATCCACTTCAACACCTACGCTTTCTCGATGACTCGACTGGCTCTATCGCCAGAAGCTTTTTGTAGTGCTGACATTAAAGAGCGCCTACCCCCGACGCTTTTCATTGGACGTCAGTGACTTTTCTTTTGATGACAAATTTGCCGCCAGGGCGACGGCACGACCGTTGGTCACAAAACTCGACAGATGCGCGCCAGGCCACTGTAATCAAGGGGTGGACGCCGATGGCGGGTGTCAGCGTACCTGCCCCGGGGCACAATCGGCGGCAGACTATTGCTGACTTCAAAACTGTTCAATTGATCAGGTGCTGGATATAGTCGCCCCGCTCGCTTCCATCGCAATCGGCTCAGGAAAGACTTCCGCATGACCAAGCTTGTTCGCGCCGCCGTCTTGACCAACTACCTGGAAGTCACCCAGTACCTAGGGTTCAACCCACGCGATGTGATGGCCGGGGTCGGCCTCAGCCGCGCCCAGTTGCTCGCCCCGGAACAGCGCATCCCGATCGATGCCGCCGTGCGCCTGCTGGAAGACTCGGCTGCGGCCAGTGGCTGCCAGAGCTTCGGCCTGAGCATGGCCGAGTCGCGCCAGCTTTCGGACTTCGGCGTGGTCAGCCTGCTGCTCAGCCACCAGCGGACCTTGCGCGATGCCCTGCAAGTGGTGGTGCACTATCGCCACCTGATGAACGATTCGCTGGCGATTTTCATCGAAGAAGCCGGCAAGATGGTGCTCATTCGCGAAGAAGTGGTCACCGAGACACCCATGCCTTCGCGCCAGGCCACCGAGCTGGCGATCGGGGTGATGTTCCGCCTGTGCGCCGCCCTGCTGGGCAGCCATTGGCACCCCTACAGCGTCAACTTCACCCACCAGCCTCCCGACAACCTGCAACTGCATCGGCGGCTGTTCGGCTGCACCCTGGAGTTCGGCAGCGAGTTCAACGGAATTGTGTGTTCCGACGCCAGCCTCGACATGACCAACCCCCATGCCGACCCGGCCATGGCCCGCTACGCCCAGAGCTACCTCGATTCGTTGCTGAGCCACGAGGGCGCCTCGATGTTGTTCGAGGTGCGCAAGGCGATCTATCTGTTGCTACCCATGGGCCGCGCGACCATCGAGCAGATCGCCCAGACCCAGGGCATGAACGTACGCACCCTGCAGCGCCGGCTCAAGGAAGATGGCTGCGCCTTCAACGACCTGATCAACGAGGTCCGGCGCGACCTGGTGCTGCGTTACCTGGACAACCCGAACTACTCCCTGGGACGCATCGCCGACATGCTCGGCTACTCCATGGCCAGTTCCTTCACCCGCTGGTTCATCACCCAATTCGGCATGCCCCCGGCGGCATGGCGCAGCGCGCAAAAGCAGGGCAACAAACTGCCGACCGACCTCCCCGGAGAACTGTAGGCGCCGGCACGGGCTGAGTACGCTCTGGACCGTCATCGCGGGCAAGCACACTCCCACAGGTATGAGCCCCCGTGGGAGCGGGCTTGCCCGCGATGGGGCCAGCACAGCCAACATAGTTGGATATCTGGGCAAAAAAAAACGGCGACCGCTGGCACAGTCACCGCCGAAAAAACCGACGCTTGTGGCACCGGTCGAGAGCTTTGCGCAGGCGTTACAACCCCCAGTGCAGCAACAACAGCACCAACACCACCAGGAACACCGTCTCCCCCACCATCAGCAGGATCGGCTTGATCCCCACCGCAGCCAGCTCCTTGAGCTGGGTCTTCATCCCCAGGGCGCTGATGGACACCACCAGGCACCAGCGTGACAGTTCATTGACCGTGCCCTGCACCACCGGGGCGACCCAGCCGGTGCTGTTGATACAGGCCAGCAACAGGAAGCCCACGGCAAACCAGGGCAACAACGGCGGGCGCTTGCCCGTGGGGTCGGCGCCTTGCATGCGGGTGACCATGGCCGCACAGACGATCACCGGCAGGAGCATGGCCACGCGCATCAACTTGATCACCGTGGCGGTATCCCCCGTCTCGGTCGACATGCTGTAGCCGGCCCCTACCACCTGGGCGACATCGTGGATGGTTGCCCCCAGGAACACCCCGGCCACTTGCGGCGACAACTCCAGCCAATTGGCGATCATCGGGTACAGGATCATCGCCAGGGTCGACAACGCCGAGACGCCGATCACCGTGAACAGCGTGGCCCGTTCTTTCTGCGGGTGGTTGGGCAAGGCCGCCGCCAGCGCCAGGGCCGCCGAGGCGCCGCAGATTGCGGTGGCGCCACCGGTGAGCATGCCGAACAGGCGCTGGAACCCCAGGGCCTTGGCGGCGATTACCGAGACACCGATGGTCACCACCACCAGAATCACCACCAGGGCCACCGGTTTCCAGCCCAGCGCGGCAATCTGTTCCAGGGTGATGCGCATGCCCAGCAAGGCCACGCCAATGCGCAACACGGTACGGGCGGTGAACTCGATACCGGCCTTGCAGGTTCCTTCACCCGCAAGAAAGTTCAGGGCCATGCCCAGCAGCAAGGCAAACAGCATGACCGGCGCACCGTAGTGCTCGGACAGGAACGACGCCGCCGCGGCGACGATCAGGCTGACCACAAATCCCGGCGCCAGCTCGCGGGTGCGGCTATGAATACGGGTAAGGGCGATGGCGCTCATGGCGCGGACTCCTCGCAAGGGAAAACGATGAATGCCCGGCCGTCGATGACCTCGACCGGATACTGGGCCACCTTGAGTGCGGTGGAATTGAGCAGGTAGCCCGTGCGCAGATCGAAGCGCAGGCCGTGGGCGCAGCATTGAATCACCCGCCCCTCAAGGCGCCCGCCACACAACGACGCGCCCTGATGGGGACAGCTGTCGTCAATCACCAGCAGCTCGCCGTCGACGTTGAACAGCGCCAGGCTTTTACCCTCCAGTTCCAGCAGTGCGCGAGCGCCTGCCTGCGGGAATTTTCCGGCAGGCACAGGGACCCGCCGGCTCATGCCGGCTGCCGCTCACGCGCGCTTTCCAGCAGGGCTTCGTGCATCGCGCCCAGCAGGGCTTCGGCCGGCTGCGCGCCAACCACCGTCAGTCGGCCATCGAACTGAAAACACGGCACACCGCTGGCGGCGCCGGCGCCATTGCCGACAAACGCCTGGCCATCGCCACGCAGACAGTCCTCGACCGCCGCGGCCTCGAATCCGCAGTCCTGGGCGATGGCCAGCAGGGTCTGCCGGCATCCCAGGTCATCACCCTGCTGGAAGTAGGCGCCATAAAAGCGCTCCAGCAAGGCATCACGCTGCGCTGGCGAGCCCAGTTGACTGGCCCGTTCCAGCAAACGGTGGGCATCGGCGGTATTGGGCATGGTCGCGATGCGGCTGAAATCGATGTCCACCCCCACCGCCTCCGCCGCCTGCTTGACCTGGGCCTGGCGTTGGCTGACGGCTTCGGCACTGCCCAGGCGGTGGCTGTAGAACTCGGCGAAGGGCTGCCCGCCGACCGGCATGTGGGGCAACAGTTGCACGCCGTGCCACTGAACAATGACTTGCACCTCGGGTTGCTGGCTGAGCAGCAGCGCCCGGGCCCGCTCCAGCTGGCGCTTGCCGATCAGGCACCAGGGGCAGATGAAATCGAAAAACACATCAATCTGTAAACGAGCACTCACACTTTCACCTCTACAACCGCATGGCCAACCGAATCGTCGACCTGTTCGCCCTGAAGCCGGGCAATATCCTTGTGGTAGTGACACTTGGCGTAAAAGAACACCGCCGCCGCCGCGATGCTCACCAGTGGCACCAGTTGAAACGCCGCTTGCAGGCCGATCACATCCGACACCTTGCCGGTGATGAATGGCCCCGGGGCCAGGCCGAGCAAGTTGTTGGCCAGGGTCAATGTGGCAAAGGCCGTACCATGCACCGAGTAATGGGTCAGGTTGGCAACCATGGCCCCGGCAGGACCGGTCGTCCCGGCCGCAATCAGCATCCCCAGGCAGATCAGCAGCAACTGGGCAGGACCCGGCGGCAAGGCGAACGCCGCCGACAGCAGCAGGCAACTGCCCAGGCAATAGGCGATGGCCAGGGACACCTTGCGTTGCGCCGATTGCCGGCACAGGCGATCGCTGAGCATGCCGCACAGGATCATCCCGGCGCCGCTGCACAACACGATGATCGCCGCGACGCCACCGGCCTTGTCGGTGGCCATGTCGTAGTAACGGTTGAGGTAGCTGGGCATCCACACAATCACCGTGCCGCCGACGAACAATTGCAAGCCACTGCCGATATAGGCAGCAATCACCGACGGGCTGGAGCACAGGGTACGCAGCGGCCGCTTGACCGCCGCGGCGACCTTGTTCGCTGCCTGGTTGGCCCGTTGTGGCGCAATGCGTGCCTCCTTGACGATGATCGGGTACAGCACCGCCAGCACCAGGCCAAACAACGCCATGCCGGCAAACGACCAGCGCCAGCCCAGCTTGGCCGCAATGGCACCGCCCAGGGCCATGCCCAGCACCGAACCAAACATGCCGCCGGCCATGAACGCACTGGCCAGGGTGGCACGCAGGTGCTTGGGAAACACCGAGATCACCACGGCGATCCCCACGCTGCCGTAGGCCGCCTCGCCCACGCCCACCATGAAGCGGGCAATGAACATCTGCTGATAGTCCTGGGCCAACGCGCAACCCAGGGTTGCCAGGCTCCACAACAGCGCCATCAACGCCAGGCTCTTGACCCGACCGAAGCGGTCCGCCATCAGCGACAATGGGAATGTCAGCAAGCCGACCATCAGCGCCACAATACCGCTGAGTAGCCCCAACTGGCCGTCACTCAGGGCCCACTCGCCCTTGAGCATCGGGAAGACCGCGTTAAGCACCTGGCGCGACATGTAATCGGAAATCAACAGGCCGAACGTCAGGGCAAAGACGATCCAGGCATATTTGCGCGCAACACCGACACCACTGGCGTCGTCATCGTCTGCGGCAATGGGATGAAAGGCCATTCAGCCTCCTCGAAACATTGTTGTAATTGTTGTTATCGAGCTTGTAGCAACGCAGCGCGGGGGAAGCCTTGGACTTCCCCCGCGTCAACGATCAGCCGCGTTGCGGCACACCTTTCTCGCCCACCTTGCGGTTGGGGGCCATGCCATTGGCCAACAGGGTTTCTTCAATACTCTGGTACTGCACACCGATGCGGTAGATCTCGCGGGCCTCTTTGCCGCTGGCGATCTCGCGCCCCAGCTCATGAGCGATGCGCACGGTCTGCTGAATCTGCGCAACCGAGCTGAAACGATCACCCTTGTGATCAATGATAGTGTCTTCATTGCCCACGCGCGGGTGCAGCCCCATCGCCATCGACATGGTGTTGAACGGCATGACGTTCTTGAGTAGCGATTCGGAAGTCAGGGTGCAACCGTCCGGCGCGCGGTGGATGAAGTTGAAGAAGTTGAATGGATTCGGGCCGTCAAAGCCGCCGCCGATGCCGATCCAGGTCAGGTTCAACGGCCCCATGTAGATACCCCTGCGCACCAGGCGCTCCAGGGATTCCAGGGCGTGCATGCCGGTCAGCTGGAAGTGCGGCTGCACACCGGCGGCGGTCAGGCGGCGCAAGTGTTCGGCAACCCAGGCCGGGCCGGCCGGTACGGTCATTTCGCTGTACGCGGCCTGGATGCCCGGGTTGGCCAGGGAAGTGCCCTCCAGGTACTCCGGATACAGCAGTTCCATAATGTTCATCTGGGTGGTGTTGATCGCCACCGTGACCTGGTCGGGCTTGGGCGTCAGTTCAGCCAGCATGTGCCGGGTGTCGTCCGACAGCCACTTGGCCGCCTCGCCATCGCTTTCCGGGGCGAAGGAAATCGAGCCGCCGACCTGGATGATCATGTCCGGCACGGCTTCCCGTACGCCGGCAATCAGTTCGTTGAACTTGGACAGGCGCTTGGAACCCTTGCCGTCCAGTTCACGCACATGCATGTGCAGGACCGTGGCACCTGCCTCATAGCAATCGACCGCTTTCTGCACCTGTTCATCCATGGTCAGGGGGATGTCTTCCGGGAAGTCTTCGGGCATCCACTCCGGGCCGTAAGGGGCCACGGTGATGACCACCTTCTCCATGGTTTCCGGGTGCAGGGAATCGTCAAAAAATTGCATGAGTTACTCCTTTTATTATGGTTGTTCGCGCACCCGGGATCGTGCCGGGCAGCGCTTGTACGAGTGCGAATGCCGTTGCGGTGTTTCAGTAAGTCTTGTCGCCGATGATCCCGGCCCGCTCCATCTTGCGATGGCACGGTGGGTAGTCCATGACGGCGTAATGCTGGGTGCTGCGGTTGTCCCAGATCGCGATGCTGTTGGGCTGCCAGCGCCAGCGCACCTGGAACTCGGGGATATGGGCCTGGCTGATCAGGTAACGCAGCAGTTCGCTGGCTCCCGGGTTGGCGTCCTGGCCGAAACGCACCCGATCCGGGGTGTGGTAGTTGCTGAAGTGGGTGGTAAAGGCGTTGACGAACAGCACCTTTTCCAAGGTTTCCGGATGGGTCCGTACGACCGGGTGCTCGGCATCGGGGTACATAGCCTTGAGCGCCAGGCGTTTTTCGATGGGCATGGCGGCACCGAAACTCGCTTCGATACTGTGGCGTGCACGCAGCCCGGCAATCTTCAGCTTCACGTCTTCTGGCAGCCGCGCGTAGGCCTCCACCATGTTCGCCCACATGGTGTCGCCCCCCACCGGCGGGCACTCCACGCAGCGCAACACGCACCCCATGGGAGGGGCTTCACGCCAGGTGGCGTCGGTGTGCCAGGCATTTTCGTAACGGTCCATCGGCTGGTCGGGATTCTTGTAGATGCGCACCAGGCCCGGGTGGTCCGGGTCGCTGCCGGCCACCGGGTGGTCCTCCAGCTCGCCGAAACGGCGGGCGAAGGCCACGTGCTCGGCGCGGCTGATGTCCTGATTGCGCAGGAACACCACCCGATGCTTGAGCAACTGGGCACGAATCTCGGCAAAAAGACCGTCGTCGTGGACCGCATCGGCGAGGTTCACGCCGATCAGTTCCGCGCCGATGTTGCAGGTCAATTGTTCGACTCTCATGGCAGGCGGCCCCCTTAGATGACGAAAATCGACGAGCCCGTGGTCTTGCGTGACTCCAGGTCCCGATGGGCCTGGACGGCGTCCTGCAAGGCGTAGTGCTGGTTGATCTCGATCTTGATCTTGCCGCTGCCGACCAGGTCGAACAGCTCACCGGCCAGGGCGGCCTTCTCTGCCGGGTCCGAGATGTAGTCCGCCAGCGCCGGACGGGTCATGAACAACGAGCCCTTGATCGCCAGCAGCACTGGGTCGAATGGCGGGATCGGCCCCGAAGCGGTACCGACGCACACCAGGAGGCCACGGCGCTTGAGGGAATCGAGGGAGCCCATGAATGTGTTTTTGCCAACGCTGTCGAACACCACGTTGACCCCTACCCCATCGGTCAATTCACGCACCCGCAGGGCAACGTCTTCGTGGCTGTAGTTGATCACGTGGTCGCAACCGTGAGCGCGGGCGACTTCGGCCTTGGCCTCGGTCGACACCGTACCGATCACGGTCAGGCCCAGCAGCTTGGCCCATTGCGAAACGATCAGGCCCACGCCACCGGCGGCGGCGTGCAGCAGAATGCTGTCACCGGGTTTGAAATCGTAGATGCGGCGCATCAGGTACGACGCCGTCAGGCCACGCATGGTCATCGCGGCTGCGGTTTCGAAGCTGATGGTTTCCGGCAGCTTGATCAGCGGCGCGGCCGGGATCAGGCGCTCGGTGCTGTAGGCCCCCAGGGTGTTGAGAAAGCCGGTGTAGGTGACACGATCGCCAACCTGGACGTTGGTGACGCCTTCACCAATAGCCTGGACCACCCCGGAAGCTTCCACGCCCATACCATTGGGCATCGGGATCGGGTAGGTGCCGTTGCGAAAGTAGGTGTCGGCATAGTTCAGGCCGACCGCCACATGACGAAGACGAACCTGGCCGGGACCGGGTTCGCCGACTTCGACCTCTTCATAGCGAAGGACTTCGGGACCACCGGTTTCGTAAAAGCGGACGGCTCTGGCCATGTTTTCTTATTCTCCATTGCAAGATTGGCGTGCGGCATCGAATTGTGCTGATTGGACTGTAGGACTCAGCCTGCGGCACCGCTTCTCATCAGACGACAATGGCTTTTCATTTCGTGACAACCGAGCGCGCCTGATCAGGCAAATCTCTACGCACCGATAAACACCGGCACTCGTCACTCCAGCATGGCGCGGGTGCCTTCGGCAAAGTCGGCACTGATCATCTGCCACTCCTGCTCCGAGGCTTCGCGGTCTACAGCCTGGCGGGTGGTTGCGGCGCTGCGCCGAGGGCATTTTCAGAGGGTTTTATTAACGTGGTACGTACCATGTATTTACGTACCAGATTCATTCAATACACAGCTACCTAAATCGCTGTTTATAAGATGGAATAATTGAGCGTTATCGCATCTTAAATCTATTTTCGCCGGTAAAACCCGGCAGCCTCGCTGTACTGCGCCGTAGACAACGTCAGGAGGTGTGAGAATCGCCGGTCTCGACAGAGGCTGCTGCGCAGGCTCCCGACGCAGGTAGCAGGCGAATCTCCACACGGCGGTTGGCGGCCCGTCCAGCCTCGGTCCGGTCACTGGCAAGTGGATGGTTCGCCCCATACCCCTGAACCGCCAGGCAACTGTCCGGGATGTCGCCCAAACGTTGCATCCAGCTACGCACGGCCGATGCCCGGGCTTGTGACAATTGCAGGTTGTGCTCGGCACTGCCCGTGGCGTCACTGTGCCCGATGATCACGATCAGCCAGTCAGGCCGAGGTTTGAACACCTCCAGGGCCTTTAGCAGTGAGTTGCTCGCTTCAGGCTTGAGCTCAGCGCTACCGGCATCGAACAAGCCTTGCAGACGCAATGGTTCTAGCCTGGGTTGTGCCTGATGGCTGTTGTTGACCCAGTAATATCGGCCTTCACTGTCAGCCGCCAGGCGCCAGCCACTGTTCCAGGCCAACCCGCACGCCAGGAGGAGCGTGGCGACCAGTGCCAGTAGCCAAGGCGTGCGTCGAGTACGGCGGGGTTCCCGGCTCGGTAGTGCCGGTGGCTGGCTCAGGATCACCACTGGCAAGCGTCGCTCCGGTTCCGCCTGGGGCATCCAGATCCCGTACGGCGTCGGGTCGGGCAATACGTTGCGTTGCAGGCGCTGCATCAGGTTATGCACCTGCTGACGCAGTGTCTGCAAGGTCACCAGAGGCGCCGACACCTGGTGTTCCAGGCGTTGCACGAGGCGCGCCAGTTGCCCATCCAAATCAACCAGTGCAGGCAAGTCTCGGGTATCGAGTACCAGACTGCGCAGCAATGGCGGCAACTGACTGAACAGCCAGGCGAGAATATCCAGGCGGGCCGCCGCCATTGGCGGCCACAGGTTCAGCCACTGCTCTGACAGCGTCGCTACCAGTTCAAGGCCTTGTCCCATGCCTTCCAGGCCATGGCGATGGCTTCGGGCCAAGGCAAAGGCGGCGACGGTTTGCAGTTCCGCGCCGTTCTTTTGAAATAGCGTCAGGCACAACTGCTCGACCAGCGCCCAGTCCACATCGGGGCGCGCCGGATGGCTGAGCTTGGCCAGTTCATCGCGCAGCACCAGGAACTCGGCAAAACCGCGCGGATCGTTGCCCACGCGCACATGCATTTCAAACAACCCGGTCATCGGAGGTCCTTATGGTTGGAGGTATCACACCAGTGACTGCTGGCGCTTCAAGTGGCGCACCAGCACCTTGCCTTCGGGGGCCAGGGTGGTGCCGAAGGCGACCCGCGCGCCGCCCTTGAGTTGCAGGTCAAGGGCATAGTCCAGATGGCCGGGTAACACCTGCGGCAACAGTTCAATGTTCAACGCGGCCAGGCGAGGTTCGTACTTGAGCAGCGTAGCGGCCGTGGTCCGTATCAGTTCCTGCGCGGTGGCCGGCAGCCCCTGCAGGATCAGCCCCATGTCCGGCAGACCGTAGTCCGGCAGATGGTCCAGAGTGCCGGCGCGGCTGTTGAGGATGCGTTGCAGGTTGTCGAGTACCGACAGGATCGCTTGGTCCTCTTCGTTGACGCGCTGCAGATCCAGCTCGCCATCGAAGTTCTGCAGGAGTATTTCGTAGAGCGAAGGTGGGTTAGCCATGCCTCAGTCCTTCGCCAGCGGACGCAGGCTCAGCCGGTTGTCCGCCAGTTCGATGACCCGGGCTCGGTCCGGATCCAGATCGTCACGCCTCAGGACCAGGCGCCAGGTCGCGGCCTGTGTATCCGGCTCGCGAAATAGCGCGGCCACTGCGATAAATTGCGCGTCTTTATCCAGCGCCACGCTCAATTGCGCGCCCTCCCCGGGCTTTACCACCAGAGCCTGTTCATGCAGCAGGTCGGCCTGCAGCGCGCGGGTCCCCTCGTCAACCAGCGCGGCGTAGGTCGTGCGGTCCAGCGCATCACGGCTGCGCAATTGGTAGACGCGCACCAGGGTTGATGTTGCCAGCGCATTCATTTCATCCGCTGCGGTGTTGATCGACGCGCGAGCAGTGAAGTCCAGGTGCAGGGTTTTCACTTGTTTGTAGAAAATTGCCCGCGCGGTGGCGCTGCTGGTATCCGATATCGCCTGGGTCATTGCGCAACCGCTCAGCGACGCACCCAGCGCCACCAGCATCAATGCATTAAACAGGGTACGCGACATGCTGTGCCTCTCTGAGTTTGGGGTTGATGTGCAGGCCTTGATATCGACCCAAGTTGATCGTGATGCTCGCGTGCTGCGCAGCGGCCTTGGCCGAACTGCCCAGCCCCAGCATGGCGGTCTTGCCCAGCAGCACTTCGGCGCTGCCAAGTAGTGGCGGTGGCAGGCTGCGCACCGGTAACGACAACTGCAGGCGTGCGGTGCACCGCCAACCCAGGTAGACCCGCAGCAACACCAACAGGTCGCTGTGCAAGCGGCCGCCCGGCAACCAGCCCCGGGCCTGGACTGCATCGTCGGTAAACAGCGCCAGGTGCATCTGGCTATTGACGTCTTGCCCGGCACGCCCCAGTGGCGTGCCCTGGGACAGACACACCGGACGGCCTGCACATAGACTGGCCGGCTGGACCAACGGCACTTTCTGCGGCCAATGCGGCGTCACGCGGGCCTGGGTATCGGGTGCCAGCAGTTTGACCAGGGCGACTACGCCTTCAGCGTTGCGGGTTGGCAGCCGCATGACACTGAGCAGCGCCAGGAAGCGTGAAATGGGGGTGGCGATCTGTTGCGCGGTACCGGGAATCCCTAACCCGATCAGGCCCAGCAGGCATTGCGAAGTGGCATCGCTGCCGCCGCTTTCGAACGTCGCTGGGTAGGAGTACTTGCGCCAGATGCGGTAGAACTGGGTAAAGATCCGGTGGTTGAAGATGTCGAGGAAGGCTTCCAGCGCCTCATGCCCCTCCCGTCGCTGGGCAATGTCGTCGAGAAAACTCGTCGGCATTGGCGAGTCGACACCGTACAGGCCCAGTAGGCGGGTGCGGACCGTCGCCGGGCCATTAGGATCGGTCGCGCAAGGTTCGATGGCCTTGAGCTCACTGGCGGGGAATCCCATGCCAGGGTCCGGGCGAAAGCGCACCGGGTCATCCGCCGGCCGTGTGGTGCTGCCCAGCGGCGGGTGATTGGGCAGTGCTTGCTCCAGCAACTGACAGAAGCGGTACAAATTGGCCTCGGCTACCTGCCCCCGCAATGCTTCCAGCAGACCGGAGGCTTTCAGCCGGGAATACGCTGACTGTGGTTCTCGTTCCATCGCAGGCACTTTCCAGTAGGTTGCAGGATCAGCGTGAGCTGGTTGAACAAATGAATATCGGCATACACGGCAAAAAATCGGTGCAGCATTTCGCCGAACAGGCTGATGTCGCCCTCACCGCAAAAACCATTGGCATCCAGGGTGACTTCGATATCCACCCCACGCAGCAGGAAGCCTTTTTCGAAACGCTGGATCAGGTGGTGGCGGACTTCGATGATGGCCGCCAGACGCCGCCGATTCAGCTCACTTCCCGTCCAGTCGTACAGCGCCAGAGTGCCGCGCAGCACTTCGGCGCTGTCGAGCATGGGTAGGAAATTGGAGCCCAGGTGACTGAGCACGCGCCAATGAAAACGATCACGGTTCGGCGGGTAGCACGGCATGGTCGGCGCACACAGATTGCGCACCCGCAGACCGACTTGGGTCGATTGCACCAGGGTATCGAGGGAGGTACTTTGCAAGGCCTTGCGCGGCAACTGCCCGTGGGTGCCGGTCAGGCGCAATGACAAGCTCTCGCGATTTTCCAGTTGATCGGCGTCGAAACCTTCGCCGCCAAGAATCAGCCAGGTGTCATGCCGGCCGTTGGCGCCGCGTTTCAAGCGCGTATGGAAATAGCGCTCCGGGGCTTCGTCACGCAGCATGCCACCCTTGTGCCGAAAGCTGCTGAAAGGTACGTAGTCGTGGCGGGCACCCTGCCGGGTGGACGAGACCCGATCCACTGAGTAAATCTCGGTGTGACCGTCCTGCAATCGCATTGGCCGCAGCAGGTAATCGGTTTGCAAGGGCGCCAGATTCAGCGGATCGGCTTCCAGCGCAAACAGGTTGATCACCGGCACCGCATGCAAGCGCAGGTGTTCGGCGCTCAGGGCAAACGCCTGCGGCCAGGCTTCACGCAGTACCACCTCGAGTTCGAAGCCACTGGTACCGGGAGGAACGTGCACGTGCTCGAGACCACAGAGCGTGACGAACATGAACTTCTCGCGAAAGGTGAAATATTCCAGCAGCAACTGATAACCGCTGAAGGCGCTGTCGCCCTTGGGCCACAAGCGATCCTCGTCGGCGAAGCCCTTGGCCGCGAAGTGCCCGTCCAATGCCTCGCGTTCTGCGCCGGGCCAACGCACATACAGCGCCTGAGCGTTCAGGGTCAGTGCCTGGTGCAGCGCGCTGGCCAGCGGCGCGTCGGCATTGAGGTACAGCGGCAAGCGACTGAGGTCGACCTGGCTCCAGTCCGCCAAGGCACCACAGGCAAAACCCAGGCGCAGCACCGAACGTCCGTCCGGTTCGTACGCCAGACGCAGGGATTGCAGGGCCAATGGCTGCAGCGTCAGGTCTTCGGTGGTGGTGTAGCTGCAGCGGGTACGCTGTGGCCCGATGGGTTGCGACAGCACGCCAAACCCCTTGGCGAGCACTTCGCTGCCCTTCATCTGTGCATACTCCGGGAGCAGTCTCGACGACCGACAACGAGGGAATCGTGCGCAGGTAATGCGGCCACAGCAGGCTGACCAGTCCCTCCGTCAACTCCGGCAGGTCATCGTCGAGCTTTTCCCTGAGCCGCCCCATAAGGAAAGCAAAACCCTCGAACAGTCGTTCCACGTAAGGGTCTTGTGCCCCTGGTTTGTCGAGGTTGAGTTGGGCCGCCCGGTCCGGGAAGGCCTGCGCGAACTCCTTGCCCGCTTCGCGCAAGTAGCGCATCTCGGCGTCGAAGTAACGCAATGTCAGATTTTCCATGTGTTGAGCAAACATCCTGGTCAATGAGGGTTAAGTGCAGAGCACGGCGGCACGCACCGGGTCAATGCTCACCAGCGCTGCCAGCAGGGCCTCCATGCGCTGGGCCAGTGCCGGTTTGTCTGAGTCCTGGCGCTGGGCTTTGAGACGCAAGAGTTTGAGCAGGCGGGCCTTGACCTCGAACTCCAATTCCGGTTCCCACTGCGCCAGGACCTGGCGTTGCGCGCAGGCATCCAGCTCACTCAGCAGGTGCAGGGCCAGATCGTTCTTGCCGTATTGCTCGGCGACCCGCGCCATCAATAACCGCAACTGCCAGCGCTGGCGCCCGCTATGCACCCCTGGGCGCGCCGCCAGCCAGGCCAGCGCCGATTCCACGCCATCGCTGTCGGCCTGGGCCAGCGCCTCGGCTTCCAGGGACAGGACCTCGGCATCGACGGTGGTCGTCGCGACCAGCGGTGCCGGCAGCCATTGCTGCGGCTGATTACCACTGACGTCCCGGGTGATCCACTCGCGGGTGGTCTCGTCGGCCAAGGGGCTGCCGTCACTCCAGCACAACAGCTCCAGTCCGGGCAGGCGTTCGAGAAACATGCCCAGGTCACGCCGGGCAATCGCGGCCCAGCTGTCCTGAGGTGGCGGCAGTTTGCTCAGGGCCTGGTACAGGTACCACTGCAGGTCCAGCCAGAAGTGGTTGACGCCCTCGGCAAAAATGCGCTCGGTCTGCTCCAGCAACTCACTCCAGTTCTGTTGCACATACAGGCGTTTGAGTTGCGCCCGACAGTCGCTACGCGGTGGTGCCAGGCGCGTAAAGCCGTTGGCGCCCTGCGGCGGGACCTGATGCACGGTGTCCCAACGCAGGCTCTTCATCAGGTGATGGGCCGCCAACCAACCCAGGGGCTGTTCGCGCAGATAAGCGGCCAAGGCGCGGCCAGCGTCGAGCAAATCGCGTCCAGACTTGATTGGTGCAATCGGCGGCGCCGCTCTGTGTCCACCCGCCTCGTGACCGGCGCTATGCTGCGGAACCAATGCGTCGACACCACCAGACTGCGCTAGCCGCACGGACAACGCGCGGTGCAGTGGCCCCAGCTCCGGACGCTGGTTTTCTGGCCAGTTCGCCAGGCCCTGCTCCAGCCACACCAGCGCCGCCACCGTACGCTCGGCTTCACTTTTGACCACCTCCGGGTGCAGCGAGAGACTGTCCAGCACCTTGCTGGCGGCCAGCCATTCCAAGGCAGCCTTGCGACTGTTGGGCCGGGCGGGCAGCACCTGGTCGGCGTATCGATCGACCAGCGCAGCCAGCAGATTGAGGCCATCGGCCAGCCCTGCCTCGCCGTCTTTGTGCAAGCGGGCCCACAGGTAGTAGGTGGCCACGCGCAGGTCTTTGCAATTGTGTTTGAGAAGCTTCTGCGCCCATTGCACGACTCGCTCCAGGTCCGCACCGGACAACTTGTTGACCTCTTCGCGCATGTGCTGAAAGTCATCGTCATAGCCCGGGTCCTGGCCTACGGGCGACTCGCCGCTGATGGGAAGCAACCAGGTTGCCCAGCGCTCGGCCTGGGAACGGGCCAGGGCCGTGGCATCGCGCTGCCCCAGGCAGCGGGCGATCAATGTCTGCAGGCTCATTCATTACTTCCGTTCAGTGCATAAGGTTCGGGCTCTACGCCCTCCTCAAGAAATATCCGCGACGGCAACCTGAAGTCGCGTAACTGCAGCAACGCCATCGGCCCAGCACCCAGTTCGGTGCGCAGGTGCCAGGTCAGGCCCAGGCCATCTGCGGCCTTGAGCACCACGCGGTAGCGGCTGTCGCCGTCATCCAGGGGCGTGACCTGGGCCTGCTCCAGCAGTCGGATCAGGCCCCAGGTGCCCGGGTAGTCACCGAACAGCCGTTCGCCGCTACTGATGCTGGTCCAGCTCAGGCTCGCCCCCGGGTGATCGCTGCGCCCAGGCCAGTTGAACCGCTGCCAGTTCTCCCGCTGATTAAAGTACTGATGACGCTCGCCATTGAGGATGAAGGTGGTCTGCACCACGTCGCGTACCGCTTTGCCCTGCAGCTCGAACCCCAGGCCCATGCCACCGTCGGTATAGAGCACATCGGCCAGGTGACTGAGCTGGTTGATCGCCGCGAGAAACTTCGGGTTGAAACGCAGGCCCTGGCTGTGCCGCGAATCGGCCACCCAGCGATTGCCTTCCTTGCGCAGCACGCCACCCAACTGATGCTGCAGAAACTGTTCGATGCGTCCGGAATCGGCGCGAATCATCTGTCCCAACATCGGCAGCGAAGCATCGCTACGCGTGGCGGCAAACGGGTAGCGGCCGGCGAACGCGCTGTGCCAATGACTGCCGATCGAGCGCTGCCACTGACGATTGAGACTCGCGGCCGAGGGTTGCAAGACCCGCTGCCAGGCCTGCTCCAGCGGCTGCACGAAGAGCGTCTGACCGATGCCCGCCCATTCCGCTCCGAGGCTGGCGGCCAACAGGCTGCCGTAGGACTGGGTATCCGTGAGGTCGACGCTCTTGCCCTGGAACACGCTCTGCGCCAGGGCCTGGGTCATCTCCTGCGGATCCGGCGCATGGCTCACTTGCTGCAGTTTCAGGCGCACCCGCGTCACGCGGGAGAGAAAAGCTTGCAGGCTGAGGCTGTCATTCCTGCTTTGCGGGTCCTTGCCGAGCAGCGCCAGCAACGGGCCAAACGTGGCATCCAGCGGGCTCTGCGGTTCCTGCAACTGCTGGTCGATCAGCGCCACTTTGTCCTGGCCCACCAGCTTTTGCGCCGACTGCAGCAAGGAGTCGCCGAGGGCCTGGTGACGAGTGCCTGCCTGGCCCTGGTAAGCCAGGGTGTTCATCAAGGCAATCAGCGGCGACTGGCGCGTATCGCTCATCAGGCTCAATTGGTCGATGACATCCGCCAGGCTATTGGCTGGCTGCCAGCGCAGGCGATTGAGAAAGTCCAGCCAGGCGCTGCCATAGTCCTCGAAGTAACGTGCGGTGAGACGCTCGCGCAGCAACTGCGGGCTCAAGTGCGTGGCGAGTGCAGCCGGTTGGTCGCTGAGTACCCAGTCGATCTCCTCGCGGCGCGCCTCGGCGATGGTATCGATCGCTTGCCGCACCTGGCCCTCCCAGGCCTGCCGGGTAAAGACCCCAGGCACCTCGGCCGGATTACTGAACAACGCGCTGGCATCGGTGACACCCACCATCTGCCCCAGGCTCAGTGCCGGGTAGTGGTTGGCGGCCGCGTCGAGCACCTGCTGGTACAGACTGGCTTCGGCGTTGCGCTGCCCTAGCTGGCCGAGCAGCACCTGGCGCACTTGGGCCACCAGCGTTGGGTCGGCCTCGCTGCGCCACTGCGGGTACGCTGCCAGGTGCTTGCCGTAGAACTGCCACCAACCGGGGGCCAGTCCCTCCTCGGCGCCACCCAGGGTATCGGCGAGAAACCTCGCGTCAGCCTTGTCGGGACGCGCCAGCATCAGGTAGGCCTTGAGCTGCGTGTAGGCCCCCGGAGCACGCCGCGCGCGTTCAGGGCTGTCCGCCGGCAGTTTGACCAGCGCGCTGAGCTCGCGCTGTAAAGAGGCTAGCGCGGGGTCAAGCAACAGTCGCTTATTGACCTGGACATAACGTGGCCACAACAGCGCGAGCAATGCAGGGTTCTGGTTCAGACCAAAACGCTGATACCAGGGGGCGCCTTGCGCGGCGCGGTAATCCAGGCGGTCCAGTTCAGTCACCAGCGCGTTGAACGCCAGCCGTTGTCCATCACCGGCCGGCGCCTGTTCGAGGGCCAACAGCACGCCTTGCACCTGGGCGATATGGGCACGGTTAGTGGCAAACGACAGCAGCATCCCCGCCCCCCACAACAGCGCCAGGACAAGGGCCAGGGCGTAACCGACTCGCGGGACACTCCAGCCCAGGCGGCGTTTGACCGACGGCGCCGCCAGTACGCCCTGCCAGGCCGGGTCTGCCAGCCAAACGTGCGGGTGAGAGGTGTCCGTACGCGGTGCCAGTGCCAGGCTGAACCACACGCCGCGCAACGGCACCCCCTGCGCCAACCGCCCCAGCAAGGGGGCCGCCACCTGGGACCAGCGGCGGATGCCCTCGTCCTGCAGATCCCGGGACAGGCGGTACAAAAAGTCATGACCCATCACCTGGTTCATCTGCGCAATGCCTTGTCGGCGCAATGGCTCCAGCCACTGCTGCAGACGCTTTTCCAGCACCTGCACGGTGCAACCCGCGGGCAGTTCACAGCCCACCGCTTGAACGTTGCGACCTTGCTGTGACCAGGCGCTGTGACACACCTGCCACATCGCCAGCGGCAGATGCCAGCCCAATTCCCGAGCGAGCCGGCGCAAGCCCAGTGCGCCCTGCTCCATCGCCACCGCATCGGCGCTTTGCTCGGCAGTGAGTGCCCAGACCACCCCGTCCAGCCCACGCCAGCGGCTACTCAAGTCGCGCCAAAAAAAGTCCTCGGATGCATCCAGCACACTGCCACCCAGCAGCAACACCAGATCCTGCCCGTGCTGCCAGCGGTCGGTGCTCAGGCCCGGAGCGATAGCATCAATCTGCGCCGGCTCACCGACCACCAGCAGCAGGCGGACGTTGTGACGCCAGAAGGGGCCGTAGTGGGTGCGCAGGTATTGCTTCAGGGTCGCGACACTTTGCATCTCCTGAGTGGGCGATGCATCAGGTTGCGCCGGGGCGGGCAGATCATCGGCGTCTTGCCGGTGGTAGGCAGCGCGCCCCAGTGAACGCCCGAGCAGAGGGTAAGCCACCAACAGCATTACGCTGACAAACGCAACGATCGATACCACCCACAACCCAATGCCTTGACCGTCGCTGCCAGGAGTAATTGCTAGCCACTCAGGGAAACGCCAGGTGATGAGCCCACCCGCCACCAGCACTAAGCCAACAAGCACCCCAATCCCTACGGTGTGTGGAGACAGCATTCAAGATTCCTTTGTCAGAAGCGGTGACACGGGCGCCAAGACCATGCCCCACGGCCCCGTTTGACCGCAGTTGTCAGCGCTGAAAATGAATTGAGGCCCGGCGCCGAATTCTAGGTTTTGCGTAGCGGCAGCGATTGCTAGCCAAGGTGACGCTACGCCCGGATGCCCCAGCAATGTATCGAGGTTACAAAGCCCTTGAGGGGCGTTTGCGGGCATGGACACTTGTGCCAGTACCGTGTTAATTGCCGCATCCAGTGCGCTGGCAATCCCCGCCCGCCAGACGTATTGGATTGCCTTGGCGTCCAGCGAAACCCAATTCAGAGCCTGCTTTACTGCAGGCAGCAATGCCTCGGCGGTAGGCTCGCGTGCGAGTTCCGGTCGATGAAGGTAGGCAAGTGCAGGCAAGGTGTTTTGCGTCAGTCGGTTGCCCAGTAACACCCCAACGGCGGCGTCCGCCGTACCTTCAAGCGGTTGCGGCGAAAACTGTACCGCCACCACCATCAACAACCCCCGATCCGCAATGCGCTGATCAAGCCAATGGTCCAGCGCTGCCAGGCCGCTACTGTCGAGCGGCGACGCTGACTGACGGATACCGGATTCACTCCACGCGTGGCGCCATACCCGTCGCAGCACAGACTCCGGCAAACCACTATCGATCTCCAGTAACAATGCCACCGGCGTATCGTCAGCCAGATGGACCAACGCTTGCGCCAGATCGGCGAGTACCTGGTTGAGCACCTGCAACAGCACCTGCTCAGGGGGTTCATGGGGATCGTATGGCAGGTAGCTATGGCGTACAGGGTCACCACCTTGGCGCGGAGCTTGACTCTGTAACGCCTGGGCCCCACTCAGGAACGCGTGCAGTTGCGCTGCCGGTGATTGCCCTGCTTCGCGCAGGCCGGTGTGCACACTCACCCCCAGGACTTGCTGAGACCGTCGACCACGTCGTGTCTTGCGCAGTGAATCTTCCTCTCGGGCTTGATCCCATCCGTCCGCAGCCCGTTGCTGCCCCAAATGCACCAAGCCTCGGACGAAGCTCAGCAGACTCCAGAGCAAAAGCGCCAAGCCCGACGCTTGCGCCCAGTAGTTCAAGGGCCTCTCGCGCCATGCCGCAATGTCCCACGCCCACGCCACGCCGATAGCGGCCACCAGCAGCAGAGGCAGCAGCACCAGCCACAACCACACCCGAGGGGGGGCTGGTCGTGGCGCCCTGCCTGGGATTTGATCCAGTCGCACCGGCATGACTAATTTGCACTCGCGGCGGGCAACGAGGTGATCAACACGCACCCACACGCACAGCGGTGCCCATCAAACGCTAACGGCACTCCATTCTCGCGAAACGTCCCATGTCCTTCGGCAATTATCGTCCGACCATGACCTGGCACGGGGCACTCCACGGGATCACCCTGGCGAGCGACAGCAAGACCTGCAAATTGCATGGCGCTAGAGCCCGACAGGACTCTGCCCCCTCCCGTGGTTTTATCACCTGTGCGAATGATGCCTTTCATTACTTATTCCTTATAAAGTCCGCGTCGATCAATCCGCCGGATGTTCAATAGCCAATACGTCCTGCGCCGAGAACACACCGTCGTGCACTACATAGTTTGTTGAGCTCAATAACTTTCCCGCCGTATCGATCCTGGCAAACCATTGAATGGAAAAGCCTGTTTCATGCCATTGCACTGAAGAAAAATCCAAGTCTTGCGCCTGTTCGCCGGTGTTCTGACTGGTCAATGAGATCGAGCGCAAGCAACTGCTTACAAGGACCCGCGTTATCGGGCTCAGGGTGCCCCCTTGAACCTTATAGACATACAACCAAACTTCACGACCGACGCCGCAATAAGCCGTAGGCTTGCCGGGGTTAGAGTCCGAGACTTGAAACAGAGGCAAATAAACATCGCCATTGATCTTGTGTTTTTTCTTGTCATACACAATGCCCGACACGTCGGAGTAGAGCCTCAGGCGATACACGTCGCCATCCGCGGCATCGATGTAGACAGTTCTGTCGGTGTTGCCTGAAAACGATAACGGCGAAATATCCAGCGCGTTAGCTGTACTCCCCCAGCCGAATATCAACATCAACATCAACAAAAAGCACCTGAAACTACTCTGCAAGTACATGATCCGCATAACACACCCCCTTATATTCCCACGGGTGGTCGGCAGACTGGCCCTTTGTGCCTTTCTTGTACGTATCCTTATCTCGCTCCCGCAGTTCGCTTTCGGTTTTGCCTTTGTTTTTTTCTTTATCCATTGACCAGCCAATATTTCCGGTATTGCTGTCGCAGAGGGTATTTTTCTTCCTGACCCAGGAGCTGGCAGCAGCGTCCCACTCATGGTAGGAACCGCCATTCCAGCGGCTGAACACCTCATGCCTGAGCTGCTCATCGGTGTACGTCCGGCTTGCCTGTCCAAGGTATTGTTTAGCGGCGCGCACTTTATCCTTGTATATGGAGGAGCCTGCCAGAATATTGGCCTTCCAACTCCAAACCTGTTCAAAGGACGGGGCTGGATTGGTCATTTGGGTGATGCCATAACCTTTATCAAAGGCAACAATGGGTTCGCTATCCAACTCGATGAAGTGTTTGCTGCCCGTCTCCTGCTCCAGCAACTTCTCAAACCCACTCATATCCTCGAGATCTGCTATGTAATTCGCAACGCTGTCTTTACTCGGGTTTGCGCCTTTTATAACCACCGACCGACTGAGTGTCCTTTGGCCAAGCGCCACAGTCACCGTTAACGTTCCACCTAGAACGCTTCCGGATAAATCGGCGACCCACACATTATTGCGGTTATTAAATGAGCCTGATGCCTTGAATGTCTGTAGGGCATTCCCTTGGCGCGCCCGCTCCCTCAAGCCACTGACTTTTGCATCCCACTCTATAACCCAGGACCACGTACAGTCGGCAACTGCCTGCGCGTGAAACTCGAAGACTATTTCCGGAAACTCACCATCCTCAGTTATTTTGAACTCGGCATTTTCAACCGGTGAAACCCACCTCAAGGCATTGTCCGCAGAAACCACCTTGGTCACCGCATCCCCTGCGCTACTGGTACTTCCCGCATGCCTGACCGTTTGCATGGCGTTACTCCTCTATTCGCACATATAACGACTGATTTAAAGGAAAGTGCACTGAAATAATCGAACCCGATGTTCACCAAGTGCCATAGGGGATACCGTACTGGTCGATATAGGCTTGGGCTTCGGGTTTCGGTGCTCGGTAGTAAATACCGTTGCCATTGCGATGAGGCCCAAGCGGCTCAATCTCCGCCTGAAAACGCCCGACCTCCTTGAAGCCTAGGCACGCCCCGCCCACCCAAACCTTGACGATGCCGCCGGGGGCCATGCCTAAGGTGATGGAGTCTCGATAGTCATCCTTCCACTTTTTGGAACCCTGGCAAAACGTCCGCTCCGGCCTGACCATCTCATCGCGCACCCACTGCGGGATCGGGATGCGGATCTTGTAGGCTTGCGGCTCCACCAGCGATTGCCAGCGCAGGAACAGCCGCTCCGGCAGGTCGACGTTGTTTATCGGTTTCATTTTTCCCCCACCCTTATGCCAACCCTCGGGCTTGCGGGTGTAGCCGGCTACCCCCCCATGTACACGAAAGAACGCCAAGCCACGTTGATCCAACACATCCACGGTCTCGACCCAGACCTCCATAAAGCGCGGTGCGGCGAGACCGACGTACCAACTGCTGTAGGGCAGCTTGGGAGGTGCGGGCGACTTAGGCCCGCTGGCGCAGGCGCACAGGCTGAACATCAACGAAGCCAGCATGGTCAGGCGCTTGAGTGGAGTCAACTTACCAAGTGCCATAGGGGATTCCGTGTTGGTCGATATAGGCTTTGTTCTCAGGCTCTATGGGAATGTACTGGCCGTTGCTCTTGCCCCGGTACGGACCCAGCGGCTCGATCTCCGCCTGAAAACGCCCGACTTCCTTGAAGCCCAGGCAGCCCGCTCCCACCCAGACCTTTACGATGCCACCGGGGGCCATACCCAGAGTTATTCTGTTGCGATACAGCGTTACGTCTTCTTGGTCGGCTTCGCAAAACACCCGCTCCGGCTTGACCATCTCGTCGCGCACCCATTGCGGAATCGGGATGCGGATCTTGTAGGCTTGCGGCTCCACCAGCGATTGCCAGCGCAGGAAAATCCGCTCCGGCAGGTCGACGTTGCTCACGGGCATCATCGACCCTCCACCCTTGTGCCACCCTTCTGGTTTGCGGGTATAACTTGCGACGCCTCCAGACACATGAAAAAACGCCAAGCCACGCTGATCCAACACATCTACGGTCTCGACCCAGACTTCCATAAAGCGCGGTGCGGCGAGACCGACGTACCAACTGCTGTAGGGCAGCTTGGGAGGTGCGGGCGACTTAGGCCCGCTGGCGCAGGCGCACAGGCTGAACAGCAGGGCAACCAGCACGGTCTGGCGCTTGAGTGGAGTCAACTTACCAAGTGCCATAGGGGATTCCGTGTTGGTCGATATAGGCTTTGTTCTCAGGCTCTATGGGAATGTACTGGCCGTTGCTCTTGCCCCGGTACGGACCCAGCGGCTCGATCTCCGCCTGAAAACGCCCGACTTCCTTGAAGCCCAGGCAGCCCGCTCCCACCCAGACCTTTACGATGCCACCGGGGGCCATACCCAGAGTTATTCTGTTGCGATACAGCGTTACGTCTTCTTGGTCGGCTTCGCAAAACACCCGCTCCGGCTTGACCATCTCGTCGCGCACCCATTGCGGAATCGGGATGCGGATCTTGTAGGCTTGCGGCTCCACCAGCGATTGCCAGCGCAGGAACAGCCGCTCCGGCAAGTCGACATTGCTTATCGGCATCATTTTTCCCCCACCCTTGTGCCAACCTTCCGGTTTGCGGGTATAGCCAGCCACCCCTCCATGCACATTAAAAAAGGCCCCTCCCCGTTGATCGAGTACATCCACGGTCTCGACCCATACCTCCATAAAACGCGGCGCGGCGAGACCGACATACCAACTGTTGTAAGGCAGCTTGGGAGGTGCGGGCGGCCTCGGCCCGCTCGCGCAGGCGCACAGGCTGAACAACAGCGCAGCCAGCAAGAGCGGGCGCGTCACTGCGGGTAACCCTTCTGCGGTTGGTTGGAGTAGATATTGCGTGTGTTGTCGGCCGCTGGTTTGTTGATCAACATTCCCCTCTTCGGAATCCAGTGCGCGGACTGGTGGATGTAGCGACCCCGTAACAAGCGTTCCTGGGCAGGATCGAGACAGACCTCCTGACCTGCCAGAGCCTGATCCAGGATGTGTGCGGCAATCGGTTGCAAGTCGACCGGTATCGCCAAGTCAGATCGTGCTTCAAGTTCTTTGAACGGCACCCCATGACGCACGCCCAATTCACGCATGACCCGCAGCGCTACCAGCGCCAACTCGCCGCGCATCGGGCGCTCCAGCTCAATCGTCAGCAGGTGCTCCTGCTCAAGGGGCTCCAGCTTGCCGCTCGGCGCACGGGAGAGCGGCCAACTCTTGATCGTCAGTTGGCCCTCCCCAGCCAGGCCACTGGCACGCAGCGCCTGCACCTGGGCATGGGCTTGCGCCCACAATGGATGGCTCGTAATAGGGCGGTGGGCCGGTAGGCTGATACGCCGCGGCTGGGTCAACCACAGGCGCTCGCGGCCACGCGGCAGGTAACCACCGCCAATGTCCGAATGCACCCCGGGCAGGCTGATTTGTTGATGGCCGTGCAATACGCTGTTGAGCGCAAAGTTGTGCCGACACTCGTCCCGGGCCTGCAACTGGATGACCTGGCGCGCACAACCAGGTGGCAGGTACAGGTTGACCCCCGGGTTGTGATCGTTGGCCGGACTGAGGTCCAGGCCGACGATGGCGGCGACGGTGTCGAACAGGCCGATCAGGTTAAGGCTGACATCCACCGCGGGGTCGAAGCTGGCCTGCAGGCCGAAGCGACCAGCCTGCAGCAATTCGCTGAACAGTCCACGGCCCGGTTTGAGCAGCTCGTTGGCGCAATGCCGCGCAGCGGCGGCGCCACGACTGAAGCCAAAGATGTCGAACTCGATACGGCGAATTGACGTCCCGGGGTTGGCACCCGTAAAGTCACGAAGTTGACCTATGATAGCCTCTGGTGCTTGCTCCACCCGCGCCACTACCCCAGTTCCCCCTCGCCCCGTGCCCTGGCCGAAGAGCGAGTCGTTTCCACCACTGCGGGTACCGATGCCGTCCAGGTAAACCGGAACATAGCCAATCCCATCCCCCGGAGGGAGCCCTTCGGTGGAATGGTCGGGATACAACCTGTACAAATGCGCCACATTACTCGGTGCATTCCCAAAACTGTCATCCGGCCCCCGGTCGAATCCATCTCCATCGAACCCATCAAATCCATACTGCTCACACTGCTGGACGATGCTTGCCAGTTCGTCGCGGTCGAACAACTGCAGATCCTCGCGCCGGCATTGTTCGGTAGCGGCGGCATTAGCCTGGTTGTTGCCGGTGCCATCAAAGAACAGGCCCAGGCGCAGGGTGATGCCGTCGAGTTCTTCCTCTTCCTCCTCTTCTTCCAGGCCATAGCTCAGCGAAAGCTCTTCAGGGTTGGCGGTAAATACTCGCTGGGTAAAGCCTTGGCTGTCGGTGCTGCCTTTCCAGACTTTGCCGCCGGCTGCGGTGATCGTGTAAGGCATATTGGCCAGGGCCTGCTCGGCGTCATCGGCGAATATCCGGAACTGCTGGTTGAATGCCAGCGGCGGATCGATGGGCACTGGCAGTGCCCCGAGCCGTGCTGCCTGCGAAACCTTGCCGGGAAAGTACTCCAAGTGCGGCGCCTTGATACGCACGTCGCCTGCCGTCGCAGTTTCGATAGCGTTGGCATCCAGGGTGATGTAGCTGCCACCGGCATTGAGGGTGATTTTTTTCTTCGCCGTGATGCGGATTTCATCCTCGGTACTGGTGATCTCCAGGCCATGGCGGGCCATCAGCTGCAACCTGTCGTTCTGTGCCTGGACACTCACCGGGCCCTGGTTGGCGATCAGCTTGATCCCCAGTTTGCGCACAAACAGGCTCAACCCCTGCCCCACCCCCATGAACAGACGCTTGGCCACACTGATGTCCGCTTGCGCGCCGGCGCTGAGCATCAAGTTGTTTTGCGCGGCCAATTGCAGATGTTTTCCGCTCGTGAGCGCTATCCCGTGTGGTGCACTGAGCAGCAACACGGACGACTTGAGTTGTTCCAGGTCTTGCTTGAGCAACTGCAACTGCGCCTGCACATCGGCCGGATCGGCATTGGCCGTCTGGGCATCGGCCGACACCCTTTCCAGTTGATCGCCTGCCTGTTGCAACTGGCCCAGCGCGGCGCTCATGTCCAGCATCGGCCCCTGCGCTTTGGGCTGTGCATCCGCACTGATAAAAAGGCCGCTGCCGGCTCGAATAGCTCCGTGCCCATCGGTGCGCAACTCCACGCCCTGGCCCCGCGGTTGACGCTGGGCGTCAACGATATGCCCCAGGCTCAACTGGCTCTTGCCGCTGTGTTCGGTGCTGAGCTTGATGTGCTCCTCGCCACGGCTGTCGTCCATGCGCAATTTGTTGTTGGCCGGGGTGCGCAGCACGTTGCGTTTGTAGTTGTGCAGGGTCACGGGGTCGGGGTGCTGGCTGTCGTGCAGGGCGTGGGCGATGTAGGGCCGGTCCGGGTCGCCTTGTTCGAAGGCGATGGCCACTTCGGTGCCGGCGATCAGCGGCAGGTGCAGGCCGTGGGTGTCGCCGGCGTACGGGCGGGCCAGGCGTAGCCACAGGCTTTCTTCGCCGGCCTTCCAGCTGTCGCGGTCGAACAGCAGGTTGACCTTGTAGCGCCCTTCGAGGTCGATGTGGCCGTAGGGGTCGTTGGCCCGGTTGCTGGTGACCCGCGCAGGGACGGTGCCGGCGATCTGCGGTTTGCTCGGCACCGGCGGGCGGAAACACACGCTGTCCGAGTAGGGAATGGCCTGGAAACTGACCTCCAGGCTGCGGTCGCGGGCGGCATGCAGGCTCAGGTGAGTGATCAGCGCACCCGGGGCAAAGGCCTTGGGTGCACCGCCGGAAATGTTCAGGACCTGGCCCGGGGCCAGGGTCGCGCTGCTGCTGATGCCGCTGAGTTGCGTCTGGTCGTTGAGGTAACGCTCGTGGCGCAGGCGGGCGTAGAAAAAGCCGCTTTCGCTTTGCAGCTCTTCGTCCTGGTCGAGGGCGTCGCCCAACTGGGTATACGGTTCGGCGTACAGATAGGCCTCGCCGTAGGTGCTGCTCGCCCCGCGGCTCTGGTCCACGTCGCCCTTGAGCCAGGCGTTGGCCTGGCGTGGGTCGTAGGCGCGAAAGTGAACGTGTTGCTCCACCACCTGGTGGCGAGTCTCCAGTTGCCAGACGGCGTCCTGGGCGCTGCTGCTCAGGCCGGAGGTTGGTCGATAGGGCAGTTCGACGTCGAACTGATAGTGACGCTGGGCGTCATGCAGCTCCAGCACGTCGATGCCCAGGCGTTCGTCGTTGGTAACGCGGTACCAGATCCCGACCTCGGCCAGCAGCCGCGAGATAAAGGCCAGGTCGCTTTCACCGAACTGCATGACCTGCTCGCGCTTGGGGTACTCGCGCAGCAGGTCGAAAAAGAAGTCCTGGCCTTCGAAGCCGTGGCGGCTGCGCAGGATGCTCTCGACGATCTGCGGCACTGATTGGTGCTGGTAGATACGAAACTGTTTGCCCCGCGCCAGCAACGCCAGGCGCGGTTGCAGGGTCAGCTCATAGCGTGCTTCATCCGCCGAGCCGGACAGGCGTCGAAAAGCTGTGACCACACCGCGCAAAGCACGCAGGGGCAGGACCACGTCGGGGGCGCTGAAGCTGAACACCGGCACGTTCGACGCCAAGGCGTACAGGCTCAACTGCGCACGCTGGCCGAGCATCTGCGCGGCCTCGATTTCAGCGGCACTGCTGGTGAATTCAATGCGGTAGCTGAACGGCTGGCTGAGTTGCTCTTCGCCTTCGAAAGCGAGCACGTCAAGCGGCGCCTCGCCCCCCTCGACCTGTAGCTTGTGCCGGCTGTGGTCGAAAAATCTGGTCATTTGGGTGGGCATGCTCAGGCCTCCGTGGCGCCGTCAGCGAACTGCAAGCTGACGCCCAGCTCCTCGCTGTAACCCATGGTCACGCGGTGGCTGGGCTGGCGGGCCGCCTGGCGTTGCAGCAACTGCTGGCTGAGCACCGGCAGGATCTGCTGGTTGAGCAGGCTGTCGATGCTGCGTGCGCCGGCGTCGGGCAGCAGGCAGGCGCTCACCAGGGCATCACTGAGTGGCTCGTCGTAGTGGCATTCGAGGTCGTAGTGGCGTTGCAGGCGCTCGGCGACTTTGGCCAGCTTGAGGCCGACGATGCGCTTCAGCGCGCAGGCTGGCAGCGGGCGATAGATCAGGGTCTGGAAGCGTGCGAGCAAGGCCGGCTGGAAGTGCTCGCGCAGCAGCGGGTGCAGCCGTTCGTGCAGAAGACTGTCCGGCGCATCGGGTTGCTGCTGGAGACAGGCTTGCAGTTGATCGCTGCCCAGGTTCGAGGTCATGAGGATCACGGTGTTGCGAAAGTCGATTGCCCGCCCTTCGCCATCGCGCATGAAGCCACGATCGAAGACCTGGTAAAACAGGTTGAGGACGTCGCGATGGGCTTTCTCCACCTCGTCCAGCAGTACCACGCTGTAGGGGCGTTGGCGGACTGCCTCAGTGAGCACGCCACCCTGGCCATAGCCGACATAACCGGGCGGTGAGCCTTTGAGTTGGCTGACGGTGTGGGCTTCCTGGTATTCGCACAGGTTGAGGGTGATCAACGACTTTTCGCCGCCGAACAGACAGTCCGCCAGCGCCAGGGCGGTTTCGGTCTTGCCGACACCGCTGCTGCCCACCAGCAGGAATACCCCCAGGGGCGCTTTTTCTTCGGTCAGGCCGGTCCGCGCCGCCCGCAGACGCTGGGCCAGAGCACTCAACGCCGGCGTCTGGCCAACTACCCGCGCCGCCAGTTCCTGCTCCAGCGCCAGCAGGCTGGCCTGTTCATCCTTGAGCAGGCTACCCAGGGGCACTCCGGTCCAGTCGGCAATCACTTCAGCGACACTGCGCGCCGTGACGTCGAGGGACACCAGGGGCTGATTGCCCTGGGCGTCGCTCAGTTGCGCCTGCAAGCGGGTGCAAGTGTCCATGCACGCTGGCACGGCCTGGCGGGCGTCGAGCAGTTGCCGGGTCAGGTCCAGTTGCTGTTGATGGTGCTGCTGCAGTTGAGCCTGCTGGTGCTGCAGGTCGGCGTGTTGCGCGGCAATCGATGCCAGACGCTCACGGGCCTGGCAACCGCCCAGGTGCTGGTCGGCTTCAAGGGCCTCGCGCTCCAGGCCCAGCGCAACCTGGCGGGCACGCAGGCAGACCAGGGCTTGCGGCTCACAGTCCAGGCTCATGCGTACCCGGGCGCTGGCGGTATCGAGCAAGTCGACAGCCTTGTCCGGCAGTTGCCGACCGGTCAGGTAGCGCCGTGACAGGCTGACAGCGGCCTGGACCGCCGCGTCGTGGATGTGCACGCCGTGGTGGCTGGCATAACGCGCCTTGAGGCCTCGCAGCATGAGACTGGCGCTGGCATCGTCCGGTTCGTCGACCTTGACCTGCTGGAAACGTCGTTCAAGGGCGGCGTCGCGCTCGAAATACTGCTTGTATTCGCTCCAGGTGGTCGCTGCAATCGTGCGCAGCTCACCCCGGGCCAACGCGGGCTTGAGCAGGTTCGCCGCATCCGCCCCGCCGGCCTGGTTGCCGGCGCCGATCAAGGTATGGGCTTCGTCGATGAACAGCAGCACCGGGTTGGTCGACTGTTGCACCGCCTCGATGACGTTTTTCAGGCGTTGTTCGAACTCTCCCTTGACCCCGGCGCCAGCTTGCAACAGCCCCAGGTCGAGGGTGCGTACACTGACGGGCTTGAGGCTGTCGGGGACATTGCCCTGGGCAATACGCAACGCCAGGCCTTCGACCAGTGCGGTCTTGCCTACCCCAGGCTCGCCGACCAGCAATGGGTTGTTCTTGCGTCGGCGGCTGAGAATATCGATCACCTGGCGGATTTCGTCGTCGCGACCCAGCACCGGGTCGATCTGCCCGGCCCTGGCCTTGGCGGTGAGGTCCTGGGTAAATCGTTGGAGTACCGCCTGGCAGGCATCGTCCGCCGGCGGTGGGCACGGGTCAGGCAACAGGCTGTCGTCGCCCATCGCGCTTTGCTGTTGTGCCTGGGGACGTTCTTCGGAGTGTTGATCGAGCAGGACGGATAGCTGCTGCAACTGCGTTTGACCCAGGCTCAATAATGGCCATGCCGCATCACAGGCCAGCAGGCTTGGCGTCTGCAGCAAGGCACCGAGCAAGTGGGCAGAGCGCAGGCTGGTGCAATGGTCGTCCAGCGAGGCCAGCAGCCAGGCATCCCTGATCAGTTGCTGCAACCTGCCACACAGCTGAGGTTTGCCCTGCACGCTGCGCGGCAGACGGTCGAGGTGCTCGAGCAGGCCTCGCCACAGCGCATCCATGTCCCATTGGTAGCGACGCGCGATCAGGGTCAGGTCGCCCTCGCCCTGTTCCAAAAGCTTGAGCAACCAGTGCTCGATGCTGATCTGCCCATGGGCTCGGCTTTGGCACAGCGAAGCGGCCGAGCTCAGCGCCTGGGCACAATAGGGATTGAGGCGGCGAAGCAAACGGGTGGCGTCAGGGGCCATGCAGGTACGTCCTTATACTGGATTCTGGGTGCGCGGACGGTTGCGTCAGCGCTAGGTGTGCCGCGCGATGTGATTGGCTGAGCATCCGCGCACGGACACTCAACCCAGCACACCGGAGCCAGCAGACCGGCGTCAGCCTGCTGGCGCTTTCAGGTCAAGCGCTCTCGCGCGTATTCCAGGCGTCCGAGTGGTTGAGGTTGCCGTCCTTGAAGGACCAGGTGATTTTTTCGTAGCGCAGTTCGACTTCCTCCAGGTGGTTGTGTTTTTCCTTGGTGGGGTCCTTGATGTCGTGCATTTTCGAGGCGACATTCACCACCTTGACCTGCTCCAGCAATGCGCTGTAGCTCTCCACTTCCTGACCTGCGGTGTTGATGCTGTACCACTTGAATTCAGCGCTCTGCAGGGTCTGGCCGGAAGTCACCGCCTTGAACAGATAAACGGTGGCCGCGTCGACTTCCTTGGTGAACGTAAACGGCGAGTGAATGCGCGTGCCAGTCAGCTTGCCGGTGTTGTTGTCGGTCGGAATCGACACGTTATGGTCCAGAGCGAGTACTTCGATGCTGCCCTCTCGCCCTTGCATGTCCACCGAACCTTTGATTGGGCCGCCGCCGTCATTGGTCAGCCACAGGTAAACGGGAATTGCCATGTGAAACTCCTTTCTCAGTACTCGATTGCCGCTGTCGCGGCAGGGGGTTGTCTGTCCGATCCGGCGGTGGGGAACACACAGGCCCCCGCTGCCGGGATCAGACGGATTTCGACGCGTCGATTGGCCGAGCGCCCGGCCTCGGTGGCATTGCTGGCGATCGGCTGGCTGGCGCCAAAGCCCTGGACTGCAAAGCAGCTGTCGGGGATGTCACCCATGCGCTGCATCCAGTCATGCACCGCCGCCGCGCGGGCGCGGGACAGTTTCAAGTTGTGCTCGGTGTTGCCGGTGGCGTCGGTGTGCCCGGCGATGACGATCAGCCAACCGGCCTGGGCCTGGATGCCGACCAGGGCGTTGATCAGCACTTTGGTCGAGTCCGGCTTGAGCCGCGCACTGCCGCTACTGAACAGTGACAGGCTGTCCAGGCGAACCGGGCGGCTCACGTGCGCCGGGGTCGAGGCCGCTGGCTGCCGGTGTCCGGCAATAGTCGCCAGCAATGGCGTGCGCAATCGTTCGCCGTGATACAGGCCGAGTCCCAGGGCCAGTGGTGCGCCACGGCGGTAGTAGTGATCCAGGCGCACTGCGGACTGGCGCAGGGTTGCCAGTGCGTCTTCGCGCTGGGTGAACGATGGATGCTCAGACCGCTCGCTGAAAGCAATGACGTGGTAGCGACGCAGATCATCGCTGACCTGCCGGGCCAACAAAATGTTCTGCCAGGCCGAGCTGGCGAGGGCCACGACAGCCGCTGCGACGAACAGCCAAAGTGCGATCAGCGGTGCGCCACGCAACGGCGAACGAGAGGGGCGGATTGGCACGACAGACAGCAACGGATCGGGAAAGATCAACGGCCTGTCCACCTGCCGTTGTGCCAAGGGGCTATCGAGCAGGGCCAGCTTGTCGCGCAGCCACTGCTGCCACAGGTTGCCCGACAGCGTGCCGTCCAGGGCCGGCACCAGGGTGACGGCGCAAGCCAGCGCGGGCTCGACGGTGGTATGTCCGTCCCGCTTGGCCAGGTGTGGCAGGACTGATTCGGCGAGCCAGGCCGCAGCACTGTTGAGTTGCACGCTGACCTGCAAACGTGCGGCCCGGGTGCCAGGATCCGCGACCTGGCGCTGCCAATCGGCGAGGCTGACACAGGCGGTGGATTCACGTACCCAAGGCTGGGCCTGCCCCGCCTCCCAACTGAACCATGGACCGGCACCGTGCGCACTCTGCAGGTAGCTCGCCAGCATCAGCGGCAAGCCGATCCCGCGTTTGCGCACTTGCGCCACCTGGTGGCAGAAGGCGCGCAGTTGTCCAGCCAGTGCGGCGCTGTCGGTATGCTCAGCGGGGTTGATGATCAACAGCACACTGAGTTGTTCGCCCCACTGCCCCCGTTCGGCGAGCAGCCCGGCGACCAGTGTTGGCAGTTGTTCAAGGCTCGGTACCCGTACGAAGCAGCCTTGCCCGGTAGTGCGCAGCGCGATCTGCGGCGTCGGGGGGAGCGCGAACAATTCGTTGGCGCTATCCCCCCAGACCAGCACCACGGGCAAGCGGTACCCGGGCGGTGGAAGGCAGGCGTTTTCGGCCAGCACCAAGCAACCACGCCGCAGGCGCGCCTCATGGCGGGCGCGCCGCCAGGCCCGGCCGACGAGCAACAGTACGGCCAAGACCATCATGACCCGCAGCCAGCCTGCGAGCGGGATAATCATCAGCAACCCAAGCCACAGCCCCCCGGCCCACAACCAAAGCCCTTGCGCCTGCCTGGACGTCATCGGTAACGCTTTCATGCCTGCCCCGGCACTAGCGTTGCGATGACATTGCCCAGCAGTTGGTCGAGCCCCCACCACACCAGCCCGAGCACCAGTGCCGCCATCAACAGATGGACCAGCGGCGAATGGTCCCGCCCCAGCCAGCCCAGGCGCCGACTCGCACGCCTTTGGCTGGGCAGGACGTGGTCGAGCTCAAAGGGCGCGACCCGGGCAGTCAGCATGGTCAGTAATTGTTCACGCTCAGGATCACCGTTGTCGGGGTAGCGCCCGCGAAAGCCGAGCATCAACACGCGCTGGAAGGTGGTCAGCACCAGCGGGTCCGGCGCAGGTTGGTGCAGCACTTCGCGCAGGTCGGTATAGAAAAACTCGCCGGCCTGATGCCGGTTGAAGAACTTCGCCTGCAGTGGCTCGCCGGCCCACCTCGCATGGGCATCGCCCTGGGCACAGCCGAGCATGGTTTCATCCAGCAAGGCGCACTGCGCGTGGCTGATCAGTTCGATGCTGCGTTCGCTGACGTGGGCTGCCTCGAGGTCCTGGCGAACCCGCTCTACCTGTTCAACGCAGCGCTGCCACAGCTGATCACTGTTCTGCGCCGATGCTCCCTGGCGCAGTTCGACAACCAGCAGATAGCTATCTTGCATCAGCCCATCGATATCCACCGCCAGGGCGCGGTGGTTGTGTGCAGCGCTCAGGCTCATGTGCGCAGTACCGCAAACAGTTCAAGACGGACGTCGGTCAGCGTGCTGGGCACGTAGAAAGCACAGACCCCTGCCGCGAGCATCGCCCTCCCCTTGGGGTGACTCAGGTCGAGGGCGAAGTACTGGTTTTCCAAGCGCAACGGGATGGCCGCCGGTACATGACTGAGGGGCTGCAACGGAACACCGTCCAGCGCGGCGTTGACCAGTTGCGAGACATCATCCGGGGTACCGACCTTGCACAGACGCGGGAACTGCTCCTGCACCTGCACCACCGGCAGGCGGCAGCGCACCGAGAGGTAGAAGTCCGCGCCACCCGGCTCACGCAAGCGTCCATCGTTGAGGCTGACCTGCCAGCGATTGGCCCCGGTCTCCTGCAGTTCCAGGGCAATGACACGCGACGGCAGGCTGGCTTCGAGCAAGGTTGAGATGGTGCTCATCAAGGGCGCGAATACACTCTCCAGCTGGGTGTGCCGATAGCTCGGAATCTGCTCGATATCGTGATCCAGGGAAAAGGTCAGCAGGCTGCCCGCCAACTTGACCAGGTCCTGATACACCTGCTCCGGATGACGCGCAGGGTGCGCCTGCAGATCGGCCAGGATCGGCTGGTAGGTGTTCAAGGCATTGAGTAGCCAGAACAACGACACATCGGCCACCGCGAAGTCAGCCATGCGCTGGTTACTTTCGCGGCGCATTCCCATCAGCCGTTGACGCTTGGCCGACAGCTGAGTCAGCAGGTTGTCCAGTTGCCCGAGCAAACCGGGATGCGCGGCAAAGCTGATCAGCGGCGGCACATACGCCGGATCGAGACTCCAGGTACCCAGGCCGTCGCGTATCAGGCGCGCGACCGCACAGGTCAGGTAGTCGCCGTTGTCATCGTTTTCCTGGCGCAAGCTCAGCGCATATTCCAGTACGCCGACCGATTGCACGTCATCGCCGAAGATATCCTGCACCTGGCGCCAATCCTGGCGATAACGCACCGGCCGGTCTGCCCTGTCACCCTCGAACAGGCAGTTGTTGCCATTGGCCTGTTCAAGCGGCAGCGCCAGGAGCAGCGTGACCTGCTGGCAGGTTTCAGGCAGCAGGCGAGCCAGTTCCAGGGCCGGAGGCAGACGATCTGCTTGCTGGCTATCGATCAGGGTGCCGTCAGGCATCCGCACGCACAACTGAGTCGCCTTGAGCAGGCCCAGCTTCAGGGCCTGCGCGTCGAAAGCCACGGCCTGCACGCCCCATGGATGGACCTGCGACAAATGGGCAATGGTCTCGTTGGTACGGGCTTCCCAGCGAGCCTGCTGCTGGAATTGCTGCGGGCACAATAGGGCTCCCGCATTCCACAGGGGGCGGTCGATATTCATCAAGATTTCCTACAAAGTGATCAGGCTTTCGCTTTCGGCATTTGCGAAACCAACGACAGGTTGACGTCCATGCCTTCCACCTGGAAATGCGGCACGGCGTACAGCTTGACGCGGAAGAACCCGGGGTTGTCCTCGATATCCTCGACGGTCACCTTGGCATCACGCAGGGGGTGCGAAGCCTGCAAGGCATCGCCAGGGTCGGTCATTTCAGTCACGAGCCCGCCTATCCACTTGTTCAATTCCAATTCCAGCAAGCGCCGGTCTTTGGTGGTGCCAATGTTCTCGCGCTGGATCAGCTTCAGATGATGAGCAATGCGCGACAGCAGGAAGATGTACGGCAAACGGGCATTGATCCGGCTGTTGGCGGTGGCATCGACGGTATCGTAGAGCGCTGGCTTCTGAGTCGAGTTGGCCGAGAAAAAGCAGGCGTAGTCGCGGTTCTTGTAGTACGACAGCGGAATGAAACCGAGGTTGGCGAACTCGAATTCACGGGTCTCGGGGATCATCACCTCCGATGGAATCTTCACCTGGTTACCTGTGCCCAGGTCGTACAGGTGAATCGGCAGCTCGCTGACCGCGCCCCCAGACTGTGGGCCACGAATCTGCACACACCAGCCATTGGTGATGAAGCTCTTGACCATGTTGGCGGCGAACGCAAACGCAGCGCTGGTCCAGAGGTATTTGTCGTGGTCCGGGCCCTTGACGCTCTCAACGTAGTTGAAGCTGCGCACCGGCACAGTGTCCGGGCCATATGGCAAGCGGCCAAGTACCCGTGGCATGGTCAACCCAATGTAACGGGCATCGTCGCTGTCACGGAAGGCTTTCCACTTGATGTATTCGGCACGGTCGAAGTAGTTGCCGATGTCTTTGATTGCAGCCACCTCCTCCATCGACTCCTTGCCGAAGAATGCTGGGCCCACGGCGCCAATGAACGGCATGTGCGCGGCGGCCGCGACCTTGGAGATGTTACGTAGAAGGGCAATGTCTTGCGGGCTGCGATCGAACTCGAAGTTGGAAATGGCCGCGGCGAACGGCTCGCCGCCCGGGGTGTCGTACTCCTGGGTGTAGGTCTGCACATAAAGGCCGCTTTGCGCGACTTCAGGGGCATCGTCGAAATCCTGTACCAGGTGCTCCTTACTGATATCCAGCAGCTCGATACGCACGTTCTGGCGGAAATCGGTCTGATCGACCAACGACTTCACTCCGCGCCAGGTTGACTCGACTCGCTGGAAGTCCGGGTGATGCATCACCGCATCCAGTTGTTGGCTGATCTGCGCATCCAGCGCGCCAATGTGCTCGTCGAGCAGGCTCTTGTCCAGGCGCTCGACCTTCTGTGCCGACTGCTCTAGCAGTTTGAGGAACACGCTGACGGCGGCGGTCACTCGCTCGTCGGCAGTGGCCTCGGCCAATGCCTCGCTGCTTTGAAAAGCTTCAATACCGCCCAACTCCGCAACTGGACTGAGGTTGATCTTGCTGAACAGGGCGCCATAGACGCCGCGACTTTCTTCGGTCAACACGTGTGCGTCGCGCGACTGCGCGTGGGGATGTTCTACAGGCATGGGATAAACTTCCTTTTAAAGAATCCGGGCGCAGTTAGCGATCTTCTTGCACAGCCAAGGCAGCCAGTTCATTGCGAAGCTCGTGACTTAACCCTTCATCCTTGAGTATGAGCTCGAGTTCGTAACGAAAAGTTGAGTTGTCCAGCAGATTGGACTTTAGGTCGCGCAGGAGATTGCGCATCGCAAGCAGTGCACGTAGTTGCGGTATTTGCCGCGCTACCTGTTCAGGTTCAAAATCCTTGAGGTTACGCAACTTCAACTCGATAGCTGTCTTCGAACCGTCTTGAGCCAAGGTGTTGGCCACTGTCATTTTCAGGTCAGGGGCGAACTCGGCGAGGACACTATCGAAGTTGTTGCGATCAACGTTTATCTTGGTTCTTTGCGACAGGGGCCGCAGCTCCTGGCCGTTGCTGTAGTCGCCCATGACCATCAGCTTGAGAGGCAACTCGACTTTTTTCTGTGCTCCGCCAGTGTGCAAGTCGAGCTTGATATTGATCCGCGCCTTGGGCACTTCGTTCTGAAAACTACTTGACGCCATACATCCTCCAGACAATAACGTGACAGCCGGTGGCATCTCGGCAACCGATCCACCGGCCTCGTTAGGTAAATCCCTTTTTTCCGGCAAAAAAATAAACAAGATAAACACCTGCAAGTTGTAATGATGGATGACTTACAGAGGTGTTTCCAGCCCCAAATATAAGAAAGGGAAATTTCGTACACATATAAGGAAATACCCTACAACGCAAATTTTCCAGTTGTGAAATCAAGTACGGCTCAATAACAAAACAGCGAACTTTGTTATGCTGGAGGTTGCCCATAAACATTCTGTATCTGGATACGATCCAACTGCGTCGATTTATCAAACGCTTGATAACAGCCGCCTCGTGGTCTCCTGCATCAGCTCCAAGCCTTTATTTCTTATGGTTTTTTGCTGTTTTCCAGGATTTGCGCTCTACTTTGTTCGACAAAACCTGATCAGGCACTGTGGGGAGCTAAAGTTGAACAAGGTGGACCGCTACCTCAAGGCCGGCACCCGGGAGAACACCCGGCGCAGTTACCGTGCCGCGGTGGAGCACTTCGAAGTGACCTGGGGCGGGTTTCTGCCGGCGACGGGCGACAGCATCGTGCGCTACCTGGCCGACTACGCCGATCAACTGGCGATCAGCACCTTGAAGCAACGCCTGGCTGCCCTCGCCCAGTGGCACATCACCCAGGGGTTTCCCGACCCGACCAAGACCCCGACGGTGCGCCAGATGATCAAGGGCATCCGCACCTTGCATCCGGCCCAGGAGAAGCAGGCGGCGCCGCTGTTGCTGCAGCACCTGGAACAGGCCATCGACTGGCTCGAACAGCAGGCAACGCTGGCCGCCCAGCAGCACGACTGGCCCACGGTACTGCGCTGTCGGCGGGATGCCGCGCTGGTGCTGATCGGATTCTGGCGCGGCTTTCGCGCAGATGAACTGTCCCGCCTGCGGGTAGAACACACCGAGATGCAGGCGGGTGTCGGGATCAGCTTCTACCTGCCCCACAGCAAGGGCGATCGCCAGCACCTGGGGACCCGCTTCCAGACCCCGGCCCTGAAAAAGCTCTGCCCGGTGCAGGCCTATGGCAATTGGATTACGGCCGCGGGCATTGCCTATGGGCCGGTGTTCCGGCGCCTGGATCGCTGGGGCAACCTGGCACCGGACGGTTTGCACGCCAACAGCCTGATCCCCTTGCTGCGGCGCCTGTTTCGCCGAGCCGGGGTGCCCGCCGAGCTGTACACCAGCCACTCCCTGCGCCGCGGCTTTGCCACCTGGGCCACCGCCAACGGCTGGGACATCAAGTCACTGATGAGCTATGTCGGCTGGAAAGACGTCAAGTCGGCGATGCGCTATGTCGACGCCTCTCACAGCTTTGGGGGCCTGGCGGAAAAACCGCTGGCGCCAGGCATCACCCCGCTCGCCCTCGAATGATCCATCGGCCCGCCCGGCCTGTCACTCACGACGCCTGGGACTGCCCCGCCAGCAAGACCTCGAAGAACGATGAAATCAGCCGGCTGGAGCGTCGCTCCGCCAGGCAATAGAGGTAGGTTTCGGTGTACAGCGGGTCGCCTTCCAGGCGGATCGCGCGGATCCGTGGGTCTGCGATGAATTCGGCTTCGGACACCGCGCCCAGGCCAATCCCGCGGACCACGGCTTCGCGCAGGGCTTCCCGGCTACCGATCTCCATGGCGATTCGCGGCACCACGCCCGCGGCCTGCAGGGCGGCGTCGAGGACCGCGCGGGTGGTGGAGCCGGGCTCGCGTTGCAGCAGCGCCTGGCCTTCCAGTTCTTCGAGGCGCACCGAGCCGCGCGCGGCCAGGGGATGGGCATGGTGGGCGAACAGGATGATCGCGTGGCGCGCGTAGTGCACGGCACACAGCGCCGGATCGTCGTGCCGACCGGCCAGCACCGCGATGTCCGTCACGTAGCGCTCGAGATCGGCCAGGACCTGCGCCGAGTTGCCGACCCGGATCGACACATCGATACGGGGGTGGCGCTGCAGATAGTGGTCGACCATCTCGATCACATGGAACGGCCCCACCGCCCCCAGCCGCAACTCCCCGCTGTCGAGCCGGCCGGAATCGCGCAGCAGGTTGTGCGCATCCAGGTCCAGCGCCGCCATCGCCTGGGCGATCGGCAGCAATTGCCGGCCGACATCGGACAACTCGATGCGCCGCCCACGGCGGTGAAACAGCTCCAGGTTGTACTGCCGCTCCATGGCTTGCACCTGGGTGGTCAGGGTCGGCTGGCTGAGGCCGAGCGCCCGTGCCCCGGCACTGAAACTGCCGTGGCGGGCCACCGCGAGGAAAGCCCGCATCTTTGCGCTGGACATCCATAGACTCCATCAATAGTTAACTGCCTGAACCCATATTGAATTGATCGAATGACTGTCACGTGACACTTCTAGCCTGAGGCAACTCCAACCCACTCCCTGGATTGCCATGAAACCTCTGCGCTCATTTCTGCGTGTCGCCAGCATCGCCCTTACCCTGACCGCCGCCGGCCTCGCCAGCGCCAAAGACCAACTGACCATTGGCCTGATTCCGTCCGAAGACTCCCAGGCGATGATCGAAGCCAGCAAACAGGTGCTCAGCACCCTGGAAAGCCGGTTGGGCATGCCGGTGGTGCCCTTCGTTGCGACCGACTACAACGGCATCATCGAAGCCCTGCGTGCCGGCAAGCTCGATGTGGCGTACCTGGGCCCGTTCTCCTACGTCCTCGCCACTTCGGTGGCCAATGTCGAAGCCTTCGCGGTCGCCGTCACCCGCAAAACCGGGCAAAGCGCCTACAAGAGCGTGATTGTCGCGCGCAAGGACAGCGGCATCCGCGAGCTGGCGGACCTCAAGGGCCGTACCTTCGCCTTTGTCGACCCCAGCTCGGCGTCCGGCCACCTGTTCCCCAAGGCGGGCCTTGAGCAGGCCGGGTTCGTGCCGGCGCAGCTGTTTTCCCGGGTGATCTTCTCCGGCTCCCACGACGCCAGCATCCTCGCCGTGGAGAACCGCAAAGTGGACGCCGCGGCGGTAGCCGACCGGATTTTTGCCAGCGCGGTGAGCAAGGGCCTGGTCAAGCAGGACGACTTCCAGGTGGTCTGGAGCTCGCGGCCGATTCCCGAGTCGCCGATGGTCTGGCGCAAGGACCTGGACCCGGCCCTGCAACAGAAAGTCGCCAGCGCCCTGGCCTCGATCAAGGATGTGCCGTGGGGTGACCAGGGTGTGCTCGACGGCTTCCAGCCCACCAGCGACGCGGCCTACGACGTGGTGCGCGACACTGCCAAGGTGCTCGATCTGGATTTGCGGAGCATGAAATGATCAGCATCCGCCAATTGACCAAGCACTACGGGAGCAACCCGGTGCTGCGCGGTATCGACCTGGACGTCGGCCAAGGCGAGTTCGTGGTGATCCTGGGGCAATCCGGCGCCGGCAAGTCGACCTTGCTGCGTTGCATCAACCGCCTGGTCCAGGCCGACTCCGGCACCCTGCAGGTGGCCGGCATCGATGCCCGCTCCTGCCGCGATCCGCGGACGCTGCGCCGCCAGGTCGCGATGATCTTCCAGCACCACAACGTGGTGCCGCGCCTGAGCGTGCTGAAGAATGTCCTGACCGGACGCCTGGGCGCCGTATCCACCTTCAGCTCAGTCCTGCAGCTGTTCCGCCAAGCCGATGTGACACTGGCCAGGCAATGCCTGCAACGGGTGGAGCTGGAGCACAAGGCCAACGAACGCACCGACGCCCTCTCCGGCGGGCAGATGCAACGGGTCGGCATTGCCCGCGCCCTGGCCCAGTGTCCCCAGGTGATCCTGGCGGACGAACCGGTGGCCAGCCTCGACCCCAAGACCGCTCGCCTGGTGTTGCAGTACCTGCGCGATGCATCGCGGGAACTGGGGATCACCGTGCTGTGCAACCTGCACCAGGTGGATTACGCCCGTGAGTTTGGCGACCGGATTGTCGGCCTGGCCCACGGTCGCCTGGTGTTCGACGGCCACCCGGCGAGCATGGGTGAGGCTGACCTGCAACGCATCTATCCCGGCCAGGACCCAGCGCCTGACGCCCAACCCGTGGCCAGCGCCCTGGCGCTGGTGCCGTGCAGCGAACCGAGGGCTTGAGCATGCAACCGAACAACTACCTGTGGACCGTGGACCGACCGCGCAGCGCGCGGAGCTGGCTGTTTAGCGCGGCGCTGGTCCTGACAGTCGTGCTGACCCTGCACTGGAGCGCCGAGGGCGCGCAGCTCAGCGTCGCGGAACTGGCCGGCGGCCTGCCGCAAATCGGCGACTTCCTCGCCCGCACTATGCCCCCGGACCTGAGCATCCTCCCGCGATTACTGGCCCCGGCCATCGAAACCCTGCAGATCGCCATCTGGGGCACCCTGCTTGGCGTGCTGCTGGCGATTCCGTTGTCGTTCCTGGCGGCACGCAACCTCAGTCGCAACCGCCTGGTGTTCCACGCCACGCGGCAGTTTCTCAACGTCACTCGCAGTATCAACGAACTGATCCTGGCCTTGATCTTTGTCTCGGCGGTGGGTTTGGGCCCCTTTCCCGGCGTGCTGGCGTTGGCGCTGCATGGCATGGGCATGCTGGGCAAGTTCTTCGCCGAGAGCATCGAGGAAATCGACCAGGGCCCCATCGAGGCCTTGCAGGCCACCGGGGCACGGCCGTTGCAGGTGATTGTGTTTGGTGTGCTGCCACAAGTCATCACGGCCTGGATTGCGGTGATCCTCTACCGCTTCGAGGTCAACCTGCGCTCGGCCACCGTGCTCGGCATGGTCGGCGCCGGCGGCCTGGGGTTCGAGTTGGTGAGCAGCCTCAAACTGTTCAAATACGAACAAACCGCCACCTGCATCATCGTCATTACCTTGATGGTGGTCATCGCCGACGCCGTGTCCGGCAGGCTGCGCAATGCGATCCAGCGCGGTTCCAGCCACTGAGCGTACCTGCACCAACGGCTGCGGGCTGTTATCGGCCCCGCCGATTCAAACCTGCGATTTATCGATTTGAGCTGTTGGCGAGTGCCCCCGAGTATGGGGCCACTCTCGCCAACAACAATAAGGAACTCCCTGATGACCGCCCGATTCCACAACCCGGTTGACACTCGTTTCGGCTGGGGCAGCCTGCAACAGTTGGCCGCCATTACCCAACAGCACAAGGTCGCGTTGGTGACATTCCCCGAGGCGCGCGGGCTGGGCCTGGTGGCGCGCATCGAAGAACTGCTGGGCGAGCGCCTGGTGTACGTGATTGAAGACGTGCAGCCCAACCCCGACGTGGCACACCTGCGCGATACCTATGAACGCTTTTGGGCTGACGCCGACGACTGCAGCATGGTCATCGCCGTGGGCGGTGGCAGCGCCATCGACACCGCCAAGGCCCTGATCGTCGGCACCGAGTCGGGGCGCTTCGACGAATTGCTGGCCCTGTTGGCAACCGGCAAACCCTTTGTCCCGGCGCGCAGCAAACAGCTGATCGCCGCGCCGACCACCGCCGGCACCGGCAGCGAAGTCACCCCCTGGGCGACCATCTGGGACAGCGCCAGCCTGAAGAAGTACTCGTTGCACCTGGACTGCACCTGGCCCAAGGTGGCGATCATCGACCCGCAACTGATGTTGACGGTGCCGGCCAGCGTCACCGTCTCCACCGGCCTGGACGCCCTGTCCCACGCCCTGGAGTCGATCTGGAACGTCAACGCCAACCCGATCTCCGACACCTTCGCCATGGCCGCCATCGCGGACATCCTCGACTGCCTGCCACGGTTGCTGCGCGACTTGTCCAGCCAGGAATTGCGCACGCGCATGGCGCTGGCGGCGCTCAAGGCCGGTATGGCGTTCTCCAACACCAAGACCGCACTGGCCCACTCCATTTCCTATGAAATGACCCTGCGCCACGGCCTGCCCCATGGCATCGCCTGCTCCTTCACCCTGCCCCTGGTGCTGGGCCTGGCCTGGGGTCACGACCAGGAGCGCGACCAGACCCTGCAACGGATTTTCGGCAGCGACCTGGCCAAGGCCCAGGCCCAGTTGCGCGACCTGCTGCACAGCGTGGGCGTGAAGACCGAGTTTGCCGACTACGGCGTCACCGCCCAGGACGCCGAGGCCATCATCCAGTTCGCCCTGCAGGGCGCGCGCGGCAAGAACTTCATCGGTTGCCAGGCGGCCTAGATCCAGCGTTCACCCAACACGCACTGCCTGCGGCGCCACCGGCCGCGGCGATTTCCTGCGGCACCGGTAAATCGGTGTCACCCTCGGGCGATGGCTCGAGGGGCGAACAATAATAAGGAAAAGATCATGAATCGTGCCCAAACCCTGCCGGGTCTCGCTACCCACACGGCTTCGTTCCGCGTCGCCCAGTGGCGCATGTTGCTGGCGGCGATGTTCTGTTACCTGTTTTTCTACACCGGCCGGCAAACCTTCGGCTTTGCCATTCCCGGGATCCAGGCCGAGTTCGGCCTGAGCAAGGAAACCCTCGGTTGGGTGTCGGCCGCCATGCTCTGGGCCTACGCCATCGGCCAGGCCATCAACGGCAACCTCGCCGACAAGTTCGGTGGCCGGCGGATCATGACCCTGGGCGCCGTGTTGTCCTGCGGCGCCAACTGGGTGACCAGCTTCTCTGCCGGGTTTGCCAGCCTGATCCTGCCCTGGGGCATCAACGGCTACTTCCAGGCCTTGGGCTGGGCGCCCGGCAGCCGGCTGATCTCCAACTGGTGGAGCGCTGGCGAGCGCGGCAAGGTCTATGGCTTTTATGTGTTTGCTGCCGGGTGCGCCTCGGTGCTGTCCTACGTGACCTCAATCGTGGTGCTTGAGGTGCTGCAGACTGGAGTGGCGCTGGATCTTCCGCTTGCCGGTGTTGCTGATGCTGGCCGGCGGCATCCTGTTCTACTTGATTGCCCGTGAGCGCCCGCAGGACCTGGGCTTCGAGCCGCTGGCCGACACCGGTGTGGCCAATGCCGCGGACAAACAGCACGAGGTGGCGCAAGGCGAGGTCGAAACCTCCGCGCAACGCTACAAGGCAGTCCTGAAAAATGCCCGGCTGATCGTCGCCGCAGTGTCCCTGGGTTTCCAGAACGCCGCCCGCTACGGCCTGATCGTCTGGGTGCCGGTGCATTTTCTCGGCGCCGACTGGAAAAGCGGCGACAGCCTGGTGGATCCGAAATGGATCACCGTGGCCCTGCCGGTGGGCATGGCGATCGGCGCGCTGACCAATGGCTGGGTGTCGGACAAGCTGTTCGGCTCCAAACGTTACCTGGCGATCATGCTCTACATGTTCCTCGGCGCGGCGACCAGCCTGTGGATGTGGAGCCTGCCGCCCCACAGCATGATCGGCCTGGTGGCGCTGTTTCTCTGCGGATTTTTTGTCTATGGCCCGGCTTCCAGCTTCTGGGCCCTGTGCCCCGACCTGGTCGGCGCCAAACGGGCGGGCACGGCCACCGGGGTAATGAACTTCTCCTCCTATCTGTTCGCGGGCCTGGCGGAACCCTTGATCGGCAGTATGCTCGACAGTACCGGCAATACCTCGCTGATCTTCATCGTGGTGACCGCGGCCTGCCTGTGCAGTGCGCTGGTTGCGCTGTTCATCCGGCGTTGATGGCCCGGCACTCCGTTTCGACTCACAGGCAGGCGCATTCATGTACCAGTACCACAAGTGGCTCCGATCCTTTCACGCCGTGGCCAAGACCGGCAGCTTCACCCTGGCGGCCGACTACCTGTGTATCGGCCAGCCAACGGTCAGCGAGCAGGTCAACGCCCTGGAGAAGAAGTTCTCGGTGGAACTGTTCCACCGCCGTGGCCGCTTTATCGAAATGAGTGCGGCCGGACACCAGCTCTACGGGATCACCCAGGGCCTGTTCGGCCAGGAGGACGAAGCCGTGCAACTGCTGCACAGTTTCAAGCAACGCAAGACCGGCATGCTACGCCTGGGGGCGGTTTCACCGCCTATCGCGATGAACCTGACCTATGAACTGATGCAGCAGCATCCGGACATCGAGCTGGAAACCTCCTTCAGCCCGGAAAAGGAAACCCTGGCGCGGCTGTTCAATTTCGACATCGACGTGGCGATCCTTGCCCTGTCCGAATTCGACCAGCGTTTCGACACCCAGCTATACCGACGCTACCCGATCATCGCGGTGGTCCGTGACGACCATCCCTGGGCGCAGCAGGAACAGGTGCATGTCGAGCAGATCAGTGCCGAGAAATGGGTGCTTCGCGAGAAGAGCTCGCGGACCCGGCAACTGGTTGAGGAAAGCTGCAAGCGGCTGAACGTCGAACTCAACTGCGTGATGCAATTGAACAGTCGCGAAGCCATTGTCCACGCCATCGCCAAGGGCATCGGTATTGGTTTTGTCTCGGCTGTCGAGTACGCCCACACCCCGGGCACCACTCCCATCACGTTCGTCAATCACCCGTTCGCCATCGACTACCACCTGTGCTGTCTGGGCATCCGTCGCCACCGACCAATGATCGCGGAGCTGTTCGACTCAAGCCCGATACCGGCCACCTGATAACCCTGTCCCACCTTCACCCCTGCGCCCTGCTTCCTTGCACGAAGGACGGCCACCCCCTACCCACACACTGGAGATTTCCCATGCACTATCAACAACCGACCCACTTGCAAGCCGTGGTCCTGGACTGGGCCGGCACCGTCGTCGACTTCGGTTCCTTTGCCCCTACGCAGATTTTCGTCGAGGCCTTTGCCGAGTTCGGCGTTGCCGTGTCCCTGGAAGAGGCCCGCGGCCCGATGGGCATGGGCAAGTGGGACCACATCCGCACCCTGTGCAATCAACCGCAGATTGCCGAACGCTACCGTGCCGTGTTCGATCGCCTGCCGACCGATGCAGACGTCACCGCACTTTATGAGCGCTTCATGCCGCTGCAGATCGAGAAAATCGCCCTGCACTCGGCCCTGATCCCGGGCGCCCTGGAGGCCATCGCCGCACTCCGCGAGCAGGGCCTGAAAATCGGTTCCTGCTCCGGCTATCCGGCGGTGGTGATGGCCAAGGTGGTAGAACTGGCCCGAGCCAACGGCTACGTCGCCGACCATGTGGTGGCCACCGACGAAGTGCCCAACGGCCGTCCGTACCCGGCCCAGGCCCTGGCTAACGTGATCGCCCTGGGCGTCAGCGACGTCGCGGCGTGCGTCAAGGTCGACGACACCTGGCCGGGCATCCTCGAAGGCCGCAGCGCCGGCATGTGGACAGTCGCCCTGACCTGCTCCGGCAACGCCCTGGGCCTGACCTACGAACAGTTCCAGGCACTGAGCCCCGAGCAACTGGCCGATGCCCACGCCCGCATCAGCCAGACCTTCGAAGGCGCCCGCCCGCACTACCTGATCGACACCATTGCCGAGTTGCCGGCAGTAATCGAGCAGATCAACGCCCGCCTGGCGCGGGGCGAAACGCCACAAGGCGCCTGAGCCACGCGTGCACCTCAAGCGCGTTGAGTGCTTGAGGTGCATTGGACTTCATATACTGGGCAGCGCGACTGGTTGCACTGACATGCGTGGCATAACCCGGTATCTGTCCCGGCGCTCCAGCCTTGTCCCAGTGATGCACCAGGCTTCGACTGGAAATGCCGAGGGCTGTTTTCAGTTTGGAATGGTCGTCCATCAAGCTATTTAAACTTTATCAGCACGACTGCAATTCCCATCCAAGTGCAGGAAATGATCATTATCGTCAAATCGATAATCAGAAGACGTTTCAAGCGAGTAGGAAAGTTTTTAAGATCGATAGGGTCTAGTTCACCGATGCGAAGTGATGCCCATGGCCACACCACCATTCCGGCGATTTTTGATATCTCCAACAGGGACCAAATAAAACCTCGCTTTCCCAGGCTAGGTCCCCAGATATAGACATAACGACTGTTCTTCAAGGCCTCCTTAATGGCGTCCAATTGACGGTTGCTCAGGTATAGACTGAACGCAAGACCCGCAGCTGCAAGCAGGCTCCACCCACCAGTAACAATGATCGCAATCCAGGGAGACCACGTGTCGATACTGGTCATGGTTGTGTAACCTCGTAAATTTTCTCCCCCATGTATTCGCCAGCCTTACCACCGTACTCCGTACCCACCCATGCCCCCGTCCCCACTATGGCCGCGACACAGACAACGCCCCCGATACCTGTAGATACGCCAATTGCCACGCAAATCGGACTTGCGGCAGAGATGGCAATCCTCCCGCTCACGGCACCAGCAAAGGTGGACAAGCCAAACTTCCCTCCCTCCGTAAACCTCACCTTCTCGCAAGCCGCCCCCGAATCGCCAATACATACCTCCTGAATCGCCAACAACGAGGACACCCCGCCAATACCAATCCCGATGTAACCGCCCGACTGCATATATTGGGCAGCACGACTGGTAGCGCTGACATGCGTGGCATACCCCGGTATCTGTCCCGGCGCCCCGGCCTTGTCCCAATGATGGACCAGGCTTCGACTGGAAATGCCGAGGGCTGTTTTCAACTTGGGGTGATCGCCCAGGGTGGTCTGGCCGCGCAGCCGCGTCGAGTTCAGCAAATGGGCATCCAACTGGCTGATCAGGTGCCTGCGATCGGCGAAGAACTGCGGCGATTTGAGGTGACCATGCTGGCGATAGCTTTCCTGATGCAAGCGCTCCATGGCCTGGAGCGTGTCACGCAGCCTGCTCACGTGGTTTTCCATGACCAGAGCACTGACGCCAAGCCAGGTTGAGGTGTGACCGGTAAAGCTGGCGATTTCAGCAGCGTGGCGAAAGCGAAAATCGGCCTCTTGCGGCGTCAGGGGATCAAGGGTCGCCTTGACCTGTCGAGCGGCCTGCATCAGTTGCGCTTCCTGGTAGGTACAGGAGGGGTTGTTCGGATCGCTGAGCACGATCATCGAACCCGCTTTGACCTCCCCCATACCCGGGTTGAGCGCCTGAAACTTGCTCATCACAGCCCAATCACGCACCGGGAAAAGCGTGGCCTCCAGTGCTTCACGGGTCATGCTTTTGGGTACCACATAGAAGCCTGGCTCCTGAGGTTCCAGACGGTTGAACACTGACGCAGCTGGCTGGCTCGACGGGGAGAAGGCGGATTGCCGCGGCGCTTGCGAGGGGCTGGTGACTGCTGAAGAAGCGGGTTGATCGGCTGTTCTTGTCGTTTGCGGTGCAGCGCTTGATTGCTCAGACGCGATCACTCGGTTGCGGCCCTTGGGACAGCCGCAGTGGATCCCTGCGCCGTCCAGCGCCGTCGCAATCCCCATCCACTTCATTGCAGGCTGGCTTTCAACGATTACGCCGATTTCTCCGCACAGCGGACAAGGTGTGGTTTTATCCCCGAGCCGCAGGACGCCCCGGCCGCCTTGTGTCGCATTGGGCAGGCTGCTGATACACACCGCGCCGGTGGTGGTCAGATCACCGTGCAGACCTTGTCTTATACCGTTGACGCTGGCTCGGATCATGATTCAGCCCCCGCTCGAAGGTAGCTGGCTGGCTTGTTGAAAGCGGCAAGCGGCTGCTCGATAACGGGTGGTTTTTTCCAGCGTTTGGAGAAGCTCTAGGGAGACATCGTCCGTGTACAACAGGGGCAGTGCGGCTTTCATGTTTATGATCCAGATCCTTGGGTGTTTTTTGGCTGCCTTACTCTTGTCACGCCAGTGAGAACGATGGGCGCGAGACCAATCGGCCGATGACCATGAGTAAGAGGATGTGATTGACAGGCAGCACCCTGAAGATGTGAATGTTGGTAGTAAATAGGTCGTTTCCCTGATGCTTGTGGGAAACGTATTAAGTTAGCCGTCCGCGTACGAGTGCAACGTCATAGTCGTGGTGGCTACGCGTGTTCCCAGGGCTGGCGCCTTGTCAGACTCGATCCTGGCGCAGCCACTCGATGAACAGCGCAAACAGCTCTGACTGGGAGTTGATCGCCAACTTCAGGTACAGGTTCTTGCGGTGCATGCGCACAGTTTCCGCGGCGATTCGCAGTTCGTTGGCGGTCGACTTGACCGAGTGGCCGCGCAGCACCATGTGCGCCACTTCACGTTCACGCTCGGTCAGTACCTCACTACCAAAATGCTCGAAGGCGTGCTGGATACTGGGTTTGAGGTCAACCGTCGCAGGCACGGCCACAGTGTCCTGTTGCGTGATCAGTCGGTTGCACTGGGCGAACTGGCGGATGAACTGGCGGACCATGGGTTCGACCGCGCGGAGCAGGTCCAGTTGCCCGGCACTCAAGGCCTGGCCGCCAAAGCCCTGGAACAGGCTCAGGGACACCTTGCTCCGGTTGCCGACATCGACAATGAAATAACTGTCTTCAGAACAACCGCCCTTGAGGTAGTAGGTCTTGTAGTAGTCGCTGTCGAAAAAGTCGTCCGGGGCGATTTCTTCCAGGTGGTAGAAGCCTTCCGCCAGGCCCTGCTCCACTGCCAGGCAAAACGGGTCGAGCAGATAGCCGCCGGCAAAATAGCGTTCGATTACCGACTCCCGGTACTGCTCGGGGATGCCTTGCAGGTACAAGGATTGGGGTGGCTGGTCCTTGCGCTCCAGGCTGATCATTACCGATTCCACCGACACCAGGTGCCCCAAGGCCTGCGCCAGGCAGCGCAGCGCATCCGCGGAGTCGATCCGGGTAAAGGCGTGCGCAAGCCCGGCGTGCCATTGATGTAGGGCACGCCAGGGCATGGCGATCAGTGTGTGGTCCTGGGCTTTACTCATGCCGCGCAGTCTAGCCGGGGAGCCAGGACTGCGCATAGGCAGGCTGCTGCTCATCGCCCGGTGTACAGGTCCAGGGCCTGGAGTTCGGCGGCGACCTCCAGGATGCACTCGCGCAGGGTCTCGACGATTTCGTCGACCTGGGCGTGGGTGATGATCAGCGGCGGCGACATCACATTGAGGTGCATGATCGGCCGCACCAGCAATCCCCTGGCCTGGGCCCGCAGGTGAATCCGTTCGCCGATGTTGACCTCGTCGGCAAACAGCGCCTTGCTGGCCTTGTCGGCGACGAATTCGACACACGCCATGAGCTTCTCGCAGCGCACATCACCCACCAGTGGCAAGCCCCGCAGGGTGTCCAGGCGTTGTTCCAGGTAGCTGCCCACGTCCTGCACGTGGGCCAGCAGGTTCTCGCGCTCGATGATCTCGATGTTCTTCAGCGCCGCGGTGCAGCACACCGGGTGGCCGCTGTAGGTGAACCCGTGAGTGAAGCAGCGACCCTGGCCGGGCTCGGCGATCACGTCCCAGATCCGCGTCGAGAAAATGCACGCCCCCAGCGGCAGGTAGGCCGACGTCAGGCCCTTGGCGGTGGTAATGATGTCCGGCTGCACGCCGAACAGCTCGCTGGAGGCGAACCACTTGCCCAGGCGGCCGAACGAGGTCACCACTTCATCGGCGACAAACAGGATGTCGTGGGCCTGGCACACCTGCCACATGCGCTGCAGATAACCTTCAGGGGGAATGATCACCCCGCCGGACCCCATGATCGGCTCGGCAAAAAACGCCGCGACCCGGTCGGCACCGATGCTGTGGATCTTGTCTTCGAACTCCTGGACCAGGAATTCGAGGAACTGCGCTTCGTCCATGCCATCGGGCGCGCGGTAGGGGTTGGGGTTGGAGACGTGATGAATCAGCTCATGGGCGTAGTCGAACTCCGGCACCCGGTCGGCGGCCTTGTTGCCGATCGACATCGTCAGGCAGGTCGAGCCGTGATAGGCGTTGTAGCGGGCAATGATGTGTTTTTTCTGCGGCTTGCCACGGCAGTTCTGGTAGTACTGGATCAGTCGATAGGCGGTGTCGACCGCGGTCGAGCCGCCGGTGGTGAGGAACACGTGGTCGAGATCGCCGGGGGCCAGGCTGGCAAGCTTTTCGCAGAGCTGGATCGCCACCGCGTTGGCCATGTCGGAGAACGGATTGGCGTAGGCCAGTTGCCGTACCTGATCGGCAATCGCCAGGGCCATCTCCTCGCGCCCCAGGCCGATGTTGGTGCACCACATGCCGCCCACCGCATCGAGAAAGCGCTGGCCTTGGCTGTCGTAGATATAGGCGCCGTCGCCGGCGACGATGTTAAGTGCACCGTTTTGCCGGTGTTCATCGAACACGTGGTAACCGTGCATGTGGTGGGCCTTGTCGGCCTTGACCAGTTGGGCGTTATCGAACGTGTTGAAGAACTCGGGGTTGGGCGTGGTCATGGCAAAGGTCTCGAAGGTAATGATCAATCCGCTGGGATATCAAGGTGGGAGCGAGCCGGCGCTGACTCAGAGCCCGGTCTTTACCGTGCTCCAGACCCGGGTGATGGCCCGCATGTCCTTGGCGTCCTGGGTCTTCTGCGCGAACAGCCGTTCACGGGTGGCGGCGTCGGGGTAGATCGCCTGGTTGTCACGCACCTCGGGCTGCAGCAACGCGGTGGCGGCCTGGTTGCTGTTGGCGTAATGGATGTAGTTGCTGACGTCGGCCATCACCTGGGGTTGCAACAGGTACTGGAGGAACGTGTGGGCGTTGGCCACATGGGGCGCGTCGCCGGGGATGTACATATTGTCGAACCAGATCAGCGAGCCTTCCTTGGGCACGAAGTACGCCAGGTTGATCTTCAGCTTGGCCTCCTCCGCTCGGGCCTGGGCGGTGGCGTAATCGCCGGACCAGGTCATGGCCATGCAGACATCGCCATTGGGCAGGCTGGTGAGGTAGTTCACCGAGTCGAATTTCTTGATGTAGGGGCGTACCGACAGCAGCAGGTCCTGGGCGGCCTTGAGGTCGGCCGGCGCGGCGCTGTGGGGATCGCGGCCCAGGTAGGTCAAGGCCAGGGGGATGACTTCGGTGGGGGCGTCGATCAGGGTCACGCCGCAGTCGGCGAAACGCGAGACGATCTTTGGATCGAAGATCATCGCCAGCGAACCGATGGGCGCATCGGGCATGCGGGCCTTGATCATGTCGACGTTGTAGGTCACGCCGTTGCTGCCCCAGGTGTAAGGCGCCGAATAGACCACGCCGCTGTCGTAGCCCTGCAAGTCTTGCAGCACCTTGGGGTCCAGGTTGCTCCAGCCCGGCAGTAGCTGCTTATCCAGGGGCTGGAACACCTTGGCCTTGATCAGCGGCGGCACCAGGGAGGCATTGAGCACCACCAGGTCATACCCGGAATGGCCGGTGAGCAACTTGGCCTGCACCGTCTCGTAGGCATCGAAGGTGTCGTAGATGACCTTGATCCCCGTGGCCTGCTCAAAATCGGCCAGGGTCTTTTCACCGATGTAGTCCGCCCAGTTGTACAACCGCAGCGTATGGGCGTCGTTCACCTCGGCGGCATGCACCGCCCAGGACATGGGAGCAAGCAACAGACTGGAAAACACGCGTAGTGCCTTGCGCATTGCACATTCCACCTTATGAGCAGGCTCGGCTCTGGATGAGCGGGCGTGCCTACTATTGGAGGATTTGCGCGAAGGCACCATACCCCGAAAGGGGGTGAACGGCCGCACCACCAAACGCAGAACCGTAGCGGCTGCCGAGCCCGCGAGGCTGCGAGGCTGCGAGGCTGCGTTAACGGCCGCAGGACGTTCATTCAACGTGGCACTACATCCGCCGGGGGTCGCTACGCAACCCAACGCAGCCTTCGGCAGCGGCTACAACGCACTTTCCGTCAGACCGCCAGCACGCTGCAGGACGCCTGGTACAGCAGGTGCTCGGTGGTGCTGCCGATGAGTTTTTCCAGGCCCCGCGACTGGTTGCGGCCCAGGACCAGCACATCCACCTGGTGCTCATGGGCAAATTCGGCCAGCACCCGGACCGGGTCGCCGCTGATGAAGTGCCGGTGCTCCGGCGCTACGCCAAACCGCTCGGCGGTGTCGAGAAAGGCGTTTTCCAGGTCCCGGCGCAACTCCCGGGTCAATTCCCCCAGCGCCAGCCCGGCGCCGCCCAGGTCGCCGAGAAAGTCCGCGGCGATGTCACAGGCACTGATCAGGTGCAGTTCGGCATCACATTGCAACGCCAGGCGTTCGGCCTGCTTGATGATCCGCGCGTTGAGCTGCTGGTTCTGTGGTTGGTCGTTGGCGCTGTCGATGGCGGCCACGATCTTGCGCGGCAAAGCCTGCGTCTGGTCGCCCACCAGGTAGGTCGGCACCGGGCAATAGCGCAGCAGGTGCCAATCCATTGGGGTGAAGAAGGTGCGCTTGAGCAATGGCTCCTGCTGCACTTGCTTGATCAGCAGGTCCGGTTGCAGTTCGCTGACGTGCTCCAGGATGTCGCGTTTGAGGTCTTCGGACCAAGTGGTATGGGCCGTGACCTCGACCCCGCTGGCCCGCAACTGTTGCGCCTGTCCCTGGAGCCAGTCGTCCTGTTCCTGCAGATAGCTGACCCGCGCGCTGGCCCAGTCATCGCCCTCCAGCAGGGTCAGGATGCCCAGGGACTTGATCAGCGCGACGATGTGCAGGCTCGCGCCACTGGCTCCGGCCAGCGCTCCGGCCTGCTGGATGGCGGGCGACTCGCGCAGGGCCGGGTTGATGATCAGCAGCAGGCGTTGGTACTGGCTCATGGTCGGGTTCTCGGATGAAGTTATGTTCAGTATTGACCCAAGACTGCACCCGTGGCGGTTTAGCGTATTGATCCCGATCAAGGCCGGCGGCGCTGGCCAGCCAGCGCCTGTGGATCGCGGCTCAGGCCGTGGTTGGAGTCCGCGGATACAACTGCTCGTCAAACTGCGCCAGGCGCGGGAACACCAGGGGCTGTTCATCGGCCAGGTGCTGCAGGCGCTGGTCGTACTCCACCAAAAATGCCTGGCGCGCTTCATCGCTGATGTAGGGCACATGCCAGGCGACGAAGGGTTCCAGGACATCAAAACCGACGTAGGCCAGGGTACCGCGCAGGATCGGCCGCAGCATGTCCTGCAGGGGACCGTGGATCGCGTCCTCGCCAAACATGTGCTCACGCCCGCCCAGGGTCACGCTGACCAGGGCCTTCTTGCCACTCAAGCCACCCTGGTCGTAGAAGCGTTTGCCGCCGTAGCAGACGCCGGACACCAGCACCCGGTCGATCCAGCCCTTGAGCATGGCTGGGGCGGAGAACCAGAAGATCGGGAAGTTGAGGATCAGCAGGTCGGCCCACAGCAGTTTGTCCAACTCGCCCTGGATGTCCGCGGCCAGGGATTGGCTCTTGACCCCCAGGCGTTGTTCCAGGGCGTAGACCAGGTAGTCGGGGTTTTCCCGCGAGGAGAAGTCCTGGCTGCTGGCCACCGGGTTCCAGTTCATCGCGTACAGGTCGCTGACCTGCACCTCGTGGCCCTGGGCCTTGAGGGTGGTCACGGCCTGGTCACGCAGGGCCGCGGTGAAGGAGTTTGGTTCAGGGTGAGCGTGGACGATCAGTACTTTCATGAGGCTTCCTTAGACGTCTGCAAGCGTCGGCGTTGAAGGGTGTGCGGCGCGCGTGGCCAGCAACCGGTCGAGCCAGTCGGGGTCCATTTGCGGTTCGGATGAAAACAGCAGCCCGGTGTAGTCCTGGTGCGGCGGGGTGAAGATGGCATCACGGGAGCCGTGGTCCACCACCCTGCCCCTTTGCATCACCAGCACTTCGTCGGCAATTGCCCGCACCGTGGCCACGTCGTGGGTGATGAACAGGTAGGCGACGCCCAGTTGCTGTTGAATGCGGTTGAGCAGTTTCAGTACGCCTTCGGCCACCAGTTGGTCGAGGGCCGAGGTGGCTTCGTCGCAAATGATCAGTTGAGGGTCGGCCGCCAGCGCCCGGGCGATGCAGATTCGTTGCTTCTGCCCGCCGGACAATTCCCGGGGCTGACGCTCCATGAAGGTTGCCGGGTCGAGCTCGATCATCTCCAGCAACTCGGCAACCCGGGCCCGCAGTGCCTTGCCCTTGAGGCCCAGGTAGAAGGTCAGCGGCCGACCGATGATATCGACGATGCGCTGGCGCGGGTTGAGCGCCGTGTCGGGGATCTGGTAGATCATCTGGATCCGGCGCAGTTGTTCCTTGCTGCGCTGGCGAAAATCCGCCGGCAGCGGCTGGCCGTCGTACAGCACCTGGCCCGCCGTCGGCGGCAGCAGGCCGGTGATCAAGCGCGCGGTGGAGCTTTTGCCGCTGCCGGACTCCCCGATCACCGCCAGGGTCTGGCCGCGGTACAGGCTCAGGGACACATCGTGCAGCACCGGCTGCTGGCCATAGCTGGCGCAGCTGTTGCGCAACTCCAGCAAGGGCTGCTCCTGCTGTGGCAAGGGCTTGGGTTCGGTGCGGAAACTGCGCACCGCCCACAGCGACTTGGTGTAGTCCTGCTGCGGGGCGTCGAGCATCTGCCGGGTCTGGGCCTCTTCCACCAGCTTGCCGTGGCGCAGCACCATGATCCGGTCGGCCATCTGCGCCACCACTGCCAGGTCATGGCTGATGTAGATCGCGGCGCTGCCGTACCTCGTCACGGCATCGCGAATCGCCGCCAGCACCTCGATCTGGGTGGTGACGTCCAGGGCCGTGGTCGGTTCATCAAAGATGATCAGGTCCGGGTGGCAAGCCATGGCCATGGCGGTCATGACCCGCTGCAACTGGCCTCCGGAGACCTGGTGCGGATAACGCTGGCCGATCTGCTCGGGGTTGGGCAGGCGCAGCACCCGATACAGTTCGACGGCTTCGGCCATGGCTTGCGCGCGGCTGATGCCGGCGTTCTGCACGGCGGTTTCCACGTGCTGGTCAATCAAGCGATGGGCCGGGTTGAATGACGCCGCCGCACTCTGCGCGACATACGCGATGCGCAGCCCCCGCAGCTTGCGCAGGGTCTCGGGCTTGGCGGCCAGCAGATCGATGCCATCGAACTGCAGCGATCCGCCGGTGATCCGGCAGCCATCGCGGGTGTAGCCCATGGCGGCCAGGCCGAGCGTCGACTTGCCGGCCCCCGACTCGCCGATCAGGCCCAGTACTTCACCCCGTTGCAGGGTCAGGTCGATGCCCTTGATCAACGGATGCCAGGCGTCCTCGTAGTGACCTTCGATGTGCAGGTTGCGGATTTCCAGCAGCGGTTTGGCGGTATTCATCTTCAGCATTCCTTGAGACCGCTGGATTTGTGCAGCATCCAGTCGACGACGAAGTTGACGCTCACCGTGATCAACGCCACGGCCAGGGCGGGCAGCAATGGGCTGATGTCACCGAAGGTGATCAGCACCGCGTTGTCGCGCACCATGCTGCCCCAGTCAGCCGTGGGCGGTTGAATACCCAGGCCCAGGAACGACAACGCGCTGATGAACAGAAACACAAAGCAGAACCTCAGGCCGAATTCGGCAATCAGCGGCGCCGCGGCATTGGGCAGCACCTCGCGGGTCACCAGCCACCACAGGCCTTCACCCCGCAGCCGCGCGGCCTCGACGAAGTCCTGGACCACCACGTTCATCGCCACCGCCCGGGACAGGCGGAACACCCGGGTTGCGTCCAGCAGCGCGATCACCAGCACCAGCGAGGTGGCCGTGGTGCCGACCACGCTGAGGATCAGCAAGGCGAAGATCAGTTGCGGAATGGCCATCAGGATGTCCACCACCCGCGACAAGCCCTGGTCGACCCAGCCGCCCTTGATCGCCGCCACCAGCCCGCTCAAGCCACCGAGCAGGAACGCCAGTAGCGTAGTCAGGAAGGCGATCCCCAGGGTGTTACGGGCGCCGTAGACCAGGCGGCTGAACATATCGCGGCCCAGGTTATCGGTGCCCAGCAGGAACTCCCCGCCCCAGGGCGCGAAGCCCTCGCCCACCACCTGGGTTTCGCCGAACGGCGCCAACAGGGGAGCGAACAGCGCCACCAGGATGTACAGCACAATCACCAGCAGGCCGAACTGGGCGCTCAGCGGCGCCCGGAGCAATTGTTTAAGCAGGCTCATGGTCTACCCCTTCGGATGCATCAGGCGTGGGTTACTGGCAATCGACAGCACGTCGGCGCTGGTATTGAGCAGGATGTAGGTGGCCGCGAAGATCAGGCTGCAGGCCTGCACCACCGGGATGTCGCGCTTGGCCACCGAGTCCACCAGCAGTTGGCCAAGACCGGGGTAGACAAACACCACCTCGACCACGACTACCCCCACCACCAAGTAGGCCAGGTTCAGCGCCACCACGTTGACGATCGGCGCCAGGGCGTTGGGCAAGGCGTGGCGAAAGATGATCCGCGCCGGGCTGATGCCCTTGAGCCGGGCCATTTCGATGTAGGGGCTGGCCAGCAGGTTGATCAGCGAGGCGCGGGTCATGCGCATCATCTGCGCGATCACCACCAGGCTCAGGGTCGCCACCGGCAGCACCGAGCGCTCGAGGATGGTGCCCAGCGAGGCGTCCGGGGCCAGGTTGGAGATGCTCGGGAACCAGTTGAGTTTCACCGCGAACACCAGGATCAGCAGGTACGCCACGAAGAACTCAGGGAACGACACCGCGCTCAAGGCCGAGGTGTTGAGCAAGCGGTCGAACCAACTGTTGCGATACAACGCCGCGAGCATGCCCAGGAGCAAGGCCAGCGGTACCGAGACCAGCGCCGCCAGCAGCGCCAGGCTGAAGGTGTTGCCCAGGCGGCTGCCGACCAGGTCGGCGATCGGTCGCTGGTTGGCCAACGACACCCCCAGGTCGCCCTGCAGCAACTGCCAGATCCAGTGGCCGAAACGGCTCAGCGGCGGCATGTCCAGGCCCAGTTGGGCACGAAATGCGGCGACGGTTTCCGGGGTCGCCGACTGGCCGAGCATGGCCTGGGCGATGTCACCCGGGAGCATGCCCACGGCGAGGAAAATAATCACCGAGACGGCAAACAATGACAGCAGGCCGAGTGCCAGGCGCTGCCCTAACAACCTGAAAATACTTCGCATCGTGCGGTTCCTTGAATTGGGCACGCTAGTGAAGATTGCAAATTCCACTGTAGGAGCGGGCGCCCGCTCCTACAGGGATGTTCAGTGTTTCAACGGTTGCATCAGGCCTGCCACCAGCGCTCGATCACCCGCAGCCCGTCCAGCTCGCCATACGGCGCGGTCTGGCCGCCATGGTTGACACGCTTGGAACGGGCCGCCACGGAGCTGGCGAACAACGGCACGATCGCCCCGCCGTCGTCGCGGCACAGCGCCTGCATTTCGTTGTACATCTCGCGGCGCAGCGGTTCGTTCATCTCGCCCCGGGCGGCATTGAGCAATTGGTTGAAGCGTGGGTTGTCCCAGTGGGTTTCGTTCCAGGCCGCGCCCTTGGCGTAACCGATGCTGAACATGCGGTCGGCGGTCAGGCTGCTGTACCAGAACGAGGTGGTGAAGGGTTGCTTCATCCACACGTTGGAGAAAAAGCCGTCCGCGGGCTCGCGCACCACGTCGATGTCGATCCCGGCGGCCCGGGCCTGCTCCTTGAACAGCACCGAAGCGTCCACGGCCCCGGTGTAGGCGGCATCGGACGCTTGCAGGCGTACCTTGAGCGAATCCATGCCGGCCTGTTTCAGGTGGAAACGCGCCTTGTCCGGGTCGTAGCTGCGTTGCTCCAGCGCGCTGTTGATGAACCGGCTGCCGGGCTGGATCGGGTGGTCGTTGCCCACCAGGCCGTAGCCGTAGAGCACCGAGGCCAGCAGGGTTTCGCGGTTGATCGCGTGTTTCATGGCCAGGCGCACGTCGTTGTTCTGGAACACCGGGCTGTCGGTGAGCATGGGGAAGGTGTAGTGCTGGGCGCCCTTGGTTTCCTCGATCACCAGGTTGGGGTTGCGCTTGAGCAGGGCCACGGTCTTGAGGTCGACCTTGTTGATCACGTCCACCTGGCCGGTCACCAGGGCGTTGACCCGCGCGGCGCCATCGGCAATGGCGATCAGTTCGGCACTGGCGAAGTGCGCCCGGCCGGGTTTCCAGTAGTCGGGGCTGCGCTCCAGGGTCATGCGCACGCCCGGCTCGAAGTCCTTGAGCCGATAGCCGCCGGTGCCGACCGCGGATTGCCAGTCCGGCACGCCGTCCTTGCTGGGCATGATCACCAGGTGGTAGTCGGCGACCACATAGGCGAAGTCGGCGTTGCCCGAGTGCAACTCGAACACCACGCTGTCCGGTCCCTGGGCGCTGACGTTGGCGACATCGCCGAGCACGGTCTTGGCCGCCGACGTGGACTTCTCGCCCAGGTGGTGCTGGATCGAGGCCACCACATCTTCGCTGCTCAGGCTCTTGCCATTGTGGAAGGTCACGCCCTGGCGCAGCTTGAAGATCCAGACCCGCGCGTCGGGGCTCGACTCCCAGCTCTGCGCCAGTTCCGGAATGGCGGTGCCGTCGACGGCGATTTCGCTCAGGGTGTTGTACACCGCCGAGAAGCCGACGAAGGTGAAGGTGTCGCTCCAGGAGCCGGGATCACGCGAGTCGGTGGTGCTGCCACCGGCCAGGCCCAGGCGCAGCACGCCACCGGGCTTGGGGGTCGGGTCCTGGGCAAATGCGCCAAACGGCAAGCCCATGGAGAAGGCACCGGCCACCGTGGCCGCAGCCGCGCTGTATTTGAGGAAGTCCCGGCGCGGGAAGCTGTGCGCATGGTTCGCTTGAGTAATCTTGTTGTTGTTATCGCTCATTGCATGGCCTCTGATCAAAAGCTGCGTTGTTAATCGATTACCGGTCCAACTCCACGCAAGGCACCGGGCCATGGCCCGGTGCAAACACTCTGTGTGGCGTCGACCGTCACACCTGGATCGCCTTCACTTCGACGAATTCATTGAGCCCCTCTTCCCCCCACTCCCGGCCATTGCCGGATTGTTTGTAGCCGCCGAACGGCGCCTGATAGTTGAACGCCGCGCCATTGATAAAACACTGGCCTGCGCGCACTTGCCGGCCCAGGTGCAATGCCCGCTCGGCGCTGCCGGCCCAGACGGCGCTGGACAGGCCGAAAGGCGAGTCGTTGGCGATCTGCAACGCGTGCGCTTCATCGGTGTAGGGGATCAGGCACAGCACCGGGCCGAAGATCTCTTCCTGGGCGATGCGCATGCGGTTGTCGACATCGGCGAACAGGGTCGGCGTGACGTAGAAGCCACGCTCGAACGCCGCCTGGTCACCGCCACACACCCGTCGCGCCCCTTCTTGCTGGCCGACGCGGATGTAGTCCTGCACGGTGCGCCGTTGCGCCGCCGAGCACATCGGCCCGAGAAAGCTCTGTGGATCGAGTGGATCACCCATGACCAGGCCAAGGGTCTGCTCGCGCGCCATTTCCACCGCCTCGGCGTACCGACTGGCGGGCAAGAGCATGCGCGTCAGGGCGGTGCAGGTTTGTCCGGAATTGATCATCACGTCCTGTACGCCGTACTGCACGGCGGCGGCCAGGTCGGCGTCCTCGGCGATCAGCAGCGGCGACTTGCCCCCCAGCTCCAGGCACACCCGCTTGACCGACGGTGCCGCAGCCTGGGCCACGCGCACCCCGGCGCCGGTGGAGCCGGTGAACGACACCATGTCGACATCCGGGTGCTTGGCCAAAGCTTCACCGACTTTCGAACCCGGCCCGCTGATCAGGTTGAACACCCCGTCCGGCAGGCCGATGGCCTCGATCATCTGCGCCAGCAGGAACGCGTGCAGCGGGGTTTCCTGACTCGGCTTGACCACCACGGTGCACCCGGCGGCCAGGGCCGGTGCCAGTTTGCCCAGCAGTTGATGCAGCGGGTAATTCCACGGATTGATAAAGGCGCAGACGCCCACCGGTTCACGGATCACCAGGGAATTGCCGACCTCGCGGACCTGGTCCATCAGGCCCGCCAGCTCCGCGTATTGCTCCAGGCCAATGATCGGCCCTTCCACTTGCACCGAGCGGCACCATTGCACCGGCATCCCCAACTCGCGGGTGATCACGGCCGCCATCTCGTCCGCCCGCAGCCGCAGTTGTTCGGCCAGTGCGCGGATGTAGCCGGCGCGCACACTGGAAGCGGTGCGTGACCAGGGCCCAAACGCCCGCCGCGCCGCCGCCACTGCGCGCTCGACGTCCTGTTCATCGCCCAGCGGCACGCGGCCGGCGATTTCTTCGGTGGCCGGGTTGATCACCTCGGCCATGCCCTGCCCCGACGGGGCCAGCCAGCGGCCATCGATGTACAGCGAACGGTGATCAAGCATGGGCCTGGGCCTCCATCAATTCATGGGCACAACGGGCGATACGCTGGCAGGCCTCGCGCAGTTGTTCGGTGTCGACCACCAGGCCCAGGCGGATATGCCCGGCCGCACTGGGGCCAAAGGCTTCGCCGGCCAGGACCGAGACACCGTGGCGCTCCAGCAGGCGGTCGGCAAACGCCTGGGCGCTGAGCCCGGTGGCGCGGATGTCGAGCATCACGAACATCCCGCCATCGGGTTTCAAGGCCCGCACCCCGGGGCAATCGGCCAACACGGCGCAGACCAGGTCGCGACGCTGGCGATAGGCCTCGCGCATCACCGCCAGTTCCGGCAAATGGTTGTCGAGGGCGACCACGGCGGCGTCCTGGACGAAATCCGGCAGGCCGTAGAGCATGCACAGCGCAAGGTTTTCCAGGTGCGAAGCGAGTGCCGGTGGTGCCACCACCCAGCCGATCCGCCAGCCGGTCATGGCGTGGGATTTCGACAGGCTGTTGAGGGTCGCGGTGCGCTCTGCCATGCCCGGCAAACTGGCCGGGCTCAGGTGTTCGCCGTCAAATAGCAGCTCGCTGTAGACCTCGTCGGAGATCAGCCACAGGTCGTGGCCGATGCACAGTTCGGCCAGGGCTTGCCAAGTACTTCTCGGCAGGCTGGCCCCCGACGGGTTGTGCGGGCTGTTGAGCGCCAGGGCCCGGGTGCGCGGGGTGATGCGCGCGGCGACGTCTTCGGGCATCACCCGAAAGCCGTTCTCGGAACGCACCGGCACCGGGATCACCACGGCGCCGCAGGCACCGAATACCGCTTCATAGGTGACGTACATGGGTTCGGCGACCAGCACTTCATCGCCCGGGTTGAGCACGCACTGGGCCACGCTGAACAGCGCACATTGGGCGCCGGCCAAGACGATCACCTGTTCGCTGGTGACCGCCTGGCCGCTGCGCGCCTGGTGCCGGCGAGCGATGGCGTCACGCAGGGTGCGTTTGCCGCGCACATCGGCGTAGTGGGTGTTGCCCGCCAGCAGGCTGTCGATGGCGGCCTGCACGATGGGCGCCGGGGTGTCGAAATCCGGGTCACCCACCGACAGCAGCAGAATGTCATGGCCCTGCTCGCGCAAGGCCAGAGCACGGTAGTGAATATCCCAGGCGGCGGCGCCGTCTCCGGCGATACGTTGGGTCAGATCGGAAAAACGCATGGTGCTGCCTCCGTCAAACAAACCATCAATTCAATGAGCGCAGGCATGCTTGAGCTCGATCAGGGTGACGCCGTTGCGTTTGAAGCCGTGGCGCAAATCGGTCTGCAGTTCGGCCAGGCTCTGGGGCTGGCTGACGGTGCAGCCGAACGCACGGCCGAGGGCGGCAAAGTCCGGATTGCGCGGCAGCACGCCAATCGGCTCGATGTCCAGGCTCTGCATGTCGTCGCGGATCTGGCCCAGGGCGTCGTTGTTCCACAGCAGCACCACCAGCGGGCTGTCCAGTTCTTCGACGGCGGTCGCCAGCTCCTGGGCGGTGTAGAGGAAACCACCGTCGCCCACCAGCACCAGGCCCGGGCGCTGTGGTGCGCCGAACTTGGCGCCGATCCCGGCGGGCAAGCCATACCCCAGGGTGCCGTAGCCCGTGGGGTGCAACCAACTGCGCGGTGCCAGGCTGTCGAATGCGTAGTTGCCGGTGTAGGCCAGCTGGGTCATGTCGGTGCTGATAAAAGCGTTGTCCGGCAGTTCAGCGCCAATGCGCTGCAAAATGGCCTGGTGGATCGACTGCAACGGGCCGTGACCGGCCTGCACCGCTTCGCGCAAGGCAGCGACGGCGGCAATCGCCGCGCTCGCGTCGCGGGGGCCGGCCGGCAGGCGTTCGAGCAAGCCGTCCAGGGTTTGCCGGGCATCGCCGTGCAAGGCCACGGCACAGGGGTAGAAGTCGTTGAACTTGCGCGGGTCGATGTCGACTCGCAGCAGCTCGGCATTCAGGGGCAAACGCTCGCGCCAGAAGTCGGTGTCAGCCATTTCCGTGCCCACCGCCAGCACCACGTCGGCCTCGGCGATCAGTTGCCAACCCGGCTCCACACAGAGCGAGGAACCGGCGTTGAGTGCGGCCTGCGGCGGCAACAGGCCCTTGCCGGCGACGCTGGTGAACAGCGGCGCGGCCAGGCGGGTGCTGAGTTGCTGCAGTTGCGCGCCCGCCTCGAGGGCGCCGCCCCCGGCGATGATCATCGGCCGTTTGGCGTCGTTCAATTTGCTCACTGCCTGGTCCAGCGCGCTGGCACACGCGGCGCCACGTCCGGGGCGTACCACCACGTCTTGGCTCCAGTCGCGGGACACCGGTGCCGAGAGTACGTCCAACGGCACGGAAATGTGTACCGGCCGTGGGCGTTCACTGTCGAAGACCGCGTAGGCGCGGGCAATCAATTGCGGCAGGTCGTCAGTGCTCAAGGCCACGGCCGAGAACGCGGTGATCGGCGCGGTCATGGCGCGCTGGTCCTGGGTTTCGTGCAGGCAGCCCCAGCCCTTGCCCAGGCTGGCGGTGTGGTTGACGCTGGAAATCACCAGCATCGGGATCGAGTCGGCATAGGCCTGGCCGATACCGGTGGCGGCATTGGTTACCCCGGGGCCGGTGATGATAAAGCAGACCCCCGGTTTGCCGCTGACCCGCGCGTAGCCGTCGGCCATGAAGCTGGCGCCTTGTTCATGCCGGGTCAAAACGTGGCGGATGCCGCTGCCGGGCAGGCCTCGGTACAGCTCCAGGGTGTGTACCCCGGGAATGCCGAACACGGTGTCGACGCCGTAGTTAGCCAGCAGGCGAACCAGGGCCTGGCCACCGGTCAAAGGTGTGGTGTGCATGTGTTTGTCCTCACGCATGGCCGATGCGAATCAACGCATCGACCGCGGTCGTGCCCTGGGCACCGACCAACAATGGGTTGACATCGAGCTCCAGCAACTGCCCGGCGTTTTCGCAGGCGTAGTCGGCCACCGCGCGGATCGCGGCCACCAGTGCCTCGAGGTCCGCCGGCGCACGGCCGCGAAAGCCCTGGAGCAAGGCGGTACTGCGCAAACTCAGCAGGGCATTGCGAATCGCCCCTTCGGTGGTCGGCAGCAGCAGGCTGCGACTGTCCTTGAGCAGTTCCACCAGGACCCCGCCAGCACCGATCACCAACGCCAGGCAAAAGTCGTTTTCGCGCTTGATGCCGACAATCAACTCTGCCAGCGGCGCGCTGGCCATGGGTTCCAGCAGCACCTGGTCGAAGGCCACGCCGGGGGCGTAGGCGCCGATGCTGGTCGCCATGTTGCCCAGGGCCGCGGTCAGGGCGGCGGCATCCTTGAGGTTGAGCGCCACGGCACCGGCCTCGGTCTTGTGCGGCAACTCGGCGCTGAGCGCCTTGAGCACCAGGGGGTAACCCAGGCGTTGGGCATCCTCGAGGGCCTGCGCTACGGTGCTGCGCACGCCATTGGGTACCGGCAGGCCAAAGGCCCGCAGTGCCTGCTTGGAGTCCCATTCATTGAGCAGCCGCCCCGTCCCCACCAGCGGCTGTGGGCAGAGCGGCACCAGCGCCGACTCACCCAGGGCCAGCAATGCCTGGCGATTGGCCTGATAACCAGCGATCCGGCCCCAGGCGGCCAGGCCGTCTTCCACGCCCTGCAAGGCGGCTACGCCCTGGGCATGCAAGCGCTCACGGGCATGGGCTGGCAGCAGTTCGGGAAAGGCCGAGGTGACGAAGCCTGTCTTGCCGTGACGCACCAGTGCCTGGCAGTACAGCTCCAGCAACAGGTCGCACTCCTTGCGTTCGCCGGTGAACTGGGCGGGGTAATCGAGCACCAGCATGGCCGCGTCGGCTTCGGTGCGCAGGGCGCTGTCGAGCATGCGATTGAGGGCCTCGCCATCGCCCCAGATGGCAGTGGTGAAGTCCAGCGGATTGACCAGGTTGGCGTAGCTGGGCAGGACCTGTGCCAGCTCGGCGGTTTGCTCGGCGTCGAGTTTGGGCAGGCGCAGCTCGTTGCGTTCGGCGTAGTCGGCGATCAGCCCGGCATCGCCGCCGGAGCAGGCCAGCGCAATCAGGCTGTTGCCGCTAGGCAACCTGCCGCAGGCCGCCGCTTTCAGGGTCTCGACGAAACTCACCGGGCCACTCACCCGAATCACCCCCAGGCGCGCAAACAGCGCGTCGTACAAGGCATCGGAGCCGGACAGCGAGCTGGTGTGACTGAGTGCCAATTCGGCGCCGATCTGCGACACCCCGGTTTTCAGGACGATGACCGGGATGCCCTGCTCCAGCGCCTTGTGCGCGGCACGGGCAAAGGCCGGGACGTTCTTCAGGCCTTCCAGGTGCAGGCCGATGGCGGTGACGCGCGGTTCGTCGAGCAACACGTCCATCAACTCCGCCACACCCAGTTGCGCCTGGTTGCCCACCGACGCCATGTAGGCCACTGGCAGCGAGCGATCACTCATCGACAGGTTGTAGGCGAAGTTGCCACTTTGGGTCAGCACGGCCACGCCCCGCTCCACCGCCTTGCCGCCATGGGCCACCGGCCACAGCGCGCAGCTGTGCAGGTAGTCGAGCAAGCCATAGCAGTTGGGGCCGAGCAAGGCCATGTCGCCGGCGGCCTCGAGCAGTTGTTGTTGCAGGGCCTGGCCCTCGGCGCCGGTCTCGGCAAAACCGGAGGCGTAGCAGATCGCCCCGCCCGCGCCCTTGGCGGCCAGCTCGCGGACGCAGGCCAGGGTCAGCTCACGGTTGGTGGCAATGAACACCGCGTCCGGCCCGCAGGGTAGATCGCTGATCTGGCGCACGCACGGCACGCCTTCCAGTTCGTCGTGTTGCGGGTTGACCAGCCACATCTGGCCGGCATAACCGCCGTCGGCGCAGCGCTTGAGGGCACGGGCCATGCTGCGCCCGCCGACAAAGGCGACGTGGCGTGGGGCAAGCAGGCGCTTGAGGTTGTCTCGAATCGTCAGGGACATGGGGGTTCTCCGGGACCGATCAGCGCAGCAGCGGCCGCAGCAGCTCGCGGGAAATGATGTGCCGCTGGATTTCCGAGGTGCCTTCCCAGACCCGCTCGATCCGCGCGTTGCGCCAGATGCGCTCGACCACACACTCATCCATCAGGCCCATGCCACCGAAGATCTGGACCGCCTCGTCGGCGACCTTGCCCAGGGTTTCGCTGGCGAACAGCTTGGCCATGCCGGCTTCGCCATCGGTCATGCTGCCCTGGTCCATTTTCCAGGCGGTGTGCAGGGTCAACAACTCGGCCGCGCGGATCTGCGTGGCCATGTCCGCCAACTTGAACGAGATGCCCTGGTAGGTGCCGATCGGCTGGCCAAACTGTTTGCGGTCGGCGGCCCATTGCAGCGAGACGTCCAGCGCCCGTTGCGCCTGGCCGACGCAGTTGGCGGCCACCATCACCCGCCCGGCGGTCAACCAGGCGTTGGCCACGTCCCAGCCCTTGCCGACTTCACCCAGCACCTTGGAGGCGGGCACGCGGCAGTCGTCGAAGAACATCTCGAAGGTGTGGTAGCCACGGTTGCTCACGCATTTCGGGCCGCGGCGGATGGTCATGCCTGGGGTATTGCGGTCCACCAGGAACGACGTCACGGCGTTGCGCATGCGGCCGTTGTGCTCGTAGGTGTCGGTCACGGCAAACACGATGGCAAAGTCGGCGTGCCCGGCGTGGCTGATGAAGTGCTTGCTGCCGTTGAGCACGAAGTCGTCGCCGTCTCGCACTGCGCGGGTCTTGATCGAGTTGGCATCGGAGCCGGCACCCGGCTCGGTGAGGGCGAAGCAGTCGATTTTTTCGCCCTGGATGCACGGCAACAGGTAGTCGTTGATCTGCTCGCCGGTGCACGCCATGAGGATTTTCGAGGGCCGTGCGACGAACACGTGCAGCGCCCAGGAGACCTTGGACAGTTCACGCTCGATCAGCGCCTGGGACAAGTAGTCCAGGCCACCACCGCCCACCTCTTCCGGCATGTTGAACGCATAGAAGCCGGCAGCGATCGCCTTGCCGCGAATCTGCGCCGCCAGCTCGGGCGATACTTCGTCGGCGCGGTCCACCGCCTCTTCATAGGGCAGCAGTTCCTTGGTGACAAAGCTGCGTACGGCGTCCACCAACATTTCTTGTTCTTGGGTCAGTTGGAAATTCATGCGGCTACCTGTTGTTCGTGTGCTGATTGAGGTGGTGCATTAGCGTCCGATAAAACGCGCCGGGCGTTTCTCGGCGACGGCGCGCAGGGCTTCGCTGGCGTCTTCACTGCGCCCGCACAGCAGGCCGGCGGCGAGTTCAGCCTGGAGTTGTTGCGCCAGGCTGCGGTCAGCGCCGTCACGCATGAGCTGCTTGGTCTGGGCAAAAGCAAAGGTCGGCCCATTGGCCAGGCGCGTCGCCAGTTGCGCCGTGACACTTTGCAGTTGCTCGTCGGCGCAGACTTCGCCCACCAGCCCCGCGGCCAGGGCCCGCTCGCTGCCCCACAGCTCGTCGAGGAACAACAGGCGCTTGGCCTGCTCACTGCCAATCAGGCGCGGCAAGTGCCAGCTGGCACCGGCATCGGGCGAGTAAGCCATGCTGGTGTAGCCGGCCTTGAAGCGCGCCGATTGCCCGGCGATGCGCAGGTCGCAGCACAGGGTCAGGTCCATCCCGGCGCCCACGGCGGTGCCGTTGATGGCGGCAATGGTGGGTTTTTCCAGGCTGTACAGGCGGTTCATCAGCGCGTGGGCGGTTTCGGTCCAGCCGTAGCTTTCCAGGGCCCCCCGGGCCTCGGCGGCGGCCCACTCATCAAGGTCGGCACCGGCGCAGAAACTGCGGCCACTGCCGGTCAACACCACCACCCGCACCTGCGGATCGGCGTTGTAGTCATCGAGCAAGGCGTGCAGGTATTTCAGGGTCGGGATGTCCAGCGCGTTGCGCTGGGCGGTGCGATTGAGGGTGATCCAGGCAACGCCGGCTTCAACCTGGCTGAGCACGGCAGAATCAGTAGTCATGGGAATCCTCGAATTATTGTGTTTGGCCTGAGGTGCTGCGACTTGAGGCCATACTAAACGAGTGTTCAACAAGGCGGCAATCGTTGGACAAATCCGCTGTAACAGCGGAAAAACATGCTTATCTGATTGTATTTAAAGGATTTGTTTAAGAGTGACGGTTGGCCCAGGGGTGTGCTGTTACAACTTTGCACAACTGATGACATGACAAGGGATATGGATATAGGGGGGGCCGCCATCCAGCTCCGGGCGTTCTTGGGCGTGGGCCAGCCATCAAAAACCGACGCGTCCTACACCCAACACCGAAACAGCTGATTTATCCCTCCACCACTCCTTGCATAGGGTGCTCGGCACTTCAGACAAGGAAAGCTCATGTCACAACGGACCCGCCTCTTCGTCCCCTGTGCGGCCTATGTCGCGGTATCTGTTCATGCTGACGTTCGGCGGCAAGCCCGATGACCCTCGGCGAACAACTGGCCATCGTCGTCTCGGAAACCGGTTTGCTCACCGACCAGTGCCGGGCCTGCGAGCGCCAGGGCCTGCCGATCCTACCCTTGCGCCAGGCCCTGGTCCCAGACTACTCGGGCGATCCGTTCCTCGCCGAGAATGGCCAGGTCCCGACCCGACTGGGCTGGCGTACCCTGCGCGCGGGCTACCTGTATGTGTTGCTCGACCGCTCGATCTGGCACGCCTACCAGGTCACGCCTGACGGCTATCTTCGGCAGTTCAATCCCTATACGCCGCCGGCTGCAAACGAGTCCTTGCTCGCCTCGACCTGTGTCTCGGCCGATCACGACGCCCCAGCCTCGTTCCTCAATATCGACACCCATGAGCACCGCGTAGCCTGGTTGGCGTTTGCCAGTGATCCCTGGCCGACCCGTGTGCTGGATGCCTATAAGGCCGGACGTGCTCCGCACCGCTTCCAGGCGCTGGACCTCGCCCAGGCACGGGATAACCCGGCCAGCCTGGGCCTGGCCATGACCGCGGAGTCGCTGCAGGTGGATGAGCGGGTCCTGGAGTACCAGTCGCTGCAGGCGGGACAACTCCCCAGCGTGCACGGTGTCTACCCGCGAGCCCTGCGCCGTCAGGCATTGAAAGGTTTTCTGCGTAACATCACCGCGCGCCATGAATTGCAGCAGGGGGTGCTGGCCTTCGTCCTCGATGACACCCTCGGCCTGGTCCAGGAATACAACGCCCAGCGCACCGCCTGGATTCATGCCCGCCAGCAATGGCTGGAAGATCCGCTACGCGCCTACCAGCACCAAACCTCGCAGATTCTGTTGGCCATCCGCGCCCAGCACCGTGACCGCGCAGAGGCGCAGACCCCATCCTTCGAACCCACCAGCGGTGACGGCCCCCCGGTGTTTGTCGACCCTGGAGTCGAACGCCAGCGCATCATCGACCACCAGGCCGTCGAGTCCGATCAGAATCTGGAGCAGCGCTACGACGAAGCCGCGCGCGAACGCTTTCAGCAGGGCTACGATAAACGGCTGCAACGTTACCAGCAGTTCATTGATCAATCCGCCGAGGCCTATGCAGCAGCTTGTCGCACGCCACGCTTCAACTGCATCGAACAGCATGACTACGACGGTGCTGTCGGCGCCTCGGGCCGGGCCTACGCCACCACCATGGCGCTGTGCTTGCGTGGCGGCATCAGCGAAGCCCCGGCGCCCAATGGCGACGAGCGCGGCCCCAGCGCACAGCTTTGGCGGGCGTGGCTCAGCAATCCACAGAGCCCGATCTACCGCGCCCTGTTGTTACGTGACCAGTCCCTGCTGGCCAACCTGCTGCCGACTTTCGAGGACGACGCCAGCATTGTCTGGAACGACAGCGAACGGCTCTACAGCGCCCTGAGCAAACTGATCGCCAGCGACCGGGGCGAGTACCTGCTGGGCGCCTATCTGAAACAATCCATGGCCGACCTGCTCGGCGCCCTGAATGCCGCCAGCGCCCGCCTGCAACCGATCATCGGTCCCGCGGTAGGGCGCGTGGTTTCCCGCGTGAACAGTGCCAGCCAACTGTTGCACAACCGCCTGCACCTCACCGAGCTCCAGGTGCAGATGAAGCTCAGCGAGTACTACGCGCTGCAGTCGGAGCACCTGCGCAACCTGCAGCACAATGCCGTCGCGTCCATGGACCGCAGTTGGGACAGCATCCTCGAGGAAAAGGGCACCCGGGACCTGAACACACGCAAGGTCACCGGCAAAGTCCGGCCGCTGATCCAGGGCGGTTTGCTCAGCCTGGCACTGCTCGATCCAAAACTGGCCTCGTTGACCATCACCGTGAGTGTCTGGGTCGAAGGCAAGGCTTCCAACCTGCTGCAGGAAACCCAGCGCGGCATGGCGCAACTGACTGACAGCACGCACTCGGCCTTGCAGGATGTCAGGGTCGGCATGGGCACCCTCGACCCCAAGGCGCGTCAAGTGCTGCAGGGGCTCAAAGTCTCATCAAATCAGGCCGCCCAGTGGGTACGCACCGGCTTCACCGGCCTGCGCGGTGCGGTTGGCGGCGACATGCTGCTGGCGCTCGGCGGGATGTATTTGCTCAACGACGCCTTGAACAAGAACCTCAAGGAAGCGGAGCGAGTCGTCGGGGACAAGTCCCTGGAAGCGCGGTTGGCGTTGTACGGCAGCAGCCTGGGGGTGTTGGGGGGTGGGCTCGAGTTGGTGGGTGGGGCATTGGCGAGAGGGGGGAGTCGGGTGTTGATGAGTGGGGGGTTGTCTGTGCGGGGAGCATTGGTGGCAGATGCGGTTGAAGGTGTCGGGCGGGTGCTCGCGAGGGCGGGGGCTGTGATGGGGGCTGCTACGGGGATTTTTGAGGTAATGCAGGCGGGAGTTGCTATTGGTCGTACGAGGCGTAACGGCGACAAATTTGCTGCGGTTGGATTTGGTTTTTCGATGGTGTTTTCCATAGGTGGTGCAACTTTCGGTACCTATGCCGCAGCAACACAAACCACCGCATTAATGGGGCCTCTGGGTATCGCTATTGCATTTAGCTTTCTGGCCTACGGCCTCTACCAGTGGGCCAAAAAAAATGAGTCGAATCCGTTCGAACAATGGGCAAAACGCTGTTACTTCGGAAATTCCGACGAAATACCCAAGGTTCATTGGATCAGACCTGATCAAGCCCACATTGCGATTGCCGAACTCAATGCCATAACCCTCGGTCTTGAGGCGGGCATACATTTCCGACTGCGTTTGACCGGACTCAGTTCACCTGACGATGGCGGCCTCATCCCGGGCCTCAGTGCCCCGGTCTACGAGCAGTGCCTGGAGTACCGGATATCCCTGCCGTACTTCGACGCGACCCGCTCTGCCTATCGCTGGGCCGTGACAATCCATCGCCGCGGTGACGAGACTGGCAACCAGTCCCTAGGCGGTGAGGTGATCGTGGAAGGCGAGTGGAATCCCCCGCCTGTCCTTACCTCCGCCAGCGAGCGCCGCGCAGCACTGAAGGCATCAACCCGACCAAGGCAGCCTGACTACAAGGAAAACAGCATCACCCCCCGCGTCAACCTGCGCACCGTGCGTTCGACCGATGGCAGCCCCATGCCGGTGAAGGACATCCAGGGAGCGATTGTCTTACTGCTGGAGTCTCGCCACTACAACATCGAGGGCGCGACCTTGTCATTGACCTACTGGCCAGACCGCGATGTACAGGATGCTTATGCAGAACTGATCACGATGGATTTTCTATGAAGTCCAGAAGGCCGTGCAGCAATACGTACTAATCCACACAGATTGGAGCTTATCAATGGCTTACACCGCCCCCTTACTCAACAAGCCGGCTGAAGGCTGGAAGCATGACCTTCCGGGCCCCAACCAACCTCCCACCAGAACCCCGAATACGCGGCTCCTGCCAAACCCGCCCAATTACGTAGACGACATCTATCTGGAGTTGCCGCGCTCGACACTCGCCATACGAAGCGTGGGTATCTGGGCGGCAGTAATTTTCTTCTTGACGTCCACCGTCGCCCCCGTCCTATTGATCGACTTTACGGTAACAGAGGGTCACCTCCCCCCTTTCGTTCTCAATTTCTTCGGGCTCGTCCTACTCAGTACATTTCTCTGGATAGGTGTTTACCTATGGCGCATGGACACCGAAGCCCCACGCGATGAACCCATCCGCTTCAACCGTCTGCGGCGCAAAGTCTACGTCTATCGCTTCTTCCACGACGGTGCAAAACCCTTCAGCCGCACGGCCTGGGGCGTGCGCCCGGTAGCTTACGACTGGGACGACCTGCACGCCGAAGCCTGCAGCCTCTACGGCCCCATGGGCACCGGCGGTTTTATCGAAACCGTCACGCTGGCCGTGCTCAAACCCGGCACACACGAGGTGATCGATCGCTTTCTGTTCACCCACGAGATCCATCGAGGCGAGATGTATTGGGCCATGGCTCAACTCTTCATGCAGCAAGGGCCCCATGCCCTGCCCACCTTCCCCTACGTGCCCCGCGATTGGAACAACGAAGACGTGAGCTTCAACCTGGCTCGGCGCCTCGCCCCCAAAGTCGTCTGGCCGGCGGAGATGGATCTGGAATCGCGGACGGCACCCTGAGCCTGAATCAGATCCAAGACGGCCGTTTTAATCTCTTACTGGAACCAGTCAATGGCATATACCGCTCCCTTACTCAACAAGCCGGCGGAAGGCTGGAAGCATGACCTTCCAGGCCCCAACCAACCGCCCAGCAGAACCCCGAACACGGGGCTCCTGCCAAACCCGCCCAATTACGTAGACGACATCTATCTGGAGTTGGCACGCTCGACATACAGAGTGCGGGGATTGAGTGCATACATGGCCATCTTCTTTTTTCTGGTTTCCCTCGTCTCTTTAGTAACCTGGATTAGAGCAGCGATAAATGCAGGGGGCATACCTGAGTTCGCTCTAAATCTATCCGGGGGCATCGCCTTCACTGCGGGCCTATGGGGGGCAGTTTATTCGTGGCGAATGGATACCGAAGCCCCACGCGATGAGCCCATCCGCTTCAATCGCCTGCGGCGCAAAGTCTACGTCTATCGCTTCTTCCACGACGGTGCAAAACCCTTCAGCCGCACGGCCTGGGGCGTGCGCCCGGTAGCTTACGACTGGGACGACCTGCACGCCGAAGCCTGCAGCCTCTACGGTCCCATGGGCACCGGCGGTTTTATCGAAACCGTCACGCTGGCCGTGCTCAACCCGGCACGAACGAGGTGATCGATCGCTTTCTGTTCGCTCACGAAATCCATCGAGGCGAGATGTATTGGGCCATGGCTCAACTCTTCATGCAGCAAGGGCCCCATGCCCTGCCCACCTTCCCCTACGTGCCCCGCGATTGGAACAACGAAGACGTGAGCTTCAACCTGGCTCGACGTCTCGCCCCCAAAGTCGTCTGGCCGGCGGAGATGGATCTGGAATCGCGGACGGCGCCTTGACCAAGGCCGGAAAGCCCGGGGTCGCACGTAGGGAGTGGGGAACATCTGTGGGGGCTGGCCTGCCAGCGATGGTCGCAAGGACGGCGCGCTGCATCAGGCTGTGCGCGTCATCGTTGGTGACCATCGCGAGCAAGCTCACTCCCACAGAGGGGGGGAGTTATGCGGTAGGCAGTTGTGGAGCCAGTACGCCCTGGCGTTTGCGGTGGATCAGGAAGTAGGCGCCATAGCACAGGGCAATAAAGCCGAAGCCCCAGTACAGCGACGGGCGTTGGGTTTCGTCCAGGGCAAGGAATACGAACAACGAGCAGCACAGGGCGATGCACACCAGCGGCAGCACCGGGAACCACGGGGCGCGGTATTTCAGGTCTTCGAGCTTGCCGCCATCACGCAGGTAGGCCTTGCGGAATTTGTATTGGGCCAGGGCGATGACGATCCAGGTCACGGTCCCGGACATCCCGCTCACGGCCATCAACACCATGAACAGGGTGTCGGCGGCGATGAAACTGGTCATCAGGGACACCAGGGCAAAACACAGGGTGATGCTCAGGGCGCGCAATGGCACGCCACGTTTGCTCAGGGGCGACAGGCTTTTCGGTGCCATGCCGGTCTTGGACATGGCCCAGAGGATCCGGGTCGAGGCGTAGAGGCCGGAGTTGCCCACCGAGAGGATCGCGGTGAGGATCACGAAGTTCATCAGGTCCGCGGCATAGGGAATGCCGACCATGTCGAACACCTGCACAAACGGGCTCTCCATCAGGCCCGCCTGCTGCCACGGGACGATGGCAGACAGCACAATGATCGCCAGCACGTAGAAGATCAGCACGCGGAACACCACGTTGCGCACCGCACGCGGAATGCTCTTTTCCGGCTGGTCGGTTTCACCCGCGGCCACCCCCATGATTTCGCAGCCCTGGAAGGCGTAGACCACGGTCATCATCACCGCGAACACTGCGGACAGGCCGTTGGGAAACACCGAATCGCCGATCAGGTTGCTCACTCCCGGGGCCGGTGCACCGCTGCTCAGCGGGATCGCGCCGAAGATCACCAGCACGCCGACCACGATAAAGCCCAGGATCGCCGCCACCTTGATCCCCGAGAACCAGTACTCGGCTTCGCCGAAGGCGCGAGTGGCCAGGGCGTTGAGGCCGAACAGCACCACCACGAACAGCGCCGACCAGTACCAGATCGGTACTTCAGGGAACCAGCGCACCATCAGCATGCCGGCGGCGGTGAACTCCAGGCCCACGGTAGTGGCCCAGCTCATCCAGTACACCCAGCCGATCATGAAGCCGGTGGCCGGACCGATGAACTGGGTGGCGTGGGTCTGGAACGACCCCGACACCGGCATCTGCACCGACAACTCGCCCAGGCAGACCATCACCAGGTACATCAGGAAACCGGCCACCAGATACGCCAGAATCGCGCCCATCGGGCCGCCCTGGTTGATGGTCACACCGGAGCCCATGAACAGCCCGGTGCCGATCACGCCGCCCAGAGACAGCATGAAAATGTGCCGGCTTTTCAGGGCGCGGGTCAGGTGGATGCCTGTACGTTCAGTGGTTTGAGTCATGTCAGCACCCCAGGCGAGTGAGGTGGAGGGGATCAGCTTTACGGCCATTCATTATTATTATCTCCAATAAGCTTCGAAGACCGCGCTGTGGCGGTTGCCTCGATTATTGGAAGGCCATGTAAGTTCGCGTTGACGGTAAAGATCGAAGTTGTAGAAAGTCGTAACAGATTTGTACGTCAGCTCTGCAACAGGCCTTTGAGGGTCAGCAGGGCCTCATGGAACTGGGCATCGACCTGGGGCGCGAGGTCTCGCAGGGCCGATTCGGCGTTGCCCAGCGCGGCGTCCTCCAGTACTCGCAACACCTGGGCCAGGGCGCTGAACCCCAGGGAGTCACTGCTGCCCGCCAGGCGGTGGGCCAGGTGCGCGACCTCGGTGCAATCCTCGGCTTCGATGGCTTCCGCCAGGGCCCCACGGTGCTGGATGATCGAGGTGCGCAGCACCGCCAGCAAGCCCTGGACCTTCTGTTCGCCGAGCAACGTGCGATGGGTCTGCAGCAACGGCCAGTCCATGGCCCCGTCCTGCGCCGCAGGTTCGGCCAGCGGCGTCTGCCCTGCCAGGGCTGCACGCAACTCGGCCAGTTTCAGGGGCTTGGCGAGGATGCCGTCCATCCCGGCATCCAGATAGCCGCGCACGAGCGCCGGTTGCACGCTGGCGGTCAGGGCGAAAATCCGTGTGGCGCGGTTCGGCCCGGTACCGCTGCGGATCTGCCGGCACAGCTCGTCGCCGCTGATCCCTGGCAAATGCACGTCCAGCAGAATCAGGTCAAACCTCTGGCCGGCGCACTCGGCCAGGCCCTGCTGGCCCTCCTCGGCAAGCCACACCTGGTGCCCGTCCCGTTGCAGCAGGCCGCTGGCCACCTCTCGGTTGAGCGCCACATCTTCGACCACCAGGATCTTCAGGGCCGAACCGCTGGCCTGCTCGGCGGGGCCGGCGAGCCGCTCGCCCGCCGGCGCCAGCGTCAGCTCGAACCAGAAGCAACTGCCGCGACCGGGCTGACTGTCGACGCCGATACTGCCGCCCATTTTCTGCACCAGGTGTTTGCAGATGGCCAGGCCCAGCCCGGTCCCGCCAAAACGTTGCGCCACCTCCTCACTGGCCTGGGTAAACCGTTCGAAGATCTTTTCCTGCATGGCCGGAGCAATACCGATGCCGTTGTCGGTGATGCTGACCCGCACTCGTTGCCCGTCGTACCCAGGCAGCGGCGCCAGCAGTAGCACCTGCACACTGACCTCGCCGCCCTCGGTGAACTTGATGGCGTTGGCCAGCAGGTTGCTCAGCACCTGGCGCAGGAACTGTTCGGCGCCCAACTGGCGTGACGCGAGTTGCGGGTCGACCAGGCACTGCAGGCGCGTGCGATTGCCCAGCGCTCGTGGCTCCAGCAGGGTCAGCACCTCATCCAGCAGTTGGCGCAGGGAAAAATTGACCGGCTCGGGGTGGGTTTCGCCCTCCTCCAGGCGCGCGAAGTACAGCACCTCGTTGAGAATGGTCAGCAACCCTTCTCCGGCCTTGTGCAGGGCATCCAGGCGTTTGCCGTCGAGCTCGTCCAGGCGCGGGCTGCGCAGCAGTTGAGCCATGCCAAGGATGCCATTGAGCGGTGTGCGCAATTCGTGGCTCATGGTCGCCAGGAACCGCGACTTGGCCAGGTTGGCGGCCTCGGCTTCGTCCTTGGCGCGCATCAGGCTGGCGGTGCGCCGCTCGACCATGCGCAGCAGGTCGTCGCGATTGTGCTGCAGGGCCAGGCGGTCGGATTCGCGGCGGTCGATGTCGCTGAGGATCGCCCGGCGCATATCGTCCAGGGCATGGGCCACGGTGTCGATTTCATCCGGCACGCCACTGCGGCTCTTGTCCAGGCGCAAGGGTTCCTGCCACTCACCGGCGGCAATGCGCCGGGCGAACCCGGCCATCACTTGCAGGTGGCGGGTCACCAGGCGGTAGAACAAGCCAGACAACGCCACCGCCAGACCGCAGAGAAACACACTCATCCACAGCAGGCTGGTCAAGCCGGTGGCGTATAGCCGCTGGTGCACGGCCCCCAGGTCAGTGCTGACCTCCAGTTGCCCCAGGTGGCGTTTTTCCCCGGAGGGCGGCTGGTAATCCAGTTCGAAGCGCTCGATGCGCAACGGCCCGACCGGCTGCGGATTGCCCTGCAACAGCTCGAAGTCCGGGCTGCTCAGGCGCACCCGCGCCACGTCGGAGAAATCCACCAGGCCCCGCAGCTGGACGTTCAACTGCTCCTGGTTGAGGTCCCACAGGCTGCGTTCCAGACTGGCCAGATAACCGGCCCGAATCAGCTCCATGCGCGCATCGATCTCACGCATCTCGCGGCGGTACTCGAAGTACAGCTGCACGGTGCTGGCAAGCACGGTAAAGCACAGGCTGAACAACAGGATGAATAGCAGCAGGCGCCGCAACAATCCTGCGGGCCGGGCGCCGATCATTGCGCGTCCGCCGGCAGGCTGACCATGTCGCGGTAGGTGACTTCGCTTTCGTTGAGCCAGCGCTCGATATCGCCGGCCTCGACCATACGCTGCAACTGGGCGTCGATCTGCGGCATCTGGCTGGCCAGCGCCGAGCGCCGCGACACCGCGATCCGCAGGTAGTCGACGCTCAAGGCCTTGGGCAAGGCGACGATGTCCTCGGCGCCTTTGAGGTGTTCGACGTACAACTCGCCTGTGCGCCGCTCCTGGGTGATGAAGTCGATGCGCCCGCGAATCAGCTTGCCGAAGTTCTGCCCGCTGTCGGAGACCCATTCGATATTGTTGCTGCGGGCCACCAAGCGGTCGAAATCCACCCCATAGCTTTCCCCGAACAGCAGGCCGCCGCGGTACCGGGCCAGGTCTTCGAGGCGTTCGAAGCGCACCGGGTGTTGGCGGTTGATGAACACCGCGACGTCCTCGCGCAGCACCGGCACCTGGGAAAACGCCAGGCTTTGCTCGCGTTGCGCGGTGCTGTAGGCCAGCACCACGTCGACCCGGCCTTCGGCGGCGTCCAGCAGGCAGCGTTTCCAGTTGCCCAGCACCACGGTCTCGACCTCGTAGCCCAGCGCGCCGAACAGGTGCTTGACCACGCTGGGGGCCAGGCCGCGCACCTGCTTGCCATCACTCCAGGAGATCGGCGGGTACACCGGGTAATCGCAATAGCGGATCTTGTCGGCGCCCATGGCCGTGCCGGCGCCCAGCATCAGTAACAGCCCGAGGGCGCGCAACATTGCCTCAGGCCGCCACGCTGGCGGTAAACAGGTAGCCGGCGCCGTGAATGGTGATGATCAACTGCGGCTCGGCCGGATCATCATGCAACTTGCGCCGCAAGCGCCCCACCAGCACGTCGATCGAGCGGTCGTTGGGCACCCACTCGCGGTTGCGGATCTGGTCCATCAACTGGTCGCGGCTCAGGGTATGGCCACTGTTGCGCAGGAACACGCTGAGCAACTGGTACTCGCCGTGGGTCAGCAGGGTCTCGTTGCCAGCGTCGTCGATCAGACGCCGGCGATCGGTGTCCAGGGCCCAGGCAGCGAACTGCTTGACCGGCTTGGCGGCGGCGAGTGGCTGGGGCGCCTGGGCGTGGCGTACTCGACGGATCAGGTTCTTCGCCCGGGACACCAGTTCCCGTGGGTTCAGCGGCTTGATCACATAGTCATCGGCGCCGCACTCCAGGCCGACGATACGGTCGATTTCGTCGTTGCGCCCGGTGATCAGGATGATGCCCACCTCCGAGCGCACCCGCAGTTCGCGGGTCAGGGTCAGGCCGTCCTTGCCCGGCAGGCGGATGTCGAGCATCACCAGGTCGACCGCCTGGCCGGCGAGGAAGGTGTCCGCAGCCTCCGCGGTTTCAGCGCAGTGAACCTCGTACCCTTCCTGGGACAGGTAGGCGTGCAGCAGTTCGCGAATCAGCGGATCGTCATCGACGATCAGTACCCGAGGAGTCATCGCTTAAAGTCCTGCGTGTGCCCGAAGGCGTGTTTCTTATTAGAGGGGTTTTGCGTTTCGGCGGCTGATCCTAGCCCCTGCTGAACAATCGATCAACAGCTGCCGGTCGGCAGGCAGAACCGCTGGCGCCCGCCGGCCTGGAGCCCATCGACCCAGGCTTCACAGATCTGCATACCCTGCTCCGGGCTGAAGGTTCCGGGGTTGAGCCCAGACTCCAGCCACAGACCATCGAGCAAGGCGCTCAGGCCAATGGCCGCGAGGTCGGCGTCGAAGTGTTCCCAGCCCTCCTCCTCGGCCAGTTCGGCCAGCACTTTGCGCAAGATGCCGCGGTACTCGCCATAGGAGTGTTCGTGGGCCAGGTTGATCGCCTCGGCGGTTTTCACCGCGCCCCAGAACGCCAGCCAGGCATCGATCAGTTGCGGGTCCAGCAGCTCGGCGGAAAACGAGCCGCGAAAAAACGCCGACAAACGCTCCCGCGCACTCGGCGCGGCCTGCTCCATGGCCTCACGCAGCAGGCTCATGACCCGCCCAGTGATCGCCATGTAGGCTTCCGCCACCAGTTCGTCCTTGCCCGAGTAGTGATGGCTGATCAGCCCCACCGAGACCCCGGCTTCAGCGCAGATCTTGCGAATCGACGCGCCCTGGAAGCCATGGCGCTTGAGGCACACCAGGGTCGCTTCGATCAGATTGGCCTTGCGCAGCTCCGGCTCCATGCGAGAAAAACGGGCTTCCTGACTCATGGGCGACTCTCTCCTTGGATCGTTCTTTGGGGGCCCTGCTTCGGCCCAGCGTTGAACGACTGTACAGCAAGAGTGCGCCCCGTCTCCAGCCTCAACCGCGTTCAGTCACGATAGCCCGGGGCAATGCGCTCGAGCAGGCGCAACATGGCCGCCCAGGCCAGTTGCATGGCATCCGGGTCGCTCAACTGGCCGTCCTCAAGCGGCCGGCCGGGGTCGTTGAACTGGCGTTCGGTGTGTGCGCAGACCTCGTGGGGTGGCAGCACCAATTCACCACAGGCCTGGGCCGCCAGTTGGATCTCGCACGCCTTTTCCAGGTAGTACATGCGCAAGAACGCCTGACCCACGGTTTCGCCCACGGTCAACAGGCCATGGTTGCGCAGCATTAACACCGGCTTGTCCGCCAGATCGTGCACCAACCGCTGCTGCTCGCTCAGGTCCAGCGCCACGCCTTCGTAGTCGTGGTAGGCGACCCGGCCATAGAACTCCATGGAAATCTGATTGACCGGCAACAGCCCACACTTCAAGGCCGCCACCGCACAACCGGCGCGGGTGTGGGTGTGCAGCACGCACTGGGCGTCGTCACGGGCACCATGGATCGCGCTGTGGATGACAAAACCCGCCGGGTTGACCGGGTACGGCGACGGTTCCACGGCACGCCCGTGAAGGTCGATTTTCACCAGGTTGGAAGCGCTGATTTCATCGAACATCAAGCCGTAGGGGTTGATCAGGAAGTGATGCTCAGGCCCAGGCAAGCGCACCGAGATATGGGTGAAGATCAGATCGGTCATGCGAAAGTGCGCGATCAATCGATAGCAGGCCGCCAACTCTTCACGCAGGCGCTGCTCGGTGGCACTGCGCTCGACAGGCGCAACAGATGGGCTGACAAATGGCTTCATTGACGAGGTTCTCCAGGCAGGTGGCTGGGCAGACAGTAAGGCTGGACGGGGCTAGCGTCCAGCCGCGTGGCTTACTTGCTGGCCCAGGCGATGAAACGCTCTTCCAGTTCTTCGCCGTGATCGACCCAGAAGCCGACGTCCATCGACAGCGCCCCCTTGAGGTTCTGCGGCGCGGTCGGCACCCAGCGCGCAAGCGAAGCATCCAGGCGTGCGGCGGCCTCGGTATTGGTCGGGCCATAGGGAATCTGCTGCACGTACTTGACCTGGGCATCGGGCTGATTGGCGAACGCGATAAAACGCTTGGCCTGATCAACATGGCGGGAGCCCTTGATGATCGCCCAGTAGTCCATCCCGTACAGGCTGCCCGGCCAGACCAGGCCCAGGTGACTGCCGCCTTGGGCCGCGGCGGCAATCCGGCCGCTGTAGGTGGAGGTCATGACCACGTCGCCGGCGGCCAGCCATTGCGCCGGTTGTGCGCCGGCTTCCCACCACTGGATATGGGGCTTGAGTTCGGTGAGCTTGGCGAAGGCGCGGTTGACCCCTTCAGGCGTGCCCAGGACTTGATAGACGTCCTCGACCTTGACCCCGTCGGCCAGCAAGGCGAACTCCAGGTTGTACACCGCGCGTTTGCGCAGGCCACGTTTGCCGGGGATTTTCTCCACGTTCCAGAAATCCGCCCATGAGGCCGGGGCCTGGGCCAGTTTGTCGGTGTCATAGGCAATCGCCACGCTCCACACCAATGCGGCGGAACCGCACGCCTGCGCGGCCTCGGGAATCAACTGCGCGGCGTGCCCCAGTTGCGTCCAGTCCAGGCGTTCGTACATACCTTCTTCGCAGCCGCGCATCAGGTCCGGGCCTTCGATCTGCACCACGTCCCAATCAACGTTGCCGGTGTCGACCATTACCTTGATCCGGGCCATTTCGCCGTTGTATTCGCTCTGGATCAATTTGCTCTGGTCCAGCGCGCTGAAGGGCTGGAAAAACGCCACGTCCTGGGCCTTCTGTCCGGCGCCGCCGTAGCCGACCACCACCATGTCCGGTGCCGCCTGAGCGTTGCCAAGGGCCATGGCCAGGGACAGCAGCAAGGGATAACGAGCGAGCTTGAGTCTATTGGAGTTCATCTGGCAGTCCTCGTGCAGGTGCCACCCGGAGCAAGGCCGGTGTGACCCATTTTTATTGTTGTGAGGTTCGCCCCAGGAGCGGGCGCCAAACGAAAGTACTGCAAGCCTCAGTAAAAAAACAAGTTGATTTTTTACTGCCGGTAAATTTCTATAGGGCAATAATAACAACGCCGAAGCACGGCCTTTCGGCTTCAGCCTGCCTGGAGTAAGCCCACCATGCCGACCTCGTCCCCCGCCTTTGCCCATCTGTTCGAACCCTTGCAGATCCGCGGCAAACGCTTGAAAAACCGCATCATGTCCAGTGGGCACGACACCTCGATGCCGACCGACAACCTGGTCAACGCGCAACTGATCGCCTATCACCGGGCTCGTGCCGAAGGCGGTGTCGGGTTGATCGTGCTGCAGGTGGCCGGAGTCCACGACAGTGCGCGGTACACCTCCCATGTGCTGATGGCCACGGATGACGCCTGCATCGAGGGCTACCGCGAACTGGCGCAGACGTGCCACGCCCACGGCACCCTGGTGCTGTCGCAGATTTTCCACCCGGGACGGGAAATCATGGAGTCCAGCGACGGCTTGCTGGCGGTGGCCTACTCCGCCTCCGCGGTGCCCAATGAGCGCTTTCGGGTGATGCCGCGGGCGCTGGACCAGGCGATGATCGATGAGATCGTCGCCGGTTATGCGGCGGCCGCTCGCCGCCTGCATCAGGCCGGAATCGACGGGGTCGAGGTGGTCGCCAGCCATGGTTACCTGCCCGCGCAGTTCATCAATCCACGGGTCAACCGGCGCACCGACCACTACAACGGTGACCTCGAACAGCGCCTGCGCTTCCTGCGGGAAGTGATCGCGGCGGTGCGCGCCAGCACCGACGAACAGTTCATCATTGGCCTGCGCATTTCGGCGGACGAGCGTGACCCCGAAGGCTTGAGCGAAGATGAATCCCTGGCCAGCGTGCAAGCGCTGCAGGGGCAACTGGACTACGTGCACATCGTCGCCGGCACCTCGGCCTCGCTGGGTGGCGCGGTGCACATTGTGCCGCCGATGGCCATCGAAGCGGCGTACCTGGCCAGGGAAGCCGGGACCTTCAAGGCGGGCCTGAACATTCCGCTGTTCGTCACCGGGCGGATCAACCAGCCCCAGGAAGCGGAACTGATCCTGGCCCGGGGCCAGGCCGATGTCTGTGGCATGACCCGGGCGCTGATCTGCGACCCGCAAATGCCCAACAAGACCGACGCCGGCCGTGCCGAAGACGTGCGTGCCTGCATCGCCTGCAACCAGGCGTGCATCGGGCACTTCCACAAGGGTTTGCCGATTTCCTGCATCCAGCACCCGGAAACCGGCCGCGAACTGATCTACAGCCAACGCGCACCAGCGACCCAACGCAAGCGCATCATGATTGCCGGCGGTGGCCCCGCCGGGATGAAGGCCGCAGCAGTGGCGGCCCAACGCGGGCATGAGGTAACCCTGTACGAAGCCAGTTCGCAACTCGGCGGCCAAGTGCTGCTGGCCCAACTGCTGCCGCGCCGCGCCGAGTTCGGCGGAGCCAGCACCAACCTGCAGCGAGAGATGCAACTGGCCGGGGTGCGCGTGGTGCGTAACACCCGGGTCGACCGGGCACTGGTGGAGCAGGAACAACCCGACCTGGTGATCATCGCCACCGGCGCCGAGCCCTATTGGCCGACCTTCGAGCGCGGTGGTGAACTGCAGGTGGTCGACGCCTGGCAGGTGCTCAAGGACCAGGTGCCGATCGGGCGTTCGGTGGTGGTGGTGGACTGGCGCTGCGACTGGATCGGCCCGGGTATCGCCGAGCGTCTGGTGCGGGCCGGTCATCAGGTCCAGTTGGCGGTCAATGGCACCCATTGCGGGGAAAACCTGCCGCTGTACGTGCGTGACCAACTGGCCGGCGAACTGCACAAGCTTGGCATCCCGATCACCCCGTATGCCCGACTCTATGGCTGCGACGACAACACGGTGTACCTGCAACACACCGCCAGCGGCGAGCCCATGCTGCTGGAGAACATTGACACCCTGGTGTTGTGCCAGGGCCACCAACCCGTGGACACCCTCGGTGCCGAACTGCAGGGACTGGTGGAGTTTCGCCGGATCGGCGACTGCCTGGCACCGCGCACCGCCGAAGAAGCCATCTACGAAGGCCTGAAAGTCGCCTGGGAGCTTTAAGCCTGTTTATACTCCGGGACTTTAGGTTTTGGCTTGAGCGCAAATCCGTGCGTTTAACTGCAGGCTCTCTCCCACAGGGTGTGCGCTCAAGTCCCTCCCGGTCTGGAATTTGCCATGAGCAACAGCAACACGCCTGCGCCCGACATCGGCAGCGCTGCGCCGCATTTCCTCGGCACGCGGATTCGCGGCCTGCGCAAACGCCGGGGCATGACCCTGGCGCAGTTGGCGCAGTTGAGTGAATTGACCGCCGGCTACATCAGCCAACTGGAACGCAACCTCGCCTACCCGTCGATACCGGCGCTGTTCAACATCGCCCGCAGCCTGGGCGTGACCATCCAGTGGTTCTTCGCCAGCGAAGTCCCCACCGTCCCCGAAGACCAGGGCGTGGTGGTGCGCAAGAACAGCCGCCTGAGCGTGCACTACGAAGACGGCATCGTCGACCACCTGCTCACCCCCCAGCCCAACCGCCAACTGGAAATGCTCCACTCGCGCTTCCCACCCGGCACCTACAGCCAGCAAAGCTACAGCCACGACGGCGAAGAAGCCGGCTACCTGCTGTGCGGCAGCTTCGAGTTGTGGGTCGGCGAACGGCATTTCCAGCTCAGCGAAGGCGACAGCTTCAGCTTCTCGAGCCAGGAGCCGCATCGCTACGGCAACCCTGGCGAAGTGGATGCGGTAGTGATCTGGGTGATTACTCCGCCGACGTTTTAACGCACCCCTCGCCTGCTCATTGGCGTAGCCCCCGCGCGCTTGAGGGTGTCGCTCGGCAGTTCTTTGAACAGCGCCCGGTAGCTGCTGGAAAAACGCCCCAGGTGCCAGAATGACCAGTGCATCGCCACTTCGGCCACGGTGGTCTGGCCGGGGTGGCTGCCGAGCAGTTCGCGGCGGGCGCTGTTGAGGCGGCGCAGGCGCAGCCATTGGGTCGGGGCCATGCCCGTGTAGGTCTTGAAAGCGTGTTGCAACTGGCGCAGGGAAACCCCGGCGACGTGGGACAATTCCAGCAGGTTGAGCTGTTCTTCCGGGGTATCGGCTGCCCACTCGCCCACCCGTTTCATGATCACCCGCTCACCTGCCCGGCGCTGCAATGCGCCCTGGTCGAGGCAGACGCAGGCGTTGTCGAGGATGAACAGGCAGTCGTCCAGCAGTTGCTGGGTCAGGGCTTCCCGGCTCGGTGGGTCGATGGTCTGGGACAAGCGGGTCAGGGTACCGCTGAGCCAGCGGCTGAACAGTGCGTTCTGCTGCGAGTTGAGCGGTGCCATGAACAGGCCTTCCAGGCGTTCGATGCTAACGCACTGGCGCTGCAGGAACTGCGGACCGAAGACCACCGCCACTTCCTGGTAGTTCTCCGGGGTGATCCAGATGTTGCGGCTTTCACCGTTGAGCACATAAAGCGCGTTATCACTGCGGTCGAAACAGAACGCCAAGGCCCCCGGTGGCGCGCTGAAATTCTGCTCGACCCGGGTGTTCATGCACTCCTCGTAAATCTCTACCCCCTGCAAGTCCAGATAGCGCACCAGGCCGGCGAAGTGGCCGGGCGACATTTGCTGGTAGTGCTGCACCCACCCAGGGGTCGCGCGTATCTGGTCGGCGACGTCTGCGGTGTTGAAAGCCTGCACATGCAAGGGACTGGGCGCTGTCATGGGGGGATCCGCGCGCACTCTTTTGGTGCGCTTTAGGGCTGCTGAAAGTGGATAGATGGAACCGTAACGCTGGCCCAAGATAGTCGTCAACGCGCTACAGGGGAAGTCTCTGTGCACAGCAAGCCTGACTCTGGCGCGGATAAAACCAATAACGAGGTCTTTATGAACGCCCCTTTCGATCAGCTCTCCACCTGGCTGAAAGATCACAAGATTACCGAAGTCGAATGCGTGGTCACTGACCTGACCGGTATCGCTCGCGGCAAGATAGCGCCCACCAACAAGTTCCTGCATGAGCGAGGCATGCGCCTGCCGGAAAGTGTGCTGTTGCAAACGGTAACCGGGGACTTTGTCGACGACGACATCTACTACGACCTGCTCGACCCGGCCGACATCGACATGGTGTGCAAGCCGGTGTCCGACGCGGTCTACGTGATTCCATGGGCCATCGAGCCCACTGCGATCGTGATCCACGATACCTTCGACAAGTTCGGCAACCCGATCGAGCTGTCGCCGCGCAACGTGCTCAAGAAAGTCCTGCAGCTGTACACCGACAAAGGCTGGAAGCCGATCGTTGCCCCGGAAATGGAGTTCTACCTGACCCAGCGCTGCGAAGACCCGGACTTGCCACTCAAGGCGCCGCTGGGCCGTTCGGGCCGCGCCGAAAGCGGTCGGCAGTCGTTTTCCATCGATGCCGCCAACGAATTTGATCCCCTGTTCGAAGATGTCTACGACTGGTGCGAAGCCCAGGGCCTGGACCTCGACACGCTGATCCACGAAGACGGCCCGGCGCAAATGGAAATCAACTTCCGGCATGGCGACGCGCTGGACCTGGCCGACCAGATCACCGTGTTCAAGCGCACCCTGCGCGAAGCGGCGCTCAAGCACAACGTCACCGCCACCTTCATGGCCAAGCCGATCGGCGATGAGCCGGGCAGCGCCATGCACCTGCACCAGAGCGTGGTCGAGATCGCCACCGGCAAGCCGATCTTCGCCAATGAAGACGGCGGCATGAGCGAACTGTTCCTGCACCATATCGGCGGCCTGCAGAAGTACATTCCCAAGCTGCTGCCGATGTTCGCCCCCAACGTCAACTCGTTCCGCCGTTTCCTGCCGGACACCTCGGCGCCGGTGAACGTCGAATGGGGCGTGGAAAACCGCACCGTCGGCCTGCGGGTGCCGACCTCAAGCCCGGATGCGATGCGCGTGGAAAACCGCCTGCCCGGCGCCGATGCCAACCCTTACCTGGCCATTGCGGCCAGCCTGCTGTGCGGCTACCTGGGTATGGTCGAGCGCGTCGAGCCGAGCGCCGCCGTCGAGGGCCGGGCCTACGAACGACGCAACCTGCGCCTGCCGATCACCATCGAAGATGCCCTGGCGCACATGGAGAACTGCCCGACCATTGAAAGCTACCTGGGCAGCAAGTTCGTGCGCGGCTACGTCGCGGTGAAACGTGCCGAGCATGAAAACTTCAAGCGCGTGATCAGCTCCTGGGAGCGCGAGTTCCTGCTGCTGAGCGTCTGATTGCAAAGGTGGGAGCGAGCAAGCTCGCTCCTACAAAAGGTCCTACACATCGAAAACAATGATTCTAAGAGGTGTCGAATGCGTCTATTGAAATCCGTGGTACCCGTTGCCCTGGGGCTGTTGTGCAGCGCTGTGGCCCACGCACAGCCCAGTGTCAGCGTGTACAACTGGACCGACTACATCGGCGAAACCACCCTCGCCGACTTCACCGCCAAGACCGGGGTCAAGGTCATCTATGACGTGTTCGACTCCAATGAAACCCTGGAAGGCAAGCTGCTCGCCGGTCGTACCGGCTACGACGTGGTGGTGCCGTCCAACCACTTCCTGGCGCGCCAGGTCAAGGCCGGGGCCTTCCTCAAGCTTGATCGCGAGCAGTTGCCCAACTGGAAGAACCTGGACCCGAAACTCTTGACCCTGCTGGAAAAAAACGACCCCGGCAACGCGCACTCGGTGCCCTACCTGTGGGGCACCAACGGCATCGGTTACAACGTCGACAAGATCAAACAGGTGCTGGGGGTTGACCATATCGACTCGTGGGCAGTGATGTTCGAACCCGAGAACCTGAAAAAACTCAGCCAGTGCGGCGTGTCGATGATGGATTCGGCCGATGAGGTGTACCCGGCCATCCTCAACTACATGGGCATGGACCCGCGCAGCGAAAAAGTCGAAGACTACAAAAAGGCCGAAGCCAAGCTGCTGACCATTCGCCCCTACATCACCTACTTCCACTCCTCCAAGTACGTCTCGGACCTGGCCAACGGTGATATCTGCATCGCCTTCGGTTATTCCGGCGACGTGTTCCAGGCCGCCAACCGGGCCAAGGAAGCGAAGAATGGGGTGAACATCGCCTACGCCATTCCCAAGGAAGGCAGCAACCTGTGGTTCGACCTGCTGGCGGTACCGGCCGATGCCAGCAACCCCAAGCAAGCCTACGAGTTCATCAACTACCTGCTGGACCCCGAGGTCATTGCCAAGGTCAGCGCCACCGTCGGCTACGCCAACCCGAACCCGGCCGCCAAGCCGTTCATGGAGGCCGAACTGGTGAACAACCCCGAGGTCTACCCGCCCCAGGCGGTGCTCGACAAACTGTACATTTCCACCACCCCGACGCCAGAAATCATGCGCCTGATGACTCGCTCGTGGAGCAAAGTGAAGTCCAACAAATGAACCAGGCCACTCAATTCAACCCGGACACCGAGCACGCCCGCTCCTACTACGCCGCCAGCGCCAAGGGCATGCGCCAGCGACCGGCGCTGGAGGCGGACCTGGAGGCGGATGTCTGCGTGATCGGCGGCGGTTTTACCGGGGTCAATACCGCCATTGAACTGGCCCAGCGCGGGCTCTCGGTGATCCTGCTGGAGGCTCGGCAGATCGGCTGGGGGGCCAGTGGGCGTAATGGCGGACAACTGATCCGCGGTGTCGGCCATGATGTCTCGGGATTTACCCGCTACATCGGCGAGGACGGCGTGCGTTACCTGGAGCGCGCGGGGATCGAGTCGGTGCAGGTGGTGGCCGAGCGCATCCGCCAGCACGACATCGACTGCGATCTGCGCTGGGGATTCTGCGAGCTGGCCAACACCGCAGCGCAGTTTGCCGCGTTCAAGGCGGAGCAACAGAGCCTCCAGGACCAGGGTTATGCCCATGAGACCCGGCTCGTGGCGGCGCAGGACATCGACCAGGTGGTCAACTCCAAGGTCTATGCCGGGGGGCTGGTGGACATGGGCTCGGGGCATCTGCACCCGCTGAACCTGGTGCTCGGCGAAGCGCAGGTCGCCGAGTCCCTGGGGGTGCGGATCTTCGAGCACAGCCCGGTGCTGGAGATCATTCACGGCACCACGGTCAAGGTGCGCAGCGCCAGCGGCGCGGTGCGCGCCGGCACACTGGTGCTGGCCTGCAATGCGCACCTGGAGGAGCTGGAGCCCAAGCTCAGCGGCAAAGTGCTGCCCGCCGGCAGCTACATCATCGCCACTGAACCGCTGTCGCAGCAGGCGGCGGATCAGTTGATCCCGCAGAACCTGGCGCTGTGTGACCAGAAAGTCGGCCTGGACTATTACCGGTTATCCGCCGACCGGCGCTTGCTGTTTGGCGGTGCCTGTCATTATTCCGGGCGGGACCCGGCGGACATCAGCGCCTACATGAGGCCGCAGATGCTCAAGGTGTTCCCGCAGTTGGCCGATGTGCGCATCGACTATCAATGGGGTGGGCGCATCGGGATTTCCGCTAACCGTTTCCCGCAGATCGGCCGCCTGTCGGCGCACCCGAACGTGTATTACGCCCAGGGCTATTCCGGCCACGGCCTGAACGTCACCCACTGGTGCGCACGCCTGCTGGGCGAAGCGATCCATGCCGGACACAGCCAGGGTTTCGACGTGTTCAGCGCGGTGCCGCACCTGACCTTCCCCGGCGGCCGTGCATTGCGCGCCCCGCTGCTGGCGTTGGGTATGGCCTGGTATCGGATGAAGGAGATGCTCGGCTGACCGGCCGGGCAATCAACACGCTGCGGTCTTTTGATCTTGGCTTTGGGGGGCATGTCCGTTGCTGCGGTGATGGCGGCTACCGGCCGGCCTGCTTGTTCTGGCCGGAACATCTATGTGGGATGCCTCTGTGGGAGCAGGCTGGCCCGCGATAGCGGTAGCGCCTGGCTGATTGTGCGCTAGGGTCACAGGAACCGCTTCGCTGGAGGACCCAAGGCCCATGCCCGGTATCGAACTGCTGCGCGCTCAGCGCGATGAGTTGGACAGCATCGAGAACCTGATGCAGTTCTACCTCTATGACTTCAGTGAATGGCTGCCGCTGACCCTCGCCGAGCGCGGCCTGTTCACTGTGCAACTGCCACCCGACTACTGGCGCAAGCCCGCCACCCAGCCATTCCTGATCCGGGTAGATGGAGCACTGGCCGGTTTTGTCACGGTGGACGATACGGCCCACCTGGCGGGGGTGGAGTTCAATATCAGCTATTTATTCGTCAGCCGCCGATACCGTGGCCAGGGCGTTGGCCGTCACGTGGTGGACGCACTGCTGCACCAGCTTCCCGGCTGCTGGCAGGTTTTCCACCTGGATGCCAACCAGGCGGCCAAGGCGTTCTGGGCCAGGGTCGTGCCGACGCTGGGTGCCAGTGAATTGAGCCAGCACCGGCTGCCGGTGGACGGTTACCCCTGCACCTTGTTCAAGTTCCGCATCCACTGACGGCTTCGACCTCAAGCCCGGCCGCTGACCGACCACCAGCGTGGCAACAACTGCTGGACTTTGGGCTCGGCGAATCGATCATCGATCAACATCACCAGCCCTTCATCCTGCTGGGTGCGAATCACCCGGCCGGCGGCCTGCACGACTTTTTGCACGCCGGGAAACAGGTAGGTGTAGTCATACCCATCGCCGAAAAGCGCCGCCATGCGCTGCTTCAACTGCTCATTGACCGGGTTCAACTGCGCCAGGCCCAGGGTCGCGATGAAGGCGCCAATCAGCCGTGCCCCGGGCAGGTCGATGCCCTCGCCAAACGCCCCGCCGAGTACGGCAAAACCGATGCCCTGGCCATGGGCGGTGAACTGCTCCAGAAACGCCTGGCGGCTGCGTTCGTCCATGCCCCGGGACTGTGACCATTGCTGGATGTGCGGGTGGCTATCGGCAAACAGTTGAGCCACCTGTTGCAGGTAATCGAAGCTGCTGAAAAACGCCAGGTAGTTACCGGGGCGCTCGCTGAATTGGCGCGCCATCAAGTCGACGATGGGGGCCAGGGAGGCCTGGCGATGGACAAAACGGGTGGAAATCTGGCTGACGATCTGCACCTTGAGCTGGTCGGCATGAAATGGCGACTCGACGTCGATCCACACCGTCGCCGCAGGCAACCCCAGCAGGTCGCGGTAGTAGCGCTGCGGGCTGAGGGTCGCGGAGAACATCACCACGCTGCGCGCCGCGGTCAGTCTGGGGCGGATAAAGCCGGCCGGCACCACGTTGCGCAGGCACAGCAGCGCCAGGCTGCGCTGACCGCTGGACTGGCGTTTACTGATGTCGAACACGAACTGCTCATCGAACAACTCCGCCACCCGGCAGAACTGCAACGCATCGAAGTAGAAACGCTGCACCTCGGCGTCCAGCCCTTGCGGGTGGTCGTTGAGGTAGTCACCGATGGCCGCGGTGCACAGCGACAGCGCCTGCAACAGTTTGTCCGGCGCCTTGGCATAGGCCTGGTAAGGGCTGGTCTGCTCCTTGTGCAGCGCGTTCCACTCACGGTTGACCCGCTGCAGGCTTTTCTTCAGCACCTCGGGGGCGATTTTGCGCAGGGCGTTGAAACTGAATTGATCCAGGCTGGCGCTATACATCTGCCGCCCGCGCTCCACCAGGTTGTGGGCCTCGTCCACCAGTACCGCCAATTGCCACTGGTTGGCCTGGGCCAGACCGAACAGCAGTGCGCTGAAATCAAAGTAGTAGTTGTAGTCGGCGACCACCAGGTCGGCCCAGCGCGCCATTTCCTGGCTCAGGTAGTACGGGCACACCTGGTGCGCCAGGGCGATCTGGCGCAGCGCCGCCTGATCGAGCAGGGTCACCTGGCTGGCGGCCTGGCGCGCGGCCGGCAAGCGGTCATAAAAGCCCTTGGCCAATGGGCAGGATTCCCCGTGGCAGGCCTTGTCCAGGTGCTCGCAGGCCTTGTCCCGGGCGACCATTTCCAGGACCCGCAAGGGCAGCCCCGGTGCGCTATCGACCAACACCTGCGCGGCATCCAGCGCCAGTTTGCGCCCTGGCGTCTTGGCGGTGAGAAACAGCACCTTGTCCAGTTTCCGCGGCGCCAGGGCCTTGAGCATCGGGAACAGGGTGCCGAGGGTCTTGCCAATGCCGGTGGTGGCCTGGGCCATGAGGCAGCGCCCGGTACTGACCGCCTTGAACACCGATTCCGCCAGATGACGCTGGCCGGGACGAAAGTCCGGGTGGGGAAACTGCAACGCCTGGGCCGCCAGATTGCGCGCCTCGCGATGGGCCAGCTCCTGCTCGGCCCAGGCCAGGAACAACTCGCACTGCTGGTTGAAGAAGGCGTGCAGCTCAAGTGCGCTGCAGGCTGACACCAGGCTGGTCTCCTGCTCGCTGGCGATGTCGAAATACACCAGTGCCAGGTTGATCTCGGCCAGGTGCAGTTGCTGGCACAGCAACCAACCGTAGATTTTCGCCTGGGCCCAATGCAGTTGCCGGTGGTTGGCCGGCATATGCTCCAGGTCGCCGCGGTAGGTCTTGATTTCTTCCAGGCGGTTTTGCGCCGGGTCATAACCGTCTGCCCTGCCCCGCACGCTCAACTGCTGGTACTGACCTTGCACCGCCACTTCGTTCTGGTAGCCCGGACTGCGTCGCGCGGCCACGGTACGATGCCCGACGATGCCCTCCAGGGCCGTGGGTGATGGGGTGAAGCGCAGGTCGAGGTCGCCGCTCTTGGCGGTGAACTCACACAGGGCACGCACCGCGATGCTGTAGCTCACGCTCAAGGTAGCGCCCACTGCACGTAGCACACGGCGATGGGCATCTGATGGGCGTGGCAGAACTCCAGCCAGCGCAACTGGTTATCCTGCAGGCGATCACCCGGGCCCTTGACCTCGATCATCCGGTAGGTCTTTTGCTGCGGCCAGAACTGGATCAGGTCGGGCATGCCGGCGCGGTTGGCCTTGATGTCCTGCAACAGCCGCTCGAACCAGTGCCTGAGGTGTTCCGGCGGCAGGCAGAGCAATGCCTGCTCCAGCAGTTCCTCGGTCAGCGCCCCCCAGAACACGAAGGGCGATTGCACGCCCGCCTTGGCGTGAAAGCGCTGGCGAATGGTCGTGGCATAACGGCCATCGTCCAGTTCCCCCAGGCAGGCCTGGAACAGCTCAGCGCGGCGGGCATGGAAATCCTCGCTCAGCAGGTCCACCGGCCCGCGCTGGAACGGGTGGAAGAACGCCCCGGGCAACGGCGCGAAGATCGCCGGCCAGCAGAGCAAGCCGAACAAGGAGTTGATCAGGCTGTTTTCAACGTAGTGCACCGGTGCCGCCGGGTCATCCAGGTGCGCCTGGACATGAAATTCCACCGACAACGCCGGGTCGACGCGCGGCAGGTTGAGGTCCAGGCGTTCGACTTCCCGTGGCTTGAGCCGTGGCGCCGGCGGCCCGCCGAGTTTGCGCCGCAAGCGCGGCAGCATCCGCAGCACTTGCTGCTGCTCGGCGGCACTTTGCGGGGCGAGCTCGGCCTGGGTCGCCAACTCCAGCGCCAGGGCATACTCGGCGCAGCGCTCCAGTACCCGGATCAGACGCACCCTGGCGCCCGGGTAGTGGCACTGACGATAGATAGCCAGCGCTGCCGGCCAGTCGGCCAGGCGTTCGCAGTGTTGCCCGAGCAGGAACAGCAGTTTGTCACGGCGTCTGTGCAGCCAGGGGTTGGCGCTGTCCAGGGCGTGAATCCGGGCCACCACCTGGCTCACGTCCTCACCGCCTTCGAAAGCTTGCTGGCAGCCATGCAGGTAGAGAAATGCCTCGACGTCCTCACGGCTGCGCAAGCCCCGGGACTCGGCGCAGAACTCGACCTTTTCGTAGGTGTAGATGCCCAGGTCCGCCAGCACGAACTCCGACCAGTCCTGGTACAGGTTGCCGAAGAACATCAAGCGCAAGCGGTCGCACAGGTCCATGATGGTCAGGCTCAGGAGCCGATCATCCAGGGCCGGGTACCACTGGTGCAGGGTTTGCGGTTGGGGGAATGACTCACGCAAGGCGTCGAGCCAGGCGGCTTTTTTGGCTTTGGGCTGATCGATGGCCGCACCGAAGCAGGCGAGGATCTCGCCTTTGAGCAGCACCTCGAACACCTGGTCCAGGGTCAATGGCGCCTGATCGTCGACCCAGCCCAGTTCCAGCAACGGCTGCACCGCCAGCGCCGTCGCGCCGATTTCCGGGTACTGCAACTTGCCCAGGCGAAAGTGTTCGCCCTTGCGCATCACCATGCGCACCAGCAGCGCCTGGGACGCACGCGGCAACTGGCCGAAACGCTCGATGAACGCCTGCTCCTGCGGGCTCAGCACATCGGCATAACGCTGCTGCAGCCAGGCGAGTACCTGCTGAAAGTTAGTGAGGTAGTAGAACGGATCTTCGAGCGGATTGACGGTCACAGATAGAAAGGGCCATGGCAAACTGATACTGGTTATGCATACAGATAGCAGTTCAGCCGCGCCGCTGGCAAATGGAAAAGGATAAATGGGCGGGTTTTATCCATCGCACCGACCCTTTGATGAGGTTTTTTCCTGCTTTTTCAGGGCCTAAGCGAACTTTCCCGGGATAAGCGGGACCAAGGGCCTAGTGATATCGCGCCGCTGCTCATCGCATCAGGCCGATCAAGTGATTCTGGATTGAGAGGTTTTAGTATGAACATCCGTACGCTGTGCATGCCCCTGGCCGTGGCGGCCTTGCTGGCACTGGCAGGTTGCTCGACCCCAACGGTGGTGACCCTGCAGAACGGCACCCAATACCTGACCGAAGATATGCCGGACACCACAGGTGAAGACGGCTTTATCGAGTTCAAGGACATTTCCGGCGCGACGGTCAAGGTCAAGGCGGATGATGTCGCCACCATCCGCAAGGAAGATTAAACACTCAGCGCTGGGAGCTGGACCAGCCTGAGGCGCGCAAAGCCGGCAACAGCAACTCGGCCGTGAGTCCAGCCACGCGGCGGCCATCGTCACTGTCCATGTCCTCGCCCGCCAGCAACGCATTGACGATCGCCTCCTCCACCGCTTCGGCCGCTGCGCTGAACAAGGCGGAAAGGTAGTCATTGTTGAGCATGGCCAGAGGCGTGCTCAAGGGCAGGTCTTTGCGCCCGTAGTCCGCAGGCGGCAGATCCTGGTTGCCGGTGGCGAAGGCCAGGAAGATGTCTCCGCTGGAGTCTTCGGTGCCGCCGCCGGTGCGGGCTATGCCGATGGAGGCGCGCTGGGCCAGGCGCTGGCACTGGTGCGGCAGCAGGGGCGCGTCGGTCGCGAGGATCACCACGATCGAGCCCATGCCAGGCGTGCCCTGGTGTTCGAAGGGCGATGGGCTTGGCGCCAACTGGCGGCCGACCGGGTAGCCGTCGATCCGCAGTTCACGGCGTTTGCCATGGTTGGCCTGGACCAGCGCACCGACGGTATAACCACCCTGCCCGACCGGCACTTGCCGCGACGACGAGCCGATACCGCCCTTGAACTCATGGCAGATCATCCCGGTGCCACCCCCGACCGCGCCCTCCGCCACGGGGCCGGCGCTGGCATTGGCGGCTGCCTCGGCCACGTGTTGAGGGCCTACATGCTGGCCCCAGATGTCATTGAGCACGCCATCGTAGGTCTCCATCACCACCGGCATGCACCAGTAGACCGCTGGGTCCGCGAGGCTGTCACGCTCCTGCGCCACCAGGGCATCACGCACCACACCGACGCTGTGGGTGTTGGTGATGGCAATCGGGGTTGCCAACAGCCCGGCTTCACGAATCCATTCCAGCCCCGTGGCATCGCCGTTGCCGTTGAGCACATGGCAACCGGCGAAACACGGTTGCTGCCGTGCGTGACCGGCCCGTGGCTGGATCAACGTGACGCCGGTCCTGACCTGCTTGCCGTTGACTTCGTCACGCACGGTGCTGTGCCCGACCCGAACCCCCGGAACATCGGTGATGGCATTCAACGGCCCCGGCACGCCCAAGCCCAGGGTGATGCCCAATTCACGTGCTCGCATGTCCTCTCCTCAGCAATATTGATGCACCGGTTCGCACCGGCGAAGGACCGCTACTCTAGAGAACCCAGGCTGTCGCGCCCATTACCCCGTTGGGGTATGCCCCCCACAAGCACAGGCGCGCAATCCCCGACGGGATGTTGCCGATCAACTCCCGGTGCGGATCTTGTTCCACAGCCGGGTCCGAATCCGGTCGATGTTCAGGGGCATGGCTTGCAGGGCGAACAATTTGCCCATCATCTCCTCGCTTGGGTAGACCTTGGTGTCGTTCCTGATAGCCGGGTCGATCAGGCTGTCGGCCTGCTGGTTGCCGTTGGCGTAGTGCACATGGTTGCTGATGCTGGCCATGACGTCGGGGCGCAGCAGGTAGTTCATGAAGGCGTAGCCTTGTTTTTCGTCGGGCGCGTCGACGGGCATGGCCACCATGTCAAACCAGATCGCTGCGCCTTCCTTGGGGATCGCGTAGCCGATGTCCACGCCGTTGTTGGCTTCCCTGGCCCGGCTTTCGGCCTGCAGGATGTCCCCGGAGAAACCCACCGCAACGCAGATATCGCCGTTGGCCAGGTCACTGGTGTACTTGGAGGAATGGAAATAGCTGACGTAGGGTCGTACTTTCATCAGCAGTGCTTCGGCTTTCTTGTAGTCCGCCGGGTCCTGGCTGTGGTGGGGCAAGCCCAGGTAGTTCAAGGCCGCGGGCAGCAGTTCCGGGCCGTTATCGAGGATCGCCACGCCGCACTTCTGCAGCTTCTCCATGTATTCGGGCTTGAAGATCAGGTCCCAGGAATCCACGGGGGCGTTGTCCCCCAGCACCGCCTTGACCTTGGCAATGTTGTAGCCGATCCCAGTACTGCCCCACAGGTAGGGAAAGCCGTGCTCGTTGCCCGGGTCGTTGTCTTGCAGGGCCTTGAGCAACACGGGATTGAGGTTCTGCCAGTTGGGCAACTGGCTCTTGTCGAGCTTCTTCAGCGCCCCGCCGGCGATCTGCCGCGCCATGAAGTGGTTGGAGGGGAACACCACGTCATACCCCGATTGACCGGTCATCAGCTTCCCGTCGAGGGTTTCGTTGCTGTCGTAGACGTCATAGCTGAAACCGATGGCGGTTTCTTTCTGGAAGTTTTTCATCGTGTCCGGCGCGATGTAGTCCGACCAGTTGTAGACCTTTACGGTCTCGGCGGCCTGGCTGAGGGTCGCAGCCAGCATCAGCGGGGCCAGCATCAGGGGTGCACGGGGTATGCGGATCATGATTCGATTCCTGTTTGGCGTTTTTATTGGCAGGTCTTCGGTTGATCAGAGGATCAAAAAATCAATACGTAGGTCTTGCGCACCGTTTCCTCGATATCCCAGATCCCGGTGCTGTTGGCAGGCAGCATCAAGGCATCGCCGGCTTCTATCTGCAGCGGCTCGCCGTTATCCGGGGTGAAGGTGCAGCGACCCTGGACGAAGTGACAGAACTCTTGCGCGACGATCTGCCGCCGCCAGCGACCGGGGGTACACTCCCAGATCCCGGTTTCGACGCCGTCGCTGCGCTCAACGCTGGTGGTCGAGGTGACCGCCACCGGCGTACCGAGCGGAACGGCGACCGGGGCGGATTCCTGCAGCGGCACCTGATGGGTGTTCTTGAACTGGGTAATGCTCATGTCGATACCTGTGGGTGAGTGAAGCGCGTTTAGTGCATCAAGCCTTCCATGAACCCCGCCACCTGCGTGGCAAGCTTGCGGCGCCAGGGCGCGCTGTGCGGGTCGGCCAGGACGCGATCTTCATGGATGAAGCTGCGGATGATCGCGTTGTAGCCCAGCCAGCGCAGCGGCTCCGGCTCCCAGGCGCGCAGCGCGTCGAGGCCGCCCTGGGGGATGACCCAGGGCTGGCGCACCAACTGGCTGTCGCGTTGCAGGATCAGGTCGGCCAGGGTTCGGCCACCAAGGTTGCTGGCGCCGACGCCTTCACCGCCATAACCGCCCGACAGGGCAATGCCGCTGCGCACGTCGCACAGCATGTGCGGCTTGAAGTTGCGCGACATACCGAGGTTGCCGCCCCAGGAATGGGTGATCTGCACATTCTTGAGCTGCGGGAACAATTCACCGAACAGGTAGCGCCGCAGCTCGACCTCACTGCGGGTCAGGTCGAAGTTGTGCCGCAGTTGACCGGCGAACTGGTAACCGCCTCTGGCGCCGAACACCAAGCGATTGTCGGCCGTACGCTGGCCATAGGTGACCTGGCGGCTGCTTTCGCTAAAGGCTTGGCCGCGGCTCAGGCCGATTTCGTCCCAGGTCGCTGCGGACAAAGGCTCGGTGGCGACCAGCAGGCTCTGCACCGGCAATTGATAACGGCCCAGCGGGGCCAGCGTCACGGCATACCCCTCCACCGCCGGCACCACCCAGCGCGCACGCACGCTGGCCTTGGCGGTGCGCACGCTGCCCGACTGCCAGGCGGTCACCGGGCTGTTTTCGTAGATATTCACCCCCATGCGCTCCACGGTGCGTGCCAGGCCCCGCACCAGCTTGGCCGGGTGGATCGTCGCGCAGTGCGGCGCATAGATGCCACCATAGGGCCTGGCCACCCGGATCTGCTGGTTGAGCTGCTCGGGGGTCAACCAGCGATAGTCGGACTGATTCAAGCCCTGGGCATAGAGCCCGTCCAGATACTGGCGCAGGCTGTGCGCCTGCTCGGGATAACGGGCGGCGCAATACAGCACCCCGCCCTTGCGGTAATCGCAGTCGATGCCTTCTCGTTCGATGACGATCGCCACCTCATCGGGAATGCTGTGCAGCAAGTCGAAGGAGGCCCGCCGTTGTTCGGCGGGCAAGCCGGCCAGCAGGCGGTCTTCGCCCAGCAGGTTACCCATCAGCCAGCCGCCATTGCGGCCCGAAGCGCCGAACCCGGCGGTTTGCGCCTCGACGATGGCGATGCTCAGCTCCGGAGCCTGGAGCTTGAGGTAGTACGCGGTCCAGAGGCCGGTGTACCCGGCACCGATGATCACCACATCGACATCCAGCTCGTGCTCAAGGGCGGGCCGCGGCAGCAGCGGCTCCTCGAGCTGGTCCATCCACAAACTGATCGTGCGCCACGCCGGCATGCAAGTCTCCGCCCTTCAAGTTTCGATGGCGTCGATCCTAGTGGTTGGCTCAGGGCTTGTCTTGCGCGCGTGCACGCAAAGAAATCTGTTTGACGTAGGCCTTGGGCGACAGCCCGGTGTGCTGGCGAAAACAGCTGTAGAACGCCGACAACGAGTTGAACCCGGCGGCAAACGCCAGCTCGTCGATGCGCACCGGGGGCGTGGCCCGGTCCAGCGCCGCCAGCAGATGCTGCAACCGCGCCTGGTTGACGTAGCGGTAGAAGCTTTGCCCCAGGACCTGATTGAGCAGGTAGGAAATCTGGTTGCGGCTGTAACCGCACTCCTCGGCCACCCGTTGCAGATCCAGTTGCGGATCGAGATAGGCTTGCTGGCGCTCGAAGTACTGCTGCAGGTCCTGGGCCATGAAACTCAACTGCCGGGGAGACAGCCCCAGCCGACTGGCCGCCGGGCGCGGAGTTCCCGGCGCCTGGTTGTCGCGCTGCTCGTGAACCAGGGAAGCGTATTCGTTGACGCGCCAGATCAGCCCGTCACGCACGGTGATTGCCTCGCTGGAGCGAAACGACACCAGCCCTTCACCGCCGCGCAAGGTCATGCGGTACTGGATGAACGCGGTGTCGCCATCCAGGCGGATGCGGTCCGAATGCTCCAGCGCCTCCTCGGGATCACGGGGCATGCTGCTGCGCACGTACTCGCGCAGTTCGCTCAAGCCCAGGACCCGGTTCTGGAAAAAGTCGTGGTACTGGATATCCGGGTGATACAGCGCCATCACCCCGTCCAGGTCGCGGTGCTTCCAGCACAGGTGATAACGCAGCACGGTTTCGCCAGTGGCCTGGGTCAACAACGGGCCATCTTCTGGGGCAGGCATAGGGCACTCGACGGCATAAAGTACCGAGCTTGCCGAACTTGCCCGAAGGCTTCAATGGTCATGGGCAACGCGCGAACGTGATCCAGCGCATAAAAACCGCATTCAATCGCCAAATGGCCTGAAAAACCCAGTAACCGCAGGCTGAACGAATGCTACTTTTATCCACTCAACCGGTGGAGCCACAGAAGGCTCTCTCTCCTGTCATGAGCTAACGGAAGCGCTCGATCACCCAGGTGGGCAACAGATGAACAAGGCTTCACAGAGTAAGGTCACCTTTCCCAACGCCTGCCAGTTGATGCGCTGGCATTTTCATCCCGTGGGCTTCGAGGCCAACATGGATGCGCCGGGGAGCATGATCGCCCGGCTGTTCGACCGCGTCAGCGGCGAGACGCTTTTGGCCATTGCCGGGATTCCCTGCGCCACCGTGATGAACGCAGCAGATGTGGAGCGCATCATCGAAGCCGTGGAGGATGAACTCGAAGCCTTCATCCCCTCCCAGGCGCTCAAGCGTTACGCCTGAACCGCCAATCCTGATGACCTTGAAACCTGTGGGCGCGAGCCTGCTCGCGATGATCCTGAGATCGCCCTGGCTGTCAGGCCAATCGCGTTAGCGTTGACGAACGTCGCGAGCCGACGTAGCGCCGCCCGACTCGCTCCCACCCGCACTCGCACTGCCCGCACCGGTGCGTTGATCGGCAAAGAACGGCTTGGCGGCGATTCGGTCGGACGCCCGCGGCATGTTGACCATTGGTCCCTCCTGAGCATCGACGTACCAGTAGCAATGGCTGACCGCACGGGTGATGCCGACATACGCCAGGCGCAGGATTTCGTCTTTCTGCGCGCTGTCGTACGGTTCGACATCACCGTCCTTGCCCAGTCCCGCCATCCGATAGACCTGGTTCTTGTAGGGCGAACTGGTCAGGTGCTGGCAGTCCCCCAGCAGGAACACCGCATCCGCCTGCAGCCCCTTGGCACTGTGATAGGTCAACTGCTTGAGGCGTCGGGCCTCATACGGCAAGCTAGAATCAACATTAACTACAGATGAAATGTGCTTTTCTATCAATAGCTTATCGCTACTTTTTCGATACAACATTAAGATCGAATCACCCTTCTGGTAGTGCTCCGTGAGGCGCTGGCCCAGCGCGGCCTCGTCACGATCATGGATCTGTACCGGCAGCAACGGCCCCGCCTGCCCGCACGCCTTGGCCTTCTTGCCCGGGATCGCCGGGGCGGCGCGCACGATATGCTCGGCCGCATCAATGATGTACTGGTGGCTACGGTAGTTGTCGCTGAGCATCACCCGGGTGGTGGTGGGTGACGGGAATTGCTGGCTGAACTCCATGAAGTACTTGGGCGAACTGCCGCGCCAGCCGTAGATCGATTGCCAGTCATCACCCACGCACAGCAGCGAAGAACGCTGGGCCCCACGACCGACATGCATGGCCGGCCCGCGGCGACGGATCTCGCCTAGCGTGGCCCGCAACCAGGAGACGATCTGCGGCGAAACGTCCTGGAATTCGTCGATCATCAGGTGCGACATCGGTCGCAGCAGTTCATCGCTGAGCAGCCTGAGGTTTTCCGGCGAGTGTTCGCTGAACAAGGCGAACATGCGGTTGTAGGTCATCACGGGCGGCTTCTGGTCCAGCAGATGATCCTCGAAGGCCCGCCAGAACAGACTCAGTGCCTCGAAGAAAAACCGGTCTGGGTCGTCCTTGGCAAAGGACATCTGCCCCACGGCGGCGGGCACGTCCAGGCCCAGGTTCTCGATAAAGCTGGCGGCGCCGACAAAACAGTCGAGCAACGGCGCACTGGCCAGTTCGCCCTTGACCTTGTAGTCGAACCCGGGACCGGCGCTGGCATCCCCAGCCAGGGTGGCCAGGACCCGCTTTGAAGACTGATAACTATCCAACCAAATCAATGGTTTACGGCAGAAAGCTTGAAACAGGGTGCGCTTTACCGCCCATTCTGCGCGCACCGTGAGCTTGGCGTTGGGGCGGCTCACCTGGGGATTTTCCTGGGGGTCGAAGCCCAACACCACCCAGGCGTCCAAGCTCGGGATGTAGCCGTGACAATGGAAGGTCGCGCCATTGATCTCGAATGCCTGCCGGCTGGGCTCGATGCCCTTGATCGGCCAGGCGCCGGCCCGCAGCCACAGGTCCTCGACGACATCACACAGCTCTTCATCGCGCTTGGCCGCCAGTTCCGTCACCGCCATGCGCTTTTGCACATCCGGGTGGTCGCGCTCCAGCTCCTTGAGCTGTAAAGCGTGCCGCGACAGTGGCGTGATCAACTCACGAAAGCGCAGGTTGTCGGTAAACAGTCGGTGAAAACAGGCGTTGAGTTGTTGGCGCTGGCTGTCGTTGATCCGCAGGTCGAAGGGGTTGCTGTCGACCTGCGTGTCGTCCAGCAGCGTGCGCTCGCTGAGGTTTTCAAAGGCTTGCAGGCGCTCGAAGCCCGGCAGGCTGCGAACCATCGGCAAAATCCGTGAATGGAAGGTGCGCACCAGGTCGCGCGCGTCTTTTTGCGACAGCGCCCGGCCCCACAGGGCGTATAGGGCAATCAGCTTGTTGATGAAGTCCTTGCGCGACTCCCGGGTAAAGGTCACCACGGTCAGGGAGTCCAGCTCGAAGCCCAGGTACTGGGTCAGCAGCACAATGCGCAATGCCAGGGTGCTCGACTTGCCGGCGCCCGCCCCGGCGATCACCGAGGTGGACGGCGTGTCGCTGAAGATCATCTTCCACTGCGCGGCGCTGGGTTGCGCGGCGGCCGGCAGCAGGCGCGCGACATCGGCCTTGACGCGCTTCTTCAGCTCAGCACTCAAGGGCAGCCGCCAGTCGTCGAACAGGTGCTCGTCGACCTTGGGGGCCGGGTGCTCCGTGCAGCGGCTATCGCGAATCAGCAGGACCTGGCGCCCTTCTTCCAACCCCTCGGCCCGCCCTTCCTGGTATCCGTAATCCACCCCGGCGGTATGTCCGCTGCGAAAGCCGTCGGCCTGACCGTGCAACCAGGACGCCCGATGCTGGGCGCGCAAACGGGTCAGTCCATGGCCAAAAAAGCGTGCGGCCAGGCGCTTGAACAACGGCATCTCGGCCAGGGGCAAAAGCTCGGGGGGAAGATCGGGGGTGTGTCGCGGCACGCTGACTCCAGGGTGTGAGGCTGTTGCGGGCTATGGTGTCTGCATTTGCCGATGAGTTCTAGTCAAATGCTTATCCATCATTGGTTTAAGTGATGAAGTGAAGGTGCTGCGCAAGCAAGCGGCCCCCATAAATATCGAACTGATAGATAGGTTTGAAGGAGTTTTTACGCTTTTTATCGATTTATACCTGGTGGAAGATGCACGCCATCAACCACCGGTTCTCGTTGTATGACGAACCTTTCAGGAGACGATCATGCTTGAACTCAGACCCTTCACCTCCCTGGGCGGCGCAAACCACGGCTGGCTCGACGCCCACCATCACTTCTCGTTTGCCGAGTACTACGATCCCACGCGTATGAACTGGGGCAACCTGCGTGTGTGGAACGACGATGTGATCGCGCCGGGCACCGGCTTCCCCAGACACCCGCACCGGGACATGGAAATCATTACCTACGTTCGCGAAGGCGCCATCAGCCACGAAGACAACCTGGGCAACAAGGGCCGTACTGAAGCCGGCGACGTCCAGGTGATGAGTGCCGGGACCGGGATCACCCACAGCGAGTACAACCTGGAGTCGACGGCGACCCGGATCTTCCAGATCTGGATCATCCCCAACGAGGCCGGTTCGGCTCCGTCCTGGGGCGCCAAGCCTTTTCCCAAGGGCCAGCGCGAAGGCTTCGTGACCCTGGCCAGCGGCAAGGCCGGCGATGACCAGAGCCTGCGTATCCGCGCCGATGCACGCTTGGTGGCGGCCAACCTGAAAGCCGGGGAAAGCGCCGAATACGCGCTGGATAACGGCCGCCGGGCGTACCTGGTACCGGCCACGGGGGTCATTGAAGTCAATGGCTTGCGCGCTGAAGCTCGAGACGGTGTGGCGGTTGCCGAGGAGCGGGTATTGCGGGTCACCGCGATCGAGGACAGTGAGATTGTCCTGGTGGACCTGGCCTGACATCTTCCCCGGGGCGGCCTCTGGGCCGACCGGGGTGTTGGATTAGACAGAGTACATATCCATTCTTGCGGTAACGGCCTCCTATGGTTCCGCTTTTACAGCGGCTCACTTTTGGAGGAGCCCAAAAGTAAGCAAAAGGCTCATGCCCCTCCACTTGGCACCTCGCTTGGGCTCGGTGTTCCCTCACTCCGGCTTGAATCCGTGGGCCGCCGCCCCGCGCCATCCCTGGCGCGGGGCGGCTAACCCGGCGTCCTGCCGGGTTGCCCACGGCTTCAAGCCTGCGTTCGGCCAGCGTGGTTAACGGGGCGCCCAGGATCAAAAGCCAGAGCCAGAGCCAGATCAAAAGATGGCTGACTTCGTCAGCGTCTGAGGAACTAGAAGCTACACCGCGCATGCCCCAGCGATCAGGTCGGCTTTCAGGCCGCCTCGCTTTGTTTTTGATCCTGGGCGCCCCGTTGACCACGCTGGCCGGAGTCCGATATTGATTTGGGGGGTAAACCGGCAGGACGCCGGTTTAGCCGCACTGGGCCAGGGATGGCCCAGTGCGGCGGCCCCCCCAAATCAATGTCGGAGTACGGGCATGCCGAGCCTAAGCGAGGCACCGAGTGGTGGGGCAAAAAGCGTTTTGCTTACTTTTGCCTGGGCCGGCATTCCGGCTGTTCAAAAGTGAGCCGCTGTAAAAGCGGAACCATAGGTGGTCGTTACCGCAGAAATGGATATGTACGCGGTCTAATCCAACACCCCAGAGGCCCACAGGTGCAACGTCGCACCACAGCTGTGTAGAAACCTATGCCCACCGCGGGCAAGCCTTGCTCCTACACCACCTGCTCCGCCCGATGGATGTCGAGCATGAAGCGTTCCGCCGGCAACGGGTGGCCGAGCAGGTAGCCTTGCAGCGAATCACACCCCAACTGGGTCAGGAAGTCCTGCTGCATGTCGGTTTCCACGCCTTCGGCAACGATCCGCAGCCCCAATGCCTGGCCCAAAGCAACAATGGCCGAGACGATGGCGGCATCATCACTGTCGCGCTCCAGGTCGCGTACAAAGCCGCGATCGATCTTCAGCTCGTTGGCGGGCAGGCGCTTGAGGTACATCAGGCTCGAATAACCGGTGCCGAAGTCATCGATGGACAGGTCGACCCCCATTTCCGAGAGCTGCTTGAGCACCGTCATGCTCGCGTCGGCGTCGCTCATGGCCGTGGTCTCGGTGATTTCCAGGGTCAGGCTGTTGGCGGGCAGACCGTGGGTGGCCAGGGCCTTGGCGACGCTGTGGACCAACTCGGTGTGGCAGAACTGCAGCGCCGAGAGGTTCACCGCGATGCGCCAGTGGGTGTAGCCCTGCAGGTGCCAGAGGCGCATTTGCCGGCAGGCTTCATTGAGCACCCAGTCGCCGATCGGGATGATCAAGCCGGTTTTTTCTGCCAGTTCAATGAACTTGTCCGGCAGTAGCATGCCCTGGGTCGGGTGTTCCCAGCGCAGCAGCGCTTCTGCACCCACCGGTTGACCGTTGCTGGCGTCGAACTTGGGCTGGTAGTGCAGGCGGAACTGATCCTGTTCAACCGCGTTGCGCAAATCCTGCAGTAACTGCAACTGGCGCCGCGCATCGTTGTTCATCGACACATCGAAGAACCGGTAGCCGTTCTTGCCGGCACCCTTGGCGTGGTACATCGCCGCGTCGGCGTTCATCAGCAGTTCTTGCGCGGTGTGGCCGTTGCCGGGATAGACCGCGATGCCGATGCTGGCCGAGATCTGCAGATCGTGCTCGCCCACGCGGAATACCCGGGAAATCAGGCCCACCTGGCGGGCTGCCAGGCGCAGCGCATCGTCCGGCTCGTGCAATTGCACCAGCAACACGAACTCGTCACCACCAATCCGCGCCAGGGTGTCCTGGCTGCGCAAGTCCTCGCGCAGGCGCACGCTGACCTCGCGCAGCAACTGGTCGCCCATGTGATGCCCGAAGGCATCGTTGACCGGTTTGAAACCGTCCAGGTCGATAAACATCAGGGCAAAACAGCCGTTCTGTTCCTGCACCATGAGCATGGCCTGGTCGATGCGGTCGGCCAGCAACACCCGGTTGGGCAGCCCGGTCAGGGTGTCATGCAGCGCCAGTTGGGTCAGTTCGCGGTTGGCCAGGGTCAAGGAGTTGGCCAGCTCCGCGGTGCGTGCCTCAAGGCGCGCATCGAGAATCGAGGTCAGCAAGGCAATGCTCAGCACCGCCAACGTGGTCACCAGCACCAGATTGTCCAGGCCCTTGCCGCTCAACCCATCGATTGCCGCACCGCAGAAGCTGCCGTCGGCAAATCGCGCGGCCGCCATCCCGGTGTAGTGCATGCCGACTATTGCCAAGCCCATGACCACCGCCGCCCCGCCCCGGGCAAAGCGCACGTAGGGGGTGTTCTGGCGCAGGCGGAAAGCGATCCACAGCGCCGCCGCCGAGGCCCCCACCGCGATCAGCAGGGAGGCGCCGAACAGGCTCGGGTCATAGTCGATGCCCGGGGTCATGCGCATGGCGGCCATGCCGGTGTAATGCATGGCGCTGATGCCTGCCCCCATGACCAAGGCGCCAAACCCCAACTGCCAGGCCGGCAACTGGGGCTGGCTGACCAGCCACAGGGCAAAACCGCTGGAAAGAATGGCGATCAGCAGCGACAAGGCCGTGATGCCGAAGTCATAGCCCAGATCGATGGGCAAGCTGAACGCGAGCATGCCGATAAAGTGCATGGACCAGACCCCGACCCCCATGGCCAGGGCGCCGCCGACGGTCCACAGGTGGGCCGCCCGGCCCTTGGTCGTAGCGATACGCCCGGCCATGTCGAGGGCGGTGTAGGAAGCCAAAATTGCCACGCAGAGCGAAATCAGGACCAGCGCAGGGGAATAGTTACCGATGAGCATCAGACTTCTCGACTATGCCCTGGCTAAAGCGTCCGTGCACGCTGGGCGAAAAGTGGCGATTGTACTGATTCCAAAGGCGAAAGCACCTGCAAAGTAATCAAAAGGCCACTAGCTAGACGGAAAGACTGTAACAAGAACAACAAAGCCCTTTCAGGGGCAGGGTCATTGGCTTTCGGCAGCCATCAACTGCCCGTCCCAACCGCCGCCCAACGCCGCAATCAACTGCACACTGGCGATCAGTCGGCTCTGCTGCAAGGTCAGCACACTGCGCTCATTGTTCAAGGCCGTGGCCTGTACCACCACCACATCGAGGTAGGCGATCAAGCCGGCCTTGTACTGGTTCTGGATCAGGCGCAATGACTCCCGGGCGGCATCCAGCGCCTGCTGGCGCACCAAGGCTTCATCACCCAGGACCTTGAGCTGGACCAGGTAATTTTCCACCTCGCGCAAACCGTCGAGTACGGTCTGCCGGTACTTGGCCACGGTCTGGTCATACAGCGCCTCGTTGCGATCGACTTCGGCAGAACGCTGGCCGCCGTCGAACAAAGGCAGGTTGAGCTGCGGCCCCACCGACCAGAACCGGTTGGGCAAGCTGATCAGGTCGGCGGAGGTACTGCTGCTGTAACCACCGGAGAGGCTCAGGGTCAGGTCCGGGTAGTAGGCGGCCTTGGCCACGCCGATATTGGCGTTGGCGGCAATCACCGAGCGTTCGGCCGAGGCGATATCCGGACGGCGCTCGAGCAATTGCGAAGGCAGGCTCAGCGGCACTTCGGGCAACGCCGGGATGTCCTGGGTCTCGGCCAGGGTGAATTCAGCGGGCGCCTGGCCCATCAGCACGGCGATGGCGTTCTCGAACTGCGCACGCTGCCAGATCAGGTCGATCATGTCGGCCTGGGTGCTTTTGAGCTGGGTCTGGGCCTGGGCCACCGCGTCCTTGCCGGAGACCCCGGCACGGTACTGGTTTTCGGTCATCTTCAGCGAACGCTGGTAGTTTTCCACGGTGGCCTGCAGCAGGCGCCGTTGCTGGTCGATGACCCGCAATTGCAGGTAGTTCTGCACCAGTTCCGACTGCTGGCTCAGGCGCATGGCCGCCAGGTCCGCGAAGCTCGCTTCGGCGCTGGCCTCGTTGGCCTCCAGGCTGCGGCGCAGCTTGCCCCAGATGTCCGCTTCCCAGCTCACCCCCAACTGCGTGTTGTAGGTGTTGCGGATGCCGCTGCTGGAACTGCTCAAGGATGAACTGCTGCTCCCCGTGCCCTGGCTGGAGCGGGTTTTTCCGGCGCTCAGGTCAACCGTGGGGTAGAACGCGCCGCGTGCGCTGGCGACCAGGGCCTGGGCCTGACGGTACTGGGCCTCGGACTGGGCGACGGTCTGGTTGGAGCTGTTGAGTTTTTCCACCAGGCCATTGAGCTGCTGATCGCCATACAACTCCCACCAGGCGCCACGGGCCAGGGAATCGCTCGGATTGGCCTGGCGCCAGCCCTGGGCATGCTTGTACTGGGCCGGCTCCGCGACGCTGGGGCGCTGATAGTCCGGGCCGACGGCGCAGGCGCTGAGCATCAGGGCGCAGAGGGAAAGGCTCAACAACCGCGAGCCACGGGCCGTCACCAGGCGCAGGGGCGACGGGCAGTCGCGGTTGAGTGGGTAACGGTCAGTCATAGCGCGGTTTCCAGAGCAGCATCGGTACGAACCCCACGCCAGCGGTTGACCCGGTGGCGCAAACGGTCGAGATAGAGGTAGACCACCGGGGTGGTATAGAGCGTCAGCACCTGGCTGAAAATCAGCCCGCCAATGATGGTCAGGCCCAGCGGCTGGCGCATTTCCGCGCCTTCGGCACTGCTGAGCAACAAGGGCAAGGCGCCGAGGATGGCCGCCAGGGTGGTCATCAGGATCGGTCGCAAGCGCAACAGGCAGGCGCTGCGGATCGACTCCAGCGGCGCCAGGCCCTGGTGGCGTTCGAGTTGCAGCGCCAGGTCGATCATCAGGATGGCGTTTTTCTTGACCACGCCAATCAGCAAAAACAGCCCCAACAGCGAAATCAGGCTGAATTCGCCCCCCAGCACATAGATCGACAGCAAAGCGCCGACCCCGGCCGACGGTAGCGTGGAAAGAATGGTCAGCGGGTGCACATAACTTTCATACAGCACCCCAAGCACCAGGTAGACCGCCAGCAAGGCGCCGAGGATCATCCACGGCTGGCTCTTCTGGGTCGCGGCAAAGGCGTCGGCGGTGCCGGCCATCTTGGCAATCACTTCCTCCGGCAGGCCGAGCTTGGCAATGGCCCGTTCGATCGCGGCCCCACCCTGCTCCACCGTCACGCCTTCGGCCATGTCAAAGGAGATGCTCTCGGAAGCAAACTGCCCTTCGTGGCTGACGCGGTCGTTTTCCAGGCTGTTTTCGTAGTGGGCAATGGCCGACAGCGGAATCCGCGCGCCGGTCGAGGTGATCACTTGCACCTGATTGAGGGTGATCGGGTCCTGGGCGTACTTGGGATTGACCTCCATTACCACCTGGTACTGGTTGAGGCTGTCGTAGATGGTGGAAATCTGCCGCTGACTGTAGGCGTTGTTGAGCACCGAGGTGACCATGGCCATGTCGATGCCCAGGCGCTTGGCCTGGTCGCGGTCGACCACCAGCGTCACTTGCGCCGCACCACTGCCCTCGCGGGCGTCGATGGCGGTGAGTTCTGGCAGAGCCTTGAGCGCCGTCACCACTTTGGGGTACCACTCACGCAGCGCCGACAGGTCACCGCTTTGCAGGATGTAGCTGTATTGCGAGGACTGCTGCTCGCGGCCGCCGCCAAACTGCAGGTCCTGGTCGGCCATCAGCATCAGCTGCGCGCCGGCCACCTTGGGCATTTCCTTGCGCAGGCGCTCGATGACTTTCTGCGCCGACAGATCACGCTCCTTGATCGGCTTTAGGCGCACCAGCATGAAGGCGTTGTTGGTTCCATTGCTGCCGCCGATGAAGCCGGCGACGCTTTCCACCGCGTCGTCCTTGAGCACCGCACGGCGGAAGATCTCCATTTTCGGCTGCATCACGCTGAACGACAGCCCGTCGTCGCCGCGCACAAAACCGATCAACTGGCCGGTGTCCTGCTGCGGCAGGAAGGTCTTGGGCACCACCACGTACAGCGCGACGTTGACGCCAATGGTGATGAACAGGCTGAACAGGGTCAGGCGCGGATGGCGCAGCACCCAGTCCAGGCTGCTGGCGTAGTACTTGACCATCCAGTCGTTGGCCTTGCGGCTGCCGCGCTGCAGGCGGTTTTCCTGGCCTGGGGTGTGGGGTTTCAACCAGCGGGCGCAGAGCATCGGGGTCAGGGTCAAGGACACCACCAGCGAGACCACGATCGAGGCGGCCAGGGTGATGGAGAACTCGCGGAACAGGCTCTCGATGATCCCACCCATGAACAGGATCGAGAGGAACACCGCCACCAGCGAGACGTTCATCGACAACAGGGTGAAGCCGACCTCCTTGGCCCCCAGGTACGCCGCCTTCATCGGGGCGATGCCATCGTCGATGTGCCGGGAAATGTTCTCCAGTACCACGATGGCGTCATCCACCACCAGCCCGGTGGCCAGGATCAACGCCATCAGCGACAGGTTGTTCAGGGAAAAGCCATACAGGTACATCACCGCAAAGGTGCCGACCAGCGACACCGGGACCGCCAGGGTCGGGATCAGCGAGGCGCGGAAGTTACCCAGGAACAGGAACACCACCAGGATCACCAGGGCCACGGCAATCAGCAGGGTCATTTCCGCTTCATGCAGGGTGGCCTTGATCACCGGCGAACGGTCCATTGCCAGGTTCAGCTTGACGCTGGCCGGCAGCACCGCCTGCAAGGCCGGCAACTGCGCCTTGATCTCGTTGACCGTCTCGATGATGTTGGCGCCGGCCTGGCGGTTGATCACCAGCAGCACCGCCGAATCGTCGTTGAAGAAACCGCTGTTGTAGCGGTCCTCAACGCCGTCGCTGACCTTGGCCACGTCGCTGAGGCGCAACGCCGAGCCGTTCTGGTAGCGGATGATCAGCGACTCGTAATCCTTGGCCTTCTCCAACTGGTCGTTGGCCTGCACCTGCCACATGCGCTGGTCGTCTTCGATCGAGCCTTTGGGCCGGCGCACGTTGGCGTTGGCGATGGTGTTGCGCACGTCATCCAGGGCCACGCCATATTGGTTGAGCAACTGCGGCTCGAGCTCGATGCGCACCGCCGGCAAGGAACTGCCACCGATCTGCACTTCGCCCACGCCCGGCACCTGGGACAGGCTCTGCGAGAGGATGGTCGAGGCCAGGTCATACAACTGACCCTTTTCCAGCACGTCGGAGGTCAGCGACAGCACCATGATCGGCGCCTGGGACGGGTTGACCTTCTTGTAGGTGGGCATGCTGCGCATGCCGCTGGGCAGCAAGTTGCGCGAGGCGTTGATCGCCGCCTGCACTTCCCGCGCCGCGCCATTGATGTCGCGGTCCAGGTCAAATTGCAGGATCACCCGGGTCGAGCCCTGGCTGGAGCGGCTGCTCATGGTGTTGACCCCGGCGATGGCGCCGAACGAGCGCTCCAGCGGGGTGGCCACGGTGGAGGCCATGACCTCGGGGCTGGCGCCCGGCAGGCTCGCCTGGACGACGATCACCGGGAAGTCCATTTGCGGCAGTGGCGACACAGGCAGCAGGCCGAAGCTGACGCCGCCCAGAAGCATGATCGCCAGACTCAGCAGCATCGTGGCGACCGGTCGCTTGATGAAAGGTCCGGACAGGTTCATGGCTGTTCTACCGGCTCCAGGCGCTCAGGTGCAGGCCGCCAGCGCCGCCCAAGGCGGTCGAAATACAGGTAGATCACCGGCGTGGTGAACAGGGTCAGGACCTGGCTGACCAACAGCCCGCCGACCATCACCAGGCCCAGGGGCTGGCGCAGTTCCGCACCGGAACCGGTGGCCAGCATCAGCGGCACCGCACCAAACAGCGCGGCCAGCGTGGTCATCAGGATCGGTCGGAAGCGCAGCAACGCCGCCTGATAGATCGCCGTCGCCGGGTCCATGCCCTGGTTGCGCTCGGCCTCGAGGGCGAAGTCGATCATCATGATTGCGTTTTTCTTGACGATACCGATCAGCAGGATGATGCCGATGATCGCGATCATCCCCAGGTCATTGCCACTCAAGAGCAACGCCAGCAAGGCCCCGACCGCCGCCGAGGGCAAGGTCGACAGAATGGTGATCGGGTGGATGTAACTCTCGTAGAGCACGCCAAGCACGATGTACATGGTCACCACGGCCGCCAGGATCAGCAGCAAGGTACTCGACAACGAAGCCTGGAACGCCTGGGCCGCGCCCTGGAACTGGCTCTGCACGCCCAGTGGCATGCCGATGTCCTTCTGCACCTGTTCGATCAGCTCCACCGCCTGCCCCAGCGCCACGCCAGGCGCCAGGTTGAACGACATCATCACCGCCGGGAACTGGCCGATATGGGCGATCGACAGCTGGGCCTGGCGCTCCTCGATGCGCGCCAGGCTGGACAGCCGTACCTGGCCGCCGTCGGTGGTCTTGACGTGGATCTGCTCCAGCGCCTGCGGACCGATCTTCTCGCCGTCCTTGGCCTGCAGCACCACGCGGTACTGGCTGGCCTGGGTGTAGATGGTGGAGATCTGCCGCTGGCCGAAGGCGTCGTACAGGGCATCGGTGATGTTGGCCACCGACACGCCAATGCGCGACGCCGCGTCACGGTCGATCACCAGGTACACCTGCAGGCCCTTGTCCTGCAGGTCGCTGGCAACGTCGGTCAGCTCCGGCCGGTGGCTCAGGGCGTCGACCAGACGGCCGCTCCACAGGCTGAGCAATTCGGCATCCGGCGACGACATGCTGAACTGGTACTGGGTGCGACTGACCCGGTCTTCGATGGTCAGGTCCTGCACCGGCTGCATGAACAGGCGAATGCCCACCAGCTTGTCCAGTTGTGGCTGCAAGCGGTTGATCACCTGGGCTGCGCTGAGGTCACGCTCCTTGTGTGGCTTGAGGTTGATCAGCAGCCGGCCGCTGTTGAGGGTGGCGTTGTCGCCGTCCACGCCGATGTAGGACGACAGGCTTTGTACCGCCGGGTCTTGCAGGATGATCTTGGCCAGTTCCTGCTGGCGCTGGCTCATGGCAGCGAAGGAAATCGACTGCGGCGCCTCGGAAATCCCCTGGATCACCCCGGTGTCCTGCACCGGGAAGAAGCCCTTGGGCACGATCATGTAGAGGAACACGGTGAGGGCCAGGGTCCCGATGGCCACCATCAGGGTCAATGGCTGGTGCTTGAGCACCCACTGCAACTTGCGCCCGTAGGCGGCGATCATCCAGTCGATACACGCGCCACTGGCACGATAGAAACGGCTCTGCTCTTCAGGCTTGGGCTCGGGCTTGAGCAAGCGTGCGCACATCATCGGCGTCAGGGTCAGGGACACCACCAGGGAAATCAGGATCGCCACCGCCAGGGTGATGGCGAACTCGCGGAACAGCCGCCCGACCACGTCGGCCATGAACAGCAGCGGAATCAGCACCGCGATCAGCGACAGGGTCAGGGAGATCAGGGTGAAACCGATCTGCTTCGCGCCCTTGAGTGCCGCCTGCAGCGGGCTGTCGCCCTCCTCGATGTAGCGCGAGATGTTCTCCAGCATGACGATCGCATCGTCCACCACAAAGCCGGTGGCGATGGTCAGGGCCATCAGGGTCAGGTTGTTGACCGAGAAACCGGCCAGGTACATCACCCCGAAGGTGCCGATCAACGACAGGGGCACGGCAATCGAAGGGATGATGGTGGCGCTGACGCGACGCAGGAACAGGAACGTCACCATCACCACCAGGGCGATAGCGATCAGCAACTCGTGCTGCACGTCGGTGACGGAGGCGCGAATGGTCTGGGTGCGGTCGGTCAGCACCGTGACATCCAGCCCGGCTGGCAGGTTGTCGGTGATGCTCGGCAGCAGCGCCTTGATCCGGTCAACCACCTCGATCACGTTGGCCCCCGGCTGACGCTGGATGTTGAGCAGCACCGCCTGGTTTTCGTTGGCCCAGGCCGCAAGGCGCTCGTTCTCGGCGCCATCGACGATCTGTGCAACGTCCTTGAGCCGCAACGGCGCGCCGTTGTTGTAGGCGAGGATCAGCTCGGCGTAGTCCTTGGGCGAGGTCAACTGATCGTTGGCGTCGAGCATCGACACCCGGATCGGGCCGTCGAAGTTGCCCTTGGGCTGGTTGACGTTGGAAGCGGCGATCAGGGTGCGCACATCCGACAGGTTCAGGCCGTTGGCCGCCAGGGCCTCGGGGTTGACCTTGATCCGCACCGCCTGGCGTTGCCCACCGGCGATGCTGACCATGCCGACGCCGCTGATCTGGGCGATTTTCTGCGCCATGCGCGTATCGACCAGGTCATTGAGCTTGGGCAGCAGCATGGTCTTGGAGGTGATCGCCAGGGTCAGCACCGGGGTATCGGCCGGGTTGACCTTGTTGTACACCGGCGGCGCCGGCAGATCGTTGGGCAGCAGGTTGCTGGCGGCGTTGATCGCGGCCTGCACCTGTTGCTCGGCGACGTCCATATTGATGTCGAGGTTGAAACGCAGGGTCAGCACCGACGCGCCGCCGGAGCTGGTCGAGGCCATCTGGGTCAGGCCGGGCATCTGCCCGAATTGTCGTTCCAGGGGCGCGGTGACCGCACTGGTCATTACATCCGGGCTGGCGCCGGGGTACAGGGTCATGACCCGGATGGTCGGATAATCGACCTGGGGCAGTGCCGAGACCGGCAGCAAGCGATAGGCGATCAGGCCGGCCAGGACGATGGCCAGCATACTCAGGGTGGTCGCGACCGGACGCAGGATGAACAGGCGGGAGATGTTCATGCGCCGCCCTTATGCGCCTTGCCATCGGCCTCTGGTGCAGGTGCGGCATCGCTCGCCTGGCTGTGCAGGTTGTCGGCCGGCGCGGCCGGGACCTCGATGCTGTCGTTGACCACCTCCACCTCGCTGCCCTCTTTGAGGCGGTCGGTGCCTTCCAGCACCACCCGGTCGCCCGGTTTGAGGCCTTCCTTGATCACGGTGTTGTCGCCGTCGGTGGCGCCGATTTTGAGCGGGCGAATGGTGACCTTCTTGTCGCCATCCAGGGCGTAGACAAACGTGCCGTTGGTGCCGAACTGAATGGCCGCCGAAGGTGCCAGGATGACTCCCTTGAGGGTGTCGGCGAGCAGGCGCACGTTGACAAACTGGTTGGGGAACAGCGCCTGGTCACGGTTGTCGTAGCGCGCCTTGAACTTCAAGGTGCCGGTGGTGGTGTCGATCTGGTTGTCCAGGCTCTGCAGCACCCCGGTGGCCTGCAGCTGGGTGTCGCCACGGTCCCAGGCTTCGACCGGCAGCTTGGCCCCGGAGCGGTAGCGGGCCAGCACGACGTCGAGGCTGTTTTCCGGCAAGGTGAAGGCCACGCTGATCGGTTGGGTCTGGGTGATGATCGCCAGGGCTGTGGTGTCGTTGGCCGCCACCAGGTTGCCGACGTCCAGTTGGCGCAGGCCGACACGCCCGGTGATTGGCGCGCGGATCCGGGTGAATTCCAGGTTGAGCTTGGCGTCATTGACCGCCGCCTGATTGGTCTTGACCGTACCCTGGTACTGGCCCACCAGCGCCGCGGCGGTATCCAGGGTCTGCTTGGCGATGCTGTCCTCGGCGTACAGGCCGCGGTAGCGCTCCAGGTCAACCAGGGCGTTTTTCAATTGGGCCTGGTTCTGCAGCAGGGTCCCTTCGGCCTGGAGCAAGGCGTTCTGGTAGGGACGCGGGTCGATCTCGGCAAGCAGGTCGCCGGCCTTGACCATCTGCCCTTCTTCGAAGGCGATCTTCACCAGCTCACCGCCAACCCGGCTGCGCACATTAATCGTGTTGAGCGCGGTGACCGTGCCCAGGGCCTTGTAGTACAGCGGGAAATCGCCGAGTACCGCCGGAGCCACCCGCACCGGGACCGCCCCCGCTGCGCCGCCGAAACCCGGGCGCATGCCACCTGCCCTGCCGGTATGGCCGGCCGTCGCCTTGGACGCCGAGGCATCCTTGCTGGCGGAGCTGCTGGGCCAGAATTTCCAGCACAGGCCGCCAACGAGCAACAGGACCAGCAGGCCGAACAGCCAGCGACGAGAATTACGGGAAGCGGAGGATTGCATGGAGTGATCAACCATTGGGCGCGTGGGCATCTTTATACGGGAGGCTGAAAGATAAGCACTAGAGGCCTTTTAGCAAAGCGCCTTTACCGGCAATTTACCTTCAGCTGACTTTTGCGAGTGTTTGCTAAATGACTGAAGCACAAATGAAAACGGCCTGGACAGTGCCAGGCCGTGAATAATTGTAAAGCCTGTTACTTGAGAACGGCCAACGCTGCTGCGTAGTTAGGCTCTTCGGCGATTTCTTTCACCAGTTCGCTGTGCAGCACGTTGTCGTTTTCGTCCAGGACCACCACGGCACGGGCAGTCAGGCCCTTGAGTGGACCGTCGGCAATTGCTACGCCGTAGTTTTCGATGAACTCGGCACCACGCAGGGTGGACAGGTTCTGTACGTTTTCCAGGCCTTCGGCGCCGCAGAAACGTGCCTGGGCGAATGGCAGGTCAGCCGAGATGCACAGCACCACGGTGTTGGCCACGTCATTGGCCTGGGCGTTGAAGGTGCGCACGGAGGTCGCGCAGGTCGGGGTGTCGACGCTTGGGAAGATGTTCAGCACTTTACGTTTGCCGGCGAAGTCCGCCAGGGTCACGTCCGACAGGTTGCCGGCAACCAGGGAAAAGGCTGGCGCCTTGGAACCGGCTTGTGGCAGTTGACCGTTGACCTGGACCGGGTTGCCTTTGAGAGTGACTTGAGCCATGAACAGTATCCTTATAAATGCAGTGGTTAAGAACTATCGTCTGATGTTGCGAGGAGCCAAAGTTAACCACGAATGCGCCGGTGAGCCTACCCCGGCAAGCTGTCAGGCAATTCCTCGCACTGACCGCGAAGTACGCCCCTGGAATGGGTACGACTTGCGGTCTCTGCATCGGCAATGAAAATCCGGCCCACCCCGCGCGCAGAGCGTTCCCTAGCAGTTCTGCCAGTAGACAACGCTGGCGCCAACGCTGAACCTAAAGACCCATGATTATAAGCACCGAGGGTTTAGCGTCATGCATTCAGACCGGGCCTTCGTACTCTGCCACTACCGTTACGACCCACTGGACCGACTCGTCGCTACCTCACCGTCCGGTCGGTCACCGCTGCAACGTTTTTACTGCAAGACGCGACTGGCCACGCAAATCCAAGGGCTACTGTGGCACACGGTGGTTCAGCACGACGACCAATTGCTGGCGCAACAACAGCGCAACGGGGAGCACGTGGCAGCAACATTGCTGGCCACCGATCGGCAACGTTCGGTGCTACATGCGCTTAGCAGCGATACACATCATCCCATCGCCTATGCACCCTATGGTCATCACCCCGCCGAAAGCGGATTGTTGAGCCTGCTCGGGTTCAATGGTGAACGGCGGGATCCGGTAACCGGGCACTACCTGCTAGGGAATGGATACCGGGCGTTTAATCCAGTGTTGATGCGATTTAATAGCCCGGACAGTTGGAGTCCATTTGGAGAGGGAGGATTTAATACTTATTCATATTGCTCCTGCAATCCTATAAACCTACAAGACCCCTCGGGGCATGCCCCCGGATCTTTTCTAGCGTACTTATTCAAATATTTTCCACTACCACAGCCATCAGCACCAACGATCAACAACAACACGGGGCTACCGGCACTTGTAAAAAGAACCCAAGCAGATCCTGCCAGAGAAATGTTTAAAAAATCCATCCAGCACATGAGCGACCCACGGCTTCCCGCACAAAATATAAAATTGATAAACGATGCAGAGAATCTGTTTAATAGTCAGAGTCTCAGGTATTCGCTGACCCCTGGCCGAATGCAAAGCGCAGAAGAATCAAGAAGACACTTCAATTATTTCAATAACAATGCAGAGGCATTTCAATTCAAAGGTGGCATCCCCCAAGTAGGGGAGCCAATTTTACTACCCAATGGTGGAGACACTTATCTGTACACCAAGCACTTCGACAGCGCGGTAAGTCATTACACCCATCAAATGATGTCGTCGACCGATTCAACCATAAAAAAAATCAACCTTATCAGTCTTCATCGAACGGTACTTAATCGAGCGGAATACATCACAACACACACGACAGAATTGAATGTTTTACGTCTCCGCCGCCCAAGAGCCAGATCGCCCGTTAGGTAGTAGTTAGACTACGTCCTCATCAACGAGTTAAGCCACCGCCCCACTCCATACCTCGATGAACGCCAACGATGTCCAGCGCACTCACCTGAAAGCAGCAAAACACAAGCTCCGCAATTCAAGCAATCCTTGGCTACGCTGCAGCACAGGGCTGTAACCGCTAGCGCGACGCACTCATCGACCTTACGCGCCTTGAACCCCGGTCACGATAAGGACTTTTCATGACGCACTTCGCCGGCCCGGGCAAGAGGTTCATGGGCCTGGTGCACCATACCGATGCAAAGCGTGAATGGGCCTACGACCGGCAGTCGAACATCGGTCGCCTGGACAAGGCCCTGGATGAAGCCAACAAACGCGGCTGGAGTGTCGTCGACATGAGCACCGAATGGAGCCGAATCTACCCGTTCGACACCAGCACACCGGAGCAAAAGAAGTAAGCAGGACCTATGTCCAGGCGACCGTACGCCGGCCCTTGCAGGATGTGGGGGTGAGTTCGGCAGCGAACCACCTCGGTCACCAATCGCCAGGGTCTGCAGCAGCTTGTCGGCCGTGGGATGGGGGAGCGAGCCGACTCGCTCCCCTCCAGGAACTTACTTGGCCTTGAGCTTGATGTACGACTGGCCCAGGTCGTGGGCCCAGCCATCGACCACGTTTTTCACGTCGTTGGCGGTCATGACTTGCGAGTCGTTTTCCAGCGGTCTGCCGGTGCCCTTGCGGACCACCTGGGCGATCACCTTGTTGTTGCCGCCGTCGAGGAACACGGCTTCGGTCGCCAGGTCGGTTTCCTGATCGCGAATACCGGTTGCGGTGCTGACGGCCGCTGCCACCAGGGCAATCGGGATCACTTCGTAGGCTTTCAAGCCTTCGGTCTGGCTGCTGACGGCGGTGATCGCCGCACGCACTACCATGACACCCGGGCCCGGGGCGTTGGCCAATGGCAGGTTTTTGCCCAGCTCACGCTTGAGCGCCTGGTCGTAGTAGCGGGTGATACCTGACAGCGTGCTTTGCGGGATTTTCACCGTCGGCTTGGGCTGCGGATAGAACTGGGTGGGTTCGACATAGACACTGGAGTACTTGTTGATATCGAGCTTGGGGTCGACCCAGCGCAGCACGTCTACGCCCGACGGCGACTTGGCCTCCTTGAGCTGGCTGTAGTCCTTGAGAAACCCGGAATAGTCTTCCGGCTTGGTGATCGTGCTGGAGCACCCCACTACCCCAAGGGAGGCAATGCACAGCGTACTCATCATGAGGGCAAGCTTCATTCGGTAACTCCTGTCAGAAGGACGACAACGGCACTGGCAAACGGAGTAACAGTTATAGCCAAAAGTTAAGACGATTGCTGTGACACGCTCTGAAAATTCACAAACAACCGTAGGATCAATCACAAGCGCCATTTGACAGACGCACCCCATGCAGCAAAGCTGCACGAAAGCACAAAAAGCCTGCCTTAATGGCCAGCGCCTCTGGACTACGGAAGTCGTGATGCCCAAGCATAAGAAGAACTCGATTTCACCTGCCCCAGATTCGCTCCCCCCCCTGATATCCCGCTACCTGTTTCCCGCCACCGCTGGCTTGTTGCTGCTGGTGATGGCCGGCCTCGGCTGGTTTCTGTTCGCCAGCACACCAACACCCGCGCCCTATGTGACGCCGAGTGTGGCCGTTACCCCGGCACCTCCGGTAGCCGCCCCCGCCCCTGCGCCACCGGCGCGCATGGTCGACGAGCAGCAATGCCAGGGTTGCCACACCGAGCAGGTCAAGGACTGGCAAGGCTCCCACCACCAACTGGCGATGCAGGTCGCCGACGAGCACACCGTGCTGGCCGACTTCAAGGACAGCACCTTCAAGGGCGAGAACGAGACCACCCGCTTCTTTCGCAAGGACGCCGGCTTTTGGGTCAACGCGCCGGGTGCCGACGGCAAGAACGCCGACTTCAAGGTGGCCTACACCTTCGGTATCGCGCCGCTGCAGCAGTACCTGATCGAAGTCGGTGAAGGCCGTCTGCAAGCCTTGGGCGTGGCCTGGGATACCGAGAAGAACCGCTGGTTTCACCTTTATCCGGGCCAGGGCGTGAGTTTCAAGAATCCGTTGCACTGGAGCAAACCCAGCCAGAACGCCAACTTTATGTGTGTGGAGTGCCACACCACCGGCTACCAACGCAATTTCGACGCCGCGACCAACACCTTTGCCAGCCAGTGGAACAGCTTGGGGGTCGGTTGCCAGGCGTGCCACGGTCCTGCCTCCAATCACCTTGAATGGGCGGCAAAAAAAGGCGACCTGATCCACGCAGGCTTTGCCGTCGACCTCAAGGACAAGAACGCCACCACCGAGATCGAGACCTGCGCCCGCTGTCACTCTCGGCGTGCGCCCCTGGGCGATGGGTTTACCGTCGGCAAGCGCCTGATGGACGACTACCTGCCCAGCGTACTGACCCGCGAGCTGTACGCCCTGGATGGCAAGATCAAGGATGAAGTGTTCGAACACGGCTCGTTCCTGCAGAGCAAGATGTTCGACAAGGGGGTGCGCTGCAGCAACTGCCACAACCCCCATAGCAACGAACTCAAGGCGCCGGGCAATGGGGTCTGCCTGCAATGCCACAACACGGCCGGCAAGACCACTGTCCCGGGCGTCGACGGCAAGGGCCTGCAAGCCAAGGACTATGACTCCCCCGAACACCATCGCCATGCCGCAGGCCAGCCCGGCTCGCAGTGCGTGGATTGCCACATGCCGGGCAAGTTCTACATGGGCAACGACTTTCGCCATGACCACAGTTTCAGCATTCCCAACCCCGAACGCGCGAAAAAGCTCGGCACCCCGGATGCTTGCCTGACCTGCCATCAGGGCAAGGCCGGGGACGCGGTGACAGCGCAATTCAAACTGTGGAACGCCAACCCAACGGCCCAGGCACCGCGCTATGACGAAAGCCTGTGGCTGATCCGCAACGGCCAACCGGGCGCCGCCCAAGCGCTGTACGAGCAATTGCAGCGCAGCAACCTGCCCGCCATCCAGCGCGCCACCCTGCTGGCCGAACTGGTGCTGTACCCCAGCGAGCAAGCCCTGAAACTGGCGACCAAGGACCTGGCCAACAGCGATCCCCAGGTGCGTGAAAGCGCGATACGCGCGGTCAGCGGTTTCCTCCCGGCCCCAGAGCGCGTACCGCTTTACGCCCCCCTGCTCAGCGACCCGGTCAAGGCCGTGCGCATCGCCGCCGCCCGTGATCTGCTGGCGGCCAGCAACTCGTTGGGTGCTGCCCAATCGCGCTGGAATGCGGCCATCGCTGAGTACGAAAAGGTCCAGTTGAGCCTGCTCGAACGCGCCGAAGCCAACCTCAATCTGGCAATGCTTTATCAGGCCAGCGGACGAACCGCCGAAGTCGAGCCGATGTTGCGTGCGGCGATCCAGCGCGATGGCGATTTCTTCCCAGCACTGGTGACCCTGGTGCAATGGCTGGAATCCCGCGGCCGTGCGCAGGAAGCCCAGGCGCTGTTGGCCCAAGGCCTCAAGGCGCACCCGGACTCGGCGCTGCTCCAGCACACCCAGGGCCTGGCCCTGATCCGTGCCGGCAACACCGCGCAAGCCATGCCCGCCTTGCGCAACGCCGCCCGCCTGGAACCGCTGAATGCGCAATACGGCTATGTGCTGGCCGTGGCCCTGTACGAAGGTGGCAAGATCGACGAAGCCTGCGCGCAACTGGAGCAGTTGATCAAACAACAACCGGCCAACCGCAACGCCCGGTTGGCACTGATCCAGTACTACCTGGACAACGGCCAGGAACCCAAGGCTCAGGTCTTGCTGCAAGGCTGGAAGAAACTCAACCCGGAAGACCCGGCGCTGAAGTGACCGCACACACCTTGCCGGCAGCCTGTGGGAGCGGGCTTGCCCGCGATGGGGCCGGTCCATTCAACATCGATTGTGCCTGCCACACCGCCATCGCAAGCTCGCGCCTACCGGGGCTCAGGCATCGCTCGGCTGGCGTCGGCGAAACAAGGGCCTTGGCTCGATGGCCGAGCGGCCATATGTCACGCTCATGCCCGCCAGCCCCTTGAGGGCGTCATCGGCGCATTTGTCTTCGCGCACGGCAAACGCATCAAACCCGCACTGGCGCATGTGGCTTAACTGGTCGCGCAGCACATCGCCAATCGCCCGCAACTCCCCGGCCCAACCCAGGCGGGTGCGCAGCAGGTACGCCTGGCTGTAGGCGCGACCGTCGCGAAAGTTGGGGAACTCCAGGGCGATCATCGGCAACCGGTTGAGCCAGGGCGCGAGGCTTTCGACTTCGTCGTCCGGGCCCAGCCACACCGCGTCGAACACCGGATGGTGCTCGATGCGGCGTTTGAGCCACAGCCCCAGGGGCAATATCAACGGGCCGCTGGGCACATCGCCGCTCGTGTCCTTGATCAAGGTCCAGCGGTCGTCCGGTTCGCGCCGGGCCACCCCGTCGCGCAACCGCAGCAGGTTGTTCATGCTGTCCCCTCCTGCTGCGCGTAGACCTGCTCCTTGAACGGCTCAAGGCCAATGCGCTGCACGGTGTCGACAAACAGTTCCTCAGGTTCGCGATAACGCACGAAGGTGGCAATGATCTGCTCGATCACCTGCGGCACCTCGGCAGCGCTGAACGAGGGCCCCATGACTTTGCCCAATGCACTGTGCTTGCCCTGGGAGCCACCGAGGGTGACCTGGTACCACTCGCTGCCGTTCTTATCGACCCCCAGGATGCCAATGTTGCCGATATGGTGATGACCGCAGGCATTCATGCAGCCGGAAATGTTCAGGCTGATATCCCCCAGGTCATGCAGGTAATCCAGGTCATCGAAGCGCGCCTGGATCCCTTGGGCAATGGGGATAGACTTGGCATTGGCCAGGGCGCAGAAGTCGCCGCCCGGGCAGGCGATGATGTCGCTCAGCAGCCCGACATTGGACGTACCCAGCCCTGCCTCGCTGGCCAGGCACCACAAGGCGTAGAGGTCACGCTTGGGGACATCCGGCAGGACGATGTTCTGTTCGTGGGCAATGCGGATCTCGGCGAAGCCGAAGCGCTCGGACCATTGGGCGACAGCGTCCATCTGCTGGTCGCTGACATCGCCCGGCGGCGCGCTGATCCCGGGTTTGGTCGACAGCACCACGCTGGCGTAGCCGGCGACTTTGTGCGGCTGCACGTTGCGCGAGACCCAGCGGGCGAAGGCCGGATTGTCGGCCAGGCGCGTCCCGAATTCCAGGTCGGTGTCGGCCAGCTTGAGCGTAGTGCGGGGCGACGAAGGCGCTGGCGACACGCTGGTACTCCGCCTCGGTCAGTTGCGCCGGACCGTCCTTGAGGTGCTGCCATTCCTCTTCCACTTCCCGGGCAAAGGCTTCTATCCCCAGGGCCTTGACCAGGATCTTGATCCGCGCCTTGTACTTGTTGTCGCGCCGGCCGTGACGGTTGTAGACCCGCAACACCGCTTCGACATAGGACAACAGGTGCTGCCAAGGCAAGCCCTCGCGGATCTGCAGGCCGAGGATCGGCGTGCGCCCCAGGCCGCCGCCGACGATCACCCGCAGCAGCATCTGCCCCGATTCGTCGAGGTAAAGATAGAGACCGATGTCGTGCATCATGATCGCCGCGCGATCTTCCTCGGCGGAACAGATGGCGATCTTGAACTTGCGTGGCAGGAACAGGAATTCCGGATTGATGGTCGACCACTGCCGCAGGATTTCAGCCAGCGGCCGAGGGTCGATCAGCTCGTCGGCCGCCACGCCGGCGAAGGCTTCGGTGGTGATGTTGCGCACACAGTTGCCGGAGGTCTGGATCGCGTGCATCTCGACCTCGGCCAGGCGCTGGAGGATGTCCGGCACCTGGGCCAGTTCGATCCAGTTGAACTGCAGGTTCTGCCGGGTGGTGAAGTGCCCGTAGCCACGGTCATAGTCCCGGGCAATGCTGGCCAACGTGCGCATCTGCCGGGCACTCAAGGTGCCGTAGGGAATGGCGACCCGCAGCATGTAGGCGTGTTTTTGCAGGTACAGGCCGTTTTGCAGGCGCAACGGCAAGAACTCTTCCTCGCTCAAGGCACCGGCCATGAACCGCTGCACCTGATCGCGAAACTGCGCGACCCGCTCCAATACCAGGGCCCGGTCGTAGTCATCGTATTGATACATGTCGCTACCTCATCAGGATTGACCCTCGCAAGCTCGACAGCTGCTACGGCGAACGGCGATCGCGAGTTCGGCTGCTACGAAGAACGCAGTTGCAGTTGGGCGGGGTTCTTGTGTGAGGAGGACTATGGGACAACAGCTCAGCGCGTTAAAGATTCAGCTAAAAACTAAAAAACCATATCAGCTCGCAGCAGATCACCGCAGACACGGGAAAAATCTGCTCCGCATTAATGCAGTTTTTCTGAGCCTGTTTTGTTTCTTCACGGTTTCCTACAGTTCGACCCATGCCAGACCGGGTGGCCTGGCAAGACTTTGCAACCGTGGAAGCATTGACCATGAGCACAGCTACAATCGGACAGGCCTATAACTACAAGGTGGTCCGCCAATTCGTCGTGGCAACAGTGGTATGGGGCGTTATCGGGATGGCGATGGGCGTGTGGATCGCCTCGCAACTGGTGTGGCCGGAGGCGAACCTGGATTTGCCCTGGACCACCTTCGGGCGTTTGCGCCCGCTGCACACCAGCCTGGTGATTTTCGGCTTTGCCGGCAGCGCACAATTCGCCGCCAGCTATTACGCGGTGCAACGTACCTGCCAGGTGCGGCTGTACAGCGACAAGCTCGCGGCCTTCACCTTCTGGGGCTGGCAATCGGTGATCGTCAGCATGCTGGTGACCCTGCCGCTGGGCTACACCACCACCAAGGAATACGCCGAGATCGAGTTCACCGGCGCGGTCTGGATGACCGTGGTCTGGGTGGCCTATGCGATCGTGTTCTTCACCACCGTGGTGCAGCGCAAGACCAAGCACATCTATGTCGGCAACTGGTTCTTCGGCGCTTTTATCGTGGTGATCGCCATGCTGCACGTGGTCAACCACCTGTCGATTCCAGTGGACTGGTTCAAGTCCTACCCGGTGTACTCCGGGGCAACCGACGCCATGGTCCAGTGGTGGTACGGCCACAACGCGGTGGGCTTCTTCCTGACCACGGGTTTCCTGGGGATGATGTATTACTTCGTGCCGAAACAGGTCGGGCGCCCGGTGTACTCCTATCGCCTGTCGATCGTGCACTTCTGGGCCTTGATCACCCTGTACATCTGGGCCGGCCCCCACCACCTGCACTACACCGCGCTGCCCGACTGGGCGCAGTCGCTGGGCATGGCCATGTCGCTGATCCTGCTGGCGCCGAGCTGGGGCGGCATGATCAACGGCATGATGACCCTCTCCGGGGCCTGGCATAAGTTGCGCACCGACCCGATCCTGCGCTTCCTGGTGTTGTCGCTGGCGTTCTACGGCATGTCGACGTTCGAGGGACCGATGATGGCGATCAAGACGGTCAACGCCCTCTCCCACTACACCGACTGGACCATCGGCCACGTGCATGCCGGCGCCCTGGGTTGGGTGGCGATGATCACCTTCGGCGCCACCTATCACATGATTCCGAAAATCTTCGGCCGCGAGCAGATGCACAGCATTGGCCTGATCAACGCGCACTTCTGGCTGGCGACCATCGGTACCGTGCTGTACATCGCCTCGATGTGGGTCAACGGCATCACCCAGGGCCTGATGTGGCGCGCGATCAACGACGACGGCACCCTCACCTACTCCTTTGTCGAGGCGCTGCAGGCCAGCCATCCAGGCTTTATCGTGCGGTTTGTCGGCGGGGTGTTCTTCTTGAGCGGCATGTTGCTGATGGCCTACAACACCTGGCGTACCGTGCGGGTGGCCGACGTGCGGATGGCCGAACGTGAAGCGCAGATTGCCTGAGGCAAGGAGCCTGTGATGTTCGAGATAGTCATGAATGGCCTGGGCGTGGCGTTCCTGTGGTTCGCCATCGAGTATTGCCTGCGCCACCAGACCGCCAAGAGCCTGGATGACGCAAGCCTGATCCCCTTTGCCGATGACCCGGAAGTGGCGCGGCGGGTGGAGCAGGCCACCGGCAAGACCATCAACGCGGTCGCGCCGCCGCAGGCGCAACCGGGTTGGGGCAATATGGAGGTCTGATCGCGGCGGCGATCAACCGCGTTCGCGGGGGATCAGGCTCTGCAGCTGCTGGGCCAGGAAGTTTGCGTCAAAGGCGAAGGTATCGGGGTCTTTCAGGCCGTTGGTCTTGCGCCACTGCCAGCCGCTCGAGGGCGGCTGGCACACCAGCGACACGCTGCCGTAGCGGGCGGCGGTCAAGCCCATCACCGCCAGCGAAATCAAGCCTCCTGCGCCCATCACCTCCGGCACGAACTCCACCGGCTTGCCGGCAATCAGGATGCTCAGTTTCTCGGTGTTGAAGGTCGAGCTCTCTACCGGGACGCTCGCACCAAACGCCACGTAGGCCTCACGGCTGACCTCCAGCAGGTTGGGCGCCTTGACTGGCGCCAGCCACTGCTCGATCTGGTCGAACAACTCAGCGATACGCGTGGCCCAGACGGCCGACTGGTTCTCAAACAGCTGCTTCTTGTGCGCTTCGCTTTCTGCGTAGTGGCGAAGCATCTCACCCAGTTGCTGTACGTCGTCCATTGCGCTGTTCCTTGGATAAACCGGTGTTGCGGACATTGAGCATGGCAGATGTGCGCGGCGCACGTACGACTAACCGCCGGACGAGCGATTGCAGCGCCCGCCAATCGCGGGCACTGTAGGCCCTCAAATCAGCCATCAACGGGAGCACCGCATGCGCACCATCGGCCTAATCGGCGGCATGAGCTGGGAGTCCAGCGCCGAATACTATCGTCTGATCAACCAGCAGGTACGAGACCGCCTCGGGCCTCTGCGCTCGGCGCGCCTGCTGATGTACAGCGTCGACTTCGGGCCGGTCGAACAAGCCCAGCATGCCGGACGCTGGGACGATGCAGCGCAGATCCTGGTGGACGCTGCCCGCCGCCTGCAAGCCGGCGGTGCCGAGTGCGTGGTGCTTTGTACCAACACCATGCACAAGGTGGCCGGACAGATCCAGGACGCCATTACGGTGCCTTTCCTGCACATTGCCGACCCGGCCGGGCAAGCGGCACAGGATGCCGGCCACCTGAGCGTCGGCCTGCTGGGGACTGCCTTCACCATGGAACAGGATTTTCTCAAGGACCGGCTCACCGCTCGCGGGCTGCAGGTGCTGGTGCCGGACGCGGCGGACCGCCAGGCGGTGCACCGGATCATCTACGACGAACTGTGCGTGGGGGTCATCCGCGAGGAGTCACGCGCCACCTACCAGCGGGTGATCCAGGCCTTGGCCGCGCGCGGCGCCCAGGCGATCATCCTTGGCTGTACGGAAATCAGCCTGCTGATCAAACCTGAGCACAGCGCCCTGCCCTTGCTCGACACCACCGAGTTGCACGCCCGTGCGGCGGTGGCTTTCGCCCTCGGAGACTGACTCAGTCCGCCTTGGGACCGTGGCGCAAGCGCGCCATGGCCAGGGTGTCCACCAGTGCGCCATCGCGTACCGCATACTGGCGCAGCAGCCCTTCGGTCTCGAAGCCGAACTTGCGGTACAAGCCGATCGCCGCCTGGTTATCGGCATACACCGTCAATTCCACGCGCTGCACATTCATCCAGTTGTCCGCCAGATCCAGCACCGTCGCCAGCAAGCGGCTGCCCAGGCCCTGACCTTGCCAGGCTTGCGCCACGCCCATGCCGATATTGGCGCAGTGGCTGCGCCGAATCCTTGAAATCTGTTCCAGGCCGATATTGCCGATCACCTGTCCCTGATGCAGGGCCACCAGCTGCACCACCCGTTCGTTGTCCGGGGCCAGGCGCTTGCGCCAGACCTCAGTCGATTGAAACGGCATCTGCAGGACCTGGCGGGCAACCGCCGGATCGTTGTACAGCGCGGTAATGCCCTCGATGTGGGCTTCGCTGAAACGCTCGATGGCAATGATGGAGTCGATGCTCGACATAGTGATTCTTCCTTGAGAACGATGGGCCACTGAGTCTAAACCGTTCATCCCCCCCATGACGATTGGCATTGCACCCAATACCCATGTGGGACCCCGCAAGCCCGTCGCCTGGGGTCTATTGGCTGGGGGCCTTTACTGCCAATTGGCTGTTGGCCTCGCCACTTTGCGGGCCTATCCTGCACAAACGTCACTCCACCCTGTACAAGGCCCGTGCGGCTTGATTGAGGAGCGTGTGCGATGCCCACCGAAAGGATCAATACGCACCAGCTGAAGGCCGACGGCTGCTCGGATGAGCTGGGTAAGCATTTACAGCAGATCGTCGATACCTTGCGCCAGCTTCCGGGAAGCGACACCTATATGCTCGACCGCTGCCCGGAAGATGACAATCGCGGGACCGTCAGCACCCACTGGCAATCGGAAGCCGCCCTGCAGGCGCACTACTGTTGTCCCGAAATGCAAGGTTGCATCACCTTGCTCGACAGCCGACTGGCCAGTAGCGTCGACTGCAACAACTTGCCGATAGTTGAATCGTAAACATCGCCCCTATAAAGCGGATGAATCCTCACTATCAACGCAGCGCTTCCCACAAACCACTCGATTACAGTCACGATAGTCTTGGAGGTACCAGCAGACGAAACAACAAAACAAAGGATTGGCACATGAGCAAAAACAAGGAACGTTCCTTCATTGCACGGATTGATTGCAATGGCGTCGCCATGACCTTTCTCGAAAAGGTCTTGAGTGAAGCCTTTCTTCAATTGAACCATGACTATGAAACACTGCGGGGCAACACTATTACCACCCTTGAATCCTATGACCCTCTCAGCGAGCAGGTGCGCCCGATCGCTGTGGGCGCGAGAGAGGATCCAATTGCTCTTCTGGTGCACTTCAGGTGTTATGACGACTATTACAACCTGCAAATCCTCAGCACACCGTACCAGGACAAGTACATCAGTAAAAACAACGATGGCGTCCTGGGAGCCTTTCCAGCCGCCGGTGGCGACACGACGTCTTTCAACTTACTGGATGGCCGCCACAACATTATTACCCTCGACGACCTGAAAACTGACAATCCCACGATTTACCTACGCGCCCGAGGAGCCGGAATTATCAGGAAGTTTCGGTGGAAATCACCGGTCAACCGTTTTTGCTTTCACGGCAGCCTCGGTGAAACCACAACATTCAATCTGAACATCATTGAACGAAACCCCGCTTAGCCTGACAGGTCCCCGCATCGGCTAATCAACCACTCTCGAGGCAAGTTCTACCGCACGCATCAAGTCACGCGCCAAACAATACATATATATCGCACCTAATAAAAAAGGTTCTTCACGGAATCCCGGGAAACACAGAAACAAGAACGCCGATTTGATTGATGATGTTCGTGCGAGCAAACACATCTAACAAACCGGCGTTCTTATGCGCGATATTAATACTTTCCTTCCTTTTTGGGAGGGCTTTTCTGTCGTCACGATCAAGCCTGATGGTGACGCCCTCCAGATCGATCTGACACCCCACGCCACCCGATTCCCTTCCTGTGGCGGGTGCCAAAAACCCTGTTCAACCACGCATGAGTATTGCGAGCGAGTCATTCGTGATTTGCCCATTCTCGGTCGTGCGGTGCGCCTGAGCGTTTTGCTCCGACGCGTTGGTTGCCGCGACTGTGGTAAACGCATGGAGGCCGTCAGTTGGCTGGATCGCTATGCCCGCATGACGCGGCGTCTGGCAGAGGCGGTCATTCAAGCCTGTGAACGCCTTCCCACGCTGCACGTGGCGCAGATGTTTGGGCTGCATTGGGACACCGTTCGGTTGCTGGAGCGTCGTGCCTTGCAAGCGGCATTGAGCGATCTGCCGAAGGCGCAACCACGGCGTCTGGTGATGGACGAGTTCGCCCTGTTCAAGGGCCATCGTTACGCCAGTGTGGTGCTGGATGCGGATACACGACGAGTGCTGTGGATCGGCGAAGGCCGCAGCCGGGCGGCGGTCAGGCCGTTTTTCGAAGAACTGGGGCCAGAGGGATGCGCCCGAATCGAAGCGGTGGCAATGGACATGAACACCGCTTTTGACCTGGAGGTTCGTCAGCACTGTCCCAACGTGCGAGTGGTCTACGATCTCTTCCATGTGGTGGCCAAGTATGGCCGAGAGGTGATTGATCGGGTTCGTGTCGACGAAGCCAATCGACTGCGTCATGACAAGCCGGCCCGACAGGTCATCAAGCAGGCGCGTTGGCTGCTCCTGCGCAACCCGCAGAACCTGAAAACACCGGAGCAACAGGTCCGCTTGGAGGATCTGCTGGCGGCCAACCACGCGTTGATGAAGGTCTATTTGATGAAGACTGAACTCAAAACGCTTTGGACGCCGAGCACCGCTTGGGGTTGGCGATCGGCCTGGAAGCAATGGCTGCGCCATGCGCATGAAAGCGAAATACCGGCACTGATCCAGTTCGCCAAACGGCTAAAGAGTTACTGGCGGGGCATCGTCAGCCGGGTTCGCTGGCCGATGCACACCGGTCAGTTGGAAGGAATAAATAATCGAATAAAGGTCATCAAACGGATGGCGTACGGTTACCGGGATAGCGAGTTCTTTTTCATGAAGATCAAGAGCGTCTTTCCCGGTAATCCGTGAAGAACCATAAAAAAGCCCCGCATCTCTCGATACGGGGCTTTCTTATTCAGCGCTCAATCAGGCAGTGGCAGGCACTACCGCTTGACCGCTCAACGCCAGGTCCAGCAGTTCACGGTTGGCCACCGCGTACATGGCGTAGTCGGTACCGCTGGCGGCACGGATTTCCACCAGCATGGCACGCCAGCGATCGATCATGCCTTCGTGTTGCTCCATCCACAGGGCCAGGCGTGTTTCCACATCCAGGCTGCCGTCGCCCTGCTGCAGGACGGAGATGGTGATCGCCCGCTGTTGCCAGTCGACGTCATCACGGAAGGCTTCACGGGCCAGTGCCTGCCAGTTGTTTTCCACCGGCAGTGCGCTGATCTGTTGCAGGTACCAGGTGATATCCAGCGCGCTGCCCACGGCGAAGTAGGCCTTGGCCACGTCCGCGGCGTTCTGCCCGGTGACATCCGAGGCCTCGATGATCGGCAGCAAGGTGTACAGGTGGCTGGTGCCTGCAACCATGCGCGCCAGCAACTCCGGCACGCCGGCATCGACGTAGGCGGTGTAGCGGGTCTGCCAGCCTTCGCGGGTCGGGCCTTCCAGCAGCTCGTCGAGCTTGAGGCCCAGGGCTGCCAGGTGCGGACCGAAATGCGCCACGTCACGCGCCGCGTTCTGCTCGTTGCGACGGGTACGCAGGAACCAGCGCGTGGCACGGCGACCCAGGCGCATCAGCTCGTCCATCAGCTCCAGTTGCACGTCGGCGCTGACTTGGTAGTCCAGCGCTTCAATCTGGCGGAACCAGTGCGGGAGATGGAAAATGTCGCGCACGATCACATAGGCGCCGGCCACGTTCGCCGGGCTCATGCCGGTCGACTCTTTGAGTCGCTGCACGAAGGTGATGCCCATGTGGTTGACCAGGTCGTTGGCGATCTGGGTGCTGACGATCTCGCGCTTCAGACGGTGACGACGCATGGCTTCGGAGAACTTGCTCACCAGGGTCGGCGGGAAAGCGGTTTCCATGTCGCGGGTCAGGTAGTCGTCATCCGGCACCAGGGAGCCCAGCAACTGCTCCTTGAGGTCGATCTTGCTGTAGGAGATCAGCACCGACAGCTCGGCACGGGTCAGGCCATGGCCTGCCGCAACGCGCTCGTTGATGGCCTCTTCCGACGGCAGGAATTCGATGGCGCGATCCAGCTTGCCACGGCCTTCCAGATCGTTCATCAGGCGCTTGTATTCGGCAATCCGCGGCAAGGCGCGACGGGCTGCCAAGGACAGGGCCTGGGTCTGCTTGTAGTTGTTGCCCAACACCAGGCCACCGACTTCGTCGGTCATGCTCGCCAGCAACTGGTTGCGTTGCTTGTCGGTCATGTCGCCAGCCTGCACCACTTCGTTGAGCAGGATCTTGATGTTCACTTCGTGGTCGGAGCAGTCCACGCCACCGGCGTTGTCGATGAAGTCGGTGTTGGAGCCGCCGCCATTGAGGCCGAACTCGACACGACCCAGTTGGGTCATGCCCAGGTTACCGCCCTCGCCCACGACCTTGCAGCGCAGTTCGTTGCCGTTGACCCGCAGTGCATCGTTGGCCTTGTCGCCGACATCGGCGTGGCTTTCGCTGCTGGCCTTGACGTACGTCCCGATACCGCCGTTCCACAACAGGTCCACCGGTGCCTTGAGCAAGGCATTGAGCAGTTCGGTCGGGGTCAGCTTGTCGGCTTGAATGTCGAAGCGCTCTTTCATCTGCGGGGAAATCGCGATGCTTTTTGCGCTACGGGAGAAGATCCCGCCGCCTTCGGACATGATGCTGGTGTCGTAGTCCGACCAGGCCGAACGTGGCAGATCGAACAGGCGCTTACGTTCAGCGAAGCTGTTGGCAGGCGTAGGATTCGGGTCGATGAAGATGTGCAGGTGGTTGAACGCCGCCACCAGTTGCAGGGTCTCGGACATCAACAGGCCGTTACCGAACACGTCGCCGGCCATGTCGCCGACACCAACCACGGTGATGCTGTCTTTCTGCACATTGATGCCGCGTTCGCGGAAGTGACGTTGTACGCCCACCCACGCGCCCTTGGCGGTAATCCCCATTTTCTTGTGGTCGTAACCGGCGGAACCACCGGAAGCGAACGCGTCACCCAGCCAGAAGCCGTAGTCGATGGCGATACCGTTGGCGATGTCGGAGAAGGTCGCAGTGCCTTTGTCTGCCGCCACCACCAGGTACGGGTCATCGTCGTCATGGCGCACGACGTTGGCCGGCGGCACCAGGGCGCCATCCTTCAGGTTGTCGGTGATGTCCAACAGGCCCGAAATGAAGATGCGGTAGCAGGCGATGCCCTCGGCCGCGATCTCGTCACGGCTGCCGCCCAGTGGCAGGCGACGCGGCAGGAAGCCGCCCTTGGCGCCCACCGGCACGATGACCGAGTTCTTCACTTGCTGGGCTTTTACCAGGCCCAGGACTTCGGTGCGGAAGTCTTCTTCACGGTCCGACCAGCGCAGGCCGCCACGCGCCACAGTACCGAAGCGCAGGTGCACGCCTTCGACGCGCGGCGAGTAAACGAAGATTTCGAACTTCGGTACCGGCTTTGGCAGTTCTGGAATCAGGTGCGGGTTGAACTTGAAGCTGAAGTACGACTTGTTATGGCCGTTGGCGTCAGTCTGGTAGAAGTTGGTGCGCAGGGTGGCCTTGATCAGGTCCAGGTAGCGACGCAGGATGCGGTCTTCGTTGAGCACCTGGACGTCGTCCAGGGCGCTGAGGATCGCGTGTTCCAGGCGTTGCTGCTTGTCTTCCAGATCGTCGCCCGACAGTTTGCGCGCCAGGTAGAAACGGGTCTTGAACAACCGGGTCAGCTCGCGAGCGATATCGGTGTGGTTGTTCAGGGTGCTGGCGATGTAACCCAGGTCGAAGCCCAGGCGGATCTGCTTCATGTAACGCGCATACGCACGCAGCAGCGCCACGTCGCGCCATGGCAGGCCGGCGGTCAGCACCAGGCGGTTGAACGCATCGTTCTCGGCATCGCCACGCACGATGTGCACGAACGCGTCCTGCAATGTGTCGTTGAGCTGCTGGATGTCCAGTTCCAGGCCTTCGGCAGCGGTGAAGGCGAAGTCGTGGATCCAGAACTCGCGGCCACCGTTGTGGCGCAGGCGGTACGGGAACTCACCCAACACGCGCAGGCCGAGGTTTTCCAGGATCGGCAGGACGTCGGACAGGGCCAGCGGGGTGTCGGCGTGATACAGCTTGCAGTGCAGCTCGCGCTGGCCCGAGACCTGGCCCAGCGGCTGGTAGAAGCTCATCACCAGCGGATTTTTTTCGTTCAGGCTCAGCAGGTGCTGCATGTCGACCACGGCCGAATGCGCGGCGAAACGCTCGCGGTAGCCGGCCGGGAAGCCTTTCGGGAAGTCCGCCAGCACGTTGGTGCCGTGGGCTTCGCCGAAGCTTTCCACCACCAGGCTGGCGTAGTCGTCCTGCCAGCTGCGGCAGGCCTGCACCACTTCTTTTTCCAGCAGCAGCGGATCGATGTCGATGCGGTTTTTCGGGTCGACCCGAAGAATCAGTTGCACACGGGCCAGCACGGACTCGGAGAAGAAGGTCCAGAACTCGCAATCGGTGGCTTTGAGGCGATCCATCAGCACTTGCTGGATCTTCTGCCGCACTTCGGTGGAGTAGATATCGCGTGGCACGTAGGCCAGGCAGTAGCAGAAACGACCGTAAGGGTCTTTGCGCAGGAACACGCGGATCTTGTTGCGTTCCTGGATCTGCACGATCGACATCACGGTGCTGAACAGCTCGTCCACCGGGGTCTGGAACAGGTCGTCACGGGGCAGTACTTCCAGCACCTGGGCCAGTTCCTTGCCCAGGTGGGCCTTGGCCTGGAAGCCAGAGCGCTGCTCGATGATCTCGACCTTGCGGCGGATGTAAGGAATCACCCGCACGCTTTCGCCATACACCGAGGAGGTGTACAGGCCCATGAAGCGGCATTCCTTGATGACGTTGCCATCGGCATCGATCTGGCGGATCGACACGTAGTCAGGGTACGCAGGACGGTGCACCCGGCTTGGGTGGGCCGCCTTGGCGAACGACAGCGGGGTCGCTTCGCGCAGGTAGTTCACGGCGTATTCTTCGATGCGCAGGTCTTCGGCGGTGAGGCCGGCGCGCAGCAGCTTGGTCAGGCCGAGGAAGGAGTCCTGGTCATATTCGATGTGACCACCTTCCTGGTCTTCGCGAACCACGAACTCTTCGTAGCCGAGGAAGGTGAAGTGGTTGCCCACCAGCCATTCGAGGAAGCTCTTGATCTCGCCCTTCTCGTCAGCGGCGATGGTGAACTGGCTGGTGTCGACGCCGTCGATCAGCTCCTGGACCTTGGCTTTCATCGGCTCGAAATCGGCGACCGCCACGCGGACCTCACCGAGTACCTGCTCCAGTTCCTTGCTCAGGACATTGAGCTCGGCGGCGTTGGCGCAACGGTCGATTTCCAGGTACATCAGCGATTCTTGCTCGATGCCTTCGCCCTGGGTGCCTTTTGGCAGGATTTCCAGCAACTCGCCCTTGGCCCCGCGACGCACGCTCAGCACGGTGGTCTGCAGGGTATGGATGCTGTAGCCACGACGGTTCAGCTCGGTACGCACCGAGTCCACCAGGAACGGCAGGTCGTGGTGCAGCACTTCGACCGCGGTGTGGGTCGACTGCCAGCCATGGCGTTCGTAGTCAGGGTTGTAGACGCGCACTTGCGGCTGCGCGTGGTCAAAGCGCTCAAGCAGGCGCCAGGCGGAAAGTGTGCAGCCGGCGAGGTCGGACAACCGGCGCTGGGTCAGTTCATCAAGAGAAATAATGCCGAAGAATTGTTCAGCGAACAGCGCCACTTGTGGCAGTGCCTGTTCACTGATGTGCTGCGCCAGTGCCGCTTGCAGTTGGTGCTGGAAGTCGGCTTTGCTGGCTGCGGTGAAGAACGCCATCTGTGGTACTCCGCTTGGGCTTGTTATTGATGGAAGCGTCGCGTGCAAAACCCCTGTTCGGGGCAACCTGTCACCCGGCTCCTGATTCTCGGGCAGAGGAAACAGGGCGACAGGTGGGTGAAGCTGGACGAGACACTCAGGTCACATTCACCTTCCAAGGATGGGCATCTGCAAAAACGACTGCCGGGCAACCCGGCAATGTCTTTACAGGTGTCCATCCGTTGCGCAGCTTAACGAGTGCGGCAAGGCCCGTGCTTGCGATGCTGCGACATATTCGGTCATCGGTACGCAGCCCCGCGGCGGGGCCTCGAACAACACTAGCAGGCGTGGGGAAAAATGGCGGTTTTATCCCTGGATTTGCGGGCTTCGCGTATTGGAAATGACTGGATCAGGAGATTTGTTCACGACATATTTCCTGACATTTGAGTCAGGACAAGCATCAATCCTCCACCTCATAAACCGCCTGAAACCGGCTGACCGTCGCGCAGTCATAGCAAGTCGTTTGCAGCATCACTTTGTCCATCCAGACATCGATGTTGCAGGAGTCGCACTCGCGGCAGAACAGGTGTGCGGATGGCTGCCCTGCTTCGTAGCCGGTTGAGGTGGCAAAAAACCTGGGGAGTAGTTCGTCACGCCAGTACACCCCGGGGGACTTGGCAAAACCGGCGCTGCTGTCCTTGAGGACTACGTCGTACAGCAAACGATGCAGTGCGGATTTGGTGACGCGCGAGTCACGATAGGATGGTCGTCGCCAGCCTTCGGCCAGGGCGTGTTGAGCGGTACTCAGTATGTAACCGGGAATGGTATTGGAGGCGTGGGTGCGGCCTTTGGAGTTGCCGGTGGCAAAAAAGTGTGCGGCATTTTTGACTGCCAGTTTGGCGAAGTAATAAATCTCGCTCACGGCAAAGTCCTGCAGGAGTTGAGCTATTACCGCTTCACCGCGACTGGCGGCGGAAAACACCAGATCAACTTCCTCAGCCAACACCCGGATGTAACTTAGCGATTCTTCCCGGGCCAGACTGAACATCAAGGCATACAACTCGCTCTTCCAGTTGGCTGGAACAACACCGGACAATTCCTGGTACAGCGCGCCATACAGTTCGTCACAAGGGCAACGCATACCAGCGTCAAGGGCGACATTGGGTAACCAGCGCACGGCACAGAACCGCCGGATCCGGTAATCGGCCCCTGGATCGAACGCCTGGATATCCGAGTCGGCGTCCACCCGCAGTACCCCAGCCTCATAGAGGTTTTTCAACAACTCCTCGGCGGTCGCTGCGCTGGGGGCCAGGCTTTCGTTGCGGTTCGCCCCCTCCAGCGGGGCGATGCTGTCGTTACCCGGCTTGAATCCTTCGAGCAACGCCAGCAGGGCCAACTTCTGCACGAAACCCAGGCTGGCATAGGCCACCGGCGGCCCGCCCGGCGAGTAACGCTTAAGCAGCTGCTCGCGGTCGCGCTCGGCCTGGGCGGCGACCTCCTGCTGCCGGACTTGGTAACAAGCCGTGCAGGTGCAATGGCTATGGCGCCGGTACTGGCCGACCGGCACTGAGCGGTGTTCACACCTGACACACTTGAACGCGGGCCTGAGCGATGCCGGGGTGCCCTTGGCGTAGCGTTTCGCCCACATCGGCAGATTGCAGTAGGGACACTTCAATTGTTTATCGAGCAGCGGCGGCAATACCGTCAATAAACTTCTGACCGCCACCGGGATCTTGTACTCGGCAATCAGGTCGCTGGTTTTTTCTCCGGCCAGATAACGCTGGTAAAGCTGCTCTATTTGCTCTTCGGACAGATGCTTTACTTCACCCAGCAACTCGAAATACGGTTTCATTCAAAGCCTTCCCTCATCTATCAACTTGCCCTGCACTCCCTTGCACTGAGGGTTCAAACGTACGGGACAAAGAGCGCTGCAAACAAGCAAAAACTGGCAAAGCCGTTGTTATTCCTACGCCCTCTCCTATCCCTACAACAACAGCGGAACGTTCATTGCCACACGAAGTATTTGGCTTAAGGAAAACACCTACAAATCTCCTGAAACGCGCCCTCCAGCGTTCGACTTCAATCATTCCCCGCTCAAAACTAGCGAAGCAAAAAATGCCCGGGGCTGGCAAAATCGCCCTTTGCCTGCCAACACCGCGCACCGCGCCAGGACTGCTCACATGCAACTGACCACCGCCCACCTGATCGCCAACCCGTGCGATGACGAAGAAGACAACCTGGCGATGCTGTGCTGCCACAGCAATCAGGGCGACATGTTCCTGATGACCCGCTACCCGGACGAAGACGAGCTGGAAATCACCCTCGACGGCGAACCCTCCACGCTTGACGGCGTCAAGGTCACCCTCAGCCCTACCCGCCTGCTGATCGAGATCGCCGCGGCCGACGCCGACGCCCTGAACGGTGACGATCACCTGGAAATCTTCCACAGCACCGCCGCCGCTGACCTGGCCGAGGTTGAAGAAACCTTGCAGAACATCCTCAAGGGCACCGGCACCTACCTGAGCGAGCTGTAACGGACAGCTGATTTCTTGACAAGAAATCAGCACACGGGCATTGTCTGACAACCTGACCTACGAGCCACACTCCTCATGCTTCAGCTACAGCGCCCCGACTCTCTGGTTGAACGAGTGGTCAACGCGATCCGCGAAGAAATCGAATCCGGCCGCCTGACCGCAGAATCGCGCCTGCCCACCGAACAGCAACTGACCGAACAGTTGAACGTCAGCCGCTCGGTGGTGCGTGAGGCCGTGGCCCAGCTCAAGGCCGATGGCATCCTGATCAGCCGCCGGGGTCTGGGCTCGTACATTTCCCAGAATCCCAACGGCACGGTGTTCCGTTTTCCTAGCCAGAAAGGTCGCAAGCCCGACCTGGTGCAACTGTTCGAAATGCGCCTATGGACCGAAACCCAGGCCGCCTCCATCGCCGCCCAGCGCCGTGACGAAGCCGACCTGCTGCGCATGCGCAGTGCCTTGCAGGAAATGCACGACAAGCGCAGTGACTTTGCTGCGGCCGCCCTGGCCGACGTCGAGTTCCACCGCGCAATCGCCGATGCCAGCAAGAATGACTACTTCGTTGCCTTCCACGATTTCCTGCGCGGCCAACTGGCCGAAGCTCGGCGCCGTGCGTGGGAAAACTCCGCAGCGCACTCGGTGGGCGGCTCGGCCGATGCCGGACGCGAACACCAGGCCCTGTACGAAGCCATCGCCGCTGGCGACCGTTACCAGGCGGCCGCCTGTGCCGAAGCGCACCTGCGCGCAGCGGCCACACGCCTGAAGATTGACCTGCCCAGCATCGACTGATTACCGGCAACATCGAGGACGCCATGACACGGCGTCTTTTTTACCGAACACTTTGTCTGACAACCTGATAAGCAGACTCTCTGCCAGCAATCCAAGGTGACACCTGCATGATTTATGACTATTGCATCATCGGCGGCGGCATCGTCGGCCTCGCCACCGCCATGGCGCTGCTCGAACGCCAGCCCGGCGCCTCCTTGCTGATCCTGGAAAAGGAAGCGGTGCTGGCGCAACACCAGACCGGGCACAACAGTGGCGTGATCCACGCCGGCATCTACTACGCCCCCGGCAGCCTCAAGGCTGACCTGTGCAAGCGTGGCGCCGAGGCGACCAAGGCGTTCTGCACCGAGCACCGGATCAAGTTCGACGTCTGCGGCAAGTTGCTGGTGGCCTCGACACCGTTGGAAGTCAGCCGCATGCACGCGCTGTACGAGCGCTCGAAACAGAACGGCCTGAAAGTCGAGCAACTGGATGCGGCCGAGTTGCGCCGCCGCGAACCGAACATCGTCGGCCTGGGCGGGCTGTTTCTCGATGCCACCGGGATTGTCGACTACCGCCAGGTGTGCCAGGCCATGGCTCGGGTGATCGAGGCCGCGGGGGGCGAAATCCGCCTGCAGACCAGCGTCAGCGCGATCAGCGAAAGCGCCGACAGCGTCACCATCAGCAGCCTCGACCAGGTCTGGCAGGCCCGGCAACTGGTGGCGTGCGCCGGCTTGCAGTCCGACCGCCTGGCGAAGCTGGCCGGGGTCAAGATCGACCATCAGATCATTCCGTTCCGTGGCGAGTACTACCGCCTGCCAGCGTCCAGGAATGAGATCGTCAACCACCTGATCTACCCGATTCCCGACCCGGAGCTGCCGTTCCTGGGGGTTCACCTGACGCGGATGATCGATGGCAGCGTCACGGTCGGCCCCAACGCCGTGCTGGGCCTGGGCCGGGAGAACTATCGCAAGTTCTCGATCAACTGGCGCGACGTCGCCGAGTACGCGAGCTTTCCGGGTTTCTGGAAAACCATCTGGAACAACCTCGGCTCCGGCACCACGGAGATGAAGAATTCGCTGTTCAAGCGCGGCTACCTGGAACAGTGCCGCAAGTACTGCCCATCGCTGGAAGTCGACGATTTGCTGCCCTATGAAGCCGGGATCCGAGCCCAGGCAGTCATGCGCGACGGCACCCTGGTGCATGACTTCCTGTTCGCCGAGACGCCACGCATGGTGCACGTGTGCAACGCCCCTTCGCCGGCCGCGACCTCGGCCATTCCCATCGGCCAGATGATCGCCGAGAAAATTCTCAAGAATCGCTGAACCCCGCTGCACGGGTGGCCTCACCCACTAAAAAATAACTACAAAGACCAAAGGAAATCACCGATGTCGGTACATCAAGCGGCCCCGACCGCCCCGGAAACCCCACTCCAGAAGCAAAAACGCCTGCGCAAGGTGGCTGCCGCGACGATCTTCGGCTCAATGCTGGAGTGGTACGACTTCTACCTGTACGCCACCATGGCGGCGATCGTCTTCTCGAAAATCTTCTTTGACCCGAGCAACCCCGCAGTCGCCTCGCTGCTGGCCTTCTCGACCTTTGCCATCGGGTTCATCGCTCGCCCGTTCGGCGGCATTCTGTTCGGCTACCTGGGCGACCGTTTCGGCCGCAAGCAAGTGCTGGTCATCACCTTCTGCATGATGGGCGTGTGCACCACCCTGATCGGGTTGATTCCCAGCTATGCCTCGATTGGCATCTGGGCACCGATCATCCTGGTGCTGGTGCGGATCATCCAGGGCCTGGGCGCGGGTGCCGAACTGTCTGGCGCAGCGGTCACTTCCTACGAACACGCCAGCGAAGGCAAGCGCGGCAGCCAGGGTGCCTGGCCGGCCCTGGGCCTGAACCTGGGCTTGCTGCTGTCGTCGCTGACCGTCTACGTGCTGACCATGAATGGCAATGAATTCCTGTTGTCCGGCGGCTGGCGCATTCCGTTCATCTGCAGCATCGTCCTGGTGGGCGTGGGCCTGTGGGTGCGTCGCAGCATTCCGGAAACCCCACAGTTCAAGGAACTCGACGCAACCGTTGCCAAGCAACAGGTTTCGCCGCTCAAGCTGCTGTTCAAAAATGACCTGAAGGGCCTGGTGGTGGTGCTGTTCGTGGCGATTGGCTACAACGCCCTGAGCTACATCTTCAAAACCTTCTCCCTGGCCTACCTGACCCAGTTCAAGGGTGTCGAAGCCCATGTCACTTCGTTGTCGGTGACCATTGCCAGTCTGGTGGCGATCGTTGCCGTGCCGTGCTTCGGCTGGCTCTGCGATAAGTGGAGCAGCAAAAAGGTACTGATGCTCGGCGGTCTGCTCTCGGCGCTGTTCGCCTATCCGTTCCTGACCCTGCTCAACACCGGCGAGCCGTTGATGATTTACCTGGCCATCGCCATCGGCACCGGGATCCTCGCTCCCATGATGTTCGCGCCCCAGGGCTCGTTCCTCAGCCGTCAGTTCCCGACTCAGACCCGCTCTTCGGGGTTTGGCACCGGGCGTGAAATCGGTACGGCGATCGCCGGCGGTCTGGCGCCCTTGGGCGGGCTGGCGTTGGTGGCCAACTCGGCGACCCACTCTACCGATGGCGTGGCGGTGATTTTGCTGATTTCCGGGGTGCTGGTGGTGGTGTTTGCGCTGTTTGACCAAGGGCGCAAGCATTCCAACTTCAAGAACTAGCGTTTGCTGTGAGGCCTGACAGGGATTGCGGACCGGACACATGAACGCTACGAAGACCCAGGCCACTCGTCAGCACTGGTAATTCTGACAGTTGCCAATACCGGGCGTTGCGCATTTGCTGAGTGACAACAAAGCCAACGCCCCGGGTATGCCATGAGAGCCATTAACAACGGATGGACGATTGCATTTTTATTCACGCTGACCCTGCCGTTACTGACGAGCGCGGCCAACTTGCCGACAAAGGAGCTGATCCTGCTCGTCAGGCCTGAGGCGATCGTTTCCCACACGGCAAACAACACCTCCAACAGCCTGGCCCCCTTGACCGAAATCCAACGCCTGGCCCCGAACCTCACACCCCTCGTGCCGCCTTCCAGAACACGCACAGTGGAGAGTCTGCAGGCCTTGCAACGGCACAGGCTGGATCGTTACTTCGTCATCGATGTTGGCGCAATGAGCCAACAGCAGGTGAAACAACTGACGTTGCAACTGCGGCAACTGCCGTCAGTGGAATCAGTTGAACCTGGACCACGGGTCGATGGCATGCGCGCCGACACCGCCGAGCCGATCAGGCGAATCAACCCGCAAATCCCCGACTACACGCCAAGGCAGCATTACCTGCAAGGCCGGCAAGCCGCCTCGCCCTACGCTATCGGCGGGGTAAACGCTGTGGAGGCCTGGAAAGTACCTGGCGGCAAAGGCCAAGGCATTCGCGTGATTTCCTCAGAGGTCACTCATTGGTCGTACGAACATATCGACTTGCCACCGCCCTATACGGAACTGACGGCCGGTGCAGTGGCCGACTATCATGCCACCGCCAGCGTCGGGGTGATTGCGTCCCGGGAGAATGGCTTCGGCACCACCGGCATCGTGCCGCTCGCGCAAGTCGGTTATCTGCAATGGAGCGACGCCCGATTGGTGCAGATGGCTGAGCGCCTGGAAGCCGGCGACGTCATCCAGTTGGGGGTCCAGTACAACTACACGCCATTTCCGGACGTCGGCTGTACAACCAATTGCATGATGCCGCTTGAATACAATCGATTGGTGCGCGACACCATCACTTATCTGACCGAGGAAAAAGGGATCCACGTGGTCCTGGCGGCCTCCAACGGCAACATCAACCTGGATCATCCTTACTTCAGTGGGTATTTTGATCCAGACCAGTTTGACTCCGGCTCGATCTATGCCGGCGCGGTCAATCCCGATAGCGGATTGCGCTCATACTTTTCTCAGTACGGCCGGCGGGTCGACGTGTTCAGTTGGGGCGCCAAGGTCACCACCACGACCCACAGCGCCACCAACCCGACCACGGGCTACACCCATACGTACAGCGGCACTTCCTCGTCCAATCCGATCATTACTGGCGTCGTCGCCGCGCTGCAAGGTGTTGCCCGCGCCAAGGGCCTGGGCAACCTCCCACCGAAAAAGCTACGTGCGTACCTTGTCGCCACCGGCTACCCGCAAGCCAATGGCAACCGAACCGAAATCGGCGTGCAGCCTGATCTCGACGCTGCCATCCAGAAAATGCTCGCCGACAACGCCAATCTGCCGCCCACCGGACGCCTGGCCCTGCCAGAAGAAGTGCAATCGGCACAGACGTTCACCGCCCATATCCATGCCGAATCGCCCTCCAACAGACCGTTGACCTATCGCTGGAATGCCGCAGGTTTCAAGCCTGACACCGGCAATGAGGCCACCTTGATACTTCAGGCGCCAACGGTGGCCGCCGATACCAGGATGTCCATCTCCGTCGAAGTGTCCGACGGCACCCAGAGCATCACACTGACGGACAGCCTCACCCTCAAGGCAGCGCCGATCAGCGCAACGCTGATCACCCCCGCGACCGCCGTGTCGGCCGATCTGGTACCGGTACGGGTCGAGGCACGCAGCGCCACTGGCAAACCGCTGAGCTACGCATGGTCGGCCTCGACCTCGCTGCAAGGATCGCCAGGCAATGCCGCCAGCGGCCATTTCATCGCCGCGCCGGTCCAGAGCGAGGTCCTGGCCACCGTGTTTGTGACAGTCCAGGACGGCACCCATACGCTGCGAACGCCGACCAACGTGATCAAGATCCGCCCACGCCAGGATGGAACACGCCCGGTCCCGGTCATTACCGGCCCAGGCACCATTGAGGCGGGCAAGCCGCTGCTGCTGTCGGCGACGGCGTCAACCGGCAGCAATTTGCGTTTTTCATGGTTCGCGCAAGGCTTCACCCCAGAGACGTCAACCCGCCCGACGCAAACCTTTGTCGCCCCAGACACTGCCGGCCAATACAGCGTCCGCGTCACGGCGGTCGATGACGCAAACCAGGCCGAGGTGGCCGATCATCCCGTCACGGTGACAGCGCCTCCGGCCCCAGGCCAATGCGCCGACACAGCGCCGTGGGACGCCACCAGGCTCTATCAGACTTATGGCGAGCCGGTGTCGTACAACGGCAAGCTCTACAAGCAGAACTTCTACAACATCAATGAACAGCCAGACATCAACTCCGCCGACTTTGGCAAGCCATGGCTGACCGGAGTCGATTGCCCGTAAGTCAGCGCAGCCGGCGAATCCTCGTGGGGGCTCGGTATGAGCCCCCACGAGGCACCGAAATGGATACACCCACCCACTTATTTGCAGATTTTCCCCGGTGCCGTTAGTCGCCAGGGGCCCGGATAGATTAAAGTAGCAGCCCCTGCCCGGGCGCTCTTGATGCTGTGTACCCCAGGCCTCTTCCAGGAACACTCGACGATGGAACACCGTGAAGCGCTGCTGGCGCTGCGAACCTTTCTTTCAACGCAGATTCTCGGCCAGGAAAAGCTCATCGAGCGCTTGCTCATCGCCTTGCTCGCCGACGGCCACATGCTGGTCGAAGGCGCCCCGGGCCTGGCCAAGACCAAGGCCATCAAAGAGCTTGCCGAAGGGATCGAAGCCCAGTTCCATCGTATCCAGTTCACCCCCGACCTATTACCCGCCGACATCACCGGCACCGAGATCTATCGCCCGGAAACCGGCAGCTTCGTGTTCCAGCAAGGGCCGATCTTCCACAACCTGGTGCTGGCCGACGAAATCAACCGCGCTCCGGCCAAAGTGCAGTCGGCGCTCTTGGAGGCCATGGCCGAACGCCAGGTCAGTGTCGGACGCAGCACTTACGAGCTGTCACCGCTGTTCCTGGTGATGGCCACGCAAAACCCAATCGAGCAGGAAGGCACTTACCCGCTACCCGAAGCCCAGCTCGACCGCTTCCTGATGCACGTGAAAATCGGCTTCCCGGACGCTGGCGTCGAGCGGCGGATCCTGCAGCAGGCGCGCGGTGAGGCGCTCAATGGCGAAACCAAACCCGAACGCCGGGTCAGCCAGCAGGCGATTTTTGCTGCACGCAAGGAAATCCTCGGTTTGTACATGGCCGACGCCGTGGAGGAGTACCTGGTGCAGCTGGTGATGGCCACCCGCACACCGGGCAAGTTCGACCCGGAAATGGCCGAATGGATCGCCTACGGCGCCAGCCCCCGGGGCTCGATCGCCCTGGACCGCTGCGCCCGGGCCCACGCCTGGCTGGCCGGTCGCGACTTCGTCAGCCCCGAGGACATCCAGGCGGTACTGTTCGACGTGTTGCGCCACCGCATCATTCTGTCCTTCGAAGCTGAGGCCGCCGGTATCGACCAGGACCGCGTGGTCCAGCGTATTCTCGACGTCGTAGCCGTCGCTTGACCCCGATGAACACCCCCGCATTGCCCGAGCCGGGCATCCGTGTCAGCCTCTCGGAGCTGATCGAGATGCGCCATCGCGTGCGTGAAGTCCAGCTGTTCTCCACGCCGAGCCAGCGCAGCCCGCTGATCGGCCTGCACCACTCCAAACTACGCGGGCGTGGCGTGGACTTCGACCAGGTGCGGGTCTACCAGGCCGGCGACGACGTACGCACCATTGACTGGCGCGTCACCGCACGCACCCAGGAACCCCACACCAAGCTGTTTCACGAAGAACGCGAACGGCCGATCTTCATCATGGTCGAGCAAAGCCGCCGGTTGTTTTTCGGTTCCGGGCTGATGTTCAAGTCGGTCCTCGCCGCCCAGGCCGCGAGCCTGATCGGCTGGGCGGCGCTCGGCCACAACGACCGGGTGGGCGGGCTGGTGTATGGCGACAACGAACACTACGAGATCAAACCACGACGCAGCAAACAGAGCTTGCTGCAATTGCTCAACCGCCTGGTGCGGGTCAACCAGAGCCTGAGCACCGAAGGCGAGCCGGCCAACGACGATCTCGGCATGGCCCTGCGCCGCGCCCGGGAAGTCCTGCGCCCCGGCAGCCTGGTGATCGTGATCTGTGACGAGCGCGCCCTGAGCGACGGCGCCGAGCAACAGCTGAGCCTGCTGTCACGCCACTGTGACCTGTTGCTGCTGCCGCTGTCCGACCCCCTGGACCACGCCCTGCCCGCCGCCGGCCTGTTGCGGTTTGCCGAGCACGGCGCGCAACTGGAGCTCGATACCCTGAACTTCGAACTGCGCCAGAGCTATCGCGCCCAGGCCGAAGCGCGTATCGCCCGCTGGGAGTTGCTGGCGCAAAAACTGCGGGTGCTGCTGATGCCCCTGAGCACCCAGAGCGAAATGGTCGAGCAACTGCGCGAATACTTGAACCCGCAACGCCCGGGAAAAAGCCAATGAGCAGTCTCGAGCAACTGCAACCGCTGATGACCCCGCCGCCGATCCCGTTCTGGCCGCCGGCCCCGGGCTGGTGGCTGTTGCTCCTGCTGTTGCCGGCGCTCGGCTTTGGCCTGTGGCAGTTGCGCCGGTTTTTGCCGGCCAAGCGCAACCTGGCGCGCGCCGAACAACCTCTGGACCCCCTGCGGGTCGCCGCGCTGGCCGAGTTGGCACAGATGCCCAAGCCCTACGACGGCGCACCGGCCGGGGCCTGGCTGCAACAACTCAACGGCTTGCTCAAGCGCCTGTGCCGCAACGACTATCCCTATAGCCAGAGCCATACCCTCAACGGTCGCAAATGGCTGGCGTTCCTCGATAACCGTTGCCCGGCGGCCGGCCTCACCCGCTGGATGATCCTGGTCGAAGGCGCCTACAAGCCCGAATGCAAACTCGATGACAAGGCCATCGCCGGCCTGACCCAGGCCATCGACACCTGGATCCGCAAACATGTTTGAGTTCGCCTGGCCGTGGATTTTCGCCTTGCTGCCGCTGCCGTGGCTGATGCGCGTGCTGCTGCCGGTGGCCGACAGTGGCGAGCCGGCGCTCAAGGTCAGCTTCCTCAGCGACCTCGAAGGCCTGGCGCGCCGCCGCGCCCGGGCCAACCTGCCGGCCTGGCGCCAACAGGCACCGTTCATACTCCTGTGGTTGCTCCTGCTGGTAGCCGCTGCCCGCCCGCAATGGTTGGGGGAGCCGTTGCCGATTGCCGCCAGTGGCCGCGATTTGCTGGTGGCCGTCGACGTGTCCGGCTCGATGGACTTTCCCGACATGCAGTGGCAAGGCGAAGACGTCAGCCGCCTGGAATTGGTCCAACACCTGCTGGGGGACTTTCTCGAGCAGCGCGATGGTGACCGGGTCGGCCTGATCCTGTTCGGCAGCCAGGCCTACCTGCAGGCCCCGCTGACGTTCGATCGGCGCACCGTGCGGGTCTGGCTAGACGAGGCGCGGATCGGCATCGCCGGCAAGAACACCGCCATTGGCGACGCCATCGGCCTGGCTCTCAAGCGCCTGCGCCAGCGTCCGGCGCAAAGCCGGGTGCTGATCCTGGTCACCGACGGCGCCAACAATGGCGGGGAAATCAATCCCCTGACGGCCGCCCGCCTGGCAGCCGAAGAAGGCGTAAAAATCTACCCTATTGGTATCGGCGCCGACCCGGAACAAACCGGGACCCTGGGGCTGCTCGGCCTCAACCCGAGCCTGGACCTTGACGAGCCGGCGCTCCAGGCGATTGCCCAGGCCACCGGTGGGCGCTACTTCCGCGCCCGCGACGGTGCCGAGCTGGAAGCGATCAAGCAGACCCTCGATGAACTGGAGCCGGTGATCCAACAGCCCACCCAGGCCCGCCCCGCCCAGGCGCTGTACAGCTGGCCATTGGCGGCGGCGTTGCTGTTGAGCATGCTGCTGGCGATTCGCGAGCGCTGGCCGCACAACCCGCTGCAACGGCTGTTCAGCTCGTCGCACTTTCTGCAACAGCACCCGGACTGGCGCCAACGGCTCAAACGCCTGCGTCTGCGGAGGCGTCGATGATCGACCTCTGGCCCCATTGGTTCCGCCCCTGGTGGTTGCTGCTCCTGCCGCTGCTGGGCTGGTTGCTGTGGCAACTCTGGCACCGGCAAAAACGTGCCGGGCGCTGGCAGATGATCCTGCCGCCGGCCTTTCATGCCGCGCTGCTCCAGGGTGGCAGCGGGCGTGAAAGCAAGTCGCCGTGGATCCTCCTCGGCCTGGCGTGGCTGCTGGCCGTGCTGGCGCTGCTCGGTCCGAGCTGGGACCGGGTCGAACAATCCGCGCAGAAACCCGCCGACCCGCTGGTGGTATTGCTCGAACTGACCCCGCAAATGCTCGCCACCGACGTGACCCCGACACGCCTGGAACAAGCGCGGCGCAAACTGCTCGACCTGCTGCAGAGCCGCAGCGATGCGCAAACGGCGATCGTCGTGTATTCCGGCAGCGCCCACACCCTGGTGCCGCTGTCGGATGACCTGGCCACCAGCCGCAACCTGCTCGAAGCCCTCAAGCCCTCGATCATGCCGCAAGTCGGCCAGCGCGCCGACCTCGCCGTGGCCAAAGCGCTGACCTTGCTCGAGCGCGGCGCCCTGGGCCAGGGCCGCATCCTGCTGATCGGCTCCTCCCTCAGCGAACAGGAGCGCCAGGGCATTCGCCAGGCGCTGCGCGGGCAGGCACCGCAGTGGTTGATGCTCGGCATCGGCACGCCCCAGGGGGCGCCTGTCACCGCCGAAGACGGCAGCTTCCTCAAGGACGCCCAGGGCGCGATCCTGGTGCCACGCCTGGACAGCCCGAGCCTGAAAGCCTTTGCCAATGAACTGGGCGGCCGTTACCGCCAGGCGCGAGTGGACGACAATGACTTGCGTGGCCTGGGCCTGTTTGACGCCCCCCACAGCCTGCGTGAAGACGGCCAGACCTTGCGTCTCGACACCTGGGCCGACCAGGGCTACTGGCTGTTGCTGCCCCTGTTGCTGTTGGCCGCCTGTGCCGGACGCAGGGGCTGGCTGCTGTGCCTGCCCCTGCTGTTCATGGTGCCGCAGCCGAGCCAGGCCTTCGAGTTCAACGACCTGTGGTTGCGCCCTGACCAACAGGGCCTGCACCTGCTCCGGCAAAAGCAGCCGCTGGCCGCCGCCGAGCATTTCCAAGACCCGCAATGGCAAGGGGTGGCGCTGTACGAGGCCGGCCAGTATGCCGCGGCCGCCGAGCGTTTCGCCCAGGGCAGCGATGCCCGTGCCCACTACAATCGCGGCAACGCCCTGGCCAAGGGCGGTGAACTGGAGGCTGCGCTGGATGCCTACGAGCAAGCCCTGGAACTGCAACCGGAACTGCGCCCGGCACAAACCAACAAAGCGCTGATGGAGGCGCTGATCAAGCAGAACGCCACGCCACCTGCCACCGAGCCCGAACCACCTGCCGAGCAAACCCCGCCTTCGGGTGCGCAAACCCCGCCGCCAGGCACCGCGACACCGCCGTCCAGCAGCGAAGAACAGCCCGCCGAGACGCCGAACGAGCCAGCCGAGCCCACGGTGGACAACCCACCCGAGCCGAAACCTGACCCCAACCACCCGCCCCAACCGGGTGATAATGAAGTGCCAGGCAGTGAGTTGGGCGACGAGCGCACCACCACCCCGCCGCTAAGCAGCGCCGACAGCGACTTCAATGGCGAGCACCGCGAAGCGCTGGAGCAATGGCTGCGTAAAATCCCCGATGAACCGGGAGAACTGCTCAGACGCAAGTTCTGGTACGAACAGCAACAACATCAGGATCAGGGAAAAACTCGATGAACCGCAGCACCGCACTCTTACTCGGCCTGCTGTTCTGCAGCCTGCAAACCCAGGCGGCGGGCCTGGTCGCCAGTGTCGACCGCAACCAGCTGAGTTCCGGGGAAACGGTGGAGCTGACCCTGGAGTCCAGCGATGTCACGCTCTTCGGCAAGCCCGACCTGAGCGCCCTGGAACCGCAGTTCGAAGTGCGCGGCACCCGTCAGGTCAACCAGTTGACCAGCCTCAACGGCGAAAACCACGCCACCACCCGCTGGATCATCACCCTGCTGCCCAAGCTCAATGGCACTGTGGTGATTGCGCCGTTGCACTTGGGGGAATTCACCAGCGAGCCGATCGAGTTGACCGTGGTGCAAAGCCAGACCCAGGACACCCCGAGCAAACTGGCCCCGGTGTTCATCGAGGCCAGCCTGGATCAGAGCAGCGTCTACGTGCAGGCCCAGGCGATCCTGACCCTGCGCATCTACCACTCGGTGTCGCTGTACGACGACAGCAATATCACGCCGCTGCAGATTCCCGATGCGCGCGTCGAACCGCTGGGCGAGTCGCGCACTTACGAAAAAGTCATCAATGACCTGCGCCATGGGGTGATCGAACAGCGCTATGCCATTTACCCGCAACACAGCGGTGTCCTGAGCATCCCGCCGCAGATCTTCAGCGCCACCCTGGTGGACGCCCAACCGAACCAGGACCCGGCCGCCCAGGGGCCGAAATCCGGCAAGTTGCTGCGCGTCAGCTCCGCCGAGACCACCCTGACGGTCAAGGTCAAGCCTGCCGACTATCCGCCGGACACCCCGTGGCTCCCGGCCCGCAGCCTGAGCCTGGAGGAAAGCTGGAACCCGGAACCGGACCGCAGCCAGGTCGGCGACTCGCTGACCCGCAGCCTGACCCTCAAGGCCGAGGGCCTGGCCAGCTCCCAACTGCCCCCCTTGCCGGCGACTGACGTCAGCGGCCTACGCCGCTACCCCGACCAGCCGCAATTGAGCAATCAGCAGAGCGACCGCGGGCTGATCGGCAGCCGCGAGGACCGCGAAGCCCTGGTCCCGACCCACAGCGGCAACATCGAGTTGCCCGCCGTCGAGGTGGTTTGGTGGAACACCGACGAAGACCGCCTCGAACGCAGCAGCCTGCCGGCACGCACCCTGCACATCCAGAACAACCCGAGCCTGATGGTCGACACCCCGGCCGGCAATGCGCCGGCCCATCCCACGGTGGACAGTGAAACGCTGTGGTACTGGAAACTCGCCACCCTGGTCCTGTCCTGCACCACCCTGCTGGGCTTTGGCCTGTGGTGGCGCGCGCGTTGGCAACCGGCGATCCTGCGGGCCGCCCAGACCGGGCCGAGCCCGCGCACCCTGCTCGACGACCTCAAGCGCGCCAGCCAGGCCAACGACCCCCAGGCCACACGCCAGGCGCTGGACGCCTGGGCCCGTCAGCAACCGGAAACCCTGGCGGACATGGCGGCGCGCTTTGTGCCGCTGTCCGACGCCCTCGATGGCCTCAACGGCGCGCTCTACAGCGAAACCGGACAACACTGGCAAGGCGAAGACCTGTGGCGCGCGATCCGCGCCATCCCCACCGCCGAACGGGTCCAGGACCCGGTGGGCGACAGTGGCTTGCCGCCGCTTTACCCTAAGTAATTTCGATACCTTGCAGGGGCAAGGCCTGAGCATGATCACGCTCTCAAGCACGTGATCACGAGCAAGCCTTGCCCCTACACAGTCCACCTCTTTCAGAATGAGCGGAGTTTGCCTTGCGTCTGTTTCACACCTCCGACTGGCACCTTGGGCAAAACCTGCATGGCCAGGAACGCGACTACGAACACGGTTGCTTCCTCGACTGGCTGCTGCGTCAACTGGGGCAGGAAAAGCCCGACGTGCTGCTGATCGCCGGCGATATCTTCGACACGGTCAACCCGCCGGTCAAAGCCCAGGAACGCCTGTACGACTTCATCGTCAGTGCCCACGAACAACAGCCTGCGCTGAGTATCGTGATGATCGCCGGCAACCACGATTCCGGTTCCCGGATCGAACTGCCGGCGCCGCTGATGCGCCGCCTGCGCACCCACGCCCTGGGCCGAGTGCTGTGGCTTGATGACGGGCAACTGGATGCCGAGCGGTTGCTGATCCCGCTGCCCGATGCCTCGGGCGAGATCGCTGGCTGGTGCCTGGCACTGCCGTTCCTGCGCCCGGCGGAAGTCACCGGTGCCCACCTGGGCGACGACTACCTGCGCGGTATCGGCCAGGTGCATGAGTGGCTGATCGAGGCCGCCAATGCCAAGCGCCAGCCGGGCCAGGCGCTGATCGCCATCAGTCATGCACACATGGCCGGCGGCTCGGTGTCCGAGGACTCCGAACGCAGCCTGATCATCGGCAATGCCGAAGCCCTGCCCGCCAGCCTGTTTGGCCCGAGCATCAGCTACGTTGCCCTCGGCCACCTGCACAAGCCACAGAAGGTCAACGGCGAGGAGCGCATTCGCTACTGCGGCTCGCCCATCCCCCTATCGTTCTCCGAGATTGCCTACCCGCACCAGATCCTCGATGTGCGCCTCGACGGGCCAACCCTGGTCAGCGTCGAGCCGCGCCTGATCCCACGGGCGGTCAACCTGCAACGCATGGGCCCCGCACCGCTGGCCGAGATCCTCGGGCAACTGGCCGCGCTGCCCGACATCGACCTGTTGGCCGACGTCCAGCGCCAGCCCTGGCTGGAGGTACGGGTGCGCCTCGACGAACCGCAACCGGACCTGCGCCATCAGGTGGAAAGCGCCTTGCAAGGCAAAGCCGTGCGCCTGGTGCGGATCGCCGCCGAATACGCCGGCAGCGGTGCCCGGGGAGGCAGCGATGAGGGCGACGTCTTGATCGAACTGGACCAACTCACCCCTCAGGAACTGTTCAGCCGCGCCTGGCTGGATAATTACGGCAGCGCCGTCGACGAACAGACCCTCAGCGATTTTGCGCAACTGCTGCAAGACGTTCAGCAGGAGAGCGAACAGCCATGAAGATCCTCGCCATCCGCCTGAAGAACCTGGCCTCGCTGGCCGGGCCGTTCGAGATCGATTTCACCGCCGAACCGCTGGCCAGTGCCGGCCTGTTCGCGATCACCGGGCCCACCGGCGCCGGCAAAAGCACCCTGCTCGATGCCCTGTGCCTGGCCCTGTTTGGCGCGGTACCGCGGCTCAACAACACCGGGCGTGACGCCAAGGTCCCGGACGCGGACGGCGAAATCGCCACCGGCGATCCACGCACCCTGCTGCGCCGGGGCACTGGCGACGGCTACGCCGAGGTCGACTTCCTCGGCATCGATGGCCGGCGCTATCGGGCACGCTGGGAAGCCAACCGCGCCCGGGAAAAAGCCAATGGCAAGCTGCAGGCCAGCCGTCAGAGCCTGCGCGACCTGGACACCGACCAGCTGCTGGCCAGCCAGAAAGGTGAATACAAGACCCAGCTCGAAGCGGTGTTGGGCCTGAACTTCGAACAGTTCACCCGGGCGGTAATGCTGGCCCAGAGCGAGTTCAGCGCCTTCCTCAAGGCCGACGACAACGACCGCAGCGAACTGCTGGAAAAGCTCACCGACACCGCGCTCTACACCCGCCTGGGCAAGCGCGCCTTCGACAAGAGCAAGGAAACCCGCGAGCTGCACAAACAGCTACAGGACCAAGCCAGCGGCGTCACCCCCCTGGAGCCCGAGGCGCGCGCCGAACTCGACCAGCGTTTGAGCCAGGCCCAGCAGCAGCTCAAGACCCAGCAGGCCCAGCTCAAGCAACTGGAGTTGCAGCACACCTGGCTCAAGGAACTGCAGCAGATCCAGGACCAGCAACAGGCGGGTGTCGAGCAACTGCAACAGGCCCGGCAGGCCTGGGATGCCCAGGCGGACGCACGGCTGAACCTCAAGCGCCTGGAGCACCTGGCACCGCAACGTCACCAGTTTGCCCGTCAGGCCGAACTTGATGCCCAGTTGAGCCCCTTGGCCGCATCGATCCAGCAGCACAGCGCCCAACAGACCGAACAACTGGCCCGTCAGGCGCAGCTGGAACTGAGCCTGGAATCGGCCAAGGCGGCGCTGACCCAGGCGCAACACCAGCACACCAGCAATGCCCCGCTGCTGCGCCAGGCATTCGAGGAACAAGGCAACCTGGCGCGACTGACCCAGGCGATCGACGCGTCGGCAGAACTCAAGCAGACCGCCGAACAGGCGAGCCTGCAAGGCCAGCACGCCATCACCCAGATGCTCGAACAACAACAGCGGGTGGCCGAACGCCTGGTCAATATCGCCAGCCAGTTGGAGCACAGCCTGCAGTGGGCGCCGGTCAGCGACGCCTGGAACCTGCACCGCGAGCGCCTGCAGCAACTGATGCTGGTGGGCAATCGCCTCAAACAAGGTGAGGCGGAACTGCTGGGGCTGCAACAACAGGCCAGCACCAGCGCCAGCCGCCTGGAAGAACAGCGTCAACAGCTGCAGGTGCTGTACAGCGAAGCCGACGTCGAGCCTCAGGCAGTCGCCGAGCAGATCCAGATTCTCGGCAGCCTGCTGCAAGACAACCGCAAGCAACTGCGGGCGGTGGAAGAGCTGACGCGGCTGTGGACCAACCAGCAGGAGCTGGATACCCGCGGGCAAGCCCTGCAACAACGCCTGCACAGCGCCCAGGGCGAACGCGAACGCCTGACCCGCGAAGGCGTAAAAGCCAAGGCCGACCTGACCGTGGCCGAGCAGACACTGACGGTCACCCAAGCGCTTCTGGAGCGCCAACGCCTGGCCCGCAGCGCCAGTGTCGAGGAGTTGCGCGGGCAGTTGCAGGACGATCAGCCCTGCCCGGTGTGTGGCAGTGTCGAGCACCCCTACCACCAGCCCGAAGCCTTGCTGCAAAGCCTGGGTCGACATGATGAAAGCGAACAGGCCGCTGCCCAGAAGGCCGTCGACCTGCTCAAGGAAACCCTCGCCGAACTGCGGGCCGAAGTCGGCGGTGTGATCGCCCAGCAAAAAGAACTGCTGCAACAGCACGAACAACTGCTCGCCCAGCAGCAGAGCCTGGCCCCAAGCCTGGCAGCTCATCCGCTGGCAGCCTCGTTGCTGGCGCAGGACCCTGGCCGCCGTGAGGCCTGGCTGGCCCAGCAAAATGCTCAGTTGAACCAGAACCTCAGCCAGGACGAACAGCGCCAGAGCGCCCTGCTCACCCTGCAACAGGAAGCCGCGCGCCTGGCGCAGCAACTGCAAGCCGCTGAACAGGCCAGCCAGCAGGCGGTGCAACAGCTGACCCTGCAGCAGCGCGAACTGGGCAACGACCGCCAACGCCTGGAGGAAGAGCTCGCCGCCTTCGCCAACCTGCTCCCGGCAGCCATCCTTGAAGGCCTGCGCCATGAGCCCGCGGCGACCTTCCTCCAGCTCGACCAACAAGTGGCCCAGCGTCTGGAACAACTGGCGCTGCAGCGTGAAGAGCTGGACGAGCAGCAGCAACGCCAGCAGAGCCTGGAAAAGGAACAGGACCGCCAACTGACCCGGCTGCAACAGACCGAGTCCGCGCAACAGCAGCACGCCCTGCTCAGCGCCCAGCTGCACGGCGCCCAACAGCAACTCAGCGCATTGCTGGGGGAACAGCCGAGTGCCGAAGCCTGGCAAACACAACTGGAGCAGGCCCTCGAGCAGGCGCGCCAGGCACAAGCCACGGCCAGCCAGCAACTGCAGGAAGTGCAGAGCCAGCTCATCCAGCTGGCAGCCGAACTCAAGGCGCAGCAACAACGCCAACAGGCGCTGGACAGCGAACGGCAAGCACTGCAGAGCAAGGTCGCCGACTGGCGTGCCCTGCACCCTGAACTCGACGACACAGGCCTTGCGCAGTTGCTGGGCTACAGCGACGAACAGGTCAGCCAGTTGCGCCTGCAGTTGCAACGCAGCGAAACCGCGATCGAGCAAGCCAAGGTCCTGCTGCAGGAGCGCGAGCAGCGCCTGCACGAGCATCAGGCCCAGCACAACGCTTACCTGGACGCTGAACAACTGGCCACGGCCCTGGGCGATCTGCAAGCGCAGGCGGCCATCAGCGAACAACTCTGTGCCGAGTTGCGCGCACAACAGACCGAGGATCAACGGCGCCAGGAGGCCAACCAGGCACTGGCGCAACGCATCAGCCAGGCGTATCTGGAGTGGCAGCGCTGGGCCCGGCTCAATGCCTTGATCGGCTCGGCCACCGGCGACACCTTCCGCAAGATCGCCCAGGCCTACAACCTCGACCTGCTGGTGCATCACGCCAACGTGCAATTGCGCCAACTGGTGCGGCGCTATCGCCTCAAGCGCGGCGGCAGCATGCTCGGCCTGCTGGTGATGGACACCGAGATGGGCGACGAGCTGCGTTCGGTGCACTCATTGTCCGGCGGGGAAACCTTCCTGGTGTCGCTGGCCCTGGCCCTGGGCCTGGCCTCGATGGCTTCGAGCACTTTGAAAATCGAATCGCTGTTCATCGACGAAGGTTTTGGCAGTCTCGATCCCGAATCCCTGCAACTGGCGATGGACGCCCTCGACGGCCTGCAGGCACAAGGACGCAAGGTCGGGGTGATTTCCCACGTGCAGGAAATGCATGAGCGGATTCCGGTGCAGATTCAGGTGCGTCGCCAAGGCAACGGGCTGAGCACCCTGGAGGTGAAATGAACAGGCTGTATTCCTTCCGCCGCTGCCCTTATGCCATGCGGGCACGCATGGCGCTGCACTATAGCGCGGTGCCATTGACCATCGTGGAAGTCAGCCTCAAGGCCAAGCCGCCGCAGATGCTCGCGCTTTCAAGCAAAGGCACGGTGCCGGTACTGAGTGCCGATGGCCGGGTGATCGACGAAAGCCTGGAGATCATGACCTGGGCACTGGCGCAGAACGATCCCGAGGACTGGTTGCTCAAGGACAACCCTGCCGCGCAATCAATGACCGCGACGCTGATCGAAGAAAACGACCAGGTGTTCAAGGTCAGCCTCAATCGCTACAAGTACGCCGAACGTTATCCGGAGCATTCCAGGGAGCACTACCGTGCTGAGGGGGAAGTGTTTCTGCGCAAGCTCGATGACCTGCTGCAACAGCAGCGCTATTTAGTGGCCGATCACCCAAGCCTGGCCGACATCGCTCTGATGCCCTTTGTCCGTCAGTTCGCCCACGTCGACCGCGACGGTTTCGCGCAGCTGCCGTATCGGCCGTTGCAGGCGTGGCTTGCGGGGATGATCGAGTCGGCGCTGTTCACGGCGATCATGGCCAAACAACCCGAGCCTCACTGACACTACAAGTCCTATGGGAGATGGGGCCGGCACAGCCGACATCGGCGGCACCTGGCAGATCAATGCTGAATCTTGTGATCCAGCGCCGCATAGAAGTTGGCGCTCTGTTGCAGGTATTTCTGGGTGTAGGTCTGGGTGCCGGTTCGTTTGTCGTTGATCTCGACGCTGGCATTGGCTGGCAGCACCACGCTGGCTGAGATGGCGGACGCGGCGATGACGGAGAAGAGATTGAAGTTCATGACGGTAACCCTCGTGTGCAGTTGGCTGGCATGCCTGTGTAGGCCGTGAAGCAAACTTACGCCCGAGGGTTGGCGGGCTTGAAATCTTTTGTATCAGTAGCCGATATCACTGCGATTAATACAAGGGTGCAGGCCCCGCCAAGCGGGGCCTCAGGCTTACGGGCGGGACAGGAACTTGAGATCGCTGGGCGCATCGAGCGCCAGCTTCTGCACGGTTTTGCCCAGAAGGCCGCTCTGCGCGTCACGCTCGATGACGACGATCTGGTTGCTTTTCTGGTTGGCCACCAACACAAACCGGCCACTCGGATCGAGGCTGAACTCGCGGGGATGATCACCCTCCACCGAACGTCGTTGCAGCTCCTTGAGCTCGCCCGTGTTCGGGTCGATGGCAAACACCAGCAGCTCGTTGGCCGTACCGCGGTTGCTGACGTAGAGGAATTTGCCATCGGCAGAGGCATGCAAGGCCGCGGCGGCTTTTTTCGCCGCCGGCTGCCCTGCCGCCAGGTCCACCCGTTGGCGTTGGGTCAACGTGCCGTCCTGGTAGTCGAACACCGCAACTTGCGCGCTCATTTCCATGCTCAGGTAGGCATGCTTGCCATCGGCGGCGAACAGCAGGTGCCGTGGCCCGCTGCCGGGTGGCAACTGCACCGAGGCTGGAGTGGCGGCCGTCAGCGGATGCTCCGGATTGGCCTTGGGGTCGTAGCGGTAGACAAACACCTGGTCGGCCCCCAGGTCATTGGCAAACACGAACCGACCGTCCGGTGAAGACACCGTCGAATGCACGTGGGCCGACTGCTGGCGCTCAGGGTTGACCCGGCTTGCCGGATGGCTGCTCAGTTGCACCGGAGGCGACAAGCGGCCCTCGCGGCTGACCGGCAACACCGCCAGACTGCCACCCGGGTCGGCCGCCACCGAGTAGTTGCTGACGAACAGGTACTGGCCGTCGACGCTGAGGCTCGAATGAGTCGGCTCGTTGCCCAGGCTCTGCACCTGGTTGATCAGGCTCAGTTGGCGGGTCTTGGGCTCGATGGCCACACTGCTGACCCGCCCGACGACGTCGGCTTGTCCGGGGCCATTTTCGTTGACCACGAACAGTTGCCGCTGATCGCCGGACAAGGTCAGCCAGGAAGGGTTGGCGCTCTTGAACACTTGCAGCGGCGTCGCGTCGAGCTGACCGCTGCGGCTGTCGAACTGCAGGCGATAGATACCCTGGCTCTGGCCCTGGGTGTAACTGCCGACCAACAGCTCATGGGGCTCGGCGGGAGCGGCTTGCACCCCCATCGCGGCGAAGCTGCCGGCCATCAGGAGCGGCCAGAGGTTACGCATCCCCATGGTCTTCGCCTTCATCGTTGCTGCCACTGAATGCGCTCATGCACACCAGGCGGTGCTCGCCGGCGTCGCCGCGCAGGGTCCAGCTCTGCAGGTCGGCGTCGAACACGGCCGCCTGCACCTGGGCCAGGCTGAACACCCAATGCTTGGCCGCACGGCCATCCATGCACTCGATGTGCAACTGATCGTCCTCGTCCAGCGAGAAGTCGAAGGCGTGCAGGCCATCGATTTCCAGCATGTCGCAGGTTTCGAGAACGGTGAGCAAGGTATCGGTTGCAGCAGTCATGGCGATCAATCATCAAGTTGAAAGGCGCAATGATAGCGGCCATGGCCTTGCAACGCAGCGAACAGGCAAAAAAAACCGCAACCCTGGGGCTGCGGCTTTTTCACTTCAGGTCAAGATCAGTGGGCAAACAGCGAATTGCCCTTCTGCCCGGCCAGTTTCTCCGGCTTGATCAGGAACCGTGCCAGGGCTGGCAGCAGCCACAGGGCGCCGAACATGTTCCACAACAGCATGAAGGTCAGCATCAGGCCCATGTCGGCCTGGAACTTGATCGCCGAGAAGATCCAGGTGCACACGCCGATGGCCAGGCACAGGCCGGTGAACAGTACCGCCTTGCCGGTGGATTTGAGCGTCTGGTAGTAGGCCTCTTGCAAAGGCAGGCCGGCACGCAGGAAGCTTTCCAGGCGGCTGTAGATGTAGATGCCGTAGTCCACGCCAATCCCCACCCCGAGCGCCACTACCGGCAAGGTCGCGACCTTCACGCCGATGCCCATGAAGGCCATCAGGGCGTTGCCGAGCACCGAGGTCAGCACCAGCGGCAGGACGATGCACAAAGTCGCCGCCCAGGAACGGAAGGTGATCATGCACATGGTGGCCACACAGAGGTAGACCAGGATCAGGATGGTCAGCTCCGACTCCTTGATCACCTCGTTGGTGGCCGCCTCGATCCCGGCGTTACCGGCGGCGAGGATGAATTCCAGGCCGTCCTTGTTGTTCTCCTTGGCGAACTCCTGCACCGCATGCACCGCACGGTCGAGGGTTTCGGCCTTGTGGTCGTTGAGGAACACCAGCACCGGCGCCAGGGAGCAGCTGTTGTTGTACAAGCCGTCGGCGCGGGCGATGGAGTTGTTCAGCACGTCCGGGTTACGCGACAGGGTTTCCCATTTCAGGTTGCCCTCGTTCATGCCCTTGATCATCTGCTTGGAAACGGTCACCAGGGAAATCGCCGACTGCACGCCCTCGGTGTTCTGCATCTTCCACATCAGTTCATCGATCGGCGCCATGGCCTCGTAGCGCGAGCAGCCTTCGGCCTTGGTCTTGACCATCACCACCAGCACGTCGGAACTGGTGGAATAGTTGTTGATGATGAAGTTGTTGTCCTTGTTGTAGCGCGAGTCCGGACGCAGCTCCGGCGCGCCCTGGTCGAGGTCGCCGATTTTCAGGTTCTTGCTGTACCACAGGCCACCACCGAAGGCGATCAGGGCGATCAGGATCGACACCGGCGCGACCTTGGAGCTGGCGAAGTTCGACAGCAGGCGCCAGAACGGGTGTTCGCGGGTCGCGTCTTTCTTGCTTTTGGCGATGGCACGCTTGCTGATGCCGACGTAGGAAATCGCCACCGGCAACAGGATCAGGTTGGTGAACACGATCACCGCCACGCCGATGGAGGCGCCGATGGCCAGCTCACGGATCACCCCGATGTCGATGATCAGCAAGGTAATGAAGCCCACCGCGTCCGCCAGGATCGCGATCATGCCCGGCAGGAACAACTGGCGGAAGGTGCGCCGGGCAGCTGTCAGCGCGTTGTCGGCCTCGCTTGACTGCAAGGCGATACCGTTGATTTTCTGCACACCGTGGGAGATACCGATGGCAAAGATCAGGAACGGCACCAGCATCGAGTACGGATCCAGGCCGAACCCGAACGCATGCATCAGCCCCAGTTGCCAGATGACCGCCACCAGGGTGGTAATCAGCACGGCGATGGTGCTGCGCACGCAGTTGGTGAACCACAGCAGCAGGACCAGGGTGATGACAAAGGCCACACCGAAGAACAGCACCACCATGATCAGGCCATCGATCAGGTCACCGACCTTCTTGGCAAACCCGACGATGTGGATCTTGATGTTGGGGTTCTGCTTCTCGAACTTGTCGCGGATCTTCTCTTCCAGCTCATGGGAGAACTTCTGGTAGTCCAGCGCCAGCAGCTTGCCCTGATCTTGCGGGTCCGGGTAGGACTCCAGCAGCGGAATGTCGACGATGCTCGACTTGAAGTCGTTGGACACCAGGCGCCCGACCTGGCCGGACTTGAGCACGTTGTTGCGCAGCAGTTCGAGGCTGTCGGCCGAGCCGTTGTAGCTCTGCGGGATCACTTCGCCGCCGGCAAAACCTTCCTCGGTCACTTCGGTCCAGCGCACGCTGGGACTCCACAGCGACTTGAGGCCCGAGCGATCGACGCCGGAGATGTAGAACACCTCGTCGTTGATCTGGCGCAGGGTCTCCATGTATTCCTTGGAGAAGATGTCACCGTCGGTGGCCTCCACCGAAATCCGCACGGTGTTGCCCAGGTTCGCCAGGTCGTTGCGATGCTCCATCATTTTTTCAATGAACGGATGCTGCAGCGGGATCATCTTTTCGAAGCTGGTGGAAGGCCGGATGAGCGTCGCCTGCCAGAACAGGAAAATGCTCACCAGCAGGCAGATCACGATGACTGCCGGGCGGTTGTTGAAAATCAGGCGCTCGAGAAACGTCGCCTTGTCTTGGTTATGACTGCTCATGGATGTCATTTCTCCGCCTTCTTATTATTTGCCCGGCTCATTTGTTCAGTTCTGCGCCGGTTGGCGAAGTGGCGCGAACGCCGCCCTGTCCGACCAAAATCAGATTGCCGTTGCCTGCCGCCGTCACGCCCGCCACCGAGATCCGGTCCGGGCGATTGAACACACTGAAGGTCTGCCCGTCGTCATTGCTGCGCACCACGCTGCCGCCGTTGCCGACGATCACGATCGAGCCATCCTCGAGCAAGGTGGCGCCAGACAGGCCGAATTCCAGGGCGCCGCGCGCGGCCTTGAGTTCGACCGGCTCCCAGGTGCTGCCAAAATCGCTGGAGCGGAACAGGTTGCCGCGCAAGCCGTAGGCCAGCAGCGTCGATGGCTGGGCGGTGCCGATGGCCCCGAACAGCGAACCTTCGTAAGGGCCTTCGACCCGTTCCCAGGTCTGACCCCAATCGGCGGAGCGGAACATGCTGCCCTGCTCGCCGACGATGAACAGGCCGGCATCCTTGACCGCGGCAATGGCGTTGAGGTGGTACTGGTCTTCGTTGTCGAGGCGATCGCTGACGTCGTCCCAGGTTTTCCCGGCGTCGGTGGTTTCCAGCAGCGCGCCATAGGCACCCACGGCAAAGCCGTTGCTGGCGTCCTTGAACCAGACGTCGAGCAACGGCGCTTCGCGCTTGAGGTCTTCGAACTGCTTGGTCCAGGTCACACCGCCGTCGGCGCTGGCGAGGATCTGTGCATCATGACCGACGGCCCAGCCATGCTGGTCATCGACAAAGAACACCGAGGTCAGCAACTGCCGCGAAGGCACCTTGGCCTGGGTCCAGGTGCTGCCCTGGTCGTCGGAATAGAGAATGTGCCCACGGTCACCGACCGCGATAAGCCGTTTGCCGGCATGCACGACATCGAGCATCAAGCCCTTGGCGGACTTGGCCGATTCAATGGAATAGACCGTATCGACGGCTGGCGCGGCATTCGCCAGGGCCGGCGCCGACAGGACCGCAGTGCCCAACAGCGAGAGCGCTGTAGCCAGCAACGCGAATCTGCGTAGTGCCGGCGGGCGGCCAATACCCACACCCATGACAGGCTCACTCATAGACCTTTCCCCCATTATTATTGTTAGGTCGTTCAACCTTTAAGGGCGCCGTGCGGGGCGTGCTACCGGATGGCCGGATTCAGCGCTTGGCTGAAACCTGCAATCTAGAGCCCCTTCTCGGAAGCTGGCCTATCCTATCCAGCTTTAGAATCGCCTGACAATCGACGCCACGTTATGTTTTGTTAACCTGGGGAGTAAGGGTAGGCGCTGAATGGCAGGGCATCAGTGCCCATGATGAAAAAAGGCCACGAACGTGGCCTTGAGATATTTGTGGTTTTGGGGTGCCTGCATGTTTTGCATGCAGCCACCCCGCCCGCTCCTGCCTAGGCCAGGCTTTTGCTGACCACCTCGAACACGTCGCTGGACAGCTCGCCCGAGGCACGGATGCGTTCCAGTTCGGCTTTCATCAGCACCTGGCGGGCGCTGTCGTATTTGCGCCAGCGGGTCAACGGCGCCAGTTGGCGCGAAGCGATCTGCGGGTTGAAGCCGTTGAGTTCGATCACCAGGTCGGCGAGGAAGCGATAGCCCGACCCGTCGGCGGCGTGGAAATTGATCAGGTTCTGCCCGGCGAACGCCCCTACCAGGGCCCGTACCTTGTTCGGGTTCTTGAGGTTGAACGCCGGGTGTTCCATCAATTGCCGCACACGTTGCAAGCCACCGGGCAAGCCGCTGCCGGCCTGGACGCTGAACCATTGGTCCATGACCAGCGGGTTGTCCTTGAAGTGTTCGGCGAAGCTCGCCAGGGCCTTGGCCTTCTCGGCCTCGAACGGCGAATTGACCAGCACGGCCAGCGCGGTCAGGCGCTCGGTCATGTTGTCGCAGGCCTCGAACTGTTCGAGGGTCGCGGCCAGGACTTCAGGCTTGGCGCTGAGCATCAGGTAGGACAAGGCGATGTTCTGCAGGCTGCGCCGGGCGAAGTGCTCAGCCTCAGCGACATAGGGCGTCTGCCGGGACAGCTCGCGATTGGCCTGGTAACGCAGCCACAGCCCTTCGAACAGTTGGTCGGCCAGCTGTTTGCGGGCAAATTCGCGGGCGGCATGAATCGCCTCGACGTCCGCCACTTCGCTGATTTCAGTCAGGTAGGCTTCGCTCGGCAGCGAAAGCATTTCGGCGACCATGGCCTGGTCCAGGTCCGGGTCGGCGAGCACGCTGCGCAGCGCTTCGATCAAGCGCTGGTCGAGGGCCAATGCCTGCCCCGCCTGGTGCTGGCCGATCAGTTCCTGCAGCACTTGCACCGACAGTTGCTGGCCGGCTTCCCAACGGTTGAAGCCGTCGCTGTCGTGCTGCATCAGGAACATCAATTGGTCGCGGTTGTACGGGAAGCTCAGTTTCACCGGTGCCGAGAAGCCACGCAGCAAGGACGGCAGCGGGTGTTCGGCGATGTCGAGGAAGGTGAAGGTCTGTTCGGCTTCGGTCACCGACAGCACACGGGAGGTGCCACTGGCCGCCGCTTCGCCGCTCAGGCGCAGGGCAATCGCCGCGCCCTGGCGGTCCAGCAGGCCCAGTTCCAGGGGAATCACGAACGGCAGTTTCTGCACCTTGTCCGGGGTTTCCGGGCAGCTCTGGCGCACGGTCAGGCTGTAGGTCCGGGCGGCGGCGTCGTACGACTCGCTCACCGCCAGACGCGGCGTACCGGCCTGGCTGTACCAGCGCTTGAACTGGGTCAGGTCGACGCCGTTGGCATCTTCCATGGCCTTGATGAAGTCATCGCAGGTCACGGCCTGGCCATCATGGCGCTCGAAGTACAGGTCGCTGCCTTTGCGGAATCCTTCGTTGCCGAGCAAGGTGCGGATCATGCGCACCACTTCCGACCCCTTCTCGTAGACCGTGAGGGTGTAGAAGTTGGAGATCTCGATGAAGCTGTCCGGGCGCACGGCGTGGGCCATGGGGCCGGCATCTTCGGCGAACTGATGGGTACGCAGGTAGGCAACGTCCTCGATCCGCTTGACGGTGCGTGAATGCATGTCGGCGGAGAACTCGGCATCGCGGAACACCGTGAAACCTTCCTTGAGCGACAACTGGAACCAGTCGCGGCAGGTCACGCGGTTGCCCGACCAGTTGTGGAAGTATTCGTGGGCGACCACCGCTTCGACCCGCTGGTGGGCGGCATCGGTGGCGGTTTCGGCGCGGGCCAGCACGCAGCTGGAGTTGAAGATGTTGAGGCCCTTGTTCTCCATGGCCCCCATGTTGAAGTCGTTGACTGCCACGATCATGAAAATGTCCAGGTCGTACTCGCGACCGTAGACTTCTTCGTCCCAGCGCATGGACTTCTTCAGGCTGTTCATCGCGTGCTGGCACTTGTCGATGTTTTCCGGCTCGACATAAATGCGCAGGGCAACGCTGCGTTGGGTCATGGTGGTGAAGGTGTCTTCGACGCACCACAGGTCACCGGCCACCAGGGCGAACAGGTAGGCCGGTTTCATGAACGGGTCTTCCCAGGTCGCCCAGTGCCGGCCGTCTTCGCCCGGCCCCGAGGCAATCGGGTTGCCGTTGGACAGCAGCACCGGGTAGCTGTGCTGCTCGGCGCTGACCGTGGTGGTGAACTTGCTCATCACGTCCGGGCGGTCGAGGTAATAGGTGATCTTGCGAAAGCCCTCGGCCTCGCACTGGGTGCAGAACATGCCGCTGGACTTGTACAGGCCTTCCAGGGCGGTGTTGGTTTGCGGGTGGATACGCACGCTGGTATCGACCGTGAAGCTGGCGCTGGTGGGGTGCAGGGTCAGGTGGCTGTCGCTCAACTGATAGTCGGCCGGGGTCAGCGTGATATCGCCCAGGGCCACCGACAGCAGTTCCAGCTGCTGGCCGTCGAGCACCAGCGGCGGCAGGCCGGCGCCTCGGGCGGGGTTGCGGCGCATCACCAGTTGCGCATGGACCAGGCTGTGGTCCTCGAACAACTCGAAGGTCAGGTGCGTCTCGTCGATCAGGTACTCAGGCGCCTGATAGTCCTTCAGGTAAATCATCTTCGGTTGTTCGGTGCGCATGGCTCGAATCCTTCTACTGATGCACGGCGAGCTGGTAGGCCGTGTATTTACGAATATTGATCACGCCCGTGTCGAAGATCAGGTACTGGCCCTTGATCCCCATCAGCGTGCCTTCGGCAATCGGGTTCTTGTCCAGGTTAAAACTGACAATCTTCGCCGGGTATTGTTGCACCGGGTAATGGATCTCCAGCGGCTCGACATCGGTCACCGGCTGGATTGCCTGCAAGCCGAAACGCTCCTGCAGGCCCAGCAGGCCCTCGGCACAGCTGGCAAACAGTTGATCGCGCACCCCGGCCAGGTCGACCGAGGGTGCTTCGCCCTTGAGCAAGGCGCGCCAGTTGGTCTTGTCGGCCACCTGGCTGCGGAACAGGTCTTCGACAAAACCCGACTGCTGGCGGGTCGACACCCGCATGATGGGCAATGCCTGGCGGGCGCCCTGGTCGATCCAGCGGGTCGGCAACTGGGTGGCACGGGTGATCCCGACCTTGACCCCGGAGGAGTTGGACAGATACACAATGTGATCGGTCATGCAGAACTGCTCGCCCCAACTCGGCTCGCGGCAGGTGCCGGCGTCGTAGTGACAGCGTTCCGGGCTCATGATGCAGACGTCGCACTGCGCCAGCTTGGTCATGCAGGGGTAGCAGTAACCCTGGCTGAAGCTGGTCTTGGTCTTGCGTCCACAATGGCTGCAGTGGATCGCCCCCAGGTACTCCAGGCGCAGTGTGCTGCCGATCAGCGGGTTGACCGGCACCTCGGAATCACCCAGGCGAAACGCGTATTGCACCGCCGACGCGTCGAGGCGCGCCGACATTTTACTGATTGCACCGCGGCCAATCTCGATCAATGGATGGCATCCGACTTGAACAGGATATTCGGCACTTCAATCGACTTGGAGCTGCATTCCTGCGGGCCCATGTAGCCGGTGCGCTGGTCTTCGGGCAGGTTCTGCACTTCCCAGGCAATCATTGCCTGCAACGACAGTTCACGCTGCTCGGCGGTGAGTTTGCCGCCGTCGGACCACTTGCCGATCTCCACCGCCAGTTTCAGGCTCTGGTAGATCTCGGGGGTGATGTTGTTGATCATTTCGTTAAAAGAGGACATCAGGGTCTCCGTGCTCTTCATTCACTAAACAGATTAGAGGGCTGTTCTACGGCGACTGTACAAGCCGCCCAACAAACCCGTGGCGCACCCGACGAGTAACCCGCCGACGTGGGCCGCATTGGCGATTTCGCCGAAGCCGATCAGCGAGATCAGCCCGGACAGACAGAGCACCAGCCACACCAGCATCATCACCAGCACGCCACGGGGCAGGCGATACGCCGGGTTCGGCGCCAGCCATTGGTAGATCCAGCAGTGGCCAAGCAGACCGTACAGCACCCCGGACAGGCCGCCGAACAGCCCCGGGCCGCCGAAGAAATACTGGGCGTAGTTCGACACCAGGCTAAATAGCAGTGTCAGCCCCAACAGGTTGATGCCGCCCTGGCGCGCTTCGATGCGCCGCCCCAGTTCCCAGTACCACATGCCGTTCATGGCCACGTGGAGGAAACCGAAGTGGATCAGCATCGGCGTTACCAGGCGCCACCACTGCCCCGCCGCCAGGCTGTCGGCCAGGGGGGTGAAATGGATGTACTCGCCCACTACGCGAAACTGCAGGAAGGTGAACCAGCGCATCGTATCGAGGTTGGCCCCCAGAAGGGTAATCGCGCCGACGATCAGGGTCAGCAGCAGCACAAAGGCGGTCATGGGGCTGGTGCGCAGTTGCGCAACAAAACCCGGGCGCTGGGATTTCGCCTGGGGTGGCAGGTCCAGTTGTTGATCAGGGTCGCCCGCCGGAAACCGCTCATACAGTGCGCGCACGTCTTCGCTGACGGCGTGCGGCACCCAGAGCACCTGCTGGCCCGCCTCCTCGCTGACCCGGTGGGGCACCTGCATGCGTTGCAGCAGTTTGACAAAACCGCTGAGGTCCACGCTCAAGGGCAGACGTAATACAGCAACAGCACTCATTGCAGGGCCTCCGGCCGTTCGACATCGACCCAGACGAATTTGCGCGGGTCGAGACGGGTTTCCTGGTCAAGTCGATAGGCAACCAGCTTGCCGTACAGCACTGCGCTGTAGTCCAGGCATGCCAGGTTCTGGCGGATGGGCGCCGGTTTGCCGCTGCGCCAGTAATGGCCGACGAACAACAACGGCTCGTCGATGCCGTAACGCAGCAGGGTGTTTTTCTCCACCGGGGTCAATGGCGTCTTGGCCACAGGTTCGGGCAAGGCGTCCGGCTGGAACACGATGTCACCGTAGGTCTGCGGGTCGTCTTCCCAGAACTTGGTACGGAAGAACGAACGCGTCAGGCCATCGCCGCTGGTCATGGTCAAGCCATGGGGCAGGCGCATGTCGGTGCCGCGCAACAGGCGATCGAAGGCCATGCAGGCGAAGCTGCCGCTCACCGCCGCCGCCTGGACGAAGTGTTCATCCACGCAACCATCGGGGTGCTGGCGGCGCAGCAGGTCGATCAAGGCGCCGTCCCAGCAGGCGTGCACCACGCGGAAACGCCCGGCATCGACAAACAGCGGCATCTCGTAGAACCATTGGAGGAAGTCGTGCCAGTCACCGGGGTGATGGGCAAACTGGCTCAGGGTTTCATCGATCAGGCGCGCGTGGCGCGGGGTGTGCTCGCGCACGTACTGCTTGCCGCTGCCCGGTGGGGCCGGTGTGCTCCAGCCCAGCGCGTTGAACTCGTGGTTGCCCATGATGCACAGCGCCTGCCCCGCCTCGACCATGTCGTGCACCAGGTGCAACGCCTCACGGATGCGCGGGCCACGGTCGATGACATCGCCCAGGAACACCGCCATGCGTGACGGATGACGCCACACGCCACCCAGCTTGTGGTACCCGAGTCGGTCCAGCAGATGCTCAAGGGTATGAGCGCAACCGTGCACGTCACCGATCAGGTCGTAGCTACGCGCGGGATCGAGCATCAGTCGCCTCCACCACCCAAACGGCTGCCCCAGCCAAGCTTGGTCCGGCAGACTTCGTAGTAGTTGTGGTCCAGTGGGTGGATCAGCCGCAACTTCTGCGCCTTCTTGCTGATGGTGATGGTGTCGCCGGGCGCGCAGGTAAAGTGATTCTGCCCATCACAGGACACCTGCGGGTAAATCTGCATATCCTTGGACACGACGATTTTCAGCTCACTGTTGCCATCGACCACGATCGGCCGTCCGGACAAGGTATGGGGGTACATCGGCACAATCACAATGGCATCGAGCTTGGGATGCATGATCGGGCCGCCGGCCGACAGCGCGTAGGCCGTGGAACCGGTGGGTGTGGCGACGATCAGGCCGTCGGCCTTCTGGCTGCAGACGAACTGGCCGTCGATGTACAGCTCGAACTCGATCATCCGCGTCGACTTGCCGGGGTGCAGCACCACGTCATTGAGGGCGTCGCCCTGGCCGATCGCCTCGGCATGGCGGCGCACTTCGGCCTGGAGCAGGAAACGGTTTTCCACCAGGTAGTGGCCGTCCAGCACTTCGGCGACCTTGACTTCCAGCTCGTCGGGACGGATATCGGTGAGGAAACCCAGGTTGCCACGGTTGATCCCCAGCACCGGGATGTTATGCCGCGCCAGCGCCCGTGCGGCGCCCAGCAGGCTGCCGTCACCGCCGACCACAATCACCATGTCGCAGACTTCGCCGAGCATCTTGCGCGACGAGGTCTGCAGGCCGTGGCCGGGCAGGACTTCGGCGATGGTGTCTTCGAGAATCACGTGCAAGTGCCGGTCAAGCAGGAATCTTTTCAGTCGGCGAACGGTATCCAGCACCTGGGAACTGCCCAGGCGACCGATAATGCCGATATTGCGAAATTGCTCCATGGGGCTCCTGCGGGGGTCTGCGACGGCGAAAACCACGATTATGGGCGAAAGCGCTGCGTAGACAAAATCCTTTCAGCCGGGACTTTAGAAGCTATGCTCGCAAAATGATCCTGTTCCCCGATTTGCTCGCCCTGCCCCGCCAGTTGCACCACCCGCACGTGCGCGACCTGGCGTGGGTGATTCTCGCCCCGCCGATGCTCAGCGCCACGCCTTGGCCACAACGCCATCCGCTGGCCGGCAGCGACTGGGTGCGCGATCCGCAGCGCCTGGAACACTGGCTGCGCCAACTCGACCGTGACAGCCACGCACTGGTGCACTGGTTGTCCCAGGCGCGCACCCGGCGCCTGGGCCTGTATTACGAGCGGCTGTGGCAGTTTGCCGTGGAGCATGCGCCGGGGATCGTGCTGATTGCCGCCAACCTGCCGATCCGCCGCGAAGGTCATACCCTGGGTGAACTCGACATGTTGCTGCGTGACCGCGACGGCGTGCACCACCTGGAGTTGGCGATCAAGCTCTACCTTGGCCCGCAACTCGGCAACGGCCAGGATCCCGCCCAGTGGCTGGGCCCCGGCTGCCATGACCGGCTGGACCTGAAGCTGGCGCACCTGAGCCAGCACCAGTTGCCGATCTCCGCGCGCCCAGAGAGCCGCGCGGCCCTGGCGGCCCTGGATATCGGGGCTTTCAGCGCCAGACTGTGGCTCGGCGGCTATCTGCTGTACCCCTGGCCGGGGCACGCCGAACCGCCGGCCGGTGCCCACCCGCAACACCTGCGTGGCAGTTGGCTGCACCAGAAGGACTGGCCGGCCTTTGTTGCACAACGCCCGGCCGGGCGCTGGGTATGCCTGCCCCGCCACGCCTGGCTGGCGCCGGCGCACTACAGCGCCGACCAGACCTGGCGCCAGGAACAACTGGACACCTGGCTGGCTGAGCTGCACCCCATGGCGCCGGCACAGTTGATGGTGCGCCTGAGCGAGAATCTCCAGGGCGACTGGGAGGAAGCCGAACGGTTGTTTCTGGTATCTGATTTGTGGCCGAACGTTCCGGGGGCGAGCTGAGAGGTGCGGTGGTTGGGCAGCCTCCATCGCTGCTCTAAACCGACAACCGCACCGCCAACGCCGCCAGGGTCAGCAACAGCACCGGCAACGTCAGCACAATCCCGACCTTGAAATAGTAGCCCCAGCCAATCTGGATGTTCTTGCGTTGCAGCACATGCAACCAGAGCAAGGTCGCGAGGCTGCCGATGGGGGTGATTTTGGGCCCCAGGTCGCTGCCGATCACGTTGGCGTAGATCATCGCCTCCTTGACCACCCCGGTGGCCTGGCTGGCGTCGATCGACAAGGCGCCGATCAACACCGTCGGCAGGTTGTTCATCAGCGACGACAGCAACGCCGTCAGCAACCCGGTGCCCATGGCCGCGCCCCACACGCCGTACTGGGCGAACAGATCCAGCCAGCCGGCCAGGTAGTCGGTCAGCCCGGCATTGCGCAGGCCGTAGACCACCAGGTACATGCCCAGGGAAAAAATCACGATATGCCACGGCGCTTCCTTCAACACCTTGCGCGTGGAAATCTTGTGCCCACGGGCGGCAATGGCCAGCAGCAGGGCCGCACACACTGCGGAAATCGCACTGATGGGGATCCCCAGCGGCTCCAGGGCGAAACACCCCAGGAGCAGAATCCCCAGCACCGCCCAACCGGCAAAAAAAGTGGCCCGGTCGTGAATCGCGCTCTTCGGATCGGCCAATTGCTCAGGGTCGTAACGCTGCGGAATGTCGCGACGGAAGTACCACAACAGCACCGCCAGGGTCGCGGCCACGGCCACCAGGTTGACCGGCACCATGACCGCGGCATACCGGTTGAAGCCAATGTGGAAGAAGTCGGCCGAGACAATATTCACCAGGTTCGACACCACCAACGGCAGGCTGGCGGTGTCGGCGATGAATCCGGCACCCATCACGAAGGCCAGGGTCGCCGTCGGCGAAAATCGCAGGGCCAGCAGCATGGAAATCACAATCGGGGTAAGGATCAGCGCCGCGCCGTCGTTGGCGAACAACGCCGAGACCAGGGCCCCGAGCAAGACCATATAGGCAAACAGCTTGCGCCCGCTACCCTGCCCCCAGCGCGCCACATGCAGGGCCGCCCAGGCAAAAAACCCGGCTTCATCCAGCAGCAGGCTGATGATGATCAGGGCGACAAAGGTCCCGGTGGCATTCCAGATAATCTCCCAGACCAAGGGGATATCGCTCAGGTGTACCACGCCGCTGAGCAAAGCCAGCACCGCGCCGAGCATGGCGCTCCAGCCGACGCCCAGGCCCTTGGGTTGCCAGATCACCAGGGTGATGGTCAGCAGGAAAATCAAAGAGGCGATCAGCATGCACAGCAGCCTTCATGGGTGATGAGCAAGGCGATACGGGTGCGGGTGTCATCGGCCAGCGCCTTGAACACTTCGACGGGGTTGCAGGATGAGGACATGGAAGGAGCGTGCCTGGACAAACGAGGGGTGAATATATGGAATTTCGAATATTTGGTAAAGCACAGACTGTGCGGCAGCTACGGGAGCCGCGTTGGCCCCTGTAGCAGCTGTCGAGCAGCGCGAGGCTGCGTCAACGGCCGCAGGACGTTCATTCAACTTGGCAATACCGCCGCCGGGGTCGCTGCGCAACCCGGCGCGGCCTTCGGCAGCGGCTACAAAGCTCGGTCAGGATTTCTTGTGTTGCTCAACCCACTTGGCGTAGGCGTCGATGAAGCCTTGCAGGAATGGCCGGACTTTTTCCGAGAGTTTGCCCGCCTCATCAAAGGCCGATCCCGCGCCGCCCAGGTACGCTTCCGGCTGCTGCATGCACGGCACGTCGAGGAACACCAGGGACTGGCGCAAGTGGTGGTTGGCGCCAAAACCGCCGACCGCACCCGGCGAAACACTGATCACCGCGCCCGGCTTGCCGCTCCAGGCGCTCTTGCCGTAAGGCCGTGAACCGACGTCGATGGCGTTCTTCAAGGGTGCCGGTACCGAGCGGTTGTATTCCGGGGTCACGAACAGCACCGCGTCGGATGAGCTCACCTGATCGCGGAAAGTGCTGTAGGCTGCCGGCGGGGTGACGTCGATGTCTTCGTTATAAAGCGCCAGATCACCAATTTCGACGATGTTCAAGCGCAGGTTGGCCGGAGCCAGTTCGGCCAGCGCCAGCGCGACCTTGCGGTTGATCGACTGTTTTCTCAAGCTACCCACCAGGACAGCAACCGTATAGACCTTGCTCATTGGAGATTCCCGACTATCTGGCTAAAGGAGCCTGTAGTTATAGATGATCCGATGCCATGTCAGGCGGTTGTTGCGCTGTTATCGCGGCAAAACACTATTTTTTTTCCTGTAGGAAAACTTACCAAGCTTATCGACGGTCTACAGAACCGCAAATTGAGTGACTTATCTCCAGAGGTTCTAAGCAGATGGCAGCAGTACTCGTCGGACAATTCCATGCAAGAGACGCAGAGGGCCGTGTCTATTCGGTGCATGAGTTCCAGGATTCCACCCCGTCGGCAGACGGTTTCAGCAGCAGCGCACCCGTGACCACCTACAAGCTGGCCATCGGTGATCGGGTCAACAAACTCGACGGCAATGAATTTGTACTGGTGCAATCGGGCGTCACCATCATTCGTGAACCGGACGCCAACGTCGCCTCTTGAGCCCGCCGTCATGAGCTGAAGTCAACGTCACGGACTTGGGTTAGGATTCAGCCACTACCCCTCACCGGCTGAACATGGACTTCACGCATGCGTCTACGCCATATCGAAGTGATTCAGGCACTCCTGCAAACCAGCCATCTAGGCACCGCTGCCGAGATGCTGCAATTGCCGGTGGCCGCGATCGAGGGGATGTTGCGCGAGGCCGAGGATCATCTCGGCTTCATGCTGTTTGCCAGCGTGCGTGGGCGCCTGCAGGCGACCCGCGAAGCTCGCCAGTTGCAAGTGCAGATAGCCCGCGTGTACGAAGCCTTCGAGCCTGTGCAACGCCTGGCCGACAGCCTGCGACAGTACCAGGCCCCGCCATTGCGGGTGATCTGCACCCCGCCCCTGGCCCAGCAACTGGTGCCCCAGGGACTGGCGAGCCTGCGCCGACGGTTTCCCGATGCCCCCTGCTCGCTGCACAGCCAACCCACCCGCGACATCGTCAGGAGCCTGCTGCTGCGCGAAAGCGACCTTGGCTTGAGCCTGCATGACCCCGAGCACCCCGATATTCATTGCCAGCTCCTGGCCCAGGGCAAGCTCCAGCTCCTGGCTCCCCACGGCTGGCTGCAGCCGCGACAGAAGTACATCGGCGTGCAGGACCTGGCGGGCCAGTCATTGGTGGGACTGGAAGGCCACGACCCACTGAGCCCGCTGTTCGACAGCAAGTTGCAGGCGCTGCGCCCCGCCCCGGTGATTCACACCCGGGTGCAGACCCACCAGATGATGCGCAGCATGGTCGAGGCCGGTGAAGGCCTGGCCATCGTCGACCCCTTTACCGCCCTGGGGGCCAAGGCCGGCGGCCTGGACGTCTGCCCCCTGTCGCCGGCAGTGCCGATCAACCTGTATGCCCTGACCCTCAACCATGGGCTCGCCACTGCGGCAGTGAGCGCACTGCTGGAGATCATCAAGGCACAAGCCGAGGCGATGCTGGCGGGCTGATCGGCGGCTCCAACGGGTCAGCAAACAGGCGGTACCAGAACAACGCCACTTCCGCCGTCTGCGGGTCGATGCCGCGATACCGCAGGTGATCGATGCCGCCAATCACATACCCGCACCGCTCATACAGCCGACAGGCGCCCAGGTTGTTGTTCTGGGTTTCCAGCATGATCCCCGGCAGCTTCTTCTTGCGACTCCAGAACTGCGCCACGTCGAGCAACGCCTTGGCCACGCCATGACGCCGCGCCGGCGCATGCACGGCCAGTTCGTCGATATGGGCAAAGCCGTTCCAGTTGGTGCTGACCACGATGTGCCCCACCGGCTGGTCATCGAGGAAGGCCATGAAAATCGCACTGTCGACGGCGTTGTGGAAACTGGCGAACTCCTCGGGGTCGATGCCGTAGCACTTGCGATAAGGCGTGATGGGTTGCAGCGGCCACGCCGCCACCGGGGTATCGAGTTGGGCACTGGCGTAGGCCCTGACTTCAAAACTGAAGTCGCTGCCCCAGATGTACGCGGCAAAGCCCTGGTCAGCGACACGCACTGCCAGGCCCGGGTATTTGGGGTTGATGACCGGTTGCATACTGGGAAACATCCTCACATCCTGATGCAATCGACGGTGTAGCACCGGCCATTGCCCTCGTCTTCATGTTGCAGGCCGTGCACATCGGCGACGAAACCCGGGAAACTGTGGTCAAACGTGCGGGCAAACGCCAGGTAATCGATGATCGAGCGAGTGGCCTCGGTAAAGCGCTCACCTGGCATGATCAACGGGATCCCCGGCGGGTACGGTACCAGCATCACGGCGGCGATGCGCCCTAGCAGTTGTTCAATGGGCACCGCCTCGACTTCACCACGGACCAGTTGATCGTAGGCGTCGGCCGGTTTCATCGCGACTTCCGGCAGCACCGTGTACATGCGTTTGAGGTGCTTGGCCGTGGCGTTGCTGCGATAACAGGCGTGCAGTTGGTCGCACAGGTCGCGCAAGCCCATTCCCTGATAACGGGCGCCGTCCTGTTGCGCCACACAGGGCAGGCAGGTGGCGAGGCTGACGTTGGCATCGTAGCTGCGCTTGAACTCCAGCAACTCGGTGAGCAAGGTGCTCCATTTGCCCTTGGTGATGCCCATCGAGAACAGCACCAGGAACGAATACAGCCCCGTCTTCTCGACCACCAGGCCGCGCTCCCAGAGGAACTTGCTGACCACCGCCGCCGGGATCCCGCGCTCGCTCAAGGCACCGCCGGCGGTCAGGCCGGGCATCACCAGGGTCACCTTGATCGGGTCGAGCAGCACGTAGTCCTCGGCGATATCACCAAAACCGTGCCACTCGTCTTCGGGCAGCAACAGCCAGTCCGCGGTGGCGACCCGGTCGATGCCGGTCACCAGCGGCGGCTGCCAGATAGAGAACCACCAGTCATCGGCGCCAATGTGCTGGCGCAGGTTGGCCAGCGCCCGGCGAAAACTCAGGGCCTCATCGAACATTTCCTGCAGCAGCGAGCGCCCCGCCGGTCCCTCCATCATCGCCGACGCCACGTCCAGCGAGGCAATGATGCTGTACTGCGGCGATGTCGAGATGTGCATCATGAACGCTTCATTGAAACGGTCGCGGTCCAGTTGCCGGGCGCCACCGTCCTGCACATGAATCATCGAGGCCTGGCTGAAGGCCGCCAGCAGCTTGTGGGTCGAATGGGTGGTGAACACCAGCGGGCTGTCGGCCGAGCGCGAAGTGCCCATGCCGTAGCGCCCGGCGAAGAACTCATGAAAGGCCGCATAGGCGTACCAGGCCTCGTCAAAGTGCAGGACTTCGACGCTGTTGCCCAGGGTCTGCTTGATCAGCTCCGCGTTGTAGCAAAGGCCGTCGTAGGTCGAATTGGTGACCACCGCCAGCTTGACGTTGGGGGCACGGCCACGAGTCAGCGGGCTGGCGTCGATCTTGGCCTGGATCGATTCGCGGCTGAATTCGCTCAAGGGGATCGGGCCGATGATCCCCAGCTCGTTGCGCTCCGGGCACAGGTACAGCGGGATGGCCCCGGTCATGATGATCGAATGCAGCACCGATTTGTGGCAGTTGCGATCCACCAGCACCAGGTCGTCGCGGGCAACCATGGCCTGCCAGACGATCTTGTTGGCGGTGGACGTGCCATTGATCACGAAAAAGGTGTGATCGGCCCCGAAGTTGCGCGCGGCCCGGGCTTCGGCTTCGGCCAGGGGACCGGTGTGGTCGAGCAGCGAACCGAGCTCGGGCACCGAGACCGAGAGGTCTGAGCGCAAGGTGTTTTCCCCGAAAAACTGGTGGAAGGCCTGCCCGACCGGGCTCTTGTGATAGGCAACGCCCCCACCGTGCCCCGGTGTGTGCCAGGAGTAGTTGGAGTCGGCGGTATGCTGCACCAGGGCCTTGAAGAACGGCGGCAGCAAGCCATCCAGGTAACTGCGGGCCGCCCGCGCCACCTGGCGTGCGAGAAAGGGCACGGTGTCTTCGAACAGATAAAGAATGCCGCGTAGCTGGTTGAGTTCGCTCATGGCGTCGGCCGGGGCGTTTTCCAGGGTGACCTGTTCGCCCAGGGCGAAGATCGGCAGGTTCGGTGCCCGGGCCCGGGCCACCCGGATCAACTCGGCCATGTTCTGCAGCAGGTGGGTGTTTTCACCCGCGCCCTCGGCGGCAATCAACATGCACGCCAGGCCGTGGTGAGTCGAGGCAACCAGCCGCCCCTCCGTGTAATCCACCGCCGATACCACGCTGAAACCTTCCTGCTCCAACTCCCGCGCGATACCCCGGACGCGGTCACCGGCAACCGTGTCGGCCTTGATATCGCGGTGAACGATGAGGACCGGGAACTTCAAGTCTTTGTACATGGGGCTTGGCGTCCTGAAGCGGCGGACCATGGTCTGCCAATACACTCAGGGTAGAGGGTTGCGGCCCATGTAGCGAGCGATGCACCGGAACCTACGGGCAAACGGTATGGCTGATACGAGAACACCATGAACCCGGCACAAAAGCCCGCACAATCCATGGGTACGCCGCCCCCACAGGGTCGGCGCTACTTCCTCAGCCCAGGGCTTTGGCTTCGGCCAGTTGGGTCCACAGCGCGGGAGCGCCGGCGGACTTGGCGATGATTTCCAGGCGTGCGGCATGCTCGGCCAGTTCGGCTTCGCTGGCACGAATGATCCGCGCCGGGGTGCGGTCTGCCGGCAGGCGACGGATTTCGCTGGCCTGGCTGCCCGAGCCATCGCCCGAACCATTACCGTCAGACGCATTGCCAGCCAGCGACAGGCTGGTCTGGCCGCCGGTCATGGTCAGGTAGACGTCGGCAAGGATCTCGGAGTCGAGCAAGGCGCCGTGCAGCTCACGGCCGGAGTTGTCGACGCCATAACGTTTGCACAGGGCATCGAGGCTGTTGCGCTGCCCGGGGTGACGCTCCCGGGCCATCATCAGGGTGTCGAGGATCGAGCAGTGCTGGGTAATATCCGCCCGGTCGTGCTGGCCCATCAGGGCAAATTCGTTGTTGATGAAACCAACGTCGAACGCCGCGTTATGGATGATCAGTTGGGCGCCCTTGATGAACTCAAAGAACTCATCGGCCACTTCAGCGAAGCGCGGCTTGCCCACCAGGAACTCGTTGGTGATGCCGTGGACGCCAATCGCGCCCTCGTCACTTTCCCGGTCCGGCTGCAAATAGACGTGGAAATGCCGGCCCGTCAGACGTCGACCGAGCAACTCGACGCAACCGATCTCGATGATCCGGTGCCCGTCGGTCACCGGCATGCCGGTGGTTTCGGTGTCGAGCACCACCATCCTCTGAGCCATCTGTGTACACCCCTTCTGCGTAGCATTTTGCGTAGGGCGGCGATCTTAACACAGAGCTGCAAGGCGCAGCCCTGTGGCAGTTGCAGGCCTCAGCCCTGGTCGCCGCCGCCCACCGGCATCACCAGCCCGGTGATGTAGGCCGCGGCGTCGGACGCCAGGAACAGGATCGGTTCGACCTGTTCGTCAATGGTGCCATAGCGCTTCATCAGGCTGCTGTCGACGGTCTGGTCGACGATCTGCTGGTACCAGACCTGCTCCTGCGGGCTCTGCTCGGCACTGTTACGCGGGATTCGCCGCGGTGGTGCTTCGGTGCCGCCAGGGGCGGTGGCATTGACCCGGATCCCGCGCCCGGCGGTTTCGAAGGCCAGGCACGCCGTCAGTGCGTTGACCCCGCCCTTCGCCGCGCCATAGGGCACCCGATTGACGCTGCGGGTGGCGATGGACGAGACGTTGACGATCGCCCCACTGCCCTGCTCCAGCATGTACGGCAGTGCGGCATGACAGCACCACAAGGTCGGAAACAACGACCGCCGGACCTCCGCCTCGATCTGCGGCGCCTCGTAGTGCTCGAACGGCTTGGCCCAGATGGTGCCGCCGACGTTGTTGATCAGGATGTCGAGACGCCCGAAACGCTCGACCGCAGCCTGCATCACCCGGTCGCACTCGGTGTATTGTTCAAGGTCGGCGGTGAGGGTCAGGACTTCGCAGTGTGCGCCCAGTTGCTCCTGCAACTCGAACACCAGCTCAGAGCGATCGACCAGCACCAGGCGCGCGCCTTCAGCCGCCATGCGCTCGGCGACCCGACGCCCGATGCCCTGGGCTGCGCCAGTGACCAGCGCGACTTTTTCGTGGAATCTGTGCATTTCCAATCCTCAAGACGGTGTGACTGACCCCAAAGGGGATGGGGTGGCGGCCTGAGCCTGTCAGGCAGCACTGGCGGCAAATTTCTCGTAGTAAAAGTTCTTTGGCGCAATGCCCTGCTCGCGAATGTACTGGCTCACCGCCTCGACCATCGGTGGCGGGCCACAGAGGTAGACGTCAACGTCGCCATCGTTCAAATGCCGGGGTTCGATGTGCTGGGTCACGTAGCCCTTGAGCGGGTGCGCGCTGTCCGGGTTGGCCACGCAGGCACTGAAGCTGAAGTTGGGGATGCGCGCGGCCAAGGCTTGCAGGCGATCGAGCTCCACCAGGTCAAAATCGTTGGTCACCCCGTAGATCAGGTGCAATGGGTGGGCGCTGCCCTGGTCGGCGATTTTTTCGAGCATGGCGGTAAAGGGCGCCAACCCCGTGCCGCCGGCCAGCAGCAGCAACGGCCGCTGGATCTCGCGCAGGTAGAAGCTGCCCAGGGGGCCCGCCAGGCTCATGCTGTCGCCGGCCTTGGCGATGCCGGTGAGGAAACTGCTCATCAACCCACCCGGGACGTTGCGGATCAGGAAGCTGACCTCACCGTCACGCTGCAGCGAGCTGAATGAATAGGCCCGGGTCTGCTCGCTGCCGGGAATGCCCAGGTTGACGTATTGCCCCGGTAGGAACGCCAGCTTGCTCAGGGCCTCGCCCTTGATCGACAGGGCAATGGTGCTGTCCGACAACTGCCGTACCTGACTGATGGCGGCACTGTAGCTGGCCTGCTGGGTGCGGCAGACGTCGGACGAGGCCGGCACCCGCACCACGCAATCGCTCTGGGCACGCATCTGACAGGTCAGGACAAACCCCTGCTCGGCCTCTTCGGCCGTCAGCGCGTCTTCGATGTATTCCTCGCCCAGGTCATAGCGCCCGGCCTCGGCAAAACACTTGCAGGTCCCGCAGGCGCCATCGCGGCAATCGAGCGGGATGTTGATGCCCTGGCGGTAGGCGGCATCGGCCACGGTCTCACCGGGGTTGGCGTCGACAAAGCGGGTGACGCCGTCTTCAAAATTCAAAGCGATGGAATGGGTCATGACCGCGGCCTCACAAATGGTAGACATCGATGACCTGGCGAACGTAGTCGTTCTTCAGGATCACTTTCTTGGCCTTGATCAGCGGGCTGTCACCGCGCACGTCGAGGGTGTAGAAGCTGCTGCCGAAATAGCTGTCGACGGTCTTGTAGCGAAAACTCAAGGTGTGCCAGTTGAAGCGCACCTTGCACAGGCCGTCGTGCTGTTCGAGCAGCTCGATGTTGCTGATGTTGTGGGAGGTCCGGGTGTCCGGCACGCTGGCGCTGGAACGTTCGGTCTTGATGCGGAAGATGCGGTCTTCAAGGCCGGTGCGGTTGCCGTACCAGATCAGGGAAATTTCCCGCTGCGGGTCTTCGGTCAGTTCGTCGTTGTCGTCCCAGGACGGCATCCAGAAGCTGGCGTCGGCGGCGTAGAGTTCCAGCCAGTTGTCCCAGTCCTTGTCGTCGAGGTAGCGCGCTTCGCGGTAGAGAAAATCGCGCACAGTGTCGTAGGTCACGCTCATGCCAGTTCCTCCACCTTGATCAACGCCGACTGCTCGGCCTCCAGCGCCTTGAGCATGGTTTGCTGCCAGTATTTGTGTTGCAGCACGAACAGCCCTTCATCTTCGGTACGCACCCCACTGAGCAATGGGTGCAGGTCGATTTCCTTGGCCGCCTCGTCGGCGCCTTCGACCCAGTGCTCGGCGCCACGGGACATGTCGTTCCAGGCACTGGTGCTGCCCTGGTAGCCCATCTGGCAGGAGCGGAACTCTTCCAGGTCGTCCGGCGTGGCCATGCCGCTGACATTGAAGAAGTCTTCGTACTGGCGGATCCGGCTCGAACGGGCGGTGTCGCTCTCCCCTTTGGGGGCGATGCAGTAGATGGTGATTTCGGTGCGGTTGACCGAGATCGGGCGGGCAATGCGGATCTGCGAGCTGAACTGGTCCATCAGGTACACGTTGGGGTACAGGCACAGGTTGCGCGAGTTCTCGATCATCCAGTCGGCGCGCGCCTTGCCGAAGTCCCTGGCCAGTTCGTCACGGCGCTCGTACAGCGGACGATCCTCGGGGTTGGACCAGCGGGTCCAGAGCAGCATGTGGCCCTTGTCGAAGGAGTAAAAACCGCCGCCCTGCTTGGCCCAGGTGCCGGCGCTCATGGTCGGGTTCTCGTCACCGCATTCGCGTTGCTTGCGCTGGTTCTGGGTGGCCGCGTAGTTCCAGTGCACGGAGCTGACGTGGTAGCCGTCGGCGCCGTTCTCCGCGGTGAGTTTCCAGTTGCCTTCATAGATGTAGCTGCTGGAGCCGCGCAGTACTTCCAGGCCATCGGCGGATTGATCGACGATCATGTCGATGATCTTCGCCGATTCCCCCAGGTGCTCGACCAGGGGCACTACATCGGCCTTGAGGCTGCCGAACAGGAAGCCACGGTAGGACTCGAAGCGCGCGACTTTGGTCAGGTCGTGGGAGCCTTCGCAGTTGAAGCTGGCCGGGTAACCTGCCGCCGAGGGATCCTTGACCTTGAGCAACTTGCCGGAGTTGTTGAACGTCCAGCCGTGGAACGGACAGGTGTAGGACGACTTGTTGCCGGTCTTGTGGCGGCAGAGCATCGCCCCACGGTGGCTGCAGGCGTTGAGGAAGGCATTGAGCTCACCGTCCTTGTTGCGCGCGATGAAGATCGACTGGCGGCCCATGGTGGTGGTGTAGAAATCGTTTTTGTTGGGGATCTGGCTCTCGTGGGCCAGATACAACCAGTTGCCCTCGAAGATGTGCTGCATTTCGAGGTCGAACAGGCGCGGGTCGGTAAACATCTCGCGCTTGCAACGGAAGATACCCTGTTCTTTGTCGTCTTCGAGCAGGGAGTGAAGGTATTCGGGTCGCAGGGACATGGCCGCCGCCTCCATTGTTTTTATTCAGGCAAGGCTCATGCTAGAGCCGGTGCTGGAGGGGCAATAGCCATTGGCTGCAGATCATTATCCGTTTTGTGCAAAGCGCGAGCGGCAAGGCGTGGCAGTCAATGGCGGCGCTTGAGGGTGTCGGAAGGCAATTCGCCGAACTGCTTGCGATAGCTTTCGGAGAACCGGCCCAGGTGCAGGAAGCCGTAGTCCATGGCCAGTTCGGTGACGTTGCGCACCGTGCAGGTGGGGTCGCTGAGGCAGGCGTTGACCCGCTCCAGCTTCTTCTGCCGGATGTAGTTTTTCGGCGTGGTGGCGGCATGGCGCTCGAACAGGCCATACAGCGAGCGCAGGCTGATGCGGGCCTGGCGCGCCAGTTCCTCGCTGCAGATGTCCTGCTTGAGGTTGCGCTCGATGTAGTCGGCGATCAGCTCGAAACTTGAGGTCGGGGACCCAAGGCCAGCACGGCTGACGTTGGTTTTCATCAGGCTGAGCATTTTGCTGACGATGATCTGCGCGTAGTGTTCCTGGACCCGGGGCATGCTCTCGGCTGCCTCGGCCTCCTGGCAGACCATGCCCAGCAGGTTGATGAATCCTTCGAGCTCGGCCAGTTGGTAGCGGTTTTCCAGGAAACGTACGCCCTGCCCCGGGTGCAGCCAGCGTTGTTCCTGGCAGACCGACTCCAGCAGGCTGGCGGGCATTTTCAGGATGAATTTTTCGCAATCGTCGGAATACGTCAGGTCTACCGGATCGTCCGGGTTGATCAGCAGCAGTTCACCGGGGGCGAAGTAGTGTTCCTGCTTGTGACCGCGCCACAGGCAGTTGCCCTTGAGCAGCACCTGCAGGTGAAAGAGGGTCTCCAGCGCCGGCGAGGTCACCCGCACGCTGCCGCCGTAGCTGATGCGGCACAGGTCCAGGCTGGCGAATTTGCTGTGATTGAGACTGGCCTGCGGGCTGCCACTGCGAGGCAGGCGAATGTCGTGGCTGCCCACGTGCTGATTGACGTAGCCCGACACCGCATAGGGGTCGGCCTGGACAAACACGCTGCTGCGCTCACTTAACAGGTGCGCTTGCATAACCGGTCACTCTCATTGTTTTTATAGGCGATGGCGGGTCGCTGGCGCCCGCCTCAGGCAAATCAGGCCTGGCCATTCTATGCCAATGCCCACAATGCGAAAGACCACGAGATAAACGGTGCGTTATCTCGTGGCCGGGTGCCCGCGCGGATCAATCCTCCAATGCGCGAACCCGCTCATGACGCTGCTGTTCTTCGGGCTGGGCCGAGGATTGCAGGGTGAAGTCGAACTCGATTTCGGCAAACCGGCCACTCACGCCGTAGGCGGCGGCACGCTGCTGATCGTCGCTGAAGGTGATCTGGGCGATCAGTTCGTCACGGGTGGCGTAGGCGAAGTCATCGTGCAGGTACTTGTCGCCATCCAGGTTGATCTGGGTGGTCAGGTGGCGATGGTCATCGGCCGAGATGAAGAAGTGAATGTGCGCCGGACGCTGGCCGTGGCGGCCCAGTTGATCGAGCAGTTGCTGGGTCGGACCGTCCGGTGGGCAGCCGTAGCCCGACGGCACGATACTGCGAAAACGATAGCGGCCTTCGGCATCGGTGACGATGCGCCGACGCAGGTTGAACTCCGACTGGCTGCCATCGAAATACGAGTAGGTGCCGCCGGTGTTGGCGTGCCAGACGTCAACCACCGCCCCCGCCAGCGGCGTGCCGTCGGTGTTCTTGACCTGGCCCTGCATGAACAGCACCACGCCCGGGTCGACGCCGTCATCCAGGCGTGCCTCAGCCTGGGACAAGGGTGCGCCGGCCACGTACAGCGGGCCTTCGATGGTCCGCGGCGTGCCGCCGGACTTGCCGACCTGCTCGTCTGCAGCGTCCATCAGCAGGTCCAGGTAGTGCTCCAGGCCCAGGCCGGCCACCAGCAGGCCGGCTTCCTGGCGGCTGCCCAGCACGTTGAGGTAGTTGACTGCTTTCCAGAACTCTTCCGGGGTCACGTTGAGGTCTTCGATGATGCTCACCGAGTCGCGCAGGATGCGGTGGACCAGGGCCTTGGCACGCGGGTTACCGTCATCGTTGAGCAGGCCGCTGGCTTCTTCGAGAAACTTCTGGGCCGTGGCAGTGTGGGAAATTCTGACGTTCATGATTGATCCTCATCTTGTATTTATTAGAGTACAGAACAGGCAACAGCGACTCAGCGATCGTCTTCATGAATAGAAGAAGGATGCCTGCACATCGCGGTCACTTCGATAGCCATGTAGGGATACAGCGGCAATTGCATCAGCAGATCGTGCAATTCCTGCACGCTGTCGACGTCAAAGACGCTGTAATTGGCGTACAGCCCGGCAATGCGCCACAGGTGCCGCCACTTGCCCTGCTGCTGCAGGCGCTGGGCCAGGGCCTTCTCGTCGGCCTTGAGTTGAGCGGCTCGCTCAGGGTTCATGTCGACCGGCAGGTTCACGGTCATTTTTACGTGGAACAACATGCGCAACTCCTCAGGCTAAATGGTGGGCAGTGGAGACTCTTGTCGCGGCGGAAAAACGCCAGGCGTTCTTCGTCCAGGTTCAGGCCCAGACCCGGCGCCGATGAAACGTGCAAATGGAAATCGCGGTACTCCAGCGGCTCGCGGAGGATGTCTTCGGTCAACAGCAGCGGGCCGAACAGTTCGGTGTCCCAGCTCAGTTTGTTGAGGGTCAGGAACGCATGGGCCGAGGCCAGGGTACCGATCCCGCCTTCGAGCATGGTGCCACCGTAGAGGCCGATGCCCGCCGCTTCGGCAATCGCCGCCGTACGCAACACCGCACGGGGGCCGCCGTTCTTGGCGATCTTCAGGGCAAACACCGACGCTGCGCCTTCGCGGGCCAGGTTGAAGGCGTCCTCGACGCACTCGATCGACTCGTCCGCCATGATCGGCGCCGGGCTCATGGCATTCAGGCGCACCATGCCGGAACGGTTGTTGCGCGAAATCGGCTGTTCGATCAGGTCGATGCCATTGCCGCCGAGAATCCGGCAGGCGCGCAGGGCCACGGCTTCGTCCCACGCCTGGTTGACGTCGACCCGCACACTGGCTCGCTCGCCCAGGGCTTTCTTGATGGCGATCACGTGGGCCAGGTCGCGGTCGACGTCACCGGCGCCGATTTTCAACTTGAAGATCCGGTGCCGACGCAGGTCGAGCATCTGCTCGGCCTCGGCGATGTCCCGGGCGGTATCGCCGCTGGCCAGCGTCCAGGCCACCGGTAGCGAGTCGCGCACCCGGCCACCGAGTAATTCGCTGACCGCCAGGCCCAGGCGCTTGCCCTGGGCGTCGAGCAAGGCGGTTTCGATACCGGACTTGGCAAAGGTGTTGCCGCGAATGCTGCGCTCCAGGCGCAACATCGCCGCGTTGATATTGCTGCCATCCTGCCCCAGCAGCAGCGGGGTGAAATGCTGGTCAATGTTGGTCTTGATGCTGTCCGGGCTTTCATTGCCGTAGGCCAGGCCACCGATGGTGGTCGCCTCGCCTATGCCCTCGATCCCGTCCTCGCAGCGCACCCGGATGATGACCAGGGTCTGGTTCTGCATGGTGTGCATCGCCAGCTTGTGCGGGCGGATGGTCGGCAGATCGACGATGATCGTCTCGATCGATTTAATGGCAGCAGCAAGCATGTCGATACCCGTCAGGTTCTTGAAGTTCTGGGTTCGATTCTCATACGGCTTTTTTCCGGGTTCCAATATAGAATTGGTCTGGATCAATACCTTAAAGGTATTCATTCCTGTGGACGGTGGAGGGCTCATGGAGCTGCGTCATTTGCGTTACTTCCAGGTGCTGGGGCAAACCCTGAATTTCACTCGCGCCGCCGAGCGCCTGCATATCGCCCAGCCGCCCCTGAGCCGGCAGATCCAGCAATTGGAAGATGAACTGGGGGTGGTGCTGCTCGAGCGTGGGCGGCCATTGCGCCTGACCGAGGCGGGACGATTTTTCCTCGAGCATTCCACGGCGCTGCTCGAGCAACTGCATAAGGTCTGCGACAACACGCGGCGTATCGGCCTGGGCGAGAAGACCTGGCTGGGCATCGGCTTTGCGCCTTCGACCCTGTATGGCGTGTTGCCCGAGCTGATTCGCCGCCTGCGCAGCAACGAGATCCTGGAACTGGAGCTGGGGCTGTCGGAAATGACCACCCTGCAACAGGTGCAGGCACTCAAGGCCGGGCGGATCGATGTCGGATTCGGGCGGATTCGCATCGACGACCCGGCGATCATCCAGACGGTGCTCAACGAAGACCGCCTGGTCGCCGCCCTGCCCGCTGGCCACCCTCTGCTGGCACGGCCCATCAGCCTCACCGAACTGGCCGCCGAACCCTTTGTGCTGTACCCGGGCAATCCCCGGCCGAGCTACGCCGACCACGTGATCGCGCTGTTCGAGTCCTACGGGGTCAGCATCAAGGTGGCGCAGTGGACCAACGAACTGCAAACGGCGATCGGCCTGGTGGGGGCGGGAATCGGCGTGACGCTGGTACCGGCCTCGGTGCAATTGCTGCACCGCGACGACATCGGCTTCACCCCGCTGCTGGAAAGCAACGCCACCTCCCCGATCATCCTCAGCCAGCGCATCGGCGATGTATCCCCGGGACTGAACCATTGCCTGCGGCTGATCGAGCAGTTGCGCAGTTCTAGATAGTTCGGCGCAAACCTTGTGGGAGCGAGCTTGCTCGCTCCCACAAGCCTTACAGATCCTACAGACCTCGGACTTCGTCGACGCCACGGTTGGCCAATTGGTCGGCGCGTTCGTTGCCCGGGTGACCGATGTGCCCGCGGACCCATTTCCAGGTCACGTTGTGGCGGTTGACCTGTTCGTCCAGCAGTCGCCACAGGTCGGCGTTTTTCACCGGTTCCTTGGCCGCGGTTTTCCAGCCGCGTTTCTTCCAGTTGACCATCCACTCGTTGATGCCTTTCATCACGTACTGCGAGTCGGTCACCAGCAGCACGTCGCAGGAACGCTTGAGCTCTTCCAGGCCGCGAATCGCGCCCATCAACTCCATGCGGTTGTTGGTGGTATTGGCTTCACCGCCCCAGAGTTCCTTTTCCACGCCCTTGCATATCAGCAGTGCGCCCCAGCCGCCGGGGCCAGGGTTGCCTTTGCAGGCGCCGTCGGTGAAGAGTTCTACGCTATCGCTCATGCCAATCTATCCAGAAAATGTCGGTGGCTTGCCGATCAACGACCGACAACGCCTGAGGCCGGGCAAGCCCGGCCGGGAAAATAATGAGGGTGTTACGGATCGCTGTGGCGGCGGTTGACCTTGGCCATCGGCAGCGGGATCAGCTTGCCCATTGGCTCGCGGCGCACCTGGCGCACCGGGCGCAGGCCGACCACTATCTTGCGGGCCACCAATAAATAGAAGCCACCACCGGACACCTGCCAGTCTCCGGCCTTGCGCTCCCAACCGGCCAGGCGCGATTGCCAGGCGGGGGATGCGAGCGGCGGACGATAGCACCCGAAGCGGCGTTTCTCCAGCGCGAAGCCCAGCAGGTTGAGCCAGTCGGCAACCCGCGACGGCGAAATGCAGCGCGCTTTGCGCAGCCCGTCGTGGGCAAACACATGGCGCAGGCCCCAGGCGCTCCAGGGGTTGATACCGATGATCAGCAGGTGCCCGCCCGGCCGCACGGCACTGGCCGCTTCGCGCAACAGGCCATGGGGCGACAGGCAGAAGTCCAGGCCGTGCTGCATCACCACCACGTCGGCGGCGTGTTCGCTGAGGGGCCAGGCCTGTTCTTCGCAGACGATTTCCACCCCCGGCAACGGTGCGCCAAGGCGTACATTGCGCTGCACTTGGGGCGCATTGGGTGGGGATTCGGCAGACGGCCCGTAATGCACCAGGTAGCCACCAAAAAAGCGCCCCAACTCGTCTTCGAGCATGCGCCGCTCTTCATTCAATAGCAGTTGCCCCAGGGGACCGGACAGCCACTCGCGGGCCGCGCTGATCAATGCCAGCCAGTCCGGATCAGCCTGAGCGAACGCTTTATCGGTCATTGCATTCTCCAATGCGCCAGGAAGCTCTAAGATGCACCAATGTCTTCCGCTTGGCGAATCCCGCGATGATACAGATCAGTGCTCTCCCCGCGTTCACCGACAACTACATCTGGTTGTTACAGGATCATCGCAGCCAGTGCTGTGCCGTGGTCGATCCAGGCGATGCCGCGCCGGTCCAGGCCTGGCTGGCCCAGCATCCGCAGTGGCGCCTGAGCGACATTCTGATCACCCACCATCACCATGATCACGTCGGCGGGGTCGAAACCCTGAAACACGCCACGGGCGCGACGGTCTACGGCCCGGCCAGCGAAAACATCCCCGGGCGCGACGTGGCCCTCAATGACAACGATCGGGTCAACGTACTGGGCTGGGAGTTCGAGGTGTTTGCGGTGCCTGGCCACACCCTGGGTCATATCGCCTATTACCACCATGGCCTGCTGTTCTGTGGCGACACCCTGTTCGCCGCCGGCTGCGGACGCCTGTTCGAAGGCACGCCGCAGCAGATGCACGACTCCCTCAGCCGCCTCGCCGCCCTGCCCGAGGACACCCTGGTGTACTGCACCCATGAGTACACTTTGAGTAACCTGCGTTTCGCCGTCGCGGTAGAGCCCGACAACCGGCACATCGCCGAGCGACTCGAGAAGGTCTCCCAGTTACGCCAAGCCGGACGCATGTCATTGCCGTCGACCCTGGCGCTGGAAAAGCTGACAAACCCGTTTCTGCGTACTGGCGTAACATCTGTTAAAGAAAAAATAGACGAACGGAACGGCCTCGATAACCGGGCGCCCAGTGAGGTTTTTGCGGCCTTGCGCGCATGGAAAGATAAGTTCTAAACAGTGCCACCATTGGCCGAAAAATTCTGAATGGTTGACCGCACCCGGTGCGCTTTCTAGAATCGCCCGACATTTTTGCCCGGAACTTACTTCCAGCCAATGTCGTCATCTATTCGTAAATCCATCCATTCAGACGCATTGACCCGCCTGGCTCAAGCCATCGCGGTAGCTGTGTCCGCCACCCTGGCGGGCTGTAGCAGCACCAGTCAGTTGCCGCAAACCGACGCGGCCCACACCTTATCCGTACGCACCAAGCAAAAACCGATCTGGCTCAGCGAGAAGCCCACCCCGGAAATCCCCCAGGATGTCTGGGAGCGCATGCGCCAGGGCTTCCAGCTGCAAGATGGCCTGGGCGTCAACCCACGCATCGAGCAACAGCGCCTGTGGTTCGCCAGTAACCCGTCCTACCTGGAAAGCGCCGGCGAGCGCGGCAGCCTGTACATTCACTACATTGTCGAACGCCTCGAAGAACGCAACATGCCGCTGGAACTGGCCCTGCTGCCAGTGATTGAAAGCTCCTACAACCCGATGGCCTACTCGCGCTCCCACGCTGTCGGCCTGTGGCAGTTCATTCCGTCCACCGGGCGTTACTTCAACCTGCGCCAGACCCGCTTCTACGACGGTCGTCGCGACATCACAGCCTCCACCACGGCAGCGATGGACTACCTGACCAAGCTGCATGACATGTTCAACGGCGACTGGCTGCTGGCCCTGGCGGCCTACAATGCCGGCGAAGGCACGGTCAGCCGGGCCATCGAGCGCAACGAAAAACTCGGCCTGCCCACCGACTACTGGAACCTGCCGCTGCCAGCGGAAACCCAGGCCTACGTGCCCAAGCTGCTGGCCCTCTCGCAAGTGGTGCTGGCGCCCGAAGCCTACGGTGTGAACCTCAACCCGATCGCCAACGAACCCTACTTCGAAGTCGTCGAGATCAACCAGCGCATGGACCTGTCCAAGGTTGCCGCGGTGGCCAACATCGACGAAGACGAACTGTTCCAGCTCAACCCGGCCTTCAAGCAACGCACCACCATCGACGGCCCCCAGCACCTGCTGGTGCCAACGTCCAAGGCGCAACTGCTGACGACCAGCCTGTCGACCATGAAACCCGAAGAGCTGATCAGCAAGCGTTCGCTCAAACCGGTGTTCGAGGGCGCCGACAGCCCGGTGCTTGCCACGGCCAAGCGTAACTATCGGGTCAAGCGTGGCGACAACCTGACATCCATCGCCAAGGCCAACCGGGTCGACGTCAAGGACCTGCAGCGCTGGAACAACTTGACCGGCAAGAACCTCAAGGCCGGCCAGACCCTGGTCATGCAGGACACCCGCAAGCGCAGCACCGGCCGCACCACCACGGTGCTGGCTGCCAACAGCAAGAAGCAGACCCAGTACAAGGTCAAGCAAGGCGACTCGTTGTACATGGTGGCCAAGCGCTTCAACGTCGAGATGCAACACCTCAAGCGCTGGAACCCTCGTGTTGGCCAGGCACTCAAGCCTGGACAGATGCTGACGGTCTCTTCTCCACGCTGATCCCGCCCCGCCTGCGATGGTCGCCAACGATGACGCGTACATCCTGAATCACCGCGTTGTTCTTTAGTTCATCGCTGGCAAGCCAGCTCCCACAGTTTCTGCCGCAATCCTTGTGGGAGCCGGCTTGCCGGCGATGGTCGTCAACGATGGCCCGTGTTGCGTGGGAGAACCTTGAACCCTACCTTTTTCCTGCCCATACAAGCTGTTACTGTACGAACCATGTAGCCCAAGCCGCCTGGATCGGATCTCTGACTTGAAGCGTCCCCTGCCCCTCTTCCTGATCAGTCTGGCCTTGAGCTTCCCCGCCTGCGCGACGATCAGCGAAAGCCATGGTTATGCGCAGTTCGGCACACTCAAGTACCCGACACGTTTCACCCACTTCGACTGGGTAAACCCGCAAGCGCCCAAGGGCGGTACCTTGCGGCTCATGGCCTTTGGCACGTTCGATACCCTCAACCCCTACACCTTCAAGGGCACCAGCCCGGTCGCCACGGCCAACTTCCTGCAGTACGGCATCAACGAGCTGAACGAGCCGTTGATGGTCGGCACCGGCCAGTACGCGCCATCAGGGGATGAGCCGGCCTCCAGCTATGGCCTGATCGCCCAGTCCGTCGAATACAGCGAGGACCGCAGCTGGGTGGTGTTCAACCTACGGCCCGAAGCGCGCTTTCACGATGGCCATCCGATTACCGCCCGGGACGTGGCCTTCTCTTACCGGCTGCTGCTCAAGGAAGGCCATCCGCGCTACCGCACCAGCCTCCAGGAAGTGCAGCGGGTGGATATCCTCAACCCGCTGCGCATCCGCTTCGTGTTCAAGCGGGCGGGCAACCCCTTGCTGATCCTGCGCCTGGGCGAACTGCCGGTATTGCCCCAGCACTACTGGAAAGACCGCGACTTCAAGGCCACCACCTTCCAGGCGCCACTGGGCAGCGGGCCGTACCGCATCACCCAGGTGTCGCCAGGCCGGCAGTTGCTGTTCGAGCGAGTGAAGGATTACTGGGGCAAGGACTTGCCGGTCAATCGCGGCAAATACAACTACGATCGCGTGGAGGTGGAGTTCTATCGCGACAGCGACGTGGCGTTCGAAGCCTTCAAGGCCGGCGAGTTCGACATCTACATCGAGCACCAGGCGAAAAACTGGGCCAATGGCTACAACTTCCCCGCCGTACGCCGCGCTGAGGTGGTCAAGGCGCAGATCGAGCACCAGATCCCGACCCAGACCCAGGGCCTGTTCATGAACACCCGGCGCGCCGCCTTCGCCGACGCCAAGGTGCGCGAAGCCCTGGGCTTGATGTTCGACTTCGAGTGGACCAACCGCACCCTGTTCAGCGGCGCCTACAAACGGGCCATGAGTTTCTACCCCAACAGCGAATTCGCCGCCACGGGCCTGCCGGTGGGTCACGACTGGCTGCTGCTCTCGCCCTATCGCGAGCAGTTGCCCGCCAAGCTGTTCACCGCCCCCTTCAGCCTGCCGCAGACCGATGGCCGCGGGATCCCCCGCGACACCCTGCGCCAGGCCCTGGGCCTGCTCGCCGAGGCCGGGTGGAAGCTCAATGGCCAGCGCCTGCAGAACGCCGCCGGCCAACCGCTGCGCCTGGAGATCCTGCTGGTCAATCCGAACCTGGAGCGCATTCTCCAGCCCTACACGGAAAACCTCGCCAGCATCGGCATCGACGCCCGCCTGCGCACCGTCGACCGGGCCCAGTACAAGCAACGCCTGGACCAGTTCGATTTCGACATGATCCTGATGACCCTCGACCAGACCCTGAGTCCGGGCCTGGAGCAGTGGCAGTACTTTCACTCCAGCCAGGTCAAGGTCAAGGGCAGCAAGAATTACGCTGGCGTGGCCAACCCGGTGGTCGACCACCTGCTGGAGCAACTGCTGGCCGCCCAATCCCGTGACGCGCAAATAGCCGCCGGCAAGGCCCTGGACCGCGTACTGCTGTGGCAGCACTACATCATTCCCAACTGGTACATCAATTATCATCGCCTGGCGTACCGCAACCGGTTCGCCTTCGTCACCACGCCGCCCTACACCCTGGGGCTCAACGCCTGGTGGCTGAAGACTTCGGAGAAAGCCCAATGATGCCTTTGCGTACCCTGCTGGGCCTGGTCTTCGCAGGACTGGCCTGCGTCGCCCAAGCGGCCCCGCAACATGCCCTGACCCTGTACAACGAGCCCCCCAAGTACCCCGCTGACTTCAAGCACTTTGACTACGTCAATCCCGATGCGCCCAAAGGCGGGATCTTCCGCCAGGCCGGTTTCGGCGGGTTCGACAGCCTCAACCCCTTCATCAGCAAAGGCGTGCCGGCCGACAACATCGACCTGATCTACGACACCCTGGCTCGTCAAAGCCTGGATGAACCCTTCACCGAGTACGGATTGCTGGCCGGCAAGATCGAAAAGGCCCCGGACAACAGCTGGGTACGTTATTACCTGCGCCCCGAAGCCCGCTTCCATGACGGCCATCCGGTGCGCGCCGAGGACGTGGTGTTCAGCTTCCAGACCCTGATCAAGGACGGTGCGCCCCTGTACCGCGGCTACTACGGTGACGTCGCCGAGGTGATCGCCGAAGACCCGCTGCGGGTCCTGTTCAAGTTCAAGCACACCAATAACCGCGAGCTGCCACTGATCCTTGGCCAATTGCCGGTGCTGCCCAAACACTGGTGGCAAAACCGCGATTTCAGCAAAGGCAACCTCGAGGCGCCGCTGGGCAGCGGTCCTTACCAGGTCAGCCAGGTCAAGGCCGGGCGCTCGATCCGCTATCAGCGGGTCAAGGACTACTGGGGCAAGGACCTGCCGATCAATCGCGGCTTCTACAATTTCGACACCCTGAGCACCGACTACTACCGCGATAACACGGTGGCACTGGAGGCACTCAAGGCCGGTCAGTTCGATTACTGGCTGGAAATGACCGCCAAGAACTGGGCCAACGCCTACAACATTCCCGCCGTCACCGAAGGTCGGCTGATCAAGGAGCAGATCCCCAACGGCAACCCCACCGGCATGCAAGGTTTCGTCTACAACCTGCGCCGCCCGTTGTTCCAGGATGTGCGGGTACGCCAGGCCCTGAGCCTGCTGCTGGACTTCGAGTGGACCAATAAACAGCTGTTCAACGGTGCCTACGCCCGCACCCGCAGCTACTTCGAAAACTCGGAAATGGCCGCCAGCGGCCTGCCGGACGCCGAGCAGCTGGCGATCCTCGAACCCCTGCGCGGCAAGATCCCCGACCCAGTGTTCAGCCAGGCCTTCGAAAACTCGGTGTGTGACGGCAGCGGCATGATCCGCGCCCAGCAGCGTCAGGCCTACCAACTGTTGCAGGAAGCCGGCTGGCGCATTGTCGACGACAAGATGGTCGACACCACCGGCAAACCGGTCAGCATCGAGTTCCTGCTGGCCCAGACCGAATTCGAGCGGGTCCTGCTGCCGTTCAAGCGCAACCTCAGCGACTTGGGGATCGAGCTGGTGATCCGCCGGGTCGACGTCTCCCAGTACATCACCCGCGTGCGCTCGCGGGACTTCGACATGGTGGTCGGCAGCTTCCCGCAGTCCAACTCGCCGGGCAACGAACAGCGCGAGTTCTGGAAATCGGAAAGCGCCGACAAGCCCGGCAGCCGCAACACCATCGGCCTGAAGGACCCGGCCATCGACCAACTGGTGGAAGAACTGATCAACGCCGATTCGCGCCAGAGCCTGGTGGCCCACGCCAGGGCGCTCGACAGAGTGTTGCAATGGGGCTATTACGTGATCCCCAACTGGCACATCAAGACCTGGCGCGTGGCTTACTGGAATCACATCGGCCACCCCAGGATTTCGCCGGCCTATGACATAGGCATCAACACCTGGTGGATCAAGCCCGATGCCAAGCCCGCGATCGAGGTGCTGACCAACGAGCAAACCGAACCTGCAGGCGTGGAGCAATAAGATGCTGGCGTACATATTACGGCGACTGTTGCTGATCATCCCGACCCTGTTCGGCATCCTGTTGATCAACTTCGTGATCATCCAGGCGGCCCCCGGTGGCCCTGTGGAGCAGATGATCGCCAAGCTCGAAGGCTTTGAAGGCGCCACCAGCCGCATTGCCGGTGGCGGTGCGGAAGTCTCGGTGGCCGGTTCCAGCTACCGCGGCGCCCAGGGCCTGGACCCGGCGCTGATCAAGGAAATCGAGCACATGTACGGCTTCGACAAGTCGGCGCCGGAACGTTTGTGGATCATGATCAAGAACTACGCCCGCCTGGATTTCGGCGAAAGCTTCTTTCGTGACGCCAAGGTCATCGACCTGATCAAGGAAAAGATGCCGGTGTCGATCTCCCTGGGGCTGTGGAGCACCCTGATCATGTACCTGGTGTCGATCCCCCTGGGGATCGCCAAGGCCACCCGCCACGGCAGCCACTTCGACGTCTGGACCAGCTCGGCGATCATCGTCGGCTACGCGATCCCGGCGTTCCTGTTTGCCATTCTGCTGATCGTGGTGTTCGCCGGGGGCAGTTACCTGGACTGGTTCCCCTTGCGTGGCCTGACCTCGAACAACTTCGACGAATTGAGTTGGAGCGGCAAGATCCTCGACTACTTCTGGCACCTGGCGCTGCCTGTGACAGCGTTGGTGATCGGCAACTTCGCGACCATGACCCTGCTGACCAAGAACAGCTTTCTCGACGAAATCAACAAACAGTACGTGGTCACGGCCCGGGCCAAGGGGCTGACCCGCCATCGGGTGCTCTATGGCCACGTGTTCCGCAATGCCATGCTGCTGGTGATCGCCGGATTCCCCTCGGCCTTCATCGGGATTTTCTTCACCGGCTCCCTGCTGGTGGAGGTGATCTTCTCTCTCGACGGCCTCGGCTTGATGAGTTTCGAGGCGGCGATCAACCGCGACTACCCGGTGGTCTTCGGCACGCTGTTCATCTTCACCTTGCTCGGCCTGGTGGTGAAACTGATCGGCGACCTCACCTACACCCTGGTCGATCCGCGCATCGACTTCGAAACCCGGGAGCATTGAGATGAACCTATCCCCTCTCAACCGCCGGCGGTTCGAACTGTTCAAGGCCAACAAGCGTGGCTGGTGGTCGCTGTGGCTGTTCCTGATCCTGTTTGGCCTGAGCCTGGGCGCCGAACTGATTGCCAACGACAAGCCGCTGGCGGTGCACTACGACGGCGAGTGGTACTTCCCGGCGCTCAAGCGCTACCCGGAGACCACCTTCGGCGGCGAATTCCCGCTGGAGGCCAACTACAAGAGCCCCTACATCCGCGAACTGCTCAAGGCCAAGGACGCCTGGACCCTGTGGGCCCCCATCCCCTTCAGCTACCAGAGCATCAACTACGACCTGAAAGTCCCGGCCCCGGCCCCGCCCTCGGCGGATAACCTGCTGGGCACCGACGACCAGGGCCGGGACGTGCTCGCGCGGGTGATCTATGGCTTTCGGGTGTCGGTATTGTTTGCCCTGACCCTGACCGTGCTCAGCTCGATCATCGGCGTCATCGCCGGCGCCCTGCAGGGCTTTTATGGCGGCTGGGTCGACCTGCTGGGCCAGCGCTTCCTGGAAATCTGGTCGGGCTTGCCGGTGCTGTACCTGCTGATCATCCTCGCCAGCTTCGTGCAGCCCAATTTCTGGTGGCTGCTGGGGATCATGCTGCTGTTTTCCTGGATGAGCCTGGTGGACGTGGTGCGCGCCGAGTTCCTGCGTGGGCGCAACCTGGAATACGTGCGCGCCGCCCGGGCGCTGGGCATGCAGAACGGGGCAATCATGTTCCGCCATATCCTGCCCAACGCCATGGTCTCGACCATGACCTTCATGCCGTTCATTCTCACGGGCGCCATCGGCACCCTCACCGCCCTGGACTTCCTTGGTTTTGGCCTGCCGCCCGGCGCCCCGTCCCTGGGTGAGCTGGTGGCCCAGGGCAAATCCAACCTGCAGGCACCCTGGCTGGGCATCAGTGCCTTTGCCGTGCTGGCGGTGATGCTCAGCCTGCTGGTGTTTATCGGCGAGTCCGCTCGCGATGCCTTCGACCCGAGGAAGTGAAATGAGTCAGGACAATCTGATCGAAGTGCGCGACCTCAGCGTCGAGTTCGTGGTTGGCGAGCACCAGCAGCGCGTGGTGCAAGGCGTCAGCTTCGACATCAAGCGCGGGGAAACCCTGGCCCTGGTGGGCGAAAGCGGATCGGGCAAGTCGGTCACGGCGCACTCGATCCTGCGCCTGCTGCCCTACCCCCTGGCCCGTCACCCCACGGGGACCATCAACTACGCCGGGCACGACCTGCTGAGCCTGAAAGAGAAAACCATCCGCCACATCCGTGGTAACCGGATCGCGATGATCTTCCAGGAGCCCATGACCTCGCTGAACCCGCTGCACAGCATCGAGAAGCAGATCAACGAAGTGCTCGGGATCCACAAGGGCCTGACCGGCAAGGTCGCGACCCGGCGCACCCTGGAACTGCTGGAGCTGGTGGGCATCCCCGAGCCGCACAAGCGCCTCAAGGCCCTGCCCCACGAGTTGTCCGGCGGCCAACGCCAGCGGGTGATGATCGCCATGGCCCTGGCCAACGAGCCCGAACTGCTGATCGCCGACGAACCGACCACTGCGCTGGACGTCACCGTGCAGCTGAAAATCCTCGAGTTGCTCAAGGAGTTGCAGGCGCGCCTGGGCATGGCGCTGCTGCTGATCAGCCACGATTTGAACCTGGTGCAAAGAATTGCGCATCGGGTATGTGTCATGCAGCGCGGTTGCATCGTCGAACAGGCATCCTGTGAACAATTGTTTCGAGCGCCGCAGCATCCGTACACCCGTGAGCTGTTGGCCGCCGAGCCCAGCGGGCAGCCTGCAACCAATGAAATCGGGCCGCCGCTGCTGCAAGTCGAGGACCTGAAAGTCTGGTTCCCGATCAAGAAAGGCTTCTTGCGCAAGACGGTCGATTACGTAAAAGCGGTGGACGGCATCAACTTCAGCCTGCCCCAGGGTCAGACCCTGGGCATTGTCGGCGAGAGTGGCTCGGGAAAATCGACCCTGGGCCTGGCGATTTTGCGTCTGATCGCCAGCAAAGGCGCGATCCGCTTTGAAGGCAAGCAGCTGGACGGCTTGACGCAGCAGCAGGTCAGGCCGCTGCGGCGGGAGATGCAAGTGGTCTTCCAGGACCCCTTCGGCAGCCTGAGCCCACGCATGTGCGTGAGCCAGATCGTCGGCGAAGGCTTGCAGATCCACAAGATCGGTACGCAAGCCGAACAGGAGCTGGCTATCATTGCAGCCCTTGAGGAGGTAGGACTGGACCCGGCAACCCGGCACCGCTACCCCCATGAATTTTCCGGTGGGCAACGGCAAAGAATCGCCATTGCCCGGGCTTTAGTGCTAAAACCGGCGTTGATTTTGCTGGACGAGCCGACTTCGGCTCTGGACCGCACCGTGCAACGCCAAGTGGTTGAACTGCTGCGCAGACTGCAAAGCAAGTACAACCTGACGTATCTGTTTATCAGCCATGACCTGGCTGTGGTGAAAGCGCTTAGCCACCAGTTGATGGTGGTCAAGCATGGCCAAGTGGTCGAACAGGGAGACGCGCAAGGTATCTTTGCCGCCCCCCAACATCCGTATACACAGCAGTTGCTGGAAGCCGCTTTCCTGGCACCAGCCACTGCGCAATAACCTGAAAGAGGAGCAACACATGGGTTTTCTCGCCGGTAAGCGCGTACTGATCGTCGGTGTCGCCAGCAAGCTGTCCATCGCATCCGGCATCGCTGCCGCCATGCATCGCGAGGGCGCTGAGCTTGCCTTCACTTATCAGAACGACAAACTCAAGGGTCGCGTCGAAGAGTTCGCACAAGGCTGGGGCTCTAGCCCTGAGCTGTGCTTCCCGTGCGACGTGGCCAGCGATGAAGAAATCGCCAAGGTCTTCGAAGCACTGAGCAAGAAGTGGGACGGCCTGGACTGCATCGTGCACTCCGTCGGCTTCGCCCCGGGCGACCAACTGGACGGCGACTTCACCGAAGCCACCACCCGTGACGGTTTCCGCATTGCCCACGACATCAGCGCCTACAGCTTCGTGGCCCTGGCCAAGGCTGGTCGCGAAATGATGAAAGGCCGCAACGGCAGCCTGCTGACCCTGTCGTACCTGGGCGCCGAGCGCACCATGCCGAACTACAACGTAATGGGCATGGCCAAGGCTTCCCTGGAAGCTGGCGTACGTTACCTGGCCGGCTCCCTGGGCCCGGACGGTACCCGCGTGAACTGCGTATCGGCTGGCCCGATCCGCACCCTGGCGGCTTCCGGCATCAAGAACTTCCGCAAAATGCTGGCCGCCAACGAAGCGCAAACCCCGCTGCGTCGTAACGTCACCATCGACGAAGTCGGCAATGCCGGCGCGTTCCTGTGCTCGGACCTGGCGTCCGGCATCAGCGGCGAAATCATGTACGTGGACGGCGGCTTCAACACCACCGCCATGGGCAACATCGAAGAGTAATCTTCGCGTTGCACGAAAAAACCCGCCGATTACGGCGGGTTTTTTTATGGTTCTTCACGGAATCCCGGGAAACACAGAAACAAGAACGCCGATTTGATTGATGATGTTCGTGCGAGCAAACACATCTAACAAACCGGCGTTCTTATGCGCGATATTAATACTTTCCTTCCTTTTTGGGAGGGCTTTTCTGTCGTCACGATCAAGCCTGATGGTGACGCCCTCCAGATCGATCTGACACCCCACGCCACCCGATTCCCTTCCTGTGGCGGGTGCCAAAAACCCTGTTCAACCACGCATGAGTATTGCGAGCGAGTCATTCGTGATTTGCCCATTCTCGGTCGTGCGGTGCGCCTGAGCGTTTTGCTCCGACGCGTTGGTTGCCGCGACTGTGGTAAACGCATGGAGGCCGTCAGTTGGCTGGATCGCTATGCCCGCATGACGCGGCGTCTGGCAGAGGCGGTCATTCAAGCCTGTGAGCGCCTTCCCACGCTGCACGTGGCGCAGATGTTTGGGCTGCATTGGGACACCGTTCGGTTGCTGGAGCGTCGTGCCTTGCAAGCGGCATTGAGCGATCTGCCGAAGGCGCAACCACGGCGTCTGGTGATGGACGAGTTCGCCCTGTTCAAGGGCCATCGTTACGCCAGTGTGGTGCTGGATGCGGATACACGACGAGTGCTGTGGATCGGCGAAGGCCGCAGCCGGGCGGCGGTCAGGCCGTTTTTCGAAGAGCTGGGGCCAGAGGGATGCGCCCGAATCGAAGCGGTGGCAATGGACATGAACACCGCTTTTGACCTGGAGGTTCGTCAGCACTGTCCCAACGCGCGAGTGGTCTACGACCTCTTCCATGTGGTGGCCAAGTATGGCCGAGAGGTGATTGATCGGGTTCGTGTCGACGAAGCCAATCGACTGCGTCATGACAAGCCGGCCCGACAGGTCATCAAGCAGGCGCGTTGGCTGCTCCTGCGCAACCCGCAGAACCTGAAAACACCGGAGCAACAGGTCCGCTTGGAGGATCTGCTGGCGGCCAACCACGCGTTGATGAAGGTCTATTTGATGAAGACTGAACTCAAAACGCTTTGGACGCCGAGCACCGCTTGGGGTTGGCGATCGGCCTGGAAGCAATGGCTGCGCCATGCGCATGAAAGCGAAATACCGGCACTGATCCAGTTCGCCAAACGGCTAAAGACTTACTGGCGGGGCATCGTCAGCCGGGTTCGCTGGCCGATGCACACCGGTCAGTTGGAAGGAATAAATAATCGAATAAAGGTCATCAAGCGAATGGCGTACGGTTACCGGGATAGCGAGTTCTTTTTCATGAAGATCAAGAGCGTCTTTCCCGGTAATCCGTGAAGAACCTTTTTTATGCCTTGGGCTGAGCCCCCCTACCTCTTGGCAATCGCCGCCGATGCCGCCAGCATCGCCCGCAACAACACCGCACAACCCGCCGCCAGGTCGTCTGGCGCGGCGTTTTCAATTTCGTTGTGACTGATGCCGCCCTCGCACGGCACGAAGATCATCCCGGCCGGGCCCAGCTCAGCGAGGAAGATCGCGTCATGCCCCGCGCCACTGACGATGTCCATATGGGACAGGCCCAAGCCCTGGGCCGCGCCGCGTACGGCCTCGACACAGCCTTGGTCGAAGTACAACGGCGGGAAATCGGCGGTCGGCGTCAGCTCATAGGTCAGGCCGTGCTCCTGACAGGTACTGTCGATCACGTGGCGCACCTCGTCGATCATCGAGTCCAGGCGCGCCGGCTGCAGATGCCGGAAGTCCAGGGTCATGCGCACCTCGCCGGGGATCACGTTGCGCGATCCCGGATAGGCTTGCAGGCAACCAACGGTGCCACAGGCGTGGGGCTGATGACCAAGGGCCGCGCGATTGACCGCGCCGACGATCACGGCAGCGCCCACCAGGGCGTCCTTGCGCAGGTGCATCGGCGTCGGTCCGGCGTGGGCCTCGACACCGCGCAGCTTGAGATCGAACCATTTCTGCCCCAGCGCCCCCATCACCACGCCGATCGTCTTGCGCTCGTCCTCCAGGATCGGTCCTTGCTCGATGTGCGCTTCAAAGTAGGCCCCCACCGCATGCCCGCTGACCTGGCGCGGCCCGGCATAACCGATGGCGTTGAGGGCTTCACCGACGCTCACCCCCTCGGCATCGACCTTGGCCAGGGTTTCTTCCAGGGTGAACTTTTCGGCAAACACCCCGGAACCCATCATGCACGGGGCAAAACGCGAGCCCTCTTCGTTGGTCCAGACCACCACTTCCAGTGGCGCCTCGGTCTCTACTCCCAGGTCGTTGAGCGTGCGCAGCACTTCGACCCCGGCCAGCACGCCAAAACAGCCGTCGAACTTGCCGCCGGTGGGTTGGGTGTCGATGTGGCTGCCGGTCATCACCGGCGGCAAGTCCGGGTTGCGCCCCGGGCGACGGGCAAAAATGTTGCCGACGGCATCGATGCTCACGCTGCACCCAGCGTCCTCGCACCAGCGCACAAAGATGTCCCGGGCCTGGCGGTCAAGGTCAGTCAGCGCCAGGCGACAGACGCCGCCCTTGACCGTGGCGCCGAGCTTGGCCAGTTCCATGAGCGACTGCCACAGGCGGTCGCGATTGATGTGCTGATGGTTCGATTGCAGAACGTCTACGGCCGCGTTCATGGGGATCTCCTCAGGCTGTTATTGTTTTGTCAGGTACCAGGCAAATGCTCCGCTCTGTGGGAGCGGGCTTGCCCGCGATGAGGCCTGCAGTCATACCGCCGATTTCGCAATGGAAGCGTCCGGCCGCATCGTGCACAACCCGTAGTAAATCAGGCCTCCCAGGGCCGAACCGGTGAACCAGCCGTAGCTGTAGAACCAACTGAACGCATCGCTGCCCAGGGACAGCAGGGTCAGCACCACCGGTACGCCGAACGCGACGAAACCGAACCAGTTCCATGCCGGGTACACGTCATCGCGGTACAGCCCCGCCAGGTCCAGTCGCTGTTTCTTGATCAGGAAATAGTCCACCACCATGATCCCGGCAATCGGTCCGAGCAAGCTCGAATAACCCAGCAGCCAGTTGGAGTACACCGACTCAAGGCTGATCTCGGAGACAATCCAGCCCAGTTTTTTCAGCAACTCATGGCCCATCAGGGCCAGGCCCACGAATCCGGTGAGCATCACTGCCGTGGTCCGGTTGATCAGTTTGGGTGCCAGGTTCTGGAAGTCATTGGTGGGCGACACGATGTTCGCCGCGGTGTTGGTGGACAAGGTCGCGATGATGATCAAGGCCATGGCCAGCGCGACCCAGAGCGGGCTCTGGATGTGGCCGATGAGGGTCACCGGGTCGGACACTGTCACCCCCACCAGCTTTTCCGAAGCAGCAGTGAGCACTACGCCCAGGGCGGCGAACAGGAACATGGTCAGCGGCAGGCCAATGATTTGCCCGACGATCTGGTCCTTCTGGCTTTTGGCGTAGCGGCTGAAATCCGGAATGTTCAACGACAGGGTGGCCCAGAAGCCGACCATGGCGGTCAACCCGGCGAAAAAGTAACTCCAGACGCTGGCGCCTTCCGGGCGCTTGGGCGACTGCGCCAGCAACTCGGTCATGGAAACGTTCGGCATGGCCCACACCAGCAGCCCCAGCCCCACCAGTACCAACAGCGGCGCCGACAGCGTCTCCAGCCATTTGATCGACTCGGCCCCGCGCAGCACTACCCACAGGTTCAGGGCCCAGAACACCATGAAGCCAATGACCTCGCCGGTACCGCCGAGGGATTTCCAGCCCTCGAAGATCGAGCCCAGGAACAGGTGGATCGCCAGCCCGCCGAACATGGTCTGGATGCCGAACCAGCCGCAGGCCACCAGGGCGCGGATCAGACAGGGCACGTTGGAGCCAATCACCCCGAAGGAGGAGCGCAGCAATACCGGGAACGGAATACCGTACTTGGTCCCGGCAAACGCATTGAGGGTCAGTGGAATCAGGACGATGACGTTGGCCAGCAGGATCGCCAGCAGCGCTTCGCCGACGCTCAGGCCGAAGTACGCCGTCAGCACCCCGCCCAGGGTGTAGGTCGGCACGCAGATCGACATGCCGACCCACAGGGCGGTGATGTGCCATTTGTTCCAGGTGCGCTCGTGCACCTTGGTCGGGGCAATGTCGTGGTTGTACCTGGGGCTGTCGAGGACGTCACTGCCGGCGTCCAGTTCGTACAACCCGTCGCGCTCGGTGACCTGGGATCTGTTCTGTTGCATGGCCGCTCCACTGTTCTTTTGATTATTTTGCTCATCGGGCTGGCCAACGGAGTATCCGCGAGCCAAACGATGGCCGGAGAACTGACGACTTTTACCGACCGGCCAAGGTGTCAGCGGCGGCAATCAATAAGCGTGCCGCCGACGCTGCCAGGCTTTGCTGCGGATCAGTAAAATCCATGTAAACAACTGATATCAATTGGTTTCTGTTTCAAAACTATCCCGTCTGCAACAACCCGCCCGCACACTCAGGCTAACTGCCAGGCAAGTTGTCCAACCCGTCAGGACTCATTCTGGTGCGTTATATTTATAGATGAATTTCTCAAGCGCCACAGGCTGACCTCAAATGGCTGATTTCACATGACAAATCTCGACCATATTGGGTTCCTGTCAAGTGCGTCAAAATGGTGAACGGCTGCACCAATATGCGAATTTTCACTTTTATCCTTTTATATTCAATAACTTAAGATTGTTATAAGCATATAAAAAATATTCTTGCTCATTCGCTTAACTCCAGCTAGCGTTTAATCCTGACAGCGCTGACAGGAATATAACTTCCTTAGCCTGCTACATATAAAACACTTAGAACCGGCACAAGCCGGTCTTGCCTGCGAGGAACTCGGAATGTCTCTGTTGATCCGTGGCGCCACTGTTATTACCCATGATGAAAGTTACCGCGCCGATGTCCTCTGCGCCGACGGCCTGATCAAAGCCATCGGTAACAACCTGGAAGTTCCCGCAGGCTGCGAAGTGCTCGATGGCAGCGGGCAGTACCTGATGCCCGGCGGCATCGACCCTCACACCCACATGCAACTGCCCTTCATGGGCACAGTGGCCAGCGAAGACTTCTACAGCGGCACCGCCGCGGGCCTTGCCGGCGGCACCACCTCGATCATCGACTTCGTGATCCCCAACCCCCAGCAGTCCCTGCTCGAAGCGTTTCATCAATGGCGCGGCTGGGCCGAGAAGTCCGCCGCGGACTACGGCTTTCATGTCGCCATCACCTGGTGGAGCGAGCAGGTCCGCGAGGAAATGGCCGAGTTGGTCAGCCAGCATGGGGTCAACAGCTTCAAGCACTTTATGGCCTACAAGAACGCCATCATGGCGGCCGACGACACCCTGGTGGCCAGCTTCGAGCGCTGCCTGGAACTCGGGGCCGTGCCGACCGTACACGCGGAAAACGGCGAACTGGTCTACCACCTGCAACGCAAGTTGATGGCCCAGGGCATGACCGGGCCTGAAGCGCACCCGCTGTCGCGTCCGTCACAGGTCGAGGGTGAGGCGGCCAGCCGGGCGATCCGCATCGCCGAAACCCTTGGCACGCCGCTGTACCTGGTGCACGTCTCGACCAAGGAAGCCCTGGACGAAATCACCTATGCCCGCAGCAAGGGGCAACCGGTCTACGGTGAAGTGCTGGCTGGGCACCTGCTGCTGGACGACAGCGTCTACCAGCACCCGGACTGGCACACCGCCGCCGGCTACGTGATGAGCCCGCCCTTCCGCCCCCGCGGCCACCAAGAGGCGCTCTGGCACGGCCTGCAATCGGGCAACCTGCACACCACCGCCACCGACCACTGCTGTTTCTGCGCCGATCAGAAAGCCGCCGGTCGCGACGACTTCAGCAAGATCCCCAATGGCACGGCCGGCATCGAAGACCGCATGGCAGTGCTCTGGGATGAAGGCGTCAACAGCGGGCGGCTGTCGATGCAGGAGTTCGTGGCGCTGACCTCCACCAACACCGCGAAGATCTTCAACCTCTACCCGCGCAAGGGCGCGATCCGCGTGGGCGCCGATGCCGACCTGGTGCTGTGGGATCCACACGGCACTCGCACCATCTCGGCCAAGACCCATCACCAGCAAGTCGACTTCAACATCTTCGAAGGCAAGACCGTGCGCGGCATTCCCAGCCATACCATCAGCCAGGGCCGGCTGGTCTGGGCCGATGGCGACCTGCGGGCCGAACGGGGGGCCGGGCGCTACATCGAACGCCCGGCCTACCCGGCGGTATTCGACCTGCTGAGCAAGCGCGCCGAATTGCACAAGCCGGTGGCAGTGAAACGCTGAGATCCGGGCCCACACAGGCCATACAAAAACCAATGCCCGTCAGAGGCAAACCCTCAAATAACCGTGAGGCCAAGACCGTGATCAATTCCCTGAGCCACTTGCCCCATCCCCTTGAGGATGGCGCCACCCTCGCCGGCCATTTCAGCGACCTGGCCCCGCCCCTCACCGCGCGCCAGGCCGAGGTCGAAGCCTCGCGCTGCCTGTACTGCTACGACGCGCCGTGCGTCAACGCCTGCCCCAGCGAGATCGACATCCCCTCCTTCATCCGCAACATCCACCAGGACAACGTCCAGGGCGCCGCGCAGAAAATCCTCTCGGCGAACATTCTCGGCGGCAGTTGCGCCCGGGTCTGCCCGACCGAAATCCTCTGCCAGCATGCCTGCGTGCGCAACAACGCCGAAGAGTGCGCGCCGGTACTGATCGGCCTGTTGCAACGCTACGCCATCGACAACGCACACTTTCGCGAGCATCCGTTCCAGCGCGCCGCCGCCACCGGCAAGCGCATTGCTGTGGTCGGCGCCGGGCCCGCCGGATTGTCCTGCGCGCACCGCAGTGCCATGCACGGCCATGACGTGGTGATCTTCGAAGCCCGGGAAAAAGCCGGTGGTCTCAATGAATACGGGATCGCCAAGTACAAGCTGGTGGATGACTTCGCCCAGCACGAGCTGGATTTCCTCCTGCAAATCGGCGGCATCGAAATCCGCCACGGGCACAAGCTTGGCGACAACCTGAGCCTCAGCGACCTGCACCAACAGTTCGACGCCGTGTTCCTCGGCCTCGGCCTGGCCGCCAGCAAACAACTGGGGCTGCCCCACGAGGACGCGCCGGGGATGCTGGCCGCCACCGATTACATCCGCGAACTGCGCCAGACCGATGACCTCAGCCAACTGCCCCTGGCCGAGCATTGCATCGTCCTCGGCGCCGGCAACACCGCCATCGACATGGCGGTGCAAATGGCCCGCCTCGGCGCCCGCGACGTCAACCTGGTATACCGCCGGGGTGTGCCGGACATGGGCGCCACCGACCATGAACAGGACATCGCCAAGGCCAACCAGGTGCGCCTGCTGACCTGGGCCCAACCCGAGCAAGTACTGCTCGACGACCAGGGCCTGGTCCGCGGCATGCGCTTCGCCCGCACCCGCATGGATGAGGGGCGGCTGGTCACCACCGGCGAGACCTTCGAACTGGCCGCCGATGCCATTTTCAAGGCCATCGGCCAGAGCTTTGACGAGCACGCCCTGAGCGATCCGCTGGCCAGCCAACTGCAGCGCCAGGGCGGGCGAATCCAGGTGGACGAACAGATGCAAACCAGCATTCCCGGGGTCTATGCCGGGGGCGACTGCACCAGCCTCGACCAGGACCTTACCGTGCAAGCGGTGCAGCACGGCAAACTCGCCGCGCAAGCCATGCATGCCCGACTCATGCTCAACGTGGAGGCTGCGTAATGGCCGATCTCTCGATTGTCTTCGCCGGCATCAAGGCGCCCAACCCCTTCTGGCTGGCTTCAGCACCGCCCACCGACAAGGCCTACAACGTGGTTCGAGCCTTCGAGGCCGGTTGGGGCGGCGTGGTCTGGAAAACCCTGGGCGAGGACCCGGCGGCGGTCAACGTGTCATCGCGCTACTCCGCGCACTTTGGCGCCAACCGTGAAGTCATGGGCATCAACAACATCGAACTGATCACCGACCGCTCGCTGGAGATCAACCTGCGGGAAATCACCCAGGTCAAGAAAGACTGGCCGGACCGCGCCCTGATCGTCTCGCTGATGGTGCCCTGCGTCGAGGAGTCGTGGAAACACATCCTGCCGCTGGTTGAAGCCACCGGCGCGGACGGCATCGAGCTGAACTTCGGCTGCCCCCACGGCATGCCGGAGCGCGGCATGGGCGCGGCGGTGGGCCAGGTGCCGGAATACGTCGAACAAGTGACCCGCTGGTGCAAGACCTATTGCTCGCTGCCGGTGATCGTCAAGCTCACGCCGAACATCACCGACATCCGCGTCGCCGCCCGGGCGGCCCATCGTGGTGGGGCCGATGCGGTGTCACTGATCAATACCATCAACTCAATCACCAGCGTCGACCTCGACCGCATGGTCGCCCTGCCCATGGTCGGCACCCAGAGTACCCACGGCGGTTACTGCGGCTCGGCGGTCAAGCCGATTGCCTTGAACATGGTCGCCGAAATCGCCCGTGACCCGCAGACCCAGGGCCTGCCAATCTGCGGCATCGGTGGCATCGGCAGTTGGCGCGACGCCGCCGAATTCATGGCCCTGGGCAGCGGCGCGGTGCAAGTGTGCACGGCGGCAATGCTGCACGGCTTCCGGATCGTCGAGGACATGAAGGACGGCCTGTCGCGCTGGATGGACAGCCAAGGTTACGCCAGCGTGCAGGACTTCGCGGGGCGCGCGGTGGGCAACACCACCGACTGGAAGTACCTGGACATCAACTACCAGGTGATCGCCCGGATCGACCAGCAGGCCTGCATCGGCTGCGGACGTTGCCACATCGCCTGCGAAGACACCTCGCACCAGGCCGTTGCCAGCCTCAAGCAGGCCGACGGCAGCCACAAGTACCAGGTGATCGACGACGAATGCGTGGGCTGCAACCTGTGCCAGATCACCTGCCCGGTGCAGGATTGCATCGAGATGGTGCCGGTCGATAACGGCAAACCCTTCCTCGACTGGAACCATGATCCGCGTAATCCCTACCACGTCGCTATCTGACCGATCGTCATCGCGAGCAGACGGAGCGCCGCCCGTTTGCTCGCGATGAAGTCAGCCCGGACAATCCCGACCTCAAGGCTCCAACCCAATCCCGCGCAAGATCACACTGGTCACCGTCTGCACCGCCCTCTCGAACTGCATGTCCGACAGCGGCTGGTGCTCGTTGAGAATGTTCACCTGATGGTCGAAGTCGGCGTAGTGCTGGGTCGAGGCCCAGATCATGTACAGCAGGCTGGAAGGCTCGACCGGGAGGATGCGCTGGTCGTCGACCCATTGGCGGATTTTCGCTTCTTTCATCTTGGCCCAGTCGTACAGGCTGGCGTCCAGCGCCAGGCCCAGGGTCGGTGCGCCATGGATGATTTCGTTGGCCCAGACTTTCGAGCCATAGGGGCGGCTACGTGAGTGCTGCATTTTCGCGCGGATGTAGCTGCTCAACACCACCCGTGGATCATCGAACATCTCGAAGCACAGCGCGTCCTGTTTCCACACTTCCAGCAAGTCGAAGAGCACGGCGCTGTAAAGTTCGGTCTTGGTGCTGAAGTAGTAATGCAGGTTGGAGCGCGGCAATTGCACTTCCCTGGCAATGTCCGCCATCGCGGTGCTGCCAAAGCCTTTTTCGGCGAAGACTTTTTCCGCGGCCAGGAGGATTTTCTCGACGTTGCTGCGACGGATCTCGATCTTGTGATTGCCCATGGGGGCTCCCTGTCAGCGGCATTTCCCAAGACTAGCATTGGCGACACGCGAAACGAAACGTCGTACGCCCAAGGCCGCCAATGAGCGCAGCTCAGCCCAGCAACTGGCTCAGCACCGCGCGCAACTTGCCGGGTTTCACCGGTTTGTTGAGCAACGGCGCATCCAGTCTGTGCAAGGATTGCCGACATTGGTCGGTGCGGTCGGCAGTGATGATCACCGCCGGGATCACCTGCTGGAAATGCTCGCGCAAATGCCGCACCACCTCACTGCCCACCACCCCGTGGTCCAGGTGATAGTCCGCCAGAATCAGTTCCGGAGCCTGGCCCATCAAGTTGCTCAGGGCCGAGCTTTCATCCGTGGCCGTGACCACCTCGCAGCCCCACTGCCCAAGCAACGCACTCATGCTCTGCAGGATGCTCACTTCGTTGTCCAGCACCAGCAAGCGGCGGCCCGGCAGCGGATTGCCGGTGCCCGCCTGGGGCACCGCGAGGCTGATGGGCAACGGGATGTCGTCGCAGATCGGCACATCGATGCTGAACATCGACCCGCGTCCCGGCAAGGAATGCACCTGAACCCGGTAATCGAGGATCTTGGCGATCCGCTCGACAATCGCCAGGCCCAGGCCGACCCCCTTGCGGTCGGCCGCACGGCCGACATCCAGCTGATTGAATTCGAGGAAGATCGAGTCCAGACGATCTGCGGCAATGCCGCGCCCGGTGTCCCAGACTTCCAGGCGCAAGGCCGCGCCCCGCCGGCGGGCGGCCAGCAGGATGCTGCCCTGCTCGGTGTAGCGGCAGGCATTGCTGAGGAAGTTGCGCAGGATACGGGTCATCAGCCGCAGGTCGGTACGGATTCCGAAGTCCCCCATGCGCACCCGCAAGTTCAGCCCCGCAGCTTGAGCCACCGACTGGAACTCCGAGACCAGCGGGCCGAGCAGTTCGTCGAGCCGATACAGGGCCACGTCGGGCTTTACCGCGGCCTGGTCCAGGCGCGAGATGTCCAGCAAGTCGGTCAGCAGGTCCTCGGCCCCTTCCAGGGCCTGATGGGTGCGTTCCACCAACACCTGCTCGACCTCCGGCAGATGGCGCTCGCGCAGGGTCGAGACCAGCAGCCGCGCGGCGTTGAGCGGTTGCAGCAGGTCGTGACTGGCCGCCGCCAGGTACTTGTCCTTGCTGTGGTTGGCAGCCTGGGCGGCGTCCCGGGCTTCACGCAGGGCATGCTCGATCTGCTCGCGCTCGGCGATCTGCTGTTGCAGGTTGCGGTTGGCCTCGAGCAATTCGTCGGTGCGCGCGGTGACCCGCTGCTCCAGTTGATCATTGAGCTGTTGCAGGCGCTCCTGGGCCAGTTTGCGTTCGGTGATGTCGGCGACAAACCCTTCCACCAACCCTTCCTGATCGGGCTTGAGCAACAGGTTCATCAGCACGTCCAGCGCGCTGCCGTCCTTGCGCCGCAACTGGGTCTCGTAGCCCAGCAGGCTGCGCTCGCGTTGCAGGATCTCGCGAATCTGTTCCAGCTCGCGGGCACCACCGACAAACAGCGTGTCGGCCAGGTCTGTCAGGGAGAACAGCACATCCTGCGGGTCTGCGTAGCCGAGCATCCGCGCCAACGCCGGGTTGGCCGCGCGCATGCCCTCCAGCAGGCTGGCCTGGAACACCCCGTGCACGGCGTTTTCGAACAGCCACTTGTAGCGATTGCGCTCCGCTTCCAACTCTTTAAGGCGCGCTGCCAGCTCCGGGTAATGACTCTTGCGGGCCGAGTGATTGCCCAGCCCCAGCAGCCCGGCCAGCGCCTGTTGCTGCTGGTCAGAGGGCTTCGCCATAGACGACCTCGACATCCCGCTGACTGGACTCGCGCGGATTGGTGAGAATGCACGGGTCATCCATCGCGTGTTGCGAGAGGAACGGGATATCCGCCGTACTGACCCCATGCAGGCCCAGGGTTTCGTGGAAACCGATGGCATGCTTGAGGGCGATCAGGTGCTCCACCAGGCGCCCGCAGATCTGCCGGTGGTTAAGGCCACGGCAGTCGATGCCAAAGGTCTCGGCGATCACCTTGAAGCGCTCCGGCGCCGAGCTGTAGTTGAACGCCACCACGTGCTCCACCAGCACCGCGTTGCACAGCCCGTGCGGCAGGTCGAGAAAGCCACCCAGGCTATGGGACATGGCATGCACCGCGCCCAGGATCGCGTTGGAGAACGCCAGCCCGGCCTGCATGCTGCCGAGCATGATTTTTTCCCGCAGGGCGATGTCCGCCGGGTTGGCAATCATCTGCAACAGGTTGCCATTGATCAGCCGCATCGCCTCCAGGGCATGGGGATCGGTCAGCGGCCCGTGTCCGGTGGACACAAAGGCTTCGATGGCATGCACCAACGCATCGATGCCGGTACAGGCCGACAGGAACGGGTCCATGCTCAATGTGGTTTCCGGGTCGATCAGCGACACGTCGGGCACCACCGCCTTGCTGACAATGGAGAACTTCATGCGCTCCTGCTGGTTGGAGATGATCACGAACTGGGACACATCCGCCGAAGTACCGGCAGTGGTCGGGATCAGGATCAGCGGCGGGCTGGGGACACGAATGGTGTCCACGCCTTCGAACTCGAGAATGCTGCGCCCGTGGGCGACCACAATGCCAATGCCTTTGCCGCAGTCCATCGGGCTGCCGCCACCGACCGCGACAATCACGTCGCAGTGATTCTCCCGATACAGCTCGGCACCGAGCATGACTTCTTCGACCCGCGGGTTGGGCGACACATCGCTGTAGAGGAAGTAGTCGATGCCCTGGGCCTGCAGGCTGGCCTCGACATCCGCGACCCAGCCGGCGGCAATCACCCCCGGGTCGCTGACCACCAGCACCTTGCGGGCGCCGAAGGTCTTGGCATAGTTGCCGACGTTGTGCCGGCAACCGGCACCGAAGATGATTTCAGGGGAAACGAACTTACGCAGTTGGCTGAGACTCTGGCTCATTGGAAAGCCTGTTTTTTATTGTTTTGAAAGGTAACAGCCACACTAACCGATCCGCTGGTGAATGCAATCAGACCATTGGGTACCCCAAGCCTGAACCAGGCTTGGCGAGCTATCCGCGATAAATCAACCGTGAAGCCTTTTCATTGCGCAGCGTCAGCGCCTCCATGCCCGGCCCCGGCGCCTCGGCTTCTTCCCGGGCCTTGAGGATCACCCCATGGTGCGCCGACTTGCTGCACACCGGGTCAGCGTTGGCGGCATCCCCCGTGAGCATGAACGCCTGGCAGCGACAGCCACCCAGGTCCTTGTGCTTTTCATCGCAGGAACGGCACGGCTCCTTCATCCAGGCGTCACCGCGAAAGCGGTTGAAGCCGAACGAGTCATTCCAGATGTGCTCGATGCTGTGCTCGCGCACGTTGGGAAACGCCACGGGCAATTGCCGGGCGCTGTGGCACGGCAACGCGGTGCCGTCCGGGGTGATGTCGAGAAACAGGTTGGCCCAGCCGTTCATGCAGGTCTTGGGACGCTCCTCGTAGTAGTCCGGGGTGACGAAAATCAGTTTGCACGGATGGCCCTGGGCCTCGAGCCGCTGGCGGTAAGCCTGGGTGACCGCCTCGGCGCGCTCCAACTGGTCGCGGGTCGGCAGCAGGCCCACCCGGTTGAGTTCGGCCCAGCCATAGAACTGACAGGTGGCCAACTCGACAAAGTCAGCCTCCAGCTCCAGGCACAGCTCAATGATCTGCTCGATACGGTCGATATTGTGCCGGTGGGTGACAAAATTCAGCACCATCGGGTAACCCTCGGCCTTGACCGCCCGGGCCATGGCCAGCTTCTGGGCGAAGGCCTTGCGCGAGCCGGCGAGCATGTTGTTCACCGCTTCGTCGGCGGCCTGGAAACTGATCTGGATATGGTCCAGCCCAGCCACCTTGAAATTCTGCACTTTCTGTTCGGTCAGGCCAATGCCCGAGGTGATCAGGTTGGTGTAGTAGCCCATGTCCCGGGCGGCCTTGATCAGCTCGGCGAGGTCCTGGCGCACCAACGGCTCGCCACCGGAAAAGCCCAGTTGCGCGGCGCCCATGTCGCGGGCCTGGCGGAACACCCGGATCCACTCGGCGGTACTCAACTCCTCACCGTGCCGGGCAAAATCCAGCGGATTGGAGCAATAAGGGCATTGCAGCGGGCACCGATAGGTCAGCTCCGCCAGCAACCATAGCGGGGGGCCGGGTGGCGCCTCACTCAATCCAGAATTGCGCATGGGCCACCTCCAGGAATGCCAGGACATCCTCGTCGATCCCCGGCACCCCGGGGAAACTCGACGTCAGCTGGGCAATGATCGCCGCCACACTGCGCTGGCCGTCCACCAGGCTGAGGATCTGCCCGGCACTGGCGTTGAGCTTGATCATGCCCTCGGGGTACAGCAGCACGTGACAGTCCTGCCGCGGTTCCCATTGCAGGCGAAAACCCCGGCGCAGCAGCGGCGCCTGTTCGCGTTTGATCAGGCTCACAGGGCGATCCCCCGGTGCCAGACATTGGCGGCGGTCACCGTGTGGTACGGCGGGCGCTCCAGTTCGTAGGCCAGGCTCATGGCATCGAGCATGCTCCACAGCACATCGAGCTTGAACTGCAGGATCTCGAGCATCCGTTGCTGGCCGGCGGCGGTGACGTAGTGCGCCAGGGTGATCTGCAGCCCGTGCTCGACGTCGCGACGGGCCTGGCCCAGGCGTGTGCGGAAATACTGGTAGCCGGCCGGGTCGATCCAGGGGTAATGCTGGGGCCAGGCGTCCAGGCGCGACTGGTGGATCTGCGGGGCGAACAGCTCGGTCAGCGAACTGCTGGCCGCCTCCTGCCAGCAGGCGCGCCGGGCGAAATTGACATAGGCATCCACGGCAAACCGCACCCCCGGCAACACCAGTTCCTGGGACAACACTTGCTCGCGGGTCAGCCCCACGGCTTCGCCGAGGCGCAACCAGGCTTCGATCCCGCCTTCGCTGCCCGGCGCGCCATCGTGATCGAGCAGGCGTTGCAACCACTGGCGACGCACGTCGCGGTCCGGACAATTGGCCAGGATCGCCGCGTCCTTGAGCGGGATGTTCAACTGGTAATAGAACCGATTGGCGACCCAGCCCTGGATCTGCCGGCGAGTGGCACCCCCGGCGTACATGGTTTGGTGGAATGGGTGATGGATGTGGTAATAGGCGCCCTTGGCACGCAGGGCCGCTTCGAATTCGCTGGGGGTCATTGCCTGGTCAATCATGGTGCTTCTCCTCGCGGTTCGGTGGGGTCTGGGGGCATCGCGGGCAAGCCCGCTCCCACAAGGGTCCGAGTCAGCCTGCTCGCGAAAGCCCCTACAGGTCGATGTGCAGGCCGTCATAGGCCACTTCGATCCCGCGCCGCTCAAGCTCCGCCCGCTCGGCCGAGTCCGGGTCGAGGATCGGGTTGGTGTTGTTGATGTGGATCAGCACCTTGCGCTGGCGTGGGAACCCCTCCAGCACCTCCAGCATGCCGCCCGGGCCGCTTTGCGCCAGGTGCCCCATGTCGCGACCCAGGCTCTGGCCGACTTCGCACAGGCGCATCTCGTCATCGCGCCACAGCGTGCCATCGAGCAACAGGCAATCGGCGCGCTGCATCCAGCCCAGCAACTCGTCATCGACCTGGCCCAGGCCCGGGGCATAGAACAGTGAAGCACCGCTGCGCCGGTCCTCGATGAACAGGCCGATGGTGTCACCCGGCTGCGGATTGCCACGATTCGGCGAGTACGGCGGTGCGTTGCTGACCAACGGGATGGCCCGGAACTCAAGGTGCGCGCAAGCAGCGATGCTGAACGGCGCGCGGTCCAGGCCGATGGGCTGCCACTGCAGGCCGCCGTTCCAGTGGGTCAGCATGTTGAACAGGGGGAAACCGCTGCTCAGGTCCTGGTGGACCCGCTCGGTGCACCACACGGCGTGCGGACAACCTTCGCGCAGGCTCAACAGGCCGGTGCAGTGGTCGATCTGGCTGTCCATCAGGATGATCCCGGCAATCGCCGTATCCCGTAGCTGGCGCGCGGGTTGCAGCGCAGGGAAACTTTCCAGTTGCACGCGGATGTCCGGCGAGGCGTTGCACAGCACCCAATCCACACCGTTGTCACTCAAGGCAATCGACGACTGCGTCCGCCGTTGCGCCCGCAGGCTGCCCGCGCGCACGCCGGCGCACTGGCGGCAATTGCAATTCCACTGCGGAAAACCGCCACCGGCGGCGGAACCGAGGACACGGATGTGCATGGGCATTGCTCCAGATGGCAGGCCCGGCCAACGCAACGGCTGGCCGGGTGGTCAATCAACGGTTGGCGAAATACATCGTCACTTCGAAGCCAATGCGCAGATCGGTAAACGCGGGTTTAGTCCACATGGGTCATTCCTCTTCTTGTGCCGGGCGATTCCGGTACACGCATTAATGCACGGGACTTTAGGTGACCGAATGCTACTTTCGAAGGAGCTGGCGGGGTGATTTGGTAGGGGGTGTTTGTCCGATTTTCAGAAACACCATCAGACCTGTGGGAGCTGGCCGGGCGGCGCTCCGCTTGCCCGCGATAGGCATAGGTATCTACACAACTGTGGTGCGACGTCCGAGTACATATCCATTTCTTCGGTAAAGACCACCTATGGTTCCGCTCTTACAGCGGCTCACTTTTGAGAGCGCAAAAGTAAGCAAAACGCTCTTACCCCACCACTCGGCACCTCGCTTGGGCTCGGTGTTCCCTCACTCCGGCTTGAATCCGTGGGCCGCCGCCACGCGCCATCCATGGCGCGGGGCGGCTAACCCGGCGTCCTGCCGGGTTGCCCACGGCTTCAAGCCTGCGTTCGGCCAGCGTGGTTAACGGGGCGCCCAGGATCAAAAGCCAGAGCCAGAGCTAAAGCGAAAGCAAAAGCCAGATCAAAAGATGGCTGACTTCGTCAGCGTCTGAGGAAGTAGAAGCTACACCGCGCATGCCCTAGCGATCAGGTCGGCTCTAAGGCCGCCTCGCTTTGTTTTTGATTCTGGGCGCCCGTTAACCACGCTGGCCGGAGTCCGATATTGATTTGGGGGGTAAACCGGCAGGACGCCGGTTTAGCCGCACTGGGCCAGGGATGGCCCAGTGCGGCGACCCCCCAAATCAATGTCGGAGTACGGGCATGCCGAGCCTAAGCGAGGCACCAAGTGGTGGGGCAAGAGCCTTTTGCTTACTTTTGGCTGGGCCGGCATTCCGGCTCCCAAAAGTGAGCCGCTGTAAGAGCGGAACCATAGGTGGCCGTTACCGAAGAAATGGATATGTACTCGGTCTAATCCAACACCACGGACGGCCCAGAGACCGCCACGGTAGCAAGCTCCTCCCTCGCCACAGGCCGCTACAAAGTTGTGTAGATACCTATGTCCATCGCGGGCAAGCCGCAAGCGGGCGCCCGCTCCCACAGGTTTTGTGTCGTGCTCAGGTAATCAGAAGAACCCCAACGGGTTGATGTCGTAGCTCACCAGCAGGTTCTTGGTCTGCTGGTAGTGGTCGAGCATCATCTTGTGGTTTTCCCGGCCAACCCCGGACTTCTTGTAGCCACCAAACGCGGCATGAGCCGGGTACAGGTGGTAGCAGTTGGTCCACACGCGCCCGGCCTTGATCGCCCGGCCCATGCGATAGGCGCGGTTGATGTCGCGGGTCCACAGGCCGGCACCGAGGCCGAACTCGCTGTCGTTGGCAATCGCCAGGGCCTCGGCTTCATCCTTGAAGGTGGTGACACCCACCACCGGACCGAAGATTTCTTCCTGGAACACGCGCATCTTGTTGTGGCCCTTGAGCAGGGTCGGCTGGATGTAATAGCCGCTGGACAGGTCACCCTCCAGGCGCTCGGCCGCACCGCCCGTGAGCAGTTCGGCGCCCTCCTCCTGGGCAATCTGCAGGTACGAGAGGATCTTGTCGTATTGCTGCTCGGACGCCTGGGCGCCGACCATGGTCTCGGTGTCCAACGGGTTGCCGCGCTTGATCTTGACGATCTTCTTCATCACCTCGGCCATGAACGGCTCGTAGATCGACTCCTGCACCAGCGCCCGTGACGGGCACGTGCACACTTCGCCCTGGTTGAAGAACGCCAGCACCAGGCCTTCGGCGGCCTTCTCGATGAACGCAGGCTCGGCATTCATGATGTCTTCGAAGAAGATATTCGGCGACTTGCCGCCCAGCTCCACCGTGCTCGGAATGATGTTCTCGGCGGCACAATGCATGATGTGCGCGCCCACCGGAGTCGAGCCGGTGAAGGCGATCTTGGCGATACGCTTGCTGGTGGCCAGGGCTTCACCGGCTTCGCGACCAAAACCCTGGACGATGTTCAGCACGCCAGCAGGCAGCAGGTCGGCGATCAGTTCGGCGAAGACCATGATCGACAGCGGCGTCTGCTCGGCTGGCTTGAGCACGATGCAGTTGCCGGCGGCCAGCGCCGGAGCGAGCTTCCAGGCAGCCATCAGCAGCGGGAAGTTCCACGGGATGATCTGCCCGACCACGCCCAGGGGCTCGTGGAAGTGGTAGGCGGTGGTCAGTTCATTGATTTCGGCAGCACCGCCTTCCTGGGCGCGGATGCACCCGGCGAAGTAACGGAAGTGGTCGGCGGCCAGCGGAACGTCGGCGTTGAGGGTCTCGCGCACAGCCTTGCCGTTGTCCCAGGTCTCGGTGACCGCGAGGATTTCCAGGTTCTGTTCGATGCGATCAGCAATTTTCAACAACACCAGGGAGCGGTCCTGGGCCGAAGTCTTGCCCCAGGCATCGGCCGCGGCGTGGGCGGCATCCAGGGCGCGGTCGATGTCGGCGGCGCAGGAGCGCGGGAACTCGGCGATCACCTCGCCGGTGACCGGCGAGGTGTTGGTGAAGTACTGGCCATTGATCGGGGCGACAAATTCGCCGCCGATGAAATTGCCGTAGCGCGGCTTGAAGGAAACAACAGCGCCTGGGGTACCGGGTTGTGCGTAGATCATGCTGGGCCTCTGTCTTGGTCGATGCCTGTCGGCAAACAGGCGATGCACCGATAGTAGAGAGCCCCGCGAGCCAGACGTATGCGCCGTTGGCAGGGGGGCTCTCATTATTTGGTCGTAGATTTCACACAGATCACTGTAGGAGCGAGCATGCTCGCGATGAATCCGAGAACGCCGTGGGGTGTCAGGCTTCCAGCGTTATCGTTAACGACCATCGCGAGCGAGCTCGCTCCTACAGGTTTGTGGTGGATCAGTGCTTGGCCACCAGCTCCTTCGGCAACTTGAAGGTCCAGAGCATGCCGCCCTGGTTGAAATCCTTGATCCGTTTGGCCACTTCACCGCCCCACAGGGGTACGGCGCCGCCCCAGCCCGAGAGCACCGAGACGTATTGCTCGCCGTCCATTTCCCAGGTCACGGGTGAACCCAGTACCCCGGAACCGGTCTGGAACTCCCAGACTTTTTCCCCGGTCTTGGCGTTGAACGCCTGCAGGAAGCCTTCCGGCGTGCCGGTGAACACCAGGTTGCCCTTGGTGGTCAGCACCCCACCCCACAGCGGCGCGAAGTTCTTGTGGCGCCAGACTTCCTTGCCGGTTTTCGGGTCGATTGCCCGCAGCACGCCAATGTAGTCTTCGTTCAGCGGCTTGATGGTGAAACCGGCACCGAGGAATGCCGCGCCTTTTTTGTAGGCGATGCCTTCGTTCCAGATGTCCATGCCCCACTCGTTGGACGGCACATAGAACAGCCCGGTGTCCTTGTTATAGGCCATCGGCATCCAGTTCTTGGCCCCCAGGAACGCCGGCGCGACAAACACCGAGCTGCCCTTGGCCTCGCTGCCGGGAGCACCCGGACGGCTGGCTTCGTTGTAGATCGGCCGGCCGTCTTTATCCAGGCCGGTGGCCCAGGTGATCTTGTCGACAAACGGGAAGCCGCGGATGAACTTGCCGTTGGTGCGGTCCAGCACGTAGAAGAAGCCGTTGCGGTCGGCGGTGGCGGCCGCCTTGATCTCTTTGCCACCTTCGTTGTAGTTGAACGACACCAGTTCGTTCACCCCGTCATAGTCCCAACCGTCATGGGGCGTGCTCTGGAAATGCCACTTGATGGTGCCGTCGTCCGGGTTGAGGGCCAGGCGCGACGAGGAATAGAGGTTGTCGCCAGGGCGCAGGTGCGAGTTCCACGGAGCCGGGTTACCGGTGCCGAACAGCAGCAGGTTGGTTTCCGGGTCGTAGTAGCCGCCCAACCACGGGGCCGCGCCGCCGGTCTTCCACAGGTCGCCAGGCCAGGTCTTGCCCGCTTCACCACCGGAAATGCCGTTTTCCACGGCCTTGCCGTCCTTGTAGACATAGCCCATGTGCCCTTCGACCGTTGGCCGGCTCCACAACAGATCGCCGTTTTTCGGGTCGTAGGCTTCGATCTTGCCCACCACGCCGAACTCGCCACCGGCGACCCCGGTGATCAGCTTGCCGTTGATCACCAGGGGCGCGGCGCTGATGGAGTAGCCTTCCTTGTGGTCGGCGACTTTCTTGCTCCAGACCACTTTGCCGGTGTCCTTGTTCAAGGCCACCAGCTTGGCGTCGAGGGTGCCGAAGAACACCAGGTCGCCGTACAGCGCCACGCCACGGTTGATCACGTCGCAGCAGGGACGGATGTCATCGGGCAGGCGCGCATCGTATTGCCAGAGTTTCTTGCCGGTGCGCGCGTCCACCGCAAACACCCGCGAGTAGGAGCCGGTCATGTACATCACGCCGTCCTTGATCATCGGCTGCGCTTGCTGGCCACGCTGCTTTTCGCCGCCGAAGGAGAATGCCCAGACGGGCCGCAGATCCTTGACGTTACTGACGTTGAGGGTGTCCAGCGGGCTGTAGCGCTGACCCTGGACGCCCAGACCGTTGGTGACAATCTGCTCCGGGTTTTTCGGATCCTGGAGAATGTCCTGGTCGCTGACGGCGGCCAGGGCCGTGCCGGACAGCAGCATGGCACTGAGCAGTGCACACAGGACGAAGGGTTGGCGACGTGCGGGTTGGGTCATGGCGGCTACCTCTGCGGTTTTTGTTATACCCGGGAAATTTTCCCGGTCTGGTGCAGATTCTTGGGCGCCACCGCCCTGGCAACAATTGCCCGCAGTGTGGAGATTGTTAGTTCCTTGGTAGGGGGTCCGATTCCGATTCCCGTACCACGCGGCCCCGTAGCGCGGTGGCGTGGCGCGGCAGTGCGGTGGCACGGCGTGGTCAGTGGGGTGGTGCGGGGTTACTGGCCATTAGACGCGGCGTCAATCCGCTTCATCTGCTCACGCTCATAGCGCGGGTACAAATGACTGACGCTGCGGATCAATTCATAGCGGCTGAGGTTGATGGCGGCGAAGCGCTCGGGGATGGGGCTGCGGATCATCTCGCCCATGTCACTGCCGTTGGCGGCGCCGTCACGCAGTAACTGGTCGAGCCAGGCCAGGTAGTCACGCATCTGCTCGAACGGTCGTGCATCGTTGGCCACCGGCCCGTGACCGGGCACCACCTGCGTCCAGGGCAAGCCCTGCAGGGTGGCGATGTCGGCCAGCCACACCGACAATCCCGGGCTGTTGGGCGTGGTCAGGGCCCGCTGATAAAACACCAGATCACCGGCAAACAGCACGCCGGTTTTCTGGTCGAGAATAGCCAGATCTGCGCCGGTATGCCCACCCAGGCTCAGCAGTTGCAAATCGTGATTCCCAAAACGGTTCACTCCCGGCGCCAGGGCCTGGGTCGGCAACACCACTTCGGTGCCGCGCATCCAGTCGCCGACCATCCGGTACATATTCTCGGCCATGGCGTCCCCCTGCTGTTGCAGGAGCACGGTGGTGCCGGGCAACGCGCCAATGGGCACGTCGCTGAACGCCTGGTTACCCAGCACGTGGTCAGGGTGATGATGGGTCAACAGCAACTGGATCACCGGCTTGTCGGTGACCGCTGCAATCGCCTTGCGCATCGCTTCGCCGTAGCGTTTGGAAGGCCCGCTGTCGATCACCACCACCCCTTGGGTGGTGACGATGAACGCGGTGTTGACGATGTTGCCGCCATTGGCCTTGGCAAAATTGTCGGTGCTGCCCTCCAGCAGCCAGGTGTCTTCGGCGATCTGCCGCGGGCTGAGCGCATAGTCCAGATCCGCCAGGGCGGGCAGGCTCAGCGACAGGCACAACAACAGCATCCAGCGCATCACGTACTCCTTGGGCTCAGGGCAGGGTTGCGGAAAATTGGTTGCCGCTGTTGTCACGCAGCAGCAGGCGCGTCTGCCCTGCCCCTTCGATATCGAAGGCCAGGCTGGGGTTTTCGCTGACCGCCGGGAACAGCTCCAGGCGGGCCATGAGCCGGTCGTCCTGGTCGCGCAGTTCAGCGTGGTTGAGGAAAAATTCCGGGATCCCGCCCACCATGCCGTTGTCCATCGGATGGGCCACTTGCAGGCGCAAGCGGCTGAAGTGGTCCCGCGGATAACGGCCGCCGAGCACTTCACCGATGTGCTCTTCCCAGCCTGGCTGGGTGCGCACCACGCTCGGCGCCGTGCAGCCGCCACCCGCGGCGTCGATCAGGGTCGAGCCAACGTGCCACAGGCCGTCCCGGGTCTGTACCGCCGCGCGCAGCGGCGTGGCCTGCTCGATACGGATGCGGATCGCCAGCCACGGCAGCACCCCGTCCAGGGGTTCGAAGTCGACGATCTTGGGCAAGGGATTCAACTCGGCCCAGGCGAGGATTCTCACCACCTCGCCCTTGAATGCCCGGGCGTCGATTTCCAGCGGCACCTGGCGCGCGTCCTCGGCGAACGGCGGCGCCAGCAGCTTGACCCGCTCATCGAACACGAACGGCGCATCGCCCAGCATCTGCTTGTGATAGAAGGCCCACATCACCGACGGCACCGGGTCCGGCCCTGGGTCGACCGGCGCGGCCGCCGCCAGCAACGGCAGCCAGCAGGCCAACAGACAACACGCTCGCCAGTTCATCGCAGCTCCTATTGATACATCTCGGGCACGTCGTAGCGCAGGCCGTAATGGCTATAAAGGGCTTGCACCGCACCCTCGCGGATCAACCCTTCCAGCGCCTCTTCGACGGCGTAGGCCAACTGACGGTTGCTCTCGTGCACCGCCATGCCGATTTCCCAGCGTTGTTTACCCATGTTCGGGTAGGCGTTCTCGGCCAGCGCCAGTTGCGGGTCGGCGGCTTGATGCAGTTGCCAGTCGATCTCGCCGCGCATGGCCATGACCGCATCTACTTGACCGGCCTGCATGGCGGCAAACGCCTGGGGCACACCGGGATAGTGGCGGGTGTTTTTCGCCAACATACCGTTGAACACCGAGGTCAGGTAGAACGAGGGCACGCTGTCGACCTCGACCCCGATCGGCTGGTATTCGAACACCGCGACACTGGCCACCTTGTCCAGCCGGCGGCGGTCAAAAGCCACCTGCCACTGTTCGCTCTGGTACGGTCCGAACATCACCACATGGCCGTTTTCCAGTTCGCCCAGCTCGTTGCGTTTCTGTGCAAAGTCGCGGTCGTAGGGCACGCGCATCATCAGGTCGGCCAGTTGCTGGTTGTGCAGCGCACTGGCACGCCAGATGTAATCGCGCAGGTCGTCGTCGAGCTTTTCCCCGGCCGGTGCCCAGATCAGTTGCAGCCGTACACCCAGGGCCTTGGCCAACGCCTGGGCCAGCTCCACATCGACCCCACGGGGTTGCCCGGCTTCCTCGAAGCTGTAGGGAGCAAAGTCCTTGTACACCGCCACCTTCAATTCGCCGGCGGCGATCATTTCGTCATACGTTCGGACCTGGGCCTGCGCCGCCGGGCAACACAGCAGCAGCGCACTGATCAACACCGCGAGCAGGCGCATGGGCTTACTCCTCGACGTGCACGCTGTCCAGGTAGGTGCGCACGGCCCACAGGGCTTCCTGGCTCAGGTAGTCGGCCATCTTCGGCATGTACACCCGACCGTCACGCACCGCGCCGTGGCGCACGCGCTCGACGAACCACTCATCCCCGGCATCGCCTGCGTCGAGCATGCGCAAGTCAGGGGCAATCCCCCCGGACTTGGCTTCCAGGCCATGACAGGCGGCGCAGTTCTGGTTGTAGGCCGATGAGCCGATGGCCACGGCCTTGTCGTGCTCCGGCGAACTGCGGTACGGGTTCACCGCGGCCCAGCCATCGCCATCCAGCGTCACGCCGGCATCCTTGACCGGGGTCAGGCCCTGGGTCTCGACGGCTTGTGGCACCACGTTGCCGTGGGCCCAGGCCGAACCTGCAGAGATAAAGCCGGCCAGCAGTCCGGCCACGAGCAAGGCGTTGCGTTTTGTTGTCATTGTTATGCCCTCAGGATTGCACGCAAAACCTCTTGGCAGAGGCTATGGCAGCCATCTTAGAAAGCCCTTGGCACAAGCCCCATGCTGCTTTGGTGGCCGCGTTCTACTCCCTTGGTAGTAGGGCTTGTGACGCACACCCAATTCATGGCCCGGCCGGGAACTCTTCCCGGCCACAGCGGGACTTTTTCCGTAGGCGCCACCGAGGCGGCGCAGCAACCTGTGCAGGCCAAAACCTCCACTGGGAACTGCAACCATGACAATAAGATCGCTACCCGCCCTTTCCCCCTTGACCCTCGCCGTGCAGGCTTTCCTGCTGGTGGGCAGCCTGTCCCTGAGCGCCACCGGGTACGCTGCCACCGCCCCGAGCAGCGCCAAGGTGAGCTGGGAAGACATTGCCAACGACCACCTGACCACCAAGGACGTGCTGCAATACGGCATGGGCACCAACGCCCAGCGCTGGAGCCCGCTGGCCCAGGTCAACGACCAGAACGTGTTCAAGCTGACCCCTGCCTGGTCCTACTCCTTCGGCGATGAAAAACAGCGCGGCCAGGAGTCCCAGGCCATCGTCAGCGACGGCGTGGTGTACGTCACCGGTTCCTACTCCCGGGTCTTTGCCCTCGACGCCAAGACCGGCAAGCGCCTGTGGACCTATAACCATCGCCTGCCGGACAACATTCGTCCGTGCTGTGACGTGGTCAACCGTGGCGCGGCGATTTTCGGCGACAAGATCTACTTCGGCACCCTCGACGCGCGGCTGATCGCCCTCGACAAGAACACCGGCAAAGTCGTCTGGAACAAGAAATTCGGCGACCACGCCGCCGGCTACACCATGACCGGCGCCCCGGTGCTGATCAAGGACAAGACCAGCGGCAAGGTGCTGCTGATCCACGGCAGCTCCGGTGATGAATTCGGCGTGGTCGGCCAACTGTTCGCCCGCGACCCGGACACCGGCGAAGAAGTCTGGATGCGGCCTTTCGTCGAAGGCCACATGGGCCGCCTGAACGGCAAGGACAGCACCCCCACCGGTGACGTCAAGGCACCATCCTGGCCCGATGATCCCACCACCGAGACCGGCAAGGTCGAGGCCTGGAGCCATGGCGGCGGCGCCCCTTGGCAGAGCGCCAGTTTCGACCCGGAAAGCAACACCATCATCGTCGGTGCGGGCAACCCCGGCCCCTGGAACACCTGGGCGCGTACCTCCAAGGACGGCAACCCCCACGACTACGACAGCCTCTACACCTCAGGCCAGGTCGGGGTCGACCCGAGCACTGGCGAGGTCAAGTGGTTCTACCAGCACACCCCGAACGACGCCTGGGACTTCTCCGGCAACAACGAGCTGGTGCTGTTCGACTACAAGGACAAGGACGGCAAACTGGTCAAGGCCACCGGCCACGCCGACCGCAATGGCTTCTTCTACGTGGTCGACCGCAACAACGGCAAATTGCAGAACGCCTTCCCCTTCGTCGACAACATCACCTGGGCCAGCCACATCGACCTCAAGACCGGGCGGCCGGTGGAGAACGAGGGCCAACGTCCGGCCAAGCCCCTGCCAGGGGAAACCAAGGGCAAGCCGGTGGAAGTCTCGCCGCCGTTCCTCGGCGGCAAGAACTGGAACCCCATGGCCTACAGCCAGGACACCGGGCTGTTCTACATCCCCGGCAACCAGTGGAAAGAGGAATACTGGACCGAAGAGGTCAACTACAAGAAGGGCTCGGCCTACCTGGGCATGGGGTTTCGCATCAAGCGCATGTACGACGATCACGTCGGCACCCTGCGCGCCATGAACCCGACCACCGGCAAAGTGGTCTGGGAACACAAGGAAGCCTTGCCGCTGTGGGCCGGCGTGCTGGCGACCAAGGGCAACCTGGTGTTCACCGGCACCGGCGACGGGTTCTTCAAGGCCTTCGATGCGAAAACCGGCAAGGAGCTGTGGAAGTTCCAGACCGGCAGCGGCATCGTCTCGCCGCCGATCACCTGGGAACAGGATGGCGAGCAGTACATCGGCGTGACCGTTGGTTACGGCGGTGCGGTGCCGTTGTGGGGCGGCGACATGGCCGAACTGACCAAGCCGGTGGCACAGGGTGGCTCGTTCTGGGTGTTCAAGATCCCGAGCTGGGATAACTCGACCGCCAAACGCTGACCCAGTAGGAGCGAGCCCGCTCCGGGCGGCGTTCCGACGAGGGACGGCAACGATGACGCGTTCGTTCTACCTGGATGAACGCGTCAGGCTGGCGGCCGTCGCGAGCACGCCACAAGCGGCCCCCGCGCAGGCAACCAATCCCCACGACCACCCAAGGACCTACTCACCATGAAATACCTGCCCCTGTTACTGTTGCTGAGCATCGCCCAGGCGCACGCCGACGACGCTGACAATGCGCCGCTGATCATCAACGGCTGCACCATCGCGGACCACAGCCAATGCCCCGGCGCCAATCTGCGTGGCGCCAACCTGAGCAACCAGGACTTGCGCAACATGAACCTCAGCGGCGCCGACCTGCGCGATGCCGACCTGCGCCACGCCCGCCTTGACCTGGCCAATCTGGAAAAGGCCCAACTGCAAGGCGCCAACCTGACCCGCGCCAGCCTGCAACAAAGCAACCTGCGCCTGGCCGACTTCACCGGCGCCACGCTGCTGGCGATCCAGGGCTGGGGCCTGTTTGCCCAGGGCGCACAATTCCAGGACGCCAACCTCAGTGGCGCCTACCTGCAATTCGCCCGACTGTCCGGAGCCAAGCTGCACAATGCCAACCTGCGCGCCGCCGACCTGGAAATGACCTGGCTGAGCAAGGCCGACCTGCAAGGCGCCAACCTCAGCGACGCCAACCTGCAGGAAGCCAAGTTCGGCGAGAGCAACCTGGCCCAGGCCAACCTCAGCGGCTCACGCCAGCACTACGGCAATTTCCAGGATGCCAACATGGAGGGCTGTATCGGTTGTCCAACGACCTGGGATAAATGACTGACTTGTTGTCGAGGCTCGATGGTGGCTGAGCGAAAACCGCAGCATCGGATATGCCCCCACAAAGCCAAGATCAAAAGATCAGCTCGCCACCCGCACCACCCCCATATCAATCCCCAGGTGCACCAGTTCGGCATGGGAACTGACCTGCAGCTTGCTCTTGAGCAAGGTCAGGTGATTGGAAACGGTCTTGCTGCTGATGCTCAACTGCTCGGCAATCAGCCGGGCCGGGGTGCCTTTGGCGAGCATCACAAAGATCTCCAGTTCACGCTGGGTCATGCTCTGCAAGCGCGGATCGCTGGCGTCCTGCTGCGGATGGCACGCCAGTTGGGTGGCCAGGGGCTGCTCGATATAGGCGTGACCGGCGAGAATCCGTCGCACCGCCTCGATCAACACCTCAGGCGCCGAGCTTTTAGTCAGGTAGCCCGAGGCTCCGGCGTCCAGGGCCTGGCGCACCAGTGGCAATTCATCGTGCATGCTGAAAAACAGCACCCGCAGTTGCGGCAAGCGCTGGCGTAGACGGCGGGTGGTTTCCAGGCCACTGATGCCCGGCAGGCCGAAATCCATGATCACAAGGTTCGGCAGCGCCTCCTGGACCCGGGTCAACGCCTCCTCGCCGGTGGCCGCTTCGCGCACCTCGATCGCCGGCAACAACGCCCGCAACAGGCTGGCGTAGCCCTGGCGGACCACCGCATGGTCATCGACCAGCAGAATATTCATGACGCCTCCAAAGGTATGCTCAAGGCCAGCGCCCAACCGGCGCCAGGATGACTGATGATGCGCAGTTCGCCGCCCAGGCAACGGGCCCGCTCGAACATTGAATACAGGCCGACACCCGGTTGCTGGGGTTGCTGCGCACCACGACCGTTATCGCGCACCAGCACCCGTAATCGTCCGCCGCAATGGTGCAGGCGCACCCGCACCTGGCTGGCGCCCGCGTGGCGGGCAATGTTGGTCAGGGCCTCTTGCAACAGCCGATAAAGATGGGTCTGGTGCGGTCCGGACAGCAGCGGCAGATCGGCGCTGACCCGCAACCGGCAATCGATGCCCTGCCGGGTCTGCCACTGCTGTACCAGCAAGCCCACGGCCTCGCTCAACGGCAGGTGCTGCAGGACGACCGGATAGAGACCGTGGACCAGGGCGCGAAAGCCCTGCTGCAGGTGTTCGCAGTTGTGCTCCAACTCGCGCACCGTGCGTTCGATGGTCTGGGGCTGGTTCGCCACCAGACGCAGCAGACAGGCCTGGGCGCGTATCCCCGCCAGGTACTGGCCAAGATCGTCGTGCAGGGTCTGGGCCAGATGGGTGCGCTCCTGCTCCTGCACGGCCAACAGGGTGCGGGTCAACCGGGCGTTGTCGGCGTGGGCCTGTTCCAGCGTCTCGGTCATGCGATTGAACTGCCGGGCCAGTTGCCGCGCTTCCGCCAGACCAACGCCGCGCAGGCGGACCTGGAGCTGGCCGGCGCACACTTGCTGCATGGCCCGCAGCAGCTCATCGAGCAGGCCCATGCCACGGCGCACCGCCCAGCGAATACTCAACAGGCTGACGATCAACGCCAGGGCGCACAGGCCGAGCAACTGCTGCACCGAGTCCCAGACTTCATCGAGTTCGTCCCGCGGATCCAGGGCAATCTGCACCCGTCGGCCGTCGCTCAGGTCAAGGAGCCGGGGGCTGTGCAGGCGTTCGGCAAACAGCAGGCGCGCGAGCCAGGCATCCAATCCCGCCTGCACCGGGACCTGGGCCGCCTCCCCCGGCTGCAACCAACGCACCCGTACGTGACGCAGTCCTTCGGTCAGCCGGGGCTGCAGGCTGACCGGGTCGCGGGCGGCGCTTTCGCTCAAGTACTCGACCACCGCCTGCGCCGACTGCAGCTCCCGCTCGACATCCGCCAGCGTCTGGTGCAGCAGCAGTCCCATGCACCCCAAGGTCACCAGGGCAAAAAACCCGCAGACCCACAGGTTGATCCGCCACAGGGCCGACACGCCTAGCGCCCCGGCCAAACAGGCAAAACCCGCGCGGCGACCGGTTGCGGGCCGTGCAGACGGTCGACGCCGATCATGCTCAGGATCAGCAACAACGGCAGGAGCAGCGCCTTGAGAGTTCGCATGGTCGATCGCCTCCACTGAAATGGCCGGTATTGCCCATGCTAAAACCACGCCGCCTTGGCGCAGTTACTACCTTGGTACTGGCTCACTGGTACTTTCTGCATATTTCCCCCTGCTCGTGGGCTTCCTATGCTGGCGCTACCTGGAACGGAGTGCCCTATGCGCCAGCTTGCCCCCTACGCCTTGATCTACCTGCTGGCGATTGCCTGCGCCGCCGGCGTGGCGACCCAAAGCCAGGCCGCGGACCCAGCGTTGCCGGTGCAGATCGGCTACCTGGGCTATCGCCCCGACCCAGGCCCGCTGTTGTCCAACGTGATTGCCGAACCCACTGACGCCGGCCTGCGCGGCGCCGAACTGGCGATCACCGACAGCAACAGCACCGGGCGCTTTCTCAACCAGAGCTATCACCTGCAAAGCGCCAGTGTCGTCACCCCACAAGCCCTGCTGGACGCCGCCAAGGTCCAGCACGAGCAAGGGCTGCGCCTGTTTGTGGTCAACGCCCCGGCGGCCAGCCTGCGCCAACTGAGCGCGGCATTGCCCGACAGCCTGCTGTTCAATGCCGGGAGCCCGGATGACAGCCTGCGCAGCACCGATTGCCTGCCCAACGTGCTGCACAGCCTGCCGAGCCGGGCGATGCTCGCCGATGCCCTGGGGCAGTTCCTGGTGGTACGCAAATGGCAGCGGGCCTTGCTGATTGTCGGCCCGACCGCCGATGACCAGGCCTATGCCGCCGCCCTGCGGCGCGCGGCCAAACGCTTCGGCGTGCAACTGGTGGCAGAAAAGGCCTGGAGCTTCGACAACGACCAGCGTCGCAGCGCCCAGGCCGACATGCCCCTGTTCACCCAGACCGCCGAGTATGACGTGGTGCTGGTGGCCGATGAGCGCGGCGATTTCGGCGAGTACGTGCCCTACCAGACCTGGTACCCACGCCCGGTCGCGGGCACCCAGGGCCTGACCCCGGTGGGCTGGCACAAGACCGTGGAGACCTTCGGCGCCGCACAGTTGCAAAAGCGCTTCGAGGGCCTGGCCGGGCGCTGGATGAACGACCGCGATTTCGCCGCCTGGATGGCCGTGCGCAGCATCGCCAGTGCGGTGAGCAAGCTGCGCAACGCCGACCCCATGGCAATCCGCGAACTGGAACTGAGCGATCAACTGCCACTGGACGGCTTCAAGGGCCGCAAGCTCAGCTATCGCCCCTGGAACGGCCAGTTGCGCCAGCCCATCCCCATCGTGCAGCCCCGGGCGTTGGTCAGCACGTCCCCCCAGGAGGGTTTCCTGCACCCCTTCAACGAAATGGACAGCCTGGGTTACGACAAGCCCGAAGTCAGTTGCCGCTTTCCCTGAAATTGCCCACCCCACAACAACAAGAAGGTATCCGCCATGCGCCGCACCCTGCTCTCATGCGCCCTGTTGCTCGCCGCCGGGCACGCCGTGGCCAGCACTGCCTGGGTCTCCAACGAGAAGGACAACAGCCTGAGCCTGATCGACCTGCAGACCCTGCAAGTCACCGACACCCTGCCCGTCGGCCAGCGCCCCCGTGGCCTGCTGCTGTCCCACGACAACACGCTGCTGTACATCTGCGCCAGTGATTCGGACCGGGTCCAGGTGATGGACGTGGCGACCCGCAAGATCATCAAGGAACTGCCCTCCGGCAAGGACCCCGAGCAGTTCGCCCTGCACCCCAACAACCGCTGGCTGTACGTGTCCAACGAAGACGATGCGCTGGTGACGGTGATCGACACCGAGACCGCCAAGGTGCTCGGGCAGATCAGCGTCGGCGTCGAGCCCGAAGGCATGGCCGTCAGCCCCGATGGCAAGTGGGCGGTGAACACCAGTGAAACCACCAACATGCTGCACTGGATCGACACCAGCACCCAGACCCTGGCCGACAGCACCCTGGTGGACCAGCGCCCACGGTTTGTCGAGTTCTCCCCGGATGGCCAACAGCTCTGGGCTTCGGCGGAAATCGGCGGCACCGTGACCATTCTCGAGGTGGCCAGCCGCAAGGTGCTCAAGACCCTGAACTTCCAGATCAAGGGCGTGCACCCGGACAAGGTCCAGCCGGTGGGGGTCAAGCTCAGCGCCGACGGCAAGTACGGGTTTGTCGCCCTCGGCCCGGCCAACCATGTGGCGGTGATCGACGCCAAGACCTTTGAAATCCTCGACTACCTGCTGGTGGGACGGCGCGTCTGGCAGATGGCGTTCACCCCGGATCAAAAGCAGTTGCTGGCCACCAACGGCGTCAGCGGCGATGTCTCGGTGATCGATGTCGACAGCCTCAAGGTCATCAAGTCGGTAAAAGTCGGGCGTTATCCCTGGGGCGTGGTGGTCACGCCATGAACGCCCTGGACGTCAGCGACCTGAGCTTTGCCTACGGTGCCCGCCAGGCGCTGAACCAGGTCGGTTTCAGTCTGGCCCCGGGGCGATTTGCCGCGTTGCTGGGGCCCAACGGGGCGGGCAAATCGACCCTGATCGCCCTGCTTACCCGACTTTATGACCTGCAGCGCGGGGAGATCCGGGTTGGCGGTCACTCGATGCGCGAGCACCCGCGCCCGGCGCTCAAGCAATTGGGCGTGGTGTTTCAGCAAAGCACCCTGGACCTGGACCTCAGCGTCGAACAGAACCTGCGCTACCACGCCGCCCTGCATGGTCTGTCCCGGCGCCAGAGCGGCCAGCGGGTGGACGCCGAACTGGCGCGCCAGGGCCTGAGCGAGCGCCGCGGCGAACGAGTGCGCGAACTCAACGGGGGCCATCGCCGCCGGGTGGAGATTGCCCGGGCCCTGCTGCATGAGCCGCGCCTGTTGTTGCTTGACGAAGCCACCGTCGGCCTCGACCCGGCCAGCCGCCTGGCCCTCAACCAGCACCTGCGCAACCTGTGCCGCGAGCAGCAGTTGAGCGTGCTGTGGACCACCCACCTGCTGGACGAGGTGTTGCCCAGCGACGACCTGCTGATTCTCCATCAGGGCCGCCTGGTGGCCAGCGGGCAGGCTGCGGCCCTGAGCCTGGAACATGGCGGCGACCTCGGCGCAGCCTTCAACCGCCTGACCACCGTGGGAGCCACCCGATGAACGCCTACTGGCAATGCCTGCGCGGCATCGTGCTGCGCGAATGGCTGCGGTTTGTGTTGCAGCGCACGCGTTTTCTCAGCGCCCTGGTGCGGCCGCTGTTGTGGTTGCTGGTATTTGCCGCTGGCTTTCGGGCGGCGCTGGGCATAGCGATCATCGAGCCCTACGACACCTACATCCCCTACGAGGTCTACATCATCCCTGGGCTGGCCTGCATGATCCTGCTGTTCAACGGCATGCAGGGTTCGCTGTCGATGGTCTACGACCGGGAAATGGGCAGCATGCGCGTGCTGCTCACCAGCCCGCTGCCACGGACCTTTTTGCTGTGCAGCAAATTGCTGGCGACCGCGCTGGTCTCGCTGTTGCAGGTGTATGCCTTTCTGGCGATTGCCTGGCTGTACGGGGTGCGCCCTCCCGTTGCGGGCCTGCTGCTCGCCCTGCCGGCGCTGTTGCTGGTGGCCTTGATGCTCAGTGCCCTGGGGTTGCTGCTGTCCAATGGGATCCGCCAGTTGGAGAACTTCGCCGGGGTGATGAACTTCGTGATCTTCCCGCTGTTTTTCCTGTCATCGGCGCTGTATCCGCTGTGGAAAATGCGCGACTCCAGTGAGTGGTTGTACTGGCTGTGCGCGGTCAACCCGTTCAGCCACGCGGTGGAGTTGGTGCGGTTTGCCCTGTACGAGCGGTTCAACCCCCTGGCCTTGGCGGTGTGCGTTGGGCTGACGCTGGTGTTCGGCCTGCTTGCCGTGCTGACGTTCAATCCGCAGCATGCGGCGTTGCGAAAGGCGGGTTAGGCGGTATTTCCCCATAAAGGCGCAAAACTACTACTTTGGTACTGGTTTTCCTGTCTATCGTCGCATTCCCAAGGCACAACGACTGGCATGTAATAGGTTCATAACGATAAGGACTGAACCGCTATGCTGCGTGCCTGCCGCCGCCTGTTGTGCCCTTCGCTCACCGCCGTGTCGCTGTGCCTGCTGCTGGGCGTGGCCCACGCCGAGGGCCCGCTGTTCTCTGCCGAGGGTTACCGCATCAGCCTGTACCGCAGCCCGACGCCCGACCAGGCGCCGGGCGCCAGCATCATCGATACCGCCGGCCTGCAAACCCTGCTCGGCCAGACACCGCGCCCGCTGCTGATCGACGTCTACCGCCGGCAATGGCTGCATGAGCGTTTCATTGAAGACCAACCCCACGAGAACCTGCCCGGCAGCCACTGGCTGGCCAATACCGGGGACGGTGATCTGACGCCTGCCTGGCAGGCCTATTTTGCGCGTAACCTGCAAACACTGACCGAGGGCGATCGGCAGCGTGCGCTGGTGTTTTACTGCCGCTCCGATTGCTGGCTGAGCTGGAACGCGGTAAAACGCGCCGCAGCTCTGGGCTATCAGTCGGTGTACTGGTACCGCGACGGCCTGGATGCCTGGCAGGCGGCGAACCTGCCAGTGACCCTGGCCCAACCGGAGCCCTTTCCCTGACGTTGCACCCTTGCGTGTTGTTGCCACACCATAATCAAAATAATGAGGTGAAAGGCTATGTACAAAATTCTGATTGCCGACGATCACCCACTGTTCCGCGAAGCCATTCATAACGTCATCAGCGATGGCTTTCCCGGCAGCGAGGTGATGGAAACCGCCGACCTGGACAGTGCCCTGGCCCTGACCCAGACCCACGACGACCTGGACCTGATCCTGCTGGACCTGAACATGCCCGGCATGCACGGCCTCAACGGCCTGATCAACCTGCGCAACGAAGCGCCGACCATCCCGGTGGTGATCGTGTCCGCCGAACAGGACAAGCAGATCGTGCTGCAAGCCATTACCTATGGCGCGGTGGGCTTCATTACCAAGTCCTCGCCCAGGGCGCAGATGACCGACGCCATCGAGCAGATTCTCAACGGCAACGTGTACCTGCCGCCCGATATCATCCGCACGCAAAAAAGCAGCAGCCAGCGGCGCATGAACGACACCCCCAGCTTCCCGCCGGAACTGCTCCAGGCGTTGACCCGCAAACAGTTGCTGGTGCTCGAACGGATGACCAAGGGCGAGTCGAACAAGCAGATTGCCTACACCCTGGAAATCGCCGAGACCACGGTCAAGGCCCACGTCTCGGCCATCCTGCGCAAGCTCAATGTGCACAATCGGGTGCAGGCGATCCTCAGTGCCGGGGACATTGATTTCGGCTCGTACCTGCGCCGCTGAGGCCCTTTGCGGGTTCGCGGTTGGGGCGTGTGGATCAAGAGCTGCAGGCGAGCTAACGCTCGGCCTGTTGAGTGGTAAGGGTGGGCGAGACGGCCTACCGGCCGGCCTCGCTTTTCCTGGTGTACGAATTTCCCATGTGGGAGTTAGTGCCCGCTTGCGGTGCCCGCTTGCGGTGCCCGCTTGCGGCGCCCGCTTGCGGCCTGCTAGCGCTGGGGCCAGAACATTCAATATCGACGGTGCCTGACCCACCGCTATCGCGAGCAAACGGAGCGCCGCCCGACTCGCTCCCACAAAGTAGAGCCGGGGGTTATCAGACGCTGATCGCGCTATCCACCAGGGTCTGGGCTTCTTGCACCAGTTGCTTGAGGTGATCGTCGCCAATGAAGCTCTCGGCATAGATCTTGTAGATGTCTTCGGTGCCCGAAGGACGGGCGGCGAACCAGCCGTTTTCGGTCATGACTTTCAGGCCACCAATGGCCTGGTCGTTGCCCGGTGCCTTGCTGAGGATGCTCTGGATCGCTTCGCCCGCCAGTTGGGTCGACTTCACCTGCTCCGGCGCGAGTTTGCCCAGCAGGGCTTTTTGCTCGGGGCTGGCCTTGGCATCGACGCGCACGGCGAAGGGTTCGCCCAGTTCATCGGTCAGGGCACGGTAGGCCTGGCTTGGGTCGCGGCCGGTGCGGGCGGTCATTTCCGCGGCCAGCAATGCCGGGATCAGACCATCCTTGTCGGTGCTCCAGACGCCGCCATCCTTGCGCAGGAACGAAGCGCCCGCGCTCTCCTCCCCACCAAAACCCAGGGAGCCGTCGAACAGGCCGTCAGCGAACCACTTGAAGCCCACCGGTACTTCGTACAGGCGCCGGCCCAGGCGCTTGGCCACGCGGTCGATCAGGCCGCTGCTGACCACGGTCTTGCCAACGGCGGCATCGGCACGCCACAACGGACGGTTCTGGAACAGGTAGTCAATGGCGACTGCCAGGTAGTTGTTCGGCGCCAGCAGACCACCGGAGGGTGTGACGATACCGTGACGGTCATGGTCCGGGTCGCAGGCAAAGGCGACGTCGAAACGTTCCTTGAGGCCGATCAGGCCCTGCATGGCGTGGCTGGAAGACGGGTCCATGCGGATCTGCCCATCCCAGTCCACCGACATGAAGCGGAACGTCGGGTCGACCTCGGTGTTCACCACTTCAAGGTTCAGGCGGTAGTGCTCGGCGATGGCCGACCAGTAGCGCACCCCGGCGCCGCCCAGTGGATCGACGCCCAGGCGCAGGTTGGCGCCACGGATCGCGTCGAAGTCGATCACATTGACCAGGTCGGCGACGTAGGTATTGAGGTAGTCATGGCGATGGGTGGTGCTGGCCTTGAGCGCCTGCTCGTAGCTGATGCGCTTGACCCCGGCCAACTGGTTGGCCAGCAGTTCGTTGGCCTTGGCCTCGATCCACTTGGTGATGTGGGTATCGGCCGGGCCACCGTTGGTGGGGTTGTACTTGTAGCCACCGCTTTGCGGCGGGTTGTGCGACGGCGTGATGACGATGCCGTCGGCCAGGCCCGAGGTGCGGCCACGGTTGTAGCACAGGATCGCGTGGGAAATGGCCGGGGTCGGGGTGTATTCGTCACCGGCGGCGATCATCACGGTGACACCGTTGGCCGCCAGCACTTCCAGGGCGCTGGCACCGGCCGGCGTCGACAGCGCGTGGGTGTCGATACCGACGAACAACGGGCCGTCGATACCCTGGGCCTGGCGATAGAGGCAGATCGCCTGGCTGATCGCCAGGACGTGCCATTCGTTGAAACTCAGCTCGAACGAGCTGCCACGGTGCCCGGAGGTACCGAACGCAACGCGCTGGGTCGCCACCGAGGCATCGGGGCGGCCGGTGTAATAGGCGGTTACCAGTCGCGGGATATCGACCAAGAGCTCTGCTGGTGCCGGTTTGCCCGCAAAAGGACTGAGTGTCATGCAAAACCTCTGAAAAAGAGTGGTTCAGGAATAGGGACGCAGTTTACTGGCAGTTTGACTATAGAGCGACGATATCTATCCGCGTCCGGCCAGGATTATTTACCCCTCGATCACTCCATCAGCTCCAGCCTCAGGGCATCGCCGAGCATCGCCATGGTCGCGTCCAGATCGTGATGGCCATTGAACGCATGGCTGAGGCGCAGGTGCTGTGAATGCAGGCCGTGCAGGCTGAACAGCTCTCCCGGGGCAATCACCACGCTCTGCTTGAGCATGCGCTGGAACACCCGACGCATATCCACCGGGCGCAGCGAGCGGGCCCAGAGGGTCGCGCCACCCGCCGGCTCGACAAAGTCCAGGGCATCGGCCAGGCGCTCCTGCAGCAGGTGCACCATGCGGCTCTTGCGCTCCGTGAGCAGGCGGCGCAATACCGGCAGGTGCTGGTCGATGCGCCCACTGCTGTACAGCCGGGCAATGGCTTTCTGGCGGATCGGCGACAAGCGGAAGGAGCGCAGCAGAAAGGTGCGCTGCAACTCAGCGCTGAGCGGGCGCGAGAGCACGTAGCCGTATGGCGCCTCGGGCCCCATGAGTTTTTCGAAGGTCGAAAACACAATCAAGCGCTCAGGGTCGAGCAGGTCGCGAAAGCGCAGCTCGTTCGGCCCGTGCCCCAGTTCGCCGTAGACATCATTCTCCAGCACCCAGCAGCCGTGCGCCTGCAACAGGTGGGCGATGTCCTGGCGGTTGGCGGCCGGCATCAGGCTGCCCCTGGGCATGCTCACGCCTGAGGACAGCAGCACCAAGCGCACTGGCTCGGTCGCCAGCAGGTGCGCCAGCCATTGCGGGTCGAGCGAGCCATCGTCGCCAAGCGGCAGTTCGATCACCCGGACCCCGGCCGCCTGCAACAGGCGCAAAATCACCCAGTCGCAGGGCGACTCCACCAGCACGGTGGCGCCCTTGAGCGCCAGCACCGCGATCAGGATCTCCAGCACGCCACGTAAATCGGCACCTATGTAGACATCATCGGCGTGCCAGCATCGAGTGGGCGATGTGGTATAGCGCGCCGCCAGCGCGGTACGCAGTTCCAGCTCGCCACAGGGTTGGGAGTGCGGTTGCTGCTGGCGCGGGTATTGGCGCACCAGTTCGCGCTCCAGCAGCAGCAACGGACTGTCCAGCGATTGCAACAGGGCCGGCTCGTCGGTGCTCATGACCAGCACGCCTGGACGCCTGGCACTCACGTAAAGGGTTTCCAGCAGGTCATTGCCGCCGCAGAACGCCGCGTTCAGCGACACCGGCAACGCGTAATAACCGGACTTGGCCACCGAGTACACCCGCCCTTCCTTCTCCAGCAACGAGTAGGCGTACTGGATGGTCGAAATCGACACACTCAGGCGCTCGGCCAGTTGCCGCAGGGACGGCAGTTTGATCGGCGTCTCGGCCTCCATTTCATTGATCAGGCAGGTCAGGTAGCGGTACACCGCCTGGTAGGCGAAGTCGTTCTCTCTGTGCTCTTTCATGGACGCAAGCCAATCGCGGCAAGGGTCAGGGACCGCGCCCACGGCAAACACGCCTGGCCGCCATTGCCCCGGCCCATGTGGTTCAGATCAATCAAACCAGGCTCCTTCAAGGTCGCGCTGACAGAGCATTGAGCGACTGCACCACGTCCCCGCCACTGGAGACCGGAACACCAGCCTCCAGCACGGGACGGCGGCGATACAACACTCGCATCAGGTTGATCGGCAAACCACTGACATCCACCATCCAGTGCATGACCTGCTCCGGCGCGGCCTCGCCCTGCAACGCCTTGTGCAGCTCGCCCATGGCCACCAGCATGCCGGGATGGCAGCGCCGCAGAAATTTCTCCAGCCCTGCGCCCTGGCCGACAAAGGGCGAAAACAACAGGCACACCAGTTGCGTTTCACTCAGGCCCAGGGACTGCTGTAGTTCGGCGTTGGCCTCGATGCGCCGCTCGGCCAATGCCAGGGGATTGTCATAGGGCGCCGAGGCCTGCTGGCAAATGGGTTCCGGTACGCCTCTTTTGCGCATCAGCAACAACCCACGCTGCACGTAGTGGGCAAATCCGCGCTCATACGGCTGGCCCTCCAGGTAGCTGGCCTGTAAACCACGGCAATGGGCCGATAGCAGCGCGCTGGCGTAGTCGTTTTCCCGCAGGGCAAGCCCCGCGTCCTCCGCCTGCAGACCGAAAAATTCGTTGAGCAGCGGCCAGCGCTCCTGCGCGTTGCCCGTGACCAGGTCCTGGATATCGATAAAGGTGGTCCCGCGCCGTGCGTCAAAATCCGCCTGGGGCCGCCAGGCCACGGTTTTTTGCTCGGCATACAGCGCGTGGTAGCAGTCGTTGTCCAGTAGTTCGAGGCTGTTCAGTAGCCCATCCATGCTCAGTGCCGGTTCCGCCAGCGTCGGCAAGTTGGCGCGTTGCGCCGCTCGCGCCAATCCGGCCAGGAACTGTCGCTGCTGGCGCGCCGTTGCTCCGCCCACCAGCGCATCCACGCCCCCCTGCCAGCGGCTCATCTGCCCATAGAATTCGCCGGTGGCCAGGTAGCCGTCATCGCAGGCTTCATAGGGACTCCCCGTCTCTCGCAAATGGCCAAGCAACAACAGACTGTAGCGATTCCACTCCCGGCCGGCGTCGGACAGCGCTGGCAAATGGCTGAAGGGCAACACCTCACGGTTGTCGACCATCAGCACTTCGACCCGCGGGTCATCGTAGACAAACAGCGCCCCATAGCTGCGGTGAATGCTGTCCATGATCGCCGGTGTCGTGGTGCCCATGCGCAGGGTTGCTACCCGCAGGTGGAAGGTCGCTGGCGACCGGGTAGCGATGCTCAACTGCGCGGCACGCAGCAGCGCCAGCGAATAACAGCTGTCCTGAGTGCCGGTGTGGGCCAACAGCACCTTGAAATGCTCCATTCTTTCTGGGCCGCCAGCCGCCACGAGTAAACGCTGGATTAAAAGTTGCAGTGCAGTGCGCTCTGCCCGGGAGAAGTAACTCAGCAGACGAGTCAATACTTGGTGATAGACATTGTTCATCGCTGAATCATGCATGGCGCTCATCGTTATTTACCTGATATTCAATAAGTCGGTATCAAAAGAACATGGCTCAACCGCACTGGCGGTGATCATTGTCGGTTGATTAATGCGTGGCGTAATTATCGGTGCTCAGATGCTAGCATTTTGATTCCAGCAACCATTTGACACTATTGCCCAAGCCGAGTTGACACGCCGGAAAGTTCGCCCTGACACGCCTGAACCAAGGGCTCCCAGCCTCATACGGCAGGGCCTAGGACAATTCCGACAACTTCCCACAGCCAATGAGTACGCAAAATCAAGAAGCCATAACCCAGCAAAAAATCGGCAACTTGTAGTTGACTGCGTTACTTGCCAAATACCAACACCGGGTATGGACGAGCACTGTGCCCGCCCCCCGCCACCGTTAATAGCGCTGATTAAAATAAAAGGCTCAGCCATGACTCATTCCTTGAGATGAAAGTGATCTTTCAATTATCAGGGCTTGGATATTGATTAGAAGATACAGATCACAGACAAAAACCAGTTCAGTTGCTGAACGGGTTGTTTATCAGGGCAACGTTTGCGGGGTTTATCAGGTTCCATAACGCAACAGCCCGCTTTCGCGGGCTGTTTTTAGTGCTGGCCTCAGGCGGGCTCGACCAGAAGCGCCACCCGCTCGCGACACGGACACTCGTCCATGTAACGGTGCGCCTCGACGAACTCGGCAAACGGGAAGACCCGGGTCTTGAGCGGCAGCAACACACGGTCGGCGGTCAATTGATTGATCTCGCGCAGGGCCCGTTGCAGCGCAGCCTGGTCCTGGACAATCCCCAGTTCCGGCTTGCCGGTGAAGTTACCGATGCAGTGCACGAAAAACTGAATGTTCTTCTGGAACGCCGCGCAGGCCGGGAATGGCGTCTGGTTGCCGCCTTGCAGGCCATACAGCACCAGACTGCCCCGTGGCGCCAGCACGTCGCCCAGCAGCGACATCTGTGGGCCACCCAGGCCGTCGAACACCACGTCCACGCCTCGATTGTCGGTGAGCTTGTTGATCTGCATGAGCAGGTCCTGCTCTTCGGTGACAATCACCTTCTCGGCACCCAGCGACAGCAGGTACTCACGTTCCTCGGCGGTCTTGGTCGCGGCAATCACCCGCACACCCAGGGCCTTGCCCAATTGCACAAAGGACGGGCCGGCGCAGTGGCTGGCGTCAGTCACCAGGGCAAACTGCCCGGGTTTGACCCGCGCCAGATCGGCGTAGGCAAAATAGGCGATCAGCAGGGGCGTGTAATGCACCGAAGCCTCGATCGGGCTCAGGACATCGGGATAACGGGTCAGCGCCGAACGCGGCAGCACAATCTGCTCGCCGTACACCGGGTAGTCATTGGGGCTTTCAGCCGGGAAGCTGGCGACCTTGTCGCCAATCGCCAGGTCGTCCACGCCTTCACCCAGGGCCGTGACCACGCCCGCCATCTCATGCCCCAGCCCGGAGGGCAGTCGTGCATGGGAGGACGCCAGGTTCTGCCGCCAGAGGATGTCATACCAACTGACGCCTATCGCCTCGACACGCACCTGTACTTCACCGGGTGCAGGCAGAGCAGCCGCATGCTCTTCGCATTTGAGCACCTCGGCTGGACCAAACTTGTGAAAACGGATCGTGCGGGACATCGCAAACCTCGTCAAAGAAACCTCTAATGCCATGAACTTTATCCGGGCTTTCTGGCCAAGACCATCAGTGGCTATTAATAGTCGACATGCCTGTCATTGATTCCGCAGCTCCGGCAATCCGTCAATCCAATCTAGAAAACCGAACCAGCATTGTGGGAAAAATGAATTACTCGGTGCAGAGTAACAGCCTTTCCCCGTAAGATTCATGCCGGTCATTGTTCTCAAATGGCCGCTCTCGTCAAGTTTGCTGACTCTGCCAGGACTCCAGATGAATCGTAATGACCTGCGTCGTGTCGACCTGAACCTGTTGATCGTGTTTGAAACCCTGATGCACGAACGCAGCGTGACCCGTGCCGCCGAGAAGCTGTTCCTCGGCCAGCCGGCCATCAGCGCGGCCCTCTCACGCCTGCGGGGGCTGTTCGACGACCCCCTGTTCGTGCGCACCGGACGCAGCATGGAACCGACCGCCCGCGCGGTGGAAATCTTCGCCCTGCTCTCCCCGGCCCTGGACTCGATCTCGACGGCCGTCAGCCGCGCAGCCGAGTTCGACCCCGCCACCAGCACCACAGTATTTCGCATCGGCCTGTCGGATGACGTCGAATTTGCCCTGTTACCCATGCTGCTCAAGCGCCTGCGCGCCGAGGCCCCGGGGATTGTCCTGGTGGTACGCCGGGTCAATTACCTGCTGATGCCAAACCTGCTGGCCTCGGGGGAAATCTCCATTGGCGTCAGCTACACCACCGACCTGCCGGCCAATGCCAAGCGCAAAGTACTGCGCCGCAGCCAGCCCAAACTGCTGCGCGCCGACACCGTCCCCGGGGCGCTGAGCCTGGACGACTTCTGCGCCCGCCCCCATGCACTGGTGTCCTTTGCCGGCGACCTGAGCGGCTTCGTCGATGAAGAGCTGGAAAAGCAAGGTCGCAAACGCCACGTGGTACTCGCCGTGCCACAGTTCAACGGCCTCGGCACGCTGCTTGCCGGCACCGACATCCTCGCCACCGTTCCGGACTACACCGCCGAAGCCCTGACCGCCGCCGGCGGCCTGCGCGCCGAAAACCCACCCCTGCCAACCCGCACCTTCGAACTGCACATGGCCTGGCGCGGGTCCCAGGACAATGATCCGGGGGAGCGTTGGTTGCGGTCGCGGATTCAGATGTTTTTTGGGGACCCGGATAGCCTGTAGCAAAACGCCCCACACGACGTTCAGTTGTTCTTCAGCCCGGGCGGGCACCAGCCCATCGCGCAGGGGCTGCGGTCGAACTGAACCCGCCCTGCGCCCCTTGACCCGAGAGGGTCCAGCACCAACAACCGGCGGTGATCGCGGCAGTTTTTTTCATTGCTGCGCTTCGACCTTGATGGCCAAAACGCTGCAGGGCACCTGATACAGAACATGCTCCGTGGTACTGCCAAGCAGCTTGCCTACCCCTTGGTGATGGGTATTTCCCATGACGAAGACATCCGTTCGGGTATGAGTCGCAAAGTCGACCATCGCTTTGGTGGGTGGCCCTGCAATGAAGTGTTGCCGCTCAGGGGGTACGCCGTAGCGCTAAGCCAAGGCAACGAAGCACTTTTCAAGGGAGCGGCGCACGTCGTTGCTAAAGCCGGGCATCGTCACGGCGCCAGCCCCTGCATCAGAGAAATGCGTGTGGGTCAGTTCATAGGCGTGCAGCATGTGCAACTCAGCCGCACATTGCGTCGCCAATTCGTTTGCCGCCTGAATGATGCTGTCGTTGATTGCGCTGACCTGCCCCTCTGGATGCGAGGGATCAACCGCCGCCACTATCACCCGAGGAAGCGGGCACCTGACTTCGCTGACCAGATGCACCGGAGTCGGGCATTCGCGCAACAACTGCCAATCCAAAGGCGTGACGAATACGCGTTTGAGCGCGGACTCATGATGTACGTCCTTGATCAGCAGGTCCGGCTGCATTTGAGCCACATGCTCGAGGATCTCTTGCAGTGGGTCACGGGTCAACGCAACCTCGGTGGTCACATTGATGCCCTTGCTGCGCATGAGTTCGGCCTCATCCGTCAACCACTGCTGGTTCTCCTGCCGGCAACGTTCGCGAAGTTGTTCACTGTTGCTCATTAACCGCATCAGGTCGAAGTCTTCGATGAACACCGCGATATGCAGCGCCGCGCCAGTGGCTTCGGCCAGCGCGATTGCCCGCTCCATCGCTGGCGAGTGACGCATGGTGGGGCCTGCGATCAGAAAGAGTCGTTGATACTGCCTCATGTGGCACCTCAAAACGTTCTGGGTTAACCGCTAGCGCCCCCCAGCACTTTCTTGTCCCACCCTTGGCGATCTCTTATCGCCTCAACTATCAGGATCGACACTATCAATATAGGCCAGCCTCACCGCTTTTGAGCCGTTGACCCCATACTTCGGAAAAAACGAACAACTGGCCCCGAATAACCGAATTTTACTGATGCAACATGCCCTTTAGCATGACCCCATCCAGCCCATCGCTGTTTGATGCGCAGACAGCCATGCAGAGGGTCATCCAATGCCACGGTTTCGAGCTGATCGAGGGTTTGCACAATTGCCTCTGCAAGCGCCTGGCTCACAGCCTGAGTCATGGCGCCCGTGGGTGGTTAAATGACTGCCATCAGCGTCGGCCAGTCCTGGATGTGGGCCGCCTTCATCGGATTCGTTCTCGCCATGCTGGCGCTGGATCTTTTCGTCTTCGGCGGGCGCAAGGCCCATCGTGTTTCGGTGCGCGAAGCGCTGGCCTGGGTCATCGCCTGGGCCAGCCTGGCGCTGCTCTTCGCCGCCCTGCTCTGGTGGTATCTGCGCAGCATGTTCGGCGTCGAAGTGGCCCAGCGTACAACGCTCGAATTCCTGACGGGCTACCTGATCGAGCAGTCGCTGTCGATCGACAACATGTTCGTGTTCGTGATGATCTTCGGCTACTTCGCCGTGCCGCCGGAGTTGCAGCGCCGCGTCCTGCTTTATGGCGTGCTCGGCGCCATCGTCATGCGCGCCGGCATGATTTTCGCCGGTGTCTGGCTGGTGCAGGAGTTTGCCTGGCTGCTGTATGTGTTTGGCGCTTTCCTCGCCATCACCGGCATCAAGATGCTGATCTTCGCCAACCAGCAACCAGACCTCGAAAAGAACCCGTTGCTGCGCTGGCTGCGTCGCCATCTGCGCATCACCGACACCTTTCACGGCGAGCGCTTCTTCGTGCGCGAGAACGGCCTGCGCTGGGCGACCCCGATGTTCCTGGTGCTGGTGCTGATCGAGGCCAGCGACCTGGTGTTCGCGGTCGACAGCATCCCGGCGATCTTCGCCGTCACCACCGACCCCTTCATCGTGTTCACCTCCAACATCTTCGCCATCATGGGCCTGCGCGCACTGTATTTCCTGCTTGCCGACATGGCCTACCGCTTCCACTTGCTCAAATACGGCCTGGCCATCGTCCTGGTGTTCATCGGCACCAAGATGCTGATCGCGCCGTGGTGGCACGTACCGGTCCAGTGGTCGCTGGCCACCGTCGGCGGCCTCATATTGAGTTCGGTGGTGTTGAGCCTGGCGTTGACCAAGGGCAAAACGCGGGTTGCGGGAGAGCAATGATGGGTTGGCGACAAGCACGGGCGATGCCGGTACCGACGCCAGGTATGTTCCCCGGACGCTACCTGGTCAGTGCTGCTGTTCAGCGGCATCAGAACCTGTAGAATCCCACCGCCCCTCTCGCCCACCCCTGCCCTACGAGCATCGCCCATGAAAATGGCCGGCCACGAAAAATCTCTGATCGCCTGGGTACTGTATTTCAGTGTCCTGCTCGGTTCGCTGATGTGTGCGATGGGCCATGGCCAGATGGCAGGCTTGCGTCTGAGTGGTTTGGATGCCCAGTTCTGCTCGATGGACAGCAACGGCGCAGCGAAGATGAGTACCGATCTATCGGAACCTATATTGCTGCCGGGAGCTGACTGCGCCATTGCCAGCCTGTTCAGCGCGATATTGCTCGCCGCATTTTTCAGCATGTTCGGGCGCCTGCCATGCGCCGCACAAAAGCACCCGAGCAAACAGATACTGTCCCGCTCACCGCGCCATCGCTGGCCGCTGATAAACCCCCGCGCCTCCCCCGATTCGATGCAAGTGCACTGAGAACGCTCCGGTTGATTGCCACGTTAATGGCGGTCTTCACGGGCTCATCGACTTCTAGCTAGGAAGCCTTGCATGTTTCGCTCTACCACTTTGGCGCTGCTTGTCAGCAGCGCAACCTGCGCGTGGGCGCAGGACGGCACCCTGACCCTGCCCACCAGCACTGTGAATGCCACAGCCGACAACCCCAAGCAGGCCACCGCCCTGGACCTCGACCAGGCCATCGAAAGCGGCTCACGCCTGAACCTCAGCGCTCGGGAAAACCCCGCCTCCGTTAGCGTGGCCGATCGCAAGACCATGGAGCGTATAGGCGCGCGAAACTTTCAGGACGTCGCCAATGCCTTGCCCGGCGTAAATGCCTCCGCACCACCAGGCTGGGGTGGCTACGTAGCGTACCGGGGCTTCAACGGCGCGCAGATCAGTCAGTTGTTCAACGGTATCAACCTGCAATATGGCGGTGCGGCACGCCCGGTCGGCGCATGGATCTATGACCGTGTCGAGCTGCTCGGTGGCCCTTCTTCGTTTCTCAACGGTAGCGGCGCTGTCGGCGGCAGCCTCAATGTCATCACCAAACTGGCCAACCGCGATGGGGATACATCCGAGGGGCGGGTCAGCTACGGACGCTACGACACCTGGGAAACGGCCGTCGGTTTCAACAAGGCGCTCAACAGCGGCGATGGCCCACGCCACTATGCACGGCTGGACTACAGCCGAACTAACACCAACGGCTACATCGATCGCCAGGAGAACGGCGCCGGCAACCTGGCCTTCTCCCTGCTCAGCGACATCAATGATCAGCTGTCCCACACCCTGGCCATCGAATACCTGCAAGAGCAGGAAGACAGTCCGTACTGGGGGACGCCTGTGCTACAGCCGCTGGTGGGCACCCTGCATATCGACAAGCACAACCGCTTCAACAACTACAACGTCGAAGACGGCCGCTACGAGCAGCGCACCCGCTGGCTGCGCTCGATCACCGACTATCGCTTCGATGACAACACCCAACTGCGCAACACCTTCTACCACTACAACGGCCAGCGCGATTACCGCAATCTGGAGGTGTACCGCTACAACGCCGACAACAGCGCCATCGCCCGCTCCGGCGGCTATCGCCAGCGCCACGACCAGCACGTCAACGGCGATCGCATAGAGCTGACCCACCAGAACCAACTGTTTGGCCTGGCCAGCGACTGGGCGTTCGGGCTTGATTACAACAGTAACCAGCAAACCAACTACCCACTGTCCAAGGGTGCCTTTGACACCGTCGATCCGAATGGCTTCGAGCCCGATCACTTCCTCGATATTCCGGGAATGGACGCACCGCGCAGTAAAGGTCGCAGCACTACGACCGATACTTCATCGGCCTTCGTCGAAAACCGCACTCGACTGACCGACCAACTGTCGCTGGTCTCCGCCTTGCGCTACGACCACATCGACTTCGACGTCGTCGACCATGTTGCTCGGACCCGGTTTGACCGCCGCTGGGATGCGTTCACCGGTCGCTTGGGCCTGGTATACGACCTGACGTCCGACATCAGCCTCTACACCCAATACAGCACCTCGGCCGAACCGCCCGGAGGCACCCTCACCAGTGCCTCGATCAGCCAGGTCGGCGACTTTGACCTGAGCACCGGCCGGCAGATCGAAGTGGGCAGCAAGCTCGACTTCCTCGATGGCCGAGGCTCGGCGACCGCCGCGGCCTATCGCATTGTACGCAAGGACATCTCGGTGCCCTCCTCGACTGTGCCCAACACCACCGAACAGGCGGGTCAGCAGACGTCCACCGGGATCGAACTGGCGACCTCGTTCAAGGTCACGCCCACGCTGCTGGCAGCGGGTAATTTCAGTTGGGTGAATGCCGAATACGATGAGTTCAACGAAACCATCGGTGGCGTGGTGTACTCACGCAAAGGCAAGACCCCGGTGAACATCCCCGACCGCGTGGCCAACCTCTGGCTGACCTACGACCTGACCCCAGGCTGGCAGATCGGTGCCGACGCCCGCTACGTCGCCTCGGTCTACGCCAACACAGCCAACACCTCGTGGGTGCCTTCCTACACCGTCTATGGGCTGTCGATGACCCACGACCTGGACAAACAGGTGCAGCTCAGCGCACGCCTGCGCAACCTGACCGATGAGGTTTATGCCCGGTTCGTCCACCAGACCAACACCCAGTACTACCTGGGTGAGCCGCGCAGCCTGGAATTCGCCGTGCAGTGGCGCTACTTCTGAGCCTTTTCACCCCGTTCCAACGGCTGGCATCGGCTGGCCACGAGCACCACCCTTGCAACGCCTGCCGGTTGTGTCGAAAGACACAGGCAACAGGGAAGCGGGTAAGCCCCACAAGGGCGATTCCCGCGCTGCCCCCGCAACTGTGAGCGGCGAGTACGGGCGCGAAATGCCACGGGGCCCGACGGATCTGGAAGGCCTTAAGCAAACGCATCTCTGGGAGGGAGTAACGATGCATACCCGGAACGGTGTATTGCCTTGGCTCGGCAGCTGCTAAAGGTTTGTCTCCCGCAAACACAAAAACGCCCCGACAAGTCGGGGCGTTTTTTATCTCAACTGGCGTAGCCGAAAAACCCTACCAACTGGCAGGCAACCAACCCAGTGCCCCGCAGATGGCATAGGCCATGCTCATCAGGTACAGCACCACCACCGTGACCTGGATCAGCGGATGGGCAATCCAGCCGCATTGCCAGGCCGGGACGATGTCGCCGTTCTTGCGCGCCGAGCGCAGCATCAGGATCGGCATGATCGACAGGATCACCCCGCTGAAAACCCCGGCGAAGTACAAGGCGCTGACGAAGCCGACCATGCCGCTGTAGGCCAGGATAAACGGCGGCACACAGACAATGGCCAGGACCATCAGGCGGGTCTTGGGGTTGCTCTCCGAGCCCAGGCTCTGGAACTTGTCAAAGATGTTGGTCAGGAAGCTGCCACCCAGACCCCAGTAGGACGTCATCATCGCGCACAGGGCAAAGGTGTTGGCGGTGTAGAACGCCCACTGCCCCAATGCCTGGCCCCAGGCCAGGGTCGCCACTTCACTCTGGTTTTCCAGACCGGTCAGGGCGATCACCGACATCGGCACCATCGCCAGCAAAATAAAGGTAATCAGCATCCCGGTGATCACCGCCAGCGGCAGGCGCTTGGGCGCGTGGCTGAAGCCGCGAGCCATTTCCGGAACCACGTACTGGGCCGAGAAACAGAACACGGCGATGTTGAACACCGGGATCATGTAGATCCAATCGCCTTCCAGCAGGTTGGCAAACTGGGTGTTTTCATTGACCAGCGTGGCAATGACCAGCACCAGGGTCATGCTGAGCATGCCGATGCTGATGAACTTCTCACCCTTGCCGATGGCCTTCAGGCCCAGGAACAGCACCAACGCCGCAGGCAGGAAGAACAGCAAGCTGCCGAGTGCCGGGCTGATGCCGAAAAATTCGCTGAGCACCTTGCCGCTGCCGCTCATGTAGGCCACGAGCGCGCCGATGCTGTTGACCGCCACCGAGAGGAAGATCGCCCAGGCCCCGAAAGAGCCGACATAGCGCTGGGCCAGGCCACTCAATTGGTGGTGACGGCGGGTGCGCAAGGCGGTTTCCGAGACATACAGCATGGAGATGGTGGTGAAGATGCCGGCGACCGCCAGCCAGAACAGCAGCGGCATGTAGCCGGCCTTGCGGCTGGCGTAGGCCATCGACAGCACGCCAGCACCAATGTTGGTGCCGACAATCATTGCCACCGCCTCGACGAAGGTCAGGCGTTTGACTTCCAGCCCGGAAGACTCGGCATGGCTCGCCTCGTGTGGCTCGTCGGCCACGGCGTAAGGGGTCTTGCTCATGAACAATTCTCGCTATTTATAGTTATTGCAGAATCCACGCAGCGTTCGTCATCAAAGCACTGCATGCAGTAAAACCTTGAACGGCGCGCAAAATATCACACATGGTGTTCGGAATAACACTCATGAACGCTTATTCATTGGTCTAAGATGCCCGGATTAGAGCAGTTTGTGCTTTCAGGGGGCTGGACAGGGGCGGGATTGGCGGGTCCGGGCGCCATCAATGATATTGATAGCAGCCTAACGAAAGCCTTAGCTCCAGATAAGGATCCGGAACACAGCGTCAGAAGTCAGCGGATAGCCTTGAATGTAGGCACTTGGGGACAGTTAAATTTTTTAGCCAAAAGAGTTGAATCGACCAAACACTTTGTAGGAATCCTCTCTCTCGACAAATGGAAAACGGATCGGAGATATCGGACAAGGCCGACTTAACAAGGCCTCTACAACCGCCAATAGTAACCCCTGCCTTATGGATAACTTAATCTACAAAGGGGCCACCATGAACCACACTGATTTACTATCCCTAAAGACCAATCTGCGCGCGGCAGTCGCCGGCGACGCGTCAACATTGGATCGACTACAAGCTATCTGGAAAGAAATCCTCAGCCACCAGGCGATTTCGGCCGACAGCCATTTTTTTGAATGTGGCGCGACTTCCCTTTCGGTGATGATGCTGCTTGGCAGGATTTCCAACCTCTTCAATGTTGACCTGACCCCCAACGATATTTTCGACCATCCGATACTGGCTCAGCAGGCGGTGTTGCTCAACTGCAGCGCACGCCAGGATGGTGAAAACAGCCTAATGCGGGACGCCCATGCCTGGCGCATGCGCGAAGGTGAAGATACGCCCGGACTGGCTCAACGCGAGATCCTTGAAAAGCCCCCCGAAACCCCAGGCTATCTGGAAAATGTGGTGATGGCGTTTTACATTCGAGGCGAGTGTTCAGTCACCAGGGTGCGCGAAGCGTTCGGCGCCGTACTTGAACAGCAACCGGCATTACGTTGCAGTTTCGAACTCAACTCGCACGGCCAGTGGCGTCGATCACAACACGCCCTTGATGAGTTCCCATTGCCTTTTCACCCGATAAAACTGGCGCTTCAAAGCGACATCAGCCAAACCGTGGCCGATCTGATCGTTGAAGAATCATTGCTCGCTTTTGACCTGAGACATCCACCGTTGATGCGGGCAACCTACCTTGATTGCCAAGGGACAGATGACGTGCTGATCATCACTGCCCATCACATTGCATTCGATGGCTGGTCAGGTGCGGTACTGATGGACCAGCTTTGCGCGCACTATCAGTCGTTACTCGCTACCGGCGTGCCTGACGAAGCCAAACATTGCATGCAATACGCTGAATTTACTGATGCCCAACAGCAACGTTTGGCTGAAAACCTGCTGGATACACATAGCGCTTTTTGGCAAGAGACACTGAAGCAACTGCCTGAACCCTTTGCGTTGCGCGGCGCTATTGAGCGGCCTCAGCAATTTACCTATCGCAGTGCGGTCCTACCGCTCAACCTGGATGCGCAATACCCCGCAATCGCGCAATTGAGCAGCCGAACAGGCTTCAGCCTTTATACCGTTATCCTCACTGCGTTCCTGGTTTCTCTCGCCAGAAATACAGGCACGATCGACCTCTATGTACGCTCTCCTGTAGCCAACCGGACCGACGCAGCCCTGGAACCGGTGGTGGGGTATTTTGTTCACCCCATGGTGATTCGACCAAGGCTTTGCGAATGGTCACCTTCTCAGCGGCTGCTCGCGCAGGTCAATCGTTGTGTGTTGGATGCCTATCGCCATGCCATGCTGCCACCACCTATTTTTGAGGCCAACTGCTCGCCCCACTCTGTCGCTTACGGCTCCCGATTTCCTTACTGGTACAACCACCACAACTATCCCTCACGACAGCGCCGATTAGGCACGTCACAGCTCCACGGTATCGGGGTTCCGTCCAGCGGAATAAAGACTGATGTTTCGCTTAACACACTACGTACCGAAAGCGGATTGGTCGGTAGTCTTTCCTACTATCGTGACGCCATTCCTGACGATTGCGTGCACGCGCTGTTGGTCAGCTTCAAGCAGGCATTGGATGAGTTACTTGCCATAGGCAAGTGACAACACGGCCCGATCCATCTCGACTCAGCACATTCGAAGACTTGTTCGCAAAAGCCTTAGGCTAGAGGGCTGTCCCGAGGCTTATATCATTCCGAATGATAGTTACCTTTGCTTCATTCGATTCGTGAGATAGAGACTCGCCGAGCATCATCCGCCCATCTCAATACATTGGCGGATCTATCCATGGAACAGTCTCTCAAACATTTGCGCTTGCCTCTGGCCGCCCTGGCCGTGCTGGTGATGAGCGCCTGCGGCAAGACCCCGGACTCGGCCGCCGCCATGCCCGCCGCCAAGGTCAGCGTGGCCAAGGTGCTGGAACAACCGGTCAACGAGTGGGACGAGTTCACCGGGCGCCTGGAAGCGCCGGAAACCGTGGAGATCCGCCCAAGGGTGTCCGGCCAGATCGATGAGGTAGCGTTCACCGAAGGCGCCCTGGTGAAAAAGGGCGACCTGCTGTTCCAGATTGATCCGCGTCCGTTCCAGGCTGAGGTCCGCCGCCTCGAAGCCCTGGTTGCCCAAGGCCGCGCCAATGCCACCCGCAGTGAAAACGAAGCCCAACGCGGCGAGCGCCTGCGCACCAGCAACGCGATCTCGGCGGAACTCGCCGACTCGCGCACCAGCGCCGCCCAGGAAGCCCGGGCCGCCGTGGGCGCGATCCAGGCGCAGTTGGACCTGGCCCGGCTGAACCTGAGCTTCACCCGCGTCACCGCCCCCATCAGTGGCCGCGTCAGCCGCGCCGAAATCACCGCCGGCAACCTGGTGACCGCCGATGTCACGCCACTGACCAGCGTGGTTTCCACCGACAAGGTCTACGCCTACTTCGACGCCGATGAGCGGGTGTTCCTCAAGTACAGCCAGTTGGCTCGCCAAGGCCAGCGCGGCCAGAGCACCCCGGTGTACCTGGGCCTGTCCAACGAAGACGGTAACCCGCACCAGGGCCAGATGAACTTCATGGACAACCAGGTCAACCCCAAGACCGGCACCATTCGCGGTCGTGCGGTGTTCGACAACAGCAAGGGCGAATACACCCCCGGCCTCTACGCACGCCTGAAGCTGGTGGGCAGCGGTACCTACTCGGCGGTGCTGATCACCGACGAAGCGGTGGGAACCGACCTGGGCAAGAAGTTCGTGCTGGTCATGGATGGCGACAAGTCGGTGTACCGCGCCGTCGAGCTGGGTCCGAAGATCGAAGGCTTGCGCATCGTGCGCAGTGGCCTGAACAAGGACGACACGATCATCGTCAAGGGGTTGCAACGGGTGCGCCCAGGCTCGCCGGTCACCCCTGAAGTGGTGCAGATGGCCAGCCAGGAAACCCTTGCCGCCCTCGCCCAACAACGCCAGGCGCTTGAAGCCAGCAACCTGCCCCAAGTCGCACCTGCCAAGGGTGCGCCGGGTACGGCTGTCAAGCTCGCCGCTGCGACTCCACGCGGTTAAGGGATACACACGCCAATGAATTTTTCCCAGTTCTTCATTTCACGGCCGATCTTTGCCGCCGTGCTGTCGCTGCTGATCCTGATCGCCGGCAGCATCTCGCTATTCCAGTTGCCGATCAGCGAATACCCGGAAGTGGTACCGCCGACCGTGGTGGTGCGCGCCAACTTCCCCGGCGCCAACCCCAAGGTCATCGGCGAAACCGTCGCAGCGCCCCTGGAGCAAGCCATCACGGGTGTCGAGAACATGCTGTACATGTCCTCGCAGTCCACCGCCGACGGCAAGATCACCCTGACCATCACCTTTGCCCTGGGCACCGACCTGGATAACGCCCAGGTGCAGGTGCAGAACCGCGTCACCCGTACCGAGCCCAAGCTGCCGGAAGAAGTGACCCGGATCGGCATCACGGTGGACAAGGCCTCGCCCGACCTGACCATGGTCGTGCACTTGACCTCCCCGGACAAACGCTACGACATGCTCTACCTGTCCAACTACGCCCTGCTCAACATCAAGGATGAGCTGGCGCGCCTGGGCGGTGTCGGTGACGTGCAGCTGTTCGGCATGGGGGATTACTCGCTGCGGGTCTGGCTCGATCCGAACAAGACCGCTTCGCGCAACCTGACGGCTACCGACGTGGTCACCGCGATTCGCGAACAGAACCGCCAGGTCGCCGCCGGTGCCCTGGGCGCGCCGCCCGCACCGAACGCCACCGCATTCCAGCTCTCGGTCAACACCCAGGGGCGCCTGGTCTCTGAAGAAGAGTTCGAGAACATCATCATCCGCGCCGGCGACGACGGTGAGATCACCCGTCTGAAGGACATCGCCCGGGTCGAGCTGGGCTCCAGCCAGTACGCCCTGCGCTCGCTGCTCAACAACGATCCGGCGGTGGCGATCCCGATCTTCCAGCGTCCGGGCTCCAACGCCATCGAAATCTCCAACCAGGTTCGCGAGAAAATGGCGGAGCTGAAGAAAAACTTCCCTGAAGGCATGGACTTCAGCATCGTCTATGACCCGACGATCTTCGTCCGTGGCTCCATCGAAGCGGTGGTGCACACCCTGTTCGAAGCGCTGATCCTTGTGGTGCTGGTGGTTATCCTGTTCCTGCAGACCTGGCGCGCCTCGATCATTCCGCTGGTGGCGGTACCGGTCTCGCTGATTGGCACGTTCGCCGTGATGCACCTGTTCGGCTTCTCCCTCAACGCGCTGTCGCTGTTCGGCCTGGTGCTGGCCATCGGTATCGTGGTCGACGACGCCATCGTGGTGGTGGAGAACGTCGAACGTAACATCGGCCTGGGGCTGACACCGGTGGAAGCCACCAAGCGCGCCATGCGCGAAGTGACCGGCCCGATCATTGCCACGGCACTGGTGCTGTGTGCGGTGTTTATCCCGGCCGCGTTCATCTCCGGCTTGACCGGGCAGTTCTACAAACAGTTCGCCCTGACCATTGCCATCTCGACCGTGATCTCGGCCTTCAACTCCCTGACCCTGTCGCCGGCCCTGGCCGCCGTGCTGCTCAAGAGTCATGACGCGCCGAAGGACCGCTTCTCGCGGGTCCTGGACTCGCTGTTCGGTGGCTGGTTGTTCCGTCCGTTCAACCGCTTCTTCGACCGCGCCAGCCATGGTTATGTCGGCACCGTGACCCGGGTCATCCGCAGCAGCGGGATTGCCCTGCTGCTGTACGCCGGGCTGATGGTGCTGACCTTCTTCGGTTTCTCCAACACCCCGACCGGCTTTGTCCCGGCCCAGGACAAGCAGTACCTGGTGGCCTTCGCCCAGTTGCCGGATGCGGCGAGCCTGGACCGCACCGAAGAAGTGATCAAGCGCATGTCCGACATGGCGCTCAAGCAGCCGGGCGTGGAAAGCGCGGTGGCCTTCCCGGGCCTGTCGATCAACGGCTTCACCAACAGCCCCAACGCCGGGATCGTGTTCGTCACCCTCAAGCCTTTCGATGAACGCAAGGACCCGAGCGAGTCCGCCGGGGCGATTGCCGGGGCGTTGAACGGCCAGTACGCCGACATCCAGGAAGCCTACATGGCGATCTTCCCACCGCCGCCGGTACAGGGCCTGGGCACCATTGGCGGGTTCCGCCTGCAGATCGAGGACCGCGGCAACCTGGGTTACGACGAGCTGTACAAAGAAACCATGAACATCATCAACAAGAGCCACAACGTGCCGGAGCTGGCTGGCCTGTTCACCAGCTACACCGTGAACGTGCCCCAGGTCGATGCCGCCATCGACCGGGAAAAAGCCAAGACCCATGGCGTGGCCGTCAGTGACATCTTCGACACCCTGCAGATCTACCTGGGTTCGCTGTATGCCAACGACTTCAACCGCTTCGGCCGCACCTATCAGGTCAACGTCCAGGCCGAGCAGCAGTTCCGCCTCGAACCGGACCAGATCGGCCAGCTGAAAGTGCGCAACAACAAAGGCGAGATGATCCCGCTGGCGACCTTCATCAAGGTCAGCGACACCTCGGGGCCGGACCGTGTGATGCACTACAACGGCTTCATCACCGCTGAAATCAACGGTGCCGCAGCTCCCGGCTACAGCTCCGGCCAGGCCGAACAGGCAATTGAAAAACTGCTCAAGGAAGAACTGCCCAACGGCATGACCTACGAGTGGACCGACCTGACCTACCAGCAGATTCTCTCGGGCAACACCGCGCTGTTCGTGTTCCCACTGTGTGTGCTGCTGGCATTCCTGGTGCTGGCGGCGCAATACGAGAGCTGGAGCCTGCCCCTGGCGGTGATCCTGATCGTACCGATGACCCTGCTGTCGGCCATTACCGGGGTGATCCTGTCCGGTGGTGACAACAACATCTTCACCCAGATCGGCTTGATCGTACTGGTGGGCCTGGCGTGCAAGAACGCGATCCTGATCGTCGAGTTCGCCAAGGACAAGCAAGAGGAAGGCATGGACGCCCTCAGCGCGGTGCTGGAAGCCTGCCGTCTGCGTCTGCGGCCGATCCTGATGACCTCCTTCGCCTTCATCATGGGCGTGGTGCCCCTGGTCTTCTCCAGCGGTGCCGGTGCCGAAATGCGTCACGCCATGGGTGTGGCGGTGTTCTCCGGAATGCTGGGGGTGACCTTCTTCGGCCTGTTGCTGACGCCGGTGTTCTACGTATTGATTCGCCGCTATGTCGAGCGCGGTGAAGCGCGCAAAGCGGCCAAGGCCCTGCCACTGGAGGCACAACCATGAGCCTGAAAGTCTTCCTGCCGAGCTTGCTGGTGCTGGCCCTGAGTGCCTGCGCCGTCGGCCCGGACTACCAGACTCCAACGACGGAGGCGGCCCACATCACGGCCGCCACCGATGGCGCCCAGGGTCAGAAGAACTTCGACCGGGCCCGCTTCGAGGGGATCTGGTGGCAGCAGTTCGAGGACCCGATCCTCAACGAGCTGGTCAACACCTCGCTGCAAGGCAACCGGGAACTGCGGGTGGCATTTGACCGCCTGCGGGCCGCCCGAGCGTTTCGCGATGACGTCAGCAACGACGCCATGCCGGTGGTGACCAGCCGCGTCAGCAGTGACCTGGCCAAGGGGCAGATCCCCGGCCAGACCACCGACCGGGTCAGCAGCGAACGTTATGACCTGGGCCTGGACATGGCCTGGGAACTGGACCTGTTCGGACGTATCCAGCGCAACCTGGAAGCGGCCGACGCCGACACCCAGGTGGCCGCGGCGGACCTGTACCAGTTGCAAGTCACCCTGATTGCCGAACTGGTGGACGCCTACGGCCAACTGCGCGGTGCGCAATTGCGCGAGAAGATTGCCCTGGCCAACCTGGCGAACCAGCAGGAGTCGAGCAAGATCACCGTGACCCTGCGTGATGCCGGTGTCGGCGATCAACTGGACGTGGTGCGCGCCGATGCCCGCCTCGCGTCCGTGGAAGCCAGCGTGCCGCAATTGCAGGAAGTGCAGATCCGTCAGCGCAACCGCATTGCGACGTTGCTCGGTCAACGTCCGGACAAGCTCAGCGTCGACCTCAGCCCAGCCAGCCTGCCGGCCATTGCCAAGGCCTTGCCGATTGGCGACCCGGGGGAACTGTTGCAACGCCGGCCGGACATCCAGAGCGCCGAACGCAAGCTGGCAGCCGCCACCGCGCGCATCGGCGTGGCCAAGGCCGACCTGTTCCCGCGGGTCAGTCTCAGTGGCTTCCTCGGCTTTACCGCCGGGCGCGGCTCGCAGATCGGTTCATCGGCAGCCAATGCCTGGGCGCTGGGCCCCAGCATCACCTGGGCGGCCTTTGACCTGGGCAGCGTGCGCGCGCGTTTGCGGGCCGCCGATGCCAACGCCGACGGCGCCCTGGCCAGCTACGAACAGCAAGTGTTGCTGGCCCTGGAAGAATCGGAAAACGCCTTCTCTGACTACGGCAAACGCCAGCAGCGGCTGATTTCGCTGATTCGCCAGAGCGAATCGAGCCGGGCCGCCGCCGACCTTGCAGAGATTCGCTACCGCGAAGGCACCGTGGACTTCCTGGTGCTGCTGGACGCCCAACGCGAGCGCCTGGCAGCCGAAGATGCCCAGGCCCAGGCCGAAGTCGACCTGTACCGTGGCATCGTCGCCATTTACAAAGCCCTGGGTGGCGGTTGGCAACCACAAACCGTCGCCAGCAACTAAGCTTAAACGTGCTCCTTTGGTTGGCCGCAACCAACCAACTTTTAGCCCCGCGCCTCATTCGGTCGCGGGGCTTTTTTTGGCCTGGGGATTGGTTGAATCAAACACTGCGCAAGGCTTGAGGCCGTTTTCGCGAGTGGGCTCGCACAGTGAATCTGGCTGCCGGCAAATTTTGCGTATGGCCACCAAACCTGTGGGACTGGGTCGGCCTCATCGCGGCATAGGTATCTACACAACTTTGTAGCGGCCTCTGGGGTGTTGGATATGTACTCGGTCTAATCCAAAACCCTGGTGCAACGTCGCACCACAGTTGTGTAGATACCTATGCTCATCGCGGGCAAGCCGCAAGCGGGCGCCCGCTCCCACAGGCCGAACGCCGTCCTGTGGGAGCGAGCCTACGCGCGAAAAACCTGAGAGCGCCGCGTTTATTCAGGAGCCTCGCGTCATCGTTGGCGTCCATCGCTGGCAAGCCAGCTCCCACAAGGGTCTGAACGTGGCACATGGCGTAAATCGATCAGCCAAGTCAAAGCCATAGACAGCATCGATCACCCCGTCAGCCAGAGCAATTGGACAGGCTGCCTGCGGGCCTCTAGCCTCTACTCGCTGCCACTGCACCAAAACGGCTGAAGACCCCACTGATGATTGTCCGCCCCAAACCCAACCTGATCGGCATCCTGTTCTCCCTCAAGGGTTCGATTGCCAAGCGCATCGCCTTGCGCAGCCTGCTGGTGACGTTGCTGGCATCGGTCATTGTGCTGGTGGAAACCTTGCACCCAGCGTACTTCTCCAAGGTCAATGCCACACCGTTCACCCTGCTGGGGCTGTCACTGTCGATTTTCATGAGCTTTCGCAACAACGCCTGTTATGACCGGTGGTGGGAAGGCCGCAAGCAATTGGGCCAGTTGATCATCGAGTTGCGGTCGCTGATCCGCGAAACCCAAGTGCTCAAGGACCCGGGCGAACGGGAACCCCTGCTGCGTGAGCTGTGCGGCTTTGCCCATGGCCTGATCGCCCGGCTGCGGGTCGAAGATGAGGCTGCGGCCATCAGGCCATGGGCCGATGTCGAGGCTGACCTGCACCATCCGAACCTCAGTGATCGCCTGCTGCAACACGTCGGCGCCCGTTGCTCGCGCCTGGCCGAGCTGGGGCGGATCAACGAATGGCGCTATACCCAACTGGAAACCCGGCTGGTCAGCCTGAGCCAGGTGCAGGCCGCCTGCGAGCGGATCAAAAGCACGCCCCTGCCCTTCCCCTATACCCTGCTGCTGCATCGCACCATCTACCTGTTCTGCATCCTGCTGCCCTTCGCCATGGCCGAACCGCTGGGCTGGCTGACGCCGGTGTTCACGGCCATCGTCAGCTATACCTTTTTTGGCTTGGACGAAATCGGCGACGATCTGGAGGACCCGTTCGGCTTCGATGAGAACGACCTGCCGTGCAATGCCCTGCTACGCCTGATCGAACGCGAAGTCCTGGCCGCCCTGGGCCACGACGAACTGCCCCCGGCCCTGGAGCCGGTCGACTACGTTTTAAACTAGCCACGGGTTTGACTCAGGGCCTGCGCTGACCGAAGCTGACCACCCTGCACTCGTTGTCAGCTTCCGGATCCCTGCATGCCCAAGCCTCGTCGCTACCTGATCATCAGCCTGCTGGTTGTCGTTGCCATCGCCCTTGCCTGGGTGTCTCTGCGCAGTGTCACGCCGCAGGTGCCGGAAGCGATCAAGCGTGGCTACAGCGAAGCCCTGGATCAGGCGCGCAATGGCAAGCCGGGTGCCGCGCGTGTGCTGTACCAGCAACTGGCCCGTCCAGATATCTCCGACAAACGCCGCCTGTGGCTGCATGCCGAACTGCCCAACTACCCCAGCCCCCAGGCCCTGAAACTGGCCGATGCCGACCTGCACCACCCTTCGGTGGCGGTGCGCGAAGCGGCGATCGACAGCATTGTCGCCCTGGTACCCAGCGGCCAGCGCAGCCTGTTGCTCGGGCCGCTGCTGGAGGACAGCGAGCAAGCCGTGCGGTTTGCCGCCGCCGAGGCGTTGCTCGGCTTGTCGCCTGATGACCTGGGGCTGTACTTCGGTCCGCTGCAGCAAGTCATCGATGAATACGAGCAAGCGCTGCAAAGCCAGCCCGCCACCGCCCATACCCACTACCAACTGGCACGCCTGCACCTGCACAACGCCGAGCTCAAGCAGGCGCAGCAAGACCTGGAGCAGACCCTGGCACTGGACCCGGGCAATCTGCCCGCGCTGGTGATGCAGATCGAGGTGCTGGACAAACTGGGCCAGAGCGACGCGGCCCAGCAATTGCTGGCCCGCCAGCTCAAGGCCCAACCCGACTCGGCGTACCTGCAACACGCCCTGGGTTTGTGGCTGTTGCACCACGGGCAAAGCGAGTTCGCCCTGCTGGGGTTGTCCAGGGCGGTGGAGCTGGAGCCGAACAACAAGCTCTACCGCTACGACCTGGCGACCACCCTGCACAGCGAGAACGAGCTGGAAGCGGCGCAAAAGCAGTTGCAGGAAATCGTCCAGCGCCACCCGGCCGATCGCAAGGCGCGGGTGCTGTTGATCAACTACTGGAAAGAAAGCGGCCAACTGCAGAATGTCCAGGTGCTGCTGGCGCAGCTGGAGCAAATGAATCCGGACGATCCGGCCCTGCAGCAGGGTCTGTGACCCGATTGCGTTGAACCGTTTGGCTCTCCCTGAGGTCAAGTGAACAGGCAGTTAATTCGCCACTTTTGGCCACTGCCTCGCTTCCCCTAGGTATGAGAGGGCATTATTTGTCTACATCCAACGAGTTGAACAGCGTAAAAGCCGCCACCGGCATTGAAGGCCTGGATGACATCCTCGCCGGTGGACTGTCCCGCGGCCATGTGTTTCTCCTGGAAGGAGAACCCGGCACAGGCAAGACTACGGTGGCCCTGCATTTCCTGATGGCCGGAGCCCGCGCCGGTGAACGCTCGCTGTACATCACCCTGTCGGAAACCGAACGCGAATTGCGCCAGGGCGCCAAGTCCCACGGCTGGGAGCTGGATGAGAACATCCACATCTTCGAGCTGACGCCGCCAGAGAGCCTGCTCAACGGCGAGCACCAGCAGAGCCTGCTGTATTCCTCGGACCTGGAGCTGGGCGAAGCCACCAAGCAGATTTTCGAGGTGGTGGAGCGGGTCAAGCCGACCCGGGTGGTGCTCGACAGCCTTTCGGAGATCCGCCTGCTGGCCCAGAGCTCACTGCGCTATCGACGGCAGATCCTGGCGATCAAGCACTACTTCGTGCGCTACGACGCCACCGTGCTGCTGCTCGACGACCTGACCACCGAATCCCTCGACAAAACCGTGCACAGCGTGGCCCACGGGGTGATTCGCCTGGAAGAACTGACCCCCAACTACGGCGCCGAACGGCGGCGCATCCGGGTGGTGAAGTACCGGGGCCAGAAGTATCGCGGCGGCTTTCATGACTTCACCATCATGGCCGATGGCGTGCACGTGTTCCCCCGACTGGTGGCCGCCGAGCATCGCGGGCAGTACACCCGCCAGCAATTGACCAGCGGCATCAAGGAAATGGACGCCCTGCTCGGGGGCGGCATCGAGACCGGCTCCAGTACCCTGATCCTCGGTCCGGCCGGTACCGGCAAATCGCTGATCTCGATGATCTTCGCCGCCGCCGCGGTGTCCCGGGGCGAGAAGGCCGCGCTGTTTATCTTCGATGAAGAACTCGGCCTGTTGTTTGAGCGCATGAGAAACCTGGGCATCGACCTGCAGGCCCTGCAAGACTCGGGCAACCTGCTGATCGAACAGGTGGACGCGGCCGAGCTGTCCCCGGGCGAGTTCTCGCACCGGGTGCGCCGTTGCGTCGACGAACGCGGGATCAAGACCGTGGTCATCGACAGCATCAACGGCTACCAGGCCGCCATGCCCGAAGAGAACGCCCTGGTGCTGCACATGCACGAATTGCTGCTGTACCTCAATCGCCAGGGCGCCGCGACCTTCATGACCGTGGCCCAGCACGGGCTGGTGGGTGATATGCAGGCCCCGGTGGACATCACCTACCTGGCCGACACCGTGATTCTGCTGCGTTACTTCGAGGCCCTGGGCAAAGTGCGGCGGGCCATTTCAATCATCAAGAAACGCACGGGCAGGCATGAATCGACCATTCGCGAATACCGCATCGGCAGCACCGGCATGACCATCGGTGAGCCCCTGGATGCCTTCCAAGGTGTGTTGCGCGGTGTGCCCACCTACCTGGGCGCCAACACACCGTTGCTTGTGGACGAGACCCTGTGACCGCGCTCAAGGCCGTGTCCGAGCGGGCACTGATTCTTGCGCCCCTGGGACGCGACAGCCAGATCGCCCTGACCCTGCTCAACGAGGCTGGTTACGACGGTGTGATCACCCAGGGGCTGGGCGTGCTGTGCGAACAACTGGAGCACGGTGCCGGCCTGCTGCTGATCTCCTCTGAGGCCTTGCTGGGCGCGGACCTGGAGCCGTTGCTGCGGTTTATCGAGCAACAACCCGCCTGGTCGGACTTACCCATCGTGCTCCTGACCCACCACGGCGGGGCCGAGCAGAACCCGGCTTCGCGCTTTGGCACCCAGTTGGGCAACGTGACCTTTCTCGAGCGCCCGTTTCACCCGGTGACCCTGATCAGCCTGGTGTCCACGGCGCTGCGCGGGCGGCGCCGGCAGTATGAAGCCCGCGACCGCCTGGTGGATCTGTACCAGAGCGAGCTGCGGCTGAAGAACACCCTGGAAACCCTCGAGCAACAGGTCGAGGAGCGCACCACCCAGCTGCGGCACAATGAAGAGGCCTTGCGCCAATCGCAGAAGATGGAAGCGGTGGGCCAGCTCACGGGCGGCATCGCCCATGACTTCAACAACATGCTGACCGGCATCATTGGCAGCCTGGAGCTGCTGCGCCGGCGCCTGGCCCGCGGTTGCACCGAGGACCTGGATGGGTTGATCGACCTGGGCGTGACCTCCGCCAACCGCGCCGCTGGCCTGACCCATCGTCTGCTGGCGTTCTCCAGGCGCCAGTCACTGGATTCCAAGCCAGTGGAAATGAACACACTCGTGCGCTCGATGGGCGAACTGCTGCAGCGCAGCATCAATGAAAGCATTCAGTTGAACATGCAGCTGCACGACCCACTGTGGGTGGCCGAGGCCGATCCCAACCAGCTGGAAAGCGCCCTGCTCAACCTGGTCCTCAATGCGCGCGACGCCATGCCCGACGGCGGCACCCTGGCGGTCAAGACTTTCAATCAGCACCTGGACACCGCGTTCACCGAAGCCCACGGCAACCTGCAAGCCGGCGATTATGTGGTGTTGAGTGTGGTCGACAATGGCTGTGGCATGCCCCAGGCCACCATCAGCCGGGCCTTCGATCCGTTCTTCACCACCAAGCCGATTGGCCAGGGGACGGGGCTTGGGCTGTCGATGATCTATGGCTTCAGCAAGCAGTCCCGGGGCCACGTGACCATTCAGAGCGCGGTGGGCAACGGAACCACGGTGAACCTGTACCTGCCGCGTTTTCGTGGCGACCTCACGCAAAGCCAACCGACCCAGGTGCCCCACGCACCGGAGGCAAAGGCTGGGGAAACCGTGCTGATTGTCGAGGACGATCCGGCCGTGCGGGTGCTGGTCAGTGCGGTATTGAGCGAGTTGGGTTATGCCTTCGTCGAAGCCGGGGACGCCGACAGCGCGGTGCCGATCCTCGACTCCGAGCAACGCATCGACCTGCTGATCAGCGACGTTGGGCTGCCCGGCATGAACGGCCGGCAACTGGCGGAAATCGGCCGGCAATACCGGCCCGAGCTCAAGGTGTTGTTTATCACCGGCTACGCCGAGCATGCCGCGGTGCGCGGCGGCTTTCTCGACCCGGGCATGCAGATGATCACCAAGCCCTTCACCTTCGACCTGCTGACCGCCAAAGTCCGCGAGATGATCCGCGCCTGACTCAAGCGCCGAGCCCTGTAGCAGCTGGCCGAGACCGCGCGGCTGCGTCAGCGGCCGCAGGACGCTCAGCAGATTGAGTAATGCGGGGGTTGCGGTTGGATCAGGACAGCATTTCCTGCATCAGTTCCTGCAGCACGTCGAGGTCGAACGGCTTGGCCAGGATCGGTGCCTTTTGCGCGATGGGGCTGCCGGACTCGCGGATTTCCTGCGGGTAGCCGCTGATGAAAATCACCTTGAGCTCAGGGCGCAGCTTGACTGCCGGCTCGGCAATCTGCACGCCGGAGATGCCTCCGGGCAGGCGAAAGTCGGTGATCATCATGTCCAGGTGGGGTTTGCTGGCCAGGATCGCGAACGCTTCTTCGCCGTCCACCGCCTGCAACACCCGATAGCCCTCGCCCGACAGGTAGGCGGCAAGCACCATCAGGATCGAAGGATCATCTTCGACGATCAGTACGACGTCTTGTGCATCTTCACTCATGGGAAGCCTTTGTTCGATCAATAGCTGCTATTACGACCCTGCATCGGTGCAGAGGTTGCGTTTATTTTGCCGGTTTTACTAGAGCGGCAGGCAAACCCGGAACAATGCGCCCTCGTTGATCCGGCTCTCGACGCTGATCGAGCCACCATGGGCGGCGACTATCTGCTCGGAAATGAACAGCCCAAGGCCCAGGCCCGCCACCACGGTTTTCGCCGAAACCCTCTCGAACTGCTGGAAAATCCGTTGCTGGTTTTCTTCACTGATGCCAATGCCACGGTCGCGGACTTCGACCCGGGCCTGGCCATCCTGGCTGTACACCCGCACCTCGATCAGGCCTTTGCCGCCATAGCGCAAGGCGTTGGTCAGCAGGTTGGAAATCACCTGCTCGATGCGGAATTCGTCCCAGTGCCCCTCTACCGGTTGCTCGGCAATAAAGCTGATGGAGCACTCGGCGGCCTCGACCTGCGGCGCAAAATTGTGCAGCAGGTTAGCCACCAGTTGTGTCAGGTCGAAGCGGCTGGGCCGGATGGACAGCTTGCCGGTGCGAATCCGCGACACATCGAGCATGTCTTCGATCAAGCGGATCAGGCTCTTGATCTGCCGCTCATCGCGGTCGACCATCGCGTGCATCTTGTCCAGGGTAAAGGCCGCCGCGTTGTCGCGGGCCAGGTGCATCTTGCGCAGCTGGGTTTCCAGGATCAGCCCGTTCAACGGCGTGCGCACCTCATGGGCGACGATCGACATGAAGTCGTCGCGCATGCGTACCGCCTGCTCCAGCTCCCCCTGGGTGATCTGCAACTGGTTGAGCAAGGCTTCCTGCTCGCGGCGGCTTTGTTCCAGGGCTTCGACCTGCAGCTTCATGGCCTTGCGTTGGCGGAACAGGTCGACGAACACGTTGACCTTGCTCTTCACCGCATGGATATCCAGGGGTTTGTGCAGGAAATCCACCGCGCCGCTTTCGTAGCCCTTGAAGGCATAGTTCATTTCGCGCCCGGCGGCGCTGACGAACACAATGGGAATGTTCTTGGTCTTTTCCGTGCCGCGCATCAGTTCCGCCAGCTCAAAGCCGTTCATGCCCGGCATCTGCACGTCGAGAATGGCCAGGGCGAACTCGTGCTGCAGCAGCAGCGACAAGGCCTCATCGGCGGACAGCGCCTTGTACACCGTGCGGTCTTCGCGCTTGATCAGCGCTTCAAGGGCCAGCAGGTTCTCCGGCAGATCGTCGACGATCAGCAATTTGGCCTGGATAGTACTTAGCATGAGGTTCCTTCCAGCTCGACAAGCAGACGGCCGATGCCGTGCAGGGTGAGAATGTAGTCGGGTTGCTGCAGCGCCAGCGCCGCGTCGGGCATGGTCGCCACCTGGGCTTCGGCCGGGTCCTGGACCACGGTCAACCCGCCCAGGCGCTTGACCTGCGCCAGGCCGCGCGCGCCATCCTGGTTGGCGCCGGTCAGCAGCACCGCCAACAGTGCCGGACCGTAGGCGTCGGCAGCGGATTCGAACAGGTAGTCGATCGCGGGCCGCGAATAGTGCAGGCGCTCCTCCAGGCTCAGCGAGAGGCTGCGGTCCTGCTCCACCGACAGGTGATAACCGGGCGCCGCCAGGTACAGGGTGCCGCTTTCAATCACGGCCTTGTCTTGCGCCTCGACCACCGGCATCGCCACCCGCCGCGCAATGACCTCCACCAACTGGCTGCGACGCTGATCGGGCAGGTGCAGGACGACAATGATCGGCAAGGCAAAACCCGACCCCAGCGTGCCGAAAATACTCAACAACGCCTCCACGCCACCGGCCGAAGCGCCAATGACGATGGCCTCGACCCGCGAGGCTGGGGCGTGACTTAACGAGCCGGTTTTCATGTTTTGCGGTAGATCCGTTCTTGTTTGACCAGGGGCTCGAACTGTTTGCCATAGCTCGAAAAGTCGGGGGTTTCCTTGCTGCCCAGCACCAGGAAGCCGCGGTGACAGAGCGAGTCATGAAACAATCCGAAGGCGCGATCCTGTAGCTTTTTATTGAAATAAATCAATACGTTACGACATGAAATTAATTGAGTCTCTGAGAACACACTGTCGGTCGCCAGGCTGTGGTCGGCGAAGGTCACGTTGTCGCGCAGGCTTTTGTCGAAGATCGCGTAGTCGTAGGCTGCAGTGTAGTAGTCGGCGAACGAACTCTGGCCGCCGGCCTGCTGGTAGTTGCGGGTATAGGCCCGGATGTTTTCCAGGGAAAAGATCCCCTGCTTGGCCTTCTCCAGGGAGCGCGGATTGATGTCGGTGGCGTAGATGATCGTGCGCTCCAGCAAGCCCTCTTCGCGCAGCAGGATCGCCATCGAGTAGACCTCCTCGCCCGTGCTGCAGCCGGCGATCCAGATCTTGATCGACGGGTAGGTGCGCAAAAGCGGCACCACTTCCTGACGAATAGCCAGGAAGTGCGCGGGGTCGCGAAACATCTCGCTGACCGGGATGGTCAACAACTGCAGCAGCTGCATGAACGCCGCCGGGTCGTGCAGGACTCGCTCCTGCAGCGCCGAAATGGTTTTGCACTCGAACTGATTCAGGGCGTGATTGACCCGGCGCTTGATCGAGGCACCCGAGTAGTCACGAAAATCGTAGCTGTACTTGAGGTAGATCGCTTCGATCAACAGCCGCAGTTCGATTTCGGTATTACGCTCCACTAAATTCTTTCCATCTTCGGTAACCACACGCGAATCAACGAGAACAGGCGATCCAGGTCGATGGGCTTGGCCAGGTAATCGTTGGCGCCCGCCTGCAGGCAGCGCTCCTGATCGTCCTTCATGGCCTTGGCCGTGACGGCGATGATGGGCAGCTTGCGCCAGCGCGGATCCTTGCGGATCTCCACGGTGGCCTGGAAGCCGTCCATTTCCGGCATCATCACGTCCATCAGGACCAGGTCGATGTCCTCGACTTCATTGAGTTTGTCGATCGCCTCACGGCCATTACGGCCAATGACCACGATTGCACCTTTGTGCTCCAGGGCGCTGGTGAGGGCGAAGATGTTGCGTACATCGTCGTCCACCAGCAGCACCTTGCGCCCTTCGAAGACCTTGTCGCGGCTGCGCGCGGTCTTGAGCATCGTCTGCCGCTCATGGGACAACCGCGATTCGACTTTGTGCAGAAATAATGTCACTTCGTCCAGCAGCCGCTCGGGTGAGCGCGCGCCCTTGATGATGATCGACCGCGAATACTTGCGCAGGTCCGCCTCTTCATCGCGGGTCAGGTTGCGCCCGGTGTAGACGATAACGGGCGGGAACGAGCAGATGTCCTCGGTGGACATGCGCTTGAGCAGGTCGTTGCCGAGCATGTCGGGCAACTTGAGGTCGATGATCATGCAGTCATAGATGTTGTTGCGCAGCAGGTCCAGCGCTTCCTGGGCCAGGCCCACGGCGGTGATTTCAATGTCATCGTCGCCGATCAGCCGGGCGATGCTATCGCGCTGCAGGTCGTCGTCCTCCACCAGCAGCACCCGCTTGACCTTCTGCGTCAGCTTGGCCTCCAGGCGGGCGAACACATCCTTGAGCTCCTCGCGGGTGGTCGGCTTGACGGCATAGCCCACGGCGCCCATGTGCATCGCGGCCTCGACCCGGTCTTCGACCGAAATCACGTGCACCGGTATGTGGCGGGTCTCGGCGTTTTCCTTGAGGCGCTGCAGCACGGTCAGCCCGGAATGGTCCGGCAGGCGCATGTCCAGCAGGATCGCGTCGGGCAGGAACTCGCTGGCCAGGTCGTAACCTTCGTCGGCACCATGGGCCACCAGGCACTGATAACCCAGTTCATGCGCCAGATCGTAGAGGATGTGCGCAAAGTTGACCTCATCCTCCACCACCAGGATGCAGCGGGTGCTGAACGGCGCATTGGCGCGGTCATCGGCAAAACGCGGGATCTGCGCCTCGATGATCGCTGCCGGACGTGCCACCGGCACCGCCGGGACAAAGGCAACCGACGCCGGTGGCGGCAGCTGGACGCTGTTCTCGTCACGCTCGACGTACTGCTCGGGCAGCAGCAAGGTAAACAGGCTGCCCTGCCCCGGTTCGCTGCTGACGGTGATCGAGCCGCCGAGCAAGGCGGCCAGGTCGCGGGAAATCGACAGCCCCAGCCCAGTGCCGCCGTATCGCCGGTTGGTGGTGCCATCCGCCTGGCGGAAGGCCTCGAAAATACTGGCGTGCTGATCGCTGGCGATGCCGATCCCCGAGTCGCGCACGGCAAAGGATATCCCGCCCCCTGGCTGCACACCGACATTGAGGCTGACTTCGCCCTGCTCGGTGAACTTGATCGCGTTCGACAACAGGTTCTTCAGTACCTGCTCGACACGCTGGCGGTCGGTGAACAGCAACGTCGGCGCCGCCGCGTCCAGGTGGATGTTGAACGCCAGGTGCTTGTCGGCCGCCAGTGGCTCGAACATGCCGCGCAGGCCGTCCACCAGGCGCGCGACACTGGTGTTCTCCGGGCGCACCTCGAGCTTGCCGGCCTCGACCTTGGAGATGTCGAGGATGTCATTGATCAGGTTCAGCAGGTCGTTGCCGGCGGAGTAGATCGACTCGGCGAACTTGACCTGTTCGGCGCTGAGGTTGTCCTGGGGGTTTTCGGCCAGCAGCTTGGCGAGGATCAACGAACTGTTGAGCGGGGTGCGCAGTTCGTGGGACATGTTGGCCAGGAATTCGGACTTGTATTTGCTGGAGCGCTGCAACTCCTGGGCGCGGTCCTCGAGCTGAACCTGGGCCTGATTGAGTTCGGTGTTTTTCAGGTCCATGGCGTCGCGCTGCTCGGCCAGGGTTTGGGCCTGCTCGGCGAGTTGCTCGTTGGTCTGCTCCAGTTCCACCTGCTGGGTTTCCAGGTGGGCCTGGGACTCCTTGAGAATCCGCGACTGTTCTTCCAGTTCTTCGTTGGCGGTCTTGAGTTCTTCCTGCTGGACCTGCAGCTCTTCGTTGAGTTGCTGGGTTTCGGCCAGCACTTCCTGCAGGCGCTGGCGATAACGGGCCGCCTCGATCGAGGTGCCGATGTTGCCGGCAATCAACTCAAGCAGCTCGATGTCACGCTCGTCCAAGGCCCGCAGGAAACCCAGCTCGATGACCCCATTGACCCGGCCGTCGTCGCTGGTAGGCACCACCAGCACACTGCGCGGCACACCGTCACCCAGCCCGGAGCTGACTTTGAAATAGTCCGCCGGCACCTCGTCCAGGCGAATCAGGCGACCCTGCTGCACGGCCTGGCCGGCGATGCCCTCGCCGTTGTAGATTTGCTGGCCTCCGGCTTCCTGCTCGCGGGAAAAACCATAGGCTGCCACGCGATTGAGGCCGCCATGATCTTCCTTGACGTAGATCGCCGCGACTGCGCTGCCCAGGTACTGCGCACAGAACTGCAGGATGTTGCGCCCCAGCAGGTTCAGCGAAAGCTGGCCCAGCACCTGCTCGGCCAGTTCGGTCTGGCCGTTGCGCAACCAGGCCTGTTGCTCCAGGCGCCGGGCGCTGCTTTGTTGGGCCGCCAGGTTGGCGCTGTAGCTGCGCGAGAGGCTGAGCAAATCGCGGCGCCCGATGTAGGCCAGCAACGCGCTGATGCCGACCACGAACAGGACGTACAACGAGATGCTCCAGAGCGTGGTGCGTCGCACCTCTTCATTGCGCGTGGCGCGCAACTGCTGCTCCATCTCGATGACGTCTTCGTACTGTTTGCGGATCTCGTCGGTCAGGCGCTTGCCGCGGCCGGCGCGCACGGCAGAACGGTAGTCGCCGCTGCTGCGCTGCAGTTCGATCATGCTCTGGGCGTAGGTGTTCCACTCCTCCTGCATGGCTTGCAGGCGGCGCAACCGGTCGACCTGGACCGGGTTGTCCGCCGTCAGTTCCTGCAGGGTTCGCAAGGCCACCACGATCCGCGGCCGGGCCGTTTCGTAAGGGTCGAGAAAATGCTCGTCACCGGTCAACAAATAGCCACGCATGCCGGTTTCCAGGTCAACCGTGAGCTTGACCGCCTCGTTGGCGTTGTTGATCACCCGATCGGTATGCTCCACCCACTGGATGGTCGACATCAGGTACGTGATCAGGGACACGAAAAACACCACGCTGAGCACGCCCACCCCCAACGGCAAGCCGATGTTGCGGCTCAGGAGTTTGCGGAAACTTTGCTCATCAACGGACGACGAAGTGATCATTTGCGGGCCTTGGTGGACGGGCATAAACGAAGGAGTTTGCCCCAAAAACGCGTTCGGGATCCATTTTTCTGACAGCTTAGCCAGCATTTTCCTGCATTGCGCTGCATTCTCCCCAGCACCGGGGTTATCCTGTCGGGGCCCTGACCCTGAGGGTTTTTTGCGCCCGCCGGGAACTTGTCGGGACCGGTTGATTACTGATGAAAAAGCCGGTCAATTTGCAGCACCGGTCACCCCATGCCCATTTCGAGAACAGTCACTATGCCCAGCACCGCTTCCACCATCCTCGTAGTCGAAGACGACGCCATCGTGCGCATGCTGATCGTCGATGTGCTGGAAGAACTGCAATTCAAGGTGCTGGAAGCGGATGGCAGCACAGCGGCCCTGGCCCTGCTGGAAAGCCGCGATACGCTGATTGACCTGTTGATGACCGACGTTGGCCTGCCGGGAATGAATGGTCAGGAGCTGGCCGCGCGCGCCCGCGAACTGCGCCCGAGCCTGCCGATCCTGTTTGCCAGCGGTTATGCCGAGAACCTGCAAGTGCCCGCCGGGATGCACGTGATCGGCAAGCCGTTCTCCATTGATCAGTTGCGCGACAAGGTCAAGGGCCTGCTGGCTGAGGCCTGACCCTCCGGCCCGGCTGCGCGCTGTGGTTTAATAACGTCCCTCGCGCCCCTCCCCCTGCCGCTTCAAGGAAATACCGCTCATGAGTCAGTCCCGCGCAACCAAGGTCCTGGTTATTGGTTACGTCTGGCCCGAACCCCGCTCATCCGCCGCCAGCGGGCACGTGATGCAGATCCTCGAGACGTTCCTGGAACAGGGCTGGGACATTACCTTCGCCAGCCCGGCAGGCCCCGGCGAGCACAAGGCCGACCTGACGGCCATGGGTATCGCAGAGTGCAGCATCGAGCTCAATAGCAGCAGTTTTGATGCCTTCGTCGGTGAGCTGGCCCCGGATATCGTGCTGTTCGACCAGTTCATGATGGAAGAGCAGTTTGGCTGGCGCGTGGAAAAACAGTGCCCAGGCGCGCTGCGGGTCCTGGAAACTTCAGATTTGCAAAGCCTGCGCCACGCTCGCCACCAGCGGCTCAAGGATCATCTCAAGGCCAGCGACGACCACGATGACGGCGCCGCGCTGTTCGGTCAGACGCTGGCCCAGGAATTCGCCGCGATGGCCGACACGGATCTGGCCCGGCGGGAAATTGCCGCGCTGTTTCGCTGCGACCTCAACCTGATGATTTCCCAGGTGGAGATCCAGTTGCTGGTGGAGCACTTCAGCCTGCCCCCCAGCGCCCTGCACTGGTGCCCTCTGACGCTCGAACCCGTGGCTCAGCCCCTGGCGCCCTACGCCGACCGCGCGCACTTTTTAAGCATCGGCAATTTCCGTCACGCGCCGAACTGGGACGCGGTGCTCTGGATGAAAAATGCCGTCTGGCCGCTGATCCGCCAGCAACTACCCGGCGCGCAACTGCACATCTATGGTGCCTACACGCCGCCCAAGGCGAGCGCGCTGCACAACCCGGCGCAGGGTTTTCACATCATGAACTGGGCAGAAGATGCCTTGCAGGTGATGACGGCCGCGCGTATCTGCCTGGCTCCTCTGCGTTTCGGGGCCGGGATCAAGGGCAAGATTGTCGACGCGATGCTCTGCGGCACCCCCAACGTCACCACCCCCATCGGCGCCGAAGGCATGGCCGGGGACATGCCTTGGGCCGGGGCGATTGGCGAAAGCGCCACGGCCATTGCCGCAGCCGCCGTGCGCCTGTACCAGGATGAACACCTCTGGAACCAGGCCCAGGATGCCGGGGTAAAACTGCTGCACGCCCGTTACCGCCACAGTGTGCATGGCCCGGCGCTGATCGCACGCCTGGAGCATTGCCGCGAACATCTGCTGGAATTACGCCAGGCCAACTTTATTGGCGGCATGTTGCGCCATCACCAGCACAAGAGCACTCAATACATGTCCCAGTGGATTGAAGAGAAGAACCGCAACAACGCGTGAGTGGCTATTGGGCTAAGGCGCAGTGCCGGGCTGCGAGTTGTCTCGGCACGCCGCCTTATTCCTGCACGACCTCCTCCTATTCCCACGCCCCCTGGCGAAATCGGCAACTACCGAGCGCGGCGACTTGAGCCTAGTTTAAGGTCCTCCCTCTTCTCATGTCGCACATTGGCAGTTGACCCATGGCTGACTGCACCCATCCAAGGGTGCGGCCTCCCTATATGAAGAGTGGAAACGCTGTTGACCCACAGTGCGACTTCATCACCCGTCTTTATATAGCCTGGTGCAACAGGACGGGATCATGACTACTCAAGGAAGTGTAGATATGAACATCACCCATACCCAAAAAATCTCATTCCGGCATGAATGGATGAGCAAGACCCCGAGCATGGACGGTTTGACCCTTAACCAACTGGTTTGGCCAGGAGCTCACAACTCGGGAATGGATTTGTATACCGCCAGTCAGCACATCATCAACAGCGTGCTGGCCAGCCACACCATGAGCCAGAACGGCCCCTATATCCAACAGTTGAATAGCGGTGCGCGGGCCCTGGACCTGAGAATTTTCTCCAACTCCAGAAACACGGACATTTATCAGTTCGAGACATTCCACGGCCCCGCGACCGGCAGCCCGATCAGCGACCTGGTCAAGGCCCTGGACTTTTTCCTCGATAAGAACCCCGATGAATTCATCCTGCTCGACGTGCATCAAACCGAGGGCAGCCAGGGCAATCGTTTTGCTTTCAAGGATTTCAATGACGTGATCAACCGTCGCCTGGGCGACCGCCTGATCCCGTTCGAAAACCGCCACCTGACATTGGGTGAACTGAAAGCCATCAGCCGCACACAGCGCGTCGTGATTGCCGCCTCGGAGCACCCCGAATTGGACGCACAGGTGTTCTGGCCAAAGATCCAGCACCGTTGGAGTGGTCAGGACTTGACCTCCCCCAGCGAGCTGAAACAGCACATCGCCCGGACACTGGACAATCCACCGGATGGTTCGCAGCCGTGGTCACTGTCGGCAACCAGTTACATCATGTTCGACGCCTCCGCCATTTCGCCTATTGACCCGTTGTTTGGGGTCAATGACACTTTCGCCCGGGTCAATAAGATCACCGATGAACTGAATGAATGGTTCAGCCCCAGCCCCAGCGGCGAATGGCTGCTCAAGTGCAGCATTATCAATGTCGACTTTATCGACGAAACCCTGCTGGTTGAGTACTGCCGGGAAGCCAACATGTACAAGGCCTTAAAAAAATAGTGGTTTACCGTGGTCGAGCCTGGCGGTCGGCCCGCCCGCTTGACCGCGGCTGGCAACTTGATGACGAAAAGGCATGATCAGGGCGTGAATAAACGATAAAGCGCCCTGTCATGCTGGTAACAAGCGCTATCGCGGGCAAGCACAGCGCCGCCCCTGGCCCTACAACACTGAAAAGTTGTAGCTGACAATCAGCCGCGTTTCATCCACGTCACGCGCCACCGCCTCGTAGTTGGTGCGGTAGGTCGCGCTGCGCAAGCGCAGGCTCAGGTCCTTGAACGTGCCGCCCTGGATCACGTACTTGAGCTCGCTGTCACGCTCCCATTCCTTGCCCTCTTGCTCACTGCCCGCCACCTTGATCTGGTCACCGCTGACGTAACGGGTCAGGAAGCTCAGGCCATTGATGCCCACTGCCTTGAAGTCATAGTCATAGCGCACCTGCCAGGAGCGCTCCTGGGCCGCGGCAAAGTCGTTGACCTGTACGTAATTGACCAGATACGGGTTGCTGCCATCCAGGTAGGGCATCGAGGTGTCGCCGATCATCCGCTGCCAGCCGGCACTGAAGGTGTGGCCGCTGATGGCGTAGCCGAGCATCGCGCTCAAGGCGCGGTTATCGATATTCCCGGCGCGTGCGGCGCCAGTGTCGGCACTACTGAGCAAACGCAGATCAGCCTTGAGCAGCCCCGGGCCCAAGGGTTGGTTACCCAGTAAGCCAACAAAGTGCTGACGGTAGATCTCATCGAGCTCTGCGTACTGGTACTGCGCACTCAGGCGCTCGTTGAACTTGTAGTCCAGGCCATACAGGTCGAAGTGATCGGCGTTGATGTTGCAGGCGTAGCGCTTGTTCTTGCAGTGCACGCGGATGTCTTGCCGGTCGGTGGAATCCCGAGCGGTGTACTGGTCCAGGCGGGCGGCGGTCAAGGTCAGGTCCTTGAGTTCCCTGGACGTCAGCAAGGCGCCGTTGAACTGGGTCGGCAGCAGGCGCCCATCGTTGTATTTGAGCAGGGGCATATCCGGCAACAGGGAACCGTACTTCAATTCACTGCGCGAGATGCGCATTTTGCCCGTCAGGCCGAGCTTGGCGTATTGATCTTGCGAACCACGGGGGTTGCTGCCGGAGGACGGTAGCAGGCCGCTGTTGCTGCTGTCGGCACTGGAATCGAGCTTGAGCCCGAGCATGCCCAGTGCATCCAGGCCAAAGCCCACAGTGCCTTCGGTGAAACCCGACTGCAGGTTGAGGATAAAACCCTGGGCGGACTCTTCGCGCTTGGACGCACCTTGCGGGTTGCTGCTGTGGCCATCACGAAAGTCGCGGTTGAAATACACCGTACGCGACTCGAGGCTGGCGTGACTGTCGTCGATGAAACCACTGGCTTGGGTGGCGGTGCTAAAACCTGCGCACAGGGCCAGGGCGCCGAGGCCCAGAGCCGGGCACGGTGTGATGAGGGAATACGGGGGACGCATGAAAAAAGCTCCAGCAGTGCATCTGTGCGACGGGTCAATCAACCAACACAAATAACGCGCACTCCCCGCCGGACAAGGCTGGGGAATACAAGGGGAAGTGACAACGGATGATCGCCAATGATGGCATAAGGCTTGTTTACCCGGCAGGCGACTTTAGTCTGAAATCCGCTGGCGAAAAATCAGCACACATCGCCTTAACCTCCGGTTAATTCTGTGGTCCAACAGTGACTGGACCGCGTTCGCGCAGCACTCTCTGGCGCCCCACGCGGCAGGGCCGGCATCCAGCATGCCGCGCCGACTTCAAGCCCGCTGCGGAGACTACTCATGAACCTGCGAATCCTCCTGCTTGCCTCTGCCCTCGCCAGCACCGGGGCGTCCGGACTGGCACTGGCCGACACCAGCACCGCTGCACCTGTGCCCTATCACTACGGCATGTCGCTGCATGTGAAACACGTGATCTCCATGACCGAACCCAGCACCCAGGAGTGCAAGGTGGTCACGGCGCAGATGACGTTTATCGACAACCAGGGCAAACAGGAGGGCATCAGCTATCAGAAGCTCTCGCACGCCTGTAGCTATCAGAACTGAACCGCGAGGTGAGCCGCGCCGGGCCTGGCTTCACGACCACGCCCGGTGCATCTGGGTCGAGCGCTTAGAGCGCGGGCTTAGAATGCCCGCAGTTTCGGCTCGATCGCATGGTTACCGGGCCTGAACGCCAGGTCATGGCGCAGCTCGGCAATCAGTTCGTTGATTTCGCGGCAACCATTGAGGGTGCTGGCGTCGATCCCGGTGACCACCAGGTCGATCTGATCGGTCTGATGGTCACCGAAGATCTTGATGGTCATGGACAAGTCCGGTGACAGCGTGCATTGGCAGCGTTTTGGCAAAAAACTGCTTTCAATGATATTGCGCAGTTCCAGGGCAGACAGAAACATAAGCTGGCTCTCCTTTTCATCGAGCGAACACTGTTTTTTTCTCAGCCTCTGCGGGCTGGGCCGGTTCTTTCCTTTGCTTCGCGATTTTTCTCGGCTCGGGTTGTGTCATGAAACACTCTCGATACTTTTTACATGATGCGTTTCATAGGAACGGAGCATAAAACATGCCCAACATCGCGCGCGTCCGTTCATCAACAAATCAGTACCTTAGGTCAGGCCGCAACAACAGCACTCATGCAAAACGCAAGAATCGCGCTAAAACATCCTGCAATTTGCCAGCTGGGCCCCTGCGGTTTGCATTAGGCGAGCGCCACGGTAAGAATGCTCGCGCTTACCGAATTCACCCTACGCAAGGAGGCATCATGCGCTCTTCTCACCTAAGCATCATGACTGTGCTGCTGGCCGGTCTGTCGACCCAGGCCCTGGCCACCCCACTCGAAGACGTCGCGCCTTTTCCGAAAGCGGACAAGGGTTTTACCCGGCAGGTCATTCACCTCGCCCCGCAAACTGCGGAAAACAACTTCCAGGTCGAGATCCTCGCCGGCAAGAGCATGAGCGTTGACTGCAACAACCCACGCCTGGGCGGCATTCTGGAAGAAAAGAACCTCGAAGGCTGGGGCTATCCGTTCTATCGGATGGACAAGGTCATCGGCCCCATGAGCACCCTGATGGCCTGCCCTGACGGCAAGCGTACGGAAGCCTTCGTGCCCGTGGTCGGCGATGGCTTCATGCTGCGCTACAACAGCAAGCTGCCGATCGTGCTCTACGTGCCCAAGGACATCGAAGTGCGCTACCGCATCTGGTCGGCCTCCGACAAGGTCGAGAAAGCCGTCCAGCAGTAACCCTGCCGGCCCACGGCTCAAGCCGACGCGCCGCACAAGGCGGCGCGCTCGGCGACATGGCGCAAACTGTCGAAGTTGATGTTGGCGCCGGAATCGATGGCCACCAGCGTCTGCCCCTTGATCCCATTGCGCGCCACATACTGCTTGATCCCCGCCACGGCCAAGGCACCGGAAGGTTCGGTGATCGAGCGGCTATCGTCGTAGATATCCTTGATGGCAGCACATAACTCGTCGTTACTGACGGTCAGCACCTGATCCACGTAGTCGCGACATATGGCAAAACCGTGGGCACCGATCTGTGCCACGGCGACCCCATCGGCGAAACTCCCCACACTCGGTAACATCACCGGCTCCCCTGCCGCCATCGCCGCCTGCAGACAGGCCGAATGCTCGGACTCCACGCCGATGATGCGGATCTGCGGCCGCAAATATTTGACGTAGGCGGCGATGCCTGCGATCAACCCGCCGCCACCGACCGGAACGAAGATCGCATCCAGGTGCCCCGGATGCTGGCGCAGGATTTCCATGGCCACGGTGCCCTGCCCGGCAATTACATCCGGGTCGTCGAACGGCGAGACGAAAGTGCGAGCGCTCTCGCGTGCCAGTTTCAAGGCATGCTCCAGGGCAAACGGGAAACTGGCGCCGTGCAGCAGCGCCTGTGCGCCACGGCTGCGCACGCCAATCACCTTCAGCTCTGGTGTCGATTCGGGCATGACGATACAGGCGTCGATCCCCAGTTCCCGCGCGGCCAACGCCACACCTTGGGCGTGGTTCCCGGCCGACGCGGTGATCACGCCGCCGGCTTTCTGGGCCTCACTCAGGTGGGCCAGCTTGTTGTAGGCGCCGCGAATCTTGAAGGAGAAAGTCGGCTGCAGGTCTTCACGCTTGAGCAGGACCTGGTTGTCCAGCCTCTGGGACAGCGCGGGCGCGGCTTGCAACGGCGTACGCACCGCCAGTTGATAGACCGGTGCGGCGAGGATTTTTTTCACATAGTGCGCCAGCAGTGGCTGGCCGGCGGTGGGCATGTCCATTGATGTCTCCTGAAGTGCGTCAGGCCCTGGAGACAGAAAAACAAAACCCGCCTCAAGGGCGGGTTGGGTGCAGCCGTCAGCTAGCCCGCCAAATCCGGAATGGCGGTAATAATAATGCTTGGCTGGCGGCGCGATACGGGGAAAGTCATGCCCGGAAATTAGCCCCGGCGCGCCGGCAAGTCAATCCCCGGCCTACAGGCCGATCTTGTACAGCGCACCGTTCTGTTCGTCCGTCAGCACATAGAGGTAGCCGTCCGGCCCCTGGCGTACATCGCGGATCCGCGCTTTCAGTTGACCGAGCAAACGCTCCTCATGCACCACCTTGTCGCCCTCGAGACTGCAGGCGAATCAGTTCCTGGGTCGCCAGCGCGCCAATGAACACACTGTGCTGCCAGGCCTTGAACCGGTCGCTGTCGTAGAACGCCATGCCGCTGATGCCCGGTGACTGCAGCCAGACGTGATGGGGGCCGACGGTCCCTTCGGCGGTCTGGCCGCGAGCTTCAGGGATGGGCTGCCCGGAGTAGTTGATGCCGTGGGTTGCATAGGGCCAACCGTAGTTTTTACCCCGCGCGATAATGTTCAGCTCATCGCCGCCCCTGGGCCCGTGCTCGTTCTCCCAGAGCTCGCCACTCCAGGGGTTGAGGGCCGCCCCTTGTGGATTGCGCTGGCCATAGGACCAGATCTGCGGACGTACCCCGGCCTGACCGACAAACGGATTGTCCTTGGGCACCTGGCCGTCCGGGTAGATGCGCACCACCTTGCCTTGCAGCTTGTCGAGGTCCTGCGCCGTTTCGCGCACGTTGTTCTCGCCCAGGGTGATGAACAGATAGCCGTCACGGTCGAACACCAGGCGTGAGCCGAAATGGTTACTGGTGGAGAGCTTGGGCTCCTGGCGGAAGATCACGTGGAAATCCTCCAGCGCCTTGAGGTCCCTGGACAAGCGGCCACGGCCGACGGCAGTGCCGGCCTTGGCCCCGGCCCCATCGCCTTCGGCGTAGGACAGGTACACCAGGCGGTCACTCTTGAATTGCGCAGACAGCGCCACGTCCAGCAGGCCACCCTGGCCCTTGGCCCAGACACTGGGCACCCCGCTCAATGGCGCCGAGGGTGTGCCATCGGCGTTGATGATCCGCAGGTTGCCCGGCCGCTCGGTCACCAGGATGCCCTGCTGATCGGGGAGAAACGCCAGGGCCCAGGGGTGTTCCAGGCCCTGGCTGACCTGGGTCACCGACACGCTGCCCAGCTCGCTCGGCAGTTGCTGGACAGCGGCCGCCGACACCGGCAGCGCAATCATCAGGGCGCTGCCCAACAGGGTCGCCAGTAGAGTTTTTCCTGACATTCACACGTCCTTTATTGCGATCGTTGGCACGGGGTCATCAGCGGTTGCTGGTGTCCGGGTCTCTGGGAGGGGGCGCGGGTGAGACATAGGGCCGGACCGTGCCCGGGGTGGCATTGGGACGCGGGTAACCGTTGCCAATGCCACCGTTGTCCAGGGTCGGCGGGCGCGGTACCGGCACGGTGTTAGGCGCGCGAATCACCGGTGCCGCCGGTCGCGTGCCCTGCATGCTGTTGGGGTTGGCCCGGCGAATCGGGTTGTTATAGGGATTGTTGTTACTGGCGCCCGGCAGGTTCTGCGCCACCACCAGGCCGGGCCCTGCGAGTGCGGCGATCCGGTCCGGATCGTCCTGCGCCTGCGCCATCGACCCCAGCAAGGTCGACGCCAGCAGCGATACAGCCAACACGTACCTGCTCATGATGGAGGTCCTCCAGTGTCATGCCGATAAGGTCTTCGATACCACGCTACGCCCAGGGTTCGCTGCTGTGAAGGAAATACTCCCAGACAAGATGTTGCAGGGCTGGCGATCAACGCATGCCACCTGGCAGTGGACTGCAAGCGGGTCAGTCGTGATGAACTGGCGAAGGGGGGCGCAGCGCCCAGGCATGGATGGTGGACAAACTCGGTGAGCGATTGCGCGGGCTGAAGGCCGACCCTTGGGCCGACCTCAACCATCGCCAGCGCCTGAGCGCAAAGATGTGGCAACGCCTGGGGGGGCGAAAAGACCCTAGATCCAGAGGATCACGGCCAGCAAGGCACCGAAGATTGCCCACTTCTCCAGGTAGTAACGCGTGCGATTGCGCTTCTTCAATTCCTTGCCGCGCAAACGGATCTTGTACAGCCGGGCGAACGCGCGGTTGATCCCGCCGGTTTTATCGCCGGCATCGTTGGGCGCGCCGGCGGCGGACATCACCGTGCGGCTGAACCAGGCGTTGAACGCGGCCGCCCAGCGGTACTTCAATGGCCGTTCGACGTCGCAGAACAGGATGATGCGATTGGCCTGGGTGGTGTTCTGCGCGTAATGGATGTAGGTCTCGTCGAACATCACCGCCTCGCCATCGCGCCAGTGATAACGCTCGCCGTCGACCTCGATGTAGCAACCAGGGTCATTCGGCGTGTCCAGGCCCAGGTGATAACGATAGGAACCCGCGTAGGGGTCACGGTGGCGCACCAGTTTCGAACCCGGTGGCAACTCGGCAAACATGGCCGCCTTGATCGAACCGATGCTCTGGACCAGTTCAGTGGTGCGCGGGCACAGCTTGGTCGCCGAAGGATGACTCTCGCCGTACCACTTCAGGTAGAAACGTTTCCAGCCGGTCTTGAAGAACGAATTGAAACCCACGTCGTTGTACTGCTCCGAGCGCTTGATCTCCCCTGCCCGCAGCAGGTTCTGGCCTTCTTCGCGAATTTCCTGCCAATGGGCCTGTAACGGGCTCAGATCGGGGAAGTCGCGCGGGTCCAGGTACGGCCGGTTCGGCAGTTTGGAAAACAGATAAAGAAAGCAGTTGATCGGCGCCAGGAAGCTCGAATGATCGCTTAGCTGGCGACCCAGCTTGTGCCGAACGCGACCGCGCAGGTGCACGTAGGCGATGGATAGCAGGTAAAGGGAAACAAAGATCAGCTTCACGAAAAATAATCACTGGTCGGAAAAAAACACGTTGCGCACCATCGGACGTGGATCAACGCAACATTTGAGGTTCAGGCGCTACTGAGCACAACGCCAGCACGCACCATCGCCGCGCATTTTAGTCACAGTTTGTAACGTAGGGAAAACGAACAAATGTGAAAAACGGTAGGCTGGATGTAGTGCCGATAACCCGGCACCCTTGCCACCCGGGCAACATCTCCCGATACCTGCCCCTGTTCATGGAAGATTCACCTAATGAAGCCAGCTCCGCGCTTGACCGCCCTTTCGCTGTTCGCCGGCGTGCTCACCAGCCTGACCTGCGCGTCCGCCGGCGCCATTGATTACCCCGACGCCGTCGCCAGCGACCCGGCAACGCTCGGCTGGATGGTCGGTTCGCCACCGCCGCCTGCGCGCATCATTCGGTTCGCCGATGGCAGCTACTACCAATTTCCGGCGCTGCGCTGGAGCTTCTCCAACTTTCGCCAGTTGATGCCCACCCTGAACGTCTCGCGCGGGCTGGCGGCGCCGTCGGTGCTGGTACAGGCGCCCGACCGCGCCATCGACGCCCTGTCGTTCAACACCCTGGACAGCCATCAGCCCCTCACCTGGGCACAATCGCTGTCCGCCACCTACACCGACGGGATTGTCGTGCTGCATCGCGGCAAGGTGGTGTACGAGCGCTACTTTGGCGTGTTGACGCCCCAAGGCCAGCACGCAGCCATGTCGGTGACCAAATCCCTGGTCGGGATCCTGGGGGCAACCCTGGTCGCCGAAGGCAAGCTCGACCCGGCCAAGCGCGTCGACGACTACGTCCCGGAGCTGGCGAACTCGGCCTTTGGCAACGCGACGCTGCGCCAGGTGCTGGACATGACCACGGGCCTTAAGTACAGCGAAGACTATGCCAACCCCGACGCCCAAATCTGGGCCCATGCCAATGCCGGCAATCCCCTGCCCAAGCCCAAGGATTACCGTGGTCCGCGCAGCTACTATGAGTTTCTGCAAAGTGTGCAAGCCCAGGGCCGCCACGGCGATGCCTTTGCCTACAAGACCATCAACACCGACGTACTGGGCTGGGTGATCGCCCGGGTCACGGGGCAAAACGTCGCCCAGCTCCTGTCGCAACGTATCTGGAGTCGCCTGGGCATGGAACAGGACGCCTATTTCAGCGTGGACAGCATCGGCACCCCCTTTGCCGGTGGTGGATTCAACGCCGGGTTGCGGGACATGGCCCGGGTCGGTGAAATGCTGCGCAATGACGGGCAGGCCAACGGCGAGCAGATCGTGCCCAAGGCCGTGGTCGACGAGATCCGTGGCGGTGGCGACAAGGCGGCCTTCGCCAAGGCCGGTTATGGCCTGTTGCAGGGCTGGAGCTACCGCAACATGTGGTGGGTCAGCCACAACCCGAACCGCGCCTTCATGGCCCGCGGCGTGCACGGGCAAAGCCTGTACATCGACCCGCAGGCGCAGATGGTCATCGCCCGTTTCGCCTCGCACCCGGTGGCGGGCAACGCCGCCAACGACCCGGTGACCCTTGCGGCGTTCGCCGCCCTGGCGCAGCACCTGCTCCAGCAACCTTGAGCCAGGCCGACCCGTGCTGGCGACGGCGCCAGGCTGATCCAACAAATTAATGAGCATTATTGATTAGTGTTTTTCGCCTGCCTGGCCTCCACTAGCGCCCCCCCGGCTGCTCCGGCGGTGTGCTGGTGGATGAAAATCGTCGATTCGACACCCCCATCATTTCCAATGGAGCGTCTATGCTGGTTTTACCCTTCTCATGCCGTTGCTGTCCGCCCCCGGAGGCTCTCCATGCTACCCACCCCTCTCACCGAGAAATCCTTCTCCCGGGATATGTTTGATGTCCTGATCCGCGCGGGGCTGCTCGCGGTCCTTCTGCTGTTCTGCTTTCGCATTTTCAGCCCGTTTCTGGACTTGATGCTGTGGTCGGTGATTCTGGCGATCACCCTGTATCCGTTGCACGGCACGCTCAGCCGCAGGCTGGGCACCCGTGGCGGGCACACGGCGACCCTGATGGTGCTGATCGCCGTGCTGATCCTGTTGGTGCCGGTCTATCTGCTGGGCACCTCGATCGTCAGCTCGGTGGAAAGCGCCATGAACATTGTCCGGGCCGACACCGTGCATATCCCGCTTCCGCCTGACTCGGTCGCCACCTGGCCCCTGATCGGCGAAAAACTCCATGGCCTGTGGATGCAAGCCGTCACCGACCTGCCGCTGCTGGTGCAAAAGTACATCCCCGAGATCAAGCAAGTCAGCCTCGCCCTGCTGAGCAAGCTGGCCGGCGCCGGCGCGGGTTTCCTGATCTTCATTTTTGCCCTGATCATCGCCGGGATCTTCATGGCCTACGGTGAAAGCGGCAGCCGCAGCGCGGTGAGCATCGTGTCGCGGGTCTGCGGCCCAGACCGTGGCCCGTCCATCACTGAACTGTGCACCGCAACCATTCGCGCGGTGGCCCTGGGCGTGATCGGCATTGCCTTCATCCAAATGCTGCTGGTGGGTGCCGGGTTCGTCCTGATGGGCGTGCCCGCTGCTGGCTTGCTGGCCCTGGCGGTATTACTGCTGGGCATCATGCAACTACCGGCCACCCTGATCACCGTACCGGTGATCATCTTTGTGCTGGTCAACCAAGGCGCGACAACCGCCACCATCATCTTCGCTATCTACGTGTTCGTCGCCGGCCTGGTGGATAACGTGCTCAAGCCGCTGTTGCTCGGGCGCGGCGTCAACGTGCCGATGCCCGTGGTGCTGATCGGCGCCTTGGGCGGCATGGTCACCAACGGCATCATCGGCCTGTTCATCGGCCCGGTGGTCCTGGCCGTGGCCTACCAGTTGTTCTGGCAATGGGTGCAGGACCAGCCATCCGTTTCCCGGCCCGACAACCTGAGGCAGTCCTGACACGGCCGAGGGCACTGCATGCCTAGATCCTGCCATCCAGGGCACCTGTTGCTGATTGCGCTGCTCGGCCTCGGCGGCTGCGTGCGCCTGGGGCCGGACTTCCAGAGTCCGGCGCAAGAATGGACGCGGCAGTGGAACAGCGCCGCCCTCGAACAAGCCAGCCAACGCGGCGACAATCCGGACCTGCGCCAGTGGTGGCGGGTGTTCAACGACCCGATGCTCGACCGCTTGATTGCCGAAGCCGACGCCCACAACTCAAGCCTGCAGATCGCCGGCTTACGAGTGATGGAGGCCCGTGCGCAACTGGGTATCGCCCAGGCCGGGCTCTATCCGCAAGTGCAGCAGGCCAGCGCCGACAGCCTCTACGTGAACCGCAGCCAAGCCGGCGGCAAAAACCCGCAGAGCAGTAACTTCTGGCAGTACAGTGCCGGCTTCGATGTCGGCTGGGAGCTGGATTTCTGGGGCCGCTTCAGTCGCGCCATCGAGTCCTCGGACGCCAGCTACTTCGCCGCCCAGGCCAACTATGAAGACGTCCTGGTATTGCTGCGCGCCCAGGTCGCCGATACCTACTTTGCCCTGCGCACCACCGAGGCGCGGTTACGCGTGGCGCGGGAAAACAGCACCCAGCAGAAGCGCAGTTTCGAGATCACCGAAAAACTGTTCAACAGCGGCCAGACCGCCGAACTCGACGTGCAGCAGGCCAAGACCCAGTACCTGGGTACCCTGAGCAGCATTCCCAGCCTCGAAGACCAGGCGGCACGCACCCGCAACGCCCTGGCCGTGCTGATTGGGCAGCCACCGGGGCCGCTGTCCCAGCTGAACCTGAACACCGGCCTGATCCCGCTGGTGGACCGCGCCGTGTTGCAGGACGTGCCGGCCGAACTGCTGCTGCGCCGTCCCGATGTGCGGGCCGCAGAGCTGAATGTCGCGGCCCAGTCGGCGCTGATCGGCGTCGCCGAATCGGACCTGTATCCGTCCCTGAGCCTGCTGGGCAGCATCGTCTGGTCAGCCAACTCGGTGGGCGGCACCTCCAACAACCTGGACCTGGTCGGCGGCCCCAGCTTGCGCTGGAACATCTTCGATTACGGGCAGATCCACAACAACATACGGGTCCAGGATGCTCGCTTGCAGCAACTGATCGAAGCCTACCGCGACAAGGTCCGCCAGGCGGCCCGTGAAGCCGACGATGCCGCCACCGGGTTGACCAAGGCCCTGGAGCGCGAGCGCATCCTGCGTGAAGCGGCATTTGCCGCCGAACGCTCGCTGGTACTGGCCAATGCCCAATACCGTGAGGGCTATTCGGATTTCCAGCGGGTCCTCGATGCGCAGCGCGCGCTGCTGCAACAACAGGATAGTTACCTGCTCAGCCGCAGCACCGCCGTCAGCAACCTGATTGCCCTGTATCGAGCCCTGGGAGGCGGCTGGTACAGCGCCCAGGCGAAAATCGCTGCACCGACCCGCCAGCAAATGGAACAACGCATCGACTGGGGTGACCTGCTGCAGGAACCCGCCAGCCCGCAACCCGCCCCAGTCCCGGCTCCCGCTCCCCAAGGTGATCAACGATGAGTGACGTCCCGCCACCTGCCGCCAAGGCCCCCAAACCTGCCGCCGAACCGGTGAACAAAGGCATCAAGTGGGTCGTGCTGCTGATCGTCCTGAGCCTGGCCTGGTACCTGCTGGCAGACCGTTTCACCCCCTATACCCAGCAAGCGCGCGTGGGCGCCTTTGTCATCCCGGTGGCGTCCGAGGTGGCCGGGCGGGTGATCAAGGTCAATGTGCGCAACAACCAGGACGTCAAGGCCGGGGACGTGCTGTTCGAAGTCGACCCGCAACCGTACCAGATTGCCGTCGACCGGGCCCGCGCCGACCTTGAATCGACCCGCCGGCAGATCGGCGCCAGCACCGCCGGGATTGCCGCAGCGCAAGCCAACTTGCGCGCGTCCCAGGCCAACGAACTCAAGACCCGCCAGGACAACCAGCGCCTGGAAGGTTTGTACCGGGAAGACCGCGGGACCATTTCCGTGCGCTTGCTGGAAGTCTCGCGCGCCAACCACGCCCAGGCGGTCAGCCAGGTGGCGGCCGCCCGCGCCGAAGTCCAGCGCGCCCGTGAGCAGGAAGGCGGTAGCGATCAGGACAACGCCCTGTTGCGCAGTGCCGCCACCGCACTGTCGAAAGCCGAACTGGACCTGGCCAATACCCAGGTGCGCGCACGCTCGGCGGGCCTGATCACCGACCTGCGGACCGATACCGGGCAGTTTGCGGCTGCCGGCACCCCGGTCATGACCCTGATTGCTATCCATGATGTGTGGATCAGCGCCGACATGACCGAGAACAACCTCGGCCTGGTCAAGCCCGACACCGAGGTCTCCATCGTCCTCGACGCCCTGCCTGGCGAGGTGTTCAGCGGCCATGTGCGCAGCGTCGGCTACGGCGTCAGCGTCGGCCAGCCGACCTCCCCCGGGGCCCTGCCCACCGTGCAGAACAGCCGAGACTGGCTGCGCCCGGCGCAACGCTTCCCGGTGATCATCGAGTTTTCCGCCGAGTCCCTGGCCACCCTGCGCGACGGCCGTGGAATACGCGCCGGTGGCCAGGCCGAAGTCATGGCGTTCCCCACTGCCGGCAATCCCCTCAATCCCCTTGGCCACTTGTTTCTCGGGCTGATGAGCTGGCTGTCGTATGCCTACTGAGCGCTCGCCCCAGGCCCAGCGCGCACTGCGCCTGGCCTGCGGCACGGCGCTGTGCCTGACGGTCAGCTTTGGCCTGGCGCTGCCGATTCCCTTTATGGCGCCGGTGCTGGCCCTGATGCTGCTGGTGTCACTCAATCAGCCGCTGTCGTTCAAGGCCGGCCTGAGTCTGATTCTGGTCGCCCTGTTCACCACCGGCGTCGGCCTGCTGCTGATCCCCATATTGCGCTACTACCCGGCCAGCGGCGTGCTGCTGGTCGCGCTGGCGCTGTTTGTGGTGTTCCGCATGGGTTTGCGTGGCGCCAATGGCCTGGTGGTGACCTTCCTGACGATCGGCCTGACCCTGATCTCCGCCGCCGGCGTCGCCGACTTCGGCCTGGCGGTGACCGTCATCGAGGCGCTAGCAAAGGGCCTGTTCCTCGCGATGCTGGCGGTGGGGGTGAGCCACTGGTTGTTTCCCGACCCCGGTAACGCGCCCTCCCCCCGCCGGCCCCGACCCTCAGCGCACCAGAGATTACCCGAGTGGCCTTGCGCGCCACCTTGATCGTGCTGCCGACCTTCCTCCTGGTGCTGCTTGACCCGGCCAGCTATCTACCGATCGTCCTCAAGGCCGTCAGCCTGGGGCAACAGAGTTCCACCACAGGCACCCGCCACGCCGGGCGCGAACTGATCGGCTCGACCCTGCTCGGCGGCCTGCTGGCGATTCTGTTCTGGTGTGGGCTGAGTCTGTTTGTGCACCTCTGGATGTTTTTCCTGTGGACCCTGCTGTTCACCCTGCTGGTGGCGCGCAAGCTCTATCGCCTGCGCCCGAGCGCCCAAAGCCCGGGGTTCTGGCTCAACACCCTGGTGACCATGATCATCCTGCTCGGCCAATCGGTGCAGGACAGCGCCGCCGGCAAGGACGTCTACACCGCCTTCGCGATCCGCATGGGGCTGTTTATCCTGGTGACCCTCTATGCCTGCCTGATGGTCCACCTGCTGGATCAACGCAGCCGCCGGCGAAGCGCTGGCGCGGCCTCAACACCGGGTTGAACCAGGCGTCTGGCATGGATTCCAATCGGTTCGAGCAACGGTTCCTGGCGCTTGCTCAGTTGACGGTATTCAGGGCCGCGCACTGAAGCGATCTTCAGGAGGATTGTCAATTTTTCGTTGAGTCGTGGATCACTCCGTCGCGCAGATGAAAATATAAATGCAACTCATTGTTATATAAGGATTTTAATCAACCTGCCGTTCATCTTTTTCTACGTCCAGCCGATGGCCTCTCAATGGAACCAGGGAGCCATCGAAATGAGAAATAATCAGCCAGTCACTCAGCGTGAAGTTTCACTCGCGCCTCAGCAGAAACTGATCTCGACAACTGATGCTCGAGGCGTTATCACCTACTGTAATGACGCATTTGTTGAAATCAGCGGCTTTGAAAGAGCCGACCTGATTGGTGCTCCGCAAAACATCGTGCGTCATCCCGATGTCCCTTGCGCCGTCTTTGCCCATATGTGGGGTGCGCTCAAGCAAGGTCGCCCGTGGATGGGAATCGTCAAGAACCGAACCAAAAATGGCGACCACTACTGGGTCAACGCCTACGTCACGCCGATATTTGAAGGAAGTCAGGTCACCGGATTTGAATCCGTGAGGGTCAAGCCAACGGCTGACCAGATTCGTCGTGCCCAATCCCTGTATCAGCGCATCAGCCAAGGCAAGCCGGCAATTCCTCGTCAGGACAGTTGGCTGCCGGTCCTCTTTGACTGCCTGCCCTACCTGGCCACAGGCGTAGTGGGCACCTTGAGCGGCCTGTTCCTGGATGCACCGGTGGCGTTGGCGGTAACCGCAGGCATTGTTGCGCCACTTGGCTTTCTCGCATCACGCTGGCAGCAGCGAGGAACATTGCGCTTGTTGCAGTTGGCCGAACCGTCGACGTCCGACCCACTGATTGCCCAGATGTACAGCGATGAGCGTGGCCCTCAAGCCTGCCTGGAAACAGCATTCCTCAGCCAGGCTGCACGCCTGCAGACCTGCCTCACACGACTGCAGGACACGGCCGAGCATCTGAGTGCACTTGCACGACAATCCGATCTACTGGCAAGCGACAGCTGCGTAGGCCTTGAACGACAACGGGTTGAAACCGAGCAGGTGTCTACCGCGATCAACCAGATGGCCGCGACCACTCAGGAAGTCGCCACCCACGTCCAGCGTACGGCAGATGCGACGCAGCAAGCCAACGTGCTCACGAGCCGCGGTCGCGAGGTCGCGCGAGACACCCGGCAGGCGATCGAACGCCTCTCCGAGGTCGTCGGGGAAACAGGCCTGACGGTTGCGCAACTGGCCAGGGACAGCAATGAAATCGGGACCGTGGTTGACGTGATCAAAGGTATCGCCGACCAGACCAATTTGCTGGCGCTCAATGCCGCCATCGAAGCGGCACGCGCGGGCGACATGGGCCGCGGCTTTGCTGTAGTCGCCGATGAAGTCCGTCAGTTGGCACAGCGCACCTCACAATCCACCACTCAGATCCATGACCTGATCACCAAGCTCCAGGCGTCGTCCAGTAACGCGGTGCAAACCATGGAGAACGGTCATCGCCAGGCCGAAGAAGGCGTGGCTTGGGTGCTTGAGGCCGACAAGGCACTGGTAGGGATCAGCGAAGCCGTCGCGCACATCACCGAGATGACATCCCAGATTGCCACCGCCACTGAAGAGCAGACGTGTGTCGCTGAAGAAATCAGCCGCAATATCACCACAATCGCAAGCCTGGCCGATCAAACCTCGGAACAAGCCAACCAATCGACAGGCCTGAGCAAGGAGCTGACCAGAACCGCCTCCACCCAGTACTCATTGGTCGAGCGGTTTAATCGATAGCCTGGAGAAACCGTGCAACTGCGCACACGCGCAGTCTCCCCTCGACAGATAGCCCGCCATTGAGCGGGCTTTTTGTTCACCTCGCAACGATGCGGGCCCCTGCTCCCCCCTTCAACTCGGCCTGAGGTTCGCACTTTTACAGTTTGCTATGGCAAGGCACCATGGCGGCTCGACAAGAATCCGCAGTCCAGGTGCTGATCGATCAACCCAGCCACTGCAGGTGAGTGGGTAAAGCCCAAGTCAGACATGTCTACCCCTCCCGAGGTGACCGTCAGGACCAGATGGGTGATTAGCCCAGGATGCTCAAGCGCCACACGCACCGCGACGATGCCCCCCATGGACTGCGCCACCAAAGCGCTCGGCCGGTCGATGTCAGCAACGACGCGGGCGACCAGATCATCCATGCTGGCCACGCCTGGGCTGGATGGCGTATCGCCAAAACCGGGCCAACCGACATGCTTCTTCTGCGCCGTGGTGCTCAGGAGCTCAGCAACCGGGCACCAAAACTGCGTGTTACCGGAAGCGCCGGGCAAAAACAGCAGCTGCTCAGGTGGGGTGATCATTGGCTCGTTCCTTGAGGCGGATTCGTGGCCCAGCAGTATGCAGCTGGGCAACACGTCTTGCTTGATGGACCTGGGATTTCTAACAGCTTCTTAGAAGCTATAGCGGGCAGTCAGCTTCACATTACGTGGGTCGCCGTAGATGTCGTAAGGGCTATAGCCGCCATTGGCCACGCTGCTGTAGTAGGTGCGGTCGAACAGGTTGTTGACGTTGAGCTGCAGATCCAGTTGCTCGGTGGCCTGGTAGCCTCCCACCAGACCGACCACGGTGTAGGAACCCTGCTGATTTTTCCATGCGGTGGCACCGGTTCCCCCCGACGTGCGAATGCGGCTCTGCTCATAGACATCACCGCCAATACGCCAGCGCTGCAGTTCATCGGGCAGGGTATAGATCGTGGCCAGCTTGAATAGCTGACGTGGTTTCTTGCGGTCGAAGTCTTCGCCTTCTTTGGCTGCGTTGGCGTCATTGACGTATTGGGTCTGGGTGTAGGTGTAACCGGCAGCCAGTTGCCAGTTGTCGGTCAAGGCGCCCTGGACTTCCAGGTCAATGCCCTTGCTGCGCACGAGGCCAGCAGCCTCATAGCAGGCACTGGCGGCGCCTGAACCGCAACCTTTGATATCAGGCAACTCCTGGGCGCGATTCTTCTGGTCGATCTGGAACACAGCCATGCTCGCATTCAGTGCGCCATCAAAGTACTCGCCCTTGATGCCCACTTCGTAGTTCTCACCCACTACAGGCTCGATCACGTTGCCGCCTATGCCTTTCTCGCTCTGCGGCTTGAAGATATCGGTGTAGCTGACATAGACCGAGTGATTGGCGTTGAGGTCGTAGACCAGGCCGGCATAGCGGGTCAGGTTGCGAGTGACCTTGTAGTTGCTTGCACTGTTTGCGCTGTCATCGAATTCGTACCAATCCAGACGGCCACCGAGAATCAGCGACAGTGGCTCGCTCAAGCGCAGGCGGGTACTGGCATAGAAGCTGTCCTGGGTGGTGGTCTCGGGAAGGCCATCAGGCCCCCTGATGTAATCCGGCTTGTCATGACCCCGTGGATCCCACTCGAAGAGATTGCTGCCTGCGTCGATGAAATCGCTCCAGGCCTTGCCGGAACGATAATCCAGCTTGCGCTTGCTTACGCCCAGGTTCAGGTCATGCTCTTGACCCAGCAACTGGAAGGGGCCGCTCAGCGCCAGGTCGTAGCCGGTTTCCTTCTGCTCCATGGCTTCGGTCCATAGGTAGTGGCGATCGTATTCCCATATCGAAGAGGCCAGCACGTCGGTGTCGGTCTTCGATTGCATGGCTGCCAGGCGTAATGTCCAGTCGTTGGCCAAGCCTTGCTCAAGAGTGGCGAAATAGCCGGTAGTGCGATTGTCCGAATATTCCCAGTCATGACCGAGGAAGGTGTCACGTGGCAGCCCGAGATGACCGCCACCGCGGGCCATCGGCAACCCGCCCCAGATGTAGTTGGTGTAGTTCTTCTGCCGGTAGCCACCGAGTGTCAGGGTGGTGCTTTCACTCAGGTCGGCGTCGACCACGCCGTAGTACAGATCCGCATCACTTTCCACCGAGTCCCGGAAGCTCTTGGCATCCTCGCGCGAGACCACGGTACGGGCGCGCAGGGTGCCGTTTTCATTGAGCGGGCCGCCGACATCCAGAGTGCCGGTGTAATCGTCCCAACTACCGGCACTGCCGGTGAGCGTGCCCTGGAATTGATGGGTCGGGCGCTTGCGTATCAGGTTGATGGCGCCAGCCGGGTTGCCGGCGCCCTGGGCCAGCCCGGTGGCGCCGCGAACGATTTCGACCCGGTCATACATGGCCAGGTTGGCCTCTCCGCTGGGCAGGTAGGTCAGGAAGCTGGTGGGAAAACCGTCGTACATGATGTTGTCGATGTCGAAACCGCGAGCGCTGAATGTCGGCCGCCCCGCCCCGCCGGAGTTGTTCAGAAAAACCCCCGGTGCGCTTTGGGCGACATCGCTGATGCTGGTCATGGCCTTGTCGTCCATACGCTTGCGCGTGACCACGCTGACCGTCTGCGGCGTTTCGCGCAAGGTCAAGGGCAGCTTGGTGGCAGTCTGCATGACCCCGGTCGTGTAGGAACCGCTGTTCTCTGTAGTCGCCACCAGGTTTTGCCCGGTAATGCTGGTAGCGCCCAGTTCCAGGCTGGTGCCGGCGTCCTGCGGTGTCAGCAGGAACAGCCCACTCCCCTGCGATGAAGCTTGCAGGCCGGTGCCTTGCAGCAGTTGCTGCAAGCCGCCTTCCACGCTGGTGGCGGCATTCAGGCCAGGGCTGCGCAAACCCTCTACCAGGCCCGGCTCGATGGGCAGGGTGATCTCCGCCTGGCTGGCGAACTCGGCGAGGGAACTGCTCAGGTCACCGGCAGGCACATGATAGGCACGCGTGTGCTGGGCGCCTTGTTCGGCGGCCTGCGCCGATGCGGTGATCAGGCTACCGCCCGCAATGATCAGACCCAGTGCGCCAGCGTGCACTGCCCGCGCCAATGGTTGCATGCCCTGCTTCGTCGCCATGTGTTCGTCCCAGCCCTGTAAAAATTGATGTGGTTACAGGAGGGACACGCAACCCGAGGAAAATACGACAATGATTCTTATTAAGTTTACGCGCGTGCCGTGAGAGTGACCCAATAGGGCGTACGGTAGTGGACGCTTACCGGCAGAGTCTGGCTCAGGGCGTGAAGAATCTGGTCGGTGTCACGCAACTGGAAGGTACCGGAAATCAACAGCCCGGCTACTGCTGGATCGCACCGCAGCAGGCCGGGGCGATAGCGATCCAGTTCGCGGATAAAGGCATCGAGGCGCATCTTTTCTGCGCGCAGCACGCCGCTTATCCAGTCCAGACGATCCTGCGCCAATGCCTCTGAGGGCAGTGCCGCCAGGGGACTGACATGGGTCTGCCGGCCGGCCGCCAGGTGCATCAGGCCCTCATCGGCCCGTGACAGTCGCGGACGCACCAGGACAGCGCCCTGCAGTGCGGCAAGGTAAGTGCTGTGCGGGTACTGTCGCACCAGAAGGCGGCTGCCGAGCAAGGTGAGTTGTGCTTCGGCGGTATCGACAATGAATGGGCGCCTGCCATGCTCGCGGGGCACCTCGACAAGCATCTCTCCGGTGATCAGGCGCACGCGACGAACGCTGTCGTCGTAGGCGATATCGACGGCGCTGCCCGTGTTCAGGCGAATCTGCCCACCCTCCGGCAGATGCAGCGTGCGCTGCTGCCCCGTGGCGGTGCGCTCGTCCGCCTGCCACTCGCGCCACGGCAGGCGTTGCTGTGCTGCGAACCCGAGCGGAGCGGCGGCGATCAGCAACGCGAGGGTCTTGAGCGTCTTTCGCCGATCCGGGCTGCGTGGGCGCTCTAACGCTGCCCGCGCGGCATCACCCGCTAGCTGCTGGCTTCGTTCGCTGAAGCGCTCGGCCAGTTGCCAGGCGCGTTCGTGATCAGCGTGCCGCGCCCGCCACTCAGCGCCAGCGGCGTGCTCGGCAGCCCCGGCGGCGCGGTTCTGCAGGCGCACGAACCAGCTTGCCGCTTCACGGGCAATGCGCCGGTCGATGGGCGCATCACTCATGCAGCGCGCCCTGGCTGGCGAGCATGATGCATTCTTCGAAAGCCCGCGCCAGATAGCGTTGCACCGAACGCACACTGAGGCCGAGGCGGCGGGCGATCTCTTCCTGCGTACACCCCTCCAACTGCGCCATCAGGAACGCCTGCCGGCTTCTGGCTGGCAATCGGGCCAGTACCTGGTCGATCTCATCGAGGGCCTCGAGCACCAGCGCCTGGTGTTCCGGTGACGGTGCCAGGTCTTCCGGTGTTTGCGCCAGCAGGGTCAAGTAGGCCTGCTCCAGTGAGCGACGGCGGTAGAGATTGATGGAAAGGCGATTGGCGATGGTTGCCAGATAGGCGCGCGGCGTCGTGACGTTCAGCGGCACGCCAGATGCACTGCTGAGCAGCCGCACGAACGTATCCTGGGCCAGATCCCCCGCATCGGCGGCGTTGCCCAGGCGCTTGTGCAGCCAGCGCTGCAGCCAGCCGTGATGGTGGCTGTAGAGCTGAGCGATGGCCTGATTCGGGTGGCGGTTTGCCGAGGAAGTGGACTGCACGGTATAGGAGAGATATGAATGAGAATTCATCGCATTCTAGCAGTGTAAGCTCGTGCTCGTGCAAGCAAAGGCTTCAGGCCCCAAGGTAAAGCGTCCATGTGGCTCTGCGGCGGCATTGAACAAGGCATCATCAAAAATGCCATGCCAGGATGGCCAGCACCTGGAGATCAACCAGAATGGCTGACACCTGCTCTGGAGGGTTTTCTGGCGGATTGATCAGTACGCCTGTCCTGGCGCAGGTCGCTAGAAGACCATCAAGGCCCGAGCGGACACGGAGGAAATCAAGAACCTACTCAACGCTGGCCTAGCAATCCATGCTTGGTAAAGAGCCAGAGTTGGGCAGGTGATCGAACTTTATCAGGTTGGATCCAATCCTGCATTTCAACTTGTTGCCTGACGCGATACTAGAAAACGGCCTTGGGGGAAGTGACGGCGCGCACAAAAACTGAATGCACCTGCCATCATGGAACGATCCAACTGGGTGGAAGCTCGCGGCCCTGCAGACGTCGCCGACAACGTTCGCGGCGCTCTGGACAATCGACCGCAACGAAGAGTTCATCAAGTTGACGCTAGCAGTGCTCATGACGCCGGACTGACAACGTATGAGCACTACCCTGTTCAGGACTCAACTGACCCGTGTCGCAGCCCTTATCTGACCGATGATGGATTGGGTTCCGGACAGACGCGCTAGGGCCGCATTCAGCCTTTTTAACTAGCGGAACTCGAAGAACTCATAACGCAGATTGCGTTCTGGAATTCGCTGTTCGCGCATCAGTTCCTTGACCTGAGCCAGCAGCCCTTTGGGGCCGCAGAAGCTGATCTGAATTTGCTCTGGATCGGTTTCGCGGGAAACCTTGCGCAAGGTCTCGGCCAGTTTGTCGGCACTGCTGTCATGGCCGACGAACTCGGCGCTGCGCTCTTCAGCCATCGTCTTCATATGCTCGACACTGGGGAACGCGCGCGAGGGGTTGAAGCAGTAAACCAGCGTGACATTGTCGAAGCGCTTGGCAGCTTTGTCCTGCAACCAGGAAACGAATGGCGAAATGCCCACCCCGCCACCAATCCAGATCTCCCGCTGGGCATCGGGCAGGCGCTTGAAGTGCCCGTAAGGGGCGTAGATATCGGCTAGCATGCCGACCTTGACCTGTTTGCGCAGCGCGTGGGTATAGTCGCCCAAGGCGCGGATCACGAAGTGGATGTGACCGTTGTCTTTATGGGCGCTGGCGATCGTAAACGGGTGCGGTTCACGCAGACCCTTTTCCTTCATTGCCAGGAACGCGAATTGCCCGGCCTTGAACGGAAAGCCGCGATGGACCGGTGCCAGCTCCAGGTGTAGGGAGCCTTTGCCGATGGACACTGCAGCAACCTTGTACTCGCCCGCAGTGGCGATGAAGGGGTAAAGCACCAGTTTGTACAGGGCCGCAATGACCCCCAAGCCACAGAGTACGGCCAACCAGATGCCAGAGGGGCTGTTCAGGGTAATCGGTGACTTGAAGCTCAGCCAATGGGCAATGACGATCAGGAACAGGGGGCCAGAGAGCTTGTGCCACCAGCGCCAGACGCTGTAGGGAATGTTTCGGTTCAGGGCCAGCAGCACGATCATCCCCAGTGCTACATAGCTAAGTTGGCGCACCATGCGAGTCCAGTACTTGGAAAACTCCAAAATCGCGGCACTGTTCCAGGCGTCCAGGTTGGCTTTGAACACCAGGTGGTAGCTGGCGAAGACCAACGCCCAGATTCCCAGCCATTTGTGCGTTTCATACACCCGATCCAGCCCGCCGAACAGTCGCTCGATGAGGTGCCAACGAGCGGCCAGCAGGCATGACACCGCCATGTTGGCCAATGCCGAGGCACCCAGCACCAAGCTGAGGGTGGCCGAGGTCATCCAGGTATCAGAAGGAATTTCGAGCAAAATGGTAAGCGTAGTGATCAGCAGTATACTCACGACGCAATGCCAGCTTTTCATGCGGTTAGACTCCAGTTATCAGCGTCAATAACCTAACGGTTTTCGAGGCGGTCGGTGCTGACCTGGGTCACGGGCGGATCGACGGTGTACGCAATAACGGTATTGTAGTTCCGTGTTTGGAAGCTCCAGCCCAGCTGGGACTTCAGACTAGACGACCAAGAATGCTGGGGCTTGTTCGCTGGAGTTAGTTAGGAAGCCTGATCCGCGTGATGGCGGAATGGGAGTTCGAGACCGCCCCGATTCTTTTGCTGATACCGACCAGAAAAGACAGGTCCCGAAACATACAGGCTCTGGCTTCTTTCTTGAGTGAATCATTCAAAACGAAAGGCACTGAGAAAAGCGGGTCATAGCCTGTTATCGTCCTCTCACTGAAACCTTTACTTTTGCTGGACATCTTCACGATGAAGAAAACTACCCCTGAGCAACAGGCGCTGATCAGTCAGTTGGAGCAAATAGCAGAAGGCTTGAGCCAGACCTTCAGCCCATTTTGCGAAGTCGTATTGCACGATCTGCGAGATCCCGAGCACGCAATATTGGCCATTCACAATAATCTTTCTGGCAGGGAGACCGGGCAATCGGCTACCGAGCTGGGGCTTGCCCGGATTGCCGATCCCGCCTATCCCCAAATAATTGCCAATTATCCCAATCAATTCAAAGATGGGCGCCAGGCCAAAAGCACTTCTATTGGAATCAAGGACTCTACTGGACGGTATGTGGCCGCGCTCTGCATGAACATTGATCTCACCCTGTTTAGGGGGCTGCAGGGCATGCTGGATCAGTTCGGATCCTTCAGTGGCGATCGTCCGCATGAGTCGCTCGAATCGAGCGGTGCAGAAACGATTCGCGCGCGCATTGATCAGTTTGCTGCACGGCTATCCACGTCTCCCCGTGCGCTGAAGGCTGGCGATCGGCGAGTATTACTTCAGGAGTTGAAGGAGTGTGGCCTCCTGGATATCAGAAAGGCCATGGAAACGGTGGCTTCACACCTCGGCGTATCCCGCGCAACGGTGTATAGCGATACGAGGTGATCAACACCTCGTATGGGCTCGCCTACACAGGACAGCCTTTGGCCCTGAGCATCGCATTGAACCGATCAGGGTCAAGCGTGCCGTCTTCAATTCCCTTGAGGATCGACGCTTCCCGATCCAGCAGTTGGCGGCAGCGTTCATAAACCCTTGCGAGCTGGTCCTGAGCGATGGCAACAACGCCGTCGGAATCGCCTATCACCAGGTCACCCGGATTAACGACCAGCCCTGCGCACGACACTGGGATATTGATCTCACCCGCACCGTCCGTACTTGGGCCACGGTGGACGCAGCCGAGGGCGAAAATCGGCATCTTGCCGTCCAGCCAGTCGTCATGGTCACGAAGCACACCGTTTATGACGATCCCGACGATCCCGGCTTTGAGAGCCATCGCCCGCATGATCCCCCCAATGATGGCTCTAGTCTGGTCCCCACTGCCATCAACCACCAGGATGTCCCCGGGACGTGCCATCTGAATGGCTTTAAGCGTCATCAGGTTATCGCCGGGGCGAACTCGCACGGTAATCGCTGTGCCGCACATATGGCCGCGTCCGTGAAATGGGCGAAGTCCCAGCCCGCCTACGTTGCGGCCCAAACAATCACTGATGATTGCGCTGGGGACTTGGCTGTACGCAGTCAGCCACTCTTCAGGGATAACGGCGGGTGATGGATTGATTTGGAAGCCCGTGGGCCAAGCTTCATTCGACGCGACATTGAGCATCATCGATCTCCTCTGAAATGCCAGAAATGGACGTACCTTCAGCGCTTCAAGCAGCGTTGGTTTCAGTGCGTGCAACTGCCTCAATCTCAACCAGGTAGCCATGGTGCAGCTCTGGTACCGGTACCACGGCGCGAGCTGGACGGTGGCTGCCCAACATTTCGGAGTAGATCCGGTCAAAGGCCGGCCAGTGCTTCACGCCTGCGACGTAAACAGTGACTTTGATCAGGTCGCTGGGAGAGCAATCTGCGGCATGCAGGATGGCCAGCAGGTTGTTCAGTGCAACTTGTGCCTGTTCGGTGAACGACGCCTCAACGTTGTGAGTGCCATCCGGACTAACGGGAAGCTGGCCCGAAATGTAAAGCGAGCCTTGGTGAATAACCGCTTGCGAGTAGTGACCGGCAGGTTGGGAAGCCGCAGCGGTGCTAACAATTTTCATAAGTAACCTTGTCTAGGGTGGAGCCGGCGCAGCAAGCGATGCCTACGGCGTCAGCTCTTGGATGTATCAATGAGCGTTTGTGGAGGCTGCCTGAACCTTGCCAGGCGTCGTTGACGCCGCTCGCGAATAGAAGTTTGGGAGAATCCGAGACTACTGTGTGTTTAGATCCATCGATGCCACAAAGCCGCTTTGGGTGTCACCGATGTCACGATTGCTGGCGGAGCCTGCGATAGCTCCACCCGTTGCAAGTAACAGGAAACTTGGCAATCCCACTTGTTGATTATTCGAACTCATGGTTTTTTTCGTGGGCGAGCGCAAACGGAACGCCAATGGTTAAGCCTGCCAAGATCGAGAGCATAAACCTCGCCAACAGTGTGCGACTGAAGTTATAGCGGCTATTGAAGCCCAGGGGTTTGATCGTCATTCTTCGCTTCTCTTATTATTATGTTTTGATTAAACGACTTGAGGACTTTTCTCAGCATCAATTGCAGTTTCAACTTCCTCATCCTCATTACCGTGTCGGCCGATGACGGCTGTTGCGACACCGCAGCCAAATACGTTGGTAGCGGTGCGCCCCATGTCCAGGATGGGGTCAACGGCGAGGATGAGAAGCAGGCCTGCTTCCGGAAGGCCCATCATCGGCAGACCCGCAGCCAGGACGACCAGAGCGCCCCGCGCTACACCTGCGGTACCTTTGCTGATAACCAGTAGCGTCAGCAACACCATGATCTGGTGGGAGACTGTCATTTCAATGTTGTACGCCTGCGCGATGAACATCACGATGAAGGCTTGGTACATCATCGAGCCATCCAGGTTGAATGAATAACCCAACGGCAGGACGAAGCTGCTGACACGTTTGTTGGCGCCAAATTTGTCCATGGCGGCAATGGTTTTCGGGTACGCAGCTTCACTGCTCGCCGTAGAGAAGGCGATCAGAATTGGCTCACGCATATGCTTGAACAGGTCTTTGATGCGTGGGCCGAGGGCCATGTAGCCGGCAAGCGTAATTAACGACCACAGAATTGCCAAACCTAGGTAAAACTGCCCAACCATCTTGCCAAAGGTCACGACCATTTCCAGACCATGCACGGTGATGGTGGCGGCGATGGCTGCGAATACAGCCAGTGGCGCCACATACATGACGTAATCGGTAACCCTGAACATGACATTGGCCAATTCTTCGAGCATGTCCACGATGATGGACTTGCCTTTGCCTCTGCCCTTGACGAACGCTAATGCAGAACCGAAGAACAGCGAGAACACTACGATCTGCAGCACTTCGTTTGTACCCATTGCCTCAATAATGCTTCGAGGAAATACATGGGTGAGGAAGATCGGCAGGCTAAAGCCAGAAGTGTTCAAGCCCGTACTCACGGCTTCACCGTTCACGGTCAGGTTCAGACCGACACCTGGCTGGAAAATGTTGGCGAAGAGCAAACCGATGGACAGGGATACCAGAGAGGCAACCAGGAACCAGGTGATGGCTTTAAAGCCGATACGGCCCATCGAACCGTTCCCTGACATGCTGGCTACCCCGGTCACCAGGGTAGCAAGCACCAACGGTGCGATAACCATTTTGATCAGACGTAAAAACACGTCAGTGACCAAGTTCAGGTATCCGGAAATTTCTTTTGCGGCCGCAGCATCCAGCTGACTGTGGAGCGTGCCTCCTAGGACTACGCCGAAAATCATCGCGATAACTATCGCTTTAACGAGAAGGCGGCTTTTCATGTGCACCTCTTTTTATAGTGGCCTTATTTATGGCCATGTTGTCTGGGCTATATATGTTCGTTAAATTCCGGCAAGACGGTGCCGTCAGGCGCTGTTGAGCGCCTGATTTTCACCAGATAAAGCTAACTACCCTTAGGACTGGAGAAACTTTCCAAGCTTGTCGATATCAATATTACCGCCTGTAATAATGACGCCGACTCGTTTGCCCTGGAGTTCATCCTTTAACTTTCTTACTGCGGCAAGACCCAGGCATCCGGTAGGCTCGACCACAATCTTCATGCGCTGAACAAAGAACTTCATTGCAGAAATCAGCTCTTCGTCAGTAACAGTTACAACCCGGCTCACACCCTTCAAAATAATTGGAAAGGTATAGTTGCCAAGATGCTGAGTTTGAGCGCCATCTGCGATGGTGTCAGGAGTGTCGATGTGAACAATCTCACCTGAATTGAAAGATTGTTGCCCGTCGTTACCTGCTTCAGGCTCAACGCCGATCACAGCGCACGCTGGTGCCAATGCGCGTGTCGCCAAGGTGGTTCCCGACAGCATGCCGCCGCCACCCAGGCCTACAAACAAGGCGTCCAATTGACCGACGCTTTCAAACAGCTCCTTGGCGGCAGTACCCTGGCCGGACAGCACGTCTGGATGATCATAGGACGGGATCAGCGTCATGCCATGCTTGGCGGCCAGCGCCCGACCGATAGCCTCGCGGTCTTCGGTATAACGGTCGTAGAACACAACCTCGGCACCATAGCCTTTGGTAGCAGCGACCTTGGCTGCGGGAGCGTCAGTTGGCATGACAATGGTGGCCGGGATCTTCAACAGTTTGGCCGCCAAGGCGATTCCTTGTGCGTGGTTCCCCGAAGAGAACGCTACAACACCGCCTCGACGTTGCTCTTCGCTGAATTTAGCGAGCGCGTTGTATGCCCCGCGGAATTTGAAGGAACCGGTACGTTGGTAGTTTTCGCATTTGAAAAATACCTTTGCCCCGACTTCCTCATCGATCGTACGAGACGTCAGAACAGGCGTGGCGTTGGCTGCTCCCTCAAGTCGCGTAGCCGCGTCGACTACGTCTTGATAAGTTGGCAGAGTGATGTGCATAGAAAAATGTCCTCAAAGATTTACCACGGCCAAGAAATATCGTGGCCAATACCTTCGATATTGGCTTGCTTGAACAGAAGCTGAGCAACTGTCAGGTCTTGCAGCGCCAACCCCGTCATGTCGAAGAGGGTGATGTCATTGGCACTACGTATGAATTCGACTTGCCCTGTCAGCAGGTCACCGATTTCGGTTACTGGTGACGCCGGCGCCCATTGCGTTTCGCCGAACTGACAAGCTTGAGCTCTATCGTCGACAAAGATTCTGGCCTTGGGCAGAAGCCCTCCCGGCACTTCCCTTTTGCCCTTGGTGTCTGCACCCACGCAGTTGAAGTGCGTACCGGGTTGGACGGCGTCCAGGTCAAACAGCACCTGCCCCCCGGGCGTCGCTGTGATAACTACATCACTTTTGGATACGGCATCGTTTGCCGATGCGCTGTGGCGCATGGAAACACGGTCTGAAAACTGCGATTCAAATTGGGCACTCGGTACGCCATCTGCCGTCAGATAGGTGACATGCTTGATGCCGGACATCACGCGAAGCGCGTAGTCCACTTGAATGCCGGCCTGTACGCCGGTGCCGAAAACGCAGAGTCGCGAACTGCCTCGACGAGCAAACATCTCCAGACCCAAGGCCCCGGCCGCACCTGTACGGAGTGTCGTAATGACGTTGCCATCAATGACACACAGTGGCCGTCCGGTCGTAGGATCAATCAGCAGGATGGTCGCTTGATGAGGCTCACCTTGCAGGGCACGGTTAGTCGGCCAGAAACCGGCTGCTTTGAATCCGAGCACGCCTTGGTTGGCGATACCACCGGATTTGATTCCAAAGATGCCACCCGTACTCAGCGCTTCGCGAACAACGGGGAAGTTTTGGCCATCTCCTGCGCTATGCAGGTAGAAGGCTTCGCGAACGGCGAAGAGGATCTGCTCGGGTAGCACTAGGGCATTGACACTGTCCCTATCCAGCAGTTTTAGCATTTCGATCTTGGACATTTTACGCGCCTGGCACAATAGCTAATTCAGACACAATATCCAGTTCTGGACATTTTGTAAAGGCGAGGCGCAGCCGTCTGTCATGAAGGGGTGCCCACTCAGCTAAAAATTAGAACAGGCTGGAAAGATGTCTTGTGGCACAGGCAACCACCACGCTTCTGCGCCGCACGATGGCGGGTACCAAATGGTCATCGCCGGCAGTGAAGCGCAATGCCTTGGTCAAGCTTTCGACGGCTCTCAAGTCCGCGTTATCAGAGGAGCTTCTAGCGAAGAACCCGGCAGCACCACTTGAGCTTCCGAAGCGAAGCAGGAAAGAAATTGACCCCTTCACTCTGGAGGAAGCCAACACCATCATCGAGAAGATGTACCAGCACGACCACTGGCCAAGCACTATTTACGCAGCATTTTTCGAGTTCGTGTTTTTTACGGGCATGCGTCTTTCTGAGGCCCTGGCATTGCGGTGGGATGCGGTGAGCATAGAGAAAAGGACTGCCCACGTCTGCCGCGGAATTGCCTTAGGGGAAGTGGTGGAGCGCACAAAAACTGGCGGTGATCGCTTCGTTCTGCCCAACGAGCGAGCATTGCACGCTCTGGCGTTCGTCAAAAAATAAGCAGAACGTCGGAAAAAAGGGGGAGGAAAATTCCTTGGAATGCCTTTGATTTTCCCGCCTTCAAAGAACAGCGCGTACGCAAGACAGACGCCTGAGTCTGCATAAACAGTGCAAAACCACCCCGAAAACACTGGGGTGACGATACAGACCGCCATACAACTGTCGTCACGTCTATGCGACAATATGCGTTATGTCTGGCATGAACCCCGCATTCATTTCCCAGCAACTCGGCCAACACCTGCCGATGTTGCTGCCTACTTATGCGCGATGGATCAACTCACGCTCAGGCTGGAGTGCAGCGAAACATACTCCAGATGGGTCAGAAATTGCTCCCGGCTGTAAAATGCGCAACCTAAGCTATTGAAAGGTAAAGTAATTGATCTCCACAGCAAATATCACGATGCAGTTCGGCGCCAAGCCGTTGTTCGAGAACGTCTCGGTCAAATTTGGTGCAGGTAACCGCTACGGCCTGATCGGCGCCAACGGTTGCGGCAAGTCGACCTTCATGAAAATCCTCGGCGGCGACCTCGACCCGTCCGGCGGCCAAGTGATGCTTGAGCCGAACGTGCGCCTGGGTAAATTGCGCCAGGACCAGTTCGCCTACGAAGAATTCAGCGTGATCGACACCGTGATCATGGGTCACGAAGAGCTGTGGAAGGTCAAGGCCGAGCGCGATCGCATCTACTCGCTGCCGGAAATGACCGAAGAAGACGGCATGGCCGTTGCCGAGCTGGAAACCGAGTTCGCCGAGATGGACGGCTACACCGCCGAATCCCGCGCCGGTGAACTGCTGCTGGGCCTGGGTATTGGCATCGAACAACACTTCGGCCCGATGAGCGAAGTCTCCCCAGGCTGGAAACTGCGCGTGCTGCTGGCCCAGGCCCTGTTCTCCGACCCGGAAGTGCTGCTGCTCGACGAGCCTACCAACCACCTGGACATCAACACCATTCGCTGGCTGGAAAACATCCTGACCCAGCGTTCGAGCCTGATGATCATCATCTCTCACGACCGTCACTTCCTGAACAGCGTCTGCACCCACATGGCTGACCTGGACTACGGCGAGCTGCGCCTGTTCCCGGGCAACTATGACGAGTACATGACCGTGGCGACCCAGTCCCGCGAGCAGTTGCTCTCGGACAACGCCAAGAAGAAAGCACAGATCTCGGAACTGCAATCGTTCGTCAGCCGCTTCTCGGCCAACGCCTCGAAAGCCAAGCAGGCCACCTCCCGTGCCAAGGCGATCGACAAGATCCAGCTGGCCGAGGTCAAGCCTTCGAGCCGGGTCAGCCCGTTCATCCGTTTCGAGCAGACCAAAAAGCTGCACCGCCAGGCGGTCATCGTCGAGCGTATGGCCAAGGGTTTCGACGGCAAGCCGTTGTTCAAGGACTTCAGCTTCCAGGTTGAAGCCGGCGAGCGCGTGGCGATCATCGGCCCTAACGGCATCGGCAAAACCACCCTGCTGCGCACCCTGGTCAACGAGTTGAGCCCGGATGCCGGTAGCGTGAAATGGACCGACGCCGCGGAAATCGGCTACTACGCCCAGGACCACGCGTCCGACTTCGAAGACGAATCCAACCTGTTCGACTGGATGGGTCGCTGGACCACCGGTGGCGAGCAACTGGTACGCGGCACCCTGGGCCGCATGCTGTTCTCCAACGATGAGATCCTCAAGTCGGTCAAGGTCATCTCCGGTGGTGAGCAAGGTCGCATGCTGTTCGGCAAGCTGATCCTGCAAAAGCCTAACGTGCTGGTAATGGACGAACCGACCAACCACTTGGACATGGAATCCATCGAAGCACTGAACCTGGCGCTGGAGAACTACCCGGGCACGCTGATCTTCGTCAGCCACGACCGTGAGTTCGTATCGTCCCTGGCCACTCGCATCATCGAGCTGAGCCCAAGCGGCGTGACCGACTTCAGCGGCACCTACGACGACTACCTGCGCAGCCAAGGCGTGGTGTTCTAAGGTCAGCTGTTAGTTTCAAGCGACACGCTGCAAGTCAAAGCCCCGTCCTGGTGACGGGGCTTTTTTATTGTGGCAGGCGCAGGCTTGCACGCGAACGTCGTCAACGCTGACGGGCACCGGCTGATATTGCGCATTGCTTTCGCCGTCTTCGCGAGCAAGCTCGCTCCTACAGGGGGTGGTTAACATTCTGACCTTTGTGGATCGTGCGCTTTTGGCTACCATCCCCCACGCCCTCGACTTTCACGGATGATGTTGCCCATGACCACGCCCACCGCCAGTGCCGATGCCGCACTGACGCACAGTACCTTTGACATGCGCCCGCTGCTGGTCGTCAACATGGCCTGCACCATGGCCATGATGGCTTTTGTGTCGCTGATCGGCCCGATTTCCCGGGTGCTGGGCATGGCCACCTGGCAAGCAGGGGCGGCGGTAACCGTGTCCGGCGTACTGTGGATGCTCCTTGCCCGGCCCTGGGGCGAGTTCAGCGACCGGCGTGGCCGCCGGCATATCCTGTTGCTCGGCGTCGGCGGCTTCACCCTCGCCTACTGGGTGCTCTGCGTGTTCATCGACCTCTCCCTGCAATGGCTGCCTTCGGCCCTGGCGGGGTTTATCGGGATCATGCTCGGGCGCGGGATCATTGGCGTGTTCTACGCGGCGATTCCGGTGGGCTGCAACGCCTTGATCGCCGACAACCTCGAACCCCGGTACCGCGCCCCCGCCATGGCCTCGCTGGGCGCTGCCAACGCCTGTGGCCTGGTAATCGGCCCGGCGATCGCCGCCCTGCTGTCGCGCTATAGCCTGAGCCTGCCGTTCTACGCCATGGCGCTGTTGCCGTTGCTGGCATTCCTGGTGCTGCGATTCAAGCTCAAGGGCCAGGAACTGCACCTCAAGCAAGCCCCGCGCAGCGTGCGCCTCAACGATCCGCGCCTGCGCCGGCCAATGGCCGTGGCCTTCGTGGCTATGCTGTGTGTGTCGATCGCACAGATCACCGTCGGCTTCTACGCCATCGACCGATTGGGTATGGGCCCATCCGAAGCGGCGCAAACCGCCGGCATCGCCCTGACCATGGTCGGCCTGGCGCTGATTTGCTCTCAGTTGATCGTGCGCAAACTGGATTGGTCGCCGCAGCGCCTGATCCGCATCGGCGCGCTGATTGCGGCGTGCGGCTATGCCGGCAGCATGTTCGCCCACACCGCCTGGGGCCTGTGGCTGTGCTTTTTTGTCTCTGCAGCGGGCATGGGCTGGATTTTCCCGTCCTTCGCCGCCCTGGCCGCCAATGCCGTGGAGGCTTCCGAGCAAGGCGCCACGGCCGGCAGCATCGGTGCCGCCCAGGGGTTTGGCGTGGTCATCGGACCCTTGGCCGCCACCCTGATCTATGCCCTGGAACCACGCCTGCCCTACCTGTGCGCAGCGGCCCTGCTGGTGCTGGTGGCGGTGTGGCCCTCGCGCAAGCCACGCTGAGCCTCAGAGGATGCGATAAAGCAGACGCTCGATCCGTACCCGGCTGACCCGACGCAGAAACTTGCTGACGTCAGGCGGGTACTCCAGCAACGTCTCCAATTGCTGATAACGCTCGATGCGGCTGGTATTACGGAAAATCTCCGCCAGCTCGCGACGACGAGGCGCCTGCAACTCGGCCTTGGGATCATCGATCAACAAGGCGTTTTCCAGGTCCAGGCGAAATGCCCGCGGGTTGAGGTTGTTGCCGGTCAACAAGGTGTAGCGCTCGTCGACCCACATGCCCTTGAGGTGATAGGTGTTGTCACCGTCACGCCACAGATGCAGGTTCAACAGCCCGCTGTCGATCACCCGCTGGTGCCGCTTGGCGAAGCGCCGCAGGCTGATCTCGTAGAGGTACGGCAGCGCGGCGATGACCCGGAATGGCTCGCTCGGCGGGATATAAAAGTCGTTGGCGGTCTTGTCGCCGACCACGATATCGACCTTCACCCCACGGGCCAAGGCCCGGTTGATCTCGCGGGTGACCGGCAAGGGTAGGTTGAAGTACGGCGTGCAGATGGTCAGTTGCTGCTGGGCACTGGCAATCAGTTCGCAAATCACCCGGTTCAGCGGGTTGTTCTTGCCCACCCCCAGCAGCGGGCTCACCGACAGGCCACCCTTGATCACGTCACCGGCGGTGGTGTCGTAGGCTGCATGCTTGAGGCGGCTGCGCAGGTCGCCAATGTCGTGGCGCAGGCTGCGGGTGCTCGGCAGGTTCGGCAAGTCGAGGCGGTGTACCGCCTTGGAGGTGATCAGCCCGTGTTGCACCAGGTGTTGCATGGAGTCGGCCAGCGCGCGGTTGCGCAGCAGGTGATAACGATCGAAGCGGTACTTGTCGAACTTGTGCAGGTAGACGTTGTTCAGGCTGGCGCCGCTGTAGATCACGCAGTCGTCGATCACGAAACCCTTGAGGTGCAACACGCCGAACAGCTCGCGGGTCTGGACCGGAACGCCATACACCGGCACTTCGCTGGCGTGGTCGCGGGTCATCTGCTGATACCAGGCCGAGTTGCCCGGCTGTTTACCGGCACCGATCAGGCCGCGCTGGGCCCGCAGCCAGTCCACCACAACCACCACGTCGAGCTCCGGACGCGCGGCTTTGGCGGCGTGCAAGGCATCGAGGATTTCCTGGCCGGCTTCATCGTGTTGCAGGTACAGCGCGACGATGTAGATGCGCCGGGTTGCCTGGGCGATCTGCTCCAGCAGGCAACGACGAAACTCGGCAGCGCCATCAAGGATGGTGACCGCATCGGCGGTCAGCGGGAAACTGCGCAGTTTGGGCAGCAGGGAACGTTTGAAAAGCGACGGCATAGGGCTCGCAAATGGGTCGAATCCGAAGAACCCACGAGCTTACACCATGTCCGAAAAAATAGACATTTCCAATCCAGCATTGACCAAGGAGAATGATCGTTCTACTCTCTGTTTCATGAACCCAATCAATAGCATCGACACCCGCGATATCATCCTCGACGTCACCGAAAAGTTGATCTACCGAAGTGGCATTGCCGCCACGGGCATGGACTTGCTGGTGAAAACCGCCGGTGTCTCGCGCAAAAGCATTTATCGCTACTTCGCCAACAAGGACGCGTTGATCGTTGCCGCCCTGCAGCGTCGCGATCAGCGCTGGATGCACTGGTTCACCACCCAGGTGGACCAGGCCCCAACTGCTGGCGAGCGCCTGCTCAATGTATTCGACGTGCTCAAGACCTGGTTCGCCAGCGAAGGCTTTCGCGGCTGCGCGTTCATCAACACCAGTGGCGAGACCGGCGACCCCCGGGACCCGGTACGCCAGGTCGCCAAGGCACATAAAGACAAGCTGCTCGACTACCTGCACACCCTGTGTCTGGACCATGCCGTGCAGGACCCGCAGGCGCTGGCCAGACAGTTGCTGATCCTGATCGATGGCGCCATCACCGTGGCCCTGGTGACGGGTGATCAGAGTGCCGCTGATCGTGCGCAAGACATGGCGCGAAAGTTATTGCAGCTGGAATGCCTCACGCCCTAGCCAGTTGCTGTTCCACCCCAACCTGCCCCGGAGCCGCTTTATGTCCTCTGCTGCCGAAGTTCGTCCGCCCCTGCCCCCCTTCAACCGCGAGTCGGCCATGCACAAGGTTCGCCTGGCCGAAGACGGCTGGAACTCCCGCGACCCAGAGCGGGTGTCGCTGGCCTATACCCTGGACACCCAGTGGCGCAACCGCGCCGAGTTCATCAACGACCGCGAACAGGCCAGGTTTTTCCTGGCCCGCAAATGGGCCCGGGAACTGGATTACCGGTTGATCAAGGAGCTCTGGGCGTTCAGCGATAACCGCATCGCTGTACGCTATGCCTACGAATGGCACGACGACTCGGGCAACTGGTACCGCTCCTACGGCAATGAAAACTGGGAGTTCGATGAACAGGGCCTGATGGCCAAGCGGTATGCCTGTATCAACGACCTGCCGATCCAGGAGCACCAGCGCCTGTTCCATTGGCCACTGGGTCGGCGACCGGACGACCATCCCGGGCTGTCTGAACTGGGCCTGTAGACCTTGAGCTAGAGTCGCCCAGGGGAGCGCTATCGGGCCTCGCAGTTTTCGGATAGCGCCTCCCCCAGGCGCCCTGCACCATGCGCGGCTCATTCGCCACCGCCCATGGGTAATCCAGTGATACGCCTCTTTCGCCTGCTTCCAGTGGTCCTGCTCCTCGCCGTAACCGGTTGTACGACTATGCCCGACGCCGACACACGTCATTCCGGATTCCTCAACGACTACGCAAGGTTGAGCAAAGACCCGCAATGGCCCAAGAGCGAAATGTGGGTCAAGCCCGGTCTTGAAATAAACCAGACCTACCAGAAACGGGTCTACCTGGAGCCGCCGCGCTTTTACTTCACCGGCAAGGACCTCTCGCGCAGCCCGGCCGATACCAGCGCAATGCTCAAGTACCTGAACCAGGCGCTGCAGCATCAGTTCCTGACGGCCGGCTACGAAGTCACCCGTCGCCCGGAACCCCATGCGCTGATGCTGCGCACCGCCATCACCGGCACCGAACGCACCCCGCGTGACCTGTCGATTCCCGAGTACCTGCCGATCGGCTTTGTCATCGGCGGTGCCATGTACCTGACCGGCACCCGGGATGAAAGCCTGCGCATCTTCTTTGAAAGCGAAATGCGCGATGCCCAGACCGGCGAGTTGCTGGCGCAATCCGTCAGCGCCACCACGGGCAAGCAAATCTCGCCAGCGGACGCCACCAAGGTCGAGGACGCCTACCCCGCCCTCGATGCCTGGGCCAAACAATTGCGCGAGCGCGCTGACCTGGCCTTCGCCAAGCAAGCGTCAACCGACTGACCCGACACCTTGTAGCCACCCCACCCTGGTTGGCCAGACTGTGGCCGACCAGCAGAACGTCGCGAACACCTGTACTCAAGAGGACGAACCATGAGCCATTCTTTCACCTTGAAAAACGGCTCCAAGGCCCTGTTCAATCCTGAGGACTCCAGGTTATCGATCACCACGCCCCTGGGCGAAGTTCAGCACAACACCCTGGGGCGGGCCGAATCGCGCCTGCTGGATTTACTGCTCGCCGAACCCGGGGTCATCAAATCCCGGGAGCAGATTATCGAACACACCTGGAATGACCGCGTGGTCGCCTCAGGCAGCTTGAACCAGGTAGTGTTCTCCCTGCGCAACCTGCTCAACGACAGCCGCGATCATGAGATCCTGATGACCATCCCGCGGCGTGGCTATCGCTTCAACCCGGCGTATGTCAGTGCCGGGACCACCCCGCAGATTCAACCGACACCTGCACCCGTCGAGCTGGAAATCCCCAGGGCACCTGTCCCGACTGCCGACGCCCCTGCCCCTGTTCCTGCCCCTGTCGAACCGAAACAGCCCATAGCATGGCTATCGATTGCCTATGCCGTGACCCTGCTCACGTGCCTGGCAACCCTGGCCCACTACACGTTCTCGGCCAAGGCGCCGAGCATCGAAGTGGCGAGCACCCAGCGTGACCAGTTGACCATCAACACCCTGGGCAGCAGCCGCGATTCCGCCCGGGCGCTCTACACGGCGCTCGAGCAACAACTGCAAGACCTGCCGAAGCATCTGATCGGCCAGGTCTGGATCAACCAGTCCCGCTCCAACTACTCGATCTCCTGCATTCGTGCCGATCAAAGCACCCGCAATATGCTGTTCAACCCCCAGCAAAAACCACTCGCCAGCCTCCTTGCGCAATGCCTGGAGGTGACCCTGTGAGCCTGCAGAGAAAAACCGCCGTGCAGTGGCTGCTGTTGAGCCTGATCAACCTGGGCTGTATCGGGGCCTGGCTCTATTCGCCGGTGCCGTTCAAGAACAACAGCAACTTTCACACCCTGAGTCAGCAGTGGCTGGATGACCAGAGTCAATTGAACACCGAGGAATACCTCACGGTGAACGCAAATCGAATGACCCACTCGACCATCGAAAGCCTCAACGGCAAGTTCCGTCATGCCACCCTGACTGCCGACATCACCCAATCGGGCAACGATGCCCTCCAGGTGCAAGTGGTGCGCGCCAAACTGAGCCAGGACCGCGAGCTGTTCGCCATCGAAAAAACCCCGGAGCTGTTTTTTCGTCGCCAGTACGTCGTCCAGGAAGGTTCCACGCTCAACTACAGCCTGTTGGCGACACCCAGTGAAAACACCCTGTGCTTCTTCCTCCACGAAATGGACCGCCTGCGCTGCATGAACCACTGACCTCCCGGCAAATGACAATCAATGATTTCCATTGCGCGCCTGGCGCTCCCACCCTGCTCCATTTCCCTATCCCAAGGAGACCCGCATGCTCAGCCGTCGCTTGAATCACTTGCCACTCAAACAAAAGATACTGCTGTGCACCTTCGTCTATCTGTGCGGAATCACCCTGGCCTGGCTCGTGGACATGTGAACAGCCCCCCGAGTTGAAACAACCGATCTGAATACTCCAGGGTCAAACCATGATGGCGCATTATCTGGCGTGGGCGAGACAACAGGACTTGTCGAGCTGTGCAACTCAAGGAAGGCTGGAAGTCAAATACCAGCCCATCGCTGACCGGCGCACAGGCCGCTTGGTCGGCGCCACCGCCCTGCCACGCTGGAGCCGGGGCGGTATCAGTGTCCCGTCCCAGGTCGTGCAGCAAATGACAGGTGCTGTGGTACGCCAGGTCGCCGAGGACTACAGCGTTTACCTGTGGGCCTGCAAAGACTTCTCCATCCGCCTTCCCCTGTCCCCTCAGGACATCCTCGACCCTGATTTCGCGGACTATGTTGCCGCCGTATTGGAGCGGTACGACATCCCCGCCTCGGCGATCAGGCTCGATGCCAGCGCCAGTTCCCCGGGCAATCAGTCTGCCGCGCTGCCCATTGCCGCACTGGCGCGCAAGTACTTCGCGATTGCCAACGAAGCACAGACCCTGGGCCGCTGAGGGCGGCGACGGCAATAAGCATTAATGACTTTTATCAATCATTGGGGCCGGGCAATTTCCCGGCCAACACTTCACACCTGACAAACCCGTACAAGGACTACCCTGCACATGCCATTTCGAAAATTCGCCTTCGTTTCCCTGCTGTCATTGCTGGCGCTGCCAGCGTTCGCCGATGACAAGGGCTTTTACCTGGGCGCCGGTGTGACCAGCATCGAAACCGACGACAGCGCCTTGAGCGATGAAGACAACAGCTACAAGGTCTACGGCGGTTACCGCGCCAATGGTTACCTGGCATTCGAGGGCGCCATCGTCGACCTCGGCAAGTTCAAGGACGACAACCTCGACTTCGAAGGTCACTCGGCCCAGGTCGCCGCCCACGTCGGCTTCCCTATCGGTGAGCGCATTCGCCTGTTCGGCAGTGTCGGCGCCCACGCCTGGGACGCCGATGGCAACGCTGCCGACGATGACACCGGGGTCGACCTGACCTACGGCGCCGGAGTCGAGATGGACGTGCTGCGCAACATTGGCATCCGCGCCGAGTATGAAGTGTTACAGGTCGGTAACCTAGATCTGAACCAGACCACGGCGTCGGCCTATATACTCTTCTGAGTTTCGCCGGTCGGGCGCGCGCAATGCTCGCCCGCCCTGGCCACTCAGACGCCGCCAGGCCCACTCAACCCGAGTCTTTTCAGGTGCCCTTCCTGTACAGCATGTCCGCCCTTCCAACCCCCGCGTTACTGACCCTCGAATCCGTCGCCCTGGACGAACTGTCCACTGGCAATGACCAATGGCACATCGATTTTTCTTCCGTCGAGAAACACGCGTGCATCCATCGCCTCAAGCACATGCGCGGCCCTCGCCTGCGCCATAGCCGATTCGATTTCAAGTGTTCCATCAGCGCCGTCAGTTGCGTACCCGAGGGGCACATCACCTTCGCCCTGTCCCAGTCGTCCACGGGCCGCCCGACCTGGAACCACCAGCGGCTGTACCCCAATGAAATGGTGGTGCTGTACAGCGGCGAACCGGTGCATTACCTGTGCGAGCCCAACGAAGCCCTGTTCACCGTCACCACCACCCTGGAACACTACGAGCAGTGCCGCGAACTGTACGGCACCACCGACGTGCTCAAGCAGCGCCAGGGCCAGCGCTATCAGGCCCACGATCACTATTCGGTGCTGAACGCGGTCAACGCCATCAGCGTCTCGTTGAACCAGCGCCATCCACCTGACGTCGTGTCCGGCTCGCAATGGGAAGCGACCTTGCTCAGCTCATTGCTGCAGGCCCTGAGCCCACGCCAGGACTCGGCGCGCGAAGCGCCATTGCGCAGACACATCGCCAGCCAGGCCATCGAATACCTGCACGCCCATGCGCACACCGCGCTGTGCATGGAGCAGCTCACGCAAACCCTCGGGACCCACGGCCGCACCTTGCACCAGGGTTTCGTCGAGACCTTCGGCACCACGCCCATGGCCTACCTGCGCACCCTGCGCCTGTCCAACGCTCGGCACGACCTGCTGACCCAGCGCTGGCCGACCGTGACCGAAACGGCCATGCACTGGAACTTCTTCCATCTGGGGCGTTTCTCCCAGGATTATCAGCGTACCTACGGTGAGTCGCCGTCCCAGACGCTGCGCCGCAACAGCGCCTGAACCGGGCGGCGGGCGGTGCAGCGGTCGCCGCCGCCACAGGTTATGGGTAAGATGGCGCCGGCCCTACCCTACTGCCCCACCGAATAAGTCGACCCCATGCCTTTCGAACTCAGCGTAGACCTCACCACCCTGGCCATTCTGGCCGTTGTTGCATTTATTGCCGGTTTCATCGATGCCATCGCCGGTGGCGGCGGTCTGCTGACCACCCCGGCCCTGCTCACCGCCGGCCTGCCTCCGCACCTGGTGCTGGGCACCAACAAGCTCAGCGCGACCTTCGGCTCGGCCATCGCCAGCGTCACCTTCTACCGGCGCAAACTGTTCCATCCAAGGCAGTGGGTGCATGCAATTGTCGGCACCCTGGTGGGGGCGCTGACCGGCGCGGTCGTGGCGCACTACCTGCCGGCCGAATGGTTGAACAAAATGCTCCCGGTGATTGTGTTCGCCTGTGGCCTGTACCTGCTGTTTGGCGGTACACCCAAAGCGCCGGTGGACAGCGACGCGCCAATCAAGAAGAAGTGGCAGTCGACCCAAGGCTTCAGCCTCGGTTTCTACGACGGCGTGGCCGGTCCCGGCACGGGTGCGTTCTGGACCGTCAGCAGCCTGCTGCTGTACCCCATCGACCTGGTCAAGGCCAGCGGCGTGGCGCGCAGCATGAACTTCGTCAGCAACGCGGCCGCGCTGTCGGTGTTCATTTTTTCCGGGCAGGTGGACTGGATCATCGGCCTGAGCATGGGCGTGTCGGTGATGGTCGGAGCGTTTTTTGGCGCACGCACCGCCATCAGCGGCGGGGCGAAGTTCATTCGCCCGGTGTTCATCACGGTGGTGCTGGGCCTGACCGTGCGCCTAGCCTGGCAGCACTGGTTCAGCGTGGCCTAAGCGCCGCGCAACGTAGACGTCGATCAGGTAACGGGCAATCGAGCGCGACGCCGGCAACGGCGGCAGCGCGTGAATGTTGAACCACTGGGCGTCTTCAATCTCATCGGCTTGCGGGACGATCTCGCCCGCGGCGTACTCGGCATGGAAGCCGAGCATCATTGAATGGGGGAACGGCCAGCACTGGCTGCCCAGGTACTGGATGTTCCTGACCTCGATCTGCACCTCCTCGCGCACCTCACGAATCAGGCAGTCCTCGGCCGACTCCCCGGGCTCGGCAAAACCGGCCAGGGTGCTGTAGACCCCACTGACAAACCGCGGCGAACGCGCCAGGAGAATCTCGTCGCCACGGGTGATCAGCACAATCATGCTCGGTGAAATTCGCGGGTAACTGCGCAGGTCACACGGCTGGCAATACATCGCCCGCTCACGTGGCACCTGGACCATGGCCTGGCCGCAGTTGCCACAAAAACGGTGCTCGCGGGCCCAGGTGCCGATCTGCGCGGCGTAACCGAGCACCTTGTACAACGTGTGATCGCCCTCAAGCATGAACCCACGCAAACCTTTCCAGCCACACCCCGGCACCTCGCCCGCCGCCTGCAACTCCAGAAGGTACACCGGCTCACCGTCGAGATGACCGATGCCATGCTCGGCCAGAAGCGGCAGGTCCTGGCGCTTGAGCCATTCCCGGGGGAACAGCGCGCCGTTGTCATCGAACAAAAAACCTTCGGGGCTGCGGGCTACCGCCCAGCCGCCGGTTACGTCGGTGTCGAGTACTGCCGTGGTCCAGCGTGAAGTCATGTGGTCTCAATCCAGAAATTCGGGCTTCTGTTTGCTCATATGGGCGGCCATGGCCACGCGCAGATCGTTGGACTGCAGCATGGCGGCGTTCCAGGTGGCGATGTATTCCAGGCCATCGTTGATGCTGTGATCACGCATGTAGCTGATCATGGCCTTGGTGCCGGCGATGGCAATCGGCGACTTGGCGGCGATCTCGCGGGCAATGCCCATGACTCCGTCCAGCAGGCTCTCGGTGTCCGGGTAGACCCGATTGACCAGGCCAATCTCACGCGCTTGCTCGGCGCCAAAGGTGCGTCCAGTGTAAGCCAGTTCACGCAGCATGCCGTCACCAATGATCCGCGGCAAGCGTTGCAGGGTGCCGACGTCGGCAGCCATGCCGATGTCGATTTCCTTGATCGAGAATTGCGCATCGGCGGCCGCGTAGCGCATGTCGCAAGCGCTGATCAGGTCGATGGCCCCGCCCAGGCAATAGCCCTGGATCGCCGCCAATACCGGCTTGCGGCAGTTGTCGACCGCATTGAACGAGGCCTGCAAGGCCAGGATCTTGCGCCGCAGCAGACGCGCGTTGCGACCCACGTCCTTGCCCATTTCGTTAGCCACCCCAGCCAGCATCATCAGGTCGATCCCCGAGGAGAAATGCTTGCCGGCACCGCTGATCACCACCGCACGAACCTCATCGGTGTCTTCGATCCACTGGAAAATCTCGATGATCTCGGTCCAGAACGCGGCATTCATCGCGTTGATCTTTTCCGGACGGTTGATCTGCACATGGGCGATGTTGTCCGCCAGTTCGACGCGAAAGGCTTGATATTCGGGCATGGCAGTAATCCTTGCTGGCACAGAAATGAAGGCCCGAACTATACCAAGCCGCTGCCCGCAGCCGTAGGCGCCGCATCGGCCAAAAACAGGACTGGCTTTGCCAGATACCGGACGCAAAAAAACCGCGCCTGCCAGGGGCGGACGCGGTGGGTTCAGCGCTGTAGCAGGATCAATGCATGAACAGGGCGATCAGGATAATGATCGGGATCGGCACGCCTAGGAAAAACAGCAAGAGTGAGCGCATGGTCGTTCTCCTTCAATCAACGAATGGCGTTGGGCGCAGTGACCGGGATGTAGCCGGCCGGTTCCAGGTACACCACCGCATCCCGGCGGCGACCGCCAAAGGTAGCGGCGAGGCTCGCAAAAAACGCACCACACAACAGTGCGACAAACATCCACAGCGCAGTCCAGGCCGCCACTTTACTGGCCGTGTCCGCCGCTTGTTTGGCTGCGAGCTTGGCATCGTCGACCGCCTTGCGCACCTTGGCGAAGACGTCATCGACACGGCGCTCGGCATCGGCCTGGGTCAGGTTGGTCCGTTGGGCCACCAGTTGGGCCAGGTAGGCGCGATCCTCCGCCGCCAGTTGACCGTCGTGGCTCAAGGTCTGCACGAAGATCCGCGTCACGGTGGCATGGGCGGCATCGTCGCTCACCGCCGCCGGACGATCATCGCGAAACAGGGTGTCGACGAAATAGCCGTAATCATCCGCGCCACCTTGGCTGGCAGCGGTCCCCGCGGCCTGGGTCATGGCACTGGCCGCGCCACCCGCCACACTGGCACCGGCCTGCACGCCACCACTGACGATACTGCTGACCGAGCCGACCACCAGGGTCGCAGTCACCAGGGTCGCCACCGCCCAAGCCAAAAAGCCATGGGCCGTGTCGCGAAAATACACCTCATCGCCATGCATGTTCGACCACTTCACCCGCAACCGTCCGGCGATGTAGCCACCGAGCCCCGAGGCGACAATCTGGGTGAACGCCAGCCAGACAATGGTGGAGATCCCCAGGCCCTTGGCACTGATCCCGCTCCCGGCCCACGGCGACACCGCCGAAAACCCGAGGCCAAAACCCAGCACCACCAGAATCAGCGACAGCGCAGCCGCCGCAGCGGCCCCGGCAAAAATCGCCGCCCAGGACACCCCCGACAGCGCACTCGACGCTGGCAGATCGGCCGGATACATATCAGAGGTTCTATTCATTGTTGTAGTGCTCCAGGCATGAGGAAGACGGTTGCAACGCTTCAGACCTGGTATTGCAGCCAACATGCCAGCGACCAACTTTGAATAAACCGTTCTATTTCAATCAGTTGAAAACTACTGCGGTTTGCCGCCCATGCAATTTGCAACAACCGCCCCCTGCGGAGCGGGCTTAATGCACTGTCAGCGTCACCGCCGCTACTTACGCTTGTAGCTCTTGTTGCCACTGGGCGTCAGACAATAAACCCCACCCCTGGGCCCGGTACAAAACGCCCCGCTGCCACACTGACACCCACCCGAGTCCCGCAACAAAGGCGGGCCACGGCACTGCCGGCCTTCTGACCGAAGGTGGCCGAACAGCTTTTTTTCGACGCACTGATGGAACCGTCGTTGCACAAAAACAACGCGCCGTCACAACGGGCAATCCCACCTTTTTTTCCGGAGCACGGCTGATTCGCCGCCGAAGCGAAAGACATCGAGAACCCCAGGAGGAGCAACACAGACAAAAACGGCGTCCAGCCACGGCGAGACAAAACACGCACGATGAAGCTCCCGAGAAAAGTATGGCCGGATGATATCAATGTTCCACGCACAACCCACTACGCCCACTACCGCCCCCTCAACAGGCCAAGCGCCAGCTCGCCTGCCACTCTTGATCTTGAGCCTCCCAGGCGGGGGGATTGCCGAGATCCACGGTGTGGCGCAAATCGCCATCGCGAGCAAGCCGCAAGCGGGCGCTCGCTCCCACAGAGGTATCCCACATAAATGTTCCACCCAGAAAAAGCAGGCCGGCCGGCAGGTCGCCGTGCTCTTACTTTCGCGCTTTTCGAAAGTGACCCGCCGTAAGGGCGGCCCCTACATAAACTTTAATTTAGCAACCCAACCCCCATTTCTTGGCACACTACGCCAGGTAACTCACCCATCCTCAGGCAAGCCCATGACCCGAATCCTGACCATTGAAGATGACGCAGTCACCGCACGGGAGATCGTCGCCGAACTGAGCAGCCACGGCCTCGACGTAGACTGGGTAGCCAATGGTCGCGAAGGCCTGGCCCGCGCGGTCAGCGGCGACTACGACCTGATCACCCTGGACCGCATGCTGCCCGAACTCGACGGCCTGGCCATCGTCACCACCCTGCGCACCATGGGCGTGTCCACCCCGATCCTGATGATCAGCGCCCTGTCCGATGTCGACGAACGCGTACGCGGCCTGCGCGCCGGAGGGGACGACTACCTGACCAAACCCTTCGCCACCGATGAAATGGCCGCCCGGGTCGAAGTCCTGCTGCGCCGCCAGAACACCGTCAAGAGCGTGGAAACCACCCTGCAGGTGGCCGACCTGGAGCTCAACCTGATCAGCCGCGAAGCCACCCGCGCCGGGCAACTGCTGATCCTTTTGCCCACCGAATACAAACTGCTGGAATTCCTCCTGCGCAACAGCGGGCAGATCCTCTCGCGCATGATGATCTTCGAGGAAGTCTGGGGTTACCACTTCGACCCCGGCACCAACCTGATCGACGTGCACATCGGCCGCCTGCGCAAAAAAGTCGACCCACCGGGCGTGCTGCCGCTGATCCGCACCGTGCGAGGCTCGGGTTATGTCATTGCTGAACCCGTCTAAGGGCTGGCGCTCCTCCAGCAGCCGCCTGCTGGCCCTCTACAGCGCACTGTTCGTGGTCTGGAGCTGCCTGCTGATGGGCGTGATGTACTACGAGGTGTCGAACTACCTGGACAACCTGTCCCGGCACTCGATCATGCAACGCCAGCACCTGTTCTCGCGCTTTCACGGCGAGCAACTGGATGAAGCCCTGATCGCCAGCAGCACCTTCGACCAACGCGGCGTTGATGCCTACGGCCTGTTCGACGCCTTTCACCGACCTCTGCACGGGCTGATCCAGCAGATCCCCGAGGGCCTGCCGCTGGACGGCAAAGTGCATGAACTCGCCAACTGCGCCGACCCCCATGACCCGGGCCTGCCCCCCGACAGCTGCGACGCCGTGGCGACCCCGACCCTGGATGGTCGCTGGCTGGTGCTGGCGCGCGACAACGGCTCACTGTTTGCCGTGAACCGGATCATCCTGCATGCGCTGCTATGGGGTGTATCGCTGACCATCATTCCCGGCATCGCCGGCTGGTACCTGTTGCGCCGCCGACCTCTGCGCCGGATTCACGCCCTGCAGGCCAGTGCGCAAGCCATCGTCGCCGGCAACCTCAACCACCGCCTGCCGCTGTCCAGCCGCCGCGACGAACTGGATATGCTGGCGGCCATCGTCAACGCCATGCTCGAGCGCATCGAGCGCCTGGTCAACGAGGTCAAAGGCGTGTGTGACAACATCGCCCACGACCTGCGCACCCCGCTCACCCGGCTGCGCGCCCAGCTGTACCGGATCCAGCAGCAAGCCGCCGAAGGCTCGAGCGAGGCGGCGCAACTGGACCAGGTGATTGCCGAGACCGACACCTTGATGGCGCGCTTTCGCGCACTGCTGCGGATTTCCGAGCTGGAGGATCAACAGCGGCGTTCCGGCTTTGTGCTGTTCGACCCGCTACCGCTGCTGCAGGAGTTGCACGACTTCTACCTGCCCCTGGCCGAAGAAGGCCAATTGACCTTGAGCCTGCAGGCACCGTCCAGCCTGCCGTCGCTGACCGGCGACCGGGCGCTGCTGTTCGAGGCCTTGTCCAACCTGCTGAGCAACTCGATCAAGTTCACCCCCGCCGGTGGCCAGGTGCAGGTACGGGCCAGCGACCATGCCGGCAGTTGCCGGATCGAAGTGCTCGATTCCGGCCCCGGCATTCCCGCCGACAAACGCACAGCCGTGTTCCAGCGCTTCTACCGGGTTGACGACAATGCCCAGAACGGTGGATTCGGCCTGGGCCTGTCGATTGTCGCCGCCATCGTCCACCTGCACGGGTTCAGCCTGGACGTCGGGGTCAGCGAATGGGGCGGTGCGCGCCTGACACTCGATTGCCGCCAGCGTTTGTTGCCGGCTACTGAGTGATGCACCGGGTGGTGGTGGTGACCCGGGTCACTTCACCCTCCGCCCGGGCCTGACCCAACACCTGGGTATCTTGCGCGGTGTTGCACGTCTTGACGGGCGGAGCTTGCACCACCACAGGGGGCGGTGGGGGGCTGGCGCAGCCACTGAGCATGGCAACCGCGCACAATGGCAACAGCAATGGGGCAAAAGCAGATCTCAAAAGAATAGGCATGAGGTGGCCTGCGAGTCGGGTTGAAAGGTTGTTTTCCATATCCAGGCCGCAGAGGGCCTGATCAGTAGAGCCGCGGGCACGTGAGATAGTTCAGCCCGCGGGTGCACTTCAAGCGCTGTCAGCCTGCCCCAGGCGGGTAGCGCTCAGCTCATAACGCAGCTCTTCGATCATTTGCGCCAGGTCATCGGCGCTGGTCAGGCGGCCGGGCTTGATCCCGGTGACCACCAGGTGCACACGCTCGTCTTGCGTTTCGAACACCCGCAGCGTCAGGCAGCCATCGGCATCCATGCTGAAATCGCAGGCCAGCGGGGCCAAGGCTTGTTCGATGTAACTGCGCAGTTGCGCTTGGGTCATCACGGCAGGCATCCATAGGGCTGGGAGCAAAGGGAGCGGCAAACGTCCGATGGACGATGCACACCCTGACAGCCTAAGAATTGGCGAGCCGTTGCAGAAGCTGAATTTGCACTGTCGCCACTAGTGCATTTGCACCTTTATTTCGGGCTCTTCAACCGTCGCCCGCCGCCGAACAGCCCGCGTTCACGGGCCCAGACGATCGCCTCGCTGCGGCTGTGCACGGCGAGTTTGGAGTACAGGGTCGCCACGTGATTACGCACGGTGTTGGGTGCCAGTTCCAGGCGCGCGGCGATCTCTTTGTCGGCCAGGCCTTCGCAGATCAAGCCCAGCACGTCGCGCTCGCGGGCGGTCAGTTCGGTAAACGCCACGCTCGGCTGATGGCTGCGATGGGCACTCTTGGCGTTGGCCAGCTTTTCGATCAGGGTCTGGCTGAACCAGGAGGCGTCCTGCATCACCTCCTCGATCGCCATCATCAGCTCCAGCTCGGTGCGTTTGCGTTCCGTGATGTCCATCAACACCAGCAGATAACACGGATGGTCGTGAATGCTCACGGTGTCAGCCCAGACCGCGCAGTCGATCAGCGCACCGTCCTGCTTGCGCACTTGCAGGTCGATGCTTTCCACACTGCCGGCCCGCTTCAAATTGGCAAACAGCTGGCTGGCGGCATCCCGGGTGGCGAAGAAGCCAAGTGCTTCGATGGTCTTGCCCAACAGCGCCTCACTGGCGTAACCGCTGCTGCTGAGGAAGGCATCGTTGACGTCCACCACCTGCAGACTCTCAGCGCTGCAGATCAGGGTCGGCACCGGACTCATGCGAAATGACTTGGCGAACCGCTCCTCGCTCTGGCGCAGCGCAGTTTCGGCCTTGCGGCGCAGTTCCAGGTCGACGAAGGAAAACAGCATGCACGGTTCTTCGTTGAGGTCCAGCGGCTGCCCCGCGACCACCACCAGTTTGCGACTGCCGTCGGGCATACGCAGGTCGGCCTGCATCTGCGGAACGGTAATGCCCTGGCTCAGGCGCTCGATGGCCAGGTCGCGGCGTTCGGCGTCTTCCAGCACGTCCAGTTCGTACAACGAGCGGCCGATGATCTGCTCGCGTGGGTAGCCGGTCATTTCGACGAAACCCTGATTGACCTTGAGGTAGCGCAGGTCGCTGAGGCGGCAGATCACCGCCGGGGCCGGGTTGGCATTGAAGGTTTTTTCAAAGCGCTGCTCGGCGCTGGCCCATTCGGTGGCATCGCTGAGGATCAGCACCAGAGACTCCGGCGCACCCTGCTGATCGGTGAGGATCATGCTGCGGATGCGGTGCACCCAAGTGCGCTCCGGGTCGGCGCTGGGCGTGACTTCGACCACCACATCACTGAAGGTCTCGCCATTGGCGACCCGGCTGATCGGATAGTTTTTCACCAGCACCTGATGGTTGTTGCGATAGCGCAAGGTGAAACGCCGGGCATACTCGCGGGCGTTGGCCCCCAGGTCGCTGATCCGCTCGACCCCATGCATGGCCAGCGCCGCATCATTGGCCCACAGCACGGTCTTGTCCGCATCCAGCAGAATCACCCCGTCGGACAGCCCGGCGATGATCTGCTGCAACTGCCGGCGATTGGTTTCAGTGGCAAGTACATCCTGGCTCATTACGTCTCCCCGTTTGCGCTGGGCCGATACCCTGTGAAAGGTACGACCGCAACGCACGGCGTTCGTGCGCAAAAGAACCCTGCTGGCGATGGCGGTAGTCAGGCACCACCGATTTGGCTGCCCGCAAATCTCGCATACACCCATCAGGTCCTGTGGGAGCGAGCTTGCTCCCATTGCGGCCTCTGGGCCGTCCGTGGTGTTGGATTCGACCGGGTACTTATCCAACATCCTGGTCGGCCCACCGATGCAACGTCGCACCACAGTTATGTAGATACCTATGCTCATCGCGGGCAAGCCCGCTCCCACAGGCTAGATGGGTGTTGGCAGATTTTGCATGCCCCCACCAAACCTGGGATTTTGGCTGCCCACAGATCTACATACCCCCACCGTGATTTCGGGTGTCGGGATCAATACGCTGGGTTTGCCCCTCCTCCACCACCAACTCGCGCAGGGTATCGAGAAACAGCTTGAGCACCGGCGAGCTGTCGTCCGCGCGGTAAGTGGCATACAAAGGGACTTGCGGCAAAGCCGGGGTCAGGTTGCGGAACACCACCCCGGCGGGCGCCAGTTGCTCGATCGAGGCCGGCAGCAGCGCCACGCCGAACCCGGCGCGTACCAGGCTGAGCAAGGTTTGCACCTCGATCACCTGCTGGCAGATCTGTGGGGTGAACCCGGCCTTGATGCAACACTGGTAGAGAAAATCAGCGAAACGCGACTGCTTCAGTTCCAGCGCCACAAACGGCTCCAGGGCCAGGTCCGCAGGCGCCAGCGTGGCGCGCGCGGCCAGCGGATGACCGATGGGCAGCACCGCCCGGATCGGTTCATAGATCAGCAGTTCATTGCGCAAATCCGGGTCATCGGTGCCGACCCGGAAGACGCAGGTGTCGATGCGTTTTTCCTTCAACGCCGTCAGTTGCGCCGCGGGCGTCATCTCGTGCAGGCGCCAGGTGACCTCAGGGTAGCGCTCGCGAAAGCGGTTCAAGGCCCGCGGCAACACACCGACCATCACCGAGCTGATCATGCCGATTTCCAGCTCGCCCAACTGCCCCCGTCCGGTCTGGCGGGTCAGGTCCAGCGCGCGGTTGAGCTGCTCGAACACCAGGGGCGCCTGCTGCTTGAGCACTTTGCCGGCCGCCGTCAGCTCGACGCGATGGTGACTGCGTTCGAACAGCGGGGTCCCCAGTTCCTCCTCCAGCAGGCGAATCTGCTGGCTCAAGGGCGGCTGGCAGATGTGCAGGCGCGTGGCAGCGCGGCCGAAGTGCAGCTCTTCGGCCAGGGCCATGAAGTAACGCAGCAGGCGCAGGTCCATGGCGACTTATCCCCGTTTGCTCAGGTCCAGCGGCGTTGCGCGCTGGCGAACCCCGGTCAGGCTGAACAGCGCGTTGGCGATCGCTGGCGCCACCGACGGGCTGCCCAGTTCGCCGACGCCACCGGGCTTGGACGGCTCACCGTCGAGCACCAGGATGTCCACGGGCGGCATGTCCGACATTCGCGGCACCCGGTAATCGTGGAAGTTGCTCTGCAGTACCTGGCCATTTTTCATCTCCATGCGGTCGAACAAAGCATGCCCAAGGCCCCACATCAGGCCACCATAGATCTGCTCCTCGACCCCGCCCGGCGACACCGCCAGGCCGCAATCAACCACACAGGTCAGCTTCTGCACCTTGATCGCGCCCTCCTCTTGCACCACCCGGGCCACCACTGCGATGAAGCTGGTGTAGCCCTGGTTGGTGGCGATCCCCAGCGCGGTACCGGGCGGCAGCGGCTGACCCCAACCGGCGCGGGCGGCGGCCTGCTGCAGAACCGCGACGTGGCGCGGCCGGTCGTGCATGTGGGCCAGGCGAAACTGCAGCGGATCACGGCCGGCCGCATGGGCCAGTTCATCCATGAAGCTCTCCACGGCAAACACGTTGGGAATGAAGCTCACCGAACGGTACCAGCCACTGGGCACCTGGCTCTCGTGGCGCACCCACGCCAGGTCCAGGTGAGCGGGACGGTAGGCAAAATCCCAGGCGGTGATGGCTTCGGTGGTGCTGTAGTCCATGTGATCGGCACGCTCGAAGTAGCCCGGCTCCCATTGCTCCGGCGATGCGGGGGACACCGCGTGGAGCTGCAGTGCGGTCAAGGCGCCCTGCCCATCCAGCGCGCCCTTCAGGCGGTGGAAGGTCGCCGGATGGGCGAACAGGGCCCGCATCTCGTCTTCCCGGCTGTTCATCAGTTTTACCGGGACCCCGACCTGCTGGGCCAGGTAAGCCACCTCGAACAGCCAGTACTTGGATTCCCGCGCGCCAAAGCTACCGCCGGACACCCTTTCATTGATGGTCACCTTGTCCTTGGGGATCTTGCACACCACCTGGGCCGCTTCCAGCGCCGACGACGGCACCTGCACCCCGCCCCACCAGGTGATCGCGCCGTCTGCCACGTGGGCGGTGATGCAGATCGGCTCCAGCGGGTTCTGCACCTTGTAGGGCATGACGTAGTCGGCTTCCAGCAACTGCTTGGCCAACGGCCACTGGGCCGCCACGTCACCTGCGCTCAGGCTCGGCACCCGCAGCGCCTTGGGGTCGTCAATGGCCGCAGCCTGGGCTGCGGGGAGCTGGTCGCTGGCAAACTGCGCCAAGGGCGAATCGCTCCATTGCACCTTGAGCAACGCCCGGCCCTGTTGCGCCGACCAGTAGTCATCGGCCAGCACCGCGACACTTTCCTGATTACCCCCCAGCACATCGGGGCGCCCGGGAATCGCCAACACCTTGCGTACCCCGGGCACTTGCAGCGCCGCGCGGGCGTCGAAATCCAGCACCCGCGCACCGACTACCGGGGTGCGTTGCAGCAGCGCCACCAGTATCTGCGGCAAGCGCAGGTCGAGGCTGTACTGGAACGCCCCGCAGACCTTGGCCGCAGCGTCGCGCTTGTGCCGCAGTTTGCCGATGTACTTGAACTGACTCGGGTCCTTGAGACTGACGTGTTCGGGCATCGGCAAATGCGCGGCCACCGCCACCAGCTCGCCGTAGTCCAGGCTGTGTCGGCCGTTGCCGTGCAGCACCCGACCCTCGGCGGTGCTGCAACTGGCCGGGCTGACTTGCCATTGCCGGGCCGCTGCCGCCACCAGCAAGGCCCGCGCCGTGGCCCCGGCCAGGCGCAGGCGATCGTACTCCAGGGAGACGCTGGTGCTACCGCCGGTGGAAAACACCTTCCACACCGGGTGAATGTAGGCCTCGAAGAACGGGTCTTCGGGGGAAATCACCTGCACGGTCATCGGGTTCACATCCAGCTCTTCCGCCACGCAGGCCGCCAGGGCGGTGTGGGTGCCGGTGCCAGAGTCGTGCTTGTGCACCACCAGCTTGACCGTGCCGTCGGCAAAGATCCGCACCCAGGCGTTGGGTTCGAACTCGCTGGCCGCGGCGGGTGCCTTGGGGTCGGTGCCGGCCAGGCTGGGCGGCAGATAGAACGCCACGACCAACCCTGAGGCCAGGGTCGCGGACTGTTTGAGGAATGTGCGGCGCGCCAGGTTCATCAGACCTCCTTCGACGCGGCAGCCGCGCGCTTGATGGCTTTGTTGATACGCCCGTAGGTGCCGCAACGACAGAGATTGCCGGACATCGCATTGCGGATCGAATCATCGGTCACCGCCGCGCCGGTATTGAGCAAGGCAGCCGCGGACATGATCTGCCCGGATTGACAGTAGCCGCATTGCGGCACATCTTCGGCCACCCAGGCCAGTTGCAGCGGATGGGTCTGGGTCGGTGACAAGCCTTCGATGGTGGTGATCTGGTGCCCGACGGCAGCGCCGACCGGCAACTGGCAGGCACGCACCGCGACGCCATCCAGGTGCACGGTGCAGGCACCGCACAGGCCCATGCCGCAGCCAAATTTGCTGCCCGTGAGGTGCAAGCGGTCGCGCAAGACCCATAACAAGGGCATCGAGGGTTCAGCCTCGACCTGCTCGTGACGTACGCCGTTTACCGTGATGTCGATCATTGTCAGGCTCCAGCAGAGCGGCCCGTCTTTGTGCGGGCCTGGTGCCGGATTATTGGTAGGCCCGGGCAAATCGGGCCAGCGACGTTTTCTGCCACCCTGTGTAAGGAGGACTAACAGCATGTACAAGCGATACCCCTCGGTGCAGTCCATGAGTGCCTTCATCCAGGCCGCCCGGTGTGGCAGTTTCTCCAGCGCGGCGCGCAAGCTTGACCTCACCCACAGCGCCATCAGCCAGCAGATCCGCTCCCTGGAAGAGTTCATCGGCCAGCCGCTGTTTGTCCGCGAAGGGGGCGGCAGCACCCTCACCGACGCCGGCCAACTGTTTGCCAGCGTGCTGTCCGATGGTCTGGCCCAGGTCGACCGGGCCTTGTCTTCAGTGAAGAACCGCAGCCTCAGCCAACGCCTGACCCTGGACGTCGACAGCGAACTGGCCCAGAGCTGGCTCAATCCTCGCCTGCCCCAACTGCTGGCAGCCTTGCCGGACACCGAGGTGGTGCTGCTGTCGATGCCCCGCTCCGACCGTAGCGCCTTCGAACGGGTCGACCTGGCACTGCGCTACGGTTATGGCGATTGGGAAGATTGTGAAATGAGCCAGATCTGCGGCGACCGGGTCACCGCGGTTGCGGCTCCGTCCTTGCTCGCACGCCACGGCATCGAGGGGCCGATCGACCCGGCGCAGGTGCTGGAGTTGCCGCTGCTGGGCTACACGCGCCGCTCCTGGATTCCCTGGCTGGACGCCGCGGGCCTTGCGCCCAACGAACCCCGGGCGCGGGTGATCTTCGACAACGCCGCCAACCTGATTGCCGCGGCCGAGGCCGGGGTGGGTGCCGGCCTGGTGCGCGGCTTGCTGGCGGCAGACGCCTTGCGCAGCGGACGCCTGGTGGAGCTGACCAGCGCCCGGATCCCGGCCCACTACAACCTCTACGCCGTGTGGCCCCACGGCCACGCCGAGCGAGTGGCGCCGGTGGTGGAAGTCATCAGAACCCTCGCCAGCCACACCCTCGCCTAAGGGCCGCCACGGGGCATGGCGTGATCGTCCATTGCCCCGATATCGAACCGGTATCACCCCCTCGTCCAATTAATATTGTACGGATCCAACCCCTGCTTCCAATACTTCCCGCCATGCAGACAGCGTCCCGAGCCGGATGCGACCAGGCGAGGGAATGCGCGATCCGTTGCGCATAGAAACGGCCGATTGCCCGGGACGTGGCTGCTGTGAACCGCAAGGTTCCCTTCCCCGCTCTATCAGGAGATCGACTTCAATGATCATCGATATCAGTTGCTATCCCACCGACCTGGTGGACCTCGCCTGGAGGCACGACGGTGACCCCTTCACCGGCGAGCGTCTGCTGGAGATGATGGATGGCCCCTATATGGTCAACGGCAAACCCCGGCGCATCGACAAAGCCTTCATCCAGCCGCCCCAGGGCAACACCATCTACACCTGGACCGACGGCGACCTGTCGGGGCGCGAATCCATCGACGCCTACATGGCGTACACCCTGAAGATGGTCCAGACCTACCCCGACCGGTTCATCGGCTGCTTCGTCTACAACCCGCGCTGCGGGGTGGAGAACGGCGTCGAGGCGATCGAGCGCTACGTCACCCAGCACGGCTTCAAGATGGTCCAGATGCAGGCCAACATGCACGCCTACCGGCCCGACCGAGCGTTGGACTGGGTGCGGCCGTGTTTCGAGAAATGCGCCGAGCTGGGCATCCCGGTCAAGCTGCACACCGGCGACGGCCCCTACAGCATCCCGTCCGAATGGGTGCCGATGATCAAGGAATTCCCCAACGTCGATTTCATCATGGCCCACTTCGGCGTGCAGACCGGCGGCGTCTACGTGTTCGAGCCGATGCAATGGGCGATGGAGCTGCCCAACGTGTACTGCGAGTCGGGCTGGTGCCTGCAGTCGCGGATCGTCGAGTTCGCCAAGGTCCTGCCGACCCACAAGATTCTGTTCGGCACCGACACCCCGCCAAACGAGCCGGGCATGTGGCTGCGCCTGCTGGAGGTGCTGTGCCACGAACCGCCCCAGGGCATGAACCTGGACGAGGACACCCTCGAAGACTACCTGGGCAACAACACTGCACGAATGATCGGCCTGCAACCGTCGCCCCCGCCGCGCAGCGTCAGCGAAGCAGAGGCGTACCTCAAACGCCCCGTCACCCCTCAACCGGCCAGGAGCTGAACCGATGATCATCGACACCCATCTGCACCCCACCAACCTGGTCGACGAGGCCTGGCGCCACACCGGCGAGCCCTTCACCGGCGAGCGCATGCTCAAGCTGATGGACGGCCCCTACATGATCAACGGCAAGCCACGCCGCATCGACATGGGCTTTATCCAGCCGCCACCGGGCAACACCGGCTACCGCGACGGCAACCGCCGGGGCCGCGAAGGCGTGCGCGACTACATGTCCTACATCGCCGAACTGTGCGTGAAGTACCCGGACCGGTTCATCGGCAACTTCAACTTCAACCCGCGTTGGGGACCGGAAAACGGTGCGGCCGAGCTGGAATTCCACATCAAGGAGTACGGCTTCAAGATGCTCAAGCTGCACGCCAACATGCACGGCTACCGTCCGGACCGCGCCCTGGACTGGCTGCGCCCGGCGATGAAAGTCTGCGCCAAGTACAACATCGTGGTGCTGATCCACACCGGCGACGGGCCGTACACCATCCCGACCATGTTCTACCCGATCATCCGCGAGTTCCCGATGGTCAATTTCATCATCGGTCACTTCGGCATCCAGACCGGTGGCAACTACTCGTTCGAGGCGTTCTGGATGGCGATGGACACGCCCAACGTCTACTGCGAATCGGGCTGGTGCTTCCAGTCGCGGATTGTCGAGTTCGCCAAGGAACTGCCGCGCAACAAGATCGTGTTCGGCACCGACTCGCCGCCCAACGAACCGGGCATGTGGTTGCGGGAACTGGAAGTCCTGTGCTCCCCGGCGCCCCAGGGCCTGGGGATCGATGAGGATCACCTGGAGGACTACCTGGGCAACAACATCGCCCGGCTGTGCGGCATCGAACCGACGCCGCCACCCAAGGACCTGATCGAGGCGGACATTCGCCTGACCACCACCTACCTCTAGCTACGCCGCCCCCTGTGGGAGCGAGCTACTCGCTCCCACAGGGAATGTGCCTGGCTTAGGTTTTATTGAGTGACCAGAATTGACTCCATGAGGTGAAACCATGTCCCTCTACACGCTTGGCCAGACCCAGGATTTCCACGATTTCATCGACGCCTATCGCCGCCAGTTCCCGGACGATGTGCTGAGCATCGACGCACCACTGTCGGCCGACCAGGACGTCACCGCCCTGGTCGACGCGCTGGCCGTCCAGGGCCGCCACCCCTTGCTGATCTGCTCGCAGGTTGGCGCCCTGGGCGTGCCGGTGGTGACCAACCTGTTTGCCTCACGCATCCGTATCGCGCGGATGTTCGGCGTCACCCCGGCGCAGCTGCACGAAACGTTCCAGACCCGCGCCAACCAGCCCATCGCACCGCGCTACCTGGAAACCGGCCCGGTGCTCGATGAAATCTTCGAAGGCGAAGCCGTCGACCTGGCGCTGCTGCCCATGCTCAAGCACTTCGACAGCGACCGTGGGCCCTACATCACCAACGCCGTGATCATTGCCCAGGACCCGGTGACCGGTATCGCCAACATGAGCTACCACCGCTCGATGAAGCACGCCCGCCAGGCCCTGGCCACCAGCCTGCATTCGCGCGGGCACCTGTGGCGCATGCTGCAAGCGGCCCGCGAGCGCGGCGAGGAGTTGCCCGTGGCCATGGTGGTCGGCGCCCATCCGCTGTTCATGCTCGCCGCCGCCGCGCGCCTGCCGTTTGGCAGCGACGAGCGAGCGGTGGCCGGCGGACTGTTCGGCGCCCCGCTGGAACTGGTCAAGACGCCACGCTACGGCATCGGCGTGCCGGCCTGCGCCGAATTCGTCCTCGAAGGCGCCATCGACCCCACGGCCTACGCCGAAGAAGGCCCCTTCGGTGAGTTCAGCGGTTACTCCTCGGACCGCTCGACCAACAACGTGCTGCGGGTCGACACCCTGATGCGGCGCAAGGACGCCTGGCTGGTGGATGTGGTCGGCGGGCGCTACGCCGAACACCTGACCCTGGCCCGCCTGCCCCGCGAAGCCGAGATGAGCGAAAAGCTCAAGGCACGCTTCCCGGCGGTGACTGGCGTGCACTACCCCAACTCCGGCACCCATTTCCATTGCTACGTGGCCCTGGACCAGAGCCGCGACGGCGAGGCCCGGCAGATCATGCTCGCCCTGCTGGGCTGGGACCCCTACCTTAAAAGCGTGATTGCGGTGGACAGCGACATCGACATCAGTGACGACAGCCAGGTGCTCTGGGCCCTGGCCACGCACTTTCAGCCCCATCAGGACCTGTTCGTCATCGACGGCTTGCCCGGCAGCCCGCTCGACCCTTCCTCCTCGGTCAACGGCACCACCTCGCGCATGGGCCTGGACGCCACCCGCGGCTCGGGGTTCGAAGGCATTCGCGCGCAATTGAGCGAGGCGGTCCAGGCCCGTGCCCGGGACCTGCTCCAGGGCCTGCACTCATGACCCCGCAACGCCTGGTGGTGGGCATCAGCGGCGCCTCGGGGTTTGTCTATGGGGTCCGCCTGCTGCAGTTGCTCGCCGAACTGCGGGTCGAAACCCACCTGGTGATCAGCCGCGCGGCACTGCTGACCATGGCCCATGAGACCGACTACAAGCTGGCCGACGTCAGCGCCCTGGCCAGCCATTACCACCGCTGCGACGACGTCGCGGCCGGGATCGCCAGTGGCTCGTTCCGTTGCCTGGGCATGGTGGTCGCGCCCTGTTCGATGCGCACCCTGGCGGAAATTGCCACGGGCACCTCCTCGAGCCTGATCAGCCGCGCCGCCGATGTCACCTTGAAAGAGCGCCGCACCCTGGTGCTGATGGCCCGCGAGACCCCGCTGACCCTGGCGCACCTGCGCAACATGACGGCCGTGACCGAGATGGGCGGGATCATCGCTCCCCCGGTGCCGGCGTTTTATGCCAGGCCGCAGAACCTCTCACAGATGATCGACCACAGCCTGGGCCGGGTCCTCGACCTGTTTGGCCTCGATGCCGGCACCGCCTTGCGCTGGGGTGAACCCACCCCCGCCAGCCAAGATCCAGCCCGCCCTTTTGCGACCCCCAAGGAGCTCCTATGAACAGTCCATTCAATGCACCAACGCCCAACCGCAAGATTCCGGTGACCATCCTTACCGGCTTTCTCGGCGCCGGAAAAACCACCCTGCTCAACTACATCCTCAAGGAAAACCACGGCCGCAAAATCGCCGTGATCGAAAACGAGTTCGGCGAAGTCGGGATCGACGGCGACCTGGTGCTCAGCTCGGAAACCGAAGAAATCTACGAGATGGTCAATGGCTGCGTGTGCTGCACCGCCGAGGTCCGCGAGGACCTGGTGCGCATCGTCCGCGAACTGGTGGCACGCCCGGTGCGCCTGGACCACATTCTGATCGAGACCAGCGGCCTGGCCGACCCGTACCCGGTGGCCCAGAGTTTTTTCATCAACGACCCGATCGCCGCTGAAGTGGAACTCGACGCCATTGTCACCATGGTCGATGCCAAGCACGTCGCCCAGCACCTGGAAGACCTGCAACTGGACGGCGTCGACAATCAGGCCGTGGACCAGATCGTCTGCGCCGACCGCATCGTCATCAACAAGGTCGACCTGGTGACGCCGGCTGAAGTCGAGTCGCTGCGCGGCAAAATCCGCGGCCTCAATGCGACCGCCGAGCTGGTGACCAGCAGCTACGCACAGATCGACCTGTCGAGGATCCTTGGCATCGGTGCCTTTGAAGCCACCCAGAAACTCATGGAGATCGGTGCCGAACATGACCACCACGCCGATCCACACGCGCACGCCCACGAGCATGACGAACTGGCCCACGATCACGACCCCAGCGTGTCGTCGGTGGGCATTGCCGTGAACGGCGCGGTCAACCTGCTGGCCTTCCATCGCTGGATCAGCCAGTTGCGCGATGACCAGGCCGACTCCCTCTACCGCATGAAAGGTGTGCTGGCGGTCCAGGACCAGGACCAGCGTTATGTCCTGCAAGGGGTGCACAGCCTGGTGGAGTTTCGTGCATCGACCCCGTGGGGCAGTGAACCGCGCTCCAGCAAGATTGTGTTCATTGGCCGCGACCTGGATCGGGCGGCGCTGAACCAAGGTTTCGCCGCCTGCCTGGCAGGCTAGCAACAGACGCTGGAGCCGGTGGATGGCGGCTCTGGACAGACTGAACGGGTACCCCTCTCTACAGCATAAAAACAGCCAGAGGATTCACCATGTCTTCAGATTCCGTGATTCGCGCCATTCACCCGGTGGACCAGATCCTGCCGGTCCGCCAGATGCTTACCCTGGGCCTGCAACACATGGCCGTCTCGTACATCGGCGCCATTGCCGTGCCGTTGATTGTCGCCAGTGCGTTGAAAATGACCCAGGCACAAACCGTGGTGCTGATCAGCACCACGCTGTTTTGCTCCGGCATCGCCACCCTCCTGCAAACCGTCGGTTTCTGGAAGTTCGGCGTGCGCCTCCCGATTCTCCAAGGTGTCGCCTTCAGCAGCGTCGGCCCGGTCATCGCCATTGGCACCAACCCCGAGGTGGGCTTTGCCGGGGTCTGCGGGGCGGTGATCGGCGCGGGGATCTTTACTATCCTCGCCGCGCCCTTTGTGGGCCGATTGCGTCGCTTCTTCCCGCCGGTGGTGACGGGCTGCATCGTCACCGTGATCGGTTTACAGCTGTTCCCGATTGCCTACGAATGGATTGGCGGCGGGCGCCATGCCAGTGATTTCGGTGCACCCGCCTACCTGGCCGTGGCCGCCGTGGTGCTGGCGACCATCCTGCTGGTGAACCGCTACGCCGGGCCGATGCTGCGCAACATGGCGGTGCTGATCGGCATGCTGGTGGGCGCGGCGCTGGCCTATGGGCTGGGCATGGGCAACTTCCATAGCGTGCAGGAGTCGCCCTGGCTCACCGTGCCTTATCCCTTCTATTTTGGCCTGCCGACCTTCGGCATCATCCCGATCGCCACCATGGTGGTGGTGATGATCGTGCAGATGGTCGAATCCATGGGCCTGTTTGTCGCCATCGGTGACATCGTCGACAAGCCGGTGGAAGACCAACAGGTGGTCAACGGCCTGCGTGCCAACGGCCTGGCCAGCACCATCGCCGGCATGTTCGCGGCCTTTCCGTTCATTGCCTTCATGGAAAACGTCGGCCTGGTGATCCTCACCGGGGTGCGCAGCCGCTGGGTGGTGGCCGTCAGCGGCCTGCTGATGTGCGCGGTGGCGCTGGTGCCCAAGGCCGGCGCCATCATCGCCTCGATGCCCACCGCCGCCCTCGGCGGTGCCGGGATCGCCATGTTCGGTGTGGTCGCGGCAGCGGGAATCCAGACCCTGGCCAAGGTCGATTACGAGCGCAATCGCTACAACGTGCTGATCGTCGGCTTCACCATCGCCGCCGCACTGGTCCCGGTACTGGCCCCGGCGCTGTTCAAGCAACTGCCCGAGTGGAGCCAGCCGTTCCTGCACAGCAGCGTGGTGATCGCCTGCCTGGTGTCGGTACTGCTCAACGCCGCGCTCAACGGCGTCAGCAGCCCGGCCGCGACCAAAGAAGCCGCGACCCACAGCCTTTGATTGGCGTTTCTTTCTGCCTTGGAGAAGTCCATGACTCATACCCAGAACATCCTGATCAAGAACCCGACGGCGGTGATGACCGGCCGCCGGGGCGAGCACGCCCGCGCGGGCGCTGTCGACATCCGCATCGTCGACGGGCGCATTAGCGAGATGGCCGCCAACCTCAGCCCGCAACCGGGCGAACGGCTGATCGACGCCCGCCACTGTGTGGTCTACCCCGGGTGGGTCAACACCCACCATCATCTGTTCCAGAACCTGCTCAAGGCCGTCCCGGCCGGGATCAACCAGGACCTGCAAGGCTGGCTGGCCAGCGTCCCCTACCCGCGCCTGAACCGCTTTACCCCACACCTGACGCGCATCGCCGCACGCCTGGGCATGGCCGAGTTGCTGCTGTCGGGGGTGACCACCTGCGCCGACCACCACTACCTGTATCACGCCCATGGCAGCACCGAGAGCGGCGACCAGCTGTTCGACATCGCCGAGGCGTTCGGCATGCGCTTCGTGCTGTGCCGGGGGGGCGCGCTGGAGTCGGCCACGGCCCACCCCGGGTTCTCGAAAACCGCGCTGCAACCGGAAAGCCTCGAACAGATGGTCGGCGACATCGAGCGGCTGAAATCGCGCTACCACCAGGACAGCCCGGATGCCATGCGCCGGGTGGTGGTGGCGCCGACGACCCCGACCTTCTCGCTGCCGCCCACCCTGCTCCGCGAACTGGCCCACACCGCCCGTGGCATGGGCTTGCGCTTGCACACCCATTTGTCCGAGACCCAGCACTACGTGAACTTCTGCCGCGAGCAATACAATTGCCTGCCGGTGGAGTTCGTCGCCGAAAACGAGTGGCTCGGCCCCGACGTGTGGTTCGCCCATGCGGTGCATCTGCAGCCCTCGGAAATCCGCCTGCTGGCGCAAACCGGCACCGGGATTTCCCACTGCCCGGTCAGCAACGCCCGCCTGGGCAGCGGTATCGCCCCGGTGCCGGCCATGGCAGCGGCCGGCGTGCCGATCTCCCTGGGCGTCGACGGCGTGGCGTCCAATGAATCCGGAAGCATGGTCGGCGAAGCCCACACCGCCTGGCTGATCCACCGCGCCGCCCAGGGCGCAGCGGCCACCACCGCCGAAGAAGTGATCCACTGGGGCACGGCCGGCGGCGCGCAGGTATTGGGGCTGGGTGCCGTCGGCACCTTGCAGGTCGGGCAAGCCGCCGACCTGGTGCTGTACGGCCTGGATCACCCACGCTTCCTCGGCTTCCACGACCTCGCCGTGGCCCCGGTGGTGGCGGGCGAACCGATTACGGTGCGTTACAGCCTGGTCGGCGGCCGCCTGGTAGTGGACAACGGAGTGATCCCGGGGCTGGACCTGGAACAACTGCGCGCCGAAGCCCATGAGGGCGTGCAGCAGTTGCTGCAGGAGGTGATCGAAGGGTGAACCGTCCTTCCTGATGGCGCTGGACTACCTGACCACCGACCGCCCGGTGGTCAGGCCGAGGTCGGCAACCACAACCGGAACCGCGCCCCGCCCAGCGGCGACGCCTCGACGGTAAGGGTGCCGCCCTGGGCTTCCAGGGCGCGGCGGCTGATGGCCAGGCCCAGGCCAAAGCCGCCGGTGGCGCGGTCACGGCTGCGATCGAGGCGGTAGAACGGCTCGAAAATCCGCTCGCGCTCGTCGTCGGGGATGCCGATGCCGTCATCGTCGACCCAGATTTCACACCCCTCGGGCTGCACCTGCACACCAATCTGGATGCGCTTCTCGCAATAACGCATGGCGTTGCGCAGCAGGTTCTGGATGGCCCGGGCGGTCAGCCGCGGGTCGAGGCTGAAGCGTTCGAAATGGCCGTGCAGCAGCACGTCGATCACGATTTCCGGGGAGTCGAGCTCTTCATCGACGCTGCCCAGGATGCTGTCGATGAACTCGTCCAGTGCCACCTCGACCTGCTCCGGCAAACGTGCCGGGTTCTGCAGGCGGCTGTAGGACAGCAACTCAAGGACCAACTCGTCCAGTTCACGAATGTGCGCCACCAGGCCTTGCAGGCGCTCGCGGCTGGCGGCCGGCAGGTCATCGGACAGCGCCAGGGCCAGGCCGAAGTCCAGGCGGGTCAAGGGCGTGCGCAGTTCATGGGACACCGCGTTGAGCAGGTCGCGCTGCTGGTTCAGCAGGTTCTCGATGTCCCCGGCCATGGTGTCGAAGACGTGGGCCAGGCTGCCGATGTTGGAGCTGGCAGCGATCTGCGTGCGTTCGCTCAAGTGGCCTTTGCCGAACCGTTCGGCGGTGTTGCGCAGGCGCTCCAGATCGCGCCAGTGAGGACGCAGCCAGACCAGCAGGCAGGCGAGCAGCGCCGCGCCGATCAGCACATTGATGCCCCAGTAAAGCAGGCTGACGTCCAGCGGATCCGGCGGCACCACCAGCTTGACCGCCTGCGTCTCATTCAATGGCGCCGCGGCCAGCGTGCGCCAGCCCCAGTCGCCCGTGCGCACCGCCATGTCACCGCGCTGCAGACGCTCGCGTTCGTGAGCGGTGAAACCCGCGTCGCTGATCGGTACCACGGCGATCTGCAACGGGCTGAATTGTTGATCCAGCTCAGCGGCGAGCGCCGGCCATTGAGCGCTCGGCACCCCCTGAAACTGCTTGACCAGCAGGCTCTGCACACCCCGGGAGTGGTCCAGGTTGTAGCTGGAAAAGCGCTCGTGAAAGACCCTGACCACCAGGTCTGGCACCAGGTAGATCGCCGCACTGAAGGTGACGATGGTGATCAGGTACAGGCGCACCAGAATACGCAGCATGGGGTCAGCATTCCCACTCGGAACGGCTGAACAGATAGCCCTTGCCCCACACTGTCTTGATCTTGCGCGCTTCGCCGGCGTGGTCATCGAACTTGCGCCGCAGCTTGGAGATCGCCACGTCCACCGAGCGATCGGTGCCATTGAACTCGATGCCGCGCAGGCGTTGCAGGATCTGGTCGCGGCTCAGCACTTCGCCGGCATGTCGGGCCAGGACCACCAGCAGGTTGTATTCACCGCTGGACAGTTCCACCGGCTGTTCGCGCCAGGTCACGGTGCGTTCCGACAGGTCGATGCACAGGTTGCCCATGAGGATCCGGTCGCTGGCGCTTTGCGGTTCGTTGAGGCTGCTGCGCCGCAGCAAGGTGCGCACCCGCGCCAGCAAGACCCGGGGCTCGCAGGGTTTGGTGACGTAGTCGTCGGCGCCCATTTCCAGGCCCAGCACCTGATCGTGGCTGTCGTCGCGGGCGGTCAGCATCAGGATTGGCAGGCTTGCCGAGTCAGCGCGCAAGAGGCGGCACACCTGCAGGCCATCGAGCCCGGGCAGCATCAGGTCGAGGATCACCAGGTCCGGCGGGCTGACCCGCGCCCGCTCGCGCACCTGATCGCCACGGCTGATCACGTTGACCTGATAGCCATTGCGTTCGAGGTAGCTGGCAATCAGTTCGGAGAGCGCAGAATCGTCTTCGACCAGGAGGATGTTGGGCATGGGTGTTTCCAGAAATAGCGATGGCGTCTGGACCGGTTCCATCGCGGGCAAGCCCGCTCCCACAGGGTGTGGCAGGTGGGAGCGGGCTTGCCCGCGAAGGCGGCTGAACAGACACAAAAGAAGTCAAGGATATACGCCCTCACGCGCGCCTGAGCAAAACCTTCACACAATTTCACACAGCCACTACAAAGCTTCACCGCTACCCTAGCCGGCTGCCCGTAGCATGCCCGGGTCATTATTGGGGTATTTACATGTCCAAGAACCTGCTTGCACCGCTCAGCCTGATTGCACTGGCATTGATGCTGAGCGCCTGCGACAAGTCTTCCACCTTTGAGGAGGCCGAGCCGCTGGCCAGCGTGCGCATCGAAACCATCGAAGCGCGTCCCCTGTCGATCAGCAGCGAGCTGAGCGGGCGGATCGCCGCGCCGCGCATCGCCGAAGTACGCGCCCGGGTCGCTGGGGTGGTGCTGCAACGCGCCTTTCGCGAAGGCAGCGACGTGAAACAGGGCCAGGTGTTGTTTCGCATCGACCCGGCGCCGTTCAAGGCCGACCTCGACAGCGCCGACGCGGCGTTGCGCAAGGCCCAGGCCAATGCGTTCCAGGCGCGTTTGCAGGAAAAACGCTACGCCCAGTTGATCAACGACCAGGCCATCAGCGCCCAGGAGTACGACAACGCCCGTGCCGCCACGCTGCAGGCCAATGCCGACGTCGCCGCCAACCAGGCCGCCGTGGCCCGTGCCCGGCTGAACCTGGGTTACGCCACGGTGACCGCACCGATTTCCGGGCGCATCGGTCGCGCACTGGTGACCGAAGGCGCACTGGTCGGCCAGAACGAAAGCACGCCCCTGGCGCTGATCCAGCAACTGGACCCGATCCACGCCGACCTGACCCAGTCGACCCGCGAGCTCAACGAACTGCGCCGCGCCTTCCGCGCCGGGCAGATGCAGCAGGTCGGCCAGGACCAGGCCAAGGCCACGCTGATCCAGGACGACGGCAGCCACTACCCGTTGCCGGGCAAGCTGCTGTTCTCGGAGATCAGTGTCGACCCCGGCACCGGCCAGATCATTGTGCGCAGCGAATTCCCCAACCCTGACCTCGACCTGCTCCCCGGCAGCTTCATTCGCGTGCGCCTGGAGCAAGCGGTGAACCAGCAAGGCATCAGCGTGCCGCAACGGGCGATCCAGCGTGACAGCGCCGGCATTGCCCAGGTGTTGCTGCTCGACAGCGAGGACCGGGTCAGCCAGCAAGCCGTGCAACTGGGCCAGGTGCAACAGGACCGCTGGATCGTCAGCGCCGGCCTCAAGCCCGGCGACCGCATTGTCATCGAAGGTCTGCAGCACGCCCGTCCCGGCGACAAAGTAGCCATCGACGCCACCCCTCTTCCGCACGCCCTGGTCACCGGGCAGTAGGCAGGACGCAGATTTTATGCCGCATTTCTTTATTGACCGCCCGGTGTTCGCCTGGGTGGTTGCGCTGTTCATCCTGTTGGCCGGTGCCCTGGCCATCCCGCAGTTGCCGGTGGCCCAGTACCCGGATGTGGCGCCGCCACAGATCGAGATCTACGCCGTGTATCCGGGTGCCTCGGCACAAACCGTCGACGAAAGTGTGGTCAGCCTGATCGAGGAAGAGCTCAACGGCGCCGACCATCTGCTGTATTTCGAATCCCAGAGCAGCCTCGGTTCGGCCACCATCAAGGCCACCTTCAAGCCAGGCACCAACCCGGAACTGGCGCAGGTCGATGTGCAGAACCGCCTCAAGGTGGTGGAGTCGCGCCTGCCGCAAGCGGTGATTCAGCAAGGCTTGTCGGTGGAGAAGGTGTCTTCCGGCTTCCTGCTGCTGATCACCCTGACCTCAAGTGACGGCAAGCTCGATGACGTGGCGCTCAGCGATTATCTGGCGCGCAACGTGATGAACGAGATCAAGCGCCTGGACGGGGTCGGCAAGGCTTCGTTGTACGGCGCCGAACGGGCGATGCGGATCTGGATCGACCCGCAGAAGCTGATCGGCTTCAATCTGACCCCGGCGGACGTCAACGCCGCGATCGTCGCGCAGAACGCCCAGGTGTCAGCGGGCAGCATCGGCGACTTGCCGACCCACAACAGCCAGGAAATCACCGCCACCGTGCTGGTCAAGGGGCAACTGTCGACGCCCGAAGAGTTCGCCGACATCGTGCTCAAGGCCAACCCGGACGGCTCCACCGTGCGCGTCGGCGATGTGGCGCGGGTCGAGATCGGCAGCCAGGAATACCAGTTCGCCACCCGCCTCAACGGCAAGCCCTCCACCGCGGTCGGTGTGCAACTGGCCCCCGGCGCCAATGCACTGAACACCGCCACCCTGGTGCGCGAGAAGATGGACGAACTGGCCCGCTACTTCCCGGCCGGCGTCGAATACAAGATTCCCTACGACACCTCGCCCTTCGTCAAAGTCTCGATCACCAAGGTGGTCTACACCCTGGGCGAGGCAATGCTGCTGGTGTTCGCGGTGATGTACCTGTTCCTGCAGAACATCCGCTACACGCTGATCCCGACGCTGGTGGTGCCGGTGGCGCTGATGGGCACCTTCGCCACCATGCTGGCGCTGGGTTTTTCGATCAACGTGCTGACCATGTTCGGCATGGTGCTGGCCATCGGTATCCTGGTGGACGATGCCATCGTGGTGGTGGAGAACGTCGAACGGATCATGGCCGAAGAGGGTCTGTCGCCCAAGGAAGCGACCCGCAAGGCCATGAGCCAGATCACCGGGGCGATCATCGGTATCACCCTGGTGCTGGTGGCGGTGTTTATCCCGATGGCGTTCATGCAGGGTTCGGTGGGGGTGATCTACCAGCAGTTCTCACTGTCGATGGCCACCTCGATCCTGTTCTCGGCGTTCCTCGCCCTGACCCTGACCCCGGCCCTCTGCGCGACCCTGCTCAAGCCGGTCGCCAAGGGCGAGCTGCATGCCCGGACGGGGTTCTTCGGCTGGTTCAACCGACGCTTCGAGCAGTTCACCGATCGGTATCAGGGTTGGGTGGCCTATGCGCTGAAACGCAGCGGCCGCTACCTGCTGATTTACGGCGTGTTGCTGGTGGCGCTCGGCGTACTGTTCAGTCGCCTGCCCTCCTCGTTCCTGCCCACCGAAGACCAGGGCTACACCATCACTGACATTCAACTGCCGCCGGGCGCCAGCAAGAACCGAACGGTGCAGGTGGTGCAAGAGATCGAGGCGCACAACGCCACCGAAGCGGGGATCGGCGACAGTACGGTGATCCTCGGCTTCAGTTTCTCCGGCAGCGGGCAGAACGCAGCGCTGGCCTTCAGTACCCTGAAGGATTGGTCGCAGCGCGGCAGCGATGACTCGGCGGACTCGATTGCCGAGCGCGCCAACATTGCCTTCAGCCAGATCAAGGACGCGGTCGCTTACTCGGTGCTGCCGCCGCCGGTGGATGGGCTGGGCACTTCCAGCGGTTTCGAGTTCCGCCTGCAAGACCGTGGCGGCCTGGGGCACAGCGCGTTGATGCAAGCGCGCACGGCCTTGCTGGACGCCGCCGAAAAAAGCCCGATCCTGGCCAATGTGCGCGAAAGCGCCCTGGCCGAAGCGCCGCAGGTGCAACTGATCGTCGACCGCAAGCAGGCCAATGCCCTGGGCGTATCGTTTGCCGACATCGGTAGCGTATTGTCCACGGCGGTCGGCTCAAGCTACATCAACGACTTCCCCAACCAGGGACGGATGCAGCGGGTGGTGGTGCAGGCCGAGGGCGATCGTCGCAGCCAGGTCGAAGACCTGCTCAAGATCCATGTGCGCAACAGCAGTGGGAGTATGGTGCCGCTGTCGGCCTTCACCCGGGCCGATTGGACCCAGGGCCCGACCCAGTTGACCCGCTACAACGGCTACCCAGCCGTGAGCATTTCCGGTGAACCGAGCCCCGGCCACAGCACCGGCCAGGCCATGGCGGAGATCGAGCGCCTGGTGGCCCTGGGGCCTGCCGGGCTGGGCCAGGAATGGACCGGGCTGTCGTTGCAGGAACGCTTGTCGGGCAGTCAGGCACCGATCCTGCTGGGCCTGTCGTTGCTGATCGTGTTCCTCTGCCTGGCGGCGTTGTATGAGAGCTGGTCGATCCCCACCTCGGTGCTGCTGGTGGTGCCCCTGGGGGTATTGGGGGCGGTACTGGCGGTGACCTTGCGCGGCATGCCCAACGACGTGTTCTTCAAGGTCGGCTTGATCACCATCATCGGCCTGTCGGCGAAGAACGCGATCCTGATCATCGAATTCGCCAAGAGCCTGTACGACGAAGGCCACGACCTGATCGATGCCACGCTGCAAGCTGCGCGCTTGCGCCTGCGGCCGATCATCATGACCTCCCTGGCGTTCATCCTCGGCGTGGTGCCCCTGGCCATTGCCACCGGCGCCAGCTCGGCGAGCCAGCAAGCGATTGGCACCGGGGTAATCGGCGGGATGATCACCGCAACGTTGGCGGTGGTGTTTGTGCCGGTGTTTTTTGTGGTGGTGATGAAACTGGTGCGCAAGCGTCACAAGGACATCTGAGCAACCTCACCTGTGGGGGCGGGTCGGGCGGTGCTCCGCTCGCTCTCCCACAGGGCTTCATCAGGCTCACCTTTATGGCCACAACGGGCTGCGCTGCGCTATGGTTCTTTCAAGTCCCATTGCAGTGAGCCCCCATGCCCCACCTCGTGCGCACCCACCCTCGCCTCACCTGTGCCAGCCTGATTGGCATCACGGCAGGTATTCTGGCTCCCGCCGACTCCTTCATCAGCAACATCCTCATTGGCTGGAATGCCGGCGTCTGGACCTACCTGGCCCTGATGCTGTGGCTCACTGTCCGCGCCAAGGCCGATGACGTCAAACGCATCGCCGAGGTCGAAGACGAAAATGCCGGGCTGGTGCTGCTCATCGTCTGCATTGCCGCGATTGCCAGCCTCGCCGCCATTACCTTCGAACTGGCGGGAATCGGCGACACGCATGCCACTCAAAAGCTCCTGCGCTACGGCTTTACCGGCCTGACCGTGATCGGCTCCTGGCTGCTGATCGGCACCATTTTCAGCGTGCACTACGCCCGCCTGTTCTACACCTGGGAAGGCAAGGAACCGCCGCTGCGCTTTGCCGAAGGCCTGCGAACCCCCGACTATTGGGACTTTCTGTACTTCTCCTTCACCATTGGCGTGGCCGTGCAAACCGCCGATGTCGGCGTGGCCAGCCGAGGTCTGCGCAAAATTGTCCTGGCCCAGTCGTTGATTGGTTTTGTATTCAACACCGCGATATTGGGGTTTTCGATCAATATCGCGGCGGGGTTGTTTGGGTAAGTCGTTACCCACGGATAGAAGCTGGTTCGGAGAGCTCACCATTGCGTCTTGCACGCACCTCAAAAAGATAAATCGTGCCAAGTTTCAAATCATTAAAGAGGGTGTAAAGTTCTGGAGTTTCTCTGATCACAACGCCATCTCGCGATATCTGGTAACCGGTGACGCCATCACTTTGATTCGGCGGACTCCATGTGAGGGTACCCACCTGGAAGCTAACCCGAACAAACTCAAGGTTTATTGGTGGCGCATTGCTCACTGGCGTTGTCACCTGGATGGCTGAAATTACCGAACGATTATTTGCACCATCCACAGCAGCCACCGCAAAGCTGTAATTTCTGGAGCTACTCAAGCCGCCGACACCGTACTGAGTATCCGGGACTGTCGCCAAGTGAATGCTACCTTGATAGACCTCATAACCGACGACTCCAACATTGTCTTGCGACGGGTCCCATGCAAGAGCGACGAAATTGCTGGTGATCGTGGTAGCCCTCAAGTTTCCAGGCGTGGAAGGGGCTGTCCAATCTGGGGTGGAGACCGTCAAGGGGTCGGAATCGGCATAGTTTCCAACGGGATCCCTCGCCCGCACCATGAAAATATAAGTCGTCATATCATTCAGATTGGCGACCGTATAACGAGTGCTATCAGTACTGCCCATCAGTTTCCCGTCACAGAAAACCTGATACTCAACGACCCCTCCATTGTCGACCGACGCCATCCACGCCAGGTTGACCCTCTTACTCGCCACACTTTCAGTGCGTAACTGCGTTGGCTTGCTCGGTGGCGTGCGATCCGGCACATACAGCCCTATGCGAGCCCGACTCGGGTTGGAGCGGATGTTGCCCGCCGCCTTGGCATAGAGATAAAAAAAGTACTCTTGATTAGGGTTCAATCCGTTGATGACACACGGTGGGCGGCTCACGGTAAGGGTCGCAAGCCCCTCGGCCATGACCTCATAACCCGAGGCGTTATAGGGGCAATACACACACTGAGTGTAGGGCTCATCCCACGTCAGGCGCGCGGTTGTGGGGCTGGTTCGTTCTCCTTGTATTCCACCGGGACTGCAGATCGTGATTGAAGCTCCTGTGCACGTTAACCTTGTGTCGCACAGTGTCTGACCAAACCGACCTGTTGCGCACCTGACAGATCTGCCAGTTGCCTTTGTGCCCAACCCGTGATCCAGACGATGGCGCACGCGCTTGATCAACTTTTTTCGAAACCCGCATTTTCGCGCTTGACGACCCAAAGGCTTTTGGTGTCTCCTGAAACCGGTTTCAGCGAGGGCTAACAGACGCTGCTGCCGATAACTCCAATAATAAGGTCGTCGCCGTGAATAGTTTTTCTGCCGCCCAACGCAGCCGCGTGACCATGCTCGATGTCGCCGAACGCGCCGGGGTATCCAAGGCCAGCGTGTCACGCTTCATCGGCGAAGACCGCGCCTTGCTGTCCGATGCCATTGCCTTGCGCATCGAGCAGGCGATCGACGAGTTGGGTTACCGCCCGAACCAGATGGCCCGCGGCCTGAAACGCGGGCGCACCCGCCTGATCGGCATGCTGGTGGCCGATATCCGCAACCCCTATTCAATTGCCGTGATGCATGGCGTGGAAACCGCCTGCCGCCAGCACGGCTACAGCCTGGTGGTGTGCAACACCGATCGCGATGACGAGCAGGAAAGCCAGCACCTGGCAGCCTTGCGCTCGTACAACATCGAAGGCCTGATCGTGAACACCCTGGGTCACCACCCGGACCTGTTGCGCGAACTGCACCGCGAGATGCCGATGGTGCTGGTGGACCGCAAGGTCGAGTCATTGCACAGCGACCTGGTCGGCCTGGATAACCCGGCCGCCGTCCACACCGCCTTGAGCCATCTGCAGGACCAGGGCTACCGCGACGTGCTGTTGGTCAGCGAGCCCTATGACGGCACCAGTTCGCGGATCGAACGCGTTGCCAGCTTTGAGCAGCAAATCGGCCAGCGCCCGGCGCTGCGGGGGGCGGTGGTCGAGACCGGTGTCGAACTCAGTGGCCATCTGCAAGCCTTCCTCGACGCCCCGGCACCCGGGCCTAAAGCGTTGTTCTGTGCCAACGGCATTGCCGCCCTGGCGACCACTCGGGCGCTGCGTGAACTGGGTTGCGACTTGTTCGCCGACGTCGGCCTGATCGCCCTCGATGATCTGGACTGGTACCCGCTGGTGGGCAGCGGCATCACCGCCCTCGCCCAGCCGACCGAAGCCATTGGCGCCAGTGCGTTCGACTGCCTGCTCAAACGCTTGCGCGGCGACGACGGCCCCGTGCGGACCCTGGATTACCCGGCGCAGTTGGTTGTGCGCGGGTCGACGCAATTGTCCCGTTCACCACGATCCTCAGGCACCCGCCACTGATCCCTACAGGTGGCAGTTGCTACACAGGTGTGCAGATTTTTTTTGAACAAAAATGAAACCGGTTTCAGAGGTCAATAACAATGAGTAAATCACCTGTTTCCATCAGCTTGTCCAGCTACGGCGCCGATCTGGTTCGCCAGGTGGGCCAACTGGCATTTGTCGAGGTCCTGGCCAAGGCCGGCGCCCAGCGGATTGAGTGGCGCGAAGAATTGCTGACCAGCGAAGACCCGCGGGAACTGGCCCACGCCATTGAGCAACAGGGGCTTGAGGCGGTGTTTTCCTCGCCGCTGGAACTGTGGGTCGCCGGTCGCGCCCAGCCCAACCCGTTGCTGGCCGCCACCCTCAAACGCGCCGAGAGCTTCGGTGCCCGTTGGCTCAAGGTGTCCCTGGGCTACTTCACCGACACCAACGACCTGCACAGCCTGGCCGCGTGCCTGGCCGAGCACGCGGTGCAGTTGCTGGTGGAAAACGACCAGACCCTGCACGGCGGACGCATCGAGCCGTTCCAGCGTTTTTTCGCGCAGGTAGAGCAACACGTGTTGCCGGTGCGGATGACCTTCGATATCGGCAACTGGTCCTGGCAGGACCAGAGCGCCGCCACTGCTGCGCGCCTGCTGGGCCGGCATGTCGCCTACGTGCATTGCAAGGCGGTGACCCGCCGCGCCGACAGCAAGCTGGTGGCGATTGCACCGGCCGCCGCCGACCTGCAGCAGTGGGAACAGTTGCTCACGCACATGGCACCGGGCATCTCCCGCGCCGCCGAATACCCGTTGCAGGCCGATGACCTGCAGCAACTGACCACCGAGCACGTGGCCGTCCTCGCCCGCTTGGGTCAACCCGGCCCGGAGCACGCCCATGTCTGAAGTCGATATCCTATCGTTTGGCGAAACCATGGCGATGCTGGTCGCCGAGCAAACCGGCGACCTGGCGCAGGTCGCAAACTTTCACAAACGCATTGCCGGGGCCGACAGCAATGTCGCTATCGGCCTGTCGCGACTGGGCTTCAAGGTGGCCTGGCTGAGCCGGGTCGGCGCTGACTCCCTGGGGCGCTTTGTCCTCGACACGTTGCAAAGTGAAGGCCTGGACTGCTCCCAGGTCGACGTCGATCCGTTGCACCCGACCGGCTTTCAATTCAAGTCCCGCGAGGAAGCCGGCGCCGATCCCCAGGTGGAATACTTCCGCCGGGGTTCGGCCGCCAGTCACCTGTCGCCCCAGGCGATCCAGACGCCGTTGCTGCAAGCCCGGCACCTGCATGCCACCGGCATTCCGCCGGCACTGTCGGCGACCGCCCGCGAGCTGTCTCTGGAGCTGATGACGCAGATGCGCGCTGCCGGCCGCACCGTGTCGTTCGACCCCAATCTGCGCCCGGCGTTGTGGGCCAGCGAGCAGCAGATGATCACAGAGATCAACCGCCTGGCCGCCCTCGCCCACTGGGTGTTGCCGGGCCTGGGCGAAGGCCGCCTGCTGACCGGCTTCGACGACCCGGCGGACATTGCCGCGTTCTATCTGGATCAAGGCGCCCAGGTCGTGGCGATCAAGCTCGGCGCCCACGGTGCCTACTACCGCACGGCGCAGGACCAGGGCTTTGTCGCCGCCGTGCCGGTGGCGCAGGTGGTCGATACCGTCGGTGCCGGCGATGGTTTTGCGGTGGGCCTGATCAGCGCATTGCTGGAGTGCCACAGCGTCAGCGACGCGGTGCAACGGGCCAACTGGATTGGCAGCCGCGCCGTGCAGAGCCGTGGCGACATGGAGGGCCTGCCGACCCGGCTTGAGATGTCTGCTGAATTTGAGGCCGCCATCGCGAGCAAGCTCGCTCCCACTGGGGATTTGTGCCGGGCATAGAAACCCTGTGGGGCTAGCGCCCGTTTGCGGCCTGCTTACGATAAGGCCAACCCGATCACTGAAGATTCCGATACCTGCTGCGACAAAAACAACAAGCTCAGGAGCACTACCATGCAAACGCCAAAACTCGCCGCCCGCCGTTGGTGGTACATCATGCCCATTGTCTTTATCACCTATAGCCTGGCGTATCTGGACCGCGCCAACTATGGCTTCGCCGCCGCTTCCGGAATGGCCGCCGATCTGATGATCACCCCAGGCCTGTCGTCGTTGCTCGGTGCGCTGTTCTTCCTCGGGTACTTTTTCTTCCAGATCCCCGGCGCGATCTACGCACAGAAAAACAGCGTGAAGAAGCTGATCTTTGTCAGCCTGATCCTCTGGGGCAGCCTGGCGACCCTGACCGGGGTGGTCTCCAACGCCTACTGGCTGATCGTCATCCGCTTCATGCTCGGCGTCGTCGAAGCCGCGGTGATGCCGGCGATGCTGATCTATCTGTGTCATTGGTTCACCCGCGCCGAACGCTCGCGCGCCAATACCTTCCTGATCCTCGGCAACCCGGTGACCATGCTCTGGATGTCGGTGGTCTCCGGCTATCTGGTGCAGCATTACAGACTGGCGCTGGATGTTCATCATCGAAGGCTTGCCGGCGGTGCTCTGGGCCTTCATCTGGTGGCGCCTGGCCGACGATCGTCCGGCGCAGGCCAAATGGCTCAACGACCAGGAAAAACACCACCTGGAAAGCGCCCTGGCGGCCGAACAGGTCGGGATCAAGGCGGTGAAGAACTACGCCGAAGCCTTCCGCTCGCCGAAAGTCATCGTCCTGGCCTTGCAGTTTTTTTGCTGGAGCATCGGTGTCTACGGCTTCGTGTTGTGGCTGCCGTCGATCCTCAAGCAAGGCGCGCAGATGGACATGATCGAGGCCGGCTGGCTGTCGGCCCTGCCGTATCTGGCGGCCGTGATCGGCATGCTGCTGGTGTCCTGGGGGTCGGACAAACTGCAGAAACGTAAACGTTTTGTCTGGCCACCGTTGCTGATTGCCTCGATTGCGTTCTACGGCTCCTATGCCCTGGGCGCCGAACACTTCTGGTGGTCCTACACCTTGCTGGTGATTGCCGGCGCGTGCATGTACGCCCCCTACGGACCGTTCTTCGCGATCATTCCGGAAATCCTCCCGGCCAACGTCGCCGGTGGCGCAATGGCGCTGATCAATAGCATGGGCGCCCTCGGTTCGTTCGGCGGTTCCTACCTGGTGGGCTACCTGAACAGTGCTACCGGTTCGCCCGGTGCGTCCTTTTTGCTGATGAGCGTGTCGCTGCTGCTGGCGGTGCTGCTGACGCTCTGTCTCAAGCCCGGCGCCAGTGACCGCGAAGCCCCCAAGGCGAGCCCGCAACCGCTGGCGAGCGCACACTCTTGAATCGAATTGAAGGTGAACGGATGAACAAGCACGTCGTGCTCTACAAGAAACTGTCTCCCGCGCTGATGGCGCGCCTGCAAGCGCAGGTTGAGGTGACGCTGATCGAACGCCTGGACAACGATGGCCTGATGCGCCTGCGCGATGCCTTGCCCGGCGCCCATGGCCTGTTGGGCGCGAGTCTGCGCCTGGATGCCGGGCTGCTTGACCTGGCGCCCAAGCTTGAGGCCGTCGCCAGTGTCTCGGTGGGTGTCGACAACTACGACATCGATTACCTGACCCGGCGCCGGATCCTGCTCAGCAACACCCCGGACGTGTTGACCGAGACCACCGCCGACACCGGTTTCGCACTGATCCTGGCCACGGCGCGGCGCGTGGTGGAACTTGCCAGCCTGGTGCGTGCGGGCGGCTGGACCGGCAATATCGGCCCGGCCCACTTTGGCAGCGACGTACACGGCAAGACCCTGGGCATCATCGGCATGGGCCGCATCGGCGAGGCGCTGGCCCAGCGCGGGCATTTCGGCTTTGGCATGCCGATCCTCTACCACAGCAACAGCGCGAAACCTGCCGTGGAGAAACGCTTCGATGCGCAGTACCGCAGCCTGCCCGAGTTGTTGCAACAAGCGGACTTCGTTTGCCTGACCTTGCCCCTGACCGCCGCCACCGAAGGCTTGATTGGCGCGAAGGAGTTTGCCCTGATGCGCCCGGACAGCATCTTCATCAATATTTCCCGGGGCAAGGTGGTAAATGAACCGGCACTGATCCAGGCCCTGCAACAGCGGCAGATCCGCGCGGCCGGGCTGGATGTTTTCGAACGTGAACCGCTGCCCGCGAACTCACCCCTGCTGCAACTGGATAACCTGGTGGCGACCCCGCATATCGGCTCGGCAACCCATGAAACTCGCGAAGCCATGGCGCGCTGCGCGGTCGACAATCTGCTCGCGGCGTTGGCTGGGCAGCGGCCGGCGAATCTGGTCAACGGGGACGCGTGGCAGCGGTAAAAACGCGATAGACGGTAGATCTGAAACTAAAGCCTTGCCAATAACAGGAAAACCTCTACATGAGCAGGTGAAACGCCCGACAGAAACCACTCCATTCGCTGCATTAATGTGCTCCACCTGTTAGTTCTTACAGGTTTCAAGGCGCTGTTTCCGCGATATAACGGAGCTGAACCTACAGCGCCTTACGAGGCGTCTGTCAGCCGGACGCAAGGACCACGCCCATTTTAGGAAGGATCCATCGCGCCCACTCCAGTAATTGATAAATGGGAGTGCCTGTCATGAACCATTCAACTGCGACGACCAAGCGTACCCGTGACCGCCAACCTCACCGGGAGAAGCCACCTAGCGTTGAAGGGCCTGCAATCACATTGACCCAGCGTGAAAAGGAGGTGCTGGGCTGGACTGCCAGAGGCAAGTCGTCGTGGGAAATAGGAGTGATTGTCAATTGCACTGAATCGGGCGTGAATTATCACTTAGACAACATCCGTCGAAAATTCGACGTTAAATCGCGCTGGATCGCTGTGTTCAAGGCCCTCGAGCAAGGTTTGATTCAACTGAATTGAACCTGCGGCCTGCGGTGTCCGGCGTGCTATTGGTCCCTGTCGAGACACCGCATGAACCCTGCGCAACCGCTGTTCTCTGCTGCTCCCCTACTGTGGGGCGACACACCTGAAACACCTGTCCTTGGCATGCCGGGCAGGACTCGCATTATCCTTGCCGACGATCACCCGGTGGTGCTGATGGGCGCAGAAATGGCCCTGTGTCCGCCGTTCAGCCAGGATTTCGCGATCGTCGCCCAGGCCCAAAGCGCCGAGGAGTTGGTCGAGCACCTGGAGCAAAAGCCCTGTGACATCCTGATCACTGACTACGCGATGCCCTACGGCGAATTTCCCGATGGTCTGGCGTTGATCGGCTACATCAGACGTCACTTCGGCCATGTCCGCTTGATTGTGATGACCATGCTCAGCCATCCCTGCCTGTTGCAGGCGTTGCTCAACCTGGACGTCTGCGCACTGTTCGACAAACGCAGTGCCTTGCCTGAGCTCAAGCGTGCAACAGAAAGCGTGCTACACGGTCGTCGTTATCTGTGCCCGACCTTTGCGCGCATTCTGCACGCCCAGACGCTGCTGTCCGCCGGCGCGGATAAACCCTCGGCCAGTCTTTCCGAACGAGAACTTGAAGTGGTGCGGATGTTTGTCCAGGGTCTGTCTGGCCGCCAGATCGCCCTGCAGCTCAACCGCAGCGAAAAAACCATCAGTCGGCAGAAACGCACCGCCATGGACAAGTTGGGACTTGAGCATGACGGTGGCCTGGTGGAGTTTGCACGGGTCAGTGGACTCCATGTATAGCGCGGTCATGAAGGTGTTTGCACATCCCCCGTCTGGTGCTCGGCGAGTACCACTCCCGCCGCGCGTACGAACGTGCTGCCGTCTGCCCCCTGAATTCGGTTCGCCAGTTCGCCATCTCGATAAAAACGTCGCTCCGCTCCTTCAGGGCCATCCTTGCCGACGAGGGTGTCCAAAGGGTCGTAATCAAGGTTGCTCCCAGGTTCACCTGACAAGCCGCTGATGCGGGTCAAGCGGCCCAGGGCGTCGTATTCCAGGACACGCTGCTCCTCGTCGTGGATCAAATGCCCATCGGCGTCATACTCGAGCAGAATCTCGGCGGGGTAAGGTGCTCCCGCGTTGTTCTCGACGCGGGTCAACTGCGCGGGGTCCAGAGGGTTCTCGAAACGGTAGAGCGCGCGATTGAGCTGCCCATCCGTCGCAGTCGTCAACACCTGGGTCAGGTTGTCCAGGACATCGAACCTGAACACCTGCCGCGCGATCGCCTTACCGTAGGGATCGACAGGGGGCTGGCTACCCTCACAGGTATAGAGCGTGAGACGCCCCCGCAGGTCGTAGCCATACGTCTCGTCACGCAGCACAGCGTCGCCCTGCTTCAAGGTTCGTCGCTCCACCAGGTCGGCAGCGTTATAGACCTGGGTCAATTGTTGCTCGATGCCATTGAGGTCGAAGGTGCGCTGGATCTCTCGACCCAAATCATCGTACTCAAGCGCAATGATCACCTGCTGCCCACTGGCACTGTCACGGGTCGTGATGGTTGCCGTCTGCCCCAACTCGTCATAACTGAAGTCCGAGTGAGTGCTGCCCAGTTGCGTCGACTCCAGGCGCCCAGCAACGTCATAGTCATAGCTCTGCACCTGCTGCAGCACATCGGTGTAACTCAAGAGCTGGCCCAGGCGGCTGTAGTCGTAGTGCATGGCATGGGATTCACCCGGTTGATTGCGCTGCTCGCTCTTGAGCTCACCCGTGGAGAAGTATTGGCGACTGATACCCAGCGCCTGCTCCTGACAACTGACCAGCCGGGCGTTTTGTTTGTCGTAGACATAGTCGGCCGTGACCTGCCCGGGCAACTGTCGACGCATTGGCTCTTCACTGAGCTGCGGATTGTACTGGTAGTGGATCCGTTGCTGGCTCGCCGTCGTGACGGTGTCCGGCTGCATCATGCCGGGCAGGTAACTGAAGACCTGCCTGCGGCCTCCGGTGGTCGAGGCCTTCATGCGGCCAAGCCCGTCAAACTCCTGCCTGCCGAGGACGACATCGTTGACACTGATTTCAGTCGGCAAGTCTTCGGCGCTGTGCAACGCGTAGCGACGTTGGACCACGGCCCCGTCTGGCAACGTGTTACGAATCATCCGACCAAAGCTGTCGTAGGCGTATTCGGTCCTGCCGGACCGGGCATCGATTTCCAGCACGGTCTGGCCAAGGCCATCGTAGCCGTACTCATGCAAGCTGATCGCGCCACCGGCGGTATCGAAGCGCTCGATGTGCGCCGGCTTTTCAAACAGATTGACATAGGTCACGGTCATCCCGGCCCGCTTCGCCGCAACGCCCGATCCCTGCCGCCAACTCCGCTGGATCGGTCCTTTCCAGTCAACCGCCCCAATCGGGTCGGTCTGTTCATGGAGCTGCACACCATCCGGGCCGGTGACGCAGCACTGCATACCCCAGGCGTCGTAATCGAACGTGCGAGTCAGGGGGACTTGCTCCTCGCCCCGCCAGTCGAACTGGGTTTCCTCGATCAGGTTCTGCAGCGCGTCGTATCGCGCTGACCAGGTTGTGCGGTATTCATCGGCGCGGGTGAGACTGTCGGCGTTCTGCCGTTGCTCGTTGATCGGTCGATTCAGGCCATCGAAATAGGTGCGGGTAGTGACATTCTTGACATCCGTGACCTGTTGCTGGGCTTGCTGTCCATCCAGCGAGGTCAGGTAGTAGGTATAGGCCCGCGTGGCTTTGAACTCATCATCATCCGGCGATACGGTTTCACTGGTCACCCGTTGCAGTTCGTCATACGTACTGCGGATTTTCACGCCGTTGTCGTCGTAACTGAGCAATGGCTGGCCGTGGACCAGCGAGTCCTCACGGGTGGTCACCTTGCGCACAGGTTCGGCGCCATGGTCGAAACCGGTCAGGGTTTCAATAGTTTCCAGTACCGTCTCACCTGCCAATACGCTGTCGAGAGTGCGGTAGGCATATTCAGTGGTGCTGGTCAGACCATTGAGCATCGTGCGCTGACTGGCTGGACGACCATGCAGGAACACCGCACCGGGTTGATCGTGATACGCGTACAGCGTCCGTTGCAGCTCGACTTCGTTGCTGCCCTGCAGTTGCTGCAGGGTCTCGCTTTCACTGCTCAGCCAAGGCGCCTGGCCGCTGCCGGTCAACGCGGGGAGCGCCAGGTAGCGCAAGCGCATGCGTAATGTCGGGGCGCCTGGCTGTTCGAGCGACGAAGGGAAAACCGTGCTGTCCTTGCGGTTGCGGACAAATCCTTGCGGATCGGCCGGGCAACCGTCGCTGGCTTCTTTCGGGTAGTAGGTGTGAACCGTGCGCACGCCGTTGGGTTCGACCTGCTCAAGCTGATTGCCATGGACATCGAACGCGCTGAGGGTGACCTCTTCGCGGAACCTGCTGGCATCATTGTCCATTCGCCAACTGCTGGAGGTTTGCCGGGGCAACTGGAACTGCGCAGGCTGCTGGGCAAAGGGTTTGTCTTCGGCGTAATACAGGGTCGCCTGCAACTGGACGCAATGGTCCTGAGTGATCTTTTCTTCGGTAAGCAGATGAAAGCGGTTGAAGGTGCGATCGACCTGGCGAACGACCGCGCTACCCACCCGCTCAGCAGCGTGACTGCTGTACACATAGGTGTGCGGAACGTTGTACAGCGGGTCCATTCCGTCTTCCCAACTGACCGTCTCCCGGTTGCCCAGAAAGTTGTTTACCGAATAGGTGTACACGACTTCCATCATCGGTTGCCCGAAGCCGGGATACGTGCGGTGGCGCGTCACCCGGGGCAGGTTGGGTCGTGTCACGCCGTTCGGATAGGGGTGCCCATCGTCCTGGTACTCAATGGTTTCACGGCCACCGGCGGGCGTCTTGACCTCGTGCAGACAAAGGATGCCACGGATCGGGTCGTTGCCATAGTCGAAACGCCAGGAGGGTTTTTCCTGGGTCGGCAGGACAATCTTCGTCACCCAGCCTTTGCCGTTCAATTCCATTTCATAGCGCGCCAGCGGGGTTCCGCCAGGGCCGTCGAAGGGGCGCAGCAGCAGTTCGACCTGCGAGTCGTTGGGGCGATTGATCCGCAACAACTCGCCCTGGGCATCTCTGACCGACTGCAAGCGCTGGCCGCCTCTGAAGCTGGCGTAAGTCAAGTGGATGCTGTGACCACTGGGGGCGTAGATCTGGCTGGGCAACGCCACTCGGTCCTCGCCGCTGCCGCCAAGCGTGAGCACTTCGATCAATCCGGACTTGTGCACCACGCGGTAGGTACCGTCCTGATTGTTGTAGAAATGGAAGCTGTCGAGTTTCTTTTCCCTGATCGCCGGCTCAGTGCCACTGCCGGTAACTTTGAATGTTTCCCCGGTACTGAGCGATAGAATACTGTTGTGTGCGGTGAACTGGCTCAGATTGAGGTTCCAACCAAAACCATAACCGGAGTCAATGATATTGATGGGATTAAAACTCAACTTGAACATAAAGTCCGGGCCGCATAGCCAGTTGCTTTTTATTTCGGGAAAGTCGAGGGACAGCGTGTATTGCCCGGTACGCGGGTCGACGCCGCCTTGCAAGTAACTCATGAAGGCAAACGCCTGGGAATGCACCGCACTGGATGTGGTCATGTTCCATACCCTTTTACATAGATGACGGAATCCACCGCAGGCACCACCGAGTGCGCGCCTGCGACTTCGAGAAGGCCTGTTATTGCGGCAACAACACCAGTCGGTTGCGACTGTCTGCAGTACTCGGGGGCGCGAAGCCGATTTGCAACCGATGGCGATTACCGTCCTCATCCAGCAACACAAAGATGACCGCTGGATCCAGGAGTTTTCGATAAAGCCGGTAGACATCTCCCCCCGCCATGCCGTCATACCAGAACTTCATGTCATGGGTGCGATGCAAACTGATCAGCAACTGACCCGGAGAAGGCTTGGAACCACCCTCAAAGGCGCCGCTCAAGACCTTGCCGGTTTCCTTGAACAAATTTCTCAAGTACAGATCGAATGACAAACCTTCGGGGGCAGGTGAATCACTGTTGACACCGTTCGCCGGGTTAAACGCATAACAGGTGTAGCTGAAGAAGGTTTCATCCAGCAGTTCACTTTCCCATTGAATCGTCGAGATGTTCTTTTCGATATGCAGGGTCGAGAATCTCACCGGGTAAGAGCCAAGCCGCCGATAGCTCAGGCGCCAGTAGTCCGTTGACCAGAGGTAGTAACTAAACACATCCCGATTCGGATTGCTCGGATCGTTCGGCTCATCATGACCGTTGGGATCCTGAGCGACACGCTCACGGTCAAGCTGGTACTCCGCCTCCGACGGTGCAGCGGAAAACACACCGCGCACCGACACCTCGCCAGCCGCCACCCCCCCCGAACTAAAGGTCGCCCCATTGCCTTGAAATCGGGCAAAAAACGTTTGATTGCCTTCAACAGCCATGTGGATGTAGAGCTCGCGATAGCGCGTGCCATTGTTGTCTGGCTTGGGCAGCACCACCGCTGGGGCCTGTTGCGCCATGGTGGGAAAATAGCGGAAACGGTTCCTCTGCTTGTTTGCTGCCCACTTCAACGGGCTGTTGTGCTCGATGCCTTCCTCGCCAAGCGTTATGAACGGCACCTCCGCGCCCGTCAGTTTGTGGACCAGTTTCAATGTCGCCAGGTCCGCATCACTGACCGGAACGTAATGATCGCGGCCATCGATTCTCACCGGCTTCGTCTCGATCTTCACGACCACGGGTACTTGCTGGCGACCGTTGGCATAACAGCGGTTATCGTCACCATTGATTGAAACATCGAAGTTTTGCAACTCGCTCCAACGCAACTCAGGTTCCGCCCGTTCGGTGAGCTGGATGATGCTGAAACCGCGACGCCGGATGGGCCCGACACCATCGTATTGAATGTCACACCTGACCACGCTGATCCGTGAAGCGCCGAACGCCGGCGGGGTGAAAACGCCATCTTCGTTGACTTCCCCTTCACCGATGACGCTCCATTGGCAATCTTCCTTCTGATAGTCCTCGGCCCGCAGGTAAACCAATTCGGACTGGCTGATCTCCGAGACATAGGGCGGATCCACCTGCAGCGTCTGCGCCGACGCCACCACGACAATCGTCGCTTCGATCGACTCGTTACTGCTTCTGTCCTGTACGGTGAGCCTGACCAGTTGCAGCGGTTCAGCCTGCGTCACCGGCGGGGTATACAACGCCCGATTATTATCAATCCGGGTCAGCGTGCCCTGCGTCGGCAACAGCGTAGGCCAGATCAACTCCCCCCCGTCACGGTGGTGACGCGCAGCGGAATCTTGTCAACCGTGCTGCCCACCCCACTGGTACATACCCGGGGCGATATACTCATGTTTTCGTAGACCCCCAGCACCATGGCGGAGCGCGTTTGCTGGCGTCCGTCCTGGGTGTAAGACGCAGTCACCAGCACCGGCTGGCGCTCCTTGCCCAACCGCGAGGCCGCTGGCGAGGTGTACAGGCCGCCGTTGGCGGTAATCGTGCCGACCGCCAGCGGACTGATCAGGTTACTCACACTCCAACTGGCCCTGACCACGCTGCCGTCACTCTTGCGCGCGGTGAACTGCTGGACCTTGCTGCCCTTCATATTGACGAAAGCTGGCTCGACCGCCACGTGCTCGGTTGCGGCCTTGACGTTCCCCAGGATCAGCATGTCCGCAGGACGATGCCGACCGCCCGGCGTCTCGACAAAGATGTTTTCACCGGGAAACAGCAGATTCTTCAGCACGTCCAGTTGCGTTTCGTCGACCAACTCCAGCCACTGTTGATTCAACACCAGGGCTGCGCTGTACAGCGGTTGATTCGCCCCATTGGTGTCGTCCGGAATCAGGTAGGGGAAATTACTGCCATCGGTGGGCAAGCCCTGGCCATTCTCATCCCTGGCCTTCAGACGAATGAAGACCAGTACCGCACCATCAGCCGAATCGCCGGAACCAGGGGCTTTTTGCGTGCGGATATAAAAGCCTGTGGGGCTGAGGGGGTTATAGCCGCTGAAATCAAACAGCCCCAACTCGAACATGCGGCGGTCATCCGGCTGGGCCGCAAGGAAGCCCTGGATGAACTCGGCAATTTTATTCTGTACCCCGGGCAGCTCACCCAGATTGCATTTAAGGTTGGGGTCGCTGGCCAGATCGAGGGTCACCCGCCCGCGTTTATCGACCTCGCCCTCGATGTGGCCCAATTCGATTTGCATCTCGATCCTGTAGCCCATGTCCTCGGTAATGCTGAAGCTCGACATCAGAGCAGGCACCCCGGTCACCGGGTAACTCATGGCGGTGTAGGTACCGCCAATCAGGTTCATGGTCACCGTGACCCTGGACCTGTGCAGAGAGGCCGAGGCAAACGACAGCACCGGTTTGCCCAGCAACAGCGAGTCGAGCTGTACCGATTCGGTGTGGTCCGGGGTCACGTACAAATAACCACTCATGGGCGGTATGAAACGCGAATCGCTCAACCAGCGCAGGTACTGCTCTTCCAGCAGCCGATTGAGCTGGGCACGACCGAATGCCGCCACCGCCCCCCAGCCCAGAACCACTGAACCCGCCCTCATCCGCGCCAACAGATTTGCCAGAGAATTCGACATGATGCTGCTCCCAAAATTAGTCGGCGCTGAGTGCCATTTGATCCGTAGTTAACATGCGGATCGCCTCTGGCACGGTGTAAAGCGGGATGGGCAGGATGATATATCCATCATCCGGGGCTCGCCCTCTAACGTCCGGAATGTGCGCAGTGATCACGGCGAACTTGTGCGCCCCCATGGCGTCGATCGTGAACACACCGGTCTTGGGGTCCACGTGACCTGAACCTGCGATCACCGCCCAACTCATGTCTTCCGTCTCGGGATCAGCCACCCAATCGCCAATGCTCGCCTGTAGCCTGACCTGATTCGCCGGCCCGCCCGATCCTGGCACGATGCTGACCGTCATATTCGGCAGTTGGTGCAATTTCAGCACGGCGGACCGTTCAGTCTTCTTGGTGCGGGGATTGGTCACGACGATCTGATCCACGCTGAACACCAGCTTACTGTCGTCAGACCGGGGTCCGGGATAATAGGTGTGATCGCCCCCCTCCTTGCTGCTCGGCAGCACCTTCGCCCCCGTGCTCGGATCCGCGACAGACCAAACCAGCGCTTCGCCGTTCAAGGCCCCGGCCGACACCTCGCGACCGGCTACTTCCTCCACACCAACAACCTGCACCAGCGGGTTGATCACGATGTCGTAGCGCAGCACGCTGACCAGCGCGGAACTGCTGCTGCCACCGGCCGTGGCCGTCACCCGGACCCGGGTGTAGTCGCCCGCGAACTGACCGGCATTCGGCGCCGTGTAGCGACCCAAGGTGTTGATGGTGCCGGGCTGACCATCACTGCCGGGAATGTTCTCGACCTTCCAGGTCACATTGCTCATCGCCGGGATGGTGCTGAACTGGAAGGTATCGCCGCGACCGATAACCGGTTCCAGATTGTTCAGGGTGAAGGCGGTCAGCGTGGGGCCGACCTGGCCGAAAATGGCCAGGTCATGGAAAAATTTGACGTCTTGCGGTTGAACCCGATTTAGCCCACGGAACAACAAGCTATTGAGCATCAACACATTGAGGTCACCTACGGCTCTCGTATAATCTTTGTCGGCATCCCTGAAGTACTCGCGAACCCATTCAACTAACGCGTCCCTTACTCTTGACAGATGCGCGGGCGGCAGCAGTGATTGATTGGAGAAGTCAGGATAAAACTCCAACTTGTGCGCACCCTGAGAATATTTGAACACCAGATCCATCGTTTCAGAATCAACCGCCAATGTTAACGTCGTATGAAATCGAAAGCGTGTAGGAATATGCATAGTTCCTACATGACCCGGCGAGTTCACAACAACCTGTATGAACTCGCCCTCCTTCAACCAATCAACAAATAAATGCCTGAGAGAGTTAACGGTTGAATCTACGACCTGAAAGCCCTTAAAGTAACTTTTCTCATCCGGAGCAGAGACAAAAAAATTCAAGACATTACAGCGATACTGGTGATCATCAATCACCAGCCTGTTAGCCTTTTCAACCGTACGAGCCCCGCGTATCGCATAAGCAGCAAGAATCGATTTGCCACCCGCCTGCATTTCATATTCATACTGAAAAGAATCCTGATTCAACAGTCGCCGCATTCCGGAAACAACTATTTTGTCGTAGAAAAAATGATGCCCCAGCAACAGAGTGGCCGAAACCCCATCCGGCAGCAGATACTTCAAGTCACTGCTCCTGGCAGGCAGCGCACCATCACTTTGCCCTTCCATCGTCACAAACAGCAGTACCGCGCCTTCTTCCTCGTTTTCATTAGCCGCCAGTGTAGCCCCGCTGCCTTTCTTATTATGGGTCCGGACCACAAAGTGCACGGGCTTCAATAGCTGGTTCTGATCAATCGTTATCTCATTCAACACAAAGTTTTTTTGCGCCTCCGGCAACTTATTGAAGTGCGCCTTCAAGCGTTCACCGGTAAACTTCGCCAAGTGTTCGGTTTGCGCGTACGTCATCCGATAGTTCAGCCCTTCGGCAATATTCAGCGATACCGTCCCCTGCCGGTCTACCCCTCCCTGAGTGACTTTGAGGTCAATATCGTATTCCAGGGTCGGCCCATCTATCGGCCCCCACAGCGCCACTTTAGTGGTACGCCAGGCCGACGCGCCCAGTGGCCGTTCAAAAGCCATGTGCGTGCCCCCCATGACTTTCTGCCGGATGCGTGCCTTGGAGTTTTCCAGGTTTGAATTGGTAAACGACAGGCGTGGAGCATCCATTACATAATTGACCATGTACTCTCGATACGTTGGCGTCTGATTATCCTGGAGCAGCTCAGTAATGGGCGGTAGGTAGTTCCCCGTGCTGAACCGATTAATATATTCCTGCAACAGCACCGCATTGGTCTTCGACCGGTCATAGGCCAGAATAGCGTTCCAGCCACGGGTACGTGGCTCGACATTCAGCCATTTATACATTTCATCCAGAGAGTTATTGCTCATGATAGATATCCTTGCGATTGGTTTGACCAGGCCCCATGCCCAACACTGATTCATGCAGATAGTTTGAGATTGCCATCTTTGAACGGCCAGTAAGTCTCACCGCCATCGAAACTGACGCTGGCCTCCAGGGTGAAGTTTTCATTGAGCCGCAGAGAAGCAAGGAAAGTGCGGGCCAGGACGGCGGTCACCCGTTTACTGTTGAACTCCGCCTGAGTGACCGGCAGCGCATTGCGCACGGTGATCGACGTTGAGCCGCCACCGGAAGCCCTGACCCCGCGGGCGACGATTTTCAACAACTGCCCGGCGGCCATGAACGGCCATTGCGCCACGGTCAGATCGGCGCCTGCCGCAGGTACCCTGGCCAATGACAGGGTCGAAGTGCCCTGGGCCTGAGTGCATTGGGTGTCCGGGTAGCGAGATGCCGGCAACGGCACGATTCGCAGATTGAACGCGACGGAGTCCTCGCTCGCGGTCTGCCCCGGCGGGGTCACGCGATAGAACACCTGAAAACGCTGGGTGGCCGACATGTTGGCGGCAATCGCCGTCGCCGGAATGAAAAAGCGTCGGCCCGCGCCGCCGACCGGGTTCGGCGCGATGTGGCGCCCCCCTGCGGCATGGCCGAACCAATGCATTTCCACCTTGCCTGAGCCAATCTCAGCCTGCGCCGGCACGTTGACATAGGCTCCTGAAACATCAGCCGGCAGACTGCCCCTCAGGTCGCCGTCAGCCACGGCATCCTCGACGATGGGGGCCGGCAGATCCAGCGGCTTGCTGATGTCCAGCGCCAGTGATTCGCTGGACAGCGCACTACCAGCGCGTGCGTACTGATAAGTGAACGTGACCCGAGTATTGCTGTTGTCCAGCAGCCATTGCTGTGGGATATGCGACTCGATCAGGCCGCGGTCGAGTATTGAACGATCGACGCGCAATGCGCTGAGCAGGCTTCTATCGGCCCGATTGGCGTTGCCATAGACCAGCACACGGTCGCCCTGCTGGATGTCGGCGTAGGAAGGCTGGATGCGCAAGATCAGGCCGTTGGGGAACAATCCCGGATTGATCGGGCCATCGCTGTGGTTGAGGATCTGCGGTGCGGGTAACCGGGCCACTGCCGGCTTTCTGATCAGCAGAGTCTGGCGCTCCGACTCACCGCGCTCGCCCGTGCCATCGGCATATTGAATGCTGTAGCCGATGTCGGCGCTGTCGTTGAACAGCACCTGGTCTTGCGGCACGGTGAACGTCAATGGCCAGCCAATATGTTCAGCCTTGAGCTCCAGGGTCCGGCTGATGGGGGTATCCGGGAACCCCTCGAAGAATCCTTGCCAGGTAAAAGTGACCTTGTCACCCACGCTCATGGCAGCATACGAGGGGACCACGGCGCTGGCGCCAACAGCCCCAACGGCATCGGGATCCAGGGCCAGCCCGTGGGACTCCTTGATCTGCGCCACGGGCAAGGTTTCCAGGCGTACGGAGGGCCGGCCGATACGGCAGAGCCTTCGCAGTGACTCCGGGCCACGGTTATCCGGATCACTGTTTTTGGAACTGCTGTAGGAAAACAACGCAATGCCCTGATCGAGCTGCCTCAACAGCGCGTTGGAAATATCCACCGGCATTCCCCGTGCAGCGGTGTAGCCCCCCGACACGGTGACATCGATCCGGGACGTCACGTAGTCAGCCGTTTCACCAAGCGCGCCGCAGCCTATCCACCTGGGCCAGATCACATCCTCATCGACCGTGATCCCGGGGTACTTGATGTACGTGCGCAACGCCTGCCCCCCCAATTCATCCAGGTCGACCCAATCGTCGTCCTTGAGGTCCGGTATGTCTGGAAGCGGGTTTGACTGTGCCATTGACTCAACTCCATGGGGGCTCGTACCAATAACGAAACAACTTCTGAGCAGTCGCTGATGCCGTGATGGCGTACTTTTACTCCTGCACGGCCCGCTCAACTACTAGCAGAACTAACAGGTTGCCAAACGGGAAATCACTGCTAGCGTTAGTTCTTTTTTCAGTCGCGGATAGCCCATGAAGTTAACGCCCGCAGTTATTGCTTTGACCCTAGACTCAGCCGATACCCGTGTCCACTGGTAGAACTGCTAGGTTTTCCACGGCCATTCAACTGATAAATTACCGTGAGACATTCGCTCAATGACACGCCTGGAAGAGGGCTGCACCGATGAACCACATCAAAACAATAACTTGTGGATTACTGCTCAGCAGCCAAATAATCCACGCACAACCTGCGCTGGCAGCCACTCAAGCAGTAGGCTCGATTGCGCTCATGGACAAAGACAAGTTCGAGTGCTTTATTCCCGTTCCGGCAGCAGGGGAAACAATAACCTACGACTTGGTATCCGCAGTTGTAATAACACCTCCACCACTTCCACCTCCACCACCTCCACCATGCCATCTCGTAAAAGCCAGAGAGTTCGGGCTTATCGGAATCCCTTCTGCTACTGAAATACTGTTTTCAGCAAACAAACTCTGCAACACACAACCGGGCGAAGAAGGAGAATTCTGGTTCAGATTTAAGACTATAAAAAACCCAACCACTTTGAACTATATAGAGATGGAGTACCTAAAAAGTTTTACCCCCCCAAACATCGTCGGCCCTGGCTTACAACTTATCGATCGTTTTTTGAAACCGGGCAATCCAGTCGTGCGCGATAAACTTGCGTGCGTACAAATCAAGACATCCGTAGCGCCACCGACCCCGTGACCGCCACTTCAACAGTCCCGGCACAAGCGTGCCCCTTCTTCAGCTTCCGCCCCCTGTGACCTCAGAGGTTCATCAACATGACCCTGTCCAGTTCCGTCCACTCACAAGCGTTCGGCTTCATGAGCTTCCTGCAAAACGGTGTAGACCCCCGAACCGGCCAATACACCCTGTCCGTCAGCTTCCCCGAACTCAAGAGCAACTGGCTGTGCGGCCCCGCCGTGCCATTGGCCCTGAGCTTCAACCCGATGAACATTCTCGACTCCGGCTTTGGCCTTGGCTGGAACCTCAATCTGAGCCAGTTCACCCCGCACAACAGCATTCTGGCCCTGTGCACCGGGGAAACCTTCAAGGTCACCGGCAGCGGCAGCGAACCGGCGATCCGGGAAAAGAAACTCGACACCTTCCATTTCTACAACAACCAGGACGGCACCTATCGCGTGGTGCATCGCTCAGGGTTGATCGAAATCCTGACCGTGGGCGGCAGTGGCGATAATCGGGTGGCCTTGCCCACTCGCCTCTACGCCCCCACTGGCCACTGTATCGACCTGACCTACGCAGTGTTCCGCGGCGGACAGCGCTTGCAATCGATCAGCGATGCCCAGGGCGAATTGGTGCGGATCAATCGCAGTGATTCCTCGGTGGACATCCTGATAAAACCCGGCAGTGGCGCCGACGGCGAGCCGTTGGCGCGTTATGAAATGGAGTTGAACGGCAAAGGCTGGGTGACCAAGATTGTCCTGCCGGGCGAGGAGAAACCCTCCTGGCGTTTCGACTACGGTAATGACCTGATCCGGGGCATACTTTGCCTGCACAAGGTCAACAGCCCACTCGGCGGCGTCGATACCATTGATTATCAGGACGATGGCCACCCCTTCTCCGACGGCGTCAACTTGCCCAAACTGCCACGGGTTACTCGCCATCGCACCGACCCCGGTTTTGGCCAGCCGATCATGGAAGTCATCTTCAGCTACACGTCGAGAAATTTTCTTGGGGCTGGCATTACGGTCAGCACCGAAGAGGGTATGGACTCGCTGTACAACGCGCCCCACGGGTACAGCTACGGCAGTACCGCCAGCCTGATGGCGGGCGGCAAGGTGGTGCGCCAGGTGGAGCGCACCTATAGCCGCTTTCACGCGATGACCGAAGAGAAAACCACCCAGGATCACTGTGTGAAACGGGAGGTGACCACCTACTATGCCCAAGACGTTCCCTTCGACCGGCAAGTGGCGCAATTTCAGTCCCCCAAACACCTCAAGACGTCCTGGGAAATGGACAACGATCCAACCCAGTACCGCGAAGAATCGAGCAGTACGGTATTTGATGAAAACGGCAACCTGCGTGAAGAGATCGAAGCCAGCGGCATCCGCACGCTACACACCTACTACCCCAAGGAAGCCAGCGACGGCTGCCCCGCCGACCCGCAAGGTTTTATCCGCAACCGCAAGGACAGCACGGTCATCCCCGCGCCCGTGACCCACAATGGCAAACTCGCCTCCACCCTGCGCACCCGCTTTCGCTACCGCACCCAGGAGCCGCTGCGGGGCAGTGGACTCGGGCAATGGTTGGTGAACGACAGCGAGTTGGTGCTGGAGTTGCAGGGCAATGACGAAATCCCCCTCAAGCACACGTTGCGTACCTGCATCGAAGCCGTGGACACCCCGTTCCTGCACGGTCGTCCCTTGACCCAGAGCGAAACCCTGAACGGCAAGACCAGCACCACCAGCTATGCCTACAACCGCTTCAACAGCACCCTGGCCAATGAAGAGGTGCTGGAAATCGTCGAGACCTTTGTAGGCTTCGATCACGTTGAAGGCAGTCATGATTCGCGCAAGGTCATCCGCCAGCAGCAGTCGCTGCTGTATGGCCTGCCCGTATTGAAGGACGACCTCAATGGTAACTACACCTTGACCGAGTACGACGCCTTGCATCGGGTGATCCGCGAGACTGTCGCTCCGGAGGTTGCCGAGTACCGGGCCACGCGCAATTACCGCTACACCCTGACAGCACTGGACGGGCAGCAAGCCAGCCAGGAGGTCGAAGACGCCAAGGGCCTGATCACCCGTACCCGCCTGGACGGCATCGGCCGTAGTGTCTATGAAGAGCAGCAATACGCCGTAGATGGCACACAGGCGACGCAGTTCCGCCAGACCTTTGCCGCAGAGTACGACGCGCTGGGCAACCTGGTCCGGCAAACCAGTCTCGACTGGCTCGCCGATCAACCGCTGACATTGCACAGCCGTTTCGAATATAGCCCGTGGGGCGATCAGTTGCGGGTGATTGGGCCTGACGGCACCGCCAGCGTCAGTGATCTGTCACCGTTCGGTAGCGACGGGCCGATAGAACGCACCTGGCGTGAAAGCGCCGGACAACCGACCCAGGTCAATCAATTGAGCGAAAGTCATTTCAATCGCTTTGGCAAGCTTGACCGGGTCACGCGGTTCGATGCCCAGCCCCTGAATGAGCACCTGCAGCAGGCACCGGGTCAAGGCCCAGTGCAGCAACAGGTCAAGGCGTTGTTGGCACGTCGCGCGCTGGCGACCGTCGGTTCCATCGAGTATGCCTACAACGGCTATGGCAACGGCCTCCAGCAACTGGAACGGGTTGATGACATGGAGTTCGCCACTGGCTATGAATACGATGTGTGGGAACGTATGTCGCGCACTACCTTGCCCGACGACACCCTCGTCAGCCGAACCTTTGCCGAGCACACCAGCGGGGATATGCCGACCAGCCTGAGCGTCAAGCCGGCCAACCAAGAGCTGCCTGAAGTCCACAGCGGCCAACAGACCTTCGACGGGCTGTTGCGACAAACCAGCTTGACGGTCGGCCCACGTCTGGAGCGCTATGAGTACGCACCCGGAAAAATGCAGGTCTGCCGGCGCATCACCCCGTCCAGCAAGCTCATCGACTATGAATACAACCTGCACCTGACCGACCAGCCCATCAGCATCAAGACCGCCGAAGGCGAGGCGCGCTTCGACTATGATCACACCACCGCGAGCCTGACCAACGCGGCCAATGACCAGGGGTTTTACCAGTATGCCTATACCCACCATGGCGATTTGCACAGCGAAACCTGGACCGACAGCGACAACGTTGAACACGAGACCGTCCAGCTCAGCTCATTGCAAGGACGGCCGATCAGCCGCCATCACACCAGCGTGCTAGAGACCGTCTATGCCTACGATGAGTTTGGCCGCCCCGAAAGCGCCACCCAGGGTTCACTACGGGCCGAATTCGAATACGACAACCTTGGTCAGACCCGGTGCATCACCACCCATAACCTGCAGAGCGCCACCACCCTGAAAACCGTGCTCAGCTACGACACCCTGGGTCGGGAAATCGAGCGTCAAATGACCCTCAACGGTCATCCCACACGGACCATCAGCCAGGTCTGGCAGGACGACGACCAGCTCAAAAGCCGGCACCTGCACATCGGCGCTCGCAGTCTGCTCAAGGAGGAGTTTGCCTACGACCCGCGCAAGCGTCTGATCCGCCATGCCTGCTCCGGCGAACAATTACCCAGGGACGCCTATGGCAACCCAATCACCAGTCAGACCTTTCGCTTCGATGCGCTGGATAACATCCAGCTTTGCCTGACAATCTTCGCCAATGGGCGCAATGACAGGGCGCAATTCACCTACGCCGACGACGATTCCTGCCAGTTGAAGGAAGTGACCCACACTTACGTCGAAGGCGGTTACAAGGCGCGGCAGGCCTTCGAGTACGACGCCGATGGCCATATGCTCAATGACGAACAGGGTCAGCGCCTGAACTACAACAGCCAGGGACGCCTGCTGTCGGTCAAGGACGCCGACAACGAGCAGACTCTAAGCACCTACCGCTACGACGGGCATAATCACCTGATTGGCGTACGCGAGGGCCTGCAGGAAGAAACCCTGCGCAACTACGAGGGGTACAGCCTGAGCCACACCCGCCAGGGCAGCGTCCACACCCAGTACCTGTTCCATGGCGACCTGCCATTGGCCGAACAGCAGCTGCACACCCACGACCGCACGCTGCTGCTGATGACCGATGCCAGCCCCAGCGTGATTGGCGAATGCCTGCAAGGCACACTGCACAGCATCGTCTACAGCGCCTATGGGCAACGCAGCGCCGAGGAGGAAGTAACCACTTTGCTGGCGTTCAACGGCGAGGTGCGCGAGGCCATCTGCGGCTGGTACCTGCTGGGCCGAGGCTATCGAGTGTACAACCCGGCCCTGTTGCGTTTTCACAGTCCCGACTCGTTCAGCCCGTTTGGTACTGGCGGGCCCAACCCCTATGTCTATTGCCAGGGTAACCCTATCGCCTTCCGCGACCCCAATGGACATCGAGCCATCAACAACAGGCGACCGATTGGACCAGGGTATGTAGATCCTATCGTAGAGCCCAAGAGACCGTGGTGGCAGAAGTGGTTGGCGGTGGCAGGGATGGTCATTTCCTTGATTGTGGCAGTGGCATTCACTCCATTCACAGGTGGCCTGTCATTGGGTTTGGTGGCGGGCGTCTTGGGGATATTGCTGAGCGTCGGCGCACTGGGTTTAGCGATCTGGGCCACTCTGGATGAGAACGAAGACGTGATGAGTATCGCCATGTGGGCCGGACTCGCGGGCAGCTTCGTCACCATTGGAGCGGGGCTGGTCACAAGAGCGATGGCGCACTTGGCGACGAAGGCAGCGGCGAAGGCAGCAGCGAGTCTCGCAGCGGGCTTGAAGACTGCTGCGGTAGCTGGGCTTGTTGCAGTTCCGGCAATCGCCGGGACTACCTATGCTATTCAGAGCGCAACGGCGTCGGTTCGATCGGCTGGCGCAGGCTCTGGTGTAATCGGTGGGTCAACTCGATCTATCGGTGTTGGCTCTGGCAGCGTGGGGTCATCCAGATCCAGGGCTAGCACAGGATCTGGTACTTCGCTTAATGGCCCGAGTCTCTCGGACATTCTGGACGGCAACCCCCACTCAGCAGTAAATCCAATCAGATCGCCAAGCCGGACCAGCAGCCTCAGTGGCAGTAGCGATGCTTCAGGGCCGATTGTTGAGCCAGTCACACCGGTTCGCAAGAATTGGACTGTCAAGAACCAAATTGGTTGGTACAAGGGGGTATTGGGTCGGGGCAAAGCCCTCAACACCGCTGACAATCGGCAACAAGGCTGGGGCCCTAATTACATTGATGCATTCAATGATTAATCAGTTGACCCACAGCAGCCACTCAGGCGCACCATGCTCCACACCTGAGCAGCCCTTTCTAAAACCCGGCCATTAGGTGGCCATCCAGTAAAAGGCTCCGCATCCAACGATGCGGGGCCTTTTGCATTCCAGCCCCAGCCATGCCCGCTGCCCCTGACCGGCTGCCCCATTCGCAATCACTTACACACGCCCCGCAAGACTGAGAGATCTCTCATATCCGCAGCCCTGTGGGCTTCCTAGAATCGCCGCCATCGAGACACCCGGTGTTCCTGACACCGCATTTTTCCAACAGCGCTACCTCGGCACTGTCTCGATCCTTCAATGCCTGGCGCGACCTAGACCAAAAGGATTCAAACCATGAAAAAATCTTTACTTGCCCTTTCGCTGGGCCTGAGTGCCAGCCTGCTCGGTGCCTCGGCGTTCGCCAGCAGCGGCACAGTCAAGTTCGAGGGCAAGGTCACCAGCAGCACCTGCCCGATTCAAATCGTCAACCCGGATGACGGCTCGGTCGGCGACCTGGTAAAAATGGGCAGCGTCGACGCCAGTCGCTTCACCGCCGTGGGCCAGGAACACAGCGGCAAGCGCTTTTCCTTGCGTGTCAGCGGTGGTGCGGGCTGCGCGATCACCGCGGGCAGCGTGGCCAATACCACCTTCAACGGCATACCCGACCCTAGCGGCAACTACTTCCAGGTCACCCCCGGGCTGGATGGCGCCAAAGGCGTGGTGATTTCCATGCGCGACCAACGCGGCGCCGCACTCGCACCGGGCGCGGCCTCCGCCGACTATGACCTGAACGTCGGCGCACCAACCGACCTGCAGTTCAACGCCTACTACCGCTCGACAGCCACCACGGTCACCGCGGGCGTGGCGTCGGCCGATATCCAGTTCGTTGTCGCCATCAACTGATCCCCGCTCCTGCCCCTTGTTCGCCGTGCTGAACAAGGGGTATCCACACGTGTCCTGGCTGGCGCTTTCAGCCAGGCCAAAGGTAAAGACCTATGTTCGGTTCGATCAAACAGGCGGCCGCTGTCCGCCCGACCCTTGCAGCCTGCATGACTGCGCTCATGCTCACCGCCTACCTCCCCGCCAGCCAAGCGGCCCTCACGCTCAATGGCACCCGTGTGGTGTTCGACAGTGACAAGCGCAGCGCTTCGATGATCGTCGCCAATCCCAGTGACCGCACCTTTGCGGTACAGACCTGGGTCAACACGGCCGCCGATGACACCCGCACTGCAGTCCCGTTCATCCCCTCCCCGCCCTTGTTCCGCCTCAATCCGGGCAAGGAACAGCACGTGCAGATCAACGGTCTGCCCAATACCCTGCCCACGGATCGCGAGTCGCTGTTTTACTTCAACGTCCAGGAGATTCCCCAGGCCAGTACCGAGCAAGGCAACGTCCTGAACATCGCCCTGCGCACCCGAATCAAACTGTTCTATCGACCGGCCGAACTCAAGGACAACCCCGTCGCGCGCCTCAAGGATCTGCAGTGGTCGATCACCCAGGCCGACGGCAAGACGCAATTGCGGGTCAACAACCCAACCCCCTTTCATGTCTCTTTCGCCCGCCTTGAAGTCAAGGGCCACGGTCAACAACAGGCTCTGCCCAACGCCCAGATGCTCGCCCCCCTGAGCACTCAGACCTACACCCTTGACGGCATCAAGCCGCACGCGGGATTGCAGGTGGAGTTCTCGACCATCAACGACTACGGCGGCTACACCCAGGCGCTGACCTTGCCGATTCAAACCGTCCCTTGAAACAGCATCGAACACGCTCACGGCCAGGAACCTGCCCATGACTCTATTGCCTGCACACCAACGGGCGCCCTTTCGATTGCGCGCGACCCACCTGCTGGTGACCGGCATCGGTATTGCCAGCCTGATGGATACCCGGCCTGCCATGGCCACTGTCGTTGAATTTCAATCCGGTTTCATGCGCCAGAACGCCGACCATGCCAGCGACGCCGGCGTGCTGGCGCTCAACGCCTTGACCCTGGGTAACGACCTGGGGCCGGGACGCTATGAGGTCGATATCCAGGTCAATCGGGTGTACTTCGGTCGCCGCGAACTCGAATTCGTGCTCAGCCCCGCAGGTGATCAACTCCAGCCCTGCCTGAGCGCCGAGCTGCTCAGCGAAATGGGCGTGCGCATCGACAGCCTGGCTGATCCGGCGCTGATGCAGTCTTCCTGTGTCGACCTGCTGGCGCTGATACCCGGTGCCCTGGTCGAATTCGATAGCAGCCAACTGCTCCTGAGTCTTTCGATCCCGCAGATTGCCATGCGCCGGGATGTCCTCGGTCAAGTCGACCCCGCACGCTGGGACCACGGCATCAATGCCGCCTTTGTCAACTATCAGGCCTCCGCGCAACAAGTCAGCAACCGCTATCGCGGCCGCCAGAACAGTGACGATCTGTACCTCAACAGCGGGATCAACCTGGGGGGCTGGCGCTTGCGCAGCAACCAGTCGTTGCGCCAGAACGCCGGCGAGAAGCGTGAGTGGAGCAGCGCCTACACCTACGCCCAGCGCGACCTGCCGGGCACCCTCGGCACGCTGACACTGGGTGAAGCGTTCACCAGCGGCGAAGTGTTCAAAAGCCTGCCGTTCAAGGGCGCGATGATTGCCACCGACCTGGGCATGCTGCCGGATGTCCTGCAAGGCTATTCCCCGATCATCCGGGGCGTAGCGCAAACCCGGGCGAAACTCGAAATCTTTCAGAACGGTTACCCGATCTACTCCACGTATGTCAGCGCCGGGCCGTACCAGATCGACGACCTCAGCACCAACGGTGGCAGCGGCGAACTGGAGATTGTCCTGACCGAGGCTGACGGCCAGGTCAGACGTTTCAGCCAATCCTTCTCCACCCTCAGCAATCTCCTGCGCGAGGGTGTCTGGCGTTACAGCAGTGCCCTGGGTCACTACAACGGCGCCTACGGGCTGGATGATCCGCTGTTCTGGCAAGGCACCCTGGCGACAGGCATCGCCTGGAACTCGACCCTGTATGGCGGGGTGATCGCGAGCGACTTTTACCAGGCTGGCAATATCGGCGCATCCAGGGACCTGGGGCCATGGGGCGCACTGTCCCTGGACTTGACCCACTCCAGCGCCGTGGTCGACAGGCGCGACAGCCATAGCCTGGAGGGCATGAGCTATGCCCTGAAATACGGCAAGTCCTTTGCCTCCAAGACCAACCTGCGCTTTGCCGGCTATCGCTACTCCACCGAAGGCTATCGCGATTTTGATGAGGCCGTGCGCCAGCGCAGCCAGGACTCAGGCTGGCATGGCAGTCGACGCAGCCGCCTGGAGGCGTCGGTCTACCAGAACATCGGCCCTCGCAGTTCGCTGAGCTTGACCCTGTCCCACCAGGACTATTGGCAAAGCAGCGAAGTGCAGCGCCAGTACCAGCTCAATTTCAGCACTCACTACAAGCGCGTCGGCTACAACCTGTTCGCCTCGCAGTCACTCAACGACTCTCGCGCCAGTGACCGGCTGGTCGGCCTGAGCATCAGCATGCCCCTGGATTTCGGTCATTCGGCCAACGCCACCTTCGACCTCCAGAAAAGTGGCGAGCAGTTCAATCAACGGACAAGCCTGGGCGGCAGCCTCAATGACAGTCAACTGAGCTATCAGGCTGCCGTCAGCAACAATGACGCCCAGCAACGCTCGGCGGCCCTTTCCCTGGGTTATCAGGCCGCCTTTGGCAGCGTCGGCGCAGGCGTCACCCAAGGCAGCGACTATCGCAACCTATCGGTCAATGCCAGCGGTGCGCTGCTGGTGCATGAAGGTGGCATCGAACTGGGGCCGTACCTGGGAGAGACTGCGGCCCTGGTGGAGGTCCCGGACACCGCTGGCGTCGGCATCCAGAACGCAGCGGGGGCCAGGACCAATGAGCGCGGCTATGCCCTGGCACCGTATCTGCGCCCGTATCGGGTCAATCATCTGGAACTGAACACCGATCAATTGGGCCCCGAGGTGGAAATCGATAACGCTGCCGCGCAACTCGTGCCCCGGCGTGGCGCCGTGGTCAAGGCCAGCTTCGCAGCCCGCACGGTCACCCGCCTGGTGATCACCGGCCGAACGGCTGGCGGGCAGCTACTGCCTTTCGGCGCACAGTTGAAGGATCGCGAAGGCAACGTCATCGGCATGGTCGGTCAAGCCGGCCAGGTCATGCTGTCGACCGGCATGGAGGCGCAAACCCTCGATGTGCACTGGGGCGAACAAGCCATGGCGCAATGTCAGCTATCGATCGACCCGCAGAGCATGGAGCAAGCGCAAGGCTACCGCCTGCAGGCGCTGACGTGCCGCTGATCCTCATCTTGCCTCACTCACGCACCGCCCGCGCTGTTGCCGTGCGAGCCGTGCATTTCGGAGAGACCCCATGACACCATCCATCCGCAGCCTGATTACCGCCCTGGGCCTGGTTGCCAGTTGCCAGGCCTCATGGGTAATGGCAGACCCGTTCAACACCTGCGAATGGAGAACAGTCCCCGGGCCCATGACCCATTTCCAGGACGTGGGCACCGTTTACGTTCCACGGGACGCGCCCGTCGGCAGCATCATTGGTACCGAGCGCCTGTTTAAAAGAACCCACAACAACGAAGGACTGACCGCACGTTGCTATAACAACGGTGACGTTCGCCTGATCTTCAATGCCCAAGCCAGCGCACCACCGGCGGCGGGTATCTACGGTGGCCTGGCGCCCTTGAGTGTGCTGAGAACCAACATCCCGGGAGTGGGCGCGCTGTTCTCGCTGGGCTTCCCGTTCAATGGCAGCGCTTCAAACGCCTTTGTCCCCGACCATGGCGATACCACCGTGCCGTTCAATGCACACAACGCGCACAATGTCGGCGTGACATTCATCCATATATCCACGCTGGAGAGTCGCATCACCCTGATCAAGACCGGGCCCATCCCTCCCGGCCCGCAGACGTTCGACGGCACAGAACTGTTCAGTGGCCGCGTCACGGGTATCGCCGGCAAGGTCTTCACTGCCGGACTCGCCGGTACCGTGATCCAGGCCCATTGTGGCAGCAACACCGTCAGCGCCGACCCGGTACAACTCGGCGAATGGGATCAGCGAGACTTCACCAGCCCCGGCTACACCACTACCGCGATCCCGTTCAGCATTACCCTCAATGACTGCGAAGCGGATGCCAGCAACGCCAACATCGCCACTGCCACCATCCAGTTCGAGGACGCCAGTGCCGCGCCGGTACCGCCATCGGTGCCGGGCGTGTTCGGCCTGTCTCCTGACTCCACCGCCCAGGGCATCGGGATTCAGTTGCTTAAAAGAGATGGCACGACGCCCGTGGAGCTCAATACGCCAGTGCCACTGATACCGATCAGCGCCAGTGGAACGGTACTGGACTTTACCGCGCGCTTATACCAGACCGGGCCGAGCCGCGATGTCCGCCCCGGAGTTGCCAAGGGCGCGCTGAACTTCACGCTCACCTACCGCTAGCCGGAATCGGCCCTTTGCAGGGGGCCGACAACCCGTTGGCAGGTACCGGGCGGGCGCAAGGTCATTCCCGGGGCAACCCGAGGCACCAGAGCCGGGCGATATCCACTGCCCGCTCACGCAGCAGGCGCGGCGCCTCGCTGCACGCTTGCGCCAGGCTCATCGGCCCAGACGGCAAGGCAAAGGCGGCATCGACGCCATGTTGATACATCTGCTGGTAGCCCTCACCGAGGGTGCCGGCGATCACCACGACCGGCACGCCCTGCTGCCGGGCGACTCGCGCGACACCGAAGGGGGTTTTGCCGCGCAGGGTCTGCGCATCGAAACGCCCTTCGCCGGTGATCACCAAATCGGCACCGCGAATGGCATTCGCCAAGCCGACCAACTCCGCCACCACCTCCACGCCGGGACGAAACTGCGCCTGCAAAAACGCCTTGGCGGCAAATCCCAGGCCGCCAGCGGCACCGCTGCCGGGCTCATCGCGCACGTCCTTGTCCAGCACCTGCGCACACAGATCGGCGAAATGCCCAAGGGTCAGATCGAGTGCCTGCACCTGTTCGGGCGTCGCACCTTTCTGTGGACCGAAAATCGTTGAAGCTCCGTGAGGACCGCAGAGTGGATTGTTGACGTCGGCGGCGATTTCGAAACGGACCTGCGCCAGGCGCGGGTCCATTTCATTGAGTCCTATGTGGGCGAGGTCCTTGAGTGCGAGACCGCCATGGCGGATCGACTGCCCCTGTTGATCGAACAAGCCCACGCCCAACGCCTGCAGCGCACCGGCGCCGCCGTCGTTGGTGGCGCTGCCGCCGATGGCCAGGATGATGCGCTGCGCACCGGCATCGAGGGCTGCGCGAATCAGCTCACCGGTGCCGTAAGTGCTGCTGATGCAGGCATCGCGTTGTGCCAGTGGCACCAACTGCAGGCCACTGGCTTCGGCCATTTCGATGATTGCGGTCTGGCTCTGAGGCAGCCAGCCCCAGTGGGCATCGACCGGCTCGCCGAGCGGCCCTTGCACCCGGGTACGGCGCAACGCCCCCGCGCAGGCCACGAGAATCGCCTCGACCGTGCCTTCACCACCGTCGGCCATCGGGCATTTGACCATCTGCGCATCCGGCCAGACCTCGGCCAGCCCCAGGGCGATGGCATCGGCCACATCGATGGCACTCAGGCTGTCCTTGAACGAGTCGGGGGCGATGACGATCTTCATGGGGTTTCTCCGGTGGTTATGCAGAGCATGCTGCCAGTTGCCCCAGCCAATGACGCCAGTCCGCTGCACAAGGGTGGAGAGGGTTTATTGTTCATTTCTACAAAACCCAACGGTAAAGCCTTGCGCCTACAGGTCTGCGCAGGGCTGGGGCAACAGTTGTACGCCCAGGTACAGCGCCAGCATGCCGTCCAGCCGCAGCGGGTCGACTCCGCTGAGTTCGGCTACCCGCTCCATGCGATAGCGCAGGCTGTTGCGGTGGATCCCCAGGGCATCGGCGCACGCCTGGCTCTGGCCGTCGTGCTCGCACCAACTGCGCAAGGTCGCCAGCAACTGGCCGTTGCTGTCCTTGGCGATGACCTTGCGTAGGGGGGTGAGTAGCTCATCGAGTGCATCATCGTTGCGATGGCGCCAGAGCATCACCGGCAGACGGTAGCGGTTGAGGGTCAGTAGGCGGCTGTGCGGCAGCACGTCGCGTCCGTAGGCCAGCAAGTCACCGACCCGCCGATAGCAACGACGCAGGCCTTGCAGGCCATCGGCCTGACCTCCCACGGCAATGCGCTGGATGTTCCAGCCCAAACCGTCGAGTTTCTCCAGCAGCCGCGGGTTCTCCACCGGGTGGCTGGTCGGGCGGCACCACAACAACGAGGACTTGGCCGAACTCACGCACCAGCTGTCGGGGTAGCGCGAGCTCAGCCAGGCGCTCAAGGCTTCGGCGGTCTGGCCGTTGCCGTGCTCCAGGCCCAACTCGAACAGGTACGGGGTGCGCGCCAGTTGCGGCTTGAGCCCCATTTGCTGGGCTTCGTCGATCAACCGCGGCGAGTCCCCCGCCTCACTGAGCAATAGCGCCAGCAGATCATCGCAGCGCTGGCGGCGCCATTGCTGTTCGGCCTGTTGATTGCGCTGGGCCACCAGCATTTCGGCGGTCATGCGCACCAGTTCGGCGTAGGTGCGCAGTTGCTCGGGTTCACCGGTGATGCCGAGCACGCCGATCAGGCGCTGATCGAGCAGCAACGGCAGGTTGATCCCCGGCTGCACCCCCTTGAGGTGCACCGCGGTCTGGGCGTCGATTTCCACCACCCGACCGTTGGCCAGCACCAGTTGCGCACCTTCATGCCGGGTGTTGACCCGCTCCGGCTCGCCACTGCCCAGGATCAGCCCCTGGCTGTCCATGACGTTGACGTTGTAGGGCAGAATGGCCATCGCCCGGTCGACGATATCCTGGGCCAGGTCGTGATCAAGTTCGAACATGGGGCGTATTCCTGGAAAACCTGGGGCTGTGGTTGTTCACCCGCACAGGCGCTTGGCGTAATCGCTGTGCTCAGGCACAAAGACTTCCGCCAATGGGTGACCGAGACTCTTCAGGCGGTCACGTTACCCTCGCACCGCAAAAAATCATAATAAAGAGAGACCCGCCATGTCACAGAGCGCCGCTGCCACCCTGGCCACCGATGACGATAAAAACGCCGTCTACAAGCGCATTACCCTGCGCCTGATCCCCTTCATTTTCATCTGCTACCTGTTCAACTACCTGGACCGGGTCAACGTTGGCTTCGCCAAACTGCAGATGCTCGATGCACTGAAATTCAGCGAAACCGTGTACGGCCTCGGGGCCGGGATATTTTTCATCGGTTACGTGCTGTGCGGCGTGCCGAGCAACCTGGCGCTGACCCGCTTCGGCCCACGGCGCTGGATCGCGCTGATGATGATCACCTGGGGCACGTTGTCCACCTGCCTGCTGTTCGTCACCACGCCCACCGAGTTCTACACCCTGCGCCTGTTCACCGGTGCCGCCGAGGCCGGGTTCTTCCCCGGCGTGGTGCTGTACCTGTCGCAGTGGTTCCCGACGTTCCGCCGTGGCCGCATCATGGCGCTGTTCATGTCGGCGATCCCGGTCTCGGGCCTGCTGGGCAGCCCGTTTTCCGGCTGGATTCTCAACCACTTCGCCGCGGGTCAAGGTGGCCTCGCCGGCTGGCAGTGGATGTTCCTGCTGCAGGGCATCCCCACGGTGATCCTCGGGGCACTGGCGTACTTCCTGCTCAGCGATAACTTTGCCAGCGCCAAATGGCTCAAGCCGCACGAGCGCGCGGTACTCGAGGCCGACCAGGCAATTGATCGCGCCAACAAGCCGAAGACGGCCACCGACTCGCTGCTGGCGGTGTTCAAGAACCCGGCGATCTGGGCCTTCGGCCTGATTTACTTCTGCATTCAGAGTGGCGTGTACGCGATCAACTTCTGGTTGCCGTCGATCATCAAGAACCTCGGTTTCAGCGACAACCTGGTGATCGGCTGGCTCAGTGCGATTCCTTACCTGCTGGCGGCGGTGTTCATGCTGCTCGTCGGACGCTCAGCGGACCTGCACAAGGAGCGTCGCTGGCACCTGGTGGTACCGATGCTGATGGGCGCGCTGGGCTTGCTGATCGCGGTCAACTTTGCCGCGCACCCGGCCATCGCCATTCTCGGTTTGACCATCGCCACCATGGGCGCACTCACCGGCCTGCCGATGTTCTGGCCGGTGCCCACCGCCATGCTCAGCGCCGGTGCCGCCGCCGGTGGCCTGGCGCTGATCAACTCCATGGGCCAGATGGCCGGCTTCCTCAGCCCGTACCTGGTGGGCTGGGTCAAGGACGCCAGCGGCTCCACCGATGCGGCGCTGTATGTGCTGGCGGCGGTGATTGTCGGCGGCAGCCTGCTGGCGTTGCGCATGACCCGCACGTTGCGCGTCTGACCTGATCCACGGTGGGTGCGGGTCGGCCCGTCCCCACCTCTGGATAATTGCGGTTGCCCACATCGCCCTTCTGGTATTTGATTGAGCCTTTCCCACGGGTAAAAGGAATTCGTCATGAGCTACCGCACACTGGGCCACTCCGGACTGCAAGTGTCCACGCTGACCCTGGGCACCATGATGTTTGGCGAGCAGACCAGCACCGAAGACGCGTTGCGAATCATCGACAAGGCCTGGGACCAGGGCATCAATTTCATCGACACCGCCGACGTCTACACCCAGGGTCGCTCCGAGGAAATCGTCGGCGAGGCGATTGCCGGCAACCGGCATGAGTGGGTGGTGGCGTCCAAGGTTGGCTTTGGCCCGGTGGACGGCCTGCCGAATCGCAGCGGCCTGAGCCGCAAGCACATTTTCAACGGGATCGATGCCAGCCTGACCCGCCTGGACACCGACTACCTGGACATCTATTACCTGCACCGCGAAGACCACAACACCCCGCTGCACGTGACGGTGTCGGCCATGGGCGACCTGATTCGCCAGGGCAAGATCCGTTACTGGGGCCTGTCCAATTATCGGGGCTGGCGCATCGCCGAGGTGATTCGCGTCGCCGAGCAACTGGGCGTCGACCGGCCGGTGATCAGCCAGCCGTTGTACAACATCGTCAACCGCCAGGCCGAAACCGAACAGATCACCGCCGCCAACGCCTACGGCCTTGGTGTCGTGCCCTACAGCCCGCTGGCCCGTGGCGTGCTCAGTGGCAAGTACGCGCCCGACACCCGCCCCGACGCCAACAGCCGCGCCGGCCGCCAGGACAAGCGCATCCTGGAGACCGAATGGCGGGTCGAGTCACTGCGCATCGCCCAGCAGATCCAGGCGTACACCCAGCAGCGCGGTGTCGGCATGGTCGAGTTCGCCATCGCCTGGGTGCTGAACAACGCCGCGGTCACCTCGGCCATCGTCGGCCCACGCACCGAGGAGCAGTGGGACGCCTACACCAAGGCGCAGGACGTGAAGATCAGCGCCGAGGACGAAGCCTTCATCGATTCACTGGTAACGCCGGGGCATGCCTCGACACCGGGGTTCAACGATGTGAGCCATTTTGTCTCGGGGCGCACGGCACTGAGTCGCTGAAGCCATTGGAGCGATGTTCGTCGCTCAAACCACGTATCCTTCTCTGTTTATGCTCAGTGTCGCGAGGACAGCTTGTCTAAAGGAATTGCTCTATCGGTGTCGGCCTCGGTGCTGTTTGCCGTCATGTACTTCTACACCTCACTGCTGTCGCCCCTGGACGGTGTGGAAATTTTCGGCTGGCGCATGCTGCTGACCGTGCCGTGCATGACCGTGTTCATGCTGGTATCCGGGGAGTGGCAACGGGTGCTGGAGATCCTGCGGCGGCTGGCGGCCAAACCGCTGCTGGTCGGTGGCTTGCTGGTGTCTTCCGCCCTGCTCGGCGTGCAGCTGTGGCTGTTCATGTGGGCACCGTTGAACGGCCATAGCCTGGATGTGTCCCTGGGGTATTTCCTGCTGCCACTGACCATGGTGCTGACCGGGCGTATCGTCTACGGCGAGCGCCTGTCATACCTGCAGAAGATTGCCGCGAGCCTGGCGACCCTGGGCGTGCTCAATGAGTTGTACCAGGTGGGCAGTTTTTCCTGGGCGACCTTGCTGGTGGCCATCGGTTACCCGACTTACTTCGTGCTGCGCCGACGCCTGGCGGCCGACAACCTCGGCGGCCTGTGGCTGGACATGGCGCTGCTGTTGCCGGTGGCGTACTGGTTCGTGCACAACGGCGCACAAGGCTTCGGCGTGTTCGACCAGCACCCTTGGCTGACGCTGCTGATTCCCGTGCTCGGGATCATCAGTGCCTCGGCCCTGGTGGTCTATATCATTGCCAGCCGACTGCTACCGTTCAGCCTGTTCGGGCTGCTCAGCTATGTCGAGCCGGTGCTGTTGCTGGGGGTGGCGCTGTTGCTGGGGGAAAGCATCAAGGCGGGGGAATGGCTGACCTACATCCCGATCTGGCTGGCGGTGCTGGTATTGGTGTTCGAGGGGTTCAAGCACCTGGTTCGCCAACGTAGACCTTAAGCACACGCAAAACAAATGTGGGAGCAAGCGGAGCGCCGCCCGGCTCGCTCCCACAGTTTTTATCGGTGTAACGGCTTAGTCGGTGGTCAACACACCACGACGCACCTGGTCACGCTCGATCGACTCGAACAGTGCCTTGAAGTTGCCTTCACCAAAACCATCGTCGCCTTTACGCTGGATGAATTCGAAGAACACCGGGCCCATCAGGGTTTCCGAGAAGATCTGCAGCAGCAGGCGCTTGTCGCCGGCCTCGGACGAACCGTCCAGCAGGATCCCACGGGCCTGCAACTCGCCTACCGGCTCGCCGTGGTTCGGCAGACGGCCTTCGAGCATTTCATAGTAGGTGTCCGGCGGCGCAGTCATGAAGCGCATGCCGATGCTTTTCAGGTGATCCCAGGTCTTGATCAGGTCATCGGCCAGGAAGGCAACGTGCTGGATACCCTCGCCGTTGAACTGCATCAGGAACTCTTCGATCTGCCCGGCACCCTTGGACGACTCTTCGTTCAGCGGGATGCGGATCATGCCGTCGGGGGCGGTCATGGCCTTGGAGGTCAGGCCGGTGTATTCGCCCTTGATGTCGAAGTAGCGAATCTCGCGGAAGTTGAACAGCTTCTCGTAGAAGTTCGCCCAGTAGGCCATGCGGCCGCGGTAAACGTTGTGGGTCAGGTGGTCGATGATCTTCAGGCCGGCACCGACCGGGTTGCGATCGACTCCTTCGATGAACACGAAGTCGATGTCGTAGATCGAGACTGCCTTCACCAAAACGGTCGATCAGGTACAGCGGCGCGCCGCCGATGCCCTTGATGGCCGGCAGGTTCAGCTCCATCGGGCCGGTCTCGATGTGGATCGGCTGGGCGCCGAGTTCCAGGGCGCGGTTGTAGGCCAGTTGCGAGTCCTTGACGCGGAACGCCATGCCACACACCGACGGACCGTGCTCGGCGGCGAAGTACGACGCCACGCTGTTGGGTTCGTTGTTGAGGATCAGGTTGATCGAGCCCTGGCGATACAGGTGCACGTTCTTGGAACGGTGGGTCGCGACCTTGGTGAAGCCCATGATCTCGAAGATCGGCTCCAGGGTGTTCGGGGTTGGCGATGCGAATTCGATGAACTCGAAGCCCATCAGGCCCATTGGGTTTTCGTATAAATCTGCCATGGTTGACGCCTCATCATGCTTTATTAATTAACGGATCGTTAGTCGTGAGCACTGCTGAGAGGCGCGGGTGGCGCGCAGGAGATGCCTCGCACACTGCGGGCGAGAAAATCACCGTAGATCAATTGGAACCCAAATATCTTCATGGTCGACCCAAGGCTTTTGTGGGCGAGGCTTCTGCTGCCAGAAGACTTATTCTTATATGCGTAAACCGATTCTACACAGCGTAAAACAATTTGTCCGCCTTCTCTATAAAATCCGCCTTTTTCCCGTCGCTGCAAAGGCTTTGTTGCACAGGTAGATGCCCAGCAGGATAACCGCTCCCCCCAGGTACATCGTGCCCGTCATCTGTTCGCCCAGCAGCAGCGCGCCGAGGATCACTGCGGTCAGCGGGTTCAACGCGATGAACACTCCGGTGCGGGTGGCGCCGATCCGGCGAATACCATCGTAGTACCAGATGTAGGCCAGCGCCGACCCCAGCACACCCAGGTACAACAGGCTGATCACTTGTCCCGGGCGCAACTGCGCAAGAAGCTGCCACTGGAGTTCACCGCGCACTGCGCAGGTCAGCCATAGCATCAAGGTGCCCAGGACCACCGAGTACGTCACGGTGTGCAGCGGGCCCAGTGCCTGGTTCAGGTTTCTGGAGATCAACGAATAGATGCCCCAGCCCAGCACGCAGCCCAGAAGCAACAGATCTGCAAACCATGCCCCGCCGGCGAACACTGACTGATCGCCACTGACGATCACCAGTCCCGCTCCCCCGAGACACAGGAGGATGCCGACGATCTTGCTGGTATTGAGGCGCTCCTTGAACAGCAACCAGGAGGCCAGCCCGATCACTGCCGGGTTCAAGGCGACAATCAACGATGCGCGGGAGGCGTGGATGTACTGCAGGCCGTAAAAGAAACACAGGTTGTAGAAGTAGATGCCGAAGAACCCCAGCAGCCCCAATTGCAGCCATTGCCGACCGGTCGGCCGAGCCAGGGGGATGCGGGCCAGCCCCATGAACAGCAACAACGCCAGGCTCGCCAGCGCAAAGCGCAGGCTCGCGGCGAACAACGGACTCAGCGAACCCGCCAGGTAACGCCCGGCGACGAAGGTCCCGCCCCAGAGCATGGTGACGCTGGCGAGCTTCAGGTAAATCGGGACATCCGAAGCGCGCCCATCACTCGGGACAAGACTTTTCATGCAGGCTCCTGGGACATAGTCGGGTTGATGACTTATTCTTCTCGTCATGATCGATCATCGTAAAATGAGTACTTACTCATGACCCTGACCCAACTCGAGATCTTTTCCCTGGTTGCCGAACTGCAAGGCTTCACCAGCGCAGCCCACCGCCTGGGCATCAGCCAATCGGCGGTGTCCCATGCCATCAAGGCCCTGGAGCAGGAGCTGGGGGTCGAGTTGCTCAGGCGCCAGCAGTCCCAGGTGGAACTCAGCGATATCGGCCAGCAGTTGCTGCTGCGCGCCCGCGCCATGCTCGGCCTGGCCAGCACCCTGCGCCAGGAGGCCGCCGACGCCCGTGGAATGAAAAGTGGCACGCTGCGCATCGGCTCCTTTGGCCCCACCGCGTCGATCGGCCTGCTGCCGAAAATCTTGCCACGGTACCGGGCGGCCTACCCCGGCATCGAAGTGCACATTGATGAAGGCCCCGACCGGCAAGTGTTGCAGTGGCTGGATGAGCGACGAATCGATGTCGGTTTTGTGGTGCTGCCCGAAGAGCGTTTTGACACCTTCGCGCTGGTCGAGGACCAGATGGTGGCGCTGATCCCCATCGGACATGCCCTGGCCAGCCGCGATAGCCTGACGCTGCGCGAGCTCTGCCACGACCCGTTCATCCTCACCGAAGCGGGCTCGGCGGAACTGGTGACGCGCCTGTTCAGTGCGGCACGGCTGAGCCCCGACATCCGTTTTCGCTGTTCGCAACTGCTCAGCACCCTGGCGACGGTGAGTCGCGGTGAAGCGCTGACCCTGGTTGCCGAACGCTCGCTGCCCGACACCCCGCAGGTGGATTACGTGAAACGGCCGCTGTCGCCGGTGGTCAAGCGCCAGGTCGGTTTGGCGGTGCTGGATCAACGCCAATGCTCACCCGCCACCCTGGCGTTCATCAAACTGGCAAGGGAGTTGCCCTTGAGTTGAGCAGCACAATCACCCAGTGCCATCTATCATCCCCAATATGCAATCTCTTCATGGGAGGCAAGGCGTTGCCGCACCAGCATTTGAGAGCCCATTCCATCGTCCCAGGTTTCCCGAATGCCATTGACCTTAAAGCGCCGGCGTAAAAGCGCCTACCGTAACGCCATCACCGCGCTGGTGGCCCTGGTGCCCGTGGTGCTGGGCGCCGCCATTTTGCAGATGCAAGCCGAACGCCGGCTCAGCCAGAGCACGCACCAGACCGCCGAGGAAGCCGTCCGCCAGTTTGACTTGATGCTCGACAACACCGCCCAGGCGGCCCAGCTCCTGCTACCGCTGGCCGGGCAACCCTGTGCGGACGTCAAGCTGGCCCTGCGTGAACAGGTGACCCGCCGCCCCTTCGTGCGCTCGACCAACCTGGTGTGGGACAACAATCTGTACTGCAGTTCGTTGTTTGGCGAGTTCCAGGAGAAGGTCGACCCGGGCGAGTACACCCAGGGCAAGTTGTGGTTGATGAACGGCAATCCGGTAACGCCCAACACCGCCCTGCTGGTGTACCGCCAGAGCGAGGGCCGGGCTGGCGCGCTGACCACACTCGATGGCTACCACCTGAGCAATGTGCTGCGCCTGATCGGGCGCCAGACCCTGTTGCTGCTGCAGGTCGGAGACAGTTGGTTGTCAGCCGACGGCCAGGTCCATGAGGGCGCACTGCCGCAACTGCCCGTGGCGCGCAATTACCTGGAGTCGTCACGCTATGCCTTTAAAGTGGAGGCCGGATTCCCCGAGGGGGAAACCTGGCGCTACATGGTCAGCGAGTACCCTCCCCTGTTCAGCCTGCTGATATTTTTTGGCGCCATTGCCGGCACCCTCGCCCACTGGCTGCAAAAGCGCTCGGCATCACCCAGCCTGGAATTGCAGCGGGCCATGGAGGCCAAGGAGTTTGTGCCGTACTTTCAACCGGTGGTTTATGGTGACAGTAAACGTTGGGCCGGCACCGAGGTGCTGATGCGCTGGAACCACCCCAAGGATGGCCTGGTGCGCCCCGACCTGTTCATTCCGTTTGCCGAGCACTCGGGGCTGATTGTGCCGATGACGCGTTCATTGATGCAGCAGACCGCCGCATTGCTCGGCCCGCAGATCAGTCCTGACAGCGAGCGTTTCCATATCGGCATCAACATCACTGCCAGCCACTGCCAGGACCTCGACCTGGTCGCTGACTGCCGCGAGTTCCTGGCGGCCTTTCCCCCCGGCAAGGTCGCGCTGGTCCTGGAGTTGACCGAGCGCGAGCTGATCGAACCCACGGCCATCACCCATCAACTGTTTGAACAGCTGCATGAACTGGGCGTGATGATCGCCATCGATGATTTTGGGACCGGCCACTCCAGCCTGGGTTACTTGCGTCAATTCAATGTGGACTTCCTGAAAATCGACCAGAGCTTTGTCGCAATGATCGGTATGGACGCCCTGTCGCGGCATATTCTGGACAGCATCATCGAACTCTCCGGCAAACTCGACTTGGGAATAGTCGCCGAAGGCGTCGAAACACTTGAACAGAGTGAGTACCTTGCACGTCACGGGGTGAACTTTCTGCAGGGCTACCTGTATGGCCGGCCAATGCCCGCTGGCGAATTCATTATCGAATTGAACAAACACTTAGCCGTTGAGAAAAACACCCTGTAAAAACCATTACCGAGCTGTCGGCGCACCAAATTGCATCAAACAGCGGCACGGTGTTACATAAAGAAAAAGACATGATTTACTCGGAGTGAATTAACTACTACAATTTTTCCTGCCTGCGCAAGATTGCCAGGTGCGCCACTCTCACCGAGTCGCTTCAAGGCTCTTGGCTTATAGCTTTTTTGCGGTTGGTCTCAGCCAAACACACTATTGGAGTAAAGATATTGTCCAGACTCGCTGAATTTCGTGCAGCTGAAAAGGCCCTTCAAGAGCAGCTTGCGCAGCTGGAATCACTGAAGAACGACGCCGGGCTGAAGAAAGAAATCGAATTCGAAGAAAAGCTCCAGGGCCTGATGAAGACCTACGGCAAGAGCCTGCGCGACATCATCGCCATCCTCGACCCCAACCCCAAGGCCAGCCAGCAGTCCGCCCCGGCACCCAAGACCCGCCGCGCCCGCGTGGTCAAGGTGTACCAGAACCCACACACCGGCGAGCTGATCGAAACCAAAGGCGGCAACCATCGCGGCCTGAAAGCCTGGAAGGAACAATACGGCGCCAGCACCGTTGATTCCTGGCTGCGTGCCTGAGGGCCATGAGCCTCACCCTGAAAAGCCCTGCCAACGCAGGGCTTTTTTATGGTTCTTCACGGAATCCCGGGAAACACAGAAACAAGAACGCCGATTTGATTGATGATGTTCGTGCGAGCAAACACATCTAACAAACCGGCGTTCTTATGCGCGATATTAATACTTTCCTTCCTTTTTGGGAGGGCTTTTCTGTCGTCACGATCAAGCCTGATGGTGACGCCCTCCAGATCGATCTGACACCCCACGCCACCCGATTCCCTTCCTGTGGCGGGTGCCAAAAACCCTGTTCAACCACGCATGAGTATTGCGAGCGAGTCATTCGTGATTTGCCCATTCTCGGTCGTGCGGTGCGCCTGAGCGTTTTGCTCCGACGCGTTGGTTGCCGCGACTGTGGTAAACGCATGGAGGCCGTCAGTTGGCTGGATCGCTATGCCCGCATGACGCGGCGTCTGGCAGAGGCGGTCATTCAAGCCTGTGAGCGCCTTCCCACGCTGCACGTGGCGCAGATGTTTGGGCTGCATTGGGACACCGTTCGGTTGCTGGAGCGTCGTGCCTTGCAAGCGGCATTGAGCGATCTGCCGAAGGCGCAACCACGGCGTCTGGTGATGGACGAGTTCGCCCTGTTCAAGGGCCATCGTTACGCCAGTGTGGTGCTGGATGCGGATACACGACGAGTGCTGTGGATCGGCGAAGGCCGCAGCCGGGCGGCGGTCAGGCCGTTTTTCGAAGAGCTGGGGCCAGAGGGATGCGCCCGAATCGAAGCGGTGGCAATGGACATGAACACCGCTTTTGACCTGGAGGTTCGTCAGCACTGTCCCAACGCGCGAGTGGTCTACGACCTCTTCCATGTGGTGGCCAAGTATGGCCGAGAGGTGATTGATCGGGTTCGTGTCGACGAAGCCAATCGACTGCGTCATGACAAGCCGGCCCGACAGGTCATCAAGCAGGCGCGTTGGCTGCTCCTGCGCAACCCGCAGAACCTGAAAACACCGGAGCAACAGGTCCGCTTGGAGGATCTGCTGGCGGCCAACCACGCGTTGATGAAGGTCTATTTGATGAAGACTGAACTCAAAACGCTTTGGACGCCGAGCACCGCTTGGGGTTGGCGATCGGCCTGGAAGCAATGGCTGCGCCATGCGCATGAAAGCGAAATACCGGCACTGATCCAGTTCGCCAAACGGCTAAAGACTTACTGGCGGGACATCGTCAGCCGGGTTCGCTGGCCGATGCACACCGGTCAGTTGGAAGGAATAAATAATCGAATAAAGGTCATCAAGCGAATGGCGTACGGTTACCGGGATAGCGAGTTCTTTTTCATGAAGATCAAGAGCGTCTTTCCCGGTAATCCGTGAAGAACCTTTTTTATGCCTCACGGATTTTAAGTAACGATGCTCGCCGATCTAGCTGAAAAATCCGCTAACTACCCTGGGCCGGCACAATTACCTTTTTAGTTAGTCCTTACGGCTAAAGAACTGGCCAGCCGCCATTGCCTCGTGTGTACTGCAATCTGGAACTAAAGTTTCAAACTTTCACGCACCGCCTGTATTTCTTTCTGACTTGCTGCGTACGCATCGGCTTGTCCGGCGTAGGAAAATACATAGGCCTTATCTGCCTCTACCGCGGCCACTAGTGTTTGCGACAACACATGACGTCCATTCTGGGTAATGGTGCAGGTGGTTTCCAGGGCCGCCAGGCGACTCAATGTAGCGGGATGAATCTTGTTGCACACACTTTGGTAGCCGCCCTGAAAGAAGTCCTTCTGGATCGACTTGCGCATTTCCAGCAGCACCCCCTGCAAGTTGACCACATGCCCGACTTCAACCTGAGTCATGGTCAACTCCATGACCAGTATCGTGTCGCCGTTCTCATCGTTTTTCACCGCGCGCTGGCGTGAAACCTTCGCCGACGCCTCGTCCGGCGCGGCCTCCGGCTCCAGGGCCTGAACCTGCCAACCACTGGGCCAGGCGACTTCGGCGAGTTGAGGTTGCGCACCCGCAGCGGCGGCAAACAGACTGGATAACAGCAACAGGGATCGAATGGCTCGGATCATCAGGCAAGACACTGGCGAGGTAAGGCGCAAAGTCTGAGCCCAGCCGGGCCTCCAGGCAATAGCCGGAGCTTTGTGCATTGGCCGGCTCCCCTCCCTTGCGTATCATTGGCCGCCTAAGCCCAAGGACAGCTCCATCGACTGGAGCGTCGTTTGCCCCACATATTTTCCGGAGGGCCCATGAGCCTGCACGATCTGAACACCTTCCCCGGCGTCACTGCCCAACCTGACACAGCCACCCAGCAATTCGTGTTCAACCACACCATGCTGCGGGTCAAGGACATCACCAAGTCCCTGGATTTCTACACACGCATCCTCGGCTTCAGCCTGGTGGAAAAACGCGACTTCCCGGAAGCCGAGTTCAGCCTGTACTTCCTGGCCCTGGTCGACAAAAACCAGATCCCCGCCGACGCGGCAGCTCGTACCGAGTGGATGAAGTCGATCCCGGGGATTCTCGAGCTGACCCACAACCACGGCACTGAGAACGATCCGGATTTCGCCTACCACAACGGCAACACCGACCCGCGCGGTTTTGGCCATATCTGCATTTCGGTCCCAGACATCCGCGCCGCCTGCGAGCGCTTCGAAGCCCTGGGCTGTGATTTCCAGAAACGCCTGAATGATGGCCGCATGAAGAGCCTGGCGTTCATCAAGGACCCGGATGCCTATTGGGTCGAAATCATCCAGCCAGCCCCACTGCTGCCGTAGCCGCGAGCTCTTGTAGGAGCGAGCGCCCGCTTGCGGCTCGCTCGCTCCTGCAGGTTGCTGTTTTCAGCCCTAAGGTTCAGGCCGGGGCCGATGTGCGGATCAGGTGGTCGAAGGCGCTCAACGAGGCCTTGGCGCCCTCGCCTACGGCAATCACGATCTGCTTGTACGGCACGGTGGTCACGTCACCGGCGGCAAACACCCCGGGAATCGAGGTTTCACCGCGGTTATCGACGATGATCTCGCCCCGTGGCGACAGCTCGACAGTGCCTTTTAGCCAATCGGTGTTAGGCAGCAGGCCGATCTGCACGAAGATGCCTTCGAGTTCGACGGTCAGGGTCTCACCAGACTGGCGATCCTTGTAACGCAAGCCATTGACCTTCTGACCGTCGCCGGTGACTTCAGTGGTTTGCGCATGGGTGATCACCGTGACGTTCGGCAGGCTGTGCAACTTGCGCTGCAAGACCGCATCGGCGCGCAGTTGCACGTCGAACTCCAGCAGGGTCACGTGGGCGACAATCCCTGCCAGGTCAATGGCGGCCTCGACCCCGGAGTTACCGCCGCCGATCACGGCCACGCGCTTGCCCTTGAACAATGGGCCGTCACAGTGCGGGCAGTAGGCAACACCCTTGTTGCGGTATTGCTGTTCGCCCGGCACGTTCATTTCGCGCCAGCGGGCACCGGTGGCCAGAATCACAGTCTTGGCCTTGAGGGTCGCGCCACTGGCGAATTTGACCTGGTGCGGCTCGCCGTTCTGGCCTGGCACCAGGGCATCGGCCCGCTGCAGGTTCATGATGTCGACGTCGTATTGCTTGACGTGTTCTTCCAAGGCGACCGCCAGTTTTGGGCCTTCGGTTTCCTGTACGGAAATGAAGTTTTCGATGGCCATGGTGTCCAGCACCTGACCGCCAAAACGTTCGGCGGCAACACCGGTGCGAATGCCTTTACGGGCCGCGTAGATGGCAGCTGACGCACCGGCCGGGCCACCGCCCACCACCAACACATCAAACGCTGGCTTGGCGCTGATTTTCTCGGCCTGGCGCTCGATGCCGCTGGTATCGATTTTCGCGAGGATTTCTTCCAGGCCCATGCGGCCCTGACCGAAGTTCACGCCATTGAGGTAAACACTGGGCACCGCCATGATCTGACGCTCATCGACTTCAGCCTGGAACAGCGCGCCGTCGATGGCGACGTGATGAATATTGGGGTTGAGCACTGCCATCAGGTTCAACGCCTGAACCACGTCCGGGCAGTTCTGGCAGGACAGCGAGAAGTAGGTCTCGAAGTGGAACTCACCCCTGAGCGAGCGGATCTGTTCGATCACTTCGGCACTGGCCTTCGAAGGGTGGCCGCCGACTTGCAGCAGCGCCAGCACCAGGGAGGTGAATTCGTGGCCCATCGGGATGCCGGCGAAACGCAGGCTGATATCGGCCCCTGGGCGGTTGATCGAGAACGATGGCTTGCGTGCATCGGCACCGTTGTCGAGCAAGGTAATTTGGCTGGAAAGACTGGCAACGTCTTGCAGTAATGCGAGCATTTCCTGGGATTTCGCACCGTCATCGAGGGAGGCAACGATCTCGATCGGCTGGGTGACCCGTTCCAGGTATGACTTCAACTGGGCTTTAAGATTGGCGTCCAACATACGGGCGATCTCCTTTGTTCAATTCTAAAAAAAACGCCCGAGCGAATCTCGCCCGGGCGTCTTGAGGGCGGTGCAGCTGACTTAGGTGCGGCGTACCGCCCTGGTATCGCGAGTCACTGACTCAGATCTTGCCGACCAGGTCCAGGGACGGGGCCAGGGTGGCCTCGCCTTCTTTCCACTTGGCTGGGCAGACTTGGCCCGGGTGAGCGGCGACGTACTGTGCAGCCTTGATTTTGCGCAGCAGCTCGGAAGCGTCACGACCTACACCGCCATCGTTGAGCTCAACGATTTTGATCTGGCCTTCAGGGTTGATCACGAAGGTGCCACGGTCTGCCAGGCCCGCTTCTTCGATCAACACGTCGAAGTTGCGGGAGATGACATGGGTCGGGTCGCCGATCATGGTGTACTGGATCTTGCCGATGGCTGGCGAAGTGTTGTGCCAGGCTGCGTGGGCAAAGTGGGTGTCGGTGGAAACGCTGTAGATCTCGACGCCCAGCTTCTGGAATTCAGCGTAGTTGTCGGCCAGGTCTTCCAGCTCGGTTGGGCAAACGAAAGTGAAGTCAGCCGGGTAGAAGAATACGACAGACCATTTGCCTTTCAGATCGGCGTCCGACACTTGTACGAAATCGCCATTTTTGTAAGCGGTAGCGGTGAAGGGTTTAACTTGGCTGTTGATGATAGGCATCGTTGACTCTCCGTCAGGGTTGAAAAGTTGATGAGGTGAATCCTACCCAACCGATCGCCTGATGGCTCATTGGCAAACCTCATGCCGCTCATTGGCTTTCGCTATTAGCCACCCCTCTTAATAGAAGAAAACCGTCTCAGCAAAAAATCCCCGGCACCCCGCTCGAACCACATCGCTCACGGCTGACGCCCGCCATGAGGCGCTGGGCCGCGTGATACACTCGCCGCCCATACAAAGTACGTACTACATTACGCAAAGGCAGGAGAAAACATGGCTCGGGGCGGTATAAACAAGGCTGTAGTGCAGGCGGCACGCATGGCCATCCTGGCGCGCGGCGACAACCCCAGCATTGATGCAGTACGTATCGAGATGGGCAATACCGGTTCCAAAACCACCATTCATCGCTACCTCAAGGAGCTGGACGACGAGGTCGCGGCCCGCCAGAGCGAGCCACAGGAACAGATTGACGACGAACTGACCGGGCTGGTGGCGCGCCTGGCGCAACGCCTGAGGGAACAGGGCCAGGAACGCATCGACCAAGCCCTGGAAGGTTTCGAGCAAGCGCGCAAGGCGCTGGAAAGCCAATTGGCCGAAGCCCTGCAACTGCAGGCTCAACTGACCCACCAATTGCAGACCCAAGGCGCGACCCTGGCCAGCGAGTCCGCCGCCTTACACGACACCCGCGCATTGCTGCAAGGCGAACAGACTCGCAATGCCGGCTTGAGCCAGGCCCTCAGTGATTTTGAATTGCGCTTGAACGACAAGGATGAGCAGATCCGCTCACTGGAAGAAAAACACCTGCACGCCCGCGACGCCCTGGAGCACTATCGCGAGGCCATCAAGGACCAGCGCGAGCAGGAACAACGGCGCCATGAAGGCCAAGTGCAACAGATCCAGATGGAATTGCGCCAGGCCCAGCAAAGCGCCATGGTTCGCCAGGACGAGATCACCCAGCTCAACCGCGATAACGAACGCCTGCTGACCGAGAATCGCGGCACCGTGCGTGAGCTGCACCTGTTGCAGGATCAACTCAAGCACAGCGAGACCCGTCAGGCCCAAGCCCAGGAGCAGATCCGCCGCAACGAGGCCGAAGCCACCCTGTTGCAGGAACGTCTGCGGGTGGCGGTGCTGGAAAGCACCAGCGCCAAACAGGCCGCCAGCGAGCACCTGCAAGCCAACGTGGAACTTGAGCGGCGGGCCGCCAGCGCCGAAGCCAGCCTCCAGGCATTGCATCTGGCGGTGGCCAAGCAAGCAGCGCCGGAGCCGGTCCCGGTCCCGGCTCCGGCGCAGTCGGAAGAACCTTAACCGGCCACGGGCGTGCGCATGGTGACGAACTCTTCGGCGGCCGTCGGGTGCACGCCGATGGTTTCGTCGAAGTCGCGCTTGGTCGCGCCGGCCTTCAAGGCAATCGCCAGGCCCTGGACGATTTCGCCCGCCTCCGGACCGACCATGTGGCAACCCAGGACCTTGTCGGTCTTGGCGTCGACCACCAGCTTCATCAGCGTACGCTCCTGACACTCGGTCAGGGTCAGTTTCATCGGCCGGAACCGGCTTTCGAAAATCTGCACCTCATGGCCTGCCTCGCGGGCCTGCTCTTCGGTGAGGCCGACCGTGCCGATGTTCGGCAAGCTGAACACGGCGGTCGGGATCATCTGATAATCCACCAGGCGATACTGCTCGGGCTTGAACAGACGACGTGCCACAGCCATGCCTTCGGCCAGGGCCACCGGCGTCAGTTGCACACGACCGATGACATCGCCAATCGCCAGGATCGACGGCTCGGCGGTCTGGTACAGCTCGTCGACCTCGACGAAGCCTTTCTGGTCGAGCTTGACCGCCGTATTTTCCAGCCCCAGGTTGTCCAGCATCGGCCGACGGCCGGTGGCGTAGAACACACAATCGGTTTCCAGCTTGCGTCCATCCTTGAGCGTCACGTTCAGGCTGCCATCGGCTTGCCGGTCGATGCGCTCGATGTCGGCATTGAACTGCAGGTCCATGCCGCGCTTGGTCAGCTCCTCTTGCAAGTGCTTGCGCACCGCACCGTCAAAGCCGCGCAGGAACAGGTCACCGCGATACAGCAAGGACGTCGAGGCGCCCAGGCCGTGGAAGATCCCGGCGAATTCGACGGCGATGTAGCCGCCACCCACCACCAGCACACGCTTGGGCAGGGTCTTGAGGAAAAACGCTTCGTTGGAGCTGATGGCGTGCTCGGCCCCGGGGATCTGCGGGATCTGCGGCCAGCCGCCGGTCGCGATCAGGATATGCTTGGCACTGAAGTGCTCGCCGTTGATCTCGACGGTGTGGGGCGCGACGATCCGGGCGTGGCCTTCATGCAGGGTCACCCCGCTGTTGACCAGCAGATTGCGATAGATACCGTTGAGACGGTTGATTTCGCGGTCCTTGTTGGCGATCAACGTGGCCCAGTCGAACTGCGCCTCGTCCAGGCTCCAGCCGAAGCCCGCCGCCTGCTCGAAGTCTTCGGCAAAGTGTGCGCCGTAGACCAGTAACTTCTTGGGCACGCACCCCACGTTGACGCAGGTGCCGCCCAGATAGCGGCTCTCGGCCACGCCGACTTTTGCACCAAAACCGGCGGCAAAGCGTGCCGCGCGTACACCGCCGGAACCGGCGCCAATCACATACAGGTCAAAATCGTAGGCCATTTCTATCTCCTCGGCAGGACACCAGCATACCTGCTGACGCAGTGCGGGTCTGCGCCGCGAACAATACGGGGTTGAAAAATGAAAAAGCCACCCGAAGGTGGCTTTTCAGAACGGGATGCCCAGGCGTTATCAGTACGCCTTGCCCGTCTTGTAGAAGTGCTCGAAGCAGAAGTTGGTGGCTTCGATGTAGCCTTCGGCGCCGCCGCAGTCAAAACGGGTGCCCTTGAACTTATAGGCAATCACGCAACCGTCTTGCGCCTGCTTCATCAGGGCGTCGGTGATCTGGATCTCGCCACCCTTGCCCGGCTCGGTTTCTTCGATCAGCTTGAAGATGTCCGGGGTCAGGATGTAACGACCGATGATGGCCAGGTTGGACGGCGCATCTTCAGGTTTTGGTTTTTCCACCATGTTGCGCACACGGTACAGGTCGTCACCGATCAAGTCACCGGCGATCACCCCGTACTTGTGGGTTTCCTGCGGGTCGACTTCCTGGATCGCCACGATGGTGCAGCGGTACTGTTTGTACAGCTTGACCATCTGGGTCAGGACGCCGTCGCCTTCCAGGTTGACGCACAAGTCGTCCGCCAGCACGACGGCGAAGGGTTCGTCGCCGATCAACGGACGACCGGTGAGGATCGCGTGGCCCAGGCCCTTCATTTCGGTCTGACGGGTGTAGGAGAACGAGCACTCATCGAGCAGCTTGCGGATACCGACCAGGTACTTCTCTTTGTCAGTGCCCTTGATCTGGTTTTCCAGCTCGTAGCTGATGTCGAAGTGGTCTTCCAGGGCGCGTTTGCCGCGACCGGTGACGATGGAGATTTCAGTCAGGCCAGCGTCCAATGCTTCTTCGACGCCGTACTGGATCAGTGGCTTGTTCACCACCGGCAGCATTTCTTTAGGCATGGCCTTGGTCGCTGGCAGGAAGCGAGTACCGTAACCGGCTGCTGGGAACAAGCATTTCTTGATCATAAAAGTCCTTGAAAGGGCTGTGTGTACGAGTTTCGGCGCAGTCTAATCAGGCGGCGTGTACCTTACAATGCCCCGCACTGGCTAACCGATGCCATCATAGAGAAATAATCTTAACGATAGTTCCGCAAAGGCTTCACTTTAGACCAGGGAAGACCCTCAGGCACATTTACCGCTATCATTGAGCAATTGAACCAGCCAACGAGGCAGATAGATGTCGGCAGCAAAAAGCGTGAACGGATACCTGATCAACAAGGCCAAAGACGGCCAATGGTGGGTCGACAGCGCCGGTGGCGAAAACATCGCCGGACCTTTCCCCACTGAAGCCATGGCCATCGAAGTGGCGTCGGTGCTGCAAGACACCCCGCCCGCGCCCAAGCGTCGTGGGGCCAAGCCCGAGTAAGGTGCCTGGTCAAACAGCCCTGCCCTGTGCGGGGCTTTTTTGTGTTTGTCTGTACCGAAATGGCCATTCGCTATAACCTCTCGCTACAAGGCCTTCTCTGCGCCTGACGCCCCTCCCCCCCTGATGGCAACGATCCGATGAAAATAACCCTGGCTGTGATGGCGGTACTGGTCTTGAGTGGTTGTGCCACGGCGTCCAAGACGTACCTGGACGATGGCCAGCAAGGCTTGTCGATCGATTGTTCAGGTCAAGCCAATTCCTGGGCCACCTGCTACGAAAAAGCCGACGCGTCCTGCGCCGGTACGGGCTACAAGATTGTCGGCTCCGAGGGCACGCCAGCGCTCAAGGAAAGCGACAAGACCCTGGGCGCTGATGTCGGCAACTTCAAGAGTCGCAGCGTAGTGGTGGTATGTAACTAGGCCCTGGGCCGTTACATGTGAATTTCCGCGAACTTGATGCCCAGGCCCCGTATGGTCTCGACCAAGTCATCCAGGTGGCTGAATGACTCGACTTCGTCATTGTCGTCCACCAGGAAAAAACTGCGCCCTGCACTTTTCTTGAAAAACACGATCCACTCCCCCGGTGTCGCCGGATTCTGGATCACATGGGTGGCAGAGATGTGACCCTCTGCATGCCGCTCTCGGACTTGCTCGCGCTTCATTGCCTGCTCCATTGATGACAATGCCGCCCAAGGCCCGATGCTGTTCAACCAGCATTGCGCCCAGGGCGGCATTGTGTCGTTGGACGACAGTTTACCGGATGCCTTGGCCAATCAGCACGCCATCAACGGTTTGCCCATACAGATTGACCCCGTCGTTGGCATGGAACTTCACCCGGGTCTTCTCCACGGAGCCATCGATCAGCCGCGGGTCCTGGGGCCGCTCATGGCTGTTGATGAACGCCGCCACGTCCCACGCCTGCTGATCGCTGAGGCTCTGCGCCTTGCCCAGGGGCATGTTGTACTGAATGAACGAAGCCGCGGTGTTGATACGGTGCATGCCCGCTCCCCAGTTGTAGGAGTCCTTACCCCAGAGCGGTGGCATCACGTAGTCCTGGCCGACTTTCTGTCCCTGCCCGCTGTCGCCGTGGCACACCGCACACTGGGCCTTGTAGACCTGCGCGCCCTGGGCAATGTCGTAACCCTTGGCCGGCTGCTTGACTTCCGGATAACCGCGCCCGGGCAAGCTCGACGCCAATCGGTGCCTTGGTCGCCAGCCAATAGGCGTAGGCCGACAACGCGCTGATTTCCGGGCCATCGGCCGCTGGCGGCTTGCCGTTCATGCTGAACTCGAAACAGCCTTGCAAGCGCTCGGCGAAGGTATTGACCTTGTCGTTTTTCTTACGATACGCCGGGTACATCGGGTAAGCCCCCCACAACGGCGCAGAGTTGGGTAAACGGCCCTGATCCAGGTGACAGTTGCTGCAATTGAGGCCATTACCCACATAGGCCGGGGCCTGGCGCTTGGTGTCGACAAACAGGTTGTGGCCCTGGCGCACCAGCTTGCCAAAGGCGTTGTCCGGCAACTCATGCTCGGCCGGCGCCTGGAAATACTCGACTTTTGCGCTAGTGGCGGCCGGGATCTTCAGTTCAGACTGGTCGTCCATCACGGTCTGGGCGGCATACCCGTTGAGACTGACCAGCGCCAGGGCCAATGGAGCGAGGGATAGGAATTTCATGGCTTGGCCTCCTGGCTGCCCAGTGTCGCAAAGTAGTCGGCGACCGCCTTGATTTCATCCGGGGTCAGGGATTTGGCGATGTGCCCCATCAAGTCATTGGGGTCGTTATGCCGGGTGCCGTCACGCCAGGCGTTCAATTGCCCGACCAGGTAACTGGCCGACTGCCCAGCCAGTGGCGGAAACGCCGTGCCCACGCCGACCCCACCGGGGCCGTGACACATCACGCACTCGGGAATCTGCCGATCCCAGGCACCGCGCAACGCCAACCGCGCGCCAGGCTCCGTCGGCGTGGTGTTGCGTGTCACGTGCGCGGTGGTCGGCGCCGGCATGGCCGCCAGGGTGCTGGTGACCGCCTGGATTTCGCTCTCGCTCAACGCCTTGGCCAGCGGCTGCATCACCGGGCTGACCCGCGAGCCACTGCGAAAGTCCGCCAGTTGTTTACTCAGATAACCCGCCGACAAACCGGCCAGCCGGGGAAATCCGGCCGCTGGCATGCCCATGCCATCGGCACCATGACAGGCAAAGCAGGCTGTAGCGGCAGGCAACGCACCGCCCTGGGTATAGATTTTCTGTCCGTCGTCGGCATTCACGACGCTGACAGCAATGAGCATCAGGCTGCCCAGTACGGTCGGTTTGAAATCCATCTCTAACCCTCTTTTTTTAGTTATAAGCTTAGACTTAGTTTGCATAAGCCTATAAAGAGTAAGTGATTGTGACGGCTATCTCAACCGCTCAGGCTATGCGCGTCCGGGTGGACGACCATCGCGAGCAGGCTCGCGCCCACTCAGGATAATCGGCGTGTCCAGCGATTATGTCGAGGCACAAAAAAACCCGAGCCGGGAAGGTCCGGGTCGGGCTTTTGGGGGGCGTGGCCGCGGGTGGTCTGGCCTTAGCCGGAGATGCACTCGTTGGCGGCAACCCCGATGTCACCTGGGCGCATCGGCACATTGGACAGGCTCTCATGCAGCTTGATGCTACTGCCGCCGGACCGTTCTTCGATGTCGAACACCGCTGCCGGATCGGTCGACAGCTTGCCCGGCACGATGACCCGCATCCCATCCTTGTGCGGCTCCATTTGTACCGCGCCCCGGCTCTTGGCCAGCTTTTCGGCGACACAATTGGCATATTCCTGCGGCTTCTTCCCTGAAATCACGTTCATGGTGGGCGGGCTCTGATTGATGTCCGAGACTGTCGCACACCCACTCATCACCAATGCCAGCAACAAAACGCCCTGCTTCATACAAATCCTCCGATAAAGACCCTCGGACAGCGTAAATGCGCTTTTTCTCCGGCCTGTCCTGCTTTATCGCGTAAATAATCGCGGATAACTGTTTTTAATTGTCAAACCGGCTCCCAGCGGCCCGCTTTTCCGAGGCCTTCGCTGATAAACTGGGCCATCGTCCATGCTATCGTTTTGATTTGCTAGAAAAAGCCCTTCTGGAGGCGCCCATGAAATTTATCCACCAGCGCGAGCACCTCAACGAAGATGACATCGTCGTCATTCAATGCTCCCAGACCTGCAACATCCGCCTGATGAGCGACGCCAACTTCCGCAGTTTCAAGAACGGCGGTCGTCACTCTTACCACGGCGGCGCATTCGACACCTTCCCGGCGAGAATCACCGCACCCAGCACCGGTTTCTGGAACATCACCATCGACACGGTCACCAGCCGCGCGATCAGCGTGACCCGCAAGCCGACGCTGACCCACTCGATCAAGATCGTTCGCCGGTCCAGCTCCAAATTCAGCTGATTCCCCGCCCGCTCCGCGACAGACAGGTACACCCGTGACTCCAACGACCAAGTACGTCATCAAGTACAAACTCAACGGCGAGCGCCGCTTCGAGTTCGCCCAACTGGTAAATGGCACCGAAGACGAGGCCAAGGCCGCTCTGGCGGCGATCCATGGCGACAGCTCGGACGTGATCACCGATATCAGCGTGAGCAAGGCGTTGTAAGCAGCCCGGCGCTCGGCCAAACCGGCACAATTTGACCGCAAGCCGCGGAGTGTTGCCTCGCGTCGAGCGGCCCAGACTGGCCCTCCTCGACCTTGGCCCAGGAGCCGGCAATGCGCGTCTCTTCCCTGCATACCCCTTTGCCCAACGACCTCGCCGCGGCGATCCAACCGTCGCTGCTCGAACGTATCGACCACCTGCCCTGGCCGTCACTGGAGCAGCGCCTCGATCAGGACGGCTGTGCCGTGGTCCCCCGCCTGCTCGATGCCCCGGAATGCCAGGACCTGCGGGCGATGTACGAGCAACCCGGGCTGTTTCGCGCTCGGGTGGTGATGGCCAGGCACGGTTTCGGTCGTGGCGAGTATCAATACTTCGACTACCCGCTGCCCGAGCCAGTCCAGCGATTGCGCAGCGCCCTGTATGCGCGCCTGGTGCCTTTGGCCAATCGCTGGCAGGCACGCCTGGGCTTGCCTGGCCGCTTTCCCCCGGCACATCCGGCCTTCCTGCAACGCTGTCACGACGCCGGCCAACAGCGCCCGACACCGCTGTTGCTGCAATACGGTCCTGGGGACTACAACTGCCTGCACCAGGACCTGTATGGCGAACACGTATTTCCCCTACAAGTGGCAATCCTGCTGTCAGCGCCCGAGCTAGACTTCACGGGAGGCGAGCTGGTGCTCACTGAACAGCGCCCGCGGATGCAATCGCGGCCCATGGTGATGCGCCTGGAGCAAGGTGATGCGCTGATTTTTGCGGTGCATCAGCGACCGATGGCCGGGGTTCGCGGCGACTACCGGGTCAACCTGCGCCATGGCGTCAGTCGCCTGCACAGCGGCCAACGACATACCCTGGGAGTGATATTCCACGATGCACAGTGAGCCCTTGGGCCCGACCACCCTCGACCTGTTTGCCGACGCCGACCAGCAACCGGCGCGAACCGAACAGCTCGGCCCCCAGGCATTCGTACTGCGCGGCTTCGCCCTGCCCTGGGTGCCACGCCTGCTCGCAGCACTGGAGCAAACGCTGAAGGCGGCGCCGTTTCGCAACATGCTCACCCCCGGCGGCTTCACCATGTCGGTGGGTTTGAGCAATTGCGGGGCGCTGGGCTGGACCACCGACCGCAGCGGCTACCGCTACACCGCGCTCGACCCTGTCAGTGGCCTGCCTTGGCCACCGATGCCGCAGGTGTTCCGGGAGTTGGCGCAATGCGCCGCGAGCGAGACCGGTTTCGCCGATTTCGCCCCGGATGCCTGCCTGATCAACCGCTACCTGCCGGGGGCGAAGATGTCGTTGCATCAGGACCGCAACGAAGGCTCCTACGAGCCGCCCATCGTCTCGATCTCCCTGGGCCTGCCGGCGATGTTCCTGTTCGGCGGCATGCAACGCAGCGACAAGAGCCAGCGGGTGCCGTTGTTGCACGGCGATGTGGTGGTCTGGGGCGGCGTCGATCGTTTGCGTTATCACGGGGTGTTACCGCTCAAAGAAGGCCTGCATCCACAGTTGGGCGCCCAGCGCATCAACTTCACCCTGCGTACTGCCGGCTGAAACGGCGAATTCGAGCGCAAGCCGCCGGGTGCCCTGCGCCGTTGCAGCGGTTACCCTGAGGCAAATCTTCACAGGGTGGCGCGTCATGTCCCAAGCCAAACACAGTATCGAGCAAGACCCGCGCTGGGCCGCGGTCGTGGCCCGCGACCCGCGTGCCGACGGGCAGTTTGTCTACGGGGTCAAGACCACCGGGATCTACTGCCGCCCCAGCAGCCTGGCGCGCCTGCCCAAACCGCAGAACGTGGTGTTCTTCGACACCGAGGAACAAGCCCTGGCCGCGGGTTTTCGGGCCAGCAAGCGGGCGGCGGCGGACCAGACCCTGGTCGCCACCCAGCATGCGACCCTGGTGGCCGCCGCGTGCCGGCAGATCGAGCAGGCCCAGAGCCCACCCAGCCTGGGCGAACTGGCCACCAGCGCCGGCCTGAGCCCATTCCATTTTCACCGGGTGTTCAAGGCCGTCACCGGCCTCACGCCCAAGGGCTACGTCACCGCCCAGCGTTCGCGGCGGGTGCGTGAACGCCTGGAATCCGCCGACTCCGTGACCGCGGCGCTGTACGACGCCGGCTTCAACTCCAACAGCCGTTTTTATGAATCCGCCGATCACCTGCTCGGCATGAAACCCAGTGACTACCGCGCCTCGGGGCAAAACACCGAGATCCGCTTTGCCGTCGGCCAATGCTCCCTGGGGGCGATCCTGGTGGCGCGCAGTGAGCGTGGGGTGTGTGCGATTCTCCTGGGCGATGACCCCAACGTCTTGCTCGAAGACCTGCAACAGCGCTTCAGCCAGGCGACGTTGATCGGCGCCGAACCGGATTTCGAGCACTGGGTGGCCAAAGTCGTTGGGTTTATCGAAGCACCCGCCCTCGGCCTCGACCTGCCGCTGGATGTACGTGGCACGGCCTTTCAGGAGCGGGTGTGGATGGCGCTGCGCGAGATTCCACCGGGCAGTACCGCCAGCTACGCCGACATCGCCCAGCGGATCGGTGCGCCCAAGGCCTTTCGCGCCGTGGCCCAGGCCTGCGGCGCCAACCACCTGGCGGTGGCGATTCCCTGCCACCGGGTGGTGCGCAGCGATGGCGAGCTCTCAGGCTATCGCTGGGGAGTGGAGCGCAAGCGGCAACTGCTGGACCGGGAAAACCAGCCCTAGAAAATCCCGATGTGCACCGCCACGCTGTCGGGACCGGTGTAGGCCTCGAAGTCCGTGGCGAAGCGGCGCTTGATCTGCGGATGCGCCTCGAAATACCCCCACACCCGGCCCCAGGCCTCGATCACCGCGCCCGGCATCGCACCCTGGGCATCGAACACCAGGTATTGCCCGCCTTGTACCTCGATGCTTGCGTATTGCGCCTCGGGCTCATTGACCCTGACTCCGGCCAGCACATCAAACGAGCCGCTCGCGTCGGACTCATAGCTGCTGTACACGCCATACACCAGGGATTCTGGGGTTTTACCCGATATTTTTTCGTACAGACCTTCGCTGAAAAATCGCCCCCACATCGGGCCGATACGTGCGGTTGCCGTCTGTTGCTCCGCCGCATTGAGCGTGCGCACACGCAAACCTGACACGCGAAACGGCAGCACTTCCAGTTGTTTGATGCTCATGAGCACTCCCTCCTTGATCAAGCTGGTAAAAAATTCATCCTCGACGTTACAGGAGAAGTTTATGATTTTCGCCCTCGGCGACGGCTTCTACCCAAAGACCGCCAATGGCTGTCAATGATGCCAAGGCCCCTCACCCGATTTCCAACCGGAGCACTCTGCTGATGAGCCAATGGCCAGACACCCGCATTCTTGACCTGCTCGGCATCGAGTTGCCGATCATCCAGGCCCCCATGGCCGGCGCGACCGGCTCGGCCATGGTCATCGAGGCCAGTAACGCCGGCGGACTGGGCTCGATGCCGGCAGCGATGCTGAGTGTCGAGCAGTTGCGCGAAGAACTGACGATTATCGGCCAGCACAGCCAGCGTCCGTTCAATGTGAACTTCTTCTGTCATCAGCCGCCCGTTGCCGACGAGTTGCGCGCGCGGCAATGGAAACAGCTGCTGGAACCCTACTACCGCGAACTCGGGGTGGATGTCGAGGCGCCAACCCCGGTCTCCAACCGCGCGCCCTTCGACGCCGCCGCGTGTGCGGTGGTCGAGGAGTTTCGCCCCAAAGTGGTGAGTTTTCACTTTGGCCTGCCGGAAAAATCCCTGCTTGATCGGGTCAAGGCCACTGGCGCCAAGGTGCTGTCGTCGGCGACCACGGTGGATGAGGCAATCTGGCTGCAACAACATGGCTGTGACGCAATCATCGCCATGGGCTACGAGGCTGGCGGCCATCGCGGGATGTTTCTCAGCGAGGACCTGAGCAGCCAGGTCGGCACCTTGGCCCTGGTGCCGCAAGTGGTCGACGCGGTCAGCGTGCCGGTGATCGCGGCCGGCGGTATTGGCGATGCCCGCGGGATTGCCGCCGCGTTCGCCCTCGGCGCTTCGGCCGTGCAACTGGGCACCGCCTACCTGTTCACTCCACAAGCCAAGGTCAGCGCCTCGCACTACCGCGCCCTGCGGACCGCCAAGGACAGCGACACCGCGATCACCAACATTTTCACCGGACGCCCGGCCCGGGGCATTATCAATCGGGTCATGCGCGAGCTCGGCCCGATCTGCCCGCAAGCCCCGGCCTTCCCGCTGGCCGGTGGCGCTTTGCTGCCGCTGCGCGCCCAGGGTGAAGCGGACTTCAGCAACCTGTGGGCCGGTCAAGCCGTGCACCTGGGCATCGAACTGCCCACGGGCGAACTGACCCGACGCCTGGCCGCGCAAGCGTTGACCCTGATCACTCGCCGATGAGATCCCGTAGCAGCTTGTCGAGCAACGCGAGGCTGCGTCAACGGCCGCAGGACGTTCATTCGACTTGGCAATACCGTTGGGTTCGCTGCGCAACCCAACGCAGCCTGCGGCAGCGGCTACAAAGGCGCGGTGCGACAAGAAAATTGTATACAACCTCTCAATCAGCCCGCCCTGAAGAGTTCCGTTCATCGCTGATTCGCTATATATTCGGCTATACAGCGTTTCACCACCCCCTCTCGGAGCCGCTTCATGACAACTCGTGTCTCACGTTTCGCGCCGACTTGCCTGGCGTCCCTGATCGCCTTGCTGGCCCTGGGTTCGGCGCACGCCGATGAGGTCCAGGTGGCGGTAGCAGCCAACTTCACCGCGCCGATCCAGGCCATTGCCGCCGACTTCAAGAAAGATACCGGGCACACGCTGGTGGCCGCCTATGGCGCCACGGGCCAGTTCTATACCCAGATCAAGAACGGCGCACCGTTTGAGATGTTCCTGTCGGCCGACGACAGCACCCCGCAAAAACTCGAGAGCGAGGGCGACATCGTCAAGGGCTCGCGCTTCACCTACGCCATCGGCACCCTGGCGCTGTGGTCGGCCAAAGAGGGTTACGTCGACGCCAAGGGCCAGGTGCTCGCCGACAACCACTACCAGCACCTGTCCATCGCCAACCCGAAAACCGCACCCTACGGCCTGGCCGCCACCCAGGTCCTGGCCGGGCTGGGCCTGACCGACAAGGTCAAGGCCAAGATCGTCGAAGGCCAGAACATCACCCAGGCCTACCAGTTCGTGTCCACCGGCAATGCCGAAATCGGCTTTGTTGCCTTGTCGCAGATCTACAAAGACGGCAAAGTCACCAGCGGTTCGGCGTGGATCGTTCCGGCCGACCTGCATGATCCGATCAAGCAGGACGCCGTCATTCTCAACAAAGGCAAGGACAACCCGGCCGCCCAGGCCCTGGTTGACTACCTCAAGGGCCCCAAAGCCGCGGCCCTCATCAAGTCCTATGGTTACCAGCGCTAAATGACCCTATCGAGTGCCGACTTTGCCGCCATCTGGCTGACCGTCAAACTGGCGTCCCTGACCACCGTGATTCTGCTGATCATCGGCACTCCGATTGCGTTGTGGCTGGCGCGCACCCGCTCCTGGTTGCGCGGCCCGGTCGGGGCGATCGTCGCCCTGCCCCTGGTGCTGCCTCCCACGGTCATCGGCTTCTACCTGCTGCTGACCCTGGGCCCCAACGGTTTTCTCGGCCAGTTCACCCAGGCCCTGGGCCTGGGCACCCTGACCTTCAGCTTTACCGGCCTGGTGATCGGCTCGGTAATCTACTCGATGCCCTTCGTGGTCCAACCTCTGCAGAACGCCTTTTCAGCAATCGGCACCCGGCCCCTGGAAGTGGCGGCGACCTTGCGCGCCAACCCTTGGGACACCTTTTTCAGTGTGATCCTGCCCCTGGCCCGCCCTGGGTTCATCACCGCCGCTATTCTGGGTTTCGCCCACACCGTGGGTGAGTTCGGCGTGGTGCTGATGATCGGCGGCAATATCCCGGACAAGACCCGAGTGGTGTCGGTGCAGATTTACGACCACGTCGAGGCCATGGAATATGCCCAGGCCCATTGGCTCGCCGGGGCGATGCTGGTGTTCTCGTTCCTGGTGTTGCTGGCGCTGTACTCCAGCCGCAAGACCAAAACCGGCTGGAGCTGACCGATGAACGACGCGATTCACGTGCGCCTGCAACTGCACTACCCGGATTTTTCCCTGGATGTCGACCTCGACCTGCCCGGGCGCGGAGTCACTGCGCTGTATGGCCACTCGGGCTCCGGCAAGACCACCTGCCTGCGTTGCATCGCCGGGCTGGAACGGGCCGAACAGGGGTTTGTGCAGATCAACGACGAAGTCTGGCAGGACAGCCACCACAAACGGTTTGTGCCACCCCACAAGCGGGCGCTGGGTTATGTGTTCCAGGAAGCCAGCCTGTTTCCCCACCTGTCGGTGCTGGCCAACCTGGAGTTCGGCTGGCGGCGTATACCGCGCGCGCAACGCCGGGTCGACATGGCCCATGCCACGCAGTTACTGGGGATCGGCCACCTGCTCGATCGCCATCCGCAACACCTCTCCGGCGGTGAGCGCCAGCGCGTCGGCATCGCCCGGGCGTTGCTCACCAGCCCGCGGTTGCTGCTGATGGACGAACCCCTGGCGGCTCTGGATTCCCAGCGCAAAAGCGAGATCCTGCCGTACCTCGAACGGCTGCACGACGAACTGGACATCCCGGTGCTGTACGTCAGTCATTCCCAGGACGAAGTCGCGCGCCTGGCCGACCATATCGTCCTGCTCAGCGCCGGCAAGGCCCTGGCCAGTGGCCCGGTGGGCGAAACCCTGGCCCGGCTGGACCTGCCGCTGGCCCTGGGCGACGATGCCGGCGTGGTGATCGACGGCCAGGTCACCGACTACGACCTCGACTATCAACTGCTGACCCTGCAACTGCCCAACAGCCAATTGAGCGTGCGCGTGGCCCATCTGCCACTGGCCCTGGGCAAGCCATTGCGCTTCAAGGTCCAGGCCCGCGATGTCAGCCTGAGCTTGCACGCCGGCGAACAGAGCAGCATCCTCAATCGGCTGCCGGTGACGGTGGTCAGCGAAATCGCCGCCGATAACGCCGCCCATGTGCTGGTGCGCCTGGATGCCGCCGGTACGCCGCTGCTGGCGCGCATCACGCGCTTTTCCCGGGACCATCTGCAACTGCATCCCGGCCAGGCGCTGTGGGCGCAGATCAAGGCCGTGGCGGTGCTGGCGTAACCCGTTGGCACGACCGCCGACGCCTGCGGTCAATGGCTATACCCGCCCGCCCAAGGACCCAGCGCCATGCCGGACCTCACCCCCGCCGACTCGCTGCCACCGGACCTGCACTATGTCGATGACACGCAGCCGGGTATCCGCCGCACAATCCTGCGCGGCCAGTTCTGTTATCTCGACGTGGCTGGTCAGCGCATTACCGACCCGGTGGAAGTCAAACGCCTCAACGCCCTCGCCGTGCCTCCCGCCTACACCGACGTGTGGATCTGTGCCGACCCCCAGGGCCATTTACAGGCCACTGGCCGCGATGCCCGGGGGCGCAAGCAATACCGCTATCACCCACGCTGGCGGGAAGTGCGCGATGGCGACAAGTATTCGCGCCTGCTGGAGTTCGGCCTGGCACTGCCCAAGCTGCGCCGTCATCTGGAAGCGCAACTGGCCAGCCCGGGGCATGGCCGCGACAAGGTCATGGCCACGGTCATCAGCCTGCTCGACACCACCTTGATCCGCGTTGGCAACAGCCAATATGCCCGGCAGAACCGCTCCTACGGCCTGACCACCTTGCGCACCCGGCATGTGTCGCTGAACGGCAGCGCGATCGCCTTCCAGTTTCGCGGCAAGAGCGGCATCGAACACCAGATCACCGTCAAGGACCGGCGCCTGGCCCGGATCATCAAGCGCTGCCTGGAAATCCCCGGGCAAGACCTGTTCCAGTACCTGGACGAAGACGGGCAACGGCACACCGTGACCTCCTCGGACATCAACGCCTACCTGCATGAAGTGACGGCGGGCGACTTCACCGCCAAGGACTACCGCACCTGGGCCGGCAGCAGCCTGGCCCTGTCGGCGCTGCGCGAGTTGCCCTGGGAGTCGGCGACCGACGCCAGGCAGCACATCGTCGAGATGGTCAAGCGCATTGCCAAGGAACTGGGCAACACCCCTGCCGTGTGCCGCAAGTGCTACATCCATCCGGCCGTGCTCGACAGCTACCTGCTCGGCACCCTGGCGCAACTGCCCACGCCACGCCAACGCAAGCACCTGAACCGCGAAGAAGTCGGGCTGATGATGTTCCTGCAAACGCTCTCGCAAAAGCCACAGGGCTTGTAAGGCCTTGCCGATCTAAGCTAGGCTGGCCGCCTTCCCTACTGCAGGACGATCTTTCGCCGTGAACAACTAAGCCTTTCAAAAATGTATGCGCAACAAGCTGCCTGGGGCACTTGTTGGCCTTTTCCGACATTTTTTGGAGGTGCTATGACTCACGTCACGCGTCTACCTGCACTCGTTACCCTGAACCAACTCAGCTTTCAGTTTGCCGATGGCGACTGCCTGTTCGATGCCCTCGATCTGCGCCTCGACCAGCGCCCCACGGCCATTGTGGGCCGTAATGGCAGCGGCAAATCCGTGCTCGCCCGACTGATCAGCGGCCAACTGCAACCCAGCGCCGGAACCCTGAACTGCCACGCCAGCGTCGCCTATGTGGCACAGGAACCCCCGTGCGTCGACGGCCAGACTGTCGCCCAGGCGGCAGGCGTCGCCAGCACCCTCGATGCGCTCGCCCGCCTGGCCGCCGGTCATGCTCGCGCCCAGGATCTGGAGGACGTTGCCGAGCGCTGGGACCTGGCCGAGCGCTTCGCATCCATGCTGGCCCAGGCCGGACTCGCCGGGCTCACGGCGCAGCAGCCGATGGCCGCCCTCAGTGGTGGTCAACGTGCGCGGATCGCCCTGATCGGCGCCTTTATCAGCCAGGCCGGCTTACTGGTGCTGGATGAGCCAAGCAATCACCTGGACGCTTCGGGTCGGCACTGGTTGATGGCGCAACTGGCCGCCTGGCGCGGTGGCCTGATCCTGGTCAGTCACGACCGGCGCCTGCTCGACAGCGTGCAACGCATCGTCGAACTGTCGCCCTTGGGGGTGCAGGTGTTCGGTGGCAACTACGCGGCCTACCTGCAACAGCGCTCGGTGGTGCAAGCGGCGGCCCACGCGGCACTGGAGCACAGTCGCAGCCAGCGCCGCCGCGAACTGCAACGCCTGCAGCGCGAACACGACACCATCACCCGCCACGCAGCCGGATCGCGCAAGCAGGCGCAGACCGCCAACGTCTCGCGCTTCGAGCGGGCCACCATGAAAGGCCGCGCCAGCGAGATCATGGGGCACGTGCGACAGGCCCACCAAGCCTGCAAAACCGAGCTCAACGCCCAGGTCCGCGAGGCCCATGCACGGGTCATCCCCAATGAGCCGGTGCTGATCCCCTTGCCCGGCACCGCAGTGCCCAACAGCCGGCAAGTCATCCGCCTGGTGGCGGCGCAGTTGCCGTGGCTACCCCGGCAAACGCCGGGCAGTCAGCTCGACCTGACGCTGGTGGGGCCTGTGCGGGTGGCGCTCAGTGGTCCCAACGGTTGCGGTAAATCGACCCTGCTCAAAATGCTCGCCGGTCACTGCGCCGCCGTCAGCGGCCAGTGCCAGACCCACGTCCCCAGTGCCTACCTGGATCAGCACCTGACGTTGCTGGACCCCGAGCGCTCGGTGGTCGAGCAGTTGAATCTGCTGGACACCCCGCTGTCCGAGGGGGCAGTGCGTAGCCGCCTGGCGCAGTTGCAACTGGACGCCCGGCGAGTGCACGTGCCCACGGGTCAGCTCAGCGGTGGCGAGCGCCTCAAGGCCGCCCTGGCGATCGCATCGTGGGGCAATACCCCCGCGCAGTTGCTGCTGCTCGACGAACCCACCAATCACCTCGACCTGGATTCCGTACAGGCCCTGGAACAGGCCTTGCGCGGTTTTGGCGGAGCGCTCATCGCCGCCTCCCACGACGCCGCGTTTCTCCAGGCCCTGCAACCCACCCACCACCTGCACTGGAGCGCACACGGCTGGCAGCTGCAAGAGGTCGGCCAGACGCTGCCAGGCTGAATCAGGCGACGAACAGCACGTGGGGTTTTTGCAGGTTTTGCAGCGGGATCTATAGTTGATGGGGGCAACAATCCCGTTCCACGACGGGGTCTATACTTGCAGCGATGAGCCCGAGAACAACGCGGTTGATCAAGCACCGCGCATTATCGTCGACGTCCATCGCGAGCAGGCTCGCTCCTACAAGGTTATGCACCGGGCGAGCGCTGTGTTGTCCTTTGCCACGCTACTCGACTAATGGAGGTGTTTTCCATGTCCGAAAAAGAGTCCATCACCACCCTGCTGACGTTGCTCGACTCGCGCCAAACGCGCCTGACGGCGGCATGCAAGGAAATTGCCGACTGGGTCGACAAACATGACGGTCATCCCACGGCGATGAAAATCCGCGACCGCCTGCAAGACATCGAGAAGGACGCGCCGCTGATCCAGAACGCGCTGACCTCGCTCAAACCGCTGGACCGGCCCCTGCCACGCTTCCGCTGAGCCGAGCGCTTTGAGGGCCGTGTGCAGCACCGGTAATCAGAGCTGATTCCGGGCGATACCGCTGCGAATGCGCAGAATGTCGGCCAGCACCGCCAAGGCGATCTCCGCCGGTGTCTTGCTGCCCAGGTTCAGGCCGATGGGCGCGTGAATCCGCGCCAGCTCGGCCTCCCCCAGACCACCGATCCGGCGCAGGCGCTCGAAGCGTTTCTGCGAGGTTTGCAGGGAGCCCATGACCCCGATGTAAAACGCATCGGTGCGTACGGCTTCCATCATGGCCAGGTCGTCGATACGCGGATCATGGGTCAAGGCGACCACCGCCGTGTCGCTGTGGCACCCGCCCTCGGCAATGAACACCGAGGGCAACTGGCGGCGAATCTCCACATGCTCCAGCACCACGCCCTCCAGCACCTCCTCACGGGGATCACAGAGGATCACCTCGAACCCCAGGCCGACCCCAAACTCGGCGCACGCCTGCGCCACGCTGGAGTAGCCGGCGAGCAACAGCCGTTGAGCCGCCCCGACACGCAACCGCACCCGATCGATTTCGCGCTCGATGCGTGGCCCGTGCTCGCGGTCGACCAGCAGGCCGCGAGCACCGCTTTGCAGGTCGACTTCACGGATCAGCCGGCGCTGGCCCAATAGCGCGGACTCCAGTTCACGCAGGTGAGCCTGGACCTCGCAATCGGGCTCGAGCCTTTCCACCAGTACATCCAGCAGTCCGCCGCAGGGCAGTTTCACCTGGGAGCGCGGATCATCGCCCTCGCCGTAGCGCACCACCGTCACGGCCTCGGCAAACAGGCCTTCGGCCATGCGCTCGAGAAAGTCGTCCTCGACACAGCCGCCGGACAACGAACCGATCCAGTGCCCACTGTCGTTGACCGCCAGCATCGAGCCTGGCGCACGAGGCGCCGAACCGTAGGTACTGAGCACACTGCACAACCACACACGTTGGCCCGCGCTGGACCAGGCCAGCGCGCGCCGTATCACTTGCAGGTCAAGATGCTGCATATCAGTGCGCCTTGTGCTCCGCGGGAGCCTCTGCCTTCAGTTGTTCGATCTGGCTGATCAGCAGATCAGCCGGTTGCCCGCCCCAGGCCTGGCGCAGGTAGTTGATCAGGTCGGTGGATTGCTGCGTGCTCAACTTGTCGGCAAAACCCGGCATCGGCTGCATGCGCTCGAATCCTGCGAACTGCTGCTCGCCAATCCCGTCCTCGATCACCCGCAACAGGTTGCGCGGATCTTCCAGGCGCAAGGTGGTGTTGCCTTGCATCGCCACAGCGATGTGCGGCTTGCCTTCACCATTGCCGCCGTGGCAACCGGCGCAGACGTTCAGGTAGTCCTGGCGGCCGCGTTGGGCGCTGGCAGTGAGCTGGTCCAGCTTGACCTCGGTGAGCACCTTCGGTTGCGGTGGCTGCTCGCCCAGCAGGAAGGTGGCCATGGCCGCCAGGTCCGGGTCGCTGAGGTGCTGGGTGCTGTTGTGGAACACCGGGAACATCTCGTTGAACATGGTGCCCTGGGCGCTCATGCCATGCTTGAGGAACGAGCTCAGGTCCTGATGGTTCCAGCCGCGAGCCGCCAGGTCGTTGGCCAGCAGGCTCGGCGCCAGGTAGCCGTTGAGCAGGCCGCCGGTCATGCGTTTGTCCTGCTGCATGGCGCCGGGCAGGCCCCGTGGGGTGTGGCATTCGCCACAGTGACCGAGCACGTCGACCATGTACTGGCCACGTTTCCATGCCTCGCCCTTGCCTTCGGCCGGTGCCAGCTTGACGTCCTTGGCGTAGAGCATGTTCCAGCCCATCAGGCCCAGGCGCACGTTGAACGGGAAGCTCAGGCTGGTCACCGGTGCCGCGCGATTGATCGGCGCGATCGTCTTGAGGTACGCGTGGATCGCGTCGGAATCGGCACGGGGTATCAGGTGATAGGAGGTGTAGGGCATTGCCGGGTACAGGTTGGCGCCGTCGCGCCGCTTGCCTTCGGTCAAGGCGGCGAAGAACTCGTCATCGCTGTACAGGCCGATGCCGTGCTCCTTGTCCGGCGTGATGTTGGTGCCGTAAATGGTGCCGAACGGCGAGACGATCGGCAGGCCGCCGGCATAAGGCGCGCCACCGGGTGCGGTGTGGCAGGCCATGCAGTCGGCCGCCCGCGCCAGGTATTCGCCCTGCTTGACCTGCTGTGGGTCCGCCGCCAGGACCGCTGGGCTGGCCAGCAACGCAACCGCCAGGCCCACGGCAGTGGCAACGCCGCTAAGTAGTCGGTTCATGCTCAACCCTCCTTGACCAGGCCAAGATCGTTGAGCACGTTGCGCGTGGCGCTGTAGTAGCGCACGTAGCCGGTGCAGCGGCAGATGTGGTGGCCGAGGCTGTCCTCGATCACCGCTTCCAGCTGGCTTTGCTTGATCGGCTGACGCTGCAGTTTTTCCACCAGCACCGTCGCGGCGTTGACGAACCCCGGCGCGCAGTAGCTGCACTGGAACGCAAATTCGTCGACGAAGCGCTGCTGGATCGGGTTCAGCTCAGTGACCTTGCCAGCCTCGTCGCGGGTCGCATGGCCCTCGATGGTGCGGATCTTCTTGCCCTCGAAGTAGTGCGCGCCGGTGATGCAGGTGCGCACTTCCTCGCTGGTGCCATCGGGGTTGTCGACGATCACCACGCAGGCGTGGCAGATGCCCTGGCCACAACCCAGGCGCGAGCCGGTCAGGTTCCGGTACTCGTGCAGGTAGTCGATCATCGGCAGATCATCAGGGACCTCGACAGGACCGACGGTTTGACCATTGAGGGTCATTTGGAGCGGACGGTTAGCCATTGAGGGCCTCCTTGATGCGCGCTGGAGTGATAGGCAGGTCACGGACCCGTTTGCCGATGGCGTGGGCCACGGCGTTGGCGATGGCACCCACCACCGGGATCATCACCACCTCGGCGATGCCCTTGGACGGGTCGCTGGGTGACAACGGCGGCAGGATTTCCGAGGTCTGTTTCCACACCGCGACATCCTTGGCCCGCGGCAGACGGTAACGGTTGAAGTTCCAGTCACCCTCCCCTGGCCCGCCTTCGTACAACGGCATCTCTTCCAGCAACGCGTGGCCGATGCCCATGGCGATCCCGCCCTCGAGCTGACCCTTGACCAGTTCCGGCACCAACACCCGGCCGCATTCGAGCCAGGAGTGATGGTTGAGCACTTGCACCTCGCCCGACCCTTTGTTGACTTTCAGCTCGACGATGGTCGCCACCGGGCTGTAGTAGGTGACGGCAGCGTTGTTCAGTTGCGTGGCCGGGTAAGCCACGTTCTGACGGTCCAGCAGGTGGAAACCGGCGGACTTCATCTGCGCCTTGATCGCCTGCGGCGCGCCATCGCCGTACTTCACGGCCAGCGCATCGAGCGGCAGGCGTTCGCGCACGCCATTGATGCTGTACTCGGCCTCGGCCCAGCTCCAGCGGTTGAAACCATGCACTGTGGCGCCAGTCACCAGCCCACGTTCATGGGCCCGCTTGGCCAGCACTGCCAAGGGCAGCGGTTCCATGCCGTTGGCCGTCAGCTTGCCGTCGACCCAATGGGCGTCTTCACGGCGCACCACGTAGGGGTTGGCCTGGCCGCCAAACGGACCTTGGCGCCAGATTTCCAGGGCGGCAGGCCACAGGCCGTGGTTGAACAGCACGCGCGCCGCTTCGCGGGTGGCATGGCTGAAGTAGTAGGCCGAGTTGGTGGCCGACGATGCCGAGGCAATCTTGCCGACCCAGCGCGGATTGCGCAGCACGCTGTCCTGTTCGGCCTGGCTCATGATGTAGGGGTTGCCGCTGCTGGTCAGCTGCAACTCGTCCCACTCGGTTTCACCGGTCTTGACTTCGCTGGCCGGGCTGCCGAGGAAGTCGGCAACCACCAGGGCCTGGGAGGTGGACATGCCGGTACCGATTTCGATGCCGATGTGGCGCAGGGTAATGTGCCCCTCGGCGGTGAACTCGATGCTGGCCATCGGCGCTTCCGAACCGGTGCCGAAGTCTTTCTGGCAGATGGCGAAGCCGATCCCGTACCAGTTGTCAGGGTCCTTGGCGTCTTCGGCCTGCTTCAAGGCCTTGCGGTTTTTCCACAGGTCGAACGCGGCGGCCTTCTCGAGGATCTCGTGCAGGCGCAAGGCCCCGGCCGGCACCGCGCCCTGGGTGTTTTTCATGCCCGAGCGCAGCACGTTTTTCTGGCGCAGGGCGATGGCGTCGATGCCCAGGCGATCGGCAATCTCGTCGACCATCATTTCGGTCGCGGCCATGCTCTGCAGGGTGCCGTAGCCACGCATGGAGCCGGCTTCAACGCCGCGCGAGTGGTAGGCGGTGACTTGCAGGTCGTTCTGCGGCATGTAGTAGATCGACTGCGCCGCGGTAGCACCGACTGCCGCCACCGAAGGGCTGTAGTTGATCCGGCCACCGCCGTCGACGGTCATGTCGGCGCGGAAAATCTTGAAGCTGTGATCCTGCTTGTCGACCGCCAGTTGGTAGCGGATGTCGAACGGGTGGCGCTTGATCCCGCTCTGGAACTGCTCGTAGCGATCGTTCGCCAGGCGCACCGGTACACCGTTGCCGTACAACGCCGCCAGGGCCGCGTAGTAGACAAAGATGTTGTGGTCCTTGGAGCCATAACCCACGGTGTAGCCGGGGTGCATGTTCAGCGTGGCGAGGCCGAAACGCGACGGCGCGATCATCTTCGCGGTTTCCGAGGCGGCTTCCAGTGGGCACTGGGTCGCGACCACAAAATGCAGGGTCTTGGTCGCCGGGTCGTACCAACCGTTGCCGTTGTCCGGTTCCAGGGCCGCAGGCTCGATGGACGGCGTCTTGTAGCGCTCGTCAAAGACCATCCAGCCTTCCGGCGGGGTTTGCAGTTGCTGCTGCATGCGGTCGGCATAAAACAGCCCGCGCTCGGTCAGGTTGCCGTGCACGTTGGGCTGGGCATTCCATACCGGGCGGCGTTCGCGAATCATCGGGAACAGGATCGAGTCCTTGAGGCTGGCGAATTCGTCTTCGTCGGCCGACGTCGCACCGCCCACCCGCACGTAGCGGAAGCTGCCATAAGGGTCGCGGGTATAGAGCGGCGCCTGGGCACCGTAGCGGATCGCCTTGTCGTTGAACTTGAGCTTGTTCTTGGCCTGGCGGAAACGCTCGAAGTCGTTCCAGATCAGGATCGCCACCGGGTGGCCGATGAACATCGGTACCTTACCGGTGGGCAGCAGCGGATCGGGAGCGTGGTCTTCGGGGAAGACAATGCCGTCCTGCTCCAGGTCCTGGGCGGTAACGATGCGATCGGGTTGCAGGTCGGCACCCAGCAGCGCCAGGTCGAAGCCTTCGTAGAGGCGGTCGGCACGAATGGTCTTGAGCAGCATCGCGTGGCCCTGCTGCTGGGGCCAGCCCGGCATGTCCTTGGCACGGATGTCGCGGGCAAACACCTTGCTGCCGCAGACCTTGGACAGCGAGTCGTTGCGCATGCGGGCCTTGCCGTTGTTGCCAAGCCATTGCTCGGACGGCACGGTCACGCTGTTTTCCATCAAGGCAGCCAGCGCCTGGGAGCTGAGCGGTGTCAGCGTTACGCTGACGCCAGCGATCAACCCGCCCTGCAGGAAGGAGCGCCGGGATATGTCACGGTTGGACATGGATCATCCTCTGGACGGCTATGAAATCCGTCCATGTCGTTATGGTGTTCTGGAAAATTCAGGTCATACAGAAACCCTTCCTGAAGACGCGAAGGGCCGACAAACCGAAAAAAGTTGACCTAATGGTTAACTTTATCGAATTTGCCCGGCCTGGGCAAAAGTAATAGTAGTAGCACGCTGAAATTTATCCGGGCGCAGGGCTTGGCCGGGAGCAGTCGGGTGACTGCTCCTTGATGGGCGGATAACTGGGTGAGCGCGGGGCTCTTGATTGAAGGTGCTGGCGGGAAGATCCTGGCTGAAGCTCTGGTCATGCAGCCCAGGCACTCGTGCTCAGGTGCTCAGGTGCTCAGATTGATTTTGTGAGCCTTGACCTCATTGGCGTAGCTGACGAGCCGCGCTTCGGTTTTTTCGAACACCTCGCACATCCTCAGCAACGCCTGCGCGTCGGCCGGGTTGCCGGCCTGGTGCAGTCGCTCGGCAATGACCTTGATGTCCACCGCTGACCAGCGCAGGTCCGATGCAATGCCTTGCAGGTCGCGTCGCAATTGCTGTTCCGGTTTGTTGAGTAACATGACAATGGCCTCCGTCTCTGGGTACGACTGGATAAGGTGCATGGGAAAACTGTAGCACCTTAATCGCCCGGCTTGATCGCGCCGGGCTGCCCTTGGCCCTGCGCTCAGATCCGGTAATCCCGGAACAACTCTTCCTTGATGATCAGCAGGGCATCCTCATAGTAACGCTCGCCGCGGGCTTCGCTCAGCGGTACGCGCCTGACGCTCATCTCAGCGCCGGGGGGCCTGTGCTCGCAGGTGAGGAAGAACTGCGCGGTCTGCGGTTCGAATTCCAGGTAATAGAACAGCTCGCGCCCTTCCCGGTGCCAGTAACCAATTTCTCTGCGCATCAGTGACCCACCCGCTTGTTCAAGTGCGGTCATTCTAACGGCAGTGCGGGCGGAGGATGGGCAGCAGGAGGGAAAGTGATCAATGAGCCCTTTGCGCGTTGCGCGAGCAGTTGGCCAGAGGCGCAGCAATTGACCCGAAGGGTGGCATCGGACTCATTGATCGTTGCCCAGCACAATGTTGGGCGATTTCCATTTGAGCAAATGGAGATGCAGTGCACGTCGCACGTCGACCCACCTTGGTGCGGGGCGACTGTCGTGCAGCTACTTTTTTAGCAGAGGCCCGGGAGACGGTCTAATAACCTTTTGTCCTGGCCTTATGGGGCCTGGGAATATCCGCTACCCGGCCTTGAGGTCAAATTTCAGGCAAAAAAAAGCCCAAGTAGCTGATGGAAACTTGGGGCTTAAAAATGCATAAACCGTGGTGGTGAACGCGGGGCGATATTAACCCGACACAGGGAGTTGTAACAAGATATTTACATGTAAAAAAATGAAATAAATTTTAGCTAAGTGCTTAAATAACCACACTTTTTTTACGTAAAAGGCGGATTACCGATCATCAAAAACGCCTTGGACAGCCACTGCCGGACAGTGGCTCGACGGTCGAGACAAGACCGCGGCCACGGCTGTGCGCTGAACCCGACGGGCTACTGGATAAGGTGTTTTTGGGGGTGCATCGGCGGGCTATCGGAATCTTCCAGATAGTCTTTTATGAGCTTGCGAATAACTTGCGAAGTGGTCAGATCAGACAGCGCAGCAAGTTCTTCAAGTTCTTTCTTGGTCTGCTGGTCAATCAGTATCGTCAGGCGTGCAGTTCTATTGGGCATTTTACGATCCTTGTGACCTGCGCAGCGCTATTGAGGCTGCGAGCGGAATTCCAGTTCCTGGTTTAAATGATAAATACAATATTCTTAAGCCCAGTGGACCATAGTCCAACCCTCAGGTAATGCCTAACTTTCTGCGCGAAACACCTGAGCGATGCGGCTTCTTCAAGCGCGCTGTGCCTTCATCGCTTGGAGCAGATCGGGCTGTTGGCGTGAGTCATCGCGCGTTCGGCGCCCAGGCTGTAGTAGTGCATGGGACCTGCGCTGCAGAGCGTTTCCGGCAGGCCCCAAGGGTCTTCAGTGATGCGACTTTCGACCACCAGGCACCCCGTCGCTTCGTAGGTCCCGACAAAAACCACCTCGACTTTTCCCTCGCGCTTGCCAGAGGCAATTTCCGAAACGCGGCCGTTTTCATGGTAAACCGTCACAAAGTGCGCATCCGGGTATTGCTGCATGAACACGTGATACACATTGGATCTTATATACATCTAACAACTCCTGGCTTTAGCACCCACTAGTTGCCAACAGTAACGCGACTTCCCGGTGAAATACCACCCACTCACTTTGCGACTCAATGACAAAGTAAAGTACCCAACTAGTACACCGCCCTAGGGCAATGGCCCAGTGCAGCACCATACCCACCAGGTATGGTGCTGCACCCATTTGATATTAGACGCCCGGCCCGCCCAGGCTTTAGCGTGATGCTCAACAGGTGCGCCTGAAAAACTACAACTAGAAAGCACTCGGAGCCCCCCATGAGCAGTCACTATTCCATACCCGAACTGATCGATGGCGCGCGCCTCAGCGCCTTCCAGTGGCGGATCTTCACCCTGTGTTTCCTGGTGGCGATCCTCGATGGATTTGATACCCAGGCCATTTCCTTTACCGGGCCGTCGATTATCCAGGCCTTTGGACTGGGTCCCGGGGCCCTGGCGCCCATCCTCACCGCTGGCATCGTTGGCATGGTGCTCGGCGCCATGTCGCTGGGGCTGTTGGGTGACAAACTGGGGCGGCGCCCCACCATCATCGGCGCCGTGGCGCTCTTTGGTTGCGCCACCCTGGCAACCGCATTCGCGCAAACCACCGAGCAGATCCTGGTCCTGCGCTTTATCGCCGGCCTGGGCATGGGCGGTGCAACCCCGGTAGTGCTGTCGCTGGCAGCGGAATACGGGCCAGCGAAAAACCGCGGCACCATCATGACCACCGTCCTGCTCGGCCTGCCTGCCGGCGCCATTCTCGGTGGATTGCTGGCGGCCAAAATGCTGCCGGTGATTGGCTGGCAGGGGATTTTCCTGGTGGGCGGGATCGCCCCACTGGTGTTGCTGGCGGTGCTGATGATCTGGCTGCCGGATTCCCTGCATTTTCTCACCCGCCATCGCCTGGGCAGCCAGCGCGCGCGGATCGAACGCATTATCACCACCATCAGCGGGCGTCAGACGCCGGCAGGCAGCACCTTCAGCGTGCCCGAAGTCGAGATCAAAACCAGCGTCGGTTCCTTGTTCACCGGCGGCCTGGCGCGCACCACCTGCGGCATCTGGACCATCTACCTGTTCAACTGGGTCGCCTGGTTCATGTTCCTTTCCTGGTTGCCGACCGTGCTCAAGGCCACCGGCCTACCCGCCGAACAGGCGCCCATGGGCACCGTGGCGGTGAACACAGTGTTCGTGGTCTGCGCCATTCCGCTGGCGATCATCCTGCCGAAAGTCAACGCGCGCCTGTTGCTGCTGGCGCTGTTCCTGTTCGGTATCGCCATCAGTTGGGGCCTGGCCAACAGCGGTACCCACTGGTCGCTGGTGTTCATCCTCGCCGGCGCCGCGGGCCTGGGCATCGGCGGTCAGCAGATCGTGCTCAACTACATGGTCGCCCAGGCCTACCCCACCGCCTTGCGGGCCACCGCCACCGGCTGGGCGATTGCCCTGGGCCGGGTCGGCGCCATCATTGGCTCGGCCAGTGGCGGCTGGTTCCTCGAACACGGTGGCCCGTCGGGCTACTACAGTGCGCTGATCGTGCCCCTGGTCATTGCGACCGCCGGGTTGCTGATCATCCGCAGCCAGCCCCAGGCCGTGCCTGCCCAATCGCCAGTGTCACACTGACGGGCGCGGCCCGGATGGGCTCGAGGCTGGGGTCATTGGGCGCTTGACCCAGCCCATCCGGCGCGCGGTGTCGACAAAGGGGGTGACGATCAGGCTGTAGACCGTCAGGTAGCGATCCTGATCGCCCTCCCCCGTACCGAACCGGATGGGCTCGGGCGTGGCGCGGGTGACATAGAGCGTGCCGAACATCCAGTCCCAGAGTGACAGGTTGGTGCCGAAGTTCTTGTGGAAGTGCCGGGGCGTGTCACTGTGGTGAATCTGGTGCTGGGCCGGGCTGTTCAGTACGTGTTCCAGCACCGGTCCGAAAGAGAGCCAGACATGGCTGTGGCGCAAATTGGCCGCCAGGCTATTGAGGATCAACACCAGGTAGGTCACGCCGAACAGGGTGTAACGACTGACCTCGCCCCCACAGGCATACCAGAAGGTCCCGGCGTACGCCCCCACGGTCACCGTGGTCATCAGTTTCTCAACGATTTTTTCCAGGAAATGCACCCGGCTGGCCGTCGCAGGCACCAGCACCGGCGCCGAATGATGAACCTTGTGAAATGCCCACAACCATCGGCTATGAAAGGCCCGGTGCCCCCAGTAGTGAGTGAAGTCCTGCACCAGGAACACCCCCAGGCCGAACAGCAGCGAAAGCCCCAGGTGCTGCCCTGCCTGCTCCCGCGCGCCCCACAGGTTGGTGAAGAACTGCAGGTAGTCCCCGGACCGCAAGATGTACGGGTCCACTAGAGCGACGATCGGCAGCACCAACGCGACCTTGAGAATCGCCCGCACGAAGTAATAGCGATAATCGAGCAAGGCCGAGCGATGCAGGTGTACACCCCGCCCGCCGATGAACTGCCAGAATGACCTGGCATCCGTCAGGCCGCGACGCCGGCGGAACTGGAACAGACCGTAGGCAATGCTGTAGGACATCAGCAGGAAGACCAGGCCAAGGCGCCCGTTCAGATCAAAAATGCCCAGGAACTGCTGGGTGACAGGACCGATCACCCACCTGTGCAAGCCGTTATAAAGCAGTGCTAAAACGTCCACCAATCACCGGCCTCCACGAAAGGGGCGCTAGTGTAAATCATTTCGCCCCTGATTGGCCGCGCAGGCCCTGCTCCGGGGCGTGCCTGGCCCGAGGTTTTTTTCAGGCCCTGGCGTCACGTTTTTTGCACGGCGCGCTACGCCGTTCCGTGCAAGCTGCATGGCAAACCGCGTCAAGACTAATCGTAAGTATTTGATTTTAAAAATCTAATTAATTCATCTCGTTGGCACAGGCCCTGCAATATCTGTTGGGTGTTTCCCGCGCTAGGCACAGACCGAACCGCAATGCCCCCGTGACCAAAGAGGTGACCTGCATGAACGCCATTGACCTGTTGCAAGCTGACCACGAGCGCGTCAAAGCCCTCCTCACCCAACTCAGTGAGTCGACCGACCGCGCCGTGAAAAAACGCACCGAACTGGTGGCCAAGCTGGAGATGGAGATCGCCATCCACACCCGCCTGGAAGAGGACATCCTGTACCCGGCATTCAAAAAAGCCGGGGGCAAGGAGCAGGATGAAATGTACTACGAGGCCAAGGAAGAACACCGCACGGTCGATTCCCTGGTGTTGCCCGACCTCAAGCTGACCGACCCCACCACCCCGGAATTTGCCGGTCGGGCCAAGGTGGTGAAGGAGACTGCTGGAGCATCACATCAAGGAGGAAGAAACCGAGATGTTTCCCCAGGCGAAAAAGCTCTTGGGCAACGCCACGCTGCAAGAGCTGGGTAAACAGATGGAAGCCATGAAGGCGCAGTACAAAAAAGACCTCAGCGCCGGCAAAGTCGCCGCCTGACCGGCACCGGAAGTGCGGGCCCCACGTCGACGGCGGGGCCCGCAATGCCCGCTCGGCAGGCGAACGAGTGATCGCCTGGCATCAGGCTCAGTCACAATTGTTTAACGCAACTGCCCCACCATTCGTCGCGTAGCGATAAGTCATGGGGTTAGCCCTATACTGTCTGGCTTAGGGATTGCACAAGCCCGCACTAGCGCCGCGCAATGACGAAATTCTGACGCGCAGGGCTAATTCAATCTAACGTTAAAGGACACCAGCGAAACGCTTGGTCAGTCACCGGAGATGTAACGTGTCAACTCTTCATGAAATCGCAGCGAACCACGCGAAAATGGCCAAGGAAAAGGAACAAGAGTCGGCCCGACTGAGTGAGCGCGCGCCCCAGGTGGTGGGCAATCTGGAAATTACCTGCACCGATGAGCAACCGCCAATGCCGTTGCACCTCATGGCCTGCACGCAGGAAAACACCCTCGGCCAGGCCACCAGCTACTAACGCGCAGGCGTCAGCCTCCACCCTTTCACTCCTGAACCGATCCCCCCATGCATTGCGCGGTACTGGCAAAAGAAGTACCCGCCTGCTGGACAAGCGCACGCCACTCGTCACTGCTGATCAACTGCGTGCGCTCCATATGATCGGCCGCGCGCAGCAGCTTTTCATAGCGATCCTCGGCGTTGATCAGGTTCTGGGGCATCAGGAACAGTCTGCGCCAGTTGGTCAGCGCCTGGTTCCTCAGGTCATCTTTCATAAGACTCACTAATTGACGGTAACGGGGGTGTCTGACCCTGGTCGCGACTAGCCGTAGGTCAGCATGTTGAATAGGTTAAACACCGAATACGCCGTAGCGGCAACCAAGATCAATGCGGCGAAGATTTTTTGTTTTATCAAGTGCGGACTTCCATGCCCAGGCGGCGTGATGGCAGGCAAATGTGCCGTTCGAGAGTATGCAGGCAGCAATATCAATACGCCATCACCGAACACAAAAATACTCTCGACCAGCCGCGGCGTCCTCGATGTATCGATGAGAACCGCCCGATCTTCAATTACCCGATCACGTTTCTCCAGTCACCCGACGCCTGCCCCCTTCCCGCCTCCTCCCGCTGATGTGGCTGCTACGCTGAAACCACCACGGAGGATCCACCATGCCCAATTCCGACCTGCTGCCTTCCCTGCTCTTCAAGCTCAACGAAAACCAGCTCGCCCTCGAAGCGGCCATCCTGGAACTGTCGAACTGGGTCGAGCTGCGCGGCTCGGCCGATGTTGCCGATCAGGTCCGCGGCGCCCTGGACACCATCGACCACAACGAGGAATTCATCAGCCTGACGTTGGCGGTGCTGATGACGCCCGAGTGACCTCCTGCTTGCCCACAGCACAGGTGGCCGTTACCCGGCAAAATACTTCAACAACCACAACGCCCCCATCCCGACCACCAGTGTCAGCAGCGTATTGCGAGTCTTCCAGGCGACCCAGGCAGCCAGAATGGCGGCGGGGATCTGCGCATTGGCCAGGACAAATTCACCCTGGCCACCGGGGTACACCACGGCGGGCAGCACCAGGGCCGCCAGCACACTCGCCGGCACATAGAGCAAGGCTCGCCTGAGCAGCGCCGGGATGCGCAGTCGGCCATACAGTTCGACAAAGGAAAGACGCATGGCGAACGTGCCCAGCCCGACCGCCAGGAACAGCCCCCACAAACTCAGGTCGCTCATCGTGTTTCCCCCTCGGCGTCAGCGGCCAGCGCTTCGCTCGATGGGCGCTTGCGCAGATTCTCGAGCAACACCCCCGCCACCACACCACCCACAGAGGCGCTGACCAGGCCCAGGTTATAGGGCATGTCCACCGCAAACACGGCGATCAATCCGCCTACCGTGGCGGCCCCCAGACTCGGTGCATTGCGTATACCGGGCACCAGCAACGCGAGAAACGACAGCGGGATGGCAAAACTCAGCGACCAGCTTTCGGGAATGCTGGCGCCCAGGTAGATGCCTGCCAATACCGACAGTTGCCATACCAGCCACATGGCAACGGCGGTGCCGGCATAGTAATGCTGGGCAAATCGCCCGAGCTCGCCGGACGCCAGTTTGACACTGCATAGGGCGTAGGACTGGTCGGACAGCATGTAGGACAAGGGCCAGGTCCAGCGGCGGGGCAAATGATGCAGATGGGGTGCCAGTGATGCGCTGTACATGATGAAGCGCAAGTTGATCACCAGGGCCGTCACCACAATCGCCAGCGGCATGACGCCCGTATGCAGCAATTGCAGCGCAACCATCTGCGCCGATCCGGAGTAGAACAGCAGCGTCATGCCCATGGTCGTGCCGGGCGAAAGGCCCAGGCTGATAGCCATGACCCCCGTCAACAAGCCAAAGGGCACGACCCCGGGACTCAATGGCAACAGCGCCCGCACACCGTGCATGAATGCTTCCCTTGCTGTTCGGTAGGGCATGTGGACTCCTTGTAGTGTGTTCGCGTCGCCAGGTATCGAGACCATAAAGCTTACAAAGCCCTGCCGGGGGATTTATTGTGCCCGGATGAATTAATCAGCGAGGGGCAGGACCTGGTGTTGACGGTAACGTGGATCAGACATGGCGAGAGCGCCGCCAATGCCGGCGGAGCATCATCGGACCCGGCCCTGATTGCCCTCACTGAGCGCGGCAAAGCCCAGGCCCAGGCCATTGCCCAGTCTTTTGAGGCGGCACCGGACTTGATCGTCATGTCGCCGTTCATCCGAGCCCAAGATACCGCAGCCCCCACCCTGCGCACATTCCCGGGCGTCCCGGTAGAGGTGTGGCCGGTCGAGGAGTTCACCTACCTCTCGCCCGCGAACTGCATGAAGACAACGGCGGCGCAAAGACGTCCTTGGGTAGAAGCCTATTGGCGCGCCAGCGAGCCGGATCACAGCAACGGCCCCGGGACAGAGTCCTTCCGCGGCCTGGTGCTGCGCGCGCAAACAACGCTGCGCCAACTGCAAGGCAAAACCGGCTCGGTGCTGGTGTTCGGCCACGGACAGTTCATGCAGGTCGTACGCTGGCTGATTCTGCTGGCACCCCAGCGAATCGATGCCGCGGCCATGGACGCGTTTCGTGAGTTCGACCAGGCGAACCCAATCGTTAATGGTGAGTCTGTTTGCTTCACCTTTGACGGACAGCGCTGGTCAAGCGCTCTGCATCTGTAGGAGCCGCCGGGCGGCGTTGCGCTTGCTCGAGATGACTGTATGCCAGGCATCGTCGATGTTGGCTGTGCCGGCCCCATCGCGAGCAAGCTCGCTCCCACATGGCCAAGATCAAAAGATCGCAGCCCTACACGCTATCGATCATGCAGGTGCTTTTTCAGGAATGACCGCGTCCGCTCGTGGACCGGGTTTTGCAAAATATCCTGCGGTGCGCCCTCCTCCACAACCACCCCCCCATCCATGAACACAATCCGGTCTGCCACTTCGCCGGCAAACCGCATTTCGTGGGTGACGATCAACATGGTCATGTGTTCCGCCGCGAGCTGCTTCATGACCTGGTTGACCTCCTCGACAAGCTCGGGGTCCAGTGCCGATGTCGCCTCGTCGAACAGCATGACCTTGGGCTGCATCGCCAGTGCCCTGGCAATCGCCACGCGCTGCTTCTGGCCGCCCGACAGGCGCGAGGGGTACTCATCGAACTTGTTGGCCAACCCTACTTTTGACAAATATTCCATTGCCAGTTCACGGGAAGCTTTTTTCGAAAGGCCCTTGAGCTTGATCGGGCCAAGCGCAATGTTTTCAAACACGGTCAAGTGCGGGAACAAATTGAAGTGCTGGAACACCATGCCCATCTGCTGACGCACGGCGTTTATATGCTGCTCATAGGCACGACCTTTCAATGGCCGATTGACTTGTTCACCCTCCAGCCAGATCTCGCCATCGTTAAGCACTTCCAGTTGATTGATTGACCGCAACAGCGTGCTTTTACCCGATCCGCTGGGGCCGATGATGGCGACGATTTGTCCGCGCGAGACCGAAAGATCGATGCCCTTGAGTACTTCGAGTGCGCCGTAGGCCTTACGTGCGCCCTTGACCTCAACCATGAATTTTTCGCTGATCATCGTGACATCTCTACCTTTTTTTCGAGAAGATGCAGGCCGACTTCCAGAACAAGGTTGGCTGCATAGTAAATAACCGCAACAGTCAGATAAAACTCAAATGGGCTGTAGGTTTCACTCACCGCAAGCTGGGCGCTATACACCAACTCGGCAATACCGATGATGGAAACCAGAGACGTGTCCTTGAGCAGGACAATCAGGTTGTTGCCCAGGGGGGCAATGGTGCTGCGCAACGCTTGCGGGACGACAACGTAGCGCTGGGTCTGGCCACGGCTCAGGCCGATGGAGCGGGCGCCTTCGATCTGCCCGGGGTCGACTGACACCACGCCAGCGCGGATCACGTCGGCGTTGTAGACCGCAAAGTGCAGGCTAAGACCGATGATGCCCGCCCCCAGGGCGGGAATGTCTATCCCCACCTGCACCAGGCCGTAATAAATCACGTACAACTGCAGCAGCAGTGGCGTGCCCATCAGCAGCCAGGTCATAAAACGCACCGGCAACGCCATGAGTTTTGGCGCGTACAGCACGATCAGGGCAAAGGCGATCCCTGCCAGCAAACTCAAGATGCTGGAACTGACAAACATCACGACCGTCCACCACAGACCCGTCGCCAGCAACTCGGAATAAGGTGTAACGATGCTTAGATCCAGACCTTGCATGGGTATGTTCTCACCTTGCCGCGAAACGATTGTCGAGATAGTCGACGACAAATCGAACCGAGTAGACCATCACGATGTACAGCAGCGCAGACACCATGAAAATTTCAAAGGGCTTGTAGGTCGAGCTGATAAAACGCTGCGCGGTATAGGAAAGTTCAACCACCGAAATAGTCGATACCAGGGCCGAGCCTTTGATCAGTGCGACCGCGTTCACCCCCAGGGGCCGAATCATCAACTTGGCTGCCTGGGGCAGCGTGACCAGCCATAACGTCTGGCGGCGTCCGAAACCAATGGAACGCGCCGCTTCTTCCTGGCCCGGGTCGACGTTGCTGATGGCGCCGCGAATGGATTCGGCCATATACGCCGCAATGTTCAGGCCCAGGCCAATCACCCCGGCCGCGAACGGCTCCAGTTCAAGGCCGATCTGCGGCCCGCCGAAGTAAATGATGAACAATTGAACCAGGCACGGCGTGCCGCGAAAAACGCTGACGTAGATTCTTGCCAGGCACCGGAACAGGAACACCGTGGACAACCGCGCAGCCACCAGCACGAACGCCACCAGTAACCCCAGGAGCAGAGCCAGCACCGAGATCTGCACGGTAATCCACGCCGCTTCGAGGAAAAACGGGAATGTGCGCTGTATGAGTGTCAGATCCATGGGAACCCTCGGAAAAGTCGGATTGACTGGCCCGACCCCAGGTCGAGCCAGGCGTGCGATGAATCAGCGGATATCGTTGCCGATCCACTTCATCGAGATCTTTTCGTAGGTGCCGTCGGCGAGCATGTCTTGCAGGGCCTGCTGCATCGTCGCCTTGAGCTCAGGGTTGTTCTTGCGCAGCGCAATGCCCATGCCTTCAATGCCACCGTCGCTCTCGGGCGGGGTAATGATGCGCACCTTCTGCCCGGTTTCCTTGACGGCAACCAGCACTGGAACACTGTCCATTACCAGTGCGTTGATCCGCCCGGCCTCCAGGTCAACCAGCATTTCCGGCAGCCCCTTGTAGGTCCTGACCTTGAGGTTGCCGCGCGCCCGGGCCCACTTGTCGTGGGCATCGCCGAGCGTGACGCCGACGGTCACATCCTTGAGGTCATCCAGGCTCTGGATGGGCGAGCCCTCCTTGACCACGATCGTGCGACCCGCATGGTAATAGGGACCGACAAAATCCACGGCCTTCTGGCGTTCCGGGGTAATGGTCATGGAGGCGATGATAGCGTCGTATTTCTTTGCCAGCAGGCCGGCGATGATCCCGTCGAATGGCGTGGTGACGATCGTCACCTTGACCCCCATGCGTTCCGCCAGGGCCTCGCTGATGGAGGCGTCGAAGCCGACAATCTGGTTCTGTTCGTTGGCAAAGCTGAAGGGGGAGTACTGACCGCTCATGGCGATCCGGATCTCTTTGGCGTCCTGGATCTTCTGCAGATCGTCAGCCAGAACAGCGCAGGTGGAAAGTAACGCCGCAGCCGCCACGGTGGAAGCGACAATCAAGCCTTTGAGCTTTCTGGTTAGCATCGGTTGGCACCTTCGAAGAGTTATTATTTATTTTTCAGGGGTTGTTCACCCAGCCTTCACAAAAAGTTTTGCATAGGCAATTTTGGAATGCACCAAGCAAGGTGTCAGCCTGCCTGACACATTGCCGGAGTTGACCGACACTATGCCGGGTTGACCGCGAAATGCTCGCGGCAAACCTCTGCCTCGTGCGCCATGGCACAGGTCCTCGGCTGCTGGATGCGGCATTGGCGCAATGCCGTGCCGGGTTGAGAAATCCAGCATCGGGACACTTCAGGAGTTTATGGAATGACCGGGGCATTTCTTTTCGCTTGTGGTGGCCAGGCGATCCTCGCTTTCATAGGGAAAAATCCATGAAGCCAGGGACCACCCCATGACCGCGTCATCCATCAGCGAGTCCATCGCCATTGTCCACCCCGTCACCTTGAGCCACGGTCTCAATGCCCATGTCTGGGACACGGACGGCAAGCGCTACATCGACTTCGTCGGTGGCATCGGCGTGCTCAACCTGGGCCATTGCAACCCACGGATTGTCGAGGCGGTCTGCACGCAAGCCGGCCGACTGACCCACTACGCCTTCAACGCCGCGCCACACGCACCGTACAAGCAGTTGATGGAGCGCCTGGCCAGCTTCATCCCGGTGTCGTATGCGGTCAGCGGCATGTTGACCAACAGCGGTGCGGAGGCGGCAGAAAACGCGCTGAAAATCGTCCGTGCGGCGACCGGCCGAACGGCGGTCATTGCCTTTGATGGCGGCTTCCATGGACGGACCCTGGCCACCCTGAACCTGAACGGCAAAGTCGCACCCTATAAGCAGCGGGTCGGGACCCTGCCCGGCCCGGTTTACCACCTGCCCTACCCCAGTCAAGACAACGGGGTCACGACCGAGGAGGCGCTCAAGGCCCTGGATCGGTTGTTCAGCGTCGAAATCGACGTCAATGAAGTGGCCTGTTTCATTCTCGAACCGGTGCAGGGCGAAGGCGGGTTCCTGGCGCTCGAGCCGTCGTTCGCACAAGCACTGCGCAGGTTCTGCGATGAAAAAGGCATTCTGCTCATCGTCGATGAAATCCAGTCGGGATTCGGGCGTACCGGGCAACGGTTTGCCTTCACCCGCCTGGGCATAGAACCGGATCTGATCCTGCTGGGCAAAAGCATTGCCGGCGGCCTGCCGCTGGGCGCGGTGGTCGGCAAAAAAGCACTGCTCGACACCCTGCCCAAAGGCGGACTGGGAGGCACTTACTCCGGTAACCCGATTGCATGCGCGGCGGCGCTGGCCACCCTGGACGAGATGACCGATGCCAACCTGGCGGCCTGGGGTGAATCCCAGGAACAGGCGATCCTCAACCGCTATCAGGCCTGGCAGCAGAACAAGCTGTCGCCCTATCTCGGCAAATTGACCGGTGTCGGGGCCATGCGCGGTATTGAGCTGCTCACGCCCGAAGGCGCGCCCGCCACGGCGGTGTTGGCACAGCTACTCGAAAGCGCCAGACAGCAGGGCCTGCTGCTGATGCCCAGCGGAAAATCCCGGCACATCATCCGTCTGCTGCCACCCCTGACGATCGAGCCGCACGTCCTGGAAGCAGGCCTGGATATTTTCGAGCGCTGCCTGGCAGCTATTCGCTAAACCGGGCGGGCCCTGGCTACGGCTCAGGGCCCGCCCCCCATCAGCTTTGACAGAAGCGGATCCGGTTGCCGAACGGGTCGTACACTTCCAGAACCTTGCCCCAGCCCTGCTCGACGATATCGGGACGTCCGTAACCGTACCGTTTGCCCTGCAACTCATCGCGCAGCAGGTCGATGTTGTGCATCGGCACGAATATCGTCGCCCCGGGGCTCGCATCGCCATGGTGTTCGGACAGGTGCAGTTGCAGGCCGTTACGGCTGATGCCCAGGTACAGCGGCAGATCCGCTTCGAAGCGGTGCTCGAATTCGACGCTGAAACCCAGAAAATCCAGATAAAACTCCCGCGCCTTGGCTTCGTCGAACATTCGCAAGATCGGAATGGCTTTGTCGAAGGTCACAGTGGGTTGGGGATGTTCTTCTGGCAGCAGTGCCGAGGCGGTGTTCCAGTCTTTGTAGCCCAGTTGCTGGGCGACCAGTTCTAGCGCGGTGGAGTGGGACACGGGTTGATGGTGCTGCTCGAGCGAAGCACGCAGGTGCTTGGCCATCTGCTTGGCTTTGAGAATAGACAGCATTGTGACTCCCGGAGTCGAAGCATTCTGGTGCTCGCGTTGCCAAACCTCGACTATCAAGAGTGATACAGGAGAGTTTGAAGAAAACCTGCTTTCACCTTTCCCCAAGGGAGCGAGCGGCGGGCAGCAGCGGCCAGCGCCGATAGTACACAACCGCTCTGTCAGCGCCAACCGCTTGATCACCTCAGGCCTTGCGGCGACCGCGGACGGCGTGCGACACGTTTGTTGTCGCACGCCCTGCCCCGGGGATTTACTGCAGTGCAGCCCTGAAGCTGTCGTCCAGCACTTCCAGCAGGAAGTCCGCGTTGGCCTGGCTGAAAATCATCGAGGGACGCATTTTCAGGACGTTGTCATACGGACCTTCGGTACCGATCAGGATGCCGCGCTCCCGGGCACCATCGGCCACCCGTTTGGCCATGTGCGTGGCGGGCTCCTTGGTCTTGCGGTCAGTGACCAGTTCTATCCCAAGGAACAGGCCCTGTCCGCGCACGTCGCCGATCACGTCATAGCGCTGCTGCAGCTTGCGGAAACCCTCGAGCAGATAGTTACCCATGGTCAGCGCATTGAGCTTGAGGTTATCGCGCTCGATCACCTCCAGCACCGAGAGCCCTACCGCACAAGACACCGGACTGCCGGCAAAGGTATTGAAGTACTCCATACCGTTGTTGAAGCTGTCGGCGATCTCCCGAGTGGTCACCACGGCCGACATCGGATGGCCGTTGCCAATGGGTTTGCCCATGGTCACCGCATCGGGCACCACGCCCTGGGTTTCAAACGCCCACCAGTGGCTACCGACACGACCAAAGCCGACCTGGACTTCGTCCGCCAGGCACAGGCCGCCCTCAGCGCGGACCATGGCATAGACTTCCTTGAGGTAGTTTTCCGGGAAGAACAGTTGCCCGGCGACACTGGGAATCGATTCCGCCAAGAAGAACGCCGGGGCCCTGCCCTGCTTGCGCATGCAGTCAATCTGCTCCGCCACACTTTGCGCAAAACGCTTGCCCAGCTCCTCGAACGGCCAATCCTGTGGTGCTCGGTAGGCATCCGGCACGGTCGCTTCAAACACATGCTCGGCCCGGCCTTTACCGGCCTTGCGCTTGTACTTGTAGGGGCTCAGGTCAATCAGTTCCTGAGTGGTGCCGTGGTACGCCCAATCCAGCACGATGGCGTCGTTGCGCCCGGTGTGGTTGCGCGCCATGCGCAGCATGAGGCTGTTGGCTTCACTGCCTGAACAACCAAAGGACGCCACCGCCAAGCCTTCCGGCAAGGTCGCGGTGAGTCGCTCGGCATACTCCACGATATTGTCGTGCAGGTAGCGGGTGTTGGTGTTCAGGCGTCCCGCCTGGCGCGACAGTGCTTGCACCACATCCGGGTGGGAGTGGCCGAGGTGGCACACGTTGTTGAAGCAGTCCAGATAGGCCCGACCGAAGTTATCGATCAACCAGACCCCATCGCCGCGCACGAACTTGATCGGGTCCGAATAGGAAATCGACAGGTTGGGCAGCAACAGCTCCTTGCGCTTGGCGACAATCTCAGCCTTGCTGCGTCCATCCTGGCTGTAGGTTTCCGGCGGGATCCCGGCCAGCGTCGAGGTGTCGGGGAACACATCGGCCCAGACCTCAAGATAAGCCCGTTCACCGACACCGATGAACTCGCTCGCTTGCAGGCCGGTGTCCGTGGACATCTGGAAATGCACGTGGGGAATCCACCCGCCATTTTCCTGATCCGCCCCCATGTACCCGACCAGCGCACCCGCTTCAAGCCGGTCACCGGGCTTGAGGCGAGTCAGCGCTTCATGGGCCATGTGGCCCCACAGGGTCAGGAATGGCGGGCACCCTTCAGGGGTGTGCTTGAGCATGATCAGGCCGCCGTAGCCCAGCGGCTCCAACTCGACCTCGACGCTCTGCACCACCCCGGCGACCGGCGTATAGAGCGGCGTTCCTGCCGGCATGATCAGGTCGACACCGACGTGCACGATGCGCCGCTGCCCTTGGATGAAGCGCGACTCGAACGCGGCGTCGGTGTAGATGGTTCTTTCCTCGCCCCATGGCCCGATACCCAGCGGCACCTTGTGCTCGGCCGCAAAGTCTTCCCACCACTGGGTGGCCTCTGCCGGACGCTGCTCGGCTGAAGCAACCGTCATCACATGGGAGGCATCGCCGAACGGCGCAATCGCCTTGTTCATGCTCGCCGCCGACGGCCGCACGATATCCGCGAATGACTGGCTGTTCTCGGCCACCCAGCGGCGAATCGCACCGGCGCCTTCGACCGCATCAAACCCACAGGCCTTGCGCAGGATCGCCGTCGCCAGGCGCGGGTTCATCGCGTCCATGCGCTCCAGCAGGCGCCAGGCCGGGGCTTCGCTGATGGCCAGGTAAGGGTTGTCTTGCGTTTGGTCGTGCCGCGAGGCCGACAAGGTCACGCTGGTCACCAGGCGCATGGCGATGAGGTTGAACAGGACGTCCAACTCTTCCGGCTGCAGCGGGTACTTGTCATGGAACCCGGCAGCCAGGGCGGCCGCCGCGCCGATGGGGTCTTCCATGTCGAGAATCGAATAGGCACAAGTGATGGCCACTTCGGCGATCAGAATCGTGTGGACCGCATCGCCAAAATCGATGATGCCCGAGACTTTCTGGTGATTGCCGGAATCGACGAGGATGTTCCAGTCGTTGCCGTCATTGTGAATGACCTGGGCGCGCAGGCGCGCCAGCCGGGGCTGGACGTGTTGTTCGAACGCCTCGATGAAGCGTTGCAGAATCGCCCGTTTGCCCGGGTCCTTGACGAAGTGCAGGCGTTCGCGCGAACGGGCGGCGTGGCGCAGATCCCAGTCCAGGTCGCGCACCGCGCCGGGGTGCATGAAGCCCTGCAGCGCTCGATCGATATCACCAAAGGATTGGCCCAGGCTGCGCATCAATTCGAAGGTGCGCTCGACCTCGGCCAGCGGTGTGCCGTGCAGCCAACTGACCAGGCGCACCGCATGGGTCTCGCCAGAGGCCGCCACTGCCGTGGCGAGGAAATCACCGGCCAGGCTCTTCTTCAGAAACGGCACGGTCAGCTCGGGATTGTGACTGGCGAGGTGGCTGAGAATGGCCGCCTGGAACTCGCTTTCGACCCGTGGCTCGGTGGAGTTGACGACTTTCAGGATCCACCCCGCATCGCCTTGGGTCTGCAACCGGTAGTTGCGATCTCGCTCACCGTCCAGAGGCGTGGCCGTACCGATTACGTTGAAAAGCTGCACGCCCAGCTTTTCGGCATCGCCTGTCGAGAACTGCGGGGCAGGATGGGAAAGATTAGTCATAGTAATTGTTTTCCAAGCCATTTTTTTCAGATAGCTTGGCACGCGAAACCAGGGAAGGCAGTAAGTATACGGTCGGCTTTGGCCTGCATATTGTCGGAATCGACCGGCACAAAATCGGCAGCAAAATAGGGGAGTTGATATGCGCGACCTGGACACCAAAGACCGCGAAATCCTGGAGATCCTGTCGAAAGAAGCGCGCATCGCCCTGAAGGCCCTGGCCGCGAGAATCGGACTGTCACGCAGTGCCACCAGCGAGCGCGTGATCAACCTGGAACGCAATGGCGTGATCCGCGGCTACCGTGCCGACATCGGCGAAATCGACGCCCACGTGATTCGCGCCATCCTGCTGGTCAGCCTCAAACGCACCCCCGCCATCGGCCTGCTGGACCTGCTGGCCCAGAACTCCCAGGTACGCCGCGTGTCCTCGGTCAGTGGCCAGCTCGACCTGGTGATCGAGGTTGAATCGCGCACCATCGATGACCTCAACCGCGTCCGGGACGCCGTCGCCATTCACGAATCCGTTGAAGACATCACCACCGCCGTGGTCCTGCGGCGCGACATTGATCGCCAGTGATCGGCGCCTAATCCGATAGCGCTGATGCGCCTTGCGCCAGCGCGCGCTGCAGTTGCCGCAGGTTGCGCTGGATGATGACCTTGTGCGCTGGCCCCACCGGCACCATGTAGGCGCGGCCGAAGGCGTTGTGGGTGACCACCGATGAGGTGATCGTCACCACCCGTGCGGTTATCGACAGGCAAATCATCACATCCAGGTGCCGGTCACGCTCGGTCAGCACCAGCACGTCGGGGGCACAATGCTCCACCAGGAAAAAATCCAGGTAGTCCCCCACACTCACTGTCTGGCGCCGGCTCCCGGAAAAACCGCCGATGCGCTTGACGCCGAACAACGAGGAAATCCGGTCCCTGACCCGGAACGCCAGACGCATGAACCACCCCGTTTGCGCCGTGATGATGTTCCATGCCTCAAGCACGCTGATGTCCGCCGCCAGCGCGGCCGAGCGGCAGTCGTAGTAATCCAGTTCGGACAGTGGACGCAGGGTGTGAACAACTGATGTGCCAACCAAGGATAATCCCTCAACCTGGGTGAAGACTGCGGATTGATCCGCCATGAGGAGTGCTGGAACAGCTCATCCAGCTGTTCGAAAAATTCACACTCGCTCGGATTATCGGCCTCACCCAGGGGTTTGAGAATAGGCTTCTTGCCCTTAGAGCTTCATCCCCACCGCCAGCCGGTTGAAAGCATTCATCAAGGCTGCGGCCAACGTCAGGTCGCTGATCTCGACATCACTGAAGTGTGCTTTCAACGGCGCGTACAATTCGTCTGGCGCCCCCTTCTCGCTGACGTAGGTGAGCGTCTCGGCCCAGGCCAGGGCGGCGCGTTCGCGGTCGTTGAACAGCTCGCTGATGCGCCAGCCCGCCAGGCAATCCAGCTTCTCTTGCGCCACCTCACTTTCACGCAGTGTCTGCGCATGTTTGCCCAGGCAGAACGCGCAGCCGTTGATCTGCGAGATGCGCAAATACACCAGCTCCAGCAGTTGTAGGCCCAGGGGGCTGGCGGCCAGCGCCGTGTTGGTGGCGAGCAGGCCCTGGTAAGCGGCAGGTGACAGGGAAGGAAACGGCAGTCTGAGTTGGCTCATGGTAAAACTCCTGGGTAGTAAAACGGATCAGGCACAAACGAGGTGGTTGAACAGCGGCTCCAATGCCAGGCGGGCGCGGCTGTTGTCGAGCGTTGCGCGGACAGCTTCCTCACCCAGCACCAAACCCTGGAGATAAGAAAAGTGCAGGTCGAACAGCCCGAGGGTGTTCAGCACGTGGCGCAGGTACGAGGTCAGGAAATCCGCTTGCCGGGCCCGCTCGCCCTGGTGGAACCCACCGGAGCCGACCAACACGTACACCGGGCGATCGCGCAGCAGACCGGTCTTGCCCTCGGGGCCTGAGCTGAATGTGCGGTGGATGCGCAGGACATAGTCGACCCACAGCTTGAGCGCGGCCGGGAGGGTGAAGTTGTGCATCGGCGTGGCGATCAGCAGCATGTCGCAGCGTTCCAACTCGCCGATCAACGCCTCGGATACCTCGAACGTTGGCGAGTCGAACGGCGTGGCCGTGGTCAGCGCGCGGGCATAGTCCATGCCCAGCGGGGGCAACGGCTGGGCGCCCAGGTCACGCTCGACCAGTTCGAGCTGCGGATGACGGTTACGCAGGGAGGCCACTAACTCCAGTGCCAACTGGTTGGCATGGGACACCTGCCCCTGCGGGCTGGCATTGATCAACAAAACAGTGTTCATGCCGCACTTCCTGCCCGCAGGCTCTGGGTGAAATGCATGCCACGGGCCAATAGCCCCTGGCGGAAATAGAAGCGTTGAGCCAGCGGCATGTGCAGGCCGGTATCCAGCACCAGGTGATCACAACCGCGCTGCTGGGCCTGCTCGCGAACCGCGCTCAACAGTTGCGCGCCGACGCCGCTACGCTGCAGTTCGGGGCTGACCACCAGGTCATCGACGTAGATGAAACGCCCGTAGAGCAGGTTCTCCAGCTCGCGGTAACCGGCCAGGCCAAGCAGGCGCCCACCCTCCTTCGCTGCCAGCACGCGGTAGCCCTGCGCCGTCTGCCGAACCAGTTGCGCGACATAGCGATCCGGGTCGACAACGTGCGGGCGCAAGACCCTCATTAGCTCAAAGCTGGCCGCCAAGGCCTGCTCGTCGTCAAGATGTTCAAAGGTGTAAGGCATGTCCGTGGTCCGCCGTGAAGAGATGGCACACTTTAGGGCGGCAATGGCTTAAGCTACAGGGCCGAAAAATGCATAAACGACTAGGCCATGATTGCGCCCTTCCAACTGGACCGCTGCCAGTCAGCGCCGATCTATCGCCAGCTCTATCAGCGATTTCGTGAATCCATCGCCGACGGCCGCCTGCGTCCGGGAGACCGGGTGCCTGCTGTCCGTGCACTGGCGGCGGAACTGAACCTAGCGCGCGGCACCGTGGACGCGGCCTACCAGCTACTGATTGGCGAGGGTTACCTGACGGCTCGCGGGGCCGCCGGAACGGTGGTGACACCACACCTGGCAACCGTTTCCTCGCCCATCCTTCACCCCCCGCTGGCCTCGACCGCGTACCAGACCACCCACAGCGGAGCTCAGCCGCTCGCCCTGCAGATGGGCCTGCCCGCCCTGGATGCCTTTCCGCGCAAGCTCTGGACCCGACTGGCGGGCCGCCAGTTACGCCAGTCCGGCGTCGAGGGCCTGGTCTACCCGGACCCTCGCGGCCACGCCCCGTTGCGTGCGGCCATCGCCACCTACCTGGGCATCTCCCGCGGCATCACCTGTCACCCGCAGCAGATATTTGTCTGCGCTGGCTATCGCGCGTGCCTGGACCTGATCAGCCACACCCTGATGCAGCCTGGTGATAGCTGCTGGCTGGAAGAGCCCGGCTATTTCATGGCCCGCAACGCCCTGCAGGAAGCCGGCGCACAGTGGGTACCGGTGCCCGTGGATGACCAGGGACTGGACGTCGCGCAAGGCATCCGCCGCGCCCCGGATGCCCGCTTTGCCGTGGTCACGCCCACCCACCAGAGCCCACTGGGTGTGTCGCTGTCACTGCCACGGCGGTTGGCCCTGCTGGATTGGGCCAACCGCCGTGGCAGCTGGATCATCGAGGACGATTACGACAGCGAATACCGCTACCAGGGCAAACCCCTGCCCGCCCTCAAGAGCCTCGACCAACAGGGTCGCGTGCTCTACACCGGCACCTTCAGCAAGGTGCTGTTCCCAGGCCTGCGCCTGGCCTACCTGGTGGTGCCGGTCGAACAGAGCGAAGCGTTCGCCCGCCAGGCGGACCGTCTGCATAACCACTGCCCCCACCTCCTGCAGGCAACCGTCACGGCGTTCCTCAACGAGGGTCACTTCGCCCGCCACCTGAAAAAAATGCGCAGTCTCTACGCCCGCCGCCGCCAATGGCTGGTGGAGGCACTGCAACAACAATTGGGTGAACGCCTGCTGATCAACCCCCAGGCCGGCGGGATGCACCTGGTGGTGGGCCTTCGCGAAGGTGATGATGTCCAACTGGCCCAGCGTGCCCGGACCGTGGGTATCGCCGTCGAGCCGCTGTCCCAGTGGTACCTGGAAGCCGAGCCCAGGCATGGCCTGGTCCTTGGCTTCACCAACATCAGCAGTGCCGAACAGGCAACCGCGGTGGCGCTGCGCTTGGCGCAAATCATCTAGGGCATGGGGGCACCGACGTTGAGCGCGTCGCTCAACTGGTTTTACGCGTCAGCCAGGCCCCACAGAACAGACTACTGAAGAAACGCGTAGCGTCTGCGAATCCCGAGTCAAACAGCAATTGTTGAACCGCCGCCTCGGAATGGGGCGGGTCAGCGCCCTGAAGAATCTTCCCCAACTTGGCCTTCACTTCATCCGGGCTGGCGCCATGCTGCCGCCACCGTTGCCCCCAGGCGGCAAGCAATAGCGGTTGGCTGGCATACGCATAGTGATTGCCCGCGACAATCAGCGGCGCACCGGGCTTTAGATGAGCCCGAATGGATCGTAGCGTTTGGCGCTTCGCAGCATCCCCATCGAGATGATGGAGCACCCCGATCAAGGTGGCGGCGTCGTATGACGCATCCGCTGCCAGGTCTTCAACATAGCCAAGATGCAGGTGTGTTCTGTCGAGCACATCGTTGGCCTGCAACTGCTGCGTCGCGGCTTCCAGCATCGGCGCGCAGGGATCAACCGCCGTGAAGCGCCAGGTCGGTTCCAGCGCTGCCATCGCAATTATTTCTTGAGCGGTACCCCCCGCGCCAACCACCAGTATTTTCGCCGAACCTGCACCGCCCAGGCTTGCCGCCAGCATGCACGCAGCAAGATCCTGGCAGGCGTCATACCCGGCCAATGCAATACGGCTCTGGCGTGCGTACTCATTGGCCCGTGACGTATAAAATTTTTCAGCTGAGTTCAGAGGGGATGATTTCAAGGCGGTTCTCCGTGTCCTTGAATCAAACTACGCCAGCCAAACCAATAAGAAAAATTCATTAATTTTATAAGATGCATTCCCGGGAAGAATGTCGAATCCACGTTCGGGCCGGGGTCTTATGGAGCGTTAGCTGCGCGATGCGAAGGGCAACCAGCGGCCATCAGCAGCCGCTGGACAGGCTAATGGCTAGTCGGTAGCGTCGACCTTCCAGACGTATCAGTTGGAGGCGTTGCAATGACAACAGTCGATGTGAAATCCCGATTCGACGCAAAGCTCCTTCGTCCGGCAAAGCCTGGCAACGATACGTCGTGGGCGTTCCTGGTACTGCCAAGAGACGCGAGTGAACAGCTTCCCAGGCGCGGAAGGACGACAGTTGAAGGCACAATCAATGGGCACCCTTTCCAGGCAACCCTTGAGCCGGATGGTCAACTGAGTCATTGGCTGCAAGTAGACAGAGCGTTACTCGAAGCCGCAGGCGCGGCCGTTGGGGATGTCGTGACACTCGAGCTAACCCCTGTGAAAAAGGAACCCGAGCCTGAAGTCCCGCCGGATTTTCGGGAGGCACTGGCGGCCACTCCAGAGGCCCATAAAGTCTGGAAGAGCACCACGACCATCGCACGAGTCGACTGGATACACTGGATTTCTTCAGCCAAGCAACTCAAGACGCGCGCAAAGCGAATAGGTGATGCCTGCGACATGCTCGCGTCCGGCAAGAAGCACGTTTGCTGTTTCGACCAGTCCGGCTATTACAGCAAGGCCTTCCGTGCGCCCGAGGCAGACGACGCCTGAAAAGGGGACGGATTTTTTATCCCTAGCCCCCCTCGCAGCCGCTACTCACTGGTCCAGGAACTTGATGACCGCATTGGCGAACAGTTCTGGCTGATCAAGCATGACGAAGTGAAAACTGCCGTCAATGCGTCTGAAACTGATGTTTGGTGTCGAGACATAGGCGTTACGGAACATTGCATCAACGTGGGTCGCAGGTATGCCGTAAAGCAGGTCATAGGCATAGACAACCTCGACCGGCACCCTGATGCGTCCAAGCTCAGGCCGCAGGTCGGTGACCATCAGCTCATACATGGCATCGGCCATGGTCTTTCGGTTCGAGCTTATTCCCGCAGCGGCCAAGCCTGGCCGGACTGCTTCAGTTTTGACGAGACGGGCGATGGACGCATGCTGCATGACTTCCGCCTGCTCAGCCGTTGCCGCTAACATTGCATCGCGCACCGCAGCAGCCTGCGGGATCGCCGTTTCGCTGGTCGCAGAGAGGTCAAACAGCAACGTATAAAAGGGCAACGCATCGACAATCATCAGGCGTCCCACTTGCTCCGGATGACGAGCACCTAGCATCAGTGCCACCTCACCACCCAACGAATGACCGATGATGGCCGGTGCCTCGATGCGCTGGCTGCGAATATATTCAGCGATCGCCTCGGCCGTCGGCGCTGCCACTTTCGCGCCTGGATCGGATACGGCAGGCGAGCCGGCAAAGCCAGCCACCTGTACGAGATGGAGACGGTGACTCTGCCGTAATCTGGAGACCAAATCAGCCCAGACTTCGTAAGACGACGCCAATCCCGGAATCAAAATAACGTCTGGCCCCGAGCCTTGGACCCGCACCGAAATCACACCCTGGTCGATCGCTGCTGGCGACAGGGACGCGGGCTGGGCTGGTGATGCCGACACCAGCGCCAACGTTGTGCCGATCCCAGCAAGGATCATTCCCACACGCATGACGTTCCCCCTTTAGCGCAATGCGAAGAGACATTGGCGATATCACAATCGCCAATCACACCGATGAGTAGGCAGCTTGAGGGCTTCATAGCCATTCCTTTGACCGAAAAAACTCCCACTATACGGCGCACGAAGGCACCAGGAAACTATCGATTCCTGTAATCCTTAGCGTCTGTTTTGGGGCGGTTGCAGGCTGTCACGAAGGGCTGCTTCCGGCCCAGAGTGTGTAAAAACGCCTTCGCGAACACTTGCTATGATTTCTGAAGATTTCATCGCAAGGATCGCCCATGAAGCGCTTTATCCAAGGTGAACATCGAGGCCAAGGCACCTTACTTCCCGAGAGCCTCGACGACTACGTCAGCGATACCAATCCGGTGCGCGTAGTCGACGTTTTTGTCGACGAACTCAACCTGGTTTCCTTGGGTTTTGACGGTGCTATTCCGGCTGACACCGGCCGTCCCGCTTACCACCCCGCGATTCTGTTGAAGATATACATCTACGGCTATCTCAACCGCATCCAGTCGAGCCGACGCCTGGAGCGAGAAGCTCAACGCAACGTCGAGCTGATGTGGTTGACCGGGCGTTTGATGCCGGATTTCAAGACCATCGCCAACTTCCGAAAAGACAACAGCAAGGCCATTCGAGGCGTCTGTCGCCAGTTCGTTGTGCTCTGTCAGCAGTTGGGACTGTTCGGAGAAAATCTGGTCGCCATCGATGGCAGTAAATTCAAAGCAGTCAACAACCGCGACCGCAATTTCACCAGCGCCAAACTGAAGCGGCGAATGGAAGAAACTGAATCGAGCATCAACCGTTACCTGACAGCACTCGATGCTGCCGATCGGCAAGAGCCAACAGCCTCCGAGCCCAGCGCCGTGCGGCTGGAGGAGAAAATTGCCAAGCTGAAGACGCAAATGAAAGAGCTTAAAGCGATCGAAATCCAGCTCAACGAATCGCCGGATAAACAGGTCTCACTGACCGATCCAGACGCCCGCTCCATGATGACGCGCGGCACGGGAATTGTCGGCTACAACGTGCAAACAGCGGTCGACACCCAGAACCATTTGATCGTTGCTCATGAGGTCACCAACTTCGGTTCCGACCGAGATCAACTCAGCTCGATGGCGAAGCAGGCTCGCGATGCCATGGCGTCCGAAACGCTGGCGGTGGTAGCTGACCGAGGTTACTTCAAGAGTGAAGAAATCCTTGCCTGTCACGACGCGGACATCACTGCCTACGTGCCAAAGCCGATGACTTCAAGCGCCAAGGCGGATGGTCGATTCAACAAAGATGCGTTCGTTTATGACGCGACGAAAAACGAATACATTTGCCCGGCTGGAGAGGCACTGATCTGGCACTATTCCTACGTTGAAAAAGGCCTGAAGATGCATCGTTACTGGAGTTCGAAATGCCGGGGCTGTGCGTTGAAATCGCAGTGCACACCGAGCACGGAACGACGAGTTCGACGCTGGGAGTATGAAGACGTATTGGAGGAGATGCAGCTTCGGCTGAGCAAAGCACCAGAGATGATGCGAGTCCGAAAACGGACTGTTGAGCATTCCTTCGGGACGCTCAAACAATGGATGGGTGCAACTCACTTCCTGACGCGAAAGCTGGCCGGGGTAAGTGCGGAGATGAGTTTGAACGTGCTCGCCTACAACATGAAACGGGTGATGAAAATCATGGGTGCTAACGGTTTGATGAAGGCGCTGTCGGCATAAAAAAGGCTGATTTTGGCCCATCCCAGAGGCTGTAAAAACAGCGTTAACGTGTTCCAGGTCGCGACCGATGCGACGCCGCCGCATTGACCATGCGATCGCTCAGCCAACAAAGATCGATGTTCCAAGACGATGAGGTCAGAGCGTTTTTACACACTCTGGGCCAAAAGCTGCCTGTAGTGAACAGCAGCAATTGGCCGTTTGCATCTGTTCACGAAAGCTGCATCCGGCCACTTGCTAGCTTTCGCCACAATGCAATTCCCCAGCTGACTGGATCGTTGCTCAAGGCTTTCTTTTGCAATGTGATTCGGGCGCCCCGTATCCCCAAGTGATTATGGTTTCGGCCTGATGTTCCCAAAGCGTTTCATTGCGTCCAAGGTACTTTACGCCACTGCCACTTGGCTGCTGGTACATGAGCGATACGCTGTCGCCACGCTCGGCGATTAATGTCGGCGGATCGGTTTTAAAGAACATGACAGCAACTTCGCTGGCAGGGTTGCCTTCGCATTCGTAATAGACAGGCCCGGTTTCCGGTACCAATCGGTACCGTGCTTGCAACTCGGCGATGCGGCGCTGGTACTCCATGCGCACGCATGCACCGACGTCATCACTTTTCCAGCAGTCATCGCGACCCTTTATCCATCCACGTTGTTCTGCTTTAAGCCGGGGGGGATGCTCGTTGCCGGCCTTGATACTCGCGCTGGCATACACTTGCGACAGATTGCGATCGAGCGCGGATAACACCTTGTCTTCACATATCATCGCTTCGATAGCGCCAGGCTTCACCTTGGTGCAATCGTAAGAAGGGCCCAGTGTCACATTGGCTATCGACGACTTCCCCGTACTGCCCCCGGTCGCCTGCATCCCATTGATATGCCGATCAATGTATTGGCACCACTGATCAGAGCTTCGTTCAGGGACATTTGCCCCATCGCGAACCCCTAATTTGAATTCGATAACCGACTTCCATTCATCGGAGCCTATATCCGGCCCATGCCCTTGCCCGTCAGTTGTATGCAGTATCTTATCGATCGATTGATACCATGGGTAAGTGCATAACGATTGAGCCTGAGCAACGCCTGTGGCGCCAACCAACAACAAAACCAGATATTTGCTCATGCGTGCTCCCTTTTGATTTAAGCAGTTGCCAAGCACCGACCTAAGCCTGACTCATCCCTCAACGTTCGGGTAATCATATCCGATCTAGCTGAAGTCCCTGGGGCCGTTCTTGGCCGGCATGTCCCTGCCGCGAAGGGTTGATCGCGGCGCTTACGCCATAGCGCATACGGACGAAAGCACAGACCAGCCCCTCAACCAGCGTGAACAGCAAAATCGGCCAGCCAACCTCGGTCACACTCAGCGCCAGGAAGGAATGGCAGGCGGCGAAGGCGATGGCACTGATCAGGGCGGCTCGTAGTGCAGACGTGAGGTGTTCGAGGTGTCCTTGCAGGAACCCGCGAAACAGCACCTCTTCCAGCGCGATGCGCGGAGCAAGTCCGACGGCCAGGTTGCCCTTGCGCCAGACCACGAGTTTCCCTAGCCCCGGGGCGATCCGGGACAGTGCGGCGATGATCGCCAATGACAGAAAACCCAAGGAGGCCAGGACCCACGGATTCGACACAAAGCCGATCTGCACCTCGCCACTTGGGGACCATAAGCGCAGCGGGGTCAGCCCATCGAAGGCTGAAAGCGTGAATGATGCCAAGGGTCGACGGCCCTGCATTTTTGAGGGGCGGGCCGATTTCAAATCAAACACCAGTGCGCGCATGGCCGCACTGCTTTTCTTTGGATTTTGCTTGCCTTCCGGTGGAGCCAAAAACGAAAAAGCCCCGCTGGCCAGATCCCGCGAGGCATTTTAGTGGCGCATTGGTAAGGCCTGACAATCGTATAGGGTGCGCAGCCCGAGATCGAACAAACAACCTAAAGGCCTCTGTATCAATTAAATCGGCGTTCTTGTTTCTGTGTTTCCCAGTATCGCGTGAAGAACCTTTTTCAGCTGAGTTCGGCGTGAGTAGAAAGGGTGTTTAGTCAGAGCCGGTAAGCGGCGAGTGGATAAGACTCACGCCTTGCTGTTCAGCTGCTTGTTGCTGTGCAGCCAGGGCCCTTTGAAAACCGGCTCGTTGTTGCAATCTCGTCCAGTACTGTTGGACGCGTTCTGGAAAATGCCCACCTAGATCAATGAACTCTGCCAGCATCAGCGCATAACCCACCGAGATGTCTGCGCCAGTAAATCGCTCCTGACAGAGGTAGGTACGCCCCGCCAGGGCTGCATCTATGGCCCTCAGCCTGCCAAGAAACCAGCGCGTGTAATCTTCTACCACTTGGGGGCTTCGGCGCGACACCGTTTCAAAGCGTCTATAGCGCAGGATAAGGGTTTGCGGAAAGGTCAGCGTTGCTTCGCCAAAGTGTAGCCAGTTCAGATAAAGCCCGAAGTCAGTTTCGTCAGCACACAGGTGAAGACCATGGGTGCTGTAACGGACAGCAAGGTATTCACAAATGGCGGACGACTCTGTCATCAGGAGTTGACCGTCAATCATCGCAGGGACTGTTCCCAGTGGATTGACCTCCAGGTACTCCCGAGCGTGTGCTCGCGGAGGAAAGGGCAGCATTCTCAGCTCATAGGGTGCCTGCAACTCTTCAAGCATCCACAATGGCCGAAAAGAACGTGCACTCATGCAATGGTATAGGACGATCATCGTTAAATGCTCTTCTCGATTTGAACTGGAACTGTCATCGCCTGGCTCCCCGTCAAGGCGCCACTGCACATCAGCGTCTGGCCACTCACATAGCCGGATTCGGGAACACACTGCAACTACACCGCACCCGCAGCCTCATCCGGCGCAGCGCATGGGCACCGCTGAACCGCACCGTGTTAGGGTCGAATCATGCCGTTCAATGTCTCATGCGGTGTGGCGGGCTTGGTGGGTCAATTGTTTTGTTTGCGCCGGCTATGTTAGAAGCAACTGACCGAATCCAATATTGCCGATTGCGTCGATCAGATGACAAAAGACCTCAACTCACGACGCCTCGCCTCTTGATGCTCCAGTCTCCAGTCACCATTCCTATCGCCTTCGTGCATGGCATATTGTCTGGCGTGCGGGCTCGCGGTCAGCCATGCGATGCTTTTCTGGCTGATGCAGGTATCGCCTCGGAACTGCTCCAGCAGGTCAATGCACGGGTGAGCGTAGACCAGTACGTAGGGCTGTATCGGCTGCTGATCCAGCGCCTGGACGACGACTTCCTCGGTTTTTTTTCTCGCCCCCTCAGGCGCGGCAGCTTTGCCCTGATCGCCCGTTCTGGCGTCAGCGCCACCACGTTGGAGGTGGCAATCGGTCGTATCGCCCGTACATTCGGATTGCTGCAAGACGACGTGGTGCTGGAGACGGTGCACGATGGCGAATTGACCGGGCTGACCCTGCGCTTTACCAATCCGCGGCTTGAACGGCCGCATTTTTTGCATGAATTACTACTGCGTGTCAGTTGGCGACTATTGGCATGGCTGGTGGGCGGACGACTTCCTGCCATACGCTTTGACTTCGCGTTCCGATGCCCGCCTTACGCGGACAGCTATGCCAAGGTATTTCCCAGTCCCCGACAATTCGACACGGATCAGTCGACACTCTGGTTTGACTCAACGCACCTGCAAGCCATCGTACGTCGTGACGAAGGTGCTCTGCAGGCGTTCCTGGCCAACGCGCAAGCGCATGTCATTGCTCCCAGACGCAGCAATGACTCCATCAGTGCGCGCGTACGCTGCCATTTGCAGAAAACACAGCCTGCCTGGTCTGACCTCGCAGCCACGGCCGACGCCCTGCACATGGCGAAGTCCACCCTGCAAAGGCAGCTGGCCAGCGACGGATCGTCATTCCAGGCGTTGAAAGATGAACTGCGCCGTGATTGTGCAATCGTCCGTTTGACCACCAGCCAGGTGCCGCTGGCAAGGCTCGCCTGCGAGCTGGGATTTGCTGACAGCGCCGCGTTCCAGCGCGCGTTCAAGAACTGGACGGGAAGCGCCCCGGGGACTTATCGGCGCAGCTAGAACTCACAGCGTGTCCCGCCTCATTCACATTCAGTGATGACTCGGCACGCCGGCAGAGCAGGTCCGCCCCCCTGCGCCATTGATCTGATCCTGCACTGCCATGACGGTGCTGACCCCAGCTTGCAGAACATGGCCGACAACAGGCCCCCTTCCCTGCCTCGCTTGCAGGTCGGCTCAGTGACTCCTGAAATCCGCTGACCAAGGCGTTATCTGCCACGTTTATGACACCAAATGTAGGATTTTAGGTAACCCACATCCCTTAATATTGACCAGATGTACCGCGACACTCGCACCCAATAACAACAAACCTTGCCGCTGCCCGAGTGAAGTTTCTTTGCCTTAACAAACCGTCTGATGAAGCGGCGCAGAGAACAAATGCTTTCTCCTCCGGCACTCGCGCACATTAGGAGGTCATATGCGTCTTAGCCTGCGCTCATCGATGCAACGCATCGGTGGCATCTTGAGTGTAATAGCACTGGCTACCAGCCTGGGTACTGCACAAGCCGCAGACAAACAGCCCAATATTCTGGTGATTTTCGGCGATGACGTCGGCTGGATGAATATCAGTTCGTACGGCGGCGATATTCTCGGCGTCAGCACGCCGAACATCGACCGTATAGGCCAGGAAGGCATGCGCCTGACCTCCTTCTACGGCCAGGCCAGTTGCACCGCTGGCCGCTCCGCGTTCATCACCGGGCAGTTGCCGGTGCGCACCGGCCTGACCACCGTCGGTATGCCTGGCTCGGCCACGGGCTTGCAAAAGGAAGACCCGACCCTGGCCGAAGTGCTCAAGAGCAAAGGCTACGCCACCGGCATGTTCGGCAAGAACCACCTCGGCGACCGCGAGGAGCATCTGCCGCACCGCCACGGTTTCGACGAATTCTGGGGCAACCTCTACCACCTCAATGCCAACGAAGACCTCGAAGACATGGACCGTCCACAAGCGCCGGCCTACCAGAAGCTCTTCAACCCACGCGGCATCATATCCGGCACCGCCGATGGCGCGACCAAGGACGAAGGGCCATTGACGGTCAAGCGGATGGAAACCTTCGACGACGAAATCACCGCCAAATCGATCGATTTCATGCAGCGCCAGGTCAAGGCGGATAAACCGTTTTTTGTCTGGCACAACGCCAGCCGCCTGCACGTGTTCCTGCACCTGAAAAAAGAGTCACAGGGCAAATCCCGCGCCTCGAAGACCGCCGACATCTACGGCGATGCACTAGCCGAGCACGACGGTCACGTGGGGGAGCTACTCAAGTCACTCGATGACCTGGGCATCGCCGACAACACCATCGTCCTCTACACCACCGACAACGGTGCCTATCAATACATGTGGCCAGAGGGCGGTACCTCGCCGTTCCGTGGCGACAAGGGCACCACCTGGGAAGGTGGCGTGCGGGTGCCGGCAGTGGTGCGCTGGCCTGGACATATTCCAGCGGGCAAAGTCAGCGCGGAAATTTTCTCCATGGAAGACTGGTTCCCGACTCTCGCAGCCTTTGCTGGCGAGCCGGACACGGTGCAAAAACTGAAGGCCGGTACCCAATACAATGGCAACGCCTACAAGGTGCACCTGGACGGTTTCGACCAGCGCAGTTTCCTCACGGGCCAGCAGCCCAACTCCAACCGTAACCTGCTGTTCTATTACGATGAGTCGGAATTCACCGCCCTGCGTACAGGCCCCTGGAAAATCACCTTCCGCGCCAAGCTCGACGGCAAGTGGGACAACCCGCTGGTCTCGCTGGGCCGTCCGCTGGTCACCAACCTGCGTATGGACCCGTTCGAGCGCCAGGATGGTGACCTCAACCGCCAACTGGCCGAACGCAAGACCTGGCTGCTGCTGCCGGCGCTCGGCCAGATGATCCAGCATCTGCAAAGCTTCAAGGATTTCCCGCCTCGACAGAAACCGCTGTCCGCCGACATCGGCAAGCTGATCGAGCAGATCAAAGCTGGCGAACTCTCTCTCTGACCCACACGTCCCCACGCGAGCCACACCTCGCGTGGGCGTTCATCGCCATGGATTCCTATGAGCAACTGGCATGACCTGCAGTACCTCGGCAACCAGTTGGCTAGCACCGTACTGGGCCAGGAAGAGCTGATCGAGGGCATTCTCCTGGGCTTGCTCGCCGACGGGCACCTGCTCGTCGAAGGGGTGCCGGGGCTGGCGAAAACCCGGGCAATCAAAAGCCTCGGCAGCTTCCTCGACGCTAGTTTCTCGCGCATCCAGTTCACCCCGGACCTGCTGCCCTCCGACATCACCGGTGCGGAGCAATACTACGGTGAGTTCGGCCACGGCGAGCTGCGCTTTCGTCAGGGACCGATATTCGCCAACCTGGTGCTGGCCGACGAGATCAACCGTGCCCCGGCCAAGGTCCAGGCGGCCCTGCTCGAAGCCATGGAGGAGCGACAAGTCACCACCGCAGGCATGCACCATGCCCTGCCCGAGTTGTTTCTGGTGATGGCGACCCAAAACCCCATTGAACAGGAAGGTACTTATTGCCTTCCTGAGGCGCAGTTGGATCGCTTCCTGCTACACCTGAAAGTCGACTACCCCGATGCAGCCTCCGAACAAGAAATGCTGCGTGTGGTGCGCGAAGAACGCTATGGCTTGAAGCCTGCGGCCCAGACCGTAAAGAAATTACCCCAGGCGACGTTGCTGGCGGCTCGTGCAGAAGTCGGCCAGGTGCATGTCAGCGCCAGTATCGAACGCTACATCCTCGACCTTGTCCGCGCCACTCGCCACGCACATCGCTATGACGCCCGCCTGGGCCTGCAGATCGCTCGCGGGGTCAGCCCCCGCGGCACCCTCGGCCTGGAGCAGGTGGCGCGAGCCAAAGCCTGGATGCGTGGGGCGGACTTCGTCACCCCGGACGACGTGCGCGCAGTCACTTTGCGCGTTCTGCGCCATCGCATTGGCCTGAGCTATCAGGCACAGGCCGAGGGTATCGCGGCTGACGATGTGCTCAAGCAACTGCTGCAATGGGTCGCCGTCGCTTGAAACTCATGTCGACGCTGCCATGGCAACGGACAGCGCCCACGGCGGTGAACGAGGAAGGTATCTATGTCGACCTGGCGCACCTGGTCGCCCTGCGAACTGCCAGCCGCGGTTTGTCCCTGCTACCGCAGCCATTGCCCGGAAGCCTGCTCGCCGGAGCGCACGACTCGCGCTTACGGGGCCGCGGCCTGAACTTCGAGGAACTGCGAGCCTATTGGCCCGGCGACGATGCCCGACTGATCGACTGGCAAGTCACGGCCCGCCTGCGCAAACCCTTCATCCGTCAATTCGCCGAAGAGCGCGATCGGCCGTTGTTGCTACTGGTGGATCAGCGCATGAACCAGTTTTTCGGCAGCCAGCGTGCAATGAAATCAGTGCTCGCCGCTGAACTGGCCGCCCTCGCCGGCTGGATTGGCCTGGCCCAGCAGGACCGCGTGGGCGCGCTCATCTTCGGCGATACCTTGATCGATGAACTGCGCCCGAACCGGGGCAGCGCTTACCTGCTGCAGACCCTGAAGGTGCTGGTGCGGCACAATCGCGCCCTGTCGGCGGACTTGCAGCACGACGCCCCGGAGCAGCTCAACCAAGTACTACGCCGTGCCATCCGCCTCGCCCGCCACGGTCATTTGATTCTCTTGATCAGCGATTTCCACGGCCTGGACGAACAGACGCATCGACTGCTCGCCGAGCTGGACCGGCACAACGATGTAATCGCCTGCTGGAGCCACGATCCGCTACTCGCCGGGCCACTGCCATCGAGTCGACTGGTGGTCAGTCAGGGGGAGCGACAAATGACTGTCGACCTTGGGCATGGGACCCAACGCCGAGGACTCGAACAGTTGCAGGCGACTCGACTGGAGGCGTTGCACCGTTCGACACGGCAGCTGGGTATCCCACTGCTGCCGATCTCCAGCGCAGCGCCCTGTGCCGAGCAATTGCACCGCCTGCTCGGTCAACTGACAGCCCGTCAGACCCGTCCATGACTGAACGACCCAACCTGGCACAGCTGCAGGATCTTGCCCTGCCCGCCGCGATCAGCCCCTGGCCACAAACGCCCTTGGCCCTGAGCTTATCCCTCTTGCTCGTACTCACTCTGCTCGGGCTAGTCTGCCTGCAACTGCGTCGCTGGCGATCCAATCGCTATCGGCGTTGCACCCTGGCGACACTGGATGCGCTGCAACGCCATTGCACCGCCGACCCGGCGCGTCTCACCGAGCTGCCGACGCTCCTCAAACTTGCCGCACTGCAGGCCTGGCCCCGCGAAAGCGTGGCGGCACTGTCCGGCCCGGACTGGCTGGCCTTCATCCAGCAACAGTGCCCCGGTTACCACTTTCCCGAGGTGCTTGGCGAACTGGCCTACTGGCCACCCGAGCGTATCCTCGCCCTCGGACAAGGCGAGCGTTCAGCCCTGCTCCAATCAGCACGTGTCTGGTTAAAACACCATGTACGTCCTTGAACTGCCTTGGCTACTCCTGCTGCTGCCACTGCCCTGGCTGCTGCGCTTCGTGCTGCCCGCCCGTCATTGCCGCCAGGACGCCGTACGTACACCCTTCTTCCAGCAGATGGCCGAAGCCACCGGCCAACGCCCTGGCCGCACAGCAACCCAGCGCCCGCTCGGGTTTCTCGCTCACCTGCTCAACGGGCTGGCCTGGTGTCTACTGGTGCTGGCACTGGCGGCACCGACTCGACTTGAACCGCCCATCGAGAAACTACAACCCCAGCGCGACCTGCTGCTGGCGATAGACACCTCACAGTCCATGGAAACCACCGACACGGGTGCCGGGCTCAGCCGCATGCAAGCCGTGCAACAGGTTATGGACACCTTCATCGAACGTCGCCGCAATGACCGCCTGGGCCTGGTGATCTTCGGTGACCGCCCCTATACCCAGGCCGGTTTCACCCAGGACCAGAGCACCTTGCGTACGCTCCTTGGCGAACTGCAACCTGGCATCGCCGGCCCCAGGACCGCCCTAGGGGATGCCATCGGTCTGGGCGTGAAACAGTTTGCCTCCAGCGCCGCCCAGGACAAGGTCCTGATACTTCTCAGCGATGGCCGCGACACGGCCAGCCGCATGCCCCCGGAACAGGCGGCGCTCATTGCACGCCAGCATGGCATTCGCCTGTATTGCATTGGTTTCGGATCGACCGAGGGCGAAGGGGAAAACCGTTTGGACGAAGCCCTCCTGCAACGCATTGCCCACGACAGTGGCGGCCGCTATCTGCACGCAAGCGACCAACAGGAGCTGGCACTCGCGATCGATGAGCTGGACCGCTTGCTCCCGGTCATGCAACGCCACCTCCAGCACCAGCCAGCCAGCCCGTTGTACGTGTACCCACTCGGCACCGCCCTCGGCTTGCTACTGCTGGGTTGGCTGGCCAACTGGCATGGCGTCCGCACGCGAGCAGGTGCCTGATGGACAGTCTCTACCCCATCCACTTTCTGCGCCCCCTGTGGCTCTCCCTGCTGCCGCTATTACTACTCGGCCACGCCCTCGCCCGACCACGGCTGGACAGCCTGGCGCCATGGCGCAAACTGATCGCGCCCCACTTGCTGGCGCACCTTCACGTGCCCGGACAGGCCCGGAGCCAGCGCCTCTGGCCGCTGTTGCTGCCCACGCTGGCTGTGCTCGCCGCCGCAGGGCCCAGCTGGACCTACCAGCCACCGCCATTTGCCGAACAACGCGCCCCCCTGATCATCGCACTGGACCTGTCGAGTTCAATGGCAAGTTCCGACCTTCGCCCCAGCCGATTTGAACGGGCCAGGAGCAAGCTGCATGACCTGCTCGACCGGCGTCAGGGTGCACGCACCGCCCTGCTGGCCTATGCGGGAACGGCCCACATGCTGCTGCCGCTCAGTGATGACCCAAGCCTGCTCGGCTATTACCTCGACGGACTCTCTCCCGAACTGATGCCCCGTCCCGGCAAGGACACCACTGCGGCGCTCGCAGCCCTGGATCAAATGCAGAGACAGGAGCCGTCCCCCGTCAGCCTGCTGCTGATTACTGACTCCGTGGAACCCGCCGCCAGGCACACGCTGAACGAACGCCCCGTGGTCATCTGGGCCGCCACGGCGGATGCCGAGGCACTGGCCTACACCGTTGAGGTGCCCGTGGTTCCCATGCGCCTGGACTCCAGCGACCTCGACAGACTGGAGGCGCGACTCAACGATCACTACCGCGCACAACTTCAATCCAGCGCCGGCAGCCATTGGCAGGATCAGGGCTGGTGGCTCCTCTGGCCTGTCGCCGTGCTCCTGCTCCTGCGCTTTCGTCGTATGGCGCCCGTGCTTCTTCTGCTCCTCGTATTCGGGCCAGCCCCTGAAGCGGAAGCTGGCGAGTGGCGGTTCTGGCAGCTCTGGCGCACACCTGACCAACAGGCCCAGCGCCTGTTTGACCGCGGTGACTTCGCTGCAGCCGCGGCCCTCTACCAGGACCCTCAGTGGCAAGGCATTGCGTACTATCGGGCGGGCGACTACGCATCCGCAGCGCAAGCCTTCAGTGTCGAAAACACGCCCCACGCCCATTACAACCAGGGCAACGCCCTGGCCATGCTCGGCCGCTACCCGGACGCGATCGCGCAGTATCGGCAGGCGCTCACTGTGAGGCCGAGCTGGCAACAGGCCCAGGACAATCTCGGCTTGCTGCTGAACCTGCTTGAGCAGCCACGCGCTCCCGACAATCCGGGCGAACCCAACCTTCCACCGGACGGATTGCAATCAGACCCACAACTTCGCCGCGCTGAGACCGAAGCCTCCCAGCACGTCACGCCAGAGGAACAGGCGCAAATCTGGCTCGACTCTCTGGACGCAAACCTTAGCGGCTATCTCAGAAACAAGATGGCCCTGCAACTGCAACAGCGCGAGAGCCACGAACCATGAGCAAGCTGTTTGTGCTGCTTCTACTCAGCTCACCCTGCTGGGCACAGGAGCCGCTGATACGGGTGATCCAGGAACCGGAAGGTGCGGTGCACTCCGGCCAAAGCATCGTCCTCAGAGTGCAGGTCCTGGTGCCCAATTACTTCCTGGGCGCCCCCGATTTTCCGCGAATCGAATGGGTCGGAGGGCCGGCTGGCGAGCTGCAGGGCAGTGGCGGCAACGTGTTCCAGCGCATCGATGAGCAAGACTATGCCGGCATCGAACGCACCTATCGATTTCCCCCCCTTGCGGCGGGCGAGCACTCGCTTGCTCCCGCCGAGGTCCGGCTGCGCTATGCCGACGAGCATCACCGCGCGCTCGACGCCCGCTTGTCGCTACCCAACATGCGTATTCAAGTCAATTCCATGGCCCCCGAGTACAGCGCCCAATCCCACACACGCGCACAACTGAGCGTGAGCGAAACCTACCAGCCGGACACGACCCCATTGCAGAGCGGCGACCTACTGACCCGCCGACTGCAGATCGAATTGCGCGAGCCCGGTCACCTGCTGCCGCCGACGCCGACACTCAATACCCCCACAGGGGTACGGGTGTATCGCCGGGCCACGCAACTGGAAAAGACCGATGGACGCAGCGGACAAACGATTCGCCGCATCGACGAGGTTCACTACCTCTTTGAGCGCGCCGGCCCAATCGTGCTCCCCGCCATTCAGCTGCACTGGCGCAATACCCTGACAGGGCAGTTGGAAATGGCGGAGCTGCCCGCCCGTCACCTGAGCATTGCTGAACACGACGAGCCGCTGGCCGCGCCGGTCCAGCGCTATGCCGTACACCTGAGCCTGTTTGGTCTGCTCATCGCATTACTGGGCGGAACACTCTATCGCTGGCAAGGGTGGCGGCAGCGTTGCGCCGCCTGGCAGGAAGAGCGCAAACACTGGCGCGCCTTCCGTCAGGCCTGCGCCTCAGGCCACCTCGATGCGGTGGAAACGTCCCTGGAACACTGGCTGCAATTGAACCCGGCGCCAGAACCTTTGCGCCGGGTCAGAGACACGAACCTGCACGAGGCGATCCAGGCCCTGCTGCGGGCGCGTTATGCCGCTAACGCCAGCTATTTCGACGTCCAGGAGCTGTACCGGGCGGCGGCTCAGGTTCGCCAACAGCGCAAAACACGCCCCAAGCCAACCGCTCACCCCCAACAACTCAACCCGGACAGCGACTGAACCTGCGCCGCCAGGTAGCTCACGGACCGGACAGCGATTGGCGCTCAACCTGCGGGGGATAGCCCTCAACCACATCCGATCCGCGCGCGCACGCACACCTCATCAGGACTGCACGTAACGTTGGATTCAGGCCTGGAGCTGGGCAAGTTGCTGCCGCGCCTGCTCTTGATCCAGGCGCTGCATGGCATCGTGAGCCGTCAACTGCAGGGCCCGCTGCAGCTTCTCGACGACACCCGGATCGTCACTGCCATACATCACCTCCAGTCCACGCGCGTACTCGATAAACGGCACCACCGCCCCAGGCGCCAGCTTGACTGCCGCGTCGTAGTGCTCATGGGCGCCGCACTGGGTCGCACCATAGAGCATGCGTGCCATAAGAGCACCGGCCTGATCGGTGATGCCGGCATGCCAACCGCCATAGGTGACATACGCTTCGGCATGATCCGGTTCGAGGCCAAGGCATTTCTCGAGCTGCTCCTTGATGCTCCCGCCAAAGCCCTGAGCCAGTGCCTCGATCATCGAGATAAACTGGCTGTAGCGCCCCATGGCAACCGCGTACATGTAATGCACATTGGCACTCGATACACCGCTCATCTCGGCTTTCTTGCACATTGCCATGGCTTCTTTGAACAGCTCAGTCTTGTTCTTGTCGTTCTTTTCGATGTACTGCGCATAAATTGTGGTCGCAAAAGCCGCTGGCACCAGCCCTTGCCCATCCATTTCAAGGCCGATATTGACCGCCTGGGCAAAGTTGCCCAAGTGATACTGGCGCCACGCCTCTTGCAACTGCGCGGATGGCGGGAAGGGTTCGCGGTTGCCGGCATGCAGCCGATCCCACTGCTCGCGCAGCTTGTCCCCGGACAGATCCAGGTCACTCATATCCAACGGGCAGGCCTGCCAGTCTTGGGTATTCATCGTTTACACCTCATAAAACCGTATGCCCGCCGCGCGGGCTGTTAGTGGATCATTGTCCGAGCGTGGTCGGCCGGCTTCTTGGGTCGGGAGTTTCCGAGCGCTCGCCAGCCAGTCATGCGCTCAGTCAAATGCTCATGACGCGCTCGCCAGTTCCGCCTGCAGGGTTAGCACCAGACGCTGGCAAAGTAGGTCCCGTTGTAGCCCCGGCAACCCCGCTGAAGCCTGTTGCTGCATGGTTGAATAGCGGGTGCGCTGGCCCAGGTGAATCCATTCGAGGTCTTCCCAGGGCGTCGCGGCCAGCAGCAAACCGGCGCTCAACAGCACCCCTGCGCGACCCCGGTACTGAGCCAGGCCAAGCAGCTTGCGTCCCTCGGTATCGAGTAGCTCGCCATGCCCAAGACCGGCGAAGCAGATCCAGTCCACCGCTGCCGCCTGCGCCGCCGCATTGTGCGTGGCGATGCTGGCAGCATCGGCCAGCCGGCTGGCATAGCCCTGCTCACGCAGCACGTGCTGCCAGCAACGACCGAACCAGCGGAAACTTTCCACCGGACTCAGTTGCGCCAACACATGGCTGTGCGGCAACAGCAGTTCGACGCCCAGCAACCAGGGACCGGCCAGTACCGCCCCGCCACCACTGCTGCGCCGTGCAACCCCGTAGCCGAGCGCGCCGGCGCGCCGCTGCGCCGCCTCTTGATCACCACCGCGGCGCCCGTAGATCAGTGCCGGCCGCAGGTATTCCACCAGGGCCAATTGCGGCCCCCCGATCCCGGCCGCCAACTGTTCTTTGATCCAGGCCTGTTCGGCATACGCGCACTGCAGCCGTGCACCGAATAGCTTGGGCTCGGCAGGTGGATTGCCGCACAACGCTGACATCAGAACTGTGCCGCCGTCAGGCAAGCGCCCAGGTCACGTAGAAACAGGCTGGCCGGATACCCATCCACCGCGCGATGATCGAACACCAGGGTGAGCGTGGCGACCTGCGCCACCGCCGGTGCGCCGTCACGCACCACCACCCCTTCGCGGGTACGACCAACCCCGAGAATGCCGACCTGCGGCGCGTTGAGGATCGGCGTCACCCAGTCGATCCCGGCTGCGGCCAGATTGCTCAGGGTAAAAGTGCCTTTCTGATAGGCCGTCGGCGGCAACTTGCCCTCCCGCGCGCGGGACGCCAACTCGCCCAGTTCGGCCGCCAGTTGCACCGCCGACTTTTGCTCGGCATCACGGATCACCGGAGTCAGCAGGCCCTTTTCGGTATGCACCGCCACCGTCAGGTTGACCGCATGCACCTCCTCGATGCCCTGGTCGGTGAGCAGCGCGTTCAGCCGTGGGTGAAGCTTGAGCGTGCGAGCCAGGGCGACCAACAGCAGCACTGTCGGGGTGATCTTGACCCCTTCGACGGCACTCATGGCCTTGGCCCTGGCCAGCAGCGGGCCCATTTCCAGCTCCAGCCCGAGCGCCACGCGGGGTGCCTGCCAGGCCTGGGTCATGCTGCGCGAGATGATGCCGCGCAGGCCGGTTATCGGTATCCGTTTACGGTCCTCGGGACTCGGTTGCTGCGTCATGATCGTCAGGCCTCTGTCAGTTCAGCCAGGGCCTGGCCGCGGGTGAAGTTGTCCTGAGCCGCCACCAACAGGTTGCTGATGGTTCCGGCAGCCGGGGCCAGCACGTCGAAACTGGTCTTGACCACCATCACGCTGGCCAGCAACTGTTGCGCTTGGACCGTATCGCCGACCTTCACGTGCCACTCATCGAGCAACGCCTCGATCTCGACTTCAAGGTTTTCCCAGGCTTCATCTTGCAGTTGGATATTGATCATGGCTTCAGTTCTCAGAGGTTAAAGGTCATCAACTCTTCCACCGCCGCAACGATGTGACGGCTTTGTGGAATCACGGCACTTTCCAGCGCCGGGCTATAAGGGATGGAGACGTCGGGAATGGCCAGGCGACGCGGCGGCGCCTTCAGCTTGATGCGGTCGAGTTGCTCGGCCACCCGCGCGATAATCTCGCCGGTGACGCCGAAACTCAGGTAATCCTCGTCGACCACCAGCAGGCGGCCGGTCTTCTCCAGCGAGGCAAAGATCGCGTCCATGTCCAGCGGCACCAGAGTGCGCGGATCGAGCAATTCGACACTGATGCCCTTGGCCGCCAGTTCACCCGCTGCAACCAGTGCCTTGGGTACCATCTGCGAGAAGGCGACCACGGTCACGTCGCTGCCTTCACGCACCCGGCGCGCCTGGCCGAAGGGAATGCTGTAGCTTTCCTCAGGGACTTCCTCGGCAAACCTGGCGTCGATGAAGTTCATCACCGGCAGGCCGAGCAAGGCCCGGTGGAACAGATAGACCACCGGACTGTCGTCGCGGATCGCCGTCGTCATCAAGCCCTTGGCGTCATAGGGGTTGGACGGCATCACCACTTTGATACCGGGGGTGTGGGCGAAGTAACCGTGCAGCGTCTGCGAGTGCTGCGCTGCGTCGCAGATGCCACCCCCGGTGGACGCGGTGATCACCAGAGGTAACTTGATGGCACCACCGGACATGTAGGTGGTCTTGGAAATGTTGTTGAGTATCTGGTCGAAACACACCCCCATGAAATCGACGAACATCAGCTCGGCGATCGGCCGCATGCCCTGCGCCGCTGCGCCCAGCGCAGTGCCGAGAATGGCGGTTTCCGAAATCGGCGTGTCACGCACGCGCTGCGCACCGAACTCCTTGAACAGGCCGACGGTGGATTGGAACACCCCGCCGATCTGGCCGACGTCCTCGCCGAGGCAGAACACCGAACTGTCGCGCTGCATCTCCTGGCGGATGGCCTCGACCATGGCTGCATAGAACGGCAACTTGCGGGATTCAGCCGTGGTAGTTGATTGGCTCATGGACGGTTCTCACTCTGCGAATACATGCTGGAAGGCCTCGGCGACCTCGGGATAGGCACTGGCGCGGGCGAAGGCGATGGCCTCGGCGACCTGCTGCCTGGCTTGCTCGCGGGCTGCCTTGAGCGCCGCTTCGTCGAGCAGGCCCTGCTCCAGCAACTGACGCTCCAGGCGTAGAATCGGATCGCGCTGCTTGAGGGCACGGACCTCACCCTTGGGCCGATAGCCCTCGGGGTCGCCCTGGAAGTGGCCGTAGTAACGGTCCACCTGCATCTCGATCAGCGTCGGGCCTTCACCACGTCGCGCCCGAGCGATGGCTTCGCCGGCAGCGGCGAACATGGCCACGGCGTCGTTCTCCGCCACCTGGATGCCGGGCATGCCATAACCGGCGGCGCGCTCGGCGTTGCTGGCCACCGAGGTGGACGCCTTTTTGTTGACCGATATGCCGTAGTTGTTGTCCTGGCAGACAAACACCACCGGCAGCTTCCACAGGCTGGCGAGGTTCAACGACTCGTGGAAGGAGCCCTGGTTGGCTGCCCCTTCACCGAACTCGGCCACCGACACCGCCCCGTTGCCCTTGAGCTGTGCGGCCAGGGCGGCGCCCACCGCATGGGGAATGCCGGCCCCGACGATCCCGTTGCAGGCGAAGTTGTGCTCGACATCATACAAATGCATGTGCCCGCCCTTGCCGCGGCAGAGGCCGTCGACCTTGCCAAATATTTCTGCAGTCATGCGATCAAGCGGCACGCCCTTGGCGATGGCGAAGTGGTGCGCACGATGAGTGCCCCACACCGAATCGCTGTCTTGAAGGTGCACACAGACGGCCGCCGCGGCAGCTTCCTGGCCGGCTGACAGGTGCATCTCGCCGGGAATGCTGCCGGCACCAATATCGAAGGCCAGGCCTTTTTGCACATTGGGTGGCAACTTGCCTTCGAAATACACCATGGCCAAGGTGTCTTCATATTCGCGGATCAACAGCATGCGGTGGTACATCCACGACAGCTGCTCATGAGTCGGTTGCATTGAAATCTCCCTTCAGGTTGGACCCGTTCAAGCCAGTTGGCCGGTTTCGAACAGCCAGGCCCAGGAACGACGCACGCCGTCACCCTGGCTCGATAGCCCAACAGTGCTTGCGCTGTGACAATTGAGTCGTCGCCCGGTCGAGCGAACGGGTGTATGGCATTTCATGCCGTCTGCACTTGGCCGCGTGTTTGCGCCTGTCGGGCCTGCTGTTCGCAGATCACCTTCAAGCGCTCCACCCCGCGCCGCATGCGCCCGCCGATCAACATCCGCAGGAACCACTGGCTGCCGGGAATGCGTGCGGCAAAGCGGATGCTGTAGTCGAGCCAGACCCTGCCATCGGCGCTCTGGCTCAGCTCGATGCGGCCGAAGTGGAACTTCACCGGCGCGCCGCTGATCAGGCGGTAATCCATGCGTTTGAGCGGTTCGAAGGTCACTACTTCTTCCACCACCCGCTCGCCCAAACGCGTCAATTGGCGTATCGCCCCCACCCCGCCAGGATGCCCCTGGCCAGGCTGCAACAGCTTGCCCTGGTAGCAGAACCAGTCTCCGATGCCGGCGTGATCGGCCAGACGCTCCCAGATCAATTCAAGTGGTGCGTCCACCAACACCTGATGAGCCACCTCGGTGTCGAAATGCTTGGGTGTGAAGCCCATGAAGCGGTCGTAATACTTGCGCACCGCCAGCAGTTCGAAGGAGAAACCCTGGGGGTCGTTGACGTACATCACGCCCCAGTTGTACACGCTGAACGGAAACGGAAAGTTCGGCTTCGCACCGGCATTCACCGTGCGGTCGAAGACCCGGCGTAGCTCCGATTGGCTGCGGTAGCCGAACGCCAGATTGAGGATACCCAAGTCACTGATTCGGTAATCCGCCGGCAACCCCCGGCCTGGCGGATCCAGGTACTGCACGACCTCAATCAGCATGTCATCGGCCCAGAACAGCAGGCTCTCGCGCCGCGCACCGACCAGCCCCCACAGGGCCTCGTGCTCAGGTCCGTGCAGAGCAACGCCATGGGCTTCATCCAGCTGCAGGGCGTTGAGCATGAAGTCACGCGACTGCTTCAGGTCGGCCACCGAGAGGGTGATGAAGCGAGCGCTTGAGAGCATCCCGGAACGTGGCCGGGCACGCGGATTGGGTGCACGCGGATCGTCTTCCATCAGCTCCAGCAGGGCCCCGTCCGGATCGCGCAGGCAGACGCGGCGACAACCGGCGGTGCCCACCACTGCGCCGATTAGCGGGCTGCCCAGACGTTCGGCCCGGGCCAGTGCCGCATCGAAATCCGGCACATGGATACCGACCAGGCTGTAACCGATGTCGCACGGACGCCAGTCACCCGGCAGCGGCCGGCTCTCGGGCCGATGAAATTGAAACAGCTCGATCTGGAACTGCTCCTGAGTGTCCAGCAACCACCAGCAGGTGCTGGCCGCACCCGGTACGCCCTGCACCTTCTCGGCGGCCCAGCCCTTGAATGCTTCGGTGCCGCCGCTCGGCACAAAGCCGAACAGGTCCTGGTACCACTGGTGACTGCGCCTCAGGTCGCTGACGCTAAAGGCAATCTGGCAAAGCCGCTGGCTCATCACTTTGACCCTATTTGTTGTTGTGTTGGGGGCATGGCCTGGCGCTCAACGCGTTCGGCGCGAACGCGGCTGATTGGCAGCGTTCGGCTGAGGCGCATTCGGTCAGGGCCTCATGTCCCATGGGAAGTCATGTCGGGTTGCATTATCGGTACGGGGTCAAAGCGTTAGATAGGCAGTGCGCGCCAGCTATTTGACAAACTACGCCAACCCCTGAAGAGCAACAGAACGCAGGCACCTGCCACTCACTGAAACCCGCCCGGTTCGCTGGGGGGTGATGCTAAAGCGCCCGGCGATGAGCACCGGGCGCGCTATCAGTGCCCGACGAATCAGTCGAAGGCGATCATCACTTTGGCGTGTTCATCCGGTTTGCCCAACGCACTGAAGGCCTCTGCCACCCCGGCCATCTGCACCGTGCCGGTAATCAGCGGGGTCGCGTCAAGCCTGCCGTCAGCCAGGTCGTGCAGGGTCTGTGCGAACTCTTCGCCGCTGTAGCCGAAGGAGAAGTGCACATTCATTTCCTTGCCGATGCCAATCAACGGCTCGATTGTGTCCGACTCCATGCACACGCCCACCACGATCAGCCGCGAGCGCGGCGGCGCGTTCTGGATCACCTGCTGGATCAAGCCCGGGATGCCGACGCACTCGAACACCACACAGGGTTTGGGCTGCGGCCCCAGGCCGAACAATGCCATCGGCCCGTTGATGTCGTAACCGCTCGGCGCCGCCACCTGCAGCCAGGATTGATACGGCGATTGTTCCGCCGGGTTCACCACCACGTCGGCCCCCATCTTCTCGGCCAACGCGCGGCGCTTGGCGGAAAAGTCCGAAGCGATTACCGGACCAATGCCGCGGGACTTGAGCACGGCGATCATGGCCAGGCCAATCGGCCCGCAGCCAATCACTATCGGCACTTCATCACCGGCCAGTTGTGCGCGGTTGACCGCATGCACGGCCACCGTCACGGGTTCGGTCAGCGCGGCAATTTCCGCCGGCAGATCACCCGGCACCGGCACCAGCATGGACTCGGACAGAACCATCTGCTCGCCGAAACCACCCGGATAACGGTTGGAGTAACCCACGTGGTCAAAGCTGCTCGGGGTGATCACGAACGGCAGCGAGCAGACCCGTGTACCCACCTTGAGTTTCTTGTCACTGCCGGGACCGTGGTCAAGGATCTGCGCGCAGAACTCGTGGCCGAACACCACGTCCTGTCGGACATCGAACGCCACTGGAATATTGCCGCGCTTGAAGTTGGCCAGCACGTGCTCACAGTGGTGGAACATGTGTAGGTCAGAGCCGCAGATACCGCAGGCCAGGGTCTTGACCAACACTTCGCCGGCCCCCGGGGTGGGCGCCTGGATGCTGTCGACCAACAGTTGCTTGTCACGCATGACGACTGCTTTCATCGTAATTCTCGCTCTCATCAGGGAAGGTTCGAGCTGGCGCACAGCGCTACAGGCCGCCAGCTCGGGTTACTACTGAACCGGCTTGGCCAGGCCGAGGTCTTTGGCCGGGTATTTCTGGAATGTCGCCAGGTGGCGTCCGGCTATACCGACCACCCGTGGCAGGCCCCATTCGAAGTTACGGTGGCCGGTGCTGACCTGCTCTTTCGGGTCGACGTAGAGGTTGTAGACCCAGGGCGACATGCCGGTGCTGGAGACCAGCGACTCGTCGAGGTTGGCGCCCGCGCGTTTCACGTCGAAGACCTTGAGGTGCACCTTGAACTCTTCCCAACGGATCGCCATCAGTTGGCGTTCGGCATACATGTAGACACTTTCACGGTTGGATACCCCCTGATCACTGAGCAGGAATGAGCTCTGGTCGATACCGTCGATGTATCGATCTTTCGGCACCTTGGCGCTGTTACCCGTGACAGCCAGGCTGGTGTTGAAGAGGTCCATCAGGTCGAACAAACCATCGCTCTGGCGCCCGGCGCTGATCATCCCCGGCCAGTAGGCGATGCCCGGTACGCGTACGCCGCCTTCCCAGGTGCTGCCCTTGCCACCCCGGAACGGGGTGTAGCCGCTGTCGGGCAGCAGGTCGTCGGACGGCCCGTTGTCCGAGGTGAAGAACACCAGGGTGTTGTCCAGTTGCCCCGTGTCCTTGAGGGTCTGCATCAGCCGGCCAACGATGTCGTCCACCTCAACCACGGCATCCTTGTAGGGAAATCCGGCCGGACTTTTCCCGGCGTATCCCTTGGCCGGGTAGTTGTCGTTGTGCACCCGCGAGAAGGAGTGGATCAGATAGAACGGCTTCTGGGCCTTCACTGAACGACGGATGAAGTCCTCGGAGAAGTTGGCGAACTTCTGGTCGATTTGTGCCAGCGCCTCGATTGAGTCGATGGGCTCGAGCACCTGCGCCAGTTCACCGCGCTTGCCGGCGGTGATCGCCGAGCGGCTGACTTCTTTCAATGCGGCCATGCGCTCCGGCTTAAGCACCAGGTTGGGCACCAAGCGCGCATCCAGCCCCTGAGAGAATTCACTGGAAACGCTGAGGATGCCCAGGTATTCGTCATAACCGACTTGCTGCGGCTGGAAACCGTCGGGCTCGCCCAAGTGCCATTTGCCGGACAGTGCGGTGCGGTAGCCGGCAGCAGAAAGCAGGCCCGCGGCGGTTTGCTCAGAGGCCCAGGGGTTGACCTTGGGATTTTCGCCCGTGAGGATCGGCCGGGTCAGGCCGGTGCGCGCCGGCAGGCGGCCCGTCATCATCGCCGAACGCGTCGGCGTACAGGTCGGCTGGGCGTAAGTGGAGGTCAGCTTCAGCCCCCCACTGGCGAGGCTGTCGATGTGCGGCGTCGGCGCACCGACGGCTGTACCGCCGCCATAGGCACCGACATCGCCCCACCCCAGATCGTCGACCAGCAAGATCAGGATATTCGGCTTACGCCCGCTGTGTTTTTCCAGTGCCGCGAGTTTTTCCTGTACGGCTTTTTGCTGCTCGGGATGAACGATCACCGGTTCCAGGTTTTCGGCGATCATCTGCGCCTTGAGAAACGGGTCGCCCGCCGCCGTCGCCGCCAATGGCAACGCTGCCAGTGCCAGGGCGAATGCTGTACACGAGAGTTTTATCTTCATTATTGTTCTCCGTATCAGTAAAAGCGGCCGGGGCACTTGGCGCACCCACAACCACAGGGCTCATCGAGTCAGCTGATCTGGCCGGTTTCACGCAGCCAGGCTTCGGAGCGGCGTACCCCTTCCGCAAGGTCCACCTTGGGCAGGTAACCGAGCAGACGCTGGGCCTTGGCGCTGGAAATGTTGCCCTTGCGGGCCAACATGTACATGGCATCCGGGGTGACTTCATTGGTCGTTTGCAGCAGCTTGTTGACGCCCCAGATCACGCGGGTCAGCGCAACGGCGGCCGACAGCGGCAGGCTGCGCGGCGAACCGCTGCGACCAGCCCAACGCCAGTGGTTGGAGAAAAAACTTTTGCAGGTCGCCGGGCCGTCGCCACACAGGTGGAAAATCTGCCCGGCCCCCTGCGCCAAGCCCGCCGCGAGCATCACGCCGTCAAGCAGGTCGTCGACATACACCGGCGTGAACACACCGCTCCCGCCATTGGGCAGAATCAGCGCCCCGGCCTTGGCCATCTTCAGCGGTTCGCTGAGCCAGGCGCGCGAACCCGGTCCATAGACATCGCCCGGACGGATCACGGTGCAGTCGATCTCACCGGCAGCATGGGCGGCCAGCACCAGATGCTCGCTGGCGCCTTTGGCCACGCCGTAGCGGTACTGTTTGCCGATGACCACCGGGCAATGCTCATCGGCGTCATTGGGGTGGTCCCAGCCCAGCGCCGCAATCGAGGAAAACTGCACGAAGCGCTTGGCGCCCCCGACGACGGCGGCGTCCAGACAATTACGCACGCCCTGCACCGAGACGTCACGGTAGAGCTTCCAGGGTGCGGCCAGCGAAACCACTGCCGCTGTGTTGATAAACAGCTCACACCCCTTGGCGTGCCCGGACCAGGCCGCTGGCTGGGTCAGGTTGCCGGCGACGACATTGCTCGCCGGGTCGGCCTGCAAGTCCATACCGCGCACCTCGGCACCCAATGCCCGGTAGCGGTTGGCCAAGGCGCGGCCGATAAAGCCGCTGGCGCCAGTGATAAATACCGAGCGCGGTACGTCAGGGGTTTGTCCGGCACTGCCGATGGGCATAGTGGCGTTTGTCATGATCTGTCCTTCACGGCTGACACTCGTGCACGCTCAAGCGCCAGCGTGGAAGTTTCCAGCCAGACGGAGCACACAGGATAGGAATTCAGGGGGTCGGTACCAGTGTCCGAACGACTCTGGTACAGGTAGACATCAACGACCGATGCTGTAGCTGGCCGGGCCTGGACGAATGTACTTGGCCGGTTCCAGGCCTCGCTCCCTGGTCAGGCGATCGATCATTTGCATGATGTCGCTGGCGTCCATCATGTTGACGTAGTTGCCGTCCTTGTCGAAATTGACGTTGGCACCGTAGACCACCATGAAGGTATCGGTCGGTTCGGTGTTATCCGCCGGTGTCATGAAGGTGTGGATCGAGCCACCTGGCTCGTACAGGTAGCAACCAGCGGTCTGCGGCTGGTCCGGGTGCTCCACGTAGTTCCACTTTCCGGACAGGGTGAACAAGTGCACTGTCCCGGTGTGGTAATGGCAGGGCAACATTACGCCTGGGTGGAAAATAACTCGCAGCACCCAGATGCCGACGCTCGGATCAAGGAACAGCGGCTGCACGTCAACACCAGGGAAATACGGTGCCATGGCGTTTTCGTAGATCGGCAACTCATTGGTGTCGAGGCTGAGCAAGTCTTTGTGGTCATAAAAAGGAATTGGAAACGCCATTGTTATTCTCCTGGAAGGCTGCTGAATCAATATCCAATCTGAGATTCATACTGCCCCAGGCACTGCGCAAAGATTTGATAATTACCGCTATAAACATTTCAATACGCGACAGCCGTATACTGGCTGCGGCGACGACTCATTGCCGCAGTAACCACTCATAAAAAGCCGGCAGCCCCAGATTTTCTGGCGCCATGGCCCAATAAAAATAAATAGGTGCCCACATCATGACCGACTTTGTCCGGGCCTCTGGTCTAGCCAACTTTTCAACATTTGCCGCCAGCCAGGGCTTGAACGCTGAAATCTTGCTGCTGCAAGCCGGCTTGCCCCGTGACCTGGAAGCCCATCCGGACAGCCTGATTTCCTATCGCAAGGTGCTCAACCTGCTCGATGAATGCGAGCTGCAAAGCCGCAACCGACTGTTCGCCCTGCAATACGGCCTGTTTCAGGGCCTGAATGTGTTTGGCCCATTGCTCTACCTGATCCGCAATGCCAAAGACGTACGCGCGGCCCTGGTCGAGCTGGGCAATTACTTCCATGTGCACTCTGGCGCCGCACAAGTGCGACTTGAGGAACAAAGCGAGCACACCATCATTTCCTACACCATTACCGACCCGACGATCTTCGGTTCCCGGCATGGTGCAGAACTGGCGTTGGGGATCGGCATGCCGTTGATGCGCACCCTGTTGGGCAAGCGCTGGCAACCGTCGGCAGCGCTGCTGCAGCATGCCCCGGTTGCCGAGCCCGGGCAGTACCGGCGCCTGATTGGCCTGATTCCGAGTTTTAATGCCCCCTGCAATGGCTGGATGTTCGAGACCTCACTGCTCGATACCACCCTGCACGCCGCCGATCCGGCACTGCATCGCCTGATCCAGCAACACCTCGACAACATCGCGCAGAAGGCCGTCCAACAGTTGCCGGAGCTGGTGCAACAACTAATCCGCAGCTTTATGCCCGACGGCCGCGCGACCATCGAGCAGATTGCCAGCCATCTGAATATCAGCACCCGCACGCTGCAGCGCCAACTGGAAGATGAAGGCACCACCTTCCAGGACCTGCTGTCCTCCACCCGCCAGGCCATGGCCAGCCGCTACCTGCTGGATTCAAACATCAGCATCTCGCAACTGGCGGACCTGCTCGGCTACAGCGACCAAAGTGCTTTTTCCCGTGCCTTCCAGCGCTGGCACGGACAAAGCCCGCGGGAGTGGCGCAAACAGCAAACCACGGATGACTTGGTCTGATACCGCGCCGTAGAACGCACAAAGGCGGCAACGGGTTGCCCCGTGCCGCCTTTGGGATATTGCTCAGCGCTTTTTAGAGCAGCTTGAACTGCACCGGCTGCATGCTGCCGTTGAAGCGGAACGGGCCGTGGTAGTCCTCGGTCACCGCCGAGCCCAGATCGGCACCAATGTCCAGGGTTTCGGTGGCGGAGAAACGCCCCGGTACCACATTGGCAAACGTGCCCTTGACCACTGGCTTGCCGTTCACCAGCAACCGAGCACTACCGCCGCCAGCCCACTGTTTGACTTCCTGGGTGTATTCGAACACCACCTCGACCTCTCCGACCGGGAGTGGCGCGGCGCTGCGCAATACATCGCTCTTCTTGCCGAAGAAGTTGTTCACGTACAGCAGATGCCCATCCTTGACGTACAGGCTCCACCCCCCGGCGCTGCCGCCCTGGGCCGCGATCACGCCCTCGACACCGCCAGCCGGTATGTTGATTGTGGTGCTGATGCGGTGCGAACGCATCTTGGTGTTCGGCGCGCTGCCCTCGGGAATCCGCACGGTGCCCGGACGGAAGCTGAAGTCGGTGCGACCGCGCACCAGCGACGGCCGGGTCTGATCCATGCCACGCTCGACAAAGCGATCATCCAGTGGGTAAACCTGATTGACCTTGGCCTGCTGGTCGAACAGCGCTTGCAGCGCCTTGAGCTTCTCCGGGTGTCTGGCCGCTAGATCATTGGCTTGGGAGAAGTCTTCGTTGAGGTTGTACAGCTCCCACTGATCGTTCTCGAAGTCACCCTTGCGATTGAGCATATCCCAGGGCTGACTGTGCTTGACCGAGGCCATCCAGTCATCGGAGTAGATGGCGCGACTGCCATACATCTCGAAATACTGGGTGCGGTGCTGGTCGGCAGCCTTGGCATCATTCAGGCTGTAAAGCAGGCTGGTGCCAGCCAGTGGCGTTTGCTTGGCACCGGACACTTCTTCCGGCATCGGGATACCGACCGCCTCATAGATAGTTGGCGCGATATCAGTCACATGACTGAATTGGCTGCGCAAGCCGCCCTCGGCTTCGATCCGCTTGGGCCAGGAAATCACCATGCCATTGCGGATACCCCCCAGGTGCGAAGCGACTTGCTTCATCCACTGGAACGGTGTGTTGATCGCCCAGGCCCACGGCACGGCGAAGTGGTCTTCGTGTTTGGGTCCGCCCAGTTCGTCAAGCACAGCCAACTGCGCGGCCACGCTGTCGGGGATACCGTTCTGGGTAGCCATGTTGTTCAGCGTGCCGGTCATGCTGCCTTCGGCGGAACCGCCGTTGTCGCCGGTGATGTAGATCACCAGGGTGTTATCGCCACGCGGCATTTCGCGCACAGCGTTGAGCAGGCGACCAGTCTCGTGATCGGTGTGCTCAAGAAAACCGGCGTAGACCTCCATTTGCCTGGCAAACAACTTCTTCTCGTCGGCGCTCAGCGAGTCCCAAGCCGGCAGCTCGGCCGGACGCGGGGTCAGCTTGGCATCGGCGGGAATCACACCGAGTTTTTTCTGCCGGGCGAACGCTTGCTCGCGATAGGCATCCCAGCCTTTATCGAAGCGGCCCTTGTACTTGTCGATGTAGGACTGCGGCGCGTGGTGCGGCGCGTGTGCAGCACCCGGTGCCCAATAGACGAACCAGGGTTTGTTCGGTGCGATCGAGTCGCGGGTGTGCACCCAATTGATGGCCCGGTCGGTGATATCGCTGGTCAGGTGGTAACCCTGCTCAGGCGTGGTGGCCGGCTCGACGGCTTCGGTGTTCTGGTACAGCTGTGGCTCGTACTGGCTGACCTCGCCCCCGAGGAAGCCATAGAAATACTCGAAGCCCTTGCCCGTCGGCCAGCGATCGAACGGCCCGGCCGGGCTGGTTTCCCAATCCGGTGTGTTGTGCCATTTGCCGAACATCGCGGTGTTGTAACCGTGATTCTTCAGCACTTCGCTGATGGTCACGCTTTCCGCGCCCCACATGCTGTTATAGCCCGGGTAGCCGATGGCCAACTCGGTGATCATGCCACTGCCGACTTGATGGTGGTTGCGCCCGGTAAGCAGGGCGGAACGCGTCGGCGAGCACAGGGCTGTGGTGTGGAAGCGGTTGTAGCGCAGGCCATTGTCGGCCAAGCGATCCAGCGCCGGGGTATCGACCATGCCGCCGAAGGTCGACATCGCGCCGAAGCCGACGTCATCGAGCAGAATCACCAGCACGTTAGGGGCACCTTCCGGTGCCTTGAGCTGCGCCGGAAAGTCCGGTTTCGAGTCTTTGTAGGTGGTGCCGATTTCACCCTTGAATGCCGCAGGCGGCAGCGGTAAGACGCGCCCTTCAGTGTTTGTCGTGGCCAGCGCCTGACCCACTGGTAGCGCCAGAGCCAGCAGGCTGGCGTGGAAGAACCTCATCGATACTCTCCTTGTCATGGTCATGGGGCCGGGCTCATTGAAGGCTGAACTTGACTTGATCAATGGTTGCATTGAACGGGAAATTGCCTTCATAGCGGTCCGATCCCGGCGTGCCGGTGTCCATGCCAATGTCCAGCGTCTCGTCCGCCGAGAAGCCCAGCGGCACGATGCGTTCGATGCGTTTTTCCGCCACCGGCTCACCGTTGACCAGCAACCGCGCCTGCCCCCCCTTGCCGATACCGCCACCGTCGTAGGTGAACTCATAGCGCAGCTTGACTGGCCCCTGCGGCAACGGCCGGGTGCCTTCCAGCGTGGTGTACTCGCTGCCGAAGTAGTTGTAGGTGTAGAACGGTTTCCCATCCTTGATGAACAGCGAGAAGCCGCCGTAGTAGCCACCGGCTGTGGCGATCACGCCCTGCACGTTGCCTGGCTTGTCCAGCTTCAGATCGGCCTCGATGCTGAACGAGCGGTTGAACGTGTTGCGGATCAGGTCTTCGGGAATCCGCACCGCGCCCGCGCGCAGGGTGAATTCCTGGCGCGTACCGAGAATACTCGGACGCGCGTTGATCACGCGCGCGGCACCGCGGTCGTCCAGCGGGTAAACATTATTGGCCTGCGCTTGCTGCTCGAATATTGCCTGCAGCGCCTTGAGTTTGTCAGGGTACTGCGCGGCCAGATCATTGGCCTGGCTGAAGTCGCGGTCGAGGTTGTACAGCTCCCATTTATCCTCGGTGAACGCAGGCACGCCAGGCTGGTTCTTGCTGTAGGCACGGTTGTGACTGGTGGCAGCCATCCACCCATCGTGGTACAGCCCGCGTGTGCCATACAGCTCGAAGTATTGAGTCTTGCGCCGCTCGGCGGCCTTAGCGTCATTCAGGCTGTAGAGCATAGAAATACCGTCCACTGGCTTTTGCGCGACGCCGTTGACTTTCTCCGGCGCAGGTAAGCCCGCCGCTTCGAGAATGGTCGGCAACACATCGGTGACATGGTGGAACTGAGTGCGCAGCTCGCCATGCTGTTTCAGCTTCGCCGGCCAACTGATCACCATCGGGTTGCGCGTGCCGCCAAAGTGCGAGGCCCACGCCTTGGTGTACTTGAACGGTGTGCCCATGGCCCAGGCGAAACCCACCGGGTACTCGTTGTTGGCTTTCGGCCCGCCGATTTCGTCCAGCCGTGACAGCACGACTTTTTCGTCCTCCGCTACGCCGTTGAGGAACGTCATTTCGTTGAACACGCCCTGCAATCCACCCGCCGGCGCAGCGCCGTTATCGCCAACGATGTAGATGAACAGGGTGTTATCCCACACACCCTGATCCTTGAAGCCCTGCTCCAGGCGGCCGATTTCATAGTCGGTGTGGGCGAGGAAGCCGGCATAGACCTCCATCAATCGCGCGGCAATTTTCTTGCGCTCCGGCGTCAGCGAATCCCAGGCAGGAATCGACGGATCCCGCGCAGTCAGTTCGGCGTCGGCGGGAATCACCCCGAGTCGCTTCTGCCGCTCGAAGGTTTCCTCGCGCAGTTTGTCCCAGCCCTGGTCGAACTTGCCCTTGTAGGGCTCGACCCACTCGCTGGGAGCCTGATGCGGGGCATGGGTGGCACCAGGGGCGAAATACATGAAGAACGGCTTGCCCGGCGCCATGGCCTGCTGGGTGCTGGTCCATTGCAGGGCGTGATCGACGAGGTCGGTGGTCAGGTGGTAGTTCTCGGCATGCTCGGGGCGTTCGGTCGGCGTAGTGCCGTGGAACAGACCGGGGAAATACTGGTGCGCCTCGCCGCCGAGAAAGCCGTAGAACTCTTCAAAGCCCATGCCGGTCGGCCAGCGGTCAAAAGGCCCGGCGGCACTGGTTTCCCACACGGGTGTGTTGTGCCATTTGCCGAACATGGCGGTGTTGTAGCCGTTGCCTTTGAGCACTTCGGCGACGGTCGCGCTGTCCTTGCCGATCACGCTGTTGTAGCCGCTGAAGCCGGTGGCGAACTCGGTGATGTTACCCGCGCCGACATTGTGATGATTGCGCCCGGTGAGCAGCGCCGCACGGGTTGGAGAGCACAAGGCGGTGGTGTGGAAACGGGTGTAGCTCACGCCCTCGCCCGCCAGCTTGTCCAGCGCCGGGGTGGCGATCGCGCCGCCAAAGGTCGAACTGGCACTGAAACCGACGTCGTCGAGCAAAACCACTACCACGTTCGGCGCACCGGCTGGCGCGGTGACCGGGATGATCTTGGGCATTTGCGAGGTTTGCACGGTCGGGCCGACCTTGCCGCCCTCCACACGCACCTCCAACGGCAGAATGCGCCGATCCGGCTCTTCGGCCAGCGCCACGCTGCTCGCCAATAGACTGGCCAGCGCACCAACGCACCAACCGGTTGTGCGGAACACGCTACTTACCTTCACCTGCATGAGTGTTTCTCCAAATAGCCCGCTGGGTGGGTTAGCCACAGGCGTAACCCAGCCTCCGGCAGGCCGTCAGGCCTGCATGACAATGTTTGTGGGATGGGGGCTTAAAGGCCCTGCAAGGCTTTCATGAATTGGGCATCTGCCTGCTCGGCAGCGCCGTTGTCTTCGCTCTCGAACAGCGCTTTACCCTGGTACTTCAGGTAACGGCCCTGAGAGACGAGAAACTTCGACGGTAACTGCTGACGACCATAATCATTCAGTTTCGCCAGTAACCGGGTGACGACCTCTGGATGCTCGGCCGCCAGGTCATGCTTCTCCTGCGGGTCGGCTTCCAGGTCAAAGAGCTGGCTGCGGGCCGGCAGCAGCGCGCTGTGCAGCAGCTTCCACTTGCCTTCGCGCAACGCGCCACGATAAGCCTCGGCATTGAGCAGCAGTTCCTGATGGGGGGATGGGGCCTGTTCGGTGAGGCTGGCCCATATGTCCTTGCCATCCAGCGGCTTGCTGCCTTCGACCTTGCCACCCGCCAGGTGCACCAGCGTTGGAAACCAGTCGATCATGTGCAGCGGCTGGTTAACCATCTGCCCCGCCGGGATGTGCCCGGGCCAGTTGACGATGGCCGGTACCCGCACCGCACCTTCATAGAGGCTGCCCTTGCCTCCCCGATACGGCAGGTTGCTGGCCGGAGGGTGTGCAACCTTGGTTTTGCCAGCACCGGAGGCCATGTCTGCAGATAGCGCGCCACCATTGTCGCTGGCGAAGACCACCAAGGTGGTCTCGCGCATGCCCTTCTTCTCCAGGGCCGTGAGTACCCTGGCAACGGCATCGTCCACCGCCGTTATCATCCCTGCGTAAGTGCGGCGGGTCGGGTCCTGGATACCGGGGTAGCGATCTTCATATTCCTTGGGGGCCTGGTACGGCGCATGCGGAGCGAGGAACGGCATGTACAGAAACAGCGGCTGCGCCGGATCATGCGCGTCGATCAGGCGCTCGGCCTCCGCCGCCAGTTGCAGGGTGTGGTAGCCCTCTTCCTTGACCGGCTGGCCATCGCGCTGCCAGTCGATGACACCCCCTCTTTCCTTACTGAAGTAGTCCACCTCGCCCATCAGGTTGCCATAGCTGTGGTCAAAGCCGCGCTGGTTCGGCCAGAAGCCTGTCTTGTAGTGACCAAGGTGCCACTTGCCAACGATTGCAGTCTTGTAGCCGGCCTCTTTCAGCGCTTGCGGCAAGGTGCGTTCATCCAACGGCAGCCCATAGCTGTGCCCTGGAAATATCACCAGGGTCTGCAATCCATGGCGTATCGGGTAACGCCCCGTCATTAGCGCTGCACGGGCGGGCGTGCACACTTGCTGGGCATAGAAGGATTCAAGCCGGGTGCCCTGCCGGGCCAGGGAGTCGATCGCGGGTGTCTGGATATCGCTGCCGCGGTAACCCAGATCGGCATTGCCCAGGTCATCGGCGAGAAAGAACACGATGTTGGGTTTCGACTGTTCAGCCACCGCCACACTGGCCGTCAGCAGACTGGCCAGCGCACCAACGCCCAAGCCCATCATGCGAATCAAAGTATTTACCTGCATCGGTGTTTCTCCAAATAGTCCAAAAGGCCGGTAGCCGCAGGCGTCACCCTGCGACCGGTCGTTACACCGGCCACGGCGAGGCCTTGGGGGATCTAGGGCGATCAGCCCAGCCACACGATTTCGATGCGCTGGAATTCGACACCGACGCGTAACGCCACCTGATCGTCAGGAGGGAGCGCCGCGCCTTCATTACGCCCGCCTCGCCCACCATTACCGGTCAGCATCGAGTCGTCGTTGAGGGTCGCGTGAATGCCCTTGCGCTGCGCGACCTGTGCGCCATCGACCAGCAGGGCAGCGTCGCCGTTGAAACAAGGCGGCTTGGGCTGGTTACGCGTGGGCATGGGTCAATCGCGCCTGCTTCGCGTATCAATGTTGACCGAAGATGGCGTCGAAACTGGGGACAGGGCCGTACGTGGTTTTGGGGGGGGCGGGGTTCTGCAAGGAACCGGTCAATAGCAACAGGGCGGCAATCAAAATGGGGCAGGCCAGAATGAGCACGTAGCGTGTCATCGCAATTCTCCTCCGCCACGCTGCAACCCGTGGCGATTTGTCAGGCTTGTTTTTATTAATCTGGAGGCAATGTGCCCCAGTTGCCCGGAAGAAAATTGTCATTCGGCGCCAATTGTCCAACCGTTGGCGTCAACCCAATACCTTTTATCCAGTCTGAGGGCCAACGCGCGAAAGCACGCCGCCCCTGGTCACTGGATAACTGTGCGCCCGGCGCCAGGCATTGAGCGGCGCCGTGATCCATCCCGGCTGCTAACGCACGCCCAATTGCTGCTTGAGCGGCGCCAGGCGCGGGTCGCCTGGCGCTGCCTTCTCCAGGCGCCGCAGGTACGACAGCGCCTGCTCGCGCTGACCGCCCGAGCCATGCAGGTAAATCAGCGCGTAAAACAGGTCGGGGTCCTGCGGCGATTGCGCCAGGCCGGCTTCCAACGCGACCTGCGCGGCTTCGCGGCGCTTCATCTGCAACAGGAGCAAGCCCTGGTTGTAGCGGATTCGCGAGTTGTCGGGCAAGGCCACGGCGGCCTGCTCCATCCACTGCAGACCTTCCTCGGCCTGGCCACGTTCGACCAGCAACAGCGCCAACATGTAGGCCAGATTGCCGTGATCGCTGGCCGGCATCTCTTTGAGCGCCACCCCTTCGCGCAGGACCTGCTCGGCTTCATCCTGACGCAGGATGCCGTTAGCCAGCGTTACCAGATTGACCCGCGCCGGAGAGAAGTACGGGTCAAGCTTGAGTGCCTGGCGGTACTGCTCCAGCGCATCCAACTGCTGGCCCTTGCGCTCCAGCAGCACGGCCAGGTTGAGGCGGTTGCCGGGCAGATCGGCATTGCTGCGCAGACGCCGTTCATAATCCTCGAGGGCCGCCGTGAATCCCGCTCGGCGCTCTTCGGGCAAGGCCAGCAGGGGAATGCTCGCCAGCGCCCGCAATGCCTCATCGCGCACCGCACGCTGTGGGTCATCCAGCAGTGGCAGCAAATGTTTGACCCGCTCCACTGGCGCGAGCCCGGTAAAGGCCGGAATCGCGTAAGCACGCACCACCGGGTTCTGGTCCTTGAGCGCCTGGGTCAAGCTCGGTATCGCCGGCTCGCCCAACGCTACCAACTGTTCGGCGGCCGTGGCACGGACGATCGCCGGCTTACCCAGGTCGCCAATCAGTGCCGTCAGTTGCGCCAGCGTACCGGCACTGCCCTGACGCGCAGCATGCAGCGTTTCGCCGTAGTGCGGCGGGCGTTGCGGTTTACCAAACCAATCTTCGATTGTCTTGGCCGCCCACGCCGGTTCTTGATCTTTGTGGCAGGCGGTGCAGGCATCCGGACTGCCAGTCTTGGTATCCAGGTCCGGCCGTGGCAGACGGAAGCTGTGATCACGGCGCGGGTCGACGACCATGTAGGTCTGCGCCGGCATGTGACAATTGACGCACTGCGCGCCAGCCGAACCGGGCTGGTGACGATGGTGCTCGGGACTGTCGTAGTTCTTCGCCTGCAAGCTGGGGAAACGCACTGGTGGCGTTTCGGTGTGGCACTGCTGACAAAGACCGTTGCCTGCAATCTTGACCTTGGTGGTATGCGGATCGTGGCAGTCGGTGCAGGTCACCCCGGCGGCGGACATCTTGCTTTGGGTGAAAGAGCCGTAGACGTAGACCTCGCCCTGGATCTGCCCATCCGCGTGATACAGCTCTGGACGCAAGGTGGCCGGCAGCACCGCATCGAGCAGCGGCTTGCCCGGTTGCTGGCCGACACCCAGGCTTTGCCGGCGGCTGTGGCAATAGCCGCATTGCTCGACCTGGCCCTGGCTGCCAAGGGTTTTGAAATCCACGGGCAAGCCCACATCCTTGGCCGAGGCGGAGGTATTTGCCGGCGCGTACGCAGCGCTATCCTGGGGTTTGCTCTTGGCTTGTTCGGCCCACTCGACGTGCTTCTGCGCCGGACCATGGCACCCCTGACAGCCGACGTTCGGCTCATGCCAGGTGGTGGCAAAGCTGTCGGTTTTATCGTCGTAGTTTTTCAACAGATTGCTCGAATGGCAATCGGCGCACATGGCGTTCCAATTCTGATAGCGCCCGGTCCAGTGCAACGGATCGTTCGGGGTAAATCGCTGGCCGGGGTAGAGCGAGAACCAGCGCTGCCCGCCTTCGGCCTTGGGTCGTGTGTCCCAGGCGATGGTCAGGCTCTGCAGGCGGCCACCAGGGAATTCCACCAGGTACTGCTGCAGCGGCTTATAGCCGAAGGTGTAGCTGATGGCGAAATCGGTCGGTTTGCCGTCCGCACCTTCAGTGTTGACGAAAAATTTGTCGCCGCGACGGAAGAACCTCGCCTTGACGCCGGCGTCCTCGAAACGTGCGCCCTTGAAGTTACCCAGCACGTTGGCCGGCGTCGCCTCGCGCATCGCCCAGTCGTGATCGGAGTTTTTCCAATCCTTGGCCTGCTCGGCATGGCAGCCCTGACAGCTGCCAGCGGCGGCATAGCCCGCAGGGTTTTTTGCCAGGTGCGGCGACACGGATTCCTGGGCCTGCAGCGGGAGGTTGAACAACACAATGGAGCACAGCCCCAGGATCAGGTTCTTGGCGGTCGACACGCAGCGTTCCTCAGTACCAGGATTATTTTTATTAGTTGTGGATTGCCCGCCTGGGAGCAATCGACATTCGACGACCGCGTTGAACAGTCGGACTTAGAGCAGCGGCAGCATAAAGCGACGCACGCCGAAAAACTTGTCCTTAGATGTCAACCTACTGCTCATTCACGCCACCCCTCAGCAATCATCCCGCCCGAACCTCTGTCGCCAACTGCCAAATCATTGGCATCAAACATCCAGAATCCCCCACCGAATTGACCTATCTATAGACCCCTCGGAGCGCGGCCAATCGGCCACCCGAGCAATGCCGGCAATTAGCCCCCCCAATAACAAAAAATCTGGAGGCAGTCGCGTGACTTCACTCGCGAGTAGCAGCACTCACCGTCGTAGCTGGCTGAGCCTCACGGCCCTGAGCTTGACCCCATTGGCTTACGCCATCTCCCTGCACGCCCAGGCCAGCGAATTTGAATGGGGCGAAGTCAGTGGGCGCGCCAACGGCAGTGTTAGCGTTGGTGCCATCTTGAGCGCGGAAAAACCGGACAGTGCCTACGTCTACCAACGCAATGCCAATAGCATCGGTTACGGCGCACCCGGCCAGTTCAACCCAAGCGGTGGCCGTAACCTGGATGACGGGCGCCTGAACTTCCGCAAGCGCAACCTGGTGTCCTCGCCGGTCACCTTGCTTGGCGAAGTCGAGTTCAAGTACCAGAACTACGGCGCCTTTCTTCGCGCAAAAGCCTGGTACGACTACACCCTGAACAACCGCGAGGTAGACTTCGGTCACTCGGCCAATGGCTACCAACCCAACAGCAAGCTGGATGACAGCCACTTCGACGAACTGGCCAAGTTCCAGGGTGTGGCGTTGCTGGATGCTTACGTGTTTGGCGACTTCACCGTCGCCGAGCGACCGCTGAATGCGCGCCTGGGTAACCAAGTGGTCAACTGGGGCGAAGGCCTGTTCCTGCAGAACGGTATCAATGCCGCCAACCCGGTCGACATCGCCGCCCTGCGCCGCCCTGGCTCGCAACTCAAGGAAGCCCTGCTGCCAGTGCCCATGCTGTACGGCAACTATGGCCTGACTGATGCCCTGAGCATGGAGGCGTTCTACCAGTTGCAATGGCGCCAGTCGGTACTCGAAGGCTGCGGCACCTACTTTTCGGCCAACGACTTCATTACCCAAGGCTGCTACGGCGTCCCCCAAGGCCCCATTGCGGCCGGCCTGGACGACCCCGATGCCTATGCCACCGGGCAAATCATCCAGCGCGCCAACGACAAGGAAGCCTCCGACAGCGGTCAATTCGGTCTGGCGCTGCGCTACTTCGCCGACAGCATCGGCACCGAGTTCGGCGCCTACGCGATGAATATTCACTCGCGCATGCCCTACGCCAGCATTATCACTGACCGCTACGGTCCGACGGGTGCCGGCTGGCGTCCACCTACGCCGGTCAACGGCAATGGTGTGAACAACGCCCGCTACTTCGCCGAGTTCCCTGAGGATATCCGCATCTTTGGGCTGAGCTTCTCCAGCAATATTGCCGGCACCTCGGTGTTTGGTGAGTACAGCTTTCGGCCCAATCAGCCGGTGCAACTGGCGACGGGCGACCTGATTCCAGCCTTTGCCGGCAATCCCGGCGTCATTGGCGGCGTCATCGGGGGGGATCTGACCCTCGGCCAGGATGCGATCAATGCCGCACCTGGCTCCACGTACGACGGCTACGACCGCCTCAAGGTCTCGCAACTGTCGCTGGGCTTGATCAAGTCCTTCCCACAGGTGCTCGGTGCCGACAGCCTGAACCTGATCGGCGAAGCCGGCATGAAGTACATGCATGACCTTCCTGGCCAGTCCGAGCGCCGCTACAACAAAGTCGACGTTTATGGCAGCGACCTGGCCAACGGCAACGTGAAAGGCTGCACCGGCGGCGTGCCCACCGAGAAGTACCGCAAATACGCCTGCAGCAAGGACGGTTTCACCTCGGACTTCTCCTGGGGCTACCGCCTCCGCGCACAGCTGAACTACCCGGGCGTATTTGCCGGGGTCAACATCTCGCCATTCGCCACCTTCGGCCAAGACGTCAAGGGCTGGTCCTACGACAGCAACTTCGTCGAAGGCCGCCTGCTCGGCTCGCTCGGCGTGCGCGCCGACTACCTGCAGAACTACTCGGCGGAAGTGTCCTGGGCCAGCACCGGCAACACCCCATTCGCCCCCACTGACAAAGACTTCATCGCAGCCAGTCTGCGCATGGGTTTCTAACTTGACGAGGCAAGATCATGCATAAGAATCTGCTTTCTGCCGCCATTCTCGGCGGCCTCCTGAGCCTGGTAAGCGGCAGTGCCCTGGCCAAGCTGGACGCTGCTGAAATAGCCCGGCTGGGTCAGGACCTGACCCCAGTCGGTGCGGAAAAAGCCGGCAATGCCAGCGGCACCATCCCGGCCTGGACCGGCGGCTTGACCACCCCACCCGCTGGATACGACGCCAGCAAGGGCTATGTCGATCCGTTCGCCAGCGAACAGCCGCTGTACACCGTGACCAAGGCCAACATGGCGCAGTACGCCGACCATCTGACGGTTGGTCACAAGGCCATGCTGGCAAAATACCCCAGCTACAAAATGAACATCTACCCAAGCCACCGTACCGCCGCCCTGCCAGCGGCGGAGTACGCGCAGATCGCCAAGGAAGCCGCCACCGTCGAGCTGGCCGACGGCGGCAACGGCATGCTTAATTACGGAAAAACCAGCGTACCGTTCCCGATCCCCAAGCAGGGCCTGGAAGCCATCTACAACCACTTCGTGCGTTACCGCGACGGTGGCTACACCACCTATCCGACCGAGATGGTGGTGCAGAGCAACGGCAACTTCACCCCAGTACGCCGTGAGCAGACAGCCGTCATGGCTTCGGCCATGGGCAACCCGGAACCGAACCGCCTGTACTACTTCCTGGGCAAGGTCGTCTCGCCGGAAAGTGTGGCCGGCAACCAGACCCTGGTACACGAACCCATCGACCAGACCAGGGAACCGCGCCTGGCATGGTCGTACAACCCGGGTCAGCGTCGTGTACTGCGCGCCCCCGAGGTGTCCTACGATTCACCGCAAGTGACCTCTGATGGCCTGCGCACCCAGGATCAGTTCGACCTCTACAGTGGTGCGCCGAACAAGTACAACTGGAAACTCGTGGGCAAGAAAGAAATGCTGGTGCCCTACAATGACTACAAGCTGGCGGCTCGTACGCTCAAGTACAAAGACATCATCCAGCCCAACCACCTCAACCAGGATCTGGTGCGCTACGAGCCACACCGCGTCTGGGTCGTCGAGGCCACGTTGAAACCGGGCGAGCGCCACATCTACGCCAAGCGTGTGTTCTACATCGACGAGGACAGCTGGAACATCCTCGCCGCCGACCTCTACGACGGCCGCGGCGAACTGTGGCGCACCCAGGAAGCCCACAGCATGCAACGTTACGATGTGCTCTCGGCGATCCACACCAGCGAGGTCAACTATGACCTGCAGGCCAACCGCTACATCGTCTACGGCCTGGACAACGAGGAAAAGGCCACCAAGTTCGGCATCAAAGCCGAACTGAAAGATTTCAGCCCGGCCGCCCTGCGTCGCAGCGGCCGCTAACACCGTCACAACTCCATGTGAACCTTTGGGGTGGCCAGCGCAAGCTGAGCCACCCCCTTTTTTTGGTTCTTCACGGAATCCCGGGAAACACAGAAACAAGAACGCCGATTTGATTGATGATGTTCGTGCGAGCAAACACATCTAACAAACCGGCGTTCTTATGCGCGATATTAATACTTTCCTTCCTTTTTGGGAGGGCTTTTCTGTCGTCACGATCAAGCCTGATGGTGACGCCCTCCAGATCGATCTGACACCCCACGCCACCCGATTCCCTTCCTGTGGCGGGTGCCAAAAACCCTGTTCAACCACGCATGAGTATTGCGAGCGAGTCATTCGTGATTTGCCCATTCTCGGTCGTGCGGTGCGCCTGAGCGTTTTGCTCCGACGCGTTGGTTGCCGCGACTGTGGTAAACGCATGGAGGCCGTCAGTTGGCTGGATCGCTATGCCCGCATGACGCGGCGTCTGGCAGAGGCGGTCATTCAAGCCTGTGAGCGCCTTCCCACGCTGCACGTGGCGCAGATGTTTGGGCTGCATTGGGACACCGTTCGGTTGCTGGAGCGTCGTGCCTTGCAAGCGGCATTGAGCGATCTGCCGAAGGCGCAACCACGGCGTCTGGTGATGGACGAGTTCGCCCTGTTCAAGGGCCATCGTTACGCCAGTGTGGTGCTGGATGCGGATACACGACGAGTGCTGTGGATCGGCGAAGGCCGCAGCCGGGCGGCGGTCAGGCCGTTTTTCGAAGAGCTGGGGCCAGAGGGATGCGCCCGAATCGAAGCGGTGGCAATGGACATGAACACCGCTTTTGACCTGGAGGTTCGTCAGCACTGTCCCAACGCGCGAGTGGTCTACGACCTCTTCCATGTGGTGGCCAAGTATGGCCGAGAGGTGATTGATCGGGTTCGTGTCGACGAAGCCAATCGACTGCGTCATGACAAGCCGGCCCGACAGGTCATCAAGCAGGCGCGTTGGCTGCTCCTGCGCAACCCGCAGAACCTGAAAACACCGGAGCAACAGGTCCGCTTGGAGGATCTGCTGGCGGCCAACCACGCGTTGATGAAGGTCTATTTGATGAAGACTGAACTCAAAACGCTTTGGACGCCGAGCACCGCTTGGGGTTGGCGATCGGCCTGGAAGCAATGGCTGCGCCATGCGCATGAAAGCGAAATACCGGCACTGATCCAGTTCGCCAAACGGCTAAAGACTTACTGGCGGGGCATCGTCAGCCGGGTTCGCTGGCCGATGCACACCGGTCAGTTGGAAGGAATAAATAATCGAATAAAGGTCATCAAGCGAATGGCGTACGGTTACCGGGATAGCGAGTTCTTTTTCATGAAGATCAAGAGCGTCTTTCCCGGTAATCCGTGAAGAACCCTTTTTTTACCTGCGCGCCCCGCTCGCCCATGGCTGCGAACGGCACGCTGCCTGGCATTCATTGTCAACTATCTGGCGTAAGAGGCCCTTAAGGCCTGTGCCTGCGGCGCCATACTGTCCCCTCATGCGGTGGCTGCTGCCCGTTGCCAGCGCAACAACAATAACGAGCCAATAAGGCGGCACGTCTTGACGCCGCACCAGGAGAAACGATGGGCAAATTACCCGACAGCATGGCCAGGAAACTCAACCTTCAACGCATGCTCCCGCACCTCGCCCTGGCCCTGATAGTCACAGCCGGGTTGTTGCCAGCCCACAGTATCGAGGCGGCAGACAAGCGCACTCCGGCACCGGAACTGGGCCAGATGACAGGCCCCGAGGCCAGCGCATTCTACCTGGGGGCCAATGCCATCATCTGGGGCTACCCGAGCATCCTCTTTGAAGACCTGATGCGCCAGCGCACCTCGCCAGACATTATCAAGCTGGGCAACCCACAATCTGCCGTCAACCAGTTTGGCCTGATGCGTCAGCTACGCGGGCCGGAATACAAACAGATTGCCACTCCCAACAACGACACGCTGTTCGCCCAGGCATTTTGTGATGTCAGTCGCGAGCCGTTGGTGCTGTCCGTTCCGGCGGTAGCCGCCAACCGTTACTACACCTTCCAATTGTGGGACCCCAACGGCGACACCTTTGCTTATGTTGGCAGCCGAACGACCGGCCGCGCCGCCGGCCACTACGCACTGGTCGCACCGGGCTGGCAGGGCGAGTTGCCGGCCAACGTCAAGCGCATCGACAGCCCGTCCGACAGCCTGGTGGTCTGGGGTCGCATTGGCGTCGACGGTCCCAAGGATCTGAAGAATGCCCTGGAGATTGAAGATCAACTGCGCCTCACGCCGCTGAGCCAATTCGGCCAATCCGAGCAGCAGGTCGCGCCAGACCTCGATTTTTCCAGGCAGCGGGTAGCCTTCGAACTGCCAAAGGATCTTCCGGAAGGCCTCGAGCTCTACGCCAAACTGGCGCACGCCCTGCAGTTCACCCCACCCAAACCCGGCCAGGACGCCGTTGTCGCGGCCAGCCTGGAACAGATCGGCTTCAAGAACGGCAACCGGGTTTTCGATTACCACTCGCTCACGCCGAGCCAGCGCACGGGGCTGATAAAAGGTGCGCAATTTGCCCTGCACCTGATGGACGTAAGCGCCCAGTCCGGCGGAGCAGACGTCAAGAAAATCAATGGCTGGCGCTGGAGCGCGAAGTCCGGCGTGATGGGTAATGATTACCTGTTCCGCGCCGCCTTCGCCAAGTGGTACACCGGCGGCAATGCGCCCGAAGAGGCCGTTTACATGGACGCGCGCCAGGACGAGCAAGGGCAAGCGTTTAACGGCAAGGGCAACTACGTTCTGCATTTCGACAAGGGTCAGCTACCGCCAGCCAAGGCCTTCTGGTCGGTGTCGATGTACAACCTCGCGGATGGCTCCTTTGTCGAGAACCCGATCAACCGCTATTCGTTCGGCAACCGCACCGAAGCCATCGTGACCAACGACGACGGTTCCCTGGATATCTATCTGCAGCACCAGGTCCCCAGTGACCCCAAGCAAAGAGCCAACTGGCTGCCCGCGCCCGCGGAGGGTTTCTACCTGATCATGCGCATCTACAATCCGGACGAGCGCTTGCAAAGCGGCCGCTGGGCCCCACCGCCCGTCAAACAGCGGAGCCAATAGGACCGAGGATGCGGCCTGCTTGATGAAATCGCCCCACTGGCTGAGCCGCCGGCGCGGCGATTTCATTGATGTTTGCCCTGCACACCGGCAGGCCGCATGCAGACGCCAAGCCTGCCCCTGGAGACGTCGATGACATCACCCATCGACCGGCCGGACGAGAACGTCCTGGCCCTGCCCGCGCTTGCGCTCAATGGGTTTGCCGACTGGCGCCGATTAGCAAAACTCTGGCATGAAACATCCAGCAGCCCAGCCATTCCTTGATTAATACTCGGGCACTTCTGTCGGTCGCCTGGTCTTGTGTACTCCTGCAAGCGTCCGCAGTCTCTCGATCCAGCACACCCCCGATAATAATAAACAGGAGGGCTTGCATGTACCGCGCCCCAGCTTTCAGTGCCTTTGGCAAACGTCCACCCCGCAGGCCTGCACCGTCTCGGCAGCAGCCCTCCCTGGCGTGTTCCCCCCCGCTAGCCGACCCACGCCTCGCCCCCCCACCGACGCCTGAAGGCTCGAGTTTTTTCCGCTTTCACGAGTACTGCGCATGAAAACTTTCTCGCTCAGCGCGCTCGCGCTGTTGATCGCCATGGGCAGCGCCATAGCCGCACCTCAGACCGACCGCCTGGAACGCGCTTCACGGCCATCGGCATTGGCTGATCAGGCCCCACTCACCGACGCCCAAACGCTGGGCACTCAGTTGGTGATGGTCGGCGAAAGCGGTCACATACTGCTGCGCGATGCCGATGGCGTCATCAGCCAGGCGCAAGTACCGGTCGACCTGCTGCTGACTGCGGTGCACTTCCCCGACCCGAGCAATGGCTGGGCCGTTGGTCACGACGGGGTGATCCTGCACAGCAACGATGCTGGCAAGAGCTGGAGTAAACAGCTCGACGGCAACGACATCAGCACGCTGATGCTCACCTGGGCGGAATCCGAAGTCGCGCGCCTGGAAGCAGCCAGTGCTGCCGCGCCCGATGACGAAGCCCTGGTCGCCGCGCTGGACAATGCGCTCTTCGCCCTCGACGACGTCAAGGCCGGCAGCGCGTCCGGCCCCTCCCGGCCGCTGCTGGATGTGTGGTTTCGCAATGCCGATGAAGGCTGGGTGGTTGGCGCCTACGGCATCATCCTCCACACCCGCAACGGCGGTAAAACCTGGGCCTATGTATCCAACCTGGACAACCCCGAGCGCCTGCACCTGAACGCCGTGCTCGGCCTGGCCGATGGTCGTCTGCTTGTCGCCGGCGAAGGCGGTCGCGTGTCCCTCTCCACCGACAATGGCCAGCACTGGCAGCCGTCCCGGCAATTGTCCCAGGCCTCGCTGTACAAGCTGCTGCAACTCAAAGACGGTCAATTACTGATTCTCGGTTTCGGCGGCACCCTGCTCTCCAGCCAGGACCAGGGCCTGAACTGGAAAACCTTGGCGCTGCCGGTACGTGTCGGCCTCTACGGCGGCGAGCAATTGGCTGATGGCAGCCTGGTGCTTGCCGGTCAGGGCGGCGTGCTGCTGTTCAGTCGCGACGGCCAGAAGTTCAAGGCCTGGCAAGGCACAAGCAAGGCCTCCTTGCTCGGCGCCACCGCGCTGTCCCCCGATCACTTAGCCCTGATCGGCAGCAATGGCCTACAAGTCCTGCCCCTGTCCACGTTCAAGGAGCAACTGCAATGACCGCCCAGCAGAACTCGCGGCCAACCCTGCGACCGCTGAAGAAAAGCACCATGCAGCACCTGGTGGACCGCACCGAGCGCGCCCTGTTTCACAATCGCCTGGTCGTGCTGTTGATGTTCCTTGTTGTCTCGGTCGTGCTCGGCATCGCCGCGCTGTCGCTGCGCCCGGACGCCAGCTTCAGCCGCATGATCCCTACCGGTCATCCGTTCATCGTCAACTACCTGAAGTTCGAGGACGTGCTGCGCCCACAGAGCAACGTATTACGGGTGCTGGTGGAAGCCCCCCAGGGCGATATCCTCACTAAAGAATTCCTGGAGACGCTGCGTGAGGTCAACGACAAGATTTTCTACTTGCCCGGCGTCGACCGCGGCAACCTGAAATCGCTGTGGACCCCCAACGCGATGTGGGCCGAGGTGACGACCGAGGGACTGCGCGCCGGACGCGTGATCCCCGACACCTATGACGGCGGCCCCGAGTCGCTGGCGCAGGTTAAACAGAATATCCAGCGCGCCAACTTGATCGGCAGCTACGTTGCCAACGACTTCAAGTCGGTGGTGATCCGCGTGCCGCTGCTCGAGAGCGACCCGGATACCGGTAAACCCCTGGACTACGGCGCCTTTACCCAGGCCCTGGAGCAGCAGGTGCGCGAGCACTTTGCCGATCAGGGCGTCAATATCCGCGTCATCGGTTTCGCCCAGATCATCGGTGACCTGCTGGCCGCCGCCACCGACATCGCGCTGTTCTTCGCCATCACCGTTGGCCTGATCAGCCTGATGCTGTACCTCTATTGCCGCTGCTGGCGCAGCACTGCGGTAACGGTACTGACGTGCCTGCTCACCGTAGCCTGCCAGCTCGGTTTGCTCAGCCTGCTGGGTTATGGACTGGACCCATACTCGATCCTGGTGCCCTTCCTGATTTTCGCCATCGGCATCAGTCATGCAGTGCAAAACATCAACCTGATGATGAGCGAAATGGGCCTCGGCGCCACGCCACTGGAAGCCTCTCGGCGCACCTTCCGCGCCCTGTTCATCCCCGGCACCACCGCCCTGCTGGCGGACGCCGTCGGCTTCATCACCTTGCTGGTGATCGATATCGGCGTGATCCAACAGTTGGCCATCACCGCCAGCATTGGCGTGTTCGTCGCCATCTTCACCAAGATGTTCCTGTTGCCGGTATTGATGTCCTACGTGGGCGTCAGTCCACGGGGTATGCAACAACAGCACAAGCGCACTCACTCCTCGTGGCCGATCTTCCGCCGTGTGGCCGCCGTGGTCGAGCCGAAGGTCGCGGTGCCGCTGATTCTGTTCAGCCTGGTGCTGCTGGGCTTTGGCTATCATGCCCGGCAGGACCTGAAGATCGGCGACTTGGACAAGGGTGCGCCGGAGTTCCGTCCGGATGCGCGTTACAACCAGGACAACGCCTACCTGCTCAATCACTACACCACCAGCACCGACGTGTTCGTGGTGATGTTCAAGACCCCGCAGGAGCAGTGCGCGCGTTATGCCGCGGCTGACCTCGCCAACCAACTGGAAGACACGCTGCTGGAAGTCGAGGGCGTCGAGTCAGTGCAGTCGCTGTACCGTGCCATGCGCTTCAACATTCTCGCGCGGAACGAAGGCAACCCGAAGTGGGCCGAGTTCTCCCGCGACCAGTTCGTGATGAACAACGCACGCTCCGGTGTCGCCAGTGAGTTCGTCGACCCCAACTGCAGCGTCGCGCCGATCAGCCTGTACCTGGCCGATCACAAGGCCGAGACCCTGACGCGGGTGGTCAATGCGATAGAGGCGTTCAGCCAGCAACACGACACCGGCGAGTTCGAAATCTTGCAAGCCGCCGGGAATGCCGGGATCGAAGCCGCCACCAACATCGTGATCAAACACTCGGAAAAGCTCATGCTGATTCTGGTGTTCGTGATCATCTCGCTGGTTGTCTGGTGGGAGTTCAAGTCGTTGAGGGTGACCTTCGCTCTGATGGCCCCGCTTTATCTGTCCACCGTGCTCTGCGAGGCAGTGATGGCATACATGGGCCTGGGCGTGAAGATAGCTACACTGCCGGTCATTGCCCTCGGCGTCGGTATTGGCGTCGACTATGGCATCTACCTGTACAGCCGCATGCAAGGCTTCCTCCATCAAGGCCTGAAGTTCCGCGCCGCGTTCTTCGAAGCGCTGAAAACCACCGGCACCTCAGTGGCCTTCACTGGCGTCACCCTGGCGATGGGCGTCGCCACCTGGTCGTTTTCGGCGCTGAAGTTCCAGGCTGACATGGGTCTGTTGCTGGTACTGCTGTTCATCTGGAACATGGTCGGCGCGCTGATCCTGATGCCGGCCATAGCCTCCATGCTGCTCTATAACAAGAACACCCGCTAACCCCCATCCGATCCCGCTAACAGGGCGCCAGCCGCCCTGTTATGCCATATCGCAGACAGCAAAAAGCACCAGAGTCAGTTAGACGCTAGTGATCGGGATGAGATTTGGAAGATGCAGCGGATTTTGAAGTGGTGCCCCGAGCCGGGGCGATTCACACCGAGGTCGGCGCAATCAACGACATGGGGTGCGATCATGTAGCCGTGCGGCGTTACCAAGTGGAAACCGGCGGGTCACCGTTCAGGGCAACTAGGTCAACACCGAGTGGATAGCCAGGCGCTGATGATCGGCGCTGCCTTTGCCGCATCCCTCGACCCGGACCACCAGATCAAATGGAAGGCAGCGACCGGTTTTGTCGACCTGAACCGTGATCAGATTAGCCATCAGCCCGGGTACCGAATACCAACGAAGCATGCCTGTTGCGAAGGCTAAGGCTGTCGCTACCACAGTGCTGATTGTTCCAATGGCATTAACCATGCGGTTGAGCCACTGCCACTCAGTAGTACAACAGGGGATGTTCCAAGGAGGTAGTTAGCAGCTTTTCAAGGCTCAGTGCGGCATCTTCGGGATAGAGGGTGTTGATGCTGAGCCTGGGTTCGGTCATGTACGCCGCCGGGCCAAGTGCACCCACCATCTGGCTGACGCTGTAGAAGCCTCTGACTATTCCCTGATGCTGAATTTTGACTTTGAAGCTGGCTCTGGGCTCGAGCCTGGAGGCGCGTATTTTCCAGTCAGCTGGAACGTTGGGGTAGCCAAGAATACGCTTCAGGGTCTGATCTTCCTGATCGCTGCCGTTGAGCATGACATGCTGCTTGAACGCCATGATCACCAACGACAATGCGTCTTGCCATTCCTCGCTCAGCGCGCCATCGCTGCCGTCGTTGAACAGAAAGTCATACAAGTTGACGGTTTGCCTGAGCCGCTCGGTATCGACTTTGTCCTGATAGAAGCCTACCCAGGCCTTGTTGACCATCAGGATATTGCCCGCGCCATCAGTCAGGGTGGATGGATACGGGTCCAGCGTCTGCAATGTTCTGAGCATTGCAGACCTTAACCATTTGAGATCCGGGCTGTGAAAGTCCTGCGCTATTTCGTTGGTCGCGTAACCCGCAGCAATGCGCAGATGGCTGCGATCCCTGCGGCCAAGCTTTAGCGCGTCCGCGATTTGGTCGGTCAGCACCTCACTTGGCTTGCTTATCCCGTTTTCCAGGCGACTGACATGTCGAGTCGAGGTGCCGACCATTTCGGCCAGTTGCTCCTGGCTCAGCCCGAAGACTCCGCGCCAGAACCTGAGAAAGTCAGCAAAGCGCTGTAAGTGTTGTGTCTCGGCCATGTCCATTGTTGCGAGAAATCCCTTCTATCAGACATCCCATGTCGTGGTGGCTGGGGCCGGCCTCGGCAAAATGGGCGGGTCTCGTCCATTCTTCGCGGAGTAATACCATGGCGGCCTCCATACTAAACGTCAGAGATCTGCATTTCTATCTGTTCGAGTTGTTCGATGCGCAAGCCCTGACCGCCCGCCCGCGCTATGCCGAGCACAGCAAGGAAACCTATCTGGCGGCCATCGAAACCGGGCGCAAGATCGCGCAACGCTACTTCCTGCCAATCCGGCAGAAGGTGGATGTGCAACAGCCTACGTTCGACGGCAAGCAGGTGCACATGCTTCCCGAGATCAAGCCTGCAATCGATGCCGTTATCCAATCCGGGCTCGCTTGCCCGGAAGCCGATTATGAATGGGGTGGCATGCAATTGCCGGCCATCGTCGCAAGTGTGGCCACTTCTTTCCTGTCAGCTGCTGGCAGCACCACACTGGGTTACACCAGTCTGACCAATGCCAACTGCAACCTTATCGAGGCTCACGGCACGCCCGAACAGATCGCCAAGTGGGTCGTGCCGATGCGTCAGGGCCGGTTCGCCGGAACCATGGCCATGACCGAGCCGTCGGCGGGCTCGGGGTTGGCAGACCTGGCGACCAGCGCGACCAGGACTGAAGAGGGTCGTTACCTGATTACTGGCAACAAGATCTTCATTTCTGGCGGTGATCACAACCTTAGCGAAAATATTGTTCACCTCGTCCTGGCAAGGATCAAAGGCGCGCCCAAGGGCATCAAGGGCGTATCCCTGTTCATTGTTCCCAAGTATCTGGTCGATGAAACAGGTGCGGTCGGCAGCCGCAATGATGTGAGCCTGGCTGGCTTGTTCCACAAGATGGGTGGGCGCGGGCAAACCTCCTGTGCGATCAACTTCGGTGAACAGGGCGGCTCGATCGGCTACCTGGTAGGTGAGGAGAATCAGGGTATTCGCTACATGTTCCACATGATGAATGAGGCACGCATCATGGTCGGAACCAGCGCCGCGCTCACCGCGTTAAGCGGTTATCAGTACTCCCTCGACTACGCGAAGGAGCGGCGACAGGGGCGTTTACCTTCGTCCAGGGATCCGCTCTCTGCGCCCGTGCGGATCATTGAGCATGCGGATGTGCGACGCATGCTGTTGGCACAGAAGGCCTACGCCGAAGGTGCCTACAGCCTGTGTCTGTTCGGTGCACAACTGGCTGACGACGTGCGCACTGCTCCTGACGAGGCCGAGCGCAGAAGCGCAAAGGTACTGCTGGATTTCCTGACGCCGATCATCAAGTCCTGGCCATCCGAATACGGCCCGCGCGCCAATAGCCTGGCGATTCAGGTGTTGGGTGGGCATGGCTATACCAATGAGCATCCGGTCGAGATGTTCTACCGCGACAACCGCCTCAACTCGATCCATGAGGGCACCTATGGCGTGCAGTCGCTTGACCTGCTCGCACGCAAGGTGCCCGCCGACAATATGGCCGGATACACGAACTGTATCAGCAGGATGCGTGACGACATTGAGACGGCCACCCAGCACCCGGCATTGCAGGAGCCTGCGGCTGCGCTTCTGGCCGCCATTCAAGTGCTCGAGGAAACCACCGGTGCTGTTCTTGGCGGCATGCAGAAACTGCACATCGACTTGGCGCTGGCCAATTCGGTCAAGTACCTGGAGCTGTTTGGCAACGTGGTTGTGGCCTGGATGTGGCTCAAGCAAGGCATAGCCGCGAGCGCTGGCCTGGCCAGGGACCCGCATGCGGATGACCGGAACTTCTACCTGGGCAAGTTGCAAGCCCTCAAATACTTCTACGCCTACGAACTGCCAGAGATACAGGTCTGGAAACAGATTCTGTGCGACTTCGAAGATGCCTTCTACATGGCCCGAGAAGAGTGGTTTTGATGGCTGCGGCGTACCTGGTTTGTCCGTTGAATAACCGTATCAATCGCAGAGGTTTCATATGAGTCAGCAATGTATCGATTTCACTGGGCGTGTCGCCATCGTCACCGGAGCCGGAAACGGACTCGGACGCTCCCATGCGCTGGCATTGGCCAGGCGCGGTGCCAAGGTGGTGGTGAATGATCTGGGAGGCGCCCGTGACGGCGCGGGTAACTCGTTGCAGGCTGCAGACGAGGTGGTTGCGCAAATCCAGGCAATGGGCGGCGAAGCCATTGCCAACGGCGCCAACGTTGCCAACTTTTCTGAAGTCGAGGCGATGGTCGCGCAGGTCATGGAGCGTTGGGGGCGGGTCGATATTCTGCTCAACAACGCCGGAATACTTCGCGATAAAAGCTTCTCCAGGATGGACCTGGCCGACTTCAGGCTGGTGATGGACGTGCACCTGATGGGCTCGGTCAACTGCACCAAGGCCGTCTGGGAAATCATGCGGGCGCAGAACTATGGGCGAATTGTCATGACCACCTCCTCTTCCGGTCTCTACGGCAATTTCGGTCAGTCGAATTACGGTGCGGCCAAGATGGCGGTTGTAGGGCTCATGAATACCCTGGCGCTGGAGGGACAGAAACACGATATCCGGGTCAATGCACTGGCCCCCACTGCCGCCACCCGCATGACCGAAGATTTATTGGACAAGACGGTATTTGAACTCTTGACCCCTGAGTCGGTTACCGCAGGCGCGCTACTGCTGTGCCACGAGGGTGCACCGCAGCGCACGATCCTCTGTGCCGGTGCAGGTGGCTATGCCACTACGCGGATTTTCGAGACCAATGGCGTGTTCCTCCCACCTGCCTTGCAGACCCCTGAGAGTGTGCTGGCGATCTGGGACGCTATCTGTGACACCACAGATCAATGCGCCCTGGAGGCGGGCTTCAAGCAGACAGAGAAGTTCCTGTCCAAGGCTGCCGCCAGCTTCGGCAATCAATGAGATCGCACGCCTGAGCGGCGTATCCAATTCAATTTCTGCGCTTGTCCGGTTGACGGACGGGCGCATTTTTCTCGGAGGCAGTATGCAGGATCTATTCAGTTTGCAAGGTCGGGTGGCGCTGGTCACCGGTGGGGCGCGAGGGATTGGCGCGATGATCGCGCGTGCCTACCTGCAATGCGGGGTCAAGGTGTACATTTCATCGCGAAACCAGGAGGAGCTGGCGAATTTTACCAACGCTGTCGCAAGCCTTGGGGAGTGCATTGCGATTCGTGCTGACCTCTCCAGCCTGGAGGGCATCGAGTTTTTGGTCGATGAGATTGGCAAGCGTGAGTCTGGCCTGGACATCCTGGTTAACAATGCCGGCGCTACCTGGGGCGCGGAGTTTTCCGTGTATCCAGAGGCGGGCTGGGACAAGGTTGTGGATCTGAATCTGAAGTCACCGTTCTTTTTGACGCAGCGTCTGCTCGGACTGCTCAAAACTGCGGCTAAAGCAGAGACTCCGTCCCGGGTAATCAATATTGCCTCGGTCAACGGCCTGGTAAATCCCGGCGTCGATAACTATGCGTACTCCGCCAGCAAGGCCGGGCTGATTCATCTGACCCGGCACCTTGCGGTTGATCTGGCTCCCGCTCATATCAATGTCAACGCAATCGCGCCCGGCTTTTTTCACACGAAAATGACCGCTTACGCGGTTGAGCAAGATGCAGGTTCCATCATGGCCATGGTCCCGAGGGGGCGTCTTGGCAATCAGGACGATATGGCTGGCGCTGCCATCTTCCTGGCATCCAGGGCCTCTTCCTGGATCACCGGACATACGCTGGCGCTGGACGGTGGCCTAGTCGCAGCCGCCGGTTGATCAGATAGATTCCAGCGATACCATGAGATTCTGTGACAAGCCGCGATAAAAAACCCTCCGCTGGCAGCGGAGGGTTCTCGGATAACACCGTCAGCCAGGGCTGGGTTACCTTACTTTGGATCAACCCCCAGTGTTTCTATGAAGTCGACCACGGCTCGCCGTTCTTCGTTATTGATCTGCGTGGCAATGGCTTGCATCCACTTGCCCTGGATATCGGAATACTCATCTGCCCCCCGCCAACCCTGAGCGTAATTGTTCAGCTGCTGATCGATATACCAGCCGTCAAGGATTCGCAAATCAGGTGCCTGCAGGTGTGCATAACCTTGGGCAAATTGGCCGTGGCAAGCGGCACAGGTATCCTGATAGCGTGCTGCGCCAACCTTGGCAGTGGCACTGTCAGACTGTGGCGCCTTGGCCAGTTGCAGACCGGCGTAGTGCGCAGCCAGACTGGCGAGTTGCTCTTCACTGAGGCTCTGGGTAATCGCACGCATGCTCTGCCCCGCCTGATCCTGTTGAGCGTAGCCGCGCCGGCCGGCTTTGAAATTCAGCAGCTGACGAGCCAGATATTGTGCGTTCTGCCCCGCCAGGCGCGGTGCGCCCAACGCCTGATTACCCTGGCCTTCTGCGCCGTGGCACACCGCACAGGTTGCACTCAACGCTGCAGTGGGCGCCTCCGTCGCCTGGGTGGCGAGCGGAGCCAGAAACAGTAAGGCCAGGCTGGTCATCTTATTCATCTGCGAATGCTCCACTGTGCTGCTGTTGCTCACGCTGAACGATCTGTTCAAGCAGATGCGCTTGAATGACTGATGGGTTGGCCAGGGGATACTGACGCAAGGTGCCTACTTCAGCAGCGGTATAGGGTTGAAAATCCGCCGGTATCTGTGCCGCACTGAAGCTGTGGAGCATCCAGTTCAGCAAGCGTGCCAGATCAGAATCGGGCAGCGCCGTCTGGGCGGTGCCCGGCACCTGCACCAGATACTCGCGACCGCCCGGCACACTGAGAAAGCTGCCCATCCGATTACGCAAATCTGGCACCTGTCGTGCGGGAAAGCCGCTGCCATCTGGTAAATGGCAACCCTGACAATTGAGCATGTAATCGACCTGAGCCGGCTCGGTCGCCCAACTGCAGCTGCTGGACAGGAGAAGCCCCAGCGCAACTGCGCGAATCATTGTTCCTTCACTCCTATCACGACCGACAGCGAGCAGTGATAAGGCACATTCGCCTGGCTGCCGGTACACCAATTGAGATCATTCGAGCTCTGCGGCCGATAGATCGGCGTGTCGCCCTGATCTCGCTGGCAGATGCAGCGCCCACAATTACTTTTGCCACAACAGTCGTTGTAGGAAATGACGTAGTCCTTGCCGTCCGTGGGGTTTCGGCAGGTGCCGATCCAGGTGATGTCTGACTTCACGGTGCCAGGCGGACAACTGCTGGCCGTGCCACCGCAACATCCACAAAGAAAACCGTCGATCGCACAATGTCTCCAGTAGTCGCAGCTATTGGGATTGCCTTCTTCAGCAATGCCCGTGGAGGCAAAGGCACTGTTGCGATAAACCGGCAGCAGCGTAAAGGCGCCCGCACCGATCAACAGAGTGCCCAGGCCGCCGAGAAAACCTCGACGCGACGTGCTGCGAGCGGTCTGTCGGGTGAGTTTTTCGGTCACTTGATCAAGCCAATTGTTTTCCATCGTCTTTGCCCTCGATGCGTGTGCCTGGCAACTCAGCCATGTGCCGCATGAAATTGTTGAACCGTGGCGTAGCCGAGGCTTTTCGCCTCGAACAGGCTGTCCAGATGTTCGCGGGTATTGATCAGGCCGTGTGCGGTCACCTTGCCCTGGGCATCAATCAACACCCCATAGGGCAGCTTGGCGATCTGGTAAGCCATGCCAACCTCGGGAGAGAGCAAATACGGAAACTCATTCAGCCCTTCACGCCGAATGAAGGACAACTGTTCGGCTTCGTCACCATCACTGGCCAGGATCACGCGTAGCCAGGCTCGCTCCTTTACCTGGGCCGACTTGAGCACCGGCAGCAAGGTCTTGCACACCGGGCACGTCGGCGAAAGGAAGAACAGCAGTGTGGAGAGTCCGCCAGCATCGACGCCAGCCAGGCTCAATGCACCGCCGGTCAGGCTCGGCAGATTGAAGACTGGCGCCTCATCCCCGACCTTGATCACCTTGCCCAGCGACAGCGCCCCTACCGGGCGGATGCGTTCGTGCAGCAGACCAATTTGCCGGGTCAGGGCCAGCACCGCCACCAACAAACCGATGATGGCCAACCAGGAAAGGCTAATGGCAACAACCAGTGCTTCGATCATAGGGAGAGTTCTCGGGCAGAGTTTTGGTTGGCAATCAGGGTATTGGCCAGAACGTAGAAGGCACTGCCGCTAAGCACCACGCAGCCAATCACCAGCCAATCGTAGAAAACCAGGGTGCGGCCGCTTGGCGGCAGCAGCAGATTCAGGGTGAGGAGCATGAGAATCAGGTTGCGCCATACCAATGGCCAACTGACTACCTGGCGGCGGGCGCCTGCCTGGCATCCGCAGTCGGCAATGCGCCGGCCCTGCAACAGGCTCAGCGCCATTGCAAGCGCATAGGTCAGCAACAACGCCGCCGCGGGCCACACAACGAAGGGCTGCCGGAAAGCCAACAACCCGCCGGCGGTGACTATCTCAAGCCAAGGCAACAGCAAGGCGACAGGACGAACCAGCCCTTGCGCCAGCACGTCATAGCTCTGCAACACCGCCGTGAACCCATGCCTGTCGCGTAATTTGTGCCAGCCCGCAGCCCCCAGCAGCAGGGCCATGCCGACACTGATGGCGGTCAACCAGACCGGTTCGCCAAGCAGGTCGATCACCATGGCAGCACCATGTTCAGGTATCCATAAGGCAGCCCGGTAATGGTGCGCAGGTGCGCGCCGCTCTCGACATCGTAAAGATTGATGTCCTGCTGCAGACGACGCAGCACACCATCCTGGCCCTCGGTTAAATAAATCCAGGCACTGGCCAGCCAGGGCATCTGCAGCACCCAGTCCACGCTGTAAAGACGTGGCTGGACGCCGGGACTGACGCCGATAGAGATGCTCTGCTCAGCCAGTTTGATGGTCTGGATTTTTTTGCCCTGGTTCGCATCGAAGACCCAGACTTCGGTGCCCGGCTCCTGGAAGGTGTCTGGCCCGCCTTGGTGCATCAACACGAACAATCGGCCGCTCGCTGCATGTACGGCGGTGTGCTGAATGCCGCTCATGCGCCAGTCGTCCTTTCGCTCATCCCCGCTAAGCAACGACCACTGCCGGGACACGCGCAACTGATCCGGGCCCATCTGAATGGCATACACCTGACTTTCGCGAGAAACGAAATACCAGGTGTCACCTATCCGCGAAGCCGCAGTCGACAGCAGGTCCTTGAGCGGATCGAATAACGGTTTGCTGCGCTGCTGGATCAGTACCTGACCTTGTTCTCCCAGGCGCAGGTGAAGAAATCCGCCGTCGCCGCAGATGGCATAGAAGTCACGCTTGCCGGCCGGATAGATCGAGGCGCAGCCGGGTGTCTCCACCTCGCTGACAAAACGATCGGCATCCAGATCGACGATACTGATGGACTGCGCCGGGGTAAAATTGAGCACCAGGAGAAAACGCTCGTCGTCCGACAACACACTCAAACCCGTATTGCCCAGGGCGTTGATGCGCTTGGACGGAATCGGGATTTCCCGTTTGGGCGCGAGGGTCTGTGGGTCATAGACCGTCACCATATCGCTGCGGGTGCCACGGGTGCCGCGGCTGAAATAGGTTTCGACGGAAAACAACTCATTACGTGACTGTGCAGGCAGCAGGCTGTTGAACCAGAAGCCGGTATCAAGCTGGCCCAGCATCTTGCCGCTGTCATCGAACAAAAAGGCTCGACCATCGAGCTGCGTCGGCGCTCGATTGCCCCATACCCAGAACCAATGCTGACCGTCATGGGCTGCCAGCGTTTCGACCCTGGCCTGCTCCACCGGGATATCAGCCAGTGCCAAGGGCAGTTGCAGCGAAGTGCCCAGCATGAAATAGCACGCTAAACGTTTGAACATATCGACATTACCTACCCATAAGCTATTGAAGTTGGCTTCGATCGGGGTTTTCTCACTGTGTATGACGGTGGGTCTATGCCATTCCCTTCTTGCGCGCCAGGGCGCGATACACATAGAAAATCTCTGTAAAAATCAACGACCAGGCAAGGGTTTCAATCACCCACTTATTGAAAAACACCGCGGTGTCTTCATTGGGCAGAACCATGAAGTCCTGGATAGCGGCGACAAACAGATTCAGGACGATAAGTACGACCATCAACCAGCCGTGCAAGATCAGCTTGTATTTAAATGCCTGCTGTACGATACAACCGCAGAAGATTAAAAAGAGTACGGCTGCCAACATCGAGGCGACCGGTAATGCCGCCCGCATGAAGTCCAGCGTTTCAAAGCCATAACTGAGAACAAGCGCGACGACAAAAACCAGAATTTCCTTACCTTTGGACAATTCAAAGTTATGCGTCACTTTCATTAATCCGATGGCACCAATAACGGTAACACCAAATAATTTTGAAAACGTATCCAGGTAATGCCAGACATAGGCGGAAAACTCAAAGACACCGGCCTTATCTAAAATCACGTTGGTTGCAGACACGGCCAGAAAGAACCACTCGTAGCCCAACATATCGTTTTTCAACTTGAGAAAGCGGTATCCGTAATAAAACCCGACCCACACCAGGGACGAAACAGCCGTGTAAATCATCATATCTCTGCTAGACATTGCCGCTGTCCTTTTTGTTTTTTCGGGGAGTACTTTGATTACCCACCGCCACTGCAGCCTATGGGCTGGCTCAAGCAGCGCCAGCGCAGGTCATTGGCCAGATCGGCCAACGGGAATAACCTGATGGCCGTAGTGTCAGATCAACACCCAGCCAGGTGTTACCCAATATCCGCATTGAGTAAATTGCGTTTATTGGCTAACGCTGGCACTGCCAATCGCTTAGGCTGCGCGAGACCGATCGTCAGTGCACTTTCAGCACGATGGGCGATTACAGGAGTAGTGGTGATACGCGCCGCATGGGATAAAGGCGCCTAGTGCTCGGCGGAGTAACCGCCAGGAATCATATGTTGTCCAAGGAGATTGCCAGTGAATACCAGCGGCGGCCTTTACTCCCCTACTCCATTGATCGCGACTGATCCCGTCGTCGTCAGCGTTGCAGAACTGCATGACGTTGATGACTATGGCGCGACCCTGCCTGGCTGGTCCAGTGAGGTCCAGCAGTTGAGCAACGGCTTCTTTGCCGGGCGCTGCAGCCTGGTGAGCTTTGCCGGCATGCAACTGTTTCGCGAAATCACCTCCCAGCGCATGTGCGTTAAGTTCGCCACCAAAGCTAATTCGCGCTCCATTGCCCTGCCGCTGTCGTTGTCCCAACCTGCCCTGTTCAGTGGCACCGAAGTCAATCACCGGGAAATCGTCTGCTTTACCGAGGATGAAACCTTTACCTACTACACAGCACATTCAAGCGACTTGCTGACCCTGAGCTTCGATACTGACGTCTTCACTGCCTATGTCGATCAAATCAAAGATGCCGATGTCGCTCGCAGCCTTGATAAAACGGCCTTTCTAAAAGTCATGCCAGATCAGGCGGCTCAGCTGCAAACATTCCTGCAAACCGTGCTGACCGTTTTGCTGAACAATCCTGGCGCCTTGCAGTACCAGCATGCACAGGACTCGCTGACCGAATCGATTTACACACAGGTGCTCAAGCTGCTCGGCAACGGCGACAAACTGTGCGCATTCGCCATGCCCAAACATCGCTATGCCCTGGTTGCGCGAGCGCGTGAATATCTGTTTCACGATCCCCAGGGTGAGAGCTTCACCATTGCCAGGCTTTGTCACTACCTGGGAGTTGGCTCACGCACGCTGGAATATGCATTCCAGGACGTCCTGGGCATGACCGCAGTGGCTTACTTACGCGCATTGCGACTCAACTATGTGCGGCAGGACATCAAGTCTGGCGGCCCACAGAGTTCCGTGCTGGATATTGCTGCGCGCTGGGGTTTTTGGCATCCGTCGCATTTCAGCGCAGATTACAAGCGCCTGTTCGGCGATCTGCCATCCGAGACGCGCCGACGTTATGCCAGTTAACGTGATGTTGTTCCTGACTAACCAGCCCGCTATTCCAGCGCACTAACCTTTCGCCCAGTAATGCCCCTTTCGAATACATAGCTATTTATCAATGAAGATGAGCGCTGGAGCACTCACTGGCCGGCGCTAATTCTGCACGCGCGCAACACGTGTCGCCGAAACATCGGTTAAGTGCGCCCGGCAATAATTCAAACATCGTAAACACTGCGATTTTTGGCTAACGCCTGCGCCACAACCACACAAATAATCGAACCAACGCGTTGCAATGCGCATTGAGACTTGATGCACCACTACAACTTGCGCGGGCGTCAGTGGTCATTCCATCGTTACCGGCAAGGCTGAATATTTAATCAATCATCAGGACTTATTGACTGTGAACAAAACAAGCAGAGTGCTCATTCTGGGTGCCACGGGAAATATTGGTGGACTGACCGCTCAAGCGCTGGCGGTAAAATACCCATCTATAAACTTACGTCTGACCAGCAGCCGCGACGCCGGCTGCGATTTACTGCGTGCCCTGCATCCACAGGCTCAAGTACTTAAGGCCGACTGGTACGACCCCGGTAGTCTGCCCGCCGCCTTTACCGACGTAGACAAGGTGTTTATTGTCTCGCCGGATTTTTACACCGACGAAAATATTGTCACCCCCAACCTGATTAACGCCATTCAGGAAGCCGGCTGTGTTGCCCAGGTACTGCGCTTGATCTCCCTCCCGCCAGGGCTGACGGCTGATCAATTGGAGCCGGACATCCTGGCCACCCGATGTGGGGCCAACCTCTCGGTTGTCGCCAAACCACTGTTTAATGCCAGTGGCTTACCCATGACCTACCTCAATGTTGCCAGTTGGCTGATGTTCAATGTGCCCTGGTTCCTGGCTGCCGAGATTAAACAACACCGGCGCCTGGCCATGCCGCAGGCCACCCATGCATCACGCCTGTGGTTGTCTGAGTGCGACGTTGCCGCAGCCGCCGCCAGGATCCTCGCAAGCGATGCCGCTCTCCATGTGGGTCACGAGTATCTGCTTACCGGCACTGAGCGCATCGACTTTACCCAGCTCGCCGAGCTACTGGGCGAAGTGATCGGTGAGCCGGTCACGATGGTGGACGATGACCAGCCCCTGCGCACCGCCACCGGAGAGGCCTTCGATTTGCTCATGACCTACTTCCGGCATGAAACCCGCGATTACCTCGACATTCCTGTCACCGACAGCTTTGCGCAGTTGACCGGTCGACCTCCCATGGCCTTGCGCGACTATCTGATAGCCAATCGAACCCTGTTTATCTGATTCACTGGCGCCGCTGGAAAGCTGTGCGAACGCCGCCCAGCCCTGCGCTCCGACCTCTAACAATAATAGGAGACACCTCGTGAATAGCATGTTCAAACGGACTTTGCTGTTTAGCGCCCTGCTTGCATGCTGGGGCCTGAGCACGGCACAGGCGGCCACTTCAGCTGAACTGGAACAACTCGGCAAAAAACTCACCCCCTTCGGCGCGGAGCGGGCTGGCACCGTGGATGGCAGCATCCCGGCCTGGGAGGGAGGCCTGGCCCGTGCCCCGGCTGGCTGGGAGCCCGGCCATGGTGACCCCTATGGGGCTGACAAGGTGCTTTTCAGCGTCAATGCACAGAATCTCGCTCAACATCAGGCAAAGTTGCCCGCCGGACAGATTGAACTGATCAAGGCCTATCCCGGCTACCGCGTGGACGTTTATCCGACCCATCGCAGTTGCACCTTCCCGGACGCCGTGGCGCAGCGCACCAAACAATTCGCCGCACAGAGCAAGGTTGGCGCTGACGGTTGGCAGTTGGAAGCCGCGGCCGGCGAAGCGATTCCGTTTCCGCTACCGGCCAGCGGTGTCGAGGCGATGTGGAACTACAAATTGCGCTACATCGCCAAGGGTCGGCAATTCGATGCCGCGTTTCTGATGCGGGACAAAGGGGGGACGCTGACACAGGTCGAGCAAAAATCCTACGAGTTCTACCCCTATAACGACCCGGCCGTAAAAGCCCCGGCAGATACCGGCAATATCGAAGCCAAGCTGATGTATGACCTGCTTTCACCCTCGTCCCGGGCGGGCGAGATGTACCTGGTGCATGCACAATTGGATAAGCCGCAGGATGCCTGGATCTACTTCCCTGGCCAACGCCGCGTGCGGCGTGCCCCCTCCTTTGCCTACGACAACCCGATTGCTGGCTCCGACAGCCTCTACTACGTTGACCAGATCAATATGTACACCGGTGCGCTCGATCGCTACGACTACAAGCTGGTCGGCAAAAAGGAAATGATTGTTGCGTACAACTCTTACAAATTGGTCGATAAGTCGAACCGCTATGAGCAGTTGATCGGTCAGGACTACCTCAATCGTGACGTGCAGCGTTACGAGCAGCACCGGGTCTGGGTGGTGGAGGCAACGGTGAAAGCTGACAAGCGTCACTCCCTGGCCAAGCGGGTGTTCTACTTCGACGAGGACAGCTGGGCATTGCTGCATGTCGATATGTTCGACGCCAAGGGCAACCTTTGGCGTGCCCAGGAAGGCAGCGTCTGGGCCAATCCACAGATCCAGGCATGCACCTCCATCGAGTACGTCAGCTATGACCTGATTGCCCGTCGCTACATCGCCGACGGCTTTACCCAGGAAGGCAAGGTGCTCGACCTGACCGCAGGCCTCGAAGGACGGGTCAACGACAAGATGTTCAACTCCGACGAACTGCGTCGCCGCGGCGAACGTTAAGTCCGACCTGAGGAAAAGCTCATGCATAACAAAAATAAAGGCGCGGCCCTTGCCGCGCCGGGCTTCCCGCGTGTCAAAAACAACCTGACCCTGCTGATGATGGCGGCCTGCAGCCTGGTCTGGAGCGCGCCGAGCCATGCGTTTCGCTTCGGCTCGGACGCGGGGATATCCGGCAGCCTGGATTCGAGTCTGTCCTATGGCTTCGCTCAGCGCCTGGAGCCGCAGGACTGCCATATCCTCGGCGGCGACAGCGGTGGCTGTAACAACGGCACCCAGACTCAGACCGGGCGCTTCTACAATCTGAGCAAAGGGAATGGCTACGCCAACGCCGATATCAGCTACAGCAATGCTGACGATGGCAACCTCAACTACAACAAGCACGATGTCTTCTCGCACGTGATCAAGGGCAACCATGAGTTGAGCCTGAAACTCGGTGAGGGTTGGAGCGCACTCGGCCGGGTCGCCTGGGCGAAAGACTTCAAGATGGATGACACCCGAAATACCGAACTGGATGACGACGCCAAGCGGGAAGCCACCGAGCGCCTGGAGCTGCTCGACCTCTGGGTGGCGAAGAGTTTCGACCTGGGTGAGATGCCAGCCAAGGTCAAGGTCGGCAACCAGGTGATCAGCTGGGGCGAGGAAATCTTCGTGACCGGTGGCATCAACCAGATCAACGCCATCAACCTTGCGAACTACCACACCCCCGGCACCCAATTGAAGGAGGTGTTCATCCCGGCACCTATGGCTTCGTTCAACCTCGGGCTGAGCGAGACCCTCAGCGTTGAGGCCTACTACCAGTTCAAGTGGAACGCCTATGGCATCGACCCGGTGGGCACCTACTACTCGGGGAGCGATGTGGTGGGTGAAGGCAATCTGCCGATCTACCTCTCGACCAGCTTCGTCAACAATATCTTCAGCCCCTTGCTTGGCCTGACCTGCGCCGACCTGACGCCCACTGGACGCTGTGGCGCGCCAAACATCAGCGGCCTGAGCGACGAGCAGATGTTCGCCACGGGACTGGCGATTCCCTACGCCGGCAAGCGTGAAGCGAAAAACAGTGGTCAGTACGGCATCGCCCTGCGTTGGACGGCGGAAGAGATCGAGACCGAGTTCGGCGTGTTTTACCAGCGTTACCATGACAAGTTGCCCTTCGTCGGCTACACGGCCACCCGCTCCCCCGATACCCTGCTGGTCGACAACTACTTCATCAACTATGGCGAAGACAAGAATCTGTTCGGCCTGTCGATGAACACCATGGTCGGACCGGTGGCGGTCGGCGCGGAGCTGTCCTACCGGCCCAACGACAGCGTCAGCATCGACCCCCTAGTGCCCTTTGGCGCGGCCTTCACCGGCCGGTTCAATGAATTCAGCGTGTACGACAACGGCGTCAGCAAGGGCTATGTCGAAGAGAAGAAATGGCAGGCACATGTGAATGCCGTCTACAGCTTCTCGGCCAGCGACCCGCTGGGCTTCATTCCCAGGAGCCTGGGCGCCTCCGATGGCTTCCTGCTGACCGAGGCGGTCGTCACCCATTATCCGGATCTGGATACCTCGGGCGAGACGCCGTACCTCCTCCCGGACTATTCGCTGCCGGACAAAACCTCCTGGGGATACGTCGCCGAGATGGGCATCAACTACCCGAATGCGTTCGGTAGCGGTATCACCCTCACGCCGCAGCTGGACTTCTACCACGACGTCAATGGCACCACGCCGAACGCATCGCCGTTCGTCGAGGGCCGCAAGTCGCTGACCAGCGCCTTGCTGTTCAACTACCGCGACCGTTGGAAGGGTGGCCTGCAGTGGGTGCAGTACTGGGGCGGCGGCGACAACAACCTGATGACTGACCGCGATTTCATCAGCGGCAACATTTCCTACTCGTTCTGACCGCCGGCGCAAGGCGGGCCAGTCCCGCCCTGCTCCGTTCGCTTGGTAATTTCAGGAAGGCGTAACCATGCTGACTTCCCTGGTGCTCGGCCTCGAGCGCTTCTTCTTCCGTCATCGTCTTGCCACCCTCGGCGTGCTGGCCCTGGTTACCCTGGTGATGGCTGGCTTCGCCGCGCAACTGCGCATGTCTGCCGGCTTCGACAAGCAGCTGCCGCAGCAACACGAGTTCATCAAGACCTTCAACCAGTACCGCGACGTGCTGTTCGGCGCCAATCGCATCATCGTGGTGCTGCACGCCAAGCACGGCGATATCTGGAACAAGGAGGCACTGACCAAGCTCAACGACCTGACCCAGACCCTGTTCTTCATGCCCGGCATCGACCGCCGCACGGTGACCTCGCTGTGGACCCCGAACACCCGCGCGGTACAGATTACCGAAGAGGGCATGAAGGCCGAGGATGTGGTGGGGGGCGACGTCACCGTTGCCACCCTGAACGACCAGGCCATAGCCGGCATTCGTGAGCGCACCCTGATCGGCGGCTTCGTCGGTAGCCTGGTGGCCAACGACTACTCCGGGGCCATGGTGTTGGCCGAGCTGGCCGATCCTGACCCACAGACCGGCCAACGCCTGAACTACCTTGAGTTCAGCCAGCGCCTGGAGGACGAAGTGCGGGCCAAGTACGGCGACGACCAATACGAGGTGCAGATCATCGGTTTCGCCAAGCAGATGGGCGACATCGGCGCTGGCGCCACGTCGGTGATGGGTTTCTTCGCCCTGGCGTTCCTGCTCACCGTACTGGCAGTCTATTGGTACACCCGCTCCTGGGCGTTGACCTTCCTGCCGCTGTGCTGTTCGCTGGTGTCAGTGGTCTGGCAGTTCGGCACCATCACGCTGCTCGGCTTCGGCCTCGACCCGCTGGCGATCCTGGTGCCTTTCCTGGTGTTCGCCATCGGCGTGTCCCATGGCGTGCAGCAGGTCAACTTCATTTCCAAGGAAGTCTGCGCCGGCGCCGATGGCATGACCGCCGCGCGCCGCAGCTTCTCCGGATTGCTGATTCCCGGCACGCTGGCGCTGATCACCGCGTTCGTCGGCTTCGCTACGCTGGTGCTGGTGCCAATCCCAATGATTCGCGAGCTGGCGATCACCGCCTCGGTTGGGGTGGCCTACAAGATAGTCACCAACCTGATCATGCTGCCGGTGCTGGCCAGCTATTTCCGCTTCGATCAGGCCTATGTGACACGCGTCGATCGACTTCGCCGCGGGCGTGACGGCGCCATGCTCAAGCTCGGGCGCATAGCCGAGACGCGTAATGCGGCAATCGGAGCGGTGCTGTGTCTGGTGCTGCTGGTCGCCGCCGTGTGGCAGAGTCAGGGTCGGCATGTTGGCCATGTCCTGCCGGGCGCGCCGGAGCTGCATATCGACTCGCGCTACAACAAAGACGTGGAAAGCGTCGTCAGCCATTTCGGTCTCGGCCTGGATCTCTTCACCGTCGCGGTGGAAACGCCGCAGAACAGCTGCTATCAGCACGAGGTGATGGCCTACATCGACCGCCTGACCTGGTACCTGGCCAATGTGCCGGGTGTGCTCTCGGCGCAGTCGTTGCCTGTACTGACCAAGCTCACGGCCTCCGGAGTCAACGAGGGCAATCCGAAATGGGTGGCACTACCGGCGGATGAGCTGTCACTCGGTGAGGCGGTGCGCCAGGTACCCGAGGGACTGCGGCTGTACAACGCCGACTGCAACTTGCTGCCGATCAACCTGTATCTGGCCGACCACAAGGCCAGCACCCTGAAAACCGTGGTGGAGGCCGTGCAGCAATACCGCGCCGAGCACCCAATGGTGGGGGTGAACGTGCGCCTCGCCAGTGGCAATGCCGGGGTGCAGGCGGCCACCAACGAGATCGTCGAAAGCTCCGAGCTGCCGATGATGCTCTACGTCTACCTGACCATCGTGCTGCTGGTCTTTCTGGTTTACCGCGACTGGCGAGCGATGGTCGCCTGCTGCCTGCCGCTGACCTTGGCCACCTTTCTCGGTTACTGCTTCATGAAGGCGCTGGATATTGGCCTGACTGTCGCCACTTTGCCGGTGATGGTGCTCGCGGTCGGCATCGGCGTGGATTACGCCTTCTACATCTATAACCGTCTGCAGTTGCACCTGGCCGAGGGGCTGGACATCGCCAGCGCCTTCAAGCTGGCGCTGCGCGAGGTCGGCGTGGCGACCATCTTCACGGCCATCACCCTGTCCATCGGTGTGGCTACCTGGTCGTTCTCGGCGCTGAAGTTCCAGGCTGACATGGGGCTACTGCTGACCTTCATGTTCATGGTCAACATGCTGATGGCGATCACCCTGTTACCGGCCATCGCAGTGATGCTGGATGTGCTGATTCCGCGTCGGGGGCCAGTTTGCGCGCCTCTGGTTGCGCACTGATTGGAGGACACGAAATGCCCAAGAGAGACTTCACTCCCGTGCGTTTGCTGCTGGTTTGCGCCTTGCTGGCAGGCGCCAACATGGTCCTCTACAGCCATGCCGCTGAACGGACTCCCGCCATGCGCCAGACCCAAGCACAACACGCCCCGCTGGTGGCGGTGAGCCAGGCCGGTGAGCGCCTAGTCGCGGTGGGCGATTATGGCGTCGTGGCGCTCTCCGAGGGGGGGCAGGACTGGCGGCAAGCCAGGGCGGTTCCTGTCGATACGCTGTTGACTGCGGTTAGTTTCGCCGACGCGCAAAATGGTTGGGCGGTCGGTCATGGCGGCGTGCTGTTGCACACCCGCGATGCTGGCGAGAGCTGGACTCTGCAGCAGCGCCTGGAAGGCAACCCCGTACTGCTTTCCGTCTGGTTCGAGAACACCCGCCACGGCATAGTCACCGGTGCCTATGGCTACGCCAGCGAAACCCAGGACGGTGGCCAGAGCTGGCAACGCCTGAGCCTGGGAGCGAACGATGATGACTATCACCTCAATCACATCTTCTGCGCACCGGATGGCAGCCTGTTCATCGCCGCGGAGGGCGGCAACGCCTACCGCTCGCGCGACAACGGTGTGACATGGGAGGCGTTGGATACCGGCGTCAGTGGCTCGTTATGGAGCGGCATCACATTGCGCGACGGCCGCGTACTACTGGCTGGCATGAGCGGGCGCGTGCTGCTCAGCGAAGACCGCGGCGATTCCTGGCGCGAGCTGGACAGCGGCAGCCAGGAGGCGATCACCGCCGTGACCCAGTTGGCCGATGGCCGCGTGGTGGTGGTTGGCAATGGTGGGCTGGTCAGCGTCGCAGATGCTGACCTGAAGCATTTCAGTACCGCGATTCGTGAAGACCGCTTGAACCTTTCTGCGCTGCTGGCTGTGGATGACGATCAATTGACATTGTTCAGTCAACAGGGTGTGTTGCATCAGCGGCTGTCATCGCGGCAATGAGTTGCTCAGGCCGACCCAGTAAGGACAGCAGTCGACTCAAAGCAGCCCTTCGAGAAGGGCTGCTTTCTACCTATTCTGTTGAAAAATTCGATCTGCCCAAACGGCCTGATCATTGACTGGTGAAAACGCCTTTTTTGTACGACTTCAACAACCGCGTCCTCCTGCTGACTGGCGCCAACGGTGGTATTGGCCGTGAAGTGGCGAAACTGTTCTATCAGTACGGCGCCTCGCTGGTTCTCACCGACCTGGACGGCGACGGGCTGGTGGCATTCGCACAGCAACTTGATCCCAGCGGCGAGCGCATCGCCACCTTGCGAATGAACGCGGCCGACCCCGATGACTCGAGCACGGCCGTGCAGCTGGCCGTCGAGCGCTTCAGTGGCATTGACTTCCTGGTGCCGTCGGCCGGCCTGTACCAGTCACAGCCGATTCGCGAAATGACCGATGAACAATGGCGCCAGACCCTGGGCATCAACCTCGACGGCGTATTTTACCTGTGTCGCCGGGCGATCCCGGCATTGCGCAGCAACAGCGCAATCGTCAACCTGACCTCAGTGGCCGCACACCGCGGCGCGTTTTCCAACGCCCACTACGGCACCTCCAAGGGCGGACTACTGAGCCTGACCCGCGCCCTGGCTCGGGAGTTGGGGCCGCAGACCCGGGTAAACGCGGTGTCTCCCGGGATCATCGAAACCCCGATGACCCAGCACCTGATCCCGACTCGCGGCAACGATTCGCTGGAGCAGACGCCGCTCAAACGCCTGGGTCACCCGAGCGAAATCGCCTCGGTGATCGCCTTTCTGTGCAGCAATGGCTCAAGCTTCATGACCGGCGAAGTACTGCACGTGAACGGGGGGCTGTACATCGCCGGATGAACCATACGCTCCTCGTTTTTTGAACGTTGAGCGTTCAAGGGAGTCGAGCACGCGACTGCGAAGTGAGCGCGCCCTTCAGGGGCGCAGCTTCATGGGGCCAGAGGCAGCACTTAGGCGCTCGCTACCTGCAAAGCGCTACGCACCTTGCCTGGATTGCTGCCGGTGATGCGCCGAAACCAATGACCAAAAGAATCCCCCGAAACAAATCCCAGGTGCTGCGCCAGGGTCTCGTTGGAGTGCTGAACGCATACCTAAATCGTGGGGCTGTGCAGGAAAATACGGGGATATTCAGACACAAAAAACCGGCTATAGAGCCGGTTTCTCTAGGCCTCAGCTGTTTACGGGAACATCTGAAACCATACTATTGGTGCCCCGAGCCGGAATCTAATTGAGGCCTAAAACACTATATTTTGTTGGAAAAATCGATGAACAGTAAAACTCGATGTACTAGCTGCTGTACTATTTAGACGCTGCTGGGTTGCTGAGCGCGGCATCTTTGGATGACTTTATCATCCTCTTCGACGTCCTGCAGACCAACCTAAACCCCCTTGATGCAGGATTTGCTGATGCTACGCTGCAAACTCCACGGAGGATTCGCGATGCCAAATTCAGACCTACTCCCTTCCCTGCTGTTCAAGATCAACGAGAACCAACTCGCCCTCGAGGCGGCCATCATGGAGTTATCGAACTGGGTGGAGGCCCGCGGATCGGCAGACGTCGCCGAAAACGTCCGCGGCGCCCTGGACACGATCGACCGTAACGAAGAGTTCATCAAGCTGACACTGGCCGTGCTCATGACACCCAAATGACGCGATGTGAGTGCTCAAGGATCGTTCAAGATCGAGTTTGATCCAGCTACGATTGTTCGGCGGCATCAGGGAACCCTAGTGATGGACAATCTGTTGCGTCGACCGGTTGAATCCACAGCCAGTAGCTGCCTCTCGCTATTGGCAGCTATGTGTCGCAACCTGAAATTGTTGTCACTGAAAATGATCGCGACAGCTCGATGAGTTCTCTTGAGGGGGGATTGAAATAGGTAGCAGCAATACATGATGTGTCTATTCCCCTGGTCTGAATTGCCTGAGCTGATACTCAAGGGAGTCAAAAAGTTGAAGCATCTCATCACCCGTGACATCCAGGCCGCACTCGAAACACTTCCATCTAAATAAATCTTTAAAGGAGACGAACCGATGCACGGCAGGCTGAAGATCAGCGCCGCAATTTGGACATGGCAGCGTACACGGGTTCACTTCTAGCATTACAGCCACCACTCTCTGGTTAGCTTGAGATACTAGACGATATCTTGAGCCTCTAACTTTGAGAAAAATCAACAAGCTGTCGCATCCGGTTACGGAGGGCAGGACCTGACTGCCCCACATTTTTATTTTCACCCGTGTCGGCAACACCTTCACCAACCCAGATCAATCCTTACAGCGGCTTCTAGCCGTTTCCTGCCCTCCGCGTCGGGCAGGAAACGGCCAAAAACTGTCGATCAGACAAGCTCAAGTTGTGCTTATACCGGACCGGCATCAGCCGTCCAGCCAGCGAGAACAGCAGATTGTCGTCAGATCGAATAGGGTTGGTACAGAGGGCTCTTAGGTGAAAATCTACTAACTCAACCGAACAACTAACTAAGCTTTAAGCAAAATAGCCGTCATACTTACAAACCGAGTTGAGAGGGCAGAATCGCCCACAATGGATCAACTCGATTTATTCCACCAAGGCAGGAGGTATTCCTCTGCGCGTAATAAATGCGCAGAGGAATAGGTGCAGGCTTGGAATTGAACGCGGTCACGTTCACGCGCTTCTTTCCAGTAGCGCAACCATCAGGAAGAACGCAGTTTAGTCGGTACTAAGTGTATCGGTCGCGTTACAAAACAATATAGATGCAATGGTAGAACAGCGCCAGTGCTTATCTTACACAGTTGCATGAGCGAGCAGCAGCCGGGCCGGCAATGACTGCCAGCTCGAACCGAGCGTCAACAATCGAACTGGGCAGGCAGGAATTCGATTTTAGCTGTCGCGTGCATGATGTCGGTAAGTGAGCTTCCGGTTGACAGGCGGATAAGAGGTGACCGAACGCGTACATCTCCGAGGAGGCATAGGCCTAGAACGCCCGAGCCACCGCCCCAAAAAAAACTGTACTCACGCACAGGAAGACGCTCATGCACACCATTCGCAACACCTTGGTGGTGGTGGATTCGAAGCAGTCCAACGACCTGACGTTGAACAGAGCCAAAATGATTGCCAGCGCTACCCAATCGCACCTACACCTGCTGGCCTGCGACAAGGGACAGCAGCACAGCTCCTACTTGAACGACATGCAAGGCATCCTGGCAGAAGAGGGGTATAGCGTCAGCACCCAGCAGGCCTGGCATGGGAGTTCACATAAGACCATCATCACCGCCCAGCAAGCGGAGGGCTGCGGCCTGGTGATCAAGCAGCACCTGCCCGACACCCCGCTGATGAAGGCCCTGCTCACCCCAGAGGACTGGAAGTTACTGCGATACTGCCCCAGCCCGGTGCTTATCGTGAAATCACCAAAGCCCTGGGTAGGTGGCACCATCCTTGCGGCGATAGATGCCGGCAGCAATGATATGGAACATCGCGTCCTGCATTCCGGCATCGTCAGCCACGGCTATGACATCGCCACACTGGCAGGTGGCACGCTGCACATGTTGAGCGCACATCCCTATCCCATGCTGTCGGCGGCCGACTCCATATTCCAACTCAAAGAAAGCATTCAGGGGCTGTATCGCGAACTGTGCAAGACACTCCAGGCCGAATTCGACGTCAGCGACGACCGCCTGCATATCGAAGAAGGTCCTGCCGATATGCTGATCCCGCACATCGCGCACAAGCTCGAAGCAGTGCTCACAGTGATCGGCAACGTGGCGCGCACCGGATTGTCCGGCGCATTGATCGGCAACACCGCCGAGATGATTCTGGACACTCTGGACAGCGACGTACTGGTGCTCAAACCGGACGACGTCATCAACCATCTGGAGGAACTGGCTTCCCCATCACACGGTGCACTGGCAGATACAGCGACATCCTCTTGGCCCTACAGCCACAACAACCATCGGCCACATACTTAGGCGCTAGTCCAACGCACCGGCCGACTACCTGCCTTGGCGTGGCAAGGCAGGCCTGTTGGATGAATTGCCACAGGTTTCGTTGGGACTTGTGTTTTTCGGGCTTTTGGGTCGAATGAAGCCCTTCGCGAGAGGCAGAAAACGGCCGATTCTGTTGAAAAAGTCGGTACTTCCAGACTGCCCACGTACTGACTGCTCAACATGCCTTTTTGCGCGTCGCTATGCGAAATCTGAGCCGCGAATCCTCTGCTCAACGTGAAGATTTCAATCTCAAGCGCATACTTCTCTACCGTGGAAACCATGGCCGACTTTTTCAACAGAATCGACCCAAAGCAGACGGTGGCGACAGGAAGAGTTCGGCCAGAAGACAGCACCGCGATCGAAGGTTGGAAACAAATGGCCATGCCATGGAGCACAAATGACCAAGGCGCTCGGCTCCTTCATTGAGCGTGGCTGCGTGCAGCTTCGGCGCTAAGTCTCATTTCTTCTATCGCATTCTTCTTGGGCTTCGCTACGACTCACGTAGCACTCTGGAAGTCTTTCGCCTTGATGCCTATCAAGGATGAGATATCCGCGAGCTACGCGATTCATCGAAAGTGCGCTAGCGCGGACTTGCCCGTGTTCCATTGGTCTTGCGTTTACCACGATGAATCGATCGGACATTTTGCACCCCCTCTTACGTACGACCTATAGGTTTAGCGGGGGCACGTCAGTATTTCAAGTCCTAGGAAAGCCATGATAACCACACGTAAACAGTCTCGGGATTGATTTGAGTTCTCAAACGGCAGCTTTTGGCCGATTTCTGCCAGTAACGACGGACAGCAGGCAACCTCGTCTGTAAGCGTCCGGCGAACTCACCTAATCAATACGCTGCATGACTGGATGTTGGCCCAGCGCGACTTGGTGCCCAACGGATCGGCCACGGCCAAAGCCCTAGATTACAGCCTGAAACGCTGGGTAGCGCTGACGCGCTACCTGGACGATAGGGCTGTGCCCACCGACAACAATCAGGTGGAAAACCAGATCCGACCTTGTGCACTTGGTCGTTCAAACTGGTTGTTTGCCGGGTCGCTGCGCAGCGGCAAGCGGGCGGCGGCGATCATGAGTTTGATCCAGTCAGCTCGCATGAATGGGCATGATCCGTATGCGTATTTGAAGGACGTTCTGACTCGTTTGCCAACACATCGTGCGACTGATATAAGCCTGCTTCTGCCGCACCGCTGGACGCCGGATTTAGCTTCCTAACCAAGCTAAAGTTTTGCCTTTGTGATGGATAACTTAAAGGAAGGAATATGACGTTGCATCAGGATTTTAAAGTTTTGCTTTTTTCTTATGGCACCTTGCAGGACAAGGCCGTTCAGGTAGCCAACTTTGGCCGAGAGCTAGTTGGGCAGCCTGATCACATGGCCGGCTACAAAGAGTCCTACGTTGAAATTACTGATCCAGAGGTGCTTGCCACTAGCGGGAAAACACACCATCCGATTGTCATCCCTAGTGCAAACCCTGAGGAAACTGTTTCAGGCATGGTCTTCCAGATCACCCCACAAGAGCTACGTGCAGCGGATGCCTACGAGGTTTCCGACTACAAGCGTGTTGCAGTGGGGCTTGTCTCCGGGTTGACGGCATGGGTGTATGTAAAAGCCTAACAAATTCAAGAAATTCGTTGGCCATAGTGAGCCCAGCATTCCCGGTGAACTCAACCGCTTAAGCAGTCGGTACCAACCACCGGAATGCTGGGATTTGCAATGTGTTGTCTCGGAACGCTTACCCTAGTCTGTCATCTCAAAATAGTCCTCCCAACGCCGCTGGCTCCCAGTTCATGATCACCAGTTCACCAGTGACCTCGGCCTTACCCTGCCGCTGGTTAGTCGTGGTGTAGCGAATATCCAGCGTCTCGAAATGAAAGCCCTCAAACACCCGTCGGATGTCCGGGTGGTCGTTAATGCTGACCATCACCCTACCCTTGCAACGGCGCATGAAGTCGGTCATGCGTTCGTAGTTTTCAAACGGAAAGTCGACGCCATACCCTGCGGTCTGCCAGTAAGGCGGGTCCATATAATGGAAGGTATGCGCTCGATCGTAGCGCTCGGCGCATTCCAGCCAGGGCAGGTTTTCGACGTAGGTACCGGACAGGCGTTGCCAAGCGGCCGAGAGGTTTTCCTCGATGCGCAGCAGGTTGATCGACGGAGTGGTGGTAGCGGTACCGAAGGTCTGCCCGGAGACCTTGCCCGCGAAAGCATGGTGCTGCAGGTAGAAAAATCGGGCGGCGCGCTGGATGTCGGTGAGGGTTTCAGGGCGGGTCATCTTCTGCCACTCGAACACCTGGCGCGAACTCAGCGCCCATTTGAACTGGCGCACAAACTCCTCGAGGTGGTTTTGTACAACGCGATACAGCGTCACCAGGTCGCCATTGATGTCGTTAAGGACTTCGACAGGTGCCGCCTGGGGCCGCATGAAGTACAGCGCGGCACCGCCGGCAAAGACTTCGACGTAGCATTCGTGTGGTGGAAAAAGAGGTATCAGGCGGTCGGCCAGGCGGCGTTTACCGCCCATCCAAGGAATGATGGGATTCGACATAAATTGCAAGACCTTTACTGTATGGATAAACAGGTACTAGGCTCGCTCCGCTTTGTGCACGAAGCAGGAGCCTTGGCTGGACTTGCAGGGACAGTCTGCAGGGACAGTGGTCGACTTGGATGTTGACGCATCCATTTCGGCCGCTCTTTTCACTTCTGTTCAGGCGGCCAGGCCGCCTCAATCTTTCGCTTCAATGGGATGGTCGAAGGCTTTTCAACGCGAGCAAGCTTTCGATACGCACTGACGCCCCGGTAGATCACCCAACGCTTCCATTTGGGTACGCCGAGCACGCCCATCGATTCATAGAAAATCTCATCGCAGCGTTCACGCGTGATGCTCACCAACTCGCCTGCGACCACGATCGCCAGGTATTCGCACAGCAGGTCGTGCACAACGGCCGCCTGGCCATAGCTACCCCATGGCGGGATCAGGTTCCACAGCAACTGCGGCACGCTGGCCCCATCGGTGAGATAGCCCGCCGGCACAGTGACCCATTGCTCGCTGTACTTTTCGCCCAGGTAGTAGCGGAACGGCGTGATGACTCGCCAGTGATCGGCACCGAGGATCTTGCTTGCGTGCGCGTCGTAACGGATATCCAGCGGGGCGGTAAATGACTCCATGGCTACCTCCCTAGGACAGCGTCCCGCCGGCCAGCCGGAACTGCTTGATCAAATCCTCGAGCCGGTGCTCGCGCTGGTCATACCCTGCCCCGGGCAAGCTGGCCCAGATGTTCCGGCACTTCTTGATTGCGGTTTCGATCCGGCCGGCATGCACGTCGGGCAGCGCCCGACACTCGCGGATGTGCTGCAGGGCCAGCAGATCCTGGCTGATCGGGCTGAAGTCCGGCAGCTTGAGCACCGCCCGATAATGTGGCCAGTCCTTGAGCATCTGCTGGTAGCGGCCGGAGGCGTTCGAGGTCAGGCCCTTGCTGTTGATGACCTTGGACCTCCGCCCCCTAGCAAAGGGGTGATCGCTGAAGTCCTTGAACACCTCGGGCTTCCCGTCGATGCCGGTGACGATCACGTCGTAGCCATTCATGGCCGTGGCCGGCGATGTGCCGGTACCCTCTGCCCAAGCCAGCATATCGAGGAAGGCGAGTGCGTTGCGGCTCCCTGCCCTGCTCTCTGAAAGTCTTGCCATCACTTTTCTCCAAGCCAAAAAAAACCGCACTCGGCGGGCTATCAAATTTCGGGCACAAAAAAACCGCTCAAGGCGGCCGCGTTGAAACGGGGCGTTGGTTCAGACAATGATGCCCTTGCGTGCCGCGTAGGCACGGAGGTCGGCGACGGTCTTCGCCAACTCGTCGGCGGTCAGTGCCACGCTGTGATGCTGGAACACGGCAACATCGTTCACCCCGTTGTGTGAACTCAGGTAGCCCGAGCCAATTCGAATGGTTCGTGGCGCTAGACGACGAGGGACAAGCTGCGTGTTGGTGTTGGTCAGGTTCGCAGTGTGCGACTTGGTCGTAACACCAGCTGCCGAGATGGTGACCGAATACAGGCCAAATGCCGCCAGATTGACCGGGGTGATAGAGGTCACGACGTTGCTGTTACCGGCTTCGTCTACACCAAAGCCAGCCGTACCAGAGAGGCGATCACCCATAACGATCGGGCAATACATGCTGACGCCACTCAGGGCTCCGCTTAGGTATGAACCGCAAAACATGGCAATCCCCGCTGGGTTTGCCGGGTCGGAGACTTGCCGGGCAATAACCAGCATGGTCAGCTCGGTGGTTTCCGGGATCTGCGTCTGAATGTAGTTCGTGGCTCCTTTCAGGCTGACATATCCAGGGAAGGGTGCTGGATTGCCAACAATGCTGCCTTGCAACTTACCCGGGGCGTAGTTGCGGGCGCACTTCTCCAGCGAGGTATTCAGAAAAAAAATCCCTTCCAGGCCGCGTCGAACCGGGGCGGCATACTCGGTTGCGTATTGTTCGGCATCAACGCCTTTGGCTACTACTTGAACACCACTCATCAATAAATCCTCTTTTTAGAAACCAGCCTTGCGGTCGTACTGAAACATCACGCAAGGATTGTGAAGGGCAAAGGTGTTGCCCAGGGGCGATACCGCGGTGTCGTAAAGGCCGTGAGTGTCACGCAAGTTTCCCCGCGCACCGGATACAGGACCGGAATGTGCCGCGTCGCCAGGACGGCCTCGCGCATAACTCAACATCGCATCGGCGGCGGCCGGTCGTGACAATGCGAGACGAACTGAACCTGGCGCATTGATGGTCACGCCAGCGATCAGGTCTGGTACCACGACCCCACCCTCTCGAATGTCAAAGCCAAAGTTCGGCGTGAGCGCGGCCAACTCAGCGTCCAGCACCAACTCACCGCGCGGAACGTGGAACTGAATGTCGACGTGCTCATCACTCCAATCCACGGCGGTGGGCTCCAGAGGGCGCCACTTGCCACCGCGCCGAATCATGGTTTCGTAAATCGCACGGCTCTTGTACTCGCCCAACAACCAGCTCGCTTCATTGGTCAAGTGCAGGTTGTCCGACGCTACCGGGAACATGTAGACCGGAACGGCAAGGACCACGTCATCACGCTGGCGACTGATGCGCCACTGGGTCAGGGCGATCGGCATATCATCGCGGCTGTAGCGACGGTGAGCGCCCACCTGGTACGAGAACAGGTAAGGGCGAAACTTCTGCTCGGTAATCCCAACGATTTTTTCCGTCAGCGTGTCGAACAGGTACAGCTGATATTGCATGTACTGGTAAGGCGAGTCGTCGAACTGAGCGCTGATGTAGTTGCTTTCTCCCTGCGTCCAGGAATAGGCCCAGACGGAGTACGACTTGCCCTCAAGGTCGGCCAAGCGCTTGCAGTCGGCGATGCTCTGCACCATGTTTTCGAAGTCGTTGCTGATACCCATCGGCAGCGGCGACAGCTGCTCCACCGATCGACCGGAGCGGCCAGGCGACATGCCAGCCATAACCCAGCGATCTACAGCCTCACCTGCCGCCACTGCGCGGCGAGTGACACCGTTGCAAATGCCGGTCACAGGCGTTTCACCTTCGCTGGTACCGGTGCTTTCAACCAGAGGAGCAAAAGCAGACGGATCGTACGTCCCCTCCCCCGCGCGCACCTTGACGCCGCTTGCCAGCATGACGTTTTGAAAAGGCTGAGTCAGGGAGATAGCCGGCAGCGCCTGGACGCCTCTAGCCAGCGATTGACCGTACTCAATGATTTGCTTGATGTCGGTCCTCAGCTGCTGATCGAGCAACGCGAACGGCGGCAATGCGTGCGCCGCTGGCCCTGACGACGGACCAAAAAACGCCCTGGCGCTGTTGAGTCCACCGATCACAAAACCATGGCCGTCAACAAACTCGATCCCAGGGTGCTCAGTAGGTTTGGTGAACAGGCCGTTGACACCTCCCCCGGCGGCGCCCAATCGAGCGATCATGAACCCGTTTGAGTCCGTGAGCTCCATGCCGTCACCCGCATTGCGCAGCTTCGCGCCCAGCATATCCAGCGCGCCATCTGCCATGAGCTTCAACAGGGTGAAGCGGTTGGCATCCAGGAATGAGCAGGCGACGGTACCATCCCCACCACTGTTAAAGTCGATCAGTTCGCGCATTGCCGTCAGTGCAGTAGCGTTCGGGTATGTGTCGAGTTCTTGGGGCACCCCTGCCTCATTACGATAGACCGTCACATACTCGTCGGCGGCACTGGAGAGGACACTGAAATTCGTTCCCGGTGCGGTTCTAGTCAACCCCTGCTCTACGGTCGTGTAGGGCATCGCCCCGCCCAGCAGCGTTGCCAGGTTGGTCATAACCATAGCGAGGGTCGGCCTCATCACGCCGCCAACGTCCATCATTTTGATTTGCTCGGACAGCAGCAGTTCGTTCGCTGTATCGATTGTCACGGCAAGCCGGGCGAGATCCGATGGTCCGCTCATATTTACTCCAGGCGAAAAAAAGCCCACTCAGTGGTGGGCTGTAGAATTGAAAGTGATCAGCGAATTGAGCGGTTATGCCGCGCCGGGCCAGGACTTGGTGTACCAGCGCTCCAGCAAGCTACGCAGTTGAGCATTCATGACGCTGATATCCATTCCCGCCAGCAGGTCAGTGAGTTCGGCTTCATTCAGGACTGGCAGTTCGAACAGCTCCAGGGTGGCCGTGAATCGCCACATGCTGACTCCGAATAGAGCCGGCCCCTCGTAGATGTCCGTGAATCTAGCCCTGACGGGAGAAAGCCCCAGCGGGGTCTTGAGCGGACACAGGAACCAATCGGCGTAGTCGATCCCCCACTTGCACCACCCTTCAAACAACTTGGCTTGCTCGTCATTTAGGAGCCAGGAAACCGAAACCAAGGTCGGGACGTTTCTGAATCTTCGCCGCTGGAGAGCCCTCCCGTTCGCCAGTTGCGTTCGGACAATTGGACTGGCCGGCTTGAATCCGTAACCCTCCCTAAGCGGAAGCGGCAGGCCTTCTGGATATGAAAGCATCGTGTTCCGTCCCTATGCCGGTGCCGTTGCGTTGTCGTAGGTGTAAACGCGCGCGTCGTAGGGCATGCCCTTAAGTGCCACGTTTAGACCTGCGGGTGATGAACTGGTGACCAATACCGGATAGGCCCATTTGCTTGCCGGCCCGACGAGCAGCTGGGGAAGCTCAAGGCTCATGCTGGTATCTGGCGTAAAGTCCAGGTCAGCAACCCTGAAGTGATGGTCATCGACCTTGCTGGCTGGCAACGGGCCAGAAAGAGATCCGTCCTGACGGCTGATGCCGGCCTTATAGGGTTCAGGGGAAGACCAGTTGATCGGCTCTGACGACTCAAGCAAAAAGCCTCCAGGGACCGACTGAACGCTTAGAAGCTGCGCGCTTTGGCACAACCCAGGCGTATCGCTGGCAACGGCGCAGAAGCTCAAGTAACCCGAGTTCATGCCGGCGAGTTCGGTTTCCCATGAGTAGGTGTCGTGGCGGAACAGCTGGTGTCCGCGCCGACGCATGCCGAACTGATAGGCGTGATTACGATCACCGACGCCTGGAAGTTTGACCTTTTCAACCTTCAGGCCTGCGTCGCCCGGCCAGCGACACGGAACGGTTTCCCAGGCCCACGTCAGGTTCGAGTAATACTCAATATCCACGCCATCGAAGTCATTGATCGACGGAAGCGGACCCTCAATCTTGAGCATCTTCGTCATGTTCTGCGGTGAGTAGGTCTGGGTCTTTGGCCCGTAGGTGATTTCAAATGCTGCCCGCGGCTCATCGCGCACCAGGCTAACCAGGCCATTCTTGATGGTCAGCTCGGCAAAGCCACAAGCCAGCGCATCGTTTAGGCGATCTTTGGCGGTGCTGCTGTCGTCAATGACTTGGTCGTAGGTCTGGCCAGCGCCATAGAAAACAGCATGCAGCCGATCCCATTCAGGCAGATCTATATCCTCATCCTCGTAGCCGAGCGACTTCAGGACGTGCAGGCACCACGGTACGATCTCGCGCGTAGGCTCAGGCGGAAGCCAGACACCCATATAGCGCAGCGGTAGGACGCGAGTCGCGATCAGGTTTACCTGACTTTCCGACTGAGCCGACAACCGATCACCGCCACGGATTTGCAGGGCGATAGTCGTCATGCCCGGGTAGGCAGACGGGCGGACTTGGCGAAGGCTGCGCAGGCCGTACCAGCTGATATCGTCCTGCTTCTCCTGATCAACGCGACCGGGTTGGCTAACGAATCGCTTCTTGATCCGCGCCTCGGGGTTTCTCATCGGGTAAGGCAGGGTTGCTCGATACGTGAAGCCCTGGGCATCTCGCGATCCCCCCCAATGCTCTTTATCAATAGCAGTCCAAGCACCGGCCACGTCGCCATCACGGAACTCAAGCGTATGGAATGAACGGATCTCATAAATCTGGCCCTCGCGACCAATGCCGCACAGGCCGTTAGGGTGGTACACCGTCCATTCCAACTCAGTGACCAGCTCGCCCTTTGGCGCACAGCTGAATGGACCGCGATAGCCGCCCTCCAGGTTCGACGGGTCCAGCGTGATCAGGCCGTTGACCGTCTCCATCAGGTTGAACCCAGGCCATCCTGTGTCGGTCGATCCGCTGGAAGTTAGGCGCTCGACCGTGATGAGCGATGCACTGAAGGCTGTGATTCGATAACGAAGCCCGCGAGGGCCAATGGTTGCAAGACCAGTACCGAGCGCTAGACCAGATGCCGGCTGTCCACCGTCGTAGTTCAGGGTCATTTCTGCCAGTTGCTCAGGCGTGCCCGAGGTAGCCGCCGTTCCGGTGGTGTTGACCGGGCTTGAGCCGAGCACGTCTGCGCCGCCAGACGAGACCAGGGCCTGGCCGGTATTGGCACCAGTTTGCGTCAGCAGGACTTTGCCCGCCGAAGCGCTGGCAACGAACGGTGCGCCACCTTTGGCGGTGTTGATGGCTGATACCAGCCCGGACAGATCAGTCGTTGCCGTGTTCAGTGCGACCGAATAATGGGTGGAGCCGAGCGAAACGGTGAAGGTCAGAGGCGTCACATCGTAGTCATAGCGCGCAGGGATGCTGGAGCCCAACACGGTCGACGGCGCGCCAGCAGTTGGCGGCACGGCCGGCGAATACGGAGTGTAGGAGCTAACCACATACAGGCCGGCGTTCGCCCCTTGCGTCTCGATTAGCATGGCTGGAACTGGGTCGAGCATTTCCAGTGGGCCGCGCACAATGTCACGACCGGCGCCGCCATCAACGACGGTGTATTCGTATGGGGCCAGGACGCGAATGATCAGGCCGGCCTCCCAGTTAGATGGAAAGGTGCCAGCGCCCAGCGGGATCGAGATCGAGTTGCCGTTGAATTGATAGGCGGACGCGGTGGCCGTCGCCGTGATAGTGCTGGCGACGGTCATATCCAAGCCAGCACCACCACTGGAGCTAGCCCCAACCTCGTCTACGTTGTACCAAAGCATCGAGGCGGTATTGCCCGACACATCTGCGCCAGGCGGGTAGATATTGCAGATGGCGTCAGAGCCCAGCGAGATGATAGGAGTCTCGCCGATCTTCACGTCACCGATCGAGAAGTCCACGTCGCCCGCCGAGACGTAAAGCAGCATTTCGGTCCACTGCTCGCGCGGAGCGGAGAACCAGGTGCGCGGCTCGGCCAGGTAGGACGGGAACAGCTTCTGCCGCCCGGCCAGCTGGCGAATCGGGTCGCCCAGCTTGACCTTGTTGCCCTTGGCGCTCGCCTCGTCGATGGGGTCGCCCTGGACAGTGCCTGCCGTCGATGGCATTCCGGGCATCTTGGGCATCAGCATCTTGCCGACAGCCTTCACACCCTTGAAAAGCAGCGCGGTGATCGTGAACGGGTCGGTGCCTTTCGGCTCGCGCCAAATCTGTACATGATCAGCCGGTTTGAACTTGAGCTTGTGCCACAGCGCGGGAGGGATCATTTCGTCGTTGAGAGCGATGCTGATCGGCTGCTCGTCGCCGCGGGTGTATACCACGCCATCTTCAAGCTGGCCGATTACCCACTCTTCCAGCGACATGCGACGATCAGTCGTGAACGTGGCAAGCGGTTGGCAGCCGGCCAGCTTATTCGGAAAGAACTCAATCATCGGTAGTAAACCACTCGTTGATAGCACGACTCGAAGTCGCGTACAGGGCGAATACGGGGGCCGCCTGGATTGGTGTCGAGCACCTTCAATTGCCCGTCCAGGTGCACGACTACGCCGACGTGCTCAAGGAAGTCGCCAGCGAATGCCGAGGCAATTGCTCCAGGCTCGGGCTGGCACTCGTCCATTCCCGCGCTTAGCGCTCGGTAAGCCTTGGTGTTTTCGCGCAGCCTTGATCTACCCACGGCGCCCAGCGACGGCAGCAACGGAAGCCCGAAGACCTCATACCGCACGGCAATAACCAAGCCGTAACAATCGAAGGCCAAAGGCCCGCGTGCGCCGTCCTTGTAGGGGACTGATAGGTACCTGCTGAGCAGACTCATACGTAAATCAATCCAGGCGCGACAGATGGGGTTAGCCGCTCACGCGGGTGTCCGGTGCCGAGCAGGTCGTACAGGCCGCAGGTCAAGGTGGCCGTGACCGACTCGTACTGCCGGCTCAGCAGTGACATTCGATAGCGCTCTGCCGGGTATGACGGATTGCTATCGAGGTATCGTCGACAAGTGATCGTGACCCGTGCGTTGGCGGCCTTGGCCTGCTCAATCTGGATCTGCACGGCGCCTGACGTGTTGTCCAGGGCCAGCAGGATGTTCTGGAATCCACTGTTATCTTGGCTGGGCAATCCCTGCTCCAGGGCCATAGCGGTGAAGGTGAGCACCCGCGAATCTTCGGTGCCGAATACGCGATCTTCATAGCCATCGCACAGCAGAATCGGGCCAGCCCAAATCGGGCAGGCCGCCTCGACGGTATTGGTAGGCATTGGCCCGCCCGAGGCGTAGCAGATGTTGATGGGGTTGCTCATGCGTTGCTCCGGAGATCAGCGGCCCCGCGAGCTCAGCCCGCAGCCTTGATGGCAATGTGATACCTCCTGGCCTATCCTCGATTCCCCTCTCTGGTGTAGGAGCCGACGGGAGTGGAATCCAAAACTGACATTAGGAGATCGAAATGATTGGAAGACATGAGCACGCCAAGGATGAATTGCAGAAATTCAAAACCCTGTTGAATGAGTTCGGAAACACACCGGTATCGGACGATCGCAGCAAGATGCTTCTGCATGACGCCTTGCTCAAGCTCGGCTCTGCGTTGGAAATTGCTTTGATGGATATTCGAAACCTCAACGAGGAGAGCCCAGCCAATAACAAGCCTTAATAAAGGCTAAGCGCCGGCCCGACGCATAGCTGCTTGCTGGCGCCGGGTCTTTTTGACGGTGATATCGCAGATCACGCTGCTTCCACCGGCGATAGAGCTGCGAGCTCTGATTCGATGCAAGCCTGTCTGTGCGAAAGTAATGCGCTCCTCGTATGCTCCGAGACTGGCCATGACCCAGTGCTTTGTCAGCAGCTGTCTCCACTCCCCGATATCACGACCTTCGCCGTCGACCGAGCGAGCCTGCACCTCGACCTCCGCACTCGCTTGAAGAATCCGGCCATCCCGACTAATCGCCGCCAGCCCTCTGGGAAAACCGAACACCAGACCAATGTCGTCTACCTCGACGCCGCCCAGTGCGGTGATGTCAGACCATTCAGAAGAAAGCAAAGCTCCCGGTGACTGACGCTCGTCTGTCCTCCCGCCTTCGGCAAAAATATCACTCACGGCCACATCGATAACTTGTTTCTCGTTCATGCCATTCCCCTGATGTCGGTAGTTTGTTGATCTCGGGACTATGTTCCCTGCGAGCTGAGCCCGTACTTGGCCCGGTTGGCGTCGTGCGCATCACCTTCCGAGAAGATGTTTGCGACGTAGATCCGAATGACGTCGCCTTCGGTGAGCTGGGTTCTGGCGACCTTCCCGGCCTTGCTGGCATCCTCTACCAGTTGAACGGTAATGGGCGCTGCTGCCGGCTGGACCCGGGTGCTACCGGAACCAGTAGCACCGGACGACGACTTGGAGCCGCGTCCGCTGATCCCTGCAGGCATGGCATCGCCGCGGCGCATAGCCTCGACTGCCGCTACTCCGCCGAATCGGCTGATATCGGCCTGGGACCAGACCACTTCGCCTTTGTGGACAATGCCCGCCGGCTGATTGACGCCGCCTGGGCCTGTGTATCCACCATCTGAGAAGCCCTTGATCAGCGCGAAGGCTGCGAGCAACGCCCCGCCGCCGACGACTGCCGCTGCACCGAACGAGCCGATAGAAGCGACCAGCGATGCAGGCAGCCATGCAGCAAGCGTCTCTCCAGCTGCCGCTATGTTTGCGATGGTTGTCTTTGCCAGGGAGGCAAGAGATATGCCCTCGGCAGTTGCGGTGCCAGCGATTTTGGCCTCAGTAACAACGGCCTCCTTCGTAACCTCCGCTGTCATCTCGGTTGAGATTCCCGCCATACGAGCGATATGCATCGCTTGTTCGGTCTGGCCGAAAGCCAACTTTATGCCTTGCAGCACAAGCCACTGAGCGCCCATCTGGCCGAGTCCATCGAGAACCGTCCGCGCTAGGCTGTCAAAGACGCCGCGAGTCACCTCCCCGAAGGATTGTCCGTCCAGTGCCATCTTGCTGAATGCGCTTCCGTAGCCTGACGTGACCACGTCCAGCGAGTCGGTCATGATCATTTCGGTCTGGTAGGCCACGTCCGCGACCTTAGCCTGATAGTTGTCCCAGCCGGCCGTGATCCCGTTCATCCAGTTGGCTTGTGCTGCATCCACTTGAGCCCAGCCGTTCTCCATGATGGCGACTTGCTGAGGGTACAGCTCGTTAGTGATGTCGATCTGCGCCTGCAGGGCCTGGCGCTGCTTTTCGCCTTGGGCGTTCGCCAATTCCGTGCGAAGCCCGAGCAGCTTGTCGTTGGTATCCTTCTCCAGCTTCAGGCGTTCCTGCTCACGGCCTGCTCGTTCGGAGCCCATGCCAACCGCTGCGGCTGCTGCGTTTGCGGCATCCTGCTGGTTCTGCAGCTGCTTGAGGATCTGCGCCCGATATTGCTCGGCCTGGGAAAGCTCTCCCGTCTTGGCGATGACCGCGGCGTAATCCCTCGATGCCTGGCCCAACGCAACACCATATTGCTCCTGGGTGATCTTCCCTTTCGAAAGCGCGAGCTGCAGCTTCTCCTGTGCTTCAGTCAGGTCTCCAACAGCCTGCGCTGCCGGGTCTGCCTTTTTGTAAAGAGCATCGAAGGCGCTCAATGCGGCGTTCAACGCACCCTTCTCGCTTGGACCCTTGGGGGTTTTGGCGGGCTTGTTTGGCGTGGTGCCGGTAGCGATCTGGGCTGCAGCCTCATCTGCCAACTGCTGCGGAGTTTTGCGCGGAACAACCGGCGCGGTCGGTGCAGTACCGCCATTGGTCAACAGCCCATAGCCACCAAGGTTCTGCTGCGCAGCCGGCTTGGTAAGCAGTGATGCGTAGGAGGCTGCAGCGACCTTCTCTATAGCTGTGATTTGACGCTTCGAGCTGTCCTCGGCAGATTTCGCCGTTTCTGCGTCAGCCTTTTTCTTGGCTGCTGCAAGATCCTCGGCGGCCTGCATGGCGGTGTAGCTCGCTACCAACAGAACCTTCAGGCGCTCCTGCTCGGCCTTGTTGTTCTCCTTGACTGCGTCCTGGTACTTGTTCAGCAGGTCCGTCTGGGCGGCGATGGCTTTGGCCTGGGCCTGCTGCGCAGTGCTGGCGCCCATCTTGATGGCGGTGTATGCCGCTTCGGCCGCAGCGTTGGCGCCCACGAGGTCGCGAGTCTTGGTCAGTTGGTCAATGTACTTTGACCAGGCTTGCGCGCTGCTTTCTACCGAGGCGCCCGCCGCGCCCTGCGATTTCGCCAAGCCGGTTGCCGCAACAGAGGCGGAATTTGCTGAGATCTTGCTGCGATCCAGCAGTTCGCCATAGCGCTGAGAGGCCTCATTGCTGGTGGCGTAAGTGTTCGCCAGGCCAATCAGCTGGGTTTTGTATTCGGCGGACAGCCTGGTGTTGTCGCCAAGCCAGGTGGTCAGGTCGGCAAGTGGCTTCTGACCACTCCTTACCTCATCGAACAGGCTTTGGAATTGTCGCATTGACGCGCCAGCCGTCGCGCCCGTAATGGACAGACCGGTTTTGGCCGTGGCCTGATACAGATCCAGGGCCTTGGCGGCCTCCTCGGCCTCCTTCTTCTGGTCGCGCATCCAGCTAGACGCCTGGAATTGCCGCTGCTCGGCATTCAGGCGCTTGAACTTCTCGACCTGATCATCCAGCGCCAGGCCTTGATCGATTAACGATTTCGTCGCGGTATCGTTGCTGGAGGCGAGGTAGATCGCCCCGCCTGCCAATGCTGCAAGTCCTAGCGTTACGAGCCCCATCGGCCCGCCCAGTGCCGCCATGGCGGCTGCCCCAGCCGTGCGAGTCATTGCTCCGCGCGACTCGGCTGCGTTCAGCGCGTTCTGGGCCGCCGTCTGAGCCCCAAGAATTACCGCACCTTCAGTTCGCGCTGCGTTCAGCGCGACCGTCTGCTGCCCAACTACCGCGCCAGTCGCCAGTTCGGCCTGTCGAGCTACAGCCAGCCTTGCCTGAGCGGCAGTCACGCTTTCTGTTGCGGCGAGCTGGGCGGCGGACAGTCGCACTTCAGCAGCCGCAAGCTGAGTAGTGATAGCTGCCTCAGCAATCCTAATTTCGGCAAGCCTCGAGTGAGATGCGGCGAGGCCTGTTGTATTGATCTGCGCCTGCATCCTTGAGACTTCAAGCTGACGATCCGAAGCCAGCTGGGATGCTGTAGCCTGAAGTTGCACAACCGAAAGAGCTTCCGCCTGCGTAGCCAGGGCGAGACCAGATTTCATCTGCCTAACATTTGCAAGCTCAGACTGCGTAGCCGCCATTGCCTCGCTGCGAGCATAGATCGCGCGAGCAAGACCAGCTTCGGTCGAGGCGACCACGATGCTTTGAAGTGCAAGAGCCTCGGCTACTGCGGCAACCTCGCCCTGCCTTGAGGCGATTGTTTGCTGATGAGCCGCCGCGGTGTCAGCCAGGCGAGCCTTGGCCGCCAGCGCAAGCGAGCTGACCAAACCAACTCCGACCTTTACAGCATAGGCCCCCGTGATCGCCATCAGCGCATCGGTATTGGCAACCACGGTTTTCAGGCCGGTGCCGCCCACAGCAACGACATTGCCGAGGCCGGTCGCGATGGACTGAATGCCGCTGATGACTTCTGGCTTTGCCAAAGAATCAGCCAGCGCATCGACGGAACTGATCAGTGGATTGATGTCGATCTGGCCGACAGCGGCCAGGAAGTTGTTCTTGAGCGCCGTAGATGCCTGCTCGAACCGGCGCGGCATGCGCTCAAGCTCGCCATTCAGTGACGACAGCGACTTGAGCAATGCATTGGTGACCACTTCGGCAGTGATCTTGCCGTCGGCCGCCATCTGGCGGATCTGGCCGTTGGTGACGCCCAGGTACTCAGCCAGCGCACGGGTGATGCGCGGCCCCTGCTCCATGACGGAGTTCAGTTCTTCACCACGTAGCGTGCCAGAAGCGAGGCCCTGCGACAGCTGAATAGCGGCGTTCGATGCCTCCTGCATGGTGGCGCCGGAAATTACGAATGCCTTGTTGATAGCATCGGTCACGCCAAGCAATTGCTCCGTGGTGTAGCCAGCGCCCCGGGTGGCATTGGCCAGCCGGGTATACAGCGAAACAGTCGACTCCAGCGAGCTGCCCGTGTTGTTCGCCATCGTCAGCAGTTTCTGGAAAGAATCGCTCGCTACCGAATTAGACGAGCTAACTAGCGCCAGAGAGCCCTGCATGGACTTGAAAGCATCGCTCAGTCGGATAATCTCGCTCACCACGCGACTGGCGCCAAGGGCTGCGAACGCAGCGCCAGTCTGCTCTGGCTGCTGTGCCAGCCCCATCCATAGCGCGAGCTGTCTGGTCGCCAACCACTACCAGGTTGTTGAGCGTAATCCGCAGTTGCTCGCCATTACGCTGAGCCTGCCGCGAATCAATGATGATATCCAAGCGGCTGGACTGCTGAGACATGACGTTCTCCACAATTGACAAACCCGCCGAAGCTGGTCTTGTTTAGCTCTTCGTCCACCAGGTCCGACAAGCGTTTAGCTATTTTTCTTCGGGCTTGTTTTTCACTGCCCATCGGTCACGAAAATCATCGTCGAGAGCGAAGATCACTGCGTCGAACTCTTCGCGGGCGTATTGCTCACCGTAGGCTGCCAGGTAATCGTTCAGCGCTCCGACAGAGAGAGGTGCGGGCGCCCCGTTCATGCCGACATACTGACGACCTCGGCTGACGACGTAATAGGCCTGAAGAATGTCAGCCGTTACCCCGTCCGCCTCTGGCGGTTCAGGAATATCGATTCTCAGCTTTTCGCGGACTTTTCTTTTGCGGTCGTTTTCCGGGCCCGCCCACTCGGCTGCCCAGCGGTAGGCGGCAAGGGCTTTTCCACTGTGTCGGCCACCTGCTCCTTCTGACGTAGAGCAATGGCGTTGGCGGTCTGCAGGACGAGGAAGTAAACCTCAGGCATCTGCTCGATCAGCACGACACCCCGCTCAGCGGTATATGGAGCCGGAGTGCCTGGGTCTTCCGCCTCGGCCACGCCTTCCCAATCCAGGATCAGGTGCTTGCACGCCAGCTCAACGAACAGAATGTCCGGGTCTGGAATCTCCAGCGGGGACTTCTTGAGGATGTCGAACTCTTCAGTTCCAACACCCATCTGGCGCGAGGCAAATTCCAGGTGGCGCTGAATCTGGCGAAAGTCGCTGGTGTAACCGGATCTCGCCGAGGAGCCAACCAACAGGCGCAGACCCGGGGCCGGCTCAATCCATCGGGTGGACAGTGTGTCCATCGGGTCTTTCTTCTTCAGAATGAAGGCCATGCGGAATCCTTGTGGCCGCCCCGACTACAGGGCGGCGGTCGTGAGATTTAAACGGTGACGGTGATGTTGCGGGTTACCGTCTTGGTCGGATCGGACACGCTGGTGGCAGTCGCTACGGCCGAGCCGGCGGCGATACCAGTGACCAGACCGGACGGTGAGATGGTTGCCTTGGTCGGATCGCTGATCGACCAGGTGACCGCCTGGCTAGCTCCGGCAGGGCTGACGGTTGCGGTCAACTGCTGGGTGGCAGCGACGGCAATCGACACGGTGGCTGGGGCGATCGCAACGCTGGTAGGTGCCACATACGGCGCCCGGGTGATGGTCGGCGGCGTGCGGCGCGCGGCCACATTCAACTGAACCTCGATTACGTCGGTGGCTGCGCCGTCCGGCCAATCACCGTTCACCTCCATCTCCGGCAAGTTGAAGGTGTAACGACCGTCGCCGTTTTCAAGCGTGAAGCTCAGCGCGATCGAGCCGCCGGTCTGCTGCTTGATCCACAGTGCGTACGATGCAGCGGACCACGCGATGGTGATCGAGCCGGTAGCACCGAAAATCGTGGGGATGACGTTGCCAACGAATGCGCCGTTGTTGATGCAGCGCTGGGTTTGGACGTTGTTGTCGAACGTCAGGTCCATGGCACTGATGCAGGTGCCACTTTCCGGTGTGGCTTCAACGCCGTCCAGGGTCAGACTGGTGAAGTTCTTGAAGTTGAAGCGGTCGGCATTCGCCTCGGGCGCAGCGCTGGCGAAATACGGGGTAGCGTCAACCTTCCCTTCCCAGCCAATCGCCGTCAGGTTGGTGGAGATGGTGATGTCGTCATCAGTACCGAAGGTGAAAGCCATGCTGGCGACCTGGGCCCCGCGAGCGATCGAGGACACCAAAACGTCACTGGCGAACGATGCCAGGGAGTAGCTGATGCGCTCATCACCCATCGTCAGGACGTTTCCAGCCCAGCGGCTGCCGAAGCAAGACTCGAGGAAGTCGTCGATCGCGCCCCCATAGCGCCACTTCTGACCGATCTCACCAGCGACATCAACGGTGGTCGCCGACGTGCCTTGCGACATACGGGTCTGGGAAATCTCGTTGTTCTCGGCGGTGTTCTGGGTCGGGCCCAAGCCATACGAGGTGCGGATCAGTTCTTTCCAGCCTGTGGCCGGAGTCACGCCCTGCGTCACCTCTTCGACGTAGGCCGTTCTGTTCTTGGCGCCTGAACTCATGGGGTGCTGCTCCTATCGATAGGCGTAAAAAAACCGCCTGTTGGCGGTGAGTGGGTGGGCTCAGTGCGCCCGGTAGGGAATTTGGATATTCACCTGGTACCAGCCCAGCCCGTCGTCACCAAGGGTGGCTGCCGACGCGGCAAAGCAGTCGAAGCCGTCTTGGCTGAAGAACTGGAACTGCTCGACCAGCGTGTCAGCGGCCTTGGTAATGGCCAGGGTGCCGGTGTAGTTCGGCACGAAGAGTTGAATGATGATGATGCCGGTCTGGCGCACATGCGCAGTCAGGCCGACCTCGGGCGCACTGGATGGCCCTGTGATGCTCGCCATGCGCGCCCATATGGCTTTCCCGGACGAGTCAAACACTTCGTTGTTTGGGTAATCGACGTTTTCCGGTGGGATGCCGGTCCACTGCTTCATGCGGACGATGACGATGTCTCGGATCTGTTCGAAGGTCATTAATTGGACCTCGCCACGCTATTGAATGCCGCGCCGAACATGCCTATAGGGGCTTGTTTCGAGTGGCCGTCCTCCAGTTTCTCGATGTAGGGCAGATTGTTCTGCAAGTAGACGACGGTATAGGGCTCAAGACCTGTCAGGCGGGTTACCCCCTCCATGATCGTGTTGCCGCCCGACTTGTCATAGCGATCCAGGACCTGGTAAACCGGCGAGCCGATACTCACGATGGTATTCGCTCGAGCCCGACCGGTATCAACCGGCATTCGCATGGTCACCTCGTTGAGCAGCTGAATCGCGATGGTCCTGATCCTTTTCGATAAGTCCTGCTCTACCACCCCCATGAACAAACTTGGCGGCACGTTCCATCCTCTAGCCATGCTCACGCCCTCCGAAGATGAAGTTGGTAGGTTGCCCCAGCAGGGTCGGGGCTCACCGAATGGACGGTGTAGTTCGTTCCGTCAGCGCTGAATCTGTGTCCAACGTCTGGAACTGCGCTGATTTCATTGCTGAGAATGACGCAGCGGGCGTCCCCGGACTTGATGTTGGCGCCGTCGATGCGCTCAACCTTGAAGCCAGAGATAACCCCGCGACCGGTGTAGACGATCGTTTCTGCGGTAGTCGTCTCGGTCAAAGGATCGAAGACGCCCGGCCCGGTGTAGCTTCCGGTGACCTGGCTTACAGCATCGGCCAGATCGTCATCGAAAGCTTCGGCCAGTTCGGACTGAATATCATCGCGCATGCCCATGGTCAGATCCTTTTGAGCATCATCACGCCGGAACGCTTGGTCCACGGCACGAGCAGAGCAAGCGCGAAGTTCTCGCCGGCAGACAAATCGGTGGAGCCTTCCGCGTAGGTTTTGCTGACCGACGTACCCGAAGTTGCGGACACCGTCTTGCTCAGCACTTCCTTCTGGGTGGCTTTGTACAAATTGCCCGCCGCCGCCTCTTTCGCTACCTGTGCGCCGGCTAACTTCACGGCATCGGGCGTCGGATCGGCAACGGGGCGATTAATCTTGGCCATGAGCCAGGCATTGGCCATGGTCACAGCAAGGACCGGATCACCGGTACCGGCCCAGTCAGGACCGAGCTGGGTGTCAACATCGGCGACGGTGATGAAATCGGTCATGTGCTTGTCCTTATTCCGCCGGCACCAGGGCCTGCAGGTCTTCTTTCTTGGCGGTCGCGTCGAAGGCAATGCCTTTGGCGGTCAGCCACTCTTTCAGCTCGGGAACCTTCATTTTCAAAGGGTCGGTTTCCGGGGCCTCCTTCTCCCTGCTATCGGAGACCTTGATTCCGGCTGTTTGGTAGGCATCGAAGATATCCGGGGCGTCGCCATCGACGACCACATCGGTGGCGGAGCCGATGACACCGAAGAATTCGCTCAGCAGGCGATAGCAGACGCCGCGCTCATTGCCCGGCTTGTCCGTGTAGATCACTTTCATGAGTCACCTCAAAAGCTCCCAGCGCCGCACAGACGCCAGGCTGTGTGGGCCGAATTACGGCGTGGTAGTCCCGCTGATGACAGCAGCGAATGGGACCTGCTTGCGGCTGAACACGCGCTGCCAGTTCGCGGCAGCGGCGTACTGGGTTGCGGTCGGGCTAAGGTTTTGTGCCTCGGCCCCCTTCCAGCTGAAGCCGGCAGGCTGGAGGATGTAGGTCTTCCGCTCCCACAGAACCTCGGCGCCGCCGCCGTTACCGCCGCCCGGCTTACGCTCCAGCTCTACCGGCATCTTCGGCGTACCTTCGCCGTAGCCGAAAGCGCCCTGGCCGAAGAACACGGACAGGTACTTGCCTGCGCCGTACACCAGTGCATCGTCCATGAACACCGGTTTACCCAGGTAGGTAGCCAGGATGATCTTGCCTTCGGAGTCACGCAGGTACTCGATAAGGTCCTGCTTGACCATCTGGTTCATCACCACCGAATGCACGCCGATCGCGCCGAACTGGTCGGCTGCGTCGCCGGCGGTGAACGCTGCATCCTGGAAGGCGTTCGCGCTGATGGTCGGGCCTGCGTCGATGACCATATCACCGCCGTTGTTCGCAATGTTCGAGGCGATGATGCCGCGAGCCGCGCCCAAGGTGTAACGCTGCCACTGGCGGGTCCAGTAGGTGCCAAAGCGGTTGCGGATCTGTTGCTGAGGCTCGGTGTTCGCCAGCTCAGCGGTCAGGTCCGTGACACCGTAGCCTTTGTTGAGGTAGAGGACGCGGGCACGCATGCTGTCCTGGGTGACCTTGCCGACTTCGCCCTGGTCGTTCGGGTCATCGTTGCTGATGTTCGGCGCTTCATCAGCGTTGAGATCCTGCCAGTAGCTGATCTCAGCGGTACCCTGGCTGCCGGAGGCAATTGCGTCCAGCACAGGCGAGCGGGTCACAATGCCCGACTCGTAAACAGCTGTCTTTTCCGGGCTGTTAACCGGCGCCAGGGAGGCGTAGTAATCGCCGACGAAGATGTCGGTCAGTTGGGTAGTTGCCATGGATTAGGTTCCTTTGGTGGCCTGGATTTTCTTGAAGAGCTCGGGGTTGTCACGGGCGATGGCAGCGCGCTCGGTCTCCGTGTACTCGCCCCACTTTTTCGTGGCCTTGCCACCTTGATCGCCGACCTGTCCGGCGCCCTGAGCCCTTGGCCACAGGTGTGTAGCTGTTTCACGCAGCGATTCCGCCCATTCGAGCGGCGAAAGCGGGGTTTTCCCGTCCTTCCCGTAAACGACCTCGCCGTCACGGTCGGTGGCGATCGCCTCGCCGTCTTCGCTGAGTTTAAAAGTGCCCCGGGCGCGCAGGATGATGTCCTCGGCAGCCTCTGGCAGCGCGCCGGCCTTGATGGCGGCAGCGCGGATGGAATCGGCCAGCACCTTGTCGCTGTACTTGGCAGCGAAGGCCTCAGCCTTATCGGCGCGGCCCTTCTCGGCAGCCAGTTTGGCGTCGTAGTCGGTGCGCAGGCGCTCGGTACGCTTGGTGATAACCTCGTCGAGCTTGCCCTCGGCCAGCAAACGGGTTTCCTCATCCTGGCCGACCTTGGTGAGCAAGGCCTTGACCGCGTTGATGTCCAGGCCTTCGAACTGGGTCTTGAAACCGTCCAGTTCAGTTTTGGCGGTCCGGAGCGAGCCAAGCAGCTCGGTGTTTTTGTTCTTGAGACCCTGGGTTGCAGCCTCAACAGCTGCTGCAATGGCGGTCTGAACCACCGGGTCTTCAAGATCAATCTGATTTTCGTCTGCCACTTGGTACACCCCTTGGGTTTGGTCGGCTCGCCTTGCGAGCGTAAAAAAGCCCCGCACTTGGCGAGGCTTGAATTTGTTGCGACACGTTTTGCGCAGCGTCATTTCGTGTCGCGGATTAGTTGAGTCCCGCCCGCTTGAACGCCTCAGGCACCATCTGCCGAAGCTGATTAAGCGTGCGCGGTTTGAAGTTGTTGCCGATCTGCAGGTCAGAGAACTGCTCAGGCGTCATGCCACCATCGCGGAACAGCTTGGCCCTGGCCTTGCCGATGACCGTGTCCTGAAAGGCGGCTGGCTGCGTCTTGATCCACTCGTAATAGCTGGTATCGGCCTTGACCTGACCGTTCATGCTCGATCGGTCAGCCAGTACTCCCAGTGACGGCGCATCCTTGAGCAGCAGAATGAAGCTGGTCCGGCAGCGAATATGGAACGGAGGCCGCGGCCCCTCGTCCAGTGCGTATTCGGTACCGTCTGCCGCTCGGCAATACGCTGTAGTGCGGCCATCCAGCGTGGCGATGATCTGCACGCCCCTTAGGATGTCGCTGTTCTGTTTGGCGAACTGATTCCGCGCCTGTCCAGCGACGTGCTGAATCGCGGTGCGCGTCACGGCATCGGCGTTGCGGCTGGTAATGGCCAGCAAGCCGTCCGTGTACTTCATGTCCTTGGTGCCGCGCAGGGTGCGGATGATCTCGGAGTTGGTCTTTCCCTCGAACCATCCCTGCCGTATCGCACCAGTGACCCTGGATCGCTCGGACTTGCTCCAGTCTTCGATGAAAGGTGTCAGCAGCTTCCCGCCATCCGCCCCCTTGATGCCGAGGGGCGACCTGAAGGCTGCCGTCTTGAGCGTTGCGAGCGCTGGGATGGTCGCGGCATAGCTCGGCACCGCAGCGCCGATCACAGCCGCCTCAGCGCTTGCCTGCCAGACCGCAACATCCATCAGATCCAGTTGCAGTTGATCGGTGTAGTGGGTAAAGACGCTGTCCAGCGCCTCATCCACCTGTTTGAGCATGGCGTCGAGCCGAGCGCGCTTGAACTCGGTCAGTTCCGACTTGCCAAGTTGCTCACGCAATGAGCGATCGATCTGCCGGAGGAATGGCGCGAACTTTTCGACCTCGCTGGACTTGAGGCTTTCGAGCAGGACCGCATTGCGGATTGTCTCGCTGATCTGGTCGCTGCCCATGCGTTAATCCTCTAGGCCTACACCCCGTCGACCGGCCTGCCCCTCAATAGTCATCACCTTGATCTCTTCGTCGTAGGCTCGCTCTGGCAGCTTGCCGGTGGTGAGGTACATCCAGTAGGTATCGGCGCTTACAGTGCCAGCCATGACCGCTTTCTGCAGTTCTGCCAGTACCTGGGCGTCAACCGCCGGGATTATGAACTCTGGATTGACCGTGAACACGACCTGCGCGGGGTCGTAGCCTTTCCACTCAGCGGCATAACGCAGCCCCTGCTCCAACGCTTCTGCAACCGTGACCACGATGCTATGCAGCGTCGCGTGCTGATCGTTCTGGCGGGTTTTTCGGGCCTCCCCTGACTCAGTGCCACCTACGTCCATCACCTTGGCGCCAGCCTCAAGCGCGGCGTTCTTCTGGTCTTCCATGGCCGTGCGAACGGCTTCGATGCCGGCGCCCTGGAATTCCAGATAGCCACAACTGCCCTTCGGCCCCAGATCCCAGGCTGCGGATGGTCCGGTGACGCTGAGCTCAACCGTCTCGTCCATCCCAGCAACCCACGGCTGCGGGTGGCTGGTCTGGTGTAGGGCTGTGAAGTAGTCAGCGCTCAGTTGGTAGGACTTCAGCGCGGCCCGCGCCATTGTCAGCAGCGGCACCTCGTCCACGTCCGGCGAGTTGTCGGTAGATCCGCAGTAGATCACCGGCAGGTATGGCAGCCCCTTGACCAGACGGTTGTCCGTTCCTGTGGAGCCCAGCGGCTTCTCTTCTTCTACGAGTTCGCCACCCTCATTCCGCACCGACGTGTAGCAGACGTTGCCTTGCATGAAGAATTCGCGGAACACCGTGTCGCAGTCATGACTGTAGCGATCGCCGCCCTTTTTCCTAAACTCGCGAAACACCGAGAGGACCAGGTCCTGCCGGCCGCCTTGATCAGCGGTGTCCCAGTTGATGGCGTTGCGGGTGGCGTACGTCGAGAAGTACGGGTCGCCACTCTCGTCGATGTTCACCACCAGCGGCACCCGGCCATGGGAAATCGCCTGGCGCACCACGCGGAAGAACAATTGCTTCAGGCCGAAGCCGTCCGCCGTTGCGTTGTCTTCCAGCCCCTTAAGGCCGGTGGGCAGTTCGATCTCCGGGATCAGTCGCGAGACCAGGCCCATCATCGATCGCAGCGAATCCCGCACCCAGTGCTCGTACTGAGCCCGATCAGTGTAGTTCTGGTACAGATACTTGTTGCCGGCGGCGTCGAGCTTTTCAGCTTCGACCATGCCGCTCGGCTTGGGCAGGTTACGCTCGTTTCGCTTTACGGCGCACTCCCCCTCGAGCGCGTCGTCCATCATTTCCCACTCGGCGATGTGCGCCTCGTAGTCGGGGTTTGTCGATTGCACTGGCATCAGGCCAAGCCTCCAATTCGGCGTGTTCCGCCTGTGCGTGTTTTGATCGGGTAGCGCTTGGCAATGAAGTAGCCGGGGGCGTCCACCAGGTGGTCATAACCGGCTTTCTTGTCGGGCTCGCCCTTGTCCGTGTAGATCTGGCGTTCCAGGCACTGCGTGTACTTCGGGCATTGATCGACGTTGACCAGGTAACGGTGTTCGCCGTACGTGTTGGCGAACATCGCGCACATGGCGTTGACCCGGTCTTTCACCGCCGGGTTGGTCGAGTCCACCGCCACGGTGAAGCCGGCCTTCCGGAGCAGTGACAGGTCGGACTCGCTCGCGCTCTTGCTGCTGGTGTTCTGGCCGCTTGCATCCGGGTAGATCGCGATGCTGTGATCAGGGAAGCGAAGCTTGATCTTCTCGATCATCTCCGGCGTGTCGCGCACCTCGGAGAACTCGCTGAGGGCCAATGGCAGCTCGTCACGTATGACATGCACCACGGCGGCCATCTTCATGACGTTGAAGTCCATGCCGATGTGCAGCGCCTCACCGCGCTTAATCGTCTCGCTTGTCCGGTTCGTCTCACGATTGAACGTGTAGTAGACGACGCCCGCGTAGTTCTCAAAGCCAGCTTCGTACTCTTGCCGGAAGGTGCGCGGGTCCATTTTCCGGCGAGCCGCTTCAAGCTCTTCAGGAGGAACATTGCCGCCCTGCAATGACGTGTACTGCCAGCTCTTGTGGTCTGGCTCGCCGCCTGGTTTACCGTCCAGATAAGTGTCGTAGCAGTGGTTGAAGCCCTTGGGCGTGCCGATTCGCAACGCATGCCCGCCCTTGCGCATACCAACGCCTGGAATCTGGTACTGACAAGTCGATAGCATCGGCCGCAGCACTTCTTCCCACGCAGCCCACGGGCAGTCTGCCCATTCATCCACCAGGACGAAGAACAGACCAGAGCCCCGCAGGTTGTCGTAGTTGTCGAGCCCCACCACGCGCATGACGTGGCCGGACTTGAGGGTGATTGAGCATTCCGTCTCGTTCGGGCGGTGTGCACGCCATGCTTCGGGGATAGCCTGCTTCAGGCGACGCCAGAACACCCGTTTGGCCTGCTTGAAAGTCGGTGCGCCGTACCAGATCTCGTCTTCAACGCTCACGCCCCACTCCGCAGCCAGCCGGGCAGCGCGGCGCATCTCGGCCTTGCCCAGGAACGTCTTGCCAAACCGGCGACCACACACCGCATCACGGAAGCGGGCCTCAGGCTGGAAGCCCCAGCAGTAAATGTTCGCCTGCTTGGGCGTCAGCTTCACCGGTGGATCAAAGGTACGGGGTAACGGGGACATTCTCATCAGGCTCCAAGGTGTACTCAGCAACGGCGTGCTGCTGATCCACCTGGGAGCCAAGGGGCTTTTCAGGTTCAAGGCGGCGATTCACGTACACATCGCCCACCTCTTTGGCGGCCTGCTCCAGTAGCTGGGCAGTCAGCGCCATGTTCTTTGAGTTCTCGGCCTTCACGGCCATCCGTCCAAGTGCGCGCAAACGATAGGCACGGTTGGCGATTGGAATCTCAGCCGTTTCTTCGCGGAATCGCTTCCGAGTGTCTTCGAACAGGACCACCCAGCGCTTAGCCAGGTCTCGCCCGGCATACTTGGTTGGGTCATGTGCCTCACACTTCTGGCGAGTGACCTCAATGCCAAACTCTTCTCGGACGGAGGACGCTACTTGCGTGGGGGTATCGAAACAGGCCAAGGCCTGAACGATGAAGGCTTTCACCTCGTTGCTCAGGGCTGCCATAGGTTGAATTCCGTCAGGGGTCTGTCAGGGGTCAGGCCGATCTGAGCAGACAGGTTCCGCAGGCCCTCGCAATGTTCAATTTCCCCACCTCAGCAGGACTGTTTGCAGCATTCACCAAAGCTTGAACGTCAGGGCTCGCACCATAGCGGCGGACCACACCGACGAACTCTTCGACGTCGTGGCCTTGCAGCTTGATCTTCGGGGCCCCGTCTTGGGTGAATGCTGGTTGACCGTACTTATCGGTCGCATGAGCCAGGTGATACAGCTCGTGCTCGATCAGGGCGCAGAACTCAATGTCGCTGCACTGGGCGCAGTAGTCGGCAGCCAAGGTGATGATGAAAGCCGGCACATCGCCGAACCAATCACGCATCTGCTGTTCCATCCGGGCTTTCTGCCAACCACCCGCACGAAATGCCACTTGCTCGGCCTGGCCCAGGACTGTGCGGCCCTGCTTCTCGAAGCTCGACGACGCCCACATGACCCGGATGTCTGCATCCAGTAGGTGAGCATGGTCTTCGTTGTGAATGCTGCCGGAGTCAGCGAGGATCTCGGCTTGAAGCCACTCCCAAACTTCAGGCGCTGGAGTCAGGCGGATACCGAAGTCGGATAGTTCGGACAGCTCAAGCAGTGACGCCGGAGGGTATGGCCTGTCCATTTCTCACCTTGAACTTGAAATAGTGGCCGAATGCCGGTAATGGTAAGAAATACCTACTCGGAGATTCACGGATGACCCCGCTCAAATCCCTTCTTGCTATTTGCGCACTCGGCCTTGCATGCACTACATCCTTTGCAGCCAATACGCCTTATGGCTCCTGCTCCGATAGCGCCCAGTCATACCAAGACCGCTATCAATCGACGATGCGAGCTAGTGACCTTGTGTGCTATCAAAAGGCATTGGAGCGGGAACTCGGCGGAAACTCGAACTACGCCTGCGATGAAAGCGCCGACCATTACCAAGCGGCATACGAGGCCAATCAACGATCCTCAGACCTTGTTTGCTATCAGGAGGCCCTAGAAAGAGAGCTAGGTTAAGAGGCTGGAAAGCTTGGCTTGGCATGCTGCACTCACCTGCAGCACGCCTCACTCAAACCAGCCGGTGGCTTCTGTACCACATCCACGGCAGAACACTGTGCCGCTGGCCTGCAAGCCGCGCCGCATGATGAAGAAGTCCTCGCAGCCGCAATTGCACTTGTAGCCCTCATCCCCTACAGATGGACCAAAGGGCCACTTGAATACTCCCCTGGCTGAACCGCAGGACGGACACTCCAGATTCCGCTGGCCCGCCGGCGCCACTGCCACCCATTCATGCTTGCAGTGGGTGCAGATGGCCTCTCCGGCTGAGTGCGGCTCATCGGGGCGCTTGAACTCCAGCACCTTGACGGTCATTCAACTCACCATGATGTTTGTCTGCAGCTGGGCGTGCCCATGCAGAAGGGATACGACCAACCCCTGAGGTAGGCCGGCAGCCTTGGCAGCGTCAATCGCTTTGGCGATGGCGCTATCCAGCTCGGTGACCGCCTTGTTGATGGCAGGACTGAGCGGCAGGGCGTGATGCAGGCGAGTGACGTTACTCATGCTCTCTCCAATGTCGCGACACGATTTGCTGACTCGCGAAACGTGTCGCGGATTAATCAGCCCTGCGACCAGGTAGCTTGAAGTCCGTAACCCGGTCAGCAATGGAGCGGATCTTCTCCACACCCAGAAAGCCAACCCATCCGCCGACGAAGGTCGCCATGCTCTGGGGTAGCTGGAAGAACTCAAGCCCGCTGATGATCGTCAGGGCCAAGCCACCACAGATAGCGCCCTCCACGATCATCTGGCGCCGCGTGCCGCCGCCGTAGGTGATTCGCAGAACAGCCATCGCGCAGGACAACGCAGCCGCATAGAGGATTGGCGAATGCTGGCTCAACCACGCAAGCGCCATCGCCCAGGTGTCTGGTTTGTCTGGCATGTTTGACATCTCAGTTCCTCCCCGTCAGGGAGTTAGGAATAAAAATGGCCTGCGTAGGCCTGGGCATTGCCCGAAACAGAAAGGCCCCTGCATATGCAGAGGCCTGAATGAGACCCTCTTCGGGCGAGACGATCTACCGCGTCAAGGGACGCGGGGAAACTGGAGGCGAAAAAAACCCCACTCAATGGCGGGGTTTTAGATTCTTTTGACCGTTAGTAGCGATCTAACGTCTTTGTCTCTCTCTTATTGCATCGGATGCATGAAAGGGTTTTGTGGGTGTCATTTCGGGACACTTCAGTCATGTAGTGGTCTTCTTTCTTGACCTGACTAAAGCCACATCTGATGCATTTCTCTTGGACCTTACAGAAATCATCTCTGCCCATTTCCACAAAGTCTTCATGCTTTAGCTTGGAATCTTCATGCCCGCAGTGAACACAATTGCGGATCATCGTGCATGTATGATGGTTTTTGTATGAGAACGCACCATGCTCGTGCTTATGCTTCGTAACATGCTCAAAGCAGTCAGGGCAAGTCTTTTCGAGTAAACAGGCCGGCCCGTTGGCTGCCTTTGAATACTCGCCAGCGTGCATGCCTACTCCACATTTAGCCTTGAGAGCGAGCTCCTTGACCTTATCAAAAAATCCCATTTTTTATCTCCGGCGTTTTCGTACTCAACGCCGGGTTGTCGACTGAAGCATGGAAAGCTTTAGCAAGAAAAACCCGGCGCAATGGCCGGGTTCAGGGTTTGGTGTGCGTTTCGCGTTACTTGTGCACTATGGGAAAAGTACCTTGAAAACGCCGTCATGTCAATATTATTATGCCGCCTCTTGATCTTTCTCCGCGTGGATAACCTGCCATACAGGCTGTTGAGCCTGAATATCCACTTCCTTAACGACTTCTTTCAGGGATTCCCAGAGGTCGAGCCAGTCTCGGGTCCAGTTCTTCGGATCGATCGCGACCCCGAAGAAGGCGTGCATCTCTGACGCCACCCGGGCCGGCCCCCACTCGGCCGCTCCATGCACTTCGCCTTTGTACGACTGCAGGGCCAGCGTAACCAAGTACTGAGCTTTCACCCGCTTGGCCGAGGTAAGGTCAGTCAGTTGAGCCTTCGCGGTTACCAGCAGCACCGCATTCAGCAGATGCCGCATGTTCATCGCCGGGTGGTACAGGTAGTGACCGAACTGCTGCACCTGGAATGGCAATGTGTCGATTGCCCGCAGAACCTTCCCGATCGTGGCCAGGTGCGCGGCGCGAGCGGTTGACCGGCCAATTGGCGTGCGGCGAGTCTCACTGATGCTGATCTTCTGCCGCACCACTTGGATGCGCTCCTCCTTGTCATCGCCCAGGGCGGCGAACACCGCCTCATGACGACGTATGCGCGCACTCTTGACCGGCGCCGCGGCGCCCTGCTCGATTGCCACAGCGCTGATCGACGCGTTCGATTCGTGCTGAGCTTCGGTCCATACCTGCCTTGCGTTGATCAGTTTCATGCTGCTGCTCCCTTTTTCAAGTCTCTGGTCTTCGCCCGGTAGTCGGCGGTCATCGCCTTCAACTCTTCGACGGTGTACTTTTTGGCCTCATGAGGGCCTTCCAGCCAATCCACGGCCTCGGCGCCGATCCGCGTCACCAGTGCTATGCGGTAGTTCACGATGTTGCCGGACAGCTGGGTGTTGCACGGCGAGCACTGGCGATGGCAATTCAGCGGCTCGAAGCGCAGTGCAGGGTTGCTACCGACGGTGCGGTAATGGCCAGCGTCATACTTGCCCTGGTGGTGCCGGCCGCAGCTGATGCATGGAAGCTCGGCGTCACGTTCACGCACCCAGGCGTTGAAGGCCTGCTGCGTGTCCTTCAGGTGATCCGCCCGGTTCTTCAGCTTCTCCTTGCGGACCTTGATCTCCCGGCGCTCAACCTGGTCCAGCGACTTGCGTGCCTTCTCCTGGTTCACGTCCTTGATGGCAAGGCCGCAGGTGTAGTTGCACACCGCCTGCCCGAGGCGCTGCGGGACGAATGAGGCCCTGCACGCTGGGTTCTTGCATGTCTTCGAACGTGGTTGCTTGGGGATCATGCCGCCACCTCGCTCAGCAGATCGGCAAAGTGCACACCCTTCGGCCCGAACTCGTCGACGATCCGGTCGGTGTACATGCAGCCCTGGGCACGATTGAACAAGCGGGTCACGGGGAAGCCGTCCGGCCCGAACATCGCGCACGGGCCCATCAGGCGCAGCTTTACCTCGTAGTCCAAGTGCACGAACGATTCCGCCCAGCCCTGACGGAACTCAGGATCTTCGCCACGCATGAGCGGCACGCCGATGTGGAGCTTGCAGTACCGGCGTACGTCTTCCACGTCACCCATCTCCGTGGATTTGGCGATACGGTCGTACATCGCAAACCACAGGGCGTTCTGGTCGAGCGTGCGGTCCTTACCCGGACGCAGAGAGACCACGACAAACTTCTTATCGCGGAACATCGTGGTCAGGCAGGTAATGGCCTCGGAGAGCCTGGCCTGGCAGTTGACGCTGATCTTGTCAGTCATGGCTCTTCCCTCTCGATCATCGAGCGCAGATCGCGATCAAGATCGTGCACCGGAACCCAGTCGTGCCCGATGTTCATCTGAACAGCCACGAAGTCATTGCCCGGCTGGTCGACCTTCTTGCGCAGCCAGGTGTAGAGCACGTGCGTTTCAGTCATGGCCTGCACGTTCTCCTCAAGCATTCCGTTACGACGGGAAAACTTGTCGTTGGCTTCGCGCAGCTCCTCGTTCTCGGCCTTGAACTGGTCGCGCTCGGCGAGAAGATTTATCGCTGCTTGGGCCGTGCCTCCGTAGCACTCCAGCAGGATCAACTGCTTGTTTTCTGCGATCAGTCGGTCGTTCTCGGCCTTGAGTTGATCGCGCTGACGGATGTGCGCTGCTCGCTCTTTGAGTAAACCCTCCCTCCAAGCAACCAAGTTCTCGTTCTCGGTGATCAGGGCTAGAATCGTTTTCGGCATGGCAAGCTGCAGGAAGTCCTGTACCGCTTTCACTTCTTCCTGGGTGGTACCCGCCGCCATAGTGATGTTGACGTCGCTTTTCACTGCATTCGCAGACTCGGCCACCCGCTTCAGCTCGGTGTTGTCAGTCATGTCCGCTGCTCCGTAGTCTTCTTGCCGAACCTGGCCAGCAGCTGCGCCCGTGCTGCCGAGCCGCTGCATGGGATCGCCTGGACCTCCAGCAGGCGGACCTGCCGCTGATTGGCGAACTCCTCAGCTAGCTCCAACTCGCTCTTCCCGCTGTCGTGTTCGATGCCGGCGGCGATCTTGCCGCCCAGCGGTTGCCCGGCCTGGGCTCGGCGCAGGATCACCTCGTAATTGCGGTCGAACCGGGCTCGCAGACCCTTGTCTTCCTGCTTCGCGGCGCGCAGGTCGAACAGGCCAGTAGCCTCGGCGGCGAGCTTCACCGCTTCGTGGCTGTAGACGCCCATCAGAGCTTCCACCCACGCGCCGGCCGCTGTCGGCATGCCGAAGTCCTCAGGGCTTGGAGTGCACATGGCGATGAATTCACCAACACTCGGCGCGAAAGGCTTTTTTGACTTCCGACACTTCTGGATACCGAACTCGATCTGTTCCAGGGTCCGGATGCCCTCGGCGGCGAACTCCTTGATCCACTCGGACTTGGCGGCGTCCAGCGCTTCGGTAGACGGCCACGCTTGGCGCCAGGCCGGGAATATCCCGCGCAGGCGACGGAACAGGTCGTTCACCACTTCGGCTGTCTGCGGCGTCACGTGGAGCGGCTGGGCGTGATTGGCTGGCGGCAGGTTGCCCATGGTCGCCATCAGTTGGTTGGCAGGCTTCATGGGCTCACCACAAGGTTCTGAGCCCAGGCGTTGCTTTCGAAGTCAGGCTCTGCGGATTGTCGGCGCACTGGCAACTGGTGGACGTTGTTGGTCGACGCGGTGTCGCGCTTAACCCACTTCACCAGCAGGCTCACCCAGGCCGCTTGAGTCTCGATGCGGCCGGACGCCGAGTAATGGCAGACGAACGCTGCGGTGGCTTCGTTTGTGAAGGAGCCGACGGGCATTGCCATGCGCATGGCATAGGCCTTCAGCAGCTTCTGGTCAGGCACCCAATCGAGGGTCATCTCGGTTGGTGACTTTGGGTCAGCCGAAACTTCAGGCTCCGCGCGTAGTGTGTTGTGTTCTTCAGGTATCAGTGAATCAGGTATCAGGGCGTTATCTAACGGATGTTCACTGTTATCTAACGGTTGGTTAACGTTATTTTGTGGTGAATTAACGTGAACTAGCCTTTTCGTGCCCGTGACAACGCCATTCTTCTTGCGGTCATTCACAGACAAAAAGCCGTCTCTGTCAGGAAGAGTGCTGTCCTTTTCCGTCCCGTGAGGCCGCTGGTGCTTCTGGAAGGCAGGGATCTCAATAATGGATTGCCCAGCCACTTCGTAGCGCTGGATGAAGCCGTGAGCGATCAGGTTGGCAAGCCCTTCGGCGACGTCATACGTGTCGCAAGGGAACAGCTCAATCTTGATGCGTTTGGGCCTATCCTCCAGTCGCCCTTCCCTGTCAGCCAGGCACCACAGGCCAATGAACAACAGCCGATCGAATGGAGGTAGCTCAGCAATAACTTCGTTGCTGAACAGGCCGGGTTTGATATTGCGTGCACGGGCCATTACCTGGCTCCTTTGCCGATCAGGTCGGCCAGTTCGAGGAAGCGATCGACATACCAGTGAGGCTGTGTTTCGCGGGGGCATTGAGGGCTGGTCAGGTTCTTGCCGTACTTGAGACCCTTTTCAGTCACAGACCAGAAGTCGACCGTCTCCTGCTTGGAGTTCTTGCGCTGCAGTACCTTGAGGAAGCCGTGGGCGGCCAAAGCGCGGTTGAAGCCGGGCGCCGTGCTGCTGATGCCATGCTCTTTGATCAGGGCGGTAACGGCCTTAGTTGGCATCGAAGAACCGCCAGCGGCGTCTGGAGCGGCGTCCACGGCATAGCCAGGGAGGAACTTGGCATCCAGGCCGTTATTCGCGGCGATCTGGGCAAGCATCATCATTTTGCTGGACGGTGCAGGCTTGAGCAGGCGGTCGAAGCATTCGAGGATGGCTAATTCGCCGACGATCTTGGCGTTGTTCGTTGGCTTGGCGGCGAACGTACCCGTCTTGCGGATACTCGGTAGCACCTGGCCAACCACCCACTCTTCGAACTGCTCAGCAGCAGGTAGCTTGGATTTCATAACCAGACGATAAAGGTCGCGCTCAGGGATGATCTGCACAGCCCTGACCTGCCCTCCCATTTCGGTATGGCAGGTGCTCACCGCTTTGCAGTGGGCATTGATCGCTTTCGACGTGTTGGCATAGCCAAGCGCATCGGCAACGTCCTTGGCGATGAACCAAGGCTCGCCAGATCCGCCGCCAATGACGCGGATCAACAGACCGTGAAAACTGAAAGGTGTAGGCAAGGTAGCGCGCGACACGTTTTCAGGATCTACAAAACGTGTCGCGACATTGGCGGGGGTATTGATCGATTCGGTTTGATGGTGCATGATTTGCTCCACAAGCGTTTTAAGAGAGCCGGGTCACTACCCCGGCTTTTTTTCGTCTCGGATTTGGCAGAGGCCCTCTCACCTACCCTGAAGAGTCCCTGCAAGAGGCCCTTTTTGGGGTCACCACTAGCTGGAGGACTTTTGCCTTCCTCCGCCCTACTGCTGAAGTTGCTCCATCGGATACCGCCTCTTCCAAGATCTGGTTAAGGCTTTCTCCAAGGGTCAGTCCGTTGGCCTCCATAAGCGCCAACACCTGCCGTCGGGCTTCCGGCGACAGCCTGTCGATGTCGAAATGCATTTAGGCCTCCATAGGCCCTTCAGCCCGCGATATCTTCTTGTTTGTCCTGCATGAGCTCTTCGATCACGCCGTTGGCAACGGCCCACTCGATGATTTCGTAGAGGTAGGTCGCGTGCTGCATGCGGGTTTTTGTGGCGGCCTTGCGCAGGATCCGATCCAGCACAGGTTCGAAACGAACCTTCACCGGAATGGCGCGCTTTTGATTGGGGTCCATGTACATACGGGTCGTGCTCCTGGCTGTTGAAATTGGGTTAAGCGGCAGATTTTTGGGAGGGGAACGGACGCTGCTCTTGGGCCGACAGGCTGCCATCATCCTCGAGGGTCACGTACACATCGCGGCCTACTCGGATCGCCTTACTCAAGGCGCCTTGCGTACAGCCGAGCAACTGCGCGGCTTTCGTATGGCCGTGCTCTTTTGCAAATTCGGTAAGCGGGATACGGCGCATGGCGTCGTCCTCTACATAGATTTTCACGCCAAGTATGACCGCCGGTATTGTTGATAGTCAATACCGGCGATATTGGTTAAGCAAATACCGCAGGTAATATGATCCGCTGATGAAAAAAGACTCCCGAAGGCTTCCTCTCTCTGATTGGCAGCTGCAAGACAGCGAGCGGCTCAAGGCGATCTTTCAAGAGAAGCGCGGCGCCCTCAAGCTCACCCAGGAAAAGATTGCCGCCGAACTTGGTGACGGCGTCACCCAGGGGGCTGTCAGCCACTTCATGAACGGGCGAACTGCTCTGAGCATCAAGGCAGCAACAGTCTTCGCCAGAATGCTTCAGGTTCCGGTATCAGAGATCAGCCCTACCCTGGCTACTCAAGTGCAGAAGATGGCGTCCTCGCTGGATGGAGGTCGAGATGTACCTCCATCGACTCTCACGTCAAAAGAGGCCGCAAATACGCCCCTCCCTGCCGGCGAAGATATTCACGAGCCAACCGATGAGCGTTATGCGTTTATCCCTCAGTACACGGCTCGCGCGGCCGCGGGGGGCGGGCACGATAATCCGCACGTCGAGATTCGAAGCACCCTGGCTTTCAAAAAAGAATGGCTACGCGTTAAAGGGCTGAATCCCAAGAGCCTGAAGGTTATCTATGCCGACGGCGACAGCATGTGGCCGACGGTAAGCGACCATGACGTGCTGCTGGTAGACGAATCACGGATCGAGCCAACAAGCGGACACATTTATGTGCTGTCGAGCGCTGACAAGGGCGTCATCGTGAAGCGCTTGATTCAAGCGGCCCTGGGCAACTGGATCATCCGTAGCGACAACGAGGATAAGGACACATTTCCTGACCAGGTCCTGTCCCGCAGTGAGATCAATGAGCATCGGATTATTGGTCGAGTGGTTTGGCGCGGTGGAGACTTATAGGAGTTGACCATGACCCTCACCAAGCCCAACCAAGACCTGAAGCGCGACCTCCAGGGTGTTGCCTCCGACCTGAAATGGTCCGCCGTCGAGCTGCTGCGAATCGCTGAGCGGCTGAGCCTGGCCGGCAATGAGGCAGACGCCCAGGCTGTGCTGAGGATGTGCACCGTGTTTCATGATGGTGAGGATCGGCTGGCGGGGTATGCGGAGGAAGTGAAGGTGGGGAGGATTGTGCGGGAAGAGCTTGCAAGATTGTGAAACTCAAGCGGTAACCAAAGAATGCTGCACGCCGTTGAATAAATGAATGTTGGGCCGTCAGCAGGTATGCTGAGGTTTTGCCCGTTGGGCGCTTTGGGGAGATACATGGAATGACTCAGCTAGAGCTAATACCGAGGCGAGTGGAAGGCGCGCTCATCCATCAGCGAGCATCAGATGGTTATGTGAACGCGACGTCTATGTGTAATGCATCGGGTAAGGCCTTTGCAGACTACGCCCGTCTTCGGGTAACTGGCGAGTTCATGGCTGAGCTTTCGAGGTCCATGGGAATTCCCATGGACCAACTTGTTTTCACCATAATGAACGGCGCGAACGAAAATCGCGGCACATGGGTTCATCCCGATGTTGCGATAAACCTTGGCCAGTGGTGCTCACCTAGGTTTGCTGTGGCCGTATCGCAATGGGTGCGCGAATGGCTAGGGGGAAAAGGAAAGTCAGAAAATCTTCTTCCATACCATCTTCGCCGATATTTGGCGAATCGCGAGCAGGTGCCATATACCCACTTCTCGATGCTGAACGAAATGGCCCTGGTGCTCATTGCTCCCATGGAGGACTCGGGCTACACCCTTCCGGATCGGATGCTGCCAGACATCTCGGAAGGCCGGATGTTTTGCAAGTGGCTGCGCGACGAAAAAGGGATTGATACCGATGCGCTGCCGACATACAAGCACGTTTTCGAAGATGGGCGAATTGTTTACCCAAAGCTTTACCCGAACGACGTGCTGGCAGACTTCAGAAACCACTTCCATACAGTTTGGCTTCCACGAAAAGCCGTCTCATACTTCAAGGAAAAGGATGCAAAGGCGATTCCCCACCTTGAGCGCCTACTCGCCTTGCCTGCCCCACTGAAAAGATGAATACCGACCCTTCAACCAGGGCTTATGGATCATCTGATTGGCCGGGTTAAGGCTCCGCGAAGCAAGTGTTTCAGACCGGCGACCTCAGGCTTAAATAGACAGAATCACGCACGGAAGCAACAATGGAAGACATGAGCAAAGCATCCTTTAACGTACTCTACGATGGGCCGGCCCTCGCCAACAGCGAGATGGACGTTCGCGAGCTTGCACCCGCTCTTCTAGCCCTTGGCTCGCTACTTGAGGAAGCGAATTCAGTCATCAATGATGGCCGTGCGCAAATTGCTGTTCAGGTAAAAGCCACATTCAAGACTGGGTGCTTCGGCATCGAGCTTGAGGTTATACAGTCCCTTCTTCAACACGCGCACAATCTCTTTTCTAACGAGTCTGTCGCCAATGCTAAGGAGCTTCTTGAGTGGATTGGTCTTGTTCAGGATAACGGCGGAAAACTGATCGCCGGTGGCGCGGGCTTACTCTGGCTAATCAAAAAAATCCGTGGCCGTCGAATCAATCAGGTTGTCCTGCTCGACAATGGCCTAGTTCGCGTGGTTATGGATGATGCGGCGATCGAGACCGAGGAAAAGGTACTTGCACTGTATCGGCAGTTTCGCGTGCGACTGGCTTTGGAAGGCGTTCTCAAGCCTCTTGAGGCGGATGGCATAGACACGTTTGCGGTTACAGATTTGAAGCAGACCGACAGGTTCATCGAAATAACGAAGGCGGAACGTCCGTATTTCAAAACTCCTGAGCCAGAATCAGAGCCTCTATCGGATGACGAGTTCGAGGTAAATCTTCAGATCGTGAGCATCTCCTTTCAGGAAGGAAATAAATGGAGATTCAATGATGGGGCGAGCGTTTTTTATGCTGACATGCTTGATGAGTCGTTTGTCTCTCAGGTCGCAGCAAGCGCTACCAGCTTCACAAAAGGCGACATTTTGAAGGTGAGGCTGCGCAGGGTTCAATCCTTGGCTGGCGAACAGTTCAAAACTGAGTACACCGTTATTAAGGTCCTTGAGCACCGAAAAGCGATGGCTCAGCTGCCTATGAATTTCCAGCGCAACGTAGACTGAAGACAAAGCCCGGCCCAGCGCCGGGCTTCTTGTTTCTGTCCTTACCAGCTAGGATCGTTCCTCGCATCCGTCTGGAGGGGAGCGCATGAAGCCCACCACAAGTAAGCTCATCAAGATCACTGCTTTCTTGGGTGCCTGCGCGTGCGTGACCTATGCGGCCATTGTAGTGAACCGGGAGGTAACCTACGTTCATGCGAAGGTCACCGGATCGCCAAGCTCCGACTCCAGGCGACAGGAGCTTCGATGGCCCGAAGAGGTCGAGACTGCCAGGGTTGAGGGATTCACTCCTGAAAACGATGGAGCAGCCTCGCGCTGATGACTGACAACGCTGGCAAAATATACTGACTGAAATTTCACATATCTTTCACAACTCAAAGTTTATGGTGATCTCAGCTCCTAATGAACATACCTTTAAGCCCGCTACCCCCCGTCGCGGGCTTTTCTTTGCCTGTAATTTGATAGTGTGAAGCCGGCCCAGCGCCGGGCTTCTTGTTTCTCTCTGTCGTGCCGATAGCTTTTCACGCTTCCCGATGCTCCAAATGTCCATGTATAGTGATGCCATTGAGCCACTACAGGTATTAGTGCATCTATGCATAGGGGGGCTGATGGAGATTTTCGGTCTGGGCATTCTGATTCCATTATGCGCATTGAGCTACTTAGGTAGAGCTGGCGACAACGAGGTCGCCTTAGCCGCCAACGCTCTGTTCTTCTCCAGCGCTTTAGCGTTGTATTTCTACCCATCGATCTGTGCAATCGGCTACCCCAAGCAGGTCCGTATATCGATCTTCAAGCTGAACCTCCTTGCTGGATGGACCGGTATTGGTTGGGCGTTAGCGCTTTACAGGGCTTTCGTTCTTCCACTAGCAGACGAGTAATTTGGCGCCGGGCTTTTCGTATCTAGCGCCACCTCTTTCCTCTAGCCTGGCGTGCGGATTCCACGCGCAGTTGGACACCCATTCCACGAACACTTGGACAGTGATTCCACGCTGACTTGGACACTCATTCCACGAGCATTTGGACAGTGATTTTCCACTGACCCAGCCCATGCTCAGGCAGGCAGCGACGCAGGATTATTCACTACCATCGACCTCTTTTCTCGAAGCGAAGAGGTCGTCGTGGAGCGTATATCCATGCGTAAAATCCGAGAGGTACTACGCCTAAAGTTCGACGCCGGCCTGTCCGTGCGCAAGATCGCCACCAGCCTTCGCATCAGCAGTGGCAGCGCCGGCAACTACCTGCATCGCTTCAACGCTTGCGGGCTGACCTGGCCGACGGCGTTGTCGGATGCCGAACTGGAACGCTGTCTGTTCCCGCCAGCGCCGACGGTTCCCAGCGATCAACGTCCGATGCCGGACTGGGCTCATGTCCATGCCGAACTGCGCCGTCCCGGCGTCACCCTGGCCCTGCTTTGGCAAGAGTATCGACTCAGCCATCCGCAAGGCTTCCAGTACAGCTGGTTCTGCGAGCATTACCGCCTCTGGGCCGCCAAGGTCGACGTGGTCATGCGCCAGGAACACCGTGCCGGCGAAAAGCTGTTTGTCGATTACGCTGGCCAGACCGTGCCAGTCATTGATCGGCGAACCGGCGAGATCCGCCAAACGCAGATCTTCGTCGCCGTCCTCGGCGCGTCCAGCTACACCTTTGCCGAGGCCACTTGGTCGCAGAAACTGCCCGACTGGCTGGGCTCGCACGTGCGCTGCTTCGCCTTTTTCGGCGGTACATCGCAGATCCTGGTACCGGACAATCTGCGCAGCGGCGTTACCAAAGCGCATCGTTACGAGCCTGACATCAATCCCAGTTACCGCGACCTGGCCGAGCATTACGGCGTGGCCGTATTGCCTGCCAGATCCCGCAAGCCTCGGGACAAAGCCAAGGTCGAAGTCGGCGTGCAAGTGGTCGAGCGCTGGATCCTGGCAGTGCTGCGCAACCGCCAGTTCTTCTCGCTGGGCGAACTCAACACGGCAATTGGACTGCTGCTGGATCGACTCAATCAGAAACCCTTCAAGAAGCTGCCCGGCTCACGCCGGTCGGTCTTCGAGACCATCGACCAACCCGCGCTGCAACCGCTGCCGGAACACCCGTACGTCTACGCCGAATGGAAAAAGGTACGAGTACACATCGACTACCACGTCGAGGTCGACGGCCATTACTACTCGGTGCCGTATCAGCTGGTGAAGCACCAACTCGAAGTGCGGCTGACGGCGCAGACCGTTGAATGCTTCCACGCCAATCAGCGCGTGGCCAGCCATCTGCGCTCGGCACATAAAGGCCGCCACACCACCCAAACCGAGCACATGCCCAAGAGCCACCGCGAACATGCCGAGTGGACACCGCAACGGCTGATCCGCTGGGCCGAGCAGACCGGCCCGAACACGGCTGGCGTCATCGCCCACATCCTCGAACGCCGAATCCATCCGCAGCACGGTTTCCGCGCCTGCCTGGGCATCCTGCGCCTGAGCAGACAGCACGGCGAAGAGCGGCTGGAAGCCGCTTGCCAGCGTGCGCTGGCGCTGGGCGCATGCAGTTACAAAAGCCTCGAATCGATCCTGCGCCAAGGCTTGGAACGGCTGCCGCTGACCCAGCAAAACCTGCCACTGCTGCCCGAAGAGCACATCAACCTGCGTGGCCCCGACTACTACCACTGACCTGAAAAGGAGCATCAAGATGCTACCCAACCCGACTCTGGACAAGCTGCAAACCCTGCGGCTGCACGGCATGATCAAAGCGCTGAGCGAGCAACACGCAACGCCCGACATCAGCGATCTCAGCTTCAACGAACGCCTTGGCCTGATGGTCGACCGCGAACTGACCGAGCGTGAAGATGCTCGGCTGACCACTCGCCTCAAATCCGCGAGACTACGCCACAACGCCTGCTTGGAAGATATCGATTACCGCAGCCCACGCGGCCTGGACAAGGCCCTGATCCTGCAACTCGGTAGCGGCCAATGGCTGCGTGACGGCCTGAACCTGATCATCGGCGGCCCGACAGGCGTAGGCAAAACGTGGCTCGCCTGCGCGCTGGCCCATAAGGCTTGCCGGGACGGTTACAGCGTGCGTTATCTGCGTCTGCCTCGCTTGATGGAAGAACTGGGCCTGGCCCACGGCGACGGTCGCTTCGCCAAACTCATGGCGGGTTATGCCAAGACCGATCTGCTGATCCTGGACGACTGGGGCCTTGCACCGTTTACCGCCGCGCAGCGGCGCGACATGCTGGAACTGCTGGACGACCGTTACGGAAACCGCTCGACGCTGGTGACCAGCCAGATGCCGGTGGATAAATGGCATGCGCTGATCGGTGATCCGACCTTGGGCGATGCGATCCTCGACCGGCTGGTGCACAACGCTTACCGCATCGAACTGAAGGGCGAATCGATGCGCAAGCGCGCAACGAAATTGACTGCAACCGGGACTTCAGACTAACAATGCGAACCTGCGTCGCTGCGCTCCGACTGCCTGTCCAAGTGAGCGTGGAATGAGTGTCCAAATGATCGTGGGCTGAGTGTCCAAGTGTCGTGGAATCCGCAGCCTGGCGATCAGCGGCAATTACTCCAAGCTCCCGTGGACTAAAATCGGGTTGAGCTATGGAGGCATTACGCATGGACAAGCCGAAAACCGTAGAAGAGATGCGAGCGCTGCTACTCAGCCAACGCCCCGACCTGAAAGATGATCTTGCTGAAATGTCAGATTTTGAGCTGCTGCGACTCATGGTCTGCATATATAAAAGCTCGATTCTCGTCAAAGAGGCTGAGCTGATTGAGATCGAGAAGCGGCTGGACGAGACTGCCAGGGTTCTCTTTTCTCCTGTGCTTCACTGAACTCATCGGGTCTATACGTCTGGACGGGCTTTTCGTGTCTGCCCTTCCCTATCCAGAATCCATGGCTACACTGAGATCAGCTGACAGATCAGCGCCCCTTCGACAGATTGCCCGCCATTGAGCGGGCTTTTTGTTGCCTGTAATTTGATCGTGTGAAGCCGGCCCAGCGCCGGGCTTTTTCATGTCTGCCATTCACGACGCGCCAGTACTATTTACCAACCATCGGTGCGCTGGAGCCCTTCGCCTCATACTGTGCGCGGTTAAATGCGCGCTGGATATCCTCCTTGTCGGCATCCCCATGATCAGTGCGAGATCCCATGCATTTCAACTCCCGAACCCCGCCAGGCCCTTCAATCTTCATTGCAAAGGGTTCGCAGGCCACTCCTTTCTTGAGGTAGCACCTCGGGTTTCCAAAGATGCATGCCCTGGCAGCGCTGTTCAGTTGACTTTTCATTGGAACCCAAGAGCTGCCCTGCTTTGCCTGAATGGAAAAGGCGAGTCCTTCATCGCCAACATTTGGGTAATCAGCTGGCGACTCAGCGAGCGAATATGGCATATGAGCCGCTGCAGCCAGAATTACGGCTGCAATAATCTTCTTGCGCATTTGAATCTCCTGGACGGCTGATGGTTAACCTGGTCGACAACCATCACCCAGGCATTTTTATTGTAGGAAGTTGCTGGGACCGTTCCATGGGGCCGCGACAAGTGGTCTACCAAAGCACTACCCGCCAGAGACCTGCGCTGAAGTATTTTTTGCTCCTGCTACGCTTTCCTCATCAACCAGAGGAAACGCTATGTCCGAGCTCCCCGACGATCCAACTCCTGCACTGCTCAGCCGCCTGAACCAGAACATCAATGCCTTGGGCTCTGCTATCGAAGAAATAGGTATTTGGATCGATCAGCGCGGCTCTACGGAGACATACCATCGAGTCAGCGAGCATCTTGAAGTGCTGTCAGAAAACAGTGACGCCATTGCAGAGTTGTTAGTCGACTTGATTGCCAGATGGAAGCCGGAAGAACGGACTGACGGAGAGGACTAACAGAGATCTGGTGGCCGCCCAAGGGTTGTTCTAAAATCGATCGCGCCGAGGGATCGGTGCACACTGCAATACAAACAGCCCACTATGCCCCGCCATGTGTGGGCTTTTTGTTGCTCGATGATTAGATTTTCAAAATTCGTTTTTCAGTATTTAGGCATCAGCCAGCAGATCGTAAAGCAGCTTTGCATTTTTGGTACTTGGCCTGGGTCTCCTTAATCCCATTTTTTTGGTCTTCGGACTGTTTTGCCGCATTGACGCCTTGAATCAACTCCTGCTCACACGCCAGCAGCTTTGCACCCCTTTCCATCCGCTCCGTCTGACGCTCAAACTTCTGTAGCTGTGCACGAATCATCTGCTCCTCTTGGGCAGGACTCAGCACCCCGGGAAGGTACAACGCTTTGATAGAGGCCTCCGCAGCAATTCGCGGTGTAACTGCAACTGAAACAGGAGACGACGCTATAGCCATCGCTTTCTTGCTATCCGGCGGGCATTCGCTAACCGCGTGATCCACCAGCCTATTGAAACCCTGGGGATTCATAGCAATCAAAAAAGCGATATTTTCAGGCGGCTGCCCCTCCCAAAAATGGAAGATCAACCCATCCACTTGGCGACCTGCGTACTCGCACTGCAATACTTTGTTTTCTATCTGAGCCACAAAATGGTCAAAGCCTTTCTGCTTCGAGCTTTGACCAAAATAGGTTCTTGGATCGACAACATGGCTTGCGAGCAACCTACGATTCCCACCGTTGCGATGAGCCTCCCACTCATCCCATTCTGCCTGATCTCGAAGTCGTCGGTACGCCTCGTACTCTTTCAGGCTGGCACTGTTCTGAAGAGCCGCCGCGGTCGCGATCGGATCCGGGGTCATGCCAAGCCCTCCACCAACCCTAAAGCGCAAGGCATTGAGCCACTTGGTGAAAGCTTCCCTGGCACTAGGAGGAATTCCACCATCCGGAGAATTTGACTTGCTCGCAAGGGCGATAAGGTTGCTCATTGCTTTGCCCGGATCACCGTCACTGGCCACTTGAGGCCAAGCAATCAGCAAATCTTTCTGAAACAGCAATTCGCCAAATTTTTCCCCACTAGCGGAGCGATCTGATGCTGAAGCAGCAAAATAGGCGCGTCGAGCCTGCTCTATATCAGCCTCGAACTTCGTCATCTCTTGACGCAACTCTGCAAACTGCTCAATGGCCCTATTCATACTCTGGGCCATGTAATCCCCTGTCGTGGGTCGCCCAATCCAGATGACCTCCTCCGCATACGCGCTCGCCGCAACGAGCGCGATAGCAATCGCCGTAATGAAAGAGCGATTACACCAGACAATGAGATTCGACCACCCGGAAGTGATCGCTCTTGTGAGTTTGTGCATGTTGGGCACCCCAAACCGGGACCGCTGAAGGACCTATTCAGATTAGCAGAAGGTTTTTACATTACGGTTCTCCGCTGCCCGCCACTGAGCGGGCTTTTTGTTGCTCGCCCATCGCAAGAGTACAAATGTACTCCGCTAGCTGTTGCCAATCCCGACTTGCTAAAATACTGTATGTACATACAGCAAAGGAGCACTGTGATGGCAAAGGCAAAGCAAGCACCAAAACCCCCAACCTCTTACGAGCTGCTCGGCATGCGGATCCACAAGATCATCAACACCCCTCGATCCCAAGCATCAAAGTCTGCCCTATTGGAGCGAGCGGCTAACGATTCGCCCGAGGACTGGGATCGCATCCTGGAAGAGATCGCCGAGAACGATAACGTGACCATTGCCCATCGCGATGGTGGTGCAGTGCATATTTTCTGGACGGTACCCAAGGAAGACTGAATTCACCCATCCCTCTTTGCCCGCCGCTGTGCGGGCTTTTTTTGGAGCGCCGAAAATAATATGACCGGAGGTATTGACCAATACACAATACCGGCGGTATTGTTCACCCATCGCAGCGCTACAGGGACTGCGAAGGGCCTCAACAGGCCCGCCGCTCTTTAACAGTCTGACGTGACCACCGCGACGTACCCAGGCCACTACCTGGGTCGGAAGAAGCTAAACCGCCGCCCATGCAGCCTCTGGATAGCTGCCGTGCTCCCTCATGTGAGTACGCGAAACCACGCAAGCCAGCCAGGAAGAACACCGGACACGAAATGTGTGACCTGGCCAGAGATATGAATCGGGCGATGCGCGTGGTGGAGAAACGAACTACCGAGGATGTCTCGGAGGTTCAACTGGACAGCATCACTGAGCAGCCTTCTCGCGAGGGCTGCTTGGGATGACAACCGAGCCCTGGAGGGCGATGCAATGTTCAATTTCACCAGCACTCAAGAAAACGGAAAGACCATCGCCCGTCTGGGTCAATACAGCGCTCACTTCACCAGCAGCGCACGCAACACTCGCATCACGGCGGTGGTGATCACCGACGAAGACAGTGGAGAGTGCCGCGCTACTGGTTCGCTGTTTTACCACTACGACGCCATTGCCCAAGGGCATAGCCACTGCGACACAGGCGCCCGGCAGTACGACAACAACGTTTTGGTGTGATGGGCCTTTTCACTGATGCACCTGGTTACCCGGGTGCATTGGGAAAACACACCGAGGAGTTCCCCATGGGATGGCTACCAATCACCTGTATCAGCGCTGTAGTTGTGCTTCTGGTTTGTGTGGCCGTTTCGTTATGGGCCCTTTGCAGGCATGTGGAAGCGTGCGAGGAGTGAGATTTCACCGACAACCCTTATCACGAGGGGTTGACGGGAAATCAACCGGAGTAACCGCCATGGACCAATCAGCTTCAGCGCAAACGAAATGCACCCGCTGCGGAGAACCCGCCGACCCGGTGGTTTACAAAACCATCATCGATCGGGCCTACGACCAGGTGCGAAAGAAGAAGTACGTTCGGCAGCAGAGCCTGCCGTTCTGCAGCGAGGAACACGCAAACCATCACCAATGGTCTTGCGAAGGCTGAAGCATCACCTCTGCACGTTTAGCGAGTGTGCAGACGGATGCCATCAGCTCGGTCTCGATTCAAGCCCGATCAACAGCTGTCGTCTAGACTGGCTGGCAGCTACCGATAGGGGCAGAGAGTTTCACTAAATGGCCTGAAAGGCGGGCCATTTAGGAAGCTAACCAAGGAGCAGGACCATGTTGATACTTACCCGCAAGGCAGGAGAAACCATCTGCATTAATGACGACATCAGCATCACAGTGCTGAGCGTCCAAGGGCAACAGGTGAAGCTGGGAATTGCTGCACCGAAAGATGTAGCGGTGCATCGCGAAGAGATCTACCAGCGTATTCAGGATGAAAAAACAGCCGAGTGAACAACAGATTACGAATGGAGTTCACCTCACTGAGGTGAAGGACTGACTTGCCGGCAAAGCGGCACCGAGCGCCTGGTACTCCCCAGCACCAGGCCGCATCGGAGTGTGATCTGGTCTGCAGTTGTCACAGCAGACCGAGGATGAAGCCAGCGATCAGGCAGCCCCTGGCGGTGAGCCTTTGTAGCGCTGCGAGTTGAACGGCGGGCTGTTGAAGAGACCGCACCTCCGACCAGATCACACCCCGATGCGGACGATTCTGCACCGCGCAACGCGGCCCCCTGCAATCACAGCTTGATAGGTGGCCACTGCCTTCCCAGTGAGCGAACCATAGGAGGATGACCATCATGTAATAGCTGACTGATCCACCTGCGTGGCGCAGCAAGCCTGAAGACTGCGCCCAATACCCTGACAGGCAGCGGACAGTAGGTCGTCGATGTCACCGCGCATCAACTGGGAAACCGGTAGGCCAACCGAAAAGACGACGATGTACCGCAGGCGAGTCCGAGGGCATAGCTGGCCAGACTCGACGCACGGGAGGAAGCGCTCCCCGCCTGCATCCCCCCCTCCCCGACACCACCCGCATGCACTCCCCTCCGCGCCCAACGGCAACCAGCGGAATGGATGAGTGCAGCCGAGTTTTGTTGGTTTAACACACGCCGATCTGGAGGCGACCATGAACGCAGCACTGAATATCTGTCAGGCCATGCACGACGCGCAGTTGCCTCCGATGGTGAGCGAGAGCTCGCAGGAAGTGGCTCGGGCTGAATGGCTGTACAACGCGACCGAGCAATTGGTTCGGTTCGGCGGGAATGTAGCTTTTCAAGGGCGAGCCCGTCCCGCCAAAGCAGTGACATCGCACCAATTCGCCATGGCTGTCGATGAGCACGTCAACGGTAGGCTTGAAGATTGCGAGATCGTAACCGCCTCACTTGGTTACCTGGTAATCGCCGCCATGAGTGGGCGATATGACAAGGCTGCCGCCGCCGAACTGCTCGGCCCCAGCGACCACCCGCTGGGCGTACTCGGTGAAATTGCAGAGGGCCTACTTCGGCCCCTTGTCGGTGATGCACTGATTGCCCAGGCAGAGGACGAAGAGCTATGAGTCCGTACATCCTCATCGATGAGGCCCTGGCCGGGCTTGAGCATCCCGATTGCCCGCCCGGCAACAGCATTCTGGTCCAGCAGATCATCACCAACCTGATGACCGACCAGTTGATCACCCTCGAAGAGTTCAGCCACTACTGCCAGCGTCTGCTGAAGCATTGCAGGCAGCGCAAGGAGTTCGCATGAGTACGCCACCGGTTAAAACACTGATCGACGAGCAGCTCGAAGATCTGCCCGCCGACCGCATGATCCTGGCCTTCACCCACACCAAGTGGCTGGGCGCCCTTTCGCTGGCTCACGATGCGGGCATCCCGAACGTGCATGCTTGGAGCGGCCGGGCCTGCATGTGCGGTGAGTGGACCGTCGCCTATGAGGTGAAGGCATGAGCATGATTTGCGGCAACTGCAACCAGGCAGGAATTCGCTGGGTCGGCCCGCTCAGCCACTTAACCCATACCGAATGCCCGCATTGCGGCGGCACGAACTGCCAGCGCGCAGACCAGCCCGAAGCCGAAGAGGAAGAAGAGGTCGAGGAAGAGGTTCAGTGTGGTTGCGGTCGCAAGTCTGGACCTCCCAACTTTGATGATGGTCGCTACTACTGCGGAAGCCAATGGTGCATGCCATGACCTCCTACCAGCGCGCCAAGCGCTACTGCTTCTGGCGCGGCTCAGCCATCACCCTTCTCCTCTTCACTGCCTGGATGCTGGCAAGCGCCTACTCCGGTCAGCTCACCCAATAACTCGAACTCATACGCCGCCTGCATGGCGGAAGGAATCCCCGTGTCTGATCTAACCGTCAAGCAAAGCTTCAGCCTTACCCCTTCGTCGCTGAGCGAGGCCATGCAGTTCGCTGAGATCCTGGCCAAGTCGACCATTGTGCCGAAGGAGTTCCTCGGCAACCCGGGCAACATCCTGGTGGCAATCCAGTGGGGTTTGGAATTGGGACTGCAGCCACTGCAAGCGATGCAGAACATCGCGGTCATTAACGGGCGCCCGGCGCTCTGGGGTGATGCAGTTATTGCCCTAGTGCGCGGCTCGCCTCTTTGCGAATACGTGTACGAGGAAGACGACGGCCACACAGCCACTTGCCGAGTGAAGCGCCGCGGCGAGAACGAGCAGGTGCGGATCTACACCATGGATGACGCCAAGACTGCCGGCCTCGTCGGTAAGGCTGGCCCATGGACGCAACACCCAAAACGCATGCGCCAGATGCGCGCCCGTGCCTTCGCCCTGCGTGACGTGTTCCCTGATGTGCTGCGCGGCATGCCGGTCGCCGAAGAACTGCAGGACATGCCGAAAGAGCGGGATAACGGCCAGCCGCTCGCCAGCGTAGCCAAGATCGCTGCGCCGACCAAGCTTGAAGCATATCCGGATGAGAAGCTGGCCGAGAATCTGCCGAAGTGGCGCAAGGCGATCGAAGACGGCAAGTCATCGCCTGAGCACCTGATCGCCACCGTCAGCAGCAAATACACGCTTACCGCCGAGCAAATCGACGCCATCAACCAGCTGAAACCACTCGAAGGAGAAGCAGCATGATCATCCATAACGTAGCCCAGGGATCAGCCGAGTGGCACGCCCTGCGCGGCCAGCACTTCACCGCATCCGAAGCGCCGGCAATGATGGGGGTCTCGAAGTACCAGACTCGCACTGACCTGCTGACGCTGAAAAAGACCGGCATTGCTCCTGACGTGACCCCGGCGCAGCAGCACATCTTCGACAGAGGGCACGCCACTGAGGCACTGGCCCGGCCGCTGGTGGAAGCGATGATCGGCGAAGAGCTTTATCCGGTCGTAGGTACCCAGGGCAACCTGCTTGCCTCGATGGATGGCGCGACGATGCTCGGTGAGACGCTGTTCGAGCACAAGCTCTGGAACGAAACGCTGGTCGCCCAGGTGAAGGCGGAAGACCTGGCTCCGCACTACTACTGGCAACTCGAGCAGCAGCTTCTGGTGAGCGGCGCCGAACGTGTGATCTTCGTGTGCTCCGACGGCACCGCCGAGAACTTCGTCAGCATGGAATATCGCCCGGTTGCCGGCCGCGCCGCGCAGTTGGTCGAAGGCTGGAAACAGTTCGAGGCGGATCTCGCCGGCCACGAATTGGCAGATGCCCCGTCTATCGTTGTCGGCAAGGCCCCGGACGAGCTGCCAACGCTGCGCATTGAACTGACCGGCATGGTTACCGCCAGCAATCTGAAAGTGTTTGAGGAGTCGGCTCTGGCGGTCATCGATTCGGTGAAAACCACGCTGACCACCGACCAGGACTTCGCGGACGCGAAAAAGGCTGTGAAGTGGTGCGGAGACGTTGAGGACGCAGTGACGGCAGCGAAGAAGCAGGCGCTGTCACAAACCCAGACCATCGACGAACTCTTCTGCTCGCTGGACCGCATCAGCAAGCACGCCCGGGAAACTCGCCTGAAGGTCGACAAGCTGGTGAAGGCTCAAGAGCTGCTGGTGAAGACCAACATCAAGCAGAAGGCCGAGCAGGCACTGACTGATCACATCACGGCGATCAACAAGACCCTGGGCAAAGTGACCCTGCCGGCGGTGACCGCCGACTTCGCCGGCGCCATGAAGAACAAGCGCACCATCGCCAGCCTGCAGGATGCCGTTGATACCGAACTGGCCCGGGCGAAGATCGACGCTAGCCAGATGGCCGACGGCATTCGCCTCAACCTCGAAAGCCTGCGCACCCTGGCTGCCGACCACGCCTTCCTGTTCGTCGATGCCCAGCAGTTGGTCATGAAAGCCAACGACGACCTGGTCGCGCTGATCAAGGTTCGGATTGCTGAGCACCAGAAAGCCGAGGAAGAGAAAGCCGAAGCCCAGCGCGAGCAGATCCGCAAGGAGGAGCTGCAAAGGATCGAGGACGAAGCCAAGGCGAAGCAGGTGGTCGAGCCTGTCACTGAGCCTGCGCCAGTTGTGACGCCGGCCCCGATCAAGTCCGCACCGGTGGCACAGTCGGCACCCAAGTCGGTGACCGCGCCAGCGCACCAGGCGGTGAACCTTCAGGCCGAAGTATTCGACCTGCTGGATCTGGTCAAAGCCGTGGCCTATGGGCAGGCGCCTATCTCTGTACTGACCGTCAACTGGGAAGCGCTCGATGCGATGGTTGCTGATCAGGGTCAAAACTTCAGCATGGCCGGCGTGAGGCTGGTGCAGGCGGCAGCATGATCGTCAGCCACGAACTCAGCATGATCCAAATGAACGCGCCGCGTAGCGCCGAGCTGGCCAGCAATGTCGAGGCCTTCTTGAGTACGGGAGGGACTATTCAGGAGCTGGCCCCGTTCAAGTACGCCCCTCCACCGATCCGGCATGAGCCGGAACCGAGCAAGCGGGTAGCACCAAAGCGACGCGCCGCGAACCCGAACAAATTCGGCCGGATGACCCAGCGCGATATCGAGCGGGCGGCACGCGACAAGGAAAGGGCCGACCTGGTCGAGCGTATCAGGGGGCTGGCGCTGACGATGACCCAGTCCGAGGTGCAACAGCTGACCGGGATCAACCGGCGCAAGCTGCTCACCCTGTCGCAGGACAACGGCTTCACCTACAAAACGCCTACCCGTAGCGGCGCCAATGATTCGGCGCGACTCGAGCAGGTTGCAGCCCGGGACACGAGGCTTGCCGAACGGATCAGAGCGTTCCTCGAGCTGGGCATCACCCGCCGCCAGTGCTGCGGCAGGCTGGCCATCGGCAACAAGGCCTTCGAGCGGATCATCAAGGCCCACGGCATCGACTACCCCAAGGCTCATCAAGGCAGCACTTCATGCGCCGCATAGCCCGCATCCAGCAACGCAAACGACAAACCTGGCTGGCATTGCCGGCCAGCGGCATTGAAGAGGTATCCCATGGCTGTCGCACAGAAAGAACGATCGGCAAAGACTGCGGCGAGGCGAAAGACTCGCGGCGAGGAAGAAATCAGGCTGCATTGCATGACTGGGACCCGACAGGCCCTGGCTGAGCTGATGGCCTGGAGCGGCATCGAGGAACAGGGCGAGGCCATCACGCTGATGATTCACCGGCTGCATGAGTTAGGGCCTCAAAAGTGCCTGCCGATGCTTGATCCGCCGCGACACGAATACGTGATACCAGAAAACGTGTCGCGGAAATTGGAGCTGGCCTATAAGCGAGAAGAGCTGCGTATTGGCCTTGATGAGTGATCAGCCGAGTATGTGTTCGAAGTTTTTCAAAGCTTCGGCAGCCGCAGCCTTCTCCTTTGGCCCACCAGGGCCGTTGCTACCCATGATCGATCCTCTGACGCTTGCAAGCAGGTGGTGCAGATCGGTTCCGTTCCTCTGTGCCTCAAGCACTAATGCAACCAACAAGTGCTCCAGGGCGTCAATTCGGGCTTCTTGATTCATTTGTAGCTCCTTGATCCGGCGTCATGCCGGGCAGAACACAAATACCCCACTTCAACGAATCACGCCAGCCGGCGAGGATCCCCTATGTCCGCACAACAGAAGAAACACCCCTTCGACTTCAAAACTCAATACGGACTCGGCTTCAGCACTCAGGACGATGAGATCGTTGTCGACTTCTTCTGCGGTGGTGGCGGTGCCGGTACCGGACTGGAAATGGGCCTGGGCCGCGCGGTGAATGTCGCGAAGAACCACAGCCCTCAGGCGATCAGCATGCACACAGTGAATCACCCTGGTGCTGTGCACTACACCACCGACGTGTTCGAAGGTGATCCGGACACCGAGTGCGGTGGCAAGGCGGTTGGCTGGTTCCACATGTCTCCGGACTGCACGCACCACAGCCAGGCAGCCGGCGGCCAGCCGCGCAAGCGCGAGATTCGCAACCTGTCGTGGATCGGCCTGAAGTGGGCAGGCATGAAGCGACCCCGGGTGATCAGCCTGGAGAACGTGAAGCAGATCCTCCAGTGGGGCCGCTGATCGCCAAACGCTGCAAGGCAACTGGACGGGTTATGAAGCTGGGCGGCGCCATAGCTGAACCCGGCGAAGTTGTACCGGTGCACCAGCAGTTCCTGGTGCCCGACCCAAAACGCCGCGGGCAGACCTGGGCCGTGTTCGTGGCCGAGCTCCAGCACCTTGGCTATGTCGTCGAGTGGCGTGTGATCAAGGCCTGCGACTTCGGAGCGCCGACCAGCCGTGAACGCCTGTTCATGATCGCCCGCTGCGACGGCCAGCGCATCGTGTGGCCTGAACCGACCCACGCTAAGCACCCGGCCAAGGGACAGAAGAAGTGGCGCACCGCGGCCGAGTGCATCGACTGGACAATCCCGAGCAAAAGCATCTTCGACCGGCCAAAGCCGCTGGCACCGGCCACCCTCCGCCGGATCGCCAAGGGCATGAAGAAGTTCGTCATCGATGCCGCTGATCCATTCATTGTGCCGATCGCGAACTGGTCCGGTGAGAGCGTCCAGTCAGCGCAGGACCCGCTACGCACCGTGACCTCTTGGCCACGTGGCGGCTCGTTCGCCATGGCTAGCCCTATTATCGCGCCGGCCACTCACCAGGGCAGTGACCGCGTCAACGATCCACACGTCCCGCTGCCGACGGTGACCTGCGCCAATCGCGGCGAGCTGACCCTCATCAGCCCTGTAATGGTCACCGCGGCGCACGGCGAAGGTAAACCGGGCGGCGTGCAGCGGTGGGGCAATGGCAGTAAGTTTGCCGGCGATCCGCTCGGCACTGTGACGGCAAGTGGCGGACACTCTATCGCCGCGGCGCACCTGGTGAAATTCCGGTTTTCGGACGAAGGCAAGGCGCTCGACGAGCCGCTGCCGACCATCACCAGTGGCGGTAACTACCAGCGCCCGGCCGGCGCCGCGCACGCCATGGGCATCTCAACGGTGTTCATGGCCCAGATGAATGGCGGGTTCAACACCACGGCTGCCAAGAGCATCGAAGACCCGATGACCACGGTGACCAACACCGGCAGCCAGCAGCAGCTGGTGACCGCCAACCTGGTGCACCTGCGCGGCAACTGTGATGCCCGGGACGCAGCGGATCCGCTGCACACCATCAGCGCCGGCGGCACCCACCACGGTCTGGTCACCGCGTTCATGGAGCGCCAGTTCGGCGCAAGCGTCGGCCAGGCAGTGAACGAACCGGCACCAACCATCACTGCAAGTGGCGGCGGCAAGAGCTCGCTGGTCGAGCTACAGCTCTCGCCAGAGGTTGAAGCCGGCGCACTGCGGGTCGCGGCCTTTCTGATCAGCTACTACGGCACCGAGAACGTGAGCGCTGCCGGCGAGCCAGCGCCAACCATCACCACCAAGGATCGGCTGGGTCTGGTCACCGTTACGATCAAGGGCACGCCGTACGTGATCGTCGACATCTGCCTGCGGATGCTGCAACCCACCGAGCTGTACAAGGCCCAGGGCTTTCCCGCCGACTACATCATCAGCCACGGCGCCGACGGCAAGCCGTTCACCAAGACCCAGCAAGTTCACATGTGCGGAAACAGCGTCAGCCCGCCGCCAATGGCTGCACTGGCACGAGCCAATGACCCATGGCGAGTGGCTGCGCGTCACGCGGTCGCAGCGTAGATCACCAACGTGGAGTGTTGCCTGAGCTTTCAATTCTGAAAATCAGGAGTCACTTGCGAAAGCTATCGGTGGCACGTTGAAAAAATCGTGGCTATCGTAGCCTCATCTACTGCACTAGAAATGAACTGCAAAGGGTCACTCATATGACGTCAACTTCTGACTCCCGATATAGTCGTCTTCAACCTCTACCTGCGCACGAAAGGGCCTCACTTGCTATACAAGCATTTGCCTTTTTTTCTCCAACAAAATATGAAGAAAACCTACGTATTTTGGGCGAAAACCCAGATCCCTCGAAAACTACGAGACCTCTATCAGTAATTCAATTTATTGAGTACCTTGAAAAAACCGAGGTATTAAATGAAGCGTTCAAGTCTTTGTCGCAGATCACAGCATTGCTAGAGGCAATGGAGAGAGAAGGACTATTAGTAGTTGTAGGTCACGGCAATTTCGTTTTGGCACCAAAACTCTATTACTCCATGAAAGAGCTAACTTCCAGAGAGCGGAAAGGCTACGCGTGGCTAACACCAGCATTAGGAGCTGACTTTCTGTATGGGTATTTCGGAAAGTTCACAGTACATATCATTGGCGATAACAACGCAGCCGAGCACGGCGGTACAGGCTTTGTCATTTCAGACCGACACATTCTTACTTGTGCTCATGTTATTAACGGGATGACTGTTCGAACCGAACAGACTTTTCAAGGAAAGGCATGCAGAGTGAAGCAAACTTACGTCCATCCTCTCGTGGATGTGGGAATTATTGAACTTGAGGAGCCATGCCTGAACGACAGTAAAGCAATCGGCTTCCGAGATCCGGTCATCGGCGAGCAGCTATATTTGCTTGGTTATCCTCCCGTCCCTATGGCTAGCGAGGCACCGCTGATTCTACAGGGTGGAGAAGTAGTCAATGAGAGAATTTTAGACTATCAACAACAGGAGGCATTTTTATACTCAGCAATTGCGCGTCCTGGAAATAGTGGAGGACCCATCATTGCTCGTAGCGGTCATGTTCTTGGGATAGTAACGGAAGACAGAAATAATCCAGATCACCCCCACGCTTTGTTTTTCGCTGGTCTAGCTACTTCCACGATTGCAAATGCTCTTGCGGAACTATCCGCTGGTGTAGATCTACCCGTTGAAACGTACCAGTAGCTGAAGAAGAAGGTATGTTGCAAGTCCTCAGGGACCTCCACCCTATAATAACATGAGGCAACTCACTGACTCGAAACGCCTGCCGATACGGTATCGCATCGGCAAGCCTACAGCTATAAATCTCATCTCCCCTCTGTAACTCCCTCCCCCTTCAAAGTCAGCCGCTATAGCGGCAAGGACGAAGTCATGCCTGAAGAAACTGCCGCGACCTTGCGAGAGCGAATCATCCAGTACATGCGAAAGAACGACACCGGTGGTTCCGGCTGGTTTCCCACCTGGTGGTTCAAGTTCCATGTCTCCGGCGCTCGTGACACTCCCGAGATTCGCCGTGAACTGGAGAGGATGAAGCGCGACGGCTTGCTCGAGGCCGATCACATCCAGAGCAACAACACCAAATGGAAGCTGACTGAAAAGTCCGGCGAGGTGACGCCATGATCGCCCTCGCCTGGTTCGCCTACGTGTACTGCTACAAGGGGCCGCGGTGATGAATACCTACCGACACACCTTCGCAGCCGTCTGCCCGTCGGACGGCGAACTGATCATCTATCGGCTTGAAGTTCGGTCGCCGGCGATGATCTACGTCGAGCACATCAAGGCCGCGACCGCGATCATCAAAAAAGGCTGCCACGAACAGATCGCCGATCGCCTGTCCGAAGCACTGGGTGGTGATCAGACGATCATTGCCACACACCAGGGCGTCGAGATCGAAACAGTGAGGCTCAGCGGATGATTCATTACCACGGCACGCCTGTCGGCGGTAAGCGCGAGGACGCCGCTAAGTTCCTGGTCGGCCGGCACGCGCTGGTGCCGTTCCCACGCAAGGACGATCTCGGGATTGTCGCCGATGTATGCAAATCGTTTGTTTTCGATAACGGCGCATTCACAGTGTGGAAGAAAGGCGGCCAGGTAGACGTCGAAGGCTATACACGCTGGGTCGAAGACTGGCACCGTCACCCTGGATTCACTTGGGCGCTTATTCCGGACGTCATCGACGGCGACGAAAAGGCCAACGACGACCTTGTTCGGCAGTGGCCAGAGGAGCTTCGCGGCGTGCCTGTCTGGCACTTGCACGAATCGCTTGAGCGGTTGCAGCGGCTGGCGAGGTGTTGGCGAACGGTTGCCCTGGGCAGTTCTGGGCAATGGGCTACACCGGGCACTGGATCATGGTGGAAGCGGATGGGCGCCGCGATGGACGCAATCTGCGACGACCAAGGCCGCCCAGCTTGCAGGCTTCACGGCCTGCGAATGCTCGACCCTGCGATCTTCCAGCATCTGCCATTCGCCTCCGCCGACTCCACGAACGCAGCAGTGAACGGCGGGAGCATCAGCCGTTTCGGCATGTATGCCCCACCGACCGCCGGCCAGCGCGCCAACGTCATCGCTGACCGCATCGAATCGCACAACAGTTCGCCCATCTGGCAACGAGAGCCCCAGGCCGAGATGGCCATCTAATCCACCACCTTCTGCCGCCACGCGCGGCATGGAGCATCAAATGAATACCGCACATACCGATGAGTTTATCGAATACATCCGCTTGCCGGAGGTCCGCCGCATCTCGGGTCTCAGCACGGCGACCATTTACCGGATGGCCGTCGGGGGAAAGTTTCCACGCCAGGCCAAGGTTGGAGAGCAGGCCGTGGCCTGGATTCGTTCGGAAGTCGAGGCATGGGCAGCAAGCCGGGCTGCTACCCGTCAAAGGGCGCAATAGGCCTAGGCCGTCATCAGTCCGTCCAGATAGTCGGCCCAATCCTGCATCATTCCCCGCCGCTGCTCCACGTATTCTGCGTGGTTGTATGTCTTTCTGATCTTGCTTGAACCCGCATGCGAAAGCTGCGCCTCGATCCAGTCCTCGTTGTAACCCATCTCGTTCAAGGCCGTTGAAATCGTGGCACGGATACCGTGCCCGGTCAGTCTGCCTTCATATCCCATTCGTCGTAATGCAACGTTGACCGTGCCGTCACTGATTGGCTTGCTCGGATCACTCCGGCCTGCGATCAGCAATTTATAGCGGCCGGTCAACTCATGCACCTTGCGCACCTCAGCAACCGCCTGTCGCGATAGCGGCACCAGATAAGGCGGTACGTTATCCCCTCCTTTCGCCCTGATTACCTTTTGCAATTGCTTCACGCTTGATGCTGGAATGGTCCAAAGCGCTCCATCAAGGTCGAACTGTGACCACATTGCGTTGCGCAGCTCGCCTGTGCGCACTGCTGTTAGCAGCAATATCCGGATGGCGCTCTTTGTGTATTCCGTGACATCAGCACCATTCAGCGCCTCTAAAAACTCTTTAAGCTCCTTCTGCCTAAGCATGGGGTTATGCTTTTCTGGCGGCTCTTTAGCGGCCACGATATCCAGATCCGCCGCAGGATTGGTCTCCAGATAATCAGAAGCGATGCCAAAGCGGAATATTTCGTTGAGCCAGGTCCTGCATTTTCGAGCTACGTTGAGCGCTCCCCGCTTCTCGACAACCCTCAGGGCCGCAAGTACGTCGGCACGCCTCACGTCTGCAATGGGGAGTTTGCCCAGTGCTGGAACTAGGTCTTTGTCCAAATAGAGCTGAGCCTGCACGGCAGCGCCCTTCTTGGCCTTGGCCCATCGAGGTAGCTTGAAGTCGTACCACTCTTTGGCCACTACCTCGAATGTTTTGACGGCACCGGTACTGGCGGCACGTTTTTCTTCGCGGCGCTGAGATCGAGGGTCGACACCCCTGGCAATAAGGGATCTGGCCTCGTCTCGACGCTCGCGAGCCTCTTTCAGGGAGATTTCTGGATAGGTGCCCAGGGATATCCGCGGCTGCTGTCCGTGCCATGAGAAACGGAAGTGCCACGCTTTCGTGCCTTTGGCTGCGACGAACAAAGACAGACCCGCGGTATCGCTGAGGCTGTAGTCTTTGTCTTTGGGCTTTGTTTGCCTGACGGCTGTGTCAGTGAGGGGCATTAGTACATCACCATGAGCAGTCGAATTCAGATGTGCTGATGAATGTACTAAAAATAATGAGAAGGGGTGAGAGTAGTTGAGAAGAGCTGAGAACAAAAAAGCCCCGGAGGCCAATGCCAGCGGGGCTTTTTGAGAAGGCTTGGTAAGGCCTGAGAAGCGAAAATGGTGCCCCGAGCCGGAATCGAACCGGCACGCCCTGCGGCGGCAGATTTTAAGTCTGATGTGTCTACCAATTTCACCATCGGGGCATGGGAAATGCTAAAGCAGGCGCTGATTTAACCCTAAAACAAAACCAGAATCAATCACTTAGGAAACCAGGCAGACCTTACGGCCATGAAAGTCAATGTTACCAAGTCCCCGTTGGGCGATATGACGTGATCAGGCGGAACTGCAACTGAGTTACACCCTACAGAGAGATCGGCGGGATGTAACCTGGGAGTAAGCCGCAACGAAGGCCGCTACCTCAGCCCACCGCCCGCAACCAATCAAGTAAATCCATTTCCAAGCTGCCTGGCTTGGGTGCGGTGGGAGATAGCAGGCAGTAGCGTGAGCCATCTTCAACAAATCCCAATGGCGCGACCAATACACCGCTCTGGATATCGTCGCGCACTAAGTGCCATGGACCAATGGCCACTCCGAGGCCTGCGACAGCCGCTTGGATGCTGAAGTAAAAGTGTTCAAAAGTTTGCACTTCCATGGAAGGCGTGGGCAGCCCTTTTGCACAAGCCCACTCCTGCCAAGCCATAGGTCGGCTGGTCGTCTCAAGCAGTGGTGCCGTGGAACGCAGAAATTTCCTGTTTTTGCTGAACCATTGATCGGCCATATCTGGCCGGCATACAGGGCCGACCTTTTCCGGGAACAGGCTCTGCGCATGATAGCCAGGGGGACGAGGAAAATCGTCCCGCCGAATGGCCAAATCGATGCCATGGTCGAACGAAAAGCTGCCGCCGCCGGCCACTAAATGAATGCCTGGCCCTCGATGAAGTGTTTGGAAGTCGCTCCAACGAGGGATCAACCACCGCATCAACAGCGTTGGCTCGCAGGATAGGACAAGCTGACGAGCACGACGGGCATCGCTGCGTATCTCGCGCACTGCCTGGCTCATCACTCCAAGCCCTTCACTCACGGCTTTGGCCAGGCGTCTTCCGGCGTCCGTTAAAAAGACCCTTCGGCTGCGCCGCTCGAACAGTTCAACCCCCAGATCCTCTTCAAGCAAGCGCACTGCCCGGCTTATGGCGCCGGGTGTCAGATGCAGTTCTTCAGCCGCACGGGCGAAATTTTCGAACCTTCCTGCCGATTCGAAGCAACGCAACGCGAGCAGTGAAGGTGTCCGAGCTTCAGAGATTGGTGAGTTGTAGTCACTATTTCCTTCAGAAATCATCGTTATTACCAGAGCACAGAATCTGTAAACATTGGCTTTTAACAGCACCAATGTGAAGGGTACCCCATGAGCGAATGGATAGCAGTAATCACCATTACACTACTTGCCTGCATCAGTCCCGGGCCGGATTTCGCCATGGTGTCTCGCAACGGATTACTGCTGTCTCGACGGGCGGGCGTCCTCACCGCGGTGGGAATTGGATTTGGGGTACTTGTCCACGTCTGCTATACGCTGCTCGGACTGGGGTTGGTGCTTCAACAATCGCCTTGGTTGTTCAATGCGCTCAAGCTGGCCGGCGCTGCATACCTCGTCTACCTAGGCATCAAAATGCTTCGCTCCAAACCGGCGATTGAACAGCTAGACGCACCGTCACCTGCTTTATCGGACCTGGCAGCTCTACGTACGGGATTTCTCACAAACGCGCTGAACCCGAAAACGTCGATCTTCATCGTTAGCTTGTTCATGGGTGTGGTACGACCGGACACCGCCGTGACAGTGCAAGTCGCGTATGGACTGTTCATCGCGGGCGCCCACGCGGTGTGGTTCAGCCTCATCGCCCTGTGTTTCTCGGCCGGGACGGTGCGCGAGAAATTAGTGGCGTCACGACAATGGATTGATCGAATTTTTGGCGGCCTACTCGTGAGCTTCGGGGTTCTGCTGACAATCGCTCAGCGTTCAGCCTGAGTTGAGCGCAGGGGTTTCAACCGGTCTTACTGGAGGAGTGATGCCGGAAGTCTGGCTCATGTCGCCGTTGGCTGAAGCTGAGCGATTTGGTAGTTTTCCTAATTCATCACCCATGAGGCATCAGGATGACGCTCATACTAAGGCAAGCCTGCGTGACCGATATTCCTTCGATATACCGGGGCGAGCAGGACTACATACGATGCTGGGAGCCTGATCACGAAGACGCATGGCGACTGCAGTTAGAGCGACATCTCACTCGTTGGGTAGAGAACTTTGATCGTTTGACGGTGGCAATTCATGAAGAGCAGTTCGCGGGTTACTCGTTATGGATGCCAGAGCAGGGGTACGCGCAGCTTTGCACTATCAACGTCAGCCGGGGTTGCAGGCGCAACGGTATTGGTCGAGCACTACTGAACGCTTATGCGACTACAGCCAAGCAAAGTGGCTTTACCCATCTGGGTTTAAGCGTACGCCCCGATAACCCTGCCCGGTTCATGTATGAGCAAGCAGGCTTCGTGCGCGTCGGGACTGATTCCCATGGTTACCTTCGATTCGAGCGGCTAGCCGATTCATAGCCGCTTTCGGCCCAATTCTGAAACGTTGAACGATCACTTCTGGCCGATTCTGTTGAAAAAGTCGGTTTCGGTTTTCACGACAGAGAAGTACGCGTCTGAGATTGAGATCCGTGTTTTGAGCAGAGGGTACAGGACTCAGATTTCACGTAGCAGTGTGCAGAAATGACGTTTTCACCGCTCAATGCTTGGATCGTCAGCCCGGGTCGACTTTTTCAACAGAATCGGCCGATTGCTGCCTTTCCCGAGGGGCAGCTATGGGTCGACTACAGCCTGTCATCACCCTGACCACTGGCGCTCCTAGCGTGCACAGTTGCGGAACACCCCCCCAAAACTGCGGAACACTTCACTTTCCTGTAGGCAAAAAAAAGGTTCTTCACGGAATCCCGGGAAACACAGAAACAAGAACGCCGATTTGATTGATGATGTTCGTGCGAGCAAACACATCTAACAAACCGGCGTTCTTATGCGCGATATTAATACTTTCCTTCCTTTTTGGGAGGGCTTTTCTGTCGTCACGATCAAGCCTGATGGTGACGCCCTCCAGATCGATCTGACACCCCACGCCACCCGATTCCCTTCCTGTGGCGGGTGCCAAAAACCCTGTTCAACCACGCATGAGTATTGCGAGCGAGTCATTCGTGATTTGCCCATTCTCGGTCGTGCGGTGCGCCTGAGCGTTTTGCTCCGACGCGTTGGTTGCCGCGACTGTGGTAAACGCATGGAGGCCGTCAGTTGGCTGGATCGCTATGCCCGCATGACGCGGCGTCTGGCAGAGGCGGTCATTCAAGCCTGTGAGCGCCTTCCCACGCTGCACGTGGCGCAGATGTTTGGGCTGCATTGGGACACCACACTGGCGTAACGATGGCCCTTGAACAGGGCGAACTCGTCCATCACCAGACGCCGTGGTTGCGCCTTCGGCAGATCGCTCAATGCCGCTTGCAAGGCACGACGCTCCAGCAACCGAACGGTGCTGGATGCGGATACACGACGAGTGCTGTGGATCGGCGAAGGCCGCAGCCGGGCGGCGGTCAGGCCGTTTTTCGAAGAGCTGGGGCCAGAGGGATGCGCCCGAATCGAAGCGGTGGCAATGGACATGAACACCGCTTTTGACCTGGAGGTTCGTCAGCACTGTCCCAACGCGCGAGTGGTCTACGACCTCTTCCATGTGGTGGCCAAGTATGGCCGAGAGGTGATTGATCGGGTTCGTGTCGACGAAGCCAATCGACTGCGTCATGACAAGCCGGCCCGACAGGTCATCAAGCAGGCGCGTTGGCTGCTCCTGCGCAACCCGCAGAACCTGAAAACACCGGAGCAACAGGTCCGCTTGGAGGATCTGCTGGCGGCCAACCACGCGTTGATGAAGGTCTATTTGATGAAGACTGAACTCAAAACGCTTTGGACGCCGAGCACCGCTTGGGGTTGGCGATCGGCCTGGAAGCAATGGCTGCGCCATGCGCATGAAAGCGAAATACCGGCACTGATCCAGTTCGCCAAACGGCTAAAGACTTACTGGCGGGGCATCGTCAGCCGGGTTCGCTGGCCGATGCACACCGGTCAGTTGGAAGGAATAAATAATCGAATAAAGGTCATCAAGCGAATGGCGTACGGTTACCGGGATAGCGAGTTCTTTTTCATGAAGATCAAGAGCGTCTTTCCCGGTAATCCGTGAAGAACCAAAAAAAAACCCGTAACTCATTGAGCTACGGGGTTTTCAATAGTGGAGGCCGAGGTCGGAATCGAACCGGCGTAGGTGGATTTGCAATCCACTGCATAACCATTTTGCTACTCGGCCTCAAACGTCGGATGCCTGAAAAACAACACCAAACGCAAACAAACTGGAGAGGGAAACTAGATTTTCATCTACTTCCAACCCTTTGAAATCTAAAGGGTTTTTCTCGTCCCCTAAGCGGGAATGGACGCAATTCTGGACTGCTTCCGATGTCCTGTCAAGGACGCAAAGTAAAAAAATCTCAAGGTTTTCAATTCCCTGGCCCAGGGTGAGCCGGGCCAGGGGGTGATTATAGATACCAGCGGTATTCCCGTGCGCTTATTTCCTGTTGGAAGGCCAAGTGGTCCTGGCGTTTGTTTTCGCAGTAGACGTCGACGAACTCGGCGCCCAGCCCTTCGCGCAGTTGTGGCTGGTGTTGCATCTGGCGTACGGCCTCGAGCATGTCCAGGGGGAAGTCGATGCCGCTGTTGCGGTCTTCGTTGAGGGGCGGGATGGGTTCGCGGCCGGTGTCCAGGCCCTGCTCCAGGCCGACCAGGATCGCGGCCAGGACCAGGTACGGGTTGGCGTCGGCGCCAGCCAGGCGGTGTTCGATGCGCAGGTTTTTTGCGTCGGATTCGGGGATCCGTACACAGGCGTCGCGATCTTCGAAACCCCAGCTGGCGCGGGTGGCGGCGTTGACGGTGCCGCCCAGGCGGCGGTAGGCGTTCTGGTTGGGGGCGAAGATCGGCATGCAGTGCGGCAGCAGTTCCAGGCAGCCGGCGACGGCGTGGCGCAGGGCCTGTTGCTGGTTGGCCGCCAGCAGGTTCTGGCCGGCGCCGTCGTACAGGCTGACGTGCACATGCATGCCGCTGCCGGGGTGCTGCAGGTACGGCTTGGCCATGAAGCTGGCGCGATAGCCGTGCTTGAGGGCCACGCCCCGGGTGCTGCGACAGAACAGAGCGGCCCAGTCGGCGGCTTGCAGGCCGTCGTTGAGGTGGCCGAAGTTGATTTCGAACTGGCCCGGGCCCAGTTCGGCGGTGATCACGGTGGTGTCGATGCCCTGGATGCGAGCCGCTTCGACCATTTCGTCGAGCACCGGGGAAAACCGCGACAGGCGCTCGATGTGCATGTTCGGTTGATCGTCGGTGTCGTCGGTCAGGCCATCGCGGGGGAACTGCGGCAGACCATCACGCAGTTGCTTGTCGAACAGGTAGAACTCCAGCTCGAAGGCCACCACCGGGTGAATGCCTTTGCCGCGCAGGCGCTGCAGCACTTGGGCCAGGACTTCCCGGGGTTCGAATTCGATGGGCTTGGCGGTGCCGTCGGAGGTGATCAGCATCTGCCCCAGGGGTTGGGACTCCCAGGTCACCGGCTTGAGTGTGCCCGGTACCAGGCGCCGCACAGCATCCGGGTCGCCGTCGTGGAAGCAGTAGTCGCCGATCTTGAACAAGCCACCCTGCACACCCAGCAGCACGCAGTTCTGCGGCAACTTTAAGGCCGTGCCGGCGGCGACTTTTTCCAGCATGTCGATCGGATAGCGCTTCCCGTAGAAGTGCCCCGGAATGTCCAGGGAGATGAGGTCGACATACCGCACCTCAGGGTAGCGTTGGCGAAAAGCCCGTACTTCGGCCAACAGATCAGAGCAGGCAGCGTCCATCTTCAAAGTTCCCGTTGTAGTGATCAGGTGTAAACCCACAGCACACGCGTGAGTTGGTCAGTGAGGTTGCCGTAACGGCAGCGGGTGTGGCTGTCGAGCTGAAAACTGTCGCCGGCCAGCAGGGTGACGGGCTCGTCGTCCTCGTCCAGCCACAGGGTCAGCTCGCCTTCGAGCACGTAGCCGCCCTGCTCCGAGCTGTCGCTCAAATGCCGCTCACCGCTGTTGGCCCCGGCCTCCAGGCGGCTTTCGAGCATCGAGAAGCTGGCGCGCATTTTCGGCGAGACCAGGATGTCGGTGATGCCGTTGGCGTAGTACAGGGTGCGGCGCTCATCCGGCCGGGTGACCCACGGCAGGACCTTGGGTTTGGGCAGGCTGTAGAAATAGGTGGTCGGCACACCCAGGGTCTCGCTGATCGCCGTCAGGTCGGCCACGGTCGGGCGGGACAGGCCGCGCTCGACTTGCGAAAGGAAGCCCACGGAGCGCTCGATCTTGTCCGCCAGTTCCTTGAGGGTGAATTTCTTGTGCTTGCGCAGGTCGTGGATCAGGATCGCCAGCGCGGCAATTTCTTCTTGCTTGTTCATGCCTGAAATTCCGGAAGAGGATTGATCAAATGCTGTCGCGCAGTCGGTACCAGGCCTTGCCGATGGCTTCCAGCGGCGCGGCCAGGTATTTGCCGCCGGGAAAGCGCTCGTTTTGCAGGCCCTGGTACAGGGCCAACTCGTCGGTCTGGCCGAGGATGGCCGCCGATACCGCGCGCGCGGCGGCCAGGGTCGGCAACACACCGTGTCCCGAGTAGCCCTGCAGCCAGTAGAGATCGCCGCGGCGGCCGATGTCTGGGGTGCGCTTGAGCGTCAGGTCGATGTGCCCGCCCCAGGCGTACTCCAGCTCGACGCCTTGCAGTTGCGGGAACACCCGCTCGAGGAACGGCCGGGTTGCCGCGCCAATGTCCCGGGGCATGCCGCCCAGGTAGGTGCAGCCGCCACCGAACAGCAGGCGGTGGTCCGGGGTACGGCGGAAGTAATCGAGTACGAATTGGTTGTCGGTGACGCACACATTACTGGGCAGCAATGCTCTGGCCAGGGCGGGCGCCAGCGGCGCGGTGGCGACCTGGTAGGTGCCCACCGGTAACACACAACTGGCCAACTGCGGGTCGAGCTGATCGAGGTAGGCATTGCAGGCCAGCACCAGCACATCGGCGCGCAGGCGGCCCTGCTCGGTCTCGACCACGTACCGGTCACCCACTGAGTGGTAGCTCAGGGCCTTGGATTGCTCGTAGATACGCCCGCCTGCGCTTTCGATGGCGGCGGCCAGGCCCAGGGCCAGTTTCAATGGGTTGAGGTGCCCGCCTTCGGGATCGAACAGCCCGGCCTGGTAACGCTCGCTGGCGACCCATTCCGGCAACTGTTCGCGGGGGATGAATTGCAGGCCATCGTGGCCCCATTTGTGGCTGGCCTCATGCTGCCACTCGGTCAACAGACTGACCCGCCGCGGCATGACGGAAGTCCACAAATGCCCGGGGCGATAATCGCAATCAAAGCCGTGGCGCGCCGGCAGTTCACGCAACTCCCGGGCGGCCCAGCGCATGCTGTCCCACAGGCGGCGTGCGCGCTCATGGCCGAGCGCCGCCTCCAGGGGTGGCATGTCACAGGACCAGCCGAGAATCGCCTGGCCGCCGTTGCGTCCGGACGCAGCCCAGGCCACCCGACTGGCTTCCAGCACCGTTACGCGCTTGCCGGCCAGAGCCAGGCGCAACGCGGTGTGCAGGCCGCTGAAACCGGCACCGATGATCACCACCTCGGTGTCCTGCTCGCCCGAAAACACCGGACGTTCCAGCAATCGATCGGCGCAACTGTGGGCGTAGTAGCTGTCGACGTGCTGCTTGGATTGCTGAAACATTCGAACACCATGAAATTATGCTTTTATAATTTCATGAAAAACTACAGCATAATTTTCATCGACGCAATCGCTGCCCTCACCTCAAAAGGCAAAGCACGAACAACCGAAGGCCCCCCAGAATCCCTGGAAGTCGCTCACCGGGACGTTCGACAGACGCGCGCGCTGGTGACCGTGGCCATGCACGCCACAGGGCCCGCTGCACTGGTGCACCTGGGTCTGCAACGGCGCAGCGGGACGCCAATGCCCCGGAACCTTGACCACCGGCGACCAGTCCGGGGCCACCGGCAAAGTCGGCGGCGCCAGCCGCTGAAAATCCCCCGCCGCGTGTACCACCTTGCCGCCAACCACCGTCAGCAGCGACTCGATCCACTTGATCGCCTCATCTTCGACACTGAAATAGTCCGCCGACAGCGCCACCAGGTCCGCCAGTTGCCCGACCTTGATCTGCCCTTTCTTGCCCTGCTCCGAGGAGAACCAGGCGCTGCCGTGGGTGAACAGCTGCAGCGCGGTGTCCCGGGGCAGCCCCTGCGGATACAGCGCCAGCCCGCCCACGGTGCGCCCACTGACCATCCAGTACAGCGAGGTCCAGGGGTTGTAGCTCGACACCCGCGTGGCATCGGTGCCAGCCCCCACCGGCACGCCCTCGGCGAGCATGCGCTGGATCGGTGGGGTCAGCTCGGCCGCCTTGGCGCCGTAGCGTTCGACGAAGTACTCGCCCTGGAACGCCATTCGATCCTGGATCGCGATACCTCCGCCAAGCGCCCTCACCCGCTCGATGTTGTTCGGGCTGATGGTTTCGGCGTGATCGAAGAACCACGGCAAGCCATTGAACGGGATATCCCGGTCGACCTTCTCGAACACGTCGAGCATGCGCGATATCGATTCGTCATAAGTGGCGTGCAGGCGAAACGGCCAGCGCTGCTCCACCAGGTGTCGCACCACTGGCTCCAGTTCCTGTTCCATGGTCAAGGGCAGGTCCGGGCGCGGTTCGAGGAAGTCTTCGAAATCCGCCGCTGAGAACACCAGCATTTCCCCGGCGCCGTTGTGGCGCAGGTAATCATCACCCTGGTGCAGGGCAACGCTGCCGGTCCAGTGCTTGAAGTCGTTGAGCTCTTCCTTGGGTTTCTGGGTGAACAGGTTGTAGGCGATGCGGATCGTCAGTTGGTCCTTGGCCGCCAACGCGTTGATCACCGCGTAGTCGTCCGGGTAGTTCTGGAAACCACCGCCGGCATCGATCACGCTGGTGACCCCGAGGCGATTGAGTTCACGCATGAATTGGCGGGTCGAGTTGAGCTGGTACTCCAGCGGCAGCTTCGGTCCCTTGGCCAGGGTCGAATAGAGGATCATCGCATTGGGCCGTGCCACCAGCATCCCCGTCGGCTCGCCATTGGCGTCATGCACGATCTCGCCACCGGGCGGGTTCGGCGTATGACGGTCGTAGCCCACCACCCGCAGGGCCGCGCGGTTGAGCAAGGCGCGGTCATAGAGGTGCAGGACAAACACCGGCGTATCGGGGGCGGCCTTGTTCAGTTCGTCGAGGGTCGGCAGGCGTTTTTCGGCGAACTGGAATTCGTTCCAGCCGCCCACCACCCGCACCCACTGCGGGGCCGGTGTGCGTTCGGCCTGGTCCTTGAGCAGGCGCAAGGCATCCACCAGCGACGGCACCCCTTCCCACCGTAATTCCAGGTTGTAGTTCAGGCCGCCGCGGATCAAGTGCAAGTGCGAGTCGTTGAGCCCGGGGATCACCGTGCGTCCCAGCAGGTCGATCACCTGGGTGCCCGCGCCGCGCAGGGCCATGGCCTGGGCGTCGTTACCCACCACCACAAAGCGCCCGTCCTTGATCGCCACCGCGCTGGCCCGGGGCTTTGCCCGATCCACTGTGTGCAGGCGACCGTTGTGCAGAATCAGATCGGCAATCACGTTATTCATCACAGGCGTCCTGGGTCGATGGAATAGGCAAACAACCGCCGCGTGTCAGGCGCTGGGGGCTTGCAGCCATTTGCTGAACAGCCGCGTCACCCGCGGCATGAAGACGTAGACCACCAGCAACACGATGCTTGCGGTGATCAGCACGTTGGCCTGCACATGACCGCCCAACCACGGCACACGATTGAACAGCGGCTTGAACAGCATCGGCACCAGGAAACTCAGCGGCAGGATCACCAGAAAGGTCACGCACGCCTGCTTCCAGCGCGGTGGCGGCGCCGGCGCACCGGCCTCGACCGGAGTGAACCAGAACTCGCGATCGGCGTTGATTTCGGTCTGGTCGCCATCGGCAAGCATCGGCTGTGCTTCTGCGACCAGGCTGCGACGGTCCGTGGAGTCGAGCCAGTGCTGCAGTTGCTCGGTGCTGGCAAAGCGCAGGACGCTGGTGAACTGCGCCAGGCCCTGGCGATGGCCGCGCATCACGTCGATCCCCAGGTGCCCGGGGTAACTGCGCGCCATGGCGATGGTGCGGCGCAACCAGTGCTCGTAGGCCTGGTCCTGGCCCTTCTTGATGGTGTGGCGCACTAGCAGGGTGACCACCCCGTCGGACAGTTCGACATTCATCACTGGCACTCCCCGGTCTCGGCGACTTTCAACGATAGTTGAACAACACCCCGGGCATGCTGGATTACTCAGCCCAGACGATCACCGGTCGTGCCCATCCACCGTCGGCAACGCCTGCGCGCCCTGGAACCGTGCCCGATAACGCCCCGGGCTTTCCCCCGTCCACTTCTTGAACGCGCGGTGAAAGGCGCTGGGCTCCTGGAAGCCGATCTGCTCGGCAATCGTGGTGACGCTGGCCTGGGTGCGGCGCAATTGCTCAATCGCCACCGCGCGGCGCACTTCGTCCTTGATCTCCTGGAACGCACAGCCTTCGCGCTCGAGCTTGCGCCGCACAGTGCTGGGGCTCAGGTGCTGCTCGCGAGCAAAGGCTTCCAGGGTCGGCCACTGGCTGTAATCACTGTTGCGCAGCCGCTGGTGAACCTGCGCCGCCAAGCCGTGCTGATTGCGAAAGCGGATCACCAGCCATTGCGGGGCACTGCGCAAAAAGGCCTTGAGCGACGCCAGGTCCTGGGTCACCGGCAGTTGCAGGAAGCGGCTGTCGAACTCGATTTGCGTGCGTGCCGCGCCAAAGGTCAGGTTGGCGCCCCAGAGCAAGGCATCGTCCGCCAGGGACAGACGCGGGTGCTGGAAGTCGGCGCGGTCGATGGCAATCCGTCGTCCGCCCAGCCAGCACAGCAGGCTGATCATCAGCACCAGAAAGGTCTCTTCCCCAAAACGCGCCAGCTCAACGCTTTGCGCCTGGGTCTGCAGGCTGATCACCGCGCGTTTGCCGCGCACGGTCAGGGTGCCGCGAAAGTCCCGCAGAAACAGGGCAAAGTTGGCCAGGCACTGGCGCATGGCTTTTTCCAGGGTCGGCTCCTGGATCAGCGCCCGGCAGATCAGGGCGAAGCTGCCAGGTGGCATGCCGTGGGAATCGAGGCCAAAGAATTCGTCCTGCAACTCACCGATCTGCGCCAGCCACAACGCGGCAAACGCCGAGGCCGGAACCCGTGCCGCCGGTTGCTCCAGCAGTTGCGGATCGATCCCCACTTGCCGCAACACCGCGTGCAAACGCTGTGGGTCCGCGCGCAAGGCCTGGATCATCGGGTACACGAAGTACACCGCTACCGAATCCGTCTCCCGCATGTATTTCCCTGGCTCCCGATCATCTGAACATGGCAAAAAACGCCACCACCCTTGCGCAGTTTTGGCATAGGCGCCGTGGCGCGGCTGACTCTAGACTCAGCGCCATAAACCAGCCTCCCCCAGCGCGCCCATACTACGTGAGCCGCGCGCTGCCCACGATACCCAGGGAATATTCATGAAGCATTCCGATATTTTTGTCCTCAGCGCCGTTCGCTCCGCCATTGGTGGTTTTGGTGGTTCCCTCAAGGACGTCTCGCCGATCGACCTGGGCACCGCCGTGTGCCGCGCCGCCATCGAGCGTTCGGGCCTGGCCCCCGAGCACATCGGCCACACCGTGATGGGCCATGTGATCCCGACTGAAGCCCGCGACGCTTACATCTCCCGGGTGATCTCGATGAACGCCGGCCTGCCCAAGGAAACCCCGGCCTTCAACGTCAACCGCCTGTGCGGTTCCGGCCTGCAGGCGATCGTCAGCGCCGCCCAGAGCCTGATGCTCGGTGACGCCGGCGCGGCAATGGCCGGTGGCGTGGAATCCATGAGCCGTGGCGCCTACCTGTTGCCGCAGGCACGCTGGGGCGCGCGCATGGGCGACATCCAGGGCATCGACTACATGCTCGGCGCCCTGCACGACCCGTTCGCCGGGATCCACATGGGCATCACCGCGGAGAACATCGCTGAGCATTTCGGTATCAGCCGCCAGGCCCAGGACCAACTGGCCCTGCTCAGCCAGCAGCGCGCTGCCCGGGCCATCGCCGAAGGGCGTTTCGAGGGGCAGATCGTGCCGATCGAAATCGCCACCCGCAAAGGCACCGTGACCTTTGCCACCGATGAACACGTGCGCGGCGACGTCAGCAGCGAACAGCTGGAACGCATGAAGCCGGCATTCAAGAAAGACGGCAGCGTCACCGCCGGCAACGCCTCGGGCCTCAACGACGGTGCCGGTGCACTGATCATGGCCACCGGCAAAGTGGTGCAGGAGCAAGGTCTCAAGCCGATGGCACGCCTGGTGGGTTACGCCCACGCCGGTGTCGAGCCGTCGATGATGGGCCTGGGTCCGATTCCCGCCACCCGCCTGGTGCTTGAGCGCGCCGGCCTGACCGTGGCTGACCTGGATGTGATCGAGTCCAACGAAGCGTTCGCCGCCCAGGCCTGCGCCGTGGCCCAGGAGCTGGGCTTCGATCCCGCCAAGGTCAACCCTAACGGTTCCGGGATTTCCCTCGGTCACCCGGTGGGCGCTACCGGCGCGATCATCGCCACCAAGGCCATTCACGAACTGCATCGCGTGCAGGGCCGTTACGCCCTGGCAACCATGTGCATCGGTGGCGGCCAAGGCATCGCCGTGCTGTTCGAACGCGTATGAGCAAGGATACCCACATGACTCTGCAACACATCGGCGTGATTGGCGCCGGCACCATGGGCAACGGCATCGCGCAGGTCTGCGCGGTGGCCGGCTTCCAGGTGACCCTGATCGACATCGCCCAGAGCGCCTTGCAAAAGGCCCTGGCCACCGTCGGCAAGAACCTTGATCGCCAGGTGGCCAAGGGCAGCCTGAGCCAGGAGCAGAAACTCGCGGCCCTGGACAAGATCAACACCAGCACCGACTACGCCAGCCTGCACGGCGTGCAACTGGTGATCGAGGCCGCGACCGAGAACCTCGAGCTGAAACTGCGCCTGCTGCAACAAGCCGCAGCCCAGGTGAGTGCCGAGTGCGTGATTGCCTCCAACACCTCGTCGTTGTCGATCACCCAGTTGGCGGCGAGCGTCAGTCACCCAGAACGGTTCATCGGCCTGCATTTCTTCAACCCGGTGCCGGTGATGGCGTTGATCGAAGTGATTCGTGGCCTGCAGACCAGCGACGCGACCCACGCCCTGGCCCTGGACATGGCCCAGCGCCTGGGCAAGACCGCGATCACCGCGGGCAACCGCCCGGGGTTTGTGGTCAACCGGATCCTGGTGCCGATGATCAACGAAGCGGTGCTGGTACTGCAGGAAGGCCTGGCCAGTGCCGAAGACATCGACGCCGGCATGCGCCTGGGCTGCAACCAGCCGATCGGCCCGCTGGCCCTGGCCGACCTGATTGGCCTGGATACCTTGCTGGCGATCATGCAAGCCTTCTACGACGGCTTCAACGACAGCAAGTACCGCCCGGCCCCGCTGCTCAAGGAAATGGTCGCGGCCGGCTACCTGGGTCGCAAGACCGGACGCGGCTTTCATGTCTACGACTGAGCGCTGCTCGCGCTTTGCCCAAAGCCGGGACAAGGCCCTGGAGCTGTTCGCCAGCAAGGGCTTTGGCCAGGTCGGGATGCGTGAACTGGCGGCGTACCTGGGGCTTACCCCAGGTTCGCTGTATCACCACTACCCGAGCAAACAGCACCTGCTGCTGGATTTGATCGAAGAATTCTACGAAGAACTGCTGGCCACCCTCACCCGCATCGAACGACGCTCGCGCACCTCCCAGGGCAGCCTGTTGCCGCTGATCCAGGCGCACCTGAAACTGCATCAGGACATGCCCTGGCACTTTCGCCTGGTGGAACGCGACAGCAGTTGCCTGAACGACGACCAGCAAGTGCGCGTCCGTCAGCTACAGCAACGCTACGAGCAACAGCTGATGCGCATGCTCTGCCCGGCCATCCGACTCGGTGACCAAGCCCTGCTGGCCGCCGGACACACCATCGCCTCCCTGCTCAACAGCGCCCCCGGCTGGCTGAGCCAACACCCCCTGCCCCCGCGGGAACGCGACCGCCTGCTGCACAGCTTGCTGGTCGGCGCCATCGAACGCATCCTGGCCGACAACGCGCCGCTGCAAGCCAACGTCGCCTGACGGCTCCACAGGTTTGGCGGGTGTACGGACAATCTGCGAACAACCTGGATTAATGTGGGAGCGGGCGCCCGCTTGCGGCGCCCGCTTGCGGCTTGCTCGCGATGGGCGTCAACAATGACGCGTATTGCCTGGATATATGCGGTGCCTGGAAGACCATCGCGGGCAAGCCCGCTCCCACAAAGACATCCCACAGAAATATTCCAGTCAGGGAAAGCAGGCCGGCCGGTAAGCCCCATCGGCAGGCTGAGCGAAGGTATTCATCCGGGGGGAGGCGCGTAGCGCCGTGCGGCGAAGCCGCATGCATCGAGAGCAGGTGCAGCGAAGCAAACCGGAGGCGATGCCCCCGGATGGATACCGTAGCGAGGGGCCGTACGTCAGGGCGGAACCCTAACCCGCCACTACCGCAGCAACGGATCCACCCACAAATCCAAGCATGAACCTCCTACAGGGCCAAATGTACGCAAGGCCCTGCAGGCACAGCTAGCCTCTGCTACCAAAGCGCCAAGGTATAGCTGACGATCAAACGGTTCTCATCGATGTCGCTGGCGAAGCTGGACCGGTAGGTCGCATTACGCCATTTGAGCCCGACGTTCTTCAGTGCGCCACTCTGGATCACATAACCGATGTCGGTGTTGCGCTCCCACTCCTTGCCTTGTCCTGGGGCGGCGCCCAGGTTGATTTCATCACCCTTGACGTAACGGGTCATGAAAGTCAGCCCGGGAATGCCAAGGCCGGCGAAGTTGAAGTCATAACGCGCCTGCCACGACTGTTCGTCCTGGTTGGCGAAGTCGTTGATCTGCAGCAGGTTGACCAGGTAAGGGTCGGTGCCGTTGACGTTGGCAAAGCCGGTGTCGCCACTCATGTCCTGATAGGAGATGCCAAACGCATGGGCCCCCAGCGAGTAGGTGAACATGGCCCCCAGCATGCGGTTGTCGACGTTGCTGTTGCCGTCATCGGTGGCGCTGGACCAGCGCAGGTCGGACTTCAACGACTGTCCTTCGGTCACCGGCAAGGTGTGGGTCAGCGTCAGGTAGTGCTGTTTGTACAGATCGTCCAGGTGCGCATAGTGGTACCCGGTGGTCAGCGCGCTGTTCCATTTGTAGTCGCCGCCGATGAAGTCGAACTGGTCAGTCAAGGGGTTGGCACTGGTGACGATGTTGCGCCGCGGCCCCTTCATCAACGTCATGTCTTCACGGTTGCTGGAGTTGCGCTGGCTGACCTGGGTCAGGCGGCCGGCGTTGAACGACAGGTTCTCCAGATCCAGCGAGTTCAACTGCCCGCCCTGGAAGGTCTGGGGCAACAAGCGCGATTCGTTGGGTACCAGCACCGGCAACTTGGGCATCAGGGTGCCGAGCTTGAGGGTGGTTTGCGAGACTTTGAGTTTGCCAGTCAGGCCCAGCTCGCTGTAGTCATCCGGGGCCCGTTTGGAGACCGGCCCCTGGGGCAGCAGCCCGGTGACACCAGCGCGATCCGGGCTGGAATCAAGCTTGATCCCCAACTGCCCGAGGGCATCGATCCCGACCCCCACCGGCCCCTCGGTGTACCCCGACTCCATACGCAGGATGAACCCCTGGGCCCACTCCTCGCCTTTGCTTTGCGCAGCGCCGGATTGGCGGAAATCCCGGTTCATGTAGAAGTTGCGGGTTTCCACACTGGCCTTGCTGTCGTCGACAAAGGCCGCCGACGCCGGCGCGCACACCCCGATGACCCCGGCGATACCAGACAACTGAACAATACGGACAGAACGTTTGACGTACATAAGGCTCTCTTTTTTATTGTTGTTGTGAAGCGCACCCGCGCAACCCTGCGCGGGCTCCAGACAGCAATCGCAGCGAATCGACGATTAGAAGTTGCGGCGGCTGAGCTTGAGTACCCAGCCGACAATGCCGACCCGGAACAACAGCACGCAGATGACAAAAATCAGCCCCAGGATCACGTGTACCCATTCCCCCAGCGGGCCGTTGGACAGATAGCTTTGCAGGGTCACCACCACCGTGGCGCCCACCAACGGTCCGAGTACCGTGCCGACACCCCCCAGCAAAGTCATCAGGATCACCTCGCCGGACATGTGCCAGTGGGCATCGGTCAACGACGCCAACTGGAACACCACGGTCTTGGTCGAGCCCGCCAGGCCGGTCAACGCCGCCGAGATGACGAACGCCAATAGCTTGTGGGCATCGACGTTGTAGCCCAGGGAAATCGCCCGTGGCTCGTTCTCGCGGATCGCCTTGAGCACCTGGCCGTAGGGCGAGTGAATGGTGCGCTGGATCACCGCGTAGCCGAACACGAACACCGCCAGCACGAAGTAGTACAGGGTCAGGTTGTTGTTCAGGTCAAACAGCCCGAACAACTGGCCGCGCGGCACCCCGTGCAGGCCATTCTCACCGCCGGTGAACGGCGCCTGGACGTAGATGAAGAACACCAGCTGGGCCAACGCCAGGGTGATCATTGCGAAGTAGATCCCCTGTCGGCGGATCGCCAGCAGACCGAACAGCAGCCCCAGCACCGCCGAGGTCAGGGTGCCGGCGAGAATCCCCAGTTCGGTGCCCAGGCCACTGTAGTGGCTGAGCAAAAAGCCGGTGACATACCCCCCCGTGGCGAGAAACGCCGCATGCCCGAAGGACAGCAGGCCGGCATAGCCCAGCAGCAGGTTGAAGGCACAGGCGAACAGGGCAAAACACAGCAGCTTCATCAGGAACACCGGGTAGATCGCCATCGGCGCCACCAGTGCCACGGCGAACAGGGCCAGGTAGAACCAGCGCTTGCGGCGCGTGGCCGCCTGCTGTCGTTCCAGCACTGCCTGGGGTTGCAGGCGCGCAGCGCCCGTCTTGATCTGCAGACTCGTCATCTTCACGCCTCCTTACCGAACAGTCCTGCCGGACGCACCAGCAGTACCAGTACCATCACCAGGAACACCACGGTGTTGGCCGCCTCGGGATAAAACACCTTGGTCAGCCCTTCGATCAGGCCCATGGCCAGACCCGTGACGATGGCGCCCATGATTGAGCCCATCCCGCCGATCACCACCACGGCAAACACCACGATCAACAGGTTGGCGCCCATGGTCGGGGTCACCGAGTAGATCGGCGCCGCCAGCACCCCGGCAAACGCCGCCAGGGCCGCGCCGTAGCCATAGGTCAGGGTGATCAGCAGCGGCACGTTGATCCCGAACGCCTGCATCAGCTTGGGGTTCTCGGTGCCAGCGCGCAGGTAGGAACCCAAACGCGTGCGCTCGATCATGAACCAGGTCACCAGGCACACCGCCAGCGCCGCGACGATCACCCAGGCGCGGTAGGTCGGCAGGAACATGAAGCCCAGGTTGTAGCCGCCCTTGAGTTGCTCCGGCATCGGGTAGGACGAACCGGACACCCCGAACAGCTTGACGAAAGAACCTTCGAAGATCAGCGCCAGGCCGAAGGTCAGGAGCAGGCCGTAGAGGTGGTCCTCACCGGCGATGCGCCGCAGCAGAAAGCGCTCGATGAGCACTCCGACCACACCCACCAGCAGCGGCGCCAGCACCAGCGCCATCCAGTAGTTGACGCCCAGGTAGTTGAGCCCCATCACCGCGGCGAAAGCGCCGAGCATGTATTGCGCGCCGTGGGCGAAGTTGATGATGCGCAGCAGACCAAAAATGATCGCCAGGCCAAGGCTGAGCAAGGCGTAGAACGCACCGTTGATCAGGCCCAGGAGCAACTGCCCGGACATGACGCTCAGGGGGATACCAAAAATCAAAGTCATGATTCACCACTCGCAGGAAATCCGTGACACCCGGCTGCCAGCAGCCGGGCAACAAGCGTTTGCAGCGCCGCGATCAGCCTTTGGTCAGCAGCTTGCACTTGCTTTCGGATTCCGGGCGGTAGGCCTCGGCGCCAGGAATAGTGCGCACGATTTTGTACAGGTCCCACTCACCCTTGGACTCGGCCGGGGTCTTGACCTGGGCCAGGTACATGTCGTGGACCATGCGGCCATCGGCGCGGACCTTGCCGTTCTTGGCGAACATGTCGTTGACCGGCGTCGCCATCATCTGCGCACGCACGGCCTGGGCTTCGTCGCTGCCGGTGGCCTTGATCGCGTTGAGGTAGTTGGTGGTTGCCGAATAGATGCCCGCCGGCACCATGCCCGGCATTTTGCCGAAGCGTTTGTGGTAGCGCTGGGCCCAGGCACGGCTCTCGTCGTTCATGTCCCAATACCAGCCGGTGGTCAGCATCAGGCCCTTGGTGACATCCAGCCCCATGGCATGGATATCGTTGAGAAACACCACCATGCCGGCCAGTTTCTGCCCGGACTGGGCCACGCCGAACTGGCTGGCGGTCATCAGCGAGTTGACGGTGTCGGAGCCGGCGTTGGCGAAGGCGATCACGTCCGCACCGGAGCCCTGGGCCTGGAGGATGTAGGAAGAAAAGTCGCTGCTGGGGAACGGGTGGCGCACTTTGCCGACCACCTGGCCGCCATCGGCTTCGACCACCTTGGTGATGTCCGCTTCCATTGCATGGCCGAAGGCATAGTCGGCGGTGAGGATGAACCACTTCTTGCCGCCTTCGGCCAGCACCGACTTGGCCGTACCGTTGGCCAGCGCGTAGGAGTCATAGGTCCAGTGGATGTGGTTCGGCGAACAGTACTCGTTGGTCAGGCTCGACGCCGCGGCGCCGGAAATCAGCGCCAGCTTGCCGGACTGCTCGACCACCTTGCTGGCGGCCAGTACCACCGAGGACGCCACCATGCCGGTGACCATGTCGACGTTGCGCTCATCGACCCACTGGCGCACGGTGTTGGCGCCGACGTCCGGCTTGTTCAGGTCATCGGCGCTGAACACCACGATCTTCTTGCCGTTGACCTGCCCACCGAAATCCTCGATGGCCATGTTCAGGGCTTCCAGGCCACCGGGGCCGGACAGGTCGCGATAGGTGCCCGACATGTCCGCCAGGTAGCCGATGCGAATTTCGTCGTCACTGATCTGCGCCTGCGCCGCACCGGCAATCAGGCTGGAAATCAGGATGGCGCTTGCTGTGTGCTGAAAAACCTTCATGTAGTTCACCCACTGTCCGAAGTTATTTTTATTGTTCCAGGCAAAGCGGCCCCGTGCCGTCGAGCCTCAAGACTCGGCGACCTGCGTGATGCGCGGGGTAAAACGGGTTCAGACGCCCAGGCAGCGGTGCAGCAGTTCCTGTTTGGCGTCCAGTTCAGCGGCACTGATCTGCTCGACGATCTGACCGTGCTCCATCAAGTAATGGCGGTCAGCCAACGGCGCAGCAAAACGGAAATTCTGTTCCACCAGGACAATGGTCAGGCCCTTGTGCTTGAGCTTGATCAACACCTCGGCGAGCTTCTGCACGATCACCGGGGCCAGGCCTTCGGTGATCTCGTCCAACAGCAACAGGTTGGCGCCGGTGCGCAGGATGCGCGCCATGGCCAGCATCTGCTGTTCGCCGCCAGACAGGCGCGTGCCCTGGCTGAATCGGCGCTCATACAGGTTGGGGAACATCTCGTAGATTTCATCGAGGCTCATGCCGTCGCTGCGCACGGTCGGCGGCAACAGCAGGTTTTCCTCGACATTGAGACTGGCGAAAATGCCCCGCTCCTCCGGGCAGAAGCCGACGCCCAGGCGCGGGATCAGGTGGGCCGGCAGGCCGATGGTCTCGGTGCCGTTGACCACGATGGAGCCGGTACGGCGACCGACCATGTTCATGATCGCCCGCAGCGTGGTCGAGCGGCCGGAGCCGTTGCGCCCCAGCAGCGTGACCAACTCGCCACGGCGCACTTGCAGGTCGATACCGTGCAGGATGTGCGACTCGCCGTAGAAGGCATGCAGGTCATTGACCCGCAGTTGTTCGAATTCAGGGCTGTGCAGCGCGTTCATGCTTGCGCTCCCTCAACCACCGCTTCACTGCCCAGGTATGCCTCGCGCACCTGCGGGTTGGCGGAGACACTGGCGTAGTCGCCCTCGGCCAGAATCGCGCCACGGGCCAGCACGGTAATGCGGTCGGACAGCTCACTGACCACGCTCAGGTTGTGCTCGACCATCAACACCGTGCGCCCCACCGCTGCGCGCCGCACCAGCTCAATCACCATGTTCACATCCTCGTGCCCCATGCCCTGGGTCGGTTCATCGAGCAACAGCACACTGGGGTCCAGCGCCAGGGTGGTCGCCAGTTCCAGCGCGCGTTTACGGCCGTAAGGCAGTTCGATGGTCTGGGTGTGGGCGTAGTCGAGCAGGCCCACCTCGTCGAGCATCTGCATGGCTCGCTCATTGAGGGAATCGAGGCTGCTTTCTGGCTTCCAGAAATGGTAGGAATCGCCACGCTTGCGCTGCAGAGCCACGCGCACGTTTTCCACCACACTCATGTGGCCGAACACGGCGGATATCTGGAACGAGCGCACCAGGCCCAGGCGCGCAATCTCGTTGGGCTTGAGGCGGGTGATGGGTTGGCCCAGGTAGAGGATCTCGCCGCGGGTCGGCGGGAGAAACTTGGTGAGCAGATTAAACACGGTGGTTTTACCGGCCCCGTTGGGACCGATCAAGGCGTGGATGTGGCCCTTCTGCACACGCAGATCAACCGAGTCTACGGCGGTAAAACCGCGAAACTCCTTGGTCAGGCCGCGTGTTTCCAAGACAAACTCTGGTGACATGTGGAGCCCTCTAACCTTGATTGTTTTTATTGGTTATGGCGCTGCTGGCACACTGTACTTCCTGTTTACGCTTACGTAAACGTTATGGAATATACAAAAGTCCTACAGGGACTACAGAAACAACTTGTGAGCAAATGTATCAGAGCTGCAACAAATACTGGCCAGTGGCTCAAGCACGGGCATCGGCGGGCTGATCGAGGCCGTATAAACGCGTTTATAAAGGCCTTGCACGCCGTTCATTTCGCAGCTCTTGGCACACGGCCCATCAGGTAGAACTCCGGGTTGGGCGGCGTGCCGGCCAAGGACACCAGGCGGTTGGAGAGACTGAAAAAGGCCGTCACCGCGCCGATGTCCCAAATGTCCTCGTCACTGAAGCCCACCGCCTGCAGGCGCTCGCGCCAGGCATCGTCGAGCGCGCCGCCAGCGGCGCCCAGGTGGAAGGCAAAATCGAGCATCAACCGCTGGCGCTCGCCAATCGGCGCAGTGCGGTGGTTGATCGCCAGTTGATCGGCCAACAGCGGGTCCTTGCTGTAGATGCGCAGGATCGCGCCATGGGCCACCACGCAATACAGGCAACCGTGGCGCGCGCTGGTGGCGACCACGATCATCTCCTTCTCTGCCGCCGTCAGGCTCTCGGACTCACGGTCCATCAAGGCATCGTGGTAGGCAAAAAACGCGCGAAACTCCGCCGGCCGGTGGGCCAGCATCAGGAACACGTTAGGGACAAAACCGGCCTTGTCCTGCACCGCGAGGATACGCTCGCGCAGGTCGGCGGGGAGTTGCTCGAGGGTATGGGGAACCGGGAAATGACTGATGCCAGAAGACATGGGACGTCCTTGATCGATGACCACGGTGAGCGAAAGACTCAGGCGCACAACGAACATCAGGACCCGAGCCGGGTGTTACGCAGGCTTACGTTAACGTAAAGGTAATTCTGCGACAACCGGCTTTTTCTTCTGCACAGGTGTAACGTTTAGGCCTCCTGGCTCAGCGCTGGCTGAGTTTGTCGGCGGGTTTGTTGTCCCGACGCGCTTCGAGCAGCGTCCTGGGCAAGGCGAACCCTTCGAAGCTGCGCTGGGTGATCGGGTTGTTGGCCTTCTGGGCCCCGATGCGATAACGCATCAGTCCATCGGCAATGGCGAAGGTCAGGTCCACGCTGGTGTCGGTGCGTGCGTTGAGGTGGCCCCGACTGAGCAGGCGAAACAGCGACCAGGGCCCGCGATAGCTCAGGCTGGCGGTATTGCCGGTGCTGTGGACGAGGGTCAGTTGGCTGCCACTGACGCTGCCCAGGTTGTTCGGCCAGACCAGGCCAGTACGCTGGGGAGCGCCGTGCTGATAGGGGATCAGTTGGCCGTCGACGCTGAGTAGGCTGCTCAGGCGCGTGGCACTCAAGGCCAGGGGCTCGACGGTCAGTTGCACCGCGAGATGGCCGCGATGGTTGAAGAAGGTGTCGCGGATACGCTCGGATTTTTGCAGTTGCTCCAGCACGTCGCGCCGCACCAGGTAGCCGCCGTGGCTGTCAGAGTAGAGGGCGTCCAGATTGTCCTTGAGGAACACCTTCAAGTACTGATCGTGGAACTGTTGCAGCCTTCCTTGCGGACCGAAGAAGGCTTCGAAGTCTTCCAGCGAAGCATCTTCACCACTGGCCTTGAACGGGTAGCGACCGGCCAGGCGCTCTTGGTAGAAGCTGTAGATGTCGCTGTCCCAGCGTTTCTCCAACTCCCGCAGGGCGGCAATCACCAGCACTTGGGAAGTTTGATCAGCGAGTTTTCTGACCTGCTGATTCAACGGTTCAGGCAGGCCTACCGCGACGCGCTGCAAGTTGGCGATCGGGTCGGCACCGTCCAGGGCAAAGCGGCTGAGCACGGTTTTCAGGGCCGCCTTGCCAGGGTCCGGATTATCGTGGACCGCCTTGGCATAGTCATACACCGCGGTGACGGAGCGCAGGGCTTCTTCGTAGTAGGACGGTCGCTCGCCCTGGGGGGTGATCAGCTCCGCCAGGCTGACGAAAGCCCGGCGAATACCGGCGGCCTGTTGCTGCGCATCCGACACCGGCTCCAGGGTGGTGGCTGGCTGCCCGTCCACCAACGGCAAGGCAGGATAGATCACGGTGTTGTCACGCAGGGTTTCCAGCAGCCGCCGCAGCGGCGCGGCCGGGCCGGTGACTTGCTCCAGCACCGCCACGCCATGGCTGAGGTCCTGGAAGTCGGTGACCGCAAACTGGTTCAACGCCCGCCGCCAGCTGTCCACGTAATCGGCGCTGTACAGGGCGCGCAGGCGCTGAGTCAGTACCTTGCGGTCTTCTTCCGAGTAGTCCAGCCGCTGGCGCTCGCCGAGCACCCACTGGTCAATCATTGCCAGGTCGATGATGTTCTGCGTACCCGGCTCGAAGTAGTCCTTGAAGCCCTTGGCGGTGAGCAGCGGCGCCAGTTGCAGGCCACTGCCCTCGCCCTCCTGGGTCTCGAGCAGCGGGCGATACACGATGTCGAAGGCCGGCCCGACCTCGGTGCGCAAGTCCAGGCACGGATCGCACTGCACCGCGGCCTCGTGCTGACGCTCTTGTTGCAAGCGCCGGTAACGGCCACGTACCGCCCATGCCCAGAACAGCAACGGAATGACCACCACCACGACACTGGCCGATATCCGCCTGTACTTCCATACTCTCCCAATCACGTAGACGAGATCTATCTTGAACTGCCGCGAGCAACATTCAGAATGAGGGGCGTTAGTGTGTGGGGCGCGGTTGTTTTTTTTATTGCTTCTGTTCTGGCCCTAATGATTATGATTGTTGCAGCATTAGCAGGACGGGGCATATCCACGCCAACTATTAACTTGGTCGGTTTAATCGCATTTATCGTTCCTTTATGGTTAGGAGTATATTACTGGCGAATGGACACCGAGGCCCCACGCGACGAACCCATCCGTTTCAACCGTCTACGTCGCAAAGTCTACGTCTATCGCTTCCACCACGACGGACTTCATCCTTTCAGCCGCACTACCTGGGGTGTACGGGCCGAAGTCTATGATTGGGACGACCTGCGGGCCGAAGCCTGCAGCATCTATGGCCCCATGGGCACTGGCGGCCTGATCCAAACCGTCACCCTTGCCGTAGTAAAGCCAGGTACCAACAAGGTGATCGAGCGCTTTCATTTCGCCCATGGCATCCAGCAGGGCGAGACCTACTGGGCCATGGCTCAACTTTTCATGCAGCAAGGTCCACACGCCCTGCCGACCTTTCCCAACCCGCCCCGCGATTGGAACAACGAGAACGTCCAATTTAACCTCGCTCGACGCCTGGCGCCCAAGGTGCAATGGCCTGCGGAGATGGACCTGGAATCACGGACGGCGCCTTGATGCTATTCACAGAACCGCTACTCGACGAACCAGCCCCATGCTGGAAACATGACCTGCCAGGACCCAATCAGGCACCGGACACGGAACCCTATCCCCCGGCACTTACAAACCCTCCGAATTACATTAGCGATGTGTACCTTGACCTTGCTTGCTCCACCATGAGAGTTCGTGGCGTGGGTATTTGGGTAGCTGGAGTTTGTTTCCTAGCGGCCCTCGTTGCTCCGCTACTCCTGCTCGGCTTTATTGTAGTGGTGAAGGCATTTCCTCCTCTCATAATATGCATAGCCTTTCTCATTGCGCTTACTGTCGGCCTATGGGGAGGAATCTACTTCTGGCGATTGGACACCGAAGCCCCACGCGATGAACCCATCCGCTTCAACCGTCTACGTCGCAAAGTCTACGTCTATCGCTTCCACCACGACGGACTTCATCCTTTCAGCCGCACTACCTGGGGTGTACGCGCCGAAGTCTACGACTGGGACGACCTACGAGCTGAAGCCTGCAGCATCTATGGCCCCATGGGTACCGGTGGCCTGATCCAAACCGTCACCCTGGCCGTAGTGAAGCCAGGTACCAACAAGGTGATCGAGCGCTTTCATTTCGCTCATGGGCTCCAGGAAGGTGAGATGTACTGGGCCATGGCCCAACTTTTTATGCAGCAAGGCCCACAGGCCCTGCCAACCTTTCCCAACCCTCCCCGCGATTGGAACAACGAGGACGTCCAATTCAACCTCGCTCGACGCCTGGCGCCTAAGGTGCAATGGCCTGCGGAGATGGACCTGGAATCACGGACGGCGCCTTGATGAATACACCTCCAACTTGCTCGGCAATCTGACTTCAAGTTGAAGTTAGGGCCTGCGCAGAACCAACCAAGAACCGAATGTGAGCAGTCATCATCCATGCCTGCGCCCACTGGGTGTCGTTGCTGCTGTGTTATGAGCCGAAGTTTCCACGGTCCATCGAGAAGGCCGGGCGGGGCGGGAGAACCCGCGCACCGGCAGGTACAGGTATTCCCCCCGAATGAAAACCCTGGTTCATGCCCGCCCGTGCGCCTTATCCGGCGGTTTGAATCACGTTCAAAACCGCCGGACGCTCATTCACACGTTGCTGAAAATCCCGGTGACCGGCTCGATATTGCCACCATAGGGCACAGTGGTTCCGGCGGCTTTGGCGAGGGTTGCCCAGATCCGCTGCATATCGACGAAGTGCTTCCCAATGACCGGGTTTCCCGAATGATGCTGTCGATCAGCCTGCGCGGTGATGTTGAAATAGCGTCCGGCGCCCTCTCCACTTTTAAGCAGCCCACTCGCGCCCCCCATGAGCACCAGGGGCATGTCGATCATATGTTCAGGTGCACCGTCGGCCATCTCGCTGGTCAGCACCACCAGGGTATGGTCGAGCAGGCTGTCACCGGGTACATGGGGGTCCTGATAGCGCGCCAGTTCATCCATGAACAGTTTGACCTGACGGGCATACCATTGCCGTGTGCCCTTCCAGAAGGCCTCCCCGGAATACCGATGGGCACAATCATGGGGATTGCTGGAGGTACTGACGTCGATGATGTTCAGCGACTCCGCCGAACGCCCGATCTGAATCGTTGCAACCCGGGTGATCCCGCAGCTCAAGGCAGTGGCGACCACCTGATGATGGTTGGCCTGGACACGCGTGCGGTCCCGCGCGGACCGGAAGTCCAGCGGCTCCAGGGTCACTGGCTTGCATTCACCCACTGGCGGTTGGGTCATATCCAGGTCCTTGATCACCTGTTCCACGGAGTCCAGATGAGTATCGAGCTTCTGTCGCTCGGCACCGGACAGCTTGCCCTTGATTTCCTGGATATCCGCCAGGGCCGTTTCCAGTAGCGCACGGCTCCTGGGCTGCGGACCTGTGGCAAGCCGCACAGGCTCCTTGAACAACGCCTCAGCCATCAACACCGGGTCGCGGTAAGGGGTGCGAATGACCCCGCCCTGGAAGGAGACGAACCAAGGCGTGCCATCCACACCGGCATGCGGCCCGGCAAACAGACTGCGATGGGAGGGCTCGGTGCCCGGCAAGGCCTGACCCAACAGGATATCGATCGACGACTGGCTCGAACCGCTGTCGCGCAAGACCCAGTTCCAACCGCTATGACCCACGTTTCCCGGCCCCAGGATTATCCCGCGCAAGTACAGCGATTGGTTGCGATAGGCCTCAAGCTCTGCACTGATTTCGTTCAAGGTAAAGGTCGTGGTGTCCATGCCCTGTGCCGTGGGATGCCACAACCCGCGCCCATCACCAAAACCGCCCCCGGTGTAGGAGTCCACCGCCAGGCCATCGGGCACCACCACCAACACCACCTTCAACTTGGATTGCTCGGCTTGCCCGGCCAACGCCATGCGCGCCAGGCCGAATTGGCTCAGCGGACCATAGACACTCGCCGCCGCCAGACCCTGCAGAAAACGCCGCCGACTTTTCAGAATATCCATGATCAATTCCTCTCGGTCTTGTAGATGAACGCCTTGGACGTCCCCAATGCCTTGAGCATCTCGGCCAGCGAGCCCGTCGATTTCAAACCATCGGCGATCGCCTTGACCGTGCCCGATGTCGAGGCGTCGGACTTGTTGCCAAAGACAAACCGGAAGTAACTGTCAGCCATGCAGAACTGCGAAGCCGGGTTGCGCGGAACGATGTTGGCGATGTCGCGAACATCGTTGATCGGTTCGGTTCCGGTAGCCATGAGGAACGGACCGGACGCCTTGATCGGCAGCATCTGCGGGTACTGAGCGTAGTTGTGGGCTTGCTCCTCGAGTCGATAGCGTCCGGCCGCGTCGTAGTGCTCCATCGAGGACCCGGTGTCGTTCATGTATTGGTGGCACTGCCAGCAACGTCCGCCGGAAGCCTGCTCACCGTTGACCGAGTCCCAGTACTCGCGGGTCGTGATGGCGCGTGGCGGATACGTTGGATCGGTAGGGTCGGCCTCCACTGGCGCGCCGAACTCACGGCAGAACATCTGTTCGCGAATCATGATGCCGCGCTTGACCAGCGACGTGGCCTGGTAGTCCGAGGTGGCAGCCTGGGTCATTCCCAGGTGCAGCAGCCCGCCGCGCTTGTCATCGACCGCGACCTTGCGCATCTCGCTGCCCGACACGCCGCCGATCCCGTAGTGCGCGGCCAGGGCCTGGTTGAGGTAGGTGTAGCGTGGGGTGAACATCTCCTCGAAAGTGCCGTTGTTCAACATCAGGTTGCGACTCAACAGGTACTGTTCCTGGGCCATGAGCTGAATCATCGGCCCACTCAGCCCGGGTTTTTCCTGCACGCCACGGTTGGTCTTGACGTAGTAGCTGACAAACCGGTTGAACTGCTCGATGCCCCGCTCCGTGCGCATCATGCGCTCGATCTCGGCACCGAGCTGTTGCTCGGTCTGCAGTTCGTTACGCTGCGCCTTGGCCAGCAGTTCGACATCCGGCGTGGTGCCGAGGAAGCCATAAGAGAGTGCGGTGGCGACTTCGAACGGGGTCAGTTGATAGACGTTACCGCCCTCGGCGGGGGGCGACCCCAGTTCGAAGCGATAGAGGAAGTTCGGCGACAGCAGCAACGCGGCGATCAGCCCCGGCGCGCCCTCCTCGTCGAACAGCGCTTGATAGCGCACACGCTCGGCATCACTGACCGGACGCCGGAACAACTGGTAGCCCAACGACGTCACCAGGTCCGATCCCGCCTTGGAAGAGGTCAGGGTCAGCAAGCGCGCCGGCGTCACACGCTCGGCTACCCACAAGGCCATGTCGTAGAACGCCTTGACGTCTTCGACCTGCAGAATGCCCAGGCTCGCCTCGCCCGGGTACTTGAAGTCTTTCTCCGACTTGTCCGCCGGCAGCTTCTCGGGGTTGATCTCGACCGCCAGGACATCCTTGACGCTGGCAGCGTACTCATCGGGCGTCAGCAGGCGCACCTGCCGTACCCCGTGAGACTCGCCCGGGTCCAGATACGGTTTCCAGACCACGTTGTACAGATGCTTGCTGATTTCCGTGGCGCAGGTGGTATCACAATGCCCGGACACCGGCATGCTCTTGATCTGCCGGACCAACGCATCCTGCCCCGCGACACTCCAGGCCAGGGCCATGCGCAAGCTGTCGAAGTACTCGACCGCGTGACATTTGGTGCAGGCCTGGGCCATGACCGTTTCGCCCAGGTTGTCCACGGCACGGTACACCACCGCCGGCAACTGGCTGTTCTCGCTGGACTCATCAATTTCCAGCAACTGCAGTTCAGGTTCAGGCTTGGCCTTGGCGTAGAACGGGTAGACCACCTTGTACTTGCCATAGTTGAAAATCTGCGTGGTGCTCGCGCCCCACGGCACCTGGATCACCCGCGCTTCGCCATCAGGCCGGGCCTCGTCGACCAGGCTGACGTGCCATTGCGCATCCGTCACAGAAGCCGGCTTGGCCGGGGCCTTGATTGTCACCTCGACCTCGAGCTGGACCGGCCGCTCGCGGTAATTAAGGACTATCTCCTGGCTCTTGTGGCTCGCCGACAGGGTAAAGACGGTGTTTCGCACTTGCGGAATCCAATCCCTCACATCATTGAGGCGCAATTGATATTCACCATAGGGCAGACCGTCGAGGACCAGGCTGGCCGCGCTGTTCGCCGGGTTCCATGACACATGGACCAGGCGGCGATTGCCATCCGCAGCGGTCAGGTAACCACTGATCATCTCTTGCTCGTAGCCTGCTGGCGGCAACGACGGGCGCAACGTCAATTGGGTGGGCGGCAAACCGCTGGCGTCATAGCGCACGCGATAAATCACCCCGGCCACATCGTCACTGATCAACAGGCTGCCGTCGGCCAGGCCCAGAAACTCGGCGGGCCGGCCAATGCAGGAATTGTCCAGGCAATACACGTCGAAGCGGTCGGGATCCTGGACAAAGCCATTGATCAGCGGGATCTGATTGACCACCTGCTTGGCGTCCTGAATCGTCAGCATCTGCACATTCATGCCGGGGTTTGCACTTGAGCCGGCACCGTGCACGGCCACCAACAGGCGTCGGGTATTACTGGCGCCGGGATAGCCGCTCCAGAACTTGACCCCCAGTGGCGCGGTGTTGGTTCCCAACTCGAAAGCCGCTGGCACGTAGTCGGCCGGGTTGACCTGGGCTGGCGCCTTGTCCGAGACAATCGCGCCCGGCACCAGCGGTGGCTGGATCACGCCGGGGTTCTGGTACTCCTCCTGCGTGAAACCGGGTGTGCCCTTGCCGAACAAATAGGGCACGCCGAAGTGCAAGTCGGGGTCGCTGATCACGTTGACTTCATCGGGGTTGGGAAAGCCCTGGCGATTGTTGTCACTGAACCACAGCTTGCCGTTATCGGGGTTGAAGTCAAAACCCACCGAATTGCGCACGCCCCTGGCGAGGATTTGCGACTCACCGGTCTCCAGCGAGTAACGCAACAGCGTGCCGTAGCGTTGATCGGCGGGGATCATGCACAGGTTGCAGGGAATGCCGACGGCGGTGTACAGCCACTTGTCCGTAGTCACCGGGCTGAAGCGCAACGGGTGTTTCATGTGCCAGATACGGGTGTTGGAACCGCTGGCCAGGGGCGGCAGGGGAAACAGTTTGTCATCGGCGGGGAAGTCGAGTACTCGCTCAGGCCTGGGGTCCTTGTAGTGGTTATCGGCATCGCGCAGGCGATACAGTCCGCCCGTGGTCGAGTAATACAGATCACCGTCGCGCCAGGCCACGCCATGGGGTTCTTCCAGGCCACTGGCGATCACATGGATCGCGGTCGGTCGGCCGGCGGCATCCAGTGGCAAGGCGTAGATCATGTCGGCAATCTTGCCGTCATAGACATACGACGGAATTGCGCTGGAGCCGACATAGAGCACCTTCTTGCCCATGGCCATCTGCCGAGGCTGAATCAGGCCCTGGGCAAACAATTCGATCTTGATTCCGGGCAGGCCGTTGAGCTTGGCGACGTCCACCGGCGGCCGGTACTTGACCTCCACGACCTGTTCTTCGCCCGCGTCCTGCTTGAACGAAACGATGCGCGGCGTGTTCAGCGGGACGAAACCGTCGGCGACATTCATCACCAGTTGATAGTCACACGCCTTGAGCTGGTCCAGGCGCAGGGTTTCATTGGCCTTGACACTGATGGGGATGTCCTCGGCCTTGCAGCGCAGCACCCCGGTCAACACTTGATCGGCCCGCGCCACACCAGGCACCGCCGGTTTCAGAGGCGCCTTGCCGCTCAGGGTGGCGAAGCTCAGCGTCAGTTGATTGCCCTCGAAGCCACCGCACGCGCCCAGGTCTTTCCAGGCATGAGACCAGTGATCATTGGGTTTTCCCGGTTCATAAGACGGCTGTTTACACCAGGCCCAACTGCCAACCCCCAAAGGGGCCTCGGCATCTTTCCAGCATTCGTACGCATGCTCGTGGTGAGTCACCTGCTGGCCCTGCTGGTACTCGGTGTTGGCGACATAGGCCGGCGCCGAACAGGACTCGCGGGGAACAGGCGCGGACTCAGCCGACAGGGGAAAAAACACCACACCGATGATCACGCACAACGCGACCAGTCCCAAATTCAGCAGCACGCGACACACACCGACGGACTTTTCCATGACTCAGGCCTCATGCGTCAGCCAAGCGCTTCGTCGCCCCGCAAGAACTGCTGATCGAGCGTTGCGAACCACCTGACCCTGGGCTGCCGCCGTATGGCGAGCCTAGCCCGGTGTAGTTATTGGAATGTCTTCCAATGCGGTTCCACTGCATGACCACAACATGGCTGGACAGCCATAGAGACAGGAACTGACAGACACTCGTCCTTGCACAACCACCCGTGGGTACGGGCGCTGCAATCAATTGTTGGAGCACGTGCTACAAACGCTTTTATGAAAGCGCCAATTGACAGGACGCGTCTACTGTCAGAGTTGACAGGTACTGGCTTGTGAAGCCGCCCGCAGACTTGCACGCCCCGGACGGCCCCCAAGCAGAGAATCAGCGATTGCGCCTAGAAATACTTGAGCCAGGCAAGGTCACGGCGGCGGCTCTTGAGCCGAGAGAACCAGCGCACCGGCAGGTACAAGGCCAACGCCAACAGCCCCGCCGCCAACCACACCGCCCACACTGAATCAAACCCGTAGTAGCTGCCCTGATTCAGGCCAAAGCACACCACTGCCAACAGGTAGGCGAACTTCAGAACGTACAGGTGCAGCAGATAGAAAAACATCGGTGCCGAGCCGAACACGCTCAATGCCAGAATCCAGCGACTGCCCTGGCGCCATTCGAAGCCGCGCAACAGCAGCAGGCCGAGGCTCAGGGTCAGGGTGATGAACAGCAGGGACGGCGGGTACTTGGTGATGTTGAAAAAGCTCATCAGCGTCTGCAGGGCACTGTCACCCTGGACCCAGGGTCTGTCGCCGTAGCCGTTGAGCAAGCGCAACCCGACGAAGCCCACCAGCCCGGCGATACCGCCGATCAAGAGTGCACGTTGGCGCCAGGCGGCGTCGCTGGCCTGGGCGAACCAGGGGCCGATGGCATATCCCAGGCCGATCACGCCGATCCACGGCAGCACCGGGTAGGAGGTGCGCAGGCGCAGGCCGTCGGAGAACTCGATCCAGCCGCGGTCATGCAACACCGCCCAAGGCACATGCAGCGCCGACTCCAGCGCGAAATGCAGGCCGTCCAGCAGGTTGTGCCCGGCAATGATCAGCACACTCAAACCCAGCAACAGCGGGCGTGGCAGCCAGACCAGCGCCGACAGGGCCAGCATGCTCAGGCCGATGGCCCAGATCACCTGCAGGTAGATCACTGTCGGTGGGATCTGGAAGGTCCAGGCGAAATTCACCAGGGTGATTTCCAGCAGTACCAGGAACAACCCGCGCTTGAACAGGAAGCTGCAGACATCGGCCTTGCCCGCGTATTTTTCGCCATACAGGTAGGCGGACAGGCCCGTGAGCAGCACAAAGATCGGTGCACACAGATGGGCCAGGGTGCGGCTCAGGAACAGCGCGGGTTCGGTGGTGGCAATGTCCATGGGGTCGCTGACCTGGCGGTGCAGCAGAAACGTTTCACGCACGTGGTCGAGCAACATAAACAGAATCACCAAGCCCCGCAGGGCATCGATGGAAAGCAACCGGCCAGTGCCGGAGGGTCGGAGAACAGCATTTGTCATGGAGGGGTTCGCAACGCAGAGGGTGGGAGGAAACGGCCTGTCTCAAGCCATTGGGCTTGATATTTAATGTAATAGTATTACATTACACAGCCCATTCAAAACCCCGTTGCACAGGCAGGCGTTGTCAGCCTGCCCAAGGTGTATGCAAGGACCCCATACATGATCAGATTCAAGCGCCTCGCCCTGCCCTTCGCCCTGGCCGCGCAGTCCACCACGCTGCTGGCCGGCTCGGCCCAGGAACAGTCTCGCGGGCTGGTCGAGGACAGCCGCTGGAGCCTGCTCAACCGCAGTGTCCTGGATCACCGCGAGTACCAGCACGGCGCGCGCAACAACGCTGCACGCAATGCCTACAAGCCGCGCAACGAACGCAGCGGCAACGCCCAGGAGTGGGGATACGGGTTGATGGGCAGCCTGCAGTCCGGGTTTACCCAGGGTCTGGTTGGGGTGGGCGTCGATGCCCATGCCTATGCCGCCTGGCAACTGGACAGCGGCGGCGGTCGGGCCGGCAAGGCGCGGTTGCTGGGGCTCGACAACGACGGTCATCCCAAGGATCAGTTCGGCCGCGGCGGCGCGGCGCTCAAGCTGCGCGCCTCCTCGACCACCCTCAGTTACGGTGAGCAACGGGTCAAGACCCCGGTCTTCAGTTCATCCGACAGTCGCCTGCTGCCGGAAACCGCCACCGGCTTCTATCTCAACAGCCAGGAGTTCGCCGGGTTCAAAATACTCGGCGGCCACTTCAACGAAAGCACCGACCGCAATGCCAGCAGCCACGACCAGGGGTTTGTGGTGAATTACTCCAACGCCAGGCAAGGCAACAACTTCGACCTCGCCGGCCTGGTCTTCGACGGCATTGAAGGGCTCTCCACCAGCCTGTACAGCGCGCGCTACGAAGACAACTGGCGCCAGCATTACCTGGGCAGCACCTATAGCCATGCCCTGGGGCTCGACCAGACGCTGACGCTGAACCTCAACCTGTACCGCACCCTCGACACCGGCCAGGCCTGGTCGGGCACGATCGACAACACCACCTGGAGCCTGCTCTCCAGTTACCGCAATGGCGCCCACACCTTCAGCCTGGGTTACCAGAAGGTCGATGGCGACACCCCCTTCGACTACGTGACCCGGGGCGCGATCTACCTGACCAACGCCATGCAACTGTCGGATTTCAACGCCCCCCACGAACAATCCTGGCAGGCTCGTTACGACCTGGGCATGCAGGCGTTCGGCTGGCCCGGCCTGGTGCTCAGCGCCGCCTATGTGCGCGGTAGCAATATTGATGGGCGCCACGTCGACCCGGCAGGTGGTTATGCCTACCTGGGTTACGGCGCGGGCGGCAAGCATTGGGAGCGCGACCTGGAAGCCCGCTATGTGGTGCAAAGCGGCCCGGCCAAGGACCTGGCCCTGTCACTGCGGCACAACCTGCACCGCGGCAATACCGCCCAGGCAGAGCTCGACACCGAGCAGATTCGCCTGGCCGTCGAGTACCCCCTCAACGGACGCTTCTGAGTCTGCCAGCCAACCACAGCCATTGGCCCATACAGGTCAGTGCTCGTTGGCCACGCCCACTTGCACTTGCCCATCGTTAAGGCGCACGGGCCAGACGCGCAGACGCTGCTGCGGATACTCCAGGCAGCACCCGTCTTCGAGTCGAAAGTGCTGCTTGTACAGGGGCGACGCCACCACCAGTTGACCTTTGAGACTGCCCACCAGCCCGCGACCGATGACATTGGCCCCCGATTGCGGATCGTGGTTGTCGATGGCGTAGAGCGTCTTGCCCTCGGCCTGCGGCAGGTAGAACAGGGCCACTTGTGCGCCGTCCAGCCACACCACCACCCCCGAGTTGCAGACCAGATCGTGCTCGCTGCACACCGACTGCCAGCGGGGGGAATGGGCGTCGGCGCGCTGGGAATTGGACAGGTTCATCAGGCAAGCTCCTCGGTGACGGGAATAAGGTTGAGTTCGGCGGCCATGATCGGCCGGCGTTGCCCACGCTCCTCGACAAAATGAATGCTCGGGTCGGGACGTTCGTCGTTGACGAAGGTGCGGAAACGCTTGAGTTTGTCCGGGTCCTTGAGGGCGTTGGCCCACTCGCACTCATAACGATCGACCACCAGTTGCATCTGCGACTCCAGCTCCTCGCCCAGCCCCAGGCTGTCGTCAATGATCACCTGTTTGAGGTAATCCAGACCGCCTTCCAGGCTCTCGCGCCAGACCGAGGTACGCTGCAATTTGTCGGCGGTGCGGATGTAGAACATCAGGAAGCGATCGATGTAGCGGATCAGGGTCGCGTCATCCAGGTCAGTGGCAAACAGCTCGGCGTGCCGCGGGCGCATGCCGCCGTTGCCACACAGGTACAGGTTCCAGCCCTTCTCGGTGGCAATCACCCCGACGTCCTTGCTCTGGGCCTCGGCGCACTCACGGGTGCAGCCGGAGACCGCGAACTTGAGTTTGTGCGGCGCGCGCAGGCCCTTGTAGCGGTCCTCGATCACCAAGGCCATGGCCACGCTGTCCTGCACCCCGTAGCGGCACCAGGTACTGCCGACGCAGGACTTCACCGTGCGGGTCGACTTGCCGTAGGCATGCCCGGTTTCAAATCCGGCTTCAATCAGCTCGCCCCAGATCTGCGGCAACTGGTGCAACTGGGCGCCGAACAGGTCGATGCGCTGGCCACCGGTGATCTTGGTGTACAGCTGGTACTTCTTCGCCACCTGGCCGATCACGATCAGTTTCTCGGCGCTGATCTCGCCCCCGGCGATACGTGGCACCACCGAATAGGTGCCGTTTTTCTGCATGTTGGCCATGAAGGTGTCGTTGGTGTCCTGCAACGGCACCAGCGGGGCATCCATGATCGGCTGGTTCCAGCACGAGGCGAGGATCGAGCCCACGGCCGGCTTGCACACATCACAGCCGGTGTGCCCACGGCCATGACGGGCCAATAGTTCTTCGAAGCTGTGCAGCCCTTCAACCCGCACCAGGGCGTATAGCTCCTGCCGGGTGAAGGCGAAGTGCTCGCACAGGCTCTTGTCGACACTGACGCCACGGGCGATCAACTCGTGCTCGAACACCTGCTTGAGCAGGCCGGCACAACCGCCACAGCCGGTGCAGGCCTTGGTTTGCGTCTTGAGCTGGGCCAGATCGCTGCAACCTCCGTCGATGGCCGAACAGATCGCGCCCTTGCTGACGTTGTGGCACGAGCAGACCATGGCCGACTCGGGCAAGGCGCCCGGGCCCAGAGTGGGCGCGCCGGTCGAGGATGGCAGGATCAGGCTGGCCGGTTCGGCCGGCAGGGCAATGCCGTTCTGGGCGTATTGCAGCAAGGTGTCGTAGTAGCTGTTATCGCCCACCAGCACCGCCCCCAGCACCTGCTTGCCGGTGGCGTCGACCACCAGCCGGCGGTAGCTGGCGCTGGCTTCGTCGATGAACTGGAAGCTGCGCGCACCCGGGGTGTGGGCATGGGCATCGCCGATGGAACCGACGTCGACGCCCAGCAGCTTGAGCTTGGTCGACATGTCCGCGCCGATAAAGGGCTCAGCGTCCTGATTGCACAGCTGCGCCGCGACACTGCGGGCCATCTGGTAGCCCGGCGCGACCAGGCCGAACAGGCTGCCATTCCACGAGGCACACTCGCCAATGGCATAAATGTGCGGGTCGCTGCTCAGGCACCGGTCGTCAATCACCACCCCACCGCGCGGGCCGATGTGCAGCGCGCATTGGCGAGCCAGGGCATCCTGGGCACGGATCCCGGCGGAGAACACGATCAGGTCGGTCTCCAGGCTTTCTTCGTTGGCAAAGTTCATCCGGTAGCGGTACTGCTCCCCGGCACTGATCGATTGCGTGGCGCGGGACAGGTGCACGCCGACGCCCAGCCGTTCGATTTGCGACTTCAGCGCCAGGCCACCCAGTTCGTCCAGTTGCACCGGCATCAGGCGCGGGGCAAATTCCACCACATGGGCTTCCAGGCCGAGGCTTTTCAGGGCATTGGCCGCCTCCAGGCCCAGCAGCCCCCCCCCCACCACCACACCGCGCCGCGCATTGCTGGCGGCGCGCCGGATGGCATCGAGGTCCTCGAGGGTGCGGTAGACCAGGCGCGAGTCGCCTTCGGCGCCGTCGATGTCCGGTACAAAGGGATAGGAACCCGTGGCCAGGACCAGGGTGTCGTAGGCGACGCTGCCCTGGGCGGTGATCACCTGGCGCCGGGCACGGTCGATTTCCAGCACCGGCACTCCCAGGTGCAGGGTGACACCCGGCGTCTGGTACAGCGCCGCGTCGGACAACGCCAGTGACTCGGCATCACGTCCCGTGAAGTACTCGGACAGGTGTACCCGGTCATAGGCCCGTACCGGCTCCTCGCTGAAGACATGCAGCTGATAGCGCCCAAGGGCGCCGCGCTCGATCAACTGTTCCACACAATGATGGCCGACCATGCCGTTTCCGATCACGACCAGGGTTTGCAAGGTGTTCAACGCGGCAACATTGGAGTTCATAAGTAGCACCCGATCACTGTTCTAAAAGCAAAAAAAAACGCCTGAAACCTTACGGTTCCAGGCGTCTTTGCCTGTTCATTTGCGTTGTGCAAACCCGACTGCTGTGCCCGGTTCAACGCTGCTGCCCACGACCTGTGCGGCCAATCGATCGTCGTTGACCGAGGGGGCTGCCTGGACGACGGTGTTGCTGCGCGCCAGGCCTGCGGGATGTATTGCAGCCTTTGTGCCAGAACCGCAGCCAGCCCCCCACAGCCCCTATTCCGGGCGCTTGCAGCCCATGTGCGGTGGCACCCGATCGGGAGCTCCCCCTCGCGGCGTGACTTGGCTTAGTGCACGAAAGGTCGCGCGGGCTTTATAACAGTGCATGGCCGCAGCCACTCACTGCCCCCTGCCCAATGCGCCCGGGCCCTTGGTGCTGTATTGTGGCGGCGCAATTTGCGCAGCCGCCCTGGCCCTGGCGTTAACCCTGGTCGGCCGCGACGACGTGCTCTTGTATGATGGCTCGCTTCAAGAATGGGCCGCGGATTCGAACTTGCCGATGACCACCGGAGCAACTCCGGACTGATGCCCCCAAGGGCACGTACTCAACCTGATTTCCTGCTTTACCGCACAGCGCTTTCCTGGAGCGCACCTGGGCCCCTTTGCCCGGTGTTCGCCTGCCCCGGGATTGCAGTCATCAAGGAGTTTCACATGGATAGGCTTTACCGGACGTCCCCCCAGGACGGCTGCGCCCCGCGCTTTGCCCTTAATCAACTGACCCTCGGCCTGCTGCTGGCCAGCGCCCTGCCCTCGGCCCACGCAGCCGAGACCCTGCTGCCGGCCGTGACCGTGAGTGCCGAGGACCACTCCGGTTATCAGGTGTCCGAGGCCACCGTCGGTGGATTCGACCCCACGCCCTTGCTCGATACACCGGCCTCGATTGCGGTCGTCAACGAAGCGCTGATCAAGGACCAGCAGGCACGCCTGCTCAGTGAGGTGTTGAAAAACGACGCTTCGGTGGGTGAAAGCTACGCGCCGGTCGGCTACTACGAAAACTTCGTGGTGCGCGGCTTCTCCCTGAACGCTGCCAGCAGCTACAAGATCAACGGCCGTACCATCACCGGCGAGCAGAACGTCGGCCTGGAGAACAAACAGCAGGTGGAACTGCTCAAGGGCCTGGCGGGCCTGCAGAGCGGGGTCAGCGAGCCCGGCGGCCTGATCAATTATGTGACCAAGCGTCCGACCGATGTACGCTCGGTCACGGTGTCCACCGACGATCGCGGCAGCGGTTACCTGGCCACCGACGTCGGCGGCTTTTTCGGCAGCGAACAACAGTTCGGCCTGCGCGCCAACCTGGCCCACGAAGACCTGCACTCCTACGTCGAGCACACCAATGGCCAGCGCGATTTCGCCTCCCTGGCGCTGGACTGGACCCTGAGCGACGCCGCGCTGCTGCAACTGGATGTCGAGTACCAGACCAAACAACAGCGTTCGGCACCGGGCTACCAGTTGCTCGGCGGCACCGAGCTGCCGCACCACGCCTCGCCCAAGCAGTTGTTGGCGCACCAGAGCGGCTCGAAACCGGTGACCACCGATGCGCTGAACCTCAACGGCAACTTCGAATACCGCTTCAGCGACACCTGGAAAGGCAACCTCAGCGCTTCGCGCAGCCGGGTGGTGATCGATGACTACAGCTCGTTCGCCTGGGGCTGCTACGGCGCCGCCAGTTGTGCCGGCGCGGCGGTGCCCAACTACTTCAGTCCCGAGGGTGACTACGACATCTACGACTTCCGCAGCCCCGACGACACCCGGCGCAACGACGAAGCCCAGGCCACCCTCAGCGGCACCTTCGACACGGCGGGCCTGGGCCACGAGCTGACCGTCGGCAGCAGCGCGTTTCGGCGTATCGTCGACAAGCGCGAACCGGTCAACGAGTGGATCGGCAGCGCCAACATCGCCAGTGAGCCGGCCGATTTCCCGCGCTACGCGGGGCCGCTCAATGATTCGTATCGACACCTGGACAGTCGCCAGTACGGGCTGTTCTTCAACGACCGGATCAGCTTCAACGAACAGTGGCAGACCGTGCTCGGCGGTCGCGAGGTGCGCCTGGATGAAGAGACCTTCGACAGCGAGGGCGACACCACCCGCCACACCCAGCGCTACGAGTTCCTGCCCCAGGCCGCGCTGATCTACAAACCGCTGCCGAACCTGGCGTTATACAGCCGCTACAGCAAGGGCCTGTCCCTGGGTGGCGAGGCGCCGTGGTTCGCCAGCAATGCCTTCGAGGTCCTCGCACCGACCGTGTCGCGGCAGATCGAAGCCGGGATCAAGTACGACTGGCAACGCCTGAGCCTCGGCGCAGCGCTGTTCCAGATCCGCCAGGGCTATCAGTATTCCAGGCCCAATGCCGATGGCAGCTTCACCTTCACCGAGCAGGGGGAGCAGAAAAACACCGGCCTGGAACTCTCGGCCAATGGCTGGGCCAGCCAGCGCCTGCAGATTTCCGCCAGTGTCGCGGCGATCCGCTCGCGGGTCTCGGGCAGCGACACCCCGGCCTACGAAGGTCACCAGACCATCAACGTACCGAACCTGCGCGCCAGTCTCTATGGCGACTATGCCCTGCCCTGGGTCGACGGCCTGGCGCTGCTCGGCGGGGTGCAATACAGCGCCAGCAAATACGCCAGCCAGCAAGGCCAGGTCGAGGCCAGCGCGTACGCCGTGTTCAACATCGGCAGCCGCTACAGCACGCGCATTGACGGCTACGACACGGTGTTCCGCCTGACCGTCGACAACCTGTTCGACAAGCGCTACTGGCGCGATGTCGGTGAGTACATGGGCGACAAGTATCTGTTCCAGGGAGCACCGCTGACCGCCCGCTTGAGTGCTTCGGTCAACTTCTGATCCTGGCCCGCCAAGGTCACGCACGAGGAAGTCGTAATGTCCGATCTTGAAATCATCGCTGTCATTCTCAACCTCCTCGGCGTCTGGCTGACCGCCCGGCGCAAACGCGGTATCCCGGCAAGGATTGACGGCCGGGTTCACCCCAACTGCTTCACCATGAAGTTCTCCATTGGCCAGCTTCGGACAGCGCAAAAAAAGCCCCGTCCATTGCTGGCGGGGCCTTGGGTCATAACGTCATATCCTGAGCGCGCCTGACCTCATGACCCGCCAGCGGTGAGGGGTGAGGCTCAATCCGCCTGCACCGTCACCTGCAGCTGCTCTCCCAACCCGGCGATGCCCAGGCGCATGGTCTGGCCGGGGCGCAGGTAGACGGGGTCGGGCTTGATGCCCAGGCCGACGCCCGGTGGGGTGCCGGTGGAGATGATGTCGCCGGGTTGCAGGCTCATGCAACGGCTCAGGTAAGCGATCAGTTGCGGCACCGTGAAGATCAGCGTACGGGTGTTGCCATTCTGGTAGCGGTGGCCGTCGACTTCCAGCCACAGGTCCAGCGCATGGGGGTCGGCGACTTCATCGCGGGTGACCAGCCACGGGCCGATCGGGCCAAAGGTGTCGAAGCCCTTGCCCTTGTCCCAGGTACCGCCGCGTTCCAGTTGCCAGGCGCGCTCGGAGACATCGTTGATCACGCAGTAACCTGCCACGTGATCCATGGCATTGGCCTCATCGATGTAGCGCCCGCCCTTGCCGATGACCACGCCCAGTTCGACTTCCCAATCGGTCTTGAGCGAGCCACGGGGGATCTCGATGTTGTCGTTGGGGCCGCAGATGGCGCTGGTCCATTTGCTGAAGATGATCGGCTCCTTCGGCACTTCCATGTTCGACTCGGCGGCATGGTCGGCGTAGTTCAGGCCAATGCAGATGAACTTGCCCACCTGGCCGACGCAGGCGCCGATCCGTGGCTGACCGAGCACCGGTGGCAGGCTCGCGGGGTCGATCGCCGCCAGGGCCGCCAGGCCTTGTGGGGTCAGGGTCTGCCCGGCAATGTCCACAACGTGGCCAGAGAGGTCGCGAAGCTGTTGGTTGGCATCCAGCAGGCCCGGCTTTTCCGAACCCTTGTCGCCATAACGCACTAATTTCATATCTCGCTCCTGCTACTTAAAGGGGTGCCCGGTGGCGCTCAGTTACTCATGCCGCCATCGATGACATGCACGCCACCGGTGGTGTAGGCCGAGGCGTCGCTGCCCAGGTACAAGGCCAACTGGGCGATCTCCGTGGCGCTGCCGATGCGGCCCATGGGCTGGCGGTCGAGGAACTGTTGGTACACCTGCGCCTCGGCCACGCCCTGCTGCGCCGCCTGTTCGGCGATCCGCTGGCGCAGCGACGGCGATTCCACGGTGCCCGGGCAAATCGCGTTGCAGCGAATGCCCTGGCCGATGAAGTCGGCGGCGACCGCCTTGGTCAGGCCCACCACCGCCGCCTTGCTCGCAGCGTAGGCAAAACGATTGGGCACGCCTTTGACACTGGAGACCACCGAGGACATGTTGATGATCGAACCACCGCCACGCTCGAGCATGCCCGGCAGCACCGCGCGGATCATCCGGTACATGGCGGTCACGTTGACGTCCATGGACCGGGCCCAGGCCGCTTCATCGCACTCCAGGATGTTGCCGCTGTGCACATACCCGGCGCAATTGAACAGCACATCCAGGGCACCGATTCGCTGGCACGCCTCGCTGATGGCGCTGGCCGAGGTGACGTCCAGGGTCAGGGCTTCGATGCCCGGGATCCCTTGCAGCCCACGCACATCGATATCGCTGGCGAACACCTGCGCACCCGCCTCGGCAAAGGCAATCGCACTGGCCAACCCGATGCCCTGCCCGGCCGCCGTCACCAGCACCCGCTTGTTCTGCATCTTCATACTCGCTCCAGGTTAGCGCTGCCGGCCGCGGTTTTCGCCGTCCGCCCGAGCATCGCCGCAGGGATCGCCAGGATCAACGCGCCGCTGATGAACAGACACACCGCCAGCACGTAAGTACCGTTGTTGATGTTGCCCGTGAGGTTCTCGGCCACGGCGGTGATCATCGAGCCGGTGAAGCCGGACAGGTTGCCGATGGCGTTGATCATGCCGATCCCGGCCGCAGCCGCCACCCCCGACAGCACGGTGCCCGGCAAGGTCCAGAAAATCGGCATCAGGCTGAGGATCCCCGAAGCGGCGACGCTGAGGAACAGCACGGACAGCACCAGGTTGTCGGCAAAAAAAGCACTGAGGATCAGCCCGGCGCCGCCGATGAAGGCCGGAATCGCCGCATGCAGCCGACGCTCGCCGGTACGGTTGGAGTGGCGTGCATTGAGCAGCATCGCCACCGTGGCCACCGCATAGGGAATCGCTGTCAGCAGGCCAATGTGCAGGCTGTTGGTGATGCCGGTGCTCTTGATGATCGACGGCATCCAGAACGCCAGGCCATAGAAACCGGTGTTGAAGGTCAGCAGGATCAGCACCAGCAACCACACACGCGGGTTGAAGAACACCTCGCCCAGGCGCGATACCTTGCCCTGGTTGTCGGTCTGCAGATTGGCCTTGAGCATGGCTTTTTCGGCGGCTGACAGCCACTTGGCCTTGTCGATGTTGTCGGCCAGGCAAGCGATGACCACGAAGGCCATGATGATCGACGGAATACCCTCGATGATCAGCATCCACTGCCAGCCCGAAAGGCCATGCACCCCTTGCATGCTGTTCATCAGCCAGCCGGAGAGGATACCGCCCAGGGTCAGGCTGATCGGCATGGCCATCAGGAACCCGGACATCACCCGGCTCTGGCGATGGGTCGGGAACCAGTAGTTGAGGTACAGGATCACCCCGGGAAAGAAGCCCGCTTCACAGATCCCCAGCAGGAACCGCAGCACATAGAACATGGTGCTCGACTCAATCCCGAAGATCCCCGCCAGCGGCACCGTGTAGGCCACGGCCATGGAGATCACCGCCCAACTGAGCATGATCCGGGCGATCCAGAAGCGCGCGCCGAAGCGATGCAGCAACAGGTTGCTGGGCACCTCGAAGAGGAAGTAGCCCCAGAAGAACATGCTGGCGCCAAGGGCGTAGACGGTGTTGCTGAATTGCAGCTCGTTGAGCATGTCGAGCTTGGCGAAGCCGATGTTGACCCGGTCCAGGTAGGCGGCCATGTAGCACAGCAGCAGCACCGGCAGGATGCGCCAGATCACTTTGCGGTAGGTGCGGTCTTCAAAGTCGAGTTCGCTGGCTTGCGCCTGCGCAGGCAGATGCTCGGATATCGTTTGCATGGAGGTAACCCCTGGGCATGTGGACATGCCTGATTGTTTTTATCGAATGGGTCATGCCGGGCGAGCAATTCACCCGGCGTTGCTGCTTGGACTAGAGTGCCTGGGTGGTTTTTTCTCCGTTGACCAGGCGCGTCAGCCCCAATGGATTGCTGTTGCGCAGCGCTTCGGGAAGCAAGGCATCCGGGAAGTTCTGGTAGCACACCGGACGCAGGAAGCGGTCGATGGCCAGGGTGCCCACCGAGGTACCACGGGCATCGGACGTCGCCGGCCAGGGGCCGCCGTGGACCATGGCGTCACACACCTCGACACCGGTCGGGTAACCGTTGACCAGCACCCGGCCGACTTTTTGCGCCAGCACCGCCACCAGGTCGGCAGCGTGTGCAAGCTCGGCCGGCTCACCCAGCAGGGTGGCGGTCAGTTGTCCGCGCAGCCCCTGCAAGGCCGCCAGCAATTCAGTGCGATCAGCCACTTCGACCACCACCGTGGCCGGCCCGAAGATTTCCTCCTGCAGCAGTTCGTCACCGCCAAGCAGCAACTGGACGTCGGCCAGGAACAGTTGCGCCCGGGCTTGATTGCCCGCCTGCGCCTGCCCGGCCAGGTGTGTGACCTGGGGATGGGCGCGCAAGGTGGCGCAGCCTTCGACATAACTGCGCAGGCCGCCGGCGTTGAGCATGGTCTGCCCGGGCTGTTCGGCGATCAGCGCGCTGAGGGACTGCAGCAAAGCGCTGAACTGCGGTGAACGAATGCCGATCACCAGGCCCGGATTGGTACAGAACTGCCCCGCGCCCATCACCACCGAGGCGGCCAGTTCGCGGGCGATCTGCTCGCCGCGCACCTCTAGTGCCTGCGGCAACACCAGTACCGGATTGATGCTGCTCATCTCGGCGAACACCGGGATCGGCTGCGCCCGGGCAGCGGCCATGTCGCACAGCGCCCGGCCACCCTTGAGCGAACCGGTGAAGCCGACTGCCTGGATCAGCGGATGCTTGACCAGCGCCTCACCGACGCCGGCACCGAAGATCATGTTGAACACCCCGGCCGGCATGCCGGTTTTCTCGGCGGCGCGAATGATAGCCAAGGCCACCTGTTCGGCCGTCGCCATGTGCCCGCTGTGGGCCTTGAATACCACCGGGCAGCCAGCGGCCAGGGCCGCGGCGGTGTCGCCACCGGCGGTGGAAAAGGCCAGGGGAAAGTTGCTGGCCCCAAACACCGCGACCGGGCCGACGCCCAGGCGGCACTGGCGCAGATCCACCCGAGGCAGGGGCTGGCGCTGAGGCAGCGGCAAATCGATCCGCGCGCCGAGGAAGTCACCCCGGCGCAGGGTCTGGGCGAACAGGCGCATCTGCCCGCTGGTACGGGCCCGTTCGCCCTGGATGCGTGCCGCTGGCAACGCGGTTTCGCGGCAGACCAGGGCCACGAACTGCTCGTCCAGGGCGTCCAACTCGCTGGCGATGGCGTCGAGGAATTCGGCCCGGCGCTCGGCCGGCAAGTTGCCGTAGATCGCGCTGGCTTGATGGGCCGCGGTGGCAGCGGCATGCACTTCCTCGGCCGTGGCCTGGATGAAGGCGTTGGGCAGCGGCTGCCCGGTAGTCGCATCAACGCTGTGCAGGACCACGGAGCCGGCGGCGCTACGGCCACCGGCGATGAAGTTGTGACCGGACAGTTCGGGCATGACAGTCTCCTGACCCAGAGGGAAATCTGGTCGGTACTCTACTGCCGCGAATCGATTCTTTCCCAATGGCATTTTTGGATTAACCGATAACCAAGCGTTATCGAATTTGCCCTTCGCCTGCCCCGTTTGCTGCCCCCTGATCCCTGGCCAGGCGCGCGTTTTCAGTGAGGATTTGCGCGAACTCCAGGGCCGCTCCCACCAGTTGCTCGCCCTTGCGGGTGAGGATGCCGTAGTCCTGAGGCGCCAGGTGCAGGGGGGTGTCGAGGGCTTTCAACTGGCCGCTTTCCAGCAGCGGATGGACCATGGCATCCGGCAGCATGCCGATCATCGGCCCGCGCTGCAGGACCTGGAGGAAGGTCTGCATGGAGATGGTGTCCACGGTATTGCGCGGCAGCGCTACCCCGGCGTCGGCGAACGCCAGTTCCATGCGCGCACGAATCGGCGTGCCCACTGGGTACAGAATCCACGGCAGGTCGACCAACTGTTGCAAGGAGATCGGCCCGGCGTCGGCCAGCGGGTGGCGGCTGTTGACCACGATGCAGAACGGTTCCGGGGCCAAGGGCTGGAAGTCGTAGCGTTGTGCCTGGCTGTGCTCGGTGAAGCGGGCTACCGCCAGGTCGAGTTTTTTCTCTTCGAGCATCTCCATCAGGTGGTTGCTGGTCTGCTCCACCACCTCGATCGACAACAGCGGCCAGCGCTGTTTGATCTGCAAGATGGCCTCGGGCAGGGCGATGGCGGTGGCGGCAAAGATCCCGCCGACCTTGAGATGACCATGGCCCCCCTCGCGCAGGCTGCCGATCTGCTCGACGAACGAACGCGCGTCATTCAGGGCGATCTGCGCGTACCGCAAGACATGCTCGCCCAGCGCCGTGGGCGGCATGCTGCGCGGCTGGCGTTCGAACAGGGCAAAGCCGAGCAGGCTTTCGATTTCCTTGAGCATCTTGCTGATGGCCGGCTGGCTGAGGTTCATCTGCTGCGCCGCCAGGTGCATGTTGCGGGTGCGGCCCAGGGTGTCGATCAGCAGCAGGTGGCGGAATTTGAGCCAGCCACAGAAGCTGGAGAATGACAGTTCGGACATGGGTGCGCCTCGTCAAACAATAACCAGGAGTTATCGATTACTGAAAATATCTCATTGGAGTTTATCGAGTGCTGGTCATAGCGTGAAGCCTTTACGGACCAGGAAGATTTGCCATGTCGTTACTGCTTACTCCCGAGAACACCCTGCCGGTCGATGGCGTGGCCGGCACCTTGATTGGCCGCGCCTGGGTTCCAGGGCCGATTGCCGGCCCTTCGCTGATTGTCTTGCGGGCCGATGGCGTGTTCGACCTGTCGCAGCGCTTCGCGACCCTGAGTGATTTGCTGGAGTCGGACAGCCCCCTGGCCGATGTGCGCCAAACCCCCGGCACCTTCCTGACCAGCGTCGACAACCTGCTGGCCAATACCGGCCCTGACGCCGACCCGAGCCAACCCTACCTGCTGCCACCGCTGGACCTGCAAGTGATCAAGGCCGCTGGCGTGACCTTCGCCGCGAGCATGATCGAGCGCGTCATCGAAGAGCAGGCCGGTGGCGATGCCGGCAAGGCCGAGCAGGTGCGGGCGATCGTCCATGGGGTGATTGGCGACAACCTGCGCTCGATCGTCCCCGGCTCCGCACAGGCGACGCAGTTGAAGGCACTGTTGATCGAACAGGGCATGTGGTCGCAGTACCTGGAAGTGGGCATCGGCCCGGACGCGGAAATCTTCACCAAGGCGCCGGTCCTTTCCGCCGTCGGCAGCGGCAGCCAGATCGGCATTCATCCCGGCTCGATCTGGAACAATCCGGAGCCGGAAGTGGTGCTGGCGGTCAACAGCCGTGGGCAGATCCATGGCGCGACCCTGGGCAACGACGTCAACCTGCGAGATTTCGAGGGGCGCAGCGCGCTGTTGCTGAGCAAGGCCAAGGACAATAACGCGTCCTGTGCCATCGGCCCGTTCATTCGCCTGTTCGACGAGCAGTTCAGCCTGGAGGATGTACGCGCCTGCGTGGTCGACCTGCAGGTCGAGGGCACGGACGGCTACCGGATGCACGGCTCCAGTTCCATGAGCCAGATCAGCCGCGACCCCGAGGACCTGGCCCGACAGACCCTCAACGCCAATCACCAATATCCCGACGGTTTCCTGCTGTTTCTCGGTACCCTGTTCGCCCCGACCGAGGACCGTGATCACGTCGGCAGCGGCTTCACCCATAAACTCGGTGACCAGGTGCGTATCAGCAGCCCGTTGCTCGGCAGCCTGCACAACCAGGTCACCCACAGTTCAGTCGCCACGCCATGGACCTTTGGCGTCGGCGCCTTGTTGCGCAACCTGGCGTCCCGAGGCCTGCCCGCCCTGTGAGCCCGACGGCGGTTGTCGAATCATCCAATTATAAGAGAGCCATGAATCATGACTGACACCCCGAAGCGCCCGCTGCGTAGCGAGCAATGGTTCAACGACCCGGCCCACGCCGACATGACGGCGCTGTATGTCGAGCGCTACATGAACTACGGCATGACCCGCGAAGAGCTGCAATCGGGCCGCCCGATCATCGGCATCGCCCAGACCGGCAGCGACCTGACGCCCTGCAACCGGCACCACCTGGAGCTGGCGCAACGGGTCAAGGCCGGGATCCGCGATGCCGGCGGCATTCCCATGGAATTCCCGGTGCACCCGATTGCCGAGCAGACTCGCCGTCCCACCGCCGCGCTGGACCGCAACCTGGCCTACCTGGGGTTGGTGGAAATCCTGCACGGCTATCCACTCGATGGCGTGGTGCTCACCACCGGGTGCGACAAGACCACGCCAGCCTGCCTGATGGCAGCCGCAACCACCGACCTGCCGGCGATTGTGCTGTCGGGCGGACCGATGCTCGACGGTCACCACAAGGGTGAACTGATCGGCTCCGGCACCGTGCTCTGGCATGCGCGCAACCTGCTCGCCGCCGGCGATATCGATTACGAAGGCTTCATGGAAATGACCACCGCAGCCTCGCCTTCGGTGGGTCACTGCAACACCATGGGCACCGCCTTGTCGATGAACGCCCTGGCCGAAGCGCTGGGCATGTCCCTGCCCGGCTGCGCGAGCATCCCGGCGCCCTATCGCGAGCGCGGCCAGATGGCCTATGCCACCGGCAAGCGCATCTGCGAACTGGTGCGCCAGGACGTGCGACCGTCGCAGATCATGACCCGCGAAGCCTTCGAGAACGCCATTGCCGTGGCCTCGGCCCTGGGCGCCTCGAGCAATTGCCCGCCGCACCTGATCGCCATCGCCCGGCACATGGGTGTCGAGTTGAGCCTGGATGATTGGCAACGGATTGGCGAAGACGTGCCGCTGCTGGTCAACTGCATGCCGGCCGGCAAGTACCTGGGCGAAGGTTTCCACCGCGCTGGCGGCGTACCGGCGGTGATGCACGAACTGCAAAAGGCCGGGCGCCTGCACGAGGACTGTGCCTCGGTCAGCGGCCAGACCATCGGCGAGATCGTGCGCAGCACCCTGACCAGCAACACCGATGTGATCCACCCCTTCGACACTCCGCTCAAGCACCGCGCCGGCTTCATCGTGCTCAGCGGCAACTTCTTCGACAGCGCGATCATGAAGATGTCGGTGGTCGGCGAAGCGTTCCGCAAGACTTACCTGTCCGAGCCCGGCGCGGAGAACAGCTTCGAAGCGCGGGCCATTGTGTTCGAGGGGCCGGAGGACTACCACGCGCGGATCAACGACCCGGCGCTGGAGATCGACGAGCGCTGCATCCTGGTGATCCGTGGCGTCGGCACCGTGGGCTACCCGGGCAGCGCCGAGGTGGTGAACATGGCCCCGCCCGCGGCGCTGATCAAGCAAGGCATCGACTCCCTGCCCTGCCTGGGCGACGGCCGCCAGAGCGGCACTTCGGCGAGCCCGTCGATCCTCAACATGTCCCCGGAAGCCGCCGTGGGCGGTGGCCTGGCCCTGCTCAAGACCAATGACCGGCTGAGCGTCGACCTCAATGCGCGGACGGTCAACCTGCTGGTGGACGAAGCCGAAATGGCCCGACGCCGGGCAGCCTGGGAGCCGAACATTCCGGCCTCGCAAACCCCGTGGCAGGAACTTTACCGGCAACTGGTCGGGCAGCTGTCCACCGGCGGCTGCCTGGAACCGGCCACCCTGCACCTGCGCATCATCGCCCGCAGCGGCGAGCCACGACACTCTCACTGAGGGGAAGACTGGACCGCTCTCATCGCGAGCAAGCTCGCTCCTACCGTGGGTTTTGGGGGTTCGCAAGTGTTGCGTACACCTACCAAACCTGTGGGACCGGGCGCCCGCTTGCGGCTTGCTCGCGAGGGCGGTGGGTCAGGTATCGGCGATGTTGGCGGTGCCTGGCCGGTCTTTTTTCCAGGTAGTATTTTTGTTCATACCAGCCATTAGCATTACTCGTTAGTTTCATGCCCTGGATTTCTCTACTGTCGCGAAAAAAGAAAAATCCGCCGGTGAGGAACCTATGAGTATCGAATCGAGCATCTGGAACCAGTGGTATCCACTGGCCGTCGTGGAAGACCTGGTCGACGGCAGGATCTACCGTACCTCGCTGTTGGGGCACGAGATCCGCTTTGGCCGTGATGCCGAGGGTCACTTCAGCGCCACACGCGACGACGACGGCGGCTCGCCTTGCCGCACCACCACCCTGTATCACACCCATTGGGTCTGCCTGGGCGAACCCGACGCGGGATTTTTCCAGATAGCGGAATTCGATGAACCCGATCGCCGGGTGCTGGGAGCCGGCTCGATGAAGGTGCATGCCTCGGGCCTGCGCGTGGTGGAAAACTTTCTCGACATGGCGCACTTCCCCTACGTCCATGCCGGCTTTCTCGGGGCCGAACCCTACACCGACATCAGCACTTATAGGGTGGAGGTCGACCAGGAGCGGGACGAGATCCTGGCCACCGACTGCCGCATATTCCAACCCATGGCAGCCGCCGGGTCGAAACAGGCCATCGAGGCGCACTACGTCTACCGCGTGACCCGCCCCTTCGTCGCCATTCTGTACAAGACCAGCCCCGAGCAACCAGAGCGACGCGACGCCATCTGCCTGTTTGTCCAGCCGCTGGATGAAGAGTGGTGCATCGCCCATGTGGTCCTGGCTTATGTCGACGCCACCAGCAGCGACCGCGATCTGCGCCTGTTCCAGCAGACCATTTTCAGCCAGGACCTGATGATCCTCTCCAATCACCTGCCCCGGACCCTGCCCCTGGACCCGAAATTCGAGATCCCGACCCGGGCCGACGCGATGTCCAGTGCCTATCGCCGCTGGTTGCGCGACAAGGGCATTCGCTACGGCACTTACCAGCCGGTACAGGCCGCGGGAGGCCAGCCATGACGCAGCCCGACAATCGTTGGTACCCGGTGGCCCAGAGCAGCGACCTTGCCCTGCGCCATGTGTTTCACGGTCAGTTGCTCGGCGTGGAGCTGGCGCTCTGGCGCGATGACGCGCAACAGGTCAACGCCTGGGAAAACCGCTGCCCGCACCGCAGCGTGCGTTTCACCCTGGGCGTCAACCTCGGCTCCCGGCTGCGCTGCCAATACCACGGCTGGCAGTACCAGGGCGGCGATGGCCGCTGCACGCTGATTCCGGCATCCTCGCAAAGCACGCCACCGGCCAGCGTGTGCGCGCGGACCTTTGCGGTGAGCGAAACGCACGGGATGATTTGGATCAACCTGCAGCCACAACAGGCTCAAGCACTGCCGGCACCGGCCCTTCCACCCCTGGCTTTGCACCTGCGCAGCCTGCCCTTCCGGGCCGCCCTCGACGACGTGCGCCAGGCCCTGGCCGGCTATGCCCAGCTGGACCCGGACTGCCAGCTCGACTCGGTACACCTGCAACAGACCGACAACCAACTGCAACTGTCCTGGCGCAGCGGCGAGCAGCCCTGCCAGGTGCAATTCTGGCTGCAACCGGCGAGTGCCGAGCGCACCATCGTGCACAGCAGCACCCTCGCTGGGCACCCCGGCATCGACCCACTGCGCTGGCATAACCGGATCCTCAACGTGCTGCGCCAGCGCCTGGAAAACCAGGCCGGACTGATCGCCACCCGCCGACCTCCCGACAGCTTGCGCATCGCGCCTGCCACAACGGCACGCCGTCCGGCGCAGACCCTGGAGGTCGAGGTGCTGCAGCACTGGACCACCGCCAGCGAGATCGTCGCCCTTAAGCTGGCCCTGCCCGCCGATGGCGGCTTCAGCTTCGAGGCGGGTGCTCATATCGATGTGCACACACCCGGCGGGCTGGTGCGCCAGTACTCGCTGGTCAACGCCCCCGACGAGCGCGAGCACCTGGTGATCGGAGTCAAGCTGGAGGCGCAGTCGCGTGGTGGTTCCCGCTCGCTGCACCACGACCTGAAGGCCGGTGAGCGTCTGCGCATCTCGGCGCCGAAGAATAATTTCCGTCTGGTCCCGGGCACCGCCGGGATTCTGATTGCCGGCGGGATCGGCATCACCCCGCTGCTGGCCATGGGCGCTGCCTTGCAGGCTGCCGATCGGCCCTACGAGTTGCATTATTTTGTGCGCAGCGAGTCCCACGTGGCGTTCCCCGAACGCCTGCATCAGCTGCGGCACAACTGCATCCACACCGGCCTGGACCCGCAGCAGACCCGCGAACGCCTGCGTATCGTGCTGCAACAGGCGAACGCCGGCACCCACCTGTATGTCTGTGGCCCCAAGGCCCTGATCGACCTGGTCAGCACCCTGGCCAGCGAAGCCGGCTGGAGCGACAGCCAGGTGCACTTCGAACTCTTCGCCAACACGGTCAGCCATGACCAGGACCAACCCTTCCGGGTACGCCTGCAACACAGCGGCGAGGAATTTACCGTGCCGGCCGGCGTCAGCCTGGCGGACAGCCTCAAGGCCCGCGGGATCACGCTCGACACTTCGTGCGAACAAGGCGTGTGCGGGACCTGTCGCACCGCGGTGGTGGACGGCGAGCCGGAGCACCGAGACGTCTACCTGACCCGCGAAGAGCGGCAAGGCAACCGCTGCCTGATGCCTTGTGTATCGCGCAGCAAATCCGAGCTGTTGGTGCTCGATCTTTAAGGGGAGCAGGCAGGTGATCACACTCTACAACTACGAGCTGTCCGGGAACTGCTACAAGCTGCGCCTGTTCATGAACCTGCTGGGCGTGGATTTCAGCACGGTGGATCTGGAGTTTTACCCAGGCAAGGAGCACAAGGGCGAGGCCTTCCTGGCCATCAACCCCCTCGGCCAGTTGCCGGTGCTCGACGACGACGGTTACGTCCTGCGCGACGCCCAGGCGATCCTCACCTACCTGGCCGCCCGCTACGATGCCAGCGGCACCTGGTACCCGGTGCAGGACCCGCGCCGCCTGGGTGAGGTCAACATGTGGCTGGCGTTTGCCGACGGCATCACCTCCACAGCCTCGGCCGCGCGCCTGGCGGATGTTTTCAACTATGATCTTGACGCCGAAAAAGCCCGAAGCGGCGCCCATGCCCTGTTCCGCATCCTCGACGAACACCTGTGGTTCAGCGAGCGGCAACACCAGGGATGGGTCTGCAGCGGACCTTTGCCGACCGTGGCCGACATCGCCTGTTTTCCCTATGTGATGTTGTCCGACGAGGCCGGTATCAGCCTGATCGACTACCCCGCGATAAGGCGCTGGACCGACCGGATCAAACGCTTGCCCGGTTTCACCGTGATGTCGGGCATTTTCGCCACGTCATCCGCCTGACCCATGTTCGACTCGAATCAAACCCAAAAAATATAACAACAACAAACAACCGAGCCTTGCCGCTTTGAGGAGATCAACATGAACCAACCGGTCAGTTTGCGTGGTGCGCCCATCGGGCTTATCGCAAGGCTCAGGTTATGGCTGGAAAACTACTTCGGCATCCACCGTGAAGGTTCGACCCTGAGGCGCGAGATCATCGCCGGGGCTACCACCTTCCTCGCGGCGGCCTACGTGATTGTGGTCAACCCGGACATCAACGCGGCGGCCGGCATCCCCTTCTCCGCCGGGGTCACCGCCACTGTGCTGGTGAGCTTTCTCGGCACCCTGGCGATGGCCCTCTACGCGCGCAACCCGATCCTCATCGCCCCCGGCATGGGGATCAACATCCTGTTCGCCTACACCATGGTGGTGGGCGCCAAGATCCCGCTGCAGATCGCCCTGGGCTGCGTACTCTGGGCCAGTGTGATCTTCACCGTGCTGGCCTTCTTCAACGTGCGCCAGGCGGTGATCGACGGCATCCCGGCAAGCCTGCGCAATGCGATTTCCTGTGGCATGGGCCTGTTCATCGCGCTGATTGGCCTGGTGAACGCCAAGTTCATCAGCGCCGACCCGTTCACCGTGGTGCACGCGGCACCGTTCAATCCGATCATCCTGACCTTCCTCGCCGGCCTGGTGATCACCATTGCCCTGGTGGCGCGCAAGGTGCCGGGGGCGCTGATCCTGGGGATCATCTGCACCACCTTGCTGGCGATCCCGATCGGTCGCCTGTGGGGCGATGCCACGGCCTATTGGCCCGAAGGCGCCAGCACGGTCACGCTGGTCAACTGGAGCGGGCTGTTCGCCGCGCCGGACTTCAGCTTCCTCGGCCAGGTCGACTTGCTGGGCTCGCTGCACATCGAATACCTGCCGTACATCTTCGTGCTGGTGTTCACCAACTTCTTCGAGTCGCTGTCGACCTTTCTCGGCATCTCCGAAGCGGGCGACCTCAAGGACGCCGACGGCAACCCGCGCAACATCAAGCAGTCAATGCATGTCGACGCCCTCGCCGCCCTGGCCTCGGCGCCCCTGGGCACCAGCCCGGCGACGGCCTACATCGAATCGGCCGCCGGCATTTCCCAGGGCGGGCGCACCGGCATGGTCGCCCTGGTCGCCGCCGTGCTGTTCCTGCCATTCCTGTTCCTCTCCCCCCTGCTGTCCCTGGTTCCGGCAATCGCCACGGCACCGGTGCTGATCATGATCGGCGTGTTCATGATGGACACCATCAGCAAAATCGACTGGAAGTCCTATGAAGAAGCGATTCCGGCATTCCTGGTGATCCTGCTGATTCCCCTGACCTACTCCATCACCCTGGGCATCGCCCTGGGCTTCATCGTCTTCGTCCTGCTCAAACTGCTGATCGGCAAGGCACACACGGTCAAGCCCATCATGTGGTGGGTGGCGGCGCTGTCGGTGTTCTTGGTGATGCGGGTGCAGTATTAGGTGATGTACGAGGTATTGAGGGGCGGCGAGGACTGCGTCCTCGAACGCAGCCTCGCGGGCTCGACAGCTGCTACGGGGGAGATTCGAACACCAGTACAAGCAGGCCGACTGTCAGGTCGCCGTGCTCTGGCCTTTGATCTTGATCCACCTGCCCCTTCGGCAGGCTGAGCGAAGGTGTCCATCAGGGGGAAGGCGCGTAGCGCCGTGCGGCGAAGCCGCATACATCGAGAGGAGGTGCAGCGAAGCAAACCGTAGGCGATGCCCCCGGATGGATACCGTAGCGAAGGAACCCCGAGCCTTAGCGAGGGGCCGAACGCCGGGGCAAGCGTTTTTTTGGTTACTTTTTTTAGGCGTTTGTAAAAAAAGTGACCCGCCGTAAGGGCGGAACCCTAAGCCGCCATCACCGCAGCAACGGATCTGCCCCCCCAACCACAAAAAAAACAAGGACCCAGCCATGAGCTACACCGTGATCCGCAACGCAATCATCTTCACCGTCAATCCCCAGGACCAGGTCCTCGCCAACGGCCATGTGGTCATCCGCGACGGCATCATCGAAGCCATCGGTCAGGGCGATCACATGCCCTTGCCCGCCGACGCCAAAGTCATCGACTGTCAAGGCCAGATGGCCCTGTTACCAGGCCTGGTCGATGCCCACTCGCACTCCAGCCTGATGCGCGGCATCACCGAAAACCTGCCGCTGATGCAATGGCTGCCCTACTACCAGCTCGAACACCGGGCCATGAACGCCGAGGACGCCTACCACGCCGCGCGCCTGTGTTACCTGGAGGCCCTGAAGAGCGGCACCACCTGCGTCATGGACATGTACCGCTTCATGCATCGCTGCGCCGACGCCGCCGGTGAAATCGGCATTCGTGTGCACCTGGCGCCCTATGCCGCCGACCTGCCCGGCAAAGACTTCTTTGAGAGCCCGCACGCCAATCGCCAACTGATCGAAACCCACCACATGGCCCACGACGGTCGCGTGCGGGTGTGGATGGGCCTGGAACACCTGTTCTATTGCTCACCCAAGGCCTACGCCCATGCCCGCGACTGCGCGCGCGACTACGGGATCGGCATCCACACCCACGCGTGCGAGCAGAAGGAAGAAGAACAGGCAGTGCTCCAGCACTTCGGCAAACGCTCGATCCCGATGCTGGACCAGATGGGCATCCTTGGCGAAAAGACCCTGATCGCCCACTGCGTGTGGCTCAACGATGAAGAGATCAAGCGCCTGGCCGACACCGGCACCGCAGTCGCCCACTGCCCCAGCAGCAACGCCAAGCTGGCCAGTGGGATCGCCCGGGTCCCGGAAATGCTCGCCGCCGGCATCCGCGTCGGCCTGGGCACCGACGGCAACGTGTGCAACAACAGCCTCGATCTGTTCGAAGAAATGAAATTTGCCTCACTGCTGCAGAAGGCCCATCGCCTGGATGCCGCCGCCCTGCCGGCGAATGTCGCCTTGCGCATGGCGACCATCGAGGGTGCCCGGGTACTGGGCATGGACCGGGAGATCGGTTCGATCGAAGTCGGCAAGCGCGCCGACCTGCTGTTGCTCGACCTGGCTCAGCCGAACATGTGCCCGATCGTCTGGGAAGGGACCCAGACCAACGTGCTGTGGAACCTGGTGTACTCGGCGCGCGGCTCGAATGTGAAAACCGTGCTGGTGGACGGCAAGGTGATCCTGGAAAACGGCCGCAGTACCCTGGTCGACGAGACCGCCTTGCTCCAGGGCGCGCAGGCCCAGACCCTGCAACTGATGGAGCGGCGCAAGGACTTTGCCCATACGCTGGTGCCGATGGTCTGAAGCCTTGACCAGCTTTCGTGGGCAAACCTCGGTAAAGTGGCGGCCGGTATTGTCCATCCTTCACCGCGAGGCCAGCGCCCGGCACATGCAAAACGTCGATATGAAATCCTTGCACGTGTTCTTTTGCCTGCTCAACGAGTGCAATGTCACTCGCACCGCCGAGCAACTGAACATGACCCAGTCGGCGGTGAGCCATACCCTGGCTCGCCTGCGCCTGCTGTTCAACGATCCGCTGTTTGTCTCCATGGGCCGTGGCATGTTGCCGACCAGCCGCGCCCTGGAGTTGGTGGAGCCCTTGCAGCAGAGCCTGGCCGCGCTGAACAAGCTGATTGAACCGGTCAAGGCCTTCGACCCCGGTCAATTCCAGGGCAGCTTTGAAATCGCCACCAGCGACTACATCGGGTTTATCCTCCTGCCGCGCCTGATGGTGCGCCTGGCCGACGTCGCGCCCGGGGTCGAGCTGAACATCCAGCCGCTGCGCCCCAAAGAGGATCTGCCGCTGCTCAAGGACGGCAAGCTGGACCTGATCATCTGGAATGAAAAAAGCGCCCCGGCCACTTTCCATGAGCGCAAACTGTTTTCCGACCGGCTCAAGTCAGTGGTGCGTGTCGGCCATCCCGAGATCAACGGCAGCCTCTCCCTGGAGCAGTTTCGCAACGGCAAGCACCTGCGCATCAGCAGTAACCATGGGGCGGTCAAGGAGGCCATCGACAGCCTCTACGAACAACACGACATCCGCTGCAAGACCTCCCTGACGGTGCCGCACTTTCTGCTGGCGCACATCCTGATTTCGCAAACCGACATGATCGGCATGATCGCCGAGCTGACGGCCTTGCGCATCGCCAAGGAAGTCCCCCTGCAACTGTTCGAGCCGCCCGTAGAGGTGGAGGGTTTCACCGTCTCCCAGGTCTGGCACGAACGCCTGCACGCAGCGCCCGCGCACAAATGGCTGCGCGGGGAAATCAATCAGGTGGCCAAGGAAATCACCCTGGAGCTTGCCCAGTTCAAGCGCTCGCAGCCGGGGCCGTCGGTGTGACTCAGCGTAAGCCGGTGCCGCACGGTGAACCGCCAGTCACCTTTCAAACCTGACACTGGACGAACCGGTGTTGGCGACCTATACCTTTGAGTTCGGCGGCAGACGCTCCACCCCAAGGTTTGAACCATGCGGCTCTACGATTACACCGCTTATCCAAAAGACCACGCCCAGCACGCGGTCTACGGCGAAGTAATGGCCGACACCGACAGCGCGGCCAAGGCCAAGATCAAAGCCTTGTGCCCGCATTGCGAACGCATTGAACTGTCGATTCTCAGCACCTCCGAGCCATTCGGCCGACACAGCGTTCGTCGGGTGCCAGGTAGCCGGTCAGCGCACAAGATTACCGGTGATTGAGCGTTGCCACGGCTAACCGGCGACCTTTGCCCAGCATGACCGTCCCTGGCCACCCGGACATCACAGCAAGCAGACTCTTGCTCTTTAAAAGCATGAGGTGCTTTCGATGAAGGTTGATACCCCATGGGGGGCTACGGCCGGGTGCGTTAATCAAAAGCTCCCGTGAGCACCTCATAAATCAGCCCGGTGGCCAAGGCCACCAGAATCAGATCGGTACCGGCCTGCTGCCATTCATAGCCATCATAATGAGGCAAGTGGCCAAGCAATCGACCATCGAGCTTCTTGGCAATGCCGGGCGGCAGCGGCTTGCCCCGTGCGAGGTTCTTCTGGATCCCGGGAGGGCAAGGCCGGTCCGGGGCTCCAGTAGTCCCGGTAGCCACCGACAACCCCCAGCACACTGGTGCGATTGACGCTCGGACCGTTACTCCAATCGCCGCCTGCGGGGTTTTTACCCGGGTTGCCATGGCCACCCTGATTGCCATGCATCTGGCTACTGGGTGGGTTTCCCTTGCCGTTCCCCTGCCCCTTGCCGTTACCTGGATCGGCCCATGCCAGCGCCGAACCGCAAACCAGCGTCAGGGAGGTAACAACTGCAACTGACGCACGAGATTTGGACATGGGGCGATCCTTGAGTTTTTGACGGCCGTTGATATTTAGAGGCTGACCGAAAGGTTAGTTCCATCTCGGCGCGCTGACATTTCTGTGGGACAGTTCCCACTTCAGGGGCTGCCCTTTCGTACGGTTGTGGTGTTAATTTGGAAATGATTTGTTTCATCTCCCCTACCCACCTGCAAAGGAATGCCCACCATCATGGATTTTTCCCTCAAGCACCTGGCCGCAACCACCCTGATGCTCGCCAGCCCACGCCAATATCACCCCGCAACAGAGCGCGGCGATCCTCAAGACCTTCAACGACAGCTCAGTCACGGACTTCCGGCAGTTCCTCACGCGCCTGAGCAAAAGCGAGCTGGCCAAGAACGACGACCTCGCGCCGGCCATCAATGCCTTCCTCGCCAACCAGAGCCTGAGCGCCGAGCAGCAAAATGAAATCCATCGCCTGCTGGGTCTCTACGCGCGCGTCAAATATGGCAGCGCTGCCACCGAGACCCTGCGCGAACTGGTGGCGATCCCCACCTTCGAGGTCGAAGGCGTGCCGCAGCACGAGAACCCGCAGTTCCTCAAGATTGCCGACAAGATCAAGGGCCTGGCCGAGGCCTTCAATCTGAAATTTCGCAACATCGACAACCGGGTCTATGAAATCACCCTGGACGGCGCTGGCGATGAAGTCGTTGGCATCCACGCCCACGCCGATGTGGTGCCCGTGACGCCGGAGAACTGGGTGCTGGAAGACGGCACCCGACTGGACCCGTTCAAGGTCACCCTGATCGGCGACCGCCTGTATGGCCGCGGCACTGAGGATGACAAGAACGGCATCGTGGTGACCCTCTATGCGATGAAGATCATCAAGGACGAGAAGCTGCCACTGGCACGCAATTTCAAGTTGTTGGTGGACACCACCGAGGAAACCAGTGGCGACGCCATTCCTTATTACTTCGAGCGCAATCCGACCCCCAACTACAACCTGGCCCTGGATGGCGGCTACCCGGTGGTGATCGCCGAGAAAGGCTACGGCACGGTCATGGCCAGTTTTCCCCGACGCGCCGCCGAGGGTAAAGGCGCCGAAATCAGCGCCATGACCGGTGGGCTGGCGACCAACCAGATTCCGTCGACGTCGGTCGCCACCCTGCTCACCGAGCAACCCGCCGAACTGGCTGCCCGCCTGCAACAAGCCGGCGCCGACTACGCCAAGCGCAACGGCGGCAATTTCACGGTGACCGCCAAGGTGGTCGGCAAGGACGTGCAACTGACCGTCACCGGCGTCTCCGCCCACTCCTCCGAGCCTGAGTCCGGGGTCAACCCGGTGGCCCGGATGCTTGATTTCATCAACGGCCTCGACGGCAAGGTCGCGCTCAAGCACAACCAGATCACCGACGCCGCCCGCTACGCCGCCGACAACTGGGGCCTGGACTACCTGGGCAGCAAGCTGGGGGTTGGCTTTGCCGATGCCTTCATGGGACCGCTGACCGCCTCCCTGACCTACGTCGGCATGGACGACAAAACCTTCAAGCTGGCCGTCAACCTGCGGGTGCCGAAGGGCAAGTCTCCCGAGGTACTCAAGAGCGAAATTGCCGACAAACTCAGTGCCTGGAGCAGCAAGTCCGGGATCGCGCCAGCTTTCGACTACTCAATCGCCGACCCGATGTACCGCAACCCCGAAGGTGAATGGGTCAAGGCCCTGCTGGCCGTGGCCAGCGAAAACCTGGGCATGAAACACCAGTTCGGCACCTCCGCCGGCGCCACCTCGGTGCATGAACTGCCCAACGGCGTGCAATTCGGCCTGGCCATGCCCGACGTCAAGTACACCGGGCACAACGACAACGAGTTCAAGACCGTCGAACAGTTCATGCTGGACCTGCAGATCGTCACGGAAATGATGGGGCGCATCGGGCAATTGCCGAAGCTCTGACCTAGCGCTGCCGCACCTGCTGCCCCAGGGAATCACGCAGCAGCGTGCGGGGCGGTTCGCAGGACTTGAGTGGCTGTCGGGAGACCGGGAGCCGAGGTGATGCATCCGCTTTTGGACTATCAAGGTCTATTGCCTCAATCGATGAAAACACGTTCGATACCACACCGGCTGGAGGATGATGCCTATGCCCCACGACAGTTACTTTCGCATCGCGGTAGCGTCTTCTGCTGAAGAAGCGCTGAAACTGACACGGGTCACAACCTGCCCCGTCAGCCTATTAGTTATAGAAGAAGGCCTGCACTGGTGTAGTTGCGCAAACAACTTCCCTGCCGATCAACCGTGGCAGCCGCCCGCTTGCGTCGTGAGATATCGCAGCCATGCGCGCTCAGTCTCATTCGTTGCCTGGGAAAGTCTCTATAGCGGGATGCCGGACATGTACCTGCTCAGTAACGTGCTATCTGCATGCACACCCCTCCACTGCTCACCAGAACCTGTAGAGCCGGTAAATTAACCTCACCGAATAAGAAGTCCGCCCTAATCAGCGATTTTTGCAGGCGGTGTAAAAGAGGGATGGGCTTACGCTGGCGTCAGCGTTGCCTAAAACACAGGCCAATGGCTGATCTGTGTGGAGTGTAAAAGCACACCGCCCGGTGATCGTGGGCACCGGGCGGTGCCTTGCCTCCATGGCAAGGGTCAAGGGATGCGCCCTGATGAGACTCATCACTGCTCCCGCTTCCTTGCAGCGGAACGCCTGCGCTCACACGCTCACGACGACGTGAGATTCAAGCGACGTGTAAAGCGCTAAAACTTGTATCCCAATCCCACCGTCAACATATGCAGTTCGCCTCCGGCCTCTGAGCCCGCACTTGCGCCCTTCCCTTTGGTGATGTGCCGCAAGTCATACATGTAGGCGCCTGTGACTTCCATTTGCTCGGAGACGTTGTAGGTGAACCCCAGGTGCGCGCTTTTCGGTTGATTGCACGGGGCAATGGCGATCAGGGTGGCCTCTCGGTCCGGAACCTGGTGGTTGGCAAGGGACACCCCTGTGCGCAATTGCAGTTTGTCGCTGTATTGATAGTTCACGCCAAAGCGAAACACATGCTGGTCCCGCCAGCCAAAGCCCGGTCCATTCCCGGCGCCAGGCGCTCCGCCTTGGGTCAGGGAGTTGGCCAGAGCCTTTTCACGGCTCCAATCAATCCAGAGGTAATCGAAGGCAACCGTCCAGGGGCCCGTGTCATAGGCCAACCCCAAGCCTGCCTGCTGCGGCATGTTTATACGTCCTTTGGGGATGATGTCTTCGTGGGCATCCAGTTTCTGGAAGCGCACCGGTGTCGAGTAGGTGACCCCCAGTCGCAGTCCCGGTGCGAGGGTGCCCAGATAGCCGATGCCCAAGCCGGCACCCAATGCATGATCCTTGTCGTTGGTCGCACCAAAGTTCTCTAACCCGTGCAGCATCAGGCTCTCATAACCGAGCTTGACCGACAGCCCAAGGTAGTGACCGGGTTGAAACTGGTAGGTAGCCGTAGGGGCGATCAGCATTTGCACCAGTTCGGATTTCACATTGGATGTTCCGAATGCCGGAATCGGCTTGCCATAGTCGATGCCGGCACCGTACCCAGACACCGCAACACCGAGGGTTACATCGGGTTGATACTGATAGTTGGCGCCGAATCCCGGTACGAAGAGCAGCACATCGTCACTACTCTCGCTGCCCTGCACATTGGAACGAAGCTGACCGGCGGTGGCGGTCAGACTGCCATCGATCCGCGTGCCGACAGCGCCCATGCCCGCCGGGTTGTTGACCGCGGCGAGCGCATCGGTGGGGTTGGCGATAGACGCCCCACCCATTCCCATCGCCTGGGTGCCGTAACCGGCATACTGCGGCCCGTTGGAGGCCTCAGCCTTGGCTGCCAGCAGTCCCAGACACGCAAGCGTGAAGCAAACACATCTTTTCATGGCCCTGATCCCTTGTATTTGTTGTAGTCAGGTCAATTTTTTATGGCGCTGCGCTCGACAGACACTCTCATTAAAAGCACGCAAGTCAGCTCAAGGACGCGGTGAGGACACCACGCCCGTTCAACAGTTGAACTAAGGCCGACCCAGGCCCCTGCCAATCTCGACACGGGTGGTGAAGATCGTCGTTTCGGTGCGCAGGTTGACCATGGCTTCGAAGATGTTGTCGCCATCGACCTTGGTCGAGACCATGAACAGCGTCTTTCCATCCTCACCACCGAGGGTGCAGGCCACACACTCATAGCCGGGCATGGGGATGCGGTCTGTGATCTGGCCTTGGGCATTGATGCGCATGAACTGTTCTGCACGTAGCATGCTCAACCAGATACCGCCCTCGGCGTCAATGCAGATACCATCAATGCAGCCACGCTTGCGGGCACGATCTTCGGGTGAGGGGAAAACCTGCGTCAGATCCAGCAGAACCCGGCGGTTTTCAAGCTTGCCGTCGACGATATCAACGGCACTGAGGCGTTCGGCAAACGTCTCGACGAACACCAGGGTCTTCTGATCCGGGGTGATGACAATACCGTTAGGGAAGTTGCAGTCCTCGACACCGACCGACACCTCGCCATTGGGTTCGACAATCACGATACGGCCAGGCTTCAACCCCTCCCCTTCGAACACCCGTGCGCCGACATCATCGACATAGATCCTGCCGTTGTGGTCGATCACCATGTCACCGACGTAGCCGGTATAAACGTCGCAGAGGTCTGCGTACAACTCCAGACCGCTCGGGGTGTAGCGATACAGGCGGGTCTCGTGCATTGAGCTTGAGGATCAGGTCGCCATTGGGCAGGAATCCCATGCCGTTGGGCTTGTGGGGCATCTGGGCGATGACCGTCTTGGTCCCGCTGGCGTCTATCGTGTACACCTTCTTGCCGAGCATGTCCGAGATGTAAAGCTTGCCATCGCGCCAACGCGGGCCTTCACCAAAGAACAGGCCGCTGGTCAGTACATTCAATTCGTATTGTTCTTGTTTTATCGACATGTTGGATACCACCCTGGATTGTGTTGTGGGGATCAAACCAACCCTCACGCCAACGTGTGCGGGCGTGAGGGTTCTTACACTCAAGTCACCTCGAACAGCCCGGCGGCGCCCATGCCACCGCCGACGCACATAGACACCACCACATAGCGGGCTTTGCGGCGCTTGCCCTCCAGTAACACGTGGCCAACCTGGCGCGCCCCGGTCATTCCATAGGGATGGCCGATCGAAATGGCGCCGCCATTGACATTGCACCGTTCAGGATCAATGCCCAGGTGACGCTGGCAGTACAGGGCCTGGCAGGCAAACGCCTCATTGAGTTCCCAAAGGTCGATGTCCTGCACGCGCAGTCCGTGCAACTTGAGCAGCTTGGGGATGGCCAATATCGGCCCCACCCCCATTTCCTCTGGCGCCAGTCCTGCCACCGCCATCCCGCGGTACAGACCCAAGGGCGTCAGGTTTTGCTGTTCGGCAAACTGTCGATCGACCAGCACACAGGCGCTGGCGCCATCGGACATTTGGCTCGCATTCCCGGCGGTTACACTGCCGCCTTCAATGACTGGCTTGAGCCGCGAGAGACCGGCCAGGGTGGTATCCGGTCGGTTACCTTCGTCCTGTGCCAGGGTCACGATCTGCATGCGCGAGACGCCCGAGTCCTTGTCGACAATGCGTTGCTCGGCCGTAATCGGCACGATCTCGTCATTGAAGCGGCCCAGCGCCTGGGCACGTGCGGTGCGCATCTGCGAAGCAAACGCGAACTCATCCTGGTCCTCGCGGGAAATCCCGAACTTGCGTGCAACAAACTCGGCCGTCTCCAACATCGGCATATAGGCACTGGGAACCGCTTGGATCACCGCGCTATCCTGCTCTTGCGCGACCCATTGGAAGTACGCCTGCTGTATGCCGGAAATGTTCTCCTGGCCGCCGGCGGCAACCACATCCATGCCATCGACCATGATTTGCTTGGCCGCCGTGGCAATCGCCATCAGCCCGGATGAGCACTGGCGGTCCAGTGTCTGGGCACTGACCGAGAGCGGTAGCCCGGCGGCAAACACGGCATTGCGGGCCAGGTTAGAGCCGGCCGTACCGGCCGTCAGCACCGTGCCAATGACCACGTCTTCAATGCGCCCATGCTCCACACCAGAGCGCTCGACCGCATGGCGCAATGCGTGCCCCATCAGACTTGGCGATTTGATGTTGTTCAGGGCGCCACGCGCCGCTTTGGCGATTGGGGTACGCGCGGTTGAAACAATCAGCGCCTCACGCATAACCGTTCTCCCGCTGTGCAGGGTATCGTCCGGACAGCAACGCGCCGGCCCCCGGCACCACCGGGTCCAATCCCAGGTGATCGAGCATTCGGCGCACCGTACACACCGCCGTCGACGTCACCGGGATACCCAATGCCTGCTCGGCCGCCTGGATCGAGGGCAACGACTGCATTTGTACGCAAGCCGAGAGCACCACGACATCGACCCCCGTGGTGTTGAGCTTTTTCACATCCTCAAGCAGCAGGGCCGGATCGCGTCGGCCCACATCAAGGTTGTCAGGGATCTCGAAGGCAATCGAATCGACCACCTCAATCCCTTCGCTTTCGATGTACTCAACCACGCGGTCACACAAAGGCCGCATGTACGGGGCAAGCAGGGAAATTCGCCGTGCCCCCATGATTTTCAAACCCTCGATCAAGGCACCTGCCGACGTCATGACCGGCGCGTCGCACTGGTTGGCGCGAGCAATTGCTGTCAGCTCCTCCTGGACCTGACGATGGTAGCCATTGCCCATAGCCATAATCGCCACCAGGCACGCGGTACTCATCACATCCACTCGGGCGTCTGCCAGTTCGGCGGCGCAACGCAGGGCTTCGCGATTCATCGCCAGCAGCTCTTCGCGGGTGACCTTGTGCATGCGCATCCGGCTGGAGTGGAACGTGAAGCGCTCGGGACGCAGTTGCAGGCGCGCATTGAGCATCAATGGGATCTCTGTCTCCATCGTGGTATTGGAGCTGGGCACAATCTGGCCAATTCGATAGATAGCGGTCATCAGCGCTCCCCTTAATCGCAAACATGGTGTGGTTGCAAAGCCTGCTTGAGTGCGTGCGGAATCGGCACACTCTTGCGCTCCAGCGGCTCGATGCAAATCGGTGAGAAGACCCCTTCGAATGCCAATTGCCCATCCGGCAAGTACGCGTGGGCAACCAGGTCGAAGCTGCGCTCGCGCAGGGCACCGACCCGCAGGGTGATGTCGACGGCGGTGTCTGGCGGCAAGCTGACGTGGAATGTCAGCGCTATGTGCTTGCAAGGCAGCCCGACCTTGACCTCGCTGTCGGCACCGGGGCCCCATCCGATGTGCCGATAAAAATGCATCACGGCGCTGATCAGGTACTCGGTGAACCGGCCGGTGAACGCGACCCCGGCGGGGTCGCAATCCATCCAGCGCACCGTGCGACGTACCGTAAACGGCAGGTGCGCGACGACGTACTCGGAACTCTGGTTCATACCGGGCTCCCGACATTCCCCAGACGGCCCATCAGTTCCGGATACTCACGGCGCAGGCGGTCGTCATCGACTCGACCGGTGCGAGTCATGAACTGATAGACAAACTCCTCGGCGCTGTAAGTGTCCATCCACTGCGCCATCTGCTCGTACCACAGGTAGGAGCGTTCGGAGGCACGAATGAGCTTCAGTTTGCTGGGCTTGTGATTGCGCTCGTAAGCAGCCAGTCCACGCAGTGCGTCGCCCTCGCAACCGAGCAAGGCTTTGGCCAGGGCAATGGAGTCATTCATCGCGATACGCGTGCCGGAGCCGATGGAAAAGTGCGCACTCGCCAGGGCATCGCCCACCAGGACGTAGCGGCCATGGGTCCAATGGGCATTGTGAATGGCCGGAAACTGGCGCCAGACAACACGGGCGTTACCGTCCATCAACGGCGCACCCTCCAGTTCCGGGGCGAAGATCTTCTCCATCAGAGCCTGGCGTTGCGCATTGCTCATGTCGCCCAGTTTCAGACGCTGCCAGGTGGCATCGTCGCACTCGGCGACAAAGGTGCTCATCTCTTCACTGTATGCGTAGTAATGAGCAACGAAATGCCCACCTGCGTACTTGCGGAACACCAGCGCCGAGGCTTCGAAAACCTTGGGCGTGCCATACCAGGCAAAATGATTGCCCAAGGTGTTGGTGGTGGTGCCGAAGTCGGCCTCGAAGCTGCGGCGAACCAACGAGTTGATACCATCGGCCCCCACCACCACGTCAGCGTCGTGCAGACCTAGCCTGGCCAGATCGTCCAGGCTTTCGATCCGTTGCTTGTAATGCACCACGACACCGGCCGCTTCGGCTTGCTGCTCCAGTATCTGCAACAGGGTGAGCCGGGGAATCGCCCCGCCTTTTACCGGAAGGCGGATATTGATCGCGGTTTCTGCCTGCACGATGACCTGGTGCTCATGCTGCGTGGTCGCCGCGCAGAGTGCTTCGTACGATTGCGGGTCCGCATCGCGCAACTGCAGCAGACCGGTGTCAGCCAGAACAACACCAAAACCGAAGGTCGCGTCCGCCGCGTTCTGCTCGATGATTTCCACCTGCCAATCCGGCGCGCCGCGCTTTAGCAGCAAACCCAGATACAGACCCGACGGGCCACCGCCGAGGATTGCGACTTTCATTATTTTTCTCCTCGGCTGATTTGCAGCCGATAGCGATCGAACTCGCTGACCTCTCCGGCGAAACCACCGGTCAATGCGGCATTCCACAAGGCCGGGACAAAGCCCAGTCGTTTGCGCTCGAACACCAATGCTGCTTCGGCGGTGATTTTCCAGTAGCCGTTGCCCAGGTCTTCAAGTTCAACGCCGGGTTCCTGTCTGGCAGCCTCGACCAGCGGCATGAACTCCGGGGCGTCGAGGACATACAGCACAGGCTCATCCAAGGCATCCGGGTCGATGCCCTTGGCCTTGGCTTTCCAGACCTGATCGATACTGGTGAATGCGGTGCTCCCGGCGCCCAAACCGTCCTCGAGGGCCATGGCGGCTTCAAGTGTGCGGGTCGCATCCTCGGCATCCAGTGCATTCATCGGCCGCTCCTGGATGGTGATTTCCAGGTAGTAGCCATTGGGGTCGTTGAAGTAGATCGACTCGATCAGCTCGTGGCGGATCTGGAAGATCAACGGGATGCCTTGGCTTTCGAGACGATCACGCCACTGCAGCAGTTCTTCACGGGTATCGACACGCCAGGCCGTATGGTTGGCCTCGTAGCGATAGTCCGCTACCGGCCGTGTGTAATCCGGCTGCTCGGTGTTGATGTAGTAGAAGAAGGCAATGGTGCTGTGATTCCCACTGTCGAAGAAAAAGTGCAGAAAGTCCGGGTGGTTGGACGGTCCCCAGCCCCGCGCCGAGATTGCATGAACTAGCGGCAGCCCCAGTTTGTCGCGATAGAACGCCACAGTTTCGCGCAGTTTCCACGTAGGTCGGGCGCTGTGATGGACACCCTTGAGAACGGGTTGATTGTTTACCATCTGACGTACTCCTTTTAACTGCCGATTAATTCGTTTGTTTTGCCAGCTCTTGCTCGACGTTCGTCTTGACCAGCTCGCGCAGCTTTTCCTTGCTGAGCTTGCCGGAAGCGGTCAGGGGGAACACATCAAGCACTTCGATACGCTCTGGCCACTTGAACTTGGCCAGTCCGTAATCCTCCAGATAGGCCCCCAGTTCAGCCACGCTGGGCGCGGCAAAGCCATCACGCAGCACGAGTGCGGCACACAGCCGTTCGTCAAACACCGCGCAGGGATAACCGACAGCGGCCACGGCGGCCACGGCTGGGTGACCCGCCACCGCGAGCTCGACTTCTTCGCAGTTGATTTTTTCACCGCCGCGGCTGACCAGATCCTTCAGGCGGCCACAGAAGACGTAGTAAGTCTTGCCATCGATGACCTTGGTGTACATGAGGTCGCCCGAGCGGTAGTAGCCGTTGCTGGTGAACGTTTCACGATTACGTTCCTCGGCCCGGAAGTACCCGTGGATGGTGTACGGCCCTTTGAATGCCGGCTCACCGATCTCTCCTGGCTTGGCATCCTGCTCGGTACCCGGCACCAGGATGCGAACGCGGTCCCATGCGGATACGGGCCGGCCGTTGGTGGTGTCATGGGCCTCGGCTACATCCTCCTTGTGACCGAACATAATCACGCCCTCGGTGATACCGAAAACGTTGTACGTGCGAACACCCAGCAGCATCTGCAGTTTGGCGGCACTGTTGGCGACCAGCACACCCCGGGCCCCCGCCAGATCGATTCGGCCGCTTTGAATGGCGGACTCGAGTCGAGCGATGATCGGGCCGCCAAGCATCAGCCATGTCGGGTTGGTCGAAGCAATCAGCGAAATCAGGGTTTCCGGTTGCAAATCAGGCGTCACGGTGACGGTGCCACCGGTCATCAAGAACGGCCCAAAGCAGCAACCCATGTTGAGGTTGTGAACCATAGGCTGGGGCATGAACAGCACGTCGTCGGGCTTATAGCCCAGCCACTGGGCAACGGCCCGCATGTTGTAGAGGTACTCGTTGTGAAAGCGCGGAATGATCTTCGGCACCCCTGTGGTCCCGCCAGAGAGCTGATAGACCGCGACCTGGAACGGATCCAGTTGCACGCGTTGCAACTGCGCCTGGGCCTGCTGCAGGCTGATGCCGTCGATCAGCGCGTCTTGATGCAGGACACCCTCCTGCGAGGCGCCGCGCACCTGCATGATGAACTTCAGGGACGGAGCGGCCTCTTGCATCTTGCGGGCGAACCCGATGCTGTCGAACTTGGGGTCATCGCCCTGGACGATGTGCAACTTGGCCTCAGCCAGGTTGGCCAGGTAACCGATTTCGCGCTCGCGGTGAGCCGCCAGGGTGCAGATCGGAATGAGCCCGGCTTTCAGGCAAGCAAAGAAGGCAATAATCAGTTGCTCGCTGTCGCGCAACTGGAACACCACCGGGTCCAGCGGTTGCAGCCCCTGCTGAAGGAAAGCGCCGGCCAGGCGGGTGGAGAGCTCGTCCAGCTCACGATAGGTGATGCGCAGGTTCGGGCCGAGCAGAGCCACGTTGTCGGGGTACTGCTCGACAACCGAGCGCAAACCGTCCGGTAGCGTTTCATATCCCAATGCGCCCTCGGACAAGTACCGATCCAGTTCACTTTGTTTGGGATACACCACGCCAGGAATGGGCGACGTGACGTGACGCAGTGCGCCAGCACTGAAAGAAGGAGAGGTGGAAGATGCTGGAGTTTTTATAGTTGTCATGACTGCACGCTCTTGTTTCGTTTAGAAGTTGTCTTGGAGCCAGCGTCCCAGCTGTGCCCCCGCAATGGTCTGCCCGCTGACCTCGCCCTCATCCAGGGCCTGTCCGTGATGGTTGCCGCGTACTCGATGGCGCTCTTTGCTGCTGGCCGGGATGGCGCTGTAGATCGCGTTGACGTCACTGGGGAATACACAGTTGTCACCGGTGTATTCGATGAGCAGCGTGGGTTGCTCAATGGCATCTGCGCACTTGGCCAACGAGGCATTCGAGGAAAGGCCCGACCATGTCGATAGCCACGACTCCGGGGTGACTGTCCGCCCAAAACCGACGCTGCCCAGGTTGGACACAAAGGGGTCGCTCCCCCAGAGGGAGCCGACAAAACGGTCCGAGGGATCAAGCGAGGTGTCCCAGCAACGCAGATCAGCATCGGTACGCCAGACCTGGAAAATCGGACCATGGCTGGCCAGGGCCTTGTCGGCGCGCGAGCCGCCGGATTTGACGCGTTCACGCGCGCTCTGACGCTGTTCGACCCGTTGCCGGGCAATTGCGTCGATGCGGGCGACCCGTTGGCGCTGCGCCGCGCGGTAGCGCTCGATGAAGTCGGGGCAATAGCTGGACGAGTCCGGAGGCATGCGAAAGCCATTGGCCTCGCTGAATGGATCCAGTGCAGGGTCGACCGAGAACGGGTCGGATTCGTCGCTGAGCGATGGATCCAGCGCATTCATCAACAAGATGCCTTGCCCCGGGTGCGGCGAGACAAAGGCCATACCGTCGGCCGGCGGAAGCTGCGCCGTGGCAAATCGGGTGGCTCGACCTGCGGGAGTCTTGGCGATGCGTTTTTCCGGCGCGCACAGGGATTGCTGGTTATAGAAGGCAAACAACCCTGCCCCGCCCGAGTTGCCGAGCAGCACGATGGTCTCAAAACCCATGGCCCGTAAATGGCGCATCCCGGCGGCGACGTCGTACAGCGCAAACTCATGCTCCAGACGCAAGTCGTTGCCAACGGAGCGAGCGCCCTGGACCCAGCAGGCCCAACCTGCATCCAGTACATCCGGCACCAGATAATGGGTCACCACCAATTCCCGGGGATGCATGATGAAGACGACCTTACGCTCACGTGCGCGAGAGAAAAGCACGCCCATGGCACCCTGGCCATCTTCGGTAGGCAATGGAAACGGGGTCGAACTGAACGGTGTAACCATGCGTTCCGCACGCCAGGATGCGCCACGCAACCCTGCAGTGACCGCTACTTTCTTGTTGTTGGGATTAGCCACGTGGGGCCCTCCTGCCAGACTCCAAAGAGTCGTTTCGACACATCAATTGAGACACGCTCAATTAATCTCAAAATCAGACTAGACCATCAATTGAGACCATGTCAATTGATAAGAAAAAAATATTTGTCCCGTTGAACGTGCCCACCTCGCAGCCTACGGATACGCCTGTTGACGCTGTCCCAAGGACGCTGATCTGCCGATCGGGCACGGTTTCACGCGCTCAACATTTGTGCAGGTCACAACACAACGATAAGCCGCAAAAGGATGGAAAGCTGCGCCCCGGACAAGGCGCTCCATGTTGACGTGGAGCGAAGAAGGTGGCGCATCACGGGAGGTCGCCAGAGACCTTCCTGCACCCGGTGCCAGGGGTGGGCCTGGCTGTTTTTTTCGAATGGGGCAGCCCGCAGGGCTGCCCCAGGTCAACCCCGCGATTTAAGGCTGACCACTCCCCACAGCAACGCGTGCGGTGAAGATCGTGGTTTCGATGTTCCGAGAAACCAAGGCATCGAAGATGTGCGTGTGATCGCCCTTGATCCGGCTGACGGACATGAACAGGGTTTTACCGTCCTCTCCTCCCAGGGTACAGGCCACCATTTTGTCGTAGCCCGGCACATGAATGCGGTCAGTGACATTCCCTTCACTGTCGATACGCACGAACTGCCCGGCGTACAGGACACTCAGCCAAATCCCCCCTTCTGCGTCGATGGCAATGCCGTCCAGGCAACCGTTTTTGTGAGCACGGTCCTGTTCGCTGGCAAAGATTTTGGTCATGTCCAGGAGGACACGCCGGTTCACCAACTGGCCATCGACAATGTCTACCGTCGAGAGTTGCTCAAGGAAGGTCTCGGCAAACACCAGTCGCTTCTTGTCCGGCGTAATCACGATGCCGTTCGGGAAGTGACAGTCCTCAAGCCCTACCGAGATGGAGCGATCGGGCTCGACGATCACGATACGGCCGGGTTTCAGCGCCTCGCCTTCAAAGACCCTGGCGCCAACGTCGTCGACATAGATGCGACCGTTGTCATCGACCACCATGTCACCGATGTAACCGGTAAACAGGCTAGAGAGGTCTGCATACAACTCAAGGTTATTGCCCACGGGCGCGTCGGGCAGATAGCGGTACAGTTTGTTCTCGTGCATCGAGCTGAGAATGAGGTCGCCGTTGGGCAGGAAACCCATGCCATTGGGCTTGTGCGGCTGCTCGGCAATGACCGTCTTGTTGCCCGCCGCATCGATGCTGTAGACCTTCTGCCCGATCATGTCGGAGATGTACAACTTACCCGCGCGCCAGCGCGTGCCTTCCCCGTAGAACAGACCACCGGTCAACTCTTGTAATGCGTATTCTTTTTGTTGTGAGGACATTGTGCATACCACCTTTGTTGTTAGAGATTGTTTTCAGGTTCACCGTGCAGGCACACGGCGTATTTGATGCACGCAACGTTGTGCGCTGAAACGAGCCGACGCTCATCAGGTGTCCGACCTGATGCACGCCGGTATCCATGCGACCAATGCGCAAGACTGCCGCCGGGCCCCACAGAAACTCAGGGACGCGCGTCGCCACGCCCGACTGCAACGCGAGTCGTGAAAATCGTGGCTTCGATGTCCCGAGCAACCAAGGCCTCGAAGAGGTTCTTGTGAGTGCCCTTGATCTGGCTGGCGGAGATGAACAGGGTTTTACCGTCCTCCCCACCCAGGGTGCAGGCCACCACTTTGTGGCCCGGAATATGAACGCGGTCAGTGACATTGCCTTCAGTGTCGACACGCACGCACTGTTCGGCGTGCAGGACACACAACCAAAGCCCGCCCTCGGCATCGACCGTCAGGCCTTCCACGCAACCCCGCTTGAAAGCACGATCTTCTTCACTGGCAAAGACGGTGGTCATGTCCAGGAAGATGCGACGGTTGACCAACTGGCCATCGACGATGTCCACCGTTGAGAGTTGCTCAAGGAAGGTCTCGGCAAACACCAGTCGTTTTTTGTCCGGCGTGATCGCGATGCCGTTCGGGAAGTGGCAGTTTTCGAGCCCCACCTTGCAGGTACCGTCGGGTTCAACAACCCCAATACGACCCGGTTTCAGGCCCTCGCCTTCAAAGATTCGGGCGCCGACGTCGTTGACGTAGATGCGTCCGTTGTCATCGATCAGCATGTCACCGATGTAACCGCTAAACAGGCCGCAAAGGTCTGCGTACAACTCAAGGTTATCGCCCACCGGCGCGTGCGGTCGGTAGCGGTAGAGCTTGTTTTCGAGCATCGAACTGAGAATAAGATCGCCGTTGGGCAGGAACCCCAAGCCGTTGGGCTTGTTCGGCTGCAGGGCAATGACCGTCTTGTGACCCGCCGCATCAATGCTGTAGACCTTCTCCCCGATCATGTCAGAGACGTACAACTTACCCGCCTGCCAGCGGGTACTTTTACCGTGGCACAAGCCACTGGCCAGCTTCTGCACTGTGTATTCTTTTTGTTGTGAGAACATTGCGCACACCACCTTTGCATAACGGCTAAGCATTGCGATGCCTTTTTGAGAGGCACTCAATTAGTTCAAGGCAAAGGTAGATTACAATTTGAGACCATGTCAATTGCTGACGAAAAATTCTTTTCTTCGTCAAAACGGACCTGCTTTCCGACGCTCTGTGAGGGAGCGCAACCGCCCCAGGTCCGGGCCTAGGGCAATGAAAGCGGCGTGGACGACTACTCACAGGCCGTTGATAGCCGCGTTTGAGGTTCAGAAACCGTCAGCAGGTGATATTCTGAGGCGGTATCAATTACGTGCAAGGAAGTTCGGATGTCAGATGAAACCAAACCGGCTGTGGCAGAAAAGACCGCGCCGACAAAGAAAGTCGGTCGCCGCCCCAAGAGCAGCCAAGACGTATCTCGGGCCGCCATGGTGGAGTGTGCAGTCAATATTGCCCGCACCGAATCCCTCGCCGAAGTGAGCATGGTCAGAATCGGTAAGGAACTGGGGGTGGCCGCAGGCATGGTCCACTACCACCTGGGGAGCCGCGACGAGTTGATAAGCTCCGTCATCAATGCGGCTTTCAAAGAGCGCCTGGAACGGCTGCCCACACCCACCGGCCGGTGGCGCACGGACCTTGAACAGTTCGCGCAATCTTCCCTCGACACACTGGAACGCTGGCCGGGGCTGGCGACCTACATCCTCACCGAAAACAAGTTCCGGCTCTTCCAGCGCATACAGCCTGGGGAAGTTGATTATGGCCTGGCTTATTTCGACCACATAGGCCGGATCCTCAAGGCAACGGGCCATTCAGGTCCCATTGGCGCAATGATTTATCATCTCTTGCTGTTGTTTGTGACGGTCATTGCTGCTGAAAAAGAAAACCGCCAGGCACCACACACTCACCGCGACTTCATCAGTGGTTACTTCAAGAAGTTCGACCAGGACAGCTTTCCAGGTGCCGCTTATCTCGCAGCACCCTTCTCCGCGCTTGACAGCGCAACGGCTTACGACGCGGGCATCGAGATCCTGCTGGATGGTTTTGAAAAATGGATAGGACTCGCGACCAAGGCCGACAGCTAGCTTCGTCAACATGAGCACGATCAATCACCGCTCGACCCTATTTGGTCACCACCTGGAAAAGGTCGTAGACCACGCGCGCTTTCGGGCAGCCGTGGTGGATTTCCAGATCAAACACGGTGTTCATATCCATCGCCACCGTTTTGATTTGAGCGCTCCTTCTGGTCCCAGCTCTTTAAAGAACGGCCTGACAGCCGCCCTGCTGCGGCCTTCGCCGATCAACAACACTCGTCGGCTGTCGGCGTCCAGCACGACGCTGGCGTAGCGATGACCTTCAAACAAGGCAAACTCGTCCATGACCAAGCGGCGCGGTTGCGCCTTTCAGACTCGTGAGATAGTAAGGATTGGACGCACTATTTCAAGCGCCTGGACCGAGAGCGGCACGATGTTGGGCGCTATATTTACGATCTGCGTACCTGGCTTCCGCATAGCTAATTGGAGTGCTTCACGACCTGCGCTGGCATGATCCATAACCGCTGCTGCAGATCCAACGGGTCGTGGGTCGCCAAGCGTAGCTCACCCGTGCTGACCCCGGTCAGCAGCAATCGAATGCCAAGGCGTGTTTGGTTCGCTCCACCATAGTTTCGCAGAGCTGTCATTAACGCAGGGAGTGCGACAACATCGAGATCTGAAGCCGGATTTTGTTCCAACCCCTCGCTCTTCACCAGCGCATAGCGGAACAATTGATTGAACTACGTCCGCACTTTTCAGCTGTCAGTAATGCCTTGCGTTGTTCGATTCTACTTAACAAATCCAGCAGACCTGCGGAACTCCAGCCACTGATCGAACACGACCTCGAAGGTATGCTCCGTCGCCAAACGAACAGCACGGCACTGCTGTTTCCGACGCTCATGGGGATTGATGCCTTGGGCAACGAAGGCACGCGCTTCATCACGACGGGTATGCGCTTCTTTAAGGCTAATTGGCGGGTAACAACCAAAGGACATGCGCTTCTGCTTGCCCGTCCAGTAGTAACGGAATAGCCAGATCTTTCCACCGCGGGCCGTCACATTGAGCGTGAGGCCGTCACTGTCACCAAGCGTGTAGTCAATACCAGTGATTCGGGCGTGCCGAATTGCCATTTCTCAGAGTGCCATGGCGAGCTCCTGAACAGAGTCAGGGCCATATCCTCATCTCGCTATACAATCTGCTCCAGCAATAAACCGATTCAGTGCGCATCAGAATCCTGGACTCAATCCTGGACTTAAACTCACCGGATAGTGCTGGATTTTATTGATTCCCGCAGGAACGAAAAAAGGACCCGAAGGTCCTGATTTCAATCACTTGCAGAATTAAACAGAACTCTGAAGTGCAATATTTGGAGCGGGAAACGAGACTCGAACTCGCGACCCCGACCTTGGCAAGGTCGTGCTCTACCAACTGAGCTATTCCCGCGTCTTGGTGTGGCGTATTCTATAGCAATTCGATTACGCGTCAACCCTTTGATTCAAAAAGTTTTATTTTTTCTGCACGTCGGTTTTCAGGTGCGGCCAGGCGGCGCGCAGGTATTGCACCATGGACCACAGGGTCAGGCCCGCCGAGACCAGCAGCAAGGCATAGCCCACCAGCACCCAGAAGCTGAAGTCCGACGGGTTGGCCAGCAGGATCACCAACGCGAGCATTTGCGCGGCGGTTTTCCATTTGCCCAGGTTCGACACGGCTACCTGAGCCCGTGCGCCCAGTTCGGCCATCCACTCCCTGAGGGCAGAGATGACAATCTCGCGGCCGATGATCACGGCTGCCGGCAAGGTCAGCCACAGGTTGGCGTGTTCCTGGACCAGCAGCACCAGGGCCACAGCGACCATCAGCTTGTCTGCCACCGGATCGAGAAACGCCCCGAACGGGGTGCTCTGCTCCAGCCGGCGGGCCAGGTAACCGTCCAGCCAGTCCGTCGCCGCAGCGAACGCAAAGACCGAACTGGCAGCCATGTAGCTCCAGTGATACGGCATGTAGAACAGCAGAATAAAGATCGGGATAAGCAGAACGCGTAGTACGGTGATCAGATTAGGGATATTCATCGGCACAACTGGCTACGAGGTGAGGGGGCATTCTACTCGCTGTGCAGGTTTGCATAAATCAACTCTGCGAGCTTTTTACTGATCCCCGGTGCTTTGGCGATCTCTTCGATGCTTGCACGAGACAGCTCCTGCAATCCACCAAAATGTTTCAACAGGTCCCGACGCCGGGTCGGCCCTACCCCGGCAACCCCTTCCAGGGTTGAGGTGCGGCGGGTTTTACCACGTCGCGCACGGTGCCCGGTAATCGCAAAACGGTGGGCCTCGTCACGGATCTGCTGGATCAGGTGCAACGCCGGGGAGTCGCCGCGCAGGGTGAACTCATGGGCTGCATCATTCAGGTAAAGGGTTTCGAAGCCCGCCTTGCGGGTCGCGCCCTTGGCCACGCCCAGCAGAATCAGGTCGGGCACCGCCAGTTCATTGAGCACGTCACGGGCCATCGACAACTGACCCTTGCCGCCGTCCACCAGCAGGATGTCCGGCAGTTTGCCCTCGCCGTCCTTGAGTTTGCTGAAGCGCCGGGTCAGCGCCTGGTGCATCGCCGCGTAGTCATCGCCGGGGGTGACCCCTTCGATGTTGTAGCGCCGGTAGTCGGATTTCAACGGCCCTTCCGGGCCAAACACCACGCAGGACGCCACGGTCGCTTCGCCGCTGGAGTGACTGATGTCATAGCACTCCAGGCGCTGGGGCGGTTCATCCAGATTCAGGACTTCAGCCAGGGCGTCAAAACGCGCGGCAACGTGCTGACGGTTGACCAGGCGCGCGCCCAGCGCCTGCTCGGCGTTAGTCACCGCCAATTGTTGCCAGCGCGCGCGGGTGCCACGGACCCTGTGACTGATGGTCAGCTCGCGACCGCGCAGCTCATGAATGGCTTCGATAAGCGCGGGGAAGTCCTCGTGGACCACATTGACGATCAGCTCGCTCGGCAAGTCGCGCTCAGGACTGCTGATGAAATACTGTCCGAGAAACGCCGCCATGACCTCGGCAACGTCCTCTTCAATACCCACCTGCGGGAAAAAGTTCTTGCTGCCCAGCACTCGCCCGCCACGCACACTGATCAAGTGCACACAGGCACCACCCGGGTTGATGAACGCCGCGACCACATCGACGTCGCCCGTACCGCCCTCCATGCTCTGCTGGTCCTGGACCCGGCGCAGCAGGGATATCTGATCGCGCAGTTCGGCGGCGCGTTCGAAATCGAGGGTGCTGGCGGCCTGCTCCATGCCCGCCGACAGCTCGTCGGTCAGGGCATTGCTGCGCCCCTCGAGGAACATCACCGAGTGCCGCACATCCTCGGCGTACACCTCAGGCTCCACCAGGCCGACACAGGGTGCCTTGCAGCGCTTGATCTGGTATTGCAGGCACGGCCGGGTGCGGTTCTTGTAGTAACTGTCTTCACACTGGCGAACGAAAAAGGTCTTTTGCAGCAGGCTGAGGCTTTCGCGAATCGCCCCGGCGCTGGGATAAGGACCAAAATACTTGCCCTTGGCCTTTTTTGCCCCGCGATGAATGCTCAGGCGCGGAAACTGGCCGTCGGAAAGAAACACGTAGGGGTAGGACTTATCGTCGCGCAGCAGGATGTTGTAGGGCGGGCGCCACTCCTTGATCAGCGTCTGCTCCAGCAGCAGCGCCTCGGTCTCGTTGGCGGTGATAGTGGTCTCGACCTGGGCGATACGGCCCACCAGCGCCGCCGTCTTGGGCGCCAGGCCGGTCTTGCGAAAGTAACTGGCCAGGCGTTTTTTCAGGTTCTTGGCTTTGCCCACGTAGAGCAGGCGCGCATCGCTGTCGAACATCCGATACACACCGGGGCGCCCACTGCAGGTGGCGAGAAAGGCACTTGGATCAAAGGCTTGAGTCATTGTCAGAGGCTGGCATCGACCATGCCGTGACGCACCGCCAACAGGGTCAACTCGACGTCACTGCTGATCGAAAGCTTCTCGAAAATCCGATAGCGATAGGTGTTCACGGTCTTGGGTGACAGGCAGAGCTTGTCGGAAATGATCTGCACCTTCTGGCAGCCGACAATCATCAGGGCGATCTGGATCTCGCGCTCCGAAAGGGCATCGAACGGCGAATCGTTGCTCGGCTGGAACGACTTGATTGCCAGTTGCTGGGCAATTTGCGGGCTGATGTAGCGCTGGCCGGCAAACACCAGGCGAATCGCCTGGACCATTTCGTTGAGGCCGGCGCCCTTGGTCAGGTAGCCCGCCGCGCCCGCTTGGAGCAGCCGCGTCGGGAATGGGTCTTCCTCGCACACGGTGACGGCTACGACCTTGATGTCCGGATGGCTGCGCAACAACTTGCGCGTGGCTTCCAGGCCGCCGATGCCGGGCATCTTGACGTCCATCAGCACCACATCGGGTTTCAGTTCGCGCGCCTTGAGCAGGGATTCCTCTCCCGACTCGGCCTGGCCGACCACTTGCAGGCCATCGATGTCAGCCAGCATTCGTGTAATACCTGTACGAACGAGATCATGGTCATCGACTACTAGCACCCTAATCAAGCAGACACCCCGCGATATGGTCTTGTTGGTTGCCCGCCACCTTAGCAAAAAGCATCCGGCAGACCTAGCAGAACCCAAGATTTAAAATGGTTTCAATACATCTTGCAGCGCTTGTACTACGCGCCTTACAGACCTTTCAGCGCGGACACGGGCGCTGCATTCGCAAGAAGCAATCATCCTGCCCGACAATCTGCAATCCCATGCGCAGGTACAGGGCTTGCGCCGGGTTGTCGGTGAACACCGTCAGGCGCAGGGCCGGACGCCGCTCCTGGCAGGCCAGGGCAAAAACCTGATCGATCGTCCAACTGCCGATGCCCTGCCCCCGTGCGGCCTCGCTCACGTGCAGTTCGCGAATGTACAGGGCATTGGCGTCGCGACTCAGGCTGATGAAGCCGAGTACCGCCGCGTCCCGGCAAATCAACCAGTTTTCCCGCCCGGCCCAGGCCACATCGAATGCCTCGTCGAGCCATAACAAGTCGTGGCGCAGGTAATAGGTGAGCATGCCGCGTCGGGTCAGTGTCCGGGCGAACGGCAAATCCTGCGCGGTGGCCAGGCGCAGTGCCAATCCGGGCTCAGACATGCTTCACCGGCACCACGTCACCGCGCCAGTGCGCCGCCTGGCGACGGGCGATCACCAGCGCATCGCCCACCCCGGGGGCGGCGGCGAGCAGCCTGCCGTCCGCCGCCCAGATCGCACTGCGTCCCGCCGACTCCCAGCCGCCGGTCGCGCCACCATGGTTGGCCATCAGCACCAGCATCCCGTGTTCGCGCGCGTAACCTTGCAGCAAGGCGCTGTCGGCGGCATAGCCGCCTTCGGTGATCAACACCCCGGCAGCATAGATACCCGCCCCCACTTCAGCCGCCGCAGCGGCATGGCTGGCGTGGCAAAAATCGGCACAGACCGCCAGCGCGAGGGTGTCGTCACCCAGGGTCAAGGGAGCGCCCCCTGCCCCAGGAGCGAACGCCACTTCTTCGCCGGGGTGCAGGTGCTGCTTGCTGTATACGGCCAGTGATCCATCGGCCGCCAGTACCAGCGCGCCGATCAACACCGGGGAATCGTCCGACAGGCGAATTGGCATACCAACGACAGCCGTCACGCCGACTTCCCGCGTCAGGTCCCGCAATGGCTGCAACAGCGCGGCATCCGGGGCAATCGCCAGTTGCGCCGCCAGGCCACGCTCATAACCGCTCAGGGATAGCTCGGGAAACACCAGCACCTGCACGCCCTGCTCCGCCGCAGCCATGATGAAACGCTGGTGACGGGCGATATTGGCGTGCACATCGCCGGCAATAGAGATCGATTGAGCCGCTGCAACAGTCAGTGTGGTCATCCCGGCTTTCCTTGATGAGGGTGCGGACGCAATCGCCGAGTCTGGCATAAAGCGCGTCACGACTTAAGCCATAGCGAGCAACCTTCACCCCGATAGCATTTTCTGATTGAAACTGCGTCCCGGCCTCTAGTAAGCTCGGCGCATTCATCGGAGACAGAACAGCATGTTGCCTACCCCTTCCCAGCCTTGCACCCCTAGCGCCCTGCGCTCGGTCGCGGCTGCGCGGGCGAACGACACCTGTGCTCCGGCAAACTTTTATTTTGGGTATTGGTTTAGCCACTGGCGCGCCTGATACCTGCACGGCGGCCACTACTCAAGGGGTCGCCTGCCAGAGAATTCTCAACCCCCGGTCGGCTCCCCGACCGGGGGTTTTGTTTTTTCAGGCCCCACACTTTTTAGCCACATCACTGACTTCAAGGAATTACGACATGAACTACGCCACTTATTACCGTCACGACAGTTTTACCGCCTGGCGATTTACCAGCCTCCGCTCGGGACAGCCTGCCGCCTCCGATCGGTCACCCACAGGTGGCAAGCGCACACACTCAGCCAACACGGCCAACTGTCGAACACCCCAGTAGGGCCGAGCGCGCGGGCACGAACCCGCCGCCAGCCCAAGGAAGCCTGAATATGAACTCCCGCGTATCCGCTCTGCCGCTGTCTACCCACACCTCCGCCAATGAAGCACTGACCCAGCGTCTGCCCAGCTCATTGCAGCTCAAGCAACAACTGCCCCTGAGCCTCGCCCTGAGCCAACAGGTCGCCGCCCATCGCCAAGCCATCCGCGCCATCCTCGAAGGTGAAGACTCGCGCCTGCTGGTCGTCGTCGGCCCCTGCTCGATCCACGACCCGCAATCGGCTCTCGAGTACGCCGGCAAACTCGCCCGACTGGCCCACGAAGTCAGCGACAAGATGCTCCTGGTGATGCGTGCCTACGTCGAAAAACCGCGCACCACAGTGGGCTGGAAAGGCCTGGCCTACGACCCGCACCTGGACGGCAGCGACGACATGGTCGGCGGTCTGAACCTGTCCCGGGACTTGATGCGCGAGATGCTGCGCCTCGGCCTGCCGGTTGCCACCGAGTTGCTGCAACCCATGGCCGCCAGCTACTTCGACGACCTGCTCAGTTGGGTGGCCATCGGTGCACGTACCACCGAATCGCAGATCCACCGGGAAATGGCCAGCGGCCTGGGCATGCCGGTCGGTTTCAAGAACGGCACCGACGGCGGCGTGGGCGTGGCCACCGACGCCATGCGCTCGGCCGCCCACCCGCACCGCCACTTTGGCGTCGACAGCCAGGGCCATCCGGCGATCATCCAGACCCCGGGCAACCCGGACACCCACCTGGTGTTGCGCGGCGGCCATCGCGGCCCCAACTACGACCAGCACCACGTGGCCCGGATCGAGGACGACCTGCAGCGGCTGAACATCGCGTCGCGGATCATGGTCGATTGCAGCCATGCCAACAGCGGCAAGGACCCATTGCGCCAGCCGGCGGTGTTCAACGACGTGCTGGAACAACGCCTGAATGGCAATCGCGCGCTGATCGGCATGATGCTTGAGAGCCACCTGTTCGAAGGGTGCCAGGCGCTGGGGCCGACCCTGCGCTACGGGGTGTCGGTGACTGACGGTTGCCTGGGCTGGGAGGCAACCGAACAACTGCTGCGCCAGGCCAGCCGCAAACTGCGCAACACCTGAAGCCCCCTGGCGTTTGACTGAATACGCCGTTGCGCCGGTCTGGCGCGCAACGGCCAGGTTCACCACCGATTCCTCCTGCCACTTCTATTCCGCCTTCAACAACGGACAGCGTCTTTTTCGCACATCGCCCCGGCGTGGCCTGCATTAGAGTGAGAACGCGACACAATTCCCGACCTCACGGAATACAGGCACGCTTATGCAAAGGAATGCAAGCACCCAATACCCGATCATGCTGGTCCACGGCCTCTTCGGTTTCGACAGTATCGGCAATCTCGATCTCTTCCACGGCGTCAAGCAGGCCCTGCGCAACGCCGGCGCCCACGTGTTCATCCCCTACCTCTCCGCCACCCACAGCAACGAACTGCGTGGCCAGCAATTGCTGGCTCAGGTCGAACTGGTCCGGGCGGGAACCGGCGCCGCCAAGGTCAACCTGATCGGCCATAGCCAAGGCGCCCTGGCGGCGCGTTATGCCGCGGCAGTGGCCCCCCAGCATGTGGCCTCGGTGAGCTCGGTCAGCGGGCCGAACCATGGCTCCGAGCTGGCTGACTGCCTGCGCCAGGCCCTGACTCCCGGGCACCTGCCGGAACAGGTCGCGGCGGCGGTCTCGACGCTGTTTGTCGAGTTCCTCAGGTTCATCAGCGGCAGTCCAAAAATCCCCCAGAACGCCATCGCCGCCCTCAATGCCCTGACCACCGAGGGCGTCGCCGCCTTCAATCACAAATACCCGCAAGGCTTGCCCGACACCTGGGGCGGCAACGGCGAAGAACAGGTCAACGGCGTTCGTTACTACTCCTGGAGTGGCATCCTGCAAGGTCGACTGCTGGACGAGGGCCCTAATGCCCTCGATCCACTGCACCTGTTCTGCCGCAACTTCTCGCGCTTTTTCATCCGTGAGGCCAAGCAGAACGATGGCATGGTCGGGCGCTTCAGTTCGCACCTGGGCACGGTCCTGCGCTCCGACTATCCGCTGGATCACATGGACAGCATCAACCAGACCACGGGCCTGGTACGCCCGGGCATCGATCCTGTGGCCCTGTACCTGGAGCACGCCGAGCGCCTGAAGCAGGCCGGCATCTGAATCGTGGGGCGGTGCCGAATTTTCGACCGACGGCGCTTTGACGCAGGACCAGGCAGCAGAATGACGAGAAATAGCCCTCTGAATCCGGTAGGCTCAGCACTTTATTGAACATTGAATGGAGATTCTTCCCATGGCCAAAGCCACTGCCCGTCACATCCTGGTTGCCAGCGAAGCCAAGTGCAACGAACTGAAAGCCCAGATCGAAGGCGGCGCTGATTTCGCCGAAGTTGCCAAAGCCAACTCCACCTGCCCGTCCAGCCGTCAAGGCGGCGACCTGGGTTCGTTCGGTCCTGGTCAGATGGTCAAGGAATTCGACACCGTGGTCTTCAGCGCGCCAGTCAACACCGTACAAGGCCCGGTCAAGACCCAGTTCGGCTACCACCTGCTGGAAGTGACCAGCCGTCAGGACTGATCCACCGCCAATTGCCTGAACAACGGCCCGCCTTCTGGTGGGCCGTTGTGTTTGTGCCGAACGTTTTTGGCTGGCCAGGCCTGCGCCGCTAGCGTACAAATCGAACCATCGATCACCCGGCTCTTAAGGCTGACAATGCGACTGGCTTTCTCCTTATTGATCTCCACGGTCCTGGCCCTGCTGCTGAGCGCGACCACCGTGAACGCAGCCCCCCAGCACGCCCTCACCGTCTACGGCGAACCGGCCAAGTACCCTGCCGGCTTCAGCCACTTTGCCTATGCCAACCCGCAAGCCCCCAAGGGCGGCAGCATGCGTCGTTCGGCCATTGAAATCGGGCGCTTTGACCACGTCTCGCCCTACATCGACAAAGGCATTGGCGTCAGCCAGCTCGATGGCATGGTGTATTCGCCCCTGGCCCAACGCTCGCTGGACGAGCCCTACACGGTCTACGGGCTGGTGGCGGAAAAAATGGAGCGCGCCGAGGACGGTCTGTGGTTGCGCTTCTACCTCAATCCCAAAGCCCGCTTTGCCGACGGCAGCGCCATCACCGCCGAGGACGTGCACTACACCTTCGACCTGCTGATGACCCAGGGCAGCCTGCGCTATCGCACCCAGTTCGCCGACGTCAAAGGGGTCGAGGTCGAGTCGCCCCGGACCATTCGCTTCGACTTCAAGCACAACCAGAATCGCACCCTGGCCTTGGATATCGCGACCTTGCCGGTGTTCCCCGAGCACTGGTGGAAAACCCGCGACTTCGCCAACGGTGGCGGCTACGAGGCGCCCCTGGGCAGCGGGCCGTACCGGGTCAGCAAGGTCGACTCCGGGCGCAGCATCACCTTCGAGCGCAACCCCGACTGGTGGGGCAAGGACTTGCCCGTCAGCCGCGGCCTGTACAACTTCGACCGCTTCAGCATCGAGTACTTTGGCGACACCGACGTGGCGCGCCAGGTCCTGCGTGGCGGTGCCTACGACTACAACCGCGAGTTCTCCGCCACCGGTTTTTCCATCGGCTACGACGGCCCGGCCCTGAACGACGGCCGCCTGCAGAAAGCCCATCTGGCCAAGCAGGCTCCACAACCGTCCCAGGGGTTTGTGTTCAACCTGCAGAACCCGATCTTCAAGGACCGCCGCGTGCGCCAGGCCCTGGCCATGCTCTGGGATTTCGAGTGGAGCAACCGGCAGATGATGCGTGACCTGTACATCCGCCAACAGAGCTTCTTCTCCAACACCGAACTGGCCGCGCGCCAACTGCCGGATGCCGCTGAACTGGCGATTCTCGAGCCCCTGCGCGGGCAGATTCCCGACGAGGTCTTCACCCAGGTCTTCGAAGCGCCGAAAACCGATGGCAGCGGCTTGATTCGCGACAAGCAACTGCAAGCCCTGGACCTGCTGGAACAGGCCGGCTGGAAACCCGACGGCGACCAACTGGTCAATGCCCAGGGGGAGCCGCTGGCGTTCACGTTCCTGATCAGCCAGAACGGCATGGATCGCCTGTTACTCCCCTATAAACGCACCCTGGCGCAGATCGGCATCCGCCTCAATATCCGCCTGATCGACTCCTCGCAGTACGTCAATCGGCTGATGAGCCGCGACTACGACATGATCGTCACCGGCTACCCGGTCAGCACCTCGCCGGGCGGTGAGCTGTTCAACTATTTCGGCTCGGCCGCGGCCAACGATCCCGGCGCCAACAACTACATGGCCTTGCAGAACCCCGCCGTCGACCGCCTGCTCGACGGCCTGGTCAAGGCCACCACCCAGGCCGACATGCTGCGCCATGCCCACGCCCTGGACCGGGTCCTGCAATGGAACTACTACTGGATTCCCAACTACTACCCGCCGGGCAGCTCCACGGTGTGGTGGAACCGCTTTGGCATGCCGGCGGTACCGGCCAGCAATGACGAAGCCATCGAGAGCTGGTGGCAAGTGAGCACCACGCCCCTGACCAATGAACAGATGGCCGCCGAACGCATCAAGCGTGGCCAGCCCGGAGGACCGCGCTGATGCTGGCTTATGTCTTGCGCCGCTTGTTGCTGATCATCCCGACCCTGGTGATCATCCTGCTGGTCAATTTCGTGATCGTCCAGGCCGCGCCCGGGGGCCCGGTGGAACAGGCCATCGCGCATTTGCAGGGGATTGGCGGGGGTGGCAGCCTCGGCGCGTCCGGCGACGGCCTGAGCCACGGCTCGCGCGCCAGTCGCGGCCTCGATCCACAGCTGATCAAGGACATCGAAAAGCAGTACGGTTTCGACAAGCCGGCCCATGAGCGCCTGTGGCTGATGCTCAAGAGCTACGCCCAACTGGATTTCGGCAAGAGCTTCTTTCGCGGGGCCACGGTCACCGAGCTGATCCTGGAAAAAATGCCGGTGACCATTTCCCTCGGGCTCTGGGCCACCCTGATCACCTACCTGGTATCGATCCCGCTGGGCATCCGCAAGGCTGTGCACCACGGCAGCCAGTTCGACATCTGGAGCAGCACCGCGATCATCATCGGCTACGCCATGCCGGCCTTTCTGTTCGCCATGTTCCTGATCGTGATCTTCGCCGGCGGCACCTCGCTCAACTGGTTTCCGGTGCGCGGCCTGGTCTCGGAAAACTTCGAACAGTTGTCGACCCTGGGTAAAATCGCCGACTACTTCTGGCACCTGGTGCTGCCGGTGACAGCGCTGGTGGTCGGCGGTTTCGCGACCCTGACCATCCTCACCAAAAACTCCTTCCTCAACGAAATCACCCGCCAGTACGTGGTCACCGCCCGTGCCAAGGGCTTGAGCGAGCGCCGGGTGCTGTACGGCCACGTGTTCCGCAACGCCATGCTGCTGGTGGTGTCGGGGATTCCCCAGGCGTTCATCAGCGTGTTCTTCGCCGGCTCACTGCTGATCGAGGTGATCTTCTCCCTCGATGGCCTGGGGCGCATGAGCTATGAAGCCGCGGTGTCCCGGGACTATCCGGTGGTGTTCGGCTCGTTGTTCATCTTCACCCTGTTCGGCCTGCTGATAAAACTGATTGGCGACCTGTGCTACACCCTGGTCGACCCGCGCATCGACTTTGCCGCGAGGAACGCCTGATGCTCAATCTGTCGCCCCTCGCGCGCCGACGCTTCGAGCGCTTCAAGAAAAACCGCCGTGGCTGGTGGTCACTGTGGCTGTTCATCGGTCTGTTCCTGCTGACCCTGGGCGGTGAGCTGATCGCCAACGACAAACCGCTGGTCCTCAGCTACCAGAACAGCCTGTATTTCCCGGCGTTCAAGCGGTACACCGAGCAGGAATTCGGCGGTCAACTGCCATTCCAGGCCGACTACCGCAGCGACTATGTGCAGAAGCTGATCCACAAGGACGGCGGCTGGATGCTGTTCCCGCCGATTCCGTTCAGCGATGACACGCCCAACTACGACCTCAACCAACCCGCACCGAGCCCACCCTCGAAGGTCAACTGGTTGGGCACCGACGACCAGGCCCGGGATGTGCTGGCACGGGTGATCTTCGGCGCCCGGGTGTCGATCCTGTTCGCCCTGGCGCTGACCGTCATCAGCGCGTTGATCGGCATCGCCGCCGGCGCCCTGCAGGGTTACTACGGTGGCTGGGTCGACCTGCTGGGCCAGCGCTTGCTGGAAGTCTGGTCGGGGTTGCCGGTGCTGTACCTGCTGATCATCCTGTCTGGCTTCGTCGAACCGAATTTCTGGTGGCTGCTGGGGATCATGGCGCTGTTTTCCTGGCTGGCCCTGGTGGACGTGGTGCGCGCCGAATTCCTGCGCGGACGCAACCTGGAATACGTCAAGGCCGCCCGGGCCCTGGGCCTGAACGACCGCAAGGTGATCGTGCGGCACATCCTGCCCAACGCCATGAACGCAACCCTGAGCTACCTGCCGTTCATTCTCACCGGCGCCATCTCGACCCTGACCGCCCTGGACTTCCTCGGTTTTGGCATGCCGGCCGGTAGTGCGTCGCTGGGCGAACTGATCGGCCAGGGCAAACAGAACCTGCAAGCGCCGTGGCTCGGGCTGACGGCGTTTTTCACCCTGGCACTGATTCTGTCGCTGCTGGTATTTATCGGCGAAGCCTTGCGCGACGCGTTTGATCCACGATCTTGATCCACGATCTTGATCCACGATCTTGATCCGCGATCTTGATCCAAGGTCTTGAGGGCACTATTGCCATGAGCGACAACCTGATCGAAATCCGTAACCTCAACGTGGCCTTCAACGGCCAGGTGGCGGTGCGCGACCTGTGCCTGGACATCCGTGCCGGCGAGTGCCTGGCGCTGGTCGGTGAATCCGGCTCGGGCAAGTCAGTGACCGCCCACTCGATCCTGCAACTGCTGCCCGAGTGTGGCACTCAGTCCTCGGGCAGCATTCGCTACCGTGGCCAGCAGTTGCTCGGTGCCGAGGCCAGCACCTTGCGCGCCCTGCGCGGCAACCGCATCGCGATGATCTTCCAGGAGCCGATGACCTCCCTCAACCCCCTGCACAGCATCGAAAAACAGATCGGCGAAACCCTGCTGGTGCACAAAGGCCTGGGCGGCAAGGCCGCGCAACTGCGGATACTGGAACTGCTCGAACTGGTGGGCATTGCCAACCCCAGGGAGCGTCTCAAGGCCTACCCGCACCAACTCTCCGGCGGCCAGCGGCAACGGGTGATGATTGCCATGGCACTGGCCTGCGAGCCGGAACTGCTGATCGCCGACGAACCCACCACCGCCCTGGACGTGACGGTGCAACGCAAGATCCTGCTGCTGCTCAAGTCACTGCAACAACGCCTGGGCATGTCGCTGCTGCTGATCAGCCACGACCTCAACCTGGTGCGCAGCATCGCCCAGCGCGTCTGCGTGATGCGCGGCGGCGAGATCGTCGAACAGGCCGCCTGTGAAACCCTGTTCACCGCACCGCAGCACCCTTATAGCTGCGAGCTGCTCAACGCCGAGCCGGAAGGTGAAGCCCTGCCCCGGGATGAACGCGAAGCCGTGCTGGAAGTCACCGACCTGAGCGTGCGTTTCCCCCTCGGCGGTGGGTTGTTCCAGCGCAAGACCTGGCTGCACGCCGTGGACGGCATCAGCCTGAGCATTCAACGGGGCAAGACCCTGGGCATCGTCGGTGAGTCCGGCTCGGGCAAGTCGACCCTCGGCCAGGCGATCCTGCGCCTGCTGGACTCCGCGGGCAGCATCCGCTTCCAGGGCGAGGCGCTGGACGGTCTCAACCAGAAGCAACTGCGGCCCTGGCGCAAACAGATGCAGGTGGTGTTCCAGGACCCCTTTGGCAGCCTGAGTCCGCGGATGTCCGTGGCGCAAATCATCAGCGAGGGCCTGGAGGTCCACAGCCAGTGCACCGCCCAGGAGTGCGAAGCCCAGGTGATCCAGGTGCTCAAGGAAGTCGGCCTGGACCCACAGAGCCGCCATCGTTACCCCCACGAGTTTTCCGGTGGCCAGCGCCAACGCATCGCCATCGCCCGCGCCCTGGTGCTCAAGCCGGCGCTGATCCTGCTCGACGAACCGACCTCGGCGCTGGACCGCACCGTGCAAAAACAGGTGGTCGCCCTGCTCCGCCAGCTCCAGGAAAAACACGGCCTGACCTACCTGTTCATCAGCCACGACCTGTCGGTGGTCCGCGCCCTGGCCCACGACATGATCGTGATCAAGGACGGCAAGGTGGTCGAACGCGGCGCCAGCCATGATGTGTTCGACGCACCGCAACATCCCTACACCAGAGAACTGTTGGCCGCCGCCCATCCGGGGTGGGCATGATTGCGCGCCTGCCGCCGGACCGTATTGCCCCCATCACCCACCCTTCGGAAATGAACCGATGAACACCGGCGAAAACCTCAAGGACTACCAACGCGTACGCACGCTGGCGATCCGCTCCTTGTTCGAGATCATCGAGCAATCGAGCGAAGGCACGGTGATTGTCGACCGCGATGCCAATATCGTCTGGATGAACGAGCGTTATGCCCGGCGCTTTGGCCTGGAGTCGGCCGCCGTGGCCATCGGCAAGGCCTGCGAAAGCGTGATCCCCGGCAGCCTGTTGCGCGAGGTGGTGCGCAGCGGCCGGCCGATCCTGCTGGACATGCAGGACACCTCCAAGGAACCGCTGGTGGTGATGCGCCTGCCGATCCACGACGATGCCGGGGCCGTGATCGGCGCCATCGGCTTTGCCCTGTTCGATGAACTGCGCAGCCTGTCGCCGATGCTCAAGCGCTACCTGAGCATGCAGGAGGAACTGGCCTCCACCCGCTCCTTGCTGCGGGCCCGCCAGGCCAAGTACACCTTTGCTCACTTCATCGGCACCAGCACCGCCAGCCTGGAGGTCAAACGCCGTGCCCGACGCAGCGCCAGCACCGACTCGCCGGTGTTGCTGCTGGGGGAAACCGGTACCGGCAAGGAACTGTTGGCCCAGGCCATTCACAGCGCCTCGCCCCGGGCACACAAAGCCTTTGTCAGCATCAACAGCGCGGCGATCCCCGAAGCGCTGCTGGAAGCCGAGTTCTTCGGCACCGCCCCCGGCGCCTTCACCGGTGCCGATCGCAAGGGGCGCGCCGGCAAGCTGCAAATCGCCCAGGGCGGCACCCTGTTTCTCGATGAGATCGGCGACATGCCCCTGCCGCTGCAAAGCAAGTTACTGCGGGTCCTGCAGGAAAAGGAATTCGAGCCAGTGGGCTCCAATGAAATGATCCAGAGTGACGTGCGCGTCATCGCCGCGACCTCCACCGACCTTGAGGCGGCGATCAAGCGCGGCGAGTTTCGCGCCGACCTGTATTACCGCCTCAACGTCCTGCCGATCCAGGTGCCACCCCTGCGCGAGCGCCTCGACGACCTGCCCGCCTTGAGCGAAGCGATTCTCGAAGAACTGCGCAGCCAGCACGAACTCGACCCGCCAGCCCTGGAACTGCTGGGCCAGCACGCCTGGCCGGGCAACATCCGCGAACTGCGCAACGTGCTGGAGCGGGCCGCCTTGCTCAGCGACGACCTGATCCTCGACGCCGGCGAAATTCGCGCAGCCATCGGCAGCCTGGTGCCCGTGCAACGCGCGGCAGCAGTGCCGACAGAGCCGCTGGCGAACGAAACCTTCAGCGCCGCCCGTGAGCGTTTCGACCGGCAGTTGATCCAGAGCACCCTGGCCCAGTGCGCCGGCAAAGTGCCGGAAGCCGCGGTCAGGCTGGGGTTGGGCCGCTCGACCTTATACAAGAAAATGGCGGCGCTGGGGATTGCCGAGTCTCCTTATTGAGACATCGGTCTTTATAGAGAGACAGGGTCGCCATGGGTCGCTGACAAGTCAGCGCCTACAGGGAAATACCCATCCCTTGTAGGAATTGGCTTGCCAGCGAACGCGCCCTTTCCATCATCACAGCTCTCAAAACCGAGACAAAACATTAAAAAATATTACCAATAATAGAATTTATTGTTTTATATCAACCACTTACAAACCTGGCACAAAACCCGCTATAGCCCCTCTCACACCCGCTTCACCCCTAAAAAAATAACAATCGAAGGAGACACACCATGAGTGTGATCATTGCCTTGGCAGCCCTCGCGCTGCTGATGCTCGCAGCCTACCGTGGCTATAGCGTTATCCTCTTTGCCCCGATTGCCGCCCTTGGCGCCGTCCTGCTGACCGACCCCTCCGCCGTTGCTCCCGCCTTTACCGGGGTGTTCATGGAGAAAATGGTCGGCTTCATCAAACTGTATTTCCCGGTCTTCCTGCTCGGTGCGGTGTTCGGCAAGCTGATCGAGCTGTCGGGTTTCTCGCGCTCGATCGTGGCCGCCGCGATCCGCCTGCTGGGCACTCGCCAGGCAATGCTGGTGATCGTGCTGGTCTGCGCCCTGCTCACCTACGGCGGCGTCTCGCTGTTCGTGGTGGTGTTCGCCGTGTACCCCTTTGCGGCCGAGATGTTCAAGCAAAGCAACATTCCCAAGCGACTGATCCCGGCCACCATCGCCCTTGGCGCGTTCTCGTTCACCATGGATGCCCTGCCAGGTACCCCGCAAATCCAGAACATCATCCCCAGCACCTTCTTCAACACCACCGCCTGGGCTGCGCCGTGGCTGGGGGTGATCGGCACGATATTCGTGTTCTGCGCCGGCATGCTGTTTCTCCAGCGCCAGCGCAACAAGGCCCAGCGCAGCGGTGAAGGTTATGGCAGCGAGCTGCGCAACGAGCCGGAAACCGCCGAGGACCTCAAGCTGCCCAACCCCTGGCTGGCCCTGTCGCCGCTGCTGGCGGTGGGCATCATGAACCTGCTGTTCACCCACTGGATTCCCCAGTGGTACGGCAAGACCCACAGCCTCAGCCTGCCCGGCATGACCGCGCCGGTGACCACCGAAATCGCCAAGCTCACCGCCATCTGGGCCGTGCAGGCAGCCTTGCTGGTGGGCATCCTGATGGTGCTGGTATTCGGCTTCCAGGCCATTCGCAGCAAGCTTGCCGAAGGCAGCAAAAGTGCGGTCAGCGGCGCCCTGCTGGCGGCCATGAACACGGCCTCGGAATACGGCTTCGGTGCGGTCATCGCCTCCCTGCCGGGTTTCCTGGTGCTGGCCGACTGGCTCAAAACCATCCCCAATCCGCTGGTCAATGAAGCGATCACCGTGACCCTGCTGGCCGGTATCACCGGTTCCGCCTCGGGCGGCATGAGCATCGCGCTGGCGGCCATGGCCAACGACTTCATCGCCGCCGCCCACGCCGCCAACATCCCCCTGGAAGTGCTGCACCGGGTGGCGGCCATGGCCAGTGGCGGCATGGACACCCTGCCCCACAACGGCGCGGTGATTACCCTGCTGGCGGTCACGGGCCTGACCCACCGCGAAGCCTACAAAGACATTTTCTGTATTACGCTGATCAAGACCCTGGCGGTCTTCGTCGTCATCGCTACCTTCTACGCCACCGGCATTGTGTGAGGCATTCATGACATCTCTTTCGGGCAAGACCGCACTGGTCACCGGTTCCACCAGCGGCATCGGCCTGGGCATCGCCCTGAGCCTGGCCAAGGCCGGCGCCAACCTGATCCTCAATGGGTTTGGCGACGCCTCGCAGGTCATCGCCGACGTCGCGCAATTGGGCGGCAAGGTCGGCCATCACCCGGCCGACGTCAGCGACCCGGCGCAAATCGCCGAGATGCTGGCCTACGCCGAGCGCGAGTTCGGTGGCGTCGACATCCTGGTCAACAACGCCGGGATCCAGCACGTATCGGCCGTGGAAGACTTCCCGGTGGAACGCTGGGACGCAATCATCGCGATCAACCTGTCGTCGGTGTTCCACAGCACCCGCCTGAGCCTGCCGGGCATGCGCACCAAGGGCTGGGGGCGGATCATCAACATCGCCTCGGTGCACGGCCAGGTCGGTTCGGTGGGCAAGGCCGCGTACGTCGCCGCCAAGCATGGGGTGATCGGCCTGACCAAGGTGGTCGGCCTGGAAACCGCCACCAGCAACGTCACCTGCAACGCCATTTGCCCCGGCTGGGTGCTGACGCCGCTGGTGCAGAAGCAGATCGATGACCGCGCCGCCGCTGGCGTCGAGCCGCAGCAGGCCCAGCATGACCTGCTGGCCGAGAAACAACCGTCGCTGGAATTCGTCACCCCGCCGCAACTGGGCGAACTGGTGCTGTTCCTGTGCAGCGATGCGGGCAGCCAGGTACGTGGCGCGGCCTGGAATATCGATGGCGGGTGGCTGGCGCAGTAACGCACTGCCTTGGTGGGTGGGTCGGTGGGATTGTGGGCTCGCCCCACACCCACCCCCCAAACAATAAAAATTACACCCAGCACCACCTGCCCCAACCTAAAAACAAGAGGCAAGTCATGTCCGAAATTCTCTGGCAACCCAGCCCCGAACGCATCGCCCAGACCCGCATGGAAGCCTTCCGGCACCTGTGCAACCAGCGCCACGCCCTGGCAATCACCGACTACCCGGCCCTGCACCAGTGGAGCATCGACCAGCGCGAAGACTTCTGGCAGGCCATCGTCGACTACTTCGGCATCACCTTCCACCAGCCCCCCGAGACGGTGCTGCGTGAAGGCCGGCAGATGCCCAGCGCCCAGTGGTTTCCCGGGGCCACCCTGAATTTTGCCGAACACCTGTTGCGCCGGCGCGATGACGCGGTGGCGGTGATCGCCATCGGCGAGGATGGCCAGCGCGAACAACTGAGTTTTGCCGAACTGGCCAGCCACGTAGCCGGCCTGCAAAAGAGCCTGCAAGCAGCCGGCGTCGGCCTTGGCGACCGGGTCGCGGCGTGCATGCCCAACACCTGGCAAACCCTGGTCGGCATGCTCGCCACCACCAGCCTGGGGGCGGTCTGGTCCTGTTCTTCGCCGGACTTCGGCACCCAGGGCGTGATTGACCGGTTCGGCCAGATCGAACCCAAAGTGCTGATAACCTGTGCCGGCTATCACTATGCTGGCAAGGCCATCGACCAAACCCTCAAGCTCAACGAAATCCTCCAGCGCCTGCCATCCCTGGAACACTTGATCATCGTGCCGTACGCCCGTCCCCAGGCACGTACCGAGGACTACGCCAGCCAGGCCCGCATCAGCCTGTGGCAGGACTTTTATCAGGCCGGCGGCGAGCCTGAATTTGTCGCCGTGCCCTTTGCCCACCCGCTGTACATCCTCTATTCCAGCGGCACCACCGGCGTGCCCAAATGCATCATCCACAGCACCGGTGGCGTGCTCCTGCAACACGTCAAGGAACACGGCCTACACGTCGACCTCGGGCCCGCCGACCGATTGTTCTACTACACCACCTGCGGCTGGATGATGTGGAACTGGCTGGTCTCGGCACTGGCCGTGGGCAGCAGCATCGTGTTGTACGACGGCTCGCCCTTCCACCCGGGGCCGCAACGCCTGCTCGACTTGATCGAGCACGAACGCATCACCGTCTTCGGCACCAGCCCCAAGTACCTGGCCACCCTGGAAAGCAACGGCCTGCAACCGCGCCTGAGCCATGACCTGAGCAGCCTAAAGACCCTGCTCTCGACCGGCTCGGCGCTGTCGCCCCACAGCTACGACTACGTTTACCGGCAGATCAAGCCCGACCTGTGCCTGGCCTCGATGTCCGGCGGTACCGACATCATCTCCTGCTTTGTCGCCGGCAACCCGTTGCTGCCCGTGCGTCGCAGCGAGATGCAAGGCAAAGGCCTGGGCATGTCCATCGAAGTGTGGAACGACGCGGGCCAGCGGGTGATTGGCGAGAAAGGCGAACTGGTCTGCACCCGCCACTTCCCGGCCATGCTCATCGGCCTGTGGAACGACCCCCAGCAGGAAAAACTCCACGACTCCTACTTCAGCCAGTTCCCCGGCGTCTGGGCCCAGGGCGACTACGCCGAAGAACTGACGCATGGCAGCTGGATGATCCATGGCCGCTCCGACGCCGTGCTCAACCCGGGCGGCGTGCGCATTGGCACGGCGGAAATCTATCGCCAGGTGGAAAAGGTTGCCCAGGTACAGGATTGCGTCGCCATCGGCCAACAGTGGCAGGACGACGTGCGCGTGGTGCTGTTCGTGCGCCTGGCCGACGGCGCAGTGCTGGACGAGGCCCTGGAGCAACAGATTCGCCACGTGATCCGCGCCAATACCACACCGCGTCATGTGCCGGCGAAAATCCTCGCGGTCAGCGACATCCCGCGCACCATCAGCGGTAAGGTGGTCGAGCTGGCAGTGCGCAATGTGGTGCACGGCCGGCCGGTGAAAAACACCGACGCCCTGGCCAATCCCGAGGCCCTGGAACAGTTTCGCCAGCGCCCGGAACTGCAGGAGTAACGCAGGCTGGGCGATGAAATCGGGCAGCGGCGAGACTTTTCCGGCCGCCAGGCGTCTACATCCTCGACATGCCCGATGACAGGACGCAGGAACCCGCGATGAATCACTCCCCCAACGGCGGCGACGCCCAGGCCCTGATTGCCCGCCTCGACTGGACACAAAGCCCGCTGGGGCCTGCCAGTCAGTGGCCGCAGAGCCTGCGCACCGCGGTGGACATCGTGATTCACTCGCCGATGCCCATGCTCCTGCTCTGGGGCCCGCAACTGGCGCAGATCTACAACGACGGCTTCGCCCTGCTGGCCGGCAACAAACACCCCAAGGCGTTCGGCCAGCCCACGCACCTGACGTGGCCGGAGCTCGAGGATTTCACCACGCCGATCTACCGCGCGGTGCTGCAGGGCCAGGTGCGCTCCTACAGCGAGCAACGGTTCAGCCTGCAACGCGAAGGCCAGGAACAGGAATTCTGGCTGGACCTGACCTACAGCCCGATACGCGACGAGCATGGGCAAGTCGCCGGGATCCTGGTCACCGCCATCGAAACCAACGAACGCCGGCGCATCGCCCTGGAGCTCAAGCAACGCTCGGACGCCAGCCTCAAGGCCCAGCAAGACAGCGAGCAGCGCCTGCAACTGGCCCTGGCCGCCACCGAGTCGGTCGGCACCTGGGACTGGGATATCGGCAACGACCGGTTTCTCGCCGACGCCCATTTCGCCCAGTTGCACGGCGTCGACCCGAGCCGCGCCGGCCAGTTGCCCATCAGCGAGTACCTGCACGGCGTGCACCCGCAAGACCGGGCCATGGTCACGCGCAGCATCAAGCACTGCATCACCCACGCCGACGAATACGCCGAGGAATACCGCCTGCTGCAAGCCAATGGCGAGGTGCGCTGGGTGTTTGCCCGGGGCCGCTGCTACAAGGATCACCACGGCCGGCCGATCCGCTTTCTCGGTGCCGCCCTCGACCTGACCGAACGCAAACAGACCGAGCAAGCCCTGCGTAATCTCAATGAAACCCTGGAGGAACGGGTGGCCGCGCGCACCCAGGCCCTGGCGGAGGTCAACCAGCGCCTGCAGAACGAAATGTTCGAGCGTGAACGGGCCGAGGATGCGTTGCGCCATGCGCAGAAAATGGAAGCCGTGGGACAGCTCACCGGCGGCATCGCCCATGACTTCAACAACATGCTGACCGGCATCATCGGCAGCCTGGACCTGATCCAGCGCTACATCGGCGAGGGCCGTACCGAGGACATCGGGCGCTTTGCCGAGGCGGCCGTGGCTTCGGCCAATCGCGCAGCCGCCCTGACCCACCGCCTGCTGGCCTTCTCCCGCCGGCAATCGCTGGATCGCCAACCGCTGGACCCCAACAACCTGGTGCGTTCGCTCGAAGAGTTGATCCGCCGCACCAAGGGCGAACACATCGAGCTGAAATTCGATCTGGCCCCCGGCGTGTGGCCGGTCAACACCGATGCCGGGCAGTTGGAAAATGCCCTGCTCAACCTGGTGATCAACGCCCGCGATGCCATGCCCGACGGCGGCGAATTGCTGATCGAAACCGCCAACAGCTACCTGGACGGCAACGACATCAGCACCCTGGAGCCGGTCAAGGCCGGCGACTACGTCATGCTCGGCGTACGCGACAACGGTTCGGGCATGAGCCCACGCGTGCTGGCCAAGGCCTTCGACCCCTTCTTCACCACCAAGCCCATTGGCCAGGGCACTGGCCTGGGCTTGTCGATGATCTACGGTTTTGCCCAGCAATCCGGCGGCCACGCCACGCTCAGCAGCGAGGCCGGCCAGGGCACCTGCGTGCGTCTGTACCTGCCGCGCCTGCACAGCCCGGCGCAGGCGGCGGCCCCCACGCCGAACCTGGGCAGTACCTTCGCGGTCGCCGGTGAGTCGGTGCTGCTGGTGGAAGATGACCCGGCGGTGCGCCTGTTGGTGCAAAACGTGCTCACGGAACTGGGCTACAGCACCCACGCCGCCGAAGACGCCAACACCGCGCTGCGCTTGCTGGAATCGGAGTTGCGCATCGATCTGCTGGTGACCGACGTCGGCCTGCCCGGGATGAATGGCCGGCAACTGGCGGAGATCGCCCGCCAGCATCGCCCCGAGCTGAAAGTGCTGTTCATGACCGGCTACGCGCAACAGGCCGCCGAACGCCAAGGGTTTCTCGACGAGGGCATGGACCTGCTGGCCAAGCCGTTTACCCTCGAACAACTGGCCGGCAAGATTCGCCAGATGATCCGCCCCGCAGGCGGATATCAGGCATAATCGCGCCCCGCCGCCACCACCGTTCCAGGGTAACTGTCCGAATGAAAGCTCAAGCCCGCCATATTCTGGTGAAAACTGCCGATGAGGCCGAACAGCTCAAGCAACGTATCGCCAAGGGCGAGGCGTTCGATGTGCTGGCCAAGAAGTACTCCACCTGCCCGTCCGGCAAGCGCGGCGGCGACCTCGGCGAAGTCCGGCCCGGGCAAATGGTCGGCGCCATCGATGCGGTGATTTTCAAAAAGCCGTTGCGCGTGGTCCACGGGCCGATCAAGAGCAAGTTCGGTTATCACCTGGTGCAGGTGTTCTACCGCGACTGAGCCCTGGCTTCAGCTCCTGGGAATCAATGCGCCCGGCACCTGGGGGATTGGGGCCACGCGTATTCATCAGCATAGATTCCCGGGTGGTTCGCCTGTGGGAGCGGCCTAGAAACAGGTCGGCATGCTTTCAATCACCTGCAACTGCTCATCCACCAACAAGCCGTTGCGCCACTTATCGAACGTCAGGCACGGGTGGGAGGTGCCGAACGAAATGATGTCGCCTACCCGCAGCTCGATGCCCGGCGCCACCGTCATGAAGGCATGCTGGTCCATCACCGCCGTGACCTTGCACGCCGCCACGTCATCGCCCACCGCCGGGACTACACCGGCCGGGTAGCGGCGCAACGGCACCGGCAATCCGGCGTCGTAGGCCACGTCGCGCTTGCCCAGGGCAATCACCGCAAAGCCCGGTTCCGGCAACGACTGCACATGGGCCCAGACTTCCAGCGCCGGGCGCAGGCCTTCGTGCAGGTCGCTACGGCGACCCAGCACGCAGCATTGCGCCTCCTTGTAGATGCCATGGTCGTGGGCCACATAACTGCCCGGGCGCAACACGCTGAGAAAACGCCCCGCCGCGTTCTGCGCCGCAAAGGATTCGGCGATCAGGTCGTACCAGGCCGACCCCGATGCTGTGACGATCGGCCGCTCCAGGGCGAACGCGCCGCTGTCTTGCAACTGCACGGCCAGACGCACCAGGGAGGCGGCAAACTCACGGATGCCACTGACCGCCTGCTCACCGTGGATCACCCCTTCGTAGCCTTCGATACCGGTCAAGGCCAGGCCCGGATGGGCCTCGATCGCCGCCGCCAGCGCCAGGACTTCGGCTTCGCTGCGGCAACCACAACGACCACCGACCACGCCGTACTCGATCATCACGTTCAAGCGCTGCCCACGCGTGGCAAAAAACGCACCGAGGTCGGCGACGTTGTCCGGGTGATCGACCATGCAGTGGAAATCAAAGTCCGGGTCGACCAACAGGTCGGCAATCAGCGCCATGTTCGGTGCGCCGACCAACTGGTTGGCCATCAATACCCGACGCACGCCGTGGGCGTAGGCGGCTCGGGTCTGCACGGCGGTGGCCAGGGTAATGCCCCAGGCACCGGCCGCCAGTTGCCGGCGAAACAGGGCCGGGGTCATGCTGGTTTTGCCGTGGGGCGCCAGTTGCGCGCCGCTGGCAGAAACGAACTGCTGCATCCAGCTGATGTTGTGCTCAAGCGCTGCGCGGTGCAGCACCAACGCCGGCAGGCTGACGTCCCGCACCAGGTGCGCGCCCACCGGCGCAGCGCCTTTTTCCACGGCAGCGATGTTCAACGTAAAAGACATGCTTTCACTCCTTGCACGGCCGGCAGCGGCCAGGGTTATTCGTTGAGGCGCCGGGCCATGCGGTTGGCGCTGTCGATCAGCACCCGGCGGTAGGCGTCGTAGTGGTCCCTGGCATCGGCCCTTGGAGCGACGATGCACAAGGTGGCAATGGCCACGCCGTCCGGGTCTTTGACCGGGGCGGCGAAACAATGGGTGAAGGTGTCGGCCACGCTGTCGAAGGAGAAGAACCCATCGATCCCGGCCTGGCGGATCTCGGCCAGGAAACGTGGCACCGGCAGCGCCTGGCCGTCAGGCAGGATGAAGTCCTCGGCGGCAATCAGCTCGACAATCTGCTGGTCACTCAGGTGCGCCAGCAGCAGGCGCCCGGACGCGGTCCAGGGGATCGGCGCGTTCTCGCCGATGTCCGAGGAAATACGGAAATGCCGCTGGCCCTCCTGCATCAGCGCCACCGTGTATTTGCGCCCGTTGAGCAGGCACATCTGCGCGGTTTCGCCAGTCTGGCTGACGATCTCCTGCAGGGCCTGCCCGGCTTCGCGGGTGAGGTCGAAATGACGCAAGTGCGCCTGCCCCAGAAAGTACAGCTGGCGCCCCAGGTACACATGCCCGTCCTTGCCCACCGGCTGCAGGATCCGCCGCTCCAGCAGGGCCGCCACCAGCTCGTAGACCGTGGACTTCGGGCTGCCGATGCCGTTGGCGATATCGTTGGGACGCAGCGGCTCGCCGATTTCCTTGAGGAAGTCGAGGATATCGAACGCCCGGTCCAGCCCTCGGGCCCGACGCTTGATAGGGTCGTCGCTCATGGTTGCGGCCTCCCCGGCTTCAGGCTTTTTTCTTGTAGGCGACGCAATCGATCTCGACCTTGCAGTCGACCATCATGTTCGCTTGCACACAGGCCCGGGCCGGCGCATGTTCAGGACTGAAGTACTCGGAGAAGACTTTGTTGAAGCTCCAGAAATCCCGTGGGTCCGCCAGCCAGACGCCGGTGCGCACCACGTCTTCGAGGCCGTAACCGGCTTCTTCGAGGATCGCCACCAGGTTGCGCAGGGTCTGGTGGGTCTGCTCGACGATCCCGCCGACAATGATTTCGCCATCCACCGCCGGCACCTGCCCCGACACATGCAGCCAGCCGTCGGCTTCAACGGCCCGGGCGAAAGGACGCGGCTGACCGCCGCCGGCGGTGCTGCCGGTGCCATAACGAGTGATGCTCATGGTGGATCTCCTGTGTGAGAAGTAACGGCCAATTCCGCTATAGCGGAACACGCTATGCAATAGCGGAACCAACGGCGAAAAGTGTGCCACAGCGCGCCGGGAGAATCCCAGGGTATTTGTTCACCCGCCGCGACCAAGGCAACACTCGCATCCGCCTCACGCCGTTGGACAACACCGCGCCGGCCTGCTTCTATTCAAGCTTCAGCCGACATCCATGTGCGTCCGGGTATTCCAGGGAAAACAAGGCGAACGATGTTCAAGACCATTGAAGATGAAGTGCTGAAAAAAGCTGCCCCGGCAGCCTTGCAACGGGAATTTGCGCAGTATCACTTCGAGCGGCAACAGCGTTTCTGCCTGTTGATCTACATCGCCAGCATCGTGATCTGGCTGGTCTTCGACCTGATCGTCAGCTTCATGGGCGGGCTGCGCTTTACCTACCTCTCGCCACTGTTCCTGGGGGCCCTTTCGATCATTGCGACCCTCCTGGCGTTCACCCGCAAAGCCCTGCACTTTCACCGCCTCAATGTGCTGTTCGTGCTACTGATGACCCTGAGTATCCGCATGGTCATCGACGCCTTGCCCGCGAACTTGCAACCGGCCTGGCTGGTACTGGCCGCCTCCAGCATTCTCTACAGCGCCTCGGTGCTGCCGCTGAGCCACGGCTCGTTCTACGGCGCGCTGCTGATCACCTGGCTGGTGCTCAACCCCTTCTACGGCACCGATATAGAACTGCTGGACCTCAAGGGCACGATAACCGCCTGCTACTCGGTATTCCTCAGCGCCCTGACCCTCTACAGCTTTGTGAAACTGCGCCAAGCCAGGCTCTACGCCTACATCATGTCGAAGCTGCTGCTGGACCAGGCCTACCTCGACACGCTGACCGAAATCCCCAATCGCCGCGCGTTCATGACCACCGCCACCCGGCAACTGCAAGCGCACCCGCGTGAGCACGAGCATTACCTGGCGATGGTCGATATCGACAATTTCAAGAAGGTCAATGACACCTACGGGCACGACATTGGCGACCTGGTGCTCAAACGCATCGCGGCCAACATCAAGGCGGTCATGGCCGAATACGCGTACGCACGACTGGGGGGGAGGAATTTGCGATCTACTTGTCCGGGGTCCACCGTGACGACGTCGAAGACCTGGCCGCACGCCTGTGCCAGACAGTGCGCGAGGATCCCAGCGAATACCCGGTGACCATCAGCATCGGCCTGACCCAGGTGGCCGCCAGCGACTCATTGAGCCAGGCATTGAGAAAAGCCGACGAAGCGCTGTACCAGGCCAAACACAGCGGCAAGGACCGTTACACCTTTGCTGCGTGAAATCACGAGCGTGTTCACGATGCCAGTCAAGAAACCTGTGGGAGCCGGCTTGAACTCCCATAGGGTCTGCGGCGTACCCGAGGCTGGTGTTGGCCTGGGTGGTGTACGCAGGATTTGTAGGAGCGAGCCTGCTCGCGATGGCCTGGAGAACACCGCACACACCCTGAATGCACGCGATATCGTTAACGTCCATCGCCGGCAGGCGCCTTATTGGTGAGGAGAGGCGCTCGAAATGCTTTTCCCAAGCGACTAGCAGCACTCGTTACCTCCTACAAATCCCATCTGGAGGATCTCAAGCGCTTCTTGAAACCGGCCCTCGTTTTTAAAGTCGATACCCAAAGCAATAGCTGCCTTGCCATGAGCCTGCTCAGCCGCCTTGCGCAAATATCGCAACGACATGGCCGTGTCCTGCTTTAGCCCAGCTGTTCCGCTTTTCAGGAGGAGACCGATAAAGTAGTGCCCGTCGCTACGTTCGCATCGATCAGTTGCTGACTCAGGCGCAGGTGGTCCCCGCCCCCAAGCATGAAATGGCCGCGCATGCTGCCATTTTGCAGATTGATATTGGCCTTGTAATGGCCGTTTCGGCCGCAATACGGTACAGCCGCGCGATCTCCAGATCGAGCGACTTGTCCTGCTTGAGCAGGTTGTTTTTCTGTAGCCAGCGGGCGTACTGAAATAGCTCATCGGTCTCGGCGGACGGCGCAGGGATTTGCTCGTGAGCGCAGGTAAAGGCCAGCTTGGCTTTGATCTCGGTCAGCGGGTTTAGGGAAGTATCCCGATTCGGATGAGTTGGGGCGCTGCCGGTATCGCAGGCGGCCAGCAGCAGGCTTGTCAGCAACAGGCTCAGATGCATGCCCCGGACCACTCTCCTGTTGATATTGGGCACACCTTGGAAGGCGAACACGTCAATGATGTTTCTCATGCCTTACCCCAACAGCTGCCATTCGATGTTTTCCTCATTGACCGTGATTCTGTCGGCAAGCAAAAAGCGCGGCTGGTGACTCTGAACCCTAAGGGTCGGCATGATCTCGTTCTCTTCGAAGCGGCGGATGGCGCCGTCTTTCAGCCCCAAGTCCGCCTGGCGACTCAGGCGCACCGCCTGCCAGTAGCCGGTCTGCGGGCAAGCCTGGCCGCTGGAGCAAGTCGGTGCGGGAAAACCGATCTTGATGAACGCGGGGGAACCGGGCATGGCCCTGCCGGTCGCCGGCTCAAGGAGCTTGGCCTTGGCCAACTGCCGGATCAGCACCTCGCTGGGCCTTTTCGGTGGGACATTGGCCAGGCGGGTTTCCAGCCATTGCAACTTGCCGTTCCAGGCCGGTAGCTTGGCTGGAGGTAGGGGGAGGATTTCATTGACTTCGGGGACTTTCGGGTCGGCATAGGAGTAGTCCGCTAGCAGACTCCAGATTTTTTCATAACGCTCAGCGCGTTCAAGGTCTTGCTGTTGGGCGAGGTAATCCGATTTGTCGGTTGTAGGAGAGCCTCGAAATGCGTCTTCCAACCAGCCAGCAGCGCCCTCGTCACCAGCTACAACACCCATCTGGAATGCCTCAAGTGCCTCCTGATACTGTCCATCTGTCGAAAGGTCAACTCCTAGCGCCCTAGCAGCCTTGCCATGACCCTGCTCGGCCGCACAGCGGCGCATCTTCCGGGCAGCGTCCGGCGCGATGTCAATCGGCGCCAGTATGTCCCCCACATCGTACTGTGCTTGAGCACTTCCCTGATCAGCCGCCTTACGAAAGTAACGCAACGACATGGCCGTATCCTGCTTCAACCCCGCCGAACCGCTCTTCAGGAAGAGGCCAATAAAGTAGTACCCCGTCGCCACGTTCGCGTCGATCAGTTGCTGACTCAGACGCAGATGGTCCGCGCCACGGAGCATGAAATGGCCGCGCATCGCGCCATTTTGCAGATTGATATTGGCCTTGTAATGGCCGTTTTCGGCCGCAATACGGTACAGCCGCGCGATCTCCAGATCGACTGCCTGATCCTGCTTGAGCAGGTTGTTTTTCTGTAGCCAGCGGGCGTACTGAAATAGCTCATCGGTCTCGGCGGACGGCGCAGGGATTTGCTCGTGAGCGCAGGTAAAGGCCAGCTTGGCTTTGATCTCGGTCAGCGGGTTTAGGGAAGTATCCCGATTCGGATGAGTTGGGGCGCTGCCGGTATCGCAGGCGGCCAGCAGCAGGCTTGTCAGCAACAGGCTCAGATGCATGCCCCGGACCACTCTCCTGTTGATATTGGGCACACCTTGGAAGGTGAACACGTCAATGATGTTTCTCATGCCTTACCCCAACAGCTGCCATTCGATGTTTTCCTCATTGACCGTGATTCTGTCGGCAAGCAAAAAGCGCGGTTGGTTACTTTGAACCCTCAACGTCGGCATGATCTCGTTCTCTTCGAAGCGGCGGATGGCGCCGTCTTTCAGCCCCAAGCCCGCCTGGCGACTCAGGCGCACCGCCTGCCAGTAGCCGGTCTGCGGGCAAGCCTGGCCGCTGGAGCAAGTCGGTGCGGGAAAACCGATCTTGATGAACGCGGGGGAACCGGGCATGGCCCTGCCGGTCGCCGGTTCAAGGAGCTTGGCCTTGGCCAACTGCCGGATCAGCACCTCGCTGGGTTTTTTCGGTGGGACATTGGCCAGGCGGGCTTCGAGCCACTGCAACTTGCCGTCCCAGGCGGGGAGGTTGGCTGGAGGTAGGGGGAGGATTTCGTTGATTTCGGGGACTTTTGGGTCAGCATAGGAGTAGTCCGCTAGTAAACTCCAGATTTTTTTATAACGCTCAGCTCGCTCAAGGTCTTCCTGTTGGGCGAGGTAATGCGCCTTATTGGTGAGGAGAGGCGCTCGAAATGCTTTTCCCAAGCGACTAGCAGCGCTCTCGTTACCTCCTACAACACCCATCTGGAAGACCTCAAGCGCCTCTTCATACCGACCCTCGTACTTTAGGTCGATACCCAAGGCAACAGCTGCCTTGCCATTGCCCTGTTCAGCCGCACAGCGGCGCATCTGCCGGGCTACGTCCGGCGCAATGTCGCTAGGTGCCAGCTTGTCCCCCACATCGTACTGGGCTTGAGCACTGCCCTGATCAGCCGCCTTGCGCAAATATCGCAACGACATGGCCGTGTCCTGCTTCAGCCCAGCCGAACCGCTCTTCAGGAAGAGGCCAATAAAGTAGTACCCCGTCGCCACGTTCGCGTCGATCAGTTGCTGACTCAGACGCAGGTGATCCGCGCCACGGAGCGTGAATTGACCGCGCATAGTGCCGTTTTGCAGGTTGATATTGGCTTTGTAATGGCCATTCTCGGCCGCAATGCGGTACAGCCGTTCTATCTCGGCGTCGACGCTTTTGTCCTGCTTGAGCAGGTTGTTCTTCTGCAACCAACGGGCGTACTGGAATAGCTCATCGGTCTCGGCGGACGGCGCAGGGATTTGCTCGTGAGCGCAGGTAAAGGCCAGCTTGGCTTTGATCTCGGTCAGCGGGTTTAGGGAAGTATCCCGATTCGGATGAGTTGGGGCGCTGCCGGTATCGCAGGCGGCCAGGAACAGGCTTGTCAGCAACAGGCTCAGATGCATGCCCCGGACCACTCTCCTGTTGATATTGGGCACACCTTGGAAGGCGAACACGTCAATGATGTTTCTCATGCCTTACCCCAACAGCTGCCATTCGATGTTTTCCTCATTGACCGTGATTCTGTCGGCAAGCAAAAAGCGCGGCTGGTGACTCTGAACCCTCAGGGTCGGCATGATCTCGTTCTCTTCGAAGCGGCGGATGGCGCCGTCTTTCAGCCCCAAGCCCGCCTGGCGACTCAGGCGCACCGCCTGCCAGTAGCCGGTCTGCGGGCAAGCCTGGCCGCTGGAGCAGGTTGGTGCGGGAAAACCGACCTTGATGAACGCGGAGGAGCCGGGCATGGCCCTGCCGGTCGCCGGCTCAAGGAGCTTGGCCTTGGCCAACTGTCGAATCAGCACCTCGCTGGGTTTTTTCGGTGGGACATTGACCAGGCGGGCTTCGAGCCACTGCAACTTGCCGTCCCAGGCGGGGAGTTTGGCTGGGGGTAAGGGGAGGATTTCGTTTATTTCGGGGACTTTGGGGTCTGCGTAGGAGTAATTTGCGAGGATCCGCCAGATGGTTTTATAACGCTCAGCACGTTCAATGTCTTCCTGTTGACCAAGGTAGTACAACCTATCGGATGAGGGATGACCGCGAAAGGCTTCTTCTAACCTACCAGCGGCGCTCTCGTGACCTGCTACAACACCCATCTGGAAGACCTCAAGCGCTTCCTGATACCGGCCCTCGTTTTTAAGATCGACACCCAAAGCAATAGCTGCATCGCCATGATCCTGTTCAGCCGCACAGCGGCGCATCTGCCGGGCAACATCAGGCGCGATGTCAATCGGCGCCAGTATATCCCCCACAGCGTACTGGGCTTGAGCACTTCCCTGATCAGCCGCCTTACGAAAGTAACGCAACGACATGGCCGTATCCTGCTTCAACCCCGCCGAACCGCTCTTCAGGAAGAGGCCAATAAAGTAGTACCCCGTCGCCACGTTCGCGTCGATCAGTTGCTGACTCAGACGCAGGTGATCCGCGCCACGGAGCGTGAATTGACCGCGCATAGTGCCGTTTTGCAGGTTGATATTGGCTTTGTAATGGGCATTCTCGGCCGCAATGCGGTACAGCCGTTCTATCTCGGCGTCGACGCTTTTGTCCTGCTTGAGCAGGTTGTTCTTCTGCAACCAACGGGCGTACTGGAATAGCTCATCGGTCTCGGCGGACGGCACAAGGATCTGCTCATGTACACAGGTAAAGGCCAGCTTCGCTTTGATTTCGGTCAGCGGGTTCACGGAAGTATCCTGGGTCGGGTGATTAGGGGTGCTGCCGCTATCACAGGCGGCCAGCAGCAGACTTGCTAGCAATAGGAACCGGCGCATCAGTCAAGGTCCGTCACTTTTTTTTCGCCGTAATAAAACTCGACGAGCGGAGTGTCGGGCGTCAATTTTTTCGATTGGCGATCTTTGTTGTCCGTGATGATGTCCTCCCAAGCCTTGAACGCCTCCTCCGGATCATCCTGCGCCCCCCTCTTATCCGTATGCAGACTCCACAACCGTCGCCGCATCGCCTGGGTCACACTCATCCACTCATGGGCAATGTTCAGCTCACTGTCCACCTGCATGCTGCGGGTGTTGATGTTGGCCGAGCCGTGGGTGGTGAACACGTCATTGACGATCATCAGTTTGGAATGGATGTACACCGGCATCCACGGTTTTCCGGCCGGGGAATCAGGCGCGACCAGCGAGCACACGTGAATTTTCAGGCCCGGACGCGCAGACGGAACGAGCGTACTGCTCTCGATCGCCGCAATCTGCTCCTTGAGCCAGATCTGTCGAAACTCGTTGTTTCTGGCGGCATCCCGTTGCGCTTCACGGGCTTTATCGCTCATCTCGCCGCCGCCCAGCGCGTCAGTCAGACTGGTCAGTGTGAGCAAGGCCTGTTGTTCGAGGAGTTCAGCCAGGGTCGGTGCCTGGGCGTCTACTTGGGCTTTGGCCTGTTCAATGCGCTGTAACTTGGTGATTTCAGGAATGGTCTCGCCGCGCCCGAGGCTTTCGAGCATGCGCTGCGTGTTCAAGGAACCTGGGCCTACGCCATCTTTGCTGGCATTGGTGATCACAAACAGGTGCAAGTTGCCATGCAAGCCCGGATCGCGTCCCGCGCGGGTTTGGTCAGCCGCCGCTTTTTTGATGGCCTCGGCCAACGGTGGCCAGCGAAAGTACTGGTTCTCGATATAGATGAACTGGGTCGCGTTGTTGACAGCCTTCAGGTAGAGCTTTTCGATGTCGCGCTTTTTTGGGTCTTGCGGTTGGGTGCGCACGATCTGCGCGATTTGTCGGGTGGTGTCTGGGGTGCATTGCAATTGCGGCCCCACCTGCATGGCCTGGCGTGAAGCGAGCAGGTCCTCTCCGGTCTCCTTGCGCCAGGCGGTGGCGAAGTTATGGTGCAGGTGTTCCAGAATGGGCCCGCTGACCTGGCTGGAAATATCCTGGCGTGGAGTATCGCCACGGGGGCCGCGATTGGGTGCAGGTTTGGTGCCTTCAGCACGGTTCAGCGCTGTGTGGTCATCAGTGTCCCAGTACTCGTCGAGCATGTTGTGGCCCATGACAAAGCCAACGGCAATGTCCGTCTGTTCATAGTCGACCAGGACGGTTTTCTGATGGTGGGTCGGGCCGATGGCCATCGCGCCTAACGTGTCGAGGCTGAGCTGCGGGTCGAGGCTTTTGTATTTGGCCTGATAGGTAATTTCAGCCCGCTCATGCACACTGAAACCGCGACTGACAAATACCGGAATGTTGCGAGCTGGCCGAATCGCAGGCGCCAGGTGATCGGCGAATGCACATCGGGAAAACCATCGCCGATCGTCGGCATATTGGTCATCGGTGGAAGGTTGCAGCGCCCGATCCCCAATACGGATCTGACCTTTGCCAGGCAGGTTTGATTCGCCCGTCGTCGCCCCAGCAAGATTAAACGGCGCCTCCCACCCCAACACCCGAACCTCGACCCCTTTTTGTGCTTTGGCCATCAGCAGTTCGCCAATGCTCGGAGCGCTGCCATCGCGGATAAAGTACATCGACGGCTGAAAACCCCAACAGATGATGTCAATGGTTTTTGTGGCATTGGCAATGGCCAGGTGCACGGCCCTGAAAGCCTCTTCACCGTTGATCAGCGGTTGATAGGTGGCCATCGCAGGTGGGTATTCGGTGTCCTGCACGTACCAAGGAGAGGTACAGGTCACCTGTTGGGTGTGTTGCAGGGCGACGGGGGAAACAATGTCGGGTTCAGTCATGAGGTTTTCCCTTCCTCGTCACTGATTGGTCTCATCACCGCGGCGTACAGGGCTCGGTGATCCGTGTGGGAGTTGGGTTGGCTGACCTCGTGGCTGGCTTGTGAGTGGTGATTGTGCATACCGCCGTTGGCCAGATGCGCCTGCTCTGCATTGCGGTAGTCGGTGGGCACCGGGATCTGGTAGTTCACGCCGTTGGCCAACTCCATTCGGTACTGCCGGGTCACGACCTGATGATCGATCAACACGTGCCCGGACTCGTCCAGCACGCCCTGTTTGAGCACTGCGCCGTCGGCATAGAGCGTGTAGGGCATGCCTGCCCAGCCACGATGGGAAGCGTTGGGGGTTTGCGCCACGCTGAGCCGCAACGGTTGTTTGGTCAGGCTCTGTGGGTATTGCGGATGCGAAGCGGTCAGGCTGGCTGGCCCCAGATAGTCGAAATACGGCGACTTGATGTTGTAGTCCCCCAGCGTCCCGGACTCGATGCAGTTCTGATCAAGGGTGATGTAGCTGCCCCCGGCATTGAGGGTGATTTTTTTCTTCGCCGTGATGCGGATTTCGTCCTCGGTGCTGGTGATCTCCAGGCCGTGGCGGGCCATCAGCTGCAACCTGTCGTTCTGTGCCTGGACACTCACCGGGCCCTGGTTGGCGATCAGCTTGATCCCCAGCTTGCGCACAAACAGGCTCAACCCCTGCCCCACCCCCATGAACAGACGCTTGGCCACACTGATGTCCGCTTGCGCGCCGGCGCTGAGCATCAAGTTGTTTTGCGCGGCCAACTGCAGGTGCTGGCCACTGGTGAGGGCAACGCCTTGGGGAGCGCTGAGCAATATGACCGAGGACTTGAGTTGGTCGATCTGCTCGCGGATCGACGATATTTGCGCCTTTACATCCGCGGGATCGGCATTGGCGGCCTGGGCATCGGCCGACACGTTTTCCAGTTGGTCGCCGGCCTGTTGCAACCGGCCCAACGCGGCGCTCATGTCCAGCATCGGTCCCTGGGCTTTGGGCTGTGCATCAGCGCTGATGAAGACGCCGCTGCCGGCACGAATAACCCCGTGCCCATCGGTGCGCAGCTCCGCGCCCTGACCCCGTGGCTGACGCTGAGCGTCGACCAGATGCCCCAGGTTCAACTGGCTCTTGCCGCTGTGTTCGGTGCTGAGTTTGATGTGCTCCTCGCCACGGCTGTCGTCCATGCGCAATTTGTTGTTGGCCGGGGTGCGCAGCACGTTGCGTTTGTAGTTGTGCAGGGTCACGGGGTCGGGGTGCTGGCTGTCGTGCAGGGCGTGGGCGATGTAAGGGCGGTCCGGGTCGCCTTGTTCAAAGGCGATGGCCACTTCGGTGCCGGCGATCAGCGGCAGGTGAAGGCCGTGGGTGTCGCCGGCGTACGGGCGGGCCAGGCGTAGCCACAGGCTTTCTTCGCCGGGTTTCCAACTGTCGCGGTCGAACAGCAGGTTGACCTTGTAGCGCCCTTCGAGGTCGATGTGGCCGTAGGGGTCGTTGGCCCGGTTGCTGGTGACCCGCGCAGGGACGGTGCCGGCGATCTGCGGTTTGCTCGGCACCGGCGGGCGGAAGCACACGCTGTCCGAGTAGGGAATGGCCTGAAAACGGACCTCCAGGCTGCGGTCGCGGGCGGCGCTAAGGCTCAGCTGAGTGATCAGCGCGCCAGGGGCAAAGGCCTTGGGTGCACCGCCGGAAATGTTCAGGACCTGGCCCGGGGCCAGGGTCGCGCTGCTGCTGATGCCGCTGAGTTGCGTCTGGTCGTTGAGGTAACGCTCGTGGCGCAGGCGGGCGTAGAAAAAGCCGCTTTCGCTTTGCAGCTCTTCGTCCTGGTCGAGGGCGTCGCCCAACTGGGTATACGGTTCGGCGTACAGATAGGCCTCGCCGTAGGTGCTGCTCGCCCCGCGGCTCTGGTCCACGTCGCCCTTGAGCCACGCGTTGGCCTGGCGTGGGTCGTAGGCGCGAAAGTGAACGTGTTGCTCCACCACCTGGTGACGAGTCTCCAGTTGCCAGACGGCGTCCTGGGCGCTGCTGCTCAGGCCGGAGGTCGGTCGATAGGGCAGTTCGACGTCGAACTGATAGTGACGCTGGGCGTCATGCAACTCCAGCACGTCGATGCCCAGGCGCTCGTCGTTGGTAACGCGGTACCAGATCCCGACCTCGGCCAGCAGCCGCGAGATAAAGGCCAGGTCGCTTTCACCGAACTGCATCACCTGCTCGCGCTTGGGGTACTCGCGCAGCAGGTCGAAAAAGAAGTCCTGGCCTTCGAAGCCGTGGCGGCTGCGCAGGATGCTCTCGACGATCTGCGGCACTGATTGGTGCTGGTAGATGCGGAACTGTTTGCCCCGCGCCAGCAACGCCAGGCGCGGTTGCAGGGTCAGCTCATAGCGTGCTTCATCCGCCGAGCCGGACAGGCGTCGAAAAGCTGTGACCACACCGCGCAAAGCACGCAGGGGCAGGACCACGTCGGGGGCGCTGAAGCTGAACACCGGCACGTTCGACGCCAAGGCGTACAGGCTCAACTGCGCACGCTGGCCGAGCATCTGCGCGGCCTCGATTTCAGCGGCACTGCTGGTGAATTCGATGCGGTAGCTGAACGGCTGGCTGAGTTGCTCTTCGCCTTCGAAAGCGAGCACGTCAAGCGGCGCCTCGCCCCCCTCGACCTGTAGCTTGTGCCGGCTGTGGTCGAAAAATCTGGTCATTTGGGTGGGCACGAGGCGGGCTCCATGGCGTTTTCAGCCTGTCTTAAAACCTCGAACCCTAGTTCCATCCCACATAGCAAAACCAGCCCTCCAAGGCTGATCAGGACCGATCCTACGCAAGCCACAGACCGGCCCTACATCCAGCACTTGAGAGGATGCCTCACCGACGTACAAGTGTTCCTTTTAGGGGCAGTCGCTGGGCAGAGATGCCCTCACAAAGGTGGAAGCACGTCAGGAGGTTTTCCGTCTGCGCGCAAGAGCCGTCAACGCTCACACCTATTGCCTGGATCACGATGTGCTCTTCAGCACCTTCGCCGGCCAGATACCGTAGGCCAATCAGTGCCGCTCACTCAGGGCAAGCAACGATAGCTCTCCCACAAGGGAAATTCGTACACCAGGAAAAGCCAGGCCGGCCGGGAGGCCGCCGTGCTCTGGCTCTTGATCTTGATCCACCCGCCCATCGGCAAGCTGAGCGAAGGTGTCTATCCGGGGGAGGCGCGTAGCGTCGTGCGGCGAAGCCGCATGCATCGAGAGGAGGTGCAGCGAAGCAAACCGGAGGCGATGCCCCCGGATGGATACCGTAGCGAAGGTACCCCTAGCCTAAGCGAGGGGCCGTACGTCAGGGGAAAGAGCCCTTGGTTACTTGGGGCTTCCAAGTGACCCACCGTCAGGGCGGAGCCCTAAGCAGCCCTCACCGCGGCAACGGATATCCCCCTCCCGTCACCCCGCCCCAAGATCATCAATATGCCGATACCCAGCCCCCAACTCCCGAGCCAGATCCCGAGCCCGACCCAATCGAATCGGGCCACGCTCAATATCCACCAACACACTCGGACAATCGAACACAGGCAGGTTCGACCAAGCCTTGAGACGACCATCAGTCACCAACAACACACGCTGAACTTCCTCCGGAAAGCGTTTTTGCCGCCGCCCCAACCACCGCCCCGCCTCGCCAAGGGCCGCCAGCAACGGCGTACCGCCACCGGCCCCCAACCCCTCAAGCCAATCCCGCAGACCGCCGGAAGCCTTCAAACCCTGGACCTGCCAACTGGGAGCCAACCCGCTGACGGCAAGCAACGCCAGGCGCGCGCGCTGCCGGTAGGCGTCGTCGAACAGCTGCGCCAACAGGCCCTTGGCATCGGCCAGCGCCTGATGCCGGCGGGTCGAGGCCGAGGCATCGACTATCACCAGCCACAGTTCGTGGGGCGCTCGGCTGCGCAAATGGAACAGCAGCGCGTCGCGGCTGCGTGGCCGGCCCTTGAGCAGCGTCCCCGGCCAATCCACCGATCCGCTGCCGGCGTTGCGGCGCGGCCCCTGCCGACCATTCTTCAAGCGCCCCGCCCGGGGCCTGGCATCCGCCCCCGCATCACAGCGCGGGCGAATGCCTAGGGCTTTTTTGGCCAGCTCGGCACTTCACGGCGAACACCGGTGGGCAGCGCCTGGGCCGGCATTTCACCCCACTGGCCCTGGCCCGCGTCGGCGTTCGGTGATTGAGGGGCAGACGCCGGGGGCGCCGGTTGTGGGTCCGAGGCAGGCGGCGTTGCCTGGCGACGGCGATGGCGCAGGGCAAATTCGGCGACCGCTTCGATATCGCTGTCCTCGATCGCCGTTGCCCCTCGCCACGCCGCATGGGCACGGGCGGCGCGCAGCCACACCAGGTCGGCGCGCAGGCCATCGACCCCGGCGGCGAAACAGCGTTCGGTAATCTGTGCCAGCGCCTGATCGTCGAGGGCTATCTCACTCAGCAGCCGGCGCCCCTGCTGGCAACGCTCACGCAGGGCCAACTGGCTGGTTTCCCACTGCGCACAGAAAGCCTGCGGGTCGCTGTCGAAATCCAGGCGACGGCGGATGATCTGCCCGCGCTCCAGCGGCGCGGTGTGGCCGCTGAGGGCGACATTCAAGCCAAAGCGGTCCAGCAGTTGCGGGCGCAGTTCGCCCTCTTCCGGGTTCATGGTGCCGATCAGCACAAAACGCGCCGGATGACGGTGGGAAATGCCGTCACGCTCGATCAGGTTGGTGCCGCTGGCTGCCACGTCGAGCAGCAGGTCCACCAGGTGATCGGGCAGCAGATTGACTTCATCGACGTACAGCACCCCACCATCGGCCTTGGCCAGGACCCCCGGGGAAAACTGCGCGCGGCCCTCGCTCAATGCCGCATCCAGGTCCAGGGTGCCGACCAGCCGTTCTTCGGTTGCGCCCAGGGGCAAGGTGACGAACTGACCGCTGGCCAACAGGTCGGCCAGGCCACGGGCCAGGGTCGACTTGGCCATGCCGCGCGGCCCCTCGATCAGCACGCCGCCGATTTTCGGGTCGATGGCAGTCAGGCACAGCGCCAGCTTGAGGGCGTCGGCGCCGACCACGGCGGACAGCGGGAAATGGGGGGTGTCGGTCATCTCGGGTCTCGGCTACAACGGTTGTCTGTCACATCGCTTTCGCTGGCTTGCCAGCGAAGGCGGATGCACAAGGGTTCAGGAATCTTCTTCGATATCCAGCAGCAAATGTTCCAGTGCCTCACGGTACTCGCCAGGCGCTTGCCATAGCCCGCGCTGTTGCGCTTCGAGCAGGCGTTCGGTCATGTCGCGCAGCGCATGGGGATTATGCTGGCGCACGAACTCGCGGGTCGAGGGGTCAAGCAGGTAGGCGTCGGCCAGCAGAGCGTACTGGTGATCGTCGATCAACTGGGTGGTGGCGTCGAAGGCAAACAGGTTGTCCACGGTCGCCGCCAGTTCGAAGGCACCTTTGTAGCCATGGCGCTTGACCCCTTCGATCCACTTCGGGTTGGCGGCGCGGGAACGGATGACCCGGTTCAACTCTTCCTTGAGGGTGCGGATGATTGGCCGGTCCGGCTGGCTGTGATCGCCATGGTAGCTGGCTGCCGCGGAGCCGCTGAGGCTTTCCACGGCGGCCAGCATGCCGCCCTGGAACTGGTAATAGTCGTTGGAGTCGAGCAAGTCGTGCTCGCGGTTATCCTGATTCTGCAGCACCGCCTGGACCTGGCTCAGGCGCTGGGCGAACTGGCTGCGCGCGGCGGTGCCCTCGTCGGCGCCACCGTAGGCGTAGCCACCCCAATTCAGGTAGACCTCGGCCAGATCGTCGCGGCTTTGCCACAGGCGCCCATCGATGGCGCCCTGCACACCCGCCCCATAGGCACCCGGCTTGGCCCCGAAGATCCGCCAGCCGGCCTGGCGAGCCGCCGCGTCGCTATCGAGCCCCGCGTGCTGCAAGGCTTGCCGCTCCTCGCGGACCTTGGCCGCCAGCGGGTTCATGTCATCGGGCTCGTCCAGCGCGGCCACGGCTTGCACTGCGGCATCGAACAGGCGAATCAGGTTGGCGAAGGCATCGCGGAAGAACCCGGATACGCGCAAGGTCACGTCCACTCGCGGGCGGTCCAGCAGGCTCAGCGGCAGGATCTCAAAGTCGTCGACCCGCTGGCTGCCCGTGGCCCAGACCGGACGCACGCCCATCAATGCCATGGACTGGGCGATGTCGTCGCCGCCGGTGCGCATGGTGGCCGTGCCCCATACCGACAGGCCGAGCTGGCGCAAGTGATCGCCGTGGTCCTGCAGGTGGCGTTCGAGGATCAGGTTGGCCGACTGGAAACCAATGCGCCAGGCGGTGGTGGTCGGCAGGTTGCGCACGTCCACCGAATAGAAGTTACGGCCAGTGGGCAGCACGTCGAGACGTCCACGGCTCGGCGCGCCGCTCGGACCGGCCGGGACAAACCGACCCGCCAGGGCGTCGAGCAAGCCTCGCATTTCCGCCGGGCCACAGGCATCCAGGCGGGGGGCGACGACTTCGCGCAGGTGGCCGATGATCGCGCTGACTTCAGCCCAGCATGCGTCCTGTGGGAGCAGGTCGGTGGGGGCAATCGCTTCGTACGCAGGCTCGCTCCCACAGGGCAACGACTGGGCCGCAAGCGGGCTCACTGCCTGCTCGATCAGGTGCGCGGCAAACAGCTCAAGGCGCTCGCGGGTATCGCCGGCGGTGCGCCAGGCGTCCTCGCCGAGGCGCTGCAACTCGTCCGGCTTGGGGCCGCTCCACGGTGCCGACAATTCACAATCCAGCGGATCAAAACCCAGGCCGAACGCCTTGGCCAAGGCCCGCAGCAAGCTCGACTGCGCGCCCCGCCCGTCGCCCCGGGGGATGCGCAACAGCGCGAGCAAGGTGTCGATGCGCAGGCGCCCGCTGGGTGACTCGCCGAACACATGCAGGCCATCGCGGATCTGCGACTCCTTGAGGTCGCACAGGTAGGTGTCCAGGCGCGGCAACCAGATCGCCGCATCGGTCTGGCTGTCGAGTTTGCCGTCCAGTCTGCAGTTCCCGATCGATGTGGGTTTCGCGCACCAGTTCGAGAATCTCCCGCTGCAGTTCACGGGCGCGCCGTGGGTCGAGCAATTGGGCTTCGTAGTACTCGTCCGCCAGCAACTCGAGGTTGCGCAGCGGGCCGTAGGTTTCGGCGCGGGTCAGCGGCGGCATCAAATGGTCGATGATCACCGCCTGGGTCCGGCGCTTGGCCTGGGCGCCCTCTCCCGGGTCATTGACGATAAACGGATAGATATTCGGCAGCGGCCCCAGCAGCGCATCCGGCCAGCAACTCTCAGACAGGCCGACGCCCTTGCCCGGCAGCCATTCGAGGTTGCCGTGCTTGCCCACGTGAATCAGCGCATGGGCACCGTAGACCTGGCGCAGCCAGAAATAGAACGCCAGGTAACCGTGGGGCGGCACCAGGTCCGGGTCGTGATACACCGCGCTCAGGTCGACCTGATAACCCCGCGCCGGCTGGATGCCGACGAAGGTCAGGCCAAAGCGCAGCCCGGCGATCATCAGGCGCCCGCCGCGGAACATCGGGTCCTCCTGCGGCGCGCCCCAACGCGCCAGCACCGCCGCGCGATTGGCGGCGGGCAAGGCGTCGAACTGGGCCTGGTAGTCGTCCAGCGCCAGACTTTGCTGGCAGGGGCGCTGGTCGATGCTGTCCAGGTCGTTGCTGACCCCGCCGAGCAGTTGGCGAATCAGCTCGGTGCCGCTGTCCGGCAGTTCGTCCGGCAGCGGATAACCTTCGGCCTGCAGCGCCCGCAGGATGTTCAAGGCCGCGGCCGGGGTGTCCAGGCCAACGCCATTGCCGATACGGCCGTCGCGGGTCGGGTAGTTGGCGAGAATCAACGCCACGCGCTTTTGCCCATTGGCCACCCGCGCCAGCTCGCTCCAGCGGCGCGCCAGTTCGGCGACAAAATCCATGCGCTCCGGTTGCGCCCGGTAGCAGACTACGTCGCACTGGCTGCGCTCGCTGCGCCAGGCCAAGTCCTTGAAGCTGATGGGCCGGCTGATGATGCGCCCGTCCAGTTCCGGCAAGGCGATGTGCATCGCCAGATCCCGCGGCCCCAGGCCCTGCTCGCTGGCGCGCCAGCCGGGCTCGTTGTCCTGGGCGCAGATCGCCTGGATCACCGGGATGTTGCGGCGAAACGGCCGCAGATGCGGCGCATCCGGGCTGGATTGGGCAAAGCCGGTGGTGTTGAGAATCACTGAGGCCTGGACGTGATCCAGCCAGTCCTCGACCACCGCCAGGCAGCCGGGCTCTTTCAGGCTGGCCACGGCAATCGGCAGCGGGTTGAGCCCCGCCGCCTGCAAGCGCTGGCAGAAAATATCGATGAAGGCGGTGTTGGCCGCCTGCAAATGGGAACGGTAGAACAGCACCGCCGCCACCGGTTGCCCGGCCTGCCAGTCGGCTTGCCAGGTGGCCAGGTCGGGCTGGCTGTGCCGCGGGTGATAGATCGCGGTACGCGGCAGGGTTTGCGGTTCGGCCCACGGGTAGTCGCGGCCAAGCCAGCGACTGGCCAGGCAGCGGTACAGGTCCAGGGCATTGCGCTTGCCGCCCTGGCGCAGGAAGTGCCACAGCCGCTCCCGGTCCTGCACCGCCACCGTACTCAGGTCGCTCAGTTCCGGATCGGGGCGGTCATCGCCCGGTACCAGGATCAGTTGCACCCCGCGCCGGGACAGTTCCACCAGGCGCTCGACGCCGTAGCGCCAATAGCCGATGCCACCGTGCAGGGAAATCAGGATGACTTTGGCATGGCGCAGCACCTGGTCGACGTACAGGTCGACCGACGCGTGATTCTGCACCTGCATCGGGTTGGCCAGCCGCAGGCTGGGGTAGTCATCCGGCAGTTGCTGGGCCACTTCGGCCAGCAGCGCCAGGCTGGAATCGCCGCTGCACAGGATCACCAGGTCGGCGGGGGTTTGCCCGAGGTCGGCAATATTGTCGTCGGCAACAAAACCGCCGGGCTGGGTCCTGAGCAGGTGCATGGGTCAGACGCTGAGCGCGGCGCGCAATTGCGCTTCGAGCACAGCGGCGTCCAGCGCCTGGCCGATCAGCACCAGGCGCGTGGTGCGTGCTTCGTCCGCGCCCCACTGACGGTCGAAATGCTTGTCGAAACGCGTGCCCACGCCCTGGATCAGCAAGCGCATCGGCTTGTTCGGGATCGCGGCGAAACCCTTGACCCGCAGGATGCCGTGCTGGACCACCAGTTGGGTCAAGGCATCGAGCAGCAGGCTTTCGTCGGCTTGCGGCAGCTCGATGGAGATCGAATCGAAGGCGTCGTGATCATGGTCGTCATGGTCGTCGCCGTCGTGGTGATGGTCGTGATGGCTGTGACGGCTGTCGATGTGCTCTTCGGAACCGGCCCCCAGGCCAATCAGCACGTCGAGCGGCAAGCGCCCGCTGCTGGCTTCGATGATCTTGACCGCCGGCGGCAGCTCCTCGGCAACTTCCAGGCGGACCCGGGCCAGGTCTTCAGGGCTGATCAGGTCGGCCTTGTTGAGGATGACCAGGTCGGCGCTGGCCAGTTGGTCGGCGAACAGCTCATGCAGCGGCGATTCGTGGTCCAGGTTCGGATCGAGTTTGCGCTGGGCGTCGACCTGGTCCGGGAAGGCGGCGAAGGTGCCAGCGGCCACGGCCGGGCTGTCGACCACGGTGATCACGGCGTCGACCGTGCAGGCGCTGCGGATTTCCGGCCACTGGAAGGCCTGGACCAGCGGCTTGGGCAAGGCCAGGCCGGAGGTTTCGATGAGAATGTGGTCGAGGTCGCCGCGACGGGCCACCAGTTCACGCATCACCGGGAAGAACTCTTCCTGGACGGTGCAGCACAGGCAACCGTTGGCCAGTTCATAGACCCGGCCAGTGGCTTCTTCTTCGGTGCAACCGATGGTGCACTGCTTGAGGATGTCGCCGTCGATGCCCAGCTCGCCGAACTCGTTGACGATCACCGCAATGCGACGACCCTGGGCGTTGTCGAGCATGTGCCGCAGCAAGGTGGTTTTGCCCGAGCCGAGGAAGCCGGTAACGATGGTGACAGGGAGTTTGGCCAGTGTTTTCATCGGATGCCCTTTGGCAAGGTGGCGGGCATACGGGACGAGAAGCCGCAACGCGCTGGCGTGCGGAAAGCGTTCGCCACCGGATCACCCCGCCCGGTTGTAGTGAGAATCTGGTACGAGGCAGGTCTCCTGGCTGACGGTGGGCCGGTCTTTCGACTGGCGGCTCCTGCGCCTTCCCGCCGCTTGAGATCAAGCGTGCAGTGGCCTGGCAGAAACAGCACCGTTCACAGTTGCGGGGGCAGCCGCGGCATTGACCGCGTTCCCTTCTTAGCTTCGGCGCACGCGCCAAAGAACCTCGAACGCGCAAGGCTACGCATCGCATCGGGGCGGGTCAATGTCTAGTCGAGCCCATCGCGGGCAAGCCCGCTCCCACAGGAGTACTGGTGGGAGCGGGCTTGCCCGCGATGCAGGCGCATGGGCCCCAATTGAGAACCCATGCCAATTGACGCCCATCCCCCGGCCATGCTCTCCTACACACCTTGTTACGGGTGCCCTTCACAGGGTGAAACGGGAAACCGGTGAATCATGTGCTTTACTGCAAAGCCATGTCAGTCCGGTGCTGCCCCCGCAACGGTAAGCGAGCGAAGAGTCAGATCCACTGTGCCAGCTGTACGGCATGGGAAGGCGATTCTTGCAGGCGTGGCCATAGCCCGCCCCTCGTGAGCCCGGAGACCGGCCCGCAACACATAGCCAACAAACCCGCGGTGGGCGGGCGCTGTTCAAGTTTCTGCGTGCCCGGCTCGCGGAGGTTTGCATGCGCACGACTCACCCCTGACTGACCAGAGGCAAGCGCCATGTCGACCATCACCAGCACCCGCCACGCCACCGCCAGCACCACCACACTGGGCCAACGCCTCGTTGCCGCCATCGGCGCATCGATCCTGGGTGTGTGCCTGGTGTACTTCGCCGGGTTCTCCCATATCGAGGCCGTGCACAACGCCGCCCACGATACCCGCCACAGCGCCGCCTTCCCGTGCCACTGAGACCTGCCCAGATGATCAAGCGTATTGCACAAACCGCAGGTTTCAGTGGGCTGCTTGCCGCCCTGCTGCTGACGCTGCTGCAGAGTTTCTGGGTCTCCCCGTTGATTCTGCAGGCCGAGACTTACGAACAATCCGCACCTGCGGCGGTTGAGGTCCATGAACACGCCGCCGGTACCGCGGCCCACAGCCATGACGGCGAAGCCTGGGAACCGGAAGACGGCTGGCAGCGTGTGCTGTCGACCACGGGCGGCAACCTGGTGGTGGCCGTCGGCTTTGCCCTGATGCTGGCGGGCCTCTACACCCTGCGCGCGCCGACCCGCACGTCCCAGGGCCTGCTCTGGGGCCTGGCCGGTTATGCCACCTTCGTCCTGGCACCGACCCTCGGCCTGCCACCCGAGTTGCCGGGCACCGCCGCGGCCGACCTGGGCCAACGGCAAATGTGGTGGATCGGCACGGCAGCCTCGACCGCCGCCGGGATTGCCCTGATCGCGTTCGGCCGCAACTGGCTGCTCAAGCTGCTGGGCGTTGCCATCCTGGTGGTACCCCATGTGATCGGCGCCCCCCAACCGGCCGTGCATTCGATGCTGGCGCCGCAAGCGCTGGAAACGCAGTTCAAGATCGCGTCGCAACTGACCAACGTGGCTTTCTGGCTGGCCCTGGGCGTGCTCAGCGCCTGGTTGTTCCGCCGTAAAAGCGCGGGCCAGTTCCCGGCATGAGTGACCCCCGCGCAGCGCCGACCCTGGTGGTCGGCCTGGGCTGCCAGCGTGGCTGCCCGGCGAGCACGCTGCGCGCGTTACTCGATCAGGCCCTGCAAGCGCACCAGATCGAGCTGCACTCGATCAAGGCCCTGGCCAGCATCGACCTCAAGCGCGAGGAGCCTGGACTGCTCGAACTGGCCGCCCAACTGGCGCTGCCACTGATGTACTTCAGCAGCGAACAATTGGCCCAGTATCAAGCCCGCCTCAGCCACCAGTCGCAGATCGCCTTCGAACGCACCGGCTGTTATGGCGTGGCCGAAAGCGCTGCCCTGGCCCTGGCCGAACAGTTGGCCCAGGCCCCGGCAACCCTGCTGATTTCCCGGCAGAAATACGCCCAGGCCACCTTTGCATTGGCCTGCGCGCTGTAAAATCCCGATAATCCACCCCTTCGATCATGAGCAACGTTCATCTGAAGCCTTGCCTTGTCCTTTTTTTCACAGGAGCCGGCCATGACCGTCTACTTCATCGGCGCGGGTCCCGGTGACCCGGAACTGATCACCGTCAAGGGCCAACGGCTGATTCACAGCTGCCCGGTGATCATCTACGCCGGCTCATTGGTGCCTGAAGCCGTGCTCCAGGGCCACCGGGCGCACCAGGTGGTCAACAGTGCCGAACTGCACCTGGAACAGATCATCGAGTTGATCAGCCAGGCCCACGCCCGGGGCGAAGACGTGGCACGGGTGCATTCCGGCGATCCGAGTCTGTATGGGGCGATCGGCGAGCAGATCCGCCATCTGCGCGCGCTGGGCATCCCCTTCGACATCATCCCCGGCGTCACGGCCACGGCGGCCTGTGCGGCGTTGCTGGGGGTCGAACTGACCCTGCCGGACATCGCGCAAAGCGTGATCCTGACCCGCTACGCCGATAAAACCACGATGCCGGCCGGCGAGGAGTTCGCCAGCCTGGCCCGGCATGGCACGACCATGGCGATTCACCTGGGGGTCAACCACCTGGCGAAAATCGTCGCCGAACTGCTGCCCCACTACGGCGCCGACTGCCCGATTGCCGTGGTGCACAAGGCCAGTTGGCCGGATCAGGACTGGGTCCTGGGCACCCTCGACGACATCGTCGACAAGGTCCAGGCCAAAGGTTTTCGGCGCACGGCGCTGATCCTGGTGGGCCGGGTGCTGGCGGCGGACTCCTTCAGTGAGTCGTCACTGTACCGGGCCGGGCATGCGCACCTGTACCGGCCCTGAGGGCTCGGCAGCTGCTACAGGTTCCACAAGGACTGACCATAAAAAAACGGCGCTCACGGGCGCCGTTTTTTCATGTCGCAGCGAACACCTTATTAGTAGTAGGCGTTTTCTTTCTGCGTGTGGTCGGTCACGTCGCGCACGCCCTTGAGCTCAGGAACGCGCTCCAGCAGGGTGCGCTCGATGCCTTCGCGCAAGGTCACGTCCGCCTGGCCGCAGCCCTGGCAGCCGCCACCGAACTTCAACACGGCAATGCCGTCGTCCACGACGTCGATCAGGCTGACCTGACCGCCGTGGCTGGCCAGCCCTGGGTTGATTTCGGTTTGCAGGTAATAGTTGATGCGCTCGTTGATCGGGCTGTCGGCGTTGACCATTGGCACTTTGGCGTTCGGCGCCTTGATGGTCAGTTGCCCGCCCATGCGGTCGGTGGCGTAGTCGACCACGGCGTCGTCGAGGAAGGCCTCGCTGAACGAATCGATGTAGGCGGTGAAGCTTTTGAGCCCCAGCGCAGTGTCTTCAGGTTTTTCTTCGCCCGGCTTGCAGTAGGCAATGCAGGTTTCGGCGTACTGGGTGCCAGGCTGGGTGATAAAGACCCGAATGCCGATCCCCGGGGTGTTCTGCTTGGAGAGCAGATCAGCCAGATAATCGTGGGCGGCGTCGGTAATGGTAATGGCGGTCATGGAAATTCCTCGCAGGCTTGGGCGCAGTTTACGCCAATCATGGCGCCGGACAAAGTCCCAGTATTTTTGTCGGGATAAAGCCCTGTCGAAAACACCTGCCGTGGCGCCGGTTTGCGGGCGCCACGCCAGGTAGGGGTCAAAGGTTCTCGTAGCGGTTCATGTCCAGCACGCCCTCTTCCACCGGGTCGGTCTCATGGAGGTACTGGCTCAAATCGTGGAAGTACACCCAGAACTGCGGGTGACTGCGGCGAATGCCCCAGCGCCCGACGATTCGCTCGAAACGCTCGGCATCCTTGGCGTTCTCCATGTCTTCGACGAATTCCGGCACTTCGTCGGCCGGGATGTTGAACATGAAGTTCGGATAGCTGCTGAGCACCCCCGGGTACAGGGTCATGGTGTCCAGTCCAGGCTGATAGCGCAGCGACTCGCCGAGCATGAACGCCACGTTGCTGTGGGCGCGGTTGCGCACCAGGCTGTAGACCTCACGTTTGCCATTGGCGGTTTCGATGCGCAGCATGGTCGCTTCCGGCATCTGCTCGATCACCTTCAACCCTGCCGCCGGGCGTGACGTCAGGCGACTGAGGGCCTGCTCGGCATTCTGCAGGGCCGGATCGATGTTCGGCCGGGAGCAGTAGGCGCCACTGCAGCGGTTGATCGGGTCCGGCCGGGCATTGAGGTCGCCATAGCGAGCCAGCAACTGCTGGACGAAGTCGCGCTTGGGGTCGTTGGGCGCCAGCTTGAGCGCGGTCGGCGTGTCGTTGTCGATGCTGGCGTAATCCATCCACATCTTGAACTTGCCGCCGTTCTGATACCAGTCGTCGAGATAACCGTCGCGGGCGTCGGCGGGCATCAAGCGCAGGAAGTTCTGTTCGGCGCCATTTCTGATCAGGTCGAAATACAGCCGCGTCTGGGCCTGGTGCGACACGTTGCCGAACACGTCGAAGTTCACCGCCAACTGGTAATAGGTGCGCTCCAGCAACGGGAAGTCGAACAGCCACACCGTCTGCGGGACGTCACCGATCAGGCCCTTGGTCACCGAGGCACTGTCGAAGTGGCGAAAGATGCTCAGCAAGGCGTTGTCGTTACCCGCCCACAAGGACGACCAACTCGGTGCCGGAGCATCGGCGTAGGCGTCCTGGCGCAGGGTTTCGTACTCATTGCGCTTGTCGCGATAGGCGTGCCACAGGCTCAGCACACTGCCGACGTCGTCGTTCTGCCCGGGCATCGCCAGCAACGGCGTGGCCTGGCCGCGGTAATTCGGGTCGACGATGTACAGGTCGTGTTCCGGCGCCTGGAACAAGGCCCAGAAGTGGTCGCGGATCACGTCGGTGGCGATCTGTCCGCGGCACACCGGCCCACGGATGAAGGTGCGCACGAAGTATTCGGCGTTATCGAGCATGAATTGATAGCGCGCCTGGGCAGGAATCGCCTGGAAAGTCTGGAACGGGTTGGCCCGGCGCTCCGGACCGTAGCCGGGCAAGGCGTCGACCTGCCAGTTGCCGCTGTAGAACAGGCTCTTGATCCGGGCCATTTTCGCCGGGCTCAAGGGATAGGTGATGTGGGTCTTGTGCACGATCACCCCTTGCACCGGCCACAGGCGGTAGTACACCTGGGTTCCCGGGTCATCGTTGGGCCGCCGGCTGTTGATCAGGTCGATGGGCTGGCCGGTGGGCGTGCGCGAACGCACCCACTGGAAGAAGTGGCCCTGCTCGCCCTCCTTGAAATACAGGTGGGCCAGGAACAGGTGCTCATACAGCCAGCGCGCCACCAGGCTTTCCCGGGCGCCGGGGGCGTTGAGCAGGTTTTCCCACTGCACGATCTGCAGCGCTTCCCGGGCGCTGGGCGCCAGGCCCTGTTCGTCGATGGGTGCCCCGGACGCCAGCCAGCGCTGTAGGGTCTGGTACTGCGCCGTGGTCAGTCCGGTCACCGCCAGCGGCATGCCCTCCTTGGGGTGCTGCTGAGCATAGGCGTCGAACTCCCCCGGTTGCGGACACATGTTGGCCCGGTTCAGGCCCAGGACGATCTCTTCCGGCAGCTTGGCGTTGGGTTGCAACGGGGTTTGATGGCCCAGTTCGAGCATGCGCGCCATCAGCGCGGCCTGGCTGCCCTGGGCGTCGAGTACCGAATAGAAGCCTTTTTGCTGCCAGGCACGCTTGCCGAGGGCGTCATAAAACAGCCGCGTCGGCGCTTCGGCCTGACTGCGTTGACCGTCGTAGACCGGGGATTTGTTCGCCCCGCGAGAAGCACCCTCGCCGCTGCCCAGGTTGAGCTGGCAGGGGGAGTCATAACAGGCGTGGCAGGCCACGCACTTTTCGGTGAAGATCGGTTGAATATCGCGGGTATAGGAAATCGCCGGCGCCGGTCCCTGGGCGGTGGCGGCGCTGCTGATGAGCAGCGCAAAAAGGCTGATGAAAACGCGATACGACATGTCCCTGGTCCCGATCATGAAAAAACGTCGCGATTCTACCGGTCCGGCCCTGGCTTCAACATGAGCGATATTCATGCAAAACCTCCTCATGCCCCAATAGCGCACAGGTTTGTTATGATTCCGGCCCTTCGTAATCGCCTGACCAGGTAGTCCCCATGTCCGATCGCAGTGCTCGCCTCCACGTTCTCAAGCAAGCCCTCAAAGAACGTATCCTGATTCTCGATGGCGGCATGGGCACGATGATCCAGAGCTACAAGCTCGAGGAACAGGATTACCGCGGTAAACGCTTCGCCGACTGGCCAAGCGACGTCAAGGGCAACAACGACCTGCTGGTCCTGACTCGCCCGGATGTGATCGGCTCGATCGAGAAGGCCTACCTGGATGCCGGCGCCGACATTCTGGAAACCAACACCTTCAACGCCACCCAGGTGTCCCTGGCCGACTACGGCATGCAGGGCCTGGCCTACGAACTGAACGTAGAAGGTGCACGCCTGGCACGCAAGGTGGCCGACGCCAAAACCCTGGAAACCCCGGACAAGCCGCGCTTCGTCGCGGGTGTGATCGGGCCGACCAGCCGCACCTGCTCGCTGTCGCCGGACGTCAACAACCCGGGCTACCGCAACGTGACCTTCGACGAACTGGTGGAGAACTACACCGAGGCCGCCAAGGGCCTGATCGAGGGCGGTGCCGACCTGATCCTGATCGAGACCATTTTCGACACCCTCAACGCCAAGGCCGCGATTTTCGCCGTGCAGGGCGTGTTCGAGGAGCTGGGTTTCGAACTGCCGATCATGATTTCCGGGACCATCACCGATGCCTCCGGTCGTACCCTGTCGGGCCAGACCACCGAAGCCTTCTGGAACTCGATTGCCCACGCCAGGCCGATTTCCGTCGGCCTGAACTGCGCCCTGGGTGCCAGTGAACTGCGTCCCTACCTCGAAGAGCTGTCGAACAAGGCCAATACCCACGTTTCGGCCCACCCCAACGCCGGCCTGCCCAACGAGTTCGGCGAGTACGACGAACTGCCGGAGGAAACCGCCCGGGTCATCGAAGAATTCGCCCAGAGCGGCTTCCTCAATATTGTCGGTGGCTGCTGCGGCACCACGCCGGGGCACATCGAGGCCATCGCCAAGGCCGTTGCCGGCTATGCCCCACGGCAGATTCCGGAGATTGCCAAGGCGTGCCGGCTGTCAGGCCTGGAACCGTTCACCATCGATCGCAACTCGCTGTTCGTCAACGTCGGCGAGCGGACCAACATCACCGGTTCCGCCAAGTTCGCCCGCCTGATTCGCGAAGACAACTACACCGAAGCCCTCGAAGTCGCCCTGCAGCAGGTGGAAGCCGGCGCCCAGGTGATCGACATCAACATGGACGAGGGCATGCTCGATTCGAAGAAGGCCATGGTCACCTTCCTCAATCTGATTGCCGGCGAGCCGGACATCTCCCGCGTGCCGATCATGATCGACTCCTCGAAGTGGGAAGTGATCGAAGCCGGCCTCAAGTGCATCCAGGGCAAGGGCATCGTCAACTCCATCAGCATGAAGGAAGGCGTCGAGCAGTTCATCCACCACGCCAAACTGTGCAAGCGCTACGGCGCCGCCGTGGTGGTAATGGCCTTTGACGAAGCGGGCCAGGCCGACACCGAGGCGCGCAAGAAAGAAATCTGCAAACGCTCCTACGACATCCTGGTCAACGAAGTGGACTTCCCGCCGGAAGACATCATCTTCGACCCGAACATCTTTGCCGTCGCCACTGGCATCGAGGAGCACAACAACTACGCGGTCGACTTCATCAACGCCTGCGCCTACATCCGTGACGAACTGCCCTACGCCCTGACGTCGGGCGGGGTGTCCAACGTGTCGTTCTCGTTCCGTGGCAACAACCCGGTGCGTGAGGCGATCCACTCAGTGTTCCTGCTCTACGCAATCCGCAACGGCCTGACCATGGGCATCGTCAACGCCGGCCAACTGGAGATCTACGACCAGATCCCGAGCGAGCTGCGCGATGCCGTGGAAGACGTGGTGCTCAACCGCACCCCCAACGGCACCGACGCCCTCCTCGCCATCGCCGACAAGTACAAGGGCGATGGCAGCGTCAAGGAAGCCGAGACCGAAGAATGGCGCAACTGGGCCGTGAACAAGCGCCTGGAGCACGCACTGGTCAAGGGCATCACCACCCACATCGTCGAAGACACCGAAGAGTCGCGCCAATCCTTCGCCCGGCCGATCGAGGTCATCGAAGGCCCGCTGATGTCCGGCATGAACATCGTCGGCGACCTGTTTGGCGCCGGCAAAATGTTCCTGCCCCAGGTGGTGAAATCCGCCCGGGTCATGAAGCAGGCCGTGGCCCACCTGATCCCGTTCATCGAACTGGAAAAAGGCGACAAACCGGAGGCCAAGGGCAAGATCCTCATGGCCACCGTGAAAGGCGACGTGCACGACATCGGCAAGAACATCGTTGGCGTGGTCCTGGGGTGCAACGGCTATGACATCGTCGACCTCGGCGTGATGGTCCCGGCGGAGAAAATCCTGCAGGTGGCCAAGGAGCAGAAGTGCGACATCATCGGCCTGTCCGGCCTGATCACCCCGTCGCTGGACGAGATGGTCCACGTCGCCCGCGAGATGCAGCGCCAGGACTTCCACCTGCCGCTGATGATCGGTGGCGCGACCACCTCCAAGGCCCACACGGCGGTGAAGATCGAACCCAAGTACAGCAACGACGCGGTGGTCTATGTCACCGATGCCTCCCGTGCGGTGGGCGTGGCCACGCAGTTGCTGTCCAAGGAATTGAAGGCCGGTTTCGTCGCCAAAACCCGCGAGGAATACATCGAGGTCCGCGAGCGTACTGCCAACCGTAGCGCCCGCACCGAGCGCCTGAGCTACCCGGCGGCGATTGCCAAGAAGCCGCAGTTCGACTGGAGCAGCTACGAGCCCGTGAAACCGACCTTCACGGGTGCCAAGGTCCTGGACAACATTGACCTGAAGGTTTTGGCCGAGTACATCGACTGGACGCCGTTCTTCATCTCCTGGGACCTGGCCGGCAAGTTCCCGCGCATCCTGCAGGATGAAGTGGTGGGTGAAGCCGCCACCGCGCTGTATGCCGACGCCCAGGAAATGCTCGCCAAACTGATCGACGAAAAGCTGATCAGTGCCCGCGCGGTGTTCGGCTTCTGGCCGGCCAATCAGGTGCACGATGACGACCTGGAAGTCTACGGCGACGACGGCAAGCCGATTGCCCGTCTACACCACCTGCGCCAGCAGATCATCAAGACCGATGGCAAGCCGAACTTCTCCCTGGCCGACTTCGTTGCGCCCAAGGACAGCGGCGTCACCGACTACGTCGGCGGCTTCATCACCACCGCCGGGATCGGCGCCGAGGAAGTGGCCAAGGCCTACCAGGACGCGGGCGACGACTACAACTCGATCATGGTCAAGGCCCTGGCCGACCGCCTGGCCGAGGCCTGCGCCGAGTGGCTGCACCAACAGGTGCGCAAGGAACACTGGGGTTACGCCAAGGACGAAGTGCTGGACAACGAAGCGCTGATCAAGGAGCAGTACAGCGGCATCCGCCCGGCCCCCGGCTACCCGGCCTGCCCGGATCACACCGAGAAGTCGACCCTGTTCAAGCTGCTCGACCCGCAAGCCTCGGAACTCAAGGCTGGCCGCAGCGGTGTGTTCCTCACCGAGCACTATGCGATGTTCCCGGCGGCAGCGGTCAGCGGCTGGTACTTCGCCCACCCGCAGGCGCAGTACTTCGCCGTTGGCAAGATCGACAAGGATCAGGTGCAGAGCTACACCGCCCGCAAAGGCCAGGAATTGAGCGTGAGTGAGCGTTGGCTGGCACCGAACCTGGGGTATGACAACTGAGGCCTGAATGGGCGCGGATCGAACTTAATCGACGCCGCGCCCTCTACAGTTCAAGTTTCCCCACAGCGTGAACACACGGAAGACCCCCATCATGCGATTGACCCTGTCTACCCTTGCTCTAGGCATTCTGATCACCCAAGGCGCCATGGCGGCTGGAGATGGCACTGCAGCCGTCGGCGGCGGGCTGGGGGGTGCGCTGGGTAATGTCCTCGGCCAACAGATCGGCGGCAGCACTGGCGCGGCGATCGGCGCGGGTGTTGGCGGTGCTGCGGGTGGCGCCATCGCCGCCCCCAAAGGCAACAAGAATGAAGCCGCGATTGGCGGCGGTCTGGGCGCAGCCGGGGGTTCGGTGATCGGCAACCAACTGGGCGGCTCCACCGGCTCGACCATCGGCGCCGGCCTGGGCGGTGCCGCGGGCGGCGCAGTCGGCAACAACCTGGCCGATGACGACGATCATCACAGCTCCGGCGGCAACAGCCATAAGCACAAAAACAAGAACAAGCACAAAAACAAACACGACTGATTGTCAGCCTTGTGGGAGCCGCCCAACGGCAGCTCCCACAGCGGCGCATCAACCCTCACCCGCGCTTCACCCGTCCCCGGGCATGGATCAAGCCATGCATCGCCCAGCCCCACCACCCCCCCCCCAGAACACCCCCTATCGCCCCGAGCCAGGCCAGGGTGCTGATAACGGTAGCCGGCAGGCCTGCGGCGGAATCAGCCTGGCCCACCGCTCGAAGCAGGTAGCTTCAGATACGGCTGGGTGACACGATGATCTTGACGTTGTGCTCCTTGTTATTGACCAGTTCCTCGAAGCCCTGGCCGACGATCTGCTCCAGCTGGATGCGCCCGGTCACCAGCGGCGTGATGTCCAGGCGGCCGTCGGCGATGAAGGCGATCACGTCGGCGAATTCACCGTTGTAGGCCAGCGCGCCAAGCACCTGCTTCTCGGTGGCCACCAGCTCGAAAAAGTTGAACTCGCTGGGCTCCTCGAAGATGCCCACCAACACACACTTGCCCGCCTTGCGGATCAGGTCGATGGCCAGCTTGGCCGTGTGCTTGTTGCCGATGCATTCGAAGCTGACATCGGCCCCCAGGCCCCCGGTCAGGCGCCGGACCTCGGCCAGGGCATCACACTCCTTGGGGTCCAGCACATGACTGGCGCCCACCTCCAGCGCCTTGGCCTTGCGTGCGCCGGACATTTCCAGGGCGATCACCTGTGCCGCGCCGGCGGCCTTGGCGCACATGATGGTGCACAAGCCAATGGTCCCGGCACCGACCACCACCACGTTCTGCCCCAGCAGGCTGCCGGCCTTTTTCACCGCGTGCATGCCCACCGCCAGGGGCTCGATCAGCGCCCCGGCTTCGGCGGGAAAATTGGCCGGCAGTTTGTACAGCAGATTGGCCGGCACGTTGACCAGCTCGGCAAAGGCACCGTTGTTCATCAGGCCGGTGAAGGCCAGGTTCTCGCAGATGTTGTACAGCCCGTGGGTGCAGTAATAACAGGTGCCGCAGTGCTGGCAGGCGTCGGCGGCCACTGGCTCGCCGACGCTGAAGCCCTGGACCCCGGCGCCGATTTCGACGATCTCGCCACAGAACTCGTGACCGAGGATGCACTGGCCCTTGATCCCGGTCAGCGGGTGCGGTGCGTCCACCGGAATGAACACCGGCCCGGCCACATACTCATGCAGGTCGGAACCACAGATACCGCACCACTGGACACGGATCTGCACCCAACCGGCGGGGGGTGCCACGGGCAGCGGTACGTCTTCGACCCGGATATCGTGGCGGCCATGCCAGACGGCGGCGCGCATGCTGCGGGGCGGGGTATTGATCAGGCTCATGTTGAAATCTCCTTGAAAACAAAGGCCGCCGGTGACCGTCGCCGGTCACCGGGAGCGCGTTCAGTGGCTCTGCACGAAGTCCAGGAGCAGGCGGTTGACCTGCTCCGCCGCCTCCATCTGCACCATGTGCGCCTGGCCCGGCAGGATCTCGACCTGGGCTGCCAGGCCTTGGCTATGGGCCGCCGGGATGATCGCGTCGTCGCTGCCCCAGATCACCAGCACCGGGTGCCGGGCGTCCTGCACCACGGCGCGCAGGTCGACCTGCTGCCGGCCCGCGGGAAACAGCGTCGCCGCCAGTTGCCGCAGGGCATCGTCGACCCCTTCCAGGCGCTTGTACTTGAGCATGTCTTCGAGCATCTGCCGGTTGACCAGCTCGGCGTTGGAGAACAGCTGCACCAGCGGCGCCTTGAGGGCATTGCGGTTGCCCGCGTCGATGAAGCCCTGCAGGTAGTCGCCGTTGATCTCCGGGCCCAGGCCGGCGCTGCCGATCAGGCTCAGGGAACGCACCCGCTGGGGCGCCAGGCGCGCCGTATTCAAGGACACCGCGCCGCCCATGGAATGCCCCGCCAGGTGCGCCTGGGCAATATCCAGGTGATCCAGCAGGGCCAGCAGCACGCCGCTCAACTCATCCAGATCACCACGTTGCAGTGGCTTGCTCGACTCGCCATGGCCGGGCAGGTCCAGGGCGATCACCCGGCGCTCCGCCGCCAGGACCGGGTGGTTGAACAGCCAGTTGTTCAGGTCGCCGCCAAAGCCGTGCACCAGCACCAGCGGGATGCCGCCTGCGCCGCGCTCGAAGTAGCGGATCACCCGGCCATCGAGCTCGACCTTCTGCGGTTTAGGCCCCAGGTCTTCCTCGGCGCCGGCACCTGGCACGAACGCCGCCTGGAACTGCTCGACCACGGCGTCGATCTCGGCTTCGCTGGCGTCGCCCTCGACCACGATGCCGAGCAAGGCCCCGACGGCCAGGGTTTCGTCCTGCCGGGCGATCTGGCGGCGCAGCACGCCGCAGAACGGCGCTTCGACGCTGCTGGAGATCTTGTCAGTCTCCACGTCCAGCACTTCGTCGCCCTTGTTGATGACTTGCCCCGGCTCCTTGAGCCAGGCATCCACCCGGCCTTCGGTCATCGACAGGCCCCACTTGGGCATGGTCAGGGTATGGATCTGGCTCATGAACGCTTGCTCCACTCGATCAGCTTGAGCACGGCGTTCTCGATCTTCGCCGCGTCAGGGATGTAGAGGTCTTCCAGGGCATCGGAGAACGGCACCGGGGTGTGCGGCGCGGTGACCATTTCAATCGGTGCCTTGAGTGCGCCAAAGGCCTTCTGCGCCACCAGCGCCGAGATATCGGTGGCCATCGAGCAGCGCGGGTTGGCTTCGTCGATCACTACCAGGCGCCCGGTCTTCTCAACGCTTTCAAGGATGCTGTCTTCGTCCAGCGGGCTGGTGGTGCGCAGGTCGATCACCTCGCAGTCGATACCCCGCCCAGCCAGGCTGCGGGCCGCGTCCATCGCGGTGTTGACGGTGCGTCCGTAGGACACCAGGGTCACGTCCTTGCCCTCGCGCAGAAAGTTGGCCTCGCCAAACGCGATGGTGTAGAGCTCTTCCGGCACGTCGCCCTGCATGCTGTAGAGCAATTTGTGCTCGCAGAAAATCACCGGGTCGTTGTCGCGGATCGCCTGGATCAGCAAGCCCTTGGCGTCGTAGGGGGACGAGGGGCAGACCACTTTCAGGCCCGGGATGTGGGTCCACAGGGAGGTGAGCATTTGCGAGTGCTGGGCAGCGGCGCGCAGCCCGGCGCCGACCATGGTGCGAATCACCAGCGGCGTGGCGGCCTTGCCACCGAACATGTAGCGAAACTTGGCGGCCTGGTTGAGGATCTGGTCCAGGCAGCAACCGGCGAAGTCGACGAACATCAATTCGCACACCGGGCGCACGCCACAGGTCGCCGCCCCCACCGCCGCGCCGACGTACCCCAACTCCGATAACGGGGTGTCGAGCACCCGCCCGGGAAACTGGTGATAGAGGCCCTTGGTCACACCCAGCACGCCGCCCCAGGCATCGTTTTCACCGGGGGCGCCGGCACCGCCGGCGACGTCTTCACCCATGATGAACACGCTGGGATCGCGGCGCATTTCCTGGGCCAGGGCTTCGTTGATTGCCTGCTGATAACTGATTTTTCTCGCCATGATGAAGGTCTCGATTCTTGTTATAGGGGGCGTTCAGGGATAGGAGACGTAGACGTCGGTGAGCAGGTCGGCCGCGCTCGGCTTGGGGTCGGACTTGGCCTTGCGCACGGCGTTCTCGATCAACGACTCGACCTCCTGGTCGATACGGTCCATTTGGCTGGCCTCCAGCAGACCGGCGCGGGTGGTGCGCTCGCGAAACTGCATCAGGCAGTCGTTGTGCTCACGGAAATGCTTGACCTCGTCCGGGGCCCGATAGGTCTGGGCATCGCCTTCGAAGTGACCGTAGTAGCGGGTCAGCTTGACCTCGATCAGCGACGGCCCCTCCCCGGCCCGGGCCCGCTCTACGGCGGCACCGGCGGCTTCGTGAACGGCAAAAAAGTCAAAGCCATCCACCGTGACCCCGGGCATGCCGAAACCGGCGGCGCGGTCGGCGATGTGGTCGCAGGCCACCGACCAGTTGGAGGCCGTGGCCTCGGCGTAGCCGTTGTTCTCGGCAATGAACAGGCACGGCAGGTTCCACACCGAAGCCATGTTCATTGCTTCGAACACCGCCCCTTCGTTGGAGCCGCCGTCGCCGAAGAACACCACCGCAACGCTGTCGGTGCCCTTGAGCCTGGCGGCCAGGGCCGCGCCGACCACCAGCGGTGCGCCTGCCCCGACAATACCGTTGGCCCCGAGCATGCCCTTCTCGAAGTCGGCGATGTGCATGGAGCCGCCCTTGCCCTGGCAGACCCCGGTTTTCTTGCCGTAGATCTCGGCCATCATCCCGTACACATCTACGCCCTTGGCGATGCAGTGGCCGTGGCCACGGTGGTTGGAGGCAATGCAATCGTCATCGCCCAGATGGGCCATGACCCCGGCGGCCGACGCTTCCTCGCCAGCGTAAAGGTGGACAAAACCGGGAATCTCGCCAGTGGCGAACTCCACGTGCAGGCGCTCTTCAAAGGCGCGGATGGTGCGCATCACCTGGTAGGCATGCAGCAATTTTTCAGCAGTCAGCGGTGTCGACATTTTTATTCTCCAGGAGTGTCTTGGGACTGAAGGTTCACGGGGTGTTGCGGATGATCGCGACCGATGGCCAGCAGGCGCTCTTGCGCGACATAGGCCAGGGCCGCCTGCACATCGATGCTCAGCGGGCCGCCGGCATCGAGGGTGACGGTGGGTCGGTCGTGGACGTTGAATTCGATCTCGCGCTCGCCGTCCAGGGCCAGGGTCCCGCTGGTCAGCGCCAGGCCATGGGCGACGCCGGGTTCCAGACTGCCGGCCGCCAGCACGCCGCAACCTTGCAGCAGCCCGGGCGCCAGCGGCACCAGCAGGGCCTCGGGGGATTGGCCATCCAGGCGCATCCAGGCCCCGCCCGGCGCCTGCCGCGACACTGGCAACCACAGCCCGCAGAGGGCCGACAGGCCGATCGATTGCGGCTCGGCGAACGTCACGAAAACTTGCGCCAGGTCCGCGGCACGGCTGATGGCCCGGGCACCGACGAAGGGCAACGAGGACACCGCGACATCCACCAGGGCGATCTCGCACAGGCCACGGCTCGGCTCGCGCACCACCAGCCGCTTGTTGCGGCGCAGGGCGATGGCCGCGGGAATCCGTCCGCTGGCATACAAGCCACCGGCCAGGCCGGCGCTGGTGGCTTCGCGCAGTTCCGGGAAAGCGTTGTTGGTGCCGGTGGACAGGGTCAGCATCGGGATGTCGCCGATCTCGCCGGCGACCGCCTTGTGGGTGCCGTCGCCACCGAGCACGGCGATCAGGCTCACGCCGCGCTCGGCCATCAGGCGCGCGGCCTGGCGGGTGTCGGCGACGCTCTGGCGCAAGGTGATGTCGAGAAATTCCAGGGCCGGCCAGTGGCTCTCACGCGCTTGACGGCTGTGGCTGTTCTTCTGGACGGCGGCGGCGATGCCGATCATGTCAGTGGGCAGCAGCACCCGCTCAACGCCGGTGGCCCCAAAGGCGGCGAGCAGACGCTGGATCACCGACACCTTGTCAGTGCTGGAAAACAGCCCGGCGTTGGCCGTCAAGCGGCGCACGTCGCGACCGGACGCCGGGTTGGCGATGATCCCCACGGTCAGCGGCGGGCGGCTCATGGAGCGCTCCGGGACAGCTCAGGCGGCAAGCCGCAATGGCAGGACATAAGGCACCTCGAATTATTGTTGTCAGGCTTGCCAGGGCTAGAGCAAGGCCGGTGCCAGTTCTCCAATAACCGCCGCAAAAGCCCGTTGCAGAGCCGTTGCGCCATTCGATTCGCAGCGTCGGACCCGGCCCGGTTGAGACGTCGGATGTCAGGTTGCACGGGCCGGCGCCGAGACCGTGAGACGTCGCGTCTCACGCACGGCCGTGCGCCCCCTGGCGCTTGTCTGCGGGCATCGATCGGCGCTTAATGGCCGCACAACGACAAGAAGCTGGAACCGGAGGCCTCAATGCTTTCCGTACACTCGAAGGCGCACGTGGATTGCGTCAGCCGGGTCTTGAAGAACGCTGCCCATTTGCCGCAGTTGCCTGTGCCCGACCTGATCCTCGACTCCTGGCGCCGCTCCATGGAGCAACACCATCTGGACCCCGGCTCGCTGCAGGGGCCACGGATCCTCTCGCACAACGTGCTGCAGGAGTGCCGCGAGCGCTCAGAGCTGTTCTTGCGCATCGCCAGCGAAGAAGTCGCCCGCCTCCACGGCCGCGTGCGGGATGCCGACTACTGCGTGCTGCTCACCGATGCCCAGGGTCAGACCATCGACTACCGGGTCGAAAGCACGATCCGCAACGATTGCCAGAAGGCCGGCCTGTACCTGGGCACCTGCTGGTCGGAAGGCGAAGAAGGCACCTGCGGCGTCGCCGCGGTACTCACCGCCCGCACCCCGGTGACGGTGCACAAACGCGACCACTTTCGGGCGGCCTTTATCGGCCTCACCTGCTCTGCGGCACCGGTCTTCGACCCTCAGGGTGAATTGCTCGGGGTGCTCGATGTCTCGGCCGTGCGCTCGCCGGACGAGCGTCGTTCCCAGCACCTGATCCGGCAGATGGTGGTGCAGAGCGCACGGGAAATCGAACAGGCGTTCTTCATGAACAGCGTCCAGGGCTATTGGGTGCTGCGCGCGCACCGCAGCCCGGGGTACGTCGACAGCCAGCCCGATTACCTGCTGGCCTGGGACGACGACGGCCGCCTGCAAGCGCTCAACCCGGCGGCGCGCCAGTGGCTGCTGCACAGCTTCGGCCGGCTGCCGGAACACGTCGGCCAGGTGTTCGATCAAGCCCTGCTGCAGGCCGCCCGCGACGAATCGCTGTGTCTGCTGCACCACCACGCAGGCACCCAGGCTTTGCACGGGCGCCTGAGCGCGCCCCGGCGCAGCAACCACAGCCGCCAGCGCCTGGTGTTGAGCCCGGCCGAACTGGACCCGCGCCTGGCCGAGAGCCTGCGCCTGGCGGTACGGGTCAAGGACCGCAACCTGCCGGTGCTGATCCAGGGCGAAACCGGCTCGGGCAAGGAAGTCTTCGCCCGCCAATTGCACCAGGCCAGCCAACGCCGGGAGCAGCCCTTCGTCGCGATCAACTGTGCGGCCATCCCGGAAAGCCTGATCGAGAGTGAGCTGTTCGGTTACGTCGCCGGAGCCTTTACCGGGGCCTCGCACAAGGGCATGCCCGGCCTGCTGCAACAGGCCGACGGCGGTACGCTGTTTCTCGACGAGATCGGCGACATGCCGCTGGCTCTGCAGACCCGCCTGCTGCGGGTGCTGGCCGAGGGTGAAGTGGCCCCCCTGGGCGCTTCACGGCGCAAGGCAGTGGACCTGCAGGTGATCTGCGCCAGCCACCGCGACCTGGAAAGCCTGGTGGCCGCCGGCGAATTCCGCGAGGACCTGTACTTTCGCCTGGGGGGTGCGCGCTTCCAGTTGCCACCGCTGCGCGAACGCAGTGACCGCCTGGCCTTGATCAACCGGATCCTCGCTGAAGAGTCGAGCCACTGCGATACCACGCTGCAACTGGGCAGCGCCGCCCTGGAGTGCCTGCTCGGCTACCGCTGGCCAGGCAATGTCCGGCAGTTGCGCCACGTGCTGCGTTACGCCTGCGCGGTGTGCGAAGGGCCGTTGATCCAGCCCGGCCATTTGCCCGAACCCCTGCACAGCCAGGGCCTGCCCGGCCCGGCGCCCGAGGATCCCCGGGAACTGGAGGCCAGCCCGCAACGCCAGGCCCTGATCGACGCCCTGATCCGTCACCGCTGGAAACCCAGCGCCACGGCCCAGGCCCTCGGCATCTCCCGGGCAACCCTGTACCGCCGGGTGCACCAGCATGGCATTGAGATGCCGGGGAGAAGCCCAGCCTGAATCTCACCTACACCACAGCTGCTACGGACGGGCAATCTCCCACGGTCAGGCCACCATCTGGTCATATCTGGAAACACCCGGCCATTTGCCAATATCCCTCTCCTCTGTTTGCATCCGCGCTCCATTCTGTCAGTCGGGTCAAGGAGACAATCGATGAAAACCCTGGTGGTCGGTGCTAGCAAAGGATTGGGCAAAGCCATGATTGAGGGCCTGGGGGAGCCTGGGGACACGCTGATCGGGGTCTCCCGTAGCCGCCCAGAAAACCTGCAGCCCCTCGCTGGCGTGCAGGTGCGCTGGCTCGAAGCCAACCTCGGCGAACCGGCCGAGGCCGCCCGGGTCATCGAGCAGGCGGTGGCTGCCGAGGGCCTCGACACCTTGATCTACAACCTGGGCATCTGGGAAGAGCGCGCGTTTGATCCGAGCTACAACTTCCTCGCCGATGACGACGAGCACCTGCAAGCCATCGTCAGCTGCAACATCACCGCGCCCATCCTGCTGATCAAGCGCCTGCTGCCGCAGCTGCTGAAAAGCCCTAACCCGCGGATCATCCTCACCGGCTCGACCTCCGGCCTGGCGCAAAGCGGCCGTCCGGAAGTGACCTTCGGCGCCTCCAAGTTTGCCCTGCACGGAATCGCCGATGCACTGCGTGAAGGCTACCGTCAGCAACGCCTGGCGGTCACCTGCCTGAACCTGGGCTACCTGAACACCGACGACCCGCTCAGCACACCCCGCGAGTTGGCCGAGCAGCGTGGCGAGGGCCATTTGATTCCGGTCCACGACGTGGTGCAGGTGGTGCGCATGGTGCTGAGCCTGTCCGCTGCCAGCTACGTTAAGGACATTACCCTGCCGGCCCTGATGGATGAGCGCTTCTGAAATGATCAGGATCAGCACTCCGCAGGACGCCGACGCGGTGGTGGCTGCGAGTGCTGTGGCGCCGGCATTTCAAGGCCGGGACTTGGGAAATCGGTAACCGCGAGGGCAGACTCAGCGCTCGGACATCACCACCATCACTTCGGCATCCGCCCCGTCATCGCTTTGCGCCAGGTAGATATGGCCAATCGCACTGTTGAAGTAGGCGGTTTCGCGGCAGCCGATGCTGATGGACTCGCCGGTTTCAAACTGAATGCGCACCCGCCCGCTGAGCACCAAGGCAAACTCTTGCCCGGGGTGGCGGATGTAGTCGTCGAACTGGGTCAGCTCCCGGGCAAAGATGCGCGCGTACATCGGCGTCATGCTACGCCCGGGAAAATCGCCGGCCATCGGGTGGTAGTCGTAGTTGCCGGTGCTGTAGCCCGCGGCACTGTCGATGGCCGTGCTGACCACCGTCGGTTGCACCAGGTCCGTGCGGTCCTTGGCCGGGCTGAACAACTGGGCGATGTCGACGCTCAGGGCGCGCGCTGCGGCGGCGAGTTTTTCGTAGCTCACCGAGACTTGGGCCAACTCCATTTTCGACAGGGTCGACAAGGCCACGCCTGAACGCTCGGACAATTGCTTGAGGGTCAACTTCTGGTGTTTGCGGATCGCCCGCAGACGTGCGCCAACCTGGGCTCGGTCAATCAGCGGATGGGCCTGGGCATTGGAGGCGAGCGGTGGGCGGCTGGAACTCATGCAGTCTCTCTGTCATACCAATTTTCTGGCCCTGGGGACCCGGGCCGGATGCGTGGCGCGATATTACCTCAAGGCCATGGCTTGACTGATAAATTCTCATATCTTACATTTCTCTTATGTGAGAATTTATCCAGCCAGTGCGGGCGTCGTCTTTTCTCCCCACCCACCACGGAGGTCCCTGGGCATGCACGACAGCGAGTGTTTCGATTTCGTCATCATCGGCGGCGGTATTGCAGGGGCCTCCCTGGCCTATCGCCTGGCGGGACAGGCCAGCGTCCTGGTCCTGGAACGTGAGTCGCAGCCCGGCTATCACGCCACCGGCCGCTCCGCCGCGATGTTCATGGAAGCCTACGGAACCCCGCAGATCCAGGCGTTGACCCGTGCCAGCCGGGCGTTCTACGAACAACCGCCAGCCGGGTTCACCGAACATCCGCTGCTGGAACCCCGGGGCTGCCTGTACATCGCCAGCCCGGACCAACAGCCCCTGCTCGAGCAAACCTATGCCAGCCTGCGCCGTTGCGCAGCCAACGTGTCGTTGATCGATGCCGAGCAAGCCCTGGCCCTGGTGCCGTGCCTGCGGGCCGAGGCCATCGGCGGGGCGATCCTTGAAACTGATGCCCGTGACCTCGATGTGCATGCCTTGCACCAGGGTTTTCTGCGGGCCATGCGCCGCGCCGGCGGTGAGCTGATGTGTGATGCCGAACTGCGTACCGCTCACCGGGAAGGCGATGCCTGGGCCCTGACCCTGGCCGACGGCCGTCAGTTCAGGGCGCGAACCCTGGTCAACGCCGCTGGCGCCTGGGCCGACCAGGTGGCGCAGCTGTGCGACGTGGCCCCGATCGGCCTGCAGCCGTGCCGGCGCAGCGCCTTTACCTTCGACGGCCCCGCAGGCACCGACTTCTCCCGCTGGCCCGCCGTGATCGGCATCGACGAGAGCTTCTACTTCAAGCCCGACGCCGGCCAGTTGCTGGGCTCACCGGCCAACGCCGACCCCGTACACGCCCAGGACGTGATGCCCGAAGAGCTGGATATCGCCACCGGGATCTATCACATCGAAGCCGCCACCTCTTTGCAGATTCGTCGGCCGCGCCACAGCTGGGCCGGCTTGCGCTCATTCGTGGCCGACGGCGACCTGGTGGTCGGCTGGGACGATCAGTGCGCAGGCTTTTTCTGGCTGGCGGCCCAGGGCGGCTATGGCATCCAGTCCGCCGCCGCGGTCTCGCAACTGGCCTGCGCCCTGCTGCTGGATCACCCCTTGCCCGAGCACCTGCACCAGCAAGGCGTCGACCCCCTTCGCCTGGCGCCGGCGCGCTTGCGTTAAACACTTACCCCACCACCGAGGTTCCATGCCATGCCCAACACTCTCCAGCGCTACCCCAGCACCCTGCCCTACCCCTTTTCCAAGGCGATTCGGGTCGGCGACTTCCTGTTCCTTTCCGGGCAGATCCCGATGACCGCCGAAGGTGAAGTGGTGCACGGCGATATCGCCACCCAAACCGCCGCCGTGATGACCCGTATCGGCGAAACCCTGGCCGAATGCGGCGCGGGCTTCGACCAGGTGGTCAAGGCCACGGTCTGGCTCTCGGACATGCAGCATTTCGCCGGTTTCAACCAGGTCTACCAGCGTCACTTCAGCAACGGCTTCCCGGTGCGCTCCACGGTCAGTGCGGGCCTGGCGCTGGGGGTCGACGTGGAAATCGAAGTCCAGGCCTGGGTCGGCACAACCGACTGAGCCACCCCGGCCAAGCATCAGTGCAATACCCCGCAGAGGCTCTGCGCAGCCAATAACAACAATAGATCGAGGGAATTGGTCATGAAAGAAAGTCTGAAAATCGCCGGTGCATTTGTCGGCGTCATCGTCGGCGCGGGGTTTGCCTCGGGCCGGGAGCTGTTGCTGATGTTCGTCGACTTCGGCGTCTGGGGCCTGCTCGGTGCGGTGGTCAGCGCCGCGCTGTTCACCTTCCTCGGCATGGCGCTGGCCGGCATGGGCAGTCGCTTGCAGGCGACGTCCCACAAGGACGTGGTGTACGCCTTGTGCGGCCGCTACCTGGGGACCTTTGTCGATCTGATGATCACCTTCTTCATGTTTGCCGTGACCGTGGTCATGCTGGCAGGCGGGGGGGCGTTGCTGGAGCAGCAATTCGGCATTCCGGCGGTGCTCGGCAGCGTCCTGGTGACCCTGATCGTGGTCGCGGTGGTGTGCCTGGACGTGCATAAGGTGATCGGCATGATCGGGGCGGCGACGCCCTTTCTGATTCTCACCGCCGTGGCGGTGGCCCTGTATGGCGCAGCCAGCCGCGACCTGGAATTCGCCCAGCTCGACCAGTTGGCCAGCCAGCAACAGGCCGGTGCCAGCCATTGGTTGTTGGGGGCATTGCTCTATGTGTCGTACAACATTGTGGCCGGGGTGCCGATCCTGGCGATCATGGGCGGCGCGGCAAAAACCGAAAAGCAGGCGATCTGGGGCGGTATCCTGGGCGGCGCGGCGCTCGGCTTGCTGATGCTGGTGATGAGCCTGGGCCTGCTGTCGCGCCTGGACAGCGTGGCGGACCTGCCGATGCCGATGCTGTCGATCGCCACCGAGATCTCCCCGGTACTGGGGCTTTTGATGGCGCTGATCATCTTTTGCATGATCCTCAACACCGCCGTCGGCACGCTCTACTCCTTCTCGGCCCGCCTGCTGCCGGCCGGCACCCGCACATTCCGCATCGGCTCGGCCGTGGCCGGTGTCCTGGCTTTTGTCGGCAGCCTGGTGGGCTTCATCAGCCTGGTGGGCCAGGTGTATCCGCTGTTCGGCTACCTGGGCTTCCTGCTGATCGCCGCCGTCCTGATCGGCTGGCTGCGCCGGGGTCGCCTCGCAGCGGCCGCGGTGTAAGGGCTTTTTCAGGAGCGGGTGCCCGCTTGCGGCCTGCTCGCGATGGCCTAAAAAACATTGCGTGCCCCCTGAATGCACGCGATATCGTTAACGACCATCGCCGGCAGGCCGGCTCCCACAAGGGAAATTCATACACCAGGCAAAAGCAGGCCGGCCGGTAGGCCGCCTCGCCCGCCCTTACCACTCAACAGGCCGAGCATTCTCGCCTAAATGGGTGTCCGGGGTTAGTAGACCACTACAGTTTGACCTTCACCCAGGCCATCAACAGGGCCGACGACAGCACCCCGGCTGTCATGAAAATGTAGGCCGCGCCAGGGTTGCCGGTCAGGCCGATCAGGTAGCCAACAATCCATGAGCCGATAAAGGCCCCCAGCGCGCCGCAGGCATTGATCAGACCGATAGCGCCACCGAACACGTTGGCCGGCAGGATCTCCGGGATCAGCGCGAAGAACGGACCGTACGGGGCGTACAGTGCAGCACCGGCGAGGGTCAACAAGGCGAACGACCACCAGAAATGACTGGAGCCCAGCAGGTAGGAGCAAAAGAACGCCAACGCCCCCAGGGCCAGCAGCGGCCAGACGAAATGCTTGCGTTGCTGGGATTTGTCCGAGGCCCAGGACACCGCCAGCATGGTGCCGACCGCTGCGACGTAAGGCACCGCACTCAACCAGCCAACCGTGACGATGTCCGCCGCAGCCGCCTGCTTGATAATGGTCGGCAGCCACATGATGAAGCCATAGACCCCGATGCTCCACAGCGCATGGACGCAGCACAGCTGAATCACGATGGGGCTGGTGAAGGCCTGGCGGTAGTTGCGCACCACTTGCATGCCTTTCTGTTCTTCGGCCAGGGTCGCCGCCAACTGGTCTTTTTCCTGACGGCTCAGCCAGTCGACCTGCTCAGGCTTGTCCCGCGCCAGACGCCACCAGACAAACGCCCACAACACGGCAGGCGCGCCTTCGATGACGAACATCTCACGCCAGCCCCAGGCATGGATCAGGTAGCCCGAGACCACCGACATCCACAGCACCGTCACCGGGTTGCCCAGCACCAGGAAGGTGTTGGCCCGCGAGCGCTCCTTGCGGGTGAACCAGTTGCTGATGAAGATCAGCATCGCCGGCATCACTGCCGCTTCGACGATGCCCAGCGAGACCCGGATGACCATCAGCATCGGGATATTGGTCACCAGCCCCGTGGCCATGGCGCAGAAGCCCCAGAGGGTCAGGCTCCAGAACACCAGTTTGCGCACGCTGTACTTCTGCGCGTAGATCGCCCCCGGCACCTGGAAGAAAAAGTAGCCGAGAAAGAACAAGGCACCGATCAAGGACGAGGTGCTCTTGGTAATCCCCAGGTCCTGCTCGATCCCGGCCGCACTGGCAAAGCCATAGTTGGCGCGGTCCAGGTAGGCCAGGCTGTAGGTGATGAAAATCAGCGGAATCAGGTACCACCAGCGTTTGCTGGCAAAGCCCTGGACCTTGGTCTGCCGACGGTTGTCATCGGTCAGCGGCAGTAACGACTCTTTGAGTGCACTCATGGGTGTCCCCTGTTGTTGTTTTTATAACGACGGGTGTTCGGTTCAGACCACGCTGGTCAAGCCGCCATCGACGAACAGCGTCTGGCCATTGATGAAGTCCGAAGCCGGCGAGGCGAGGAAGACCGCCGCGCCACACAACTCCTCGACCCGGCCCCAACGCCCGGCCGGTGTGCGTTTGCACAGCCACTGGGAGAACTCCTGGTTGTCCACCAGCGCGCGGTTCATCTCGGTGGCGAAATACCCAGGGGCCAGGCCATTGGCCTGGATGCCGTGGCGTGCCCACTCGGCGCACATGCCCTTGGTGAGCATTTTCACCGCGCCCTTGGAGGCGGCGTAGGGCGCGATGGTCGGCCGCGCCAGCTCGCTCTGCACCGAGCAGATGTTGATGATCTTGCCGCGACCACGGGCAATCATGTGCCGGGCGACGGCCTGGGAGACATGGAACACCCCGTCCAGGTTGACCCGCATCAGTGCGTGCCAGTCGTTGGGGTCGAAATCCTCCAGGGGGGCACGGCGCTGGATCCCGGCGTTGTTGACCAGAATATCGATGGCCCCACGGGTTGCTTCGAGGTGGTTGATCGCCTCCAGTAGTTGAGCGCGGTCGGTGACGTCAAACACGGCAAAATCGGCGTCGATGCCCTCCTCTTGCAGTTGGCTGGCCACCCTGCGCGCCTTGTCAGCATTGCGATCATTGATCACCACCCTGGCGCCCGCGGCGCCCAGACCCCGGGCCAATTCCAGGCCGATGCCCTTGCCCGAACCGGTGATCAGCGCCCTGCGCCCGTCCAGTCGAAAGCTATCACTGGTGAATCCCATACAGTTCTCCGTCAATGGCCCTTTGTTGTTGAATGGCCTTGGCGGCAGTTCACCGCAGCCCACTCACAGCGTCCAATGGTGATTGCTGATCTGGTGATCAAATTCTATGATCGACGGCTCTTGCCCCCGCTGCCCCGGAGTCCCTGCATGGAAATCAAGCTGTTGCGCTCATTCGTGACCCTGGCCCAGGAGCTGCATTTCGGCCGCGCCGCGCAACGCCTGTCCATCGTGCAGCCGGCCTTGAGCATGCAGATCAAATTGCTCGAGGATGAACTCGGGGTGCGCCTGTTCGAGCGCAACCGGCATTCGGTGGCGCTGACCGAGGTCGGCGCGATCTTCCTTCCGGAAGCGCTGGCGACCCTGCATCAAGCGGCCCACGCCGTGGATGTGGCGAAGGCTTCGGGGCGTGGGGAAATCGGTCGTGTGCGCCTGGGTTTCGTTTCCTCGGTACTGCCGCAACTGCTGCCCACCCTGGTGCGCTCGCTGCATGAGCAATTCCCGCGGATCGAACTGGAGCTCAAGGACATGTCGGGACCGGAGCAAGCCATGGCCCTGAAAAGCGGCCAACTGGACTTTGGCCTGATGCGCTTGCCCGCGGTCACTCCCGGCATCCAGACCCTGGAAGTGGTGCGCGAGAACATGATGCTGGCCTTCCCCAGCGACCACCCCCTGGCCGCATGCGCCAGCCTGACGCCGGCATCGCTGGCCGAGGTGCCGGTGTACATCCTTGCCAGACGCTACGCCCCCGGTTTTTACGATGGCCTGATGCAAGCCCTGGCCAGCCACGGCATCCGGTTGCAGATCCGCGCCGAGCTGGGCGAGTTCACCACCATGCTGGCCCTGGTTTCCGCCGGACTCGGCGTCGGCCTGTTACCCACCAATGCCGGCCGCGCGCTGCCGGCCAATGTGCTGTCCCGCCCCCTGGAATTGGGCGATTACCGTGCCACCACCGGACTGGCCTGGGTCGAGTTGAACAGTGCAGTAAAAAGCAATGTATTCGACCTGATAAACAAAGTGTTCAAAAACGTTACTTGAAAACATGCCATTTTAACTTTTGACGCCAATTTAAAGTTCAACTAACGACAATCATCCGCAACAACACGCCCAACAATTCAGCGTCATGAAAAATAATTAAAACTACCAAACCCAATGAATACGCACACTTCACCAACTTGGATCCATCTATAACCCTCCATTCGTCGCCCGCCTCTCCCCCACCATAAATGGCCATCTGCAAAACAACTACATTCGTCATAAGAGCAATCCATAACGGACCTGCGGCGCGCTGCTGGAGTTCTTATGAAAACAATAAATTTACTGGCTGTTGCCTGCGCACTTGTCTCAGTAACTTCGGCGCCTACTTCAACGGCCGCCGTCAATACCGAGCCGGTGATTGCAGTGGGCCTGCTGGGTAGCTACAGCGAACTGGAATTCAAAGGGCCGAGCAACGACATCGAGCGCATGCCCGAAGGCGGAGTGTTCCTCAACTACGGCAACAAGTTGACCGGCCATGCCGGCCTGGTGTTTCAGGCCGAGATCAGTGGCCAGTACTCGGAAAATCAGGGGCAGCGGGTCAAAGACCTGCAAGCGGACCTGGATCTGGGCTGGCGGCTGGCACTGGATGCCAGCAACTTTCTCGACATGCTGGTGGGCGCTGGCTACAAATGGAATCGTTTTGATCCGGGCTACAACAAATACGATATTGAACTGACCAACCGCACCCCCTTCGCCAAAGTTGCGATTGGCTATAACCATCAGTTCGATACTGCCGCCCTGCGCCTTGAAGCCGGCGCGCGAAGATCCCTGGAGGGCGATGCGCAACTGGATGTCCAGGGTATTTCCAATCAGACCCTGAACTTGCAGAGCAGCACCGACCCTTATGTCGAATTAAGTGTGCTGTTCAACTCGCAAGGCAGTTTACCGATTGTCGCCAGCCTGTATTACAACCGTTTCAACTATGACCCTGAGGGTCAGTTTGACTTCAGTCAGTACGACAAGCAGATCAGGAATGAATACGGGGCAAAACTGGGCATCGTGTTTTAACTGCCGCTCAAACTTTGCACCTTACTTGACCAGGCGCTTTTCCTTGGACGGACGATACCCGAAGTAGGCGCTGTAGCACTTGCTGAAATGGCTCGGCGAGACAAACCCGCAGGCCACCAGCACGTCCACCTGGGACAGTTCGGTGTGCTGCAGCAGACGACGGGCTTCGGTAATGCGCAGTTCCAGGTAGTAACGCTGCGGCGTGGTGCCCAATTGCTCCTTGAACAAGCGTTCGAGCTGGCGCCGCGAACGCCCGGCATAGACCGCCAGTTGCTCGAGCTCCAGCGGCTCTTCGAGGTTGGCATCCATCAGTTTCACCACCTCGCGCAAGGGCGCGCTGAGGCAGACGTTTTCCGTCGGCTTGATGCGCCGGTAGCGCGACTCCTCGAACGCCAGGATGTCCTCGATACCCTCGACCAGGGCTTTGTCGTGCAGGCCCTTGATCCAGTCCAGTGCCATGTGGAAGGCCCCCGAAGGGCTGGACGCAGTGAGCCGGTCGCGATCGATCACGTAGGGCTCACTGCTGACGTGGGTGGCCCGGGCAATTTCCGTGAGGGCGGGACGGTGTTCGGGGTGAATCGCGCAACGATAGCCATCCAGCAGGCCCGCCTTGCCCAGGAACCATGCACCATTCCACAGACCGGCGAGGTGGGCGCCCCGCTCGGCGGCGGTCTTGAGCAGGCCGATGAACTCATCGCTGACCTTGAGCTCGGTACGGTAGCCGCCACAAACCACCAGCAGGTCCAGGTCGTTGATCGCGCCCGCATCGAGACGGGCATCCGGGCGAATGACCAGCCCCAGGTCACTGATGACCTCAGCCTCACCCAGGCCGAACGTGCGGGTCGTGAACAACCCGGGGCGCAGCAGGTTGGCCGTGATCAGGGTATCCAGCGCCTGGGTGAATGCCGGCAAGGAGAAGTGTTCGAGCAGGACAAACCCGGTACGCACCGTGGGCGGCGTGGCATTGGGGGTTTCCTTCAGGTAGCGAAGGTTCTTGCCCTTCATGCCACCGCTGAACTGCCGTCGCTCCATCACGTTCGATCCACTCGAATAGCTGCACCAGGCCGGTGTCTGCTGCGTTGAAAAAAGCCAATGGTAACTGCAGACACGGGCAAAGCCCTAGCGCTGCCCCGGCCCTTGGTCGACCCGGGGCTGACCTGCGATGCAATCGGCTACGCTCAAGGAACGGGGCGCCGGCTCCCCTTGCCTGGCCGCCAAACGTCGGAGATGACCATGTTCAAGTCCTTGAGCCCGATTGTCCTGCTCGCTGCCGCCATCTGTCTCAGCGGCGCGTCCTGCCACGACCAGAGCAGCACCGACCCCGCCGCCGCACAGAACCCGGCCGCCCAGGAGGGGGGCAACAATCGATCGGGTTCCGCGATTGTGCCCCGCCAACAGATCCAGCCTCGCATGCACCGCATGTAGCCATGAGCGCCAGCCAAGTGCTCAGCGTTGATCCAACGGCGCGAGCGCCAGGTAGCTGTCGACGGCATCGTCGATGGTTGCAAAAAACGCCGTTTCACCGAGCCGGTCGAACAGACCGAAACGCTTGAGCTTGTCCTTGACCGGGTCCTTCATCTCGGCCATGCACAACGTGATCCCCGCCGCCTGCAGGGTTTCGTGCAGTTCGGCCAGCATGTCGGCGGAGGTCACATCGACACTGGTCACCGGCTCCGCCGCCACCACCAGCCAGCGCACCGGCGTTGGGGAGGCGGCCACGGCTTCCAGCACGCGGTCGTTGAACAGTTCGCCATTGGCAAAAAACAACGGCGCATCCCAGCGAAACAACACCAGCCCCGGGATCAGGCTCGCGTCAGGGTAACGCTGGATGTCGTGGTAACCCTTGACCCCGGCAGCCTGCCCGAGCACCGCGGAATAAGGCCGCCAGGCATCCCAGAGGAATTCGATAATGGCGATCACGATCGCCAGGCCAATGCCTTCGATCGCCCCCAGTACGGCAACGCCGATGGTGCAGACGATCGACAACCAGAACTCCCAGCGCTGGATTCGGTAGATCCGGCGCAGGTCGCTGACCTCGATCAGGCCGATGGCGGACGCAATCACCACGGCGGCCAGGGCGCTGCTGGGCAGGTCTTGCAACAGGTTCGGCGCCACCATCAGCAGCCCCGCCACCGCCAGCGCACCGACCACCCCGGTGAGTTGGGTCTTGGCTCCAGCGGCTTCGGCCACCGGGGTCCGCGAAGAGCTGCTACTGATGGGAAAGCCCTGGAAAAACCCGGCGGCCAGGTTGGCGAAACCCAGCCCCGCCATTTCCTGGTTCGGGTCGACATAGGTGCGGGTCCGCGCCGCATAGACCCGTGACAGCACGCTGGTGTCGGCGAATGACACCAGGGCCACGGCACAACCGCCGATCAGCACCGGGACGATATCGTCACGGGTGATCCACGGCAGCGCGAATGCCGGCAACCCTTGCGGCAACGAGCCCAGTACCGCCACCCCGGCCCGCGCACCAAGGTCCAGCAGCCCCACGGCGATCGTCGCACCGGCCACCGCGATCAGGATGCCCGGCACACGTTTGTTGCCCTTGAGCAGCAGAATCACGGCCAGGGTGGCAGCGCCCACGGCGAAGGTGGTCCAGTTGCTCCTGCCGTCCAGCACCCCGCTGGTGATCGACCACAGGTTGCGCAGTGGGCCATCGGAGTCGATGGAAAACCCGAACAGCTTGGGCAACTGGCTGATCAGTACGGTCACCGCGATCCCGTTCATGTAGCCATACCGAATCGGTTTGGACAGCAGCTCGGTGATGAACCCCAGGCGCGCGATGCCCGCCAGGATGCACACGGTTCCCGAGACGAGCGCCATCATTCCCGCCAGGGCGATGGCCCGTTGCGGATCGCCACCGGACAGTGGCAGCACCACCGCGAGGATCACCGCCGCCAGGGAGGAGTCCGGCCCCAGCACCAGGATCCGGCTGGGGCCGAACAAGGCATAGGCCAGCAGCGGAATGATGGTCGCGTAGAGTCCATAGATACCGGGCACGCCGGACGCCACCGCATAGGCGATGCCCACGGGCACCAGCATGGTGGTCAGCACCAGCCCGGCGACGATGTCGTGGCGCAACCAGGCGAGCTGGTAATGCCGCAGCGTTTGCAGGCCAGGCAGCCAGCGGGCCCAGCCGGGCTGGCTGTCGCTGGACTGGCGATGGGCGATACGCCCAGGTTCCGGGGCGGGAGGCAAGGGATCCGTCTGGCTCATGGGCGGGGGCCTTCTACTGTAGAGCGAATGGAAAAATCAACAGGGAACAAGATTGGCTATCACGCAGGTACCCAGGCGCGCCGCGCGGCGCTCAGCCGCCGAGGGCGATAATCGCGGCGATCAGCGCAGCGCCGGTGGTGGCCGTGGTCAACGCGCCTTGCCAGGGTTTGCCACCGGCATACTTGGCCAGCACCCAACCGGCAATGAACAGCACCAGCAATCCAATCAGGTTGGACAGACGAACCGCCAGCGCCGTCTGATCGAGCAGCAGGAACGGCACCACGAGGGGAAATGTCGACAACACCACCAGCAGGAAAACCCCGACAGCGCCCTTGAAGTCATCCCAGCCCAGGCGCGGTTGCACCACCGTCGCAGCGTGGCGGATCAACCGTTGCCGCAATGCCTCCAGCTCCTCGGTACCGGCCGCAGCCACCAGGCGCCCGGGTAACGCCTGCGCGATCAGCGCCCGCCCGGCGGCCGGATCCGACCCGCCCCGCAGACTGGCGAGCAACGTGCGCTTGCGGCTGTGTTCGATCAGGCTGCGCAGCAGATACATCACCGCATCGGCCAGGCCCCAGGCCAGGTTGCAGCCCAACGCGGCGATCATCATCGTGCGCTCTTCCTCCTGGCCGCCGGTCGCGACGCTGATGGTGCCGGTGAAGGTCATTGCCATGAGCAGACCGAAGATCACTTCGGTGACTCGCTCGACGGGGTCCAGGACCCGCGCGCACTTTGCGTCGTCTGTGTTGGCCATGCACTGATCCTTATCACTGTTGAATCGATCTGCTGTGCGTTGCGCAAAATTGATTGGCCAGAACACGGGTAACGTCAGCCCCTGGGGCCCGATCCAGTTTCAGTGTAGTGTGAAAAATTCTTCGCGCTGCCTGCCAAAGGCCTGGAGGTCCAGATGTCCGATGCCGAATCCGCCCTGCTGCAAAGCTGGCACCACAACGCCTCTTCCTGGATCGAGGCGGTGCGCAGCGCCAGCATTGAAAGCCGCCGGCAGGTCACTGACCAGGCGATACTGCTGGCAGTGCTCGGGCGCCAGCCCGAACGCGTGCTCGATCTGGGTTGCGGTGAAGGCTGGCTGTTGCGTGAGCTGACAAAACGCGGGATCGAGGCGGTCGGCGTGGACGGTACGCAATCCCTGGTGGAGGCGGCGCGGGCAGCAGGCTCGGCGCCCGTACACCTGGCCAGTTATGAGGCGCTGGTCGAGGCCCGGGTCGATATCGGCAATCAGTACCCGCTGATCTGCGCCAACTTCGCCCTGCTGCACCAGGACATCATCCCCCTGCTCAGCGCCCTGCACGCCCTGCTCGCCCCCGACGGCGCCCTGCTGATCCAGACGTTGCACCCCTGGACGGCGGCAGCGGGCGAGTACCAGGACGGCTGGCGCCAAGAGACCTTCGCCGGGTTCAAGGGCGACTGGCAACCGATGCCGTGGTACATGCGCACCTTGTCCAGCTGGTTCAACGCCTTGGACATGGCCGGCTTCCGGCTGAGCGGCCTGCAGGAACCGCAGCACCCACAGAGCCCGGTGCCGCAGTCACTGCTGTTGATTGCCCAGCGCCAGGACTAAAAAACCGCGTTTACCCAATAAATGCTTGCTGTCGAACCAGGCTCGATCTCGATCCCACTGCTACGCTGATCTCACCTGCCGGCGCTGTGTGTTGGGTAAATCGAGGAATGGTGATGGCCGACTCAAGCAAAAAAATGAGCCTCACCGGGCTCACCACACTGGTGACGGTGAACATGATGGGGTCGGGCATCATCCTGCTGCCCACGAGCATGGCCCAACTGGGGGCCGTCTCGTTGCTGTCATGGATCGTCACGGCCATCGGTTCCATGGCTATCGCCTACTGTTTTTCCCAGTGCGGCATCTATTGCATGCGTTCCGGCGGGTTGTCCGCCTACACCGAGGAAGCCCACGCCAAATCGGGTTTCTTCCTCTGTTCGTACCTGTACTTTCTCTCCCTGGGCATCGCCAACGTGGCCGTCGCCATCTCTGCGGTGGGCTACATGACCTCGTTCGTGCCTTGGCTGGGCAGTGGTGCCATTCCCCTGTTCGTCGGTACGGTCGGCCTGCTCTGGTTGACCACGGTGGCCAACTTCGGGGGCCCGCGCATCACCGGCAAGATCGGTGCGCTGACCGTGTGGGGGGTGATTGTCCCGGTGGCGGGGTTGAGCATCATTGGCTGGTTCTGGTTCAAACCCGAAGTGCTGATTGCCGCCTGGAACCCCAATAACCTGCCGATCTCCGATGCCATCAGCAAAGCCATTCCCCTGACCCTGTGGGCGTTTCTGGGCATGGAGTCGGCGGCCCAGGCCAGCGATGCGGTGGAGAATCCCAAGCGCAACGTGCCCCTGGCCTGCCTGTTCGGTACCCTCGGTGCGGCCGTGGTCTATGTGCTGTCGACGACGGTGATCCAGGGGATGATCCCCAACGCTGAACTGGCCAACTCGACCGCGCCCTTCGCGCTGGTCTATGCCCATATGTTCAACCCCGTGGTGGGCAACATCGTCATGGCGCTGGCCGTGATGGCCTGTGTCGGTTCGCTGCTGGGGTGGCAGTTCACCCTGGCGCAAACGGCAAAGATGACCGCTGACCAAGGGATGTTCCCGAAATTTTTCAGCAAGGTCAGTGCCCAGGATGCCCCCATCATCGGCATGCTGGTGTGCGGCGTGTTGCAGACCTTGATGGCGCTGTCGACCATCTCCCCCAACGCCAGCGCCCAGTTCGCCAAGCTGGTCAGCCTGGCGGCGGTGACCAACCTGATCCCCTACGTGACAGCCGCCACCGGGCTGCTGGTGATGATGTACAAAGCCCGCGTCAGCGCGGCGATCTACACGCGCAACACCGTGCTGTTGCTGATCGCCGTGGCCTATTCGTTGTACGCCCTGTACGCCTGCGGCAAGGATGCGGTGTTCGGCGGCCTGATGGTCCTGGCATTCGGCTACCTGCTCTACGGCTTTCTCTCCAAGCGGTTTGTCGACATCCCTGCACCCGCCGAGGTCGGCACCGGGACCGGGACCGGAACCAATCCCTAGCACTGATTTCCAGATCGCACAGACAGCCGACTGCGGGGCGCCCGACGATGAAGCCACAACGCACCAGAGCCACCCACCTGCTCTTCGCCTGCCTGCTGGCGATGGCGCCGGTTATCGCCAGCGCCAGTACCCTTGAGCGCGTGCGGGCGAGCAATACGTTGACCCTGGGGTATCTGGCCAACCTGGCGCCCTTCAGTGTCCAGGCCGGCGACAGCGCCCAGGGATATGCAATCGACCTCTGCCTGAAAGTCGCCGACAAGCTCAAGAGCGAGCTAGGTTTGCCGACGTTGCAGGTGCGTTACCAACCGATGACCATCGACGATGAGATGTTGGCCGTCAGCTCGGGCAAGGTCGACATCCTCTGTACGCCGACCCCGCCCACCCTGAAGCGCCGACAACGGGTGAGCTATTCGATCCCGATCTACACCGCCGGTCTTTCGGCCGTGGTGCGCCAGGATGCCGCCGAGTCGCTGCTCAATGTACTCAATGGCAAGGTCGCCCGTACCGGCCCGACCTGGCGGGCGACCGTCAATCATGGGCTGTCCAACCAGACCTACGCCACCACCGCTGGCGGCATCAGCGAAGCCTGGATCCGCCAACAGATGCAACTGCTGGGCGTGGTGTCCAACCTGGTCACCGTGCCGGACACCGCCGCGGGCCTCAAGCTGGTCGCCGAAGGCAAGGCCGATGCCTTCTTCGCCGAACGCATGCTGTTGAGCAACCTGCTCGCCAATCAACCCGCCACCTCCAACCTGATCCTGCTGGATCGAGTGTTCGAGTACTCGCCGACGGCCATGGCGCTGGCACGCGATGATGAAGATTTCCGCCTGCTGGTCGACACGGCCCTCAGTGAGATGTATCGCTCAGGCGAGATCGAGCAGGCCTACGCCAGGCACCTGGGCGGTGTCGGCGAGATGGCGAAAAAACTGTTCAAGGTCTATGCGATTCCTTGAGCGCGGTCGGGCCTTGAGCCCGTACCGCACGATCGGCCAGCGTTGCACTGAACAGACTGCGACCCAACTGCCGCGCCAGTTCCAGATGCACCTGCGGGTCTTGGGTTTCCGACTCCAGCAATAACTCAGACGTCATGACCTGGGCCCCGCAGTAATCGAAGATCCCGTGATCAATCTGAGTCTTCATCGCCGGCCCATAGCCGTGCCGTTCGTAGGTGCCGCGGTCCGCGCCACCCACCCCAATCAGGTGCACCTGCAGGTGCTGGAGTTTTTTCAGCAGTGGGGCGTCTGCGGTGAAATCGAATGCCCAGCCATTGGCGAACACCCGATCGATCCAGCCCTTGAGCAGCGCCGGCATCGACCACCAGAACACCGGATACACCAGCACCAGGGCATTGGCGCGGTCGATTCGGGCTTGCTCGGCCACCACGTCGGCAGGCACTGGAGCTTGGCGGTGATGCACGGAAAAATCGGCGGCGCCAAACCTGGGGTCGAAGCCTTCCGCCCACAGGTCGTGCGACTTCAAATGTGTTGCCGTTATCGGCCAGGCCCTGGGCGACCTGCGCCGCGATACTCTGGCTCAGCGAGTGGGGATCATGATGAGCGACCACGATGAGTGCGTGCATGGCAAAACTCCTGCTGACGGGTGAGGACGAGAGCTATATACTTTTAGTAAGTTAACGCCACTAAGTTACTTTTGGTATATAACCATGTCAAGTCGCCAACCGCCCCAGCCAGATCCCACTGCCCCAGCGCGTCGTCGCCTGTCTCGCGAAGACCGCCTGCGTCAGTTACTGGAGGTCGCCTGGCAACTGGTCCGGGAGGAAGGCACCGAGGCCTTGACCCTGGGACGCCTCGCCGAAGCAGCCGGGGTGACCAAACCCGTGGTCTATGACCATTTCGTCACCCGGCCGGGGCTGCTGGCGGCGCTCTATCAGGATTTCGACGGACGCCAGACGGCACTGATGGACGCGGCGCTCGCGGCGAGCGAACCGACCCTGGCCAGTCGGGCAAGCGTAATCGCCAGCTCCTATGTCGAGTGCGTCTTGCTGCAGGGCAACGAGATACCTGGGGTGATCGCAGCGCTGGCGAGCTCGCCGGAGCTGGAAAAAATCAAGGCTGAGTACCAGGCCATCGTCATGGAGAAATGCCGCAGCGCCCTCGCCCCTTTCGCCAAGGGTGCGCAGATTGGAGCCGCCGGCCTGCGCGCGATGCTGGGCGCCGCCGAGGCGCTCTCCCACGCCGCCACGACAGGTGAAATCACCGCTACCGAGGCGCAAGACGAACTGTTTGCAACCATTGTCGCGATGGTCGAACGCAGTGGCAGCTCGGCGGGCCTGTGCTAATTTGCCCGCTGGCTGACTGCACAGGCCTTCGCCCATGTCCATTACTGACAACTTCCAGGCCTTCACCCTCGCGGCCCCCCTACTGACCCTGACACCGGGCCTCGACACCGCATTGGTGCTGCGAACCGCGACGGTAGAGGGTAGACGTCAGGCGATGCGTGCGGCCTTGGGCATCAATGCCGGCTGCTTGCTGTGGGGCGCTGCAGTCGCCTTTGGCCAGGGGGCATTGATCGCGCTGTCGGAGCTGGCCTTCAGCCTGCTCAAGTATTGCGGTGCTGCCGCCCCCAAATCGCCGCTACACACCCCCTGAATCGCCAACAACGAAGACACCCCGCCAATACCAATCCCGATGTAGCCACCCGACTGCATATATTGGGCAGCACGACTGGTAGCGCTGACATGCGTGGCATACCCCGGTATCTGTCCCGGCGCCCCGGCCTTATCCCAATGATGGACCAGGCTTCGACTGGAAATGCCGAGGGTTGTTTTCAGTTCGGAGTATCTTCGATCACGTTATTTAAACTTCAGCAGCACAACTACAATCACGAACCAAGTAGCGCCACCAACCAATATCACTGAATTGATTTTCAGTAGACGTTTAAGGTGGGTAGGGAAGTTTTCAAGATCGTCTGGATCCAGCTCACCGACCTGAAGCGAGCTTCTTGGCATCGTGATCATCTGGGAGATTTTTGCCATCTCCAAGAGGGACCAGATCCAACCGCGCTTCCCGAGATTTGTTCCCCAAATACAAATATAGCGGCTGTTCTTCATTGCCTCTTTCATTGCTTGCAGATGACGACGGCGCAGGTACTGGCTATAGGCAATACTCAAAAAACCAAGCAGGCCTGGGCCGGCCAAAAGCCCGAAAGCGAGCCATGACTTCCAAAACTCTTCCGCTGTCATGGCAAGGTTTTTTCGTACAATATTTCACCTAAATCTTCACCAGCCATACCACCGTACTCCGTACCCACCCAGGCACCTGTCCCCACTATGGCCGCGACACAGACAACACCTCCGATACCTGTGGATACGCCAAGCGCCAGGCAGATTGAACCGCTGGCATATTTGGCTGCCGCGCCCACCAAAGCCCCCGCACCTGTGGCCCCAGCAAACTTCCCTCCCTCGGTAAACCTGACCTTCTCGCAAGCCGCCCCCGAATCGCCAATACACACCTCCTGAATAGCCAACAACGAAGACACCCCGCCAATACCAATCCCGATGTAACCGCCCGACTGCATATATTGGGCAGCACGACTGGTAGCGCTGACATGCGTGGCATACCCCGGTATCTGTCCCGGCGCCCCGGCCTTATCCCAATGATGTACCAGGCTTCGGCTGGAAATACCGAGGGCTGTTTTTAACTTGGAGTAGTCGTCCATCAAGCTACTTAAATTTTATCAGTACGCCTGTAATTAAAAGCCAAACAGCAGTAGTCACTAGCATCAATGACTTGATCTTCAGTAGCCGTTTAAGATGAGGGGGAAAGTTTTCAAGGTCGACAGGATCCAACTCACCGATGCGGATTGATGCCTTTGGCATCATTATCATCCCGGAAATTTTTGCTATCTCCAGCACGGACCAAATCAAACCCCGCTTCCCCAGGCTTGGGCCCCAAACATAAATGTAACGACTGTTCTTCAAGGCCTCTTTAATGGCGTCCAGATGACAGCGACTTAGGTACAAACTGAATGCGAGGCCCGCAGCTGCAAGCAGGCTCCAGCCACCAGTAACAATGATCGCAATCCAGGGAGACCACGTGTCGATACTGGTCATGGTTTTGTAGCTTCGTAAATTCTCTCACCCAAGAGCTCGCCAGCTATACCGCCGACAGTCGTACCCGCCCATGCGCCAGTCCCTACTAAGGCCGCGACGCAGACAACACCCCCGATAGCTGTAGAGACACCAAGAGCCAGGCAGATCGGCATGCCAGCTAATTTGCCTATTTCCCCCCCAACAGCGCCACCAAAGGTGGACAAGCCAAACTTCCCTCCCTCGGTAAACCTGACCTTCTCGCAAGCCGCCCCCGAATCGCCAATACATACCTCCTGGATCGCCAACAACGAAGACACCCCGCCAATACCAATCCCGAGGTAACCACCGGACTGCATATATTGCGCAGCACGACTGGTAGCGCTGACATGCGTGGCATACCCCGGTATCTGTCCCGGCGCCCCGGCCTTGTCCCAATGATGGACCAGGCTTCGACTGGAAATGCCGAGGGCTGTTTTCAACTTGGGGTGATCGCCCAGGGTGGTCTGGCCGCGCAGCCGCGTCGAGTTCAGCAAATGGGCATCCAACTGGCTGATCAGGTGCCTGCGATCGGCGAAGAACTGCGGCGATTTGAGGTGACCATGCTGGCGATAGCTTTCCTGATGCAAGCGCTCCATGGCCTGGAGCGTGTCACGCAGCCTGCTCACGTGGTTTTCCATGACCAGAGCACTGACGCCAAGCCAGGTTGAGGTGTGACCGGTAAAGCTGGCGATTTCAGCAGCGTGGCGAAAGCGAAAATCGGCCTCTTGCGGTGTCAGGGGATCAAGGGTCGCCTTGACCTGTCGAGCGGCCTGCATCAGTTGCGCCTCCTGGTAGGTACAGGAAGTGTTGTTCGGATCGCTGAGCACGATCATCGAACCCGCTTTGACCTCCCCCATACCCGGGTTGAGCGCCTGAAACTTGCTCATCACAGCCCAATCACGCACCGGGAAAAGCGTGGCCTCCAGTGCTTCACGGGTCATGCTTTTGGGTACCACATAGAAGCCTGGCTCCTGAGGTTCCAGACGGTTGAACACTGACGCAGCTGGCTGGCTCGACGGGGAGAAGGCGGATTGCCGCGGCGCTTGCGAGGGGCTGGTGACTGCTGAAGAAGCGGGTTGATCGGCTGTTCTTGTCGTTTGCGGTGCAGCGCTTGATTGCTCAGACGCGATCACTCGGTTGCGGCCCTTGGGACAGCCGCAGTGGATCCCTGCGCCGTCCAGCGCCGTCGCAATCCCCATCCACTTCATTGCAGGCTGGCTTTCAACGATTACGCCGATTTCTCCGCACAGCGGACAAGGTGTGGTTTTATCCCCGAGCCGCAGGACGCCCCGGCCGCCTTGTGTCGCATTGGGCAGGCTGCTGATACACACCGCGCCGGTGGTGGTCAGATCACCGTGCAGACCTTGTCTTATACCGTTGACGCTGGCTCGGATCATGATTCAGCCCCCGCTCGAAGGTAGCTGGCTGGCTTGTTGAAAGCGGCAAGCGGCTGCTCGATAACGGGTGGTTTTTTCCAGCGTTTGGAGAAGCTCTAGGGAGACATCGTCCGTGTACAACAGGGGCAGTGCGGCTTTCATGTTTATGATCCAGATCCTTGGGTGTTTTTTGGCTGCCTTACTCTTGTCACGCCAGTGAGAACGATGGGCGCGAAACCAACCGGCCGATGACCATGAGTAAGAGGATGTGATTGACAGGCAGCACCCTGAAGATGTGGATATCGGGAGTAAATAGGACGTTTCCGTGATGCTCGTGGGAAACGTATTGAGTTAGTCATCCGCGTAGGATTGGAACGTCATAGACGTGATGGTTGCGCCGGGTCAGATGCGGTCCTGACCAAAAAGGGGACAGTCCCCCGCCCCCCTTTTGCAAAATTGGCAATGCCACCAGGGGGCGCTGCGCAACCCAACGCAGCCTTTGGCAGCTGCCACGGGGTGTTCCCAGCCTGGCCGCCTCACACGCCGTTGCCACTGGACGGTTTCAGGCCTGCGGCGAGCACTTCCAGCAAGGCACTGATCCGGGGAAGCGACTGCCGGCTTTTTTGCCAGACCAGGTTGATCGCCTGGCCGTCGGTTGCCAGCCGAGGGAGTACCTCGACCAGGGTCCCCGCCTCCAGGTGCTGCTGGATCAACCAGGTCGGTAGTTGCGCGATGCCGCACCCCGTCAGTACCGAAACCAACAACCCCTCGCCATCCCCCACCACCAGTGTGGCAGGCACCTGCCGGCGCTCGGTTTCGCCGGCGGCGCGGTGGCCGGAAAAGCTCCACGGGCTGACGTTGCCATCCACCCAGCCGTAGGCGATGCATTGATGATGCTGCAGGTCGTCCTCGGTCAGGGGCGTGCCGTGCTGGCTCAAGTACGCGGGTGACGCACAGAAGACATGCCACTCGCTGCCCAGGTAGCGATGGCCCAGGGTATCGGGCCAGATGTCCGCGCCCCCAATGCGCACCACGATGTCGACACCTTCGGCGATCGGGTCGCTGTAACGGTCCGAGAAGGAAACATGCGGCAGCAGCCGGGGATGCGCCTGGGCAAACCGCAAAATGAGCGGCAGTGCCTGGGCCCGGCCGTAGGCACCGGGAAGGTCCAGCCGAACCCGCCCCTGAAGCTCGCTGTTTTCGCTGTGCAGCGACAGCTCTGCCTCTTCCAGCTCGGCCAGCACCCCGGTGCAAGTGCGATAGAACGTCATCCCCGCGTCGGTCAATGCCAGGCGCCGCGTCGTGCGCTGGAACAGCCGAGCCCCCAACCGCGCCTCCAGGCGGGCAATGCTTTTGCTGATGGCCGAGGCCGTCAGGTGCATCCGCTCGGCCGCAATCCGAAAGCTGCCAGCGTCCGCGACACAGACAAACACATCAATGCCCTTCAAGCGTTCTGAAGAAAACATACAAGCCCCACATTCATGAACCAGATTCCGCCAACGGTGGAAAAACCATCCGCAATCTGAACGGCATTCCCCAGTAAGCTGGATTCCAGCGCATCAATCAATGCCTTGCGCCTGACAACGCTCTTGAACCCACCCCGCTGAACCATGAGGCACGGATGCTGGCCACCCTGAAAAATTATCCCGGCACGGTAAAACTGCTGCTCAGTGCCTCCCTGGTCTTGACCCTGGCGCGGGCCGTCACCCTGCCCTATCTGGTGATCTACCTGAGCAGCCACTTCGGCTTGAGCGTGGCGGATGTCGGGCTGGTCATTGGCAGCAGCCTGATCGTCGGGTCGTTGTTGAGCCTTTACGGCGGCTTCCTGGTGGACAGAGTGTCCAGCTACCGACTGATCCTGGCTTGCAGCGCGGTGTTTGCGCTGGGCTTTCTCGGCACGTTCCTGGCCCGCGACCTGTGGCTGTTCTACTTCTGCCTGGTGGTGATCAACCTGGCATACGCGGTGATTGATATCGCGGCCAAATCCGGGTTCGGCCGCTTGCTGGCGCCCGCCGAGCGCAGCAGCGTGTTTTCGATCAAATACACCCTGAGCAATATCGGCTACGCCGTCGGCCCATTGCTGGGCGCCGGGATGGCCCGGCTGGATATCAGTTGGCCTTTCCTGCTGTCCGCGGGACTCGGCGCAGGGTTCTGCGGAGTCTATTGGCGCTGGGGCGACAGAACGCTGCAGGTGCTTGATACGTCCCGCCCGCCCGGCGCATTCCTGGCGATGGGCAGACTGCTGCTCAAGGACCGGCGCCTGGTCTGCTTCACCCTGGGCGGGCTGCTCAGCGCCGTGGTCTTTGGTCAGTTCACCGCCTACCTCTCGCAGTACCTGGTGGTCACCACCACGCCCGAGTTCGCTTATCAGGTCATCAGCGCCCTGGTCACGACCAATGCCATCATGGTCATCAGCCTGCAATACCTCATCGGCCGGAAGATCTCCCAGCGCCAGTTGAACCTCTGGCTGGCGGCGGGCTTGAGCTTGTTCCTGCTGGGGCTGGGCGGGTTTGCCCTGTCGACCAGCGTCATGCTCTGGGTGCTGTCCATGGCCATTTTCACCGTCGGCGAAATCATCGTATTCCCCGCCGAATACATGTTCATCGACCACATTGCCCCAGCCCCTCTGCGGGGCCTGTACTACGGCGCACAAAACCTCAGCAACCTCGGCGCGGCGCTGGGCCCGGTGCTGTGCGGTATCGTCCTGGCGAGCCAGCCTGCGCACTTTATCTTTTACATGCTTGGGGTATTTGTGGTTGCCGGTGGGGTGTTTTACTTTGTTGGCGCTTCAGGTCTGGTGACCGGTAGAAAAACCTGACCTGCAACCGGCCGTCCAAGCAGCATCACGTTATGCGGCGTTTTGACGGGCACCGCGACCTTTTCAGATGAGCTTGCAGGTGTCTCGAGAATCCGGAGCGATTCACTAGCGCCCATCCAGATAACGAAACAGCTCTTCCTCCTGCTCAAAGTGCAATTGCACGAGGGTGTCGAGCCGAATCAACTGGTGTTGCACTTCATCAGCCGGCGTCGTCGCCGGGTCGGAACGAAAGTCATGGCTCATGCGCGCCAGCAGGTGGATAAGGCGAAAAATCTCCCGGTGAGCGTGGCTCATGGCTGCCATCGGGTCCTCGCCCGGCATGCTTCGCGTCAGCAGTGGGTACAGTGCGCTTTCATCTTCGTGTTCATGTGGCGCCAATGAAGTCTGCAGCGTGTCGACCAGCGCCTGCAGGTCGGTCTGTGCTTGCGCAAGCGGACGCTTGGCAAAGTCGCTGGCCAACTGGTGCAGATCACTCAGCACAGTGGCGAGTTGCTGGTGTTCGTCTTGCAGGTGATCGATGTGCGCGGCGGTCAGCTTTCGTTTCCTGCGCCCCCACGACGGCCCCAGTGCCCGCAAGGCGTTAAGGATGATCACCACGTCGATGCCCTCCTGCACCACGGCGCCGATCAAGGGCGGCAGGTAACCGAAGGCCGCCACCACCATGGCCAGCAACGACATGCCCATCCCGACCCGCACACCCTGGCGGGCGATGTGGCAAGTGCGTCGGGCAATGTCCAACGCCTCGACCAGACGATCGAGGCGATCCACCAGCAGGACGACACCCGCGGCTTGTGCCGAAGCCGTGGCACCTCCGGCCCCCATGGCCACACCGACGTTGGCCGCCGCCAGTGCGGGGGCGTCGTTGATGCCATCGCCGACCATCAGGGTGCTGGTGCGCAGGCAACCTTGCTGCACAGCGCGCACTTTTTCCTCGGGGGTCAACCCGGCACGCAGTTCGTCAATCCCGGCAGACAGCGCAATCATCTGTGCGGTTTCCAGGCGATCCCCGGTGAGCATGACGATCCTTTCGATGCCTCTGTTGCGCAGTCGCCGCAGGGTCTGCGGGGTCTCGCGCCGAACGTTGTCGGAGAACACCAGCAGGCCAGCGAGCACCCCGTCGACGTCGATGAAGCTGCCACTGCACGCCAGGTAATCCATGTGGCGCAGCATGGCTGAGGCCCACTCGGTCGCAGGGCTTTGTTCATGAGCAAAAGACAACGTACCAAAACGCACCCGCACGCCATCGACCCGCCCACACAGCCCTGAGCCTGGGCTTTCTTCCACGTCCTGCGGCACGCTGAGGGGCAGTTGGCGCTGATGCGCCGCGTCGACAATGGCCTGGGAGATGGGGTGGGTCGAAGCCTGCGCCAGCGACGCGGCCAGGCCCAGCAGGCGTTGCGGGTCGGTCATCCCGTTGACCTCTATCGACTGCAGACGGGCATGGCCGCTGGTCAGCGTGCCGGTCTTGTCGAGAAACACCTGCTTTACCCCGGCCAATGCCTCCAGCGTCGCGCCATCCTTGACCAGGATCCCGCGCCGTGCCGCCCTCGAAATACCCGACATGATGGAAATGGGTACCGCCAGAATCAACGGGCAAGGCGTCGCCACCACCAGCACCGCCAATGCTCGCAAGGGATCACCACTCACGTGCCAGGCCACGGCGGCAATCAGCAACGTCAGCGGTATGAAATACAACGCATAGCGGTCAGCCAGTCGTACAAAAGGCGCCCGCGAGCGGCGCGCGGCCTCGGCCAGCCGAACGATACCTGCATAGGTGCTTTGCGCTGACGTTCTTGTGGCCGAGAGCAGGAAAGGCGCCCCCACATTGGAAACCCCACTGGGCAGTTGCTCTCCCTGACGATGGGTGACAGGCAACGACTCACCGCTGAGCGCCGACTCGTCGAGAATGGCGGCCGTACTGAGCAGGCAGCCGTCGACTGGCACGACTTCTCCCAACCGTACCAACACGGTTTGATGCGCCTGGATTTGCTCCACGGGGACCTTGCGCAGGCCGCCCTCCTCCTGCAACCAGGCCGTACATGGGGCGCGGTCAACGAGGGCTCGCAGTTCGCGCTCGGCGCGTTGCCTGGTGAAGAACTCCAGGGTGCGCCCGGATGCCAGCATCAACGCAATCACCGCAGCCACCAGGGCTTGCTCGAAAACCAGGGCGGCGGTAATCGACAGCAACGCAATCAAGTCGACCCCCGCCTCCCGGCGAGCCAGGCGCTTGGCGATCTCAACGAGCAGGATCAAGGCCATCACCAGACTGCCGGCAGCCCAGCATACCGATGCCCAGCCAGCCTCTTGTGCAAGGTACGCAACGCCCCCCGCCAACAGCGTGAAGGCGGTGAGTAACAGCAGCGCGGGGTCCAGCCATTTACTGAGCATCGACGCGAGTCCCTCTAAACGATTGGCATTCCCCACGCGGAACATGACGCTGAAGGCTTGATCGTGAGGGTGCCTCCAACGACTAGTGTCAGCGACGCACCTGTAGAGCTTAGGTCCGGAATGCTCAACGTGTCCGATGTGGCGCCTTCATTGAAGCCGAGCACAGGCCTAATGAAGGCCGTTTCTGGAAAAAGCCGGTGTGTGCCCTCTTTCTGATCTAAATCAAACAGGCGCGGGACGTTCAGCAGAAATTAGAGACCGTCGTTGCATCATCAGATTCGATGCATGCAGACCTCGTGTTTCATGCAGACGCCCATGACCACTCACTTGCAAGGTGCAGACGCCATGGCCCTCGCTCTGTTGTTTCAGGTTGGGCCGACAGATGAGATGTCGGCAGCCACCGTCATCCAAGAGGAGTGTGAAAATGAGTAATACCGTGAAAAAAAAGGTTCTTCACGGATTACCGGGAAAGACGCTCTTGATCTTCATGAAAAAGAACTCGCTATCCCGGTAACCGTACGCCATTCGCTTGATGACCTTTATTCGATTATTTATTCCTTCCAACTGACCGGTGTGCATCGGCCAGCGAACCCGGCTGACGATGCCCCGCCAGTAAGTCTTTAGCCGTTTGGCGAACTGGATCAGTGCCGGTATTTCGCTTTCATGCGCATGGCGCAGCCATTGCTTCCAGGCCGATCGCCAACCCCAAGCGGTGCTCGGCGTCCAAAGCGTTTTGAGTTCAGTCTTCATCAAATAGACCTTCATCAACGCGTGGTTGGCCGCCAGCAGATCCTCCAAGCGGACCTGTTGCTCCGGTGTTTTCAGGTTCTGCGGGTTGCGCAGGAGCAGCCAACGCGCCTGCTTGATGACCTGTCGGGCCGGCTTGTCATGACGCAGTCGATTGGCTTCGTCGACACGAACCCGATCAATCACCTCTCGGCCATACTTGGCCACCACATGGAAGAGGTCGTAGACCACTCGCGCGTTGGGACAGTGCTGACGAACCTCCAGGTCAAAAGCGGTGTTCATGTCCATTGCCACCGCTTCGATTCGGGCGCATCCCTCTGGCCCCAGCTCTTCGAAAAACGGCCTGACCGCCGCCCGGCTGCGGCCTTCGCCGATCCACAGCACTCGTCGTGTATCCGCATCCAGCACCACACTGGCGTAACGATGGCCCTTGAACAGGGCGAACTCGTCCATCACCAGACGCCGTGGTTGCGCCTTCGGCAGATCGCTCAATGCCGCTTGCAAGGCACGACGCTCCAGCAACCGAACGGTGTCCCAATGCAGCCCAAACATCTGCGCCACGTGCAGCGTGGGAAGGCGCTCACAGGCTTGAATGACCGCCTCTGCCAGACGCCGCGTCATGCGGGCATAGCGATCCAGCCAACTGACGGCCTCCATGCGTTTACCACAGTCGCGGCAACCAACGCGTCGGAGCAAAACGCTCAGGCGCACCGCACGACCGAGAATGGGCAAATCACGAATGACTCGCTCGCAATACTCATGCGTGGTTGAACAGGGTTTTTGGCACCCGCCACAGGAAGGGAATCGGGTGGCGTGGGGTGTCAGATCGATCTGGAGGGCGTCACCATCAGGCTTGATCGTGACGACAGAAAAGCCCTCCCAAAAAGGAAGGAAAGTATTAATATCGCGCATAAGAACGCCGGTTTGTTAGATGTGTTTGCTCGCACGAACATCATCAATCAAATCGGCGTTCTTGTTTCTGTGTTTCCCGGGATTCCGTGAAGAACCAAAAAAATGCCCGTGACTAACGAGGACAAAGTCAGTGAGCGTTCAGTGGGCACTGATCTGTGGCGCCCCCTGGAAAAACTCCGGCAACAGGTCGATCACCTGTTCGAAGACTTCAACCACCGCTCAAACCTGTCACCCTTCAGCCGTGGCCTGTTTGATGTCGATCCGCTGTGGCGGCGAGAACTCATCGGCCACAGCCTGCCTGCCGTGGATATCACCGAAAAAGACAAGAGTTTCGAAATCACTGCCGAACTGCCCGGCATGGATGAGAAAAACATTGAGGTCAAACTGTCCAATGGCAGCCTGATCATCAAAGGGGAAAAGAAAGACGACAAGGAAGAAAAACGTAAAGGCTACTACCTTAGCGAGCGTCACTATGGTTCCTTCGAGCGGGTATTCAACCTTCCCAAAGGCGTCGATGCCGATAAGATCGAGGCGAGTTTCAGCAAAGGCGTGCTGAGCCTCTCGCTGCCGAAAAAGCCTGAGGCCATGAAAGCGGATAAACTCGTGCCGATCAAAGCCGATTGAATCCCAGGCAACTTGCCCCTGGCAGGGAAACCGGCCGGGGGATTTTTGTTGTCCGCATTATCCGAATCGACATCGAGGCTGTTCGATACGAATAAGTCAGGGACGGTCACACCCTATTCCTTTACGCGCGAGATCAGATTTCCCTCATCCCGTACGGGGTTTCATACAGGGACTGCGTACTTGCCAAGCGCCTTACTTCATCCGACTGATACGCACATTGGCTTCATCGGCTGTGTGTTGTGCTCGAAGCGCCACTTCCGCTGCCAGTTGTGCCTTCAAAAATGCCTCGTCAGCCCTGACACGTGCCCACGTCGCATTGTTTTCCGCGGACTCCAGGCGAGCGTCAATTTCCTGGGCATGCCTATTGCTGCACCCGGCCGTCGTCGCCAAAAGTATGCCCAACAGTGCAACGGTGAAGTACCTGCTCATTTTTTTATCCTCAAGTTTCGCGCCTGAATCACTGCAATTGACGATTCAAGTATCAATGGGCATTGCCGGGCCTCTCTGATTTTTATCAATCAACCAACACCTGGCGATCAACGGAGACGACCACTGACGCCGACTTGATTTAACTCAATGCCGCGAAGTTGCTCAGGCGTAAAAAAGTGGAACGGGCAACTATCGCCCTTCAACCGAGGACATCGTCATGAACGACTTGAGCCTGCGTAAATCCATACTCGAAGAGCTCGAATTCCTGCCCGACATCGATGCCGCCAACATTGGGGTTGCCGTCGACAAGGGGGTTGTCACCCTGACCGGCCACGTCACCAACTATGCACAGAAAGTACGTGTCGAACGTGCCGTCAAGGCGGTCAAAGGCGTACGCGCACTGGCGGAAGAAATCCAGGTGCGACTGAACAAGGGGGCCGGCACGGCGGACGACACCATCGCCAATCGCGCCCTCAACATCATTGACTGGAGCGCCGATATTCCCCAGGGCGCAGCCAAGGTCATTGTGGAGAACGGCTGGGTCAGCCTGGAAGGCCAGGTGGACTGGCAGTACCAGAAGGAAACCGTAGAACGGGCCGTGCGCAAGCTGTCCGGGGTGGTCGGCGTGGACAACCGACTCACGCTGCGTCCCCAGGTTGATGTGCTCGATATCCAGCAGCGCATCGAAGAAGCGCTCAAGCGCAATGCCGAAGTCGATGCCAAAGGGATTCACATCAAGGTTGAAGGCAGTGTGGTCAAACTCGAAGGCCGGGTGCATCTGTGGCGTGAACGCAAGATCGCGGAACGGGCCGCCTGGTCAGTACCGGGCGTCAACAAGGTGGAAGATCATTTGCTGCTCGCCTGAAGCAACAGCCCGGAGACGGTTCGTTACCTCCGGGCGCGTTGAGCGGTTGCCCCCCCTCCACATCGCCTCCTGCACGGGCCAAGGCCATGAAGAAGAATCAACAATGGAACCTGTCTTACTTCGTGATCGCCTTCTTTGTGGTCGCGCTTGTGCAGTTTCTGTTTCTCGAACGAAACATCGTTCAGCCCCTACCGTACAGCGAGTTTTTACAACTGCTGAGCGAGCAGAAAGTCAGTGATTTGCGAGTGGAACAGGACAAAATCACCGGCAAACTGCAGGTGCCCATTGATGGCCATACCCTGTTCTCAACCGTGCGGGTCGACCCCGCCCTCGCGGCGGATCTCGCGCGTTCGGGGGTCGGGTTTACCGGTGTGCAGGAAAACACCCGCCTGGGCGGACTGCTCGGCTGGCTGCTGCCTTTCGTCTTGATTATGGTGGTCTGGCATTTCCTGTTCCGCAGCCTGGCGCAAAAACAGGGCTTTGGTGGACTGATGAGCATCGGCAAGTCCAGGGCCAAGGTATTCGTCCAGCGCGATACCGGCGTGACATTTGCCGATGTGGCAGGCATCGATGAGGCCAAGGCTGAGTTGGTGGAAATCGTTTCGTTCCTCAAGGACAAAACCAAATACGCACGCCTGGGGGCGCACATTCCCAAGGGCACGCTGCTGGTCGGCCCGCCAGGAACCGGCAAAACCCTGGTGGCCAAAGCGATCGCCGGTGAAGCGGGCGTACCGTTTTTTTCGATCTCCGGATCCGAGTTTGTCGAAATGTTCGTCGGGGTGGGGGCGGCACGCGTCCACGACCTGTTCGAACAGGCACGCCAGGCCGCCCCCTGCATCATCTTCATCGATGAGCTGGATGCGCTGGGAAAGATGCGGGGCATCGGCGCCTTTGGTGGCAACGATGAAAAAGAACAGACCCTCAATCAGTTACTGTCCGAACTGGATGGATTCGACCCTCGTGAGGGCGTTGTATTGCTGGCCGCGACCAATCGACCGGAGATTCTGGACCCTGCATTGCTGCGCGCTGGACGAATCGACCGCCAGGTGCTGATCGATCGCCCAGACCGAAAAGGTCGCCAGGCAATACTCAAGGTCCATCTGCAAAAAATAACGGTCACGCCAGACCTCGATAACGAGCGCATTGCCGACATCACCACGGGGTTTACCGGCGCGGACTTGGCCAACCTGGTCAATGAAGCCGCCATCGTGGCGACACGTCGCGGGGCTGATGCCGTCAGCCTGGACGACTTCACGGCTGCCGTAGAACGCATCGTCGCCGGGGTTGAACGCAAAAGCAGCGTGCTGCGCCCCGATGAACGCCGAGTGGTGGCGTTTCATGAGATGGGGCATGCCCTGGCGGCGAGCAGCCTGCCGGCCATGGATCCGGTCCATAAAGTCTCAATCGTGCCCCGCGCGATTGGTTCACTGGGCTATACGCTGCAGCGACCGACCGAAGACCGCTTCCTGATCAGTTGCCAAATGCTCAAGGACCGGATCGTCGTTCTCATGGCCGGACGCGCCGCCGAACGCCTTGTGTTTGAGCAGATTTCGACCGGGGCGGCCGATGACCTGGCGCGGGCCACGGATATCGCCCGACAGCTGATCACCCGGTTTGGCATGAGCGCCTCGCTCGGCCAGTCCGTGCTGGAGCGGCAAAGCTCGTCCTTTCTTGGCGAACGTATGCCGAGCGCCATGGACAAAGATTATTCGGAGCAAACGGCCAGGGAGGTCGATCTGGAAATTCGCGCCCTGCTCGACGAAGGCTACCGTCGGGCAACCGCCTTGCTCGAAGGTCGTCGGGCCGATCTGGACGCCGGGGCACTTCTGCTACTGGAGAAAGAAACGCTCACGCCTGAAGAGTTTCCACCGATCAGGCCGGTCAAGGCCGCCACCGCAGTCGCCCGGTTGATCGTGCCCCAGCCCTGAGGGCTTGTTTAGAGCATCCCCGCAGTTACGCTGCCGCCTGCCAGGTATGTGCATGGCCATGACCCGCAGATGCTTTCACATCAAAGAGAATGCCCCCAATAACGACCACTGGCATCAGGGGATAAAACGGTAGCCAACGCCCGTTTCAGTCACCAGGTGTTTGGGCTGTGAGGGGTCGACCTCGACTTTCTTCCGTAGCCCGCCCATGAAGACCCGAAGGTACGGCGTATCGGTAGTGTGCCCTGGCCCCCATACCGCGTTGAGCAGTTGTTGGTGCGTCAGAACCCGGTTCGGATGTGAGCAAAGATGGACCAGCAGGCGATACTCCAGTGGTGTCAAATGCAATGGCGCGCCGCAGCGCTCCACGACACGCCGTTCCATATCAATCCGCACGTCGCCAAAAGCCAGGGCTGCGTGATTCTCGGATTCTTTTACGTGTCTGCGCAGCATGGCGCGCACACGCGCCAGCAGCTCTCCGGTGCCAAACGGCTTCACCAGATAGTCATCTGCCCCCGTGTCCAGGGCCAGGATTTTGTCCGATTCCGCACCACGGGCAGACAACACAATGATCGGCACCTCTGACCAACTGCGCACGTCCCTGATAAGGTCGATACCGTCACCGTCGGGCAGTCCGAGGTCGAGCACAATCAGGTCGGGCCGGCGCGTGCCCGCGTCAATGAGCCCCCGGTGAAAGGTATCGGCTTCGTGAACTTCCAGGCCTTCAGCTTGCAAGGCCATGCGCACGAAGCGACGTATTTCCTTCTCGTCTTCGATGATCAGGACATGAGGCACTGATTCGCTCATGGTGAGTCCTTGTCGGTCTGCGGCTCAAAGGGTTCGATGTTCGGAGGGGCTTCACGGGGCAGGCGTAACGTGAAGCAAGCCCCGCCCTCTGGCCGGTTGACCCCCAGCATCGTCCCGCCATGAGCCAGGGCGATGGCCCGGCAAATAGCCAGGCCCAGCCCGACACCTGGTATCGAGCTTTCCTTCTTGCCACGCATGAACTTGCTGAAGACCGCCTCTTCGTGACCGTGGGGTAGTCCCGGACCTTCGTCGGCGACCCACAATTCGATGTTGTCCGGCGAGGCCCGGGCCCCCAGACGAATGGTGGTGCCTTGAGGGGTGTACTTGACGGCGTTCTCGATCAGGTTGATCAGGACGCGTTCGATCAACACTGCGTCGATGCGTACAGGAGGTACATTATCGTCCAGAACGACCTGCACCGAATGCCCGCCCAGAATCGGCTGAATGGCTCGCAGGGCGCTGCCCACTACGTCCTCGATGGGTTGCCACTGCCGATTCAAGACCACTTTGCCGGATTCGAGGCGCGCCATGTCCAACAGGTTGTTGACCAGCGTGTTCATGCGCAGCGCCGACTCGCCTACCGCGGTGGCGATTTCGGCGGCTTCGCCAGTCAGGGGGGGCTTGGTCAGCTTCAGTGCTTCGGCAAGCCCGACCATGACCGACAGCGGGGTTCGCAAGTCATGGGAGATGGCCGAGAGCAACGAGTTGCGCAAGCGCTCGGACTCCATTTGAACGGTCGTGTCCTGGGCAATGTGGATGTAGTGAATCCGTTCCAGCGAGATAGCCAGCAATGACGCACAGGTGTCGAGCAGACGTCGTTGTTCCGGCACCGCCAGACGGCTCGTGTCATGCGGTTGCACGGCCAATACCCCGCGCACCCGCATGGGTGCCGACAGAGGCAGATAAAGCGTTGGGCTGGAGGGCAGCGTATCGGTGCCATAGCCGGCCGGTTCGGCTTTGTCGAAGGACCACCGGGCAATGGCAACGTCCACGTGCGGTGCATCCCCGGTGATCAGCGGCGCTTGCAGTTTATTGTTGTCGTCAGCGACCAGCAGTGCCGACCTTGCACCAAATTCGGCACTGAGGAAACGTGAACCGATTTCAGCGACCTGCTCGGTCATCAGCGCCGCCGACAACAGCCGCGACATGTCGTACAGCGCCCGCATGCGATCTTCGCGCCGCTGCGCCACCCGTGCCTGGTACGTCAGGCCTGCGGTCATCTGGCCGATCACCAGCGCGACCACGAGCATCACGCTGAAGGTCACCAGGTACTGGATATCAGCGAAGGCGAACGAAAAGCGCGGCGCCACAAAAAAGAAGTCGAATGCGGCCACTGATACAAAGGCCGCCAGAACAGCCGGACCGCGACCAAAACGAACGGCGACGGCGACGACGACCAGCAGAAACAGCATGACGATATTGGCCTGCTCCAGCACCTGAGCCAAAGGTATGGCCGCAAGGGTCGTTACCGCGCAGAGCGCCACGCTCCAGACATAGGACCACCCCCTGACCGGGCTTTGCGTCTTCGCGCAATGGGGCTCGGTTTGTTTGCGCGGGTTGGTCGCAAGGGAGACTTGAATCACGTCCAGATCAGCGCCCAGCGCACCCATTCGATCTGCGAGCAACCGGCTCCAGAAATGACGACGAGGCTGGTCATCGCGGCCCAGTACGACTTTGGACAGATTGTGCTGCCGGGCGTACTTGACCAGCGTCTCGGCAATGTCCTGACCGGCCAGGGTCGAGATCTGGGCACCCATGTCCTGGGCCAGCTTCAGGGTCGCCAGAATGCGACGCCGCTTGGTCTCGGGCAGGCGCTGCAAGGCAGGTGTCTCGACATAAACCGCATGCCACGGCACGTTGAGCTGTGCGGCCAGGCGAGCCGTTGACCGTACCGTCTTTTCTCCCTGCTCATGCGGGCCGACGCAGGCGAGCAGTGAGTCGCGAGTGCCCCAGACGGGTTTTACTGCGCGGCTGATGCGGTACTGCAGCATCTCGCTGTCCACACGGTCGGCGGTGCGGCGCAACGCCAATTCACGCAACGCGATCAGGTTGCCTTTGCGAAAGAAATTCTGCACCGCCCGTTCAGCCTGATGGGCCAGATACACTTTGCCTTCCTTAAGTCGTTGCAGCAGGTCATCAGGCGGCAAGTCGACGATGACCACTTCATCAGCCGTGTCGAACACACGGTCGGGCACGGTTTCCCAGACGCGAATACCGGTAATGCCACCGACAACGTCGTTCAGGCTCTCCAGGTGCTGAACATTCATGGTGGACCAGACATCGATACCGGCGCTGAGCAGTTCTTCCACGTCCTGCCAACGTTTTGGATGGCGTGAACCAACGATGTTGGAGTGGGCCAGCTCGTCGATCAGGATCAACTGCGGTTTGCGTGACAGCGCGGCGTCCAGATCGAACTCGGTCAGTGTGCGGTTCTTGTCAACGACCTGTTTGAGGGGCAAAACGTCCAGGCCCTGGGTCAACGCCTGGGTTTCAGCACGGCCATGGGTTTCGATTACGCCGATCAGTACATCGATGTGCTGTTGTTTCGCCGTTTGGGCGGCCGTCAGCATCGCGTAGGTCTTGCCGACACCAGCGCTGGCACCGAAAAAAATCTTCAGCTGTCCGCGCTTGGCCTGGGCTTCATCTGCGCGAATCTGCGCCAGTAGCTGGTCTGGGTCAGGACGTTGTTCGGCCATCAAACCCACCGTGTCAGAGTGGCGCTCAACGTACGGCGTCGAGTGCCAGGTTCAGTTCCAGAACGTTGACCCGAGGCTCGCCAAGGAACCCGAACAGCCTGTCTTCGGAGTGTTCGGCAATCAGTTGGCGAACGCGCTCTATGGGCACATTGCGCACCCGCGCAATTCGGCCCGCCTGATACTGGGCTGCCGCGGTGCTGATATGTGGATCGAGGCCGCTGGCAGAACTGTAGATCAAGTCGGCGGGAATGGTCGCGGTATTACCGGGGTCGGCGGCATGCAAGGCATCGATGCGGCCCCTGATCGCGTCCGCCAGTGCCGGGTTCAGTGGCCCCAGGTTCGACCCGGACGAGGCCGCCGCGTTGTAGGGGGTGGGGCCGGTCGCCGACGGGCGACTCCAGAAGTGCCCGGGATCGCTGAAGCGCTGACCGATCAACGAGGAACCCACGGTTTTGCCATCCCGTTCAATCAGACTGCCCTGTGCCTGAGAAGGGAACACCCACCTGGCAATGCCGGTCGTGAGCAGTGGATAGGCCAGGCCGGTGATCAACGACAGGGCAATGAACAGGGTCAACGCCGGGCGCAGTAGAGAAGCCATGACAGTGCTCCTTCAAGTCAGACCGACGGCAAACAGCACCATGTCGATCATTTTTATGCCGATAAATGGAACGATCATGCCACCCAGTCCATAGATCATCAGGTTGCGGCGCAACAGCAGGGCCGCGCCTACCGGGCGATATTTCACGCCTTTGAGTGCCAGGGGAATCAGGAAAATGATGATCAGCGCGTTGAAGATCACCGCTGACAGCACCGCCGAGTTCGGGCTCGTCAGGCCCATGATGTTAAGCGCCGCGAGCTGCGGATACGTGGTGACAAAGGCTGCCGGTACGATCGCGAAATACTTGGCGATGTCGTTGGCTATCGAGAAGGTGGTCAGCGAACCGCGGGTCATCAGCATCTGTTTGCCGGTTTCCACTACCTCGATCAACTTGGTCGGGTTGCTGTCCAGGTCCACCATGTTCCCGGCCTCCTTGGCGGCCTGGGTCCCCGAGTTCATCGCCACGGCAACATCGGCTTGAGCCAGTGCCGGAGCATCGTTGGTGCCGTCGCCGGTCATGGCCACCAGCCGGCCTTCTGCCTGGTAGTCGCGGATCAACTGCAACTTCTGCTCAGGCGTCGCCTCCGCCAGAAAGTCATCGACGCCAGCCTCGGCAGCAATGGCGGCGGCGGTGACCCGGTTATCGCCGGTCACCATCACGGTCTTGATGCCCATGCGCCGCAGTTCGAGGAAACGCTCCTTGATTCCGCCCTTGACGATGTCCTTGAGTTCGATCACGCCCAGCACCTTGACCCCGTCGGCGACCACCAGTGGGGTACTGCCCCGACGCGCCACCTCCTCAATGCTGTTTTGCACGGTTTCGGGAAAGCTGCCACCCAGGCTCTGGACATGCTTGAGAATGGCCTCGCCAGCGCCCTTGCGTATTTGCCGGTCGCCCATGTTCACACCGCTCATTCGCGTTTGCGCCGAAAAGTGTACGAAGTGGGCGTCGAGTGTGCCGATTTCCCGTTCCCGCAGATTGAAACGCTGCTTGGCCAAGACGACGATGCTGCGCCCCTCGGGGGTTTCATCGGCCAGGGAGGCCAGTTGCGCCACATCCGCCAGCTCGGCCTCCTTGATACCTGGAGCCGGTAAAAAGGCCGATGCATGACGGTTGCCCAGGGTAATGGTCCCGGTTTTATCGAGCAGCAGAACGTCCACGTCACCGGCGGCTTCGACGGCTCGCCCGGACGTGGCGATCACGTTGGCCTCCATCATGCGGCTCATGCCCGCCACACCGACGGCGGACAGCAGGCCGGCGATGGTCGTGGGAATCAGGCACACCAGCAACGCGATGAGGACGGTGATCGAGACCGGGGCCCCGGATTCGGCCACCGCAACGCCGAACAGCGAGAACGGCAGGAGTGTCACCGTCACGCCAAGGAACACGATCGTCAGTGCGACCAATAAAATCGACAAGGCAATTTCATTCGGGGTTTTTTGCCGCTTGGCGTTCTCGACCATCGCGATCATGCGGTCGACGAAGGTTTCGCCCGGGTCAGTGGTCACACGAACGACGATCCAGTCCGACAGCACCCGCGTTCCACCAGTCACGGCCGAGAAGTCGCCGCCACATTCCCGGATCACCGGAGCCGATTCCCCCGTGATGGCCGACTCGTCCACCGAGGCTGCGCCTTCAATGACCTCGCCGTCGGCCGGAATCACCGAGTCGGCCAGGTCACCGGCTTCAACCACGACCACATCGCCCTTGCACAGGTCGTTCGATTTGGCCAACTGCCACTCTGCGCCGTACCGCGGCTCGCGCAGTTTCTTGGCCCAGGTTTCCTTTTTCAGATTGCGCAGGGAAGCGGCCTGGGCTTTGCTGCGGCCTTCGGCCAGGGCTTCGGCGAAGTTAGCGAACAGTACAGTGAACCAAAGCCAAACCATGATCGCCAGGATGAACCCGGTAGCGGCCTCCCCCTTGCCGGTCAGTGCCTGGACCATCAGGGCGGTGGTGATGATCGCGCCGATGTAGACGACAAACATCACCGGGTTGCGCCACTGGATCCGGGGGCTGAGTTTGCGCACTGACTCGATCATGGCGGGTGCTATCAGTTTCGGGTCGAACAAGGAGAACGCTTTGCGTGTCATGTTCGTGATCTCACTTGATCATCATGAAGTGTTCAACGACAGGCCCCAGCGCGAGCGCCGGTACGTAGTTCAACAAGCCGACCAGCAACACCGTACCGATCAGCAGCACCACGAACAGCATGCCGTGTGTGGGCATCGTGCCTGCGGTGACGGCCAATCGTTTTTTCGCAGCCAGGCTGCCGGCGATGGCAAGCACTGGCACGATGACGCCGAACCGACCAAACCAGGTCATGATGGCCAGCATCGTGTTGTAGAACGGGGTGTTGGCCGACAGGCCGGCGAATGCACTGCCGTTGTTATTGGCCGCCGAGGTGAAGGCGTAGAGAATTTCCGAGAAACCATGGGCACCGGGGTTTGCGACTCCCAGTCGCCCAGCCTCGGCCATGACCGCGATCGCCGTCCCGAACAACACCAGCAAAGGCGTTACCAGAATCGCGATGGCCACCATCTTCATCTCGTAGGCGTCGATTTTCTTGCCCAGGTACTCCGGCGTGCGGCCGATCATCAGGCCGGCGATAAACACCGCGAGGATGGCGAACACCAACATGCCATACAGGCCTGAACCGGTGCCGCCGAACACCACTTCACCCAGCTGCATGAGTATCAGCGGCACCGCACCGCCCAGCGGCGTGAATGAATCATGCATTGAGATAACGGCGCCGCACGACGCCGCCGTGGTCACCGCGGCAAACAGACTGGAGGCAGTGATGCCGAAGCGAAGTTCCTTGCCTTCCATGTTGCCCGCCGCCGTGTCGATACCCAGCGCCGAAAACTGCGGATTGCCGAGCTGCTCGTAATGGGTGACGGCCACTACCGCGATCACGAAGATGATCGTCATGGTCGCCAGCAGCGCCCAGCCTTGGCGTATGTCGCCAACAATGTGACCGAAGACGAAACACAGTGCGGTCGGGATCAGGAAGATGGCGAGCATTTGAAAGAAGTTCGTCACGGCGGTGGGGTTTTCATAAGGATGGGCCGAGTTGGCATTGAAGAAACCGCCACCATTGGTGCCCAGCATTTTGATGGCTTCCTGTGATGCGACTGGCCCCATGGCAATCGTCTGTTGATCGGTGCTGACAACCCTGGTGACCGCATTGCCCTGGGCGTCGACGGTTGGCTGGCCGGCCTCGTTGAGTACCGGGACCTGGTACTGCGTGACCTCCAGCGTCGTGACTTGCTTGTACGGGTCAAGATTCTGGATTGCGCCCTGGCTAACCAGAAACAGCGCAAAAATCAGCGACAGCGGCAGCAACACCCACAACGTGATGCGCGTAAGGTCGGTCCAGGCGTTGCCGATGCTGTCTGCACTGTGGCGCGCGAACCCCCGGATCAAAGCCACCGCGACGACGATACCGGTCGCCGCGGACAGGAAGTTCTGGACCGTCAGTGCGAGCATCTGGGTCAGGTAGCTCATCGTTGTTTCGCCGCTGTAGCCTTGCCAGTTGGTGTTGGTGACGAAACTGGCAGCGGTATTGAACGAGGAGTCTGGCGTAACGGCACCCAACCCTTGGGGGTTAAAGGGCAGAACGCCTTGCAGCCGTTGCAGGGCATAAACGGCCAGCAATCCCAGAGCGTTGAACAGGAGCAGGGCCAGGGCATACTGGAGCCACCCCATCTGTGCGTCGGGCTTGATGCCGGCAAGGCGATAGAGCGGCGACTCGATGCGCGCCCCGAAGGCAAATCGGCCCTCCATCACCGTGGTCAACCAACGCCCAAGAGGCCAGGCCAGAATACCCAGCACCAGCAGAAAGGCCCCGAGCAGGCCCCAGGCTTGAGTCGTCACAGGAAGTCCTCCGGAAACAGCAGTGCGCAAACCAGGTAAATCAGCAACCCCGCCGCGATCAGGGCGCCGATGAGATAGAAACCGGTCATGAGCGTCTCCTTTTCAGCGCGGCACAGCCACTCGCAAGGCCGACAACGATGAGAAAAAACAGGGCACCGAGCACAAAAAAGACGAAGTCCATGGCATTCCCTCCAACGATGAGGGAAGCCTAATTTGCCCTCGAGTAAGTTGTTAAAAGGATTGGGGGTAAAAGAATAAGGATCGTATAAAGACCTCATTCAATTGCCGACTTGGCACCACTCAACGATCCACGTGCGTCCATTGCCAATTCAGGACCTCGGGCATGTCCTGCCCGTGCTCGATCAGATACAGCTTGTGGCGTTCCATCGTCGACCAGTATCGCGCCTTGGCGGCCGGGACCTGATCACCCAGGCGAGGGACGCGCTCGATGACGTCCAGCGCCAGCTGATAGCGGTCCAGGTTGTTGATCACTGCCATGTCGAAGGGGGTGGTCGTGGCGCCCTCCTCCCTGAAGCCTCGCACATGGAAGTTCTCATGGTTGGTGCGTTTGTAGATCAAACGGTGAATCAGCGCGGGGTAGCCGTGGAAAGCAAAGATCACCGGTTTGTCCTGGGTAAATAAATCATCGAACGCGCTGTCCGGTATGCCATGGGGATGCTGGTACGACGGCTGCAGCACCATCAGGTCCACGACATTGACCACCCTCACCCGCAAATCCGGCACGTACTCACGCAACAAGGTGACGGCGGCGAGCGTTTCCAGGGTCGGCACATCACCGGCGCAGGCCATGACCACGTCGGGGTCTTCATCATTGCGACACGCCCAGTCCCATCGACCGAGACCATTCTGGCAATGCCGGGTGGCGGCATCGATGTCCAGCCACTGCCATTCCAGCTGTTTGCCGGCGACGATGACATTGATGTAGTCGCGGCTCCTGAGGCAGTGGTCCGTCACCGACAACAGGCAATTGGCATCGGGGGGCAAGTAGATCCGCACCACGTCCGACTTTTTATTGGCCACCAGATCGATGAACCCCGGGTCCTGGTGGGAAAACCCGTTGTGGTCCTGACGCCAGACGTGGGAGGTCAGCAAAAAATTCAGCGAAGCAATGGGTTGACGCCAGGGCACTTGGGCGGCGGTCTTCAGCCATTTGGCATGCTGGTTGACCATCGAGTCGACGATATGAATGAACGCTTCGTAACAGGACAACAGACCATGGCGCCCCGTCAGCAGATAACCCTCAAGCCAGCCCTCGCAGACCTGTTCGCTGAGAATCTCCATCACGCGACCCTCGGCGGCCAGATTGACGTCGTCCGGTTCCAGCGGCTCCATCCAGGTCTTGGCGCTGACCTCATAGACCGCATCAAGGCGGTTCGAGGCGGTTTCATCCGGGCCGAACAGGCGAAAATTGCTGGAGGTCAGGTTGTTTTTCATCACATCGCGCAAGTACCTCCCCATCACCCGTGTGGCCTCCGCGCGCAGGCTGCCAGGAGCATCAAATGCCACCGCATACTCGCTGAATCGCGGTAAATCCAGGGGGCGCAACACCGCACCACCGTTGGCATGGGGGTTGGCGCTCATCCGCCGGTGCCCGGTCGGTGCCAGTGCCGTGATCTGGGGCAATAGCGCACCGCTTTCATCAAACAGTTCATCCGGGCGGTAGCTGTTGAGCCATTCCTCCAACTGGCGCAGGTGCAACGGTTGCTGGAAATCGGCCAATGGCACTTGATGCGCGCGGCATGTGCCTTCGACGCGATGGCCATCGACGAATTTCGGACCGGTCCAGCCTTTGGGAGTACGCAGGACCAACATTGGCCACAGCGGCCGTTGCGGCGGCGTGGCGTGTCCTGAGCGACGCGCCTCAAGCTGAATGTCGCGGATTTTCAACACGATTGTGTCCAGTGTCTGGGCCAGCGCCTGATGCACCCGCACCGGTTCATCGCCTTCCACGAAGTACGGATCGTAGCCGTAGCCATACAGCAGGGCTGAGAGTTCATCCTCACTGATTCTGGACAGTACGGTGGGATTGGCGATCTTGTAGCCATTGAGGTGCAGGATGGGCAAGACCGCCCCGTCCCGCGCCGGATTGAGAAACTTGTTGGAGTGCCAACTGGCGGCCAGTGTCCCGGTCTCAGCCTCGCCGTCACCGATGACGCAGACGACGATCAGGTCCGGGTTGTCAAACGCGGCACCGTAGGCATGGGCCAGGCTATAACCCAGCTCACCACCCTCATGAATGGAGCCCGGTATCTGGGCCGAGACATGGCTGCCGATGCCGTAGGGCCAGGAGAACTGGCGAAACAGGCGCAGCAGGCCGTTTTCATTACATTCCACCGCGGGGCAAAACTCGGTGTAGGTGCCCTCGAGGTAGGTCTGGGCGACCACCGCCGGTCCACCGTGGCCGGGGCCGGCGATGAACAGCATGTTCAGGTCGTATTGGTTGATCACACGATTGAGATGGGTGTAGATCAGGTTCAGCCCGGGTGTCGTCCCCCAATGGCCCAGCAGGCGCGGCTTGACGTGTGCCAGGGTCAGGGGCTGTTTGAGCAGCGGGTTGCTTCGCAGGTAAATCTGTCCGACGGCCAGGTAGTTGGAGGCGCGCCAATAAGCATCCAGGCCCTCCAGTTGCTCAGCATTCAAGAAATCGCTCATGAACTTCTCCGCCAAAGGACCGGGCTATAGATCGGCTTTGAGCCATTCTGGGAGTCCGGAGCGCGCAAGACTTGATTTACATCAAATGCCTAAGTCGGGATCCGGGTAAAAATGCCCTAAGGATGTTCCGCTCGTCGATTACACCGGCATTCCCGAGAATGAGCGGCGTGTCAGACCCCACGCCGCCTATCCTTAGTGAGACTTCCCTAAATGACCTCACTGCTCATGCCTGAAATCCGCGCTCTGCATCCCCATCACCTGAAGGCTGCGTGCTCAAGCTGCAGTGTGATGGAGCTGTGCCTGCCCCTCGGCATGACCGGGCCGGAAGTCGAGCGGCTGGACACGTTGATCGTGCAACGCTTGAAGGTCAAAAAAGGCGCGGCCCTTTACCGGGCTGGCGATGAGCTGCGCTCGCTGTATGCGGTGCGCATCGGCTCGTTCAAGACCAGCATTCTGACCATCGATGGTCGCGAGCAAGTCACGGGGTTCCAGATCCCCGGCGAAATGCTGGGCCTGGACGCTATCAGCACGGACCTGCATGCCTGCAATGCGGTGGCCCTGGAAGACAGCGAAGTCTGCCCCATTCACTTTGCTCAGCTGGAAAAACTCGCCCATGATCTGCCTTCCCTGCAGCACAACCTGAACAAAATTCTCAGCCGGGAAATCGTGCGCGATCACGACATGTTGATGATGATGGGCAACATGAACTCGGACGAGCGCCTGGCGGCCTTCTTGCTCAACCTGTCGCAACGTTTGAAAACCCGTGGGTATTCATCGACGGACTTCGTGTTGAAAATGCGCCGCGAGGAAGTCGGCTCCTACCTGGGGCTGCGCCTGGAAACCATTTGCCGGGGCATCGCGCATCTGCGGGACCAGGAGCTCGTGAAAATCTCAGGCCGCAACGTCAAAATCCTCAATCTAGAAGGCCTCAAGCAGTTGATTTCCGGCTGCCATCGCCCTCCTGCCTGTTGATGCCGGTCGAGCGGACATCATGATGCGCGCCATGGTTGTTCACACCCCCGGTCAGCCGCTGCAACGGGAATATCGACCCATTCCGACACCCGGGGCCAATCAACTGTTGATCAAAGTCCTGGCCTGCGGTGTCTGCCGCACTGATTTGCACCTGGTGGACGGTGAATTGCCTCAAGCGGTGCTGCCCCGGGTGCCGGGGCATGAAATCGTCGGTGAGGTCATGGCCGTCGGCCTCCATGCAGACCCCGAGCGCATCGGCCAACGGGTCGGCGTTCCCTGGCTCGGCTGGACGTGTGGGCAGTGCGCATACTGTCAGAGCGGACGGGAAAACCTCTGCGATCAGGCCCTGTTCACCGGTTGCCACCTGGACGGTGGATACGCCGAATACACCGTGGCCGACCAACGCTTCTGTTTTCCTATCCCCCAGGCCCTTTCCGATACGGAGGCCGCACCGTTGCTGTGTGCCGGGCTGATCGGCTTTCGCGCCTTGCAAATGGCACGCAGTGCACATCATCTTGGCTTGTATGGTTTTGGCGCCGCAGCGCACCTGGCCATTCAAGTTGCCCGGGGCCGAGGCCAGCAGGTGTATGCCTTCACTCGACCGGGCGACACTGAAGGTCAGGCATACGCCCGGTCCCTGGGGGCCAAATGGGCCGGCCCCTCGGATCAGCCACCTGCGCACCCGCTCGATGCCAGCCTGATTTTTGCCCCTGTCGGCGCCCTGGTGCCGCTGGCGCTGGCCGCCACCGTCAAGGGCGGCTGCGTGATTTGCGCCGGCATTCACATGAGCGACATCCCGGCCTTTCCCTATCGGCTGCTGTGGGGCGAACGTAGCGTACGATCCGTGGCCAATCTGACCCGCGACGACGGCACCGCGTTTTTTCAAGAGCTGCAACACACCCCCGTACACTGCGACACCACCCAGTTTTCCCTCGACGAGGCCAATCAGGCACTGGCGCTGTTGCGCAGTGGTCAGTTCAACGGCGCGATCGTGCTCGTTCCGTGACACACGACCGGCCCCGCCAATGCGGGCTGCGGGTCACGGCGAGCGCGTGTGCGGCTCATCGTGGATCCCCCGGCATTGGCTGATGAGTACCTTCGCTTGGGGGATTGCGCTGTTTATTGATAAACCTCAACCAATGGGCCTGGCCGTGGTGTAGGAGTAATCAGGCAGAAGCACACATAAGGCCCGAGGCGTGAACGCCCTGTGCCGGGCTCCTGCGCAATGATCTCGAGCGGAAAAGCGACGGGTATCGGATACACCCCAAGCGCGCTGCCGCTGCCAGCAACCTATCCCTTGGGGGATGAGCCCATGAACTCACCTTCGCACAATGGGCAACACAAGCCCTACAGCCAGCAACATCACGTTGACACCGCGCACATCGCCCCGGTGTTGCGCCAGTACGCGCAACCCCTGCCAGCGCTGGACACCCCTGCCTTTGCCAACCTGTTCGATCGCTACGCCGATGCACGGGTGGTGATGATCGGCGAAGCGAGCCATGGAACCCACGATTTTTATCAAACCCGGGCGGCCATCACCCAGGGGCTCATCGAGCGGCACGGGTTCAATATTGTGGCCGTGGAAGCCGACTGGCCGGACGCCGGCCATGTCGATCAGTACGTCCGGGGGTTGGCGCATTCCGCCTGGAAGCGGCACATTTTCAGCCGCTTCCCGACCTGGATGTGGCGCAACAGCGAGGTGAAGGCATTCACCCACTGGCTGCATCAATACAATCACCCAAAAGCCCCCGATCAGCGCGTCGAGTTTCGCGGCCTGGACGTCTACAGCCTGCGCAACTCCATTCATGAAGTGCTGGCCTATCTGGACCGGGTCGACCCGCACCTGGCCCATGAAGCCCGGCGACGTTATGGCTGTTTGACGCCGTGGCAGGATGATCCGGCGCTGTACGGCCATTTCGTCGAACGCGGTGGTGTGATGCCCTGTGAACAGCCGGTGGTCGAGCAGCTCAATGCCATGTTGGCGGAACAACTGGTCGGACTCATCCGCGACGATGAAGCCTTCTTCAATGCAACGCAGAACGCCCGGGTGGTGATGGCGGCGGAACAGTACTACCGGGCGATCTATCGGGGGTCGACGGCGTCCTGGAACCTGCGGGACCGGCACATGTTCGACACCCTGCGGGCGCTGCTCGAACACCGCGGCCCGCACGCCAAGGCCGTGGTCTGGGCGCACAACTCCCATATCGGCAATGCCGGCGCCACGGAAATGGGCTGGAAGGGCCAGTTCAATATCGGTCAGCTGTGCCGCAGCGCCTTTGGCCGCGATGTGGTGCTGATCGGCATGGCCACCGACCGCGGCCAGGTGGCGGCCGCCGATGACTGGGACGGCGAGATGTTGATCAAGGACGTGCGCCCTTCCCGGCCGGACAGTTGGGAGCATCAGTTCCTCAAGGCCGGAGTGGCCGCGTCCCTGACCGACTGGCGCGACCCGCAGCGCAAAGAACTGCGCAGCGTGTTGTCCGCGCCCTTGCTGGAGCGGGCCATCGGGGTGATTTACCGGCCCCAGACCGAGCGGTTCAGCCACTACTTCGAGTCAATGCTGGCCGAACAATTCGACGCCATGATCTGGATCGAGCAAACCACCCCGGTCACCGCGCTGCCCCTGCCGAAAAGCCAGCAGGTGGAGCCGGAAGACGAAACCTATCCGTTTGGCGTCTAGGCCAGCGTACCGCCCCCTGTCCTCAGGGGGCGGGGGGCTGCAGGTAGCGCTCAAACCAGTCGCCGGCAAGCCTGGCCACTTCCTCGAGTGTTCCGGGCTCTTCGAAAAGATGCGTGGCACCTGCCACCAATTCCAGTCGTTGCTCGCACCGCAAGGCCCGGGTGCTCTGGCAATTCAAGCCGAACACCACCGAGTCCTGTGCCCCGACAATCTGTAGGGTCGGCGCCTTCACCCTGGCCAATGCCGGCCCCGCGAGGTCGGTTCGCCCTCCCCGACTGACTACCGCCGCGACCACATCCGCACGCTCGGCGGCCGCCACCAGCGCCGCCGCCGCACCGGTACTGGCGCCGAACAAACCGATACGCAGGGTGCTCAACTCAGGGTCCCGGCCGATCCAATCGATCACATCAACCAGTCGTCTGGCCAACAGGGGGATGTCGAATCGCAGTTCCCGGGTCCAGTTGTCCAGACGCTGCTCCGACTCCGTGAGCAGGTCGAACAACAGCGAACCCAGTCCCCGCTGCGCCAAGGCATCGGCCACGTATTGATTACGCGGGCTTGAACGACCACTGCCACTGCCGTGCACAAAGATCACCAGGGCGCGGGTGTTCGTCGGCAACCGCACCTCGGCGGATAACTCGGCGTCCGGCAGGTTCATGTCTCGCGATTGAGGCTCAATCATGGCCAGTCTGCGCAGCGGCGGCGGATTCGCGCTGCCAGGCTCGCTGCAGGAGGTCGATGACTTCTTCATCCGAGGTCTGGGGAAAATCCATGTACCAGTAGCCGATCGACATCATCCATTCGGGAACGAGTGGGCAGATCACTTCATCCACTTCGAAGTACATCGCTTCAAGCGTTTCCCGTGGCGCTACCGGCACGGCGATGACGATGCGTGACGGCGCTTGCGCACGGACCGCATGGACCGCCGCCATCATGGACGACCCTGTCGCCAGACCGTCGTCGATCAGGATCACGACCTGGTCCTTGAGGCGCAGGGGTGGGCGCTCGCCGCGATAAGCCAACTCACGTCGCGACAACTCTTGGGTTTCCCGGGCAACCACGGCCTCGAAACTGGCGCGATCGAGCGGGTGCGCCCGCAGGGCATCCTCATTGAGGATCTGTATGCCCCCGCTGGCGATGGCGCCCATGGCGAATTCCGGGTTGGAGGGGACGCCGAGCTTGCGCACCAGCATCAGGTCCAGGCGCACCTGCAGGGCCGTGGCGACTTCATAAGCCACCGGCACACCGCCACGGGGCAAGGCCAGAATGATGACTTCAGGCCGATGGGCGTATTTGAGCAAGGGCTCGACCAAGCGCCGACCGGCCTCGGCGCGGTCCGCCAAGGTGGTTTGCATTGAGGGACTCTGAATCATGGAGACCTCCCCAGGCGATCACGCCTGGCGTTTCGTATCAGGTGGCCCGACCGCTCTAGACCGCCAACACGCTGCACGGCACCTGGTACAGGATATGTTCGGTCGTGCTGCCCAGCAGCTTGTCCAGGCCGTGCGATTGGACTCTGCCCATCACAATCACATCCATGTGCTGCTCATCGGCAAACGTATCGAGCACCGAGACAGGGTGCCCCTCAATGAAATGCCGTCGGTCAGCGGGCACGCCATAACGCTCGGCGAGCATGAGGAATGAGTGTTCATGTGCGTTGAGCAATTGCCTGCCGAGGTCTGGAAGCGCCAAGCCCGCGCCGCCCATATCGCCCAGGTACAGGGAGGAAATGTCACAGGCGTACAGCAAGTGCAACTCGGCCTCACACTGTAGGGCGAAGCTGGACGCCTGCTGGATGATCCGCTCATTGATCTCGCTGTTCGGCGCCAGGGTATTGGAAACATCAACTGCCGCCACGACCTTGCGCGGCAAGGCAAGATGACCTTCGCCAAGCAGATAGACCGGCGTCGGGCAGTGACGCAGCAAGCGCCAGTCCAGGGGGGTGAAGAAGGCGCGCCGCAGTGCCGACTCGCGCTGCACTTGCTTGATCAGCAGGTCGGGCTGCAGGTCTGCCACGCGATCGAGGATGTCTTGCTGAATGTCGTCGGCCCAGGTGACCTCTGAAGTCACCTCGATGCCGCTGTCGCGCAGTTGGCTCACCTGATACTTCAACCAGTCGCGATGGTCTTGCAGGAAACCTTCGCGAGCCTCTTCCCGATCACCCTCTTCGAGCAGCGACAACAGTTTCCAGGGAGGGATCAAGGCGGCGATGTGCAAGCTTGCACCGCAGGTCTTGGCCAGGGCGCCCGCATGGTTCATGGCTTGGGATTGGCGCAGGGTCGGGTTGATGATCAGCAATAACCGTCGGTACTGGCTCATGATCGGACTCCAGGGGGCTTGCACGCTTGCCGCCGCCCGTGGGCCACTGTCGTGTTCGCCGCGGGATCAGGCACCTTCGTTGCCCATTCAGAATCCTCTGTCGAGGTGGCCCTGGCGTTGATTTATGTCAAATGCGTGCGCAAGACATGCCCATGCCCACCGGCAGTGGTCGGGCATACGCAGGCCTCAAGCCATCGACGTTTGATTTGATCTTTGATCAATGTCAATCGCGCCCCAGCCTGGCGGTCTACATTGAGCGAAAGCGCACGCGCAAGGCGCGGTGACAGGAGAAGGCAATGACGATCCTATTGGCCAGTCAGCGGGTGCGCCTGTATGACAGCAAAGAGCTCGATGACGTGCTGCAGGTGATGGCGCGCAAGGCCAGTACCCTGCTGCCCCCAGGTCACGCGGCACTGATTGGCATCCAGCGCCGGGGCGAACCGCTGGCTCAACGGTTGCGCCAGTACATGGCGCATCAGACCGGCCAGCCGGAACTGCCGCTTTACCCGCTGAAGGTCAAGCGCTACGCCGACGACTTGCAGGTGCTGCATGATTACACGCAACTGACCGAAAACCCGGCGCTGGACCGGGTGGACCTGGCCAATACCACGCTGCTGGTGGTCGATGACGTGCTGTTCGAAGGCCATTCGCTGCTGCGTACGTGCGCGTATCTGGCGCAACTGGGCGCGCGGCGGGTCTACACTGCCGTATTGGTCGACCGGCATACCTGCCAGCAACCGATCCGCGCCGACATTGTCGGCGTGCACCTGCAAGTCGCTGCCGCCGACATCGTCGAATGTAACGTGCCGCCCTTCGAACAGGCGTTTTGCATTGAAGTTGTGCGCCATGGCGCCGCCCGCTAACGAACGAAGGTCGGCGACCAAGGAGTCCTGCATGCTCACCCTGCCCCCGCTTCTTTTTGCCCTGCAAGGCAGCGAGTCCTACGCCCTGCGTGTGGCGCAACGGCTTGGCTGCCCATTGGCGCGCCATGAGGAGCGTGACTATGAAGACGGTGAGCATAAATGCCGCCCGCTGGATCCGGTCAACGGCCGCGAGGTCGTGGTGTTCCACGCCTTGTATGGGGATGGCGGACAGAGCGCCAACGATAAGCTGTGTCGTCTGCTGTTTTTCTGCGGCGCACTCAAGGACGCGGGCGCTCGCCACATTCAAGTGGTGACACCCTACCTCTGCTACGGGCGCAAGGATCGCCGCAGTCAGCCTCAGGATCCGACCATTACGCGTTACGTGGCGAACTTTTTTGAAGTCAGTGGCGTGGATCGCCTGATCACCCTGGAGGTGCACAATCCGGCGGCGTTCGACAACGCGTTTCGCCTGCCGGCGTGGAACCTGCCGTGCGCGCAACTGTTCGCCGAGCATTTCGCCAAGGTGGTCGGCGACGCCGACGTGGTTGCGGTTTCCCCGGACTCGGGGGGCATCAAGCGCGCCGAGCAGTTTCGTCAGGCCCTGGAGCAGCAACTGGGCCGCCCGGTCGGCAGCGCCTTGATGGAAAAACACCGGGCCCATACCACGCTGACCGGCAGCCTCCTGGTTGGCGATGTCGCCGGCAAGACGGCCATTGTTTTCGATGACCTGATCAGCACGGGGGACACGCTCAAGCATGCCGGCCATGCCTGCCAGAAGGCCGGCGCCGGACGCTTGTTCGCCGCCGCCACCCATGGGTTGTTTACGGCGGGTGGCCAACTGTTCGACTCGCCAATCTTCGAACACATCGCGATCACCGACACCGTGCCGCCGTTTCGCCTGCCCCCTGACGCCGTCACCCGTCAGTTGCGGGTACTGGACAGCACGGCCCTGGTTGCCACCTTTCTGGCAGAAAATGGCGCTTTTGATCACGCCTGAGCGGGTTGAGGGACGCCGCGCTTCATCCCTGACGGTCCGAAGGTTCGTGTGGGCTGGCACTCACCTGTTGCGCCAGATAGGTGATGAGCTTGTCCAGGGTGTCCACGTGTTGGTAGTCGCTTTCAGCAATTGCAATGCCCAGACTCCGATTCAGGGCCTCGAGCAAACGCAGCCAATCCATCGAATCCAGATCAACCTCTTCGCGCAATGAGCGATCAGCGCGCAGTTGCTCGATTTCAAGTTCCGGGGCAATGCCTTTCAAGGCGCGCAATACCTCATGGCGGATCATTTGCCGGTCCATCTGTCCTCTCCTCAAAGTGCCTCTGGCGTCTGCAATAAGCGACGGACTTCGCCGAGAAAGCGTGCACCGTAATGACCGTCACTGACACGATGATCGGCCGACAAACTGCAAATGACCGTCGGCATGACACACAGCTGGCCATCTTTCACCCAGGGCCGTTCACTGATACGACCGAAACCGACCAAGGCAACCTGGGGTGGGTAGATCACCCCCAATACGCTGTCTACGCCCTGGTCACCCAGTTGTGTGACCGTGATCCCGGCGCCTCCCAGCTCGGAGCTGCGCAGGGACCCGCCACGGGCGCGCTCGACCAGGCTGGCCAGTTCACTCATTAAATGAGTCAGCGAGGTGTCCGCCACATGGTGCAGAACCGGCGCAACCAGGCCACCGTGGCGCAAGGTGATCGCTACCCCGAGGTCGGTATCGAGTGCGGGCGTGAAGGCGTTATCCCGCCAGAAGCCATTGAGCTGCGGATAGTCGCGCAAGGCAAGAGCCACCGCCTTGAGCAGCAGGACATTGGGCAGCAGGCGCTCCTGAAGTGTGCTTTGCGCGTTGTGTGCCTGCAGCCAGGCCATCGCGGTATCCAGGGCGATGGTTTCGCTGAGGTAGTAATGGGGAATCTCGCGTTTTGACCGACTCATGGCCGCCGCGATGGTCTGGCGCATGGATTGGTCGGGGTCCTGAGGGTGCGTCACACGGGCGGCGGTTTCGATGTCCTCCAGGGTAATGGCACCCTGTGGGCCATGGTCTTGCAAATCATCGGTACTGAGCCCTAACTCGGCGGCACGCTTGCGCGCCGCTGGAGAAATCCGCAGGCGTCGGCCGGCCGGGGCTTGCGCTTCGATCAGCAACGGCTGCGTCGTTGGTGTTGTTCGTCGCGCATGTTGCGGATTCTCGCCTGGTTCCAGCAACCGGGCGATGACTGTCCCAACAGGCACTTTGGCGCCGACATCGATCAGCAGTTGCGCCACCGTACCCTCATGCCAGCACTCGACGTCGATGGCGGCCTTGGCGGTATCGACGACGGCAATCACCTGACCGGGCTTGACCCCATCACCGGGATGGACTTTCCATTCCAGCAACGTGCCTTCATCCATATCAGCCCCCAGGGAGGGCAACTTGAATTCGATCATCGTCGAGCCTCCTGGTCCGATACTCGAATGCGCCGTGTCATTGCGTTCATCCTGATGCCCCCTCGCAGAGTCGATGAGCGGCCGCGACGATCGTCGACACCTGTGGCAGGGCGGCCTCTTCCAGATGCCGGGGATAAGGTATCGGCACCTCGGCGCTGCACACCCGCGCCGGCGGAGCATCCAGCTCGTAAAAAACTTGCTCCATGATCCGCGTAATGATCTCGGCGGACAGGCTGCCGCTGCGCCACCCCTCGTCGACCACCAGGGCGCGACGGGTCTTGCAGACGGAAGCCATCAGCGTCTTGTCATCCAGAGGCCGCAGGACTCGCAGGTCGATGACTTCGCAATCAATGCCCTGCCCGGCCAGTTCCTGCGCAGCCGCCAGGCATTTGCCGAGTGTGCCGCCGTAAGTGATCAGGGTCAGGTCCTTGCCGGGCCGGCGGACCTTGGCGCAACAGATGTCCAGCGTCTCCCACTCACCGGTGTCACCCTCCAGGTTGTACAGCTGGGCGTGTTCGAATATCAGTACCGGATCCGGATCCAGCAGCGCTGGCCAGAGCATGCCGCGCGCGTCTTCGACGGTCGCCGGAGCGAGGATTCTGAGCCCCGGGATATGGGCATACCAGCCCTCCAGGCTGTGGGAGTGTTGCGCGGCGAGTTGGCGGCCGGCGCCTGTCGCCATGCGCACCACCAAGGGCACAGAGAACTGTCCACCGGACATGTGCCTCAAGGCTGCAGCCGTATTGATCAACGGATCGAGGGCGAGCAGGCTGAAGTTCACGGTCATGATTTCGACAATCGGCCGCATGCCCCCCAATGCTGCCCCGATACCGGCGCCCACAAAACCCAATTCAGACAATGGCGCATCTCGAATGCGCTCGGGGCCGAACGCCTCAAGCAACCCCAGTGAGACGGCATAACTGCCACCGTAGCGACCGACGTCTTCGCCCATCAGAAATACCCGCGGGTCGCGCTGGAGCGCCTCACGCATGGCCTCGCGCAGCGCTTCACGATAGGTCAGCCGAATGCTCATGGCGCCGCCCTTGGGGTGTAGACATCGCGAGACAACGCCTCGAGCGGCTCCAGGCTACCGTTTTCGGCATACGTCACCGCAGCTTCCACTTCAGCGTCCACCTGGGCCAGGATCGCCAGAAACCCGGGTTCGTCCAAAAGACCTTCGGCCTTGAGCCGGGCACTGTAGGTATGGATCGGCCCATGGGTCTTCCATCGCTCCACCTCGTCCTGGTCACGGTACAACTGTGGGTCGAACATCGAGTGGGCGCGAAACCGATAGGTGCGACACTCCAGAAAAAACGGCCCATGCCCTGCGCGGATGTGTTCAACCGCCTCACACGTGGCTTCATGCACCGCGATCACGTCCATGCCATCGACGGACCGGGCAGCGACGTTGTATGCCGAGGCTTTCGCACACAGGTCCGTTTGCGACTGCGAACGGTCCAGGGCTGTTCCCATGGCATAGAGGTTGTTTTCGCAGCAGAACAGCATCGGCAGTTGCCACAAGGCGGCCAGGTTGATGGACTCATGAAACGCCCCTTCCGCCATCGCGCCCTCACCAAAAAAACAGGCACAGAGACGCGACCCACGTTGCAGACGTTCAGCCAGCGCCAGGCCGACCGTCAGGGGCAAGCCACCCGCCACGATGGCATTGCCGCCGAAGAATCGTGCCGCGGCATCAAACAGGTGCATCGAGCCGCCACGCCCGCGCGAGCATCCTTCCTGGCGTCCATACATCTCGGCCATGATTGCATTCATGCAGACGCCCTTGATCAGGGCGTGGCCATGTTCGCGGTAGGTAGCGACCACCGCATCGTCGGCTGCCAGGGCATGGAGAACGCCGACGGCAACCGCTTCTTCACCAATGTACAAGTGCACAAAGCCGCGAATCTTGCCCTCCCCGTACAATTCGCCAGCCCGTTCTTCAAGACGACGGATACGCACCATGTCCCGTAGCAAGTCGAGTGCAATGCCCTGGGACCGTGCCGGCAGGCTCATGACGGGCGCTCCAGGCTGGACGTATCGCCTTCAGGCAAACCCAGTTCCCGGGCCTTGAGCAGACGGCGCATCAGTTTTCCGCTACGGGTGCGTGGAAGCGCTTCGACAAATTCCAGTTCCTTGGGCGCAACGACGGCCCCAAGGCGCTTGCGACCATGGCCGAGCAATTCGTCGTGCAGGGCCTGGCTGGCAGCGAAGCCATGCTTGAGTGAAACAAAGGCCTTCACGGTTTCGCCCAGCAATGGATCGGGTTTGCCAATCACCGCGGCTTCGGCCACGGCCGGATGTTCCATGAGGGAGCTTTCCACTTCAAACGGACCGATCAGGTGCCCGGCCGACTTGATGACATCGTCGCTGCGTCCAATGAACCAGTAGTAACCATCGGCATCGCGGCGCACAAGATCGCCGCTCAGGTACCACTCACCGACAAAGCAGTGACGATAACGCTCCTCCTGCCCCAGGTAGGCGCGGAACATGGCAGGCCAGGGCTGTTTCAAGGCAAGGTCACCGACCTCGTTGTCACCCAGAAACACCAGCGCTTGGCCTTGTGCTCTGGTGACAACCGCCGCCTCGACCCCCGGCAGCGGCTTCCCCATGGAACCGGGCTTGATGGGCATGGCCACCGTGTTGGCAATCATGATGCCGCCGGTTTCGGTCTGCCACCAATTGTCGTGGATCGGCAGCCCAAGCACCTCTTTGCCCCACCAGACCGCCTCGGGATTCAGCGGCTCGCCGACACTGGCAATAAACCGCAGGCTCGGAAAATGATGACTGCGCGCCAACGCTGCACCGGCTTTCATCAGGAGTCGAATGGCCGTCGGCGCCGTGTACCAGACGGTTACCTGTTGCTGCTCAAGTATCCGGTACCAACGCTCGGCATCGAATTCATTGCCCTCCACCACACTGGTGACGCCCAGCAACAGCGGGGCAAAGATCCCATAGGACGTGCCGGTCACCCACCCCGGATCCGCACTGCACCAAAAGACATCATCGGGGTGCAGGTCCAAGGCGTATTTTCCGGTGACGTAGTGGGTCAGCACCGCGCCATGGACATGCAGTACGCCTTTTGGGGTGCCCGTCGTACCGCTGGTGAAGTGTAAAAGTGCGGGGCTGTCGGCTGTCGTACCGGCAACGGTGAACGCCTCGTCTGCCTGCGCCAGCAACTGATGCAGGTTCAGCGTCCCCTCGATCTGTGCCGTGTCCCCACCCTGATCGTCAAACAGCAACACATGCTTGAGTGCCGGCAAACGCTCGCGAATGGCCGCAACCTTGCGCCGGTAGAGGGCTGCGCTGGTCAGCAACACACTGCCTTCGCCCAGACGCATACGCGTTTCAATGGGTTGCGGGCCGAACGCACAGAACAATGGCGACACCACGCAACCGAGTTTCAGGCCGCCGAGCACGCCAAGATAGAGTTCCAGCCCCCGGCCACAGAGTACGAATACCCGTTCGCCGGGCCTCACGCCCAGCGTCTTCAAGACACTGGCAAATCGGTTGCTCAAGGTGCTCAGTTCGCCGTAACTGATGTCGCAACCACCTCCATTGCGATCAAGAATGCGCAATGCCGTATGCCGTCGATGCGCCCCCTGCGCATGCCGATCCACGGCCTCATACGCGAGGTTCAAACCACCGCCCGGCAAACCCGCCAGGGCATGGGCTTGCACCTGCCAGGAAAAGGCCTCCCGAGCCTGCACGCTATCAAGCCAGTTCGGCGTTAACGGCAAGTCGGCCAGATTTTTCTTGAGGATCGCCCGATGCATGATGCCCCCTGGAGTAGCGAACTGTTGAGCAGAGCCCGCGACCCGGCCTGGCAATGGCTGGCGCCGCGCTGGCCCGTCGTTGTCGGTAGTCGTCATCGGCCGTCCCTAGACCGCCAGTACGCTGCAGGGCACCTGATAGAGAATATGTTCGGTGGTGCTGCCCAGCAGTTTCTCCATCCCCTGGTACTGGACTCTGCCCATCACGATGACATCCACCTGGTGCTTGTCGGCGAACTCGCACAGTGCCGAGACCGGCTGCCCCAGAATGAAATGCCGGCGGTTAGCGGGCACGCCGTACCGACCGGAGAGTTCCACAAATGATTTTTCCAGCGCTTTGCGCAGTCCCTTGTTCAGCGCTGACAGTTTCAAGCCATCGCCCAATTCCTCCAGGTAGTCCTGCGAAATGTCGTAGGCATACAGCAGGTGCAAGTCGGCATCACACTGGATGGCGAGACTGCAGGCCTGGCGGATGATGCGCTCATTCAGCTCGCTGTTTTCCGGCTGCCCCGCCGAGGCGTCGACCGCCGCCACGATCTTGCGCGGCAGGGTATGGTGAGTCCCGCCCACCAGATAAACCGGTATCGGACAATGGCGCAGCAAGTGCCAGTCCAGCGGCGTGAAAAATGTGCGTTTGAACACTGACTCATGCTGGATTTCCTTGATCAACAGGTCGGGCTGCAACGCGTTGACGTGATCCAGGATGTCCTGCTCCATGTCATCAGCCCACGCCACCTCGGTGCTCACCTCGAGCCCTCTGCTGCGCAGTGTGCTGGCCTGGTCCGCCAGCCAGTCGCGATGGTCCTGCAGGTAACGCTCCCGCGCCTTGTCCCGGTCGCCGGTTTCGAGCAACGACAACAATTTCAACGTCGGAATCAACACCGCAATGTGCAAACGTGCACCGCTGGCCTGGGCCAGGGCTGCCGCCTGGTCGATTGCCGGAGAATGGCGCAGGGCCAGGTGGGTGATGAGTAACAGCCGTTGATACTGGCTCATGTTCTGGCTCCAGGCAGAGGGCTTCAACGCTTGCCGCCAACCCTCTTAGGGCTCGGCCGTTGCGTCCACGCCGGCCCAGCACCAGCGTTGATTCAGGCTGCTCCGCTGGACGATGCCCGACGTTGATAAATATCAAAAACCGGTGTGAGGCCCGCAAACGGGCAGCGTTTCATTCCAGCGCACTTGATCAATATCAATCACCGCGCTTAGCCCTCCTTCAGACTGCCGAAAAGTCCGCTGCGGGCGTGGAGACGAGAATGAACAACCTGCAAGACGAGGTGATTGCCTTTCTCTCCAGGCCGTCCAGCTACGGCACTTCAAATGAGCCAGTGCAACGGATCGAGACCCATGGTTCGGTGATTTTTCTGCAGGCCGACCGCGCCTACAAACTCAAACGCGCCGTGGCGTTTGCCGAGCTGGACTTCCTCAGCCTGAAAAACCGAAAAATGGCCTGTCAGGCCGAGTTGTTACTCAATCGGCGAACAGCGCCGACGCTGTACTTGCACCTGCTGCCGATCACTCGCCAGGCCGAGGGCCGGTTGGCGCTCAACGGTTGCGGGCACGTGGTTGACTGGCTCGTGGTGATGCGCCGTTTTGCTCAGGATCGGCTGTTTGACCGCATGGCCGTTGAAGGGCGCCTGACTAAACCGATGATGGAACAGTTGGGGGCCGAGATCGCCCGCTTTCATGCCAATGCGCAAATCACCCCTGCTTTCGGTCGCCTCTCGGACCTGTATGAAGAAATCGAGAAGAACCAAAGGGAAATGTCGCGTTATATCCCTGTCCTCGACGCCGCGGCCGTCACCGCCATTGCTCACACCTCCCGGACCCTGTTGAAGTCGTTGACCGATTGCCTGGAAGAGCGCCGTCGCGCGGGCCGCGTTCGCCGCTGCCATGGTGATATGCGCCTGGCCAACATCTGCCTGCTCGACGGTCAACCAACACTCTTTGATGGCATTGAATTCAGTGAGCGGATTGCCTGCATCGATGTGCTCTACGACCTGGCTTTTGTACTGATGGATCTTCAGCACCATGGGCTGAACAGGTTGAGCGCACGCCTGTTGTCCAGTTACATCAACCACAGTGGTGGAGCGCAAGATTGCAAACCCTTGGCGTTGTTCCTGTCCTTGCGTGCGGCCACGCGCTGTTTTTCTCTCGCGGGTGCCGCGCTACGTCAGGCCGATCCGGCCAAGCGATACGAGAAAAAAGAAAAGGCCCTGCAATTGATGCACCAGGCGCTGAGTTACTTGCACGGCGAAAACCCGATCCTCAATCACCTGGCGATGACCGAGGCGGCTTCCTATACCTGAGCGTTGCTCAACATGGGCGTTTCATTCCGGGAAAGGAGGTTGGGCCGCTGACTCTTTCTCGGGGATATCCGTCATGGTTGCCTCGGTCAGCAGCAAGATACTGGCGACTGACACCGCATTTTCGAGGGCAATACGCACCACCTTGGTCGGATCAATGATGCCCGCTTCGAACATGTCGACGTAGTTGTTGGCAGACGCATCGAAGCCAATGTTCGCGGGTTCGGCAAGCATGCGGGCCACCACGACGCCGGCGTCGACGGCCGAATTTTCAGCGATGAGTCTGGCCGGCGCCTCCAGCGCCCGGCGAAGAATCTGCAGGCCGGTTCTGGTATCCCCCTCATGACGGGCCTCTTCGGCAGCGATAAGCGGGACGGCCTTGAGCAGCGCAAGCCCGCCTCCCGGCACAATGCCTTCGGCAATCGCCGCACGGGTCGCCGATATGGCGTCATCGAGTGCATCCTTGCGCGCCTTCATTTCCGCTTCGGAAGGCGCCCCGACGCGGATCACCGCGACACCGCCCGAGAGCCGGGCCAGCCGTTCCTGAAGCTTTTCACGGTCGTAATCGCTGGTGGTGCTGTCTACTTGCCCACGGATCTGCTGCAAACGCGCCTCGATGGCCTCGCGCGTACCGGCGCCCCCTATCAGTGCCGTGCTGTCTTTTTGCACCACGACTCGATGGGCCCGTCCCAACTGACTCAGTTGCACCTGTTCAAGGGGGACGCCCAGTTCGTTGGAAACCACCGTCGCCCCCGTCAGAACGGCCATGTCCTGGAGCATTTCCTTGCGCCGATCCCCAAAGCCCGGCGCCTTGATCGCCACCGCTCGCAGTACCCCCCGTATCTGGTTGACAACCAGTGTTGTCAGCGCCTCACCTTCGATGTCATCTGCGATCAACACCAGGGGTTGCCCGCTTTTGGCAACGAGCTCAAGCACGGGAAGCAAGTCTTTGAGTGCGCCGATCTTATGGTCACAGAGCAGCAAGTAGGCGTCATCGAGCTCGACCTGCATCTTCTCGGCATCAGTGACGAAATAGGGTGAGACATAACCCCGGTCAAACCGCATGCCTTCCATGACCTCGACCACTGTTTCGGTGGTCTTGGATTCCTCGACACTGACGACGCCTTCCACGCCGACCTTTTCCAGGGCGTCTGCCACCAGTTGACCGATCACCGCATCGTTATGCGCCGACAGCGTGGCGACCTGGGCCTTTTCCTTGGGCGTGCTGACCGGGCGCGACTGCGCTACGAGGGATTGGACGACCAGCAACAGGCCACGATCCAGGCCGCGCTTGAGGTCGATCGCACTGGCACCGGCGACGACGTTGCGGATGCCATCGGCCAGGATGGCATGGGCCAGAACAGTCGATGTGCTGGTCCCGTCCCCTACCGCGTCGCCTGTGCGCTCGGCCGCCTGACGCAGCATCTGCGCGCCCAGGTTTTCCTCGGGGTCGAGCAGGTCAATGCGTTTGGCGATCGTGACGCCATCATTGCAGACGGTCGGATTGCCCCATTTATTCTGGATCAGTACCGATTTGGATTTCGGCCCCAGCGTTACGCGTATGGCATCCGCCAACTGTGTGGCGCCACTCAGGATTTTTTCGCGAGCGGCCGCTCGGAACACGATTTTAGTGTGAGCCATCAGGGAACTCTCCCGGCCAGTTTTACAACAGGTGCGTTTTTTCAGCTTCTCTGAAGTGGCCCCAGGGACGTTGACTTTTATCAACAAACCGACAACGCCCTCGCGCCCAGGCCACCCAAAAAAAAGCACGCACCGCAGGCGTGACCGGCTGTCAGTTCATGTCCACGCATTGATAAAAATCAATTCGTGGAGCACCAAACCGAGTCCAAATGAAAAGGCGAAAAACGAGGTGTTCCCAGCGGGCTGAAAGAGCAAGCGATCTCTTTTTCGGTCACGGTAACCGGTCAGATCTTTCCCATTTCACGTGCAAGGAAAGTAGCCATGGACAAGTTTCAGCAGAGTCAAAAAGACAAACTGTTCAAATCATCCACCCACGACCCCTATAAGCTGCCGCGGGTTGAAGGATCTGCCATCTGCCCGCAGTGCAGCGCGGTCTACCAAGCCGGGAACTGGACCTGGAAACATCCGGAAAGCACGGTCATTCATGATGCGCACACTGTGACGTGCCCAGCCTGCCGACGGATCGAAGACCAGATGCCAGCGGCGACGGTGACGCTGTCGGGAAACTTCTTGCTCAAGCATCGAAACGAGATCATCCACCTGATCGAAAACACCGAAAAGAAAGAAAACGCCGAACATGCCCTGGAACGCATTATCCATCTCGGCGACTCAGCGGCTGATCTGATCGTGACCACCACCGGTATCCACCTCGCCAACCGCCTGGGCCATGCCCTGGAAGCCGCGTTCAAAGGGAAGGCCGATTACCAGTATGGCGACGATACGTACGGCTTGAGCGTCAACTGGACGCGTGACGAATAGCACCGGGCTCGGTTGCCTGAATGGGCGCGGCCTCAACGGGGAGCTTGATTGCCAGGACGCTGCAACCGGCATTGTCGAGAATCCCTTCAGCCGTCAACCCAATGCCCGAAGACAGCAGATGGTGATTGGCCGCGCCGATGACCAGCAGGTTGTAGGGACTGCGCTGCAGGTAGGCACAAATGGCATTCGCTGGGGCCCCGGGAATGAAATGCCGATGTTCACGGGCAATCCCATGCGCACTGGCGAAATCATCGAAAGCCTGCTTGCGGGCGTCGTACCGGGACAGGTCACCCTGATCTGGAGCATCGCTGTCGTAAACGCTGATCACATGCAATGAAGCACCACAGGCGCTCGCCAGGTGCTTGGCGGCCTCGATGATTGAATGATTGTCGCTGTCGCCCGCTTTCGCCTGGAACTCCATGTCGATGGCCACCAGAAACCGGCCGGGGACTTGAGTCGGGCCCGGTTGGACGTAAAGAACGGAGACCGGGCTGATGCTCAAGAGCTCCCAATCCTGGGGTGACAATCCACAATGCGCCACCCCCGGCCGCGCCTGCATGTCCTTGAGAATCAGGTCCGCCTTGAAACGATGGGCATAGGCGGCGTACTCCGCGGCGGAGGAGCTGGCGCAGACGACTTCAGGATGGGCCTCCACGCCCCTTTCCTGCAAACGCGCGCTTTCGTCTTTCAGCCACTTGTGACGCAGCGCCAATAGGCTCTGACGAACGATGTCGGGGCACTCGGCCCCTACCGGGCCGGCCGACTCCGCGCCATGGGGATCGGTGAAGGCTGCTATGTGCAACGGCACCCCCAAGGCACGTGCCAGATCACCCGCAAATTCGAGCCCGGGGCAGTGAGTCACTTGAGAAAAGGGGGCGAGAAACAGCAAACGCAATGGACGGATCATTACACACCTCGGCACATGGCGAAAAAAGCGCGGACGTTTGGGAAGCTGCGGCGTGCATGACGATCTGCCGCAGGCAGCGAGGCTTGAGCGCAGGCGCTAGGGCCTCACCTGCCCCTTGGCCAGTTCGATATGGGGCAGCCACAGGGTTTTGATGCAGGCTTCTTCTTCCTGTTGCGTAACGGGTTCAAGGGCCATCGGGTCCAGCATGTGCTGGTTGAGCATGGCCAGGCGCACCATGCCGTTTTTGTCGAGCAGAGAATGTGTCACGCATTCACACAACGACCGAGGCAGGGTTTTGGGCAGGGCATACATCTCGGCATTTTCAAACTCGACCTCTAAACGCACGGTGCACGCGTCGACCAGATCCTGCACCGCGTGAGAGGCAAAGCTGAACACCGTGAGGTAGCCCGCCATCAGTGCCATCGAGACCGACAGCAAGAAGGTTGCCTCACCCTTCCAGGACAGGGGCCCCATCCAGTGCAGGTATTGGTGCACAGCTTCCCTGCTCCAGTCCCGAACTGCGTGATACCGGCTCAAAAGCGTGTGGTTTGCCATGGCTGGATCTCTCGCCATCCTTATCAGGACTATGGCGTTCTGGGTTCGCGTGAGGCATCTGCGGGGAGGTCAATGCTGGAGAGTTCGACGCTATCGCGATACTCCGGCACCGACACCGACCACCCCAGCTCCTGACTGATTCGCCGGCGCAGCACATCCGACGCATTGGGTTCCCCGTGGACGACGAAGGTATGTTTGGGCGGGCGCTTGAACCCACGCAGCCACTGCATGATTTCATCGGCGTCGGCGTGCGCGGACAGGGTCTGCATCGATACCACCTCGGCGCGGATCGGCACGTCCTGGCCGTGGATACGCACCGACGGCGCACCGGCAATAATCTGCGCACCACGGGTGCCCCCGGCCTGGAAGCCTGGCATCAGCAGCGTGTTGACCGGATTCGGCGCCAACGCCTTGAGGTGATGGACCACGCGTCCTCCCGTCGCCATGCCGCTGGCGGCAATAATCACCGCCGGGGTGCGCTGCTGATCAAGCGCTCTCGATTCGTCGACGGTGTGGACGAATTTCGCCACATGGCACATGCCTTCGCAGTCTTCCATGGACAACCGGTGCTCGTTCCGGAAACGCTGGTACAACAGCGTGACATCGGTGGCCATCGGGCTGTTGAGGTAGATGGGAATATCCGGGATCGCCCGTTTGCGCTTCAATTGATACAGGTGATACATCAGCAGTTGAGCGCGCCCCACCGCGAACGATGGCACCAGGGTAATTCCTCGGCGCAGTGCCGTGCGGGTGACGACGTCGGCCAATTGCGCCTGTGGCGACTCGACCGGATGTTGACGATCACCGTAGGTAGACTCCACCAGCAGAAAATCCGCCTGCTCGACCGTTTCTGGAGCGAACATCACCGGATCGTCCGGGCGCCCCAGATCCCCTGAAAACACCAAGGTCTGGCCGCCAGCAATCACCTCCACCGTCGCGGCGCCCAGGATATGCCCGGCGCCACGAAACAGCAGGGTCATGTCCGGGAGGATTTTTACGCAGTGGTGCAGGTCCACCGGCCGCAACAGTTTCAGGGCTTGCTGGGCATCCTGCTCGGTGTAGAGCGGCAACGCCGGGCTGTGCTTGGAGAAGCCATGGCGATTGGCGAACTCGGCCTCCTCTTCCTGCAGGCGGCCACTGTCCAGCAGCAGGATTTTCACCAGCTCACAGGTCGCGGGCGTGGCGTAGACCGGGCCGCGGTAGCCATTGCGCACCAGTAAGGGCAGATAGCCGCTGTGATCAAGATGGGCATGGGTCAGGACAATGGCATCGAGGTCGCCGACCGGAAGCTGGAACGGGTCGCGATTGTGCAGTCGCAGTTGCTTGTAGCCCTGGAACAGGCCGCAGTCGACCAGCAGATGTTGGTTGCCATGCTCCAGCAGGTACTTGCTACCCGTGACCGTACCCGCGGCACCTAGAAACGTGATTCGCATGGCCATTGCCCTTGAACATTCAGAGGAGCGCTATTGATCGCTCCTTTTGGCCCAAGGGCAGTTGATTTTTATCAACTGCAGGCTCGATGGCACCTCGTTCAATCGAATGAGCGCACTGGTTTGACGATCATCAAACTGCACGGGGCCTGGTTCAACAGGCTCTCGACGGTATCCCCCATGAACCGTTCCGGCGCCTGGTGATAAACCGTGCCCAGCACCACCATGTCGAAGGCATGCTGCTGCGCGAACACGCCAATGACCTGGTGGGGAATGCCCGTCAGGAGATGTCGATGGGCATCCTTGACGCAATATCGCTCGGCAAGCACATCGAAAGCCTCTTGCTGAGTATCTTCAATCGCGTCCCTCAAGCTGTCATCAAGGCTGCTTGTCGGCACACTCATCGGGACATCGCCTAATTCTGACCACCGACTGACGTTGAGCAAATGCAGCTCGGCCCCGCAGCTGGTCGCCAGGGTAGAGGCCAGATCGACTATTCGGTCATTCAACCCCTGGGTCAGCTCTTCCAGATGGGACAAATCGATCGCCGCCAGGATTTTCAAGGGCTTGGGATTTCTGGCATTGGTCACCAGATGCAGGGGCGTCGGACACTCGCGCAGCAGGCGCCAGTCCAGAGGCCGGTGAAAGGCCCGGTCAAGTGCCGCCACGTAATGGGTGTCCTTGATCACCAGGTCCGGACGGAAGTCGTTCACGTACTCCAGCAGGTTGGTCAGGCTCGACCGTGCCCAGACCACTTCGGTGCTCACCTGCAGGCCAGCGCACCGGTAAAACCGGGCCTGCTGCTCCAGCCAATGACGGTGCACCTGCAAGTAACCCTCCCGTGCCTGGGCCATCGCCTCGTGGTCCAGCAGCCCGGCTACCGCCAACGCTTGAACATAATCGAACGCGACAATGTGCAACAACGCCCCGGTTGCACACGCCAAGGCATGCGCACGCTCAAACGCCGGGGTAAGGGTCATTTCGCTGGGGGCTATCAATAGAATGCGTTTGAGCTTGTGCATCACGTACCTCGCCCTGGTTTCTGCCTGCCCGTTGATTATTGGGTGTCATGCCGAGGGGGGGACCTGATTTTTATCAACGAATCAGGCTCTGCCGACAATGAAACGAATCGCTCTGGCTTAGTCCATCCATGGTTGATTCAGCTCAACCTTTTTCCGGCCTTGAGGTGTAGAACTACATTGACCGCTGGAGCTCATACGCCCGGCAACGCGCCCCGACTACCCGCCCCTCCTCCTGGAGCTTTGCCATGCTGGCAGTCACGCTGATCAATATGCTGGTGGTCATCATTGCCGTCGTGATCCACTACGAGTGCCTGCTGCGACTGAACGATTGGCTGCCGCGACTCAAACTCTGGAGCCGCTTCAGAATTGTCGTCGGGGTCTTCGGCGCTCTGCTGGCCCACGCAACAGAGGTCTGGTGCTTCGCGTTGGTCTACTACCTCATGGTGCACGCCGGTCGATGGGGCCGTTTGACGGGCAACTTCGACGGTTCACTGATGGACTGCGTGTACTTTTCCTTCACCACGTACACGACGATCGGCTTTGGCGATATTTCACCGGTGGGCGACATCAAGTATCTGACCGGGCTGCAAGCGCTGACCGGGCTGGTACTCATCACCTGGACTGCCTCCTTTCTGTTTCTGGAAATGCAGAAATACTGGAAACGCAAATAGTCGCTATCGCGTTCGAGTCAGGCGTTGCCATCAACCGTTGTACCTATGGGATCTAGACCGCCAAAACGCAGCAGGGCACCTGATACAGGATATGCTCGGTGGTGCTGCCCAGGAGCTTGTCCAAACCATGGGACTGGACTCTGCCCATCACGATCACATCCACGTTGTGTTCATCAGCAAATTCACTCAACACCTTGACCGGATGCCCGTCGATGAAGTGTCGACGATCCGAGGGCACACCGAACTGCCCTGCCAACCGAAGGAAGGACTTTTCCAGGTCCCTGCGAAGTTCTTTCGTCAGGTCAGCGAGCGTGAGGCCATCCATGTCCGCCAGGAAAACAGCCGAAATATCGCAGGCGTAGAGCAAATGCAGTTCGGCGTTGCACTGCATGGCAAGGCTGCACGCCTGCTTGATGATTCGGTCATTGAGTTCGTCGTCGGCGGACTCGACATCCGATACTTCGACGGCCGCGACAATCTTACGGGGTAAGCCCAAGCCACTGCCGCCCACCAGATAAACCGGTACCGGACAGTGACGTAACAAATGCCAGTCCAACGGGGTGAACAAGGCCCGCTTGAGCACTGAGGCATGGTCAATTTCCTTGATCAACAAGTCGGGCTGCATCTGCGTGACGTCATCGATGATGTCTTGCTTGATGTCCTGCGCCCACGTCACCTGCGTGGTCACCTCAATTCCCCGGCCACGCAAGTTCTGCGCCTGAGCCTCAAGCCAGCTGCGATGGTCCTGCAGGTATTGCTCGCGTGCCAGTGTTCGATCGCCCTTCTCAAGCAGCGATAACCTTTTGAGCGAGGGGATCAGCGCCGCAATATGTAAACTCGCGCCGCTGGCCTTGGCCAGTGAGGCTGCATGATTCAAGGCTGGGGAATGACGCAGCAGCGGATTGATGATCAGTAACAGACGTTGATACTGGCTCACGATCAATCTCCAAGTGAGGGGGAAACTCGACGCAAACCGCTCATGGCCAGGCGTCAGCGATTGGCCCGGACCGCCAGAATGCTGCCGGGCACCGAGTACAGCGCGCGCTCTGTGTTGCTACCGATCAACCGCTCGACACCCGTGCGGTGCACCGTGCCCATGACCACGACATCGGCCAGGTACTGCTGGACAAACTCACTGATCACCGGCACCGGCAGGCCCATGACGAAATGCCGGCGCTCGGGTGGCACGCCATAACGCTGCGCCAATGTAATAAACGCCTGGTGCAAGGATTGGCGCAGTTCATCGATCACGTCCACGCCCCAACCGCCCCCGGCCAGTGGTGCGTCGCTGTTGAACGCGGGCGATAAGTCATAGGCGTACAGCAGGTGTAACGGCGCATCGCATTGCAGGGCCAGGGCGTTCGCCGTCTGAATGATGGTGTCGTTCAGTCCGCTGATGTGTGTCGAGGGGTCGAACGGGTCCACTGCCGCGACAATTCGGTGAGGCAAGCTGTAGCGGACCTGGTTGACCAGGTGCACCGGGATCGGGCACTCACGCAACAAGTGACAATCAAGTGGGGTAATGAACACCCGCTTGAGCACGGGTTCGAGGGTGACATCCTTGATCAACAGATCGGGCTTGAGATCCTCGACGGTCTTCAGAATGTCCAGCAGCGGATGGGTCGTGAAGACGGTTTTGACGGTTGCCTGCAGCCCCAGGTCGCTGAGGCGGTCCAGTTCTTCGGCCTCCCAGCGACGGTGGCGACGCAAGTAACGCTGCTGCGCGGCATCGTCGACTTGTTCTTCCCAATAATGAACCACCGGCGCAGGTTCGACGAAGGCTCGCACCTCCAGTACGGCGCCGGCCTCCATGGCCAACGCGACGGCGCGCAGTCTGTGCTGGCGACTGGTGCAGAGTTTGATCAGCGATCAAGAGAAAACGTTGATATTTACCCATCACACACCTCCGGTCATCGCCGGCCATCGAGTGTCGGCAGGGTTCAAGACTGCGCGCCTTCATCGGGCGCCGTTTGATTTACATCAAGCACAGGCCAACCCGTGCCGTCGTCCCGGTTGTCTGATCCAGATCAGATCCAGGCGTGGGCAAGGGTGTAGAACAGCAATCACACGCGGCAGTTGTGTCGCGCTCCCGACTTGCCAACCGCACTGGAGGAGTACTCCCATGCTTAACGTCAAAGAGCACAATGATCGGGCTGCGGCGGCTTACACCGCGGTCACTGGGCAACACTGGATTGAAGCGCTCACGGATGGGCGCCACGTGCTGATCCGGCCACTGGCGCCAAAGGACCGCGACCGTGAATACGCGTTCATCAAGCGGCTGTCCCCCGAATCCCGGCACATGCGCTTTCTCGCGCAGGTCAATGAGCCCGGTGCTGCGATGCTCAATCAGTTGATGGACACGGACAACAAGCAGCGTATGGCCTACATCGCCCTGGTCCATGAAAACGGGCAACTGATCGAGATCGGCGTCAGCCGTTACGCGACCACCCGCGAGCATGAGTGTGAATGCGCCGTGACGGTTGCCGATGAATGGACCCACCTGGGGCTGGGCACCTTACTGATGGAGCATCTGATCAAGGCCGCCCGCAAGAATGGCTTTCACCAGATGTACTCGGTGGACGCCTCCAGCAATGCGCCAATGCGCGACCTGGCCAAGGCGCTGGGTTTCGAGACGCACAATGACCCTGACGACAGCCGTCAGGTCATTCACCGGCTTTACCTGTAAAAAATCGCCCCGCGATGTTCCGGCCAACGGTTCATCGCGGGGTGATCCATCCCTCAGGATTGCAGCATTTTTCCCGGTTTGATCGCGAGCACACTGCACGGCGCCCGATGCAGAAGTTGCTCGGCCGTGGTGCCCAGTAGTTTGCTCAAGCCCTTGTGCTGCACCGTGCCCATGACAATGACATCGGTGTCGTGCTCACCGACAAATGCACAAATGCTCGGCACGGGGGCTCCCTCTACGAAGTGCCTGCACTGCGGTGGCACGCCGTGGCGTTCAGCAATGGCCGAAAACGCTTCATGCTGGGCCTTTCCCAGCATTTCATAGAGCCCGGTGGCCAACGGCAATGCACCAAAGCCCATGTCCTGGGCGTACACAGCCGTCCAGTCATAGACATGCAGCAGTTCGAGATTGGCTTCACAGATGGCGGCCAGTTTGGCGGCTGCATCGATAATCTGGTCGTTGAACACCGTGTCCTGCTCCTCGTCGCGCAGCACATCAATGATGGCCACTACGTTGCGCGGCCGGGCATTCAATGGCGTAGTCACCAGGTGCACCGGCACAGGACAGTCACGCAGCAACTGCCAATCCAGCGGTGTGAAAAATACCCGCTTGAACGCCGACTCTTCCTGGGCATCCTTGATGATCAGTGCCAGCGGCATTTCATTGATGAAGTTGAGGATTTCCTCGTAGGGATGCTGAACCCACACCACCTCGCTGGTCGCCTCCACGCCATGCTTGCTCATTAATGCGGCCTGATCGGCGAGCCATTGGCGATGGGTTTGCAGGTAGCCATCCCGCGCCAGGGCGAATTGCTCTGGGGCGAACAATCCCGACACCGCCAGGGCCTGTGAATAGTCGAACGCCACGATGTGCACGGGCATTTGCATCGCCAGCGCCAACGCCGCGGCCCGGTCGAAGGCCGGGGTGCGCGTCATGGCTGGAGGGGCGATCAAGAGTAAACGTTGAGTCTGCGACATGGGGCACCTCGGCACGCGGCCATTTCAATCCAGTAATAGAGTTACAGATTGATCGCTGCCAGCGTTGGGCATTTGATTTTTGTCAGTGACGTGCGCGATGTCCGTCAGGAAATCCACAAGCCTGCCCACATCGCCAGTGTCAGCAACACTTGGCCCGGTATCACATGAGCGGCGAAGCCTCGCCCGCCGCTGACCCACGCCACCACGCATTTGCTGATGGAGTTGCTGCTGATCGCAATCAGCACGGGAACGGCAACGGCATCGAAGGATAACTGGCCGGACTTGGCCAGCGTGGCGATCGAGGCCGTGGAGGCATGCGCATCGGCAAAACCGCTGAAGGTGGCGGTCAGCATCACGCCTACCTGGCCGAAATAGCTGAGCATCATGGAGGACACAAAGGCGATGCCGGTCATGGTCAAGGTGACAATCAGGGCCAGTTTGAGATTGAACGCCCCCCCGACCTTGATCGGCTGGCTGGCACCGGACGCCGGCTTGGGGAAGATCAGGCACAAGCCATACAGGACTGTTGCGCCAGCACCGCCGGTCAGGGGACCCCACATATGGCGCAGCAGGCCGGGGTCGACCGCCCCCAGAATCAGGCCGACCTGAGTGACGGTGGCGATATTGGACAGGATCGCGGCGGCGCTCAGAACCTTCATGTTTTCCGGTTGCCGGGCGACAAGATGGCCCATGGCGGCGATCGTCACGATGCTGGAGGCAAATCCGGAGGCAATGGCGCTGATTGCATAGCCATAACGGGTTCCCAGGGTTCGAACGGCGATGTGCCCAACCGCTCCCACCGCCATGAGCAATACAGTCAGGCTGCAAATAGTGCGCAGATTGATCGCAGCATAGGGACCGATGAAACGGTCAGGCGCCAACGGCAGCACAACCAATGCAGCCGTCAGGAGGATGAGGCCGTCGCCCAGCTCCGCATCCGTCAATTGGCTGCGGGCAAAGTGGTGAAGCTTCTCTCGATACGTCAGCAGTCCGGCCAGCACCACGCCGATAGCGATCGCCAGCTCCGGGCTCCTGCCGCACAACGCTCCCAGCACCAGCACCGTCAACAACGCCACTTCGCTGGTCACGCCGGGGTCGTCGCTCAGGCTTCGCCAGTAAGCCACTGTGACGAGTAGTCCCAGGGTGATGGCCACGATGCCTACCAGCAAGCCGCCCCCGACTTGCATCGCCCCATACCCCAGCAACGCCGTAATGGCGAATGTCCGCAACCCCGCACAGGCGCGGGTCTCGCCCTGCCCCTTGTGCCGTTCGCGTTCAAGACCGATGAGCATGCCAATCCCCAGCGCAGCAGCTGCACCGGTCAGCCCAACGGCCCCGTTCATTGGGTTGTCATCTGGCTGAGCGGCGCCCGGCACTGGACCACATCGTTACTCCACGGGGTCGGCACAAACGCGCTTGCCCTTGGTGACGTAAGCCGTTTGCCGGCCGGGCTTGCGTGGTGTGTCATGTGCCAGGCCCGCGCTACTTGGCCAGACATGGGGCGCCGCGATGCGGGCCTTGAGCAGGCCAACAAATGCCTGTGCTTCCCCCCGGCTGTTGAAGTTCACTTTAAAGTCATCCATGCACACGACCCAGCAATGGCTTGCCCGTTGCTCCTCGATATCAATGATCATAGCGACCTCCGTATTACGTCGAGAATCAGCGCGCATAGCCTCACGGCGTAATCGCGACCTTCATCACACCGTCCCGTTGGTGAGCAAACAATTCATAGGCCGCTTCAATATCATCGAGTTTGAAGCGGTGGGTCACCAGCGGCGACAGGTCCACACCACCGCTCTGCACCACCGCCATCAAGCGGCGCATGCGCTCCTTCCCGCCCGGGCACAGGGTCGTGACAATGCTGTAATCGCCCAACCCGGCAGCAAAGGCGTCCAAGGGAATACGCAGATCGCTGGAGTAGACGCCCAGGCTCGAGAGCCGTCCCCCCGGACGCAGCACCCGCAACGCCGATTCGAACGTGCCCTGGGTACCCAGGGCCTCGATGGCAACATCGACACCCCGGCCATCGGTCAGGGCCATGATCTGCTCGACCACGTTGCCGTCCTTGAAATTGACGACATGGGTCGCACCCAATTGTCGTGCAACGCTCATGCGCTCGGCCACGGCATCTACGCCGATGATCGTCGTCGCGCCTTTGAGCCGTGCACCGGCGACCGCGCACAGTCCGATGGGGCCCAGGGCAAACACCGCAACGGTATCGCCAATGTTCACCTCACCCCGCTCAGCCCCGGAAAATCCGGTGGACATGATGTCCGGGCACATCAGCACCTGCTCGTCACTGAGCCCGTCGGGAATGGGGCATAAATTGGCAAGTGCGTCCGGGACCAGCACGTACTCGGCCTGGCAGCCGTCGATGGTGTTGCCGAACTTCCAGCCGCCGATAGCCCGAAAGCCATGGCGGGTGTCCGGCCCGTCCTGGGAACCGCAGCCACACAGGCAGGCGTAACTTTGGCCGCTGGGCGTGATGGCGCCGGCGATCACCCGTTGCCCTTCGACAAACCCGCGCACCTGTGAGCCCAGCCGCTCGATGACGCCAACCGGTTCATGGCCCACGGTCAACCCTTTGGCCACCGGGTACTCGCCACGCAGGATGTGCACATCGGTGCCGCAAATGGTCGTGGTGGTGATACGCACCAATGCGTCCAGCGGACCGACCTCAGGGACGGGCTTGTCTTCCAGCACGATCCGGTTCTTTTCAACGAAAACCGCCGCTCTCATGGTTGCCACGGGGATGCCTCCTTAACGTATG